>CAWGSZ010000015.1:0-24216 GCA_963825295.1 Vicinamibacterales bacterium | reverse complement strand
CAACCGGGGCGACATAGACCTCGACCGGCGGAGGCGCGACTTGTTCCGGTTCTTTGCAGGCCAGACCAGCCGACGCGGCCGCTATCGCCAGGGCAAGAGCGGTTTTCCTGGCATTCATCGTCATTCGCATATGCATCTCAACCACCCTCTTCCCTACCCCTTGCCGTCGCGCTCGAGATCGTTGAGCTTGAGGCGCAGGTATTGAGGCAACCCGACCAGCTGCCCGCCTCGCTGCTCGATGCGCAACAACGCGTCGACCCCCATCGCGTCCGCCGAAACCAGATCGTCGAGCTCGAGGCGCGGCGGACTGGCCGTTCGCGAACACGCTTCCAGCAGATCTCCCACCTGGGCTTCCCCGAGACGCCCGGCGAGCCGCACCACGACCTGCCCATCTTCCTGACTAATCTCCATCCGGCACACCACGGCGGCGGCCTGACGCAAGATGCGATCCGGCGATTTGAACTGCTATCTCGAAGAAGCTGGGCGCTGATCACCATGGTTCGTGAGACGGCTCACGAACGGCCGGTACCGGCGCTGGCTCTACGCCATCAGACGCTTGAAGTCTCGCACGACAGTCCCCGCGGGCGGCCGTCGAATACCAAGCTTCTTCATACGGAATCGCAGCGTGTTCGGATGGAGCCCGAGCTTCTCCGCCGCGTTGCCGGTGCCGTTGATGCGCCACCCGCATCGCCGCAGCGCGAGCTCGATGTGGCGCCGTTCGGCTGCCTCGAGTGTGCCGCCATCCCCCGACAGCCCAGACAGCGGCAGACCAGGCGGTTCGTCGAGGATCAGCGTGTCGCCGCTCGAATGAATCATCGCGCGCTCGACCACGTTTTCGAGCTCCCGCACGTTGCCTGGCCACGCGTGCTGCTCCAGCGTCTGGAACACCGCGGTCGGAATCCTGGCGATCTTCCTGTTCAGCGCTCGCTGACGGCGATTGATGAAATACCACACCAGGCGCGGAATGTCCTCCGTGCGCTCGCGCAGGGGCGGCAGCGCAATCGGAAACACGTTGAGCCGGTAGTAGAGGTCCACGCGGAATCGGCCCTCGCGCATGGCGGCTTCGAGATCGTGGTGCGTCGCCGCGACCACCCGCACGTCGACGCGGCGTGACTGGGACGAGCCGACGCGCTCGAACTCCCCTTCCTGCAGCACGCGCAGCAGCTTCGACTGCACGTCGACCGGAAGGTCGCCGATCTCGTCGAGGAAGATCGTGCCGCGATCGGCCAGCTCGAACCGGCCCTGGCGCATCGCCACGGCGCCCGTGAAGGCGCCTCGCTCGTGACCGAACAGCTCGCTTTCGATGAGCGTCGGCGGCAGCGCGGCACAATTCACACGCACGAACGGCCGGTCGCGGCGCGCGCTGCGATTGTGCACGGCGCGCGCGAACAGCTCTTTGCCGGTGCCCGTCTCTCCGAGGAGCACGACCGACGCGTCGGTCGGCGCCACCTCCTGGCAACGGGCAATCGCCACGCGGAGCAGCGGGCTGTTGCCGATGATGTCTTCGAAGTCGGCGCCATCGTCGAGATCGACGACGGCCGCCGGCGCCGCCAGGCGCCGCGCGAGCTCGCTCTTCGTGCGTTCCAGCTCGCGCACGAGGTCACGACGTTGACGCGCGACCGCCATCAGATCGGTGAGGATCCGAAGCCGATCCAGTACGTCCCTGGGCCACCCGGCAAGGGCCGGACCGGCCTCTCCGGTGCTGCCGAGGAGGCTGGCGTGATCGACACTCAATGCCTGTGCTATCTGTTCGAGGACGTCGGTAATCGCCCTGTCGATATGGACAGGGTCGAGGCTGCCGAGGGCCGACGCAAATTGGCCGGCCAGCCGGTCGAGCGCCTGGCGCATTCCGTCTGTCGTCGTGGGAGCGGCTTCGGTCATGAGACGAGTGCGTGTCCTGCGGAGCACACCCTGTGCCAGCGTGTTTCGCACCCGAACCTCACCGCCCCGTCGTGACTCGCTCTAGCACGATGGAGGGGCTCCGAATTGTCGGAGGCCATGGGTCGTTGGGGCGCCTTTTCCGCCGCGAATGCAGGGCTTCCGCCTGCCGGCAGGACAGGAGCCAGCCGGGCGCGCCGAACCGGGTGGGATGGCTGATCCCCACGAGGACACGCGCGGTGGAAGGCTGGCGGCGGCACGGACTGGATGTATGCTGGTTCGATGACGATATCACGCCAAATCGCCACGCTCCTCATCCTCGCCGCGGCCGCTTCGGTGGCCGCCGCACCCAACTTCGAGTCGGTGTGGAAATCGCCCGAGGTCTCGAAGCTGAACTTCGCCGGCAAGAAAATCGCGGCGCTCGTCATCACCGACGATCAATCGCTGCAGATCTCGGGCGAAGAAGCGCTCGCGAAAGAGCTCAGCGCGCGAAAGGTGAACGGCGTCACGACCTATCGCATCATGCCGCGCGAGGAAATGCTGAGCGCCGAGCGCGCCAAGCCATGGTTCGAGCGGGCCGGGATACAAGGTGTGGTTGCCCTGCGTCCCGTGAGCTACCAGGCCGCCCAAAGACGTCCCCCCGTCGTCTGGTCGTCGTACGAGCAGTCGTTCTATGGCTATTACGGCATGGGTTGGGGCGGGAACGTCGGCGTCAGCTTCTCGCTCTCCAAGGACCCCGCCTCGGTCGTCGTCGAAACGCTGGTCTTCAATCTGGAGCCCGAACGGCTCGTGTGGGCCGCCACGAGCGAAACGAAGAACCCGAAGAACGTCCAGCAGGTCGTCGGCGATCTCATCGAAGAGGTCGTCAAGGAAATGCGGGACATGAAGCTCGTCCCGCAGAACGCCCGGTAGGCTGAAAAAGGCTCCCGGAGCCTTTTCAGCCGCGGCGCGCCGGCTGTGCCCCCGCCTCCAGCGCGGGAGTCGCACGCGAGTTCGACAAGTGGAGCGTCTGCGTCGGAAACGCCAGCGATGTCCCCGCCCGTTCGACGACGTCCATGATCGACACGAGCAGTTGCTCCTGAATCTCCAGAAATCGGGGCCAGTCGCCCGTCAACACGTACGCGAACACTTCGATATCGAGGGACGAGGGCGCAAAACGGATCAAGCGCACGCGCACCGTGCTCGCATCAACGGCAGGATGCGACGCGAGCTTGTCGCGAATGCCCTCGATGACCTTTCGAATCTGCACGGACGTCGTCTCGAACCTCAGGCCCAGCGTGTGAAGAAACAAGCACATGTCACGGGCGGAGAGCGTTTCGAGGCTGACGTTGGCAATTTGACCGTTCGGCACGGTCAGGATGGTTCGTGCCGTCGTTCGAATGCGCGTGGAGCGAAGCCCGATTGAGTCGACGACCCCGACCGTCCCGGCCGCGTCGCCAACCTTGAGCACATCTCCCACACGAACGGCTTTGTCGAAGATAAGCGACAGCCCTCCGATGACGTTTTCGAGCGTCTTCTGCGCCGCCAGCGCGACGGCGATGCCGCCGATCCCGAGTCCGGCTAGAGCGGCGGTTGGATCCATCCCGAAATAACGAAGCGCCACGAGCAGGCCGAGGACGACCGCGAACACATCGGCGATTCGATGACCGAGCCGCACGAGCGAGGCGACCTCGAAGAGGCTGGCATTGCGGAAGTGGCGCGTGACATAGCGGGCGCCGTAGTCGTTCAGGTGCAGGAGCAGCCACACGCCCGAGACGAGTACCAGGAGCGCAGCGACCGTCGTCCAGAGCTGCCGCTCGCGCAGAGGGAAATCCACCGACGGCACGACCCAGTAGATGACGAGCGCCAGCGTCAGCACGCGCAGCACACTCGGCAGCTTGACGAATCCCGTCAACCGGTACCACACCGGAACGATGAGCAGGACGCACAACCAGACGACCGCGCGGACCCCGAAAATGCGGGGCCTGTGGGTCATGAACCCCGGCAGGTACGTGTCGATTGAAATGAGATCGATCTCGGCGTAGACGTCGGGGATAGCGTCGAGGGTCCGGCGCGAGAACAGCCACACCGACGCCGCCGAGCCTCTGCGCACACGCTCGACGACCAGATCGAGTTGTCCCGTCTCCCGTACTGATCGTACCTAAGACGTCTTCGTCGGGTTTGAGCGGATTCGGCTGGGCCCCCTCAGGGGAATTGCTGATCTCGTTAATCTCGTTGATCCGCGCGGACAGACGCCTGTCGAGGACCATGTAGAGTTTGCGCGCCAGTTCGAAGGCTGCCTGGCCCTCCAAACCGGAATTGAGGTACAGAGATGCGGCCTCGAGGTTGCCTGCGCGAGACGTGCGCATGAATCCGAGGAGCATGCCTCGTGGCGTGTCGCGGCCGAGCGGATCGGTCGGGGCCTGCGCCTGCGGGGCCGCCGGCGGCGGCGCAGGCGGGGCGGCTCCGCGCGCACCCGTCTGCCCAAGCGTCACCCCGGCCGGCACGAGCACGGCAAGGAGTGTGCCTATCGCCAGCAGCCGGACGCGGCCGCTAACCAGATCGCGTATACGCGTGTTCGTCATGTTTGCCACGTGATCGACCGTGAAACTCTCCGAGCGCTTCTCTGCCAAGCTCCAGCATCGCCTTCTCATCGATGGCGCCGAAGAACCGGATGAGCGATGCCACCAGACCCGTCCAGCCGGTCTGATGGCTCGCACCCAGCCCCGCGCCGTTGTCGCCGTGAAAGTACTCGTAGAACAGGAGGTGATTGCGCCAGTGCGGATCCTTCTGGAAGATGTCGGTGCCGCCGTAGACCGGCCGCCGTCCGTCCTTGCCAGGCACGAAGATCGTCGTGAGACGATTCGCGATCTCTCTGGCAACCTGGAAAAGATTCATTTCGCGGCCCGAGCCGGTTGGACATTCGATCACGAACGAATCGCCGTAGAACATGTAGTACTGCAGCAGCGCCCGGATGACAAGCACGTTCATCGGCATCCAGATCGGGCCCCGCCAGTTCGAGTTGCCACCGAACATCCCGCTGTCGGATTCCGCGGGCTGATAGGCCACCTTGTACTCGGACTTGCCGGCGCGGAACACGTACGGGTGCCGCTTGTGGAACTGCGACAGCGCCCGGATGCCGAACGGGCTGAGGAACTCGCGCTCGTCGACGAGCTTCGTCAGAATACGCCGCAGGCGGTGCTGATCGACGACGGCCAGAATGCCGCGGCCGCCCCAGCCGCGCGCCCCTTCGCCGGTCGGATGGATGCCCTGCAGCAGCGCCGGCACGCGGCGCACGCGCTCGCGGAAATGCGCTTCGATCTTCGGCACGCGCTGCCGCTGCCACGGTTCGACGACCGTGGTGGCGCACATCGGGAGCAGCCCCACGAGCGATCGCACCTTCAACCGTCTGGCGGTGCCGTCCGGCAGGCGGAGGACGTCGTAATAGAATCCGTCCTCTTCGTCCCACATCCCACCCTGACCCACGCGATTCAGTGCGTTGCCGATCGCCAGAAAGTGATCGACGAACTTCACCGCCATGTCTTCGAAGCTCTGATCGTAGGACGCGATTTCGACGCCCATCTCGAGCATGTTCTGGCAGAACAGCGCCATCCACGCGGTGCCATCGGCCTGTTCGAGATGGCCGCCGGTGGGCAGCGGCGACGACCGGTCGAAGACACCGATGTTGTCGAGGCCGAGAAATCCGCCTTCGAACACGTTCCGGTCGAACCGATCTTTGCGGTTCACCCACCACGTGAAGTTCGCGAGCAGCTTGACGAACGACCGCTTGAGAAATTCCACGTCGCTGCGGCCGTGGAGCGCCTGCTCCTGCCGGTACAGAAAGACCGTCGCCCACGCGTGAACCGGCGGATTCACGTCGGAGAAGTTCCATTCGTACGCCGGAATCTGCCCGTTCGGATGGAGGTACATCTCGCGGAGCACGAGCTCCAGCTGACCCTTGGCGAAATCGCTATCGGCGGCCGAGAGCGCGACCGCGTGGAACGCGAGATCCCAGGCGGCAAACCAGGGGTATCCCACTTGTCCGGCATCGAGATCACGTCGGCGTTCATCATGTGCGCCCATTCGGCGTTACGCACGCTGCGACCCGACTTGAGAAACGGATCGGCGCCATGCTCGAGCAGCCAGCGATTCGCGTCGAGGTAGTAGTACCTGCTTGCTCCACAACATGCCCGCCATCGCCTGGCGCATCACCGAGGCCACGTCCGGCGTGGCCGACGCCGGCGTGATCGACCGGTAGAACTCATCCGCTTCCCGAACGCGCGTGGCGAACATCGCGTCGAACCCGTCGAAGGGATCCGGCAGCAGCCCGGCGTCCGACAACCGGAGCCGTCGCACGACCGTCTCGCCGGGAGCGACATGGACGCGATGATGCGCCGCGGCTTTCGTGCCGGTCTGCGCCGGATTCACGGCCTTCGTCCGGCCGCGGACGACGAACTCGTGGATCGCGTCCTTGACGAACGGGGTCGCGTTCGGCTTGTTGAACAGGCGCCTGGTATTCGTTTCGTTCTCGGTGAAGAGCAGCGGCACGTCGCCATCGACATACAAATGGTGCGGGCCGAGCTCGGCGTGCGAGACGTGAATCGCCTTCGTACCGGTCCGTCCCTTCACCTCGCGCAACTCGGGCCGCGCGGCATCCGAATACGCCCGCCAGGTATTGCGGAACCAGATGGTGGGCAGGATATGCAGCGTCGCCGTATCGGCGCCGCGATTGGTCGCGCTGATCCGGATGACGATGTCGCCGGGCGTGACCTTGGCGTATTCGACCTCGACGTCGAAGTACTTGTCGTCGGCGAAGATGCCCGTATCGAGCAATTCGTACTCGAACTCGTTCCGCGAGCGCTGACGGTTGGTCTTCACTAGATCGTCGTACGGATACGGACGCTGCGGATATTTGTAGAGCCACTTCATGTAGGAATGCGTCGGCGTGGAGTCGAGATAGAAGTAGTACTCCTTTACGTCCTCCCCGTGATTCCCCTCGGCATTGGTGAGGCCGAAGAGACGTTCCTTGAGAATCGGGTCGCGGCCATTCCACAGCGCGATCGCGAAACACACCCGCTGCTCGTCGTCGGAAATACCGGCCAGCCCGTCCTCGCCCCAGTTGTACGTGCGGGACCGCGAGTGGTCGTGGGTGAAGTAGTCCCACGCGTTGCCATCGGCGCTGTAGTCCTCGCGCACGGTGCCCCACTGCCGCTCGCTGAGGTAGGGGCCCCACCTGCGCCATCGCACGCCCTGTTCGCGAGCCGCGCCGAGGCGTCTGTGTTCCTCTCCGGAACCGCCGGCGGCGGTGCGCGCGTTATCGCTCATGAGTCCTCAAATCGCTGGGAAAACGGACGCAGAGTGCATGCCACGCTATGTCCTGCCGTTCTCCCCTGTAGGTGGGAAGGGCGCCCGCAGGCTGCCCCGCAGAACCGGAGGCACTCCGAAATCTCGGACGGCAACCGCTGTGATGGCTCCCGGATCGGCGAACGGTGTGGGGTTGGCGGGCCGCGGGTCCCGGCGTGCGCTTTGCACCATGCGGGACTGTCTCTTACACGAAAGGACTATCCGATGAAGACGTGGCTCGCTCTCCCGCTCCTGCTGGTCCTGGCCAGCACGGGCACGGCATTCGCCCAGGACGTTCGATACAACTTCGACAAGCAGGCTAACTTTGCGTCGTTCAAGACCTACCGGTGGGCTACCATCAAGGGCTCGTCGAAGATGAGCGACCTGATGGACCGGCAGATCAAGTCCGCCATCGATATTGAGCTGTCGAAGAAGGGCCTCACGGAAGTCGAGGAGGGACAGCCGGTTGATCTCGTCATCGGGTATCAGGCCGGCGTCGACCAGGAAAAGCAGTACACGTCGTTCGACACCGGCTATGGCTACGGCCCGGGTTGGGGTGGCGGCTGGTATGGCGGCGGCGGCGGCATGACGACCGGCACGACGTCGACGATCTACATCGGACAGCTGGCGCTCGACATGTACGTGGTGTCGTCGAAACAGCTGGTGTGGCGGGGTGTCGCCAGCAAGACCCTCGACGCGAACGCGAAGCCGGACAAGCAGCAGAAGAACCTGGCGAAGGCCGTGGCGAAGCTGCTGAAGAACTTCCCGCCGCCGGTCAAGAGCAGCTAGAGCGTTTTCAGATTGTACGTAGTGTCCGCCTTCAGGCGGACCTCGTGAAAGTCCGGCTAAAGCCGGACACTACGTACTACATGGAAGTCGAAACTGCTCTAGAGGCTGCGTACCAGACGAGTTGCGCCGCCCCGTTACGGGCGGCGCAATGCACCTTCGAGCTTCACCGGCGCGACCGCGAAGTCATCGAGAATCGGCACACCATCAGGACCTGGCTTCACGCGCGCGGCGCCGGCCATGGTTCCGGTGATCTCACCTTTTGCTCCGACCTGCAGGTCCACGATCGTCAATTCGTACCCGGCTTTGGGCTTCGACGCATCGCCCGAGAGGAAGAACAGCGGCTGATCGGCCACGATCACGAGTCGAAACCCGTCCTTGGTCGGCTGCTCGTAGGCGTACTTGATGTCGACCGGCCGGCCGGACACCTCGATCGTGCCCACCGGCGGGATCGAGCGCAGCACTTTCAGCGCGCCGGCATAGCCGTTGAACTTCAAGCCGTCGGTCACACGCGTGCGCCGGCTCTCCTCCATCAGCCGCTCGACGGCGATCGTGACGGTCGAGGTGACCGTCGTCGCCCCGGCCTTCAACTGCGCGTTCAGCGTCAGCTTCATCGGGTACTCGCCGGCCGCACGGGCCAGACTTCCCCAGCAGAGAACCAGGAGGGCGGCGATGACCGCCCTTCGAGGCGTGCGCATAGTGTCTCCCTTCAGTTCCGCGCTCTGGCGACGTACGGGTTGCCCCCCAGGGCGTTCGAAATATCCGCAATCGCGCGCTGGGCCCGCACGCTGTTGCCCGCGTCGTCGAGCGGCGGCGACACGACGGCAATACCGAACTTCCCGGGCGAGACGGCAATCAGACCGCCGCCAACGCCGCTCTTGGCAGGCAGGCCCGTATGATACAGCCACTTGCCCGAGTCATCGTAAAGCCCTGCGGTGGCCATGACCGCGAGCACGCCGGACACTTTCGAGGCGTCGATGATCCGCTTCTTGGTCACAGGATTCTCGCCGGCGGCCGCCAGTGTTGCCGCCATCATCGCCAGATCTCGGGCATTCACCCCGATGGAGCACTGCCGCGTGTAGAGATCGACCGCCTGCTGCCAGTTGCTCTTGATGTACCCATACGCCAGCATGAGCGCGCCGATCGCCTGGTTGCGTTGATTGGTGTCCGACTCCGATTTGTAGACATCCTGCAGCACCCGGAGCTCGCGGCCGGCGGCATCGTTGTGGAAGCCGATAATCTTCTTCCACACTTCGTCGGCGCTCGCGCCTCTGACCATGCTCGTCGCCGAGATCGCGCCGGGATTCACGAGAGGATTCATTTCCGGAGCGCCGGCGCCGACCACCGTGCGAACGCCCTCAACCGCGATGATCGAATTGAACCGTGCCCCGGTGGCGTCGACACCGATCTGTTTCTCGACCGACTCGAGCCCCTGCTCCTGAATCACCTGGGCCATCGTGAAGACCTTCGAGATCGATTGAATCGAAACCTCCGTCTTCACGTCTCCCGCGGTGAAGACTTTGCCATCGACCGTGACGAGGACGATGCCGAACAGGTTCGGATCGACCTTCGCGAGCGCCGGAATGTAATCGGCGTTCTTGCCTTCCTTGAGGTCTCTGAACTTGGCGTACGCCGCGTTGACGGCCGCCTGTGGATCGGTGCCCTGCGCGCCGATGGGCGAGATGAGAGCAGCGACCGCCAGAACGGCGGCCACCGCGGCGACGATCGAAAGCCGCCAAATTCTTTTCTGCATTCCTAGCCTCCCAGCTTGAACGAAAAGTTGTACTTGAACGAGAACTGAGCCTTGAACCCGTCGCTCGAAAATCCGTCCGAGAAGTTCTCGCGGCGTCCCCACTGGAACTCGCCGCCCAACATCACATTGGGCACCGGGTAGTAGAGGAAATTGCCCAGCGCGTAATGACCGGCACGGAACGCGTCCGGCGCCTGAGCATCGCTGTTCTGAATATCCTGCATCGAGTATCCGATGGTCGTGCTGTAGTGCTCGCTCCACGAGTGATCGAGGAACGCCACGACACCGACGATCGGCAGCGTGTCGCCTCTGAGCGGCTTCACCGGGTCCGCCAGCTGCTTGACAGGACCGATATCGACCGGTGAGTCGTTCATGTAGTTCTGGATACCTTCTCCAAACGCCAACTGCAGGCGAAGCGTGTCTTTCGACGTGACTTTGACGTTGGAGCTCAGGTTCAGGCCGTAGCGGGTACCGGAACCGGAGAGGTCGAACTGGTCGACCAGGAGGTCGTCCCAGCTGATCTGCCCGACGATGCCCGCAACCCTGAAATAGCCCCAGTCCTGAGTGAACTTGAACGCGCCGGAGAAGTCGGGGATTGGGAAACGGGCCTTGATGTTCTGCAGTTCGACGCGACTTGAGTACACTCCGCCGTCACCGCTCGCCCCTGGACGCTCGAGTGCGAGCGTGAAGCTCTTGTTCTCGCTGGTTCGCATCCAGCGCACCTGCACGTTGCGAAAGAACACCATGCCGGTCGGTCCCCAGTATTCGATGGAGTTGGGAAACACGTCGGGATCCATGAACGGGCTCCACGTCTGTCCCGCCCCGAACTCTCCAAGCTCGCCCCACGCATGCCGCAGCCGGAACGTCGTCTGCCCCTCGTCCACGCCGGTCCCGAACAACTCGAACTCGAACGTCGTGTTCAGGTTTCCAAGATCGGTCGGCGTGCTGGTGCGCACGCCCAGACGGCTCTGCCGTACGCCCGCAAAAGTGTTGTTGTCTTTCCCGTACTGATCGTCGAACGACGGCAGCTTGGTGACGCGCAGCGTATCGAACCAGTTGGGGTGGATCGCCGTGAAGTCGTGGCCCATGTCGAGCATCGCGAAGCCGTAGATCTCCATTGACGGCTTGGCATCCTGCGTGGCCTGCGCGCTGACATCGGCAGCCGTCGCCAGCAGGACGGCCAGCAGCACCCATGGCAGGAGTCGCCGGCCGCGGCGCATCGTCGACGATCTGTCCGAACCTGTTTGAGACATGCTTTTCTCCTCACTTGACGTGCGCCCGCTCCCACGCGCGGACGTTGGTCCGCGCCCGGTCGAAGATGCGCTCGTAGTTACCCTTGCGGACGTTCAGACTGGCATCGGTTGTCAGGCCCTTCCAGACGGGCCCCCACATGTCGTACACCGCGAAGTACGGCGCCGGACCGGCCGGCGCGACCGTATCGGTGCCAAACAGGAACCGGTCCGGGTGCCGGTTCAGCATGGCCGTGACGCGCGCGATCGACTCGGGCGTCGCGACGGCATATTTGGCGACTTCGTCCCACGAGATGTCGAAGCTCACGTGGCGAAGCTGCGGATCGTTGACCATCTGCTCGACGATCCCGATGTGAGCCGGGCTGCGCTCGGCCGACTGCGCTGACACCTGGATCGGATGGACGATCCGGCCAAGGCCGACGTGCGCCCAGATGATGGTGGTCTTCGGATGCCGTTTGAGCAGCGCGAGCATCTGATCGAGGTATGCGGGCTGGGAGTCCGTCTTCGCAAACGGCATGTCGACGTCGTTGTGAATGAGCGCGACGAGCCCGGTCTCGGCGGCGAAGTCGAGAATGCGATCGAGCGCGGGGTTGGTCAGGCTGGCGGTTTCGCCCGAGACCTTCGCCGACACGAACTCTTTGTGGATGCTGAACTCGCCGATGCCCGTGAACACGCCCGGGAAGGTCTCGAGCACGCGCCGGATGTGATCGGCGCCATACATGTCGGCGGGGTTGAAGCCCGTGATCATCGGATCGAAGCGCTGCTGCTCGTCCTTCGACAGCTTTCGATACTCGGCGGCGATGAACGCGTCGGTGAACGAGTAGTAATAGAGCGGCGCGTCGCTGTGAAGGTAGTAGGTCGGCGCGAAATCGCCCGAATTGGCGTACGACCACTGCTGCTGAAGCGGAATGCCGAACAGCGTCGATCGCCCGACACGCGTGCCCATAATCGCCAGAAAGTCGCGCGCGGTAATGCCGCGCTGGATGTAATTCGTCAGATGGAAATGCGAGTCGTTGAACTCGCCGCCCGTCTGCGCCGAGAGACGCGCCTGACGCGCGCCAGCCAGCACCAGCGCCGCCGCCAGAATTACGCCGGGCAGCAACCGTCTGAATCGAGGTCGAGACATGCTGTCCTCCATCAGAAGTAGAAGCTTGTCGCCACCGACACGGTCGGCCCCTTCTGTCCGCCGACGTAGAACCCGAAGACGCTGCTCACCGGTGAGCGATCGACGTGCATCAGCTGGACGTTTGTGCGCACATTGCGGCTGTCGAACCAGTAGTAGTTGCTGCCGAAGATGAGCTCGCTGCCATTGCCGAAGCCCGCGCTCTTGTCGCCGAATATCTGCGACGTCGCACCGTAGAGCTCGAGCTTCTTCTTGATCGGATAGAACGCCGCCTGAACGTAGAACCCGTGGTCGTGCAGGCTGCTGACCGGCAGCGGACCGTCGGCGGCGAAGTCGTCCAGCCAGCGGTTGTAGTACTCGACCTGCGCAAAGATGCCCCGGTACTTCACGCCTGCATCAAACGCGAGGATGCGGTAGTCAGCGCTGTTCACCGTGACGCCGGGTGCGAGCGAGCCCGGATCGAAGAGATTGAGGCTGTCGACCAGTTTGATCTGCGTGTTCTCAGGCGACGTGTTCTGCTGAAGCTGGCGATCTTCGCGGCTGCGCGCGGACGAGACGCCAAAGCGCGTCGCCGCCTTCTCGTGATAGTCCCAGTCGCCGTACGAACCGCTCGGTCCGAACTCGTGGGTCGTCGGCATCCACCAGATCGTCGCGCCTGTACCAAGACCGCGGTCGAGCTGGTTGGCTGCGATGCCGAGCTGGCTCAGATTGTTCGTCACGGCTGACTTGATACCAGAGACCGGGCGTCAGCTCGCCGTTGACCCACGCGCCTCCGGTGAAGCTCGGACGAAAGAACTCGTCGGCCATCACGCGATCGTTGGCGAGCCAGAAGGGTGCGACCCCAGCACCGAACGGGTGCCGCCGAGCGAGTTGATGCCGCCGTAGACATTGAACCGATGGTGGAACTGATAGCCGAGGAACCCGTACAGGGTCGTTTGATCCGTCGACATCACGGTCCACACCGTGATCTGGTAGCGGGCTTTCGGCGACATCAGCCAGCCGCGGAAGTGAATCATCGCGCGGTGGAACTGGATGTCGTTGCGAGTGTCGATGTCGTGGACGTTGCCGAGGTGGTCGGTGAACTCCTGCTCCGCCGGTAACTGGTTGATGTAGCGCACCAGCGCGTACGCGCCGATCGCGAGCTCGGCCTTTTCGCTGCGGTGGACGACGACTCCGCTTCCGGTCGCGTCGATCACGCCCCAGGTGGGCCATTCGGGCTCGCTCGAAGTCGGAGCACTCACGGTCTGGCCGGCAGGTGGCGGCTGCTGGGTAGCAGGCGGAGGGCTGTCGGTCGGTGCGGAAGGTTCTTGTGCTCGGAGGTCGCTGACGAGAAGCAGAATAAGGGCAATGCCCAAGGTCACGTATCTACGCATCTTCCCCTGTGTTCAGCACGGTCAATGCCATGCCGGCCGGACCTCCGGTGGTGGGCGATTACAGTCAAAACACTGGGTTTTCGGCGGCTCATGTGCCCACGATACCGGAGGTCCTCCGGCATAACGGAGGCTCGGAGGTTTCCGGCCGACACGTGGCCATCAGGCACGGCCGGCAGGAGGCCGCTAAGTCCCGCTCGCAACCGCGTTTGCGACGCCGAACGCAAGCCGCGCCGATCGGCGCGACCCTTGCTGATTCCCGTGCATGATGAACTGCCGCCCGGAAACGCGCCGCGCCGCCGCATGGCTCATCGTGCTCGTGCTGACGATGTCTGTGCTGCACGCCCAGTCCAAAAAAGCCGCGCCCTCGGAAGATCTGAATACGCTGCTGGCGCCGATCGCGCTCTACCCGGATCAGCTGCTGGCGCAGATGCTCATGTGCGCCACCAGCCCCGGCGACGTGGTGGCCCTCAACGGGTGGCTCGCGACCACGACCAACCTGAAGGGCACCACGCTGCAGGATGCCGCCACGAAAACCGGCTTCGAGCCGAGCTTCGTGGCAATGAGCCTGTTTCCACAAACCGTGAAAATGATGGCCGACCAGCTCGACTGGACGACGCGCCTGGGGCAGGCGTTTACCGCCAACCGGTCTGCCGTGTTCAACGCAATCCAGCGGCTCCGAGCGCAGGCCCAGCAGACCGGGACGTTGAAAACAAACGCGCAGCAGGAAGTCGAGACACGGACGACCTCTACGGGCGAAGAGGTCATCGTCATAGAACCGGCCAATCCCCAGGTCGTGTACGTCCCGCAATACAACCCGCAAGTCGTCTACACGCAGCCTCCGACGTCGACCACGATCGTGGTTCAGGAAAACAACAGCAGCGCTGATGCCGCGGCGGCGGGCATGATCGGCTTCGCGGCCGGCATCGCGATCGGCGCCGCGATCGACAACGACTACTACTACGGCCCCTACGGCTGGCACGGCGGCGGGTACATGTACAACGACGCCTGGGACGACTACTACGACCACCGCGAAGACGCGCGCGAGGACTGGCAGGACAATCGCGAGGACATGGCCGAAGAGCGGACCGACCGCAGGGAGAACACCCAGGAGGAGCGGACCGACCGCCAGGAGAACCGGCCCGACGCATCGCAGGCGCAGAAAGACCAGGCCCGCAGCAAGGCGGAAACGGCTAAGCAGAACCGCCAGAGCGGCGCGTCGGCATCGACGCAGAGCCGCACGGCGAGTCAGGAATCGCGAGGATACGGAAGTGGCTCGGCAAAGGCGTCGGCCTCCGAGCGAAGCGGCTCGAGCTCGGGCGCGTTCTCGGGCTACTCCAACGGCAAATCGGAACGTTCCGCCAGCTCCCGCGGGCAGCGTAGCCGCAGCAGCTCTCGCAGCAGCGGCGGTGGGGGACGGAGGCGCTGATGTTTCAACGTATCGCCTTGCTCATTCTGGTCGCCACCGCTGTTTCCTGCGCGGCACCTCAGCCGGCCGCGCCAAAAGAGCAGACATTTGCCTCGCCCGACGAGGCGGCGCGCACGCTCGTCGACGTCGTCAAGAAGGGAAACCTCGACGAGTTGCTCAAACTGTTGGGCCCCGAAGGTAAGGAACTGGCTGAAACGTCAGACCCGGTGACCGGCAAACGCCATCGCGAGGTCTTCACCGTCGCCGCGGCCGAAGGCTGGCACCTCGAAGAGATGGGCGCGGACAAACGGACGCTCGTCGTCGGCAACGAGAGCTGGCCGTTTCCCATCCCCATCGTGAAAGAAGGCACCGTGTGGCGGTTCGACACCGCCGCGGGGAAGGAAGAAGTGATCGCCCGCCGCGTCGGACGCAATGAACTGGCGGTGATCCAGGCCTGCCGGACGTATGTGATTGCACAGAAACTGTATGCGAAGCATGGCCACGACGGAAATCCGCCCGGGATATTTGCGAGAAGCTTTCGAAGTGAGCCAGGGAAGCAGAACGGCTTGTACTGGCCGGCCGCGCGCGGCGCGCGCGGCGCGCGCCGCAGTCCCCTGGGCGATCTCGTCGCGGATGCCGAAATCGAGCGACACACCTCGGCCCCGGCAGGCGCCAAGCCCATGCCGTTTCATGGGTACTACTTCAAGATCATTACCGCACAGGGCGCCGCGGCGACCGGGGGCGCCAGGGACTACCTCGTGAAGGGGAAGATGTCGGGCGGCTTCGCGCTCGTCGCCTGGCCGGCCGACTACGACGTCACCGGCGTCATGAGCTTCGTCGTCAATCAGGACGGCGCCGTTCACGAGCGCGATCTCGGTCCTGACAGCGCGAAGGTGGCACAGGCGATGACGAGCTACGATCCCGATCCCAGTTGGAAGGTCGTCGCCCCCTGAGCAGAAACGACTATTTCTTCCGTCGGGTCGGGTATTCCGCGAACATCATCTCCACGGCCTTGTTGATCGACGCTTCGAGCTGATCCCGCTGGACGTCGATCGGGAGATCGACCCGCATCCGGAGCAACTGTCGGAAGCTTGCCGGCTCGTGCAAGGTCACGATCAGCGTGCCCACGGGGAACTGCGGCAGAAGTCCCTGGGCGTCCTTCTTCCCTTTCAAGTCCACGTCGGTCCTCTGGAGCGATCCGTAGGTGACGAGCACGTCCGCCGGCTCGTTCACCTTCTTCATTTCTTTGGATAGCTCGCGGTCAACCGCCGCCGTGATCTGCGCGTCGACGGCCTTTTCAACCGCAGGCTGTCCGCGGCGCCAGGCGTAAGTGTGGAACTTGGTGTAGTCGACACCCTTCTCCGGCGTCACGGTGACACCGTATTTGGTGGTCTGAGCGGCCGCCGCAACGACCGCGGCACAGGCAATGGTGAAGACGAGCAGTGATCGCATCATGATGTGTCTTTTCACAGCAGAGTAAATGTCACAACGGCACGCGCCCGCTCGCCGTCGGTTCCTGTCAGGATCACGCGAATCACGTAGTCGCCGGGCGGCACCTGACGAAATCGGGCATCGATCGTCTTCGGGGCCCGGCTGCCGTCGAGCTCGGACGTCGAGCTCGCGTAGTAGCTATTAGAGTCTACGACGAACTCCAGCCGCCGGTTGCTTTCTTCCCGCCCGACGGTCGCCCGGATGACGACATCCTTTGGCGCGGAGCCCCGAACGGGCATCAGGCGGATCTCGAGCACGTCGTCCGCTGCCGTCGGATGCCCGGCGCCACCCAGCATCACACCAAGCACAATCGCGAGTATTGGCGCCGTTTTCACACACCCCCCCTGGGAAGCTGGTGCTGTTACGCGCGTGCCTCGACCAGCCCGAGCAGGACACCGGTGTGCCGGGCAATCATCAGCTCTTCGTTGGTGGGAATCACCCAGGCCGATACGCGGCTGCCGGGCCTGGAGATTCGTGGACCGCTGGCGTCGTTGGCGGCGGCATCGAGCTCGATGCCGAGCCACGCCGACATGTCGCAGATCCGCTTGCGGATCTGCGCCGAGTTCTCGCCGATGCCGGCGGTGAACACCAGTCCATCGAGTCCACCGAGCACCGCCGTCAGCGCCCCGATCTCTTTCGCCGCTCGATAGACGAAGTACTCCACCGCCAGGCGCGCCGCCGGCTCGCTCGACGTCAGCAGCACGCGCATGTCGTTGCTGAGACCCGAGATGCCGATGAGGCCCGATTTCTTGTAGAGGATCGTCTCCACCTCGCTCGCCGAGAGCCCCAGGTTCTGGAAGAGAAAGAGGATCGCACCGGGATCGACCGAGCCTGTGCGCGTGCCCATGCAGAGGCCGTCGAGCGCCGTGAACCCGAAGGTACTGTCGACGCTCTTTCCGTCGCGCATCGCACACAGGCTCGACCCGCTGCCGAGATGCGCGACGATCACGCGTTTGCCGGCAATCTCGGGCGCGGCTTCAGGCAGCACCGATGCGATGTACTCGTAGGACAGACCGTGGAATCCGTAGCGCTGCACGCCAGCCTCGCGGATGTGCTTCGGCAGCGGGATGATCTGTGCCACCTGGGACTGACCGCGATGAAAGCTCGTGTCGAAGCACGCCACTTGCGGCACGCCGGGGAGGCGGGCCGACACCGCCTCGATCGCGGCGAGGTTGTGCGGCTGGTGGAGCGGCGCGAGCGGAATCAGCTTCCCCAGATCGTCCATGACCTGCGGCGTCACGACGATGGGGCCGGCGAACTGGGCGCCCCCATGCACGACGCGATGACCAACGCCGGCGAGGCGCGCGTTGCCGAACCGGCCACGAAACCAGACGGCCAGCGAATCGAGCGCCGTGCTCGCATCCCGTACCGTGGCGCCCAACGGCTCGTCGGCCACCACGCTGCCCTCGCCGTCCTTCACCCGCATGTGCGGCGATGTGCCGATGCCTTCAATCTGACCGCGCGCGGCGAGCTTCCAGGCCTCGGCGGCTGGCCTCTCGAACACGCAGAACTTGAGGCTCGACGATCCGGCGTTGAGCACGACAGCGCAGTCGTTCATACCTGCACCGCCAGTTGTGAATTCTGGCGCCGCGCATGCGCCGCCAGCATCGCCACGCCGCAGCTCGCGATGCGCGTGCGCACGCTGTCGGCGCGGCTCGTCAGGATGATCGGCACGCGCGCACCCACGACGAGGCCGGCGCAGTCGGCCTGGGCGAGGAACGTGAGCAGCTTGGCCAGGATGTTTCCCGCCTCGAGATCGGGCGCGAGGAGAATGTCCGGATCGCCCGCCACCGGCGACGTGATGCCTTTGATTTTCGCCGCGTCCTTGCTGATGGCATTGTCGAAGGCCAGCGGGCCGTCCAGCACGCCGCCCCTGATCTGCCCGCGATCGGCCATCTTGCACAGGGCCGCCGCGTCGATCGTGGCGGACATCTTGGAATTGACCGTCTCGACAGCCGCGAGCACGGCGACCTTGGGCGTCGCCAATCCCAGCGAGATCGCCAGATCGATCGCGTTCTGGCAGATGTCCACCTTGTCTTCCAGCGTCGGCGCGATGTTGATGGCCGCATCGGTGACGATCAGCACTTTGTGATAGGTCGGCACGTCCATGATGAAGACGTGGCTGATGCGGCGTTTCGTTCGCAGGCCGCCGTCTTTGGCGACGACCGCGCCCAGGAGCTCGTCGGTGTGCAGGCTGCCCTTCATCAGGACCTCGGCTTCGCCCAGGCGAACGAGCTCGACCGCCTTGGCTGCCGCCGCGTGACTGTGCGGCACATCGATGAGCCGCGCACGCGTGATATCGATCCCGGATTTCTTCGCCACCTCGTTGATCTTGGCGGCCGGGCCGACCAGGATTGGAGTGATCAGTCCCTTCGCTTCCGCATCGATCGCCCCTGCCAGCGCCGTCTCCTCGCAGGGGTGCGCGACCGCGGTCGCGATGGGCTCAAGGTTTCGACACCTCAGCAGCAGTTGTTCGTACTTTCCCGTCCCTGGCTCGTGACTCATGGTGAGCTCCTGTTGCTGTGGTCGGCGCGTTCGGGCGCGCCGCCGATCCGGTTTCCTTCAAGAGAAGCGTGAGAAGAATGGCGAGTGCGACGCCGTAGAGCAGCGGCTCGAACGCCGTCTGATAGTGCGCGAGCGTCATGGTCGAGGCGCCACCGCTGACGGCCATCAGGATCCAGCCGAAGACGGGACCGAGCAGGGCGCTGAACGTGAAGTTCAGGAAGTTCACGACCCCGGTGGCCGTACCGCTCATCTCGGGCGGGTTCGCCTCCTTGATGATGGTGTACGGCAGCATGGCGGCGCCCGATACCAGCCCGGCGACGAAGCCCAGCATATACGGCGGGAACACGTGCGCGGGCCCGAAGAGAATCCAGGCCAGGCAGGCCAGCAACACGACCGCGCTCGCGATGATCACCGGTTTGCGCCGGCCGATGGCATCCGATACGTAGCCGAGCAGCGGACAGCCGATGATCCACCCGACCGGCACCATCGCCGAGTGCATCACCGCAGACCCGTAATCGAATCCGCGTGCCTCCTGCAGATAGCGGACGCCCCAGATCATGTCGAAGATGGTCGTGGGGATGAACAGCAGCCCCGAGATCATTCCGCAGAGGATCGATTGTGGATTGCGAAAGACCGTCACGAGCGCGCGCGCGGCGCCCTTCATCCAGTCGTCGCTCGCGGGACGCACGTCCGATTTCGGGAGCAGAACGTACAGCACCGCGCTGATCGCAATTCCTGCAATCCCCATGAAGAGCCAGAACGCATTCCAGTTCACGCCCGCGGCGATGACGGGACCGACGACGAACTGGCCGGCAGACCCACCGGCCATCCCGAACATCTGGGTGGCCCCGATTAACGTCGCGGCGCGGGAGGCGGGAAAATTAGTCGAGGCGATGTAGACCGCGCCGACGAGCGCAAAGACGCCTCCTGCGCCCTGCAGAAAACGTCCCACGTTCGCGGCTTCGGCGTTGCCCGACGCAAACAGCAGCGAGCCGATGCCGACTGTGGCGGCGCCGATCGGGACCACTTTGCGCGGCCCCAATCGATCGATGGCGGTACCAGCGATGAGGCTGAACGGCGAGTAGCCGTAGTAGAAGAGGCCGACCATCGACGCCACCCCCATCGCCGTGAGGCCGAAGGCCTCCGACAACTGGGGCATCATCACGCCCGGCGCCGATCGAAGCGTGTACTGATAGAAGTAGTACAGCGCCGTAATCAGCCATGCAAACGTTGCCGTCCTGACAGCAGGCTTCACCTGGTGCTCTCCGATGTGACCGCGCGGAGTTCAGCTCACGGATATAGAGCGAGGTCTTATGGCTTAGAGCAGACACCATGCCCGCCCCGCTGTCCGCGGTCTGTCGTCTCAACTTGAAGAATCAGAACAAGTTATGAGCGTTCTACACCCGGCGCACCGACACGGGATACGACTGCGGCTCCACCGCGCCGGAGTTTCTCCCGCATTCCGGAGGGTCTGTCGCGGGGACTCTTACGGCTGGAGTTCCCTGGCAACGGAGAGCAGGGGCAACCGCAGCGTGAACGCTGCGCCCTGGCCCTCTCCGGCGCTCTCGCCATCGATGGTGCCGCCGTGCAGTTCGACGATGTGGCGCGCGATGGCAAGGCCCAGCCCGAGACCGCCGTGCAGTCGCGTCGGACTGCTTTCGGCCTGCCGGAACCGCTCGAACACGTGTGGCTTGAAGTTGCTGGGAAATCCGATCCCGTTATCGCTGACGACGATTTGGATGTCGCCGGCGTCTCGAGCGACGCGCACCTCGATGCGCCCTCCGCGCGGCGTGAACTTCACCGCGTTCGAGAGGAGATTCCAGACGACCTGCTGGAGTCGAGTCGCATCGCCCGGCAGCTCCGGGAGGCGCGGCGCAATCACGCTCGTCAGCTGGAGGCCTTTCGCATCGATGGCGGGCTTGACCGTGGCAATCGCGTCTTCGACGACGCTGGCGATATCGGTCGGCTCGATTCTGAGCCGCGCTTTGCCCAGCACGATGCGAGAGACGTCGAGCACGTCCTCCACAATCTGCGCCAGCGACGCGGCGTTGCGCCCGATCACCTCGATCGCCTGCGGCACTTTCTCGGGCGCGACGGCGCCCGACTGCAGCATTCGGGCGTAGCCAAGCACCGCATTCAACGGCGTTCGCAGCTCGTGCGACAGCGTCGCCAGAAATTCATCCTTCAGCCGGTTGGCGTTCTGGAGCCGGCGATAGGACTGCGCATTGTCGATGGCGAGCGCGGCGCGCGACGCCACATCCAGCGCGAGCCGCAGATCGTCGTTGCCGAACTGACGGCTTGATTCCGTGTTGGCCAGCGTCAGGACCCCCAACACCCGATCGTTGGCGACCATCGGCACGCACAGGTACGAGACGAGGCCGAGCGACCGCATTTTTTCCAGACGGTCGGCATTTCCCTGTGCGGCGGCGACCAGCATCTCGTCGGACACCCGCGGCACAAACGCGGGCACGCCGGTGCGGGCCACGAACTGCGGGCTCGTCGGCGTCTGCGGGTCTTCGTAGTTCGCCCGCACGTCCCGCGCAAGCGGGATCTTGTCGGGATTCACATGCTGGGTGGCCACGGGCATCAGCATCCCGTCCTCGTCAACGACGTCGACCGCGCAGTAGTCCGCGATGACCGGTGTCGCTGCGGCGGAGAGCGTCCTCAACGTCTGCTCGTAATCGAGCGATCGCGTGAGCGTAAGCGTCACTTCGGCGAGATACAACTCGCGATGCGCGGCCCGGGCCGCGAGGGCTTCGGCCTGCTTCCTGTCCGAGATATCTCGCGCGATTTTGGAGGCGCCGACGACCTGGCCGTCGGCGTTGAGGATCGGCGAGACCGTCAGCGAGATGGGAATCAGGCGCCCGTCGCGGCTCTGGCGCACCGTTTCGAAGTGATCGACGCGCCGCCCGGCCCGGATCGATTCGAGCACGGCGTCTTCTTCGGATTGTCGATCAGCGGGAATGAGGGTGCGAATCGATCGGCCGATGATCTGTTCGGCTGTGTAGCCGAACATCCGTTCGGCGGCATCGTTCCACGACAGCACGATACCGTTCAGATCTTTGCTGACAATCGCATCGTCGGAGGACGAGACAATCGCAGCCAGCCGGCGCGCAATGTCGTCTGAGGGATCCGCCACGGACACTCAGACTAATTGATGCGAATTGTGCTCGCAAGAAGGAGATCGGGACTGAATCAAAATGAGTCACTGGGCATTGTGGCGAACGCCGCCGAACAGGGCCGTCCGCACGCGCTCGATCTTGAGCCGCACCTTGCCCATGAACGAACCGGGCATCCCCGGGGCGCCTTCCGGCGCCGCGGTCGCGTACGGCACGATGAACACGAGGATCGCATACAGGCCTGCGATGCCGGCCGGAGGCCGATCGAACGCCGCGATCTCCACGATGCCGGCAGCGACGAACGCTATCCTGACGAACGTGGGATCGGTGTTGACGTGCGCCGCGATGCCGTTGCACAGCCCGGTGATCATCGCGCCTTCGCGAACCTTGTAAAGACGTCTGGGCACGGACTCGCTTCTGGGAGCGTCCCATGGCGGTGGAGCGCTGCCCGAGCCGGGGGCCCCGGCATCGACGGGACCAATTTCACGCAGCACATCGGCGATGTCGGCGACCATCACAATCGTCCTCGGCGGCTCGCCAGGCTTCAGGAGCTTCTCCGCGATCGACTGTTCGAGGTCGCGGATGATCTCGACCCGGTCGGGGTTGGCGCCAAGCTGCGACCCGGCGTGCTCGAGATAGGCTCGGAGGGCGTCGTACGCGCGCTCGTCGAGCTGAAACAGGCGGTTGTCGAGGTTGATCGTGATGAGTTTCTGCATGATTAGCCTCGCCCAAGATTGTCGAGCGTCTCGTTGATGTAGGTCCAATAGTCGCTCAGCTCGTCGAGCTGCGACTTCCCTTTCGTGGTCAGCTTGTCGTACTTGCGCGGAGGCCCGGCGTCGGACTCCTGCCAGTCGTAATCGACGGTGCCTTCGCGCCGCATCTTGCTCAAGAGCGGGTACAGTGTGCCTTCCTGCGTCGCGAACTCGGTCGTGCTGAGCCGTTGGAGCATGTCGGCGACGTACACCTTGTCACGGGCGACGATCTTGAGAATCAGAAACTCGAGCAGCCCTTTCCGGATCGACGCAAACTTCTCGTGGATGTGGGCCGTGGTCGCAATTGCCATTCAAGCTACCTTTGATACACAAGGTAGCATCGTCTTACAAGGCTGTCAACAACACTAGGAATTCCGTCCAAAATATGAGACTTTAAGGGGATTCATGGCTAACCGATCGCGACCATCGCAACAGAAGCGGCACAAAGAGCGTGCCCGGCAGGAAAAGCAGAAAATGAAGTTCGAACGCCGTCAGGAAGCCAAGGTCGGCCGCTCGAACAGCCCGCGCCAGCCCGGGGACATAGATCCCGACATCGCCGGCATCGTCCCGGGTCCCCAACCACCCAGGGAAGACGAGCTGGTGGACGATGATAACGTCGAGCCTGGTTAGGTTTCGTTAGCCTTCCGATTCCGCTTACGGCTTTCGAAGACTTCGAGAACGGTCTGCACGGCCTCATTCTCTTTGTGGCGAAGTTCCCGCTGAATGCCAGGGATCATGTACCAGGCCCTAAGGGCTTTGTACACTTCATTTTCCTGGTTCTGCAGCTCAGATGGGCTTTTTTTGACGGGAGCGGGCATGCGCTAATGTACCAAAAAAAGGGATATCCGGCGAGAGCTAAGGGTGCGACAGGGCCGATTTGTGCCGGCCCTGCCCTCCGCAAACGCTACGGCGAGGTATGTGATACGACGGGTTTCAGGCGGATCGGCAGGAGTCGGGCTTCATCGTGGAACTGCCCTACTCGTGGCGGCACGGACTTTTCCGCCGGCTTTTCCGCCGGTTTATCACCCTGTGGCTCTGCCGGCTTGTCGGCGGGCTTGTCCCCCGACGGTGTCGAGCCCTTCAGCGGCCAGTTCTTGGCCAGATACTCGACCAGCACTTTGGCTTCTTCTTCGTTCACTTCGGCCCCGAGGTCGATCATGTTCACGACCACCTCGTGCCACTCCTCGGCGCTGCGGCCGAACGTCGTCACCTGTTCCGGCGCGTGACACGTGCTGCACTTCTTCTCGAGAATGTCCTTGCCGGGGCCATCAGGAAACGCCTGAGCGGCGGCCAGACCGGCCGACGCGATCACGGCAGCCACGGTAAGCGGGAGTAAAGAAAGCTTGAACATGATTCCTCCGTCGCCTCATTGTCCGAGAGACGGGTCCGGCTAAAGCCGGACACTACGTACTCCCGCGCACCTAACGCACCTGTCGCACCTGTCGCACCCGTTTCAGGAGTG
>CAWGSZ010000014.1:7500-415829 GCA_963825295.1 Vicinamibacterales bacterium | reverse complement strand
CACGTTCGCCTTCACGCCGCCGGAAGACCGGCTCATCGCGCACATGGAAACGGTCGACGCAGGCGTGGTGGGCTTCGACGCGACGCTCTCGCTCGAACGGCGGCCCTGGGCGTGCGGACAAGGAAATCCGGCGCGCCCTCCTCCGGCATCCGGCCATGACGGCGCGCGTGGTGGCGGGCATCCACTGGCAGGCGCTCAGGTTGTGGTGGAAGGGCGTGCCGCTCGGTGCCACGGGTCACGCGCGACGGCGTGGGCGAGCGTGCGGCCTATGCGGCCGAGAACGGCCCGTCGGACGGAGTCGGTGGTGGAGCGATGAGCATGGTCACCGCAGTGGGCGAAAACGATGTTTCTGAATGGCCTGCGCGGTTTGCGCGGCGGAACGCTGACCCTGAAATGTCCCGAGGGCACCTATTCGATTCGGCGACGATGAGTCGAGATCTCGACGCAACGATCGTGGTGCACGACGAGCGATTCTTCCTGCGCGCGCTGACCGGGAGCGACATCGGCATCGGCGAGGCCTTCATGGATGGCGACTGGACGACACCCGATCTGGTCCCGCTCGCGCGGTTCATGCTGCGCAACCGTCGCATGCTCGAGGACCAGGGCCGGATTGCGGGCGCGTTACACCGCCTGGCCGGCGGAATTGCGCGCCGCCTGCGCGACAACTCCCTCGCCGGCAGCCGGCGGCATATCCATCGCCACTACGATCTCGGCAACGACTTCTTTCGCGTATTCCTCGACGTCGAGCTGCTGATGTACTCGTGCGGCTACTTCGAGTCAGCCGCGGATTCACTCGAGAAGGCGCAAACCAGGAAAATCGATCGCATCTGCCGGGTGCTGAGGCTCTGCCGGCCGATCACGTGCTCGAGATCGGCAGCGGCTGGGGCGGCTTCGCCGTCTGGGCGGCGACCCACTATGGCTGCCATGTGACGACCACGACCATCAGCGACGAGCAATACCGCCACGTCCGCGAATGGCGGTCGAGACTGGCGAGGCCGGGTCGCGCATCGACGTGCTGCGCGCCGACTACCGCGAGCTGACCGGGCAGTTCGACAAAGTGGTCAGCATCGAGATGTTCGAGGCGGTCGGTTTCAACCACTACGATGACTACTTCACGGCCGTCGATCGGCTGCTCGCGCCCGATGGCGTGATGTTCCTGCAGACGATCACGGTGGACGATCAGTGGTTCCCGCAGTATCACGGCACGCCGGACTGGATTGAGAAGTACATCTTTCCGGGCGGCGAGCTGGCGTCGGTCGGCGAGATGCTGAAGTCGCTCGCGCGGACCACGTCGCTCTCGATGTATCACGCCGAAAATTGCGGCACCCACTACGCGCACACCCTGCGCGCGTGGCGCGTCCGGTTCCACCAGAACCTCGCGCGCGTGCGCGCGCTCGGGTTCGACGACCGCTTCATCCGCATGTGGGACCTGTATCTCGGGTCGTGCGAAGCCACGTTTCTCGAACGCCACACCGGGCTGTTCCAGCTGGTCCTGCTCAAGAACGGCGCCCAGCGCGTCCTCTTCAACGAGCCTTGGTCCGAAGCCGGCGCACGGCCGCGTGCACAGCCGGTCTGTGAGTCTGCGGCGTGAACGCCATGATGCATCGCGACAGCGCACCAACGAGCCACGAACGCATGCGCCTCGGCATTTCGGCCTGCCTGCTCGGCGAGCCGGTGCGCTTCGATGGCGGCCACAAGCGGGATCCGTTCCTCGTGGAATCGCTGGGACAGTTCGTCGACTGGGTGCCGGTGTGCCCGGAGGTCGAATCCGGACTCGACGCCCCGCGTGAATCGATGCGGCTGGTGCAGGCCGATGGCCGGATTCGCCTGCTGACCAACAAGACGGCTCAGGATCACACCACGCGCATGCATGGCTACGCGCGCCGCCGCGTCGAGGAACTGGCCGATGGCGAGCTCTGCGGCTACGTGTTGAAGAAAGACTCGCCCACCTGCGGCCTCGAGCGCGTCAAGGTATATGGCACCGCCGGGATGCCGGTGAAGTCAGGACGCGGGCTGTTTGCCGACGCCCTGGTCACGCGCTTTCCCCTGCTGCCCGTCGAAGAAGAAGGGCGGCTCAACGATCCGCGGCTGCGCGAGAACTTCGTCGAGCGCATTTTTGCCTATCGTCGGCTCACGGCGTTATTTGCCGGACGGTGGTCGATGGGTGACGTCGTACGGTTCCACACCGCGCACAAGCTCACGCTGATGGCCCACCGGCCGGAGGCCTACCGTCGACTCGGGCACCTCGTGGCATCGGGCAAGGCGATGGCACGACGCGAATTCCAGGATCGCTATTCGACCGAATTCATGACAGCGCTCGAGACCATCGCCACTCCGCGCCGGCAGGCCAACGTGCTGCAGCACATGCTCGGCTACTTCAAGCAGACTCTCGACCGCGAAAGCCGGGCCGAACTGCTCGCCCTCATCGAGGACTATGCCGGCGGCCGTGTGCCGCTGGTGGTGCCGCTGACACTGTTCGCCCATCACATCCGCCGGTGCGGCGGTGCCATATCTGGCAGACCAGGTCTATCTGCGCCCGCATCCGGTCGAGCTCATGCTGCGGAACCACGTGTGACGCGATGAGGAAGAGAGTCGTGGTCAACGATCGCATGCAGCGCGGCTACGCCTACTGGCGTACCGAGCCGGTCGGCCGGAACTTCGCGCCGGGGTTCACGCCGGATCTGACGCCGAAAGAGATGCTGCGGCTCGGCGTCTTCGGCGGGAAGTACATGACGGACTGCCAGGAGGAGTTCCCACGCAGCTGGTTCGCCCGCGCCAAGCTGTGCGCCGAGCGGCATGACGCGCGCCTGAACTGCTTCGGCGTGAACGCCTCGCAGTCGCTCAGCGTCTGGCGCCGCAGCGGATGGATCCACAGGCAGGATCCACGCGGGTGGTTCCAGTGGTATTGCCGCTACTACATGGGCCGCCGAACCGCCGACGACGCCAGGCAGATTCGACGCTGGCGTGCGATCGCCCGGCACGTGGCGGCGATTCGGAAGCACTGCGAGCCGGGCGATCTCGAGTGTCGGAGGCGGCAGCGACAGGCCGTCCTTCACTGGGCGTACGACAGCCGAAGGATCTAGGAAGGGTGTGACATGCGTGTGTTGGTGATGGGCGCGACCGGTTTTATCGGCCGGGCGCTGATTCCGCGGCTCCAGTGCGACGGGCATGCCGTGGTCGCGTGGGTGCGTTCCCCGGCGCGCGCCCGGAGCCTCCTGGGTGCCGAGGTCGAACTGGTTCACGCCGACACCGCGCCCGACGGGTTGGTCGAGGCGATCGAGCGCTCGGACGCCGTGGTGAATCTCGCGGGCGAACCACTGATGGGCGGCCGGTGGACAGCCGCCCGACGCGCCGTCCTCGAAGGCAGCCGCATCGCGGTCACCGCGCAGCTGGTGCGGGCCATGGCCGAGGCGAAGACCCGCCCGCGCATCTTCGTGTCCGCCAGCGCCGTCGGCTATTACGGCGACCGCGCCGATGAATTGCTCACGGAAGCGTCGTGCGGCCGCGATGACTTCTTGGCTCGGCTATGCCGGCGGTGGGAGAACGCGGCCGAGGACGCTCACCGGCTGGGCGTGCGCGTGGTGCTGCTGCGAACCGGCGTCGTGCTGGGCCGGGCTGGCGGCGCGCTGGCGCAGATGCTGCCGCCGTTCCAGATGGGGGTGGGTGGGCCCGTCGGATCGGGAGAGCAGTACCTGCCGTGGATTCATCTCCACGATCTCGTGAAGATCATCGCCGTCGCGCTTGTCGACGAGCGGTATCGTGGGCCGGTCAATGGCGTGGCGCCGGAACAGGCGACGAGCCGCTCGTTCGCGCGCGCGCTCGGGCGCGTCCTTCATCGCCCGGCCATCGTTCCGCTGCCGGCGCTGGCGCTCAAGGCGATCTTCGGTGAGGCGGCCAGCGTACTGCTCGCGAGCCAGCGCGTGGACCCTGGCGTGCTCCGAAAGCACCAGTTCGCGTTCGACTTTCCGACCCTGGACGCGGCGCTCGAGGACATTGTCGGGGGGACGGCCGTCGCGATCTCGCCCGCGCGATCGAGACCCGAAGGAGCCAGGGAGGCTCGCTACGAGCTGCGGACCCGGACGGTGATCGATGCGCCGCTCGACCAGACGTTCGCCTTCTTCTCGAAGGCCGCGAACCTCGGCGTGATCACGCCGGCTGCGATGCGATTTTCCATTCAGGGACAGCCGCCGCCGATGGCCGCGGGGGCCGTGATCGACTATCGCGTGCGCGTCGGGCCCCTGCCCGTTCGTTGGCGCACGCGCATCACCACGTGGGAGCCGGGCCGACGCTTTGCGGATCTTCAGGAGAAGGGCCCGTATCGCTTCTGGTGGCACGAACACACATTTCAGTCCGACGGCGGGCGCACCGTGATGGAGGATCGCGTGTACTACACGCCGCCGCTGGGGCTCGTCGGGCGGCTGGCGAATCGCGTCTTCATCGGCTCGACCCTCAGGAAGATCTTTCAGTATCGCGGCGACGTGATCCGCCTCAGATTCGGAGTCGTCGCGTGACACGGCGGCCCTTCGACGCGGTGCTCGTCGTCGCGTTCGGCGGCCCCGAAGGTATGGGCGACGTGCGGCCGTTTCTCGCGAACGTGCTCAGAGGCCGCCGCGTCGCTCCCGAGCGCGTTGAGGCGGTCGCACAACATTACGAACACTTCGGCGGCGTGTCGCCGCTCGCCGCCATCACGCGTCGTCAGGTGGAAGGCCTGCGGACGCACCTGGCGGCCCGCGGACTGGATCTGCCTGTGTACCTCGGCATGCGCAACTGGCATCCGCTCCTGCCCGACACGCTCACGACGATGGCGCACGACGGTGTCAGACGTGCGATTGGCTTCGTGTGTGCCCCGCACCGATCCTATTCGAGCTGCACTCAGTATCGAGAGAACGTCGTCAGTGCGCGGCAGGCGGTCGTGGACGCCGGGCTGAGCGATGTGTCGGTGACGTACGTGGGCGACTGGCACCACCACGATCGGTTCATTGAGGTGAACGCCCGGCACGTGCGCGCTGCGCTGGACAGCACTGCCGGCGCCGGTCAGATCGGCCGCCCGCCTCGTGTTCACCGCGCACAGCATCCCGGTCGCTATGCCGGGCGCCGCGCGGTATCGCGCGCAACTTCTGGAGTCGTCGCGGTTGGTCGCCGAGCGCCTTGGCGTGGCGGACTGGGTGCTGGTGTTCCAGAGCCGCAGCGGCCGGCCGGAGGATCCCTGGCTCGAGCCAGACATCTGCGGCTATCTTCGCGCCGAGCGGGCGAAGGGGCTTGAGGCCGCAGTCCTGTGCCCCATCGGCTTCGTATGCGATCACATAGAAGTGTTGTACGACTTGGATCACGAGGCCGCCACGGTCTGCCGCGAGGTCGGGTTGACGATGATGCGCGCCGAAGCGGTCAACGACGATCCGCTCTTTCTGGATCTCATGGCCGACGCGGTGATGCAGACGTGGACGCGTTATCGGACCGGCACGCCGCTTTCATTGGCGCCCGCATCGGCGGTCGGTGCCGAAAATCCCGCCGGCGCGTATAAGGCCACCGCTCATGGCTCATCATTTGCTTGAGTGCCATTGGAGGCACGTGATGGCCCGTGATGACAGCTACGCGTTCACGTACGGCGGTGTCCACGAGGCGCCGGACGCCTCGGGTTTGTTCACAATCTATGGTCCGCAGCGGAGGGTCTACGTCGGCGAAAGCGATGACATCCGCCAGAGCCTGTATGGGCTTCTCAATGACTCGCCCGCGTGGATGGATCGTTTCGGTCCTCTGTCGTTTTCGTTTGAGCGGCTGCCCCGAGCCGAACGGGCCGCCCGCCAGCAAGCGCTCGTGGAGGAGTTGAATCCCGCGCAACACTCCGATTCGCAGCACTGAGGACACGAGATCCGGCACCTTCGTCGTAACGCCACGGGAAGTTTCAACTTCTGCAGCCAGGATGCCCGAACCGCAGGGTACATCGTGGGCACGCGCGCCACAACACGACCAGGGGCGAGTTCGAAGTTCTTGGAACGTGAGACGAGGAATATCTCCCTGTAAGGGGCGGAAAAGTCCGCGCGCTGAAAGATCGGCTCAGGGCGTTGCTTCGCACGTGATGGCTCATGCATTGCACCAGACCACGCTCGACCACGAGCGGGCCAACACATCGAGACCACGGACAAGCTCACCGATCCGCAGATTGTGGCGTCTCCCATCCGCTTGTCAATCCGTTCCTGAGGGAGGAAAAACGACGATGGCCGAAATGCTGATCGGCGTTTAGCAAACCGCCGCCTTCAGCCTCTCGGCCACCTCACCCCAAAGAGCGATCAGAACCTGAACGTTATCCCACCCGTAACGGGAAGCGACCATCGCCGGCTCTCGTCATTGATTGACTCGAGGCCGGTGCCGGCGAGGCCGTCGTTATCTTCGGCATCACCCTGCCACTTGAACTCGATGCCGCCCTGTACCGCGACCATGTCGGAAATGCGGATCTGCATGCCGCCGCCGGTCGCGAAGGACGGAACGACAGAGGCGCCGTAGAAGTCCACGTTCGACAGCACCACCCCCGCCGCGGGAACGCTGAACTCGCTCCTGACCTCCTCGAGCCGTACGAAGCCGGCGCTCCCGCCGATAAACGGGCGCGCCTTGCCGCTGCCGAAGTACTGCCGATAGCCGAAATCCATGCCAAAGGCCTTGTAGTCGTCGAACAGCGCGAAGAGCGGCAGTCCGGCAACCGAACCCACCTCCAGGCGCTCGGCCGGATCGCTCGTGTAACTGCCCTGGACGCGGAACTCGCCCGTTTCACCCAGCCGATAGCCGATGCCCGCAACCCAGCCGAAGCCGCTGCCATAGACGTCGTCGTAAGACCGTGACTCCACTTGCGTGGGCAACCCGAGCACCTGGCCGGAGCCCGCGCCATGAACGTCCCCGCTCACCGGGACCTGCGCTCCGAAGTCGAACGACACCGACCATGGAGAGGTCTGCGCGCGGGCGTCCGCCGCCCACAGCACAGCCGCCATGACGGCAACATACACATGTCTACGCATAATCGTGCTCATGATTCGTTCCATCTCCTCATCTGTGTGTTAGAGGCCTTTCGGCAGAATCACCGTGTCGATCACGTGAATCACGCCGTTGCTGGCCTGAATGTCCGTCTTGATGACGTGCGCGCCATCGACCCGCACGGTGCCGCCCTGCGCGTTGACGGCGATCGTGTCGCCGCTCACGGCCCTGGCCGACTGCAGCTTCACCACGTCAGAGGCGAGCACCGTGCCGGCGACGACGTGATAGGTGAGGACACGCCGCAGCTTGTCCTTGTTCTCCGGCTTGAGCAGGGTTTCGAGCGTGCCGGCCGGAAGCTTGGCGAACGCCTCGTCGGTCGGCGCGAATACCGTGAACGGTCCGGGCCCGGTGAGGGTCTTGACGAGGTCGGCCGCCTCGAGCGCCTTCGCGAGCGTCGTGAAAGAACCGGCCGCCACCGCCGTATCGACGATGTTGGCGGTTTCGGCGTGAACCATCTGGCGCGGAGCGGCCGAAGCGACGACGAGAGCGGCCGCGACAATGACTGATGCTTTCTTCAACATGATGGACTCCTCTGCATGTGATGCGGTTTAACAACACTCCATGAATTGAATCTAATGCAATTAGAATTGAACACAAGTAAAATGCGTCCATCCTGAAAAGTCGTGTGAATGACACGACACGAATGCCGCGAAATGTGACTGACGGTCAAATCGGACGGAGGAGCGATGTTGTCGAAGACGCTGCAGGACGGGTTAAGCGACTATCGGATCGGCGGCAAGATTCGGACTCTGCGCCTGAAGAAGAAGATCGGCCTCGTCGAGCTCGGCAAGCACACCGGTCTGTCACCGGCCCTGCTCTCGAAGATCGAACGCGGCCGGTTGTTTCCGACACTGCCGACGCTACTGCGCATTGCACTCGTGTTCGGCGTCGGACTCGAGTTCTTCTTCGCCGGCGCGCGCGAGCAGCCGCTTGTCGCGGTCGTGCGCAGGGACCAGCGCGTGCAGCTTCCCGATCGTCCAGGCGCGCGCGACGTGGCCTATCGTTTCGAGTCGCTCGACTATCCGGCCACCGAGCGCCGGTTCAGCTGCTACTACGCGGAGTTCTTTCCGGTCGCACCGGACAAGCTTCGGCCGCATGAGCATCCGGGCGTGGAATTCATCTACACCATTGAGGGTACCCTCAGCGTGCACATGGGCGGTGTCGAGCACGCGCTCGCGGCCGGCGATTCGATGTACTTCGATTCAGCGGTGCCGCACGCCTATCGGCGGAGCGGCGGCCGGACCTGCCACGCCGTCGTCGTCACGTCCCCCTGAACTCGGCACGAATCGGGCGGGGTGGCGCATCAGCGTCACTTTTCGCTGCCGTCGAAGGTACTTCACTCTGATCTCGGGCGACCTTTGCAAACCGTCTGCAATCTCACGGTTGGGACTGAGCGGCCGTCGGCCTGCGGCGAAGATGAAACGTCAGCGCCGCAATCACGAGCGCGGTCGCAACGCCGAAGCCGAGGAGGTCGCGCTGCCCATCCCAAGTCACCGCCTGTCCCAGGAATCCAATGCCAAGCACCACCACCACCACCTGGGCGAGCTTGTCCTCGAGCTCGTCGAGGTCGTGGACGACAAGCCACTCAGGGAGCGGCAACGGGTGGAAAGAGAGCTGGTAGAGGCCTCCTGCGATGAAATACAGGACCACCGCGACGAGAAACGCATCGACCGCGGCGATCGCCGCGAGGAGAGGCGGAAGGTCGGCAGAGTTCACCGCGGCTGGCAACCAGACGGCGAGCACGGCCCGTACCGAGCGCGAGGGTCTCCAGTCCTCCGTACACCATGAGTGCCGTCGCGCCGACGAAGGTGCCGACGACAGCGATGCCGATCAGGTACCGGCTCATTGCGAGCAGCCTCAGTAAACGCCGCTCGTGGTACAGTCTCGGCGACAGATAGCTCCCCGGCCTCTCGGACTGACGTTCGCACGGACGAGGACCTGTTCACGGGTGATTCGCTGCTTTCCGTTGTTGCGCAACCTCGCGTGGTCTCAAGCGTGGGTCGGGATCGCGCCCCTCGTAATGGTCCGCATCATCCTCGACTTGCACGACGAGAGACACGCCGTTCTTGGCCCTGCGCACCAGCCAACTGTTACGAATGTCCTCGTTATCGAGGATGGCGTTCAATTGGCGCAGGTTACGGCGCGACAGCCTCAGGTATATGCGGTCCCCAATAATGGTAGCGAACATGTCTTCTTCTCCCACTTCTCCGGCGCAACGCGCGCGATTTAGACACAGGCAACTTCAGTTCCACTCGGGCTGCCCTGCGATGTGATTGATATTCACCTGTCTTCTGGGGGATGTTGGGAATACCTGATGTCGCGCAACAGGCTCAGGCCCATGATGCACGCCGTCGCATAGCCGATCGCGCCGAACAGCGACACACCTCCGACGAGCGGCTCAGCATGCAGGCTCCAGAGGAGGGACGAGCCAAGAAGGAGCGACGATGTCAGCAGACCCAGGACCAAACGATTGACGACAGGGTCAAGACGTCGATGCTCCAGGTGCACGCTGAGGTTTCCCGCGCGCATGCTCGCCAGCATGTCGTTGAGGTCGCTCGGGATTGTGCGCAGCAGACGCTCCCATACGCGCGCGCCGCGCTGCACCTGGAGCCAGACCCGTTTGGGGGCCAACCTGCGCCTGGCAGCGTCTTCGGCATACGGTCGAATCAATTCGAACAGGCCGAACTGCGGATTGAGCTGCTTGGCGGTCCCTTCGAGCTCGCCGAGCATCCGCAGTAGCAGCATCACGCCAGGCGGCAGGAACAGGCGGTTCTCGTAAATGACGGCGGTCAGGCTCCTGACCAGCGCGGCGACATCGACGCTGCCGATGCTCTGCCCCGCGTACTCGGTGACGAGCTCCGTGATGTCGGACTGCAGCCGTTTGCGCTCGGTCGTGGGCGGCGTTGTGCAGAGGTCCCACACCGCCTCGGTGACGGTTTGCGGATCGCGACGCACCGCTGCGAGGAGCAGGTCCTCGATGGCCTCGCGCAGATCGTCGTCCAGCCGTTGGACCATGCCGCAATCGAGCACTCCCACGACGCCATCGGGCAGGACCTTGAGGTTCCCGGGATGCGGATCCGCGTGGTAAAAGCCATCGCGGAAGATCATCTCCAGGTACATGTTCGCGCCGCGCCGGGCGAACTCGTCCATCTCAGGGTTCGGCCCCGGGACTAGTTTGATCTGCGACACGAGCTCGCCCTCGAGTCGCTCCATGGTCAGGACGCGTCGTGAGCACAGCTCGGGATACGGGACCGGAAAATGGACGGTGTCGTCCGCGGCGAAGTTCTGACGGAACTGCTGGATGTTGCGCAGCTCGCGCAGGAAATCGAGCTCGGCGCGCATCGTCTTCGTGAACTGAACGACGAGGGCTACCGGGTGGTACGGCTTCAGGTCGTCGACATGGCGCTCGGCCAGTGCCGCGAGATCGGCAAGCATGCTCAGGTCGGCTTCGACCCGACTCTCGATGCCGTCTTTCTGAACCTTGACGACGACGTTCTCGCCGCTGTGCAGACGGGCGTAGTGCACCTGCGCGATGGAGGCTGATGCAAACGGCGTCGGATCGAACGAAGCGAACAGGGTCGCGGGCGGACTTCCGAGCTCCTGCTGAATCGTCGCCTCCGCCACGCCCGACGGATCGGGCGGCGTCTGGCTTTGCAGGTGCGTCAACTCGGCTGCCACATCTTGCCCGACCAGATCCGGCCGCGTGCTCAGCATCTGACCGAACTTGATGAACGTGGTGCCCAGTTCGCTCAGCGCGAGCCGGATGCGGACGGGCGTGCTGAGATCCACGATGTTCTGGCCTGCCGACCCGCGCAGCCACTGTTGCATGCGCTTCCCCGGCATCTTGCGAAGTCGATCGGCGAGGCCATATCGAACGGCGACGCTGGCGATCTGCTGGAACCGATGCGTGTTGCGCTGGCGTCGGCTGCGTCGCTCCAGACGTTCGCGCACGGAGGCGATGTTCATGACGGTCACCCTGATCCGCAAAGGGCGTTCCAGTGGGTCTGCGCAGGCATCGGCCGCTGAAGTGCTCAGGGTCGTGACGAAATCAAGGCACCCGACCTGTGGCCGTCAGCAGGACTCAGCGCACGTGCGCGAACGAGTACCGTAATCGGCCCGAGACAGGCAAGTCAGGTTGTGGCCGCGCCGTTGCACTACGCACGGACATGTCCCGCCTCTTGATCCTGGGCGCGACCGGGTCTCTTGGTCGCCACGTGCTGCGACAGGCGCTCGCCGCCGGCCACGAGGTCACGGTGTTCGTCCGCACGCCATCCAAGCTGGCGGTCGAACTCCGGGAACGAGTATCCGTTCACACCGGCGACCTTACCGCCGTCGTGCCCCCCGATGTCGTCAGCGGCCAGGACGCGCTGATCAATTGCGCCGGCCACGTTGCCGACGGCGAAACGTTCGTCGGCCTGGTCGACCGACTCGTCACCTGCGTGGACTTCCTTCCCGCTTCGGAGCAGCCGGTCTGCTGGCTGCTCGCGGGCGCGGCGCTCCTCGATATCGACTCGTCCGGGCGTTGCGGCGTCGATCTGCCCGAGGTGAAGTCCACCTACTGGCCCCACCAGGTCAACTTCGAGCGATTGAGCCGCTCGCGCCTGGACTGGCGACTTCTCTGTCCTGGCCCTATGGTCGATGAGCCGGCGCTCGGGCTGGACCGGCTGCGCATCTCGATCGACGCCCTACCTGTTGAGGTTCCCGCCGTCGCGCGGGCTCTGCCGGACTCGTCGTTCCTGCCGGTCTTCGCGTCGCTGATTCCGCAGATGATCGTCCCGTACGCAGATGCGGCTGCGCTGATGCTTGCGAACATCGATCGCGGTAACGCGATGTCCCGCCATCGGGTCGGGCTGGCGTTGCCTGTCGGCATCCGCGGGCGCAAACCGCAATAAGTGAGGCGATCCGGGAGGGAGCGGTGCCGATTGGCGGCGCTATGCGCGGGAGACTGCCTCGATGTTCATCACACCGCCGCAAGGGCTGCACTCGACAGCGCCTCCCGCACCGCGCCTCCGTCGAGGCTCTCGGCTTTCAACAACTCCGCCGACAGCTGGCTGAGCACGCCCCGATGGGCCGCGAGGAGGGCTACGGCCCGTTCGAACTGCTCGCCGACAATACGGCGCACTTCGGCATCGATCGTTTCATGCGTCCCGGCACTGGCGTCGCTGCCCTCCGCGACCGCGGCGCCGAGGTACTGCAGCCGTTGGCCCGCATACCGCACCGATCCCAGTTTCTCGCTCATGCCGAATTCCGTCACCATGCGCCTGGCGAGTTGCGTCGCACGCTGAATATCGTCGACCGCACCGGTGCTGATGGTGCCGAGCATGACCTGTTCGGCGGCCCGGCCTCCCATCATCACCGCGATCTGGTCTTTGAGCTCTTCGATGGAGAGCAGGTACCGATCCTCCTTGGGCATCTGCATGGTGTAGCCGAGCGAGCCGCGACTGCGCGGGATGATGCTGATCTTGCTGACCGGATCGCCGGTCGGCACGAGGCTCGCGACGAGGGCGTGGCCGCATTCGTGGTACGCGACGGTCTGGCGCTCCTTTACATTCATCACCCGGCTGCGCTGCTCGAGGCCGCCGAGGACGCGCTCGATCGCGGCTTCGAAGTCGGCGAAGGTGACGCCCGCGCTCTGACGGCGCGCCGCAAGCAGCGCCGCCTCGTTGATCACGTTCGCCAGGTCGGCGCCGCTGAATCCGGGGGTCAGTCGCGCAGCGCGTTCCAGATCGAAGTCGGGTGCAAGCGTGACACGGCGGCTGTGAATCTTCAGGATTTGCAACCGTCCGATCAAGTCAGGGTTTCCGAGCACGACCTGGCGATCGAACCGACCCGCTCGCAGCAGCGCCGGATCCAGAATTTCCGGACGATTCGTGGCCGCCATGATGATGACCGGGTTCTCGGCGCTGGTGTTGAAGCCGTCGATCTCTGCCAGGAGCTGATTCAGCGTCTGCTCGCGCTCGTCGTTTGTCATCAGACGGACGCCACCGCCGCGGCTCTGGCCGATGGCGTCGATCTCGTCGATGAACACGATCGCCGGCGCCGCAGCCCGGGCCTGCTCGAACAGATCGCGGACGCGCGCCGCGCCGACGCCCACGAACATCTCGACGAACTCGGATCCGCTCGTTTCGAAAAAGCGAACCCCGGCTTCCCCGGCGGTTGCCTTTGCGATCAGCGTCTTGCCCGTGCCGGGAGGGCCGACGAGGAGCACGCCCTTTGGGATCCGCCCGCCTAGCTTCGCGAATCGCTGCGGCGTTTTGAGGAACTCGATGATCTCCCGCAGCTCGGCGATCGCCTCGTCGGCGCCGCCCACGTCCTTGAAGGTGACGCCCACTTCCTCGGGTTTCACTTCGGTCGCCTTGCTCTTGCCGACGCCGAAGATGCCGCCCCCTAACATGCCGCCTCCAGTGCGCGCCGCAAGGCTGCGACCGGCGAGTGACCAGAGCCCCATCATGACAATGAGTGGCAACACCCAGCTGAGGATGAAGGTCGCAATCGGACTGGGCGGCGTCTTGGCGCGGTACGTGACGTGTGCGGCACCGAGCTCTCTGATGAGATCCGGATCGCCGTCAGGCGGCGGCAGGGTCGCGAACCGGGTTGTCGCCTGCCCGGCTGTCTGGCCTTCGGGGGGGTTCATCACGCCCTCGAGGGGCGTCCCCAGAGTGACGTCGGTGACTTGGCCCGCCGCCAGCTTCACCTTGAACTCGCTGTACGGGATCTCCGCCGCACGAGGAAGAAGCGGGCCGACCACCGCCTGCAGCAACCAGACGCCTATCAGCGCGGCTGCGGCATACGGGAGCCAGCCGGGGATCTGGCTCTTGCGAGACGGTTGATCGTCCGAACCCGTGCGTCCTACGTTGGTCGCGCGAGGACGCGCAGACGGCGGCTGACGCAATGGTGAAGCAGGCATGGGCGCTCCTGTCATGCGGCTACGGCGCGTGAAATCGCCGGCGCCGATCCCGCAGTCACTTCTTCTCCGACGGGGTCGTGAACTTGCGCCTGAAGTCCTCGAGCGACGCCTGGAATGTGACGATCGCCTTATCGATGTCGGCCTTGGCGCGTACGGCCTGCGCGTCTCCCGCTGTCTTGAGGTCGACGAGCATTCGTTCGATGTTTTGCCTGGCGGTCTTCAAGCCATCGATCGCGGCGACTTCTGCCTGGGCCCGCTTCGGCTTGGCCTTAACCTCGAACTCGTCGATGCGGGTGTTCGCCGCACGAATCTGCGCAGCGATTTTGTCCTCGTAGGCCTGGAGTGTGGACCCGATTCCCGGTTGTGTGTTTGGCGTCTCCATGTTCCTGCTCCTCTTTCACATCAGTAGTGCGTTCACGATCAGCCCAGAACGTTGGGCTTCGCCGTTCTCATCGCAAGTGCCGTTCCGGAGGAGCGCGTTCGGAAGGAGACGACCTATCCCATTCCCGTTCAGAGGATTGCGGACTCGTGGCGCTCGGTGACAACGGTGCGGCCGTGACGAAATGAAGGCACGAGATCCATCCGCGTCACGAACCCTGCGATGCGCTCCTCACCAACCACGACGGCGAGGTGCTCTTTACGTTGACCAACAAGGGGATACAGCCCCGATCCGGCATTCGCGGATGGGGTACTGATCTTGCCGCCAGGTCCGTTACTGCGGGACGGGCAACTGCGCGGCAGGCTGACTTTCGGAGGAGTAATCCCGTGCTGCGGCGCACTTGGTTGCGGGCCGTCGCGGTGGCTCGCTGTGACGGGAGGGCCTCATGAGTATTGACCTCGTTCTCTGCGCGACCGACTTGAGCCTGGAGGAGAGTACCGCCTGGCAGTCCGCCGCTCGACTGGTCCAGGCGCTCAACGCCAGAGTTCGGCTCCTCCACGTCATCGAACCGGTGATTTTTCCCTATCCTGGAGAAGGGTCGGACCGCGAGAAGCTTCGGGAGAAGCTGCGTTCCGAACTCCTGAGCGAGGCCCGTCGGGCGGTGCGGGCGCGCCTCGCGTCGCTGGAGCGGGAGTGGGCGGAGGGTTATCGAGCAGACAAGATCGAGACCGTCAGCGTAGTCGAGGGATTCGCTGCCCAGGTGATCTTGCTTGAGGCCGACCGGACGTCCGCCGACATGATCCTTGTCTTCACTTCCCGTCCCAGCCGACTCCGCCGATTGCTCCACGGATCAGTCGCCCAACAGGTGGTGGCCGGCGCCCGGATTCCGGTGCTGGTGCAGCCGATCGTTGAGGCGGGGGCGTTCGCGGCGACAGTGGAAACCGAGACGGTCGAGTGAAGCACCTCCGCGTCATTCTGAATGGAAGGGGTGCTGGCGAACGTCCCGATTTGTGCCCGCGTGGGGCTTTGGCCGGACGATGCCGAGGCGCCGCATCGTCGACACGAGGGACGTACGCTTGAGGCCGAGTCGCGCGGCCGCACCGCCGGCGCCGCCGATCACCCAGCCGGTCTGGTCGAGTGCGCGCACGATGTGGTCGCGTTCGGCGTCCTCCAGCGTCACGGGCGAGGACGTCGAAGGCAAGGGCGACTCGAACTCCGAGCGGGGTACGGTCAGCACTGTGCCCTGCGACAGGATGACCGCGCGCTCGATCACGTTCTGCAGCTCGCGAATGTTGCCGGGCCACGGCCAACCGCACAGCATCTCCATGCTCTCGCGGGAGACCGACTCGATGGGCCTCCGCAGCGCCTTGGCGAACCGCTGCGCGAAGTAGCGGACGAGCTGCGGAATGTCCTCCCGGCGTTCCCGCAGCGGCGGAATCCGGATTGGAAAGACGTTCAGCCGGTAGTACAGGTCCGAACGGAATTCCCGCCTGGCGACCATCTCTTCGAGATCGCGGTTGGTGGCGGCGATCAGCCGAAAATCGACGCGAATGGTTCGTGTGCTTCCCAATCGCTCGATTTCACGCTGCTGAAGCGCGCGCAGCAACTTCGACTGCAGTTCGAGTGGCACGTCGCCGATCTCGTCGAGGAACAAGGTGCCCTGGTGGGCCAACTCGAAACGGCCGATCTTCTGTGAAAGGGCTCCGGTGAACGCGCCACGCTCGTGGCCGAACCATTCGCTCTCGAGCAGCCCCGCGGGCGAGGTGGCGCAGTTCACCGTCACGAGCGCCCGGCCCCGGCGATCGCCCTCGGAGTGAATGGCCCGCGCGATGAGCTCCTTGCCCGTGCCGGTCTCGCCGAGCAGCAGTACGCTGGCATCGGTCGAGGCCACCGTGGCCACCTGGCTCAAGATGCGTTTCAGCGCCCGGCTTTCGCCGACGATCTCTCCGAAATGCTGGGCGCCGCGAATCTCTTCCTCAAGATAGATGTTCTCGTGCGCAAGGCGATCCTTCAGCGAGGCAATCTCGCTGAACGCAAGCGCATTCTCGAGCGCGACAGCGATCTGCTCGGCGATCTGCGCGACCCAGCCCAACTCTTCGCTCGTGAACGGCGTCGGCGTCAGGCGGCCGAGCGAGAGGATCCCGAGCACACGGTGGGATGTCGCCAGCGGCGCGCTGCAGAATCGCTTCACACCCGACGCCATGATGTGCGCGTGCAGCGCTTCCCACCCGGTCGGGTCCGCGTGCGTGACGTCCACGTCCACGGCGCGATCGAGGGGAGCGAGCCACGACTTGTATGGTTCTCGGTCGAGCCGGATCTGCGTCGCCAGCTCGTCGGGCCACGCCGGAGCGGTCGGATCGATCACGAAAGGTCCGAGCTGGCGCTGTTCGTCGATGAGATACAGGTTCGTGTGATCGTGCGGGACGATCCGCCGGACGTTCGGCACGATGGCCGCACGCAGTGCAGCGACGTCACGCTCGGTGACGACCGCGTTGGTCACCTCGAGCAGCGTTCGCCAGTGATCGCGCTCGGCCTGCAGCTGGCGCTCACGCGCCACCGCCTCCTGCTGATGGCGTTCGTTGTCGATCGCCATGGCAACCAGCGCGCCGATGTGCCGCAAGAAACTGGTGTCGCACTGACCGTACGTCCCTTCGCGCGACGACGCGAATGCGATCAGCCCCACCGGGCCCAGCGCCGTTGCGAGGGGCAGCAGACAGGCCGACTGCTGGCCGAAGCCGCGCAACGCGGCGATCACATCCGCGTATTCGGCACGCTCGTCAAGGCGGTCGAAGACCATCGCCGGGGAACCCGTTTCGACGAGGGCAGCCAGGCGCGCTGGATCGAGCGGCGCAACGGCCATCGACTGAACCTCCGCCGCCGTCGACGCGCCGTCAGGCGATTCAAGGCGCACGAAGTTCAGCTGCGCGGTTCTCCATGCATCATGCGGAACGACCACGCCAAGCACGTCGAAGTTGGCGACCGTTCGAAGAGAGGCGGCCAGCGGCGGCAGGAACTGGCCAAGTTGAGTGTTACGACCGATCAAGTCGATCACACGTGTTAGAGGCACGACATAACCTCCAGAGGGTCAGCATCTTAGCCTAAGGCGGCTCCCGCGCGACGGCGAAGTTTCCCGTGCCGGCGAGGTGACCGCGCCCGGGCCGGCGTGACGTCCCGGAGACCTCTGACCTCATTTCGCCACCGCCGCCCTGTTCGCCGACGCCGGCGGCTGGCGTCAACCTCGTGACGGACAAGCAGATACCGCTGCGGTCCCGCATTCGCGGGCGGGGTATCGATCTTGCCGCCAGGGTCACTGAAACGACCCGCGTACGACGCGCGCCGCAGTTGGCAGCGGACGTCGTCGCATGTGCCGAGAGAGAGCGCATCAATGTTACGGGTGATTACCGGGAGTCAGGGAGACCGCTACAGGCTCGACCTGCATGGGACCCTCGGCGGCGAATGGGTGGCGGTGCTCGAACAGCACTGGCGCTCCATCATGGACGACGTGCCGTCCGCGAGGCTGACGCTGGTGCTGTCGAACGTCGACTTCATCGATCCGGATGGTGAACAGTTGCTTCGCCGAATGGCTGACGACGACGTCACGTTCGTCGTGGCCGGGTGCATGAATCGGTATGTCATCGACGGCTTGAAGCCGCGTGTCCCCGCGGCGGAAGAAGGACGGCGATGAAAACCGTGACGCGCACAGAACGCATGCCTTCATTTCGTCACGGCGTCTCGGCCCCGCGTCGGCCTTCAGCAAGCCAACGTTCTGACTGCAAAGCAGATCCCCCTGTCACCCTGCCGTGACTGGCGGGGCATTCGTCTTGCGAAGTGCGAGGTCACGACTCAGGACGGTGAGGCTGTTGCGAAGTCCGCAGCGCCCATCGGATGAGCGAAAGGAGAGCGCATATGGACAAAGTCATGGCAGTCGTATTCAACGATGAGAAACAGGCGTACGAGGGATTGCGGGCATTTCGCGACCTGCACACAGACGGCAGCATCACGTTGTATTCGAATGCGGTCGTCGCAAAGGACCCGAACGGAAAGGTCGTGGTGCGAGACACGAGTGAGAGTCCGGAGGGCACGTTCTTCGGTCTGCTCACCGGAAGCCTCGTCGGCCTCCTTGGAGGGCCAATCGGCGTGGCGGTCGGCGCGAGCACCGGGACGATGATCGGAGCAACGTTCGATCTCGCTCGGGCCGGCATCAGCGACGACTTCCTGCAGGAGATGTCGGAGTATCTGCTCCCCGGAAAGACCGCGGTCATCACGGAGGTCGATGAGGACTGGCAGGCGCCGATCGACACCCGGATGGAGGCGCTGGGCGGACACGTATTCCGGCGCAATCGGATTGAGATCGAAGACGCCTACTATCAACGGCAGATCGCCGCGTACCGCGACGAGTTGATCGCGCTGGAGGCTGAACGCCAGAAGGCCTCGGCGGAGCGGAAGGCCAGGCTCGACGCGAGAATCGAGGACACGCGCCACAAGCTTCAGAACAAACGGGATGAGCTCAAAGCCCGCATCGAATCGGTGAAGCGGGAGGGCGAAGCCAAGATCGAGTCTTTGCAGCAACAGTTGAAAACCGCGCGCGATGAGCGGAAGCAACGCCTCGAGAAGCGGCTGGCCGAGATCCGAGCCGATTACCGCGAGCGATCGGACAAGCTCCATCAGGCGTGGGAGCTGACGAAAGCCGCGCTCCGCTGAGCGCATGCTGAGTCCTCGCACGGCGGACGAAGCGCCGTGCGGGGACCGGTGAAACGTTCTCACAACCCTCACTGCGTGAAAAGGAGCACCTTATGGCGAACTCGATGGCGAATTCGATGACGAACGCGATGACCGGCGATATCCACAAGGCGACGACGTGGTCGATCGTGCTCAGTGTGCTGATGATCGCCGCTGGTCTGCTGGCGATCTTCTCGCCCGCGATCGCCGGCGTGGCCGTCACTGTCTTTTTCGGATGGCTGCTGATCTTCAGCGGCATCCTGCATCTCGCGTTTGCCTGGCAGGCGGGCCGCGCCGGCGCCGTCGTCTGGGAGATGCTGGTCGGGATTCTCTACGGCGGCGTTGGCTTCTACCTGCTCGCACATCCAGTCGCCGGCCTGGCGTCGCTGACGCTGGCGCTGGCGTTCTACCTGGTGCTCGAGGGCGTGCTGGAGTTCGTGCTGTCGTTTCAGCTGCGGCCGCTCCCGGGCAGCGGGTGGCTGCTGTTCGACGGCATCGTGACGCTGGTGCTGGCCGCAATGATCGGGAGCGCCTGGCCGATCAGCTCGGTCTGGGTGATCGGCACGCTCGTCGGCGTCAGCATGTTCTTCAGCGGCATCACGCGGCTGATGCTCTCGGTCGCCGTGCGCCGGACCGTGGCGTAACGGCAGCGGCGGCATTGCCGGTCGCTCTGCTGAAACCGTAAGGCACTGGAGGTCCCCATGCACCGTCGCGCGCGGCTGCTCGCGCTCAGCCTGATTTCAAGCGCCATCGTTCAGGCGGCGATTGCGCGCGGTCCGATGAACATCTTCACGGACCTCGGGCTGACGTCGCAACAGATCGCGGCCATCGACGCCGGCCGTCCGGTCGCGAAGGTCCTCCCGTGGGGCGGTCCGTCCGAGGTGTACGTGTTCGGCGCGGTGCACGTGGAGGGGTCACCCGACACGTACCTCGAGGCCGCGCGTGACGTCGGACGGCTGAGCGGCACGCCGGGATACCAGGGTATCGGCGAGATCCGCGAAGACGCAACGGTCGCGGATCTCAGCGCACTCGCGTTCGACCCGGACGATGTGAAGGCGCTCAAGAACTGCCGCGAAGGCTCGTGCGACGTGCAGTTGCCGACGACCGCGATTCAGGCGTTTCACGACGGCGTGAACTGGTCGCGACCCGATGCGGCGGATCAAGCCAACGCCCTCGCCCGTCCGAGGGTTCTGCAGCTGATACAAGCGTATCAGCGCGGCGGCAACGAGGCGCTCGGCGAATATCGGGACAAAGACCATCCCGCGCGTGTTGCCGACCAGTTCCAGACGATGATCGGCCGCGCATCGGCGCTGCCCGACGTGCTGCCGGAGCTGCGCCGCTACCTCCTCGAATATCCGAACGCCGGGCTGGCCGGCGCCGACAGCTTCTTCTACTGGGAGAAGGTGTCGTTCGGGCTGAAGCCCACGATTCGTGTGAATCACGCCGTCATCTATCGCGGCCGCTCGCAGGGCCGCGACGTCGGCGTCGTCGCGATCAAGCAGCTGTACGCGACGCATTACTTCCATACCGCGCTGGACGTGTCGGTGTGCGTGGACGACGGAGCGACGGCCGCCCCGCACGGTTTCTATCTGCTGACGCTCAAAGGCTCAGAGCAGGAAGGGTTGACGGGCGTCAAAGGCTCGATCCTCCGGAAGGTCGCTGTCGACAAGACGCGCTCGTCGCTCGAAAGCGCGCTCGCCTCGATCAAGCGCTCCGTCGAACAGTCCGCGCCCCGTCGCTGACGTGGATGCCCGCATGTCTGACGCCTCACAACACCCCTCGACGTTCACACAGCGTGCGCTCAAGTGGACGGTGTTCCTCGCCGCGTCCGCGCTGGTCGTCTACTTCTGCCTGTTGATCGTGAGACCGTTTCTGAACGTGATGGCCTGGTCGTCGGTTCTGGTGATCACGTTTCATCCCGTGTACCAGCGGCTCGTGCGGAAGACGGGACGCGTGTCGTTGAGCGCGTTCGTCTGCAGCGTGTTGGTGGTGGTGGCCTTCGTCGTTCCCCTCCTGTTCATCACGGCTGTGGCCGTCGACCAGTTCCTGGCGCTGGGCGCCAGCCTGCAGCAGGTGTTCACGGACGAAACCGGCCTCAAGGCCGGCGCGCCGCTGCCGCAGGCCTACGAGTGGCTCAGTGACCGTCTGGGACTCGATGCCGCCGGCATCGCGGCGTGGGTCCGACAGAACGCGAGCGAGCTGACGCGCGTCGTTGCTGGATACACGCTGGCGGCCGCGCAAAACGTGGCCGGAGCCGTCGTCTCGTTCGTGTTCATCCTCTTCGCGATGTTTCTGCTGTTCCGCGACGGAGACCGGATCGTCGCCAGGATTCCCGATCTGCTTCCCTTCGAACGGGCACGAAGCGAAGCGTTGCTCGCTCGGGTACGCGACGTCATCTACGGCAGTGTGTATGGCGTCGTCGTCATCGCGGTCGTCCAGGGTGCGCTCTGCGGCGGGATCTTCTGGATCCTCGGGGTTCCATCCGCCGCGCTGTGGGGCATGGTCACCGTGGTGACGAGTGTGCTTCCAGTGGTCGGTGCGGCTGGAGTCTGGGCGCCCGGCGCCGTGTACCTGGCCGCGACCGGGCATTGGACGAGCGCGATCGTCCTCGCCGTGTTTGGAACGACCGTGATCAGCACCGTCGATAATTTCCTGAGGCCCAGACTCGTCGGCGGCCGCGTCGGGCTGAGCGAGCTCGTGATGTTTTTCTCGGTGCTCGGCGGGCTGCGGGTGTTTGGCGTGCTAGGCATCGTGCTCGGACCTGTCCTCTTTGCGATCGCTGCGGGGATCCTGGACGTCTTGAGCGACGAAACAGGCCCGTCGGGCGGTGCGAATAACCAGTCGGTCGATGCACGCTCCTGAACAGGCAGATGGCTCTCGACCGTGTTGTGCGGGACATCCAGACGATGCGCGCAGAGCTAACATCGCGACTATCTCGTGACTCGACGGTCAAGGAGGTAGCCTTTGACAGTGGAACAACTTGCGCTCACCGCGAGTGTTGTGTTCGCGGGGCTGTGGTCCGGCCTTCTGGGCATGCTCACCTTGGTCATGCACCCGATGCTCGCGGCCATGAACGGAGCGGCCTTCGAGCGTTTCTTGCGAGCGTTCCTTCCAGTGGCGAGGAAAGCCTGGTTCAACTACGTCTGTGCGATCGGGATGGCCGTCGCACCGATTGTCGCGCTCGTGAGCCTTCGGGACGACGCTAGTTCCGTTCCATTTGTGCTCACTGCGATCGGCCTGGCCATTGTGATCGTCGGTGTGTACATCGTCTCCAATGTGTGGAAGGAGCCGCTCTACGACGTCATGTTGGCCTGGGATCCCGAGGCCATGCCGACGGACTGGCGTGCTGGACGGCGGCGCTACTTCGTGATCAACTGGATCCAGGCCGCGGCGACCTGGACGGTGTTCGCGTTGTTTCTCGCGGCGCTGATCGCGGCCTCGAAGTCTGGATGACGCGCCGGCACGACGGCCGAACGACGGTCGGAAAGCTGTGCTCATGCGCGCGTCAGCAGCGCTCCGATCACCATCAGCGTTACACCCGCCGCCAATTGCCAGGTCATAGACTCACCCAACCAGAGCGTCGCGAGAACGATGGTGAACGGCAGGCTGAGCTTGTCGATCGGCGCCACCCAGGACGCCGGTGCCATCTGCAACGCGCGGAAGTACGCGAGCCACGACACGCCGGTGGCCAGGCCGGACAACGCCAGGAACAGGAGTGTGCGTCGTGAGATTGTGGGCAGCGCACGCTGCTGATCCAGCCCAAAGACCATCGCCCACGCGAACACCGTGACGACCACGGTCCGGATCGCGGTCGCCAGCGTCGAGGGAACGCCCTCGACGCCGAGCTTGGCGAGGATCGCCGTCGCCGCCGCGGCCACCGCCGAGATCAAGGCAAAGACGAACCAGGACATACGTCGTTCCCCTCGGGTCGGCTCAGATCGTCTCTTCTGCCGACGATAGTGCCGAACGTCCGTACCTCAGATAGAGCGCCGGCACGATGAACAGGTTGAGCAGCGTGGACGTGAACAGCCCGCCGAGAATGACCACCGCCAGAGGATGCTCAATCTCGTAGCCCGCTCGGGTTCCACCGAGCACGTACTTGCCCAGCACTTCCGCGTAAAACCCCTGCGGAAACGATACACCAGCGAGCTGCGCCTGAATGTCTCGCTCCTGCGGTCCATTTGAGGGTCTTCAGCATGGCACTTCTCGCGTCACATACACGACGCCTCGATCTGATGTATGTTTGGTTTGAGATGACACATCTCAAACCCGACTCTCCGTTGCAGGACAAAGCCGCCCTCCGCTGGAGCCACCTCGAGGACGAGCGGGAAGCCTGCGTCGTTGTTTCGGATCGGATGGAGCTCGTGTACATCAACGCGGCAGCCCTCGAACTCGTGGCGGGCGAGTGGTTTGGCAAGCGCTGCTTCGAGGTGCTTCCCATCGTCGACGAGGCGTGTGCCTTCCACTGCCCGAAAATACGGGCCGTCAAGGAATCTGTCGACGTCGTCTACTGCGAGGAAACCGTGTTGATGGGAAACAACGACCGGAGGGTCTTCGGCGTCGGGTTGATTCCCCTGGGACCGGGCAGCGAGGATCATGCCCGCGCCGTTCTCCTGCTGCGTGCCAAGGGAGCATCTGTCGAAGAGCACGCGTTCCGCGCGCAGTTGCTGACGGATGCGAAGGGCCTGGCGCGACGAATTGCCCCGCTCGATTGACGTCCTCTTCGCCCTCTTCGCAATCCCGCAACGATGAACGACCGGCGCCAACATCACATCCGCCAACACCAGGAAAACGACGGCGGCCAGCGGCGCGCACAAGCCACCGCTCATGGCTCATCATTTGCTTGAGTGCCATTGGAGGCACGTAATGGCCCGTGATGACAGCTACGCGTTCACGTACGGCGGTGTCCACGAGGCGCCGGACGCCTCGGGTTTGTTCACAATCTATGGTCCGCAGCGGAGGGTCTACGTCGGCGAAAGCGATGACATCCGCCAGAGCCTGTATGGGCTTCTCAATGACTCGCCCGCGTGGATGGATCGTTTCGGTCCTCTGTCGTTTTCGTTTGAGCGGCTGCCCCGAGCCGAACGGGCCGCCCGCCAGCAAGCGCTCGTGGAGGAGTTGAATCCCGCGCAACACTCCGATTCGCAGCACTGAGGACACGAGATCGCGTCCAGCACGGAGTGAGCCGATCACGCCTCGTGTGTGCACAAATGTACAGCTCAGAAGAGGCGCGCGATACAGACTGAGAGTGGACAGATCTGCCGGCACGCTTGAGGCCGCAACAACATGGAGGATCCGCGGATGCGTGCTTGCGCCAACGTCATTGCGATGGGGGCCCTCGCCCTCGGCTCAAAACCTTTGGAACATAACTGGGAACCGGTGCGCGAGTACACGACCGAGGACGACGTGCTCCACCGCCCCGAGGTCGGTGTCGCGCGCGGGTCACGGCTGATGGCGTCGCAAAGCCCGAAGATCAGGGACATCCTCACCCAGGTCGAACTGGTCGCGCCCACGTCCGCCACCGTGCTGCTGCTCGGCGAGACGGGAGCGGGGAAAGAAGTCTTCGCCGAGGCTATCCACGAACTCAGCCCGCGCCATCAGCGCCAGATGATTCGAGTGAGCTGTGCGGCGATTCCGAGCACGCTCATCGAGAGCGAGCTCTTCGGCTGCGAACGCGGGGCGTTTACAGACGCCATCACACGCCGGATCGGCCGCTTCGAGGCCGCGAGTCAGTCGACCCTGTTCCTCGATGAAATCGGCGAGCAGGTTGAAGCCGAGCATATCCGCGCCACGCTCGAGAGCACGAAATGGCGAATCCGCGGGCAAGGGGGAGCAGCCGAACGCCTCGCCCTCAAACCAACGACCCTCGAAAGCCGCCTTTTGAAGCTGGGAATCGAGCGGCCACAGCCGTCTCCTCATGAGTCACGAAGACTCTGACGACGGGCGACTCGAGGCGGTCCATTCCGGACGCGCCGCCTAAGGAGTTCCTCTATGGCAGCGAGCAGGGTCGGCCGGCGCGGAGCGGTGGGAGACCCCGGAGCCCGACTGCCACCTCCAGAACGCCAGGGCAATAACGGCGGATCACCCTTCAAGCGTCAGATACCTTCCGGTCTGGGCTACATCGGCGCGGGGTTGCTTGCCGCATGGATGCTGCAGTCGGCGATCGGGCCATCGCTGTCCCAGGCTCCCGAGATCCCCTACAGCGAGTTCAAAACCAAACTCGCGGCTGGCCAACTTGTCGATGTCACCGTCGGACCCACCATTGACGGCACCATGACGAACCCGGCGCCGAAGTCTCCCGATCAGACGACGACTCGCTTTGTCACCCTGATGCCGTCGAGCGGCGATCCAGACCTGCTGAAGGAGCTCGGCGCCGCGCACGTGACCTATCGAGCCGCGCGTCCACCCAACCCCATCGCTACCTTCGTGCTGAACTGGCTGTTCCCGCTGCTGCTGGTGGTGTCCCTCTGGTTGATGGCCGGCCGCAGTTTCGCGAGTCGTGTCGGCGGCGGGATCTTCGGCGTTGGGAAGAGCAAGGCGACCGAAGTCAAGGCCGGGGACGTGGGCGTCACCTTCAAGGACGTCGGCGGTGCCGACGAGGCGATCGGCGAACTGCAGGAGATCATTCAGTTCCTGAAGACGCCGCAACGGTTCGCGCGGCTCGGGGGACGGATTCCGAAAGGCGTGCTGCTGGTGGGCCCGCCAGGGACCGGCAAGACGCTCATCGCGAAGGCCACCGCCGGGGAGGCCGGCGTCCGGTTCTTCGAAACGAGCGGCTCGGGGTTCGTCGAGATGTTCGTGGGCGTCGGCGCCGCCCGCGTGCGCGATCTGTTCGAACACGCGCGCGCCGCCGCGCCCGCCATTGTGTTCATCGACGAGATCGACGCCATCGGCCAGAGCCGAGGGGGCGCGACACGCATGATGGGGAACGACGAGCGGGAACAGACGTTGAATCAGCTGCTGGCGGAGATCGATGGATTCAAATCCGACGCGAATAGCCCGGTCATCATCATGGCGGCCACCAATCGCCCGGAGGTGCTCGACCCCGCGCTCCTGCGCGCAGGGCGGTTCGATCGCCAGGTGGTGCTGGGCAATCCCGATCTCACGGGGCGCGTGCAGATCCTGCGCATCCACAGTCAGCGGATCACGCTGGCGCCGGAGTTCGACCTCGAGCGCGCCGCGCGTGTCACACCGGGCTTCAGTGGCGCGGATCTGGCCAATGTCATGAATGAGGCCGCCCTCCTGTCGGCCCGACGGAATGCCGACGGGGTCTCGTTCGCCGACTTCGAAGCCGCGATCGAACGCGTGCTCGGCGGTCTCGAACAGCGCAGTCGGGTCATGAACGCCAGGGAGCGCCAGACGGTGGCACATCACGAATGCGGGCACGCGCTGGTGGCGAGCCTCGTCCCGCATGGCGACCCGGTCAGCAAGATCAGCATCATTCCGCGTAGCCGCGGCGCGCTGGGCTACACGATGCAGATGCCCAAGGAGGATCGCTACCTCCTGTCTGTCGAAGAACTCGAAGATCAGGTCGCCATTCTGATGGGTGGCCGCGCCGCTGAGCGCGTCATGCTCGGAACCATCAGTACCGGCGCGGTGGACGATATTCAGCGCGCGACGCAGCTCGCGCGGCGGATGGTGACCGAGTTTGGCATGAGCGAAAAGCTCGGCTCGGTACGGTACGCCGGGGATCGCCTGCGGTATCTGGGCGGCGCCGTCGACGAGGGCGGCGACTGCAGTTCCGAGACGCGGCAAACCATCGACGCCGAAGTGAGCCGGATCGTCGGCGAGCAGTCTGCCCGTGCCGAGTCGTTGCTCACCGCGCATCGCGATGCCCTGACGCTATTGGCGATCCGCTTGCTGGAAGTCGAAAGCCTCGACGGGAGCGACGTTCGCGCGGTTCTGGCTCGGCCGGCGACATCGCCCGATCAGGAAGTCGCCTCTGTCCCGTCAGGGCGACACAGTTGAAACTGGGCCTCGAACGGCTTTATCGATTTTGCGAGAGTCAACGTCCCGGACCACTCTCGCCACGGTCCCCTGAGATGACGGACACGAGGGAGTCGTTGACCTTCCAGCCGCCGCTGTATTCGAGGTAGCCGAGCTTCCTGAACTTGTTCATGAAGAAGTTCACGCGTGACCTCGTGGTGCCCACCATGTCGGCGAGCGTCTGTTGAGAGATCGAGGCCGGCACGCGACGCGACTCGCCTGGCTCGCCACAATGCGCCAGCAGCAGCAGCGCGCGGGCCAGCCGCTTGTCGCTGGAATTGAGCAACTGATCGACCATGTCTTCTTCGATGCGAATGTTCCGGGCGAGCATGTGAGCGATGAAGCGATCCGAGAAATCATGCTGTTCGGAGAGCAGGCGAATCATCTGCTGTTTCGGAACAATCAGCACGGTGGTCGCGGTCATCGCGGTGGCCGCTTCGTGCCGAACGGGATCGCCCACCACTGCACTCTCGCCGAAGAACGCACCCGTCTCGAACATCGCGACGACGGCTTCCTGGCCGTTGCGAGATACCACCGAGAGCTTGACGGCGCCTTTCTGAAGGTACATGACGCTGTCGGACGCGTCACCCTGGGAAAAAATGACGTCCCTGGGTTGATACGCCACAACGGTTGTCCCGGCGCCGGCGGAACGGAGAAACCCTTCCACATCGAAGGCGGGGTTCGGCTTCACGATTCGACGTCCAGGAGGCATGACAGTCGTCCCTCACGTGCTCAGGGCGAATCCCCACCGGTGCATATCGGCCGATCCGACTTCAGGCAACCGCCGTACCGTTCGACAGCACTGTGGATTTTGGCATGTTCGACGTTCCTCGAACGAGCAAAGCAAGGAAAATTTCCCTGTAAAGGCGGAAAAGTCTACACGCGCCGAAAAAAGGGCTCAGGCGTTGCTCGCACGGTGATGGCTCACGCATTGCACCCGGATCGTGAGGGAGAGAAGCCATGCTCTACACCATTGCTGTCGTCCTGTTGGTCCTCTGGCTACTTGGTTTCGTCAGCGGCTACACGATTGGCGCATTCATCCACGTGCTGCTGGTCATCGCGGTGGTGCTGTTTCTCGTGGGGCTGGTGAGCGGCCGCCGGGTTGTGTAACCGGGCACAGCAGAGCACGGTAACGAGGTGTTATGAACGGCAAAGTAGGTATTTGGATCGACCACGAGCGGGCCATCATGGTGTTCGCGTCAGAGGGTCGCGTCAGAACCAAGACGTTCGAATCTCGCGTCGCCGCGCATCCTCGCTATTCCGGCGAGCAGGATGGCGGAGGCGAGAAGAAGTACGAGGAACGTCACGGTCAGGATCTTGACCGGTACTACGATGGCGTCATCAGCCAGCTCGGGCAACCTGAGGCTTTTCTGATCTTCGGGCCGGGCGAGGCCAAGCTGGAGCTGAAGGAACGTCTCAGCCGAACGAAGGCGTTTTCTGAGCGCTCCGTCGATGTCGAGACAACGGACAAGCTCACTGATCCTCAGATCGTGGCGAAGGTGAAAGAGCACTTCGGCATCGCGCGCTAGCCTCGTCCGCTGCGCTTGCCGCTCTTGAACTGCTTTTGCCCCGACTGTTTGCCTCGGGGCTCTCCCATCTGCTTGTCAATCCGTTCTTGAGGCAGGAGTTTCCGACGACGTTTCCCGGGGGCGTCAACGCGTCCCCGGCCAGGACGTGTGGCCGAGGTTGCCGGCCGTTTCGCCGGTGTCTTCCGCTGTGACATGGCTTTACGATTCACATGAGCCAGCAGGTCGGCGGCGCTATCCCGAATGCGGGCGATCTCTTTGGTGAGCACTGTGCGGTCAAGCCAGCCCTCGGCTTTGGCCTGGACGGTTCCGACCAACCACCCGAGTTGCTCCGCAAACGCGACCAGTTTCTTTTCAACCAGAACGTTCGTCGACTGCTGGTTCTGTGTGGCCTTACGCATGGTCATGAGTCCGATTTATGGGATTTCGTAGCCAGAATCCACATCCTCCTGCATAGTAACCCACGAAGAACACAGGCGTCGATGAATCCTGCGTGATAAAGGAGCCAGCCAATGAGACAGATGCTCTGGATCCGATTCGTCGGGATGGCGATTCTCGCGGGGAGTGCGCTGGTGTCGGCGGCCTGCGCCTCGATGACCATCAATCAGGTCCTTGCCGACCCTTCCCGCTACGGAAATCGTGAGGTCCAGCTGTCCGGCGCGGTCGTGGACAGCTACTCGTTGGCCAATCAGGGGGTTTACAGGATCGATGACAACACGGGCCAGCTCTGGGTGGTGTCCAGCAAGGGCACGCCTCGCAAGGGCGCACGGGTCACCGTCAAGGGAACGATTCGTGAGGGATTCAATCTCGGTTCGCTTGGCGATCAGATCAAGCTGCCGGGAATTGGAGTGGGACTGGTGCTGATGGAGTCGTCACACACGGCGAAGTAGGAGCAGAGGTTAATCGGTCAGGCGAATCGATTGCGCCACGCGCTGGAACGATCGCTGATATGCCTGATATTCGTCCTGCGGCGCGACGGCGATGCAGTAGAAGAGATTGTCATCGCGGAGCAGCGTCGTGAAGACCGTGACCGTTTCTCCGCGTCCGGTCGTTTCCGACACGTTGGTGAGTGTGGCCGTGAGCCCATTACGACCGGACAGTTTTGTGTTCTTGAGGCCGCCCGTCGCGCGCAACGAGGGATTCGACTGCGATAGACCGTCGATGAATTCCTGGGTCGCTTCCTGAAGCGAGTGGATTTCGTTGCGAGTAAACCCAAGCTCCACGCCATGGGTAAACACCGGGTGGCCCTGCACCTCGCCGTACGCGCCGTCGGGCACGAACTTCACCGAGGAATTCGCCGCAACCTCTTTCCAGTTGTCAGGTACGCTGACGCGAAACAGGTTGCCTTCCGTATAGGTCTTATACCGCGATGACGGAGGCGCCACGCGAGTGCCGGCGTTAGGCGCATCGGGCGCCGGTTGTCGCGACCGGGTGGGCGTCTGCTTGCGGGTGGCCTGTTCGGTCGTCGGCGCCGGCGACATGCTCCGCAGCCGATCCTGCACGCGCGCGAATTCGCGGGAGTCGCCAGCCTGACCTTCGATTCGCAGATGCGAGGCCTCCTCTTTGATGTAGGCCTCCCGGTTCCCGGGATTGGGATGGTCGCTCAGGAACTGCGGCCCCCCACCGCCGCCCTGTTTCTCGATCGTCTGGAACATGTGCATGAGATCGAGCGGGCTGTATCCGGCGCGCGCCATCAGCTGCACGCCCAGCAGGTCGGCCTGCTTCTGGTACTCGCGACTGTAACGAAGAAAATACGTGCCCAACCCAAACTGGGTGCCCTGCGAGACGACCTCCCCGACGTTGCCGCCGATGATGGCTCCCACAATCGCGCCGGCGATGGCGCCAATCTCGAAGGGCTGTGCCTTGGTCGCCCCGGCGGTGCCGTGCCGCAGCATCACGTGGCTGAGCTCGTGCGCCATGACACCCGCGACCTCGCCCTCGACCGCGGCCGCCTGAATCATGCCGCGATTGATGTACATGGGCCCGCCCGGCAGCGCAAACGCATTGATCTCGCGCACGTTGATCACTTTGAAGGAATATCGAAACTCGCGATGCTCCATCTCAGGCGGCATGACCTCCACCAGGCGTCGCCCGATTCGATCCACGAACGACTCGATGCCGTCATCGCGCAGAAGCGGCAACTGCTGCTCGACTTCCTTCGCCGCCTGCTGGCCCAGTTCCACATCCTGTGCCGGCGTGTAGTTGTTCTTGGGCGCCGTGATGGGCGTCTGGGCGACGGCCAGCGAGGCAGTCACGGTGAGAAAGACGGTGGCTTTCACAAGACGGCCACGGAAACGTGGTCGGTTCGACATCGTCACCAAACTCCTCTGGAGTCTGCGGAGACCTCAGTCAACCACTTTATGCCGCTCCTGCGTCGTCGGGTGTACCCATTTGCACAAGGGTCTGGGCCGGATCAACACCATGACGCGCTCGACCGAGACCAACGCTAGCAGCGCATCATGCCGCGGCTTCCATCGGCGCTTTGGTGGGTACCGGTTCGGCATGCTTGTGGCGATTCGCCATGTAATAGAGGACAGGCACCGCCACGGGCGGGACATGGCGGCCACCGGCAAGCGACTCGTCGACCATGAGCTGACGGCGGCGGTGACCGACGCGATCGACGCGGCCCGACATTCGCCGAGGTCGTGCGATCGAACAGCGGCTGCTCAACGAAGAACGCCGTGCGAAAGTTGTCCGTGGCATCGGGGTGATTGATCGCATCCAGGGCGAAGTCGGCCGCGGTGAACTGCCGCTGCGCAAGAAGTGAACTGAACACGAATACCGGGTGGTTGCCGCGCTGCCAGGACTCCGTGACGTCCACCCTCGGGAAGTAGCCGCCACGAACCTGCGTGACGTGGTCGGCCGCTTCACGCTCGGCTGCAGCGGCCGACAGGGCGTCGGGGTTGCGGGCCTTGGCGCGCGCAATTGCCTCCGAAAGCAAAAGCGGCGACTGCGCCGCGGCCGGCAAGGCCACAAACACAGTGGCAAGGAAGACTGGAAGGACGAGGTGAGTTCCGCGCGTGAGGGCCTCGATGATGTCTCTTGCGCTCATGGCCCGATTCTGCGGGACCTCTCACTGGCTGGCCATGCTCGCGCGGTTGATTTTCTTGACAGTGAGTCCAGCGGGGCTGGACGGCTTTGCGGAGGCGCCACGAAACCTTGCCGGGCGTCCTATTAGCTGGCTAACCCAAGAGTAGTCACAACCGCAGGAGGCGAGCGCCGCTACTTCAGGATCACGAACCGGTCGCCCTCGACGCCGACCGCGAGCCGCGTCGTCTGATCGGCCGAAATGGTGAACGGCGCCTCGAGCGTCTGGCCCAGGGCGTCGATCTTGAGGCGATACGTGCCTGGGGCCAGCTCGCGGGTCAGCTCGCTCGTCTGGCCGGAGGCGACCACGCGGCCCGACCCGTCGACGACGTCGTATGGCAGCCGATTCAGCGCGGCCAGCATCACGGCGCGCGAGAGCTGACTGCCGTCCTGGGCGCTGTAGTACCGGCCGCCCGTTGATCCCGCGAGCGCGCCCAGCGCCGCCTCGGTCGCCTGTCCCGTGAGCGTGAAGCCGACGATGTTGAGCGTGAGATTCAGGCCCGACGCTTCGAGCTCAGCCGCGGCAGTCCTGGGATCGCCCTTGCAGCTTTCCTCGCCGTCGGTGATGAGAATGACCGACCCGCCGCCCTTCGTCTTGAGATCGCCGACCGTCTGCAGGACGGAGCGGATCAGCGGCGTCTCGCCGCGCGGCCGCAGCCGCGATGCCGTCGTGAGAATCCGCCTCCGATCGAGCGGCGCAATTGGCACGACCAGTTCGGTATCCGTGCACGTCTGCGCGGAACGTGACGCGTAGCGATGTCCATAGACGCGAAGGCCGACGTGCAGGTCGTCCGGCACCTCATCGATGACCTGCCCGAGCACGTCGAGCGCGGTCTTCCAGCGCGTCGTGTTGCCGAGCTTCGTGTTCATCGAGCCGGAGACGTCGAGCACGATCTCGAGGTTTCGCGTCGGCGGCTTGTCGCCCTGCTGACGGACAATCTGTAGCGCGCCGCTCGGCTCGACGCCGTAAGAGCCCGCGAGGCCAATCACCGCCCACATCGTGGGCGCGTAAGACGAGGGCCGCTTGGTCTCGGTATGCATCTGCGGCCACGTACCGTTGTTCAGGTCTTCCGAGTCGTTAACCTGGTGCTTCAGCAGGAAGTCCACGCCACGGCGGAACATCGCACCGTGAATGCTCACGCCGGCCTGCTTGAAGGCGTAGAGCACCTGGCCCGTCGAGAACGCGCTCGAACCATCGGCGGCGGCGTTCTCCTTCCACCCGCCATCGGGCTGCTTGCTCGGCTGCGAGCATCTCGACGACCGACCAGGCCGTGCGCTTCTGATCGGGTGTGCCGTAGTGCATCAGCGAGATGATCTTGTGAGATCTTGTCCTGCGTCGTCTTCGGTTCGTGCGAGGCGATCCAGGCGACGGCGCGCTCGATGGCGCGGTCGTAGCTCGAATCGTCCGAGTGGTCGGCCGCGCGCTTGAGGGCCACGAGGGCATTGCCCGTCGTCATGAACTGGCCCTGGCTGATCGGCGGTCCTGGCTCGTCGAAGGGCATGGCGCCGTCTTGCTCCTGTCCGGCGATCAGGCTGTCGGCCGTCTGGAGACGCAGTCCCTTCATGTACGGGTGATCGCCGAACAAGCCCTTGTCGTCCTTCAGGCCGAGCAGGTCCGAGGCGTAGGCCGTCCCCATCGCGCCGAACGACGTCGCCGTACGCGATGGGTTCCACCAACCGCCGTTCGAGTGGGAGCGCCGGATGTTCTCGTTGAGCCAGCGCACGGCTCGCATGTTCACGCGATAGTCGTGTTTCAACGCGACCGCCTGCCCCATAAGCACCTGGGCCTGCACGTGACAGCCGAAGCAATTGTTCTTGGCGACCCAGGCCGGCGCGGCGTGCTGCAGCCAGTCGAGGCCGCGCTGGGCGGCCTCGCGCGGGCTGCCTTTCCAGAGCTTCACGGCCGGGGCGCGAACAAACAGCGGCGTGTACCCGCGGCGCACCCCTTCGATCACCCGGACTTCGGCGATTTCCAGGTCCAGCTCCGGTCCGGACACGACCCGCAGCTTCACGAACTTCGCTTCCACGGGCTCGAACGACACGGTCTGTGAGCCGGGCCTCGCCTCGATCGTCGCCGCAGCCACTCGGGTGAAGCGGCCGTCCGCGAGTTCCATCGACGTCCAGATCTCGATGTCCTTCGGTGCGAGCGTGGCCGGGTCTGGCAGCACGATCGTCACACCCTTGATCACCGCGGGCTGGCGCTCGAAGAATGAGAGAATCGCCTCCTGCGGATACGGCACCTTCTGCCCCGCCCAGGACTGTCCGACTATCCGCTCTCCGGCTTGGGCCCACTTCCATGTGGGTTCAGTCAGTCCGTCGATCAGCCGGCGGCCGGTAAACCCCGGACCGAAGCTGCCGACCCGTTCCTCGCCGGGGCGTCCCTCTCGCGTGTACGCGAAGACCGGCGTGAACCCGGGACCAAAATAGCTGGGCAGCTCTTCCACCGCGCCGCCCATGTCCGCCGCGGCGAGGTTGACATCGGCCGCAGGCGCCGAAGATTGGGGCGCGGCGGCCGGGGAAGGAGAAGCGGAAGGAGAAACGGAGGCGGCAGGCGGCGTCTCGTTCTGTCTGGCACACATTGCCCCGGTGAGCACGCCGACGACTACCACGCTGGCGACGAGGACTCTCCTGAGCATCAGTTCACTTCAGCTTCCCGCTCGTCAGCCAGTCGACGCAGCTGAGCCCCTTGGTGATGCCGCCGTATCCTCCTGTGCCCACGACCCAGGCATATCTCGCCGTGCTGACGATCAGCGTGTGCGAGGAGACCGCCCAGCCGTACATGCCGATTCCCGCTCCGAAGATCCCCAGCGCGCCAAGCAGGCATGGGTTACACCAGCCATCCGTCCGTCCCTTGTAGTTGCAGTAGATGGTGCCGAGAAAGGACACACCGGAGGGAATCATGGAGATCACATACTCTGTCAGACCCTGCCCTTCTCCGCTATGCATGCGTCCGAGCGTTTCTCCTCCGAGCGGATGCACGCGCCACCACCCGAGGGCGGGCTGCCCGGCGATCGTCACGTTCGCATTCGGCACGATGACGACAAAACCCGCCTCGAGATCTTCGACGATACGCAGCTTCGCATCTTCGTTGAAGGCCAGGTTGTTCAGCTTGCCGGGCTCGCGCGGACGGATCACCTCGACGCCAGAGGTTGCGCGATCGAACACGGTGGAGGTGTTGACCACCTCGCCGCCTGGGAACGCCGCCCGCTCGAGCTCCGTTTCGAACACGCCCTGACGCACGGACGCGAGCGGATCGCCGTCGATGTACTCCATGCGGTTGTGAAGGATGTCGAGCGAACGGATCAGCGTGCGCGATCCGGCAGGCGCACCGCCGAATCGCGTGCGCTGCGCGACGAGAAACGGTTGCGCATAGTAGCGGCGTCCGTTGCCGGCCTGACCATCGCCCGAGGCCACGATCCCGACGAAATTCATCAGATCGACGGGAACCACCGGTTGATCCGGCGCCGACGATCCCGCCAGTTGCGTCGTGAGCGCCATCTGCTGGCGCGCGAGCAGCGAGAAGGGCAGCGGCCCAACACCGGCGGCGATGTGATACAGCGAGACGAGCTGGTCGCGGATTTCGGTGCCCCGCAGCGCGACGTCCTGCGTGGTGGCGGGCCCGACGATTTGTCGCGTCATCTGTTTTGGAGCCGCTCCCGGTCCTTTCAGGGTCAGCTCCAACCCGACACCAACGACCACGTTCTCGCCGCCGACGTCGTCGCCGCTAAGCGCACCGAAGAAGCTTCCGCCCCTGGCACCGCTCGGCTTCGGCAGCCCGAGGTCGAACGCAGTTCCCGAAACGGGGGCGCTGCCGGCCATCAGAGCCGGCTGAAAGGACGTCGCCTGATAGGGATCCAATCCGCCTTGGGGAACAAACGCGATCGCAAGCGGCTGCAGCACGATGGTCGCGATTCTGAGCTCGTGATCGAGCGTGACTTCCGGTGTCGCGCCGCCAGGACGGCTCACGAGCACGCGCACTCGCAGCGTGTGATACCACTCCGCCGGGAGCGCCGACATCTGAATGGGCGCGCCTTCTGGTTTGCAGAATGACTGGCCCGGTCTGGCGTCTCGAAACGTGGTGTCCAGATCCTGCCAGGCCGTGCCGACGAGCACCTGAACCCAGACATGTCGAGCCAGCGCGTCGGTTTGTGCTGCCGCCGCAGGCGACAACTGAATGCCGGCGCCTTTCAACTGCTGAACGATCGCATCCATGCGGCGCTTCACGCGGCTGTCGACGTCGGCGCGGGTCTTCTGCGCCAGCGCGTCGGCCGTCTCGACCAGACTCCGGAGAGCCGCGTCGGAGAGCCCGCTCGCCTTTGCCGCCGTCGGGAGATCCATAGCTGGTGGTGTCGCAGCAACCGGCGGCTCTTTCGATCGCACGCGGAGCCTCTCGACGGCATCTGCGTCGAGGGTGCCTTGAACCAACCGCACTTTGTGACCGTTGGCTTCGAGCAACGCGGCAAGAAGCAGACTTCGGTCCACTGCGTTGCCAGCACGAACCATCAGTGCCCCCGTTGCGCCTCGCAGCGAGCCCGCGTACGGATCGAACGCGAGGTTGTCGCGAACGAACGAAAACGTACGCGCGACATCGTTCCCAGTCGATTTCGCCGCGGCGGCGACGTCATACTCGTCTGCGGGGACACTCTTCAGCAGTTGCGTTCCTGCCCGCACCAGCGTGTCAGGTGGAATGTTCAGGTCGGCCAGCGCTGCGGGAGTGCTGGGCGCCGCCGGCGCGGGGCTGGCCGGAGGAGTGGTCGGCCTGGAATCGACGCTCGATGGAGGGGCGCCGCCGCACGAGATGCCGGAAGTTGCGAACGAAAGCGCCGTGACGAGGACTACGAGCGAACGAGCCGCGCGAGTCATGGAACGGTCCTTTGGTTGACGAAGGATGAGCGCGAGACGCCGAGTCAAGCAGATGATACACCTGCGATCGCAGTTGAGAAGAATTGTGAATACACAATCTTCCTGAAGCGATCTGACATTTCCGGAGATGCTACCTGCCCCCCAGGATCGGCGAGCAATTCAGGACGCACTGGTGACCGGAGCGTCCGACAAAGGCACCTCAGTTTCAAAGCGTAATCGCGTCGGATGCCGAGGCCTGCGGTGGATGATGCCGGCCCCACCATCGACTCGCCTCTTCCTCACCCCACGTCATCCCATCGATCGCGTCGAGTGACTGCGCCAGTTGCCGCGCGTGCTGCGGTCGGTCTTCCGGTTTCTTGGCGAGGCAGGCCAGCACCAGGTGTTCGAGCGTCGCCGGGATCGGAAGCTCGGTTCGCTCCGATGGCGGCACCGGCACCGCCTGCAGGTGCTGCGTGATCACCTTGAGCACCGTCTCGCCAGTAAAGACCTGCTCTCCGGTGAGCAGGTAGTACGCCACACATCCGAGTGCATACAGATCGGCGCGGCCATCGACGTCATCGCCAAGCGCCATCTCCGGCGCCATGTAGGCCGGCGTGCCCATGATCACGCCTTCGACGGTAGCGAGCGATGCCTCGGCGCCGACACCGGCCGTTTTCACGAGACCGAAATCGAGCACCTTGACGAAATCCTCGCGACACCCCACGCGCCCGAGGTGAATGTTCGCAGGCTTGATGTCTCGATGTACCAAGCCTCGTGCGTGCGCCTCTTCGAGTGAATCACAGACCTGGCGAAGGACATGAATCACACGCGGCGCCGGCATCGGGCCATGCTGCCGAACCAGTGACTCGAGATCCATGCCCTCCAGGAACTCCATCACCAGATAGAAGGCCTGATCCTCGGTCACTCCGAAGTCGTAGAGGTCCACCGTGTGCGACGACCGCAGGTGCGCTGCCGCCTCCGCCTCCCGCCGGAAGCGCGCGATCGCACGCGCGGCCACGGCAGGGTCGTTGCCTCCGAGCATCTCCGGCCGGATCAACTTGATGGCAGCCGGCCTCGCCAGCATGCGATGAGACGCCTTGTAGACCTCGCCCATGCCGCCACGCCCCAGCAGTTCGCCGAGCTGATAGCTTCCCATTTCTCGCGCCTTTGCCACCTGCCGGCCGAGCGCGGTCACGACGTGCGAGATCACAACAGCGACACCCACGAGCAGGTAGTCGGGATAGTGCATCAGCAGTGCGTTACTCGCCGGTCCGAAATCCCAGTGGCCCTGGGCACGAGCCCAGAGCATCCCCACAGGATTCATGGACGCCGCGAACACACCAGCGAGAAGCATCTTCGACGGCGTGCTTGGGACGATGGCCGAGAACATCAGGATGATGGCCCCGATCCAGGAGATCTGTGGAGCGACGGACAGCGTACGGAGGACCGGCCCCGAATGAAATGTCAGCCCCAGCGCAAGCGCTGTGAGGACCATGTACACCAGTCCGAGATCCAGGATGCGCCGCGGGTCTCGATTCGGCGCCCGCGAATAGACAAAAAGCAGGAGCGATGCCAATACGCTGACGGCAGCGATCGCATCGCCCAGCGTCAGGCCGACTCCCTTCGAGTCGCCGTACCGCATCGACTGCACTGCGAGGCGACCCAGGATGGTTCCGACGACCCACAGGCCGGCGACGACGAGCGACATGATGCCCAGGCGGGCTGAGGCTTCCCGAAGGAGATCGTCCGGGAGGGCTCGCGGCCGACCACGTGCCGCAGCGACCTGGGCAGGGGTCGCGTCGGTCGGAGGCCGTATGAGTTTCGGAACCTGCGTCACAACGCGAGAGTGTGTACGGTCATCAGAGGTCATGAGCGATCGGACTCCGCGTTCCCGAGGACAATCGAAGACGCGTTCAGCCTCTCGGCTACCGGCTAGCGGTAATCTTTTCACAACCGTCGCGGGAGAGCGACCTCGACCGTCGCCTCACGGTGCCGGCTGTGGATCGACGATCCAAACGTTCACGCAATTCGCAGGCGTTCTCAATCGCGGCGCCGCTTGGACGATGGAAGCATCGCGTTACTCGGTGACGTCCCGAACGCTTCGCTCGGGATGCGCGGACAGGCGCACCGGAGGCCAGGCGACCACATCTTGACGCCGTGCGAAGTGCAACAGCGCCGGCGCGCCGGTGAGCGTCAGGTGACTGGCAGCCGCCATTGTGTTCACGGTGATCGTCGCACGTGCGACCTGAATGGACCACGGCCGGTGGTGAATATCAAGGCGGCAGGGGCGGTCCTGGCGGTCGTGATGGTACAGACAATAGCGTTCCGTGAGGAAGTACTCGATCGAACCGACGGGCGCGGCGAACGGCGCGCCTAGAGGTTCGTACGTCGCCTTGAACTGCGCGCGCTGGCCTGTGCGACGCGCACTCTCGAATGCAGGCCATCGCCACGCCGCTCGAGCGCCATGTCGGCTGCGTGGTCGGGCAGATTGAGGAGCGTGCGCGCCGCCGCGACCGCCAGCCAGCGGGCAGCATCAAGACTGAAAAAGTACACACCGGGCCGATCCGCCACTCGAACGTAGGTACGGACATTGATTTCGGGAAACGCTGAGATCCACGGCACTGCTGGTGTCGCCCGAAGACCAACGTTCGTCATGCGGAACGGTACGACCCCCAGCCAGGCCCCACCCTCGAAGAGATCGAGGTCAAAAGCCGCTGGAACCACCCGGCGCACCTCCGACACGTCGGCGCGCCAGTGGGCAAAAAGGAGGTCGTGCCACGTTTGGGTCATGAGCCACGGCGCGCGTGGCATCGGCCAGGGGCGATGCGCCGCGCTTTCGACGATCGAGTGGTCGAAATCGCTGGTCATCGCCTGTCGCCGACGAGCGAAACCACCTTATCGCGGTAAGTCCGACCGTGGCTCTGCCGCGGAAAAGGTCCGAGCCACCAGGCCGCGCCGACGTTCCTCGATGGCCTCCCATTGGCGAACGGCCTTCGCTTCCAGTTCGACGAAGTCCATGCCGTGAACGGTAGACGGCGCCGGGCGGAGGTTCTGCAATGCTGTCCACAGGCAGCGCTTGCCTTGCACGCCTATGGACAACGCTTCCAGCGTCCGCAAGAGCGAAAGATCGCCTGGCTCACCGCCAGCAGCCACACTCAGCACAGCACCCGACGCATGGCCCGCTACTCGCTTCATCGATCGTTCCGATGCGCCCAGCCGCTGTAGCAGTGCCTTGACGACGGAGCGGTCCTCTTCCAACTCCTTCGACAGTCGGCCGAACAACCTCCCATCCTCGGTGCCTGCATACGTCGAGCAGAGACGATGCACGACTCGAATGGCCACGTCAGAGCCGCCGAGGTGGTCGCGGAGATACGCGATTAAAGCCTGGCGTTTTCGAGTCGACGGACTCGAACGCCGGGCCGGCCCTGCCAGGTATGCGGTCATACCGGCCGTGACGGCGAGGGCACCAACGATGGCAAGCGGCGCCAGTGACAGGTCGCGCGGTCTCAACGAGCTCAGCGGATTTGAAGTGTGGTCCATGATGGGTAGAGCCTGGAGCATTTCGCGTACCAATGTGGATTTGTCGGCACCGCATCTGCTTACGATTGGCCCGAGATGACTCCGAATGGCGGTTGGGAATGCTTCCAAATTGAACAGGCTGCAGCGATCGATGACAGTGCTACGACCGCGCTCTGTAAACGGAAGAAATCTTCTTGGCGACCTCGACATCGCGGTCGGTAACCCTCCCTCCAAAGTCATAGCGCGTCAATTCGAAGGTGACTTCGCCGTACGCGATGTAGACATCAGGGTGGTGATCCACTGTCTCGAAATACGCGACGAGGCTATTGACGAAGCTGAGTGAGTGAACGAAGTCCTGGAACTCGAAGGTTCTCGAAAGCTTGTTGTGAGCGAGTTTCCAGCCAGACAAGCGCGGCATGATGGCGCGGAGCTCTTTGGCGGTCAGGATCTTCGGCTTGTCCATCGCAACTGCTAGCGTATCCGATCGCGTTCAACATGTTCGCTGGCCGCGTCGCGGGATTTTTGCGCAACAAAGTCTTGAAAGGCGACAGGCACCACACTTCACATTTACTCTGATGCTCGACTTCTGCCGCGGTAGTCGCCGACGTCACCGGGCTCCTTCCCGGTGCCGGTAGAGCGACGCGCATCCACGTTCTGTCCTTTACTGCCTTCGTTGCCGCCAGCATCCTGACCGACTTTATCCTCTGGTCCGTGTTGCTTCTTGCCCGACACGGTCTTCTGGTGGTCGTTTGCAGAATCCGGCTTCTCGTTGTCGGCGCCCATGTCATTTTCTCCTTTGCCTAAACTGGCCGTGACTGACGGAGCGCGTAGGCGGTGTGCTGACGCACGCCTCTCGCGGTGCCGACACCCCGGCACGCTTTGTGACGGCCCGCGACATCCGCGCGGTCGCGCCATCCATGACCGTCACCGTTTCTTGACCGCCCGTGATCTCCGCGGTGACTTTCCTTTTCTCGAGGCTCCCGCCCGCGCGCCTACGCGCTCCGGTAGCTTCTTCCGCCCGGTCTCGCGGTTCCACTCCTCGAAGGTCTCGTTTGAGATCTTTCCCTCAACGAGGAGCTGCGCGAACTTTCGTCGTTGCGCCTGGCTCTTGAATGGCATGACCCGTTCAACGTCCCGTCCCGGCATGCGGCGCATGTACAGGTTTCGACTCCGGCGACCATCGTTGTCGGAGGTACACCGCGAGCCAGACCATCGAGGCAATCGCCAGAAATTCGCTCTGCCAGTTCTGGAACGATTCGAACCAGAACCGGGCCGACGTCAGATAGTCGGTGAGCGTTGGACGCGGCTGGTGATGCGTCACCTGGTCTGCCGCATACTCCGCAAAGCCGCCGAGCGCGTGTCCCACCCACGCGATCAGGAAGAGCGCGACGAACGCCAGGCCGAGCGAATGCTCGTACAGTCGCAAGATCCAGCCGCCCCGCTTGACGGGCCAGGGAGCGTCCGGCGCGTGGGCGAAGTCGCGAGGATCGGTATCGACGAGCTCCTTGACACCGGGCCGTCGCGACTCCGGCGACCCCTTCTGAATCAGAATCGTCGTCAACAAGACGAACACGGCCATCTGCAGGAACTCGCTTTCCCAGTTCTCGAAGAGGGCCTCCCAGGGATGACCGGTGGCGAGGTAGTCGGCCACGGCGACGGTGGCCTGTCCGTGCTGCGCTTGCTCGTCGTTGTACTCGACGAACCCGGTGAGTCCCTGGCCCACCAGGAACAGCAGAAACATGGCCATCAACGCCAGCGTCAGCCCCCGATCGCGAATCCACGCCATCGCCGTCACTCCGCCCTGCGGACGCCTTGGTCCCGCTACCGGCGCCCGGTTTTCGCGGTCGCAGAGCCCTTCCGCCCGGCGCCGGCGCCCGCTCCCACCGGTTCTTCGTCCTCTGGATGCGCGGCATCCGCGGCCTCTTGATTGATGCCGCCCTCCGCCAACCCCGAGAGCTTCTTGTCAGCGGCCTTCTCTTCGTCGAGCGTCAGCTGCAGCAGCTTGGCGGCCTCGGTGTGGCCCATCGCCTGTGCCCACGCGACCAGCGTGCCGTAGGCCGCCATCTCGTAATGCTCGGCGCGCTGCCCCGCCGCGATGAGGCAGGCATCCATCGTCGTGTCATCGAGGTCCTCTTCCATGATCGACTTGCCTTCTTCGATGATCCCGGCGATGCCGTCACAGTGCTTGCCGCGAACCTTTTCGTCCAGGCTCTCGAATACCCGTTCGAGGCGTGCAATCTGGTCTTGCGTCTCCTGGAGATGGCTCTCGAACGCCTGACGCAGCTTGGGGTCCGAGGAAGCCTTCGCCAGCTTGGGCAGCGCTTTGGTCAGCTGCTTCTCGGCGTCGTACGTGTCGCGTAATTCGTCGATGAATGCGTCGTGGAGCGTACCTGTTTCAGCCATGTCGTCTCTCCTTGTGATGTGATGCGCCGCGCCGTTCATTACACGCGCGGCGGATCGGTTTCTCTAGCGAAGTGTCGATGTTTCGCGATGGCCGCGATGAACCCATCGCTTGCCTTGCTCGCGTCCGGCGTGAGGATCACACCGGGATCCGGTTTTCCGTTGGGTAGCGTCGTCTCGATCCCGCACGACGTGAGCAGCTGATCGCTGGCGCCCACCGCGAGAATCGGCTTGCAATGCCTGTACTGGTCCTTGATGAATTCGAGCGTCCGGCCGTCGGCACGCAGGGCCACGATCGCCTCGCTGCCGTCCGGCAGAACCAGGGCGTCGTAGAGAACAGCCGGCGCCGCTTCCAGACTGACGTCCACCTCGATGGCATCGCCGTCGGCTGGTTGCACCGGACCGAGCGTTGTGGAGACGAAGCGCGGGACCGCACCTTCGCTGATCAGCCGATCGGCGAGGGCCACGAGCGACTTGCCGTCACACCCGTCCGCCACGAGGATCGCCACTCGCCGGGTTCGGATGCTGCCGTCACCGGGTCGCGCAAACAACGACAGCGCCGGTGAAACCGAGACCTCCGGTTTGACGTCGCGCTTCAGGACTTTCGGCATCGGGGCCGGCATCTCGCGGATGCCGAGCCCCGCGGCCACCCCTTCGGCGAGTTCCGCCGCGACGTTCATCAGGCCCGACACCATGCGCTCCCGGACAGCGGGTGTCTGCACGCGCGAAAGCTCGAAACGAAAGGCGTTGATGATGTGCTGCCGCTCCACGTCGGACTGGCTCTTCCAGAACAACGTCGCCTGCGTGTAGTGATCGGCGAACCGCTCGGCCTTGCCGCGAACCTTGTGGTCGTTCTCCTCGCGAGGTTCCGGAAACGACACGAAGCCCGCCGCACCGGCCTGGAACGGACAGCCGCCACCCAGGGAATTCGGCTCGTAGGAGACCCGGCCGCGATGGATCGCCTGACGATGCATCCCGTCCCGCTGATTGTTGTGCACCTGCGCGATCGGGGCGTTGATGGGAATTTCGTGAAAGTTGGGACCGCCCAGCCGCGAAATCTGGGTGTCGACATACGAATGAATGCGCCCGGCGAGCAGCGGATCGTTCGAAAAGTCGATGCCAGGCACGACGTGCGCGACACAGAATGCGACCTGCTCGGTTTCCGCGAAGAAGTTGTCTGGATTGCGATTCAGGACCATCCGTCCGACGGGAACGATCGGCACCAGTTCCTCGGGAACGATCTTCGTCGCATCGAGCACGTCGAACGTGAACGCTTCCGCCTGTTCTTCCGTGAAGACCTGCAGGCCCAGTTCCCACTCGGGATAGGCACCGGCCTCGATCGCCTCCCACAAATCGCGACGATGGAAGTCAGAGTCGGCACCCGAGATCTTCACGGCCTCATCCCACACGAGCGAATGAGTGCCGGCCTTCGGGTTCCAATGGAACTTGACGAAGCGCGACTGGCCCTTGTCGTTGACCAGGCGGTAGGTATGAACACCGAAGCCCTGCATCGTGCGATAGCTGCGCGGGATGGCGCGATCGGACATCGCCCACATCAGCATGTGGGTGATCTCGGGCATCAGCGACGCGAAGTCCCAGAAGGTGTCGTGCGCCGATCCCGCCTGCGGCATGCCGAAGTGCGGCTCCGGCTTCGCGGCGTGGACCAGGTCGGGAAACTTCATCGCGTCCTGGATGAAGAAGACCGGGATGTTATTGCCGACGAGATCCCAGTTGCCTTCGTCGGTGTAGAACTTCACCGCGAAACCACGGACATCTCTCGCGGTATCGGTCGAGCCGCGTTCGCCGAGCACAGTGGAGAAGCGGACGAAGACTGGCGTCTGCTTCCCGGCTTCGCCGAAGAGGGATGCGCGCGTGAATTCCGGAATCGCCTTGGTACATTCGAAGAAGCCGTGAGCCGCCGAGCCGCGCGCATGGACAATCCGCTCTGGGATGCGCTCGTGGTCGAAGTGCGTGATCTTTTCGCGAAGGATGAAGTCTTCGAGGAGTGTGGGGCCGCGAAGGCCCGCCTTCAGCGAGCTCTGATTGTCTGCGACAGGTACACCCTGGTTGGTTGTCAGCACGCGGCCGGTTGAATCGACGCGCACGCGGTCGAGCAAACCGACCGTGGGATTCTGGCCGATGTTCGGACCACCGCTGCCGACCTTTCCCGATCCATTCAGCTCGCTGACGGTGCTGGCCCCGACAATGGGATCAGCGGGCTTGACCGACGCGCCCTCGGGAGGCGCGAGCGCCGCCTCAGGGTCATATTCGGCCCACTTGTTCGGGTTGAAGGGAAACGCGGACGCGACGTCCTGACCTCCCGCCGCCTTGTCGGCGACGATGTCGCCGGCGCCGGACGTGTCTGGCTCGGCCGGACCGCTGACGGTCGTCCGGCTGTTCCGTACGGTGCTCCTGGTCTTGTTCTTAGCGGTCTTTCCGAGTCGCGACGATTTGGCCATGCCTGGGTTACCGTTGCCGGGAAGATCTGCGTGATCAAGGGTTCAACACGTGATGAGTGGAGCATGTTGCGTACCAGCGCAGAAGGTTGCGCGTCAGAGAGGGAAGCACGGCGAGAAGGACCGCGGCGAACGGAGAAACGTAAAAAGCGGACTGTCTGTTATGACTTCCGACCGAACAGTTTGCAGCGATCTACGACAAAGCGTCCACGTAGGTGTCGAGGCTCGGCATTTGCATTTCGAACTCCGTGCTCGACACGATCTCGATCTCGTGGACTGAGTTGTCGCGTCGTACGTGGCGCGAGGTCGTCGACGACGATGTGCTCGGCCTGGCGGCCCAGCTGTCGTATTATTTCTTTCTCGCCCTGTTTCCGGCCATCCTGTTTCTGCTCGCCGTTGCGAGCTTCTTTCCGCTCTCGAACATCACGGACGATGTCGGTCGGTCCCTTGGCCCGTTCGTCTCGCCGCAGGTGCTTGCACTGATTCAGGAGCAGATGCGCCGGCTGGCCAACAACGAGAACGGAGGACTGCTCACCTTCGGCGTCGCCGGTGCGCTATGGAGCAGTTCGGCGGCACTCGTCTCGATTGTCGGGGCGCTCAACCGCGCCTACGACATCGATGAGGGGCGGCCGTGGTGGAAGGTTCGACTCGTCGCCATGGGTCTCACGCTCGGCGTCGCGATGTTCGTTCTCGTCGCGCTCTCACTAGTCCTCGGCGGGCCGACGCTCGCCGAGAAGCTCGGACAAGCCACGGGCTGGGGTGCCCCGTTCGAATGGACGTGGCTGCTGATTCAGTGGCCGCTGGTATTTCTCCTCGTCGCCACCGGGGTCGGGCTGATCTATTACTTCGGCCCGGATGCCGATCAGGACTGGGTGTGGATCACTCCAGGCGCCATCGCCGCAACCGTGCTGTGGCTGTTCGTCTCGCTGCTCTTCAAGCTCTACGTCGCCAACTTTACAGACTATGAAGGCTCGTACGGCAGCGTCGGCGCCGTCATCGTCGTGCTTCTCTGGTTCTACGTCTCTGGCATCGCCATCCTGACGGGCGCGGAGCTGAACGCGGAGATCGAGCACGCATCGCCCTACGGAAAAGCCCCGGGGCAGAAGAACGCGCAGGGAAAGCTCCTGCTCGGGGCGCGTGCGGCGCGAGCGTTTCGGCAGCGGCAGCTCACTGGCGAGCAGGAGCCCCGAGGGCTGACCCAAGGGCGGTCACAGCCGCAGCCGCCAATGCCATCGCGAGCAACCCGGTCGTGAGCGTCAGCGCCATCGCTCTCATCACGTCAGACCCGGTGGAAAGGGGAGGGTCGTCGGGATCTCCGACCCACAGGTCCGTCACCAGTACCTCCTTTCAGCCAGATCGGACCCACGATTCGCCGGGCGAGTGCGCCAGCCATCGCGGCCTCGCTCCAGCCGGAGTTGGGTCCCAGCAGCACGGCGTGCTGCCCGAGGCCCACCCGCCACGCTTTTCGTCCCGACAAACCAGGCGCAACTGCCGCGACGCACACGAGAAGGAACCATGTCAACCGGGCAGGCACGTAGTTCATCGCATCGTCGAGACGCGCTCCGCACCAGCCGAAGCGCAAGTACTCTGGAGTCTTGTAGCCCACCATCGAGTCCATCGTGCTGACGATCTTGAAGAGCACAATCGCCGGCAACCCGCCGAGCACGTACCAGAACACCGGACTGACAAAGCCGTCTGTCAGATTTTCGCTCAAGCTCTCGACGCCGGCCCGCCGGCAGGCAGCGCCATCCATTCGGTCAGTATCGCGTCCGACGAGGGCGCTCACCGCCTGACGGGCATGGTCGATGTTGTCGCGACGGACGGCTGACTCGATCCTCCAGACGTGGTGCAGCAAATCACCGAGCGCAAGCAGCGAGTAGACGAGGAAGACATGCAGCAGCCAGGCCGCGGCCGTCGATATGGCCTGAGCCAGGGCAATGACTCCCGCAAGCACTGCCAACCACAGGATGGTCAGCAGGATGAAGAGCAGGATTCCCCCGCCATAGCCGTCGAGGCCCGCCGAGCGCAATCGGCGTTCGAACCACTGCAGGGAGCGGCCGATGAGCCGCACCGGGTGCGCGCGATAGACCGGGTCGCCGACGATCAGATCGATTGCGACCGCAACGACCAGAGCTGCCGGATCCGGTGCTAGCGCGCCTATGAGATCACTCACCCGTGCGCCACTTCTCCGACCAGCCGAGCGCGACGGCTCTCAAGAGCAGGGCTTTCACGTCGCCAGTCGCAAATGGCCGGAGTTGCGAGCGGAACTCCGACCATCGGTGGGCCTGCGCAGCCAGATTCGCAGCCAGCGTTGCGGCCTGCTGCGCCATCGCATCGTCAGCGACAGACGCTGGAAGTGTGCCGTACCGCACGCGATCGGCGACAACGGCCATCGCGTGAGCTGCCGCGCCCACGAGAGGCTCGTAGAACGCGGCCTTGCTGTTCTTCTTGAGCAGCTCCAGGTCGGCTTCGCTCAGAAATGGTGCGATGTCGTCGAACACCGTTGCCTCGCGTACACCAAACCGACCGAGCGCGTGAAACACGCCCCGCGTATAGCTCACTTCAAGGCCGTTCTGCCAGCGTAACGCCTCGAGCGTTGCCTCTCTCGTGGCGCTCCCGATGATCTCGCCAAGCTTCATGTGCGGACTCGCCGACGTGAGCACCTTGCCGCCGGACACCGGCGCTGCGACACAGGTACTGGTCGGTTCCTGTCCCGGTCGCGAGATCGATGTGCAGCTTGCTCGGGACGGCAAGCCGCTGTAAAGCGGCCGTCTTGCCCTCTGTCATCGTCACGACCACGCGCGCCAATGCTGCCGGCGTGAGCGGACGATTGATCAGCAACATGGTGTTGATTGTGCCCGCGTACGCGGGCACCTTCTGCATGCCGGCATCCGTTTCACGCCACGTCGCAGGCTCTCCGGCAGCGGTCGCATTGCCCTCGACGCCGGCGGTGACGGCCGCCGTCACCGAGACGTCTTCGTCGGCATGACACGTGATCGCCACGTAGTTCATGTTCGCGGCAGTCCCCATGACCGCGGTGTGCTCGGACGGGAGATCGACCTCCCCGCAGACGCGGTCGTGGTACGCCTCCATGCCGCCTTCCGTCACGACACGATGTCGATCGACGTGGGCCGTTCCCTCGCAGCTCTGATGATTCACCAGCCAGCCGACATGTTCCGCCCATCCGCCATGCCGAACGGAGGTGCTGATTACATAATGAGCACCCTTGAGCTCGGCGACGAGATACCGCCCGGATCGGCGGAGCTCGAAAAGCGGATCGGCGCGCAGGCGCTCCCAACTATGTGCTTCGATCTTTGTCATGGTCAGTCGAACCCCAATTGATCCAGATGGCGCCCGTGTCGCTCGAACCAGAGCGCGAGTTGCTGGTAGTTTGCGGCTTTGTCTTCGGCGGACGGTATGTCAATGCCAAACACTTCGGCCGAGACCTCCGCGCTCTCGAGGGCGCCGTGGAGGTATGTCCCCATCACGCGGTTGCGGCAGAAGCCATCGGTGGTTCCGTCCTCGAGCGTGGCAAATGGCGCCGCGGGGACCGCCGGGTCTGCGGTCGTGACGCCAACATGGATTTCGTAGCCGCTGAACGTCACGCCGCCCGCCGTGGTCGCGCGCACGGCTCTCGTCTGTTTCTTGCGGGTCAGTGTTGTCGTCGAGGGAATCAAACCCAGGCCTGGAGCGGATTGAAGGTCGGACTCAATTCCGGACGGATCGTCGATCTGCCGGCCCAGCATCTGGAACCCGCCGCAGATACCGATCACCCGCGCGCCGGAGCTGTGCCGATCGAGGAGCCAGTCGGCCAGCCCGACGCCGCGGAGCCAGTTCAAGTCGGCAATCGTGTTCTTGCTGCCAGGGAGAATGATGAAGTCGTACTCGGACGCCGACGGGGCGGCGATCCAGTCCGCCCAGGTGAGCAGCCGGAAATCGGTCGCGTTGGACAAGTGCGGGAATCTCACGATTGCCGTCCGTGCACCGGGCGGCGCCGGCTTCTCCGCGCGAGTCTTCAGCGCGAGGCTGTCCTCGGCGTCGAGATGAATGCCCTCGGCGTACGGAAACACGCCGAAGCACGGCGCCCCGGTCTCCCGCTCCAACAGCTGCACGCCATCGTCGAAGAGCGTCACATCACCACGAAACTTGTTGATGGCAAACCCGCGGAACAACGACCGCTCTTCCGACGACAACAGATGTGCTGTGCCGATCACCGACGCGAATACACCGCCGCGCTCGATATCGGCCACGAGGATCCAGGGCGCTCGAATGGCCGTCACCAGGCCGAGGTTGACCAGGTCGTGCTGGCGCAGATTCAACTCAGAGACGCTGCCCGCGCCTTCGATGACGACCGCATCGAAGCGACTGGCGAGATCGTGATAGGCCGCCGACACGATCGGGCGCAGTTCGTCCGCGTGCGCGTAGTACTCGCGAGCGGTAAGCGTTTTCCATAGCCGGCCGTTCACGATCACCTGGCTATGTCCGTTTCCACTCGGTTTGAGCAGAATCGGATTCATCGACGGCTCCGGCTCCAGGCCGCACGCCTCGGCTTGCGCCACCTGAGCGCGCCCAATTTCCCCTCCCTGGCGACACGGGTAGGAATTGTTGGACATGTTCTGCGCCTTGAACGGTGCGACCGACAGCCCTCGGTGCCTGAGCCACGCGCAGATAGCGGTGGTCATCCAGCTCTTGCCGGCATTCGACGATGTCCCGCCAACGAACAACGACCGGGCTGCGCGGGCGATCACGCGATCTCTCGAAACGTCGTCATCGCGTGCCTCCGCGCCGAATCACCCAGATCAGATGTGGGCCGCCGATAAAGGCGGTAATCGCGCCGGCGGGAATCTCGGCGGGGGCAAGCAGAACACGCCCGAGGGCATCGCACGAAGCCAGCAAGACGCCTCCGAGCAGGAACGCGCACGGCATCAGCAAGCGGTCGTCGCCACCAAGACGTCCTCTCAGGATGTGCGGCACGACAAGCCCTACGAAACCGATGGGACCCGTCAGGGCTACTGTGGCCGCCGCAAGGATCGAGCCCGCAATGTATCCCTCGAAGAGGGCGCGCTTCACGTGAGCGCCTCGCGTGGCAGCCCAGGCCCCGCCGACGGCGAGGAGATTCCATTGGCGGCCCTGCCGGATGACGATCAGGCCGGTTACGAGGACGAGCATCACGTAGACGAAGAGCGTTGGGCGTTCGATCGCATCGAGCCCGCCAATCAGCCACCGGGAAATCGCAAACGACTGAGACATGCCCGTCAGGCCATGGACCAGCAGGATCAGAGCCGCGCACACACTGTTGATGGCGATGCCCGCAAGGAGGAGGCTGGACGAGGAGAGTTGACCGGCGCGTGTCGCGGCCCCCATCACCACGAACAGAATCAGACCCGCGCCGACGAGTGCCCCCGCCCAGATGCCTGCGACACCTGCCACCATGTGCCAATCGAACGCGATCGCGATCACGGCACCCAGCGACGCGCCGGTCGACACGCCCAGCGTGTATGGTGTCGCGAGCGCGTCTCTCAGCATCGACTGGAACAGGCTGCCGGCGAGCGCCAGCGCGCCCCCCGCGAAGAGGCCCAGCAGCGTCCGCGACAAACGAAGGTTCGTGAGAATCGACCAGTCCGGTTCCTGCCGCTGCCAGACGCGTCCCCAGTCCAGAGCACTCGGACCAACGAACGGCAGAAGCAGGGCCGCTGCGGCAAAGAGCAGCGCAGAGCCACCCAGCCACGCCACGACGGAGCGGCGCCTCATCAGCATCACTGGTACCTGACCCAGGGACGCGACACGCCCTGCTCCACGGTCAGTCTCGCCGAGAATGCGCGCAGCCACAGGGGATCATCGAGCGCCGTCCCGGCCGGCAGATCGCGAGCCACGCCCCGCTCCGCCAGGACAATCAATCGCGTGCAGAACGTCAAGGCGAGGTTCACGTCATGCGTGACCGCCACGCATGCAGTGCCGCGATCGGCTTCGGCGCGCAACACGTTGAAACACTGCAACTGCTGATCGACGTCGAGGAACGTCGCGGGCTCGTCAAGCAACAGTAGCGGCGCTCGTTGTGCGAGACAGGCAGCCAGAAAGACTCGCTGACGCTCGCCACCGCTGAGGGTGGCCAGCATTCGTCTCCGAAACTCCAGACAGTCGCACCGCTGCATCGCCTCTTCGGCAATCCGGTGATCCTCGTCCGACTCGAACCAGCGGTCCGCGTGCGCGTAACGTCCCATCAGGACGAGGGCCTCGGCTCGCATGGAGAGATCGCTGCGAAGATTCTGAGGAAGATGTGCGAGCAGCCGTGCCCGTTCGATCCAGGTGAGCTCATCAAGCGACCGGCCGGCGAGCATTACCGAGCCTTCAGTTGGCATCCGCAGGCCCGCGACGATATCGAGCAGCGTGCTCTTTCCAGCGCCATTTCGACCCATCACCGCCACGAACTCACCGGCCGACACCTCGAAGGAGACATGCTCCAGCACGGGCACCCGGCCCGCGTGCCATCCGACGTTCCGCACCCTGAGGACTGGCTGTGTCATCGTGGATCGACTCCGTGGAGCCATCTTGCCAGCGCTCCCGCCACCTCGACGATCCGCGGTCCGGGGACGACAAAGGCTTCGTCATGAACGGCGTGGACGCCGCCCTCGCGCACGGCTTTCACCAGGGTCTGACTCCGCCACAGCCCTTCGGTGATCTGCCGCCGCCGATCGGAATCCGCCGGCGATTCACCCATCTCACCCACGTCGACGATGACGTCCGGCGCCAGGCTGATCACGGTTTCCATCGAGATGCGCGGGTACTGGAGCGCGCTTGATGCCAGCACGTTCGAGCCGCCGGCGATGGCGGCGACGTCGTGCAGGTACGAGCCGGGGCCAACGGCAATGATGTCGGTCAACGTGCCGGTGCGACGCCCGACGATGATCAGGATCTTGCGCGGCGCCCGGCCGGCGACCGACGCTTTGACGCGATCGAGCCCTGCATTGAGCTCGCCGATGAGGCGAACGGCACGTTCGGCAACATTCGCGGCCGCGCCGATCTCCCGAATGGTCGAAAACACTGATGGCAACGACCCGGGGTTCACCACTGCGGTCCTGACCCCCAACGTCCCGAGCTGCGCGAGCACGTTGTGCGGACCTTTGTGGATAAACACCAGGTCGGGCTTCAGCCGCGCAATCGTCTCCGCGTCCGGCTTCAGGAACGTGCCGACCTTGGGCAGGGATGCGACCGCGGCGGGATAGCGGCAGTAGGTAGACACGCCGACGACCCGATCGCCCAGGCCAAGCGCAAACACCGTTTCCGTAATGCTCGGCGACGTGGATACGATCCGCGCAGGGGCTGTCGATGGCTGTGCGGCTGACAGGGCGAGCGTCGAGAACGCCAATGCCGCAAGCGTCGCGCGAGATCGCACAAGAATCATCTGGGTCCTTGTGAGCGCTACCAGGCGCGGGTGAAGCGGTTCCCTGACTTACCCGTGATGTCGCGCAACGACCCGCTGACGCCGGCATCGTGTTCGAGTTTGCGGCCGAACAGCCACAGCAGGTCGGACAGCCGGTTCACGTACGAGAGGATCGCCGGCTGGACAGCGGCCCCGGATTCCTGCAATCGCACCAGCGACCGTTCGGCCCGGCGACAAATCGTGCGAGCCACGTCGTAGGCGGCCGCGGCCCGATGCTCACCAGGAATCGACCAGTCCGCGAGCATCCCTTCAATCGCTTCCAGCCGATGCACTTCGGCGGTCAGACGTTCGGTGAGCGCCGCGTCGATGACGATCTGCGGCTTCGGGCTTTCCGCAGGCGTCGCGAGCGACGAACCGATCTTGAAGAGGTCCTGCTGAACGCCCTTGGTGAACGCGGCCATCTCGGCGTCCTCGCAGATGGAGCGCGCGAAGCCGAGCGATGAATTCAGCTCATCGACCGTCCCGTACGTCTCGACGCGCAGTGATCCTTTCGACACGCGCACACCACCGGCAAGGCTCGTCTCACCGGCATCGCCGCGCATCGTGCTGATGCTCCTCATGATCTGATCTCCCTTTCATCGTTACCGCCGGACAGTCGTCGCAAGTGTGCGGCGAGCGACCTGAATGTCTCCCCGCTCATGCCGGCCGCTTCCCCGGACAATTGCCACCCCGCTTCTGACACCGTGAGTGACAGACTGTCCGGAGTCGTTGGCTCAGTGACGAGCTCGAAGCCCTCTCGTTCCAGAACCGCTCGAGCCATCGCCGCGGGCAAGCCATCGCCTCGGACGGCCGCCGTGCCCCGGTCGCCACTGAGCCAGCGGAAGCCCCGCTCCTCTGGATGGAAGCGGATTTGCCGTCCCTCGAAAGCCGTGGCGATGCCGCCAGAGACGATGACGTCTTCGGGCGCTCCGGTGACGACCTCCCCGCCTGGAATCAGGAGCCACACGACATCGGCTGTCCGCAGGGCCAACTCGAGATCGTGGGTCGAGACGATCACGGCGAGCGAACCACCTCGCGTCAGCCGTCGCAGCAATCCCATCAGCTCCACTCGCGACGGAACATCGAGGAACGCTGTGGGCTCGTCCAGCACCAGCAGCACCGGCTCTTGCGCGAGCGCGCGCGCCACCATCACACGCTGCCGCTCACCGTCCGACATGCGGGCAAAGTCGCGATCGGCGAGGTGAGTCGCACCCACAGCGTCTGTTGCCCACGAGACGACCTCATGATCGCGGTCGGTCAGGCCACCCAACCACCCCGAATAGGGATACCGTCCCAACTCGATGACCTCCTTCGCGCGAAGAGATTCGACGGCGACTCGCTCGGTCAGCACGACGCCTACGCGCCGCGCGAGATCCGACGCAGACATCGACTCGAGTGCGGTCCCCTGAAGTTCGACCGATCCCCACAGCGGCGGTTGCATCCTGGCCAGGGTCCGCATCAATGTGGACTTGCCAATGCCGTTGGGCCCGAGAAGGCACACGAGCTCTCCCGGCTCCACGGTCAGATTCAGGCGCTCCAGCACGGCTCGCCGTTGCCGACGGCTGCGGTACCCAACCGCCAGATCGCGCGTGCGGAGTGGCGGAACACCTGCGGTAGACGTGGTACTCGGGTTCATGCCGCAAAGGCTCCGCGTCTCGTTCGAAGCAGAACGGCAACAACGACGGGTGCGCCGATAATCGAGGTCACGGCGTTGAGTGGCAGAATTCCGGCGCTTCCCGGTAACAGCGAGACGACCTGAGCGACCAGCGCGACGCTGCCGCCCATCAGCACAACGGCCGGGACGAGCGCACGATGATTCGAGGTCCCTAACAGTCCGCGGCAGAGATGCGGAACCGCGATGCCGAGAAAGGCGATCGGGCCACAGAACGCCGTCACCACCGCGCCGAGCACCGACGCGCCGAGCATCGTCAGCAGGCGCGCACGCCTGACGCTGACGCCCATCGAACGTGCGTAGTTCTCACCAAGGAGCAACGCGTTCAACTGCTTTGTCATGGCCGCCGCCAGGACTACGCCGGCGATCGTGAGTGGCGCGAAAAGTCGCAGCCGCTGCCAGGTGACTCCCGAGAACGATCCGAATCCCCACTGCGCCAACTGCATCAGACGCTCCGGCGAACTCACGCCGATCAGCACGGTAACAATGGCCGAAGCCGTATAGCCGAACATCAGACCAAGGATGAGGACGGTCGTGGGATTGGCCACCCGCGACGACACGGCCAGCACGAGGGCGAGCACCGCCAGCGCACCGACGATGGCCGCGCCGATCAGCAGGGCGTCGCCGCGAAGACCAGTCGATGCGCCAAACGCCGCAGTGGCGGTCATGTCTGAGCCGAGCACGACGATCGCGACACCGAGGCTCGCCCCCGACGAAATGCCCAGCGCAAACGGATCGGCCAGGGGATTCCGGAAGAGTGTCTGCATCTGCAGGCCGGCGATACCGAGGGCCGCGCCGGACAGGAGTGCCGTTAGCGACCTCGGCAGTCGGATGGCTTCGACCACGATCGCCGCGCCATCGCGCTCAGTGGAGGTGCCGAGAAGCACCTCGATCACCCTGGCGATCGGTACGGTCGTCGAGCCGACCGCGAGCGAGATCAGAAAGGCGACTATCACGCCCGCACCCAGCACACCCAACACCAGCGCTTCGCGCACCACGTGCGTTGCGGCGCGCTCAACGCGCGACGGGCCATCGACGGCGCGAACGGTAGCCGGGAGGGTCATGTGCGATTCACTCAACGCGCCGGCACTTGTACGTACCATTGGAACTCGTGTTTCACGGCGAGATTCGGATGGAAGATCTTGACGAGATCCGCCAGCACCCGGTCGGGATGCGAGACCGCGCGCGACCAGTATTCATTCGCGCCTGCCGGCGTCACCTGCCTCTCGTAGACCCACACCTGGCCCGTCCGATAGGCCTTGAACTCCGCGTACCGGGGCTCATCCTTCACCATCGCCGCGAGGCTTGGCCATCCGCCGCCGTTGATCCAGATGTCAGCGTTTCCAGCGCGACGAAGCTGCGCTTCGAGGTCGATGGTGGCAGAACCTTCAGCCGTATTCCCGTGCCAGACGTACCGCCCGCCGGCATCCTCGATCAAGGCGGCCACGTACGATCGGCCGCCGGCAATCACGAAGTCTCCGCGCGTGCCTCGACCGGTCATGACGGTGGGCTTGCGATCGTCTGCAACGGCCTTCGCCTGGCCACTGAGCCCGATGTAGCGCCCCTTCATCTCGCGGTACAGCCGTTCGGCGGCACGCTCCTCGTTCAGAAAGAGCGCCATGAACTTCAGCCACTCCGCTCGCGCAAGGGCGGTGGGCTCGAGCCATTCGTTATTCGTTACGACGGGAATCCCGGCGCTCTGAATGACGGACAATGCCGCGCCGGGCGCACCAGCCGTCATTAGCACGCCCGGCCGTTGGGAGACGACCAGCTCCGCGTCGATCGTGGAGATCGGCGCGAACTCCCGAACCTGTCCGCTGGCGGCGCGTTTCAGAATCTCATCTCCGGTGAGGTATTTCATCTGCGAGACGCCCGTCAACACATCCAGCCGGCCCAGGTCGACGAGCAGCGGCAGATGCGTTGTCGACCCGGAGTAGAGCGATGTGATCGGCACGGTCGCGACCTGCGCACCGGCCAGGTCGCCCGCGAGCTTCGGGGACGGTGCGCCGCACTGCACGAGCACGTACCGTTCGGCCTGACTCGCAGCGGCCGCACGAACGCTGACCACTTTGTACGAGCGATGGTAGGTGACGTCGAACCTGGCCGCGTCCTCGACGGTGACCTTGTCGGGAAAGTAATCCTTCGACGGATCGAACCGGTCGATGCAGCCTTTCGTCACGTTCGATGACGCCGTACCGTTGACACCGGCCTGCGACGCGCCCGTGCTCGAGACCGCGCCCACGACCAGCGCGGCGGCAAGCGGCCAGAAGGGACAGGACAGTCGAACGCGGTGTCTGAACATTCAGAACCCTATCCGGTAGGACGCCTTGAAGGACGCGCCCTGCAGCGGGAATCCGAGCTTCTCGTAGTAGAACGCGTCGAAGAGATTGTTCATCGTCACCACGAGCGCATGCTGTCGCGCGAGTTGGTACGAGACCTCCGCATCGACGACGGTGAAGTCGTCGTAGTCGACGATCGGGAATCCCGCCTGGTTGGGATCGCTGTCCTTGCGGTCGTGCACATAGCGGCCGGACACACGACCGCTCAGCGGTCCCAAGTCCACGTCGATCCCCGCACGAACCGTGTCCGTCGGCACGTTCAGGATGGCCTGCTCCACGCCGCTCGCCAGGCGTTCCTTGCGATTGAAGTAGTGCGTGGTATTGGCGAATACGCCGACCCGGGCTGAGAGGCGATGAGCGAGCTCGAGCTCCAGACCGCTGATGTGGGCGTCGAGGCCATTCGCGACCGACAGCACGATCGGATCGGGCGGCGGCGGGTTGCTGATCACGACATTCGAGATGAACCGATCCTTGACGACTGTGCGGAAGACGGTGAGATCGGCACGTGTCGCACGCGCGGTCCATTCCGCGCCGACATCGAACGACGTGCTGCGTTCCGGCTTCAAATCAGGATTGCCCTGGCTGATCTGCGTCCGTCCGGCGATGATGGTGGTTGTGTAGCCGGTCAGCATCAGCGCTTCAGCAGGAATGAACGCGCGACCGAACGCAAAGTGTGCGCGCAGGTTTTTGACGAGCTCGTGCTTGATGCCGACACTGGGGTTGAAAACGGCGAAATCACTCGCCGACGGCGTGAAGTTCGTCTTGAACGGCGTATCAACGGTCTCCGTCGTGATGTGATCGAACCGGCCACCGAGCGCCACGACCGTCCGGCCGGCCCACAGCTTGATGGTGTTCTCCGCGTACACTCCCATCGTGCGCTTGCCGCTGTCGGCGGAGAACGGAGCCATTCGATCGCCCGCCCGCGTGTACGAGCGGCTCACCGCCGCGACCCTTTCGTAGTCGAAACCGACCACCAGGCTGCTGCTGCGGGACCAGTTCCAGGCGTCCTTGACCTGCAGTCCCGCCCACCCGAGGTCGCTCTCGAACGAGAGGTACGGCAGGAACGGCTGGTCGAGCGGATTGGTCGTCGAGACATTCACCGTATGGCTCGTGTCGTCCGTGTGGTACGCGACGATCGAGATCTCGTGCCCTGCGATCGGGCCCGAGAGCCGCACATCCTGACTCGATCGCTCGATGTCTTTCTGGCCCTGGGCGTTGATGCCCGTTGCGAGGTCTCCGGGCTGCATGATGTCGCGGCCGTGATATCCCTCACCACGTCCTTCCAGACGCCAGGTTCCCATGTTGACGCCCAGGCGCGCCGAACCGCTGTATGTCGAGTAGCTGGTCGCCGGCCGGACGACGCCGTTCCCCATCCGGTAATCGTCGCGCTGATCGAAGGCCGCGCCTCCGAGGTCGAAATCGACGCGTGGCGAGGCGCTGCCTCCTACGCGTCCCGAAACCTCCGTGGTCCCGTAGCTGCCACCACCCACGCGCGCCGTACCGCCGATCTTTCCACGTGACTGGCGCGTGATCACGTTGACCACGCCTCCCATCGCCGACGAGCCGTAGACCGATGATGCGGCGCCTTTGAGCACCTCGATGCGATCGACGCTGTCCAGACGGAGCGTGGCAAGATTCGTCACGCCCGAAGGCCGGCCGTCGATGAGCAACAGCGAACGCTTGTTGATGCCCGAGAACTGCGGGCGGAATCCGCGAATCCCGATGCCGGAGAGCACACCCGCGTACTGGATGACATCGACACCCGCGTTCTTCTTGAGAACGTCGGTGAGATCCGCAGCCACGGTGCGGTCGAGATCGGTCGCATCGACGATCTCGATTTTTTGCGGTGTCTCGATGACTCGCGATTCGACCCGCCGGCCGGTGACGGTGACGTGCTCGGCGAAGCCACCGGCCCTCAGCATCGTGCGAAGGAAGGGTGCCGGCTCGGAAGCAGTCACCACAACCGACGTAGTCGCCACGGTGAACTGCGGCAGCTCGACGACGACCGCATAAGTTCCTGGAGCGAGTCCGTCAATCTCGAACCTGCCCTCGGCATTGGTCAGCTTCGTGTCGATCGTCCGTCCGACGGCGTCGACGACGGTGACGCGGGCGCCAGGCAGCACGGCGTCGGCCTCATCGACAACCACCCCCGCTAACGCTGCGTCACGCACCGTTCCCGTCACCGGCTGCTGCGCAGCCGATTCGGCCGGAACCAAGAACACGAGACTGAGCAGAAGAATCCACGAGACACGAACAGGAAAAGCGGTCATGACGTTGCCTCCGCGAGCGAGGCGGCAGACCATGGGAACGACAAATGCCGTGCGTGGAAGAGCGGCTGAAGGCCGGGGGTTCCAGTGCACACTCTCTGTCGTCGCAGAAAGTCGACCGCAGAACCCTTGGGTAGGTCTCCTGGCTCGGAAGGAGCGAATCGGAAATTTCGATTCGCCGCCGCTTCACCTTCCCCGGCTGTTCAGCCGAGTGGTTATTGAAGCGGCGCGCCTTCACTCACAGTGGCGGGACCGCGCCGGATTTTCACCGGCTTCCCTGTTATGCCCTCGTGGGCACCCAAGGCGAAAACGGGATCCTAGCACAACGCGCAACACGCTGGTTCGGTGCGGGCGGCGTCCGCGCGAGGCCGTTCGACTCGGCGCTGGGATATCCCGGACTCCCGAGGGCCTTTGTGATGGGAGCCCGCTTTCGTCTAGCCTCGAGATGATCCGGCTTTTCGATAAACTGTAGCAGCCGTGCCAACTGAATCGCTTCCCGAGTTGTTCGCCCGATGGCTCCGCGCGTGGACCGACAGGGACATCGCCGCCCTCATCGATATCTATGCCGACAACTGCACCGTCGAAACCCCGACGATGGGAACCCTCAACGGCAGGCAGGCGCTCGAAGAGGCCGAGCGGAAGCTCTTCGTCAATTTTCAGGATATCCGCTTCGAAGACACGGAAGTGATGGTCGCCGGCAATCGCCTCGTGGTGACCGCCACGGTGACCGGAACGGATGTCCACGGCAACCTGACGCGTCCTGGCACGGCACTTCGGTTTCCGGCAGTTCTGTTGTGGACAACCGAAAACGGCCGAATCGTCAAGGAACACCGGCTCTGGGATTTCAGCGGCTTTGTCCTGCAGCGCGTCGAGCGCGAGCTCAATGACGCGGCCGAGGTTCAGCGACTGCTGCTTCCTCCCGGAGGTCTTTCACGCGACGGGTTCGAAGTCGCCGCCTCGTCTATCCCCGCACGGACGATCGGCGGAGACTTCTTCGACTACTTCGAGGTTGCCGGCGGCGGATTCGCATTTACCCTCGGCGATATCACGGGCAAGGGTCCCTCCGCGGCGCTGCTCGCGTCTTCGGTGCTGGCGCTGCTCGCGGCGGGCGGTCACACCGCCCATCCAGGGGCGGCCCTCGCAGCGGCGAACCTGGCCATGCTCCGCCGGGCCATACCGGGAAAGTTTGCGACCGTGGTGTTTGCCACCCTCTCGAAGGACGGCCGCTTGACCTACAGCAATGCCGGACACAATCCGCCATTGCTCGTCGGGCGGAGTGGCGTGCAGTGGCTGCGAACCGGTGGCACGTTCGTCGGAGTGTTCGAACGGGCGCAGTTCGAGGAAGAGACGCTGCAACTGCAGGCTGGAGATCGGCTGGTCGTCTACAGCGACGGGATTACCGAGGCACGCAACATCGAGGACGCTGAGTTTGGAGAGGAACGGCTCCTGGCCTGCGTCGAGGCCAACCGCGAACAGGCGCCAGCTGCGCTCGTGAAATCGATTCTGGAGACGGTGCAGCAATTCTCATTGGGGACAAGACAGGGCGACGATCTGACCGTGCTCGTGTTGTCGTGCGATACATGACGGATCGACGTGTCGATCGCTCGCTCACGTTTCTCGCCGGCGGCGGCGAGATGGGCGCTCGCATGCGCGAGATGGACTGGTCGAGCACTTCACTCGGCCCACCTGAGACGTGGCCACAGAGTCTCCGCAGCACCCTCAGCATGCTTCTGCCCTCCAGGGCGCAGATCATCCTGTTCTGGGGTCCAGAGTTCATCGTCTTCTACAACGATGCATATCGTCCGGTGTTCGGCGCGAAACATCCGAGCGCTCTGGGGCTCCCGGGGAGTCGGGCGTGGAGCGAGATCTGGGACAGCCAGCTGCACGATCTGCTGGCGGGCGTCGTGCACACCGGCGAGGCATTCTCGGCCCAGGACCTGCTGTTCGAGCTCGAGCGGTACGGATTTCTCGAGGAAACCTATTTCGACGTGTCGTACGACCCGGTGCGTGTCGAGTCGGGCGCCGTCGGCGGCGTCTTCTGCATCGTGACCGAGACGACCGAACGGGTCGTCGGACAGCGACGGATGGCGTTGCTGCGCGATCTCGCGGAACGGAACGCGAGGGCCAGAACGATGCGGGACGCGTGCGTGCTTGCCGTTGACACGCTTGCGGCCACACCGCACGACGTCACGTTTGCCCTCGCCTACGTCGACGACGAACTGCAGGCATGTACGCCGGACGCCGTCCAGCGCCTGGCCGGCACGCCGCCCGATCTCGTCAAAACGCTTCCCATTGCCTCGTCCGTCGCAGGCCGCTCGGGACGGCTCGTCGTCGGTCTCAATCCGCGCCGGCCCTACGACGAGCCCTATCGGAGCTTCGTCGGGCTCGTTGCCGATCAGCTGGCCACTGCCCTTGCCAATGCCCGCGCGTACGAAGTGGAACGGCAGCGCGCCGAAGCGCTGGCGGCGATCGACCACGCGAAGACCGTGTTCTTCAGCAACGTCAGCCACGAGTTCAGAACGCCGCTGACATTGATGCTCGGGCCGATCGAAAACCTGCAGAACGATGTCAACGGGGCGCTGAACGCCAGACAGCGGAGCGACGTCGACATCCTGCAACGGAATGCCGGCCGCCTGCTGAAGCTGGTGAACGCGCTGCTCGACTTCTCCCGAATCGAAGCCGGCCGCACGCAGGCGACCTACGGTCCAACCGACATCAGCGGCCTGACGCGCGAGATTGCCGGCGCGTTTCGCTCCGCGATCGAGCACGCGGGCATCCGTTTCGACGTAGCGTGCGACACGATCGAGGAGCCGGTGTTTCTCGACCGCGACATGTGGGAGAAGATCGTCCTGAACCTGCTGTCGAACGCGTTGAAGTTCACGTTCGGCGGCTCGATCCGCGTCGAGCTGCGTCGCGTGGACGAGACGGTCGAATTGACCGTCGCCGATACTGGAACCGGGATTCCCGAATCGGAGCTGCCGCGCATCTTCGATCGGTTCCACCGCATCGAAGGCGCGAAATCGCGCACGCACGAAGGGACCGGCATCGGCCTGGCGTTGACGCACGAGCTCGTTCGCCTGCACGGCGGCTCGATTCGCGCCGAGAGCCAGATCGGCGCAGGCACGCGGTTCATCCTCCGGATACCGTTGGGATCCGCGCACCTCCCTCAGGATCGCCTCGCCACGACGTCGATGCCGGCTTCGGCCGGCTACACCGCCGCCGTCGTCGACGAAGCAGCCCGGTGGCGGCAAACGCCTTTCCTGGACGGCGATCTTCGTCCGGCGTTAGCGGCGTCGCACTATGAGCCCGCCGCGCGATCCGGCAAGGAACGCGTGCTCATCGTCGATGACAACGCGGACATGCGCGACTACTTGTGCCAGCTGCTGCGCGACTGGGATGTCACGACCGCCACAAACGGCCTGACCGCGCTCGAACAGGCGCGAGCGAATCCGCCGCACCTCGTCATCACCGACGTGATGATGCCCGAGCTGGACGGGTTCGGCCTGCTGCGCGAACTGCGGCGTGACGCTCGAACCGAAGCGGTTCCCGTTCTGATGGTGTCCGCACGTGCCGGCGAAGAAGCGCGCGTGTCGGGGCTCGACGCCGGCGTCGATGACTACATCATCAAGCCATTCAGTGCCCGCGAGCTGACTGCACGTGTGACGTCCCTGTTGAATCTCTCGCGTGCACGGCGTGAGGCGGACCGGTTGCGCGGGCTGGCGGAAGCGGCGAACAGGACAAAGGATGAATTCCTGGCGATTCTGGGACACGAGCTCCGGAATCCGCTGGCGCCGATCCTCACCGCGCTGGAGCTGATGGGTCTCCGTAGCGACGCGAGTCAGAAGGAACGCACCGTCATCGACCGTCAGGTTCGACACCTGATTCGTCTCGTCGACGACCTGCTCGACGTTTCGCGCATCGCACGCGGCAAGATCGAGCTGCGCCGGCAGCGGGTCGATCTGGCCGACGTCGTGGCCGACGCCATCGAGGCGTCGGGGCCCTTGCTCGAACAGCGGCGTCACCAACTGGCCGTCGACGTTCCACACGCGCTGTGGGTCTACGGCGACGCGACGCGCCTGACACAGATCGTGGGCAACGTGCTGACCAACGCGGCCAAGTACACCGAGCCCAGCGGCAATATCCGCATCGAGGCGCATCGAGACAACGCGCACATCGAGCTTCGCGTGACCGACTCGGGGATTGGCATCTCTCCGGAGATGCTGCCGCACATCTTCGAAATGTTCAGCCAGGAGCGTCAGGCGCTCGACCGCTCGCACGGCGGGCTGGGTCTCGGGTTGACGATCGTGAAGAGCCTGGTCGAGCTACACGAGGGAACCGTCGAGGCCTTCAGTGCAGGCGTGGGGAAAGGCAGCGAAATCATCCTTCGCCTGCCCGCGGCGGCAACGATGGGCGTCGAGGACGCCGTTGACCTTGATTCCGGCAAACAGCAATCGGTTCCTGCCGGGCGTCGCATTCTGGTCGTGGACGACAACGTCGACGCCGCGCGGCTGCTGGCCGACGCCCTCGAGGCTGCCGGGTACGAGACCCGAGTGGCATTCGACGGCCCCGGCGCCCTGGATGCCGCGACGGGGTTCCAGCCGGACGCCGCGCTCCTCGATCTTGGACTTCCGTTGATGGACGGCTATGAGGTGGCCAGGCAGATTGCCAATGCGGCCGTCGATCACCGCCGGCCTATCCTGGTGGCCGTCACCGGATACGGCCAGGTTTCCGACCGCGCAAAATCTCAGGCCGCGGGCTTCGATGCGCACGTCGTGAAACCGGTCGACACCGCGCAGTTGATGAACGTCCTCGAACGGCTCTTCGTTGCGGCACCGGCGGGCTCCAGCTCGTCAGAGGCCCCCGCTCTATGAGCCGTCTGCCAGTCGCTTGTCGATCTCGGCCCTCGACATCCATCGGCCGTTCACCATCACGCCGGCGATTCTGGTGCTGTTGTCGATGTTCAGCAGAGGGTTGGCGTCGAGCAGGATGAGGTCCGCGCGCTTGCCCGCCGCGATCGTGCCGGTCGTCGACTCGGTCTTGAAGTACACGCCGGCGTTTCTGGTCCCGGTCCTGAGTGCCTGATAGGGCGTCAGTCCGGCATCGACGAGCGACCGCAGCTCGCGGTGCACCGAGAAGCCCGGCACATTCCAGAACTGCGGCGCGTCGGAACCCAGCGCGAACGGCACACCCGCATCGTGCAACGCCTTGATGAAGCGGCGCCGGAGGCCGAGCAGCCGGGCCCGATCGGCCTGAGGAATCGTCTGGAACTTCTCGCGCTGCGCGATCCAGTTCTTGATCGACTCCTGAGGAATCGCATACTTCATCTCCGGCCGCGCGACGAGCGTCGCGGTCGGCATGTCGTTCAAGAGGTTGTCCATCAGCACCTGCGTCGGAACCTGCCACACGCCCGCGGCCTTCGAAACCGAGACGAGCGACGCGAGCCTGGTTTCGTCCACCACACCCATCAGATTCGTGCCGAAGAATTGCGAGTCGCCCGCGGGATTCGGCGTGAGCGCCTCGACGTATCCGTCGAGGTGATCGATGCTGGCGTAGTTCGCGTCCAGCGCGCGCATGAGCCCGACGGCCGCCGGCACATGGCCGGCAAAGGGGATCTGCAGCTCGCCGGCTTTGGCCGCGAGGGCGTCGAACACGTCTCGCGGCACTCCCGGGTGGATCTTCAGCAGATCGTAGCCGGCTTTCTTCTGCACGATCACGGCCTCGACGGCCATCGGAATCGTCGCCGCCGTCTTGGCGTTGAACGACGGGCCCGACGTGTAAATCACCGGGCTGACGATTTCTCCCCTGGCCGCACGCGCCCGATACTCGAGATGACGCGGATCGCCGAGCATCCCGCGAATCGTCGTGACGCCGTTGGCAGCGTAGAGAAACAACGTGCGCTCGACCGCTTGATTGGTCGCCGCACCGCCCGGGATGTGCGCGTGCATTTCGGCGAGGCCCGGCATCAGGAACCGGCCCTTGCCCTCGACGCGCACGGCGCCGGCCGGTACCTGCGCCTTCGCCGCCGGCGCAATCGACACGATCTTTCCCTGGCTGACGATCACCGTCTGGTCGGCCAGGACCGTGTCGTTCTCCAGCGTCAAAACGCTGACGCCGACGAACGCGGTGGACGGCTGCTGGCCCGCAGGCCGCGCCGCCAGAATCGCGAGCGCGGCAATGGCGACGCCGGCACAGAAAGAAGTGCGACCCTTAATCGAGCTCATGGCTCCTCCGAACGTGAACGGTCAGTCGAAGCTGACCTTGGTTGTCGGTCCGCAGCACGTTCTTCCGCATCGGATGTCCCTCCCTTATTGCTACGCATAGGGTATATTCACATCTCGTCGACTTTGACATACATAACATTGCGAATCGCTTCTCACGCTCTCGTCGCGCTCGCGCTTGCCTTCGTAGCTGGGCGAAGTACTTTCGCGCAAGCAGTACTTCCCGATCCAGCATCGGCTGCCGTCGAGACAGCCACGGCAGATCCGGCACCCATCAGCCTCAAGATCGATCCCAAGGCACTCAACCTCAATCTCAATCAAGGCGCCGGCGCCAACGCGCCGGCCGGCGTCTGTCCAGGCTGTCCCCCACGCCGGCTCGGGACGGCGTTTCTTCAAGTCACCTACGTCAACATCTTCTACGAGCTGGCGAATCTGATACGAGGACAGGACACCGCGAAGATTACGCCCGGGACGTGGTGGACCAACATGAAACGCGGATGGGAGTGGGACCTGGATGACTTCACCGTCAATCAGATCGGCCACCCCTACCAGGGCAACAACTACTTCACCACAGGCCGGGCCAATGGCCTGGACTTCTGGGAATCGTCGGCCCTCACGGCGTTCGGCAGCGGCACGTGGGAGTACTTCGGCGAAACGAACCAGGCGTCGCTCAACGATTTCATCAATACGACGATGGGCGGTATCGCGCTTGGCGAGATGTTCCACCGTGCCGCCTGGCTCGTGCGCGATACGCGCACGACGGGCCGTTCCCGTCTCTGGGGCGAAATCGGCGCGGCGGTGCTCGACCCGATCACGGGGTACAACCGCTTCCGCTCCGGCGACGCGTCTCGCGTGTCGGACCCGCCGCCCGACCTCGTACCGTCCGAACTTGGTGCACTGACATCGGCGGGTGTCATCTGGCGGCACTCAACAACAGACGACGCGGTCTCGAGCACGAACCCGTTTGTGGAAATGGATCTTCGATACGGCGACCTGGAAGCCGGGCGCAGCCGCACGCCCTACGATGCGTTCGGCGTCCGCCTGACGTTCGGCGGCGGCAGCGGGTTGAGCGAGGCGTATGTCCGCGGGCGTCTTCTCGGCCAGTCTTATCGAAACGGCAGTCTGCACGTGGCGATCGAACAGGGATACCAGTACAACAAGAACCCCGCGTATCAGTTCGGCGCGCAATCCTTCCACGTGACCACCGGCTTCAACCGCGTCCTCAGCGATCGCACGACGATATGGGGATCGGGCTGGGGCGGATTTACCATCCTGGGCGCCATCGATTCGATTCCTCCTCCAGGGAGCGCACCGCTGCCGGAACCGGTCGAGGATGAAGACGCCGGACAAGGCGTGTCGACCGGCCCGCGTTTTTACGATTATGGTCCTGGAGGAAATTTCGGAGGCTTTCTCAGCGTGCGGCGCGACAATCTGCCGCTTTTCGTGCTCGCCTACGAAGCCCACCACCTGCACGTGCTCGACGGCGTCAGGGCCAATCACCTGATTCAACGCGTGAGAGCCGATCTGAAGCTGCCACTCCGCGGCCGGCTTGGCGCCGGAATCACAGGCGAGTTCTTCGACCGCAAGACCTACTACCAGGGTCCAGGTCCCAAAGATTCGCGGTTTCACTTCCCGCAATTCCGGGTCGCATTGACATGGAGTGGCATGTGAGAGCGTCCACGCTGGTCCTGTTCGTGCTGATCCATCTCACGCCGGCGCTCGCGGCTGGACAGAATCCTCCACCCGCCAGCGGCTCGACCGAAGACGCCAGGCATCCGTGGATCGTCGTCGGGGGCGCATCCATGACGCTCCTCGGCGACTGCACCGACTGCGAAATTACCAACTACATACACTCCCCCAGCGTCGTCGGCAACGCTGGCGTGTCGATCAATCCACGAACCGACCTAGGCGTGGAAGTCCTCTGGGTGCCGCAGACGCTTGGCACCGGCGATCGGACGCGTATGACGTTCCTGATGGCGGCCGTGCAGGTCCGGCCATGGGTCAGTCACGGATTCTTTCTCAAAGGCGCTCTCGGCATGGCGTTCCTGCAGAACTGGCTGGACACTGTCGAAGAGAACGCGCCGCCGATCCGATCGAAGGCCTTTGCCCTCGGCATAGGCGCCGGCTGGGAATGGCGTTTGCGCGGCCGCTTCGGTGCGCAGGTGTTCGGGTCGCAGCATGCGGCCGCTCTCGGCGATCTCGTGACGAGCGAGCGCACTGCCGAGAACGTGATGGGCAACTTCTGGTCGGTCGGTGCCGCGATCGTGATTCGCTGAGGCTAGAGCAGTTTCGATTTCGCCGTCGTACGTAGAGCGGGTCGTTCCGACCCGCCTCTGTGGCCGGGTCCGAAGGACCCGGCCTACATCGACTGATAACTACGGCGAACTGAAACTGCTCGAGCGCGTTGTCACAGACGCGATGACGCAGCCTGCTCGACCCTGGGCGACCGGCAAGAGGCACCGGAACGTCGCCCCACCGTCGGCGTTGTTCTCCGCCCGGATCGATCCGCCGTGCGCGGTCACGATCGAACGGCTGATCGCCAGACCGAGGCCGAGACCTTCTTCGCGGAACGTCACGAACGGCTCGAACACCCGCTCGAGCTGCCCGTCCGGAATGCCAGGACCGCGGTCCGCCACCACGAGCTCGACGAAGCCGTCACTGGCCATCGTCGAGAGCGCAAGGTGCCGATCGGTCGCGTGGGTGCCGTTCATCGCATCGCACGCGTTCAGCACGAGATTGAGGACGACCTGCTGCAGCTGCACACGATCGCCCAGCACCGGCGGAATCGTGGAGGGCAGCGTGCTCTTCACCGTGACGCGCCGTGACGCAAGCTCGCCGTAGGCGAGATCGACGACTTCGCGGGCCACGTCGTTCAGATCGACGGGATGCAGCGCGATGTCGTCCTTGCGCAGCAGCGCGCGCAGGCGATCGATGACCGCGCCGGCCCGCTGGTCGTTTCTGATGATGTCGTCGAGCGTCTCGCGCAACAGCTCGACATCCAGCGGGTCGCGATCCAGCACGTGGCGTGCGGCCTGCGCATTGCTGAGCACCGCCGTGAGTGGCTGGCTCAGCTCGTGCGCCAGCGCCCCGGACAGCTCCCCGAGCATCGCGACCCGGCTCAAATGCGCCAGCTCGCGCCTGTGCGCGTCGAGCTCCAGGTCCGAGCGCTTCCGCTCGGTGATGTCGCGCACGATGCTGAGAATCTTGTCGCCGTCGCACCGGACGATGCACGCCTCGTAAAACCGTTCGGCGTCCTCGATCCCGAGCGTGTATTCGACTTTCTCGGGCTCGTCCGAGGCGCTCGCGCGCATGAATCCCGCGGCGAGCGCGTCGGCGATCGACGGGGGCAGCACGTCCCGGACGTTCCTGCCCAGGAACGACGTCGGCGCGGCGTGCAGCTTCGACGCGTCTCGCGCGTGATAGTCGAGAAAGACCCCGCCGACCGTCGTCAGGAACATCCAGTCGGGAATCGCGCGCAGGATGGCCTGGTTGCGCGCCTCGCTGTGCTGCAGAGCCTGATACGCGCGCTGCTGCTCGATGGCGATACGGGCGATGTCGGCGGCCGTTTCGATCAGCCGCAGTTCCTCGTCGCGTGGCTCGCGCGGCTCGCGGTAGTACATCGCCAGGGAGCCCAGCACTTTCCGCTGCGGCGAAAAGATCGGCGTCGACCAGCACGCACGCAGTCCGAATCGCACTGCGACGTCCCGAAGGCCCTCCCACAGCGGATCGGTCAGGATATCCGCGACGATGACGCGCGTGCCCCGGTACATCGCCGTTCCGCAGGAGCCCGCACGCGGACCGATGGACAGGCCGTTGATCCCTTTCACGTAGTCGTCGGGAAGGCTCGGGGCCGCGCCGTGGCGAACACTGACGCCATCCTCGTCGAGCAGCAGCACGGTACACAGCATGCCGTCGGACTGGCTTTCGACCAGACGCACCACGCTGTCGAGCACGTCGGGCAGCGACCTGCCGGTGGCGATCATCTCGAGCACCTGGTGTTGCCCGGCGCGAAACGACTCGTCACGGCGCCGTTCGGTGATGTCGCGCGAGATGGCCAGCAGCTGCACCACTGTCCCGTTCGCATCAGTGATTGGCGTCACGACGGCGTCCCACCACTTCGCCACGCCCGACATGGTCCGCATCAGGTACTGAAATCGCCCGGACCCGCCGCGCCGCGCCACCGCGAGCGCGTCTTCCGCGGCTCGTCGAGCCTCGCCGTCGAAAAATTCCGCCATCGCGCGATTCAACAACCCCGAGACATCCGTGAGCTCGAGCATGCGGAACCCGACCGGATTCATGTAGAGCAACCGTCCATCGAGATCGAGGATCTTCAGGCAATCGCCGGTGCTGTCCACAATGCGCCGGTTCAGCTCCTCCGCCTGTCGTAAGGCTGCTTCACTGCGCTTGCGGCCGGTGATGTCGGTGTCGGTCCCGGCCATGCTCACCGCCGCTCCCTGCTCGTCTCGCGTCACCGACCCGCGCGCGAGAAACCATCGGATGCTGCCGTCGCGGTGGAGCATGCGGTGTTCGATCTCGTAGGACGGCGCCTCGCCTCTGATATGCGCCTGCGCATGTTCGAACACGGCGGCGGCATCGTCGGAATGCACGAGGCGTCCCCAGTCGTCGAGGTGATTGCGGATCTCGTGATCCTGGTAGCCGAGCAGCTCCTTGAGGATGGGATCGACAAAGATTTCGCCGGTCGCGAGATTCCAGTCCCACACGCCGACGCCTCCGGCCGCCGCGGCTCGGCGATAACGATCGTCAGGGCTCATGAAGCTCCCCACGAGACCGGGCCAGCGAGATCGCAGAGGCGATCGCTGCCGCCAGCACGGTGTCGTCAAAAGGTTTGGTCACCAGGGGGGCATCCACGGCGTGCGGTGTGTCAGGTGCAAGCCGGTCGCCGTCACCGGTGATGAGGACGACGGGCGTTGGCACGATCCGGTTGCGCAGATGCTCGCGCAGCTCGAGCCCGTTCTGTCCCGGCAGACGCACGTCGACGATCACGCAGTCGGCGACAACGGTGTCGGCCTGGAAGGCCTCCGCCGATGCAAACGTCCTGACCTGATGTCCCATGGAGCGCAGGAGCCGCGAGAGGGCCCTCCGCACATCGTCATCGTCGTCGACAATCGCAAGGGTCATCGACCCATCGTGTGTCACGGCCCCTATTCTATGGCGCAACCCTCTTGCGGTCACCCGCAACCGATATGAGGGCAAGGCGCCGGTCGAATAGAATGGCGCAGTGCAGCCCAGGATTATTCTTGCAGACGACAACGAATCGGTGTTGACGGCGCTGCGCCGGCTGCTGGAGCCCGATTGCGAGGTTCTCGGCTGTTTTACAACCTGTTCATCGCTGCTCGAAGCCGCGCCACATCTTCTCCCGGACGTCGTCGTGCTCGATATCAGCATGCCCGACATGAACGGCCTCGAGGCGTGCCGCCAGCTCAAGCAAAGGATTGCTCAGGTCAGAGTCGTGTTCCTCACGGCCAGCGACGACAAAGAGGTCGAGGATCTGGCGTTCGAAATCGGCGCGCTCGGGTTCGTGTACAAGTACCGCATCGCCACGGATCTGCTGCCAGCCATCCAGGAAGCCTGCGCCGCTTTGTAAGCAGGCAGTTCCAGGTTCCGGAACTCTGAGCCGCTGCGTTAACAGCGGGCTCAGCGCGCTTCCGTCAGACGTATCGATTCGCCGACACGCTGGAAGGCATTCTGAAATGCTCCGGCGTCTTTCTCCTGGACGATCGTGAGGTAGTAGAAGAGGCTTCCGTCGGCCAGGAAGGTCGTGTAGACGCCGATCAGCTCCTGGCCGCCAAGCGGCGAGCGATTAGAGAGCGGCGTCACGATGGCCGAGCGCTGGGAAATGCGAGTCGCCTGCTGGTTTCCGGCGAGACGAAGCTGAGGATTGTCCTGGGCGATGGTTTTCAACCAGGTGTTTGTCGCGTCCTGCAGGTTGCGCGATCCCGCCTTCGTGATGCCGAACTCGACGCCGTGGCTGAAGATCGTCTGTCCGTTGAGCTGACCGAAGCCATTCTGCGGCACGACCTTGATAGCCGTTTTCGACGCGAGAGTGGTCCAGTCGGACGGAACCGACGCCTGAAACACTTTTCCCCCGTTGATGTCTTTGTATTGCGCCGATGGTCGCGGCACCGGCTGCCCGGGTGTTCCCACGGATGGCGCGGTGCCCGTTGATTCGTCCTTTCCGCGCGCGAGATCGCCCATCGATTTGGCCGGTGGGAGCGACGCGAACGCCGCTTTGATCGGCGTGAACTGGCTCGTATTGGCCGGGCTTCCCAGCGTCAGCGCCTCGGCCTCCTTCGTGATGTAGGCCGTCCGGTTGCCCGGATCCGGATGGCTGCTCATCCACTGTGGTGCGCCGGAATCTCCGCTCGATTGCGCCTCGCGCGCAATCGTCTCGAACATGTGCGCAAGGGCTCGAGGGTCGTAGCCGGCCCGAGCCATGATCTGCGCACCCAGCAGATCGGCCTGCTTCTCGAAGTCGCGGCTGTAGCGCAGAAGCAACGTTCCCAGTCCGAACTGACTGCCCTGGGCGATCGCCGATCCGATCCCCCCGCCGACCACGGCGCCGCCGACAACGCCCGCGACCTGACCGAGCTGCAGCCACGGGTTCTGCGCTTTCGAGGCGTTCGCGGTTCCATGTCGAAGCAGCACGTGAGACAACTCGTGCGCCATGACGCCCACGACCTCGCCCTCCTCGGCCGCGGCGTCGAACATGCCGCGGTGCACGAACATCGGGCCGCCTGGAAGCGCAAACGCGTTGATCTCTTTCAGATTCACCGGCGTGAAGGAATATTCGTAGACCGGCTGTTTGAGCTCTGGCGGAGCGTGAGCCACGAGCCGATCGCCCAGCGCCGTGAGGTAGCGGGCGATCTGCTCGTTCTCGATGATCGGATACTGCTTGCGAACCTCGGCCGCTCCCTCGCGTCCGATCTCGACGTCCTGCTGCGGTGTATACCGGTTCTTCGGCGGTTTCACCACCGTCTGGGCAAGGACACCCGCCACCGACACGGCAAAGACCATCAAGAGCGTCGTTGCGCGTGTCGGGGGCCGCATCGGATTCATTTTAGCGCGACCGATGCTTCGTCAGCGGTCTCCACTGCGGTGAGCGGCGCCACCTTGCCCTGCTCCAGTACCTGTTCGGGCGTCGTCGTCGCGAACAGATGTAGCGATCTCGCGACGAGTCCCGTCCATCCGGTCTGGTGGCTCGCACCGAGCCCGGCGCCGTTGTCGCCGTGGAAGTACTCGTAGAAGAGGATGAGATCGCGCCAGTGCGGATCCTCCTGGAATTTCTTCGTTCCTCCGTAAACCGGCCGCTTTCCGTCGGCGCCGCGAAGGAAAATGGACGACAAGCGCCGCCCGATTTCCTCCGCAATCTGGTACAGCGTCATCTGGCGTCCCGAACCGGTCGGGCATTCGATCGTGAACGAATCACCATAGAAGGCGTAGTACTGGAGCAGCGCGCGGATAATCAGGCCGTTCACCGGCATCCAGATCGGGCCCCGCCAGTTCGAGTTGCCGCCGAACATGCCGCTATCGGACTCTGCCGGCAGATAGCCAACCCGGTAATCTTCGCCCGCCGCGGTGAAGACGTAGGGGTGATCCTTGTGGTAGCGGGACAACGCCCTGATGCCATGCGGGCTCAGGAACTCGTTCTCGTCGAGCATCACCTTCAGCACCCGCCGCAGTTTGTCCTCGTTCAGAATCGCCGCGAGCCTCCGGCCTTTGTATCCCTCAACCCTCGGATCGTGAATGTGCTCGCACAACTCGGAGCGTGCCTCGAGGAACTTGCGGAGTCCGCGCAGCGTTTCCGGATCTTTCCACAACTGGACGTTGTGGTCGAAGGACGTGACCGCACAGAGCGGTAACAGTCCCACCATGGATCTGACCTTCAATCGCGTGGCCGATCCATCGGGCAACCGCAGCACGTCGTAGAAAAAGCCATCCTCCTCGTCCCACATCCCCACGTCTTCGCCGGCATGCACCATCGACGAGGCAATCCACAGGAAATGTTCGACGAACTTGCGGCACATCGGCACGTACGAAGGCCGATCCTGGGCAAGGGCCCCCGCAATCTCGAGCATGTTCTGACAGAACAGCGCCATCCACGCCGTGCCGTCGGCCTGCTCGAGGTAGCCGCCCGTGGGCAGCGGCGCGCTGCGATCGAAGACGCCGATGTTATCGAGACCGAGAAACCCTCCCTCGAACACGTTCCGTCCGCTGCGGTCCTTGCGATTCACCCACCAGGTGAAGTTCAGGAGCAGCTTTTGAAACACGTGCTCGAGCCACTCCACGTCACCTTTGCCCCGGCTCACCTGGTCCATGCGATACGTGAAAATCGTGGCCCAGGCGTGCACCGGAGGATTGACGTCGCCGAAATTCCATTCGTACGCCGGAAGCTGGCCGTTCGGATGCAGGTACTGTCCCTGCAGCATCAGATCCAGCTGCTGCTTGCCGAAATCTTCGTCCACGAGCGTCAGCGCGATGACGTGAAAGGCCAGATCCCAGGCCGCATACCACGGGTATTCCCACTTGTCCGGCATCGACACGATGTCGGCGTTGTACATGTGATGCCACTGGTGATTTCTCGTCGGGTTCAAGCTCGCCTTGTACGGGCTGGCGCCCCGCTCTTCGAGCCACCTGTCGACGTCGTAGTTGTAGAACTGCTTGGTCCACAACATGCCGGCGAGCGCCTGGCGCATGACGTTGGCCTGATCGGCATCGAGCGCACGGGGAATGACCACCTCATAGAATTCGTCGGCCTCGCGCCGGCGCGCAGTCATCGCGCTGTCGAACGCGCTGCCAAACTGGCCCGCCTGCACCTTCGGCCCGGACGATGCGGCCGGAGCCGCGTCGCTCAGGCGCAGACGGAGTACCTGCGAAGCGCCCCCCGCGACCGTCACGGGATAATGCGCCGCGGCTTTGGTCCCCTTGCGGTCTGGATTCACCGCCTCCCTGCGGCCATGCACGATGAACTCGTGGAAGGCGTCCTTCACGTACGGTGTACCGTTCGGACGATTGAAGATGCGCCGGGCGTTCGTGTCGTTTTCGGTAAACAGCAGGTCTTCGGCGCCCTCGGCGTAGAAGAATCGGCCGCCCAGCCTGGGGTGAGCAATCTCGATCACGCCGTCGGCCTGCTGGCGAAGCTCTGGCCGCGGCACGTCGCCGCCCCAGGACCATATGTTGCGGAACCACACCGTCGGCAGCACGTGCAGCGTGGCAGCCTCGGGCCCGCGGTTGCAGATCGTGATTTGGATGAGGATGTCCTCGGCCGACGCTTTCGCATATTCCACGAACACGTCGAAGTAACGGTTCTCGTCGAAGACGCCGGTGTCGACGAGCTCGAACTCGAGATCCTGGCGCGTCAGCTTCTTGTTCGTGTTGACGAGCTCGTCGTACGGATAGGCCAGTTGCGGATACTTGTAGAGATACTTCATGTACGAGTGCGTCGGCGTCGAGTCGAGGTAGAAGTAGTACTCCTTGACGTCTTCGCCGTGGTTCGCCTCGCTGTTGGTCAGGCCGAACAGGCGTTCCTTGAGGATGGGATCCTTGCCGTTCCACAGGGCCAGCGCGAAGCAGAGCTCCTGATGATCGTCGGAGACGCCGGCCAGGCCGTCTTCTCCCCAGCGATACGCGCGGGAGCGGGCGTGGTCGTGGCTGAAGTAGTCCCAGGCGTTGCCGTCCTGGCTGTAGTCTTCGCGCACGGTGCCCCATTGACGCTCACTCAGGTAGGGTCCCCATCGCTTCCACGCGGTTTTCCCGGTGCGGGCTTCCGCCAGACGAGTCTGTTCAGCGCTCATGACATCTCCTCGACGAACTGAAAGAAAAAAGGCGGCGGTGCAGGAAGCACCGCCGCCAGCCCAGTACCGGGGATCGTACGCCGCCGCGCGCCTACTTCTTCGGTGGCCTGAACGCGTCCTGCACCTGTTTACGGATATCCCCGTAATTCTGGTTCAGCAGCTTCTCCTCTTCCTTCGTGAGAATCCTGAACGGCACGCGCACGAGGCTGTCCTTCAACTTCACGTTGAGCCAGTGCTGCCCGTACTTGATCCCGCCTGGTACCTGGAAGAACAGCTGGCCCAGACAGGCGCGCTGAGTGCTCAGCTCGACTTCGTCATAGGACATCGCGCGCTGATCCAGCTCGGCGAAGAAGCCGATGCGGCAGGCGCGCGTCGCTCCCGGAGGAAAGTAGTTGATCGAGTCGCGCGTGACCCTCGCGCGATTCTGGAGCGCGCTGAGATTGGCGGCCCGGTACGCCTGGTTGTCGGCCATCGGAATCGTCTTGCCATCGGGCATCTCGAGCGATATCGACTCGCGGACCAGCTTCTGGCTCCCCACGCCGTCGCGAAGCGTCGTCCCGAAGTCGAGGAGCATCCACTCTTCGCCGACAGACATGTTGGCGATGTGGTATCCAATGATGGCGTAGCCCTCATTGTTATAGGCAGCGCGCACCCACGTCCCCTCGATAGTCATGATCTCCGGCACGCCTGGCTTGGGAATCGCAACCTTTGGCGCCTGGGCCCGGGCATCGCCGCGCGCAGCCATCGGCGGGGCCGACACCACCGCGACAAGCGCCAGCAACAACACATTCAACGCTCTCATGAGACCTCCTCAAACAATGCTCAGCAGCGCCGGCGGCCACTTCGTGGCCACTGGCGGTGTTGTGGATAGAGCAGCACGCGTGCCAGCAGGGGTGCGACCTGGCATGGCCCGTAAGTGCCTGATGATAGGACAGAAGTCCTCGTCCGGGGTCTGAAATATCGCAGGACGTCTCCGACTATTTGAAAAAGGCTCCGGAATATCGGAACCCGAGGGCAGGCGCGGCGCGTTTCGGAGGCGGTTTGAGACCTGTTACAAACCTCGACGATCGACTGCCAGTCTTGAAAGCGATTCGGGCAGCGCGCGTCGGCATTCCGTCGAAAACCTCGACCATTTTCCGACATGCGGCAGGCACGCATCTTGGTTACAGTGCCGCGTGTCGACCTTTATCGCCTTGTGCGTGCTCGCGGGATTCGCCGGCTATCTGATGACGCCGGAAGAGCGCGATCCGCGCCCTGGTGACCATCCGCGCGGCGGCCAGGCGATTCCCAGAAACGGCGCGGGGCGGGCCGGTGACCCAGCCATTTGCGAAGGCCCTCGCCGACCGCACACCCTGGCCGTTTGTCGCGCCCCTCTTCGGCGCCGCCTGCGTGCTCGTGTTCTTCTTGATGGCGCTGGGCACCGGCTGGGAGACCGACTCGCTGATTGCCTGGGGCGGCAACATCGGGCCTCTCACCACCAACGGCGAATGGCTACGGCTGGTCAAAGCCTCGTTCGTACATCCCGGGTTCATCCACCTTCTGGCAAACCTCGCCGGACTGACCGCATTCGGCATCATTGCCGAACGGCTGATCGGCTCGATGGCCTTTGCCACCGTCTGCATCGCGTCTGCCATTACCGCCAGTCTCGTCAGCCTGTCGATGAGCCCGCTGGGCCTGTCGTTCGGCGCGTCTGGTGCGGTGATGGGCATGTACGGATTGCTCGCCGCGGCGGCGTGCCGCGTGTTTCTCAAATCGCGTGAGGCCCTCATTCCCTGGCACGTGGCCAGGCCGCTGGCGCCGCTCACCGGAGTCTTTTTCCTGTGCGCGCTCGTCACGGGATCGATTGCCGCGAAAGCCGAGCTCGCGGCGTTGCTCGTCGGTGCGGTGTGCGGCTTCGTGCTGACGAGCGAGATCGACAAGGGAAAGCCGCCGGTGAAGCGCACGGGCAAAGTGCTCGCGGCCACCGGCGTGCTGACGCTTGCGTCGGCGTTCTTCCTGGCCGGCATCGACGACGGGCGATCCGAGCTGGCGGCAATGGCGGCGCTCGAGCAGCGCACGGCGAAGCAATACGATGCGGAGATCGATCGCTATCGCGCCGGACGCACGTCAGCCGACAATCTGATTCACACCATCGAAGGCACGATCGTTCCAGAGTTGAAGGCAGCTGAAGATCGTCTCGATCTCCTGGACAAAGTGCCCGACAACCAGCGCCCGTCGATTGCGCGCGCGAGCCAGTATCTTCAGCAGCGGCTGGAAAGCTGGCGGCTGCGCGTCGACGGCCTGCGTCAGCGGTCGATCCTCGAAGCGCGTCAAGCGGGCCGGGCCCGGCCTGCAGCCGGCCATCAGTCGAAGCCCGAGCAGATTCTCGAGAGCGCCACGCTCTCGCTCCGGCAGGCGGAAACCGCAGAACGGCTCGCGCTCGAAGATCTGCGGGCCGCCGTCGCCATCCTTCAGTGAGACGGCGGGCAGAAAGTCTGCCTGCCGGATGACTTCTTAGCAAAAACGCTCGGTCGAATTAGCGAAAACGCTTGATCGAACTTGCCTTGCCCGCGCCTTCGGAAATTTCTCTCGTCATAGACGAAATGGGCACGCGCCCGGCGGCTGCAGGTGTGCTAGATTGCCATCGGTCGGTCATCAGTCGTACATCCGTATGCGGCCGAAATCAGTTATCAAACCCATTCCAGATCGAGAAGACCCCCGTGACGATCGTGACGATCGCATCATTCGCGTGCTGCTGATCGCGGAGGATCGCATTACGCGCGCGGGGCTTCGAATTCTGATCGATCGCGAACCGGGCATGTGCGTCGTGGGCGAGCACAAGCTCATCGACGATCCAGGTACCGTGCTGACGATCGAACGGCCGCATGTCGCTCTTGTGGATGTCGATCGAAATACCCGCGATTTCGTCCCGCCGCTCATCGCACGTCTCTGCAAGAAAACGCGCGTCATCGTGGTCACCAGTGCGTACGACCCCGAGATGGTATCTGCCGTCTTCTGGTCCGGGGCCAAAGGGCTCGTGCGAAAGGACCAGACGCCGACGCTCATGCTCAAGGCGATACGCAGAGTCGACGCCGGAGAGGTCTGGCTCGACCGGTTGATGATGGCCCAGCTGCTGAGTGAGCTGTCGCGGCGCGGCGACCACGGTTCCGATGCACCCGAGATTTCACGACTCACGATTCGCGAGCGTCAACTCATTACCATCGTGGGCCAGGGTTTCGCCAACAGCGAGATCGCCGATCGGCTGCGCATCAGTGAAGCGACGGTCCGCAATCACCTCACGTCGATATTCAAGAAGCTCGAGCTCCACAGCCGCTTCGAGTTGGTGATGTACGCGCTCCGCAAGGGGCTGATCAAAGCTGCAATCCCGCGCCCGCGTCCTGCGCACGCCACGAACCGGCGTCACAGCCGAGTCAAAAGCGCTTCCTGAAGCGACAACGGCTGTCGCGGGTGTTACAAGCTCGTCACAGGGTTCTTCGATGATTTGCCCTCGTGCGAACAGCCTACGACGGGCGAACACCAGTCGCTGGCACGCCGCGCCAGAAACCGGCGCATCGGGTGCGGTCGGATGCCTGCCGTAAGCACGCTGGTGTGCACAAATGAACAGCTAAAAGGAGACGGCCGATACAGACTGAGCTGGACAGATGTCGTCACGACGCCGGAGCCGTAGTCGCCATTCTTCGGCCGTCCAAAAATCGAACACTCGAGAAAGTCTTCCTCCTGGATGACTTTCTCCGAGCGTGGATTTTCTCCGACGCGTAGGACGTTCTCCGATGCGCAAACAAGAACCGCGTTCTAGTACGGAAGCGATCGATGCCGCACGCCACGACCTCAGTCATCGAATCGTTACCTGGTGTACGAGCCTGCCGGTGCACTTAGTCAGATGGATGGATGCGTCGGTGCGATTAATCTGTACGATTCCGGGCGAAGTCGGTCTGCCTTGAAGAGCTATGCTCTTATTTTTGTTTGAACGCATTGGTTGTTACGCAGTTGTACGCACTTGTTGTACGCGAATTTACTCGCACTTGATCTTTCAGCGTGTGTAAAATCGACGAGCGTACTCAGAATTCCTTCATGCCTCCCACATCAGCAGCAAAGCGTGCGACACACCAAACCAACTCGCGAGAACATCGCGACGAGCGCGACATTCGCGTGTTGGTTCTCGCAGACGATCGCATCACACGTGCAGGCTTGCGGATTCTGATCGACAACGAGCCGGCGATGAGCGTCATCGGCGAGCATTCGCTTATCGACGATCCGAGCGCCATGCTGTCGACCGCGCATCCGCACATCGCGCTCATGGACGTCGATCGGAACAGCCGCGACTTCGTGCCTGCGCTGATCTCGCGTCTGAGCAAGAAGACGCGCGTCATTGTCCTCACGAGCGCCTGCGACGCCGAGATTGCGTCAAGCATTTTCTGGTCTGGCGCGAAGGGACTCGTGGGCAAGGATCAAGCGCCCTCCCTTCTGTTAAAGGCAATTCGCAAGGTCAACGCCGGCGAGGTCTGGCTTGATCGGCTGACGATGGCCCGTCTCCTCAGCGAGTTGTCGGCCGGTGAGCCAGGCACGGCCGACGCTTCACGAGCCGGGCGATTGACGCTTCGCGAGCGGCAGCTCATCACCATTCTCGGGCAGGGGTTTGCCAACGGCGAGATTGCCGAGCACCTCCACATCAGCGAAGCGACGGTGCGCAATCACCTCACGTCGATTTTCAGGAAACTCGAGCTGCACAGCCGCTTCGAGCTGGTCATGTACGCACTGCGGCAAGGCCTCATCAAGACCCCACAGCCCGCCGTCACGACACTTCGGGGTCACCGCCAAATCAAGAGCGCATCCTGAACGCGTCGCCGGCCGTCTCCGTGCCCGTTCGAGGAGACGCGTCTATAGGATCTCTGTTCTATTCACGTCGCAGTGAGTCACGTGCGAGACGTGACTTGCGGGCGATCCCGTATGGGATCAAACGCGGACCTCTCTAGGATCTCGACTCCACGCTCTCTAGGATCTCTACTCCACGCTATTTTTCGCGGATCCTCCAATTGGCAGGCATTAGAAGACGGACTCACAATGAGTCGTGCGCGCTCGTGATGGTGGGCCTCCGATGCCTCACCTGTAATTCACGGGGCGGAGCTACATCTTTCGTGCCTCTCCGGCCAGTCATACGCATCAATCTAGTTGGCCGCCAGCGCGGTGTTCTCGATTCGCTGGCCAGCCTGATCGCCGGCGAACCCGATCTGAAAGTACTGAGTGCGCCGGCGCGCAACGACGTGTCCGAGAAACCGGATGTCGTGCTGTTCGATCTCGACGAGGCCGATGACGATGCCGTGTTCGACCATCTCAGGGAATTGGCAGGAACCGTCCGCACTATTGCGGTGAGCATGTCGACTGGTGCGGGCGTGGCGTTGCGTGTATTCCAGGCCGGCGCCGTCGGGCTCGTGTCGAAGCTCCGGCCGCCTGAACAGCTCTTGATGGCCATACGAAAAGTCCATTCGGGCGAGGCGTGGCTCGGACGCGCGATGACCGGTCGCGTACCTCGACCTGGCCCGTGCGAATTGCCGGAAGGAAGGGTATGGCGCACAAGCTCGGGGCCCAGCCCTGAGCGCGCGAGATCGTCGGCTGATCGCCCTCGTGGGCGAGGGCTGGAAGAACGCGGATATCGCCCGGCACCTGGCTGCAAGTGAAGCGACGGTAAGAGCCAGCATCACGTCGATTTTTCGAAAACTGGGAGTACCAAACCGTTTCGCGCTCATGATCTATGCTGCTAAACACGGGTACGTCCGTAACGAGCATCGGTCACGGCACTCTCTGGCGTCTCCATGAGGCGGCACCATTGGCTGCGGAGGGTCGCCGGGCAGACTGCGGGTTTGGCGCTCGTGGGCTGCGTGGCGGCCTTCCTTGGAATCGCAGGCTGGCGCGTGTGCGGCAAATACGGTGAGCGATGCGAAGAAGCCGGACAGTTGTTTCCGGGTTACAATGCCGAGATGCGGCGAATCGACTTCGTCATGCACGATCTCAACGGGAACGGGGTCATCGATACGTGGGTTTACCGGAACGGTTCGCGCATCGAAGAGATTGAGATCGATCGGAACGAAGACGGCACAATCGACCGCGTGTTGTTGCCTGACGAAAAAGGTACTCTCAGACTGGCGCAACTGAGGCCGAGTCGATAGGAAAGGGAACCTCTATGACATTACGATTTCGCCTGGGACAGATAGTGCTCGTGATCGCGTTGGTCGCCGGGCTGGCTGGGACGGTCGCTGCCCGTGACGACGATTCACGCAAGGATTCGAAGAAGAGCGACTCGCGCGACAACGACGATCGTGACCGACGCGATCACGATAAACGCGACTACGACCGGTACGACCGGTACGACAAAGACCGGCATGACAACGACCGCGATAATCGGGATGACCATGACGACGATTCCCATCACAACGGAAACAAGGTGACGATCTGCCATAAGCAAGAGCATAAAGGCGGCAAGACAATCACGGTCTCGGCGAGCGCTGTGTCCGCCCACCAGCTCCATGGCGACACGATCGGACCTTGCCCGTCAAGCGCGAGCCGATAGTTCTCCTGGCCGCCACACGATCGACGTGTCGCTGAACGCAGTTCCCGCCCACTAGCGGCATGGGCGATACGCTCGGAGCCTGCCAGCTAAGCCCCAGTCAATAGTTCTTCGGGTTCGCCCCATCAGACTCATGACAGCTACAGCCCTCGTGTCGGTGTCGTGGGGCGTACTGGCTCTCGGTGCGGTGTATCCCTGGGCCTACTGGCCCCTTCAGTGGGGCGCCCTCATTACCGGCCTGTTGGGTCTTCGCCGCGGTTCGAGCCTTCAGCACTCACTTGGGCATCCGATGTTGCTTGCTGGTACTGGTGGTGTGCGGCGCCGTGTTACTGCAACTGATTCCGCTCTCGCCATTCGTCATCCGCGCAGTGAGTCCGGCAACGTCCAGCTTCGTTCAGAACTACATGCAACTGCCCATTGAAATCGAGGCCGCCACGGACGGCACGTTTTCCGCCGAATCCACGACGGCATGGCGGCCCCTCTCGCTTCGTCCACGGGCCACCGTCACCGCGCTGGTGTTCACGCTGACACTGGGGTTGATGGTGGCGGGGGGCGCGGCAGGCCTCCGAACAGCTGACGCCCGCCGCCTTGCGGTGGGACTGCTCGCCCTGGGCGCGATCGTGGCGATCATTGCGATCGCGCAGCGAGCGACACCGAACGGCCGTATCTACTGGGTCTGGGATCCGTACGACGAGAATACCGCCTGGGGCCCCTTCGTCAATCGCAACCACTTCGCCGGCTGGATGGTGATGGCGATATCGGCGGGCCTCGGCTATTTCATGGCGCTTTCCAACCGCGCCATGCGCCGAATCGAAGGATGGCGGAATCGTGTGCTCTGGCTCTCGACGCCCGAAGCGAGCGCCGTCGTGCTCGCAGGCCTGGCGCTCGGCATCATGGGATTTTCTGTTGTGTTCACCGCCTCACGGTCGGGCACTGGCTGCCTATTTGCATCGATGCTCGTCGTGGGGGTGGCAACGCTGGGACGCCGGACTGTGACCTTACCGCGGCAGCGCCGGATGGTAATGGTGGGCTACGTCGCGTGCCTCGCGTTCGTGACCGTCATCTGGACGGGGGTCCCGCTGATCGAAAACCGGTTCGACCGTGCGAGCACCGTCACGCCATTCAGCCTGGGCGGGCGGATCCGTCACTGGAGCGATGCGCTCGAGGTCGCGCGCCGCTTTCCCGTGACAGGCACCGGCCTCAACACGTACACCGTTGTCACACCGTTCTTCCAGTCGATCGCCACGCCAACCTCGGACGAGGCGCACAACGACTACCTGCAGCTCGCGGCCGAAGGAGGATTGTTGGTCGGAATTCCAGCGATGATCCTGGTGGGGCTCTTCATACGCGAAGTACGCCGCCGCTTTCTCGCCGGCGATCGCAGTCCTACCAGCTACTGGCTCCGAGTCGGCGCGGTCGCCGGTCTCATCGGGATCGCCCTTCAGGAGTCGGTGGACTTCAGCCTCCAGCTGCCCGGTAATGCGGTGATGTTTGCGGCACTGTGCGCCGTCGCCGTCCACAAGCCTGATGAGAGTGAATGACATGCGCAATTCTGCCATCACCTCAAGCGCCCTGATGTTCGCTGCCGTAATTGTCTTTCAACCGGTCTGTGCGTCTCCCGCACAATCACAACCCGCGGTGGCACAACCCGCGGTGGCGGACTCTGATTCCCGATCGGTCTCCGTTCCGGCCCCCGACTACACCGCCGGGCCGCAGGACGTGCTCGAGATTACGGTCTTCGGCGAAGGGGAGATCTCTGGCAAGTTCCCGATCGAGTCGGATGGCACATTCAACTTCCCGCTGATCGGCAGGGTACGGGGTGGCGGTCAGACGCTGCGCGCGATTGAACGTGAGCTGCACGATCGGCTCGCGGACGGCTACCTTCAGAACCCTCAGATCTCCGTAGGCATCGGACAGTTCCGCAGCCAGCGCATCTTCATCGTTGGAGAGGTCGGCAGGCCCGGCACATACCCGCTGACCGCGAAGATGACGCTGATCGAAGCGCTCGCCACGGCCGGATCGACGTCGAGCAACGCCGCGGGCCACGTTCTGATCGTCAAGGGTTCGCGCGCCACGAAAGACGCGAGCGATCCGCGGGCCGCATCGGAAGTGCAGCAAGTCGATCTCGCGGCGTTTCGGGCCGGCTTGCTCGGCGACAACGTGGTGCTGCGCGACGGCGACGTGATTCTCGTGCCGCGAGCCGAGTCGATCTATGTCCTGGGCCAGGTCAAGACGCCCGGCGCCATCCCCCTGGAGAAAGACGTCACGGTCATGCAGGCCCTGGCCCTGGCCGGAGGGGTCGCCGAGCGCGGCTCCCTGACGCGCATCCGCATTTTCCGCATGATCAACGGCAAGAAGGTCGAGTTGAAGGCAGGCCTGGACGATCCGGTGCGTGCCGGCGACACGGTCATGGTTCTTGAAAGGTTCTTCTGATGATCGACCACGAAGCAACTCCCGGCGAGAACGACGACCGTCTTTCGTCCGACGGCGGCTTGGTTCAGTACGCACGCGCCGTCTACAGACGCCGGTGGATAGCCCTGACGACGTTCGTCCTCGTGGGCACCTACGCGGCGCTTCAGACGTTCACCGCCCTGCCGGTGTACGAAGCCACCGCGCAGCTAATCATCAAAGCCAACGACGAGCGAAACGTGCTCACGTTTGAAGATGTCGTCAAGCAGGACCGCGCGGCCTACGACTACGCGGAGACGCAGTACCGGCTATTGAGAAGCCGCACCATCGCGCGGCGAACACTGACCGCGCTGGACATGTGGGACCGGCCGCCATTTGGCGGCCCGGCGCCGGCAGCGCCAGCGACGCGGTCGTTCAGCGTGCGCAATTCCCTGACGGCGCCCATTCGATGGGCCACTCAGGCACTTCAGCCCAAACCGCCGTCGTTCGAGCCACAGGCATCGAACGAAAACAAGGAAGAGTCCGCCGCGATCGACCGGTTTCTGGGCGGCGTGACCATCTCCCCTATCCGGAACAGCCAGCTCGTCGACGTCAATTACCGATCGCCTGACCCGCGGCTGGCGGCGCGCGTGGTCAACGAACTGGTGCATCAGTATATTGCGCAGGCTGAAGACGAGCGGGTTCTCGTGTCGCAGGACGCGTCTGGCTGGCTCACCAAGCAGCTCGACGTGCAACGCAAGCAGCTCGAAGCCAGCGAGATGGCGCTGCAGGGCTATCGCGAGCAGAACGACGCCGTCACCCTCGAGAACCCCCAGAACATCGTCGTGCAGAAGCTCGCCGAGCTGAACGGCGCCGTCACGAAAGCAAAAATGGAGCGGCTCGAAAAAGAGGCACAGTACAACCAGCTGCTCAGCATCCGCGACGGTGGCGGCAGCCCGGATTCATTCCCCGCGATTCTCTCGAGCACGTACATTCAACAGCTCAAGTCCGAGCTTGCGACGCATCAGGCCGAGCGGCAGCAGCTGAGAGGACGCTTCGGCGACAAGCATCCGACGATGGTGAAGCTGGCGGTGGCCATCGACTCGGCACAGACGAAGCTCGATGCCGAGATTGCCAACATCATGGCGTCGGTGCGCAATGAATTCCTCGCGGCCCAGTCGCAGGAACAGAGCCTCACCGAGGCGCTCAACACCCAGAAGACCACGGCACTCGCCCAGAACCGGAAAGAAATTGAGTACGGCGTGCTGCAACGCGAAGTGACGACGAACCGTCAGATCTACGATGGCTTGCTGCAACGCGCGAAGGAAGCCGGGATCTCGGGCAATCTGCCGGCATCCAACGTGCGCGTTGTCGACCAGGCCGAAGTACCACGCAGTCCGGTGCTGCCGCGACACAGCAGCGATCTGCTGCTCGGCCTGGCGGCCGGCCTCGTGCTCGGTGTCGGTTTCGCTCTCGTGCTCGAACATCTCGACAACCGAATCAAGACACCTGACGAGATCACCGCCCACTTGAACCTTCCCTGCCTTGGTCTCGTGCCGCGGATTTCAAAAGGCAAACTCTCCGGCATGCCGCTCATCAACAACGGCGTGCCCCCCAATTTCTCCGAAGCCTTCAAGGGCGTCCGCACGAACGTTCAATTCTCGTCGGCACATGAAGGTTCGCGCAGTCTCGTCGTCGCGAGCACCTGTCCCGGCGAAGGCAAGACCCTCGTCTCGACGAACCTGGCGATCGCGCTGGCGCAGATGGGTGAGCGGGTGATTCTCATCGACGCCGATATGCGCCGGCCGTCCGTGCACGAGCTGCTCGGTGAACGTCAGGAGCCAGGGTTGTCGCACGTGCTCGTGGGCGATGCGGAGGCAAGTCAGGCAGTGAGACCAACAGCGGTCCCCGGTTTGTGGGTGTTACCCGCTGGTCGCGTTCCACCAAATCCCGCCGAGTTGCTCGGTTCGCCGCGCTTCAAGGTGTTCCTCAAGAGCCTGACCGAGAGGTTCGACTGGGTCATTCTCGACTCACCGCCAGTGATGGCGGTGACTGACGCGTCCGTGCTGGCCCACCTTGCGAACGGCGTCATCTTCGTTGTGGGCTCGGAAATGGTTCACCGGGGAGTCGCGCGGGCGGCGATCGGTCAGCTCCTGGCTGCGAACGGCAAGATCGTCGGCGTAGTGCTGAATCGCGTGAACCTCGATCGCGATCGCTACTACTACGCGAACTACTATCGGCGTGAGGTACGGACCCTCCCAGGCTCCACAGACTGCACTGCACTGACGTGGCGGCATCAGTCGAGTGGTTGGCGGCGCTGATCAGGAGGGATGCTGATCTCTTCCACAAACGTCTGGACGTCGCAGTCGTTGCCGACGCACAGGCGCATGGCGTCTGTGGCATCGTCAAGCAGGCATTGCGTGCGCGTGGACTTTGGCCGCTCGTTCCCAACGACGCGAGGAACGCTCTCGATGTCGAGCTTCGCCGGGCGGCGCTCACTGATGACTATTTTCGGCGGCAGACGACTCGGGCGGTTGCGGCCCTGCGGAACGCGGGAGTTCCGGTGCTCACGTTCAAGGGCGAGGCGCTCGCCTGCACCCATTACTCGCCGTCGCATTTGCGATCGCGATGCGACAGCGATCTGCTCGTGGCAAAGAGGGATGTCGCACTCGCGGGCCAGGTACTCGACGCGCTTGGATACAGCCGGGGCAACATGGTGACCCGCGAAGCGGTCTACACACAGCAGATCTTCAGCGAACCTCACCGGGCGCTGTGTCACGTCGTCGATCTCCACTGGGATGTCAGCCATCGGCCGTTTTTCACCGGCACCTTTGCGTTCGACGAACTCATGCGTGACGCGGTGGAGCTCGAAAATCTCACGACTGGGTTTCGCGTCCCAGATCCCGTACACGCCCTCCTGCTCGCGTGCCTTCATCGAGTGAGCCACCACGAGAACTCGACGCGACTCATCTGGCTCTACGACATTCACGTGCTGGCCGATGGGCTGCGGGACCATCAGTGGGAGCGGCTGCATCGCCTTGCCGTGGCAAAATCAATTTGCGACGTGAGCGCGACGGGAGTCGAGCTGGCAACGGCGTTCTTCGGGTGTTCGGCACGAACGTCGACGCACGTGACCGCGCTTCGAGCACTCGCTCGAGAGCGTCAGGAGCCATCTCGGGCGTACCTCATGGCTCGTCCCGGCCAGCTCAACCGGATCATTCTGGATGCCCGGCACGCGGGCAGCCTGCCGAAGGCGATTCGCGTGCTCGCCGGCCACGCGTTTCCCGATGTCGACTACATGCGCCACGCGTTCGGCGCGCGCAACCCGGTCTCTTTGGCCGGCTCGTATGCGTATCGGGCCGCCCGGGGATTCCGCCGGCTCGTCATGTAAACGAGGCCATAGTGGCGATCAACTTCAACAGTCGCGTCGAGGTGCCCGACGACGTTCTCGTGTCCGAGCTGGACGGCGAGTCGGTCATCCTGAATCTCAAGACTGAATCGTATTTCGGCCTCGACGACGTGGGCGCGTGGATGTGGAGCGTCTTCACCTCTGCCGACTCGATTGAGGCGGCGTACCAGACACTGAAGGGCCAGTGGGATGTCGAGCCGACCCTGCTTCGGAAGGACCTGACCAGCCTGCTGGAAACGCTTGCCGCCGAGGGGCTGGTCCGCTTCAACTCGTGACGACTATTCGACGATTCGCGGCCCTGTCGCGGCTCGAGCAATCGTTGCTTTGCCAGGCACTGATTCTGCTGCCCATGGTCCGTGCCAGTCTCTTCATGTTTGGCTGCCGGCGTACGCAGGCGTGGCTCAACCGGCTCGCAGAAAGGCGCGGTTCGCCGCAGCCCCTGTTGGATAACGCCGCGTATGCGACAACGACGCAGCGTATGGTGGATGCCGCCGCACGATCGCGAGTCGTCACAGCGTCGTGCCTGCCCCGTGCGCTCGTTACGTGCGCGCTCCTCAAACGCCACGGCGTGAACGCCGCGACCAAGATTGGCGTGCGCCGGCACCTGGGCCGGATTGAAGCGCACGCCTGGGTCGAGATGGACCACGACGAGTCGAGCAACGCGGACGGCAGCGATGGCTTCGTGCCACTGACGGCGCCTCTTGCGTAGCACTTTCTTGAACCGATTCATGCCACTCGCTGGAGGGATCTCCGCTCGCGTTCAGACGCATATCGCCCTCCTGCGGAACGCTGTCAGGCTGCTGAGAAGCCCTGGCGACCGTTCGCTCGCCCGGTTGACGACTCTTGTCGTCGCGAACGGCCTGTGTCCGGTGGCACTGGTGTATGTGACGCGCGGTGTCGTTGACCGCCTGGTGGCGGCCTCAAACAGCACCGGCGGGCAGAGCCCGCCGGTGTCGCTGGCCCTGTGGGCATTGTCTGGGGCGGCATTGATGCTGCTCTCGCAGGCACTCACGGCCGCCGTCGATTGGCAGCGCACGCTGCACGAGGAGCGGCTCAAAGAGCACATCACCGAACGTGTGCATGCACAATCCGTGCGCCTCGATCTTGCCTTCTACGAATCACCTGAGTTCTTCGATCGCCTGCATCGGGCGCGCGAGGAGGCCAGCTATCGTCCGGCCGAGCTATGCCGTGCCTTCGTGGACGTGCTTCAAGGGTCGGTGGTCCTCGTCGGTCTCGTTGCCGTGCTCGTCTCGTTCGGCCCATGGCTGCCCGCCATTCTGTTTCTCAGCGCGCTTCCTGTGATGTATGTCGTCTCGACACACGCGCTCGAGTATCAACGTTGGCGTCGAAGCACGACGCAGACCGAGCGGCGCGCGTGGTACTACGACTTCGTGCTCACCTCTGCCGACCACGCGGCCGAACTGCGCGGGTTCGAGGCCGGCCGCCGATTCCAGGCCGCTCATCGCCTTCTCCGCGCGAGGCTGCGGGAAGAGCACCTCAACCTTCTGTGGCACGGCCGCCTCACCGAAGCCGGCGCCACTGCGGGCAGCACGCTCGTCATGGGAGCCATGGTCGCTGCGATGGCCTGGCGCGCTGTACAGGGCCTCATCTCACTCGGACAGCTTGCAGCTTTCTACTCTGCGTTCGCCTGGGGCCTGACGACCATGCGATCGCTTCTGAGTAACATCGCGCGGATCCATACGAACGCCCTCTTCATCGAAGCGCTGTTCGAGTTCCTCGCCCTCGAGCCTCGCATCGCGTCCCCAGGGAAACCCATCGGCGTGCCGTCGCCGGTTCAGGACGGCATCCGTTTCAGGAATGTCACGTTCCGCTATCCTGGCTCAGCCACCCCAGCGCTCGACGGATTCAATCTGCAGGTGAAGGCAGGTCAGACGGCCGCCATCGTCGGGCCCAACGGTGCGGGAAAAAGCACGCTCGTCAAGCTCATGTGCCGGCTTTACGATCCACTCGAGGGCTCGATCGAGATCGATGGAATCGATATTCGCCGGTTTCTGTTGGGCGATTTGCGAAATCTGATTTCGCCGCTGTTTCAGCCTTCCGGGCGGTACTTCGAATCGGTTGATCAGAACATCCGCATGGGGTGCGCCTCGTCGATCCTCACCGGGTCTGATATCCGCCGAGCGAGCGTTGACGCCGGTGCGTCCACGTTCATCGAAGGACTGCCACGTGGTTACGACACGCCGCTTGGAAAGATGTTCGAGGACGGCTCGGAGCTGAGCGCCGGCGAATGGCAGCGGCTGGCATTGACCCGAACACTGGCCCGGCCGTCACCAATTTTGCTGCTCGACGAGCCGACGAGCGCGCTCGATCCGTGGGCCGAAGGCGACTGGTATGCGCGGTTTCGTGCGGCTGCCCTCGATCGGACGGTGGTCATCATCACTCACCGACTCCTGACGGCGATGCAGGCCGACGTCATCCACGTCATGGAACACGGCCGTATCGTCGAATCCGGAAGGCACGACGACTTGCTCGCGCGTGGCGGGCGCTACGCCGCCTGTGCTTCGGGAGCTCGCGAGACCGTATTCAGTCGGCTGGAGCTGACTGCGCCATGAGCGGCTTCAGTGCGATTTTCCAGCGAGATGGGCGTCCGCTCGACGTCCCGGTATTGCAGCGCATGAACGAGGCGATCTGCCACCGAGGGCCTGACGGCTCGGGGTCCTGGGTGGAGGGTCCGGTTGGCCTGGCCCATCAAGTGCTGCACGCGGCGCCCGATACCCTGCGCGATACTCGGCCCGCCGAGAGTGCCCGGGGCACTCTCGTTCTCGTCTATGAAGGGCTCATCGACAACGGCGCTGACATTCGAGAGGCGGCGCGTACGGCGGATCTTCAGGTGATGGATGGCACCGACGCCACGGCGATTCTTCTGGCGTACGAGCTGTGGCGCGACGAGTGCGCGACGCACCTCTCCGGCGATTTCGCGTTCGCGATCTGGGATCGGGCAGAGCGGTGCTGCTTCTGCGCGCGCGACCCTATTGGCATCAGACCGTTCTATTACCACCTCGACGATCGACTGTTCGCGTGCGGCTCCGAACTGCGCCAACTTCTCCGTCATCCCGGCATCAGGCAGGATCCCAACGAAGGCATAGCCGCGGAGTATCTCTCCAACGCCGTCACCACCGTGGACGAGACGCTTTACAGCGATATTCAACGGCTCCCGGCAGCTCATTCGCTGACGATCACCGCATCCCGACACCGGGTGCGCCGCTATTGGACGTTCGATCCGGCGCGCCGCATACACTTCAAGACGGACGGAGAGTACGCGGAGGCGCTGCTCGGAGAGATTCGCACCGCCGTACGTGCGTGCAGTCGCGCGCAGGGTCCGTTGGGCATCGAGTTGAGCGGCGGTCTCGACTCTTCTTCAGTCGCCGCGGTGGCCAGAGACCTCGTCGCGCGTGGTGAAGTGCGCGTGCCAACTCAGACGTTCTCAGTGGCGTATCCGGGACTCGACTGCGACGAAGGCGAGTACGTGCGCGAAGCGGATCGTATGTGGGGCGCCTGCACGAGGCGGGTGTCCTTCGCGCTTCCTTCAAAGTCGGCGTTCGAGGCTGTGCTCGCGGCACACCGTGATTTTCCCGAATGTCCCAACGGTGTCGCACAGCGTCCTCTCTACAAGGCGGTTCGTGAACACGGTTGCCGCGTGCTTCTCGGCGGGCTCGGTGGTGATAACTGCCTGACCGGGCACCACGTGCACTACGCCGATCTCTTGAAGCAAATGAGGCTCACGGCCCTGCATCGACAGATGCTGGCAGACGGAGTGAACGCGCGAGCTCTCGTCAACCTCGCCGTGCGACCGCTCATCCCGCGAACGCTACGCCGTGTCAGGCGCATGCTGCGACGAGGCTATCCGGACTGGATCTCGGATCGATTCGCGAAGTCTGTCGCGCTGGCCGATCGGCTTCACCCGCCGCAACCAGTTCGCCGACAGTGGCAGAGCCTGGCACAGGAAGAGATCTTCCGGGATCTCACTCATGGCTGGAGATATTACGTTCACGAAACGCTCAGCCGCGTACTGGCCGAGCACGGATTGGAGCTGCGAAGCCCTCTCCTGCGATTGAATGTCGTCGAGTTTGCATTGGCCATTCCTGAGGAACAGCGATGGCGCGGGGCCGAGACGAAGTTCGTGCTGCGCCAGTCGATGAAGGGCCTTCTCCCTGAAAAGATCCGGACCCGTTTGGACAAGGCTGATTTTGGCACGCTCTTTCCCCGGATGTTTTCGCAGCTCGATTCAGCACCCGTCTTTCAGTCTCTGCGTCTCGTCTCGCGCGGGTGGCTCGACGCGAGTCACGTCGGCCGGATGCACGCACGGCTCGCCGCGTGGGAACCGCACGCTCCGGTCAGCGGCGTCGCGATCTGGCCGCTATGGATGATCTTCGGCATCGAGTCCTGGCTCACGATCCCGCACTCATGAGGAAACCTGACATGGAAAAGCACAAGCCAACCGGGCACGTTCTGACACCCGAGTCCCACAGAAAAGCGCCACCGTACCATGCACCGACGCTGACCACGTACGGCTCGGTCGCCAAGCTGACGCAGGGCGGCTCCGGCTCAGCAACCGACGGCGGCAATGAGACGATGATTGTCCCGCCAGGGCTGGGCGGGGACATGAGAGTCATCATGTAGGTATGTCAGGGATAGCGCGATGTCCGTTGTGATAAACGAGCATCGGATTTACCTTTCCGATCGCGCGCGGCTTGCCGCCTACAGCGCCGCAATCTCTCAGGCCGTGAGGCCGGGCGATGTCGTGCTCGACCTCGGCTGCGGCACCGGCATCCTCGGTCTGCTGGCGTGCCGCGCCGGAGCGGCGCGAGTCTACGCCATCGACGCGACCGGCATGATCGAGGTCGCCCGGCGGCTCGCGAGAGACAACGGTCTCACCGATCGCATCGTTCACCTGAACACGCTCTCACTGGATGCCAGGCTGCCGGAACCTGTGGATGTCGTGATGTGCGATCAGATGGGCCGTTTCGGCATCGACGCCGGCGTGGTCGAGTACATGACCGACGCACGCGAGCGGTTTTTGAGGCCCGGAGGAACCCTCATCCCGCAGCGGCTCACGCTCATGGTCGCCCCCGTTGAGAAGACCGATCTTCGGCCACAAGTCGAATTCTGGAACACTGCGCCGGCGGGCTTCGAGTTCGGCAGCGTCCGGAAATGGGCTGTCAACAACAGCTACGCCGCCAAATTTCAGACCGGGCAGTTCCTCTCCGAACCCGTGCCGGGAACGACTCTCGATCTTCTATCGGCATCGACCCATGCCTTCACCTTTGCCGTCGCCCTTCACGTGCAGCGATCGGGCACGTTCGAGGGCATTGCCGGCTGGTTTTCGGCAGAGCTTGCCCCGGGCGTGACGATGTCCAACTCCCCACTGGACGCGGACGCCATCGATCGACACGCGGCGTTCTTCCCGGTCGATCGGCCTGTTCCTGTTTGCGGCGGCGACGTGATCGACCTCGAGTTGCACATCATTCCGCTCGAGAAGGTGGTGACGTGGAAAGCCTCGGTGAGGCGGCCCCTAGAGGGAGACGCCGGACAGGCGGTGCCGGTGGCCGCGTTCGTGCACTCCACGTTCAACGGCTTGCTCATGGCACGCGAACACCTGTTGAAGACACGCCCGTCGTTCCAGCCAACACTCACGCGCCGGGGTCACGCGCGTGCGTCTGCGCTTGCGTTGTGCAACGGACAGCGTCCTCTGACCGAGATCGAGGAGACCTTGTTCGAAACGTACCAAGACGTTTTTCCACGCCGCGATCAGCTGAGCGCGTTCCTCAGCGAGCTGGTCACCCGCGACACGGAGTAATGTCGCTCCACCTCTACACCTACGGTAGTTACGCGATCGGCACTCATGTGGTGTTCCCCGAGTTGCACCCGGCACGTGACGTGTCGCCGTCGGTATTCTTCCGAGTGCACCGGAAGCCCGGACGTGCGGCTGCACCCGTCCGTCGTGTCCGCGAATGGCGGACGAAAGACGGAGAAGTGCTCGCGGCGTTGCACGAGGCGGCCGACAGCTACGTCATTCATTTCATGCGGCTCGCACGCTTCCAGGTGTCGAGAGATCTTTCGATGGTTCGGTGCACACCCTTCAGGTCGTGCTCCCCTGCCTTGATGCGCCACCTCTTTCTCGATCAGATCATGCCCCTGCTGCTCTCGTTGACAGGTGAATGGGTCATGCACGCGAGCGCGGTCGAGCACGAGGGTCGCGCCATCGCCTTTGTCGGCGACAGCGGCGCCGGGAAATCAACGATGGCCGCCACCTTCGGGCGTGCGGCCGGCCGCATTCTGGCAGACGACTCCGTGATGGTCCGCGAGACCGCTGGACAGTTTCTTGTCAGCGCACCGTATGCGTCTCTTCGACTGTGGGAGGACAGTGCGGCGGCCCTGCGTCTCGGTCGAGGCCAGGCGGCACATCGAAATGGCAAGCGCCGGTTTCTGCGAAGCTCGCAGGTGTCGTTTGCGGCCGGACCGTTGCCGCTCGACGCGATATGCGTTCTCGACCGCACGAACTCGAGAGATGGCGCAGCGGCGCTTTGCAGAATGTCGGCGGCCGATGCCCTCGTCCTGCTCGTCAAGAGCACCTTCAAGTTTGATATTAGCCAGCGGTCTTTTCTCGAGCGTGAATTCAGATTTCTCAGCCATCTCGTCGCATCAGTTCCGTGCTATCGGCTGACGGTGCCGGATAGTCTGGACGAACTCCCCTCTCTGCGTCAGCTTGTGATCGACGCTGTTCATGGCGGCCGAACACGTCGCATTGCCTGAAACCCACATTACACGACGCCTATGAGACCGTGGACACTGTTATCGGCGCCGAGCCGGCGAGCAGCACAATACCGCCTGTCGGAGCGTTTCATTGATCGCGTCGCCGGCGTGCAATCGCCAACCATCCATGCCCAGGCATGCCTCCACTGGCTACTGAACGCTCGACAAGTCACGGCAGACGGCGGCGTGGCCCAAAGTTACCACGTGCTGTCGCAGAGTTGGACGCCATCCTATCCGGAAACAACCGGTTATATTATTTGCTCGCTATTACGTGCGGCGCGGGCGGCCTGCACGATCCGACCGTGCTGCGTGCACACAGCCAGGGACATGGGACGATGGTTGTTGACCACACAATTGACCAATGGGGCTTTTCCGGGAGGAGTCGTTGGCACGCCCAACCCCCAGCCAGCAGTTTTCAACACCGGCCAGATCCTTAAGGGTTTTACCGACCTCATGCAAGCCGGCTTGGCTGATGACGACATCCGGCGGGCGGCTGAACGGACCGCACGCTGGCTTGTAGCCGCTACAGGATGCCGACGGGTGCTGGCACAACGGACGGTCCACGTTGTGCTCCGAACCAGACCCGGCCTATCACATACGCACGGCCTGGGCGCTTGCACGCTACGGAACGGTCGTGAATGACGCTGCGGCCATACGAGCCGCAATCAACAATGGCAACTGGCTCCTGGCTACGCGCGAGACCACCGGATGGTTCCCTCACATGAATTTCTCCAAAGGTGAGGACCCTCTGCTGCATTCAGTCGCCTACACGATCAACGGCCTGTATGAGCTGGGCGTACTGACGGGCATCGACGACTTCGTCACAGCGGCTCAGTATTCAGCGGCCAGAATTCGCGATCTTCAGGATACGAAGAGTGGCAGTATCCCTGGCAGAATCGCCTCTCCGTACAGGGCCGCGGTGCCATGGACGAATACGACGGCAAATGGCCAGATGGCCATCGTCTGGTTCCGCTTGGCTGAGCATACCGGCGACATCACTTGGCGCATCGCCGCCGAACGCGCGACGGCGTTCAATTGCGCCTTGCAGGAATTGGATCATTCGGATCCTGGTCGGTGCGGCGCCGTCAGAGGTTCATTCCCGGGACACATAGGTTACGGGCAGTTCACTTACATGAACTGGACTCAAAAATTCCACTTGGATGCATTGCTTGCGCAGATGGGAATCCAAGTCTGCTAGCTGCCCTGATCTTCACATGCTAATTCCTCATTCTCCATCGCCGCAGGCCATGGTGCGGCGTCCGCTTGGTCGCCGCCAGGAACGCTAGAACGTTGAAGCTTCTTTTGGTCAAGTCATGGATTTCCACCAGCAAGCCACAGTGGCGTGTTTCGAGCCGCCTCTTTCGCTAGGTATCTTCCGCAATTCGGTATCGATGTCGTTGTTCTGTCAGCAACTGGGCCGCTTCAGGGTCTACTGCATTATCCGCAGCAGTCGAAGCTCGAAGGAACGGAAGTCGTACGAGTTTCATTCGACGAGGATGTACGCCGCCCTTGGGTCAAGAAGGTTGAAAGCTTTGCCCTGCGCCTTCCACTTATTTCAGGCGCAACAAAGAACCGACAACTCGTACGGAGGGCGAAGAGGATTTGGTTGCGGGCGCGCGCCGTGCGCGACTTCTCCGACATCGATGCAGTCTTCGCGACCTCTCCTCCACCCGTAACCCTGGGTACTCGGGTCGTATATCGCCAAGCATCTTGGAGTTCCACTTTGGTGTGACCTGCGGGATCCCTGGATCTACGGCCCCGGCGCGAAGTACAGAACATGGTTCGACCTTTGGATTGAAAGGGGCGTCGAACGGCGTGTATTGCGAAATGCCAAAGCTGTCATTGCGAATACTGACGCCGCACGGCAAGCGCTGCTGGCGGACTTCGGCCTTCGAGCCGAAGACGTGGCAGTCATCCCGAACGGATTTGATGAGAATAGCTGCCGAGGCTTTGAACACGACGTGACACAACGTCCGTCAGTAAGGCCGGTTTTCGACGTCGTGTACGTCGGTCTCGGACCGTATCATCCGGACATGGCGTCCGCCCGGGGCGGGATAAAACGCCGCCTTGGACTGGATATCGCACCGGTTGAGGTGGACAACAACACGCGCTCTCCTTTGTACATTCTCCGCGCTCTGCAGGAAGCCTGCGCGCGCGACCCCAGATTGCGAGAATCCTTGCGTCTGCGCTGGGTTGGCCCGATCGACGACAACACACGACAGTTGTTTCGAACGTATGACGGCTGCTTTCAGATCGACGCACCTGGAGGCGTCTCTGAAGAAGACTCGATTAAAGCTATCTTCGCCGCAGACTTGTTGCTGTTGCTCCAGATAGAGCTCTTCAGAGACGGCCGCGATTACTCAATTGTAGTTCCGGCCAAATTATTTACCTACCTACGTTCAGGCAAACCGATACTGGCGGCGGTACAGCCGGGAGAACTGGCGAATCTGACCTCGACCTTCAGCGGATGCGCCACGGTTCTCCCAAGGGATGTCACGCAGATGGCTGGGATCGTCTTGATGCACTTTCAGGAGTGGACGTTGGGCAGCAACCCTCGTTATGACAGACGGGAGGCGCTCCGCATGTACGAGCGAAGCAGCCTTGCCCGTAAGGTAGCGGACCTCGTCAAAGCAGGGTGCCGTGCTCGCGTTGCGCCTTGCCGTGATGAGCAAGGGCTAACAGTTCCATAGATTGTCTGGTTCCGAAACGACGCGCTCTTCGCGGAAGTGACATCACGTTGAGACTACTCCAGCCCTATCCGAATCATCGCTCGACGCACAGAATCGAAGAGGATCGAAGGCTCGAATGCAGCCGGTCATTACGGTTCGTGCGTTATCGCTATCCACACCACAGTGCGCCATCGGGCTATGACCGAATCTGTGATTTCATCTCGAGCCCTGAAGTCGTACTACCCGTCTGGCTTCACTTGCTCGGGGAAACGATGCTACGCCCTCTCGGCATCCTGATATCCAGGTTCGGTGGGATCCATCGAGTACTCTCGCTACGACTTCACGATGGAACTAGCGGTGGCGGTCGACATGATGCGCCATCGCAACTGCACCTATCACTTCATTTACGCCGAGAAAAGCTGCCTGCTCAGCGCCGGGCTTGCGGGCTGGCGAGGACATCGACTCATCGGGACCGTCCACCATCCGGCAGAGCAGCAAGCCATACTCTTTAGAGACACCACGCACTTCAGGGCATTCGATTTGCTCCTGTGCATGGATACTCGATCCGTTTCTTTCTGGGAGCAGGTGACGGGGAGAAACAATGTGCTCCAGGTCCCCTATGGCGTTGACACGTCTGTACTTCCGCCCTATCGATGGTCGGCGCCCAGACCGTGAGCGTCGCCTCGTCTTTGCAGGATCTCATCTTCGGGATTTCGATGTTCTTCGCCATGTCGTCCGCGCCACGAGCGACAACGATGCCGGGATGAGGATCTGCTGGGATCTAATTGGCAAGCATGAAGTCCTGAAAGAGCTGGCGTCCTCTCATCATTCCGTCAGCCACCACAGACGGGTCGACGACGAGACTTATCGCAGACTGCTGGCAGAAGCGGACCTGCTTGTCATGCCACTCCAAGCGAGCACGACGTGCACGGCGGCGCTCGAGGCGATTGCCTGTGGAACTCCGGTTGTAACCACAATTGGAGGAATTCAAAGTTATCTCGACGAGTCGTGCGCGGCTTTCTGTCCGGCGGGTGATGCGGTCGCAATGTCTGAAACGGTGATAGCGCTTCTGGAGGATCCTGACCGCCTGTCGTCGATGAGGGTGGCCGCGCGCGAACAGGCGGCAAGGTTCGATTGGGAGGTTGTCGCCGCGCGGCACGTGGATTTCTATCGATACATGTGGGAAAGGGAAACGTTCGCGGTCGCCTGATTGCGACCGTCAGCAGTGTGCTGGTGTACATGTACAACCACTGCATCACATGGTTACCTTCGCGACGACTGCGCAGGTTCGTCTTGCGTCGATATTTGAAGAGCCTCGGTCCTGGCTGCACCGTTCAAATGGGGGTGAAGATTTGGCACGCCCCGAGGATCGAGGTGGGCTCGCGCGTCGTCGTGAATGCCGGCTCCGTTCTTGACGGCCGCCATTTCGGTATCACGATCGGCGATGACGTGTCGATCGGACCTGAAGCCACCGTTCTCACGCTTGGACACGATCCTGATTCGCCGACGTTCGCGAATCGCGGAGGCTGCGTCCGCATCGGCCGGCGGTGCTGGATCGCATATCGGGCAATCATCCTTCCAGGGGTGACGATTGGCGAAGGGGCCGTTGTCGGCGCCGGCTCGATCGTCACCAGAGACGTCCCCGCTTTTGCCATCGTGGCTGGTGCGCCTGCCAAGGTCATTGGCCAGCGAAACCCGGCTCTGACGTATCAACTGCACTATGACCCGTGGCTGAGTTGAGCAAACCGCAGCCGTAAAGCGAATCGCGTGTCCACGTTACAGAACCCAGCATTGTTTGTTTCGAGTTTATCCCCGGGGTTTATCGCCGGTGGATCCCAGTGCACGTTCGCATTTCTGCGCGCCGTCTCAGAGATTCATCGTGGGCGAGTGACGTATCTCGGTCCTCCGTTCCTGGAACCCAAGCCTGCGGTTGTCATTGAATCATCCCTATTGGTGAGGCCGCGTCCGTTCATCGCGAAGGCTTTTGGGTTGCTGACGGGCCGTCATGTGGATCGCACGACGCCTGCGGCAGTTACATACCTGAAGAAGCACAAAACGTTTGGTGTCGTGTACGTTAACGGTGAAATCTCTGGAAAGGTCGTCGGTGTAGCCAGACGTCTCGGGATGCCGGTCGTCTTCATACCCCACAACTTTGCCCCGGAGTATCTCACTGCAACGGCGGGTCATCCGCGAATCGGCATCCGATGGTTGCATCGGCGGGTGGCAATTCGCAGCGCGCTCGAAGGCTATCGTTTGGCTGATTTGCGATTATGCCTGACGGAACACGACAGGCTCGCATACGAACGCGCGACTGGAACGAGCGGTGCGGCGGAGGGGAACATGTACTTTGGGTATCCCATGCCTTCACAGCCGTTGGCGGCGACGCCTGAAACCTTCACGGTGCTCGTGAACACGAACATGGCGAGCCGCGAGAATGAAGATGGAGTCATTTTTTTTCTCAATCATGTGTGGACGCATGTTAATGGTCGGGAGGGATGGAGACTCATACTGGCCGGGCGCCACCCGAGTGCGCGCATAAAGGGTCGGGCTGCCCAATTCGGCAACGTCGAGGTGATATCGCGACCAGAGCCTGAACAGATGGAAGCTCTGTTCGCCAGATCAAGTGTATGCGTCGCGCCCAGCCGAACGGGCAGCGGGATCAAGCTCAGGGTTGCCGAGGCCTTGCGAAGAGGACTCCCTGTCGTGTCATCCGCCCACTGCTCCCGAGGTTACGAGCAGGTGTCACCTGATGTCATGCGCATCTACGGATCGCCGGAAGATTGCCTGTTGCAATTGCGGTCCTTGGCGCAAGAGAACCTGGACGTGCTAAGGCTGCGCTGCAGAGCAGAGTACGAAAGGCATTTCAGTTTTTCCGTCGGCGTATCGAAGTGCCAAGCCGCACTAGACACGCTGCGCCTTGAGCGAATGGTGACTGCGTGAATTCGACTGGCGCCGCAGGCGTGGTCAGCGTCATGATTCCGGCACACAACGCCGCCGAGACGCTGCGTGAAACGCTTGACTCCGTGCTGAGGCAGACGTACCGCCCAATTGAAGTCGTCATCGTTGACGACGGTTCAACCGACGGTACCGGTCACATCGCCAGTGAATTTGCCTCGGCCGCCTCCAGTGATCAGCTGACGGTTATCGTACGGCGTCAGGAGAATCGCGGACTCCTTGCGACTCGCAACGTCGCTCTGGGACTTAGCGGTGGAGAGTTTCTGCAGTTCCTTGACGCTGACGACCTGCTGCACCCACACAAAGTGGCCATGTGTGTTCGCGAGATGGCCACGGGAGAGTGGGATGTGGTAGTGACCAGGACGACGCGGTTCCGCAGTGCTGAAGCACTCGGTCCAATGTTGGCCGGCGCGCCGCTCCCGCGACCCTGGAAACGCTCCGAGCTCCTGTGTTCAAGCATCACGTCGACCTATTGGCACACCGTTGGACCACTATTTCGGCGGTCCATCGTCATGAGGGTTGGCGAGTTTCCACGCCACGTGCACCCAGTGGTCGAAGAGATGGAATTCCATGGGCGCGTGAAACTGGCTACGCAGCGGATTCAATACCTGCCATGGCTATTGAACTTCTATCGGGTCGGAAAGGAATCCTCCGTCACAGGAAACATCAGAAGGTTGTACGAAGGACGACTCCAAGGGGCATCAGTCGCAACGCAGCTGCTTGTCGACGCCAACGTGTCAAGCGCCAAGGAGTGGGCTTCCCTCTATTGGATGAGCCTGAAGACCTATTCCCAGATCGTGAGTCACGACGCTGGGACAGGGCTATCCAGAGAGGCACGCGAGTCCTGGCTGGCAGTGGCGGGCAGTTGGCATCCATGGCTTGGGGCGGCCTGCAGTATTCCGCCGGCGAAGCCAATGGAATTCATTATGCAGGCCTCTTTTCGGCTCAGGCAGAGAATCGGGCGAAAGGGCTCTCTCGAGTCGCACCAAAAGGCTTCTGCGGCTGTCGCGGAGCCTGCGAGCTCACATGAGTTGTGAGGTCGACGCGTGATGGGCCGAGCTAAGACGCTTGCAAGAAGGACCCTGGCAGCACAGAAATTCGGCTTTCTCTTTCTCGGTACATCTCGCCTGCGCATGCCGAGTGTGATTCGCCTGGGAAACAAAAGCGTCGAGCTCGCCTCACCCCAGGAGCATTCTCTGACCTCGGACATAGTCAACATCTGGCTGGACGACGAATACGGCATTCGGTCTCTGCGGGACATCCACACGGTGGTCGACGTCGGAGCCAATATCGGCCTCTTCACGATCCTTGCGCGCGATGTTTTTCCAGATGCTGCGATCCATGCCTACGAGCCCAATGCACGGGTGTTTCCTTTTCTTACGGCGAACGCCGACACGCTCCGCGCGGCTTGCTTCAACGAGGCGGTTGGTTCGACCGAAGGAAGAGTAGAGGTGTGCGACGTCGGAGACTCTCGCCTGGCGAAAGTCTCGACCGTAGAAACAGGAGGCGTCAGGAAGATTGGTATCAAGCAAGTTGTCGACCGCATGAATGGGCACGTCGACCTCCTGAAGATGGATTGTGAAGGCTCAGAGTGGGAAATCCTGCGTGACGCCAAAGCTCTCGGTGGTGTGGATCATATTCGAATGGAGTACCACATTGGGCCAGGCCAGACATGCGACGAGCTTGTCCGATTGTCTGAAGCAGCGGGCTTTCAGATTGAGTCTCTGCGGCCGAATAGAACATGGGGCATAGCGTGGTTGGCTCGATGACCCATTTCTGGGTAAGCAACTGTCCGGGCGCACGTGGGCACCTTTGAATTCCTGATCGGTGTAACCGGGTTCATCCTGGTCGTCGGGGCTGTGTTTGCATATCACAGGACCACCGATATCCTTCATGTCTTGCTGTTTCTCGGGCCGATGTTCTTCTATGCCACGGTCTTCGATCCCTGGACCGTGAAGCCCCTTCTCGGCCGGTTTTTCTCGGAACAGTCGGACGTCATTTTCGTTCTGGTGCTGAATCTGCTTGGCGTCGCCGCACTTGTCGCGGGGGCGTTGCACGAACCTCCACTGCCACGCGGCAGCCGACACACGCGGCGACGGTCGCTGCAGGATCACGAGCGGCGGCAGCTTCGACGAGTGGGCGCCGTACTCGTGGTCGTGGCCGGCGCTGCATACGCATCGGGCATCGTGAACAGCGGCGGGTTTGTCGCGGCTTTCTCACAGGCTAAAGGAGGAGGACAAAGCGAGTCGGGATATGTCGCCGAGGCGATGAACCTGGGCCTGGTCGGCGCGGTAATGGTGGCGCTGTCACAATATCGCCGCCGATGGAACGGCGCCACGTTCGCGATTGCAACCGTGGGATTGTTGCCAAATCTCATTCAGGGCACATTCGGTGGAAGACGGGGTCCTCTGTTTCTCGCTTTGGCGTGCGCGCTTCTGACATGGATTGTCACGCGGCCAAGACGGCCGAAGCTCTGGGTCGTGACCTCGGCGTTGGCGTGCGTATTGCTGTCGGTAGCTTTCATCGGCTCGCAACGTAAACACCTCTACTTGGGGTCGGAACAGGCTGAAGTGAAATGGGACGAATTCTTTCAAACATGGCAACCGGAGGAACTCGCGGCTGAGGGCAACAACTTCTTGTACGCAACGGGGTTCGTCGTTGCCACGCGCCATTCTGGTGAATACACCTGGGGGCGCAAACTTGCGGTCAACCTGCTCGTCCGACCGATCCCCAGACAGTGGTGGCCGACCAAGTACCAAGACACTGGCGCAACGTGGGTGACAAGCGAGTATCCCGGTCTCGGACATCTCACGATTGACGATTGGGTTAACGGCGTCGGATGGATTCCCTTAGCGGGCTCAGCCGGTCTGAGCATTTCGGATCTGTTCGGAGAGTTCGGCTGGGGCGCAATCATCGCCATGTATCTCATCGGTCGTGGATTCTCCAGGCTGCGGTTCCTCCGCTCGACTCGCGGAGGAGTCTGGGAACTGGTGTACCTTGAAGCACTCATCCTTTCCATCTATTTGGCCACGCAGAGCTTCTCTGCTTTTTATCATCGGTTCCTGATTCTGGCTGTCCCGACCATCATCGTCTGGAAGCTGCTGGTCAAACGCCCTCCTCAAAGGCCAGTCGTGCGCGCGATCGCGACGGCACAGCTGGCAAGCCGTTAAATTGTTGTCACTCGATGCTCCCCGGGTTCTGGTCGCACAAATCGGTGCGAGACGTCGATATGCCGTCCCTCGCGCCCTCTCGCTCGTTGGTGGTCTTCACGGCGTTGTCACTGACGCATGTGATGCGGTCCGACCCTGGCGCTATCTGCGACGTCTTCCTCGGGCTTTACGACCTGCGTCTCTCAAAGCGGTGCTCGATAGACGGTTGGACGGCGTCGAGTCCATTCGCGTCCACGGCCGCCTGAAGTTTTTTCTGACTACGCACGTCGGACGGACCGCCAGTCGTGCCGGTGAGTCGAGAGCGAGCTTCTGGGTACGACAGAACAGTGCCTTCGCACGAGCGGTTCTACAGATCGACTGGGGATGCGCCAACACGGTCTATGCCTTCAACGGAGCCGCGCTCGAGATTTTTCAACGTGCGCGCACACGCGGCCTTCGCCGTATTCTGGATCAGACCGCCGCGCCGTGGCGCTACAACACGCAGCTCCTCGTGCGTGAACAGGCGCGTTGGCCAGGGTGGGAAGAGTGCCCCGTCGACATGGACACTGCCGGCATCATGATTGCGCGGGAAGAAGCCGAGTGGGAGCTTGCCGACCGGATAATCTGCGGGTCACCCTTCGTGGTGGAGGCTATTCGCCAGGTTGGAGGGCCCGTGGAAAAGTGCCGGGTCGTCCCATATCCGATGCCCGATCTGAACATGCAGCAGGAACCGAAGCACGTGTCTACGAACGGCCCGCTGCGGGTTCTGTTTATCGGAACGCTCCAGCTTCGTAAGGGAATCCAATACGTCTGGGAAACGGTGGCTCACCTGAGCCGTACAGATTTCGAGTTCCGCGCGGTCGGCCCTTCGAATCTGACGACGCACGGGGAAGCTCTGGTCCGATCTCGTATCGACTGGCGAGGCAAAATCGGAGTCGACGACGTATGGAATCATTATCACTGGGCCGACGTCGTGCTGCTTCCTACCCTTTCGGAGGGGAGCGCTAATGTGCTCTGGGAAGCGACGGCAGCCCGCACGCGTGTGATTACGACAGCCGCCGCCGGTCTCGAGGATTCAAATGCCACGATCGTCTCGATTGACCCGCACGCTATCGTGAACGAGTTGCGTGCGCTGGCAAGCGACCGATGGCGCCGGCCTGGTCCTCCTCCGCGATCTCGGTCTGTTGGAAACTACGGCACAGATTTGATTCATTCAATGTCATGACCGGCCCTGAGAACGAAGTGATGCTGGTCGCGCGATTCTGACTAATCCATGTTCGATCAGGTTTCGTCCGCGCTCGCGCCCCAACAAACCGCCACCGTGCTCATGAAGCGATTGTTATTTCCCGGGATCAACCTGCACGCCCGCGAGCGATACATACGGATCCCGGCCAAGTTCGGACCCGAAGTTGCCTCGGGAACCAGGGTTCTTGATGCCGGATGCGGCAATGGCATGCTTAGCTACCAGGCATGGAGACGCGGCGCTGCCGTGCTCGGTATCAGCATCAAGCAGAGGGAAATCGACGGTTGCCGCACGATGTTCAATCACCGCGAAGGCATTTCGGAACGATCTCTCCGCTTCGAGAACGTCAATCTCTACGCGTTGTCAGCGAGTGATTGCCAGTTCGACGCCATCATCTGTACCTGAAGTACTGGAGCACATTCGCGACGACCGCAGGGTGTGTCTGAAGTTCTTCGAGTTGCTCGCACCGGGCGGATGCCTCCACGTGACGAGTCCGTATGCGGAACACTCCTATAACCGGGAGTTTCCCCTCGATCCGGACGAACGAGGCGGGCACGTACGGCCGGGCTATACAGCCGACACATATCGAGTACTGCTCGAACCCATTGGGTTCACTGTGGAAGAGGTATCCGGATTGGGCGGCCCCGTCCGCCAGGCATTCAACCGCCGCATCAAGGCTACCCAGCAACGATTCGGCGCAGCCGCTGGCCTGCCGCTTTTCCTGCTGGCGCTTCCGTTTCTCCGGTTTGATTCCCTGTCGCCTCGTGTTCCCTTCAGCCTCTATGTCCGGGCGCGAAAGCCGGCAGATTAATGAAAGCCGTCCTGCGTGCCCTTTCCAGGAACCGGATCATCCGAAAGCGGCTTCCCGCTGACATGGGTGGCGGCTTGCTGTTCTGTTCGTCCCGACGCGCTGCTCTCGATGTGGAAGCCGGGCTGGCCCGGGCACGCGGTGCAATTGTTCGAGTGGGCACATCGCCTTTCGTGAAACCCGGGGCACGTCGTCTGGGATGTCGGAGCCAACCAGGGATTGTTCACTTTTGCCGCTGCTGCGATGTCAGGGCCGTCCGGCGCATGTCGTGGCACTCGAGCCCGACTCCATTTCTGGCGGGGTTGATGTACCGATCTGAGGCGGGCTCAACAGGCCGAGACGCGCGTCGATATTCTGCCCGTTGCACTGAGCGGCAGGTCGGGGATCACCACATTCTGCCGTGGCAACAAAGGAACGGGCGCTCATTCACCTGGCTGCCGTGGCAGGCAACCCTCATCACCGGAGGTGATCGTGAAGGTCTTGCCGTCGATTCGAACAATCACCCTCGGAGTGGACACCGAACAACTCTTCCCAGGCCGGACTTGAAAGATCGACGGATCGACGGTGCCGAGCTCGACGGTGCTCGATCATTTCCAGGGCCGCTTCCACCTGCTTCAACTGGTTCCTTGCGTCCTCGCTGGATCATCGAAGTCGCGGTTTCCGAGAACGTCAAGCCGGTCGGGCAGATCCTGCGCGCGGCCCGCTATCGGACGTTCGATGCCGACAGGCCGGAAACCGAAGTCGAGTGGCCTGCATGGAACACTCTCGCAGTTCCTGGAAGAAAAATGTGACGCTCCAGACGCTGTCAGCGTCGGAGGAACGGTTTCCGCCTAGCATGGAAGTGACCAAGCGCAATGTTAGTGTGCTGGTGCGCTGACGCAGAGCGCCAGCGGAAGAGATAGTGTTGTCGTCGTCATCTGGCAGCGCTTTGGTCCCTATCATCTCGCCCGTCTCGAAGGCGCTGCCAACGCGCTCGCCCGGTCGGTCGGCGGGTGATCGGGCTCGAAGTTGCCGCCCAAGACAATTACGACTGGCTGCCTGCCCGCAATCCGTTCGTGCAACGTCAGACGATGTTCCCGAGCCGGCGATACTCCACGCTTTCGCCCCGAGCCATTCGCCGGGGTGTTGTCGATGCGCTGCACCATCTGCAGCCGAACGCCGTCTGCATCAACGGGTGGGCGGTGCCCGAAGCGGTTGCGGCGCTCGCGTGGTGCCGCGCTCACAGGCGCCGCGCGATTCTCATGTCGGAATCGTTCGAAGTTCTTCGAACCCCGTGAAAACGTGGGTCAAGCGGTGGCGCGTGCGGCAGTTCGATGCCGCGCTTGTCGGCGGCCGGCTTCACACACGATACCTCGCCTCACTGGGGTTTCCAGCTCACAAAGTGGAGATTGGCTACGACGTCGTCGACAACGAGCACTTCACTCGAGCGGCGTCGCCGTTTGCCGGCGTTCCAAACAAGCGCTACCTGCTCGCGAACACGCGCTTCCTTCAGCGCAAAGGCATCGACGCGCTGCTGCGTGCTTACGCACGGTATCGCGATATTCAGGTTCAGGACTCGAACGTTGGCGAGCCGTGGCATCTCGTCATCAGCGGAAGCGGAGAGATGGAAGCGCCATGGAAGCGATTGGCGGCCCGGCTGCGCGTGACAGATACCGTGCACTGGCCGGGGTTCATCCAGTACGAACACCTTCCGGCTGTGTACCGCTCTGCCGGCATTTTCGTGCACCCTGCGCGAAAAGAGCCCTGGGGCCTCGTCGTCAATGAAGCGGCGGCTGCGGGATTACCGCTCATCATCGGACGACGGGTTGGCGCTGCATGTGAACTCGTGCGGGAAGGTGAAAACGGATTCCTCATCGACCCGGACGACACCCAATCGGTGGCCGAACTGCTGGTCAGAGTGACTCGCATGCCGGATGCCGAGCGCAGATCGATGGGCGACGCCTCGCGCCGTATTGCGGGTCACTTCGGGCCAGAGCGTTTCGGGCGGGCGCTCGAGCGCCTCCTGGCCGTGGAAGCCTGAATCGGATTCACTTGCGCATCCTGCACGTCATTCGCGGCCTGGCGAACTCTTCAGGCACGACCCACATCGTCGGCCCGCTGGCCGAGGCACAGGCAAGGCAGGGGCACCAGGTGAAGGTACTCTTCGTCGAGAAGTCTGGAAGCCGGCCGGTCCGGCCCGACCCTTCATTGGTGGAATCACACGAATTCCCGCTGACGATACCGACGCAGCATGTCGGCTGGTCACGAGCCTTTGCGCGCGGCTTTCGCACGGCGGTGCGCGATGCCGATGTTGTTCATATCCACGCGATATGGAATTTCCCGACGTGGTACGCGATGCGGGGATCGCTCCGCGCCGGCGTGCCGTACGTCGTGGCACCTCAGGGGTCGCTCGAGGACTGGGCGCTGAACCGCAGTCGCCGACTCAAGCGCCTCTACGCGACATTGGCAGAAAAGCCCTATTTCGACCGGGCGGCCGCGATGCAGGCGCTGACTCAGACCGAGGTCGAACAGTGCCGGAGATTCGGCATTCGGGCACCCGTGACGATTCTTCCAAACGGTGTCGATCTCGACGCCATCGATCGCTACACCCATGGGGCGGACCTGCGGGCGGAGTTTTCACTCTCGCCCGAAAGCGTGGTCTTCCTTTTCCTTGGCCGTGTGTTCCCGAAGAAAGGGCTCGACATTTTGATTCCCGCATTCGCGAGACTGACAACCAGTCGCCGGGATGTGCTCCTTCTTATCGCCGGCCACGATGCGGGCAGCGGCTATCGAAGGGAAATGGAACAACTGGCCTTGGCGCATGGAGTGACGCCGAGGATGCATTTTCTCGGAGAGGTATCCGGCCGGAGGAAGTTCGAACTCCTCCGTGGTGCCGACGTATTCGTACTTTCGTCGTATTCCGAGGGACTCCCGGTGGCCGCCTTGGAAGCGATGGCATGCCGTTGTCCGGTCGTTCTTACCCGGCACTGCAACTTGGACGACGTTGGCGCTCGCGAGGCAGGCTGGCTTGTCGAGCCACGAGAGGACAGTCTCTGCGGCGCGTTGCAGTCCGCGTGCGAATCGGTGCACGAGCGACGGCGACGAGGGAGCAATGGCAGGGCTCTGGTCGAAGACCGATACACCTGGGGCCAGATTGCCCGAGAGAGCATCCGGTCTTACCGTTCGTATCAGCCGCGAGGTCACTAATTGCACGGGCGCATCCCAGTCACCGTCATCATCCTCACCCACAACGAGGGTGTGAACATTTCTGCCTGCGTCGACAGTCTCGCGGAATTTTCGGAGATCGTCATCGTGGACTCGGGTAGCACTGACGGCACGGTCGAAGTCGTCCGCAGCCGGTACCCCGATATTCGGGTGCTGCACCACGCTTTCGAAGACTTCGGCCAGCAGCGTAACTGGGCGCTGGACCATGCGAAGGCTGCGCACGAATGGATTCTCTTTCTGGACGCCGACGAACGGTGCACGCTCGCATGTGCGGAATCCATCCGGGCGGCGGTCGCCAATCCATCCGGCAACGTCGGCTTCTTTCTCTGCTATCGCAATATCTTCCTGGATCGATGGATCAAGCGTTGCACGATGTACCCAACCTGGCAGCTCCGATTGCTGAAGATGGGAAATGTGCGTTACCGGAAAGAAGGGCACGGACAGCGGGAACTCATGACCGGCCCGTCCGGGTACATCACTGAGCCCTACGATCATTACGGATTCAGCAAAGGAGTGAAGGACTGGATCGCACGCCACAATGAGTACTCCAGCAACGAGATCGAGCTGATCGAGCAGCTCACGTCGACCACCATGAACCTGTCCGGGTTGCTTGCAAAAGATCAAGTGCGTCGCCGCCGGACGCTGAAGCAACTTGCCGCACGGACACCATTCCGTCCTGTCGTCAGATTTTTATACCTATATTTCATACGACGCGGCTTCCTTGATGGACGGCCCGGGTTGCTTTTCTGCCTGCTACGATTCGCCCATGAGCTGCATATCGTGGTGAAGCAAGCGGAACATCGCGCAGCAATTCATCCCACCACTCCGATTGTGGAAAAAGAGGTCGAGAAGTCGCGATCCCTGCGGCGCTCGGCAATCGATACGATCTCAACATCGTGATCTCGACCTCGAACGTCCCTGCGGATGCGAGAGTCGCCGCCGGTATTTTCAGCAGTTCCAAAGGTGAGAAGGCCATGACTCAGTACCCACAGACCGATTCCACGGCTGGCAGCCGCGCAAATGATTTTGCTCGCCAGGCGATACAGCGGTCCCTCGGGTTGATGGTCGAGTTCCGGCTCTTCCTGAGGTGGTGGCTGCTGCCGATCGTGGTGGTGCTGGGTGCCGGCGTGCTGATCATCATGGTCGGGACGGCGTTGGCGTCGTTCATGTACTCGTTGTTCTAGGAGATGGGTGTGTCCTCACAATCGCGCTCTTCTAACGTTCGCGGATTCCGCACTACCGCCATCGGTGCTTCGGTTGGGAGAGTTCATCATCGGATGTATCCCGTCGGTTCAGTTACAGGTAACCACGATGAAGGGGCTCGAGCGATTCAGTTTGTCAAATGGGCCACTCTCCTGGTAGCCATTTGCCTCAGCACTCACCAGATGTGGGACCTTCTTGTCTACTACGGTCGATCGCATCGTTTCCTCTACATGTTTCTTTTCTTCGGGATTTGGATTCTTGCCATTTCGTCCATTGCGATCCTGTCGGGCATTCGGTCTTTGGCGCTGCGACTTCCCTGGATACTGATCCTGACGGTGTCTAGTCTTGTCTCGGACTTGCATTTTCGAGTGATGCACACCTACATCCACTTGGAAAGTGTAATGACGTTTTGGGAAGCAAGGACCGGAGCTTCCGATGCCTTCTTCACGTATCGGAGTGATGTCGTCTACAGTTTCTTGATTGCGGCCATACTCTTTACGGCAATGCTCGCGAGCCCGCGCATTGAAATGAGGAGTCGATTCAAGCACTGGCTGTCGGTGAGCCCTCTCATTCCAATGAGTGCGATCTATGTCGTCTTCTGGATGACCGCAGGTGCTGGCATCCGGGCGCTGCCGGGTCAATTCTCGTTACTTCCTCTTGTCCTCGGCGCAGCGCTTGAAGCACCCCCGGCGAACCGAGACGAAGTGACCATTCCGAAAGTGCGTGACTCGCTGGTCGACAAGATCGTCTTGATCGTTGACGAAAGCGTGCGCGGAGATTTCATCGATCTGAGCGGAGCATCGAGGACGACCCCTTTTCTGGCCAGCATCAAAGACCAGGTCATCGACTTTGGTTCAGCGTTGTCTGGAAGCAATTGCAGCGTTCAGAGCAACGCAATTCTACGAATGGGCGCGAATCCCAGAACTCTTGGAACCGAGCGAGGGGACATACGAAAGAATCCAACCATTTGGGCGTACGCGAAAACAGCGGGGTTCTCCACCGCTTACGTCGACGATCAAATGGAAAATGGGCAATTGAGCAGCTACATGAATGAGACGGAAGTGTCCGAAATTGACGGTTTTGTCCAAATGACTGGACCCGGATATAAGAAAGATATCTCGGCGATCAACACGGTGGTTTGGCTGTTGAACTCTCACCCGAACGCCGTCATCTATTGGAATAAGCAGGGTGCACATACTCCCTACGAATCGCGTTATCCTGCAGAATTCGGTCGGTTTAACCCTCGTTTGGAGAGGGCCGTGTCGTCTGTGGAAGACAGGGAACGGCTGACTAATTCATACAAGAATGCCATCAGCTGGACTGTCGATCATTTCTTCCAGTCCCTCCTCGGGCAAGTGGACCTGAAACACACGCTGATTATTTACACATCCGATCACGGCCAGAATCTACTGGATGACGGCACCACGAGAACACACTGTGGGCTCACCGACCCGAACATTTATGAGGCCCTGGTTCCGCTACTCGTGTTCAACGATACGCCTTCCCTCCGACCGCGGTTAGTCGAAGCCGCAGCACTGAACCGGAATCGATCCAGTCACTTCCAGATATTTCCGACCATTCTCGAGGTGCTTGGCTTTGCGTCTCAGCGTACGAAGGAGAAGTATTTCTCGTCACTTTTTGAGAGCACGGCCGGCCTTCCAGGTTTTACGTACGGCCCGATTTTTGGCTACATGGGCCGCGGCGCAAGGTGGGCCTCTTACGAGTGAGATCTAGTTTTTGCAGGACATGGGTTAAGCATCCCACTGAAGCCGGCGCGAAGTCATGAGACAGCTCGTCCAATCCATTCGCCAAGGCAGCATCAACGTCGTCGACGTGCCTGCGCCTCAATTGCGCGGGCCGGGTGTGCTCGTTCGAACGGCGGCCTCCTTGATATCGGCGGGCACCGAACGTGCCGCACGCGAATTCGCCAAGGGATCGCTCCTCGAAAAGGCGCGCAGCAGGCCGGACCTGGTCCAACAAGTGATGTTGAAGGTCCGGCGTGATGGAATCGTCCAGGCGCTCGAAGTGGCGATGTCGCGGCTCGACAAGCCAATGGCGCCTGGCTACGCCTGCGCGGGCACCGTTGTTGAGGTCTCTGCCGACGTGACCGATTTGATGGTCGGGAATCCGGTCGCCTGCGCCGGCGCCGGCTATGCCACGCACGCAGAAGTCAATTTCATTCCGAAGAACCTGGTGGTTCCGATCCCGCTGCGGGCAGACGGCGAACCGGTCGCGTTCGATGAGGCCACGTTCGCCACTCCAGGCGCCATTGCGCTGCACGGAGTCCGGCTGGCACAGCCGCAGCTTGGCGATCGCGCCGTCGTAATAGGCCTGGGCGCAATCGGCCTGCTCGCCGTGCAGGTACTTCGCGCCCACGGCTGTCGCGTCGGCGCCGTGGACCTCAATGCCGCACGCTGTGATCTGGCGTCTGCGCTCGGCGCCGATTTTGCCGTCTCACCGGCCGACGCGGCCCCGAGCGTCGCCACCTGGACTCGCGATCTCGGCGCTGATCTGGTGCTCGTCGCCGCGGCGAGCACCAGCAACGGCCCCGCCGCACTCGCGGCCGAGATCTCTCGAGACAAGGGTCGCATCGTCGCGGTCGGTGCCGTCGGGCTCGATCTTCCGCGACGCACACTGTACGAGAAAGAGCTGTCCCTCGTCGTGTCGCGCAGCTACGGACCGGGCCGCTACGACCCCGAGTACGAAGAGCACGGACGCGACTATCCGCTGGCGTACGTGCGCTGGACCGAACGCGAGAACATGCGCGCGTTTCTCGATCTCGTCGCGGATGGCAGCGTAGAGGTCCGCCCCCTCATTTCGCACCGGTTCCCCATCGCCGAAGCGGAACGCGCATACGATACCCTCGAGCGCGAGAGCGTGCTTGGCATCCTGCTGGAGTATCCCCACGACAAAGAGCTGGACCAGAACGCGACACGAATCCCCCTGGCCGCACCATCTGTTTCGACCGCCAGCCACAAGCCGGAACGAGCCGCCGTCAGCTTCGTTGGCGCGGGCAATTTTGCACGTGGTGTGCTCCTGCCGGCATTCAGGCGCCAGACGCGCGTTCAACTTCGAGGTGCGGTGGCCGCCACCGGTCTGTCGGCGCGCTCGGCCGCCGACAAGTTCGGCTTTGGGTACTGCTCCACAGACCCGTCAGACGTCTGGAAAGACCAGGACTGCAACGCCGTCGTGGTCGTCACGCGCCACGATGCACATGCCAGGCTCGTGATCGAGGCCCTCGACGCCGGTAAGGCCGTTTTCGTCGAGAAGCCGTTGTGTCTCACCGAGGCCGAGCTCGAGGAAATCGAGGCGACCGTCGAACGCCTGGAGCTGTCAGGCCGCGGACCGTTCCTGATGGTCGGCTTCAACCGCCGCTTCGCAGCCGCGGTCGCGTTGATGAAGGCACATTTCAAAGATAGCCAGGCGCCCGTCAGCATCGTGTATCGGGTCAATGCGGGACGCCTGCCTCGGGGAAGCTGGGTGGCCACGGAGGAAGGCGGCGGCCGCATCCTCGGCGAAGTTTGCCACTTCGTGGATTTGTGCAGCCACGTCGCCGGCTCCCCTGTCACACAGGTGACAGCGGTTCGTCCCCCGACGGAAGGGGACGAAGTGATGGCAATGCTCCGCATGGCAAACGGGTCGGTTGCCACGATTGCGTACCTGATCGGTGGCGACCCGGCCGCGGCAAAGGAACGGATCGAGATCTTCGGCGGCGGGGTTACGGGGACGATCGACGACTTCCGTCGCGCCATGGTCAGCGTGAACGGCCGGCGAAAGAACTTTGGCGGCTTGCTGGCGAAACAAGACAAAGGACATGCGGCGGAAGTGAAAGCGTTTGTCGAATCGGTCGTCCAGGGTCGCGGGTCGCCCGTGTCGTTTGCCTCGGCGGTGAACTCGACGCGCGCCACGTTCGCCATTCTCTCCTCTCTCGAAACCGGCACGACTGTTTCCGTTGATTCCCGCAACAGCTGAACCTCGGATAGACCGGCCGCCTCGGCCCGCGACGAGACCGAGCCGGCTCGCGTACCTCGCCCGCATCGCGCGCGTGTATGCGCACCGCTCCTCCGGCCCGCTCTCGTTCTGGTACGAGCAGCCGCTCGTGAACGAACGCGCCTTCGAAGATGGGCGCCAGTACTTCATGCGCTTCCAGGGCAAGGCGGTCTATCGCGGTCCGTTCGACATCGAGGGCGTGCCGCTGCTCGACTATCAGGGCGACATCGGACGGCAGTACAACCCGATCGCGATCGCACAGTACGGCCTGGCCCGTTTCAACCGCTGGCACGAGACGCACGCCCCACAAGACGAGAAGGCGTGGATGGCCGCAGCCAACTGGCTCGTACGGACGTTGAGGGCCAACGATGCGGGCGTTCACGTGTGGATGCACGAGTTCAACTGGCCGTACCGCGAGCTGCTGCGCGCACCTTGGTACTCGGGTCTGGCGCAAGGCTGCGGCGTCTCGCTCCTGGTCAGGGCCGCAAATGCCACTGGAGACTGGCGGTTTGCCAAAACGGCACACCAGGCGTTCGAGGCTTGCACACGCAGCATCGACACGGGGGGCGTGCTGGCGAGAGACCTCCGTGGTCGGACATGGCTCGAGGAGTACATCGTCTCTCCGCCCAGTCACATCCTGAACGGCTTCATCTGGGCGCTGTGGGGCGTCTACGACTACAGCCGCTTTACCGGCGGCGGCTCCGAGTCGGGGCAACTCTTCGACGCGTGCGTCTCGACGATCGCGACGGCGCTGCCCGAGTACGACACCGGCCGCTGGTCGCTCTACGAGCTTCCTGTGGGAGATCCACCTTTGCGGAACGCGCGACGGAGGCCAGGCCCGAAGATGCCGGCGAGCCGCTACTACCACGAGCTCCACATCGTCCAGCTGCGTGTTCTGCAGCGGATGACCGGCATCGCGACGTTCGGTACCGTTGCCGACCGCTGGCAGCGTTATCTCGACGATCCGGTAAACCGCACGCGCGCGCTGGTGGAGAAGGCCGCATTCAAACTGCTGCATTACTGAGATGAGCGTTCCTATGACGTCGGTGTTCCTGATCGGTGGCGCGCGACCCAATTTCATGAAGGTCGCACCGCTCTACCATGCGTTTCGCAACTCGCAGCTCTTCGACGTGACCCTCGTCAACACAGGCCAGCACTACGACGACCGGCTGGCGGGCGGCTTTTTCCGCGATCTCCGCTGCCCGCTCCGGACATCAGCCTGAACGTGGGCTCCGGCACCCACGCGGTCCAGACCGCGCGTGTCCTCGAACGCTTCGAGCCGGAGCTGTACGAGCACGAGCCCGATCTGGTGGTCGTCGTCGGCGACGTGAACTCCACCATCGCCTGCGCGCTCGCCGCGGCAAAGGTGGTCTACGCGGACGGACGCCGGCCGAAGGTGGCCCACGTCGAAGCGGGCCTCCGCAGCTTCGACCGGACCATGCCGGAGGAGATCAATCGCATCCTCTGTGATGCGATCTCCGACTTCCTGTTCGTCACGGAAGAATCCGGCGTCAGACATCTGACGAAGGAAGGCGTTGACGCCTCGCGCATCTTCCTGGTCGGCAACGTCATGATCGATACGCTGCGCCAGCAGGCGGCAGCCGCAGAGACCATGGCTGCGTGGACACGGTTCGGCCTGGCCGAAAGGCGCTATGCCGTGGCCACGCTCCATCGTCCGTCGAACGTGGACGACGACCGGATGCTCGAGGCGCTGATGCAGAGTCTCGCAGATGTCAGCGAGTTGCTTCCGGTCATTTTTCCCGTTCATCCCCGTACGCGCGCGCGTCTCGAGAAGCTGGCGTTTCCTGTCCCAGAGGAACTGCAACTCTGCGAGCCGCTCCCTTACGTCGAATTTCTCAGCCTGGTGATGAAAGCGCGTCTCGTGCTCACCGACTCGGGCGGCATTCAGGAAGAGACCACGTGTCTCGGAGTGCCGTGCCTGACGCTTCGCGAGAACACCGAGCGGCCCGTCACGGTGACGCACGGCACAAATCGCGTCATCGGTACGCGACCCGAGACGATCCTGACCGAAGTGCGCCAGGCCCTTCTGCGTCCTATGCCTCCCGCTGCCGCTCCACCGTTGTGGGATGGCGCGGCGGCCACGCGGATCGTCGAGATCCTCGGCCGGAGGCTTGCCTCACAGAGTTCTCAGTTTTCAGTTGTCAGTTCTCAGTAGTCAGTCGCCTCCTCATGCGCATCCTGTTCCTCTCCCACTACTTCCCGCCGGAGGTAAATGCGCCGGCCAACCGGACCTACGAACACTGCCGCGAGTGGGCCGCCGCCGGACATGACGTGCACGTCGTGACGGGCGTCCCCAGTCATCCCGCGGGCGTTCCCTTCCACGGCTATAGACGCGGCTGGTATCAGCACGAGCAGATCGACGGCGTGCACGTCCATCGGGTGTGGACGCATCTGGCGCCGAACCGCGGCGTGGCCCGGCGGACGTTGAACTATCTGTCGTTTGTGCCAACCGCCGTGCTGCGCGCCTGGAAGCTGGGCCGCTTCGACGTCATCGTCTCGACGTCGCCGCAGTTCTTCTGCGCCGTGGCCGGTCGAGTCGCCGCCGCGATGCGGCGCACGCCGTGGGTATTCGAGCTGCGCGACCTGTGGCCCGAATCGATCCACGCCGTGGGCGCGATTCGACCATCGCTGGCGCTGAGGCTCCTCGAACGGCTCGAGCTTCGCCTCTATACGCACGCGAGTGCCGTGGTCTGCGTGACGCAAGGGTTCATCGCCAATCTCGAGCGACGTGGCGTCGACGCTGGAAAGCTCCGCTATGTGCCCAACGGCATCGAGCCCTCGTTCTGGGAAGCGGGATCACGCGACGCCGGCCGGACCCGGCTCGGCCTCGCTCCCGGCCAGATTGCCGTCACGTATACGGGGACCATCGGCATGGCACACGGGTTAGGCACCGTGCTTCAGGCAGCGCGCCTGCTGGAAACGTCCCTGCCCCGCGTGAAGTTCTTCGTCGTTGGCGACGGCGCCGAGCTCGCGGCGCTGAAGGCGCGCGCGCGCGACGCACGCCAGTCGAACGTCGAGTTCACGGGTCAGCTGCCTCGCGCGAGCATCGCCGATGTCCTGGCGGCCAGTGACATCACGCTCGTCACGCTGAAGCCGGCCGAGACGTTCAAGGCCGTGCTGCCATCGAAGATGTTCGAGGCCATGGCCGCCGGCAAGCCCATTGTCCTGGCGGTCGAGGGCGAAGCGAAACGCGTGCTCGAACGCGCACAGGCCGGGTTACCTGTACCGCCGGGCGACGCCGTCGAGCTGGCACGCGCGATCGCGACCCTCGCGCAGAAGCCGGGCCTTCGCGAACGCCTTGGCGCGGCCGGGTGCGCGTTTGTCGCTACAGAGTTCAACCGGGCCGTGTGGGCCGATCGTTATCTCGACATTCTCGGCGAAGCCGCGCGCGGGTATGCGGGAAGCCGCGCGTTCACCGCCTCCAGACCGATCAGCAACTCTCCTCAGTAAACACTCCGACCCTTCGAGGTACAAGCCATGGTGCTCTACGGTTTGCTGTTCATGCTCGCGTTTATCGCGTCGTTATGTCTCACGCCACCCGTCCGGGCGCTGGCGCGATGGGCCGGCGTGCTCGACGTGCCCGACGGCAGACGCAAGCTGCATCCGCAATCCGTTCCATTGCTGGGCGGCGTGTCGGTGTTCATCTCTTTTTACGTCTGCCTGTGGCTGGTGGGCACGCAGCTCGAATCGCCGTCGGCCCGGTCGGCGTTCCAGCTTGCATCAGCGATGTTCGTTCCGTCGCTCATCATCCTGGCGTTGGGCATCGTCGACGACAAGTGGTCGGTGCGGCCGATGGCCAAAATTGCCGTGCAGATTGTGGCCGGGCTACTCGTGTACTACCAGCTGGGGATCCGGATAGACACGCTCGCCACGCTCTTCGTCGGCGACTCCCAGATGCTCGGCCTTCTCAGCCTGCCGGCCACGCTCTTCTGGATTGTGCTCATCACCAATGCCTTCAACGTCGTGGACGGCATGGACGGCCTCGCCACCGGCGTCGCGTTCATCGCGCTCGCGTGCATGTTCGCCGTGTCTCTCCAGATGAATCAACCCGCCATCGCGTTCGCGGCGGCGCCGCTCGCTGGCGCGGTGCTGGGATTTCTCCGGTACAACTTCAATCCGGCGTCGATCTTCCTCGGCGATTCGGGAAGCCTGTTTCTCGGATTTCAGCTCGCGGTGTTGTCAATCGTCGGCTCGCAGAAGAGCTCGACGGCGGTGGCGGTGGCGGCGCCAATCTTTGTGCTCGCCCTGCCGCTCATCGAGACAGCCACGTCGGCCATGCGGCGCTTCGTCAGCGGGCGCTCCATCATGCAGCCCGATTCGGCGCACATTCATCATCAGCTCATCCGGCTGGGGTTCACGCCCCGGCGCGCTGCAGGGATTCTTTATCTTGCCTCGGGGGCGTTCGGCCTTGCTTCGCTGTTCGTCATTCACAGTGGCTCGCCAAACATCGGGCTGATGGCCATCTCATTCTGCGCCCTTACGGTGCTGGCTATTCAGCGCCTCGGGTACAGCGAGTTCGCTGAAATCAATGGCGCGCTCAATCGATTCGTCCATCAGCGGCAGATCATGCAGAACGGCGTCATCTGCCGCACGCTCGCCGGCGATCTCGCGAACGCGGCGTCTCTCGCCGATGCCTGGACGGCGCTCAAGACCGCCGCCGAGCAGCTCGGTTTCTCATATGTGGAGCTGACGCTCAAATCGTCGAACGGTGCACATGAGGCGCCTTTTCCCCACTATGCCGAGCGACTCCTGCCACGCCCAGGCTCGGCCCAGCCCCGTGAAACCACGTTCGCCGTGTCGCTCGCCAGCCGACAGGCGAGGGGCCAGGTGATCTTCAGCCGGTCTACCGCCGCGACGCCTCTCCATTCGGAGTTGCCGCTTCTCATCAACGCGGTGGCCGAGATTCTCCCTCGCGCCATCGATCGCTACCTCACCGCGCCCATTCAGCCGCCCAGGACAGTACCCGCCGCTCTTGTTGTCGACTCTCACCACGACAGGATGACGTGCGATTCCTGCAGATCGCCGCACCTCCATCGATCGCGGTCGCGGTCGACACTGGAACAGTTTCGAAAGAAGCTGACGGCAAGGCGATTGTTCGAATGCGGCGACTGCGGATGGCGCGGTTGGAAGGCGCTGCACGCTGACGCAACGATGGAAGCCTCGATGGCCCGGGACATCGAGCCCATGGATCTGCGCGCGCTGGATCTGGCGCTCCAGAAGGCTCCGCAACATTCCCCCCTCGTTCTTCATTCATCCTCGGAGCTCAACAATGGACTGCGATAGGTCAACCGCGCGCGCAATAGCGTTGGTAGCGATAATGAGCGCGGTGCCCGTCGTGCTGTGCGCGCAGACCGACGATCCGGTCGGTTCCGCACGCTTCCGGCTGGGGCCCATCGGAATTACGCCTGGCATCATGGTTGCCGCCGGCGTCGACTCGAATGTGCTGGCCACGGATGACCTCCCTCAGGACGATGTGATGACGGTCGTGAACCCCCAGGTTCACTCCGCAATGCGGACCAGGTGGATGATTCTGAACGTGCAGACGTCTGTCGATTCAGTCAACTACCAGCAGTTCACGGAGCAGGGCGGGGTGAACTGGCGCAACGACACACGCGTGGACATTCCCCTCAATCGCATCCGCCTGTCGGTGACGCACTCGCTGCTCAACACGCAGCAGCGTGCCACCTTCGAGATCGATGCACGAGCGCGGCGCGACGAAACCACCGTGGGAGCAGGCGCCGATATCCGCATGACGAGCAAAACGTCTCTGCGGCTCGGCGCAACGCGATCGGAAATGGCGTTTGGCGACGACGCCGTCAATCTGGGCGTGAACCTTGCGGACATGCTCAACCGGCGCATCGACATGGGCACGCTCGCCGTTCGCCATCAGCTGACCAGTTCCACGACACTCGCGTTGTCGGGAGACGCCATCCGTGAAGAGTTCGATCGCTCGCCGATTCGCAATAGCCAGTCGCTGCGACTGACGCCAGGAGTGGAGTTCGATAAGTACGCGATCATTTCGGGACGTGCATATGCCGGTTTCCGGCGCTTCACGATTACGAGCGGCCTGGCCCCGACCTTTATCGGACCCGTGGCCGCCGTCGACCTATCGTCCGTCATTCGCGGTACTACGCGGCTGGGGATGCAACTGAGCCGCGATGTGTCGTACTCGTACGACGTGACGACGCCGTACTACCTGTTGTCGACCGGCGGACTGTCGCTGGCTCAAAGGCTGGGTGAGCGGTGGGAAATCACGGGGAATGCCGCCAAGAACATTCTGGGGTACCGGTCGAGCCGCCTGATGGCTGCCGATCCGGCGCCGGCCAGCCCCGGTCTCACGATTCGCAGGGACTATGTCTACACCTATGGCGGCGGCCTCAACTACAAGATCAGCGACAGCGTGCGGTGTGGGATCAGGGCCGAGCACATCCGTCGCGATTCCGGGGTTCCACTGCACGGCTATCGGGCCACGCGCGTCCTCGCCTCAATCGGCTATGGAATGTAGGTGGCAGGTTAAGATGCAGCGGGCCACGGAGGAGACAGCATGATTCGAATTCATCTCGTGAGGTACTTTTGCCATCATCGTAATTGCGGGGTCACTGGGCTTCGCTCAAGCGCCCGCCGCGGGCGGCGGCCAGCGGGCGGGCGGAACGCCGGCCCCGATGAAGAACCTGCAGGTGCTGCCGAAAGATACCGCGCAGCCACAAGTCGTCGCCATGATGCGCGTCTTCAATACCGCGCTCGGCGTGAACTGCGATCATTGTCATGTGTGGGTGAAGCCGGGCGACGCGTCCAACGACATGGCGTCGGATTCCAAGCAGGCCAAGCTGGTGGCGCGCGAGATGATGCGGATGACGGCCGACGTCAACACGAGGTTCGCGGCCGCCATCAAGAAGCCGGCGGATCAACTCACCAAGGTCGAGTGCGCCACCTGCCATCGTGGCGACGCGATTCCGGTGCTGCCACCACCACCACCCACGCCCGCATCAACCGCACCACCGAAGTAGCGGAGGACAATTCTTCTGAAGAAAGATCTCCTGGCTCTCCTGATCTCTTGATCTCCTGTTTGCCTTGAACCCGCGCTACCAGGGCAACTGCCGCTTGCTGAATTTTCGCAGCAGCTCCGCCACTTCGGGGCTGGCGCCGCCCAGCCTGACGCCATCCTTGAAACTCGCCTGATAGTTCTTCGCGTTGAACCCTTCCAGGAAGAACACCTTGTTCGCTTTCGTCGCCGCGAACACCTTGTTCCGGGCTGCGCGCATCTCCGGATTGTTCTCCGCGGCACCGGGCGTCGCCTGCAGTCCCCGCGACAGGGCGTTGTCTCCCGGGCCCCATTCGGCGAACGCGATGCCGGGCACCTTCAGAATCTCCTCGGCGTTCTGCACGGCGTATTTGTCTTCGAGCTTCAGCCCCAGCACCAGCTCGCCGTTGGGATTCAACGGCCACGCATCGGCTTTCTGCACGTACTCGTTGGGCGTGATCCCCCAGACGGCCGACGCCATCGGCGTGCCGTGCGCGCCGCGACGCCCCTCGGGAAGATCTTTCTCGAGCCCCTGCTTGTGTACCGGGAATCGGCTCGCTTCGACGAACGCGCGAACGGCCCCGGGTGTGTCGGCGTGGGCGAGCAGGATGCCGTGCACGCCCGTCGCCAATGCCTGCGTGAACATCCAGCTGTTGGCCCGCACCGAGATCTCGTCGGTCCCCTGCACGGGCAGCACCACGACGACCGGCATGCGATGTCCGCTCTTCGTAGGGCCGGCGGCCGCCGTCCCTTTCATGTACTCAGCCAGCCCGCGGAAATCCATCGGGGCGTGTTCCATGTCGTAGGTGATGTAGTCGGCGTGCGTGGTCAACGCATCGTGCTTGCCCGACTCGACCGTCCCTACGGTCCCGGAATGCGACCCGACGTAGATCGCCGGCTGGTCGTTCTCGAGCAGCTCGACGATGCGATTGACGCGCTTGGGCTTGGACTGCCCGTTCATGACTGGACCGAACACGACGAGCGCCAGGAACACGACACCGCACGCCAACAGTGGGTTCACTCTTCGCATCGCTGCCTCCAGAAATAAGTGATAGAAAAGTGCGCTATCTTGCCGCCGATCGCGTCGCCGAAAGGTACCGATCCGCGAACGTCAGAAATGTCGGCCACGTCGGGTTGGGAGTGTGTCCCGCCGTGTGCTGACGGAAACCCAGGTCGCCGCTGATGACGGCGGTCTCGATGGCCGGAAACTCTGACGTGCCCAGATCCGTTCTGCCGAGCAGCCGATACACCGGTCCGGCCGCGACGGCCGCGAGAAAACTTCCCCGGGGATCGACCCAGGCATCGTTGATCGGCACGGTGCCGTCAGGGTTGAGAGGGCCCGGACCGTTCCCCGCGCTGATGAACACCGGCCTCGGCGCGCACAGCGCGATCAGCTCGTGCGAATCGACCGGCAGCGCATCCCACCTGCCCGTGTACTTCAGGTAGTTCGCTCCCATCCAATAGTAGAAGCGGGTCGCGAGATTTTCGATCGTCTCGCCGTATTTACGACGGTGGAGCTTCGCGCCGCCCTGACCCGACGAGCTGATGTAGCCGATGGCAAACCGCTCGTCGAGCGCCATGGCCACGAGCGCGGCCTTGCCGGAGCGCGAGTGTCCCTGCACACCGACGCGCGACGCATCGACGGCCGAATCGGTCTCGAGATAGTCGAGCACGCGGCTCGCGCCCCAACCCCACGCCGACAGGCCGCCCCAGTCGTCGAGCTTGCGCGGCTGCCCCTTGTTGACGAGGCCGATGATGCCGGCCTGAAGGCCCGCGCCGCAGTCGCCCTGCACGCTGCCGATGTTGAGATTCACGTAGCCCCACCCGCGCGACAGGATCTGCTGCTGCCAGGTGAGCTCTTGCGGCGCTCCCGCAGCCGCCGGAGGCGCCGGCGGTGGGGCGCCACGGCCCGCACCCGGAAGCTGACACGGATTCGCAGAGGTCGAGACGTTGGCCGGCAGATCGAACGCGCCGCCGCCAAACTGGATGATCACGGGCACGCGCTCGCGAACGTTGGCCGGCAGCGTGAGGATCGCTTGAATGTTGACGCTGATCGCCGGATACGCGGAGTTATCCACACGGCCGAGCAGTTGTCTGGTCACGGTCGCAACGGCGCCATTGGTCTCGCGCGACGTGTTCGACAACCTGCCAGCTCACCTTCGGAATGTTCGCCGGGCGCCGGCCGTAGATTTCGCGCTCGAACACGTCGATCAGTTCCGTCCGGCGCGTGCGCCACATGGCGGCCGTCGTCACCTTCTGGCCGTTCTTCATCGTCAACGGATCGGGAAGGGTCGGGTACGGACTGGCGAGCGCTTCGTTGTACGTGTCCGGGCTGATTCGGGTTCGCGCCGGGCGGGAAGCCCGAAATCTTCAGCAGGTCCATGATGCGCTTGTGGTCCTGCTCGGCCGTCAGCAAAGCCGGCGGCGACGGCACGTTCGGCGCCTGTTGAGCGCGAACCAGCGAAGACGCCATCAACCCGCAAAGGATCAGCCGCGACACCAACCGCATAAGGCCCTCCCTGGATGCTTTCGAGATGACCGAGCGTAGCGCCGATTCTCGGCGCGGTGCAAGCCCTTTAGGGGAGGGCGACAGGCGGCAGTTGACAGTCGCCGCCCGTGGGTCTAGTGTCGCCGGCACTGGAGGTTCCATGCTGACTCGCCGCGAGTTCATCGGTGCGGCCGCAGGCTTCGCCGCCGCCGCGAACGCGTTCGCCCTTCCGGCCGATCGGTTTCGCTGGGCGATCAACACCAACATGTTTACCCCCTTGAAGCCGCAGCCCGAGGCCGGCTTCAAAATGGCGGCGCGCTTCGGATTCCACGGCGTCGAGCCCTGGGCGAACCAGATGCAGAAGTATCTGGCGCAGCCGCCGGAGGTGTACAAGAAGCTGCTCGACGAGGCGGGCATCGGCATTTCCTCGATCGCGAGCGGTGGCGAGTATTTCGACACCGTCGAAGCTGCAGGCGACGCTCGACGACCACGCGAAAAACGCCAAGTTTGGCGCGTATTTCGGCATCAAGGCGCTCAAGGCGAACCTCAACAACAGGCTCGGGCCCGAGAACCTCAGCGCCGCCAACGCCAGGATCCTTGCGAAGAACCTGAACGAGGTCGGCAAGCGGACGCTCGAGCACGGCGTCAAGTTCGCCTTTCATCCCCACGCCTGGACGATCGTCGAGCGCAAAGCCGAGACCGAGATGATTCTGGAGATGACCGACCCCAGGCTCGTCTTCCTGACGCTCGACACGTGCCACGCGTCTGTCGGCGGCATGGAGCCGGTGGCGTTCGTGCGCGACCATTACGCGCGCATCGCGCACCTGCACTTCAAGGACACGCTGCCCGTGTGGAGCGCGGCGAAAGGCTGGAAGGGTCCGGCGCCCAATGAAGAAGAGGAAGTGCGGGTGGCCAAGCAGCACGGTCTCGCGCCGAGTCGCCACGCGATCTATCAGTCATTCGGCGCTGGAGGCGTGGACTTTCCGGGTTTGATCAAGGTCCTGCGCGAACGCAACTACGACGGCTGGATCAGCCTCGACTTCAACTCGGTCGATCTGCCGCCCGGCGTGTCTGTCGAGCAGGAGATGGGCGCACACCGGAAGTACCTGACCGAGACGCTGAACGCGTCGATGAAGAGCTAGGTGCCATCTGCGGGGGTTTCGACGCAGAGCCGCAGAGGCGCAGAGATAGATTTGGATCCTGAAGCTTAGGGCGTGTCCGTCGTGATGTTACGGGATCTATCCCGCAAAGAGCGCGGCAGACCGAACCTGTTCACAATACGATCGACGCCGAGCACAAGTCGTTCGACATTGAAGTTAATGAGCAGCCCAAGCTGTTTGTCTGTGTGTCGAAGGTACGTCAGCAGCTGCGCGCGATGAACTGGCAACACCGTTTCGATAGCCTTCAGTTCCACGACGACGGCGTCCTCGACGAGCAGATCGAGGCGGTAGCCGCCGTCGAGCACAAGTTCTTTGTAGCGGAGAGGTACGACTACCTCCGACATCACCTTGAGACTGCGTCGCCTCAGTTCGTAAATCATGCACGCCCGATAGGTGCTTTCGAGCAGCCCGGGACCAAGTGCTTTGTGAATTTCAATCGCTGCCTGAATAGTCCCAAAGGAAATGCGGTCGAGTGTGGCGGTGTCCATGTAGAACGACATCGCAATTTGCGAACCACGTAGCGGAGTCCCGAAACACTCAGCGATTTGAGCGATGCGTCACCTTCTTGGAAGATTGTGCCAACGATCACAGAGAACAACGTTGCCTTCTCTGCGTCTCTGCGGCTCTGCGTCAAAGGGTGGTTAACTCCCGGTCGCGTCCTTCACCATCTGCGCGTACGGCGTGATCTTGCCGTGAAGCGGCACGATGCGGTCGACGCGCAGGTTCCGTTTCTTGAGATCCTCGACGAAGCGCGCGAGGAACATGTTCTGCGGTTCACCCGGCTCGTACAGGTCGATCACGACCAGTGCGCGCTCCTTCGGCAGATACGCCATCAGCATCGTCTCGGAGTGCTCGCCGGGTATCGAGGAGAGATGCACCGTCATCGTGCCGTCGGTCATCACCTTCTCGTCGGTGACCGTCTCGAGCTTCAGCGGCTTCGGGTTCTTTGCGAGCGCGTCGGGCACCCGCGTGTGCGGCCGCTTGACGACCTCTTCGATGAACGCCGCGTTGCCCTGATGCGTGATCACCGTCAGACCTTCGGACACCGCCGCCCTGATGCCGCCGGAATGATCGAAGTGGTGGTGGCTGTTGACGACCTGCGTCAACGGCTTGCCCGGCCGCAGCTCGCGCGCCTTCGCGATGACGGCGAGCGTCCGGGCGTCGTTCTGCGGCGCGTCGATGAGCATCAGGTGATCGGAAAACTCCACCAGCGCGCTGTGATGAGACCCGCCCGCGAGCAGCCAGAAGCCCGGTGATACCTCTTCTACCGTGACGTTGGGCGGCTGCGCTGCCGGCGCCTGCGCCGATGCCGCTTGTGCCGGCGCCGCGAGATCGCCGGCGTCGGCATCGACGACCTGTTTGACCACCCGTACTTCGGCGGTGGTGAACTCATCCGTTTTCGTCGTCAATCGCGCCGGAAGCTGCAGGCCGCCGACATTCTGATAGTCGGCAAACGCCGTTGCGATCGTGACGTCGCCCAGATTGACGTGGTTGGCCTCGGTCGTGACGCGCGTTGGCAGCTTCGTCGCGGCGTCGATGACCAGCGTGAAGGCCTGTCCGCCGGACGTGACGACCTGGACGCTGGACTCGCCGTTTTCGGTGCGCGCGCTGGTGACGTGCGCCGCCGGATCGAGGGCCGCACGCACCGCCGTGATCGGATAGCGCAGGAACTCGGCCCGGCGATCGTCTGCCGCCGTCTGCGCCACGCGGCTGGCCGTGCCGCCTGGCGCAACGTTGTAGCCAATGGCCTTGTCGAGGCCCTGGATCTGCCGCTGCGGCGCGAGACCCTGCCAATAGGTGAACTTCGGCACGCGAACCAGCTCGGTGCGGGCACGCTCGCCCGCCACGTCGATGGCGCGTTTGTACGGCGTGACATGGAACGTCTGGCCCGACGCATTCGGCACGACATCCTGGCCGAGGTTGTACTGCGTGCCCTCGCCCTCCAGGACGATCGTCTTGACGGCCTGAATCCGTTCGGCGCCGCCCAGCGCCCGCGCAGCGTCGTTGACGACCTGCTGTTCCGGCGTCGGCCGCGCGCATGACGCAGCGGCGAACACGGTCAACACCGCAAGCAATGCCAGACGTGTCATGTCCACTCCCCGCCGTGATCTACTTCACCGGGACGGTCATCGGCTTGTCTTTCGGGAAGACGAAGCTCGCGATGAGCGTGACCGGGCCCGCGCTTTTGTTCATGCCTTCGTGAACCGTGCCGGGCGGGACGTTGAATGTTTCGCCGGTCTTGAACGTGAGCACGCCTTTTCCCTCGACCTCGAGCGTCATCGTGCCTTCGGCCACCGTGGCGATGAGCGTGCCGGGATGCTGATGCCGTCCCTCACGAGCGCCGACCGGAAGCTGGACGCGGACGAGTGCCGAAGCGAAGCCGCCGGGCATGGGCAGATCCTGCTGGTTCAAGTACGGTGCGCGTGACGGTCGGCGCCTTTGCATCAGCCTGATCCGCGCGTAGCGCCCAGCCGGACACCATGATCCCAACCACAACGATGAAGGCGATTACTGCGAATTTCTTGAACATCCGTTCCTCCCTCAGAAGCCTATAATCGGCGCCATACCGGGATGCTGATGCCGCCCTTCACGCGCGCCGACGGGAAGCTGGACGCGGACCAGCGCCGCGGCGTAGCCGCCGGGCATCGGCAGATCCTGCTGATTCAGGACCGTCCGGGTCACCGTCGGAGCCGCGGCACCAGCCTGATCGGCGCGCAGCACCCAGCCGGACAGCATTGCTCCCACGACGATGATCGATGCCACCACTGCGAATTTCCTCGACATGCCTTCCTCCTGTGGATGAGCCGGTACCGATTGATGGATTTGCTGGGCCATTCTAGATGGTGTTGGCGCCGCTGGCTAATGCCTTATGGCGTCGCTGTGTTCTGCGTCTAGAATCAGCGTCTCCATGCCTTTGTCTGCCGGCACACGCCTCGGCCCGTACCAGATCGTCTCGCCTCTCGGCGCAGGTGGCATGGGCGAGGTGTATCGCGCGCGGGACGCGCGGCTTGGGCGCGACGTGGCCATCAAGGTCCTGCCCGCCGATGTCGCCGGCGATGCCGACCGACGGGCGCGCTTCGAGCGCGAGGCGCGCGCTGTGGCCGCGCTCTCGCATCCGAATATCCTCGCGCTCTTCGACATCGGCATCGAGGACGGCCGACATTTCGCCGTCACCGAGCTCCTGGAGGGCGCGTCGCTGGCCGAACGCTTGCGGGACGGCGCGCTGCCGGTGCGCAAAGCGGTTGAGATTGCGATTGGAATCGCCCGCGGCCTGGCTGCCGCGCACGGCAAAGGCATCGCGCATCGCGATCTCAAACCCGCGAACGTGTTCCTGCTGGCCGATGGTCACGTCAAGCTCCTCGACTTCGGGCTCGCTCGACTGTCACCGAAGGAGATCGAGGCCACGCAAACAGCGCCTCCGCGCTCACCGATCCGGGTATGGTCATGGGGACGGCCGGCTACATGGCACCGGAGCAGGTCCGCGGACAGGAGGTCGACGGGCGTGCCGATCTGTTTGCGCTGGGTGTTGTGCTGTACGAGATGGTCACCGGACACCGCGCCTTTGCGCGTGAGTCGGCCGTCGAATCGCTCAACGCGATCTTGAAAGAGGAGCCTCCAGAGATAATGGCGGCACGTCCGGATCTGCCGCAGGCCTCGATCGATCGAATAGTCCGGCACTGCCTAGAGAAGAACCCCGCCGAACGATTTCAATCGGCGCGCGATGTGATCTTCGCCCTGGAGACGCTGATGGGCAGCGAGCGGATCAGGGGCCGCTCTGCCAGCGATCGTTCCTGCCGCACGAACCCACATCGCGAGTGCGCGTCTTGGATGGGCGGTTGCCGCAATCGCCGCGGCGGCGCTCGTCGCCGCGATCGTCTTGCCGCGCCCTCCCACGGCCAATGGCGGCATGGCGAAGTTTGTGGCGATAGGCGCCCCTTATCAGCGTTTTTTCAATCACGCGGCCCCGGCGATTTCTCCCGATGGCACGACCGTGGCGTTCTGGGCACCGAACACCGATAGTCGGGTCCACCTGTGGGTTCGAAATCTGGGCAACCCGCAGCCACGGGCGCTGCCCGAGACAATGATTTCCGAACTCGAACTGGAAGGCTTCCAGCCGGCGTTCTCACCCGATGGGCGTTCGCTCGTCGCGTTCATGGACGGGAAGCTCAAGCGCATCTCACTCGACGGCGGCTCCCCTCAGACCCTGGCCGATGCGCCGAATCCGCGTGGGGCGACCTGGGGCGCCAACGACCAGATCGTGTATCAGCCGGCGGTTGGCGGCCCGCTCTTTATCATCGCCGCCTCAGGTGGAACGCCGCGGGCGCTTCCCGACGCCAGGCCTGTAGATGATCGACGCGCGGGAGCACGTCATCCGTTTTTCCTGCCCGATGGAGAACACTTCCTGTTTTGCGATCTGGCCAGGATCTACGTGGCGTCGGTCGCTGGCGGCCAGCCACGCCTGCTCCTCGAAGCCGCCAGCCGCGCGGAGTACGCGTCAGGCCATTTGTTGTACGTCAAGGACGGCAGCCTGATGGCCCAGCGTTTCGATCCCGCGGCGCAGCAACTGACCGGCAACCCGCAACGTATCGCCGAAAGAATCGGCTCGGGAGTGACCTCCAGCATAGATTCCTCCTTCTCAGCGTCCACGAATGGAGCGCTGGCGTACTGGGAGGGTCGAAGTGTTCCTCTCGCGGACATCGTATGGCTCGACCGCACGGGACGCCGGGTTGGAACGCTCGGCAAGCCCGGCCATTACAACGCGCTGTCTGCTACTGCCGACATGTCTCGCATCGCCACCGAGCAGATCGACCTGCAGAGCAACTGGTATGTGGCGGACATCGTAGATGTCGAGCGCGGCGTCTCCAGCCGGGTGTCGTTGAATCAAATCGATCGAGTCAACTCGCTGACGCCGATGATGTCGCGTGATGGAACCCGCCTCTGGTTCTCGGCGGCCCCCGGAATCTTTCGGGCGGATGCCGGTCGAGAGGCGCCGGTGCCGGTGGGCGTGAACCAGGTCGTCTGGCTGACGGACGTGTCGTCTGACGGCAGGTGGTTGCTCTACCACGGTCTGGCACCCGGCACGGCGGGCGACATCTGGGCATTGCCGTTGTCTGGCGATCCAACTCCAGTGCCCTGGCTGCAGTCTCCCGCGCACGAAGTCTTCGCGCGCTTCTCGCCTGACGGACGATGGGTCGCGTTCGTGCAGCGGGAAACCGAAGGGTTTGCCGTGTATGTCGACGCCTTTCCGGCGCGAGGCCATCGGCAGCGGGTGTCTCCCGGTGGGGGGCAATCGGCGATGTGGAGCGCCGATGGGCGACGGCTTTATTACCTGGATCCCGGGACACCCGGGTTTCGGATGATGGAGGTGCAGCTCGCGTACACACCTGAGGGCCTGCGCGTTTCACCACCTGTTGAACTTTTCCGCGCACCGGCACCGAACAGCACGATCGAAAGGGTGCAGTTCTGGCCCTCACCTGACGGCCAGCGCTTTCTCTACATCGCGAGTCAGGACGAAGCGATGCCACGGACGATCAACGTCGTCCTCGACTGGCCGGCATTGGTGAACGGCGCAACAGGGCGCGAGTGAGAACGCCATGAGTCTCTCCTCTGGCACTCGTCTCGGGCCGTACCAGATCCTCACGCCCCTCGGAGCCGGCGGCATGGGCGAGGTCTACCGCGCGCGCGATTCGAAGCTCCATCGCGACGTCGCGATCAAGATCCTGCCTGAGGTATTTGCCCGCGATGCAGAACGTCTTGCACGCTTCACCCGCGAAGCGCAGACCCTGGCGGCGCTAAACCATCCCAACATCGCGCACATCCACGGCTTGGAGGAATCGGCCGGTGTCCGTGGGCTCGTGATGGAGCTGGTCGACGGCGAAGACCTGTCCGCACGCATCGCGCGCGGACCGATTCCGCTCGACGAGTCGCTGCCGATCGCGAAGCAAATCGCCGAAGCCCTTGAAGCGGCGCACGAGCAGGGGATCATCCATCGCGATCTCAAGCCCGCGAATATCAAGGTTCGCGCCGACGGCACGGTGAAAGTGTTGGACTTCGGGCTCGCCAAGGCCATTGCAGGCGCAGCTGAAGCTCGCCTACGTCAGCCATCGGTAGGGCGGAACTTCAGTTCCGCGGGCCTGCAGGGCAAGACCCGGCCTACGCCTTCGGTCCGGCCATTCGCAGACCCTCACGAGCCGGCCATGCTGACAAGTGCCGGCATCATTCTCGGGACGGCGGCCTACATGGCCCCCGAACAGGCTCGCGGCAAACCGGTGGACAAGCGCGCCGACATCTGGGCTTTCGGCGTCGTGCTGTTCGAAATGTTGAGCGGCAGGCCGCTCTTCCCAGGTGAGACGGTTTCAGACACGGTCGCCGCCGTGCTGACACGCGAGTCGACATGTCGCGCGATCCCGCGATTCGACTCCAGAGCCTGTCCGCGGCCTTCTACGCAGATGCCTCGATCGCGATCCGCGCAGGCGGCTACAGGCAATCGGCGAGGCCCGCGTCGTGCTCGAAGATCCCTCTCCACACTCTCTCCAGTCGCCGGAGTGGCTTCAGCCCCGCGCCCTGGCTGGAGAATGTGGGTCGCCGCGGTCGGTGTGTCGCTCGCGATCTTCGCCGGCGGCTGGTTGGTGCGCCCGGTGCCAGGTCCAGAAAAGCGCGGAGGTGCGTAAGGTCGATCTCGCGATCACGGACCTCGACGCGAACCTCGGCCGTGCGCCCATGATCTCGCCAGACGGATCGCGGGTAGCCTTCGTCGCGGGCGGGCGTCTACAGGTACGGCGTCTCGACAGCATCGAGGCGAGCGAGCTCGCCGACGCCGACGGCGTCGCTTACATGACATGGTCGCCGGACAGTCGCAATCTTGCCTACGTCCGACATGGGCGCGCCTGGAAGGTATCTACTGAAGGCGGACAACCCACGGAGCTCGGGCCGGTTCCTGCCGATCTCGCCGGATCGGCGGGTAGCGTGTGGACGACGGACGGCCACGTCGTATTCGCCGGCAGCGACACCATTGGGCTGTGGGCACTTTCGGCTGACGGAGGATCCGCGCGCGAGATTGTCAAGATCGATCGAAGCGCCGAGGCCGACTTCCACGAGATTGCGGAGCTGCCGGAAGACAAAGGACTGATCTTCACCGTGCATCGCAGGGGGAAGCCGACCGACATGATCGCGCTCATGGCCGGCGGATCGCGGCGCGTGCTTCTGGAGATCCCTGGCGAAACCCTGAGCCACCCGAAATATTCCCCAAGCGGGCACCTGCTGTACGAGCGACAGACTACGAACCCGGGGATCTGGGCGGTCCCGTTCTCACTCGAGCGCTTGGAGACAACTGGTGCACCCATTCTCGTCGTCCCCGGCGGACTGGCGCCGAGCATCGCCCGCGACGGAACGCTCTCGTTCGTGCGACAAGACGACGCGCCGGTCGATCTCGTGCGTGTGTCCAGGGCTGGTACCAATCGAGACTCTCGCGAAACTGCCCGATACGAAGACCTCGATGGTGAGCCCAGTGCTTGATGGCACCGGCTATCGGCCGAAGGGTGGATTGGCCCTTTCACCAGATGGCGAGCGGCTCGCATTCAACCTTGGCAATTCGCCGGGAGCTTTGTGGGTCTACAATCTGGCACGCGACTCCCTCTCGCGCGTGGCCACGGGGACGTTTCCGGCGCCTCCCGTCTGGACCACACGCGGTGAGCGTCTCGTTTACGGCTCGGCCGGGACGCGCGCGCCTGGAATTTGTGGTCCCGGCGGGCGGACGGCGGGGCGACGAGGTACGGCTCTCGAAAAGTGATGAGTTCCAGAACCCGCTGGCTCTCTCGCCGGATGGATCGTTCCTCGTCTTTGCAGAAGGATCGGGACCCGGAGGGAACCTCCTCAGTCTGCCTCTCGATGCCTCTGCGGCGGCGGCGCGGCCGCTTTTCAGGAATCGGACCTGGGGAGGCGGCGCAAGTTTCTCGCCAGACGGCCGCTGGCTGGCTTACGAGTCGGTCGAGTCGGGCCGCACTGAAGTCTACGTACGGCCGTTTCCCGAAGGGGATCAGCGCATTCAGGTGTCAACCAACGGCGGCGATTCGCCGGTCTGGTCGAAGAGCAACGAGATTTTCTACATCGCCGCACCCGGTCTTACAGCGGCATCCATCACGTTCCAGGGCAACTCGCTCAGCGTGTCGAAGCCGGTGGTGCTTTTTCCCACCGGGGGCGACACGGACCTGGTGGCCGCATTCGATGTGACGCCGGATGGACAACGCTTTCTGATGCTGCGCTCTCGCGGAACTCAGCACCTCTCGTTCATTTTCAATTGGCCCTTAGAGGTCGCCCGGCTCGTGGCGCGCAGTGATTCGGCAGATCGATAGCGTGTGCGGCTCAACGAAACGACGTGACTGAGAGGATCGCAATGGCTTCAAGAATTCTATGCTTGGCGGCGATCTTTGTGCTGGCCGCCCTCCTCGCCTCGGCGCAGAACGGCACCGAGGCCGGACGATTCGTCGTCGAGCACCCAACGCTGCTCAACCTCGGCTTCGAATGGGCGATCCGGGGCGACGAGAACCGGAACGCGTCGGTGGACGTCCAGTTCCGGGCCGCCGGCGAGAGCACCTGGCGCAACGCCCTTCCGCTCGTGCGCGTCGGCGGCGAGAGAGTCTTTCGAACCCGCGAGCACCTCGACTACGTCGTGCCCGACGGCTTCGCCGGCAGCATCCTGAACCTGCAGCCGGGGACGGAGTACGAGTGCCGGTTCGAGCTGAAGGATCCCGACGGCACGACGGGACAGACGAGCCACACGGTGAAGGTGAAAACGCGCACCGAGCCCGAGCGATCGCGCGAAGGGCGGACGCTGCACGTGTATCCGCCCGACCATCAGGGACCGCGGCAGGAGCCCAGCTTCACCAGCCTGCTGCAGGCGTACTACGGCGCGGGCCTCGGCGACTGGAGCGTGGTGTGGGAGCGTCGCGCGCAGCCGGGCGACACCATCCTCATGCACGTCGGTCTCTACAAATCAGAGCGGCGGAACTACGTCGATCCGCACATGGCGCCGTTCGACGGCTCGATGGCGCTGACGCTCGACGGCACGGCCGATCGTCCCATCACGATCGCGGCCGCGGGCGATGGCGAGGTGGTCCTCGACGGCGACGGCGGCTACAACATCCTGAACGTGATGGGCACCAGCCATCACATCATCGAAGGGCTGACGTTCCGGAATACCGATGTCGCGATCCTCGCCGGTCAGAAGGAACTGACGGGCGCCGTCGGGCTGACGGTGAAGAACTGCCGGTTCGAGGACATCGGCTTCGGCGTGTGGACCGAGTTCGCGGGCTCGAGCGACTTCTACATCGCCGACAATCTTTTCATCGGCCGGCTCGATCGCTACCGGCTGATCGGCTGGACGGGTCCGCTGTGGGCCAGCGCCGGCCCGTACGCCTCGCACGAGATCACGAGCTACTACGCGGTGAAGGTGTACGGACCCGGACACGTCATCGCGCACAACGCGATCGCCTACTTCCACGACGGCATCGGCATCTCCACCTACGGCACGCCCGAACAGGATCCCGATCGGCGCGCCTCGTCTATCGATATCTACGGCAACGACGTCCACATGTCGGGCGACGATTTCGTCGAGACCGACGGCGGCGTGCACAACATCCGCGTCTTCAATAACCGCGGCGTCAACGCGGCGCACGGCGGCTACAGCGCGCAGCCGGTCTTCGGCGGCCCCGTGTACTTCATCGGCAACATCTCGTATCACGTGCCGAGCGGCGTGGCGTTCAAGTTCTCCGCGAAGCCCGCGGGTCTGTTCGTCTACCACAACACGATCATCGGCGAGCAGACGGCGCGCGACCCGTCTTCCAACGTGCACTTCCGCAACAACCTGTTTCTCGGCCGCGATACGCCCGAGCGCGGCATCATGACGTGGGCCAACGCCACCAGCGCGCACAGCTCCGACTACAACGGATATCGCCCCAACAAAGGTGTCGCGGCGCAGTACGCGTGGCTGGCGCCCGCGGCGGGCAAGTCGGCCTACGAGCCCACGCCCGACGACTGGAAGAACTTCCGAACGCTGGCCGAGCTTCGCGCCGCCACGGGCAACGAGGCGCACGGCATCGAAGTGGACTTCGAGATCTTCGAGCGTATGACGCCGCCCGATCCGTCGAAGCGCCATGCGGCGTACCACGCGATGGATCTGAACTTCGCGCTGAAGCCGGGCAGCAAGGCCGTGGATGCCGGCGCAGTGATCCCGACGGTCAACGACGGGTTCGCGGGACGCGCACCCGATCTTGGAGCGATCGAATCCGGCAAGCCCGCGCCGAAGTACGGGCCCCGATGGCTGGACTGGCAACCGTTTTACCGCTAGACGCACTGGAGCATTTTTCGACGCCGTGACGCCGGGACGCCGAGACAGAGACCTATGAATCCTTCCCGATCCCGGCGACTCGGCGGCTCGGCGTTAAGACGTACACCGGGAACCAGGAGCGTCAGAGGAATTGTTGCCGGCTGATGACGAGGTCCGACAGCTCGCGGAACATGTCGGGGTTGATCTCCCCGGCATAGGGCAAAATGCACGCGCGGGTCTCGTCCAGATAGCGTCTGACAAACTCGCCGTCGTGCACGAAGCCGAGTGCGTTGAGGTTGCTGATCCGATCCGCCAGCTTCAGAAGCTTCGCCCGGCCGCTGCCCTGTTGCATGATGCGCAGCAAGAAATCGGACTTCTTTTCCTTGACGCCATCCACCACGCGGATGGTTACCTCCATCACCAGCGCCACAACGGCCGGACCGTCCGCGTCGAGCCGCGCGATGGCCTCTTCAGACACACCCGGCAGTGTCGCGGCATCCTCGAAGAGGTCGTGAATCACCGCCGCCTTCAGCAGCACGGGATCCACGAGCTTGTAGTCGAGCAGGATGGCCAGCGTGCTGAGCTGATGGCGGAACATGTTGCTGCCGCCACGCCGCTGGACGCCGATGAGCGCCATCGCCTTGACGATGTATGGCGCGAGGGTCAGTTGGCTGAGCGACCGTTCGATGTCGTCCATGGTGTCGTCACCATCCACTCGAGGGCTTTGTGGCGCGATCGCGGATCTCTTTGGTGTGCTGGCCGAGGGCCGGCGGCGCCGTGTTCGGGAGCGCGGCGAGATCGGAGAGCCTGATCGGATTGCCCGGCATTTTCACCGGGCCGTCGCTCGTCGCAATGTCGACGAACATCCGCCGCGCGGCGAGCTGCGCATCCGCCAGCACCTCTTCGATCGTCCGTACTCGGCCGCACGGAACGCCCGCGGCCGAGAGGCGTTCGATGAGCGCGTCCACGTCCTCGTTCGCGAACAGCGCGCGGATGGCGTCGTTGAGCGATCCCCGGTTCGCCAGGCGGGCATCGTTGGTCGCAAAGCGCGGATCGTGCTCGAGGTGCCCGGCGCCGATCGCCGCGCAGAAGCGGGACCACAGGCGAGGGTTGGCCACCGCAACGATCACTTGACCGTCCCGGGCGGGAAACGGCGCATACGGGGCAAGGCTGGGATGCTCGTTGCCGCGCCTGCCGGGACTGCTGCCGCTGGCCGCCACGATGCCCGCGGGCATCCCGAGCACGGAGAACGCCGAATCGAGCAGCGCCAGATCGAGAAACTGTCCCTTCCCCGTCTGCGAGCGGCTGATGTGCGCCAGGAGAATGCCCTGCACCGCGTAGAGCGCGGCAATGCAGTCGGTAATCGCGACGCCGACCTTGGTCGGCCCCGTTTCCGGAAATCCGGTCACGTCCATCAGGCCCGACTCGCCCTGGATCACCATGTCGTAGCCGGGAAGATCGCGGCGCGGACCGGTTGTGCCGTACCCCGAAATCGAGCAGTAGATCAGCCGCTCGTTCATCGACCGTGCGCGCTCGGGCCCGAATCCCAGACGCTCGAGCGTGCCGGGCCGGAAGTTTTCGACGAGCACGTCCGCGGACCCGATCAAGTCCTCGAGCAGTCTCTTCCCTTCTTCGGACTTCAGGTCGATCGCGACGCTCTTCTTGTTCCGGTTCACGCTCAGGAAATACGTGCTCCAGCCGCCGACGAACGGCGCCCATCCGCGCGTCTCGTCGCCGTGTACCGGATCCTCGATCTTGATCACCTCGGCGCCCATGTCGCCCAGGAGCATGGTGCACATCGGGCCGGCGAGCACGCGGGTGAAGTCGATCACACGGAGACCGCTCAACGGAAGCGCGGCGTTCGGCAGGTTCGTCATCGGTCGCGCCAGTGTAAACCAGGGGCGTGTTCGTGTATCGTTCCCCGGAGGCACCATGAACAAGCGGGACTTTCTCCGAACATCCGCCCAGGCCTCGCTGGCCGTCCTTTTGGGTGAGAAGCTGTGGGCCCAATACGCCCCGCTGCCGCCCGCGGCGCTGGCCGGCCGCGAGGACTTCTGGGACACGATTCGCGCGAAGTACCGTCTCAAGCCGGACTACATCAACCTCGAGAACGGCTTCTACGTCATGCAATCTCAACCGGTGCTCGAGGCGTACATCGCACGCGTGCGCGAGATCAACTACCAGGCGGCGTATTACATGCGCACCAGGCGCGCACAGGACAAAGCCGAGGTCCGCGACAAGCTCGCCGCGATGGCCGGATGCGAGCCCGGCGAGCTCGTCATCACGCGCAACACGACCGAATCGCTCGACACCGTCATCAACGGCTACGACTGGAAGCCGGGCGACGAAGCGGTCATGGCGTCGCAGGACTATAACCACATGCTGGCGCAGTTCCAGCTCGTGTCGCGGCGGTACGGGATGGTCAACAAGGTCGTGTCCGTCCCGTCAGATCCGAAAACAGACGCCGAGATCGTGCAGGTGTACGCCAGGGCGATCACGCCGAAGACGCGGCTGCTGATGGTGTGCCACATGATCAACATCACCGGCCAGATCCTGCCGGTCCGGCAGATCGCCGATATGGCGCACGCGCGGGGTGTGGACGTGATGGTGGACGGCGCGCACGCGTTCGCGCACTTCGAGTACAGGATCCCGGACACACACGCCGACTACTACGGCGCCTCGCTCCACAAGTGGCTCGGCTGTCCGCTCGGCACCGGCATCCTGTACGTGCGCAAGGAGAAGATCCGCTCGCTGTGGCCGGTCTACGGCGACTCGGCGCGGTTCGAAGACACCGACGTGATGAAGCTGAACCACACCGGCACGCATCCGGTGGCGTCGGACCTTGCGATTGGGGATGCGATCGACTTCCACAACACGATCGGCACGCCGCGAAAGGAAGCGCGGCTGCGGTACCTGCAGAACTACTGGACGGGCAAGGTGCGCGGCATGAAGAACGTCGTGCTCAACACGCCGACCGACCCCGCGCGCTCGTGCGGCATCGCCAACGTCGGCGTGACGGGCGTGAGGCCGGCCGATCTGGCCGCGACCCTGCTCGACAAGCACAAGGTCTGGACCGCGAGTGTGGATAATGCGGCCGCGGGTGTGCACGGCGTGCGCGTGACGCCGCACGTGTTCATTCTGCCGGGAGAGCTGGACGTGCTGGTGAAAGCAATCAGGGAGATTTCCGTCATGGCAAATGGCTGATGGCAGATGGCAGACGATGTTCTCTGCGTTTTGCCATCTGCCATGTGCCATCTGCCATGACAAGTGAGTACATGTTCGAGTTGTCAGGTCTCGACACCGGCATCTCCACCGTTCGTGTCGGGATGACCGGTGTTGGCCGTCTTTTCTTTCGTCTTCGGATCTTTCGTCTTCCGGCGCTTCGGCCGTCGCGCGCGCACGGCTTTATCAGCAGCCGGCGCGAGGCCCGGCAACGGCGGGCGCGCTTTGGGGTCGAGGTGTTCTCGATCGCGCACGAACGCCTTGATGACTTTCAACGCCGCGCGCGCTTCGCGCTCGGTGCGCCGTCCCTTGAAGTAGGCGGCCAGCTCGCGGTTGGCGCGAACGACCTCCTGATCGCGCACGGCCTGCTCGGCCGGGCCTGCTCGGCCGCCGCCCGTTTGTTTGTGGTGAGGCATGGGCGTGAGATTACCACCGGATGCGTAAGGGCCGGACAGGCCCTTACGGAAACCTGAGGATGAGGCCGGCGGTGAATTCGGCCTGCCATGCGAGGTTGGCGTGCAGAGAGATGAGGCAGACGCCGGGAGTGCAGGCGAATACGCTGCCCTGCGCGTCGACCAGCGTGGCGAAGAACCGGCTGTCGAGACGGACGCCGATGCGTGGCGAGGGAAAGAGCTTGACGCCACCACCGGCAGCGCCGGCAAGGCGAACTTCGTTGTCGCCCTCGGCCGCGTACCGCGTAAAGCCCAGCACACCTGTGAGGAAAGGACGAACGCGGCCGTAGTTCCATTCCTGAAGGCCTCCAGCCAGCCAGTGGTCGACGGTCACCTGCCGCAGCAACGGTCCCGAGGGACGCGGCTGCAGGAACACATCGCCCTTCTGATGCGTGAACACTCCTTCGAACTGAAACCCTTTGCGCATCGGCACATTGAGCACGATGCCGGTTGCCGGCGCACCATCGAGATCGGCTTCCTGCCCGGTGACGAGCTCGAAGAACTCGCCGCCGAAGCGATAGCCGTAGTAGGGCGAGAGTTCGATCCCTTGCGCGTGCAACGTCGCAGAATGGCACACGAGCACGGCCAGGATCGTCATTGCCCGGAGAACGGTTCCCATCCGCCAGCCGGGGAAGCAAGCCCCGGGCCAGCGCGAACACGCGCATCTCTTCGAGGATTTGGAGCCGTCCACATGGACGGCTCCACAAGTTCGGAGCGCCGATCACGGCACCTTGTGTTCGCGGCGATAGCGCGCCGGAGGCAATCCAAAGGCACGCTTGAACGCGCGGTTGAACGCCGCTTCCGATTCGTACCCGACGTCTGACGCGATCTCGGCGACACCTCGCGGCGTGCTGGTCAGGGCCCGCGCCGCGAGCCGTAATCGCCATCCGGTCAGGTACGCCATCGGCGGCTCGGAGAGATACCGGCTGAACCGCTCGACAAGGGCCGAGCGCGAGACGCCCACTTCCTGCGCGAGCTCCGCAATCGTCCACGCATGATGGACGCGGCTGTGCAGGAGTGCGAGGCTCTTGCCAATGGCCGGATCGCGCGCACCGGCGAGCCAGCCGCTCTGCTCCTCTGGCAGGCCGTTCACGAATCTCCGCAGCGTGTCCACGAACAGCGCCTCGGACAGTTTGGCGAGCATCGCTTCGCTGCCCGCGCGCTCCGAAGCGGCTTCGTCGACCAGATGCAGGATGGAATTTTCGAGCCAGCGACCCGAGCGATCCGTCCTGATGTTGACTTTCAGGATGTGGGGCAGCCCATCGAGAATCGGACCGGACAACAGCGGATCGCACGCCATGTAACCGCAGACGAATCGCGTGCTCGAGCCGCCGCCGCCCGCGCGCATCGGCGAGAGATCGCGGCTCGCGATCTTCTTGGTCACCGAGCCGACGTCGACCGTGTTCGTGCCGTCACCGGCGCTCAACACTCGTGCGGGATGGCCGTGTGGAAACACCACGATGTCACCCGCTTCGAGATCGATGGCCTCTCCATCGGTAAGACGCGCGCGCGCCGTTCCGTCCACCACGAAGTGATAGATGATCAGGTGAGGTGCGCCGGGCGAGAGTGTGCGGCTGAGCACGCTCGAGTGAGGTGACGCATATGCCCACGGCGCGGAGAACTCCGCGCTGAAGAACATCGCGCCCTTCAGCTTGACGCCGCTCAAGACCTCGGAAAACGCGTCCACTCACATCTCCTCGGACGGACGGCAAAGGCTTCTGACGTCCGGGCAAAGCATTCTACCCGCGCTGGACTGACGGACAAGAATCCCGGCCTCACGGGCATTGGCTCTGCTCCGCGCGCCGCGGAGAATCCCTCCTGGAGGCTCGACATGAGCAGATTGCTGACGTTGGTGTACGGCGTCCTGAGCTACGCGATGTTCTTCCTCACCTTTCTCTATGCCATCGGGTTCATTGGCAACGTGATCGTGCCGAAGTCGCTGGATTCCGGCTGCCACGGATCCGTGGACGACCGCGCTGGCGATCGATCTCGGGCTGCTCTCGCTGTTTGCCGTCCAGCACAGCGTGATGGCCCGGCAGGGGTTCAAACGGCTGTTGACACGCGTCGTTCCGGCTGCAGCCGAGCGCAGCACGTACGTGCTCGCGAGCAGCGTCGCGCTTCTGCTGCTCTTCTGGCAGTGGCGGCCTCTTGGCGGCATCGTCTGGAACGTCGAGCACGAGGTCGGCCGGGCGCTGTTGTATGGCGCATTCGCATTCGGATGGCTGCTGGTGCTCTACGCGACATTCGTGATCAACCACTTCGATCTCTTCGGTCTTCGTCAGAGCTGGAGAGGATTCCGCGGGCAGCCGCAGGCCGAGCTGCAATTCGTGACCCCGGTCCTCTATCGCATCGTGCGTCATCCGCTCTATCTCGGCTGGCTGCTCACGTTCTGGAGCACGCCCACGATGACCGTCACGCACCTTCTGTTCGCCGGGGTGACCACGGCGTACATCTTCTTCGCGATTCAGCTCGAAGAACGCGACCTCATGCGCGCACATCCGGAGTACGCGGCGTATCGCCAGCGAGTACCCATGATCGTGCCGGTGCCTCGTCCATCGTCGTTCGGCCATCGTCCATCGTCCATCGTCTGTCGATCGGCCCTCGTCACGTCCGTCGTCGATCGTCTAGACGCTGGACGATCGACGCTGGACGATCGACGATGATAGGATCGACCGCAGATCGTGGCCCTGCTGCTCTCGATATTTGCGTTCGATCTTCTCCCCATCTTCCTGATCGCCGGCGCGGGATTCGCTCTTGCCAGGTGGCGCGGCGCGAGCGCCACGACGCTGACGCACGTCGTGTTCTACGCGCTGCTCCCCTGCTTTGCGTTTCGACTGCTGATGACCTCGGTCGCGACAGGCCGCGAATTCGGCCTGATGGTCCTTCTGGCCCTGCTGGTCATGGCCGCCATGGCGCTCGTCGGGGCGGTCGCATCGTTCGCGCTCCGTCTCAATCGCACGGAGACGAGCGCGTTTCTCCTTGTTCTGATGTTCTCCAACGGGGGGAACTACGGATTACCGGTCGTCTCGTTCGCCTTCGGCGAGCAGGCGCTCTCTTACGGCACTGTGTTCTTCCTGACCGGATCGGTCATGACCAGCACGGTCGGCGCATTTCTCGCGGCGGCGGGCCGGCGCAGTCTTCGTGCGGCGTTGATGAGCGTGCTGCGAATGCCCGCGCTGTACGGCATCCTCGCCGCCGTGCTGGCGCTGAGCACGGGGATCACGACGCCCGCCCCGTTGATGCGTCCGATCACGATGCTCAGCGACGCGGCGCTGCCGCTCATGATTCTCGTTCTCGGCATGCAGCTCGAGCGGGCGGTCGTACCTGCTCGCCCGGCGCTCGTCGTGCTCGCGGTCTCGCTCTCTCTCGTCCTGGCGCCGCTCGTCGCGCTGGGCCTCACGTCTCTCTTCAGCGTGACAGGCCCCGCGCGCCAGGCGGTGGTCGTCCTGGCGTCGATGCCGGTCGCCGTCGCCACGACGATTCTTGCGCTCGAATTCGACTCGTCGCCCGAGTTCGTCACTGGCGCCGTGTTCCTCTCCACGATCCTCAGTCCGATTACGCTGACGCCGCTCATCGCCTACCTCAGTTAGAAGCACCAGGCACCATCTCAGGCGTTACAAGTCGCGTGCAAAACCGGCGATTCCGTAATAACCGGCTGACGCCAAACCTGCCAAATGCACGATTTTTCGCGGAATTTCCCACAGGTACGCTTGTTGCCACTTGCTAGCGACCATGGCTGACCCCATCGCTACGGACAATTCTGCATTCTCTGACCCGCCGGCCAAGCCGGCGTCGTCCGAATCGCCGGCGGCCGAGACCCCGTTGTTCGACACCCCGCTGCTGGCAGCGCCTGTGTCCGCAACACCCGAATTGACAGCGACCGTGTCGGAACCGGCGATCTCTCCGGCGTCCGCGCACACCGAGCCTGCGGCTCAGCGCGTGCGGCCCGTACGGGATTCTCGCGTCAAGCCGCTCAAGCTGCTGATGCTCCTCGTGTTGTTCGGCATCACCGGCGTGGGCTCGCTCATGCTGCTCGCTTCGTCGATGCGCGTGCCCGAGGGCGCGAGCGATGTCGCAAGGCCGGCCTCCGCGACTCCAGCCACGACCGCGAAGGTCGTTGCGGCGCCCGTCGCCACCGTCGACAGCGCTCTGGCCACCGCGCCGGTTGCCGCAGCGCCCGCGCTCGAACCGACCGACCGCGTGTCGAAGCCGCGATGGACGGCCACCGCGAACTCGCGCAGAGCGGGCTGGGGCGCCAACATCGTGTTCGAGCTCGCGGCCGATCAGGAGATCGAAGTCTGGCGCAAGCGCGTCCGGCCGGTGTTGACGATGCGGTGCGCGGCGAAGACGACCGAAGTGTTCATCGTGACGCAGGCGCCGGCAATGATTGAGGACAAATCGAACCGGCACTCCGTGAAGATCGGGTTCGACGGCCGCGAAGCCGCCGAACAGCATTGGGAACATTCGATCGATCACGACGCGTTGTTTTCGCCGAACGGCCCCGCGATGATGCGTCAGATTACGCGCTCGCGGGAAATGACGTTCTCGTTCGCCCCGTTCAATGCGCCGCCGGCCACCGTGACGTTCAGCACCGAGGGCTTCGAGGCGCACCAGAAGGCGGCCGAGAGCAAGTGCCGCTCGTAGCGGTCGCGCGCGCAGAAATCGTGTGCAACGTCCGATAAGACGTTCATGCGATCAATAGGGCTGATCGGTGCAATCATCGCGCTCGGCACGGGGTATTTCGTTTACAACGCGCAGTTGACACAGTCCGGTTCGGCGGTGACGGCCTCGCCCAAAGAGCAGATCGATGTGATGAGCATCAGAACTGCCCTGCTCGAGATTGGCCAGGCCGAGCGCCAGTACGTCAACGCGCATGGCGCCTACGGCACGCTCGACCAGTTGCGCGCGGACGGACCTCCCGAGCTCGGGACCGACCGGCGCGGCTACGTTTTCGTGGTCGAGCCCAATGGTGCCCAGAACTTCAAGGCCATCGGTAAGCCGTCCGACCCGGGCAAGGCGGACTGGCCGACCTTGACGATCGACGAAACGATGCAAGTCACGTCCCGCTGAAGCCCGAAGGCACGATGCTCAGCGGACTCGTCGCGATCGTCACCGGCGGCAGCTCGGGCATCGGCGAAGCCATCGTGCGCCGGTTCGCCCGCGAGAACGCCACGGTCGTCATCCTCGACGTCGACCTCGACGGCGCACAGCGCGTCGTCGGCGGGCATTCCAGACAACCGTGCGAGCTGCGTTCGATGCGATGTGTCGGTCGAAACCGATGTCGTCGCGGCCGTCGGATCCGTCGTCGAGCGCCACGGCACGATCGACATTCTGATCAACAACGCCGGCATTCCACCTCAACTGGCGTCGCTCGACGAGCTCTCCGAGTCCGACTGGGACCGCATGATGGACGTGCACGGCAAAGGCTGCTTTCTCTGCTGCCGGCACGTGATGCCGCACATGAAAGCCAGACGGCGCGGCGCCATCGTGAACATCGCCTCGCTTGGCGGCGTCAGGGGCCGGCCCGATCGCCACACGTACATCGCGTCGAAGCATGCGGTCGTGGGGCTGACGAAGTCCATCGCGCTGGAAGGAATCGCGTGCAACGTCCGGGCAAACGCGATTGCGCCGGGGCCGGTCGTCACCCATGGCGGACAGGCCAGCTTCGACGAGCACAAAGCCGCGGGCGGGTCCGAGATCAGCTTCGAGGTAAGGCCCGAGGCCGTCGCCTGGGCGGCGCTGTTTCTGGCCGCTCCCGAATCGATCAACATCACCGGTGTCGTCCTGCCCGTGGATGCCGGCATCCTCGCGGGATCCCTCGAACGCGGACCCCTGAAGTTCCCCGCGCGTTAGAGCAGTTATAAACTCCTGTTTCATGACGGGCGACGAGCTGAACCCCCAGGCCAGGGAGATGGCGGACGAATCGATGGTCCGCAACCTCGCCGCACAGGCCGAGGCGATCTGGCCGCAGGAGCGGGTGCTCTTCGAGCGGTATCACCTGCCGGCAGACGCGAACGTGCTGGACGCCGGTTGCGGTACTGGAGAGATCTCGGTTCGCATCGGGCAGATGCTGCCGCGTGCGCGCGTGCTCGGCATCGACATCATCGACGGGCATCTCGAGGTGGCGAGAGAACGGAGCGCGCTCCTCGGCGATCGTCTGCGCTTCGAGCATCGCAGCATCTTCGAGCTCGGCCTGGCGGCGCGCCAGTTCGATCTCGTCGTCTGCCGGCACGTGCTGCAGGCCATTCCCCACGCCGACCGTGCCATCGCCGAGCTCGTCAGGGTGACGAAGCCGGGCGGATGGCTTCACCTGGTTCCAGAAGACTACCTGATGATCAATTTCGAGCGGCGGCGGCTCGATCCCGATGATTTCTGGAGCGCGGGGCCGCGCCAGTTCGGCAGTGCCACAGGCACGGACATGCGCATCGGCCGCCATGCCTACGGCATCCTGCGACGCCTCGGCATCACCGACATCCTGATCGACTACGTCGTCGTGGATCCGCTGCGCGTGCCGCGTAAAACGTTCGCGGCCATCTGGAAGGCCTGGCGCGACGGCTACGCCGACGCCGTGTCGTCGCACACATCCATCACACACGAGCGATTCGTGGCGTACTTCGACGACATGATTGCGACGCTGGAGGATCCGAACGGCTACGGCGTCTGGCATGTCCCCGTCGTGGCTGCTCGCGTTCCTTGAGCAGCCACGACGGGGGAGTTCCGGTTCCTGTTCCCGTTCCGGTTCGCGGTGGGCGATGGATTCAGTACGCCATCATTTCTTTCAGATGCGCACGGAAGTCGTTGCGCCACCGCGAACGTGGAACCGGGAACCAGAACGGGAACCGGAACGGGAACCGGAACCCCGACCCGCGGAGTCGTGAGCGTCAGACAGCGACTGCTACGGGTCGGATGTTTTGATTTACCCGGAACAGGTTCGTCGGATCGTATTTCGACTTGATCCTCGCCAGGCGGTCGTAGTTGTCACGGAACGACGCCTGCACGCGCTCCTGCCCCTCGTCCATCATGAAGTTCACGTACGCGCCACCGGCCGAATACGGATGCAGGGCATCGAAGTAACCCTTGCACCACTCGGTGATGGCTCCGGCCTTGCCCGGGTCCGGATCGACGCCGACGATGACCTCGGCCCAGTTCGCGTCGCGGTAGCTGAACGCCGTCTCGTCGTTGCCCACGCGATGCGCCGCCCCGTCGATGGCGTACAGGTGCATCGTCGAGTGCATGGTCGGCAGCGCCGAACCGTGGCGGACGTGCTCGTCGATCGCGGCATCGCTGAGCTCTTTGACGAAATCGGCCCGCCAGTACCACTGCAGGCCCGCCGGATACAGCGCATCGAACAGGCTGTTGAGCGCCGGCATCGGCATCTCGCCCTGATGATCCAGCAGCGGCGTGCCGACCGAGCGCATCGGTTTGGTGGCCGCCTCTGCCCGGCTCGCGGGACCGGTGCACGCCCACACGATGCCGCAGACCTTCTTCATGTGCAGGTGCTCCGGAAACATCGGTGCGGGCGGAATCGTGAGAAACGCGAAGAAGCCGTTCACGTACTCGGGCGCGTCGAGAATGAACGTGCGGTACGCCCGCATCACCTCGGCGCTCTGCTCGAGCGGCCAGAACGTCGGCCCCGCGTACATGTTCTTCACCGGGTGCACCCGGAATTCGAACGACGTCACGACGCCGAAGTTGCCGCCGCCGCCGCGCAGCGCCCAGAAGAGATCGGAATGCGCACGTTCGCTCGCCGTGACGAAACTGCCGTCGGCCAGCACCACGTCCGCCGACAGGAGGTTGTCGATCGTGAGACCGTACTCGCGCGTGAGATACCCGATGCCGCCGCCGAGCGTGAGCCCGCCCACGCCGGTTGACGAAATGAAGCCGCACGGGACGGTGAGGCCGAACGCATGTGTCGCATGATCGACGTCGGCCCACGTGCAGCCGCCGCCAACCTGCGCGGTGCGTGCGGTCGGATCGACGCGAATCCCCTTCATCGCCGACAGGTCGATGACGATGCCGTCATCACAGGTGCCGAGACCGCCGCCGTTGTGACCGCCGCCGCGAACGGCGGTCAGCATGTCGTTCGACCGGGCGAAGTTCACGGCCGCAATCACGTCGGCGACATCGGCGCATCGCACGATGAGCGCGGGGCGCTTGTCGATCATCCCGTTGTAGACCTTGCGAGCCGCCTCGTATGCCGGATCGTTACGTTGGATTATGGCGCCGCGAACGCGCGCGCGCAGTTCATCGATTGAAATACCTGACATGAAACCTCCTCTGCCGGCCGGGTCTGGAAGAGCAAGACCCGGCCCTACATGCAGATCTACCGTTTGGTCTGCTTCTGCTGCGGGTCGTCCGACGGATTGATATAGAAAATGTCGAACGGCCCTTCCAGGCTGATTTGAACAACCGTGGGCACGGCGGTCCAGGCGAAGTGATGCATCTTCGCCGGGAGCGAGACGAACCCGCCGGGCTCGAGCGGCTGGCTGGCCTTGCGATCCAGCTTGTCGCCCATTCCCACCTGCAGCGCGCCCGAGAGCACCGTGACGCGCTCGGTCATGCTGTGCCAGTGCGCCGGAATGTTGTAGTTGGCTGGAAACCGGAGACGCAGGGTGACGGGGCCCTTGGCCGCTGGATTGCCTTCGAGCACGGCGATTTCAGCCCCGGGCGGCAGCGCGGGCGGAGCGGGTCCCCATTGGACCTTGTCGGCCGGCACCAGCACGTGCGTGGAGTGCATGGACTGGGCGAATGCCGGGGCGACGGCGAACGTCAGAACGAAGGCCAGCGACGCGAGTTGGACTACGAGAAACCTTGAGATGCTCATTGTGACTTCCTCCATGAGGAGGAAGCCTATGAGGCCGAGCGTTCCGTAAGCGTTCGCGAAAGCGTTCGAAGGATCCGCTGCTCCAGGCTCCGGCTCGACTGGGCCCGCGCCTCGTCCAGACCCCGCCGCCACGTCTCTTCGCGCTGTCCCGCCGGCTCGAACTCACCTTTCTGCAGATACAACGCCGGAAGCCACCACACGTCGGTACGCGCGTGCGCCATCGCGATGGCCGCATCCAGAATCGACAGTGCGCGATCCTTGTGGCCGGCGAGCGCGCAGGTCTCGGCCAGCAACGACAGATAGTACGGGCGCCGCGCCTGCGCGCGTTTCGCATCGAGGCGCTCGAGCGCGGATTCGATCACGGCAATTCCCTCGGACGGATGCCGCTGGCCGCGGGCCCACCCGATGAGCGCCTGCGCCCAATCACCGTAGTAGCCGAAGCCGTATCGCTCGCAAAGAGCCACGGCTCCTTCCGCACATTCGATCACGCGATCGGCGTCACCACGCAACTGATGCAGGAGCGCCGCATATGCGAGCGCGATCGTCTGGCTGTACAGATGATCGAGTCGCCGCGACAAGGCAATCGCCTCGTCGGCGTGCCGGACGGCATCGTGTTCATCGCCAAGCAGCCACAGCGTGTGCGAAAACCACGCGTGCCCGAAAACGCCCAGGTCGGACCCCAGCGCCGATTGTTGAGGATGCCGCTCGTCGTACTCCATCAATGCCGCTTCGAAATGATGGCGCGAGGCTTCGAGCTCGCCCATGGCCAACAGTGCACCGCCCATGGCATGGTGTGCTTCACACCGACACGATGGATCCGAGAGACTGAGAGCAAGAGCCTGCTCCGAGACCTCCCGGGTAGCGTTCAGGTCCCCAAGCATGTAGCGAAGCGTAAACCCCGCCCATAGCCAGCGGACGGGCACCTGTCCTGAAGCTCCGGATCGCAACAACGCGAACACGCGATCAAGGTTGTGCTCGACCTCGGGCGCCGCGTATCCGCGGGCGGAATTCAGAGCCATCGACAGGCTCGACCGCAACGACAGCTCGCGTTGATCGCGATCGCGGCCTTCAGGCAGCGCGTCGAGGAGCGTCAGCGCGTAGGTCAAACAGCGGATCGCTTCCTCGTTGGCCGACACGCGCGATGCGACCGCGGCCGCGCGCTCGAGAAACGGTACCGCGCGTGCAGGCTGCCCTCCGCGATCGAGGTGCATCGCAATCGACGCACTCGCTTCGTCAAGACGAGTTGGCGAACAGCAGCTCCATGCCCTGCGCGATGCGGCGGTGGATCAGGCGGCGGCGCGCCGGTCCGATGCCCGCGTAGGTGACCTCGCGGATGCGATCGTGGCTGAAATCCCATCGCTCGTCGGCCTGCACGCGGACGATATGGCGCCGCCAGAGCTCGTCGAGCGCGCGCACCAGCGCGTCCTCTTCGAGGTCGCTGGCCTGCGCCAGGATGTCGAAGCGGAAATCGCGGCCGACGGCCGCGGCCACTTCCGCGGCGGCCCGTGGCATCGTCGGACAGCAGCGCCAGCCGCTCGGCCACGACGGTCTGCACGCGCGGGAGCACGCTGTCTGCGGTCGTGCCCGGACCGACTCGCCGGCATCCATCCGGCCGCGCTCCACTGATGAAGAGCGGGTGCCCTTCCGTCTCGCGAAACGTCTGCGCCAGCGCGGCCTCGTCGAGCGGCTGCTCGGCCACCGCGGCGGCCAGCAGCGCCGTCGCCGTCTCGTCGAGCGGACCGAGCGCGAGCGGCGTGACGAGATCGTCGCGTTCCAGATGCCGCACCATCCGGCCGAGTGCCGGATTGTCCTGTTCTTCTTCCGCCCGCACCGTGGCGATGACCAGGCAGGGCGTATCGGACGCCGAGCGCAGGAAATACTGGACCCATTCGATCGTGTCCGCGTCGGCCCATTGCACGTCGTCCATCACGAGGACGAAGGGGGCAGCCGATCGAAACGCCTGGGCCAACGCCTCGAAAAATCGCAGGCGCTGCCAGTTTTCGAGCTGGGGTTCGGGCGCCGGCGCGTCGGGGCGCGCCGCGATGACTTCGGGCCGAATCCGTGCGATGTCGGTCAGGAGCGCAGCATCCAGCTTCATCAGCACCGGCCGAAGCGCGTGGCTTTTCAGCCATGCGGCGATCGGCGCGTATGCCAGCTGCCCCTCGCCGGCATAGCAGCGCGCGGTGACGACGCCGACATTCCGGAGCTTGCACCAATCGACCAGTTCCTCGGCAAGCCTCGACTTGCCGATGCCGGCTTCACCCCGGATCAGGAAAAGCCGCGGATGACCGGCTTCGGCCGCGTGCCATGCACCAAGGAGCGCGTTCCACTCGGCCTGGCGGCCGAGCAGGGGATAAACCAGCCGTTCGTGGTGACGCCAGCACAACGGGCGCGGCGGCGTCGAGATCGAGGATCTCGCGGTAGGTCATCCGCGTTGCCGCGCTCGGTTGAACACCGAGCTCCTTCTTCAACAGCGCGGCGCACTGCTGATAGAGGTGCAGCGCCGTCGCGCGCTCGCCGCGCCGCGCGTGACACCGCATGAGGGCACACCAGGCGTCTTCATCCAGCGGATCGAGCCGGCACAGTTGCTGGGCGTGCTCGATCGCTTCACCAAACGCCTGTTCCTGTTCCAGAAGAGCGATCAGCCGCCGCAGCGCGCTCGTCGCGCGCTGACGCAGACGCTCGCGGTCGGCGCCGATCCAGTCGCTGGTGCAGTCGGGCAGGACGTCGCCCTTGTACAAACGTGCCGCCTCTTCCAGCGCACCGCGATCGCCGCGCAAACCGCGATCGACGGCCTCTTCGAAGGTCGACGATGTCGACGACCGTACGCGCATCCGGGCGCCACGCAAGCGTGCGCGATTCGCCGTCGATGCACGCCTCCAGTCTGGGCCACGCCGTCGCGCAGGTGATGGAGCTCGCGCCGAAGATTCGTCAGCGCCTGGGCATCGCTCGATTCGGGCCAGAGCGTGCCGGCTACGCGCTGGCGCGGGACGAGGGCGTTGCGGGCATGAAGGACGAGGAAGGCAACGAGCTGCTGCTGACGTGCATTCGGGGGACGTGGAGCGTCGCGGCCGTCGACCAGCACGCGGAAGCCGCCGAGCAGCTCGACCCGGAGAGCAGGCGGACCAGCCACGTCACAAGCTTACTCCGTCCGCAAAGCCACCAGCGGATCGACTCGCGACGCTTTCTGTGCCGGGAAAAAACACGCCGCCACGCCCACGACGGCCATCAAGACGATGACACCGGCGAGCGTGAGCGGATCGTGTGGCGACACGCCCGTCAACTGCGACGCGATGAATCGCGTCGCGCCGAAACTGGCGAGCAGTCCGACGCCGGCGCCAATCGCAATCAGCTTCAGCCCCATCAACGACACCATCCGCAGCACGTCGCGACGGCCCGCGCCGAGCGCCATGCGGATGCCGATCTCGCGGGTCTGGCGCGCGACGGTGTAGGCGATCACGCTGTACACGCCGATCGCGACGAGCACGAGCCCGACGGACGCGAACACGCTGAGCAGCACGAGGCTGAACCGGGGCTCCGCATACGAGAACTGCCTGAGATAGCCGTTCAGCGTGCCCGTGAGCGTAATCGCCACGCCGCGATCGACGGCCCAGATTTCGCGCCGCACGGCCGCCAGCAGCGCTTCCGGATCGCTCTGCGTTCTCACGAGAATCCCACGCTCGAACGCGCCGGTGACCGTGTACGGGATGAACGCCTCCGGACGAATCGGGTCGATGATGCCGCTGTTCTTTGCATCGGCGATGACGCCGATAACCTCGAAGGAAGGCGTCTCGATGGCGTTTCCGTCCCCTGAAGCTTCTGCATCATCTTCAGGACGATCTGCCGTCCAATCGGATTCTCGCCGGCGAAATATTTATTGGCGAACGTCTGGTTGATGACGGCCACCTTCCGCGCGGTGCTGACCTCGGCCGCCGACAGCGTGCGCCCGCGCAGAATTTTCAGCCCGAGCGTCCTGAAGTACCCGTCGCTGCAGAGCTGATAGATCGCCTCCCATCGCTCCGTGTGCGTCTTGCCGGGGATATCGATATCGGTGCCGATGCCGCCGTACGGCGGAAGCGTGGACGTCTCGGTCGCCGCCACGACGCCCGGCAGCGCATGAAGCCGTGGCAGCAGCGCCTCGAAAAACTGCTGCTTGGCCGCCGCCGTCTTGTACTGATCGCGGGGCAGCGGCAGACGCGCGACCAGGATGTTGTTCGGATCGAGCCCCAGATCGACCGATTGGAGCTTCACGAAGTTACGGATCAGCAGGCCCGCGCCCGCAAGCAGCACCAGCGACAGCGCGACTTCGCACACGACCAGCACGCTTCGCAGCTTGCCGCGCCGGAAGCCGCCGACGATGCCGCGGCCCGAATCCTTGAGCGGATCGGCCATGTTCTTCTTGGCCGTCTGCAGCGCCGGCACCAGCCCGAAAACGATGGCCGTAAACACCGCCACGCCCAGGCTGAACGCCAGCACGGGAATGTTCATGCGGACGACGGCCTCGGACGGAAACAGGCCCTGTGGCATCAGGCCTTTGACGCGCTTCGATGCTCAGGTAGGCCAACGCACATCCGAGCACCGCGCCAGCGACGGCAAGCATGAGGCTTTCGATGAGCAACTGGCGAATCAGCAGCCAGCGGCCGGCGCCAAGCGATGTCCGAATCGCCATTTCCTTCTCGCGCGCGGCCGCGCGGGCCAGCAGCATGTTGGCGACATTGGTGCACGCAATCAGCAGCAGCACGCCAACCGCCGCAAACAACGTATAGAGCGTTGTCCGGAACTGGCTGACGAGGCCGTCGAGCCAGCTCACGACCTGCACGGTAAACTTCGGCGGGTAGTTGTCGGGATAGAGCTTCGCGATCCGCCGGGCGACGACGTCCATCTCCGCCGTGGCGCTGCTCGAAGGAGATGCCTCGCTTCAACTTCGCCTGGAACACGATGTAACGGGCGCTTCTGCTGCGGATCGGCGCGATCGAGCTTCAACGGCTTCCAGAGGTCGGCGGCCTGCTTCGTAAAACGCGGGGGCATCACGCCGATGCAGGTCGTGGGCACGCCGTTGATCACAAACGTCCGGCCGACCACGCCGGGGTCCTGGCTGTACTGCGCTATCCACATCTTCTGGGACATCACGAAGACGGGTGGTGCGCCAGGCGCGGCGTCCGCGTCGGTGATAGGCCCGGCCAAGCTGCGGCGGCACGCCGAGAAACCGGAACGTGTTCGGGGTGACGAGGCCGGCGGCAAACTGGAACGTCCCGTCCTTGGTGGTCAGCAGCGCATCTTCGAACCCGCCGCCGATGACATCTTCGAAAACCTGGCTTTGCTCCCGGTAATCGAGAAACTCCGGCACCTGAAATGCCGTGCGACCGTCCGGCTGGCTCCGGCTGGAGTCCCGAATCTGGACGTACGCGATCCGCTCGACGTCCGCATAGGGCGCCGGATCCAGGAGGACGTTCTGAATGACGCTGAAAATCGCCGCCGCGCTGCCAATACCGAGGCCAAGCGTGAGGATGGCCACCAGCGTGAAGCCCGGCCGGGACACCAGCCCGCGGAAACCATAACGGACGTCCAGCCACACGTTTTGAAGCATGCTCCCCCTTAGACGACACCAGCCCCTGGAGTTGGTTACTCCTAATACGGTGAAGGGCGACGAGCAAGGTTGCCGCCGCGTGAGATAATCTGGCATCCCACTCGATGCTGCTGGCGGTTTCCCCTCCTCCTTCCGGTCCTCTTGTGTGTCTACCTCAACGACCATCTCATGCTCAAAGCGGTGACGGCGAAGCTCCGTCCAAGCGGGCCACGATCGTCCGCGTAGCCGACGGGGCCATTCGCGTTGACGGGCGTCTCGATGACCCCGCCTGGGAACAGGCGCCGGTCGTCAACGACTTCACCCAGAAAGAACCGGTGGAAGGTGCCCCGGCGACCGAGCGCATGGAAGTGAAATTCGTGTACGACGATGATGCGCTCTATGTCGGTGCCCGCATGTACAGCCGGAATCGCATCGGCGATTCAGGCGCCGCTCGGACGTCGTGACAACATGGGCACGCAGGCCGAGCACTTTTTCGTATCGCTCGACACCTACCACGATCGCCGTACGGCGTACACATTCGGCGTGAGCGCCTCGGGCGTTCGTCTCGATCGCTTATCATCCACGCGACGACGAAGAGAGTGCTGAATCGGGTTCGATCCGGTGTGGGAGGCACGGACCGCGATCGATGGGACAGGGCTGGACGGCAGAGTTGTGGATCCCGTTCGCTCAGCTTCGATTCATTGAGCTGACCGATCAGATGTGGGGCCTGAACATCGCGCCGCTTTACGCCGACGCTGGAGGAAGAAGACTACTGGATCGTCGTCCCGCGCACGCAACGGGCATGGGCGTCGCGGTTCGGTGTGCTCGAAGGGATCCGGAACGTCCGGCCCAGCGCGGCGCATCGAGCTGCTGCCGGTGGTGGTCGGGATCCTCAACGCTGACCGCGAATCGTGATACGCGGCAATCCGTTCGACGATGGGCGGAATCTGTTCGGGCGTGTTGGTGCCGATTTCAAAATGGGGCTCGGACCCAGCCTCACGCTTGAAGCGACGGTCAACCCTGATTTCGGTCAGGTCGAGGCGGATCCTGCCGAAGTGAATCTCACCGCGTTCGCGACCCGCTTTCCCGAACGGCGGCCGTTCTTCACTGAAGGATCCCGGCTCTGCTGACGACGCCCAACCAGTCGAAATTCTTCTATTCGCGACGCATCGGCGCGCAGACCAGTCGGCCCGGCTTCAGGTGCCTTACGTCGACTATCCCGATGCGGCCACCATTCTGGCCGCTGGCAAAATCAGCGGGCCGGCTCGTCACCAAGGACCTCGATCGGCGCGCTGGCGCGCAGTGACGAGCGAAGAGTCCGCACGCATCGCCGATACGAATGGTTCGTCGATCAGACGGCTGCAGCGTCGGGCCGAGTGTTACGTATGGCGTCGGACGTGTCCAGCAGGAATTCGGCATCGCTGGGATCGACGGTCAGCGCTCAGGTGTCGATGCTGCATCGCAATGTGCTCGGCAGGCGATCCGCTGGCCGATCTGCTGGCCCGCAACGCGATCGACGTACGGAGCCGACACCCTGATGCGCTTCAAAGACGGTGAATACGAGTTCGTGTGGGCGGGGCTCGGAACATTCGTCAGCGGCGAAGCCAAGGCGATCGAAAGCATCCAGCGGGCACCCGAGCACTACATGCAGCGGCCCGACAAGGATTACGTGCCGCTCGATCCCTACGCGGACGTCGCTCGCCGGCTACTCGCAAACCATGAGCTTCAATCGCATCAGCGGCCGGCACTGGCTCTTCGGTGTCGTCGTCGATTTACGACAGCGTCGCATTCGAGGCGAACCAGATCGGTCAGATGAACGGTGCCGACGGCATCCAGCCCGATCGGTCAACATCACCTATCGTGAAACGCTGCCCGGCCAGATCTTTCGAAGCTACTCGATTCGGCGTGAGCCAGCAGAACGAATGGAACCACGGCTGGAACCGTCAGATCCGGCACCCTCGGCTCGACGATCAACCTCACCTGGCTGAACTTCTGGACCTCGTCAGTCTCCGTCACTCGGACTGTTTCGCGGAGAAGACGCCACGCTGACGCGCGGCGGCCCGCTGATGGGGATCCGCGACACGGCTGGACCATGAGCGCATCGGCTCGGCAACAGCGGCGACGGCGCAAACGCGGTGGTCGGGATCGGCGACGGCCGGTCAAAACGAGCTCGGCGGCATGACGCGCCGTCTCAGCGGCTCGTTTTCGTTTCGGCCCGGTCCGCGCTGGCAGCTTTCAGTCGGCGCCGTTCTACGAGCGCCTGATCGATGCCCAGCAGTACGTCTCGACGCTCAGCCGGGGGCCGGCCGGAGACCTTACGACAGCCGCTACGTCTTTGCCGACATCGAGCGCAGCACGTTCGCCAGCGAGTTCCGCATGGGCTTCACGTTGAAGCCCGATCGTCAACCTCGACGTCTACGCCGAGCCCTTCGCGGCCTCGGGCCGCTACTACGATTACGGTGAGCTCCTCGCCGCCGTCGAGTCTCGAACGCATCTCGTTCGGCACCTCCGGCGACACGCCTCGATTGACCTGCGACGAAAACGGCGACCGTGTCGTGACGACCGGCAATGTCGTCGTTCACGCTCCGGCAGCGCGACTTCAACGTCCGCTCGTTTCAGAGCAACGTCGTGCTGCGATGGGAATGGCGTCCCGGCAGCACGCTCTTCGTCGTGTGGCAGCAGAATCGCGACGCCCAGGACAGTCCGCGGCGCGCGTGTCGGTCTGGGCGATGTCCTTCGCTCGGTCGCGCATCCCCGGCACCAATATCTTCCTGATCAAAACGTCGTTCTGGCTGCCGGTATCATAGGGAAGGCATGGGGTTCGTGGGTTCGTGAGGTTCGTGGGTTCGTCGGTTCGTCGGTTCGACTGTTCGGCGGTTAGCACTTGCGGTAGGGCTCGGCTTCAGCCGAGCATAGGACGTAGTGTCCGGCTTCAGCCGGACCGTGGAGGCCCAATGCTGTCTCGACGTGACGTGGTCATCGGCGGCCTCATGGCCGGCGTATCGGGGATCGCGCTCACCGGCGGGTTTATGCAACCGCATCGCAGCCCGCCACACCGGTGAACTTCGATGTGCCGCCAAACGCCACCGACTGCGCCGTGCACGTGTACGAGCCGGCGCGCTTTCCATACTGGGAAGGACGCAGCTACACGCCGGAGCCGGCAACCCTGGACGAGCTTCGGCAGGTTTTGCGAACGCTCAAGCTCGAGCGCGTCGTCGTGGTCCAGGCGACTTCGTACGGCACCGACAACGCGTGCGTCGTCGCCAGCCTGCGCGCGCTTGGTGCACGCGCGCGCGGCGTCGCGATCATCGACGAGAAGACGCCGGAATCGTCGCTCGACGAGATGCATGAAGCGGGCGTGCGAAGCGTACGGCTTACGGTGAACTCTCCGCGTCCGATCCCGCGGTCGCGCGGCAGCGGCTGAACATGACCGTCGAAAGTTGACTGAGAGAAAGAACTGGAGCCTGCAGCTCTCCGCCGGCGCGGCCGTCTACGACATCCTTCGGGACGAGCTGATGACGCTGCCCGTTACGCTGGTCGTCGATCATTTCGGTCAGGTGCAGGCCGCCGACGGCGTCGGGCAGCGCGGGTTCGCCACGGTTCTTGCCCTGCTGAAATCCGGCAAGGCGTTCGTGAAAATTTCGAACCCCAACAGCATCTCCAAACAACCGGACCTGTCCGACGTCGGCCCGTTCGCCAGGGCCCTTGTCGGCGCCAACCCGCGGCAAGTCGTCTGGGGTTCGGCCTGGCCACATCCGACCGCCGGCGCCGCACGCAAGCCGACCGATCTGTCACCCCATCAGCAGATCGACGATGGACGCAACATGAACATGCTCCCCGTGTGGGTGCCGGACGCAGCCACGCGAAAGATGATCCTGGTGGATAACGCGGCACGGTTATACGGGTTCTAACCGCTCGTTCGTAGTCGTTCGTTCGTGGTTCGACTCTTGGTTCGTGAGGTTCGCGCAGTCATCGCTGAACGCGCCGATGACTGACCATGAAACGGAAGATAGGTGCAATGCCAATATACGAATACGAATGCCGTGGCTGCGGAAGCCGCTTCGAGAAAATCGTTTTCGGCTCGACCGAGCCGGCCTGTCCCACGTGCAACAGCGCCGACCTCGAACGCCTGCTTTCGACCTTTGCGGTGTCTTCCTCTTCTTCCAGCGCACGAGCGACTGACTCTCCCGGCGCGTGCGGCACGTGCGGAGATCCGCGCGGACCGGGATCGTGCTCAATCAACTAGGCAGTTGAACCGCCTTCGCGCTGTCGCCCTGATAGTGCTCCTCGGCGGCTGCACGCGTGCGCAGCCGCCGGCTCCACAAGCGCCACCTGAGACAACACCCGACGTCGTCGAGCTCAGCGCCACCGACGCACGCGACCGTATGGCCGCCGGCACGCTGACGTCGCACCAGTTGACGCAGGCGTATCTCGATCGCATCGCGAAGATCGATGATGCCGGCCCGACGCTGGGCGCCGTCATCGAGACGAGTCCAACCGCGCATCGCCGACGCCGATGCGCTCGACGCCGAGCGCAAGGCCGGCAAGACGCGCGGGCCGCTGCACGGGATTCCGGTCCTCCTCAAAGACAACATCGACGCGTCCGGGATGGTGAACTCCGCCGGCTCGCTCGCGCTTGCCGAGAATCGTCCCAAACAGGATGCGTTCATCGTCGCGCGGCTGCGCGCGGCGGGCGCCGTCATCCTCGGCAAGACAAACCTGAGCGAGTGGGCCAACTTCCGTTCGACACGCTCGACGTCGGGCTGGAGCTCGCGCGGCGGACAGACGAAAAACCCTTACGTCCTCGATCGCAATCCCTGCGGCTCGAGCTCGGGCACCGGCACGGCGATCGCGGCGAGCCTGGCCGCCATCGGCGTCGGCACCGAGACCGATGGCAGCATCATCTGCCCTTCAGCGGTGGGCGGGCTCGTGGGTCTGAAGCCAACGGTGGGCCTCGTCAGCCGCCGCGGCATCATTCCGATTTCGATCTCGCAGGACACGGCAGGCCCGATGGCGCGCAGCGTGAGCGACGTCGCGCTGTTCATGAACGCGCTCGCGGGCGTGGACGATCGGGACCCGGCTGGGCCGGCGGCTCAAGGGCATATTCCCGCCGATTACACAGCGCCTCTTGAAAGCCGGCGCGCTGAACGGCAAACGATTCGGCGTGCTCCGCCAGGCGATGGGGTTCCATCCGGCGTCGGACGAAGGCGATCGCCAGGGCGATCGACACGATCAAAGCCGCGGGCGCCGAGGTCATCGATGTGAAGTTCGGCGCCTACAACGCGTGGGATGACCCCGAGCTCGAAGTCCTGCTCTACGAATTCAAGGACGGCCTGAACCAGTACCTGAAAAGCAGCGGGTCGCCGCATGCGTCGCTCGAGGCGTTGATCGCGTTCAACAAGAGCCACGCCACGACGGTGATGCCGTTCTTCGGGCAGGAGCTCTTCGAGCGGGCGCAGGCGAAGGGGCCGCTCACCGACGCGGCCTACAAGAAAGTCCGCGACGATGCGCGCCGGCTGGCCGGGAAGGAAGGGCTGCTGGCCGCCCTCGACCGCGACAGGCTCGACGGCATCATCGCGCCAAGCGTATCGCCGGCGTGGCCGACCGATCATGTGCTTGGAGATCGATTTCTGGGAGCAGGCTACGGAGTGGCCGCGGTCGCCGGCACACCGAGCATCACCGTGCCCATCGCCGAGGCGCAGGGATTGCCGGTCGGCTTCACGATCATGGGACGGGCCTACAGCGAGCCCGATCTGATTGCGTTCGCGTACGCGATCGAGCAAGCGACGAACGCCCGCAAGCCGCCGCAGTTTCAGCCAACCATCCCGTAGCGAAAACGGATCCGGGATCCTTTTCTTGCGGCGCAACCGCCGCGGGTCTACACTTCAGCCCCAACACCACCATCAAAGAAGGTGACTCGTGAATCGCATGACGCGCGGCGCCGCCGCGCTCGCTCTCGTCTTTACCGCGACGCTGACAGCGCAGGACAAGCTCGTCTGGGAAGAGTTGCCCGCCATTCTTCTTGCAAACGACAGGATCGAGCTGACGATCGTGCCCGAAGGCGGCGCGATGGCTCAAATCCTGCTCAAGGGCGACAAGGAGAAGAACAACCCGCTCTGGAATCCGTACGGGATTGCGAACCAGGCGGGCGTCAATCGCCCGACGAATTTCTTCCGCGGCCATTTCGTCTGCGTCGACGGGTTTGGTCCGAGCTCGCAGGAGGAACGCGATGCGAGCCTCCAGATGCATGGTGAGGCACACGCGCAGCCGTGGGAGCTCAATCGCTACGCAAGGAAGGCAGCACGACGAGCGCGTCGTTCGCGGTCAACCTGCCGCTCTCACACGAAAATTTCACGCGCACCTTTCACGTCGTCGATGGTGAAAGCATCGTCTGGATCGACAGCGAGCTGACGAACCTGCTGGCGTTCGATCGACCGATTTTCTGGGGCGAGCACGCGACGCTCACCGCGCCATTCCTCGAGCCGGGTAAAGTCGCGGTGGATATGCCGGTGTCGAAATCGAAGACCAAAGCGTATCAGCCGGCGCCGGTACGGCGGCTCCAGTCGTTCGCCGATTTCACGTGGCCGATGGCGCCCACACTCGACGGCAAGACGTTCGACGTCCGCACAGCACCGATGACGCCTGGCACGACCGATCACACGACGTCGCTCGTCGATCCCACGCGGCGTCTGGCCTTTGTCACGGCCCTCCATCTCGAGAAGAAACTGATGATCGGATGGGTATTCCGCCGAGAGGAGTTTCCGTGGGTGCAGACCTGGCTGTCGTACCCGGGACCGAACAGGATGGCGCGCGGGCTCGAGTTCGCCACGCAGCCGTTCGATCTGACGCGCGCCGAGGTGCTGACCAACGGCCCGCTCTTCGATACGCCGGTCTTCCGCATCGCCCGCGCGAAATCGAAGATCGGCTCGAGCTTCCTGATGTTCTACACCGCCGTTCCCGACGGCTTTCAGAAGGTCGACGACGTGCAGCTCGCGGGCGGCAAGCTGGTCATCGAGGACCGTGGAAACAAAGTGATTACGCTGGCGGCGTCGCGCCAGCTCTAACATCCTTTTATCGACAAATTGATTTAACGTGAATTAGGGTATTCGACTCAGAGACTCGATTACACAGAAATACTGATATATGCCTTCGCGTCATTCCAACCCCCAGGTACGCCTGTCGTTACCCGACGACCGTCATGTTGTGGTGCGCATCGTGGCCGCCGCGCTCGGGTTTCGTGTGCTCTCCGCGATCATCGCGCTGCTCGTCAACCTGTCGTTCCCGCTTCAACAGCACGAGCAATTCACGGTTTTTGAATCGACCAGCCCGTTCTGGGACACGTTCGCGCGCTACGACTCCGGCTGGTATTACCAATCGCCACCAACGGTTACACCTTCGTACCGGGCGGGCCGTCGGCGGGTATCGGAAAGCCCGGCAAGATCGCGTTCTTCCCGCTCTATCCGGTGTCGATGCAGTACCACCGGACGTTTGTTCGGCACCGCAAGGTCCGACGTCTATCTCGGAGGCATCCTCGTATCGTGGATGTCTTTCATCGCGGCGTCGGTTGCGTTGTTTTTCCTCGCACGGCTCGATCTGAATCGCCGCCAGGCGGAGCGGACCGTTCTCCTGACCGCCATCTTTCCATTCAGCTTCTTTTTCGGGATGGTCTATACGGAAGCGCTGTTTCTGCTGCTCACCGTGCTGAGCTTCTACGGTTTCCGGACACGACACTGGATACTCGGTGGACTCGCCGGCGCCCTGGCGACGGCGACACGGGTGAACGGCATCCTGATGTTGCCAGTGCTGGCGTGGATTGCGTATCGCACGGCGCAGCCGACCGCACGCGATCGCCTGCTCGCAGCGGCAGGGCTTCTGCTGGTCGCCGGAGGCGTCGGCGCGTACTCGCTCTACGTCTATCATCTGAGCGGCAATCCGTTCGAATGGGCGATGACGATTCAGCGGTGGGACTACCACGTCGGAGGCGCGCCGTGGACGGCGCCGCTGCGGCTGATGCGCGAGCTCGTGACGCATCCGTATCAGTATCTCGTAAGCAACCCAATGGCCCGCTATGACACGCTGTACGGGCTCACGGCTATCGGGTTTCTCGTTCTCACGCCGCTGGTGTGGCTGAAGCTTGGTGGGCCCTATGGCCTGTTCATGCTCATGAACTTGCTGCTGCCGCTCTCGTCGGGTGTTTTCGAAGGCATCGGCCGGTACTTGCTCGGTGCTATTTCCGGCGTTCATCTATCTGGCGACGATCCGCTCCCAGGCCTTCGCCACCGGGATCATCGTCTTCTTCGCGCTGTTCTACACGCTGGGGCTCGCGCTCTTCACGAGCATTCACCCGATCTTCTAGAGCCGAAATCGCATCGCATAAACTAGCCGCGTGAGTTGGATGGTGTTTGCCGCCGTCACGGCGGTCATGGCGGCTTCGGCAATCCTTCAGGGCGCCGTCGGATTCGGTCTCGGGCTGATCGCAATTCCCTTTCTCATCTACCTCGATCTCCGCTTCGTGCCCGGACCGTTGCTGGTTGCCGCGCTGACGCTCCACATGCTCGTCCTGCGGCGCGATCGAAGCGGCGTCGATTCGTCGGGACTGACGATGCTGCTGAGCGGCCGCCTCGCCGGCACCATTCCCGCGGCACTGCTGCTGGCATCGCTACCCCTCGAAAACATGAGGCTGCTCGTCGCCGTCGTGGTGCTGGCGGGAGCGATCATGGGCTTCTTCCATTCGGGAGGCCGTCCGACCCGCAGCCTGCTGTTGGCGACGGGCGCCGTCTCCGGATTCATGGCGACGACGGCCGGACTCGGCGGACCTCCGGTCGCGCTCGTCTACCAGCGCGAAACAGGCCTGCGCCTGCGCGGCACGCTTGCCGCCTACTTCATCGTCGGAACGGTCATCTCGCTGTTGGCGCTGGTGTGGGCGGGACGCTTCTCGAGAGAAGAAGTGCGCCTGTCATCTCTGCTGATTCCCGGAACCGTCCTGGGCTACTTCCTGTCGCGGCCTGCGGCGGCGTACCTGGACGCCGGCTACACCCGGAGGGCCGTTCTCGCCGTGTCCGTCCTCGCTGCCTTCAGCGTGATCCTCACGGTTTTGATGTAGGGCGTCGTCGATCGTCCATCGTCCATCGTCTGGGTCAGTTCGACGCGCGAGGTTCCCGTGGCGGCATGCGTGACGACACATACGCCGCGACGGCGACGAGATCCTCCGTGTTGAGATTCGCAATCGCGATCTTCATCAACTGAACAGACGCGCCATTGCGCGCGCCCTGCTGGATGTCCCACATCTGGCGTGCGATGTAGCTGGGCGAACGGCCCGCGAGCGGGGGCACGTCGGCCACGCCCATCAAATCGAGGCCGTGGCAGGTGACGCACGGTGTCGTCTTCCCCTGCACGATCTGGTTGCCGACGACGCGCATGCCGCCCGTGGTGACGAGATCCTTCCCTTTTTCGATGCTGCCGGGCGGGACGTACGCGACGAATCCCGACCGCGGACTACGAAGCGTCTCGGCCTGTTCCATGTCCTCGGGCACTTCGATGATGCGCCCGTCGATGGGCTCGACCCGATCGTGATTCGGCGCGAGATACAGATTGCCGACGATTCGAGTCTTCGGCACCTTGTCGGTTTCGACCACGCGAATCCACGGCGTCCAGCGGATGGCGGCGAAATAATCGGCCGACTCTTTCATCTCGTCGTCGGTCATCGCCTTGGCGAGGTCGATCATCGTGACGGTGTTCGGCTTGCGCGGATCGGCCGATTGCCGCAGGCCGTTGCGAAAATCCTGGAGCTGGCGCATGAAGTACGCCACCGGCAGCCCGGCGGGCGGCGCATTCTCCGGCCGGCCCTTGCCATTGGGCAGATGACACGATCCGCAGCCGCGCGCCGTGTTGCCTGTACCAGCAGCCGGACCGTTCTTGATGATCGGCGGCATCGGCGACGGATGATCCTGCGGGAACCAGTCGATCACGTTGTGGCCGTCGCGGACGTCGACCAGCGAGTAGGTGGCGCGGCTCCCCTTTGCCTGGCGCGGTTTGGTCTGCTCGGCCGGATCTTCGTTGGGCCTGAGGTTTCGCGTCGGTGCCGCCTGCGGCGGCGCTTTGTCGTCGGCTTTCGCGGGCGTCTCGAACCCGTAGGCCCAGAGCGGCGCGCGCTCGTATGGAATCGCGGGTGGCTTCGGCTGCGTCACGGGCGCGGTCGCAACGTCTGCGGGCGGCGCAGCCGGCCGGCGCGCGTCGTAGTACCGCTGGAATGCGGCGCCGAGCACAAAGAACACAATCGCGACCGACGCGGTGCCGAGGAATCGCTTCACAGTGCCTCCGTGCCGCGTATTTTATCGGTTTGGCGTAATCCGGTACGCACACCTTCGATCGCCCGACAAAATGTGCTCCGCCCGTTCCACCGTGACCCCCGGCCCCAATGTTGAACGGAACAGGTCGAGCTCGGTCGCGCAGAACCCCTGGCACGCCGTGGCGGCGGCGCAGATCGGGCAGTGGTTCTCGATGAAAACGAAGCCGCTGCCGTCGCGCCTGACCTCGGCCATGTAGCCTTCCTCGGCCCGCACCTGCGCCAGAAGCTGGACCTTTTTCGACAGCGGCGCCGAGGGCGGAATCCGGGCCGCGTAGTCGGCACGCTGCCGCCGAAGCCGGGCGTCGAGCAGGCGCGACATCGCGTCGGGCCCGAACGCATCCTGCACGGAGGTCATCAACGCGGCATTCAGCTCGGCATAGGCGTCCGGAAACAACCGGTCGGCCTCGCGCGTCAGGTGCCAGTGCTTGGCGGGGCGGCCGAGCGGAACAGGCCGTTCCTGGGCAGCAACCAGCTTCTCCTCCTGGAGCGCGTACAGGTGCTGGCGCACGGCCATCGGCGTCACCTTCAGACGTGCCGCGAGCGCCGCCGAATCCAGGGGCCCTTCGGTTTTCAGGAGCTTCACGATGCGGCGCCGGGTCGTGGCCTCGCCGGCGCGGGCTTTACGGGGCATGCCTATTTCTAAAGGATCGGCTTTACAAAGTCAACCCGCCGGGCGTAGACTTCCCATTAGTAAAGGAGATGCTTTAGAAACTATGGCTCTCGATACCCTTTCCGGATTGCGCGTCGCCATTACCGGCGGCACGTCGGGACTGGGGCTGGCGCTCCTCGATCTGTTCCACGCGCACGGCGCGCGCGTGGCGTTCGTCGCGCGTGGCCGCGAGCGTGTCGACGAGGTGGGCCGCCGCCATCCCGGCACGCACGGCATCGTCGGGGACGTCGCGTCGAAAGACGACATCTATCCGATGGCGCTGCAGATTCTCGGCGAGCTCGGTGGTCTCGACGTCCTCATCAACAACGCCTCGGATCTCGGACCGGTTCCGCTCGCGCTGCTCGGGGACACCGACTGCGAAGATCTCGAGCGTGCCGTCGTTACGAATGTGATTGGTCCGTTTCGACTCACAAAGGCCGTACTCGGCGCGCTGGCTGCCTCGGCACGCGAAGGACGTGCGCCGGTGGTCGTCAACATTTCGAGCGATGCCGCGATCAACGCCTACCCCACGTGGGGCGCTTACGGCGCCAGCAAAGCGGCGTTGCGCCATCTCACCGCGATCTGGGACGCCGAGATGGCCGCCGAGGGCATCCGGTTCCTCTCGATCGATCCTGGCGACATGGACACGCCGATGCACGCAGCGGCCGTGCCTGACGCCGATCCGTCGACGCTGAAACCAGCCGCGGTCGCCGCGCGCGAGATCGTCGACGCGATCTCGTCGATTCGCGTCCATCGTCCATCGTCGATCGTCTGGTCGACAGAGGAGGTCGGAGGATCGACGATGACACCCGGCAAGCTCCTCGTCATCGACGCGCACGGCGGTCTGCGGCACATCGCACGCGAGACGCTCCCCGACGTGCTGCAGCCCGGTGATCTCGTCGTGGCCAACGACGCCGCAACGCTGCCCGCCAGCCTGCACGGGACGCACGTCGCCAGCGGCAAGCCGATTGAAGTCCGGCTCGCGGCGCGCCGGACGCTGTCGCCGGATGTGGCCGACTTCGCCGCGATCGTTTTCGGCGCCGGCGATTTTCACACGCGCACGGAGGATCGGCCGCCACCTCCGTCGCTCGCTGTTCACGATCGACTCGCACTCGGTCCACTCTCGGCAACCGTAACCCGGCTGCTGGGACATCCGCGGCTGGTCGCGCTCCACTTCCACGGGTCTGCCGACGACATCTGGGCGGGGATCGCGCGTCACGGCCGGCCCATTCAGTACGCGCATGTGGCGGCGCCGCTTCTTCTCTGGGACGTCTGGACGCCGATTGCGAGCCCTCCTGTCGCATTCGAGCCACCGTCGGCGGGTTTCGCGCTCGACTGGCGCACCATCGCGGCCCTGCGATTGCGCGGCGTCAATTTCGCGACGATCACGCATGCCGCGGGGATTTCATCAACCGGCGATCCGGAGCTCGACCGGCGGTTGCCGTTCGACGAGCCCTACGACATTCCGGCGTCGACCGCGCGGGCCATCGCCGGCACTCGTGCGAGCGGCGGCAGAATCGTCGCCATCGGCACGACCGTCGTGCGTGCGCTCGAGCACGCCGCGGGACCACGAAGGCACGACGACACGACGAATGGACCACGAAGACACGAAGGCACGAAGCGCGAGGACTGGATCGTCCGGGTGGGTCCCGGCATTGCCACGCAGCGGATCGGGCCGGGCACTCGGCTCCGCGTCGTCGATGCGATTCTCACCGGCGTTCACGAGCGGGGCACGAGTCACTACGAGTTGCTCCGCGCATTCGCGGACGACCGCACGCTCGCCGCGGCAGACGACGAGATGGCGGCGCGCGGATACCGGCCGCATGAGTTCGGCGACTCGATTCTGGTGATTCCGCCAGCCCACGATCACGCGCGCACGAGAGATCAACGTCGCGGACACCGATTCGGCCGCCGTGCTCCTGCCCAGGCCGTGAGAGTCGGATAGAATACCGGCCTCGTGAGCACTTCCAAACCGTCTGAATATCTTTCGTCCCTTTTCTCTCTCGCCGGCAAAGTCGCGGTCGTCATCGGCGGCACGGGCGAGCTGTGCGGGGCCATGGCCGAAGGGCTGGCCGGCGCCGGGGCCGAAGTCGTGCTCGTTGGCCGCAACCAGGACAAAGCCAACGCCCGGCTCGCCAGAATCGAGGCGATCGGCGGCCACGGCTGGTTTCACGCCGCGGAAGCGACGCGCCGGTCCGAGTTGGAGGGTTTGCTTGCCGCGGTGCTCCAGCGAAGCGGCCGCGTGGATGTGCTGGTCAACGGCGCCGGGATCAACTCGCCCACACCGTTCTTCGAGATCACCGAAGAAGAGTTCGATCGAATTGTTCAGGTCAATCTCAAAGGCGTCGTCTTCGGCTGCCAGGTTTTCGGCAGGCATCTCGTCGAGGCCGGGCACGGCGGCTCGATTATCAACATCGGATCGATGTCGGGGCTCATCCCGTTGTCACGCGTGTTCACCTACTCCGCGACGAAGAGCGCCGTTCACAACCTCTCGCTCAACCTGGCGCGGGAATGGGCGCCGAACCGCGTGCGTGTCAACGTGCTCGTCCCGGGATTCTTTCCGGCCGAGCAGAATCGCAAAATTCTTCAGCCGGAGCGCGTGGCGAAGATCATGGCGCACACGCCGATGAATCGTTTCGGCGAGGCCCGTGAACTGATCGGCGCGACGCTGCTCCTGGCGAGCGACAACGCCGGATCGTTCATCACCGGCGAAGAGCTCGTGGTCGACGGCGGGTTCCACGCGATGGCCCTGTAATGCGCCGCATCAACCGGTTTCTCCTCGACAACGACATCCGTGTCGCCCGCAACCCATGCATCAGTCCCGATTTCTGTCTCGACTGGACCGCACTCTCGGCAAAGCTGAAGGCGGGCGCACACGTATTCGCAAAGAGCCGCTTCGAAACCGCGGCCGGCACCTGGACGCTCGTCGAAGACACCGCGACCGGGGATTGTGCGTGGCGGCTGCAAACGAAATCGGCGATTTCGTCTGACGGCGTCCTGGAGGAAGGGGTCGCGCTTGGCGACGGCGCCGTGGTATTCCCGGCGACGTGGGACAACCTGATCCGGCTGAAGAACGCGATCCAGGAACACGACGCCGGCTCGACGGTGTTTCCGAACGCCGAAGCCAACCTTGGACGCAGCACGCTCGGCATCGGCGCGCGCTTCACGACGCTGCACTGGCCCGCGGTCGAATGGGCGATGAGCGCGCTCGATCTCGGCGTGACGGCGAACCAGAACAGCATCCCGCGCGAGCTGGTCTACGACGTGGATGCGATGCTCGACAACCGGCTCGATACGGTGCCGTTCCCCTTCATCGGCACGAACGTCCCCGAAGGCCATCAGGGTCAAAGCGTCGAGGGCATGAGCCACGGCTGCGTGCTGTCGAAGCTGAAGCACGGATTCCATCAGCGCCGCATCGCGTGGAGCTTCAACGCCGACCATCAGCCGATCGGCGGCAAGTTCGACGCGCGCGAAGACGCGCTGGTCCGTGGTTGCCTGCTCGCGAGCTACATCACGTTCGACCTGTCACCGGAACTGGCGCAAACGCAGGTGCCCGGCGATGCCGGGTCGTGGGTGAAGGCAAACGTCCCATCGGCGTTCGTTGACCAGGTTCGCGCACGCATCGCGTCGATGGGGCTGACCGTAGATGAAGCCGATTTCGCGAAGCTCCTGGCCTATGTCTGGCCGGCGCTGCGGAAGATGAAGCGTCGCGACGACAAGTACCGCGCGGCGCGGGACGCCGCGTTCACCACGGACGTCGGCCAACGGTACTTGAGAGAGCTGTCCATCGACGAGCTGCCGGGCCTCACCACCCCGGAGACGACCGCGGCGATGCTGTCGCTGTGCGAGGTGATGGGGATGCACATCAACTTCGTGGCGCCGGCATTCGGCTTCCAGAAGAACACACCGTACCCGACAACGCAGGCCTCCGAGACCTGATTGAAAAGCAGTGGGCCGTCTGCCGTGCGTTCGACGCGAGCATCGGCTTTCACTCGGGGTCCGGAAAGTCGGCTGAAAACTACCAGGCGATGGGATCGGTCACCGGCGGCCATCTCGAGATCAAGACGAGCGGCCGGTACACCTACGAGATGGGGCGCGCGGTCTCGAGATCGACGAATCCATTAGACGCCGCGCTGTGGCGCGATTGGTACCGCTTTACGCTCGACATGGCCGTGACGGGCGCGTTCAGCCACGATGCCACCGAGCGGAACATGGCCCGGACGTTCATCACGACATCGCTCGGCCGCGACGACGTCTTCGAATCGCCGGCCGCGTGCCGTGCCGCGCTCGAGGCGCTGCCGCCGAGCCCGGATTACATGTTCTTCTTCGAATACAACTTCCTGTACGTGCTCGCGGCGGGCGGCCGTCCCGACAAGGCCGCGCTCGGCGATCACTCGCCGGCCGGCTACGCTCAACGCGAGCGTTTTTACGCGATCAGCCCGGAGGCGCGGCTCAACTACTCCAAAGCCGTCGCCGGCTACATCGTCTTTCTGGCGGAAAACACCGGGCTCGTAGACGCGGCCCGCTGCCGGGACGCACGAACGCGGCTCGGGAGCTACGCCACGCTCGAAGACATGCTCGACGGACTCTGAGTCCTGGACCGCGTTTCAGAATCGTGCCCAGCGGCCGGTCGCGGCTTCGCAGCGCGCTGTCGAACCAGCGGCTGGCAGACAGGATCAGAAAGTCCTATGCCACATCACAGGCTTCTTTGAATCTTCTGTAAGCCGAGTACCTTTGAGCCTTCGTGTCTTCCTCTCTAGGGCTGCGCGCGACCCAGCCGCACCTGCACGCCGATTTGAAACGTGCGGCCGGGACCGAAATGGGTGCCGCTGAAGGGATTGCCGAAGTTGTAGGCGAACTCGTCGCCGGTGAGGTTCAGGATCGCCGCGCGGACGCTGATGACATTGCCCCCGCTCCGGAACAGGCGCGTGCCGACGAGCACATCGAACACCATCCGAGGTTTTACGCGGCCCCGTTCGAAGTCCACCATCTCGGCGCCCGGCCTCTCGGCCAGCTCGTCCAGCTCGTCTTCGTCGACTTCGAGCGGCGTTCCGCTCTCGTAGCGGCCCCCGAACGACGCCCAGAACCCCGACGACGTGTTGTCGTACGTCAAGCCGAAGGCCCCGACGTTTCGCTGATCGTGATCGGGCGTGAACGCGGTGCCATCGGCGATCTCGATGACTTCTTCTTCGAGAAACAATCCGCCCGTCACGGGACCGTACTGCACGATCTTCGCGTTGGTGTAGCTGAGATACCCTGACACGCCTCGACGCCGCGGCAGCTCGAGCCTCACGTCCACGCCGTCGGCTTCGCCGCGCGCGATCGCATTGGGCACGATGATGGTCGTGCCGAAGAGCACATTCGGATCGCCGGCGTTGTCCACGCGGCGGCGCCAGTACGACACATCGAGCCGCATGCCCGCCGCAAACGTGTGGTTGACGCCGAGCTCGGTGGCCCACTGCCGCTCGGGCTCGAGGTCTTCTCCGCCACCGGTTTCATCGACAAAGGGGGACAGCTCGCGAGCTTCCTCCGACGATCCGAGCAGCAGATTTTCCGCCTGCGGCGGTTGAAAGAACCGGTCCACCGACGCGCGCACGATCGTGCCGCTGTTGGGCAGGTGATAGGCGGCCCCCAATCTCGGACTCCATTGCGAGGCGGCGGCCAGCATGCGCGAGCGATCGGCCCGCACGCCGAAATCCACCGTGAAGCCGCGACCGAACTGGATGGAATCCTGCGCGTAGAACGCCAACAGGTTGGGGGTGTCGCTACCGGCAAACTCGAACGGATCGTCCTCGTCGTGCTCGAGCGCACTCTCGCTGAGACCTGCGTCTTTACCTGCCTCTTCGTCGGTGACGAAAAACGAGAAGTTCTCGTGCAGGCTCACACGCGCGGCTTCGACACCGGCCTTCAGCGTGTGCTTGCCGCGATGATGCGTGACGCTCGCCAGCACGCCGACGCGCCGCAGCGTGCGATCGGCGTTCAAGTGCAACGGGATGTCGTGATCGCTGCCGACGAGCGTGGCCGACCCCGACCGATGATATCCGGCGATCTGCGACACGGTATCGGCCGACCATGCCCGCTGCCACGATCCGGTCTGCCAGGTCTGGATGTTTTCCTGCCGCTGATCCTGGCCTGCCTCCTCCTGATCTTCGTTGTGGGGCACGTCGAAGCTCGAGCGGCCGAACCCGCCGACGAGCGACAGCGTGTTCGACGGCGATGCGAGCCAGGTGAACTCGGCGGTGGCGTTCGCGGCGTTTCCGCCGTTGTGCAGATTGTCCGGGTGCACGGGATCCAGAAAGCGGTCAGACCCTTGTGCGGCGCCTCCGAACGTGAGCGCCGTCGAGCTGCCGACTGGTCCGCCAAAGACCGACGAGCCCTGGAACGTCGCGTCACTGCCCGCCGTGGTCTGCATGTTCCCGAGCCACGAGGCGGCGCGCTGGCTCGACGTTCTCACCTCGATGACACCACCGGACTTGAAACCGAACTCGGGTGGCACATGACCGACCAGGACATTGACCGAGTCGACCGTTTCCGGATCGGGCGCGACGCCGTGCATGCTGTCCATGCGCTCGTACATCGGCACGCCGTCGATGACGTACAGGAACCCGTCGTCCACACCACGTGCGTGCAGCAAACCGTTGTCTTCGGTCGCGAATCCGGGTGTGGTCGCCACCGCATCCTGCAGGCCGCGGCTGCTGATGCGGACGGGGGCGCGCCTGACGGCCTCGCCCGCCAGCGTCGTGCGCGTCGCCGTCGTCACGGGCTGGCTCGTCTCCGCGGTGACGTTCACCTGTTCGGCCAGCGCCGCCGACAGCTTCAGTTCGAGCGCAATGGGCAGCGCATCGACCACCGTGAGTCTTTGTACGGTCCCCTGAAAAGGCGGAGCATCGGCCCGCAGCGAATAGCTGCCGATGGCGATGTTGGTGATCCGGAACTCGCCGTTGGTTGCCGTCACCGACGTGACGGCGTTGCCGAGCTGGTCGTAAAGCGTGACGACAGCGCGGTCGATCGCCGCGCCGTCTGGACCGGCGATTCTTCCCTGAACCGTGCCCTGTTGGAGTTGAGCGGCGGCCGGAGACGCACATCCGCCGAGGAGGAGCAGCAGAATGGACCCGGCGCCGATCTTGCTCACGCCCTTATTATTGCCACATTCTCGATTGGCAATTGTCCATTGAATTGCCGATTGCCAATCAATTGCCAATCGGCAATCGAGAATCCGGCAATCGATCGGCCGCACCGGCCGCAGGCTGGCGGCCTCGCCGTCTCACCCACGCCCACACCGCCGACGGTCTGAAGTCGTCGAGGAACGTGTAGACGACCGGCACCACCAGCAGCGACAGCAGCGTCGACGTAATGAGGCCGCCGATGACCGCGCGCGCCATCGGCGCCCGCATCTCGGCACCCGCGCCAATCGCAAACGCCAGCGGCAGCATGCCGAAGATCATCGCGAGCGTCGTCATGACGATCGGACGCAGACGGGTCGTCCCCGCCTGCAGCAGAGCCTTGTGGCGCGACAATCCCTCGCGGCGCGCCTGATTCGTGAAGTCCACGAGCAGAATCGCGTTCTTCGTCACCAGGCCCATCAGCATGATGAGCCCGATCATGCTCATGATGTTCAGCGTGTCGTGCGTGAAGTAGAGCATCACTGCGACGCCGACGAGCGAGAGCGGCAGCGACAGCATGATGGCCAGCGGATGCGTGAACGATCCGAACTGCGATGCCAGGATCAGATAGATGAAGATGATGGCGAGCATCAGCGCCTGGAACATGTTCTGGAACATGATCACCAGCTCTTCGGTGTCGCCGCCCGCCACCACGTCGTAGCCGGGAGGCAGGTTCATCCTGGCCGCCGCCGCGTTGATGTCGTTCGACAGCTCCTGCAGCGGCCGTCCGTCGGTATTGGCCGACACACGCACTTCGCGGACGAGGTCGCGACGTCGAATCGACGAGGGGCCCGTGCCCGGGTAGACCGTGGCCAGCTCGCTGAGCGGCCTCAGGATCTTGTCGCCGTTGTCGTCGTCTTTGTCGGTCGGCACCATGAGCTGCGCGAGATCGTCGCCAAAGCGCCGCTGGTCGGCACGCAGCCGCACCCGCACGTTATGGTTGTCGCCGATGTTGTCCTGGATCGTCGTCGCAACGACGCCAACCACACCGGCCTGCATCGTCGAGGCAATTGTCGACACGGGAATGCCGAGATCGCTGGCGCGCTGGCGGTCGACGTTCACGCGCAGCTCGGGCTTCGATTTCTCGAGGCTGTTCTCGATGTCGGCCGTCCCGGGAATCTGTCGCATCGCCGCCACCAGCTCGCGCGAGAGCCGGTCGAGCTCGTCGATGTCCGTTCCGCGAACGCTGATCTGGATCGGCTTCTGGCCGAACGCACCGGCCTCGGTCAACCCGAACGTCAGGCCCGGCACTGGTTCGATCTTCTCCCGGGCCACGCGCAGCACCTCGCTGAAGGTGCCGCCCGAATGCGGCTTCAGCTTCACGTAGATGGCGCCTTCGGTCACCGGACGGTACTGCGTTCCCGCCTCGCCGATCGTCGTGTAGGTGAATTCCACCGCAGGCAGCTGACGGAGCTTCGCGATCACCTGCTGTGCGCGATCGGCCGTCTCGCGCAGCGTCGCTCCGGGGGTCGCCTTGATGGCTATCTGGTACTCGCCGCGGTTGTAGTCGGGCATGAAGTCGCCCCCCAGCACCGCAAGGATGGGAAACGCGCTCAGAAACGCGACAATCGCGACGACCGACACGACCCAGCGGTGACGCAGCGACCAGTCGAGCGTGCGCTCGTAACTGCCGTGCAGGCTGTCGAACCAGCGGTTGAACGCCTGCAGCATCCTGCCGATCGGGCCGCGCTTGCGGTGTTCCTCGACGTCCGGGTCGTACCAGCGCGACGACAGCATCGGGTCGAGCGTGAAGCTGACAAACAGCGAGACGAGCACCGCGGCGGCCACGGTAATGCCGAACTCGAAGAAGAACTGACCCACCATCCCGCCCATGAAGGCGACAGGAATGAACACCGCGATGATCGTGAACGTGGTGGCCATGACGGCGAGACCGATCTCCGCCGTGCCTTCCCTGGCGGCTTCGAGATGGTCTTTCCCTCTCTGCATGTGGCGGACGATGTTCTCGCGGACGACGATCGCGTCGTCGATGAGCATGCCGATCGCCAGCGACAGCCCCATCAGCGTCAGCACGTTCAGGGTGAACCCGAACATGCGCATCGCGATGAACGCGGCGATGACCGAGATCGGCAGCGTGAGACCGGTAATGACGGTCGAGCGCCACGAGTTGAGGAACAGAAAGACGATGAAGACGGTCAGCAGGCCACCCAGAACGAGCGTCACCTGTACGTCCTCGATCGACTCGCGAATGAAGGTCGAGTCGTCACGCACCATCTGCAGCGACACACCGGGAGGCAGCTCCGGCTGCATCTTCTCGACCGCCGCGCGCACACCGTCGGCGACGCCGACCGTGTTGGCGCCCGCCTGCTTCTGCACGTCGAGGGCGATGGCCGGACGCTCGTTCACGAGCGCGACGCTCTTGGGCTCTTCGACACCGTCGATCACCTGCGCCACGTCGCGCACCAGCACCGTACGCGCGCCGAGCTGCTTGACGGGAATCTCCGCGATTTGCGCCGCCGACGTGCCGCGGGCCGCCACGCGCACCATCGCCTCGGTCGCCCCGCGATCGGCCGTCCCCACCGGCGCATCGACGTTCTGAGTACGCAGCGCGTCGACGACCTGCACGAGCGAGATCCCGTACGAATCGAGCCGCGTGCGATCGACCACGACCTGGATCTCACGCTTCGCTTCGCCGACGAGGTTCACGGCACCGACACCCGGCACGTTCTCGAGCCGGCGCTTCACCAGCTTGTCCGCGATGTCCGACACGGCGCGCGGCGTCAGGGTCGGTGCGTTCACGGCCACCGACACGATGGGTGTCGAGGCCGGATCGATGCGCAGGATGATGGGCTCGTCGATCTCGCGCGGCAGCTCCCCGCGAATCGCCGCCACCTTGCCGCGGATGTCCTGCGACGCGTTCAGCGTGGGCACGCCGATGTTGAACTGCACGACGATCGTCGAAAGGCCTTCCTGCGAGGTGGATTCGATGTGGCGGACGCCCTCGACCGTATTGACCGTCTCTTCGATGGTTTTCGTGACGTCGCGCTCGACCGTTTCCGGCGACGCCCCTTCATAGCGCGTCGTGACCGTGACGACCGGAAACTCGACGTCGGGGAACAAATCGACCTTCAGCGCCTGATACGACGAGAGGCCGAGGACGGCCAGCGCCGCCATCATCATGGTGGCGAACACCGGCTGCTTGATCGAAAGGTCGCTGAGAAACATGGCTTAAGACCCCGCTTTCGAGTCGCGCGGCGCGGGTTTTTCAACCTGCACCTGAGTCCCGGGTCCGAGCGCGCTTGGCGGATCGAGGACGACGACATCACCGGCTTTCAGACCGCTCGTCACCTGAACGGCGTCGGGCACCTCCACGCCGACCGTGACGTCGCGGCGCTCGACCTTGTCGCCCACGACAACGTAGGTTTGCGCCTTCGACGGGTCGGATCCGTCCCTGAGCAGCGCCGGCGGGGGCACGGTGATGCTGCCCGGCACGCTCCGGACGTTCACGAGGGCGCGCGCGAAGAGGCCCGACACGAGCTGCGGCCGGCCTGGCACGCGGATGATGACCTCGAACGATCGGCTGCGCGCATCCACCTGCGGCGCGATGCGGTTGACCTGGCCCTCGGTCACAAATCCGGGAAGCGCATCCGCCGTCACGGTGACGTGTTCGCCGACCTTGATCTTGCCGAAGTCGCCGGACGCCACCGACGAGCGGAACTCGAAGATCTCGTCGTCCACGATCGTATAGAGCGGCGTGCCGGCCGTGACAATCGCGCCGGCATCGGCATGCCGCTTGGCGATGCGTCCGCTGATGGGGGCCTTGATTTGCGTCCGGCTGATCTGACGCTCGGCAATCGCGAGCTCGCTGCGCGCCTGCGCCGTCGAGGCCTCGGCCACCTGGATCGCTACCTGTGCCGAGAGGTGATCCTTGTCGGTGATGCCGCCGGTCTTCAGGAGACTGTCGGCGCGCTCCTTCTCGGCACGCGCGTGGGCGCGGTTGGCCTCGGCGACATCGAGCATCGCCTTCGCGCGATCGCGCGCCAGCAGGAAGTCGGCGTCGTCCAGCACGGCGAGCAACTGGCCCAGCGCGATGCGATCGCCTTCGTTGTGAAGCACGCGTTCGAGTCGCGCCGAGAGCTCGGGCACGACGGTCACCTGCGCCCGTGGGTCGAGCGTGCCCGTCAGCGCGAGCGTCTCGGTGAGATCGCGCGTGGTGGCCGTGGCCGTACGAACGGGGATGCTGCGGACGGTCTCGGCCGCGGATGCGGGGGTCTCGGCCTCGCTCCCCGAGCAGGCTGCGGCGCCGACCACGGCGGCCAATCCGGCGATCAACAAATGGTTGCGAAGGATGTTCTGCATGTGGGCTCTCAATCGTTCTCGAGCGGGTCGCGTCCCATGACGTATCGGAGCGCGGCCCGCGCGTTCGCATGCGTGTAAAGCGAAAGGTTGCGGATGTTCTCGGCCTGCCGCAGCGATTGCAGCGCATCGACGACATCGAGCTGCGTCGCCGCTCCCAGCTTGTAGTTGGCTTCCGTCATGTCGCTGGCGCGGCGCGCCTGGTTGACGTTGAGCTCGGCGGCCTGAATCGTGCGGTTCGCGAGCGCCAGCGTATCGAAGGCCGACTGCACTTCCAGGCGGACCTGGTTCTCGACCGCGGCAACCCGCTGCGTGACGCTGTTGCGCTCGGCGCGCGCCTGCGCCACGCGGCCCTTCGTCTTCTGTCCGTCGTAGACCGGCACGACGACGTTGACGGCAACCGTCCAGCGTGAGTAGTCGTAGTCGAACAGGTTGGTCGGCTTCCGGACGGCCAGGCCGAACGAGCCGATGAAGTCGAATGTTGGTTTGGAATCGGCGGCCGTGACGTCCACCAGGAGGGTCCGGACCCTTTCCTCTGTGCGCAGCACCTTCAGCTCGGGCCTCGCGTTCAGGGCTTCCTTCACCGCGAGATCGAAATCCACCGAGAACGGCACCACCGCGAGCGTGTCGCTCGGCTCGACCGGCGTGCTCGTCGGGCGCATCAGGACGGTGTTCAGCGTCGCGCGCGCCCCCGCGACTTCGTTTTCGGCGCGCATCGCCTCGGCGCGTGCGTTCTCGAGATCCACCTCGGCTCGCAGTACTTCGAGCTCCGTCGCAACGCCGGCCGCCCGCCGGTTCCGCGCGTAATCAACGTGCGTCTGTCTCGACTGCACGTTGGTCTGAATGACGCGCAGCTGCTCGATGGCAAACAACAACTGGTTGTACGCGCGAATGGCTTCGAGCGCCGTCTGCTGGCGCGAACGCTCCACATCGAAGTCGCCGCCGGTGCGTGCCACCTTCGCGGCCTCGAGCGCTTTGCCGAGCTTGAAGCTGTACAGCGTCTGCTTCACTTCCGCATAGGTGGCAAATCCGTTTGCGGGAATGGGCGAGAGCGCGTCGCGGAACTCGGGCGGAAAATTGTCGAAGCCCGGGCTGTTCAAGAGCGACGGATCGCGGAAGCGGCTGGCCTGCGTGTTCCACTTGACGTCCGGCAGCGCCGCCGCGCGCTCCTCGAGAATGCGGCCTTCCAGGAGGGCGAGCTGCTCGAGGCCGATCTTCACCGTGGGATTGACGGCGAGCGCCTGAGCGACCGCCTCTGCGCGGGACAAAGATTGCGCGGAGGCCGCGCTCGTCAGAAAGAGAGTGATAAGAAGAATGAATGCCGTTCGCATATGTCTTGTTGGCGGGTCTAAAGACCCGCCCTACGTACGTAGGCCATTGCCTTGCCACCCGTCGAAGATCGTGTCCACGATCTGGTCGGCCAGCTCCGGCGTCAGCTCCGGCTTCCCGGCAATGACGTAACCCGTCGCCGCCTCGCTGATCGATCCCATCAGGATGAGCATGCGCGCCTCGATCGATCCCGCGGCGATTTCGCCGCGCGCCGCCGCCTTCTCGGCGGCCTGCGCCAGTTCCCCCACCACCCCGTCGTAGAACTCGGTGCAGCTCTCCGTCTGCGGCAGGGCCGTACCGGGGGGCGCCCAGATGACGCTGTGGATGAAGCGCCACAAGAGCGGTTTCTCGCTCGCGCTTTCGAACACCAGCCGGGCCAGTACCTTGATGCGATGTCTGAATGGTCCGGGAGTCGCGATGGCGGCCCGCACGAGCGTGCGAAACTGATCAAACCCGCCGTGAACGAGCGCCTGTAGCACCCCGTCTTTGCTTCCAAAGAAGTGATACAAGGTGGGCTTGGTGATGCCGGCGGCTTCGCAGATTTCGCGGACCGACGTGGCGTCGTACCCCCTCACGGCAAAGAGATCGAGGGCCGTGCTGAGGATCCGTTCCGCCGAGGTCGCCGTTTGTACATCGATCGCTTTCGTCATTGCTCCTTGCGCACTTCCTGTCGTTCAAAACAACCGTTCATATACCTACCGGTAAATACACGGTCAATTAGACGCGCATCGGGACGCGCCGGTTCCAATGGACTGAAGATATTGAAATGACTGGAGTTAAGGAGCTTTTGGTTGCGGCAGGAGAAGCGACATCCCGCCCGCCAGCGACAGCCCGCCGGGGCCCACTTCGACGGGCATGAACGTCCGGCCAAGACCCACATACAGGGTGTTGGTGGACGAGAGGCCCCACGCCAGGCCAATTCCCACGGAGGTCTGGTGCGTGCCAGCGCTGGCGTACGACTGACCAAAATTGCCGCTGAGGGAAACCTGCGAAGCGAGTGGGATGTCTGCCCCCACGCTGCCGAAGATCGAGCCTCGGGAGAAATAGCCGCCCGATCCGTAAAGACGCAAGTTGCCTCGATGGGCTTCCACGTTGACCGGAAGCGCCCAGCCAAACTCGTTTGCGGTTCCGGGCGAGATCTCGATGAGCGGCGTCACTGCCACGCCGATGGCGCCAGCCGCGCGATAGGGGTCCAGCAATTGAAACTTTCCGTACAACGAAAGATTCCCCACGCCGTGTTCGCCAAGTCCTTCGGCATCGCGGAAATGATAGAAAGAAAAATTGCCGCCGGCCTGAAACCGGGGACTGAGGCCAACGGCCACGCTCGCGACCGGCGCATCGATTTGACGATTGTCGCTGCCGCTCCAGTAGCCGGTCGCCAGCCCCACCCATACGTCGCCGGGCCCGACGATCGAGGCATCGTCCAGCCACGAGCCGTAGTACATGGCGGCGTTTGCCGACGCCGTCGGTGCGCTCGTCGACGCGGTTGCCGTGGCCGGCGAGGCCAGCCCGCTGCCGGACGCAAGCGTTCTCGCCCCCGGGTTAGAGCTCTTTGGCGATTTGACTTTGCTCTTGCCCGGCGCCGCATCGCTGCGGCCCTGCCCGAAGGCAGGGCCCGCCGCGACAACGAGGCTCAGCAGGAATGCCGCAACCTTAACTGCGTGTGCGCCGCAGATCTGCATTGGCCGCATCCTCAGCCTTCTTGACTTCGTTCCTGATTCGCGTCGTCGTCAGTGGTTCTCCCACGGCTGGGGGCGTCGTCTGCTCGCCCTTCCATGACTGGATGGCCTGACCGAGCGACATCGGCGTGCCCTGAATCGTCGTCCCGGGCGTCGGGCCAGGCGTGAGGCCGGTCATCCTGGCTTTCAGTTCGGCGAACGGAATTCCCAGATTGTTCGAGACGTGTGCGGCCGCCACGAACTGGCCCCAGTTCTTGAATCCATTCCTGGCATCGGCCACGGTCATGTCGGCGGGGATGAGCGTCTTCAGCCGAGCTTCGAGCTTCGCATTTTTCACCGGCTGTGACGTCGGCGTGGTTGGCGTGATTTCGGTCGAGGGTTTTACCGACGTCGTCGCGACAGTACCGTTCTTCCGCGCGGCCTTCGTTTCGGCTTTAGCGGCCTTCGTTTCCGCTTTCACCGTTTTGGCGTTGCTCTTGGCCGACGTTTTCGTCGTGGTATGCGTCTTCGTTTTTGGCGTGTCGGCGTGTGTTCTGGTCGTTTGCGTCGCCGGCGCCTTTGCCTGGCCGTTGCCGCGCCCCTGACCGTCTGCCGACACCGCGACTGTGCTGAGCGAGAAACCGACAGCCACCAGCATGGTGATCAAACGCATGATGCCTCCTTGGGATTTCGGGGGTGCCCGCAGAGGAGTATCAACCTTCGTACCGAGCAAGGTGGCTGTTTTGCAAGCATTTAGCGGCGTGCCGAGCACCGAATCGGAAAAAAATTACACGAGAACATGTCGGTACTGGTACGCCCGATCACACTGCTGGGATTGTCCAGAAAATGAGAATGGAGGGTCTGAGTTCGAGCCGGGAGCGCTAAAAACGGCCCCGGAATTTGGCACGTACCCTGCTTTACATCACGATCATGATGTCAAGACTTCAGAACCATCGCACACCGCGCGCGACCGCAACGGTCGTCGCGCTGCTCGCGTCGGTGTCGATGGTCTTCGGCCAGACGAAGATCGTCGCGCCCGACAACAAATACAGCGTTCAGGAAGACGTGAAGGCGGGCCGCGAAGCGGCCGCTCAGGTCGAGGAGCAACTGCCGATCCTGCGCGACGACGGCGTGGACGACTACGTCGACCGGGTCGGCGCGCGTCTGGTCGAGAGCATTCCGTCTGAATTCCGGCACCCGCAATTCCAATACACGTTCGATGTCGTGAACGTCAGCGACATCAACGCGTTTGCGTTGCCCGGCGGACCGATGTTCGTCAACCGCGGCATGATCGAAGCGGCAAAGAACGAGGGCGAGGTCGCCGGCGTGCTCGCGCACGAAATCAGCCACGTGGCGCTTCGCCACGGCACGGCGCAGGCGGGCAAGGCCACGCCGTACCAGGTCGGTTCGATTCTCGGACAAATCGCGGGCGCCATCATTGGCGGCGTTGCGGGGCAGGCCGTGTCGCTCGGATCGCAGTTCGGTTTCGGCACGGCCTTTCTGAAATACGGCCGCGAATACGAGCGTCAGGCCGATCTGCTGGGTGCGCAGATGATGGCGCGCGCCGGGTACGACCCGCGCGACATGGCCAACATGTTCCAGACGATTCAGGCCAAGGGCGGCAACGGCGGCCCTGAGTGGATGAGCAGCCACCCGAACCCGAGCAATCGCTATCAGGCCATCAACCAGGAAGCCGCGCAACTACGCGTGTCCAATCCGATTCGTTCGACAGCGGAATTCACTCGAGTGAAAACGCGCTTGCAGCGGATGGCGCCGGCGCCAACCACCGAGCAGGTGGCGCAGCGCGGCGGATCGGGCAGGACCTCTGGCGGCCGCACGACCGACAATCGAATCGGCAATGTCGATCCGCCATCGGGCCGTTACGAGACGTTCGACGGCGGCAACCTCTTCCGCATTGCGGTGCCGTCGAACTGGCAGGAGCTCGAGGGAAACAACTCAGTGACGTTTTCTCCGCGGGGTGGGTACGGCGACTATCGGGGCCAGAGCGTGTTCACGCACGGCCTGCAGGTCGGCATCGAAGACAGCCGCGGGCGTAACCTGCGCACGGGGACGAGCGAGCTGATCCAGTCGCTGGCCCAGAGCAATCCGCAGCTGCGCCAGTCGGGCACGTTCACGAACGTCAGCATCGACGGCCGCGCCGGGCTCGCGACGGTGCTGACCAACGTGTCGGATGTGACGGGACAGCCGGAACGCATCGCCCTCTACACCACGCAGATGAACGACGGCCGCATGTTCTTCGTCGTCGGTGTGGCCCCGGCACGGGAGTTCTCGACCTACCGGCAGATCTTCAATCAGTCGGTGCGGTCGCTGCAGCTGAACGACACGAATCGCAGCTCACGGTACTGACACGTTCACGTCATCGGAGCCAGGGGTCGGCCGGCCGGCCGATCTCTGGTTTCAGGGCGTTGGGCCGCCCACCGGTTTGAACCGTTGCACCCGTCGCCCGTCCAGCGATTCCGCCACGTAGAGATTCCCTCTCGAATCGACCGCAATGCCGTGCGGGCTGGCGATGCCTCCCAACTGGTGGCTGCCCGGGCGGCCGATGTGCGAGAGCTCTTTGCCCGAGACTCGATCGAAGACGCGAATCACTTTGTCGCTGAAGTCTCCGATGAACATGTACCTCTGCGCCGCATCGTGCGAGAACGCTAGCGACCCGGCGGTGCCGTTTCCCGTGTAAGGCGGCCGGTAAAGGATCGGCACGGGTATATTTCGCTTGAAGACGCCAGTCTTGTCGAAGACCTGGATGCGATCGCCGTTGCGGTCGCACACGTAGAGCAGGCCGTCATTCCCCATCACGATGCAATGCACGATGTTGACGAACGCGCCGCCCTCGCCGGCGGCGGCCTCGGCGGTCGTGCCCTGGCGCCCCCACTGCCGCAGGAACTTCCCCGTCTTGTCGAAGACCACGACGCGCTTGTTGCCGTAGCCGTCTGACACAAACAGATCGCCATTCGCGGGATCCACGGCGACATGGGTCGGGGAATAGAACGCGACCGGGCTGGCGTTCAGGAAGCCGGTTTTGAGCGTGCCGTCCTTGGAGTCGACCTTGCCTTTCACGCCGATCTGCAGCAGCAACTTTCCGGTACGGGTGTACTTCTGGATGAAGCCGTCGCCGTTGCCGGCGATCCACATGTTGCCCTCGGCATCGAAGGAACATCCGTGCAGGGCCTCCGCCATCACGTCGCGATTGCCCCAGGAGCTCACGACGTTGCCGGCCTGGTCGAATTCCATGACGGGCGGCGCCGCCTGCGCGATTTCGGCGATGCCCGGGTACAGGTTCGCGCGCGACAGGACAAAGACGTGGTCGTTGGCGTCGACGCAGACGCCGCCGAGCTCGCCCGTGACCCATCGCTCGGGCAGTTGCTTCGGCCAGAGCGGATCGACCTCGAACTGCGGGCCGGTTGTCGCGGACTGCGCGCGCACGCCCATTTCGGACGTGGGCCAGAAGAGCGGAGTCAGGACCAGTGCTGCAATGAGCGCCCACCCGCCCGCACACGTTCGCGATGTCATCGTGCCTCCGATCACTCTTTCAGTGGAACAAAGGCCAAGGCGTTGTTGGCGTTCATCGGAATCACCAGCTGATTGGCCTCATAGAGAAAGTTCGACTGCATCTGGCCGCTGCTGACGAGCGTCATCGTGTCGATCCCGCCGGGGGCGCCGTCGTGCCGGCGATCGACGTGCGTCATCTTCGACCGATCGGTCAGCGCGATTCGCTTCGCCAGCGGTTGTGGCGCCGAAGCCGGCGCTTGTTGTGCGGAGGTCACGTGCCCGGTGAGAGCGGCGAGCAGGAATGTGCCCGTCGCAAGAGCTGCCAGACGACCTGCGACCATGCGAATCCTCCAGATCAAATGTTTCTCATGCCTCAATGATGGTCTTGATGACACCGGGGTTCGCGGCGATCTTCGGAAACATATCCGGGGTGTCGGCCAGCGCGAAGCGGTGCGTCATCCAGGGATTGACGTTGATTCGACCGCTTTCGATGAGCGCGATAATCTCGGTGAAGTTGCCGGGCACCGCGTTGCGGCTGGCCAGTAGCGTCAGCTCGCGGCGGTGGAAGTTCGGGTCGTTGAAGCTGACGTCGCCCTGGAACAGGCCCACGAAGACGATGCGGCCGCCCTGCGCGGGCAGATCGAAGGCGCCGGCCATGGACGCGGCATTGCCTGTGGCGTCCATTACCACGGTAGGCAGATCGCCGCCGCCGATGGCGCGAATCTGGTCCACTGCATCCGGTCCGGCCACCAGCGTGTGCGCGGTCGCGAATTGACGCCGGCAGAAGTCGAGCCGCGATTCCCTCACATCCATCACGGCCAATGTCGCGCCACGCACCTCCACGAACTGGCACACGCTGAGGCCGATGGGACCTGCGCCGATCACGAGGACGAAATCATTCGGCGTGATGTCGGCGCGGTCCACCGCATGCGCGCCGATCCCGAGTGTCTCCACCAGCGCGAGCTGATCGTAGGCAAGCGTGCGTGAGCGGTGGAGCTTCCGCGCGGGCACGACGATCTCGGGGCGCATGCCGCCGTCCACGTGTACCCCGAGGCACTTGAGCTCGGCGCAGCAATTTGATCGGCCGGCGCGGCAGGCGATGCACCGCCCGCAATTCATGTAGGGCTCGACCGAGCAGCGATCTCCGGGGTTGAGGCCGTTCGGCTCGCTGCCGGGATCGAGGACCTCGACGCCAAGCTCGTGACCGAGGATGCGCGGATAGTTGAAAAAGGGCTGCCGTCCGGCGAACGCGTGGAGATCGGTGCCGCACACGCCGATGCGATGCACGCGCACGAGCGCCTCGCCGGGCGCCTGGCTGGGCGACGGCCCTTCAATGGCGACGAAGTGGCCGGGCTTTTCGAGAGCGATCTGAATCATGAAGCGTTCCGGCGGGTCTACAAAGCAAGACCCGCCCTACGTTACTACAGCAGGTAGGCCGGGTCTGTTCTCCAGACCCGGCAATCACGGACGCGACGGCTTCATTCCGGCGGCGGGTCTACAAGGCCGTGCAGATCTCTGCAAGTTGAGGTGGCGGAAAGAGAGGGATTCGAACCCCCGGTACCCTTCCGGGTACAGTGGTTTTCAAGTCGTCGAACGCCCTCAGAATCCGGCCCGTTTCGCGATTTCATTCAGCAAATCTCTCTCTATAACACTCGGTAATATCCGGTGACATTACAGGCGTGGGGATAGCGCGGGGATAGTCAGCGAGTTGCCTCACATGAACTTCCGACGCCTGAAGGCCGACACCTCAGCGGCGCTCAGCGCGAACCACTCGCCGTTTTTCCGTCGCTCCTTAAAGCGCCGTGCCAGTAGGCTTCGATACAGGCGGGATCATCAGTCTGGATCTCGTGAACGACCGTCGCTCGCTCGGGCAGTTGGATTGCGAGTTCTCGTTCACGCCTGCCGACTGCGTTGGTTCGGCCGATCTTGTAGAACCGGCCGGACCGCATGAGATACACGAAGCCCAAGGCAACTTTCTCGGTTGAGGCCGCCTGTGCCTCAGTCGCTTCAGCTCTCGGCTTTGCGACAGGCTTACACAGAGCCGCTACCTCCTCATCCCCCTGCGAGCGAGCGTGTCTCTCAAGTTCCAACGCGAGGACGCCCATACTGCCGAACTTCTGATGAAACGTGCTTGTTCGGGAAGTCCGGCTCCTGATGGCCCTTCATACGAAGATCTGCAACTCTGGGAAATCGCCCAAGTTCTCGAACAAAGCTCGCGAGCTTCTCAGTAGTTCAGCCTTCGCGCTCGATGTTCGACCGCTTCTCCCTAAAGCCTGACAGCCCCCGGACCGAAATCGGGAGTAGCCCAAATGGGTAATGAACTTCATCTTCCCCTAATGCAGGCTGTGGCAGCCTAGTGGTACGTTGCTTGCAAGCTCGGATCACGTGCACTGCACGATAAAGGAGATAATGCGTTCGTCCACCTTCCTCGTTGTGCTGCTCGTTGTGATGTCCCTCACCCCGGTTGACGCCCAAACCTATCTGTCTGACGCCGAAGTGGAAGTGGCCATTGCTGCGGGATTGAGGGCGCAACCCAAGCCGATTGCCTGTTATGCCGATGTCAGGTTTGCGGAGGCCATATCGACTGACTTCAGCAGGGGCTACTCGCTCTTCTTGCGTGGTCCGGTGATAAACATTGGCATCCTGGCGGCCGAGGCGAAGCAGAAATATGTGAAGTTCGCAAAGGACGACGTGACTGGCTACATGAAGTTGCGAGCGCTCACTGTCCTTGTTCAGCCTCACGCTCCCGAGTTCTCGAACAAGCGGTGGCAACGCGCGGCACCTGCGACACACCTGGTCGTTCGCATTCCAGCTCCGAACAAGCAAGCAGAGCCGACCATCATTGAGCCCGTCAAGGTGAAGGCGTTTCCTGTGCACTTCAGCGGCTTCCGAGAGGAGTTCGATAGCCAGGGCGTCGCCGCCATCTTTGACCTCGGCGAGATTCCAGATCAGCAGGACATAGAGTTCGTGGTCATCACTGAACATGGCGAGCGAGATTGCAGACTCTCGAAGAATGATCGAGCCCGCGTCAGGTAGCGATTCCTCGAACTGAGTGGACCGTCTTTGCGAACTCAGCGACTGCCCGCCTTCGCGCTTCGCGCTACGGCGGGCAACCTTCGCGTGGCTTGCCAGCCGTAGCTCACGAGCTTAGTGGCAAGCGTGAGCGAAAGCTGGCGGAGAGAGAGGGATTCGAACCCCCGGTACCCTTCCGGGTACAGTGGTTTTCAAGACCACCGCCATCGACCACTCGGCCATCTCTCCGCGCGATTGCTTAGCACATCACCGCCAGTGATACGCGGTGACACTCCATGATACTACCGGCATTGTGAGAGGGCTGTGAGAGCGCGCAATTCGTGGCATGCTTATCAATGACGCTATCACCTGTGAGGATATTCATCGCACTGCTGGTCGTCGCGTTCGTGGTGCTGTCTGTATTGGCAGAGCGCACATCTATTCAGCAGGTCGCCACGGGAACCGTCGCCGAGGTCCATGCAGGAGAGTGGATGCTGGTCACCAATCAGGGGATGAGGCTTCCGGTCACGTTGCGCGAGACGACCTACGAGGGCAATCCCGCTGCCATCAAACCCGGCATTCGCGTCACCGTTTGGTATCGGGGTGTAGCGGAGCGTCGTCCGGTCGCCGACAAAGTGCGCATGCTCGCTGATGCGCGCACACCCTGAACTCGCCCGCCCTATCGCTGTTCACGCCCACTTCCTGAACTGTCGCACCTTCGGCGCCGCCCAAAGACGCGAACCTGCCGGCGACGTGCGACATCGCCCGCGCTCTGTCGTTTCAGTACCTGATCGTACCCAGCTGCGGCGCGGATGTGCGCCTCGCGTCACCAGGCTCAACACGTTGTCGGCCACCGCGACTCTGCGTTGTTCGCAAGGTGACGCGATACGCGCCAGGTAAGAATTACCTCCTGTTCAGAAGCCCACACGATCATCCCAATCTCCGAGCTAAAAAGGACGTCAGGAGCGCCGACACGATTGGCGCAGCGGTTGCAGTCAATGGGTTGATCTAGGGCACTGTTGTCTCAGATGCATTCAAGGGAGAACACAATGATTCACAACTCAATCGGTTTGTCGCTTGCCGTCATCGCCTGCTCGAGCCTGGTGATCTCGGCGCAGGCGCCTCCGCCCGCGCAGCAACCAGCGCCGCAGACGCCGAGCGCTCAGACGGTCCGGCAGTCGAATACGACCATCGTCGGCTGCGTGTACCAGGAGAAGAATGTTCCCGGGCGGTCACCGAACATCGCCGAGAAGGCCGGTGTTCTCGAGGACTACATCCTCGCGGAAGTCAGGCCATCGGCGCCCACCGCTACACCGGGTGCGGCCGGCACGTCAGGAGCCGCACAGTTGGGAACGATGTACAAACTCGAACATGCCGATGACTCGAAGCTGAAGGCGGTCGTCGGAAAGCGGGTCGAGGTCACCGGCCGCATCGACAGAGAAGCCGGCGATTCGACCGCTCGCCCGGCAGAAACGCCTGCGCCAAGTCAGGCCGACAAGGCGATCGGACGAGACAAGGTCGATCTCGCCGAGTTCGAAATCGTCTCGATCAAGGAAGTGCCCGGCGCGTGCCCGGCCAGCGCGAAAGCAGCGCCCTAGACCTCGAAGCGCACTCGGATCACATGGCGAGCCGTACCCGGTTCGCCATGTGATCGTCTCAAACGCAAGAGCCCGCCGGGACGCGACGCCCTCAAATTCGAGTTGCAGCCGAATATCCCAGTCCAATTGAGTAGTCCGATCAGGGAATTGACCGGACACGCGTTCAATGGGACGTTAGATCACGCATTGATCTGACGTCTCCCCCAGTGGCGTTAGGCAACCAGTCTTCCTCTGCTTCGCCGTAACGAAACCTGATGAGGACGCCACATGGTCCGTCGAGCTGCATTCACCGCCGTCATCGCATTCCTCGTCACGTGGGCGACTGATGTCCCCTCCTCGCAACGGGCACCCGCCGCCGAGCTCCGGATTCTGATCGCGCCCGATCACCTGTTCGAGGAGATCAGGGCCGCGATTGATGGCGCCACCACCAGCATCGATCTCCGGGTCCACACCCTGGACAACGCCGACCTGGTCGATGCGATTGTCTCGCGGCAGCTCTTCGGCGTGCGTGTTCGGGTGGTGCTGGACCGTGAACCCACAAGCCCGATCTCAGATCAGGAACGGTGGGCCGCTCAACAGATCGAACAGGCGGGTGGGGCTGTCTTCGTGCGCCAACCATCTGCCGCCGGCGCCTACCCGCTCGAGCATGCGCGCTTCATCATCGTCGACGACACGCGGGTGCTCGTCGGCTCCGAAGATCTCACCTACGCGGGAATGCCGGCCGACAGAAAATCTGATGGCACGGCCGGCCACCGCGGCATCTACGTGCTCCTGACCAACCGGGCGATCGCCGATCACCTGAGAGCAATTTTTTCGGAGACGCTCAAGCCCACAGCGTCGTACACCGTGATGCGCTGGAACTTCTCTCACCCGGCGCATGGCGCGCCTGCGAGGTCGTTTCAGCCTGCCCGGACATCCGGTGGAAACAGCTACCAGGTCGTCAGAAATACATCGCTGCGTCTCGAAGGCTCAGTACCGGTCGCGCTCGTCGGATGTCCCGCGCGGTGCGTCAGCGAACCAGACGCATTGCTGACGCTCGTGAGCCGGGCCGGTCCGGGAGACACCGTGCTGGTGGAGCTCTACGAAGCGGGCGACGTCAATCCTCGGATGGAGGCGTTCCTCGCCGCCGCACGTCGCGGGGCGGACGTCAGGATTCTGCTGGACCGTGCCGATGACGATCCGGCCGATTCTCGCGGCAACCGTGCCACAGCCCTTCGCGTGAACACCGTCGCTTCTGCAGAGGGTCTGAACCTGGAGGTGCGCCTCGCGGACCCCACACGGGGCGGCATGCACAACGGGATGGTGCTCGCGAACCTTCGCGGAACCCGATACGTTCATCTGGGCAGTCTCAGCGGCAGTCCGGATCCGCCCACGACGATCCCGCGCGGCATCGGCATCCAGCTGCAAAGCGATGACGCGTACTTCTTTCTGGAAGAAATCTTCACGAACGATTGGACGTCGGACGAGGGATCCGCTTACGAGACGACGCCGAACGATGGCGCATACCGCCCCACCGCTTCATCACCCGTGACAGTCACGATATCGCGGGGCGTACACGCCGCCGCGCCACCGCCCGGAAGTCCACTGACTCGCGGCGAGCATCCGCGCATCTTCGTGACGCGCGACGAGCTTCCCGGTCTGCGTGACCGTCTGGCGAGCCACTACGCGAGTGAACTACAGGAATTCATCGATCTGCTGGCGGGGCCCTCGTTATCCGATCAGCAGCGCCGCGTCGAGACACCCTGGGGAGCCTTCAACTACGCGCTCGTCGCCGTGCTCGATCCGGAAGAGCTGCGGCGCCGCGGTTTCCGGCTCGACGACCGGATCGACACGACCCACGAACTGTGCGCGCGCTCGTGGACGTACACCGCTCGGCTGTTGCCGGACATCGCCGCCGGCGAGGGGCAATCGCACAGCGCGATTTCGACAGACTTGGCGAATCCGCTGCATTTCCCGGTCATCGCGGCGTACGACTGGTGCGGCACGCAATGGTCACCACCACAACGACAACAGGTCGTCGACGCCTTCATCAGCAGTTGGGCCGAGAACTGGCGCGACAGGGATCCGCTGACCGCGCGCGGCGTCAACGGCATGGTCGCCAACAACATCGCGTCGGCGGACATTCACGATGTGCTCGGGATTCTGGCGTTCTACGGCGATGGCTACCCTGACAGCTCGACGCAGGCCGCGCTGTACGAAACGTTCGAGCGCGTGTGGTTCGACCGGCTTCTGGTCGAGCTCCAGTATTTCTATGCCCCGGGCACCGGCTGGCACGAAGGATCGGGCGGATACGTCAAAGAGGGTCACCTGAATCTCGGGTTGCCGTTCGCGATGATCTCGTCGGCCCTGGGAAAGAACTACTTCGTCGACATCCCGTTTTTCGCGCAGTATCCGGCCTTCGTCGCGGCCAACATCAAGCCGCATGGACAATCGTCTGAGAATGGCCGGCGCTATCTCGAGCGCTGGGGCGTGATCAGCGACGGCATCTCGGGCATCGGATGCCGCGGCCTTCAGTTGACCGGGGGCATGCTCGCCCGGTCCGGCGACGTTCGCGCCGGCCTGGCCCGATGGCTCCATCTAGGTGAGCACGAGCGGCGATCGTGCGCCGACGAGATGCGCCGCCGCGGAGAGCTCTGGGTCAACGCCGGACTCTACTGGTTCCTGTTTGGAGATCGTCACATCGCAGCTACACCGCCGCAGGGAGTGACGCCGACAAGTCTGCGTCTGGGTCTTGGCGAGTATGTGTTTCGCAGCGATTGGAGTGCGGCAGCGACGCAGCTGATTGCCTGGGCAACGCCGTGGGACATGTACGGGCACGAGCCACGCACGGATGCCGGACATTTCACTCTGCACAAATTCGGCAACCTGATCCTGCACGCGGGGAATGGCAAGAGCGGCGACGGGGTCGTCGACAACTTCGTCGGCACGAACCTCGCGCGGAACGTGATCGGCATCAGGCGGGACGCCGAAACGATTCTGAAGTTCGCCCCGGCGAAGACATTCGACCCGTTCTGGATCGCGCGTGGACTCGATCGCATCGAGCTGCGCGGTGCGCTCATCGGAGACCAAATCGGCGGATCGTTGGACTACGTGGCGTTCGATGCCTCGCTCAGCTGGACGGAGCGCGGAGACGCGGTCGAACGCGAGCTGGCGTACCTGCGCGGTCCCAGCGACAACGAGTTCGTCGTCGTGCTCGATCGGGTCGCTCTCCGGAATCAGGCGGATGTGCCAATCTGGAAGGTCTGGACGGCTGCCGATTCGAGCTTCTGGTCCGGAGACCAGACGATGGCAAACCCGCAGGCCGGTATGTGGGAGGCGGCCGGGCGGCCGGTGGCACGCGTCGTAAATCAACGCAGCGGGCTGCAGACGGATGATTTCGAGTCTCCGGACACGCATGGAGCGCTGTTTGTGACGCCCGTGTGGCCCGATCGAGTGCGGATGCGGATTCTGGGCGGGCCAGGCAGGGAATTCCAGGATCTCGACGGCGGCACGCCGTTCGGCACGCCGGAGATGACGGACGGATCGCGCGAGTACCTGGGATGGGGCCGAATCGAAACGTGGCCGGTCGATCGCACGAGCCGTCACCTGTTTCTGCACGTGCTGCAGCCTGGCGACTCGCGCACGCTCAGCGCGCCCACCCCGGTCACGCCGCTGACGAGCGGCGATGCGTGGATTGGCGCGGTCGTGGAATCGCCCATCAACCCCTGGATCGTGATGTGGATGAAAGATCGAGGCCGGGAGCCGGTGTTGCCCTTGCGTTATCCCGATCGCCCTGGTGCACGGCAGGCGATCTTCAACCTGCGTCCCAACATGCCCATCCGCATCGATCGCGTCGAGGGCGAAGTCATTATCGGCGGCGAATCCGGCATGGAAGCCATGGTGTCGCCGTCGGGCGTGCTTATGGTGGAGTAGGAATACCGAGCTTCTCGAGCTCGCCCTTGATCGCAGATAGCGGGGTGCTGATCGAATACCCGTCCAGATCTTTGCCGCTGGAGTCCGTCGCCTGGCTCGTCTGCACGGCCACCACGCGGCCGGTCGACGTGAGAAACACCGGGCTGCCGCTGTTGCCTTCGGTCACGTTGAAGTTCGCGATCATCCTCGGCGCCCCCCCGTGACGCCCGAAGCCCGCGACCATTCCCAGGCGGCCGAGCGCGAACGCCGACGCACGTGACAGGTCGGCAAACTCCACGAGCGGGTAGCCGTAGAGGGCCACTTCATCCCCCTCGCGTGGCGTGTCGAGCGACACGGTCAACCAGTGATGAGCGGTGATCGCGCTCCGCAGAATCGCGATGTCGAGACCGGCATCGTCGAAGATCACCTTCATCTGGTTGAAGCCGTCGCCGGTCAGCTCATTCTTGAACACCCGAATCTGATCGGAGGGATTGCGCGAACGGCCGAGCAGCTTCGCGTTGACCACGTGCGACGCGGTCACGAAGTGCGTTCGAGAAATGAAGAAGCCGGTTCCGAGAAACGCGGCCTGGTCGACCTGTCCTCTCGGCGCCATACGGAGCATTCCCACGGCCCATGTGGCATCGCGGGCGGCAGCAAAGGCGTCCGCGCGTGAGGGCGCCTGCGCGTGCGCCAGCGGGCCTGCCAATGCGGCCAGCACCAGGAGCAGCCGTTGCACGGCGGCATCCTAGCACCGAACGCCATCTCTCCGCGCGCGATTGGTGTTGCCCGGCGAATCCGTACATACTTCCGCGCGTGACCGGCGCGTTCTGGGTCCTCTTCCTCAGCGGCATCCTCGGCTTTCGCGTGGGGATGATCGGATATCCCGACTGGCAGGTAGCCGTCGAGACCGCGCAGGTCGTGGCGGGCCTCGTGCCGTATCCGCCCGACAACATCTTCTACATCTATCACACCAAACTCTGGACGTCGCTGCACCACGTGCTCGCGCTTGGACTTCTCGCGGGCTTCAGCGAGCTGCAGCTCTCGCTCGTCGTCAGCGGCGTGCTCGGCATGCTCGCGTTCCAGGCGCTCGCCATGGTGGTCTACGCGCTCAGCCGCGACGTCTTCCTGTCGATCGGCGCCGCCGCGTTGATCTTCTTCACACGTTCGGTCGAGTACGGGGTCGTCTATCCGCTTTTTCTCGTCGGCACCGAGCATACCTATGGCGTCGTTGGCCTCACGCTGAGCGTGCTCGTCGTCGCCACGCTCGGCGCCGGCTGGTATCGAACCGGCGCAGTCCTGCTTGGCATCGCCCCGTCTGTCCATCCCTCGCTTGGCGTCTGGACAGGCACGATCGTCGCGCTCGCGCTCCTTTCGGATTTCAGGCGCCTCCGCGAAGAGCTTCGCCCGGCACTGCCGTGGTTCCTCGCGGGATGCGGCGTCACGCTCGCCAGCCTCCTGATTCAGTTCGTGTTCGTCTATCACACGCCGATCGGCATGACGCGGCTGTCGCCGCAGGACCTGGCGACGTTCGTGAGGGCGTGGGATGGCCATCGATCGGCCATCGCGTTGTGGCGCGAGGGAGTTCAACTGAACGTGGCCGCGCTCGTGGTTGCGTGCGGGTGGCTGATGTTCTTCTCCGACGGCCTGTCACGCGCTTCGCAGCTCTTTCTGCGCATCAGCGCCGCGGCGTCGCTCCTCGCGCTGGCGCTCATCCCGCTGTCGTGGCTGCCACCCGATCGTCTGCCAAGCGCATTGCTGGTGCTGATGCCGGGGCGTTACCTGAACTTTTCCGCCCTGACGTTCGTGGCCACGATCGTCGGGCTGTTCGGAAGTTACCGCGCGCTCTGGAGCCGTCTCGGCTTGATCCTTTTTACCCTGGGCCTGCTGGTCGTCGATCGCAGCATGTTGTGGGAATCGATCGAGCATCACCACCACGTTCGCTATCAGAGCAGCATCTGGACGCTTCACGTCGTGTGGCTGGCAACGGCCGCGCTGTTCGCGGGAGCGGCGTGGACAAGGGGGGGCGGTAGGAGTCTGGGAGTCCGGAGTTGGGGAGTCGGGGGCGCCGTGGTTCACGCCGTGCACATCGTGGTGCTGGCTGTCGTCGTGTTGATGGCACTGCACCAGACGCAGCCGCGGTCGGGCGCGCATTTCAGCGACCGCACCAACGACGCGTTTTTCGCCGACGTCGCCGCCGGCTCGGGTGTGCTCGCGGTCGCGGGCGATCTCCACCTCATCCAGTTGCGGACCCGGCGGCCGGTGCTCGTCGACAGCGGTGCGCTCGACACCGTGATGTATTCGCTCGAAACGGGCGCGGCCATGCAGCGCATCCTGAGCGAGGTCTACGGTCTCGATCTGTTCAACCCGCCTCCCGACGCCGTTGGCTCGGGACGGATTCCGCCGCTGGCGCACCAGAAGACGTGGGAGGGCTATGCGCCGGACGACTGGCGCCGCATCAGGCGCACGTTCGGCGTGACGCAGGTCGTCGCCTACGCCGACTGGTCGCTGCAGCTTCCTCTCTCCTCGCAGAGCCGTCGCCTGCTGCTGTACGACATTCCGGACAACTGAAAACCGCTCCAAAACTGATATTCTGTCGGCGCTTTGATCATCAGCCGCACGCCGTTCCGCATCTCGTTCTTCGGGGGCGGAACGGATTACCCCGCCTGGTATTCCGAGCACGGCGGCGCCGTGCTCGCGACGACGATCGACAAGTACTGCTACATCAGCGTGCGCGAGCTGCCGCCGTTCTTCGACCACCGTTTTCGCGTGGTCTACTCGATCGTCGAAAACGTGACGGAGATCGGCGAGATTCAGCATCCCGCTGTGCGCGGCGTGCTCGAGTGGATGAAGGTGACGAGGGGCCTCGAAATCCATCACGACGGCGACCTGCCCGCCCGTTCGGGCCTGGGCTCGAGCTCGGCCTTTACCGTTGGCCTGATCAACGCGGTACACGCGCTCGACGGCCATCACGTGGCGAAGGAAACGCTCGCCAACGAAGCGATTCACGTCGAACAGTGCGTGCTGCGCGAGCGTGTCGGCCTTCAGGATCAAGTGTCGGCGGCGTTCGGCGGCTTCAACCACATCTCGATCGCCCGGAATGGCACCTACAGCGTTTCTCCGATGGTGCTGCCGGTCGAACGGCTGCACGCGCTGCAGAACCATCTGATGCTGGTCTTCACCGGCATCTCCCGGACCTCGAGCGACGTCGCCGAAACCATCGTGCTGAACATGAAAGAGAAGGCCGCCGACCTGACGGCGATGCACCAGATGGTGGACCACGCCATCGGCATTATCTCGTCTGCGACGACCGATGTGGTCGAGTTCGGGCGGCTGATGAAAGAGTCCTGGCAGTTGAAGCGGTCGCTCTCGCCGCGCGTGACCAACACGACCGTCGATCACCTGCTCGACACCGCGATGCGTGCGGGAGCCGTCGGCGGCAAGCTGCTCGGAGCAGGCGCCGGTGGATTCATGCTGCTGTTCGTCCGGCCGGAAGATCAGCCCCGCGTTCGCGCCGCGCTCGAGAACCGCATCATCGTGCCGTTCAAGTTCGACATGTCGGGCGGCCGTATCGTGCTGTACCAACCCAACGGGCTATGACCATCAGGTACTCCTACAAGGGCCAGGGGCTCGAAGGATTCGACCGCGTGGCGCATGCTCACCCGGCCGGCGATCTGGTCGCCTGGTATCGCGCGATGCTGCGCATCCGCCGGATCGAGGAGGAAATCGAGCGGCGGTATCACCAGGATCAGATGAAGACGCCGATCCACCTGGTGATCGGGCAGGAGGCGACCGCGGTCGGCTGCTGCTCAGCGCTCGGCCAACAGGACCTCGTGTACACGAGTCACCGGACCCATGGCGCCTATCTCGCCAAGGGCGGCGACCTCGAGCGGATGTTGTGCGAGATGCATTGCCGCATCAACGGCTGCGTGGGATCGCGTGGCGGCTCCATGCACCTCATCGACAAGTCGGTCGGCATGGCCGGCACCTCTGCCATCGTGGGCGGCGCCGTTCCCATCGCCACCGGTGCCGCACTCGCCGCGAAGATGAAGGGCGAAGATCGGGTTGTGGTGGTCTTCATCGGCGATGCGACGACCGAGGAAGGCGTCATGGCCGAAAGCCTGAACTTCGCCACGTTGAAGCAAGTGCCGGTGATCTTCTTCTGCGAAAATAATTTCTATTCCGTGCAGTCGCCGCTTGCCACGCGTCAACCTTCCCGCGACCTCCGCACTTGGGCCGAAGGACACGGGCTGCCGGCCCTTTCCGTGGATGGCGTCAACGTGCTGGCCGTGCACGATGCGGTGCGAGGCGCGGTCGCGCGGGCACGCGCGGGCGACGGTCCGTCGTTCATCGAGGCGCAGGTCTATCGTTTTCGCGCGCACGGTGGCGCCGGCGACGATAGCAAAACGGGATATCGCTCGGAGGCCGAGCGAGCCTCCTGGGAGGTGTTGGATCCGGTCGCGCTGTTCGGCACGCACCTGGCCGGCTCGGGACGCCTGGATGGAAGTGCCATTCAGACGATGGAGCAGGAGATCGCGGCCGAGATTGCCCGGGCCTTCGAGGTCGCGCTCGCGAGCCCGAACCCGACCGAGGAAGATCTCTACCGCCATGTATATGCCGAATAGCCGCGAGCGGCGCGGGGCGATGGGGCCCCCGCAAGCGAGCGGCAGGAGCGGGGCGAGGGGCCCCCGCGACTAAACACACGATGCCGTGGGATGAAGGGTTAGTCAATTCACTGGTTTACGATCGCCCCGATCCGAGCGAGGGACGCGTGGTGTCGTACGCCCGCGCGATCAACGAAGCGCTGACGATCGCGCTGCACCAGGATCCGGGCGTCTTCGTGCTCGGTCAAGGGGTCGACGATCCCACCGCGATGTTCGGCACGACCAGAGATCTCGCGCGCCAGTTCGGCCCCGAGCGCGTGTTCGATACGCCGCTGTCCGAAGAGGCGATGATGGGCGTGTCGGCCGGCGCCGCCATGAACGGCATGCGCCCGGTCTTCATGCACAATCGTCCCGACTTCGTGCTGCTCGCGTTCAACCAGCTCGTCACGCACGCCTCGAAATTTCACTTCATGGACAACGGGCAGACGACCGTGCCGATGGTGGTCTGGGCCGCGATCGGCCGCGGGTGGGGATCGGGCGCGCAACACTCGCAGGCCATCCACGGCATGCTGCTCGGCGTGCCGGGGCTGAAGATCGTCATGCCGAGCACGCCGTACGACGCCAAGGGTCTCCTGCTCTCGGCCATTCTCGACAACAATCCGGTGTGCGTGTTCGAACATCGCTGGCTGATGAAGAAGGACGGCGTGGTCCCCGAGGGGCTGTATCGTGTGCCCATCGGCAAGGGTATTCACCGCCGTCAGGGACGAGACCTGACGATCGTCGGTGTTTCACACGCCATCGAGCTGGCTCTGCAGGCGTCAACCGTGCTGGCGTCGGAGGGGATTGAGGCCGATGTCATCGACCTGCGGACCGTGAAGCCGCTCGACGAAGAGATCGTCCTCGACTCGCTGAAAAAAACAGGGCGCCTGCTCGCGGTCGATACCGCGTGGATGAAGGGCGGGCTCTGCGCGGAGATTGGATGTCTGGCCGCGGAGAAAGGTTTCGCCGATCTCAAGGCCCCGGTGGTGCGCATCGGCCTGCCCGACATTCCCACACCCGCCGGCTACACCCTCGAACAGTTCTACTACCCCGACGCAGCCCGCATTGCCGACGCCGCGCGGCGACTGGTCCGATCCTGATGGTCTACGAGCTTTCGAGCACGAGCTGGGGACAGGAAGAGCTCGACGCGATGCAGCGCGTCCTCCGAAGCGGCCGCTTCACGATGGGCGAGCAGGTGCGGCTCTTCGAAGACGAGTTCGCCGCGCACTTCGGCATGAAGCACGCCGTGATGGTCAACTCCGGCTCGTCGGCCAACCTGGTGGGCATCGCCGCGCTCTTCTATCGATCGAAACGGCCGCTGCAGCGCGGCGACGAAGTCATCGTCCCGGCCATCTCGTGGGCGACGACGTTCCATCCGCTTCAGCAGTACGGGTTGAAGCTGCGGTTCGTGGACGTGGGGCTCGACACGCTCAACATCGACGTCGACGAGCTGGCGGGCGCGCTGACGCCGCGCACGCGCATGGTGGTAGCGGTCAGCATTCTCGGCAATCCGGCCGCCCTCGATCGCATCCGCGCCTTCTGCGACGCCCACGATCTGATCCTCTTCGAGGACAACTGCGAGTCGATGGGCGCCCGCCTCAACGGCCGTCCCACCGGCACCTTCGGCGACATCAACACGTTCAGCACCTTCTATTCCCACCACATCTCGACGATGGAGGGCGGGCTGCTGGTGACCAACGACCTCGAGATCGACCATCTTGCGCGGGCCATCCGCAATCACGGCTGGGCCCGCGATTTGCCGCCCGATTCGACGCTCAATCAAGGCCAGAACCTCGACGACCCGTTTTTCGAAGCTTACCGGTTCGTCGTGCCGGGCTACAACGTGCGCCCGCTCGAGCTTGCCGGCGCGGTCGGCCGCGAGCAGATCAAGAAGCTCGACGCGATGCTGGCCATCAGGCGGCAGAACGCCGCGCATTTCGTGGCGCGGTTCCGTGAGGACCCGCGCTTCATCATCCAGCGCGAGCATGGCTCGAGCTCGTGGTTCAGCTTTACGATCATTCTGAACCCCGACATGAATCTCGACCGCACGCGGTTGATGGACGAGCTGCGGAAGGCGGATATCCAGTTCCGGATGATCACCGGCGGCTGCTTTCCCGAGCACGCGGCCGTCAAGTTCTTCGACTACGACATCGTCGGCGGTATTCCCAACGCGCGGCTCGCGCACGAGCGCGGCTTCTTCGTCGGCAATCACCCGCGCGACCTCACCGCGGAGATCGACCATCTCCATCGCGTCATGGAGGGGATCGGATGACGAACGTCCTGGTGACGGGCGGCGCCGGCTACATCGGCGCCATTCTGGTGCCGGCGCTGCTCGAGCGCGACTTCAACGTCACGGTCGTCGACAACTTCATGTACGGTCAGGACAGCCTGGCCGCGGTCTGCTACCACCCGAACTTCTCTCTGGTCCGCGGCGACGTACGTTCGATCGACACCATGCGTCCGCTTCTGAAGGACGCCGACTTCATCATTCCGCTTGCGGCGCTCGTCGGCGCACCTCTCTGCGATCGCGATCCTCTTGCCGCGACCTCGACGAACAAGCAGGCGATTGTGGACATGCTGGGAAACATCAGCCCGAATCAGCGTGTCATCCTGCCGATTACGAACAGTGGCTACGGCGTCGGAGAGGCGGGCAAGTACTGCACCGAAGAAACGCCGATCCGGCCGGTTTCCCTGTACGGCCGCGACAAGGTGGAGGTGGAACGGACGCTGCTCGACCGTCACTCCGCATCCGTCAGCCTGCGGCTCGCGACGGTGTTTGGCATGTCGCCGCGCATGCGGCTCGACCTGCTCGTCAACGACTTCACCTATCGCGCGTACTCCGATCGCTTCATCGTACTTTTCGAGAGCCACTTCAAGCGCAATTTCCTGCACGTGCGCGATGTGGCGAGGGCGTTCCTGCACACGATCGACAACTTCGAGGCGATGAAGCGGCAGATCTACAACGTCGGCCTGTCCGACGCGAACCTGTCGAAGCTCGAGCTCTGCCAGCGGATTCAGCAGCATGTGCCGGGGTTCGCAATCCACGAGTCCAATGTCGGCAGCGATCCCGACAAGCGCGACTACATCGTGTCGAACGAAAAAGTCGAGCGGACGGGGTACAAGCCGGCCTTTTCGCTGGACGAGGGCATCCGCGAGCTTCTCAAGGGGTTCGCCATGATGCGGAACACGAAGTACTCGAACATTTGAAGGCTGCCGCCGTCCTGGTCTTCACCGGACTCCTCGGACTTGTGGTGGGAATGTTTCGTGTTCCCACGCTGCAGGTTGCCGTCGAGTCGGCGCAGGTGGTCGCCGGCATCGTTCAGTATCCGCCGGACAACGCTTTTTACATCTATCACACCAAACTCTGGACGCTCTTGCATCAAGCCGGAGCGCTGCTGCTCGTTGCGGGCGTTTCGGAACTGGCCCTCTCGCGATCGATCAGCGGCCTTTTGGGAATGATGGCCTTCCAGGCGCTCGGCATGAGCGTCTACGCGCTCAGCAGACACGTGTCGCTCGCGATCGCGGCGTCTATCGTCATCGTGCTGACCGGCGTCGCCGAGGGGATCGCGGTGTATCCGGTCACGTTGATGGGAACGAGCGACACGTACGGCGCACTCGGTCTTTCTCTCTTCGTCCTCGTTCTTGCGCTCTTCGGTGCAGGCTGTCAACGCAGTGCGGCGTTTCTGCTGGGTCTGGCGCCAGCGGTGCACGCCGGTCTTGGCGTCTGGCTCTGGTGCGTAGTGCTCAGCGTCCTGTGGTGGGAAGGTCGCTCGCGCCTGGCCGATCGGCGCCCGGCCCTGACGTTCTTCGTTGCGGGCGCTGCCCTGTCAGCGCTCAGCCTCGTCGTGCAGCTCGCATTCATCACCGATGTTCCCGCGGTCGATCCCCGCGAGGCCGCGCGCGATCTCGATGCATTCGTGTCGTTCTGGGACTACCATCGCGCGCCGCTTTCCCTCCTGACTCGTCCGATGCTGCTCAACAGCGCATCGATGGCGGTCGCCGCGCTCGGCGTCACGACGCTCGGGCATCGCCTTCTGCCCGGCATGTCGTTCTTTCTCAAATCCATCCTTGTCTGCGGCGTCTTCGGCATCATCGCCGTGCTCGTCTCATGGATCCCGCCGCAACACGTTCCGTTCGTGCTTCTGATGCTGATGCCGGCGCGGCTTCTCACGGTCAACACGATGGTCCTGGCGGCGATCGCCATCGGGCTGTCCTCGCTGTTGCCCCGAGCGCGTTTCACGCCGGTCGTGCCGGCCCTGATTCTGGCGGCCTGCTTCGTCTATAAGCCTCTCCTCGTTCTCGAGCGGGCGCAGTTGGCCTCCTGGACGACGATCCTGGAGGACTACTCCAACGATCCCTTTTTCGCCGCTGTGGCCGCTGAAACACAGGGACTCCTTGCGACCGGCGGCTCGCTGCATCTGATTCAGCTTCGATCGCGGCGTCCGGTCCTCCTCGACGGGGGCGGACTCGACGGGCTGCCGTACGCGCCGGAAAGCGGACCTGAAATGCGCCGGGTGCTCGCCGACGTCTACGGCCTCGATCTGATGAACCCGCCCGAAGAGGCACGCCATTCGGGCGTCGTACCAGACGACTTCAACAAAGACGTGTGGACCGGACATTCACGCGAGCGGTGGCGGCAGATTCGCCGCGCGCACAACGTCACGCAGGTTGTGACCAGGACCGACTGGACGCTCGATTTGCCGCTCGTCACCGAGAACGGCGACCTGCGTCTCTACCGTATTCCCGAGTGAACGACACGCAGCAAATCAACGAAACGACAAGCGCGTGAGGGGCTATCCAGGCGGTGGCGGGTCATGCCCGGAGGCGGGCAACGATGCGCGCACGATCGGCGGGCTCGAAGTCCGGACCGTATGTGCGTTCGAAGATCTTCACGCGCAGTTCGGTCTGCGTGATGCCGGGATTTTCGGACCGGATGCCCGCCACCAGAACCTGACGCGCCAGATCGAACATCTCGCAGGCGGCGCGTATCCGCTCACCGGCTGGGCGGCTCATGAACAACTCCGTCATCCGCATCTCGATATCCGGCGGGGTGTCGTTCATCCCCTGACCTCGCTCAACAGTCCTGCGATGCCCAGCGTCGTCGCCCATCGCTCGAGGTAGGACCAGTCGAGCGCCGGCTGATCGGCGATGATACGGCGCACATCGCGAAACTGAATTTCCGATCGGCTGTCTTTCGCCCACAACAGCTTCGAGAGAATCAGGTCTTCTGCTGAAACGACCCACACCGGGTGGCCGTCAATCACCACGGCACGCCGCCGATCGAACTCCTCCAGCCGGTATGGAGAACTCTTGCGGACGACGAAGTCGACTTTGACGATCGCCTCCGTGTGAATCAGGTTGAACATCGATTGCCGGCCAATGGCGTCGCGAACCGCACGGGGGTCGCATTCGAATTCGGGTCCGAAGAGATCGCAGAATCGATCGGCGTCTCCGGGCTGAACGTCAATTACCAGATCGATGTCGCGGGTCATCCGCGGCTGGGCGTAATGGCCCACGGCGATGGACCCGGTGAGCATATAGGGGATGCCCGCTTCTTCGAGTCGACCGGTGACGAGCTTCAGAACCCGGAGCTCATCGAGCACGCGAGCGGCATCTTACCATCGTCGAAGAGGGTAAACTAACGCCACTTTCATGGATCCCCGCCCTGCCAGGCCGCTCGTGTCGGTCGTCCTGTCGTTCAGAAACGAGGCCGAAAATATTCCGACGCTCGTCGCGCGCATCGATCAGGCGCTCGGGCCGGTGGATGCCGACTACGAGGCCATTTTCGTGAACGACGCGTCGACAGATGGTTCGCTCGCGCTTCTCATGAAGGTGCGGCAGGAGAACACCCGAATCAAAGTCGTCAACATGTCGCGCCGGTTTGGCGTGGCCGAAGGCGTGCTGGCCGGCATGAGCGTGTCGCGCGGCGACGCGATCGTCTACATGGACGCCGACCTGCAGGATCCACCCGAGATCATTCCGCTGCTGCTCGATCGATGGCGCCAGGGCGCGGATGTCGTCCACACGGTGCGCACGCATCGCCACGGCGAGAACCCGCTGAAGATGGCGGCCACGCGCCTCGCCTACCGGCTTATCCAGCTTGGCTCGTCGATTCGTCTGCCCGTCGATGCCGGCGACTTCAAGCTTCTCTCGCGCGCCGCCGTCAACCATCTGCTGCGGCTGCGCGAGTCGGATCCCTATCTCCGCGGGCTTGTCGTGTGGCTTGGCTTCAACCAGGTCTCGATTCCGTACGAGCGGGAATCGCGTCATGCGGGGCGGACGCACTTCCCGTTTTTCAGCAGAAATCCGTGGAAGACGTTCACGATGGGCATGACGTCGTTTTCGTTCATGCCGATCTACGCCTGCTTCGCGCTGGCTGCCGCCGGCCTCGTCGCCACGCTCGTGCTGGCCCTCCGCGGATCGACCGTCATGGCGGCCCTGACGTTTTTCTGGGCCACGATCATCGCCTCGATCGCCGTCGTCGGCACGTATGTGATACGCGTGTACAAGGATGTCAGAGGCCGTCCGGCGTACATCATCGAATCGGTGATCGGCGACGAGCCACGAACCGGGCCCGGGAAACAGGAATGAGGAGCGTCACGCCGGATCTCGTCCTCGTCAACCCGACGAGCCGCGCGCGGATTTACCAGTCGCTCGGCACACGATTGACGGCCGTCGAAAACCCGGTCTGGGCCGGGTTGATCGCGACCTTCGTCAGGACGAAGGGCTTCTCGGTCGAGATCGTCGATGCCGAGGCCGACGAACTGACACCGCAGGACGTTGCGGAGCGTCTGGCCGCGCTGTCGCCCGTGCTCGCCGCGATCGTCGTCTACGGGCATCAGCCGTCCGCCTCGACGCAGAACATGACCGGGGCGTCAGCCCTCGCAAACGCCATCAAAGCATCGGCTCCGGCCCTGCCGCTTCTGATGCTCGGCGGCCACGTGGCCGCGTTGCCCGAGCGCACGCTCGAAGACGAGCCATGCGATTTCGTCTCGAGCGATGAAGGACTGCACACGGTCGTCGACCTTCTCTCCGCTCTCAAAGCATCCCGCACACCGGACCTGTCGAACGTGCGGGGACTCGTCTATCGAGTGGACGCCCGTCCCGTTCGCAACCCGGCGGCGCCGCTTGTCAAAGAGCTCGACCGCGAGATGGCCGGCGTCGCGTGGGACCTGCTGCCGATGAAGCGCTATCGCGCCCACAACTGGCACTGCTTCGGCGATCTCGAGCGCGAGCCGTACGCCGCGATCTACACGACGCTCGGCTGTCCGTACCGGTGTTCGTTCTGCTGCATCCAGGCGCCGTTCAAAGCCGGTGAACAGGTGATGGGGATGGCGAGCGACGCGAACAGCTATCGCTTCTGGACGCCGGGACGCGTGGTCGAAGAAATCGATCAGCTGGTGAGGGACCACGGCGTGCGGAACATCAAGTTCGCCGACGAGATGTTCGTCCTGAACCACCGGCACGTCACCGGCATCTGCGACCTGCTGATCGAGCGCGGCTACGACCTGAACATCTGGGCGTACGCGCGCGTCGATACGGTGAAGGCCAGCATGCTCGACAAGCTCAAGCGCGCGGGATTCAACTGGCTCGCGCTGGGCATCGAGGCCGCCGACGATCGCGTGCTGACCGATGTCGACAAGCGCTATCGGATTGACGAGGTGTACGACACCGTCAGGCGCATCAAAGAGGCCGGCATCAACATCATCGGCAACTACATCTTCGGGCTGCCGGAAGACACTCCCGAGACGATGCAGCGGACGCTCGACCTCGCGCTGGATCTCAACTGCGAGTTCGCGAACTTCTATTCGGCGATGGCGTACCCCGGCTCGCCGCTGTATGAGGAGGCCCGCCGCCGCGGCTGGCGATTGCCGGACGCCTGGAGCGGCTATTCGCAGCACGCGGTCGACACGCTCCCGCTGCCGACCAGGCACATTTCCGCGGGCGAGGTTCTGAGCTTTCGCGATCGGGCGTTTGATATTTACTACAGGCACCAGCCGTATCTGGACATGGTGCAGAAGAAATTCGGCGACGCGACCCTCGCACACATCCGCGAGATGACCGCGCACAAACTGGAGCGTAAATACGTGTAGCGGGCATTGCCACATTCTCAATTGACAATTGCCACATTGATTGACGATTGGCAATTGTCAATTCAGTTGCCAATTGTCAATTGAGAATATGGCAATCAGGAGCGCCTTATCACTTCCAACCCGCCCATGTACGGGCGCAGCGCCTCGGGCACCACCACCGATCCATCCTTCTGCTGGAAATTCTCCAACACCGCCACCAGCGTCCGCCCGATCGGCAGGCCAGACCCGTTCAACGTGTGGACGAACTCCGCCTTTCCCGTTCCGCCAACCTTGAACTTGATGTTACCCCGCCGCGCCTGGAACCCTTCGGCATTCGAGCACGAGGAGATTTCCTTGTACCCGTTCTGGCCGGGCAGCCACACCTCGACGTCGTAGGTCTTCGCCATCGAGAAACCAACGTCGCCCGTGCAGAGCACGATCGTGCGGTACGGCAGGCCAAGGCGCTGCAGCACGTCTTCGGCGTTCAGCGTCATCGACTCGAGCTCGTCGTACGACGTATCGGGATGGACGATCTTCACCATCTCGACCTTTTCGAACTGATGCTGCCGGATCAGGCCGCGCACGTCCTTGCCGTACGACCCCGCTTCGCTTCTGAAGCACGGGCTGTACGCGGTGTACTTCAGCGGCAACGCGTCGCCGTTCAGAATTTCGTTCCGATGGAGGTTGGTGAGCGGCACCTCGGCCGTCGGAATCAGGAACAGATCCCACTCGCCCGCGGTCTTGAACAGGTCGGCCTCGAACTTCGGCAGCTGGCCCGTTGCCTCGAGCGAGGCGCGATTCACCAGGTACGGCGGGACGACCTCGAGGTATCCGTGCTCGCGCGTGTGAAGGTCGAGCATGAAGTCGACCAGCGCGCGCGACAGTCGCGCACCCGCACCAAGCAGAATGGAAAAGCGGGCGCCCGACATCCTGGTGGCACGCTCGAAGTCGAGAATCCCCAGCGCCGGCCCCAGATCCCAGTGCGCCTGCGGCTCGAAATCGAACTTCGTCGGCTCACCCCAGGTGCGTACGACGACGTTGTCGGCTTCGTTCTTCCCGACCGGCACGCTCGCATGCGGCAGGTTGGGGAACGACATGAGCAGTTTCGTCCGCTGCTGTTCGACCTGATCGAGCTCGATGCTGATCTGGCGGATCTGCTGCGCCCGCTGGCGGTTCGCTTCGAAAATGACGCTGGCGTCCTTGCCCTGGCGCTTCGCGCGCGCGACCTCGTCGCCGGCCGCATTCTGATCGCGCTTCAACCCTTCGAGCTCGGGGATGAGCCGCCTCCGGCGGTTCTCGAGAATGGCCAGTTGCTCGAGCTCGCCTTCGACCTGGAGCCCGCGGTTCTGCAGACCCCGCTTCACGTCCTCCTGGTGTTCGCGCACATAAGCCGGATCGAGCATGGTGGAATCCTATCCGATATCAGTTCCCCGGAAGCTCCGTGCAGCACCGGGCAGCGCGCAACGGGCCGTTCTCAGTAGAATAGGCGCGTGAAATCACCCGTTCGCAAGGTCGTCTTTCCCGCCGCCGGACTCGGCACCCGATTCCTTCCGGCCACCAAGGCCCAGCCGAAGGAAATGCTGCCGCTCGTCGACAAGCCGATTATTCAATACGGTGTCGAAGAGGCCGTCCAGTCCGGCATCGAGAACATCATCATCGTCACCGGACGGGGCAAGAACGCCATCGAAGATCACTTCGACGTCAACGTCGAGCTCGAAAGCTTCCTGCAGCAGCGCGGCAAGCTCGACCTGCTCGAGGAGATTCGCAAGATCTCCAACATGATCAACGTCGCCTACGTCAGGCAGGGCGAGCCGCTCGGTCTCGGCCACGCGGTGCTCGTCACCGCCGATCTGGTCGGCGACGAGCCGTTCGCCGTTATCCTTGCAGACGATGTGATCGACGCCACACCGCCGGCATTGAAACAGATGATCGACGTCTTCGAACGAGTCGGCGGGCCAGTGCTGGCCGTCGAGCGGGTTCCGCCGGAGCAGGTTTCGAGCTACGGCATCGTCGACATCGACCCTTCGGTGAGCCTGGGCAAGGGCGTGTACGCCGTCCGCGATCTCGTCGAAAAACCGCCTCGCAACGAAGCGCCCTCGAACCTCGCGATTATCGGCCGGTACCTGTTGACGCCCGACATCTTCCCGGAGCTCCGCGCCACGGCCAGCGATCGGACGGGGGAAATTCAGCTGACCAACGGGCTGCGCAGCCTCCTGAAGCGGCGAAAAATCTTTGCGTGTGAGATCGACGGCGTCCGGCACGACACCGGCAATAAGCTGGGCTACCTGAAGGCGGCCGTCTATTTCGCGCTGAGACGCCAGGACTTGAGCGAACCGTTCCGCGCCTACCTGAGATCCGAAAACATCGAGAGACGCGGCGCGATACGGGCCGGCAAGGCTACAGACTAGAGAATTCGCAGATTGGTAGATTGGTAGATTGGTAGCATTCTAGGACGTCTTGTTTGAAGGCGGTGTCGGCGTCGTAGTAGCGGGACTCGACGACGTCGATGACGCAGACGACGTGCTGGAATCGGACGACGTGGATTTCGAATCGGATTTTGAATCCGAGCTGGCCGGCGTGTTCTCGGTCTTACCGTCTGTCTTACCGTCGTCTTACCGTCTGTCTTCGCCGCGCCGTCTGCCCCCGCCGCACCCTTCCGCGCGTAGTCGGTGATGTACCAGCCCGTTCCCTTGAACTGAATCGCCGGACTCGACACCAGCTTCTCGACGTTCCGCTCGCCGCAATTCGGGCACACGTCAACGGGCGGATCGGAGAATTGCCGGATTTTCTCGAAGAGGTGCCCGCAGGCGTTGCATCGGGTCCTGGTACAGGGGCATCGTTACTTTCTATCGGCTCCAGAAAAGAAGACTTCAGTTGCGCCTCTACTCCAGCAGGTCGCCGGATGATTCGCCCAGCATCAACTGCCGGTGCGCGGCAAAGGTCGCCGTTCCGTTGCCCAGCAGCTGATCGTGGAACGCGCGCTGAGTGTATTTCGCTCCCTGCTTTTCCTGGTAGTCACGCCTCAGCTTCAGGAGCATCAGCTTGCCGACGGAATAGACAAGGTATGTCGGATCGAACGTGCCGCGCTCGGCCTCGCGGCGCGCGCTGCTTTCCTCCATGAAACATTCGTCGCGAAAGAAACGCACGCCCTGCTCGACCGACCAGTCCTGGACGTGCAGGCGAATGCTGACGATGAAGCGGCCGAGCCGAATCAGCGCTTCGGCCAGCTGGCCCAGCTTGAAGGTGTGATCGTTACGGCGGAAACCCGCCTCGACCATCATCTGCTCGGTGTAGTGCGCCCATCCTTCGACAAACGACGCCGGCGCGAACATGATCGACTTGCGCACTTTCGATTCGACGCGGCGCAGGAACTGATAGTGCAGGAAATGTCCCGGGTAGACCTCGTGAATGGAAATCGCCCACAGCGTCGGGTAGTTGAAATCGCGCAGGTGTTCTTCCTGCCGGTCGGCAGGCCACGACGGATCGACGTCGGTCACGTAGTAGTAGGCGCGGGTGGCCTTCTGCTCGAAGGGACCGGGCACCCACATGCTCGCGAACGACCAGCGATAGAACTCGGGGGTCGGGGCGACGATCACCGGCTCGCCTTCGGGCCGGGTGATGATGCCGTTGCGATCGATGAAGGTGCTCAGCTCGTCGAGCTGTTCCTGGGCCGCCGCTGAGATCGCGCCCGCCGCCGGATGCGCGTCCTTCGCCCGGCGCCACGCCTCGATGGGGTCGGTGCCGTTGAGCTTGCCCGCGAGCAGCCGGAACTGCTCCTGCGTCGCCTGGAACTCCCGCAGCGCGATGTTGAGCAGGCGTTCGGCGTCGATCGAAATGCTCTCGTCGAGCGCCAGCTTGCGCTCGAACTGCTCCTGACCGAGACGGAACGACGCTCGTGCCTTCGGCGCCAGCTCTTCTTCGAGATATTGGATGTAGCTCGAGATGGCGTGCGTGGCCTCGGTCGAGGCATCGGCGAGGTCGCCGAGCAGGTGCATGTCGTCGAGGGCCGAAAACGCGCGCGGCAGGTCTTTCTCGATGAAGTTCAACGCACCGCGGAACGTTTCGAGGCCGACTTTCACGAAGATGCCCGGCGGATCCTTGATGTTGTCGCGGGCCGCCTGCACGAGCCGAGACGCCTGGCGCAGCTTCGAGAGCACCCGGCGGGCGCGCTCGGACAGCGGCGCGTGCGTGAACACGACCTGCGCCGCCAGACTCGAGCACAACGTGTCCGAGTAGAGCTGCGGGCTTCGTTCCCACGTGCGGACGTGCTCGAGCTCGAACATCCTCGCCTGGATGTTCGAGGCAACCATCGGCTGCTCCGCCTTTTCGACCGCCGTCAGATCGCCCGGGTTGATGTCCTGCAACCGGCGCGCGAACCCGGACAGCGCCCGTGTGTGCTGGTCGATGCCGTGCCGGCTGTAGTCCTCGATGTGATCGTCGTACGTGTGGACGCCGTCAAGCGTCGCACTCGACGGGTGAACTTCGTGAAGATAGGCGAGATAGTCGTCGACGAAATGATGAAACGGCTCGGACGAACGCATCATTTGGGCAGCAGCTCGTATCCCTGATTTCGGTATCTAAATTCCGACAACCCACAATGGTACAATACCCCAATACCTCATCGCATGGCGGGCAGTCTGTATGTCGTGTCCACCCCCATCGGGAATCTGGACGACATGACAGTCCGGGCCGTCGAAACCCTTCGATCGGTGGGGCTTGTCGCCGCCGAAGACACCCGCCGGACGGCGCTCCTGCTCAAGCATTTCGGCCTCACGACGCCAACGACCAGCCTTCACGCACACAACGAAATCCGGAAAATGCCGCAGCTGATTCGTCAGCTAGCGAACGGAGTCGACATCGCGGTCGTCACCGATGCAGGCACGCCGGTTGTCGCAGACCCGGGCCAGCGGCTGATCGCGAAGGCGATCGAAGAGGGGATCAAAGTGGTGCCCATCCCCGGCGCGAGCGCCGTGACCGCGGCGCTTGCGGCGTCGGGCTTTCCCGCCGATTCGTTCGTGTTTGCCGGGTTCGCACCGTCTAGGTCGAACGATAGAAAATCATGGCTCCTTGCATTGGTCGATGAGCCTAGAACCGTGGTTTTCTTTGAGGCCCCGCACAGAATTGCAAAGACTCTCACAGACATGGCCGCTGTATTGGGTGAGCGACCGATAATTGTGGCGAGAGAGCTGACGAAGCTCCACGAGCAAGTCGTGAGAACGACAGCTCGGGCGGCCACCCAGGCAGCGATACCAGAAAGAGGTGAGTTCACCATTGTGCTCGGCCCTGTCGCACCTTCACAACGCACAGAAACCGTTGACGATAGTGAGCTGAGTCTGTTTTTTGGCCGAATGACCGACGAAAAAAAGTCCAGGCGTCAGGCAATCGCGGCGACGGCTGCCAGGTTTGGTCTGTCGACCAATGACGTGTACGCCCGGTTGGAGCGGCTCAAGCCGACCCGGCCGTCTTGACCGATACGACAGCGATTTGTTACCGTAGCGCCCTTTCAGGGCGATCCTACATGGCGAAGCAGAGGCGGGTGAGCTCCCGCCCCGTCCGGCCGAAGCCTGCTGACGTGGTTCTTTCCGTCGAGCGGTCGATCCACGCCGAGCGCGAGCGGGCGCTGCAAACTGCTACGCCTGCGCCACTACCCCGCCCAGGCCACCTTGAAGCCGTCGCACTGTACGAAGAAGGCGTCGCGGCAGTGCAGGCGCACGAGTACCCGCGCGCGTCCTCGTTGCTCCGGTCCGTTCTCTCGCGCTACCCCGAGGAGAGAGAGCTGCACGAGCGCGTCCGGCTCTACCTCAACGTCTGCGAGCGGCACATGGCTCCTCGCGGCGCGTCGCCGGCCACACCTGAAGAGCGGGTGTTTGCCGCCACGCTGGCCGTGAACGCCGCGAATTTCGACGACGCCCTCGCGCATCTGCGCGCGGCCACCGCGGAATTGCCCGAACACGACCACGCGCTCTATATGCTCGCGTCCGTCCTCGCGCTGCGCGATCAGGTGGAGGAAGCCGTCCCGATTCTCCTTCGTGCGATCGAGCTCAATCCGGACAATCGGTCGCTCGCGCGGCACGATCCCGAACTCGAGGTGCTGCGGCAGTTCGACAGCGTACGTGCGGCGCTCGAGGCGCCGGCTCCCGCGAAAGCCGCCGCGACTGATCGCCGCAAGGCTGCCCGACGGCGATAGGCTGTTGAGCGGCCCGCTCACTCACCCATGACCGATCTCCACGTCGTCATTCTGGCTGCAGGCAAAGGCACGCGCATGAAATCGGCGCGGCCCAAGGTCCTGCACCACGTCGCGGGCCGCCCGATGGTCGAGTACGTGATTCGCGCGGCCCAGTCGCTCTCGCCTCGCACGATCACCGTCGTTGTCGGACACATGAAGGAGCTGCTGCGCCAGGGCCTCTCGCGGTATTCCGAGCTGTCGTTCGTCACGCAGGAACCGCAGCTTGGCACCGGGCATGCTTTGCTCCAGACGGCCGGCGTCCTGGAGGGGCAAAACGGCTTCGTTCTGTTGCTATCTGGCGACGTCCCGTTGCTGAATCGCCACACTCTTGCGAGCCTGGTGAGCCGGCACGAAGAGACGCACGCGTCGGCCACCATCCTGACGGCGCTCGTCGAGCAGCCCTACGGATACGGGCGCATCGTGCGCGTCAAGGGACGGGTCTCGCGCATCGTCGAAGAGCGCGACGCGTCGCCGGCGCAGCGGAAGATCAAGGAAATCAACAGCGGTGTGTACGTATTTTCCCTTGCGCCGCTGTTCGAGGCACTCAGGGGACTTGCCACCGGGAACGCGCAGGGAGAGTACTATCTAACGGATCTCGATCTCGACCTATCGCCGCCGCCGGCGCGGCGTCGAAACGGTCGTCATCGAGCATCCCAACGAGATCCACGGCATCAACGGCCGGTCGGAACTGGCAGAGGCGAGCCGAATCGTGAGACAGAAAAAAAACGAAGAGCTCATGGCGGCGGGTGTCACGATCGAAGATCCCGCGACGACCTACATCGACGACGACGTGATCATCGGCACCGACACGGTGATTCACCCCGGCGTGCATATCGAGGGGAAGACCCAGATCGGCCAGGCGTGCGAGATCCATGCGGGCGTGCGGATCGTCAACTCCGTGCTCGACGATCGCGTGACGGTGCAGAACCACTGCGTCATCAACGGCGGCAGGCTGGGCACCGGCGTCACGATCGGGCCGTTCGCGCACGTCCGGCCCGAAACGGAGCTGCGCGAGTCGGTGCACGTCGGCAACTTCGTCGAGCTGAAGAAGACCGTCCTCGGCAAAGGGACCAAGGCCGGGCATCTGTCGTACCTGGGCGATGCGATCGTCGGCGAAGGCGTCAACATCGGCGCCGGCACGATTACGTGCAACTACGACGGCAAGAAGAAGAACCTGACGACCATCGAGGACGGCGCGTTCATCGGCAGCGACAGCCAGCTCGTGGCGCCTGTCACGATCGGCAAGGGCGCCTATGTCGGCAGCGGCGCGACCATCCGCGAAAACGTGCCCGCCGGAGCGCTGGCCGTGAGCGCCGGGAAGCAGCGCAACCTTGAAGACTGGGTCAGTAAGAAAGGCGAAAGTAAGAAAGTCGAAAGTAAAAAGTAAAAAGTAAAAAGTAAAAAGTATGTGCGGCATCATCGGTTATCTCGGTTCCAAAGAAGTCGTCCCGATCCTGCTCGACGGACTGCGTCGGCTCGAATATCGCGGCTACGACTCCGCGGGGGTGGCGGTCGTCCGGAACGGACAGATCGAACGCCGGCGCAGTGCCGGGAAGCTGGTGAACCTCGAGCAGGCCATCGGTACGCAGCCGCTCGACGGCGTGTACGGCGTCGGCCACACGCGATGGGCCACGCACGGCCGCCCGACCGAGGAAAACGCGCACCCGCACCAGGACTGCACCGGCAAGATCGTCGTCGTGCACAACGGCATCATCGAGAACTACCTCGACCTGAAGCGCGAGCTGAAGAAGATCGGCCACACGTTCGTGACCGAGACCGACTCTGAAGTGATCGCGCACCTGATCGAGCAGGAAATGAAGGCGGTTCCCCACCTCACGCTCGAAGACGCGGCCCGGCAGGCGCTGCTCCACATGCGCGGCCTCTTCGCCTTCGTGGCGATTTCGAGCGACGACCCGGAAAAGATCATCGCCGTCCGCAACGGCCCGCCGATCGTGGTGGGTCTTGGCGACAACGAGTTCTTCGTCGCGTCCGACACGCCGGCGATTCTCAGCCACACGCGCGACGTGGTGTTCCTCGGCGACGAAGAAATGGCGGTCGTCACCCGGCGCGGCGTCGAGTTCACGAACTTCGCGGGCACGCCGGTGTCGAAGGCGACGCAGCGCGTCTTGTGGGACCCGGTGATGGCGGAGAAGTCGGGCTACCGCCACTTCATGCTGAAGGAAATCTTCGAGCAGCCGCGCGCCGCGGAAGAGACGCTGCTCGGCCGCGTGAGCCTCGATACCGGCAAGGTGTTCCTGGAAGAAATCGCGATTTCGGAAGCCGACCTCCGCAACGTCAACAAAGTCGCGCTGGTCGCCTGCGGCACGTCATGGCACGCGGCTCTGGTCGGCAAATTCCTCATCGAGCGGTTTGCCGGGCTGCCCGTCGAGGTCGACTACGGCTCGGAATATCGCTACCGCGACTTCATCGTCGATCGCAACACGCTGGTCGTCATCATCACGCAGTCCGGAGAGACGGCCGACACACTCGCGGCGCTGCGCGAAGCGCGCAAGAAAGGCGCCCGCAGCCTGGCGATTTGCAATGTCGTCGGCAGCATGGCCACCCGCGAGTCCGAAGGCACCATCTACACGCACGCCGGACCGGAAATCGGCGTGGCCTCGACCAAGGCCTTTACGTCGCAGCTCGTGGCGCTGAACCTGCTGGCGCTCTTCCTGGGCCAGATGAAGGGGTCGCTCGCCGAGGCCGACGCGCGCAGCCACCTGACCGCGCTCATGCAGCTTCCCAAGCAGATGGAGCAGGCGCTGAAGGCGTCCGGCGCGATCGAAGACATCGCCGGCCGGTTCTTCAACCGGACCGATTTTCTCTTCCTGGGCCGCGGCGTCAACTACCCGATCGCGCTCGAGGGAGCGCTGAAGCTGAAGGAAATCTCTTACATTCACGCCGAAGGATACCCGGCCGGCGAGATGAAGCACGGGCCCATCGCGCTCATCGACAGCAACATGCCCGTCGTGAGCATTGCACCAAATGATCACGTCTTCGAGAAAATGCTTGGCAATATTCAAGAGGTGAAGGCTCGAGGCGGATCGGTGATCGCCATCACGACCGAAGGCGACGACACGCTGCAAAGCATTCTGGATCCGGCACAAGACGCGATGCTCGCCCTGCCCCACGTGCCGGAAATGCTCTCGCCCATCGCGATGGTACTGCCGTTGCAACTGCTGGCGTACTACATCGCCGTCCGGCGCGGCTGCGACGTCGACCAGCCGCGCAATCTCGCGAAGAGTGTGACGGTAGAATAGAACGAGCCTCCAGAGTCCCGGAGTCTGGGAGTCCAAAGAGTCAGCGGAGTCTCGAGAGTCCGACTCTTTGCGCCCTTGGCGTCTCTGCGATGAGATTCGTGTCCTCAGCTCGAAAGTCTGGAGTCCGAAGCCGTTGGATCCATTACAAGGTCTGAATCCCGAACAACGCGAGGCCGTGCTCCACATCGACGGCCCGCTGCTCATCCTGGCCGGCGCGGGCTCGGGCAAGACCCGTGTCATCGCGCAGCGCATTGCCTATCTCCTGTCGGAAGGGTTCGCGCAGCACGACGAGATTCTGGCCGTCACCTTCACGAACAAGGCGGCGGAGGAAATGCGCACCCGGGTCGAAACGCTGGTCGGCGCCACGCTTCGAGGCTCGTGGATTTCGACGTTCCACGCGCTCTGTGCGCGTCTGCTGCGGCGCGAGGCCACCGCCATCGGCCTGCCGCGCGATTTCGTCATCTACGATTCGTCCGATCAGGTTGCGCTGGTCAAACAGGTCCTCAAGGAGCTGCAAATCGACGACAGCGTCGTTCAGCCGCGGATGGCGCTGTCGAAAATCAGCCACGCGAAAAACACGATGGCGGGCCCGGATTTCTTCAGGGCGCAGGGCTGGAGCCAGCGCGGCGAGCAGCTCGCGAAGGTGTACGAGAAGTACACGCAGGGGCTGCGAGACAACGGCGCGCTCGACTTCGACGATCTCCTGTTGAAAGCGGTGGAGCTGTTCGACAAGGCCGAGCCCGTGCGCGCCAGATATGCCGAGAAGTTCCGGTTCGTGATGGTGGACGAATATCAGGACACCAACAGGCCGCAGTACCACCTCATCCAGCGTGTATCGGAGCGTTATAGAAATCTCGCGGTGGTCGGCGACCCCGATCAGTCGATATACCGGTGGCGCGGCGCAGACCTGCGCAACATCCTCGACTTCGAGCACGATTTTCCCGAAGCAAAGATCGTGAAGCTCGAACGGAATTACCGCTCGACGCAGGTCATCCTCGACGCGGCCACCGCCGTCATCAGCCAGAACCGGAACCGCAAGGACAAGCGGCTCTGGACCGAGCGGAAGGGCGGCGACCTCATCAAATATTTCCGGGGATCGGACGAGCTCGAAGAAGCGGATTTCATCACGCGCACGGCGCATTCGGGCATTACGACGGCGCCTGATTGCACCGTCGCAGTGCTGTATCGCACCAACGCCCAGTCGCGCGTCATCGAAGACGCGCTGATGCGCTCCGGCCTTTCGTACCGCATCGTCGGCGGCGTCCGTTTCTACGAGCGCAAGGAAATCAAGGACTCGCTCGCCTTCCTGAAGCTGCTCATCAACCCCCACGACGATGTCAGCGTGAGACGGGTGATTAACGTTCCGGCGCGCGGCATCGGCAAGGGCGTGCTCGATTCGGTCGATCGCGTCTCGGCCGAAGAGGCCCCGCCGCTGCTGCTGGCCAGCGGACTTGCGGTGCCGGCGCCGAACTCGCTGTGGACGAAGGTCTCGCGCGCCGTCGACGAGCGGCTGGTTCCCGCGCGGGCGCTCGCCTCGCTCAAGACGTTTCGAGACCTCATCGTCAATCTGCAGCAGGCGGCACGCAGCGAGCCGCTGTCGATCGTCCTGGGCAAGGTCCTCGATCAGACCGGCTACCTGCAGGACCTGCGCGACGACAAGAGCGAAGATTCTCAGGGCCGCATCGAAAACCTCATGGAGCTGGTCTCGGCCGCACGCGAGTACGAGGGGCGCGAGCCCGAGGCGTCGCTGGGCGGCTTCACCGACAGGCTCTCGCTGCTGTCGGAAGCGGACGAAGGCCAGGGAAGCCTCGACGCGCGCATCTGGCTGATGACGCTCCACGCCGCCAAAGGCCTCGAGTTCCCGACCGTGATCATGGCTGGTCTCGAGGAGGGCGTCTTTCCACACTCGCGGGCGTTCGACGACGAAGACGAGATGGCCGAGGAGCGACGCCTCTGTTACGTCGGCATCACACGCGCGCGCTCGCAGCTCGTGGTGACGGGCGCGGCGCGCCGGCGCGTCTTCGGCGAATACCAGCCGATGGAGCCGTCGCGCTTCATGGACGAATTGCCGCCGCAGCTCGTCGACCGCATCGCGCCGGCTTATCCAACGAGCAGCTATCAAAGCTCGTTCGGCGGGTACGCCGGACGATCGACCGCCTATGGAAGCGGCCGCTCGTCTCGCGACGGCGCCTCGACGTATCACCGGCCGGGACGCGCGCGCGAAGAATCGACCTTCGCGTACGAAGACGAAGATCAGTCGAGCCCGATCGGGCTCAAGCTCGGCGCGAAGGTGCGCCACCCGCACTTCGGCATCGGCACGATTCTCAGCCTGGAAGCGCTGGCCGACGATGTGAAACTGGTCGTGAGGTTTTCGGTGGGACCGAAGACGTTACGAGCGAAGTACGCGAAACTCGAACTCGTCTAAAAAACTCGGGTTCGTGGAGTTCGTAAAAGTTCGTGGGGTTCGTCGGTTCGTGGGGTTCGGAACCCTACGAACCCGACGAACCCGACGAACCTGACGAACCTGACGAACCTGACGAACCTACGAACCTACGAACCTACGAACTTTACGAACTGTTCGGTTTTGTTATGCGGGCTTTATGCCCGTGATAATCCACCGCCCCTGGCGTTCGCCTTCTTTCGCCTTCACGATGGCGCGCTGCGCGGTGACGACGTAGTTCTTCTGGCTCGTCGACCCGTCCGGCGCTTTGACGGTTGCGGCAATGGTGATGTCCTTGGACACCATCGTGCCGTCCATCTCTTCGACGGTTGGGGTTGTCGCGCTGGCATTCGACATCAGGCTCAGCTCCGCGAGCGGCCGGGCGTTGGACAGCGCGGTGCGGGCCGATGACACTTTCTTGGCCTCGGCGTTGGACTCATCGCGCCACTTCGTCCACTCGGCCTGGATCTGCGCGTCCTTGCCGGTCAGCTTGCGGCCGGCGCTTTCGGCCTTGAGCACGCGATCGATCGCTTCCATGTTCGCGTCCTGATAGGTCTTCTTCTTTTCGGTGAAGGCCTTGTTCGCCGCGTCGGCTTCTGTCAGGGCCTTGGACAGCTCGATGACGCGCAGCGGTTCCGTCTTCTCGGGTGAGACGGCGGTGACACTGAAGTCGCTGACGGTACCTTCGGCCTTCGGATCGAAGGCCACGACCGCGAAGTTCGCGAGCGTCATGTTGTCGCGGAGACTGGACGCGCGAAAGAACTGACGCACGAGATTCTCTTCGTTCGCGTTCGCTGACGAGCACGCGCTCAACGCGGCGGCCATCAGCACCATGGACGCCAGCACATACACACTTGCCTTCGGCCGAAACATGTCAGCCTCCTTGATTGATTCCTGGGGTCCCGGTTCATCCGGGACCTTTGCCCCACCGGCTGCGGCTAAATGCCCTCGGAGCCGTTCTCTTCGTCTTTTTCCGCAAGCCGCGCGAGAGATACTACTCGGTCATCGGCATCGATCTCAATCAGGCGCACACCCTGCGTGGCCCGCCCGATCGTCCGTATGTCGCGCGCGACCGTCCTCAGAATCTTGCCCTGCTGCGTGATGAGCATGAACTCGTCCTCATCGTGCACAGACGCCATTCCGACGACGCGACCGTTTCGTTCGGTGGTTTGGATGTTAATAATACCCACACCGCCTCTGGACTGCACCCGATATTCGTCCAGTTCGGTCCGCTTGCCATAGCCGTTCTCGGCCACCGTCAGCAGGGTGCTGCCGGGCCGGACCACCTCCATGGCCACCACCTCGTCCCCCTCGCGGAGCGTTATCCCCTTCACGCCGTAGGCGGTCCGCCCCATCGGCCGCACGTCGCCCTCGGGGAACCGGATGGCCATCCCGTCGCGCGTGCCGATGAAGATTTCGCCCGTTCCATCGGTAATCTGGGCCGCCATCAGGCGATCGCCGTCCTCGACGCCCATGGCGATGATGCCGCCGACCCGCGGGTTGCTGAAGGCCGAAAGCTCGGTCTTCTTGACGACGCCCCGCAGCGTGCCCATGGCGACGAACTTGCCCTCTTCGAACTCCTTCACAGTTTGCAGGGCGGCGATCTTCTCGTCGCCCGCCATCGACACCAGGTTCGCGATCGCTTTGCCCTTGCCGCCCGGACCGACGTCGGGAATCTCGTGCACCTTCAGCCAGTAGGCGCGGCCGCGATCCGAGAAAATCATGATGTAGGCGTGCGTCGAGGCGACGAAGAGGTGGCTGACGAAATCCTCCTCGCGCGTCCGCATGCCGATGCGCCCCTTGCCGCCCCGCCGCTGGTTCCGATAGCTCGTGATCGGCGTCCGCTTGATGTAGCCGGTATTGCTCACCGTAATCGCCATGTCTTCTTCGGCGATCAGGTCCTCGATGCTGATCTCGCCCGCGTCCCCCTCGATAATCTGGGTGCGGCGGTCGTCCCCGTACTTGTCGCGAACGTCCTTCAGCTCGCCGACGATGAGCTGCATCAGCAGTTGCTCGCTGCCGAGGATGGCGCGCAGCCGCTCGATGGTCTTCAGCAGCTCGGCCATCTCGTCGAGAATTTTCTGGCGCTCGAGACCGGTCAACCGCTGCAGCTGCATGTCCAGAATGGCCTGAGCCTGAATCTGGCTCAGCGAGAACTGCGTGATCAGGCCCTCGCGGGCCTCGGGCACGGTCTTTGAACCGCGGATGAGCTTGATGACCGCGTCCAGGTTGTCGAGCGCGATCTTCAGCCCCTCGAGGATGTGGTACCGCGCCTCGGCCTTGCGCAGCTCGAACTGCGTCCGGCGGATCACGACCTCGCGGCGGAAGTCGATGAAGCTGTCGACGAGCTCGGCCAGCGTCAGCACCTTGGGGCGGCCGCCGACGATCGCGAGCATGATGACGCCGAAGCTCTGCTGAAGCTGTGTGTGCTTGTAGAGATTATTGAGAATGACCTCGGGCACTTCGCCGCGCTTCAACTCGATGACGATGCGCATGCCTTCGCGATCGGACTCGTCGCGGATGTCCGAAATGCCTTCAATCGTTTTGTCGTTCACCAGGTCGGCGATCTTCTCGATGAGCCGCGCCTTGTTCACCTGATACGGAATCTCGCTGACGACAATCGATTGCCTGTCGCCTTTCTTGGCCTGCTCGATCGCGGCCTTGGCCCGCATGAGGATCGCGCCGCGCCCGGTGCGGAAGGCCGCGGCGATGCCGGAGCGTCCGACGATGTAGCCGCCGGTCGGAAAGTCCGGTCCCTTGACGTGCTCCATCAGGCCGTGCAGCTTGTCGATCTTGTCGAGCTTCGCCCCGCGCTCCTGTTCGGTCTCGATGGTCCAGATGACGCCGTCGATCACTTCGCGGAGGTTGTGCGGAGGCACGTTGGTGGCCATGCCGACGGCAATGCCGGCCGACCCGTTCACCAGCAGGTTCGGAATCTGCGCCGGCAGAACCGTGGGCTCCTCGGTCGTCTCGTCGTAGTTCGGCACGAAGTCGACGGTTTCCTTGTCGAGATCCGCCATGACGTCGTCGGCGAGCGCCTGCAGCCGCGCCTCGGTGTAGCGCATCGCCGCCGGCGGATCGCCGTCGATCGAACCGAAGTTGCCCTGCCCGTCCACGAGCGGGTAGCGCATGTTGAAGTCCTGCGCGAGGCGCACGAGCGTGTCGTAGATCGACGCATCGCCGTGCGGATGGAAATTCCCCATCACCTCGCCGACGATCTTCGCGCACTTGCGGTAGCCGCGGTTCGACGCGAGCCCCATGGTCTTCATGCCGTAGAGCACGCGGCGATGTGCGGGCTTCAACCCGTCGCGGATGTCGGGCAGCGCTCGTCCAATGATTACGCTCATGGCGTAATCCATGTACGAACGCTTCATTTCATCTTCGATGTTGACGGGGATTTTTTGAGATGTATCGCTCATGATTGGGTGTCTCGACGCAGAGGCGCCGAGACGCCGAGAGTGGCTTTCAGACTATTCACCTCTGCGCCTCTGCGGCTCTGCGTCAAATCGGTGAGGATCAAATATCCAGGTTCCGCACATCGAGCGCGTTGTCTTCGATGAACTTCCGCCGCGGCTCGACCTGGTCGCCCATCAGCGTGGTGAACATCTGATCGGCCTCGGTGTGATCTTCGGCCCGGACCTGCAGCAGCGTCCGCACCTCGGGGTTCATCGTCGTCGACCACAACTGGTCCGGATTCATCTCGCCGAGGCCTTTGTAGCGGTTGATCGTGACGCCCTTCTCCCCCGCGCTGATGAAGTACTCGAGGAGCGCGTCGAGCGAGCTGATGGCCACGGTCGGTTCGGGCTTCGCGCGCCCGACCGGCTGCGGCGGGGCCGCGTCGTCGGCTGCCGCCTCGGGCTCGGTCTGGACCGCGGACGACACCACCGTCATCGGCGGCTTGATGTCGCGGATTTCGCGGTAGCTGTGCAGCAGCGTCCGGTAATCGGGGGCCGTCACGAAATCGATCGAGATGATCTGGTGCCGGGCATACCCGTTCGACCGATCCTCGATCGCCAGGCAGAACGACTTGTTTTCCTCGTCGGGCTGCACGGTGACGGCCGTGGTCTTGGTCGTCAGGTCTGCCGCGAGCGACGTCAACCGTTCCTGGCTGTCGAAGAACGACCGCTCGTGGACGTCGGCGTCGAGCAGCGCCTCGATCGCCTCGCGCACGTGACCGCGCCGCTCGACCAGACGCAGGTACTTCCGATAGGTCATCAACCGGTGGAGCAACTGTTCGAGCGGCGCCCCTGAGATCTCGCGGCCGTTCAGCTTGACGGTGCGCGACTCCGCGGCCCGGTGGATGAGGTACGTCTCGCGCTCGCGTTCGTCCTTGATGTAGGTCTCGCTCTTGCCGCGCTTGGCGCGGAAGAGCGGCGGCTGCGCGATGTAGATGTAGCCGTTGTTGATGAGCTCGGGCATCTGCCGGTAGAAGAACGTGAGCAGCAGCGTGCGGATGTGCGAGCCGTCAACGTCCGCGTCGGTCATGATGATGACCCGGTGGTAACGCAGCTTCGAGATGTCGAAGTCCTCGCCGCCGATGCCGCAGCCGAGCGCGGCGATCATCGTTTTGATCTCGTCGCTGCCGAGCATCTTGTCGAACCGCGCCTTCTCCACGTTCAGGATCTTGCCCTTGATCGGCAGGATTGCCTGGAACCGCCGATCGCGCCCCTGCTTGGCCGAGCCGCCGGCGGATTCGCCCTCGACGATGTACAGCTCGCTTTTGGCGGGATCGCGCTCCTGGCAGTCTGCCAGCTTGCCGGGCAGGCCGCCGCCTTCGAGCGCGCCCTTGCGGCGCACCAGGTCGCGCGCCTTGCGCGCCGCTTCGCGCGCGCGCGCGGCGTCGACCGTCTTGCCGATGATGCGCTTGGCGATCGGCGGATTTTCCTCGAGGAACGACCCGAGCTTGTCGTTGACGATCGCCTCGACGATGCCCTTGACCTCCGTATTGCCGAGCTTGGTCTTGGTCTGGCCTTCGAACTGCGGACGCGGGATCTTGACGCTGATGACGGCCGTCAGCCCTTCGCGAATATCGTCGCCGCTGAGGCTCTCTTTCAGATCCTTCGCCAGGTTGTTCTTACCCGCGTAGAAGTTGATCGTGCGTGTCAGCGCCGACCGGAAGCCCGAAAGATGCGTGCCTCCCTCGTGCGTGTTGATGTTGTTGGCGAACGTGTAGATCGCTTCCGAATAGCCGTCGTTCCACTGGAGCGCGATTTCGGCGTCGATGCCGTCGCGCTCGCCCTTCATGTAGATGGGCTTCTCGTTGACGGCCGACTTGTTCTTGTTGAGGTGCTTGACGAACGAGATGATGCCGCCGTCGTACTGGAACTTGTGGCTCTTCGTCTCGCGCTCGTCGTCGAGCGTAATCAGGATGCCGGCGTTCAGGAACGCGAGCTCGCGAAGCCGCTGCGCCAGCGTGTCGAAGCTGAACTCGACCGTCTCGAAGATCTCGGCGTCGGGACGGAACGTGATTTTGGTGCCGCGCTTTTTCGTCGTGCCGGTTGTCTCCAGGTCGGCCGCCGGCTTGCCGCGCTGGTATTTCTGCTTGAAGACCTGGCCGTTCCGCCAGATTTCGAGGTCGAGCTCCTGCGAGAGCGCGTTGACGACCGACACGCCAACGCCGTGCAGGCCGCCCGATACCTTGTAGCTGTCGTTATCGAACTTCCCGCCCGCGTGCAGCACCGTGAGGACGACTTCGGCCGCGGACCGGCCGCTGGTGTGCTGATCGGTCGGAATGCCGCGTCCGTTGTCCACGACCGTAATCGACCCATCGATATGGATCGTGACGTTCACCTGATCGCAGAAGCCGGCCAGCGCCTCGTCGATCGAGTTGTCCACGACCTCGTAGACGAGGTGGTGCAATCCCGACGGTCCGGTCGACCCGATGTACATCGCCGGACGCTTCCGGACCGCTTCGAGTCCCTCGAGAACCTTGATCTTGTCAGCGCCGTAGTCGGCTTCGGCTTCGTTCAGGCCGGGCGCGTTCTGTTCGAGCTCTGCGCTCTTGGTATCGGTCATTGGTAGTTTTCAGTTTTCAGTATTCAGTTCTCAGTGCGTCGTCCGATGACACGGCAACCGAGAACTGATGACTGTCAACTGATGACGGTTCCCTCATACCCTCATGGGCATAATCACGTACGTGTAGTCGTATCCTTCGGTGCCGATCGGCTTCATCACGGCCTGGCTGACTTCGTCCTTCAGTTCGAGCGCCACCTGATCGGTTTCCACCACGGCGAGAAACTCCATCACGTACTGCGCGTTGAAACAGATCTGCATGCTGCCATCGGAATAGTCGACGGGCAGCGTCTCTTTGGCTTCGCCGAACTCGGGGCTGCTCGACGTCACTTCGACCTTGCCTTTGTCGAGCTGAAACTTCACCGAGCGCGAGCGCTCGTTCGAGAGCAGCGCCACGCGCCGGACGGCGTTGGTCAACCGCTCGCGCTCGAACTCGATGCGCCTGGTGTTGCCCTTCGGAATGACGCGCTCGAAGGCCGGAAACTGTCCGTCGATCATCCGCGAGATGAGCATGCGTCCACCGATGTCGAAAAACAGGTGGTTCTCGCCGCGCTCGTAACTGATGTCGCCGTCGCCATCGGTCAGCAGCTTGCCGAGTTCCCACAACGTTTTGCGCGGCAGAATCGCGCGAATCTCCTCGCCCTCCTTCGACGGTTTTCCACCCTTCCGATCGACTTTCACCAGCGCCAGCCGATGGCCATCGGTCGCGACCAGGCTCATCTCGCTGCCGCCGAGAATGAAGAGCGCACCGTTCAGGAAAAACCGCGTGTCTTCGCCGGTGATGGCGAATTGCGTTTTCGCCACCATCTCCTTCAACGCCGCGCGCGGCAACGTGGCGCTCGTCGCACCGCTCGCTTCGGGCACCGCGGGAAAATCTTCTTTCGGCAACGTCTGCATGCGCGAGTCGAAGCGATCCGCGGCGACCTTCACGCCGTTCTTGTCTTCCGCAATGCGGACGTCGGTCTCGGGCAACGCCTTGACGATTTCGAACAACTTCTTCGCCGGCAGCGTCAGCGTGCCCTGTTTTTCCACGGCGGCATCGCAGCGACTGCGAAGCGCGACTTCGAGATCCGTCGCCAGCATTCGAATCTCGTTTTCCCGGGCTTCCATCAACACGTTCGCCAGAATAGGAATCGTGTTTTTCCGTTCGACGATGCCTTGGAAAAGTTGCAGTTCTCGCAGTAGGTCGTTTTTCTTAACGACTAGTTCCATAGCTGGCTGAACCTCAAAATTTGGGCTCGTCTGGCCCGGCGATCTCTTGAAGTAAGAAGGGGAAAAAAGAGATAAAGAATTATACAAGAAAAAGGTGCTGTTAGGAAATCTAAATTTTGACGGAAGTGCTTGTCCTACAGGTACTTAAACTGTGGGCTGTCCTGTGGATAAACGGTCGTACCTGGGCCCTTGTTCCGGACAGGCTTTCGCCCTAAAAACGGCCGCCAGGCAGGGATGTGGACGGGCGACCGCCGTCATCTGTGGAAAACGCAATTTCTCACCGGAAACTTTCCATGAAGCTGTTGAGAAGCATGTTGAACTGCGTGTCTCCCTTGCGCAGCGTCTCGACCTTCCGGATCGAGTGGATCACGGTCGAGTGATGCTTTCCGCCGAAGCTCCGTCCGATCTCCGGGAGCGAGGCGTGCGTCAGCGCCTTGCACAGGTACATGGCCACCTGCCGCGGCATGGCGATCGACTTCGAGTTGTTCCTCGACTTCAGGTCCGCGAGCTTCAGCTGGTAGTAGTCCGAGACGAACTTCTGGATGTGATCGATCGTGACGGCCTTTTCTTCGTGGTCCTTGACGTTGTGGAGGACTTCCTGCGCCAGCTCGACCGACAGCTCACGGCCGGTGAGCGACGCAAAGGCGATGAGCCTGATAAGCGAGCCCTCGAGCTCGCGAATATTCGACTTGATGCGGCCGGCGATGTAGATGGCGACCGGATCGGGCAGGGGCACGGTTTCGGCCTCGGCCTTTTTCTTCAAAATCGCCACTTTGGTCTCGAGATCCGGCGACTGAATGTCGGCAATCAGGCCCCATTCGAACCGCGATCGCAGGCGTTCCTCGAGTTGCTCGATCTCGTGCGGAGGGCAATCGCTGCTCAGCACAATCTGCTTTTGCGAATCGTAGAGCGCATTGAACGTGTGGAAGAACTCGTTCTGGGTGCCTTCCTTTCCCGCGAGAAACTGCACGTCGTCGACCAGGAGCACGTCGACGCTGCGATAGCGCTCGCGGAAGTCGATGAGCCGGTCGTAGCGCACTGCGTTGATCATTTCGTTCATGAACCGTTCGGACGAAATGTAGGTCAGCACGAGATTCCGGTTGTGGCTGAGGACGTAGTGGCCGATGGCGTGCATCAAATGGGTCTTGCCTAGCCCCACCCCGCCATAAATGAACAGCGGGTTGTACGAGCGCGACGGCACCTCGGCCACCGCCCGGCAGGCGGCATGGGCAAACTGGTTCGACGAGCCGACGATGAACGTATCGAACGTATAGCGCGGATTCAGCCCCGCAGACGACGTCGGTTGAACGGCTGTGATTGTGGCTTCGGCCGATCCGCCATCTGGATCGCTGCTGCGGGTTGCCTGATCCATGATGCCGCCTCCCGGTCCTGCGGCCGTCTGCGGCGCACCGGCTTCTGCTTCTGCGGTGCCAGTGGCGACGAAATTCACGAGCGCTTCCGCCCTCGACACTTCCTCGAGTGCTTCGGTGATCACGCCCGAATAGTGCTTCGTGATCCAGTCCTTGAAGAGCGGGTTCGGCACCCGGACGGTCACGATCCGGCCGTCGTCGAACACGAACGCCGTCGGCTTGAACCACGTATAGAAGCTATGGCGGTTTACTTTGGCCTGGACGCGCGACAGGATGTCATCCCAGATATTGCTGGCAATCATGGGCGGTTCTTGCGCCGTCACTATCGGCGAGCGGCGGGCTGTACCCGGAAAATTGGATAAGAAGGGGCAAAATCCCGGGCAAATCGAGGCTGGCGGACTTTCGCCTGCGAAAACCGCCCACAAACGGGGCGAATTCTCGAATTCGTACGCCGCAAAACACGATTTTCCACAGGTTTTTGCACAGGTGTGGAAATCTTTGGGAGGAGACCAAATTCCATCAGCGCCATCGGCGTCATTGCCGAAACGGGCACTGTAGCATACGCGCCGCTTCGTTGACAGGCTGGTGTGTGCCCCATTAGGATTGTAGGTTCGCGCGCTGCGAATTTTTCTGATTTCCTAAGGATTTTCGATGAAACGTACGTATCAGCCCAATCGGCGCCGGCGGCGCCGCACTCATGGCTTTCTCGTCCGCATGCAGACCAAGAACGGCCGCACCGTCCTCAAGCGCCGTCGCGCGAAGGGCCGCAAGCGGCTGACCGTGTCTTCATCACGGTGAAACTGCGCCGACGGGCGGAGTTTACGCGCGTCTACGACCACGGCACGCGCTTTCGGGGCCGGCTCATGACCTGCTTCGCCCTGCCCAACGAGGTCGGGTCGCCCCGCCTCGGGATTGCGGCGAGCCAGAAAATTGGAAACGCGGTCGTCCGGAACCGGGCGAAACGGCTGGTTCGCGAGCTGTTTCGGAGCCGACAACCTGTAGCAGGCATCGATCTCGTCGTCATACCGCGCCGGGAGATGATGGATGCCTCCTGGCGGAACATTGAGGCCGAATACTGTGCCGCACTCCAGCGGTTTGCAAAGATACTCTGAGAGGCAGATCTCCGTGCGTGTCGCTCTTGCGGCGATCCGCGGGTATCAACTCCTTATCAGGCCGCTACTTACGGGCTCCTGTCGGTATCTGCCGACCTGCTCGCAGTATGCAGCCGACGCGATTGTCTCGTACGGCGCGCTTCGAGGTGGCTGGATGGCCATCAGACGCGTGCTCCGCTGCCACCCTTTCGGCGGCGCGGGTCTGGATCCGGTCCCTTAACTGATGGAACGCCGTCTTCTCCTCGCCATTGTCCTGACGTTCATCGTCCTCACCGCCTACCAGTGGTTGGTACCGTCACCGCCGGCCTCACCAGCAGCGGCTGGGTCGACCGCGACCGCCCGCGCCGAGCAGGCGGCAGGCGGCAGCGCCGCTCAAGCCCCGGCAGCACCGACACCGGCGCCGGAACCGGCGCCCGCGCAGCTTCCCGCGGTCGAGACGCTCACCGCCGACACAGCCGAGCGAACCATCGCCGTCGACAACGGCCTTGTGCACGCGGTGTTTTCCAATCGCGGCGCCACGCTCGACTCGTGGGCGCTCTCCGGCTATCCGGGGCCCGACGGGAAGCCCCTCGACCTGGTGCCGCACGAGGTGCCGCCGAACCAGCCGAAGCCGTTTTCGCTCGAGCTCGACGACGCATCGAAATCGGCGCGGTTGAACGGCGCGCTGTTCACGACCTCATCGGGCGCCACGCTCGATGCGAGGAGCGCGCCCGTCACGGTGTCGTTCGACTACGAGGACGCGGCGGGGCTGAAAGCGAGCAAGCAGTTCCGCATCGAACCGAATTCGTACGTCATCACGATCACGGCGTCGGTGACCGATGGCGGCCGCAGCGTGAATCCCACGGTTCAGTGGGGTCCGGGCCTTGGCGACGTCCTGGCAACCGGCGGGGGCAGCATGTTCATGCCCATCCGCAAGGCTCAGGCGGTGTATTCGGTTGGCGGCAGCGTCTCGCGCGTGCTCGGTCCGAGCCTCGCCGAGGCCCCGAACCAGCAAGGGACCTTTGAATTCGCGGGCGTCGAGACGCAGTACTTCACATCGGTGGCCGTGAAGCCGGGAACCGCCCAGGTCGAGTACTACGCGCTTTCGATTCCTGCGAAGACGGGCGACCCTTCGCTCTCGCGCGACTACATCGGCTACGACATCCGCTTCCAGTCGATGCCCGGCGGTCCGGCGAACGCGCGCTTTTTCGTCGGCCCGAAGCACTTCGAGACCATGCGCCGCGTGGATGTCGATCTGGTGCGCGCGATCTGGTTCGGCATGTTCGCGTTTCTCTGCGTGCCGCTGCTCTCCGCGCTCAACTGGATCGACGGATTCCTGGGCAACTACGGCTGGTCGATCATCGCGCTGACGGTCATCATCAACGCGGCGATGTTTCCGCTCCGGCACAAGAGCAACGTGTCGATGCGGAAGATGCAGGCCATCCAGCCGCAAATCAAAGCGATTCAGGATCGTTACGCGAAGCTGAAGACGACCGATCCGGCGCGGCAGAAGATGAATACGGAGATGATGGAGCTCTACCGCGAGAAGGGGGTCAACCCGGCGAGCGGGTGCGTGCCGATGCTGCTCACCTTCCCCGTGCTGTTCGCGTTCTACAGCCTGCTGTCGGAAGCGATCGAGCTGCGTGGCCAGCCGTTCATCCTGTGGATTCACGACCTCGCGGCGCCCGATCCCTACTACGTGACGCCGATCCTGGTCGGCGCGTCCCAGATCCTCCAGCAGCGGATGATGCCGATGACCGGCGGCGATCCTGTCCAGCAGAAGATGATGATGTTCATGCCGGTGCTCTTCACCTTCATGTTCATCACCTCGCCGGCAGGACTCGCGCTGTACTGGTTCGCCAGCAACGTGCTGATCATGGGGCAGCAGTTGTTGACCAACAGGCTGGCCGGACCGCCCGCGTTGACGAAGAAGGTGGATGCATGAGCGCACAACAGGTCGCGGACTTCGTGGTCAAGGTGGCCCGGGACATGGGGCTGACGCTTCAGGCGCAGGTCGAGACCAGCGCCGACGGGACCCGGATCAATCTCGAAGGCGAGGGCGCCGAAACGCTGCTCAGCCGGCGCGGCGAAGGCCTTCAAGCGCTCCAGCACATCGTCGACAGCGCGTTCCGCAAGCAACTGGGCGACGAGCGGCTGCTCGTCGACTGTCTGGGGTTTCGGCGCGGCAAAGACAACGAGCTGCGCCAGATGGCCAAGTTCCTCGCCGAGAAGGCCAAGACGTCGGGCGCCGAGCAGAGCATCGGACCGTTGAACGCCTACGAGCGCCGGCTCGTCCACCTCGCAGTTGCCGAGATTCCAGGCGTCACCTCGGAAAGCATCGGGGATGCCGCGGTGAAAACCGTCACGATCAGCGCCACGAAATAAGAGACGAAACAAACAAGAGATCACTGCCCTCCCGATCTCTTAATCTCTTGTTTGTCTTGAACCCGGTTTATGTTCGCTACGGATGACACGATCGTGGCCATTGCGACGCCGAGCGGCCGGGGTGGCCTCGGTGTCGTCAGGCTCAGCGGTCCCGATGCGCCGCGCATCGCGGCGAGGCTCGTGGAGCTCGATCGTCCTCTTCAACCGAGATACGCCACCTTTGCGCGTACTCGCGGCGACCAGGTGGTTGCGACCGCCTTCCCTGCTCCAAACTCCTACACCGGCCAGGACGTGGTGGAAATCAGCGCGCACGGCAGCCCCGTCGTGCTCAGACAAATCGTCGAGGACGCGATCGGCGCGGGCGCGCGGCTGGCCGAGCCTGGCGAATTCACGCTGCGCGCATTCCTGAACGGGCGTCTGGATCTCGTCCAGGCGGAAGCGGTCGCTGATTTGATCGACGCGGTCACGCCACTGCAGGCGCGAGCGGCGTTCGATCAGCTGGAGGGCACGCTGACGACGCGGATCGCGGAGATCGATGCCGATCTCTTCGACCTGACGGCGCGGCTCGAGGCCTCGCTCGACTTTCCGGACGAGGGTTATCACTTCATCGACGCCGGCGACACGGCGGCGGCGCTCGGCGCGATCGAGAGCAAGCTCGCCACGCTCGTGTGCGACGCCAGGCGCGGTCGCCTGATTCGCGAGGGCGCACGCGTGGTGATTACCGGCAAACCGAACGTCGGCAAATCGAGCCTGTTCAACGCGCTCGTCGGTGCGGGGCGCGCCATCGTGACGCCGATTGCCGGCACCACGCGCGATCTGGTGACCGAGACGGCCGATATCGACGGCCTGCGGCTGGAGCTCATCGACACGGCCGGCGTGCGCGACACCAACGACGAAGTCGAGCGCGAAGGCGTGTCTCGTGCGCGCCGCGCGTGGGAGGCCGCAGACCTGACTCTGGTCGTGCTGGACGCGTCGCAGCCGCTCGACGCCGCCGACGCCACGCTCGTCGACGAGACGGACCATCTGCGCCGCATCGTCGTTCGGAACAAGTCCGATCTGCCGCCGCTGTGGCCCAGCGCGCGGTTCGCGCCGGCCGCCGCGGACGTGTCGTCGAAGACCGGCGCCGGCCTCGATCGGCTGCGCGAGGCCATACGGGCCGCGCTCGACAGCGGGAATCCGGCCACGGTGCGCGATTCGGCAGCGGTGACCAACGTGCGTCACGCGGCGCTGCTCGAGCGCGCACGGGACGCGTTGCGAGGCGCGTTGGAGTCCGTTCAGGCGCCCGGCGGCCCGGTAGCCGAGGAATTCGTCCTGACGGATCTGCACGATGCGCGGATGGCGCTCGAAGAAGTGACCGGCAAGCGAACGTCCGACGATCTCCTCCGGCACATCTTCTCCAGGTTCTGCATCGGAAAATAGTTTTGAACATGGGTGACAGATACGACGTGATCGTGATTGGCGCGGGGCATGCCGGATGCGAGGCGGCGTATGCCGCGGCGCGTCTGGGCCGCCGCGTCGCCATCTGCACGTTGTCTGACGACACGGTGGCGCACATGCCATGCAATCCGGCGATTGGCGGCACCGCAAAGGGACACCTCGTCGCCGAGATCGACGCGCTCGGCGGACTCATGGGGCGCGCGATCGACGCGACCGGCATCCAGTTCAAGGTCCTGAATCGCAGCCGCGGTCCTGCCGTGTGGTCGCCGCGCGCGCAAGCCGACAAGCAGCGCTACGGCCGATGGATGCGCGCGGCGCTCCAGCAGGAGCCGAACATCGAATGGATTTTCGGGAGGGCTGGACAGATTCTCGTCGAGCACGGCCGTGTTGCCGGTCTCGCGCTCGAAGACGGTCCGCGCTATCGATGCGAGGCGCTGGTGATGACGACCGGGACGTTTCTGAACGGCCTCGTGCACGTGGGCCGCGAGCAGCGCCCCGCCGGCCGCGCAAACGAGCCGCCGTCGCGCGAGCTCGCGGAGTCGTTGAAGTCTTTTGGTTTCACGTGGGGCCGCTTGAAGACGGGCACTCCCCCACGCCTCGATCGCCGCTCGATCGATTTCGCGCGCGCCGTCAGCGAGGGCCGCTTCGCGCTCGAGCCTGGTGACAATCCGCCGGTGCCATTCTCGTTTCTCACCGAATCGATCGAGATTCGACAGACACCGTGCTACCTCACGCACACCAACGCGCGCGTTCGCGAGATCGTGACGGCGAACATCGACAAGTCGCCGCTGTTCAACGGACAGATTCGCGGGATCGGACCGAGGTATTGCCCGTCGCTCGAGGACAAGATCGTGCGGTTCCCCGACCGCGAGCGCCACCAGATCTATCTCGAGCCCGAAGGTCTCGATGTGGACGAGATTTACGTCAACGGGTTGTCGATGAGCCTGCCGGCGAATGTCCAGCTCGAGATCGTGCGCGCGATGCCGGGTCTCGAGCACGCACGCATGCTGCGGCCGGCGTACGCCGTCGAGTACGATTTCATTCAGCCGACCGAGCTGTCCCGCACGCTCGAGACGAAGAAGATCGCCGGGCTCTTTCTGGCGGGCCAGATCAACGGCACGTCAGGTTACGAGGAAGCCGCGGCGCAGGGCCTTGTCGCGGGGGCGAACGCGGCGATGCATGGCTCGAAACGGGCGCTCGCGCTTGCGCGAAGCAACTCATACACGGGAATTATGGTAGATGACCTAATTACACATGGTTGTCTCGAGCCCTATCGGATGTTCACGTCTCGCGCCGAATATCGCCTGCTGCTGCGCGTAGACAATGCAGACCTGCGCCTGACTCCTATTGGGCGCGAGTGCGGGCTCATCGACGACACGAGGTGGCAGAGCTTCGCGAATCGAAAGGCGCGGTTCGAGGGAAACCTGCGCGGGCTGCGACACACGCCGGTGAAGGATTCGACGGGCGCCCGGGTTTCCGGCGAGCAGTGGCTGAAGCAACCATCAGCGAAGCTCGCGGATCTCGTGGCGAGCGGCGGTTTCGAGCTCGAAGCACCCGTGAGCCGCCTCGACATTCCGAGCGTCGAGACGACGCTGAAGTATCAAGGCTACCTGAAGCGTCAGGAGTCCGAGATTCACCGGCGGTCCAGGGACGAGAGCCGGGGCATTCCCGGGGATTTCTCGTACGCAGGCATTCCGGGACTTTCCGCCGAGGCCGTTCAGCGCCTCAGCCAGGTGCGGCCGGAAACTATCGGCCAGGCCATGCGGATTCCCGGAATTACGCCGGCCGCTATCGCCGTCCTCTCCACCTACGTCTCCCGGCAGCGAAATCTAATATCCTGAAAGCGTGTCAGTACGGGAGAAGCTCGCCAGGCGTGCGCAGAGAGCCGGGGTGTCTTTCGCGCCTCCGGTGGCCGAAGGCCTCGCGGCGTACTTTGACCTGCTTCAGAAGTGGAACCGCAAGGTTTCCCTCACGGCGCTCCCGGTTGAGGACGCCGGGGACGAAGCCATAGATCGCCTGCTGATCGAACCGGCGCTCGCGGCGAAGTCTCTTCCGTCGCCGGAGTCGAGCATCATCGACATCGGATCTGGCGGCGGCTCCCCTGCCATCCCGCTCAGACTGGTGGCGCCAGGCACGTCGCTGAGGATGGTGGAATCGAAGACCCGGAAAGCGGCCTTTCTCAGAGAGGCCGCGAGGGTTCTCGAATTGGAACGGACGGAAGTCGATGCGGTTCGCTTCGAGGAGCTTCTGGCTCGTCCTGAGCTGCACCAGACGGTGGACGTGGTTACGCTGAGAGCCGTCAAGGTTGAACCGAAGACGCTGGCCGCGCTTCAATCTTTCCTCAGGCTGGAAGGTCTGCTCTTTTTGTTCGGAACCGTGGCGAACCCGATCACCGACAAGGCCACGCCGCAACTGACCGCGATGAACACACAGGTGCTGCTGAAGCAATGGGGAAGTCAGTTGCAGATCCTGCGGAAGAGCTCGTCATAAACTGCGCATTGTTTCACGTGGAACAAATTGCGCGTCATTTCACGCTTGCGTTTGAAAAACGGTGAGGTATCCTCCTCCCACTCGCCAAGATCAGTGGCATTTGCGTTAGGTCAACAACCAAAATAACAGCGTAAGTCGCGTCGAATGAAAAAGATACAGGCCCTCGCAAACCAGAAGGGCGGCGTCGGAAAAACCACCACCGCCATCAACCTCGCCGCGGCCCTCGCCGCAGAAGGCCGTCGCATCCTGCTCGTCGATATCGACCCGCAGGCCAACCTGACGAGCGGTGTCGGCCTGCGCGGCCAGTCCGCCGCCGCGGGGAACATCTACCACGTGCTGACGGCGACCGACGGCGCGGCGCTGAAAAATCCCGGCGAGTTCATCCTGTCCACGGCGATTCCGAATCTCTCGCTGCTGCCGGCCGACCGCAATCTGACGGGCGCCGAAATCGAAATGGTCGCGCTGCCCGGCCGCGAATCGCAACTGCGGCGATTTCTGGTGCCGCTCCGCGATCGCTTCGATCACATCTTCATCGACTGCCCACCGTCGCTGGGCCTGCTCACCCTGAACGCGCTGGTCGCCGCCGAGGCCGTCCTGATTCCTCTGCACTGCGAGTACTTCGCCCTCGAAGGGCTCGCCGATCTCATGACGACGCTGCGGCGGGTGCGAGCCGGGCTGAACCCGTCGCTCGACGTCGACGGCGTCCTCTTGACGATGTACGACGAGCGTACGAACCTGGGCGCGCAGGTGGCCGCGAACGTGCGGGAGTTTTTCAAGGAGAAGGTCTTCGCGACCGTCATTCCACGCAACGTCCGGCTCGCCGAAGCGCCGAGCCACGGACTGCCGGTCACCGTGTACGATGCGAAGTCGCGCGGCGCGGAATCCTATCTCGCGCTCGCGCGCGAGTTCCTCGCGCGAAACACCGAACAGATCCAGCGCGGAAGCGCGGAGGCACAGAGCCTCGCAGAGTAACGGTTCGAGGCGATCGAAAGGACCCATGGAAAAACGTCCCGCACTTGGAAAAGGACTCAGCGCGCTCATTCCCGACGTGCCGGAAATACGGCTGAATACACCCACGACAGAAGTGGACGTCGATCGGATTTCGCCCAGCGAGCATCAGCCACGTCATCGCTTCGAAGACGCACGCCTCGACGAGCTGGCCCAGTCGATCAGGTCCAACGGCGTCATTCAGCCGATCGTGGTCCGCCAGGTTGCCGATGGCTATCGCATCATCGCCGGCGAGCGCCGCTGGCGCGCCGCGCAGCGCGCGGGTCTGACGCGCGTACCGGTCGTCGTCAAGGAGGTGGCTGCTGGAAGAGACGCGCAGCTGATCGAGATGGCGCTCGTCGAAAACATCCAGCGCGAAGATCTCAATCCCATCGACGAGGCCGCCGCGTACGAGAAGCTGAGCACCGACTTCAACATGACGCAGGAAGAAATTGCCGAGGCCGTCGGCAAGGATCGATCGTCGGTCGCCAACCACATGCGGCTGCTGAAGCTGCCGCAGGAAGTGCGCGCCGAGGTCGCGGGCGGCCGGCTGTCGATGGGGCACGCGCGCGCGTTGCTGGCCGTCACCGACGAAACCGGCCAGCGGCAGGTCGCGCGCGAGGTGATTGCGCGCAATCTGTCGGTGCGCGAGACCGAAGCCATGGTCAAGCGGGTGGCCCAGGGACCTGCCGCGCCTCGCAGCGAGCCCGCCGTGCCCGACGTCCATACCCGCGCAGCCGAGGAGAAGTTGCGCCTGACCCTGGGCACGCGGGTGCGAATCAATCGAAAGGGGTCAGGGGGCCGAATCGAGATCGACTTCGGCTCCGAGGACGAGCTGCATCGGTTGTATGAACATCTGACCACCTGACTCGGGTCGGGTGTGGACGCAAAACCGCCGTTTTCATGGTATAAAGGGGTGTTTTGCGCTTGTGAAAATTGGCGCAAGCAGAACCTGCCAGGGGTTCCCCGAAGCGATGACCAAGCAGAACGTCGACGGACCCAAGATCCGGAGCGTCAGCGACGGCAGCGCGTGGGGGTGGGGCCCCACGCGGATCAAAAGATGACAAGTCGCACCGCCGCCGCCCGTTACGCCCGCGCCCTGCTCGACGTGGCGACGAAAGAATCGGCCGATCTCGACAAGATCGCCCGAGAGCTGGACGAGGTCGTGGCGTTCTTCGGGCAGCAGGCCGCGCTCGAGCGCCTCCTGCTGAACCCGGCGGTTCCGGCGCCCCGCAAGCGCGCGGCGATGGAGCAGATCACCAGGCTGTCCAAACAGACGCCCAACGTGTCGAAGCTGCTGGTGCTCCTGGCGGAGCGCGACCGGCTCGGCCTGCTGAAGGAGATCGCGGCGGCCTATCATGATTTCCTGGCCGACCGCCAGAACGTCGTCCGCGCCGAGGTCACGAGCGCCGAGCCGTTGTCGCCGCAGCGCAGCGCGGCGATCGAACGCAAGCTCGCCGCGGTGACGGGCAAGACGGTCGCCATGACAACGAAGGTGAACAAGGATCTGATCGGCGGCGTCGTCGCGCGCGTGGGCGGCACCGTCTACGACGCCAGTATCGCCACGCAACTGCGGAAAATTCGGGACCGCCTGAACATCGGCTAAGCAACGTGGGCCAAGCAGACAGACGTTCACTTCAAGATCCGGAGCGTAAGCGACGGCAGGCGCATGGGGGTGGGGCCCCACGCGAATAAAATATGGACATCAAAGCTGAAGAGATTTCCAAGATCATCCGCGAGCAGATTGGCAGCTATGCGGTCGAGGTCGACATCGCCGAGGTGGGCAGCGTGGTGTCGATCGGCGACGGCATCGCGCGCGTGCACGGCGTCGAACGCGCCATGTCAGGCGAGATGCTCGAATTCCCGCACGGCGTGTTCGGCATCGCGCTGAACCTCGAAGAGGATGGCGTGGGCGCCGTGCTGCTCGGCGAGTTCACCGAAATCAGGGAAGGGGACATCGTCAAGCGGACCGGACGCATCATCTCGGTGCCGGTCGGCGAAGAGATGCTCGGCCGCGTCGTGAACGCGCTGGGTCAGCCGATCGACGGCAAAGGTCCCATCACGTCGAAGACCTTCATGCCGATCGAGCGCATTGCTCCCGGTGTTGTCGATCGCCAGCCCGTGCGCGAGCCGCTGCAGACCGGTCTGAAAGCCATCGACGCGATGGTGCCCATCGGCCGCGGACAGCGCGAGCTGATCATCGGCGACCGTCAGACCGGCAAGACCGCCGTCGCCGTCGACGCGATCATCAACCAGAGCGACAAGGACGTCATCTGCATCTACAACGCCATCGGCCAGAAGCAGTCGACGATCGCGCAGGTGGTCCGCACGCTCGAAGAGTTCGACGCGCTCCGCTACAGCATCATCGTTGCCGCCGGCGCGTCCGATCCGGCGCCGCTGCTGTACATCTCTCCGTATTCCGCGTGCACCATGGGCGAGTACTTCCGCGACAGCGGCCGGCATGCGCTGTGTGTGTACGACGACTTGTCGAAGCACGCGCAGGCCTATCGCGAAATCTCGCTCCTGCTGCGGCGGCCGCCCGGCCGCGAGGCGTACCCGGGCGACGTGTTCTATCTTCACTCGCGGCTGCTCGAACGCGCGGCGAAGATGCGGGTTGAGCTTGGCGGCGGATCGCTGACGGCGCTGCCGATCATCGAAACGCAGGCGGGCGACCTGTCGGCGTACATCCCGACGAACGTGATCTCCATTACCGACGGCCAGATTTTCCTCGAGTCGGATCTCTTCCACCAGGGCACGCGGCCGGCCATCAACGTCGGCAACTCGGTCTCGCGCGTCGGCGGGTCGGCCCAGATCAAAGCCATGCGTCAGGTCGCCGGTTCACTGCGCCTCGACCTTGCGCAGTACCGCGAGCTGGCGGCGTTCGCACAGTTCGGCAGCGACCTGGACGCGGCCACGGTCGCGCAGCTCAATCGCGGTGCGCGCCTGGTTGAAATCCTGAAGCAGCCGCAATACCAGCCGCTGGCGGTGGAAAAGCAGGTGCTCCTCATCTTTGCCGGTACCAACGGCTTCCTCGATCAGGTGCCGGTCGGCGACGTCAACGCCTACGAATCCGAGCTGTACCGGACCTTCGAGATGCGTCACTCGGGTCTGTTGAAGACGCTTGCCGAGAAAAAGCAGATTGACGACGAATTGAAGGGCGCAGATCTCGGCCGCGCTGAAGGAGTTCGGCCAGCAGTTCGCGGCGAGGAAAGCAGCCTAGCGATGCCGTCACTGCTCGACCTGCGCCGGCGCATCCGCGCGGTGAAATCGACCCAGCAGATCACCAAGGCGATGAAGATGATCTCGGCGTCGAAGCTGCGCCGCGCGCAGGATCGCGTCATCGGCGCCCGCCCGTACGCGCGCGCAGATGGAACGCGTGCTGAACAGCGTGGCGAGCCGGGTCGATCCGTTTCTGCATCCCCTCCTGACCGAGCCCGAGGAGGGCGCCGAGTCGAAGGTGCTGCTGATCGTCGTCACGGCAGACAAGGGGCTGTGCGGCGGCTTCAACACCAACATCATCAAGGCGGCAAGCGGCTATATCGCGGGGACACGGGCGACTGGCGTGGAACTTGGCCTGGTTGGACGAAAAGGACGCGACTTCTTCAAGCGCCGGGGTTTTCCCATGGCGTTCGAGGAAATCGGCATCTTCCAGCGCGTGCAGTATGCCGATGCCAGGCGTATCGCCGAGGCCGCGATCGAGGCGTTCGTCAGCGGCCGTGTCAGCAGGGTGGTCGTCATCTACAACGAGTTCAAATCGGTCATGCAGCAGCGGGTCGCGACCGAGCCGTTGCTGCCGATCCCGAAAGTCGGCTGTGGCCGGCGCTCCCGCCGACGTCAGCGCCGTCGACTACATCTACGAGCCCGAACCGGCCCAGATACTCGGCGTGTTGCTGCCCAAGCACATCGAAATCCAGATTTACCGGGCGCTGCTCGAGTCGGCGGCCGCCGAGCACGCCGCGCGCATGACGGCGATGGATGCGGCGACCAAGAATTCTTCCGAACTGATCGACGGGCTGACGCTCTACATGAACAAGGTCCGCCAGGCGGCAATCACGAGAGAGATTATCGAAGTGGTTTCTGGAGCACAGGCACTCTAGGCGGGTCCAAGAACAGGACCCGCCCTACATGCGGCGGGTCCCGAGCTTCAGGTCATATGTAGGCCGGGTCTTGTTCTTCAGACCCGGCGAGCGAGGAACATGGCAACCGAAGTCGCGCGCAAGCAGAACATGGGCAAGGTCGTGCAGGTCATCGGACCCGTCGTCGACATCCAATTCCCCGACGGGCACCTGCCGGACATCTACAACGCCATCCACATCAAGACCGAAGGCAAGGCCGGCGAGTCGGAGGTCGACATCATCTGCGAGGTCGAGCAGCACCTGGGCGAGTCCCGCGTCCGCACCGTCGCGATGAAGCCGACCGACGGCATGCAGCGCGGCATGCTGGCACTCGACCTGGGCGAGCCCATCTCGATGCCGGTCGGTCCTGCCACGCTCGGCCGGGTCATGAACGTGCTCGGCGAGCCGGTGGACTATCCGGATCGGCCCGTGCTGTCCAAGGAGCGGTGGTCGATCCATCGCAGCGCGCCGACCCTCGAAGACCAGTCGACCGAACTGAAGATGTTCGAGACCGGCATCAAGGTGGTCGATCTCCTCGAGCCCTACCTGCTCGGCGGCAAGATCGGCCTGTTCGGCGGCGCCGGCGTCGGCAAGACGGTCATCATCCAGGAGCTCATCCACAACATCGCGATGAAGCACGGCGGTGTGTCGGTGTTTGCCGGCGTGGGCGAGCGCACGCGCGAGGGCAACGACCTGTGGCTCGAGTTCCAGGAGAGCGGCGTCATCAACAAGGACGACTTGTCGAAGTCGCGCGCCGCGCTCGTCTACGGACAGATGACCGAGCCGCCGGGCGCCCGCCTTCGCGTGGCGCTTTCAGGGCTGACCGTCGCGGAGTACTTCCGCGACGCCGAAGGCAAGGACGTGCTGCTCTTCATCGACAACATCTTCCGCTTCACCCAGGCCGGATCTGAAGTGTCGGCGCTTCTGGGCCGCATGCCCTCGGCCGTCGGCTATCAGCCGACGCTCGGCACCGAGATGGGGGAGCTCCAGGAACGCATCACGTCCACCAAGAAGGGGTCGATCACGTCGGTCCAGGCGATCTACGTGCCCGCCGACGACTACACCGACCCGGCGCCGGCCACGACCTTCGCGCATCTGGATGCGACGACGAACCTGTCGCGCGCGATCGTGGAGCTCGGCATCTACCCGGCGGTCGATCCGCTGGCCTCGACCTCGCGCATCCTCGATCCGCGCATTATCGGCGACGAGCACTACAACGTAGCCAAGGAAGTGAAGCGCGTGCTGCAGCGCTACAAGGATCTGCAGGACATCATCGCGATCCTGGGCATCGACGAGCTCGCGGAAGAAGACAAGGTGACGGTGGCCCGCGCCCGCAAGCTGCAGCGGTTCCTCTCGCAGCCATTCTTCGTCGCGTCGCAGTTCACCGGGCGCGAGGGCCAGTACGTGCCGATTGCCGAGACGATTCGCGGCTTCAAGGAGATCATCGAAGGCAAGCACGACGGGCTGCCCGAGCAGGCGTTCTACATGCAGGGGACGATCGATCAGGTCGTCGAGAACGCCAAGAAGATGGCGTCGCGATAGCAGACATGGACATACCGGCGCTTCCCACGTATTTGCGGCTCGAGATCGTGACGCCCGATCGGTCTGTCGTGGCCGATTCGGTCGACGAGGTCCAGATTCCGGCGGCCGACGGCTATCTCGGCGTGCTGCCGGGCCACACGCCGATGCTGGCGATGCTGCAGATCGGCGAGCTGTGGTACCGCCAGGGCAGCGAGAAGCACTACACGGCGATTGCGTTCGGCTTTGCCGAAGTGCTGCCCGATCGGGTCACGATTCTGGCGGAGCTGGCCGAGCGTCCCGACGACATCGATGTCGCGCGGGCCGAAGCGGCCAAGCGGCGGGCCGAAGCGCGCCTGGCGAATCCTCCGCCCGACATGGACTTCGAGCGCGTGCGGGTCTCGCTCATGAAAGCGATGATCCGCATTCAGGTGTCTTCGAAAGCGCGCGCCCGACTGTGAACTGACAACGCGTGTTCGAGAATCTCCTTCAACTTCCCAAGTACCGCGGTCTCATTCAGAGCCTCGTCGCCCGGGAACTCAAGGCCCGCTATCGAGGCTCGGTGCTCGGCTTTTTCTGGTCGTTCGTCAATCCGCTGCTGTTGCTGCTCGTCTACACGTTCGTCTTCGCCTACGTGATGACGCCGGCGCAGTCGAAAGAGATTCCGAACTTCGCGCTGTTCCTCTTCTGCGGGCTGCTGCCCTGGACGTGGTTCCAGACCTCGCTCGTCGAGTCGTCTAACATTCTGATCTCGGGCGGCAACCTGATCAAGAAGGTGATGTTCCCGGCCGAGGTGCTGCCGATTGTCACCGTGCTGGCCAACCTGGTGCACTTTCTGCTGGGCCTGCCGATTCTCCTCGCGTTCCTGATCTATTTCGACAGGCCCATCCACGCCTCCGAGCTCGTGTGGTTTCCGCTCGTCGTCCTGGTGCAGTTGCTGCTCAGCGTCGCCCTGGCCCTGATTCTGTCGGCGCTGACGGTCCATTTCCGCGACATCAAGGACATCCTCGCGAACGTCATGACGCTGTGGTTCTTTGCCACGCCCATCATCTATTACTGGAGGTTTGCCCCCGCGCCGATTCAGCCGTATCTGGACCTGAACCCGTTTACCCACCTCGCGATTTCGTACCAGGAGATCCTGTATCTCGACGGCGATTTCGGCCACTGGAAATGGCTGCTGGCGCTGACCGTCGGATCGGGCCTGCTGTTTCTGTTCGCGTACTTCCTGTTCGACCGCCTGCGCGATTCGTTCGCGGAAGAGGTCTGATAGATGCTCGTCCTCAACCACAGAGGCAAAAAAGGAAATACAAAGAGGATTTCTTTTGCAGGATATTCTCTGTGCTCCTCCTGGTTCATCCTCTGTTCGCGACTCGGCCTCTGTGGTGAAAGACTGGCATGAACGCCATTGAGCTCACCAATGTCACGAAGGTGTACCGCAAGTACGCCAGACGGAAACAGTTCGCGACGCTGAAGAGCGCCCTGTTGAAGGGCAGCCTCATCCAGGATCTGCAGCCCGAAGAAACGTTTCCTGCGCTCCGGGGCGTGTCGTTCAGCGTACCCGCGGGCCGGACCTACGCCATCATCGGCCGGAACGGATCGGGGAAGAGCACCGCGCTCAAGCTCGTCGCCGGCATTACCAAGCCGACGACCGGAATCGTGAAGGTGCAGGGACGAATCTCGGCGCTCATCGAGCTCGGGGCCGGATTCCACCCCGAGATTTCCGGCCGCGAGAACGTGTTCATCAACGGCATCATGCTCGGCCTCAGCAAGCGCGAAATCGGCAGGCGGTTTGACGAGATTGTCGAGTTCGCGGAACTGAAGGACTTCATCGATGCGCCGGTGAAGACGTACTCGTCCGGGATGTACATGCGGCTCGGGTTTGCCGTGGCCATCCATGTCGATCCCGACGTGCTGCTGGTCGACGAGGTGCTCGCGGTCGGCGACGCGGGGTTCACCCACAAGTGCCTCGACAAGTTCGGCGAGTTCAAACGGCGCGGCAAGACGATTCTGCTGGTGACCCACTCGCTCGACCTCGTGGAGCGATTCTGCGACGAGGCGCTCTGGCTCGACAGCGGACGGGTGCGTGGATCGGGCGATCCCAGGAGGGTCGTGGGCGCCTATCTCACCGACGTCGGCAAGAGCGAAGAGCGAGAGCTCGCGCGGGCGGAAGAGCGAGAGGTCGAACGCAGGGCGGGTCCTTCGGGATCGCGCCGAAGCCGGTCCGCGAAGCCCGCCGCCGTCAAGGCTTCGGCGGAATCGCCGACGCGCACGCAGGCGGACAAGACCCGGCCCAGGCCGAAGACATGAGCCGCAAGGACGAAGGCCGCTGGGGCTCGCGGGAAATCGAGATCACGGGCGTGACGTTGAAAGACGCCGCCGGGCAGGCGTCGCACATCTTCCAGTCGGGCGAGCGCATGTCGATTCACCTGGGCGTCCGCGCGCACCAGCCGAACCGCGATTTCGTGTTCGGCATCGGCGTGTACAACGCCGAGGGCGTCAACTGCTACGGCACGAACACGGACATCGAGAACTTCACGCCTGAAGAGATCGCCGGCGAAGGCGAAGTGACGTTCGCGATCGACGCGCTCGATCTCGTGGAAGGCACGTACAAGCTGGATGTGGCCGTGCACAAGCGGGACGGGTACCCGTACGACTTTCACCGCCTGCTCTACACCTTCCGCGTGAAGTCCCGCAGCAAGGAAGTCGGTATCTACCGCCCGAGACATGCCTGGGCGTTTACGCCGGGCATCAGGCTCACCAGGAGCTGACCGCCGAAGCGATGCGCAGGAAGATACTGTCGACCGCGGAAGCCGTCGCGTTTGTCGAGCCTCTGCGCCACGCCGGGAAGGACATCGTGTTCACCAACGGCGTGTTCGACCTGCTCCACCCGGGACACATACGTTACCTGCAGGACGCGCGGCGGGAAGGGGATGCGCTGATTGTCGCGGTCAACTCCGACCGTTCCGTTCGCAGAATCAAGGGAGCGGCGCGTCCCATCAATCCGGAACACGAACGCGCCGAGGTGCTGGCGGCGCTCGCGTGTGTTGATGCGGTCGTGGTGTTCGATGAAGACGATCCGTACCAAATGATCAGCCGGCTGCGTCCCGACGTGCTCGTCAAGGGCGCCGACTGGGCGCTCGACGCCATCATCGGCCGGGATATCGTGGAATCGAGGGGCGGCCGCGTCGTCAGGATCGCGTGCGCCGAAGGGTACTCGACGTCTGCCATAATCGAGAAGATACAAGTACGTAGGGCGGGTCCTGTGGACCCGCCGCACCGGGTCTGCAAGGCAAGACCCGGCCTACGTCTTATGCCGACTACCACGTCCCTCAACCTGCAGGCCATCCTCAAGACCGCCGCGACGCGAACCGGCATGGACTCGTCCGCCCATCGCGTGCGGGGGCTGTCGCCGTCGGCCCAGGCGCTCTACGTGGCCGCACAGGTCAGTCACCGCCGCAATGCGGTGACGGTCGTCGTGGTGCCGACCGACGAAGAGGTCGATCGGTTCTGCCTGGACGTCCGATTCTTCATGGCCGCGCTCGAGGGGGCGTCGGCCGCTTCGCTCGAGGAAGCCGTCAAGCCGTTTCCGTCGCTCCAGGTTGATCCGTATCGCACGATTGCGCCCCACTTCGGCGTGGCCTCGGCGCGGGCTGCCGCGCTGCACGGCGTGGCCAGCGGCCGCGCGCGCGTCATTGCGGCATCCGCGGCGTCGCTCCTGCCGCGTCTGAGCGCACCGGGGAATCTGGAAGCCGCGGCCATCGAGCTTAAGAACGGCATGGATCTCGATCCGGTCGCGTTCGGCGACCTGCTCTCCGACGCGGGATTCACTCGTGAGGATCCCGTGGACGAGCACGGTGAATTCTGCGTGCGCGGCGGCATCGTCGATTTTTTCCCGGCCGGCGCGGACAATCCCGTTCGGGTCGAGTTCGTGGGCGACAACATCGAATCGATCCGCCGGTACGATCCTTCCACCCAGCGATCGATCGAGACCCTGGATCAGGCATCCGTCGTACCTCTGGCCGAGAAGGCGGGAACGGCGACATTCTTCGACTACCTGCCCGGCGACCGCGACCTTTCGTTCATCGTGCTCGAAGAAGAAGAGGTGCGGGCACACGCCGCGAAGCTGGCCGCGCAGGTGCAGGCGAGCTTTGCAGAGGCGCGTGAAGAAAACCCGAAGGCGCCCACGCCCGACGAGTTGCTGATTCCGTGGTCCGAGGTTGACGAGAAGCTGGCCAAAGCCACGCGCGTCGATCAACTGGCGTTGGGGGTCGCTGGGTCTGAGGTGGCCGGGTCTCAAGAGCAAGACCCGGCCTACGTCGCGTCGCCAACGCACCTCCCGCACCCAACGCACCCGTCGCACCCAACGCACCTGGACGTGGCCTGTCAGCCGGCGGTCGAATTCCGTGGCCGGATTCAGGAGTGGATCGCCGACCTCAAGCGCATTCGCGAGCGGGGCGACGCGATTCTGTTCGTCTCCGGCACGGAAGGGCGCGCCGAGCGAACCGCTGAAATGCTGGCGGAGTACGGCCTTCGAGGCGTCCTCATCGATCGGACCGAGGAGCTGCTGAATGTCGCCGTGCACATCACGGTTGGCCAGCTCTCGAAGGGATTCCGGCTGCCCGGCGCCGAGCTGCAGATCATCGCCGAGGGGGACGTCTTCGAGGAAGAGCGCGCCAGGGCCGAACGCAAGGGCGATCGGCATCGGTCGATTGCGAAGACGTTTCTGTCGGATCTGCGCGATCTCAAGGTGGGCGATCACGTCGTCCATGTCGATCACGGCATCGGACAGTTCGTCGGCCTGAAGCAGATCGGTGTCGGCGACTCCATGCAGGAGTTCATGGAGCTCGTCTACGCCGGCGACGACAAGCTGTTTGTACCGGTCGAGCGGCTCGACCTGGTGCAGAAGTACAGCGGCACGACCAAACCGCCGCTCGACAAGCTCGGCGGCACCTCATGGGAGCGGGCGAAGACCCGCGTCAAGAAGGCCATGCGCGACATGGCCGAGGAGCTGCTGAAGCTGTACGCCACGCGCAAGACGGTTCAGGGCCACGCGTTCAATCCCGACGCCCATTGGCAGCGGGAGTTCGAAGACGCCTTCCAGTGGGAGCTCACGCCCGACCAGACGAGTGCCATCGGCGACATCAAGCGCGACATGGAGTCGCCGACGCCCATGGACCGTCTCCTGTGCGGCGACGTCGGCTACGGCAAGACCGAAGTGGCCATGCGGGCGGCGTTCAAGGCGGTCATCGACGGCAAGCAGGTCGCGTTTCTCGCGCCGACCACCGTGCTCGCCTTCCAGCATCAGAAAACGCTGAGCGAGCGGTTCGCCGGGTTTCCCGTCGTCACCGACATGGTCAGCCGGTTCCGTTCGAAGGCCGAGCAGGACCAGATCATCAAGGATCTCGCCGCCGGCAGGATCGACATCATCGTGGGCACGCATCGGCTGCTCTCGAAGGACATCCAGTTCAAGGACCTCGGCCTGCTCGTTGTCGATGAAGAGCAGCGGTTCGGCGTCGCGCACAAGGAACGCATCAAGCAGATGCGGCGAAAAGTCGACGTCCTGACGCTCAGCGCGACGCCCATCCCGCGCACGCTGAACATGTCGCTGGTGGGGATCCGCGACATGTCGATTATCGAAACGCCGCCGAAGGATCGGCTGTCGATCCAGACCAACGTCGTCAAGTTCGACGCCCAGGTCATCGGGCGCGCGATCCGCCACGAGCTCGAGCGCGGCGGCCAGGTGTACTTCGTCCACAACCGCGTGGAGTCGATTTTTGCCATCGGCGATCTGGTCCAGCGCCTGGTGCCCGAGGCGCGCATCGTCATCGGACACGGTCAGATGGGCGAAGACGAGCTCGAGCGCGCGATGCTCGACTTCATCGGCCGGAAGTACGACATCCTGCTCGCGACGACGATCATCGAGAACGGCCTCGACATTCCGAACGTCAACACGATTCTGATCAACCGCGCGGATCGATACGGACTGTCGCAGCTCTACCAGCTGCGCGGCCGCGTCGGCCGTTCCGACCGGCCCGCCTATGCGTACCTGCTGGTTCCGCCAGAGACGACGTTGTCGGCGGTTGCGAAAAAGCGGCTGGCCGCCATTCGCGAGTTCAGCGATCTGGGCAGCGGGTTCCGCGTGGCGGCGCTCGACCTCGAGATTCGCGGCGCGGGCAATCTGCTCGGTGGTGAACAGAGCGGGCACATCGAGACCGTCGGCTTCGAGATGTACATGAAGCTGCTCGAACAGGCGATCCGCGAGCTGAAGGGCGAAGACATCCTCGACGACGTGCGTGCCGTGGTGAACCTGCGCGTCGACTTGAAGATCGACCCCTCGTACGTGCCGGAGATGAATCAGCGGCTGATGATCTACCGCAAGATCGCCGACGCGCGCACCGACGACGAGCTCGACCGGACTCTGGTCGAGCTGCGCGATCGCTATGGGCCCGTGCCGGAGACCGTGGAGCATCTCGAGCAGTACGGCCGGATTCGCATCATGGCCGACCGGCTCGGCATCGAGTCCATCGACCGCGAGGCGCAGACCGTCATCGTCAAGTTCAGGCCGGACACCCAGGGGCAGCGTCTGAATGTCGAGCGGCTGTTAAAGGTCGTCGGCGGAAGGGGCGATACCACCATCGTTCCGCCGGCGGGCATCCGGATGGATTTGCGGCTGCCCCCGGGCCCGAAAACCCCGGCAGCCCAGGCAGCACCCGTGCCGCGGCCAGTGGGCGAGCGCAGACCAGGCGCTCCCGGGTCAGGCGGGATGGGAACCAAAGCCAGGGCTCGCCAGAGCACGGGCCAGAGCTGGTGGACGGCGCGCGCCACCGCCGGCGAGGTCAAGGCCGGATTCACGAAGGAAGAGATTCTCAAGCCGCCAAAGGAAGACCCCAACGCGCCGGGCGGGGTGTTCGCCAGGGTACGCGGTTTGTTGGGCGAACTGGCCGGGATACAATAAATGTTTACGTTACTAGGAATTAGCGATTAGGAATGGTCATGAAGAACGTGCTGTCCGTCGCATTGGTCGTCGCGTTGCTGGCCGCGGGGCTGAATGCCGAGATTCTGGAGCAGGTGCTCGTCAAGGTGAACGGCGAGATCATCACCCAGACCGAGTTCCAGAGGGTCCAGTTGGCCGCGCTTCGCGATCTGCCGAATCCGCCCGACCCCTCCCGGACCTCCGACGCCGAGCTTGCGAAGATCTTCGCCCAGGTCAACCCGCAGGCCATCGTCGGCATGATCGACGAGATGCTGCTGATGCAGCGGGCCAAGGAACTGGGGATGTCGGTCAGCGATGCGCAGTTCTCCGAGGTGCTCGATTCGATCAAGAAAGACAACAAGATCGAGAGCGAGGCCGCATTCGAGGCCGCTCTGAAGACCGAGGGGATGACGCTGGCGCAGCTCAAGACCATCCTCTCCAAGCGAATCCTGATCGGCCAGGTGCAGCGCCGCGAGATCGGCAGCCGGGTCGAGGTGACCGAGGCCGAGGAGCGCGCGTACTACGACGCCCACCAGACGGAATTCGGCACCACGCCCAGCGTCACGCTGCGGGAAATCGTCGTGACGGCCGAGCTGGATCCCGTGAAGAAGGCGCCCAGCGTGGGCTCGCTCGACGACGCCACGGAAAAAGCCAACGCGCTGAGGGCGCGGATCGCGAAGGGGGAGCCGTTCGAGAAGGTGGCGGCCGAGGCGTCGGATTCGCCCTCCAAGGCCAACGGCGGCCTCATCGGTCCCATTTCGCGCGATGAGATGAACGAGGATTTGCTCAAGGAAATCTCCAAGATGAAGGTCGGCGAGCTGACGCCGGTGAGGAACACGCAGACCGGCTCGCAGTTCTTCAAGCTGGAATCCAGCATCGAATCGACCACGCTGCCGTTCGAGTCGGCGCGGGCGCAGATCGCCGACCGGCTGACCGGCGAGAAGGTGAACGGCGAGCTCAAGAAGTACCTGCAGCGTCTTCGCGGGCAGGCCATCATCGAGTGGAAAAATGACGATCTCCGCAAGGCGTGGGAGATCGGCGTCGCGGGGGAGCCCACCTTCTAGTCTATGGATCAACCGGGGACCAACTGGTACGCGGTCTGGACACGATCGCGCCACGAACTGGTCGTACGCGATCAGATCGCGCGCAAGCACTTCGACGCGTTTCTTCCGACCATCACCCGCTGGAGCCGGTGGAAAGATCGCAAGAAGAAGATCGACTGGCCGCTTTTTCCCGGCTACTGCTTCGCCCGCTTCAACGAAGAGGAATCGCTGGCCATTCTCAAGTGCACCGGTGTCGTCAACATCGTGTCGTTCGAAGGCAAACCGGCGGCGATCCCCGAGCACGAAATCGACGGCATCCGGCGCCTGGTTGAAAGCGACCTGCAGTTCGATCCCTGCCCGCTCATCCGCGAAGGCATGATGGTCGAGGTGACGCACGGCGCGCTGAAGGGTGTCGTCGGCCGCCTCATCCGCAAGGGGTCGCACGCGCGCCTCGTGTTGTCGGTCGATCTCATCGGCCAGGGCGTCAGCGTGGAAGTCGACGCCGCCGACGTCAAGCCCTTCTAGACGCCATCCTGGCGGCTTCTGTCATTTGTACGTATACGTAGGGCGGGTCTTGTTTTGTAGACCCGCCTTTTGTAGACCCGCCGCCATGGAGGCTGTCGCGCCGGGTCTAAAGAACAGACCCGGCCTACGTACCGCCCCGGTCACCGCAAAACCGTGAAGGTGGACGAGGTGTGTCCGGATCGACATCGCGGCCCCGCCTGCTGGTTATACTGGGTTGTCCATGAAAATCGGCAACGTTGACCTCGCTTCGCCGTTCGTGGTGGCGCCCATGGCGGGCATGACCGACACCGCGTTCCGCCGCCTGGTGAAACGGCAGGGGGGGTGCGGGCTGGTGGTGACCGAGATGGTCAGCGCCGACGGGCTGGTGCGCGGCATCGATCGCACGCTGGAATACGCCGAATACACCGAAGAAGAGCGTCCGGTGTCCATCCAGATTTTCGGGGGCGATCCCGAAAAGATGGCCGATGCCGCGCAGATCGTCGAATCGCTCGGGGCGGATATCGTCGACGTGAACATGGGCTGCCCGGTGCCCAAGATCGCGAAGCACAACGCGGGATGCAGCCTGATGCGCGAACCCGCGCACGCCGCGAGCGTGATAGCGGCCATGGCCAGCCGGGTGAAGATTCCGGTCACGGTGAAAATGAGGGCTGGCTGGAACGACCAGTCAATCAATGCGCCCGAGCTGGCCCGTCGCGTCGAAGATGCCGGTGCGGCGGCGGTCGCGGTCCACGGCCGTACGGCGGCGCAGTCCTATACGGGTCAATCCGACTGGAGCTTGATCGATCGGGTCGCCCAGTCCGTGAAGATTCCAGTGCTGGGATCGGGCGATTGCCTCGATGCCGGCCAGATTCTCGAGCGCATGGCTACAGGTGTGAGCGGCGTCCTCGTCGGGCGCGGTGTGCTTCGCAACCCGTGGATTCTTTCTCAGGCGTCCGACCTGGCCGCCGGCCGCCCGCCTCGAGAGATCTCGCTCCAGGACCGCGGAGAGTTCCTCCTCGAATACATCGATCTGCTGCTGCACGAAGGCCAGAACGAAGCCGAGGGCTTTAGACACAAGGCTGGAGAGACGCAGACCCGCCATCAGCGTTGGGTGATCAACAAAGTGCGCGCGTTGATGTCGTGGTATTCAAAAGGGACTCACAACGGTGCGCATCTGAGAACAAGTGTCAACACTTTGCAAACTATCCCAGAACTTCGCGATTTTCTTAGAGATTTCTTCAAATTGCCGGTCGCAATATTGGACTAGTGTATCATTTTGGCCCAAAGAGTATTCCCAGTTGACACAGAAAATGGGGTCGGTAGAATTACCTCTCCGTCGTGCTACGCAGCGATGCGCGAGTGCAACGGACGACGAGCCCAGACAAGTCGGCGGCGCGTCGAAGGGAATCCCCCCAAGCCTGCCCCCAAGGCGGCTTGTCTCCCTTGTTCTCACGTGCCGTTCTCTGGCATGTGACCGAAGAACCACCTGTAACTCAGAGGGCGAAGCTCTTGCCAAAACACATTAATAGGGTTTATGACCTACTTCCGGCCGCCGCTGTAGCGACGCTGGTAGGTGTTCTGGCCCTTTCGGCGGGTTGCACCGCTCCCGCGACGACCGAGGCCGCAGGGGACGTGAAAGCGACATACAACGAGAAAACGGGCAAGCTGGCCGAGCTGACGATGAACGCGAAGAAAGATGGCAAGCCGGACGTGTTCAGCTACATGGACGGCTCGAAGTTCGTCAGGATCGAGATCGACAACGACGAGAACGGCTCGATCGACAGATGGGAATACTACGGCGCCGACCAGAAGCTCGAGAAGGTCGGCGTTTCTGGGGCAAACGACGGAATCGTGGACTCCTGGCTCTTCCCTGGCGCCGATGGTTTGCCGGCCAAAGTGGAGATCTCGACGAAGCGTGACGGCCGGGCCAACCGCACCGAGTTCTTCGCGAAGGGCGCCCGCAGCCGTGCCGAGGAAGACACCGACGCCGACGGCCGGGTCGACAAGTGGGAGACCTACGAGGGGGGATCGCTTGCAGTGGTTTCCTTCGATATGACTAAATCTGGAAAGCCGACGGTCACAATCGACTATCGCAAAGAACGACGGTGAGAGTACCTGAAACCTCGGATCCGACACCAATGCACGGCGAGCAGCTGATCGCAGCGTCCGCGGCCATGCGATTTGTCGTGCAGGAGATTACGCGCGCCGCCGAGCGGCCCGGCCATGTTCTGTTGAGCGGAGAGGCCGGCACCGGCCGCCAGATCATCGCCCGGGCCATTCATGCTCACAGCAAGTTCAACGACGGGCCCTTCGTCATCGTCGACTGCGCGCGGCGGGCGCCGGCCGATCTCGAGGCCCAGCTCTTTGCGACCAGCGGCAACCGGAGCGGCGTCGAGCGCCGCAGTCTCGAGCGCGTGCGCCGTTCGGCGCAGCTGCTCGAGTCGAAGGGCGGCACGCTGTTCCTGCAGAACGTCGTCGATCTGCCGGCCCGCATCCAGATGCGGCTCGTCCGGGTTCTGCGCGACGGCGAAGTCGTCCTCATGGAAGATGGCACTCGCGACGGCACTCGCGTGGAGCTCGAGCACCGCATCATCACGGCGGCCGACCGCTCGCTCGACTCGGCCGTCGAGGACGGGCGGATGCTCGCGGATCTTCACAAGCGTCTCTGCCAGTTCCGGGTCGACGTGCCGGCCCTGCGCGATCGGCGCGAGGACATCCCCGACCTGGCCACGCATCTGGTTCGGCATCTGTGCGAGCGGGCGAATGTTCCGGCGAAGCAGCTCAGCAATGCTGCGAAGAGTATGCTGGCCGCGCTGCCGTGGCGTGGCAACGGCGACGAGCTGAACCGGCTCCTCGAAGTGCTGGTCACGCGCACGACCACGCACACCATCGACCTGGACGACGTGCTCGCCAACGTCAGGCTCGATGGTCAGGCCACCTGGTTCGGCGTGAACGGCACGTTGCGCGAAGCTCGCGCGCGCTTCGAGAGCGAGTACATCGCCGCGGTCGTCGCGCATCACAACGGCCGGATTCCCGAGGCCGCCAAGACGCTCGGGATTCAACGCAGCAACCTCTATAGAAAGATGCGTCACTTGAGGGTCCGCCCGAATCCGCGGCGGCCCGGCCGCGATTCCTGACGCGGCCACGTCGATCCGTTCTTCTCACTCCGTCAACGCAATTTTTTCCCGAGGCATTGCGCGCTCGCGACAACGCGAGCGTGCTCTCAACAACCTTGAGCTCATTGCTGAACCCGCTGACCCCAGCTGCGGTGAATGCGCAGCTTGAACTCCCGATTTTCGCCTCGTCGCCCGCGATGCGCCGCGTGCTCGACGAGGTCGCTCGAGCGGCACAAATCCGCGCGAACGTGATCATCAGCGGCGAGCCTGGCACCGGCCACGAGCTCGTGGCTCGCGAGGTTCACCGCCGCAGCTCACGGCGGCGGCGGGCCCTTCGTGAGAGTGGTCTACAATGCCGCCGCGCCGGAGGCATTCGAGTTCGATCTCTTCGGCTACAACACCGCCGAAGGCGCCGATCGGCCCGAACGGAGGGCGGTCGAACGGATCGGCCGCGGGGGCCACCTGCACAGCGCGCTCGGCGGCACGATCTTCTTCGCGAATTTGCCGGAGATTCCGTCGCGCCTGCAGATACGCCTCACGCGTCTCTTCCGCAGCGGCGAAGCCGTTGTGCAGCAGGCGAAGAAGCGCATCAAGGTGACGGTGCGCGCCATTGCGGCGGTCGAGCAGGGCTATCAGGAGGCTCTGCGGGCCGGCCGTCTCCACGAAGAACTGTTTCATCTGATCTCCGGGGTCCACATCGAGCTGCCGCCGCTCCGCCGCCGGAGCGAGGACATTCCGGCGCTCGCGACGTTCCTTCTCAACGAGTCGTGCCGTGGCGCCAGCCTGCCGTTGAAGCAGCTGTCCAGCTCGGCGCAGCAGCTCCTGTCGGCGCTGCCTTGGCATGGCAATGCGGTGGAGCTCCGGCGGCTGCTGAACGAGCTGGCCCAGCGCAGCCGCGGCGAGATCATCGATCTCAACGATGTGCTGGCCACGATCCAGATCGACGGCCGGGCGAAACAGTTCTCCACGGGCGGGACGCTGCGTGAAGCCCGCGCGCGGTTCGAGCGCGAGTACATCGTCGCCGTCGTGGAGCAGCATCACGGCCGTATTCCGGACGCGGCGAAGACGCTCGGCGTTCAACGGCCGAATCTGTATCGCAAACTGCGCCGCCTGAACGTGTCGAAGCTCTCGAGAAGAAGCGGCGGCAGTCAGTGAGAAACGGTTCCGGGATCCGTTTTCGCCCGTCTGGGACCCGGTGCCGAAGAGATACATAAAGTCGTCCGTTTCGTTGACTACACAAGCTGGGTCCGTATCATTGCAATCAGCGTTTAACTTCTCATCAGTGAGGCTCCCAATGTTGCAGCGTGTACTCTCGGTTGTTCTTTCGCTCGCGATTGTCTTGTCCGCGAACTCCATCCTCTTCGCCGCAGGTCCGGCAGGCCAGATCAGCGGCGTCGCCATGCTCCAGAATGGCGAACACCTCGCCGGGCAGATTGCACGGTTGCGCAGCCTGGATAACCAGGGCGACGCCGTGACGATCACGACGATCACCACCGGCTCCGGCGAATTCTCCTTCGCCGGCGTGAACGCGGGCAGCTATGTCGTCGAGCTCGTCTCGAACGGCGCTGTCTCGGGCACGAGCGCCCCGGTGACGTTGACGTCGAAGAGCATGACGGCCGGCAACGTCCGGATCACGGCCTTGGCGGCGTCCGCGGCGGCGGCGGCCCCGGTTCCTGGCGGCAGCTTCTGGACCAGCACGCTGGGTATGATCACCATTGCGACGATCGCAACCGGGATCACCACGGCGTATATGGTCACCAAAGAAGACGCCAGCGGCTCGAAGTAGGCAGTATTGAGCTCCAAAGGGTGAGCGGGGGACGCCCCAAAGCGTCCCCCGCCTGCTCCGGGTAAGTCACTTCCGGTTCCGGTTCCCCGGCAATCAAACAAACACATCATGACCATTTCATCATCCGCCTTGCGGATCGCCTTGGCATTGGCGCTCGGGCTGGGTCTGACGCGCGGGGCTGCCGCGCAGTCGCAGCGGAACGAAGACCCTCGCACCGAAGCAAAGATCCATTTCGGTCCGGTGTACCTGACGCCCGAGGTGCAGTTGCGCCAGATCGGCGTGGATACCAACGTCTTCAACAGCGCCATCAATCCGAAGTCGGACTTCACCTTCACGGTCGGACCCGAAGCGCACGTGTGGGTGCCCATCGGGCGCCGGGGCCTGGTGAAGACGACGGCGGGCGCCGACCTGGTGTATTTCCAGCAGTATTCGAGCGAGCGTTCGATCGACCCGCACGCGGAGGTGCGCGGCGAGGTCTACCTGCACCGCGTGACGCTGTTCGTCGAGAACGATCTGCTCAACACCCGGCAGCGACCCAACTACGAAATCGACGTGCGGGCGCGCCGCCTCGAGAACACGCTGCGCGCCGGCGGCGAGTTGCGGCTGTCGAGGAAGTTTGCCGTCGAGGTCGCCGCCCGGAAGTCCATCCTCAGGTTCGACGGCGACGCAGGTTTTCACCGGCAGCGATCTCGAGCAGACCTTGAACCGCGATACCAACGGCTTCAGCGCGACGGCCCGGTATCAGCGGACACCCCTGACGACCCTCGCCGTGCGCACCGAGACGTATCGGGATCGCTTCATATCGGCCCCGCTGCGCGACGGGAACACGCTGCGCGTCCAGCCGGGCGTCGAGTTCCGGCCACGCGCGCTGATTTCGGGGAGCGCGTACCTCGGCTACGGACGCTTTCTCGCGCTGCACGACGAGCTGCCGGATTTTCGCGGCATCGTGGGATCGGCCCGCCTCAGGTTCCGTCTGCCGCGCGCGGCGACGCTCGAATTCTCGGGCGACCGCGATCTCGGGTTCTCCTACGAAGAGCTCCAGCCGTACTTCGTGGTTGACGGTGTCGGCGTCACCGTCCGGCGGCAGATCGTCGGCCGTTTCGACGCCGCCGGCGCCGTGCAGCGCCAGCGATACAGCTATCGCAATCTTCTCCTCCCGGGCGACCCGCAGTCACGGTTTCGCCCCGAACGGCAGGACGTGACGGTGATCTACACAGTTTCGATGGGCTACACACCGAAGCGCGACGTGCGTGTCGGTGTGGGCGTGTCGAAGACGAGCCGCGATTCGAACACGAACGCGACCTCAATCTACGAAGGCTTCCGGATTGGTTCGTCGGTGACGTATGGATTCTAAACACGAGGCTGGTGTGATGCCGGACAACACATTCTCATTTTCGTTCAGGACGATCGGGGCGTTTCTCATGGTGCTGACCTTGAGCGCTCCGCGCGTCGCGTTAACGCAATCGGCTGGTGACTACGTCATCGGCGCCCAGGACGTCCTGTCCATTGCCGTCTACGACCAGACGGACCTCGGCGGCAAGTTCGCCGTCGAGCTGGACGGCAGCTTCACCTTTCCGCTGGTCGGACGGGTGCAGGCGGGTGGCCTGACGATTCGAAACTTCGAGGTGGAGCTCAAGAAGAGGCTGGCGGACGGCTTCTTCAAGAATCCGCAGGTCACGGTGGCCATCGAGCAGTACCGCAGCCAGCGGGTGTTCGTGACCGGGGAAGTACGCAGCCCCGGCGCGTATTCGCTGACCGGCGACATGACGCTGATCGAGGCGCTGGCCAAGGCAGGCTCGACGACCTCGAACGCCAGCGAGGAGGTCGTGGTCGTGCGCGGCACGAAGGGCGTGGACGGCCCGATCGCCATCGACGCGGCGGGCGACAAGGAGATCCAGCGGTTCAACCTGAAGGATCTGCAGAGCGGCGCCGGCTCCGTGCGCAACATCGATCTGCGCGACGGCGACACGATTTACGTCGCGCGAGCCGAGCTCGTGTACATCTTCGGCGAGGTGAAGAATCCGGCGGCGTATCCGATCAAGACGGACACGACCGTGCTGCAGGCGCTGTCACTGGCGGGCGGCGTGACGCCGAACGGCGCCATCAACCGGACGAAGATCATCCGCGTCGTCGAAGGCGACAAGAGAGAAATCAGCGTGAAGTTAACGGCCATTGTCCAGCCCGGTGACACCATCATGGTGCCCGAGCGGTACTTCTAAGGGTGAATCAGATGACAGACGAACTTCAGCCGGCAGGACTGCGAACTTCGGGAGACCTCGCGATTCAATTGCAGCCAGAGGGTCCTCGTCCCAACCAGCGGCAGCCTCGTGAGGAGCCGCATCTGTTCGACTACGCGCGCGTGGTCGTCAAGCGCCGCCACGTCGCCCTCGCGGTGTTCGTCGCGATCTTCCTGGCCACCGCCGTCTACACGTTCACGGCGACGCCCCTCTATGAAGGGCGGGTCCAGATGCTGATCGAGGCCGACAACCCGAACATCGTGAACTTCAAGGAAGTCATCGACGAGGCGCAGAGCCGCCAGGACTACTACCAGACGCAGTACCGGCTGCTGCAGAGCCGGAGCCTGGCGAAGCAGACGATCGACGCGCTGCAGCTCTGGAGCAACACGGAGCTGAGCCCGGACCCTGCCAAGAAAGGGTTCTCGATCGGCAACACGGTGCGCTCCTCGGCGGCGTGGGCGGCATCGCTCGTCGGCAGCAAGGCGCCGAGTGCGATTCCGGAGCCCGGGGAAACGGCGGTGCAGGTGAAGGCGATCAGCAACTTCCTCGATCGGCTCAACGTCTCGCCGGTTCGCAACAGCCGGCTGGTCGAGGTGAGCTTCCGGTCGCAGGATCCCGTGGTCGCGGCGAAGGTCGCCAACGGGATCGCCAAGACCTACATCGAGCAGAACCTCGAGTTCCGCTTTACGGCGTCGCGCGACGCCTCCGCATGGCTCGCCCAGCAGCTCGAGGAGCAGCGTGCGCAGGTCGAAGCGGCCGAAACGGCGTTGCAGCACTACCGCGAGCAGACCGACGCGCTGTCTGTCGCCGATCGCCAGAACATCGTGGTGCAGAAGCTGGCCGATCTCAACAGCGCCGTGACCAAGGCCAAGACCGACCGCCTGCTGAAGGAATCGATGTACCGGCAGCTGGCGTCGATCGAGCACGACGCGGCGGCGCTCGACACGTTCCCGGCGATTCTGGCGAACCAGTTCATCCAGCAGCAGAAGAGCGAGCTCGCGAACCTGCAGCGGCAGCGCGCGCAGCAGGCCGAGAAGCTGGGCGAGCGGCATCCCGAGATGCTGCGGATGCAGTCGGCGATTCAAGCGTCACAGATGAAGCTGGACGGCGAGATCGCGAAGGTCGTGCAGGGCGTGAGGACCGAATACCAGGCGGCGCAGGCGCAGGAACAGAGCCTGACGTCGGCGCTGAACGCGCAGAAGGGCGAAGCGCAGTCGATGAACCGCAAGGCGATCGACTACGGCGTGCTGGAACGCGATGTCGAGAGCTCCAAGCAGATTTACCAGAGCCTGCTGCAGCGCGCGAAGGAAACCGGCGTATCGGGCGCACTCAAGACGAGCAACATCCGCATTGTCGACCCGGCCGACGTCTCGTCCGACCCGGTGAGCCCGCGCCGGATGCTCAACCTGCTGATCGGGCTTCTGGGCGGCATCCTCTGCGGCGTCGGCGTCGCGTTCTTCTTCGAGTACATGGACAACCGGATCAAGACGCCGGAAGAGCTGCAGACGCAGCTGGGTCTGCCATCGATGGGCATCATTCCGAAGTTGACCGGCGAGCACGCCGGCGACCCGCTCATCAACGGCAGCGTACCGGCGAACTTCGCCGAAGCGTTCCGGGGGCTTCGCACGAACGTGCTGTTCTCGTTCGCCGACGGGGGATCGCGCTCGGTGGTCGTGACGAGCACGGGACCGGGAGAAGGCAAGACCACGGTGGCGTGCAATCTCGCGCTGGGCATGGCGATGGCCGGCCAGCGCGTGCTGCTCATCGACGCCGACATGCGCCGCCCGCGCGTGCACGAGGCGCTCAAAATTGAGCACGAACCCGGCCTCTCGAATCTGCTGGTCGGCGCCGCCAAGGCGAACGAGGTGATGCGCCAGACCGCGCTGCCGAACTTCTACGTGCTGCCGGCGGGAAAGATTCCGCCGAATCCGGCGGAGCTCCTGGGCTCGAAGCGATTCGCCGAGTTGCTGAACTCGCTCAAGGATCACTTCGATCTCGTCGTCATCGACACACCGCCGGTCATGGCGGTGACCGATGCCGCGGTCATCGGCTATCGCGCGTCGGGCGTGCTCTTCGTCGCGGCCGCCGATGTCACGAACCGCAATGCCGCGCAGACGGCGCTCGACCAGCTCGAGCACGCGCGCGTGAAGTTCATCGGGGCCGTGTTGAATCGCGTCGACCTCGAGGGCAACGCGTACTACTACTCGAAGTACTACCGAAAGGAATACGCCGGCTACTACGTGGCGACCACTTAAGCGCTATCAGCCACGGAGGAACTTTCAGTGCGATTTTCAGCCCCCCCAGCATCGCATCCGGCGGTCGTTGCACTACCGCAGGGCGTTCACCTTCCAACCGTGGACGTCCGCTCGGGTCTCGACGAGCGGGCGTTCCGCGGCTGGAGCGAGTCGTCCCGGAGAGTCGTCCGGGTCGTCACGCTCTTCGTCACAGACAGCCTGGCCGGCGTGCTCGCGATTGGCGCGGTCTTGAGAACCTGGGAGCTGGTGTCGGCAGGCGGAATCCGCCCGCTTCCCGACCACGTACCGCTCGTCGCCATGGTGTTCTGCCTGCTCCCGCTCTCGCTCTGGGCGTGTGGCGCGTATGCGGGAGGGAAGGCCCGCGTCGATCTCGTCAAGATCGCGTCGGGTGTCCTGATTGCGGCGTTCCTTGGATGGGTGCAGGCACAGTTGTTCGGCCGTGACACGCCCGATCTGCCAAACAAGACGGCCTATCTCTATTCAGCGGCGGTCATTGCCGGTTACGTCTGGCTGTTCAGGCTGGCACTGGACCACGTGGTGGCAGCCGGCTACGACCAGGGCCTGCTGCGGATGCGAGTGGTCGTCGTCGGGAGCGTCGAGGAGGCCGACAGGCTGGCGAACCGGTGCCGCCGGACTTCAGGATGCGAACTGGAGATCGTCGGTCGTGTGCCGCCCAGAACGAAAGAGTCGGATCTCGACGATGGTACCGTTCCGCTCGTAGGCCGGCTCGACAATATCGAGGCGGCGCTCTCTGCCGCGCGGGCACAGGGTCTCATCATCGTGGCCAACCTGCCGTTCACCAGGCTGGAAACGGTGGTCGGGCACTGTTTTCGAGTCGGCGCGTCGGTGTCGGTGCTGCCGGCGACGCTGAAGGCGATTTCGGGAACGCAGCTCGAGGTGCGGCGAAGCGCCATCGGGCCGTTTCTGCGGCTGCAGGCCGATCAGGCTGGGTATTCCGCAGCTGCTGGTCAAGCGCGCGATGGATCTCGTGCTGACCATCCTCGGGCTCGCGGTGATCTGGCCGGTGCTGTTGCTCGTCGCGATCGCGGTGAAGCTCGATTCCCGCGGTCCGGTGTTCTTCAAACAAGGTCGAGCCGGCGTTGGTGGAAAGCTCTTCGACATCGTGAAGTTCCGGACGATGCGGGTCGGCGCGCACGAAGAACGGGAGGCGCTCCAGCATCTCAACGAGTACCCCGACGAGCGCCTGTTCAAGATCAAAGTCGATCCCCGCGTCACGCGTGTCGGACGATTCCTGCGGCGCACGTCGCTCGACGAGCTGCCGCAGCTCTTCAACGTGCTCAGGGGCGAGATGAGCCTCGTCGGGCCACGGCCGTGCCTTCCGGACGAGCTCAAGCACTACTTCGAGCGCGACATGACGCGGCTGTTCGTCGTGCCCGGCGTGACCGGACCGTGGCAGGTGAGCGGGCGCAACGAAATCCTCGATTTCGACAAAGTCGTCCGTCTCGAGCGCGATTACATTCAGTCCTGGTCGATCTTCACCGACCTGTTGATTCTCGCGCGCACGGTTCCGGCCCTGTTCCGCCGCGGCGCGTACTAAGCCCGCTTCTCTCATCTGCACACGACATCTCCATCTGCATACGACATCCATGAGCGGACGATTGCTGAAGCGTCTGAACGTCCGGGAAACGGCTCTGTGGAAAGCCATGAGCTGGTCCGGCGCCAACAGCGTGCTCCGCATCGTGCTGGCCTTTTTCAGCGCAAAGGTGTCGGCGCTCTTCCTCGGACCAGCGGGGATGGCCCTGGTCGGGGAAATCGCCAATTTCATCCAGGTTTCGACCGGCGCGATCGCGAACGGCGCGCAGACCGCGGTCGTCAACCTCACCGCGGAGCGTCGTTCGTCGCCCGCGCGCCTGCAGGAGTTGTGGGCCACCGCGATCTGGTCTGTGCTGTTGATGAGCGGGCTGGTCGCCCTTGTCGTGCTGTCGAGTGCCTCCACGCTGAGCTCGTGGCTGCTGTTCGACGCGAAATACTGGCCGGTGATCGTCGCGGGCGGGTTCGTGGTGATGCTGGCGGTCGTCGACACGGTGCTGATTGGCGCGCTGAACGGGCTCAAGCAGATCAAGTTGATTGCGAGCGCGAGCATTGCCTGCACGATCGTCGAGTTCATCCTGTTCGCAGGTCTGACCTACACCTTCGGCATCTGGGGCGGTCTCGTCGGCATGACCGCTGTCTATGGCAGCAAGCTGGCAGTGTCGAGCTGGATCGCGTTTCGGTCGAAGCTGATTTCACCGCGTGCGCTGTTCAGCGGGTTCGACCGCGCGACCCTCCGCGACATCTGGAAGTTCTATCCGATGCTCATCGCCCACTCGATTGCCCTGCCGCTCGCCCAGCTGCTCGTGAGGGGCGGCACCGTGCGGACCCTGGGGCTGGAGCAGGGCGGCTACCTGCAGGCCGCCTGGCGTCTGTCGGACATGTACGTCGGCGTGATCACGACGGCGCTCGGCTTCTACTTCATGGCCTATTTTTCATCGCTTGAAGGAGAAGGCGCGCGCGGCGAGTTGCTGCGCCGGACGATCGTGCAGCTCTGCATCGTCACCGCCTGCTGCGCGTCGGCGATCTATCTGCTGCGCGACGTCATCATCGCGGTCGTCCTGACCAGCCAGCTTCGCGCCGATGCGCGATCTGCTGGCGTTTCAGCTGATCGGCGACGTCTTCAAGGTGATGGACTACCCGCTGCAGATGGTGCTGGTCACGCAGCGTCGGGTCGGCAGCTACATCGCGCAGGCCATTTGCGGGCCGGCGCTGTATGTCGCCCTGAGCATCGTGTGGCGCCCCTCGCTGGGCGCCCAGGCGGCGCCGGCGGCCTACGCGTTGAGCTACGTTCTCGTGTTCGCGGGTCTCCTCTTCGTGCTGCGAGGGACGCTGACCGCCAGGAGAGAGGCGCTGCCGGTCCTGCGGGACATGCAAACGATTTGAGATACGGCGTGAGATGCACATGCGTTCAATGACCAGCGAGCGAATCGGGTTTTCAAGAGATCAGGAATCAATCGGATCGATTGCCATCGGCGCGCTGTTTGTCGTTGCGGCCGTGGTGCTGGTCGCCTACACACGGCGAATCGAGCTCGGCGCGGTCGTCGCATTGCCCCTGGTGTTGCTGCTGGTCAGCAATTTCCGACTGGCGGCAACGGTGACCATCTGGGTCGCCCTGGTCTGGCTATTGCGTATCCCTGCCGTGTTCTTCGATCTGGTTCAATTCAGCTACGTCCTGTATGCCTGCATCGCTCTGACGCTGGGCGCTTATCTGCTGCGGCTGGGAATGGGCGAGCGATCGAGCCTTTCTCTCGTCACGAACAAGTGGACATGGCTGTTGATTGCCACGATCGTCGCGGGCGGTGTGCACGGGGCCCAGAGTGTCGGAACGATTCCGACGTGGGTACTGGCCGGCTCCGATACCGATCTGGGTGTGCCCTGGACGTACTACAGAACCGTCGTGTTTCCGGGTGTCCTCCTCCCAGTGCTCGCGCTCGTCGTCGGTGTGGCGTTGTACGACAAACAGAAGCTGGGCGCGATTATGGCGCCTGTCTGGACGCTGGTGTGCGCGCTCGACGTGCTGATCATCGGGCAGGTGGCGACATCGGGAGACGCGCTGTCGGTGATGGCGACCCAGCGCAACGAGCATCTCGTCAGTCTCGGGTTCCACTCCAATGAGCTCGGTGCGTTCCTGGCGATCGCCTACGGGCTGGGTCTCGGGGTCTGGGATGGAACCGAACAGGGCCGTTCGAGAACGGCTCTCGGCGGAGTGCTGGCGATGACGGCCCTGGCCGTGCTGCTGACCTTCTCCAGGGGTGCATATCTCGCGCTGGCGGTGATCACGGTCGTGGTGCTCATGAAGGGGGCGCCGAGAAAGAGGCTGGTCGTGCTGTGCGCGACCGCGCTGCTCCTATTTTCGGCCCCGGCGCCGCTGCTCGATCGAATCGGGTATGGGGTGAACAGCAGGGACGTCAACGAGATCAGCGCCGGCAGAGTGGACAACCTCTGGGTACCGCTGCTGCCCGACATTGCGGACCACCTGTGGTTCGGCCAGGGACTGCAGTCGATCATGTGGACCGACGCCCAGCAATTCCAGGAGATCTTTCCGGCGAGCCTGGCCCACAACGCGTTCCTCGATCTCATTCTCGACTTCGGCGTCATCGGTTCCCTGCCGATCGTGGCGTGGTACTCGTACACGTGGCGCGGATTTCGGCGCGGCGCGCGCACCGATCCCGATGCCCGCTACCGGGCGTTGTTCGCGGGAAGCGAGCTGGCCCTGTTCGCCTTCCTGCTCTCGTCGCTGACCAACAACCGCCTGAATCCGACGGCGACCAACAGCTTGCTGTGGATTGCCGTCGGGATTCTGCTCGCCCGAACACACAAAGCCCCTGAACGCGCGAGTGACGCACAAGCCGAAACCGCACGTCAGCGATTCTGGCGGCCACTCGTGCGGACTCAACCTGTGCCGTCGCGGATGACGACGGTCAGATGGAGTGTAGATATGTGCGGGATTACTGGATTCTTTTCCTCAACCGGCGACATGCCCTCGTGGGAGACGGCCCTTCAACGGGCGGTGCGGGCGCTCCACCATCGTGGTCCCGATGCCGGCGGCGTGTGGGTGGGCGACGGCGTGGGACTCGGACACCGCCGGCTGTCCATTCTCGATCTGTCCGAACAGGGCCGTCAGCCCGAGTCTCGCGCAGTGGACGCTATGTGATGGTCTACAACGGCGAGGTCTACAACTTTCGCGATCTCCGGCGCCAGCTCGAGTCGGAGGGGCAGTCCTTTGCCAGCAGCGGTGACACGGAACTCGTGCTCGAGGCCATCGAGGCGTGGGGCGTCGAAGCCGCGGTGCGCCGCTTCATCGGCATGTTCGCGCATGGCCGTGTGGGACAAGGTCGAGCGGCGTCTCCTCCTGATTCGCGATCGCCTCGGCGTCAAACCGCTGTATTTCGGCTGGGACGGCACGACCCTCTGCTTCGGCTCCGAGCTCAAGGCGCTCCGCGCGTTTCCGCATTGGCAGCCCGAGATCGACCGAAGCGCGCTGGCCGACTACTTCTATTACGGCTACATCAACGCACCGCGGAGCATCTACAAGAACGTGTTCAAGCTCGAGCCCGGCCATTGGCTCGAACTGAAGGACGGCGGCGAGCCGGTCATGCGCCGGTACTGGAGTGTCCTCGACGCGCTGCAGGATCCGCTGAAAGGCAATGAAGATCAGCTCGCCGAGCAGCTCGAAGCGCTCATGGGAGACGCGTTCCGCCTGCGCATGGTCTCCGACGTCCCGGTGGGAATGTTCCTGTCGGGCGGCCTCGATTCCTCGGTGGTCACGGCGCTGCTCCAGAAGCAACACGGGAACATCCGAACATTCACCATCGGCTTTTCCGACGATCGTTTCAACGAAGCGTTCCATGCGCAGAAGGTCGCCGAACACCTGGGCACGGTTCACACCGCGCGAACGCTCGAGTCCGCCGAAGCGAAGGACATTCTGGTCCGTTGGGCGGACCTGTATGACGAACCCTTTGCCGATTCGTCGGGCATACCGACCTATCTCGTCTCGAAGATGGCGGGGGAGCACGTCAAGGTCGTGCTGTCGGCCGATGGCGGGGACGAACTGTTCTCAGGCTACGAGGTGTATGCGGGCATGATCCGCAACGGTCAGCGCCGCGAAGCGGTTCCGGCCCAGGTGCGCCACTTGATCGGTGGCGGGATGCGAAGGCTTCCGCTCGATCCGCTCGACGACTGGCTTGCGGCGAGCCGCTATCTTCCGGGAACCTGGCGCGGCCGCCAGCGGCCAACCGTGCGGCTGAAACGATTCCGCGACTGGTTCGGCAGCGACACCAACGGGAAGATGTATCAGACCGCCCTGGGCAACAGCTGGTGGGCCGGAGAAGCCGCCAGCCTGGCCAGCGGCGTCCCGCAGCCGCGACAGTCCGCGGACTCCTATCACGGCGACTTTGCCGACCAGATGTCGTTGTGGGATCTGCACAACTACCTTCCTGGCGACATCCTGACGAAAGTCGATCGCGCCACGATGGCGGCGAGCATCGAGGGGAGAGAACCGCTCATCGATCATCGCCTGGTCGAGTTTGCGCTTCGGCTGCCGCTGCACATGCGGCGGGGCTCGCTGGGAACCAAGCATCTCCTGCGCAAAGTTCTTTACAAGCACGTGCCTTCGGCGCTCGTCGACAGGCCCAAGATGGGTTTCGGTGTCCCGATCGACCAATGGTTGCGAGGCGACCTGAGTCACCTGATCGACCGGTACCTCGATCCTGCCGTCATCAAACGACAGAGCATCCTTGAGCCCGCGCTGGTGGAGAAGGCTGTTCGCAGATTCAGAGCCAGAGACGAGAATGCCACCAATCGCGTCTGGTCTTTGCTGGCCTTCCAAATGTGGCACGAACGCTGGGCGGCGTAAGGGGGACGTCAACAATGATGGCCAAGCCGCACATCTGCTTTGTCGCGCCCGATACCTGGCCCGTGCTCGCCGATGATCGGAGAATTCCGTCGGCCGGCGGTGCGCAGGTTCAGCAAAGTCTCCTCGCCAAGAAACTCGCGAAGCGCGGATATCCCGTGTCCATGATCTGCTTGGACTACGGTCAGCCGGACCAGATCACCGTAGAGGGAGTGACGGTGTTCAAGTGTCACGCGCCGGTTCAGGGTCTGCCGGTACTTCGTTTCTTCCATCCGCGGCTCACCGGGCTTTGGTCCGCTCTCCGTCGCGTTGATGCCGACATTTACTATCAACGGGCGGCATGCGCGCAGACTGGTGTCATCGCCTTGTTTGCAAAGACCTACCGTCGACGCTTCGTCTACGCGGCGGCATGCGACCTCGATGTCGCTCGCGATCAAACCTGGCAACTCTTTCAGCGGCGCGCCGGATGGCGCGATCGGCAGCTCTTTCAACTGGGCCTTACACTGGCAGACGACATAGTTGCGCAGCATGCAGGCCAGTCTCGGGATTGTCATCGCTGGTACGGTCGAGTGCCGACCATCGTGCCCAGTTGCTACGCTGATCCTCCACAGAAGAGTGCCGGCAGGAATGGCGGTGTACTGTGGGTCTCGGCTCTGCGAACAGGGAAGCGCCCCGAGTTGTTTCTCGAGCTGGCTCGCCGGTTGCCGCACTTGTCCTTCCGCATGGTCGGGGGACCTTCCGCGGAGGCCGATGGCGAGAGCTTCTTCCTCCGTATTAAAGAGGAGGCGGCGAATATTCCCAACGTCGAATTCGTCGGGTTCGTGCCGTTCGCCGACATCGACAAGCATTTCGATTCGGCACGGATCTTCGTGAACACATCGGCATTCGAAGGATTTCCGAACACCTTTCTCCAATCCTGGTCCCGCGGTGTCCCCACCGTCAGTTTTACCGACACCGGTTCGACCCTCGACGGCAAGTCGGTTGTGACGGCTGCCACCGATCTGGACGACATGACCCGGCTGGTCGCCAGACTGATGAGCGACGACAACGACTGGCAGGAAACGGGCCGGCTAGTGCGCCGGTGCTACGAAGCGGCACACACGCCCGACGCGGCGCTCGCCATCTACGAGCAGGTGTTTGCGAACCACCCGACACCGGGACCACGCGTCGATCTGCCGGCGCACAGCGAAGCGTCGGCCACACACTGACGGACAACCCGCACCAGGAAGACATGACCACGACGCCCATTCATCCGACACGACTGTGTCTTGTGACCGAACTGCTGGACGAGCCGTTCGATGAAGGCATGAAAGTCTTCTCGCTGAATCTCGCGCGATACCTGGAGCGGCACGTGCAGATGCTGGCGATCAGCAATTCGTCAGTGCCGCCGGCCACGCCTGCCACCCGCAGCGTGCCGTTCGGTAAGTCGATGTTGTCGAGGCGGCTGCGCGCGGAGCTGCGCGCGTTCGAGCCGGACATCCTCCTGTATCTGCCGAAGTCGTCACTTACGGCCGCGACGTTTCTGCGATTGATCGCATTAAATCGAATGGTGCCGGCGGCGAGGCTCGCGGTGATCGGACTCCAGCCGCGGCAGTCGGGCCTCTGGACGCGAGCGTTCGTGCCCCTTCTCTCGTCGCTTCACGTCTTTACGCAATCGATGAAGGCGACATCGGCGATGGCGGCGTGTGGATTCCGGACCTCCCGCGTGCCGCCGGGCATCGATATCGTGCGGTTTCACCCGGTGGACTCGACAGCCAAGGCGGCACTGCGCAGGAAGTTCGGCCTTCGGTCAGACCGGTACACCGTGCTCCACGTCGGCCACCTGGCGGCGTCGCGAAATCTCGAAGCGCTTGTGGAGATCGCCGCGCGGCCGCGGACGCAGGTCGTGCTGGTGGCGAGCACGAGCACCCCCCAGGACGGGGATCTGAGAACGGCGTTGTCCAACGCCGGGATTACCGTTCTCGATCGCGTCGTGCCGCAGATCGAAGAGCTTTACCAGTTGTCAGATGCGTACGTCTTTCCGGTGCACGATCCGACCGGCGCGATTGAAATGCCGCTGAGTGTGCTCGAGGCGATGGCGTGCGGGATCCCGGTGCTGACGACCCCGTTCGGCGACCTGCCGCAGTTGTTTCCGTCGGTGCCAGGGGTCGTGTTCTGGCGCACGACGGCCGAGCTGATGCGCGGGCTCGATGCACTTCGAGAAGAGGCGCCCGAACCCACGGGCGCCCGTCGCGCCGTTGAGTATTTCGGGTGGGACAGCGCATTCGGCCAGCTACTGGGGATGCTGCAGGCGGAGGCGATCCAATGACGAACTCATATCGACAATCTCATACACAGACCGGGCACGGGCAGATGTACGACACGGCGCTGTATGCGACGGGGGCGTACGACGCCGAGATCTGGCGGCTGGAGCAGCCGGTGCTTTCTGGAATTCTGCGGCGGCATTTTCCGGACGGCAGACCTGACCTTCTCGACTTCGCCTGTGGCACCGGCCGGATTCTCTCGTTCGTCCGGTCCGCGGCTGCGAGCGCGACCGGCGTCGATGTGTCCGAGGCGATGATTCGCGAGGCGCGCGCCAAGGTCAAGGACGCGCGGCTGATTCTGGGCGATGTCACGACCGATCCAACGGTGTTGCCCGCTGGCACCGATTTCGATTGTGTCACGTGTTTTCGATTCTTCCTGAACGCAGAGCCGGCGTTGCGCGATGCGGGCGTGCGGGCCGTTGCCGGAGTCCTGAGGCGGGACGGAAAGTTCGTCTTCAACAATCACGGCAACCGCACCAGCCTGCTGCGACTGGTTGTCGGCATCCGAAAGTTGTTGGGCATGGAAACGCAGAACGTCCTGGCGTGCCGCGAGCTCGAGGCGCTCGTCGAGCGTCACGGGTTCCGCGTCATCGAAACCCACAGCGTCTGTTTCATGCCGCGAATCGTCGCACGTCTCCTGCCACGCGGGCTGTGGACGTTCGTGGAGCGGACGCTCGGCGGCATTGCCTTCCTTCGCCGTTTCGGGATCTACCAGATCCACGTTGCGGAACGGATTCCGGCCGGGCAGCACGCGTGATGGCGGTTGCCAGCATGTCTCGTCCACCGGTGCGGACGATCGATGGCGCGCCGAAGAGTGACACGCCGCTCCGGGTCCTCCTGATTATCAACAACCTGATTTACGGTGGAGCAGAAACTCAGGTGATTGCGTTGAGCCGCGGGCTCGCGTCACGTGGCCACGAGGTGATGCTTCACACGTTGCGCTCCGACAACCCGCGCGCCGGCGATCTCGCTGGATCGGGCGTGCGCGTGGTCGCGGCCAGAAAGCGCTGGAGATTCGATCCCACCCTGGTCATGGCCATCCGCGAGAAGATCGCCGCGTTCCGGCCTGACGTAATCCACGGGTTCCTGCCCGAGGGGAATCTGTACGCGCGGCTGGCCGGGCTGCGAACGGGCATTCCGGCGCTGAACTCCGAGCGCAACGACAACTACACGCTGCCCTGGAAATACCGCGCCGCGATGAAGCTGACGCGAGGGATGGTGTCGGGCGTGGTGGCGAACAGCCATTCCGGGGCGCGTTTCGCCCGCCAGCTGTTTGAACTGCCATTGGATCGTGTGGACGTTGTCTGGAACGGTCTCGATGTGGCGGGTCTCGAGGCCAAGGCGGCTGCCGGCGGCGTCGATCCGCGACGGGAGTTCTTCCCCACGCCGCCCGCCAGGCTCGCCACGCTGGTCGGCGCGATGCGCCCGCAGAAAGATCATGTCATGGCGCTGCGCGTCGCGGAAGCGCTGCATCGGCTGGACGCCCGCTGGCGGGTGCTGTTTGTCGGCGACTGCCTACCCCACACAAGAGACTACGCCGAGCAGGTGAAGCGTGCGTGGCGGGATATGGGTCTCGAGAACGTCGTGGCGTTTGCCGGCGTGCGCTCGGATGCGGTCGAGATTGTGAGGCAGTCGTCGGTGCTCTTCTCGACCTCGCTGTTCGAGGGTTGCCCGAATGTGGTGCTCGAGGCGATGACGGTGGGAACCCCTGTGGTCAGCATGGAGTATCGGACATTCGGATGATTCTGCCACGCGCATGGCAGGTCGTGGCCGAGCGCGATCCGGCGGAAATGGCTCGCGCGATTGTTCGGGCGGATCGCGAACGAGACGAGTTGTTGGCCCTGCAACGGCAATGGATCGACGCCAACGGCACGCTCGGTGCCGCGGTCGATCGGCTGGAAGCCGTCTATCGTCGTTATGCCTTGCCGCGCGCGCGCCGCGGCCGCGCCGGCGATCAGCAGCACCGGGGGTTGATGTGCGAATACTGATCGCAAACACGCGGCATTTCCGCCAGGGAGGCGACAGTACCTACACGTTTGGTCTGGCCGAAGCCTTGCGCGGCGCCGGGCACGCGGTCGGATTCTTCGCGATGGCGGGTACGCGCAACGAACCGGATCCGAACGAAGACCTGTTTGTCAGCTACATCGACTTCCGCGAGCTGAATCGGCACAAGTCGGTCGCCACCGGCGTGCGGGTGCTTCGGCGCAGCATCTTCAGCAGCGAAGCCGAGCAGAAGTTCACCACGCTGGTCGATCGCTTCAAGCCCGACGTCGTCCATCTGCAGAACATCCACGCGCACCTGACGCCGTCGATCGTCTTTGCCGCGTCGCGGCTGGGCCTTCCGGTGGTGTGGACGCAACACGACTACAAGCTGATGTGCCCGAACTCGCACTTCCGGGTGGACGAGACCGGGGCGCTGTGCGAGGCGTGCCGGCCCGGACGGTACCACTGGGCGCTTGTCAAACGCTGCAAGAAGGACTCGCTGGCCGCGAGCGGTATGGCTGCGATCGAAGCCTATGCGCACTGGGGGAGCGGACTCAGGAGCAAAGTCCAGTACTTCCTGTCGCCGAGCCGCTTCCTGGCGGGGAAGCTGCTCGAGCACGGGTGGCCGTCCGATTGCGTGCGACACGTGCCGAATTTCATCGCGGCCGATCCGGTGCTGCCGCCGCGCGGTGATGGCAGTCACTTTCTCTTCATCGGAAAGATGGAATCGCTCAAGGGGGTCGAGACGCTGCTCGACGCGGCTCAGCACGTGAACGGCGCTCCGATCGTGCTCGTTGGCGCCTGCGACGATCCCGGCCTGCGCCATCGTCTCAGCCACCTGCCCAGGAACGTCCGCTACGTCGGCACGAAGACGAAGCAGGAGATTACCGAACTGCTCGCCAACGCGCGGGCGCTCGTCATCCCGTCGCTCTGGTATGAAAACCAGCCCATGGTCATTCTCGAGGCCTTCGCCGCCGGCGTGCCCGTCATCGGCAGCTGCATCGGCGGCATTCCGGAGCTCGTCGTGAATCGTCAGCGCGGATTGCTCGTCGAGGCCGGCAGTGCCCACGAGCTGGCGCAGGCGATTATCCAGCTCCAGCGGGAGCCGGCCAAAGCCAGGACGTTCGGCCGGAACGCGCGCGAGTACGTCATGCGGCATCACTCCGTCGAGGGCCACATCGCGACGGTCACAGAAATCTACCGGCAGGCAATCGAATCGGTGACGCGGCCGCACGTGGCGGTCGCCGAACGGCAGACATCATGGACCTAACCGTCATCACGACCTATCGCTGCGACTCGAAGTGCTCGATGTGCCACATCTGGCAGCATCCGACGCCGCAGCGCGACGAAGTGACGCTCGAGACGCTCGCTAAGCTGCCGGGCGGCTTCGACAACCTGAACATCACCGGCGGCGAGCCAACGCTGCGCCGCGACCTCGCGGACATCGTGGCGCTCCTGCACCCGAAGGCACGCACGCTCGAGATCAGTTCGAACGGTCTGCACGTCGATCGCATCGAGCCGATCATCAAGGCATACCCCAACATCAAAGTCCGGTTCAGCCTCGAGGCCGCCGGTGAGAAGAGCGATGAGATCCGCGGCGAGAAGGACGGCTTCAAGAAGAAAGTGGCCGGCCTCCGGCGGTTGAAGGAACTTGGCGCGACCGACGTGGGCTTCGCCGCGGTGATCCAGGATGACAACGCGTCGGAGATGGTCGACCTTTACCGTTTCGCGCGGCGCGAGGGGGTGGAGCTGGCAACCTCGGCGCTGCACAACGCGTTTCAGTTCCACAAGAGCGACAACATCCCGTACGACCGGGTGCGCGTCGCCAGGGAAATCGAAGGCATCATCGTCGAGATGCTGAGCACGTGGTCGGTGAAGAACTGGTTCCGTGCGTACCTGAACCTCGGGCTCATCGCCAAGACGCTCGGCCAGGACCGGCTGATTCCGTGCACCGCGGCGAGCGATTTCGCCTTCATCGATCCCTGGTCGGACGTGTACGCCTGCAACGTCCGCCCCGATCTCCTGATGGGGAATCTGGCGAAGCAATCCTGGAGCGAGATTCTCGAAGGCCCCTCGGCGGCCGCTATTCGTGGCAAGGTGAGCGCCTGCAAACAGAACTGCTGGATGGTGACGACTGCCAGGACAGCGATGCGAAGCCGGCGAATCCCGGCGTTGCCGAAACGGGCGCCGTTGAGCTGGGTCCTGGCGAACAAGTGCCGCGTCACGCTCGGCCAGTCGATTCCGTTCGACCGCTACGTCGACTACAACGATGTCAGGCGCGACTCGTCCGCGCCGCAGCGCGTCCAGTTTCTCAACGTCAATATCAAGAGAAGCGCGCACGCCGTCTCGACCGAGCCGTACGCCCCGTTCGGCCCGTTCTTCAACCGGTAACCCTTAACCCGTGAGCGGCTCATGCGCATAGCCATGCTGGGCGTCAAGACCCTGCCGTCGGCCAGTGGTGTCGAGAAGGTCGTCGAAGAGGTCGGGTCGCGCCTGGTTGCCCGCGGCCACCAAGTGACGGTGTTCACGAGGGCGCACCTGGCCCGCACCGAGTCGCGCAACTATCGGGGCATCGCAGATCCGGCCCACGTGGTCGATTGCCACCAAACACCTCGACGCCGTGACCCACGCCGTGGCGGCCGCGCTGTCGCTTGGCGGCCAGACCGACATTCTGCACGTGCACACGACGAACTTCGCGCCCGCGATCGCGATCTCGAAAGTCCGGGGAATCCCGGTGGTCGTCCAGAGTCACGGGCTCGACTGGCAACGCGCGAAGTGGGGCCTCGGCGCGTCGGCGTATCTCTGGGCGTCCGACGCGACGTCGCGCCGGTGGTCCGACTCGGTCGTGGTCGTCAGCCGCACGCTCGAGGATGCGTACAAGGCACGCCCGGGGCGGTCACCGATCTACGTGCCGAACGGTGTCGCGAGATGGGCGCCCGAATCGCGCGAAAGGCTGGCGTCACTGGGTCTGGGCAAGCGCCGCTACGTGCTCTTCGCCGCGCGCCTGGTACCGGAGAAGGGATGTCACGATCTGCTCGAGGCCTTCGCGAGAATCAGTCCTCCTGATGTCGACCTGGTGGTTGCCGGAGAGGATCTCTACAACGGGGCCTACGCGCAGAATCTGAAAAGCCACGAAGGTCCGCAGGTGCGTTTCGTCGGCGCCGTTCTCGGCGCCGAGTTCCGTGCCCTGGTTCAGCACGCAGAGGTGTTCATCCTTCCGTCACAGATCGAAGGCCTGTCAACAGGGCTGCTGGAAGCGATGGCGGCGCGGCGCTGCATCGTGGCGAGCGCGTTGCCGGAGAATCTCGAGGCGCTCGGCGATACCGGCCTGACGTTCCCGGCGGGCGATGTGGACCAGCTTGCGAATGCGCTTCAGGCCGCTCTGGCCGATGCTGGGCTTCGCGAGCGCATGGGCGCGGCGGCCGCCACGCGTGTGGCGCAGCTCTACGACTGGGATCGGTCCACACAACAACTTGAATCCATCTACGAACGCCTGATGCGTTCCGGACAGGGTCCGAAGCTGGGAGAGAGCTGATGCGCAACAATGCCCGCCTCACATTGGCGGCGTCGGTCTCAGTCATGGCTCTCTGGCTTGCATGCGGCGGCCAAAACGCTCCATCCAATCCGGCGGGACCCTCGAGCCCGGGTTCGTCCCTGACGCCAGCTCCAGAACCGTTTCTGCCGACTGTCGTCCTGACAGGAGCGGGAGATCTCGCGAACTGTGAAACGCCGGAAACCGGTGAGAAAGTGGCGAAGCTGCTCGACGGCATCGAAGGCCTCCTGTTCACCGCCGGCGATAACGTGTACGAGAACGGGAACGCCGGAGGAGTTCCAGAGGTGTTACGACGCCGACATGGGGACGGCATCTCGCACGAACGCGGCCTTCGCCAGGCAATCATGACTACTACACGCGCGGCGCGGCTGGATATTTCCAATATTTCGGCAATCTGGCCGGGCCACCCGGCCTCGGCTACTACAGCTACGAACATGGCGCCTGGAAGATCCTGTCTCTCAACAGCATGCGCCCGGCCGACCCGGGATCGGCACAGTTCAACTGGGCGGACAGGAACTGAAAAACAGCCACCGCGAAATGCACGATGGCGTACTGGCATCATCCGGTCTTCAGTTCGGGCTATGACGGCAATATGCCGAACATGAGATCGATCTGGCAGCTGTTATTCGAGCTACAAGGCCGAGCTGGTCGTCGTCGGACATTCTCACCACTATGAGCGGTTTGGTCCGCAGGATGTTAATGGTCAGCCTCGCCAGGTCGTGGCATCCGGGAGTTCGTGGTGGGAACCGGGGACGAATTCACCAGCCTTGTTTCGGCGAAGGCCAACAGCGAAGTCTTCAATGCAATAGTTCAACAGGAGTGCTGAAGACTGACGCCTCGCGGCAACCGATTACTATGGGAGTTCATACCCGGTTGCCGGCAAGTCATTCCGCGACTCGGGCAGCGACATCTGCTTCTAGTTCCGATGATGTCCTCTTTCTCGATGAGTCGCACTGTTTCGACGGCCGTCGTCGCGGTGCTAGCGTGGGGCGTGCTGGCCTTCGGCGGCGTCTATCCCTGGGCGTACTGGCCGCTCCTGTCTGGCGCCGCTCTGTGTGGGTTGTGGCTGCTCGTCAGCGGATGGCGATCACGCGCGAGTATCGAGACGTTTGCCATCATCGCGCTCTCGTCGGGCCGCCGCTCTCCAACTGCTCGCCGTTCCCCAGCACTGGATCGAAGCGGTCGCGCCGAAGACCGTCGAATTTCTGCGCGCGTTCGATTTCACGTTCAGCCAGTCGAGCGCAAGCCCCATCCGTTGTCGGTTAACGCGCCGCTCACGCGGATGACGCTGCTGTATCTCCTGGTCGGCATCCTGTGGATCGCCGGCATCGCGCGCGGTCTTCACTCCGGCATCATCAAGGCCTCGACGCTCGTGCGCGCCGTCACGCATCCTCGCGGTGCTCGTTGCCATGGAGGCGCTTGCGCAGAAGGCGACGTTCAACGGCAAGATCTACTGGTTCTGGGAATCGCAGTTCAAGGTTGCGAGCAATCACTTCGGGCCGTTCGTGAACCGCAACCACTTCGCGGGATGGATGCTGCTCGCGCTGTGTCTCGGGTCCGGATACCTTGGCGGCCGTATCACCCTGGCAGGCAGCCGTCTGAAGAACAGTGTGCGCGAATGCCTGTTGTGGATCGGCTCGCCCGAAGCGAGTGGAATTCTGATGACGCCAACCGGCCTTGCGGTGATGGCGGTGTCGCTTGTCTGGACCCTCTCGCGCTCCGGTATGGCGGCAGGGTGCATCGCACTTTCCATCCTGGCGGCCGCCGGTCTTGGCGCGAGTGGCCGCGGCTGGCGCCGAGATCATCGTGACAACCACCATCGTGCTCGCCATCGCCGGCGCTGCGACCTGGAGAGGGCTGGATACGGTCGCAGCCTCGTACGGCGACACGCGGACGCTGGAATGGCGCTTTGCGTTATGGGGCGATACCGTCGCAGCCGCTGAAGGACTTCTGGCGTCTCGGGTCCGGACTCAACACCTACGGGACGGTCATGATCCTCTACCCGCAGTCGGATCCCAGCGTCCACGCACAGCAGGCCCACAATGACTACCTGCAGCTCGCCGTCGAAGGGGGCTTGCTCGTGATCGTGCCCTGGCTTCTCGCAGGCGCTCTCGTCGTTCGACGAATCGCCCGGCGCCTGGTCGAGCCTCAGGACGAAATGACCTGGTGGATTCGAATGGGTGCGGTGGCGAGCATCTGCGGCATCGCCGTTCAGGAGCTATCCGACTTCAGCCTGCAGATTCCAGGTGTGGCGTTGTTGTTCGCCACCTGTGTCGCGCTGGCCGTTCACGAGCCGGCGCGCAGTCACTCCCGCCGTCGCACGTCGGCAAAGGCAACGCGCGAGTTCGACTCCCGCCACACGAAGTCCGTCTGATATGGACACACAATTGTCTCCCGGGCGACGTACTGGCCAAAGTCGATCGCGCAACGTGGCCCGAGCATCGAATGCCGTGAACCCCTTATCGATCATCGGCTCGTCCTCCCCAAGCCCGCGGACGTTGGACGTCAACGTTCTGAAGAACCGACCGGACACGGGATGGCCGGCATGAAGGCGGCCGTCTTCGTCGGCGTCGGCATCTTTCCGCACCGCGTCTCGGACGACAAGAATTTCCTCCTCGACCTGTCGACGCATCTCAGGACGCACAACATCGAGACGAGCTTCGTCAGCATCGTGAACGTTGATCACCCGCCGCAAGCCGAAGGCTATACCTTCGTGAAACGTGCCCTGCACAAGTCGAGCGATCGCTACGTGAGGCGGGACGAGCAGCGGCCGGATCCTCGGCTATCGTCATCCACATGGAACCGCGCGAACCGTCATCGAGCTGGCGTCGACGCTCGTCGCCGAACGTCACACGATTCAGGCGGCGCTACGCACGTACGATCGCGCCGTCATCCACTGGATGGACAGCTCGCTGATGATGCCCGCCGTCCGGGCCGTGTGCGGCGAGCAGCACAAATACGTGACCTCGGTGTTCCGCTACCTGCCGGCGAGCCGTGCGGCGCGTACCATGCGGGCGCTCGCCCTTAAAGGGACAGACCGCGTTTTCGCGGGAACACAGGCCGCTCGCGAGCGGCTGATTCGAGACGGATGCGCGGAAGACCGCGTGGTGGTGGAGCCCTGGGGATGCGCCGCCCAGCACGAGGGCCAGCCAGTTCAAAAAGCCGATAACGCAACCCGCGTCCGGCTGCTGTGGTCCGGCTTTCTCAAGCAAATCGGCCGGGCGGATTTGCTCAAGACTCTCGCGCTGGCTCAACGCGTCCGGGAGCGTCGCCCCGATATCCACTTCACGTTTTCCCTGAAGCCCGAATGCTTTTCGGAGGAATTCAAGGCGTTCGAGGCACCCGGCATCGAGTTGCGATCCGGCGGGCGCTCGTTTCTCGGCGACCTCGAGTCTTATGACGCGTTTCTGTCGCCGGTCTCTGAGGGGAAGAGCCCGCATGCGCCGCCGCTGACGTGGCTCGAGGCCATGGCCGTTGGTGTTCCCGTCATCACGACCGCCCATCCGGGCGTGAACGAGGTAATCGCCGACCGTGTCTCCGGAATCGTGGCTCCCGACTACGACGGGCTCGAGATGCGACTGCTCGAGATCGGCCTCAAGGGGAAGCTGCAGGCGATGAAGCAGAAGGCTCGAGATCAGCACCTGCGTCGATACGAAATCCGGCGGGTAGCAGCTCGCTACGCCGATGTCTATCACCAGCTTCTTTCGGAAAAACGATGACTGACTGAGCCGAAACCGTTTACCAGGACGACGCAAGCCGCAACCAGTTCTGCTCACGAACCCGCACGCGTTCACTTCCGCAAACGCACGTCCGGACAGAAGCTCTCCGGAGCTCGCTCCCTCCCCGTAGTCTCCAACCGGAAGTTAAGCCCACTCACAGAACAACACGACGGACCCGGGAAGGCGAAGCTCCGTCGGAGGTTGGACAGCCGGTTCGATTGTGCGCACCACGAGACATACCGATTTCACTCCGACAAGTCGATAACTGGTACATGGCCTTGATGAGCCACAACGGCGTGTTGATTGCCACATGGGTCCCCCCCACGGTCTGAGCATCAATCATGACATTGAGACAACTACTCCGTGGACTCTCAACTTACGTACCTGGCGTCGACGCAGTTGTCTCGAGGCTGAAAGGAACAGGTGGGACCGTCTCTTCGCGCTATTGCTACTCCGTCTGGCTCAGGCATCTGGTAATGCTTGAACAAAGCACAGGTAGGACTTCCTTTGAAACGATTGCTGAACTGGGCCCTGGAGATTCACTTGGAATCGGTCTTGCCGGAATGCTCACCGGCAGCAATCATTATCACGCATTCGACATCATCAAGTTTGCGTCGGTTAAGCAGAACCTGAAAATCTTTGATGAGCTGGTCGAGCTTTTCAGGAATCGCGAACCTATTCCGGGAGAGGCCGAGCTTCCGGGTGTCCACCCCTCTTTAAAGAACTACAACTTCCCTTCGCAGATACTCACAAGAGAAAAGCAGGATGCAAGCCTGGAGCCCTGTCGCCTTGAGGAAATCAGAAATCAGCTACGTAATCTGGGCAAAGACAGTGCGAGCCAGACTGACATTGGGATTTCATATGTAGCACCGTGGTTCGAGGCCGAAATCTTGAGACGTCAATCGGTCGACCTGATCTTTTCTCAGGCTGTCATGGAGCATGTAGAAGACCTGGACGAAACCTATAAGGCAATAAAGGAATGGCTGAAACCCGATGGAATTGTCTCGCATCAGATCGATTTCAGAAGTCATGGATACACAAACGAGTGGAACGGGCACTGGGTCTGCTCGGACTTCGCTTGGAAACTCCTGATGGGTCGGAAATCCTACATATTGAATCGCGCTCCGCATTCAAAGCATCTGGAGTATTTGCTGAAACACGGATTTCGGCTGAAATGTGACCAGACGGTCACTTCACAATCCAAGTACAAGAAGGCGGAATTGGCTGAGAGATTCAGGTTCTTGACCGACGACGATCTCCTGACCAGTGGCTCACTAATACAAGCACATTTGCAGTGACGTTCTGAAGACGCGGGCGTGCTTCACCGCTTGGCGATGCTGTAGTTGTGGGCGACGACGTAGGCTTGCAGCGAGGTGACGCCGATCGCGAGAACAAACGCGGCCGTGCGGTTCTTCTTGCGAAGGCGTTCGACGACGTAGACGAAGCCAGCCGTGGACGCCGCCTTCACCGCAATCAAGCCGGCCGGCGACTCGACGACAGTCCTCACGAGCGGATTTCCCTCGACCCCGCCGTTGTCGAGTGCCTTCAGCGTGGAGTGCACATCGAGCGCCTGAAATGTTCCGTAGGTTGCGTAGAGAGCCAACCGCAATGCGCCTGATCCCTGTGATGTCTGACCGCCGGATGTTCTGTTGACGGCGGCCGAGGTGTCGGTGCTCAGCAGCGCGTTGTGCTCGGCTGGAATCGGCGCATTTGCAAGGCTCGTGACCGCCTGAATGGCACTGTCGCGTTCGATGCCCAGTCGCGGGGCGCTCTCTTCGGTCGCAACGGCCGGGGTCTCATCCTGAGCGTACACCGGCGACGCGGCAAGGACTCCCGCCAGCAGCAGGAAGCCGATAGATCGATGCCCCATATTGAACCTGCCTTCAAACTCAGCGCTGGACGCTCAGTTGGAAAGGCGCAACTGTGTGCCATTTGCTGGTGCAGGGTCAATTCCGCGAACGTACTAACCCGGCGGCTTAAGCCGCAGGGCTAGGGGGCCGGTCACACGGCCGTCATGTCGTAGTCGTAGGCCAGCGCGCTCGCCTGCAACTGATAAAACAACGCGCCGAGTTTCTCGTGGAGAGGATGCCGGAGGTATGCCTTGAGCCCCGCGAGGTCATCGAATTCAACGATGGCCGCGAACGGAAACTCCTCGCGCATCATCGGCTCGTACGCGGCGCCATGAGTCGTGCGCGTGCCGATGTGAAAGCGACGCACCGTTGGAATGCCGGTCGCCGCGGCTTTGAGCGCGTCGAACATCGCGCGACGGCTCTCTTCAGAGAGGTTCGGTTTGGGCCGGAACAGCACAACGTGGACGAGCACGTCTATCCCGGCTGCGGATCCAACCGCTTCAACTTCTCCACCAGCGTGGTTCGCTTCAGGTTCAGCAGCTTCGACGCCTGTCCCTTGTTCCCGCCGGTCTTCTCGAGGGCGCGGCGAATCAAGCCGTGCTCGATGCGGCTGATGTAGTGGTCGAAGTCGATGCCGCCCTCGGGAAGCGTTACATCGGGTGTCGCGGCCCCCTGCGACGCCTGCTGAATATCCGACGTGAGGTCGGCTGTTTCGATCTGGGTGCGGCCCCCGCTCAACGCCACCGCTCGCTCGATCGCATTTTCGAGCTGGCGCACGTTGCCCGGCCAGCTGTATCCCATCAGGCAGCGCAGGGCCTGCTGCGAGATCGACAGGGAGCGGGCCGCGGGCTCGAGCCCCCGGCTCTGATCGGCTCTGGCGCCCACCGTTCCGGATTCGGGTACGGTGAACTTCTTCAGGAAGTGCTGTACCAGCAGCGGGATGTCTTCCTTGCGGTCGCGCAGCGGCGGAAGATGAATCGGGATGATGTTGAGGCGGTAGAACAGATCTTCGCGAAACGCTCCTTCCGACACCATTTTCTGCAGGTCGCTGTTGGTGGCCGCGACGACGCGCACATCGACCTTGATCGTGTGCGTGTCGCCGATCCTCTCGAACTCGCGCTCCTGGAGCACGCGCAGCAGCTTCATCTGCATCGCCCAGCTCATCGTGCCCACTTCGTCGAGGAAGAGCGTGCCCTTGTTGGCCTGCTCCAGCCGTCCCTGCCGCGTGCCGATCGCGCCGGTAAATGCGCCGCGCACGTGGCCGAAGAGCTCGGCCTCCAGCAGCGTTTCCGGGATGGCGCCGCAATTGAGCGCCACGAACCGCAGCGCGCGGCGCGGGCTGTTGTGATGAATGGCGCGCGCCACGACTTCCTTGCCGGTGCCGGTTTCGCCGGTAATCAGAATCGTGCTTGCCGAAGCCGAGACCGTTTCCAGCAGTTGAAACAGCTCCCGCATCGCGGGGCTGCGGCCGATGAGACCTTCGAAGCGGTAACGTTCCTGAAGCTGCGATCGGAGGTACGCGTTCTCGGCCTTCAACCGCCGCTGTTCGAGCGCGGAGTTGAGCGCGTGGAGCAGCTCGTCGAACTGAAACGGCTTGGTCACGAAGTCGGTCGCGCCGCGCTTGATCGCTTCGACGGCATCCTTCACGGTTCCGTAACCGGTCACGATGATGCCGACGATATCGGGATAGCGCACGAGCGCGGCCTCGAGCACGCGCGTGCCGTCGAGTCCGGGCAGGCGCAGATCGGTGATGACGATGTCGAAGGCAAATTCCGCGAGCTGTTCGATGGCGGCTTCGCCGCTGTCGGATTGCTCGACGTCGAAGCCGTGCTCGATGAGGCGTTCGGCCAGCGCCTCGCGCAGCGGCGTCTCGTCTTCGACGAGCAGAAGATGCTTGCGGGTCTCGGGCATGTGAAGGCGTCAAGATATTGACACAGACACCGAGAACTTCAAAGTTCTAAAGCAAGTGGGGGAGTCCTTACGCCAAGAAAGTGACAAGGCCGCGCAAGACCCTACAGAGTTGTAAACGCTGTTCCGATAGGAGACTCACAGGGAGGACACGCACGTGGACATTGAACGACAGACGCTCTCGATCATGAAAGCTTGTGAGGTTGTTGGAGTGAGCCGCCGGACGATCTACAACTGGATGGCGGGCGGCAAGGTGGAGTATGTGCGCACGGCCGGCGGGTCGGTCCGGATCTTCGCCGACTCGCTCTGGCGCGCGCCCCAGGGTCCGCAGGAGGAGCAGACTCAGCACTAGGCCGGCGCCTGGCTGAGTCCGCATCGCCCACGGCCGGAGAAGTAAAATGGATCGTCTTTCGTACTCGGTTACCGATCTGCTCGAGCGGGGCGCCATGGAACAACCGCCGGAACTTCGCCGCCTCTTTCACCAGTTGAACAATCAGCTCGGCATCATCCTGGCGCACGCTGAGCTGATGGAGAAAAAGGCGGCGGATGAAACCAGTCGATCGCGCGCGACACAGGTCGTGAGCAGTGTGCTCGACGCGATGGGGACCGCTAAAGAAATCCGCATGCAGGTGGGCGCCAAGGCGTCCGAGGCCTGAAAATCCCGTCTCAAAATCGAAAGGCGATCGCCGGCGTTCCAAACTGAAACGGAACGACGGCTATCGCCACATCCCTCTTTTCCACTTCCAGTTACGCGGACGCCATCCTGTTTTTGAATTTTGCACTGTGCGAAAATGCAACTTGCGACACACAAAATTGTGATCAGAAATTGCCAACAAATTGACGATTTGCGCGGTTGTCGTCAAATTTTTGGCAGAGTACGGGCGGTACATCGGCCTCTTTTCCTGTTTTTTCGCCCGGACCTAGATCTCTAAGTGGTTCATCTTGAACCACTTAACGTAAGCAGGGTCCCCTTGTATCAGGTTCGCCTTTGTTTTGTCTCCATATTGGTACCCCGATTGCGATACACGAGGCTCGTGCCGGGTAAACCGGCCTTTCAGGAGCCAAAAACGAAATGCGCGCCCACACCATGACCGCCGCCCAAAGCCGTCGAATCGTCGCGGGTCTCCCGTTTGTCGAAGCACTCGCCCGACGCATGGCGTCGACGATGCCTCATTCCATTGATGTGGGCGACCTGGTGCAGGATGGGGTCATCGGCCTCATCGACGCCGCCCACCGCTTCGACGAAGGGCGCGGCATCAAGTTCGAAACCTTTGCCGAGCGGCGCATCCGGGGCGCCATGATCGACGCCCTGCGCCGCGACGCCTGGCCCCGCGGGGTCCGCCGCGTCAGACGCGAGCTCGAGGCCGCGCGCGAGACGCTTCGCCGCGAGCTGGGCCACGAGCCCTCGCTGTCGGATCTGGCCGCCAAGGTCGGCACCGACGAAAAGCGGCTCGGCCGCACCATCGTCCGCATCCACACGATCGAATCCACCTCACCCCTGGCGACCAGCGAAACCGTCGACGAAGCCTGCTTGCCGACCGCGCTGGTGCCGTCCGAGCCGGAAGCGCCGGACGCCGCCTACGAGCGGGGCGAGATGCAGGACAAGGTCCGCACGGCCATCGAATCGCTGCCGCCTCGCGAGCAGAAGGTGATTTCGCTCTATTACTACGGCGACGTCACGATGAAGCAGATCGGCGCCGAGATTGGCGTGAACGAGTCACGCGTCTCCCAGCTGCATGCCCGCGCCATCAAGCGCCTCCGCGTCGTGCTCGCCGACATGGCGCCGGCCGAGGCGATGAGCGCGCTGAAAAACGCCGTGCTCGCGTTCCACCAGAAGCCGGTCATGGCGAAGGCTTCGCTTCCGCAGCGTCCGGCGGTGGCGCCGCCCGCGCCTGCCGCGGTCGTCGTCGACATCAAGCCCTCGCGCGCCAAGCAGTTCGTGGCCGTCGGTCTCTCGCCGGCACGCCGGCCGGCGGTCGCGCTAGCGCGATAAGTCGGCAGCATGTAGGCCGGGTCTGTTTTCAGACCCGGCAATCCCGAGTATCACGACCCCATGCCGGGGCGGGTCTACAAGGCAAGACCCGCCCTACGTGCTACACCGTTGTGAAGAACGCTCTCGACTAATCAGTTCAGGACAGAATCTCTCGCGCGGTGCGCAGCAGATCGCCGAGCCTGAAGGGCTTGGCCAGCCAGCGGCATCCGCTTTCCTGCAGGAAGCTCTCGGCGTCGGTTCCCGCCACATCTCCCGTGACGAAAATCACCCGTCTGGCCACGTCGGGACTCGTGGGCGCGAGCTTCTGGTAGAAGCGGATGCCGTCGATCTTCGGCATCTTCAGATCGCAGACGATCAAATCGTAGGATTTGGCATCGACACAGCGAAGTGCCTCTTCGCCGTCTCCCGCGCGATCGACGGCGAAGCCGGCATCGGTCAGCGCTTCGCAGACGGCGGCGGCCAGGGCCGGCTCGTCCTCGACCACGAGCACGGTCGAGCCGGCAAGCGAACCGAAGTCCGCTTTCTGCACGGGAGCGGGGGGCCGCTGCAGCGGCGTGCCGCTGACGGGCATCTCCACGAAAAACGACGCACCCGAGCCCGCGTTCGATGCGAGCCTGATTCGGCCGCCGTGCTCCTGCACGATGGCGTAGGCCACCGTCAGGCCCAGGCCGGTCCCTTTGCCGACTTCCTTCGTCGTGAAGAACGGGTCGAAGATCTTCGGCTGCAGCTCCTCGGCGATTCCTGGTCCATCGTCATTGATTTCGAGCACGACGCTCTCGCGTTCGACGTCGTGCCAGCTGCGCACGACCAGCGTCCCGCGGCCGTTTGCGGTGAGCATCGCCTGCTCGGCGTTGATAATCAGGTTGAGCAGCACCTGCTGTACTTGATGCGCGTCGGCGAAGACCTGCGGCAGCCCCGACGCCAGCGCGTCGACGATCGTGATGTTCGTGATGCGCTGCTCGTACGAGCGCAGCGTCAGCGTCTCGCGGACGACGTGGTTCAGGTCGACCATCGTGCGGGTGGACTGCCGCTTGCGCGCGAACGTCAGCAGATTGCGGACGATCTTCGCCGCCCGCTCCGACTCGCTCAGAATCGTCTCGAGCCCGCGCTTGGTCTTTTCGTCGACCGGCCGCGCGGACAGCCGCTCGGCCCACGTCAGGATCGTGGCGAGCGGGTTGTTCAGCTCGTGCGCCACACCCGAGATCGTCTGGCCCAAGGCGGCGAGCTTTTCGGCCTGCAACAGCTGATGGTAGAGGTCGCGCGTCTGGTCCTCGAGCTTTTTTCGCTCGCTGACGTCGCGGACGAGCGCGTCGATGCGAATCGATCCTTCACCGGTCGGCGGCTCGGCGTGCGCCGTCACCTCGACCCAGACCGGCGAGTTGTCGACGCGCCGCAGGCGAAGCAGATAGTCGGTGACGGCGCCTTCCGAAGCGAGGCGTTCGATGAAGGCCACCCGTGCCTGGGGATCGACGAAACGCGGAGTGTCGAACGGCCGGATTTGCCGGTCGGCGGTTTCCGCGCCGTACCCGAACATGAGCTTGAGATGGGGGTTGGCCGCGAGCGTGGTCGTTTGCCGCGGCCCGAGCAGCCCGATGTAGACGCCTTCGTGAACCGCCTCGAACAGCCTTGCGAAGGCGTCGGCGCGGTTATCGGGCAAGGTTATTTACCCTGGAGCGGTGCCGGCGTCGGCGTTTCGCTGTCCGGAAAATTCGGCCGGTATTCACCCTGAACCTTCTTCCGAATGGCCATGACCGAGGCGCCCGAGTTCCTCATCTTCATCGAGTCCACCGCGATGTCGATGCACACCGCGCACGCCACACCGTGCGGCTCCCACTCGGTGACGCGCCCCTCCGGATCGCGGCCCTTCACGAAGCAATCGGCGTTGTTCTTGTGTCCGGCGCTGCCGCAACCACAATAACAAGGCACGTAGCTCGCCACCTCCGGGTGGTCGGCCGCAAACATGTGCGCGTCCTTCAGGATGTCCATTGGCCGCGACGGGGTATAGCCCTGGAGCTCGATGAGCGGCATGTCGAAGCCTGGACCGTGCGGCGCCCCAGGCTTGGGCCTGGGCGGAACCACAACGGTCGGCTGCGGGTAGTCGGGCTCGGGCTTGGCGGCGGCCGATTGCGCCACCGACTTGTCGCCGGCCGCGGCGTTCGCCGGGTCGCCTGCCGGCGTGGCCGGTTCATTGGTTGCGCATGCGCCAAGCGCCAGAGCGGCGCTGACCGCCAGGAGAGCAAGCGGAAGCTTCAGCATGGTGATACTCAATTCTACTTCAACCGGCAAGCCACGAAGCGCGATCGGGGATTGGATATGATTGGGCGGCACCCATGTCGTCGAGCCGTCTCCCGTCGATTCGCGCCCTTTCTCCCGATCTGGACGGGTGGGGCTTCTTTCTGTGCGTGCGGAAAGAGGTGAAGCAGGACCGCGGAGGCAACCTGATCATCATCTTGTCTCTCCAGGACAGGACCGGCGTCGCCCGGGCGCGCCTCTTCAATGATGCCGCGCGATTCCGCGAGGAATTCGACAGCGGCGACTTCGTGAAGGTGTCAGGGCGCACGGAGCTCTTCAACGGGCGGGTCCAGGTGGTCGTCGAGCACATCCGGCGCGTCAATCCCGACCAGGACAGGGGGTACGGGTTCCGCGAGGAAGACTGCGTGTTTTCGGCCGCGCGCCCTGTCGAGGAGATGTGGGCGCGAGCTTCAGGAGCTGATTCAACATGTGCGCGATCCGTTCGTGCGCGAGCTGCTGCAGCGCATCACCACCCGCCATGCGGAGAAGCTGCGCATCTGGCCGGCCGCTCAGACCGTGCACCACGCCTATCGCAGCGGGTTCCTCGAGCACATTCTCTCGGTCGCCCGCTCAGCGCTCACGCTTGGCGCCATCTACGGGGCCGATCAGGATCTGGTGACGGCCGGCGCGCTGCTTCACGACATCGGCAAGCTCGAAGAGCTCGCCTACGATCGCGCGACGAGCTACACGCGCGATGGCAACCTCGTGGGACACGTCACGCTCGGGACCATCATGGTCCGGGCCGCCATCGACGGGATCCCGGACTTTCCGGCCGCGCTTCGCTCGCAACTCGAGCACCTGATCGTGTCGCACCACGGCCGCAAGGAATTTGGCGCCCCGATCGAACCGATGACGATCGAGGCCATGATTCTGTCGGCGGCCGACGATCTGGACGCGAAGATCAACCAGGTGAAGCAGGCGCTCGCCGAGGACGGGGACGGAGAGTTCACGGCGTATCATTCGCGGCTGGGACGGGTGCTGTGGCGGGGGTGAAACACCACCTAGGGATTAGGGATTAGGGATTGGGGATTAGGAATCGGGGATTGGGGATTAGGGATTGGGCGTTGGCGACGCTCCTGGTGGTGTGTGTCACGCCCGCGTTTGCCCAGGAGGAATCAGGGGCGTCGAAATTCGGCAAGGTGCTCCTGGGCGGCGCGGCGGGGCTCGGGCTCCACGAAACCGGTCACCTGATTGCCAACTGGGCGTTCGAAGAAAAGGTGGTCGTCAAGAAGGTCGACTACAAGGGCATCCCGTTTTTCGCGCTGTCGCATGCCCCCGATCTTTCACCGCGCCGTGAATACGTCGTGTCGTCGGCCGGGTTCTGGGCGCAGTATCTCTACAGCGAGCAGATTCTCACGCATCATCCACGGCTGAAAGACGAAGAAAGTCCCTTCCGCAAGGGCATGCTCACCTTTCACGTCGTCACGTCGATCATCTATTCGGGTGCGGCACTGGGCAAGACGGGTCCGGTCGAGCGCGACACACGAGGGATGGCGACATCGCGGCGCATCGACGAACGCTGGATCGGGCTCATGGTGCTGGCGCCGGCCGTGCTCGACATGTACCGCTACTTCAACGCCGATGCGCGATGGGCGGCGTGGGCGTCGCGTGGTGTGAAGATGGGAAGCGTGGCGTTGGTGCTGAAATAGCCGGCGGGTCTAAAGTCTAGGACCTGCTCTAGAATCTGGGTTCTCGGTTCAGGTCGGGTCTTGCTTTTCAAGACCCGGCATTACTTCAGCGCGCATCACCTCGGTCCCAGTGCGAACGTCATCGTGCCTTCAACGACGACCTTGTCGTTGACGCGGGCGTAGCCGCGGAGCACACCCATACGGCTCCTGAGACGCTTCACGTTGACCTCGATGACGACCACATCGCCGGGATGCACGGGATGGCGATAGCGGACCTTCTCGATTCCCGCGAAGAACGGCAGCTTCTCCTGGTTCTCGGGCTTCGCGAGAATCAGGATAGCGCCGACCTGCGCGATGACCTCGGTGAGAATCGTCGGCGGCAGCACCAGGGCGCCTGACGGCGAGCGAATCAGGTAAGGCTCGTTCGACGAGATGTTCTTCACGCCGACGATCCGCTTGTCCATTTCGAGCTCGGTGATGCGATCGACAAGAAGGAACGGGTAGCGGTGCGGAAGAATCTTCTCGATCGCCGCGTACTCGAGCGGCAGCGTCAGCGGGTCCATCGGGACTGATATTATAGGTCGTCTTTGCCCGAAGTCTGGAACTCATGACCGAAACCGCTTCACGCCCCCGCGATCAGGAACTCGTCGCCACGCTCTTCGAGCTGGGGCGCGAAGTGTCGTCGGTGCTCGACTTCGACGAGCTGCTGCGACGGATCCCGGGATTGATTGCCCGATTGACGTCGTTCACGGTGTTCTCCGTCTACATGCTCGACGAGCGCCGGCAGGAGCTGAAGATCGCGTACGCGGAAGGATACCCGCTCGACATCGTGCTGAACTTCCGCCTGAAAGTGGGCGAGGGCATCGTCGGCGCGGCCGTTGCCGAGCAGAGACCGATTCTCGTGAACGACGTGCACAAGGATCCGCGATATCTCGGGCTCGTGCCCGGCGTGAACGCGCAGCTGGCCGTGCCGCTGCGCCGCAAGAATCGCGTCCTCGGCGCGCTCAACCTGCTGAGCGACAAGGTCGGCGCCTTTACCCAGGCCGACGAAGAAATCCTGTCGCAGTTCGGGGTGCACGTGGCGCAGGCGCTGGCGAACGCGCGGATGTTCGAACAGGAGCGGGCCTACTCGGATACGCTCGAGACGCTCACCGAGATCGCACGCGAAGTGGCCGAGATTCTGGACGTCGACGAGCTGCTGAGCCGCGTGGCGATCCTCACCAAGCGCATCATCGACTACCGGACGTTCGGCATTCTGCTGGTCGACGAAGCGAAACAGGTGCTCGACGCCAAAGTGGCGCTCCTGTACGGCGTGAAGACGAGCAAGCTGAGCATCGCGGTAGGCGAGGGGCTCGTCGGGTATGCCGCCCTGCACAAGGTGCCGCTCGTCGTGGACGACGTGTCCAAGGATCCGCGGTACATCAAGGTGCTCGACGATGTGCGCTCCGAGCTGGTGGTGCCGCTCCTCTTGAAGGAGCGCTGCATCGGGGTGTTCGATCTCGAGAGTCCCGAGCTGGGAGCGTTCACGCACCGGCACGCCGAGCTGCTGGGCATTCTGGCCAGTCAGGTCGCCGTGGCGATCGAAAACGCGCGGTTGTACGAGACGGTCAGGGCCAGCGAGCTACGACTCGAGCGGGAAATCGAATTTGCCCGGCGCGTGCAAACGGCGCTCCTGCCGACGGAGCTGCCGAAGCGCTTCAAAAACGTCGACCTCGCCGCACGATTCGAGCCGGCGCGGCAGATCGGCGGCGACCTGTACGACTACCTCCTGCCCGATCCGAACACGCTCGTGATTGCGGTGGGCGACGTGTCGGGCAAGGGCGTCCCGGCGGCGCTCTACGGCGCGTTCGCGGGCGAGCTGGTTCGGTCGCGGACGTTTCGGAGACGGTTTACGACGATTCGATCGAGCCCGGGCGGCGTGCTCGCGTCGATGAACGCGATTCTCCACGAACGGCGCCTCGAGGAATATTTCTGCGTGCTCTGCTATGCCGCCTTCGACTTCAAGAAGCGGCAGCTCGTCATCGCCAACTCGGGTCTGCCGTATCCGATTCGGCGACGAGACGGGGAGTCAGCGCCTATCCTGCTGCCAGGCGTCCCGCTGGGGTCGTTCCCCGGCACGACGTACGAAGAGCTCACGTTCGATTTGAAAGCGGGAGACCTGTACGTGTTCTGCACCGACGGCATATCCGAGGCCGAGGATGACAGCGGCGACGAGTTCGGGTCGTCACGGCTGACGAAGGTGATCGATCGCCTGGCCGACAAGCCGGCTCAGGCGATCGTGGATGGCATCTTCGAGGACGTGCACAGCTTCAGAAAGGAAGGCCCCGCGGCCGACGACATGACCGCGGTGGCCGTGAGGATAACCGCCTGACGTGCGGTTCAGGATCAAGACTTAAACAAGAGATCAAGAGATCAAGAGTGCTTTTCAAAAAACAGCATTCCTCCTAATCTCCTGAGCTCTTGTTCAAGGAACTGAACTTCTAGTTCCTTCTAATATCGAGATCTCTCTCCTCGAGGTGCAGGCCGAGCGGCATGCCGTTGAACACGGCGACGTCGCGAACCACGCCCTTCACCTTGACGTGGCTGCCTTTCACGGGCGTGCGATTGCCGCCCCGCGACAACACCGTGATCTCGCCCGTGCCATCGTCCACTTTGTACATCTTGAAGGGCACGAACGGTACGCCCCACGCGCTCGTGACGGTCCCGTCGAGCGTGACCGTCCGATCAGAGTAGTGTCCCGCGTTCTGCTTGACGGCGGCGATATCGGGATTGCGCAAGATACCTGCGCAACCGGAAACGATTGCGGCAAAGAGCAACGCGACAACCGCGCGAGTGAGCGACTTCATTTGTGAGCCCTCCCGGCTTGGGCTGCAGGCGCCGGGCTCCAGCCGTGAAGACTGGAATCCGAGGCCTGCAGCCATAGGTACGCAAACGGGGCCGAACACGCATCGTGAACGAACCTCGGAATGCGGCGATGCCAGCGCCTGCCTGTAACGCATTCCGGTGATACGGCGCGACCCCGATCGTAGGCAATCCAAAACACGTGCCGCGCAGGAGCGCTCGAAACTACTGAAATTTCGAGACTTCCGTCACAAAACACGGACAGAAGGGCGTAACCGGAAGTTGACAGTCTGGTCTTAGCCTTGCGCGGCGGCTTTCAACGGGGCGGGCTCTGCATCTACGCTGAACGCGGCGGAGACGCTTGGATTGGAGGGCGTCGAAACGAGCATGGCAAGCTGGGCGGCGAATATCGTGGCGAGCGCCTGGGAGCTCTCGTCCTTTTCGCCCCCGCCTTTCATTTCCGCCGACAACACGCCGACGCAGCCGTCGCTTGTCATCAGCGGCACGACCAGCGCGCCGTTGGTAATCGCATCGCCCGCGACGGTCCGGATTTCCGCCGAACGATACGCGGCGGCCGCGGCATTGTTGGCGTCGCGGTGGATGTTGCCCATCCGCGAGATGACCTTGTCCTCGTAGCCGTGCGAGAGGGCCGGTCTGAGGCAGTTGCGGGCCGGCTCGGCCACCCAGACGATGATGCCGGACGCGTCGAGGACTTTCGACGCCCGCATTAGCAGCGTCGGCAGCTGCTCGCTGTCGGAGACGCGCGCCAGCTCGCCGCAGAGGTGCGCGGTCGTAATGAGCTTGGGGGTCACCGCCGGTTTCGCCCTGGGCAGCGGCGTTTCGAATCTCACGGGATCGATGGGGGGAGCCATGGCGACCTCGGGTTCGGGCACCTGGGCCTGCACCGACGAGGTCACCACCAGCGCAATCAGCAGCACGATCATGGTGCCCGCCGTGACACCGGCGATCGCCAGCTGGCGGCTGAGGAGACCGGCGGTCGCCCCATGTCGCGCGCGCAACTCCTCGTTCAACGCGGTCGTCAGCTGCGTCGACGCGGTTGTGGTCTGCTCGAGGCCGTCGGAAAAGATCATGTCCCCGGCCAGCAGTGAGGTGCCGCCCTGGACGAACTCCCGGGCGCGGCTGTCGAGGGTTTTCAGATTCTCGAGCGCCGCTGTCGTGGTTTCGAACGCGTTTCGTGCCGCGGGCGAGGTGAGCGACGCGGCGAAGTCCGCCGCCTGCTTCTCAACGACCGGCATCAGGCCGGCGACGTGCGACATCCAGAACCCCTCGTTCTGGCCGCGTGCGACGTACGCAAATTGCCCGGCGTGTACCCCGGCGATGGTCGCGTTGAGGCCCGCCGCCTGCTCGCGCAGGTGGTCCATCGAGTAACGCTGGGTGTTGATTTGGGTGTTCGCGTCGTTCAGGAAATACGACGCGATCGAAACGACGAAGATGCCGATGACGACGATCGCGAAGCGCATGAGACGCGGATTCATTCGAGGGAATCACTATAGCAAGCGGACGGCAATAGTACAAGCGCTACTTGTGGTGCAGGCAGAGTTTTAGAACGTCGGAAAGTACGGCGTCAGCAGCTGGGCGATGACCGTGAAGCGATTCGTAAAGATCAGCACGCCGACCACCACCATGAAGACGCCCGAGACAACTTCGATGGTGTGATAGTGCTTGCGGATGCGCGCCGAAGCCGCGAAGAACTTGTTGATGGCCAGCGACGTCGCGATGAACGGCACGCCAAGGCCGGCCGAGTACACGGCCAGAAGCTTGACGCCCTCGCCCACCGATTCCTGTGCCGCGGCTACGGCGAGGATCGCGGCGAGGATGGGGCCAATACAGGGCGTCCAGCCGAAGGCGAACGCGATGCCGACGAGCATGGCGCCGAAAAAGCCGGCCGGCTTTCCCGACGTCTGCATCCGCTTCTCGCTGTAGAGCATGCCGATCCTCAGCACGCCCATCATGTGCAACCCGAACAGGATGATGACGACCCCGGCAATCTTCCCCAGAATCGAGAGGTGCTCCATCAGCAGGGCCCCGATGGCCGTGGCCGATGCCCCGAGGCTGATGAACACGAGCGAGAAACCGAGCACGAAGGCGACCGACATCACGACGGCGCGACGCCTCACGTCGGACGGGGCGGTGACGCCGGCCGAGGTCCCGCGCATCTCGTCCAGCGTGACGCCCGAGACAAACGACAGGTAGCCGGGAATCAACGGGAGGACGCACGGGGACACGAACGAGAGGACCCCTGCGGCGAAGGCGGCGAGCAATGTGACTTCCTGCATCTAGTCGACCGGCTTCAGCCGCATCACTCGGGGTGGTTCTGGAGGAAGCGCGCTCGGATCGAGCGCGCCTTTGAATGGCGCGTTGTCCTGAAACAGGAAATCCCACTTCCAGCGTTCGGACGGATTGGACATCTGCAGCCAGGTGCGCATCGAAACCGGCCGCGTGAACGTCATGTCGGGCAGGACGCCGTACGCCGGCAGGTGCGCGAGCGCGGCGGCAATCTCGGGCCGGGCCTGTTGAGCGCTCGAGACCGTCCCACCGAACAACATCGCGAAGTTCGCGAAGATGAGGCAGTCGTCTTTGGCATCTCCCGGCGCCGCGATAACGGCCGCTGCGGCCTGGACCCGGCCCTGATCGTTGGTATACGTCGCATCCTTTTCGAACGACGTCGAACCGGGCAGCACGACGTCGGCGGCGGCCGTCAAGTCCGACTGAACGGCGCCCTGGACCACCAGGAGCGGAAGCCGGCCACTCTCGCGCGCCGCCACAATCCACGAGACATCGCCGAGCGATCCCGACGGCCCCGGATCGAAGACGTACAGCAGCTTGATGCGGCCGCTATCGAGCGACGCGCGCAGCGGGCGCAGGTCCGCGGGCGTGGTGTTGTCGGCCGGAACGTCGAGGCCGAGGTCCCGCGCTCCGTTGAGGTTTGGCGCGTTCACGGCGGGCACCCTGAACTTCACGCCTGCGGGCTGCGTCTTTTCCGAGACGGTCCAGCCGACGAAGATGTCCGCTCCCGTCCCTTTGGCGAGCTGCTTCAGGAGATGCAGCTCTTCGAGCGAGGCATGCGCCGATGTCAGCAAGCAGAGCCCGTCGGCCTGCGCGACCGCCGATCCATCGGGCGCGTCGCCGAGACGCGCCCGGAGCGCGCGCCACGCGTCGTGCCAGTTGACCGGCTGCTGCACGCCATTGGCCGCGCGGACGAGCGGCTGCGTCAGCCGGCGGTCGTCTTCGACCCAGTGGTAGTCGAAGCGGCCGATGTCGCACATCCAGTAACCGTTCACGTCGGGATTGAAACGCGGGGTAATGCGCGCCATCTGCGCCGCACGCGCCCACTCCGGCTTCGCCTTCATCCAGGCCGTCGTGCTGCATCCCTTCGAACAGAACGTGCAGATGGTGTCGCCGGCGAGCGGGTTGTCCCACGGCCGCGACTTGAAGCGGTAGTCGCGCGTCGTGATCGCGCCGACGGGGCACACGTCCATCAGGTTGCCCGAGAGCAGCGAGTGCACACCTTCCTCTTTGTAGGTCGAGATCTCGCTCCCGGCGCCACGGTCGGTGATGCCGATTTGCGCGTCGCTGTCGACCTCGCGCATGAAGCGGACGCAGCGCGTGCACAGGATGCAGCGGTTGCGGTTGAGCATGAGCGTCGGCCCGAAGTCGACGTCGGCCTCCACCCCTTCGCCGTCGAACGTGCGCCGCGGAAACTCCATGCGGCTGCGGTCTGGTCCGAACGCGTATGAGAAATCCTGCAGGGGACACTCGCCGCCCTTGTCGCACACCGGGCAGTCGAGCGGATGGTTGATCAGGAGGAACTCGAACACCCCCGCGCGCGCCTCGACCACGTCGGGCGCCTGCGTGTGCACCACCATGCCATCGGTGCAGGTGGTCGAGCACGACGTCTGCAACTTCGGCATTTTCTCGATCTTGACGATGCAGACGCGGCACGAGCCGTCGACGCCGAGGCCGGGGTGATAGCAATAGTAGGGAAGCTCGATGCTGTTCTCGAGAGCCGCCTGAAGGACCGTCTTGCCTTTCTCGACCGTCAGTTCCCGGCCATCAATCGTGACCTTGACCGTATCCATTCGCCTCAATTTTAGTGTACTTCGCGGCGGGTCTTGAAACGCAAGACCCGCCCTACACAAACCGACGTTAGGCTGGGTCTTGAAACGCAAGACCGCCTACACAAACCGACGTAGGCCGGGTCTTGCTCTATAGACCCGGCGTCATCTCACCAGGACAACCGGCGCCGCGCCGTCTTCGTTGACGCCCACGCCGCGCAACGGGCCTGTCGTCGGGATCCGCATGGTGGTGACCTGTTCCGTGACGGGCACCATGACTTCGAACGACGTCGTGCCGTATTTCAGCGTCACGGTGACCGGCACTTCGAAGCGCTCGCCCACCTGCTCGAACCGCACGTTCACACCATTGGCTTCAGTCGTGTAGCTGAACTTCAGCCGCGGCAGCGTCGAGCCGTAGATCCACTTGTCGAAATACGAGTCGAGGTCCCGGCCCGACTCGATCTCGAAGGCCGCCTTCACGTCCTCGGTGCCCGCTTTCTTGAACCGCCAGGTCGCGTAGAACCGGCGAAGTCCACGGAAGAACGCGTCGTCGCCGATGAGCCGGCGCAGCATGTGCAGAGTCATCGCGCCCTTGTTGTAGACGAGCGCCCTGAATACCCGGCCGTCGTTTCGAATGTGGCCGAGACGATAGCCCAGATAGACCGGGCCCTGATCGGATCGGTCGACCGTCCAGCGCGACATCTGACTGATGACCTGCCGGAACGTGTCGTCCTTCTTCTGATGTTCGGCGAAGAGCGCGGCGAAATACTGCGCGAAGCCTTCGCTGATCCACTGTTCGTGGTAGTTCTTCCAGCCGACCGCCTGCCCCCACCATTGATGCGCCGCCTCGTGGGCCAGGAAAAATTCCGGGAACCCGTCGAAGTACGCGGGGTCGGCTCGCCAGGACACTGGCGTCGCCGGCGGAGGATGGCTGAGCGCGGCGAAGTACGGCGGGCTGTGTCCGCCGGGCTGATTCCGCTCGACGATCGCCACCGTGAAGCTTTGGTACGGCACATCCGCCAGGAGGGACCCGAAGAACTTCATCACGCGCTGCGCGACGTCGAAGAGCTCGCGGCCTTTTCGGGCGAGCATGCCGCTCGACTGCACCGATATCAGGCCGAACGAGTACGACACGCCCGTCAGCGTCGGGCCTTCCTCCTCGGCCGGTGTGATGGAGAACGACGCCGTGTCCACGTGGACGAACCGGCTGGTCGCCCATCCGAGGTATCGCACCGGCTGCGTCGCGCTGAACCGGTACTCGAACCAGATACCCGTGCGTCCTTCGGGCGGAAGCTGCTTGGGGTAGCCCTCGTCGAGCGCGCCGCTGGCCACCGTCGTGTAGCCCTCGGGCACGCGCAGGCGCAGGTTGGCCGTCGCGTAATCGGTGACCTCGCCCTGCGGGTACCATCCCGATCGCCCGGTGTAGATGTAGCTCGGCAGCGGCTGGATCGAGAAGAATTCGTTCTGCGCCATGCTGAGCGCTTCGCGCTCGGGAGGAATCGCCGGCAACCGTCCGCCGTAGGTGAGCTCCAGATCCATCAGCTCGTCCGGCTGCAGCGGCTGCGGCAGGTTGATGATGATGTCGTCCTGACCGCTCACCCTCAGACCCATCAGGTAACCATGCCGCCGGCTGGTGACCGATCGCACGGTGAGCGACTCGGCAAGGTTCAGGATCAGGGACGAGGTCGGGCCGTGGCGTGCGGTCAGGAGCAGCGTGGCCCTGCCCTCAATCCATTCCCGGCGTGGATCGAAGCTGGCGTCGATGTCGTAGTTGACGATGTCGAAGTCGGGCGAATCGTCTTCGCTGAAGAACGGCCCGCGCGCCGCCAGCCTCTCCTTCGACGGGTAAATTGCGATGGTCCTGGTGCGCGTGCGATCGAAGAACCGGATGTCTTCAGGATCGCCCGTCGACTTCATGTACGTGAGGTGCCCGCGGTCGGCGTTCATCTCGGACACGAGATCGCCGAACTTCGGAATCACCGACCACCGGTCGCGGCTCAGGTCCGCGAGCTCGATGCCGAACGATCGGGGCAGGTTTTCCTGGAAGACCGCCTCCGCGCGCCGAAGATCGCGCGCGTCCACGTCGCGGACATGGAACGTCGAGACGTCGAGCCGTCGATCGAATTCGGCGGGATGCGCGCGCAGATACACCCAGTCGAAGCGTGCGGTCAGCGTTTCGTTCCCGCTGTAAATCTTCACCTGGCCCCGTTCGGGCGCCGGTGTCGGGGAAAACGTCATCTCGCCGCGTCCGAGAATGATGATGCCGGTGACACCGGCGTCGGTCTCCGCGACGAAGGCGGTGCCGTTCGGCACGCGCAGCTCGAAGTCCTCGGCGCTCATCGCCAGGTTGACTATTGAGTACCGCTTTTCCGGGCTCAGCGACAGGCGATAGAGGCCGCGCACGGTGGTCAGCACCGTGAGTCCTGCAATCTTCCACTCGTCATTCGCGGTCGAAAGCCGCTTGACCCTGATCATCCACGTGCCGACGCGGCCATTCCTGCCGAACTCGGCCAGGGCATCGGCATACACGTCGTAGTACTCGCCTTTTGGCAGCCCTTGCGACTCGGCCCGCAGCCGCTCCTGCACGACGGCGCGGGTCACGCCTGCCTGAATCCATTCTTCGACAAATTCTTCGCTGGTCGTGGTCTCGGGAAGGACGAGGGTCGAGTACACCTTCGATTCGCCCGTCATCAGCACGCGCTCGAGCTCGCGCATCACCCGGCCGATGCCGTCGTTGGGCGCAGGCGGGGTCTGGGCCTGGCTGTCCGGCGCGCCCATCAACAGGGCCAGCAGCGAGAGGACGAGGATGCGCCCCACGTGTCAATTAGACCACGGCAAAAGACTTTCGACTCTAGGAGCCTGTCCGAGTAATAGCATGGGTCGCGCGCATGGGGCTTGCGAGGCGAGATCGAGGCGCGAGGAGGAGGCGATGTGGGACATCGCCGACGACGAGTAACGACGAGCTCGCCCGCAACCCCCATGCGCCCTGCGGGTTCCGGCGGCGCGCCGGCATCTGCGGCGTTGCCGCTCCTCGACAATGTCCCGCATTGCCTGCGTCGCAGCGCCTTGCAGCTGCCGGCGCGGCGCTCGGAACGCGACCCATGCTATTACTCGGACAGGCTCCTAGGCTTTGTACCTAAATCAGACCGATTTCCCGCCCGACTTTTGCAAACGCGTCGAGTGCAAACTGGAGATCCGCCTTGGTGTGAGTCGCTGTCACGATGGTGCGAACGCGGGCCTTGTCGCGCGCAACCGTGGGAAAACCGATACCCTGGGCGAAGACCCCCTCCTCGAACAGCCGATCCGACAATTTCATGGCCCTGGTGGCGTCGCCGGCGATGACCGGTGTGATGGGGCTTTCGCTGACCCCCGTGTTGAATCCGAGCTTCTGGAGGCCGTCCTTGAAGAACTTCGTGTTGTCCCAGAGCTGGTCGATGAGCTGTGGCTCTTCGATCAGGACGTCGAGCGCGGCGAGGCAGGTGGCGGTCACCGATGGCGGGTGGGACGTCGAAAACAGGAACGGGCGCCCGCGGTGATGCAGGAAGTCGATCAGGTTTCTGGTCCCTGCCACGTAGCCGCCGAGCGCCCCGATCGCCTTCGAGAGCGTGCCCACCTGCACGTCCACACGACCGTGCATCCCGAAGTGGTCGATGGTGCCGCGCCCGTTTTTCCCGAACACGCCGCTCGCGTGCGCATCGTCCACCATCATGATGCAGCCGTACTCCTCGGCGACGCCGCAGAGATCCGGTATCGCGCCGAGATCGCCGTCCATGCTGAAGACGCCGTCGGTGATCAGCAGCTTGCGGGCCGTCTTCGGAAGCCCGCGGACGATGTCGCGGGCCGCGTTCACGTCGCGATGGGGAAAGACCTTGATGGATGCGCGGCTCAGCCGCGCGCCGTCGATGATGCTGGCGTGGTTCAGCTCGTCCGAGACGACGAAGTCGTCCTTGGTCAGGATGGCGGCGACCGTACCGGCGTTGGCGGCGAAGCCGCTTTGAAAAACGACTGCGGCCTCGGTTTTCTTGAACTCCGCGAGCCGGCGCTCGAGCTCCATGTGAATCGCCATCGTGCCGGCGATCGTGCGCACCGAGCCGGTGCCGACGCCGAACTGCACGAGCGCGGCGAGGGCCCGTTCCCTCAGCTTCGGGTGCGTCGTCAGTCCGAGGTAATTGTTCGAAGACAGGTTGACGACCTCGCGGCCATCGACGCGGGTTCGCGCGGCCTGCTCGCCGTCGAGCACGCGGAGGCGGCGATAGAGACCCTGCGATTTGAGCGCGCTCAGCTCGTCGCCGAGAAATGCAAGCGGATCGGTGCGCATAGGCGTGTCCTGCTTTGGAGACCCGGCCTATCGTAACGCGAATACCCGATCGCCATCGAATTCGGCGATCGGCTTCGCGCCGTTTTCCACCAGCCACCGCGCGATCCTGGTGCCTTCGTCGTCGCGATAGGAGGCTCCGTGCACGATGGCGTGCGTCGCGCCGGATTTGGTGAGCGTTGTCCACGAGGCGTCCGGAGCGTCGAGTGGATGACGCAGCATGGTGGCGTTCAGGTTGTAGCTCAGCGGGAAGTGACCGCTGTAGCCGTTGAGCAGCGGATGCCAGTGTGCGGTTGAATAGAACACGTACCGCACCTCGTAGGCCCATTCACCAAACGGGAACTCAGCGAGGACCGTGCCGGGATTGGGGAGTGTTTCGAGAAAGCGATACACCGGCGGCACCTGATCGCCCGTGTAGACACGCGCAGGTGGTGCGGCGTAACGCGTTTCTTCCGCCGTTCCATTGACGGTGATGGGTGCGGCAAATGCCTCGGCGACAGCGAACGCGCCAAGTGCGAGAGCGAGCGTACCGCCCAGGCGATGCCGCCGTTCGAGGACCGCGGCCCCGCATCCAGCGGCCATCGCGAGAAACAGTACGACGAGCATCGCGTATCGCGCCGGCACGCGAAGACCATCGAACCCGGGGATGTGCCAGTAAAGAAATGAGTAGGGCCCGGCCTCGCCGATGAGCCGGCCGCCCGTCCTCATCTCGGGACCGAGCGAGAGCAGAAACGAGATCGCCGCAGCGAGTATCGCGAACGCGCCGGCGTTCAGCGCGTACCCGCGCCCCAACGATCGCGCGCGCGGCGAGACCAGCAGCAGCAATCCGAAAAGGATGGCGAACACGCGAAAGCTGGGCCCGACGTTCCTGGCGCTGATCGGCAGCGGACCGATGTGCGTGAAGCCGTGACCGGACAGGATGAGAACCAGGAACAGCAGGTAGGTAACGGCAGCCGCGACGATCACGTACACGAGCGGCACGAGCATCGGCGCGTTCGCCGCCGGTTTCGTTCGCGCCTGCGCCCACGACGTCGAGACCGCTCCGGCGAATCCGACGGCCCCCAGAAGGAACGCGGCGAGCGTCGGAAACAAATCGCCTTCCGGTTTCGGGTACGCGCGGAGGAGGCTGCCCCACATGACCGATTCGGGCGGAGACGTCCAGTAGCTGAACACGTCGGCCGAGTACGACTTCACCTCGTCCAAGGTCCTCGGTCCCATTCCGAGACCGCGCAGCTCGAGGTACGGCAGGAGAAAGGGCAGCGTGAGCGCGAAGACCGCCATCGCGGTTGCCGAGAGCGACATCCACATGCGCGTGTTCTTCCAGAGGTTGCGCATCGCGATCTCGAAGAGGGCATACGCCACGACGAACGGCGCGAAGAAAAGCAGGAAGTAGCCGTTCGACAGGTTCTGCGCTACCAGTGCAACTCCGGCGCCCGCCAGAGGTGTGAAAACGTTCCAGGACGTAGTGTCCGGCTTCAGCCGGACCGTGATGTTGTCGAAGTATCGCCGCACGCCGAAGAACACAAACGGCATCCATTGCGACGAGATGACCTGGATGTGCGAGAACTGAGGTACACGGAACGGCGCAAACGCATAGATCAGACCCGCAACGAATCCCGCGCGCGCGCTTCCCGTGATCTCGCGCACGAAAAGATACATGCCGAGCCCCGAGAGCACGAACGTCGAGAGAAACAGAAGGTTGTAGGAAAGGATGATGTTCCCGGTCAACGCGTAAACCGGCAGAATCTGCACCGCCTGCGCGAACAGGTGCTCCGAATACGCGAGCGTCAGTGGCTCGGGGTAGAAGATATTGGCGTTCCAGAAATTCCGCAGCGCGCCGAGATCGCCGGTGAAGAATCGAAGCAGGCGGTCGGCATCCCACGCGAGGATCCACGAGTTCAGCAGCGAATCGCCAAGATCCCAGGGGATGTCGGCGGTCAAACCCAGCGCGAGCGGCCAGGTGAAGATGATGGCGACGGCGCCGTAGACCGCCGTCGCGATCAGAGGGTTCGGAACTGGTGACTCAGGCGTAGCGTGCGGCAAATCCTGCAATCAGATCCCAGATCTCGTTCAATTGAGCGGGCGGTGCGAGGGTCACCATCCGGAAGTAGCCGTCGGCCGGCTTCATGCCGAACCCCGATCCCTGGACGCACAATACCCCCGTCGCGTGTACCAGGTCGACGATGAAGTCCGCATCGGACTTGCCGGCCGGCAAACTGAACTTCGGCATCGCGTAGAACGCCGCGATGGCCTGCGTCGAGGAAAATCCAGGAATGGCGTTCGCGCGCCGATAGACGAGCTCGGCCCGCTCGCGAAGCGCCGCGCGGAACGCGGGTTGATGCGAGCGGTCGCCCTTCAGTGCCGCGGCGACCGCGCGCTGCATGGGCATGGTGGAGCAGAGGCGTCCTTCCGCGAGCTTGGCGACGGCCGCCAGCACCTCTTTCAGCCGATCCCCGCCGCCAACGGCGAGCCAGCCTGTCCGCCATCCGGGCACGAGGTAGCCCTTCGACAATCCCGACAACGAAATGACCGGCGCCTCGGGGTTGAGCGAGCCGATAGGGGCGACGGGGCCGTCGAACGCGACGTCCTGGTAGATCTCGTCGGCGATCATCGGCAAATTGTGACGGTCGGCGATGTTCAGGAGCTCTCGCCGGATTGACTGAGCGTAGGACGCCCCGGTCGGGTTGTTCGGGTCGTTCACCACCAGCGCCCTGGTGCGCGGCGTGATCAGCTTCTCGATCTCTTTCGGATCCGGCTGCCAGCCGTTCTTCGGATCGGTCGGGTAGTACACCTCGCGCGCGCCGATCTTGTGAAGGACCGCGGTGTAGAGCGGATAGGTGGGCAGCGGGACGAGGACTTCGTCGCCGGGATCGGCGAGTGCAGTCAGCAGGAAGTCGATGCCTTCCGACGATCCCGACGTCAGGACGACGCGATCGGGGTGGACGGGCCAGCCGCGAGACGTGTTCTCGGCAGCCACCGCTTCGCGCGCCTCGGTCAACCCGACCGACGGGCCGTACCCATGCTCGCCGTCGCGCAGCGCCTTGTGCACGGCCTCGACAATGTGCGCGGGCGGCTGGAAGCCGGCGTGCACTGGATCGCCCGTGTTCAGCCAGTGGATCTTCCTGCCCGCCGCTTCCGCCTTCCGCGCTTCCACCACCACGCGCCGGATCGGATAGCTCACCGTGCTCATCCGGTGTGCAGTCTGAATGACGGCGGCGGTTTTTGGGGTCCCCATGGTTAACGATTGTACCAGTTGGCCGCCTGGCGCCCGCGGACCGGCGTCAGGTTTTGTGTCCGCCGGACACCGGCCCCTGAGGTTTCAGTTCTGCCGATCGCCCGGGCTTGCTCTTTGGACGCTCCACAATTACAGTCCTCGCATGGCGATACAAAAGGAAATCACCGTCAAGATTGCCAACAGCCCCGGCGCCCTGAACCGCGTCGCGCAGCTGTTGGGCGGCGAGCGCATCAACCTGCTCGCCATGTCGATCGATCCGTCCGGCCAGCTTCGAATGGTGGTGGACAATCCGCTGCACGCGGCGGGCACGCTGCGCGAGCAGCACTACAACGTGGAAGAACGCGACGTGCTGTACTCCTCGATGCCCAACGAGCCGGGCGCGCTCGGCCGCGCGCTGAAGCTGCTGGGCGACGCCGGCATCAACGTGGACTATGCCTATGCCAGTGGCATCGATCGCTTTGCGATGGTCGGTGTGGTCATCGGCGTCGCGGATGCGCAGAAAGCGTCCTACATCACCGGCATGTGACCCGGGATCTTCCGGGGTTGACGTCATGCGACTCTTCGTACCCACGATGGACGCGGTTCTGGTCGAATTCGATGCCGACGGTCGCGTTCGCTTCGACGACGAAGGATGGACCACGCCGTCGGTGCAGGAGCGCCGGGCCATCATTCACGCCGCGCACGATCAGCTCGAACAACTGAAAGAGCTGTTGGATGTGCTGGAAAGTAAAAAGTGAAAAGTAGAAAGTGAAAAGTGAAAAGTGAAAAGTGAAAAGTAAGAGGGCGCCGCAATGCGGCGCCCTTTGTTTTTGCCTTCTTACTTATCCGGAGCTGGCGTGGCGGCCGTTCCGGGATCCGGCTTGATGAACAATTCGATCACCTGCACGGCGGCGCTCGACTTGTTCGTGAAGCCGTGTGTCTGGCCCTTAACCATGTAGTAGGCCTGTCCCGGGACCGTCGTGACAACCGGATCCTTCTCGACCGTGAGATCGAGCGAGCCGGTCACCGGCACGAGCATGTGGAAGGTGACGTCGTTGTGCACGTGCGGACGCCGGACGGCGCCCGGCTGCAGGGTGACCTGGAGCACGCGCACATGCGCGTTCTCGACCACGACCAGGAAATTCACGCCGGGATCCGGATTGCCCGTCTGGCCCGTCTTCATTCCACCGGCGCCACCGCGTGCGGGCGGTTGGCCGGGCGCCGCCGGTGCACCCTGTGAAGGTGCCGCCGGGGCCGGCGCCGGAGCCTGCGCAAGTGCCGGCGCCGCCGCGAGCACGCAGATCGCTCCCAATCCCAGAACTCTCTTCAGCATTCGTTTCTCCTGGTTAGTCGTTCTTAGAGTCATCCCCTCGCTCCGACGGCTTCCTCCTGCGTGATTCTCGTGCCGAGCATCACCAGGAACTGCTTGAGCCATTCGACGTGACACGTCCAGGCCGGACCGGTCACGAAGTTGCGATCGGTGATCGCATCCGGGAGTCCGATGCTGACAAACTCGCCTCCGGCCGCGGTCACTTCGGGGCCGACCGCCGGGTACGCGTTCAGCTTGCGACCTTTGACGACGCCGGCCGCGGTCAACAGTTGCGGTCCGTGGCAGACCGCCGCGATCGGCTTGTTCGTGTCGGCAAAGTGCTTCACGTATTTGAGCACGGCCGGGTTCAACCGAAGGTATTCGGGCGCGCGGCCGCCGGGGATGCAGAGCGCGTCGTAGTCGGCCGGGTTGATGTCGGCGAACGTCGCGTTGAGCGCGAAGTCGTGGCCGCGTTTCTCGGTGTAGGTCTGGTCCCCTTCGAAGTCGTGGATCGCGGTGCGGACCTTGTCGCCGGCCTTCTTGTCGGGGCACACCGCGTGCACGGTATGACCGGCGATCTGCAGGGCCTGGAACGGCACCATCACTTCGTAATCCTCGACGAAGTCGCCGACGAGCATCAGAATCTTCTTCGCCATAGTGAGCTCCTTTGACGCGCAGGAATTGAAGTATCGGAAGAGACGTACATACATCCGCGTACACGAGTTGTCAAACCCCGGCAGGGCGCAACTTCAGTTGCGCCGGCTGCTAAGCTCTCGGAATGGACTTGACGAATCGTGCGGCGCTGGTGACCGGAGGCAAACGGATCGGGGCGGTCGTGGCGATCGAGCTGGCGAGGCGAGGCGTCGACATCGGACTCTGCTACAACCGATCTCGCGACGAGGCCGAGAGGGCCGCGGCGTCGATCGAGCATCTCGGCCGTCGAACGTTCGTGATGCAGGCGAATCTCGCGAACGCCGGCGAGTGCGAGGCGTTCGTCAATGAAGGTGCCGCCGCGCTGGGACGCCTCGACATTCTCGTCAACATGGCGTCCATTTACGTCGCCAGGCCCTTCAGCGAGTTGACGGTCGACGAGTTCGATGGCAACGTGGCGGTCGACCTGCGCTCGGCGTTCGTCTGCGCCCGCGCCGCCTGGCCGCACATGAAGCGCGCCGGCGGCGGCAACATCATCAACTTTTCCGACTGGCTCTCGCGGAGCGGACGCCCGCGCTACACCGGGTATCTGCCGTACTACGTCGCCAAAACCGGAGTCATCGGGCTCACCGAAGCGCTCGCGCTCGAGCTCGCGCCCGACAGGATTCGCGTCAACGCGATCGCCCCGGGCCCCATTCTCGCGCCGCCAGAGACGACCGAAGACGAGTTGGCCGCGGTCGAGAAGGCCACCCCGCTCGGCGGATGGGGAGGCGAGCAGTCAATCGTCGAAGGCGTGCTCGCGCTGCTGAGCTGCGACTTCGTGACCGGCGAGACGCTGCGCGTTGACGGTGGTCGCCATGTCAGGTAACGGTTTTTGACGCAGAGCCGCGGAGGCGCAGAGAATTCTTTTCAGAAAACAAAGCTCTGCGCCTTTGCGCCTCTGCGTCAGATTCTTAACAGTTGTAGGTAGTATCGAGATCAGGCTACTTAGCGACGTGCGGGTCCAAAGCGTCGGCCAGCCGCTTCTGCTCTTCGAACATCTCCTGCGGCACGCGCGATCCAAGAGACTTGAAGAACGTCGCCTGCTCGGCTGACGCTTCGGCCCAGTCGCCGGGCTCGACCGCGACCAGCAGTTCCATCGCGTCCTTCGATATCGTCAGCCCGTTCTGATCGATGGCGTCGGGCGTGGGCACGATCCCGATCGGCGTTTCCCTGCCCTTGCCCGTTCCGTCCACGCGCTCGAAGATCCATTTCACGACGCGGAGATTTTCGCTGAAGCCGGGCCAGATGAATTTCGAGCGGGCGTCGGTGCGGAACCAGTTCACGCGGAACACCTTGGGTGGCCGCGTCACCTTCTTGCCGATGTCGAGCCAGTGCTGGAAGTAGTCCCCCATGTTGTAGCCGCAGAACGCCAGCATGGCCATGGGATCGCGGCGCAGCACACCGGTCTTGCCCGACGCCGCCGCGGTCGTTTCCGAGGAGAGCGTGGCGCCGAGGAACACGCCGTGCTGCCAGTTCTTCGACTCGTACACGAGCGGCACGCGCTGCTGGCGCCGGGCGCCGAACATGATCGCGTCCAGCGGCACGCCGTCCGGGTTCTCGAACTCCGGCGAGAGCGAGGCGCAGTTGGTCGCCGGCGTGGTGAAGCGGGCGTTCGGATGCGTCGCCTTTTCGGTCGAGCCCGGCGTCCAGGGGCGCCCCTGCCAGTCGAGCGCCTCCGCCGGCGGTGGATCGTCGTGTCCTTCCCACCACGGCGTCCCGTCGGGGCGTAATGCGGCGTTGGTGTAGATGGTGTCGCGCTGGATCATGTCGAACGCCGTCGGGTTCGTGTTACGGCTCGTGCCCGGCAGGACGCCGAAGAATCCCGCTTCAGGATTCACGGCCCACAGCCGGCCATCGGCACCCGGCCGAATCCACGCGATGTCGTCGCCGACGGTCCACGTGTTCCATCCTGGCATCGACGCCGGCGGCACCAGCATCGCCATGTTGGTTTTGCCGCACGCCGACGGAAACGCGCCCGCCACATAGCGCACGGGGCCGTCCTTGTATTTGCACCCGACGATCAGCATGTGCTCGGCGAGCCACCCTTCGTTGCGGGCGTGAAAGCTGGCGATGCGCAACGCGAGGCACTTCTTGCCCAGCAGCGCGTTGCCGCCGTAGCCCGATCCCACCGACCAGACCGCGTTGTCTTCCGGAAAGTGCACGATGAAGCGGCGGTCCGGGCTGAGGTCGCCGAGTGAATGCAGGCAGCGCGTGAAGTCGTCCGACTGGCCGAGCTGCTGCAGCGCCACCTGTCCGATGCGCGTCATGATGCGCATGTTCAGCACGACGTAACGGCTGTCGGTAATCTCGACGCCGACTTTCGAATACGGAGATCCGGGAGGGCCCATCAGGAACGGCACCACGAACATGGTGCGCCCCTTCATCGACCCCTCGAAGAGCGGTGTCAGCCGGGCGCGCGCGTCTTCGGGCGACATCCAGTTGTTCGTGGGTCCCGCATCTTCCTTGTCCGACGTGCTCACGAAGGTGAGATGTTCGGTACGCGCCACGTCGTGCGGGGCGCTTCGATGCAGGTAGCAGCCGGGGAGTTTCTGCTGGTTCAGCTCGACGAGCTCGCCCGTCGCGAGGCACTCGGCAATCAGGCGATCCCGCTCGCCCTTCGAACCGTCGCAGAACACGACGGACGAGGGCGTGGTCAGGGATTCGATTTCGGTCACCCACGCTCGGACGGCCGGATTCATGGCCCCAATCCTACCGCAGAAGATTCTGGGTGGTGAAGTCCAGCATCGTCCGCTGCAGGTGCGGCGCCAGCTGCGGGTCGGAGACGCCGTGCGCCGATTTCGGGTAGGTCATCATCTGAAACGGCTTCCCCGCCCGCTGCAGCTCGTAAGCGAACTGCGTGGTGTTCTGCGGATGGACGTTGTCGTCGAGGGCGGTGTGAATCAGCAGCAGCCTGCCCGCGAGGTCCGCCGCGCGGAAGCGGGGCGAGCTGTCCCGGTAGCCGTCGGGATTGTCCGCCGGCAGGCCGAGATAGCGCTCAGTGTAAATGGTGTCGTAGCTCCGCCAGTCGGAGACGGCGGCCTCCGCGATGCCCATCGAAAAGCTGCGGCTGTGGGTCAGCGCGTACAGCGCCAGGAACCCGCCGTAGCTGACGCCCGAAATACCGACGCGCGTGCCGTCCACATACGGCTGGCTCTTCAGCCAGGCCAGGCCGTCCTCGATATCCCGCAGCTCGATCTCGCCGAAGCGCTTGTAGAGCGGCCACGCCGACTGCGCTCCCTTGCCGCTCGCCGTGCGGTTGTCGCAGATCCAGACGATGATGCCGCGCTGGGCCAGAAGCTGGTGGTACATGAACAGAATGCCGCCCCAGGCGTTCGACACCTGCGGCGAATGCGGTCCGCCGTAGGTGAATTGATAGACCGGGTACCGCCGGGACGGGTCGAAGTCGGGCGGCTTGATCATCAGGGCTTCCATGACGAAGCCGTCGCGCGTCTTCACCTGGAGCAGTTCCGGGACGGACAAGCCGGATTCCTTCAGGGCGCGAACGGGATTGGCGTCGACCACGCGCACGGCTTCGCGCGTGTCCGTGCGATGCAGGCGGACCTGTGGCGGCGTGTTGATGTCGCTGCGCGAGTCCAGAAAAAGGGTGCGCGACGGATCGAGGAACGACTGGTGTTTGCCGTCGACGGCCGACAGGCGCTCCAGCCCTGTTCCGTCGAGTCGCACGCGATACAAATCAAGACCGATCGGACTCGCGGTGGTCGAGGTGAAATAGAGCCAGGTCTGGGCGGGGTCCAACCCATGGTGCGCGCGAACTTCCCACTCGCCGCGCGTCACCTGTCTGATGAGCCGGCCGTCGGCCGCGTAGTGATAGAAGTGGCGCCAGCCGCTGCGTTCGCTGAGCCACAGAAACGATCCGTCGTTCAACCACAACGGGTCGGCGCTCGAGTCCGTCCATCGCTCGACCCACGCCCCGGTCGTCTCCCTGAAAAGCGTGCGCGAGGCGCCTGTCGATGCGTCGGCGAGGTTGAAGTCGAGCCACGTCTGTTGCCGATCCTGCACGTGAAAGACCACAGCGCCCTCGCGCGCCCAGCCCACGTTGACGATGAGGAAGTCGGCGTACTTCGTCGTGTCAACCCGCTGCGGCGAGCTGCCCGAGGTTGAAGCGACCACGAGCGTGACGTTCGGGTTCGGATCGCCGGCTTTGGGATACGGCCACCGCCTCACCGATGGGCGATAAGGGATGTCGTCGATGAGCGTGTACAGCGGGACGTTCACCTCGTCGAATCGAAGAAAGGCGATTCGCGAGGAGTCCGGACTCCACCAGAACGCGCGATGGTTTCCGCGCCCGTAGAGCTCCTCGGAATAAACCCAGTCGAGGAGACCGTTGATGAGCGTGTCGGTCCCATCCGACGTCAGCGCCTTTTCCTCGGGCGCATCGATCCGGGTGACGAAGAGATTGTTCTGCTTGACGAACGCAACCTGGCGTCCGTCGGGACTGAACCTGGCTTCAGCCTTCACGCCCGAAGAGCGCGTCAGCCGCGTCGCCCGCTCCGCGGCAATCTCGTACACGTACAGATCGTCGGCGATCGTCAGCAGGAAGGCGTCGCGCCTCGCGTTGAAATTCGAGGGACGCCGTCGCGCGGCCGTACGCGCCTCGGCCGACGGCGCGCCTGCTCTGGTGAGCGCCGACTCGAGCTGCGTGTGTGTGAACCAGGGTCGGCTGGTGCCGGTCGCCGCGTCGACGCGCATCCACGATGCCCCGGAGATTTCGGCCGCCGGCCACAGATGATGCGCCGCGTCCAGCCACGGGCCGCCATCGGGCACCCAGTTCAGCGTCGCCGACTGACTGCCGTTGAAGCGGGTCCAGCCTTCGTAGCTGTACAGCTCTTCGACAGTGAGTTGCCGGCCCTGCCCGCCGATCGCGGCAACGAGCAGGCCGACGAGCGCCGCCACAAGTCCGCGCGGGCGCGCGGAACGCAGTACCATACCCGCCCAGATTATGACAAAGCTGACGTTTCTGGGTGCCGCGCGGACCGTAACCGGGTCGAAGTACCTGCTCGAGGTTCACGGCCGGCGGATTCTGATCGACTGCGGGCTGTTTCAGGGACTGAAAGAGCTTCGCCTGCGCAACTGGCAGCCCTTGCCGCTCGATCCGGCCGAGCTGTCCGCGGCCGTTCTGACGCACGCCCATCTCGACCACACGGGATACCTGCCCAGACTGGTCGCCGAGGGCTACCATGGCCGGGTCATCTGCACGCCAGGCACGTCCGACCTGTGCAGGCTGGTGCTCCCTGACTCGGCGCGGCTGCAGGAAGAAGATGCCCGGGAGGCCAACCGGCTGAGGTATTCGAAGCACGATCCGGCGCTGCCGCTGTATCGCGAGTCGGACGCCTTCCGCGCGCTCTCGCAACTGCAGCCGATCGGTTTCAACAAACCGTTTCAGCTCGTGGAGGGCGTCGACATCGAGTTCATCAACGCTGGTCACCTGCTCGGATCGGCGTACATCAGGATGACGATCAAAGACGGACCGACCATCCTTTTCGGCGGAGATCTCGGGCGCTACGGGCGGCCCGTGCTGCCCGATCCATCGCCGCCACCACCTGCCCAGGTGCTGTTGCTCGAGTCCACCTACGGCGATCGTCTTCACCCGCCGGAAGATGACGGCGAACGTCTCGCGGCGATCATCAAAGACACGGTGGCGCGCGGCGGCAAGCTCATCATTCCCGCATTCGCCATCGGCCGCGTGGAGGAAGTGCTGTACTGGATCAAGAAGCTGGAGGACGACGGCCGGATCCCGAAGCTGCCGGTGTTTCTCGACAGCCCGATGGCGCTCGACGCGCTGCGCTACTACGCGGGCCGTGCGGGCGAGCTCGACCCCGACATCCGGGCCGCGGTCGAAATTCGCCGCTTCTTCACCGCGCGCTTCCAGCCGGTGTCGTCGGCGCAACAGTCGTCGGAGCTCGTTCGATCGAAGATTCCATCGATCGTGGTGTCGTCGAGCGGCATGGCGACCGGCGGCCGCGTGCTGTACCACCTGCAGGCCGCGTTGCCCGACAAGCGCAGCACCGTGTTGTTTGTCGGCTATCAGGCCGCGGGCACACGGGGCCGGTCGTTGATCGACGGGGCCCGGGACGTGAAGATTCGGGGGCAGGTCGTGGCCGTCAACGCGCGGATCGAGCGGCTCGACTCGATGTCGGCGCATGCCGACCGGGAGGAAATCATGCGGTGGCTGGGTGGATTCAAGACGCCGCCGTCGATGACCTACCTGGTGCATGGCGAGCCCGGGCCGATGGATGCGCTGAAATCGACAATTGAGTCCCGTCTGCATTGGAAAGTGCACGCCCCGGCCCACCTCGAGCAAGTGGAGTTAAGCTGAACAAGTTGATGCGCAGAGGGTTGTTGGCCATGACGGTTGCAGCCATGTCGATCGCGTGCTCGGGCCCTGCGCCCGCATCGGATACCGAGCAGCCAGCGAGCTCGTCGGACGGTGCGTTCGGGTCCGCGGCGTCGGGGCGGACGTATCTGGTGGAGCGGGTCGACGAAGCCGCCATCGTGCAGTTGTACGCGGACGGGTTCGCGGCGCTGCCGGTCAAGGAGCGCATCCTGACCTGGCACCTCTATCAGGCGGCGATCGCCGGCCGCGACATCTTCTACGACCAGCGGTACGTCCACAACCTCGACATGCGCGACGTCGTGGAGGCGCTCGTCAGCCATCCCGCGGGCGAGGCGCCGGTGCGCGCCGAAATCGAACGCTACACGAAGCTGTTCTGGGCCAACAGCGGGCCCTATAACAATCTCACCGCGAGAAAGTTCGTCCTGAAGTGCACGCCCGAACAGTTTGCGTCGGCGGTACACGCCGCCGCCGAGAAAGGCGCGACGTTCCCGCTGCGCCCGGGCGAAACGATCGATCAGATGCTGATGCGGCTGCGGCCGATGTTCTTCGATGCGGCGTTCGATCCGTCGGTCACGACCAAGACGCCCGGGGGCGGCCGCGATATCCTCGCGTCGAGCGCCAATAATCTGTACTCGGGTGTGACGGCAAAAGAGCTCGAGGGGTTCGATGAAAAATATCCGTTGAACTCCCGGCTCGTGAAGGTCGCCGGCCGCATTGTCGAAGAGGTCTATCGCGTCGGCGGCCGATACGATCCGCAGATCCGCGACATCATCACCCATCTGGAGGCGGCGATACCCCATGCGCCCGATCCGACGGCGCGGGCGTTGCGCGCGCTCATTCAGTGGTACCGCACGGGCGAGGAGCGCGACCGCCGGGCGTACGACATTGCCTGGGTTGCCGACACGTCGTCTTCGATCGACACGATCAACGGCTTCACCGAGGTGTACCTCGACGCCCGCGGCAGGAAGGGCGCCTGGGAAGCCCTCGTGTTCTACGTGAACCGGACGAAAACGGCCGCCATCCAGAAACTGGCGGCCGAAGCGCAGTGGTTCGAGGACCACATGCCCTGGGATCGGCGGTACTGCAAGGAAAACGTCCAGGGCGTCACGGCCAACATCATCGACGTCGTCATCGAAACCGGCGACGCCGGACCAATTACGCCCATCGGCATCAACCTGCCGAACGAACAGGACGTGCGCGAGAAGTACGGCAGCAAGTCCGTGTCGATTGCGAACGTGAACGAGGCGTACCGACCGGTCCATGGACGCGGGATACCGCAGCGAGTTTTCGTGGTCGCCCGAGGAGACCGCACGCGCGAAACAGTGGCAGGGGGCCGCGCACGAGCTGGCGACCGATCTGCACGAGGTCATCGGGCACGCGTCCGGCCGGCTCAACCACAACCTGCAGGGGTGCACGCCGCAGACCCATCTGCGGGAGCAGTACTCGGCGCTCGAAGAGGCGCGTGCCGACCTGGTGGCGTTGTACTTTCTGCCCGATCCGAAGATCGTCGAGATGGGCTTGATTCGTCCCGAAGACCATCGCCAGGTCGCGCTCGCCGAGTACGAGAACTACGCGCGCACCGCGCTCGTGCAGTTGCGCCGGATGCGCGAGGGCACGACCATCGAAGACGATCACATGCGCAACCGCCAGATGATCGTCAACTGGCTGATCGCCAACACCAAAGCGATCGAACGGCGTGTGCGCGACGGCAAGTCGTACAACGTCGTCGTCGATGCCGGGGCATTCCGCGAAGGAGTGGGCCGGCTGCTCGCCGACGTGCAGCGAATCAAGTCGAACGGCGACTACGCGGCGGCGAAGGCGCTGTTCGAGCGCCACGGCATCCATTTCGATCCGAAACTGCGCGACGAGATCGTCGCGCGGGTAGAGAAGCTCAACCTGCCGTCGTACACGGCGTTCATCCAGCCCAGACTCGAACCGGTGCGAGCCACCGACGGCGCCATCCGCGATGTGACGATCAGTTACCCGCAGGATCTGACCGCGCAGATGCTCGAATACTCGAAGGCCACGCGCGCCACCCGCGAGGCATTTCGCCGGTCGGCGGCCGGACAGGCTCAGGGCCGCTGATGTTTTCCTCACGTCTGCGGCCGACGGCTGGCCGCAATCGGCTGGCGGCGGCGCTCGATCGGCGTCGATCGGCAGGACTGCCGATCGTCGACCTCACGCTCTCCAATCCCACGCGTGCGGGCTTCGCGTACCCGCCCGGCATGCTCGAACCGATGGGGCAGCCGCGGGCGTTGTGCTATCAGCCCGAGCCGTTCGGCCTGCTGTCGGCACGGCAGGCGGTTGCCGATGATTTCGCCAGGCGGGGCATCGCGGTGCCACCGGATCGCCTGGTGCTCAGCGCCAGCACCAGCGAAGCGTACTCGCTGCTGTTCAAGCTGCTCTGCGATCCCGGCGACGTGGTCCTTGCGCCACGACCAAGCTATCCGCTCATCGAACACCTGACGGAGCTCGATGGGGTTTCGCTGGACCACTACGGCCTCGAGTTTCATGGGCACTGGACGGTCGACATTCATGCGCTGCGCGCGAAGCTGTCGTCGCCCGCGAACGGACGGGTACGAGCCATCGTGGTCGTCAGCCCCAACAATCCGACCGGGTCGATCGTGACGGATGCCGAGCTCGAGGTGCTGGCGTCGCTGGCGCACGAGCATCAGGTGGCGCTCATCGCCGACGAAGTGTTTGCCGACTATCCGCTCCTGGCGCCATCGTGCGCGAGCGTGCTTCGCCAGCAGGCCGCGCTGACCTTTGCGCTCGGCGGCCTGTCCAAGTCCGCCGGCCTGCCGCAGGTGAAGCTTGGCTGGATTGGTGTCGGCGGTCCGTCCGATCTCGTGGACACAGCGATGGAGCGCCTGGAAACGATCTGCGATGCCTACCTCTCGGTCTCGACACCGGTGCAGGTGGCGGCGCCCGATCTGCTGCGATCGGGGTCCGTCGTTCGAGGCCAGATTCACCGGCGCGTGCGCGAGAACGTCGCGTCGCTGCAAGCCCTGGCGGCGGCGAATCCGGCCTGCTCGGTGCTGCCGGCCGAAGCGGGGTGGTACGCGATCGTGCAGGTCCCGGCGACAAAACCCGAAGAGATGATCGTGCTCGATCTGCTCGACCGCACAGGCATCCTGGTGCATCCCGGCTATTTCTTCGATTTCGAACGCGAGGCGTTCCTCGTCCTGAGTCTCCTTCCAGAGCCTGGTGTGTTTGAACCTGCCGTGCGGACGCTTTTCGCCGAGATGGGCGGCGTTCGATGAGCCAGCGGAAAGCCGGCGTCAGCGTGCCCCTGTTCTCGCTCCGTTCCACCCGCGGATGGGGCATCGGCGAGATCGGCGACATTCCGTTCATGGCCGGCTGGCTGCGCACCGCCTGTCAATCGGTCCTCCAGATTCTTCCGCTCAACGAGCTGGCCCCGTCCGAGTCCTCTCCCTATTCGGCGCTGAGTGCGATGGCGATCGATCCGCAGTTCATCAGCATCTGGATGATGGACGAGGGCCAGGTGTTCGAGGACGCGTGGAAGCGTGAGATTGAAGAGGTGCGGCGCGAGCCGAGAGTTGACTACAAGGCGGTGCGCCGTTTGAAGGACCGGGCGCTGCGGGCGTTGTTCGACCGCTTTTTCGACACCGAGTGGCAGCCGGACACCCGGCAGGCCGCGGCACTCCGCTCGTACGTCGCGGCCGAGTCGTGGTGGCTCGATGAATACAGCCTGTATCGCGCGCTGCGCGCGAAAGCGGGCGAGCGTTGGTGGCCCGAGTGGCCCACCGACCTCCGCGATCGCAACCCCGCCGTGTTGGTACAAGCGCGCACGCAGCTGTCTCGCGAGATCCTTTTCTATCAGTACGTCCAGTGGATTGCGGCCGGGCAATGGCAGACCGTACGCGCGGGCACGCCCGGCATCGAGATTCTCGGGGACTTTCCGTTCATGGTGACCCTCGACAGTGCCGATGTCTGGAGCCGCCGCGAAGAGTTCATGCTCGATGCGTCTGTGGGCACGCCGCCGGACGCGTTCAGCGAAACCGGCCAGGAGTGGGGGCTTCCTCCCTACAACTGGGACAAGGCGCGCGCGAACGATTTCGCATGGCTCCGGATGCGTGTACGGCGGCAGGCCGCTTTGTACGACGGGTTTCGCGTCGATCACCTCGTGGGCTTCTACCGGACGTACGTGCGGCCGCTCGACAAACAGCCCGCGTACTTCCTGCCGGCTGACGAGGCCGGGCAGACCGCGCTCGGCGAGGCGATGATGCAGATCATGATCGACAGCGCGGCCGACGTGAGCGTCGAGGATCTCGGCACCGTTCCGGACTTCGTCCGAGAGTCCATCACGCGGCTCGGCCTGCCGGGCTACAAGGTGCTGCGCTGGGAACCGTCCGATCCCAGCCTGTATCCCGCCACATCGGTCGCCATGACGGGGACGCACGACACCGAGACGCTGGCCGTCTGGTGGGAGTCGATGACACCGGACGAGCGGGAACGCTTCGGCGAGTACCCGCCCCGGTTCGATACGCATGTTCGCGACAGCCTGCTCGATCGCATCTACAACGCCGGATCGAATCTCGTTCTGCTGCCGATCCAGGACGTCTTCGGGTGGGCGGATCGCATCAATCATCCGGCGACCATCAGCGACGAGAACTGGACCTGGGTCCTCCCCTGGCCGGTCGATGCTCTTGCCGGCGAACCCGAGGCCCTGGAGTGCGCCAGGCGGCTGAGCGCCCTGAGTCATCGGGCGCGCCGCTGCGTTACAAAAGCGTGATTTGCCCGCCGGGCTTGTAAGCGTCCTGCAGGCAGAATCGCGGTTTCTGGCCAGAAAAGTCCCAACTGCGCCGGGCACGAATCCCGCTGTACCGGATCTGTGGACGTGTCTGCCGCCAAGTCTATGCCTGCCCCGGAAGAGGTTCTTTTTAGAGATGGTCTTGGCGACCGGCTCCTGATTCGAGATACCCAGGGTCGTCCCACCCACGAGTCGCTGCTGATTCGGTCCGAGCTCACCTCTCTCCCGTCGTTCGAGTTCGCGCTGAACGAGCGCATCTGGCTGGTGGAGAAATTCGATCACCCGTCATTCCTCACCATTCGCAACATCGTGCGGCTACCCGGCAACTTGACCACCATCGGCCTGGTCCACGATCTGACGGGAGGCACGCGACTCTCCGAGGTGCTGGCGCGCGCTGAGTCGGGCGGACTCTCGATCTCAGTCGAAGCCGCGGTGTTCGTGCTGAAGGAAGTACTCGACGGGATGGCCGAGTTGCACCGCCAGAGCGGCGAGCTGGCGCACGGCGCGCTCGCGCCCGAGCGTATCGTGATCGCCGATCGGCATGTGCGGATCGCGGACTACGTGCTCGGCTCCGCCATCGAGCAGCTGCGCTTCACGCCCGAGCGGTACTGGAGAGAGATGCGGGTGGCCGCGAGCTCGTCGGCGGGCGGCGTGCGCCTCGATCGCCCGGTCGACGTCGCGCAGATCGCCATGATGGGCGTAGCGATGTTTGCCGGCCGTCCGCTGCGCGACGACGAGCACCTTGGCGGTCTCGGCGACGTGATGGTGGGCATTTCGGTCCCCCAGCCGATACGCTCCTGGCTGCTGAAGGCGCTGCATATGGACCCGCGCCGTGTGTTCGTCCATGCCGGTGAAGCCTCGAAGGCTCTGAACGAGGCGATCGCCGAGACGGGCATCCGGCCGGCACGGCGAGATCTCGATGCGCTCGCGGGAGGCCGATCTGTGGTGACCAAATTCAAACCCGCCGGCAGCGTCAGGCCGGTGGCTCCATCGCCGCCGCCCGCGGCCTCGACGCTGCCGAAACTTCTGCCGTCCACGGCCAAGGCGCCGGCGCCCGTGGCGAAACCCAAACGTGATGCGTGGCAGGCGCACGACGTCGATCCGCGCCAGCTGGACTGGCAGGCGGCCGCCCCCTCGACACCGCGCGGACCGGTGAGCGTCCGGTTCAGGAAATTCCTGTGGATGGCGGCGCTGATCTTGACCATGACGACCGCTTTTACGGCCGCGCAGTACGTTCCGCCGCCCGAGTGGCTGTTCTCCACGACCGGCACGCTGGTCATCGAATCGAACCCGCAGGGGGTTGCCGTGCTCGTCAACGGCCAGCCCCACGGCGTCACGCCCCTGACGCTGAAGGTCGAGGCCGGCATTCACGAAGTCGAGCTGCGCGGACCTGGCAAGCCCAAGATGTTCAAGGTCCACGTGACGCGCGGCGATCGCGTCGCCCAGTACATCGAATTCTTCCGACGGTAGATAGAGGTTCCGGGTCCGTTTTCACGGTCGCATCAGAAGTTTCCGTGTTTCTCCGTGTCTTCGTGCCCGTGTTGAATTCCCCATCGGTGATCTCTTCTCATATAATTGAAGGTTCGCGATGGCTGTCATCCGACCCTTCCGTGCGGTACGTCCTGTTCCTGACGCAGCACCGCGCGTCGCCGCCGTTCCTTACGACGTCGTCGACACCGAGGAGGCGCGCGCGCTGGCGGCGGGCAACGCGTTGAGCTTCCTGCACGTGTCGCGCGCTGAAATCGACCTGCCCGCCGGAACCGATCCCCACGACGACCAGGTGTATCGAACGGCCGCAGAACGGTATCGCGCGCTCAAGCGGGACGCGCCGCTCGTGCGGGAGACGGAACCGTCGGTCTACCTCTATCACCTCGACTACGAGGGCCACGGACAGACGGGCCTGGCCGCCTGCTATTCGCTCGCCGAGTACGACGCCAGCGGCATCAGGAAGCACGAGCACACGCGGCGGGACAAGGAAGACGATCGCACGCGCCACATGCTGGAGCTTCGCGCCCAGACAGGACCGGTCTTTCTGGCGCACCGTCCGAATCCCAGGATCGACGAGCTGTCCCGACGGATCCGCGCGGCCGAGGCGCCGCTCATCGACTTCACCGCCCTCGATGGCGTGCGGCACGCCATCTGGCACGTGACGCCGGATGATGGACGCGCCTTCGTCCGGGCGTTCGAAACCGTCGAGGCGCTGTATATCGCGGATGGCCACCATCGGGCGGCGAGCGCCGCGCGTGCGCGCGATGCCGTGCGCGAGTCCGACGAGGCCGGATTTTTCCTGGCCGTCGCGTTTCCGTCCGATCAGTTGCGGATTCTTCCGTACAACAGGGTCGTGCGCGATCTGAACGGCATGACGCCCGAACATTTCCTCGGCGAGGTCGCGAGGCATTTTGCGATGACGTCGGGACTCCCGGAGCCTTCGCGGAAGGGCGAGGTCTCGATGTATCTCGCAAGACGCTGGTATTCGGTCGATCTCGAGAGCGGCGGCGCTGCCGGCACGAGCGTCATCGACCGGCTCGACGGCAACGTTCTTCAGCAGCGGTTGCTGGCGCCCATCCTCGGTATCAAGGACGTGCGTGTCGACACGCGCATCGATTTTGTTGGCGGTGCCAAGGGCACGAAGACGCTCGAGCAACTGGTGGACAGCGGCAGAATGGCGGCGGCGTTCTCGATGTACCCCGTCAGCATCGTCGAGCTGATGGAGGTCTCGGATGGCGGACACGTCATGCCGCCCAAATCGACGTGGTTCGAACCCAAGCTTCGGGATGGATTGCTGATTCATGAAATCTGAGCGTGTCTTCAATTTTTCGGCGGGACCGGCGGTGCTGCCGGTCGCGGTTCTCGAGCAGGCGCAACAGGATCTGGTGTCGCTGCCCGGCGTCGGCATGTCGATCCTCGAGGTGAGCCACCGTTCCAAGGTGTTCGAGGACGTGCTGTTCCGCGCCGAAGCCGATATCAGGCAGCTCGCAAAGGTGCCGGAGCACTACAAGGTGCTGTTCCTGCAAGGCGGCGCGAGCCTGCAATTCGCGATGGTGCCGATGAACCTCCTGACCCACGACAACACCGCCGACTATCTGGTCACCGGTGTGTGGGCGTCGAAGGCCGCCGAGGAGGCAAAGAAGATCGGCAAGGTGCACATCGCGGCGACGACCAAAGCGGAGCAGTTTACCCGGGTGCCGCGCGCCGAAGAGATCGTGTTGACGCCGGGCGCCGCCTACGTCCACATGACGTCGAACAACACGATCTACGGAACCGAATGGAAGTGCCTGCCCGACGTCGGTGACGTGGCGCTCGTCAGCGATACCTCGTCGGACATGTTCAGCCGCCCGATCGATGTCGGCAGGCACGCGCTCATCTACGCCGGTGCGCAGAAGAACATGGGCCCCGCCGGGGTCACCGTCGTGCTGATTCGCGAAGACCTGCTGGCGCGCTCGCCCGCCTCGCTGCCGGTCATGCTGAGCTACGCGGTCCACGCCCAGAACGGGTCGCTCTACAACACGCCGCCCGTATTTGCCATTTACCTGCTCGGCCTGGTCATGCGCTGGCTTGTCGGCCAGGGCGGGCTCGAGGCGATGGCTGCTCAGAACGAACGAAAGGCCGCCACGCTGTACGCCGAGATCGATCGCACGGGTTTTTATCGCGGTACCGCTCAGAAGGACAGCCGGTCGCTGATGAACGTGACGTTCCGGCTGTCGAGCGAGGAGCTCGAGAAACAGTTCGTCAAGGAGGCGGAGGCGGCCGGCCTCGACGGCCTGAAAGGGCACCGCTCGGTCGGGGGCATCCGGGCGTCGATCTACAACGCCTTTCCCGAAGCGGGCGTCGACGCGCTGGCGGATTTCATGAAGGAGTTCGAACGGCGCAAGGGCTGACATGTGGTAGGCTGTCGCCCGTGCTCCGGCAGCTGTTCGTGTGCCTGCTCACATCCACCATCGTCACGCAGGTCGCGGTCTTCAGCACGACCATTTTTCTCCATCGCACCGCCACCCATAAAGCTCTCGAGCTGCATCCGGCCGTGGCCTTCGTCTTCAGGTTGTGCCTGTGGATTACGACCGGCCTGTGCACGCGCGAGTGGGTCGCCGTGCACCGCAAGCACCACGCCTTCACCGAGGTCGAAGGCGATCCGCACAGTCCGCACCTTCACGGCTTCTGGTCGGTACAGGTCGGCAACGTCTTTCACTACCTGAAGGAAGCCAAAAACCCGGAAACGCTGGACCGATACGCGCGCGACATCCAGGATGACGTGTTCGATCGGGTGGTGTTTCGCTATGGGTTCGTCGGCCCGTTGCTGGGCATCGTCGGGCTCTGCTATGTGCTGGGATTCTGGTGGGGCTTGCTCGCGGCGGTCATTCACCTCGTGATGTACGTGTTCGTGCTGTCTTCGTCCATCAATGGGCTGTGCCATTACATCGGCTACAGGAATTTCGACAACACGGCCACCAACATCAGATGGGTGGCGGTGCTGACCGGCGGCGAAGGGCTGCACAACAACCACCACGGACACCCCCGCAGCCCCAAGTTCAGCACGCGACCCAGCGAGATCGATCCCGCCTGGCCGGTCATCAAGCTCCTGATCGCGCTGAAGCTGGCCTCTCCCTACAAGACCATCGAAGAAATTTACGAATGAGTCGTCCCGCCGCCGAATGGACGCCGGCGCCTGCGACGCCTGCGTCTCCGCCGCGGCGCGTCGCCTGACGGCTGTTCCCCTTCCGGAATCTGGGAGGCGAACTCGGTCTGCAACGTCCGCCAGGACTCGACCAGTTCGGGCGCGCCGCCGTGGAGCTCGAGCCACATCAATGCGGCCGGGAACACCGTGCGGTGCATGATGGCGCGCTTGTGGCGCGGCGACGCGTGCGCGTCGCGGAGATGCCGCTGCAGCATCAGGATCTGGCGAAGAAACTCGACGTCTCTGCGTGCAAGGGGAAGGATGCCGAAGCGCGCGCCCAGCTCTTTCGCGCGGCCATGATGCTGCTCGAGCAGCCCCAGCGGAATGAGCAGCGAGCCGAGCAGGATGGCGTTGCTGAGCGATTCGGGATTCCGTTTGAACGATCGCCGGTAGTTGTCGATCGCCGCGAGAGACTGCCAGAACGCCGCGTTGATCCGCCCGGGCACTTCCGGCGCGATGGCGGCGAGCAGCCCCGTCTCCACGAGCATCTGGAACGTGTGTTCGGCGAAGCCCGCGCGCAGGACCTTGTAGATCTCCTCCATGAGGCGCGCCGGCGCGCTGCGCGCCAGCTCGCCGTGGTACTTCTCGATCGCGCGAAGAATCGGCTCGTCGATCCTGAAATCGAGCCGGGCAGCCAGGGCAATGGCCCGCAGCATGCGGACCGGATCTTCCTGAAAGCGTTCTTCGGGAACGCCGATGCAGCGGATGATGCCGGCGCGGATGTCGTCGAGGCCGCCGACGTAGTCGATGATCGCGTGCGTTTCGATGTCGTAGAACAACGCGTTGAGCGTGAAATCGCGACGGAACGCGTCCTCCTCGGGCGTGCCAAACGTGTTGTCGTGGTGGATGAGGAGGTCCGGATCGTCCGCCGCGGTGGCCACGGGAACCGCTACCGGAGGGACCGCCACGGGCTCTTCCTCGGTGCCGGCGGGGATCTGGCGGCGGAACGTCGCGACCTCGATGACTTTCGGGCCGAACTTGACGTGCGCCAGCCGGAAACGGCGGCCGATGATCCAGCAGTTCCTGAACAGCCGTTTGACCTGATAGGGGTGCGCCGATGTGCCGATGTCGAAGTCCTTCGGCGTGCGGCCCAGTAGCAGATCGCGCACGCTGCCTCCGACCAGATACGCGATGTAGTTGAACTGACGCAGGCGATAGAGGACCTTGAGCGCGTCGGGGTCGATGTTCTGGCGCGAGATCGGATGGTCGCTGCGCGGGATGATGACAGGCTCGGACATCGGTGTTATGACTTCGCCTCGCGCCAGTTCGGGCCGGCGCCCACGTCGACGGTCAGCGGGACGGCCAGTTCCGCGGCGCCCTGCATGGCTTCGCGCACGCGCTCGCCCACGTCTGTCGCGGTTTCCTCGGGGCTCTCGATGAGCAGCTCGTCGTGGACCGTCAGGATCATCCGCGCCTTGTTTCCCCGGAGCGCCTCGTGTACTCGAAGCATCGCGCGCTTCAGAATGTCTGCCGCCGTGCCTTGAATCGGGAAGTTCACCGCCATGCGCTCGGCGCCCTGCCGGATCGTGCCGTTGCGGCTGTTCAGCTCGGGCATCCTGCGCCGCCGTCCGAACATCGTTTCGACGTATTCATTCTTTCGGGCATCTGCGAGCGTCTTATCGATGAAAATCTGGACGCGAGGATACCCCCCGAAGTACGCGTCGATGAACTCCTGTGCCTTCACCGGTGTCACGCCGATGTCTTTCGCAAGGGTAAATGCGGTCTTTCCGTATAGAAGCGCGTAGTTGATGATTTTCGACCGGCGCCGCAATTCGTGCTTGTCGAGGCCGCTCGCGGGGCCGAATACCTTCAGCGCCGTGCGATCGTGAATGTCCTCGCCTCGCTGGAACGCCTCGATCAGTGCTTCATCCTGCGCGAGATGCGCGAGCACCCGCAACTCAATCTGCGAATAGTCGGCCGAGATCAGCACGTACCCCGGGTCGGCGATGAACGCCCGCCGGATCTCGCGGCCGAGATCGGTCCGGATGGGGATGTTCTGAAGATTGGGATCGCTGCTGCTGAGCCGTCCGGTGGCCGCGACCGCCTGGTTGAAGGAGGTGTGCACGCGGGTCGTGCGGGCGTGGACGAGCTGCGGCAGGGCGTCGATGTAGGTGCCCTTCAACTTCATCAGCGCCCGCCACTCCAGGATCAGCTTCGGGAGCTCATGCGTGAGCGCCAGCTCTTCGAGCACGTCAACGGCGGTCGACGCCACGCGCGTCTTGCCGGTCCGCTTCGCGGTGGGGAGCTCCAGCTTCTCGAAGAGGATGACCGACAGCTGCTTGGGAGAGTTGATGTTGAATTCTTCGCCGGCGAGCTCGAAGATCTTCCTGCTGCGGGCGGCCAGGTCGGCGTCGATGCGTCGCGACTGCGCCGCGAGCGCAGGCAGGTCGATCCGCACGCCGTGACGCTCGATGTCGGCCAGGACCGGCACGAGCGGAAGCTCCAGGTCGCGGAAGAGCGGTTCCAGACGATCCTCGCGGAGCCGCGGCTCCAGCGCATCGTGGAGTTGCCACGCGAGGTCCGAGCGTTCGCCGGCGAAGCTCAGCAGCGCCGCCGCCGGCAGATGCGGCAGGGCCAGGGCTTTCTGGCCCGTCCCGCAGATGTCTTCCTGCGTCAGCGCCTTGTACCCCAGATACTCGAGCGCGATTTCCTCGATGGCATGGCTCGATCGGTTGGCGTCGAGCACATAGCTGGCCAGCATCGTGTCGAACGCGAGCCCCTTCAGCTCGATGCCTTCGTGCTGCAGCATCATGAGATCGAATTTGAGATCGTGCCCGATCTTTGCGATCGAAGGGTCTTCGAAGAGGGCCTTCAGCGCCCCAAGGGCGGCGCGTCCGTTGAGTGCCGAAGGCTCGTCGAGTGCGGTGTGCCCGACTGGCAGATACCTGGCGCGCCGCGCCGCCGTCGAAAAGGCCATGCCCACCATGGAGGCATGCATGCCTCCCGGGCAATCGCCGATGACGCTCAGCGCGACCCGTCCCACGCGCTGAATCTCGGCCGCGAGCGAGGCCAGACCCTCGTCGGTCGTGATGACGCTGTAGTCGGCATCGACAGTGTCCGCGGTTGGCGCGAACTCCGTGACCAGCGACCGGAAGCCGAGCGACGAAAACAGCTCGTAGCACTTCTGACGATTCGCCCCGCGATAGGTGAAGCACGACATGTCGACGTCGGGCAGCGGCACGTCCGTGCGAATACGAAGCAGCGTCCGGCTTTCCCGGGCCGAGTCCGCATAGGTGGTGAGGAGCTCGCGCTTCTTCCCGGTGAGCGCCGGCGCGTGTTCGAGCAGCGCGTCGAGCGAGCCGTGGGTGGTAATGAGCTCCCGCGCGCCCTTCTCGCCGATGCCGGGAACGCCCTTGATGTTGTCGATGGAGTCTCCCATCAGCGCGAGCACGTCGACGACCTGTCCGGGCGTGACACCAAACTTCGTCTTGACGCCTTCGGCGTCGTACCATGCGCCCTCATCGCGCGGGTTGAACACGCGGACGCTCTTGTCGTCGTCCACGAGCTGAAAGAAGTCCTTGTCGCCCGTGACGATGACGGCGGGACGCCCGTCGGCGACGGCTCGTATCGCGAGCGTGCCGATGACGTCATCGGCTTCGAACCCCGCGTAGGTGAGCACCGGTACGCCCAGTGCCTCGCAGGCCTCGTGGACGAAGGGAATCTGCTCGGCGAGGTCCGATGGCATCGGCGCGCGATTGGCTTTGTAGTCGTCGCGCAGCTCGGATCGAAAGGTCGGGCCGCGAAGGTCGAACGCGGCCGCGAGACATTCCGGGTTGTGATCGGCGATCAGTTTCCGGAGCATGGTCACGAAGCCGTAGATGGCGTTGGTAGACCGCCCGTCCGGACCCGTAAGACCGCGTATCGCGTGGTAAGCGCGGTACATCTGGTTGCTGCCGTCGATGAGATACAGGGTGGGTTTCGCCAAGCGGTCCGGAAGCTATCTAAGTCAGTATATCATTTGGAGTTATGGCTTTCGGGCGGCTTCTCGGGGCAGTCCTGCTCGTGGTGGCGTCGGCGGCCTGCCACAAGCTGGGTCTCGTCACGCAGTATGAATACGACGAGCGCGTCGACCTGTCGCTCGACGGTTCGGCCATCGTCGATATCAACGCCTCGATTCCCGCGCTGGTGGCTCTCCGCGGTGCGACACTGAGCGTCGATCCGGAGGCACGTTTCGATCGTCAGGCCTTCCGCCGTCTGTACGAAGGGCCGGGCGTTCGCGTGCGCGACGTGAACGCCTTCAGGCGCCACGGACGACGATTCGTCCACGTGCGCCTGGAGGTGAGCGACATCGCGCAGCTGCCCCGCCTGGTGCCGCTGTCGTGGTCGAAGTACAGCCTCGATCGAGTGGAGCGGGAGTTTCGGTTCGTGCAGGAAGTCGGCCCGGCGGCGCAACTGGAGGTCCGCGATGTCGGCTGGACCGGCGACGAACTGGTCGCGTTTCGCGTGCACCTGCCGAGCCGGATCAATTTCAACAACTCGCCGTTGCGGGTCGAGCGCGGCAACAACGTCGTGTGGGAACAGACGCTTCGCGATCGGCTCGCCGGCACGCCGCTGCGCATGGAAGCGCGGATGGAAACCGAGTCGATCCTCTATCGTACGCTCTGGCTGTTTGGCGGCACGTTCATGGCGGCGATGGCCGTGCTGGGTCTCGTTATCTGGTGGGTGAGCCGAAAGGGAAGGAGCGAAGTCCCCGCATGAGCGCTTTTTCACCGGAAGCGAAGCCCGCAGTGCTCCGTTGCAGCCGCTGCGGCACGTTCGTCGATTGGGTCGATGCGCGCGCGCAGGTCGTGTGCGAGTGCAAGCCGCGCATCGAGCTGCCGCCGGTGCTCGTGCGGGAGGCCGCCGACGCCGAGCGTGCCGAGGCCCTCCAGTTGTTCCGGCGCGATTTTGGCCGCAGCGGGATCGTGGCCTTCGGCCAGTTGATGGACCTCGACGCGTCGCCGGCGCTCGTCGCCGAGATGAACGGCGAAATCGCCGGCGCGCTGGCGTACCGCCTGGTCGAGACCGGTCTGCACGTGGTGGCGCTGGCGACCGATCCGATGTGGCAGCGTTCGGGCGTCGGCGGCTATCTCCTCGCGGAAGCCGAGCTGCTGGCCCGCCGCCTCAAGATTCCCCGCGTCATTGTGTCGATGACCAACGACAACCTTCCGTCTCTGTATTTCTATCAGCGCCGCGGCTACCACGTGGCCGAGTGGATTCCGAACGGCGCCGCGAAGCTGACGAAAAGTGCCAGTCTGGCCGGCTTCGGCGGGATTCCGATCCGCGACGAGGTCAGGCTGGAAAAACTCATTACGTCGTCGAGTCCTTTGTAGGCCGGGTCTTGCTCTTTAGACCCGGCTAGATCTGACTCGCATCGATGAGCTCCGCGATCGTCCACCGATCGGATCCGATATAGGGAAAGTCGATGGGTGTCGCCACGAGACCTGCCCTGACCGGATTATTCAAGAGATATCGGGCAAGCGTTCTGACGTCGTCGCTCTCTCGAAGAACCCGGTCGTATACCCGTCCTGCCACAATCGTCCACCTCCACGATGAGCATGCAAGCTTCCAGAGCGTTGCTTTGCCATCTTGCAGAACCGCTTGAAGTCCGACCGCTTCTCGAGTCCCTCAGTCAGGAGATGAACGTGATCGGGCATGAAGCAGTACGCAGAGAGTTCAAAAGCTTCAATGGCCGCGGTTTTCCGAAACTGCAACAGCGTATGCTGCACGGTTGTTTTGCTGGCGAATAGGCGTTGCCGCTTGAACGTGCAAAATCGTGAGGAAATATCGCTGAAGGCCAACATAGCTGAAGCCTGGAATCCGTGGCGGGCGTGACATGCTTCTGCCCGACAAGGCAACACGCATTCCAATAGATCGGCGAGCCGGGTCTAAAGAACAAGACCCGGCCTACGTCAGACGTCAGATGCCGGGTCTACAAGGCAAGACCCGGCCTACGTGAGACGCGTAGGGCGGGTCTTGTTCTTTAGACCCGCCAGCAGCCTTGCGCCTTACGACCTCCGACTTTCGCCTTGCGACTACTTTGGTGCCATCCGAATGGCGCCGTCCAGACGGATGACCTCGCCGTTGAGCATCTCGTTCTCGATGATGTGCTTCACGAGCGCCGCGTATTCGGACGGTTTGCCGAGGCGGGGCGGAAAGGGCACCTGCGTGGCGAGGCTGTCGCGCGCGGCCTGAGGCAGGCTGTTCATCAGCGGCGTGTCGAAAATCCCCGGCGCGATCGTCATCACGCGGATGCCATAGCGGGCGAGCTCGCGGGCGACGGGCAGCGTCATCCCGACGATGCCCCCCTTCGAGGCGGAATACGCAGCCTGGCCGACCTGGCCGTCGAACGCCGAGACGGACGCCGTGTTGACGATGACGCCACGCTCTCCACTCGACGTCGGCTCGCTCGCGCTCATGATGGCCGCCGCGAGTCGAATCACGTTGAACGTACCTGTGAGATTGATTTGAATGACGCGGTTGAACGCGTCGAGGGGGTGGACGCCGCTGCGTCCTATCACCTTTTCCGCGAGCACGATACCGGCGGCATTGACGACGCCGCGCAACGTGCCGAGCTGCGCCGCCACCTCGAGCCCGCGCTGAACGCTCGCCTCGTCGGCCACGTCGACGAGCGCAAACCGCGACCGGCTGCCGAGCTCCCTGGCCACCTCCTGCCCGCGAGGCGCGTTCAGATCGGCAATGACGACCCCCGCGCCCGATTCAGCGAGCAGACGTGCGGTGGCTTCGCCCAGTCCGGAGGCGCCGCCCGTCACGACGAAGACGCTGTTCTGAATCTGCAAGGTTTGCTGCCGGCGGGTCCAACAGGACCCGCCCTACGCCTGGGGCACGACCGTTTGTGTCTTCTGTTCGGCGGTGTCGATGGCCCGGCGAACCGCGTCGTAGTCGTTCGGCAGATCGACCGGCTTGTTCGCGAGCCGCGAGGAGACGCCGGAGAGTGCGCCGGAGTGGTAGGCCACCTTGAAGTCGGTGAACTTCAGGCCGTTGGCCGTCGAGATGACGACGACACGGTCGTGCGAGCCGATGCGTCCCTGCTCGCGCAGTTTGATCAGGGCCGCGAGCGCGACGCCGGTGTGGGGACAGTTGAACATTCCCGTGCGATCGGCGCGCGCGGAAGCATCGGCGAGCTCGGCTTCCGTCGCCTGTTCGACGATGCCGTTGTACTTCTGCAAGGCGCGGATGGCTTTCTTGACCGACACGGGGTTGCCAATCTGGATCGCCGAGGCGAGCGTGGGCTTCGCCGTCACCGCGTGAAAGTCCCAGTTGCTCTTGTACGCCAGGTACAGCGGGTTGGCCGCCGCGGCCTGCGCGACGACGATCCGCGGGCGCTTCGTGATCAGGCCGAGCGCCTCCATCATGTCGAAGCCCGCGCCGAGCGCGCTGACGTTTCCGAGGTTGCCGCCGGGAATGATGATGACGTCCGGGACCGACCAGTCGAACTGCTGCACGATTTCGATGCCGACTGTCTTCTGTCCTTCCAGACGCAGGCTGTTCATCGAGTTCGCGAGGTACACGCCTTCCTCGACCGAGAGCCGCTGCACGATGGCCATGCAGCCGTCGAAGTCCGTGTCGAGCGACAGCACGAGCGCGCCGTTCGCGAGCGGCTGCACGAGCTGGGCGGTCGACACCTTGCCACGCGGGAGGATGACGATCGAAGGAATCTCGGCGGCGGCGGTGTACGCGGCGAGCGATGCCGACGTGTCGCCGGTGGAGGCGCACGCGACGGCGCGAACGGGCTTCTTGTCGACGATCATCTGCCGGACGACCGAGACGAGCACCGTCATGCCGAGATCCTTGAAGGATCCCGTGTGCGACTGCCCGCACATCTTGATCCAGAGCTCGTCCATGCCGAGCTCGCGCCCGAATCGCTCGGCCCACATCAGGTTGGTGCCGCCCTCGTCCATCGACACGATGTTCTCGTTGCGGACGCCGGGGCAGACCCATTCTTTCTTGCCCCACACGGCCGATCCGTACGGCCATTCCGTCCGCTTGTAGCGGCCGTCGAACATCTGTTTCCACTCGTCGGCGCTGCGGCTGCCGAGGGCTTTGAGGTCGTGCACGACCTCGAGCAGGTCGCCGCACGCCGGGCAGCGATAGAGGGGCTGTTCCAGCTCGTACTCGGCGTCACATCCCGCAATGCACTTGAAAACGGCTCGGTATTTCATTGGCAGACGCAAATAATATAGCTTAGACGGGCCCGATGACCGTGCGAAAACCCGTCGTCCTCATCACAGGCGCCAACGGCGAGATAGGCCATGCGCTGGTTGCCCATCTTGCCGGGCGCAATCAGCCCGTCGTTTCACTCGACGTCAACGCGCTCGATCCGCACATCGCGCGGATGGTGAACCGCGAGTTCACCGGGTCGATTCTCGATGCCAACCTGCTCGAACGCATCCTGTCGGAATTCGAGGTCGACCTGATCTTCCATCTCGCCGCGCTGCTGTCGACTCGATCCGAGTTCACGCCGATGGCGGCGCATCACGTGAACGTCGAGGGCACCCTCAACCTTCTCGAGTTTGCCGCGCGCGAAACGGAATCCCACGGCCGCCCCGTCGTGTTCGTCTATCCGTCTTCCATCGCTGCGTACGGCCTTCCCGATCTCGAGACACGGCGCAAAGCCGGGCGGGTCAGGGAAGCCGACTGGAACATGCCCATCACGATGTACGGGTGCAATAAGCTCTACTGCGAGCACCTGGGACGCTACTATGCGAAGCACTACAAGCAGTTGCTCGAGACGCGCGCGCGCGGTGTCGATTTCCGCTGTGTCAGATTTCCGGGGTTGATCTCGGCGATGACCGTGCCGTCCGGCGGGACATCCGACTACGCGCCCGAGATGATTCACGCCGCCGCGCGCGGCGAGCCGTACGCGTGCTTCGTGCGGCCCGATACGAGGATCCCGTTCATGGCGATGCCCGATGCCATCGAGGCGCTCTTGAAGCTGTCGACGGCCGAGGAGAGCCGGCTGTCGTGCTCGGCGTACAACGTGCGCGCGTTCAACCCGTCGGCCGACGAGGTCCGCGCGTCGGCGCTCCGCGCCTTTCCGGATGCGACGATCACCTACACGCTGGACGCCAAGCGGCAGGGCATCGTCGATTCGTGGCCCGAGGACGTCGACGACGAGGCGGCCCGCCGCGACTGGGACTTTGCGCCGGCCTACGACTTCGAGCGTGCGTTTCACGAATACCTGATCCCGACGATTCGCTCGAGGTACAACACGTGATTGCCATCACCATTGCCAGGCCGGGGGGACCGGAAGTGCTGCAGCCCATCGAGATGCCGATGCCGGTCCCGGGACCGCACGAGGTGTTGATCCGCGTGGCTGCCGCCGGCGTGAATCGGCCCGACCTGATGCAGCGGGAGGGAAAGTATCCGCCACCGCCCGGCGCGACCGATATCCCCGGGCTCGAGGTGTCGGGCACGGTCGTGACCTGTGGCCGGGCCGTTGAGCGCTGGCACGAAGGCGATGAGGTCTGTGCGCTCGTCTCGGGCGGCGGCTACGCCGAGTACTGCGTGGCGCCCGGCGTTCAGTGCCTGCCGATTCCGAAGGGGCTCGACATCGTGTCCGCCGGCGGCGTGCCCGAGACCTTTTTCACGGTCTGGATGAACGTCTTCGACCGGGGCCACCTGCGCGACGGCGAATCGTTCCTCGTGCACGGAGGCGCCAGCGGAATCGGGACCACGGCGATTCAGATGGCGCGCGCGTTTGGCGCGCGCGTGTTCGCGACGGCAGGCACCGACGAGAAGTGCGATGCGTGCGAGCGGCTGGGCGCCGAGCGGGCGATCAACTACAAGAAAGAGGATTTCGTAGCGGCCGCGCTGGCGCTGACCGGCGGTCGCGGCGTCGACGTGATCCTCGACATGGTCGGCGCGCCCTACTTCGCCCGCAACCTGGATCTGCTGGCCGTCGAAGGCCGGCTGCTTCAGATTGCCGTCATGCACGGAATGAAAGCGGAGATCAACCTCGTGCGCCTGCTCCGCCAGCGCCTGACGATTACCGGCTCGGTGCTGCGTGCCCGGACGGTGGAAGAGAAGGGCGCGATTGCGCGGGCGGTCGAACGAACCGTCTGGCCGCTCGTCGAAGCGGGCAAGATCCGCCCGATCGTCCACGCGACGTTTGCCTTCCGCCGGGCTGCCGAAGCCCATCGCCTGATGGAGTCCGGCAGCCACATCGGAAAGATCCTGCTTACGGCTTAGCGCCGTAGGTCCGGGAGTAGCCGTTCCGGCTGTTGGTCACCGTAAACGAGCCGTCGGTTCGCGCGGTCACCTTGAGGTAATGGGCGGGTGAGTGCGCGGCGTTGCCGCCTGCGCCCGCCGGCGGTGTGGGCGCGCCCGTCAGGATCGCGGCGAGCTGATCGCGCTCGTCGATGTTCGCAATCATCACAGCCGGTGCGTTGTGTTCCACGCCCGCGGCGTACGACCAGTGCAGCTGCCAGATGTCTTCCAGCCCCGGCGACGTCTCGAGCGTTTGAAACGTCTGCACCGCGCCGCCTTTTCGCGTGCCGTTGTTCATGAGGGCGACGCGCGGCTGCAGGGCATGCACCGCGACGGGCGCTCCAGACTGATCCAGACCGTGATGGGTCGTCAGGTATAAATCGATAGTCCCGATCTGGTTCGTCGGGCACATCAGCTGGAACTCACGGCTCCACGTCAGGTCGCCGAAATCGACCATGCGGAACCGGCCGAAGTTCATGACGAAGCCCGCCGACTGGTGGTTGTCGGGGTCGACCTTGCTTTCGTCGCGCTCCTTGTGGTTCGCGCACAGCGGATTCGGCCTGCCGGCGCCCGGCGCCTTTGGCAGCGCCGTCTTGATCGGTTCGCTCGCGCTCATCACCGCCGTCGTATCCGTCCCGGCGAACGCGAGCTTCATGCCCGGCTTGACGACCGTGCGCGGCATCGTCTTGTAGAACTCCGCGTACGCGGCCTGGAACTTCTGAATGTTCGGCCGTTCGCCTTCGATCGACGGGCCGTGATCGTAGAGTTGCTTGATGGGCACCTGTTTGGCGATGTCGAACAGGCTGCCGTAATGGTCGCCGTGATAGTGCGTCATCCAGAAGTGGTCGATTTGCTTCACACCCGCGAGCTTCAACACCTCGAGAATGCGGTTGAGGTCGCGTTCGCCGGCATTGCCCGCATCGACCAGCAGCGTCTGCCCGGCCGGCGAGACGAACAGGGTGGCCTGCCCGCCTTCGGTGTCGATGAAGTACATGTCGAGCGTTTTGCCTGCCGGTGCCTGTGCAGACGCCGCGATGGGCAGCGCGCACGCGGTCAGCACGCACACGACGAACAGAGATTTACGCATGCGGTTCTCCTTGATCAGCCAGCGATTCTAGGCCATAAGCCGCCCGGACGCGACGTGAGAGTTGCAGGTCGCGTTCGCATGTAGGCCGGGTCTGTTTTTCAGACCCGGCAATGCCGAGCATCACGATCCCATGCCGGGGCGGGTCTACAAGGCAAGACCCGCCCTACGTCCTGCACCGATGTCGATGGAGAGGACAGGCTCGACACGGCGGATGCCGCGCGCAGCGCGAGGCTCGCGGGATTCCAGATGGTCAGGATGAAAACGAGAACGAAGATCCACACCGGCGGCCGCACGTCGTTCATGGCGCGCCGGGTGTGGAGGCGTTACGCGACCGCCGGCTCCGCGTCGTCCTGGGACTTCACCTTCTTCTTCACGAGCCGCAGGCGCGCGCCTTCGATGTACACGTAGTACACCGGCGTGATGTACAGCGTGAGGAACTGCGACACGAGCAGGCCTCCGACCACGGCCAGCCCGAGGGGGCGGCGCGCCTCGGCGCCCGCGCCAAGTCCAAGCGCGATCGGCAGCGTTCCCACCAGCGCGCACATCGTCGTCATCATGATCGGCCGGAAGCGCACGAGGCAGGCCTCGTGAATCGCCTCGAGCGGCGACTTGCCATGATCGCGCTCGGCCACGGCCGCGAAGTCGACCATCATGATGCCGTTCTTCTTCACGAGCCCGACGAGCATGATGATGCCGACGAACGCGTACAAGCTGAGGTCGGTCTTGAAGATCATCAACGTCAGCAGGGCGCCGAAACCCGCGGCGGGCAGGCCCGAGAGAATGACGAGCGGCTGCGTGAAGCTCTCGTACAGGATGCCGAGCACGATGTAGATGACGACGATCGCCATCACCAGCACCAGTCCGAGGCCCTGCAGCGATTCCTGGAACGCCTGCGCGGCGCCCTGGAACCTCGTGCTCACCGTTGCCGGCAGGGTCGTCGCGGCCGCTTCTTCGATGGCGCTCACCGCGTCGCCCAGCGCATAGCCGGGTTTCAGGTTGAACGACAGGTTGACCGACGGGAGCTGGCCCGTGTGGCTGACCGACAGCGGTCCGACTCCCATCGTGACCTTCGCCACGGTATCCAGCGGAATGAGCTTTCCGCTCGTCGAGCGCACATACAGCATGGAGAGCGCCGCAGGATCCTGCTGGAACTCCGGTGCGACCTGCAGGATGACCTGGTACTGGTTGCTGGGCGCGTAAATCTGCGAGACCTGCCGCGTGCCGTAGGCATTGAACAGCGCCGTCTCAACCTGGTTGACGGTCAGCCCGAGCGCGGCGATTCGGTCGCGATTGAGGCTGATTTGCACCTGCGGGTTGTTCAGCCGCAAATCGCTGTTGACGTCCTCGATGCTCGGAATCTGGCGCATCACCTCTTCCAGCATCGGTGCCGCGCGGTACAGCTCGGCGGTGTCGGGATCCTGCAAGGTGAATTGGTAGTTCGAGCGGGCGCCACCCATGCCGCCGACGTTGATGGGCGGCTGATTCACCATGAAGACGCGTACGCCCGGCACCTGCGCGAGCTTCGGCCGCAGACCGGCCATGATCTGATCGACGGATCGCGTACGCTGGGCACGCGGCTTCAAGTCGACGCTGATGCGGCCCTGATTTGACGAGCTGGCACCGCCTCTTCCGCCGCCGCCGTCGCCAACGCTGCTGCTGGAACCCGCGATGTCGGGGTCCTGCGCGATGATCGCGGCGACCTCCTGCTGATGGCGGACCATCTCTTCATAGCCGATGCCCTGTATCGCTTCGATGCTCACGTTGAAACGTCCCTGGTCTTCCGACGGCAGGAAGCCCTTCGGGACGATCATGAAAAGATACGCCGTCGCCACCACCAGGAGCAGCGAGAAGGCCATCGTGACGGCGCGATGTCTGAGCGCGAACTGCAGCGTGATGTCGTAGACATGCAGCGACCCATCGAACATCCGCTCGGTCAGGTTGTACAGGCGTCCATGCTTCTGGCCGTGCGATGTCTTCAGGAACCGGCTGCACAGCATCGGCGTGAGGCTGATCGACACGAAGCACGACACGAGGATGGCGACGCCGATCGTGACCGCGAATTCCTGCAGCAGGCGGCCGACGATGCCGCCCATGAACAGGACGGGAATGAACACGGCGACGAGCGACGCGGTCATCGCGACGATCGTGAACTCGACTTCCCTGGCGCCGTCAAAGGCCGCGCGCATGGCCGGCTTGCCCATCTCCATGTGCCGGCCGATGTTTTCCAGCATGACGATCGTGTCGTCGACGACGAAGCCGATGCACAGCGTCAGCGCCATCAGCGACAGGTTGTCGAGGCTGTAGTTCAGCAGGTACATCACTGCGAAGGTGGCGATGAGCGACACCGGCAGCGTCAGGCTGGGGATGATCGTGGCCGTGAAGCTGCGCAGGAAGATGAAGATGATGGCGATGACGAGCCCGAGCGCGATGAGGAGCGTCAGCTTCACGTCGTGGACCGATTCGCGAATGGAAATCGAGCGATCCATTCTGACGTCGAGTTGCACCGACGGGGGCAGCTGAGCGCGAATGGACGGCAGCAGCTTGTGGATGTCGTCGACGACCTGCACCACGTTCGATCCGGGCTGTTTCTGGATCATCAGGCTGATGTTGCGCTGCCCCTGATACCAGCTCGCGGTCTTGTCCTGCTCGACCCCATCGTAGACGCGCGCGATGTCGCCCAGTCGCACCGGATTGTTGTTCCGGTACGCGATCACCATCGGCGCGTACGACTCGGCATTCAGCAGCTGACCGTCCGCGAGCACCGTGAAGATGCGTTCGCGGCCCGACATCGAGCCGGTGGGCAGGTTCACGTTCGACGACTGCACCGCGGTGACGACCTCGTCGATGCCGATGCCGTGGGCAGAGAGCTTGCGCGGATCGACGTCGATGCGGACGGCATACTTCTGCGGGCCGAAGACGTTGACCTGGGCCACGCCGTTGACCATCGAGATACGCTGCGACACGTTCGAATCGGCATACTCGTTCACGGTCGACAGCGGCAGCGACTGCGACCGCATCACGAGCAGCATGACCGGATAGTCGCCGGGGTTCACCTTGAAGTACGTCGGCGGCGACGGCATCTGCGGCGGAAGCTGCCGCGACGCCCGCGCGATCATCGTCTGCACGTCCTGAGCGGCGGCGTCGATGTTGCGGCTGAGGTCGAACTGCAGCGTGATGCTCGTGGTGCCCTGCATGTTGGTCGAGTTCATCGACGTGACGCCCGCGATCGTCGAGAACTGCTTTTCGAGCGGAAGCGCGACAGCCGATGCCATCGTTTCGGGACTGGCGCCGGGTAGCCCTGCGCTGACGGAGATCGTCGGGAAATCGATCGCCGGAAGATCCGCCACCGGCAACTGTCTGTACGACATGATGCCGAAGACCACGATGCCGATCGTGATGAGCGTCGTCGTGATCGGACGTTTGATGAACAGCGCTGCGAGGTTCATGAATCCGCCTTCTCGGTGGGGCTGCCCTTGACGGTGATATGGCTGCCGGGTACGAGGCGCAACTGGCCGTCGGTGACGACCGTTTCGCCGGGCTTCAGGCCCTCTTGAAGAATGGTTTCCACACCCGCGGTGCGTTTGACAACGACCTTCCGCATGTCCACGGTTTGATCGCTCTTGACGACGTACACGTACTGCCCTTCCGGGCCCGCCTGCACCGCAACCGAGGGCACGACCAGCGCCTGGCGATCCATGGCCAGGCGGATGGTCACGTTCACGAACTGCCCCGGCCAGAGAGTGCGGCTCGAGTTCGGAAACGTCGCCTTGATCCGGATGGTGCCGGTCGTCTGGTCGACCTGGTTGTCGACGAAGGTGATGCGGCCGGCCGCCGGCGGTCCCGGCTCGTTGGGGGCCGCCGCCTGGACTTCGAGCTCGCGCTGACCAATGTAGCGGCGCAAATCCGCCAGGAGCGCCTCGGGAATGCCGAAGGACACGTAAATCGGGCTCACCTGATTGATGACGACGAGCGACGTCTGGTCGTTGGCGCGGACCAGATTGCCCGCATGCACCATCAGAGCGCCGGTACGCCCGGCAATCGGCGCGCGAATCGTTGCGTACTGAAGCTGCACACGCGCGTTTTCGACGGCCGCCTGATTGGCGCCCACCACCGCATCGAGGGCCGCCGCCTGGGCGCGTGCGGTGTCGCGCTGCTCGCGCGTACCGACGCCCTTCTCGACCAGGTCGTCCATTCGTTGTGCAATGACTTTCGCGTTGGCCGCCTGCGCCATGTCGCGCTGGAGGTTGGCTTCCGCCTGATTCAGCGCCGCCTCGAGGGGACGGGTATCCAGGACGAACAGGACCTGACCGGCTTCGACATCGTCACCCTGCTTGAAGTTGACCGACTTCATCTCTCCGGTCACCTGGGCCCGGACGGCCACGGTGGAATAGGCCTCCACGGTTCCCACTGCGGTGGCCTCCAGGGGCATATCCTTCTCGATGACCCTTGCGACGGTGACGGGGACCGACTGCTGTCCGCCGCCGCTCGCGGGTCCGCCCGCGTTGCTGGTGGAACAGGCCGGAAGTGCAACGCTTGCCGTGAAAAGCAGGCTGAGAACGAAGCGATAATGTGGTTCCATGAGGTTCCGTGGGAAAAGCAGCATTTTAGCGAGTCTTGGGGTCGATTGAATAGCCTAAATTCTTAGCGCCCCATACTATAGAGGTCGGTACTCCAAATGATTCCGTTGCGAATTGCCTTTGATATGGATGGTACGCTGGCCGACCTGTCCTCGGCCTACTCGGCCATCGAGGACAGGATTTTTGGTGCCGAAGTGGCCGAGCACGAACGGCCCGCCCCCGAAGCCCGGGAAGAAGAGCAGCACGTCGAGGAGCAGGGGGAACAGGAGGCGCCAGAGGAGCCTCCCGCCTCCGAGCTGGAGGCTAGGCGCAAGCGCGCGATCCGTCGTGCGGCGTCCCGAGGCGGGCGTCGCGACCGCGTCTGGCGCGCCATCGAAGCCACGCCGGATTTCTGGATGACCCTCAAGCCCATCGACCCCGCGGCGATCGTCCGGCTCAACGAGCTGACCGCCGAGCACAGGTGGGAAGTGTTCTTCATTACGCAGCGGCCCGCGACGGCGGGCGGCACCGTCCAGTGGCAGACGCACAAGTGGCTCGTCGAGCACGGGTTCAGCATGCCGAACGTGATTCCCCTCTCCGGTGGACGGGGGAGAGCCGCCTCAGCGCTTCAGCTGGACTACCTCATCGACGACACGCCGCAGAATTGCGTCGACGTGCTGGCAGATTCGTCGACACGGGCGGTGCTCCTGGTCGACGCCGACGACCCGATTGCCGAAAGCAGCGCCCGGCGGCTCGGCATCGGCACCGCGCACAACATCGGCGAGGCGCTCGACCTGCTCGTGCAGGCGACCGCCGCGCGCGAGAATCCTTCACTGTTCGAAAAACTCCGCAGGCTTGTCGGCTGGAAGTAATGAAAAGGGGTCGGGAGGGTTTTTTCGGAGATCGTAAAAACCCTCCCGACCCCTTTTCTACCAAGACTGAAATCATCGCCGGCGTCACGACGTTCATGACGATGGCGTACATCATCTTCGTCCAGCCGGCCGTGCTCTCGACCGACTTCACCGGCAAGCCCACCGGTCTCGACTTCGGCGCGGTGCTGCTGGCCACGTGCATCGTGTCGGGCGCGGCCAGCATCCTGATGGGGGTCTGGGCGAAATATCCCATCGCTCTCGCGCCCGGGATGGGCGAGAACTTCTTCTTCGTCTCCGTGATCATGGCGCTGGGCGCGGCGGGCGTCGCCGAACCCTGGCGTGCCGCGCTCGGCATTGTCTTCGTCTCGGGCGTCATCTTTCTGATCCTGTCGGTAATCGGCGTGCGCGAGGCGGTGCTCGACTCGATCAGCCCGAGCATGAGGCACGCCATTGCCGCGGGCATCGGGTTGTTCATCGCGTTCATCGGACTCCGGAACGGCGGCCTCATCGTCGCGCATCCCGGCACGCTGGTGACGATGAGCACGCAGATCGTGTCGGCCGACGTCGCGGTGTTCGGTGTCGGGCTGCTGACTGCGGCGACGCTTCAGATCCGCGGCACGCGCGGCGCGATGCTCATCGGCATTCTGGCCGCGGCGGCGGTCGCCGCGGCGCTGGGAAAAATCCACTACGCCGGCCTGGTGGGGTTGCCGCACATCAACACGCCGGCGGCGTTCCGCTTCGACTTCGCGGCCGCGTTCAACCCGCGGTGGATGCCGTTTGTGGCGATGTTCCTGTTCATGAACGTCTTCGACACGATCGGCTCGGTCATCGGCGTGAGCCAGCAGGCCGGGTTGATGCGGGACGGCAAGCTGCCGAGAGCCGAACGCGTGCTCGTGGTCGACGCCGCCGGCACGGTGCTCGGCGCCGCGCTCGGGACGAGCACGATCGTGACCTATATCGAAAGCGCCGCGGGTGTCTCCGCGGGCGGCCGGACGGGATTGACGGCGGTCGTTGCCGGTGCGCTGTTTTTCGTCGCGCTGCTGTTCAGTCCGTTGATCGGGATGATCGGCAACTATCTGCCGATTACGGCGCCCGCGCTCGTCATGGTTGGCGCGCTCATGATGACCAACGCGAAGCACATCGCGTGGGACGATCTGTCGGAGTCGATGCCCGCGTTTCTCACGCTGGTGGGAATTCCGCTCGCGTATTCGATTGCCGACGGCCTGGCGCTCGGGTTCATCAGCTATCCCGTCCTCAAGGTCCTGACCGGCAAGGGACGCCAGGTGGGGACGGTTTCGTATATCGTGGCCGCACTGCTCGTCGTCTATTTCGTTTTTGTGCGCACGCGCCTTGCGTAACAGGTGAGGCGGGTCCAAAGAACAGGACCCGCCCTACGTACGTAGGCCGGGTCTTGCTTTGAAGACCCGGCTTTGGAGCGATGGCATCATCGATCTTTGATCTAAGATCGGAGGATGTCTACCGAGACACCCGTCGATCCACGGACTCGCACGCGCGACCAGATTCCGGAAGAGTTCACGTGGAATCTCTCCGACATCTATCCGGGCTGGCGCGACTGGGAAGCCGGGCTCGCCGAGTTCGAGGGAAAGCTCGCGGGATATGCCGAGCTTCGCGGCACGCTCGCCGAGGGGCCTGAACGGCTGCTCAAGGCGTTCCGCCTCGACGACGATCTCGGCCAGCTTTCCTACAAGCTGTGGTTCTACGCCGGGCTCACTTACGACCAGGACCAGCGGGACAACTCGGCCAACGCGCGCCGTCAGAAAGTCCAGATACTGTTCGCGAAGGCCGCCGAGGCGAAGTCGTGGTTCACGCCCGAGCTGCTGAGGATCGCGCTGCCGACCGTGCGGGGCTGGATGGACGCGAATGCCGATCTTGCCGTCTATCGCTTCGCGATCGAGCGCACGTATCACCAGCAGGAGCACGTGCTCGACGAGAAGGGCGAGCACCTGTTGTCGCTCTCGAGCCGCTTCGCCGACGCGCCGATGGATATTCACTCGATGCTGGCGAACGCCGACATCAAGCATCCCGTGATTACGCTCGCCGACGGCAGGCAGGCGACGCTCACCTACGCGCAATACAACGCGTTGCTGCAGACCAACCGGAACCAGCCCGATCGCGCCGCGGCGTTTCACGCGTTTCACGGGACGTTCGCCGCGAACCAGAACACGTATGCGGCCGTTTACAACGGCATCCTGCAGCGCGACTGGTTCATCGCGCAGGCGCGCCAGTTCAAGAGCACGCTCGAAGCGGCCCTCCACAGCAACGACATTCCGCCCGCGGTGGTGGAGAATCTCGTGGCCACCGCGAAGGCGGGGGCCGAGCCCCTGCGCCGGTATCACCGCCTGCGCAAGCGCGTGCTCGGGCTCGAGACCTATCACGCCTACGACCAGCTCGTGCCGCTCATCGATTTCGATCGCAAGTACCAGTACGCCGAAGTGATCGACGAGATCGTCGAATCGATGAAGCCGCTTGGCGCGGACTATCAGCGCAACGTCCGGAAGGCGTTCGCGGGACGGTGGATTGACGTCTACGAAAACCCCGGCAAGCGCAGCGGCGCGTACTCGGCGCCGGTGTACGGCGTGCATCCGTACATGCTGCTGAACTACAACGACACGCTCGATTCGGTGTTCACGCTGGCCCACGAGATGGGCCACTCGATGCACACGATGCTGTCGGAGGCCCATCAGCCGTTTGTCTACTCCGACTACACGATCTTCGTCGCCGAGGTGCCATCGACGCTCAGCGAGATGCTGTTCTTCGACCACAAGCTGTCGCGCACGACCGACCAGCGCGAGCGGGTCGTGTTGCTGCAGCACGCCATCGACGATGTGGTCGGCACGTTCTTCCGGCAGTGCCTCTTCGCCGACTACGAGCTGCAGGCGCATCGCACGGCCGAGCGGGGCGAGCCGATCACGGCCGAGACGCTGAGCCGCATCTACTTCGATCTCTTCAAGGAGTACCACGGCGACGCGATGACCTACGACGATTCCGCGCAGATTACCTGGGCGCGCGTGCCGCACTTCTTCGGGAGCCCGTACTACGTCTACCAGTACGCCACGTGCTACGCCTCGTCGGCGCAGCTGATTCAGAAGATCACGTCCGGCAGCGTCGATGAACGGCGCGAAGGCGTCGAGCGCTTCCTCGAGCTGCTCCGCGCGGGGGCCAGCGATTACCCGATGCGGCTGCTCGAGCGCGCGGGCGTTGACTTGAGTACGCCCGCTCCCGTCGAAGCGGTCGTGCGGCAGCTCGACACGCGCGTCACGCAGCTCGAGCAGGAAATCGAACGGCTGTGAACGTCCTGCAACCGCTGGTGCACGACTGGTTCGTCGAGCGCTTCGGCGAGGCGACCGAGCCGCAGAAGCGTGCCTGGCCCGCGATTCGATCGGGCGAGCACGTGCTGATTTCGGCGCCGACCGGCTCGGGGAAGACGCTGGCCGCCTTCCTGATTTGTCTGGACGATCTCGTCCAGAGCGGCCTCGAGGGGGCGCTGCCCGACACGACGCAGGTGCTCTACGTCTCGCCGCTGAAGGCGCTGAGCAACGACATCCACAAGAACCTCGATGTGCCGCTCTCGGGACTGGCGGCGCTGGCCGCCGATCGGGCGCTGCTGCTGCCGCCGATTCGCACGGCGGTGCGCACCGGCGATACGTCTGCCTCTGAGCGGCAGCGGATGGTGAAGCACCCGCCGCACATCCTGGTGACGACGCCCGAGTCGCTGTTCATTCTCCTGACCGCCGAGCGGAGCCGCCAGACGCTGCGGAACGTCCGCACCGTCATCGTGGACGAGATCCACGCGATGGCCGACGACAAGCGGGGGGCGCATCTGGCGCTGTCGCTGTCGCGACTCGACGATCTCGTCCGGAAAGCGGGCGGCCGGCGTCCGCAGCGCATCGGTTTATCGGCGACGGTCAAGCCGATCGAGACGGTGGCCCGCTTCCTGGCGCCCGCTTCCGATGCGCCCGTTCAGATCATCAACCATGGGCATCGTCGCGCGATGGACCTGGCGGTCGAGGTCCCCGGCGACGAGCTGGGGCCTGTCGCGTCGAACGAAATGTGGCAGGAAATCTACGAGCGCATCGCGGCGCTGATACGGGAGCACAAGACCACGCTGGTCTTCGTCAACACCAGGCGCCTCGCCGAACGCGTGGCGCACAACCTGGGTGAGCGGCTTGGCGAAGATGCGGTGCTCGCGCATCACGGCAGCCTGTCGCGCAAGCTTCGGCTGACGGCGGAAGAGCGGCTCAAGACGGGAAAGCTGAAGGCGGTCGTCGCCACCGCGTCTCTCGAGCTTGGCATCGACATCGGCACCGTCGACCTTGTGTGTCAGATTGGATCGCCGCGGTCGATTGCCGTCGCGCTGCAGCGCATCGGCCGATCCGGCCATCAAGTCGAGCACACCACCAAACCGAAGGGCAGAATCTTCGCGACCACGCGGGACGAGCTCATCGAATGCGCCGCGCTGACGCGATCGATCGCCAGTGGCGATCTCGATCGGCTGCTCGTGCCTTCGGCGCCGCTCGACGTGCTGGCGCAGCAGATCGTGGCGATGGCGGCGTCGGAGGACTGGGGCGAGGACGATCTCTTCACGCTGGTTCGCGGCGCGTATTGCTACGCCGACCTGACGCGGCAGGACTTCGACGCGGTCGTCGAGATGTTGTCCGAAGGGATCAGCACCAAGCGCGGCCGAAGCGGCGCGTTCCTCCACCGCGACCGGGTTCATGGCATCGTGCGCGGGCGGCGGGGCGCGAGGCTGGCGGCAATTACCTCGGGCGGCGCGATTCCCGACAATGCCCAGTTTCTGGTGCTCGCGGAGCCCGACGAAACCGTGGTCGGCACGCTCGACGAAGACTTCGCGGTCGAAAGCATGGCCGGCGACGTCTTCCTGCTCGGCACCACGTCGTGGCGCATCCGCCGGGTCGAGGCCGGACGCGTGCGCGTGGAAGACGCAAAGGGAGCGGCGCCCACCATCCCGTTCTGGCGCGGCGAAGCGCCGGGTCGCACGTGGGAGCTGTCGAGTGCGGTGTCGGATCTGCGAGGCGAAATCATCAAGCTGAGCCAGAAACGGATCCCGGATCCGTTTTCAGGGGCGCCTGATGAAAACGGATCCGGGATCCGTTTCTCGGCAGAGGAGTTCCTCATCGAACAGTGCTTCCTCGACAAGCGCGGCGCGGAGCAGGCGGTCGCCTATGTTCGCGCCGGTGCGGCTGCGCTCGGAGCGCTGCCGACGACCGATACCGTCGTCGCGGAACGATTCTTCGACGAGGGGGGCGGCATGCAGCTCGTCCTGCACTCGCCGTTCGGCGCGCGCATCAACCGGGCGTGGGGGCTCGCCCTCCGGAAGCGCTTCTGCCGGTCCTTCAATTTCGAGCTCCAGGCCGCGGCCACCGACAACGGCATCGTCATCTCGCTGAGCGACCAGCACAGTTTTCCGCTGGAGCTCGTGTTCAAGTTCCTCAGCAAGGAAACGGTCGAGGAGGTTCTGACGCAGGCCATGCTGCCCGCGCCCATGTTCGAGGTGCGCTGGCGATGGGACACGTCCCGGGCGCTCGCGGTGCTGCGATTTGCCGGCGGCCGCAAGGTGCCTCCGCAGATTCAGCGCATGCGCGCCGACGATCTGCTCGCGGCGGTGTTTCCCGATCAGGCGGCCTGCCAGGAGAACATCGTCGGCGACATCCGGATTCCCGATCATCCGCTGGTCAACGAGACGATCAAGGACTGCCTGCACGAGGCGATGGATCTCGATGGCCTGAAGCAGCTCGTCGAACGGATCGGCACCGGCACGCTCAAGACAGTGGCGATCGATACGCCCGAGCCGTCGCCGTTCTCCCACGAGATTCTCAACGCGAACCCGTACGCCTATCTGGACGATGCGCCGCTCGAGGAGCGGCGAGCGAGAGCGGTTCAGATGAGACGCACGATTGGGTCCGACGGGGACGGGGTTGCGGCGCTCGACCCTGCGGCGATCGCCGAGGTGGCGGCCGAATCGTTTCCCGCCGCGCGCGATGCGGAAGAGCTGCACGATGCGCTCCTGACCCTCATCGTCCTGCCGCCCGTCCCGGGGTGGGAGGAGTATTTCGGCATGCTGCGCGAGTCGCGACGCGCCACGGTCCTGAGCGCGGGGGGCGCGAACTTCTGGGTGGCGGCCGAGCGCGTGAAGTCGGCGCGGCTGCTCTATCCGGACGCGACGCTGGAGCCGGCGATCGACGACTTCGATCGCACGCCGACCTCGGATCGTGAGGCGGCGGCTACCGAAACGTTGCGGGGCTGGCTCGAGTCGAGCGGGCCGCAGACGCAGAGCGGCCTTGCCCGGCGATTTGCGCTGCCGACCGACGTGATGGAGGCGGCGCTGCTCAGGCTCGAGGGCGAGGGGCAGATTCTGCGCGGCCGGTTCACGTCCTCGGCTTCGGCGAAAGACAGCGAGATCGAGTGGTGCAACCGGCGCGTGCTCGCACGTATTCATCGCCTGACGCTCGGGCGGCTGCGCCGCGAGATCGAGCCGGTGAACAGCCGCGACTTCATGCGCTTCCTGTATCACTGGCAGCATCTGAAGCCGGGCGCGCAACTTCATGGGCCGGACGGGGCGCTGCACATCATCAAGCAGCTGCAGGGATATGAAATTTCCGCGGCGGCGTGGGAAGGGGATGTGCTTCGGCGAAGGGTCGGCAGGTACGCGCCGGAGCTGCTCGATCAGCTCTGCATGTCGGGCGAGGTCGTCTGGGGGCGCCTGTCGCCGCATCCGGCGTTCGACGACCAGGAGCGCGTCAAGTCGCGCCGCGTCCGCCCCACGCGTTCGGCGCCGATTTCGCTGTTCCTCCGCGAGGATGCGTCATGGCTGCTCGACGCTGCCGCCCGCCGGGGGTCAGACCCCGGTACAGGGCGGGGTCAGACTCCGTTGTCGAACGCCGCCGGGCAGGTGCTTGAATCGCTGAACCGGCGGGGCGCGTCGTTTCTCGCCGACATCGTGAAAGACACGCGCCAGTTGAACAGCGAGGTCGAGGACGGATTGTGGGAACTCGCTGCAGCGGGGCTGGTTACAGCTGATGGCTTTGAAAACCTGCGAGCCTTGATCGATCCGAAACGGCGCCTGGCCACCTCGAAGCATCCCACCCGGCGAGCGCGCTTCGTGCCCGGCCGCTGGGCCCTGTTACGCCCGTACTGGGGTCTGACCCCCGTAAGTACGGGGTCAGACCCCAAGGGGGCCAAGCGGGGCAAGCGGGCAGCCGCCAAGCGGGCAAAACGAGCTGACGGTGGCGACGCTGGAGGCGATTGCGCGGCAGCTCCTGCTGCGGTGGGGCGTGGTGTTCCGCGACCTGCTGGCGCGCGAAACGATGACGCCGGCGTGGCGCGATCTCCTCATTACATTCCGGCGCCTGGAAGCGCAGGGCGAAATTCGCGGCGGCCGCTTCGTGTCGGGCTTTGTCGGCGAGCAGTTCGCGCGGCCCGAGGCCGTGGAGTTGCTGCGCGAGGTTCGTCGCGATCAGAACGTGGGCGCTGTCCCGCACGTTTCGGCCGCCGATCCGCTGAATCTGGGCGGCATCATCACGCCCGGATCGCGAATCAGCCCGCTCTCGGGTCTCGTCGTTCCCTTGTGGGAAGATATGGGATCAGATCCGCCTCCCGCGAATGTCAGTCATGCAACCCATCAGGCTTCATAAGACCGTCGGTGTAAAGGTCGGTCCGGTCCAGGTGGGCGGCGGTGCGCCCGTCGCCGTCCAGTCGATGACCAACACCGACACGCCCGATGTCGCGAGCACGGCGCAGCAGTGCATCGAGCTGGCGCAGGCCGGGTCCGAGCTCGTACGCATCACGGTGAATCTGCCCGAAGCCGCGGCCGCGGTACCGGCCATCAAGCGGCGCATGCTCGACGCGGGCGTCACCGCGCCGCTCATCGGCGACTTCCACTACAACGGGCACATCCTGCTGACGAAGTACCCGGATTGCGCAAAAGCGCTCGACAAGTACCGGATCAATCCCGGCAATGTCGGCACCGGCAAGCGGCGCGACGAGCAGTTCACGACGATCTGTCAGGTGGCGGCAGACAACGGCAAGCCCGTACGCATCGGCGTGAATGGCGGCTCGCTCAACCAGGAGCTGGTCATGGCCCGGATGCAGGAGAACACCGATCGCAACCTGGGCAGGACCTCGGACGAGATCATCAACGAGTGCATGATCCTGTCGGCGCTCGATTCCACCGCGCTCGCGCTCGAGTCGGGGCTTCGCAAGGACCAGATCATCATTTCGTGCAAAGTGTCGCGGCCGCTGCACCTGATTGCCGTCTATCGCGAGCTTGCGAAGCGGACCGACCAGCCGCTGCACCTCGGCCTCACCGAAGCCGGCATGGGCATCAAGGGCCTGGTCTGGTCGGCGTCGGCGATCGGCGCGCTGCTGAACGAAGGCATCGGCGACACCATCCGCGTGTCGCTGACGCCGCGCCCGGGCGGCGACCGCCGGGAAGAGGTGTACGCGTCCTGCGAAATCCTGCAGGCGCTCGGCCTGCGGTCTTTTGCCCCGAGCGTGACGGCCTGTCCCGGATGCGGACGCACCACGAGCACGACGTTTCAGGAACTGGCCGAGCGCACGCAGGACTACATCCGGGAAATGATGCCGGTCTGGAAGACGCGCTACGAGGGCGTGGAAGAGATGACGCTGGCCGTGATGGGCTGTGTCGTCAACGGTCCCGGAGAGTCGAAGGCCGCCAACATCGGCATCAGCCTGCCGGGCACCGGTGAAGAACCCAGCTGCCCGATCTACATCGACGGGGCGCACGTGAAAACGCTGCGCGGTACCTACGACGAGCTGGCCGCCGAGTTCAAGCAGATCGTCGACGCGTACGTCGAGCGGAAGTACGCGAGACGATCCCCTAGTGCACTGTCGTATACGGTTCCGTCAGCGTGAAGGTGGGAATCTCGACGTCGAACCGCTCCTGCGCGTCGGTGATCATGTGGTAGGTCCCACGCATGGAGCCGAACGGCGTGGTCAGGTCGCAGCCCGACGTGTATTCGAAGCTCTCGCCCGGTTCGAGCAGCGGCTGCTTGCCGACAACGCCCGGTCCGCGCACTTCCCGCATGACGCCCATTCCGTCGGTGATGACCCAGTGGCGGCTCAGGAGCTTCACCGTCTCACGTCCTTCGTTGGTGATGCGGATCGTGTAGAGGAAGAACCACTGGTTCTGTGCCGGATTCGATCGCCCCGGCGCGAACTCCGAGTCGACGCGCACGCGAATATTTCTCGTCACGGTTTCAGGCATCTACGCTCTCAATGATATGTCAGACGACCCGACCGCACGATTGAAAGACCTTGCCGTGTCGATCGGCGTGCCCCAGGCCAGGCGGCACATCTTTCTGTGCGCCGATCAGACGACGCCGAAATGCAGCGATCGCGAGCGCTCGATCGAAGCCTGGGAGTTCCTGAAGAAACGGCTCAAGCAGCTGGGCCTCTCGGAGGCCGGCGGCATCCTGCGCACGAAGGCGAACTGCCTTCGCATCTGCGAGGGAGGGCCCATTGCCGTCGTCTATCCCGAAGGCACGTGGTATCGGGGCTGCGACCCGCCGGTGCTCGAGCGCATCATCCAGGAGCATCTCATCGCGGGGAAACGTGTCGACGAGTACGCGATCACGGAAGCGCGATTGTCGGGTGAAGATCCCCAAGGGTCCGGCGAGTCCGGCTAAAGCCGGACACTACGTACTGAACCCCACGAACCCCACGAACCAGACGAACTTTACGAACCTACGAACCCAACGAACCTTACGAATCGTCAAAGCTTGTCGAGGTCTTCCTTCCCGATCCCCGGTGCCCACCCGATCATCTCGTACTGCGCGACGCCGCTCTGAAAGAACGGGTCGCCGTCGCGGATCGTGTCGAGCACCTTCGGGTCGTCGTCCGGAACCCGGAACAGCACGAGCCCGCCAAACCGCGGATTCATCGGGCCCGACGCAATCAGCAGCCCTTTCTCCTTCAGGCCGCGCAGGTACGCGCGATGCGCATCCTGGTGCACGACTACTTCTTCGAGCGGACGCCGGTAACGGATGATGCCGACTGCGTACATCAATGTCCTCCCACGAACGCATTGAGCCCGACGATAGTGCCGATGCCCGCGACGGTCAGCGCGAGTTGACGGAACGTGGCCGAATCGATGCGCCCGCGGTGCAGGTCGGGTATCAGATCGGCCATCGCCACATACAGGAATCCCGCCGCGGCGACCGACAGCACGTACTGATTCACCTGCGGCACCCATTCGAGCGCGAGCACCGCCACGATCGCGCCAAGCACCGCCGACGCGCCGGAAATCAGGTTCAGGATGAGGGCCTTCCGCCGCGAGTAGCCGGCATTCAGCAGGATCGCCATGTCGCCCAGCTCCTGCGGAATTTCATGCGCCGCGACCGCCAGCGCGGTGCTGATGCCGAGCGGCACGGACGTGCGGACGGCGGTGCCGATGACGACCCCGTCGAGAAAGTTGTGGAATGCGTCGCCGATGATCACCATCGGCGCCGCCATGCCGTGCGCCTCGCAGTCGTGGGTGTGGCAATGCCGCCACAGCACGAGCTTCTCGAGCAGGAAGAACAGCATGATGCCGGCCAGGAGCGCTCCGAGGACAGCCTTGTGGGAGAGATGGGCGAGCGCCTCGGGCAGCAGCACGAGCAGCGCGACGCCGAGCAGCGTGCCGACCGCGTAGCTCACGAGCCACGGCACGACTTTGACGCGGAGACGATCGTTGAAAAGGAGAAGCGCTGAGGCAACCAGGACGCCGCCCAGGCTGCCTGCGACAGTCAGCCCGACGGCCCACGCGAGCGAACGCACGGGGGCGATGATAGCACCGAGAGTAAATTGGAAGACTGGAGGATTGGTAGATTGACAGAATGTTGGCAGATTGACGATTGGCGATTGAGTGAATCGGAAATGACCGCGGAATCCCGCAATCCTCAATCTTCAATCCGACAACAATCCGTCAATCTTCCAATCCACCAATCTACCAATTCAGAGATCAGCTAAGGCGTCGCTATGTAACCGCGACGCGCGCGAACGCGCAATGCCTTGTCGCGCGTTTCCACGCGAATCGCGTGCCAGCGTCCATCTTTATCGGTGGTCGAGGAATACCCCAGATAGTACTGACGACTCAACTCGTCGGCGATGTTCGCGGTCGCCGCATCGAGATCCCTCCCCGTGCGCACAATCTCCGTACGGCCGCCGCTGTCGTCGGTAATCTCGCGCAGCGCGTTGACGTTGACACGATCGTCCGCGGCGCCCATTCTGCGGCGTGTCGTCTGGCCTTGCGGGAACGGCCACTGGAACTGCGGCAACTGCGGCAGTATGACACCGCCGGGTCCCCTCGGCCGGCGCCCGCCGGGAAACGGCGTGGGCGCTGGCGGCATCGGTTGACGGGTCGTCGGCGGCATGCCGAAGATCGTGCCTTCGGCCTGGCCATCGATGCCAACCGCATACACCATGACTTCGGACTCCCGAATCAGCTGCTTGACCTCGCGCGGCGAGATCTGACTGTCGGTGTCGTTGCCGTCGGAGATGAGCACGATGGCGCGCTTGCGGTTCTGCCCGGTCTGTGCCAGCGGCACAGCCTCCGCAATCGCGTCGAGCATCGCCGTCCCGCCGCCGGCACTGAGGCGGCGGATGACGCGGCTCAGGCGCGTGCGATCGGTCGTCCAGTCCTGCACGAGCTCGGGAAAATTGCTGAACTTGTAGAGAAAGACCTCGTCTTCGGGCGCAAGCAGCTTCGTCAGGAAGCGGTCGATCGCCAGCAGCGCGTTCGTCATCTTCTCGCCAATCATGCTGCCGCTTGTATCGAGCACGATGCCGAGGCTGACGGGCACCCGCTCGCTGCTGAAGTGCGTGACTTCCTGCAGCAGATTCTCCTCGTAGACGATGAAATCGTCCTGACCGAGCGCCGACACGAAGTGTCCGTTGCGATCGGTGACCGTGGCAGTCACGTTGACCAGATCGACGCCGCTCCGGAAGCGGAACTCGTCCTGCTTCTGCCCCGCGACATTCGATCCGCTCGCGATGACCATCGCCGCGGCAACCGCCGCGGGACCGATCCAGAAGCGCAGCATCTGTTTCATGATGAATCCTGTCTATACGATGCGCCTAATGCAGCGCGCTCGCAAGTTTCGTGTCAACCCGGCGATCGACGTGCGGCACCACGTCGGTGCCGGCGCGGAAGCTCACGCGATACCGGGCAATGGCGCCAGGGTCGGGAATCGTGACCTTGAATGGCGCTTCTTCACCGGGGCCGATTGCCCGGTAGTCCAGCGGCACGTCCTTCGTGGAGACGAGCGCACCGTCGCGATCGAGCAGCGAGACGACGGCCGTCAGCCCCTCGAGCTTCGCGCCGCTCGACGGATTGCGCACCGTGCCGGTAATCGTCAGCGTGTGCACTTCGCGCGCGTGTCCGAGCGCCACCAGTTCGATCGGCTCGCTGGGGCCGACCTTGACGGCGGTCGCCGCCGGGTCACTCGAAGCCAATGCGTTCAGGAAGACGAGCGCGCCGCCGAGCATGAGGAGCATGACCGCCGCAACAGCGAACACCGGCCATCGGCTCCCCGTCGTCTCTTCGCGCTGGACTGTCCCGAATAACGCCGCCTCGGAACTAGTGATTTCGGAACCAGTGATTAGGGATTGGGGATTAGGGATTGGGTGTGTCGCAGGACTAATCCCAAATCCCAAATCACTAATCCCTTGGGTTGTGGGTTCGGCAACCCATTGCCATTCACCGGACACCTGCTTCCAGCCACCGTCGGTGCCGCCGTGCGTCTCCGCGGCGGTGGCCAGCGCGGCCACGCGTGCCTCGGATCGCTCGCGCTCGTGCCTGGTCAGGCGATGCGCCGACGCCAGCGCGACGATGGCCGTCGCGACCGAGATGATTGTGATGACGACGAGCAGCGTTTCCATGGCCATTACCTCAGCTTGAATTCAACGGCGACTTCGACGATCACATCGACGGCCTGTCCATGCCGGGTCGCCGGCGCAAACCGCCATTGCCGTACCGCGGCAATCGCGCGTTCGTTCAATCCGCTCGGGAGTCCGCGCAGGAGCTTGACGTCGCCCACCGATCCGTCGCGGCGCACCACGATTTCCAGCTCGACCTCGCCCTCGAGATTCCGGACGCGCGCCTCTTCCGTGTAGCCCGCCTTCACCTCTCGCAACAGGCGCGGCGGCAAGACGCCGCTGCCGGGGCGATAGGGTCCGCCGCCAATACCGCCTCCCGATCCGTCGCCGATGCCCGAGCCATCGCCCTTTCCCAGACCGGTACCGGTTCCGGTGCCGGCTCCGCCGCCGGCTCCTGGCCCGCGGCTCTCGCTTTCCTTGGGTGCGGGCTCGAGGATGACGCCGGGACGATCGGCTTCGTTCGCTGCGACTGTCGCGACCGGCGCAACGACCGGAGGAAGCGGTTCGGGCTTCACCTCGGGCGGTGGTGGAGGCGGCTCCGGCTTCGGCGCCGCTTCAATCGGTTTTGGCGCTTTGCGAATCGGAACCGGACTGTCGAGCGACGACTTGCCCTTTCGCTGTGCGCGCGGCGGCGGAGCTTTCTGGCGCAACCCGCCGCCACCGCCGCCACCGCCTGGACCGGGCGACGCGACGAAGACGAGGCGCGTTCTGTACGGGCTCCAGGCGCAGACGTTCGCTTTCGGCCGCCGGCGGTATGCCAATCATGCTGATGAGCACGAGCGTCGCGGCAAGACCGGCATGAACCGCGCTCGCCGCGGCCACCGGCAGCTTTGCCGACGTGTGCGCGAACTCCGGCTTGTCGAACAGCATCGCGGCGCTTCGGCCCGCATCGGCACGGAGCAGGCGGACAGCCGCCACGGCGTCTTCCGGCGCAAAGAACGCGGCCGTGCCCGGGATTGGACGCAACTGGTTCGAGACGACGAGTGCCTCGACACGCGCGGCAGACACGCCAGCCGCTCGAGCGACCTCGCCGAGGGAGTACACGTCGACCGTTGGTGTCCTGGTTATGAAAGCCATGTCGGGATATGCCCGCCCATCCATTCGCAAATCCCTTGCCGTACAAATGGCGCGAATTGCTTGGAAAATTGCGGGTTACCCGGCCGACTGTCCCCGCTAACGGACGCCTTCGAAGAAGGACAGCCCGTCACGCTCGGCCAGCAGCCGTGCGGCTCGGAAGCCCTCGGCCTGGAGAGCGCCGATGGCGCCCCCGCCGGACTGGTAGTGAGGATCGACGGGTGGGGCGGCAGGCGGTCTCAGCAAGGCACCCAGACCACCACGTGTGGCCCGCTCGATCATGATCACCCTGCCGCGAGGCGCGAGCGTACGGTGGATCTGCTGAAGCACGCCGACGCGTCCTTCCGGGCGCATCCCCGATAGCAGGCCTTCCTGGTTGTCGACCACGATCAGGTTGAACGCGCCGGCATCAAACGGAAACCGGTTCAGGCCGCCGGTCTCGAGCTCCAGGAGGAATCCGAACTTTTCAGCGGCGCGCACGGCCTTGGCGGCCTCGACCTCGTTGGGCACGATGGCGAACACCTGGCCGCTCAGACCCACTTTGGCGCCAACGGCCCCCAGGAGGGCCGAGTCGGTGCACCCGACAAACAGCAGACGATCGCCGAGATTCACGCCTGTCATCGCAATTACTAAGGAATGCTTCTGTCCCGGCTTCTGAAAGAGGGGCATGGTGGGAAGCCTACCAATAATCGGCGTTTAGTCCCAGATGGTGCCGGGGGGCCGGTGGTATAGTTTTCGATGTGAAAAACCTTGAAATCGCTCCAGCAAAAGGCAAGTTGGGCATCCTGCTCGTCGGCCTTGGGGCTGTCAGCACGACCACCATTGCCGGAGTATTGGCCGTCCGGAAAGGCCTGGCCAATCCAATCGGCTCGCTGACCCAGATGGGGACCCTCCGCCTGGGTAAGCGCACGGAAGGTCGTTCGCCCCACATCAAAGACACCGTTCCGCTCGTCGGCCTCGACAACGTCGTGTTTGGCGGCTGGGACATTTTCGAAGAGAACTCCTATCAGGCGGCCCGCACCGCCGGGGTGCTCGAAACATCCCTGCTCGACCAGATCAAGCCCGAGCTCGAGGCCATCAAGCCGATGACGGCCGTGTTCGACCAGCGGTACGTCAAGAGGCTGAACGGCCCCAACGTGAAGAAGGGGAAAAACAAGAAGGACCTCGCCGAGCAGGTTCGGGCCGACATCCGCAAGTTCAAGGCCGACAATGGCTGCGATCGCGTGGTGATGGTCTGGTGCGGCAGCACGGAAGTGTTCATGAAGGAAGGGGCCGCCCACCAGTCGATCGAGGCCTTCGACAAGGCGCTCGAAGCCAACGATCCGGCGATTCCCTCGAGCATGGTCTACACCTACGCCGCGTTGATGGAAGAGGTGCCGTTCGCGAATGGCGCGCCGAACCTTTCCGTGGACGTGCCCGCGATGATGGCCCTGGCGCAGCAGCAGAAAATGCCGATCTGCGGCAAGGACTTCAAGACGGGCCAGACCTGGATCAAGACGGTCATCGCCCCGGGCGTGAAAGCCCGGCTGCTGGGCGTGGAGGGCTGGTATTCGACCAACATCCTCGGCAACCGCGACGGCGAGGTGCTCGACGATCCCGAGTCGTTCAAAACAAAAGAAGAGAGCAAGAAGTCGGTGCTCGACTACATCCTCCAGCCGCACCTCTATCCGGGCCTCTACGAGAATCTCCATCACGTCGTCCGGATTAACTACTACCCGCCGCGTGGCGACAACAAAGAGGGATGGGACAACATCGATCTCGTGGGCTGGCTCGGCTACAAGATGCAGCTCAAGATCAACTTCCTCTGCCGCGACAGCATCCTGGCCGCGCCCATCGTGCTGGATCTCGCGCTTTTCATGGATCTGGCGCGTCGCGCCGGCATGTCGGGGATCCAGGAGTGGCTGTCGTTCTACTTCAAGAGCCCGATGCACGCCCCGGGGCTGTATCCCGAGCACGACCTGTTCATTCAGTTGATGAAGCTGAAGAACACGCTGCGCTTCATGATTGGCGAGGAGCTGATCACGCACCTCGGGCTCGAGTATTACGACTAACGCCGAGGTTCCTGGTTCCCAGTTCCACGTTCCGGGTTCGCGCAATTCCGTGCAATTGCGCGAACCCCTTTCTCACATCTGCAATCCGCGGCCTTCCTTCCTCATGCCGGTGCCCGCGATCGGGTCGCCAGTATTCCTCGAATAAGCATAGAAATTCGTAACGTTTAACAGGACTGCGACCGAAACGACGGCCGTAGGAGTGCGCGTCTTGATTTGGCACATGCGATGGGGAGCGGTGTCGGCGGTGCTGATGATGACCGCCCAGAGTGCGGCTCAGGTGCCCACCGACCTTCGTCCCCTCATCGTGACTCAACTCGACGAACATCCGCAGGGCAGCGATCTCGACAACGCGCGTCCGCTCACGATCACGTTGTCGCGCGCGACGCCGGTCACCGATCTGCTGCTGATGCTGGTCCGCGACACGCGGCTGAGTGTCGTTCCCGATCCCGACGTCGAAGGCACATTCCGCGGCGAGCTCAAGGACGTGACGCTGCGACAGGCCTTCGACATGATCCTGCACCCGCACGGTCTCGACTATTCGGTCCAGGGCAACCTGATCCGCGTCTTCAAGCGCCGGCTCGAAACGCGCCGGTTCGATGTGAGCGCGCTCGTCATACGCGGCGCCGGCGCCGCGGACGTCTTCGCCGATCTCTCATCCGGCGTCGACACGCTCTTGTCGCCCGACGGCCGCTTCAGCGTCGACCGGAAAGCGGCGCTGCTCCAGGCCACCGACTATCCGGATCGTCTCGATCAGATTCAGCAGCACCTCGATGCCGTGCGCAACCGGGCGACGCGTCAGGTGCGAATCCAGGCGAGGGTGATCGAAGTCGCGTTGCACCAGGAGTTCGCCGCGGGCATCGACTGGAAGCTCCTGATTGCGCGCGCGGGCGATGCCGTGCTCCCGGTTGAGCCCGACGGCCCGCCCGTCGTCGGCGCGCTGAATGTCGGCTTGAACGTGAAGGACTTCGACAGGTTCCTGCGCGCGCTGTCCGGTCAGGGCACGGTGAACGTGCTGGCCAGTCCGACCGTCAGCGCGCTGAACAACGAGCCCGCCATCATGCGCGTCGTGACCCACGACGTGTTCTTCAAGACGACGACGCGGACCGACGTCGGGACCGGGCGGGTCGTGCAGCGAACGACGGAGCCCGAGTCCTTCACCGAAGGCATCGTCTTGAGCGTGACGCCCCGGATTGCCGACGACGGCGTCATCAGCCTGAGCATCGCGCCGAGCCTGACGGAACGGACCGGGCAGGCGAGATCGCGCTCGGGCGACACGGCGCCCATTTTGAGCGTGCGCGAGGCCGACACGGTCGTGCGCCTCCGCGAACACGAGACGACCGTCATCGCGGGACTGCTCGACGAGCGCGTGCGGCGTGATGTGCACAAGGTGCCGGTGCTCGGCAGTCTGCCGGGCATTGGCGCGATGTTTCGCGACGAGACGACGATTCGCCACAAGAGCGATCTCGTGATTCTTCTGACACCAGCACTGGAACGGGTCTCAATCCGGTAGCGCGGTTCCCCCGCGCCGAGAGGGACATCATGTACGAGGAATATTACGGGTTCACCGAAAAGCCGTTCAGCCTGACGCCCGACCCCAAGTACCTCTTCAAGAGCGAGTCGCACGCCAATGCGTTCGAGCTGCTCCAGTACGCCGTCCGACGCCGCGAAGGCTTCGTGGTGGTGACCGGCGATATCGGCACCGGCAAGACGACGCTGTGCCGGGCGCTGCTCGAGCAGATCGACCGCAACACGTTCACCGCGCTCGTGCTGAATCCGTTCCTCTCGGAGGAGGACCTGCTGAAGCTGATTCTGCAGGACTTCGGCGTCATCTCGCGCGAAGACCTCAAGCGCGGCCGCCTGACGCACGTCAGCAAGCAGGAGCTCATCGAGACCATCTACGATTTCCTCCTCAGCCTGTTGCCGCTGCGCGCGAGCGCCGTGCTGATCATCGACGAAGCGCAGAACCTGCCGATGCCGGTGCTCGAGCAGATCCGCATTCTGTCGAACCTCGAGACCGACAAGGAAAAACTGCTGCAAATCATTCTCGTCGGTCAGTTGAACCTTCAGCCGCTGCTGAAAGCGCCGCAGATGCGGCAGCTCGATCAACGCGTGTCGATCCGGTATCAGCTCCGGCCGTTGAGCCGCGACGAGGTCGCGGCGTACGTCTCGCACCGCGTGAACATCGCGGGCGCCTCGGCATCGGTGACCTTCCAGCCACGGGCGCTCGACATGGTGCACCGCCGCACCAAGGGCATCCCGCGCCTGGTGAACCTGGTCTGCGATCGCGCGCTGCTCGCGGCGTACTCGGGACGGACCAATCGTGTGTCACCCGACATCGTGTTTCAAGCCGCCGAAAGCCTCGAGCTGATCGACGAGAGTCCGTCGCGTTTCGGCTGGTTCCGCCGCCGCGCGTCTGTCTACGTGGCCGCTGCCGGCGCGAGCGTGTCGCTGGCCGTTGCCGGCGGCATGGCGCTGCGTTCGCCGTCCGACGCCGAGGGCGCGGGTCCGGTGGAAGTCGCGGCCGCGGCCGAGATCGCGGAACCCGCGAGAATGGACGCGGTGGCGCCGAACACGACTGGCGCGACCCCGGTTGCGACGAGCGGATCGGCCAGCGCGCGTTATGCCGTGCTGACGGCGTCGTTTCCGATGACCGACGTGCTTCGCAAAGGCAGCGCGGCGGCGACGCGGTTCGAGGCGGTCGTGGGCGAGCTGCGTGGCCTGGGCTACGACGTCCGTTCGATGGACGTGAATCTCCGGGAACGCGGCGAGTGGCGCCGCGTGCTCGTCGGCGAGTTCGCGACGCTCTCCGATGCGAAGGCGGAAGCGCATCGCGTGCACCAGACGCCGACGTTTGCCGACGCGCAGGTGGTCAGCTATTAGGCATGTCCATCATTCTCGACGCGTTGCGGCGAGGCCGCGCGCGACAGGCGCCGGGGCGGCATCGAGACACCGCGCAGACCGATGCGGTGCTGCAGACGCTGGGGTATGGCCGCTTCAACCCGGCGACACCACTCAACCGCTTCAAGCGCCTGGCGGGCTACGCGGTCATGGCCGCGGTCGTCGCGCTCCTGCTGTGGGCCGTCGTGATCTGGGCCACGCAAGTTTTTCTCCCGGCATCGGCTCCGGAACATCGCGCGCCTCGCGCGCAGCCGGCGCCGCCTCCTGCGCGTGCTCCGCAAACGGCTCAGGTCGCACGGCGGCCGTCTCCGAAGGTCGAGCCGGCGTCACAGCCTGAGACGCCGCCTGCACCGTCCGAAACCGCGCGAGCCCGGCCCGCGCTGCGGCAGCCTCACACGCAACAAACACCGAATGCAGCGGCAGCCGCGCCGGTCGCCTCGAAGACGAACCGGCCGCCGGTTCCGTCGAAGACAGAAGACGAGAGCATCGCCACGGTGACGGCGGGCGACGATCATTTCGGCCGTGCGCTGATGTACCAGCGCCTTGGAGACTTCGAGAACGCGCTGGTCAGCTACAGGCAGGTGTTGCAGCGAGACGACATCAACGTCGAGGCGCACAACAATCTCGGCGTGCTCTATCGCGAGAAAGGTCTGTATGACGAAGCCATCAGGCATTTCCAGCGCGCGATCGCCATCGATCCGCGCTACGCACGCGCCCGCAACAACCTCGGTGTGGTGTACCTCGCCCAGCGCCGGTTCGACACGGCCGCGACGCAGTTTCACGCCGCGCTCTCGATCGATCCGCGAAACGTCGAAGCGCTCGTGAACCTCTCGACGGTCGACAAGGAATCGCTTCGCCGGGACGAGGCGCGCAGCTCGCTGAAGCGCGCCCTGGAAATAGATCCCCGCAGCGCCGAAGCGCACTACAACCTGGGGTTGCTCGAAGACGAGGCGGGCGATGCGCCGAAGGCGCTGACGCACTATCGCGCCTTCCTCTTGTACGGTTCCGCCGCGCATCCCGCGCTGGTCGGCGACGTGCGCAAACGCATCGACGCCCTCTGGCCGAAATAGGCCGGAATCGAAGTATCCTTCCCACATGTCCGACACAGAAAATCCTGAAATTTCTGCGCTTCTTCACGAGGATCGTGTCTTCGAGCCGCCTGCGGGCTTTCGCGCCGGCGCCATCGTTCGCGATGACGCGATCTACGACGAGGCCGAACGCGATTTCGAAGGGTTCTGGTCGCGTTTCGCGGACGAGCTCGAGTGGGACCGCAAGTGGACGCAGGTCGTCGACTGGAGCAATCCGCCGCACGCCAAATGGTTCGTGGGCGGACAGATCAACGTGTCGGTCAATTGCGTCGATCGCCACGTCCGCACGGCGCGCCGCAACAAGGCGGCGATCATCTGGGAAGGGGAGCCCGGCGATCGGCGGACGCTGACCTATTTCGATCTGTTCCGGCAGGTGAGCGCGTTTGCGAACGTGCTGAAGTCGCTTGGCGTGAAAAAGGGCGATCGCGTGGCCATCTACATGCCGCTCGTGCCCGAGCTGGCGATTGCGATGCTCGCATGTGCCCGCATCGGTGCCCCGCACAGCATCGTCTTCGGCGGCTTCAGCGCCGAGTCGCTGCGGGATCGCATCAACGATGCGCAGTGCAGGCTGTTGATCACCGCGGATGGCGGGTACCGCCGAGGCTCGGTTGTGCAGCTTCAGCGGGTCTCCGAAGAAGCGGTCGAGGGCACGCCCTCGATCGAGCACGTCGTCATGCTGCGCCGCACAGGCGCCGGTGAGCTGCCGGCGGGCAGCATCAAGTGGCACTGGTGGCATGAGCTGATGGCGAATGCGCCGCTCGACTGTCCGCCCGAGCCCATGGACTCCGAAGATCTCCTCTACATCCTTTACACGTCGGGCACGACGGGCAAGCCCAAGGGGATCATGCACACGACCGGTGGCTACCTGACCGGCACCTACGCGACGACGAAGCTCGTCTTCGATCTCAAGGACGATGACGTGTACTGGTGCACGGCGGACATCGGTTGGGTCACCGGCCATAGCTACGTCGTCTACGGTCCGCTCGCCAATGGCGCAACCGTCGTCATGTACGAGGGCGCACCGGATTGGCCGAAGAAGGATCGCCTGTGGGAGATCATCGAGCGCTACGGCGTCACGGTGTTCTACACCGCGCCGACCGCGATTCGCGCGTTCATGAAATGGGGTACCGACTGGCCGGCGCGCCGCAACATGTCGACCTTGCGGCTGCTGGGTTCGGTCGGCGAGCCCATCAATCCCGAAGCGTGGATCTGGTACCACAAGAACATCGGCGGCGGCCGCTGCCCGATCGTCGATACGTGGTGGCAGACCGAAACCGGCATGATCATGATTACGCCGCTGCCCGGCGTGACGCCGCTCAAGCCGGGCTCAGCGACCCGGCCATTTCCCGGGATCAAAGCCGAGATCCGCACGCAGAAGGGCGAGCCGATCGAAGTCGGCGGCGGCCTGCTCGCGCTGACGCGTCCGTGGCCGGCCATGCTGCGGGGGATTTACGGCGACCCCGAGCGCTTCGTGAAGCAGTACTGGAGCAAGTGGGAGCGCCACATCTACTTCACGGGCGATGGTGCGAAGCGCGACGAAGACGGCTATTTCTGGGTGCTCGGGCGTGTGGACGATGTCATCAACGTCGCGGGCCATCGCATCGGCACGATGGAAGTGGAGAGCGCGCTCGTCGATCACCCGAAGGTCGCCGAAGCCGCCGTCGTGGGCCGGGCGCACGACCTGAAGGGGCAGGCCATCTCGGCGTTCGTCATCCTGAAAGAAGGCAATGTCGCCGCGCCCGAGCTGGTGAACGAGCTCAAGGAACATGTCGTCAAGAAGATCGGCGTCATCGCACGGCCCGAAGACATTCTCTTCGCCGGTGATCTGCCGAAGACGCGCTCCGGGAAGATTATGCGGCGCCTCTTGAAGGACATCGCCGAAGGAAAGGCGTTGGGCGATACGACGACCCTGGCCGATCCGAGCGTCGTGGCGAAGCTGAAGGAAGAGTACGAAGAGGCTGGTTAAGGAATCGGTTCCGGGATCCGTTTCGAAAAACAGATCCCGGAACCTTTGTAAGGGGAGGGCTCTCAAGGGGGAGCGGCAAAGAGCCCTCCCGACCCCTTATCGCCGAGGTTTGATGTCGAGCACCTTCGCGCTGCGGTAATCCTCGATGCCGAGGCGTTGGATGCGCAAGGTCGTGCCCGTGCCGGTCGTTTTCAGTTTCCCTTCCGCAATCAGCTTCTGCACCATCGACGCCGAGCACTGCAGATAATGCGCGGCGGTCTGCACCGACAGAGATGCCGGCGCGATGTTGGTCCGCTCGACGCGATTGCGGCCCATCGACTTCGCGCGTTTGAGGGCGTCGTCGGCTTCGACGAGCAGCCGTTCGGCGTCGAAGGGCTCGCCGATCGATCCCTGGCCGGTTATCGTGGCGGCGCTCACCGTGACGCACACGCGATCGTCGGTGTTGTGATCCTTGAACCCCAGCCGCTGCTCGACCATCGCGACCACGCGCGAGGCGAGAAAGAACGCGTCGTCTGCGTTGACCTGGCAGAGCAGCACCGCGATTGAGTCTTCGCCGTGGCGAAAGACCCAGTCGTTCTGCCGGAAGAATTGTCGAATCAGAATGCCCATGCGCTCGAGCACACGATCCCCGACGCCGTAGCCGTGCTTACGGTTGATCTCGGCCAGGCGGTCCACATCGAACACCGCGAGCGCAATCGGGAATGAAAAACGCTCGGCGCGCTGGACTTCGGTCGACAGCACGACGTCCATCATCGCCCGGCTGTAGAGCGTGGTGAGCTTGTCGGTAATCGTCGGCGACGTGTGCTCGTGCTGGTCCCGGTCGAAATAGGCCGCCATCAAATCGAACGACGCCTTCCGCACGGCCTGCGACACGATCAGCCACCGCACCGATGTCGCCCCGATCTCCGAATCGACCGCGAGCTCGTCGAGTACCGAGCGTTCTGTGAGGTAGACGAAGTTGAGGAGGCGCGGCACCGGCAGACTGCGGTCGTTCACCAGGCGCTGAAGCTCCGTGATGCTGTCCGACTCGGCCGCGAGCCGTCCTTCGATGCTGGCGGCGAAGAGATGCAGCAGCCGTTTCCCGAGACGTTCGCAGTAGTCGGTTTCGAGCGGCTGCGGTCCACCGTAGGGAAACGTGGCGACGCTGTCGCACACGATGGCGTCGCTCCGTTCACCCAGGACACGCGTGATTTCAGTACGAACGTCAGCCGCGGCCTCGGTGATGGTGCCGGTCCGTACACGTGGACGATGGAGGGTCGGGCCTGCGCTCATGTCTCGTTTCGTTTCAAACTGCCTCGCCAGCGAACAACGGCTTTTACTAAATGGCACACCTTAAGTTGTTGGTCAGTCGAGTGTTGAGACGTGCAATCAATTCCGTGCTCCGTTTCGGCACATTTCGCTGTGCTGGCCCGGTTCGGCGCCTGGGAACCACAACGGTCTCAAGCCCTTGATTGCGCGCCGCTTACTCGCCGATCGCGCCGTCACGTCCGATCGCCGCGGCCAATCGGGCTGCAAATCCCTAACCACGCGCCGTTTGCGGCCGAATTCCAGGGGCGTTGGCGCACTACCGGTTCGTCTGACGGAAGCCGAAAAAACGACTTGGAGACGCGCGTTTGCGACGAACTGGAATAGACCTCTCACCGACTCGCTGCATCGTCGTCGATGCGGAATCAACCGGCCGCCGCAGGAAGGGCGAACCGGCGACGCTCCGCGTTCATGGATGTGCGTCGATCGCGCATGCGGGCGACATGCGCGCGCTGACCGCAGAGTTGAAAGCGCTCGTCGAGCGCGACGCGATCTCGCGGCGCGCCTGGGTGAACGTGTGGGACGTGCCGACGAACCATCAGTACCTGCTGCTGCCATCCGATCGCGAGTCGGAGCTCCATGCGATGGCGCGGCATCGTGGCGCGTCGGTCCTCGGCATGAGCGCCGGCGACGTGACGGTCGCCGCGACGATCGGCGCCACGAGAGGCGAGCCAGGCCACCATCCCAAAACGGAAGTGTCGTTCTTCGCGGCAAGCTCTCGCGACATTCGCGAACGCCTTGTCCCGCTCGCCGAGGCCGGATTCCTCGTAGACGGCGTGACCACGCCGTGCGGCGCGCTCTGGTCGCAGGCGCGGCTGCGCCAACCCCTGCTGCCCGGCGACGTCCACGCACACGTGGCGATCGGCCAGTCGCAGTCCGCGCTCGGAATCTTCAGCGACGGCGCGCTGCTGTATGCGCGCGATCTCAGTTGGGGCTACGCGGTGGAGGCCGCCGATGTTCAGGCGACCGACCATCGCGAGAGGCTTGCCGAGCGGTTGGCCGCCGAGCTGCAGAGGTCGCTGCTCTTTCTGAGGCAGTACTGGGATCGCGAACTGTCTCAGGTGCTGTTGTGCGGCGACATGCCCGACATCCGTTCGTTGACGGCGCCGCTCATCAACCGGCTCGGGGTTCAGGTGGAGACGCTGGACACGCTCGAAGGGATCGATACGGAATCAGTACCCGCGGGCTTTTCGGAACGGGCGGCGACATTTCGTCTGGCATCGGCGATCGCGGCCGATCCCCCACCCGCGAACCTGCTGCCGACCGAAGTCACGGCGACCCGTACCAGCGAGACCGGCCGTCACATTCTCGCGGCCGGAACCGCGGCCGCTGTCGCATTCGGTGCATTTCTCTACGCGCAGGCCGGTGTCAGACGAGCGGAGGCCGAGCGCGAGCTTGCGGTCCTCCAGCGCACGGCGTCGTCGCTGCCGCGCGACGTCACGCCGGCCAATATCAAAGGTGACGAATCCGAAGTCGAGGCTGCGCGAAGCGCCGCGTTGAACGCGATCGATGCGCAGGGACCGGCGATGGCGCGCATTGTCGGCGCCCTCGCAAGAATCCCGTCGCAGGACGCGACGCTGCGCTCGGTGCAGGTGCTGCCGGAGCGCGATGGATGGAAGGTGAACGTGGTGGCCTTTGCCGCCGATCGCGATCCGGTCGTCGCCGGACAGCACGCCGACGACTTTCTGCGCGCGATCGCCGGCGCGGCTGCGCTTGGTACGCCGCTCGAGGGTCCGAACCGGCGGATGGTCGCCAAGCCGGGCGGCGTCGAGTCGAGGGCAAGCTACCGGATGTCGAAATGAAGATCCCGACGCCGTTGTCCATCGTCGCACCAGCGCTCGTGTTTGGGTTCCTCTACGTGTTCGTCGTGCAACCGCAGCGCGCCGCGTGGAGGATGGCCGAGAAGCGCGTCGAGAGTGCGCGCAGCGAGCGCGATCGCCAGCGAGAGACACCGCGGCCCGAGCCCACAGCACGACAAGAAGTCGGCGCTCGACGAATTCGACATTCGGACAGCCACGGGCGACCCTGGCGTCCTGGTGACCGATGCCGTGGAAACGGTGGTGAACAGCCCTTCGGTCGGCGGTGTGTCGAATCTTTCGGTCGAGACGGGCGCGCCCGCGGCCGTGCCGCCGGACTCGACGGTCAACCTGTTTCCGGGCGCGGTCATGCAGATGCCGATCGCGATCGGCTTCGACGCACGGTACGAGCAGGTCGGCCGATTCCTCGCGAACCTGCGCGCGATGCCGACCACCTTCGAGCTGCGCTCGATCGAAGTCACTCCGAGCGGCGCCTCCGGTGGATTGGTGCACGCCCGGGCCGAGCTTGCGGCGTTCTTTCGGCCGGCTGCCGATCCAGAGGCGCCGCGTGTTCCTGTCCCGCAGGTGACCGGTCTCACTCCGGGCCTGGATGTGGTGCGCAATCGGCCCGGGGCGACCCGGGACCGTGAGGCCGGGACGGCCGGACGCGTGCCTGAAGTCGTGGTGAGCACCATTCTGTTTTCGAGCGGCCGTCGCATCGCCCTCGTGGACGGCCGCATTGTCGGCCCGGGCGATCGGATTCGCAGCGGATTCGTGCAGGCCATCGAGCCCGAAGCCGTGCTCATCGAAGGCGACGGTGGCGGAGTCCGGCGGGTCGAGCTCGATCGACCGGTCGTTCACATGGCGAAGCGTTGAGCGGTGTAGAGAAGCGGAAACCCTGACGTGCGCAAAAAAATCGGCGAATGTCTCATCCAGGCCGGGCTGATCAGCGAGACCGATCTGCAGATCGCCCTGGCCGAGCACAAGCGAACGGGCGATCGCCTGGGGGCGGTGCTCGGTACGGATGAACCTCGCCACCGAGAAGCAGATCGCCAAGGCGCTGGCTCACCAGCTCGGCTTCGCGTACGTCAATCTCGCCGATATCCAGCCCGACCCGATGGCGGTGGTCCTCATCCCGAAGGACGTTTCGATCAAGCGAGTCTGCATCGCCACGAGCCTCGAGAAGAACCTGCTGACGGTGGCCATGGCCGATCCGCTGCTGTTCAGCCTTGTGCAGGACCTCGAGTTCCAGACCGGCTACCGCATCAAGCAGGTCGTAGCGACGGCGGCGGAGATTCTCGACTCGATTCAGAAGAGCTATCCCGACAAGGCACTCACGAAGGCGTCGCCCGCGAGCGGGCTCGTTCAGACGCCGCGCGGCAAGAGCGGGTCCGGTGATGGCGCGTCCGAGACGTCGCTGACCCGGCGGACCGGCGAAGACGAGGTGTTCGAGCCGGTCGCGGGACTCAAGGAGCGCAGCGAAACAGCGCCGATTGTCGATCTTGTCGATCTCGTGGTGCGCAGCGCCATCCGCAGCCACGCCAGCGACGTGCACATCGAGCCCCTGGAAAAGGGCGTGCTCGTGCGACATCGGCTCGACGGGCTCCTGAAAGAGGTGATGGACCTTCCGAAGTGGGTCCACGAGGGTCTGATCGCGCGGCTGAAGATCATGGCCGGCATGGACATCGCGGAAAAGCGCCTCCCGCAGGACGGACGCATTCGCGTGACCACGGACGAAGGCACCGAAGTCGACTTCCGCGTGTCCACGCTGCGCACGCTCTTCGGCGAGAAGGTGGTGCTTCGCGTCCTCGATCACCGCAAGGGCGTGCCGCCGCTCGAAGAGCTCGGGTTCGCGGCCGCCGCGCTCGAAGAGCTGCGGTTCTTCCTGCGTCACCAGCACGGGATGATCCTCGTCGTCGGCCCCACCGGCAGCGGCAAGACGACGACGCTGTGCTCGGCGCTGACGTCGCTGAAGACCGAGAACTCGAACATCATTACCATCGAGGATCCCGTCGAATACCAGCTGGCCGGCATCAACCAGACGCAGATCAACGACAAGATCAAGCTGACGTTTGCCAGCGCGCTCCGGTCGATTCTGCGGCAGGACCCCGACGTCATCCTCGTCGGCGAAATCCGCGACCAGGAGACGGCGAAGATTGCGATGCAGGCGGCGCAGACAGGCCACCTCGTGCTCTCGACGCTGCACACGGAAGACGCGCCGTCCACGGTGACGCGTCTGACCGACATCGGCGTCGAGCCGTTCGTCGCCGGCTCGGCGTTGATTGGCGTGGTGGCGCAGCGTCTCGTGCGGCGGCTGTGCATGAGCTGCCGGAGGCAGTACACTCCCGAAGCCGACGTGCTGCGCGCGCTGAACATCTCGGAGGCCGACGCGGCTGCCGTGCCCTTCTACAAGGCGGCCGGTTGCGACCAGTGCAACGAGACCGGCTATCGGGGCCGCATCGGCCTCTACGAGGTGATGCGCGTCACCGACAAGCTCCGGCGCCTGATTGCCTCGCGCGGGTCGGAAGATGCGTTGCGCGACGCGGCGCTCGCGGGCGGCATGATCAGTCTCGGCGAGGATGGGCTCGCGAAGGTCAAGAGCGGCCAGACGACCGCGGAGGAATTGCTGCGCGTCGTCACCGAGGTGCGCGAGATGCGCGCGCTGTGCCCGGGATGCAGCGCGGCGGTGGGCGTCGATTTCACGGCGTGCCCGCAGTGCGGCCGCCGGCTGAGCGGTGGATGCCCGCACTGCGGCCGCTCGCTTCAGCCGGGATGGAATTTCTGCCCGTATTGCGCGAGGACGACCGAGTCGCGGCGGGCCGGCAAGAAGCTCAAGGAGCGAGAGCGCAAAGAGCTGCCTCCCGCCAACGTGGCGGAATTCAAGAAGGGGTAGCTCACCCAATCGAAAACCGTGCAGAACTTCTATCAACTACTCTCCGTCGATCCCGGCGCCTCACCCGAAGAGATCAAGAAGGCGTTCCGCGCCGAGATCGCGCGCTATCACCCCGACAAGGTCCAGCATCTTGGCAAAGAGTTCCAGGAGATGGCGGCCGGGCGCGCGGCCGCACTCACCGAGGCGTATCGCACGCTGATGAACGCGGAACTGCGGGCCGAATACGATCGGCTCCATGTTGGTGCCGCGACGGCGGTGCCGGTCGCGGCGCCCGCGCAGACGACATCCTCTGCGCCCCAGCCCGAGCGCCCGGTTCATCGCGAGGCCCCGGCGCCACCTTCGGCGGCCGATCGCGAGCGTACTCTTGGGCCGCGGTTCGCGTCGGAGCGAAAAGATCGCGACGACTTCGTCCGCAAGGCCACGCTCGATCGCTTCCGCGCGGCGCTCTCGGCCGAGGTGGGTCAGGTGGCGGAGCTTCCCGCGCGTGGATTCGACCTCGACTGCACGGCCAGGTCGAAGAAGCTGTTTTCACGGGAGGAAAGCCAGCGGTACGCCGTCAAGATCGTGCCGCAGGTCGACAAGGCGGCCCTCCAGGACGCATGGGGCGCTGCCCAGAAAGCCGCCACGCCGATTTGCGTGTTCCTGATGGGCAGCAAAGTGGCGCCCGTCAAGGAACTGTCGGACGCGATTACCGAGTTGCGGAAGAAGTCCCGCGGTCAGACCGGCATTTCGGTCATCCCCATCGACGTCCGCGACTGGAGCGCGCACATTCCCGCCGACGCGCCCGCCGCGTGCCGGAACCTCATCAAGCGGCTGCGAGAAGCCGGTAACTGATTCCGGTCCGGACGCGCCATAATGAAACCGGCGGCCGGGCCCGTTCGTATCTATTCCCATGGCACTCATCGAAACCCACGACTTGTGGAAGACCTATGTGATGGGCGAGGAGGAGATCCACGCCCTCAGCGGCGTATCGATTTCCATCGAGAGCGGCGAATACGTTGCCATCATGGGACCGTCTGGGTCGGGCAAGTCGACGCTGATGAACCTCATCGGCTGCCTCGATACGCCGAGCAAGGGCAGCTACCTGCTGAACAACCAGGAGGTGGCGCGCATGAACGACAACGAGCTGGCGCGCATCCGCAACGAAGAGATCGGGTTCGTCTTTCAGACCTTCAACCTGCTGCCGCGCGCGACCGCGCTTCATAACGTCGAGCTGCCGCTCGTCTATGCCGGCGTGCCTGCGGGCGAGCGGACGTCGCGCGCGAAGGTAGCGCTGGACAAGGTCGAGCTGACCAGCCGCATGAGCCATCGCCCGAACGAGCTGTCGGGCGGCCAGCGGCAGCGCGTCGCCATCGCGCGCGCGCTCGTGAACAACCCGTCAATCCTCCTTGCCGACGAGCCGACCGGCAACCTCGACTCGAAGACGGGCGCCGAGATCATGGCGCTCTTCGCGCGCCTCCACGAGACCGGCAACACCATCGTGCTCGTCACGCACGAAGCCGACGTCGCCGCCTACGCGCACCGTACGCTTCACCTTCGCGACGGCATCGTCGAGAAGGACGTGCGCCAGGATCGGCCGGCGACCGCGCTTTCCTGATACCCGAATTCGCAGATTGGCAGATTCGCAGATTGGAAGATGAAGGTTCAACGAATCTGCCAGCCTGGTTCACAAACCAACAGAAGATCAGAAGATCAGGGGGCTCACGTACCGTAGTGTCCGGCTTCCGCCTGTCTCGCTCCACGGTGGCACAGGGCTGTTGCATCGACCGGTGGCACAGGGCTTTAGCCCTGTCTCGTGTTGCCACCGGTGCGTCCCGACAGGGCTAAAGCCCTGCGCTACCGTGACAGAATTCTTTCCTGACCTCCTGAACTTCTGATCTTCTGTTCGCATTTTGTGGGTCCGCTAGACCGCCGCGAAATGCCCCGGCTCAACTTCCCTTAGCGGCGCGTCCAAGTTCATATCGTGCTTGTTCAGCTCAATCCGTGCGGGCTTGTGATCGGGATGGGGAACGGGAATCGCCGATAGAAGAGCCTTCGTATACGCATGCTGCGGGTTGTTGAAGAGCAGCGCGGTGTCCCCCATCTCGACGATGCGCCCCAGATACATGACGGCGGCGCGCCGGCAGATGTGCTCGACGAGACGAAGATCGTGGGCGATGAAGAGGTAGGCGAGCCCCAGCTTCTGCTGCAGCTCGATCAGCAGGTTGACGACCTGCGCTTGAATCGATACGTCGAGCGCCGACACAGGCTCGTCCGCGATGATGAACGACGGATTCAGCGCCAGCGCGCGCGCGACGCCGATGCGCTGACGTTGCCCGCCGCTGAACTCGTGCGGATACCGATCGAGCGTCGCCGGATCGAGCCCGACGAGGCGGTAGAGCTCGACGACCCGCTCGATCCGCGATTCGCGCGTGCCGATGTCGTGGATGACGAGCGGCTCTTCGACGATCTCCCGCACGCGCATGCGCGGGTTGAGCGACGAGTACGGATCCTGAAACACGATCTGCATCTGCCGCCGCGCCTGCCGCATCGCTTTCTTCGAATACGCCAGCACGTCGTCGCCGCGAAACCGGACCTCGCCCGAGGTCGGCTCGATCAATCGAAGGATGCAGCGTCCGGTCGTGGTCTTGCCGCTGCCGGATTCGCCCACCAGACCGAACGTCTCGCCCTCGTCAACCGTAAAGCTGACGTCGTTGACCGCTCGCACGACGCTCGGCCTGGACAGGACGCCCTCGCTGCGCGTGAACTGCTTGACGAGGTGGCGGACTTCAACGAGAGGGGGCATCAGACGTGGCCGGGATCGTACAGGTAGCAGCGGGCGCGCTGAGACGGCCCGACCTCGCAGGACGGCGGTGGCGCCGAAGTGCAGCGGTCGAAGCGCTTCGGACATCGCGGCTCGAACGCACAACCCGGCGGCAGGTTCGCGAGGTTGGGCACGACGCCGTCGATCGCGCGCAGGCGCTGGCCGGGCGCCCCGCCGGGAATCGAGTCGAGCAGCCCCTGCGTGTAGGGGTGCTTCGGCGATTCGAAGATCTGCCGCATCGGCCCCTGCTCGACGATCTTGCCCGCATACATGACGGCGACCCGATCGGCGTGACCGGCCACGACGCCGAGGTCGTGCGTGATCAGCAGCAGCGCAAGATGAAACCGTTCCTTCATCTCGTGCAGCAGGTCGAGGATCTCCGCCTGGATGGTGACGTCCAGCGCCGTGGTCGGCTCGTCCGCGATGAGCAACTGCGGCTGGCAGGCGAGCGCGATGGCGATGAGCACGCGCTGGCGCATCCCGCCGGACAACTGATGCGGGTAGTCGCGCAGCCGCCGTTCCGGCTCCGGAATCTTCACCGCCTCGAGCAGCGCGATGGATTTCGTGCGTGCCTCCGCGCGCGTGCCCCTGCCATGGACGCGCAGCGCCTCGGCAATCTGATCGCCGATGGTGTAGACGGGGTTGAGCGCCGTCATCGGCTCCTGGAAGATGAAGCCGATCTCGGCCCCGCGGATGCGGCGCATGTCGCGCTCGCTCAACTCCAGGAGATCGCTTCGGCCGTTGAAGCAGATCGGGCCTCCGCCGATCTCGCCGGGCGGTTGTACCAGCCGCAGGATCGACAGCGCCGTCATCGATTTGCCGCTGCCCGACTCGCCGACGAGGCCGAGCGTTTCGCCGCGGCGCAGCTCGAAGGAGACGCGATCGACCGCCTTCACGACGCCATGCGGAATCCTGAAGGTGGTTGTCAGTTCCTGAACGCGGAGAAGGGGTGCCTCAATTGTCATCGTTACACGGCGGGTCTAAAGATCCGCCCTACGTACATCGTTACACGGCGGGTCTGAAGACCCGCCCTACGGTACTGTGGCGGGTCTACAAATCAAGACCCGCCCTACGTACTTATCTCGCGGTGCTCGCCGAACACTTCGCGCAGCGTATCCGAAATCTCTCCGACCGTCGCGTATGCCTTGACCGCGTCGATGATCGGCGGCACGAGGTTCGACCCGTCCTGCGCGCTGCGCTTTACTTGATCGAGCGCCGCGCGCCAGGTGTGGCTGTCTCTCGAGGCACGCACCGCCTTCACACGCTCCTGCTGCACGCGTTCGATCTCGGGGTCCACGCGAAAAGTCGGAATCGTCGGCCCTTCCTCGGTCTGAAACTTCGTCACCCCGACGACCGGAGACTCGCCGGAATCGATTGCGCGCTGCGCGCGGAACGCCGATTCCTGGATTTCGCGCTGAATCATCCCCGACTCGACCGCTTTCAACGTGCCACCGGCGGCGTCGATGCGGTCGATGATGGCCCGCGCGGCGTCTTCAATTTCGTTGGTCCGGCGCTCGATTTCGAACGCGCCGCCGACGGGGTCCACGGTGTTGGCGACTCCCGACTCGAACGCGATGATCTGCTGGGTTCGCAGGGCGAGCGTCGCCGACTCTTCGGTCGGCAGCGCCAGCGCCTCGTCACGCCCGTTGCAGTGCAGCGACTGGGCGCCGCCCAGCACGGCGGACAGCGCCTGCAGCGCGATCCGTACGAGGTTGTTGTCGGGCTGCTGGGCGGTCAACGTGCTGCCGGCCGTTTGCGCGTGAAAGCGCAGTTGCTGCGCGCGGGCGCTGGTGACGCCGAAGCGGTCCTTCATGATCCGCGCCCACAGTCGGCGGGCCGCCCGGAACTTCGCGATCTCGTCGAGAAAGTCGTTGTGCGCGGCGAAGAAGAACGACATCCGCTCGCCCAGCGATTCCGCCGACAGGCCGCGCGCCCGGCCCGCGTCGATGTACGCGATCCCGTTGGCCAGCGTGAAAGCGACTTCCTGCACCGCGGTAGAGCCGGCTTCGCGGATGTGATAGCCGCTCACCGAAATCGCATTCCATTGCGGCAGCTCGCGCTCGCAGAACGCGAAGATGTCGGTCACCAGGCGAAGCGACGCCTGCGGCGGATAGATGTAGGTGCCGCGCGCCAGGTACTCCTTCAGCATGTCGTTCTGCACCGTGCCCGAGAGCTGCGAACGGGCGATGCCGTGGCGTTCGGCGACCGCGACATACAGCGCCAGCAGGATGATGGCCGTCGAGTTGATCGTCATCGACGTCGACACGCGATCCAGCGGAATGCCATCGAAGAGCGCGGCCATGTCGTCGAGCGAGTCGATGGCCACGCCGACACGCCCGACTTCGCCGGCGGCGAGGGGGTGGTCCGAGTCGTAGCCCATCTGGGTGGGCAGGTCGAAGGCCACGCTCAGCCCCGTGACGCCGTTCGCCAGCAGGTGCCGGTACCGCTGATTCGACTCGCCGGCCGTCCCGAACCCGGCGTACTGGCGCATCGTCCAGAGCCGGCCCCGGTACATCGTCGGCTGTATACCCCTGGTGAACGGAAATTCACCAGGATTGCCGAGGTCCCGGTCGGGATCGTGGTGGGGTGGCGCGGCCGGAACGTGTGGAGAATCAACCATATAACGCCGTACAGGAATTCTATCGTTCTTGACAGTGCCGAATCACGGTCCTACAATGAACTCGCGTCCTACATTAACGGTTTCCCGAGACCGATATTCTTTACACATGACAAGTCCGGTGGACAGACATCCTGTCGTGCTCATGGTGTAAGTAGAAGCTCGATTGCGATAGGTCCGCCTGGCAACACAAGGTATAGGGGCGCCGCCGCCCCGGTAAAGGAGGATCACAATGGACGACGTCGTTAACCGGCTGGCTCGCGAGCTTGCCGATGCCATTGCTGCTGCCGTTGCAGATGATCCTCAGGTCGAGGCGTGCCGGGAAAAGGCACGCGCCGCAGGCTTTGAAATGAAAGTCACGCTCGAAGCGGTTGTCGGGTTCGTCAACCGCACGACTACCACGGACAAAGGCGGCGCGATGGTGAAGGTGCCGACTCCAGCCAAGGTGGTGGCCGCTCGCCGGGCGTTCGACATGACGGCAAACGATCGCCGATTCCTGCGCTCGCTGAGGATTGCCGCCGACGAGGCGAAAAAAGAGGAAGTCGAATAAGAGATCCCCGACGGGATTAGGGATTGGGGATTAGGGATTAGGAAAGCCAGTCCTGTGAAGAGGGCCGGGTGCGATGCGCATCCGGCCCTTTTTGTTTGTGGCACGGTCCTCGCCTGTGCATGCACCCGGCATGGCTCAGTCGGAGGATGCATGGCAGATCCTGCGCCGGTTGCGCGCGGCGACGATGGTAGGATTTGCGATATGGGTCGCAATCGCGAAGCGACCGTGGACGATTTGTATCGCGTCGGCGACGTCAAGGCCGAGCTCGTCAACGGAGAGCTGGTCGTCATGACGCCCAGCGGTGGGCTGCACGGGTATGCGTGCGGCTTGATCTATTCGAGCCTGCTGGAATACGCCCGCCGCACTCAGCGCGGGATCGCCCTGCCCGACAATATTGGATTCATCGTCAACCTCCCCAACCGGCGCTCATTCAGTCCCGATGCGGCTTTCTGGATTGGTGCTCCACTTACCGCGGACTTCATCGAGGGGGCACCCGTCTTTGCGGTCGAGGTCCGAAGCAAGGACGACTTCGGTCCCGCAGCCGAGCGCGCGATTGCGGCTAAACGTGCGGATTACTTTGCCGCCGGGACCCTCGTGGTGTGGGACGTTCACATCCTCGACAGACAGGCGATCGACGTCTATCGCTCGGCCGATCCCGATTCGCGAACGTCATATCCGCGCGCCACGCGTGCGGAGGCCGAGCCGGCGCTACCTGGCTGGTCGATGCCGGTCGACGATCTATTTCCACCGTCGAACCAGTGACATCGCCTAATCCCTAATCCCCAATCCCTAGAGGATCCTGAGGTCTTTTCCCGTCATTTCCTTCGGTTCAGACGCCCCCAGAATTCCCAGCATCGTCGGCGCAATGTCCTGGAGCGATCCGCCTTCGCGCAGGCGCATGCCTTTCAGGTCCTGGACGACGATCACCGGCACTGGATTGCAGGTGTGTGCCGTGTGCGGCTCGTTCAACTTCGTGTTCCACATCTCCTCGGCATTGCCGTGATCCGCGGTCACGATGAGGATGCCTCCAGCGTCGCGCACGGCTTTCACGATGCGCGTCAGGCAGTGGTCGATCGTTTCGACGGCCTTGATCGCGGCATCGAGTTTTCCCGTGTGCCCCACCATGTCGGCGTTGGCGAAGTTGCAGATGATGACGTCGTGCTTGCGGCCCTCGACGTCGTTCACCAGGTTGTCGGTGATGCCCTTCGCGCTCATTTCCGGCTGCATGTCGTAGGTCGGCACCTTGGGCGACGGCACCAGGATGCGATCTTCACCGGGGTAGGGCTTTTCGATCCCGCAGTTAAAAAAATAGCTCACGTGCGGATACTTCTCCGTTTCCGCCAGGCGAAGGTTGACGAGCGTATTTTCGGCCATGACTTCCGCAAACGACTGCGTGAGCGATTGCGGCGGAAACAGGACCGGGTAGGTGAACGTCCGGTCGTACTGCGTCATGGTCGTCATGGCCAGGGACTTCGGATACGGGTTGCGTTCGAACCCGTCGAAGTTCTCGAACATGAGCGCTCTCGTCATCTGCCGGGCGCGATCGGATCTGAAGTTGAAGAAGATCACGACGTCGCCGTCGCGCACCGGGCCGATCGGCTGGCCCGACGGATCGACGACGGTTCCCGGTATGACGAACTCGTCGGTGACGCCGGCCTCATATGACTTCTGGATGAATTCCACCGCCGACTGTGTCTGTGGCGACGGCGCGCCCACGATCGCGTCGTAGGATTTTTTCGTGCGCTCCCAGCGGTTGTCGCGATCCATGCCGTAGTAGCGGCCGCCCACGGAGGCGACGCGACCCACGCCGGCCTCCTTCATCACGCGCTCGAGCTCGCCGACGAACCCGGCGCCGCCCACGGGCGATGTGTCGCGGCCGTCGGTGAATGCCTGCACGAACAGACGCTCGACGCGCTGACGTGCCGCCATTTCGACAAGCGCGTTGAGATGTCTGGTATGGCTGTGAATGCCGTTCGGCGACACCAGACCGACGAGGTGCAGCGCGCGCTTCCCGTCTTTGCACCGGGCGATCGCCTCGACCAGCGCGGGCTTTTCGAAGAAATCGCCGTCGCGAACGCTCTTGTCGATTCGCGTCAGGTCCTGGTAGACGACCCGGCCGGCGCCCATGGTGATGTGGCCGACTTCGGAATTGCCCATCTGTCCCGACGGCAGCCCCACGGCTTCGCCCGACGCCTGAAGCGATGAATGCGGGTACCGATCGATCAGTTCCGAATAGGCCGGCGTGCGAGCCAGCTTGATCGCGTTGCCGTCGCGTTCTTCGCGCAAGCCCCAGCCATCCAGGACGAGGAGAACCAGCGGTCCCTTCGTCCTCATGATCGAGCGGCGAGCTGCTTGATGGCCTTGCGGCCGGCATAGCGGCCGTTCTTACCCAGCGCCTCTTCGATACGCAGCAACTGGTTGTATTTCGCGACGCGATCGCTCCGGCTGGCGGAGCCGGTCTTGATCTGGCCGGCGTTGGTCGCGACGGCGAGGTCGGCGATCGTCACGTCTTCGGTCTCTCCGGAACGGTGCGACACGATGTTGCCGTAACCGGCGCCCCGGGACATCGCCATGGCCTCGAGCGTTTCGGTCATCGTGCCGATCTGGTTCACCTTGACGAGCAGCGCGTTGGCCACGTGTTCTTCGATGCCGCGCTTGAGGATGGCCGGGTTGGTGACGAACAGGTCGTCGCCGACCAGCTGGATTTTCTCGCCCAGCTCTTTCGTCAGCAGCTTCCACCCGGTCCAGTCGTTTTCGGCGACGCCATCTTCGATGGAAATGATTGGATAGTCGCGCGCCCATTCCGCGAGCATGGCGACCATCTCTTCGATGCTGCGCGTCTTCTCTCCCGACTTCTTGAACACGTAGCGGCCGTTGTCCCAGAACTCGCTCGACGCGACGTCGAGCGCGAGGAAGACGTCGCCGCCTGCCTTGAATCCCGCGTTCGCGACGGCTTCCAGCACGAGCTCCAGCGCTTCGCGGTTCGACTTCAGGCTGGGCGCGAACCCGCCCTCGTCGCCCACACCGGTCGCGAGGCCTCGCTTCTTCAGAGACGAGCGCAGCGAGTGGAAGATTTCCGCGCCGGTTCGCACCGCCTCGGCGAACGTCGCGGCGCCGACCGGCATCACCATGAACTCCTGGACATCGACGTTGGAGTCGGCGTGGGCGCCGCCGTTGAGGATGTTCATCATCGGCACCGGCAACAGGCGCTCGCCGCCCCCCTCGGCGAGGTGCGCGTACAGGGGCTTCTTGGCTTCGGCCGCGGCGGCATGGGCCGCGGCCATCGAGATGCCCAGCAGCGCGTTGGCGCCGAGCCGGCTCTTGGTCGGCGTGCCGTCGAGCTCGATCATCTTTTTGTCGAGCGACCGCTGATCCAGCTCGGAACCGGTCACCGCTTTGGCGAGCTCGCCGTTGACGTTCGCCACCGCCTTCAGCACACCCTTGCCGAGGTAGCGCGTCTTGTCGCCGTCGCGCAGCTCGAGCGCTTCGCGCTCGCCCGTTGACGCGCCCGAGGGCACGGCCGCGCGCCCGAACGCCCCGCTTTCGAGCGTGACGTCGACCTCGACGGTCGGATTTCCACGAGAATCCAGAATTTCTCTGCCTTGCACGCGTGCAATTTTCACGTTTATCTCCCGTCGTCTTCGGATTCGGTGCGGAGCGCTTCCTCGCTGATGGGTTCGACCAGCGGATCGTCGTCTTCGGTGACCACGACGACGCCGAGGTCGGTGACCGTGTGGCGCTTGCGATCTTCCTCTGGGTTGTAGCCGATGACCGCGCCGCGAGGAATGAGCACGTCGCGGTCGATGATGGCGCGGCGAATTTTTGCGTGTCGCCCGACCCTGACGCCGGGCATCAGCATCGACTGCTCGATGATGCCGTAGCTGTGCACGCGGACGTTCGGGCACAGCACGCTGCCGACGACCTGGCTGCCCGAGATGATGCAGCCGGGCGAGATGATCGAGTCGAGCGCCGTACCGGACCCGTCCTTGCTCGGCGAACACGAACTTGGCGGGCGGCGCCTGCGGTTGATAGGTCCGCATCGGCCATTCAGGGTCGTACAGATTGAATTCCGGGTCGACGCCGCACAGATCCATGTTGGCATCATAGAACGCGTCGAGCGTGCCGATGTCGCGCCAGTACTTCGACGCTTTCTTGTTCTCGTCGTAGAAACGGTAGGCGTAGGTCGGCAGCTCGGTGATGAGCGCGGGAATGATGTCCTTGCCGAAGTCGTGGCTCGACGCGGTGGCCGCGTCGGCTTCGAGGGCTTTCAGCAGGACGTCGGTATCGAAGATGTAGATGCCCATCGAGCCGAGCGCGAGATCGGGCGAACCGGGAGTCGAAGGAGCGTTTTTCGATTTCTCGATGAACCCGGTCACCTTGTCCTGCTCGTCCACCGACAGCACGCCGAACCGGTAGGCTTCCTGGATGGGGATCTCGATGGCGGCGAGCGTAACCGCCGCGCCGCGCTCCTTGTGGAAGCGCAGCATCCTGGCGTAGTCCATCTTGTACACGTGATCGCCCGACAGCACGATGACGTGATGGGGGGTTTCCTGCACGATTGAATAGAGGTTCTGGTAGACCGCGTCGGCCGTACCTTGATACCAGTGCTCGCTGACGCGCTTCTGGGGCGGGAGAATTTCGACGAACTCGCCGAGTTCCTCCGAGATGATGCTCCAGCCCATTCGAATGTGGCGGTTCAGCGACAGCGACTTGTACTGCGTGGCGATAAAGATGCGCCGCAGCCCCGAATTGATGCAGTTGCTCAGCGTAAAATCGATGATGCGGTACGGACCGCCGAAAAAGACAGCCGGCTTGGCACGATCCCTCGTCAGGGGGTACAACCGCTCCCCCGCGCCTCCCGCCAGCAAGATGACCAGCGAATCGTCAACCACGGCCTAAAACCCTTGATCAGAACGGGTTCCGACGCAACCGGATTGACTTGTTTTTGGGACCCGTCCTATCATCAAGAATTACCCGTAATGGTGTTGTTAGTTCGAATTACAGGAGATTTCGAATGAATTGCCGTCGCGTGTCCTCTGTTGCCGGCCTCTTGATGCTCGCCCTCTCGATGTCCGTGTCTGCCCTGGCCCAGGAGAAGCCCCCGGCCCCGGCCCAGGAACAGCAGAGAAAGCTCAGCGGTGACGAGCGCAAAGACTACATTGCTCTTAGCGACTTCGTCGACCAGGTGGCGGCAGGCAAGCAGCCCATGCCGGCCGACCTGAAACTCAAGTTCCAGAGCCACTATCTGAAATCGGCCGAAAACGTGTACCTGCCGTACGTCGTCGAGGTCAGTGGCGGCAAGTTCACATCGTTTCCCGTCGCGATGTACGTGCGCGTCGCGCAAAAGGGCGCGCCCGCCCCCGCGGGCAAGGGCATCGATGCGAACTGGCCCTTCGCGGACGTGTACTTCCTTACCGAGAAGAACATGACCGCATCGGGCGACATCACTGTCGTGCCGCGTGCGTTGCAGTTGCCGGCGGGCGAGTACACCATTACGCTCGCCCTGCGGGAGAAGCAGGGCCGCGACCGCAAGGTACTGCCCAAAACGGCAATGCTGACCCAGGATCTGTCGATTCCCGAGCTCAACAAGGCGCTGACGACGAGCAGTGTCATTATGGCAACTGCCCTGAACCCCGCGCCCGAGCAGTTGACCGCGCAGCAGCAGCTCGAACAGCCGTTTACGTTCTCCGGCTATCAGGTGGTGCCGTCGTTCGGCAAACCGATTCCGCAGTCTGGCGAGCTCATGTTCGTGTTTTTCATCTACAATGAAGGAGTCGCCGCCAGCACGGGCAAACCGGACCTGGACGTCGACTACCTCTTTTACCGGGCCAATGAAGAAAAGCCTTTCACGAAGCTCGCGACGCAGGCGTTCAATGCGACGACCCTGCCTGGTCAGTTCGACGTGAAAGCCGGGCACCAGGTGTTCGTGGGCCAGGGTATTCCGGTGAAGGGGGCGATCGCGCCCGGTGAATATCGAATGGAAATCAAGGTCACCGACAAGACGAACAGTCAGTCGTTGACCCGTAACGTCACTTTCACGGTTACGGACTGAGTCGGAAATTGGAAATCGGCCTCGGCCGGCGTTGGTGGGGTGGTGGGTTGATGACCCGATGGATCCCTGCGGCGGCAATCGCGGGTCTCGTGCTCGGGGCTACAGCTCTGTACGCCCAGACCCCGAAAGAGGCGAAATCGAGTCGCAATTCGTTTCCGGCCGGCAACATCGAAGGCCGGGTGCTCGACGACAACGGTATTCCGGTCGTTGGCGCGATGGTGTCGGTCGTCGGCAGAACGACGGCCGCGTCATCGACCGACCGCGACGGCCGGTACTCGCTGCGCGAGCTTCCGTTCGGTCCATACATCCTGAGCGTGCACTCGCGCGGTTACTTCAAATCGCGCGGGCGCACCGTCCAGCTGACCACGTCAAAGATCTCCATTCCTGAAATCCAGCTGGCGCGGGCGCGCAAGACGCCCGTGTTGACGCCCGCGGTTGTCGAAGAGCCGGAACCCCAGATGACCCAACTGGCCGGTTTCAGCAGCGCGATGGCACAGCCGACCTCGACTCCCGTCGAGATGGCGCCTGCCAGTGCGTCTTCCCGTACCAGTACTGCCAGTGATGACGAGTCGAGCGACGAGGGCGAAACCGCGTGGCGTATGCGTCACCTGCCTCGAAGCATCCTGAAGGATGCGGAAGACGCCGCGTGGCCGTCGAACGAAGGCGCCGACTCGGCCCGGTGGTACGAGCGGCGCTCGACCGCGCTCGTCCCGATTGCGTTTTTCAGCGAGCTGCCGCTCTCGGGTCAGGTCAACCTGATGACGATCGACTCGTTCGACAGCCCCGGTGAAATCTTCGCCGAGAACGCCCCGCGGAGCGTGGCGTTCGTATCGGTCAACACTCAGGCGGCCGGCGGTGCGTGGTCGATGCAGGGCGCGATGACTCAAGGCGACCTCGCGTCCTGGATTGTGGCCGGCTCGTATAAGTCCATCGAGTCGGCGAACCACGCCTACGAGCTGGGGATGTCCTACAGCACCCAGCGCTACGACGGTGGCAATATCGCGGCCGCGAGTGCGATTCGCGAAAATGCCCGCAACGTCGGCAGCGTGTACGGCTACGACGAATGGACGGTGTCGCCCAGGTTCGTGATCGGCTACGGCACCGGGTACGCACGCTACGACTACCTCGGTGGCCCTGGCGTCTGGAGCCCCCGCTTCAGCATCACCGTGCCGATGGACGGCTTCCGGGTGAAGGCGCTCGCATCGCGCAAGGTGCTCGTGCCTGGCCAGGAGGAGTTTGCGCCGTCGGCCACGGGGTTGTGGCTGCCTCCCGAACGAACGTTCTCGTCGCTGTCCTACGACGGACGTTTTACGGCCGAGAACGTCCGCCACCTGCAGGTGGCGATCGAGCGCGATCTTGCGTCCGGCATCACGGTGTCGCTGCGCGGGTTCGATCAGCGCGTCGACAATCAGTTGATCGAGATCTTCGACATGGTTCCGGGACGCAACGAAGCGCCGCTCGGCCACTATTACGTCGCGAGTGGCGGCGACATCGACGTGCGGGGCTGGGCCGCCGGCATGACGCATGAAGTGGCCGGTTACGTGCGCGGCACCATCGAGTACACCGTGTCGACGGCGGTTTGGGATGCCACATCCGACATGACGATGGCACGTGCGGTGCGGTCGGTGTCGATCGCGTCGAGCGAAAAGATTCACGATCTGCAGACGGCGATCGAAGCCACCATTCCTCAGACCGCCACGCGCGTCTCTGCCCGCTACCGCATGAACACTGCGTTCTGGAACGGCGAGCCAGACGCGCAGTTCCGCTCCAACGCCAACACGCGCTTTAACCTGCGCGTCAACCAGTCGCTGCCGTTCCTGCGATTCTCGAACGCCGACTGGGAAGCCCTGGTCGACATCCGCAACATGTTCCGGGAGGTCGATGTCGAGTCGTCGGTGTACGACGAGGCGTTCGCCATCCGCGCCCCCAAACGGATCGTCGGCGGCCTGCTGGTTAGGTTCTAATCCGGTCTTTCCTGTAGACTAGAATTCAAATTTGTGGATTTTTTTGTCCAATGGGATGGATTTCTCTCGCCCATCGGCCGATAAGTCTCTCAGAATCAACCGATTATCTGGGATCTGTGAGAATTCCCTAGGGGTATAGCGTTTGCAGTCTCATCGCCGTTCCCCGCATGACCGTAAATCCATGAAGGACCATATCCACCGAACGCAGCGGCGTCCGTTGGCAGGCTGGGGCCTCTTCGCCCTGGTTGGTGTCCTGTTGTGCTTTGGCGCGCTGAATGTGGCTGTTCGCGCGACGTCGCACAAGCTCGAGGACGGCGTGCTGTGGGAACTGCGACCGGAAGGGATCACCGCCGCTGATGTTGCAGCTCGCGGCGGTGCGATGGCGGCCGGCATTCGGCCTGGCGACGTGCTTGTCGCCATCGACGGCGCACCCGTGGAGAAGGTCGAGCAGGTTCAGGCGGCGCTTCTGGGCGCGACCCGCTCGACACCGCTCTCCTATGCCGTGCTGCGTCTCGGCGAGCAGCGCATGCTGAACGTCGAGGTGGCGCCGGTGCCTGCCGGCAACCTGACGCTGTATGTCATCGGCGCCGCGATTGGCATCTTCACGTTGCTCGTGGGGGCCTCCGTGCGGCTGCGGCGGCCGAACGATCAGGCGACACTGCACTTTTTCTGGCTGTGCCTGGCCTTCTTCGGCACGCTGACGTTCTCGTTCAGCCGGCTCGATCGTCTCGACTGGTACTTCTACTGGGCCGATGTCGTGGCGACGCTGCTCCTGGCGCCGCTCTTCCTGCACTTCACGTTCGCGTTCCCCGACCGTCCTGAATCGTGGGTTCGCGGCGCCGGCAAGCGGCTGGTCGTGCTGCTCTACGTGCCCGCCGGCCTGCTGTTCATCGTCCACGTGATTGCCGTTGGGAGGTTGTCGGTCAACACCGAGCTGTATTCCCGCGTGCTCACGATGCTCGATTGGGTGGAGCCGCTGTACCTGTCGGTCTTCATGATCGTCGGCCTCGTCGTGCTGACCCGCGCGATGGATCGCGTGCGGTCGGCCACGGCGCGCCGTCAGCTTCGCTGGATTATCTGGGGCACCGCGTTCGGCGCGGGGCCGTTCGCCATCGGCTACGCGCTGCCCTATGCCCTGGGACTGCGGATCTCGCTGCCGATGGAGCTGTCGGTGATACCGCTCAGCCTCGTGCCGCTGGCGTTCGCATCGGCGCTCATCCGTTACCGCCTGATGGACGTAGAAGTGATCGTCAAGCGGAGCCTGGTGTACACCGCGGTCATTCTGGCGATCTTCACGATTTACGCGACGCTGCTGCGCCTGGCCGGCGTCGTGTTCCTCGGCGTCGCGGAGCGGCACAACATGATCATCGCGATGCTGGCGACGATCGTGGTCGTGCTGCTGTTCAGCCCGGTCAAGAGCGCGATTCAGAACGCGCTCGATCGCGCGTTCTATCGCGACCGCTACGACTATCGGCGCGCGCTCGTCGGGTTCGCGCGCGATCTCAACAGCGACCTCGATCTCGACCGCTTGAGCGAGCGCCTGGTCGCGCGCATTCGCGACACCTTTCTCATCGATCGCCTGGTGCTCCTGCTGGTCGACGAGGCCTCCGGCGATTACGAAGTCATTCGCGCCGAAGGGTTCGGCGACCTCGCCGTGACGGGCCTCAGCCGCCGATCGCAGATTGCCGCCAGCCTCGCGGGCGGCATGGCGCTGTCGCTCGACGACTCGCGGATGCACGGCGCGTTTCCGCCCGAAGAGATCGCGTTCTGGCGCCTGCGCGGGGTCCACTACTTCGTGCCGTGCGTCTCGAAAGGCGGCACGATCGCGGTCCTCGCGCTCGGACAACGCGGCCAGGGCGAGCCGCTGAGCAGCGAGGACACGGCGCTCCTCCTGGCCGTCGGCAGCCACGTGGCGACGGCTCTCGAGAACGGCCGGCTGTACCGGCAACTGCAGCTCAAGGCCAGCGAGCTGCAGCGGCTGCAGCAGTTCAACGAGAACATTGTCGAGTCGCTCGACAACGGGCTGGTCGTGGAAGACCTGAACGGCCGTGTCATCCGGTGGAATCGGGCGCTCGAGAGCATTTACGGCATCTCGTCGGCCGAAGCGACCGGTCACAAGCTGGAAGAGGTGTTCGACGGTCCGTTCATCGAGGGGCTGCGCGCGGCGCAGCGCGAATCGGCCAACGGCGCGTCGCTCTTTCGCGTGCCGCTGGCGGGCCGTGCCGGAAAGGCGGGCGAGCGCCTGCGCGTGAACATCGCCACGGTGCCGTTGAGGGCGCCGATTGGCCAGGCCGTTGTGTCGACGGTCGGCAACATCATCATCATCGAGGACGTCACCGAGCGTGTGCACCTCGAAGAGCAGCTGCAGATTTCCGACAAGATGGCGTCGGTCGGTCTCCTGGCGGCAGGCGTGGCGCACGAAGTGAATACGCCGCTGACTGGCATCTCGAGCTTCACGCAGATGCTCTTGAGCAACGCCGATCCGGACGACCCGAAGACGCGCATGCTCGAGAAGATCGAGCAGCAGACGTTCCGGGCCGCCAAGATCGTGAACGGGCTGCTCAACCTCTCGCGATCGGGCGGTTCGAGCTCCGAAGAGAACGCGCCGGTCGATCTCAACGCGGTCATCAGCGACGTGCTGTCGCTGCTGGAGCCGCAGGTGGCGGCCAGCAAGGTAAAAGTGCGCCGCGAGCTGTGCCCGTCTCCCGCGCTCGTCGCGGGCGTCGAGCACAAGCTGCAGCAGGTGTTCCTCAATCTGTTCCTGAACGCGCGCGACGCGATGCCGAAAGGCGGATGGCTGACGGTCGAGACGCGTCTCGAGGACGGTCAGGTCGTGGCGGAAGTGGCGGACACCGGGTCGGGCATTCCCAGCGAGCACCTCTCGAGGATTTACGACCCGTTCTTCACGACGAAGTTGATCGGCAAAGGGACGGGCCTCGGCTTGTCCATCACCTACGGCATCGTGCGCGAGCACGAGGGCACGTTGACATGTCAGAGCGCGGTAGGACAGGGCACGCGGTTCACCGTGTCGCTGCCGGCATCGGCGGCCGCTCCGCGGTCCGGTGCGGCGAGAAACTGAGTAACTTATGCAGAAAAATGGCTCGATCCTCGTAGTTGACGACGAAGAAATCATGCGTGAGATCCTCGAGACCCTGCTCAAGGGCGAGGGCTACGCGGTGCGCATGGCCGCGAGCGGCGAAGAAGGCGTCGAGCTCGCGCGCAACATTCCGTTCGATGCGGCCATCGTCGACGTGATGATGCCCGGCATCGACGGCATGACGACGCTCGAGTCGTTGAAGAAGCTGGACGACGAGCTCGCGGTGATCATGGTGACGGCGTTCGCCTCGGTCGAGAACGCGATCAACGCCATGAAGCGCGGCGCGTTCGACTACATCACCAAGCCGTTCAAGAACGACGAGGTGATGGTCGTCATCAAGAACGCGCTCGAGCGGCGGCGCCTGGTGAACGAGAACCGCACGCTGCGCCAGAACATCCAGGAGCAGTACAGCCACTTCGACAACATCGTCGGGCGCAGCCCCTCGATGCGGCGGGTGTTCGACCTGATTATCCAGGCCGCGCCGAGCCGATCGACGATTCTCATCCAGGGCGAGAGCGGCACCGGCAAAGAGCTGGTGGCGCGCGCGGTGCACATGCACTCGCAGCGGAAGGAGCGCGCGTTCGTCACGGTGAACTCGGGCAACCTGCCACCCGATTTGCTCGAGTCGACGCTCTTCGGCCACGTGAAGGGCGCCTTCACGGGCGCGGTGTACCCGAAGAAGGGGCTCTTCGACCTGGCCGACAAGGGCAGCATCTTCCTCGACGAGATCGGCAATATCCCGCTCGAGACCCAGGCCAAGCTGCTGCGCGTGATGCAGGAGCGCGAGTTCATGCGGCTCGGCGGCATGGAAGTCATCAAGGTGGACGTGCGCATCATCGCAGCCACCAACGTCGATCTCAAGAAGACGATGGAGGAAGGACGGTTCCGCGAGGACCTGTTCTACCGTCTGAACGTCGTCAACGTCCTGCTGCCACCGTTGCGCGACCGGAAAGACGACATTCCGCTGCTCGTTCAGCACTTCATCGAGAAGTACGGCGAGGAAAACCGGAAGCCCGACCTCGAGCTCGTGCCCGATGCGCTCGACATCCTGATGTCGTACGACTGGCCGGGCAACGTGCGCGAGCTGGAGAACGTCATCGAGCGCTCGGTCGTGCTGTCGACCGGCCGCCGGATCGGTCCGGACCTGCTGCCCGACCACATCGGCCGTCCGACGATCTTCCAGATGCCGCGCTTCGTGGTACCGCCCGAAGGGATTTCGTTCAAGGACGTCATCACCGACTTCGAGAAGCGGCTCATCGAGTCGACGCTCGAGGCGGCGGGCGGCGTACAGAAGCGCGCGGCCGAGCTGCTGCGCATCAAGCCGACCACGCTGAACGAGATGATCAAGCGCTACGACATCCGGCCGCGACGGAAGCGGTCGGAGTCGTCACGCGTCGACGGCCACGATGCGGCCGAACGGGTGGGGGAAACGGTGGCGGTGGGTGACTGATCTGATGCCCGTTATGGCAGATGGCAGATGGCACACGACAGCGATTTGCCATCTGCCGTTCGCCATTGCCATGACTAGGATCTGAGTCTGGCAATCATCCTGTCGATTTTTCCCAGCACCACGTCCCAGCGGTAATTTCTTCGAACGTACTCGCGCCCGGTCCGTCCCATTGCCGCTCTGAGGCGCTCGTCCGACACGAGCAGCTTCAGCGCCTCCACGAACTCGTCGCGATCCCGGTAGAACAACCCGCCGTTGCTTCGCAGGCAGTGATCCACCAGTACCTCGCTCCGCGCATTGCAGAGGACAGGCGTGCCGACCGCGAGCGCTTCGAGTGCGATGAGCGAGAGGACTTCATACGGCGACGGGCAGACCACCACGGTGGCGGCTTCCAGTGCCTGCAGCCGCTCCTGTTCTGACAGCATGCCCGCGAAATTGACGAAGGGCTCTTCCGGCAGGGGCATCAGCTTGAGCCCCATGAGCACGAGCGAGGCGTCGCCGCCCAGGCTGACATAGCTGCTGAAGTACTCGATGAGCTCCTCGCACCCCTTGCCTGGATCGATTCGGCCCCCATACAGCGCGAACGCACCGTGGATGCGGTGCCGTCGCTTGAAGCTCGCGCCGCGCGACGAGACATGCGATGGAAACCGGCCGCCCTCGCCGCCGGACGCCTCGTCAGGCTCCTGGGGAAGCGGCTCGGACCCCTCGGGCTGATCGCTCGTCTGGCCATGCTGCCCCGAGGCTCGCGGATACGCGTGGTGAGGCGGCAGGTCGACACCGCAGCCGATCGTTTCGTCGACCGTCGTGTGCCGATCGAACGTCTGGCCGACAAACCTCCGCTCGGGCTCGCTGAGGTAGCCGATCGCTTTCGGGAGCCGGAACACGTCCTTGTAGATGTTCAGATGAATCGGCGGCTCGTCGTGGGCCGCGGGCACCAGGATGCTGCGGCCGGGATCGACTTGCAGTCCGAGCACGGTTGGCGCGTATCGATAACCGTAGAAGACGAGCGCCTCGTACTGCTTGACGTGTTTCTTGAGGTACTCCATGAGCCCGGGCGACCAGGGCCCCTGGCGCTTCAGCCATTCCTTTTCGTCGTCGGCGTCGTGGGGATTGTGGAAAATCCAGTCGGAATAGCGATCGAACTCCGCCATGTCGCGCGTCTGGGCGGTGGCGAAGCGGCGAACCGTGACGCCGCGTACACGGTCTGAGCCCTCGGGGTAGTCGTTCCTCCACGTGCCCGGGTCGCGGGCGCACGTCGTCAACACCTCGACATCGTGGCGTTCGGCCAGCTGTTCGGCTGTCAGCCGGCAGGCGTATTCCGGTCCGCCGAGAATCTCCGTCCCGTATCTGTGAATGATGAAAGCGATTCGCACGACGCGCTGAATGTGTATGCTAGCATTTTGCCGTTTGCCACCCGCACTTTCCAGCCATCTGAGAGCCTACACATACGCGCTGGTCGCGCGGGAGATCTCGCGGGTGACCCGGTATGCCGATCGCGTCATCCACGTCGATCCACAGCCCGGCGACTCTGGCACCCTTCGGGAGGCGATCGACGCCCCTTCGAAGATCGTCAGCTCGCATCAGGACCTCTCCGGCGTCATGTCGGATGGGGTCAACGTCATCCTCTTCAACGGCAATTTCAACCATTCCACCGACGTCCAGGGACTCCTCGAGACGATTCGGCCCGAGGTGGCCCGGGGCAGCAGGGTTGTGGTCGCGCTCTACAACTGGTACTTCGCCTGGCTGTACCGGCTCGCCGATCGATTCGGGATCCGGCAGGGCCCGCCGATCAGCACGTTCCTGACGCAATCCGATCTCGCGCAACTGGCACGCCTTTCGGGATTCGAGCTGGTTCGCCTGCGCCCGGTGGCGTACCTGCCCTGGCACTTCTACGGCATCGGCACGCTCGTCAACGCCATCATGCCGGCGGTCCCCGGCCTCCGCTGGCTCTCCTTCGTCGCCGTGGCCGTCCTGAGGCCGGTGTCGGGGTCCGCCCAGCAGCGGCCATCGCTCACGGTGGTGATCCCTGCGCGCAACGAGCGCGGAAACATCGAAGCGGCGCTTGAGCGGATGCCGAATTTCGGCGCGGCGACCGAGGTGATGTTCGTCGAGGGCAATTCCACCGACGGCACGTGGGAAGAGATCCAGAGAGTCAGCGCGCTTTGGGACGGCCGCCAGGGTTTGCGTGTGCGCGCGCTTCAGCAGCAGGCAAAAGGCAAGGCCGACGCCGTGCGGCTGGGTTTCTCGCAGGCGTCGAGCGAGGTGCTGACGATCCTCGACGCCGACCTCACCATGCCGCCCGAGCGGCTGACGCGCTTTTACGAGGCGTACTGCGAGGGCGCCGCCGATTTCATCAACGGGACACGGCTCGTCTATCCGATGGAAGGAGAAGCGATGCGCCTTCTCAACCATCTGGCGAACGTCTTCTTCGCGAAGATGCTGAGTTTTGTTCTCGATGCCCGCCTCGGTGACAGCCTGTGCGGCACGAAGATGGTGTCGCGATACGACTACGAGCGGTTCGTGCGATGGCGGAAAGACTTCGGCGACTTCGACCCGTTCGGCGACTTCGAGCTCCTCTTTCCGGCCGCTGTACTTGGAACCGGTATAATCGATATTCCGGTGGATTACAGGGCGCGCACCTACGGCACGACCAACATCCGGCGGTTTCGCGACGGGTTTACGCTGTTGCGAATGACGATGACCGGGCTTTGGCGGATCAAATTCGGCAGCATTTGACAAAATCATGCGTAGGGCGGGTCTTGCTTTGTAGACCCGCCGCGCACAGAGCGGCGGTGTTCTTGATACCGGGTCTGAAGACCCGGCCTACATGAGGTCGAGGATTGCCCGAACCCGGGAAGATCTTTGTCGCAGGTCACCGCGGTCTGGTGGGGTCGGCCATCGTCCGGCGGCTCCAGACAGACGGCGTCACGCCGCTGACGGCGACCCGCGCCGACCTCGATCTTCGCAATCAATCCGCCGTCAACGAGTGGTTTCGCCTCAACCGGCCCGACTACGTCTACCTCGTGGCGGGGACCGTCGGCGGCATTCTCGCGAACAGCACGCGCCCGGCGGAGTTCATCTACGACAATCTCCTGATTCACGCGACGGTCGTGCATGCCTGTTACCTGCACGGCACGAAGAAGCTGCTGTATCTCGGCAGCTCCTGCATTTATCCGCGCGAGGCGCCGCAGCCGATGACGGAGGACGCGCTGCTCTCCGGTCCTCTCGAGCCGACCAACGAGTTCTACGCGATCGCGAAGATTGCGGGCATCAAGCTCTGCCAGTCCTACCGCCGGCAGTATGGCTGCGACTTCATCTCGGCGATGCCGACGAACCTGTACGGGCCGAACGACAACTTCGACCTCGCGAGCTCGCACGTGCTCCCGGCGTTGATCCGCAAGTTTCACGACGCGAAGCTGTCGGGCGCAGCAGAAGTGTCCGTGTGGGGCAGCGGGCGGCCACGGCGCGAGTTCCTTCACGTGGACGATCTCGCGTCGGCCTGCGTGTTCCTGATGCGCAACTACGACGGGGAGCCGCACATCAACGTCGGCACGGGGGAAGACCTGAGCATCCGCGAGCTGGCGGAGATGATCCGCGACGTGGTCTATCCTCGCGTCCGGATTGTGTTCGACGCCTCGAGGCCGGACGGCCCACCGAGAAAGCTGCTCGATATCGGCAAACTTCGCAGCCTCGGTTGGAGCCCGGCCCTTCCGCTTCGTGCGGGCATCGAATCAACCTACCGCTGGTTCCTCGATCATCAGGCGGATGCGCGGGGGATGGCTGCGGACGCCAGACGTAGCAGCGTCCAGGCCTGACGAGCCACGGTTACCAGTCCGGCCGAGAGAAGCGCTACCAGCAGCGGTTGCATCGGCACCATGAATCGGCCGTGGGCGCTGTACGTCATCGCGATGCTGAGCACGTTGGCGCACACAACGAAAACGACGGTCCATGCGGCAGGCGATCTGAACAGGACGAGCGCCGCCACGCCGGCCAGGGGCAAAAGCCATTTCGTGTAGAACTCTCGTCCCGGCTTGAGCTCCTGCGACACATGCAGCCACATCAGCCGCACGACGTCGCGCGGGTTGTCCAGCATCCAGTTCATCGTGAGCTTCTGACGATACTGCGCGAGCTTCACTTCGGACGTCACGGTGTCGAGCTTCTGGGCGGCGATCTCGGGCCAGCCGTCCTCGGGATTCGAGTGCCAGACACCTTCGAATCGCAGAGCTCTCGGTCCAAAACCCATCGGCAGGTTGATGCCGCCCTGAGTCCCGAGGGGCATGAACGCATCCAGCACGATGACGTTGCGGATCCACCACGGGCTGATGACGGCAATAGCGACCGCAAGACAGATGGCCTTGGGTTTCCATGCGAGCCAGGATCCGAATGATTTGTCTCTGCCCGGCAGGATCGCCAGAATCGGCGCCGACAGGATGAAAATCGTGCGGGCGGCCAGCAGGCCGCCCATGACGACGCCTGCCGCGATCGAGCCCGCGACAGTCCATCCAGAGCTGGCCTGGCGGACCCAGGCCAACGTCAGCAGCGCCACCATGAGCGTGGCCAGCGGCTCTGTCATGAACATGCTGGCATACCGCGTCAGATCGCGGCTCTGCAGCGCGATGGCCGCTGTCAGCACCGCCGCAAACGGCCCCGCCATGGTTGTCGCGACTGCAGACGCAGCCGTCACCGCGCCTGCCATGATCCCGCAGTTGACGATGCGCCAGGCGGCGAAGTTCCTGCCCATGACGGCATACACCCCGGAAAGCAGAAGCGGCATGCCGGGTGGACGATAGGTCGTGGGGTAGTACCTCGGACTGTCGCGACAACAATGGCCGGTAGCGCGGGATCCCCTCGTAGGGCCTGCGCCACTCGGCATCGCTCCACTCATAGCCGAATCCACGGCCGTGCCAGACGTTGTAGGCAATGGCATCGTAGTCGTGGCCGTCGCCCGATTCGGGCGGCTCGCGAAGACCTCCACCGTTCACGATTCTCATCGTGTAGGTCGCGAATGCCGCGAGAAAGATCGCGACGTGAACGAGTCTCCGCACGAGGACCGTATTCGCCCTCATCGCAGTGGCATGTCCCGGACTTTCGGCAGCGCTGCCATCAGTGTGTCGTACTTGGCCATGATGACATCCCAGTGGTAGTGGCTTCTGACGTATGCCTGCCCGTTGCGGCCCATCCGTTCGCGAAGGCGGCGATCGGCGACGAGCAGCTTCGCGCACTCGACGAACTCGTCGCGATGGGCGTAGTACAGGCCGGCCTGACTGCGTGTGCAGTGGTCGACCAGCACGTCGGCGCGTGCGTTGCAGAGAACCGGGGTGCCAACCGCCATGGCTTCGAGCGCGAGCAGCGAAAGGCTTTCGAGCGGTGAAGGCACCACCACCACGGTGGCAGCCTCGAGTGCCCGAAGACGGTCGGCTTCGGACAGCAGGCCGACATAGCGCAGCCACGGCACTTCGGGGAGCGCCATCAACTTGGCTCCCATCATCGCGAGCCGGGCCATGCCGCCTTCATCCGTGTAGCTGCCGAAAAAGTCGACGAGCTCGGCGCAGCCCTTGCCGGCATCGATGCGCCCGCCGTACAGCAGAAACGGATCGTCGGGAAAGCCCTTCGGCGCGGTTCGCGACTGTGGCGCCGGACGGCCATCGAGAAGATCGACGCCGCATCCGATCGTTTCCTCCGCTACGGCGTTGAACTCGAATGTGGACTTCAGAAAGGCTTTTTCTCGAGCGGTATTGTAGGCGATCGCCGCAGGCCTCGCGAACATCTCTCTGTAGATGCCGAGGCCGATCGCCGGCTCGTTGTGTGCCGTCGGTGCGAGGATGCTGCGCTCGGGCGCCACCTGCAGCCCGAGCACAGTCGGTGCATAGAGGTAGGTAAAGAATATGAGCGCATCGTACGACGAAGCGTTCCGCGACAAGTAGTCGAGGAGGGCCGGGCACCACGGGCCCTGCTGCTCGAGCCACGCCATCTCGTCATCGCGACCGTGCGGATTGTGAAAGATCCAGTCCGAGTAGCGGTTGAACGATTCGATCTCGCGCGCGCGCGCGTTCGCAAAGCGCCGCACTGTAACGCGATTGATGATGGTCGCGCCTTCCTGGTACTCGTTGGCCCACGAGATGTAGTCCCGCGCGCACGTGGTCAGCACTTCGACGTCGTGATGCCGGGCCATGCGCTCGGCGATCAGCCGGCAGTGGTACTCGGAGCCACCGAGAATATCCAACCCGTAACGCTGGACGATGAAGGCAATGCGCACATTCGTTATGGGTAGCGCAGGGCTTCAGCCCTGCCTTCCCGATGAGAAGGCCGATATCACAGAAGCCAGACGTTGCTGGATGACCGCGTCACCGAAGTCCAGAAGGCGTCGTCGCTGGCCCGCAAGGATCTCCTCTCGCGGGCTGTCCTCGAACGCCAGCATGCCGAGCAGCTCCGCCGCATACTCGAGATCCTTGGGCGCGAATTGCACGCCCGCCCCTCCCAGCGTGTGGGGAACCGCCGCCGCGCTGAAGGCCAGCACCGGCACGTCCATCGCCATGGCTTCGACCAAGGGCACGCAGAACCCTTCGTGTTCGCTCAGCGAGATGTACACACTCGATGCTCGATAGTACGCGGCGAGCTCCACGTCGGGCACCGGGCCTGTAAAGATGAACCGATCCTCGAGCATCTGGTAATCGGACAGAAGCGCCCGGATGGCTGCATAGTACTCGGGCACGACGTCGTAGCGGCCGACGAAGATGAAGCGGTAGTACGCGTCGACATACCGCTTGTATTGCTCGGCCAGCCTGATGTGATCCTCAATCTTCTTGTTCGGCGCGATCCTTCCCACGAACAGAAAATTGACGAGGCCGTCATCGAGAATCTCATCCAGCACCGGGTGTCCGGGCGCGTTGGTCAACCGGCCCGTGTCGACCGCAATCGGCATGACGCCCGTCTGGCGAAACCCGATCTCTTCGAGCTCCTGCCGGTTGTATTCCGAGTCTCCCAGGGCGAGGTCGGAAACCGGCGCGAGGCTCGCGAGCTCGTCCCGCGCGATCGACGCCAGCCGGAACAGCGCCGGCGCATACGACGCAAAGAAGTGCGCCGGGGTGACGTTGTGATACTGGAGGACGCGGCCGTGCGGCAGCGCCGCAAACGCCTGCGACATCGGCGAGGGCAGGGCGAAATGAAAAATCGTGACGTCCCCCTGCTTCGATGCCGGATCTGAAAACGATCGAATGTCGTGGCGGAGCCCGTCGTCGATGGTCATCGCAAAGACATCGGACTCGTGGCCCATCGCCCGGAGCAGCCCGCGGACGCGGCGTGCGCTGTCGCCAATCGCGTCGCCCTTGTGGGCGGCCGGCACCCACTGGTTGACGCGCATCAGCGCTTTTCCTCGACCAGGCCGACCTTCGACTCGGGACTCTCTGGCAGGCCCCGGAAGATGGCGGGGCGATACTGCTGAAGCTCGAAGAGCTCTTCGGCCAGCCGGAACTGATCCCAGAAGTCCCATGCGACCTGGGGCGCCGGTTTTCGAGGCGCGCTCAACACCTGCCGGACGAATTTCAGGAGCGTGCCCTCGAAGTCCTGTGCGCGGAGGCGTGCCAGCGCCTGGTTCTGCTTCGCGAGAATCGAATCGTAGAGCGCTTGATCGCCGAGGACGGTATCGACGAGTGCGGCAACCTCGAGCGGCTCTTCGGTCGAGTACAGCACGCCGGCGCCGTCCATCGTGGCCGGCACGGCCGTGGCCGCATACGCCACAACCGGAATCTGCTTGTGGAACGACTCGACGATCGGCACGCAGAAGCCTTCGTGCGCGCTCGCGCAGAGGAAGAGATCGCCCACCTCGTAATAGGCGGTCAGCTCTGCGTCGGACACGTGGCCGGTGAAGTGCACGTTGGTCACGCCGAGCCGCGCGCACAGCTGGTGCAGATTGGCGAGGTACCTCTCGAAGCCGCCGTAGGATCCCACCAGCAGAAGACGCGACCGCGGGTTGAAGTGGCGTTGGTACGCGTGGAAGTACCGGATGACGTCCTCGATGCGCTTGTTCGGGATGATGCGTCCGACGAAAAGGATGTTCGTCCAGCTGTCGTCGAACTCGCGGGCGACCAGGTCGTTCGGCGGGTGATCGAGGTGCGAGAAGTCGGGTACCACCGGGAGCACGCCGGTCGGATTGAAGCCCAGCTCTTCCAGCTCCTGCCGGTTGAACTCGGAATCGCCCAGTGCGAGATCGACCCGTCCGGGATAAATCCCCAGCTCGCGGCGTCCCTTGAAGCACTGCTCGACGAGCTGCTCGTGGACGTCAACGAAGAATTCGGGCGGCGTGATGTTGTGGTAGACGAGGATCTGCCTGTCGGGAAGCGCGTAGGTGATGCGAGAGGCGCGCGATCCTATCGAGAAATGGTGGATCAGGATGTTCGACGGGTCGCTTTCGCGTATCAGATCCCTGTAATCACGCGTCTCGTCTTCAACGCGCGGGTCCGCCGTCTGGACGAAGATGTCCGAATCGTAGCCGGCGGCCCGGAGGACGCGCCGGATGCCGAGCACCTCGTGGCCGATGGCGTCGCCGTAGCCAAGCGTCGCCAGCACCTGATGAACCTTCTGTTTCTTCAATTCAGCACCGGTCCGGATGGAAGCTCCGCGAGCACCTCGCTCGCGGGCCTCAGGGCCTTGCGCCGTTTCGCGAGCCACCCCGGTTCAGGCTCGATGGCGCGAGCCGCGCTGTTGCCGCGGGCCGCGCTGATGTCTTCGTCTTTCAATTGCGCCAGCACGTCGAGGTACTTCTGTTCGATGACGGGCCACGCGTAGTGCTGTTGAAAGAACTCGCGCCCGTTGGCGCCGAACCTCGCGTTCAGCCGCCGGCTCTCGGCGATGGCCCGGAGCGTTTCGATGAACTCGGCCTGCGTCTCGTAGTAGAGACCGGCCCCGCTTCGAATGCACTGCCCTCGCAGCACTTCACACCGGCCGTTGGCCAGCACCGGCTTGCCCAGGGCCCACGCCTCCAGCGCCACCATCGACAGGCTCTCATAATATGACGGCATCAGCAGCAGATCGGCAGCGGCCAGCGCATCGAACTTGTCCTGATCGTCGAGAAACCCGAGATGGTGGATACGAGGATGGTCGGGAACAGGCACGATCTCCTTGCCGATCAGGACCAGGCGCAGACCTCTCGGCAGCGCCTGCAGACCGTTCATGAAGAATGAGAAGAGCTCGTTGCATCCCTTGTTCTGATCGATCCGGCCGATATAGAGCGCGAAGCGGCTCGTGATGCCGTACTTCTGGCGGAAGCGGTCGGGCTTTGGCCGCTCGGGAATCTCGGATCCGATGCCGACCACCACACCCGGCACGTTGTGGTTGTTCGATACCGCCTGGATGAGCCGCTTCTCTTCCGGACTGTTGTACATCAGCGCACGCACGCCGCGGAAAATCCTGGGCGAGATCCCCAGCCCGATGGCGTCGTCGCGCTCCGCCGTCGGCACGAGAATGGCGCGCGTGGGGATCGCCCTCACGCCGTGGTAGGCGTGGTAGTAGCGATAGCTGAAAAAAATGACGTAGTCATAGTCGGCTTGCGCGGACGACAGATAGGTGAGCAGCGAAGAGCTCTTGGGTCCTTCCGCGTCGAGCCACTTCAGCTCGTCGAGATACGAATGAGGCTCGCCGAAGACGCGATCGGACCAGTGCGCGAAGACCTTGATGTCGCGCTCGTGATCGACCCGGAAGCGACGGACCGGCACGCCGTTCACCCGCTCGATCCCGGCCGGATATTCGTCGTGCCACGTCACGTAATCGCGCGCGCACGTCGTGAGGACCTCGACTTGCGCGTGCTGCGCCAGGCGTTCGGCGACATAACGTGCGTGCAGTTCGGCGCCGCCGTTGATGTCGGCGCCATACCGCTGCACGACCACGGCGAGCTTCACTGCGCGGAGTCCGGCCCGTCGTCTTCGCCGGAGTCGTTTCCGAAGTCGCCGCCTTCCGGACCCTCGAAGTCCGTGTCTGGCCCCTCGTCCATCGCAGCGTCGCCAGTCGGGTCGCCATGCGGGGGCGTCGCCGAGCCCATCAACGAGGGAGCGTCCGTCGACGAACCGGCTGCCGCAATGTTCTCGCCCGGCATCCGCCCGCGTCCACCACGGCGGCCGCGGCGGCGACGCCGACGCCGGCGTGCGGTGTTTGATTCACCGGCCTGGGCCTCGGTTGCACTCGTTTCGCCGGCGCCTGGCTGACTCTGGCTCTGCGGTGCAGCCGGAGAGGGCGCTGCGGCGACGCTCTGCGGCGGCGGCGGTTGATAGGGCCGATCGTCCTGGCGAGGCCGTGGGGCAGGCGCCTCGCGCGACGGGCCCGAGCCCGGCCTGTACTGAACGACGGTTTCGAGCGCGCGGGCGCGCCGCTCGTCGAAATCCATCCGGCTCGAGAGCGACTCGAGCCGCATCTTCAGGTTTCTGTTCTCGATGCCGACGCGCGTGAGCTCGAGGACCAGGTTATGGACGAGCTCGTAGTAGAGCGTGTCGACCTCGTCGCGCTGCTGGTTTTTCTCGCGCAGCTGGTGGAACTGCTTTTCGTAGAGCGTGTTGATTTCGCTCTGCTGGTGCAGCACCTGCACGAGCCGGTTGGCGTTGAGCAGCATCTTCAGGATTGGGCTGAGGAGCTTTCGGAGCAGGCGGACGGGCGCCTTGCTGCTGCCATACAGGTCGTTGGCGTCGGTGACCCATTGCTGCGGCTGAAACGGGTCCGGCTTGCGATCGCGCGCACGCTTGAACTGCTCGACCAGATCCGAGCGCACGCCTTTCGGATCGAGAAAGCGCTCGAGCTTGACGTTGGCCAGCTCCTGAATCTGTTCTTCGGTGTAGTCGACGCCACGTTTGGCCTGAATCCGCGCCCGGATCTGGCGCATGATCTGCTCGACGTCGACGGCATCAGTCCGTATGTTGAAATCTGCCATAGTTGTTCGACGGGGTCTGACCCCCTTGATAAGTTCGGGGGTCACCCCCCCTTGTGCGCGCCCTTTGCCGCGAATTCCGGCGCTTCCTTCAGGCACATGCCCAGTATGCCAATCGACTTGATCAACGCGCGCAGTCCCGTCCGCTGAATTTCCGCGTCCTCGTTGCCGAAGTTAGGGTAGCCGTTCTCGTCGACCGTCGCCGTTTCCCACCCGCGAAAGAGACGCCCCCACGGGCTGGCCAGCACCTCGCGCATCAGTGCCTTGGCTTTCAACGGATACCAGAAGCTGTCGTGATAAACCACGCTCGCCGCGTACGCCCATGGGGCGAGCACCGTCCTGAGCGACCACTCGACCGGCTTGCGGAGCGGCCCCCAGTAAATCTGGTGCTGCATGCGGGCGGCGAACGTCATGTTCCGGTATGGCCCGACAAAATGCCAGTTCTCCTCGGCGGCATCCTTGTCGCCGACCATCTCGATGTCGCGCGGGTCGCCGCACCCCAGTCCCCGCTCGTGTGCCAGGCGGATGAACTTGATGGAGAGCGGATCCATGCCCATAAGACGGGCGGCGGTGGCATCAATCGCCACCTGGTCGGCGCTCGCGAGGATCACGTTCTTCACCCGCGGAATCATGCAGCGCGGACCCGGGCCGTCTCCCGCAAAGGTGCCGTCCATGACCGCGAACACCCCGCGGTGGATTTTCTTCTGAATCATCAGCAGATCGACGAGGGTTTCGTGGATGACCGGGTGCGTCCAGTGGCGCCGTTCGTTCAGCAGTCCGCCGAAGGCGTTCTTCATCGCGCCCGTCATCGTGGTGAACACGTGCGTCTTGACCGTCGGGAGATGGATGATGTTCTCGCCGATGAAGCGGCGCGGAATCATGAATCCCTTCGGGTACACCGAGTTCAGGCACAGGAAGTCTTTCGTCAAATCGCCAACCGCGTCGCGAATGTTCGTCCACTCCTCACCTTCGTAAATGTGAAGGTTTCTGAGGCCGTGCGCCTCGACGACGGGGAGCTGCTTGTTCTCGCGCTCGCCAAGATGCGCGTCAATGACGACCGTGCGATTGTGGCACGCGTGCATGAGAGCCGGTGAGTAGCCATCCTTCTTCATGGCGCGAATCACGCCGTCGAGCTGCCAGGGCGTGGTCGAGCTGCCCGGGAAGAAGAAGTGCCAGGAGATGTTCACTTTGAGCGCCGTATCCGCGTCTTTCGCGATCACGTCCTGGTAGCCGGCGAGATTCATCAGACGGTGATAGTCGCGGAGGACGGTCTCCGGCCTGGTGCGCAGAATGGCAACCCGTGCCTGGGGCATGGCCACGATTTTACCGGTAAATGATGAGGATCACCGAAAGCGCCCACAGACCGACGCAGATGAGCAGCGGCCGGTCGTTCACGACCAGCTCGGCCGGACTGCCGCCCTGGTCGCGCCGGTGCACGAGGTAGAGGTAGCGGAAAATCCCGTAGAGCGGAAACGGAATGGTCAGGCTGAGGAGATCGGTGCCGAACTTCTGTGTGGTTTCGGGGCTGATCGTGTAAAACGCGTACGCGATCACGGTCGACGCCGTCACCACCGAGATCATCTGGTCGAGCAGGTACGGTGTGTAGTCGCCGAGGATGGGCCGGTGGTCGGTTGCGGTGTCGGTCAGCAAAGTCAGTTCGTGCCGTCGCTTGCTGAGCGCGATGAAAAGGGCCAGAAGCGTGGTGCACACGATCAGCCAGTGGCTGATCGGGACGTGAATCGCCGCCGCGCCGGCCGCCGCACGCAACGCGAAGCCGGCGGCCACCGTCAGGACGTCGAGGATCACGTGGTGCTTGAGGAAGACGGAGTAGAACGAGAGCAGCCCGACATAGGCCGCGGCGATGGCAAAAAACGGGATGCCGAGCATGAACGCGCCGCCGAGGGCCGCCAGACCGAGCACGGCCGCGACGGCAAGCGCGAGGCCGGGGCTCACCTCGCCCGCTGCGATCGGACGATGTTTCTTGACGGGATGACGCCGGTCCTGTTCGCGATCGGCGACGTCGTTCACCAGGTAGACGGCGCCCGACAACGCGCAGAAGAGGACGAACACGATCGACGCGCGCACGACGGCGTCGGGATCGTTCAGCCGCTGGGCAAACACCAGGGCCGCGAAGACGAAGAGGTTCTTCGTCCATTGACCCGGGCGCAACGATATCAGGAGACTGAGGAAAGGCAGGCGGCCGCCCCGGCGACTAGACATCTATCCGGAAGCGGAAGGACTTACAGTCCTCCCGCTCCGGCGAACTTCCTCTGTTGGAAACATTCCTTGCAAAACACGGGGCGACCCTGCGTCGGACGGAAGGGAACCGTGGTTTCCTTGCCGCACGCCGAGCAGGTGGCGGTGGTTTCGACACGTTCACGAATCCCGGGCGACGCCGCCCGGGCCGCGCGCTTGGCCTTGCAGGCCTTGCAACGCTTGGGCTCGTTCTTGAAGTTCTTGTCCGCGAAAAAGAGCTGTTCACCAGCCGTCCACACGAACTCCGCGCCGCAATCCACACAACTCAGGATCTTGTCTTGGAACTCCATCGTGTCGCCCCTTGCTCGCGCCCTCTACTCTGCGTCGCGTCGCATTTTCTTGCGGTTACGTTTGCGCGCCAGCGCCTGTTTGGCTCTGCGCTTGTCTCCGGGCTTCAGATAGAAGGAGTGCTTCTTGATATCCTTGATGATATCTTCCTGCTGGACCTTCCGTTTGAACCGCCGAAGAGCACTTTCGATCGACTCACCGTCCTGCACCTTGACTTCCGCCACGCTTGATTACACCCCCTCAAATCGGGCGATCGTGATGACGGAACACCTGTCACCACGTTTTGATGAATAACGATTGTGTTACGCTAATTCGGGACTGCGAATCTTAGGCGCAAAGCCGCAGCCCCGTCAACGGATTACTCCTTCACCTTAAACCTTTTATATCCAACAGTTTACTCGATAACGTGGGCTCCACGAGAGTTCTGGTGATCGGCAGCGGCGGGCGCGAACACGCCCTCGTGTGGAAATTGACGTCCGAGCGCGGCGTGTCCGACATCGTCTGCGCGCCGGGAAACGCGGGCATCAGCCGGCTCGCGCGCTGCGTTCCTGTCGATGCCGCGGATGCGCACGCGGTCGCCGAGATTGCGCGGCGCGAAGAGATCGATTTCACGATCATCGGACCGGAACTGCCGCTCAGCCGCGGCGTCGCCGATGTGTTCGCGGCCGAAGGCGATCTGCTGTTCGGTCCGAGTCAGCGCGCGGCGCGGCTCGAATCGAGCAAGGTGTTCGCGAAAGACTTCATGCAGCGCTATCACGTGCCGACCGCGCGTTACAGAGCGTGCGATTCGGCGTCGCAGGCCCTGGCGTCGCTGCGCAGCGGAGAATTCGGATTCCCCGTCGTGCTCAAGGCCGACGGCCTTGCTGCCGGCAAGGGCGTGGTGATCTCGCCCGATCTGAAAAGTGCGGAAGCAGAAGTCCACGCCATGATGGTCGACAAGCGCTTCGGCCAGGCCGGCGCACGTCTCGTGATCGAAGAGCTGCTCGTGGGACGCGAGGCGTCGTTTTTCGTATTGAGCGACGGCACGCGCGCGCTGCCGCTGGGATCGGCCGAGGATCACAAGCGTGTGTTCGACGGAGATGCCGGTCCGAACACCGGCGGAATGGGCGCCTACGCGCCGAGCTCGCTGTTCGACGGCGCCACCGAGTCGCGCGTGATGAGCGAGATCGTGTTGCCGGTTCTGGAAGGCATGCGCGCCGAGGGCAGCGAGTTTCGCGGGTTTCTCTTCGTCGGCCTGATGCTGACCGCCGATGGCCCGAAAGTGATCGAATTCAACGTGCGCTTTGGCGATCCCGAAGCGCAGGTTATTCTGCCGGCGATCGAGGACGATCTTTCGGATCTGCTGATGAGCGCGGCGGCCGGCGAGCTCGATGCCGGTTCCATCTCGCTCGGTCCGGAGCCACGCGTCGGTGTCGTTATGGCCTCGGGCGGCTATCCGGACGCGTACGAAACCGGTACAGTGATTCACGGAATCGAAGAAGCCGAAGCAATGGACCGTGTCAACGTGTTTCACTCGGGCACGGCGAAACGCGGGTCTGATATCGTCACAGCCGGCGGCCGCGTGTTGACAGTCGTCGCGTCGGATGATGATTATCGAAGCGCGATCGCCCGCGCATATGAAGCTGTCGGGAAGATCAGCTTCGACGGTATGCACTATCGCAAGGATATCGGCGCCAAAGCATTGGCGTAGACTTAAGCAGGCGGGTGCCCCACGTGGATCGCAGACTTAAGCAGATCAGCGAATGTATCAAGATCCGGAGCGTTAGCGACGGCACGCGCGTGGGGGTGGGGCCCCACGCGGATTAAATAATGACATCACTACAAGTCCTCATTTTGATGGGTTCGCCGAATGACGCACCAGTGATGCAAGGTGCGGTGGATGTTCTGAAAGAGCTGGGCATCACGGTCGAGATGACCGTGGCGTCCGCGCATCGCTCACCCGAACGCGTCATGCGCCTTCTCGGCGAGGCCGAGACCCGCGGCGTGAAGGTGTTCATCGTCGGCGCGGGCGCGGCCGCACATCTCGGCGGCGTGGTGGCCGCCCACGTGTCGAAACCGGTCATCGGCGTGCCAATCGATTCATCGGCGCTGAACGGGCTCGACGCGTTGCTGTCGACCGTTCAGATGCCGCCGGGTGTGCCGGTGGCCACCGTGTCGATCGGCAAAGCCGGCGCCACCAATGCCGGCGTGCTGGCCGCGCAGATTCTCGCGCTGGGCGACAACGGCGTCGCGGAGCGTGTGAAGAAGTACAAGGCGGGGCTGGCGGAGAAGGTCGAAGAGGCGGCGCGCAAGCTCAGCGCGTCTGGCGAACTCCTAATCCCCAATCCCTAATCCCAATAGAAGTGAAGTATTCCATCATCACGTTCGGCTGCCGGGTCAATCAGGCCGATTCCTTTCATATCGAGGAGCAGCTCATCGCGAGCGGCGGCACCGTTGCCGCCGCCGAGCACGCCGACATCATCGTTCTCAATAGCTGCTCGGTCACGAGCTCCGCCGATCAAGCCACACGTCAGATCGTCAGGAAAGTCTCGCGGGAAAATCCGCATGCGCGCATTGTCGTGACGGGGTGCTATGCCACCCGGCGTCCCGACGATGTTGCGGGACTCGCCGGCACGATTGAGATCGTGCCGAACGATCGCAAGGACGATCTGGCGGCGGCCATCGGCTTGACCACGGCCGAACGGTTTGGCGATGGTGACGGCGCCTGCGGTGCGTCGATCGCCCCCGGTCTGGCCGGCCGTACTGCATTCACCTTGCGCGTGCAGACCGGCTGCGACCAGGCCTGTTCGTACTGCATCATCCCATCGACCCGAGGCGCGGGCCGCAGCCGTCGCGTGGGCGAAGTCGTGTCCGACATCGAGCGCGTCGCGGATGCCGGCTACCGCGAGATAGCCATCACCGGTGTGCATCTCGGATCGTACGGGCGCGATCTCGGTGACGGTTCGACGCTGCTGAGCTTGTTGCGGGCCATAGAGCGGCGGTCGTTCGGGATGCGCTTCCGCATCAGCTCGCTCGAGCCGATGGACTGTCTGGATGAAATCGTCGATCTGGTCGCCGGGTCGGCGTGTTTCGCGCCGCACTTCCATCTTCCGCTTCAGCACGCCAGCGATCGACTGCTGGTGGCGATGCAGCGGCCGTACACGCTCGCATATTACCGGCGGCTGGTCGATCGCATCCGGTACGTGATGCCGCACGCGTCGCTCGGTACGGACATCATCGTCGGATTTCCTGGAGAGACCGACGATGACTTCGCGGTGCTCGAGTCCTATCTCGCCTCGTCACCTGTGACGCACGTGCACGTCTTCCCGTACTCGGACCGGCCGGGCACCGTCGCCACCGCATTGCCCGATAAGGTCCACGGTGCGGTTGTCCGCGAGCGTGCGGCGATTGTTCGTGGCATCGGCCGCGATCTCAACCGGCGGTTCCATCGCGAACAGGATGGCTCAATCCGTCCTGGGCTGACGATCGAAGACGGTACGCTCGTCGTCACGGATAACTATCTGAAGGTGAGGATCCCGGAAGGTTTGCCGCGGAACGAACGGGTGGATGTTGCGCTGAGCCTCGTCGGCGACGAGCTCGTCGGCCGCCTCAGCCCGACCGCCGTGCACAGTACGTAGCGTCCGGATTCAGCCGGACCTCGATCGAAACCGCAATCACAACAGCGCCGCGGCCTTCTGCCCGGTCGACTGTCTCTTCCCTTCCACAATCAACTGGCCGCACGCCGCCCGGATGTCGCGCCCGCGGCTCTTGCGAACCGACACGATGAGACCCGCCTCGGCAAGAATTTTCGCGAACGCATTGACGCGCGGGTCGGTCGGCCGCTCGAACGCGATGCCCGCGGCTTCGTTCAGCGGAATCAGGTTGACCTTGCAACGAATGCTGGCGAGCAGGCGCACCAGGCGCCGGGCGTCGTCCGGCGTGTCGTTGACACCGCGAAGCAGGACGTACTCGAAGGTGATGCGATTGCGCCGCCGCGCCGGGAATTTCCGCGCGGCGTCGAGGATGTCTTCCAGACCGTATTTGCGATTCACGGGGACGAGCGCGTCGCGCTGATCTTCTGTCGTGGCGTGCAGCGAAATCGCGAGATTGGGCATCAACGGTTCGCTGGCCAGCCGCTCGAGCGCGGGCAGCACCCCGACGGTCGAGAGCGTCACGCGCCTGGGAGACACGGCGAAACCGTGCTCGTCGTTGAGTATGCGCAGTGCTTTCATCGTGTTGTCGTAGTTGTGCAGCGGCTCGCCCATACCCATCAGCACGATGTTGAACTTCGCGTCGCGCAGTCCGAGCTCGCCGGCGAGCACGCGAACCTGTCCGGCGATCTCGCCCGCGGTTAGGTTCCGTACCAGCCCCATCTTGCCCGTCAGGCAGAAGCCGCACTTCATGGCGCACCCGACCTGCGTTGATATGCAGAACGTCTGGCTGGGAGTGTCGGGGATGAAGACCGATTCGATGCGGGCCTCGTCGTCGAGGCCGAGCAGGAACTTCACGGTTCCGTCCGACGATGTTTCTCTGGCGATGAGGGTTGGCGTGGCAATGCGGAAGTGCGTGGGGAGATCGGCGCGACTCTGTCGCGACAAATCCGTCATTTTTTCGAAGTCGGTCACGCCCCTGGCGTGGATCCACGCAAAGATCTGGCGCGCACGGAACCGCGGATGACCGTGGGCGTCGAGCGCGGCTTCGAGCTCGGCCGACTCCATCGAGCCGAGATCGGCGCGCGCGTCCGACGCTAAACCGCTCGGAACGTTGGGCATGTTCGCTTCTGGATCTCGATTGTACTCGTGTTAAGATCCTTTCAGCTCGCATTCAACCCTTTCAATCTCCAACGGGTCATGCACGGGCCCGAGCGGTTTGCACGGCGTTAGTCATCACTTTCATGATTGTTCGCGACACACTCGACAACGGGATTCGTCTCGTCACTGAATCGATGAGCCACGTGCGCTCGGTCAGCCTTGGTGTGTGGCTGGCGCGCGGGTCGCGCCACGAGACGGACGAGGACAGCGGCATCGCGCACTTTGTCGAGCACATGCTCTTCAAGGGGACGGCATCACGCACGGCTGAGGAGATTGCCCAGGCGGTCGACTCTATTGGCGGTCAGCTCGACGCGTTTACGGCCAAAGAGTACGCGAGCTATTACGTCAAGGTGCTCGACGAGCATCTGCCGCTTGCGGTCGACATCCTCTCGGACATCGTCCTTCGCCCCGCGTTCCACGAGGTCGATGTCGAACGCGAGAAGAAGGTCATCCTCGAAGAGATCAAGATGGTCGAGGACACGCCCGACGACCTCGTCCACGAGATTTTCACCCAGGCGTTCTGGGAGGGCCATCCGCTGGGCCGGCCGATCCTCGGGACCAAGGAGAGCGTCGAGGCGCTCACGCAGCAGCGGCTGCGCGACCATTTCAGGGGCGCCTACGCGGCCGAGAACGTCATCATTTCCGCTGCCGGCCATCTCGAGCACGCCCGGCTCAAGGAAGCGCTCGAGCAGGCGTTTGGATCGATGCCCGTGAACGGCGTCAAGCAGAACGGCGGACCTCCGAACGTGGTTCCGAAGGTCGTCATCCGCAACAAGGAGCTCGAGCAGAGCCACGTGTGTCTCGGCGCGAGCAGCTATCCGCAGAATCACAGCGCGCGATACGCGAGCTACGTGATGAACACCATGCTGGGCGGCTCGATGAGCTCGCGCCTCTTCCAGAACATCCGCGAAAAGCGGGGGCTTGCGTATTCGGTGTTCTCCGGCATCAACGCCTATCGCGACGCCGGGTACTTGACGGTGTACGCCGGGTGCGCGAACGAAGCCGTCGGCCAGGTCGTCGATCTGGTGGTCGAGGAGATGCGCGGCATGAAGCAGACGCTCGTGCCCGACTCCGAGCTGCGCCGCGCCAAGGATCACTTGAAGGGCAGCGTGATGCTGAGCCTCGAGAATACGTCGAGCCGCATGTCGCATCTCGCGCGCCAGGAAATCTACTTCGACCGTCAGTTCAGCCTCGATGAAACGCTGGAAGGTATCGAGCGCGTGACGCCGGCCGACGTTCAGCGCGTGGCGGGAGAGCTCTTCTCGAACGGATCTCTGGCCGCCACCGTGCTGGGACACGTGAATGGACTTCAGCTTCCGCGAGAGCGCCTGGATTTGAACTAGAAGAAATGATTCCTCGCTACACACACCCCGACATGGGGCGCATCTGGAGCGAAGAGCGGAGATTCGAAACCTGGTTGCAGGTTGAAATCGCGGCTGCCGAGGCGATGGCCGAAGCCGGCATCATCCCCCACGACGCCGCACGCGACATCAGGGAGAAATCGAAGTTCGACGTCGCCCGTATCGCCGCCATCGAAGAAACCACACAACACGACGTCATCGCCTTCACCACCGCCGTCGCCGAGCACGTCGGGCCGTCCGCGCGCTGGCTGCACTTCGGGCTCACTTCATCCGACGTCGTCGACACCGCGCAGGCTATTCAGATGCGCGAGGGGACCGATCTGCTCATCAGGGATGTCGAAGGCCTTCTCGACGCCGTTCGGGCCCGCGCCGAAGAGCATCGGCACACGCCGATGATGGGCCGCACGCATGGCGTGCATGCCGAGCCGATGACCTTCGGGTTGAAGCTCGCGCTCTGGCACGCCGAGCTGCAGCGCGACCTGGAGCGGTTGAAGCGGGCACGTGAAGTCGTCGCGGTCGGCAAGGTGTCGGGCGCGGTCGGGACGTTCGCGCACCTCGATCCGTCGATCGAAGCGGCGATCTGCGCCAGGCTGGGGCTGGACGCCGCGCTCGTGTCGTCGCAGGTGATTCAGCGCGACCGCCACGCGGAGCTGATGACGGCCATTGCGATTACAGGTGCGTCGCTCGAGAAGTTCGCGCTCGAGGTGAGGGGCCTGCAGAAGACCGAGATTGGCGAGGTGCAGGAGCCGTTCGGCAAAGGGCAGAAGGGCTCGTCGGCGATGCCGCACAAGCGCAATCCGATCGGCTGCGAGCAGATTACCGGCCTCGCGCGCCTGTTGCGGGCGAACGCCCACGCGGCACTCGAGAACATTGCGCTCTGGCACGAACGCGACATCTCGCACTCGTCGGTCGAGCGCGTGATCCTGCCGGACAGCTTCATCGCGCTCGACCACATGCTGCGGCGGTTCACCCGCATCGTGAAGGGCCTCGTCGTCAACGAGGATCGGATGCGCCAGAACCTGGAGCTCTCGCGCGGCGTCGTCTTTTCGGGCACCGTGCTCCTCGAGCTGGCGCAGCGCGGTATTGCGCGCGAGCAGGCCTACGAGTGGGTGCAGCGCAACGCCCTGCGATCCTACGACGAGAAGAGAGACTTCAAGGAGCTGCTGCTCGCCGATCGCGATGTGATGGCGGTTGTCGACCGGAAGACCATCGATGACGCGTTCGACCTGAAGGTGCAGCTCAAGAACGTGGACAAGATTTTCGACCGCGTGTTCAAAGTGCCGGTCGGAGCAGCCCCTCGGCTTGCGCTCGGGCCGTCCTGAGCCACGTCGAAGGACAGGAGTGTCGTAATGCGTGCGCGTGTATTCGTGACGTTGAAGCCGTCGGTGTTCGACCCGCAGGGCAAGACCATTGTCGACGCGTTGCACACGCTCGGTTACGCGGGGGTCGAAGACGTGCGACAGGGAAAATATTTCGAGCTCGAGCTCGCCGCCGCTTCGAGCGATGCCGCGCGCTCGATGGCATCGGAAGTCGCGGATAAGTTGCTCGCCAATCCGGTTATCGAAAGCTACAGGATCGAGATAGACGGAGCGTCACACTAAGCAGATCGTGGCCCCCGGCACCGCCGAGCGCGAGCATCTGGTGCCGAGCGCGAGGTGGCAGGTCGTGGGGGTGGGGCCCCACGACACACTGAGAAAAGCTAAACCCGTGAAAACCAAATTCGCCGTCATTGTCTTTCCCGGATCCAACTGCGACCACGACGCGTATTACGCCGCAAAGGACGTGCTTGGCCAGGAGGCCGAATTCGTCTGGCATAAGGAAACCGATCTTCGCGGCGCCGATGCGGTGATTCTCCCCGGCGGCTTCTCGCACGGAGATTACCTGCGGACCGGCGCCATCGCCCGCTTTTCCCCTGTCATGGACGCCGTCAAGAGGTTCGCCGCCGCGGGCGGCCCTGTCCTGGGGATCTGCAACGGTTTTCAGATTCTTCTCGAGGCCGGCCTGCTGCCGGGTGCGATGCTGCGGAACCGCGAGCTGAAGTTCCGCTGCGAGCACGTCCATGTTCGTGTCGACGAAACCGACACGCCGTTTACGCTCGCGTGCCGTCCGCAGCAGGTGTTGCGCATTCCGATCGCCCACGGCGAAGGCAACTACTTCACGACGCCTGATGAGCTCAGCAAGCTCGAGCTGAACCGGCAGATTGTGTTCCGTTACGTCGATGCGTCAGGAGTGGCCAGCGACGAGGCAAACCCGAACGGGTCGCTCGTCTCGATTGCCGGGATCTGCAACGAGCGGCGGAACGTCGTCGGTCTGATGCCTCACCCGGAACGTGCCTGCGAGCTCGCGGTTGGCAGCGCGGACGGACGCATCATCTTCGAGTCCGTGCTGGCCGCCCGCGCGGCCGGCGCGTTGACGGCGGCGGGGAGCGCTCCGGCATGAGCGTGTTCGACAAGGCAACGCTCGATCGTCACGGCCTGAATGACGAAGAGTACCAGCGCATCGTGAAGGCGCTCGGGCGCGAGCCGAGCCTCACCGAGCTGGGCATCTTCTCGGTGATGTGGTCGGAGCATTGCAGCTACAAGAGCTCGCGCGTGCATCTGCGCAGGCTGCCCACGACCGGTCCCAGAGTGCTGCAGGGTCCTGGCGAGAACGCGGGCGCCGTGGACATCGGCGACGGCCTCGCGGCGGTGTTCAAGATCGAATCGCACAATCACCCATCCTTCATAGAGCCATATCAGGGCGCGGCGACCGGCGTGGGCGGCATCATCCGCGACATCTTCACGATGGGCGCCCGGCCGATTGCTTTGTTGAATTCGCTTCGGTTCGGCGACCTCGACGATCCGCACGTCCGCCGCAACATGGAAGGCGTTGTCGCCGGGATCGCCGGATACGGCAACAGCATCGGCATTCCGACCGTTGGCGGCGAGATTGCCTTCGAGGAGTGCTATGCCGGCAATCCTCTGGTGAACGTCTTCTGCCTGGGTCTCGCCAAGGCAGACGAGATTGTGAAGGGCGTCGCGAAAGGCACGGGCAACCCGGTCTACTACGTCGGTTCGAAAACCGGTCGCGACGGCATCCACGGCGCGACGATGGCATCGGCGGAGTTCGACGAGAACTCGGCCGAGAAGCGCCCGGCGGTGCAGGTTGGCGACCCTTTCATGGAGAAGCTGCTTCTCGAGGCCTGCCTCGAAGTGATGCAGACCGATGCGCTCATCGGCATCCAGGACATGGGTGCCGCCGGTCTCACCTGTTCGACCTGCGAAATGGGATCGCGCGGCGGCGCGGGCATCGACATCGATGTGATGCACGTGCCTCAGCGCGAGACGGGCATGACACCGTATGAAATCATGCTGTCCGAGTCGCAGGAGCGCATGCTGCTGGTCGTCAAGCGCGGACGCGAGCGGGAGGTTGAGGAAGTTTTCGAGAAGTGGGACCTGCACGCCGCGCACATCGGTGAGGTCACCGACGATGGGCTGATGCGGGTGCGCGAACGCGGGACCGTCGTTGCGGAGATTCCGACCAGCGCGCTGACCGATGATGCCCCTGTTTACACGCGTCCCATGGCGACGCCCGCGTATCTCGCAGAAGCGCAGAAGCTTTCCCTGCCCGGGAAGCTGCCTCTCGCCGACATCGACGCGTTTCGAGGATTGCTCGCCTCGCCGGTGATCGCGAACAAGCGCTGGGTGTACCGGCAATACGACCACATGGTGCGCACCAACACGCTCGTGCTGCCCGGCATGGGAGCAGGCGTGGTGCGCGTCAAGGGAACGAATCGCGCGCTGGCCTTGTCGGTCGACGGCAACGGACGGTACTGCTATCTCGATCCGTATCGCGGGGCCATCCTCGCCGTCGTCGAAGCGGCCAGAAACGTGGCGTGCGCCGGCGCCGAGCCGATTGGCGCCACCAACTGCCTGAACTTCGGCAATCCCGAGCGGCCCGAGATCATGTGGCAGTTCGCCCGGGCGGTCGAGGGCATCACGGCGGCGTGCACGGCGCTCGACATTCCGATTACCGGCGGCAATGTGAGCCTCTACAACGAGACCGATGGCAAGGCGATTTATCCGACGCCGGTGCTCGGTGTGGTTGGGCTGATCGAGGACGCGGCGAAGGTGCTGGGCCGGTGCTTCACCAGCAGTGGCGATGCCGTTGTGCTGCTCGGAGAGACACGCCACGAGCTTGGAGGCACCGAGTACTTGAAGCAGGTGCTGGAGACGGTGGCGGGAGAGCCGCCGGCCGTGGATCTGAAGGCGGAAAAGTCGCTCCAGCAGCTTCTCGTGACGGCGGCCCGGGAAGGTCTAATCCGGTCGGCACACGACTGTGCCGAAGGCGGCATCGCGGTGACGCTCGCGGAATGCGCGTTCGGCACGGGCGGGATCGGCCTGAGCGTCGATCTTCCTGCCGTCGACAGTCCCGCGACATGGGCGGGTACCTCCGCGCTGTTCTCCGAATCTGCGTCACGCGTCGTCGTGTCCGTGGCGCAGGAAAATCTCGCGGCGTTTCTGGCGCGGGCCAAAGCGCTCGCGGTTCCGGCGCGCGAAATCGGCACGACCGGCGGCTCGCGTATCAGCGTCTCAATCAATGGGCGGCCGGCGATCGACGTCGCGGTGAGCGAAGCCGAGACCATCTGGGAATCGGCACTGGTGAAGTTCTTCAAGCAGCGAGCTGCATAGTTCTGAGGGTGGGTGAGAACGGAAATGACGACTAAGCAGAAAATCGCCGCAACCAAAGCCGAGTGGCCGAAAGGCTGCGAGGCACAGGTCGTGGGGGTGGGGCCCCACGACAAACTAAAGGAAGAATGCGGCGTCTTCGGCATCTTCGGGCATCCCGAAGCCGCGCATCTGACCTACCTCGGGCTGTACGCGTTGCAGCATCGCGGCCAGGAGAGCGCCGGCATTGTCGCCTCCGATGGCAACGAGGTGCGCATCTCGAAATCGATGGGGTATGTGGCCGACGCGTTTTCGGAGAAGACGCTCGAGAGGCTGTCCGGTCATATCGCAATCGGACACGTCCGGTACTCGACCGCCGGAGACAGCAAGGTCGACAACGCACAACCGATTCTCATCGACTGCGCCCACGGTCAGATTGCGATCGGCCACAACGGCAATCTCGTCAACGCGACCGAGTTGAAGGACGAGCTCGGCCGGCACGGGTCGATATTTCAGACCAGTACCGACACCGAAGTCATTCTGCACCTGTATGCGCGGTCGCGTGCCGCGTCGACCGATGAAGCCATCGTCGAAGCGATCTCGCACGTGCAGGGAGCCTTTTCCCTTGTGCTGATGACGAAGGATCGGCTGATTGCCATTCGCGACCCGCACGGATTTCGCCCGCTGGCGCTCGGCAGGCTCGGCGACGCGGTCATCGTCTGCTCGGAGACCTGCGCGCTGGATCTGATTGGTGCGACCTACGTGCGCGACGTCGAGCCGGGGGAAGTCCTCATCGTCAGCGCGGCCGGGGTGAAGTCGTTCAAGCCGTTTCCGGCCGCACCGTTGGCGCAGTGTGTGTTCGAGCACGTGTACTTCTCGCGGCCGGACAGCTATGTGTTCGGCGAAAGCGTCAACGAGGTGCGCACGAATCTGGGGCGTCGGCTTGCCCGCGAGCGGCCGGTGGAGGCCGACGTGATCGTGCCGGTTCCGGACTCTGGCGTCTGCGCGGCGATCGGTTTTGCCGAAGAGTCGGGGATTCCCATGCGCGTCGGCCTGATCCGGAATCACTACGTGGGCCGCACGTTCATCGAGCCGCAGCAGTCGATTCGGCACTTCGGCGTGCGCGTGAAGCTGAATCCCGTGCGCAGCATTCTCGACGGCAGACGGGTCGTGCTCGTGGACGATTCGCTCGTGCGCGGCACGACCAGCCGCAAGATCGTCAAGATGGTGAAGGCGGCCGGAGCGAAGGAAGTGCACATGCGGATCAGCTGCCCGCCCACGATCTCGCCGTGTTTTTACGGTGTGGATACGCCTCGCCGATCGGAATTGATCGCCGCCACCCATACGCTCGAAGAAATCCAGAAGTACATCGGCGCCGACAGCGTCGGCTATCTGAGCCTCGAGGGCATGCTCTCGGCCGTCGGCTCGGGACGCTCGAGCTATTGCACGTCCTGTTACACGGGTCAGTACCCGGTGGCGTTCCCGCGCAACGAGGCGGCATATCTTCAACTCGCGCTCAAGCTCGATAACGATGCGGTCAAGACGTAGCGTCGTCGCCGGCGTGATGGTCGCGCTTGCGGTGGCGGTGCTGCGCGTTGACGGCCAGGCCCCGGCCCCGGGCGGCGCCGTGGCCGAAGAGCGTGGGCCGCAGGCGATCTCGCCGGAAGCCATCCAGAAGGCCATCGATTCGCTCGGCAACCTGGAGTTCCCGGTCAGGATGAACGCGGCGCGTACCCTGCGCCGGGCTCCGGCCGAGACCGTCGCGCCCGCGCTGATTCGAGCCGTGGAAAGCCACAAGGATCAGTTTGCCCGGTTTCGCGCGCTCGTGCTGCTGACCGGATTCAACGACGCACGGACGGCCGCGCTCATCCGCGAGGTGGCGACCAATCCGAACGACCGGCTGCGGACGGTGGCGTACATGTACTACGAGCACCATCCCACGCCGGCGATGATTCCCGACTTGCTGAAGGCGCTCGAGCGCGAGGAGAGCGAGTTCGTGAGGCCGGCCCTCATCCGGGCTCTCGCCGCGCAGGCCGCCGATCCGCGTGTGCGCGATACGCTGCTGGTCGAGATCAAACGCGGTCAGGACTTTTTCAGGAGCGCGGTCATCGAAGCGCTCGGCGATCACGGCGCCGCGTACGCCGTCGAGCCGCTGATGGCGATCGCGCGTCAGGCCGGTCCCCTTCAGGTCGACGCGGTCCTGGCTCTCGGCAAACTGAAAGACAAGCGGGCGATGGAAACCTTCGCGTCACTGCAGGCAAACGTCGAGCGGGAGACGCAGCCGTCGATTGCGGCGGCCATCTGCCTGGTCGGCGTCAACTGCGCCGCGCACGTGCCGTTTCTCATCGAGACGCTGAAGTTCGCGGAACAGAACCTCGGGTATCAGGAGCTGCTGCGCAACTCGGTTGCGGGCCTGGTCGCGCTGGCCAACGCTGGCAATACGCAGGCGTTAGCCGCGCTGTTCGATGTGGGCATTCCTTCGATGGACCCTCCACGCGCGCCGATGGCGCTTGGCGTGGCGACCGTCGCGGTTCGCAATACGCCGGTGATGCTCGCGTTTCTCGAGACCTACAAGGGCGCGGCGGGTGGAATCGAGCTGATCGCGGAAGGCTTCGACATGCTCGAGGAGGACTACGAGGAAGAAAGCTTCTTCGTGGACGTCCGCCGCGGCTACTGGAAAGCCGGCGAGTCGTCGGCGACACGCCGCGTCGGGCAGGAGCTGATCGAGAAGCTCGAGTTCTGAGCAAACGGTTCCGGGATCCGTTTTTCCTATCTGAGACGACCCAAAAGATGGACCGCATGACGTATGCCGGTTCGGGCGTGGATTATGGCGCGCTCGATCCGTTCAAGCGCAGGGCCCAGTTGGCAGGCCGCTCGACGGCCGACGTGCTGCGGCGTCTGGGCGTGTCGGAAGTCGAGATGAGCCGCGGCGAGAGCGCGTATCTCGTCGAAACATCTGATAGTTTCCTCGCGCACGTCGAAGAAGGGCTCGGCACCAAGAACCTCGTGGCCGACGCCGTGTATCGTCTCGTGCCGGAACGATCCTTTTACGACCACCTCGCGCAGGACACCGTCGCGATGATCGTCAACGACATGGTGACGCTTGGGGCTTTGCCGCTCGCGGTGGCCATGCATCTCGGCGCCGGTTCGTCCGACTGGTTCAAGGACGATCGGCGCGCCGGCGATCTCGTCGACGGCTGGCGTGCGGCCTGCGAGCTGGCGCGGTGCGCCTGGGGCGGGGGCGAGACGCCGACGCTGAGCGGGGTCGTGGAGCCGTCGGCGGTTGTGCTCGCGGGATCGGCCATCGGCATCATCAAGCCGAAGGAGCGGCTGATCGGCGCGAATATCCGGGCCGGCGACGCCATCGTGCTGTTCGAGAGCTCGGGCATTCACGCCAACGGCCTCACGCTCGCGCGGGCGGTGGCCGAGCGCGCGGCGAATGGCTATCTCACGCTCCTGGGTGATGGCCGGCCCTACGGAGAGGCGCTGCTCGATCCCACGCACATCTACGTGGGGGTCATCGAGGATTGCCTGAATCGCGGCGTCGAGATTCATTACGCCGTCAACATCACCGGTCACGGCTGGCGCAAGCTGATGCGTTCATCATCCGATCCGTTTGCGTACGTCATCGACACTATTCCCACGCCGCAACCCGTGTTCGACTTCATTCAGTCGGTCGGCAACGTCGACGACGCCGAGGCGTACGGCAACTTCAACATGGGCGCGGGATTCGCGGTTTATGTGCCTGAGAAGGACGTGCCGGCCGTGCTGGAGGTGGCCAAACCGTTCCCCTTCCGCACGTGGCGTGCCGGTCAGGTAGAAACGAGTGCCACCAAGCGCGTGGTAATCAAGCCGAAACGTCTGGAGTACTCAGCCGACACGCTGGCCGTCAGGTAGTTCCTGACCGCTTTGGGGTCTGACCCCCTGTACCAGACCCCGATCACGGCGCCGAGTGGCTTGGACGCCATTCACCGGGGCGTTCAGAATCTCCACCCAGTTGTCAGGCAGTGCTAAGGGGCCTTCGCAAAGTGGATGAGGATGGGGTCCGCGGATGCGTCTCCACAAGCTGCACCATCGCCAATCCTCAGCCCGCACGACGAGGTCGGCATTCAGGGGGTTTCGTTCAATGTATCTCCAGGCGTGCAGCAACTGCTTCTCGTTTTCGACCCAGACACACCTGAATCGGGATTGGTAGACTGCCCCCGCGCCAACAGATCCATGCCACTCATTCCATCGTTGGGCGTGTGTTGCCGATAGCCACTTGATGAAGCGCGATACTTCGCCGTCGTGGCGTGGCCATAGCAGTAAATGAAAATGAGTGGGCATCAAACAGTACGCAAGAATTCGAATCGGGAAACGAACGAGAGCCGACTCCAAGGTCCGCTCAAACAGCTCATAGTCTTGCGCCGACGCGAAAAGTGTTGAGCGTTTGGCCGCCCGATTCATGACGTGGTAGACATGGTTGGCTAAGGTGCAACGTCGTGGTCTCGCCATAGTGCGGCGATAAGAGGCAATAGCGATGCCGACTCAAGACGCGGGGTCTGACCCCCGTACAGTACGGGGGTCAGACCCCATTCACAATCGCAGGCTCGGGGTGCTTATCTCTGGGCGAGGCAGCAATCTTCAGGCGATCATCGACGCGATTGCGACCAAGAATCTGAACGCCGACTTGGCCGTCGTAATTTCCAATCGGCCTGACGCGGCTGGCCTGGACCGGGCGAGAAAGGCTGGAGTCGAGGCCCTGATCCTCGACCACACGGACAAGGTGCGATTCGCGCGACGCGAGGACTACGATCGGGAACTCGTTCGCGAACTGAAGGCCCGACAGGTGCGTCTCGTGTGTCTTGCAGGATTCATGAGATTGCTGACGAAGGTGTTTCTGGAGGCATTTCCGAATGCCATCGTGAACATTCATCCTTCGTTGTTACCGGCCTTTCCCGGAACGAACGCACAGTATCAGGCCTGGGAGCATGGAGCGAAGTGGACCGGCGCGACGGTGCATCTAGTCAACGAGGAACTTGATGGTGGCGCGATCGTGATGCAGGAACCAGTTCCGGTGCTGGACGGCGACGATGTGGACACCCTGTCGGCGCGGATCCTCGAGCGCGAACATCATCTGTATCCGCTGGCTATCCAGCTGCTCCTCAATGGCGGTTGGCGTGTGGAAGGCCGTCGCTTTGTTGCAGCGCATCACGGAGGGTAACGCGGGTTGACGACCCCCTTTTTCAGGCGCTCTTCAGCGTGATCACTGACACATCCGGTGGACAGTTGAACCGGTAGGGCACGTACACCGTGCCGACGCCGCGACTGACGAAGATGGAGCTGTTGTTGCGCTGACCGAATCCGGCGACGACCGGAAACTTCTTTGCGGCAATCGCCCCGAGACCGGGCAGCACCACTTGGCCGCCGTGCGTGTGGCCCGACAGCACGAGCGGCACGTCCAGCTCGGCTGCCTCATCCAACCGCCGTGGATCGTGAGCGAGCAGAATCACCGTCGATTCGGCATCGCGGACCAACCGGGCGATGTCCCGTCCGCGCCGCGTCCAGTACCGCACACCCACGAGATCGACGCGCTCGCCCCGCATCTCGACCGTCGTGCGCGCGTCGCGCAGCACCTCGTAGCCGTGTTTGATGAGCGCGGCCGGCATATCGCGATCGTCATCGTGATTGCCGAGCACGCCGAAGACGCCATAGGGCGCCATCAACCCGGCGAGCGCCTCCGAGCAGGGCCCGACATAGTCGCGATTGCCCCACGTCACGTAGTCGCCGCCCAGCACGATGAGATCCGGCCGCTCCCCCATCATCAACGCGACCGCGCGCGCCACATCGCGCGCCGGCACCATTTCGCTGTGATGGAGATCGGTGATGAGACCTACGCGAAAGCCGTCGAGGGCGGGACGGAGACCGGTCACCGGTACGCTGGCGCGCAGAACCTGGATCTGATGCCGCGAGTACGCGACGCCGTAGGCGGCGCCGCCGATGACCGTGCCGATGCCGCCTGCTACCAGGGTATTGATCGCCGCGCGCCGACTGACCAGCACCGCATTATGATAATGGACTCAATGAGCGATCTGTTCTCCGAACTCTCATGGCGCGGCCTCGTGTACGACGCCACGCAGGGCGCCAGGGACGCGCTCGCGCGCGAGTCGCTGACGGCCTACGTGGGATTCGATCCGACGGCGCCGGGTCTGCACGCCGGCAGCCTCATGCAGGTGATGGCGCTGGCGCGACTTCAGCGCGCGGGCCATTCGCCGATCGCCGTCGTCGGCGGCGGGACGGGCATGATCGGCGACCCGAGCGGCAAAACCGT
>CAWGSZ010000014.1:0-2500 GCA_963825295.1 Vicinamibacterales bacterium | reverse complement strand
AGAGGTAACACTCTATGGAGGCCCGAACCAGTGTTGGTTGAAAACAGCTTGGATGAGCTGAGGGTAGGGGTGAAAGGCTAATCAAACTTCGTGATTGCCCGTTCTCTTCGAAATGCCTTTAGGGGCAGCCTCGGGAGGTCGGCGTTGGTGGTAGAGAACTGAATGGACTATGGGGCTTACCAGCTTACAGAATCCAATCAAACTGCGAATGCCAACGACACGTATCCCGGGAGTGAGACGGTGGGGGCTAAGCTTCATCGTCGAAAGGGAAACAGCCCAGACTATCGGCTAAGGTCCCAAATTTTGTGCTAAGTGGGAAAGGATCTGGAGACGCTTAGACAACCAGGAGGTTGGCTTAGAAGCAGCCATCCTTTAAAGAAAGCGTAATAGCTCACTGGTCAAGCGGCTCTGGGCCGACAATCCAACGGGGCTCAAGCACAAAACCGAAGCCATAGATTGGAACAAGATCTTCGGATCTCGACAATGGTAGAAGAGCGTTCTCAATGCAGTGAAGTCAGACCGAAAGGACTGGTGGAGCGTTGAGAAGTGACCCTGCCGGCATAAGTAGCGATAAGAAAAGTGAGAATCTTTTCCGCCGTAAGCCTAAGGTTTCCTGAGGAAGGTTCGTCCGCTCAGGGTCAGTCGGGTCCTAACGCGAGGCCGAAAGGCGTAGCGGATGGATATCCGGTTAATATTCCGGAACTACTTGGAAGACGTTATCACGATGGGGGGACGCAGGAGGCTATGCGAGCCCACGATTGGACGTGTGGGTTTAAGCCTGTAGGGGGACTCGCCCGGCAAATCCGGTGAGTCACATTCCCTGAGGGGCTATAGCAAAGACCGCAAGGTCTACAAAGTCGCAGACGCCACGCTGCCGAGAAAATCCTCTAAGGAGTCTTTCAGGTACCCGTACCGCAAACCGACACAGGTAGGCGAGGAGAAAATCCTCAGGCGCAAGTGAGAACCCTCGTTTAGGAACTCGGCAAACTAGCCCCGTAACTTCGGAATAAGGGGTGCTCTATTACTGTCAGCGGCTTCGCGCCGCGAAGCAGGAAAGAGTTGCAGTGAAGAGGCCCAAGCAACTGTTTACTAAAAACACAGGACTCTGCTAAGTCGAACACGACGTATAGGGTCTGACGCCTGCCCGGTGCCGGAAGGTTAAAGGGAGAGGTTAGCCGCAAGGCGACGCTTCGAGCTGAAGCCCCGGTAAACGGCGGCCGTAACTATAACGGTCCTAAGGTAGCGAAATTCCTTGTCGGGTAAGTTCCGACCTGCACGAATGGCGTAATGATTTGGGCGCTGTCTCAACGAGGGGCACTGCGAATTTGTGGTACCGGTGAAGACGCCGGTTGCCCGTGATAAGACGAAAAGACCCCGTGCACCTTTACTACATCCTAGTAGTGAATGCTGGCGCAATATGCGCAGGATAGGTGGGAGGCTTTGAACCCGGGATCTCGGTCTCGGGGGAGCCAACGGTGAGATACCACCCTTATTGTTCCGGCGTTCTAACTTGGGTCTGTCATCCAGATCGAGGACACTGCTAGGTGGGTAGTTTGACTGGGGCGGTCGCCTCCTAAATTGTAACGGAGGCGCGCGAAGGTTCGCTCAGGCTGTTTGGAAACCAGCCATAGAGTGCAAAAGCATAAGCGAGCTTGACTGCGAGTCCTACAAGACGAGCAGGTGGGAAACCAGGCTTTAGTGATCCGGTGGTTCCGCGTGGAAGGGCCATCGCTCAACGGATAAAAGGTACGCCGGGGATAACAGGCTGATCCTAGCCAAGAGTTCACATCGACGCTAGGGTTTGGCACCTCGATGTCGGCTCATCACATCCTGGAGCTGTAGCAGGTTCCAAGGGTTCGGCTGTTCGCCGATTAAAGTGGTACGTGAGCTGGGTTTAGAACGTCGCGAGACAGTTCGGTCTCTATCTATCATGGGCGCAGGACATTTGAGTGGGGCTGACCTTAGTACGAGAGGACCGGGTTGGACGGACCTCTAGTGTATCGGTTATCGCGCCAGCGGTAGTGCCGAGTAGCTACGTCCGGAAGGGAGAAACGCTGAAGGCATCTAAGCGTGAAACCCTCCACAAGATGAGATGTCCCGAGCCATAAGGCTCCTAAAGGCTCCTGGAAGATGACCAGGTATATAGGCCAGATGTGTAAGGCCAGTGATGGCTTTAGCTGACTGGTACTAATCAGCCGTGCGGCTTGACCATATTCTTTCTTCGTTCCCGTAGTCGGACGGAACTTCGGTTCCGCCAGACGCCGGTCGCGAAATGCAACGTGCAATGTGGTTCGGGAAAAGCGATCGTTTGCAGAATATTGAGTTGTCGAGGATCAGCGTTGATCTTTGAAGAGCTCGTCCGCCTTCGTTCCGCCGGACTCTGGTTGTGGAAACAGCCAGACGCAGGCGAACTTCGGCGAGACAACAAGTTCCCGGTGGTCATAGGAGCAGGGTCACACCCGTTCCCATTCCGAACACGGAAGTTAAGCCTGCTACCGCC
>CAWGSZ010000013.1:0-58788 GCA_963825295.1 Vicinamibacterales bacterium | reverse complement strand
ATTCATTCCCTGCCGGAATTCGATCGTACCATCGCTTCCCAGTTGCTGATCACATTCAGCGTCGGCTCAGCGCCGCTCGTCGGCGCGTTCACGAGAAATCGTTGCCCGTCAGCCGCCGGGCTGTATTGGAAGATGTTGCCTTGCGGAACGATATTGAAGGTTCTGACGTCGAAGAGCGCTGTCTCGGCCCCGAGGCGCAATTCGTGGGCGCTCGTCTCGACCGGCACGGCCATTATCTTGGATTGCATCAACGTTCCAGACAGGTAGTACAACTCGCGGCCATCGCGCCGCCAGCGCGGTTCGCGGCCGTTGCCCGGAGAGATTCGCCTGGTCTCACCGGCTATGGGAAACCGGCTGACATAGACCGCAAATCCTCCCGACTCGTTCGAGGCATAGGCCACCCATCGACCGTCGGGTGAGATCTGCGCCTGGCTTTCCTGGAACGGCGTGACGAGATACGGCGTCGTCTTACGCGCGTTCGAGGCATTCAAGGGATCGCCGAGCACCCAGATGTCGGCCTGCGTTTTGGGGTGGATTTCGGAGTACACAGCGAATCGTCCGTCACGCGACCAGTCAGACATGAATTTTGTCGAACCAGCCGGGATCATCTCTTCGTCCTTCCCCGTGGCGATGTGCCTGCTGATCACCTTGCCGTCGCGGGTGCTGGTGATGATAGATGCCCCGTCGGGCGACCACACACCTGGGCCGAATTGGTCGGAAAACGGCGTGTCGATGTCGCGGTTCAGATCGCGGAGCCAATACTTGCCGTCACGGCCGAACAGCACATGTTGTTCATTCGGCGAGAGCGCAACGCCGAGGTTGGCACCCTCGGCACCTTCCGATCCAAGCACCTTGCCGTTCCGATCCATCGATGTCAGCTGCGACGCCCTTGATCGGCCCGCCAGGTACACGAGCAGCCCGTCGGCCGATACGCTTGCTGCAACCTGTGGCGTCGTGACGCTGACCGACGTGTCCCTGACGACGGGAACGACATCGCCGGTCGTCTGAAGGGTGTCGGCATCAAACGGCTGTGCCATCAGCGTGCCTTCGCGCAGAAACAAGAGATGCCCGCCTCCACGAGAACTGGACGATCGGGAGAACATCACGCTCGAGTAGTCGGATATCAGTCTGCGGCCCGATGGATCCGTGAGTGACGCAATGTACACGCCGCGCCTGGCCGGGTCGTTATCGGAGGAGACATACAGGAAATGATTCCCGTCTGGCAGGAATTCCGGGAACGAATGGCGCGCGTCAACAGCCTTGGTGACGTCAGCGCACGGACCGTTGCCCGATGCGGGCACGCGCCGGACGGGGCTCGCATTGCTCACAATGATGCCGAAAAGAATGATGCCGTCTCGATTCCAGGAACCTCCGCTCCCCAGGCCGACGCTATCACACAGTTCCTGTGGAGGGCCGCCGGTTGCAGGAACGACCTTCAGTTTGCCGTCGGCGAAAAATCCGATCGAGCGGCTGTCGGGCGACCAGAACGGGGAGCGCGCACCGGTCGTTCCCGGCAACGGTTGAAGGTCAGACGTGTCGAGCGATCGCACCCACATCTGCCCGGCCCCCTGGGTTGCTGACAGCGTCAGCGCGAGCCGGCGACCGTCAGGCGACAGCGCCAGATGCCCCACGCTCGCGCCTTCGGGAATCGCCACGGAAAGACGGCGCAGCGGCTCGGGGGCGGCCGCCGGGCGAAGAGACAAATACGCGGCGGTGCTTGCGGCCAGGACGAACAGCGCCGCCCAGACGACGCGCTCGCGATTCAATCGGCGCGGCGCCGCGACCTGCGCCGGTGCGGCCGGCGGGTTGATGATCGCCGGCTCATTCAGAACGAAGCGCGCCGCGGCGATATCGGCCACGCGATTCCGGCGATCTTTCTCGAGGCATCGTTTCAGCAGGACGGTAAGCCCGGCAGGCACGTTGGCCGGCAGGCGATTCCAGTCTGGTTCGCCGCGCAGAATCGCTGCAAGCGTGTCGGAGACATCGTCTCCCTCGAACGCGCGCGTGCCCGTCAGCATCTCGTACAGAACGCAGCCGAAGGCCCACACGTCGGTGCGCTTGTCGACAAGCTTGCCTTTCGCCTGCTCCGGGCTCATGTAGGCCGCGGTGCCGAGAATGACGCCCGCATGCGTCGCCATCGCTGGCGACGTGATCGTCGGCGAGTGCGAGAGGCCCGAAGCCGGAAGCCCGGAGTCGGCGGCCTGCGCCGCCTTCGCCAGTCCAAAATCCAGCACCTTCACGTTGCCGTCGGCCGTCAATTTGATGTTGGCGGGCTTCAGGTCGCGATGGACGATGTCGTGTTCGTGTGCGGCTTCGAGCGCCTCCGCGATCTGTCTGGCAATCGGGAGTGCTTCGTCGAGCGAAATCGGACCTTTCGCGATCAGATCGGCGAGCGTCGGACCGTCCACCAGCTCGAGGATGAGCGCTTTGTTCGCGCCCACCTCTTCGAGCCCATGAATGTGCGCGATGTGGGGGTGATTGAGCGACGCCAGCACCTGGGCTTCGCGCTGGAAGCGCGCGACCCGATCGCCATCGGTCGCAAAAGGCTCCGGAAGAATCTTGATCGCGACGTCGCGGTTCAATCGGGTATCGCGTGCGCGATAGACCTCGCCCATCCCGCCGGCGCCGATGGCGGAGGTAATGACATACGGTCCGAGTCGGGCGCCGGGTGTGAGCGACAAGACGTGTAGAAAGAAGCGGCCCCTATTATGCCCGGGCCGCCTGCCCGTGACCTACGTACGGCAAAGCTCCCGAATAAATAACGTCCCGTGAGCCGGTTCCGGCGCGGATGGCGCATCTTCCAGAGACGGCCGTGGGCCACAACGCCCGGACGGTCCTGGAGGATGCCATGCCGAGCCGGATTTTTCGTTCGATCGTCACGTGTATCACATGCGTTCTGGTGAGCATCGCCACGTCGGCTCGAGCCGAGGTCTGCGTCACCATCGATACGGCCCGCGACACGTTCACGGAAAGCGAACAGGAGGCCGCCGTGTTCCTGGTCGAGCGGCAGTTCACGCAGGCTGGCGAGCGCGTCGGGCCCGCGGGGTGCGGGTCGCCGTATTCGCTGACGCATGTCCGTCTCGGAAACACGATCGTCGTGTCCATCGATGGTCCCGGAGGCCGGCGCGAAGGGATTGCGCAAGGCATGGACGATCTGCCGGCGCTCTACAATCAGATGGCACGGTCGATCGTCACCGGACGCCCGATGGAAGGGTTCAACGTGATCGATCGCACGAACGTCACCGAGTCGCAGTCCAAGGCGCGTCGTGTACACACCGACTCGCTGTGGTATGCCCGGCTGGGTTATGGAAATCTCTTCGGTGACGACTCCTATGGCACGCCCGCGCTGGGATTCGGCTACCGCGCCGAGCTGGATGCGTTTGCCATCGACGTGTCGTTCCTCAACTTTCAGTTCAGCGCCAACGACAGCTTCTCGTCACGCGGTGCCACGACACAGTCGCTGCTGAAACTGTCGGGACTGTACTTCCTGAGTCCAAGAGCGAATCGCTCTGCCTACTTCGGCGGCGGGCTGAGCTACGGGCATCAGAACTTCGGGGGTGGAGCTTATAACGCCACGAACGGCTACTACTCATCCGACTGGGAAGGCAGCGGCCTGCAGGGTGAGCTGACGGCGGGATACGAGTTCGCGCGCGTCACGACTTTCAGAATGTTCGTGCAGGCTGACGCGGTACTGCCGTTTTACGAGGCCACGTCCGAGACCTATTCGATCCCGTCGAGGACGAGCACGGTACCGCCAGTGCCGACGACCAGCCACCGCTATGCGCCGTCGCTCATCGTCTCGATTGGTGTCGGGAGATAGCGGTAGGGCCGTTGGGTCGGTATCGCCAGGTCAGCCGCGCGACCACGCATCTGCGGATCCAACTGGCCTCACGGCGAGGACTTCGCGTACATTGATCTCGGTCAGGCGTCCGCAGAGCACAACCGCCCCGTGCTTCGGCGTCGGTGTGCCTAATCCCTAATCCCTAATCCCTAATCCCATAATCCCTAATCCCTAATCCCTAATCCGACTAACCCCTAATCACGTGGCTCGGCAGACGTGTATTAATACCGGTACACAGTTGCTGTGATCCTTCATCTCTGTCCGACCATGTATTAAAAACAGCCACTCAATTGGTTCTGTCGCGCTGGTGCAGTGATTCCATGCATAGGATTCTTATCGTCGATGACTCTCCGACCATCAGAAAGATGGTCAAGGCTTCGTTGAGGGAGCTGGGTCATCAGAGTTCCTCGAAGCGGCAACCGGCCTGGAAGCGATTGAACAACGGGCCATTGGACAGGTTCAATTGGTCGTTCTGGACCTCAACATCCCGGATATGCATGGCATCGATGTCCTGAGTTTCGTCCGACGCCATCAGCAGTATCAGAACCTGCCCATCGTCGTGTTGACCACGCGCGGCGACGACACCAGCCGGCACGCCGCTGAGGCGGCCGGCGCCACAACCTACCTGACCAAGCCGTTTGCGCCGCAGATGCTGGTGACGACGGTGCGCGATCTGCTCAGCAGCAACTCGACCGCCGCAGCGGCGCAGGGTTGAATGGAGGTGAAGGCGCGTTCTTCGACGGGTTTCTCGACGACTACTACGCCGAGTCGGAAGAGCATCTGACCGCCGCGGCGGCTTCGTTGCTGAAGCTCGACGACTCGATCGGCCACCCTGTCGCTCAGCGCGCGGCCTGGACGACCTCTTCCGGAATTTCCATACGCTCAAAGCCATTTCTGCGATGGTCGAGCTGCGGTCCGCAGAGCAGCTGGCCCACCATCTCGAGCACTACCTGCGCGCGATTCGAGACGGGCAGATGCCGCTTTCGCCCGCGGGCACCAACGTTCTGATAGACGGCACCCGCCGGCTCGAAGACATCATCAATGCGCATCGCGCTCAGCGCGAGCAGCCGTCATCGACGACCTCGTTGCGCTGGTCGGCGCGAAACCCTTGTGCGCCCTGCCGATCGGACACGGACAGACGCGCCGCGTTTACGTCCACGCAAACCGAACGCCGCTGGATCTGCAGGTTCGCCCGACCCGCGACCTGGTGGCATCCGGCATGGGTGTCGATGCCATCCGCACGCGTCTCGGCGAGCTCGGCAATATCGTCGAAGCCGTGCCCCAGGTGAGGCCCGATGGCACCATTAGTTTTCAGTTCACCGTTGTCACCATCGCCGATACGGACGTGGCGCGCATTCCACGGCGAGCCCATCACGATCCTCGAGATCGCGGGGGATGCCGAGCCCGCTGTTAGCGCCGAGGTAGCGGCAGCCGAGCCTGCGGGCGCTGCGACGGTGCCGCACTCGACGGCATCTCAGGTGGTGCGCGTCGAGCTGTCGCGGCTCGATCAATTGATGCGCGGGATCGGCGATCTGGTGATCAGCCGTGCGCGGCTGACCGACAGCCTGAGCCGCATGGAACGGCACGTGCCAGCCGTCGAATGGCGCTCGGTGCAGGAAAATGCGGCGACCCTCGATCGGCAGCTGCGGATGCTGCGCGAAGGGGTCATGCGGATCCGTCTGGTACCGGTCGGCGAGATTTTCCGCCGGATGCCGTTCGTCGTCCGCGACCTCGGCCGCGAAACGGGCCGGAAGGTCCTGCTGAACCTTCGAGGACAAACCACCGAAATCGACAAGTACCTCATCGAGCGGCTGATGGATCCGGTCCTCCATCTCGTCAGAAACGCCGTGAGTCACGGAATCGAGGCGCCCGACGTGCGCACCGCCAACGGCAAGAGCGCCGAAGGCACCATCACGCTCAGCGCATCGACGGTGGGTGAGGTCGTCGTGCTCGAAATCGCCGACGACGGACGAGGCATCGATGAGGCGGCAGTGTGGCGAAGGCGCGTCAAGCGGGGCTCGACGTGCCGGCCGGTCCGCTCGATAGCGCGGCGCTGCTGGCAATTTTGTGCGCGCCGGGCTTCTCCACCAAGGACGAGACCGATCGGGCAAGCGGTCGTGGCGTGGGCATGGCCGTCGTCAAGGACACGGTCGAGGAATTGTCTGGCACGCTCACGCTCGAGACCGAGCCGGGCGAGGGCACGCGCTTCATTATTCAGTTGCCGGTGACGCTGGCGATTACCGATGCGCTGATCGGGCGGGTGGGGTCTGAGTCGTTTGCCGTGCCTCAAGGCGCTGTAAGAGAAGTCATCGACGTGGCCTCGGCCGACATCCGGCAACTCGAGAGAACGAGATCATCCCTTATCGGGACGGGGCCCTTCCACTCATCCGCCTGTCTCGGCTGTTCGGCATCGACAGTGCGGCCAACGGCCACTTGCACGTGTTCGTCGTCGGCACGGGCTCTGCCAGCCTCGGGCTCGCGGTGGACCGCATCGTCGGGCAGCGCGAAATTGTCGTCCGCACCGTGGCCGATCCGCTCGTGCGTGTCGAAGGGATTTCGGGCGCAACCGATCTCGGTGATGGCCGCGTCGTGCTGATTCTGGATCCGGCGACGCTGGCGCGCCTGTCGAAGCAACGGGCGGCGCGCGTGCTCGGAGATCGGGCCGCGTGGGGCCGTGTGCGCACGTGAGGATGGATATGACTGAGGCAACTGGCGCGGCGGAGACATTTATCGTGTTGAACGTGGCCGGCACCACATACGCGGTGCGCAGCCACGAAGTGCAGCACATGGAAATGGTCGAGAACGTGACGCGGGTGCCAAACGCCGCTCCGTTTGTCGACGGCGTGGTGTTCTCGCGCGGACAGGTTGTTCCCGCAGTCAACCTGCGTGCGCGCTTCGGGTTCGAGCGCGTCGCCGTACGACGTGCGGACGCGTCTGGTCGTCGTCCAGCTCCGGCGGCCGCAGCGTCGGTCTTGTCGTCGACGAGGGACGGGAGTTCCTCCGGTTGTCCGACAGTGCCATCCGCCCGCCGCAGGAATCGCTGGCGGGCCTGAGCAGCCGGTACGTGGAAGGCATCGCGTCGGTGAACGGCCGGTTGATTCTGGTGCTCAACCTGGACAATCTGCTGAACTTTTCCGAGCCGCTGATCGCGGCGTGATTGGGGAGACTGAACATGGCCTCGACCTCACGAAAATCGAACGGTTCGAATGGACGCGGTCACGGCGCCCTCGCGCTCGATCGACACGCGACGATTGCGCAGCCGCGCCGACCAGATGACGGTGTCGGCGCGGGGCATCGCGCGCAGTGCGGACGAAGTCGCCGAAGGCGCCGCCACGCAGGTGCGCGGCCTCGACAGGCATGTGACGGAGATGAGGAGATTGCCACGTCCGCTGACCGACAACCGCCGGCCAGGCCGAATCGGTCACGTCGTCGAGCGACGAGTCTCGTGTCGTCGATCAACGAACTGGCGGCGTCCATCGAGCAGGTCTCCGCCAACACGGCGAGCCTCGCCTCCTCGGTCGCACGAGACGGCGGCGTCGGCGCAGGAATCGACCGGCTCGATTCTGTCGGTCACCGACACCGGACAGGAGATGGCGACGGCCGCTCAACAGGTGGCGGCGTCGGTGGCGCAGATGGCCAGGGCGACCAAAGCGGTCGCCAACGACACCGAGGCGCTCAATTCATCCGTCAACGAAACGGCGGCCGCCATCGAAGAGATCTCGCGATCGATCGACGGCGTCGCGGCCAACGCGACCGACCTCGCAGCGGCGGCCGAGGAGACCTCGTCGTCGATCAACGAGATGGCCGCCTCTATCGAGGAGGTCGGCGCCATGACCGACAGCCTGGCCACGGCCGTCGAACAGAATTCGACGTCCATCGAAGAGATGTCGCGCTCGGTTCAATCGGTCGCCGCCAACGGGCGGGTCGATCAGCGACACCGCGGCCGGCGCAGCGACGAGCGCGGCTCAGCTCGATCGATCGATCCAGTCGGTTGCGAGCTTCGCGAGACAGGCGGACGAGGTCACCCGGCGCGTGGCGCGCGATGCCGAAGAAGGCGGCGCCACGGTGCAGCGATCCATTCAAGGCATGGCACGGCTGCGCGACTCGATGGTGCAGTCGGCAACCGTGATGCGCGAGATGGGCAAGCGCACCAACGAGATCAGCAGCATCGTCGACACCATCAACCTGATCGCGGAGCGGACGAACCTGCTCTCGCTCAACGCGTCGATTGAGGCGGCGCGCGCCGGCGATGCCGGCCGCGGATTCGCCGTCGTGGCCGAGGAAATCCGGAACCTTGCCGACCGCTCGGCCAAAGCCACGTCCGACATCGCCGGCATCATCAAGGCGCTGCAGGAAATCGCCAGCGAAGCGGTCGCGGCATCCAATGACGGCCTCCGCGTCGCCGATGAGAGCAACACGCTCGCGGAGAGCGGCGCAGGCGGGCTCTGAAGAAGATCTCGGCGGTCTCGCCGAGATCACGGCGCCGTCACCCAGATTACGCGCGCGACTGACGAGCAGCAGACTGCCGCTCGAACGGTCGTCACGGCGATCAACGCCACGACCGAGCAGGCACGGATGGTCGCCACCTCCACCGCGGAACAGTCGACGGCAGCGGGCAGCATCGTGCAGGCGACCGGGCAGATGCGGAAGATCGCGCAGGAGGTCCGCAAAGCGGTCGCGCAGCAGGCGACGGCGTCGCGCGACATCCTGAAGGCCGCGCAAAACACCACAAAGCTCGCAGCGCAGGTCCACAAGGCTTCGAGCGAGCAGGCAAAGGCGGCCGCGCAGATCTCGGCGTCAACCGACTCGATGCGCCGTGGCGCGGCCGGCACGACGCGCGCGATGAGCGAACACGCCGTCGCCGCCGATCAGATCGCCAAGGCGTCCGAGGCGCTCTCACGGATGATCGGATCCGTTGCGCGTGCGATGGCCGAACAGACGACGGCCACCACGAAGTGGCGAGCGCGGTCGCGTCGATGAAACGAGAATCGGATCAAGCCGCGCGCGCGCTGGCTCGAGCAGTCGCGTGCCATGAAGGACGTCGTCGGCGGCACGCAGAATATCGCGAAACAACTCAACCTCATCACCACGGCCAACCGTCAGCATTCCGCCGGGGCCACACGCGTGCTGGCCCGGCTGACCGACGTACGGACCGCGATCGACGGCAACGCCCGATCGGCGAAAGACACCCGCGACGGCACGAGCGATCTCGCGAGGCACGTCGAAGCGCTCGACAGGCGCACTGGGCCCGCGCGGCCGGAACGGCGCGAACGGCCGCGCATGAGCCAGATCGGGATCCTGACGACCGATACCGACCTCGTCATCAAGACGTGGGACACGGCGCTCGAGCGGATGACCGGCATCTCCGCCGACCGGGCGCGCGGCGAGCGTCTTGACGAGATCGTGCCCAGCCTGAAGGCGCGTGCGCTCGTAGACCTGCTCCGCGAGCCGCTCGTTTCCGGCTCTGCCCAGGTCCTCGCGCCCGCCCTCCACAAGTTCCTCATCCCGTGCGCGCCTTCGGCTCCTTCCGAAGAATTCGACCATATGCAGCAACGTGTCGTCGTCGGAGCGCTCCGCGACGACGAACGTGTCGTCGGCCTTGTGATGAGCATCGAGGACGTGACCGAACGCCTGGAGCGTGAGCGCCGGCTGGCGCGCGAGCTGCGCGATGCGGCCCCCGAAGTCCGGATCAAAGCCGTTCAGCAATTCGCCGTGCCTGAATCGACCGACGGACTCGGCCCCCTCGGCGAGGCCCTGGTCGACGACGACTGGCGCGTGCGCCGCGCGGCCGTTCGCACACTGGCCGCCCGACGTGATGCGTCGCTCGTCGACGGAATCGTGGCCGCGCTGCGCGATGGCCACAGGAATTTCAGCCTCCTGAGCAGCGCGCTGCAGCTGTTGTCTCTCACCGGCGTCGATTCGACCGAGGCGCTCATCCGGTTGATGCAGGATTCCGATGCGGACCTGCGGATCCAGGCGGCTCTGGCGCTTGGCACGCAGCACCGGCCGGAAGCGGTGAATGCCCTTCTGCAGGCGTTTGACGATCCCGATCCGAACGTGCGGTTTCACGCGATCGAAGCGATCGGCAGGCTGGCACCGCCTTCCGCCATCGATCGGCTGGCGCAGGTCGTCGAATCCGGCGATTTCTACCTGGTGTTTCCGGCGATTGAAGCCCTTGTCCGCATCAACGATCCGATGGTGACGCCACGGCTCGTTCCCCTGTTGCAGGATCCGGTCCTGGGGCCGGCCGCAGCCGAAGCGCTTGGCCACCTGGGCGACGAAGACTCGGCTGGCCCGCTCGTCGATGCGCTGGCTGCCTCGACCACACCTGTTGGCGCTCTCGTGGATGCGCTCGCGCGTATCCATGACCGATACCACACGTCGTTCGCCGGGGGACAAGAGATCGAAGAGATCGTGAGACGGCGGATCTCACCATCAGGCGCCGCGAGAATTCTGGATGCGATCGGCAGAGCCTCGGGCGACGCCGTCCGGCCCCTCGTCGTCGTGCTGGGCTGGCTGCAGGATCCCGCGATACCGCCCGCGCTCGCCCGGCTGCTCGGAAGCGCCGAAGCGGGCCACGACGTCATCGAAGCCTTCGTCCGCTTCGGCCCCTCGGCTGTGACGCTCCTCGTCGAGCAGTTGCGTGCCGACGACGTCGAAACTCAGCGATCGGCGGTGACGGCCCTCGGACGTATTGGCGATCGCCGCGCTGTTGCTGCGCTCATCGAGTTGCTTCGAGAGAGCGCGCACGAGTTGCGGGTCCCCGTGATTTCGGCGCTGGCGCGATTGGGCGACCCCAGAGCGTTTGAGCCGTTGCTCGACCTGCTGAGCGATCCCGACGTCGCTGTCCGGCAGGGCGCCGTGGGGGCGCTCAATTCCATCGGGCATCCGGAGATGGCATCGCGCATCTGCGGGATGCTGGACGATTCGAATCCGCTGCTTCGAGAGTCGGCCGTCAAGGTCGCGGGTTACTTCGGCTATGAGGAATGCACGGACGCCGTGCTGGCTCGCTGCGCAGACACCGACGAAGCCGTGCGCGCGGCCGCCCTGGAACATCTACCGTATTTTGACGATCCCCGAATCGTTGGTGCGCTCGCCTGCGCCATCGATCGCGAGTCGCCACGCGCGCGCGCGGCGGCAGCCAAAGCACTCGGCGCGCTATCGGGTACGGATGTGCTCGTCCTGCTGCACAAGGGCCTGGGTGATGCCGAGCCATGGGTGCGCTATTTCTCGGCGATCAGCCTCGGACGTCAGGGCCAGACGGCGCCGCTTCATCACCTCGCGACCGTGGCAGCGAACGATCCGGCCCCGCATGTTCGCGTCGCCGCGATCGAAGCGATCGGGGCGATAGGCGGCAGCGATGCTGTCGGTATTCTGAAACCACTTGCCTCGCAGGACACCGGCGACGGCGCGCTTGCCGCTCTTCGCGTGCTCGGAACGACGCGATCGGATGGAGTGGTCTCGACGCTCCGTGACGCGATTCGCTCGTCCGATGCCGCGCGCAGGAGGGCAGCGGTCGAAGCGCTGGCCAATTGGGGCGGCGCGGAGGCGGTCGAGCCGCTGCAATGGACGGCGTCGGGCGATGCCGACCCGGCCGTCGTCCAGGCCGCATTCCTCGGCCTCCGCACGATCGCGAATCAGAACGGGCCAGGCAGCCGGTCGGCGGTCCAGGCGACGCTGATGAACCTGTCCGATCCAGCGCGCCGCGAAGACGCGCTCGCCGTGCTGGCGCATCTTGCGCCGTCGGCGATTCCGTTCGTGGCCGAATCACTCGGCGCCGACGACCCGAATCTTCGCCGTGGCGTCGTCGAGGTGCTCGGCCGGCTGACCCATCCAGCGGCCTCGGCGTGTCTGCAGAAAGCGTTGTCGGACGCCGACGCCGTGGTGCGCCGCGAGGCCGTTCGCGCGCTGTCGCGCATCGGCACGCGCGGACTGACACGACGTTTCTCGGCGATGGCGGAAACCGATTCTTCACCCGCGGTGCGTGAAGCGGCGGCGGCGGCGTTGTCGCGGCTCTCCGGTGTTCGTGAAAGCAGGGAGTGAATGGCGTTCGTTCCGGAAAACCTGGGCGTGTCGGAGACGGGATTGCCGCTGCTGCGCGAACTCATCCACGACCGCATGGGTCTCGCCTACGACAATGGCCGCACCGAACTGCTGAGAGACCGGCTGGCGCCGCTCGTGGTCGAGCGCGGGTTTCGATCGTTTCTCGATCTGTATTACCTGCTGAAGTACGACGAGCGCGGCGGCAACGAGGCCGATGGCGCGAGGTGATGGACGCGCTGTCGGTGCCGGAAACCTACTTCTGGCGGGAAATCGACCAGATGCGCGCGCTGCGTTGCCGGGTCATGCCCGAGCTGGTCGCGCGCGCCGGCGCGCGGCCGATCCGGATCTGGAGCGCGCCCTGCGCCATCGGGGAGGAGCCGCTGACCATCGCCATGGCGCTCGAGGAGTCCGGCTGGTTTCGATCGCGTGCCGATCGAGATCCACGCCAGCGACGGCAGCAGCGCGGCGATCGCAAGGCGCGCGCCGGCCGCTACCGGCCAGCGGTCGTTGCGCGCGCTGCCGCCCGCGCTTCGGGAGAAGTACTTCGTCGCTCGACGGCGACGTCGTTCGCCGGTCGCCGTCGCTGAGCCGGCGCATTTCGTCGTGGAGCGTCGTGAACCTCATGGAGCCGCGGGAGGTCGCTGCTGTTTGCGTCGCAGCCCGATCGTGTTCTGCCGCAACGCTTTCATCTATTTTTCGCCACAGTCGTCAGGCGCGTCGTGCGGCATGTTCGCGGAGCTGATGCCCACGCCCGGGTTTCTCTTCGTCGGCGCCTCAGAGTCGCTGCTGCACGGTGACCGGATCGATTCATGCTCGAGGATCACGAGCGGGCGTTCGTCTATGCAAAACGTTGAACGGCAGGAGCTGATGGCAAACACTTCGGTGACCCGTGTCCTGATCGTGGACGATTCCGCCTACGTCCGCAAGGTCGTCACGCAGATGCTGTCGCGCAGCCCGTTCATCGAGGTCGTGGGCACCGCGCGGGACGGCCGGAGGCGCTCGAGCAGGTGGTCGCGCTGAAGCCCGATGTCGTCACCTGCGATCTGATCATGCCCGATCCTCGACGGCGTCGGGTTCATGACGCGCGCAGATGGCGCGCCGCCCGCTGCCGATCGTCATCGTCAGCGTCGCCAGCGAGTCCGGCGAGACTGGTGCTGACGGCGCTCGACGCCGGAGCGGTCGACTTCGTCCAGAAGCCGACGGCGCTCGCGTCGGATCGGCTGCTCGACATGAGCGACGATCTGGTCGAGAAGGTCAAGGCGGCGGCGCGCGCGCGCCCGCGGTCGCGCCAGATCCGGCGTGACGCCGGACACAGTGCAGCCGAGCGCGCGGCGTCGCACGCCGTCGACATCGTCGTCATCGGCATCTCGACCGGCGGACCGCAGGCGCTTGAGAAACGCTCATCCCCAAGCTGCCGGCCGAATTGCCGGTGCCGATCGCGATTGTTCTGCACATGCCGGTTGGCTACACTGAGTTCTACGCGCGCAAGCTCAACGAGCATGTCCGCCGCTGACCGTGCTGCGAAGCGGCCGATGGCGTCGAAGTGTCGCGCCGGGATCGTCTCTACATCGCGCCCGGCGGGCCGCCATCTGACGCTGCGCCGCAACGGCGCCAGGCCAGGTCATGACCCACCTCGACGTGCGGCCGCTCGATACGCCCCACCGGCCGTCGGTCGATTCGCTGTTTCAGTCTGCCGCCGACGTCTACGGTCAGGTCGCGTCCTCGGCATCGTGATGACGGGCATGGGCGCGGACGGCCGCGAAGGCTCGGCGTGGATCAAGGCCAAGGGCGGGACCATTTTGACGGAAGCCGAAGACACGCTGCGTCGTCTACGGAATGCCGCGCGTCGATCGTCGATGCGGGACTCAGCGATGGCTAGGTCGGCCTCGACCGGATGGCAGACGCGATTCTCGAGCGTGTATGACGCAAAGACTCCTGCTCGTCGACGACTCGGGCCTGGCCAGGCGTAGCGATGCGCGCCATGCTTCGAACGAGCCGCCGGCTACGACGTGGTCGAAGCGGAGGACGGGATGACCGCGCTCGAGCGCTACTTCCTCGAAAAGCCGGACGTGGTCATGCTGGATCTGGTGATGAAGGGATGACGGGCTTGACGTGCTGACGAAGCTGCACGAGCTCGATCCGAAGCGTCGCGGGCGATCGTCGTGTCGGCCGATATCCAGGACTCTTCCCGCGAGACTGGCCGCGGCGGCGGGCGCGCGTCGCTTTCTGAACAAGCCGATCGATCGCGCCAGCCTGCTGAGCGCTCGTGTCGGGTGTGCTCGAGGGCGCCGGCATGATGGAGCTGACCGCCGTCCAGCAAGACGCGCTCGTCGAGCTGCTGAACATCGGGTTCGGCCGCGCGGCCGCGTCGCTGTCGCAGCTGACCGGGCATCGGGTCCTGCTCGACGTGCCCGCACGTCACGCATTCACCCGATCGACGAAGTCGGCGGAGTCGCTCGAGCGCGTCATCCAGCGACCGACGTGGCCAGCGTGCACCAGATCTTCACCGGCCCGGTGGCCGGCGATGCGCTGCTGATCCTCGACCAGGCCGGCGCCGCGATTCTCAAGGAGCTGCTGACCAACGAGCCGGCGCTGCCGCTGTCGATCGACGCGTCGGCGCGCGAGGTGATCACCGAGGTCGGCAACATCCTGCTGAATGCCTGCCTCGGCACCTTCGGCAACCTGCTGAAAGTGCAGGTGTCGTTCTCCGTTCCGCAACTCAGCATCGAGAGCCTCGGCGCCATTCTCGAGTCGCTGCGGGTCGCACCAGCGAGGGCATCAGCTACGCGCTGGTCGTGCATGCCGGCTTCAGCTTGCGCGACACCCAGGTGAGCGGCTACCTGATCATCGTCCTGAGCGTCGCCTCGCTCGATCGCCTGATCCGCGCCGTTGAGGACTGGGAGCAGCACGCATCAGTGAATGTACAGATCGGCCCCATCCGATGCGCTGCTCGCCAAGCGGCCTGCCGCGCTGGTTCGAGGAGCTCGACGACCGCGGCATCTTCATCACCGATCGCAGCTGATCGTCCGGCAGTGGAACCCGTGGCTGGAGGCGCAGACCGGCATTGCCGACCAGCGAGGCCGTCGGGCAGGCCGCTGCTCGAGCTTTATCCGTCGCTGCCGGATCGCGGCTCGATCAGCTACTACCGCGACGCGCTCGCCGGCGAAGTGCACGTGCTCGTCCGAGCGCTTCCACAAGTTCCTGCTGCCGATCACGCGCAACTTCCACGGCGCCGGCATCGACCGAGATGGCGCAGAGCGCGCGGATCGAGCCGCTTCGGTGACGGCGATGGTCGATCGGCACCATCACGCGTGATCGAGGATGTCACCGAGCGCGTCATCAGCGAGCGCGAGCTGCGCAACCAGATCGCGGCGTCGGAGCAGGCGCGCGCAGCGTCGCCGAGGAAGCGTCGAGGCTCAAGGACGAGTTCCTGGCCACGTTGTCGCACGAGATCCGGACGCCGCTGAACGCCGTGATCGGCTGGACGCGGATCCTGCGCACCCAGCCCCGGTCGATCGCGCGCGCACGCGCTCGAGGTGATCGAGCGCAACGCCACCTCACAGCTGCGGCTGGTCGAAGACCTGCTCGACATGGCCCGGGTCATCAGCGGCAAGCTGCGGCTCGAGCTCGAAGCGTCTGCGATCGAAGACGTCGTCCAGGCCGCGCTCGATGTGGTCACGCCGGCCGCCGCGGCCAAGCAGCATTGCGATCAGCGTCGTCATTCGATAACGACGGCCGCCGGTCAACGGCGACCCCGACCGGCTGCAGCAGGTCGTCTGGAATCTGATGGCGAACGCGGTGAAATTCACCGAGTCCGGGCGGCCGGATCGACGTGCAGGTTGCGAAGGTGGGTCCGAAGGTCGAGCTGATCGTGCGCGACACCGGCCAGGGCATCAGCCGCGAATTTCTTCCATATCTGTTCGACCGGTTCCGCCAGGCGGACGCGTCGGCGAGCCGCCGCCACGGCGGGCTGGGACTCGGCCTCGCGCTTGTGCGGCAGATTGTCGAGCTCCATGGCGGCGCGATCGAAGCCGAGAGCGCGGGGGTCGACCGGGGATCGACCTTCTTTCTCCGCTTACCGGTCGCCAGCAGCAAGTTGGAGCCGAAGGGCGTGGACACTCGTCGATCCAGCCTCGTGACGCTCAAAGGAGTCGCCCTGCTCGTCGTCGACGACAACGACGATGGACGCGAGATGCTGGTGACGGCCCTCCGCCAGTACGGCGCGAAGGTCAAGTCGGTCGCAACGGCCCGCGAGGCACTCGACGTACTGCTCGAGTCGCACTTCGCCGCCGACGTGCTGATATCGGATGTCGGCATGCCGAACACGGACGGCTACGAGTTCATCCGCCAGATACGAGCGAACGCGGTCACGCGCGATATCCCTGCGATTGCGGTCACCGCCTATGCCAATCCGGAGGATCGCATACAGGCGGTGGTCGCAGGCTATCAGGCGCATCTGGCCAAACCAGTGGACCCGTCTGTCATCGCCGCATCCGTTGCCAGCCTGGTTGGCACAAAGCCGACGCCCCGCTAGGCTACGGCACGAGCATCCGGATCATGCCGTCCTGCCGCGACGTGATGAACAGCTCGCCGTCGCGGCTGCGGCTGATGTGCAGATCGGCGCGCGTCACGGTCGCTGCCCCATCGTCTTCTCGACCAGCTCCCGCAGCGTGACGTTCGCGCGGTTGCCGCTCGCATCGCGCACGTAGAGCTGGATCTCCTCGACCGGCGCCACGGTCTGCGGAATGCCGTCGTCGGCCTTCTTCATCGCCGCGACGTCGGCCGCGAACAGACGGCCGCGCTGGATGTCGCCGAACACGAACTTGCCGCGCAGCGCGGCGATCCGTCCGTGGTAGGCGAAGCCGCCGCTGACGGCCCGTCCCTCGTCGTGGTCGTAGATCGCCACCGGATAGGTGAAGCCGTCCTTCTGCCGTCCGTCCAGCACGTCCGCCGGCAGCGGGAACAGCTGGTTGAGCGCGCCGCCGGGCCGGGTCATGCCGTTCTCCCAGTAGCCTTCGCGCTTCATCCAGCCGTAGTTCTCGCCGTTGCGGACGATGTTGATCTCCTCGATGTGGTTCATGCCGATGTCGGACGCGAACATCGTCCCGTCGGTGAGGTCCCACGACAGCCGGTGCGCGTTCCGGAAGCCGTAGGCGTAGATCTCGCCGAGCGTCTTCGGATCGCCGTCCGCGGCGAACTTGTTGACCGCCGGAATCGTGTAGTCGCCGAGCCCCTTCGTCCCGCCCGACACCGACGGGCTGCGCGGATCGATCCGCAGGATCGCCGTGATGACCGAGTCGAGCCGCTGCGTCTGGCCGGGATTGTTCGCGTTCGGCCCGCCGCCGTTGCTGAACCCGAGGTCGCTGCCGCTCGTGTAGAGCAGGCCGTAGTCGGGCGAGCCGGGCTTCGCCGTCGGGTTGAACTCGACGTCGCCCATCGGGTGGGTCAGGTTGTCGACGATGTGCGCCGACGCGGAGCAGCTCGCGCCGCGTGCCCTCGAACGTGTTCGCCGCCGGGTTGGTGGCGTGCCACTCGGTGATGACGTTGTGGTACGTCACGTCCGCCGGCGTAAATCCCGGCGGGATGAAGTTCGGCGTCGCGGGATTGCCGGCCGCGCGTTCGCCGTGCACGGTGTAGAACAGGCCGTTCTGCGCGAACTCGGGGTGGAAGTCGAAGCCGATGAACCCGCTCTCGAGCCGGTTGTAGATCGCGAACGGGAACGCCGCGGCGACGTTCGCGTACACCGACGGCTGGTTGTTGCGGTCGAGCAGGTACAGGAAGCCGCGCGAGTCGTTGGCGAACCGGCGGCCGTCCGGACAGTCGCGGACGAAGCTGACGCGCGCCCAGCCGGCCGGGTCACGTCCTGATCGGCGCGGACGCAGGCCGCGCGTATCGGGCAGGCGCACGACGTCCTTGATCTCGACCATCAGGCCGCGCTTCTCGACCGGCGCCGGAATGGGATTGGCGGTGATCTGCGCGTGGATCGCGCCAGCGGTCGAAACCGCCAGCAGCAGGACGGTAAAGAACAGCCGCATCCGCATGGAATCCTCCCGGGCTTGGGGTGCAGGAGCCTTATATCAGATCCTCCGGGCGCCCTTTCGCCTCGATCGGCGTCGGCCGGTAGCGGGGCGGGCGGGGCCGCTCGGTGACGACAAGCGCAGCGGTGCACCCCGGAATCGTGCATAGCGTTCGACCGCGGCGGGCAGCGCGCGCTGCTCGTGCCTGGTCAACGTCCGCATTGGATGTGCGTGAATCAGGCCACCCCCGGATTCCAGCGCCGTTCTCCACGTGCCGGCCACTTGCCCGGCGATGACGAGCGCGTGCTGAAAGATCGCGGGCGTTCGGCCCGACGGGACGATCGATGGACCGTGCGGCACGGCCTCGCGATCGCGGTACAACACGAGGTACTCGTCGTAGATCGGAAGCAGATGGACGAGATCGTCGCGTGTCGTTGTGCCCGGGCCACCAGTCCTCACACTCCAGTACCGTCCGCCCATCCACCTCCTCGAGCCGGGCCCGAATGATCTCGAGCCCTCTGCGTGCATCTGCCGTCATCAGCCCTGACCACCACACGAAGTCTCGAATGGTGGCGGGCCCATGGCTCCTGAAGTAGCGGCGGCTCAGCGTGGCCAGGGCTTCGTCGCGCGACAGGCGCGCCGCGTCTGGTGCCCGTTCGGCCATGAGCGCATAGGTGAACTGTTTGTCGCGGCGAGGGCCGCTGCAGATGACCCCCTCGAGCTCGGCATAGATCGACAGGAGCGCGAGCGGGACGTTGTCGAGCGTGAGCCCAGATTGCCGCAGTTTGTCGCCCAGCTCTCGACGCGTGAGATAGCGCCGATCGGCGAGCGCGCGCTCGATGATAGAAGTGCCGCGCGTGAGGGTGGCGGTGTCGAGGCCGTATCGTCGGCGGTAGGACGCCATCGCCCGGTGCACATGCGGCGCCGTCAACTCGACGAGCCAGCGAATGTCGGCGGAGGTGACGAAGTGCCAGGTCGGGCGCATCGCGTGCGTCCGGAGAATCCGGCCCTGGTCGAAGGCACGCTGGATAACCGCGTCAGTTATGCCGTCCTGCATGCGCAGGGCGAGGGCCCATTTCGCCGGTTCGAACTCCTGCGCCTGCATGGCGCCGAACCAGGCAATCACATCGGCTGGCTGTCGGAACTCTGGCCGCGTCAGGCGCTGGTTCAGGAGTCTGCGCTCGGCGATGTCTGGATTCACTTTCTATCAAGCATATAGCCCCGTTCGCGAGTCACCGGGGTCTGACCCCGTTTGCTCTTGCATTGCCGGCGGGGTTCGATCTAGCATGGCGAAGATAAAGCGAAAGTCTGTTGAGAGGACGCAGATTATGCCGACAGCCCCAGCCCTGAACGAGCCGCACGCCCCGAGCGAGTCGAAGGGGCGCGACCACCTCGAAGCCCTCCTTCGCCACCGCCAGCTCGACCACACGCTTTGGGGTCTGACCCCCGTACCAGTACCGGGGGTCAGACCCCATACCCACCCGCTGGCTGGTGCCGACCGGGATTGCCCCCCTCGACGCACGCCTCGAGGGTGGTCTGCCCCGTGGTCATTTATCAGAGGTGGTTGGTCCGCGGTCTTCGGGGCGCCTCGCGGTGGCCGTGTCGGCGCTGGCCGGTGCGACGTCGCGCGGCGAAGCCGTCGCGCTCATCGATCCCCTCGACATGTTCGATCCGGTGTCGGCCGCCGCCCATCACATCGATTTCCCACGCATGCTGTGGGTGCGCGGCGAGGCGACTTCATCGTCGCGTGTCAGTTTGTCGTTGGAATACGGCACGCTGCAGAAAAGCCTCGATCGTGGGGTGAAGGCGCTGAACATCGTGCTGCAGGCGGGCGGGTTTGGCCTCGTCGTGCTCGATCTCGGAGAGGTCGCGCCTCAGGCCATCAAGCGGTTGCCGTATACGACATGGCTGCGGCTGCAGCGCGTCATCGAAAGCAGCGACACGGCGTGCGTGCTGGTGGGCAGCGAGCCGATCGCGCGCAGCAGCGGGGGAGTGACGGTGCTGCTGGCCCCCGGCTCCGGGCTCCCGGCTGAAGCCCAGCTTCATCACCGCTCGCGTCGTTCGGTCAAGAGCCATCGAGAGCGATCACCATGTTCGCGTGCCTCTATCTGCCGCCGCCTGCTAACTCGTTGCACGTCAGGGCAGAGGGAAGCCGCCTCCGCTTGTCCCGTGAATCCGGAGGACAAGCTATGGTGAGCCTCGCGCGCGATTTTTCGCCGCGGGTCGAAACGCACGCCCCGAGCGCGTCGAGGGGCGATCCGTGGTCACGCTCGACGTGAGCGGGTTGGGCAGCCTCATCGGCGAGCCTCGCGCCATTGGCGAAGAGCTGCGTCGTGCCGCCGCCGACGCCGGGCTGCGCGTGCATATCGCGATCGCGGCCACGACGACCGCGGCGAGGCTCGTTGCCTGTGCTCGCGCGGGATTGACCGTCGTTCCGCGCGGAGAAGAAGCGAAAACGCTGGCGCCATTGCCCGCTAAGGACACTGACGCAGATGGGCTTCGGCCTTCAGGCTTCAGACTCCCGGGCGGACCTGGAGTCCGGAGCCCGCAGCCCGGAGTCGGAAATCGAACAACTCGCGCGCTGGGGTCTGCGCACGTTGGGCGATCTGGCGGCGCTTCCTTCCAGCGATCTATCCGCCCGCCTCGGGCAAGCCGGGCTTCGCTGGCAGAAATGGGCGCGTGGCGACGAGGTGCGACCCCTGGTGCCCGCCGGCGCGACAGAGCAGTTCGAAGAGGCGCTCGATCTCGAATGGCCCATCGAGGGGCTCGAGCCGTTGTCGTTCGTGCTCGCACGGCTGCTCGATCCGTTGTGCGATCGGCTCGAACGCCGCGATCGCGGTGCAGTCGCGCTGCGCGTCACGTTGAAACTGGTGTCGTCCGCGCTGCACGAGCGCGTCGTCGAGCTGCCGGCGCCGATGCGCGACGCGCGTGTGCTGCGCACGCTCGCGCTGCTCGATCTCGAGTCGAACCCGCCGTCCGAAGCGATCGATCGCGTGGCCATTGCGGTCGACGTCACCGAAGGGCGTGTGCTGCAGTTCGGGTTGTTCGCCCGCGCGTTGCCGGCCGACACGCTCGCAACGCTCATGGCCCGCCTCGGCGCGCTCATGGGCGCCGATCGTGTGGGCGCGCCGGCGCTGGTCGACACCTATCGTCCGGGCGCGTTCGCCATGGCGAAGTTCGAGCCTCCGCGCGACTTCACGAACCACCAACCCAATCCCTAATCCCCAATCCCTGTGCGGGTCGCGTGTCTTGCGGCGCTTCCGGTCGCCCATTCCGGCCCGCGTCGCGATGGAACACGGCCGGCCCGTTCGCGTGACCACCGATCGCCGCGGATTTGGCGGCGGCCACGTCGAGCGCGCGGAAGGCCCCTGGCGATCGTCCGGCGACTGGTGGCGGGCGTCGTCGATCGGCGATCGGCGATCGTCCATCGTCAATCGTCGCGTTCCCGTTGCACCTATCGCACCTAGATTTGATCCATGGAACTGCGATGAATGGGACGTGGCATTGCGCGACGGAACGACGTATCGGATCTCTCACGCGCTCGATTCGGACGCGTGGTTTGTTGATGGCCTGGTGGACTAATGGACTAACGCAGCATTGGTAGATTGGGAGATTGTGGATTGAGAGAGTGTTGGCAGTTTAATCTCACACTCGTCATTCATCAATCCAACAACATTCTCTCAATCTCCCAATCTCCCAATCTTCCAGTGTTCATATGTACATTGAGCTCCATACCGCGTCAGCCTTCAGTTTTTTAGAAGCCGCATCCTTACCCGAGGCGCTCGTCGACCAGGCCGCGCGCTTCGGGTATCCCGCCATCGCACTACTCGATCGCGATGGCGTGTACGGCGCTCCACGTTTTCACCGCGCCGCATCAGCCGCCGGCATCAAGGCCCTCATCGGCGCCGAGCTCACGATCACGCACCCGAACTCATCGCCGACCCTACGAACCCCACGAGCCCTCAGCCCTCGAGCCCACCTGAGCACCTTCGGTTTCCGGTATTGGTGGAATCCGCGGAAGGCTACCGAAACCTCTGCAGGCTCGTCACGCGCATGAAAATGCGCGCGCCGAAAGGTGAGGGGGCGCTCGCACTCGACGAGCTCGACGGGCAGACGCGCGGGCTCGTCGCGCTCGCCGGACGCGAGCTGCTGGGGTTCGAGAAGTACGGCGTCGGCGGCCTCATCGATCCGCTCGTCGGGCTGTTCGGGCGCGACCATGTGTATGTGGAGCTGCAGCGCCATTTCCTGCGCGACGAAGAGGCCGACAACCGCGCGCTGGCCGACATCGCCGGCGCGTTTCACGTGCCGCTCGTCGCGACCAACGGCGTGCGGTTCGCGGAACCGCGCGAGCGTCCGTTGTTCGACGTGCTCTCCTGCATCCACTACAAGACGAACCTCGCGCAGGCGGGCCGGAAGCTCGCGCGCAATGCCGAGCGCTACCTGAAACCGCCCGAAGAGATGACGCGGCTGTTTCGCGACTGGCCCGCGGCGGTGACGTCGACCGAGGCGCTGGCCGAACGGCTCGAATACACGATGGCCGATCTCGGCTATCGCTTTCCCGACTATCCCGTGCCGCCGGGCGAGACGCACGCCTCGTTCCTCCGCAAGCTCACCGACCTGGGCGCGCGCGAGCGCTACCGGCCCTATCACGACCGCGCCCGCGCGCAAATCGCGCGCGAGCTCGATCTCATCGAGCGGCTCGATCTCGCCGGCTACTTCCTCATCGTCTGGGACATCGTCAATTTCTGCCGGCACAACGACATCCTCGTGCAGGGACGGGGGTCGGCCGCCAACAGCGCCGTCTGCTACAGCCTTGGCATCACGGCCGTCGATCCGGTCGGGATGGATCTGCTGTTCGAGCGGTTCCTTTCGGAAGAGCGCGGCGAGTGGCCCGACATCGATCTCGATCTGCCGAGCGGCGATCGGCGCGAGCGGGTGATTCAGCACGTCTACGAAAAATACGGGCGGCTCGGGGCGGCGATGACGGCCAACGTCATCACCTATCGCGGCAAGAGCGCGGCACGCGAAGTAGGGAAGGTGCTCGGCATCGACACCGCGCAGGTGGATCGGCTCTCGAAAATCATGAGCCAGTTCGAGTTCGTCGATCCCGCCGATACGCTGCGGAAGCGGATGGTCGATGCCGGCTGCGAGCTCGATCATCCGACGTTCCGATGGTTCGCCGAGCTCTGGACGCGCATGCAGGATCTGCCGCGCCACCTCGGCCAGCATTCCGGCGGCATGGTGATTTGTCAGGGGCAGCTCGACAGCGTGGTGCCGCTCGAAAACGCGAGCATGCCCGGCCGCGTCGTGCTGCAGTGGGACAAGGACGATTGCTCCGACATGGGGCTCGTCAAAGTCGATCTGCTCGGCCTCGGCATGATGGCCGTTCTACAGGACGCCATTACACTCGTCAACCAACCAGATTCAGCGGGCACGCGTCGCAGTCCCCAATCCCGACAGGTTCTGGATCTGGCACATTTGCCGCCGGACGACCCGGCCGTTTACAAGATGTTGCAGGAGGCCGACACCATCGGCGTCTTCCAGGTGGAATCGCGCGCGCAGATGGCCACGCTGCCGCGGCTGCATCCCGAGCGCTTCTACGATCTCGTCGTCGAGGTGGCCATCATCCGCCCGGGGCCGATCGTCGGCAACATGGTGCATCCCTATCTGAACCGGCGTGCCGGACGCGAAGAGGTGCGCTATGCGCATCCGTCGCTCGAACCGATTCTCGAGCGCACGCTCGGCGTGCCGCTGTTTCAGGAGCAGTTGCTGCGCATGGCGATGGTCACCGCCGGGTTCACGGGCGGGCAGGCCGAAGATTTGCGGCGGGCGCTCGGCTTCAAGCGATCCGAAAAACGCATGAAGCAGGTGGAGATCAAGCTGCGCGAGGGCATGACGAACAACGGCATCACGGGCGAGGCCGCCGAGCAGATTATCTCGTCCATCACCGCGTTTGCGCTGTACGGCTTCCCCGAATCCCATGCCGCCAGCTTCGCGCTGCTGGCGTATGCGAGCGCGTATTTGAAAGCGCATTTCCCGGCGGCGTTCTACACGGCACTCCTCAACAACCAGCCGATGGGCTTTTATCATCCGGCCACGCTCGTCAAGGACGCGCAGCGCCGCGGCGTGCGCTTTGCCAGCGTCGACGTCCAGCACTCGGACTGGAACTGCCGGGTCGATCCAGACGGCACGGTGCGATTGGGGCTTCGCTATGTTTCCGGGCTTCGCGAGGAGGTCGGGCGCTCGATCGAGAAAGCAGGGATTAGGGATTGGGGATTAGGGATTGGTTCTGTCACGGGTATCACACGTGTGTGCCCCAAATGCGGATGCGATGATGAATCGATGATCGAGACCGTGAAGGCAGGCTCGTATTTCTGCAATACGTGCTCGCACGATTGGACCGTCCCAGCGCAACCGACATTGCCAATGGAGCCACCACTACGATTCAAATCCGTCGACGATCTCGTCAACCGAACGGGCATTCGCCGTGAGGAACTTCAAACACTCGCCGACATCGGCGCGTTCGCCTCTTTCGGTTACGAACGCCGCGAGGCTCTGTGGCAAATTGAAAAAGCGGTACGTCCCGCGGGAGAACTGTTCCGGGACGCTGAACCTGAGCAGGGAGTAGGGACTAGGGATTGGGGATTAGGACAGCACGGGTATCACGCGAACGCGGGACACGCGTCGCAGCCCCAATCCCTAATCCCTAATCCCCAATCCCTGGGAGATGAACAGTGCCCGCTCCCGCCCATGTCCAGCGAAGAACGGGTCGCGGCGGATTATGCGGGTACGCATCTGACGATTGGCCCCCACCCGATGGCCATGCGCCGTTCCGAACTGGCGATGCGCGGCGTGCTGCGCGCCGTCGATCTGCCGCACGCGCGCAACGGGCGCCGCATTCGCGTGGCCGGCAGCGTCATCACGCGCCAGCGTCCGGGCACCGCCAAGGGCTTCGTCTTTCTCACGCTCGAAGACGAGACCGGCATCGCCAACATCATCGTGCGGCCCGATTTGTTCGATCGCAACCGTCTGACGATCCTCGAGCAGCCATTCCTGCTCGTCGATGGCATCCTGCAGAATCAGGAAGGCGTGACGTCTGTCAAAGCCGAACGGTTGCACGCGCTGGCGAACGCCGCGATTGCGATCGATTCTCACGATTTTTATTAGCGAAGAGTGCCTCTACAGAAGATCAGGAGATCAGAAGAAAAAACACTGATCTTCTGATCTTCTGTGCATCTCCATGACGAGTGACGTATCCTGTACACAAGGGGCACCAGCCATGAAATCCCACATCGTCCTGACACTCACAGCCGTTCTCAGCGCCGTGGCTCTCGTGCGCGCGCAGGAACCGGTGAGCCCGCAGATCAACTTCGACGCGGGCCGGTACGAAGACGCGGCCAACGCCATCACCGCGCAGCCCGAGCCGCCGCCGGACGCGATCTATCTGGCGGGACGCAGTTATCTTCATCTGAGCCGTCCCGACGATGCCAGGGCGCAGTTCGGACGGTTGTCGGCCGGCGTGGATCCACCGACGCCCTGGTCGCTCGTCGGAGAGTCCGCGCTCGCGCTTGTCGACGCGAACCCTGGTTTGGCGGTCGAGAAGGCATCTCAGGCGGTCGCGTTGTCACCGGATCAGTTTCATCCCAACTACCAGCTCGGGCTGGCACACAGCGCGGCCGAGCAGTGGGAACCGGCGGCGGCGGCCTTCGAGAAGGCCACGACGATCGATCCCGCCTTCGCCTACGCGCACTACTACGCGGGCCTGGCGTACTCGCGGCTCCAGCAGCTCGACCGAATGGCGACGCACCTCGAATATTTCCTGAAGCTGGCGCCGAACGCGCCCGAGCGTCCCGCCGTGATGGCGCTCATGCAAAGCCTGCGCGGACGGTAGCGGTGGGGAAACTGGAAGCTCGAATCTAAAAACTAGAATCTAAAAACTGGAAACAACAACTAAAATCTAGAAACTAGAAACCGCGTGAAGTCCGGCTAAAGCCGGACACTACGTACTGGAATCTTCGGCGAGATCTCCAAGAAGATTCTAGATTTTAGTTTCTAGATTTTAGATTCTGCGTCAGAAGGCATGTCCGATGCCGAAGTACCACCGGCCCGTGGTTCGGCTTCGACGGCTCGTCAGCGGCACGCCGAAATCGATTCGCAGCAGGGCGAACGGCGAGTTGATGCGGATGCCCCCGCCGGCGCCCGCTTGCAGATCCGTAAACGAGAAGTCGCTGGCCTTGGGAAAGATGTTGCCGGCATCCACGAACGCGACGCCGTGCACCCATCCGAACAGGAACATCCGCGCTTCCTGGTTGAGAATCAGCATGCCGTTCCCGCCCCTGGCGTCGCCGAAGAAATCGACGGCGCCGAGGCTGTCTTCGGCGAAGCCCCGCACGCTCGTGCCGCCTCCGGCGTAGAAGCGCTCGCTGGGAATCAGATCCTGTTCGAACCCGCGGCCGAACCCGAGCCTCGCGGCCGACGCCAGCACGAGGCGGCGATGCACGTGCCGGTAATAGTGCTGCTGTGCCAGGTATCGGACGAAGCGCAAATCCGAGCCGAGAATCTTCGTGCCCAGCTCGACGCCCGACGAGTGGAACCAGCCGTCCTGCGGTGCGATCGGATCGTTTCGCCTGTCCCACGCATACGTGCCTGTCAGCCGCGCGACCTTGGCTTGCAGCTCCAGGGGCGGAATGCCGGGCAGGGGATCGGGCTCGAAGATGTGCGACCGTGAATAGTCATAGCCATAGGTGACCCCCATCTTCGGCGACAGCGCCAACCTCTGCTCGACGGTGATGCCCGATTCGTCTTCGACGAACGGTGTCGCCCCCTCGGGGGTGAAGTCTTCGCGCGATCGCGTCGCGAACAGGTTCGTCGTCACCGGCAGGCCGAAGAATCGCGGGAGCGAGAGGACGCCGCGCAGCAGTCGGCGGTCCGCCTCGATCTGCGCGGCCGCGCCGGCCGAGATCGCCTGACCGAACAGGTTACGCCGCAGAAAATCGACAACGAGCGCCGGGCGAAGCTCGCGGTCGAACTCGACCGGCGTGATCGTATCGTTCACTCTGAACCCGTAGCGGAGCCGATACGGCGCGAGCTCCTGCAGCGTCACTTCGGCGCGCACGCGCTCCACCCGGCCGCTCTGGTCTGTCTCGAACGGGACGAGCGCGATATCGGCGGTTCGAAACGCGCTGGTGTCGTACAGGCGCGTTTCGGCGCGTAAGAACTCGGTCTGATTGACGGGCTGTCCGATCTCGACATCGAGCGCCCGATCGATAACGCCACGGCGGGTGATGTCCGCGCCCTTGACGTCGAGACCGGCCAGCACCTGCTGAACCCCTTCGTCGACAACGAGCACGAGATCCACCGAGCCGCGCGCCGCATCGATCGCCGGCGTCACGGTCACGCGCACGTTGTTGTAGCCGTCGCGGAGGTAATCGGCTTCGACGGCCCGCCGTGAAGGCTCGAGTGCCGCCGGTTGGTACGGCGATCCGGCCGCGACGCCGAACGCGGCGGCGATTTGATCGCGGGAACGCGCCTGTGTCCCCTGCACGTCGAGCCGGGCCACCGTGTACTGCCGGCCCTCGCTGATCTGCACCGGCAGTTCGGCCGACCGGCCGTTGAAGACGGGTGGCTGCACCTTGGCGGACGCGTCGAGGTATCCACGCAGTCGATACTGCTGTTCGACGGCGGCCTGAAGAGCAGACGGGTCCAACCAGCTCGACGCTTCAAGCGCGCGCGTGCGTATCAAGGTGTCGAGCGTTGACGCCGTCAGCGCCTCCTGGCCCGAGAAGACAATCCGCCGATCGGTGAATCGAGTGCCTGGAGCGATGCGGACGGCGATTTCCTTCAGCGCGGCATCTGGTTCGGAGACGACCAGCGCCTGAACGTCGGCGCGGAGGTATCCGTCGCCAGTGAGAGATTCCTTCACCATCGCCGCGAGATCGTCCACAAGGAAGTCGTCGAACACGGCCCAGACCCATGCGTCTTCCATCCGTTCGACAAGGTTCCGCGGGAGTGGATGTCCATCGATCGTCAACTTTGTTTGTGGGCCGCGTTCGATGTCGTACTCGAGAGCCACACCGGATTGTCCGGCTGGCGCGGCCGATCGCCGTGCCGCGATGCGCGCTTCGAGAAACTCCCGTTCGTGGTAGAAGCGCTGCAAACGGTCACGATCCTGTTGCCAGCGGTAGAAATCGAACCGCTCGCCTGTCTTCAGATGGAGTTGGCGGCGAATGTCTTCGACCGGATAGCCAGGGCTCCCGCCAACGCGTACGTCCGTGACGAGTTCAACGGAACGCTCGGCGGCCTCCAATCGCGGCGAAGATGAGCCGGATCCTCCGAAACTGAACTCGTGACGGAACTGGTACGACCGGCTCCCGTCATCCTGCGTCGCACCGCGCACTTCCACGCTCTGAATCGGACGATAGATGGCAATCCAGGTGATGTCGCCCGTCCCGCTGAGGGCTTGCGAAAAGAGAACCTCGACATTGCGGCTCAAGTTCTTCCCGACGGTGAGACGCGCGCTGGGATCGGTGTCGGTGGCCAGCAGATCGAAATCCGACGCCGCGGCGCCGAGACCCTGGCTCACCTGCACGGTGTCGAGCCCGACCGCCCGCCCGGCGAACCCCAGCAGTTCGCCCGAGAGCAGCATCAGCAGCTGGCCGCGTGCGATGTCGGTGTGGGCGATGGCCGTGGTGTCGCCGCGCTGGCCGGTCAGAAGCAGCGAGACGAGCTCGGCCTGGCTCACGCCAGGGCTTCGCAGGTTCGCGCTGAGCGTTTCGGGCGTGCCGCTCACTTCGAGCGTGACGTCATAACGCTGCACGCGTGTCTGCAGGGCGAGATCGAGGGTCGGCTCGAACTTTCTGGTGTTTGTGAAATTGACCGTCCCCCGGACGACGTCGTAGGTTCGGCCGCTGAGGAACACATCGCCGCCTTCCTCTATGGCGACACGTCCGGTAGGCACGGGCTCGTTGAGCGTGCCGACGATGCGGAGGTTGGCCGACATGTCGAGCCGGGCGTAGTTGTTGTCGACCACGACCCCTTCTGCCGTCTTGACGTCGACGTTGAGCAGGACGCGGTTGAACAAATCGGGCCCGGCCTGAGCGGTGGGGACGGCGGGCTGTGTATTCGTGTTGAGCAGCTGGGCCGTGAGGCTCACGGGCTTGCGGTACGAGCCGCGAAGCAGAGTTACGCTTCCCGTTATCGTCGGGCTCGTGTCCGATACGTTGAGCTGCAGATCGGCGTCGATTTCGCTGCGGAGATCGTCCGGGACTTCGAGCGCGAGACCGCGTCCTGTGATCGAGATCGATCCGCCGGAGAGCGTGAATTTCGGGTACTGGATGCCACCGCCAATCCGGAGCGTCCCGCCGTTCGCGTTCGCCGTGATCTCGCCGAGCCGCAGCGCGTCGCGCGCAAACGTCACCGTGCCTTGCAGGTCGCTCACGGCGAAGCGCGGCCTTCGCAGGACAAGGCCGCCGTTCTCGATCGTCATGCGGCCATCGACGAGCGGCTCGTCGGCGAGGCCCGTCACCTTCACATCGATCGCGGCTCGTCCGCTCGTCGCGACGTCGCGGGAGAACGCGCTCAACATCCGCAGGTCGAGCGTGCCGTCGAGCGCCACGTCGAGCCGCGGTGAGTCGCCGGTCAGGAGCGCGCTGCCGGACACGTTGACGCGATTGCCGGCCCCTGCCCACGTCCAGTCGAGAACCTGCAGTCGGCCGTCTGCCAGTCGAAGCCGGGTCGGGCGGCTCTGATTCAGCGGGATCCGCGCCAGCGAGAGCTCCGCGCGCTCGAGCGTGATCTCCGCCCCGATGTGCTCGACGTCAAGAGAGGTCGCGGTCACAGCGACGACCGCATCGATTTGACCGGTGACGTCCGCGAGAGCTCCGTCGGGGACGAACGACGACAGGACCGCCGGTGTGATCGACGCGATGCGCAGCGTGGCGTGCGCGGGGTCGCGCGTCGCGGGCAATGTCGCGGCGTACCACTGGGGAAGCTGGTCCGCGAGCACTGAGGCGGGCACTCGGCCCGTGCCCGTGATCCGTGCGCCCTGCCAGGTGGCGCCGAGCGCGCGAAGATCCAGTACGCCGGCTGCATACGTGGCGTTCACGTTGACGCCGGTAGCCGGGAGCATCGCGCTCGAGACCAGTGTGGCCGATGCGAGGGTGACGTCGGCAGAGATGTCAGGCGACCGGGGACGTCCAGTGACCAGCATTTGGAAATCGATATTGCCGGAGGCATCCAGCGCGTCGATGTCGGCGGTTCGCACGAGCGGCATCAGATCGGCGATCGGCCCGGTCAGCGAAACCCGCAACGCCTCGCCGGCGGGTACGCCGGGCGCGAGACGGCCGTTCGCGATCAGTCGTGCCGCGCCGATCCGCAACTCGAGATTGTCGGCCACGAGCGTGTCGCGCGAGTAGTGCAGACGTGCCTGTGGCGCGCCCACGGTGACGCCGTTCACGGTGGCGTCGATCACCCTGAGGTCGAGTTGGGCGGTGGCGTCCTCTAGGGCGTCGAGGCGCCCCGTCGCTTGAAGTCGGAGCCCAATCGTGCCGTCGAGCGCCATGTTCGACGACTGTTGCGAAGGCGGGATCAGCCTCTTGACGCTCGCTCCGTCGAACAGGACGTCCGCCGTGAACGTATGCGGCTCGGCGACAGCGATGCGTGCCGAGACGAACGCGTTCAGATCTGGCGCGTCACCTTTCAGTTCGAGCTCACGTCCGGCACTCTGAGCCTCTACTCGCGCCGGCCCTATGTCGATGCCCTCATACGTGAGGCGGGAGAATTGCACGAACCCGTCCGTGTGGGGCTCCGCAAGCGTTCCGCTGCCGTTCAATTCCAGGTCGAACCTCGCATCGACGGGGACGGTATCGTTCGATGCGTCAAGCGTCAGATCGCTCCCTCTCAAGTTCGTCGAGAATCGGCCACTCGACAATGCATATGTTCCAGTTCCCTCCAGCGTCCCGTTGCCTTGATCCATCGTGAGGCGATCCAGTGTGACGATGCGATTGGCAAGGTGCAGCGTCGATCGCAGCCGTTGGACAGTCTGCCCGGCGATCTGTAATCCGTCGGACGTGACCTCAGCCGCGACAGATGGGTTGTCGAGCGTCCCCGCGATGCGCGCCTCGATGGCCGCGGATCCGGACGGTCGCCATTCCTCGGAAAGGTCGCCGGCGATCAGATCCAGTTGAGGCCACTCGCCGGCCAACTCGCCACGGAGGCCGTGGGTTTGTAGATCGATCGAGGCCCGACCGCTCAGCGTGTTGGCACCGAGCGTCGCCTGCAGCGCGTCGAAATCGATGCGGCTGGACGAGGCAGAGTATCGGCCTGTGACGACACCAGGTCCGGTGTTGTTGGAACGGAGATCGGAGATCTCGATCGTGCCGGTGGCGGTTGGGGCGCCGATCGTGCCGGCGAGTTCGCCGGCGATCGTCGCGCGGCCGCCAAGGTCCGACAGGATGTCGGCATCGCCCGCGAGCCCGGCCTTACGCGCGAGCTCGACGGCATCGGCCAGATCGCTGACGTGGAGCTCGACCTGTCCGCTCAAGGTCGAGGATGCCGGCGTCTTTACATCGATCCGCCCCTGCGAATGTCCCGGTTATCTCTGCCGCATTGCCGATCTGGTGCGCGTGTAAGAGCTGCCACAGGCCTTCGTCGAGCTTCAGCGTGGCGCTGCCCGACAGCGGAACGTCGCCACGCGAAGCTGGCGTCGCAGCCAGGTTGTTCTCGATCGTGCCGCGTGCGGCGAGGAACGCGCGTCCCGTCCAGCTCAACGCGGCCGATCCTTCCGCAACGGACGCGAATCGCGGGACAGATGCAGCGTCTACGAACGCAGAGACGATCGTCGAAAGCCGCAGACTCTGCCAGTTGAGCGTGGCACTGCCGATGGCGCGTTCGTCAAAGGGCACGCGCGCACGGCCGGCAAGCTCGCCGCCGGCAGCCGTCACGCGAAGCGACTCGATCTCCGCCCCCGAACCGGTGAGGACCGTGCGAGCGCTCACAGAGAGCGGACCGACGTTCGGCCAGTTGAGGCGATCGCCGGCCGCGTCGATCGTCGTCGAGATCGTATCGAGCCGGCCCGCGGCCGTCCCCGAAAACGAGACCAATCCGGTTGGCGCACCGTCGAGCCCGATCCACGGCGTAACGCGGGCCAGATCGAGGTGCCCTGCATATTGCAGCGCTGTCAGATCGAACCCGGGCAGCAACGTCAGCTTGCCGGCAATTTCGGCGCGACCCTCCGGGGCATCGAGCACGATGTGTTCGAGCGCGAGCGCCTGGCCGTCGAAGGCGAGTCGTCCACCACGCGTCGAGAGGTGGGTTTGCCGCTCGTCAACAGTGACCGACACGCTCGTCAGGGGCATCGGTCCACTCAGGCGCCCTTCGATCGTTTGCTCGAGGGCGATGCCGATGTCGCTCGCCGTCACCAGCACTCCGGCCGACCGATCGTCGTAGCGAACGCGAAGACCTCGAACGATGAATCTCCTGATGTCGAGAGGACCCGAAAACGAATCCGTGGTTGTCGCCGAACCTCGGGGCAGATTGAGCTGCCCGTCCGCTTCGCGCACGATGACGAGGCTGGGATTCTCGACTTCGAGCGATTCGACGGCGATCGGCCCACGCACGATCGTCCACGGAAGGTTCAGCCGCAACTCTTCCGCCGAGAAGAACGGTGTCCGGGATCCGTCGGCGGTGAGCGCGACGCCGCCGGCGTTGACGCTTAGCGTGAGCAGGTTGTAGTCGAGGCGCGAGATGGTGGCTCGAATACCCGAGGAGGAAGAGATCCTGGCGACGGCCCACGATCGCACGGCCGAACGCGCGGGAGGCGAGTGGATGGCAATCGCAAAGAGAACCGCAAGCGCCGTGAAGGCCGCACCCAGGAGGATCCGCCGCGTCATCATGCGCGTCGCCCCGTTGCACTCGCGGCACCGTTGTGCATCCGTGCGTAGTACCTCATGCCACCGGATCCAATAACCCGAACCTAGAACCGCAGCACCCAGAACCCGGAACCGCGAGGTGATCCCTGTGGTAGTCTAAGCCAATTCAGTCGATTTCCCGTGATTCCCAGGGGATTCCGGAGGGGTTTCAGAATGAGGACCTCATCGCTTCTGGCCTTCGCCATGTGGCTGGTTACCCTTGCGTCGCCTGCACTGGCACAGGCGCCAGCTGCCGATCGCCGCATCGAAGTGACCGTGCTCGACTCGCAAGGCCTGCCCATCTACGGCGCGCAGGTGACGGCCACGCTGCCGGTCGGCAATCTCAGCCGCACCGGTGCGAGCTCGAGTGAACGCTTCACGATGGAAGGGCTGACGCCAGGTGTGTACACCGTGCGCGTCTCGGCGAGCGGGTTCCAGATGCAGACGCAGACCGTCGACCTTACGGCACAGTCGTCGCAGACGGTGGAAGTGCGGCTCAATCCTGCCGGCGTCACCGAGCAGCTCGTCGTCACGCCGGGACGGATCGAGCAGCGCATCGCCGACATTCCAGCCAGCATCAACGTCGTCACCAACGAGCAGATCGCACAGTCGCCGGCTGTCGTGGCCGACGATGTGTTGAGGCAGGTGCCGACGTTCAGTCTTTTCCGGCGGACGAGCAGCATCGTGGCGAATCCGACGGCGCAGGGCGTGTCGCTGCGCGGCATCGGGCCGAGCGGCGTCAGCCGCACGCTCGTGCTGCTCGACGACATCCCGTTCAACGATCCGTTCGGGGGGTGGGTGTACTGGACGCGCGTGCCGATGATGAACTCGGAGCGCATCGAGGTGATCGATGGAGCGACATCGAGCCTCTACGGCAACTACGCGATGGGCGGCGTCATCAACATCGTGAGCAACCGCACGACGCCGGGCACGCTGGTCTTCAAGCCACAGTACGGCAACCTGCAGACGCCCAAGATGGATCTGTTCGCCAGCCACGTGTGGAGCAAGCTGGGCCTGATGTTCGACGCCACCACGCTTCAGACCGACGGGTACGAGGTCGTGGCGGAAGAAGAGCGCGGCACGATCGATAACGAAGCCAACGTCAAGTACAACAGCTTCAGCACGAAGCTCGACTACAACCCGACCGATCGCGTCAACCTGTTCATGCGCGTCGGCGTGTTCGATGAAGAGCGCAACAACGGCAAGATCGGCGAGGTGAACGACACGAACTGGAAGTACGGCAGCGGCGGTGTGCGGCTGCGATTCTCCGAAGGCAGCACCGTCGAAGGCCGGCTGTTCTACGATCAGGTGGACTTCTTCCAGAACACGTTCGCGGTGCCCGCGGCAACGCCACCGCGCAGCCAGAGCAACCTCTCGCTCGAGAAGACGGTGCCGACCAACGCCGTTGGCAGCATGGTGCAGTGGTCGCGCCCGTTCCAGCTCGGCTCTCGGACGCACGTCGTCTCGGCCGGGACCGATTTCCGGTGGATCGACGGAGACAGCGACGAGCTGACGTACGTGGCGCCCACGGGGACGCCGCCTGTCGTTCACCGTGTGGCCGGCGGCACGCAGCGGTTCTTCGGATTTTTCGCCCAGGATCTGATCGAGGTGATGCCGAAGCTGCAGCTGACGCTGAGTGCCCGCGTCGATAACTGGAGCAATTACGACGCACACAATCTCGAGACGACGCTCGCGACCGGTAACCCGACGGCGAACAACAACCCGAACCTGCCGGAGAAGTCGGACACGGCGGTGAGCCCGCGTGTGGCTGCGCTCTATCGCGCGACCGACCGCTTTTCCGTGTGGGGCAGCTTCAGCAAGGGCTTTCGCGCGCCGACGCTGAAAGAGCTCTACAGCCCGTTCCGCGTGGGGCAGATCCAGACGCTCGCCAACGCGACGCTCGGACCCGAGCGGCTGACCGGCGAGGAACTGGGAGCCACCGTGGCCGCGACCGACCGCGTGACCCTTCGCGGGACGTTCTTCAACAACCGCGTGAACAATCCGGTAGCCAACGTCACGGTCGCCCAGAACAACGTGCCGCCGACTCCGGGGTGTGCGGGCGCGCCCATCTGCCGTCAGCTGCAAAACCTCGGGAGCACGAATATCTCCGGATTCCAGACCGACGTGTCGTACCGCATCAACGGCCAGTTCGCCATGTCGGCCGCCTACGTCTTCGAGATCGCGAAAGTGCACGAGTCGAAGGTGGACGCCGTGGGCACCGATCTGACGGGCAAGTATCTCGCGCAGGTGCCGAAGAATCGCGTCTCGCTCGGGTTCAACTACATGAATCCGCGGTTCCTGAACGTGGCCATTGAGAACCAGTTCGTCGGCCACCAGTACGATGACGACCTCAACACCGCGGCGATCTTTCCGACGATCCCCGACAAACGCGAAGTGGGGCTGCCGAAGTACAACGTGTTCAACTTCACCCTGTCGCGCACCATCAACCGCACGGTGGACCTGTTCTTTGGCGTGCAGAACCTGTTCGACGTCACCTACTACGTGGGCACCAACCCGACGACCATCGGCACACCGAGGTTGGTGAATGGCGGGATTAGGCTGAAAGTGGGACGGTAAAAATAGAAAGTAAAAAGTAGAAAGTAAAAAGTAAAAAGTAAAAGACAAGAGAAGGGCCGGCATCTGTGAAGATGGCCGGCCCTTTTGACTTTCGCGCCAGGCCTTTCGCCTGACGACTTCCGACTGTCGCCTATCGACTAAGCAACGCTTCCGGCTTTCCCGTCGCCACGGCCGTCCGCATCGTCTTGACGCGATTCCCGATCTTGAACGACGTGTCGAAGATCTGGCCGACGCGAATGCCGCCGGGCAGCGTGTGCCGCGCGACGGCGGCCAGCCCGGCCGATGCGATGCAGCCGCAGTTGGCGCAATCCGGGTTCCCGCCGAACTGGCACGGGGTAATGGGCTTCTCGAAATTCGCCGACACGCACGCCGTGGTCATCGCGAAGATGCATTCGGCGGGCGTATGCGGAGGCCGCACGTACGCGTCGATGAGCCCCTTCGGCATCCGCACCTTGGGGTACCGCGATCGCAGGCTCATCAGTTCGGCGACCACGCGCTCGCGGTCGGCTTTCGTGAGCCGTTCGGCCGAAATCTCACCCACCTGCGGCGTGTAGAGGCTGAACCACAACTGCGAAACCGCCTTTTTCGACGACCAGAATTTCGCGAACTCTTCGAGGTAGCCGTCGCGCCGCACCTGCTGGCGCGTGACCGTGCAATGGACGGTGATGTCGTGCCCCTCGATGTGCTTCAGGATGCGCTCGTAGGTGGCGGGCTTGCGGCGCTCGTCGTGCTCGGGCTGCAGACCGTCGATCGAGACGACGACCTGGAGCCGCCGGAGACCGGCCCATTCGAGAGGAATCTGGCGCACGGCGCTCGTCACGACCTGTGTGTAGAGGCCCATCTCGGCCATCCGCGGAAGAATCTCGTTCAGCTCGCGGTAGCGCACCAGGGGCTCGCCGCCGACGATCGACACGTGCAACGGTTTGTACTTCGCGATCAGGGCAAACATCGCGTCCACGAGCTCCTGCCCCTTGAAGTCCTGCAGCTCGCGCAGCCTGACGTCGCCGCCCAGATGATCGCTGCCGTAGGCATAGCAACCGGGACATGTCAGCGGACACTCCCGTGTGATCTCAATTGAGAGGTTGGGCTGATAGCCCGTCAGAATCCTGCCCCACGCCCGGATGATGCCTTCCATGCCGCTCCTTACCGCCGTCAGTGCTTTGGCGGCTTTCCCACTGTACCCCAGAATGATCGCGCGCCGTCAGCCGTTTGCACCCAACTGTCCGCAAACCCGCGAAGGTTGGCATAATGACGTTCTGAACGGGAGCCCATGATCACACGCCGCCGCTCGAAGTTACATGGTTGGGGAGTCTTTGCCACTCGAACGATCACGAAAAATACCCGGGTTATCGACTACGCGGGCGAGAAGATCTCCCATCAGGAGAGCCTCAGACGCGAAAACCGGTACATGAAGAGGGGCGCCATCTGGTGCTTTCAAATCAACCGGCGCTGGGTGCGCGATGCCGCGGTGGGCGGCAACATGGCGCGCTTCATCAATCACTCGTGCAAAGGCAACTGCTACGTCCACATCGTCGGCGACATCATCTGGATCCGCGCATCGCGCACCATCACGAGAGGCGAAGAGCTGACCTACGACTACATGACGGATGGGGAAGGGCAGATCAAATGCAGATGCCGGCCCGGTTGCCAGCGGCTGCTGTAGCCCGGCGCCGGCAGCCCGACGCCTGACGTCATGCACATTTTGTATCTCCACGGGTTCGCCTCGTCGCCCGAATCGTCGAAAGCCACCTATTTCTCCGATCGGCTGGCGGCGCGCGGCATCAGGATGGAGTGCCCCGATCTGAACCAGCCCGATTTTTCCACGCTCACCGTGTCGCGCATGCTGCAGCAGGTCGAAGATCGAATCCGGGCGCTGCCGCAAGGCGACGTCGCGCTGATCGGATCGAGCCTCGGCGGATTCGTGGCGGTCGAAACCGCGGCGCGCCAGGCCAACCGCGAGCGGCATCCCATCACGCAGCTCATCCTGCTCGCACCCGCTGTCGATCTGGAATGGGAAAAGTGGAGCGAGCTGGGATCGGCCGGGGTCGAGGGCTGGCGCAGGGCGGGTTCGGTCAACGTGTTTCACTACGCCTTCGACCAAGATCGGCCACTCGCGTTCGGGTTCTACGAAGACGCCAATCGCTATCACGTGTCGGCGCGTCGTCTTTCGCAGCCGATGCTCATCTTTCAGGGGCGGCAGGACGAATCGGTGAGCCCGGCGGTGGTCGAACGGTTTGCGGCCGTGCAGCCGCGCGCCACGCTGTACATGCTCGACGATGGGCATCAATTGAAGGACAGCCTCCCGTTCATATGGGAAAAGGCGGCGGCCGCCCTGGGCCTATAATCAACATGTAGGAGTGACCCATGCTCGTCAAGAAAGCCTCTGACATACGTTCGTCGGAAATTACGGACAAGAAGCACTATCTGGCCCGGCGCGAGTTCATCAGAGCCGCCGCGCTGACGACCGCCGGTGCAGCCGCCGGGGCGCTGGCGACCGGCGATGCCGAAGCGCAGTCGTGGCCGCGCGTGAAAATCGCGGGGCCGCTCAAGGATTCGGGCTGGGGCAAGGGCGAGAAGCCGAATGCCTACGAGGACGTCACGAGCTTACAACAACTACTACGAGTTCGGTACCGAGAAGGACGAGCCCGCGAGAAACGCGCACTCGCTGAAGACCAAGCCGTGGACGGTCAAGGTCGACGGTCTCGTGAACAAGCCCGCCGACTATCAGTTGGAAGACATCCTGAAGCCCGAAACGCTCGAGGACCGTATCTATCGCCTTCGGTGCGTCGAGCGGTGGTCGATGGTGATTCCGTGGGTCGGTTTTCCGCTGGCGAACCTGCTGAAGCGCATCGAGCCGAAATCGAACGCGAAGTTCGTCGAGTTTACGACGCTGCTGAACCAGACGCAGATGCCGGAGACCCGGCGCGCCGTGCTCGACTGGCCGTATCTCGAAGGGCTGCGCCTCGACGAGGCGATGCACCCGCTCACGATTCTCGCGGTGGGGCTGTACGGTGAATATCTGCCCAATCAGAACGGCGCGCCGATCCGGCTGGTCGTGCCCTGGAAGTATGGCTTCAAGAGCATCAAGTCGATCGTGCGCATCCGCCTGACCGAGAACGCGCCCATGAACAGCTGGCAGTTGAGCGCGCCGAACGAGTACGGGTTCTACTCCAACGTGAACCCCGAGCGCGATCACCCGCGCTGGTCGCAGGCGCGCGAGCGGCGCATCGGCGAGTTCCTGATGCGGCCGACGGTGATCTTCAACGGCTACGGCGATCAGGTGGCGTCGCTGTACAGCGGAATGGACTTGAAGAGATACTATTGAAGCCCCTCGTCTTTGCCGCCGCGCTGGTTCCATTTGCACTGCTCATCTGGCGCGGCTTCACTGGCAACCTCAGCGCCGATCCGCTCGCCGAGATCACCAACGAGACCGGTATCTGGACGCTGCGGTTCATCGCCGTCACGCTGGCCATCACCCCGCTCCGGCGCGTCACCGGCTGGAATCCGATCATCCGGTACCGTCGCATGCTCGGGCTCTTCGCGTTCTTCTACGGCACGCTCCACTTCCTGACCTACGTCATTGCCGATCGCTTTGCCAGCCTCGATTTCCCCGACGGCTTCGTGGCCTGGAGCACGGTCGTGAATCTGCTGGCCGCGATCTGGGAAGATGTGGCCAAGCGCCCCTACATCACGGTCGGATTCATCGCGTTCGTGTCGATGATTCCGCTGGCGCTGACGTCGACCGCCGGTTGGATTCGCCGCCTCGGCGGCCGCAACTGGCAGCGGCTGCACCGCCTCATCTATTTGACCGGCATCGCCGGGGTCACCCACTACTGGTGGAAAGTAAAAGCGGATACACTGCACCCCGCCATCTACGCGGCGATCGTCGCCATCCTGCTCGGGTTCCGGGTCGTGCTGGCGATCAAGCGGTCGCGATGGCAGCGGCAGCCCGTTCAGGCGCGCGCTTGAACCGGCTGCGGTTCCGGGTTCCAATTCCGGGTTCCGGGAACGGCGATCCGGTAGCGCAGGCAACCACAATCCGGTGGCGCAGGGCTTTAGCCCTGCCACTGCGAGACAACACACGACACGAAGGTTATGAATACGATGCCGGCTAGCGATCTCAGCTGCAGCCTGCCCGAAAATCTCTCCGCGCGCGTAGCCAACCGCATGGCGGCATTTCGCCAGCAGGACGTCGTCCGCCGCATCTGGGATCGCGATCCGTCCGTGTGGTCCCGTGGCGACGAAGATCGCTGGCTGGGATGGCTGGCGCTGCCGGCCGAGCGGCAGGGTCTCGATCGGCTGGTCACATTCGCGAACGAGATCAAAGCCGAAGGCATCACCGATGTCGTGCTGCTCGGGATGGGCGGGTCGAGCCTCGCGCCGGAGGTGATGAGCTCGATCGTTGGCCGCGCCGCAGATGGTCCGAAGCTTCACGTCGTCGATTCCACCGATCCCGGACAAATCCGCGCGGTCGACCGCGCGATTGACTGGCCGCACGCGCTGTTCCTGGTTGCCTCGAAATCGGGCACGACCCTCGAGGTGAACATCCTCAAGCAGGTACTTCTTTCATCGCGCGGTCCGGCAGTTCGGCGAGTCCGAAGCCGGACGCCGCTTCGTGGTGACGACCGACCCTGGTTCGAAGATGGAGCAGATCGCGCGCCAGGAACAGTTTCGCGAGATCTTCCCCGGCATTCCGAGCGTGGGCGGCCGGTACTCCGCGCTCTCGAACTTCGGTCTCGTTCCGGCGGCGCTCATCGGCATCGACACCGGCATGCTGCTCGATCGTGCGCGGGAGATGGCCGTGCGGTGTGCGTCCGGCGGCGGAGACAATGCCGGATTCGAGCTGGGCGTCGTGCTGGGGGAAGCGGCGCTGGCAGGCTGCGACAAGCCGACGCTCGTCGCCCCGGCGGGGCTTGCCAGTTTTGGCGTCTGGCTCGAGCAGCTCGTCGCCGAGTCGCTCGGCAAGCTTGGCAAAGGGATCATCCCGATCGAGGGTGAAGCAGCGGGGCAGGCCGACGCGTACGGCCGCGATCGACTCTTTGTCCAACTGCGCTCGACCTCCGCACCCGATGCCGCCGCCGACGCATTCGTGGAGAAGCTCGAGCGCGCGGGGCATCCCGTGGTCCGCATCGAGTGGCACGATCGCCATGCCCTGGGAGCAGAGTTCTTCCGCTGGGAGTTCGCGACCGCCGTGGCGGGCGCCGTGCTGGGGGTCAATCCGTTCGATCAGCCCGACGTCGAGGCCGCAAAGCTCGTGACGAGACGCCTGGCCGCCGAGTTCGAACAATCAGGCACGTTGCCGGAGGAAACCGCCGGTGTGCCGGAGGCGGATGTCGCGTCGCTGTTGGGACAACTGCACGAAGGCGACTACTTCGCCCTGCTCGCCTTCATCGAGATGAACCAGGCCAACCGCAACGCGCTCGACGCGATCCGCGGCATCGTCCGCGATCGGCGGAAGGTGGCGACGAGCGTCGGCTTCGGGCCGAGATACCTTCACTCGACAGGGCAGGCGCACAAGGGCGGGCCGAACTCGGGCGTGTTCCTGATGATCACCTGCGACGATCCAGATGACGTGCCCGTGCCGGGGCAGCGCTACAGCTTCGGCACGATCAAACGGCTGCAGGCACGCGGAGACTTCGAGGTGCTCGCCTCGCGCGGCCGCCGCGTGCTGCGCGTGCATCTGAAGGACGTCGAATCCGGCCTTCGCGATCTCCACGCGGCTGTTCACAAAGCGGTCTGAACGAGGTTCTTCACAAGAGATCAGGAGATCAGGAGAATTCTTCGGATCTGTTTTCTCTTGATCTCTTAATCTCTTGTATGTCTTTAGCCCACGTGGATCCGGGGCCGTCGTTCGGGGTTGTCCTCGGTTTGGCGGAGCACCTCGCGGGTGACCGGCGCGGTGTCGCCCTCGCCGAATACCAGAAATTTCAGCAGGTAGGCTATGGGATTCCCTTCGGTCCATCCGAAGTAGGCGTGGGGAATCACGCTGGTCGTGTCGCGAAGATAGAGCAGAAGCGCGGCGATGGCGTTCGGAATGGCCGGGCTCTGGCAGCGCAGCACGCGGAAGCCTTCGACATCGGCTCCTTGGATGCGCAGCACCTCGCTGAACTCCGATGCGTCGCCGGGGCGAACCTCGAGAAAGAGCACCGGCTCGTTCGGTGCGAGATGATGTGAGTCGCGCGCTTCGCTCAGCTTGTACTGGTACTCGGCGCGGTCGCCCTTGTCGGGCCGGTTGGCGATGATCCGGATCGGGCCGAACCGCGCGGCGGCGTCGATGAAATGCGCCGCTCTGTCATCGGGCTCTACGCCCTTCACACGAAGCTCGGTCGATCGGGCGACGCGCGAGATGAGCGATGTGAAGATGATCGTGGCAATGAAAAACGAGGCGATCTTCAGCCCTTCGGGGCGCTCGACCATGTTCAGGACCAGGGTGTACAGAAAGATCGCCGCAATCGCGCCATAGCGCAGGACGTGATGGCGCTGCTTCAATTTCATGATCGCGACGGCGACGGCGCCCGACGAAATCAGCACCAGCACGCCCGTGGCATACGCGCCCCCCTGCGCCTCGACATCCGCATCGAATGCGAGTGTCACAACGAAGGTAATCAGCGTGAAGATGACGACGAGCGGGCGGTTCGCGCGCGCCCACTCCGGCGCCATGCCGTAGCGGGGCAGATATCGTGGCACCAGGTTCAGCAGGCCGGCCAGCGCCGACGCGCCCGCGAACCACAGCATTGCGACCGTGGCGATGTCGTACAAGGTGGCGAACGCGGTCCCGAGGTGCTCGTGGGCGATGTAGGCGAGCGCGCGTCCGTTGGCTTCGCCGCCTGGCAACATCACGTCCGGCGGTATCAGCACCGTCGTGACGAGGCTGCTCGCCATGAGCATGACGCTCATGATGAGCGCGGCGGTCAGGAGCAGCTTCTTCGTCTGCCGGATGCGGCCGGCGGGATGGTCTTCCGTGTCCCCGGGGTCGCCTTCGACCAGCGGCATGACGGCGACGCCGGTTTCGAATCCCGACAGGCCGAGGGCGAGCTTCGGGAAGACGATCATGGCGGCCGCCATCATCATCCACGGGCTGCCGTGCTCGGCGCGCAGGGCCGCGCGCCAGCCGGGCAGCAGCTCGGGGTGTGCCCAGATCAACGAAAGGCCTTTCAGAATCACGACCGCGTTCAGCGTGAGGTAGACCGCGACGATGGCCACCGCAAGACCGATCACTTCGCTGAAGCCCCGCATGAAGACGGCGCCGAGCACCAAGAGGAGCAGCAGCGTCAGGCCGACGGGATGATGCAGCGACCGGGGGACCAGCGGATTTTCGATGAAGTGCGCGGTCGCATCGGCGGCCGAGAGCGTGATGGTGATGACGAAGCTCGTCGCGGCAAATCCCAGCAGAATGAGCACCACCGCCTTGCCCTTCCATCTCGGGAAGAGCGACTCGAGCATGAGAATGCTGCCCTGTCCGTGCGGGCTGGCTTCGGCCACGCGGTAGTACATCGGCAGCGCGCCGCCGAGCGTCAGGAGGACGAGCACGAGCGTGGCGAACGGCGAGAGCAGGCCGGCTGCCACGAACGCGATGCTGGGCTGATAGGCGAGCGTGGAGAAATAATCGACGCCCGTCAGGCACATGACCCGCCACCAGGCGGCTGTGTGCACTGGCTTGGCGTGCGGGCCGACGGCGTCGGTGGATGTACCCTCGAAGAACCAGCGTCGAAACCGGTCTTTGAACGTCGAGGCCAACGTCGCAGTGTACAATGACTGTTATCCGCTCGTCATGACCCAGCGACGGACGATTCGAAAAGGAAGGTACTCATGCGCAACTTCGCGAAGGTTCTCGCAGGCGTTCTCTTGCTCGTCGGCACCGCGTCAGCCGATCCCGCTCCGGCCGCGCAGGCTGCGGCACAGCAAGGCCTTCGACAGCCCGATGTCATTTACGTGCCAACGCGTCAGACCGTGGTCGACGCGATGTTGAAGGTGGCCAACGTCAAGGCCGGCGATCTCGCTGTACGACCTTGGCTGCGGCGACGGGCGCATTCCGGTAACGGCGGCGAAGCTCGGCGCGAAGGCGGTGTGCATCGACATCGATCCCAAACGCATTGCCGAAGCCAACGAGAACGTGAAGAAGAACGCGGTCGGCGATCGCGTGCAGGTGCTCAATCAGGATCTCTTCACGACCGACATCAGCCAGGCATCCGTCGTCACGCTGTATCTGCTTGCCGTCCTTGAATCTCAAGCTGCGCCCGACGCTGTGGAAGACGCTCAAGCCCGGCACGCGCATCGTCTCGCACGATTTCGACATGGGCGACTGGAAGCCGGAGCAAACGCTGAACGTCGACGGCGCGACCGATCTACTACTGGACGATTACGCCGGATCTCGCCAAGCGATCATCCGAGCCGGCGAAGTAGCTCGAAAGTCTAGCAAAGTCTGGAGAAGCATCGAGAGTCGGAAGTCGACGACTCGGATTTGCAGACTTCAGTCTCGCACTTTGTCAGCTTTATCACTGCGATTCCAGCTTTTGTCGACTGTTCTAGTTTCTACTTTCCCCGCCCTCGCCAACATCGCCAACCCCACCGCGGCCCAGAACAGATTCCTCGCCGTCCGCACCGTCGCAATGGTGACGCCTGTGGCCGAACCGATGCCGAGAATTTCGGCGACCGATCCGGATCCCATCTGATCGACGCCCAGCCGCAGCGGCACGAACTTGAACGCGATCGTGATCAGCCGTTCGACCGTGCCCAGGACAAGCGCGATCAGTGCCGTGCGATGGCTGTGGCCGAGGAGCAGCAGCAGAAGAACATAGATTTCCAGGATCGCCGCGACGTGAAAGGCCAATTCAGCAGAAGGATCCGGCCGACCTGTCCGTGGCTGGCCGACGCGAAGCGGAAGACGCGATCTTCGGCGTCGCGGACGGCATCGTGCCTGAGAAACCGGCTCAGCACGCGCGGCTGGCTTCGGAGCAGCCACCACACCGACACGCTCGCCACGATCGCGACGATGCCGAGCGAGAGCGTGATGGTGAGCGCGGCGTTGGTGGGCCGATAGCCCAGGAGGAAGGCGAGCGTCCCGACGATGACCACGATCGCGACGCTGATGCTGTAGAAGATGTTTTCGAGGACGACCGACGACACCGCGGCCGGCGTCGACATGGTGCGCCGGCCGAGCAGCGCCTTCGTGCCCTCGCTCGCCAGCGGACCGAGCGGCAGCACGTTGCCGACGGCGTCGCCGGTGACGAAGGCTCTGAACGCTTCGCCAAACGTGAAGCGCTCCTGCTCGTCCACGCACAGCGACCAGGCTTTGGCGCGGACCGCCATGCGAAAGGCCGACAACGCGAGCACGGCGAGGAAGCCGTAGCCGATCCGGCCAAGCTGTCGGAAGATTTCGCGCGGGCCGGCGGCCTGCAGGGTGTAGATGAAGAGCAGCGACGCCCGCGACGGTGCCGATGACGGCGATGGGACGGATGCGGGCACGTGCGCGCGCGGAGTCCGGCATGGACAGGAACGGAGTCTATCAAAAGGGACAGAACTGCCCCTTGTGCCTAAGTGCACAGCCAGCCACTGCCTGGGTAGACGACGATAAGAACGAGGTCTTCATGAAACGACTCGTTCTCATCTGCGCCTGTTGTCTTCTTGGCCGCGCACGACGCGGCGGCACAGGGATTCATCGTCCCGTTTATCGGCACCACGCTTACCTCACCCGGTCCGAACGGCGACAGCACCAAGCCCGGATATGGCGTCGCGTTCGGCGGCATGGGCAAGATCGTCGGGGCCGAGACCGAGATTGCCTACTATCCGGAAGTCATCGACACTGCGCCCAATGCGATCGCCAAGAGCCGGGTGATCTCATTTTCGGGCGGGATGCTCATCGGTCCGAGGCTGGGCCCCGTCACAGCCGTACTTCGCCATCGGCGCGGGCAATCTGAATCTCAACGTGACGGGCGTGGCGAGTGTGCTCGTGCCGAATCCTGAGAGCATTTCGAACAACTACTTCACGTTCAACACGGGCGGTGGTGTCATGGGATTCTTCTCGGACCACTTTGGCGTGCGCGGCGATCTCCGCTACTTCCGCGCCTTCGGCCTCAAGTTCGACGAGCTGGAAGATACCGGCATCGGGTTCGACAAGTTCAATTTCTGGCGCGCCAGCTTCGGCCTGGCAATAAAATTCTGAAAAGACACTTAAGGTTCGTCGGTTCGTGAGGTTCGTAGGTTCGGACGTCGAGGGTTCGAAAGGTTCGTAGGGTACGGGGCCTGCCGCGCCGTCCGGTGACGGGCGCAACGTGCGGAAGCGCTGGGCGCAGGCCGCGCCAAGTCGGTTCGCGCAGGGCTTCTTGACCGCCGTAGCTTCGCGAAGGCGGTCAGCCCTGCCTCTGCATGCGCCAAATTGTGCTAATCTTGTACGGTTCGATCGGTCTTCGAAGACCAGTCCTCACACATTGACGCGGGGTGGAGCAGTCCGGTAGCTCGTTGGGCTCATAACCCAAAGGTCGGGGGTTCAAATCCCCCCCCCGCAACCAAGTAGAATCAAAGGGTTACGAAAACTTTCGTAACCCGTTTTTGTTAATGGTCTAACAACTGGCTAACACTTCAGGCGTAAACGCCACCCTACAGTACTTGGTAGAAACGCTTCTCGATGTCCTCCGAGACGGTCGTGGCGAGGCCAATACAGTTCGCGTGAACCACACGCTTCATGTCGATTCGTCGGGCTTCTTCCTACAACACAGCTCGCGGACCCCTCCGACATTCTGAGAGTGTTCGCGGTTGTCCAGGCACCATCGATGTTGGGTCAGAACAAGAAGTCACTATGACGGACAGGAACGTGCCAACGCTCCCGCCTGAACGTGTTCGCATCTGTGGTGACCGCACTGGCGGACATGCTCATTCGGGATTACCGGGAACGACGGGCAAGCCGCGGCAGTCCAGAACCGAACCCATCGGCTGTGGCAGTTTCTCCCACATGGTTGAAGATTGTCGATGCGGCGAAACGGGCGCAATGCGGAGAGGGCGACGATTTGCCGCGGAGGCCCGTGCTGGACGGCTCAGAGCGGTAAAGGTCGGCGGTCGCCGGAGCCCGCGATTTCGGGCTGATTGGGTTGACGAGTGGCTTCAGGCGGGGAGCACTCCGAGGCCCACACGCAGTTAGCTAGAACTACGTCCGCAGGTCGTCTAGAAACTCCGACGCCGGGGCCACGCTCGTCACGAGCAGATGATCCCTCGCTCGGGTGCAGGCCACATAGAGCAAATGGCGCTCCGTGTTGTAGACATCCTCAAGGTCGGCCTCGTCGGCCACGGTCTCGATGCGCTGCTGCGAGGGAATGACCTCGTCGTCGCACGCCATCACGACGACGGCCCGGAACTCCAGTCCCTTGGCCAAGTGCATGGTGCTGATGCAGACGAAACCGCTGGTCGTCTCGACGTTCTCGTCCAGAACCTTGAAGGGGATGCCGGATTGTTGCACTGCCGACCGCGCCCGATCCAGTTCTGCGGCTGACCGGACGAAGATGCCGAACTCGTGGGCCGCGACACCTTCCTTCGCTCGGGCGGATACCCACTGGCTGACGCGCGCCACTTCTTCCGCTTGGGTGTCCAGCACGAGGATCTCCGGGGCCGGGCCGTTGAACACCGACACGGTGTGGCTGCGCTCCTCGGTGTTGCCATCGGCATCGGAGACTTCCGGCCCAAGCAACCGGTCTGCCTGCATCCGGATCTGATGGGACGTTCGGTAGTTGACCCGCAGGGTCTTCGACCGGCCCCGAATATCTACGCCCAAGGCCAGCCATGAAAACGGCTGCTGAAAGATGCGCTGCCCGAGGTCGCCCGTGAAAAACAGCGCGTCTTGACGCTGTAGGCCGAGACTTGCGAGGAACCGCAGATGGGCCACGCCGAGATCCTGCGCCTCATCCACCACGGCAAAATCAAAGGGCGGGTTCTTGCTTTCGGCAATCGCTGCGGCCAACTTCGTGAACATACCCGGACGGGTGATGACCTTCCGCGACAGGAGGCCGGATCGGACCTCCTCGAAGATCGACCAGAGAATCGCCCGCTGCGGTTCAGGTAGCCTCGTCTTTCGACCGAGCCGTACTACGTCCCGATACGCCTCCCACGTGTCCAACTGCCACGCATCAACGACCTGCTCCCACTCCGTCAGAAGAAATGCCGGGCTGAACTTGTGGTGCCCCACGTGGTCGGCGGCGGCACGCAACAGGTCTTGCACGACCTCACGCGTGGCCAGACGTGGCTGTCCAACGTGGACCTTGTAGAGGCGCTCTCCAATGGCATCGACCGAATGAACGTCTAGCCGCTCGCCCAAACGTGGCTCGTTGCTAATCAACCGCCTGAGCTGGTTACGGAGGGCGTTGGCCAAGATGTCCGAGAACGTCGTCAGCAACACTCGGGCGTTGGGATTGCTGCGGGCCAGAAAGACGGCGCGATGCAGCGCCACAATTGTCTTCCCCGTCCCAGCGGAGCCGGACACACGGGCGGGGCCGGTGTAGCTCCGCTCGACGAGTTGCCGCTGCTCGGGATGCAGGAAGACGGACCACTTGTCCCACGGGAACTCCAGCGCCCGTTCAAGCTCCTCGACGTTGGTCATCAGGCGGAACCGGCGTTGCGCGTCGGGATGATCGAACGGACTCACGGCCGATGCGGCCTCGCTCGCGGCCCATTCCGGCGGGTGCGCCCCTACTCCGCCGACGGCTGCACTGAGCCGCACACGGGGTTTCCCGCCCGTGGCCAACTCCAGCAGCGCCTCGGCGGCTTCTCCCGGGAGCCGGTCGACCAGAGACAGGAGACTGTCCTCGTCGGCTCGACGCACGTCCGACAGCCACTCCGGCGGCACGCCGTAGGCGAGCAAGTCGTCATCGGGCAGGCCCGCAAACAGAGGCAGCTTCGCGGCTACCTTCTTGTCCGCCTCCACGTACTGGGGGATGACGATCTGCTGCACGGTTTCCCGAATCTCCACGAGTTGAGCAGCCCCGGTCTTGGGATGCGTCTGCAGCTTCCGTCTCTCGGCCCAGTCGTACGCTTTGTCGTGATGACCCACGTAGCACAGCAGCAAGCTGCCAAGGCTCTTGTGGACGATGAGTCGGAGGTCGCCGCTGACGCGCACGGACCAGAAATCCTTGTCCTTCGCCTTATCGAGCTTGTGGAATTGCATCCCGGGATTGGCCGGGTTGATTTGTAGGTCGAAGGCCGTCGTCTTGACGAGTTTCTGCTCCTCGCTGGTCAATCGGGCGAGGCTGTCCGTGAAGGTGTCGGCGATGCGGAAGTCCATGCGGCTAGACTTTGAACACCTTCATCACCTCGTCGCCCAGATGGTTGATCACCTTCACGGCGATCCGCCCACCCTTCGGCTTCTCGAACGGCCGAGACGTGTCGCTGTGGAGGGTCGCCCACGCGTCTTCGTTGATCTCGGCCCTCAGCGTCGTCTTCAAGGCGCTGTAGGGGTCGTTCGCGCCGAGGAAATAGGCGTGGCGGACAAAGAAGCTCTCCTCGTTGTAGTCGGTGTCGATGAACCAGCAGGCGATCCCGTCCGCGCCGTCGCTGCGGATCTCGCCGGTGCTGGGATCGAAGACATCCACCCCGTTGACCTTCACCCGCAGCTTGCCGTCCTTCTCCGGCAGCAGTTTGATGTCCGGCTCGCCGAAGATGACGAACAGGTTGCCCTTGCCGGTGTTCTTCAGGTCCTCCGCCATGTGCAGGTCGGCATTCATGCGAGCCTTGAGTACGGGGATGCGGCCCAGTTTGCTGAACTCCGTGGCGTGCGCCTCGTAGTTGAAGGCGCAGGCGATGAGCACATCGAACCCCGCATCGCCCGCCTCGCGGGCGGCAGCGACGAGATCGGTCCGTTGGACAGTGCCGAACTCGGGCCCGATGAAGATAGCGGCACGCTTCTCGGTGTCGCCCTCGATGTAGCGGCCTTCGGCGCAGACCATCTCGCCGGGCCACGGAGTGAGGGCGGTGAAGGTGATCCGGTCCTCCTTGTGCGCCTGCTGCACGCCCGCGACCTTCAGGTTCTCCAGAATCATCTGAGGGAATGTCTGTTTAGCTCCGTACTCGGGGCTGTCCTCCTTCACGGTGTCGATCAGTTCGTCGTTCTCATCCACGCCCAGCACGCGGTGAGGGCTGAGGCTCTCCACGGTGAAGGGACCGGCCACGCGGACCTTCTTCGTTGTCGGGATAGGGCTTGTCGTAGAGGTATTCAAACTCGGCCTTGGCGGCGATGGACTTGTCGATCTCCTGCTGCCGGGCGATGCGGGCCTGCCACCAGTCGGCGTGCATCTTCTTCGCCGCGTCCGACCACTTGGCGTCGGCTTCGCGCGGAATCTCCCATTCCTGCCACGTCTTCTTGAGCGCGGCGTTCAGCTTCTCGCGCAACGGCTCCAGCGTCGCCTGCCACTGGTCCCAGATGACATCGATCTCCGCGTTGTTGGCGATGGACTTGAGCGTGATGTGCGGCACGCGCTCATAGACGAAGCCGTGGCGGATGTTCCCATGCACGGGCTGCGAACTCGGCGCGGTGCGGGTGACTTCGGCTTCCTTGATCTGGCCGTCGCGGGAATCGGCCAGCAGGTAGAACGGATAGCGTGCGCCCATGATGCGGGCACGGGCCAGCGCCAGCGCCACGCGCGAGGTGTCAATCGTGATCCAGCGGCGGCCCCATTGCTCGGCGACGTAGGCGGTGGTGCCGGAACCGCAGGTCGGGTCGAGCACGAGGTCGCCGGGGTCGGTGGCCATCAGGATGCAGCGTTGAACGACTCGCAGTTGCAGTCTGGACGACATAAACTTTGGTCTGCCGAGCTCCGACTGACGGTGTCAGTCCAAATGTTGTTGAGCGGGTATGACAGGGAAGTCGTCGAGATATCGCACGTAGCGAAGCGTGTTGCCTGATCGCGATCGATCGCCTGCCGATGCAAGCCGCTTCAGTCCAATCGCTTGTCGTTCCAATGCGCCACTGCCTGGATGTGAAAGTCTTGCCCTCGAATGATCGAACGTTGCACGGTCGACCCAGTCTGCCGAGCGTGATCGTGATCGTTGGCGAACATCTCGCCATTCGTCGGCAGTCGCCAGTCGAGCTTCATCTGACGCTCGTGACCGGTCGAGTCCATCGCAGCTTCGAGCCACGTATACTCGTCAGCGCCGTCTGCATCCGACGCCTTTTCGCAGATAGAGCTGGCGATACTTGACCGATCGATGTCTTTCGCATACCAAAGAATGTAGTCGCGATGACGCCGAGACGAGTCGACTGCAGACTGCCAGCCTGTCTTCTTGAACGTGATCAGCGCGACAAAATTGTCATCCCCAAACACCTCATCCATCACCGCCCGGACGCGGTGGACATTTTCATCGCCGATCTGCACGAAGATGGAGCCGGAATCGGTGAGGAGATCGCGGGCGACGGTGAGCCGGTCGCGCAGGTAGGTGAGGTAGCTGTGGATGCCGTCGCGCCACGTGTCGCGGAACGCTTTGACCTGCTCCGGCTCGCGGGTGATGTGGTCGGCCTTGCCGTCCTTCACGTCGCGGCTGGTCGTGGACCACTGGAAGTTGCTGTTGAACTTGATGCCGTAGGGCGGGTCGAGGTAGATGCACTGCACCTTCCCGCGCAGCCCCTCGCGCTCGGCCAAGCTGGCCATGACTTGGAGGGAGTCGCCGAGGATCATGCGGTTCGACCAGTTCTGGTCGTGCTGGTAGAACTCGGTCTTGTCCACGCCCTTGGGGATGCCGTTGAAGTCCGCAAAGAGATCGGTCTGGAAACCGGGAGCCTGTGACGTGGCGTCCTTGGTCTGCCGGAGGAGATCGTCGATCAGCACCTTCGGGTGGACTTTTTCCTGAATGTAGAGCGTCGGCGCATGGACGACGAGGTCGCTCCAGTCCTGCTCATCCTTCCCGCGCCAGACGAGCTGGGGATCGAGGTCGGTGTTGCGCGGATACTTCAGCGTGCGCGGGGCGTCCTGCCCCTTTTCCACCACGGACTGGTGCTCGGCCGTGGGAATGTTCCTCCGCTTGGCCTCGTCGTGGAGCAGGGTTTCGACGGATTTCGACGGTTGGTCTTGGCGGATTTCGCGGTTTGGGTTTCTTGGCCATGATTAGGTGGCTTCCGTCGTCGGCTGAGCAGTCGCCGTGGCGATCATCGTGTTGAACTCCCTCTCGACCTTGGCCGCGAAGTCGGACTCGATCTGGTACATCTCGGTGAACTCGGCGAACGCCCAGCGGCCGTACTGTCTTGAGGTTGTTGACGCCGGGCACCCAGTAAGTCTCCATCGTGGACTTCTTCTCCTTCGCGTCCTCGCGCCGGTAGCCCTTGATCTCGACGACGAGGTGCAGGAGATCGTCGGGGCCGTGGCCGTCGTCCACCAGCACGATGAAGTCCGGCAGATACTTTCGGGACTCCGAACCGTACCGGTAGGGCACCTCAAGACCGAGGTTGTGGTTCTTGGTGTAGGCGACCACCTTCGGATGGGATTCGGCCACGCGGCAGAACTCGGCTTCCCAGTCGCTGTCGAGCACGACCCAGTTGACGTGGTTCTTCGGCGGCGGGCCGCTGGTGTCCCACCGGTCGGCGCGGGACGTATTGAAGCGCACGTAGGCCGTGGAGCCGGTTGGATTGTAGGGATCGAGGAGGGCTTTGATCGGGCGCGTGCCTTCCAACGCCCGGGTGATTCCGGCCGTGATGCGCTCGCAGGCCATGTCCGCCAGTTCCTGATACATCAACTGGGCGGGATAGGTGCCACCCTTGCACACGAGACACGTATCGAGCCACTGCTTGGTGATGCCCTTGAGTTGGCCGAACAGATGGAGCTTCGGCTCCTCACCCGGGTCGCGCCATTTCGTGTACAGCAGGCGCTTGGTGACGTGGAACAGCAGCGTGGATGGACGCATGTCGCCCAGATGCTGGAGGGTCAGATCCACGCCCTCGCCGATGATGCCGGAGTTTCTCGTGATGGACGGGCCGACGAGGTCGGGGCTCAGTTCAAGAATCGAATCGGCATTGAAGCTGAGCGGTGAGGCGTTCCTCGGGCAGTTCGACGCGGTAGCCTTCGACACGCGGGAAGCGGATCTCCAGCGCGTCGCGCTCCGGGCGAACGGCCTTGACCTGCACCGTCTCGCGCGGTGGCTGCGGCGGGGCGACGACCGGCTTCGCCGTGAAGTTGAAGGGAATACCGAAGACATCGGCGTACTCGACGTTGAACAGCCCGTCCTCATTCAGGTCGTAGGACTGGCGGCGGAGCGCGCGTCCAATCACCTGTTCGCAGAGAAGCTGGGTGCCGAAGGCGCGAATGCCGAGGACATGCGTGACGGTATTCGCGTCCCAACCCTCCGTCAGCATGGAGACGGACACGACGCAGCGGATGGAGCCACCGAGTTGGCCGAACTTCCCGACGGTGTTCATGACCTCGCGGAGTAGTTCCTGATCGGTGATGTTGTCCCCTGCGCGGGCGTCCCCGCTCCGCTCGACGATCTCGCGGCGAAAGCGTTCGATTTCGTCCGCCGCCATGCCGCGAAAGTTGTCGTCGAGCGCATCACCCGCTTCGAGTTGCTCGCTGTCGATGAGGATCGTGTTGGGGCGCGGGAACGGGTTCCCCGTGGTGTCGTCGAAGTTGCGAAACAGGGCGAGGCGACCGTTGGTCAGCGTGGTCGTGCCGTCTTCATTTTTCCGCTGGAAGCCCGAAATGAAGTCATAGACCAGCTTCGAGATGGCGGTGTTTTGGCACACGATGATGAAGCACGGCGGCACCCGAACGCCCTTGTCCTCCCACAACCTGAAGGTCTTCTCGTAGTGGCCGTAGAGCGCTTCGAGAGCCGTCTGCAAACGGGTCGGGAGTTTGAGGGGGTCGAGTTCCGCGCCCGCGCCGCGCCCCTTCTTCGGCATGTCCTTGCGGATGTTCTCCCACAGGTTGCGGTACACCGGCATTTCATCGCCCGAAATGTTTTCCGCAACCGGCACGCGAGGTAGTTTCACGATGCCGCATTCGATGGCGTCCATCAGCGAGAAGTCGCTCATCGTCCACGGGAACAGCGTGCCTTCGGCATAGCCCGACCCGCTGAGGAAGAACGGCGTGGCCGACAGGTCGATGACACGCGAGACGCCGAGCTTGCGATTCACGGCTTCGAGCCCAGAAATCCAGAGCCGGGCGGCTTCAGTGTTCTTCTCGGCCTCCTTCCGTTCATCGCCCTTCAGAGCCTCATCGTCGGCCTCGGGCGGCTTCTCTCGGTAGCAATGGTGCGCCTCGTCGTTGAGGACGAGGATGTTCTTCATGCCCATGAGGTCGGGCATGACGCGTTGGATCATCTGGCCTTCGGTTTCGGTCGTGTGGAGTTCATCGCCGGTGCGCCCGGTGAGCAAGGCCCGTCCACCTGCCGACAGGTCCATCCGCTCGCGCAACTTGAAGGCGTGGTAGTTGGTGATGACGATCTTCGCGTGGTTGATGTCATCCCGCATGTCGCCCGGCACCAGTTCACGGCTGACGTAGTAGCTGTCTGGGTCGTTGGGTTGCAGGACGCGCAGGCGATCTTTGATGGTCAGGCCCGGCGTGACGACGAGGAACCCTCGGCTGAAGTGCTTGCTGCCGGGACGGCGCACGGCATTGATCGTCTGCCACGCGATGAGCATGGCCATCACCGTGGTCTTACCCGCACCGGTGGCCAACTTCAACGCGAGACGCATCAGTTCGGGATTGGCGTCCCTGTTCGCGTTTGCGAGATGGTCGAGGACGCGCTTACCTGCCTTCGACTGGGGAGCCACTTCCGTCAGCCAGATGGCCGTCTCGGCCGCTTCCACTTGGCAGAAGAACGGGCGCACGTCGTTGAACTCGTAATGCCGCCAGTGCTCCAGCAGTCGAGCCGTCTCGGGTGTGACCTGCCACTGGTTCTGGGGCAGTTCGCGCCATTGGTCTACGTACTGGCGCAGTTCGTTGATGATCGAGGTCGGGTCGTACTGCTGCTTGGCCGTGGACAGCCCGAGACCCTCGTCGAACACGATGTCCTGCTGCGCCACGGTAGCGCGGCGCTTCTTCGGCTTCGGGATCGGCGTCAAGAACTCCGCGCGCCGCCGCCGTTCGATCTGCTGCTGCGTCGGCTGGCCGTCCGCGTCGAGTTCCCAGTGTTTCCGTGGATATTCGTAGGGAGAGTTGAGGATGGGGTGGTCGAAGAACGGGTTAGGCATGGGTCGGTTTCTGTCGGCCTACTTGGTCTTCTTCGCAGACCGTCTTTCGCGCAGCACGACAGCGGCGGCGCTGGCCTTCTTCGCTCGGGCGACTCGCTGCGCCGGAGTCATGGTTTCGAGCGCCCGGCGTCCGCCGATGCGTCCGCCCTTCGCGCCCTGCTCTTTGAAGAACGCGAGAACGTCGGGTGGCAGTTTCTTCACGGCGAGGCACATCTTAACCCCGTTTGGGTGGCCGCGCACAGGTATCGGAACGCCGAGGCCATCGCGTGACGGGAGGCGCGAGAATGCTGCCGGTTCATGACTCGCCGGTCGAACTGCTCGCCAGCGTCCTCAGCAGGGCGTCTAGCGTTCGCTGTGGCGTGCCCGGTCACTAGTCGGTGCTCTCGGTTCCGGTTCAGATGCCCCGTGGAGTGACGTGAGGAAAAGCGGAGGAGGCGGTTGTCGCCCGCGCTGATGCGGCAGGCATCTGCATATTTCCGAAGACCGCGTGAGGTGTGTGTGAGTCGTAACCGCGTTCGGCGGGCATTCAGGCGTCACGGCCCCACACTCGGACCCGGCGTGCTATCCTTCGCCGTTGGCTGACGGCAAGCGAACATGGACAGCACGTCGCTGGTACGTTCATTTGAACGCGAGATCTACGCGGTAGGTGCCAACGATGGCAATGAAACGCGCATTTATTAGTTTCGACTATGACCACGATGAAGATCTTCGGAACCTTCTTGCTGGTCAGGCGAAGAACCCATACACTCCTTTCCAGATGGCCAATTGGTCCGTGAAGGAACCGTTCATGGGCGACTGGAAAGACAAGGTGCGTCAACGCATTCGACAAACTGATTTTACAATCGTAGTTTGCGGTGTCTATACACACACGGCAACCGGCGTTGCGACAGAACTGGAAATTACTCGATCAGAAGGCAAACCCTCATTTTCTCCTCTGGGGGACGACCGGATCGAACGTGCACGAAACCCTCCAATGCTTCTCCGTCAGACACAATCTACAAATGGACTTGGGATAACCTCAAGGCTTTGATCGCCGGGAATCGGTAGTCAGTGATTCAATGCGCCGCGCTCTCTGCGTAGGCATCGACGAATATCCATCCGGCCCGCTCTACGGTGCGTCAGCGATGCGACACGTATGGATGCGATGCTCAGTCGGCATCAGGACGGTTCGCCAAACTTCGACTGCCGAACGGTTACGGCTCCGATTGGTTCTTCGCACGATTTGATCACGCGCCCCCTTCTCAGAGAGCTTCTCGAACAACTGTTTGCTGATCAGGCCGACGTGGCTCTTCTCTACTTTGCTGGCCACGGCACGGCGAACGCGCTCGACGGTTTCCTTGTTACGCAGGACGCACAGCGGTTCGATGACGGCGTTTCGCTGACGGACGTGCTCAAGCTGGCGAACGGCTCGCGCGCAAGTGAAGTCGTCATCATGCTCGATTCGTGCTTTTCTGGAGCAATGGGCAATCCACCGGTAGCAGACAACATGCGGGCACTGCTTCGTGAAGGTATTTCGATTCTGACAGCGAGCCGTGGCGATCAGGTATCGGTAGAGACGGGCGGCGGAGGAATTTTCACATCACTTGTCATTGATGCGCTTGACGGTGGAGCGGCGAATATTCTCGGCTCGGTGAACGCGCCTGCGGTCTATTCGTATGTGGAAGCGGCACTCGGCGCGTGGGATCAGCGGCCCTTGTTCAAGGCGCATCTCTCCAAGGTGATCGAGCTACGCTGTTGTACCCCGCCTATCGATAGGGCCGTTTTCGGCGAGTGCCTGATCTGTTCCCGCTCCCGGCTGAGGATTGCAGGCTCGATCCGACGTTCGAGAGAACTTCGGCAACGGCGAACCCGGCGAACACAACACGATTTGATGACTTGCAGGCGTTGAATCGTGTGCATCTGGTGACGCCGGTTGACGCGCCACACATGTATGACGCCGCGATGCAATCGACAGCCTGCCGCCTCACGCCATCCGGCCGCTATTACTGGCGACTCGCAAAGGATGGCCGCATCTGAGTAGCTGGTCTGGTAATGATCAGCGGGCTCAGCATCGGGGCGTCGTGATCGGGCGGAATTTTCCCGATCAGGCCGTCGTGATGGTCATACTGCAACCCGGACACAGGAAAGTGGCGGTTCTGACTCGCTGCTCGCCAGCGTCCTGACAGGGCCTCTAGCTTTCGCTGTGGCCCGCCCGCGAAGAGTACTGGCCCTCAGGTCGTCCTCGTGCGGCGCGTCCCGAGCCCCAACGGGCTAGTTCGGGTCACGGTAGACTCATCGCACCGGCTCGACTGTCGAGGCTGACCGACGCATCTGCGATGGAGGAAGCGATGGCAGTATCGACGACATCGCTCGCGTTCACGCGAGGGCTTGTCGCACATCTCGAACACCTCTCTCGCGTTCGAGCCACTGAAGCAGCGACTGCAGAGGCCAAGAAGTTCCTGAGGGGGCGGCGGGACCTACGCGATGAACCGTCAGATCGGAAAGGGCACGAGTACGTAGTCGAGATACTACTGAGGCGCCGGATCACCCAATACGCGGAGGACGCTTTGCGTATCCCCAGAAGCGATTCTCATCGGCACATCTATTCCTCCCATTTTCACACCGACGAGCGATGAGCCGAGCCTGTGGCGACCCGGTGGCAGGATTTTAAACGCGCTCATCCCGGATGTCGACACTGACGACGGCGGGCACAGCCGACGCGCCGATTTGTTCATCTCGATGGGTAAGGCGGGGCTTGTGTCAATCGAGTTCAAGTATCTTCGCGCCAAGTCCAAGCCAGCAGTGCAGGCGTGTGTCACGCAGATTTGTCAACATCTCACCAAGCACCGTGCCTGTGTCTTGGTCCTGTACGCGGCCACGCCTGTTTCAACGAAGTTGGAGAGCACCGCTGGCGAAATCCGCGATGAACTGCGAGGTCGCAATGGGTTTGTCGTCGTGATGACCGGCCCTCCCATCGAGTTTGCGTAGGAAACGCGAAGGCAATTCCGATGAGCTGGTCCAAACGAAGAGGCGGTCCGTTTGCCTCGACTAGCGCCCCCGTCGTCTGTTCGAAGGCATGCCGCGCTCGAAGATTCGGGCGATCCAGACCCTGACGCCACTATGACCCTCGATCAGAGGGAACGTGACACGCTGCTTCTCCGTGATGTGATCCTTCCACTTCACCTCTACGAAGAATCGTTTGCGTCCCTTGAATATGAAGAGATCCGGGTCACCACCGCCCCTGTTCCCCTGCCCTCGATCCATCTGTAGCTTCGCGCGGTCTGCTTCCACATTGAGTTCCGCGACCGTCGCCTCCCCGAATTTGTCCTGCATCCGTTTGTAAGCCGGGAGTCCGGTGCGCCTTCTGCCCGGATACGACACGAGCATGAAACCGACGAAATCAGGGTCTGAGTATTGCTCCAGCGCGGGCTCGCAGAACCAGACCGTGTAGCCCTGTCTGCGATAGTGCTCGCGCACGACGACGAGCGGAAATTCGCCGTATTTGCCGCGACCGACTAAGTGCGGCCACGTGGCGTAACCGTCAGACTCAGCGACCGGAGCCTCCAGTCCGTCTTCGTTTCTGACGCGCATAAGCGTTTTCCCCTCGGCCGTACTCCGGCGGTCAAAGCGAGACTCTCGGCGACTTGACGTTCGCACGATGCGCGGCGAGAATGGCCACCCAACTCGCTACCAGAGCCGCGCACAACGATGCTGTGTACCTCGAGGAACAAGCTGACGGTGATCGATGGGCGAACTCTTTAGACTCCTGTCAACCGGCTCACCGGTCGCGATCTGTACCTACGTCGCTATCCTTATTCTGAGTGTCACGCTTTCGGTGATCTACCTCGCGGCTTTTTTTCAGGGCCGGAGCATCTCCTTCTGGCCTCCCTCGATTGGTGAACGCCCAAGGCCTGAAGTTCGATGCAGCAGAGGCTGAAAGGGGGGCCTCGTCGTCACCCACCCCTACGGATTCCGTGAACCCCGTCGTGGATCGCGGCACGGTGTTACAGGTGCTTCCGGCAAAACGTACCGCGTCTCATCACCTTTCTACGGTGGCGCGAACGCGACGTTGTACAGGCTGAAGACGATGGCGGCGCAACCCTTATCGCCAAGGTGTATTGGCGGGGACTGGCACCGAACTCCCCAGCGTGGGAGTTATTCAAGCAGGAGCACGCACGGCTGAGATTTTGAGCCACCGGAATATAGTCAGGACATTCGACCGCGGGCTGCGTGCCGGGTATCCCTTCACGATCATGGAATACTTTGGAGGAG
>CAWGSZ010000012.1:0-109873 GCA_963825295.1 Vicinamibacterales bacterium | reverse complement strand
TGCTCGCGTCTGCCGTTCTACTCGGTCAGGGATCGTGGTTGGACCCGTATCGAACGGTGACGCCAAGAATCGTCGGCGAGGCGACAAGTGCGGGATCGGCTGCATGGACACGATTAGCCGAATTGACCGACACCTTCCCTGGGCGTCTCACCGGCAGCCCATCACTCGAGCAGTCGATTCGATGGGCCGCGGATGCAATGATAGGAGACGGACTGGAGAACGTGTGGATCGACAAGGTCAGGGTGCCGCATTGGGTTCGGGGCGCTGAAAGCGCGGGAGATCGTCGCGTCGCCTCCGCAGCACATCGCGATTTCGGCGCTAGGCGGGACGGTTGGAAGCGGTCCTGCCGGCATTCGAGCCCAGGGGCAACTTGTTGTGCGCGACTTCGCTGACCTGGGACTCCCAAGTGGTGCTGGACGTCAGATCGTGGTCTTTAACTATCCGTTCAATTCCAATAATGAAGTCCACCGGGATCGCGGCGCGGACGATCGTTCGGCCGTGTTGCGCGAGATCTGGGAGATCAACTCGGCCATGCGTCCGATGTCGGCGGCGGATTGCCAGCGCCGATCGGGTTCCTTGGCAAGACAGAGCCGGACCAGATGGTCGAACGCATGGGGGGCGAGCGGCTCGCGCGCGGAGATGGGCGGCGGCTCGTCCTTGAGAATCGACCCGATGACGCTGGCGGGTGTGTCGCCCTGGAATGGCCGCGTCCCGTCGCCATCTCGTAAATCACTGCGCCCAGCGCCCAGATGTCGCTGCGGGCGTCGACGTCTTTGCCCTCGACCTGCTCGGGTGCCATGTACTGCACGGTGCCGAGAATCATCCCGTGCGCCGTTTCGGGGGCACGCGTCGCGAGCCGTGACATGCCCGACATTGAAATGGGGCCCGCTGTCGACCGCAACTTCGCGAGCCCGAAATCGAGCAACTTCGAGCCAGCCTTGGTCAACATGATGTTCGCGGGTTTGAGATCGCGATGGATGATCCCCTGGCGATGCGCCTTGTCGAGGGCGTCGGCGATCTCGACGGCGATCTTCAGCGCCTGATCGAGCGGGAGCGGCCCTTTCTCGAGGCGTGCGGCCAGCGTCTGGCCCTCGAGATGCGGCATGACCAGGTAATGCGTGCCATCGACGTGACCGACATCGTAGATGCCGCAGATGTGGGGATGGTCTAGGGCGGCGATGGCGCGGGCCTCGCGCTCGAAGCGAGACCGCAAATCGGGATCGCCAGCAACCTCACTCGGCAAGACCTTGATGGCGACCGTTCGATCGAGGCGCGTGTCTCGGGCTTTGTAGACCTCGCCCATGCCGCCGGCTCCGAGGGCGGAGACAATCTCATACGGGCCGAGGCGGGTGCCGGGGGTGAGGGCCAAACGGGTGCTGTGGATTATAGGGTTATACGCCAGCCTCGAGGCGATTACTCCTGAGTAACGCCGATATGGAGACCGATACTGCCGAAAGATCGGTAAACACTGGACGACTTTTCGGGAGTAACCGTCAGGTAAGCCAACCGACGGACGGATCGATAGCTCGCTTCTCGAAGGTCAGGCGTTGATTTCAATGCTGATCACATGCCGTGCGGAGAGACGAGCGACCAGGACTGACGCATCCGGGATCGGCCGTGTGTCGGCGACCAGGGCACACCAGTCGAATTGCTGACCGCGCATCGTGTGAACCGCGCCGTCGCCGTCGTGCAACGCCACGCGCGCCCCGCTTGGGTAAAGAAGGATTTCGGAACGAGGCGTGAGGGGCGACCCAGCCGCTGATTTAGCTCGGCATCACCCATGATCGAGCCCGTAGCGACGAATATACAATCGCGCCGTTACCAGGGGCGGAAAGGAGTTCAACAAGCCTATCAATCACAGCAAGCCTGTCGCATTAGGGTCTACCCCCAGACCTCAGTGGATCGTGCCAACGCCGGGAGAATAACTCGAACGCGCCTCTCTGCTCGACGTTTCAGGGTAAGCCCGCTTACTCTCGGCCAAATGGCTGACGCGCTCCTTTACGTTGGCTGGGGAGTTCGACCTCGCTAACAGAAGCGAAGCCCGCTCGATAGAGATAACTCCCGCAAAACGCCGCAGTGTAGACATACCACTCGCTCCACACTTGGCGACAAGGCAGTGACCTATCCTCCTGGGCGCCGACGACGCTCGAGTGGATCTCCGACTCCGTCAGGATAACGAAGGTGCTCGATGCAGAGCTTCTAACCGCGTCCTGGATAGTGAGCGCAGACCTATAATCGCGCGATGGCGCCACCGACGATTCGGTATGCGACGACGGGGGATTCGCATTCGCGTGGCGTTTCATACGCTAGGCGAAGGCCCGGCGGTCATGATGCTCTTCCCCTATCACGTTAATCACCTGGCGCTGAACTGGCACGTCCCGCTTCACCGCGGTGCCATCGAGTTCCTTGCCCGGTACTTCACGGTCGTCAATCTCGATTTCCGCGGCGCGGGATTGTCCGAACGTCGCATTGGCAAGCTCTCGCTGGAGTCGTTCTCCGAAGACATTGATTCGGTGCTCGCGGAGCTTCAACTTCACCGCGTAGGCTTATGTGCTATGGGGCCTGCGGGCCTGATTGCCTGCGACTTCGCAGCTCGGGCGCCCGCCCGTGTCTCGAGCGTTGTCTTTATCCAGAGCGGCGAGTCAGAGGCGAATCGTCGTGTGCTGAACCTGCGGCATGTGAATCCCAACGTAGAAGCACAGTTGCGAGGTGCCTTATTTGGCGGTCTCCACGACAGGCACACTGCCGCCGCCTTGGCAGCGGTGGCACGCGAAGCGGTGCAGTCTGACGCACTCAAACAATGGGAAGACGTCCTCGATGGCAACGAGCTGCTTTCGATAGCCGCACGCGTAACCGCACCGGCCCTCTACCTGCACGCAGCCAACGATGAACTGGTCCCGCTGGCAGCCGGGCATGCTTTGGTGAGCGGAATGGCCAACTCAAAGCTGATGGTCGTGCCCGGGAACTCGGGGATGGACGTCTGGCGCGATCGTGGGGCTGTTCAAAACATCGCGCGCTTTCTCGCCGAGGGTTTTGGTATCGAATCTGAAGTCCAGCGGGCCCAACGCAAGGCGCGCAAGAACCGCGGCGACCTTCCGGCTGGCCTCTCGGAGCGCGAGGCGGAAGTGCTTCGGCTACTAGCGGCCGGCAAGACCAACCCGCAGATTGCCAACGAGTTGTTCATCAGCCTCAATACCGTTTCCCATCACCTCCGCAACATTTTCGCGAAAACAGGCGCCAGCTAATCGCACGGAAGCCGCCTCGTTCGCCTACCATCACGGCCTGGCGTCGGAGCAGACCGATGACGCCGCGGAGCCTCGGTACAAAACCGCAAGTTTAGGTAGTGTTCATCGACGGGGACTTCGGCCACAATCCGGTGACACACTGCCAGCTCAGAGGTGCGCCGATGACCGACCACGAGAAAGTTCAACAGCTTCTGCGCGCCAAGGATCAGACGCCGGTGACGTTCGATCTGCGCACCTCCGCCTTGGTCATCGTCGACGTGCAGCGTTACTTCTGCAGGCCGGACTATCCGTTCGCTCGGTGCTCGAGAAGCTGGTGCCCGGCCTGACGGCCGGCTATTTTGAACGGGTTCGATCCGGAGTGCTCGACAACATCGCCCGGCTCCAGACCGCATTCCGCGCACAGCGACGGCCGGTGATCTTTCTCGCGGCTGGATGTTGTTTGCCGGACGGAGGCGATCTTCCGGAGTGGATGCGAGAATTCGACGAGCTTGGCCTAACGCTACTCGGCCACCGCGTCTGCCCCCCGGTCAATGATCCGAGCTGGCAGATTGATGATGCCGTCGCGCCGCTGCAAGGCGAGATGGTGCTCAACAAGACCTCGAGTGGAGCGCTCAGTTCGACGAAGCTGGATCAGACGCTGCACAATCTAGGCGTGAACTCGCTAGTTGTCTGCGGACTCACTACGGCGGTCTGCGTGACGCAAACCGCGCGTGAAACTGCCGACCGCGGCTTCCGCGTTATCGTTGCCGAAGATGCCTGCACAGAGATGAGCGAGCAGATGCACGAGGCTGCGCTCCTGGCGTTCGTGTACGTGTTCGGCCGCGTGCGGCTGACCGAGGAGATCGTGACCATGCTCACTGCAGCTGCCGCGGCAGCGTAGGAGTCCGCGTCGGCGAAGCGTGGCGGTGTTTGGGCATCTGTCAACAGCCAGAGTCGAAAATCGCCCCGAACAGCCAGCCGAACCACGATAGGTAACGAGTGACGCCGCAGTGGCGACTGATCTTATCTGCTGGTCGCTCGCCACTAGGCGACTACTCATTACCAATCTGCGGAACGACGAGATCACCGGTTGTCACGACGGCGTCCGCGTACCTAGGCAATTGTCGGAGAATCGCCGTTCATGACCGGTCCATCTGCCCTTCCCGGCGAGCATGCTACCGCGCCTTCGGGGTCCGCACCGAAGGGCCGATCTATACTCAATCTTCGATCTCAAGCAACGGAGATAGGGAACCCGCATCGAACCGGAATGGCGGGCGTCTGTGGCAGACGCCGTCGAGCCCGCAACGTGTCACAGCGCGCCAGACATACGGAGACGGCATGAACGATCTTCGCTTCGCCTTTCGTCAACTGCGCTACGCTCCGGCGTTCACGGTTACGGCGCTGGCCACGATTGCGATCTGCCTCGGAGCGAACCTCGCGATTTTCGCGGTGATTGATGCCATTCTGCTCCGTTCGCTTCCGTTTCCGCAATCCGATCGGCTGGTCGCGATCTTCAACACCTATCCGAAAGCCGGGGTCGAGCGCGGCCGGCTCCTCGTTGACGAATTACTACGAACGGCGCGGCAATATCCCGGGCTTCTCGAGCCTGTCCATCTTTCGATACGGCAGCGAAGTCGTCGGCGAGACCGGCTCGACCCAGCAGGAAAAGGTCATGCGCATCTCTCCGGACTTTTTCACGACGCTTGGCACCGGCCCGGTGATGGGGCGAAGCTTCGACGAGGCGGAGACGATAACTCCGATTGAGAACCACGGAGCGGCCATCCTGACCGACGCCTACTGGCGCCAGCGCCTCAATTCGGATCCGCACGTTCTCGGCCGGGACATTCGCGTAAACGGAGCGCCAAGAAAGATCGTCGGCGTCTTGCCTCCTGACTTCCGCTTCCTCTCCTCGGAAGCGCGGATCTTCCTGCCGTTAACGTCCAGGTTGCAGCAACGGACTCCGCAACAGCGCCATTCCGGCGGCGGCGGCACTCACATGATTGCGCGATTGAAACCGGGCGTGACGGTCGCCGAAGCACAATCACAGATCGACGCGCACAACGCCGGCGTCGAGAAAGATAATCCCCGAGCGACGATGATGGCCGAGGCCGGTTTCCGCTCGCCGGTGCTTCCACTCCATGCCGATCACGTGCGCTCGATCCGTCCGACCCTTTTGTTGATGCAGGGCAGTGCGTTGTTCCTTCTGGTTATGGGCGCGGTCAATCTGGTCAATCTGCTTCTCATTCGCGCGAGCAGCCACATGAAGGACATGGCGATCCGCCGATCGCTGGGCGCGAGCCGCCGGCATGTGGTGAGTCACGTGATGGTTGAGACGCTCCTGCTCACCGCACTTGGCGGATTGCTCGGGCTTGTGGTGGGCGCCTCGGGAATTCGGCTGCTTGAAGTTCTTGGTGCGGATCGCTTGCCGCTCGGGGCGCGCATTGCGTTCGATGGCAGGCTGGCGACGACTGGCCTCGCTGGCGCGGTTATTTTGGGAGTCGTCATCGCGGTGCCGATCGCGTGGTTCAACCTGCGCAGCCATCTCGAGAATGCGCTCCGATCGGAATCCCGCACGGGCACGGTCAGTCGCGCCGCTCAGCGCCTTCGCCAAGGATTTATTGTCGCGCAGATCGCGCTCGCGTTTGTTCTGCTTGCGGGTGCGGCGCTGCTTGGGCTGAGCCTGAAAAACGTGATGGCCGTTTCTCCAGGCTTTCGCGCCGATCACGTGCTCATCGGACAATTCACCCTCCCTTACGGTCGTTTTTCGGGCGACCAGCGCGTCGCGGTCCTCGATCGCCTGCTGGAAGCAATCGGGCAACAGCCGGGGGTTGCCGCGGCCGGAACGATCACCAACGTTCCGCTGAGCGGCGACAACGACAAGACCGCGATCACGCCCAAGGGATATGTACCGCAGCCGGGCGAATCGCCGCAGGGTCACTATTTCTATGGCGTCACCGGCGACTACTTCTCGGCCCTCGGCATTCCGCTGCGCGAAGGACGCTTCCTGACGTCTGCAGATTCTCACCGCCCCGAGCGGGTCTGTGTGGTGGACGAAGACTTCGCCCGGCGTTACTGGCCAAAAGGCGGTGCGCTCGGTCAACGCGTGTTTCAGGGCACGGAGTCAGAGGACGCACGACTGTTCACCGTTGTCGGCGTCGTCGGTGCGGTCAAACAAGCGGAGCTCACGGAACCGCAGGGGCAGGGTGCGGTTTATGTGCCTTTCCGCGATCGAGCCACCAACGTCTTCGTGGTGACGCGCACGAGCCAGCGCCCGGAAGCGTTTGCCGATTCGCTGCGACGATTGGTGCGCGCAACCGATCCGGAGCTGGCGATCGATGACATCCGGTCGATGGATACGCGCATCGCGGAGAGCCTCATCGCGCGCCGCTCTCCGGCCGTGCTGGCTGGGATCGTCGCCGGCGTCGCGCTGCTCCTGGCGGCCGTTGGAACATACGGCGTCCTCAGTTACACCATCGCGCAACGCCGGCGCGAAATCGGCGTTCGCATGGCGCTCGGTGCGCAGACGCACCACATTCGGACGCAATTCCTCTCGTTGGGCCTGCGGCTGCTCGCGGCGGGGATTCTCCTCGGTGTAATGGGTGCGTGGGCCGCCGGAAAAGGCATGGAGGGCGTCCTCTTCGGCGTGCCCACGCTTCATCTCGCCACTCTTTTTGGGACCGCGCTTGTCATGACCGCCGTGTCACTCGTTGCCTGCCTCATCCCCGCGCGTCGCGCGTCGCGAGTCGACCCTATGATTGCTCTGCGCGCCGAATAAGGCGGGCGGTTTCCTCGAGCCTGACGCTCCTGGATGCGAACGGCAAGGTGCTCAGTGAGCTCTTGCCATCGGGAGGTCCGCGATAAATCCCGACAAGGTCACAGCCGCTAACACGCAAAGGGAGCCGACGCTTCTCACGGTCCCTGCGAGCCTGTCGTCGCGCGACTCATTAGCGACGTTAGTTCCCGACTAACGCCGCAGTGTAGACATACCACTCGTTCCACACTTGGCGACTTCCCAGGACTAATGTGCCGCATCACCGCCCGAACCCGACAGCGCGATGATTCTCGATCGGACCGCCGCGCCCAATGGTCAGCCCTTGACGATGTTGTGAACCTCGAAGATGTCCGGCGGGTTGGCGAACTGGATGCCGGCGCCCGCAAGGATCGGCATCAGACGCTTGCCGAATGCCTCGAACTGCTCCCGCGAGTTCCAGATCTCGCTGACCTTAAGGTTGCCATCTGAACCGAAGCAGACGTGGTAGTCGAGCCCGGCGGGTGGCCATTCGCCGGCGTTCTGGATTTGGCGAATCGTCTCGTCGTACTTCTTGGCATTGAGGGCGATGGGACTGAAGCGAACAACGATGCTCATGACATGAACCTCCGTGATTGTTCCGTGATCGGGGTGGCGAATAAATCCGGTGTGATCGTGAAGCGACACGTCGTCGCTCCGAGTCATACGACCGCAGCGGTGTGGCGAGAGTCTTCGCTTCACGCAGAAAGCGAGCGAGACGCTCGCTGTCGTGCGCGAACGCCTCGGGCAGGATCTTGATTGCGACATCACGACCGAGCTTGGTGTCACGGGCTCGATAGACTTCGCCCATGCCGCCGCGGCCGATGAGATCGATCAGCTGAAAGACGCCGATGCGGGAGCCGGGAGTCAGGGACAAGTTGTTGAAGTATATGGGCTAGACGAGGTCAGGTCGAGATACGTCCCGCAACACGCCGATATGGCGACCGATACTGCTGAAAGATCGGTCAACACTGGGCGACAAGGCACGACCTAACCACCTAGCCGGAATACGTGCCAAGAGCTTACTGGGCGCAATACCATCGGGTTTCCGCGCTTCCGCACCAGACTTCACAAATGCTCAGCTTTGCTGGGCTTTTGTTTTTCAGGGCCAATTAGCTGACGAATGGAAAACGAGATTCCGACCCGCCACCTAACGTGCGCGTCCTTTTACAACGCCATAGGAGTTAGGATGATGACTTCAGACGGCGACGGCCTTCCAGAGCGTGAGCAAGATAGGTCTGTTTGCGAAATCATTACTTCGTCAGACTTAGGGCTTCAGCATCCTGGTCGACCTTCACTTCAGAAACATTATCGAAAACCATGGTTGGTACGCGTTTGGTCGTGAGCGGCGACCAATTCGGGAGGCCCTTGTGATTCGGATTCCCGTTCCGCGCAAAACTGACCCATGCAGCACTAACACGACCCGCCAACTCGCGAGCTTCTTCGGTGCCGCCGGTCATCGAGGCGGCCAAGTCTGTGTTGTCGAATACGAACGGTACTTCACTCCCATGGAACGCCCGCGGAAGACCATCGAGTACTTGTGTTCGCCAAGCGAACAGATATAGGTAGGCTGGGGCAGCTGCCTGCGCCGCCTTACGCTGCGCCTGCACAACGGTCGTCTTACGAAAATCGAATGAGTCTATGTGACCCCATAGATCAACACGGTCTGCTGTCGGATACGCGGCGCGGAATGCCGACAGCACGTCGCTTGCCCGTGATCCATATTTCTGTGATGCAAGTTCGCGTAGAGCCGCCTCGTCAATTGGCTTCTGCATTGGTCGCAGAATCGCGCCGCTTTCACGCATCGTCGTGCCTACCATCAACGGCACAGTTTTCGATGCTTCAGGAGCCACACTCATGAATGGTGGTTCCGGCAACAGATTCCCATCGACACTTGGCAAAATTGCAAGCGCGCCTTTTGCACCCTGCAGTACCTTCAACGCAGCGTTTGCGACCCGATCAAAGGGCATGGTTTGTAAATCGTCAATACGATCGGGACTGAGACCCAGCGCAGAAACGAGTGCAACCGCCAGCCTCGAAGTCTCATCGGGAGATTTCCACGTCGTGATGCGGGGCTCCGGGCTCTGCGCAATGGCCTTGTGGAACAGCCCTTTCGCCGTCGGCATGGTGAGCAAATAGTTGATCTTGGCACCGCCGCCTGAATGCCCGAAAAGTGTGACGTTGTCAGGATCTCCACCGAAGCCGGCGATGTTTTCCTTCACCCATTGCAGCGCGGCAACGATGTCGAGCAAGCCAATGTTCCCCGAGTGAACGTATTTTTCGCCAAAGTTAGCGAGGTTCAAGAATCCAAAGACATTAAGTCGATGGTTGATGGTGATAACCACAACGTCGCGACGTGCGAGGTTCGCGCCATCATAAGCGGCGTGCTCCTGGCTTGAACCCAGAAAAAAGCCACCCTCATGGAGCCAGAACATCACAGGCCGCTTGGCGCGATCGTTCAGACCTCGTGTCCATACGTTCAATCGAAGGCAATCCTCACCCATGCGACCGAGATCTCTGCCCTGAAAGAACGCCGCCCTCTCGCCGTAGCTCCGCTCCCACATTGGAGACACCGGACCGTACTGCAAGCAGTCGCGGACATCGCGCCATGGTTCAGGCTTGCGCGGGGGCTGAAAGCGGCCATCGCCACCTGTCGACGCTCCGTAGGGAATTCCCTTGTAAACGTAGACTTCATCTTCGGCATAGCCGCGCACTCGGCCAGAGGCTGTTTCCACAACGGCATGGTCATCGGAAAACTGCAGTCGAGGACGCCGTGCAGGCAAGCGATTCGAACCCTGCGATGCCGTCGCGACATGGACTTGTCCGGCAATCGCAGCTGCGGAGAGCAGCAAAGCTCGACGGCTAAGATCCATATCTCTCCCTAAGGGGCTCGTCAAAGCCCTGAAGAAGTCGCAATAGAAAGGAGGCACCGAGGTTAAGCTGCGGAGGGAGAGCCAAGGGTTCAGCGGATTATACGGGCCGGACGGCCGCGTGCAGCGGGATTACTTCTGAGTGACGCCGCAGGCTTTACCGAGAACGCCGCCCGAAGCGAATGGGCGTGAGAGTCGGCGACAACGTCAGGTGTTTTCGATGATCAGGAATGGCACTACCGATCGTCTGACCTTCTGATCTTCTGTGACCATAGAAGACTAATTCTCCTGATCTTCTGATCTCCTGTTTGTATTTCTGTGCCCTTGGACTCCCGTGTTCAAATTGAGTGGTGCCCTCTGCAGTTCGTGAGCAGCCCGTGATCTCCCACCCCGAGAAGGTCCTCTTCCCCGATGACGGCATCACCAAAGGCGATCTCGCGGCCTACTACGAGGCGATGGCGCCCGTCCTCGTACCCCATCTGCGCGGCCGTCCCATCACGATGGAGCGCTACCCGGCCGGCATCGGCAAAAAGGGATTCTGGCAGAAGGACGTCTCGAAGGGTTTTCCCGACTGGTTGACGCGCGTCGAAGTCCCGAAGAAGGATGGCGTCGTCCATCATCCGGTCGTGACGGACTTGCGATCGCTCCTGTGGGTCACCAACCAGAACACGATCACGCAGCACGTCTGGACGTCGCGGGTGCCCCGTCTCTACTACCCCGATATCTGCGTGTTCGATCTCGATCCGTCCAGGGAGGATCTGGACGAGCTTCGCGCCGCGGCGACCGGCCTGCGCGATCTGCTCGCCGAGCTCAAGCTGCCGTCATGGATCAAGACCTCGGGGTCGAAGGGCTATCACATCGTCGTTCCGCTCGATGGAAAGACAGAGATGGGCCAGGTCGCACGGTTTGCCCATGCAGTGGGAAAGCTGTTCGTCAGCCACGCACCGGACCACCTGACGCAGGAGTTCAGCAAGGTCGATCGCCGCGGACGGATTTACGTCGACACCGGCAGGAACGAGTACAGCGCGACGTTCGCCGCGGCCTACACCGTGCGCGCAAAGCGAGGGGCGCCGGTATCGGCGCCGTGCACCTGGGAGGAAGTGGCAGGCGGCCACGTGGAACCTGCCACGTTCACGCTGCGGAACATGCCTGAACGCATCGCCAGTGTTGGCGACGTGTGGGCCGATCTGAAAACCCGCGGCTACTCGCTTACGAGGCCGAGCGCGCGGCTCCGGCGCATGGCTGGCCGGTAGCCTCGCGCTGGTCGCCTACTTGAAGATCTTCTTCGGATTCGCTTTGGCCCAGGCCCTCGCCTCGGGTGACGCCGCCCACTTGATCGCGTTCACGACGAGCTGACGATAATTGGGATTGGTCCATCCGCTCGCGTTGTGTCCCATCTGGATATACGCAACCGGGCTTGTCTCGGCAGCCTTCACGTACGCAGCCAGATTGCTGGATGCCACCTTCGGGTCCAACATCCTCGGGGGGGCGCCGTTGCGCTGGGGTGGCGCGTTCTTCGGGTTGAAGTCGGTGCGAATCAACGGGTGCACCGATTCCTCGAAGAACACGCAGTTGTACGACTCGTCGGTGATCTCGAAATCTTCGACGCCCTTCGTGATCGGATGCGCCTTGTCGACGATCGTCATCTTCTGGACTGTGTTCTGGAAGAAACCCATCGGCGGGTGCTCGACCCCGCGTACCGTCACCGGCGAATCCCAGTCGCACGCACTGCCCACGACCTCCGAATACTCGGGCCACACCTGAACCCACGACGAATTGGAATGGTGCAGGAAGACGAATCCCTTGTTGCCGGCCCTCAACAGCTTGGGAAGCTCTTCCTTCAGCTCCCGCGGCGGCTGGGGATAGTAGCGATCGTTCGACACGAGCTTCGCGTCCTTGGGAATGACAGGCGCAGGACCGCCCCCGCGCGCCTGCGTGCTGAATCCTTCGCCGGCGCGGTCGTAGAACACGTAGACATCGAACGGCTCGCTGAACTTCGGCGACAGCAGGTACTCCGCCGCCGGATGTTCGACCGACGACCATCGGATGTCCGATCCGAACGAGTCGAACATCTGGAAGAACTCTTCGCGGGGATTGAAGCCGTGACCCTTCGTCACGAGCATTACGCTGATCGGTCCGCGGCCCCACTGTGGATTGCCGCGGCCGCCGCCTCGGCCTCCTGGAGCCTGCGGTGCGCCCGGACCCGCCGGCGCACCCTGCGCCTGGCCCGCTGGCGCAGCCGGTGCGGCAGGCGCGGCCTGGCTCGACACATAGACAGTCGTGGCCGCGACGAATGCAACGGGCGCAGCGATTGCGAGAATTTTGTCGAATAGAGATGTCTTCATGCGGCGGATTCTACACCATCGCCCCGCGCGATGGCCCGAGGATCGGCACTCCTCTTAACGTACCGATACGTCCCACACGCGTTGGAATCGCGACGTGCCTCCAGGCCCCGACACTTCGAGCGTGACGACGAAGTCGCCGGCGCGCGTGTAGGCGTGCTGCGGATGCTGCTCCGTTGACGTGCCGCCGTCGCCGAATTCCCACTTCCACGACGTGACCTGCCCCACCGACTGATCGGTAAACGCCACAAGGCGGCGATTCATGTCGACCACCTTGTGCGTCCAGTGCGCCCGCGGCTTCGCTGCCGGCACAGCCTCGAGCGGCATCAGTCTGAATCCCACCAGCTGATCGGCATTGCCGAAAAACGTCTGCTTGTGCGAGAGGTTCCAGAATCCTACGCGCCCTTTCGCGTTCACATCGTCGTAGTCGATGAGGCACCAGGACAGCCCGATCAGCTTGTTTTCGGTCAACTGCGATTCGATCGCGCGCTGCGGCCCGTCGCACCCGGCATAGTCGAACGGCGTGATCCAGAACTCGAGCACCAGTTTTCCCGACCCGCCGGGCTTGACGTTGTAGTCGTAGGCGGCGTTCGCATAGGGAAGGTCCTTGGTGTACTGCGCGCAGCCCCACGCCATGGTCCAGTCCTTGTCGCCGGGCGGCGTGAAGATGTGGTAGTTCTGCGCGTGCACGCCGTGATAGCCGAAATGGGCGTCGGCGCGCGCCACTCTCGGGTCGAGCTCGGAGCGCGGTCCGACGGCCTCGGGCGTCCAGACATCGCGATGGTAAATGTCGATCAGCGGACCACCGGACAGATCGCCGTCAACGACCACCTCGAAGATGTCGTTGTGCAGGCCTGATCCAGCGAAGTCCCAGTAGTTGTCGAATCCCTCATAGAGAAAATAGAGCCGGTTGAGCCCCTTCACCCATCCGACCCTGACCGTCACGTCCAGGTTCTTCGTATCGTGATTCATCCCATGGCCCTGCTCGGTGTCCATGAGCTGATCCATGCCGATGGCATAGCTGGCGGGCACGCTGGCCCAATCGTCGGTCTTGCCATCGATGCGCGGGATTTGATTCGCCGGGAATTGGAAAATCTTGAACGTGACGTCCCTGCGCTCGAGCGCGAGCGGCACGGACGAGAACACCCCGGCCAGGAGGCAACAGAACGCCAGTCGAAGCACGGCAGAAGCTCTCATCGTTTGAAGACTTCCGGAAACAGCGGAGCGCTGGTGTTGGGTGGATAGAAATATCCCATCGACGCGTGCGCGACATCGTTGCGGTAGAGGGCATCCTGCATCAGGGTCACGTGACGGCTCGTCGACGGCACGGTCGTCGTCGCGATCCGCAACTCGCCGTTCTTCGTCAGGATCAGCTCTTCGCGCCAGTCGCCCACCACGTCGGCAATCGCCACGATCCGTCCTTCGAGTGTATCGATGGGGCCGGCGCTTCCGTACTTGTGCAGGGTCGTCGTATCGCCCCGATAGCTGAAGATGTTGTAGACCTTCTGCGGGCCGTCGAGCCAGTGCACCGGGTTCAGCGTGATGGATCCCAGATCATCGGTGGACAGGAGCTTGCCGTCACTCGCCGAATAGAGAAACTGTCCGAGCTTCCGGTTCTGTTCTGCCACGTACAACTCGTAACCAGGATTCGCCGCATCGACATCGGCGAACATCCCCCAGTCGTGGATGTGGGTCGTCGGATTCGGATGCCCCCAGATCATCCTGCCAGTCCGCGCATCCGCGACCTGGATGCCGTTGACCGGCTGCCGATCCTCGTATCCGTACGCGATCTCGAGACCCGGCCGTTCGGGAACGATGTCGGCCACGTAGAACACATCCTGATGTCCCAGGCCGTTGGACCACATCGTCTTGCCGTTGTCGTCCACCATCACCGAGCCGAGCGCGATCTCTTCCTTGCCGTCGCCGTCGAAATCGTAGACGTGCATCCCGTGCGCGCCCTGTCCGCGAACGGGCGGATCGGTCTCGTCGCCAAACCAGCGCCACGCCTTCACGAGCTTGCCGTCCACCAGATTCCAGGCGTCCACGTACATGAAGGTGTAGGTTCCACGCGCAACGAGAATGCTCTGCCGTTTCCCGTCGAGCTTCGCGACGCCGATCTGGTTTCGGTTGACACGATTCCCGCGATTGTCGCCCCAACGCACGGGGTCGCCGCGCTCGACCCAATCGGCGCGGGCAATTTCCTTCCCGGTCATGCCGTTCAGGACGGTGATGTACTCCGGACCGTCGAGCACGAACCCGCCCTCGGCGATCGTGGCCTCCTGCTTGGTCGCCGCATACGGCGCCATCTTCAGCGCCACCTCGGCCTTGCCGTCGCCATCGAAGTCGCCCGTGATGAAGGGTGTCCACCAGACGCCCATGTTCATGTTCCAGCCGAGGTCGTAGCGCCACATGAACGCGCCGGTCCGCCCGTTGTAGGCCTCGAGCTTGAACGTGTCGGGGCTCTCGCGAATGGTGCCCGGATCGAGCCCGTGCCCGGCGCCGGGCTGCTTGATCACGTAGTCGAACACCCCGTCTCCGTCGAGATCGCAGATGCCGACGCGATTGAACAGGTAGTCGCCCTGGAGCTTGATGGACCGCACACGATTCGGCGGCGAGTTGGCCGGGAGCGAGGCGAGTTCAGAAGCCTGCTGTTCTCGCCCGCCAACGACCGCGCGAACAAACCAGCTGTTGTCCTTGTCCTTCGGTGCAGTGGTGTCGACGAGATTGGTGCTCGCCGTCATCGGGACGGCATTGACCTTGACCGGATTGCCGCCCGCCGTGCGGCGATACACGTTGAAGGCAACGCCGGCAGGGTCTCCTCTCAAGAGACGCCAGCCGATATAAACCTGTCCCGCGTCGTTCACGACCGCGACGAGACCGCGATTGAACGTCTCGTCAGCCCGCGGGAGCGCTATCTCCGTGAGAAGAGCAGCCGCCACGAGCAGGCATCCGATGGAAGAGCGTATGCGCACCGCTACAACCTGCTACCAGCCACCTGCCACCTACCGGCTCTCCCTGGCCTCGTTGAACGCCGCGCTCGACCGTGTCGTTGGGATCGGTTGACACCGCGTGGTCGCGCCAGAGCCATCGCATCATCTCGGGCAGAATGGGACCGCCCATGCGCTGGCCGTGCGTGTTCATGCCCCACGTGTAATTCAGGTCGTAGCCCTTTTCGGTGAGCGCCTGCATCAGACGCACGTTCTGGAAGAACCAGTCGCGGCGCTGGTCGTAGCCACCGCCGCGTCCCGTGCCGCGATTGTCATTGCGCCCATCCTGCAGGAATACACGAAGCGGCTTCTTCTCGCTCTTCCGGACGATGTCCGCGTAGGTGTCGCCGCCACGATCGCCGAGGTTGACGAAGCTGCCGACGATGCTCAGCACTTTGCGAAAGTCGTTGGGGCGCTGCCACGCCACCGTGAACGCCGCAATGGCGCCCGAGCTGGCGCCGCCGATGCCGTGGCGTTCGGGATCCTTCGAGATGTTGTATTCCTTGTACAGGACGGGCATCAGCTCGTCGACGATGACGCGCGCGTACTTGTCGTCGAGCGAGTTGTACTCGGTCGGCCGGTTCGTGTCGCGATCGCCCCAGTTCTTCGGGTGCGGCTCGGGTTGTTCGGGCGTGCGTCCGGGGTTGATGAACACGGCCAGCATGACGGGTATCTCGCGCCGGTAAATCAGATTGTCGAGCACGTTCGGCGCCCTGATATTCCCGTCCATGTCCTTGAACGCCTGACCGTCCTGAAAAATCATCAGGCTTGCCGCAACCGCGCGGTCGTACTGTTTCGGCACGTACACCCAGTAGGTGTGTTGCGTGCCGGGTACGCCTGACTCGGCAGCACGAACGGCCCGCGCATCTCGCCCTTCGGCACGCCGTCGTGCGCGAGCGAATCGGGGCCAAGCTGGTAGTAGATGTTGACGTCCTGCGCCGGAGGCGCTGGCGTCTGTGCGTGCGGCACGGCTGCCGCGGTCAGGACAGCGCTCAGTATCGTCGCGCGTGTGATGTGCTGTCATAGGTGACCGACTGCTTAGCAAGCCCGCACCTCGACGACAAAACCACCTCGCGCTGGCTGGCCAGTGCTATAAACAAAAGGTAACGTGCCTTGGAGCGAGGAGGTCAGTATGAAGCTCCTGCTGTCGACGATCTGCGTCGTGAGTCTGGGCTCGGCCGGTCTGGGCGCGCAAAACCGTCCCGATTTCTCGGGAACCTGGAATATGGATCTCGCGCGGAGCGAAGCGGCTGCCCAGGGTACTCCCATAAAATCAGTCACCGTCGCCATCCGTCAGACTCCCGGCGAAGTGCGCGTCGAAACCACGCGCGACGGCAGCACCGAGCTCGTCAGGTATCTGCTGTCTGCCGAGAAGCCCGCGGGCTCTCAGGAGCTCGTAGGCCTGTTCCGATGGGACGGTCAGCGGCTCGTCACCACTCTCGTCGTCGATATCAACAACCGGCCGATCACCGTGCAGGAAATCCGGAGTCTGAACGCCTCGGTACCCGAGATGACGGTCGAGATCAACCTCTCCGTAGAACACGGCTACCAGACGGGCGGAAGCAGCGTCGCTCGATCCCAGAGCGGATCGAACGCGTCAAAGGGAACGAACGTCTTCGTCAGGGCGCCATAAGCGGCCGCAGAGCAGTTGCCCGCACCTTTACGCGAGGTCCGACAGCCCGCCGAGCCGGCCGCTGCTGTCGCCCCACGTATCAACCGGCACCGACATCTGATCGAGCATCGACAGGAAGAGATTCGCCATCGGCGTTTCGTCCGCGTAGCGGACATGACGCCCGGGACGGATGGCGCCACGGCCGCGGCCGGCGACGACCGCCGGCAGGTTGTGGTGCTGATGCTGATTGCCGTCGGCGAGCCCGCTGCCGTAGACGATCATCGAGTTGTCGAGCAGCGTGCCGTCGCCGTCGCGAATCGACTTGAACTTCTCGAGCAGGTAGACGAACTGCTTGATGTGGTACTCGTTGATCTGCGTCACCTTTTCGATCTTGGCCTTGTCGCCCTGATGGTGCGTGAGGCCGTGGTGTCCCTCGGTAATGCCGATTTCCGGGTAGTTCCTCGGGCTCTGCTCGATGGCCAGCAGCACCGTGATGACGCGCGTCATGTCGGTCTGGAACGCGAGCGCCATCAAATCGACGATCAGCGCTGAGTGTTCGGCGAAATCATCGGGCACGCTGGCCGAGGGCGCGTCGACAGGCACGCGCTCGGTATTGCGCGCTTCGGCGGTCTGAATCCGCTTCTCGATGTCGCGAACGGCATACAGATACTCGTCGAGCTTGCGCTTGTCGTCGCCGCCCAGCGACGTCTTGAGACTCTGGGCCTCGCCGAGCGCGAGGTCGAGAATGCTCCGCCGATAACTTCCCATGCGCTGACGCCGCGCCGGATCCTTTTCGTCGTCGGCCACACCGAACATGCGCTCGAAGACCGCCCGCGGCCGAATTTCCGGCGGGTTGGGCGTGTTCTCGGTACGCCACGACAAACTGTTGCTGTACGCGCAGCTGTAGCCGTTGTCGCAGTTGCCGCCCTGAATGCCTTCTTCGCATCCGAGCTCGAGCGATCCGAACCTCGTCTGTCCCTCGAGGTGACGGGCTGCCACCTGATCCATCGACAGGCCGGCCTTGATGTCTTTGCCGTAGGTTTTCCTCGGATGCGCGCTGGTCAGATACGCCGCACCGGCGCGCGCATGGTCGCCGCCGCCGTCCCCGTGCTCACGGCCGGCGTCGGACGTGAGCCCCGTCAACAGGAGCACGTCGTCACGGAACGGCGCGAGCGCGCGCGAAATCCGCGGCAGTTCGCCAAGCGGGCTCGAACCGATCGCGCCGGCAGGCGGGGTCCCCAGCGCGGCAGCCGCGATGGGGTGCCCTGGCGTCCAGTCTTCCATCACGATGCCGTTCGGCACGTAGAGGAAGGCCATGCGGTTGGGCGCGAGCGACTTCTTGATGGCCTGCGACGCAAACGCCGGGTACATCGCATCGAGAAACGGCAGCGCAACGGCCGCCCCCATGCCCCGCAAAATTGTCCGTCGTGAAAGATGCCTCATACCGGTCTCTTATTCTGCCATCGCTACTACGGCGGGTCCAAAAGCAGGACCCGCCCTACTTGTAGGCCGGGTCGTGTTCTTTCGACCCGGCGGGTTCAGTTCCTGCTTCGCATTTGAAACGCCTGGCTGTTGACGATGCCGGTCACCACCGCCGCAAAACGATAGTTCTCGCCCGCGGCGCCGCGGGCAATCTGATCGACGACGGGCCGGTCCGAGCGTTCGAGCCCCCGGCCAAGGCCGTAGGTCATCAGTTTTTCGGTGAAATGTCGGACGAACGCTCCCGAATCGGATCTCAGCAGCGCCTTCAGGCCTTTCGCTCCGGTAAACGACCGGCCGTCGCGCAGCTTGCCTGTCGTATCGAGGTCGAAGTTCCCGTCCTTCAGCCGCCAGGCGCCCGCGGCATCGTAGTTTTCCAGGGAGAACCCGATCGGATCCATCGAATCGTGGCAGACCGCACAGCTGGGGTTCGCCCGATGCTGCTCCAGCCGCTCGCGCATCGAGGCGGCCGTGCCGAGATCTTTTTCCTGCAATGGCGGAATGTTGTCGGGCGGAGGCGGGGGCGCCGCGCCGAGCAGATTGTCCAGCACCCACTTGCCGCGCAGCACCGGCGAGGTGCGCGTGGCGTAGGACGAGATCGTCAGGATCGAGCCCTGCGTCACGATACCGCTGCGCTCGTTGCCGTCGAGCTCGACTCGCTGAAACTTCTCGCCGTCGACGCCCGTGATGCCGTAGTAGCGCGCCAGCGACCCGTTGAGATACGTAAACCGGCCGTCGATGAAGTCGAGGATGCTCCGGTCCTCTTTCACGACGGCGCTGATGAACAGACGCGTCTCCTGCCTCATGTCGTCGAGCAGTTCGTCGTCAACCGAGAGGAACTTCTCCGAGTCCGGTTTGGTTCGATCCATCAGGCGCAGGTTCAGCCACTGCTCGCCGAAGTTCTCGACGAGCGCGGACGATTTCGAGTCCTGCAGCATCCGCGTCACCTGCGCGGTCAAGACCGCGGGGTCGTGAAGCCGCTTCTGTCCGGCCACCCGGAACAGCTCGTCGTCGGGCATGCTGCTCCAGAGGAAGTACGACAACCGCGACGCCAGTTCGTAATCGCTGATGACGTAAGCCTGTTGGCGGGTCCCAACAGCAGGACCCGCCCTACGGACGTCTGCGGATTCGTAGGCCGGGTCTTGCTCTTTAGACCCGGCACCCAGCGCGGGATCTTTTTCGATCCTGAACAGGAAATTGGGCGAAACGAGCACCGCTTCGATCGCCAGCTGCACGGCGTGCTCGAGCGGGTCCTCTTTGCGGACGTCGTTCACGATATCGAGCAGCCGCCGCACTTCGTCCGGCGTGGCTGGCCGGCGGTAGGCGCGCGTGATGAGGTTCGTCACGATCTGACGGGCGCACGCAGGCGAGTTCTCGACGCACACGAAGATCCGCTTGTTGGCCGTCGGCGAAGGCGCCGAAGGGTTGAACGGGCCGAGGATCCGCATGTAGTCGACGAACAGCTCCTGGCGGCCGTCGGCGTTGATCAGCCCGAACGGGTTCGGATGGTTCGCCAGATCCGGCCACGACACGCGCAGGCGGTGATCGCCCGCGGTCACTTTCACCCGCGCGACGTTGTCGCCGTGCGAGTAGTTGTAGTTGCCGTCGCCTTCGACGTAGTCGCTCGCCACCTGTGTGCCGTCGATGCTGAAGGTCATCAGAATCGGCGGAAAGGCCTGGCGGAGTTTCTCCTCCCGCGCTTTCCGTTCTTCGTCGGTTGGCGGCCGCCGCGGTCCGGCCGGACCTGCTCCGCGCCCCCGGCCACGGGCGGGTTCGGGTGCCGGCTGCACGACGTCGGCCGACGGCAGCGGGTCTGCTGGAGCAGCGGCTCGCGCTCGCGAACGGCCGGCCGGGACCGACGGGCTTTCCGCGACCGCGGTAGTTGCCGTATCGCCACCTGAACTCGTACTCGCCGTCAACCGGGAAGTGATAGGTCGCGTACAGCGTGCCGCGCATCGAGTACGGCGTCTCGCTGCCCTTCGTCTGCAGGTCGTCCTGCATCTTCTTGGGCGTGAGCACGATCAGCTGTCCCGGTTTTTCCGGATACGCCTCGCCGAACACCGCGGCTCGAGCGACGACCCGCGCCGCGTTGATGTACTTCTCCATCAACATCGGCGAGAGCGACAACACGTCGCCGATGTTGTCGAACCCGTAGCCTGAGTCGTCTATCGGAAACTCGTCGGCCGGGCGGATCGTGACGCCAAGCAGATCGCGAATCGTGTTGTTGTATTCGACGCGGTTCAGCCGGCGCGAGGTGACTCGCCCCGGATGGAGGCCGATGCATCCGCGGCGATCTCCGTAATGCCTGGCACCGTGCGAATCCACGCCGACACCGCGGCGACGTCGCCGGAAGGCAACGGCGCCGCCGGTCGCGGAGGCATCTGGCCGGTTGCGATCTTGTCGAGCACCTTCTGCCACACGTCGGCCCGCTGCCGCGCGGACTGCGCCGTCGCGGAACCCCTCGAGGCTCAGCTTGCCCGTCTGCAGCCGGTCGTTGTGACAACGGATGCAGCTCCGCGACAGCACTGGCAGCACGTCCTGCTCGAATTCACCGGCAGCCGGCGATGCCGACTGCCCGAGAAGATTCGAGCCGGTGAACACGCCGCTCGCGATCGCGGCGCTCACTACGAGAATCCAGGTTGCGTTTCATTCGCACCATTTCAAAGGCGCAACTAAAGTTGCGCCCTACCGTTGCCCTCAGCCCTCAGCCCTCAACTCTAGAACCCCATCCGCAGGCCAAGACGGATGTAGCGTTCCGAGTATTCACGTCCGGAGCTCTGCGTCGAGTTGATGACGCCGAAGCCGTTCAGATTGCGCACCGTTCCATCCGGATTGAGCTGCAGGTTCGACACGTTCGTGCCGCTCGGGCTCGCGAACGTCGGCCTGTTGAACAGGTTGTAGACATCGAACTTCAGCTGCAGCGTCTTGGCCGCGCCGAGGGCCAGCGTGCGGCTCAGGCTCAGGTCGAAGTTCAGCACGCCTGGCCCGCGCAGGCTGTTGAACGTGCCGTTGCCGAACCGCGCCTCGGTCACCGACTTGAATGCGAGGACGTCGAAGTACGGCGTCTGCGGACCGACGTCGCCGTAAATCTCGACGTTGTCCTTCACCTGATCGGCCAGCTGCGGATTCCCTGGAGCGTTGAGCGATGTGGTCGCCGACGTGACCGTGAACGGCGGACCGTCATACGCGGTGAACGTGGAGCTCACCTGCCAGTCCCTTGCGATCGCCGCCAGCGCGCCGCCCGAGTTGAGGTGCGCCCGGCCCGGGCCGAACGGCAGCTGATAGATCACCGAGGCGTCGACCTTGTGCGGCGTGCTCGTGCCGAGCCGGGCCTGCTGGAAGGTACCGCCGCCCTGCACGGCTTTGTTCAGGTGGTAGAACTCCGGGATCGCGATGTTGCCCGCCCACCAGTCGATGGCCCGTGCGTAGGTGTACGCCGACGTGAACTGGAAGCCCGCTGATCATCCGGCGCGTGACGCTGAGCTGCAGCGAGTCGTAGGTGATCTTGCCCCACGGCCGGAAGACGTTCATCGTTGCCGGTCGTGCGCAGACCGTTGGTCAGCTTGGGCTGGTTGAACGGCTGGCTCGCGGCCCCGCCGCCAATCTGGCCGTAGTTGAGGTTTACCTGGCGTGTCTGATCGGTCTGACGGTTTGCGACGTAGCCAACCGTCACGCTGAGCGAGTGCGGGAAGAGCTTCTGCGCGCTGACGTTCCACGACGTGATCGTGCCGCGGATGAAACTCTCCTTCGAGCGTCGTCACGCCCGCACCCGCCGGCAGGCTGCACGACGCCGGGCGACAGATCGAGTGCCGGAACGAGCGGCACACCGGTGCTCAACTGAACCGACCGGTGTGAAGGTATTGGGTCCCTGACTCGGTAATCTGGATGATCTGCGGAAACGCCTGCGCGATGCCGCCCACCCGCGTAATCGCGTTGTCGCTTTGCGGGTTGCGGGAGAAGCCGACGCGAATGACCGTGTCGTCGGTCGGCCGGTACGCCCAGCCGAGCCGCGGCGTGAAGAGATCCTTCTGGACTTTGATGTCGCACACCTGCGGATTCGCGGCGCCGATGCCGCACACCTGCAGCAGATTCGTGTTGAAGTCGAACATCTCGAGCCCGCGATCGGTGCGCGTCGGGAACGGGTAATACTCCCACCGGACGCCAACCGACGCGGTCATCTTGGGCGTGATCTGCCATTGGTCGCGCAGGTACAGCCCCGACGCCCAGCCCCGCACCGTCGCCGGCCACTCCGCGCCCTTTCGCACCGTCGGTGTCGAGCAGCGGCGTCATCACCTGTGCGTTTCGCGACTGCGGCAGCCCGAGCAGGAAATCGGCGAACTGATTGAAGGTGTTCGGCGCCGTGCCGCCGCTCAGCGCGGTCGCGCCGCCGTTGAACGTGAAGACCGGCACCGGCCGTTTCGTAGTGATTCAGGTAGTTGTGCTGCACGTCGAAGCCGAACTTCACGTTGTGCGTGCCCTTGGTCCAGCCGGCGTTGGCGCTGAACTGCATCTGGTTGTCGGCGTAGTCGCGCATCTGGCTCGGCGTCACCAACGCCCATGGGCCCATGTTGAACATCGGCGCCGCGCGGTCGCGCGATCGCGGCGGCTGGCAGGCGTTGGGGATCGCGAAGTGGTCGCCCCAGCATTCGTCTTCCGGTCCTTCAGGGCCGACCCAGCTGTGATACGGCGTGTAGCCGAAGACGCCGTCGACGACGAACGACTGCGACAGGATGGAGGTGGCCAGCACCGATCCGCTCGTGATGTTCGCCTGCCAGAGGCGGCCGATGCTCTGCGGGTTGAATTCGGCGCCGTCGAGCGACGGAAAGATCCCGTGGCTGTTCTGCCGGCTCGTCGAGCCAGCTGACGCGGTTGTTCAGGTTCAAGCGGTTGCCCGGCGTCCACGTCATCTTCGTGTCGATCTTGTGCAGCGTCGACTCGAAGTTGTCGCGCGCGTAGTAGTTGTCCGTGTAGCCCGGCGCCGTCGGCAGCACGAGCCCGGCGAGCAGGCTGCGCGAGATCGAATTGATGCGGTTTTCCGGGATGTAATTGCAGCTCGCGAACCGCGGATCGGTAGTGGAGGTCAGGCCCGGACAGTTGGCGAACGCAAACGGGACGCGGCCGGCGCCATTCGCCGTTCCCGTCAACGGATCGTAGATAACCGTATTCGTGTTGCCGAACTGGCCGGCCCGCAGGTCCGCCGGGGCCAGCGTGTTCAGGCCGGTCGTGCCGGTAGACACCTCACCTTCGGCGAGCTGCACCGTGCCGTCCTTGACACGCCGCACCTCGCTCTCGATGCTCACGAAGTAGAACAGCTTGTTCCGCACAATCGGCCCGCCGATCGTGCCGCCGAAGATGTTCTTGTTGTCCTGGCCCTTGTCGGTGCCGGCGGGGAGGAAATACGGCCGGTTCTTGAGCGCCGAGGACGTCAGGTATTCGAACAGCGAACCGCTCACCGTGTTCGTGCCGCTCTTCACCTGCACGTTCACCGCCGCGCCGCCCGCCATGCCCTGATCGGCGTCGAAGCTGTTGGTGACGACGCTGACCGTTTCCACCGCCTCGAGGGCCGGGCTGTAGGACTGGATGTCCGGATACCACTGATTGGTGACCGCGGCGCCGTCGATTCTGAACAGCGTGTTGTTCGGCGGCTGCCCGTTGATCGACACGCCCATCGAACGCGCCGGATTGTTGATGCCGCCCGCCTGAATCATGTAGGGCGCCGCCACGCCGGGCATCAGACCAATGAAGCTCTGATACGACCGGCCGGCCGTCGGCAGATTGACGATCTGCTCGCTCGTCGTCTGCATCTGCACGGCCGCGCTCTCGGTCTGGAGGACAGCCGCCGTCCCCGAGACGAGAACCGTCTCCTGCAGCGTACCCACGGTCAACCGGACGTCGACGCGCACCTGGCTGTTCTGCGTCACGCCGATGTCGCGCGAGCGTGGCGGACTGGAAGCCGGTGAGCGTGACGTCCACCTGATACGTGCCGGTGGGAATGTTCGGGAAAGTTGTAACCGCCCGTCGCGTTGGTCGGGCGCTTCACGCGTCTGGCCGGTTTCGGTGTGCGTCACCTTGACGGTGGCGCCGGGCACCGCCAGACCTGTCTCGTCGGTGACGTTCCCGACAAGCGTGCCGTACAGCGTTTGTGCGGAGGCTGGAAGGGAGAACAGGATCGCCGCAATCGTGGCGAGCGTGATTGCGCAGCCTCGAACCCTGAGTGACGCGTGCATCGTGCTCATCCGTCCTCCTGAAGAGAAATAAGTGCTGGACGCTGGCCCGAACCGACCGGGGACTGCTACTAGATCGAATTGAATTAGAGAGAGCAGTGTAAGTCGTTCTGCGGAAAGGCGGTAGATGGCCTGATACAACTTGATACAGCACCATTTTTCTGGATCTATCTGACGAGACTGAGCTCACCTGACGAGAATTGTCGCTTCCGCACTGCGGCCCCGGTCGTCAGCCGCGACGATACGGAAGATGCCGGCGACAGCGGCCATTGGCAGCGGTTTGTCCGGGTCCGATGTCCCCACCGGTGCGCCCGTTCACCGTCCATTCGATGCGGCCGGCGGCGCGATCGGCGGAGACGCGAAATGCCAGCGTCTGATAGTACGATCGCAGCGTGGGATCGATCAGGTAGGTCGCCCCCTCGGGCGGATTCGGATCGAGAGACCGTCGATTTCGTCGATCGTCCATCGTCCATCGTCGATCGTCGGGATGGACGTGACGTTGGACGATGGACGATGGACGATCGACGATGGACGATCGACTGATTGCACCTGCGCCCACTGCCGGTATTCCGGCGGCCAGACCACGATGACGCCGTCTTCGCTGGCATGGTGCCAGCTGCATGGAAGACTCGGCGGCGCCGGCCGGCAGCCATTCGCCGACTCGCGCCGGGCACGACTCGCCGGCGCGCATGCCGGAAAGCGCGCAGATTGATGTCGCGCGTGACATCGCCCGTCGGCACAGCCAGCGGCTTGTCCATCACGTCTGCTGCCCCTGCCACGCGCTTCTGTGCCGCCAGCATCACCGCGTGAAAAATGGGCCCGGCGCCGGTGACGCCGGAAGAGTTGGTCAGGGGCGAGCGATCGAAATTGCCGACCCACACCCCGACCGTGACATCGCGCGTGTAACCGATCGCCCAGTTGTCGTGGTAGCCCTCGGACGTGCCCGTTTTCGCGGCGACCGGAAATGGAAAGTCGAGGCTTCCACCGCGGCCGAAAATGTACTCGCGTGCATCGGGGTCCGAGAGGATATCGGTGATCCAGAACGCCGTCCTCGGCGAGATCAACCTGCGCGCGCCGTGCGATCGGCGCCAGGAATCGCCACCGGCTCGACGAGCACGCCGCCTCGCGCAAATGTCGCGTACGCGCCGACCAGCTCGGCGAGCTGCACTTCCGCATTCCCGAGCGTGATGCCGAGGCCGTAATGGGAAGCGCGTCTTGTCGAACGACGTCAGCCCCGCGCTGCGCAAGAAATCGCACGAGCTTCGGAACGCCGATCTCGGCCGCCAGCGGCCACCGCCGGCACGTTTTCCGATCCGGCGAGCGCACGGCGCGCGAGCAGCGGCCCTCGATATCGCCCGTCGTAGTTCCGCGGGCTGTAGACGACGCCCTGCTCCGCGGTCGGAAAATGCGAGGGCACATCGGCCAGCGACCGTGCCGGGCTCCAGCCTTCCTCGAACGCCAGCGCATACGTAAACGGCTTCAGCGCCGACCCCGGCTGCCGTAGCGCGAGCGGGCCGTTGATCGTGCCGCCATGCTCGGCGTCGAAGTAGTCGCCCGATCCTTCCCAGGCGAGCCACTCGCCCGTATCGTTCTTCAAGCACGACGACGGCGACGTTGCGCGCCCGATGCCTGTCGAGCGTGGGACGCTGCGTGCGGATGATGCCCTGCACGTCGCGCTGCAGCCCGGCGTCGAGGGTCGTGGCTATGCGATGCGCGGCCGCGCGTCCGTGTAGCTCAGCCAGCACCATTTCGACGAAGTGCGGCGCGACCAACGTCGACTGCGTCGTGCCGGAACGTCATCCGCTCCGCTCGCGCCTCCGCGGCCTGCACGGCGCTCAACAAGCCGAGCGCCGCCATTCGTCGATGACGCGTCTCTGCCGGCCAGTGCGGCGGCCGTGTTGCGAAACGGATTGAACCGCGAGGGCCGCTGCGGCAGTCCGGCGATGAAGGCCGCCTGCGCCGGTGTCAGCATGCTGGCGGACGTTCCGAAGTAGGCGTGGCTCGCGCGTTCTGCACCCTGGATCTGATTGCCGTATGGCGCGAGATTGAGATAGAGCGCGAGGATCTCGCGCTTGGTGAAGCGATGCTCGAGGCGAAACGCGACGATGGCCTCGCGAATCTTGGCAGACCAGCCGCGCGCGCCTGACCGGCGCCGCGTTCTGGCTCGCGCGAGCGAGCAGCTTGGCCACCTGCTGGCTGATCGTGGAACCACCCTCGACAATGGCGCCTTCGCGCAGGTTCCGCCAGGCCGCTCGCAGAATGGCCAGCGGATCGACGACCGACATGGCGGTAGAAGCGGCGGTCCTCCGCCGCAATCGTTGCCGAGACGAGATTCGGTGGAAGCGCGTCGGCCGTCGAGCCAGACGCCGCGCGTCCCGTCCTCCGACCGCGATTCGTACAGCACCTCTCCGTTCCGATCGAGCACGGTCGTCGATTGGTGCTCACCCGGATCGAGGAGATCGGCGGAGAGCGGGCCGAATCGCAACCACACGACGGCCGCAAGAGCAGCGACACCCGCCCCGATCGTCGCCCGTCTGATGCGCGGCGAAAGCCATCGCGTCACCGCTGGACCTCGATCACGGCCGTTTCCGTGCGGCCGAACACTTCAGGCTCGTACATCTCTTCCGCGTGGGCCGGAGCCGTCCGGAACGTCCCGGCCGTCGTCGCGCGCACGATGTAGGAAAATTCGTGGCGCCCTCGTCGAGCCGTGTGGCGAACAGCTGGATGCGATCGTCGTGGCGTTCGACGTGGTCGAATCCGCCGTGCATCCACCAGCTTCTGCCAGTCGCCCTGACGTTCGAGCTGCTGCTGCTCGCCCTTCAGGGCCGCGGCGGTCGTCGCGAACCACGATTCCACCGGCTCGAAGCCGGCGGGCAGCGGATCGGTCACCGCCACGTATCGCCGTTCTTTCGTCAGGTTGAACGAGAGGGTGACTTTGACGAGATCTCCCGCCTTGTACGACAACGCGGGCGACGCGGCCGGGCCGTTTTCGCGGTACGGCTCGTACCGGCGCTCGATCGCTGAACCCGCTGTCGAGCCCTTGCTGGTAGAGCTCGTTCGAGGCGTATCTCAGACGCGCCACGTAAAAGAGCGTTCCCGTCCCCTCCCGGGTGAACGTGAGCTCGCGCTTCGAACCCGGTGACGTCCTTGGCGGCGAGCGTCGCCATCGGCATGTCCTGGGTAACCGCCTCGGCCGAACGGCCCTCGAACCGGCTGCGCACGAGCTCGTCGTTCGAGAACTTCACGACGGCGCGAAAGTCCGGGCATCTCGGTCTCGTACTTTCTGGTAATAGGCCACGAGCGCTTCCATCACCCGCGCGTTTTCCTGCGTGTTGTTCCATCGGCCGTTCTTGCGCGCCGCGAGCAGCCAGCGCACGATCGGGCGCACCAGTTGATCCGCGCTCGATCCGCGCATCAACGATCGAAGGACGATGGCCGTCGAGTTGACGTTCGAATTCCAGAACCAGAGCAGATACGGATCGCTCAGCTCCTCGACGTGGGCGCTGCCGCCCTCGGGAAGTATCGCGTTCGCGATTCGGCGCTGCAGTTCTTCCGGCCGCGCGGCCGGTCTCGCCCTTCGCCGCGAGTGCGTCGAGGAGATAGGCCATCGCGAACACCGGCATGCGATCGAGGCGCGTGTACAGGCGGTTGATGTGCGAGTCCTGATTTCGTCCGCCCTCGACCAGAACTTTCACCGCGAACGTCTGCCACGCCGTATATGCCGGCCACCATCCATCGTCGGCCGGTGGCGTCTCGTTCAGCTCTTTCTCGAGAAACGTATACGCCTGCTGCAGCATCTCCTTGTCGACGTCGTACTTCAAGGCCGACGCCTGGTGGAAGACGTGTAACAGGTAGGCCGTGAGATACGCCGACGTGAACCGGCAGTCGCCAGCCCAGTAGGTGAACCCGCCGTTCGCGCACTGGAACTTGCGCAAACCCGTGATCGTTTCCTGCGAGACGCGGCGCAGATCTGACGCGTCGATGCCCGGCAGCTTGAATGCCTCGCCGAGATCCGACGCGAGCAACATGGCAAGCGCGCGCGATCCCTGCTGCTCTGCGCAACCATAGGGATACTCGACGAGATACCGCGCGCCCTCGCCGAGCCCGACGAGCGCCGTGGAAGACAGCTGGACGTTCAGCCCGCCGAAACCGGGAACCACACCGGCGGGCATCACGATGGTTTCTTTCGCGTTGGGCTGCGCTTCGCCGTAGGCCGCGACGGTTTCCGGCGAGACGAGCACCTCCACGGGAATCACGTCCTCGAAGGCATCGCTTTCTTCGCCAAGCCGGGCGGTCATCTGCACGCGCGCCGCACCAATCGCCTTCGCCACCGTGTCGAACCTGACCTCGATCGAACCGTTGCCCGCCACCTGCACGACCTGCCTGCCGTTCCCTCTGATCTCGAGGATCGCGGGGTCGAGGCTTCGCATCGTGACGATCGCGGTGCCCGCCTCTTTCAACTGACTGGTGACGACCGACCCGAAGTGCGACGTGTCTCCCACAGCCATGAAGCGCGGAAACGCCGGCTTCAGCGTGACCGGCTTGTTGATGCGGATCTCGCTGTCGGCCGCGCCAAAGCGCGAGGCCTTGTCTGCGGCGACCGCCATAATCCTGTAGGTCGTCAGCGACTCGGGCAGCTTGACGTCGATGCTGGCCACTCCGTTGGCATCGGTCGTGACCGACCCGAGCCAGAAGGCGAGGACGCGAAAATCCTTCCGCGTCGATCCGTCGGCGCCGCTCTCGGCTCCGCCGCCACCACCCTCATCTTCACCTTTCGGGATCACGGCGCGTCGGCTGATGAGCCGCTGCCGATTGTCGACGTTCACCACTTGCAGCGCCTTTTCGAGGTAGACCGAGCGAAGCACGTCGGGTGTCTTGAATGCCGTCAGCGAGAGCACGCCGTAGTCGACGGCCCACAGCGTGACCTCGCTCGATGCGGCCGCACCGCGGAAGTCCTTCACCTGCACTTTGACGGCCGCGGTGTTGGCCGGCCGGTACTCTTCTTTGTCCGCGTTCACCGACAGCGACAGGCGCTTCGCGCCATCGTCCACCTTGAGCTCGACGTAGCCAAGACGGAACGACGGCTTGCCCGGATCGCTACCGTCATTGCTTTGATCCGGGGGCCCCTGCCCCCCGGTAAGCGCTTCCGCTCGCGGGGGCCCATCGCCCCGCGCCGCTTCAGCGCTTGTCCTGCCTTTGACGAGCAGCACCGACACGTACACGTTCGGGATGTCGTCTTCGGTGATGGGAACCGTCACGTACTCCTGAGAGGACGTCAGCGCGAACTGCCGATGCGTGCGCACGCCTTCGCGCTCGGTGGTGACGAGCGCCGTGGCGCGTTCCCACGGCGACTGGATCATGATTCGCGCCGACTCGCCGGGCCGGTACGTGTTGCGCTCGGGCACGAGCGTGATGCGGTTGTGGTCGAACCGCTCCCACGCCGTGTATCCCTCGCCGAGCACGTAGAAGCTCGTCAACGTTCGGGTCACGTGGCCCGCCTGGTCGCGCGCCACTGCCGTCAGCTCGAAATATCCTCCGCTCGAAAACGGAATCTGCAGCGGAACCGGCTCCGCACCCGAGGTCACGTTCCAGGTGCCGACCTGCGTTTCCTCGCGCGTGGTGTCCCAGGTGTAAAAGCCGTTCCCTTCGGCACGTCTGACGCTGTGCCACTGAATCTGCTTGATCGAAATTTCCACGGGTACACCGGCAGCTACCTTGCCATCGTTGGACACCGCCACGACAGCCGTGCCGAGACCGGTCTTCTGGTCGATGAAATACGACGGCACCATCACGCCGACATACCAGGGCGCCGGATGGACGACGAAGCTGGCGCGGCCGGCGATGCGCTGTCGCGAGACATCCTCGACGTCGCCCTCGAACACATACCGGTATGGACGTCCCAGATCGGCGGACGTGTCGAAGTTCATGGTGAACTGACCGTTCGCCCCAAGCACGTTCTCGTCGGCTCCAACGTCCTCGGGCCCCATCCTCCTGGCGCAATCACCCGCGAACACGAAGCGCGAATCAGGAAAGTGCTCGCGGATGGCGTCCGGAGGATTGCAGATCGCCTCGCGCGTGGCCTTCCAACTTGATGGGACGCTTCCCCATCGATGCGCCGAACAGGTATTTCGCGGTCACAACGCCCGTCAGCCTGGCGCCGGCCACGTCCGAGTCGCTGCCGAGCGTCGCATCGACGCGGAAATCCGGGCGCCGGTACGCCGCGACGAGGAACGTTCCGGTGACTGCCGGCTCCATCTCTTCGTCATCATCGTCAGGCTTCTCGGGCTTCGGCTTCGCACCGCCCCACGATGCCTTGATGCGATAGGTCCCCAGTGCTCCATCGCCAGGCAACTTGAGCGTCCATTCCGAACTGCTCCATTCGCCCACTTTGATCGTGCGTTTATCGACCTCTTTGTTCTGACTGTCGCGGACGCTGACGTCGACCGCCGTGCCGGCGGGCAGAAGCCTGATGCCTGTCGGCGTATCCGATCTGAGAATCGCCTTGAAGTGAATTTCTTCGCCAAGCCGGTACACGCCCCGATCGGTGAAGACCGATCCGCGCAACAGCGGATCGGCTTCAGCCGGGTTCGGATAGACACCGAAGTCCCACGGCGCGATGCCCTCGTGCCACGAATTGCCCGCGTAGGCGAGGTCGCCGTCCTTCTCGGCCACGACGATGAAGTCGAGGGCCGGCTCGTACCAGTCGCGCCCGAGCCGCGGTGCCGCTCCACCGATCGCCGCACCGTCGGCGCCGGTGGTGCTTTCCCATGCGACGGCACCGTCACGCCTGATGAGCGACACGCGCGCGCCCGGCACGGGCTCGCCGGTATCGAGACGCGTGACGAAGGCCAGCGTGTTCTGCGGACTGTATTTGACGTTCACGCCGAGGTTCGTCACCTGCACGATCGTCGACCGATCGGGTTGTCTCGTTCGCCTGCGCGACTTGTCGATCGGGTTGCCTTCGTGCACGCCCAGCCACACGATGCCCCGGCCGGCGGGCCCGAGCGCGCGAGAGAGATCGATGCCGGCCGACTGGATGGCGTCCGTTTTCGTGCGGAGCGTCCGGTTGACACCGTCACCAGGCGGGAGCTCGCTGAACCGGGGATCGACCGCCGAAATGGTCTCCATCAGATCGCCGCGGCCGACCGGCTGCGCCCATTGCGTGGCGTCGAGAAAATTGCGCGTGAAGAACGGGCACGCACCTGGCCCGATGTCGACTCCCACACGCCATGACCGTCGCCAAAGCTGGTGAACGCCGACTCGTGCCAGTTCTCGACGATGTCGGTCCAGTCGTAGCCGAGCGTCTGTCCATCGCGCGCCGATTGCAGGCTGGCATCGAGCCGCACAACGTAGGTGCGAGCCGGCGGCTGACGGGCGAAGCCCGCGTCTTCGAGCGAAATATCCGACGGAAAGTCGTACTGCCACGTTTCTTTCCTCGCCGGCCGCGACGGCTTCAGGAGCGGCTGACTGGCGGCATCCGTGACGTCGCGAACCGACAGCGCCGCCTGAAAGCGCTGGAAATCGACGCCGCCGCCGCGCAGCCGCACGGGGTTCCAATTGGAAGGATCGCATTCGCTGCGGCACTGGAACCCTTCGACAAAGAAGGTCTCCTCGGCCTCGATGCGAATGGTCTGCGGCTTGCGTCGGAAGCGCGGGGCCCTCCACACCTCGCAACTGCGTGTCGATGCGCGCCCTGATCCAGCTTTCGGTCGGCACAGGACTCGTGATTTCCACGACGACGAGGTCGGCCGCGGGTGGAAAGCGTTTCTTGTCCCAGTCTTGGGCGAGCGCGAATGTAAGGGGCGCGGTCGACGCGGCCGCGCGTCGCCGCGGCGGCCACCTTCGCATCGAACCGCGCAACCGCCTGCGGGTTGTTCGTTCGCAAGCGTGCCCGTCCGGCGTCGCTCAGCTGGGGCCTGTCCCAGTCGTGCGGTTCGAAGTTCAGCGCGAGATGCGAGAGCACCTCGGCAGGCGCGACCGGCTGGTTGAAGCGGAGCGCCACCAGCATGGGGCCGTCGTACCGGCCGTTTCTGCGGAGCGGCTGGGCGGCGCGCAATTTGACGGTGGGCGTCGTGAACGTAAACGTATACGGCGCGGCGAGCCGCCGGCCACTGGTGGCCGCCGCCGACGTGTTCACCGTGACGGTGTATCGCGTGGCGAACGGCAGCTTTCGTTTGGGATCGGGCGTGTAAATGAGGATCGTGGTGCCCGACCAGCGGAACGTGCCCCCTGGAATCGCCGGCGCAATGGTGACAAACGGTGCAGTCGACGGGCTGCGGGATCCGGCCGAGCGCGACCATCGGCTCGGAAAACACGATCCGGATCTCGTTCACCTGCTCGAGGCTGTCGGCTTCTCCCGTGGGACCGCTGCTGACCACGGTGAGATTGCCTGCAGGCAGCTGCGCGGCGGCTGAAATCGACGACAGGAGTACCAGGAGAATCGCGAACCTGAAAGGGTGGAGCGTCATGGCCGTCCTTTTATCGCATCGATGTGGGGCGGAACTTCAGTTCCGCATCGGAAGTGCGCAGTCGTTCTATCGGCCCGGCGGGAGGGGGGAATTACGCGCGGGACCTTACCAAGTTTGATACCGGTTTGGGGAATTTGCTCCGCGGGGCTTGGGCAGCGGCTAAAGCCCTGCGCCACGATTCGCTGATTAGTTCGCGAGGCGCGGCGCGCTCTTGACGGGGATGGTAACGGCAGAGCCGACACCTGCCGGGTCGAACTGGCCTTCGACCAGCCGCCACGCGTCGGTTTCCTCGAGCAGCTTCGCGGCAAACGCCGTGTGCAGGGCGTGGCCGCCGCGGTGCGCGACGAGATGTCCAATTATTGGGTAGCCGACGAGCGCCATGTCGCCGATCACGTCAAGGATTTTGTGGCGCACGAACTCGTCTTCGAAACGCAGCGCGTTCAACGCGCCCGTTTCGCCCAGCACGATCGCGTTCTCGAGCGAGCCGCCCAGCGCCAGGCCGTTCTGCCGCAGCATCTCGACTTCCTTCAGGAAGCCGAACGTGCGCGCCGGCGCGATTTCCTCGATGAACGACTCCTCGGTAATCTGCATCGTCCGCGTCTGATGACGCAGCATCGGGTGATCGAAGCTGATGCTGTAGGTCACCTTGAAGTGATCCGACGGATAGAGCGCGATGCGCTTGTCGCCGCGCGACAACGCGATCGGACGGACGACTTTCAGGAACCGCTTCGGCGCGGCCAGCCGCTTCAAGCCCGCTTCGTGAATCAGGTAAATGAACGGCGCGGCGCTGCCGTCCATGATCGGCACTTCAGGATGGTTGAGCTCGACGGTGACGTTGTCGACGCCAAGACTGACGAGCGCACCAAGAAGGTGCTCCACCGTCTCGACCGACCCGTCTTTCAGCGATAAGCCCGTGGCGTACTGAATCCCGCCGAGGTGACCGACGACGGCTGGAATCTCGAGGCCTCCCAGGTCGGACCGGCGGAAACGAATCCCGTGATCGGCCGGCGCCGGCTTGAGGGAAAGCGTGACCTTCTTGCCGGAGTGAAGTCCGATGCCGGCGCAGGAGACGGGTCGCTTGAGTGTACGCTGAGAGTCCATTTAGTCGTTGAGGAGCAGGCTGTTAGAGCCCTAGAGCCGGCCGTTCTAGAGCAATTCCGGTGCCTGTCTCCGCCTGTGACGACCTTGCGACGCTAAGTGGCTATGTCGTTGATATTTACGGCAAAAGACCGATTTCAATTCCAGTATGGCCCGGCGACCCTTTGTGGTACGAGGGCCACACAACACGGCCGTAAGGGTGTGGCAATCTTACCACAGGCCGTCATAAAACTGACGTCAGTAACGGTCTTAGGAACTCCCCGGTGGCCGATTCGGCGATCTTCGCCACCTCTTCAGGTGTTCCCTGGGCGATTATTCGTCCCCCGCCCGCCCCGCCCTCGGGTCCGAGGTCAATGACGTAATCGGCCGATTTGATGATATCGAGATTGTGCTCGATAACCACGACCGTATTGCCCTGGTCCACCAGCTTGTTCAGCACGTCGAGCAGCTTATGGGTATCCTCGAAATGCAGCCCGGTCGTCGGCTCATCAAGGATATACAGCGTTCGGCCGGTGCCCCGGCGCGAAAGTTCCTTGGCGAGCTTCACCCGCTGCGCCTCTCCGCCGCTCAGCGTCGTCGCCGACTGCCCGAGCTCGACGTAGCCCAGACCGACACTCTGGAGGGTGCGTAATTTGTTCGCGATGGGAGGAAAATTTTCCAGGAGCGGCAGCGCCTGATCGACCGTCAGATCGAGCACATCGGCGATCGATTTTCCACGGTATTGGATCTCCAGCGTCTCGCGATTGTACCGCCGCCCTTTGCATTGCTCGCACGTGACGTAGACGTCGGGCAGGAAATGCATTTCGATGGCAATGACGCCGTCGCCCTGGCAGCCTTCACAACGGCCGCCCTTCACGTTGAAGGAGAACCGCCCCGGCCGGAAGCCTCGAGCCTTGGCTTCGGGAATCCAGGCGAAGAGCTCGCGAATGAATGTGAAGAGACCGGTATACGTTGCCGGATTCGAGCGGGGTGTGCGTCCGATCGGCGATTGATCGATCTCGATCACTTTGTCGACGTGCTGGATGCCCTCGATGGCGTCGTGCAGGCCCGGCTCGTCGCCCGCGCGATACAGCTCGCGCGCAAGCGAGCGATAGAGGATGTCGTTCACGAGCGTGGACTTGCCCGAACCGCTGACGCCGGTCACGGCCACCAGCGCACCGAGCGGAATCCGCACGTCGATGTTCTTCAGGTTGTTCTCGCGCGCACCGCGAATGATGAGATCGCCTCTGGACGCCGGACGGCGCGACGCGGGCATGGCAATCATCTTTTCGCCCCGTAAGTACTGCCCCGTCAGCGAGTCGTGTCCGTTGCGCTCCGACGTCTGCCCTTTGCCATCTGCCATCTGCCCTTTGCCATTTGAGGCTAACAGCTCCGCCGGTGTCCCCTGGAAGATCACCTTCCCGCCGTGTTCGCCCGCGCCGGGTCCGAGATCGATCAGGTAGTCTGCGACCCGGATCGTCTCTTCGTCGTGCTCGACGACGATGATGGTGTTGCCAAGATCGCGCAGATGGTGCAGCGTGCCGAGCAGCGCGCGATTGTCGCGCTGGTGCAGCCCGATCGACGGTTCATCCAGCACGTAGAGCACGCCGGTCAGGTTTGCGCCAATCTGCGTCGCCAGACGGATACGCTGCCCCTCACCCCCCGACAACGTCGTCGCGCTCCGCCCCAGCGTGAGGTAGCCGACACCAACGTCGAAGAGGAATCGCAGACGATCCTGAATCTCTTTCAGGACCCGTCCGGCGATGAGATTTTCGCGTTCGCTCAGATCCAGCCTGTTGAAGACGTCGTACGCTTCGCTGATCGGCAGGTTCACGTAACCGGCGATCGTGCGGCCCTTCACTTTCACGGCGAGGCTCTGGGGCTTCAAACGCTCGCCGTGACACACCGGGCACGGACGCAGCGAGCGGTACACGTCGAGATCGTCCTGCTCGGTCCACGACGCTTCGTCGAAACGCCGGCGGAGATTCGGGATGATGCCTTCGAATCCTTTTCCGTTTCCGCCGTAGAGAATCTGGTCGCGGACTTTCTTCGTCAGGTTCGTGAACGGCGTGGCGGGATCGAACCCGAGGTTCTTGCCCAGCCCGGCGATCGCCTCGCGCACGAGCTTGCGGTCGCCCTTCACCCAGGGCACGATGGCGCCGTCGAGAAGCGATTTGGTCTGGTCGGGCACGATGCGGTTCGGATCGAAATCGTGCATCGCCCCCAGACCCTGGCACTCGGCGCACGCCCCGTGGGGTGAGTTGAACGAAAAGGCGCGCGGCGTCATCTCGGGCATGCTGATCCCGCACTCGATGCAGGCCAGCCGGCGCGAGAACAGCCGGTCGCCGCCATCCAGTGTGTTGATGACGACGATGTCTTCCGCGAGGTTCAACGCGATCTCGATGGCTTCGGCCAGGCGGCGCTCGATGCCGGATTTGACGATCAGGCGATCGACGACGATGTCGATGGAGTGATTGCGGCGGCGATCGAGCTTGATGTCTTCGTCGAGCGAGCGGAAGACGGTATCGATGCGGGCCTTGCTGAACCCCTTCTTCTTCAGCTCCGCCAGCTCCTTCTTGAACTCCCCCTTGCGGCCGCGGACGACCGGCGCCAGCACGTTGATGCGCGCATCCTGTGGATACAGCATCACCATGTCCATGATGCGCTCGAGCGACTGGGCGGAAATCTCGCGCCCGCACTGGGGACAGTGCGGGATGCCGATGTTGGCAAAGAGGAGCCGCAGGTAATCGTAGATTTCAGTGACGGTGCCGACGGTCGACCGCGGATTCGACGCCGTCGTCTTCTGTTCGATCGAGATGGCGGGAGACAGGCCGTCGATGAGATCGACGTCGGGTTTCTCCATCTGCTCGAGGAACTGCCGGGCGTAGGCCGACAGCGACTCCACGTAGCGGCGCTGCCCTTCGGCGTAAATCGTGTCGAAGGCGAGCGACGACTTACCCGACCCTGACAGCCCCGTGATGACCGTGAGCTTGTCGCGCGGAATGTCGACGTCGATGTCGCGAAGATTGTGCACGCGGGCGCCGCGTACTGCTATCCAGCCCTGACCCATCTCTGTGTGCTGTGTTCGGGGGACCTGAAACTTTCAATTGTAGCAGTATTCGCAAACGGTCGATGGGCGGGTGCCCTATTTCGTCAGCCCGGCATTTTTCGTCGCTACCGCGGCGTTGCTGGCAGAGTTCGCGCGCAGCGCCTCCGCGTCCTTGATTTCGGCGCGTTTGGTCTCGATGAGGCCATTGGAGAGGCCAGTGATGTCGTCTTCGTACGTGGCCAGTTCGCCGCGCATTCGCACGATCGCGCGGTCGTAGCAGGCAGCTGCCTGGGAAAAACGGCCGGCGGCGGATTTCCAGCCTCGCTCGAACGAGTCGATCTGCCCGAGGTACCGCAGCGAATCGCAGTCGGCGCGGTCCATCTGGAGCGCGTTGTCGAAGTAGTCGCGCGCCTCCACGAGGTGGCTCAAGTTGAAGGCCGCCATGCCGGCGAGGTTGTACACCTGATTGTTTCTCATCGCCTTCAGCGCGGCCGTCGCATCGTCGTAGGCGGGCTGCGACTCCTTCTTCTGCAGGCGGTTCCACGCGCGCCAGTACGTACTTTTCCCCCGGGCTGCTCCGCAAATCGGTCAACAGCTCGTCGAGCACGGCAATCGCCTCGTCGTGCCGCTTCAGATAGCTGAGCGCCCTCGCCCTGCCGAGCAGGGCGGCGTCGTCAAGGCCGGCGGCCAGGACGCGGTCGAATCCGGCGAGCGCATCGGCATAGCGCGCGTACGACATCAGGATGTTGGCCCGCACGAAAGAAATCGAGGCGCTGTCGGGCAGCAGCTCGTGCGCGCGCGCGAGCTCGCGGTACGCGCCGGCGAGATTGCCGTTCATGACCGACCGCTGGCCGACCAGGAAATGCACTTCGCCGAAGCCCGTTTCCTGACCGATGAGATCGCGCGACGCCTCCATCGAGAACAGCGGCAGGAAGGCCAGCGTGCGGTACTTCAGCGAGAGATCGTCTGAAAACGTGCTGAGGATTCCCTCGAGCTGCGGCTTGAGCTCGGCGACCCTGCCGGCGTTCAGCGCCATGGCCAGGTAGAAGTACGCTTTCATCGCGCTGGCGGGCCATTCCTGTTCGAGCTCCTCGGCGAGCTTCGTGCGGACCGCGCGCTGTTCCGGCGGTACGTAGAGTTGATCTCCCCGCACGTATTGCGGAGCGTCGGGCACCCGGCGCAGCGCATCGAGCGCCTCGAAATACAACGCGTAGCTCGACGGCACCTTGGCCTGAAGCTGTTCGGCGGCTTCACGCGCGCCGGAATCGGGTAAGCGAAGCTCGACCTCGCGCACGACGAGCATCAGGTTGTTCTCGAGCGCTTTTCGCGCGAGGACCTGATCGTCTGAAAGCTCCAGCAGCGAGGCATACGCGGCCGCGGCCTCCTTCAGACACAAGTAGCAGCCGCGCGAGGCAAGCCGGTCGGCCTCGGCAAGTCGAGTCGCGAGCTGTTCGGGGGTGATGCGGGGCGCGACGGCCGGCGCCGGCCGTGGCGCGCATGCGAGCGCGGCCCCGAGCATGGACAAGACGACGATTCTCACGTTTATCCTACTTCAGCTTCCAGCTCTCGTCGAAGAACCCCGACAGCGCCACATCGCCATTTGCCGACACCACCGCGTAGTCGCCCAGCCGGGGGAAGAACATCGATTCGGTCTCGGCGGCGATGCGGTCGACGGTGAATGTGTGGCCGCTGTTGATGACGACGTAGCGCTCGGGGTTGAGGGGGTTCGGATAGATCAGCACGAGCGCGCGACCGGCCGAGGGAAAATTCTGCGAGCCGACCGTGATGTCGCTCTGCGTCCACTGCACCGGCAACGACGCCATGACTTTCGCGATCAGCCTGTTGCTGCCGGGGTCGCCAAACAGGATCAGGTTGTACCTGGCGATGTCGGCCGGCGTGACCGCGGAGTCGTCTTTCACGCGAATATCACCACGCACCCACTTGGCGAACTCGTGCGTGAGCGTGTCGAGCTTGCCCCGCGCATAGGCGTGGACGGCGGCGTTCCACGGTTGGCCGGTGCCCCGCACCGCCAGGAACCCTTCCATGAACGCATCGTCGATCGGCCCCTGCAGGCCGTGGGTCTTCCTCAGACCCGGCGGCCGCCCGCGCGCGATCGTCCACTTGCCGGTCCTCTTGTCGAACGTCGGGTTCGCGCCGGCCTTCAGCTCCTGCCCGTCAATCGTGTAGCTGGCGGCAGCCGCCGTGAACGACAGACGGTTCACGTTCGTCGTCGTCACCGTGTACGACTTCAGATCGTCGGTCCGCGCCGCATCGACCTCGGCCCGCACGTAGTGCTCGTCGAGGCCGCCGATCGAGAGCCAGTGACACTCGTTGAAACGAGTGGTGAAGGTGACGCAGCGAACGCGAGTGGGCGCTCTGTCCGCGTCCTGAAGGGCTCTGCGGATGAAGGCTTCCGACTCGGCCTTGCTCTGGGGATGCCACGAATGCCCTGTCTTGGGCCCGACGAGAAACAAGGCGCGCAGATCGCGTGTCGTCCAGCGATACTGGTTCTCCTGTGTGAAGCGGAATCCTTCCTTGATCCAGGCATCACGCATCTCGTACGCGCCCGCATTGCCATCGGTCTCGCCGATGTAGGCGACCGTCGGCACGTTGAACGCATTCAGCGCGTACTGATCGACGTCGTAGATAGTGAGCCCCGACACCTGATACGCGGGCAGCGGAAGTTTGATCACGCGTTTGGCCTGGGTGTACGTCCTGACGTATCCGGCGCTCGACTCGACCGCGCCCCATCTGCCCGTGTGCTGCAGCCCGAGATGCCAGGCACCCTGGCCGCCCATCGAGTGACCGCGAATGACGATGCGCTTTGGATCGATGTTGTAACGGGACCGCACCGACTCGATGGCCTCGAACACGTCGGTTTCGCCGGCATAGCGATACGACAGGTTCATGCGTCCCAGCGGTTCGAGCTGGATGTAGTCGTCCGCGGCGATCTGCGAGGTCTCGTGCGGCGCTTCCTGCTGCGTGATGAACCGCACTTCGTTGAGCTGCAGTTGCGTCCCGTGCAGCCAGACGTCCAGGCGCATGGGCCTGGAGCCATCGTAGGACCCGGGAATGGTCAGGCCATACGGCTGCACGCTGCCATCGACGCGCGACGTGTAGCCGCGCACCAGGTGACCGGCCTTCTTCGCCCACGACGCCGTGCCGGCTTCGAGCTCTTTGGCGCGCGCGATGCCGGTGTCGAGCGCGCGGATGGTCTCGGGCACGTACGCGGCGGTGAAGAACTCTTCCGGATATCTCAGGATGAATTGCGCGGCCTTCTGATAGATGGCGACATCGGCCAAGAGCGCGGGATCGGTCTTCCTGACCGACAGCGCCTCGATTTGCCGTGTCAGCTCGGCGAGCTTCGTTTCGATGACGGCGCGCGTGGCCACGCTCGGCGGGAACGAACGCTCGGGGGTTTGCGCGACGACAATCGTGCTCAGCAGGAGGCACGGGATTGCCCCCTTCAAGACGGACATGCACCCTCCTGCGGCTGGGTCATTCGCGAGTTTAGCAGAGTCCCGCAAGCGCATCGTTCGTCCCAACTTCGAACGCTCTTCGCGAGGTCAGACCCTGAATTCCGCCAATTGGGCTCCGCCGAGGCGGGCATGCGGCTTGATAATGGCCACGGCATGCTGAGAGACCTCCGCCACGCCTTCCGCGTCCTGACGCAGGCCAAGGGGTGGACTGTCGTCGTCGTGTTGTCCCTGGCCGTTGGCATTGGCGCCAACGCCGCGGTGTTCACAGCCGTCAACAGTCTGCTGCTGCGGAAGCTGTCGGTCCAGGATCCCGATTCGCTGGTCCGCCTCAAGTGGGGCGGCAAGAACGACATGTCGAACGACCAGAGCGACTACGGGAGCAGCGGGCGAAGCGCCGACGGAAATCCCGTCCGCGCGACGTTCTCGTACCCGATGTTCCAGGATTTCAGATCGGCCAACCAGACGATGACCGATCTCGCAGCCACCCGGCCTGGTGGGGTCACCCTCACTATCGACGGACGCGCGGAAACAGCGCGCACGCTGATGGCGACGGGCAACTACCATGCCCTGCTTGGCGTCACCCCGCGGATCGGTCGCACTCTCACCGCAGAGGACGACAACCCGGCATCGCCGGCCGTCGCCGTGCTTGCCGAAGGCTACTGGCGCTCGCGGTTCTCCGCAGATCCCGGCATCATCGGGAAGGTCATTCGGGTCAACAACCTGCCCGTGACCATCGTTGGAGTGACGGCAGAGCCGTTTTCCGGCACGCAGCGCGTATCCGCACTGCCCCCTTCTCTGACGATGCCGCTCAGACTCGACGACCAAATCAGCGGCGACGCACCGCGTCTGAGCGATGCGACGGCATGGTGGGTCCAGGTGACGGGTCGGCTCAAGCCGGGCATCACCCTCGAACAGGTGCACGGCAACCTCTCACCGATCTTCCAGCGGCAGGCGCGTGCAGGGATGGACGCATTTCTGGCCTCGGCGTCCGAAGAGGTCCGCAACCGATCGGATAACCAGGGCCGCACGGCCATTCCTCATCTGCTCGTCGACTCCGCGAACCGCGGCACCTACGACAACGACGAGCGCCAGGTGCGTGCGCTCACCCTCATCGGCGCCGTCGTCGCGCTCGTGCTCCTGCTCGTCTGCGCAAATGTGGCGAACCTTCTTCTCTCGCGCACAGCCTCGCGCCAACGGGAGATTTCCGTCCGGTTCTCGATGGGCGCGACGCGCGGGCGCCTCATCCGGCAGCTGCTGACAGAAAGCTTGCTGCTGGCTGGGGCTGGCGGCGCGCTCGGCCTCATGCTGGCGCGCTGGGGGCAATCGCTGCTGCCGGAGCCCCTCGGCACGGCCGAGCCTGCCGACTGGAGGATCTTCGCCTTTGCGGCATCCGCCACGGTGCTTGCGGGAATCGTGTTCGGTATTGCCCCGGCACTGCGCGCAACGAAGATAGACGTTGGCGTCGCGCTCAAGGAAAACAGCCGCAGCGTGGCTGGATCGAGCACGACTCTTTCCAGGGCCCTGCTCGTGGCACAAGTGTCGATCTCTGTGGTCCTTCTCGTCGGCGCGGGACTGTTTCTCAGTACGCTGAGCAACCTGCGCAACGTCGACGTGGGATTCGATCCTCAGAATCTGCTCTTCATCCGGGTCGATGCCGAGGGCGCCGGCATCACCGACGAGCGAAGACTCCAGTTTCTGGCAGAAGGCATGAGTCGCCTTCAGACGGTGCCGGGCGTGAGGTCGTCTACGGTTTCGAGGCCAACGCTTCTATCGGGAAACACGAGCAGCACGCGCATGTTCGTCCAGGGGCGTGCCTATCCCGGTGGCCGCGCCGCATCTGGGTCCGAGCGCGACGACATCAACTACGTCGTCGTGGCGCCCAGTTACTTTGCCACGATTGGAATCCCGCTCGTCGCCGGGCGTGGGTTCGCCGACAGCGACAACAAGCGCGGTCCCGACGTAGCCATCATCAATGAAACGGCAGCGCGAAAATTCTTTCCGAACGAGAATCCGGTTGGCCGCCGCGTCGGAAGGTCGCCCGAAGACTCCGGCAAGATGGAGATCGTCGGCGTGCTGCGTGATGTGCGCTACAACAGCCTCCGCGAGCCGGCACCTTCGACGCTTTACCTTCCATACCTTCAGACCGACCCGGAAGATCTCGTCTTCACCGTCCGGACGGCCGCAGATCCTGCATCGGTCATGCGCACAGTGCGCGAGACGATGAGCGCGGTCGATCCGGGCATTCCGATTGTCACAATCGAAACGCAGGTCTCCCAGATCGAGCGCCGCTATGCCCAGGAACGGGTGCTGGCGCAGGCCTACGTGCTCTTCGGCGCTATCGCCCTGTTTGTCGCAGCCATCGGACTGTTCGGGCTGATGTCGTACAACGTCTCACGCCGGACGCGCGAAATCGGCATCCGCATGGCGATGGGCGCCCAGCGCGAGGCCGTTCTGGGTCTGGTGCTGCGCGAGTCGATGGTGCTCGTGGTGGCGGGAATCGTCATCGGCACTCGCGGTGGCGCTGGGCGCCGGCAGGCTGGTCGCCTCGCAGCTGTTCGGCCTCGAACCCACGGATGGCGTGACGCTGATTGCCGCCATAACCACGATGACGGTCGTCTCGGCTGCTGCGGGGTATCTGCCGGCGCGCCGCGCCACCCGGGTCGATCCCATGGTCGCGCTCAGGTATGAATAGCGGTTGGCCTGCCGCGCCGAAGCGCGTCAGCGCGAAGGCGGGTAGATTGGAAGATTACGAAGAACGTCTTAAGATTGTCTGATGCGCAACACCGTCATCCTACTAGTCATCGTGACCGTTCTGATTGGCACGCGCGCGGCTGTGCCCATGCGTGCGCAACAGCCGGTGGCCAGCACACCGACGTTCACCCGGGACGTCGCCCCGATCCTCTTCAAGCAGTGCGTCAGCTGCCATCGTCCAGGTGAGATCGCGCCGATGTCGCTGATGACCTACGAGCAGGCGCGGCCCTGGGCCAAGGCCATCCTCAAAGTCATTTCAAGCGGCACCATGCCGCCGTGGCACGCCGAAGCGCCGGCGGGCACGTTCAACAACGAGCGGCTGCTCACCGATCGCGAGCGGCAGACGCTCATGGAGTGGGCGGCCGGCGGAGCGCCGAACGGCGACCCGGGCGACATGCCGGCGGCACCAACCTTCTCCGACGGCTGGAAGCTTGGAAAGCCGGACGTCGTGCTGGAAATGCTGGAAGAGTATCGGCTGCCGGCGAAGGGCACCATCCAGTACCAGTGGTTCTACATCCCGACGAATTTCAGCGAACCGAAATGGGTGAAGTCGATCGAGATTCAGCCCGGCAACCGGGCGGCAGTTCATCACGTGCTCGTGTACTACCGCGCACGGCCAGACCCGACGCGGACGCCCGTCGCGCGCGCGAACCAGAAGAATCAAGCCAATCCGCCACCGGATGAGCGGGGTGTCTCCGAGCATCCGCGACGTCAGGATCTGAAAGGCATGCCGGCACGGCTCCTCGCGACCTATGCGCCGGGGACCAATCCGCAAATCGCGCCTCCGGGAACGGCACTTCCGGCTGGAACCAGGCGGCATCGTCGAGCTTCAGATGCACTACACGGCCACGGGCAAACCGGCCTCCGATCGCACGAAGATCGGCGTCACGTTTTCAACCGAGCCGTCGCCGCGCGAGGTGCTCGCGCAGCACTTCTACAACGTGACGATGAAGCTGCCGCCCGGCGCCGCCGACGTCGCGGTGACGACCGACCTCGAGTTCGTCAACAATGCGACCGTGTGGGGCATCTTCCCGCACACGCACCTGCGCGGCAAGAAGTGGGACTACAAGCTGGTGCTGCCGGGCGGAGAAACGCGCGCGATCCTGTCGGTGCCCCGATACGATTTCAACTGGCAGACCTACTACATGTTCGCGCAGCCGCTGCAGGTGCCGAAGGGCGCGAAGATCGTCTCGACGGCGTGGTACGACAACTCGCCCGCCAACAAAGCGAACCCCGATCCGTCCAAAGAAGTGTTGTGGGGCGACCAGACATGGGAAGAGATGCAGTACAGCGGGGTGCTGTTAAGCCCGAATTGAGAGATGGGAGATTCGAAATCGTCCGGTCCTTAACAAGAGACTAGGAGATTAGGAGGTATTTTCTTCTTCTTCAGAAAAAAAACCTCTTAGTCTCCTAATCTCTTGTAAAGACCAGCTTCACACCAGCGGTCTTATCGGTACATTCAATCTGTAAGCCGTGTCGTTCGACGTCACCACCAGACCGCCGTTGGGATCGAACGCCACACCCACGAGCGACTGCCCCGCCACGACCAGCTCCGTGGCGCCATCCGGCCGTACGCGATACAAGCCGTTCGATCCCGCCAGCGCCTCGACCACGTAGAGCGCACCCTGCGAGTCGAACGCCATGCCCTGGGGCCGGCCGAATCGCGATGAGACCTTGTCGATGGCGCCCGTGGCCGGATCCAAGTCGGTAGACGTAGTCGTACGGACCCAGCGTCGGCGCTGAAACGTAGACGCAGTCGTCGGGCCCGACCGAAAGGTGGAAGGCCGCAACGCTCGGCGGCAGCGTGGCGATCGCGCTGACGGTGCGGTCGGGCTGCACCGCGAAGACCGTCCCCGATCGGTCGCCGACATACAGCACACCGTTCCGATCGAACGCGAGACCGCACGCGATGCCCAGATCGCTGGCATACGGCTCGTGCGTGCCGTTGGGAAACACGCGATAGATCGATCCCTCGAACCGGCTCGACACGTACAACTGGCCCGCCGCGTCGAAGGTCATCGACGTCGGGTTCACGATGCCCGAGACGTACGACTCGCGGCGTCCGTTCGGACCGACGCGAAAGATCGAGACAGGCACCTCCTGTCCCCGCGTCCCGCTGTAGGTGACGTACAGATTGCCCTCCCGATCGAACACCGGGTTGTCGACCTGATGCAGACCGGTCGCGAACGGAATGCCCACTTCGAGGAGCGCCGTCTCGCCTGGCACGTCCGATACCCGTACGGCCGTGCGGCCGCCATCGAGCCCGCCCGGGACCAGGATGGAGATCGTGGACGACGAGGCGTACACGGCGCGCGCGTGGGCTTCGCCGATGGTGACGTCCGGAAGGATGGGGCCGTCCACGGGAAACCCGGATCCGTGGATGGTGACACGGCCACCTTCCACGGCCCAGTGAGGTTGAATCGAGGTGAGACGCGTCAATCGATCAACGTGGGGCTCCGCCCCACACCCCGGCTCGGTCGCTCGCGGGGCCCCTTCGCCCCGCTCCGCTCCCTCGCGGCCGCGCCGTGCGCGGCGCCGTTATGCAGCAGCGAAAACAGAATTCTCGTAAATGAGCCGCATAACGGCCCATCACGATTCGTCGAGCTCTGCGTTCCAGTACAGGAAATCGCGCCAGCTGTCGGGCGCGTTGCGTAAGCCGATCGTAATGCGAATGGCCGGCACCGACTCGGGACGCTTGGGATACTTCACGAGGTGCATGCCCGCTTCGGCCGGCGTGCGCCCGCCTTTCCGGCGGTTGCAGCTGACGCAGCAGGTCACGATGTTCTCCCAGTCCTTCCGGCCGCCTTGCGCGACCGGCACGACATGGTCGAACGTGAGCTCGCTCGTCGAAAACGCGTCGCCGCAGTACTGGCACGCGTGGTTGTCGCGCGCGTAGATGTTCGCCCTCGAAAATGGCACGTAATCGAAGCGTCTTTTGATCTTGATGTAGCGAAGGAGGCGGATGACGGAAGGCAGCTTGATGCTGAAGGACACTGCCCTAATCTCCCGGTCGTAGACCGAGATCACCTCCACCTTCCCCTGGCAAAGCAGAGTGATAGCCTTCTGCCAGTTGACGACCTTCAGAGGCTCGTACGTCGCGTTGAGAAGGAGGGTCTGCTCCATCTTTTTCTTGTCGCGTCCCTCGACGCCGCTCGCGGCGAAGGTGCACAAATAGTTTCGCTGGCAAACCTCAGGCCTGTCAAGTTACTGTGGGGACTGTACTTCCGTCGCGTCAGCGCCGATAATTCACACCGATGCCCTTTCCGGCTCATCGCGATCGGCCCGGGCCTGAGCTCGCACTAATAATGATGGCCACGCTGGCCGTCGGGTCGGCGGCCTGTGCCACCAGCGGCGGTGTCCCCCGCCCGTTTCCGGGCGCGCCGACGGTGGCGACCAATGATCCACGTGCGGAGGGTGCGGCGGGTGCGGGGGGTGCGTCGGGTGCGGGAGGTGCGCCGGCTCCTGTGGATCCGGATCTCCTCGGCCACCGCTACGACCGACGCGCCGTCGCCGACTTTGCCATGGGCTTCCGCGGCGTCCCCTACCGGCTCGGCGGCACCGACCCGGCCGGCTTCGACTGCAGCGGTCTCGTCCAGTATGTGTTCGCCCAGTACGGCATCGCCGTGCCGCGGGTCGTCGAAGAACAGTGGGAGTTCGGCGACAAGATCAAGCCGTCGGACATCGAACCGGGCGACCTGATCTTCTTCAACACGAAAGGACGAGGCGACGGCGCGTCGCACGTCGCGATTGCGATCGGCGGCGACAGCTTCGTCCACGCGCCGAACTCGACCGGCGTCGTGCGGGTAGAGGCTCTGAGCTCCACCTACTGGGGATCGCGCTACATCGGCGCCCGCCGCATCGCCTCGGCCACGGCCAACAACTAGATTCACACACCTCTCATTTCGGCGGTGGAATCTCTCATTTCGGTGGTGGGATCTCTCATTTCGGTGGCGCAGGGCTTCAGCCCTGCCATGCCGGTGTTACCATTCAGCCCATGATGCGCATCAACCCCATCGTTCTCGTCGTGCTGCTGTTCGCCGCACCTGCCGCCGCGCAGATCAAAGGTCCGGTTGCACCAGGCCTGACGCCCGAACAGGTCGCGCACAGCGAAGCGCTGGCGGCGAAGTTCGACGAATCGGCCGCGAAGGAGAAACGGCGGCTGGACACGTTCGCCAATCGCCCGCTCGGCGGCAGCATTCAGCGCTCGTTCAACGTCTTCACCAACTATCTCGTCATGGCGGCGGAGATGATCCCCGAGTCCAGCTATGCGTTCCGGCCGACCCCGGAGGTGCGGACATTCGGCGAGCAGATCAATCACGCCACCGGGGCGCACTACTCGTTCTGCCATCAGGCCGGGCTGCCGCCCGGCGTTCAGAAGCAGGCGCCGCCGAACCTGCGTGAGATGACGTCGAAGAGCGCGATCATCGCCGCGCTCAAGGAATCGATCGCGTATTGCGATCGCGTGCTCGCGGCAGCGTCCGAACAATGGCTGATGGAAATTGCCCCGTCACTCGGCGGCTCGTCGAGCGGGCAGGTGTCGGCCCCGCGCGCGCACGCGTTCATTTACGGCGTCGTGCACTCGGCCGAAGACTACGGGACGATCACGACCTACATCCGCATGCAGGGGGTTGTGCCGCCGTCGACGGCGCTGCACCCTGCCGCGCCCGCACGCGGTCCGTCTACGAAATAAGACGGGCACGTTATGGCAGATGGATCATGGCAGATGGCAAAGAGCGTGACGGCCTCTGCCATTTGCCATTTGCCATAACTCTATGAGGGCAGCCTGTACGCGATCAGTTCGCCTGAATACCCTGCCCCGCTGACGGCAACGACGATGTACTGACGGCCGTTCAGCATGTAGGTCATCGGCGATCCCGTTTGCGGTGCCGGCATGTAGACCGCGCCGACTTCCTTGCCGGTCGCCTTGTCGTACGCCCGCAGCATCGCGCCGCGCGCGCCTGTGGTAGTCGGACCGAATCCTGCCTCGCCGGAAATGACGAGCGTCTTCGTCGTCAACGATCCGACAACGCCAGGGCGTCCGGTGCGTGGAATATTCAGGCCCTTCAGCACCGGGTGATTCTTGATGGCGTCCGGCGTTTCGCCGTGCGGAACCTGCCAGAGGATCTCTCCCCTGCCGAGATCGATCGCCGTCAACTGGCCGTACGGCGGCTTCATGATGGGAAGACCTTGCACCGTAAGAGAAGCTCCGCCACCGCCGCCCTCTCCCGCGGGCGCGGCTGCCGCAGCGGCCGCGGTCGTGCCGGGCGCGAGCGCTCTTTCACCGCCGGCGGCCGATCCGGTACCGCCCGTCGTCCGTGCGCCGGTCAACGCGTTGCCGACGACGTACGCGAGATCGTTCTTCGACGGATCGCGGGGCGGGACGAGCCCGAGCTGGCTCACCGATTTCTGCGAATTCACATACAGGATGTTGGTATCCGGATCGTACGAGCCGCCCGGCCAGTTCGTGCCGCCACCCGCCGCGGCCAGCGTGAGCGTCGCGAGCGGCCCTTCCGCCTTGCTGACGACCGGCGGCGTGAAGATCGGTCCGTACTTGTATCTCGCGATCGCCTTCACGCCTTCCGCGCGAAGCTCGGGCGTGAAGTCGATGACATCGTCGACGACGAATCCCTGCCTGTCGTAGTTGAACGGCTGGCCGCGTCCGTTGAGCGGGAACGGCTGCGTCGGCGAGTAGTACTCGCCGGGGACATCACCTTTCGGAACCGGGCGCTCTTCGATCGGCCACAACGGCTGCCCCGTCACGCGATCGAACACATACATGAACGCCTGCTTGGTCGGCTGTGCGACGGCCTTGATGACCTTTCCGTCGCGCTTGATGTCGACGAGGATCGGCGCGCAGGGGATGTCGTGATCCCAGATGCCATGATGCACGAGCTGGTAATGCCACTTGCGTTTGCCCGTCTGGAGATCGACCGCGACGAGGCTCTCGGCGAACAGGTTGTTGCCGGGCCGGTCGGCGCCGAAGTAGTCGCCCGTCGCACTCTCGACCGGGAGATACGCAATGCCAAGCTCGGCATCGATGCTGATCTGTCCCCACGCGCCCGTGTTGCCCGTGTACGACCACGAGTCCTTCAACCACGTCTCGTTGCCGAATTCACCCGGCGACGGAATCGTATGGAAGATCCAGAGACGCTTGCCGGTCCGCACATCGAAGCCGCGGATGTAGCCCTTCACATTGGTCTTGCCGGTCGGCACACCACCCGAGCGGTGCGCGGCGCCGACGATGACGACGTTGCCGGCCACCATGGGTGTGGCGTGCAGGCCGATCTCGGTCGACAGGGGATCGATCTGCTGATCGTTGTTCTGCTTGAGATCGACGATCCCGTCATCGCCGAACCCCGGCACGCGCACGCCAGTCTTCGCGTTCAGCGCGACGAGGCGGTAGCCGGGCGTGACATACAGGATGCGTTCCTCTTTGCCGTCGGTCCAGTACGCGAGACCGCGGCCCGAAAGCTGCCGCGGCCCGGCCGCTCCACGCGCGCCTTCGCGCTCGCTGTGCATCCACAGCTCTTCGCCGGTTTCCGGATCGAGCGCCACGACGGCGCGCCGGCTGCCGGCGGTCGAATACAGCACGCCGTTGGCCATGACCGGCGTCGACTCGAGCATGAATTCGGGACGGGGCCCGAGATGATCCGCCTTGAACCGCCAGGCGACGGTCAGCTTGCTGAAGTTGTCGGCGTTGATCTGGTCGAGCGCCGCATAGCGCGTGTGTCCGGTATCGCCGCCGTAGGCATGCCATTCGCCCTTCAGGGCGCCGGTCTGGCCGTAGACAACGATGACGGCGCTCAGGGCGAAACCGACCACGGCAACCGAACACAGCAGGTGACGGGACCTCGTTTGCATGGCGCTCCTCTTGTAATCAGGGAATGCGGAATTATATGCCGCTGAACTACGGCGACGCGAATACCTTTAATTGCACACCCTCGCGATTCACCCGCACGTCCGGGGCCTGGATCTTCTTGCCCTTGATCGCCGTGCCGGCGTAATCGATCTGGTAGCTCATCGGTGCCGACGCGTGCGCGTCGTTGATGACACCCGCGAGCCGCTGCAGGACGTCCAGCAGTCCGTTCGGAGAGGTGTCCGTGTAGGCCCCGCCGCTGTCGCGGGCGACCATCTGCGTGACCGGAAGCTCGGTCAGAGCGCCGCCAGGGGACGTCTGGCCCGTGAGCGGCACGATCAGCCTGATGCTGTGCAGGGTTCCGCCACGCGAGATGAAGTGATCGGAGATGTGCTTGATTTCCTGCGGGTTGATGTTCTGCGTCGACTCGAATCCCTCGGTGGTCACGACCGCGAACACCGGGCGATGACCCGTGGTCTGACCGAAGCGATGGAACATTTCGTCGACGGTGCGGTACATCGTGTTCGCGCCCGTGCCGAAGAGCTCCCTGGCGACCTTGATCATGGCCGCGCGGTCTGTTGTCGGCTGCACGCGCACCTGGGGCGTGCCGGAGGTGACGAACATCATCTCGTGCCCGGCGTCGATGGCTTCGAGAAACGTCGCGATGGCCGTGCGAATCTGGCCGATCGGCTGGCGGATGGCCTCACTCGTATCGACCACCAGCACGATGCGCAACGGCCGGCGGGTGAGCGTCGCCGACGACACCTCACGTACCTCGCCGGCTTCAGTGACGCGAAAGTCCGCAGGTTTCAGGTCGAGCACCGCGACGCCAGATGCCTGCGTGGCGTCGACGAACGCGCGTCGAGTGACCGGCTGCCCACCGGCGGGAGCAGGCAGGAGGAGCGCCGCGAACAGGATCGCCGGCCATGGTCGCACGTCGTGTGGCCTTTCGTCCGGCGAAGGAGGCCGAACGGCGCGATTATACGCGCTCGATTTCCCTGTATCGGGCGTATAATTACCGACTCTTCGAAAACCAACGACGGAGGTGTTCATGTTACCTGACACCGTCAGTTCCGTTCTGCGCCGGAAGGATCGCAAGGTCCTCACCATCTCGCCCGGCGCCTCCGTGTACGAGGCCATCGCCCTGATGGCCGAGAATTCGGTGGGCGCACTCCTGGTGGTCTCCGACGGCATGCTGGTGGGAATCCTCTCCGAGCGGGACTACGCCCGAAAGGTGGTCCTGCAGTCGCGGTCGTCGAAAGACACCATGGTGGCCGACATCATGACGTGCCCGGTCACCACCGTCACGCCCGGTCACACCGTCGAGGAATGCATGCGCACGATGACCAATCAGCGCATCCGCCACCTTCCGGTCATCGAAGGCACGTCGATCGTCGGGATCGTGTCGATCGGCGACCTGGTGCGGTCGGTCATCACGGTACAGGGCGAGATGATTCAGCAGCTCCAGCAGTACATCAACGGGCCGTATCCGGGCTAGGGGACAGGTGAAACTAGAAACTAGAAACTAAAAACTAGAATCTGAAAGCCAGAATCTGAAAACCAGAATCTCTCGGCGTGAATCCCGAGAAGATTGTAGTTTCTAGATTCTCGTTTCTAGATTCAGATTCTAGGGCTTCTGAGTCTCCTGATCCGGCGCCGGTTCCGCCGGTGAGGTCGCTGATGGTTCCGGCTGCGGTTCGGGTTCCGGATCCGGCGGTGGCGGCGGCTCGGCTTCGGATTCTTCGGGCGCGGACTGCACCGGCGCGGGACTGTCGGCAGGCGGCGGGACGGCCACGATCGGCGGCGGCGTGACGCTTCCCATCCGCGCACGAATGAGGCGCTGACGCGCGTGCAGGCGTCCGTTCGGTTTCGCGATGTTCAGCACGCGCGGGTTGATGATGGCCCCCGCCATGAGCGCGGCCTGATCGGGGCTGACCGCGGACGCCGGGATGTTGAAGTAGGCCTGCGCAGCGGCTTCCGCGCCCCAGATGCCATCGCCCCACTCGATGTTGTTCAGGTAGAGCTCGAAAATGCGCGTCTTGCTCAGCTCGTGTTCGAGGCGGCGCGTGATGTACAGCTCGGTCAGCTTGCGCGTGGGGATGCGCGACGGCGACAGATACAGGTTCTTCGCGAGCTGCTGCGTGATGGTGCTCGCGCCGCGCATCAGCGACCCGCGCTCCCAGTCGGCCTCGAGCGACTTCTTGATTTCCTCCAGGTCGATGCCCTCGTGGCCCCAGAAGCCGGCGTCCTCGGCGACGAGCACCGCGCGCTTGAGATGCGGCGAAATGCGGCTGTACGGCACGGGTCGATGTTCGTACCGTCCATCGCGTCCTTCGCGCCTGGCTTCCCGGACGCGCAGGTACATGAAGGCCGTCGATTTGGGATTCTCGGTGCGCAGGAGCCGCACATCGGGTAGCGTGAGATACAGAAACGCGAGATAACCGAACCCGAATGCCGCGATTGCCGCCACCACGCGGCCGACACGTCGCATGAACATGATTATAGTCGTCGTGCTCGTGATGTTCGCCGGGATGCTCACATACGCACAGGCGGACAACTGGCAGGCGCTGCGTCAGCAGATGGTAGACACGCAAATCCGTGCACGTGAGGTGCGGAGCGAGGCCGTGCTGCAGGCGATGGCGCGCGTGCCCCGGCATCTCTTCGTACCGGAGTCCTTGCGGCCGCTACGCGTACGAGGATCGGCCGCTGCCGATCGGACGCGGACAGACGATTTCACAGCCGTACATCGTGGGCTACATGACCGACGTGCTGCAGCTCGAGCCCGCGCACCGCGTGCTCGAGATCGGCACGGGCTCGGGCTATCAGGCGGCCGTGCTCGCGGACATTGCGACGCACGTCTACAGCATCGAGATCGTGCCGGAGCTCGCCGAGGGGGCGCGGCGCGCGTTGACGGACGCCGGCTATCGCAACGTGGACGTCCGGACCGGAAACGGCTATCTCGGATGGCCCGATCGCGCGCCGTTCGATCGCATCATCGTGACGGCGGCGCCCCCGACGATTCCGAAAGCGCTCGTCGATCAGCTGGCAGTGGGCGGCATCATGGTCGTCCCTGTCGGCACCGACTATCAGGAGATCGTCGTCATCAGCAAGACAGGTCAGGGCGTGACGGAAAAGCGCACGATTCCGGTGCGGTTTGTCCCCATGGTCAATCAGCCCTCAGCCAGGGACTAGGGATTGGGGATTGGGGATCAGGAATGGAGGCGCGAAGGCACGATGGCGATCTGACGGACGCGGGTCGTGACAATCGTTTCGGCGCCGGTCGCGAATTCGATGCTGAAGCCCACGTAGATCCCAAACAGCTTCAGAAAGCTTCCGGCGAGCGACGCACCGGCCAGACGAACCTTCGTGTAAACCGGAAAGAACGCCCCGCCGCGGACGAGCACGTCGCCGCGCTGCGGATCCATCACCGTAATCTCATACAGCGAGTTCTTCGTGCGCACTTCGAGCGTCTCGAGCGCGCGCAGCTCTCCCAGTTGCACCCCGCCGGCCCACGGCCGGCCGCTCCAGGTGTCGAGGTCGCACGCGATTGGAAGGTATGTCGTCGTCAAAACGCACCAATTACGCGGGCTTAGCTTTCAAGAGCCCGATCTGCACCAGCACGCCGGTGAAATCGTAGATGCGGGTCTCGTGCACGATCTTGCGGTCGCGAAACTCGTAAACGAACACCGCCGGCGCCTTGAAGCTCTTGCCCGACGGCGCGAGCCCCATGAGCCCGCCGATGTCGGTGCCTTCGAGCGTGAGCAGTTGAACGACGTGTGTCCCGTCGATGATGAGCCGATCGGTCCGGTACTTGAGGTCGGGAAACGCCTCGAACCACGCGCGGCGGGCGCGATCGACGGCCGCCGGCCCGCGAAGCGTGCCTGCGACGCGGCTTTCGACGACACAGTCGTGGGCATAGTCGCCCAGCAGCGCATCCGCATCGAGATTGTCGAACGCGTCCTGGCGCCGCTCGAACAACGCTGTCACTTCATCACGTGTCAGCACCGATTCGACTGCCATATCCAGCCCCTTTCCAGGCGTTCACGTCGCATCCGCCTTCGCGCCTGCTTCGCACATCGCTACGGCGGACAAGCCCATTGCACCCGACTGCGGCTTGCACTAGTATCCCGGCGCACCCAGCACGTTCCGTTTCTCAGCCCCCAAGGAGCGTCATATGCAGATCGCCGAACGCGCGGCCGGTAACGTCACAATCCTCGATCTCTCGGGCCAGATCACGTTTACGCAGGGTGATCTGGTGTTCAAGGACAAGATCCACAGCCTCGTGCACCAGGGACACAAGAACATCCTCGTCAACCTGGCCAACGTGACGCACGTCGACAGCGCCGGTCTCGGCGAGCTCGTGAGCGCCTATACCACGACGGCTCGCGCCGGCGGCAGCATGAAGCTGGTGAACCTCACCAAGCGCCTCACCGATCTCCTGACCATCACGAAGCTGCTCACTGTCTTCGACACGTTCGACTCCGAGCAGGACGCGCTGAAGCATTTCAACTAACGCTTTTTATACCTGAGGACGAGCGCAGTCACATCGTCGTTCTGGGCTGCGCTCGCCGCAAACGTCCTCACCGTCGCCAGAATGCGGTCGAGCAGCACCTCGGGCGTGCTGCCGCGATGGGTGTCGATGCACGGCAGCAGGCGCTCTTCGCCGAACTCGTCGCCCGCGGCATTCAGCGCCTCCGTCACGCCGTCGCTGAAGACGACGAGCGTGTCGCCGTCTTCGAGCTGAAGCGTTTCCTCGTCATAGGTCGCGTGGGGAAACAATCCCAGAATCAGCCCGCCCGTCTCGAGCCGGCGCACGCCGCTTTTCCCGACCAGCATCGGCGGATTGTGGCCCGCGTTGCTGTAGGTGAGACGCCCGTCGGGCGCGAGGACGCCGTACATCACCGTGACGAAGCGGGACTGGATCGCACGACGGATCAGCGTGCGGTTGATGTGCGCCATGAGCGCGGCCGGCGAGTCGGTCGACGTCACCTGGGCGGCGAACGCCCCCTGGATCATGGCGGTCAGGAGCGCGGCGGGCGGTCCCTTGCCCGCCACGTCGCCGAGCGTGAACGCGAACTGGCCGTCCGCGAGGTTGAAATAGTCAAAGAAGTCTCCGCCGATCGATCGGCACGGGATCGAGGCGGACGCCACGTCGAAGTGCGGCCCGGACAGCAGCGCGTCGGGCAGCAGCGCCCGCTGGATTTCGGCGGCCAGCTGGAGCTCCCGCTCGATCCGCGCTTTTTCCGTCGCCTCCCGGTACAACCGTGCGCTCTCGATCGCCGAGGCGGCTTCGCCCGCGACCGACTCGAGCGCGCTGCGCGCCGCCGGCGACATCAACTGGCCCTTTTCGCGGCTGTCGAGATACAGCACACCGATCGGACGTTGATCGGCTTCGGTGGCCGTTCGTTCCACGTACCGGACGACTCGCAGCGGCGAGCACAGGACGTGGCGAATGCCGAGCGCCACCGTGCCGAGATGCTGGCCTGCCATATCCGCGTCCCGCAGGTCGGCCACGATCCGCTCCTGGCCGGTGGCGAACACCTCCTGCGGAATCTTCTGGCTGGTCTCGAACGATTTTCCCGAAAGGGTCACCTTGCCGCGCGCGCGGGCGATGGTGAACTCGAGCTCGCCTTTCGGGTTCGCGAGCATGATGAACCCTCGCTCGGCGCCGGTCGCGTCGATGGCCGAGTCCATCACGAGCACCAGCACTTCGTCGAGCACGCGCGACGAGCCGAGCCCGCGCAGCCGGTCGAGCAACGTGGTGAGCGGGCGAAGATCCACGAGGCCCGACGAATGGCTCAACCGCGAGTCGGCCCCGTCATCGGCGAGAAACACCATTTCGGCGCTGCCGCTGCGACCGAGCCGGATCTTGTCCCTGTGGCGCAGCGACCGCTCGGTCACCTGCTCGTCGTTCACGAAGGTGCCGCACCGCGATCCCCGGTCCTTCAACAGGAAGCGGCCATCGTCGAGGCGCACGATCTCGGCGTGCTCGCGCGACACGTCGGTGCCGACCGAGCGAAGATCGCTCTCGCTCTTCCGGCCGATGCGGAACACCGGCTTGTCGATGAGGACGACCCGCGGACCGAGCGGATCGTTCACTTGAAGGCGCGCCGTTCGGACGTCGGGGGTTTCCGCCATGGTCACACAGGCTTCGCCTTCAGCACGCCAATCTCCACCAGAAATCCCGTGAAGTCGTACACGCGCCGTTCGTGAGCGATCCGGCCATCACGCATGGTGCAGATGAGCGCAGCCGGAAACGTAAACCGCTTCCCGGTCGCCGGCACGCCCATGAAGCCACCGGTGTTCGTTCCGGAGAAGGTGACGAGCTGGACCACGCAGCCGTCCTCGACTACCAGGCCCCGATCTTCAACCGTGAAATCCGGAAAGCTCATGACGAAGCCGCGATGCACGGTCTCGATGGCGCCCCGGCCGGTCGCCTTGCCGGCAATCGGGCTTTCCAGCACGCCATCCTCGGTATAACCCTCGACGACCGCTTCGAGATCACGCTCGCGCCAGGCATCGATGCGGCGATCGAAAAACCTCTGGATCTCTTGGCGTGTCATGCTGATCAGGTGACGCGGGATTATAAGCGCGCCCGGAAAAACCGGGTGAAATATTTCGTACGGCCCCACATTTGCACCACACAGCTGGCATGAGCACACCGGCGACGCTGTATCCCTCGACATCCGTCCTCTCCAACTGGGTTGAACGCGATTGGCAGCGTTCGGAGGGTGTCCAATTGCAAAACCTCCAACCCATGCAGCGGATCGTTTTGCGAACACACCAGCACGCGTATGAAATATTTGTCCGCAGCGGCGCGACCGGCGACGTCTTGGTGCGCGGGGGACGGTTTTTCCAGGAATTTACGGAAGCCCGGCTGACGGGCAGCTCGCTCGGCGGAGGGTTCCTCAAACAGTACGGAATCTACGTCGGCCTGCGCCTCGAGTTCAACATCAACGGCGAGACGATCGTCACGTCCCCAATCTTCAGCCTCAGCATCGAGTCATTTGATTCGCAATTCGGGAGGTCGCCGCAGCATCTACTTTGAAGCGCTGGAAACCGCGTTCCGGTAAATCCTGCCGCCTTTCATCACGAACACCACTCGACTCAGTGCCGTGATATCCCGCAGCGGATCGCCGTCGACGGCGACCATGTCTGCTTCCATCCGGGCCCGAATCGAGCCGATGCGATCGCCCAGCCCGAGCGCCTGGGCGTTGAGCGACGTCGCCGACGTCAGGGCTTCCATCGGTGACTGACCGCCCTCTCGAACGCGCGTGATGATTTCGTCGGCATTCCGCCCGTGCGCGCCGGCGCCGGCGTCGGTGCCCATCAGCATCTTCAGCCCGCTCTGCTTGATGGCCTGCCGGAACATCGCGATGTTCGGCGGAATCGCCGTCTCCATGAACGTGAATCCGGCTTCGTCGAAGTTGCCGATGCCAAAGAACTTCGGCTTGTTGCGCAGGTAGTTCTGCAGCACGACGCCGATGTTCGGCTCGAAGTAGGTGCCCCGCCCGGCCATCAATTGCAGCTCGGCCTCCGTCGCTTGAAAGCCGTGGGTCACCGCCGTGCATCCACCCCGGACTGCGGCCGCGATCGCACTGGGCGCATGCGCGTGTACCCATGTTCTCTTCCCCAGCCTTCGCGCTTCGTCGCAGGCTGCGGCCACCTGCGCGTCGCTCATCGTCTGGGCGCCACCCTCGCGGATGCTCTTCGAGGCGAACAGCTTGATGACGTCCGCGCCATCGGCCACCAGCTTGCGGACCTGCTGCCGGATGGCGTCGGGAGTGCCGGACTGATCGTTGAGCGACGAGATCGAGGTCAGCAGGCGCGGGCCTGGAGCGCCGCGCTCGATGGCCTCGCGTAGCTCCCGATCGAGCGGCGCGCCGATGCTCTGAATGGTCGTGAAGCCGGCCATCAGCGTGGAGTACGCATTCTCCATCGCATACAAGGCGCGAGCGGCCTCGCTTTCGCCGTCGTTCACGGCGCGGCCATCGCGGCCGAAGTGCGTCTCGATGTGGGTGTGCGTGTCGATCAATCCCGGAAGGAGGGTCACCCGGCCGAGATCGTAATCAGTCTTCTCGGCGGAGCGCTCCTGCACGCGGACGATCTGGCGTCCGCTCACGACTACTGTGGCATCGCGGAGCACTTTGCCCGAACCGTCGATCACCGTGCCGGCGCGAATGGTGATCGGTTTGTCCTGCGCCGCGGCAGGAACGGATATCAGTGCGGCAACGGCGACGAGCAGCGCTGTGCGACTCGGCATCAGTTCGATCCGCTTCGCCGCCGTATTTCTTCGAACCAGTTCTCCACCAGATGAATGCGAGAGCCGCCGATCTGCCCTGAACCCTTCACCATCAGAAACCGTTGTCCATCTCGCGTCACGTCGTAAGTTCGCCCATTGATCTGAGAAAAGTACTGGCCCGAAAACAGCTTCACAGGGTTCTGATGCGTAAAGCCATTCTTCGTTGAAACTGGTACGGCCATCATCACAGCAGGCTGTCCGAGGTAGAAAATTTCATTGCCGATCCACAGCGGCCGCGTCCCTCCGCCAGCTGAGACCTGCCAGGTACCACCTTCCACGTTCGGGAACGGCCGAACGTAAATCTCCGGCTGCCCCGCGGCGTTTCCGTTTGATTGATAGGCAATCCACTTCCCGTCCGGCGACAGCGTGGCATTCTGCTCGTTGAACGATGTGTTGAGCAGGGGCTTCATCGGACCCTTCGGGATGGGCACGGACGTCAAGTTGTAATCCGAAAACTTAACCTCGTTGATCAACAGCGTCTTGCCGTCAGGTGTGAAAGCCATAGGCGCGTGTAGATCGCTTTTCTCGTCAGTCAGGTACTCTACGCTTCCCGCCCCGTCAGCCGCGCGCCATCCGACACCCCGACCGACATCGGCGAACGCAATCCGCTGCCCATCTGGCGACCATGCAGAGCCGATTTCAGGACTGGGGCTGAATGTAAATCTCCTTAGCGTTTCACCGGCAATATCCCACACGTAGATATCCTGATCCTGGTCTCGAACATCAACGGCCACACGAGTCCCGTCTGGAGATATCCGTGGATAGGCGTATGTGTGGGGAGGGACGGACAACGGTGTCTCGCGTCCCTGACGGTCGACCCAGACGAGTGTGCGCTCAGCCGATGTTGTCGCTGGCTGCAGATACGCGAGGGTCCCGTCGCGGGAGAGCGAGTACTGACCGACCGTCGAAAACCCTCCAGCGCTGACGCCGCCACCTGAGGAAGCCTGAGCGAGTATCTCAGACATCGCAGTCGATCCCCCGGTGGTTGTCAACTGCCGAAGATCGAAGGGCACCGCCACAAGAGCGCCCTGTCGCACGTGCACGATGTGCCCCGTGTGCACGTACCGTCCGTCTGCCGCACCCTGCACGACCGTCTTTCGCGCACCTGTCGCCAACGTTTGCACCGCAATCTGAGAAGACTCGAGCGCCGCACGCGTCGAACCAGCCGCCAGTCCCATGTTGACCGTAAACAACACGGCACTTTTTCCGGGCAGCAATTGCGGAGATTCAGCAAACTCACCATTCGCGCTATCCACGCTGACGATCTGCACTGGCTTACCACCTTGTTCGGCCACTTTCCAGATACCCTCGGGGCCCCTGGCGAAAAGAATGGATCCATCCTCTTCCCAACTCGCTCCAAATGGAATCGTGGTTTCGCAGATCATGAGTGCCGGGCCGCCCGAGATATCCATTCTCTTCAGGCGCCCGTCCTGCCAGAATCCGATCGATTTCCCGTCGGGCGAAAAAAACGGTATAGCCGCGCCGATGGTACCCTGCAGCGGCGTGACCTCCAGCGAGTCCATCGAGCGCAGGTTGAGCCGCTGGTTCGCGGCAAAAACGAGCCGCGAACCGTCTGGGGAGAGGGCGAGCAGCCGGCGCGCGGCTCCCGCAAACTGTGTGTCCGGCGGCAGCTCGACCGTAAAACGGCGCACAGGGCGAGGCAGCTCCACCGGCCGCATCGCCCACATCATCAGGGCCACAGCGACACCGACCGAAAGCGACGAGCCGACGGGCACAAGCATGCGACGAAGTACGGACTTATCGCCGCTCGCGGAAGCGGGACTGACGTCAGCACGAGTCATCGCCTCTTCGATCTCGAGGCGAGCGACCGCCGCATCTGACAGGCGCGCCCGACGATCTTTCGCCAGGCACCGCCGGATCAGCTTCGAAAGGGATGCCGGCAGCTCTGACGGCAGTGTGCGCAGATCCGGATCGCTTTTCAGAATTGTGGCCAGCGTGTCGGAGACGTCATCACCACCAAACGGACGCTTCCCAGTCAGCATTTCGAAAAGCACGCACCCGAAGGCCCACATATCCGTGCGCCTGTCGACCGGCTTCCCTTTCGCCTGCTCCGGCGACATGTACGCCGCCGTGCCGAGAATCACACCACCCATCGTCATGGCAGGTGATGTAATGGTTGGTGACAATGACAGTGCGTTGGCAGAAAGCGCCGATTCAGAAGTCTGCGCGGCCTTCGCCAGCCCGAAATCCAATACCTTCACCGTGCCGTCGCCCGTGAGCTTGATGTTGGCCGGCTTCAGGTCGCGATGCACGATGCCGTGTTCGTGAGCGGCTTCGAGCGCTTCGGCAATCTGCCGCGCGATCGGCAAGGCTTCGTCGACAGGAATGCGCCCTTTGGCGATCAGATCCGCGAGCGTCGGGCCATCGACCAGCTCCAGCACGAGCGCCTTGCTGGTTCCCGTGTCTTCCAGCCCGTGAATGTGCGCGATGTTCGGATGATTGAGCGACGCGAGCACCTGCGCCTCGCGCTGGAACCGCGCGACGCGATCGGCATCGGCCGCGAAGACATCGGGAAGAATCTTGATCGCGACGTCGCGGTTCAGCCGCGTATCGCGCGCGCGATACACCTCGCCCATCCCGCCGGCGCCAATGGCGGCGATGATTTCATACGCCCCGAGTCGAACGCCGGGTGCGAGGGTCATCTGTGTGAAGGAACGCCGCGATTATATGCGGAGCGAGCGGCAGGCGGGCAGGAACGGGTTGAACTCGGTCCGGACCGAGCGTCCCGGTCAGGGACGCGCATTACGTACCCAGGATCTTGAGCCTGGCGATTTCCGCGTAGGCATCAAAATCCCGGTCGCGCGTGATGAGCACGAGGTCGCCATCGAGGCAGCTCTGCGCGATCAGCGTATCGGCCAGGCGGGCACGACGCTTCCGCGCCATCACTCGTGCTCTCAAATCGCCGGCCCGCTCCCAGAAACCCGCCGTCGGCGCTATCAGGGGAACGCGCGTCAGCAACGACCGGACCGGTTTCGGCAGCTTCGAGTCGCCGAGCAGTTCCGTCAGCACCACGGGCGGCAGGCAGAGCTGCGGCGTCGCCGAGCGCCCGATCGACAGCATCGACGTCCGTGCCAGCCGCACCTGAAAGATAGGCGATAAGCGAGCTGGAATCAGCGGCGATCATGGCCGTCGTCGCGCAGCGACGCCAGATCGATGGAAAACGAGACCTTGCCCTTCAACCTTCTGAGATCGCGGTTCCGCCCTACGTGGGTCTCATCGCGCCGTTAATGCGCCCGGCCAGTTCACGACGAGGGTAATCGGCGAGCTATCAGGTTTGTCCGTCGACGACACCACGAGGAATCGTCCGTCGGGCGCCACGTCATAAAACGAACGCGGCCCGCCGGGGCGCAGTTGAAACAGCGGACGTTCCGACCCGATCTCGATGCCTGATGCCGTAAACGAGACCGCCGCCGCCATCAAACGTGCGTCGTCGGCCATATAGAAGATCTCTTTCCCATCCCGTCTCCACACCGGAGCGCCGCCACCTTGAGTCGAGATCTGCCACTTTCCGCCCGGTCCCGGAAACGGCACGACGTAGACCTGATTCCGCCCGGATTCGCTCGACACATAGGCCACCCAGCGCCCATCGGGAGAAAACCTCGCTGGCACTTCGCCGAACGGTGTGGTCAGAAATGGAAACGGCTTCTTGTCGCCCCCCGAGGGCAGCACCCACAGATCGGGCTGCGGCGTCGCACCTTCCTTCGACGTAATGGCGGCATAGAGCAGAAGCCTGCCGTCTGTCGACCAGCCCAGCGGGAACATGTTGGACTTGTCGGCCAGCAAGCTCGTTTCGACGCCAGAGCCGTTGGACGGTTTCTCAAACAGATGGAACGCGCCGTTCCGGTTCGAGCGAAACGTCAGGCGTGTCCCATCGGGCGACCAGACTGCGCTGTTGTCTTCCGCGCGATCGAACGTGAATCGCGTCATCAGATCGCGGGTGATATCGACGAGCCAGACGTCGCGCGCTCCGCCGGACGAGTCGGGCAGGGTGACGGCCGCCCGCCTGCCGTCCGGGGAAAGAAAGAGATCGCCGTATGCTGCGGGGCTGCCGACGGTGCCAAGCTGCCGGCCCGCGGCATCGAACCAGATAAGGCGCGACCCGCCGACCGTCTCGCCGCTCTTGTAGGCGAGCACACCTGTCTGAGAGACAGTGAACGCGCCTGTCGGAGACAATGTCTGCACTCCCTCCACCACAGGCACGGCCTCTCCCTGAAGCTCCAATCGTCGAATATCGAACCGCTGAGACATCAGCGTGCCGCCGCGGAGAAAGATGATTCTTCCATCGGCGTACCTGACGTTGGAACCGCCTTTCATCACCAGCGTTCTGCCGGGTGAATCGAGCGAGGCGACATTCACCGCCAGCGGGGTACGTCCCGTGCCCAACGACAGGTATAAGAAATGTCGCCCATCCGGCAGGAACGCCGGCCACCAGATATCGCGCTCTCCCGCCTTGATATCTGGCGCCAGCACAATCTGGGGAGTTCCACCGGACGCCGACACGCGGCGCAGTGCACCATCGGATGGTGCGAGGGTCGTGGAAAATAGAATCACCCCGTCAGCGTTCCAGTCGGCGCCGACGGGCGTGCCAACGTAGTCGCACAACGTCGTTGGTGGCCCGCCATCCAGGTCGATGGTCTTCAACTTGCCACCGCTGTTGCCCGAGAAGAATCCAACGCGTCTGCTGTCGGGCGACCAGAACGGCGAGTATGCGTCCTCGGAGCCAGCCAGCTGCTGCGCCGTCAGCGAATCAAGTGACCGAACCCACAACATCCGCTGGCGGTCCGGGCCTGAGCCGACAAAGGCGAGCCGGCGTCCGTCAGGCGACAGCGCGATCAGCCGTGCTGGCGCCGCCTCATCGACGATGACGCCTTCGGGCGGCACCAACGTCGCGCGAAATGTCGGTGCGATCGGCGCCGGCCGCAGGTACGTCCAGGCACCTGCGGCAATTGCCGCCATCGATGTCACCGCCGCGAGCGCCCAGGGGGCCCATGCGCGGCCGCGAGCTCGCGTACCGGCGACAGGCGCAGGCATCGCGATGGCGCTCTCGGAATGCAACGACAACGTCTCGAGCGCGATCGCCAGGTCGTGCATGGAATGAAACCGCGCGGCCGCGTTTTTTTCGAGACACCGATCGACGATGCGTGCCAGCGCCGGCGGGATGTGTCGTTCGGCGACGGGCAGGTCGGGAGGATCGTCCTTCAGGATCGACGTCATCGTGTCGATCGAGGTATCGCCTTTGAAGGCACGGCCACCGCTCAGCATCTCGTACAGAATCGCGCCGAAGGCAAACACGTCGGCGCGGTGATCGATCTTCAACCCGCGCACCTGCTCGGGCGCCATGTAGCCGATCGTGCCGAGGATGAGACCAGCCTGGGTCTGATGCGCCGGCGGCGTCGTCGGCAGGTTCGTGCCGGCCACGAGCGGCGAATCGGTTTGCGTCAGCTTGGCCAGTCCGAAGTCGAGCACCTTCGCGCGGCCGTCCTTGTTGATGAAGACGTTTTCCGGCTTCAGATCGCGATGGATGATGCCCTTCTCGTGCGCGGCCGCCAGCGCCTGTGCCATCTGAATGGCGAGATCGATCGCCTTGCGCACCGGCAGCGGCCCGGCCGCGAGACGATCGCGCAGCGTCTCCCCTTCGAGCAGCTCCGAGACGATATATGGAGCCCCGGGCCCTGTACCGGTCGAGGGATCGTGGGTGCCGACGTCGAACACGGCCAGGATGTTTGGATGATTGAGCAGCGCGGCCGCCCGCGCTTCCTGCTCGAACCGCTGCAGTCGATCGGCATCAGCGCTGTAGGCCGGCGGGATGACCTTGATCGCGACATCGCGCCCGAGCCGGGTATCGCGCGCGCGATACACCTCGCCCATGCCGCCTGAACCAATCAGCGAGACGATTTCATACGCGCCGAGACGGACGCCGGGCGCAAGGGACATGCGTATGTGGTGTGCGGCGGGATTGTACACGGTCCGGCTGAAGCCGGACACTACGTACTGGGACTATCACCGCGGGGCACGACTGACGCCGCACCCCGCGCTGATTGACCGGGACGATCGCCGATGGCCGATCGACGATGGACGATCAGAACGTCAGTCGCAACCCGATCTGCCCCGTTCTCGTCGAGGCAACGCTGGTAATCTGCCCGAATGTCGGCGCCGTGACCGTGGTATTGGGATTGTTGTATTGCCGCCAGTTGAACACGTTGAACGATTCAAAGCGAAACTGGATCTGCGAGCTGCCGCGCAGGGTGAACGACTTCGCAAGCGTCAGGTCCACACGCCGGCGGCCAGGCCCTCGCACCTGAGAGGAGTTCTGGTTGCCCGGCCGAATCGTCGCCCCCGTAGTCGGCGAGGTCGGCACCAGCGTGTACGCGGTTCGATCGAGGTACTGCAGCGTATCGCGCCAGTTGTCGAATATCTGGTTGCCGCCGTTGTAATCGGGCCGGCTGTTCGCGATGCCCGACGCCTGCGTAATCCGCAGCGGTTCGCCGCTTCGGAAATTGAGGACGCTGGAAAGCTGCCACCCGCCGAACACGCTGCCGACGACGTCCTTGCGGTCGGCCAGCCACGGCATGTCGTAGACGACCGTGCTCGTGACGCGATGGCGGACCTCCCCGATCAACGGCGAATAGTCAGACTCGAGGTAGGGATCGAAGAAGTCCTGCGTGTTGTTGTATGTGGTGTCGCCGATCGAGCTGTTGAAATTGCCGATCAGGTTGGCGCCCTGTTCCGACCAGCCTTTCGACAACGTGTAGTGGAACGCCAGATCGAGGCCATGGAACCGTCTGAGGTTGGCGTTCCCCTCGAACGCGTTGTACGTCATGGTCTGCCCGCTCGTGACGTACCATCCTCCCGGAGTGACGGCCGGGTTGGGCCGGGCGCCGGTCACCCGATCGTAGGCGTTCGCAAAGTTCAAGAGGATCGGCAGGTTCTTCCCGCTGGTGTGGACGTAGCCCGCCGAGACCGACGCCCGTCTGCCAATTTGCCGCTGCACGTCGAAGGTGGCCTGCATGGTCTCGGGACTCTTCATGTCGGTCTCGAACATGTAGTACTGGTTCTTCTTGCCACCCGAGTCCGAGATCGCGATCTTCTCGGCGTCTTCCGCATAGGTGTTGGGCCAGCTGATGCCGCGTGCCTCCTGCTCCGTGCGATTCCAGCCCTGGCGGATCGGGGTGAAGGGGCGCGCGACCGCGTTCTGGAACAACGCCATGATGTGGCCGGTGGTGAACACCCCGACACCACCGCGCACGACGGTCCTGCCCGCCTCGTCGACCGTCCAGGCAAATCCGGCGCGCGGAGCGAAGTTCACTTTGTCATCGTCGATCGGCTTGTCCAGAGGGCGCGGCGCACCGAAATCCATCTTGCGGATGTCGGTGGGATTGCTCAGATTGTTGACCTCCGCGGGATCGCTGGCATCCTTGGACGTGTAGCCAAACCCCGGGTAGTAGTCGTAGCGCAGGCCCAGGTTGAGCACGAACCGATCGTTCACGCGCCAGTCGTCCTGGATGAACCCGCCGAACTGGTCGACCCACGCACGATGCGGCGGGTTGCCCATCGCGAGCAGGAAGTCGGTCGCCTTGTTGGTCAGCAGGCCGTCGAGGGTGGCAAACGTGAACCGGTTCGTTTGCGGATTCGACTTGAAGCCGATCTCGCGCGCCCACCGGAACCCGGTCTTCATCGTGTGGGCACCCGAAACCCGCGTGAACTTCTGGTCCAGGTTGTACGCGTCGTAGGTCAAGGCAAGAATTTCGGTATCCCCGCTGCCGAAGAAGCCCGTGACGCTGAACGTCGAGATACGCTTGCGCACGTTATAGAGGTCTTCCTGCGCCCCTCGCGTGGGCGATTCCGCCAGCCAGAACTCGTCGAAGCGATCGAGCGTGTTGCGATTCCAGCCGAACCGGCTTTCGGAGACCCACGAATTGCGCGTCAGCACGTAGTTGGTCGAGAGGCGCTTCGAGCCGTTCGTGTACTGCTGGTTGTTCTCGATCTGGATTCGCGGAACGGTGGCGAACGGCCGCATCCGCGAGGCGGTCACCGACAATCTGCCCGCGCCCGCCTCGAAGTCCACTTTGCCGAGGAACGTGTTGTCGCGCCGGACGAGCGTCCTGGCATCGGTGTACCGTCCGATGTCGGCGTTGATGGGCACGTTCGGCAGCGGCATGTTGTCGAGCACCATTTTGGTCTCGGGATAGGGCAGCGCGGCCAGCATCCGATCGCGGGTCGCCTGCGTGGCGACGTTCCCCTGCACCGTCACGCCCGACTCTTCGCGATAGCCCTCGTAGCTGGTGAAGAACAGGACGCGGTTCTGCAGGATGGGCCCGCCCATCGATCCGCCGAACTGGTTGAACTTGATCGCGGGCTTGGCCGTCGTCGGCGGCAGAAATGGATCGCGCGACGAGAACTTGTCGCTCTGGAAGTTCTCGAACAGCGATCCGTGGAACTGGTTGGTCCCCGAACGCGTGATCATGTTGACCTGACCGCCGATCGAGCCGCCGTACTCCGCCGGCAGGACGCCCTTGGCCACCTGCACCTCGGCGACCGCTTCGACGCTCAGGATCTCGATCTGGTTCTGGCCGCCGTAGTTGCCGAAGCCGCGATTTTCCGGGTTCGTCTGGGCGCTGCTGCCGTCCACCGTGATGGCGCTGCCGCCGTCGCCGACGCCGTTGACGCGGAACGCCCGTCCGCCGCCGACGGCGTTATCGCCGGAGCTGATACCCGAGCCCAGCAGGACGACGTTCTGCAGGTTCCGCCGCGAGACCGGAATCTCGCGCACTTCGTCGCCGAGCGCCTGGACCTGCGCGGTCGAGGCGGTCTGAATGAGGGGCGCCTCGCCGGCCACGGTGACCGTCTCGGCCACCGTCCCCACTTCGAGCGCAAACGTCTGCCGCACCGTCTGACCGGCGCTCAGCGTCAATCCCCGGTTCTCATACGTCTTGAATCCGGAAAGCTCGATCTTGATCGTGTACTGACCGGGCGGGAGCGCGGGCAGCGCAAACTCGCCGCGCGAGTCCGAGACGGTTTCTCTCGTCAGCGTGGTGCCCTGATGGGTGACCGTTACGGTGACGCCGGGAAGAATGGCACCCGACGAATCCTGCACGATGCCGTAGAGCGTCCCCTCGAGCACCTGCGCGCCTGCGTGACGGGGAACTGCCATGAAAGTGATGACGAGCGCAATGGCAAGAAACCGCGGAAGAGTAGGCATCGAAACCTCCTGAGCATTCAGACCTTGGGAAAGGCAGCGCATCGAACCAGGAGACTCGGATCGTCGAATGCCGATCGGCGATTACCGATGTTCAGTTATCGATTTGCGTCTGACAACTTAGGGTTGGGGCGGCTTACGCGTATTCGCCGGAGCGTAGATGTCGTACCCCTTCGCGTTTTCCTCCTTTTCGGATGGTGGGATGACGCCGGCCGCGAGCATCACCTGCTCGAGCGCAGCCACGGTGACGGCCGATGGTTTGAAGTTGCCGAACCGGTAGCCGCGCGCGATCGTCAGCGGCGTCCAGCCGTGCTCGTTCCGCGTGTTCCAGATATCAATCCTGGCGCCCTTGCTCGCGAGAAACTTCACGGCTTCGGGAAGGTTCTTATAGGCCGCGCCGTGCATGGCGGTTTCGCCGTTCTTGTCGACGGCATTGATATCGGCGCCGTGGTCGAGCGCCACTTGCATCGCTTCGAGCACTTCCTCCTCGGTCCCTGCGTCTTCGCCGGGAGACCGCGTGCCAAGACCAGCCGCCGTCATCAGCGCCGTGCTGCCCTCGTCGTTGGTCAGCTTCGGATCGGCGCCGAGCTCGACCAGCGCCTTCATGTAGTCCGCATCGGCCGTCATCGCGGCCAGCAGATACGCCGTGCCGCCGATCTCGTGGAAACGCGTGTTCGTCAGGTTCGCCCGCCTCGTCATCCGCGCGTTGACGTCTGCGCCCTTGGCCACCAGCCGTTTGGCAAACTCAAGGGTCGACAGGTTTCCCGAAATTTCCGGACCGGGATCGCTGTCGCCGATAGCCGGCTTCCGGATGTACGCCAGCATGTGGAGCGGCGCAAAGCCCTGCACGGCGGAATTGGGATCCGCGCCCGCCTCCAGCAGCTCTGCAGCGAGCTCCAGATGTCCGTTGGCGACCGCCACGTGCAGCGGCGTCGTGCCCGAGCGCAACGATCGTTCACCTTCCGGCAGTTTCGGATTGGCCTTCACCTTGACGACTTCGTTGACGTCGGCGCCTGCCTTCAAGAGCGCCTTGACCGCTGGAATGCGGCCCTGGCGCACCGCGAACAGCAGTGGCGTGAAGCCGGAATCGAGGGGCGTGCGGAAATCGGCACCAGCCTCGATGAGCGCTTCGATCACCTGCACGTGCCCTTCAGCGGTTGCCCACATGAGCGCGTCCTGGCCACGTCGAGGCTCTTTCGCGTGAACGTTGGCGCCGCGTGTCAGCAGCACGCGCACGGCATCGACCTTCCCCGTTCGCGCGGCCGTCATCAACATCGTCTCGCCGCCGGGCAGCGTGGCGTTGGGATCGGCGCCGGCATCGAGGAAACGCGTGATGATCGCGGCATTGCCGTTGACGCACGCGAGCGAGAGCGGCGTGACGCCGTATCGATTGACGGCGAGCGCATTCGCGCCAGCCGCAAGCAGGCGGCCGACAAGCTCGACGTTATCGTTGTAGGTCGCCCAGTGCAGCGCCGTCGTTCCATCCGGCTGCGCCGCGTTGACGTCGATCCGCTTGGCGAGCAGCGTGCGAATGGCCGTTTGATCCATCCGCTGCACGGCTTCAGCCAGCGGCGCATCGGTTGCGGCCGATACCGTCGCAGCCGTCGCGAACAACGCGATGACGACCAAACATCTGACGAGCATGTGGCGCATCATGTGCATCTCTAAAGACTCTGGTTATACAAGGTGTCGATCTTTCCGGTGCTGTCCTGGAACGAATCGAGCCGCACCCCGACGGCGTCGAGCATCGTGAGATGCAGGTTCGCGAGCGGCGACGGCTCGGCGTACTTGATGTGCCGTCCGCCCTTCACCTTGCCCGCCGCCCCGCCGGCGACCACAATCGGCAGATCGATGTGGCTGTGCACGTTCGGGTTGCCCATGCCGCTGCCGTACAGATACAGCGAATTGTCGAGCAGCGTGCCGTCGGCTTCGCGAATCGAGTTCAGCTTCTCGAGGAAATACGCGAACAGCGACACGTGGAACTGGTTGATCTTCGCGATCTTCGCCACCTTTTCGGGATCGCCGCCGTGATGCGACGTCGGATGATGCGGATCGGGGACGCCGATCTCCGGATAGCTCCGGTTGCTGGTTTCGCGCGCGAGCTGGAACGTGATGACGCGGGTGATGTCGCCCTGCAGCGCCAGCACCTGCAGGTCGAACATCAGCTTGGCGTGATCCTCGTACGCAGCGGGAACACCGACGGGACGATCCAGGTCGGGCAGCAGATTCTCGCGCGTCTGCGCTTCGGCCTTCTGAATCCGGCGCTCCACTTCGCGCACGGTGTCGAGGTACTCGTTCACCTTCGTGCGATCGGTCGCGCCCAGTTCGCGTTGCAGACGTGAGATGTCTTCGCGGACCCAGTCGAGCAGGCTGGCGCGTTTGCCGAGCGCCGCGCGCCGCTGTGCCGAGCTGCCGCCCTCGCCGAACAGCCGCTCGAACACCACGCGCGGGTGCGCTTCGGATGGCAGCGGCGTCGTCGGCGACGACCACGACAGGTTGTTCTGGTAGACGCAGGCATAGCCGTTGTCGCACTGTCCCACCACTTCCATCAGGTCCATCGACAGCTCGAGCGACGGCAACTGGGTTTCCTGGCCCATCTGCTGTGCGGCGATCTGATCGACGGTCGTGCCGAGGAAGTAGTCGCTGCTTTCGGTCCACTTGGCCTTGGCCGCGCTCAAGAAGGCGGCGTTCGACGTGGCGTGGGTCCCGGGATACGCGTTCCTCAGCTCCATGTTGCTGAGCACGGTCAGGTGTTTCATCACCGGCGCCAGCGGACTGAGGGTGACCGACAGCTCCGTCAGCGCGCCGCTTTCTCCCGGCGGCGTCCATCGCGCGATGTCCGATCCCATCGGGATGTAGACAAATCCCAACCGCTTGACGGCCTTGGCCGGCGTCTGTGCGAGCGCGGTCATCGAGGGGATCATCGCGTCGAGGAGCGGCAGCGCGACGGTTGCGCCGACACCCCGTAGAAACGTACGCCGTGGCAGCGCCTTCTTGAAAATGATCATGATGAGGTCCTCATACGGAAGGGCACGCTGGTGACGATACCCATGACGATCGACGAAAAGCGGTAATTCTCGGCGCTCGCGTCGCGGACGATCTTGCGAACGGCCGGCGCGTCGTAGTACGCGACGCCGCGTCCGGTCGCGAAAGTGAGCAGTTTCTCGGTGAGCGTCGAGACGAACAGTTCGGGACGATCCAGTATCGCCTTCTGCAGCCCGGCCACACCGTCGAGCTCGGTGCCGTTGAAGAGCGTCCCCGACGCATCAATCGGCTGCGCCGCCATCCAGCGTTCGCCACCGCCCGACGGCATCGTAGTTCTCGAGCGCGAACCCGACCGGATCCGTCAGACGATGACACGCCGCGCACGTGGGATTCTTCCGATGCTCCGCCAGGCGCTCGCGGACCGGCGCACTCTTCTTCACGCCCTTCACATCGTCCAGCGGCGGCACGCTTGCCGGCGGCGGTGGCGGCGGCACGCCCATGACGTTCTCGAGAATCCACTTGCCGCGAATCACCGGCGACGTGCGTGTGGGATACGACGTGACGAGCAGGATGCTGCCCTGCCGCAGCAGTCCACCTCTCCGCTGCCCCGGGTCGCCTGACATCTTCGTCACCGGCTCGTCGAACGCCACACGGCGGAAGCGGCTTCCATAGATATTCGGAATCCCGTAGTGCTTCGCCAGGCGCTCATTCAGGAAGGTGTAATTGGCCGTCAACAAGTCGAGCACGCTGCGGTTCTCGGCGATGACGCTCTCGACGAGCATTTCCGTTTCCTGACGGAATGCCTGACGCAGGTTGTCGTCGAAATCGGGGAACAACCGCATGTCTGGCGTAATCGTGTCGAGGTTTCGCAGGTGCAGCCACTGCGACGCGAAGTTGGTGACCAGGTTTTCGGCCTTCGGGTCGGCGAGCATCCGCTTCACCTGACGCTCGAGCACGGCCGGCTTGTCGAGATCGCCGCGCGCCGCCACGTCGAGCAGCTCGTCGTCGGGAATGCTGCTCCAGAGGAAGAACGAGAGGCGCGACGCCAGCTCGAGATCGCTGATGGTGTAGGCCGGGGCTTGCTTTTTAGACCCGGCGGTTTGCGGTACGTAGGCCGGGTCTTGTTCTTTAGACCCGGCTCGCACAGGATCCCGCTCGATCCGGAACAGGAATTCGGGGCTCGACAAGATCGCGGACAGCCCCAGTTCGATCCCGGCATCGAATCCTTCCTCGGCCCGGGCACCCTGGTACAGCTCGAACGGCTTTTTCAGATCGGCATCGCTGACCGGCCGGCGATACGCCCGCCGCATAAGCGTCGACAAAATCTTCTTTGCGCACGCGCTTTCGTTTGATGCCGGCTGGCACACGAGCACACGCCTGCGGCTCGGCGTGTCGCCGGCACCAGCCGCGTTGTACGGACCGACGATCGAGATCTCGTACACAGCCGGCTGCAGCCGCGGATGCCTGTAGTAGTTGAAGTGAGCCTCGTAGGGCTGACGCGCGGTCTCGAGCAGCAGGAACGGCTTCTTCGGGAACGCGACCGCCAGCTTGTGCGGGCCCGCAGTCACCGGCACGCGCAACTTGAGATGCTCGTCCAGATTGGCATGCGAGGGCGCGTCCGCCGCCGACGTGGCCTGGTCCAGTTTCAGCGGCTCGATGGTGAAGAGCCGCAGCCGCTCGTCGTCGAGCAGCAACTCGATCTCGTGCGCCTCGAGCAGGCCTTCGATGTGCTCGTTGCGGTCGCGCGAAAGCCGAATCGAGATCTCGTATTCGCCGTTCAGCGGGAACTCATGAGAAGTCAGCGCACCACCGCGAGTGCCGATCGGCATTCCGTCGAGGTGATTCTCCTGCGTGATGTCGGGCTTGATTCTCACGGTCGACCCGCCCAGCGACAGGCTCGGGCGGCCCACGGCGAGCCGGCTGATCTTCTCCGCTGCCGTCACGTAGCTTTCGAGCAGCGTCGGCGACAGATTGCCCACCGTGATGTTGTCGAAGCCAAAGCTTGCCGAGTCGCTCGGCAACAACGCCGCGACGTCGATGTCGAGCGCCAGCAGATCGCGAATCGCGTTGCGGTATTCGGTGCGGTTCAGCCGTCGAAACGTGTCGGTGCGGCCCGGATTGGGCGTGGCGGCTGCCCCGCGATCGAGCGAGGCTTCGAGCGAGGCCAGCGAGGCGGTGTAGGCCGCTTCGTCGGGCCGTCGTGCGCCGATTGGCGGCATTTGACGCGCGCGAAGCTTGCGAACAACCTTTTCCCACGCCTCCGCGTGATCGCCGGGCGGCTGCGCGTTGATGGTGTCGAGCTCGAGGCCGCCTGCTTTCGACTTGCTGTTATGGCAGGACAGGCAATAGGTGTTGACGACGGCGCGATATGCCGGCTCCGCCGCCGCCGCTGCCGGATCGGATTTCTGCTGAGCATCAGGCGTACTGACGACGCTCGCGGCCAGCGCTGCGGCCACCGCGACGACGAAAGACCCAGCCGTTCCCAGAGTTCGGCATTCGGCTCCTTTTTGAGATCTTTTATCGTAACCTCCCTATGCGGAATTCCCAATCCCCAATTCACGGTATTAGCGGCTTTTTTGTCGGGAAAATGGACGGACTTGCGTAGAATTCTTCCCCATGCGCCAAGGCATCTCGATCGTGACGGGTTCGATCCTGCTTGCGGCTTCTGTGCTGCTCGTCGCCCAGCGTACCCCAGGTCCGGCCTCACCCGGAACGGCGGCACGCGCGGGCGAGTGCCCGCCTGGGCAAACCCTGGTGCGCATCGGGCGCTGTGAAGCGCCCGACACGCCTCCGCCCAGCATCGTGGACTACCGGCCCAAATCGACGCTCGTCGTCGACGAGCATCCGGTGCCCAGGGCGAAGTTTCCCGTCGTCGACATCCACAGCCATCAGTCGGCCACGCCCGAGAACATGGCGCGCCTGGTTCGCGAAATGGACGCGCTGAATCTGCGCGTGCTCAACAACCTGAGCGGCGGCAGCGGCGAGCGCCTCAGGCAAAGCGTCGACGCGATTCGAAAGAGCCCGTATCGCGATCGCTTCACCGTGTTCGCCAACCTCAACTTTGCCGGGTTTGCGGCAGGCTGGGGGGCCAAAGCCGCGGCACAGCTCGAACAGGACATCAGGAACGGCGCCATCGGATTGAAGATTTTCAAAGACCTGGGGATGACGACGCGCAAGGCGGACGGATCGCGGATTGCGATCGACGATCCGGAGCTGGATCCCGTGTGGGCCGCCGCGGGCCGGCTGAATGTGCCCGTGTCTGATTCACACCGGCGAGCCGCCCGCCTTCTTCGAACCGCCCGACTACACGAACGAGCGCTGGCTCGAGCTCGCGCTGTTTCCGAGCCGCCGCAACTACAGCCCCGGCCAGGTGAAGTTCGACCAGCTCATCGCCGAGCGCGATCGCATGTTTGCGAAGCATCCGAAGACCAGATTCATCGCGGCGCACTTCGCCTACCACGGCCACGACCTCAAGCGCGCGGGAACGTTGCTCGACAAGCTACCGAACGTGTATCTCGAGGTGGCTGCCGTCCTGTACGACTTCGGCCGTCAGCCCAGAGCGGCCGCGGCGTTTTTCACGAAGTATCAGAATCGCGTGCTGTTCGGCAAGGACACCTACGCCCCCGAGGAGTTTCCGTACTACTGGCGGGTGTTCGAGACCGCCGATGAATATTTCGATTACTACCGCGACTATCACGCGTTCTGGAAGCTGTACGGCATGGCTCTCCCCGACGCCGTGCTCCGGAAGCTGTATTACGAAAACGCGTTGAAGGTGACGCCTGGACTGCCGGCGTCGGGATGGCCTATTTCTGACTAGGTGCGATTCGCTTCAACTCGTCGAAGAAATTCAGGATGAGGACGACGCGGTTCCGGACTTCCGGAGACTCCTCTTCGCCCGAACCGATGGCGAACCGTTTGCCGTCGGGATGCAAATCGAGGTCGCGGCTGGGCGGACGCGGACGCCCTCCCAGGCGTGCGTCGAGCCACACCTGCGGTTTGTCGGCCTGAAACGAATCGCCGTCGACGCGATGCGCGACCGACATCAAACGCAAGTCCGACGTGCTCAAGAAGAACAATTCGTTCGACACACGCGACCATGTCGGATCGTCGCCGGCCGAAGTGGAGACCTGCCACTTCCCTCCCGGCCCGGGGAACGGCCGGACGAAGACGTCACTGCTTCCTGACTCGTTGGACAGGTACGCCACCCATTTTCCGTCCGGCGAAAACATCGCGCTGCTCTCGTTGAAACTGGTGGTCAGAAAGGTCTGCGGCTTGCCCGGTTTCCACCCGCTGATTTCATCGCCCTCGAGCGGCAGCACCATCAGATCGATCGCTTTGCCGGGCACCGCTTCGAAATACGCCAGATACTTCCCGCCGGGATGCCAGGAGGAGGGCCACTGTGGATTCTTGCCCTCGGTCAGACGCAGCGTCTCGCCCGTGCCGTCAGCGCGTTGCATGTACAGGTTAAGCGTGCCACTGCGCTGCGAGCTGTAGGCGATGTAGCGCCCGCTCGGCGACCAGACGGGCCGCATGTCGTTGGCGCGATCGAAGGTGAGACGCGACAAGGTATCGCGAGCCCACTCGTACACCCAGATGTCGGTTTGGGAGCCGTCCTGGATGTCCATCGCCAATCGTCGGCCGTCAGGCGAGAAGCTGGGATTGGTCCAGTCCGCGGCGGTGCTTCGGAGCATCTCCGTCTTGCCTGTGCGATCGATCCAGCGAATCGGCGCCTTGTCGGCGGTCGTCTCTCCCGTAACATAGACGACCGATCCGTTTTGTGAGACGGACAGCTGCGCGCCACCGAACGTGGTATTGGTCGCCACACCCTGGATGGCCGGAACCGCACTACCACGCACCTCGAGCGCGTCGAGATCGAACGGCGCGGCGAAGAGCGTGCCCTCCTTGAAATACACGATGTGGCCGCTCGAAACGTACCGGGCCTGGTAGCCACCTTGCACGACGACCTTGCGCGTACGATCGGTCAGCGAAAACGCCACAATTTTCGCGGTGTCGTAACTGCCGGTCGGCGCGGGTTCGGTAAAAAGCAGCGCCTTCGCGCCCGGCAACACCTGCACCCATCGCAGCGAGGTTTCGGCGGCTTCGGCTTTCACGACATCCTCTGGCGTGCCGCCCTCGGCGCGTACGCGCTTGATGCCCTGATTTGGCGATGAGTCGGGCGTAAAGTAGATCCAACCATCTTCCGACCAGCTGGCCCCGCGACCACTCGGCGCATCGCACAAGATCGCGGGCGCAGAGCCGGTGACGGCAACCTTGTTCAGCTTGCCTTGCCCGAAGTATCCGATCCACTCGCCATCTGGCGAGAAGAACGGGCTGAAGCCCCCGTCGGTGCCCGCAAGCGGTGTGGCCTGCAACTGGTCGAGACGCCGCACGTACAGCAGCGGGTTGTTTCCGGCTCCCGTCGTTCCGACAAACGCCATGCGCGTACCGTCCGGCGACAGCACGACCGACCCGCTGGCCTGCGTCAACAGAGAGACGTTGGCGCCGACTTCCGTGGCAAGCCGTAACGGTGCGGCCGGCCTCGGAAGCACACGGCCCTGCCGCCAGACCATCGCCGCGACCGCCGCCGCCAACACGACGACGGCCGCCGCGATCCACATCATCGGCGTGCGCGATCGCGAAGGCGGCGCCGTGGCGATCGACACAGGGGCGGCCGACAGCGTGGCGCCCTGATCGAGCAGGAATCGGGCGACGGCCATGTCGCCGATGCGCGCCTTGCGGTCTTTCTCGAGACAGCCTTTCACGAGCGTCCGCACGTGTGCGGGCAGATCGGCCGGCAGCGATTTCCAGTCGGGTTCGCCGCGCACGACCGCCGCCACCACATCGGTGAGATCCTCGCCGTCGAACGCGCGCCGGCCGGTGAGCATCTCGAAGAGCACGCACCCGAAGGCCCAGACGTCGCTCCGCTTGTCGGCGGGCCGTCCCTTCGCCTGCTCGGGGCTCATGTAGACGGCGGTGCCGAGGATGATGCCGGCGTGGGTGTGCATCGCCGGCGAGGTAATCGTGGGAGACGCCGACATGGCGCCCGAGGCCTGGAGGCCCGAGCCCGACGCCTGGCCGGCTTTCGCCAATCCGAAATCGAGCACCTTGACCGTGCCATCGCCGGTCAGCTTGATGTTGGCCGGCTTCAAATCGCGATGGACGATGCCGCTGTCGTGCGCGGCTTCGAGCGCGACGGCGATCTGGCGTGCGATGGCCAGCGCCTCGGGGATCGGAATCGCGCCCTGCTCGATCCGTTCGGCCAGCGTCGGACCGTCGACCAGCTCCAGGATCAGTACGTAACGTCCGGCTTCCGCCGGACCTTCTTCGACGCCGTAGATCTGCGCGATGTGCGGATGGTTGAGCGACGCAAGGACGTGCGCTTCGCGCTGGAACCTCGCGATGCGCTCGGAGTCGGCCGCAAACAGGTCGGGAAGAATCTTGATCGCGACATCGCGATTCAGACGGGTGTCGCGTGCGCGATAGACCTCACCCATCCCACCGGCGCCAAGGGAGCTCAGCACTTCGTACGGTCCGATTTTCGTTCCACTCGTCAGCGACATTCGCGTCTCTAATCCCTCATTCCTAATCCCTATAATCCCTAGTCCCCAATCCCTATTTTTCCCTATTTTTTGAGGTCCGCCATCCAGTTCATGACAACGGTAACCGGCGCGACGGTTTCTCCAACGCGCACGTTGACGAGAAATCGCTGACCGTCCGGCGACACGTCGTACAGGGAGCCAAGGGCGTCGGCCACCTCGAGTTGAAACAGCTCGCGGACCGACCCTGCTTCGAACGTGCCCTGCGCCTTCACCGGTACCACCATCAACTTGTCACGCGCGAGCGTCAGATAATAGATTTCCTTTCCGTCCCGACTCCACCGAGGCTGGATGCCCCCGGCTGTCGACACGGTCACTTGCCGCCCCGCCCGGAGGCCGGCGCCACATAGATCTCGTCGCGTCCGCTCTCCGTCGAGGCTAAAGGCGACCCAGCGGCCGTCCGGCGAAAACTGGCCGCTACCGATGTTGAACCGCGATTGGCGCCACGCGGCAGGGTTGGACGTGTCCGCATCTGCGTCCATGAACGAAATCGTAGAGCCTTTCTCCAGTCCACCGCTGAATACGATTTGCCGGCCGTCCGGCGACCAGTCGCTGACGCTCTTCGGCCCGGCCGATGTGTAAAGGAGCTGATCGTCACCATCCTGCAGAGCCCTTCGATAGACGTCGCGTTGTCCTTTTCGATCTGACGAAAATGCGATCGCGCGGCTGTCGGGCGACCATACGGGATTCATGTCGTCGGCGGGATCCTGGGTCAGCCTCGTGCGCGTCCCACGGTCGAGATCGAGCACCCAGATATCGCGCGCGCGTGCCTGCCGATCGTACACGCACACCACGACCTTCTTTCCGTCTGGCGACACTCTGGGATTCGAATAGTCGCCGGGCTCAACGATGGTCGCAACCTGCCTGCCCGCGCGATCGAGCCATACCAGTTGCGCGGGGGGCACATCCCGAACGGGGAACGCGAGCACACCGGTCTGCGATGCGGAGAAGTACGGAGTGCCCATGGAGCCGGGCCAGAGATTCTCGGCGAGCCGGACCGGCTCGCCCGTGAGCGTCTTCGACGCGATGTCGAATGGCTGCGCCATGAGCGTCCGGTCGCGCACGAACAACAGGTGGCCGTTTGCGTAGACCGCCGGCGAATCGGCCCGCACGAGCTCTTTTCTCTCGTCCGACCCCAGGCTGCCGACGTAAATCGTCGCCGCCCCGCGCTGGGGAACGAGTGTGTTGATGTCGGCGAACAGGAAACCGTTGCCGTCCGGCAGAAAAGACGGAAAGCGTGTAATCGGCGGGGTCCCTGGGAGGAACGACCATGGCCAGGGCGCTGCCCGTTGAGCTGATGGTGTGCAGCGCGCCAGCGCGCGAAAAGAGCAGCGTGTCCGTGACGCCCCATGACGAGAACATCCCGAAGGCCCCGGCGGCAATCGTCGTGACGGCTCCGCTGGAGATGTCGATCTTCTTCAGCGATCCGCCGGCGGAAAACGCGATGAAGCGGCTGTCGGGCGACCAGAACGGAGCAAATGCCCCTTCCGTTCCAGACAACGGCTCGCGCCGCGATGGCGTTGAGCGGACGCAACCGCAATGAGAAGCGGAGCGCCCGGCGCGCGGGCGGTAAACACCAGCATGGCGGCCGTCGGGCGAGACCGCGACACTGCCAAAGTCGTTCATGCCCGTCGGCAGGTTCAGTTGGAAGCGAATGGACTCTGGCAGGCTCCGAGGGCGAAGACCGGCCCGCTACGACAAACGCGCTGACGCCCGCACCCACGACTGCCGCTGCAAGCACGGCCACCGGAATCCACATCCGACGCTCTGTCGGCGCGGGTTGATCCACGGCCACAACCGGCTCGTCGAGCTCGAACCGGGCATCCGCGATATCGGCGAGACGCCGCTTGCGATCTTTCTCGAGACACCGGCGCAACAGTTTTCGGACCGACGCGGGCGCGTGGCGATCGATGGCGGCGTAGTCGGGCTCGCGTTGAAGGATCTTCGAGAGCACGTCGGCCACGTCTTCCCCATCGAACGCGCGCCTGCCCGCGAGCATCTCGTACAGCACGCACCCGAACGCCCAGATGTCGGTGCGCTTGTCGATGGCCCTGCCGCGCGCCTGTTCGGGGCTCATGTAGGAGGCGGTGCCGAGAATCATGCCCGCGTGGGTGTTCATCGCGGGCGATGTGATGGTCGGCGACTGAGAGAGACGTTGGCCGGTCCTTGCCCCGGCGATCCGCCGGTCCCGTGCGGACAGGGCGCGGCTTCAGCGCTGGCCGCTTTCGCGAGGCCGAAATCCAGCACCTTCACCCTGCCGTCTGCCGTCAGCTTGATATTGGCGGGCTTCAAATCGCGGTGGATGATGCCGTTCTCGTGCGCGGCTTCGAGCGCGTCGGCGATCTGTTTCGCAATCGGCAACGCTTCGTCCGGTGGAAGCGGTCCTCGTTCGATGCGGTCGGCCAGCGTCGGGCCGTCGACCAGCTCGAGGACGAGCGCGCTTCGGCCCGCCTCGGACTCGACGCCGTAGATCTGCGCGATGTTGGGATGGTTGAGCGAGGCCAGCAGCTGCGCCTCGCGTTGAAAGCGCGCCACCCGGTCGGCGTCGGCCGCAAACAGCTCCGGGAGTATTTTTATGGCGACGTCGCGATTCAGGCGGGTGTCGCGAGCGCGATAGACTTCGCCCATCCCGCCCACGCCAATGGCAGACAGCACGGTGTACGGCCCGAGTCGGGCGCCGGTCGCAAGTGACATCGGTTGTGGGGGAAGCGGACGCGGGCCGGATTATATGAGATCGACACCGAAGTTTCTTGCCTTGGGCGATTTGTGGTTGTAGGCTCCCGCCTTCACATCACATTTCTTACGTTCATCTGTGACATCAACGGAGGGTGGAATGAGCGAACAGGACAATCTCGACGTCGTTCGACGCGGCTACGACGCATTCGGCCATGGCGACATTGAAACGTTACTGAGTCTGTTCGACGAGCAGATCGAGTGGATTACGCCGGGTCCGTCAGATCTGCCGACTGCCGGACGGCGAACAGGCCGTCAACAAGTGGCGGAGTTCTTCGGGACGCTGACCGAGGTAATCGAGATTCAGCGCTTCGAACCACAGCAGTTCATTGCACAGGGCGATCAAGTCGTGGTGACGGGCACCGATACGAGCCGTGTCAAGGCAACGGGCAAGGTGATCGACGCCGACTGGGCGCATGTGTTTACTCTGCGGGACGGAAAGGTCACACAGTTCAAAGAGTACCTCGATACGTCGGAGCTCGTGGCCGAACTGCGCGCGGCGCACGCGAAGGTCTAATGGCCGAGCGCCACGGCTGGTCACACATGTTGGCCAGCCGCGGCGTTCGCAGTCGCAAGGCGCCAGTCGGAAGTCGCCAGTCGAAAGTCGAGGGCGCAAGTCACCTTCTGCAAAGCCGTAACCCTGACCGTATATAATCCCGGCCTCTTCTCCTAGATGCCTCTCGCGGCCGGCGCTCGTCTCGGCGCGTACGAGATCGTCTCGCTGCTCGGGGCCGGCGGCATGGGCGAGGTGTATCGCGCGCGCGATTTGCGGCTGAAGCGCGAGGTGGCGATCAAGATTCTGCCGGACGCGTTTGCGAACGACCCCGATCGACTTGCGAGGTTTCAGCGCGAAGCCGAGCTGCTCGCCACGCTCAACCATCCGAATATCGCGCAGATTCATGGCCTCGAAACAGCCTCGGGAATACAGGCGCTCGTACTGGAGCTCGTTGAAGGTCCGACACTGGCGGATCGCATCGCACACGGGCCGATTCCTCTCGATGAAGCGCTGCCCATCGCGAAACAGATCGTCGAAGCGCTCCAGGCGGCGCACGATCGGGGAGTCATTCATCGGGACCTGAAGCCGGCGAACATCAAACTCACGGCCGACGGCAAGGTGAAGGTGCTCGACTTCGGCCTGGCCAAGGCGCTCGACCCATCAGATGTAGGGCGGAACTTCAGTTCCGCCGCGCTATCCGCGTCACCCACGATCACGTCTCCCGCGATGACGATGGGCGGCGTGATTCTTGGCACTGCGGCATACATGAGCCCCGAGCAGGCGCGCGGCAGACCGGTCGATAAGCGCACAGACATCTGGGCATTCGGGTGTGTGCTGTTCGAGATGGTGACGGGAACACGGGCGTTTGAAGGTGAAGACGTCACTGAAATATTGGCGTCGATCGTGAAGACCGATCCCGATTGGCGCCGGCTCCCGCATCGCGCCGGTCCGGCCTTGAGGCGATTGCTGCGCCGCTGCCTGGTGAAGGAACGCACACTTCGACTCGCAGACATCGCGGACACCAGGCTCGATTTGGATGACGAGATGGCGCCCCTTCCTGTTGAACTCCCGCCACCTGCGAACGGATCGCGCCGGCTGACGATGGCGCTCTGCACATTGTCGCTCGTCGCTGGCGCATTGCTGTCAACAGCGTCGCTCTGGTTCGTATGGCGGCCTCAACCGGCTGCGCGGCCGCTGAAGCAATTTTTGCTCAACGATCACCGAGCGGCATCCCCCGGGTTCACCTTTGGGTCTGCCTCCTCCGACCCCAATCTGGTCATTTCGCCAGATGGACAAGTCGTCGCGTACGTCGCCGGCAATCAGACCCTGCACCTGCGCCGGCTGGAACAGCTCGAGGCGGTCGAGCTTTCCGAGCTCGGCTCGGTACGCTCACCATTTTTCTCGCCCGACAGCCAGTGGGTGGCGTTCTTCGTCGCGGGCAACAACGAATTGAGGAGAGTTCGCGTTTCCGGCGGGCCGGCAGTCACCATCGCCGCCACTCAAGGTGGGGCAAGAAGCGGCACGTGGGGCGCCGACGGCACAGTGGTGTTCGTCACCAATGAATCAGGCGTTTGGAGTGTGCCAAGTACTGGGGGGAATCCCACACAGTTCATGCGACCAGACCAGAACAGGCTCGAGCGCTTTCTCACGCCCCACTTTCTTCCAGGTGGTCGTGAATTCCTCTTCACGCTCGTGAGCGGTACCGGCTCGTCCAGTGCAGCCCGCGTCGCAGTCGCCCTGCGCGATCTCGCAACTGGCGAGCAACGCACGCTCATCGAGAATGGAGGTCATGCGCAGTACGCGAGTTCGGGACACCTCATTTTTTCGCGGGAAGGCACACTGTTCGCATCAAGATTCGACGTCGCCACTGGACGCGTCATCGGAGAGGCCGTCCCGATTCTCGAAGGCGTTCAGACTGGCACAGCGGGTATGCCGTATGCCTCGGTCTCTTCAGAGGGCACGCTGGTATATCTCCCAGGAACACAACGCGAAATGGGCAGCCGCACGCTGGTATGGGTTGACCGTAGTGGCCTCGAGGAGCCGCTCAACCTGGGCGCACGTGCGTACCAGACTCCCCGGCTCGCCGTCGATCGGACCAGGCTCGCCGTCTCCCTGAACGACACCACCTCGCCGAATATCTTCACACACGACTTCCGCGGGAATAGCTGGATGCGGCTCACGTTTTCAAAGACAGCCGATCTTCGTCCTGTGTGGAGCGCCGACGGGCGCTGGATCTACTTCACGGGTGAATCCAGTGGTCTTGGGATCTATCGGAAAGCCTCTGACGGGAGCGGCGATGTTGAACGGGTGATACCCGCGGTCGGCGACGCAGCCCCGAGCGGGACGTCCCCGGATTCCAAAATCCTGGTGTTCAGCACGTTTGACCAGACGACTGCAAGCACTGGACGGGATATCTGGATGCTCGACCTTGCCACGCGCGGACCGCGACCATTGGTTGCTGAATCAGGAGGTCAGGGGAACGCCGTCGTATCGCCCGATGGAAAGTGGCTCGCGTACAGCGATGAAGTCCAAGGTTATGTCTTCGTCAGACCCTTCCCGGACGTCTCGCGCGGCCGCTGGCAGGTTTCACCGCCCAACAGCAAGTGGCCGCTGTGGTCCCGCGACGGAAAAGAGCTGTTCTTCGTGTCGGGCGCGCCGCGACAGCTCATGCACGTAGCCGTTGATCTCACTCAAAGCACGCCGACGTGGTCGGATGCGCAGGCGCTCTTCGCCGCACCGTATGCCCGATTCGAGGGAAACACCGGCCCCCGCAACTATGATGTGTCGCTTGATGGACGCCGATTCCTGGTGATCAAGGAAGCCGCTGCGTCAGAGTCGCAGTCGCCGCTCGTAATGGAAAACTGGTTCGAAGAGATCAAGAAACGCCTGCCGAACTAGGCGAGGAGCCAGCAGCCTGTACCGACCAGGGAGTAGGGTTCGGTGGTCGAATCAGCGAAGTGCTCTCGTGAGCAAACCAGCCACCAGACCGATGAGGGTCACCATCAGCCCCATCGTCGTCACCATCAGGCCGACTGTCCAGCGGAAGTGCTTCGAGAGCTCGATTCGCAGATCATCGAACTTCCGATCGAACTTGTGATCGAGGTTGTCGATCTTCTGATCCAGCCGCGCCAGCCCGTCGTCGATCTTGGTGTCGAGGCGCAGGCCGAGGCTCTGCATCTCCTGATCGATGCGCACGGTCTGCTGATATAACCGATCGAAATTGGCGTTCTGCTGCTCCACGCTGGCCTCGAGATAGCCGGGAATCGTTCATGACGTAACTCCCGCGGCTCTCGTTTCCGAGTATAGCGTCGTCTGTCAAGCCGCATGAACAACCCAGAGCACGCAGCATGCCACGCGGAGCAGGCACAACGCGCCGAACCTGGGTAGGTCGGCCCGGTGGTTCGCACAAACCGCACAGAGATCTCGCAGAAACTCTAACAATGCGTCGCTAGCCCTCGCCTGTCCCGACGGCGAGCGGCGGCAGCCGCAGCGGCGCCTGCAGGCGCGTGTAGATCGCGCCGAAAAATCCCGTTCCCACCAGCGCCCCCGCGAGCGCCGCGACGGCGTAGATTTTTCCTTCGCCGATGTTGACGAAGATAGGCCCCGGACACATGCCTGCGATGGACCATCCCACGCCAAACAGCAACCCGCCGGCCACGTGCCCATGGTGGCGGCGTCTGCCTGCATCCTGAAGTGATCGACCCGACGTCGTGCGCCCATGCCGCAGCAACCAGAGCGCCGGCGCCGTGACGGCGATGGCGCTGCCGATGAGCCCGTACATGTGGAAGTCCTCGAACAGGAACATGCGCTGAATGTAGTTGTAGTCGCTCGCGCCCGAACGGCTCAGCACAAAACCGAAGACCGTCCCGAGCAGGATGTACAGCAGCACCATCAGTTGAACACCACCCGATACAGCAGCTGCGTCGTCACCACGCCGCCTGCCATGAAGCTGATCGTCGTCACCAGACTCGGCAGCTCGAGATTCGACATGCCGAAAATGCCGTGGCCGCTCGTGCATCCGCCGGCGAGCCGCGTGCCGAACCCGATGAAGAGCCCGCCCACGAACATCCAGGCCAGTTTTGCCGCCGGACCAAACCCGATAGTCTGGTCGAACATGCCGAGCGACCACGTGAGCTGCCAGCCTCCGCTGAAGGCCGCCGAAAGAAATCCGCCGAACACGAGGCCGGCCACAAACGGCAGGCGCCACTGCCGCGACGCGCGCAGGCTGCCCCGGGAAAAGTACGGCTGCTGCAGCACGAGACTGCACACGTCCTCGAATCCCGCCGAGATGCCGAGCCGCCGGTTCGCGACAAACAGCAGGCACAGCGTGACGGCCGCGATGCCCGCCCCCGCCACGGCCCAATGCAGCGGCAGCGCGTTGTTCAGGATGAGTGGCATCCGTGCGCGATCATACCTGCGAATTGAGATTCTCTCCTTGACCACCACCCCGGACGATGGCATCGTCGTCGTCATGGAGAAGCGCATCACGACCAACGAATATTTCAGCAGGGCCGAATCGAACCGGCCGGCCGAACTGGTGTACGGCTTCGTTCGGGAACCGCCAACGCCCTACTACGCACACCAGACCGTTGTCGGACGGCTGTTCCGTCTGCTGAGCGCCCACGTCGAAGAGCGGCGTCTCGGCGACGTGTGCGTGTCACCGATGGATGTCGTGCTCGACAACGAAGCCGGCGTCATCGTGCAACCAGATCTGATGTTCATTTCCCACGAACGCGCCGGCATCATCAGGAACCATGTGTGGGGAGCGCCCGATCTGGTGGTCGAAGTGGCCTCGCCCGGCACGGCGTACTACGATCGAACCGTCAAGCTGCAGTGGTATCGGAAATACGGCGTGCGCGAATGCTGGCTGGTGTACGAGAAGGAGCGACGGGTTGCGATCGTCGATTGTGCCTCATCCGGCGAGACGACGTTCGCCGGAACGCAGATGATCCGTTCCCTGGTACTGCCCGACCTCGAGGTCACCGCGAATGCGTGTTTCGATTGACCTATTTCGCAAATGACGGCTGCGCCCCAAGGTTGTGCATCAGGAAGGCGTACACGTCTGCGTTCGACTCGAGATACTTCGCGGTGTTGCTCGCCCCGTGACCCGAGCGGGTTTCGATGCGAATCAGCACTGGCGCTTCACGGCTCACCCGCTCCTGCATGGCGGCGGCGTACTTGAACGAATGCGCGGGGACGACGCGATCGTCGTGATCGGCCGTCGTGATGATCGTGGCGGGGTACTTCACTCCTGACTTGATGTTGTGCAGCGGCGAGTACGCGTACAGCGCCTTGAACTCCTCCGCGTTGTCGCTCGACCCGTAGTCGGCAATCCAGTTCCAGCCAATCGTGAACTTGTGGAACCGCAGCATGTCCATGACGCCGACCTCGGGAATCGCCACGCGAAACAGCTCGGGCCGTTGATTCGCCACCGCGCCCACCAGCAGGCCTCCATTCGACCCGCCCGCCATCGCGAGCTTTGCCGAAGAAGTGTACTTGCGGGCGATCAGCCACTCGGCACCCGCGATGAAGTCGTCGAACACGTTCTGCTTCCGCGTTTTCGTCCCGGCGTCGTGCCAGGCTTCCCCGTATTCGCTTCCGCCGCGCATGTTGACGCTGGCATAGACGAAACCCTGTTCGAGCAGCGCAAGCCTGACGGGAGAAAACGCCGGGACCGTGTTGACGTTGAATCCACCATACCCGTACATCAGGGTCGGGTTGTTGCCGTCGAGCGCCAGGCCCTTGCGGTGCACCAGGAACATCGGCACGCGCGTGCCGTCCTTGCTGTTGAAGAAGACCTGCGTGGTCTCGTAGCGCGAGGCATCGAAGCCGGAGATTTCAGAAGCACGAAACAGCGTGCTGGTGCGCGTCGCGATGTCGTAGCGGTAGATGGCGGTCGGGATCGTGAACGACGTGAACGTGTAGAACACGAACGTCGAGTCCGCATCGCCGGTGAAGCCCCTGGCAGTACCCAATCCGGGCAGGGCCACTTCGTGCTCGAGCTGGCCATCGAGGGTGTACACGCGCGCGCGGGTCGCCACATCCTTCATGTAGGTGGCGAACAACTTCCCGCCCGCGATATCCACGCTCTCGAGAGGCTCGGGTATTTCCGGCAGCACCGTCTTCCAGTTCGATTCCGACGGGTCGCGCGGGTCGATGCTGACGACGCGCCGGTTCGTGGCGTTCCTGTCGGTCGCCACCAGAATGCGATCGCCCACGTTGTCGACCACTTCGTAGGTATCGTCGGTGATGTCGGGCACGAGCGGTAAGAACGGCGATGAGGGCCGTGACAGGTCGCGCACGAACAACGCGTTGCCCTGCTTGCCGGTTCCGCGATCGTGCACCTGCAGGATGGCGAAGCGCTCGTCTTCGGTCGTGTCGAGGATGTGAAACCGTTGCGGATTGCGCGCGTCCTCGAAGACGAGCTCGTCGGCCGATTGAGGCGTGCCGAGGCGATGATAGAAGACGCGATGGTTCGCATTCGAGGACGACAGCTCCTTGCCTGCCTCCGGCGCGGGATAGCGGCTGTAGTAGAACCCCTCGCCGCGCCAGGCGACGCTGGACACCTTCACCCATTCCAGCTTGTCCGCCAGCGGCTTGCGCGTGCGCAGATCGAGAACGCTGTACTCCTCCCAGTCCGAGCCGCTGCGCGAGACGCCGTAGACGGCATGCCTCGCGTCTTTCGACGGCGAAAACGTCAGCAGCCGCACGGTGCCGTCGGCCGACCAGGCATTCGGGTCGAGCAGCACTTCGGGCGTGCCGTCAATCCCCTGCTGGACATACAACACGCTCTGGTTCTGCAGCCCTTCGTTCCTGTAGAAGAAGAACAGGTTGCGCTTTCTCGACGGCGCCGAGTACTTGGGGTAGTCGTAAAGACGCTCGAGCCTCGCCCTGAGCTGCGCGCGATACGGAATCTTGTCGAGGTACGCGAACGTGACCGCGTTCTGTGCCTCAACCCACTTCGCTGTTTCAGGGGAATTGTCGTCTTCCAGCCATCGATACGGATCGGCCACCTGCGTGCCGTGGTAGGTGTCGACCTGATCGGCCGTGCGCGTCGTGGGATAGTCGAATCGCGTCGGCGGCGGCAGCGGCTTCGCACACACCCGGCCAGCAAGACGAAGAGGATCGCGATGCCCGGTCGCAATGCATGCATGATGCCTATTGAACCGTGAACACGGTCCGCGCTTCCGCGCTCTCCTTGTAGCCGTAGCGGATCGCCTTTGCGCGCAGCGTCATGGACGGCTTGACGAGGATCGGCCCCGTGTACAAGTGCCACCTCGCCGATGGACCGTCTTCCGTCGTGTAGCCGATCGACGCGCCCTGAGTGGGTACGTAGATGACGACCTCCGTCGGTCCTTTCACGCTCATCGTCGGCGTGCGCGACTGAACGTCTGGCGTCCGCCGCAGCACGATGTAGGGCTGCGCCGTCTCGGGCTGCACGCCACCCGGCCACATGCGCTGAATCATCTCGGGCTCGTTGACGAGACCCTGATCGTTGATGCGCGTCATCCAGTCGGTCACCGCCCTGCGCATGTGCTGCAACGTCTCTTTGATGCGCCGGCATCGTCCGCCAGATTGCGGATTTGATGCGGATCGGCCTGCGTGTCGTACAGCTCCTCTGCGGGCCGGTGCGTCCGCATCCAGAGAGCCGCCGGTCCACTCAGCGCGCGCTCTGCCTGCAGCCGGAACCACTCCTGCATGATGTCGCTCTGGTTCCGGTAGATGATGTGCCCCGCGTATGGCTGCTCGGGAGCGAAATTGCGGATGTACAGGAACCGCGTCTCGCGAGCCGAGCGCATCATGTCGTATTCGGTGTCCATCCGATCGCGGGCGCGCGAACACGATATTCCGGAGGGCCGCGCCGCCTTCGGCCCGACGAGCACTCGCCCCTGGAGGTGTGCGGGCACCTCCACGCCGGCCATCGCCAGAACGGTCGGAGCGAGATCGATCATGCTCACGAGCTGATCGTTCACGCTGTTGGCAATGGCGGGGTCCATTTTCGGCCATCGGATCATGAGCGGGACGTGCAGGCCCGAGTCGTAGAGCGAGCGCTTCGCGCGCGGCACGCCGTCGCCATGGTCGCTCCAGTAGAAGACGATCGTGTTGTCGGCCAGTCCGTCTGCCTGGAGCTGTTCGAGAATCTCGCCGGCCTGACGATCCATGTCGGCGATGTTGTCGTACATCCGCGCCAGCTCCTGACGGACGAGCGGCGTGTCGGGATAGTACGGAGGCACCGGCACTTTCGCGGGATCGGTAACGAGCGGTTTGCCCTTGCGCGCGGGGCTGCGAGGGAAAAATCTGGCTCTCGTGCGTCACCATCAGGTTGAACACCGAGAAGAACGGCTGGCTCTTGTCGGGCCGCCGGCGCCAGTGCGCGTCGGTGCCGACGTCGTCCCAGATCGTGAAGGGCTCGCCGAACTGGTAGTCGGTTTTCGCGCGATTGCTGGTGTAGTAGCCGGCCGCGCGCAGATACTCCGGAAACGCCTTCACGTAGAACGGCGGCACGGCGAGATACGGGCCCGGGCAACTCGGGCACGCGATCCTCGGTGGTCCGCATGTGCTGCGCGCCAATCGCGTTTTGATACATCCCCGTGATGATGGCCGCCCGGCTCGGCGCGCAGACGGGCGCGGTGGTGAAGGCGCGTGTGTAGCGGATGGATTCCTTCGCCAGCCGATCCAGCACCGGCGTGCGCGCCAGCGCATCGCCATACGACGCCGAGGTGCGGGCTCATGTCTTCGTTCGAGATCCAGACGATGTTGGGTCTCGAAGGTGTTGATGCAGGGCTGGAGCCCTGTCCCCCTGACGGCGGGCCCCGCGCGAGCGATGAGATCCAGAGTCAAGCGCACAACTGCGCGCAAACATGTCGCGATCCGGTCCCTAATCCCTAATCCCTGCGCGGCCGCAGCCTCAGTCGTCGCCCAGCTCGCCTGCATGCGCCGGAGCAACTGCTGCATCTCGGTGACGGTGTCTTGTGCTTCGGATCCGAGGCGAGGTTCTGCATCTCGGCGGGATCGGCCACTTCGTCGTACAGCTCCACTCCGCGTGTGCCGTCGTCCCATTCGGTGTAGCGCCACCTGTCCGTGCGTACGCTGTAGCCCATGAACGTCGCATTCGCCTGTGCCTCTCCGCACCTGCGTCAGCGCGGGATGCTCCCACGCCGCCTGCGGGTTGTTGAGCAACGGCTTCAGCGATCGCCCGTGCAGCCCGGCGGGCGCAGGCAATCCCGAAAGGTCCGCGAGCGTCGGGTAGATTCGACGAACTCGACGATACGTGTCGTCGAGCGCCCTCTGGCCGACACGCCAGGACCGGCAATCATCAGCGGCGCCCGCGCCGATCGCTCGAAGAGCGTCTGCTTCATCCACTGACCGCGCTCGCCCAGTTGATAGCCGTGGTCGCTCATGAAGACGATGATCGTGTTGTCGGCCAGCTTCAACCGGTCGAGCGCGTCGAGCAGTCGGCCGATGTTGGCGTCGAGGAAGGTGATCGACGCGTAGTACGCCCTGATGTTCTCGCGCTGACCCGTTTCGCCGACGTCCCAGTTCGGCGGAACCGTAAACCACGCGGCGGGCGGCTGCATCGAGCCCTGTGCGGCCGGCGGCGCCGGAATGCGATCGAGCGGATACAGATCGAAGTATTTCTTCGGCGCGATGAACGGGCAATGCGGACGGTAGAAGCCGGCGCCGATGAAGAAAGGCCGATCCTTGTTCTTTTCGAGGAGCGCGATCGTTTCCGCGGCCACCTTGCCGTCCGTGTGCTCCTCGTCGGGCGCCGGCGACGCGTAGTACGCGAGCGCGCTGCCCAGCTGCCGCGCCGGCGTCAGATTCGTCAACACCGTCTCTTCGTCTTTGTCGACGCCGCGAGGGTTGATGAAGACATCCCACGAAGCCGGATCGTCCAGGCCACTCGTGCCGATCTGTCCCGGATTCCCGTAGTGAAAAATCTTGCCGACGCGCGCCGTCAGGTAGCCGTTGCGCTTGAACATCTGCGGCAGCGTCTGCACGTCGGGCAGAATCGTCCGGAAATCGGTCTGCAGCTCGTAGATCTTCGTCGTGTCCGGCCGCAGGCCGGTCAGCAACGAGACGCGGCTCGGGCTGCACAACGGAAACTGGTTGTACGCGCGATCGAAGCGCACCGCCCGTTTCGCGAGGCGATCGAGATTCGGCGTCTTCACCATGGGATGGCCGAACACGCCCATGTCGTTGTTCAGATCGTCGGCCATGATGACGAGCACGTTCGGGCCGCGGGCGGGCTGCTGTGCGAGCACCGGCGACACGGCGCCGAGCACGGCCGAGAGAAACAACGCCAATGTCGAGCTTCGAAACGCCACGCATCACCTCCGCTCCGAGTTCCTGCGTATTACTAATCCCTAATCCCTAATCCCTAATCCCTAGTTGTGGAGGAACTTCTCCAATTCCCGCTCGAGCATCTCCAGCGGCACCGCACCGGCTTTGAGCACGACGTTGTGGAACGCCCGCTCCGAGAACTTGTCTTTCATCTGCGCCTTCGCGCGATCGCGCAGCTCGAGAATCTTGAGCTGCCCGATCATGTACGAGCACGCCTGACCCGGGTAGACGACGTAACGTTCGACCTCGCTGGCCGAGATGCCGTAGTCGATCGCCTGCTCGCGCGTCCAGCGCTTCGCGTGGAGTCCCGTATCGACCACGAGACGCCGCGCGCGGAAGAGCTCGGCGGCCATCTGTCCGAGCAGCCCCTCCGGATCGTCCGCGTACCAACCCGATTCGGCGGCCAGCCGCTCGGATACAGCGCCCACCCTTCGGTAATCGCCGAGATGCCCCCAAACAATCGGAGTCTGCCTGAACCTCGGCAGCGACTGGTCCTCGACCATCAGCGCGATCTGGAAATGATGGCCGGGCACCGTTTCGTGATGCACGAGCGTGCGCAAACCGAATCGCGTCATGCGGTCGGGACGCAGCGGAATCTGAAAAATGGCGGGGCGCGAGCCGTCGGCGGGAGGCGCCGTGTACGACGCGGCGGCATTGGCTTCGCGGAAGCGCGGATATGGCTGCGCGATGACCGGACCTTTCGGACGTATATCGAATTGCAGTGCCGATCGCCGCTCGGCCTCGCGGATCAGCCCGTCGGTGTCGGCCATGATCTGTTTGCGGCCGTCCTCGGTCAGCGGATAGCTGAGATCCTTCTGGAGCTGTTCGATCCGCTCCTTTACCGTTCCGTTCGATCGCCCGAGCTTTCGGAGCACGCCGTCCATCTCGCGCTCGAGCCGTTCCACCTGGCGCAGCCCGATCTCGTGGATCTCGTCCGGCGTCAGGCTCGTCGTCGTGTATCCCTTCAGGAAGTGCGCGTACGCCGCTGCACCTCCTTCGAACCGCCAGAGCCCGGCGTTGTCGGCCGAGCGCGGCACGAGCGACTCGAGGAACGCGATCGCTGTCTTCCATTCCGGATACACGGCATCGGACACGATGCGTTCGGCTTTCGAAACGAACGCCGCGCGCTCCGCCGGCGCAAGCTCTTTGATTCCCGAGACACCCTCGCCCAGCGACGTGACGAGCGGATTCTGCGCCACCGGCGTCTCGACGAATCGACGCATCTGGGTAATCGTCAGGTTCAGGATGAAGCGCGGCGGAATGAGATCTTTCGCCGCCCGCGCTCGCGCCTCAACCAGTGCTTCCGCCATACGCGGTGCGACCTGTCCAAGGCGGATCAGGTAATTCGAGGCGTCCCGAGGCGTGCGGATGGCGTGCTGCACCGACAGCGCGTTCACCAGGCCGATGTTGGCGCCGTTGAACTGATCGAGTGGAAACTCGTAGTCGTCGAACGTCTCTCCGTCGAGATATTGCTGCAGTTGATAGCGCAGCAGGTCGGCCGAAAGCCGCTCGGCATCGGTCAGGCGCGCGCGGTCGAAGCTGCCCAGTTCTGCGAGCCCCTTCCTCGAGGTACTCGCGCCGCTGACGTTCGGCGGCGGCCGAGTACGACGTCATCTGCTGTTCCAGGCGATGCTGTTCTTCACCCGTGAAGTAGCGCGTGAAGACGGCGAGATTCGGATTCAGCCGCACCCACCCGTCGCTGAACTGGCGGAAGAAGTCGTCGATGGAGCGCTGCTGGGCCGCTGGTGCGGTGACGACGAGAAGCAGCAGCACGCCAACGAACAACAGCGCGGCGAAGACTCGATGCATGAGGTGGCGGATTATACGTCTCCGCGTTGTAAGATCGCGGAACAAGATGACGCGACTCCGGTTCAGCGCCTGTGCTGCGCTGTTGATTTTCATCAGTACCGCCCGGGTTCGAGCCCAGGAACCGCCTCAGACACCGCCACCGGCCCCGGCGCCCGCCCAGGCGCCCCCGGCTGCCGCTCAAACCTCCTCGACTCGAACGATCCAGTACGGCGTGCGATTCGGGCCGTCGTTCACGTCGCTGACGAGCGTGCAGACATTCTCGCCCAACGACGTCCCCGTGGCTTTCGAACCGACGATGAATTTCGGCGGATTCATGACGATCGGCTTCGGGGGACCGCTGACGATCCAGCCCGAGCTGCTCTTTGCCGCGAAGGGACACCGGATTCGCGACAAGGACGCGCCGCCCGTCGACACGGCATCGGGCCAGCAGGAAGCGCCGGCCGACCGGGTGATTCTGATTCGTTACCTCGAGTTCCCGCTGCTGGCCCGGTTGTCGAAACAGACGAACGAGCGCACGTCGCTCTATCTGATTGTCGGGCCCTCGTTTGCGTTCAAGCGCAACGCCGAAATTCGCCAGGTCGCCGACCCCGGTCGACACACCGATCTCGGGGAGCAGGTGAAGGGAGGGAATTTCCTGCTCGTCTTCGGTGGCGGCCTGCAGCACAAACGATGGATGGTGGATGCACGCCTGACGCGCGGCCTCTCCAACGTCGCGGTCGAACCGGATCCCGCGCCGGTGAAGACGAATGCGTTTTCGGTGCTGCTGGGCGTGAGGCTCTGAGGCCTGCTACGTACTTCTGCTAGCCGGCGACGACGATCTTCAACCGCTCGCCCGCCTTCGGCTGATCGTCGATGGCATGATCGTTCATGATCGCCAGCGTGGACGCCTTCACCAGGCCCTTCCCCGCGCGCTGCGCGATCGACTGCCAGGTATCGCCCTCACGTGCCGTGTAGAGATCGATCAGGTTCGGCTGAATGGCGTCGGCCTCGGCCGCGCTCAACTGACGGAACGACTGAATCGTCTGCTCGAAGTCGCCCTCGACGCGCGCGTAGGCATCGGGGGGCGCGATGCCGCCGATGAAATACGTGTTTCGGCCCATCACGAAGTGCGCGCCGCGCGACGTGACCTTGCCGATGCCCGACGCGCTGCCTTCATACGTCCCGATCACCGCGTCCATCCCGTCGATCGTGGTTCTGGTCAGGTTCGTGGCCTTGTAGCCCGACCCGCGCATGTGCTGCTGCGCGGCCTCCTCGAGCGACCGCGCGCGCGCCGGCTCGAGCGTCCGCATCAGCATGTACACCTTGTTGCCCGGCTCCTGCGCGACCACCTGCTCCGAGGTGTTCGTAATCTCCCAGCCTTCGGGAAACACCAGCGAGAACCGCATCGGCCCGTGCAGGAACAGATTGCCGCGCACGACGCCTTCTTCCGGATCGTCCCCGAAGATCATGCCGTCGATGCGCGCGAGATAGCCGTCGCGATCGATGTTCCACGTGCCATCCGGCCCGGCCGCCCGCACCTTGCTGACGGTCTGGGCGACACGCTGCACGCGGTTCTCCGGCTGCGGGTGCGTGGCGAGCCAGTTGGGCACGCCGTTGCGATCGCTCGCCTCGGAAATCCGCGCGAGCGTGTTGAGAAACGCGGGCACCTGTTCCGGATCCCACCCGCCCTGCGCGGTGTACTGCGCGCCCAGCGCATCGGCCTGCAGCTCGTCGTCGCGACCGAATTTCATGAACACCATGCCGGCGCCGACTTCGGCGAGATCGGCAAACGGTGCGATCTCCGGAACGAAGATGCTGCCGACGAGCACGCCAAGCGACGTGCCCATGCCGCGCGTGTACTGCGCCGCCGAATGGCGCGCCGTGACGTGACCGATTTCGTGTCCGAGGACGCCGACAAGCTGCGCTTCGTTATCGAGATACGGGAGGATGCCGCGCGTGATGTAGATGAACCCGCCAGGCAGCGCGAACGCGTTGACCGCCGGCGAATCGACAATCGCGAAGCTCCACGGAAGATTCGGCCGCTCGGAGCGCTGCGCGAGCCGCATCCCGAGCTCCTGCACGTACCGCTGCAGCTCGTCGTCCTCGTACAGGCCCATCTCCTGGCGCACCTGCGCATCGAGCTGGCGGCCGAGGCTGATTTCCTTCTCCTCGCTCATGAAGGAGATCTCGCGCTTGCCGGTCACCGGATTGGTGGCGCACGCCGACAGCAGAACCGTGGCGATAAGGGCGAGGAGGAGTCTCATAGAGTTTTCAGTCGTCAGTCGTCAGTTCTCAGTTTCTAGCTTCTAGTTTCAGTTATCACCTACCGCCCTCTGCCGAGGACGCTTTACCGGGGCCGACCGGGCATTGTGCAACCCATGTACCAGCCCGAATTCCTTACATTCTGGCATGCCTTTCTTCTTGACGACGATTTCCAGACGATGGCATCGTCGTCGTCGGGTCGGAAAGGTGTCACTGCAATGTCAGCGGTTCGTGCGCTCAGGGAGAAGCTTGGCGATGACGGCATGGCAGAGCTTCAGATGGTGGTCAACAACGCAGGCCGTCAGTGGAAGGACGACGTGCTCGCCATAGCCGGAGAGCGATTCGAGCGGCGGCTTGCCGAGGAGATCGGCGCGCTGCGCATTGACGTGGCGAAGGAGTTTGCCGCCCTCCGAGTCGAAATGGCAAAGGAATTTGCCGCCGTTCGAAGGGAGATGGCACAGTCCCACGCCCATCTGTTGAAGTGGTCGTTTCTATTCTGGGTCGGCCAGGTTGCCGCGATGGGCGCCATGATGGCCTTCCTGCTGAACAGCATCGGGCCACGCTAGCCTTCACTTCAGCGCGGCAAGCGCTTCGGCATTCCACAGGAGGTGGGGCCGCAGCGGCGACGGCGTCGCGTTCAACGCCCGCATGCTCGTCATGATGCGCACGTGCGGCGCCCCGAAGAAGATGGCCGGCATGTGCTGATGGTAGAGCTTCTGCACGTCGACGAAGGCCTGCAACCGCTCGATGCGATCGAACGTCGACACGTTCTTCATAATCAATTGATCGAGCTGGCGCTCCCAGTCGGCCGGCGGCCCGGAACGCGCGCCGTACCACACGTGCGCCGTGCCCGAGCTGAGCCAGAACTCCAGGTTCATGGCCGGGTCGGTGTCGTCCATCTCGATGCGATCGTAGATGGCGTCGTAGTTCCCCTTCTGCCGCCGGGCCCCGAGCACACTGGCGGATACCGGCGTGATGTCGACGAGGACGCCGATGCCCTTCAGCGTACTCGCGATGAAGGTGGCGGCGCGCGCCGAAGACGCTACGTCGTTACGGATCAGCAGCGAGAAGCGCACGGGCCGGCGAGCCGCATCGTTCAGCACGCCGTCGCCGGTGCGATCGCGAAGACCCAGCTCGGCGAGCATCGCGCGCGCAAGCTGCGCATCGGCCCGGCCCAGCGGCAGATCGGGGTTGAACCACGAGGCGTTGGCGGGCGTCACCGGGCCGGCGATCGGATCGCAGGCGCCGTAAAAGACCTGCTTGCAGTACTCGCGGCGATCGATCGCGGTGGACACGGCCAGCCTGAATTTTTCGTCCGTCAGCCAGGGCTTATCCGCCTTCGCGCTTTCCGCGGGTTTGTCCGCCTTCGCGCCTTCGGCGCTTCGGCGAGACGCGCCCGCTCCATCCCTCGCGGGCGCGAACCACAGCGCGTCGGCATCGAGCCCTGGGCCGAGATTGAACAGGCGCGCCTTTCCGCTCTGCTCGATCTTCTTCAGCGCCTCGAAGTCTTCCGCGAGAATCGGCAGCTCGCTGAAATCGTGCTCGCCGGGACGGCCGCTCGCGAGCACGATTTCATCCAGGCGCGGCAACGGCGATCCGTCCGCCGCCTTGTGCCAGTACTGCGGGTTCGGCACGAAGGCGCCCTTGCCTTTTTCGACAAACGGCCCGAAGCCGGCGAGCGGCACGCGATCGAGCACGCGCAAGCCAGGCGCGAACGGCTGCAGAAACTTGATTTCGAGCGTCAGCGGATCGACCGCGCGAAGCGCCAGCGGATGGCCCGCGGCCTTCACCGCGGCCAGCGCCGCGAGGGCCAGCTCGGAGGTCAGCGGCGTCCCGTCGGACGAGACGACCCCCTGGCGAAGCTTGAGCGTGTAGGTGAGGTTGTCGGGCGAGGCCGTCCACGACCCTGCCAGCCACGGCTCGACGCCGTCGGTCCCGCGGTTCACGCGCACCAGCGTCGCGCCGGTCAGGCGCTCGGCAGAGAGCGCGGCCGTGCCGGTCGATCCCGTCAGCGTGCCGCCTCGCGGCAGGCCGGCCTCGACGAGCGCTTCGGCGCCGGGCTTTTCCAGTGCAGCCTTCGCTTCGGCAGCGCGCTCGCTTTGCAGACGAAGGGATTCGGCGGTCAGCCACCAGATTACAAAAACCGCCACGCCAACCACGGCGGCGATGCCGAACGCGGCATACACGCGGCGGGACGGGCCGGCGGGCCTAGCCAAATTTCGCCTCACTGGCCAATGGATTGGCCGCCACGGCGCGCGTGGCGGCGCCTTCAAATTTGCACGCAAAATTGTCGCAGAACCTCCGGCGAGGTCGCATTCCCCACCGCTGGTCGTGGTTTTTTTGTGCCATACCAAAATCGGCCAATGGATTAGCTGCTTGTCCGGCGATGTCCCGCCGGCCGTTCGTCAGCATCGTACCGCACCAACTTTCTACGCCGCAATAAGTTAGCTCGCTTCACGGATCAGCCGGAAATTCCCGGCGCAAGTGGCACGAGGTTCGCCAACGGAAAACGCGAATTAACCGCTTTGTCGCACTCCAGCGCCCGGACGGCCGTACCGGCCGAGGCGAGGAATGCGATGGCGGGTGCCCCCCAGCACAAGACAGGAAGGGTTGAAGCAGATGTTCGAACAGCACCTTGGGCGAAGCGTCACCATCGATCAGGCCGCAGCCCTGCTGCACGTGTCGCGGCGGACCATCTACAACCGCATCCGCGAGGGCAAGCTGCAGACGATTCGCACCATCGGCGGATCCCAGCGCGTGCTGCTGTCGTCGCTCGACGAAAGCCGCAGGCCTGTGTGGTCGGCCGTCACCGCGGAGCCGGCGGGTACACCGGATACCCAGTCGGGTCCGTTTGTCGTTACCAAAGCCGGCACCGACTCGGGCACTCGCGAATCGTAACGTTCGTCCGTTCGAAGAGGAGCGCACATGGCGCCGCGGCAGAAGTCGGTCTGGGGCTCGAAGCCCATCTTTGCTTTTGCGCTGGTGTGGCTCACCGCTGCCCCCCTGTGGGCGCAGGCCGCGGCTGCCGGAAAGCCTGCGCGCGTACGTGGCGTCGAGCTCGACGCAGCCGATCGACGTCATCGTGCACGGATCGCCCGACGAAGTGAGCGCGCGTTGCGGCGCGTCACGGGCTGCGCATCAAAAAACGGCTGGCGGAAGGCGCCGTGCTGCAGGGGGATGCGGCCGGCATCGGCGCGCTGAGCGCGAACGTCGATCACCTGTCGCGCGACGTCGAGGTGACGTCGTTCATGTCGGTGTCGAACGCGGCGATCGGCGCCGACCAGGTGCAGGCCGGGCTGGCGGGCCTTTCACCGGTACACCGGCGCGGGCATCGGCGTCGCGCTCATCGACTCGGGCGTCTGGACCGGCCACCGTTCTCTCGCCGGCCGCGTCGTCTTCGCGAAAGACTTCGTGGGCGATGCGACTGTCCGGGGCAAAGGGGCCCCCGGACCCAACGAAGATGTCTACGGCCACGGCACGCACATCGGCGCCATCATCGCGGGCAGCTCTCCCTATCCCCAGGATTCAACCTTTCAAACCCCCTTCCGCGGCGTCGCGCCCGGTGCGCATCTCATCAGCCTGCGCGTCATCGGCGCCGACGGCACCGGCAAGGCCAGCGACGTGGTCGACGCCATCGAGTGGGCGATCGCCAACCGGCGCCGCTTCAACATCCGCGTCATCAACCTCTCGCTGGGCGGGCCGGCCGAGCAGTCCTACAAGGACGACCCGATGTGCGAAGCCGTCGAGCGCGCCGTGCACGCGGGCATCGTCGTCGTGGCGGCGGCGGGCAATCGTGGCAAGGATGCCGAGGGGCGCAGCGTCCACGGCCTCATCGAGTCGCCGGGCATCGATCCGTATGTGATTACGGTGGGCGCGCTGAACACGAAGAGCACGGCACGCCGCTCGGACGATGAGCTGACGACGTACAGCTCGAAGGGACCGACGCTGGTGGACGGGCTCATCAAGCCGGATCTGGTGGCGCCGGGGAACAAGATTGTGTCGGCCGAAGCGCGGGGCGCGACGATCGTGGCCGATCATCCGGCGCTGCACGCGTCGGGGTCGGGCGCCGACGCGTATGCGACGCTCAGCGGGACGAGCATGTCGGCGGGCGTGGTGAGCGGCGTGGTGGCGCTGGTGCTCGAGGCGAACAAGGGGCTGACGCCGGCGCAGGTGAAGATGACGCTGCAGTCGTCGGCGACGTTCATGCCCGAGGTGGGTCTGGTCGGGCGCGGGCGCGGGCAGTCTGAACGCGGCAGCCGCGATAGGCGTGGCGCTGAAGGGGCCGAGCCTGCAGAGCACGACGATTGAGGGGGAGAGCGTCGTGTCGTCGGGGATGATGACTGGCGTCCGCCTGCCGTCGCTCACACCCACCAGCAACTCACGCACTCGGACGCGCGAAGTGATCTGGGGCGATCACTCTGTTGAAGGTGACACCATCGTCTGGGGTAACACCATCGTCTGGAGTAACACCATCGTCTGGGGCAACGCTATCGTCTGGGGCAACACTATCGTTTGGGGTAACACCATCGTCTGGGGCAACTGACTCCTCCGACCTAAAGGCCTGGATTCAGCAACGCCGTTCGCGGATTTCAAGAATCGGGACACCTGCTCTCATATGAGACAAGTGTGGAATTACGTGAGAGGCTCTCAGAAATGTAAGCGCTGAGGGAATTTGAGAAGTTCTTTAATTTCGCGCACAGTTGAGCCGATAGATCCATCGGCGCTAATGACCCACTTTGCAGGAGCATCTAACAACAAATTCAAAATCGCAAAGCCTGTAGTCCAACTCTTTATTGGTGTAATCGTAATTGCGGGAATTGCTGCAATTGCGAAGTCAGCACACGAGTTATACACCGAATCGGTTACGCCACAGTGGCTAATTCTTGCCGTACTGACCTTGCTTAGCGGTTCCATGCCGGTCAAGCTACCGTCGATCCCCGCGACTATTTCGGTCTCGGAAACGTTTGTCTTCGCTTCAGTGCTGTTGTTTGGTACCGCTGCTGGAACCATAACAGTTGCCCTTGATGGATTAATTATTTCCTTTTGGTTGCAGCGTACGAACTTTGAGCTGCGCAAACTGCTGTTCAACACGGCCGGCCCTGCGCTATCGATTTGGATATCATCCCAACTTTTTTTCTTGGTGACCGGAATTGCTCCGCTCTCTCAGGAGCAGGTTAGCCTTCCGACTCTTCTACCCGGCGTATTTTTCTTTGCTCTCATCTATTTCCTAATGAACAGCTGGCTGATGGCTACCGTTGTCGGATTTGAAGAGTCCATTAGCCCGGTCGAGATCTGGCGTCACAATTTTCTCTGGCTTGGCCTAAGCTTCCTCAGCGGCGCGTCGGTTTCCATTCTGCTAGTTTCGGTAAGTCGAGAAATAAGCCTAGCCGCACTCGCTGTGGTTCTTCCGCTTCTCGTAATCTCGTACCTCACCTATCATTCGTCCATGGCACGGGTTGAAGATGCTAACCGCCACGTCTCCGAACTCAATCACCTCTATTCAACGACGATTGAAACACTTGCGATGGCCATTGACGCGAAAGATCAAGTCACACATGGTCACATACGCCGCGTACGACAACACTCTGTTTCGCTAGCACGCCGCGTAGGGGTTGACGATGAGAAGCTAATCAGAGCAATTGAAGCCGCATCCCTACTACACGACATGGGAAAGCTAGCAATACCAGAACATATCCTCAACAAACCTGGAAAACTCACCGTCGACGAATTCGAAGTAATGAAGACGCACTCGAGTTTAGGTGCTGACATCCTTGCGGCTATTGAATTTCCATATCCAGTAGTACCAATCGTGCGACATCATCATGAGAATTGGGATGGCTCCGGTTATCCAGATGGCCTTGCGGGCACTGAAATTCCTCTGGGGGCCAGAATATTGGCGGTCGTAGATTGTTTCGACGCGTTAACCTCCGACAGGCCCTATCGCTGTCGCCTCGCTGTCGCCGACGCCATTGCGATTCTTCGGGACCGCCGCGGACGTATGTACGATCCACTTGTTGTGGATGTCTTCATGGAACTTCAGCAAGATTGGCCGACTTAGGCGGACATGACTAGTTTGCGAATAACTCATTGGCTGTCGATTCAGAAATGCGCACCTAGTAGGTAGAACGACCCTCGGAATGTGTCCGCCTTGCCGGGGCAATGAATAGCATGAATCATTCAGATGTCGATGCGGCACTGCAGCTAATCAGATCTGGGCGCTATCTCGGCGCTATCAAGGCTCTTCAGCAGCGACCACCTGCGTTACGTCGTTTCGACTCACTTGGCGAAGCCCTGTTGGCAGACATGCTCCAGCGTGTCGGACAAAATCGAACTGCGGAAGAACTTGCACTTCGACACCTTCGCAGCACATCGCAATCATCTCCTCTGTATGCACGTTATCAATATGTTCTCGGAAACGTGAGCCGAGACCGCGGCAATATGGCGAGAGCCCTCGAGCACTTCCAAATTGCTGCAAATCTATCAGTCGACGCCGAACTCGCAGCATGGAGCGAGCTGCGCTTGATATCGGCTATTGGCGAGACCAGTGGTATCGCGTGGCCATGGCGCGCCTGGATGAAGTCAGGCGAATCCTAACGCGATGCGGCGATCCTAGACCGTTCGCAGCCCTTCACCTTTGGCTCGTGGAGGCTGAAAGCACCATAGGCAACATTGAGAATGCCTGGAAGAACTTAAGAGCTGCGGATACCTTGCTGTCACAAATTGACGATGTTTGGCTCCAAGGATATTTGGCGGTGAACCGTTCCGCGATTCACTACTACTGTGCTGAAATTGGGGCCGCCAGAAGATATGCCGAATCTGCGATCGTGTATGCCCAAGAGTCCGGGCACCGCACGACGCGCTGCGCAGCACATGTCAATTTGGGCAATATCGAATTTTCACAGGGGCAATTTGTTCGAGCCGAGCAGTACCTCCAAACAGCTTTGGACTGTGCCGAGAGTGGCTCGTTAAGTGAAGTGATCATTCTTGAAAACATTGCGCAAGTGAAACTTCATGCAGATGACCTTGTGGGATGCAAAACGGTAATCTCACAACTCGAAACGCTTGCCAGCCGCTATGAAAACGAGAAACGTAAGCACTACAACAGGTGGGCATTGCACACGAAGATTCGCCTGCTCCTGAAAGAGGGAAAGTCTTCAGAGGCGCGGCAAATCAGCAATAGCTTAAGCATTCTTTCTGGCAAAGCACCGCATGCCAGAGTCAGCGCAGCCTCCCACCTCTTAAATGCAGAAACCCTACTAGCCAACCAAGAACCGACAGCCGCAGCGGATACTCTCATTCCGATGTTTGTGTCCTCGGCCCCGCTTCCACCGGATCTTTACGCAGAAATGGAACGAATTACGGGTAATGCACTCGCCCTTTCTGGTGCGAAGGAGTTGGCAAGCATTCACTGGGAACGTGCTCGACGAACATTTGACTTGATCGGCCACACGGTGGGCAGACAACGTACGAGCTCAGAACCAACTGCCGGCGTCTCGGAAGGCAGCAATGCCAGTGGTCCTTTCGCTTCGCAGTGGTGTCTCGACCGTCTCCGGGCGTTGTTTGACTTGCGCGATCGACCTGAACTCTTCGGCCATGAAGCTGTGCTGCTTCTTCAAGAACTGGCGTGTGCAGAGTCAATTAAGCTGCTCCGCGAGCCCAAGAATATCGAAGTGTTGCCGACAAGTCGCGTCATCGAATCGGCAGCGGCGCAAGAGATAAGGATCAATCTGACAGAGCTTGACAGATCGAGACTAGTCTTGTCTTTTGTTTCCCTTCCAGATCCCAAATCCGTCTTGACAGCAATCACATTTCGACGGGTTGTGGACCAAGTCTTGGGCACAAGGTCGGCGGAATCATTCTTGGGTGATCAAGAAGCGATCTGGCGAACGGAAGATAATTCGTCCGTGACGCGTGGATTCGCATTCGCCTCTAACACCATGTCAGGAATCCTCCGAGTGGTTAAGCAAGTGGCACCAACCGATGTCAGCGTACCTGATCACAGGCGAAACTGGGACCGGAAAAGAGGTTATTGCTCAGACTATTCACGAGAATTCTCGTAGGGCCTCGATGCCCTTCTTAGCTCTGAACTGTGCTGCCGTCTCTAAAGAACTACTCGAGAGCCAGCTGTTCGGTCACCGCAAAGGAGCATTCTCAGGTGCAACTGAAAACTATCCTGGAATCGTCAGAGCGGCAAACGGAGGTACTCTCTTTCTCGATGAAATCGGTGAGATCCCTCTTGATATGCAAGCAAAGTTACTTCGATTTCTAGAAATGAATGAGGTTCATCCGGTTGGGGAGACTCATCCGGTCAAGGTCAACGTGCGTCTTATTTTCGCAACTAACGGCGACTTGGAAGACGCGGTTAAGCATCACAGATTCCGCCAGGATCTCTTTTTTCGCTTGAATGTAATCCCAATCAAGGTGCCACCTTTAAGGGAACGCCGCGAGGACATTCCGGTGCTGGTTAACATGTTCGCGCAAAGATTTGCCAACGAACTTTCTAAGAGGCCCATTCGCCTTTCAACAAGCGCCATGGAGTATCTGATCCTATATTCGTGGCCTGGTAATGTGAGACAGCTGCTAAATGAGGTACGTCGGCTGACTGCACTCATGGACTCGGGGGCATACGTGACGCCAGACGATCTGGCAGCAACAATTCGTTCCTCAAATGAGAGACGTGATGAGGTTCAACTATCCGAATTGCGTGTGTCTGTTGCCATTGATCAATCACTGGAAGGAGCAACAAGTGCATTGGAATCCGAAATGATCAAGTATGCACTTCGCAAATCAGGCGGCCGTGTGGTCCCAGCCGCATCAAGCCTTGGGGTTTCACGGAAAGGTCTCTATCTGAAGCGACGACGTTTAGGACTAATTGACTTTGATGGACGCGAAAGTTAGTCTCGCCACGACTTCCCTGCATTGACACTCGTCGCGTGTGGGTGCCACCCCCACCTAGACGAACCATCAATCGGTCAAGAAACTGCCCACTGCTCTGAATTGCTAGAATCTGTCGCATGGATGCCTTCCTCACCGCCGACGGACTGATCGCGCTTGCCACCCTCACCTTTCTCGAAGTCGTCCTCGGCGTCGACAACGTCATCTTCATCTCCATCCTGGTCGGTAAGCTGCCCAAAGACCAGCAGCCCCGCGCCCGCACCCTCGGCCTCGCCGGCGCCATGGGCATGCGCATCTTGCTCCTCCTCTCCCTCACCTGGATCATGCGCCTCACCCAGCCGCTCTTCCACGCCTTCAACCACGGCTTCTCCGGACGCGACCTCATCCTCATCGCCGGCGGCCTGTTCCTCTTGTGGAAAGCCACCGTCGAAATCCACGAGAAGCTCGAAGGCCAGGAAGGCCACGCGACCGCCCGCGTCGCCCCGTCGTTTGCCGCCATCATCGGCCAGATCATGCTCCTCGACATCATCTTCTCCCTCGACTCGGTCATCACCGCCGTCGGCATGGCCAGCGACATCGCCATCATGATCACCGCCGTGGTCGTCGCCGTCGCCATCATGATGGTCTCCGCCAAGACGATCGGCGACTTCGTGATGCGCCACCCCACGGTGAAGGTGCTCGCGCTGTCGTTTTTGTTGATGATTGGCCTGGCGCTGGTGGCCGACGGGGTGGGCTTCCACATCCCGAAGGGCTACATCTACTTCGCGATGGGCTTCTCGATCTTCGTGGAGACGATCAATCTGCGCATCCGCCCGGCGCACGCGCCGGTGCGGCTGCACGAGCCATTTCGGGAGGAACCGCCGCGCTGACCTCCGGCCCGGCGGCGGGCTTCGCGACACGGGCCATCTGCGCGGAACACGCCGCCTGGCGCTCGGCCACGGCCTGCTCGAACAGCGCGTGAATCTTGTCGCTCGTGCGGAACTCCGCCAGCATCGCGCCCCGCCGGCTCGCGTAGGTTTCGTCGATGGCGTAGGCCAGCACCGTCGCCATCACGTCCCCTTCTTCGGTGTTCGTGTCGGCGAAACGCTTCCGGAACCCGCGCAGGACGGGCTCGAACGCACGATCGTCCCACTGCTCCTCGCCCACATCCAGCCGGACGAAGTCGTTCAGCGCCGCCGCGAACGACGCGCTGGCGGGAAGATGCCAGAACGTGACGTTGGCCCCGAACTCCTTGACGTAGAGCGGCAGGTACAGCGTCGCGCCCGCCGGCACCTGCGTCCGCAAGGAAGGGTTGTACCGCAGCACCTCGTCCTGCGTGAGCCTGGTGCGCCGCATGATCTCGCTGAGCGCGATCGCGCGCGGCGTCCGCATCGCGAAAATCTCGCCCTGGCGAATCGTTTGCCGGTAGCCGGCCACCTTCGCCGCGTTGCCGAACACCATCTCGGCGTACAGGGCCGAGCGCGGGCCGTACGTGCGGTAGATGTCGCGGTAGCGGTAGAGCGCAATCGCCCGCAAATCGCGCGAGAACTGCGAGCCGAGGAAATACCGGTCGCGCACATCGTCGCCGCCGAGCTTCCCTCCGTTGACGAGCACGCGGCCCACGTTGGTGCCACCGCTGTGGTGCTCCGACAGCGCGGGGACGAACGACCGGTACCGCGTGGCGAGAATCGTCAGGTACGCGGCGCAATGTGACGCCTGGGTCGTCTGGTTGAACGCCTCGATGACGTTCGGCGACAGCCGCTTCAGCCGGTTCCAGTTGCCCGTCAGCCACTGGCAGAATCCGATCGCGCCCGCGCGCGAACGCCGCGTGCCGTGAAACCCCGACTCGAGCATCGCCTGCGAGAGCCCGATGTCGGCGGGCACGCCGAAGCGCTCGTAGATCGTCCCCCACTCCTTGAGGAACATCCCGTATCGCTCGGCGTTCGGCCGGACGAAGTTGCCGCGCGTGGGGTTGTGCAGGACCGGCCCCACCGCCTGCTCGAGGATGGCCGCCACCTGATCGCGCTTCGGGTCGAGCCGCGTCGCCAGGCGGTGTCCGTCGAGCAGGTTGGCGAGCGACGGATCTTTCCACTCCGCGCCGGTCTGCCAGTCGCCCTTGGTCGGAAACACCACGAGCAGGCGCCCGTCCACCGCGCTGCCATACGCGATGTACCCGTCCGGAATCGTGAAGACGTGCTGCCAGAACTCGTAGCCGGGCCGGTAGCGGACGATGGAAGCCGCGTCCTGGTCCTTGCGGGCCATCACGAACTCGTACGCCTGCCGCGCGCCCGGATCGACGGGCGCCGACGTCTGCGCGCGAGCGCCGGACGCGGTGGCGTCGAACCAGGCCGCCGATACGGCGGCCACGGTCAGAAAGGCAATCGCTCGGGTCACTGTGTGGTGTGCCGACATGATAGCCGATTGCGTTGGCCACGGGACGGGTGGTCCCAAAATCGAACACGCGACCGGCGCAACCAAAAGACGTGCCCATGTTTTTACGCCGACGCGTGGCAGCCATCTTGATAAGAGGAGCGGCATGCAGGACCTCCGCTTCGCCCTTCGCGCGTTCAGAAGGACGCCCGGCGCCTCGAGCCTGGTCGTCATCACGCTCGCGGTGGCGATTGCCGCCGCCACGATCATCGCCAGCACCATCGACATGGTGTGGCGCTTCATTCCAACCGAACGGACCGACGGCCTGGTGTTCGTCGCGTCGACCGATCCACGGCCCGAACAATCGCAGTCGGGGGTCGCCGGCGGCCTCGCACGAACCGGCGTGTCGATCCCCGACCTGGTCGACTGGACCGAGCGCACCAGCAGCTTTCAGGAACTTGCGGGCGTCACTTTCCAAAGCGCCATCATGACGGGAGCGGACGAGCCGTCGCGCATCTCTATGGCACGGGCCACGCACAACCTTCCGCGTGTCTGGGGCATCACGCCACAACTCGGCCGCGCGTTCGAAGCGGGCGATGCGGCACCCGGCGCCCCGCGCGTCGCGCTGCTGAGCCACGACTTCTGGCAGCGCCAGTTCTCCGGTGCGAGGGATCTCGCGGGCCGATCGATGACGATCGACGGCCAGCCGCACACGATCGTGGGAGTCCTGCCCGCACCGACCGGCCGGGGGTTGTTCAAGGCGATCGACGTCATGGTGCCCCTCGTGCTCGATCGCGAGCGCGAGCGGCGCGACGATCGCCGGCTGTTCGTCACCGGCGTGCTGAAGCCGGGCGTCGCCCGCGAGCAGGCCGAAGCCGACCTCGCCCGAGTGGCGCGCCAGCTCCAGAGCGACTACCCGCGCACCAACGCCAGAAACGGCGTGGTCGTGCGTCCCCTCATCGAGATGCTCGGCGCCAACATCGCCGCGGTCCTGCTGCTGCTCTCGTCGATCGCCTTCATGGTGGTGTGCATCGCCTGCGCGAACGTCTCGAGCGTCATCCTCGCGCAGGTGGCGACGCGGCGCCGCGAGCTCGCCGTCCGCGCGGCCATGGGCGCCGGGCGATGGCGACAGATCCGCCAGTTCATGGTCGAGAGCCTCGTCACCGCGTCGTTCGCCGGCGCCGCCGGGCTGTTCCTGGCCTGGTGGGGACTCGCGGCGATCCGGTTCGCCAGCGAGGGCATCGACGGTTTCAACGACATCGGGCTGAACGGCCGCGTGCTGTCGGTCAGCCTCGCGCTGACGCTTCTGGCGCCCTTCGGATTTGCGCTCCTGCCGGCGATACGCATGTCGAAGCCCGATATGGAAGAGCTGCGCCAGGGCACTCGCGGCGCCGAGACGCGCCGCGGCCGATGGCTGCGCGAATCGCTCGTCGTGCCGCAGGTGGCGCTCGCGCTGGTGCTGATGATGCAAGTCGCGTTCATCGGACGCGTCACGTGGCGGCTGCACTACATGGACAGAGGATTCGACTCGGAGCAGGTGTTGACGTTCCGGATGAGCCTGACCGAAGCCGGTTATCCCGACGGAGCGGCAACGCAGCGCTTCTATACAGCCGCGCTCGAGCGCATCCGGTCGGTGCCCGGCGTGGCCGGAGCCGCCGTCACCAATCGCCTTCCGGTGACAGACCGCCAGATCGCCGCGCACTTCGTTATTCAGGGGAGGCCGGCGCCTCCATCGGACGCGCAGCCGCAGGCCGCGCAGGTCGCGACCAGCGCCGGCTATCTGCAGACGATGAAGATTCCGCTGCTGCAGGGCCGTGGATTCGTCGAAGCGGATTACAACAACGCTCCGCCGGTGGCGCTCGTCAGCCGCGAAGCGGCGCGCCAGTACTGGCCGGGACAGAGCCCGATCGGACAGCGCATCGCGTTTGCCGACAGGCCGAATGAATGGCTCGAAGTCGTCGGCATCGCCGACGACGTGAGGAATGCGGGACCCGATCTCGCCGTCACACCACAGATCTACGTGCCAGGTTCGTGGCGGTCCCATCGTGTCGCGGCTTTTGTCGTTCGCAGCGCCGCACCCGATCCCGTGCAGCTTGCGCCGGCGATCCGCGCGGAGATTGCACGGCTCGACAAGACACAGCCCATCTACGACGCCCGCAGCATGCGGCGCCTCTTCGTCGAAGATCTCGGCGGCACGTATCTCTTCACCGGCATGCTCGGCGTGTTTGCGGTCGTCGCCCTGCTGCTCGCGGCGGCGGGCGTCTACGGGCTCATCTCGTTTTCGGTCAGCCAGCGCGCCCGCGAGATCGGCGTGCGCATGGCGCTCGGCGCCGAGCCCCGGTCGATTCTCGGCATGGTCATCGTCCGCGGATCCGTACCCCTGACGCTCGGGCTGTTTCTCGGATCCGCCGGCGCAGCCGCGCTCGTCTCGGTCACCGCCAGCGCGCTTCAGCAGGTGGACGTGCGCGATCCGCTCGCCTATCTCGCCGTCGCGGTGCCGCTGGCCATCGTGACGTTCGTCGCCACCTACATACCCGCCCGGCGCGCGACGCACGTGGACCCGCTCGTCGCGCTGCGCGCGGAATGAGGCCTTTCATCTAACCGCCGGCAGGCACGAACCCCAGCTCGACCTGAATGCGATGGAACAACCCGTGGAAAAGTCATCCGCCAGGGAGACATTTCCCAATGGTTTGACAGTCGAAATGTGTGCGCTCACAATCGAAACAGGCTTCTCTCGCGTTCAATCCACATTCGAGGATTCGATCGACCGTTGCGGTGGAGGCTAACATGACCGACGAGAAGAATTACCCGGAGACCCCTCCAGCCCACTCTGTTCTGCCTCCATTGCGCCCACTGCCACGCGTCGTCGAAACAGAAATGGTGAGGGCGAACGAGCCGGTCTCAGGGCTCGAGTCGGTCAGCCACAGGTCTCGGGACGCAGATTCGGGTGATCCTGCCTTGGCCGGAATGGATGATTCGTTCAGGATGGCAAGTGTCTTCCTTGGCTCACTGGTTACCCTTGTGATTCTGGCCGCTGCCTCAACAACTGGCTTATCTGCATTTGTGGGTGGGATACTCGTTGGGACCGTCGCAGGTATCCTGTTCTGGTCGTACAATCACTGAGGCCGCTCAGGAATATGGGCATTCCCTCCGGGATCCTCACCAAGAAGATCGCACTCGAGGGGCCAAGATCGATACGTTCCTCAGCGGCACCCGCTGCCTCCCCGCTCACGGGATACGCAACGGCGCAGCTACTATCGCGCGAAAGTCCTGGTCCTGCGAGCGCAGACGGATCAACAACGCCTGAATCTCTGGCGCGTTTCGGACCGGGTCTAGAAACGTATCCGAGGCCATCAGTGGATAGCACGGAAAGCCGCCGTCAATGGTTTCTTTCAGCCAACGCGCTGCGTCCTCGGCCTTACTGCCGAGTGCGTAGATGCGGGCAATCGAGTACGTGACGTGGTGATAGTATCGATTGCGCTGGGCGTTGGATAGGATGCGAGGTACCAGCGCCTGGGCCTCGGCATGCCGCTCCTGCAAAGCCCGAAGGAGCGCGAGCTGTTCCAGCCTCGGAACGTTGTTGGGCTCGCGCGCCATTGCGTCCAATATGAGCGGCTCAGCCTCTGTTAGGCGCCCAGTGGCCAGGAAGTAGCGCTCGTCAGGGGCTTGATCCTGCCCGAACAGGCGCCGCTGCGTCGCCA
>CAWGSZ010000011.1:0-317963 GCA_963825295.1 Vicinamibacterales bacterium | reverse complement strand
GTCGTCCCTCCAAGCCGCGGCTCGGCTGCCGCCTCTCGACGAAGTAATAGTGGTTCTCGCCCTCGTCCTGCGCTTCGGCCACCCACGTCAGACCGGCATCGCGCAGCAATCGCTCATAGGTTTGCGCCCCGAGTGACTGCGACTGACGGCCGGTCATGGCATCCAACCATTCGAGGGGCTCTTTAGGGGCCGTGAAGAGGAAACGCCCTCCGGGGTTGAGCGCGCCCGCCACCTTCTCGATGACAAGCGCTTGAGCTACTGGCTTGAGCAAGAACAGGAGCCCCCAGGCAAGCACACCATCGAAGGTCCGGTCGAAGAACTCAGACGCTTCGACCGTGTTTTGCTCGATCGGCACGCCCGGGAAGCGCTCGCGGAATGCAGCGACCATCGCCGATGATGCATCGACTGCGTAGGTCGCGAGGCCGGCCTCCTGCAGGATCCGCGTGCTCGGCTCACCGGGGCCGGAGCCGAGGTCGAGGACTGTCGCACCCGGGGGAAAGGCTTGTGCCCACGCCCGGACGGTGGCGGCGCCGATCGCATCGCCGACTAGGGGACGGGTGCCACGTCCGGCAACGTAAATGCTCGCGATCCCCTCATATCCATTGGAACCATCCTCGCTCATTGGCATCAATCCGAGTGTCGACGAGAGTTGGGGTGCGGCCTAACGATCGCGAATGAGCCGCGCGCCGACATGCGCTCACCAAGACCGGCCGGCGCGTCGGCTCCATTCGCCGGTTAGACCGCCTTGTAACGTTTTAGGATCGCGTCGATCTCTTTGTGGCCTGTCGGCCACTCTTCATCGGCCAGACGAGCACCAGCCTTCAGCAATTCTTCGACAATCTGCACGTGGGTTGGCCGCGGTTCGTTGATCGCCGACCAGACGGCAGTGTCCAGAACGTTGCCCCCGTACATGCTTCGCGGTTCGAAAGGTGCTTTCCACTGAATGAGCAACCGCACCGCTTCCAATTGGCCACGATTCGCGGCCCAATGGAACGCATTCAGGCCGGTACCAATGCCACCCGACGGGGCGACGCCATGCGTAAGCAAGTACGTTGCGATGGCAGTTCGGCCAAGAAAACACGCACAGCTAAGAGCCTCCGCCAACACGGTCGGTTTGTTCCGAAACAGGCCATCTTCATGCCATTCGACAATGCGAGCCCGGTTCCCAGAACCAGCCACGTCGCCAGCGAACAGCGGCTCGAGCCGAGAGAAATCTCCTTTCCTTAACCCTTGAAGTGCGTCTAGGAACACTGGGTCGCTCCCGGCATTCAATTGCATTGTGTTCTCCGAACGATCGCTCAATGCATTCTGTCGGTCAACGTTCCAAAGGAGCCGCGCGCCGCTGCGACGGGTGGCACAGGACCATCAGGCGCGCCGGCTCCAGTTGCGTGTTGGACGGCAACAACCACGATCACCGTGACCAGTGCACACAACCACCCGCGAACCCCAGCGTTCGTGACCGTCTACGTTCGGCGTTGCCCCGACGTTCATGTGCCACGGCTGAGTTGGAGATGCCACTCCAGTCCGACCTCTGGGCCTGTCGCAGGCTGGCTCGCGGCGCCGGTTCTCACGGCATCAGGTTGTGAACTTCAAAAGTTGTCTCCTGCGGCGGAGTGGTGAATCCGCCACTGATGCCCTGTTTCATCCTGGGCATCAAGATGGTGTCGCGGAACCGCTCCCAACTCTCCTTGGAGTCGTGGACCGCCACGACCGTAAAACCGCCAGCCGACTGGCCCGCTGCGTGGAATAGCTGCCCTTCAGGCAAGCTGTCCTTTGTGGCGTGCACAGCCTTGAGTACTGCGTGGTACTGGGCTTTCGTGCCGCCGGGAAAGTGATGCACTATTCCGTATTTCATTGGTGTTGTCCTTTCAGCTTGATGGAGCCGCCTGCCGCGCCCATTCCGCTCGAAGCGTGAAGTGAAGAAGCCGATTCGTCATAGAACGACCTGAGATCGGATTGTCTATTCTCGTGTCCGTCTGACTAGTATTGATTTGATCCCCACGATGGAATACCAAACGGCTATTCCCACGCGACGCAGCGCGACGATCCAGCCCGTAAAGTGCGGATGGCGCGGATGCTAGCACGAATGGAAACCCCTGGATCGCGGTTCGTTGGCCGCCGGCATACGGCCGCACATCAGTCGCCGGATGGCCGCACAGCTGGCGGCTAACGCAGTCAGGGGTGGGCCACCTGACGCCGGCGATCTGCTGAACCGCAAGAGTTTCCCTGATGACACAGCAACTGCCTGCAGGAGGTTACCCGCGAAGAATGCGGCGAACCGCGTCGGCTGGATGGAACGCTCCGCGTTCGGCTCACATCCGTCGCCCTACGAGGGTCAGGCGGTCTGCCGGACTCCTCACGCCCAGCGCTCCACGGCTCAACACGTGCGTGTAGATCATCGTCGTGCTCACGTCCTTGTGGCCGAGAAGCTCCTGCACAGTACGAATGTCGTAGCCGTCCTCCAGCAGATGCGTCGCAAACAAATGCCGAAACGTGTGCGGACCGACCCGCTTCGCGACGCCAGATTGCCGGACCGCCGCGGCAACCGCCTTCTGCACCGCCGACTCGTGCAGGTGAAACCGCGATGGTGGACCCCAGCGCGGATCCCGGCAGATCCGCGCGGAGGGAAACACAAACTGCCATCCCCATTCCGACGCGGCATTCGGATACTTCCTTTCGAGCGCGTCGGGCAACACCACACGACCGGTGCCGTGCTCGAGATCCGTCGCGTGCAGCCTGCGCACGGCCTCGAGATGCCCGCGCAACGGCTCGACCACGGCCGCCGGCAGCATGGTCACACGATCCTTCTGACCTTTTCCGCGGCGGACGACAATCTGGCTCCGTTCGAAGTCGAGGTCCTTCACCCGCAGCGTGAGACATTCCCCGAGTCTGAGACCCGCGCCGTACAGGAGCATGCCGATGATCCACATGCTTCCATCGAGCGGTGCAAGAACGGCGGCGACTTCCTGCCGGCTCAGCACGACCGGAAGCCGAAACGGCTGCCGCGCGCGGACCACATGCTCCACAGTGCCGAGCTGAACATGGAGCACGTGTTGATGCAAAAAGAGCAGCGCCGCAAGCGCCTGATTCTGAGTGGACGCGCTGACGTGCCGGTGCGTGGCCAGATAGGTCAGGAAAGTGGAGATCTCTGGTTCACCCAGTGTGCGCGGGTGCGCTTTCTTGTGATAGCCGATGTACCGGCAAATCCATGCGACATAGGCGACCTAAGTTGCCGTCCTGCACAGCAGTTGTTGGTTGCATCGGCCGGGCGCTAAAATTGCCTCGCACACGATGAAGCGCCCGATTACATTCGCCGTCGTTTTCACCGCCTACGCGGCCATCTCCATCGCGCAGACGCCGGCCCCAAACGACTGGCCATTCCACGGCCGCACGCCGGGCGGCACGCGATTCTCGCCGCTGACGCGCATCACGCGCGACAACGTCGCGAAGCTCGTCGCCGCCTGGCGCTATCACACAGGCGAGCCCGCGCTCGATCTCCCGAGACAACCCTCGCTCCAGGTGACGCCGATCGTCGTCGACAACGTGATGTACATCAGCACCCCGCTCGGGAAGGTGATGGCGCTCGATCCGGCGACGGGCCGCGAGATCTGGCGCTTCGACGCAAGAGTCAATCCGAAGGCCGGGTATGGCGACTTCGCCAGCCGCGGCGTCTCGACCTGGCTCGACAACACATTGAAGCCGGGCGCGCCCTGCCGCCGCCGCATCTACGTGGCGACGATGGATGCGCGGCTGATTTCACTCGACGCAGCCTCGGGTTATCCCTGTGTCGTCTTCGGCGTCGAGGGCACCATCGGCCTGCGCGAGGCGCTGCGCGTTCGCCCCGCGTTTCCGACGGCCTACGAAGTGACGTCGCCACCCCTGGTCGTCAACGATCTGGTCATCACGGGATCGGCCATCGCCGACAATTCCCGGCCGGCGCCGGCCAGCGGCGAGGTGCGCGCCTTCGACGCACGAACGGGCCAGCTTCGATGGACGTGGGATCCCGATTCCGCAGGATCCGAAGGATCCGGCGTCTGCGACCTGGAAGAACGGCAGCGCCGCCCGCACGGGGGCGGCAAACGTCTGGTCGGTGATGGCCGCCGATCCTCAACGGGATCTCGTGTTTCTCCCCACGTCGAGCGCCGCGCCGGACTACTACGGCGCGCTCCGCCTGGGTGATAACCGCTACGCGAACTCCATCGTGGCGCTGCGTGCGTCAACCGGCGCCGTCGTCTGGCACTTCCAGACCGTGCATCACGATCTCTGGGATTACGACAACGCCTCTCCGCCCGCGCTGGTGAACGTGACGCGCGACGGCAAGACGATTCCAGCCGTCGTGCAGGCGACCAAGACCGGACAACTGTTCGTGCTGCATCGCGAGACCGGCGTGCCGATCTTTCCGGTGGAAGAGCGCAAAGTCCCCGCGAGCACGATTCCAGGCGAAGAAGCGTCGCCAACGCAGCCGTTCACCACGTTGACGCCGCCGCTGAGTCCGCACAGCCTCACGGCGGATCAGGCGTTCGGCATCGGACCCGAGGCTCTGGCCGCGTGCCGGCAACTGATCGCGGGATTGCGCAACGAAGGCATCTTCACTCCGCCCAGCCTCGAGGGCACGCTCGTCATGCCGTCGAACATCGGCGGCGCGCACTGGGGCGGCGTGGCCGCCGACGAGCAGTCCGGCATCGTCGTCGTGCCCGTGAACCGGATTGCGGCCATGGTGCAGTTGATTCCGGCGAAGGGATTCGATCTCAGCGCTGCGCGACAGGAATCGAGCCGGCTCGGCCAGGGCTACGAGTACACGCTGATGGAAGGCACGCCGTACGTCATGCGACGCCGCCTCCTGCTGGGGCCGGGGTTCATCCCGTGTTCGCCGCCGCCCTTCGGCGCGCTGGTCGCCATCAGTCTGCGGACTGGGGCGCGTCTCTGGGACGTGCCTCTCGGCACTCCGCCATTGCCGCCAGGGTGTACCGAAACCGGAGGGCAACCTCGGCATGCCCAATCTCGGTGGGCCGATCGTCACCGCAGGGCGACTCGTCTTCATCGCCGCGACGCTCGACCGCATGTTCCGCGCATTCGACATCGACACCGGGAAGGAACTGTGGACGACTCCACTCCCCGCCGGCGGCCGCGCGACGCCGATGACGTATGAAGCGAACGGACGGCAGTTCGTGGTGATCGCGGCGGGCGGCGGGAACGAATTCGGTGCGGGCGATGCGATCCTTGCGTACTCCCTTCCCTGACCTGACAAACTTCACAAGAGATTAAGAGATTAGGAGTTTGGCTTCTTGGTTCTCTTCACGTAACGGTCTGGGTGGTTCAAGCGCCTGACGCCGCTTCGCAGCGACGTCACGTTGAAGTTCATGATCAATCCGGCCGGGTGGTTGGTCAATTTCAGATACGTGATCACCTGTGAAAGATGGACCGGATGAATACGTTCGACGGCCTTGAGTTCGACGATGACGCAGTCGTCAACCAGCAAGTCGAGGCGCAGCTGAGGCACGAGCGGAGTGCCTTTGTATTTCAGCTTCATCCACTGCTCGCCGACGACGTGCAACGCTGCTGCGCGCAACTCGATTAGCAGACACTCGCGGTAGACCGACTCGAGCAAACCTGCCCCAAGCGTCTTGTGCACCTCGATTCCACACCCGATGATCCGTTCGGTGAGTTGATCAAGCCCTGCATCAGTCATCCTTCCTTGCAGAGCAGATTTCAAGCCAGAATTGAACGGGCATTTTTGCGGGGACACCTGAGGTGAGATGTCAAAGTCTGCAAAGGCAGAAGCTCGTGAGGAGTGCATTTCTTGCAGCGTGCAGCGTGTCGGGCAGTCTCAGATCAGCAAGATAACTCCTAATCTCCTAATCTCTTGTTAAGGGTCGTCACTTCGCATCCCCGATCCAGCCCTTGAGTGGCTTCGCGAAGACGAGCAGGATCAATCCCGCGGCGGCCGAGAACATCGTCACCGCGCCGAAGAGCTGCGGCAGCGGCAGCGACTCGATGAGGCCGGCGACGCGCCCGGCGACGAGATTGCCGAGCGCGGCACCCATGAACCAGATGCCCATCATCTGGCCCACGTAGCGCGCGGGCGAGAGCTTCGTGATGCTGCTCAGCCCGATCGGGCTCAGGCAGAGCTCGCCGATGGTGTGGAGGAAGTAGGTGGCGACGAGCCAGCTCGGGCTCACCGGATTTTCGAGCGTCGCGTTGATGGAACCCCACGCCAGCACGGAGAATCCGACGCCCAGGAACACCAGCCCCATCCCCATCTTGGTGGGAATCGACGGATTGCGCGATCCCATCCAGAGCCAGAGCGCGCTGAACATCGGTGCGAGCAGGATGATGAACAGGCCGTTCACCGCCTGCAGCCAGCTCGCCGGCATTTCCCATCCGCCGAACACGCGATCGGTCAGGCGGTCGGCGAACAGGTTCATCGACGAGCCGGCCTGCTCGAAGCCCGACCAGAAACACGCGGCGGCCAGGAAGCACACGGCGATGACGCCGATGCGCTTCTTCTCCGCGGTCGACAATCCCCCCAGCGTCACGACGTAGAGCAAGTACGCCGCCGCGAGCGACACGATGAAGAGGCCTGCCCAGTCGACGAAGCCGATGAGCGTCAGCCGGACCGCGCCCATCGCCTGCAGCGCCCAGACAATCAGCCCAAGACCCGCGATCGCTTCCACCGCACGCAAGAGCGATCGGCCGGCCGCGCTTCGGGACGCCGGCGACTGCGATTCCGGACGCAGCTCGCCCGCCGTACCGAGATGCCGGCCGCCGAGCGAGTACTGAATCAGTCCGAGCACCATGCCGACACCGGCGGCGCCGAAGCCAAGGTGCCAGTCGACCATCTCACCGAGATATCCGCAGATCAGCGGGCCCATCATGCCGCCGATGTTGATGCCCATGTAGTAGATCGAGAATCCGGCGTCGCGTCGCGCACCCCCCTCGGGATACAGATCGCCGACAATCGCGCTGATGTTCGGCTTCAGCAGTCCCGTGCCGACGACGATGAGCGAGAGCCCCAGGTAGAACGCAACGATGTTGGGAATCGCGAGCGTGAAATGACCGGCGGCAATGACGACGCCGCCCCAGAACACCGATCGCCGAAGACCAAGCAGTCGATCGGCAATCCAGCCGCCGGGCAGCGCGACGACATACACCGCGGCGGTGTAGAGCCCGTAAATCGCCGTCGCCGTCACGTCGTCCAGGCCCATGCCACCGGTGCTCACCTGGTTGGTCATGAACAGCACGAGAATGGCGCGCATCCCGTAGTAACTGAAGCGCTCCCACATCTCGGTGAAGAAGAGCGTCGCCAGACCGCGGGGATGGCCGAACCAGCGCGCGTCAGTCATCGTAGCGATCGATCAGGATGGGTTGCGCACCCGTCCACAGCGCCAGCCGGCCGAGGTCGGTCAGGTGCTCGGCGCCGGAGACCACGGTCAGAAAATGATTGCCGGCCAGGAGGCCCGCCTTGCTGCCGAACTGCGTGCGCCCGTATGGAATGAGAATTTCCGTTTCGCTGACGCCGCCCGGATACAGAAGAATCTCTCCGGGCAACGGATACGTCGTCGCGTTCTCCGGCGGCACTGCCACCGCCAGGTTGCCGAGCGGCACCCACATGGATTCGCCGCTCCACCGCACGTGCAGGAGGTTTTCCTTGAACGGCAGCATCGCGAGAAAGGCCGCGCACGTCAGCGGCGCCTTCTCGGTTTCGAGTCTCGCCTTCAGTTTGTGCGGGCCGGCGACAATGATCAGATCGGACATAGGTTTAATGGCAGGGCTGAAGCCCTGCGCTACCGAACCGGGCGAACGAACGCGCCTCTGGTCTCTGCCACAATTTTCCCGTCCTGAAAAATCGTCTCACCACGGCGGATCGTCCGGACGACCACGCCGCTGAACTCAAAGCCGATATAGGGGCTTATTTTATGGCGCTGGAGCAGGTGCGCCGCTTCCAGCGTATACGAACGCGATGGGTCGAGCAGCAGGAGATCGGCGTCGTTTCCCGTTGTCAACGCGCCTTTTGACGGGATTCGGAAGCGTCGCGCGGGACCGGCCGCCACGAGGCCCGCAATCTGCTCGAACCGGAGACGCCGGCCGTCGAGCCCTCGCTCGAAGAGCACCGCCAGGGTCGACTGCAGGCCCGCCACGCCGCCCCACGACGCGCGGAAGTCTCCAGGCTTCTTCAACGACGGTTCCGACGGCGAATGATCCGACGCAATCAGGTCGACGAGCCCGTCGACGACATGCCCCCATAGCTCCGCCTGGTCGTCGGGATCGCGCAACGGCGGCGCGCATTTCGCGGCGACGCCGATCGTCTCGAGATCTTCCTCGGTGAAAAACAAGTAGTGCGGACAGGTCTCGACCGACACATCGACGCCCCGCTCGCGCGCCTCTCTCGCCTTCATCACACCACTGCCCGTACTCACATGGACGATATGAAGTCGCGCACCGGTTTCTCCGGCGATGTCGGTCGCGCGCGCGATGGCGTCCAGCTCGGCCGCGACAGGACGTGAATCGAGAAAGTCGCGCGCCGTCGATCCCGTCATCGCGGCCGCGAGCGCGCTCGTCATGTCCTGGCTCTCGGCATGAACGGCAACGGGCAGATCGAGCCGCGCCGCTTCGCGCATGCCGTCGCGCAACGTCCGGTCGTCCGCCCGCGGAAATTCCGGTAGACCCGAATCGCACATGAACGCTTTAAAACCCACGACGCCGCGCTCGGCCATCGGCGCCATGTGCTCGACGGATCCCGGGATGAGACCGCCCCACAGACCAAAATCGGCAATCGAGGACGCCTCCAGCGCCTGGCGCTTGCGATCGACCTCTTCGGCGTTCACCGTGCACGGAGTCGAGTTGAGCGGCATATCGAAGAACAGCGTGCCGCCGCCGGCCGCGAGCGCGTGGCTTCCGGTTTCCGCGCCCTCCCAGCCGGTCCGTCCAGGTTCGTTGAAGTGCAGGTGCACGTCGATCAAACCCGGAAAAATGTGAAGACCTCGTGCGTCGATTTCCTGCCCGGCGCCGGGCAGCTCTTCGGCGATCTCCGCGATGCGACCATCGGAAATCCGCAGGTCCGCCCTGATGCGGCGATCGGGATACACGAGCGTGCCGCCGCGGACGAATGTGTCAGTCAAATTTTCGGCTCGCAAGCTCGTCGAGAAACGTCACGCCGGCCTCGAGAGCGGCGGCCACATCGTCTTCGCGGACATTTTCAGCGGGGTTATGGCTGATCCCTTTCTCGCAGCGCAGGAACAACATGCCGACCGGCATCCTGGCGGCGAGAATCATCGCATCGTGGCCGGCGCCGCTCGACATGCGGTGCGGCGGTGCGCCGCTCCGCTCGAGCGCGCGATCGAGCAAGGCCGCGATCGACGCGTCCATGGCGACCGCTGGCTGATCCAGGCGCGGCTCACACGTCATCGTCAGGCCTCGCCGCGATGCAATCTCTTCGGCTGCCCGCGTCAGCCGTTCGGCCGCACTCTTGCGCATCCCATCGGCCGGATGCCTGACGTCGAGCGACACCACCGCGCGCTCCGGCACGACGTTTCCCGCGCCAGGCTCGACGGCGATCTTGCCGACGGTGGCCGCCAGACCCGGCGTCGCCAGCGCCTCGCGCTCGACTTCGGCGATCCATTCCGCGGCGCACGCCAGGGCGTCTTTGCGCATCTTCATCGGCGTCGTGCCCGCATGGGCGGCCGCGCCCACGAACGTGAGCTCCGCTCTTGTCTGTCCGGAAATCACGTCGACGACGGCAAGAGGGAGGTTGAGGTTTTCCAGAACGGGCCCCTGCTCGATGTGCAACTCCAGGTAGCCGAGCGCGTTCGCGGGCACCTGCGCATCGGCGATGCGATTCGGCTCGAGACCGAAGTGGCGGATGGCGTCACGCACGCTCTTGCCCGCCTGATCGACGCGATCGAGCAGCGCCATGTCGAACGTGCCGGCCATCGCGCGGCTGCCGAGAAACGGCACGGCGAACCGAACGCCTTCTTCGTCCGAGAATCCGACGACCTCGATCGCAAACGGCAGGCGTTTCCCGCCGACAAGCTCGACGAGCGCAATCGCGAGCACGACGCCCAGCACGCCGTCAAAGGCGCCGGCATTCGGGACGGTGTCGAGATGCGAGCCGATGTAGAAGCGCGGCGCACCGGGCGCCCCCCTTCTTTCGTGCCGCGGATATTGCCGATCGCGTCGACGCGCACCGACATGCCGGCCCGCGCCATCCATGCGGCCAGGGCCGTGTGCACGTCGCGCATCGATTTGGAGAGAAACGTTCGCGTCGTGGCGTTGCGATCGTCAGACAGCTTCGCGAGCTGCCGGCACCAGCGAATCACCTCGCGGGCCTGCTCGCGTCTTTCGGCTGTCATGATCCACGGTACGTGCTGTAACCGTAGGGCGAGACGAGCAGCGGCACGTGATAGTTGCCGGCGGAACTGGCAATGCCGATCCTGATGACGATGACGCCCATGAACGGCGGGTCGGTCAGCGCAATGCCGAGGCGATGGAAGTAGTCGGCCGCGTGGAACGAGAGCTCGTAGATGCCCGTCTCGAGCTGATCGCCGGCAATGAGCGGCTGATCGGTCCGGCCGTCGGCGTTCGTGGTTACCGCGGCGATGAGCCGGCGTTCGGCGCCCTTCACGAAGTGAAGCTCGACGGCGATGCCGTGCGCCGGGGTGCCGCGTGTGATGTCGAGAACATGTGTCGAGATTCGCGCCATGGTGTCTTAACAAGAGATTAGGAGATTAGGAGACATCTTTTTTCGGAAAGAAAAAGCGTCTCCTGATCTCTTAGTCTCTTGTTTTTTCCGTCATTGTCCGTGTCAGCGTCAGTCCGAGGCATCCATAAGGGGGCCTGGCGTCCGTGTAGACCCCCAGTTCCTCGCCACGCTCCGCAATCGTATCCCAAGTGCGGTTGTTCGCCTCGAGGTGCACCTCGGCCATCGCGGGAATCTCGCCGAGCATCTTCGTGCCCATCTGGTAGATGACCTGCTGAATGCTGCCCGACTCGAACGACGTGAACACGTCGTGGACGATCTGCCGCGCGCGGGCCACGACCGTGCCCGCGCTGAACGCCGCGTCGGGACGGACGTAGCTCCACTCGAGGTCGAGCCACATGTGCAAGGGACGGTTGTGGAGGTCTGGCAGGGTCGTGTATTCGTCGCGGACGAACCCGCGGAAGGCGCTGCCGCCCAGGCGCAGCAGCTTGAAGCCGCGCACGCCGGATACCGCCTCGGCGATGCCCGCGCGCGTCAGTTCGAGGCGCGCAGTTGCATGGTCGGGACCCGCCGGCCGGAACGCCACGCTCGTCCCCAGAGGTGCGTAGGGCATCTCCGATGCCGAAATCTGCAGCCCTTCGACCTGGGCGTACCTGGCCAGGAACTTCTCTCCGAGAAACCGGCAGTACTCCTCCAAATCGTTTCCGCCAAAATTCATCGTCTCGCGCTGGATGAAGTTCTTCATCGAATCCGTGGCGACAAGGCCGCTGTTGTCGCCCTCGGTGTAGGTCTTCCAAAAGGTGTCGCCGTAGACGAGCAGCAGCACGCTGGCGCCAAAGACGGGACTGCGACCCTCGGGCACGCGGCCGTCCCGGTTGAGACGATAGGCAATGACATCGCCCTTGCCGTAGTAGTTCCGTTTTGGTCCGGATGCGAATGTGTTCATCTCACCACTTCTTCTAATCGAAACCGGGCGATGCGATGGACCTGCCGCAGCGCTTCCTTGTGTTCGGCATCGCGCGCCGACGTCAGCCGCCGCTCGAGCGCATTCAGCACATCCTGCTTCGTGCTGCCCTTGACGGCATAGAGAAACGGAAACCCGAACTTTTCACGGTAGGCCTTGTTCAGCGCCTGAAGCCGATCCATATCGTCGCGCGCCAGGGTATCGAGGCCCACTCCAGACTGTTCGCGTTTCGACGCCTCGGTCATGGCGACACGAGCTCCGAGATCCGGGTGGGCGCGCAAGAGATCGAGCTGTTCGGCCATCGTGGCCGCCACGACCGTCGACATCATCGCATCGTGCAACGCATCGAGCGACGCGAACGGCCGCAGGTCCCAGGCCCGTTCGGCCACCCACGGCGAGCCTTCGAAGACCCAGCCGACCGCCTGGAGAAAACCGGCACGATCGGTCCGGTTGAGATCGTCGATCGTCGATCGTCCATCGTCCATCGTCGTCAGCTCGTCACCCGTCAACTCAATCGTCAATCGTCAATTCAATCGTCAATCGTCAATCGGCACTCGAAAATACGATATCCCCTTCCACGCGCACTTCGCGCACGCTTTCAGCGCCGGCCAGCGTAAACAGCGAGGCGAGCGCCTGCGGCACCCCATCGGCACGCCGGACGACGCCTTCGAGCACGCTGCCCTCGGGCGGACGCAGATAGACGAAGTCGGCGGCCTTCCCGGACGAAAATCGCCGATGTCTCCCTCCATGCCCAGAGCTTCGGCCCCCGCGCGGGTCGCCATGTACAGCAGCCGCGGCGCGTCGAGGGCGATGGGATCGGGAGCGAGCCGCTGCATCAGATAGGCCTGCAGCCCCTCTTTCAACATCCCGAACCCCAGCCCGCCGCCGACGTCGGTGCCCAGGGCGCAGGTGACGCCGGCATCCACGTGCCGCTTCAGCGGAAAGACACCGCTGCCGAGCGATGCGTTGCTGCACGGGCAGTGGGCCACCGCCGTGCCCAGCGCCGCAAGGCGAGTCAGTTCGGATGCGGTGGGGTGAACGTTGTGCGCCATCACGGACCGGTTTCCGCTGAGCCCGTAGCGTTCGTAGATGGCGAGATAGTCGGCCGCCCATGGAAACAGCCGCCTCATCTCGGCGATTTCACTCGAGTTCTCGTTGATGTGGGTCTGGAGCCGCACATCGGGATGCTCGGTCATCAACTGCTGGCAGACCTCGAGCATCGATTCGCTCGTCGAGTACGCGAAGCGCGGCGTCACGGCGTACCGGAGACGGCCGCGGCGATGATACCGCTCGATGAGACGTGTGCTGTCCTGATGGGCTCGCTCCGGCGTCACGTGGAGCTCTGGTCGCAACAGACGATCGGACACCACGAGCCCGGACACGATGCGCAATCCCGACGCATGGGCGGCCTCGAAGAGCTCCGCGGTGGCATCGGCGAAATGCGCACCGAACACGAGCGCCGTGGTGGTGCCGTGCGCGGCGAGGCCGCGCAGGAAGAGCCGCGCGGTCTCGGCGGCATAGCCCGTGTCAGCCATCCTGGCTTCTTCGGGCAGGGCTACCGCGTCGAGCCAGTCGAGCAGCGTACGCCCCATCGCGCCGATGATGCGCACCTGAGGAAAATGCACGTGCGCGTCGATGAATCCCGGCAGAATGAACCCGCCACGCCAGTCCACGGTGACCGCATCAGGATGCGCGTCCCGCATGGCCGCGTAGTTGTCGCACAGCACGATGCGGCCGTCGCGAACCAGAAGGCCGCCATCTTCGAAACAGATGAGCGATTGCGGATCCCCTGTCTCGAATGAAAAGGGATTCACCGGCGTGTGGACAATCGTCGCGCGGAAGAGCTGGGCCTGAGTGCGGACCGGTGTCATCGCCCGGTCGTGTATTCGGACGCGCGCACCTGACGGACGGCAAAGAACACGCGCTCGGGAGTGGCCGGACTGTCGAAGGTGAAGGCGCGCCCGTGCCCGAAGGCGGCAATCGCATCGCGGATGGCCTCGCGCACCGAAAATGCGAGCATCAAGGGCGGCTCGCCCACCGCCTTGCTGCCCATCACGACGCCGGGCTGCGTGGCACGCTCCAGCATCGCGACGTTGAAGATATCGGGCACTTCCGACCATGACGGCAGCTTGTAGGTGGACGCGCCCGCCGTGCTGACCCGTCCCCGCTCGTCCCACAGCAGCTCTTCAATCGTCAGCCAGCCAACACCCTGCAGGAAGCCGCCTTCGATCTGCCCGCGATCGACGACAGGCGAGAGCGAATCGCCCGTGTCGTGGAGAATATCGGTCCTGATCAAACGGCACTGTCCTGTGAAGCCGTCGAGCTCGACCTCGGACACGGCCGCGCCGTACGCAAAGTAGTAGAACGGGTTGCCCCGCGCCGTGGCGAAGTCGAAGTGGATGTCGGGCGTCCGGTAAAACCCTTCCGCGAACAACGACACACGCTGTTTGTACGCGGTCTCGCAGAGAGCACCGAACTCGACACCCTTGCCTCGCGCCGATGCGTGTCCGTCCTCGAACCGCACGTCCGAAGGGTCGCAGTCGAGAATGGCGGCCGCCACCACGGCCAGCCTGGTCCTGATCTGGACGCACGCATCCTCGACCGCGGCGCCGTTCAGGTCGCTGCCCGACGAAGCCGCGGTCGCCGACGTGTTCGGCACTTTGTCGGTGCGCGTCGACATGACGCGAATCCGCGACGCAGGCAAGCCGAAGCTCTCGGCCGCCACTTGCTGGATCTTCGTGAAAAGGCCCTGCCCCATCTCGGTGCCGCCGTGATTCACCTGTACCGTGCCGTCGCGATACACGAGAACGACCGCGCCAGCCTGGTTGAAGAACGTGGCCGTGAACGAGATGCCGAACTTCACGGGCGTGATGGCAAGGCCGCGCTTGACGTGACGGTTGAGGGCGTTCGACGCGGCGATGTCGCGTCGCCGCCTGTCGTAATCGCTCGACGTCTTCAGGGTATTCCAGATTTCTTCGATGCGGCCCGCGTCGCGCACGCGTTCGCCGTAGTGCGTGTGGTCTCCCTCCCGATAGAAGTTGCGCTGCCGGACGATGTCGGCGGGAAGGTTCAAGGCGTGCGCCGCCAGTGCGAGCACCTCTTCAACAACCAGCATGCCCTGCGGCCCGCCAAATCCCCGAAACGCCGTCTGCGACGTTTTGTGCGTCCGGCACACGCGGCCGGTCACCTCGACAGCCGGCAGCTTGTAGGTGTTGTCGACGTGAAACATCGACCGCCACATCACAGGCTCCGACAGGTCGAGGCTCCAGCCTCCGTCGGAGTAGAGCTCGATACGAATGGCGATCAGCCGGCCGTCGGGCCCGAAGCCGGCCTCGTATCGAGCGAGATAGGGATGGCGTTTCCCCGTAATCGCCATGTCGAGCTCGCGAGTCAACCTGACGCGTACGGGGCGCCTCGTCTTCCAAGCACCCAGTGCGGCAATGGCGGCGTACGGATTCGCCTGCACTTCCTTGCCACCGAAGGCGCCGCCCATGCGCAGGCACTCCACGGTCACCTGGTTGCGGCGCACACCGAGGACTCGCGCCACGATCTCCTGTGTCTCCGACGGATGTTGCGTCGACGAGTGCACGGCGATACATCCCGATTCGTCCAGCCACGCGATCGCAGCCTGCGTCTCGAGGTAGAAATGTTCCTGGCCGCCGATCTTCAACTCTCCCTTGACGCGCACCGGGCTCCGATCGAGATCCCGCGTGTCGCCATCGACGATGCGAAGCTGGTCGGTGAGAAAGCTGTTGGACTCGATGGCCTGTTCGATCGTCAGGATGGCCGGGAGCGGCGCGTACGCCGCCTCGACTCGCGCGGCACCGTGCCGGGCCGCCTCGAGCGATTCGGCCAGCACCCAGGCCACCGGCTGGTGGTAGAAGAGGACCTCGACTGGAAACAGCGGCTCGTCGTGCCGATTCGCACCGCTGTCGCCTTCGCCCGGCACATCGGCCTGCGTGAGGGTTGTGACGACCCCGGGCTCGGTCAGCGCCGGAAGCACATCGAGCTCGGTGATACGCGCGTGCGCGTGCGGCGCGCATACCGGCCACGCATGAAGGAGATTCGGGAATCGGCCGCAAAGGTCGTCCACATAGAGCGCCTCGCCCGTCACATGCGCGCCAGCGCTCTCGTGCGGCATCGGACGGCCCACTACCTTCACAACGCGTGCTCCCACTGGTATTTCCCAACCAGACTCTTCGACACCTCGAGGCGATACTCCCTGGAACCGCGGTGGTCGCTCATCGGCTGCAGCGTACGATCGAGAATGCTCTGCACGCGCTCGACGGCCGCGTCGTTCCAGGCCTGACCCACGATGGCCGCTTCCGCCTCGGCGATCCGGACGGGCGTCGCGGCGACACCACCGAAGGCAAACCGCGACCGCCGCACTTTTCCCTGCGCATCCACGTCGAGCGACATGGCCGCCGCCACCGTGCTGATATCGTCGAGCCTGCGCTTGGCGACCTTGTAGAAGCGCACGAACGGCGGCAGCGGTTTCGGAATGTCGACGGCCGTGATGATCTCACCCGCCGCCATCGCGGTTTTCCGGTACGCGGTGAAGAACGAAGACAGCGGGATCGTCCGGCGGCCAGCGGCGCCGGCCAGATGCACCACGGCGTCGAGCGCCAGCAGCAGCGGCGCCGCATCGCCGATGGGAGAGGCCGTCGCGAGATTGCCGCCGAGCGTCGCGCGGTTGCGAATCAGCGGCGACGCGAAGAGCGTGAGCCACTCGTGAAACACGCCCGGCGCATCGGACCAGCGGCGGCCTATCTCATTGAGCGGCAGCGCCGCTCCAATTCTCACGCGCTCGCCGTCGCTGGAAAACTCGCGCAGCTCGTCGATGGCGTCGAGGCTGATGAGCAGCGGCCAGCGGCGCGAGAAGAGATTCGCTTCCACCGCGAGATCGGTCGCGCCGGCCACGAGCCTGGCGTCTGGAGAGGCGCGTAGCAGCGACACGCACGCGTCCACGCTGGACGGACGCAGGAAACCGGCGGTCGACAGCTCCTCGAGTGGCGGGGCCGGACGGCTCAGGCGCTCGCGAAAGGCGTCATCCGGCGCCGGGCCCAGCGCGTGGGCGGCGTCGCGAATGGGACGATATCCCGTGCACCGGCACAGATTTCCGGCGAGCGCCATCGTATCGCACGGTCCGGTTCGATCGCGCCGGGTACTGTTCCGCGAAAAGGCTGACGACAAACCCGGGTGTGCAGTACCCGCATTGCGATCCGCCGGCAGCAGCCATCTCGCGCTGGGCATCGTGGAGCTCTCCGCCGGCCGCCAGCGATTCGACCGTGTGGATTTCCCGGCCCGCCGCCATCGGCAGAAACATCAGGCAGCTGTTGACGACGCGATACGCCGATCCCGCGCCGTCCGGTTCCACCAGTGCGACGGCGCATGCTCCGCATTCACCCTCGGCACATCCTTCTTTCGATCCGGTGAGCCCGCGCGAGCGGATGAAGTCGAGGAGCGTCATCTGCGGGGCAGGATGGTCGACGCGCACGCGCGTACCGTTCAGGAGGAACTCGATGCCGGCCACTGGCACTAGCATACGCCCGGACCTGAATTTTGGAGGGTTCGTGCGCGACGGTGTGCGGTCTAACGCTCGGCGAGCTCTTTGGATGTGTGGACCGCTTGCCCGTCGACCATCTTGTAGTCGTAGGTCATCAGGAATGTCGATATTCCGTAAATGCGCACGTCGGCCGTCGATTCGATCGCGACGGGCATCACGGTGCCGCCCACCGGGGCGTAGCTGCTCGCCACGTCGACCCACCGGATCCAGAACGACGGCGATTTCGAGAGCCGCCCTTCCACACGCACGAGGTCTCCTGATTTCACGGTGAGCAACGCCGACCCGAGCACGAGGCGCGAGTCTCGACGCCGCGGCGTGAGCCGCAACCGAAGCATGTCGGTGCTGTCGTGGCCACCCAGATCGAACGTGTAGTTGGCGTGCGACAGGTTGCCTTTGTGCCACTCGCCGGCAGCGGTGTTCTCTTTTTCGGCGTCCAGGACGCGCTTCAGCACGCGTCGCGCGATGCGCTCAGATCCGCCCTGCGCGACGATCGCATATGTGAACCCCGCGACCGGATCGTATTCGGTGGTCGCTTCCAGCCACGCCGATTCCTTCAGCCGGGCGCTCGACGCTTCGAGCCTGCGCCGCGCGTGGTAGGCCACGGGGGGCTTCTCGATTTCAGACAGGAAACGCGCGACCGCTTCGCGATCGGATGCCGGCGCAGGCAGCGCCGGGCCAGGCGCACCAGCGAGCCCCTGCGCGGACAGGCCGATCAGGAATGTAAATACGCCGTAAATAGCAGAAACCCGGGTCATGCTGCCGATTACACAGCAACTAATGTGCCCTTTCCGGCGGAGCGCAGGCCGCCTGTACGGTTGAACGCACACGGAAAAATCCGTTACTGGAAGACTAAACGTTGTATCAGGACCCGACACTGACGCGGGCTAATGCAGGCGCCCGATCGGGCCAAGGTCGAGATTCAGATCTTTCGGATCGAGCTTGAACCGCTTGGCGATGAGGACAATCGTCTGCTCGAGCTTCATCAGCGCTTTCCCCACGTTCTCGATTTCATCGGGCGTCAGGGTTTTTTCCTCGAGCCGCCGGATAGCCTGCCGTTCCATCAGCTTGCGGATGAACTCGATGAGGCTGAGCACCAGCTGGACGACCGAGCGCTGCACGTCTTCGGGATCGGGATTCCAACGAACAGGTTTAGTTCGTAGGGTTCGTGGGGTTCGTTTGGTTCGTGAGGTTCGTGAGGTTCGTGAGGTTCGGGCGCGTTGGGTGCGGCGGGCGCGTAAAGATTTCCCGGGTGTCTTTTTTTTCACGCGCCCTGACGCTTGGCTTTGACGGCCGCTCCGGCCGGCGCGCCGATGACCTTCTTGATCTCTTTGATAAGGTCGTGCGGCAGGCACGGCTTGGTGATGACGACGTCGCATCCGGCGCTTTTCGCGCTTTCCGAATGGCCCGCCATGGCATGACCGGTCAGCGCCACGACGGGGATGCCCTTGGTCGACGCGTCGGCCTTGAGGCGGCGCGTGGCTTCCCAGCCATCGACGACGGGCATCGACAGGTCCATCAGAATGAGATCGGGCTTCAAGCGCTTGGCTTTGTCGATCGCCTCGACGCCGTTCTGCGCCTCGGCCACTCTGAACCCGCAGAACTTGAGATACTCGCCGTACATCTCGCGCGCGTCAGCAAAATCGTCGACGACCAGCACGAGCGGCTCGTTCTTGTTTTTTGTCGCCATCACATCACTTTCAATCGCGTAGTTTTTCAACGACGTCGGCAGCGTCAGCGTGAACGTCGACCCGTGACCCAGCCGGCTCTCCACTTTCAACGACCCTCTCAGCATCGTCGTCAAGCGCCGGCAGATCGACAAACCAAGACCCGTGCCACCATACGCGCGTCTCGGCGTGCTGTCGACCTGGCGGAAGTCTTCGAAGATCTTGACGTGATCGTCCCTGGGAATGCCGATGCCCGTGTCGATGACCGCCACCGTCACCGTCTGCTTGCCGGCCATCCGCGCCTTGATGGTAATGCTGCCCTTCGGGGTGAACTTGAGGGCGTTGCTCAGCAGGTTCACCAGAATCTGCTTCACCTTCTGACGATCGGTGCGCAGCGTCGACAGGTCCCCCGGCAGCTTGCACACGACCTGCAATCCCGACTTCGCGATAATCGGCTCGAGTTCGGTCGTGACTTCCCGCACCAGCTCGGGCAGGTTGAACGCGACGACCTGGATGGGCATGCGGCCGGCTTCGATGCGGGTGATGTCGAGAATCTCGTTGATGAGCGTCAGCAGATGGCGCGCGTTCGCATCGATGCGCGAGAGATTCCGCCGCTGAGGCGCGCTCAGCTCGCCCGACACGCCCTGCAGCGTCATCGCCGCGTATCCCAGGATGGCGTTGAGCGGCGTGCGCAGTTCGTGCGACACGTTGGCGAGGAACTGCGATTTGGCCGCCGATGCCTGCTCGAGCTCGAGCGCCTGGCGCCGCAGCAGTTCGTTCTGGTTGGCCAGCTCCCCGGTGGCCTCGCGGACCTTTCCTTCGAGCTCTTCCGACGCGAGCTTCAGCTGCTCGTACAGCTGATTGCGCTCGATCGCCTCCGTGCGGTCGTGCAGGATGGTGACGATGGCCGTCAACTCGCCGACATCCGAGAGCATCTTGGCCGCGAGGCCTTCGACGGGGACGAGCTTGCTCGTGTTGGGATCGATGAGCGCAATCTCGCCGCGCCGCGTGGTCTCCCAGCCGGTCGACAACAGGCCCGAGACAAACGACGTGAAGTGCGCGTCGTTGGCGCGGACGATCCGCTGCGCCTCCTCTCCCGATCCGGGCACCACGGTGAACAGGCGCTCGGCGGGATTGTTCATCAGCGAGATTTCGCCTTCCTGGTCGGTCACGATAATCGGATCGGCTACCGAATCGATGAGCAGGTTCAATCGATCGCGCTCGCCGCGCACCTCGGCCTCCGCCGCGCGCAGCTTGGCGTAGTTCTCGTCGATCTGCCTCGTCGCCATGCGCAGGTCGGTGATGTTGCGCAGAATCGACACGACTCCCATGCCCTCGCGCGGATCGCTGACGACCGTGCTGAGCAGCTCGAAGAGCAGGTCCGATCCTTCAGTCGGGTCGACCAGCAGCAGCTCGCGGCGGCCGGCTTCGCCCTCACCGAGCGCCGTGCGCGACAACGCCGCCGAGAAGAACATGTTGTTCAGCTGCACCGCGCGCCGCCGTCCCTCGCTGACGTCGTCCGGCGCCGCGAAGAGCATCTCGGCCCGCGCGTTCGCGATGATGAGCTGACCCTCCATGTTGGTGAAGAGGATCGGATCGGTCGCGGCGTTGATGATGTTGAAGAGCAGCGCGTGCTCCCGCCGCAGCCGGGGATCTTCGTCCCCGAACGCGATGGTCGGCGCGCCCACGCGCTGCAGGGTTCGCCCGAGCGCGTCGGCGACCCACTTGACGCCGGCAGGCGGCATGTCGATCGCTGGACTGATGAGCACCAGCCCCAGGGCGGGATCGTCCACGGATCCGCCGCCCACCTTGACCGACGTAAACGGGCCCTCGCCGAGGAACCCGATGCGCGCGTCACGCGTGCTGTGAAACGAGACGGCCGATCCGTTGGTCAGGGCGCTGATTAACGGATGCCTGGTGTCGTCGAGGGGGAGGGAGAGCCGCCTGACCTGGCGGGGCGTGACGCCGGCGCCCGCAATGCCGTTCAGGGTGCCGCGGAGGTGGTCCGGGGCCGCAAACACCGTGCGCTCGGCGCCCGAGTGGGCGAGGAGCCACTCAACGGTGCTCTGCGCGGCAGCCGCCGCCGTCGAACACCGGTGCAGTTCTTCGAGCAGGGCCAGCTTCGCTTCCGCCGACACCGCCGATCGCGCCGCGATTTCTACGGACCCCCGGGCCATGGTTGTCTACGTGCGCGGCACTCGCATGTTCATGACTCACGCGCGCGGACGGCGCCGCCTCGACACGGCACGCCCACCACCCGCCGGAACGCCCTCGAGCTGGGCCCGCAGTGCCTGATTTTCCGCGACCAGATCGTCGTACGGCCGCGACTCGAGCGCCGGCCGCGCGACCGGCACCGACTGACCGACCGCTTCGGAATATTTCAAGTACGTATCGATCGAGGCCACCACCACGCGCGCTTCAACGGTGATGAGGTCGATACCCACGAGCGAGACGCGCACCCAGGCATCGATGACGATACCCTTGTCGAGCACTCGATCGAGAACGTCAATAAGACTCGAGCCGCCTGCGGCGCGTTCTACGGCCATTCACTGCCTCCTCGGCAACCTGCCACCACGTTCACCGCCGATCGAGCCGCTTGGCGCGCAGTCGGGGAGCGCGCTGCGCCGTTCCTGGCGCCGCTTCCAGTTGCCGCTCGAGTCGTCGAATTTTTTCCTTGAGCTGCTCGTTTTCCACCGCCAGCTCGTCGCTCCCCAGCGAGAGATGACGATCGTGACGCCACCAGTCCAGCCCGATCTGTTCGGCCTTGTCGATCGAACAGACCATCAGTCGGATGCGGATGGTCAGCAGCTCGACTTCGGCGATGGAAATCTTGATGTCGCCGGCGATCACCAGCCCCTTGTCGAGTACGCGATCGAGTACATCGACGAGGCCGCTCGCCCGGGCGTGACCAACTTGGATCGATTCGTTAGGCATAGAGAGCGTCAGTTGAGGTGCGCCAGTATATCTCCGGCGCGACTCTTGCGACTACAACCATGGAGGCTCCATGGCCCGTACGAAAGCACATCCGCGTCCCCCGTTCCCCCGACAACACCAGCCTAAACCTGGACTCGAATCGAATATCCGTCCCCGGCCCCGATACAAAGCACCCGAATACCGCGGTGCGGGCAAGCTCGACGGCCTGGCCGCGATCATCACCGGCGGCGACTCGGGCATCGGCCGCGCCGTCTCGGTGCTCTTTGCCCGCGAGGGCGCCGATGTCGCGATCGTGTACCTGCCTGTCGAGGAACCGGACGCACAGACGACGAAAGCGGCGGTGGAGGCCGAGGGCCGACGCGCGCTGCTCGTTCCCGGCGACGTCCAGCAGTCGGGATTTTGTGTCGAGGTCGTGGAACGCACCCTCGACGCGTTTGGCAGGCTCGATATCGTCGTCAACAATGCCGCCTATCAACAACACCAGAAGTCGATCGAGGACATTACCGACGAACAGCTCGATCGTACGTTTCGTACGAATATCTACGGTTACTTCTACATGACCCGTGCGGCCATGCCTCACCTGAAGCCCGGCAGCACCATCATCAACACCGGGTCGATTACCGGCCTCGAGGGGAGCCGCCAGTTGCTCGACTACAGCGCCACCAAGGGCGCCATCCATGCCTTCACGAAATCGCTCGCCCAGAACCTGGTCGACCGGAAGATTCGCGTCAACTGCGTCTCTCCCGGTCCGGTGTGGACGCCGCTGAACCCGTCGGACAAGCCCGCCGCGAAGGTCGCGAGATTCGGAGCGGATACGCCGATGAAAAGGCCGGCGCAACCCGAAGAGATTGCGCCGGCCTTCGTGTTCTTCGCCTCGAACGCCGACTCCAGCTACATCACCGGCGAGGTCCTTACGCTGCTGGGTGGTGAAACGACAGCCGCATAACTCGATTCCTGTCAGGGCAGATGTCAGCCTTAGGATTCGGGCACCGGCGGTACGGGTGGCACCGGCGCGGGCGCCGGGGCAGGGGCCGCCGGCGCGGCCTTCGGCGCGCGCTCGTGTGTTTCGATCAGGTTGTACTTCTTCAGCTTGTTGTACAGCGTCGGCCGGTACACGCCGAGGATGCTCGCGGCCTTGCGCTTGTTGCCGCGCGTGCGTTCGAGAGTCTGAAGGATGGCGAGCTTCTCGATTTCCTCCAGCGTGTGATGCGGCGGAATGACGAACCCCGTCTGACTCGGCAGCCGTTCGGCGTCGCGAATGGTCGGCGGCAGATCGTCGAGGGTAATGTCGTTGCCTTCGGCCACGATGACCGCACGCTCGACGACGTGCTCGAGCTCGCGCACGTTGCCCGGCCAACGGTATCGCAGCAGCGCCTTTGTCGCGTCGGGCTTGATCGAACGGATGTTGCGCTGATGCTGGCCCGAGAAGCGATCGAGGAAATGTTCGCCGAGCAACATGATGTCTTCGGTACGGTCGCGCAGCGGCGGAATCGCCAGCGTGACGGTGTTGATGCGGAAGTACAGGTCTTCGCGCAGCTTCCCTTCACCGAGCGCCGCATCCAGGTTGATGTTGGTCGCGCAGATGAGCCGGAAGTTGGGCTGGATGACGCGGCTGCCGCCCACCGGACGGAACTCGCGGTCCTGCAGGACGCGAAGCAGCTTCACCTGCAGGCTGGCCGGCATCTCGCCGATTTCGTCCAGGAGCAGCGAGCCGCCATCGGCCAGCTCCATCAGACCGGTCTTGTCCGACACCGCGCCCGTGAACGCACCACGCTTGTGCCCGAACAGCTCCGATTCGATGAGCTCGCTCGGCAGCGCGGCGCAGTTGATCTTGATGAACGGGCCCTTCTTGCGCTTGCTGTGCTCGTGGATGGCGCTGGCCACCAGCTCTTTGCCGGTCCCGTTCTCGCCATGGATCAGCACGCTCGCGTCGGTCGGCGCGACGGACTTGATGAGATGAAACAGCTGCCGCATCTTGTCGCTGCGCGCGACGATGTTGGCGAAGCTGGTGTGGTCGCGGAGCTCTTCCTTCAGCCGTTTGTTTTCGGCCGACATCTCGAGCTTCTCGGTGGCCTTGTCGAGCATCACGAGCAGGACATCGGCATCCACCGGCTTCTCGATGAAGCTGAAGGCACCGGCCTTCATGGCCTCGACGGCCTTGGGAACGCTCCCGTAGCCGGTGACCATGATGACCTGCGTCTCCGGGCTCGCTTCCTTGAAGTCCTTCAGCAGGTTGATGCCGTCCGCGTCGGGCAGCATCAAGTCCATGAGGACCACCTCGGGCCTCCACGAGCGGAGAATCTCGCGGGCCTGGGCCGCGTCGGCCGCCGTTCTCGCCAGATCTCCTCGTGGTTCCACGAGCAATTTGAGAAAATCAGCGGTATCCCGGTCGTCGTCGATGATGAGCACGCGGGTCGCCATTTGTGCACTCTCCAGGTCCAGTATGTAATGTTTAACTACAAACTGTATTGATTAAATACCATTTCTGGCTTGTTTCTGTCTCGATTGGAGGCCAGTGTGCACTTGTCGTGCCTGAACCGTCGCGGGACCCGAAAAAGGGCCTGGGGGCTGGGCAAACCTCACCGCCATCCGGCCGTGCCGGAAGAACAACGGTCCGGCCGACCACCTTCGCCAAAGCTTCGGTGGTCCGTCGTAGCTTCAACGAAGGCGGAAGCCGGACACTACGGCTCACGAACGCGTCAGGCTCCGCCGGTTGTTCGCGAGCCAGTGTTGAAATCCGACACCCCGGAGCGATTCGCGCTGGTGCCGAAGTCCGTCGCGCTGCCATTGCCGCCCTGCCCTGATGCGGCCTGACGCGCGCTGTCGAATGCCTCGCGTCCCCGATCCACGGCCTGGCGCCCCTTGGTTACCACGTTGTTGACCTGCTCGCTGGCCTGCCCGTAAGTCTCGTACGCTTTGCGGCGGAGATCGCCGGTCGAATCGTAGAGCTTCTGGCGGAAATCGGCGCCAGCTTTCGGCGCGAACATCAGTCCGATGGCGGCGCCAAGGGCGGTGCCGCAAAGCAGCCCGATGAGAAAACCGCTACCGCGTGATTCTTCCTCGTAGTGTGGTTCGTACATTGCCGACTCTCCTTTGATGACGAATTGGTCTCCCCCGCGACTACTTCAAGTCATGTGCCAGACGCGCCTGTGAACGCTACCGCACTATGTGTAACGCAGAACGAACAAATTCCGGACACGAGACCTCGCCTCTGTCTATGGTGCCGCAATTTCGGGCCGCTTGCATACTCCCGTGAGGACCGGACTTTGCTATGTAAATTCGACAGTGCCAATGCGGTCGCCATTGCCTGTCGCGCTCGTACTCGCCGCGTGTGCGGGTTGTCACGCTGAGACGAAGGCGCCTGCGCCGGTTTCACCTCAGGCCGGCGTCGCGCCGGTCGAATCCCGGCACGAGACGGTTGCCGCCGTGGCGGCGCCCGAAACCGATGCCGATCGCGGCATCCGTCAGGACCTCGACCTGGCCATTCGCCGCGATCCCCGCTTGAAGGACCGCCAGATCCGCATTCTCGTGACCAACGGCGACATCAGCGTCGAGGGGATCGTGAAAGACGAACAGGAACGCAGACGCATCAACGAGCTGGCGATGAGCATCGCCGGCGTGAAAAGCATCGCGAACGCGTTGCAAATCGCGGAGTAGGGGGAGACGTGCGCCCGAGGAACGGAAAAACGCAGAACACAGACCGATCGTCCATCGTCGATCGTCCATCGTCCATCGTCGAGCGGCCATCGTCGGCCGTCGATCGCTCGTCGAGCGAGAAGAAAAGTCTCAGGGAGGCAGGCGAGAACATTCGGAAAGCGCGGGGAGACGATGAATCACAGACGCCGGTCGATGCGAAGAGGACCGGCAACAAACCACGGTTCGATCGTGACCGTTAATTACAACAGAGGAGAGTCATCATGAAATTTCGATACACAATCGCGGCAGTTCTGGCGGTGTTCGTGCTCATGCCGGCCGCGCCGGCCCGGGCGGACGTCGTGCTGACGCCGTATGTCGGGTCACTGTTCGGCGGCGACTTCGAGAATCAGCCCGGGAACCGCGTGTCCTACGGCGGCACGGCCGCGTTCATGGGCGGCGGCATCTTCGGCGTGGAGCTCGGATTCAACTTCACGCCGGAGTTCGTCCAGGACACGGCGACCACTCCCGACATCTCACAGGCCAGCCTGATGGGTAACCTCATCGTGGGCGTTCCCATCGGCGGTTACGGTGGCCAGGTGCGGCCGTACGTCACGGGCGGCATGGGACTGATGCGGATCTCGCACGACCAGTCAGAGCTGTTCGACACGTTCAGCTCGAACGACTTCGCCATCAACTTCGGCGGCGGCATCATGGCGTTCTTCAGCGAGCACGTCGGCATCCGCGGCGACGTCCGCTACTTCCGCGCGCTCACCGATGACAACCCCGGGGGCGGTGTCAACTTCGATCTCGGCGACCTGGATTTCTGGAAGTGGGACGTGGGCGCCGCGTTCCGGTTCTAGGGTTCTACACAAGAGAATAAGAGATTAGGAGTAATGAGTTCTTTATCTCCTAATCTCCTCAACTCTTGTTCGTTGCAGTCACGCACGAACGCGCGCATCGCTCCCCGGCGCGCGTTCATTTCGTGTTACCCCAACTACTTCCAGTACAAGCGGACCAGAGACCAGGAGGTGAAACAGTTCCATCTCCTAGTCTCCTAGTCTCCTGTTCATCCTTTGAGGCAGCGTTCTTGCGTACTGACGCGCCGAGGTGAATCGTATGCCGCAGAAATCCGACCCGACTGCCACCACCGACGAAAGTGCCGCAGCCGTTCCGCAGGAGCGCGACGACGAGCTCGAAACGGCGGACGAAGAAGATGAAGAGTTCGAAGACGACGACAGCGCCGACGAAGAAGACGTGGACGAAGACGAGGAAGTAACCGAAGAGTAACTAGGTGCGTTGGGTGCGAGAGGTGCGGCGAGGGTAACCCCGCCGCACCATTGCGTGACTAGTGACGCGGTCCGTCGGACCACTCACGGTCGCGCGGCTGACCGAATGGCACGGCGTCGGACATCGCGGCGAACGAGCGGCGTCCCTCGTCGATGGCCTCCCGTGCCTTGCCGGCGGCGCTGCGCAACCGCTGCAAGTCGCGGATCACACCGTCGAGCCACGGCTCGGCGTTGTCGAGAAGCCGGTGGCCCTTCGACGTGAGAAACAGGAACGCGAAACCGGCGCCAATGGCCGCGCCCGCAAGCACCTTGCCCAGTTGACGTTGACTGTCCACGGTCATCTCCTGGCGCTATACGACGCGCCGGCCCTGAATCAATTGCACGAGCAGCGCGACGATCGCCAGCACGAGCAGCACGTGAATGAACCCGCCCAGCGTATACGAGCTGACCACGCCGAGCATCCACATTACGACCAGCACGAGAAAAATGGTCCAAAGCATCACATCCTCCAAAGAATAGTCACCTGTTGAGAAAGCACGCCGTGTGCCAGTGACGAGACGGCGCGGCGCGTAACGATGCGCGCCAACCTGTACCGCCGTGGCGCATCGCGCGTATGAAACCGCTACAGTCGCGGCGTCTCGATGTCGTCTTTGGTCACGGTGAGCGGCGCCTTCGGTTCGGTAACAGGCGGATCCTGAACCGGTACCGGTGGCGGCTCATCGGTTGGTGTCGCAGGCGCTTCGTCGGCCGGCTCGCGATCGCGAGGATCCGACTCGGGGCGTTGAGGTGTGTTGATGTGTGCAGTCATGCGGGACACGACTGCACGATCGATACCGCTCAGCGCCGCGCGCGCCGGCGTTTTTTGCGAGGTCGCTTCGACTGCGCTCGGGACAGGCCTGCCGCGACAGGCTTGAACACCGGTCCGCGGGTCACCTTGTCGAGCGCGGAGAGGAGCACGGAGAGCTTCGCGTAGATCAAGTCGACGTTCGCCACGCCGATGATCAGATCGCCGTTGAGCACAGCCCCTTTGTTCAGCACCCTGTCGACGACATCGAGCAGCGACGACTGCGGCTCGACCTCGTCTGTCGCGCTGCCTGGGAACAGCCAGTCGGAAGACGCCGCTCGTTTCCGTCGCGCCATCTATCTGCTGACGAAGTGATACGGGGGCCAGGGCCCGCTCTGCTCGAGGCGATGTCCGTCTTTCGCGAGCGACGCCGCCGTTCGTGCGACGAGCTTCTTCCACGCGGCGCGCCGCCCGGCCTTGACGAGAAACGACGCACCGGCCACGTACGGGCGTCCTGTACCCGGCGGTGGGAATGCTTCCTTCCGTGTCTTGACGGCTGCCTTCCCGAGCGACGCGAGCGCGCCGTTGACGGTGCGCACGATCGCGCGCGGCGGCGCCGCGGCCTGCTCGTGCAGGCGCTTCTTCACCTGCAGGTAATCGCGGCCGCTCTCGAGCGTGCGCGCCGACTCGGCTTCGCGCTCGCCGGCGACGACGCGTACGCCCCATTCTTCGCGGCCGCGGAGACGCGCGAACATCCGCCGCAGCGCCGCGCGGCGCGAGCCGAGCTGCCGGCTGGCCGCCTCGTCGCTCGAAAACAGCGTGAACAGTTTGAGGGGAATGACCGGCGCGCTCCGGAAGAAGAACTCGACGACCGAGGCATGGGCCAGCGCGTGCCGCGAGATCGCCTCGACGTCCTCCAGATCCTTCTGCAGCGCGTCGCTGGAAAACCGGTCGAGCGGCGCATCGGCCACGACGGCATACGTGCCGCGATCGAAGGACAGGAGACGCGGGGCGCCGGCGCCGGGAACACTGGCGGGCACGCCGCGCAGCGAGGGCATACGGCCGGACTGGACGAGACAGTAGACGTAGGTAGCCGTGCCCATCGTCGATTGTCGATTGTCGATTGTCGATCGGCGAAGGCCGAGCGTTTTAGACGATGGACGATGGACGATCGACGCTCGACGATGCGCCATTTACGACGCGTCGTCGTCGACGGTGATCTCCACTCCCGCCACGCGATGCTCGTCATCGACGACCGCCTGCTGGTCGCCGCGCGCCTTGATCTCGCGAATCCGTTCGAAGACGTCTTTCTCGATCGCCGCGAACTCTTCGTCGGTCATCTCGCCGGCTTCGAGCTTCAACTGCGCTTCGAGCAGCCGCTCGCGCTGGCGATCGGGATCGTTCAGCTCCTGGTCGGCGATGGTCGCGACCTTGTCGAGCACGAACGAGATGCCGTTGACGAGCAGGCTGTCGAGAAGAAACATCAGACGCGTTCCAGCTTCAACCGGATGTTGACGAAGTTGTACGGCGGCCACGGCCCCGTGTACTTGAACGTGAGCTTCTCGTGCTCCGCGGCAATCGACTTCACGCGCGTGTCGAAGGCCGCCTCCTGGTCCCGCGACACCAGGAACGCCGCGTTCATGATCATTTTATCGCCAATCGGCTTGTTGATGCGCGAGGCGACCGCGACATCCCTGAGGCGATCGAGGATTTCGCTGCCGTACCGCTCGGAGCGCGACTGCAGTGCCGCGTCGATGGCCCGGCCGTACTGCATGCGCGCGAAATAGGTGGACCCCTTCTGCAGCGCAATCTCGTTCTTGAGCCGGTGGATGCCCTCGTCTTCGTCCTCGATGTCCTTCACGATCGAGTCGCGGTCCCACAGCACCTTGAGGCCGAACTCCATCTTGTCGCGCATTTTCGACAACACGTCGCCGAACGCGTCGTAGGCCGAGCGCAGCAATTGCACGATGTCGTCCCGGGTCTTGAAGATCGTGCCGAACGACATCGGGATGACGGTGTGATCGCGCATGACGATCTCGTTCACGCGCTCGTGGGCGAGCACGTTCTCGCGCGTCGAGTCGAGAACGCCAAGCGGCACGTCCGACACGACGGCCGCGAGGTCGCGATAGTGCACGGTATGGATTTCCGTGCCGTTATCGCCGATGCCTGCCGCGCCGAACTTCAGGGAATCGGCGGACTGAATCACGCAATATACGTACTTTCCCCGAAGGCTCTCGGCCACCGCCACCTGCGACTCGTCGGTGGCGCGCCGGGACGCGGTTTTCTCGCGCGTCGCCCTGGTGGCGGTTTTCGCCGCGGCGGGCACGACGCGTCTGGTGGCTGCGCGGCGTACTTTCGGTTTGGTGGTCTTTTTCGCCATGGCTCGCTACACCCCCGATCGCCGACGACGCGCCACGGTCTGTCGTGAGCCGCCTGCGCTGCTCAGCTCCGCCCTCAATGCCTGGTTCTCGGCGGCGAGCTCGTCGTAGGGCCGCGACTCCAATGCCGGGCGCGCCACGGGCACCGACTGACCGACCGCCTCTGAGTATTTCAGGTATGTATCGATCGACGCCACGACCACTCGTGCCTCGACAGTGATGAGATCGATACCCACGAGCGACACGCGAACCCATGCGTCGATCACGATACCTTTGTCGAGAACCCGATCGAGAACGTCGATAAGACTAGAGCCGCCAGCAGCTCGTTCGACCGCCATGAAGTGTGCCTCCTGAGTGATGCGGTTCGGCAGTATACGCCAGATAAGACGTGCCTCTATGGCGTATCGGACGAGCGTAACCGGGAGGGTACTGGGAGGGGGAGGTGTACAAAACGAATACGCGCGTCAATGCACCGACAGCGTCTCACCTCTGAGCCGCTCGACCGTCGCCACGAGCACCGCCGGATCCACCGGCTTGGCCAGGTGGAACTGGAAGCCCGCCGCGAGAACGCGATCGCGATCCTCCTCGGTCGTGTACGCCGTCAGCGCCGCCGCCGGAAGGCGCGCGATCTTGTCGACTTCCGAACTGCGCACGTGACGAATCAAGTCGTAGCCATCCTCGATCGGCATCCCGAGGTCGGCCACCATCACGTCCACCTGCTCGCGGCGGAGCGCCACGAGCGCGGTCGAGACCGACGTGGCCACGATGACCGAGGCGCCGTAGTGGCGCAGAATGGCGGCCACCACTTCGCGCGCGTCGGGATCGTCGTCCACGATCAGCACGCGCGTGCCGGCGAGGCGCGAACGCAGCTCGGCTCGCGAGCTCTCCTTCACTTCGCGGGCTTTGTCCACCCGCACGGCGCGCGGCGCCGCCTGCAGCGGCAGCACGACGCGGAACGTCACGCCGGTCCCGCCATCGGCTTCGGCCTTGATCGTGCCGCCGTGCAAATCGATGATGTCGCGAATCAACCCCAGGCCGCGTCCGTACTTCGCGCGCGCGGAATGTTTGCCGGGATCCTTCGGCCGCTGCCGGCTGAAGAGGTACGGCAACGCTTCGGGATCGACGCCGACGCCCGAATCGTGCACGGTGAGCTCGGCCATGCCGTTCCCCGCGGGTTTCAGCCCGACCTCGACGGTGCCTTGTTCGGGGGCAAAGTGAATCGCGCTGTTGAAGAGACCGATCAACGCCTGCCTCAGCCGTGCGCCATCGGCGAACAGCGGCGCGGGCAGCGCTTCGAGCTGGAAATCGAACGAGACCGGCTTCGCGCTGGCCTCCTTGGCGGCATACGCCGCGGTGTTCACGAGCTCCTTCGCATCGACCGGAGCGAGCTTGAGCTGAAGGTTGCCCGACAACAGCCTCCACGTATCGACGACTTCGTTGACGAGCTCGAGTTGCTGCTTCGCCTGGCGGATGATGGTTTCACCCGCACGGACGTTGCCCGACTCGTTCAGCGCCTTGCGCTTGATGAGCTCGGCCCAGCCGATGATGCTGTTGAGCGATCCGCGTAGATCGTGCGCGACGACGCTGAGGTAGTCGTCTGAAAAGCCGTCGACCTCGGACGCAAGGCGCCTCGGGGACTCCTGCTTGCGCTCCGACGGTCCGATGGATTGTCCGTTCGCTTTGGTGCGGCCCGACATCGGTCTGGTATCTGGTCCCTTCATGCTAACTATTCCCACCCCCGGTCGTCATTAATTCTTCTGCGGTTGAGAACTCCACAGCATCGCCACATCTTTCGAGAAGGCGAGAGGAGGCGTCACGGAGACGCCTCCCAGCTTTTGTGGTTGCTCCCGCCAAGGGGGAGCGATACTGAGGATCCGGAAAGGAATCCGGTCGCGCGTACAGGTGCAACGCGCGTACCTGTACAAACCGGTCGATTTTCAGGGATTGGGAAAAAAGGAGTGCAGTAAAAGCTTACATAGCGCCGTACGAACTGTCGCGCTCGTTCTTCCGGCCGTTTCGCATGACGGTCGCCGCGGCCGACTTCAGGCCCTGCAGCACGCCGATGATCGGCCAGGTCCTGGCCTTCATCGCCCACGCCACCGCACTGCCCGTGCCGGCCATCTGCTTGAAGACTTCCGAGACGGTGTCATGTGCGTGCCTGACTCTGTCGGTGATCCTCTCGACTTCGTCCAGCACGCTCTCCGCGCGGGCGTGCAGGGGCGCGATGTGCACGCGCTCGACGGTGTCGATGGTCGTCATCACCTTGGTGTACAAGCGATAGGCAAAGACACCGCCGACACACAACATCAGAAATTCGACCAGGCTCACGACGGCAAGAATGGCGAGCCAGGTATTCGTCGTCGTCAGATCAGTCATTGGCGACCCACCGGAGCCCTTCTACGAGGCCAACCGTGCGTTGGTCGGCAGCGGCCGCAATGTGCGGCGGCGCTCGGGACGCGCCTGTGGATTGTTCGCCTGACGGCGCGCTGTCATCGACCGGCCGACTTCCCAGCCTTCGGTCTCGTAGCCGCACAGCGAGCACTCCAACGACAGCTTGTTGGGCTCGAAGTGCAGCATGATGACATGCCCGTGCATGCCGCACCAGAATCGGGCAATCTGGCGCGAAATCGACGAAACGCCGCGGGCCATGAGGCTGGTTCCGGCGTGGTCGTTGCGCTGCTTGTTGTTGATACCAAAAACGTTATCGATAACCATGACTCGCTCCCGCGTCTTAGTAAAGCAAGGGGCGCGCCGTCCTGCTTCGCTCCGAAACGGCGCGGAAATCCCGGATTACACGCTTGTGCGACGCCGGACTGACCACTGCAGGCTTCACCTGTCGGGAAAGCCGACAGACGCTCCCGCGTGCTGAGCTCATAGTAGCGGTCCTGAGTCCATAGTACAAGACCTCACGCGACCGTCAGTAGCTGATAGTGTATATAAGGTCGACACCGGTTGTATCCAGACGTTGTAGCCGATGTGAACGCTGGGATCCCTGCGTAACAGTACTGACAAGGCGAAGCAGGTCGTTCAACCGGTATTCAAAAGATAGCAGGCTGAAGTCCTCGGAGCCAAATTCCTGCCGGAAGGACACAAACAGGCGGGATCCGAATTGCTGTCCCAGCGCGATCGAAGGACGGCCGCTCTCTTCGCCTGTCGGGCGAATCTCGAAAATATCGAGGTTCAGCGCGTCGGCAATCGAATTGGCCAGCGGCGAGGCCAGATATCCCACCGCCAGCCCGCCCGCGCGCTCGGCCAGATTCAACCGTTCGCCCTGACCCAGCTGATTGATGGGCTGATTGAACACGATGAGCGACAGCACGTCGGCTTCGTCGAGCGGAGGCTGGCTCGACAGGCGCACCTGCGGTTGACGCGCGGTGCCTCTGATGTTCACGATCGCCGTGACGCCCGAGATGACGCGCTGCGCGTCAACCTGTAGCGCGGGATCGACCGGCCTGATGCCCTGGAAGCGAATCTGGCTGTCGCGCAGGACTTCGAACCGGCGTCCCTGAAAATCGTAGAAGCCGCGCACGACCGTCACCGTGCCGACCAGATCGGGCTCGCCTCCCGGCGCCTTGCGAATCCGCAGATCCCCACCCACGGTGATGTTCATGTCGCCCATGCCGATGCGGGAAAAACTGGCGTGCATGTCGCGGCCGCGCAGCACGAGGTCGTCGGGCAGGCTGAGGCGCACGTCGATCGTGGCCGTGTCGTACAGGCCCGACTTCGGATCGTCGCCGAACACGCCGGTCGCGGCGGGCGCGGATTCCGTCTCCGTCGCCACGGTCGCTGTGGTGCGATAGGGATTTCTGAGCTGGTCGAGAATCCGATCGACTTCGAGCCGTCCCGAATCGGTTCGAATCTCCCCGGTAATCGTCGGCCTGGTCGCCTCTCCCGTCACGCGCAGATCGGTCTCGACCTGGAGGTCGCCGAACTGGTTGTCGAGCATCCTGAAGCCCGACGCCGATATCTGAAGGTTCATTTCGCCCACGCCGTGGCGTTCGAAGGCGAGCTCGCCGATCGCGACGAGCCGATCGCGACGATCGTCGCTCAACTCGAACCTGTCGACGAGCAGCCGATCGCCTTCGAAGACCAGGCGCGCAATCGCGTTCGCGTAGGTCACGCCCGTTGCGGCGACCGTGAACCCGCCGTTCGTGGTTTCGACGAGACCGTTCACCAGCGGCGACTCGAGCGTACCGGTAACGCGAAGGTCCGCGCCGAACTGCCCGCTCAACTTCGTCAGCTGCGTCGTCGCCGGCTGCAGCAACGCGATGTCGATGGGAGAGCTCTTCACCGCGAGATCGATCTCGCCGGTTCGCGCCGTGCCGCCTGGTCCGTTCGGCACAGGGATGGTGCCGACGGCCGTCAACACCGCGGAGACGGACTGCTCGAGGCGGACGTCGACATCGACCGCGCGCCCCGAGTAATTCGCCTTCCCCGCCAGGGAGTTGAAGTTGACGCCCTCGACCGTTCCACCGGTGATCGAGAAGTCGGACTGCACGAGGGGATTGGTGCGGGTGCCGCGAATGCCGGCGGTCGCATTCAGCACGCCCGTGACCGACCGGTCGCCCAGCACCAGCGCGTTGATGTCCTGCACCTGCACGTTGTCGAGCCGCACGTTGAGATCGTTGGGACGGTTCGACGACTCGGCGCCCATCGCCACCGTGCCGGCCGCGGTCAGGCGTTGATCGCCCCGCAGCAGCACGAAATTGTCGAGCGTCACCGAGTCGTTCGCGTAGCGCGCAGTCGCCTCCTGGCCCTGCGGCATCGACCACTGCGTCTGTCCGACGACGAAGTCGAGCGCGCGCAGATGCAGCTCATCGTGTTCCGGATGAAAGACGACGTTGCCGCCGAGGCCGAGCGCACGTCGTTCTTGTTCGAGTTTCCCCTCGAACTCGAGCTGCTTGTTATCGTAGGCCGCCCTCGCCGTCACGCGTGGAAAGTTGTGGCCGGCGATGGTCATGAACGTCGCGCCGGTATCGGCCTGGACCTTCGCGCGATCGAAGTCAAAGTCGGGCACCTGCACGGTATACAGACTCTTCAGGGTGAGCGCGTCGAGTCTGGTGCCATATTGCAGGCGGTTGCCGCCCAGCGTTCCAGTAATCGTCAGGTTCGACGCCGGCCCCGTGGCCTCGCCGACGATCTGCGCGGACCCCGCGAGCGGCTGATTGAATCGCTTCGCGAGCGGCTCGACGTTGGTCACCGCGACGTCGAACGCGAGCTTCGATTCGCCACTGTCGCCAAACGCAAACGTGCCGGCGGCGCTCGCGGCCATGTCGCGTCCCGCCAGGACGAGCTCTTTGATGTCGGCGATCTGGTTGGCGAACGATCCATCGACATGGCCCGATTCGATCGCCACGCCGGCGATGGTCGACGACACCAGCGTCGTGGTGCCGTTCACTTCCTCGAGTTCGGCAGATCCGGTTTCGGGGACCGACACCACAACGGCCATGTCGGCCGATCCATTGAGGGACGAATCAGCCAGCTCCTTTCGCGCGGTGAACAGCGTGCCCGGCAGATCTTCGAACGGCCCCTCAAAGTTCGCGCGGATCTGCCTGTCCTGCATCTGAAAGTCGACGTCGGCGCGCGGAAAGCGTGCGCCGGCCAGAGTCGAGCCGGCAAGTGAGGCCTTCGTCTGCAGCACCAGATCGTCAACCGTGCGGCCGCTGCCGTCGAACGTGAACCTGCCCGTCAACGATCCACCGAGGCGATCGTCGTCCAGCCATTTCACCTCGAGGGGCGCCGCGAAGCGTCGTGGATTCAGACCTGCCACGCTGCCGCTCGCCGAATACGAGAGCCGGCCCTCGCGCGATTCGATGCCGAGAAGGGTCCCCGCATCGAAATGCGCGCCTTCGACCACCGATGGCTGCAGCTCGCCACGGCCGCTCCAGTTCCGCCCGCTCGCTTCGAACTGATACGTGCCGGCCGCCTGCGTCTCGAGGTTCGGCATCGGGAGCCGCTCGGGCAGCTGCCGGAGATCGAGATCGCGGAAAGTCCCCTCGAGGCTGTAGGTGAGGGGCCGCACCGGCGTGGAAAAACGGAACGTCGCCCGGGTGGTCGCGCTAGCGCCGTAGGCTCTGGCGCTCGCATCGAATTTGAGCAGTGACGGCTGATAGTTCCCCTTCGCGCGTGCGTCGGTCGCGCGATAGCCGAGGCCTTCCACCTCGGGGCCGGCAAAGGTGAAACGAATGTTCGCCGGGCTGAACGTCCAGTCGAAATCCGCCTGGCCGGTCACCCGCGTCTTCCATACTTCTCTGTTCAGGATGAGCGCCATGTCGACGTCGCTGACATCGAGCCGGCCTTCGAGACTCTTTGATCCGCTGCCGAAGTGGCCCACCAGCGGACCGCGCGCCGAACCAGCCGCCGACACGACGTCGACGTTCATATCGAGCGCGTCGAGTGTGCCGCGCGCGACGATGTCGACGGCGGGCTCGAGACGGATAGTCGCGAGCGGCCGGAAATAGCGTCCGATCTCCGGAAGGGACAGACGCTCGGCATCGAGCCGCACGTCGAGCCGGCGGTCCTTCGGGCCACTGTAGGTGAAATCGGTCGCGAACGTGCTGCGATCGGTCGCCATCGCCAGATTGCGCACCACGATCGAGCCGCCATCGAACCGCAGATCGCCGGCCAGGCGTCGCACGCTCGTCTCGACGGCACGCGCCGAGAATTCGCCGATCGAAATCGCGAGGCCGGGCTTTTCGTAGGCAAAGCGGAACCGCGTGTTGAGGCGTGTGAGATCTTCGACGAGCCGATCGTGATCCTTGACGATCACGTGGCTGTTGTTCATCGCGATCGATTGCATCGTGATCGGCGGCGCACCACGGCCGCCGGTATTGCGCCGGGTCTTGACGAAGCGTCTGAAATTCCAGCCGGCGTCGTCGCGCTGCAGCAGGATCGTCGCGTTTTCCAGCGTCATCGAGTCGAGGATGACACCCTGCGAGATCATCGTGAGCGGGCTGTACTGGACGATGAGCCTGTCCATGGCCACCACCGTCTGCCCTTCGTGACGCAGCGCCACGCCCTCGAGCGCCACGCCGGTGAACAGATTGCCGCCGAGCCGCGTAATGGTGAGCTCGCCGTTGAGATACTGCGCGGCCTGCGAGACCGCCTTCTGTCGCAGCCAGTTCTTGAACCAGCCCGTCTGCGTGACCGCCACACCGGCACCAAGCAGGACGAGGAGCGTGAGCACGGCAATCGCGACGTAGGCGGCCAGCCGCCGCGTCGCGCGCCGCGCCGACGCGCGCACGCTTAGAACGCGTGGCCGATGCTGAAGTGAACTCGCCACGTCCGCGTTGCCTTTTCTCCATCGATGACGAGGCCATCAATGGGGTTCACCTGAAAGCCCAGGTCGACCCTCAGTGGTCCAACCGGCGTGTCATAACGCAGACCCGGACCCACTGCCCATCGCAAATCGCGGAACCTGACGCTCCAGGCGTCAATCCACGAGTTGCCGGCGTCCACAAAGAGCACTGCACCGAGCTTACCGCGGATGCCGAATCGAGCCTCCGTCGTCAGCTCGAGCAGCGTGCGTCCGCCGATTGGGTTGCCGGACGGTGTCAGGGGGCTTACCTGATAGCGTCCCCAACCGCGCACGCTGTTGGAGCCGCCGACGAAATAGCGCTTGTAGAACGGGATGAGCGACGCGCTCCGCCCCGCCAGCGTTCCCCCCCGCGCACGGTTTGCCACGATCACGCGGGATCCCAGCGGCAGGTATCCGCGCAGCTCTCCCATGAACTCCGTGTACTCGAACGTGCCCCGTAGAACCTGCCCCGCCTTTTCGACGTGGGTCAACACCATGTAGCCCTGCCGTGGATCGAGCGGCTGCTGCGACGTGTTCCGCTCGAAGTCGAGCTCGAGCGCCGTCACCGTGCCTGTCCCGCGGCCGGTTTCGGGATTCAGCCCCAGCGCAATCAGCTCGTCGCGAAACGTCGGATCTGCCAGCACGTCGGGGCTCACCAGATAGTCTTCGTATTCCTGGATGAATGTGGCGCTGACCGCGTTGTGAACGCCGCGCGTGGCGCCCGCACCGGTGCGGCTGAATTCCTTGCGCAGGATGACGCGACCGCCGCTGCTCCGGTATTCGTATACGGGCTCGTCGGCCCACCACGTCGACCCGGCGAGCTCGAGAGAAAGGCCGCGCTGATAGAGATACGGCTCTTTCACGCTGGCGCGCGCGCCCTGCACCAGCGACGATGCACGCCCTTCGACCTCGCCGACACGAGCGCCACCGCCGAAGTTGACGTGGCGCCAGTTGATACGGCCGCTCGCTTTTTCTTCGGAACCGTATCCCGCGCCAAGTTGGAGGCGCCGATGTTTGCCCTCCGCGACGGTCACGACGATCGGAATCTGTGGAGACCTGATCCTCAGGCAGGCGGGGCGCGATATTGACGAACTGGAAGAGCTCGAGCCCGTAGAGGCGCCGCTGGCTCTCGGTGAGGAGGCTCAGTTGATAGAGCTCGCCTTCGTTGAACGCCAGTTCGCGGCGGATCACCTCTTCGCCCACCGAGACGTCGCCGTCGATCGTGATCGCACCGAACACTGCCTTGGGCCCGGTCTCGGCGGCCGCCGCCAACTGAACCGAGGAATCCGACGACCCCGGCCGTTCGATCATGCGGATGTTGGCGTAAGGAAAACCGTGGTCGCGCAGCTCGCGCGACGACCATGTCGTGGGACGCGAGAATCAGCGCCTGGTCTCTCGGCTTGCCGGCCACCTGCGGCAGCCGGCCTCGAAGCAGTTCGAGGTGATCGGCCGGAAGAACGTCGAACCCCTCGAACGCGATGTTCTCGACGATGATCGGCGCACCCTCGTTGATTCGCACCGTGATCTCGACCTTGTCTTTCGCGTCGTTCAGCTTGGCGTCGACGCCCACGACCTTGGCCTTGGGGTAGCCGCGATCGGCGTAATACGCCTCGATGCGGCTGACGTCGCGATCGAGCTCCGGACGATCGAAGAAACGCTTGCGCGACCACGGAAGAATGCTGCTGTCTCGCGTGGCGATGACCGACTTGAGCGCCGCGTCATTGATGGCGGTGTTGCCTTCGAAATTAATCGACGTCACCTGCACGTCGCCGGTTTCGCGGCACGCCGACACGGCGAGAGCCAGCGCGACGACGATAAAGGCTCGCAGCATCAGCATCGGCTCACGCGGCGTGTCGCGGTCGGCTCTTCTTCTTGCGGGTACCCGCGGATTTTTTCGCTCCACGGCTGGCCTCGAGGCTCTGCCTGAGCCGCTCCATGAGATCCACCACATGTCCTTCCGGCGGGGCTTCGGCCGCGGGCAGCTTCGGCTTCGCGCCCTTGAGGCGAGCCTTGATGAGCGCCATCAGATTCTCGCGGTATTCGTCGGTGTACTTCGAGGGCTCCCACTCGGCTGCCAGATTGTCGATGAGCAATTTCGCCATGTCGAGCTCGGCCTTGCGGACGTTCTCGCGGGCGGGAAACTCGAGGTGCGAGATATCGACCAGCTCGTCCGCGTACCGCAGCATGGTCAGCACGAGCGCATTGTCTATCACTTCGACCGCGGCGAGGTGCTGCGCATCGCGGATGATGACTTTGGCAATCCCCACTCGAGCCGATGCCTGAAGCGCGTCACGCAGCACGGCGTATGCGTGGTGTGCGCCCTTCTGGGGCGTCAGGTAATACGGTGTCTCGAAATAACGATCGTCGATGTCCTCGGCCTTGACGAAATCCATGATATCGATCGCGCGTTCCTTTTTGAGCGCGGCGGCCTTGAGATCTTCCCTGGTGAGGACGACAAACCTGCCCTTCTCGTATTCGTAGCCCTTGACGAGATCCTCCCACGCCACCGGCTTGCCCTCGCGCTGACAGACGCGCTCGTAGCGAACCGGAGACTGATCGCGCGCGTGAAGCATGCGGAACCGGGGACGGTGGTCCCGGACGGCGGTGTGGACTTCGACCGGAATCGACACGAGTCCGAACGCAATCGATCCTTTCCAGATCGCCGAGGCATAGCGCAAGGGCTCTGCAAAGCGTACGCCCGAATTACCTGCAGAAAAGCGCAGGAAAACAGAAAAAATGATACAGAAAGAGGACGGACTCGAAAGAAGTGGTAGCTGGTAGGTAGTGGGTAATTGGTGGTATGAGGCAGGTGGCAGCCGTGCTACCACCTACCACCTACCACCTGACTCAGATATTGAAGTGAATCAAATAGTGGTTGCCGCCGCGATTGATCCACAGCCGCAGGTAATCGCCACCCTTGAGCACTTCCGAGCGCGACCCACCGGCCGGCGGTGGCGTCATCTCGGCGACCTGCTTGATGTCGCTTGACGGAACGATCGTCACGACTTCGCGTCCGACAACCTTGCCACCCTGCAGGAATTCCGCCCAGCGTTCGTACTGAGGTGTCTGTCCTGCCGCTTGCGGTGATGCGAGCGTTTCGGTGACTCGTACTTGATATGTGCCGGCGGCCAGCGCCTGGCCATCGGCTTTGACGGCCCGCGGAAGGCGGACCGCTCCCAGACTTACGGTCGCGCCCGCTTGCGCGGCCGGCTTCGCTTGGGCCGACATATCGGTCGCGGCGCCAAGGAAGGCCGCCAACGTGCAAGCCAGGCCGATGTTTACGTAACGGTTCATAAACATTCTCCCCTTAGTTGCCGGCGACGAGCTGTACCGTCATGGCCGCGCGGCGATTGAGCCGGCGGGTTTCCTCGCGCGAATTGTCGTACTTCGGCTGCTCTTCGCCGAAGCTCACCGTGGTAAGTCGATCGGCCCCGATGCCGTTCGACGCGAGGTACTGCTGCACCGAGCGCGCGCGGCGATCGCCGAGCGCCAGGTTGTACTCGGCCGTCCCGATGTTGCAGGTATGGCCTTCAATGCGCACGCGCAGCGTCGGATCCGCGCGCAGCGCTTCCACCGCCTGCGCCAGAATGCGCTGCGCGGCGTCGGTCAAGGTGTAGCGGTCGAAGTCGAAGTAGACATCCTCGAAGACGATCTGCTTGACCGGCCGTGCGACGACGTTGATGTTCACCACGTCGGTCGCCTTCATGTTGTCGGTCGGGCATGTCGCCGTGACCGTCACCGGGACCGTGCCCGGCGTATTCGGCGCCGTCCACGTGGTGTTCTGCTGCGCCGGGTTCGCGAGCTTCCCGCTGGGCGCGCTCCACTGATACACGATGACGCAGCCAATCGAGTCCATCGCGGTCGCCGTGACGTTGGACGTCGCGCCGACTTCCACCGTGCACGGATTGCACTGCGCATCGACGGTGAGCGTGTGCTGCGGGGCCGGCGCCGGAGTCGGCGGCGGCGGGGGCGGCGGAATCGGAATTGGGATGCCCGCGACGCCGGGGTGATACCCGACGCGGAACTGCCAGCCGAACTTCGTCCCGAAGTTGTCGTCGCTGTCGATGCCCAGCTCTTCGCGATCTTCAGCCTTCGCCGACCAGTTGATGCCGGCACCGGCGAAGAACCCTTCTGGGTCTGGAAGGTCGCACCGAACATCAACGTCGACTGCAGCGGGAGATTCGACGTCACCAGCGGAACGCTGCCGTCATCGCCAATGATGCTGGCCGGCGCGGGGCTGACGAGCCTCGTCACCACGTCGTCGTTGAAAATCTCGCCGTACCACTCGGTCGTGAACTTCAGGGCGCTTCGGGTGGGGAACTGGGCGCCGACGCCAAAGGGAATGCCGCTGGACAAATCGTATTCATCGGGATCGCCGCGGTGACGGAATCCGATGCTGCCCGAGATCTCGGCGACGCTCGCGACTTCCTTGCTGCCGATGAAGTCGACCTGGAAGTCCATCTTGCCGGTACCGGAGCCGCTGTCCGCCGAGCCCGTCGGTAACTTCAGCATGCCGCGAACGGCGAGAGCCACCGGCTGCATGCGCGAATGCGACATCAGCGCGACTTTGGCGCCGAAGAACGTGTCGCCGAAGTCGTTGCCGATCCAACCCTGGCGGACGAAGGGATAGTTGTTGTCGACGCCACCGAATTTTTCGCCGCCAGGGCCGAAGATAGGCCGTGTGTCGCGGTCGATTCGGGTTATGAGCCGCACAGAGCCGAAGATTTCCGCGCGGTTCTTCACACCGTAGGCAAACGTGCCTTCAAAGTGGGAGATGTCGGTAAAGCCCTGGCGCACGTCCCAGTTCAGCCGGTAGGCACTCGCCGACCAGGTACGGTCGCGCAGCACTTCGCCGGTCGGAACGAACCAGAGACCCGTGTCTCCATAAACGCTGACAGTAGCGGGGCGAACCGTCTCTTCCATCCCCGCCTGGCCCTGAGCCCGTGCGTCGCCGGTGACCAAAAACAATGCACCGGCTAGAGCCAGGGTTCCAAATCGTCGCGACATGTGTATCCTCCTGCAGGGTGTTACACGCATTTGGGCAAAATCCGAAGGCAACGTTGCACAACACGTGCCGGGTCGGTCTCCATTTGAGGGTTTCGTTGAGAAATTCTGCGCAGGACGCCAAGACGGCACGGTGACACCTCGTTGTTCAATCACGAGGATATGTGATAGCACATTGTCTGGAATGTAGACGGGGAAATCAACCCCTGGTTCCTCGTATTTTTCCAATTTTCCGTTCCAGATCGCCATGGATTCGTCCGATTTCGCGCCGATAGTCCTCTTCCGCCTGCACCCGTGCCGCCGGATCGAACACGCCGGCCATCGTGGAACGATGCAGGATCTCGAGCTCGGCCAGCTTCGACGCGTGGAGGCTCCGGGCGTCGGCAATCGCGGCCTTCTGCTCCTCCGTCGGAGGCTGATCCACGACGCCACTGTCGGCATCCTTCTGGCGCATCCGCTCCATGGCCAGCTCCACGGCGCTCTTGGGCCTGTCGTCGTTCATGGGCCACAGTGTAAACGAAGGCGGACCCACGATATATCGTCTGCCGCACGGATAGTCGTTGGCGGTATCCCAACCGCCCCCCGTAAGACTTACCTGCAGCGGTAAACTTTCCCCAGGACCGCCAGAGATTTGACGCCAGGGATTTGACAGGTCTCCCGGGCTCTGTATATAACTCTTGGGTCTTGACCGTCTCTTATCTGCCTCTCCGGCACGCCAGCTCGACCGCCTGTTGTCGATGCTCGTGTATCGTGCCGGCGGACGCTAGGTAAGAGGTCTCTCACGCAAACCCTCCACCGTTTCTCCTAGTCAACCCGTCGGCCTCGACCTCGTCACTGGGGCGGACTGCCGTCCGCCCTGTTGGTGTGATTCCGACTTGTCGACTGGAGAACACAGATGCCTGGCAGGATAGTCGTTCGTCTCGCGTTGCTCATCGCGGCCCTCTCGATTCACCCTGACGCCTTTGCGCAGACTCCGCCGGAACTGGGCGTCATCACTGGAACGATCCGCGATTCATCGGGCGGGGCCATCCCTGGCGCGACCGTCCGGATCGTCGACGAGCGCAGCGGAGTATCCGTCGAGGTGCTCAGCAGCAGCGACGGCACCTACCGTACCTCGTCCCTGCGCCCCGGCCCGTATCGGGTAGAGACCGCCCTTGACGGATTCGAGGCACCGGCGCAACGGATCTCGCTCGATGCCGGCCAGGCGCTGTCGGTCGACGTCACGCTCACGCCGTCGCGCGTCACCGAAGCGGTGGTCGTCACCGCCCGGCGCGTCGAAGAGGTCGCGCAGGAAGTGCCGATTCCCGTGTCGGTGGTCGGCGGCAGCGCTCGTCGAAAGCACTGGCGCCTTCAACGTGAACCGCCTGAAGGAACTGATTCCCACCGTCCAGTTCTACTCGACCAACCCGCGCAACTCGTCGATCAACATCCGCGGCCTGGGCGCGCCGTTCGGCCTGACCAACGACGGCATCGAGCCGGGCGTCGGCCTCTACATCGACGGCGTCTTCTACGCCCGCCCGGCTGCGGCGACGCTCGACTTCCTCGACGTCGAGCGGATCGAGGTGCTGCGCGGGCCGCAGGGCACGCTGTTCGGCAAGAACACGACCGCCGGCGCGATCAACGTCACGACGCGCAAGCCCGACCTTCACGCCGGAGAGCGACGTTCGAGCTCAACTACGGCAACCTCGGACTTCGTGCAGGCGAAGGCGTCGGTCGCCGGGCCGCTCGCTGCCGAAGGTCGCCGGCCGGCTGTCGTTCTCCGGCACGCAGCGCGACGGCACGATCCTCAACACCGTGACGCAGCGACGACGTGAACGATCTCAACAACCTCGGGCGTCCGCGGCCAGTTGCTGTTCGCGCCGTCGGACACGCTCGCGATCACGCTGGCGGTCGATCACACGCGCCAGCGCCCCGAGGGCTACACGCAGGTCGTCGCCGGCGTCGCGCCGACGCTGCGGCCGGCGAACCGGCAGTACCCGCAGATCGCCGCCGATCTCGGCTACACGCCGCCGAGCTTCAACGCCTTCGATCGGCTGACCGACGTCGACACGCCGCTGCGCTCGTATCCAGGACCTCGGCGGCACGTCGCTGAACGTCGACTGGAAGATCGGGCCGGGCCGGCTGACGTCGACCACCGCCTGGCGCTACTGGGACTGGAATCCGTCGAACGATCGCGACTTCATCGGCCTGCCGGTCACGACGATCTCGGCGGCGCCGTCGAAGCAGAGGCAGTGGACGCAGGAAGTTCGCTACGCCGGCGATCGTCTCCCCGAGCGTGAACGTCGTCGGCGGCGCCTTCGCCTTCCGTCAGGCGCTCGACTCGGACCCGTCGTTCAAGCAGGAACAGGGCGCGGCGGCCGCGCGCTTCCTGCTGGCGCCGAGCGCGGCCGCGGCGACGCCGGGCCTGCTCGACGGCTACGGCTTCAACCAGTACCTGAGGTTCCGCAACGTCAGCGCGGCGGTCGTTCGGCCAGGTCGAGTGGTCGGTCACCGATCGTCTGCGCCTGCTGCCGGCCTGCGCTTCAACTACGACCAGAAGGACGTCGACTTCGATCAGCAGGTCTACGGCGGCCTGCAGACGACCGATCCGGCGCTGATCGCGCTGCAGCGCTCGGTCCTCGCGCCGCAGGCGTACACGGCCGACGTCGACGACACCAACCTCTCGGGACAGTTGACCGCCGCCTACAGGCTCGCCGACGCGCGTCAACACGTACGCGACCTACGCCACCGAGCTTCAAGTCGGTCGGCCTCAACCTGAACGGCGTGCCGACCGACGCGCTGGGTCGGCCGGTCCTGTCGGCCGCGACCGTCAGGCCCGAGGACGTGCGCCACGTCGAGGTCGGCGTCAAGACCGAGCCGTTCGCGGGCGTGACCGCGAACGTCACGGTCTACAACACGGACATCAAGGACTTCCAGGCGCAGGTCGTGAACGCCGAGCGTCGGCGTGCTGCGCGGCTACCTGGCCAACGCCGAGAAGGTGCGCGTGCGCGGCGTCGAGTTCGACGGCGCGCGCACGCGTGAACGACCATCTCTCGCTCTACGGCGCGCGGCGTACACCGACGGCAAGTACGTCTCGTTCCCCGATGCGCCGCCGCCGCTCGAGGAAACGGGCGGACCGCAGGTCAAGGACATCTCGGGCTCGCTGCTGCCGGGCATCTCGAAATGGGCGGTGTCGCTTCGGCGGCGAGTACGTCGAGCCCGGCGCGCGTCCTGGGCCGGCAGCGGCGAGTTCTTCGGGGCGCTCGACGCCAGCTACCGCTCGTCGTTCTCGTCGAGCGCGACGCGCCTCGAAGTATCTGGTCGTCGACGGCTACTCGCTGCTCAACGCGCGCGTCGGTTTCCGCTGGGCCGACGGCTGGACGCTGTCGCGTGTGGTCGCGCAACCTGCTCGACAAGGACTATTTCGAGCTGCTGACGGCAGCGCCCGGCAACACGGGCCTCTACGTCGGACAGCCGGGCGATCCCAGGACCGTTCGGCGTGACCCTGCGCATGGCTTTCCGAGGTCGACGAACTGAGGGCTCGGTTAAGCTAAGGAGCTTATGCCCTTTCAATCGTCCGTGCGTGGTCTCGTGCTCGCAGGTAGCGGCTCTTCCGCCGCCGCCGCCTGGTCCGGTCAGCACCGGCGCCGCCATCGGCGCCGGCTGCCGGCTGGCAGGACGGATTCTTCATTCAGTCGGCCAACGGCGACAACCGCCTGCTGTTCGGCTTCGTCGCGCAGGCCGACGGACGGTTCTCCATCGACAGCGAGCGTCCGATCACCAACACGTTCGCGATCCGCAAGCTCCGGCCGACCTTGTCGGGACGCGTCGCGCGGTATTTCGACTTCAAGTTCATGCCGGATTTCGGCAACGGGACGACGGTCGTCGTCGACGCCTACTTCGACATCCGTTTCTCGCCGAAGCTTCAGAGTCCGAGTCGGCAAGGACAAGACCCGTTCGGCTACGAGCTGCTGCTCGGCGACGCCTTTCTGCTTTTTCCCGAGCGCTCGGTCGCGAACGCCTGGTCCCGAATCGCGACGTCGGATGTTCAGGTCCAGGGCGACCTCATCCGAAGTTCTTCTACGCTGGCGGCGTCTTCAACGGGGTTCCCGACGGCGCGAGCTCGACTCTGACGCCGATCGAACAACGGCAAGGACCTGGCGGGGCGCATCGTGCGTGCAGCCGTTCCGTCGGGGCAGGCGCCGCGGCCGCTGGACTGGCCTGGGCTTTCAGGTCGGCGGATCGACCGGCAAGCAGGCCGGCGCGCTCCCGGCTTTCAGAACGTCCGTCGGGCAGCCGTTTTCAGGTACGCCACCGGCTCGACGGCCGACGGGACGCCGCACGCGCGTCTCGCCGCGGTCTTCTACTACTACAAAGGCTTCGGCGGGTTCGCCGAGTACGTGCAATCGACGCAGGATGCGGCGCAGGCGGGCGTCACGCGGAGTTCGCCAACAAGGCCTGGAATGTCACGGATCGTATCTCCTCACGGGCGAAACCGCGACCGGCGGATCTACGCCGCGCCAGCCCTTCGATCCGGCGAAGGGCACTGGGGCGCCCTCCAGATCGTGGCGCGCTACTCGGTCGTGACTTCGACGAGGACGATTTCGTCGTCGGGATTTGCCGAACGCGAATGCCAGCGACAGCGGCGAAGCAATTCACCGTCGGCGTCAACTGGTACCCCGCGTCGGTGTTCAAGTACCTACCTGAACTACGAGCGCACGGATTCGGCGGAACCGCGACCTCGGCGCGCGGACCGAGAACGTCATCTTGTTCCGCGCTCAACTCGGTATTTGAGGCGCTCAGGAGAGCTCATGAAGATCGCATTTCGTTCGCGCGGCGGCTGCCGCGGTTGCCGCTCGTCGCGTTGCGGCGCCGGCGTCGGGCGCACAGCGGCGCTGCTCAACGTCTCGTACGACCCGACGCGCGAGCTGTACCGCGCGTTCAACGCCGCGTTCGCCAAGCACTGGGCCGGCAAAGCCGGCGGACAGAAGGTCACGATCCGGCAGTCGCACGGCGGCTCGGGCGGGCAGGCGCGCGCGGTCATCGACGGGCTCGAGGCCGACGTCGTCACGCTCGCGCTGGCCTACGACGTCGACGCCATCTCGCAAGGCCGGGCTGATCACACGCCGGCTGGCATGAAGCGCCTGCCGAACAACAGCGCGCCGTACACGTCGACGATCGTGTTTCTCGTGCGCAAGGGCAATCCCAAAGGCATCAAGGACTGGAACGACCTGGTGAAGCCGGGCGTCCAGGTGATCACGCCCAACCCGAAAACCTCGGGCGGCGCGCGCTGGAACTACCTGGCGGCGTGGGACTACGCGAAGCGGCAGCCGGGCGGCAACGACGCGAAGGCGCGGGAGTTCGTCGCCGACGCTCTACAAGAACGTGCCCGTGCTCGACTCCGGCGCGCGCGGCGCGACGACGACGTTCGTCCAGCGCGGCATCGGCGACGTGCTGCTCGCGTGGGAGAACGAAGCGTACCTGGCGCTGGCCGAAGCCGAAGGACAAGGTCGAGATCGTCGTGCCGTCGATCAGCATCCTCGCCGAGCCGCCGGTCGCGGTCGTCGACAAGGTCGTCGACAGGAAGAGGCACGCGCGCCGTCGCCGAGGCCTACCTGCGAGTACCTCTACTCGCCCGAAGGGCAGGAGATCGCCGCGAAGAACCACTACCGCCCGCGCGATCCGAAGGTCGCCGCGAAGTACGCCGGCACGTTCGCCGACGGTCAAGCTCTTCACGATCGACGAGGCGTTCGGCGGATGGCACGACGGCGCAGAAGACGCACTTCGCCGACGGCGGCACTTCGATCAGATCTACCAGCCCGGGTGGACAGGCTGAGCGGATCGGCCGATGACGCGCGTCGCACGCCACAGCGTGCTGCCGGGCTTCCGGCTGACGATGGGGTTCACGCTGTTCTATCTGTGCCTCATCGTCCTGGTGCCGCTGCTGACGCTGCCGCGCACGCACGGCGACGATGGGATGGAGCGCGATCTGGCAGACGATCAGCGACCCGCGCGTCGTCGCGTCGTACCGGCTGAGCGTCGGCGCGGCGCTCGCCGCGGCGCGCGTCAACGCGCGTCTTCGGGCTCATCGTCGCGTGGGTGCTCGCGCGGTACCAGTTTCCCGGCAAGCGGATCGTCGATGCGCTTATCGATCTGCCGTTCGCGCTGCCGACGGCCGTCGCCGGCATCACGCTGACGACGCTGTACGCGCCGAACGGCTGGCTGGGCGCGCCGCTCGAGCGATACGGCATCAAGGTCGCGTTCACGCCGCTCGGCATCACCATCGCGCTGATCTTCATCGGGCTGCCGTTCGTCGTCCGCACGCTGCAGCCGGTCATCGAGGATCTCGACGTCGAGATCGAGGAAGCGGCGACCAGCCTCGGCGCCAGCCGGCTGCAGCGTGCTGACGCGCATCATCCTGCCCTACCTGTATCCGGCCTGGCTCACCGGCTTCGCGCTCGCGTTCGCGCGGGCGGTGGGCGAATACGGCTCGGTCGTCTTCATCTCCGGCAACATGCCGATGCGCACCGAGATCTCGCCGCTGCTCATCATCACCAAGCTCGAGCAGTACGACTACGCGGGCGCGACGGCCATCGCGCTGGTCATGCTGCTGATCTCGTTCACGCTGCTGCTGACCGTCAACGCGCTGCAGGGCTGGAGCAGCAGGAAGCTGGCGCACTGATGGCGCATGACGGTCGTCGAGCTACCGGACCGGCGCACGCGCGATCCGAAGCAGGGCCTCGACGGAGCCCGCGGCGGTCCGCTGGCTGCTGACGGCGATCGCGCTCGGCTTTCTCTGCGCTGTTTCTCGCCGTGCCGCTCGTCGCGGTCTTCACCGAGGCGTTCCGGCACGGCTGGGCGGCCTATCTGCACGGCGATCATGCGAGCCCGACGCGGTGGCGGCGCTGACGCTCACGCTGACTGCCGCGGCGATCGCCGTGCCGGCCAACCTGCTCTTCGGCGTTGCGCGGCGTGGGCGATCGGCAAATTCCAGTTTCGCGGCAAGCAGCTGCTGATCACGCTGATCGACTCTGCCGTTTGCGGTTTCGCCGGTCATCTCGGGCATGGTGTTCGTGCTGCTGTTCGGCCGCCAGGGGTGTCTCGGCCCGTGGCTGGCCGATCACGACATCCGGATCGTCTTCGCGGTGCCGGGCATCGTGCTGGCGACGATCTTCGTGTCGTTTCCATTCGTCGCGCGCGAGATCATCCCGGTGATGGAAGCGACCGGCATCGCAGGAAGAAGAGGCGGCGCGCGTGCTCGGCGCGGGCGGGCTTTCAGACGTTCTTCCGCGTCACGCTGCCGAACATCAAGTGGGGCCTGCTCTACGGCGTCATCCTCTGCAACGCGCGCGCGATGGGCGAGTTCGGCGCCGTCTCGGTCGTCTCCGGACACATCCGCGGGCTGACGAACACGCTGCCGCTGCACGTCGAGATTCTCTACAACGAATATCAGTTCCAGGCGGCGTTCGCGGTCGCGTCGCTGCTGGCGTTTCTCGCGCTCGTGACCCTTGTGCTGAAGACGTCGTCGAGACGACGCGTCGGACGCAGCGATGGTCGAATCCGCGCACGACTGGACACTAGCCGGAGCATCATGAGCATCGACATCCGGAACGTCAGCAAGACGTTCGGCACGTTCGCGGCGCTTCGACGACGTCAGCTTCGAGGTGCGCGCCGGGCGAGCTCGTGGCGCTGCTCGGGCCGTCCGGCTCCGGCAAGACGACGCTGCTGCGCATCGTCGCCGGGCTCGAGACGCGCCGACGCGGGCACGGTGCTGTTCGACGGCGAGGACGCCACGGACGCGCAGGCGCGGCGAGCGCCGCGTCGGCTTCGTGTTCCAGCACTACGCGCTGTTCCGGCACATGACGGTGTTCGAGAACGTCGCGTTCGGCCTGCGCGTGCGGCCGACGCGCGCATCGGCCGTCGAACAGCGAGATCACGCGACAAGGTCACGAACCTGCTGAAGCTCGTGCAGCTCGACTACCTCGGCGACCGCTATCCCGTCGCAGCTCTCAGGCGGACAGCGCCAGCGCGTCGCGCTGGCGCGCGCGCTGGCCGTCGAGCCGAAGGTGCTGCTGCTCGACGAGCCGTTCGGCGCGCTCGACGCAAAGGTGCGGCAGGAGCTGCGGCGCTGGCTGCGGCGGCTGCACGAGGAGATTCACCTGACGAGCGTCTTCGTCACGCACGATCAGGAAGAGGCGCTCGAGCTGGCCGATCGCATCGTCGATCATGAACGAAGGCCAGATCGAGCAGGACGCCAGCCCGGTCGACGTGTTCGAGCACCCCGCGAGCCCGTTCGTGATGAACTTTCTCGGCAACGTGAACATCTTTCACGGCCGCGTCGAAGCAGGGCGCGCGCGCTGCTCGGCCCGCTGGCGCGTCGACTACCCGCGAGCACCCGGCCGCCGAGCCGAAAGCCGGCGGCCGGCTACGCGCGCCCGCACGAGCTCGACGTCGCGCGCGCCGACACCGGCGGCGGCCTGTGGGCGATTCTCGAAACCGCGAACCTCGCCGGCGCCATCGTCAAGCTCGAGCTCATCGACGACGAGCGGCAGCTGCTGCAGGTCGAGGTCGCGCGCGATCACTACGACGCGCTGAATCCGAAAATCGGCGAGCGCCTGTATGTCAGGCCAAAAAAGCTGCGCGTTTTCGTCACGCCATAGAGCAGTTTCCGATTACGTACATCCGCCTTCCGCCTTCGCTGAAGCTACGGCGGACCACCGTAGCCTTAGCGGAGGTGGTCAGGCGGACCGCCTGAGAGTCCGGCCAAAGCCGGACACTACGTGCTACACGGAAGTGGAAACTGCTCTATCCCGGCGGCGCGTTCATGGGCGCTCCGAGCTGGCTTGCTATCGCCCCTTGACTATCGGAAGGACAAAGACCAGCGAGAAAGACCACCGGCTTGCATCCTTCGGCAGCCCGGTCGCGACGTAGTCCAGCGAGCCCTCGATCTCCACGTCGTGAAGCCAGTTCGTCTCCGGCAGTCGGCTGAACAGCGCAACCGCCGTATCGAGCTCGAAGTTCAGCTTGTGCGTGTACGCGCGCGTGTCCTCCGGCCGTTCGGCGGGGCTGAACTTGTCGACGATGTCGAAATGGGACGAGAGCCAGCCTTTGGTCTGGCTCGGACTCGAGCCAGTACCAGCTTCAGCTCCGGTCTCCAGCTCGACTTCGTTCTCGTCGCTGAAAGGTTTCGTGATGGCCTCGAGCGCCACGCCCAGCGCGCGGAAGCGGCGTCGCCAGGTCGAGCGCGACAATGCCTTCGAACACCGTGCCATCTTTTTCGAAGGTGATTGTCGGTTCGAGCAGAACCGTCGGCTCGCAGAGAAACCTGCACCGGGCCTGCTGTGCGGACAAGGGGGCGGCGGCCAGAAGCAGCACGCCCAGCATCGCCATGCCTCTCGGCACAACGCTCGAGCGCATGCCGATCACTGAACTCGCCACGGCGAGACGCCCGACCAGTTCCTCAAATGCTCCCTCGCCCACTCGTTCGTCTGCGTTGTGTGACAGACGATGCAGGGGTTCGGAATCTTGTACTGCTCGCTCATCGACGGCGTGATGAACTTGAAGGTGTGGCTCCGCACGTTGACGTCGGCGATCGTCTGCTCGATCTTCGGCATGTGACATTCGACGCACTGGCTGCCTCGGCTTCCCGCCGGATGATGCGTGTGCTCTTCAATGGTGGCGGATCTCGGCCCATTCGGCGAGTTCGGTCCGTGGCACGTCAGGCACAACTGCTGCGGAGGCTTGATGAGGTCGGCGTTGTGGGTCGTGCCGTGCACGTCGTGGCAGCTGAAACAGGTGACGCCCCGCCGATACATGAGGCTCTCGACGTAGTCGTTGGCCTGCATGCGGTTCTTCTTCGCGGTTCCCTCCGCGAAGTGGGTGAACGTCGTTTCGCCGAGATGGTATTCCTCAATCGTCCAGAAATTCTTCAGACTCCAGACCGACGTGGAAGCCGACAGGCCAGTCGTAGAACTGGCCGGCGTTCGGATTCTTGACCGGCTTTCCCTGCGTGTGGCATTGCAGACAGACGTCGTTGGCCGCCACGTAATTGAGCCGTGACGGGTCGACGATCGTCGCCTTACTGGGGCGGGCGACGTGATCGCTGCCCGGGCCGTGGCACCGCTCGCAGCCGACGTTCCATTCCGTCACCCGTTTGGTCTGCACGTCGTAATTCGTCGAATGGCAGCCGTCGCAGAGCGGTCCGGTCGGCCGCGTCGAGTTGTCCCCCGGCTTTGCCGGATAGTGCGGCAGCCACCATTCGGTATTCGGCTGCACGTGATACGCCCGCCACGTCCGATTGACGATGTCCCACTGCGCGCCGGCGGGATAGTAGTCGTTGTCCTTGCGCAGAAAGTAGCGCTGCTTCCATTTGGTGCCGTATACGAACGCCACGTCATCGAGCTTGAAGTCGACCAGCGGATTGGGCTTGCTGAAATCGCCGACCACGACACCCGGATTCACCTTCGGGTCGGTCACGACGTTGGCCATGCGCGTGTGCGACCACCGTTCGAAGATGCCGGCATGACAACGCTGGCAGGCGAGAGAACCCACGTAGCGGGCGCTGACGTCGGATGTATTGGCCGCGGGTTGCGGCGACGAAAGTTTCGGTGGCGTGGCCGTAAGGCGGCTGGAAGGCACGGGGCCCTGCGCTGTCACGTGAACGCGCAGCGCCAGACCAAAGCCCGTGACGGCCAGCGCGAACCACAAAGGAAATGTTCCTCTCGGCATGAGTAGGCGTGGGTTCGATTCTATGGCGTTGTCCTCGGCAACGCCACGTAGAACGTCGCGCCTCTTCCCGAGCTCGGCTTCGGCCCAGACACGCCCGCCGTGACGGCTGACGATGCGCTGGACGTTGGCGAGGCCGATTCCAGTACCCTCGAATTCCTCAACCCGATGAAGCCGCTGGAAGACGCCGAAGAGCCGGCTCGCGTACTTCATGTCGAACCCGGCGCCGTTGTCCTTGACGAACACCACCGCTTCGGCGCCCGATCCGTTCCCGCATCCGATTTCGATTCGCGCATCGTCCCGGCCGCGCGAGTACTTCAACGCGTTCGACAGCAGGTTGGTGAACGCGAGCTGCAGCATCCCGGGATCGCCGGGAACCGTCGGCAGCGGCTCGATCACCCAGCTGACCGGACGCGCCGGATCCGCCTGCATCGTCTCGCGCTGCGCCTGCCGCACGACCGTGTTGAGGTCGACGCTCGTGTGCAGCATCTCGGCCCGGCCCATGCGCGAGAACACCAGCAGCGCGTCGATGAGCTCCCCCATCTTCACCGCGCTCTCCGCGATCACTCGCAGGTACCGCGTCCGCGTGGCATCGATGTCCGGCCCCGGAGACCGCTGCAGCAGCTCGGTAAACCCGGCGATGTGGCGGAGCGGGGCGCGGAGATCGTGCGAGACCGAGTACGAAAACGCTTCCAGCTCCTTGTTGACGGCCGCCAGCTGCTCGCTGCGATCGCCCAGCTCGCCGATGAGCGTCTGCTGGCGTTCGCGCATGACCGCGTTGTCGAGCTGCACCGCCGTTTCGTTGCAGCACACCTGCAACAGCGAGAGATCGTCGCCCACGAAAAGCGCCGCTTTCGGCAGGACGACGAACAGCAGACCGCGCGCGCTGACGTCGCACGGAATCGGAACGACGTAGACGCTGCCAGGCGCGCCACCGGGGAGCACCCATTCGTAGTCCTTCACGAGCATCGCGTGGTTCGTGCGCCACGCGTCGAGCAATCGCCCGTCTGGAACGGACCGTCCCGGTTCGAGGTAGCCCCATCGACTGACGGCGACGATCAGCTGCTGCCGATCGGCGTCCCACAAGGCCGCAGACGCCCCCGTGGCGCCAACGGTGGGCGCCACGAACAGGCAGAGGCGGGTCAGCAATCCCGTCTGAGACGGCGATTCGACGGACAGGGCGCGCTCGGCAAGAAACTCGTAGAGCGCCGACGATTGCCACAGACGCCTGAGCATCGAGGGCGGTGCGAAGGCGAAGTAATAGTTCAGCGCCGCACCGAGCGCGGCAACCGGGATGAGCGCGGCAATGGCGTCGCCGAATTCAGGCAGGAAGGCGATGACGACCGCGATCACGAACACCACGGCGAGCAGCACCGCGCCGAGCGCCGCATGTTTCATGCGCCAGTGGGTGACACCGCCGGCCGACGTCGCGCCCTTTCGAAAGGCGAACGCCACGTAGAAAAGAAGCCAGATGAAGTAGAGAATCGAGAAGACGACCAGAATCGGCGACTCGAACGGCCATTCGGACACCCAGGTGACGAGCAGCGAAATGAGGAGGCCTGTCGTCGCCGCGCGAAAGAACGCGCGCGACACCGGTCTGAAATGCAGCACCACGCGCAGCAGCAGGTACGGATGCGCCAGGAGCACGCTGACGCCGAGCGGACGCATCCACGGCGCCTGAATCTCGGCGAGGCGAAACGAGCGCTCGAGCACGAGCAGGGCCGCCAGCGAGCCGAACACGAGACAGATATCGAGCGACACCCGGTCGCGCCATCGCGCCCACTGGATCACCATGAGGGCGGCCAGCAGGATGATGGACCCTTGGGTGAACCACTCGAAGACGGACTGGAGCGACACGGGTGGAAAATAGAAAGTTAAAAGTAAAAAAGTGAAAAGTAGAAAGTCGTCTTGCTCCTCAGATTCTACTTTCTACCTGCTCCTTTTACTTTTTACTTTCCACTTTTGGCTTTTTACTTTCTGATTCGCAGCACCGCCGGCGCCGCCAGCCTCACGCTGAGCGCAGCTCCTCGGCCAATTCCCACTTCTTCTCCGCGCGTGGACAGGACGACCGCAGTGCCGCCACCGCCTGCCGCGCCGGCGCCAATGAGCGCGCCTTTCTTTCCACCCATGAGCGCACCGATCGCCGCTCCGCCGGCAGCAGGAATGCCGATTTTCATGGCGTCCTCCTTCTTGGTGGCACGACCCGTGCGCGAAATTCGCCCTGTGTCGACCGCGTAGCGATCGTTGGTGCCCTTTGGCGTGAGCGTCGTCAGGCGAACGGCCACATACGAACGCCCTTTCACCTTGCCGGGACGCCGGACCGCGGTCACCGTTCCGTACAGCTCGCTGCCGGCCGGCAGGACGACCTCGTTGTTGACGCGCACATCTCTCGACAGATGGGCGCGCACCGGTTGTTCAACGTGGCTCGTGTTCGAAGCCACCGCCGTGTCCAAGACGATCGGCAGGGTCGTTCCTGCTGGAACGGTCACCTCGCGCGTGGACAATCGGCTGAACAGTCCCTGTCCGTTCGCGTCCGCCGGCGACAAAGCCGGGACCGCCATTACGCATAGAATCAACGCCGCCGAGCGTGCGATTCTCATGACACTCTCCTTCTGAGGTTGGAGAGAGCATCGGCCGTGCCAGACAATGTGTCGTGATTCGTTACAGATGTTTTGCTATTGGACGACCGTTCCGGTGAGCACGGATCCTGACACGTGTCCCACCAGCTCGGCCTGAACGATGAAGCGCTGGGGCGCGTTGCCGACAAACGAGAACGGGTAGCACGTAATCAACGTCATCGTCGGAGTCGCCGTCGGGGCCAGTACCCAGACGTCGTCCGGATCGACGATCTGGGTCTTCGTCACGCGGTAGTGATATTCCCCGCGCGGGGTGACGACGCGCACTTCGTCGTTGGTTCTGATCTTCTCGAGCGGCGGAAAAGCCCGTCGCGGTGCGCGGCGAGACCGACATTGCCCTGCCGCTCCCACGGCAACGGCGTATCTGGAAGGTGGCCGACGGCCTTGCGCAGGGTCTTTTCGTCGTCACCCTCGGCAACCGCCGCCGAGAGCTTGAGGCGCGGAATGTCGACGCGCCCGATAATCTCGCCCGTTTCAAGCCTGGAGACATCCGGCAGTTGCTCCCGCACTTCAGGCGGGCGCTCCATGGTGACCATCTTTTCGACGCGGACTTTCGCCTCGCGCTGATATTGCCAGGTGCTCACCGTGACCGCGAGGTAGACCAGAAGGCAGGCGAGGCCGAATGCCAGCAGGCCGCGAATCAACCACGTGCGCGCTCGCATCGCCGCGTCAGCGCGCATCGCCGTTCGCATCATCCGCGTCCGCGAGATACCCGCGGCGCGTGCGAACGTCGAGCCTTTGACCCGTCGGGGATCTGACGTCGACCGTGACGCGCCTGAGATCGTCTTTCCTGTCTCGCCTGGCGACGGTGTCCGACGGCACGTAGCCGATGGTGTACATGCTGCGGATGTCGCGCGCGACGCGCTGCAGCGCATCGTCGATCGCCTGGATGTTCTTCGGCCGGAACGCGACACCACCCGTCGCTTCGGACAACTGGGTGAGGAATCCCGGGTCGGCTTCCGTGTCGAGCGGGTCGACGAGCGCGATCGTATAGATCACGGCGTTGGACGCCTGCGCGTTCGCAAGCACCTGCGCGCGGGTCGTCGCGCTCGCGTTGTCGCCACCGTCGCTCATGACGATGAGCACCTGCCGCTGGTAGCCGCCCTTCTGCACGTAGTCGAGCCCGGTGTTCACCGCGTTGTAGATCGCCGTCTGTCCGCGCGCTTTGATGGCCTGCACGAGCGCCACGCGTAACGTTGGCTCGCTGTGTGTGAACGGACTCTCTGGAGGAAGCGGCGTGTGAATGTCTTCGTTGAAGCCGAGCACGAAAAATTCGTCCTGTGGATTCATCGCTTTCGAGAACCCCAGGCTGGCGGCAATCACCATGTCGCGGTTGGACGACATGCTGCCGCTGCTGTCGATGAGCAGGCCGACCGTCACCGGCGCGTCCTGACTGTTGAAAAAACGGATGTCCTGCGGGCGCTTCTCATCCAGGACGCGGAACGATTCCTGACCGAGGCCGCCGACGTAGCCGCCTTTTCCGTCCCGCACCGCCACATGGAGCACGACGAGCTGCGATTCCGAAGAGAAATTCGGAGTGATGCCCGGCTCTTGAGCCGAGCTCGACTGGCTTGTCAGGAGAGCCAGCGCGCACGCGACGGTAAAGGTAAGGCGTGTCATCACCATCGACCATCACCGATCGCCCGTGGCCCATCGCCCACCGACCACGCGATGGGCCACGGAGGAGTCGGCTCTGCTGCTATGTTACGCCCGGAATCTGAGCGCCGCTGCACTGAGAAGCGAGATCAGCCCGATCAGGCCGATTCCGGCCAGCGGCGTGCTCGTCTTCGGCAGGCTCGCACGGGCCATCGTGCCTTCCTGACGCGGCGCGGCGCCAGAAGTCGCCGCTGTGTTCTGGGACGCCTCGACGGTGCCGACGGGCGGCGTATTCGCCGCTCGATCAACCAGCTGCTCGTCGGTCAGAGGTGTTTCCTGGCCGCTCGGCGACACGTAGGCCAGGTCGTTTGCTTCCATTTTTTCGTTGCTCACGTTCTCGGCGGTCTGGGTCGTCAGCACCGGCTGATTGGTGGCCTGGGCAAGCCGGCGAGCCTGGGATTTCGGATAGATGAACTCGCGGCCGATCGTGTTGCCCGGATACCACCATGTCTTCACCGCGGCCGGCTGACCGGCAGGGGTCTCGAGAAAACGAAGCTCGGCATTATCAGATGCCTTCGGACGCTGCGCCGAGATCGTCATGAACATCCCGTAGTTCTTGTTGCCCGCGTCCTTCGCCTGCACCTGCATCACTCGCTTTCCCGTTGTCGCGTCCACGAAACGGAAAATGTAGGTGCCTGGCGGCAGCGTCACGTTCGGCAGCTCGACCGGCTGGTTGAAGGTGAATTCCGTACGTGCATCCATGGGCCCGCCCTGCGCACGCGCAGGCGTCGCCGACATCGCGGTCAACATCGCGGCGGCACAGGCCGATATCGTCAATCTCTTCATCATCATGTTCACTCCTCCTCGTCGAGGGGCTGAAAGTGCAATTGCCTTGCCGCTACGGCAAAGAAGCACTTACCGGGAAACGGCTCCGGGATCCGTTTCGAAGCAATACATGCGAAACGGATCCCGGAACTGTTTCCGACAATCGTGAACGTCGTTCAGGGGACACGTTTTGCGGCGGTGTATCAGCTAGAATCGCGCGCTGACTGTGACAACACCGGCGACAGCGCACGCGGCGGGCACCGCACACCTGACGTTCACGCGCAGCGGATCGGGAACGGTATCTGACGCGAGCGTTCGCGACCAGCCCGCGAAGCTCGTCACGACGAACGCGCGCGGCACCACGTGCTGGGTGTACGCCGCGACACTGGGCGGCGGCCTGGTCGGCGGCGACGACATCCGGATGACGGCGCACGTCACCGCGGATGCACGCGCGCTGCTGACGACACAGGCGTCGACGAAGGTCTACCGGTCGCTGCGGCCGTCGAGTCAGCACGTCACCGCAACGGTCGACGAGCGGGGACTGCTTGCCGTCGTTCCCGACCCGATTGTGTGCTTCCGCGACGCCGATTTCTCGCAAGTGCAGCGATACGACCTCGCCGCCGACGCGAGCCTCGTCGTGGTCGACTGGATGACGTCGGGCCGTCATGCCGTCGGCGAGCGGTGGGCTGTTCTCCCGGTACGCCAGCCGTCTCGACATCAACCGCGACGCCCGGCCGCTGGTCTTCGACGCGATCGTGCTCGAGCCCGACCTCGACTCGATCGCCGAGCGGATGGGACGCTTCGACGTGATCCTGACCGCCGTCGTGACAGGGCCGGCCGTCGCTGCGGCGGCGGAGGCGATTCTCGAGCGCACGTCACGCACGCCAATCGACGGTCATGACGATCTGGTCTTGAGCGCATCGAGGCTTCGCGACGGCGGGGCGTTGTTGCGGATGGCCGGGACGAGCGTCGAACACGTCGGCCGCACGCTGCGCGAGCACATGGCATTTCTCTCGCCGCTCCTCGGCGACGATCTCGTGGAGCAGGAAATGGTGACCTCATGCATCTGACGCCGCACGAGCTCGACAAACTTGCCCTGCATCAGGCGGGCTACCTGGCGCAGAAGCGGCTCGCCCGCGGCCTGCGCCTCAACTATCCCGAAGCGGTCGCGCTGATCAGCACGCAGGTGCTCGAGTTCATTCGCGACGGCCGATCGGTCGCGGAGCTGATGGACCTCGGGCGCCGAATGCTGGGGCGCGCCGACGTGATGGAGCACGTGCCCGAGATGATCGTCGAGGTGCAGGTCGAGGGCACGTTCCCGGACGGAAGCAAGCTCGTCACGGTTCATCATCCCATTGCGGCCGAACACGGCGACCTCGACCTCGCGCTCTATGGCAGCTTCCTGCCTGTTCCCACCAAACGGGGTCTGACCCGTACCTGACCAGTCGGGGGTCAGACCCCAATGGCATGGAATTCGCGCGGGCAGGCGAGGTGATGGTCGGCGGAGACGACATCGTCATCAACGAAGGACGGGAACCGGTGCAGGTGAAGGTGACCAACCGCGGCGACCGGCCCATTCAGGTGGGCAGCCACTACCACTTCGCCCAGACCAATCGCGCGCTCGACTTCGATCGCGCCGACCGCCGCCGGCCGCCGGCTCGATATTCCCGCCGGCACGGCCGTGCGTTTCGAACCGGGTGAAACCAAAACGGTCGCGCTGGTCGAAATTGCCGGCAACCGCGTCGTCCGGGGAGGCCTGCTGTGAGCTACCGCATGCCGCGCCGGCATTACGCCGACATCTACGGACCCACCACGGGCGACCGCGTGCGCCTCGCAGACACCGATCTCGTCGCAGAGGTCGAGCGCGACCACACGACCTACGGCGACGAGTGCAAATTCGGCGGCGGCAAGGTGCTGCGCGACGGCATGGGCCAGGCCGCCGGCGTCGCCGAAGATCGCGCGCTCGATCTCGTCATCACCAACGCGCTCGTCATCGACTGGACCGGCATCTACAAAGCCGACGTCGGCGTGAAACACGGACGCATCGCCGGCATCGGCAAGGCAGGCAATCCCGATGTCATGGCCGGCGTGTCGCCCGACCATCGATCGTCGGCGCGACGACGGAAGCGATCGCGGGCGAGGGACTCATCCTGACTGCCGGCGGCATCGACGCACACATCCACTACATCTGCCCGCAGCAGATCGACGTGGCACTGGCCAGCGGCGTCACGACGTTCATTGGCGGCGGCACGGGGCCCGCCACCGGCACGAAAGCGACGACGTGCACGCCTGGATCGTGGTATCTCGAGCGCATGCTGCAGGCCACCGACGACCTGCCGATGAACTTCGGGTTTCTCGGCAAGGGCAACAGCTCGATGCCGCAGGGCCTGGACGAGCAGATTCGCGCCGGCGCCATCGGCCTGAAGCTGCACGAGGACTGGGGATCGACGCCCGCGGCGATCGACTGCTGCCTGACCGTCGCCGACAAGTACGACGTGCAGGTCGCGATTCACACCGACACGCTGAACGAGTCCGGCTTCGTCGACGATTCGATTGCGGCGTTCAAGGGACGCGCGATCCACACCTATCACACCGAAGGCGCCGGCGGAGGCCATGCGCCCGACATCATCCGCGTCTGCGGCGAGTCGAACGTGCTGCCCAGCTCGACCAACCCCACCCGTCCGCTGACCGTCAACACGCTCGACGAGCACCTCGACATGCTCATGGTCTGCCACCATCTCGACAAGAACATTCCCGAAGACGTCGCGTTCGCCGAGAGCCGCATCCGGAACGAAACGATCGCGGCCGAAGACATCCTGCACGATCTCGGCGCCATCAGCATGATCTCGAGCGACAGCCAGGCGATGGGACGCGTCGGCGAGGTCGTCGCGCGCACGTGGCAGACCGCGCACAAGATGCGCCGCCAGCGCGGACGGCTGCCGGGCGAGCAGGGCGTCAACGACAACGTGCGCATCCGGCGCTACGTCGCGAAATACACGATCAACCCGGCGATTACGCACGGCGTCGCCGGCGAGATCGGATCGGTGGAGGTGGGCAAGCTCGCCGACCTCGTGCTGTGGCATCCGGCGTTTTTCGGCGTCAAGCCCGAGCTCGTCATCAAGGGAGGCTTCATCGCCTGGTCGCAGATGGGCGACGCGAACGCGTCGATACCGACGCCGCAGCCAGTCGTCATGCGGCCGATGTTCGGCGGCTACGGATCCGCGGGCGCCTCGACCTCCCTCGCGTTCGTGTCGAAGGTGTCGCTCGAGAACGGCGCGGCGGCCGCGCTACGGACTTCGAAAGCATCTCCACGCGGTGAGCGGATGCCGATCGCTGACGAAGTCGGACATGAAGTTGAACGGCGCCACACCGAAGATGCGCGTCGATCCGGAAACCTACATCGTGACGGCCGACGGCGAGGAACTGCGGTGCGAGCCGATGTCGGTGCTGCCGCTCGCACAGAGGTACTTCTTGTTCTAAACAAGAGATTAGGAGACTAGGAGGGCAAGGAAACAATGAGTCTCTTGATCTGGCAATTGATCGATTCCGGGTTTCCCTCTGGAGGATTTGCGCACTCCGGCGGGCTCGAGGCGAGCACGCAACATGGTTGGGTGACGTCGGACACGGTTCGGGCATTCGCGCGACAGGCGCTTGCGCAGGCAGGACGGGCGGCGCTGCCGCTGGTGACCGCGGCCCATCAGCGGCCGGACGACCTCGTCACGCTCGATGAATTGTCGGACGTCTTCCTCTCGAATCCCGTGGCCAACCGCGCCAGCCGCGCGCAGGGGCGCGCCCTGCTCGCCAGCGTGACGCGATCGTTTCCGCACATCTCGATGGCGTCGCTCGAGGCGCAGGTTCACCATCACCGGCTCGCGGGACATCACGCGCCGATGTTTGGCGCCATCTTCAATGCGCTTTCGATCCCGCTTGTCGACACGCAGCGCGCGTTTCTGTTCACCTGCCTCCGAAGTACCGCATCGGCCGCGGTCCGGCTCGGGCTGATTGGCGGCTACGAGGCACAGGAAATCCAGGCGTCGCTGGCCGGCGACATCGACGAGGTGATCCGCCGCTGCGGCGGGCTCGGTCCCCGCGACATCGCGCAAACGGCGCCGCTCGTCGATCTCTTCCAGTCCACGCACGATCGGTTGTATTCGCGGTTGTTTCAATCGTAGAAGGGGTCATTCATGGCAAAACCTGTTTTTCATCACGCGCCCTACCCGCACGATCACGACGACGATCCGGCAACCCCGGGCGTGTTTGCCCAGCGTGCGGGCCGAAAGCGTCGCGACTACGGCGCACGGTCATTCACTGTGGGGATCGGCGGGCCGGTGGGCAGCGGGAAGACCGCCCTTCTGCTGGCGCTGTGCCGGGCGCTTCGCGACCGTCATCAGCTTGGCGTCGTCACCAACGACATCTTCACGAAGGAGGATGCGGAATTCCTGATGCGCCACGAGGCCCTGCCGGCCGAACGCATCCGCGCGGTCGAAACCGGCGGCTGCCCGCACACGGCCATTCGTGACGACATCAGCCCCAATCTCGTCGCCCTCGACGGGTTGATGGAGTCGCTGAACCCCGAGCTGCTGTTCGTGGAAAGCGGCGGCGACAATCTCGCCGCCCAGTTCAGCCGCGATCTCGCCGACTACACGATCTACGTCATCGACGTCTCGGGCGGCGACAAGATTCCGCGCAAGGGTGGACCAGGGATTACGCAATCGGACCTGCTCATCATCAACAAAACAGACCTGGCGCCGCTCGTCGGCGCCGACCTCGGGGTGATGGAGCGGGACGCGCGCAAGATGCGGGGTGACGGACCGTTTCTCTTCACGCAGGTGAAAAACGATGTAGGCGTGGCCGACGTTGTGACGCACGTGACGACCGCGTGGAAATCGGCGATATCCTGAGTTCTGAAGACAAGGAGAAGAGAAAATCAGAGAACAACTTTTGATCTTCTGATCTTCTGTAGATCAAAGAACAGGGTTCGTGCAGCGACGGGCGGCAATCGCGTCGCGCTTCTCTTTGAAGACCCGCACCCAGTCGTCCACGGATGCGCGCGGATCGCGCCGGGTGACCCGCGCGACTTCGAACAGGTCGTGCAGCTGGCGATCGGTCAACTGCTCGAGTAGTCCGGCCAGGAACTTCCGGCCGTCTTCGGTGATCGCGGGATCTTCGAGCGAGCCCGAAAACGACTTCGACAGGCGCGCCACGCACCCTTTGTCGCCCTTCCAGACCGGCACCTTCGACCACTCCTCGAAGTTCGCGGCACTCTTGCCGTCGCCGTTCGTGAGGGTAGCCCGCCCGAATGTCTTGCCGAGGTCGTTGATCATCATGAACGGGCGCGTGCAGCGTCCGTCCTGCTGCGGCTGCAGCCCGTGCACGTTGTCGAGGCACACGATCCGCTGCTGCTGGGGCTTGCTGTCGGTGTGCTGGATCATCGCCGCGAGGAGTTTCAGGGCATCGCGGTGCGCCAGCGGAGCGCCGCCGCTCGTTTGATCCACGAACGTCAGCTCGATCCAGGCCCAGCCGGAGTTCCTGTGCAGCTCGATCTCGTCGCCGGGAAGTTTCCGCTCGACGACGGCCGCCGCGAACTCCCGCGTATCGGACGTCTTCCGCGGGTTCTTCATCGGATCGGTCGGGGCATCCGATGCAGACGACCTTGACGGGATACACACGGTCGGCGCCGAATCCCAGCGCCCATAAGAGCCGCGTCGCGAGCGACTTCCGAGTAGATCTCCCCGTTCTCGTCGCCGTATTTCACGCGAATCTCGTCGTCACCGTCGAGCGCGCAATCGAACTTGGGCGTGCCCGTCTGTTTCTTCTCGACGTACTCGCACGTGACGACCGCCTCGGGCCGAAAACCCGGCGCATCCGGCGGGCCGGCCTTGATGTCCTTCGAGGCAATCGGGCTGTCGGTCCAGACCTGCGCGTGACGGAGCGACTCGAGCCTGACGTCGGTGTCGACCTTCTTGTAAGGATCCTTCTTCTGGGCGGCGAGCGTGGCCGTGCAGCAGAATACGACAATCACGGCCAGTGTTCGAGTGCTCATGGTGTGGAGGGAGCAAGAGACGTACCCGAGAGTCGGGGAGTCCGGGAGGTCGGGGAGGAGTCTGAGAGTCCGGAGAGTCGACAGAGTCGAAGGTCCTGGGAGTCCACGTTCACGTTCTAGAAAACGATGGCGTACTGGATCCACCGCCCTCCGCGAACCGGAACCGGAACAGGAACCGGAACTTTCCTAGCTCTTACACGCCTGCCCCGACAGGACGGAAATCACGATGAGCGGATTTCTGCCCTGGGGAATCAGCGCGTGCGTCATGGTGTGTGGCACCAGGCTGAAGGTCCCCGCCTGCAAGTGCTGCTCTGCCGCGGCCATGCGCAGCACGCCTTCCCCGGCCACCACGTAAATCCATTCATCCGAGTCGTCGTGGGTGTGAGCCAGCCACGAATCGCGCAACTGGAAGAGCGTCGCCTTTCCCGACGAGGTACAGCCCAGCGCCGACTCCTTGCGCGCTTCACGCCCTCCGATGAAGTTCTTTTCCAGGAACGCCGGCACCGGTGTGACCTTCGCATCGCCCGGCGGGCCGAGATCCTTTGTTGGCACCGGCGGCGGGACGGGATCGGGCTTCGGCGGAGGCGGTGCCGCCGAGAGCGCCACATCGAGGGTCGAGGATTCTCCCGCGCGCAGCGCGACCTCGCGCTCGAACGTGATCGATCCTTCACGGGCGAATCGCAGGCGATAGGTGCCGGCCCGGAGATTGATCAGGCGCAGCGAACCATCGGCCGCCGTCTCCCCTTCGCGCGACACCGGACCGGTCGCCGCGATCGTGGTTCCGCCGAGCGGCGCGCCGAGCGTGTCGGACACTTGAATCACCAGCGCGGCCGGCTTGAACGTCGTGGCTTTCGGTGCTGAAGGGGTTGCGGGGGGTTGCGCCGAAACGTTCGTGGACACGAAAAGAGCAGACAGCGACAGCAGGAGCACTCGACCCATGTGCTCAGTGTAAGCGGGAGGTGTCGCGGGTGCAATCGGTGTGATGCGACCGATTGCACCCGTGGAGTGTGGCGGTCTACTTCGCGGCGCGGAGTGTCAGCTTCTGTACACGCCAGTTGGCGAGCTCGCCGACGAGCAGTTCGTTTTCGTTGCGGCAGTCGATCGAATTCACCAGACCGAACTCCTTCGGCAGTTTGCCCGCGCTGCCGAACTTCCCGAGCACGTTGCCCTGGAGGTCGACCTTGTAAATGGCGGCATCCTCCATCCCGTCCGGGTCGCCGGTGTGCGCCACGTACAGGGCTGGCTGCGCTCCCCTGGTGAGGCACAGCGCGGTTGGCGCACCGACGTTGGTGAACTGCGTCTTGAACGTCCCTTCGCTATCGAACACCTGCACGCGCTTGTTGCCTTCGTCGCCGACATACACGTTGCCCTGTGCGTCGATCGCGATGCCGTGCACGATGTTGAACTGACCCTGGCCCGTCCCGCGCGATCCCCAGTTCTTGATCCACTTGCCGTTGCGGTCGTATTTCGCGACGCGCGCGTTGCCGTACCCATCGGCGACGTAGATGTTCCCCTGGGCGTCCCACGCCACGTCGGTCGGGCGGACGAAGCTCTCGCCCTCGACCCCCGCGCCCGGAAGCGGAGCCGGCCCACCGGCCCGGCCGCCTGCGCCGCCTCCGCCTCCCCGGCCACCGCCGCCGGCGGCAGGCTCGGGCATGAGGACCGGAATACCGGTCGGCAGGGGCGTCAGGCGCTGGTTCGGCACCGTGACCGCCTCGGGCTTGCGGCTCAGCACCATCTGGACCCGGCCGGCCGAATCGAACTTGATGACCTGCGTCGACATCTGATCGACGACCCAGATGTTGTCCTGCGGATCGATGCGCACCTGCTGCGGCTGCAGAAACCCGTAGAGCCCCTGGCCGATTTCGCGGGTCAGCTTGCCCGCGCGATCGAACACGAACAACCGGCCGCCACCGTGTGCCACGGCCCGTGCCGTCGCGATGGTGATGGTCGGGTTGCCCGTGCGCGTGTAGACGAAGATTTCGCCCTTTGAGTTTGTCGCCACGCCGGCGACTTCTCCGAGGTGAATGCTGTCGGGCATCGACAGCGGCGCCGGGTTCGAGTCGAACTGAATCGTTGGCACCGTCTGCCCCGAGAGCAGGCCGCCACTCACGGCCAGGGCGGCAGCGACTGCGAAGATGAGCGTTCTTTTCATGACCCCCCCTTATCGACCCGCCGCCGACGAGGTGGCCGGCTGCATCTTTTGCGGATTCAGAAGAATCTTCTGCGCGCGCCACGCGGAGATTTCCGAGACGAACAGTTGATCGGGATTGCGGCAGTCGATTTCGTGCACGGTGCTGAACTCGCCGAGGCCTTTGCCGGCCTTGCCGAACTTGCCGATGATCGTGCCGTCGAGCTCCATCTTGTAGATCTCGCCCGTGATCGCCCACGACGCCGCGGGGTTCGAATCGGGGTTCGAGTTCGACGAGTAGAGATACTGATGCGGTCCCGGCGACACGCAGACCGCCCACGGGTTGCCGACATTCGTGTACATCGTCTTCAGCGACATGTCGTTATTCAGCACGACGACGCGACGGTTGCCGCGGTCGGCGACGTAGATGTTGCCCTGCGCGTCGGACGAGATGGAGTGCGGGGTGTTGAGCTGATTCTGTCCTTCGCCGCGCTCGCCCGCGAACTGCGCGATGAAGCGGCCGTTCTTGTCGTACTTGACGGCCCGCGAGTTCACGTAGCCGTCGGATACGAAGATGTTGCCCTGCGCGTCCCACGTGACGTCGGTGGGCCGCCCGAACTGATACTTCCTGTTCAGGACCGGACCGTCCGGCGTGTTGGTGGGTGTCGCGCCCGCCACCGGCTCCGGCCGCCGGCCGAGCACCATGACGACGCGACCCGCGGGGTTGAACTTGATGACCATGTTCGTCCCCTCGTCGACGACCCACACGTTGTCGTCGCGATCGACGCGCACCTGGTGCGCGAACTCGATGCCGTAGAGGCCGATGCCCCATTCCTTCACGAAGGTGCCGTTCGGATCGAACTCGAACAGCCGCGTATCGCCGCTGCGGTGATACACGAATACGTGTCCCTTCGAGTTCGTCGCGATCCCGATGCCTTCGCCGAAGTACAGATCGGGCGGCAGCTTGAAGAAATTCGGCACCGAGGTGTGCGGAATAGTCGGCACGTTTTCCGCCGTCGCTTTCGTTTGCGCGACCAGAGCCGCGCCACCCAGCAGCGCGACGGCCGCGGCGGACAGGAATAGACGAGTCAGCATTCTCATGAAAGCCTCCGGCACGTTGTTGTGGTAAGCAGGGAAATCTAACCTTAATAAGGTCGGATATTCAAGCATTGAAACTTCCGCCTTGATATCCTCGTCTTCACCGCAGTCGGCTGGAGACAGACATGCTCGAAGTGCAGGACCTTCGCAAGTCATTCGGCGCGCTCGTCGCGGTCGCCGGGGTCTCGTTCCAGCTCGAGCCCGGGCGCATCCTCGGCCTGCTGGGCCCGAACGGCGCGGGCAAGACGACGACCGTCTCGATGATTGCGGGCCTCATCACGCCGGATCGTGGAGAAGTGCGCATCGGCGGGCAGCGGCTCTCCGGCGATACCAACCCGCTGAAGCGGCGGATCGGGCTGGTGCCGCAGGACCTCGCGCTGTACGACGAGCTCACGGCGTTCGACAACCTGCGCTTCTTCGGCTCGCTGTACGGCCTCACACGCGTGGAGCTCGATCGCGCCATCGGGACGGCCCTCGGCATCGTCGGCCTTGCCGAACGGGCCCGCGATCGCGTCAAGGCATTCAGCGGCGGCATGAAGCGGCGCCTCAACCTGGCCGCCGGGCTTCTGCACGATCCCGACATCCTGCTGCTCGACGAGCCGACCGTCGGCGTGGATCCCCAGAGCCGGAACGCGATCTTCGACAACCTCGACGAACTTCGGCGGCAGGGCAAGGCCCTGCTCTACACGACGCACTACATGGAAGAAGCGGAACGGCTGGCCGATCGCATCGTCATCATCGATCACGGCCGCGTGATCGCCAACGACACGCTGGCGGGCCTCACTCGCGTCGGCCCGGAGGTCGAATCGAAGGACGGACGCCTGACGCTCGAATCGGTGTTCCTGACGATGACGGGAAGGAGCCTGCGCGACTGATGCTGCCGATCGCATTCGCCGCATTGATCGCCAAAGACCTGAAGCTGTTTCTGAGCGATCGCCGGGCCGTGATTCTGGCGTTTGCGATGCCCGTCGCAATCGGGTCGTTCTTCGGCATGTTGTTTCCCGGCAGCCGCTCGACCGAAACGCAGTCGCGCATTCCAGTCCTCGTCGTCGATCTCGACACCAGCGACATCTCGCGGAGCATCACCGCGGCCCTGGCATCCGACAAGAACCTTTCATCCGAGAGTACCTCGATCGAACAGGCGCGCGACCGTGTCCGCCGCGGCAACGCGGCCGTGGGCGTCGTCATTCCGCAGGGCTTTGGCGATGCCGCGGGTCGCGCGTTCTTCTCTGGCGGCGAGAAACCGCAGCTCCAGCTGCTCTACGACCCGTCGCACGGCATGGAGCTGGCCATGGTGAGGGGGATCATCACCCAGCACGTCATGGAATCGGTGAGCCGCGAAGTGTTCACCGGCGATCGGGGCCGCAAGGTGATTGACGACACGATTCGCAGCCTCGACTCGGCGGCGATGCCCGACGACCAGAAGCGCCTGCTGCGCGACATGCTCGAGTCGGTGCAGCGATTCAACGCCGCGGGAAACACGGCATCGACCGGCCGAACGCCGGGCATCACCCTGCCGTACGACGTGCGGGAGGAGGCGATGACCGCGCGACAGAGCTCGGACTACAACGGCTTCGCGCACTCGTTCGCCGGGATGGGGCTGCAATTCATGCTGATGGGCGCCATCAATTTCGCGATCGAGACTCTCGTGGAGCGGCAGCGCGGGTTGTGGAAACGGCTGCGCAGCGCACCCATCTCGAAGCTGACGCTGCTGGGCTCGAAGGTGGGAAGCGGCACCATCATCGGCACGCTGGTCATGCTGGTCTCGTTCGGCTTTGCCATCCTGGTGTGGGGCGTCCGCATCGAGGGCAGCGTCGCCGGATTCATCGGGGTCACGATTGCGTCGGCGGTGATGGCCGCCTGCTACGGGCTGCTGATCGCCGCCCTCGGCAAGACACCCAACGCTGCACGCGGCGCGTCGGTGCTCGCGACGCTGCTCATGGTGATGCTCGGCGGCGCCTGGGTGCCCACGTTCGTCTTTCCGGCCTGGCTACAGAGGGTCACGCTCATCATGCCCACCCGCTGGGCGGTCGACGGGTTCGACGCGATGACGTGGCGCGGCTTCGGGCTGAGCGCCGCCGTGCTGCCGATTCTCGTGCTGTTGGGATTTGCCGCCGCGTTCTGGCTGCTGGCGCTCGCACGGTTCAGGTGGGAGGAAGTGTAGGGAAAGGGTTCGTCGGGTTCGTGGGTTCGTAGGGTTCGTGGGGTTCGTGGGGTTCGTCCGAACCTCAGAACTCAACGAACCCCACGAACTCAACGAACGACGAACCGACGAACTTTACGAACTTTACGAACCTACGAACCCCGCTACCGGAGGGGCGAGGGTACGACGGGCGGCTTCTGCATGATGTCGCGGATGCGCAGGACTTCCAGCTCTTCGAAGATGAGGCTTGGCGCGATGACCGACACCGCCGACGTGGCGCCTGCGCGGTAGGAATACACCGTTCGCTCTTTCGACGCTTCCGCCAGATCCCGAAACGCCACCGCGGCCACCGAACCGAATCGCATGCCGCGCACAGGGGTTTCCTTCCCGTCGAGGGTCACCTTCACGATGGCGTCGATGCCCGGCCCCGCGCCGCCCGGACCCTCCGGTCGCACGCCGCGCACGATGTAACCGAAGTCCTTGTCCTGCGCCTTCAGCAGCTCGATGTATTTGCCCTTCAAATCCGACGCGGGAATCGCCTGGGCGCTCTCCATCTGGAACACGCCGGCGAGCACCGTGCTCGATCGGCCGTGGCCGTTGGAACGCAGGAAGTGCTTCTGCGGCACGCGATTGGTCAACAGCGTCGCAAGCCTGCCCTTCTCGACCAGCCTGACGTCTTTGGCGGGCATCCCCTCGTCGTCCACGGTGTAGCTGCCGACGAGCGGTTTGCCGTCGAAGTGCGTCAACGACGGCGTGTCGCTCGCGGCAAACGAATCGGCCATCACGCGAAGGCCCGTCCGGTTGAGAAAGGGGGACGGCGTCTGCTGTCCCATGCGCGGGTTTTCGGTGTCGGGCGGACGCCGTGCCTGCATCATCTGCACGAGCGTCTCGGAGATGAACTGCGCACCGCCGATGCCTTCGATCATCACAGGACCGGCGAATTCCTCGCCGATCGGCGCCACGCGCGCGGCGCTCACGCCGGCTGCCAGCGCACGGGCGCGTGCGAGGAGGTCGGCCGGGGACGGCAGGTCGGCCACCGCACGCTCGACGGCCGTATAGGTCTCGCGCACCGGCATACCGTCGTCGGCCTGCGCCTCGGCAAAAATTGCGAGCGACGCGAGATGAATCGGCGCGACGGTCTTGAAGCCCTCGCTGTTCAGGTAGTAGCGCGTCCCGTGCACCTGTGCGATCGACGCTTCTGACAGATCGATGTCGGGATACGCGCCGAACACGGCCGACGGCTGCTGAACACGGGCCAGCACGCTGTGGCGGTCGGCCTGCAGGCCAACGCTCCCGCTGTCGCCGTTATCGCTCGCGGTTGTGTCGGGCCGTGGCCACGCTCCGGGGACGATCGTCTCGACGGCCGGCTCCGGGGAAAAATCCGGAATCGGATCGCTCGCGGTGCGATTCTGAAACGCCGCCTTCTTGCGCGCGAACATCGTGATGGCGCGCTTGTAGGCCGTGTCGGTGGTGATCCAGATCTCGCGCCGCATCGCGTCGTAGTCGTCGTCGAGCGGCGCAAGGACCGTCTCGCCCGTCAGGCCGCCACCGCCACCACCGAATCCCTGCACCACGAAGCGCGAGCTGTCGAACGTGTAGTCGCCCACGCGCACTTCGACGCGCAGCGTGCGCGAGCGCCTCGGCGGATTCTCGACGATCGCGCCCAGCCGCGCCGACATATCCGACATCGTCCGGTCGAGCACTTCGTACGCGATGTAGTAGGGCGCGGCCTCCCCTTTCATGCGCAGCTCGGCCATCGACCGCTTCATTTCGTCCTGCATGGCCAGAAGGGTCGGTGACTCCTGCGCGGCGGGCCGGCTGACCAGCAGGCAAAGCGCCACGAGTGACAGGGCTGAAGCCCTGTGCCACCGGGGACCCATCATGACTTGCCCCTCATCGGCGGCGCCGGCAGAATCGGGCGCGTTTCCTGCGACTGCATCTTCTTCTGGACTTCGACCTCGCTGACCAGCAGCGCCGGCGACGACGCCGACACAGGTACACCACCGCTCTCGGCGCCGCACACGCCGTTGAAGACGTCGATTTGATCGTCGGTGGCGATGATCTTGCCGAATGCCGCGAGGGGCGTGCCGATGAGATCGACGCCACGCACGAGCTCGGGCTCGCGCCGGGGATCGGTGTAGATGCGGTAGACCACATTCGGCAGGACGTTGAACGCGTTTGCCGAGCCGCGTCCGGTCGTCGTGAAGCCGCCCTCGATGTTGTCGAACAGCAGTCCGAACGGCCTGCCTTGCCGGAACGCCTCTTCGCGCAGTTGTTCCATCAGCCGCTCGCGCGAGACGGTCTTCGACGACACGACCTGCATGTTCGATTGACGCGACACGGCCAGGAACCCGGGCTCCGCGCGGCCGTGGCCGTTCGACTTCGAGAAATTCTTCAGCGGCGCACGATCGAGCAGGAAGGTCTTCAGGACGCCGGCGTCTACGACCGTGACGCGCTGCCCTCTCACGCCCTGGTCGTCGTACACGTAATGCCCCATCAGTTCGACGTTGCCGACTTTCTTGATCGTGGGGTCGAACGCGACGCTGAGGAACGCGGGCAGCACCGGCTGGCCGACGCGGCTCGTAAACGTCTGGCCATCGTCGGCGTTGCGCTGGCGGTTGCCTTCGACACGATGCCCGAAGATCTCGTGGAAGAACACGCCGGCGGCACGGCCGGAGAGGATGGCCGGTCCTGAAAACGGATCGACGACCGGCGCGCGGCGCAGCCGCGCGAGCAGGCCGATCATCGCGCGCGCGTCGGCGATGAGCTGACGCTCGTCGGGAAGTCCGTCGGGCGAGGTCGCGAAGTAGCTCGTGTACAGCGGAAGCTCCATGCCGTCTTCCGCCTTCGTGACGCCTTGAATGAAGATCCGGCCGCCGACATCGCCGGTGACGATTTGAGAGCCCTCGCTGTTGACGTAGTAGCGGTTGTCGGCCTCCACTGCGAGCGAGACCTGACTGCGCAGCACGAGGGGATCTTCGCTGAACACCGCCGAAACGCGGCGCAGCCGCGCCTCCCAGGCCCGTGTGTCGAGGGTATAGGCGGCCAGCGAACCCGCGTGCTCCTGCCGTTCTTCGCGCGAGAAATCGGCCGATGGATTCTCGTCCTGTACCTTCGCGGCCACGTTGGTCCTGACGCGCGTCAGCGCTTCGCTCGCCTGCTTGTAGCTGCGATCGGTCGCGCGCCAGAGCGCCAGCCTGATCGGCTTTTCGTCGTCGGTGAGCGGCAGGCTCACCTGGACGAGCCGCGGCGAGTTGGCGCGGGCGTCCCCGCGAATCGGATGCGTGTTGTCGAGCTGGTAGTCGCCGACGCGCACTTCGACGGTGGCGTACCGCTGACGATTCTCCTCACTGCGATCGACGGCGCCGAACGACGCGATGATTTGCGTGGAACGGCTGTCGTGCAGCGTGTAGGCCGCGAAGTAGGCCGGAACCGGCTGATCCTTCAGTACGTCGACGTTGCGCTGCAGCTCGGCGCGCAGGATGCCGACGACGGAACTCGGCCTGGGCGACTGGGCAGACGCGCCCTCGACGACGCAGACGAGCGCGGCGACGAAGATCAGACGGAATGTGGGAGCTATGGCGAGATCATACCGCACGAAAAAGGGGTCGGGAGGGGTTTCCGGAGCGGGCGAGCGGAAACCCCTCCCGACCCCTTTTCTCAGCCGATCCCCAGTAAAGACTGGAGAAGCATCGCGATGGCGCGACGCCGCGACGGATCGATCAGCCACAGCCAGTCGTCGAGCAGGAACTCGATGCGAATGGCGAGCAGGGCGATGCGCCCCATGACGGTATAGCCGAATGCGGCGCCGAAGGTGATCATCAGAAACCAGATGCCCACTTTTGCCACCCGACCCACCGCGCCCTTGTGCTCGATGGAAAAGAAGAAATACGTCACCGCGCACAGCACGCCACCGACGACGAGGAGGTTTCTGAACGACGCCCAGAAATCGAACCCGCCCGCTTCGAAGACCGCGAGCGAGCAGAATCGTGTTGCGGATCTGCGCGAGAAAATCGCCGTGGAGAAAGCCGATCAGCCGCAGGCCGGCGAACGTGCCGATGATGAACGCCAGCGGCCACCGCGCAATCCAGGCGCCGCGCGGCGCGAGCCGCCACAGCAGCATGACCCCGAGCACCAGCGGCACGATGTACAAGAGATTCCGCTCGGCCTCGGCCCCCGCCAGCCCCGGCATCGCCCAGTTCTGAACCAGCGCCGGCCACAGGCGGCCGATCAGATTGGGGACGAGCACATCCCAGAACCCCACCACCATCCAGTAGGCGGCCGACACGCCGACGAGCACCGACTCGGCGACCTTGTAAAACGGGTTGTCGGCATACAGGAACGAGAAGACGGCGAGCGTGAAGAAGGCCGCGACCCACAGGCCGACCGTCCGCGGCGCACTGAATCGATATTCGGTTTGTCCCGGCTGCGCCTGCTCGGCACGGGCGAACTCGCCATAGGTCGCCGGCACGTACTGCGGTCGCGCCGGCCGGGACCGCGACAACGTGAACGTACTCGCGCCCCATGCCGGGGTCGGTGAACAGCGCGCGCCCCAGCAGGCCGGCGGCGCCGACAACGAAGAGGACCGTCCAGATGAGCCGTCTCGCGGCTCATCGGCGCACCGCCCGCTTGTCGGCGAAGTACAGGACGTTGGCCACCAGGATGAGCACGATGATCAGCAGGTGGGCCACGAGCTGCGGCCCCATGCGGCGGAGCCCTTCGAGATATTTCGGATCCGGGTTCGGGCCGCCGTACGCGTCGATCACGAGCTTCTCGTACTCGGCCGCGCCCTTAATCGCGCCGAGCAATCCGCGGAGCTGGCGCGGCACGTACGGATACACGAGCGGCGCCTGCACGCCGGTCGTCCCCGCCACCAGACGCAGCGTGGGATACGGCGTCGCGGCATACTGCACCCATTCCTTGATGCCGGGATAACCCGCCGACACGTTGATGATGAGCTTCATCTGCTGCACGCTCGTGATGCCCTTCATCATCGGAATGTCCTGCACCGCCGTCCCGCGCGCGTCGGTGGTATACAGCTCGCGGATATTCGTCATGATGACCTTGATCACCGCTTCGTATCCCGACTTGTAGCCGAGATTCACGTAGTCCTGGCCGTACACGAGATTCGGATAGTCCGGGCGGATCACCTTGTCGATGGTGTTCTGCACCATCTGCGGGCCGACCGGCCACAGCGACATGAAGTACATCTTGAGTTTCTTCTCGGCGCAGTGCTTCACGAAGGCGGTCGCCATCGGCTGCAGCTCGCCCTCCGATGCCGGGTCGTAGTCGAACGACAGCAGCACCGGATCGCCGGGCGACAGGCGATCGACCTCGTCGAACGTCGCGTGGGCCAGCGCGCTGGGCAGTTCCGGAAACGTCTGGCCGGTGACGCCGATGAAGTAGATCGGCAGCAGCACCGACCAGAGCATCAGCAGGAAGATCCAGCGGCGATCGAGCGTCCGCAGCGCCTGCCATGACCCCCGTCGACGCAGCTGCCGCGGCGAGCGGCACCAGCGTGGCGATGAACACCAGCACGACCCACCACTGATTTCTGCAGAAACTCGCCCATCGATTTCCCTGCCTAGTCCTTACCCAGATACGAACGGTCGACGCCGATCAGAATCTTCAGCGACGTGGCGACGATGCCCAGCGCGATGCCGATCATGATGGCCCGGTTCCCGGCGGTGTTGAACACGCCATGATGTAGACCGTCAGGTTCTCGATGCCGCAGCCCGGTGAAATACCGGAACCCTTCCCAGTTCGCCGGATCGATCCAGTTCGTCAGCGCCACGCCGGCGAACGTGCGGCCCAGCAGCATGATGAAGGCGGTGCCGAGCAGCAGGATGGCTTCGAGGTTCTTCGCGCGAAACGCGCGAAAGGCGGCCGACGCGATGTAGAACGCCAGCAGCGCGAACATCGTCGCCGTCAGCGGCTGGAATGCGTATTGATAGAAGAACCAGAACGCGCTGCCGGTCTGGCGGTACGCGCCCGACCAGCGCGAAGTCGGGAAACTGCGGCGACGGCGCGACGCCGATCTTGCCCAGGCCCGACGAACAACGTGACCAGGAACGACACCAGCACGATGATCGAGTACGCCCCAGCCGCGCCGCTGATCGGAGATGTTCTTCAGGTGCGAGCGCAGCAGGTTGCCGCCGCCCAGGATGAACGCGATCGCCGCCAGCACGTCGAACCAGATCGCCACCGTCTCGCCCCAGCTCTGCGTGGACGGGACGAAGTACGCGCCGATGAGCGACGAACCCGCCGACCGCCGTGATGAGCAGCGGAACTGTGCGCTTCATGTCGCGACCGGCTCAGGTCAGCATCCGGTTGATGAAGTAAGTCGACGAAGCGATCGGATCGCGGGCGATCCCGTGAGGCTGCACGAGCGTCGCGGCGGCCACGCCGGTGATGATGCCCGCCGCCACGATCAGCTTGCCGACGTCCTGACCCTTGAGGCTGCCGAGCTGGTCGGGCTCGCCCGAGAGATACGCGGACGCGGCGAAGAACTCCTCGCCGATGAGCGTGTAGTCGCAGGCGGCCACGAAGAACGGCAGCTGCGCGGGCTGCGCGGTGCCGGCGATCTGAATCGCGCCGACGCCGTTGCCGGTCTCGGCGAGGATCAGCGATTCGGCGAAGAACGAGCCCATGTAGAAGCACGCCGCCGGCTTGCTCGCGCACCATGAGCCCCTGCACGTACGCGACGTACCCGAACTGCTCGTCGGTGACGTAGTAGATCTGGTCCGGGTCGTAAACGCTTCGGGGCGGCCGGCCGCGAGATATGCCGCCTGCACGGTTTCGCGCGCCGCGGTCATCACGAGCGATCGGGCTGGTCGGCACCTCGATCCGCGCGTCGTACTCCGCGGCCGTCTTGGCCACGCTGCGACGAGGACGGTCAGCGCCGCGATCGTCTGGATGTCGTTCATGTCCTGGATGCCGGGGATGAACAGGCACGAGCGGCCCATCTCGGTCGCGCGGCCGACGGCCTCGTCGACGGCCTCGAGGCCCGCGATCCGGCGGACCTTGATCGGCAACCCGCGGCGCGCCGCGAGATGTAGGCGAGCACGGCTCCGCAGAGCATGACGAGCAGCCCGAGAAACCAGATACGCGTCGGGTCGAACCACGCCATCGTGCGGCATCACGGGTTCCTGTCCGCCAGCGCCTTCGATCAATTCCACATTGGCTCGCGGGATGATAACACCCTCTCCCGATTCGAACGTGACCTCGAGCACCCGCGCCTTCGAGCCCGATTGCAGCGTCTGCGGCTCGGGCGGCAGCGCCGTCACCCGGCCGATCAGCCCGAAGTACGGATCGCGAATCACTCGGACCGGCGCGCCAATCGCCAGACGTCCCGTCACCGCCTCCGACACCGCACCCGTGCGCGCGTCCGCGCGCAGCGGAATGACAATCTCGGGGCGCATCACGCCGGCGCGAATCTGCGTCGCGCCGTTCACCGCGGCCTCATCGCCGTCGCGCGACGCCAGCAGCTCGAAGGTCCGCTCGCGCCATCGCGATCTCGCCGAACCCTTCGGTGATGACGATGGTCAGGCCGATGCGCTCGGAGCCGGTAATGGCCACGCCCAGGTTGTAGCCGAGCAACGCCTCGAGATCCTGCATCGTCGATGCCGCCGGAGACGATCGCCGCCACGCCGATCTTGCGCGCCGCTCGATGGCCTGTGCCGTGACGCGCGCGCCGCCCACGACCACGCAGCCCTTCATCTCGGGTGTGATCAGATCGTCGGTCAATTCCTGATCGTGCCGCTTGGCACGCCATGCGGATCGGCCCGAACGTCTCGCCGCCGATGCCGAAGATGCCCTGGACGAAGGTGACGTCCGCTTCGATCGACGCAGCCCTCGCTGCGGAATGACCTCGACGACCTGCCGGCCAGGTAGGCCTTCACCTGCACCGGCAACGGCGCGCCGCGGACGATGACCTGACCGGTCACCGCGGAGATCGATTCGATCGTGCCGGCGACCTGGCTTGTGTACTCGGTGCGGAACTTTCCGAAGATGCCCTTGGTTCGGGCCAGCACGTCGCCCGGCTCGATGCGCTCGCCTTCCTTCTTCAGCATGCACTCGGGCACGTCGGCCGGCGGCATCGACAGCAGCTTGGCGAGGTTCAGCGGCGTGATGTCGCCGGGCATGAAGGTTTGCGGCGACGACCTGTCGCGCTTCGACGCGATCGCCCGGCTTCACCAGCACGTCGCCCGAGATCGGCAGCAGCCGTCGCACGGTGTACCGCGTGCGCGGCGACGACCTTGAGCCCGGGCGTGTAGGCGCCGCCTGCTGTGGCCGTCATGTCCGCAATCCTTTGCGCTCGAGCTGCGGATACAGCTGCAGCGCGGTGACCCACTCCTCGACGAGCGCACGGCCTGTCGCACGGTCTGTCGGCAGGAGCAAGCGGCCGGCCGCGCGCATCGAGGACGAGGCCCACGGTGCCGCCGCGCACCTCGCGCTCGATCGGCTTGCCCGGACCGGCGCCGACAGTCGAAGCCGCGCTCGGGCTCGACCGCCACGGTGGCCGTCTCGCCGTCGCCGAGCGGAAACAGGCGGATGTCGCCGCACGGCCATCTGTCCGGATTCGTTGAGCGTGGACGACCGGACGGTATAACGGAAACATGGCTTGCCGGGTTTGCCGGTGCCCTTCGCGGCCACGCACGTGCCCGAGATAGATCAGGCAGTCGCGCTCGAACACCTCGAGCGCCGCCTGCGGGTGCACCTGCGCCAGCACGCCGAGGTGCGGCATCATGAAGATCGAGTCCTTCGCGAGCGTCGGTGAAGCCTTCGGGCTCGAACGCGTCGATCAGCATCATCGCCGTCTGGTGCATGCGCGGCGCGTGCGACAGCACGCCGCCCGAGGCGACGAGCAGGTCGAGCTTCATGTTGTCGACGATGGTCTGGCCCGACGCTCTCCTGGCTGAACGTGTCGCCGACCGTGCGCTGCTGCTGCACGCCCTTGAGCGTGGTGGCGAACTCCTTGTGCTGCACGTACGCCAGCCGCAGCGCCTCGCGCGCCACCGCCTGCTCGAAGACCAGCGCCTCGAGCGTCTGCGGGATCGTCGTCGGCCGGATCATCTTGTTCTTGACGCGGTTGCGCAGCTCGCGCTCGTCCATCTCGAAGGGCACCCAGCGCAGGATGTTCGGCATGCCCGCCTCGGCGCACACGTTCGAGATCGAGTAGCTCATGCCGAGGTTCGCGCTCACCGTGCGGTTGAACACGCCGTCGAAGACGCTGAACACGTCGGTCGTCGCGCCGCCGATGTCGACGCCGACGACGTTGATGCCCTGCCGCTCGGCGATCGTCTGCAGGATGTTGCCGACCGCGCCGGGCGTCGGCATGATCGGCGCGTCGGTCCACTTCATGAGCTTGTCGTAGCCCGGCGCGTGGGCCATGACGTGCTCGAGGAACAGGTCGTGGATCGCGTCGCGCGCCGGGCCGAGGTTCTCGCGCTCGAGCACCGGCCGCAGGTTGTCGACGACGGTCAGCGCGAAGCCGTCGTCGCTCGAGCACCTTGCGCACGAGCGGCGCCGCGTCCTTGTTGCCGGCGTAGATGATCGGCAGCTTGTACTCGCCGCCGAACCGCGGCCGCGGCTTGGCCGGCGCGATCAGCTCGGCGATCTGCACGACGTGCGTCGTGGTGCCGCCGTCGATGCCGCCGGAGATGCAGGATCATGTCGGGGCGCAGCTCGCGGATGCGCTGGATCTGCTCGTGCGGGCTGCCGCCTGTCGTTGGAGGCGATCACGTCCATCACGATCGCGCCGGCGCCGAGCGCCGCGCGCTTCGCGCTCTCGCCGGTCATCTCGCGCACGACGCCGGCGACCATCATCTGCAGGCCGCCGCCGGCGCTCGAGGTCGAGATGTAGATGTCGCAGCCCTCGTCGCTCGGTCGCCGGATGAATGATGCGGCCGTCGTCGTCGATGAGCCGCCGGCCGGCCAGCTCCTGCACCTCGGTGACCGCGTTGACCACGCCGATGGTGACGTCGGCGAACGGCGCTTCGACGGTGGTCGGCGCCTCGCCGCGATGCGTCTGGCGGTACACGCCGTCGACCTGCTCGATGAGGATCGCCTTGGTCGTGGTGCTGCCGCAGTCGGTGGCGAGAATGACGCGGGCGTTTGTCGGATCGGCCGGGGTCATTGTGTGTCGCGGGGCGCCGTCGATGCAGCTCCCGCGTCGAGCGCCTCGATGCGCGCCGCGATGTAGTCGAGCGAACCGCGCTGCTCGAGAAACGAGGTGAAGCGCTCGTACGCGCCCGCGTCGCCGACGATCGTCAGGAACGGCTGAAAGAACGTGAGGACCTGCGCCGACAGATAGTTGAGCGGCCGGCCCATCTCGATGGCCATCATCGCGGGCGTCGTGAGCCGCCGCCTCACGATCTCGCGGCAGACGCGCTCAACGAGCTGTGCCTGCGCCTCGTCGGGCTCGACGGGCCCCGGCGGATCGATCGCGAATGCGTGCTTCAGCCATGCAAGTCGTGGATGTCCGGCACGAGGCACAGCCTCCTATATTACCTATGTTCGGCGGTACAATGCCCGGACTCCAATGAAGCTGATCATCGTCGACCGTTCGAAACCCGAGACGTACAGAAAGCTTAAAGAGAAGTTTGCCGACGAGCTGAACGTCGAGGTCATCTGGGACCGCCGCACGAAGCAGCGCCGACGCAATTTTGCCACCGGCGGCCCCGAGCGTCGCTCGCGCGAGCGGCGTCAGCTCATCAAGGGCTTCGACGGCAAGGACTACCTCGTCATTCACGTCGCAAAGTAGAAACCCGGCCTTACCCGGACCGTACCGGACTCCCCGCCGCCGGCCCGAGATTCAGGAACGTCAACTGCTCGGGGTCGGCATCGAATTCCGTCTCGGGCTGCTCCTTCCAGTCGAGCGCCGCCCGGCGGCCAATCAGATCGAGCGCCACGATCGCCGCCACGCCCGCGGCCGCCAGACGTAACAGCGCAGCCGGATCGTGAAGCGCGCCCAGCTCCCATCGGACGGGCCAGTACGCGATGGCGTACATCCCGCCGAAGTACAGCGGCCAGCGCGTCTTCAGCTTCGTGTGGCCGGGCGGATACGCGCGCGTGAACGGCACGCTGTCGATCGCGATCGACGCAGCCTGGGCACCGAATGTGACGGCGATGCAGACGAAGACGGCGTGCCACGCCGCAACGTTAACGCCCACGAGAGGCAGGACCACGAGGGCGTTCACGGCCAGGGCTGGAAGCAGCGCGAACGAAATCATCGCAGCGCGCAAGCCCAGCCAGTACGACGCGGACGGCATCCGCGAGTGGACGCGAAACACCCAGGCAGCCGGAAGCTCCGTCGGCATCGCAAACGACGATCGCAGGCCGATGATGATCCAGTAGCCAATCACCAGCGGAATCCAGAGCACGACCGTTCGAGGCACGAACAACGCCTCGAGCCCGCCGCGCCGCGTCGAGGCCGCGACGCTGATAATGCCCACGGCGATCGACGCGGCAATCGCAACAGGCACCTGCTGAGGTTTGCTGCGCGCGAGCGTGGTGAGGATGAAGTCGGACACGGCGCGGGCCGTACGATCGCGGCCGGCGAGCACTCGGGCCAGGGCGCGGCGAAGCCGGGCGCTCGCCGCAACGCGCGCAGATGGCGCGAGCGCCGCGCGCATCTGTTTCCAGTACCCCGCAAACGTCACGGCGACCGCGCCGGCCACCGCCAACGGCAGCGCGATGAGGGCCCGCCCGGCCAACAGGTCGAGCCCTTCTGCCCGCGAGCCTCGAATGCGCTCGAACAACCCGACGAACCAGGTGAGCGGCAGCCATTCTGCGGCGCGCTTGTCGAGAAAGGCCGGCGTCGAATCGCCCATGGCGGTGGGCACCATCATGAAGCACAGGACGGCGCTCAAGAAGACGAACTGCAGCACTGAGCCGATCGACGCCGAAAACTGTGGCCCAACGAGAAGCACCAGCAGACCGCGCACGATGACGAGCGTCGAGAAGATGAAGACGGCACCGCCGATCGTGCCCGCGAAGTGTCCGAGCGTGTGCCTGATGATGAGGCCATCGTTGCCTCCCGTCACGAGGCCGAACGGAACGCCCGAGGTGAGATTGACCAGCAGCGCGGCTCCCAGGAGGAACGTCGCCAGGGCGGCGAGCTTCGCGAACACGACGGTCCGGCCCGGCACCGGCAGCGGCCCGAGGACCATCGCATCGCGCTTGTCGAACACCAGTGTGTCCCAGATGAATACCGTGATCAGCCCGGTGGTTACCATCGAGTACGCGACGAAGACGATGGCCATCTGCAGCAACCGTGTCTCGACGAGCTCGGGCATGTTTCTGGTCTTCGCCACGAGCCGGAGAATCTCGAAGCTGCCGACGGTCGACATCATGATGTAGATGCCGGGCGTGACCAGAAAGGCAAACACGCCGATGATGGCGCGGCGCATCTGAAGATCGGACGTCGCCGATTCGTTGGCGGCAAACTGCTCGAGAAAGGTACGCCAGAGAATCCGGAACGCCGGGACAGGCGGGGTCATTGCAGGTGCATCGCCTCGACGAGCGCACGGGAGCGGCCCTCGACGTTGGTCTCTTCCACCAGCGTGGCAAAGACGGCGTCGAGCGTCGGGAGCTTCAGCGTCTGGCGAAGGTTCTCGACCGAGTCGTGGCCGACCATGCGGCCGTCCTTGAGGATGGCGACGCGCGAACAGACCTGCTCGACGACCTCCAGCACGTGAGAGCTGAACACGACCATCTTGCCTTCGGCCGCCAGCGATCGGACGAACGCCTTCAGCACCCGCGCCGCGCTGACGTCGAGGCCCGAAAACGGTTCGTCGAGGATCACGATGCGCGGATTGTGGAGGACGGCGGCGGCGATCAGAATCTTCTGCCGCATGCCCTTCGAGTAGGTCGACAGGGTCTGATAGCGATCGTCGTAGATGCCAAGCAACTCGAGGAAGCGGTCGATCTTCTCGTCGAGCAGCGCGTCCGGGATATTGCGGAGGCGCCCGACGAGCTGCAGGTACTCGGGACCGGTCAGATAGGTGTAGAGATGAGGCTCCTCGGGCACGTATCCCAGGAGCGCCTTGTATTCCTGCAGGTTCGCGAGCACCTCGCGGCCGTCGAGCTCGACGCGGCCGCCCGTCGGCTCGATGAGGCCCATCAGAATCTTGACGGTGGTGCTCTTGCCCGAACCGTTCGGACCGAGCAGTCCAAACACCTCGCCCGGCCTGACCTCGAACGTCACATGTTCGATGGCGGTCAGCGCACCGTACCGCTTCGTCAGGTCATGAACGCGAAGCATGGTTGATTCGACACCGTTCCGGGTCCCTGGTTCCGGGTTCCAGGGTTCGAAGTGCCCGCATATCGGTAGCGCAGGGCTTTAGCCCTGCCTTTGGGGCTCTTTACTCGTACCTCAAGGCCGCCACCGGGTTTCCCGACGTCGCACGCCGGATCGGGAGGATCATCGCCACGACAGAAACCATCAGCAGGAATGCGGCGCTTGCGCCAAGCGTCAGAGGATCCTGACCGAACCGTCCAACCAACATTCCACCCATCAGGCGAAGCAGGAGGAACGCGGCGACGCTGCCGATGCTGAGGCCGATTCCGATCTGGACGAACCGCGATCGCATCATCGTCCACCACAGATGCCCGCGCGGAGCACCGAGCGCCGTCCGGATGCCGATCTCCTGTGTACGCTGCGCCGTCGTGAACGAGACGACGCCGTAGATGCCGACGGTGGCAATCAGCAGCGCCATGACGGCGAAGATCACGAACATGCCGCCGAAAATGCGGTTGACCCACAACAGCTCGCCCAGCACGTCGTCGAGGGTGCGGACATTGAAGAGCGGGAGATCCGGATCGAGCGAGCGTACCTGCTCGCGCAGTATCGTCACCGTAGCGGCGGTGCTGGTTCGCGGACGGGCGAGCAGCACCAGACCGGCGTTGGGGTTGAGCAGGTAAGGAAGGTAAACCAAGGAAACGTCTCTCGACATCTGGTCGCGACGCAGCGTCGGCACCACACCGGCGATCGTTACACGACGGGTCTGCTTGTCTTGGCCAACGAGCGCAAAGCTGCGCCCCACCGGCTCGCCCCCAGGCAGGAACTCCTCGACGAAGCGCTCATTGACAACGACGACCTCGCTTCCGGGCAGACCGTCATCACCTGTCAGCACCCGGCCCTGGCGCGGGCGAATCCCGAGCACGTCGAAGTATCTCGGCCCGATCGTCACCGTCTGAACGGACGGCAGGCGTTCTCCAGGCGCTGGAGCTCGTCCATCGAGGGACAGGCCCTGGTTTCGGGCACCCAGGAGCGGGGTTGAGTCGGCAACGGCGATTGGGGAATCCCGCTCGGCGGCCAGTCTTTCCTCGAGACGACGGTAGAACCCGACCAGCGCGTCCCTGTCGTCGTACTTCTCCGATGAGAGAAACAGGTTGAGCGTGAGCAAGCCGTGAGTGTCGATCGCCCGGCTCATCCGCGTTTCGGCTGCGAGGTGTCGCATCATCGAGACCGCGCCGCTGACGAGCACGATCGTCAGAATCACCTCGACGACGATGAGCGAACCAGTCACGGTGCGGCCCCAACTGCCCGCCGTCGCTGTTCTGCTGGCCGACCGCTTGAGCATCTCGTGGCTGCCGCGTTTCGATATGAAGAGCGCCGGCACGACGCCGAAGAGGATTCCCGCGCCCACGCAAATCAAGGCGAGGAAGAGGAATACCCTGGCATCCATCGAGAAGTTCATCCATGCAGGCTTGCCAATCTGCTCGACGAACGAGAGAAGGATTTGGATGCCGGCCATGGAAAGCGGCAGCGCGACCGCACCCGCCGCAAGAGATAACATGACGCTCTCCACCAGGAGCTGGCGGACGACACGCCAGCGGGTGGCGCCCAGCGAAGTGCGGATCGATACCTCGCGCGCCCGCTGGAGCGAGCGTGCCAGCAGAAGGTTCGCCACATTCGCGCAGCTGACGAGGAGCAGAAGCCCCACAGCTATCATCAGCGCGCCGAGAATGACGTACCAGGGAGCGCCGATGCCGGGCCTGAAACGTCCAACTTCTACGGGAATGCGGCCGTTGATGTCGGGAACGTCCGCTGGGATCGCCGCATTCATGGCGTTCAGCTCTGCCGCCGCTTCAGTCGCGGTCACACCGTCGGCGAGACGGCCGATTGCCAAGAGCCAGCGTGCATCCCGCGGCTCCTTGCTGATGCCGCGGACCATCGACATCGGGAGCCAGAGCTTGTTGTTGAACGGAAAGTCAAAGCCGTCGGGCAGGACACCAATGATGGTCGCGGGCTGTGCGTTCACGCGGATCGTACGGCCGAGAATCGCCGGATCGCCTCCAAACCTGCTCTGCCACAACTGCTGTCCCAGCATGACGACCGGCGCAGCGCCGGCACGATCGTCCTCGTTCGTGAAGTCCCGTCCCAGCACGGGCCGTACCCGCAGTACGCGGAAGGTCGCCGAACTGACGTAAGTACCCTCGGCCTGTTCCGGCGCGCGCTCGTCGTCGCCGATGTTCAGATTCGCCTGGCCGAACGCTCCGATACTTTCGAACGATCGGCTCGCACGCTCCCAGTCCCGGAAGTCGGCGAACGACAGGTGCAGCTCGCCTTCGCGGTCACGGATGTCACGGCTCCCGATCTGCACGATTCGATCCGGCCGATCGAATGGCAGCTCGCGCAGAAGAACCGTATTCACAATCGTGAACGCCGTGTTGGTGGCCGCAATACCCACGGCGAGCGTCACAATGATGAGCGTCGTGAATCCCGCATTGCGGCGCATGCCGCGCACGCCGAACTGCACGTCTTTGAAGAGCGAGTCCAGCCAGCCTGCACGGAGAGCGTCACGATACCGTTCGCGTGTCGGCTCCACTCCGCCAAGCGCGACGAGCGCGTTCCGTCGCGCGTCATCGGGTGTCATCCCTGCGCGGATGTTGTCGGCGATGTGCAGGTCGAGATGGCTCTCCAGCTCGGCATCGAAATCCCTGGACCGACGCACCAGGCCAGCAACCCGCGCCAACACCCGTCTCAGGATCCTCATGTGCTTCCTAATCCCTAATCCCGTAATCCCCAATCCCTAGTCGTCATCAGTCCGCCCGCAGCGCCACGGCTGGCTCGATACGCCTGACTCGAAACGCCGGCAACGCCGACGCCATCAACGCAATCAGGAAGAGCAGCATCGCCACCGCCCTCAGGATCGGCGCAGGCGCATCGGCCATCGCCCGCAGGTCGGCAGGGAGCAGACGGATCGCAACGAGCGTGAGGGCGAATCCGGCAACGATGCCGATCGCGGCCAGCCGCAGTCCCCGCCGCAGCACGAGCCGCATGACATCGCGCGGCCGAGACCCGAGCGCCAGCCGCACCGCCCATTCGCGACGCCGGACCGTAACCGCGTGCGCGATCGCGCCGTACAAACCGCCGGCCGACAGCACCAGCGCGAGGCCGGCAAACCAGCCGATCAGCCATCGATACAGGTCCAGCGTCCACAGCGAATCCGCCACGACGTCTTCCATCGTTCGTGGGTTGAAGACCGCGATCTGCGGATTCACTTCGCGCACGCGCGCACGCACCGCCTCGATGACGGCGGCCGGCTCGGCGCTCGTCCGCACGACCAGCGTGACGCCGAGCTCGGCGACCTGCGACCAGTTCTGCGCCATGGGAAAGTAGATCTCCGGGGCTACCGGCCGGTCGAGCGCCACCTGTGTGACGTCGCCAACCACGCCGACGATCTGGCCGCGATTGGTCACCACGCCGACCGGATCGCGGTCCCCGAAATACCGCCGCGCGAGCGTCTCGTTAATCAGAATCACCGGCGGCGCGGTCTTCGTGTCGCCGAGAAGAACACTCCGGCCGCGGCGAATCGGAATCCCGAGCGCCTCGAAGTAGCCCGGGGTTACGTAGCGAAGCTCGATGGGAAACGCCGGCTCGTTTCTCGCCGGCTCACCCTTGACGACGAAGTCGGTGGATACGCCGTTCCAGCCCCAGTTCTGCAGCGGCAGGACCTGCGTGAATCCCGCGGCGCGCACATCGGGCAGACGGCCGACGCGTTCGGCGATGTCGTAGTACTGCAGCTCGACGCCCGGCGCCAGCGGCTGGCCGAGATGGACGGTCACGACATCGCCGGTCGCCATCCCGTTGGGCGCCTCGCGCAGGCGCGTCATCTCGTCCATCACGAGCCCGGCGCCACTGGCGAGCACGAAGGCGAGCGCGACCTCCGCGATGACGAGGACGTCCCGCACGCGCGCCCACTCGCGTCCCGTCGTCGCGCGTCCCGATTCTCTGGTCACGAGGCCTGCATCGATGCGTCCCGCCGCGAGCGCCGGCGCCAGGCCAAATATCGCAGCAGTGACGAGGCAGACGAGCAGCAGGAAGGCGAAGATCGTCCAGTCGAACGCCACCTCGTTCACGCGCGGGATACGCTGATCCGCGAACGACACGAGGAGGTGGCTCGTCCAGCGCGCGACGACAATGCCGGCGAGCCCGCCCACCGTGGCCAGCAGCAGGCTCTCGATCAGGAACTGGCGGATGAGGCGCGCGCGCGACGCGCCGAGCGCCGCTCTCGTCGCCACTTCCTGCATTCGGGTACCGGCGAGCGCGAGCAGCAGGTTCGCGACGTTGGCGCACGCGGCGACGAGCACCAGCACGACGGCGACAAACAGCAGCCACAGGGCGCGGCGTGTCGGACCGAGCACCGCGTCTGCATACGGCAGCACTCGCAGCGGCTCGACGCGCTGCTGCTCGGATTCCAACGCCGCCCGGCGCTCTTCGACGGCCGCAAGCTCCGCAACCGCGGCTTCGGGCACAACGCCAGGCTTGAGGCGCGCGACGAGCCGGCTCAGGCGGCTGCGAAGCGGCCGGTACTCGGCAATCCACGCCCCGACGTGCGACTCGGTTGTCGCGCTGCGGAGAATCGACGCCGCCCCATAGGGAAACTGGAAGCGATCGGGCATGACGCCGATGATGGTGAAAGAGCGATCGTCGAGCATCACGGACGTCCCAATCGCGCTCCGACTGCCCGAAAATCGCGACCGCCACAGCCGCTCGCTGATGACCGCCACCGGCCCATCGTCGCGACGGAACGTCCGGCCCAGGAGTGGCCGCGAGCCCAGCACGTCGAACAGATCTCGATCGGAAACGACCGCGGTCACCCGCTCGGCACCGGATGCGGTCTGGAGGTTGCGCGTGCCCGGGGCGTATTCGCCAAACGATTCGAACGCGCTGCTCTCGCGGCGAAGCGCCTCGAGATCGTCCCGCTGTATCGTCGTGCCGGCGACCTCGACAATTCGATCGGGCGCGGCAAACGGCAGGGGCCTCAGGATGACGGTGTTGACCACGCCAAAGAGCGCGGCCGTCGCGCCGGTCGCCAGCGCCAGGCTGACCACCGCGACGACCGTGACGACGGGATTCTTCACGAACGTTCGCGCGCCGAACCTCGCGTCCCGCGCGATCTCTTCAAGCATCATCTACCAATCCCCAATCCCTAATCCCTAGTCGTTTTGCGTTAGAAACCGGGCAAGTATGGCCGTCGTGTTCTGCCATTCCCGTTGCTCCTGCTCCACCTGCCGCCGCCCCGCGCGCGTCAGCTTGTAGAACTTGGCTTTACGGTTGTTCTCGGACACGCCCCACTCGGAGCTGATGTAGCCCTCCTGTTCGAGCTTGAGCAACGCCGGATAGAGCGTGCCGTAATTGACGAGCAGCTTGTGGCCGCTCGTCTGCTCGATGCGTCGCGCGATGCCGTAGCCGTGAAGCGGGCCGAGCGTCTCGAGGGTCTTGAGCACCATCAGGGCCAGCGTGCCCTGCCATACGTCCGATTTGTCACCGCCCATTCGCCACTCCTATGGCTTACCTATACATCAAGACCTATTGGTTGGCAATAGGGGTGTGGAATTTTGACGCCCTTGGCGAGGAAACGGGGTCGGGAGGGGTTTTCGCGGAAGCCCAGAGAAAACCCCTCCCGACCCCGTTTCTTCCCATCTACAATTCGCACCATGCTGGACCGCCGCAACTTCCTGAAAAAGATGGCCGCCGTGCAGGCGGGTGCCGCCCTCAGCACCGCGGCGGCCCGGCAGACGCGCAAGCCGGCAGACGTCGTCGTCGTCGGGGCGGGCGCGTTCGGCGGCTGGACGGCGTACTACCTCAGGCAGCTGGGGGCGTCGGTGAGGGTCGTCGACGCGTACGGTCCCGGAAACTCGCGCGCGACGTCGGGCGACGAAACGCGCGGCGTGCGCAGCTCGTACGGCGACCGCGGCGCCAATGCCCAGCTATGGGCCACCTGGGCGAACCGCGCGATCGACCGATGGACGAAGTTCGACGCGGAGTGGGGCCGCCAGATGAAGGTGCGGCTCTTCTTCAATACCGGCGATCTCATCTTCCGCTCGGCGCCCGAGACCTTTACGGATCGGACCCAGGAGGTCTGGAAGAAGCTCGGCATTCCGTTTCAGGTGCTCGAGGTCGACGACGTCAAAAAGCAGTATCCGTCGTTCGATCTTACAAACGTCAACTTTGCCCTGTACGATCCCCGCGCAGGCGTCGTGCGCGCCCGGCGGGCCTGCGAGGTCGTGGCCGAGGCCTTCCGCCAGTCTGGCGGTGAGATTCTTATGGGCTATGCCGCCATGGGCGACCGCAAAGACACGGTGCTGCAGAACATCAAGACAACCGGACCGTCAGCGACGCTCACAGCCGGGACGTTCGTCTTCGCGCTCGGACCGTGGTTTCCGAAAGCATTCCCCGACCTGATGTCCTCGCGCATCAGGACGCCGCTCGGCCACGTTCACTACTTCGGCACGCCGCCGGGCAGCGACCGTTTTACATTTCCCAACCTGCCGAGCTTCAATTTCCCCGGCGTCACCGGCTGGCCCGCGCTGCCACCCGACAACCGTGGATTTCGCGTGCGGCTGAGAGGATCGTCGCCGACCGACCCAGACACGAGCGATCGCGCGTTCGATCGCAACCAGGACACGCTCGCGCGCACGTTCCTCGCCGAGCGCTTTCCGCTCATGGCCTCGGCTCCCCTGCTCGAGACACGCGCCTGCCACTACGAGATGAGCGCCTCCGGCAACTTCATCGTCGATCGTTATCCAGGCTTCTCGAATGTCTGGGTGGCCGGCGGCGGCACCGCCGAAGGATTCAAGTTCGGACCGGTGATGGGCGAGTACATCGCCAAACGCGTGCTGGCGATCGAGGACGATCCTGCGCTGGCCAAGGCCTTCGCGCTGCCAGCCTGAGGCGGCTCGGGAATTGGCAGATTCGCAGAATGCCAGATTGGCAGATTCTTTCTCTTCACTCTATCCTCAATCTTCATTCTCCACATCTCATCCCCTCAATGCCAATCGTGCGTCAGAAGAAGACCCGCGTTCCCACTATGAGGCGGCGGGCGGCAGAGGCCGACGTCGCGCGGCCGTAGAACGGCGAGGTCACGACGCCGCTGAAATTCTGAGCATTCACCAGGTTCAGCACGTTCGTGGCGCGCGCGAAGATCTCGAAACGCACCAGCCCCGCAGGCGTGCGATCGTTGCTGCTGCTGCCGCGCCCGCCGCCGCGACCACCACCCCCGCCGCCGCCCCCCCACCGCCACCGCCCTGCTGCGCATTCACCTGCGCGCGACGGCCGACTGAGTGCTCCCACACAAGACCCATGTCGACGTTGGTGATGGGTTCCCCTCGAGCGCTGTTGCGTGCGATGCCGAACGGCCGCTCGTTGGTCTGGCCGTCGCGATTCTCGTCGAGACCGGTCGTGATGTTGTAGGGCGCGCCCGACTGCGTGCGCAGGAACATGTTCATCCGGAATCCGGCGCGCAAATCAGTGTTCATCGACACCGACAGCCGATGGCGGACGTCCTGGCGGGACGGCCCCCACTCCTGCGACAGATCGAAGCTGTTCGGCGGCAGCGTCAGCGCGCCGTCCGTCTCATTCAGCGCCTCGCCCAGGGTGTAGCCGATGTTTGCGGTCATCCGGCGGGGCCGGTGATTGAGCATCACGTTCACTTCGAGCGATCGGGTCTGCGACTGCGCCGCCGACTCGAGCAGCGTGACCGCCCGAAGGGTGGAATCCGGCCGCACGCCATCGATGGGCGCGTTGATGTCGCGGCTCCGGAAGAGGTTCCGCCCGATGCGCTGTGAATACGTGGCGCGCAGCCTCGCCCAGCCCGTCAGCGTGCGATCGACACCGACGAGGTCGCGCCGGGTATTGGGCATGACGATGCCATGGTGCGCGAGCACGATGCTGGGCGGTTGCTCCGCCAGCGGAATGCCGCCCAGAAACGGATCGGGATATCCGGGATTCGAGATCACGATGTCGCGCTGCTGCAGGCCGTTCGCCCAGAGCGTCTGCTCGTACACCCCGCCGTCGAAATACTGCCGCCAGATGCCGATGCTGCCGCGCAGCGTCGTCTTCCGGCCCGGCAGCGTCCAGGTGACCGACGCGCGGGAGAAAAGTTCGTCCAGTCCGACAGGTGCGTCTGCATGTCGTGCCGCAGCGACCGGTCAGCATGAGGTCGCGGTTGACGCGATAGCTGTCCTGCAGATACCAGCTGAACTGGTAGAGCGCATAGCTGCCGACCGGGCTGATGGTTCTCTGCGTGTAGGTGGTCGGGATGCGGTCCCGGTACATATCCGGGCTCGCAAACGTAAAGGTGCCGTTCGTATTCCTGACTTCGTCGACCGAATAGCTGTTGCCCGTCCTCGAGCGCCGAACGTCATCTGATGGGCGCGCTTCACCGCGAACTCGAGCTCATTCTCAATCTGGAGGTCCCGGATTCGCCGGCCGCCGCTGATTTGCGCGCCGCCGAGTGTAAACGCGTCGAGCACGCGAATCGTCTGCTCGTGGCTGGCCGACTGCGACTTCCACGTTCTGCCATTCGTACTGGACGCGGAGATCATTGACCCACTGGCGCCGGGTGGTCGTGCGATGGCGGAGGCGAATCTCGCCGTCGGACTCAGCACGGGAATACGCGCGCTCGGGCAGATCGAATTCCGAGATGCCCTGATTCAGGCCGTTGATGCGGCGGAAGTTGATGTCGCCGCGCAGTTCCTGTCCGTCGGTCAACGCGTGCTCGATTTCGAGATCGAAACCGGTCCGCGTATTCGGCTGCGCGATCAGCATCGTGAACAGGCCCTCGGGCCGCGCCGCGCGAATCGCCTGCTGTTCCAGCGTGTCGGCGCGCTCGATCGTCAGCGACATGCCGGTCCGGTTGCGCACCAGCGGGCCATCGACGGTCCAGGCGTATTGCCTCGTCTGCCCTGATGGTCGCTCGTCTGAAAACGCATTCCGGGCGTTCAACCCATCGTCGCGCATGTTCATATTGAAGGTGTTGCGCCAGCCGCCGCTGCCGGGACGCGTGCGCACTTCCACGCGCGGTCCGCCATTGCCGCTGCCCTGGGCATCGTCATAGCGGATGCGGACCTCCTGAATCTGCACGCCGGGCGGCAACCGTCCGCCGCGAACCCGTTGACCCGGATTTCGGCGTCGTCGCCGACGATCTGCTGCAGCACCTGGGCGAGCTCTTCGGAGTTGTCCGGCAGCGCGGCCATCTGCGCCGCCGTCAACTGCTCGGTAAACGCACCCATCAGCTGCAGGTCTTCATTCGGCGGCAGCACCTCGATTTCTTCGAGGAGGCCGGCAATTTCCAGCAGGAGGTTGCGGCTGATCTGCGAGCCGGCGCGCACACGAAGATCTTTCACATCGAGCGGCGTGAAGCCCGGCGATTCGACGCGCCGCGATAGTCGCCGGGCGTCAGCGCATCGAACCGCGCCTCGCCGCTCTCGCCCGACATCGTGGTGCGCGCCTGGCCGTCCGGCCACGTGATCGTGACGGTGGCACCCGGAATCGCCAGATCGGTCGCGTCCCGGACCACGAGCCGCAACGCGCCCGGCCGCGGCTGCGCAGACACCGGCGCCGCGAGGCACAGGCTCAGCACGACGAGAGGGGTGCGAATCGAATACATGACGGCGGTCTGACTGGGGGGTACCGCGAGAGATCGCTCACGCTACATGAAGCTGTTGTGAAGCCCCGGCTCAGGTTGGACGGCGAGAATCCGGCCTCGGCATTGACGGTTGATGCACATGTTCCGCAATATACGTAAAATGAAGAAACGTGGGGCTCCCACGGGACGCGTCCGCTCGATTTCGGCCACTGTCGCGGCGAAAACGTTCGGCCGGCTCGTCGACCAGGTGCGCAGCGAGCGTGCCGAATACATCGTCGAACGGGGCGGAAAGCCGGTCGTGAAGATCGTGGCCGTATCCGCGAGCCGCTGCACGGGCGCCGACCTGATTCGACTCATCAAGGCGCTGCCCAAGGCGGATGAGGCTTATCTGAAGGCCGTCGAGTCGGGCGTAACGGCAATGAACAAGCCCACTGTCCCGGAGAACCGGTGGGAATCCTGATCGATTCGAGTAGTCTCATCGCCGCCGAACGCGGCGAGCTCGATCTCGAGGCGGCGCTTGAGGGCGATCTCGACGAAGAACTCGCGATCGCGGCTATCTCGGCGTCCGAGCTGCTGCACGGTCTCCACAGGCTCAAAGGCGGGCTGAAGCAGGCGCGCGCAGAGCGCTTCGTCGAACGCCTGCTCGCCACACTTCCGGTCGTACCTTTCGACCTCGACGTCGCGCGGGTGCACGCCCGGCTCGGCGCTGATCTGGCGTCCAGGGGTGTCGCGGTCGGCCCGCACGATCTCATCATCGCGTCCACAGCGGTCGCCATCGACTCTACGGTGGCCACCCGCGACCTCCGGAGCTTTCCGAAAATCACCGGCCTCGACCTGAGGCGCTGGTAGGACCACGAAGAACACCACGAAGACACGAACACCACGAAGGCACGAAGAACACGAAGAACAAACAGAAGATCAGGGAGATCAGAAGATCAAAGAATTCCCTGAAAGAATTCTTTTGAACTTATGATCTTCTGTTTCAGGACCTCACGGTGTGAGCGACGAATCTGCGAATAGTGCGTCAGTTGCCAGTCGGTAGCGTCACGGTTGCGCGGGCGCCTCGCGCGCCCGGCCCCGCTCCAGCGTCAGCGTGCCGCCATGCGCTTCGGCGATCTGCCGGCCTAGCACGAGGCCGATGCCCGATCCCTGGGGCTTGGTGGTGAAGAACGGCACGAACAGGTTGGAGGTATTGGCGAGGCCGGGTCCTTCGTCTTCGATGCAGACGGACACGCGATGGCTGTTCAGCTGCCAGCCCACGCGCACGGCGCCGCCGGTTTCGAGTGCCGCGTCGACCGCGTTTCGCATCAGGTTGATGAACAACTGCTCGAGCTGATCGGGATCGGCCTGCACGGCGACCGGCTCGCCCGGCTGCACGAGAATCGCTTTTCGCATCTCGAGCCGGGCCACACGCTCGACGAGCGCCGACAGATCGACATCGCGCATGTTGGGCTGCGGCAATCTTGCCAGCTTCGTGTACGCCGTATGTAAAGCGGCTGAGCGCGTCGGTCCGGCCGGCGATGATGCCGAGACCCCGCCGCATGTCATCGCGCCAGTCGTCGGGCATCGGATCCTGCGCGGCGATGCTGTCGAGGCTGCCGGCAATCGATTTGATTGGCGCGAGCGAATTGTTCAGCTCGTGGCCGAGCACGCGAATCAGGCGGTGCCACGCCTCGCGCTCCTGCTGCCGCAGCGGAACGTCCACGTCGCTCAGCACGACGAGCGTGTGCGGCAATCCGCCCTGTCGGAATCCGCCGCGCCGTACCTGCCACTGTCCGCTGCCGCCGGGAAACGCGATGCTCAGGACGCGTGGCCCGCTGCCGTCGAGGCACGCCGACAGGCTGATGTCGTCCGCGGTCCTGCCCATCAACTGTTCGGCGGGCCGTCCGAGCAGCCGCTCTCCGGCGCGGTTGACGAGGCGCAGCCGGTGCTGCTCGTCGAAGGCGAACACGGCCACGTCGATCTCCGCCATGACCGTCCGTAAGAGCGCGGTGGCCTCGAGCGAGCCCAGCCGCTCGTCGCGCAGCGTGTCGGCGAGCGCGTTGATCTCGAAGAGGGTTTCGCCAAGTGGATCGTTGCGCACCGCCCCGCGCGCCCGGAACGAGAAATCGCTCTCTCGAAGCGCCTCGAGCAGATTTGCCATCGTCTGCAGCGGGAACACGATGCGGTGGCGCAGCGCCGACGCCGCGAACGACCAGCAGACGAACATCGCCAGGCCGACGGTCACGATGGTCTGCGTGGAGTAGTCGCCCACCCACAACAACACCACGGCGGCGATCGTCCCGGGCAGGCCGGCCGCAATCGACAGCAGCAGGATGCGCTGGTCGTAGCTGAGTTTCACTGGATCTCTCGCATTGCCACATTCTCAATCGACGATTGCCAATTGAAGATGCGGCAATGAGTCAGGGCTCGATGTTATATCGCTCGAGCCTTCGGTAGAGCGCGCTGCGGCTCAACCCCAGCGCCTTGGCGGCTTCGGTCACGCTGCCGTAGCGTGAGACAGCCTTGCGGATGAGGAAGGCCTCGACGTCTTCGAGCCCCATGTTCTCGAGGCTTTGCGCGCCATCCTGGCTGCGGCGCAGGCCCAGATCGCCCGTCGCGACGGTCGGCCCGCCGGCCATCAGCACGCTCCGCTCGACGGCGTGTTCGAGCTCGCGAACGTTGCCCGGCCACGGATGACGCAGGAGCGCATCCATGGCGGGGCTGTCGAAACCGCTGAGGCGCTTGCGATACCGCCGCGAGTGCTGCTCGAGAAAGTGCAGGGCGAGCGCCGGAATGTCGTCGCGCCGATCGCGAAGCGGCGGAAGGGCGATTTCGATGGTGTTGAGCCGGAACAGGAGGTCCTGGCGGAAGCGGCCGGCAGCCACTTCGGCGTCGATGGCGGCGTTGGTCGCCGACAGGATGCGCACGTCCACGCGGCGCGTGCGCGACGAGCCGAGCCGCTCGAACTCGCCGGTCGCGATCACGCGCAGCAGCTTGGCCTGCTGCGACATCGGCACGTTGGCGATTTCGTCGAGGAATAGCGTCCCGCCTTCGGCCAGCTCGAATCGCCCCACGCGATCCGCGCGGGCATCGGTAAAGGCGCCGCGCACGTGGCCGAAGAGCTCGCTCTCGAAGACGGTCTCGGACACGCCCCCGGCATTGACGGTCACCATCGGCCGCGGGGCGCGGGGCGACAGCGCGTGAATCGCCTGCGCGACCAGTCCCTTGCCGGTGCCGTTCTCGCCGGTAATCAGCACGTTGGCGTCGGATGGGGCCGTCCGCTCGATGAGGTCGATCACCGGCTTCATGGCCGGTGATTTCGCAATCAGCGGCGGCGCGCCGTCGAAGGTGAGCCGCGCGGCCCCTTCGAGCTGACGTCCCCGGCGCAGGGCCCGGCTCAATTCCACCTGTGTTCTGACGATGGCGAGCAGCCGGGCGTTGTCCCAGGGCTTCTGGACGAAGTCGCGGGCGCCCCGGCGCATCGCCTCGACGGCGACATCGACGCTGGCCCAGGCGGTCAACACAATCACGGGCAGCGTCGGATCTCCGGCCTGAAGGCGCCCGAGCAGCTCCAGGCCTTCCTGACCGGATGTCGTGTCGCGCGCGTAGTTCAGATCGATAAGCGCCGCATCGAAATCGGCTTCGTCCACCGCCGCGAGCACCGCCCCCGGCGACGAGACGGACTGCACCTGAAAGCCCTCGCTCTTGAGAAGCAGCTGAAGCGCCTCGAGGATGTCTTTCTGATCGTCGGCGACGAGAATGCGCGGGGCCTTGGATGCCACGGTCTCTATTCCCACCGGAGCGCCCGCGAGGGATCGATGCGCGAGGCGCGATAAGCCGGCAGCAGCGCCGCCGCCAGCGAGACGAGCAGAACCACCGCGACCGCCGCAGCCATGATCGGCGGGTCGGTGCCCGGCACCTTGAACAGCAGCGCCGCGGCGAGACGGCCAAGGACGATCGCGCCGCCCAGGCCCACGGCCACACCGACGAGCGTCATCGTTCCGACGTGGCGCAGCACCATGCCGCGAATGCGCTGGCCGTCGGCGCCAAGCGCGAGCCGGACGCCGATTTCGGGCGTGCGCTGGGCTACCGAGTACGCGAGCACGCCGTACAAGCCGATTGCGGCCAATAGCGTCGCGAGCGCCGCGAATCCCATCGACACGCGCGCGAGCAGCAGATCCGTTTCCGCCCGCTCCCGAACCTGCGCTTCCATCGAGCGGAGATTCTCGATCGGCAGATTGCGATCGAGATCGCCGACGATGCGCGAGATGGCGGCATTCATCTGACCGGGATCCCCCGACGACCGCACGTAGAAGTTCATCTCGCCCCTCACGTCGCGCTGCCGGTATGGCAGGAAGAACAGCGGCGGAATCTCGTCCTTGATCCCGCTGTACTTGGCATCCTGCACCAGGCCCACGATCTCGATGTCGAGCGTCGGCTTGCTGTTCCGCCCGAGCTCCATCCGCGTGCCGACGACGGCGTCGCGACGCATGTTGAATTTCCGCGCGAACGCCTCGTTGACGACGGCGACCTTCTGCGACGCTGACGAATCGGCGAACGTGAACTCGCGTCCGGCAATCAACGGCATGCCCAGCGTGCTGAAAAAGCGCGCGCCGACAAACGAGTAGCTGGCATCGGTATCGGTGTCCGGTCCGGCGTCAAATCCCTGCACCGTGAGATTCGCAGTCGCATCGCTGCCTTCCAGAAGAGGAATCGTCGACTGCGTCACCAAGTTCACGCCCGGAAGAGCGGCCAACTGCTCATCCATCCGTTCGAACAGTGCCTGCGATCGCTCCGCCGTGTAACCGTTCAGCATGGGCGACACTCGAAACGTCGTCAGGTTCGAGACCTGCATCCCGAGATCGATCCGGCCGACGTTGACGATGCTCCTTGCAAAGAGACCGGCCACGACGAGCAACGCCAGCGCCAGCGCGATCTGTGATGTTACGAGGGTCGATCGCAGCATGCTGCCACCGCCGCTCGACGTCACGCCGGCCTGCGACTTGGCCATCGTCGTCACGCGTATGCGCGTGCTGTGCAGAGCGGGCAGCACTCCGAAGATCAGCGCGGTCACCACCGACAGGCCGAACGCAAACGCGAGAAGCGAAGTGTCCATGGCAGATTCCGGCGCTGCGGCGGCTCCCGGCAACAGCCCGCCGAGCACCGCGCGAAGCGGCGCCGCGACGAGCAACCCCGCCAGCCCGCCGAGCACGGCGAGCAGCAACGACTCGCTCAGCAACTGCGTCATTAACTGTCCTCTGGTGGCGCCAAGCGACAACCGGACCGCAAACTCTCCCGCCCGCGACACGCCGCGCGCCAGCAGCAGGTTGGCGATATTGGCGCACGCGATCAGCACGACGATACCCGTGCAGCTGAACAGCAGGACGAACACCGGAATCATCTCCGCACGATTCGGCTGCTGCCCGTGTGCCCCATCCGCCAGGAGCAGCTTGCGCGACACGTATCGCTGACGCGCCTGATCTGTGCCTTTGAACTGCGACGACTCGACGTTCTGCATGATGCCGCTGAAGACGCCTTGAACGGACGATTCGGCTGCCGCACGGCTGACGCCCGGCTCGAGTCGCGCGATCAGGTAGAGCCAGTGGTCGCGGCGGTCCTCGAAATCGTCGTAGTAGGTGTGGAGCGCGCCGCTCATCGTGAGCGGTACGAAGACTTCCGGCGAGTCCTCCGGCGTCGTGCCATGGAAGTCCTGTGGCGCCACGCCGACGACGGTCATCGGCTCTCCGTTGATGGTGAGCGTGTCGTTCAGAATCGATGGATCGCTCGCGAACCGCGAGCGCCAAAAGGCGTGGCTCAACACCACGACACGATGAACGCCGACGGTCTGGTCATCGGCATCCGACAGCAACCGGCCCAGCGCTGGCTGCACGCCGAGCACGGGAAAGTAGCTGCCCGAAACGAGCAGCGCGAGTCCGTTCGAGGTCTGTCCGCGATGCGCGACATTCGCCGGCACGTCGCGATGCGCGGCAAGACCTGTGAACGATTGCTGACCCCGCTCGAGATCGCGAAACAGCGGATAGCTGAAGACGGCTTCGGCGCGGCCCGAGTTGCCGGCCGAGACCCGCCCATTCTTGTCGCCCGGCGCGGACAGCGTCACGAGCTGCTCGGGCTGCTGGATCGGCAGGCGCTGGAGCAGAGACTGATTGAACGCGGCAAAGATCGCGGCATTGGCCCCGATGCCCAGCGCCAGCGACGCGATCGCCGCGAGGCTGAGGCCCGGCGTCCGGCGAAGAGACCTGGCGGCCGAGCGCAGGTACGTCAAGGGCCGATCAGTCATTGACGATCCATCCATCGCGCAGCTTGATGATGCGATTCCCGCACCGCGCGTTGGTCTCCGAGTGCGTCACCTGGACGATCGTCGTGCCGTCGTTGTTGAGCTTCTTGAACAGCTCCATGATTTCGCGCGCCTGATCGGAGTGAAGATTGCCGGTCGGCTCGTCCGCGAGAATGAGACCCGGACTGGCAACCACCGCACGCGCCACGCCGACGAGCTGCTGCTGTCCGCCGGACAACTGGCTCGGATAGAGATCTTTCTTGGCCACAATCTGGAATCGATCCAGCACGTCCGAGACGATGCTCTGCCGCTGGGCGCGCGGCACGTCGCGATAGCTCAGCGGCACTTCGAGGTTCTCGTACACCGTCAAATTGTCGAGCAGGTGATAGCTCTGGAACACGAACCCGATGTGCTTCTTCTGCAGCGCGAGGCGATCCTTCTGCTTCAAGGCATGGATCGGCTCCCCGTGCAGCTCGTACGCGCCGCGCCAGTCGGTATCGTGCATCCCGAGGATGTGCAGGAGCGTCGATTTTCCCGCACCGGACGGACCCATGATCGAGACGAATTCGCCGGGCTTGATGGTGAGGTTGATGCGACGCAGCAGGAACGTTTCGCCGGCGCCGCTCTTCACGGACTTCTCAAGATTGCTGACGGTGATCATTCTGTCCTCAATGCGATGACGGGCGCGACCTGGCTGGCGCGCCGCGCCGGCAGCCAGACGGCGACGAGCGCGACGAGACTCAGCAGAACCGGAATGCCAACGAACACGCCGGGATCGCGCGCCTGGACGCCGAACAGGAATCCGGCGATCACACGGGCCATCGCCAGCGCCACGGCAACGCCGATGACGACCCCGACAATCGCCAGCCGCATCCCCTGGACGACGACCATGTTTCTGACGTCGCTGGCCAGCGCGCCCAGAGCCATGCGGATACCGATCTCCTGCGTGCGCTGCTGGACGGAGTACGACATGAGGCCGTAGATACCGATCGCGGCCAGGAGCAGCGCCGACATGCCGAACACCGTCATGAGCATCATGTTGAAGCGCTGGCGCGATGTCGATCGCGACACGACTTCGGACATCGCCCGCACGTCCGACACGGGCAGCCCGCTGGCCTGGCGCAACTGCTCCTGGATAGGGGCGCTCAGGGACATCGGCGTCACGCGGGTCCGTACGACCCATGCCATCGGCGTAATCCGCACGTTCAAGGCATTGACGGCATCGGGCACCTGCGCCTGCGGGATGAACATCTTCGGACCCGGGTCGTTGTTCAGGCCGCCATCGCGCGAATCGGCCACGACGCCGACAATCTGCCGTTCCGGCTCATCCGCGAACTCGCGCATGATCCCCCGGCCGATGACCAGCCGATCGTTCAGCGGATTGGCGTCCTTCCACAACCGGTTCGCCATCGCTTCATTGATGATGACGACCGGTGGCATGCCGGCAACATCCCGTTCGTTGAACGTGCGCCCGCGTCTGACAGGAATCTTGAAAACCTCGAAGTATCCCGGCGAGACCGTGGCCCAGCCTCCGCCACCGTGAAACGGCTCTTTCCCCTGCGGCCGCCCGACGATGTTGAACGGAAGCCCGTAGCCCCCTTCCAGCGGAACACAGCAGGTGGCCGAGGCCAGCTCGACACCCGGCAGCCCCTGGATGCGGTCGCGGCCGTCGCGCACCATCCGCTCGACACCAGCCGACGTCAGAAAGCGCGATCCGCTCAGCGACATCCGCATCGTCAACACGTTGTTGACGTCGTAGCCGGGATCGACGTGCCCCAGCGCGACCGACGTGCGGATGAGCAGCGCCGAGCCCACGAGCAGAATGAGGGCGAGCGCCATTTCGGACACGACGAGGATTGAGCGCGATTTGTTGTGACGGAATCCGGTGCCCGAACGGCTGCTCGTCTCTTTCAGCGTGTCGCTCAACGTCGTGCGCGAACCGTGCAGCGCCGGTATGAGCCCGAACAGGACGCCGGTCGCAATCGAGATCGCCAGCGCAAATCCAAGCACGCGCCAGTCCATGCCGACGAGCGCGCCGTTTTCACCGAGTCGAGGGAGCCCGGCCGTGTTGACCGTCAACAGCGCACGGATGCCGAGATATCCCACGGCGAGCCCGAGGACGCCGCCGGCCAGCGAGAGCAGCACGCTCTCGGTCAGCAGTTGCCGGATGATCCGGCCGCGCCCGGCGCCAATCGCGGCACGCACGGCCATTTCACGCCGTCGCCCCGTCGCGCGCACCAGCAGGAGATTCGCGACATTCGCACACGCAATCAGCAGGACGAAGGCCACCGCGCCCAGCAGCACCAGCAACGTCTGGCGCACATCCTTGACGAACGCCTCCTGAAACGGCGTCACGCTGAAGCTTTCGTTCTCGTCGAGGCTGCGGGGAAACTTGCGCTTGAACTCGGCCGACGATCGGTCGAGCTCCGCTTTGGCCTGCTCGAGGGTGACACCGGGCTTCAGGCGTCCCGCGGCGCTGAAGTAGTGGCCCTGATCGGTTGTGTTGGGATCGATCTGAAACGGAATCCAGATGTCCGGCGACGTGCTGAACTCTCCGACATCGAATGAAGGACCAATGATGCCGACGATCGTGTGCGGATCGCCGCTCAGCAGCATCGTCTTTCCAAGCACGTTCTGATCGGACGCAAAGCGGCGTCTCCACAACGAATGGCTGAGCACGACCACACGCTCGCCACCCGGCACAGCCTCCTCGGGCAGGAACGTCCGCCCGCGGAATACCGGTGCACCGAGCAGACCAAAGTAGTCGGCCGTCACCTGGCCGGCGGTCAGCTGCTCTGGAACGCCGCCACCCGTGAAGTTGACGACGTTGTTGCGAAAAGCCGCCACGTCCTGCACGACACGTGTCTGCGCACGCCAGTGCTGGTACTTCGCCGGCGATGCGCCGCTCCCCGATCCCTGCGGGAAGGTGTTCATGAACATGACGAGGCGATCGGGATCCGGAAAGGGCACCGGCTTCAGCAGGACGGCGTTGACCACCGAGAAGATCGCCGCATTGGCGCCGATGCCGATCGCAAGCGTCAGGATCGCCACGATCGTGAACCCGGGAGTCTTCACGAGTGTTCTGACGGCGTAACGAAGATCCTGAACGAGCTGGTCCACGTCTTAACTCTAGTCGCTTTTCAGGGTGGTCAGAGGGTTCTGCGCGAGCATCCGCCGGATCGGGATGTAGCTCGCAAGAATCGCCACGGCGACCAGCGTCGACGAAGCCAGCGCCATCGTTGCGGGATCGCGGGGCCGCACTTCGAAGAGCAGCGTCTGGAACGACGGTCCAACGATTGCGGCGACCGCCAATCCGACAGCCGTCGACGCGAGAACCACCGCGCCCGCTTCGCCGAGCACGAGTCGGACGATGCCCTGTCTGGTCGCGCCGAGCGCCATGCGCACGCCGATTTCTCTCGTCCGGCCACGCACGACGTGGCTCATCACACCAAATGTCCCGACCGCCGCAAGCACCAGCGCGAGCGTCGCGAACATGCCGGCGATGAGCATCGTGAATCGCTGGGTCGCGATCGACGCATGCATATCGGCCTCGACCGGGCGCAGACGGGAAACCGGCTGATCGGGATCGGACGCGATCACCGCCCGCTGCACCATGTCGCCGACGGTCGCAACTGGCAGACCGCTCTTGACGATGTAGGCGGACGACATGAACGGATCGTAGCCCTGGCGGAAGGGCGCATACACCATCGGCTTCGGCGCCGCTCCAAGCTGCTCGCGGGTGTCCGCGGCCAGGCCGACGACGGTGCGCCAGTAGTGCTCGCTGGCCTGAGAGCCGTACCCGATGCGCTTGCCTAACGGATCCGCTCCCGGGAAATACTGCCGGGCGAAAGCTTCGTTAATCACGACCACGTCGGTCGAGCGCGAGGTGTCGTCGCGCGCCACGCTTCGTCCGCGCACCAGCCGTATTCCGGTCGTTTCGAAGTACCGTTCGCTGACCGTCATGTAGCCAGAAAGATTGAAGACGCCCGGCGGCAGCGCCGGTTGTCCCTCAATCCAGACGCCGCGCGTCACGGGGTTCGGCCTCATCGGAGCCTGCATCGCCATTGCGACGCTTCGCACACCTGGCGCGGCAGAGAGACGATCGAGCACTTCTTCGTGGAAGCGGAAACGTGCGGCTGCCTCGCGGTATTTCGAACCGGGCAGGCTGACATCCACGGCAACGAGCTCGTGCGGATCGAACCCCGGATCGAGCGACGTCAAGCGCTCGAAGCTCGCGATCAGGAGACCCGCCGCGACGAGCAGCACTTGAGCGATGGCCAGCTCGCTCGAGACGAGCAGCAATTGCGACCGCCGTCGTTCGTGGCTCATCGTGCTTCGCACGCCGCCCTGAACCGCGGAGACGAGCGGCGTGCGCGAGGCACGCCACGCGGGCCAGAAGCCAAAACCCAGGGCGATGATGGCGGTTGCCGTCAGGGCAAAAGCCGCCACGCGGCCGTTGACCGCGATCTCGTCTACACGCGGCAATCCCTGAGGCGCCAGGCTCACGAGCACGTTGACGCCCCACGCCGCGAACACCATGCCCAGCAGGCCGCCTGCAACAGCCAGCACCGCGCTCTCCGCAAGGACCTGCCGCAGCACGCGTCCCGGTGAAGCCCCGAGCGCGCTGCGCATCGCCAGTTCGAGCGCCCGCGCTTTCGTGCGCACGAGCATCAGATTGGCGACGTTCACCGATGCGATGAGCAGCATCAGCGCCACAGCGCCGAAAAGCAGCACCAGCATGGGCCGCGTGTGCCCCACGAGCGCGGACTGCAGGGGATCGAGGGCTGTGCCCCATCCTTTGTTCGTCGCGGGATGGTCCCGCGCAATCCGTGCCGACACGACATCGAGTTCTGCCTGGGCTTCGGCCAGCGACACGCCGTCTCGCAGCCGGCCGACGACCGTCACGATGCGGACATCGCGGCTCTCGGCAAGATTCGGGATCGACGTAAATCTGGGAACCCCGCGATCTCCCAGAAGCCACAAGTCCGCGCTCTGCTCGAATCGGAAGCTCGCCGGGACGACACCAACCACTTCCACCGACTGGTCCGATACGGTAATCGCGCGGCCAATGAGATCGGGACGCGCGCCGTAGCGGCGTCGCCACAGCGCTTCGCCGAGAACAGCCTGCGCCGGCTGGCCGGGTCGATCGTCGGTGGGGAGAAATGTACGGCCCGCGAGCGCATTCACTCCAAGCAGAGTGAAGAAGTTTCCGGACACTTGAGCGGCCTGTGCCTGTTCCGGAACGCCGTCGCCGGTCAGCCTCACGGCGCTGGTCGCAACCGCGGCGAGACCCTCGAAGCTGGCGGTCTTCCGGTACTCGAGAAAGTCGGCCGGCGTGGCGTCACCACCGCGCCGGGTGGGCGTCCCGCGATTGCCCATCGGCGCGGTTGCCGACACGAGCACCAGCCGATCCGGCGCGGCATACGGCAGCGGCCGCAGGAGCACGGCATCGACGGCGCTGAAGATCGTCGCCGTTCCGCCGATGCCCAGCGCCAGCGATAGGATCGCCGCTGCGGACGTGACCGGAGACTTGAGGAGCAGTCGTATGCCGAAGCGGAGATCTGAAAGGATCATTTTGGCCCCACGACCGGATTGGTGAGCGTGCCGATGCCGTCGTACGTGCACACCGACACGTCGCCGGCCTTGAAGAAGATCGGCGGCTTACGCGCCGATCCGACGCCGGCCGGGCTGCCGGTGGCGACGACGTCGCCGGGCCGCAGCGTGATGATGTTCGAGCCGTAGGAAATCAGTTCGAACACGTTGTGAATCATCAGCGAGGTGTTCGCGTCCTGCATCAGCTGTCCGTTCAGCGTGAACTTCACATTGAGGTTCTGCGGATTCGGCACGAACTCCTTCGGCACGACGAACGGACCCATGGGGGCGAACGTGTCGTGATTCTTGCCGAGCACCCAGTCGGAGCCGTAACGCGTATCTCCACGGCCGCCGCGGTCGGAAACGTCGTTCTCGAGCGTGTACCCGAAGATGTAATCCCCGGCCCGATCCACGGACACATGGTCGGCGGTTCGACCGAGCACCACGCCCAGCTCGCATTCCCAGTCGATTTGCGTCCGGCCGACCGGCAGGCGGATCGATTCGCCGTTGGCAATCACGATGGTGGGCGACTTCATGAACATGTAGGGATTCCACCGCTTGTCGTCGGGCTTGCGCTCCCAGAGTCCCGGAGCGCTGGTCGTGCCAGGCAGCGCATCGCCGGGAGCCGGCGCTCCCGCCACCGGCGCCGCTGACATCTCGGCCGCGTGCGCCCGATAGTTCACCGCCACGTTCAGCATCGTCGTCGGATACATGATGGGCGGCAGCGTTTTCAGGCTCTTCAGATCGTGAACATAGGTTGGCCTGCCCGTCCCTTCGAGCGGCTTCGTGTTCTGCAGGATCTCGCCGATCCGCGCGCGCACGCCGGTGTCGTAGCGCGCAATCAGATCCTTCATGTCGGACGGCGCCGGAACTTTCGCGGCGGGACTCTTGAGCGCCGTATTGGCCTGCGCCAGATCGATCACGATGGAGTCTTTGACGATGACGCCGACAAAAGGTTTACCGCCCTGCTCGAACGTGCCGAGCTTGAAGGGCATCGGACTTTGTGCGTGGAAATTCGCCGTGACGAAGACCACGGCCAGGGCCGCGCATGCTGGAACCAGTCGCTTCATGTTTGTCTGACCTCCGGCAGCATGCTAATCCCTAATCCCTGGAATCCAGACAACGGTAGCGCAGGGCTTCAGCCCTGCCTGACAGGTGCCGTTCATTCCGCTCGAAGGGCGATCAGCGGGTCGACGCGCGTCGCCCGGCGGGCCGGCACGTAGCAGGCAACCAGAGCCACGCCGGCAATCACGACCGCCACGGCAACCATCGTCGCGGGATCGGCGGGACGGACGTTGAACAGCAGCGTCTGCATCAACCGTGTCACGCCGATCGCGCCCGCCAGGCCCAGAAGCAGACCGCCGACGGCGAGCGTGAGACCGTGCCGCATCACCATGCCCAACAGCGCGCCGCGCTCGGCGCCGAGCGCCATGCGAATGCCGATTTCCTGACGCCGCTCGCTGACGAGGTATGACAAGACGCCGTAGGTGCCGATCGCCGCGAGCAGCAGTGCCAGCACGGCAAACGCCACGAGCAGCGTCATCAGAAATCTCGGCCGCGCCATCGACTCGGCAAACACCTCCGTCATCGGACGGAGGTTTACAACCGGCAACCGCGCATCCATCGAGCGAGCGATCTGTTGCAGTGCGGGCGCGACCGTTTCGAACGGTGTACTCGAACGAACGACCACATGCAGAGTGCCGGGAGCGCTCTTTGCGACCGTCGGCAGTTGATCGACGAGTAGGTACAGCTCGGTGCCCGTTTCCTCTCCGAGACCTCGCTGCTTGACGTCTTTGACCACGCCAACGATCGTCATCGCGATCGGGCCGGATGCGGAGGGCCGCCTGACAACGCGGCCAATCGCACTCTGATTGGGATAAAACCGCTTCGCGAGCGTCTCGTTGACCAGCACGACTCCGCCCGCGCCTGCCGCGTCGGCTTCCGTGAATCCTCGTCCTTCGACAACAGGGATGCCCATCGCTTCCAGGTAACCGAACATGACCTGCTGGTCGTAGTCGACGTTGTGAATCGGTCCAGCGGGCGGCGTCGGCACGCCCACGAATTCAGTGTCGTTCGCGTTGACGTCGCGGCTTGGCGGGAGACCCGTCATCGCAGCCGCCGCGCGCACACCGGGAACGGCGCGAATCTTGTCGATGAGCTCGCGGTAGAACGCCACGCGTCTGGCCGGTTCCGGATACTGGCTCTGCGGCAGGGAAAGCTGGAACGTCGTCAGGTTCTCGCGGCTGAACCCGGCATCGACCTGCATCAGGTTCCAGAAGCTGCGCAGCAGCAATCCGGCTCCCACGACCAGCACGACCGCCAGCGCGACCTCGGCAACGACGAGGGCCCCGCGCATCCGCGCTTTCGCGGTTCCCGCTGTTGTTCTCGAGCCGCCCTCTCTCAACGAAATGTTCATCGACCGCTGCGAGAGGTGCAAGAGCGGGGCGATGCCGAAGAACACACCCGTCACAATGGCCAGCACCAGCGTGAATCCGAGTACGGCGAAGTCGACGGCAATCTCTCCCGCTCGCGGAATACTGTCGGGATTGGCGGCCAGGAGCGCCTGCACGCCGAGTGTGGCAAGCCACACGCCCAAGGCACCGCCGATGACCGACAGCACGATGCCTTCGGTGATGAACTGCTGCAGCATGCGGCGGCGGCTCGCCCCCATCGCCGTGCGAACCGCAAATTCCCTCTGACGCGATTCCGCACGCGCGAGCAGCAGGTTCGCGAGGTTCGCGCACGCGATGAGGAGCACGAACGCGACGGCGCCCTGCAGCACCCAGACGGCCTGCTTCACCTCGCCCACCATGTCGTCCTTGAGCGGATCGATCCGGTATCGATGCGTCGTCTGATTGGGGGCATGGCGATTGGCGGGAGCGAGGCTCGGCCAGCGGCCCAGCAGCGTTTCGAGATCGGCGCGAGCCTGTTCGATCGTCAGTCCGGGCTTGAGGCGGCCGACCAGATACAGGAAATGCCCGCCGCGGTTGCCCGGATTCGCCGGATCGATGCGCAGCGGCCTCCACAATTCGATCTTCTCGTCGTGCACGTCGTAGCCGGGCGGCATGATGCCGACGATGCGGGTTCGCAGCCCGGCGACGTCGATGAGGCTTCCGACAGTAGCCGGGTTCTCGCCAAATGCGTTGCGCCAGAGCTCATGAGAAAGGATGGCGACTTCCTCGGTTTTCGGAAGTGTGTCTTCGCGCGTGAACAGCCGGCCGCGCAGCGGCTGCACGCCGAGCGCCGTCATCAGGTCGTGCGACACAGTCGCCGTTACGGGCCGCCGCGGAATCTCCGTTCCCAGATTCGCGGCGCCGACCGTGTAGGCGCCCACCGATTCGAAGGCTTTGTTCTGCTCGCGAAACTCGATGAACTCGGGCGCCGACACCCAGAACTGATCGAACATCCCCTCGAACTGGCTCGTGATGAACATCAGCCGCCCGGGATCGTGATACTGAAGCGGCTGCAAAACGACGGCGTTGACGACGCTGAAGATGGCGGTGTTTGCGCCGATGCCGAGCGCGAGCGTCAGAATGGCCACCACGCTGAACGCGGGCCGGCTGAGCAGTCCGCGAAGGGCGTAACGGATGTCGGCGAGTATCGAGCTCATATCGCTGCCGACACTGACTCAAGAAGACTGCCAGCGGTATGGGCGAAAACCCTGAAGATTTCAGTGGAAAAAGTGCGCGGTCGTTCGCTACTGGGATTGCCGTCCCGGATTCGGACGCAACATAACCAGAGACAGGGACTAGGGATTGGGGATTGGGGATTGGTTCGTGCGTTTCATTCCCCGCGCAGCGTGAGGATGGGATCGAGCCGCGTGGCGCGGCGCGCCGGGAGCCACGCGACACCAGCGATCGTCAGGAGGAAAAAGGCCACCGCACCCAGCGTGGTCGGCACGTCATGAGGAGAAAGCTCGAAGAGCAGGCTGGCAAGGAACCCATTTGCGCCAAACGACATCATCAGGCCCGCAGCCAGCCCAACCGCAACTGGACCGATCGCCTCGCGGACGACCATGGCTCTGACGGCAGGAGGATCGGCGCCAAGAGCCATCCTGATGCCGATTTCCTTCGTGCGCACTGCCACCGAGTAGGCGAGCAAGCCGTAGACACCAATGGCGGCAAACACCAGCGCACCGGCGGCAAACAGCGTCATCAGACTCACGGCCGTACGTGGGACCTGAAGCAGCCTGTCATACGCATCGTCGGCCGTGGACGCTACCGTCACAATGGCGCGCGGTTCCAGCGTCGTGATGATGCGGCGCATGCTCTGGAGCGTGTCGTCGGGATTTGCGGCTGTTCGCGCGATGAACGCTGGTGTGAGCAGTGACCGCGACTGCGCCAATGGGCGGTATGCCTGGAACGTCGGCGGGCGCGTCGATCGGCTGGTGAAATTTCCCGTCTTGACACGCCCAACGACGGCCACGACCGTGGCGGCCGGCTCCGATCGAATCTGCAACCGCTGGCCGATCGGTGATTGAGTACCCCAGATCGTGCGAGCCAGCTCCCGATCGATGGCAATGACCGCGTCGCCCGCCTGGGCGGAGCGCTCGAACGAACGTCCCTCGACGATCGGGATACGCAGCGTGTCGAAGTAGTTGTCGGCTACGGGCGTAATGACCACGTCAAATGGAACGGCCTGCGGCACACCCTCGACGGTCACTTCGTAGTGGATGCCGTCCCGGGGCGGCATCAATCCCCCAACCGTTGCACGCTCGATCCCTGGCAACAGTTGCGTGCGCGCGAGCACGTCCTCCTGAAACGCCGCACGCGCGGCGTCCGTCGGGTACCGTTCGAGAGGAACTCTGACGCCAACCGCCACGAGGTTGCCGGTATCGAATCCGGGATCGACACGCAACATCCGGGTGAGGCTGTTCATCAGCAGCGCGGCGCCCACGAGGAGCACGAACGTCAGCGCCACTTCGATAGCCACCAGCGCGAACCTGAAGCGCTGTTGCTCGCGCGTATCCGACGTTCGAGCACCGCTGACGAGCGCGGGCAGCAGATTCGAGCGTGTCGCACGAAGTGCCGGCACCAGTGAACAGCCGAGACCCGCCCCGAGCGACAGCACGAACGCGAACGAGATCACTCGCGCGTCAAGGCTCACGAGATCCGGAGGCAGCTGGAGCGAAAATACCGAAACTGCCCACGTAGCGGCAGCGAGCGCGAGTGCCCCACCCATGAGTGCAAGGACAACGCCTTCAACCAGCACCTGACGAAGCACGCGCCATCGAGAGCCGCCAAGCGCCGAACGAATGCCGAGCTCCTTGCGTCGGCGCGCCGTGCGGACGAGCAGCAGCCCGGCGACATTCGCGCAGGCGACAAGGGACAGCAGCCCGCCTGCGGCGAGCGCCACGACACCAATCATCGCCCGCTGCAACCGTCGCTCGTCGAGGCCATGGACTTCGACGACCCAGCCTTCACGCCTGGGAGTCTTCTCCTGAAGGTGCCCGGCACGCACGCTGACACGCTGGCGGGCGTCGCTCATCCCAAGTCCTTTCGTCACGCGAGCGACGGCGAAAGGTGCGTCTTCAGGCCGCGAAAGCGGAATCCAGACCTGGGTATCGATGTCGGGAAACCGAAAACGGGACGGCATGACGCCGATGATTCGGTACGGACGGGAATCGAGCGTGATCGTTCGGCTCAGAACATCGCTCGCGCCGCCGAACATCGCTACCCATGTGAAATGACTCAAGAGGGCCACATCGTCGGCGCCTGGCGCCATCTCACCCGGCTCGAAGCCTCGACCGAGCGCGGGCGTCGCACCGAGCACAGCGAGAACATCCGCCGAGAAGGCACCGATTGCCATTGGCTCGCCATTCGAGCCTTCGAGAAGCATGCGGGCCCGGTGATACCCGGCGATGCCTTCAAAAATATCGGATTGCTCGCGCCAGCCGTTCAGCTTGTCCTGCGCGACAGCCGGTGTACGGAACGGACGCGCACGGCCGCGGTCCTCGACTGACAGGAGGACAGCGAGCTGCGCGGGATCGCGATAGCCCAGCGGTCGAAAGGCCAGTGAATCAACGATGCTGAAGATAGACGTGCTGGCGCCCATACCGAGCGCGAGCGTCAACGCCACCGCTATCGTAAAGCCGGGCGTACGCAGAAGGCTGCGAACAGCCTGCCGAAAGTCCTGAATCACGCCTAATCCCTATCCCCAGTCCTTAGTCCCTAGTCCAGACACCGCAACGCGACGACAGGATCAACCCGGGCCGCGCGGCGGGCTGGGAGCCACATGGCGAGCGTCGAGACGGCCGCGACGAGCAGAATCACGACGGAAAAAATCGTCAGATCGGTTGCCGTGACCCCGAAGAGGAGCGACGCGAGGGATCGGGAGAAGAGGAGGGCCAGCCCGACTCCAGCACACAGACCGAGCATCGTCAGGCGCATGCCCTCGCCGAGGACGACGCGCACAACCTGCCCAGGCTCGGCGCCGAGCGCGACTCGAATGCCAATCTCCTTTCGCCGCTGCAGTACGGTGTAGCTGAGCACGCCGTGAATGCCGATGAGCGACAGCACGAGCGCGAGCGCGGCGAACACGCCGACGAGGAGCATCATGAACCGCTGCTCGCCGGTGGACTGGGCGAGCGTGTCTCGAAGCGGCTCGACGCCGAACACGGCGAGCGACGGATCCAGCCCGCGAAACACCGACCTCATCGCCGAGGCGATTTGCGTCAGATCACCGCTCGTGCGCACGAGCAGCGTCCCGTTCGACCACGGAGCCTGCGACAGCGGCAGGTACGCCGCGACCGGCGCGGCTTCTTTCAGCCCGTGAATCTTCTCGTCGGCCACGACCCCGACAATCGTTCTGGGCGTTCCATACAGATCCATGCGCTGACCGATGGGATCCTGCTTCGTGAAAAACCGGGCGACCGCCGCTTCGTTGATGAGCACGATCGGCGCGGACTGCGTGGTATCCGAGCCCAGGATCAACCGGCCGCGAACCAGCGGGAGTCGCAGCGTCCGGAAGTACCCCGGAGAAGCGCGCCTCACCGAGATTTCCGGCCAGTCGCGAGCTTCCGCCTCGCGCCCGAGGACGACAAACGAGTTCGTGAACCCGGCGTCGAGCGGATGATTGCCGGCAATCGCCGCCGATTCGATGCCCGGCAGCGCGGAGGCGCGTTCGAGGAGCGCGGTGTTGAACTGCTGAATTTCCTTGAAGTTCGGAAATTGCCGGAAGTCCGTCGGGTAGCGCGATGCCGGCAGCTGAAACTCGGCCTTCACGACCTGTTCGACGTCGAATCCAGGGTTGACCTGCTGGAGCTGCCAGAAGCTCTTGATGAGAAGACCCGCGCCGATGACGAGCACGACCGCCAACGCAATCTCTCCGGCCATCAGGACCGAGCGCGCCGCCGCGCTGTCGCGGCCGCCCGTCGCCCCGCGTCCCTGCTCCGCCTTGAGCACCGTCTGCAAGTCGGTACGGCGAGCCTGCCACAGCGGAACCAGGCCGAAGACGAATCCGACAGCCACTGCGATTGAGAGCACCACGAACAACACTCGCGCGTCGATGGCCACGTCGGCCAGACGAGGGATGTCCGCGGGCGCCGCGACGAGCAGCACACGAAGCGAGATGGAAGCGACCAGCACGCCGAGCGCCGAGGCGAGGAACAGGAGAAGCGTGTTTTCGACAATGTGCTGTCTCGCAAGACGAGCCGTACCCGCACCTAGTGCGCTTCTGACGGCGATCTCCCGCACCCGCGCCACGCCACGCGCGAGCAGCAGATGCGCGACGTTGACGCACGCGATGAGCAGTACGAGCCCGACGGCCCAGATCAGCACGACGAGCGCCGGCTGAATCGGCCCGAAGACGATGTCGCGAAGTCCCTGGACGGCCACGCCGCGCGCCTCGTTGTCGTCCGGGAACGTCTTCTCCAGTTCGGCGGCGATGGCACCGAGCTCCTGTTGCGCCGACTCGACGGAGGCACCTTGCGCGAGGCGTCCGATGATGAACAGCGGATGCGTGCTGCGAGGCAGCCGTTGTGGATCGCCCTGCAGCGGGGCGAATGCGTCTACCGTGGTCCTTGCGTCGCGCTGCGCGAAGCCCTGCCCGTAATCGGCCGCACGCAGCACCTGAAGGATGCCGAAATCGGCTGACGCCGGTACGACGCCGACAATGGTGCGCGGGCGATCGTTGAGCCGCACGCTTTTCCCGACGATATTCGGATCGCGCTGAAACTGCTGCTGCCACAACGCTTCGCTGATGAGCACCACGTCGCCGCCGCCGGGCTCGTCTTCTTCGGCGGTGAACACCCGGCCCACGGCCGGGGTGATGCCGAGCATCGGCAAAAACCGCTCGGTGACATTCAAGGTTGCCACGCGCGACGGATCGCTGTTGTCGAGGTTCAGGTTGGCTTCGCCGGCCATGAACGCGGCAAAATCGGCCACGCTCCGGCTTCGCTCTTTGAAGTCCAGAAAATCGGGCAGCGAGGCGGGTTCGTGCGTGGTGCCGCTCGCCCGATCCGTCTGCCAGACCATCACCAGCCGATCCATGTCGTGAAACGGCACGGGACGCAGCAGCACGGCGTCGACGACGCTGAAGATGGCTGTCGTCATGCCGATGCCGAGCGCGAGCGTGAGCAGGGCGACGATGGCGAATCCAGGATTCGCGCGAAGAGACCGGAACCCGTCGCGAATGTCGTGCAGCATGATGGCCTCAGTCGTAACGCAACGCTGCCAGAGGATCGATTCGTGCCGCACGTCGCGCGGGAAGATACGCGGCGACGGCACTGCAGACGAACATCAGGAGCCCTGCGCCGGCGAGCGTCGTCATGTCCGTCGCGCTCAGGCCGAACAGCAGGGTTTCTGCAAGGCGCGACACACTGACCGCCAGCGGGACTCCGAGGGCGAGGCCCCCGATTGTCCACGTCAACGCCCGGCCGAGTGTCGCCCACAGGATCTGGGACCGTTGCGCCCCGAGGGCCATCCGGATGCCAATCTCGTTCGTGCGCTGCGCCACGTGATATCCAATCAGTCCGTACAACCCGATACACGCCAGGCCGACGCCCACGATACCGAACGCCGCCGACAAGGTCGCAATCATCCGCTCCTGCACGAGCGTGCGGTCCAGAAGATCGGCGCCAATCGTGACTCCGTCCGTGGACAATCGCGGATCGCCGGCCTTGATGGCTGACTGGAGCGAACGCGACATCGCCGCCGGATCGGCGGCGGTGCGCACGAGAAACTGGACGCTCGCCAGTTCCCAGGACGGTCGCGTCTTCCTGATCTGGGTGTACGGAAAATAGAAGCGAAGCTGCGGCTCGTCGCGAGGACCGCTTTGTTTGACGTCGCGCACGACCGCAATCACCTCGAAGTCGGTCTGCTTCTCGTCGCCCCACACGAGCCGGCGCCCAATCGGACTGCTGCCATTGAAGAACCTCTTCGACATCGCGTCGTTGATCGCCACGACCCGCGGCGACGATTCATCGTCACGAGCGGTGAAATCGCGTCCCGCAACCAGCGAAATGCCCATGGTCGAGAAGTAGTTCGGACCGACGATGTCCCATTGAGCGCGGGGGAACCCACCGGGGCCACCTGCGAATCCATCCGGCCGGATGAGGTTGGTGCTGCTGTCGCGCCCGAACATCACGCCGTTCTCGGAGAAACTGGCGGTGCTGACGCCGGGAACAGCTGAGAGCCGGTCGAGAACGCGATGGGTGACCGAAATCGCCTGATCGGCAGAATAGCCGGCGGCGCGAGGATTGACGTCGATCATCAGGAGTCGTGCCGGGGCGAACCCGAGATCGACAGAACGCAGATTCTCGAGCGTGCGCAGGAACAATCCCGCACCCATCAGCAGCACGAGCGACACAGCGACCTGCGCCACGACGAGCGCGGGACCCAGCCATTGAGTGCGGCGATCGACCACCGCGTTTCTTGTCGCGAGCGACGCAGCCACCGACGCCCGCGCCGACCGCCACGCCGGCACTGTTCCGAAAAGAACAGCGGTCGCGATCGAGACGCCGGCAGTGAACATCACAAGACGAAGATCGGTCTCGGCGGCGACCGGCAGGCGCGAGCCGTCGGCCGAAATGAGCCGAAGCAGCCCCTCCCTGCCCGCCCAGGCCATCGCGAGCCCGATCGTGCCTCCACCCACCGAGAGGACGAGGCTTTCAGCCAGCATCTGCCGGAACAGGCGCAGCCGGCCGATCCCGAGCGCCAACTGAAGATCCACCTCGCGCCGCCTCGCAGCCATCCTCGACAGAGAGAGATTGGCCACGTTCGCACAGCTGATGATGAGCACCAGCACGACGGCCGACATCAACAGCTCGAGCGGCCGTGCGAACCGGCCGCGAAGCGGCGACACTCCGCGCGCGACCGAGCGCAACTGCACCGTCGCGGTTTCGACGTCGCGGCGAGCCTCGGGCCGCATATCCGGACCAAAGATGTCCTCGAGCACCCTTCGGAACGTCACGGTCAGCGCGGCATTGGCGTTCGCGACAGGCACGCCCGGGTTCAACCTGCCGATGATGCGCAGCCACGACGTGCCGGGACTCTCGAGCAGGTTGCGCCCGGGGACAATCTGCGCCCACATCGTGAGCGGCACCCACAAGTCGGGTGACGCTTCGACTTCCTCGCCATGAAATCCCGCGGATGCTACGCCGACGATCGTCAGAGGCGTGCCCCGCACGCGCACGATTCGGCCAACGATGTCGGGATCTCGCGCGAGGCGTTGCTGCCAGTAGGCATGGCTCACGACGGCGATTGCCGGTTCCCCCGCCGGCCGTTCGTCGCCGCTGTCGAACAGCCGCCCCACGAGCGCCGGTACGCCGAGCGTCGAAAAGTACGAAGCCGACACCATCGAGACACGCGCTTTTTCGCGCTCGCCACCATCGACGACCACGTCGAGTTGCTCGATGCCGGCGCTGGCCAGCACGTCACTGAAGACCGTGCCGTCGCGTTGGAGCGTCTGAAAGAGCCGGTAATGGCCGGGTCCAACGACGTACAACTCATCGGGATTTTTTACAGGCAGGTTTTTCAGCATGACGGCATCAAACACGCTGAAGATCGCGGTCGTCGCGCCGATGCCGAGCGCGAGCGTCAGGACCGCGACGGTGGTGAAGCCGGGAGCCCTCAGGAGGCTGCGAAGTGCGTATCGCAGGTCATTCATAAGGAAAAGGGAAGCCTCATTCGTACCGAAGCGCCACGATCGGATCCACTCGCGTCGCGCGCCGCGCGGGCACATAGCTGGCGGCCAACGCAACCACGACGAGCAGCACCGCGACGGCCGCAAACGTCATGGGATCGCCCGGTTCGACCTCATAGAGCAGGCTTTCTGCAACGCGGGTGACCGCCACTCCCGCCCCGAGGCCCAGAAAGACCCCGGCCAGCGTGAGCACGCCGACACGAGCCAACACGAGACGGAGCACTTCGCTCGTCTGCGCGCCAAGCGCCATCCGAACGCCGATGTCGCGGGTCTCCTGCGCAACAGCCTGCGCCATCACGCCGAAGATGCCGACCGCGGTCAGCAGAACGGCGAGCGCCGCAAACGCCGACAGCAGCCAGGCGGCAAGGCGGGTCCGCCACATCGCCTCGCCGATTCGTTGTTCGATCGTCCGGACTTCGCTGAGAGGCAGATGGCGATCGAGCTCGGCGACTTCCCGTCTCAACGGAGCGATGAGCGCCTCAGGCGAGACGGCTGCACGCACGAAGAGGCGAACTCTCGATTGCGGTGATTGAAACAGCGGAATGTACGCGTCTGGCGTGGCTGCCAGTTCGATGGCGGTGTAGCGAACATCCTCGACAATGCCGACGACCTCCGCTCCGTCATGAAATCCGCCCTGCCCAAGGGTCACCACCTTGCCGATCGGATCGGCGTTCGGCCAGAACCTTCGCGCCGCGGTTTCGTTGACAAGGACGACCTTGGGCCGCCCCTGGCGATCCGTCGCGTCGAAGAGCCGACCACGCACGAGCCGGATGCCCACTGCGGAAAAATAATCGGGGTTCGCGAAATGGACGCCGATGCTCGGCGAGCCGGGTGTCTTTCCGTGGCGGCCCCTCTCGAACCCGACAATGGTGCTGTTACAACCGCCAGATACCGGAGGGCAATTGGCGAGCCCGACCGATTCAACCCCGGGGATACTGCGAACGCGGTCGGCCAGTTGCGAAAAGAACGCGAGCCGTCGCTCTTCGTTGTAGCTGGCCGACGGCAAATCGACGCGCGCCGTGAGCACGCCTTCCTGATCGACGCCGATCGCGGTTGCATGGAGGCGTGCGGCGCTCTTCAGCATCAAGCCTGCGCCCGCGAGCAGCACCAGCGCAATCGTGATTTGCGCGATCACGAGCGCGCCACGCGCACCGAAGCCGCCCAATCGGTCGGCGTGCGTCGCACCACGGCTGCCTCTCAGCGTTTCCAGCGGGCGCAGCGCGGACGACTGCATCGCGGGAATGAGCGCGATCAATCCGGCCATGAGCGCGGCAGTCGCGCAGGCCGCGAGCACGGTCGTCCCGTCCAGCCCGATCATGCTTGCGCCCACGAGCGTCAACCCCTGCGCGCCGGACACACGCGTCGACCCCGGCGCGGCGGCCATCCGGAAAAACGCGTCAGACGAAGGAAGCAGGGCGCCGGCAGCGGAGAGAAGCGTCGACGCGACAACGAGACCGCAGGCCGCGCCCGCAAGGGTCACCAGCGCGCTCTCGATCACGAACTGCCGCGCGACCTGCAGCCGGCTGGCGCCGATGGCCAGCCGCACCGCGGTCTCGCGACGACGTCCGAGCGCCCTCGCGATGAAGAGATTCGTCAGGTTGACGCAAGCGATGACGAGGACGGCGGCAACGGCGCCGAGGAGCATCAGGGCCGCAAGCCTGAGATCGCCTTCGATGCGCGAGGAGTACAGCGACGCCGCGGTGGCGCTGGCGTCCTTGTCATAAAGCGCGTGTGCGGCAGCCACCTGCACTCCAGCCGTACGAACGGCGGAGATGGCGTCTTGCGGCGAGACGCCAGGCTTACGCCGTGCGATCAGGTAGTAGCCGTGCGCATAGGTCTCCGTCAGAAAGCGCGGTTCGTAAATCGCGAAGGGCACCCATATCTCGGCCACACCGCTCAAGCCGTTGAACCCCGGCGGCAGCACGCCGACCACGGTGTAGGTCGTCGCGTCTATCTGAATCTGCCGCCCGAGAAGCAACGGGTCTGCCGCGTAACGCCTGATCCACAACGCATGACCGATCATCGCGACCGGCGGCTCGCCGGCGCGGTGGGCCTCGGCGCCGGTGAACGAACGGCCGAGGACTGGCGCGATGCCGAGTACGCCAGGGTAACGGTCGGTGATGACCTCGCCACGCACGCGCTCCGGCGTCCCGGATCCGGCGAGATTCAGATCGCGACCCGCAAACAATGCCGTGTTGTCGAAGGACTGCTGCACGTCGAGGAACGTGCGGTACTTCGGATACGACCACACGCCCTCACGCGGCACACCGGTCTCGCGATTCGGGTAGGTGATGTGGACGAGCATCAGCCGCTCCGCATCGCGATACGGTAGTGGCTTCAGCAGCACGCCATTGACCACCGCGAACATCGCCGTGTTCGCGCCGATGCCGAGCGCGAGGGTCATGACGGCCACGAGCGTGAAGCCCGGGTTCTTCAGCAACGTGCGAATCGCGTAGCGCAGATCCTGGAACATGGCGGATTTCGGTGACGACGAACTCAAGAAGACTGCCAGAACGAGCCGTGGATTATGGCCGATTTCGCGTGGCGTGCGGACGTGCCCGTCCGGTGCTGGGCCTCACCGTCCCGGAATCGAACGGAATCGTGCGGTTGGCCGTTCATATTCCATTCACAATCGAGCATCAGACTCCTCGCATGGAGGCTGTATGAGTGAGTATCCCGGTCGTCCCCGTTGGTGGTTCTTCGCGGTGGCGGCGCTCGTCGCGATCGCCGCCGGATTCTTCGCGTACAACGCCGGCATGTCCCATGGCGCAGCCATCGCTGCCCTTCAAGCGCCGGCCGGCACAACCCCGTATCCGTATCCTTATCCATATGGCTGGCACCGGCCGTGGGGGTTCGGGTTCGGACCGCTGTTCTTCCTCCTCTTCTTCTTTCTGCTCTTCAGAGGCTGCTGGGGCTGGGGAGGCCCATGGCGGCGGCATTGGTACTATGAGGAGAGGCCGCGCATGAAGGAGGGATCGTCTGCAGACAGTCCTGGTCGTGGATGACGAGCGGAGAATCGCCGACATCGCGCGCGATTATCTGCAGCATGCCGGCTACTCCGTTCTCGCCGCACACAGCGGAGACGACGCCTTGACGCTTGCCCGCACGCGGCGGCCGGATCTCATCGTGCTGGATCTCCGGCTGCCGCGCATGGACGGCATCGAGGTGGCCAGGACGCTGCGGCGCGAATCGACGGTGCCGATCATCATGCTGACCGCACGAGCCGGGGAATCGGACCGGCTGCTCGGCCTCGACGTCGGCGCCGACGACTACATGACCAAACCGTTCAGCCCGCGCGAGCTGGTCGCGCGGGTGCGGGCGGTACTTCGGCGCGCGGCGGCCGCCCCGACCGGCGATATCCTGCACATGGACGACGTGACGCTCGACACGTCGCGGATGAGCGTCACGCGCGCCGGGTCGGCCATCGACCTCACGCCCACGGAATTCAAGCTGCTCGCCAAGCTCGCGCAACATCCGGGCCGGGTGTTCACACGCACGCAGTTGCTCGACGCCGTGCGCGGTGACGATGCCGAGGCGTTCGACCGATCGATCGACGCGCACGTCAAGAACATCCGGCGCAAGCTCGAGGCCGATCCACGGCGGCCGCGCTACGTGCTGACGGTCTACGGGGTGGGCTACAAATCAGGCGACGCATGAATCACCCACGCCACCGACACCGGCACGAAGTGCACAGAAGACGGCGCCCGTTTTTTGCCTTCCGTGCGGGCCTGATCTTCTTCCCGATCTTGATCCTCTGCGTCTTCGGCGCGACCCGGCTCGCCGGATGGCTGCTCGTGGAGCTGGGATTTGATGCGCCCCGGTTCCTCGTGTGGGCGCCGTGGCCGGTGTGGATTCTGGTACGCGTCGCCTTTGTCGCGATGCTGTTTCTCTTCATCATGCGGCGCGTCGGCCGGCCGCTGGGAGATGTCGTCGACGCCGCCGATCGCGTCGCGGAAGGAGACTTCGCCGTCCGCGTGCACGAGCACGGACCACCGTGGGTGCGGTCGATCGGTCGCGCGTTCAACAGCATGACGGCGCGACTGGCGCAGCAGCATCGCCTGCGTCGCGAGATGATGGCCGACATCGCCCACGAGCTGCGCACGCCGCTCGCGGTGATGCAGGGACGGCTCGAGGGGATGCTCGACGGCGTCTATCCGCGCGACGAGCGCCAGGTCGTTCAGGTGCTCGACGACACGCGACATCTTTCGCGGCTGGTGGAGGATCTGGGAACACTCGCTCACACGGAGGGAGGCACGCTCAGCCTGCAGAAGGCGCCGACCGACATCGGCGTCCTGCTCGAAGACGTGGCCGTCTCGCTGCAGCCCGATGCCGATGCCAGAGGCGTCGCGATTCAGGTGACGACGCCATCGGGCCTGCCGCTGATCGATGTGGATGCCGTCAGGCTTCGCGAGGTGATGTTCAATTTGATTTCGAACGCGCTGAGGTATTCACCGGCCGGACAGGCCATCACCGTTGACGCCGCCATCGACGAACGCACGATCTCCATTCACGTACGCGATCGCGGACCGGGCATTTCGGCGACCGACCTGCCGCATATCTTCGAGCGCTTCCACAAGGGCGCCTCGTCGACCGGATCCGGCCTCGGTCTGACGATCGCGCACAACCTGGTGGCCGCTCACGGCGGCACTCTGCGCGCGGAGAGCACTTTGGGGAATGGCACGGTAATGACAGTGGTGATCCCCTTGAACTAGGGATTAGGGTGTGATCCCAGGACATAAGTCTCATTCGGCCTGGCGGAAATAGAGTGTACGCCGTGCGACGGGCGTCATGCCACCCAGACTCAAATGCGGTCGTTCATGGTTGTAATACCGGACGAATTTCTCGACGGCGCGACTGCGTGCACCAAACGTGAACAGCGGATGGACGTGAAGGCATTCGTCATCGATGGTCCGAAAAAAGCGCTCCACTTTGCCGTTGGATTGCGGCGCATAGGGGCGCAGCAGATAGTGCGTAATACCCAGGCCGGCGCACACCTGTTGAAACCGCGTCAAGCGGTCGGAATGACGTGCATGCCGCATGGTGAACGCGAACGCATTGTCGGTCAGCACGGCTTCAATGGGATACGGCAGGGTGGCGGCCACATGCTCGAGGAACGTGGCGGCGGCGACACTCGTGGCATCAGTGTGAATAGAGACGACCGCTTCACGACTGAAGTCATCGACCGCAGCAAATTCGAAGTCATTCCGGGCATTTCGGAGCGCGATTAGGGATTAGGGATTAGGAAGACGGAAGAAGGAAGCGAAAGAAGAAATAGAGCAACAGAGCAGGAGCAAGCGCGCTCAAAGACTAATCCCTAATCCCCAATCCCTAGTCCCTAGTCCCTGTTTTTTCAAGATTCTTTCGTAAATCCTATCTCCTGATTCAGCTTCGCCGCGGTCTGCTCGTCCACGATCTGTCCGTCGAAGAGATGAATCGTGCGATCGGCGTGGCGCGCGTAGCGCGGGTCGTGGGTCACCATGCACAGCGTGGCGCCGGCGCGGTGCAGCTCGCGCAGCAGCTCCATGACGGCTTCGCCGTTCTTCGAATCGAGGTTGCCCGTCGGCTCGTCCGCCAGCAGGATGGACGGCTCGCCCGCAACGGCGCGCGCGACCGCGACGCGCTGCTGCTGACCGCCGGAGAGCTGGCTGGGATAGTGCTTCGCGCGATGCGCCATGCCGACGCGTTCGAGGGCGTCCTGCACGCGCTTGCGCCGCTCGGCCGACGGCATGCCGCGATAGGTCAGCGGCAGCTCGACGTTGTCGAACACCGTGAGGTCGCCGATCAGGTTGAAGTTCTGGAAGATGAAGCCGATTTCGCGGTTGCGCGTCCGCGCGCGCTCGCGCATCGTGAGGTTGGCGACCGGCTTGCCGTTCAGCCAGTACCTCGCCGCCCGTCGGCGTATCGAGCAGCCCGAAGATGGACAGCAGCGTCGACTTCCCGCAGCCCGATGGCCCGGCGATCGAGACATACTCGCCGCGCACAATCTCGAGGTGGATGCCACCCAGCGCGTGGGTCTCGACCTCGTCGGTGTAGAAGACCTTTTTCACGCCATCAAGCTTGATCAGATTTTGGTCCATATTTCCTCATGGCTCGGCTGAAGCCGAGCCCTACCGGCAACCACCCACTTACCGAACCTTACGAACCCCACGAACCCACGAACCTCTACGAACCTCTACGAACCCTATTACGGCGTTCCGCACGGTGGGGTTCCGGACAAATTCAGCCGGTCGTACTCCGCGTACTGCGACATGTCGGTCAGCACCACGCAATCGCCGACGTTGAGCCCCCGTACCACTTCGACCGTGTTCACCGAGCTTCGGCCGAGCTCCACGGGAGTGAGCGTGGCGCCCGCGCGATCGGGCGACAGGCGGAACAGGCTCATCTTCGTGGCTTCCTGCGCAAACGCCGGCCGGCCGACGTAGAGCACGTTGTCGAGCCGCTCGAGTTCGATGGTGCCGTCCACACCCATGTCTGGACGCGCGCCACGCGGAAGGGCATCGTCGAGCGCCACGTCAACGGTCACCGTGCCGTTCCGGGCGGCCGGATCGATGCGGACCACACGGCCCCTGGAGACGCCGCTGCGCGTGTCGATTTCCGCCTTCTGCCCGATGACGACGTCCCTGATCTGCGTCTCCGCGACTTGCAACTGTGCCTTCAGGCGTGTCGGATCGACCACACGCGCGAGGTTGGCGCCTGGCGCCACGCGCTGTCCGACCTGCACGGGCACTTCCTGAAGCACGCCCGAGAAGCCGGCGCGAATCTTCAAACCGGTCGCCTCCTGCCGCCTGAGCGTCGCGATGGTCTCCCGGCGCTGGACTTCGGACTGCTGCACGCCCAGCTTGACCGCGAGCGTTCGCTCGCTGTTCGCCAGCCGCTCCTCTTCCATCTTCTGGCGCTTGGCGGCCGTCTCGGCGAGGAGCTTCGACTTCCGTAACTGGATCTCCGGAATAAAGCCCTGCTTGGCCATCTGCGTATCCGCATCGGCGTTCATCTGCGCCTGCGCGGCCTCCGATGCCACGGTTGCCGCGGCGGCGCGTTGCGCGAGCAGATCGCGGTCGAGATCGGCCTTCAACACTTCGTAGTTGTCCTTCGCCGTCCGCAGGTCGAGCTCCGCGTTCACCGCCGCCTGCTGCGTCTGCGGATTTGCGAGCTCGAGGAGCACGGTATCCGCTTCGACCGGTGTGCCTGGCAGAACGACCACGCGCTCGACCGTTCCGTCGGTGAGCGCCGTAATCCAGCGAATCTCGTCCGGCACCAGCACACCGACACCGCGCACGTTCCGCAGCATCGTTCCGCGCTTGACGGGCTCAATCCACAAGCCGCCCGCCTCGACCGTTGGCGCAGCGGGGCGCAGCCGCGCCAGCCCAACCGTCGTCACGATCACCAGCAGCGCCACCGCGGCGCCACCAATAATCCGGTTCCGTTTTTTGCGCTGCGCTACTTCCGGGGGTCTGGCTACATCCATGTTTTACCGGGTTTTTTAGCTCAAGAACCCTGCCACCTGTTTCCGGCCAATCCTAAGGGTTTTTGCCCCCGTTTATGAGGATGCCGTCCGTGGGTGGGATCGCCGTCCCACGAGCGGACGGCCAGAGTCCTCGCGCGCAGTGCCCCCAGGCAGCGAAATGCGCTTCGACCCAATTGCCGGTTTGACGCCAGGGCGATCGAAATGGTTGACGGACGCGCGTTACCAGCCGTAGAGGCGCGCGGGGTTTTCTACCAGGATGAGCCGCCGCGTTGCTGCGTCGGGCACAAAGATCGGCAGCATGTTCAGCACCTTGCCATCGTCTGTCTGGACGTGGGTGACGAGATCGGTCGGCTTGCGGCCGGGCACCGGGTTCGAGTCGGGATGTGGCCAGTTGGTGCCCCAGAGAATGCGCTGCTGGTTGGCGGCGACAAGCGCCTGGGCGAGGGGCGTCGCGTCGGCGAGGTCCGGCAGCTTGGATACGGAGTCGGCGGCGCCGGAGATTTTCACGTACGCCTTCCCGGACTTCACGAGACTCACGAGCGCACCGAAGCCAGGCTGCTTCACTCCACCAGCACCGGTCGCACCGCCGAAGTGATCGATGACGATCGGCACCGGTGAGGCCTGAAACATGTCGCTCAGCGCGTCGATGACGGAAGGCTGCGTGTTGATCTGGATGTGCCAGCCGCGGCCTTTCGCGCGGCCGACGGCATTCTGGAAGCGCTGCCGCGCCACGCCGGGATCGGTAATCCCCGCGGTCGCAAGGTTCAGACGGATGCCTCGAACGCCGACTTTGCCCATCTCGTCCAGGGCGGCGTCGGTCGTCTTCTCGTCGATGACGGCCACACCGCGCGCGATGCTTCCGAGCGCGCGCATACCGTCGAGCGTGCAGGAATTGTCCGTCCCGTACACGCTCGGCTGCACCACGACGACGCGCTCGAGACGAAGAGAGGACAGAAGCTTGCGAAGCTCTTCCGCCGATGCGGTCTCTGGTGTGTACACGCGACCGGCGAAAAACGGGTACTTCTTGGGATCGCCGAACACGTGGACGTGACAGTCGCATCCGCCGGCCGGCACGTCGAAACTCACTTTGGTCTTCGGCTGCGGAGCGACCGCCTCAACGGTCACGCTACGTCCAACGAGTCCGGATACACCAGCCGCCACTCCCGCCTTGAGCACGTCGCGTCTTGTCAGCATGGGGTGGAGTATACGAAAAGTGAAAAGTAAAAAGTAGAAAGTAAAAAGTAGAAAGTAAAAGAAAGGGATTAGGGATTGGGGATTGGGGATTGGGGATTAGAGACGCTGTGGAAGACGAGGTGCTCGGAGACCAGGAAATTGGGGATGGCGCAGGCGAGCACTGCGGCGGTATTCGCAATCTCCGCGGGCATGCCCACGTAGACGAGTGCCGTCGTGATGGCGAGATTAGCGACGAGCGAGGCGGTCTTCGCCACCTGATACCGCCAGTAGCGCCGGAGCCAGCCGGCAAAGGTGGCCTCGCGTCGATCGCCCCACGTCCATCGGCTGTGCGCCAGGAAATTCTGGAACGCCGCCAGCTCGAGGGCGATCGCTGTCGCGACGAGCGGCGACAGCCCGCCGCGACGCGTCAGCAGCGCGATCGCGCCGATTTGGAGCAGGAAGCCGGCAAAGCCGACCAGGTTGAACACACCCCAGCGCCGGAAGTTCATCCGCACACAGAGATATGCGCGAAGCCGGCGAAAAGCGGCTCAAGTCTGGTTCATCGCTGAACGCACCCGATGACTAACCATGAAACAGAAGATCAGAAGGTCAAAAGATCAAGGTTTCTTCTGCTCTTCTGGTCTTCTGGTCTTCTGTAAGAAAGGGTCCGGCTGAAGCCGGGCACTACGTCCTGGGGATGTGCGGCGCGCGGGTGGCCGGATCGAGCCTGGGAGGTCTTGCGCCACGACGGACAGCGCCGATGACGGGAACGTAGTCGAGCTCCCGGCCGGCCGCGGCGGCGCGCAGCAGCAGACCTCCACGGCTCATATCGCCTCTGCCGACGAAATCGGACGGGAAGACGAGCCGCGATCCGAAAATCGCTGAGAGCACCTGCACGTACTTTTCAGACGCCACGCTGCCGAGCAGCACGAACTCTGATGCATCTCCCGCCCCCGCGGCCAGCTCTCGCGCCGTTCGTTCGAGCGGCGCGCGATAGCCGGGATTGGCGACGTCGATCTCCGCGCCGGCAAAACGGACGAGCACCTGAGAGGTGATCGTCGTGTCGGCGGGAACCAGCCCCTCATCAGGTGTGATGACGAACGCGCGCCCGAACCTTCGCGCGTAGGTGATCTTCCCGCGGAAATAGAGGCCGCTCATGTGGGCGAACAGGTCGCCAATCGGCACACCCTCCGCGCGCAAACGTGTCGCGACCGAAAACGTCGATTTGGGCGACAGCACCTGTTTCGCCCGTCGTCCGCGGCAATTGGCTGGAGATAACAGGAAGACGCGCGCGCTCACTCGTCCGATTCTATCAGCGCCACGATCCGGGATCGATCGGCGGGGCTCAACTTTAGGTGCGTGGGGCCGGGCAGCATGGCCAATCCCACCATGAAGAGGACGAGGGTAAAGAACGCGAGGTAGCCGGACGCGCGATGGAGCACCGGCTGCGTCAGCGTCCCGAGCGTGACGCCCTCGAGCATCGTCTGGAGCACCCGCTTGAGCGTGCTGTCACCCGGCTCGGAAAGTGCGGCCAACACCACGAACTTCAGCACGAAGGCGGCGCCCGTGACGACCGCGAGGCTGCGGAGCACCGACAACCGGTCGTGCGAGCCTGCCATCGTGTTGAGCAACAGGACGAACAGAAACACATTGAACAGCACGAACGGCAGGCCTGCCTCGGGAATCACGAGATTGAATACCTGCGTTGCGGCGAAAAACGTCCCGAGCACCACGACAAGACCGTTGAGATTCGAAATGGGCGACCGCGAGGTGTTCATCAACCGATCCGGCGCGAACACCTGCCCGCGCACCAGCACGCCGAAGAGCATGACGCCGAGCACCAGCGTGAACAGCGGCGGCGGCGCAAAGACGATGCGATCGGCCACCCTGATGCCGCCGAACAGAATCACCGTCAGCAGCACCAGCGGCAGATAGAAGGCTTCGGTCGTCGCTTTCATTTTCGTGTTCCCAGGACGCGCATCGGGTTGAAGTCGGAGACTTCCGTCCTGAGTCCCTGCGCGAGCTCGGCGCGGAGCTCGTCCGCGCTGTGCATGCCGAGACGCGGATCGTCGACGACCAGCCGGCCATCGGGTGCGAGCCCGATGGCTTTGTCGACCCGCTCCAGTCCTTTCTTGAAATTCACGTCGTCCTGATACAGACGGCCCCAACCTGATCGATAGTAGGAATAGGCGATGTAGAACTGCGTCAGCGCGTCGCGGCCGGCCGGATCGGCGCGCTCGAACGCCCCGCGCGACGCTTCGAGCTCGTCGCGATGGAACAGCGCCAGACCGTCGTCGAACGCCCGCTGATTGATGCGGTAGGCGCCGACAGTGGCCGCCAGCCCGCCGGTCACCTCCGCGACGGTCTGCGGCTGGCGGATGTACAGCCAGACGATGACGGTTGCGTAGACGATCGACAACACGAGGCCGAACACGCGAATTGAACGGTCCTGCATGCGTATACCAACTGATGCAAACCTACCGCCGACGTTCCTGACCGGCGCCAACCTGCCGTGGGTCCACTACGGCATCGATTTTGGCGGCAATGCATGGCGCCCGGACGGCGGCATCGGACAGCCCTCCGAACGCATGGAGGCGGATGCCGCGTTCCGGCAACTGGCGGCGTCGGGCGTGCAATACGTCCGCTGGTTCCTGTTCTGCGATGGCCGTGCGGGGATGTGCTTCACCGAGCGGGGACGTCCCCAGAGCCTCGATGATCTTCTCATACGCGATGTCGAGACCGCGCTCGACGTGGCGGGACGCCACGGCATCCAGATTATCTTCGTGCTGCTCGACTTTCATTGGTGCGCCAGCGTCAGAGCCATGCGAGGCGTGCAGATGGGGGGCCGCGCGCATCTCATCGCCGACCGATCGAACAGAGCGGCGCTCCTCGATCTCGTCTTCCGGCCGTTGCTCGAGCGATGCGGGCAGGAGCGCACCATCCTCGCATGGGACATCATCAACGAGCCCGAATGGATCACGACGGTGAAGCGCAGCGAGATCGACGCGTTTCTCAGTGAGAGCGTCCTGCTCGTTCGCTCGGCCACCCGTCAGCTCGTCACCGTCGGCTCGGCTGGTGTGCGCTGGCGCGAACGGTACACGGCGCTCGGCCTCGACTTCTATCAGGTGCACTGGTACGACGGTCTCAAGCATCAGCCGCCGCTCGACACGCACGTGTCCGAGCTTGGCTTCGATCGTCCCGTTCTGCTCGGAGAGTTTCCGACCAGAGGATCGGGGCGCACGCCCGAGAACATCGTCGCCACCGCTCGCACCGCCGGGTATGCAGGAGCGTTCTATTGGTCCGCCCTTTCGCAGGACGCGTGCTCCGCCGGGTCTGCGTCGCCGGGTCTACAGGACAAGACCCGGCCTACACCTTTACCCGGTACGTAGGGCGGGTCCTGCTCTTTGGACCCGCCGCATCTTCAACCCATCTCGTCGAGCGCCTTCACACCGGTACGCATCCCGTAGAGGAACACACACAGGCTCAGGACGCCGGCGGCGATGAAGCAAACCGCGATGAACGCCATCTCGTCCGGCCGGAATGGCCGGAACGGGATGCGGGTCATTCGCCACATGTAGAACGAAGACGGCCAGCCGAGCAGGCCGACCATCGCGAGAATGTACGACACGGCGGCAATCATGAAGGCGATGCCGCCCGGCGATCCCGCGACCTGCGACGCGTTGTCCGCCGCGAACCGCGGATAGCGCGCGCCAAGGCCGGTGGCCAGACCGACCAGCGCAACGCTCATGAGCACAATGCCGGCGGCAGTCACGACCTTCAGGAACGGGGCGACGGCGAGAAACTCGTTGGCCACAACGGTGAGCACGAAGCTCAAGAGCAGCACCGGCACCAGCCCCGACCAGAACTTCGACCAGAGAAAATCGCGCAGGGCGATCGGAGCGGTCCTGATGATCCAGAACGCCGCGCCCTCCGATGACACCGCGGGAAAGACGAATCGCGCCGCCACCGTGGCCATGACGAACCCAGCCAGGCCGAGATTCAGGAACGCGTAGAAGTTCTTGATGACGCCGGCCATGTACGGAATCCGATCGAGGTCGAGCACTCGAAAGTTGTACAGGTACATCATCACCAGCGCGAGGAGCAGCAGCAGTTGCGACCACTGGGTGACGTCGCGCAGGAACACCTTGACGTCCTTGATCAGAAGGTTCCGGCGCACGATCGAGATCGGCAGCAGCCGCGCAACCGGGTCGAGCATCTGCAGTTTGGTGAAGCGGGCTTTGCGAGCCTCCTGGGATTTGCTGAAGCCCGCAAAATACCACCGTTCGCTCGCGGCGCTCAGGAACACGGTGAACGCGCACGCGGTCGTCCACAACGCGCTGGCGTGCAGCAGGTCGCGGCCGCCCGCCAGGCTGGCAAAGAGCGTTTCGCCCGCCCAGAACGACGGCAGCAGCGGCGTTACCGGCGATTGCAGCGTGGCGAAGAAACCGGTGACGTCGGGCAGCGAGTCCACGCGCAACAGCCGCTCCGGCTGGATGAAGCGCAGCAGCAGCACGATGCTGCCGGCAAACATGATGCCCATCAGCATCAGGATGTCGCGCGCGCGTCGGGCGGGAAAGACGTTGACGAGCAGCAGCGTGGTGCCCGTTCCTGCCGCAACGGGAATGACGCAGAACGGCGCGACCGTCAGCACCGCCGTCAAGTAGAAGAGGCACGGCGCGCAGCGCGCGATGCCGATGCCGAGCAGGACCGGGAGCAGAAAGACGACGACCATCCACGACGATTGGAGGACGGTCTTCGCGAAGCGCGCGTAGAACAGGCTTCGAATCGCAATCGGCGTCGAGACGAGCAGCCGCAGGTCTTCAGACAGGAAGAACGTGGAAAGCGCCGTCACGATGCCGCTGAAGGTCAGAAACGACAGGAACGTGAGGAAGAGCCACGACAGGCCGATGCGAAGCAGGAAATCGCCGAGCTCGTCGTACGCATCGAGCTGGGTGGTAATCCAGAACGCGCCCCAGAAGAGCGCGGCAAACACCAGGACGCCCACGCCTCCAAACACCCACGCCCGCGCGAAATCGCCGCGCCGGCTCTGCTTGACGCGGTTGCGCGACGACCAGATCGCGGGAAGGAAGAGATGGGTGAAAGCCTGCATAGATTCTTAACAGGGCTGAAGCCCTGTACCACCGATGAGCCGACACTCGCTGCGGTGGCACAGGGCTTTTGCCCTGTTCATACGATCTCGTCGATCTCCTGGAGCGCCGACCCGCCCGTCAGCTTCAGGAACACCGCCGTTAACTCATCGTCCTGGTTTCCGGACAGCTCTCGGAGCTCGTCCACGGTGCCGCGCGCGATGATCTTCCCCTTCAGGATGATGCTGATGCGATCGCACATCTCCTGGGCCACCTCGAGCGTGTGCGTGCTCATCAGGATCGCGACGCCGCGCTCGCTCATGCGCCTGAAAACACTTTTGATGAGCTTGGCTCCGCGGGGATCGAGCCCGACCATCGGCTCGTCGACCAGCACCGCCTGCGGGCGATGGAGGAACGCCGCGCACATGACGAGCCGCTGCTTCATGCCGTGCGAAAAGCTTTCGACCAGCTCGTGCTCCCAGCGGCCGAGCTCGAAGAGCTCGAGCATCTCCCGCACCCGCTGGTCGAGCCCCTCGCCGTCGATGCCGTACAGCCCCGCGTGAAACCGGAGAAATTCGCTGGCCGTGAGCTTCTCGTAGATGTAAGGCCGATCGGGAATAAACCCGAGCGAGGCTTTCGCGGCTTCCGGTTCTTTGGCCAGATCGTGTCCGTTGACGACGATGCGCCCGGACGTCGGCTTCAGCAGGCCAGCAATCATCCTGATCGACGTCGTCTTGCCGGCGCCGTTCGGTCCGAGGAACCCGTGAATTTCTCCTGGCTGCACGTCGAGATCGACGCCGTCGACCGCCGTGAACGGCCCGTACTCTTTTCGCAGCTCGTGTATTGCAATCATTCGTGTCCACCTAGGAAGCACGGCAGGCACCAGCGCGATTCGCGCGGCCTCGGCAGATTGGCCACGGCCGGCGGCACGCCCGCGGCCGCCTCGCGGCCCACCAGAATCGGCGTCGATTCAGGCGTCACGTCGAGATCGACGATCGTCATCTGGAGCTTGCCGATCATGGGCAGGATCGCGGCCTGCTTCTCGAGTCCGCCACGCGCGAGCCGCACGTGTGTTGCGTCTGCCGGAAACTGATTGAAAGTGGGATCGACCGGGAGCCAGTAGCCACGGTTCGCGCGCTCTTCTATATAGACCTCCGGCCAGGCGTGGTAGTAGAACGCCCCGCGCACGTACGCCAGGCCCACCGCGATGCGTGAAGGCAGGCCGAGCGACCGCGACATCGCCACGAACAACGCGGTGTGCTCGTTGCAGTCGCCAATTTTGGTCCGCAGGACTTCCCGTGCAGACGGAATGCTGACGGTCGGTTTTTTCTGGATCGTCGCATTGACGTAGCGCGTCAGCGCTTCCGCCCGCGCGCGAGGTGCGGACACCCCACGTACGGCCTCGTCCGCCGCGGCGCGAATCTCGGGGTCGTCGCTCTCGATCAGCGGCTCGGGCGCCAGGAATGGCGCGAGATCGCCGTCCGGGGGTCCAGCGACGATGCTTTGTGCATCGACGATCTCGACCATGTTGCCGTTCACCCGCTGACCGGCGCCCTGCAGATCGGACGCGGTCAAATCCGCACCGGTGACCCGCATCCTGAGCAGCCGCACGCTGCGCGGATCGCCGATCGGCGGAAGGGGCGGCGTCTTCGCTTCAATCTCGGGAACGACCGCCGCCGACTCGAGCAGATCTCTGCGCATCCGTCCCGACACAGCGAGCGCCTGCGCCTGGTCGGCCGTCTCCCGCACGGTGATGAACCCGAGCGGACTCTCTTCGCGGACGATCTCGCCGGTGTCGGTAATCCAGGCCGTCGTCCTGAGCCCGGTGAACTCCATTTCGACGCGGAATGCCGGAATCGGCACCGCTCCCCCGCGCACGACCTCGCGCTCGCCGACGCTCACCGTCACCGGCGCGTTTCGCAGCGTGGCCGGGTCGAACACCATCCATTTGTACTCGGCGCCCGGTGTGAGACCCGCGTTCGCCAGCCGGCGCACGAGATTGAGCGTGAGCATTGGACGCTCGGCGAGCGTCCGCACTTCGGTGCGCGTGGCGCCGCCGCTCGCGATCGACATCGCCAGCTGGCGGTCGCGGATCTCGCCGGTGATGGTGATGGGACCGGTCCCGGGATCGAGCGCGAACTCGAACGACTGGAGATCGAAGGCCCTGTCCACGCGCGCCCGCGTCTTGAGCTTCGTGAACGTGTGCACGCCGAGGAGCGACATCTGGAGCTGTCCGTCTTCCTGCAGCTCGAATCCCCCGTTGCCGTCTCCGCTCCCCGCGGCATCGAGCGGCACGGTCTGGCTGACCGTGAAACCGATCTTCTCGCCCCGGTAGTACACGCCACGCCACTGCGCCGACGATCCGTAGAGCGCGAGATCGGTCGCCAGGCTGCCGCCCGCCTGTGCATAGGATTGATGCACGAGGAGGCCCATCACGACGAGCCATGTGACGATCACGACGAGCGACAACGGGCGAGTGAACAAGCGCATGCCGTTCTATGTATCGGCTGTACGGGAAAACGGCGAGAGGGCGCGCGTACGAGGCAGAAACATTTCATGGTTGACGAAATAATTTTTTTCTGACGCGGGTAAATTCCAAATCGTGACTTGAGCTTCGTGATTAAATGGCGCCATGTCGGATCCCCTGGATGAATCGTTCGTCGATCAGTACATCGAATCGCAATCGTCTCCGGCTCTAGCCCCCCTCGACAAATCGCGGACGGCCCGTCAGGGCCTCCCGTCTGGATTTCGCATGCGTCATGACGCGCACTACGTGGACGAGCTCGAATCGCGTCGGCGTCCATCCGACGCGACCGCACCGACGCTCGCGTTTCCGACGAGCGTTCCGGTCACATTCGCGTTACGCGACATGTCGCAGGAGCTCGAAGGTGTCGCTTCGTGTTTCAACCTGGTCCCGACGCGAGGCCGTCCGCTGCGCGAGCGGATGGGGCTGTCGCTGGCACGGGTCGGTGTCGAGCGCAATCTCCGCGCGTTCCAGGCGCTTCGCGTCCTGCTCGAGGATCCGCCGCCCGAACCGCGGCTGATGTCGCTGGACGCCATCCTCGAGCACACCGTGCACGGGTTTGCCGAGGAGCTGCGGTTGACCGGCTCGACGGTGTCACTCGATCTCGGCGAAGCGCCGATTCGGCTGAATGCCGATGCGCGGATGCTGTCGCTCGCGTTTCAGGCGTGCGTCGGCACGCTGGTCTCGCTGGTCGAGGCGTCGAACGTCGAAGCCGGCATCCACATCACCTCGCGAACGTCCGAGGGTCTGGCCGTCGTCGAAATGCGGCAGGACGCGTTTCGTCTCTCGGCGGATCAGTTCTCGCGGCTGGCCGATCTGGAATGGTCCGAGCGGCCCGGTGGCATTCCGGCTGGCACCGCGCTGGCGGCGGCGGCACGGATTGCCCAGGCGCACGGCGGTACGCTCGACGCGCGCCGCACGGAAGGCGGCGGCTGCGTGCTGATCCTTACCGTGAAGGTCTGAAGATTTGGAAGATTGAGAGCAGCGCTTGATCGGTGACGACCAAGCGCTGACTCTGTAGAGAGACTTGCGGGGTCGTGGCACGCCGCGGCAGCAGGATGCGCCGGAGGCCGTTGCCAGGCGGGTTGATTTCGGAAGGTTCCATCAACATCACCTTCTTTATAGGCAAGCGGCGCGCCAGCCGGCCGCGCACGCGCAGCCGGTCTCCTAAGTTCAAAGAATCACGTCAGTTAGCTACGGCATCGACAGGTTGACTGCGTGCCCGTCGGACTGCGTAAAAACATGCAGGTTGTCGATTCACGCGCAACCCGAGTGCGCATGCGCAGACAGTCGAGGCCGCGCACGGGCGTCGATTTCCGTTAACCCTTTCTCCCATAAGCCTCAGACGCCGATGCGACACGATGGCGCAACGCTTGCCAGTAAGGGACCGGAGGAAAGAGCACTGTGCAACGTTGTATCGAGGTTCTGATTGGCCGGCTGATAACTGACGAGGACTTCCGGCAGCACTTCGTCGAGGATCCCCAACACGCGCTCGCCGCAGCCGGCAGTTGCGGCCTCTCGTTCAGTCAAAGCGAGATTGCGGCGCTCATCGCCACCGACAGCGGCCTCTGGGAACGAGTGGCCGACCAGATCGATCCCCGCCTTCAGAAAGCCAGCTTGAGTCGAGATCCCCGAACGAGTCCAAAGAGTCTATAGAGTCCCGAGAGTCGCAGAATCCTGAGAGTCGCAGAGTCTAAGAGTCGTAGAGTCCTAAGTCGTGGAGTCCAGACTGCCCAGACTGAGACTCCTAGACTTGGGACTCTTTCCGACTCTCGGACTCTCCGGACTCCTGGACTTTCTTAGACTCCTCGGACTCCTAGACTCTGCGATATCAGTCCAACCCGTAACGCGCGCATCCGGCCGTAGAGCTGCGCCCTGGTCAGTCCGAGGATCGCGGCCGCCTTCGACTTGTTGAACCGCGAGTCCTGAAGCGCTTTCTCGATCATCGTTCGCTCCATCGATCGGATGTCATTCGCCGAGCGCGCCGGCATCGCGGCGGCCGGAAGCTGGTCGGGAAGCCGCGAGACATCGACCGATCCGATCGCCCGAAACACACGCGACGGCGCGGGGGACGGCAGCGACAGCGCGAGGTGCTCGGCGAGAATCAGTCCGCCATCGCAGAGAATCGCGGCACGTTCGAGGACGTTGCGCAGCTCGCGCACGTTGCCCGGCCAGTGGTACTCGAGCAGCCGCGCGCGCGCATCGCGCGAAATGCCCGCGGGCGGACGGCCGAGCCCCTGGCTGATCTCGCCGAGGAACGCTTCGCTCAGCGCGAGGACGTCTTCCCGCCGCTCGCGCAGCGGCGGCAGGTGAATCGCAAAGACGTTCAGCCGGTAGTAGAGATCTTCGCGGAAGTGGCCGCGCTCGATCGACTGCGTCAAGTTGCGATTGGTGGCGGCGATGATGCGGGCGTCGGTCCGCAACACGCGCGTGCCCCCGAGCCGCTGGAACTCGCGCTCCTGGAGCACACGCAGGAACTTCGCCTGGGCAGACGGGCTCATCTCGGCCACTTCGTCCAGGAACAGTGTGCCGCCCGAAGCCTGCTCGAGCTGCCCCGGCTTGGTTTGCGTCGCTCCCGTGAAGGCACCGCGCTCGAAGCCGAACAACTCGGCCTCGAGCAGTTGTTCCGGCAACGCCGCGCAGTTGATGGCCACGAACGGGCCGTCGCGGCGCGACGATGCCCGATGGATGAAGCGGGCGGCCACTTCCTTGCCGGTGCCGGATTCGCCCAGCAGGAGCGCCGTCGTGTCTGTGGGCGCGACCTGCGTCGCCTGCGTCAGCACCTGTCGCCACGCGTGCGAGTCGCCAACCACGCGGCGATATCCCGTTCGGGCGTCGAGCTCCTCGGTCAGCGCCCGCACCCGCGATTCGAGCCGCGAGGCGCGCGCGTCGGCGGCATCCGCCCGCTTGTTCGCCTCCTGCTGGCTGTCGTGCGACAGCCCCAGCGCGAGACGATCGGCGATTCTGCGGGCGATGATCACGTCTTTCTGCGTGTAGAAGCCCGGGGTGAACGACGACAGGACGAGAGCGGCCACCAGCTTTCCGTCGAACTTGATGGGCACGCGAAGGGACGAACGCAATCCGAGCCTGGCCGACGGCAGATTGCGCTGCACCGGATCGGCATGGGCGTCGTCCATGATGTCGTACTCCCAGGACGAGCTTCGAAGATGCGCGGGAATCTCAGCCGTTTCCGGATAGGAGGCCCCGCCGGGCAGCGTGCCCGCGAGCATCCGAACGTGCGTGCCGTTGGGCAGCAGGACGGGGACGAGCATCGCATCGTGCGGCAGCACCTTCTGCGCGACGGTCGAAATGCGGTCGATGACCTCGGCCAGCTCGCCCGAATCGGTCAGCTCGGCCAGCAGGCTGTCGAGCAGCTCCATGTTGGCGGTTTTCGATCGCAGCTCTTCGGCGAGGCGCGCCTCTTCGGCGAGCCGTTGATGCGACATCGCGAGCGCGACGTGGTCGGCGATACGCTGCGCGACCACCACATCGTCGCGCACGAACTGGCCGATCCCTTTCGCGTAGAAGTTGAGGCTGACGCAGAGGCGTCCCTGGACGCGGATCGGCACGAAGAGCATCGACCGCATGCCGGCCAGCACGCCGGGACTCCGCGCATAGTCGGGGTCCGCCTGCGCATCGTCGATGAGCACGAAATCCCAGTGTTCGGTGACCAGCTTCCGGTTCGGCACCTGGATCTCGATCGGCTGCGGGAGATCGCTCAGGCCCCGGCTCGCATGCAGGCGCACGCGTTCGTCGTTGTCGATCAGCTCCGCAATCGAGATCGCGTCGTGCTTCAACACCTTCTGTGCGATATCGGAGACGCGGTCGAACACTTCACGTACGTCGAGCACGCCAGAAAGCGTCTTCAACAGCCCGTCGAGCATCTGGAGATTCGCGGCGCGCTCGCGCAGGGCGGCGGTGCGGCGGCTTTCCTCGGCCATCCGATGGTGCGAAAGCGCGAGCGACACGTACTCGGCGATGCGCCGCGCGACGGTGACATCAAGAGGCGTGTACTTGTCCGCCTCGTAGCTCATGAAGTTGATGCCGCCGATGAGGCGATCGCCGAAGCGAATCGGAATGCGCAGCGACGACCGGTATCCCGCGCGGCCAGCGTCGGTGTCGCGTTCCAGCGCGTCGGCTGAAAGATCGTGGTGCACGTGGTGATCCCACGACCTGGTCGTGATGAGCGGATACTCGTTCTTGACGACAACCGGGTCTCCAACCGGCATCTGGCAACTGCAGGCGTACAACGTGAGCTCGCTGAAGTCGTCGTTGTACATCCCGAGCCCGACCACGTCGTGCGGCAGCACCTTGCGCGTAATTTCCGACACGCGCCCGAAGACCTTCCTGATGTCGAGCACGCTGAACAATTCGGGCAGAAGCTCCGCCGCGCCTTCCAAGCGCTGAAGCCGCTCGCGCTCCGATGCCGAGGCGTCGGTGCCGATCAGAATGGCCGACCCAAGCTCCGCGAGGTTGACGAGACGCCGCAGCCGATCGGCGTCGAGTAGGGCCCCATCGCGAACGCCCATCCAGAAGCGCACCGATGGCGAATGATGCGAAGGAATCGTGACGAGGCGGCCGACATCCATGAACGAGAGGATGGCGTCGAGCGCCTCCGTCCCGGGAGACCTGAGCTCGTCCGCCGACGCCTGAAGCGATCCGGTCGCTTCCGGCAGGAGCAGGTCCGGCAATTCGGGTTCGTCGAATCGATGCGCGCCGAAGCCCTTCGGCCGCCAGTACCGCATGACGACGCGGTTGTCGGTGCCCCGGCGGAGCGTGCCGAACATCGACATCGGGGCGATGGCGTTGGCCGCCTCGCTCAGCGCCGCCACGTCTCGTCCGGTGGTGGCTTCAATCATCGAAGCCGACAGTCTCTCATACCTGTCGCCTGACGAGGACGGTGTCTGCGTGAAAAACGCCAGGTTGACGATTTTCCGGCGATCTGCGGAATCCATCCGGCCCTGGCTGTTTGACGCTAAGTTATTCATTTTTCAGGCTCCTGGAGACCCTCCGCTGGTCCGACGTCCGGCTGGCAGTGCCGTTGCTGTGCCATCACGCATGAGGGTGCTGATTACAGGAGCAACGGGACGGTTGGGCAGAGAGGTCGCCCGGTTGTCTACGCTGGCGGGACACTCGGTCGTCGGATTGAGCCACCGCGTGCGGTCGACAAAGTTTCGTGACGCCGGCTGGGTGCTCGGCGATCTGGCAACCGGCGAAGGCGTTCGCGTGGCAGTCGGTGATGTCGACGCGATTATTCACGCCGCCACCGACCCGGCGCGTCATGCGGAAGTCGACGTCGAAGGAACCGCGCGGCTCGTGCGGGCGGCGCGCGAAGGACGCGTGCGGCACTTCGTGCACGTGTCGATGGCCGGGGTCGACGACATCCCGCTCGCGTACTACAAGGCGAAGCGCACGGCCGAGCAGATCGTCATGGGCGGCGGGCTTCCCTATTCGATTCTGCGCGTGACGCAGTTCCATCACGCGGTCGAGCGTCAGCTCCAGACACTGGCCGGCGTGCCCTTCGTGCTCCCGCTGCCCAGGGCGTTCGTCGTACAGAGCGTCGACGTGCGCGAAGTCGCGGCGCGGCTGGTGCGCTGCCTCGACGAGCGGCCGCGCGGCCGCCTCGCCGATTTCGGCGGACCGCACGTGCTGCCGCTGGCCGATGCGGCTTCCGTGTGGATGCGGATGAACCGCGTGCGGAAGCGCATCGTGCACGTGCCCGTGCCGGGCCTCGCGGCGTCCGCGTTCCGGGCACAGATGAACACCGCGCCGTTCGGCGCACGCGGCAAAGTGTCGTGGCGCGAATGGCTGCTGCGGCGCGACACGATCAGCCCGCTCGACACGCTCGAGTGGCGGAACGAACCGCAGCCCATCGAGATTCGTAGAGTCTCATGAGAGCTAATGGCTCCGGGAGCTATTTCAAGATTGATTCCGGAAACTTTCTGTCGGGTTTGTGAGTCATAACCTGCAGGGTCGAAATGGAGGTCAATATGCGTTTCGCTTCGTTGATTCTTGCCGCGGCGCTCTTCGCCACGGCGACGCCCGTGGCGCAGTCGCTCTCACACAAGCAGACGGTGTTCGAGATCGAGAACGAGCTGCTGAAGCTGCCCACCTATGGTGTGTTCGATTTCGTCGCGTTCGGCGTCGAGCGTGGAAAAGTGACGCTCGTGGGCTATTCCTACGGTGGATTGAAATCGCATGCCCCGCGCGCGGTGAAGCGCGTGCCGGGCGTCGATGAAGTCGACAACCAGATCGAGCTGCTGCCGGCTTCGCCGATGGACGACGAGATCCGCTGGGCCACGTTCTACAAGATCTACGGCGATTCCTCTCTCTCCCGGTATTCACCCGGCGGCGCGACGACTGCCCGGTACGAGCTTCAACAGTCGCGGCGATTCCCGGGCCTGCAACCCTTCGGCACCTACCCAATCCATATCATCGTGAAGAACGGCCGAACCACGTTGATGGGCGTGGTCGACTCGGAAGTCGACAAGCGGATGGCCGAAATCCGTGCCCGCGAGATCCCCGGCGTGTTCTCCGTCGAGAACGAGCTTGTGATCGACAGTGACTAGGTCCGGCGAGGAAGAGTCTGGAGTCTGGGAGTCCACGGAGTCGGAGAGTCTTTGGAGTCAGGAAAAATCCTGGGAACCTGACTCAGAGACTCTTCGGACTCAGAGACTCTTCCGGACTCCCGGACTCTTCTGACTCCAGGGACTTCCGACTCTTCCCCCGTACTCAAAGCAACAGAATCTCCACGCGATGCGCATGCACGGTCTCCTCGCACGGAGACCACGCAAACACGGTGAAGCGCCGATCCTGTGACGCGACCAGGGCGATCGCGTTTCGCTGATCGTGCACGAACTGCGCGGCCGACAGGTGTCTTGTGCCGCCCAGCTGCGCGGCCGTGAACGTCGACGGCTCTCCACCCTGGACCGGTTCGGTCACCCTCACGCTCTCCACGGGCGCCGCGCCCCGGCGGCGCTGAATCTTGGCGCCGAACGCGAGGATTTCGTACTGGTCCGTCATGACGGCGGCGCCGTCCACCGCGGTGAGCCCGGCGATCGACTGCACCGTCTCGCGGAGCGCCTCCTTCCAGATCTCCGCCTGACGTCCCTCGCGGGTCTCCTTCAGCAGCCCGGTCAACTCCCGGAAGGGGGGCGACACGGCGTAAGCCACGGGATGCACGATCGACTCGCGCCAGGCCTCGTCGTTCGACGGCACCACGAGCAACGATCCGCCGCGGCCGTGGCGCCGCATGGCCACGGCCAGCTGCACGAGGATGTTCACCGAATCGACCCACGACGCGGGCGAATCGAAGCCGAGCAGCGAGGTCACGAGCTCGGGACAGTCGGGCAGGCTCGACGCGGTTTCGTCCACGAACTTGATCTGCGCGCCTTCGAGGACCGCGACGTTCACGTACTTGCCCGATTGCTCGCCGCGATGGTGCTTGATGACCATGAGCCCGGGCTCGATGACTTCGAGCACGAAGCAGAAAACCGGAATGTTGTGGGTCGTGCCCCAGATGCACAGCTGGCCGTCGTACTCCCACACGCCAAGATGAATACCCGCCGGCTCGACGATCGCGGCGATTTTCGTGAGCGTCGCCGGCGTCAGCGGCATCGGCTGATGGACGAGCAGGGGTGACTCGTCCTGGTCGGGCGGAAGGAACGCCATCGAGATCTTCGGAACGTAGCCTTCCTCGCGCCGCAGGCTGGCCCAGAACGTCGCGTTGATCATCTTCTCGATGACGTCGGGACTCGGCACCGCGACGACCGGGTTCTGTCCCCGCGACTTTGCGGCGCGAACATGCTTCGCGAAGTGGTCGTGCGCTTTCGGAGCAACGAGGCGAGCGGGTGGATACGTCTCTTGGGTCAACGGACTGTGCCGATCGTACGACGGTCCAGCAGGTGGGGCTTCTGGAGGCGCGGCAGGAGGCAGAACGGGGACCAGATGCTCCTCTGCGGGAGCCACGACCGGCGCCGGTTTCGCATCGGGCGGCGCGGCCGGAAGATCGGGCATCCGTGTCTGCGCAACGGGCGTGACCAGGAGTGGCTCCGGGAACACGGACGTCATGCCCAGAAGCGGCGGAAGACCGTCGAATGCTGACACGGCGATGTAGGGCTCTGGGTATGGCAGATACGCCGCCTCGTGAACCACACAACTACGCAATGGTTCCCTGCCGCGTACGAAGTAGTCGGTGTACACCATCGACTTGGAGCTGATCTCGCCGGCAGGCCCGATCGACAGGGCATGGCGACAACCAGGAGCGGGAAGATCGCCGGAGACGCGGCAGACCTCGACGGCGATGACGTTCGGCGGCGGCTCGAACCACGTGCTGGGCGCGCCTGCCGTCGCCGCCTTCATGAACCTCGTCCACATGGGCACGGCAAGCTGTCCGGCAAATCCGTTTTTGATGATCGGTACGAGGCAGATCGAAGCCTACCCACACGCCCGCCACCAGTTTCGGTGTGAACCCGACAAACCAAGCGTCGACGAAATCGTTCGTCGTCCCGGTCTTGCCGGCCGCCGGAAGTCTGAACCCGGCTTTCCGCGCGCCATTCGCTGTTCCAGCATCGATGACGTCCGCCAGCATCGTCGCCATCATGAACGCTGTCTCCTCGGACATGGCGCGCCTCGGTTTTGCGTCGCTCTGGAACAGGATGCGCCCTTCCTGATCTTCCACCCGCCTGATGAAGTAGGGTTCGCGGACGATGCCGCCTTGCGCAAAGGCCGCATAGGCAGATGTCATCGAGGCGAGCGTGACTTCGCCCGAACCCAGGGCGAGCGAGGGCACGCTGGGAACCGTTCCGACGCCGAGACCTTCGGCATACGACACCGTCCGTTCGATACCAACGTCCTCGAGCACACGCACGGCAGCCCTGTTGCTCGATGTGCGCAGTGCCGTGCGCATCGTCATCGACGCCGCCGATGAATGTTCGTCTTCGGGCAGCCACTGGCCGTCGTACGTGTCGATCGGCTGGTTCAGCCCGCGGATGACGCTGGCCGGCGAATAGCCGTTTTCCACTGCAGCGGCATAGATAAACGGTTTGAAGGCTGATCCCGGCTGACGCCTGGCCTGAAGCGCGCGATTCAATCCAACGCTCGACACATCGCGGCCCCCGACAATGGCGCGGACGGCGCCCGTGGAGGGATCGAGCGCAAACAGCGAGCCCTGCAGCGGCTCGCTGCGCTTGCCAGGTATGCGCGCCTCGATCGCAGCCAGCGTGAACGCGACCGCTTCTTCTGCGGCTTTCTGCATAGCTGAATCGATCGTCGTGTACACGCGCAGGTGCCCTTTGTAGACGAGATCCTTTCCGAATCGCTCGACGAGCTCGCGGCGAACGGCCTCCTTGAAGTGGAGTCCGCTTGGATCCTCATGACGAAGCGTGTCCTGCAGCACGACCTTTTCCGAGATGGCCTCGTCGTACGCGCTCTTCTCGACAATCTGCTGGTCCCGCATGAGGCCGAGCACGAGGTTGCGCCGATCGACGGCGCGATTCAGGTCCACTGTTGGATTCAGCGCCGAGGGCGCCCGGACAACCCCCGCGAGCAGCGCCGCCTGTGCGAGCGTGAGGTCGGCCGCACGCCTCCCGAAGTAGCCGAGAGCCGCCGCTTCGGCGCCGTACAGGCCGTCGCCGAAATACACTTTGTTCAGGTACAGCTCGAGAATCTCGTCTTTCCGGTAGAGCTGCTCGATGCGCTGCGCCAGAATCGCCTCGCGCAGCTTGCGGCGCAGCGTCTTGTCGCGCGAGAGAAAGCTGACGCGCGCGAGCTGCTGCGTGATCGTGCTCGCGCCTTCCGCCGCCCGCCACTTGCGCAGGTCCGTCAGGACGGCACCCACGACGCGTATCCCATCGATGCCGTCGTGGTCGTAGAAGCGCGCATCCTCGACTGCCATGATGGCGTCGCGCAGATGGCGCGACATGCGATCGAGAGGTACCTCTACCCGGTACTGCGCCGGTATGGAAAACAGCGGTCGATTGGACGCATCGTACAGAACGGTGCCTTCAACGGCTTCCCCAAGCTCTCGCAGCTGTTCCTTGCCGGGAAGCCCGGACAGTACCTGATACAGAAACCAGCCCGCGAAAACGATAACGATGCAACTGATGGCGGCCAGCGCCCGAACGATGTTCTGCTGGTATGGGGCGAAGTTGTCCCACGCGGCGTGCAAACGGTCCGGCCAGAACCGCCTGGTAGCAAATTTGGGCAGGCGGGCCTTCTCTTCGATCACAGGATCGATCTGAGCAACGGCCGTACCACCTCGCTGATTCGGCTAGTCCTTCTTCGTGCCGCGGTCTTCCCGGAAGAGCGCCAGCAGGTCGCGGTGAGCGAATACGGCGTCGGGATGCTCCTGCAGGGCCATGTCGTAGCGGCGCTCGTAGGTGTTGCCGGTTTCGTTGGGGGACGTCAGCGTGCGCACCTGCGCCACGACGGCGTCCACGTCGTTGCGCATCGGCGGCGTCTTGTCGCCCAGGATCTCGTCGATCCGGACGATGAGCTGCGACATCGGCCGGAGCCAGGCGAACTGCGGATCGTTGAGCAGCGCTTTCAACAGATCGTTGCTCGACTGACGGCCGTGAATGCGCTCGTAGCCGCTCCGTTCCCAGTCCAGCAGCGTCTTGTGCAGGCGCAGGAGCGCCTTGCGGAGATCGGTCAGCAGCTTCTCGCCTTGTCGAGCTTCCTCGGCATCGGCATCAATCATGGCGTTCTGTCACTATATCGGATTGATCGCCCGACGTACCAGCCGGGTGATAATGACGACCGGCCGATGACGCTCGACGAACTCCAGCAAGCCATTTCCCGCTATTGGGGCTACACGACCTTCCGTCCGCTTCAGAGAGATGCGATGGATGCGGTGCTTGCCGGGCGCGATTCCATCGTCGTGCTGCCGACCGGGGCCGGAAAGTCTCTCTGCTTCCAGGCGCCCGCGGTCGTTCATCCCGGCGTGGCCCTCGTCGTCTCGCCGCTCATTTCCCTCATGAAGGATCAGGTAGACACGCTCGTCGGCAACGGCGTGGCGGCGGCGGTGTTCAACAGCACGCTGACGCCAGGCGAGAAGACAGACGTCGTGGCCGGGTTGCGTCAAGGACGGTACAAGCTGCTGTATGTGTCACCCGAGCGCCTGGTGGGCGACGGGTCCGAGCATTTTCTCGCCCTGCTCTCCTCGCTCCAGGTCAGTTTTGTCGCCATCGACGAGGCGCATTGCATCAGCCAGTGGGGACACGACTTCAGGCCGGAGTACCGCCAGCTTGGCCGTCTGCGGCAGCTGTTGCCGGGGATTCGGCTGCATGCCTACACGGCCACCGCGACGCGCCGGGTGCGGCGGGACATCGCGGCGCAGCTGGGTCTCGAGAATCCGGCGGAGTTCGTCGGGTCGTTCGATCGGCCGAACCTGATTTACCGGACGCTGCCGCGCGCCACGCTCAAGAAGCAGCTCGCCGACGTCCTTTCGCGGCACAAAGGTGAAGCCGGCATCGTGTACTGCACCTCCCGCCGTGAGGTCGATGCCCTCGCGGCATGGCTGACCGGGATTGGCCATACAGCCCTGCCCTATCACGCCGGACTCTCTGACGGCGAGCGCAGCCGCCACCAGGATGCGTTCCTGAGCGAGCGGGCCGACATCATCGTCGCCACGGTGGCGTTCGGGATGGGCATCGACCGATCTGACGTGCGATTCGTCGTGCACGCCGGCGCACCGCGATCGCTCGAGCACTATCAGCAGGAATCCGGCCGGGCGGGCCGCGACGGTCTCGAGGCCGAGTGCCTGCTCATTTACTCGCCGGCCGATTTCATGAAATGGCGGGCGATGCTCGAACAGAACGGCGAGCTGAACGACGCCAGCCGCACGCTGCTGCAGCAGATGGAGCGCTACGCGTCGAGCATCGGCTGCAGGCACCGGCATCTGTCGGAATATTTCGGCGACCGATTCGACAAAGACGGCTGTGGCGCCTGCGACGTGTGCCTGAACGAGCTCGAGACGGCGCCCGAGCCCGTCGTGCTCGCGCGGAAGATTCTCTCGTGCGTGGCGCGGGTTGGACAGCGATTCGGGGCGACGCACGTGGCCGGCGTACTGCGAGGCCAGGCGAGCGAGCAGGTGGTGGCTCGCGGACACGACCGGCTCACCACGTTCGGGTTGCTGCCCGACGCATCGGTCGCCGAGGTTCGCGGCTACATCGAGCAGCTCATCGGAACGGGCCTGCTGCGTCAGAGCGACGGCGTCTACCCTGTCGTCTCGCTCACGTCAAAGGGCCTCGAGCTGTTGAAGAACCCGGAGAGCCTGCCTGGGCTGGCACTCGCGCGCCAGCGTCCGCCCGTCAAGGGCGCGCCGCGCGTGCAGTCGCGCATCGAGGCCGAGTCGTGGCAGGACGTCGATCGCGCGCTCTTCGATCGGCTGCGCTCGGTCCGGCTCGAGATCGCCCGATCGCGGGGCGTGCCTCCGTACGTGATCTTCCACGACGCGACACTGCGGGAGATGGCGCGGTTGCGGCCGACCTCCATCGACGCGCTGCTGGCGGTCAAAGGCGTCGGCACCCGCAAGGCCGACGATCTCGGCGGCGTGTTTCTCGAAGCCATCCGCGCCCATTCCTAGGCATGCCGCTCGTTTCGCTCGACCACATCTCGATGGCCTACGGCCATCTCCCGTTGCTCGACGACGCCAGCCTCCTAGTCGACACCGGCGAGCGCGTATGCGTGATCGGCAGAAACGGCACGGGCAAATCCACCTTGCTGCAGATCATCAGCGGCGAGGTCCAACCCGATGCCGGCAGCGTCTGGCGCCAACCGGGCCTGCGTATCGCGAGGCTCGTGCAGGACGTGCCTCTTTCGGCGGATAAGCCCGTGCGAGCCGTTGTCGCGGAAGGGTTCGACCAGACGCTGGAGCACGAACCGTGGCGCATCGACGTCAACGTCGACATGGTGATCTCGAGGCTCGGGCTCCCGGCCGATACCAGCGTCAACACATTGTCCGGCGGCTGGCGGCGCCGGGTGCTGCTGGCACGGGCGCTCGTCGCCCATCCTGATGTCCTTCTGCTGGATGAACCTACGAACCATCTGGACATCGACTCCATGACCTGGCTCGAGTCGTTCCTCGACGACTATGCCGGCGCCGTCGTCTTCGTGACGCACGATCGCGCGTTTCTGCGGCGTGTCGCCACGCGCATCGTGGAGCTCGATCGAGGCATGCTGACCTCGTGGCCCGGAGACTACGAGAGCTTTCTGCGCAACAAAGAAGACTGGCTCGCGAACGAAGCCGTGCGAAACGCGAAGTTCGACAAGAAGCTGGAGCAGGAGGAGGCGTGGCTCAGGCAGGGCATCAAGGCCAGACGCACGCGCAACGAGGGTCGCGTCCGCGCGCTGATGGCGTTAAGGCAGGAGCGCGCATCGCGACGAAGCCAGGTGGGCCGCGTCCGGCTTCAAGCCGAGGCCGGCGACCGGTCGGGGCAGATGGTGTTCGAAGCCATCGCGGTGAACAAGTCGTTTGACGGGGAGCCGATCGTGAAAGATGCCGCGTTCCGCGTCATGCGCAGCGATCGCGTCGGGCTCATCGGGCCGAACGGATCGGGGAAGACGACCCTGCTCCGCATGCTGATGGGCGATCTGCCACCCGACTCCGGCGAGCTGCGCCTTGGCACAAACGTTCAAATCGCGTACTACGACCAGCAGCGTGAGCAACTCGATCCCGAGCGCACGGTGTTCGAAACGGTCGGCAACGGAAACGATACCGTTACCGTCAACGGCCGGCCGCAGCACGTGCATGGGTACCTGCGGGACTTCCTGTTCTCGTCCGAGCGCGCGAATTCGCCGGTCAAGGCTCTTTCGGGCGGCGAGAGGAACCGGCTTCTCCTGGCGCGGCTGTTCACGAGGCCGGCAAATGTGCTCATCCTGGACGAGCCGACCAACGATCTCGATATCGAGACGCTGGAACTGCTCGAGGCGTATCTCCTCGACTGGCAGGGCACGCTCCTGCTGGTGAGCCACGACCGCACGTTCATCGATCACGTCGTCACGAGCACGCTAGTATTCGAAGGCGATGGACGGGTGGAGGAATACGTAGGTGGATACGAGGACTGGCTCCGTCAAAGGCCGGCCGCCCAATCCCCAATTGACAATCGACAATCGGGGCAGTCCGCGTCAGTTCCCACGGAGGGCGATGCCGGAGTCAGGAAGAAACTCTCCTACCGCGAGCAGCAGGAGTTCGACGGCCTTCCGGCGCTGATCGAGCGCCTCGAGGCCGAACTGGACGGGATGAATACCGCGGTCGCCTCTCCGGATTTTTACAGGGAGTCTCCCGACGCCATTACCGGTGCGCTCGCGCGCGTGGATGAGTTGAAGGACTCGCTACTCGGCGCCTACGCGCGTTGGGACGAGCTGGACTCGAGGCGTCGCTAAGGGCGATGGGCGATGGTCCTGGGTCGATAGGCGATGGAGCGCCTGTGACCATGGCCCATGGACCTAAGACCATTGCCCATCGACCAGCCGACGGCTACGCCGGCACGAGCGTCTTCCGCCGCCTTGGCGTTTTCGCGCCCGTCGGTTTTCGAGCCGCCGGTTTGCCTACGCTCGACGTCTTGCGCGCGCGCCGCGTCCTCACCTGAACAGGCTGCGGTTCATCGCTGTCGATGACGTCGGCCATCGCGGCCTCGGCCTGAACCGGCTCATCGAGCGGCTCGCTCGGAATACTCTCCTCCCGAGGCTCGACCGACTCCGGGTCGAATGTCTGCTGGATGTCGTCGGACTCGACGTCCGCGGGCACGTGTGCCGTGACGGCTTCACGCTGCAGGGCCGCCCCGGGGAACACCCGGATCTGCCCGCGCCGATCGCGCTCGAGCCGGAACAGTCCTTCGCGCTGAACCACGCGGAGGAATTCCATGATCGTCGCGAACCCCCACTTGTGCTCGTCGAAAGTCGAATCGACGCCCCTGACAAACTGCTTGAACTGGCGCACGTACATCGGCCATCGGGGCGACTGCGGCGCGCGCGCGAAGGTGTCTCGCGTGTAGTCGACGATTTGCTGAACCTGCTCGGGATCGCGAACCACGGGAGGAGCCATCGACATAGAAGCCGGCACGGGCTGGGCGGGCTGTCCCGAATCTGCCGGCTCGCTCGCCTCACCCGGAGAGGCGGCGATCTCGGGCTGCAGCCTGACGCCGCCTTCGCTTTCGACCGCGTCGACCATCATGCTGCGGCCCGCATGCCGCAAGGTGACCACGCCCGTCTTCGCGAGCTTCTCGATGAAGTCGCGGAAGGTGCTGACGCCGTAGTCGCGCTCTGAAAAGGTCGAGTCGAGCTGGAGCAACGTGCTCTTCAGCAGGCCGAGCTGCGGAGAGACTTCGCGGTCTGTCAGCACTTTCAACGCGCGCTTGACGAGAGGGATCGCCTTGGCAACCTCGACCGTCGTCCCGCTTACGCCACCGTTCTCGCGACGCGGCCCCGGGCCGGGGGGCACGACGTCCCGGCGCCTGACCACCAGGTTCTCGTAGGCGATGAACTCGTGGCAGTTCTTCTGCATCACCTGGCTCGTGAACTGCCGTCCGCCCACGACGAACACCTTCTTGTCGTACTGCTTCAGCTTTTCGACGAGCGTGATGAAGTCGCTGTCGCCGCCGACAATCACGAACGCATTGATGTGATCGTGGGTGAACGCCATCTCGAGCGCGTCGAGCGCGAGATTGATGTCGGCGCCGTTCTTGTCGCCGCCAGGTGTCAGGTTGCGCTGCACCATCCGGATGGCGTGTTGCGACATCATCCGGCCGTAGTCGCCGGCACGCTTCCAGTCGCCATAGGCCACTTTCGTGACCACCTCCCCGCGCTCCTTGATACCGTCCAGAATCGCCGCGATGTCGAATTGCGTGTGCAGCGTGGTCTTGACACCGATCTCGATGTTGTCGAAATCGATGAAAACCGCAATCTTCAGTCGTTCGTCAATCAAATCTCACTCCTAGGTAAACACATAAGTCTACTCTGTTCGGGGCCGGAGGACGGCCGGACGGCATGTACTCGTTGAACGGTGCGCGACCGGCCCGCGGGTACGCGGCTTGCTTTTAATAAATCGAGGTTGAACGATGGCCCAGACATTAGTGCAGTTCGAAACGCCTGTCGCGCGCACCGATGGAGCCCTTTACCAGGCGCGCGCCTGCGGCCACGAGCGGGCCGACGGGTTGTGGGAAGGGTGGATTGAGTTCACCAGCGCCGCGACGGGCGAGGTCGTGCGCACCGTACGCGAGACAACACAGCCAAACCTGACCGATCTGACGTATTGGGCGACCGGACTCAGCACTGTTTATCTCGAAGGCGCCCTCGCGCGCATCTTCGCCGCGCAGAGACGTGTCGAGACCGTCCCCGTTTCGCCGCCACGCTACGCCCGGCCAGCCGAGCCGCGCGAGAGACCGCCGGTGCGGCGCGAGGCCGTACTGAATCCCTTCTCGGTGTACGAAAAAAATCCAGATGTGCTCGCCCAGGAGCTGACGGCGCTGCGAGCCTGGCACTTGAGGCAGATCATCAGAGACTACTCGCTGGTGGACGAAAGCGACGTGCGCATCGAGAGCATGAGCGAGCCCGAGCTCGGGTCGCTCATCATGCAGCGCGTCCGCGCGCTACACCCGTGATCGGCGGGCGACCCGCCGGTCGTGGGCCAGATGGTTCACCATCCGGACAATCTCGCTCGGCTCGACCGGCTTGGCCATGTGGACGTGAAACCCGGCCGCCAGGGCCCGGATACGCTCGTCGTCCCGTGCGTGGGCCGTTACCGCCGCCGCGGGAATCGAGGCCAGCGGGTTGGCCCCTGCCCGGATCCGCTTGATCAGCGAGTAGCCGTCCTCGCCAGGCATGGCGATGTCGGCGAGCAATACATCGATTTCGTTGCGTTCGAGAATTTCGATCGCTTCCTGCGACGTATCCGCGACGCTGATCCGGGCACCCCGGTCCTCCAGCGCCCGGCCGATCATGTCGCGCGTGTCCTTCTCATCGTCGACGACGAGCACACGCACACCGTCGAGTCGGACGTCGGCCACGGGCTCAATGGACGGTGACGCCAATTCCACCGCGTCGTGACCGCTGATGGGCAGCGTCACGATGAACGCCGTACCCTTTCCTGTGCCCGCGCTTTCCGCTCGAATCGTCCCCTTGTGCGCCTCGACCAGCTGCTTGGCAATCGACAGCCCGAGACCCAGACCTGAGTGGTTCCGGGTGGTCGTGCCGTCCCCCTGACGGAATCGATCGAACACGAAAGGCAGAAATTCCGCCTCGATGCCGCTGCCGGTATCGGCCACTCGAATCTCGAGCGAGCGGCTGACGATGCGGGCCGAGACCATGATGTGCCCGCCCGGCGGCGTGAACTTCAACGAGTTGCCGATGAGGTTCACGAACACCTGCTCGAGCCGCTTCACGTCGCACTGCAGCCTGGCGTCGGGAATCGCCGACAACTGGATGTCGATCTGGCTGCCGGCCGCCAGCGGACTGACCGACTCGACGATGCCGCGAATCAGGTTCTGCGCGTCGATCGTGTCGAGATCGAGCGTCGCCCTTCCGCCGTCCATGCGCGCGAAGTCCAGCAGGTCGTCCACGAGCTTGGCCTGCCGCGAGGCATTGCGGTAAATCGACTCGACGGCCTGCGGGAACACCTCGGGCTCCATCGAGTCGGTACGCAGCATCGAGGCCCACCCGAGAATCGCGTTGAGCGGCGTCCGAAGTTCGTGCGACACCGTCGACACGAACTCGTCTTTCAGGCGGTTCGCACGCTCGGCCTCAGCCCGCGCGCGCTCGGCCTGTTCGTACAACCGAGCGCGATCGAGCGCCTGGGTGCAGTGCTGCGCGACCGACACCAGCAGCGCCTGGTACTCCTCGTCAAAATTCACCGGCGCGCTGAAGCGGAATTCGAGGACGCCGAGCGGGCCGTCCTTCACCATGAGCGGCAGCGCCGCCAGCGAGACAAAGCCGTTGTCTGCGGCGAGCGCCGCCGACAGCCAGTATTTCCCGTGCGAGTCGGCGAGAGAGCCGACGAAGACCGGGCGCCCGGTCTCGAGCGCGTCGGTCATGCACAACCCGGGCTCGGGCCGCTGGCTGCCGGATTCGCCGAGCAGCCTGAGATCTCCCTCGGCCGCCCCGACGACAATGCGCGCCTGATCGACAATGGCGTTGGCCACCGCCGTCACGCTGACCGATTCCGACAGGCTCGCGGTGAGGCCGTGCAGCCGCGTCGTCCGCGTGGCGAGCGCGCGGTACCGTGTTTCGCTCGACCGCAGGGCCAGCTCCGTCTTCTGCCGCTCGACGAGCTCTTCGTCGGCCCGCTCCTTCATCGTTTCCGCATCGTAGCGGGCGCGCTCGACAGACTCGTGCCACCACACGCGGTTCAGCGCCTGGCCGGTGCGGGAGCAAATCGAGTGGATGTACTCGTGATCGTCGACGGTGAACTCCCGCGGCTCGTCGAAATCGACCTGCAGGAACGCGACAACCCGGCGCTCGATCGTGATGGGCAGGACAAGGCCGGCCTTGCGATTGCGCCACGGTCCGGCGTCGGACCACTCCTCGGTACTCATCGCCGCGGCTTTGCAGGGATGCCGTCACGACCGGCGTCAGCCGGCGCATCGATTCGGCGAACGGCGAATCGTCGCCGAAGTCGTCGAGATCCCACGAATCGCCCTCCTGCAGCTGATAGCTGGCGACCTGCGAAATGACGACGCGCCTGCGATCGTCGGTCAGGAGGTAAAAGACACCAGCGCCCGCCTTGAGCCAGTGCAGCGATTCGTGGAGCGCGGCCGTAATCGCCTCGCCCGACGTGCGCACCTGTCCCAGCGCCGCCGTCGATTGCGCCAGGCGGTGCGCCTGCGCCGCCACCCGCTCGGCGGCCATCCGGTCGGCGCGTTCCTGCGAGACGCGCCTGGCGGCCGACGCCGTCAGCAGCGCGACGGCCGTCCACCCCACGCTGAAGATGGCGAGCACCACCGCCTCGACGCCGCTGCCGAAGTTGAGAAGGACACCCGGTCCGAAGAGGAACAGATCGCAGGAAAAGGCCGACAACAGAATCGTAATGAAGGCGGGCGTCGTCCCGCCAAGCCACGCGGCAATCGCGATCGCCGGCGCAAATGCGACGAACACAAATCGACCCGTCCATTGATCGAGGAGAAGCTCGATCCACAGCGCCAGTACGAACACGGCCATTGAAATGAACAGGGCACGAGCGGGACGGCGCAGGAGCCCACCGGACGAAGACATGCTGTTCCTTGGGGCGGAGGGCGCGAGCTGTGGGGGGAAGGCCAGTATACAGGAGTCGTACGGAAGAGTCGTAGGAGTCTTTGGAGTCGGGGAGTCTTTGGAGTCGGGAAGTCCCGGGAGCCCGGAGAGTCGGTATAAATGTGTATTGTCTACAGGCGCAGGAATTCGCGCACGCGCGTAAGGAACGAATGGCGCGCTTCGGCGACGGCGGTTGGGGTGGCGTGCGTTTCGCGGTGGCGATCGAGCTCCTCGCGTCGCGCGGCGGTCACACTTGTCACACGCTCGAGCACGGACGGGTTCGCAATGACCAGCCGCCGGAACCCGTCGGCGTCGATTTCGAGGAAATCGCAATCGGTCACCGCGGTCACGGTGGCCGTTCGCGCGGCGCCGGTCAGCAGCGACATCTCTCCAAACACATCGCCCTCACGCAGGCGCGCCACGTCGCCATCGGTGCCGGCGAGCGTCACCCGGGCCTCGCCGCGCTTGATGATGAAGAGCGATTGACCATCCTGCCCCTGCCGCACGATCGCCTCGCCGCGCGCGTACACCACCGGCCGTCCCACCGCGACGAGTTGCGTGCGTTCGCTGTCGGTCAGCGCGGCAAACATCGGCACCGATGCCAGCAGACCGGCATCGGCCGGAAGTGCCGGCGGCACCATGCCGCCTTCCTCCGGCGACATCTCCACCTGTATCGGGTACGGAATGGTGATGTTGTTGCGGCGGAACGCGTAGTAGATGTACGACCTCACCTGATCCTGCGCGCGATCGGCCGGATCGAAATCGTCCACCCAGAACAGCACGCGATAGGTAATCGACGACGACGCGAAGTCGGCCACGCGGATCTCAGGCGTCCGCACGGCCGACACTTCCGGCACGTTCTTCAGCGCTTCGGTGATGACCGCCTTCACCACATTCGGCGGCACGTCGTAGCTCGCGCCGACTTCGACGCTCAGCCGCATCTGCCTGGTGGGAACCGAGTAGTTCGTGATGGTGTCTTTCGCCATGACGCTGTTCGGCACGACGACGACATTCCCGGCCCTGGTCAGCAGCCTCGTGGCACGCCACGTGATTTCGCTGACGCGGCCTTCGAGCCCGCCGATCGAGACCCAGTCGCTGACGCGGAACGGTTTCTCGATCTGAATCGCCAGGCCGGCAAACAGATTGCCGAGCGTGTCCTGGAGCGCGAAACCCAGCACGACGGCGCCGACGGCCGTCGTCGTGAGAATGCGGTCGCGCAGAATCAGGACGGCGACGAGCGAGAACAGGATGATGATGAGCGAATCCTGGACGATGCTCGGAAAACGGTCGTGCAGGCGATCGAGCTTCCATGGATTGAGGGTCGCGGCGATCAGGAGGTTGACGATGGCTAACGCCATCACCAGCGGATTGATGTCGCTGATCAGCCGACGCGTGTCTTCGAGCCGGGCATCCTGCCAGAGCAGGCTGGAATTGAGTGCGATCGCCGCCACGGTGTAGACGGCGAAGAGGCCGGCCGAGAAGAGCAGCCGGCCTCGAATGTGCCTGTTGATGGTCGCCTGGCGCAGGCCAAGCGACGCCAGCAGGAAGACGAAACCGGCGATGACGCTGAGTGACACGCCGGGTTAGGCGATCCCCTTCTTGAAAGCCAGGAGCTCGGCCGGCGTGAACGCCCCATTCACGCGATTCGGATTGTCGCCGCCCTTGGCCAGGCGATCTGCGCCGACTCCTCGAGCGCCTCCGGACGCCGACACCTGCTGTTCGGTCTTGCCGCCGCTCTCGACCGACTTAGTGAGATTCCCGACGCCGAAACCCTTCTTCTTTTCTGCCGCCTTCTTCTCTTCGGCTTTCTTCTCTTCGGCCTTCTGCTGCTCGCTGCCCGCAAGGCCCGCCGACCCTTCGACGACGGTGGCAATCCTGGTGAGCTCGGTCGGCTGATACGTGATGTTCGACGTGTACCGCGCGGCGACCAGCGCGCCCGGTTTGGAGGCCGCCAGCTGCTTCACCTTGTTGATGCGCTCCTGCGTCTCGGGATGCGAGGCGAAGAGTCCGTTCTTTTCGGCCGCAGCCTTGTTGCGTTCGGCCAGGCGCGCGAGAAACTCCGACAGCCCGGCGCCGGCGTACCCGACCTTCTGTACGAGCAGGATGCCCTCGCGGTCGGCCTCGAGCTCGTCGCCGCGATCGAATGAATTCTCGAGCACCATGCTGTAAGCCCGGTTGGCGAGCGCGTCGAGGAACTGGCCACGATTGGCGAGCGTCTCGCTGGTGCCGAGCTGAACGGTCTTGCTCTTGCGGAGGGCGTTCACCGTGTGCTTCTGCGTGACGTGCGAGATCTCATGGCCGAGCACGCCGGCAAGCTCCGATTCCGACTTGATCAGGGCGAGCGCACCGCGGGTGATGTGCACGAAGCCGCCCGGGGCCGCAAAGGCGTTCACACCATCGGTGTCGAGCACGATGAACGTCCACGGCAGCTTGGGTCTCGTCGTCTGCTCGATGAGCACCGTGCCGACGAGCGCGACGTACTTGTGCACCGCCGCGTTCTGGACGACGCCGAACCGCTGACGCACCTTCAGGCTGACGTCGGCGCCCAGCTTGATCTCTTCTTCTTCGGTGATGTTGAGGTCGTCGAACTGCGCCTTGCGCTCCTGCGCCTCCTGCGCCTTCTTCATGATGCCGCCGAGCTGCGCGTAGGCGGGCGTGCCGATCGCCAGAATCGCGAAAACGATGATCGTCCGGCTGACGCCGGACATGGCGTTGTGCTTCATGCCAGGTTCTCCTTCACCTCGTAGATCGACACCGGCTTGGTCTTGCCCTTCACCACGACATCGCCGAGGGGTCGAAACAGGTATCGGTCGGGAAGCGCGTCGCGTGTAGCTTCGCTGATGATAATCCGAGTCCCGTACTGCTTGTTCAGAGATTCGAGCCGCGAGCCCAGGTTCACCGCGTCGCCGATGACGGTGTAGCTCATGATGGCTTCGGACCCGATGTTGCCCGCAATCATTGGTCCGGTACTGATGCCGATGCCGATGTCGAGCGCCGGCCGTCCTTCCGCGGTCCACTTCTCGTTCAGGCGATTCAGCTCGCGAATCATGGCCAGCGCCGCGTCGACCGCATGCTGCGCGTGATTCGCATCGTCGAGGGGCGCGCCGAACAGGGCCATCACCATGTCGCCGACGAACTTGTCGAGCGTCCCCTTGTGCGCGAACACGATGTCGACCATGCGCGTGAAGTACTCGTTCAGGATGGCGACGATCTCCTCGGGCTGGCCGCGCTCGGAGACCGTGGTAAACCCGCGGATGTCGGAGAAGAGGACCGTCATCTGACGCCGCTGGCCGCCGAGCCGCGCGAGCTCGGGGTTGGCCACGAGCTGGTCGTACACGTCTTTCGACACGAACTGGCCGAAGAGGCGCTTCATCTTGCGCTTCTCGCGTCCCTCGACGAAGTACTGGTAGCCGACGCCGCCGAACAACGCCAGCGACGATGCCAGCGCGGGCTGCGTGATGTTGATCCACGTGCCTCCCGCGAAGACACGCGTCGCGGCGAAGACAAAGGCGGCCATGGCTGCCACGAACACCGCGCTGGCCCACCAGGCCGGCAACGACGTCGAGACGAGCCCCATCGCGAGCGCAAGGGTCACTATTAGTACTACGCGCACGATCGGCGATTCAGGGCGCATGAACCGGTTCGACAGAAAGTCGTCCACCACCGACGCGTGAATCTGGATGCCGGGCATGTCGCCGCCGGCAAACGGGGTTTCGAACACGTCCTTAAGTCCGGACGCCGTCACCCCGACAAACACAATCTTTCCCTCAAAAATCGACGGATCGATGTCCGGCTTCTGCCCCGCCAGCAGTTGTTCCTCGGAGTAGAGCAAATCGAAGAACGGGTAGTGCGGGTACGGACGGCTCTTCATGTCCGGCAGAAACGACGGGCCGCGGAAGTTGATCAAACCCCACAAATAACGCGTGCGGCCCTCCGAAGTGTTGAGCTCGCGGCGCTCGAGCGGTATCACCCGGTCGCCCACCCTCAGCAAGGTACCGTCGATGCGTACGCTCGCAGGATCGATTCGCGCCGTCCGCAGTGCCGCCGAGAGCCCGAGCGATGGCATCGCACGGTCGCCGGACCTGACAAACGGCACGACGTGACGAATCGGACCATCGGCGTCGAGGCTGAAAAAATTGTGGCCGATCGCCACCGCGGCGCCGGCAAAATCGCCGGCAGGTTCGAAGATGACGCGGCGCTCGAGCACGTCCGGCGACGACAGACGGAATCCCTGGTCTTTCCACGACTGCTCGCCGTTGGTCTCTCCGACGAAGGTCGCGTCGGCCAGCAGGATCACGTTGCCGGCCTTGCGAATCGTGTCGGCCAGGGCCTTGTCGGACTCGGCGCCGGACCAGGTGTCGCCGCCATACGGGAATCCCACGCGGGTATCGACATCGGAGAACAGCACGTCGTAGACGATGAGCGCGGGCTTGCCACGCATGAGGTACTCGACCAGGCTCGCGTGCACGACGCGTGGCCAGGGCCACCGGCCCGCATGCGGCTGGAGATTACGCAGCGAGTACTCGTCGATCTCGATCAGCGCGATGTCCTTGCGAGCCGACAGCGGATTCGCGGTACGTGTCAGGCGCCAGTCGTAGGTCTTGAGCTCGACGGTCCGGAATGCCTCGAGGCTGGTGAGCACCAGCACCACGAGCGCCGCCGCCAGCCCGACCGTCAGCCCTGCAACAGCCTTACGCACGTTGGTAACATATGGGGGAAAGTGGAAAGTGAGAAGTAAAAAGTCAAAAAGTGAAAAGGCAAAAGTGAAAAGTAGGACGCAGCTCGTTTGCGGGATGTTGATACTGATGGGCTCGCCGGGATTCGCTCAGGATCTCGGCCGGCATTTCGCGGGTATCGATGGCGCGTTCGTCCTTCTGAACGGCCATACCGGCGAGACGGTTCGCCACAACGCGGAGCGGGCGGCGCAGCGGTTCGCGCCTTGTTCAACCTTCAAGATCCCGCACACCGCCGTCCTTCTCGAGAGCAAGACCGCGTCTGACCCTGAGTTTCTCGTCAAGTACGACCCGGCGCTCAAGCAACAGGGCGCATGGGCGCAGGACCACACCCTTCGTTCCGCATATCGCGTCTCAGCCCTGTGGTATTACCTCGCCCTGGCACGCCGTGCCGGTCTTCCCGCCGAAGCACGTTTCTTAACGCAGTTCGCGTATGGGAACGAGTCTGCAGCCGGGGGGTTGGATGGAAGCGAAGGGCCCTTCTGGGTTGACGGCACGCTCCGCATCTCGGCCGACGAGCAGGTAACTTTTCTGAAGCGGTTCTATGAAGGACGCCTTGGCCTGTCGTCCCGGGCGACGACGCTGACGAAAGACATCATGCTGGCCGACAGCACGCCGCGGTGGCGCTTGAGCGCCAAGACCGGAGCATGCCGCCCCGCAGGCGAAGATGCCACGATGTGGTACGTCGGATACGTGGAGCGCGACTCGAACGTGTTCTACTTCGCTCTGCAGCTCGGCGCGAAGGAGTTTGGCACGCTGCTCGAACAGCGCGTGTCGAAGGCCAAGGCTATCCTGGCCGATCTGGGCATCCTCGACTGAGGGATCGCCCACTTTTACTTTCTACTTTTTACTTTTCACTTTCTACTTCTCACTCTCTAGACAGAAAACCCTTCCCGTTCCTTCGCCGCATGGGTCTCCGGAAAAATCTTCCTCGCGGCGGCTTCGATCTCCCGCACCTCGCTATCGGGGCGCCCGGGTTTGTGATGGAAGAGCCACAGCGATTTCGCTCCGCAATCGGCGGCGAATTGCGCGCACTGCGACCAGTCGCTGTGTCCCCATCCTTTGTGCGTCCGCATTTCTTCCGGCGTGAAGTGCGAATCGAAGACGAGCGCGCGCGCGCCCACCGCGAAATGCGCCAGCGCGAGGTCGATGTCGGGGTTCCCGAACTCGTGATCCGTGGCATACACGACATCGCCCGTCGTGCCCTTGATGCGGTACGCAAACGCCCCGCCTGGATGGTTCAGTGGCTGGCCGCGCACGTCGAATCCGTTGATGTCGGCGTGTCCATCGGCGTGCAAGCGAATCGCCGGCTTTGAGGGAAGCCGCTCGTAGGGCACGGGGAAGAAGGGCGCCTGGAAGATCGCCTGGATGTCGGCCAGCTTCCGGCCGAGCGGAGGCGCCCAGACCGTGATCGCCGCGCCCGCGCGATAAAGCGGCGCGAAAAACGGCAGGCCCTGGATGTGATCCCAGTGATAGTGCGTGAGCAGGATCGGAATATCGGTGACGCGGGTGAGCGTCTCGCCGACACCGACGATGCCCGAGCCGGCATCGAGGATGAGCCGGCGCTCGTCGCGATCGTCGACGATCTCGAGGCACGGCGTATTACAGCCGTGCTCGATCGACCATGGCGTGGCATATGGCACCGAACCCCGCACGCCCCAGAAGCGCACACGCATCGTTCGAGAGCTTATTACGAACCGAGGACTCCTGTGAGCCCGGGAGTCGACGGGTCCTAAGAGTCTGGAGAGACGAGGAGTCCTGGAGAATCTAGAGTGATCAGAGTGGGTGCCGTACCGTCATCTTTCGTTTTAGTGTGCGACGCTTGAATACGCCCGCCTCCGCGGGTCCCCCCAGACGCTACCGCCTGTTTCGGCGTTCGTCCTCGTGCGCCTGGAGAGGAAATGTCCGACACGTCGAATCGCTGGATCCAACTGCTTCTGGCAGGCCTCGTTCTCGCCCGCTCCGCTGTTTTCGTATTCTGGGAACAGTCGTCGATCGACTCCAACCAGGCAGTCATCGGCCTCATGGCCAAGCACGTCAGTGAGTTGCGCGCATTCTCGGCCTTCATGTACGGGCAGAACTACATGCTCGCCGTCGAGGCGTGGCTCGCCGCGCCGCTGTTCGCCGTGGCCGGCCCCTCGCTCGTGGCACTCAAGCTGCCGCTGCTTGCGATCAACCTGGCCGTCGCGCTGCTCCTCCTGAAGCTGCTGCAGCGTGAGAGCGAACTGACGCCTGCGCTTGCCGCAATCGCCGCGGTCTTTTTCGTGGTGCCCCCGCCGGGCACCGCCGTACATCTTCTGCGGCCAAGCGGCGGCATCGTCGAGCCCCTCCTTTACGTCCTGCTGCTCTGGGTGACACGGCGCCATTCGGTCTATTTCGGGCTGGTGCTGGGCATCGGCTTCATGCACCGCGAGTTCACCATCTACGGCGTGGTGGCCCTGCTGATCCTCGCGACTACCCACGGTGAGGGCTTAGAGAAGCAATATCTCCGCCGGCAGCTCGAGGCCCTGTGCATTGCCGCCGCGGTCTGCCTGTCGATTCAGGTATTGAGCCGTTACGGTTCCGCAATGGGTCCGGGGACGACCTTCGCCGACCTCCCGCGACCGGAGAGCGTGATCGCCCAACTGGCAAGCCGGTTCGCGTTCGACTGGCGTGCGTGGCCGGACGGCTTCGCGAGCATCGCTACCCTTCACTGGCCGATGCTGTTCGGAACGGCCGTGAACCCGGTCAGGGCCTTCGAGGTCGAGACGAACGTGGTGCAAGGACTCGACGGCCTGTCGATTGTGCTTGCGGCTGCGATGCTGTGGGCGGTCATCCGGATCGCGGCGCGACTGGTCAACGAGCGCGAGTGGCACCGCGACTACGATTTCTGCGCCTACCTGGTCCTGGTCGGCATCTTGTCAGTGACCGGCTACGTCGTCGGGCACGGCGGCGTGATCGATTTGCCACGCATGCGGTACGACATGCTGTCGATCCTCGGCGCCGTCGGCCTCGCTGGATGGTACCTGATCGTCGAGCGCGCCAGACCCCTGCGGCTGGCGTGGGTGTCGCTGATCCTTGTGTGGGCGCTGGTCGGCGCCGCCGCACATGCTCAGCTCCTGTCGGAGTATCTTTTGAACACACCGGACGGGGGGAAACAGCGCATCGTACAGGCTCTGAAGGCCGAAGGTATCCGCTACGGGTTTGCGGGCTATCGCGACGCCTACGTGATTGCCTTCCTGTCGGATGAAGAAATCATCTTCGCATCGACCAATCGCGTACGAATCCAAAGTTACCAGCGCGAAGTAGAGGAGAACCGTGGAGAGGCGATCCGCATCGCACGGAGGCGCTGCGCAGGTGGATACCTCGGAACGCCCGGTATCTATTTCTGCCCGGTAGTTCCATCAGCTGAGAGTGGCGAGCAGCCACGGCCTCAGGTGGAGCCAATCAGGCGCCGAGGGAATCCCGCGCGCCGAATTGCTGGAGCGCGAGCTTCGAGGAGGAATTATCGCGAGAAAATTTTCTATCCAGGAAATCTCCAACGTCGTCTTGATCCCTGAGCCTCGCGGATCGCTGTCGACCCCGTCTTCGGTTTCAAGTCGAGGCGCTGCTGCCTCAGGTACGCGTGCCCGATGCCCTTCTCGACATGAAGTCCGCGCTACTCGTGATACAGGGGTCGCACCTGAAACAGGATATAGAGGGAGATCAAGCCGACAATCAATCCCGAGACGATGTTGCGGCTCAGCAGGCTATAGACAATGCTAATGAGCTGCGAATAAAAGAGGAGGCGCCAGCCGCCCATCTTCCGGTTGAAGAGGCCAGGGAGCGCGGCAATCATCAGGCCGATCTCGACGACCACGAACAGCGTGAGGATGCCGAAGCCGCTGGCATAGCCGACACCGCCGAACGGCATCAGGATGGTGCCGAGGCCGAGCGCGACGAGCAGCAACGGCAGCGTGAGGATGAGCAACACCACGGTGATCCATGGCCCGAACTGCACGATCCACTCTTTGGCGCCATCCGGAAGCTGGAACGGGGCCTTCTTCACGAGATAGAAGTCGAGAAAGCCAATCAGATCCTTCGGCGCCTCGGTTGTCGGTGTCGTCATTGAACCTCCATTAAGGGTCCGGATACTAGCGCGCCCAGTGAAAAACAGAAACAGAAAACGAATAGGCGATACTTAGCGGATGGGCGACGGACGGGTCGTGTACTCCACGGGCATCGGCAAGGTGTGCCCCGGCTGCGGCTGGCCGGTGAAGGACTGCAAGTGCAGCAGCAAACGGACCGCGGACGAATCGATCCCCGGCCGCGTCGTCGCGAAGCTGCGCATGGAGAAGAAGGGACGCGGCGGGAAGACGGTGACGGTCGTCTACGACCTGCCGCAGAACGCGGCGTTTCTCAAGGAGCTGGCGCAGGAACTGAAGCGCACGTGCGGCACAGGAGGGGCCGTGTCGGAGAACACCATCGAGTTGCAGGGCGATCTGCGGGATCGGGTGCGGGAGTGCCTCGTGAAGAAGGGCTGGACGGTAAAAGGATAAAATTGTCCAAATGGCATCGTTAATCGAAGCAATCGACATCAAGCGAAAGATGTTCTTCGAATACGAAGGGGCACCCTACCACGTGCTCGACGTCGAGGTCTCCCGGCCGACGGCCCGCGGAGGACAGACGCTCGTCCGCATCAAGATGCGCAATCTCGTCACGCGCGCCGTCTTCGACAAGACGTTCAAGGCCGGCGAGAAATTCGACGAGCCCGACCTGGTCATGGTGGAGGCCTCCTATTTGTATGCGGACAGCGCGGGGCTGAACTTCATGGATCAGGAGTCGTTCGAAACGCTCACGCTGCGGCCCGAGCTGCTCGGCGACGACCGGCTGCTCCTGGTCGACAACCTGATCGTGCAGGTCCAGAAATTCAACGGCAACCCCATTGGGGTGCAGTTTCCGCCGCACGTCGAGATGACCGTCAGCGACACCGAGGAAGGCGTTCGCGGCAACACCGCGAGCGGCAGCGTGACCAAAGTCGCGACGCTCGAATCGGGCCTCGCCATCCAGGTCCCCCTCTTCATCAAAGTCGGCGAAAAAGTCCGGGTGCACACCGAAACGCGCGAGTTTGCGGGAAGGGCATAATCTTCCAATCTACCAATGTCCGATCTCGCCAACGACCTTGCCGCACTGAAGCTCGAGAGAGACCCGGTGACCCCCGCCAGCCGGCGTTGGGTCGGATGGCTCGTGCTCGTCCTTCTCGTCGCCGCAGCGGGCGGTACGGCCTGGTGGTGGTTCTCACGCGAACGGCCGATCGCAATCGAGGTCGCCTCCGTCACACAGCGTCAGGCGGGCGCACAGGCATCGGTCCTGAACGCGACGGGCTACGTCACGGCGCGCCGCCGGGCCACCGTCTCTTCGAAAATCACCGGCAAAGTCGTGGAGGTGAACGTCGAGGAAGGCATGGCCGTGCGCCAGGGACAGGTGCTCGCGCGCCTCGACGACGAGACGCAGCGCGCCGCGGTGGGACTCGCCGAAGCGCAGGCCGAAGCCGCGCGCAGAAACGTCAACGAGAGCGAGGTCAGGCTCGCCGAAGCGAAGATCACGCTGGCGCGCGTGTCGAAGCTCGTCGGCGTCGGCTACTCGACGGCGGCAGAAGTCGACGCCGCGCGGGCGGCCGTCGATTCGCTCGAGGCGCGCATCAGCGCCGCGCACGAGCAGGTGCGCGTGGCCGAGCGCCAGATCATCGTGCAGCGGACCGATCTCGACAGCACGATCATCCGCGCCCCGTTCGACGGCGTCGCCATCTCGAAAGACGCGCAGCCCGGCGAAATGGTCTCGCCCGTGTCGGCCGGTGGTGGCTTCACCCGCACCGGCATCTGCACCATCGTCGACATGCGCTCGCTCGAGATCGAAGTCGACGTCAACGAGAGCTACATCAATCGCGTCAAGCCCGACCAGACAGTGACGGCCGTGCTCGACGCGTATCCCGACTGGCAGATTCCGGCGCACGTCATCACAACCGTCCCGTCAGCCGATCGCCAGAAAGCGACGGTCCTCGTGCGGATTGGATTCCAGCAGCTCGATCCGCGGATCCTGCCCGACATGGGCGTGAAGGTCACGTTCCTCAGGGAAACCGAGGACAGCGGCACACCGGCCGCACGGCCGGTGACGCTCGTCCCCAAGAGCGCCATCAAGACCGACGGCAACGCGTCGTACGTCTTCGTCGTGGTCAACGATCGTGTCGATCGCCGTGCGGTGACCACGGCCGGCACCGACGGCGACCGCGTGGAAGTCGTGGCCGGCCTGAATGCCGGCGAGCGCGTCGTCGTGTCGCCGCCGGCGGAACTTTCGGCGGGCAGCCTCGTAGTTACGCGGTAGGGTCAAAACGTCATGCCACTGGAAAACGGACTCGTCAAGGTTAGAGACGTCCACAAATACTTTACGCGCGGCAGCGAGCGCATCGAGGTGTTGAAGGGCGTGAATCTCGAAATTCCCCAGGGCGACTTTCTCGCGCTGATGGGGCCGTCCGGATCGGGCAAAACCACGCTCCTGAACCTGATCGGCGGCCTCGATGCACCGACCGGCGGCGCGGTCGAGGTGAACGGCGTCCCCGTCAGCTCGCTCTCGGGCAACCAGCTCTCGAGGTGGCGATCGCAGAACATCGGGTTCGTCTTCCAGCTCTACAACCTGCTGCCCGTGCTCACGGCCGAGAAGAACGTCGAGCTGCCGCTGCTGCTGACGAAGCTGTCGAAGGCGGAGCGGAAGAAGCGGGCCGGCATCGCGCTGAAGGTCGTCGGCCTCGCCGAACGCGCTAAGCACTATCCGCGGCAGCTGTCCGGAGGCCAGGAGCAGCGCGTCGGCATCGCCCGCGCCATCGTCACGGATCCCACTCTGCTTCTGTGCGACGAGCCGACCGGCGATCTCGACAGGAAGGCCGGCGACGAGATTCTCGATCTTCTCCAGTCGCTCAACCGCGATCAGGGCAAGACGATCGTCATGGTCACGCACGACCCGCACGCCGCCGAACGCGCCAAGCGAACGCTGCACCTCGAAAAAGGCGTCCTCATGCGGGGCGACGCATGAAGTTCATTCCGCTCATCTGGAAGAACATCTGGCGGCGCAAGTTCCGGACGACGTTCACGCTGCTGTCGATCTTCATCGCGTTCGTGCTGTTCGGCATCCTGATGACGATCCGCTATTCGTTTTCGTTCGGCGTCGAGATCGCGGGTGCCGATCGGCTGGTGCTGATCCACAAGATCAGCCTCATCATGCCGCTGCCGGTCTCCTACCAGGCGCGGCTGCAGCAGGTGCCGGGCGTCGAGCTCGCGTCGCACCAGACGTGGTTCGGCGGCATCTATCAGGACCCGTCGAACTTCTTCGCCAACATCGCGGTCGTGCCCGAGCCGTTTCTGAAGATCTATCCGGAGTTCGTAGTGCCGCCCGACCAGGTGAAGGCGTGGCTCGACGATCGCCAGGGCGCCATCATCGGACGCGATCTCGCCACTCGATTCGGCTGGAAGATCGGCGATCGCATTCCACTGACGGCGGCCATCTGGCTGCCCAAGGGCGGCGGCACCACGTGGGAATTCAACATCCGCGGCATCTACGACGGCGGCGACATGGTGGACAAGACGCAGATGTTCTTCCGCTACGACTACCTCGACGAAAACCGGATTCAGGGCGAAGGGCAGGTCGGATGGTACGTCGTCAAGATTGCCGACCCGTCGAAGGCGGTGGAGCTGGCGCACTCGTTCGACGAGATGTTCGCGAACTCGTCGGCCGAAACCAAGACCACGACCGAGAAGGGATTCGTCGAGGGCTTCGCGAAGCAGATTGGCGACATCGGGAGCATCATGATCGCGATCTCGTCGACGGTGCTCTTCATGTTCGGACTGGTCGCGGCCAGCACGATGGCACAGTCGGTCCGCGAACGCACGAGCGAGCTCGCGGTGCTCAAGACGCTCGGGTTCTCCGATACGTCCATCCTCGGGCTGGTGCTCACCGAATCGCTCTTCATCGCGTTCACCGGCGGTCTGCTCGGACTGGGACTGGCATGGCTGTTCGTGCAGGGCGGCGACCCCACCAGAGGCATGTTGCCGATTTTCATGCTGCCCGCGCGCGATATGGCGATCGGCGTGGGGCTCATGGCCGTCATGGGCCTCGTCGCCGGCGTGATGCCGGCGGTCGCGGCGATGCGGCTGAAAATCACCGACGCGTTGAGGCGCGGCTGATATGCGCTGGCTCGCACAGACACTTGCCGTCCTCGCGCTGAACATCCGCACAATCCCCGGGCGTCTCAGCTCGTCCGGCGTCGCCATCGTCGGCATCGCCGGCGTGGTGGTGGTGTTCGTGTCGGTGTTGTCGATTGCGGCCGGGTTTCAGGCCGCGATGCAGGGCTCGGGCTCGCCCGATCGCGCGCTCGTGCTGCGCAGCGGCGCCGACAGCGAGATGACGAGCGGCCTTTCGGGCGCTGATGTCGACGTCATCAAGCAGGCGCCCGGCATCAGGCGCGACGGCAAGGCGCCCCTGGCGGCGGCCGAGCTCATGGTCATCATCGACCTGCCGAAGCTGGTGACGCCCGATGCGCCGGCCAACGTGCCGGTTCGGGGCATCAGCGCCGAGAGCATCCCGATGCGCACGGAATTCTCGATGGTCGAAGGGCGCATGTTCGAGTTCGGCACCAACGAAGTCATCGCCGGCCGCGCGGCCAGTGGCCAGTTCGTGAACCTGAAAGTCGGCGAGACGGTGGTCAGCGGTCAGAACCGCTGGAATGTGGTCGGCATCTTCGAAGTGGATGGCGGCGTCGCGGAGACGGAGATCTGGATCGACGCGCGCGTGCTGCAGGGCGCGTATCGCCGGGGCAATACCTATCAGTCGCTCCTCGCGCAGCTCGATTCGCGCGACTCGTACGATGCGTTTCGCGACTACCTGACGTCGAACCCCCAGCTGAACGTGTCGATACGCCGCGAAAGCGAGTACTACGCCTCGCAATCGCAGGCGCTGACGCGGCTCATCCAGACGGTCGGGTACGGCATTGCCGGGCTCATGGGCATCGGCGCGGTGTTCGGCGCCATCCTCACGATGTACACGGCCGTCGCCACGCGCGCACGCGAGATCGCTACGCTGCGCGCGCTCGGCTTCAATACCGGGTCCGTGCTCGTATCGGTGCTGGCGGAATCGATGGTGCTCGGGCTCATCGGCGGCTCGATCGGCGGCGCCGCGGCCTACCTCGCGTTCAACGGCTATCAGACCTCGACGATGAACTTCCAGACGTTCAGCCAGGTCGCCTTCGCGTTTCGCGTGACGCCGGGACTGCTCCTCATGGGCCTGACCTACGCGTTGTTGATGGGATTGATTGGCGGGCTGTTTCCGGCCATCCGCGCGGCAAGGCTGCCGATTCCCGTCGCGCTTCGAGAACTCTGAATATCACCGCAAGCGCTCAAAGACACTCACCTTCCATTCCAGGTCTTCTGAGGTGACAGCGACAAAGAACGTTCGGGGTTCTTCGCTGAAATAGGCGGTGCCCTTGCCGACTCCGGAGTGGTCCACGATCGCGCCGGCAAGCGACCGGCCGCTGATGGCGCTGTGAACGAAAATCTTGAGTTCGCCGGGCGTCTTGGCCCCCGACTCGGGTTTCGCCTCCCAGTCGATTCGAAGAGCTCCTTCGGCAGGGAAGGAATCCAGATACTGGCTGCCGCGGCCCGACCACGTACGGATCGCCTCCCACTGGATCTGTTCCTGGGACTGCCTGGCTGGCGGAGCGGCTTCGGGACCCTTGCAGGCAGACGAGAGCAACAGGGCAAGAAGACAAGGAGCCGCGAGCGGCCAGCCCCTTCGAGATGCAAACGGGGGTACCAGAGCGAGAACGATACGTGGATTGGCCAGGACCCCGCAAGCCTTTCCGGCCGATCCGGCGGGGCGAAGAAAAGGGCGAAAGACGCGCTATAGTAAGCGGCAAATGCACGAATCGTCCGCATTCGCGTCTCTGAATCCACGGCAGCGGCAGGCTGCGCAATTCGGATCGGGGCCACTGCTCATCATCGCCGGCGCCGGCACGGGGAAAACCAACACGCTGGCGCACCGGGTCGCACATCTCGTGCTGGCGGGCGCCAACCCCGCGCGCATTCTTCTCCTCACCTTCTCGCGGCGAGCGGCTGTCGAGATGACGCGACGCACGCAACGGATTGTGAGCCACGCGATGGCAGGGCTGGAGCCCTGCGCCACCGATGAGCAGATCGCACCCGACGCACTTCTCGCACCGAGCGCACCTGTCGCTCCCAACGCAGCTCTCGCACCTAACGCACCTAACGCACCCGCACCCAACGCACCCAACGCACCCAGATTCTTGTGGTCGGGTACTTTTCATTCAATCGCCAACCGGTTAATCCGTCGTCACGCGGCGGCCGTGGGGCTCGACCCGAGCTTCAGCGTGCTCGATCGCGGCGACGCGGCAGACCTGATGGACGTGCTTCGGCACGAGCTCGGTTTCTCGAAGGCAGACAAACGGTTCCCGCGCAAGGACACCTGCCTGGCCATCTACTCGCACCGCGTCAACACACAACGGCCGCTGGCCGAGACACTCGACGCGGTGTTCCCCTGGTGTGCCGAGTGGGAATCGCAGCTCACCGGGCTCTACCGGGCGTACGTTGAAAAGAAGCTGGCCAATCAGGCGCTCGACTACGACGACCTGCTGCTCTACTGGCACGCGATGATGTGCGACGACCGCCTGGCCGCCGACATCGGCGGCGAGTTCGACCACATCCTCGTCGACGAGTATCAGGACACGAACGTGCTGCAGGCCGACATCGTGAAGTACCTTCGCCGGAACGGCGACGGCGTCACCGTCGTCGGCGACGATGCACAGTCGATTTATTCGTTTCGGGCCGCGACGGTCGAGAATATTCTCGGCTTTCCCGACCAGTACGTCCGCGAGAACGGCCTGGCGGCGTCCATCATCACGCTCGAGGACAACTATCGATCGACGCAGGGCGTTCTCGACGCCGCCAACGCGCTGATTGCGGAAGGCACCCGTCAGTACCACAAGGTGTTGCGGACGACCAAGGGAACCGGGCGGCCGCCTCGATACGTCACGGTCGCCGACGATCAGGCCCAGGCCGACTACGTCGTGGCGCAGGTGCTCGCGACGCGCGAGAGCGGCGTACCGCTGAAACGGCAGGCGGTCCTCTTCCGGAGCTCCCATCACAGCGACACGCTCGAGCTGGAGCTCACCCGCCGGAACATTCCCTTCGTGAAATACGGCGGTTTGAAGTTTCTGGAAGCCGCTCACGTCAAGGATCTGCTCGCGGTCCTGCGCTGGGCGGACAACCCGAAAAATCGCATTGCGGCGTTCCGTGCGCTGCAACTGCTGCCCGGCATGGGGCCGTCGACGGCAGAGCTGGTCGTGGCGAGATTCGAGCAGTCAGGCTATTCGTGGACCGCGTTTGCCGCGTTTCGCCCGCCCGCGGGCATCGCCGATACGTGGCCGCCGTTTGTGGAATTGATGACGGGCCTCGCCGTCGCCGAGCGACCGTGGCAGGGGCAAGTCGGCCGGACCCGGGAGTGGTTCGAGCCGCACCTCGAGCGCATCTACGATTCGGCACACGTGCGCGCGACCGATCTCGTGCAGTTGGAGCGGCTCGCCCAGCAGTTCGCGACGCGCGATCAGTTTCTGGCGGAGCTGGCGCTCGATCCGCCCGCGGTGACCGGAGACCTCTCGGGCACGCCGTACCTCGACGAGGACTACCTCATCCTGTCGACCGTCCATTCGGCGAAGGGACAGGAGTGGGACACCGTGTTCATCCTGAACGTCGCCGATGGAAATTTCCCGTCGGAGTTCTCCACCGGCCGCTCCGATCAGATCGAAGAAGAGCGGCGCCTTCTCTATGTCGCCATGACGCGCGCGAAAAACGACCTGCACCTCGTCGCGCCGCTCAAGTATTACGTCACCAATCAGCCGAAGAACGGCGACCGCCACGTGTACGGCACACGCAGCCGGTTCCTGACGAAGGCGGTCATCGCCAGGCTCGACGCGATCGTGTGGCCCGAGGCCCACGACTCGCCCGATGCGCCCGTTCACTCCACCGCCCGCGTCAACGTCGCCGGGAAACTGCGCGGTATGTGGTAGTACGAAACAGGTGGCCAGAAGAGTCGGGGCGAGTCGATGAGTCCTCCGGAGTCGCGGAGTCCTTGAGTCCTGGTGTCTCAGAGTCATAGAGTCCTTAGAGTCTCGGAGTCACACTAAAAACTGACAACTCAGAACTGAAAGACTGACAACATGGCAAGACTTCATCAAACTGCATTTTTCGCGGTAGACGTGGTAGGTTAGCCAGATTCGAGCCAGGAGGTTGATATGAGACTGATCGTCAGCCTTGCCGTATCTTTCGCACTCGCGTCGGCCGCACTCGCGCAGGCTCAACACGATCACCCAGAGGGGGGCGATCTTGTGGGCACCGCCGGCGTCAGCTTTCAGACGTCGTGCGCGCCAGCCCTGCGACAGGATTTCAATCGCGGCGTCGCCCTGCTCCACTCGTTCTGGTTCGCGCAGGCCATCGCCGCGTTCAACGGCGTGCTCGAGAAAGATCCGTCCTGCGCGATGGCGCACTGGGGCATTGCCTTGAGCAGTTGGGGCAATCCGTTTGCCGGCCTGCGATCCCCGCAGCAAATCGCCCAGGGACAGGCCGCGATTCAGAAAGCACAGGCCACCGGCTCGCCCACTCCCCGCGAGCGTGCGTACATCGCCGCCGCGGCCGCCTTGTACACCAGCGGCGATGCGGGCACGCAACGCGCGCGCACGGTTGCCTACGAGCAGGGGATGGAAAAGCTGGTCGCGCAGTTCCCTGCCGACATGGAAGCGCGTATCTTCTATGCCCTGGCCGTCAACCAGACGGCCCTGGCGACCGACAAGAAGTACACACAGCAGCTGAAAGCGGCGGCGATCCTCGAACCGCTCTACAAGGAACATCCGAAGCATCCGGGTCTCGCGCACTACATCATTCACGCCTACGATCATCCGCCGCTCGCCGACAAGGCGCTGGGCGCGGCTCGCAGCTACGCGGCTCTCGCCCCTGCGGTACCGCATGCGCTGCACATGCCGTCGCACACGTTCACTCGTGTGGGCCTGTGGAAGGAATCGATCGAGACCAATCGCCGATCGGCCGAGGCCGCGCACAAGGAAAATGCGACATCGGAAGAACTGCATGCGATGGACTACCAGGCCTACGCGTACTTGCAGATCGCCCAGGATGCGGCGGCACGACGCGTCGCCGACGAGGCGGTCGCGGCAGCGGCGAGGCTGGACGTCAACGCGACCGGCGTGGCGGCGCCCGGGGTTGCCGGCGTGTATGCCGCCGCGGCGATTCCCGCCCGATACGCGCTCGAACGCAGTGCATGGGCCGAAGCGGCCTCGTTGACGGCACACAGCACGAAGTTTCCGCACACTGATGCCATCAGCCACTTCGCACGCGCGCTCGGTGCCGCCCGATCCGGGAATCCCGGTGCAGCCGCCGCCGATATCGAACGGCTTGCCGCGCTCCGCGACACGCTGAAGACGATGCAGGACGCGTATTGGGCCGAGCAGGTGGAAATCCAGCGCCAGATCGCGATCGCGTGGGTCACCTTTGCGGAAGGCGACAGGCCGCGTGGTATCGAGCTCTTGCGCGCGGCGGCCCTGATCGAGGACGGAACGGACAAGTCAGCGGTGTCGCCGGGTCCGCTGGCACCGGCGCGCGAACTGCTCGGCTACATGCTGCTCGAAGCCGGTCGTCCGGCAGACGCGCTCGTGGAATTCGAAGCGACCACGAAAAAGGAACCCAACCGATTTCACGGGCTATACGGAGCCGCGCGGGCCGCAGAGACAGCCGGCCAGCGCGCACGAGCCGTGACGTTCTACAAACAGCTGCTCCAGGTCGCCAGTGAGCCAGACACCAATCGCCCCGAACTCGAACACGCACGCAACTACATCAAGTAGTGCCCGGCTTCCGCCGGGCCCTGGCGACGATAGCCGGCAGGACCATCTGGCAGGCGCACTCCTCGCTCCCCCTCGCGGGTGGCGGGCAACGGCGGCTCATCTCGGGCCCGGCCTCATCCTCAGCGCCGGCATCGTCGGATCGGGCGAGCTCATCGTCACGCCGAAAGTGGGGGCCGCGAGCGGGTTCTCGCTCCTGTGGTTCGTCATCTTCGCGTGCATTGTCAAAGTGTTCGTCCAGGTCGAGCTCGCGCGCCTCTCCATCGTCGAGCGCATGACGACGCTCGAGGCGCTGAACACGATTCCCGGCCCTCGTGCCCGCGTGTCGTGGATCCTGTGGTTCTGGCTGTTCATGTACATCGGCCTGGTCTTCCAGGTCGCCGGCCTCATCGGTGGATGCGTGCTCGTCTTCCAGACGATGGGATTCAACGTCTCGCCGAACGTGCTGCTCATCGGCATCACCGCATCCGGCGCCCTCTTTCTGGTGACGGGCCGCTACAAGCCGGTCGAAGTCGGATCCATGGTGATGGTGGCGCTGTTTACGATCAGCACGATCGTCGCCATGATCGCGCTGCAGTGGACGCCCTATCGGGTCTCGACGGCCGACATCGCCGAAGGGCTCCGGTTCAACCTGCCCGCCTCGTTTACAGTGGCGTTCGCGGCATTCGGCATTACCGGCGTCGGCGCGTCCGAGCTCGTCTACTACCCGTACTGGTGCCTGGAGAAGGGGTACGCGAAGCACGTCGGTGCCCGAGACGACTCTCCGGCATGGCGTGCGCGCCTTGCTGGATGGCTCAAGGTGCTTCATACCGACGCGGGACTGTCGCTGGTGATCTACACCGGCGCCACGCTGGCGTTCTACATTCTGGGTGCCGCCGTTCTCCATGGCCAGGGCATGCAGGTGACCGATCGCCAGTTGATCGAAACCCTCGGGCAGATGTACGAGCAGACGCTCGGCCCGACAGGCGCGTGGATATTCCTCGTCGGCGCGTTCGCTGTTCTCTACTCGACCTTCTTTGTCGCCACGGCGTCGAACGCGCGCCTGTTCGCCGACGCCGCGCAACTCTTCGGTCTGACGCGCTATCGCGATGACGCCGCTCGACTGCGCGTAGTACGGGCGGCGTGCGTCGGCCTGCCCATCCTCTGTGCGGCCGTCTACTTTCTGTTTCCACAACCCGTTGTGCTGGTTCTGATTGGCGCGATCGGCCAGGGCCTGATGCTGCCGTTTCTCGGCGGGGCCACGCTGTATTTCCATCACACACGCCTGGCCGGCGTCATCGAAAGCAGCACCATGTGGGCGGTCTGCCTCTGGCTGGCCGCTCTCTCGATGATGCTTGCCGGCGGCTATCAGCTGGTACAGACGCTTCGGCCGCTGTTATGAATGAACCCGGGCTGGAGGATATCTACCGCGCCCGCGCGGCGCTGACGGGCCTCGTCTCGCCGACGCCGCTCATGCGTCATCCGCTGCTCGCCGCGGAGACCGGCCTCGACATCTACGTCAAACACGAAAATCACAATCCCACGGCGGCCTTCAAGATTCGTGGAGGGCTCAACCTGATTGGCTCGCTCACCGCCGACGAGCGCCGTCGCGGCGTGATTACGGCCAGCACGGGCAATCACGGCCAGTCGATCGCCTTCGCCTCGGAACGTCTGGGCGTCTCGTGCATCGTCGCCGTCCCGCATGGCAACAACCCCGAGAAGAACGCGAAGATTCGGGCGTTCGGCGCCACGGTGGTCGAACACGGCGACGACTTCGACGACGCGCGCGAGTGGGTGGAGCGAGAGGCGGAAGGGACCGGACGCCGTTACGTGCACTCGGCGAACGAGCCCATGCTCATCGCGGGAGTCGGCACCTATGCCCTCGAGATTTTCGACGCCCTGCCGGATCCTGACGTCATTCTCGTGCCGATCGGCGGCGGCAGCGGCGCCTGCGGCTGCTGCATCGTGCGAGCGGGCCTCGGCAAGGCCACGCGCGTCATCGGCGTGCAGGCCCTCGAAGCGGACGCCTTCGCCCGCTCATGGCGCGGACCCGAGCGCGTCTCGGCGGACCGCATCGGCACCTTTGCCGAGGGCCTGGCGACGCGCTACACGTTCGATCTCACCTTCGGCATTCTCAAGCGCGAGCTCGACGACATCGTGACGCTGACCGAAGCAGAGCTGGAGGAAGGCGTCCGGCTGGCGATGCGCGCGACGCAGAATCTCGCCGAGGGCGCCGGCGCGGCGTCTTTGATGGCCGCCGTGAAGATGCGCGATCAATTCGTCGGCAGAACGATCGTCTGCGTGATGAGCGGCGGCAACCTGAGTATGTCCGCGTTACGGCGCATCATCGCTTGACGAGTCTTCAGTAACGTTCTTGCGCCGTTGCATGCGGGTCGCTCCAGTTCCAGCCTGGAGATGTCCATCCGCACCGATCGCATGTGAGCGCCAGCGTTGCGGAACCCAGCTTGAGGTCCTGACGATGACCCACCAGGGAGCACGAGACGTGTTTGCAGAAACTCCAGAACCGGGAAAAGATGCCGTCCCGGTAAAGAATTCCGTCCCGGAAAATAGTTCCGTGCGGATCGGACGCCAAGCTTCGCGTTTCCATAATCATTGGAGCACCTCAATTGGGGGGATGAGGGCTACAGAGCAAAGCGCGGACCACTCGTGCGGTACGTCCGGCTGATGCCGGACACTACGTACGTGTTCCAATGCGGCACACCACCTACCCGATGATCGAGACCATGCGGAGCACATGCAGACCGAGGACACGATCGCCGTTCACCGTTGTCTCGGCCGCCGCGCGGTCGCGATCGATTCCCTTCGTGAAGATGCGCCAGGCGATGTCCTGTGGAATCGTCACTTCAGAGACTTGCCGCCCGCGAGGCGATTCGATCAAACGCCACCGATCGTCTTCGCGAGAGAGATACCAACTCCCCCCACAATCTCCCGACACATTTATTCGCACGTACGTGCCGGCTTCCCCCTGCTGATCCCGGTATTGGTACGGCAACGCACGCATGAAGCAATCGAGCACCGGATGGTAAAGCTCGGGCGTCATGATCCCGAGCCTGCCGGTCGCAAGCCGGATCTGCTGCTGGTGATGCCAGCGTTCGGTCAGCTCGCGGGCGGTGTCGAACCAGTTCGGTGACGTCACGTCACCGGCCCAGCTCACACTGAAGACCGCGTCGGCCATCGGATCGAGAGACTGATGGAACGCGGCGCTCTCTCGCGATGCGACGTCCATCAGCGAAATCAGCACCGGCGGGCTCAACCGGCGGTACATCTCGACGCCTTCCCGGTTGAGCCGGTTGACGAACGCGACCAGATCCTCGGGCGATCGGATCTGCGGAGGCGGGCCGGGAGCGTGCCCATCGCGGACGAGTGACAGCTTGCGCAATTGCGTGTCGAGGAGATGCGCCGCCACGTCCCTGACCTTCCAGGCAGGTGCAACCGTCTGCGCATCCCAGTCAGCCGGCGTGAGCGAACGCAGCAGCTCAGTCAAGCGCGCGTCGACGGGCTCAAGGAGATGGGCGACGAGGATGGGTTTCACAATCGGTTCGTTAAGTTCGTGAGTTCGTGAAGTTCGTTGGGTTCGTAAGGTTCATCGGTTCATCGGTTCGTCGAGTTCGTCAGGTTCGCCCCGAGCGTGCGAACACTCGGCACCTGCCGAACCTCACGAACCCACGAACTTCACGAACCCGACGAACCCACGAACTTCGAGGTTTTATTTAAAACGCTTCCCCGATTCCGATGTTGATCCGCCAGCGATGATCCTGCGGCTGCCCGTCGATTCGGAGCCCGTCCAGCGGTTTGAGCTGATAGCCGAAGTCGACACGGATCAATCCAAACGGCGTGTGCAGCCTGACGCCGGGCCCGGCATCGTAGAGAAGCCTGTCGAAATGCACGGCCCAGGGATCCTCCCACACATTGCCGGCCTCGACGAACAGGGCACCGGACAGGCGCGGAAGCAGGCGGAAACGCACCTCGCCTGTCGCCGTCATCATGCCTTTCCCGCCAACCGGCTCGCCCGACGCCGACAACGGGCTCACCTCGTAGACGCCCCATCCGCGCATCTCGGTCGAGCCGCCGAGAAAAAATCGCTTCAGCAACGGAATGTCGGCATCTGAGGCGGCCGGATCGATCGCGCCGTAACGGAGGCGGCCGGCGAACACCAGCCGGTCGCCCATGGTGCGGTAGTAGCGGCGCACGTCCCCAATCAGATTGAAGTAGTTGAAGGTGCCGGGCATCCAGCCACCCGCCTGCTCGACGTGCAGCGACGCGGTCTGCACCGGTGGGCGATCCATGCCCGCGACGAGCGAGGCCCCGCCAGGATCGGGCGGCGCGATGTGGTGATCGAGGTCGATCGACCAGGCGCTCAGCATGCCGTCCTGCAATCCCACCAGCGCATCGAGAGCGGGGTCAACGTCGCTGCGCTCGAGCGCCACCGCGTAGGAGAAGGTCGTGGCGAGCGACCGCCGCCATTGCCACCCCACAGAGGCCTGGCCACCGCGCGACATCACGACAAACGAGCCCTCGTCGATTTCCTGCTGACGCGCCTGCAGGCCCAGTGACAGCTTCGGATGCCACGCCTCGGTCTGCGTAAACGCCACCTCGGCGGTCTGCTCGATGTGCGAGATGCGGCCCTGCAGATCGAGCCGCCGGGCGGCTCCCAGAAAATTCAAATTGCTGATCCGTCCGTCCACGCCGAGCCGCTCGCCCGCCGCGTAGCTCATCGACAGATTCCACTGCCACGGGTTCTGCTCTTCCACCGTGATCAGCGTCGGCACTTCAGCCGGCTGATTGTCGATGTCGTGCGCTCGAATCTCGACCGACTTGAACAGGCCGAGCGTGCCGATCCGCTGCTGCGTTCTCTCAATCGCGCTGCGGCGAAACAGATCGCCAGGCGCGTAGGCCACCCGCCGTCGAATGATGGCATCGTCGATGCGCCGATTGCCCGCGATGTCGATGCGCCCGAAATATCCGAGCGTGCCCGGCTGCGCGCGCATTACAACGCGTGAGCGTGTCGCGTCGATGGCCTCGCGTGCGAGGCTGACCTGGCCGTATGGATAGCCGGAGTTCTGCAGGATCTCGACAGCCCGCTCGCCCGCGGTCTGCTCGAGCTTGTCGGTCAGGGTGTCGCCGGCATGAATCGGCAGCTCGCGCTCGAGATTCTCGCGTGTCGCGGCGGGCAGCACGTCGAATCCCTCCAGGCGAACGCTTTCGACCGCCACGGGCGGGGCCGCACCGACATTCGGCGGAGCGTGACGGCAGGCGGCAAGGGACGAAGCGGCGATAGCCAGCGCACATACGCGCCAGACGCGCATAGTCGAGCGTACACAAAAAAAGAGGGCGGGTCTAAAGAACAAGACCCGCCCTGCGCCTTTTTCTACTTTCTACTTTCTACTTTCTACTTTCTACTTTTTACTTTCCAGATTCCTACACCAGTTCGTGCATCTTCTCTTCCGCGGTCGGGAAGTCTTTGCCGAGCTTGGTCTTGAGCACTTCCTCGACAATCGTCAGATAGACGTCGCCGACGCTGTTGTGCGTCTTGGTGTGCGTGTTGCCCTTGATGCCGCCGCCCGCCACGAGCATCGCCAGCCCGTTGCACTTGTGCGGATCGGCTTCCGCGTGCTCGTGCACGAACACCGTCGCGGTGTTGTCGAGCAGGTTGCCATCGCCTTCGGGCACGGCCCTCAGGCCTTCGAGCAGATACGCGTACTCCTCGACGAACCACCGGCAGATGTCGCGCATGATGCGCTGCTGCGCCGGCGTGCCCGCGTTGGTGTGGGTGTAATCGTGATGCCGGTTGTCCGAGTGTCCGAGCCACGGGAATCGCGTCAGGCTCTGGCACTTGGTCAACATGTACGACGCCACGCGAGTCTGGCCCGACGCGAACGCGTGAATCAGCAGGTCGGACTGAATCTTCGCGATCTTCGGATAGTCGGTGAGATCGGTGATGTCCTCGGGTTCCTTGATCTGCTGGCCGTAGTCGGGCGGCAGGCTGGCGATGGCGCGCTCGAGATCGCGCACCGACGTCAGGTGCTGGTCGAGCCGCTGCTGATCCGCGGCGCCGAGCGCCGGCTTCAGCGCGTTCACGTCGCCGCTGACGAGATCGAGCACGCTCTTCTTGCGATTCACCCAGCCCTCGTCCCTGACGCCGAACAGGCGGTCGAACAGGTTGTGAGGGATATGTTCCTGGGGCAGCGCGCGCTCGTAGCCCGCCCACGTCATGTTGCGATGGACGTTTTCGCCGTGCGATTCCTGCGCGACGCCGATCTGCAGCGAGCGGAAGCGGGTCTTCGTCCCGATCTTGGCGGCGAGGATCTGATCGATGGACGGTCCCGCGGCGCCACGGCCCGTGTAGGCGGTGCCGGTCATGAGGCCGCACAGCGCGCTGAAGTGCCCGTTGCCCTGACCGTTGAGGCGGGCGGCGACGTTATCGACGCCGCTGAGCACGTGCACGTATTCGCGCACACGGCCGAGCGGCGAGAGGCACGCCGTCAGCTCGTAGTTCTCTCCCGTCTCGCGGGGAATCCAGTAGCGCTCGGGGATGCCGTTGCCGTTCCACCAGACCAGGAAACGCTTGTCGATGGCGGCCGTTTTCGCCGGTTCGGCCGCGTAGGCCGTGCCGTTCATGTTGAACATGGCGGCGAGCGGCGGAAGCCCAACCTGGACCGCGGCACCGGTCATGCTGATGCCTCGAAGGAACGTGCGTCTACTGAGCATAACTGCCTCCGAAGGCCCGGCTGAAGCCGAGCCCTACCTGGTTGTCCATTGTCTCAAGAATTCGGGCGATTGCACCAGCGCAACCAGCAGGCTCTTGAACTTGAACCCCGAGCCCTTGAACTGGTCGTACAACTGATCGATGTTCTTCTCGTCGGCGTTGGTTTCGAGCCTTCCATAGGAGTATCGGAACATCTGCCGCACGATGCATTTCTGACACACAGGGCTGTCGGCCAGAATGCCGCCTATCTGCTTCGCCCCCGAGAAGCCCGAATCCGGGATCCCCGCGATCTCTCCCTGCGCGTTGATATCCACCTGAATCGGCGGAGGACCTCCCCGGCCCCCGCCACCACCGCCGCGCCGTCCGGGCACTGGAATCGCTTCCGTTTGACGGTGCCGCCCGATGGCGTCGAAGTGCTCGAAGCCAAAACCGATCGGATCCATCAGCCGATGGCACGACGCGCAGGTCGGATTCTCGACGTGTTCGACCATCAGTTGCCGGCGGCCTTTCGCGGGTCCATCCGTGAGCGGATCCGGCAGCGTCGTGATGACGCCGGGCGGCGGCGGCGGCACGTGCTGGCACAACAGGCGCTCGCGGATGAAGATGCCGCGGGCCGTCGGCGACGTGTCGGTCGGTCCGGCGGTCGACGCCAGGAACGTGCCCTGTCCGAGAATGCCCGCACGCTGCGAGTCGGACGGGAACTTCACCATCTCGAACTGATCTTTCGGCGCGGGCACGCCGTAGATCTCGGCAAGCTCCGACGTCAGGAAGCTGTAATCGGCCGTCAACGCTTCCATGAAATTGCGGTCGTTCCACACCAGGTGATGCAGCATCGTCCGCGTCTCTTCGGCCATCGCCAGCGCCAGCTCGGGCGTGAATTCACGATAGCGGTTCGACTTCACGGCATTGACGACGCGATCGAAGCGCAGCCATTCTTCGAAGAACTGGTCGAGCGCCTGACGGCCCTTGGGCACGTTCTCGATGAGACGCCGCGCCGCGCGCTCGCGTCCCGCCGGAGTGCTCAACTCGCCCCTGGCCGCTGCTTCGAACAGCGCGTCGTCGGGCATCGTGTTCCACAACAGGTACGACAGCCGGCTGGCGACGTCGTAATCCGCGTAGCGGCCGTCGAGGCCCGCTTCGACGTGGAAGAGGAAGTTCGGCGACTGCAGCATCGCCTCGACCACGACTCGCGCACCGTCGTTGAAGCGCTTCGTCACACCCGCCTGCTGGGCAAACACCGCGGAGTACCGCTTCACTTCGTCATCGCTCAGCGGACGCCGGAATGCGCGCAACCCGAAACGGCGGACGAACGCGTCGCGGCACTTCGCGTCGCCGAACGACGCCGGCTTGCAGGGAATCAGCCCGTTGACGTCGCCGATGCGGAATGCGTTGAGCGCGAGCTTCTCGGCCGACGTGCTGTAGGTCTCGACGAGCAGCGGCGGCATGCCCTGCGCGGTCAACTGATTCTTGAAGCCGTCGACGTAATCCTCCGGCGGAAATCGCTCGGCCGGGCGGCTGTAGTCGCCGAGCAGATCGCGCACGGTGTTGTCGTACTGCGCGTGCGTCAGCCGCCGGACGAGCTGTTTCGGCGCCGACTCGCCCTCGCCCTCCAGCAACTTCTTCGTGATGGCTGCGAGCGCCACGTCCGATGCGGAGGCCAGCGAGACGGCCCATCTCGACACGATTTGCTCTTCGGGCGATCCCGGCTTGATGCGAACGCCACCCGTGTGTCGAATCGTATTGGTCGGCTTGGCCAGAATCAGCGACTGCGACAGATTGGAGCGATCGACGAGAGCCGAGAGCGAGAGGCCGAACGCCTGAACCTCGGCTGCCGGCGCGTCCTTGTCGGGAAAATGCAACCGCGTGGCCGATGCCACACCGGCAGAGGTATGGCACCCGCTGCATTTCGCGGCCTCGAAGACCGGCATCACCTGCGTTTGAAAGAAGACGGGATCCGGCGCGGCGCCCTGCGCCTGCGGGTGCGGAGCGGTGACGAGGAGCCCGATGAGAATGGCGGCGAGCGAGAGACCCGCGATGCGGAATGTCATGTCATTCCTCGATGACGGGTTTTTCGGCCGTCAATGGTGCCCCGCGCGGTTCCGGACGCCTTGCCCACGACACGAACGTATTGGGATGCGCTTTCCGAAAAGCATTCGCCGCTTCCGGCGTGACCCTGGTTTCGGTGATGTAGAGATATTTCAGGTGGGGCAGCTTGCCCAGCCGCTGCAGACCCTGGTCGCCAATCTGCGTGTACGACAGGTCGAGATACGTCAGCGTCGGCATGCCCGCCAGCACATCGCCTGTCGCATCGTCGAGCGCCGTGGCCGCGAAGAGGTTCAGCCGATCGAGCGGCAGCGAGCGCAGCGTCCTCAACCCTTCCGGCGACAGACGCGCGCCGCTGATGTTGAGGCGCTTCAGGTTCTTCAGCCTGGCGAGCTTCGCCACGCCGAGATCGCTGATCTGCAGCCCGCCGGTGAGCCGGCAGTTGCCGCCGCCCGGCGCCGCGGGCTGTCCACCCATGCCGAGCTTGATGCCGACGCCCAGATCGAGCTCTTCGAGGCCGCTCAACAGCGAAATCGTGTCGAGATCGAGATCGGTGACGTTCGGCGTCCAGCACGCGCCGGCGTTGCGCCGCTGGACGCCATTCAGGCTCAGCGACTTCAGCTTCGGCAGCAGCTTGAGGAAGTTCAGGTTGAGCCCGGTGATCAGCGTCGCGCCGATCTTCAGCGTCTCGAGCTGGCTGAGATTCGGCAGGTTCTCGAGGCCCACGTCGCCGAGCATCGTGTAACTGATATCGAGATGGCGCAGCCCGGTCATCTCGCCCACATACGGCATGCCGGCGTCCGTGATATCGACGCCGCGCACGACCAGCCGCTTCAGCGCGCGGTTCGCGCGCAGGTGCGCCATCGACGCGTCGGTCAGGAACTCGGCCGTGTCGAGCGTGAGATCTTCGAGCTGCTGCAGCGCCTGCAGCTTCTTGATCCCCTTGTCGGTGACGTAGGTGAACGACAGGTCGAGCTTCTTCAGCGTCTTGAGCGCGACGATGAAGTCGATGTCGTTGTCGGTCGCCCATGTCCGTTCCAGCGACGCTTCGACGATGACGCCGCTCTTGTCGCGCGCGACCCAGCCGCCACGCTGCTCGATTCGGTCGAGGGCATACACCACCTCGGGAGAATCCTTCGTGGACGCCTGTGCCAGCGCAGTGGTCGCGCTGCCTGGCGCAGCGGTCAACACCACCGCCGCAACGAGTGCTCTGAGATACATGCGGCTATGTCCTCCGCCGTGCGCGGCTCGCATCGAGGCTCCAGTTGATCTCGGCGTTCGGCAGGGCCTTGCGAACGCTGTTGAACCCCTGTTCGGTCAACTGGGTGTGATAGAGATCGAGATACTTCAGATTCGTCTGGCCGGCGAGCCACGTCAGCGACTTGTCCGTCACGTCGGTTCGATCGAGCCTGAGGTCGGTAAACGCGTGGTTGTTCGCGAGCTGCGCGAGCCCGGCGTCGCTCACCGGCGTGTAGTTCAGGTTCAGCGCTTCGAGCTTCGGCAGCTTCGCCACCCAGGCCATGCCCGTGTCGGTGATGCTCGTCTGCTCGAGGCCAAGACGCTTCAATCCCGTGAGCTTCGTGATCATTTCCAGACCGGGCTCGGCAGACCGCGTGAAACTCAGGTCCAGATCCTCGAGCGCGGACAACGACGCGAGCGCCGCCATTCCCTTTTCGGTGATGTCCACCGATGTCAGGTCGAGCCGCTTGAGGTTCTTCAGGGCCGCGAAGTGCCCTGTACCGGCGTCGGTGATGTCGGTATGGCGCAGGTTGAGCGACTCGAGGCCCGTCAACTGCGCCAGTTGTTCCATGCCCTCGTCCGCAATTGGCGAATTCCCGAGATCGAGCTCGCGAAGGTTCGAAAGCGCCTTCAGCGACGCGAGGCCGGTCCCTTCCACGAGCGTGCTCGGCATGTGAAGCGCGCGCAGGTTCGTGAGTGAGGCGAGCATCGGCAGCGCATTGTCGCCGAGCAAGGTGTGCCCGAGGTCGAGACGCTCCAGCGTGCGAATCGCGGCCAGTTGTTCGAGGCCGATCGTGCTGACCTCGGTATGTTGCACGCTCAGCTGCGTCAACTGCGGGAGCTTGCCGAGGACGACGAATTCCCGGTCGGTAATCGACGTGCCGTTGAGCGAAACGGCGGTGATCCTGCCGTCGGCCATCTGTACCTTGCCGCCGATGGCGCGGAGCCATTCGCCGACGGCCGCGTCGCCCCTGGTCGCCACATCCGAGGCCGCCATCGCGCGCTTCGGTTCACGCTGCGAAGACTCGAGCATGAAAAGCTCGGTTTTAGGCAGCTTCGCGGCCAGGTCGCGCACACCAGCGGTCGTCACGCGGCTGTAGCGCAGATCGACGGTCCGCAGATTCGTCAGGCCGGCCAGCTTCACGAGGCCCGCGTTGGTCACTTTGGTCCGGTACAGGCTGAGCTCTTCGAGCGCCGTCATGTTCTTCAGCGCGTCGAGGCCGGCATCGGTCACATCGGCGCTTTGCAGGTTCAGGCGGCGCAGCTTTGTCAGCCCCGACAATGCCGCAAGGCCTCGATCGGTCATGGATATGTCAGACAAGTCGAGCTCGATCAGGTTGGTCAGATCGGAGAGGTTCTGGATGCCGGCATCCGTGATGGACGTGCCGCGCAGATACAACCGCTGCAGCGTCGTCTTTCCTTTCAGGCCGGCCATGCCCGAATCGTTGAACGTGACCACGTAGTTCAGATCCAGGTGCGTCAGCGGAAAGGCCGCCAGCGACATACCCGAGCTGCGCGTCTGGTGAATGCGTACTTCCTTGAGGTCGGGCAACGACGTCAGCGTCTTCAGCGCGAGATCGTTGAAGGGGATATAGGTCTGGACGGGCTTGCTCATCACGAACTTCTCGAGGGCTTTCGCTTCGCTGAAGAGCGCGATGGTGGACTGGACGCGCGGCGCCGGCTGGTCGTACCAGAGCCGGCCGTTGATGTACAGCTCCTTGAGATGCGGAAGGGGCGGCAGTTTCCGCAGCTCGTCCTGCAACGACGCGGCGTACATCGTGATGCCGGTGAAGTTCAGTGTGCGAATCTGAAAGTCGGTCGTGGGAAGGTCCGCCAGATCGGTAATCGGCTTGCGCTGCCCTTCGAGCACGATGCTGCCGCCCATGCGGAGCATCCACTCCGCCACCATGCGATCGGCAGCGGGGCCTTCGATCTTCGAGGGTCGCGGACCCGCCGCACCGAACGCCGGACCTTCGACGGGTTTGCCGGGCTCTTCGGCGGGTTGCTGCGCCGCCAGGGCCATCGGAACGAGCATCGAGACAAGGAGCGCGGCAATCGCCTGACGCCCACGAAATTTCGAGGGAAGCTGGTACCAAACGGTCATGCTGATCTCCGTTGTATTGAGCTTTCAATTGTAGTGGAAGGGGCCTGTTTCGTGGGCGTTTTCAGGGGTTTTCGGGCGCCCGGCGGGTGCGGTTTTGTATCAGTTTGTGGCCGTGCGCTACTCGCGCCCCGATCTTTCGTCTTGGCTTCGTACCGGCGCGCCGGCAGGCGTCACTTTCGTCGCGTGGCCATCGTCTCCTCTGCCGAAATCGACCAGTTGATGCCGCTCGATTCCACGATGAGCTCGTACAGCCGCGGGTCGTCGCCGAACTCCACGCTGCCGCTGCCCGCGCTGCGGTGCTCGGCGATGACTTTCAGCACGCGTCCGCTGATGCCGCTGCGCAGCGTCAGGAGGAAGGTACCCGGCCGCGCGTTGTCCTTGTTCTGCACGGTCCAGTTGATGCGAAACGACCCCGACTCGCTCACGAATCCGAGCGTGGTGTTGCTTTCGCCGTTCCAGGACCCGAGCTGCCGGCTGGTGCTCGGTGCGGCGCGCTCGGCCGGGGGTTTGGCAGGCGCCGGCCGGCACGACGCTCCCGCCACCGCAAGGACGAGCAGCAGACGGATCGTGAAAGCCATGTCGACGAATAGTCCAGCGTGTTCGGCGCGCTAGAAGCGATAGGAGTACTGAAACTTCGCCGACACTTTGGTGTCCTGCGGTCTGAACCGCAGGCTGTCGTTGTCCTCGCCCTCTTCCAGTTCGTGTATCCAACCCTGGTTGAACGCGAAGAACAGGTCGCTGCCGGGCTCGAGCGTCCAGCGCATCCGGCTCTGCCACCCGAGATTCTTCGACCGGTTGTCGAACTGAACGAGATTCGAGAACGAGAGCCGCGGCGACGCGGCGTAGTTGATGTTCGCGGTCATGATTCGGGCGATGAAATTCCCTTCGGGCAGATGCGCGAACGTCTGATTCGTGGAGAGGTTCAGCGTAAACCAGGGCGGCAGTTTGTAGACCATCGACGCCGTCACCTGCTCGGCCTGGCCCGACCAGTAGTTGCCCCAGGTGATGCTGACGTTCCCCGAAAGCGGCCGCTTGGCCGCCGTCGCAAACAGGTTGTTCCGTAAGCGGGTGAACCGGTACTCACCGGGCAGGAGAAACACGCCTGGCGAGATTTCGAACGTCTCGAACAGCCGCTCGTAGGTCGGGTTGAAATCGAAAAAGCCGTGCATGCTGTCGCCCGACTTGAAGTGCCAGTCCAACCAGGTGACATACACATCCCAGCTCTCGACCTGGTCGTTGTCGAGCCTCGTGAACCTGGTGAAGTAGATGTCGTGGTTCATCTGCAGGATGTTCAGGAACGACGGACGCGGGTTGTAGCTGGCGCCCGCCCGCAGCAGCCGCACGTTATCGCGCTGCACGAATCCGAGCGCGGGCCTGAAGTTCGACTGGATATCGCGCATCGCGAACTGCGCCAGGTACCGGTCGTTCGGATAATTCGCCGAGAAGCCGTACGACCAGTCGTTGCCCGGCGACGCCGGATTTTCGCTTCGCACGCCGTAGGCGTTGACCACGAAGTTGCGCCGCCCGCCGAGAAACCGCGACGTGGCCAGACGCACATCGGCGCCGTACACCCGCCCTTCCTGGCCCACGGCCGGATTGCCGTCGGTGAAGATGGCGCCGATATACGACTGCTGGAAGATGTTGCGCTTGATGCGGCCGACGAAAAAATTCTTTTCTTCGGCGATCACCCGAACCGGGGTCTCGAGATCGCCTGACCGCACATCCAGCACGCCGATATCGGTACGCCCGACGGTGCCCGTCAGCTTGACGCCGGCATCGATCGGCACTTCCTGGCCCGAGACGAGGCCAATCTGACGGCTGAAGAACGGGAACAGGTCTGCGCCGGTCGCGGGGATGCCTCCTGGCGTTTCCGGACCAGTGCTGGCGAAGCTGAACACACCGGCGCCTTCGAGAAAGAACGCGCGCTTCTCCGGGAACAACAGCGAGAAGCGTGTCAGGTTGATCTGGCGCGCATCGACTTCAGTCTCGCCGAAGTCGGTGTTGAACGTGGCGGTCAGCTTGAGGCTCGGCGTCAGGTGGTAGAAGAGATCGAGCCCGGGCTTGCGGTTGAAATCGTCGCCCTGGTCGCGGCTCAGCCGCAACCAGCTTCCTGCGAGGAACGGGCGCAGATCCAACCCGACGCCCTGTGACAGTCCCGCGAGGCTGTTGATCTCGCCGGCCTCGGACACCTGAAGGAACTGCGTCTGAAGGCGCGCACCCGACCAGCGATTGTCTTCGAGCTTCCGGTACACCGTGCGCGCGATGTTGAAGCCCCAGGCCTCCTGTCCGGCCGGAAAGCTGAGGCTCTTGAAGGGAATCGCGAACTCGGCGACCCACCCTTCGTCCGTGCGGCGCGTCTTCACCTCCCAGATCGCGTCCCATTCCGTGTTCAGTTGCCCATTCGAAAACGCGAGGCCGTCGACCAGCGCGCCGGCCGGATTGGTCGCGAAATAAAACGCGCTGCGCTGGTCGCGGAATGTGTCGAGGAGGATTTCGATGCGGTCGTCCGCCATCAGACTCGCGTCGCGCGCCATCTGGCTGCCGATCACGCGCTCGGGCTCGGAATCGTAGGCGATCACGCCGATGTACAGATTGCGCTCGTCGCGCACGAGCACTACCTCCGTTCGTTCGGTCGGCTGCTCGCCTTCGTCGGGCTGCCGTTGAATCAGGTCTCCGATTTTGGAAGCCGTGCGCCACACCGGCTCGGTGAGCGCCCCGTCAACGTCGATCGGCTCCGTTGTGATCGTGACAGTGGCCGTTCTCGGAGCGCTGGTCGTGAGAGGAGGAGCCTGCGGGGCAGCAAAGGAGGACGGCGAGAAAGCTCCGAACACCACCATGGTTCCCAGGACACGACGAATCATCCGCGTAAGAGTGTATCCGCATCAAAGATGCCGGATCGGTTGTCGCGAAATGTCTCGCGCAAGGTGTCACGCGGCGCGTGGCGTGACCACGGCGACACCTAACCGCTCTGCCCACGGTGTGAGTGCCGGGACGATGCCTTCGTGCAGCGCGATCCCTTCGCGGATCTGCCGTCGCCTGCGCGCCAGCGCACCTTCGCCGGGAAGCCGGACCGGCGGATTCCCCGGCGCCACCGGGGTCGTCTTGCACAGCTCGACGAGATGGCGCATCTCACGCGTAAACCCTTCGCGGCCGCCGAACGCGTCGGGATCGATCATCTGGAGGAAGACAGACGCGGTCCACGGGCGCGGATGTTCCGATCGTCCGTGACCCGAAAGCGCCGACGTCAGGGTCTCGACAATCAGCGCGAGCGCGAAACCTTTGTGACCGAGCTCGAGGCCGCCGAGCGGCAGCATCGCGCCGGGTCTGTCGCCGGCAAGCACCCGGGGATCGTCGGTCGCGCGGCCATCCGCGTCGACGAGCCACGGCCCCGGCAGACGTTCGCCTGTAGCGGCCAACCGTTTGTTCATCGCGTTTGTCGTCGTCGATGCGCTGATGTCGATGAGAATCGGATCGCCGCCCGTGGGAAATCCGGCCGCGAGCGGATTCGGCGTGATACGCGACTGCACACCCCCGTGCGGCGTGACGCCGGCGGCCGCCGGATCGGAACACATCAACAGCATGACGAGCCCGGCGTCGGTCACCGGTTTGAGATACGCCTGCAGGCAGCCGATGTGGTGGCCCCGGCCGATGACAACCGTCACGACCGGATGCGCGAGGATTCGCGATCGTGCTTCAGCGATGGCCTGTTTCACGAGCCACTGACCGGGCAGCCGGTGACCGTCCCACGTCAGCGCCGATCCGAGATCGGCCACCACTTCCGGCTCCCCCGACGTCGCCATCAGCCCGTCCCTGATCTGTTCGAGATACCCGGCCAGCTGATCGAGACCGTGTGTGTCGTGGCCCAGTAAATCGCCTTCGACCATGACCTCGGCCATCGTGGTCGCACGAGCGCGCGGCATGCCGGCCTTTTCGAGGAGTTGCGATGCAAAGAGGACGAGATCGTCGGCGCGATACCGTTCGGACACGGTGAGATTTTATTACGAGGCGGCTTCTCGAAAATCGTCGCGCCAGACGGCGGACAAAACCGGACACTGGGACAACTCGCGCGCCGCGTCGAGATCCATCGCGCCTTCAGCGCTGTAGGCGACGCCGTTGACGGCCTCGATCGTCCACCGGGCAAAGGGCCGGTCGACGAGCGTCAGCGCGTCGCCGGTCTCGACCACACCCGGCTCGAGTACCCGAAAGTACCAACCGGTCCGGCCGCTCTTGATGACGAGCTTCGGCATGTCGAGCCGATTCCAGCGGCGTCCGAGCTTCCAGCATGGCGCGCGGGGCTGCGAGACCTGCACGACGGCGGTGCCGACGCGGAACGTGTCGCCAATGGACACGGTCGATTCGCGAAGTTCCGACACCGAGAAGTTCTCTCCGAACGACCCGGGCCCGCATTCCTCCACGCCGAGCTGGCGCCGCCACTCGGGAAAATGCTCGGCGGAGTACACGCACACGGCCTTGTCGGGTCCGCCGTGCACTTTCAGATCGGCCTGACCATCTCCATCGAGATTCCGCAGGGAAAGATGAACCGGTCCCGGCACGGGACTCTTGAAAATCCCCGTCGTCCAGGGGTCCTGGCCGCCGATTTCGCGCGGCCGGCCCACGTTGACGGACAGTAGACGAGCCGTCAAGTTCGTAGGTTCGTCAAGTTCTTCGTTAGTCGTTGGTTCGTGAGGTTCGTTGGGTTCGTCAACCCATCAATTCATAAGTGCCGCGGACGGCGGTGGAACCGGGAAAGACGCGGTCGGCCTGCGCCGGCGTCAGATCGAATGCCGCCGCGATCGCGCCTTTCAGCACCGCGCGCGTATCGAGCGTCGGCTTGAGATCGCGTCCCTCGAACAGCGCGCGATCGCCAAGGCCGGGCCAGTCGGAGAAGACGGTCGAGCGCGCGACCTTCGGACCGATCACGAACCCGGCGCCCGCGGTGCCGTGATCCGTTCCGCGCGTGCCATTCGGGCGCGCCGTGCGTCCGAACTCGGTCATGACGACCACGGTCGTGTTCGACCACGCCGGCCCCATGTCGGTGCGAAGCGCCATCAAGCCTTCGGCGAGCTGGCCGAGCAGCCGATCGAGCGCACCACCAGCCATCCCCTGGTTCGCATGCGTATCCCAGCCGCTGAATTCTACTGCGGCGATGTTCGGGCCGCCTTCCTGACGCAGGATCTTGGCTGTCGCGCGCATGAGCGGCGTAATGCCCCCGCGGCGTGCGTTGCCGCCGGCCATCGGTTCTTCGCCGACGAGGTCCTGCTGCTGCACCGCGGCTTCAAATCGTCCGTACAAGACCTTGTCGGTGCGATACAGCGACGACAGCCGATCGAGATAGGCATCGCTGACCACCCCGAGCTGTGTGGGCGACCACGTCTGCACGTTGAACGATCCGGTGAGCGACCGCGGCATGCCCGAAGCGATCGCGATGCCCGAGCGCGCGCCCGACATCACCTGAAGCAGGCGATTGAGCCAGCCATCGGACGATCCGACAGGCCGATCGATGCCGGTCTCGAGAATCGCCTGGCCGTCGAAATGGCTTCGCGTGCGGTATGGAATCGCCATTGCGTGCAGCACCACCAGCTCGTTCTGTTGCCACAGCTCTCGCATCGGCGCCAGGCCGGGCGCCAGACCGAACGTGTCGTTCAATTCCGCCAGCTCCGATTCCTCGAACGCAAACGCGCCTCTGAGGGATCGATACGAGGAATCGCCGAACGGCACCACGGCCGCGAGCCCGTCGAACCCTCCACGAAGGAGGACGAAGACGAACCGGCCGCTTTGCTTCACCTGCGCGAAGTTGACGACGGGAAAGCCGAACGTCGCGATGCCGCCGAGGCACATGTTGCGAACGAAGGTGCGGCGGTTCATGGTCATCTCCATTGAAAAGCAGGACCTGCCAGTGCGAGCGCGACACGCTCGTCTGCGGGGATCGAGTTGTCGGCAAGGAATCCGCGGAGTGGATCTCCGGACGGGATATCGACGAGGTCGAGAAGCCCGCGTGGATCGACGCGCTGCACTCTCAGCCGTCTCGCGATCGTGCGCGCGAGCTCGGCCCGATTCAGCAGCGAATCGGGATCGGCCCATTCCTGCGTCGTATCCCCGAAGCCCTTGGGCGATTGCGGCGACCAGAGCGGGTGACGCAATTGACGCAGCAGCGGCAGCACGGACTCGCTGACGTCGGTGGCGTTGAACGCGCGGAGCGCGGCGACGAGCCAATCCTGCGGCGTGCGGAACTTCCGTGCCCCTTCGCTCCAGGCGTCATCGAGGTCGACGAGCGCGAGTGACACGGCGCGAAGATCGCCGTGGGTGTCGCGGAACACACGGGCGATGCGATCGACCGCCGCGGCCGGCGGCTGGTCTCCGACGAAATGCGTGACGAGCTTCGTAGCGACGAAGCGCGAGGTGGACGGATGGCGGCAGAGCGCGCGAATCACCCGCTCGCCTTCCTCTTCACCATCGTCGCCGTATTTCACTCCGAGGACAGTCTTTGTACCCGGCTCGTGCAGCAGCGCCTGGAACGTGAATCCGACGGGACCGTTGCGGTCCGGATCCGCGGCGGCTGGCGTGGTGCCGGCCCGGCCGTTCGGCCGGCGGCCGCGCTGCGCTGTGACCTGCGGCGCTCCTCGCACCAGCCCGGCCACCGTCCACCCGGTGAGAATCTTCGCGAGCTCCTGGACATCCTGCTGCGCGTATCCACCGTCAACGCCCAGCGTGTGAAGCTCGAGCAGCTCTCGCGCGTAGTTTTCGTTCAGCCCGCGCTTCTGGCCGCGGCCGCCCCGGCCGCTGAACTGTCCTCCGCGCGAATTCGGGCCGATCGACTGGAAGTTGTCGAGGTACACGAGCATCGCCGGGTGCCGCGCGGACGCGAGCACCATGTCTTCGAAGCGGCCGACGACATGGGGCCTGATGGCGTCGCGCTCGTAGCTGCCGGCCAGCGGCGCGACCAGGACCTTGGCGCCGGTGGAGACGCACAGATGGTTCGACCAGAAGGCGACGAGCCGCTCGACAAACGGGCGATCGCTCGTCACGCGCTGGGCGAGCGCCGCGTGGCTTTCGGCTGCCGCAATCTGGACGAGACGCCGGCGAGCCTGTTGCCGCGCCTGTTGTTGTTCCTGTTGTCCGGCGGCCTGCCCGACCGCCCGAAAGGCGTGGAGGGCTTCGGCGATAGCGGCGGGTGATGCTTCGGCCGGAGCGGCGAGGAGGGGCGCGCCGCCCTGCACCTGCGCGCGCAGCCAGGCCCGCGGCTCGTTCACCAGCCGGGTGTCGCCCGCACGTGCGCCGAGACCAAAGCCGTTGAGCGCGCGATGTGTGGCGTTCATGATGACCTCTGATCCCATTAGACGACGTCAGGGGTCGAAAGTCATACGCGTCACAAACTTTTCACGGTTTGCGACAAGCCTCAAAATGGGACACACGGTTTCACGGGTTCACGGGTGGGTTCGTAAAGTCCGTAGAGTTCGTAGAGTTCTTAAAGTTCGTCAGGTTCGTGAAGTTCGTCAGGTTCGTCAGGTTCGTAGGTTCGTAGTTCGTCAGTTCGTGAGGTTCGGTGCGCTACGCGAACTCAACGAACCTAACGAACCCCACGAACCCACGAACCCACGAACTAAACGAACTCCACGAACCCGACGAACCGACGAACCTTGCACTCTCAGGGTTTCTTCAGCAGGCCGACAATCTCCCGTGGCGTCAGCTTTTCCCGGCGAACGCTCGCGCCGGACAACGTGAAGGTGCCGCCGGCGTTGTGGATCGCGATGCGATCGCCCGCAAGCGCGAGGGCGGTGGACAGATCGCCCGCGCGGCGCAGGCCCGGGATGTACAACCGATCCACGAAAGCCGCGTCGCTCGTCGTGTCGAAATCGCCGACATCGAGCACCATCTTCCGGCCCGGCTCGATTGCCGACGCGAGGAGAGCCGCGAGCGCGCTGTCTCCAGATGCCACGAGCACCGCATCGGGTGCGAGACGCAGCGCCTCGACGATGTCGGCCACACGCTGGCTCGCGGCAGTCCTGTTGTAGGTGTCGAAGTGCGGAATCTTTTCTGCCTCGGCCGCATCGAACGGCGTGAAATCGATCGCCTTCACGACGAAGCCCGCCGAACGGAGTTGACGCTCCAGCGCCGGATCCGCCCCGGCGACGACCGCCGTTCGACGCCGGCCCGCCGCGGCGGGTGTCGCCGCATCCGGTGATGACGACCCGTAGCCCAGCGCCAGACGCAGCGCGCGCGCTCGTGCGTCGAGCGGCAACGCTGCCAGCTGGCCGCGAGCGGCGGCAATCCAGTTTTCGGTGAGTTGAGCGGCCGTCACCGCGCCGTCGGGCACGGGCCGCTGATGAAAGACGAGCAGATCGGGCAGCGGCTCCGGTGTGAACGCGCGCTCTTCGCGCTTGACGTCGGCGGGGGCGCCTTGCAGCCAGCGCGCCATCCACGCGTAGACCGCTTCTCGCGAGTCGCGGTTGTAGTTGTGAGGCGCGTCGAACTGCACGCCGTGCACGCGATCGGCCGCGCCCCTCAACGCGTACAGCTCGCGAACCGCCGGGTACTCCCGCTTCATCGTGTTCGTCGTCCAGTCGCCGGTGGCCGACACCATCAAGAGCGGACGCGGGGCAATCGTCGCGGCGATTTCCACGTTGGTCGTGTCGAGCCGCAGCCCGGGCTGGTTTTCGCAGAGGCAGCCGCCCTGCATCTGGAGCGAGATCATGTTGACGGGCGCCGCGACGGCCACACGTTCGTCGACCGCCGCGAGGAGGAAGACCTGCGTGCCGCCGCCCGATGCGCCTGTCGCGCCGATGGCGTCGCGGCGCACGTAGGGCAGCGACTCGAGAAAATCGAGCGCGCGGATACCATTCCACAACTGCAGACCCGCGACGCTGAGGCCCCACAGCTTCTCGCGCGGACCACCGAACAACCGATGCGGAAGCTGCCAGCTGTCGTTGTAGCCGACCATGTCGATCGTGAACACGACGAAGCCCTGGCGTGCGAGGTTGATCGCGCGCCCCGGCACCGACGCCACGGCCGAGTTTTCGAGGCGGCCGTACGCCCAGTGGCCGTGCGGCGAGAGAATCGCCGGAAACGGCCCCTCGCCAGCAGGACGGTAGAGATTCCCCGTGACAATAAACCCCGGCAGGCTTTCGAAGTACACCTTCGATACGCTGTAGTCGTCGCGCTTGATTTCGCCGAACACCTGCGCGCCAAGCGGCGTTCGCTCGGGCATGGGCATCAACCCTGCGGATTCCAGAATCAGTTCGCGTATGTGCGCGGCGCGCTGGTTCCAGGCGTCGAGGGACGCGAAGTGCGGCGGCGCGAAGGTATCGTTGAGCGTCCGATACGTCCTGGTCTGGGCCAGCGTCGTCTGTCCTCCGAGCACGACGGCCGTCAACGCAAGCACGCCTAGAGAAATTCGCATATGCCCCCCTTGTTTCGGGCCTGATGGTAACAGTTGACACGCCCGGCAGAATTTGTTCATAATTTGTAATTAAATGGCACGCGACCTCCTCACCGACTTCGAGCTGATGATTCTCCTGGCCATCCTGCGGCTCGGCGATCAGGCCTACGGCGTGCCGATCGCGCGCGAAATCGAAACCACCGGACGCCGCAGCGTGATTCTCGGTGCGATCTACACCGCCCTCGAGCGCCTCGAGCGCAACAGCATGGTATCGTCGCGGATGGGCAACCCCAGCCCCGAGCGCGGGGGCCGCGCCAAGCGATTCTTCGACGTGACACCGCAGGGACTCAAGGCGGTCAAGGATACGCAACGCTCGCTCGTCGCGCTCTGGAAGGGCGTGGCTCAATTGAAGGGAGGGACGGTATGACAGCCCCGAAGCCCCCCAGACTCGCTGAAACGCTGCTCGCCAGGCTCGCGCTCGACAACGAGCCGCTCGCGGGCGACATCATCGAAGAGTTCCGGCGCCGGACATTCGCGGCTCTGGTTGTGGCGCCAGCTCATCGCCGCGCTCGTCATGCAGGCCCTCTACGCCCCGCATCCTCCCGTCGCGCTCAACCTGACGCCGACCGATCCGGTGGTCGCCGAGTGGATGATGTGGAAGCGTCTCGACCGGAAAAAAAGGGTGAGCCTTACCGGGAGCGGCGTCGAAGGCATCGGCGGGCTGACGATGGTCATCCTGGGCTTCATGATGTCCATGGTTATCCCTGCTATCTGGTGGTTCGTCGTAGGAGGGATCGGAGCCGGGGTGCTGCTGGGCGTGTTGATGTTGAGGTCACGGAGGGTTGCGTGTCTCAACACGGAGACACGGAGGCACGGAGGTTTAGGGCTTCTTTGAAAGCGCTGCATCGGGCGCGCCGTTCATGATCCGCTTCACACCCTTAACCAGGACCGGAACGTGGAAGTTGATCAGCAGGCCCAGCGGCTTGTCTGCCAGCCTCAGGTAGGACAGAAGTTGGGCCTGGTGCACATCTAGAATCCCCGCAATCGCCTTGACTTCGACCATCACCTCATCTTCGACGAGCAGGTCGACTCGATAGGCCGCGTCGAAGACCTGCCCCTTGTAACACAGCGGCACGACCCGCTCGGCGACGACCTTCAATCCTCTCTCACGTAATTCATAGATCAGGCAGGCACGGTACACACTCTCGAGAAGTCCGGGTCCAAGTATTCGATGTACCTCGATCGATGCCTGGATTATCAGAAACGAGATGTGATTCAGCGGGTGTGGGAGCATAGACGCTGGCAGTGCAACCGCCGCGCCGTGCGGAGATCGTTCGGAGAGTCGCAATCCGGGTCAAAAGGATGGAAATTTCTTCTCCGTGCCTCCGTGCCTCCGTGTTGAAGAAACCGAAACCCTCCGTGCCCTCAGATCAGCTCCTCCGTCACTTGATGTACACAGTTTTGATGTTCACAAACTCTTTGATCCCGTAGCTCCCCAACTCGCGGCCGTACCCTGATTCCTTGATGCCGCCAAACGGCAGGCGGGGATCGGACGCGACCAGCGCGTTGACGAACGTGCATCCCGCTTCGAGCTCACCGGCAACGCGCTCGCCCCTCGCCACGTCTTTGGTAAACACCGCGGCGCCCAGCCCGAAGATGCTGTCGTTCGCGATGCGGATCGCGTCGGCCTCGTCGCGTGCCGTCACGATCGCCGCAACCGGACCGAAGAGCTCTTCGTCGTACGCCGGCATGCCCTTCCGGACACCGGTCAAGACCGTCGGCGGATAGAACGACCCGCGGCCTGACGGAATCTCGCCACCAAGCAGCGCTTTCGCGCCCTTCGCCACGGAGTCGACGACCTGCTTGTGCAGCTCGTCGCGCAGATCCGGCCGCGACTGCGGGCCGACATCGGTGCCTTCCGCCATGGGGTCGCCCATCTTCTTTGTCTTCATCGCGGCCACGAACTTCTCGGTGAACGCCGCCGCCAGCGACTCGACGACGATGAAGCGCTTGGCGTTGACGCAGCTCTGACCCGAATTGATCAGGCGCGAGGTGACGCACGTGTTCACTGCCAGATCGAGATCGGCATCGTCGAGCACGATATACGCATCCGATCCCCCGAGCTCGAGCACGGTTTTCTTGATGACCGCTCCGGCCTGCGACGCAACGGCTTTGCCGGCGGGCGTGCTGCCGGTCAACGTCACGGCAGCCACGAGCGGATTCTCGATGACCGCCTTCACCTGACGGCTGCCGATCAGGAGCGTTCTGAACACGCCCCTGGGAAATCCTGCCTCGACAAACACCTGCTCGATCGCCAGCGCGCAGCCCGGCACGTTCGACGCGTGCTTCAGTACGCCGGAATTACCGGCCATCAACGCGGGCGCCGCAAACCGGAAGACCTGCCAGAACGGAAAATTCCACGGCATGACGGCGAGCACGACGCCGATGGGCTCGAACGCCACGCCCGATTTCGACGCGTCCGTTTTGATCGTCTCGGGCGCCAGATGGCCCTCGGCATGATCGGCGTAGTAGTCGCAGCCGAGCGCCGATTTTTCGGCTTCGGCAATCCCCTGCTTGAGGGGTTTGCCCATTTCGAGCGCCATCAGCGTCGCGAACTCTTCCTTCCGCTGACGAAGAATGGCGGCGGCCTTCTTCATGGGCACGGCGCGCTCCCTGAACGGGACCTTGCGCCAGGTCTTCCATGCCTCGTGCGCGTCGGCCACAGCCGCGGCCGTTTGTTGAGGCGTCATTTCGTCGTAGGTTTTGATCGTGTCGCCTGTGGAGGGGTTGACCGATTCGATAGCCATAGCCCCCTATTATCGCCCGCGTGTCCGGTGTTCGGCGAGGAGCGGCAGACGTGTGGCGTGAGCGCGAGCGGAAGCGAGTTACCCGTGGGTGAGTCGGGCGCGGGGCTTCGTCGCCACCGCCGCCGGCCGGCGGCCCAGCGCCAGAAGATCCTGGATTATGAGCGAGCTCATCACGCTCGCGGCGTCGATGGGGCTCAATGGCCGGCATTCGACACGCGTCCGGCCGGCCGCAATGGCGGCGCAGATGGCGTCCGGGTGCAGCTCGGCGTCAATCAGCGAATACGTCGTGCCCAGTTGACGCAGGCGGTGCACGTCGCAGTTCCCGACGAGAGGCTTGCCGTTCGCCGCCGCCCACCGCTCGGCCCGTGCATTGAAGTTGACGAACCGCGTGAACATCGCGTTGTACTCGACGGCGTCGAAGAGCTCCGCGTGCCGATCCATGTCGCCGCGCAGGCAGGTGGGCGCCGGGAAGAACGGATGGGGGGCAATGACGAGCCCGGGCTCGCGCTGCTTCAGACGCGCGAGGTCAGCAAAGGAGCGTATGCCATCGGTGCCGCTCTTGAAATTGAGCAGCAGCACGTGGCGTCCCTCAATCGATCGCTCCGCACCCGGAATCAGGACGAGGCCCCGCTCCCTGGCGTACGGCGTCAGCTCCGAAATGTCGAGCTGGTGTTCGTGCAGCGTGATCGCGAGCGCGTGATAACCGAGAGAAACCGCGTGATCGATGAGCTCGGTGGCGCTATGGGGAATCCGATCGATCGGGTCGTCGGACGTGTGCGTGTGCAGTTCAACCTTCAACATACTGGGGCTTTAGCAGTGTGACACAGGCATGAATTACGTTTCTGTCGTGGTTCGAAAATGCACACTATGCCGCTTCGCAGGTCACGATCATTCCCCGGTGTCGAAGCTCGCGCACGAAGGGCGCGACCGGCACCACCTGCTCTGGCGCCCAGACGCCCGGACGCACTTTCATTTCGCCTGCGAGCAGCAGCTGAACGGCAATCGAGGGCGGCGCACCGGTGTCGATGTCGGGTCCGATCCCGTGTCCGGCATGGTTGTCGGCGTGGCAATCGGCTGTCACCATCACGCGGCGCCGGCCGACCGTGCCTCGCACGACCGTGCGCAACACCTCATAACGAACGGCCTTTCCCATCTGAACGGGCGGCGCGAGACGGCGAACCAGCGCCATCAACACGTCTCGAGGCACGACGCCATGACCGTTGGTCGATGGAAGCGCGCTCGTGTCGGCCAGACCCAACTGCACGAGGAACATGAGCTTCTCGCGAAAGTCCTTCTCGAAGGCCTGCCGGAACGTAACCTCGCGGATCCCGCGCTTTCGAAACGACAGCGGCAGGGTCGCCACTTCGGAGTGCAGCGTCGTATCGACGCCCATCGTACCGACCGGGACCGGAAACTGGACCGCCAGGCGCTCGCCCGGATCGAGGGGCGGAACCATCTTGAACTTGCCTTCCCTGAACACGGCAGACGGCATCGTGAACTCGTCCAGCAGCGTGTCGGCCGAGTAGCCGAATCCGAGCGGCGACGCGTTGCGAAAACGCGTTTGATCGATGTTGCCGACCAGGCAATGGATCTCGCGAACCTGGTCGAGTCCGCGCGACGCCATCACGGCGAGCACGTTCACAATCCCTGGCGCCGAGCCGATGCCGAGGATGGCCATCACGCCGCGCCGTTTGAACGCGGACGCCAGCTCGAGCTGCTGTCGCGTGACGTGGAACAGACCGCCGAGATCGATGTAATGCGCGCCAGCGTCGAGCGCGCCGTGCATCGCGTCCAGATTGAAGCGATACGGGAGCGACGCGATGGTCGCGTACGCACCGGAGAGCACCGTTCGCAGGCTTTCCGGGTCGGTGACATCGACCTGTGCCGTCTCGACCGGAAGTCCACGCACGGCGGAGACGTCGCGGTCGGCGATCACGACGTGAACCTTGTTGCCGCAGGTACGCACGAGGTCGAGCGCGGTAATCCGGCCCATCGCCCCTGCGCCTCCGAGAATGACAACGCGCGGCTTCATGCGATCGGGCCTCCCGTTTCCATTACGCGGCATCTGACAGGCATGACCCGAGCACGGTCAGCCCCTCCTCGAGTTCAGCGTCCGTGATCACCAGCGGCATCAGCGTGCGAATGACGTTGCCGCCGAGGCCCGCGGAAAGGAGCAACAATCCCCGCGCGGCTGCCAGCGCAAGGACACGCGCGGTACGAGCGGCATCGGGCCGCAACGTCCCCTCTTCAACCAGTTCGATCGCGCGCATGGCGCCCACGCCACGGGCCTCGGCGATGAACGGATACCGGGACGCCATTTCCTCGAAGCGCGATCCGACGAGGTCGCCTATGGCTTCGGCGCGATCCGACAGTCCTTCCTCTTCGATGGTCTCGATTGCACCGAGGGCCGCCGCGCAGGAAACCGGGTTCCCGCCGAACGTGCCGCCCAGTCCGCCGGGCTGTGCCGCGTCCATGATCGCGGCGCGGCCGACGACCGCCGAAAGCGGGAAGCCATTCGACAGCGATTTCGCCAGGCACATGAGATCGGGCTCGAGGCCGAAACGCTCGCACGCGAACATCCGCCCGGTCCGGCCGAACCCCGTCTGCACTTCATCGGCGATCAGAAGGATGCCGTGCGCCTTGCAGGTCGCGGCGAGATCCGCGAGGAACTCCCGGGGCGGCACGATGAAGCCGCCTTCGCCGAGCACCGGCTCGATAATCGCGCAGGCGATCGAGTCCGGCCGCACGGTGCTCGTCAGAAAACGGTGCAGCTCGGCGATCGAATGCGCGACAAATGATTCCGCCGACGTACCAGACGGCCGCCGCAACATGTCCGGAAGCGGAAACCGGTACACCTCGGGAGCGAACGGACCGAACCCGTGCCGGTAAGGAAAGGATTTACTCGTCAGCGACAGCGCGAGCAGGGTGCGGCCGTGAAACCCGGGATCGAACGCGAGCACGGCAGACCGGCCAGTCGCCGCTCGCGCGATTTTGATGGCGTTCTCGACGGCTTCGGCCCCGCTGTTGAACAGCGCCGCCTTGACGGGGTCGGCAATCGGCACGATTGCGCACAGCTTCCGCGCCAGCGCCACATAGGGCTCATAGGGCGCCGTCATGAAGCACGCGTGCTGCAGTTTGGCCAACTGCTCCCGTACGCGCGTCAGAACACGCGGCGCCGAATGGCCGGCATTGAGGCAGCCGATGCCGCCGCCGAAATCCAGGAACACGTTGCCATCGACGTCGACGAGACGCGCCCCTTCGGCCCGCTCGAAGAAGATGCCGTGTCTGGCTTCGGCCACGCCCGCCGCCACGAAGCGCCGGCGCTCCTCGACGAGCGCAAGGCTCCGCGGCCCCGGCAGTGCCGTGCGGATACAGATCGCGTCGCGTCTCTCGAGTGCCGAAACGTTTTCCACGTTCCTCACCACTTGCGCTCCGAGTACCGGGAACCAGTAGCTCTTGCGCTCCTGGATGTAGTCGATGTGCACGTGCTTGGTCTCGCGAAAGGCATCGAGCCCTTCTTCTCCAAGCTCGCGGCCGATACCGCTCTGGCGCATGCCGCCAAACGGACCGGCTTCGTTGTCGGTCAGCGGGTCGTTCACCCAGAACGTGCCCGCCTTGATGTCCTCCATCGCGCGCATCACGTAACGCAGGTTGTTCGTGTAGATGTTGGCGCCAAGCCCGTATTCGCTGTCGTTGGCCAGCGCGATGGCCTCGTCGACATCACGCACCCGGATAATCGCGGCCACCGGCCCGAAGATTTCCTCGCGCGTCGGGCTGCTGCCATGCTTCACGTGGTCGAGGAGCGTGGGCTCGAGAAAGTAACCGCGTTCGCAGCCTGCCGGCCGGCCGCCCCCGGTCACGAGACACGCGCCTTCGCCGACGGCCCGTTCGATCGACTGCTTGACAGCGCACAACGCCTTGCTCGAAATCAGCGGACCCATATCGGTCGTGGGATTCCGCGGGTCGCCGACGACGACCTGTCGGGCCAGCTCGGCGAACCGCTCGGCGAACGCATCGGCAATCTCGTTGACGACGTAAAAGCGCTTGGCCGACGTGCAGACCTGGCCCGCATTGAGATAGCGCGCCCACACCGCACCGCGCGCGGCGATATCGAGGTCGGCGTCCTCGCAGACGATGAAGGGATCGATGCCGCTGGTCTCGAGATTCACCCGCTTCAGCGAATCGGCGGCCAGCCGCATGATGTGCTTGCCGGTCGTGGTCGAACCCGTGAAGGCAATCACATTCACATGCGGATGCCGCACGAGCGCTTCTCCGGCTTCCTTGCCGGTGCCGGTGACGATGCCGACGACGCCAGGCGGCAGCACGTCAAACGCCCTGGCCAGCATCAGCGTGGCCAGCGGCGTCTCCTCGGCCGGCTTGATGATGATCGTGTTGCCGGCCGCGAGCGCCGGAGCGACCTTCCACGCCATGAGCAGCAGCGGGTAGTTGAAGGGCACGATGGCGGCCACGACGCCGAACGGCTCCTTCACGGTGAAGTTCACCTGGTGCTCGAAGCTGGGCGGAATGGAATTGCCGCGCGAATTGCGCCCGATCTCCGCGTAGTAGTCGAAGCACGCGGTCGTCCACTCGATCTCGTCGAGGTTCTCGATCATGGGCTTGCCGCCCTCGATCGTCATCGTCTCTGCCAGCTCGCGGTGCATCGCGCGTATGCGGGCGGCCACCTCGTGCAGCAACCTGGCCTTCTCGAGCGCCGTCACACGGCGCCAGTCCTGGTACGCGATGCGGGCACGCTCGACGGCGGCCGCCACGTCGGCGGACTGCGCCCGCGGGACCAGCGCGATCGCCTCTTCGGTTGCCGGATTTTCGACCGCGATGGTCTCGCCGGCTGCCGCGTGTTCGTGTCGGTGATCGATCCACATGCCCACTTCGGTCATGAATGCCTCTATTACGCCGTGTCCGCGGCGACGGGAACACGCGGTCCCTGCCGTTTCTCGGATGACATCTGCAGGTACACGAAGCGGATGCCGCTGCGAAGGTAGTTGTCGACCGCCTGGATGATCCGCGCCTGCTGCAGCCACTGCGGGCCTGTCTGCTGCATGCGCTCCTCGATGAGCGCGGAGATGTATTCGAATCCCGCGGTGAGCACGCGGATGCGGATCACGTCGAGCAGCAGATTTTCGACAGCCAGATGGTTCTGCATCGACGGCCGCGCCGCGGTCGCGTGCAGATAGAACGTGTTGTTGTCGCCGAAGAACGGGTCGGACGCCACGCCCTCTTCGTCGTGGTCTTCGAGCGCGCTGCCAAGGGCGTACGCCACGAAGCGCCCGCTCACCGCATCCCGCAGGGCCACGCCGATGGCGCGGGCATTCGACAGGGTCGCCTCGAGCATCTCGCAGGGCAGTTGCAGCAGCCGGCGTCCGCCGTTTCGCCGGGCATCGGGGGCACGGAGCCTCATCGAGCCGTAGTGCTCGGTCTCGACATCCATGATCTGCGTTCTGTGCTCATGGAAATTCGCCGCGGTGATGTCGACGACTTCGAGGCATTCGAGCGCGTAATCGAGCGGCTGGGTGTCGATCTCGGGGGCCGACGGCAGCGGTTCGGCCTGTCCCTCGACGATGTCCTCGACAGCGGCTTTCAGAATCGCCACGCCTTCGGCAATCGCGGCGGGCTCCGTGTCGTAGCGGGGGTAGAACCGGAGTGTGCGCTCTCCCGCGGGCAGGAGCACCAATCCGCGTCGAAAAGCGCGATCGCGGAGCGCGTCCTGCAGATCGGCGCGCGGGACGTCGAAGGCGAGCATGACCCCGGCGCCGCGCACATTTTCGATGAGGCCTGTGTACGCCTCGGCGAGCGCGTCGAGTCCTTCGCGCGCGAGAGCGCCGGTACGGCGAACCTGGGCCAGATCGATCTTGTCGAGCACGGCCAGCAGGCGCACCATGCCGACCGCATCGCCTTCCCAGGTGGTGTTGAACTTCTTCTCTTCCTGGAAGAACGTCGCCAGCTCTTCGCTCACGAAGAGCACGCCGTTCTGCGCTTTCTTCGCCCAGACGACGACGTCGGGCGGAACCGGCAGGTCGAAGAGCTCGTGCGCCCACATCCGTCCCGTCGCGCCCCAGCCCGTCTGCACTTCGTCGAACATCAGCGGGACGTCGTAGATGCCCGTGAGCAGCCGCAGGCGCTGCATGAATCGCGCGCTGGTCGTGCGGACACCGCCCTCGCCCTGAATGGGCTCGACCAGCACCGCAGCCACCCGTCGGCTGCGCCTGATGGTGTCGGCGCTCAACGCGGCGCGCTGAGCCGCCATGAACGCAACCGGATCCTGCCCCGGGGTCGCCAGAAAGGCATCGATGGCGTCCAGTTCGCGACGGAACGTTTCCTTGTTTTTCTCCGCGTGCGGAAGGCGCCCTGACACGAGCAGGTCCCAGACCTGTTTGAGGCTCCTCTCCTCGCGGCGCGCGGTCTGCTTTACGCTGCCGTCGAGCACGGGGAACGACACCTGCGGCCAGTCGAACGTCGGAAATCCCAGGCGGGCGCGCTTGCGATGCGTCACCGCCAGGCTGCCGAGCGTGCGGCCGTGGAACGCACCTTCAAACGAGATCACGAAGCCGCCATCCGGTTCGCCCGACGTCTTCACTCGATTCAGCAGGACAGATTTGATCGCGTTCTCCACGGCCTCGGCGCCGGTGTTGACGACGAAGTGGCGGGGCGTGCCGGCCGGCGCGATACGATTCAGCGCCGCCTTCAGCTGCAGCGAGACCCCCGTCTGATACTCCGAATGCGCGTAGCGCGAGAAGGTGTACGGCAGATGCTTCACCACGGCCGCAATGACGTCGGGCTCGTTCTCGCCAAACGCCTGCGTGGCGATGAGTGCGCCCATGTCGAGAAAGCGATAGGGCTGTCCCTGAGCATCGCGATCGACGGTCGCGAGGTACGGACCAATCGAATGTCCCGGATCGAATGCGACCGGCAGCGACGAAAACAGGTTTCTCGATGCCGCGTCCAGCGCGGCGGCCGAGGTCGGCAGATGCTCCAGGATGAGCTCTTCGAGCGGATGGCCCCCATCGGTGAGGCCTTCGGGCACGTGAACGTGGATGTCCCCTTCGCGGTAGCGGCGGTGAAGTGCCGCGAGCCGTTCGAGTTCTTCGGCGACGTTGCCGGAGCTCTGCAGGTTTTTCATCAGGGTCAGCGCGGCATCGATCGGCCGGAAAAGTCTGCCAGGCAGTGGACATCTGCCCGCGATTAGCAGACTAATGACGGTCCGCCCATCACGACGCGTGCGTACGCTGGTGCCTGGTTTCGCAATCGCCATACCACCCCAAAAGGGGAAGCGATGGCGATCACAGTGTGACGTTCAGGTGGCGGGATGAAGATGCGAGGGGCTGCCCGCGAGCTGGGGGAGCGCGGGCAGGCTATCGCACAAACTCACACGGCTTCGCGTCGGGCGGCGGACAGCGCCACGCTTTCCGAGGCGGTCGCGGCGCGGACGTAACGGCCGTCCGACCGGCGGCAAAGGAAGCGGGACTCCACGAGGAAGTCCAGAATCTCCCCACAGAATTCGTCGTCGACATGCCACAGCCGGCGAGCCTGCTCGCGCTTGAGCCCGAGCCCCGGCATTTCGAGGAACTCGCCGCAAATACGATTGATGATGTCCTGCTTCAACGCCAGCCGCGCTTCGCGCTCCTCCATGGGGGGCCTCCAAGGTGATCCGGGTGCATCCCCAACTGCACAAGTCAGACCAGAGTCGGACTCTTGTCTACCCTCGGGATGTATTCCGTTTTCAGGGAGAAGTGCTCCGGCGGGCAGACCTTAGTGCTCCAACTTGAGAACTTCGCGATCATTTTTGGAACACGAGATTGCGAATCAGGTGGTGCTACGGTGATACAGAAGGCGTGCCCAACCCCGCGTAGATGAACTTCTGGACCCTCTTCCCCTCATACGTTTCCGTAATAAAGAGGTCGCCCTTCGCGTTCACGGCGAGGTTGTGGGCCCCATAGAACTGCCCCACCCAGTGCCCGGCGCCTCCGAACGTGCTCACGACCTCGAGCGTTTGCCGATCGACCACGTAGATCAGCTGGTTCGTGCCGTCGTTGATGAAGAGAAACGCCTGTTTCGGGTCGGTGGAAAAGCCGACGTCCCACACCGAGCCGCTGCCGAGCGTGTCTTTCGCGATCACGGTCTCCCGCACGAAGCGGCCGGCTTTCGTGAAGACCTGTAAACGATCGTTCGTGCGATCGCACACGTAGACGAGACCGTCGTTCGAGATGCGCACGGCGTGCACGATGCGAAACTGCGGCGAGGGCGGGCCGGCCGGATCGTACTGGCTCGGGCGGTTTTCATTCTGCACGACGCCACGGAATGGTCCCGGCAGCTTCTCACCCGCCCGCGTGAAAAATCCATCGTCTGGCTGATTGCCGTAGGCGCCCCAATGACGTTTGTAGGCGCCGGTCGAGGCGTCGAAGACGATGACGCGATGGTTGACGTAGCCGTCGGCGACGTACACCTCGTTGGCGGCGGCATCGACAACCATGTTCGCCGGCGCGCCGAGGTTCGCCGTGTCGTTGCTGCCGCCACCCTGGCCCTGACGGCCGATTTGCATCAGGAACTTTCCATCGCGCGAGAACTTCAGGATGTGCGAATCCTTTTCGCCGCCGGCGCCCAGCCACACCTGGTCGTTGTCGTCGACGTAAATGCCGTGCTCGAGCTGGGGCCACTCGTACCCGGTGCCCGGACCACCCCACGACGACACCAGCGCGCCGGCCGCATCGAACTCGAGCACGGGCGGCGCCGCTTTCCATATCGATCGAGTCTCGTTCGGTTGCAGCGTCGAAGGTCGATGTGTAATCCAGACGTGATCGCGCCGGTCGACGGCCACGCCCGCGACGGCGCCGATGATCCACCTGTTCGGCAGCGGTTTTGGCCACGTGGGATCGACGCGGAAGGTGGGCACCTGACGGCCGCCCGCCGGGCGCTGGGCCTGAAGAAGCCCGAGGCCCGCAAGGACGACGGACGCCGCAGAAAACAGCAGGACGCGTTTCATCGAAGTCATTGCCGGACCGGAATGCTACCACTCCGGTGTCATTCGCGGAATTTTGTCGTCGCACCGGCAGACTTTGCAGCGCTGCCACACGCCGACGTCAACGAATTCGACGAAAACCGATGGTATGGCCCTTGCGCGCTTACTGCCCTCAACGGCAGGGCTTATGGCACAAAATCCATTCGACACGATCGAGAGTACACACGAGTACCTGAAGCTCCTGGACGAAGTGCTGGAAGAAGTCCAGGCAACGACGGAAGAAGAGCTCAAACGCATCGTGCTGGCCGATACGATGGTCATCAGCCGCGGTGTGGAAGCCATCCACCTTCTCAGCTTCAAGATCGAACAGTTGAGGCACCACATCAAGGCGAGCAGCCGCATCCTGAACGATCTCCGCACCATGCGGCGCCTGCTGCTGCGCGAGCGCCGGGGCGGCAACAACGACCATGGCACGCAGCCCGCGCCGCCGCGCGTGGCCTGAAAGCCCGGCTCGACACGCTGGACAGCTTCCCGCATTGCCGCTAGCATTTGCGCCACAAGGAAGGCGTCATGCTGCGAAATGTTCTGTCCTCGGTGGTGTTGCTCGCCGGTCTCCACACGGCCGCATTCGCTCAGGGGACTGAGCGATGGGTCGGCACGTGGGCCACTGCGGAAGTGGGACGGCCCCAGAACCCCGTTCCGCCGGTTCCCGGACCTGCGCTCCCGCCGTTCATGGTCAACACTCGATGCGGCGCGCCTCCCGCGCCCGCCGTGGTCCCGCCGCCGGGCCAGACGTTCGCGCCACAGCCTTACCTGCACTTTACGAATCAGACGTTGCGTCAGGTCGTACGCACGAGCATCGGCGGCACGCGCGCGCGGGTCGTGCTGACCAACGCCTACGGCACCGGCACGGTCACCGTCGGCGCGGCGCATATCGCGGTTCGCGACAAGGACAGCGCGATTCAAGGGTCGGGCCGGCCGCTGACGTTCAGCGGCAGACCCAGCATCACGATTCCCGCGAACGCGATCGCTTACAGCGACCCGGTGGATCTCGCGGTGCCTCAGCTGGCCGACCTCGCAATCGACCTGTATCTGCCCGGCACGACCAACACGCCGGCCACGGTGACCATGCACGGCGCCGCACTGCAGACCAACTACATTTCGGAAACCGGCAATCACGCCGGCAAGACGACGTTTCCGATCGTCGGCCGCACGCAGAGCTGGTTCCTGCTCTCGCACGTCGACGTCGTGGCGCCCGACAACGCCGGCGCCGTGGTCGCCTTCGGCGATTCCATTACCGACGGCGCGCGCTCGACGCCCGACACGAACAACCGCTGGCCCGATCACCTGGCGAAGCGCCTGCTGGCGCAGGGCATCAAGATGGGAGTTCTGAACGCGGGCATCGGCGGCAATCGCGTGCTGAACGAAGGCAGCGTGCCGCCGGGCATCGACGTCAGGGCCGTCGGCGCGGGCATCAACGCGCTCGCGCGCTTCGAGCGTCACGTGCTCTCGCTCCCCGGCATCACCCACGTCATCGTGCTCGAAGGCATCAACGACATCGGCAACGCGCGGCAGAATCCGACGCCGACCGCCGAAGATCTAATCGCCGGCCACAAGCAGCTGATCAGCCAGGCGCACGCGCGCGGATTGAAAATTTACGGGGCTACGCTGACGCCGTTCTGGGGCGCCGCGTACTTCACCGAGGCCGGCGAGGCGAAGCGGCAGGCGCTGAACGACTGGATTCGGAACGGCAAGGGCTACGACGGCGTCATCGATTTCGACAAGGCGACGCGCGATCCGAGCGATCCGAAGAAGTTCCTCGAGAAGTACGATTCGTGCGACTACCTGCATCCGGCTGATGCGGGCTACAAGGCCATGGGGGACGCGATCGAGCTGTCGATGTTCAAATAAGTTGTCAGTCATCAGTTCTCAGTCATCAGTACGTAGTGTCCGGCTTTAGCCGGACCTGAACCCGTTCAACCGATGCCCTTGGATTGGCGTGGCTGCCGCGCGAATCCGAAGCTCCGGGGCCGGACGCGCACTGCGATGCCGAAGCGGACCGCGCGACGCGAGGACACAGCCTCCGCTCTTCATCCTCGCTCGACTCCCACTGGCTTCTCGTGCGGTCAGGCGTGGACGTGTCGGCCGCCTGCGCACGGCTTCGCGCCGCAGCCACGCCAATCCAAGCGCCATCACGCATTACACGATTTTGAAATAACGCTCTCTCTGGAGCTTCACTTATGCGTGGTCGAGACGCTGGTGTAGATATGGCGACAGCACCGAAGGCGTGGAGATTCATGCTCAACGGATGGGGGATCGTCGGCCTGATCCTCTTTGTTGGGAACTTTTGGTTGTCGGCGTGCAGCTTTGGCCTTCAAGACAGCGGACAAGCGCCTCTGTTTTCTACAATGACCAATTACAAGATAGGCGTGGTTGCGAACGTGGCGGCTGGCCTCTGCGCGTTTATGGCGCGGAGGCGCCCAGGATAGCTCGTCGGCATCAGCACTCATCGCTGAGGTGTGATGGCACACGCGGCAGTCGGGTTAGTGTTGCTGCGGCGCGAAGCCGTGCGCAGGCGGCCGACGGGTGACGCCTGACCGCGCGAGAAGCCAGTAGGAGCCGAGCGAGGATGAAAGGCGAAGTCAGTGTCCTCGCGTCAGACGGTCACAAGCGGCGTCGCAGCGCGCGTCCGGCCCCGAAGCTTCGGGTTCGCGATGCAGCAACACCGGCCCGACTGCCGATCTGTTTGTCGCCGAAAGCTCCCCGCCGCGGTCCGGCTGAAGCCGGACACTCCGTATTCAAGTAAAGGTTACGGCTCGGCTGAAGCCGAGCCCTACTTCTTTGCCAGCTTCGCGCTCGGCGTCGTGTCGGCCGGCAGATCGCCGAGCACGAACTGGATGCCGCCGAGCATCAGCTTCACCAGGTCGGGCATCATGTAGAACTCCGGCCGGTGCCCCAGCACGCTGTTGAAGACACGCCCCTTTCCTTCTGTCTTGATCCACACCATCCCGAAGTCGCGGTCGGGGCGCAGGTATTCCCACTTCTTGAGATCGGTCCGATCGGCGTCGACGCTGAGGAGCACGTGCAGTTTTTCGCGCGTGTACGGACCGGTCATCGGGAAGTGATAGAACTCGTCCATCATCGAGAAGCCCTTCCCGCCAAAATGCTTCGTCAGCGGGCTTGCGGGATCGTCGATCTTCAGTGTGCCCGGCTCGCCGTTGTACTGGTGCGGGCCTTCCTGCGCGCCCATCAGCTCGCCGAACTCGCGCACGTCCTGAGACGAGAACGTGACCCCGTGCAGCCCCGCGACGCCACCGCCTTCGCGCACGTAGCGAATCAGCCCGTCGAGCACCTCCGGATCCGAAAACACGGGGCCGACGACGCTGTTGAGAAACACGGCGTCGTACTGCTTGATGTGCGGATATTTCAGATTGTCGAGGTTGTTGTCGAACACCGGCTCGTACGCGCCCGTGTACTTCGCGATGAGCTGCAGCATCAGATTGCCGTGCGCGATCGTCGTGTGATAGAAGCCGCCGGCCGGACAAACGTCGAGAATCAACAGTTTTCGCGCGCGTGCGGGCTTGGCCAGCGGCTGCCGCGGCACCGCCGCGTCGATCTTCTGCCGTTCGTCCGCGGGAATCCCGTCGGTCGTCGTAATCGGCATCATGCGCGAGATCGCGTTCACGCGATACCCTTGCGCCATACGGACGGCCCTGTCGTAGTTCTCGCCGGCGCCAGGATCGATCGTGAAGAACAACGCGCGCGTTGATGGCCGCGAGGTCGCGCAGTCGCCGCACTTGTTGGGCCATTCGGGCCGTTCGGGAGGCTGCTGCCGGCTCAAATCCAGCAGAAGCGGCGCGGCCCCGGCCGCATCGCGCAGGTTGGCGCCGACCGTTTTCTCACCCTGCCTGTAGACGCCCCGCGCGTCTTCCACCGCGACGGTCACGCCGGGCAAATCGGTCGCCTGGCGCGTCAGCACCAGCTCGATTTCGAGGGCGCGCACGAAGTCCACCAGCCTCTGGCGCGATGCGGCGTCAGCCGGCATCGCGTCGATGCGATATGCGGCGACGCGAAGCCCGAGCTGGGCCAGCCGCTCTTTCACCTCTGCGAGCGCCTGGCCGCTGAGCGTGTAGTCGAGATTCGTGCTGACGCCTTCGACAAACGCGACGCCAGCCGCGTCGATTCTCGCCGCCGCTTCAGCAAACGGCATGCGGCCGAACGCGTCGGATCGAATGCCTGCCTTCCAGCCGAGCAGCCCCACCGCGCTGCCTCGTGGGCGGCGGCTGTCGGGCGGGCGTGTCTGGGCCGACGTCCTCGCCCCGCCCGTGCCGTCCACCCGCCCGGGCGGCGGTGTCTGCGCGGCCTGTCCCGAGCGAAGTGGAGGGGCAACGGCGCTGGCGGCGAGAACCGCGAGCGCGATGGTTTGAACTCTAAGATTCATCTGCCACTCCTGCACTGAATCTGGCGCGATCTGTCAGGGATTATACGGATTGACACTTGGCGTTGCACATGTCCAGCGCACCACAGTAGGATCTCGTCCGAAACACACCACCGCAAGTTCCGGTTGTTGCATGGAGGGGTTATGAGAAAGTTTTCGGTCGTCGTGCTCTGTGTGCTCTGCTCGGCATTGGCGTACGCTCAAGGCGGCCGTGGCGCGCCGCCGCCGCCCGCGACAGAAACGGTCGCGCCCGGGATTCCCGGCGTCGTTGCCAAGGGCACGAAAGTGACGATCGTGAAGGACGGCATGCGGAGCAGTGAAGGCCCTTTCGCCATGCCCGACGGCACGACGCTCTTGACCGAACCTGGCGCCAGCAGGGTGCACAAGATCGACAAGAGCGGCGCCATGACGGTGTTCCTCGAGGACACGAATCGTGCGAACGGCCTCGCGCTCGATTCGAAGGGTCGCATCCTCGCCACGACGGCAGACAGCATCGCGGTGCTTCAGCCAACCAAATCGGTGATTGCGAAATTTGCCGCCCGTCCGAACGACCTGGTCGTCGACAAGAAAGACGGGATCTGGTTTACGCTGCCGAGCGACAAGCCGTCGGCCGTGTACTACATCGCCCCCGGTAAGACCGAGGCCGTGAAGATGGGCGAAGCGGCGAGCGCGCACGGCATCCAGCTGAGCCCGGACGAAAAGACGCTCTATTCCGGCGACTCGAGCGGAGACCACCTGGACGTGTTCGACATCGGGCCGACGGCAAGCTGACGAACAAGCGCACCTTCGGTCCGTACGAAGGGCTGAACGGCGCCAAAGAAAGCCACGCTGACGGCATCGCGGTCGACGCCGAAGGCCGCATCTACGTGGTATCCAGCCCGGCGTGCAGGTGTTCAGCAAGGATGGCAAGTCGCTCGGGTTGATTCCGACATCGCAGCGCCCGCAGAACCTCGCCTTCGGCGGACCGAACAAGCAGACGCTCTGGGTGGCCACGCCGTCGTGCCTGTTCTCGGTGCAGATGATCGCGAAGGGATATACGGGCAGGGCGAAATAAGAAAGTAGAAAGTAAAAAGTAGAAAGTAAAAAGTGGGCGGGTGCGCTGCAGGACCCGCCCGATTGTAGCGTGCGCCGGCTACTTCAGCAGCACGGCGGGTCTTGATAGTACAGGACCCGCCCTAGTGTTGACTCCGGCGCTACTTCGGCACGTTGATGTTGGTCACCCAGTAGGTCACCGAGCTGCCGGCATTGGGCACGACCTGGTGCGCCGTGTTGATCGGGATGTGATACATCTCGCCCAGGACGATCTTGTGGGTGTCTCCCCCTTGATCACTTTTTTCCCGTCCGGGCCATCGACGATCTGTCCGCCAAGAATCACATTCCCCTCGCCGCTCGTGAACATGAGGAAGTGAGAAAAGCCCGTATGCGTCTCGGGTGCGGCTCCCACGTCGCGGCGCTGGATGCTCGCGCTGTAGTGGCCGTAATTGCCGAGCCTGCCCGGTGTCGACAGCTGCTTCGCCGGCCAGATGTTGTACGGGTCGGTGCTGAGCGGCGGCGGCGTTCCGCGGCCGCGCTGCGGCTCTTGCGCCGCTGCAGGCCCGACACCTGCGGCCAACACGAAACAGAGCAGAAACCCACCGGCGATTTTCGCGCGCATATCATTCCTCCTTGAAACGGGTACGGCTGGATGAGTGCGCCTAGTCTACCGCCAATGCCTCACACCCGCTCGACCAGCAGGCCGGTTTCGCCTGACAGATCGACCGCCGAATAGCGGAAGCAGGAAATCGCCGGCGACGCGATCTGGCGGATGCCGCTTCTCAACGCGAGCGAGAAGCGCGGCGCCACGAGCACCAGTCGTGGAGGGCGGGTCATGTCGATGGACCAGTTGGGTACAGACGCTGAACGATGGGCAGGTTTCGTACGGCCCAGTCGACGTGGCTCAGCCCGCGCGCAACCATGCCGTCATCGAGCCTGGTCTGCACCTCGACGATCGTCAACACGTGAGCGAGATCCAGCGCGATGAGATCGATTTCTCCGTACGGACTGCACGCGATCCCGGCGCCGATGGCCAGGATGTCGTCGCCGAGCGCGTTTCGGCACTCCCTGAGCGTGTCTGTGACCTGGACACGGGTGAGCGCCGGACCGGCGTGGAGCACGGCGAGGCCGACACGGGCGGCGGGACGCGCAGCCCGCTCCGATGTGGCCTCGCCTGTTTTGCCGGCGGGCGTCGCAGATGCCGAGCCGGGCAAGAAGAAGTGGGACACTTCCTCCAGGCCGCGCCCGAGCGGCCTTGGGGCTCGTCTTTCATGCGCCGGTCCGCCATCGAATGGCGTCGATCCGCTCATTCAGCGCATCTCTGCCACGACGCAGACGGAATTTTCGCCACCGTACGGTGATGGCTCGACCTCCGCGTTCAACGGATCGCTGCACCATCGTCCATCGACGACGAACCGGTAACGGTAGCGGCCGGGTTCCAGCTTCAGCACCGACTGCCACACGTCTCCCGACCGCGTCATCTCGTTCGCATCGAGCGTCCACTCGTTGAAATCGCCGACGAGCTGCACGCGTTCGGCCGCTGGTGCGTCGAGCGCGAACACGACCCCCTCATCGGTCAGTATCGGCGCACACGGACGCGAACGCGGCTCCACGTCCGAGCCCGGCTTGTCGGCGGCCCGCCTCCATGGCGAGCACTTCCGCGGCCAGCCCCGCGTAGTCGTCAAAGCCCGTGCAACGATAGCTGTATGCGGTGATCGGCACGCCATGACTCGCCGCTTCGGCCAGCTTCACGCTGTGGCGGATGATGGTGTTGAAGTGCGCGTCCGCGAGGTGCTTGAAGATCTCCTCGACGACATCCCTGGCGAACCGGCTTCGACCGCTGTAGAGCGTCACGAGCGCGCGCGCCTCGACGCGGTGTCCGGTTCTTTTCGACAGCACGTCGAACGTTTCCAGAAGCTTGGCGATGCCGTGGAGCGCAAAAAAACTCGGATCGACAGGCACGATGGCTTCCGACGCCGCGCACAGCGCGTTGAACGTCAGAAACCCGACGTGAGGCGGACAGTCGACGATCACGTAGTCGTAGTGACTCCTCGACGTCGCCGAGCATTTCCGCCAGGAAGTTTTCGCGATTCGGCACGCCCGCGAGTTTCTCCGGCACCCCGCTCAGCAGGATGTCGGCGGGGGCCACATCGAGATTCGGCTGCGACGATTGAACAATGTTCGGCAGACGCACATCACGACCGTCGTGATGCTGTATGAACACGTCATACATCGTGCTCGACAATTGAACGGCATCGGGCAGTAACCCCAGCGTCGCGTGTCCCTGCGGGTCCATGTCGACGACCAGCGTCCGGCGTCCCTGCAGCGCAAGGAACGCCGAAAGATTGATGGCCGTGGTCGTCTTTCCGCATCCGCCCTTCTGGTTGACGACAGCAATCGTGCGCATCATTGCACTCCTTTGCACGCTCCGGTTTCTCCGGTACATGCGCCTATCACCGCGAACGAGCTGGGGGGCCGTCGCGGCACTGTCTTTGTTTGATGCAGGTTGCGGCAGAGTACCAAAACTGTAACTGCACTGCAACTATTCCTAGGGGTCGGCAATTCTCTTAGCCCCTCTATATTGGGTCAGTTTGATACTGTACGGTTCTCTTGGGTTGGCTGCCGTTGCGCAACGCGCAGCAGAACCAGGCAGCCGTGAACAGGCACGCCAGCTTACCCAGCCGCACCACCGTGCGCCCCACTCGCACAGCATTTGCCTCCCGTTGAAACGGATCGGCCGCGCACGAATGGAATCAACAGGTTACGCGGCCTGCACTAACAGAAGCGTTATCACGGCGACACGATCGTGTCGCCGCAGCCAGGAGGACGTTCATGACTCGTCACGTTTTGGCGTTGACCGTTGCGCTCTGCGCGAGCACATCGCCCGTATCCGCACAAGCGCCCGGCCCGCTGGACACGCAGCTGACGGTGAAAGCCACGCCGGCAGAGCTTCACAAATCTCCGACCGTTGCGAGCACCGTGATCGGAAAGGCACAGATCGGCACGGTGCTCGACGTCAGGCGCAATCTCGGCTCCTGGATTGAAGTGCCGTGGCCGGGCGCCGAAGGCGGCGTGGCGTTCGTGCACGTGAGTGCCGGAACCATCGCGCGCCGCACCACACCGGCTCCGGTCCGCGTGGCGGCGGCCGCAGACCCGGCATCGGCCGCGTCGATGTCGGACGGCCCCGCGGCACTCGCCGATCGCATCCTCGCCAACGGCCAGCGCAATGCGAGCCCGAACCGGCATGACCTACGTGCAGTTGCCTCACCACGTCGTCGGGATGGGCGCGCGCATGAATGCCTTTACGCCTGGCTTCGGATCGGGCTTCGGCGCCACCATGAGAACGTGGTGGAGCAATCGACTTGGCATGCAGGTCGAAGTGCTGCATTCGCGTCTCGGCAATCTGCAGGGCCCCGGGCACGTCACATCGCTTCAATTCGCGCCGAGCGTCACGTACGCATTGCCCGACGCCATCAACAACTCCTTCTGGGCGCGGCCGTACGTGGGCGGCGGCGGCAGTCTGATTCGCACGACGGTGAGCCGTCCGGTCTCGGAGCTCGAGGTGTCCGGGAGCGAGAACGGCATGGGCATTCAGACATTCGGCGGAGCCGAAATGACGTTCGCGTCGATGCCGCAATTCGCGATCAGCGCGGAGCTCGACTATCGATGGTCGCAGGTCTCGACGGTTGGATTCCCGCAGCGGAAGCTGGACATGTCGCTGTCGGCCCACTGGTATTTCAGGTAGCAGGTCAGGAGGCTGAAGCCGACGAGGCTTCAGCCTCTCCGAACCTCACGAACTAGACGAACCTCACGAACCCACGAATCCGTCTGATTACCGCCGGCGCCCGGTCCGCCTGGGCGGCTCGTCTTTCTGACCGAAGGCCCCGACCTCGTCGATGTCGTTGGCAAGAATGACGAGCTTCGCACGAAGCTCGTCGAACTCGCCGGATTCGAGCGACGCCGCGAAATCGCTCTCGATTTCGTCCACGAGATCGAACACCGTCGCCAGCAGCCGCCGGCCCCGCGCCGTGAAGCGCACCACCGTCGCGCGCGCGTCGTCGGGCGCCGCACGCCGGTCGACGTACCCGCAGCGCTCGATCTCGCGCAGCAGCTGGCCGGCGGCCTGGCGCGTGACCCCGGCGCGCTGCGCCAGCAGCCCGATGCGCGTCCCCTCCACGTCGAGATTCGACAGCAGTTGCGGAAACGACGGCGAAAAATCCATGAACCCGCGCGCGTGCAGCCCCTCGACCAGGCGCCGATTGTAGACGCGCAGAATCCGCGCCAGCGGACGGTACAGCCGCGTATTGCGGTAGTGTCGAAACGCCGTCGAATCGCCGGGGGGTGGGCGCATCGAAGACATAATACGAAAGTTGCTTGACAAATTATAGGAAAGATAGTTTCCTATTGTGCATGACGACCATACATGCCGACGCCCTCGTCGAGGCCAACCGCACGCTCGCCCGCCGCTTCTTCACCGAGCAGGATCGCCTGCGGGGCGGACCGGCCGCCGACCTCTGCGCGGCGGACTACCGCGCCTGGCTCGGCGGCAACCCGCCGATGGACCGCGCCGGCCATGAAGCGTTTGCGCAGGCGTTCTACGCGGCGTTCGACGGCATCCATCACACGCTCGTCGACGTATTCGGCACCCCCGATCGCGTGGCCGTCCGCTTCGTGCTGGAAGGGACGCACACGGGCGCCTTTTTCGGGGTGCCGCCCAGCGGGCGGGCGGTCAGCATCGTGGCCAATGTGATTCTGCACGTCGAGAATGGAAAGGTGACGAAGGTGTTTGGATTGTTCGACGAAGCGGGCCTGTTCCGGCAGATCGCAACTGATAACTGAAGACTGAGAACTGAAAACTTGCTTTGAGGAACCGGGACCAAGGAACCGGGATTTGAACCCGGAACCTTGGAACCGGAATGTGGAGTTTAGACGTTCGCGGTGAGCGGGCGAATCATGTTTCGTCCCGCTTCGAGCGACGCCAGTATGCCGTCGGCGTTCACGGGCGCGCGCACCATGAGCTGATCGCCCACCGCCGCCGAGATCGCGTTCAGCACCGCCGAACAGCCAGACGCGACCGGCGGCTCGCCGATACCGCGGGCCCCGACGGGGGTCTCCGGATCGGGCAACTCGACCGCCGCCCACGTCATGTTTCTCGGCACGTCGAGGATCGTCGGCGGTTTGTTCTGATAGAACCGTCTCGCGAGCGCCACTCCGTACTTCTGGTCGTATACCCACTTCTGACCAATGGCGTGGCCGATGCCCAGAATGGAGCGGCCGAGAATCTGCCCGCCCAGAGCCTGCGGGTGGATGACGGTACCGACATCCGCGACGCACAGGAAATCGGTGACCTGGTAGGCGCCCGTCTCGACGTCGACTTCGACTTCCGCAAACGCCGTGCAGAACGACATCGTGGCGCCGTTGCGCGGGTACTGTCGCGCGCAACGCCCATCAGGCCCTGGCCAGCGAGCGCGGTGGCCGATCGGCGCGTAAACGCGTTGATGTCTTTCGGCAGCTCGTGGCCGTCGAACGCGCCGCCCAGCTCGATGGCGCGCTGCGCGGCTTTCGCGAGCGTCATGCCGCCCCCGCCGCCCTTACGGGCGACTCGCTCATTGGCAACGACGTAATCCTCGGGCCGGCCGCCAGATCCTTTGCCGCAATCTGCTGCAGCTTCTTGATGGCGTCGCTGGCCGAGGCGTGCGCCGCGCGCGTGTGCGCGTGAATCGTCTGGCTGCCGCCCGACACGCAGCTCCACGGCAGGTTCTTCGACGTGTCGCCGAAGGTGATGTCCACTTTCTCCCACGGCATGCTCATCATTTCCGCGGCGACGCGCTGGCAGTCCGACCAGGACTCGGTGCCGAGATTGCCGACGCCGGTATAGATGTACATGCGGCCGTCCGGCTTGATGACGAAGAGACCGTCGAAGCCGACCGATCCGGCGTTGTAGGAGCTGACCGCCACGCCAACACCGCGCACCTTGTTGCCCACGCGCTTGCCGTTGCTGGCTTTCCGCTCCTCCCACTTGAACATCTCCGAGCCCTTGTCGAGCGTCTCCTTGAGGAAGCAGCTCGTTGTCGTCGTGCGGTTGCCCTGCGCGTTCGGAGGACCGAACGCCTGGCGGCCCGCCGGTGCGTTCAGTTTGCGAATCTGGACCTGATCGACGCCGAGCTTGCGCGCGGCCTTGTCCATGACCGCTTCCATCAGCACGATGCCCTGCATGCCGCCGGGCTGGCTCTGCGCGCGGCGCGGCGGCGTGTTGGTAATCGCCGTGACACCTCTCCACCGCATCGCCTCGGGCGAGTACATGAGCGCGGCGAAACGGCCGGCCGAGTTGCCGTCGCCGCCGGGCCCGTACGGTCCGCCTTCGACGACCGTGAACATGTCGAGGGCGACGAGCTTTCCATCCTTGGTGAACCCGGCCTTCATGCGTCCGTGGAGAGCCGGCCGCGCACCGCCAACCGCGTGCTCTTCCTCGCGGCTCATGCGCATCTGCACGGGCGTCCCGGTTTTCTTCGAAAGCAGGGCCGGGATGATGTCGGTCACCGTTCCCGTGCCCTTCGCGCCGTACCCGCCGCCGCAGTACTCGCCGATGAGCACGACGTTCTCCGGCTGCAGCTCCAGCCAGCGCACGACGGACATGACCGTCTGCACCGTGCTCTGCGTCGAGAGATGGATGTACAGCTTGCCGTTCTGCCAGTACGCCATCGAGGAGCGCGCCTCGAGGCACTGGTGGCTGGTATTCGGCGTGACGAACGTTTCGTCGAGAACGACGTCCGCTTTCTTGAACCCGGCTTCGAGGTCGCCGTACTTCCACTCGGGATCGGTATCTTTCCCCATCGGCAGGCGGCCGGCGTTGTATTCATCGACCTCGGCCTGGGTCCATTTGAGATCCTGCACTTCCGGCACGCCTGGCGGCTGACCGGGAACGGGTGTCGGACGGATCCAGACGTTGCCTTCGACACGCGCGGTCATCGCGCCTGGAAGCAGCGTGGCGACAGGATCCACGCTGAACGGCAGCGGCTCCCACCGGATTTTGATCTTCTCGATGGCTTCGGCCGCGGTCAGCTCGTCGGTCGCCGCAATGGCGAGAACCGGCTCGCCCTGATACAGCGGCTCGTTGGTCAGCGCCTTCTCGCTTCTCGGATTGGCTCTGATGGTCTGGCCTGCGTCGTTCACCTGATCTTTCGGACCGGGAACTTCGTCGGCTGTCAGAATCGCTTTGACGCCGGGCATCGCAAGCGCGGCGCTCGCATCGATGCTCAGCACGCGCGCGTGTGCATACGGGCTCAAGAGCAAGCGGCAGTGCAACATCCCCTGCGCGCTTGAAGTCTTCGGCATATCGCGAGCGTCCGGTTACTTTCGTGCGGATCTCTGGAGTGGAGTAGTTCTGACCAACCAGCTTGTTCTTGTCGACCGGCTTGTTGCTGTCTGCCATGACGAAACCTCCGGACAGCTATCAATTCCGAGGCTGGATATCGGCGTGAAAAGGGAGAGTATACGCCTTCGCCCCTCGGGCTACCAGATGATCAAGGCTCCCGCCTCCGGCATAACTATCACTACAAATGATTGTCCTGTAATAACTTAATTGATATCAGTTATTACCTTCGCAGGGTGCGGCCGGGTACGGCCAGACCAACGGCACCAGAGGCGGCCTCGCGATCTGAGATCGCCGCTCTCGATGCTTCCTGTTTTCGATCGGCCTGGCGACGCCGTTCGAGCAATTTTCCGAGCGCGCGGCTTCGCATCAGCGCGCGTTTTCCCATGCGCGATCTTGCCCTGCTTCCCCGAGCGCGTACAATTGACCGTTGCACACTATGCCTCTGTCCAAACTGACGGTCGTGCTCGGCGCACTGGTCGCGATCTCTCTCACGGCAGCCTGCGGCTCGGCACCGGCGCCAGGAGCCTCATCTTCTGCAAAGGTCTCCGACAACGCGTGGGCGACCGTCGACGGCCGCGAGATTACTCGCGATGACGTCGAGAAAGCCTACCGGCGCCTGCGGGACGTCTCGCAGCCGCTCTCGGATGAGGAGGCGACGACCGCCAAGTTGAGCCTGCTGAACGACCTGATCATCCAGGACATCCTGATGGCGAAGGCGCGGCAGCTGAAGGTCGAGGTCCCCGACAAAGAGCTCGACACGGCCTATGCCGAGGCGAAGAAGAACATCACCGACGAAGCGTATCAGCAGGAGCTGACCAAGCGCGGCTTGACCGCCTCCGACATGCGCGAAGATCTCCGCCGCGAGTTGCTGACGCAGAAGGTCATCGAACAGGAAGTCGGGGCGAAGATTTCGGTCTCGGCGCAGGAGGTCAGCGATTTCTTCATCGCGAACCGCGCGCAGTTCAACGTGCCCGAAGAGGCGTACCACATCGCGCAGATTGCCATCACGCCCGTGCGCGATGCGCAGGTGGCGAACCGCACCGGCGACGATGCGACGACGCCGCAGGCGGCGGCGGCGAAAGCGGCGATGCTGATGGGACGCCTCAAGGAAGGCGCAGTCGTTCGGCGATCTGGCGATGGATTATTCCGAGGATCCCGAATCGACGCCGCGCGGGGGCGACCTCGGCTTCGTGCCGATGTCGAGGCTGAAGCAGGCGCCACCGCAGCTGCGGGATGCCGTGCTCAAGAAAGCGCCGGGCTCGGTGAACTGGGTCGTGGGCACCAACGGCTCGCACACGCATCGTGCTGGTCGTCGCTCACGAACTGGCGGGCCAGCGCGACCTGTCCACGCCCGGCATGCGCGATCGCATCACCGAGGCGCTGCGCGGGCGGAAAGAGCAGCTGCTGCGCGCCGCGTACCTGACGAACGTGCGCGGCGAGGCGCAGGTCGTCAACCTGCTCGCGAAGCGGCTGGTCGAGTCGCAGGGGAAGATGCCGAGCCTGATGCCGACAGCGCCAGCGGGAAAGTAGACCGCTCAGGGGCGTGTGACGGTCAACGTAAATGCGACAGGTTCGGTCAGCGTGTGACCCTTGCTTCGATCCAGGCCGACGAGAATCGCGTTGATGCGGCTCGTCGTGGTTCGGAGGAGTTCAGACGTACCCGGGCTGGCGATAGCCGCAACGCTCGGAGGGTTATAACTTCCGAGTTCGCCTGCCCATACCGCCAACGGGATTGAACCAGACCAGGATACCCGCAGCATCGCACCGTTCTCAGCTCCCGACACACTGACGAGTTTGCACGGGCTGCATTCGTACCCTTGGCCCTCATCGCCAAAGGGATAGCCGCCTTCGAATGTCGCATCTTCTGACGTTATAACGCTCGAGAAGGGCGACCCTGATGACATAAGGATGTGTGACTGCATCCTGATGGCAACCGTCTGCACCTCCTGATGGAACGTGTTGGGCGGAATGCTCCAGCCGACGGGGTGATAACCAGTTTTATCAAACGACAAAAACTCGGCAACAGTCTGGTCGATCCGAAAGGAGCCGTCCTCTGCTGTTACCGCCCGTGGACGGATACCTTCCGAGTTTGGAGAGCCAACGATCTGCACGCCTGCGATGGGTCCGCCGCTCACCTGGCGCACGGTTCCGACGATCGTGCGGCGGAACGCCGGGACCTGCGTCGGCGGCGGGAAGGGGTCAGTGGTATATGGCTCGGTTGGGGCAGTCGGCCTCGGAATGTAGCTAAGCGGCGAGGTCCTGGTCTCACATGCGACCAGGCATGTGAGCAAAGCGGCGACGACGACGACCGCAAGAACGCGCACGCGATGTCTCCTCACCGGCGCGACGGTTGAACTGCGCACTTCGTTCGAAAGGTACTGCCGCGCGCGCAAAGTATATCCGACCGTCATCGTCGATAATGTTCGAATCATGCACATCCTGATCATCGGGAGCGGAATCTGCGGCCTCGGCACGGCGCTCCTTCTGGCACGCGACGGCCATGACGTCACCGTGCTCGAACGTGATGCCGGCCCGATACCCGAGTCGCCGGATGCGGCCTGGGAACACTGGGAACGCAAAGGCGTCGCGCAGTTCCGCCAGCCGCACAACTTCATGCCCGGCCTTCGCCTCTTGCTCGAGGCAGAACTGCCGGACGTGCCTGACGCGTTGGCGCGGGCAGGCGCATCTCGATTCGATCTGGCCAATCCGCTCCCGCCGTTCTTCACCGATCGCACACCGCGGCCGATCGACGAGAAGCTCTGGACGCTGACGGCACGACGTGCGGTTGGTGAATGGGTATTCGCCACCGTGGCCGCGCGCGAGCCACGCGTGACGATCCGCCGCGGGGTAGACGTCAAGGTACTTCTGACCGGTCCTGCTGCCATCGAGGGCGTCCCTCATGTCAGCGGTGCCCGCATGTCGAATGGCGAAGAGGTTCGGGCCGACCTCGTCGTCGACGCGACGGGGCGTCAATCGCGTAGTCCGCAGTGGCTCGAAGCCATTGGGGCGCGTCGCCCGTACGAGGAACAGGAGGACTGCGGCTTCGCGTACTGCACGCGGTACTTCAGCGGGACGCCGCCAAAGCGGCTGGTAAGTGGGCTTACTCCACTCGGCTCGATCTCGGTCCTCACGCTGCCGGGCGACAACAACACGTGGTCGGTCACGGTATTCGCCTCGACGGGCGACCAACCGCTGAAGAACCTGCGACACGAAGACCGATGGACGAATACCATCCGCGCATGTCCGATGCATTCGCACTGGCTCGACGGCCAGCCGATCACTCCGGTTCTTCCGATGAGCGGCATCGCCGATCGCTACCGCCGCTTTGTCGTGGAGGGCAAGCCGGTTGCGACAGGGTTTGTGGCCATCGCCGACGCGTGGGCGTGCACGAATCCCTCCGCCGGCCGTGGATTGACGGTTGGCTTTTTCCACGCGCGCACGCTCCGCGATTCGGTCCGCACGCAGGGACACGACCCCCTCGCGCTCGTCGAGGAATTCGATCGGCGGACGGAAGCCGAAGTCGCCCCCTGGTACTTCGCGCAGATTGCCGTCGACCGCACGCGGTTCGCCGAAATGGAGGCCATTCGTGAAGAGCGCGAACCACCACCGCCCGCCAGCGAGCTCGGGCGCCGCATTCGCGGCCTCTTCCTTTCGGTCCCCGCGAGCCCCGATCTTTTTCGCGACCTGCTCGAGTACCTCGGGACCATCACCCCCGTGCAGACGATTCTCGAGCGGCCCGAGGTCGTTCAGCGGCTGGCCGCCGCGCGCGAGGCGATGAAGGGCATGGCCCCGCCCGCTCCGCCGCCGGGACCGAGTCGAGGTCAACTCCTTCAGATCGTGGCTTGACACCTCTACGGGCGGGTTCCTAACCTTTGTGAGGGGTCTGCCCCCTTCCTCGAGGTATTCCGATGCGATGGCTGACTGCGTTCGTGCTGATTTCCTGCGTGGCCCTCTCCGCCGAGGACTACCTGACCGAAGGCGTAGACAACGGGCGCACCGGGTGGCTGAAGAACGAGAAAGTCTTCAACACCACCAACGTCGCCACGATGAAGCTGCTGTGGAAGGTGAAAATCAACAGCACGCCGCGGCAGATGCACAACCTCTTTGCACCGGTCACGGTCTCTGGCGTCACGACCGCCAGAGGGGCGCGCGAGCTGGCGATCTTCGCGGGCATCTCGGACGAGCTCTACGCGATCGACGTCGCCAGCGGTGAGACCATCTGGGAGAAAAAGTTCGAGAGCATCTATCCCTCCATTGACGACCGGGGTCGGCAGCACGTTGTGTCCAGGCGGGCAGACCGCCGTACCCACCATCGCGCCGACGCCGACCAAAGGTAAATACGCGCTGTATGCGCTCTCGTGGGACGGCCGCCTTCACACGCTCGACGTCGCGACGGGCGGCGACATCGCGCCACCCGAGAAGTTTGCCGGACCGAACGGCAAGCCGTACGCGTTGAATCTCTATAACGGCGTCATCTATACGTCGACGGCCCAGGGATGCGGCGGCAACACCAACGCGTTCCTCTCCTACGATCTCGCCACGAAAACTACGAGCATCTTCGCCCCGGCCGGGGGCGGGATGTGGGGCCGGCGCGGTGTGGCCATCGATCCGGAGGGACGCGTGTTCATGGGCACCGGCGACGCGCCGTTTTCCGCCGAGGCCAACAACCTCGGAACCGCGCTCGTGGCCGCGAAGCTCGACGCGAACAAGCAGCTGCAGCTGGTCGACTACTTCGCGCCCCCCAACGCCAACTGGCTGTTCCGGCGCGACCTCGACTTGAACGTCACACCGATGGCCTTCGACTATCGAGGACGGAAGTTCCTGATCGCGACGAGCAAGGAATGCAAGTTATGGCTGCTCGACCGGGACGATCTCGGCGGCGCCGACAATCGCACCACGCTGCAGACCACGCCGCTTCTCTGCAATGACGCGCAGGCGTTCGACGAGAAGGGCATCTGGGGCGCGCTCGCCGCCTGGCAGGACGCCAAAGGGCGCCAGTGGGTGGTCGTGCCGTTCTACGGCCCGGTCAGCCGCACCTTCAAGGCGCCAGTCGAACACGCGCGTCCGGAGAACGGTGGCGTGGCGGCCTACACGCTCGAAGAACGGAGCGGCAAGTGGCAGCTCGTGCCGCAATGGCTGTCGCGCGACATGGACATGGCCGAGCACGCGATCGTCGCCAACGGCATCATCTTTACGTACGCGAGCGGCGAAGACACGTCGCAGATCGTGCCGGACCGCGCGTTCGACGATCCGGCAGGCCCCCAGAACGGCGGCGCGATCAGCAACGGCGGCGTTCGCCGCATTCCCGGATCGCGGCGCGCGGCGCTCTACGCGCTCGACGCGCTGACGGGCCGCGAATTGTGGAACAGCGGCAACGAGATCGCGACGTGGAATCACTACAGCGGCCTGACGGTGGCCAACGGCCGCGCGTACATCACGACGTTCGACGGCACGATCTACGCCTTCGGAATACAACGCTAGACGCTATTGAAGATGGAGCCAGGGATGCGCACTCGTCGCAGTGTTCTGCTCGCCGTCATCTGCGCGCTCGCCGGCACGATCGGCTGGGCGCAGGGACGCAACGTCGGCTTCGATTGGCCAGCCACCGGCGCCGACGCGCAGCGTACGGCGTGGCTTCGACTCGACCCGAACATCTCGGCCGCGAATCTCTCGAAGCCCGGCTTCGAGTTCTTGTGGCAGGAGAAGCTCGCGAACGCGCCTCGTCAGTCGGTCTCGCTGAACCAGGGCGTGACGATGAACGGCCTGCTCGGATTTACGCCTGCATCCTTCGTCACCGGCGTGTCGAATAATGTGTTCGCGCTCGACAACGACACGGGTTACCCGGTATGGCATCGGCGGTTCGACGATCCGCTGCCGGCGCCGACGGCCGCGTGTCCGGGAGGCATCACCGGGGCAGCAGGACGTGTGGTCAGCCTCGTCCGTGCGCCTCTGCAGTTGCCCGCTCCTGCGACACCGCAGCGTGGATACCGTGGTGGTATCGGGTTGGCCGGCGAAGGCGTGCCCATGGAAATCGCGCGACGCGATGGGGGCGCGGCGCTGCGAGGCGTGCCGTCTCCCATTCCCACCGGCCGCGGCGGCGGCGGTGTGGGTGCGGGCCGATATGAAGGACCGATCTACGTCGTGTCGAGCGGCGGAACGCTGCACGCGCTCGGCCAGACCTCGGGAATGGACATCGAAAAACCTGCGCCCTTTCTTCCGCCGAATGCCCGCTACTCGGATCTGACCGCCATCGGCGACACGCTGTACACGAGTACCAGCCACGCATGCGGTGGTGCCCCGAACGGGGTGTGGGCCATCAGTCTGGGTGCGGCCAACAAACAGGTTCGCTCGTGGCCGACGAATGGCGGAAGCCCGATTGGCAATCTCACGTTCACCCCGAGTGGCAGGATGCTCGTCGCCATCGGACCAGGCACGACGGGCCCCGGCGGATACGCCAACGCGATCGTCGCGCTCGACACCACGACGCTTCAGCCCGTCGACTGGTTCACGTCCTCGATGGAGTTCGTCACGACGCCGATTGTGATCGGGTTTGGAAGCCGCGAGATCGTCGCCGTGGCGGCGCGTGACGGTCGCATCGTTCTTCTCGACGCTGCCTCGCTCGGCGGCTCGGATCACTCGACCCCGCTCTTCGTCTCGACGCCGCTGGCCGGCAACGCCGCGCCCGACGCGCTGGCCGCGTTCGAGCAGCCGGCAGGCACACCGTGGCTCCTCGCACCGTCGGCGCGCGCGGTCGTCGCTTTCAGAATCGTGCAAGAGGGCGACAAGGTCGCGCTTCAGCCCGGCTGGACATCACGCGAACTGTCAGCGCCAACCGCACCGATTGTGGTGAACGACGTGGTCTTCGCGGCATCGAGCGGCCGGCCTCAAGGGGCGGCGGTGCTCTACGCGTTCGACTCGGGGTCTGGCCGGGAGTTGTTGAATAGCGGAAAGACGATGACGTCGTACGTGGCTGCGGCGAATCTGTGGGCCAGCAACAGCCAGGTGCACGTCGCCACGCACGACGGGACGGTCTACGCGTTTGGCTTCGTCCTCGAGCGGAGGTAGAACCTCAAAAGGTTCGTAGGTTCGTCGTGTTCGTGGGTTCGTCGGGTTCGTCGGGTTCGTTGGGTGTCGCTCTGAGTCCCGCGACTCCCGGACTCTTAGACTCCGAAGACTCCGGGACTTCTAAGACTCCCCTGCGCCCTTGAACTGATCTTCCTCTTCAGCAAACAGCACGTTGAAGCTCGTCAGCGATCCGTAACATCCCGTGACGTAGCCCTGCAGCTTGACCTTGACATCTTCCGGCAGCTCGGCGGCGTTCACCTGCTGCTCGAGCGATCGCAGCCGGTTGCGCAGCATCACGATCTTGTGGAAGAACGTTTCGATCGGCAGGCTTTTCTCCTGCAGCCCCGGCGTGCCGGGACGCAGCACGAGCGATCCGCCGCGCCACTTCTCGGCGGGCGTGACCGCGGTAATCCCACACTCTTCGCGAATGACACGGCGGATCAACAACTCGAGATCGACGGATGCATCAGATGCCATGGCTGGTGCGACCCTTTCGCGATCGCTGACGATGGGAAACGGCTCGCGCCCGGCTTGTGCCTGAGCGGCCCGGCGCGGCGCCGCGGCGGACGGGGTCGAGACAGGGCTGAAGCCCTGTGCCACCGCGCGACTGGCGCCCTGTGCCACCGCGCTCTGCGTATGATTCTCGGGCCGCCGCGATAGTTGTGCTCGCTTCCGCAGAAGCCGCAGACAACACGGATCGGCTGCCCCTGCGGGTCGGCGGCCACGACAGTGTGTTGACGATCGGTCTTGCAGGCGCGGCAGTAATCTTCGAGCGACTCGCCGGCGCGGTACGAGCGGACGGGTGACATGCGAGTACCGATCTTACTCTGAGCTCAGAACGTATAGAGCGTTCGGACGAGGCTGGCGTCCCTGCTGCTCGAGCAGCAATTCCCGCTATACTCAACGGCGCATGCTCCCCTACCGTTCACACGTCCGGACACCACGCTGGATGCTGGCCTGCGTCGCTTCGCTGTGCACGGCTGCCTGCGCACAAGGCGCCTCTCCGGTGCCTCTGGCGCGCAGCGCGGCATCGGCCATCGCGCCGACGGCACTGCCGGCGGCAGAACCGATATCAATCGGGATGAGCGGCACGGTCGTCGAGATCGGCGGGGGGCCGGTTGCGGAAGCCACGGTCTCAGTCAGGAAGTGCAGTAACGACCACCCGCCGAATGGCGACTTGATTGCCCAGGCACGAACCGATGCCACAGGCACATTTCGCCTGACGATCCACACCGACACGCAGCACATGGTCGGCTGCGTGGACTTGATCGCGGAGAAAGGCGGGTACGAGAGCGCGACTGCGGAGACATACACAAGTCACGACAACATCAGGTTCAGAATGCTGCGGCTGCGAAGAGTCACGGGCAGAGTGGTAGAAGTCGATGGCGGCCCTGTTCCCGCTGTCAGCGTCGAGACCGTCGAGACCCACGGCCCTTCGGGCCCCGCAACTTTCAGCGACGCCAACGGCGTCTTTGCGCTCAACGGAGTGGGCAGATTGCTCGTCCTCTACAAGACAGGTTACGTGAGAAGGATCGTGGAGCCACTACAAGGGCAGGACGTCAACCTTGGAACGATCCACTTTCAGCGCACGATTGAGGTCTCCGCCGCTCCTCGAGCTTTCACGAAGTGAACGGCGATATCCACGAGAACATCCTGCGCCACCGACGAAACGGCTCCCACGTTGGCCTGAAAGCGCGGGATACACTTGGGCCATGGAGCAGCGCATCGCCGATATCGACTTCAACGCGCTGACGGCAGGACGCGCCTTCTTTCCCTCGCCGGCCGCGTGGGAAGACGAGGTGCTTTACTTCCTGATGCTCGACCGCTTCTCGGATGGGCGCGAGACGGGCTACCGGGACAACAGCGGCGCGGTGGTCACTACCGGAACGACGCCGCCGTTTCAGCCCGCAGACCGGGGCAACGCCACATCGACCGCGGTCGATCGGCAGCGCTGGGTGGATGCCGGCAACCGGTTCACGGGCGGCACGCTCCGCGGCCTCGAGTCGAAGATCGGCTACCTCGAACGCCTCGGGGTTACCGCCATCTGGATCAGCCCCGTCTTCAAGCAGGTGCCCTCGCAGGAGAGCTACCACGGGTACGGCATCCAGAATTTTCTCGACGTCGATCCGCGCTTCGGCACGCGGGCCGACCTCGTGTCGGTCGTGCAGACGGCGCATCAGCACGGCATCCGCGTCATTCTCGACGTCATCCTCAACCACGCCGGCGATGTGTTCGATTACCAGCCGCAGCAACTGCGGTGCGACGTGCGCGACGCGAGCGGCAACGTCGTCCGCAAGGAAGCCTGCTGGCAGGCGGACGGAACGACCTACGGCGTCCTGGGTTATCGCGACGCCGCCGGCAACCCGACCCTGCCGTTCGGTCCTGTCGCCGCGGCGCACTTTCCCGATGCCGCGGTCTGGCCGGCCGACCTGCAGCCTCCGGCGACGTTCACGCGCAAGGGGAAGATTCGCAACTGGGATTTCGAACCGGAATTCCGCGAAGGCGACTTCGAAACGCTGAAGGACATCAGCCAGGGCTCGGGCACGGTCGACGACTACCGCGCCTCGGATGCCTTCATCGCCCTGTGCCGCGCGTTCCAGTTCTGGATCGCGTTCGCCGATCTCGACGGCCTCCGCATCGACACGGTCAAGCACATGGACGACGGGGCGAGCCGGCTGTTCACGTCCATCATCCACGAATTCGCCCAGAGTCTCGGCAAGGAGAACTTCTACCTGATCGGCGAGATCACCGGCGGGCGCCAGCGGGCGTTTCGCACGCTCGAAATCACGGGCATGGACGCGGCGCTCGGCATCGACGATGTGCAGGACAAGATCGAGTACCTCGTCAAGGGATTCCGGAATCCGGCCGAGTACTTCGACCTGTTCCGCAATTCCGAGCTCGTTCGCAAGGAGTCGCACGTGTGGTTCCGGAACAAGGTCGTGACGACCTTCGACGACCACGACCAGGTGCGCAAGAGCAATCGCAAGTCGCGTTTCGCGCACGACGAGGGGCCCGGTCAGCAGAACGCCGACCGCGTCGTGGCGGCGCTCGCGTTTCTCGCGACGACGATGGGCATCCCGTGCATCTATTACGGGACCGAGCAGCAGTTCGACGGCAGCGGCGACAACGACCGGTTCATCCGCGAAGCGATGTTCGGCGGCGAGTTCGGCGCGTTCGAATCGCGCGGCCGTCATTCGTTCGACGAAACCCGTCCCTCCTATCTCGAGCTGCAGAAGATCCTGGCGCTTCGACGCAACAATCTGGTCATCCGCCGCGGACGCCAGTTTCTCCGCCAGATCTCCGGCGACGGCCAGAATTTCGGCGTGCCGGTGATGGTCGGCGACACGATTCGATCGCTCGTCGCGTGGTCGAGGATCTTCAGCGATCGCGAAGTGCTCCTGGCCGTGAATACCGACGTGGCGGCCGCGCGGACCGCGTGGGTGACCATCGACAACGGTCTCCATGCGACGGGCAGCCACCTCACCTGCCTGCATTCCACAGATTCCGCACAGATTGGCAGCATCGCGACCGTCGAAGCGCGCAACGGGAAGGCGGTGCAGATTACCGTGCCCGCGGCGGGATTCGTCGCCTTCGCGTAGGGCGCCGCCCTCGAGCCGGCGCGATGACGTCGAACGACCCGGCTCGCACCGCATGGCCGTTGAGGATGAGATCCACGGCGTGCCTCCCCGGCCGCGGCACGCGCGTCGTGTGAACCGCGACCGAAAACGTCACCGCCATGGCCTGCCGCTCGCGCGCGCCCAGCACCAGGCGACGAACCTTGAACACCTTGGCCGAAGTCACGCCTCGGGCCTTCACGAAGTGAACCGCGGCATCGACGAGCAGATCCTGCGGGACCCGCGATGTGCTGCGAAGCGCGAAGCTCATCACCACGCGCCCGCCGATGCGCACGCGACGCGGAACGAACGCCACGCGCTCGACTTTCACGGACGGCTTCGTACCGTAGCCGAGCAACCCGAGTGCCTGTTTGTTCCCGCGCTTCACGATGCTTCGCAATGCGTGTTCCACCAGGCGGCGCCGGTCCGTTGAAGCGTCCGCGAGCCACGCCGAGGCCGTTCGAATCAGCAAATCCGGGTGCACTTTGCCGAGGTCGTTGAGATTGTTCGCCACGCTCCTCCGCACCAGCGTCGTGGGATCGTCCTTCAGCGGCTCGAGGAGCGCGAGCACGCGCTCCGGGTGCCGGTCGAGCCAGTCCACCCGCTGCGCCCAGGGCAGCCGCAGGCGTGTGCCCTCGGACACGAGACGCCGGACGTGCGCGTTGGGGTCTTTCGTCCATACGCGAAGGACCGCCATGACACGTTCGGGGTCGCGCGCGATGTACGAACGGATACTCGACTCGGCACTGAAGCGCTTGGTCAGCTCGTATTGCGCGCGCATCGACAGGTCGAAGTGGTCGAGTCCTCGATCGGCCACAAACAGCAGGTGCGGCAGGTAGAAGAATGGAGCCATGCCGGCGCCGACGAGCTCATCCGTCGGATGCTCCGGGCCGAGCGACTCGAGCAGCACATCGAGGGCATCGGGATAGGCCGGCGGCAGGTGCCTGCCCAGCGCACGGGCGATGTGCCGTCCTCGATCGAGAAGCTCGAGCGTCTCGAGCCCCTCGCACGCGTCCCTCACGAAGGCGCGAACCGGGAACGACGGATGCGCCCGCGAGAGATCGGCCGCAAGACGGCTCACAAGGGTGGGGGAAAAGAATGTCTTGAGGGCATCGGCCATGCGCGTGCTGTCCGGTTACTGACGGACGAGCCTGAACGCCGCCATCTCCTGCCCGTTGCGCACCAGCAGGACGTCGCCGACGAGCACCGGATGGTTCCACGTCTTGCCCTCGAGCGCCGGAACGCGCGCGATCTCCCGGAACTGATCGGGCGTCGCCGAGACGAGCGCCAGCTCGCCGTCCTCTGACAGAACGAGGAGGACGTTCTCATCGGCCAGCAGCAACAACTGTCCGTTGCCGTAGCGGCCACCTTTCCACACCCGCTTGCCGTCCTCGAGATCGATGCACGCCAGGATGCTGCCGTCGAAACCGAACGCGTGGCCTTTGTGCACGACGAAGTCGTTGAAGTAGGGCTTCAGCCCGTTGGACGTCCACCGCTCTTCGACGAGCCAGCCGGCCGCGCCGTGCGAGATCGAAAGGCGCCGCAGGCCGGCGCCCCCTGTCGCGGCGATCGTGTTCACGAGGATATCGCCGTTTCCGAGCAGGGCCGGCTGCACGATGGCGCCGGGTGCCCACTCGTGCTCCCAGAGAACGGCGCCGGTCGCAGGCGCCACGCTGATCGCGCCCGGTCCGCCGAGCAACACAACCTGATCGACGTCGTCGATGGTGGCCCTGTGCGGCGAGCTGTAGCTGCCGCCGTACGACGGGCCCTTCCATCGCAAGTTTCCGCTGGCGGCATCGTAGCCGGCCAGCGTGCCCGACGCCGCGACGATGACGACGTCGCCGACGACCAGCGGGGAACTGGAAAAGCCCCAGTCGGGAACGGTGCGGCCGGCATCGGACGCGACGTTGCGCGACCACACGACCCTGCCACTGCCCGCGTCGAGCGCGTTCAGAATGCCGGTCGCGCCAAATGTGTAGACGCGATCGTGGTCGAGCGTCGGCGTGGCGCGCGGACCGGCGCCGGCGTTCGACTCCCAGAAGCGGACCCCATCACGGTGCCGCCACACGGGCTGGCCTGTCGACACTCTGTACGCGGCAACGATCTCGTCGTCGCCCCGCTGTTCCTGTGTGTAGAAAAGATCGCCGCGAACGGCGAACGACGACCACCCCGGGCCGATCGGCCGGCGCCACATCTCGACCGGCGGCTGGCGCGACCAGTCCTCATCGATCCGCACGCCGTGCACCACGCCGTCACGGGCGAGTCCGCGAAAGCCGGGCCACTCCGCCGGTGGCTCTGTACCAACTCGGGCGGCAGACTCGATCGCCGCCGCGGACACAGGCGGCGCACCTCGATCCGGACCGGCGGGCTGCTTCGCATTTTCCGGCGCGGGCGGTTCCTTCGCGATCGCCGGCGACATCGTCGCTGCCGGCGGCACTACAGGATCATCGTCAGCCGATGCGAGGAGCCGATCCTCGGGCGTCTCCGTCCACCGCCAATGAAACTCCGAACCCGGACCGATGAGGCCTGCTGTGCGTACGAGCGTCCACGGCGTGCACGCCAGCAGAACGGCGGTCACCAGCGACACGCGTCTGGCGCTTTCCGGAAGATAACGGGTGGCAACGGCCCATACAACCAGCGCCAGGCTCAAGACCGGGATGGCGTAGAAGAACAGCATCATCCCCATCATGCCGCCGGCAATCGACTCGTGAACGACGCGTGATGTCGCGAACAGGACGAGGGCCATCAAGGCCATCGCGCCCACGCGCTCCAGCCACGGCGCGCGGCTGAAGAACATCCACCAGACCACGGTGGCAACGCTGAACAGCAGGCCTCCGGCTATGGAGACAAGTGTCAGGGGAAGCGAGAAGTCATCGAGGACCGGAGCGACGAGAGGAACGACGTACCTCGCGAGCACCAGCAGCATCGCGATGACCACTCCTGGCCACAGACGAAGCGCCGGGCGATTAGATGCTGTGCTCACGGCGATTCACCGTGTTGTGCTAACGAGTGTTTACTTCGGCGTCAGCTTCAAGAGCTTGCTCGTCGCGGGCGTGTTCGGACTCATCGACGGCGTGCCGCTGTCGGTCCAGACATACACCGCGCCGTCGGGACCAACGCGAACATCACGAATCCGAGTGCGAAGCTCCGTCAGCAACGGTTCTTCACCCACGACCTTGTCGTTGACGATCTCCAGCCGGTCGAGCATCGCGCCGCGCAGACCGCCGACAAAGAGGCTGTTCTTCCACTGCGGAAACAGATTGCCGGTGTAGAACGCGAGACCTGACGGCGCAATCACGGGATCCCAGTAGTAGACCGGATCCACCATGCCGTCTTTGCGCGTGAGGCCTTCGCCGATGGCGGTGCCCGGATAGTCGATGCCGTGCACGACCACCGGCCATCCGTAGTTCCTGCCTTTTTCGATGATATTCAGCTCGTCGCCGCCGCGCGGGCCGTGATCGACCTGCCACAAGCGGCCGGTCTTCGGATCGAACGTCAAGCCTTCCGGGCTCCGCACACCGTAGGCCCAGATCTCGGGCAACACACCAGGCTGGCCGATGAACGGGTTGCCCGGCGCCGGTTTACCCTCCGGTGTGATGCGAAGGATTTTTCCAAGATGATTGTCCAGCTTCTGCGCGACGTCCCACGGCGGCGAATCAGAGCGATCGCCGGTCGTCATGAACAGGTTGCCATCGGGCCCAATCGCAATCCGTCCGCCGGTCTTGGCGCCCAGCCGTTTGGACGGCATCGCCGGAATCGAGCGGAAGATGACCTCGACATCTGTCACCGCGAACGTCGACTCCTCGAGCCGCGCCCGCGCGACGTACGTATTGCTGTCGGTGTTGTCGATGTAGTCGAAAAAGCTGAAGAAGATTCGCTGGTTCTTCGCGAAGTCGGGGTCGAGCACGACGTCGAGCAGGCCGATGTCTTTCGCGCCCGGCGCCGCGACCACCGAGACGCCCGCCAGCGGATCGGACAGCTTCCCGCTCTTGTCGAGAATGCGCATCCGGCCCGGCAGCCGTTCAGTGAGGATGATGTTCCCGCTCGGCAGAAACGCCAGACTCCACGGCACATTCAGGTTGTCGATAAGCGTCGTCACCTTGAAGGGTGCCGTCGGCGTATAGGGGGCGCGCGTCTGCTCGGGAAACGTCGGGGCGTTGTCTTTCTTTTCGGGCGGACGCGAGTCGATGGGCTTGCCTTCCACGGTGGACAGCCACGGGAGGCGCGCGGCGCCGCCGTTGCCTGCCTCGGAGGCCGGTGGTGTCTGGCCGGCGGCCGCGACGGGAACGAGCATCAGGCAGGCAACGAGACCAAGCGGCCGTATCATGCGAAAGCCCTCTCTGTTTGGATCCCTATTATAAGGTTGTCGGTTCTGTTTTCAGTTCTCAGTTTTGGCAACTGATTGATAACTGACGACTGAAGACGGTTCAGCGGACGATGAAGGTTTCCTGATGGAGGACGGGGCCGCCCTTCGCTCTCAACTCGACCCGCCAGTTTCCGGGCTTGACCGCGGTACGGCTGTAGGTACGAAAACCGCCGCGTTCGTTCGACTGGATGTAGAGCGACACCGTCCGGTGGAGACGATCGCCCCAATACCAGCGGTGCTCGACGGTCAGATTCGCCGGCGACTTGACGCGCGTGTAGAAGAACAACTGGCCGGGATCGAGCTCCCGGCTCGCAGGCGCGCACCGCCACTCGCGAGTGGACAACTCGGTACACAAACCCGCATCTTCCACTGTCGCGCTGGCTGATGATGATGCGGTGGCCGCCGGTTTCGCACGCGGCGTTTCGACCGGCCGCTTGCTCTCGCTCGCGGGCCTGAGAGCAGGTTTCGCTTCGGGTTTCGGAGCGGGCTTCACTTCTGGAGCGGGCGGCTCGACCGGCGCCGATAGCACCACGTCGCGGGCCGGAGCCGGAGCAGGAGTCTCGGGCGACGGTGACGGTGCCGGACTCTGCGGAGACTCAACCGAGGCCGGCTCGGTGCTGCCACTTCTGCCAAGCCACACACCGGCGGCAATCATCGCCACGAGCCCCAACACTGCCAGCACGCCGAACGAACGCGAGCGCGATGGGGCCGCATCGGCCGTCGTGGGCGCCACAGCGTAAGAGCCGACGTCTGGCAGCGGCTCGACAAGCGCCTTCTCTGCCTTCTTCACCTTCTCTGGCTTTTCCGCCTTCGCCTCGGGCACCACCGGAGCGGACTCGACTCCCGGCACCGGCGTCGGCGGCTCGAACGGGATGCCGCGAGCGTCACAGAAATCCTTGAAGTTTTTTTCGCTCGTCGCGACAAACGGATGATCGGGCGCGAGCGACGTCATCGCAATCGAGTACGCGCGCCGATAGCAGCGTTCCGCATCGGCCGGCTGGTCGATGGTTTCGTAGACGACCGCCAGATTGTTGAGCGTATTGACGAGGTCGGGGTGAAACGGCCCGAGGGTCGCCTCCTGCTGCGACGCCGCGTCGCGCAGGAGCCGTTCGGCCGCGAGGTAGTCACCCGCGCCCGCGGCCTGTTCTGCCTGTTCGATAACCGAGCGAAGATCGTGTGCGTCTGCCATGCTCGTGCATCGCTATTGTAGACACGCATCCGCACTCGGTGGGATGTGCCATTTTCGGCCATGCTGGGCAGACTCGATCGCCTCGATGTAGCAAAATGCGGGACCCGATTGCCGTGCGAGTGCCTTCACCAGGACGACGCGGGATCGATCGCATCGCTATCTCGATGGATCGAAAAGACTTGACAGTCGCGGGAGAATACTCGCAGCGGCTCTCCGCGAGCCGCGAATTGGCGTGTCGAAGGGCACTCACGAAAGGATTCGGGAAATGAGGTTCAGGATTTTGACGTGGATCGCCGCCAGCGCAGTCCTCGCGATTGTCATGGCATGGCCGGCAGGCGCTCAGGTGTCGCCGAGCGCCAACGATAAGGTCGTCATCAACGGTTGGGCGCTCAACATGAGCAACATCGCGACAGGCGCCAACCAGACGATCCAGATCATGATCAACAACTGGTCGAGCCCGTCGGAACGCCAGCACTTGATTTCGACGTTTCTCGAGAAGAAGCAGGACGGCCTGCTCCGCGAGCTGGAAAAGCAGAAGGAGCTCGGACGATTCAACTTTCCCGGCTACATGGGCCCCGACCCGAACAACACCATGCGGCTCGGCACCGACATCCGCTACGCCATGAATTTCCCCGGCGAGGACGGCGGTCGCCGCATCGTCGTCATCACGCCGCGCGTCATCGGTTTCCGCGAAGCCGCCAACCGGCCCCGGACCTACGACTACCCGTTTACGCTGTTCGAGATGCGATTCGACAGGTCCGGCAAGGGTGAAGGCCGAATGGCGTACGCGACGCAGATCCTTTTCGACAAGAAGAAGAACACGATCGAGATCGAGAACTACTCGAGCGAGCCGGTGCGTCTGAACAACCTGACGCTCGAGGTGAAGAAGTAGATTCGGGGTCTTCAGGCACGCGTCAAGGGCGCGCGCCGCCTGGGACACTGACGAAGCGGAAGCCCAGGTGGTTGGTCCCGGTATCTCCTTCGCCTTTGCCGCGCGTGCCGACCATGTAGCGCGAGCAATACTGCTCGGTGCAGAGATACGAACCGCCGCGGTGCACGCGCTTCATGACGCCAGGCTCGTCGGGATCGAACGATGCCGCGGGGCCTTGCGGGTTGCGAGCGATCAGTACCCGCCGCAGCGAGCTGCGCGTAGTAATTGGGCGTGTACCAGTCGCTCGTCCATTCCCACACGTTGCCGGCCACGTCGTAGAGCCCGTATCCATTCGGCGGAAACTGCGCGACCGGTCCGACACCCATGTGTGTGTCCTCGCCCGTATCGCGATCGGGAAAATGACCCTGATGGGTGTTCGCCATCCAGCGTCCTCCGGTTCTCAGCTCGTTGCCCCATGGATAGACGGCGCCCGTCAGCCCGCCTCTCGCCGCGAATTCCCATTCGGCTTCCGTCGGCAGTCGCTTGCCGGCCCACGCGGCGTATGCCAGCGCGTCTGCATATGCGACGTGCACCACGGGGTACTGTTCCTTCCCCGCGATTGAGCTTTTGGGTCCCGTCGGATGGCGCCAACTGGCGCCGTTGGCATACGCCCACCATTGAAAGTGATCGTTCAGCGGCACGGGGTGATGTGGAGGCGAGAAGATGACCGAACCCGCGACCAGATTTTCCTTCGGCGCACCCGGAAAATCTTCGGCCCTCGGCGTCCGCTCTGCCACGGTGACGTAGCCGGTTGCCTTCACGAACGCGGCGAACTGCCGGTTGGTGACCTCCGTCTTGTCCATCCAGAAACCGTCGACGTAGACGCGATGAATCGGTCGCGAATCGTTCGTGGCACGCATCCCGACGTCGTTCTCGTCGGTGCCCATCGGATCGGCCGCGCCCATCGAGAATTCACCGCCCGGTATCCACACCATTCCATCCGGTGCGGGTCCGCTGGGCGTTGACGAATTGGCGACCGTCGGCATGAAGACAGCGGTGTTGGAAGGTGCCACCGATGGCGACGCGGCTGCCGATGGCGAAGCGGCCACCGGCGGCTCAGTGGGTGCGGGTGTCCGGTTCATCACCGCGACAACCAGAACCGCGGCAATGGCGACGGCGGCAAAAGCAAGCCACACCCACAGAGGCCGGCCTCGGGATGGAGCCGGTGGGGACGCGACCTTCCTGTGACGCCGTTTGCTCATCGCATGACACCCATTGCAGCAAGGAGAATCCTACCTCCCTTGAAGTGGCCAGGCGTCTAATATTCCTGGCGTCGATGTACGGCGTGGCCGGCCGCGTCACGCCACACGCCGCGGCTTGCCCGGCGACGCCGCCATCGCCGAGTAGAGCGCGTTTCTCAGCGCCACGTCCCGCGGATCGCCCGTCAACCGCGTGCCCATGCCGCAGGTCACGTACGCATAGCCGACCCGCGCGTCCGGATCCGCAAAGCCCATCGCGCCGCCGGCTCCGGGTGAGCCGAACGATCGCGGCCCGCCGAACGGCAGAATGGGCGTCGGTTTCATGAAGCCCAACGAAAACTGGACGCCGCGCACCTTCATACACTCGTCGTAGAATCCGCGCGCCGGAGGAATCGCTGGCGCCGCGAGCAGCGCGATCGTCTCCGGGCGTATCTGCAACTCCCGGCCCCCCGTCGCAAACACACTATAGGCATGCGCGATCGCACGTGCCGTTCCGACGGCGCCGCCTGACGGCACTTCGAGGTTCCGCGCGTAGATGCGCTCGGGAACGAGCGGCAGTTCAGAGCCCCTGAGCGCGCGCGAGATGTTCGAGCGCCGGTTGATCGCATCGAGCGCCAGGCGCAGCGGAAATCCGTGAAGGATCTGAAGCATCGACGGCGGCACCATTGTGGCCAGCCGCGAGTTCGGGATGTCCTCGGGAAGGCGGATAAAGACGTCGAGGCCGAGCGGGGTCGCGATCTCGTCCTGGAAGAACTCTCCCACGCTGCGATGCTTCGGGTCGATGCGGCGCAGAAGCTCGCTCTCGTAAAACCCGAGCGTGATGCCGTGATACGCCTGCCGCGTGCCCGGTTCCCACGCTGGTCTCTGACGAGCCAGCACGACCGCGAGGCGATCGAGGTCGGCCACGAGACTGCGAACGATCGGCTGGTCGAGCGCGTAGAGCCCCGCCTGGTGGGCCAGCAACTGGCGCACGGTGACGCGCGCCTTGCCTTGCTGCGCGAACTCGGGCCAGTAGTCGCACACGCGGGCCTCGTAGTCGAGCCAGCCGCGCGAGTGCGCGACGGCCAGCGTCATCGCGGCCAGACCCTTGGTGGCGGAGTAGACGATGACCATGGTGTTCTCTTCCCACGGCTCGCCCGTCTGCATGTTTCGGATGCCGCCCCACAGATCGACGACCTTCTCGCCGTCGCAGTACACCGAGCAGGCGCCACCCAGCTCCCGGCGTCGTGCGAAGTTCTCGACAAACGCTTCGCGCACGGCCTCGAAGCCGTGACTGACGAAGCCTTCGATGCGAGTGATGCTGCCACAACTTGATCCTCCTGCCGCTCCGTGCGGCTGGTCAGATCGAAGGCAAAGGCCGTACCTCGGCCATGCACGCCGAGCACATCGCGCGACCACACGCGTGAAGAGATGTTTGCCTTGCGGGTGCGGGATTTTCGACGCCCCGGTGGGAAAATTTCGTCAACCTCGCGGTTTCGGTGAGGTCAGGCCTGCGCCCTTACCATGGCCTTCAGCTTCTCGATCGACGATCGATCCTCGAGCGCCGTCGTGTCGGAGCCCACGTCGCCCTTCTCGAGAATCTCCTTCAACAAGCGGCGCATGATCTTGCCGCTCGGCGTCTTCGGCAGCGCGTCGGTGAAGAACACCCGATCGGGTATCGCGATCTTGCCGATGACGTCTGCCACCTGGCGTCGAATCGCGTCGCGGACCTCGGCTGACGGCGACTCTCCCGCTCTCAGCGTGACGAACGCCGCAGGAACGAGACCTTTGATGGCATCGGGCGCGCCGACGACCGCGACCTCGGCCACGCTGCTGCATTCCATGATGGCGCTTTCCATTTCCATCGTGCTCAGCCGGTGGCCGGCCACATTGATCACGTCGTCGAGGCGGCCGATGACCCAGAAATGCCCGTCGTCGTCTTTGACCGCGGCATCGTTCGTGAAGTAACAGCCCGGAATCTGCGAGAAGTACTCCTGCACGTAGCGCTCCGGCTCCTTCCACAACGTGCGCAGCATCATCGGAAACGGCCGCCTCAGGACGAGGTTGCCGACGACGTTGGGCGGGAGCGTGCGGCCGGAGTCGTCCACGACTTCGACCTGGGCGCCGAGAAACGACGTCCCGCAGGAACCGGGCTTCATGGGCGTCAGCCACGCCGCGCCGGCAAGCGGACACCCGCCCAGCTCGGTCTGGCCCCAGGTGTTGTTGACGCAGATGCGCCCTTTGCCGAGATTGTCGTGCGTCCAGTGCCACGCCTCGGGGTTGAGCGGCTCGCCCACCACGCTGACGACTTCGAGCGACGACAGATCGTAAGGCGTCATCAGCTCGTGGCCGTACTTCATCAACATGCGGATCGCCGTCGGCGCCGTGAAGATCTTGTTCACGCGGTACTTGCTGACCATCTGATAGAAGCGGGAGGGCGTGGGATAGTCGAGCGCGCCTTCGAACATGATGGTCGTCACGCCGTTGACGAGCGCACCCACGATGCCCCAGATGTGCATCGTCAACCAGCCGATGTCGGCCGTGCACCACAGGACGTCGTTCGGGTGATGGTCCATGTGGTACTTCGTGTAGACGTAGTTGTTCACCACAAATGCCATCGCCGAATGGACGATGCCCTTCGGCTTGCCGGTCGTGCCGCTCGTGTAAAAGACGATGCCGGGTTCGTTGGCCTCCATCGGTTCCGCCGCACAGTCGCCAGACGCGTCGCGCATCAGCTCGTGCCACCAGACGTCGCGGCCGGCCCGCATGTGCGTGTCACGTTTCACGCGCTCGATCACGATTACCGCCTCGACCGACGGGAAGCCCTTCGATCGCTTCGTCAACCTTCTCCTTCAGCGGAATCTCCGCACCGCGGCGCAGCCCGTAGTTCGCCGTGATCGACGACCTTCGGCCCGTAATTGTCGAGACGATCGCGCAGCGAGCGCGTGGAAAATCCGGAGAAGACCGTGTTGAAGATCGCGCCGATGCGAAAGCAGGCCAGAACCGCGATGGCCGTCTCGGCGAGATTCGGCGTGAAGATGCCGACGGTATCGCCCTTGCGGACTCCCAGCTGTTTCAGGACGTTCGCGCATTTGTTCACTTCGACGGCGAGCATCCGGTAGGTGAAGAATTTGCGTGTCGAAATTCTCGCCTTCCCAGACGAGCGCCAGACGATTGTCGGCGCCGTGTGCGAGGTGCCGGTCGAGCAGATTGAGCGTCGGGTTGCTCACGCCGCCGGAAAAGAACCGGAAGTGCGGGAAGTCGCCTTCCTGAACGGTGTCCCATGCGGCGCAGCCATTCGAGCTCGCCGGCCACCTCCGCCCAGAATTGCCCGGGCGCTTCCACGGATTTGCGCATCAATGCCTGGAAGGCTTCTGCGCTGCCGCAACTGGTGCGCCGCGTTCTTTCCGGGTCTGGAAAGTAGAGCCGGCTTTGCTGAATCATGTGCAGTTCGTCGCCGGCCGTGTGCGTCACGTGGGCCTCCGGATAAAATGCGCAGTTTGGCGGAGTGATGAAGCGCGAAAGTGTAGCAGAGGCGCTCGGCAATGGGCCGATACTCTTATCTGGAGGCTGCGATGATTTCCGTACTGCGTGACCGCCCATGGCTCGCGATCCTGCTGCTCCTGGCATTCCTGACTCCTGAGATCGGCCTGGCGCAGTTTGGCGGAGGGGCCACCGTGTTCAAGGATCCCGACTTCAGCGGCGAGAGCGTGTCGATTCGCGACGACGAGCCAGACCTTCGCGGGTTCGGACTGAACGACGAGATCTCGAGCATCCGCATCCCACGCGGCCAAACCTGGGAGATCTGTCAGGACGTCGGCTACGGCAACCGCTGCCAGGTCATCACCGTGAGCATCTCCGATCTCAAGAGCATCGGCTGGGACGATCGTATTTCCTCGCTGCGGCGCGCCCGCGTCGGTGGATCGAAAGGCGGCTGGAACCACCCGCGTGTTCACGGTTTTCACGAACGCGAATTTCGAGGGCGAGACCGCGTCGTTTCGCAACGACGAGCCCGACCTGCAGGGCTACGGACTGAACGACCAGATCTCGAGCATTCTGATTCCACCTGGAGAAACCTGGGAGATCTGCCAGGACGTGAAATACGGGAACCGCTGCCAGGTGATCACGCGCAGCATCTCCGATCTGCGCAGCATCGGGTGGGACAACCGCATCTCATCGCTGCGCCGCACCAGCCAGGGAGGATTCGGGCGCGGCTCGAGCGGCGTCCCGGGCGTTGGCGACCGTGAGAGCGTCACCCTTTACAAGGACACGAACTTCCGTGGCGAGAGCGCGTCGTTTCGCGACGCGGTGCCCGACCTCGTGCCGTTCGACTTGAACGACGAGATCTCGAGCATCCAGATTCCACCCGGCCAGACGTGGGAGGTGTGTCAGGACATCAAGTTCGGCAATCGCTGCCAGGTCCTGTCGCGGAGCATCTCCGACCTGGGCAGCATTGGATGGGACGACCGTATCTCGTCGCTCCGTCGCGTGCAGTAGCGGATTTCTCACTCCTTCCCGACACATCCGGATCGCCCCGGACCTCGCGGTAGGATCTGTCCTGGTGATGCTCTTCAGGCACAGGTTCATGGTGTTCACGCGCACGCTCGCCTTGCTGTGTGCGTGGCTCGTGTTCGGCTGCTCCCCTGCCGCGGCGCAATCGGCCGAGCCGGCGCCGCCGACGATCGGCGCGGTGTTCCGAGAGGTGCCGTCCGACCTGTGGCGCTTCCTCTCCTGGGATACCAGCATCGTCCTCGGCATCGGTGGCGGCGCCGCGCTTGTCGGCCACGTCTGGGATGACGACCTGGCCGACGAGGTCGAGACGAACGTCCGTCTCAACGACGCCATGGCCGGCGGAAAAACGTACGGAGCGTTCACCGTGCAGGCATTCATCGGCGTCGGCATGTACGGCGCCGGGTGGGTCGCAAAAAAAGGACGGCTGGCCACCGCCGGGGCGGACATCATGCGCGCGCAGATCCTCAGTCAGGCGTACGTGCAGGCGATCAAGTACACCGTCCGGCGCGAGCGGCCGGACGCATCGAATTCACATTCGTTTCCGTCCGGTCACTCCGCCAGCGCGTTTGCGACAGCGGGCGTGCTGCAGCGGCACTACGGATGGAAAGTCGGTGTACCTGCCACGGTGGTGGCCGCCTATGTGGCCGCGTCGCGCGTTCATGACAACCGGCACTATCTGAGCGACGTGATCTTCGGTTCCGCGATGGGCATCGCAGGGCAACGCACGGTCACGCTGCACGCCGGCCGGTACGGCATCTCGCTCGCACCCTCGGCCGGGCCCCGCCGCGCCGGGGTGATGGTGTTCGTCCGGCCCCGCTAGGCCACCAGGCATCTTCACGCCCACTCTCGTGCCCGCGCGAGCGCCTGCGTCCAGCGCGCGCGCAATTCGTGGACGCGCGAGGCCGACATCGCCGGCTCGAAGCGGCGCTCCGTTCGCCACTGACTCGCGAGGTCATCGCCGTCTTTCCAGAATCCCACCGCCAGTCCCGCCAGGTACGCGGCGCCCAGCGCGGTTGTTTCGGTAATCTGCGGCCGGACGACGGGCGCGCCGATTATGTCGGACTGAAACTGCATGAGGAGATCGTTTCGCGACGCGCCACCATCCACGCGAAGTTCGGCGAGCCGCACGCCTGCGTCCGCCTGCATGGCGTCGAGCAGATCGGCCGACTGGTAGGCGATCGATTCGAGCGCCGCGCGCGCGATGTGCGCCGCACTCGAGCCGCGCGTCAGCCCCACGATCGTGCCGCGCGCGTATGAGTCCCAGTGTGGCGCACCCAGCCCCGCAAACGCGGGGACGAGATACACGCCGCCGTTGTCGGGCACCGACATGGCCAGCGCCTCGACGTCGCTCGAGGATCGAATCACGCCGAGACCGTCGCGGAGCCACTGTACGACCGACCCACCGACAAAGACGCTGCCTTCGAGCGCGTACGCGGCCGCACCGTTGCGCGTCCAGGCCACCGTCGTCAGCAGCTTGTGCCGCGAGGCAGGAGCGCTCGCGCCCGTGTGCTGCAGCATGAAGCAGCCGGTTCCGTACGTGTTCTTCGTCATGCCGGGCGACGTGCACATCTGCCCGAAGAGCGCCGCCTGCTGATCGCCGGCGATGCCGCCGAGGATCACCGACTCGAGGCCGAGCGTCGTCGTCACCTCGCCGTAGATCTCGCTGGAGCTGCGCACGTCGGGCAGCACGCTGCGCGGCACGCGCAGCGCGGCCAGAAGCTCGTCGTCCCACTGAAGCGTGTGGATGTTGAACAGGAGCGTGCGGGAAGCGTTGCTGGCGTCCGTGATGTGCAGACGCCCGTCGGTCAGCTTCCAGAGCAGCCACGAGTCGACCGTGCCGAATGCCAGGTGGCCGGCTTCGGCGCGCGCTCGCGCGCCTTCAACGTGATCGAGGATCCACGCGAGCTTCGTTCCCGAAAAGTACGCGTCGAGCACCAGGCCGGTGCGCTCGCGGAACAACGGCTCTGCCCCGTCGGATCGAAGTCGATCGCACGCCTCCGCCGTGCGCCGATCCTGCCAGACGATGGCGTTGGCGATGGGAAGGCCGGTCTTGCGATCCCAGACGATCGTGGTCTCGCGCTGGTTGGTGATGCCGATGGCCGCAATGTCGCGCGCGCGTACGCCGGCGCCCGCCAGCGCTTCGACCGCGACGCCGGCCTGCGATGTCCAGATCTCGAGCGGGTCGTGCTCGACCCAGCCCGGCTGCGGGAACATCTGCCGGAACTCGCGTTGTGCGACGCCCGTGATGGCGCCGTCCCGATCGAACAGGATGGCGCGCGAGCTCGTGGTGCCTTGATCGAGCGCGAGGATGTATGACACGTGCGTGAGATGCTAGCATCCTGTTTTGGCAGGTTGCGCGACATGACGCATAGATGGATCGTGCTGACTCTGGCCGTCGGCCTGACCGCCGCGTACGCGGCGGCTCAAACGAACGCGCCTGCGGCCCGCCTTCGCGGTGCGGCTACGGCGCGGCAGGCCGGACGACCCCTCATCGGCACGTACTGGAAAGCCACCGAGATCGCCGGGAAGGCGGCACCCGCGCAGGACGCAAAGCGCGAAGCCCATCTCGTCTTCGATGCGGGTGGACGTTTCGCGGGCTCGGACGGATGTAACGGAATCTCCGGCACCTACGAGCTCAAAGGCGACACCGTCAAGTTCGGTACCGGCATCTCCACTCAAAAAGCCTGCATCGACATCGGCAGCTTCGATGCGGCTCTCCGCGGTGCAATGAAGGGCGCGACTCGCCTCACGATCACGGCCGACCGGCTCGAGCTGTTCGACGCGGCGGCAAAACGGCTGGCGATCTTTACGGGCCGGTAAGGGGTCGGGAGGGGTTTCTGTCTTACTGTTTCTTGAATCGGCCGCTCGTGACGATGCGAACCGGTTCGGCTCCGATCACCTGCTTCACCGATTCCCGGGTTGGCCCATCGTCGTGCTCCACGTGAACCACGAGCACGTAGTCGTCATTGGCGCCGTCGGCTCGCTCCACGCCCACACCGCAGACTCCGGGCAGTCGCAGGAGGCGTCGTCCGTGGCGTCGTTTCAAGTCGGCGATCTGCGTTTTCCCTGGCACGCGCACCTCACGCCATGCGAACGCGCAGCGAGCGCAGGACGTCACCGACGTGGTTGGCGATGGTGTAGGTCGGCGAGCCGCCAAACAACAGCCCGACGGCCGCGTTCGTGCCTCGCTGCAGAATGATCGATCCCGAATCGCCGCTGTCGCTGAACATGATGCCGTTGGCGCCGCGGATGATGACCTGGTTTTCGAACGTGAACTCGCCGGTTTCGTACTCGACAATCACGTCCGTGTCGACGCTCGTGATACGGCCGGCCGTGTAGCTCGTGGTCCGGCCGAACTTGTGCACCATCATGTCGATGGCGGCTGCCGCGGTACCTGCGGGGGCACCGATGTGGAGCACGTCCCGGGACAGCAGGTTGCGGGACAGCGGCTCGGCAACAGCCGCGTCGATACGGTTGTACCGGTTTGCCTTCAGCTTGATGAAACGCGAAAGCCTGGCGATCTGGTCGTCCGCTATCCGGCCGCGATCCATGAGCGCGGGCTGGTAGATCGGCGCGCCGATCGCCATGCGGTTCTCGTCGGCGAGCACGTGGTTGTTACTCAGAATGAAGACCTGGCGGCTGGTCTTGACGAGCGCACCGAAGGTGCCCGTCATCACGAACTGATCGCCAGGAATCCTGAATCCAATCGAACAGCCCGGTTGAGCGGGGCGCATGCGGACGCGGGGATTCGGCAGCGTGCCGGCGGCGGCACGCTTGCGTTTCCCGCGTTTCGCGAAAGCCCGGAACGTGCCGGCTTCCTCGACGTCGACAGGCAGACCGTCGATGTTCTTCGGCAGCGTCATCGCCGCGCGTGACGGCGCCGGTCGGGAACTTCGTCCTGACGAAGAATGTCACCGCCATCACCCCGGTGGGTTTCCCGTCCACGGTCTTTTCGGCGATGCCGACACCGACGACGTTCTCGTTGCGCCTCGCGGGGGTCGCGCGAACGGCTCGCGCGACCGCATGGGCGCCGGCGCGACGTGTCGCGCCGAGGGCAACCGGGACGGCTTCCGCGACAAGCAGGAGACGCTCAGACCAGGCGCGCTTCGCATCGCGGAAGTCGCGGGTGGAGAACCTGCCCGCTGAGATGAGACTGTTGTGTCTGAGCAAATCGGCGCTTCCTGGTTTCTCTCCCCCAACTTATACCGCGAAGGCGTCAGAAATTGAGCGAGATCTGCAATCCTCCCGCACGGCGACCCACGATCGGCGCCGCGCTGAGTTGAGCCGAGCCCGGCTCGGCTGTGTAGATCGTCTTCCGGCCACGGATCAGCAGGTCGATCCCGATGCCGGCCCCGGCGCCGAGCGCACCGACGGCCAACATTGGTCCGACGTCGTCGGTGCAGTTCGCCCAGGGCTCCGTCAGGCTGCACAGGAGAAGCCCGGACGCCACGCCCACACCGGCGCCAATCAGCGCGCCGTTGAGCACCGAGTCGGAACGGCGCGTCTTGACCTGTCTGACGTCGGCCGCAAGAAAATGGCGGGTATTGCCGCCGGACGCCGTGGTCACGGCCTCGCCAGACACACTGACGATTCGAGTCTTCTCTTCGCGTCCTTGCGAATCGGTAATCCAGACCGTCGTGCCGGGAATCAATGCCGTCTCGAGGCTCGCAAGCCCCTGGGACGTCTGAGCCGAGGCCGCCGAACCGGTCGAAACGATCATGAGAATGAGCAGAACGATACGCATCATGGTCTCCCCTCATTACTTAATGCGCCATGCGCGCACAAAGCAGCTCACGCGCCGCTTCGGACCTCAAGTCATTGAATGCAGGGATGCCATGGGCGTTGTCGGTCTTCAGAACTAACGAGACGCCACCGCTCGCCGTGCTTCGGCGACCTCGGGAAGGCCGGCATCGGCATTGGCCCAGAACTTGAGGAAGCGCTCGTATTCGATCCGAGCGCCGGACTGGTCGCCTTGTGCGGTCAGGAGACGCGCCAGCTCCAGGATGTACCGAGGCTCGAGCGCGGCAGACGATCGGTTGGCGGCGCCCACCGACGTCAGGCGTCTGTACTCTTCGATGGCGGCCGCACGATTGCCGCGCGCCATCTCGACGCGCGCCGGGCCGTCGCGCGACGGCAGGCTGATGGCGAACACGGTTGACGCGTCGCGCCCGAGCGTTTGCCATGCCGGCGGCTGCGCTTTGAAGCGCTCCATCGCGCGATTGTACTGCCCCTCGGCGAGCGCGATCTCGCCTTCGAGCGACGCGATCCAGTTCGCTTCGACGCGATCGTCGCTGTTGTGATGCGCTTTCTGCGACGAGAGTCGCGACGCCGCGTTCTTCGCGTCGCCGGCGCGAATCTCGGCCACACCACCCATGAGGCCCGCGAGCACCAGGAACGGATGCTGTTGCTGGTCGGCGAGCACCTTCTCGGCGGCACGCACGTCGTCGAGCGCACGCGCATACTGCTTCTGTTCGAGGAACAACCACGCCGACGTCAAGCCACGCGCCCGCGTTCACCTCGGCGTCGTCATCGTCTCGCCGGCCTCTGTCGAGCACGTCCATCGCCTCGCGGTATCGCCCCACGCGCGACAGCAGGAACGCCTGGTTTCGAAAATCCGGCGACGCGCGCTCGAGGGCTTCGTCGTAGCGTCCGAGCGCCGCCAGGGCAAGGCCCCGGCCGAGAATCGAGGCGTTGAAGCTCGGGTCGATGGCGAGCGCCCGGGCGTACGCATCGAGCGCTTTGTCCGGCATCGCGTTCGCGAGATATCCCTCGCCGAGACTATCCCAGGGGTTCGCCTCGTTCGGCGACTGCTTCGTCACGCCCTCAAACTGTTCGACTCGCCTGATCGAACGAACCGGCCTCGAGCAGGGAATATCCGTACACGTTGCTGAACGCGTTGCCGACTCTCGTCGACCTGAGGCCGTACAACGCGATTGCCGCGATCGCCAGGCCGAGCACGAGCCACGGTACGCCAGCGGTGAGACGTCTCGGGATGTACGGAATGCGGACGCGCGGTGATTTGGCGGGCGCCGGCGCCCGCATCTCTTCCAGCGCGAGACGCACGTCTGCGGCGTGCTGGTAGCGATCGCCGGCTTTCTTCTCCAGGCACCGCTGCACGATCGCGCGAATGGGCGCGGGAACGTTCGGCGGCCACGCCTCGGGCGGCTGATGCAGAATGGCGGCGCTCAGTTCGAATCCGGTCGCGCCGGAAAACGGGCGGCGCCCGGTGAACATTTCATACAGCAGGACGCCGAGCGCCCAGATATCGACGCGCTCGTCGCCTCGCTGTCCCCGCAGCAGCTCGGGCGCCATGTACGGCAGCGTGCCGGCGATCAGACCTTCATCGGTCAACGAGCGCTGGGACTGCGAGAGCGCATCGATCTGGTGCGTGTCGAGCATGCGCGCGAGACCGAAGTCGAGCACCTTGGCGCCCTGCTTCGGCGTGATCATGACGTTGGTGCTCTTCAGATCGCGGTGCACGAGGCCGGTTTCGTGCGCGTGAGCCAGAGCGTCCGCGATCTCGATTCCGTACCGCCTCGCCTGTTCAACCGGCAGCGGCCCTTCACGGAGCACGTCGGCGAGCGACCGCCCCGGCAGGAGCTCCATCACCACGAACAACTGGCCGTCGGCGCGCCCGACCTCGTAGATATGGCAGATGTGCGGATGGCTCAGCCGCGATGCGTGCTGCGCTTCGCGGCGCAGTCTCGTCTGGGCGTCTTCGCCCTCGAAGGACGCCACCTTCACCGCGACCTCGCGGCCGAGCTCGACGTCGCGCGCCGCGAACACGTGGCCCATGCCGCCGCTGCCGATGAGCCGGCCGATCTCGTAGTGACCGATGACCCGGCCGCTCACGAGGGTGGCGCCGGCAGGCTGCTCCATGAAATCGGCGGATTGACGCTGGGCGTCGAGCAGGCGCTCGACCTCGGCGCGCACGGCGTCATCGTCCGCGGCCGCCGTCGCCACGAACGCGCGCCGCTTGTCCGGCTCCTGTTCGAGTGCGGCGCCGAACACCTCTTTGACGCGCGCCCACTGCTCGGGCGTCATGGTGGGAGAGGCGCGCTCCATTCACATAAGGATAGAGCCGCTACCGTCCCAGACGGAACCCGATGAATCCGTTTACACGGATGTGCGGCTCCCATCCCATACGCACGTCGACACCAGCCGTCATCGTCTCGCCGAGTTGAGCCCTTACACCGCCTCCGGCCGTGAACGCACCTTCACTCGACGTGAACGATCCTCCCGTGGGAAACGACTCGTGCGTCTGAAACAGGCCACCCCCGACCACGATGAACGGTGTGATCGGACGGGGACGCCCGTCGATGGGAGCCCTCAGGTCGAACGTCAGGTTACCGGTCAAGACGAAGTGACTGTGGTTCTCGCCACCGATGTAGGCGACCTCTGGTCCGACGGCGATTCGCGGTCCCAGATACCACCGTGCCTCACCACCGGCGAGGAATTCGCTGACCACCCCATCGTCCGCAAATCCGACCCAACCGATGGCAATCTGCGCGGCCGGCGCCGGCCTGGCCTGGGCGCGTGCCACGCCCGTCAGCGGACCCGTCATCAGAATCAATATGGCAATCGCCAGTCTGAACGACGTTGTATTGAGTAGCATGCGTGTCACTGGCCTCCCGGATCGGGGCCTGCAAATTCTCTGCTGATCGTTCATTCGCGAATCTCCTCAGACAGGTGTCTCTCGCTGCGGAATCTTCCGGCTTCGTGGGGAAAATTGAGCTGCCACATCGTAGAATGACGCCAGCACATGGTCGAACTGGGACGTCGTGCGTTCATTGCAGCGATCGGCATTCTGGCGCCATTCGTCCGCGCTGAGCCATACGCGCAGTCGTTCGCGCTTGACGATTTCCTCGCGCTGTCGTCGCGTCTTACCGGGCACTCGAACCTTGATCGCCAAGCGGCTGTTATCTTTCTGAAGAACCTGCTCGCCACGCCCGGCGTGACCGCCGCCCGTCTTGCGCGGCCCGACGCGGATCTCGAGCGCGACATCATCGTCGCCTGGTACACCGGCGTACAGCAGGTGCGTCGCGAAGCTCAACTGGTAACGCACATAGGCGCCGTTCAATGGCGCGCGCTGGGCATGCCGGCCCCTGGCACGTGCGTCGGACCATTCGGCGCCTGGGCAAAACCGCATCGGCCGTCCCAACCTTGATGCAACGCACAGCAGATGTCGTCATCGTCGGCTCCGGCGTGTGCGGCGCCCTCGTCGCCGCACGCCTGGCGACGCGAGGCGTCAGAGTGCTCATCCTCGAGGCCGGGCCGCGCGTCTCGCGGCCCGCCGCCCTGACACAGTATCGCGCGGCGCTCATCAAAGTTCCCGAGTGCGCGTATCCGAACCCGCCCTACGCCCCGCACTCGACGAGCGACCGGCCTGACAGTTATTACCTGCAGAACGGCCCCGACAAGTACGAGGCCACTTACTTGCGACAGGTAGGCGGCACGACGTGGCATTGGCTCGGCACAACGCTGCGATTCGTTCCGGATGATTTTCGATTGCATTCGACCTTTGGCGTCGGCCTCGACTGGCCGATCTCGTACGACGACCTCGAGCCCTGGTACTCGGAGGCCGAACAGGAACTTGGCGTCGCGGGCGATCCCAACGCCGCGCTCGACGCGCCGCGCAGCCGGCCGTATCCGATTCCCGCCATTCCGCTCTCCTATCTCGATCGACGCGTGGCTGCGGCGGTTGCGAAACTCGGCTACACCGTCGAGCCCACACCCCAGGCGCGGAATTCAGAGCGCTATCAGAACCGCCCTGCGTGCTGTGGAAGCAGCTCGTGTATTCCCATCTGCCCCATCCAGGCGAAATATGACGCGATGGTACACGTCACGCAAGCGGAACGCGCGGGCGCGGAGCTCGTCGATCGAGCCATCGCCTCGGTCGTGGAGATCGGCCCGGATGGTCGCGTGAGCAGCCTTCGCTATAAACGGCCGGACGGAAGCGAGTCGAGTGTGACCGCCAAAGTGTTTGTGATTGCCGCGCACGGCATCGAAACGCCGAAGCTGCTGCTGCAGTCGCGCACGGCCGAACGTCCACGAGGCGTCGCAAACTCGAGCGATCAAGTCGGACGCAACCTGATGGATCATCCCACCCGCCTCAGCTGGGCGTTGACGGATGAACCGGTCTGGCCGTTCCGCGGGCCGCTATCCACGGCGGGCATCGAGTCGCCGCGAAAGGGTGACTGGCGAGCCCGTTACGGCTCGTTCCGTGTGCAGCTCGGCAATCGCGGCTGGGCGTGGTCGAGTGGCACACCCGACGCGACTGTGCAGAAATTGGCCGAACGGGGACTTCGAGGCGCAGACCTCTCTCGGGCGGTTGCTGAACACAGCGAACGCGAGCTGGAGCTGGCGACGATGGTGGAGCAGCTACCGTCGCCGGAGAATCGCATTGTTCCGGACGAGAAGGAGCGTGATGCGATCGGGCTGCCCCGGCCGCGCATCACCTATCGCATCGACGACTACTGTCGCGGCGCGCTCGATCATGGTCAGCGGATTCACCAGGAAATCTTCGCGGCCATGAACGCGACCGAAATCGAGCACGGCAGCACGGTCATGTCAGCGGGTCACGTCATGGGCACCTATCGCATGGGCACGGATCCAAGAACGTCGGTGGTCAGCCCCGAGCAACGCTCGCACGATCACAACAACCTCTTCCTGTTGGGCAGCGGGGTGTTTCCAACCGGCGCGTCATCGAATCCGACGCTCACAATTGCCGCGCTCGCGCTGCGTGCCGTGGATCCGATTCTCAGGACCAGGCAAGAGCAGTAAGTACTCGCGTGGCTCGAACGGCGACGATCAGCGCCGCGCCTTCCACTTCTCGTGCAGATCGCGAACCACGGCGATCGCCTCATCCGCGGTCTCGAGACACTGTGGAATGCGCAGGTCTTCGGCGTTGGCAAGCGCCAGCCTCGGATCGAGCATGCTCGTCTTCGCCCATTCGACCAGCCCCGTCCACATCTTGCCGACGAGGATGAGCGGCACGTTGTCCACGTGCCGCACCTGAAGCAGCTGCCAGATCATCAGCGTCTCGAGCACCGTGCCGATGCCGCCCGGCACGACGACGAACGCGTCGGAGGCGAGGACGAAGTGATGGAGGCGCGTGAAGAACGTTTCGTGCTCGAATGCCTGCTCGACAAACGGGTTCACGTCCTGCTCGAAAGGCAGTTCCACGCGAATCCCCACGGAGCCTGGCGCGCCGGCGCTCCTGGCGCCCTCGTTGGCGGCCTGCATCAGGCCTGGTCCTCCACCGGTCACGATGTCGCAGCCCATCGACGCGAACGCCGACGCGACCCGCTTCACCTCGTCGTACACGAACGTCCCGGGCTGGGCGCGGGCGGATCCGAAAATGGCGACCCGATAGCGATCGCGCGAGGACGGCCTCAGTCGCGTGAGGTTGTTGACGACTTTCCAGAGATTGAGGACGGTCGCCGCCAGAATCTCCTGTACCGCTTTCTCATCTGACAGACTGACGAGGCGTGCTCCGCTCGATCCTTCCGGCGTGTTCGACATCATGGACTCCCGTCCAGCGCGATCGATGTTCGTGACTATTCGATGACCCGGCCGCCGGTGACGAAGCGCTTGTAATCGGCGAACGTCTGCATCCTCCGCGTCGACTGCAGACCGCCCCGGACGACGGTAAGAGAAATAATGGATTCCGGCATCAGCAGCACCTCGTCAGGGTCCTTGAAGGCGACCGTCCGGTACCGAATCGCAATCTCGTTTCGCACGATGTCCACCCAGTTCGACAGACGGTGACGCTGCTGCAGCAGCGGAGGGACTTTGACCTCGACTGGTCCTCTCAGCCGCCGCTCTACCCGCAGCACGTCGTGGGTGCCGGCATCCACCCAGATACGTCCCATTGAGGCGATGTAGCCCGAAAAGTCGAAACAGTCGTCGTGCCCGGCCGCATCTTCCACCAGCTCCGCTTTGCTCCTGCGATTGACCGACGCGAAATCGATCATCAAGACCGTACGGCTCCTCTCGTTTGCCGTGCCGGCCGTCTTGAACTCGTACTCCTGGCGGGAAGCGGGCAGGAGAAACGCCAGCGGTTCCGGAGAGCGCGCACCGGGGTCGGTGCATCCCGCGCGGTCTTTGTTGTCCTCTTCGCGCGGCGCCCGGCCGTTCACTTTACGGATTTTGCGGACGATCGTCACCTCGCCGGTGCCGTCTCGTTCGACACGCAGCTCCGATTCGACGGTCCGCGCGAGCCCGTCGAACGAGTTGGTGATGTCGAGGGGCTGAACCGTGGACGTCTCGGTGCAGACGACGGTCAGCGCACGCCCGTAGAACGCGGCGACCCGCTCGCCGACGCGCCGCAGCAACCCTTCGACGTCGGGCTCCTGCGCACCCGCAATCGTCGAGGCGGCCAATATCGATGCAGAGACCAGACGAAGAACGTTCAACGCGTTGCCCACGCTTTTCTACGAACGCCCCTCACTGTAGCTCCGAATCCGCCTCGCGTCATCTCAACCCTGGTCACCCAACCGCCAGCGGTACGGCCGTTGCTTGTCCGACAGCCCGTCGAACCGTCTGCCGAGCCGTTAAACGTCACGCTCACAGCGGGTTGGTGTGGATTGACAACCACGAGCTGCCGCGCCGGTACTCCTTGCGCTCGTCGAGCGCCACGAAATATCGTGCTGTGCCTGTCGCTGGTGAGGTTGTTTTCGGAGGAGGAGACTGTGTCCAGACAACGGAACGTGGTGGTCGGTACTGGGTCTGATGGCCTTCATGCGGGTCGGTCTCGACTGCGCGTGGGCGCAGACGCCGGCGCCGTCGCCAGCACCGGTGGCATTAGACAAAGAGGAAAAGCTGGGCTGGTCTAATTCCACCGATTTGACCCTGGTCGTGACGTCAGGGAATTCGGCCGCAAAGACATTCGGGCTCACCGACCGCCTGAAACATGTATGGGCGGACGCCCGGTTCACCCTCGACGTCACCGGCGTTCGCTCGGACACGTCCGACGATCGCTTCTTTCTGGTCCAGCCCGGACTGCAGTTTCCGGTCGGAGCCCGGCCGTCAAACCCCGGGACCACGCTCATCAAGCCCGAGCCCACACCTGACGTCCAGACGTTTTTCGTCGGAGGACGATACGACAAGAACTTCACGCCGCGCTTTTTCTGGAATACCGGCGCGAGCTGGGACCACAACAAGGATGCCGGCATCCTGCACCGCTACATCCTGTTCGCCGGAGTCGGGAACATCTGGGCCGATATCCCACGCCGGCGCTTCACCACGAGCTATGGCATCAGCTACACCGATCGCAAGGAAGAGGAACCGGATCCAGAAAAAGACCGCCGGTTCGCCGGCGCCCGGCTCGGCTGGTTGTACACGGAACATTTCACGGCAAACACCACGTTCGACAGCGACTTCACCTCGAACATGAATCTGGCCGATGCCGGCGACTACTCCTTCAACACGAGCAACAGCGTGTCGGTGACGATGAGCTCGAATCTTTCGCTCAAGGCGGGCATCCAGTTCCTCTACGAGAACCAGCCGGCGCTCGAGACCGATCTCGACGTCGTGGCCTATGCCGAGCTGGTCAATCCGGATGGTGTACCCGGAACCGGCGACGAATACTATCGGACGCTGGAGTCGGGTGGGACGAAGATTGTGTTCGGCACCGCGGACGCGCGAAAGGACAAGCTGGATACCATCTTCCGGACGGCGCTCGTGATTTCGTTCTGACATCGCCGTAGAAAACGCTGGCATCGGGCTATCATCCGAGTGGCGGCGGCACGCGCCGGCGCCATTTGCGATGTCTCCCCTGTCGCCCATTCCGTCCCGTCACCCCATCCGCGTCGTCCTGTCGTCGACCGCGCTCCTGCCCTTCATGTCCGTGTGGAAGGCGGCGGCGCTGGCCGTCGCGCAACTGGGGGTCGCGGCGTTTTTCATTGCCGGCGTCACTCGAACCGAGCTCGGTCCGTCGGCGCCGTGGTTCGTGCTGGCGGCCACGATCCTCGCGGCGTTCGTGCGCACGATCGACGTGGAAAGCTGGGCGCTGCTCATTCCCGGCGGATTCATCAGCCGCGTGGCGAGTGCGTTCGGCCCCACGGCCGTGGGACTGGCGAAGGCGGTGGCTCTGGTCGAGCGCGTGCTGCTCGGCGCGCTCGCCTGTGTCGTCATCGGACATTACGTGGCCAGCGTCTCGGGCACCGCCATTGCCGGGTGGCGCTTCACGGGCTTCGTCAGGCCTGAGGATTTCGCGACGGTGGTGGCCGTCGCCACGATCGGTGTGCTGTGGCTGCCGACTCGTCTCGGCCGCGACATTGGACGAGAGACGCTGGCACGAGCGGTCTGGGTGGCCGCGGCCATTCTCGTGTGCGCCATCGTGTCGGGCGCGACCAGCCTCGTGCGTGATGGTGCGGCCGTGTCCACGCTTGTGGCTGTCCCGCCCATCGCCCCGATCACGGGATTCGCGCCCCTGGACGCTGTGCTCGCGGTGCTCGTGGGGATGGCCCTCGCGCTCCCGGTCGTCGGCGGCAGCGAGGTGCTGTCCCGCGCGGCGCACGAACTGCCGCCTCCACGCGTGCAGGGGTTGCGGCGCACCGGCCATCTGACCGTGTTGTTCGCCGGCATCGCGGCGGCGCTCGGTTCGTTTCTCGTGGCCCTGCTGATACCCGCGAGCGATCACGCGCTCTGGGCCAATGCGCCACTGGCGGGCCTGGCGCAGCATCTCGCCGCGCCGTCGGGCGTGCGCGTACTGATGGCCGTCGCGCTGGCCGCGGCCGCCGTGCTGATGCTGGGTCCGGCCGCGCGCGTCGCGATGGGCGATGCCGAGCAGATGCTGCATCGGTCTTCGACCGACGGGACGCTGCCCTCCGGCCTCGCGTCCCTTCACACACGATTCGGGACCCCTGCGCGCGCGGTCGACGTGGCCGTCGCGGCCATGACGGTCGTGGTGCTCGCGAGCAGCGGGCGGGTCGCCTGGCTCTCGCACGCCTACGGCATCGCGATCGCCGTCATGCTCCTCTTGACGGTGGCCTCGCTCGTCCGCCTCCGGCGCGTGCGCCGGGGGCCGATGACGTTCAAAGCCCGGGGGAACCTCCAGATCGGTGCGCGCGAGCTGCCGGTGGGGCTTTTCCTCGCAGGGGTCACCGTGGCTGCGAGCGCCGGGGCGATGGTGCTGACCGGAGACGGTGCGTCGATCGCCGCGGTGGTGCTCATCGCCATGCTGTCGCTGTGGTTCACCGCCGCCGCACGGCACGCGGCGCCGGTCGAGACCGCGATCGACGAAAGCACGTTCGACCTCCTTCTCGCCGCCGAGCTCTCGCCCAATCAAATCGAGGCCCGCCCCGGCAGCGTGCTCGTGCCGGTGCGCAATCCACATCTGCTGGCCCACGTCGCGGCTGCCCTGCAGACGCCGGGCGATCGCGATGTCGTCGTCATGACGGCACGAGTCCTCGACGTGGACGTCAGCGAGGAGAACGCCGGCCAGCCGACGCCGACGGCCTACGAGCGCCGGCTGCTCTCTGATGTGGTCGCGCTGGCCGAACGCGTCGGACGTCCTGTGCGCCTCTTGATCGTCCCGACACGCAATGTCGTCGACGCCATTGTCGGCACGATTATCCGGCTTCGCTCGTCGGACGTGTTCGTGGGGGAATCGACCACCCTGTCCGCCGCGGATCAGGCGCGCCTGCTGGGCGACGCGTGGGAACGCGCCGACAAACCCGATGCGCTCGACGTGCGGCTCGTCATCTATCACCGGAGCGGCCGGGCCGATACCTACCACCTCGGCGCCCATCCGCCATCTCTTACTTCAGGCGACCTCGACTTGATTCACCGCCTGTGGCTCGACGCCGTCAAGACCGTCGGTCCACACGTGCATCATGACGACGTCGTCAGAGCAGCGCTGAAACAAATGGAACAACAACTTGGTGGACCTCTCCGCGACGACGCTGTCGCGGCCATCCGGGAGGAGGCGCGGCCGGCCGAAGAGCTGGCGCAAATCCTCCGGGCGCGCGACTACGCACGGCTGCGCGACATGCTTCGCAACCGGCACGCGGGCGACGTGGCCACGCTGCTCACCGCGCTCAGCATCGAAGACCAGGTCGTCGTGTTCCGCGTGATGCCCCGGAAGGAAGCCGCCGGCGTGTTCGAGTACCTCGCGCAGGACTCCAAGGAAGCCCTGCTGAAAGCCATGGCACAGGAAGACGTCGCCGAGCTGCTGAACAACATGGCGCCCGACGAACGCACGTTGTTCCTCGAAGAACTGCCGGCGGAAGCCACGCGCCAGCTGCTGTCCCTGCTCACGCCCGCGGAGCGTGCCGTAGCCGTCACCCTGCTCGGCTATCCGGAAAAATCGGTCGGCCGGCTGATGACGCCGAATTACGTGGCCGTCCGCGAGCAGTGGACGGTCCGCGAAGTGCTCGACTACGTCCGGGCGCACGGGCAGGACAGCGAAACCCTGAACGTCATCTACGTCGTCGACGATCAAGGTTCGCTCATCGACGACATTCGCATCCGCGACTTCCTGCTGGCCCCGTTGGAGAGGCGGGTGACCGATCTCATGGACCGCCAGGTCGTGGCGCTGAAAGCCACCAGCGATCAGGAGGCGGCGGTCGCCGTGTTCCGTCAGTACGATCGCTCGGCACTTCCCGTCACCGACACGACCGGCATGCTGATCGGCATCGTCACGATCGACGACGTCCTCGACGTGGCCGAGGCGACGGCGACGAGAGAAATTCAGCGGATTGGCGGATCGGAGGCCCTGGACGAGCCGTACATCAGCATCGCGTTCTGGCGCATGATCCAGAAGCGAGCGGGATGGCTGACCGCGCTCTTCCTCGGAGAAATGCTGACCGCGACGGCGATGGGCGCGTTCGAGCACGAGATCTCGAAGGCTGTCGTGCTGGCCCTGTTCGTTCCACTGATCATTTCGAGCGGCGGCAACTCAGGATCGCAGGCGTCAACCCTCGTCATCCGCGCGCTGGCGCTCGGTGAAGTCACCGTGCGTGACTGGTGGCTGGTGATGCGCCGTGAAGTGTTCGCCGGCCTCGCGCTCGGGCTCATCCTCGGCGGAATCGGCTTCATTCGCATTACGCTGTGGTCGGCCTTTTCGGATATCTACGGGCCGCACTGGCTCCCGATCGCGTTCACCGTGTCGATCTCGCTCGTCGGCGTCGTGCTCTGGGGCACGCTGAGCGGATCGCTGCTGCCGTTCGCGCTGAAGCGGCTGGGATTCGACCCCGCGACGTCGTCGGCGCCGTTCGTGGCCACGCTGGTCGACGTGACCGGCTTGGTGATCTACTTCTCGGTCGCGCTCGTGATTCTGCGGGGCACGCTGCTGTAGAGAGCGTTTTTCGACCGTACGTACGGTCCGGCTAAAGCCGGACACTACGTACTGAACGGACTGGTTTTCAGTTTTCAGTTTTTAGTTTCTAGTTTTCAGCTTCCTGATGGCGCAGCCACTCAACGTCCTCCTTCCCACGATCGGAAGCGCCGGCGACGTGCATCCTGTCGTGGCACTGGGTCTGGCTCTCGCGGCGCGAGGGCACAAGGCCACGATCGTCACCAACCCGTTCTTTCAGGAACTGATCGAGGCACAGGGGCTGGGATTCCTGCCGCTCGGCACCCTCGAGGATGCGCGCGCCGCGGTCGCGGATCCCGACCTCTGGCATCCGCGCAAAGGATTCGAAGTCGTGGCCCGGCGCGCGATCCTGCCGGCGATGGCTGCAACCTACAAGCACATCGAGCGGCACGCCGGGCCGCGCACGGTCGTCGTCGCGTCTGGAATCGCGTTTGGCGCGCGTTTGGCGCAAGAGCGTCTCGGCGTGCCGACGGCCACCATCCACCTGCAGCCGAGCATCATCCGCAGCCTTGTCGAGCAGGGCATGGCGGGGAACATCCGGATCTCGGCCTCACAGCCCATGTGGTTCAAGCGCGGCTTCTTTCGCCTGGCCGACTGGCTCGTCATCGATCGCGTGCTGAAAGCGCCACTGAACCAGCTTCGCGCGACGCTCGACCTGCCGCCGGTCGATCGCGTGATGTATCGCTGGCTGCATTCACCGGAGCTCGTCATCGGGTTCTTTCCGGAATGGTTTGCGCCGGCGCAACCCGACTGGCCGCCGCACACGCATCTGGTGGGATTTCCGCTCTGGGACACTGGGCGCCCCGGAGTCCTTCCACCGGACGCGCGCGAATTTCTCGCGGCCGGTGCGCCGCCGGTGATCTTCACGCCTGGTTCAGCCACCGCGACGCTGCATGCCTACTTTCGCGAATCGGTCGCGGCCGCGCGGGAGCTCGGCGTGCGCGCGATGCTCGTCACCAACTACCCCGATCAGCTTCCCGGCGAACTTCCGCCAAATGTGAAGGCCTTCGGATATCTGCCATTCAGCGAAGTGCTGCCTCGCGCGGCGATGCTCGTGTATCACGGTGGCATCGGCACGCTGGCGCAGACGATCAAGGCAGGCATCCCGCATCTTGTCGTGCCCAATGGCCACGATCAGTTCGACAACGGCTTCCGCATCGAAGGGCTCGGCCTGGGCCGCAGCATCCCGCAGACCGCGTATCGTGCGCGCGCGGTCGTCAAGGCGATTCGCGGCATCCTCGACGACAACACGCTCCTCACGCGATGTCGCGACCATGCGCAGCGCATCGATTCGGACGCCGCGCTGACACGCGCGTGCGAGCTTATCGAATCGCTGGGCCCGCGTTCGTCATGAACGGCAGGGTCGGGTGCTATCTGACGGCAGTCTGAAAATATGGCGGGAGATCCGGCTTCGTCTCTCGCAGGATCTCGACAATCGACTGCCGATCGGCGAGTGAGAGCGCCGCGCGGTACCGCTCGGCACGTTCCTGCCCCGACAGTACTTCCCACAGGCGCCTGTAGATGGGGTCTTTGATGGCGCGGGGCAGCGCGTCGAATGCGGGCGAGTAAATCAGGTAGCTGCAGGGGTACTTCATGAGCCGCCGATTCAGGTCGAGCTCGCGCAGCGAACGGCCCTTGCGATCGCGCGGCCCGATTGCCGAGAACCGCTCCGCGAAGCCGGACACGCCGCGGACCTGGCCCGTCAGCTTCGTTTCATCGATGAACAGCAGGTAGTCCACGACCTCGCTCGCCACGCCGGCCATCATCGAGGCGATGCGCGCGTCTTCGTCGGGACTGGACGTGAACGGCGGGTGGAGCAACGGATCCGCGGCGCGGGCTTCGAAACTGGCACGCGTCAGAAGGTTCGTCATGCCTGCCTGGTGCGCGAACACCAGGTGGGCGACGATATCGCTGGAGAGCGCACGATAGCCATCCGGATCGAACAACCCTTCCGCCGACGCGAGCGGTCGACCGGCCCCGCCCTTGAGCGCATCGACGGTATTCCCCATATGCGTGGAACCGGCGCTGCCGGTCACGAACCACCCGCCGAAGCGCCGCGACAACGGCTCGCTGTGATCGACGCGGCGCGGAAGGCCGGGACCGAGCGACGGGTCGAGTTGTTCCGTGCTGAACATCACCAGGCCGGGCACGCCGAGCGTATCGCCCGACGCATGACATCCCAGGCAACGGAACGTGCGTATGAACTGCGGCGCCCTGTTCGTCGGGCCGTCACGCTGTTCGAGGGTGTAGAACACCACGCCGGCAGACTGGTCGTGGGCCGCCACTTCGATGAACTCGCCGTCGCGCACCCAGGCGAGCGTCACGCGATCGTTGAAATAGATGGCGCGCGGACTCTGTTCGTTGACGAGCTTGCCCTGCAGGCTGTCGCGCGAAAAGACCAGCAACTGCGAATCGGCCGCAAGCTGCAGGGCGTCGAGCGCCGACCGGAGGAATCCGCCGCGCCCTTCGTAGGCGATCTGAATGGAGCCTTCCAGAAGCTTTCGGTTCACGTCCTCGACGACGTTGTTCGCGGGCGCCGTCGAATATTTGATCGCGGGATCTTCGGACGAGCCCATGAACGAGCCCGCGCGCTGGGCGTCGAGGGTCGCCCAGAGGCCCGCCACGAGATTCAGAGAGAGTCCGAGGGCGAGGGCGGTCCTGCCGTTCATCGAGGGCATGCCTATTTCCGCACCCACGTCTCGATCACTTTCATGGTTTGTCCGCCGCCCTGGGTGACGGTCTCAACCGTCATCGTCTTACCGTCAGCCGACACCGTTCCGTTCGACGTGCCGAACGGTTTGCCATTCAGGTTCATCACCGCACTGTAGTGCCGATCGTCCACACGCGTGATGGCCATCATCTCGCCGGACGGCTTGCCACCGACCAGCACCGGCACCGCTGTGCCATTCATCGGCGAGTCGACTGCCATCGTCGCCGGTGGCTGATTGCCCATAGACGGGATCTGGTAAACCAAGCGAAGCCCGCCGTTACAACATGCTGCGACGGTCATCGTGATGCCTTTGCCCTTCGCGTCGGTCCTCACCCACGTGCTGCCGGCGCTCAGTTGTGCGTGCGCCTGATTGGCCCAGCCCACCATCGAGAGGAACGCAACGACGCAGATGAATCGTCGGGTCGCTGGCATGAATTCCATGGAGACCTCCACGAATGCAGATTCTAACGGAGATGGTTGGCAGTTTTCAGTTGTCAGTTGTCAGTTTTCAGTGGCTTCGCGACTGAGAACTGACTACCGAGAACTGACAACTGAAGACTGAGAACTACTATAGAGTGGGCGACGGTTTGGATGTCACGAAAGTGAAGGGGAAGGGCTCGTCCTGGCGCCGTGCGGCCGTCGCGTTCCTGGCTGTTGCGCTGTCCGGATGCGGGCCAGCCGGCGTGGCGACGCCGGCCCAACAGAACGCGACGCCACCGGCAACTTCCCCGCCGGCGATTGAACAGCTCCGTACCGCGCCGCCGGAAACAAGCCACGACCTTTCGGCCGATGAGGCGCTCGGCGGCCACACGCTTCAACGTCACGTCGGCAAAAGCGACGCCGACTTGATCGCGCGCCTCGAACGAGAGCCATCGATCTCCAGCGCGTCGACATATACCGATCGTGCCATCGCCGAAAGCGTCGTCGGCGCCGCCCTGCGCCGGGACAACCGGGCGTTCACCTCGTGGCGCGCGCGCAGCGGGCGACGGCCGAATTTCGCGCTGCGCTACCACGCCGATCGCGTGATCGGCCGCACGATGGCGCGCGGGCGGGCGAAGTCCGTTCCATGCGACCGTGCGGTGATTGTCCTGCGCTGGGACGATCGTCTCGGGCGCTACTACGTGCTCACGTCGTATCCGGAGGAGGGCCGATGACGCCGGGCACGCCCAGGTTCCCGGTGCTGGAGCGTGTGTTCCGCGGGTATCTGCATGAGGATCTTGCGGCGGAATACGGCGGTCCAGAAGCCGCGCTTCGCGCGTTTCGCAACGACGCATCGCCGGCGGAGTGGCGCCGCTTTCAACGCGAGGCCAAACGCTTTGCGGTGTTCGCGGAGAGCCGCGATCTCGAGGAAGTGCGCACCTTCGTGCACCGCCTGGGCAGCCGCTGGACACCCCCCTCGCGGGATGCGCTGATCTCGCTCATCACGGGCGCAGCAGCGCTGAAACCGTCAGACCGTCGCTGACGCAAGATCGATCAATCGCCTCCCTGCATGGCAATGCGGGGCTCCAGCCGGGCGGCGCGCTGCGCGGGCAGCCAGGTGGCGGCGGTCGCGACCAGGGCGAGGACGAGTGCCGAGATCGCCAGGATTCGAGGATCGGACGGCGCGGTCCCGAATGCGAGCGCGGCGAGCCAGCGTCCAAGCATCAACGCGCCCACAAGTCCTGCCGCGACGCCGATGCCGACGACGAGACCGGCCTGACGGAACACGAGCGCGCGAATTTCTCGCGCCCGTTGCCCCGAGTGCCAGTCGAATTCCAATCTCGGTCGCGCGCTGGCGGACCGCGTACGCGAGCACGCCATAAAGGCCCAGCGCCGCGAGTGCGAGCGCCACGACGGCAAACACTCCCATCAGCACGAGGGCAAATCGCTCGCGGCTCGTGCCGCGGTCCACGACATCGGCCATCGGCGTCGGCCGGTGCACAACGAGCTCCGGATCCAGTCCAGCCACCGCTTCGCGCACGGCTCTCAGTACCTCCTCCGGCGATCGCTCGGCGGCGACCACTTGAGTTAGAGCCCAGTTCCTGTTGTCCGCAAATTGACGATGCGCGTGGTAGACGACCATCGTGGGCGCACCATACACATCGAGCGCCACGTCGCCGACCACGCCGACGATCTCGCGGTCCAACCCGCCAACGGCAATCCGCTGGCCGAGCACCGCCTCAGGCGGAACGCCCGGAAACGCGGCTCGCACGAAGTTCGCGCTGACGACGGCCCGGGCCGGCGCGCTCGCGTCATCGCGAGCGTCGAAGCTGCGTCCGGCGAGCACGGGGACTCCGAGTGCAGCAAGGAGATCGCCGCTGACGATCCTCTGCTGCATCGCGAAACGGCTTCGGTCGATCAGCGTGCCGGCCAGCGGTCCTGTGCGGATGTAGGTGTTCCACGGATGATAGCTGCCGGTTGCCGGAAGACGGGAGATGCCACCGGCGGCCGTCACGCCCGGAATGGACTCGAGCCGGCCGGCCAGCGTTTCCTGAAAGGCCGCGCGTCGTGGCGCGTCGTAGCGAGCCGCCGGCAAATGCACTTCGAAGGTGAGCACGCGATCGACGCGAAACCCGACATCCACCTGCTGCAGCCGATAGAAGCTGGCCAGAAGGATGCCCGCCCCCGCGACGAGCGTGACGGCGAGCGCCACCTGCGCGGCAGCCAGCGTCCCGCGCAGCCTCGCCAGTCCGCGGGTGCCCGTCGACGAACGCGACTGCTGACGCAGCGCTTCGATCGGCGCGGTCCCAGCCAGCCGGAGAGCCGGGACGATCCCAAATGCCACCGCGGTCGCAGCCGTCACCACCAGGGCGAACGTCAGCACGCCCGCGTCGAGGCCAACGTCGTCGAGCCGCGGCAACGCGTCGCGACCGAGCGCCTGCAGCCCGCGCACTCCGGCGCCCGCGAGTACCAGACCGGCCCCGCCACCAAGCAGCGCCAGCAGCAGGCTCTCGACCAGGAGCTGGCGCGCAAGCCGGTTCCGGTTGGAGCCCAGCGCGGCGCGCACGGCAAATTCGTGCACGCGACCGGTCGCGCGCACGAGCATGAGGTTCGCGACGTTCACACAGGCCACGAGCAGAACGAGCCCGACCGCGGCAAACACGAGGCGGAGGGGCCCTCGCGCGATCGCCACGAGCTCTTCGTGCAGCGGCATTGCGACAATGAGGCCGTCTTTTGCGGCCGGCCAGCGTTCGAGCATGGGCCGGGTCAGCGCGACCAGTTCCGCGCGCGCCCGTTCCAGCGTCACTCCATTCCGCAGCCTTCCGATCCCGGTCAGCGAGTTGTTCTCTGGATCGCTGTCCCTGGTCAGGGCATACGGGATCCACGCCGCGACATCCGGCGCGATGGGATCCTCGAAGCCGGCCGGCGCGACGCCGGCCACCTCGTAGGAGTCGGCACTGAGTCGAATCGTCGTGCCGACGATCGACGGATCGCCGCCGAAGCGCGTTCGCCACACGGTGTCGCTGATCACAACGCGGCGCCGGCCCGTTTCGTCTTCGCGGGTGAAGTCGTGGCCGATCCGAGGTTGAGATCGGAGCGTGCTGAAGTAGCCGCTCGATACGCGCAGGACGCGAAGCCGCTCGGCCCGCCCATCGATCACGAGGTCGAGGCCGGTCTCGGAGTAGTGGGCGAGCGCGGCGACGTCTGCGAAAGACGCGGCGTGTTCACGGAGGAACGTGAAGTGCGTGGCCGAGAGCACGTCTCGCGTGTCGGGCTTGTCCGGCTCCTGCTGATAGAAGCGGACCAGTTGTGCCGGCTCTTCGTACGGCAGCGGCGCCAGCAGTACCGCCTGGACGACGCTGAACACGGCGGTCGCGCCGCCAATGCCTAGCCCGAGTGTGGCGACCACCACGACGGTAAAACCAGGACTGCGGAGCAACTGACGACATGCGTAGCGCAGATCGTGAGTGACTTGCTCGAGCCAGCCGAGGCCGTTCATCTCGTGGATGTCCTGCCGCATGAGGGCGACGTTGCCGAATCGACGCCGTGCGCTGACGTACGCCTCGTCGGGCGACATGCCCTGGCGGAAATAGCGCTCTGCGAGCAGGTCGAGGTGCGCGTCAATCTCCAGACGGGCGTCCTCGTCCAGACGCCGGCGGGCGAAAACGAAGAGGAGCCGCGACACACGTGCGCGCAGCCACATCCACATGTCAGGCCTGCTCCGCTCCGCGGAGGCGGGCGATGAGGCTCGCGAGCCGGTCCCACGTCTCGACCTCGCGAGCCAGCTGACGTTTGCCCGTTGCCGTAATCGCGTAGAACTTCGCCTTGCGGTTGTTGTCCGAGGCGCCCCAGCTGGCCGAGATCCAACGCCGCTGCTGCAGGCGCATGAGGGCCGCGTACACGGTTCCCTCGTTCAGCTTCAGGATGTCGTCGCTCACCTGCTCGATACGCCGGGCGATGCCGTATCCGTGCTGCGGACCCATGTTGTCGAGCGTCTGCAGCACCATCAGGTCGAGCGTGCCCTGCAACACCTCGAGTCTCGCGCCGGTATTCGTTTGACCTTTGGTCACCGCATATGAGGCTAGCACGACACCTTTGCGATGTCCATAGGAGAGGTCAGCCGCGGGTCGGCGGGAGGACAGATCGTTTCGCCGCGTTGGCAGCGTTCAGCAGAGTCGATTGGCAGGGCTGAAGCCCTGCGCTAGCGATCGGACAGGGCTGAAGCCCTGTGCCACCGAGAAGGCGCTAGCCTCGCCAATCTACTTCGGTGTTACGCGGAACAGCCCGCCGGGATTGGCGTCTTCGGCGATCCACAACGCGCCGTCCGGAGCGACCTCGACGTCGCGAGCGCGATGGCCGACGTTCCACCGTTCGGCGGGCTTCGCTCCGCCCTTGCCGTCGAAGGTGATGCGGTTGAGCGTCATCGACTCCATCCCCCCGACCAACGCCGAGCCCTGCCACTGCGGGAACATCGCGCCCTTGTAGAACATGAGATTGCCCGGCCCGATGATCGGCGTCCAGTAGATCACCGGCAGGGTCAAATCCGGCCGTGTGTCCGGGTGCGGGATCGGCGTGCGGTTGTAGTTCGTCGCGTAAGACACGAGCGGCCAGCCGTAATTCCTGGTGGGTTCGATCAGGTTCAGCTCGTCGCCGCCTCTCGGGCCGTGCTCGATTTCCCACAGCCGGCCGTCTGGCGCAAACGCGAGACCGTACGGCGTGCGATGACCGGTTGACCATGTCTCTGAAGGCGTCAGATTCGGTCCCTCGAACGTGTATGTGCTGACCACCGGCGCGGTCTTGGCCAGCTCTGTGTCGCGCGGCGGATTGATCAGCGGAACGCTGGTGGCCCCAGTCTTCCCGGCCATCGGATTTCCCGGTGCGGGCTTGCCGTCGAGCGTGAGACGAAGAATTTTCCCCAGCTCCTGATCGGGATCCTGCGCGGGCGTCATGCGCTGACGATCGCCGACCGTCAGGAACAGGTACCGGCCATCGGGTGAAAACGCGATCGCCGCGCCGAACTGTCCGCCTCGTCCCTTGGGCATCTGGCGCCAGATCACCTGCAGCCCCTCGAGGCTGGCAGAGTTCGCGCCGATCGCCAGGCGCGCCCGCGCCAGCGCCAGGCTCGATCCCGTTCGATCCTCGTTCGGCTCCGCATATGTCAGGTAGACGCTCTGGTCTTTCGCGTAGTGCGGCGACACGAACACGCCCAGCATGCCGCCCTGCCCCTGGTGAAGCACGGCGGGAACGTTGTCGATCGGCGTCTTCTGCCCCTGCTGCGTGACCAGCCAGACCGGACCGACCTTCTCGGTGACGAGCATGCGGCCATCGGGCAGAAACGCAATGCGCCAGGGCAGGTTGAACGTCGCGACCTGGGTCATCGTGAACGGCACGTTCGGTTCCGGCGGCTGTTCGCCCGCGTTGATCTGCGCCCGCGCAGTGATCGGCAAGAGGGCGACGACGAGCGCCGCTTTCAGAATCGTCTTCATGGGTCTCCTTCTATCGACAACTTCCCTACATTGACTTGGTCGCCCGCAGTTTCGCGGCCGTCGCGCAGCCGTCCACGACAGCGAAGTAGCGCGCCACGCCGGCCCTGCCCACATCGAACGGATTCGACTCGCCCGGCTTGCGATTCGCGGCGGTGTGCGCCTTGTAGTACCCATTATCGAATTCCGTGTGGTTCGACAACAGGATCGTGGCGCCGTAGTCGGCCGCCGCTTTCGCGAACTTTCTCGACGAAGCGATGTACTCGTCGTAATAGGCGGCCGTGCCGTCGAACGGGATCGCCGTGCCGCCGACGTACGCCACGCGCAGAGGTTTGCCGTTATCTCGAATCTCGAAGAGGTACGACAGCGTGCCGGCCGTGTGACCCGGCATCGTCACGATCTGGAGCGAGGCGTCGCCGACCGACAGCGTCATGCCGTCGGTGCCGACCATGTCGCGCTTCGGTTTCCCGCCCGGGCGATTTGTTGACTTGTCCACCGCGTCCCAGTCGGGGGCGCCGTAGACGAGCCGCACGCCGGGTATCGAGTCCTGCAGATACGCGGCACCGCCGTCGTGGTCTCCGTGTGCGTGCGACATGACCGCGTACTTCACTTTGTTGATGTCGAGGCCGAGCTTCCTGAAGCCGCCGGTCACTTCATCGGCGACCATGTAATCGTAAAGCGCCTCGATGACGATGATCCCCTGGCTGCCCACGAGTGCCCAGGAGTGATGGGCCTTTTCGCCGACGAAGTAGAGGTTGTCGGCGACCTTGGCCGGCTCGACGTGCCAGAGCTCGCGCGGCGGCGGACCCTGGGACGCCCCGCCCCGCCCGCCTCCACGCCCGGCCCCGCGGCCGCCGGACGCCGGCGGCGGAATGCACAAACGGGTGAACGTGCCGGACCAATCGGTCCCCGCGGCGACCTTCGCGGCCGACACCAGACCGTCTACGGTCGTCGGCGTCGATTGCCCCGAGATGATGGTAAAACCGGCGACAACAGCCAGGATGACGGCAAGGCCCAGTGCATGCTTCCTCATACGATCACGCCTCCGTGCCACAAAGGATACAACGCCATCGCGCTGTCGCCGGCTTGACTGAACTTTTCTCCTGTCAGCTTCGTCTCTTCCGCCATGCCGCTGGATACAGCACGTGGCACGGTGCTGGTCGACAATCTCCTGCGAGACCTCCGCTTCACCTGGCGCTCGTTTCTGCGGGCGCCGCTGGCCGCGCTGACGATCGTGATCACGGTGGCGCTGGGCCTCGGACTGGTCGCCGTCGTGTTCACGGTTCTCAACGCCTTCATCTTTCGCGTGGACGACGTGCGCAACCCTGGCGAGTTGTTCGCGGTGAAACGACAGCGATCGGCCGACACGCCGCCCGCGCGCTTCACGCGTCAACAATATGAAGCGCTCGTTCGCGAGACAACGGTGTTCTCCGATGCCTTCGCGACAACGACGGAGATCGACGCCTGGGTCGAGGGCACCAGGATGGAAGGCCCGCTCGTCACGGGAAATTTCTTCGAGGTCCTCGGCGTCAGCGCCGCGCGTGGTCGCACGCTCTCACCCTCAGACGACGAACCCGGCCGCATCCCGGCCATTGTCCTCAGCCATCAGGCCTGGTCCCGGCACTTTGCGGGCGATCCCGGCGTCCTCAACCGCACCGTGCGGGTGAACGGCGCATCGTTCCATGTTGTCGGCGTGATGCCGGAAGGCTTCCGAGGACTGGCGGTCTTTGCGCCGGACTACTGGGCGCCGCTCTCCCTTCTTGGCGAGTTCCGCCGCACCGACGAGGGGCGGCAGGACTCTGTTGGACTCGAGATTGTCGGACGGCTGAAGCCCGGCATGCCGCACGGCCAGGCGCTTGCGCAACTTCGCGTGTGGGATTCGCGGCGTGCGGCTGAATCTTCCGTGCAACGGCCTGCCGCGAGCTCCGTCGCACCCATCGCGAGCCTCGTGCTCGAACCGAGGCCAGGCACCGTCCCGCTGTCGGCCGAGGCGATGCCGATCTTCATGCCGCTCTTTTTTTCGTTCGGCCTCGTGTTGATGATCGGCTGCGCGAACGTCGCCAACCTGCTGCTCGCTCGCGGAGTTGCCCGCCAGCGCGAGATCGGGATCAGGCTGGCGGTCGGCGCGTCACGGCGCCGCATCATCTGGCAATTGCTCATCGAGAGCCTGATGCTCGCGCTCGTTTCCGCTGCGCTGGGCTTCGCCATTTCACGATTCGTGCTCGCACGTATCGTCTACACGGTGACGAGCACCTTCCCGCCCGATATCGGCAACCTTCGTCTCATGGTTCCGCCGGCGGACTGGCGGGTCGCGGTGTTCCTGGTGGCCGGCGCGATCGTCGCCACTGTGTTTTTCGCGCTCGCGCCCGCGCTTCAGGCCACGCGCGTCGAGCTGGTGCGCGCGATTCGCGGCGAGGTCGTGCGCGACGCCCGTCCCAGCCGCGCCCGCAATGCGCTCGTGGCTCTGCAAGTCACGGGATCGGTGCTGTTGCTCATCTGCTCGGCGATCTTTCTGCGCAGCTCAATGGCCGCCGCGTCACTCGATCCCGGCATCCGTACGGCCGGTATCGTTACTCTCAGCGTCGTGAACGAGCAGAGGCGTGGGGCCATCCTCGAAGTCGTGAAGACGGAACCGACAATCGCCTCGGTTGCGGCCGCATCGCCAGGCTGGCTGGGCGGGCTACCCGCGCGTGCGGAAGGTGCGGGCGGAAAATCGACCGTCACCTACCAGTTCGTGTCGCCCGAACATTTTGGCGTGTTCGACATCGATTTCGTGCGCGGACGCGGCTTCACCGAGACCGAGCGCAGCGCAAACGCCACGGTGGTGGTGGTGTCCGAAACCGTCGCGCGGCAGCTGTGGCCGGGAACCGACGCCGTCGGGCAGGTCCTGCGGCTCGAGCCAGACGCGCCTGCCTTGAACGCAGCCGAAGGGCCTCGCGACGGCCAGCGAAACCCAGACGGCCCATCACTCGCCTCGCGCAGCTTCACCGTCGTCGGCGTCACGCGGGATGTGCCGGGCTTTCGGCTCGGCAGCTTCGTTCTGGCTGGCGCAGGAGTGTCCGTGCCGATCGGCCCCGAGGCTGCCGGGACCGAGCTGACGATGCGTGTGCGTGGCGATGTGGCGCGGGCGCGCCAGGGACTCATCGATCGGCTGACGGCGATCGACCCCAACATGGCCGAGGTCTCCACCCTGGAGACCATCGTGCGCGCCGGCGCGTATCTCCTGAAGATTCCGTTCTGGTTAACGCTGATGCTTGGAGCGCTGGCGCTTCTGCTGACGTTGTCCGGGCTGTTCAGCGTGCTCTCCTATCTCGTCGAGCAGCGCAAGAAGGAGATCAGCGTGCGTATGGCGCTGGGCGCGACCCCGCGCCGCATCGCCGCGCTCGTGCTGACACAAGCGGCGCGCCCCGTCGGCATCGGCCTGCTTCTCGGTGCAGGCTTTGCGGCCGCGCTCGGCGGCGTGCTCCTGGCGACACCGGCGGCAGAGGAGATCGGGGCGATCGTGCGTCTCTTCGATCCGATCGCGTACGCCGCAAGCCTCGCCTGCATCGTCGTGGCATGCACATGTGCGTGTCTGATTCCGGCGCTGCGAGCCGCACAGATCGATCCAGCCCGCACGCTCAGGCAGAATTGAACGTGTCAGGCAGCGCTACCCTGTCCGGCCGGGCCAGATTCGTTCAAGGTACGCGCCAAGGGCGGTAGCAAAATCCGCGGCGGATCCATGACGTTCGTCCGGGCTGGGCGCAACGGCCTTCAGCAGGATGTCCTGGAGCTCCGGATCGATGTTGCGGTCGGCCTCGATGCGTGTCCGCGGTTCGCCGCTTGCCGGCCACCTGTAACCCTCCAGCATCGTATAGAGCACTGCACCGAGCGAGAAGACATCGGCGCGCGCATCCGGCCGTTGCTGCGCCACTTCAGGGGCGGAGTATCCGGTTGTCGTCGGCGGACTGTAGAAAGCACCTGTGTGTCGCGCCACGTCGTACGAGGATTCGAAGTCGACGATCCTGACGATCGGGCGGCTCCTCTCCACACGCTGCAGGATGTTCATGGGGTTGAGATCGACGTGGAAGATCTGCAAGCCGTGCAGCTCGACTACCGCCTGTGCCACCTCGAGCGCCGTTCTGAGATGAGCAACGAGGCGGTCAGGCTCCCATTCGGTTCCGATCACGGTGGCCAGCGGCAGCTCGTTGAAGAACGTGCTGACGAGGTACGCGCGGCCGTCGCTGCGGTGCCCATGATCGTGGACGACCGGGAAATACGGCGAATCGGGTAACTCACGATTGATCGTCGACAACGTCGCGATCTCGTTCTCGAGGTCCTGTTGATAGACCTTGCCAGGCTTGGTCGCGAGCTTGACGAGCAGGTCCACGCCGGTCTGCCGGTCGCGCCCGACAAACAGCTGGTGCCGCGCGTGCTCGGAGGCATGCCCGCGGCGATCCGGCCCGAGCCGAAAGACGGTGACGAACCGATCGAAAGGGGCTGCCGCGCGATCGATGTTTTCGAGGTTGTTAGGTTGCATCGGTCACTGTGTGGTAGGATTCATACGTCTCGTTGGATCCTGCCGCGTTTGTTCTGCCTGCGTTCAGCTCTTTGTTTGCACGCTCCAGAAGCCTCAAGCCTGCTGCCTCCAACTTTTTAAAGGAACGTGTTCAATGAAACTGTACGTCGGAAACCTCTCGTTTAGAACGGAAGAGCAGGAACTCGAAGCGCTGTTTGCGGCGGTCGGTCAGGTCTCGTCGGTGAGCCTGGTCCGCGATCGCGCCACCGGCCAGTCGCGCGGGTTTGCGTTCGTGGAAATGGCCGACGCGTCGCAGGGCGCCGCAGCCGTCACCGCGCTCAATCAGCGCGAGTTCGAGGGCCGTCGCCTGACGGTCAACGAAGCCAGACCGCAGGAGCCCCGAGGCGGCAGTTCGGACGGCCCCCGCGGCCGCCGCGAATCGCGCTGGTAGCAATCGTGAGCCGCCGGGATCCCTGGATCCTGGCGGCTCGTCTTTTATCCCCGGCGGCCTCCGTAAATGGCTCCAGGCATTCGAATTGCCGGTCGCTTCTCCTGCACGGTCTTCCTGCGACATTCTGCGACTAGGAGCCGGCGACTCTGTAAACTAACCTAATAAGTAATCGCTCAACTGTTCAACGGCTGACAGAGGACTCAATATGTCAGACCCCCGTAATCGCCGAGGCTTCGTGTGCGCGCTGTTCACTGACGCTGTTCATGGTCGTCGGCACAGCGGCAGCACCCGGAGATCTCCGGCTCGTGAACGCCGCGAAAGATCAGGACCTGGCGCAGGTGCGAACGTTGCTGCGCGGACGTCCTGACGTGAATCTTCGATCCGAAGATGGCTCGACGGCGCTCTTGTGGGCGGCGCACTGGAACGACCTCCAGATGGCGCAGCTGCTGGTTCGAGCCGGCGCCGATGCCAACGTGGCGAACGATTTGCGGATGACGCCTCTCTCGCGCGCATGCACGAACGGAAGCGCCGAGCTCGTTGACCTGCTGCTGAAAGCCGGCGCCAACCCGGACACGCCGATCGAAACGGGCGAGAGCCCGCTGATGACGTGCGCGAGAACCGGCAACGCCGACGCCGTTCGCATGCTGCTCGTTCGCGGCGCGAACGTGAACGCCAAGGAACCGACCCAGAACCAGACCGCCCTGATGTGGGCGGTTGCGGAACGCCATCCAAAAGTCACGCAGGTCCTGATCGAGGCGCACGCGGATCTCCAGGCCCACACCAAGGCAGGATTTACCGCGATGCACTTTGCCGCACGGGTGGGAGACATGGAATCGATTCGGGCGCTGTTGGGCGCCGGCGTCGACGTGAACATCCGATCCCAGCCCGATCCGGTGACTGGCCGGGGCCGAGGCGCAGGTGCCGCCGGCACAGGTGTGGCTGTCGCAGGTACGGGCGCCGCCACCGGGCGTGGCGCCGCCCGGGGCGCGGGTGGTGGAGCCGGCGCACGCGGAGACTCCAATTTTGGCGGCAGCACGGCGCTGCTGGTCGCGACCGTACGAGGCCATGTGCCGCTCGCGCTGTTCCTGCTGGATCGCGGCGCAGATCCCAACGTCAACGAGGCGGGGTTTACCCCGCTGCATTGGGCGTCAGGCACGTGGGAAAACGGGCTGGCGAATCCTGTGTACGGCTTTGTCGATCCGATTGGCGGGATTCCCGATCGTCAGGCCAAACTGCAGTTCGTCCAGTCCCTGTTGGCTCACGGCGCCAAGCCGAATATTCAGATGACGGCGCGTCCACCGGGATACGGCGGCACGGGGACCGGTGGTTACAACGACGCGCCCGGCGCGACGCCGTTCATCCTCGCGGCCAATGCCGCGGACGTGGAGATGATGCGCATGCTGCTCGCCGCCGGCGCGGATCCGCATCTCGTCACCAGAACCAGGTCCAACGCCCTGCTCGCCGCGACGGGCCTCAACCGCGGCATCGGCGAAATCATCGACGATGAAGATCGAGCGCTGAAAGCCGTGACCTTCCTGCTCGAGCTTGGCGTCGATCCCAAAGCCGTCACCACCTACGACGAAAACGCGCTGTTCGGTCCCGCCTATCGCGGCTGGAACAGGATGATCGAGCTCCTGATCGAAAAGGGCGCCACCGTGAACATGGCGAACAAGGCCGGGGTCACACCGTGGCTGGCCGCCTCCGGTTTCGGCGATCGCCTCGGGGGCGTGCTCTTCAACAAGGAGGGCGCCGATATCCTGCTCAAACACGGTGCGGATCCGAAGCTCGGCCGTCCGTGCCAGGCGCAGAACCGTTGCCGGCCGGAGTAACGTGATGCGAACCCGACAGAAACCGCTGATGCTGATGATGGGGTGCGCATCGATCGCGCTCGTCGCGACGATCTCAGCAACGCTATCGGCAGACCAAGCCCCAAGGCCGGCGCAAGCGCCTGCGCAGACTGCAGCGGCCTCTGCGTCGCCGGCCACACCTGCTCGAGAGCTGGTGACCACGTATTGCGTCACGTGTCATAACCAGAAGGCCAAGGCTGCCGGCCTCGCGCTCGACCTCGTGGACTCCGAACAGGTCGCCAACTCGGCCGACGCCTGGGAAAAAGTCGTCGTCAAGCTCCGAAGCCGCGCGATGCCGCCACCAGCCGCGCGACGGCCCGACAACGCCACCTACGAGCGCGTGGCAACCTGGCTGGAGCACGAGCTGGATCGTGCCGCCGCGGCCCATGTGAACCCCGGACGCACGGCCGAGTTCCATCGGCTCAACCGAACGGAATACGCCAACGCGGTTCGCGATCTTCTTGGCGTCGAAATCGACCCCAAAGCGATGCTGCCGCCCGACGAGCAGGCGTTCGGATTCGACAACAACGCCGACGCGCTGTCGATGCAGCCCGCGCTTCTGGACCGATACCTCGCCTCGGCCGCGAAGATTGCCAGGCTGGCCGTCGGCGATCCGACCATTCCGGCGGGCTTCGAGCGCTACACCGCTCTGGAAGGCAACTCGAACGAAACCACGTGGCTTCGCCAGGACGATCGGCTGGGAGAGGATTTTCCGCTCGGGTCGCGGGGCGGTGTCGTCGCGCGCCATTACTTTCCCGTGGACGGCGAGTACGTCTTCAAGCTTCGGCTGGACCGGACCGACACGGGGCTCATCCGCGGTCTCTCCACACGCAGCGACATCGAAGTTCGCGTCGACGGCGCCCGCGTCGGCCAGTTGACGATCGGCGGCACGCCGGAGTTCACCGGCGGCGATACCGGAGTCCCGGAACGCTACCAGGACGCCAGAAGTCCGATGACCAACGCCGATGACCGGCTGGAAGTGCGTACGCCCGTCAAGGCCGGCATGCGGCGAGTGACCGCCACGATCGTCAAGGCAGACGACATCGAAGTCGAGGGCCTGGCGCTGGACGCGATCCCGATATGGAGCCGCGAGCACACCACGCGGCCCGACCACAACCGGCTGATGATCTCGTCGTTGCTCGTTGGCGGGCCCTACAACGGTCACGTGTCACCAGACTCGCCGGGTCGAAAGCGGCTGTTTGTCTGCGAGCCCCAAACGGCGAGCGGAGCGGCGCGGGGCGATGGGGCCCCGCAAGCGGAGCGAGCAGCCGGGGGAGGGACCCCGGCTTTACAAGAAGAAACCGGCTGCGCCACGAAGATTCTGTCGGCGCTCGCGCGGCGTGCCTATCGCCGGTCGCTGACCAGCGAGGACGTTGGAACGATCGTCAGCTTCTATCGCGCCCGCCGCGAGCAGCAGGATTTCGATGCCGGCATCCGCGCGGGCATCGAATTCATTCTCGTCAGCCCCGACTTCCTGTTCCGGATTTCACGCGATCCGGCGGGCGCGGCGCCCGGCACAGCCTACGCGCTGCCGGATGTCGAGCTGGCATCGCGACTGTCGTTCTTCCTGTGGAGCAGCATCCCTGATGACGAGCTGCTCAACCTGGCGATACGCGGAAAGCTGCACGAGCCTGCCGTCCTCGATCGACAGGTCCGCCGCATGCTGGGCGACAAGCGTGCGCGCACGGCCATGGTGCAGAATTTCTTCGCGAACTGGCTGCAGACGCGAAACGTCTGGCTGATTACACCGGACCTGAACCAGAAGTTTCCCTGGTTCGACGACAACCTTCGGGTCGCCTTCGTCAGGGAAATGGACTTGTTCCTCGAGGCTCAGCTGAAAGAAGACCGCAGCATCGTCGATCTGCTGACGTCGAGCCAGACGTTCCTCAATGAACAGCTCGCGCGGCATTACGGTGTGCCGGGCGTGTATGGCAGCCATTTCAGGCCCGTCACGCTCACCGATGAGAACCGTTTCGGGCTGCTCGGCAAAGCCGCGCTACTCTCGGTGACGTCGTATTCGACCCGGACGGCACCGACGATCCGCGGAAAGTATCTGCTCGAGAACATTCTCGCGGCGCCGCCACCGGCCCCGCCCCCCAACATCCCCGCGCTCGAGGAGACCAGCAAAGACGGCAAACCTCGCTCGGTGCGCGAAATGCTCGAGGTCCATCGCCAGAATCCGGTGTGCGCGAGCTGCCACGCGCGCATGGATCCACTGGGGCTGAGCCTGGAAAATTTCGACGCCATCGGACAATGGCGCGACACGGACGCGGGTTCGCCGATTAACGCGTCCGGTGTGTTGTTGAACGGCACGAAAGTCGATGGACCCGCGGCGCTGCGCCAGGCTCTGGTCGATCAGAAGGAGCAATTCGTCGGCGCCGTCACCGAGAAGTTGCTCACCTATGCCATCGGCCGCGGGCTGGAACACTACGACGCGCCGGCGATACGCGGTGTCGTGCGGGCGGCCGCCGCCGACAACTACCGCTGGTCGTCCACGGTGCTCGCGCTCGTGAAGAGTGCCCCGTTTCGGATGAGGAGGACAGGATCATGATCGTGACCAAGAAGGCGATCTCGCGCCGGACGATTCTTCGCGGCGTGGGCGCCACCGTGGCCCTTCCGCTGCTCGACGCGATGATTCCGGCGCTGACGGCACAGGTCAGGACGCCCGCGAAGCCGATTCGGCGGCTGGGCGTTGTCTACCATCCAAACGGCGTCATCTACGACAAGTGGCTGCCGAAGGGCGTGGGCACCGATTTCGAGCTCTCGCACACGCTTGCGGGACTGCAGCCGTTTCGAGACAAGGTGACCGTGGTGACGGGCCTCTTCATGGACCTGGCAGAGGCGCTGGGAGACGGTGGCGGCGATCATTCCCGCGCGTGTGGCGGGTACCTCAGCGGCGTCCACGTCAAGAAATCCGATACGGTCGTCGAAGCCGGGATTTCGATGGACCAGATTGCGGCCAGAGCCTTCGAGCGCGAGACGCAGCTCTCGTCGCTTCAGCTGCAAATGGACGACAACAGCCTCGTGGGTTCGTGCGATGTCGGTTACAGCTGCGCGTACAGCAGCACGATCTCGTGGCTCACGCCGACGCTGCCGCTGATGACCGAGAACAACCCGCGCGTGGTATTCGAACGGCTGTTTGGCGCGAGCGACAGCACAGACCCGAAAGTCCGCGCCTCTCGCCTGCGGCAGGACCGCAGCATCCTCGATGCGGTGACCGATCGCGTCAAGCAGCTCCAGCGGGAGCTCGGCGCCGCGGACAACCGGAAAGTGAACGACTACCTGACCTCGCTGCGCGATGTCGAGCGGCGGATCCAGCTGACCGAGGAGCAGAGCGCCAAGGAAGTTCCTGACGTGGCGCGGCCGGCGGGCATTCCCGAGACCTTCGACGAGCACGCGGAGTTGCTCTACGACCTGCAGCTTCTGGCCTACCAGTCAGACATCACGCGCGTCATCACCTTCATGTACGGCAGGGAGCAGAGCCCGCGGCCCTATCCGCAGATCGGCGTGCCCGAGCCGCATCACCCGGTGACGCATCACCAGAACGATCCGGAAAAGATGGAGAAGTGCGTCAAGATTCAGCAGTATCACCTGAAGCTCTTCACCGACTATCTGGAGAAGCTGCGTAACACGCCGGATGGCGACGGAAATCTGCTCGACAACGTGATGATTCTCTACGGCGCGGCCATCAGCAACAGCGATCGCCATAGTCACGGGCCGCTGCCGACGCTGCTCGTCGGCGGAGGATCGGGCACGATCAAGGGTGGCCGGCATCTCGTGTTCCCGGAACACACGCCGCTGACCAACCTGCAGCTCACGATGCTCAACCTCCTGGGCGTGCCGGCGGAGAAGCTGGGCGACAGCACGGGGCAATTCCATGAGCTCTCCGGGGTGTCTGTGTAGGCTGGAGCAGTTTTCGTTGAAAAGGGGTCGGGAGGGTTTTTCGAAAACCAAGGGGGCGAAAAACCCTCCCGACCCCTTTTCAACTGCAAAGTGACAACGACACCGGGCGACCTGCCTCGCCGTTCGACCGACTCCGCACGTCGTAACGCCATACCCGCCGAATCCCGATAAGAAGGACATGTTCAAAAGCCTTCGCGTCCCCGAGAGGCTGTTCCGCTTTCTCCTGTGGGTCGTGTCGCTCGTGTTTGCCGGATTCCTCATCGGACTCGGTGGACAGTTGATTGCCGACCTGCCGCGGCTCGAAACGCAGCTGACGCTCGAGCAGTTTGCCGATCAGCTGGCGCTTGTGTCGGCGCGCGACGACACCGTCAGGCTGCAGCAGCGCGAGCGGGCGATCAGCGACGAGCGCGAACAAGCCGGCCTGGCATTTACGGCCGTCTCCAACACTTACCAGTCCGCCCGCACCAGCTTCACAAACTGGATTCAGACGCGTACCGCGACCACGGATCCGTCACAGGATCCAGAGGTGCTGACGCGCACGCGCGAGCTCGACAAGTTGAAAGGCAGCGAACGCGCCGCGCAGGCCAACATCGAACGCCTCGACAAGGAGCTGCTCGACGTGCGTCAGACCCTCGCGGCGCGCGAGCGAACGATCGGCACACTGTTGGAGGATGCGCAGAGCGCGTATCGCGCGGCGATGTTCCGTCAGGAGCTGCGGGTGTTTGGTGCACGACTTCTGCTGACGCTCCCGCTGCTGCTGGTGGCAGCCTGGCTCGTCGCCAAAAAGCGGAAGAGTGATTACTGGCCGTTGATGCGCGGCTTCGTTCTGTTCGCCGTCTTCACGTTCTTCGTCGAGCTGGTCCCGTACCTGCCGAGCTACGGCGGCTACGTCCGATACGCCGTCGGCATCGTGCTCACCGCTGTCGGGGCGCACTATCTCGTACGCGCGATGCGCAACTATATGGCGAAGCGTCAGGAGGTGGAGCGGCAGACAGAAAAGGAGCGCCGGCAATCGCTGCCTCCCGAGCAGGCGCTGAAAAAGCTGTCATCGAATGTCTGCCCGGCGTGCGAGCGTGCGCTGGCGACGACCGGCGACCTGAAGCCCGATTTCTGCGTGCACTGCGGCCTGAAGCTGTTCGACCTGTGCGGCACGTGCGAGGTCCGGCGCAACGTCTTTTTCCACTACTGTCCGAAGTGCGGCGCACCGGCCGCGGCGGCGTAGACGTTTACTGTTTCTGGTCCGGGATCACCTGCACGTCGTAGAGCATGTCCTCGATGCCGTCGTACACGCGAGCGGTGATCTGATCTCCGGCTTTAACCTTCGTGTACACGGCATCGTTGTCCGCCTTGTACATCATCGTCATGGGGGGCATCCACCCCTCGACGTTTTCGTTGCTCACGGTCAGCCACTTGCCGGCCGTATCAACGGCGTCGACCTTGCCCTTGAACACGAACTCTTTCCTGCCCGCCGGCGTCAGCGGAGCGGAAGTCCCTGGTTTAGTCGGTGAAGGTTCCGGGGCGCACCCGGCACCGGCGGCCGCGATGAACACCGCCAAAGTCAGACATCTGACAGCAACGATCCACATATGAAGAGTCAGTGTGCGGGCTTAGCCGCGGCGGCCGCCGCGTCCGGTACCTGCACGAGGCCTTCCTGCCGGCGCAGCACGGCGACCGACAGCGCGATGGCGAACACACCGATGAGCGCCGAGTACATGAAGAACACCATGTACCCAGTCCCGAGCGAAGCCGGGCTGACACCCGAGCGCTCGAGCGCCGTCGCAAAATTGTCCGGCGCGTACGTGGCGACGAGATTCCTGATCCCGGTCAGCATGCCCCCCGCGTCCGCCGCGCGCGCCGTGCCTTCGACGATGCGGCCTGATTGCGACGCAAGCAGCCTGCCCGGAACCGCGTACAGCGATGAGAAAAGCGCGTATTGCGTGGCCGTGAAGCCCGCCGACGTAAGGCTCGACATGTACGCGATGAGGCACGTGCCCGCGAAGCCGCCCGCGAGGTTGTCGAGGCCGATCGCGGCAAACAGCGCGAGCAGGTCGTGGTCCTGCACGGCCAGCCAGATGAACAACAGGTTGCTGATCGGGCCGGCGAACGCGCCGATCACCATCGCCCGCAGCAGCCCGTAGCGCGCGACCGCCAGCCCGCCCACGAACACGCCGAACATGGTCATGAAGACGCCGAAGATCTTCCGTACTTCCGCGATCTCGGTCAGTGTGTACCCGAGATCGAGGTAGAACGGGTTCATGATGACCAGCACGAAGTCGGGGATGCGGTAAAGGCAGATGAGCGCCAGGATCAGTCCCGCGGCCGTGCGGTAGCGCGAGGAGAAGTCACGGAGCGGATCGACGAGCGCCGAAGACAGGTAGACGCCAGGCCGCGTGCGTCTGCCTGGCAGTGGAAGCGCGACGAGCGCGATCAGCCCCAGACCGGCGATCACCGCGCCGACTTGCACAAAGACACGGGCATCCGATGCCCACAAGGCAAGCACGCGGTCGGCTGCACCTGCGGCGCCGATGACTCTAAGCACGTTCGCGAATATTCCAGCGTTCGCTGCGAGACCCGACCCGAGCACCAGAGCCGCGAATCCGAGAAACACGAGGCGGACGACCCACTCGACCGTCTCGCGCGCGGGCGCGGGGGCTATGCCGGCTGTCTCGATCGACCGGATGGCGTGTTGCTGCTCTCGCGGGGCCGCCAGCACGGCAACGATGCCGACCGTCATCAGGACGGACATCACCGCGTACGACACATTCCAGCCGTAAGAGTCGGCGAGCAGCAGCGGCACCGCGCCGGCGGTGATGATGCCAACCCGGTAACCCCACTGGTAGGCGGCCGCCATGGCGCCCTGCTTCAACACCTCCGCCGCCTCGATGCGCCACGCGTCGATGGCGATGTCCTGCGTCGCCGCGGCCAGGCCCACGAGAACCGCGAACGTGGCGATCATGCCGAGGCTGCGGGTCGGGTCGTACGCCGCCAGCAGCCACAGCCCAAGCATGATCACGCCCTGGCAGACGAGCATCCACGATCGGCGGTGGCCAAGCAGGGTCGTCAGGATCGGGATCCGCCCGCGATCGACGAACGGCGCCCAGAGGAACTTGAAACTGCTGACGAGGGTGACGAGGCTGAAGAAGCCCACCACTTCGAGCGAGATCTTCGAGGCGCGCAGCCAGGCCGAGAGCGTGTCGAAGACCAGGAAGTACGGAAGCGCCGCCGAGAATCCGAGGGCGATCATCACCAGCGCGCGCCGCTCGGTGTAGACGCGAAGCGCCGAGGTGAAGCTGCGCCGGCCGGGGGCCGGTTCAGGCTGCGTGCTCATTACTGAATCTTGTCGAGGCCTTCCGTCAGTTCGATGTACGTGCCCCACGGATCGGTGAAAAAGGCGATCGCGATGCCGAGCGCCGGCACACTGCGATAGGGCGTGGTCAGCTTGACGCCGTTCGCCTCCAGCGTTTTCGTGAACTCCGCGAGGTTCTTTACCTCGAATCCGACGTGATCGACCGCTCTGCCCTGCGAACCCGCCACGGGTGCCGGCGACGCCGAGAAGTTCAGCGCCACGCCCGGCAGCAGCGCCGCGGGAAATGCTCCACCAGCCCGCGGCGTGGCGCCAAAGGTTTTGACATACCACGCCTGCATCTCGGTGTTCGCCGGATTGAAGAAATGCACGTGGTGAAGCGCGATCGGCATCGTCTGCGCCGGTACTTCGACGAATTCGACCTTGATGTCGTCGGGTGCCTGCACGAACGCGATCGACGAGCCTCCAGCAGGCGGCGGACCGGCGATGTCGTCCTTCACCTGGCGATCCGGCGGCGCTTCCGTGCTCGTGATCATGGTGTAGCCGCCGGCCTTCAACTTGTCGACCGTTGACCGGAGATTCGGCACCCCAAATCCGATGTGATTCACGACGGTTCCCCGCGTGCCGCCCGGTGCTGCCTGAACCGTGCGGAAAAATATCAGCACGTTGGGAAACTTCACGATCTCGAGGTTGTTCGTCCCGACCTTGATCGCCACTCCTCCCAGGGTATCGACGAAAAATCTCTTCTGAGCGTCGACGTTGGTGGTGTTCACGTGATGATGGCCGTACACGATGGGGCCATCTTTGGCAGCGGTGAGCTGCGCAGAGGCGTCGGCCACCATCATCATCGAGAAGCACAGAGCGAGGCCCGGGACGATACTCATGCGCATGTCATCCTCCGTATTTTGCGGCGCCGCAGAGTGTATCCCACCTGCGTCTATCGCCGCTGCGACCATGTCGGCCCGGTGCGATCGGGTACATTGAGCGCCGTGAAAATTCCCATCGGCTCCACCTTGTCGACCAGCGCGGCGCTCCGCTCTTCGAGAGATGTGATGGCTGCAGACCGGGAGCCGCGGTGCTGCTCGTAGACCAGCATCTCGCTCCAGTATTCGATGAGGAGGTACCGTGACGTGCGGCTCTGATCGCGAAGAAACGAACTGCCAAGATAGGATCGCGTGTGGCGGTTCATCGCGGTCCATTCTCCATCGACGCCGTACATCTCCTCGAATTCGGCTTCGCGTCCTTTCTTGACTTCGAACTGCCAGGTAATCGCGATCATTGAAGACGTTCCTTGGAAAGAAGTGCAGGGCGGGGGGCTTCGTTCGCAGCAATTATACCAACGGCGCCGGTTGGTGGCGCCTCTGTCAGTCGGGCACGGCGATGCTCACCGCATTCGCAAGTCGGGAGAGATAGTCGCTTCGCGGAATGTTGACGACGCCCAGTGAGGCGAGGTGATTGCTGCTCCACTGCACGTCGAACAGCGCCATCCCGCTCGCCCGCATCAGATCGACCGTGGCCATCACCGCGACCTTCGACGCATCGCGCGCGAGATGAAACATCGACTCGCCCGCGAAGAGTCCTTCGATCCGCACGCCATACAGGCCGCCCGCGAGCTCGCCGCTGCGGTCGAACACCTCGATGCTGTGGGCCCAGCCAAGCTCGTGCAGCCGCGCGTACGCGTCGACGAACGCCGTGGTGATCCAGCCGTCCCCGCGCGAGGGGTCGGCGCAGGCGCGCACCACGCGCGTGAAACAGGTGTTCACGCGTACCTCGAAACGCTTCGCGCTGCGCCGCATCGAGCCTGTCACACGCAAGCCGTCGAGCGGCAGAATGCCCCGCGGATCGGGAGACCACCAGCTGATGAGATCGGGGCGTTCAGGAGCTCCCATCGGAAAGACGCCGCGCCTGTATGCATCGATCATCGTCGCCGGTTCCAGATCAGCTCCGACGGAGAGGAGCTCCTCCTCGGGCCAATCCGACGGCGGAAGAAATCGCCACCGGCTCCTGCCTACGGGCTGCGGCGTTCGGTCCCAGCTCATCATTGGCCGATACAGCTTTGTCGCAGCGAGCGCGCAACCTTATCATTCGCCATGCACATGGATATCACACCCGTCTCCGACAACGTCGTGCGCGTGACACTGACCGGGCGTCTCGATACCTCCGGCGTGGATCGTGTCGAGACGCAATTCACCGCCGCCCTCGTTCCTTCGGCAAACAATGCCGTGGTCGATCTGTCCAGAGTAGATCTCGTGACGTCCATGGGTATCAGGATGCTCATCTCGGCGGCTAAGAGCCTGAAGTCGAGACGCGCGAAACTTGCCTTGTTCGGGGTCCAGGCCCACGTCAACCAGGTATTCGAAGCAGTGGCCCTGCACAAAATTCTTCCGATCTGCTCGACGGAAGCCGAGGCGCTGGCAGCAGTCGCGGCCGTCACGGACTAGAGCAGTTTCTCTTCTCAGTAGTCGGGCAGGCCATTCGCAGGCTCGCGATCGATCCGAACGTGATGCCGACGATTCTCGGAGCCGGTCAACTGGACGCGGCAAGCCTCGCGAACTGCCGCTTCAGCACGTTGACCTCTGCCAAGTAGCGGCGGGCATCGTGATCTCCGCATCGTTGGCCACGTTTGAGCCGGAAACCGCCGCGCGCGTAGACGTTGCCGGCCCCGCTGCCGCACAGGTGGATGACTCCCGCAAGGTCCTGACGCTGCTGGAGCGAGGCCGTGGCGATGCGGTTCCGTCCGAGAGTTCGCGCGACCGTACGATCGAGCAGTGCCGACGTCATTTCCACCGCGTGCCCGGGCACCACGCGCGTGTAGAGCCCGTTGAACCAGCATGACCGCGGGTCGTGCCAGGGGCCGTCCTCGACCACGACGTGGTCATGAATGCAGTAGCGTCTGGCTTCCGCGAAGGTGCCGTCGGTCATCTGAAACATCCCGACGGCGCTCGAGGCGGGTCGGTACACGTCGAAGGGGTTCCAACTGAACCGCCATCGCCAATAGGTTCGTGCCACGGGGTTGCCGCTGCCCTCCATCTGGGCGAGTGAAGCCAGCAACTCCGGAGTGATAACCGTTGTGGAATGCGTTTCGAAGAGGGGGCCGTATTCGCGCCAGGTCCGGGCAGGAACTTTGAAAAATGAGCCGCTCACCGGGAAGAATACCTCGCTCGGCTTGCGGGCCACCTGCACCATCCAGTTCAGCGCCGCCCAGACCGTCACCAGTAGAGCCATCGCGATGACGATCTGGATGACCGGCGGAGCGACGCGGTAAGCCAGGCGCGCGCGGCCGGCCAGGCGCCAGGCCGCCGAGCATCGGGCGCGACGGCGTCGGGTGTGCGTCCACCAGGTTGCGCCGGGCCACCTCGTCGTCTGGGCCATGATGGATACTTCCCCAGTATGCCCGGCCAGCCGGCCTCTGGCCACTCTCAGCTTGCGTGCGTGTGTACGTTTTCGCTCAATCGGTGTTCCGCAGAGGTCGCAGATGTGGCGCGGACTCGCGTGCCGCCTGTGGCGTCAGCTCGTCCGAACCGCGATCTCGAACCGGCTCTTGCCGTACTCTCGCCGATGCTCGATCGTCTCGGGGATCCCTCGAACGATCGCGACCGCGATACCGTCATCGCCTTCCGGCACCTGAAGCGGATCTTTTCCGGTGTCTTCCGTCTCGACCACCAGCGTCACGCGGCCGGTTCTCTCCGAGTACGCAATCGACACGTCGACGACGAAGTCGCGCAAGATCGGCTTGTGGAGGTTCAATACCTCTTCCACGAGCAATAGAAGATCGTGGGTAGCCGATCGGGACAGGAAGTGTTTCTCGCAGAACTGCTCGATTTCGCCATTGAGTGCGTACAAATCGAAATCGACCGATGCGATACGGCGGCTGAAGGTGCGGATCCGGTGGATGAACGACCGGGTCTTTTCCTTCATGGGATTCTCGAAGATCTGCTGCGGCGTGCCTTCCTCGTAGATGGCTCCTTCGTCCATGTAGAAGACGCGGTTGGACACGTCGCGGGCAAAGTCCATCTCGTGAGTCACGATCACCATCGTGATGCCCTCCCTGGCCAGGCGGCGGATGACAGCCAGCACCTCGCTCACCATGGTCGGATCGAGTGCGGAGGTCGGCTCGTCGAAGAGGACGATCTCGGGTTCCATCGCCAGGCAGCGCGCAATCCCCACCCGCTGCTTCTGGCCGCCCGAGAGCTCATCGGGAAACTTATCCGCCTTTTCGGCGAGCCCGACCAGACGCAGCAAATCGCGCGCCTTCTCGCCGGCCGCCTGTCGGTCCATGCCCCTCAACCGAATCGGCGCGAGCGTCAGGTTCTCGAGGACGGATAGATGCGCAAACAGGTTGAAGGACTGGAACACCATGTTCATCTTCTGGCGCACCTTCGCGACGTCCGCGTTGTGCGCGAGCAGGTTCACGCCGTCGATCCAGATGGAACCGCTCGTCGGGTGGTCGAGGAGGTTGAGACACCGCAGGAACGTACTCTTGCCGGCGCCGGACGGGCCGATAATCGAGACCACTTCGCCCTTGCGGATCTCGGCGGTCACGCCTTTGAGCACGTCGACCTGGCCGAAGCTCTTGGAGAGTTGCTCGATCCGGATCATCGCGCCACCGCTTGTCGCCGCCGGTACTTGGGATCGGTGATCCGCTCCAGGTACTCGAGGGCCTGTACGAGCAGCAGCGAGATGAGGAAGTACAGCACCGCGACCATGATGAGCGGGAAGAACGCGTCGAAGGTCCGGCTGCGGATGATGTCGCCGGCCTTCGTCAAATCCTGCACCGCGATGTAGCCGACGATCGACGTCATCTTGACGAGCGAGATGAACTCGCCCTTGTAGACCGGCAGGATCCGCTGGATCATCTGCGGCAGGATGATAAAGCCGAACGTCTGCGTCCGGGTGAACCCCATGGCGATGCCCGCTTCGGATTGTCCCTTGTCCACGCCCTCGATGCCGGAGCGGAATATCTCCGACACGTAGGCCGCGAAGTTCATCCCGAAGGCCAGGACCGCGACGGGCACGGGACTGATGTTCACCGACGCTAACACCACGTAGAAGATCAGCATCAGCAAAACCACCACCGGAATGCCGCGCAGGACCGAGATGTACATCCTGGCCGGCACCCGAAGCACGGCCAGAGCCGACATCCGCATGGAGCACACCAGCGCGCCGAGCGCGGTACCGACGAGCGTGGCCAGCACCGCAATGAGCGCCGTCGTCTTCAGACCGTCCCAGATCAGGAGATAGCGCTGCTCGTGGACGATGTTGCTCTGAAAGCTTGCCAGAACGCTCTCGACGAACGACCTGCGGCCCGGCGCGGCTGCCGCCATCGCGTCCGGCGCCACTGTGTTCGACTTGACAGTGAAGGCGACGGAGTCCTGCTGGAAATACGGGTCAGAGAAGTCGATCTGTTTCTGGCGTTCTTCCGTGACGAACATGTCGGCGATGATTAGGTCGATCTTGCCGCTGACGAGCGCGGCGATGAGTCCAGAAAACTCCTGGTCAGCGAGGCGGACCCGTTTGCCGATATGCGCGGCGAACCGCGTGGCCAACTCCACGTCGAAGCCGGCCAGTTCGTTGTTCTGCACCGCAGCGAAGGGGAAACCGCCGCTCGAAACACCCACCACCAGCGTGCCGTTCGCGCTGGATATCGGGAGCTCCGGCATCATCCGGCTGCGCCTGGTCATCCAGCGGTCGACCATGTCGGCCCAGATCCCGTTCTGGCGGATGCTCGCGAGAAACGTGTTGAAGGATGTGCGTAGGTCTGGGCTCTTCTTTGCGAATCCCGCCGCCACAGGCGACGAGAAGATCGGCTTGCCAAAGGGCACCAGGTTGCTGTCCACGCGCATCACTTCCGCGAGAGTGTCGAAGTCGCTCAGCCCTGCGTCTACTTTCCCGGCGCTCACTGCCAGCGTGACCCCCTGATACGTGGGGTACTGAAGGACCGTCGCCTTGGGAAAGGTTTTCGTCGCGTAGATGTCGTAGACGGTCCCCAGCTGCACGGCGATCCGCTTGCCCTCGAGGTCATCCACGGACGTCAACAACGCCGTGAGCCGCGCTCCGGATGCCGACGGGACGGCACTCGCGATGGTCGACTTCAGGCAGTAGACCAGGACGCCAGACGAGTGGTAGGAATCGGAGAAGTCAATCCTCTGCTTGCGCTCGTCGGTGATGAAAATCGAGGCGACGATCATCTCGACCTTCCCGGAGGCCGTGGCGGCAATCAGACTCCCGAACGGCATCTGTGCAAACGTCGCGGTCCGGCCAAGCGACTGGGCGAAGCGCTGTGCCAGCTCGATGTCGAAGCCAACGAGGACGCCGTTCCGCACGGCGGCAAACGGAAGACCGCCCCCGGAGACGCCGACCACCAGCTCGCCTCGAGGATTGGACACAGTCAGTTCCGGCATCGGCGAGTCGTGCGCGTTGAACCACCGGTCCGCCATGCCGGCATACACGCCGTTCTGCTTGATCTCGGCCAGGAATCTGTTGAACGCGTCCCTGAGCGTGGTGTCGCCTTTACGGAATCCTGCGCCAATCGGGTACGAGATCAGCGGCTCGCCGAGGATGGCCAACTCTGGGTTGGTGCGCATCCGCTCTACCAGCGGTTCGACGTCGGACAACGCCGCGTCCACTTTGCCAGTCATGAGCCCGAGCGCGAGGTCCGTCGAGGACTCGTATTGCAGGATCGTCGCGTTCGGGTAGTTCTTTGTGGCCAGGGTGTCGTGTACCGAGCCGAGCAACACGCCGATACGCTTGTCCTTCAGATCTGCCGTCGAGGACATCCTGACCGGCGCGCCTTCGCCCCCGGCCGCCCCGCGCCCAGTCGTCGCCGCCTGATGCTGGCCGCAGCCGGCACACACAACCGCCGATGTGAGGAACACTGCGGCACGCCGCGCCCAATCATGAGATCGCATCGCCTGCAGACTCAGCCGCGTCTCGCGATCGGCATCGTATAGCACACGGCGTCACCATCGAGGACGAGGGTCCCGTCGCCTCTGACGACGCTGGTCTTGAGCGTCGTGATGGGTTTATCGGTTCGCACCTGCAAAACCTCGGCGCGGCCGGTAATGGTGTCGCCGGGCCGGACCGGCGCTTTGAAGCTCCAGTTCACCTGAAGGAACACAGTGCCTGGCCCCGGGAGGTCCTCAGCCACAAGAGCGTTGAGGATGGCGCTCGTCACACCACCCTGCACGACGATCTCGCCGAAACGGCTCGCCTTCGCCACTGCCTCGTCGTAATGGAGTGGATTCCTGTCTCCGCTGATCTCGGTGAAGCGCTCGATATCCTTCACGTGCACCGTCCGCGAGCGCTCCGCGATCTGCCCCACGCGTGGGACGCCACCAGGCCAGACGTGATCGATGTCGCTGCTCATCATGCTATGTTATCCCCCCTTGCGCGCTCGTGTGGACACGACATGACAACCGGTTCCGCTTCTTCTCCCGACCATGACGTCGTCATCGTCGGAGCCCGTTGCGCCGGCGCGGCGACCGCGATGCTCCTCGCGAGACGAGGCCTTCGCGTGCTCGTTGTCGACCGTAGCCGATACGGGAGCGATACCGTCTCGACCCACGCCCTCATGCGAGCCGGCGTTGTTCAACTCTCTCGCTGGGGCGTGCTCGACGGAATCAGAGCGGCCGGCACACCTGTCGTCCGATCGACGTCGTTTCACTATGGCGACGAAGTCGTCGAGGTGCAGATCAAACCGAAAAACGACATCGATGGTCTCTACGCGCCTCGACGTACGGTCATCGATCGGGTGCTTGTCGATGCGGCACGAAAAGCCGGGGCCGAGGTCGCGTTCGAAACGCATCTTGTCGACCTCGTTCGCGCGGACAACGGTCGCATCTGCGGTGTACGCCTCAGGGATGGCCGTGGGCGGGAGCGCCAGGTGTCGGCTGAGCTCGTGATCGGCGCCGATGGTGTTCGGTCCACGGTCGCTCGTCTGGTCGGCGCGGGATGTTATCGAACGGGCCGTCATGCGACCGGCGTGATCTTCAGCTACTGGTCAGACACGGGGTTCGATGGATACCACTGGTACTACCGCCCGGGTGTGAGCGCCGGCGCGATCCCGACCAATGGTGGGGCCACATGCATATTTGCCTCGATTCCCCAGAACCGTTTCCACGAAACGCTGCGGCGCGGGACGGACGCCGGATACCGGCACGTTTTGAGGGAATGCGGGTCCGACCTGGCGGCCATCGTGGAACGGTCGGAACAGGTTGAGAAGTACCGCGCATTTGCGGGAGAGGTGGGGTTCTTTCGACAATCGTTCGGACCGGGCTGGGCGCTCGTTGGCGATGCCGGCTACTTCAAGGATCCGCTGACGGCCCACGGAATCACCGACGCGCTCATCGACGCGGAGCTCCTCGCGCAAGCGGCAGCCGCAGGCACGGAGACCGCGCTCGCCGGCTATCAGAGCGCTCGCGACAAGCTGGCGGTGGAACACTTCGAAGTGACCGATGCCATCGCGTCCTTCGATTGGGACCTGCCAAAGGTTCAGCAGCTCCATCGTGCACTGAGCGAGGAGATGAAGAAAGAATCCCTCGAGGTGACTAACTTCGTGCTTTCACCGGCGTAGCCAGATAGCTGGCAAGGTGATCGACGAGCTCACGCGCGTCGTCCCCGGCACCATAGATGAACGTCGACTTGCGGCGTCGAAGGACCGGCAGTCCAAGGGCATACAGGCCTGGCGCATCGACAACGCCTCCGTCGTGCCGCAAGTGTCCTTTGTCATCAATCACCGGCACGTCCAGCCAACTGTAGTCAGGCCGGAATCCCGTCGCCCAGACAATCGAACGGACCTCTCCATTCCGCAGATCGAGCTTCAACCGTGACGACGCCGGCGCGCGTGTCGGTTCGAAGCGTTCCGGAGGATCGACCTCGGCCTCGCGCGCGTGGCTCCGGGCCCACTCGTCGAACGTGCCGAGCAACCGGTTCATCTTCAGATCTGCCAGCGCAAACTGATTCCGCAATCCTCCCGAGAGCAATGCCTGCCCGTCTCGCACGGCAGCGAGACGCCCCACAAGCTCGACGCCCGCTGCACTGAGCGCGTTGAGATCCAACGTCGTACGCTCGGGCGTACCAATCAGTTGCGGTGAAGGGAGGCGGCGGACACGCGTCACGATCGTCGATTTCGTTGTATCGCTGGTCCCACACGCCCGACGCATCCATCCACCAGAGCACGTCGCGGCCCCGATACGTCCGTGGCAGCCTTACGTGCTCGCCGACGGAGAGCGTGACCGGCCGGCCGGAACGAACGATTTCATCGGCGAGTTGGACGCCGGTGGCCGATGCGCCGACCACCAGCACGCCGCCATCCGGCAAGTCACTCGGGTTGCGATAGCTGAATGGCGTGAAGCACTGGATCGATTGCGGCACGGCCTGACTGAGGGACGGCACGCTCGGAACATTGCAGGCGCCGCTTGCCAGGATAATGGTGCGGCAGCGAAGGTTCCCGTTGGTCGTCGCGACGTCGTACCCTGCGTCGGTTCGCTTCACGCAGGTGACGGTGGTGTTCGTACGCACGGGCACACTCGACAACACGGCAAAGCGCGAGATGAAGTCGACCACCTCGCGCATCGTCATGTAGCCGTCCGGGTCCGCGCCGTCGTACTGATATCCGGGCAGCCGGCTCTGCCAGTTAGGCGTCAGAAGCCGCAGTGAGTCCCAGCGCTCGCGCCGCCACGAGTTGGCAATCTCCCCTCGCTCGAGCACCACGTGATCGATGGAGCGTGCGGTGAGACATCGGCTCGCCGCAAGACCCATGTGCCCGGCCCCGATGACGACCGTGGTGACCTGTTCGATGGTCCCGCTCCGTTTACGGGCGGCGCCGTGGACTATGCATGCCGCTACTTAACTTCGACGGTAACGTTCACCGGATTCGTGATGACGTCGTACACGGCCGAGCGCTTCTGCGACTGCGCGACGATGGCCTCGATGTCGTCCTTCGACGCGTCCGCGTCAATCTTGAACGTGACCTTGATGTCGTCGTAGCCGTTCCGCACGTCGCTATCCATGCCGAGGATGCCGCGGATGTCCATCTTGCCTTCGAGGTTCGATTCGACCGAGCGCAGCTGAATGCCGCGATTCTGCGCGACCGCGGCCACACCGGCAGTCAGGCAGCTCGCGAGACCGACCAGCACGTACTCGATCGGGGTGATCGCGTGATCCTCCGAGGCGAAGATCTCCGGATGGTCGGCACCGAGCGTACTCTCGGTCTTGTGACTTTGTTCCTGCCCGAGCCCGAAGAAGCTCTGGACTTTCGTTTTGCTGTGCGTGCCGTTCTGCCACTTGCAGGACGCCCGCCACGTGAATTTCGTCGCCTCCGGTGCGCCCTTCAATGCTTCTCGCGCATCAAGCAGCGCCTGGACGTTCACTCCGTTGTTGACGCTTGTTGTAGTCATGATTGAATTCCTCTTTGTTCGATGTTACGGATGGGCCGGCAGAAGTGCCAGATGATACACCCACATCCATCATTCAGCTACCGATGAAAAGATCCGCCATGAACGAGGGTGTAGCTGCCAATCGGCCGCTCCTCACCGCCTTCATGCGCGCTGAGGAGCACTTCTATATCCACCGCCGCGAGCTGACGGACCCAGGAGGCGGACAAGGTGTAAATGAGCTCGCCCTGAGAGCTGGCGGCGGCCTGTCCCGTCGCGCGGAGCACCTCCGTGCCCGCCACGCGCTGTGACATCGTGAACTCGCTGGCGCCGCCAAGGTCGGCACGCAGCCGCATCGCGATCAGCTCATCGTCTTCCCAGACGGCGCACGGTACGACGGCGCCCGGCGACAGCGTGAACGTCCGCACGCGTATGCCTTCGCGCGCCAGCTGATTCAGGACGGCGTCTGTCACGAACCCGCCAACCTTCCCGGATCGGATTGCCGGTCCGATCGCCCGCACGAGCGCGTCGAACTCCGCCGCGCGCGCACCGCAATCGGCACACGAGAAGAGGTGTTCCTCGAAGGCTGCCGCCTCGGTCTCCCCTGGCTCGCGGGCGGCGTAATCAATCAGCTCGGCGAGCCCGATCCGCTCACATCCTGGAGGGTTCATGATCTCGCGCCTCCCAGCACGCAATCGCGAAGGCGTGCCATCGCTCGATGCCGGATCGCGCGGACCGCGCCCGGCGAAACGCCGAGATCCTCCGCGATTCGAGGCGCTTCGCGTTCCGCATAGAACGTCAGCAGCACGACAAGCCGATCGCGCTCGACGAGCGCGCTCAGGCAGGCCGCCACGCGATCGGCGTCGAGTGAGGCAATGGACAACGGCGCTACCTCCATGGTGGTGTCCATGAACCGCGCGGCGAGCGCTTCCCGACGCCGCGAGACCCGTCGTTCGCCTTGAGCCATCATCCGGCTGGTTCCCAGAATGAACGAGGCAATTTCCTCGGGCCGGCGCACTTCACCGGCGTGCAGACGCTCGATCGTGACGAGCAGAACCTCCTGTGCGAGATCGTCGGCGGCCGCAGCGTCCTGCAGATGGCGGCGGCCGTACAACCGCACTCGCGGTGCAAAGCGGCGATACAGCTCGGTCTCCTCGGCATCGGTCGATCCCGGCGGGCCGCCGGCGATTCGGCGCGCGAGCGCTTCGTCGCTGATGGCCTCGAGCGTTGCGGGCTTCTCCGGCATCAGCCGGACGGTACTCAAGCGACGTACTGTGCGTCAAGCGGCGCCACACCGAGCCGGCGTTGCAGCATGTCGGCGGCCGAGCGCAGCGCGGCGCCGCCGTCGCCCACGAACGTCGATCCGTGCATGGCCGCGAGCACACGCGGCTGCAGATCGGCCAGCTCGTTCAGGCGCGTCCGCGTGGCGGGCGTTAACGGCACGTAATCCATCAACACCGGATGTGCCTGGTAAGCCGCAACGGCGGCATCCCACCGTCCCAGCACGTCCGCCGACGTGACCGGTTCGACATCGCCGAGCTGATGGAACAGATCTGAGCAGAGGAGCACGCTCGACTTCTCTTCGAACAGCACACCGGCATCCCAGCCGTGCGGCAGGTGCGGCGTCGGTACGTATCGGTATCTGTGCCGGCCCGTCTCGATCACGTCATCCTTTGTAAGGCCGCGCGGCGGGCGATCGGCGAAGTCGGAGATGTTGACGGCTGCCCCCACCTGGCTGCAGATCGCCTCGGCGTTTGGGGCGACGGCAAGCCACTGATTCAGCGCGCCGCACTCGTCCACCTCGAAATGGCTCCAGCTGATCCAGCGCAGGGTCGCCGGGTCGATCAGCCGTGCGATGGCGTCGCGGACTTCCGGGAACATCCGCCGCATGCCGGTGTGGAAGAGCAGCGGCTCCTCGTCTTTGATCAGAAAATGGTTGAACTGCAGGTCGAACTGCGGGGCATAAACGGACACCCGATACAAATCCGGCGCGATTTCGTCGATCTTGGCCATTCGGACACCTCCTGACGCTGTCCCTTGCGTGCGTCTGAGTGGAAGTGTCACGACCCGGCCAGGTGTTACACGGCCCGCCGTTATCTCGGCTATCCTCAACGCCACCCGTTTGCACAATGGCTGGCAACGCGAGATTACGCCGATGAAAACGACACTCTACGGGCTGGTCGCCGTCCTGATTGCGGGCGTCACTGCCGGTCTGTCCGGCGGAGTGTCCGCCCAGTCAGCCGAGCGGGTCGACTTCGCACGCGACGTGCAACCACTCCTTCGCACGAACTGTTACGGCTGTCACGGACCCGCCCTGCAGAACGGTAACTTCCGTCTCGATTGCCGCCGCGACTCGATGCCGAATCGTGTCGGCGCGAACGGCGCACGCATTGTGCCCGGCGACAGCGCCTCGAGCCGGCTCTACCTGCGCGTGGCAGGCAGCGCGGCGGGACTGCAGATGCCGCCGACCGGCGCACTGGAACCGGTGGAGATCCACACGCTCAAGGTCTGGATCGATCAGGGAGCCGAGTGGCCCGACGAGCTCGCAGGCGAAACGCCTCACCACCGCAGGATCCTCTGGCGACGCAGTTGCTGGATGCAATTCGGCGCGGCGATCGCCGACGCGTCGAGCGGCTGGTGAAGGACAACCGCCAGGCGGCACAGACTGCGGGTCTGGTGGCATCGCCCCGCTGATGTTCGCCGCGCTTTACGGAGACGCGGCGTCTGTACGGCTGCTGCTCGACATGGGGGCCGACCCGAACACACGCAACGATACTGGCGCCACCGCGCTGTTGTGGGGGGTGGACGATCTGAGATCGTGCAACTGCTGCTCGAGCGCGGGGCCGATCCAAACGCGCGCTCTGTCGACGGCCGCACGCCTCTGCTGGTAGCGGCTGGACGTTATGGAGCCGGCGACATCGTGAAAGCGCTCCTCGACCGCGGCGCGACGCTCAAGGGCCAGGCGGTGCTGAACCAGGCGGCCGCGGCAGGCGACGCGCCGGTTATGCGTCTGCTCTTCGAACACGGAGCGGACACCGCGACGCTGCCGAACGATCTCGCGATACGCTCCGGCTGCGCCGATTGCGTCGAGCTCCTGCTTCCATCCGCTGGACGTCCGGCGCTGACGCGCGCGTTGGAGCTTGTCGCGCGCCACGGAGACTCAGAAGAGCATGCGCATGCTGCTCGAGCGCGGTGCGGAGCCGACAGCGGCCGCTCTCCGTGCCGGCGCGGCATCAGAGCATGCGCCGCTCGAAGGCATTACCCCCCTCCTCGCTCGTGGCGTGCGCGACGAGCAGGCGTTCGAGCTCGCGTCACGGCATGGCGAAACCCCTGTAACGATGGCGCTGCGGCCGGCCGGCGTCACATCAGGCTCACCTCCCTTGCTCGATCTGAAGAAACCTGCGGCGCCGCGATCCGTACGCGGCGCGATCGAGGCCAGCCTGCCGCTGCTGCAGCGCGCGGACGAGGTGTTTCTCAAGACAGCGGGATGCATCTCGTGCCACCACAACAGCCTGTTCCAGATGACCGCCGCGGCGGCGCGGAAGCGGCGCTTCGGTGTGGACGAGACGAGCCTGCGCGCGCAGGCGGCCAGGATGGGTGTGTATCTCGAGAGCTGGCGCGAGCGCGAACTGCAGGACATCTCGATCCCGGGCGGCGTCGATACGGCAACCTACATCCTTGCCGGCCTTGCCGCAGCGCCGTATGCCCCCACTCCGGCCACCGACGCGCTGGCGCGCTTCGTGAAGCGGCGTCAGTTCGCCGACGGCGGCTGGCACATCGCGACGCATCGTCCGCCGATCGAATCGAGCGATTTCCAAGCGACGGCACTCGCCATTCGCGCACTGCAAACGTACGCGCCGGTGCCGCAAAAAGGCGAATACGGACGCGCGATCGAACGCGGCGGCGCGTGGCTGGTGCATGCTCGACCGAAGACCACAGAGGATCACGTCTTCCAGCTTCTGGGTCTTCATTGGGCGGCTGCCAGCCCGGGAATGATCCAGAACGCCGCGCGCGCCTTGATCGCGCTGCAACGCGCCGACGGCGGCTGGAGTCAGTTGGCCACGCTGGGGAGCGACGCCTATGCCACCGGTCAGGCCCTGACCGCGCTCTCGGAGTCCGGAGCCTTGAAGCCAGGTCATCCCGTCTCAGAAAAGGCGGTTCGATTCCTGCTCAACACACAACTCGCGGACGGCTCGTGGTACTTACGCAGCCGCGCCGTGCCCATCCAGCCGCATTTCGACAGCGAGTTCCCGCACGGGAAGGACCAGTTCATTGCCGCCGCAGCCACGAACTGGGCAACGATGGCATTGGTATTGGCGGCACGGACACGGGATTGATTCGGCGGTACCGCAATTTGTCAGGGCCGAGCGCGTTGTGTTCCTCTCAGCGCGGCGATAACCGCTGCAAGCACACATCCACCGCCCAGCAGGGTTCCGGAGGGCAGACGTTCGCCGAACACGACCGCCCCGAGACCGATCGCGACGGGCACTTCGGCGACACCCATCATCAGCATTGCGGAAGCGTCCATGCGCGCGAGCAGCCAGTAGTTCAGCCAGAAGGCGACCACGGACGCGACCAGCGACAAATAAGGAGCGCGACCCAGCTACCCCGTGACCACAGGAGCGGATGTGGTGCTCCCTCGACCGCGAAGGCAAGGCACGCCAACGGAATCAGACCTGCGACCGACTGCAGCGCCGCCACCATCGTCACCGGTACGTGATGTCCAAACGTTTTGACGCCGACGTAGGCCAGCGCCACGCACAGCGAGCCGGCAAACACCGCGAGCGATCCAGCGAGCGCCGCGCTCCCGGATGCCGACGCCTCGGTGCCGAAAATGATCGTGACACCGGCAACCCCGAGTGCCACAGCGAGAAGCTTCAGCCGTGTCACCGGTTCCGATTTGAGCAACCCGCCGAAAGCGAGAGCGAACACAGGCGTGCACGATTGCAGAATCGCCACAAGCCCGGACGGGATGAACTGGGCCCCCCAAAACAGAAGGCCGTAATTGACGCCGAGCAGCAGCAGCCCGGTCAGAGCCAGCAGCAGTCCATCGCGGCCGCTGAGCATCCGGGATCTGGTGCTCAAAATACCGATTGGCGCCATCACGGCCACTGCGATAGCCAATCGAATCCAGGCGAATGTAAAGGGCGGGATATCCCTTAATCCGATCCTGATGAAGAGGAACGTGCTGCTCCATAGCAGACAGACAATCCACCATATGGCGACGATTCGCGCGTTCCCCATCTGGCTCATCCACTCTCGGCGCGAAGGCAAGGTCAGATTCGCATCGCCGACACCGGATTGATTCTCGCCGCCCGTCGCGCCGGAAGCCAGCTCGCCGCCAGCACCGCGGTGAGGAGAACGGCCGCGGTCGTCGCCAGCGTCAGCGGATCCTGAGGCGCGATGCCGAAGAGGACGGATCGCGCCAGCCGGCTGACGGCGGCCACGCCGAGAGCGCCGACGACACAGCCCACCAAGGCGAGCATCAACGACTCCATCACGATCAACCGTGCCACCGAAGACGATGACGCCCCGATCGCCATGCGTACCGCGATTTCGCGTCTCCGCTGAGCGACCGTATACGCCAGCAACGCGTACACGCCGGTCGCGGCGGTCACCAGACCCGCCGCGGCAAACAACGCCACGAACAGCATCGCGAATCGATCCTGCTGCATCGTGTCATCCAGCAGCCGCTCCATCGTGGTGACGGAGTGCACCGGTTGATCGGGGTCCACCTTCAACGCCTGGGCGCGTGCCGTCTGGGCCAACGCGCCCGGGTCGATCGTCGTTCGCACCACAACGTTCATGACCAGATAGGGGTTCTGCGCGTGCGGGATGAAGATCTCGGGCGCCGGATCGCTGCGAGGGCCGCGGTACCTCGCATCGCGGACGACGCCGACGACCTGGCGCGGAGACGGACCGCCCTGGTAGTCGAGGATGAGTGTGCGGCCGACGGGATCCTGGCCCTTCCACGCGCTCCGCGCCAGACTTTCGTTGATGATGATGACGCGCGGCGCATCCAGTTCGTCTTGAGCTGAGAACTCGCGGCCCGACACGAGCGGGAGTCCAAGCGTGGCGAAGTACCCGGGCGTCGCCATGCGAACGTTCGCCTGTGGGACAGCGTTCCCGTCAGGACGGGCGCCCTCCAGCCAATACGGCCGATAGAAGTCCGAGCCGATCGTGCTCATCGGCAGGACCGTGACCGCGGCGACCGACGCGACGCCGGGCAACTCGCGGATGGAGTTGAGCACCCGGCCGTAGTAGTCGTTCACCAGCCGGTCCTTCGGTACCTCGTGACATCGGGCGCGATTCGCAACACGAGCAGGTTCTGTACGTCGAAGCCAGGGTCGACGCGCTGCAGGCCCGCGAAACTGCGGGCCAGCAGTCCGGCGCCGACGAGGAGCACGACCGTGACGCCGATTTCAGCGACCACGAGCGCGCGTCGCACCCGACTCGCGTGCTGTCCGAGACCGGCGCGCCGTCCTTCAATGCGGGCGCGATCGCTGTGGAACTGCCTCGAAGGCCCGGAAGCACCACGCCGATGATGGTGACCAGGAGCGCCAGGGCCATCGCAAACGACACGACGCGGGCGTTCACGTCGACCTCGTGCAGCCGCGGGATATCCGCCGGAGCAAACGCGATCGCGGCACCCAACGACCCTGTCGTGAAGACGATGGCCACGAGCGCGGTCAGCACGGCGCACAGTGCGGTCTCCGCCAGATGCTCTCTGACGATGCGCGTCCGGCCGGCGCCGAGCGCCAATCGAATGGCCATCTCCCGCGCACGCGCGGCGCTACGCGCAATCGCGAGACTCGCCACGTTGGCGCAGACGAGCAACAGCAAACAAAACACCGCGCCGAACACGAGCAGTAGCTCGGTGCGGCTCGAGCGCACCAACTCCTCTCTCAGCGGCACCAACTGGATGCTCCAGTCGGCATTCGTACGCGGATGATCGGCAGCGATGCGGGCCGCGAGGATTTCCATCCTGTCCGTCGCGGCTTCACGCGAGAGGCCGGGTTTCAGCCGACCGACGACGCGCAAGAATCGGAAATCCCGCGGCGGCCCGTCGGGAAAGCGCGCGCCACGATAGGCCTCGCGCATATCCCAGGGAGTCCAGAAAGCCGCACCGACATCCGGAACGGCAAAGTCGGCAGGCATGACTCCCAGCACACGCCAGTTGCGGCCTTCGACGTAGACGGTTCCTCCGACCAGCGCCGGATCTGCGCCGAGGCTCTGCCACAGACGATGACTCAGCACGAGGATCGGCTCCTGGCCGCCAGTCCGGCCGGATGCGATCGAAGGCCTGCCGAGGTATTCGTGGTCCGCGAAGGTCCGACCCAGAAGGGGCGCGCGGCGGAAGACCTCGAAGAAGCCTTTCGTCACCTGGACACCCGCGACCGGCGCACTGCCATCGCGGCCACGCAGCGTCGCCGAGGCCGTCCACCACGCGGTGAGCGCCTCGAATGCATCGCTGTGCGCGACCCAATCGTCGACGTTGCCCGGCGATGGCCCCTCGCGCAGACGCTTCTGCGGAACGTTCGACTCCCAGACCATGACCAGCTGTTCCGGGTTGGCATAGGGCAGGGGTTTCAGGATGACGGCGTTGACCAGCGCGAACAGCGTGGTCGTTGCCGCAACACCCAGACCGAGGAGCAGAGACACCGTCAGCGGTAAATCCAGGTGCGCGCACCAGCGATCGAAGAGCCCGTGTCAGGTCGTGCCCGGTGCCGACGATGACGAGATCCCACATCAGGGCGAGCCACGTCGCCGCAAATGCGCCTCGGCCCCGCGCGCGGGCGGCGTCCAGAAGCTGTTCCGCGTCTTCCTTGATCGCTCGCTGCTCCTGAGGATCCCGGCCGCGAAGCAGCCAGAGCAGTCGGCCGTACGCAGCGATGGCTCGTCATGCACGCTTCATGCGCGTCCCGGCCTGCGCAGGGCCCGGCTCGCGCGGGCGTGGCCGACGATCGCTTCCAGGCGCCGGACCTCGCCGCTGAGCACGCGCTTTCCGAGGGGCGTCAGCGCGAAGTATCGCCGCCGCTCGTCATCATCGCTGGGCCGCTTCTCCGACTCCACGATCAAGTCGAGGTCTTCGAGCTCGCGAAGGGTGCCATACATGGCGGCCGGCCACACGCGGACCTGTCCGTCGGTGCGGGCAGCGACCTCCTGCATGATGCTGTATCCATGACGCGGGCCATCGGCGAGGGCCAGCAGAATATGCAGGACCTTGGGCTTCAACGGCAGCAGGTGATCGACGCTTCGTGGTCTGTCCGACATGCGCCAGATTGTATCTTATTCAGTATATAAACGCGATCGTCACTACTTGTCGGACCTTCGCCCCCCAACTCTGCCTGCCGCCCGATTTCCGTTGCAGAAGACTATGCTGGAGCGATGCCTGAACTCCCCGAAGTTGAGACGACGCGATGGCGAATCGCGCCGGCGATGGTCCGGAGGCGCTTCGTTTCAGTGGATGTGCGTCGACCCGATTTGCGTGCGCCGTTTCCGACGCGGTTCGCCAAACGGCTCGCCGGCCAGACCGTACTCGAGCTGACGCGGCGAGGGAAGTACCTGGTCGCATTCCTGTCGTCAGGGGAGACCTTGCTCATACACCTTGGCATGTCGGGATCGCTGCGAATCGCGCGGGCAACAGCGGCCGTACCGCGGGATCCGCACGATCACGTGATCTTTCATATGTCGTCGGCACGGGTCGTCGTGTTCAACGACCCGCGGCGGTTTGGCCTGATGGATCTGGTCCCTGCGGGTCATCTCGAGCGCCATCGTGCGCTGAGCCGTCTGGGGCCGGAACCACTATCGGGCGACTTCGACGCGGCACGCCTGGCGCGCGCATGCCGAGGCAAGAAGACATCACTGAAGGCGGCTCTGCTGGATCAACGTGTCGTGGCCGGACTCGGCAACATCTACGCGAGCGAGGCGTTACACGTGGCTGGCTTGTCGCCACGACGACGGGCATCGACGCTCGCCACGCCGTCGGGTGCGCCCCGTGAGGCTGCCTTTCGCCTCGCGACCGCGATCAAGCAGGTACTCGAGCGCGCGATCGCACGCCAGGCGTCGCGCGACGACGCGTATCGTGCGTCGCCGTTCCTGGTATACGAGCGGGAGGGCGAACGATGCCGGACGAGAGATTGCGGCGGCACGATCCGGAGGCGTGTCGAAGGCGGGCGGTCAACGTTCGACTGTCCGGTCTGTCAACGTTAGAACGACGCGCCGCTTCTATCTCCTTGCCATCGGCCACTCGCGTGCGAGCGGTGGAAGCAGCCGCAGGGATGTTCGAAGCAGAGCCGTCCACCGCGCGAACGTCCGCACGTCGCGCGCGCTCCAGTCGAAACCGTATGCCCGGCGGATCGACGGCGGAAGCGATCCGATCGTGACGAGCTGCATCGCCCGGAATGCCGGCCACGCCACCTGCCACCGGGGCGGATACAGCACCGCTCGCGCGAGCGTCCGGCTGGTGTCGGTGACGGCGATCCTCCCGCCTGCCTGCATCTCGCGCATGTAGGCCGAGAGCTGCGCCGAGTCTCGCGGCAGCCATCCGGCCGGCATCCCAAGCAACGGCTCCATGATGGCCGCCTCCGAGCAGTAGCGATCGCGCTCGTGAAGGGCCAGGGGTCGCACGAGCAACTCGTAGGTAAGCGGAATCGACTCGAGCAGCGTGGCGTGCACCCACCGCTGCAGTTCAGGATCGTGAGCGGAGTACGGTTCACATGCCCCGTCACGGACGTGGCCGCGCACTCGATCGTGGATCGAGTTGATGCCGGCAGCAGCCGCGATCATCTGTTCCGTATCGCCGAACGTGAGCGACAGCATCGCGCCGACCGACGAGCGCAGGCGCCGGAAGCTGGAGAGAAGGCTGCCCCGGAAGTAGCTGTGGTCGTGCACGCCGGCGGCAACCGCCGGATGTGCCAGTTGAAGCAGGATGGCACGGCCCCAGCCGGCGACCACGATCATCTCGCGGTTGATCGTCCAGGTGATGCTTTTGCGGCCGGGCCGGACATGATCCGATCGAAGCAAGCGTGCACGCACAGCCTCGCGAGAAGTCTTCGAAATGCCGCAAACGTGTCGTTCCATCGTGCTAATGAACGACCCCCTTGCGGAAATCCGCCTCGGCGGCGTCGATGTAGGCGCGATAGCCGTCGGGGTCGATGAACGGGTCTAGCGCGATCTTCGCCGTTTTGCTCGCGACGAACTTGCGATACCTGCCCCACGCGCGTGCATGGCAGGTCACCCAGATGTCGGCGGGAAGGCTCCGCAGCACACGGAAGCTGCGCTCGAGGTCTGCCCCTTGTTCCGGGTATCGCATCCCCGCCATCACCCCCAGGTCGCAGGCGCTCACGACGTTCAGCACACGGTCGCCGTCGCGAGCGGGGAACGACCACGACGTGCAGCCGCGCGTGTGGCCGCCGGTGACGTGCGCGGTTATCGCGATTGGCCCGACACGGATCGTGTCGCCGTCCTTGAACCGATGGTCGACACGCGCGGCCGGGTAGCCGATGAGCCCGATCCAGGTGAGAACTCTCAACGGCAGAGCCATGTCGGGGTCGTCGCCGCCGGAGGCGAGGGAGTCGGCGCTCGCGTCGCTCGCCCACAACTGGGCACCCGACGCCTGCTGGAGGACTGCCAGCCCGCCCCCGTGGTCAGGGTGCGGCTCCGAGTTCAGGAGCACTTTGACGTCCTTGATGTCGAAGCCGAGCTTCGCGATGCTCGCCATGATCATGGGCGCGGTGGTGGGATAGCCGCCGTCGAGCACGACGTGTCCCTCGGGCCCGGTGATGAGGAAGGCCGAGACGTCGTTCGCGCCAACGTAGTAGAAGTTGCCGGCGATTCGGAACGGTTCGGCGGGCTCCTGCCCGCCGAGCTTTGTCGCGTTCATCCGCCTGCCGGCGAGGACCAGCGCAACAGCGCCCACTACTATGAGCAGGACCAGCACGCGCCGGTTGATGAAGTGCGGCCATCTTTTCACTGCGCTGACCTCCCGCTTCTACTGCCGCTTCAGGATGAAGTGCATGCCATCGATGAAAGTACGGTGTGCGGAATCATCGCACCGGGAAACCCGGCGTGTCTTGATAGACGCGTGAGCGTTAAGTGAGATTTCGGTGAGCGAGGCTCCGTAAGGCCTCCAGTTGTTGACATACATAGAACCACAATGTATAACGGTTCTACGTATGGACCTGAGCAAGGACCTGGTTGCCGCGTCCGCCACACCGCTCGTGCTCGCCATCCTGGCCGAGGGCGACAGCTACGGCTACGCCATCATCAAGCGGGTGGCCGAGTTGTCGGGCGGGCACCTGCAGTGGACCGACGGCATGCTCTACCCCGTGCTGCACCGGCTCGAGCGCCAGGGTCATGTCGCAGCGAAGTGGGCCGCGGCCGAGAGCGGCCGCCGGCGCAAGTACTACCGGATCACGAAAGAAGGCCGGGCGCAGCTCGCCGCCCACCGGCAGCAGTGGAAAGCCGTGGACGGTACCCTTCGAGGCATCTGGATGCAGGCCTGCACTGTATGACGACGCTCGCCGATCAGCCGCTCGAGGAACAAATCGCGCAGTGGCGTGCGTACTTGCGCCGCCGCCAGGCCGTTCACGGTCCCGACGTGGAAGAGCTCGAGGGCCATCTGCGCGACCAGTTGACGGCGCTCACCGAGGCCGGCCTTGCGGCGGATGAGGCGTTCCTGGTCGCGGTGAAGCGCATGGGCAGCCTCGATGCGCTGTCGCGCGAGTTCGCACGCGCGCATTCCGAGCGGCTGTGGAAGCAACTTGTCGTGTCGCCCGATGCTGACGGCCGGCGGACACCTCGCGCACCGAGATGCTCGTTGTCCTGGGCCTTGCCGTCGCCGCCGCCCTGGCCGTCAAAGTGCCGGTGCTGTTCGGTCATCCGCTTAGCCCCGATGACGAGGTGCCGGCGTTCTACTTTCGCAACGCCAGCCTGTTCGTCTTTCCGCTGCTCGCGGTCTATTTCATGTGGAAGCGCGGGTGGAATGCCATGAGCGGCCTCTGGCTCGCGCTGCCTTTCGCGGCCGGAGCGGTGTTCGCCAACATCTTACCCGTGAGACTGTCTCGACACGGCCCAGGGCAGCGACACGCAGTGCTCACCGCCCTGCACCTGCCGATCGCTCTATGGCTGGCCGTCGGCTTCGCGTACGTCCGAGGCCGCTGGTTCGCCGACGGCGGGCGCATGAACTTCGTGCGGTTCTCGGGCGAGCTGTTCATCTACTACGTGCTCATCGCGCTCGGCGGAGGCGTCGTCACCGCCTTTACGTTCATGTTGTTCTCCGCCATCGGCATGAATCCCGAGTGGTTCGTCGGGCCCTGGCTGATCCCGTGCGGGGCGGCGGGGGCCGTCATCATCGGATCCTGGCTGGTCGAAGCGAAGCAGAGCGTCATCGAGAACATGGCGCCGGTGCTGACGAGGCTGTTCACCCCGCTGTTCACGATTCTGCTGCTGTCGTTTCTGGCGACGATGGCGTGGACGGGCAACCCCATCAATGTGAAGCGCGAGGTGCTCATCGGCTTCGATCTGCTGCTGGCCGTGGTCGTGGGGCTGGTGCTCTACGCCGCCTCCGCGCGCGACCCGCAGGCACCGCCCGACTTCTTCGACGGCCTGCAACTGCTGCTCGTCGTCAGCGCGCTCGCGGTCGATGCGGTGGCGCTCACGGCGATCGCCAGCGCATCTCCGAGTTTGGCTTCACTCCCAACCGAGTGGCGGCTCTTGGCGAGAATCTCATCCTGCTCGTCAACCTGGCGTGGACGGCGTGGCTCTACGCGCGCTTCGTGCGTCAGCGTGGCTCGTTCGCGGAGCTGGAGCGATGGCAGATCGCCTATCTGCCCGTGTACGCCGTCTGGGCGGCACTGGTTGTTGTCCTGTTCCCGCCTCTGTTCGGTTTCCGTTGAAAAGGACCGCTCACCTGAGCGGCTGAACGACGCCAGGCTGCGCGAGCCACGCGTACATGTCGATGCGCCCGTGCATCAAAAGCCGACTAGCGATCTATCCCCACTTTACCGACAATCAAGATCTGGAGTCTTCGGCGCAACCCGCGCCAATTCTGACGACACATGGCGAGGCAGCACCCTAAGCAGCGTCTCTCGAAGCGGGAGTACCAGGCCAGGACCCAGGCACTGCGCGAGAATCTCTTGCAGATGCAGGTCGGCATGAAAAACGTGCCTTTCAAGGTGCTGCTCCTGCTGGCCGGACCGGAAGGCGCCGGACGAGGTCATCTCCTGCACGCCCTCACCAGTTGGCTCGACCCGCGGGGCCTCGAGACCTTCACATTTCTTCCCCCGACCGACGAGGAGCGGGAGCACCCACACCAGTGGCGCTTCTGGCGCAGCCTGCCATCGATCGGCCGGATCGGTCTCTACGCCGGCTCCTGGTATACCGAGACGCTGCGGGAGGCGGCTCGCGGCAAGTACACGCGTGATCGACTCGACCAGGAGGCGGGACGCATCCGCGAATTTGAAAAGCTCTTGTCCGACAGCGGTACGCTGATTGTGAAGGTCTGGCTGCAGCTCTCCAAAGAAGCCCAGGGCCGCCGGCTGAGGGCCTTGCGCGACGACTCCGAAACCGCCTGGCGCGTGACCGATGAGGACTGGCACCACCACCGGATCTACGACCGGCTGGCTAAAACCGCCAGGCGCATTCGGAAACAGACGGACCGCCCAGGCGCCCGGTGGACCGTAATCGACGCGGAGGACGAGCGCCGGCGGGACCTCCTAGTTGGCGAGTTGTTGCTCGCCCAGTTCAATCAACAGCAGAAAACAATGGCCCGGTTGAACCGGCGTCTAGGGCCGCCGCGCATCGTGCGGTCGCTGCGTCCCTCCGGATTGCGGCGCTTGCGGGCCCTGCCCTTGGACCAGGACCTGTCGGAGAAGCCGTATGAGTCGCAGCGCGAGAAGTGGCTTGGCCGGTTGAACCGCGCGGTACGCGCCGCCCTCGAGGCAGGCCGGTCGATTGTCTTCGTCTTCGAAGGCTGGGATGCCGCGGGCAAGGGCGGGGCCATTCGCCGACTCACGAGTGCGCTTGACCCGCGGGACTACAGGGTCATTTCGGTGGGAAAGCCGACTGACGAAGAGAAGCACGCTCACTATCTGTGGCGCTTCTGGCTCCAGATCCCGCGCGACGGCCGCGTCGCGATCTTCGACAGGTCCTGGTATGGCCGGGTGCTGGTGGAGCGCGTGGAGGGTTTCTGTCGCGAGGATGAATGGATGCGCGCGTTCGGGGAACTGAACCGTTTCGAGCAGCAACTGATCGAGCACGGCGTCATCGTCCTGAAGTACTGGCTGCATGTGTCGCACGACGAGCAGCTGCGGCGCTTCCGCGAGCGTGAGGCCGCGGCCCACAAGCGGCACAAGCTGAATGCTGAGGACTGGCGGAACCGGAGAAAACGCGGCGCCTATGAGATCGCCGTGGGTGATGTCCTCGCCCTCACGCACACGGAGCATGCACCCTGGCATCTCGTGCCGGCGGACAGCAAGCGCTTTGCCCGCCTCGAGGTTCTCCGCTCCGCCAGCCGCCAGATCGAGGCGGCACTAGAGGAGTGACGCCATTCCCGGCCTAATGTTCGTGGCGAAGCGCCACCAACGGATCGAGGTGCGTGGCCGCGCGAGCCGGCCAGACGCTCGCGGCCAGAGCCACGACGGCGAGAATCGCGGCAATCGACATGATGATGATCGGATCCCGGCCGGTAGTCTGAACGAGCAGCTGGGAGCTTTCGAAGATCTTGCCGACGCCAAACGCTCCGGCGATCCCAACGGTCAGCCCGACGGCCAGGTGGAAGAAAGAGCGCCGCAGGAAGAGCCACATCACCTGGCTCGAGTCGGCACCCAGCGCCGTACGCACACCGATCTCACGAGTCCGCTGCGTCACCGAATACGCCGTCACGGCGTACAGGCCGATTGCCGACAGCATGAGCGCGATAAACGCGAATATCGCGAACATGCTGCCGAAGATACGAAACGGCCACCGCTGTTGCGCCAGATTCTCGTCCATCGTCCGGATGTTGAAGAGCGGCAGATCGGGATCGATCGCACGGAGCTCTTCGCGCAGGAGCGACGTCACCGCGTTCGGGTCTCCCTCGCTGCGCGCCATCAGCATCATGAACGTTCTCGGATCGGCCCGATAGGGCAGATACACAACCGGATCGGTTTCGGCCGCGTTCAGGTCGCGTTGCCGCACGTCGGGCACGACGCCGACGATGGTGGCCGCGAGCGATAGCGGAATATCCGCTGCCGCCGGGGGCCCGAATGAGGGATCGAGCGTCACTACGATGCGGCGCCCGATCGGATTCTCGTTCGGGAAGTGCATCCGGGCGAATTGGTTGTTGATGACGGCGCTCTCATGGCCGGGTGTGCCGTCGGCAGACGTGAACCGACGCCCGCGAACGACCGGCAGGCCAATCGTATCGAAGTACGCCGGATCGACCGTCAGCATCGTCACGAGCGGCAGCTGTTGGCCGCCGGGCAGCGGGCGGCCGTCGATGGCGAGGCGTCTGGGAAAGCCGCCTTGCGTCGGCAGGTTGCTCGTCACCGTGACCGCCTCGATTCGAGTGTTCGTCTGCAACCGGTCCTGCAGCCGCTGGTAGAAGGCGAGCCGCTGTTCGAAGGATGGATACTTCCGCTCGGGCAAGGCCAGCGCCATCGTCACCAGCCGCGAGGTGTCGATACCCAGATCCATGCGATACAAGTTGAGGAAGTTGCGCATCATGAACCCGGCCCCTGCCAGCAGCACGACCGTCAGCGCGAGCTCCCCGATGATGAGCGCGCCGGTCCACCTGCGAACGCGGACGCCGGCCGCCCCCGAACGGCCACCCTCGTTCAGAATCTCATTCACATCCGTCTTCGACACGTGCAGCGCGGGCGCCAGCCCGAAGACAACGCCCGTGGCGAGGCAGACGCCGAACAGGAAGGCGAAGACGGTGCCATCCATCGTGAACTGAATCCAGTAGGGCTTGCCGACATCCCGCGTCGCCGCATCGAAGAGCCTGATGCCGACGATCGACAGCGCCAGACCGAGAACGCCGCTGATCAAGGCCAGCGTCACGCTTTCCATTAGGAGTTGGCGGACGATGCGCCAGCGAGTCGCCCCAACCGAGACGCGAACGGCAATCTCGCGCGAGCGATGCGCGGATCGTGCAAGCAGCAGGTTCGCCACGTTCGCACAGGCGATCAACAGAACGAAGGCTACCGCCCCCATCAACGACAGGAACACCACGCGGATTGGGCCACCGTTGACGCGCTCGTTGAACGTGAGCACCTGAGGCAGGACGTCCTTGTTGGTGTCCGGGTATGCCTTGATAAGCCGTTGCCCGATGGCGAGAAACTCGGCCCTCGCCTGCTCGAGCGGGACTTCCGGGGCGAGGCGGCCGTACACATCGAGCCCTCGGGCGTCGCGCTTCTGCGTCTCGAGTCCGGGAACGAGCGCGAGCGGCTGCCACAGATCGGCGTTCTGTGGAAACCTAAAACCTTCGGGCATCACGCCGATCACGACCGAGGGGACGTCGTTGACACGAATCGTTCGTCCGAGAATCGCCGGATCGCGACCGTAGCGATTCGTCCAGAGACCGTTTCCGAGCAGCACGACTGCCGCGGCGCCAGGCCGATCGTCCTCGGGAGCGAAGTCGCGACCGAGCACGGGCGTCTGGCCGATTACGGAGAAGGCGTTTGCCGAAACGAACGAGCCGCTGAACCGCTCGGGTGCACGCCCTTCGTCGCTGACGTTCATCGTCCCGCCCGTGTAGGCGGCCAGCGATCGGAATGTCTGTGTCGTACCCTTCCAGTCTTTGAAGTCGAGGTACGAGACGCCGATGCTGCGGTTACGGGCGACATCGCGTGAGTTGAGTGCCAGGATCCGCTCGGGATCGTCGAACGGCAGGCCACGAATCAGAACGGCGTTGACGAAGGTAAAGACCGTGGCATTGACGCCGATGCCGAGCCCCAGCGCGACGGTCGCAACCAGGGTGAACCATTTGTCCTTGACGAGGAGACGGATCGCGAACTGCAGGTCCTGCCAGAGGCCCATGTCCTCTAATACGCAGAATCACGCCGGAAGTTGCGCGTCAGGGTTCCCCCACCATCGGCGTCAGCCTGCCGATGTGGGTTCTTTCTGCCGGCGTTTGCATGGTTGAAGGGGACTTCACTCCAGTTGCGCGCCGACTGGGCTGCCCTGTTGCTTGGCGTCGTGCTGGTCAACGGCATCACGGAGGAAGTGATCCATCGCGGTTTTGTCTTTGGCCGCCTGCGTCGCGGGCGCTCGTTCATCCTGGCAGCAACGCTGTCTGCCTTGCTGTTCGGCGCACAGCACCTGTACCTGGTTGCCACGATCGGTTGGACTGCCGGCCTCGCATCGGTACTCCTCGCGATCCTGCTGGCATTTCCGTTCGCGTATTGCTTCGAACGAGGCGGCTGCTCGATCGTTGCGCCGGCCATCCTGCACACGAGCTCGAATGCGCCAGTCGTGATCGTCACGTCATCCGGCGACTTTCTGAATACAGCGCTGCTACCCCACATGGGCGTGGTTCTGATGTCGCTGTACTGTGTGTTCGTCTTTCGTCATGGATATTGCAGGAGATATGCTTGAACAATTTCAACAAGGAGCACACGAACATGAAGCCAAAGAACACGATCTGTCTCTGGTTCGACAAGGACGCACACGAGGCGGCGCGCTTCTACGCCGCCACCTTTCCGGACAGCAAGGTGACCGCTGTTCACAAAGCACCCGGTGACTACCCTAGCGGCAAGGAGGGCGACGTGCTGACGGTGGACTTCACCGTTCTCGGCATCCCCTGTCTCGGTCTCAACGGTGGCCCGGCGTTCAGGCACAACGAGGCCTTTTCGTTTCAGATCGCGACAGATAGTCAGGAAGAAACGGACCGCTACTGGAACGCGATCGTCGGCAATGGCGGGCAGGAAAGCGAGTGCGGCTGGTGCAAGGACCGCTGGGGCCTCTCCTGGCAGATCACCCCGCGCGCGTTAACCGACGCACTTGCGGCGAGTGGCGATGAGGCGAAGCGTGCCTTCGCGGCGATGATGACGATGAAGAAGATCGACATCGCCACCATCGAGGCAGCGCGGCGTGGTGACCTGGCAGCAGTCAAAGGCTGATCACTTCGCGCGTATCACCGCCGGTGGTTCGCGGTTTGTAACTGAGCGTCCGGGACGGAATTGAGGAGGGCCGCGGGCTGGGGCCGATACACGAGGCCCCGCTCCGCCCTCTGGCCGGCATCAGCTACAACGATCGTGGTTCGTCTGCCTCGCCGTGTCCATTGGGATCTCCCCGATCTCATCCAGGAAGATCACCGAACGTCGTCGGCCTGCTGAAGTCGGCTGGGTTCGCGGCTGTACCGACCGGTGAAGCGCGAACCACGTGCCCTCCCGGATTTCCACGGTATGCCGCGGTAACTTCGGAGACACCACTCCGTCAGAGTGAAACGCGACGCCCGCACGTTTGAAATCCTCAGTGAATCCAGTCATTGCTTCTCTTGCCCCTGGCGGCACGTAGCGTGCAGCCGGATCGACCAGACATCGCGCAGGTTCCCCCAGTGGTGGCACGACGCCACAGAACGGCTCGACTCGAGGCGCCCGGCGGGCCGGCGTTGTAATGAAGGCGCCGACTGGAGTCCTGTTATGTCGAAGCACTTCCCCACGATGGTCATGCTCTTGTCGCTGTCGGCCTCCTTTGCGAGCGCGCAGCCGGCAGAAGTGACCCGCGAACAGATCACGCTGCGTGGAACCGTGGAGGCCGTCGACCCCACCGCTCGAACGGTCAGAATTCGCGGAGATCGCGGAAACGTCGTCACGGTCGACATCCCGAAATCGGGCGCCGTCGACCAGCTCCAGGTTGGCGACGTCGTCAGCGTTGTGTATTACGACCGGGTGAGCGTCCGCCCGAAGCCGCCCGGCGAGGCCCCCGTTGACCGCACCGACCCGCCAAGCACGACGCCGGCGACCGACGCGATCGCGGGCGCCACGGTCGCGTCGCAGCGCGTGACGACGGTCACCATCACTGCGTGGGACGCTGGAACGCGCGTGGTGACGTTTACGGGACCGACGGGCACTGTCTACACGCGCCGACTGGCGGATACGACACAGACCAGCGTCATGGATGGAATCAAGGTCGGCGATCGCGTGGACGTCACGCGCACCGAAGCGGTGCGGCTCGCGGTCGAATCGCGGCAGTCTGTCAAAGTGGACGCGACCGAGGGTTTCCGGAATCGCCTGACCGTCTCGGCCTTCTGGGGCTGGGACAACGGGATCAGCGGCAACATGATTCAGGCAGCCAACGGGCAAACCACCACTGGCCTGCCGATCAACATGAACGAGACGACGTACGACGACGTGTACGGCCGCATGGGATTCTTCAAGATCGGCGTCGGCTACCGTACGACTCCCCGCACTGAAGGAGTATTCAACTTCATCTACTCGAATAGCGCGGCGGAGACGGCAAATGTGGGCACTGCGGGGTCGGCCACGCCGCTGTACGTGAACTTCGACGACTACAGCTACTGGGGCCTCGAGGGCGGCCAGCGCGTCTTCTTCACCCGCGTCCGTTTTACGCCCTATGTGGGTTACCTGGTCGGCCTCAACAGGTACGGCGACATCAGAGGCGCCTTCGTCGGTGTCCCCATAGAGGCTACGCCGGGACTCGCCGCGCAGGACGGAAAGTTCTTCGAGAAGTCCTGGGCGTTCAGCGCGGGCCCGACCGGCGGTGTGCTCGTCGGCCTTGGCCCAATCGAATTGATGTTCGAGCTGCAGCTACGCTACATGGGCGGGCTGTCAGACGTCGACTGGCTGTCCGAAGAGGGGCTGCGCGACATCAACAGCGAGAGCGGGCGCTGGTCGTATCCGGCTCAGCTCGGCGCGAGGATTCGGTTCTGATCGCTCCAATCACGGGGTGTGGCACGGCCGTCTGCCGTGCTGCGCCTCGTTCAATCAGCGTCTGCTCAGGCTCACAGACAACCCGAACAGGTTGACGTTCGTCGTTCCGGGAACGCTCCGATCAACCGGGCCGCCATGAATATTGGTTCTCACGAGATTCAAGTGGAGACTGGCCTGCCTCGCGATCAGCGGGGCCACGAAGTCGCAGAGCCGATATCCGACACCCACAGTCGTGGCCGGCTTCCAGTCGTGCCCTCCGTGGTCGTCAGGAATCACCACCGCCATGACGCCAATCGCGGGCATCGTAAATCGCCCGACCTCGAACACGGCGACCTGCATGCCGACAATGCCGTATGCCGGGATCGCCGGATATCGTGCCTGCATCCACAATCCGGTTACGTGAACTCGATGGAAAAACGAGGTCTTCACGATTTTGTCTTCGACCTTGCCGCTCGACGTCGCCAGCGATGAACGCCGGCGTTGGAGGATGCGCAAAGGCTCCTCGTCCCAATGGCGGAGAATGTCGCACGCCGTGTCAAGGTTTCCACCGACGCCCACAAAATCCTGACATTCGGCGGCGAGCCACACGGGCGGTGCGGGACGCTTCTTGCGTTCCCAGACCGGTTGGCCGTCGTGGTTGTGCGAAACCCTGTTGCCCCACACCTCGAACCACTTCTCCCACGCCTGGTAATCGCTGAGCCACGTTGCGAGCTCGTCCAATTTCTGCTCGAACTCCGAGCGGACAACCAGCTGTTGTTCTTGAGCAACCGCAGGAGCTGCGCTGATCGTCAGGACCAGGCACACGAGGATTCCGATCTTCATGGCACACCAATCCGCTTTCCGTCGGGTTCGCGACGGGAATATCCACTCCGAATCAGCGGCCGTTTCCAGCAGCCGATCCTTGAGGATGAATTGTGGGCGTGAGACCCAGATCCTGCACTGTTTTGTGTTCCAAGTAAAGGTGAAAAAGACCGTAGGTGCAGAATGGATACATCGTTCCATTCGCGTCACACTGTTTTGATCGTCGCGGCGGCCGTTGCGTCACCGGTCGGCGCACGCCGCACCGCCAGAAGATACGACGCGAACACGATTACCCACAGCGCATCAACGAACACTGCGATCCCGGCCTGGTATCCGAGGAAGCGTCCGCCATGCGAGAGCACCAACGCGATGAAAACCGCTTTGCTCGCCCCGGCGACGGTTAAGGCCAGGGGACGCAGCGCCGGTTTGCGCGCTGCATAGATCAGCGTGGCACCGACCAGCGCAATCAGCGCTCCCCAGTTGCGCACAACGATGTCGGCGACCGGCCCGCTCACGCTTTCGCCGAACGTTGAACGCAGCGCCGCTTCAGGTGCGAGCGTTGCGTAGATCATCGTCATGGTCAGGAGACCAGACAGGATCATGATTCGATGGATGTTCGCGACGACCCACCGCATGGAGGCCTCCGTTCAAGGTGTGGTTTGCGGAGACAAAAAAGGGCCGCAGGATAGCACGTCGGGTTCTGTTCGGAGCATCACGCCGCTCGCGGACATGCCCGGAGCCGGCAGTCCAACTTCGATCCGGCGCCGAACGGCAAACAATTCGTGGTGCTGATGTCGGGCTTCACGGTTTGGTCGCTTTGCGGGGCGCCATGCGGGACGCTTGACCGCGAACGTCCACGGGCGTAGAACTTCATTCGTCGGCCGGTGGTTGCGACCTTCCTGGTCGCAATTCCGAGGAGCCCGATGCAGCAGCCCGCACCCGTTTCGTCCACCCAGCGGCTCGAAACGCTGGACGTCCTCCGCGGCTTTGCGCTGCTTGGCATCCTCGCGATGAACATCCGCGCGATGGCCGCGCCCATGAGCGCCTACATGTATCCCTATGCGCTCTTCGATTACGAGGGCCCCAGCCGCCTCGCCTACTTGTTCACGACCGTCGTCTTCGACCTGAAGATGATGGGGCTGTTCTCGATGCTCTTCGGTGCGGGCGTGCTGCTCTACGCGAACAAGCGCACCGAATCCGGCCGATCACCGATCGCGCTGTGGTTCAGGCGGATGTTCGTTCTGCTGGTCATCGGACTCCTGCACGCGTACCTCATCTGGGCTGGCGACATCCTCGTACCTTACGCACTCTGCGGCATCCTCCTGCTGTGGTGGATGCGCAACCGTACCGCGCGCACGCTGCTTTACTCCGCCATCGTGATGCTGGCAATCGGCGCCGCCCTGGCCGTCGTCCACGGGCTCTCCTGGGGTTCGATGAGCGAGGCCGACCGCGCGGCCGAACTCGAGCTGATGATGCCCACGCGCGAACAAGCGCTCGGTCACGTTGACCTGATGCTCGGCGGTTACCTGAGGTTCGTGGCTGGCAGCGCAGCAGGGACGTTCGGGTTCGAAACGATGTTCTTCGCGCTGTTCTTCTTCTGGCGGTGCGGCGGGATGATGCTGCTGGGAATGTCGCTGTATAAGTCGGGGTTTCTCGGGGGGCGGCTGTCCTCCTCAACGTATGCTCGTGTCGCGCTGGTCGCCACGCCCGTTGGACTGGGGCTCGCGTTCATCGGGGCTCTCGAACTGGACCGCGTCGCGTACGCCATGCCGATCCGGGCCCTCGTTGATCTCTGGAACTATGCCGGTGCAGTGTTCGCGTCGATCGGTTACGCCGCGACGCTCATCTGGATCGTCAAGCGCGAGGCGATGGCCGGCTTGCGCCGACGCCTGGCTGCCGTTGGGCAGATGGCACTCTCCAATTACCTGTTTCACAGCATTACCGCCTCCGTAGTGTTCCTCGGCTGGGGCTTCGGATTGGCCGGCCGCTTCGACTATGCCGCGCAGCTGCTCATTGTCGTCGCTATCTGGATGGTGCAGTTGATCATTAGTCCGATTTGGCTGCAGAGCTTCCGGTACGGACCAGCGGAGTGGCTGTGGCGCACGCTGACGTACGGGCGGGCGCAACCGATGCGTCAGGAGGCACGGACGCTCGCACCGCTCGCTTCCTGAATGCCGCACAGACTTACCGCAAAGCCATGCGATGCGCGGAGTGATTCTCGGCACGGCCGTCCGTGATTGGCGGCAACGTTCGGGTGGTTCAGCGCGGCGAGGGTTCTGGCCTGACGTTCGAAACGCGCCAGACGCTCGGGACCTGTTGCGAACTCTTGCGGCAACACCTTGATCGCCACGGCTCGACCAAGGTCTGTGTCGGTCGGGGGCATTCTCGGACTCGTCTCCTCAGCTGCTCTTTCGCGCTGGATCTCGCCGCTGCTGTATGACGTTACTGCTCTCGATCCGCTCACATACGCAATCTCAGGTGCGGCCCTCGCTGGGGGGCGATCCTTGCGAGCGTCGTCCCTGCTGGCCGCGCCGCTTCTGTCGATCCCATGTCGACGCTCTGCAGCGAGTGATCACCTGAGGGGCGGCTCGGCTCTAACCATCCTGTCGCGTCGTCGGTCTCCGCTTCACCAGACTCCCGACGTCGATCACAAATCTGGAGAGCAGCGGTGACAGGTTGTCCTTTCTCCAGACGAGACCCAATGGCAACGCCAGCTTGAGGTCGGCGACTTTCAATATCGCCACGCCGTCCGGGCATCGCCAGCGGGCGGTTTCCACGACGAAACCCACGCCCATGCCTTGAGCGACGAGAGTCAGGATCGTCGCTTCGTTCGACGCTTCCTGAACGATCCGAGGCGACTTCAGGCCGCCGCGGACACATTCGTACATCAAGCGGTCGTAGAATGCCGCGCTCTCGCGTCGCGGAAACCAGATGAAACGCGCGTCCGTCATGTCGCGCAGCCGGAGGTTTTTGACCTTACTGAGCGGATGCGCGACAGGAGCCGCCAATGCCAGGCTGTGCACTGCGACCGGCAATTGACCCAGCTCCCGATCCGGCTTCGGCGGGTTGAACATGAACCCGGCATCCAGCCGGCCAGATCGGACAGCCTCGAGCTGTTGCAGACTCGGCAGCGGGCTCAGCTGCAGTTCTGCGTCGGGATGACGCTCTCGGAAGAGGTGGAGCGAGTCGGGTACCACGCCGCGCCATGAGGCGTTCTCGGTGAATCCGACCCGCAGCGTTCCTGATTGGCCGCGCGCCACACGTTGCGCGCGTTCCGTCGCCTCGTTCAGCTGTTGAAGAATTCGACGCGCCTCCTCGAGAAACAACCTGCCCGCCGAACTGATCTTGACGCCGCGACTGAGGCGATCGAACAACTGGAAACCGATCTCGCGTTCGAGATCCTGAATCTGTCGCGAGAGCGCCGGCTGCGCCACTCGCAGGCGTTGCGCGGCGCGGCCGAAATGTTCCTCTTCGCCAACCGCCACGAAGTATCGCAGATGCCGCAGTTCCACTCTGATACCTTATCGCGATTGGTCAGATATGAACAATATCTTGGACGCATCAGACGGGATTTGTCACAGTGGAGCCGGAAAGGGGGGGCAACGATGCCTCAGATCGAGCAATACACGAAGGGACTGAACCTGCCCGGGCCGATCGCCAGTTACCTGAGGGCGGTCAACACCGGCGCCAGGGAGGAGTTTGCGGCGAGCTTCGCAGACGCTGCGGTGGTGGTGGATGTGAACCGCGAGCTGCGCGGTCTCGACGCGATCACGGCCTGGGCCGGCGCCGACATCTTCGGGGCCCACGTGCACCTCGAGGTGCTGGACGTCACAGAGCGCCCGGGACGAACCATCGTCAGAGTCAAGATCGACGGAACGTTCGATCGAACGGGATTACCCGATCCTCTCGTGATGGACCATGCGTTCACGATCGCAGCGGAAAAGATCACCGAACTGCGAATCGGGTTCTAGAGGACACGCTGATGAACCGTTCCCTGGAGCGCCGCGCGTGTCTCCGCGGAAAACGTTTCCAGCCGGGCGCCCCGGGGAATGGTGAAGAGGACGGCTCCGTTACGGTCGAGTCGTGCTGACGACAAACCCGATCGATCGCTCAATCGGATTGTAGAACCTGCCGTAGTCGGGCGAGGTGATGTTGTTCTGGACGTCGCGCTCGCTGCCGGCGTTGAAGGCGTTGTAGATCTTGATGCCTGCCGTGAAGCGATACTTGCGGAAGTGCCAGGGCCTCGCGAGCGTGAAGTCCAAGGTCGACACAGTCGGCAGGCGGCCTGTTTCATTTCGAGGGCCCACGAAATCCTGGAACTCATTCACGGCCGACCAGGGGAATCCCGTGCGCCACTCGTAGAGCGGCACGAAGACCAGTCTGGCAGGCAGGCCGATCGAACCGCGAACGATCAACCGGTTCGGCACGTCGGTCGGACTGATCGCGTTCTCGTTCGACCGGATGATGGGATTCCGGAAGCTGCCAAAAAACTGGTCGTAGTCGTTGAAATCGCGCGTCGAATGCGACCTCACGTACGACACGCTCAGATCGCGGTGCTCGCTCGCGAGGAAGCGCCCCGTCGTCTCGAGCTCCCAGTATTTCGAGGGGCCGCTCGAGTTGAGCGTCAGCTGGCCGCGGCTCGCATCCGGCTCGAGGGTGTAGGCGTGCGACCCGTTGCGGTGCAGATAGGCGACCTTGAAGAACAACCGCCGGCCGAATCGCTGGTCCCAGGCGATGGTCTGGACGATGCTCTCCGGGATCTTCAGTAAGGGGTCCACGACATGGACCAAGGTCACGGGTGCCCCGAGCGGTGTGCCGTCGGCGGCAACCCGGCTGACGGTCTGCCTCTCGTACTGCGTGAAGGCGCCGATGTTCAGCGGCGTGCGTTCCGCGAACTTGCCGAAGCCTCCACGGAGGATTCCCCGGCCCTCGGGCAACAGGCTCACGGCGATGCCCGCTCGCGGCGAGTAATTCATGCGCTCGACGACCGCATCTCGATCAGCACGGATACCCAGTTCGAAATTCAGCCGATCGTTGACGCGCCACCGGTCCTGAGCAAAGACGGCGATTTCGGTGCCGCTGACTTCGGGGTTCGTCACGCCAGGGGAGTAGGTCGTTCGCTCGGCAAGCGACCCGTCGAGCCGGACGACGTGGAGTTCCTGGCTGTAGTTCTCGCCGTCGAACCGTGAATACTGAAGGTCGATCCCGAGCTTGAACACGTGCTCGCCCCACCAGCCGTCCTTCGAAAGCGAGAGTCCCTCGACGAACTGCGCGCTACGGACGTTGCGCTCCTGACGGTTGAAGAAACTGCCACTCTGCCCCTGTGGGGCATAGACCATCGGCAGCGTCCCCTGGGTCTTCTGGTCGACCTCGAATGTGCGCAGCGCGACCGTCGATTCCAGGACCGAGTGCGCCGAGAGGATCAACCGATCGACCAGCCCCGCGGAGAAGCCCGATTGCGTGAACTTCGGTGTCGTTTCCTCTGGCCTGAACGTCGAGAGGGTCGCATTCGTGATCTTGCGGGGGAAGTAGATCGCGCCTCCCGTCAGTGCGTGACGCGACGACAGGACCGCATCGAGACGCGTGAACACGTCGAAGCTGTCGAGACCGATTTGCGGCTCGCCAGGCCGGCTCTTGACCCGCGTGCGAACGAAGCGGTACTGGAAGTGCTGACCGAGCAAGAGCCGATCGCGTTTGAGCGGCCCGGAGATCGAGAGCCGTGGCTCGAACTTGCTGATGAAGGCAAATCCCTTCCCGAATCCCGGGACAACGTTGTCCGGCTTGACGACCCAGTCGTTCGTGCCGCGCTTGGTGCGTACCTGGGTGACGCTGGTCGAGAACCGGCCATATTCGGCAGCGAAGGGATTGGACAATACTTCGACGGACTCGAAGGCGCCGCCAGGCAGCTCGAGATCGAAATCGCCCGTCGAAGGGTCATTCAGACTGGCGCTGCTCATCTGGAGTGCACCGGTCGTCGGCAACCCGCCCTTGACTCTCAGGCGCCCTTCCGGTCCGCGGATGATGCTCGGGAGCACTGTCAGGAGCGATTGGAAGTCGTCGCCAGCCAGGGGCTGGATATCCATTTTTGCTCCGGTAAGGAGGTCGCTGACCGCAACAGGCTGCAGGCTTTCAGTAGGCGAGTTCGCGGGTACGACGACGTCCACGCTTTCGCGCACGAACGTCAACCGCATCTCCATGAGGACCTGCTCGGTCTCGCCGCTGTCGACGGTGAACCGCGCCGACTCGGCATCGGCAAAGCCGTCACGCTGTGCTCTCACCACATAGTGCCCGGGCGGCACGTCCGGGAACATGACCTGACCGATCGCGTCGCTTGTCGTTTTGGCGATCGTGATATTGCCGTCGGCGTCGGTCAGCGTGACGTTCACCACCGGGATTCGAACCCCCTCCACTGAGATGGTCACCACGACGCGCCCTCGACTGGACGGTGTCGTCTGAGGGCTCGGAGCCTGAGTTGTTGAGGGTGAAGCGGCGCTGACTGGGCACAGGCAGGTGAAGGTCGCCGAGAGGATGACGGCGGTGGCGATCCGATCGAGCACGCGCACTCCTTCTCGACAGGGCACAGCAAGAAGGCCGGGGCTCGGACCCACCGGTCACCGTCGGATGCTACAAATGACTAGATGAACCCCTGACGACAGGCCGGGCTGCCCTCCCGACGCCACTCGACCTGATGAACAGCGTTGAGACCGATCCCCGAATACGTCCTTGAATTGGCATGATACACCGGCCGCCACGGGCTTGAGCCATAAGCTCGTGCCATGAGGATTCGTCGCACGGAACCGGAACGTCGCGGCCCGCGCCCTGTCCGAAGTTTGTCTGCGCGATCATGGTCGAGTCACGGCCGCGTGAGCGCTGCTGTGCGTATAATCCACGGACTTGCCCCTCGTCCCTGGCATGCGCCTCGGTGTGTACGAAGTGACGGCGCTACTCGGCGCCGGCGGCATGGGCGAGGTCTACAAGGCGCGCGACACGCGGCTGGACCGAAGCGTCGCCATCAAGGTCCTGCCGGCCGACGTCGCAGGCGATCCCCTGGCCCGCGAACGCTTCGAGCGTGAAGCTCGGGCCGTTGCCGCGCTCAATCATCCGCACATCTGCACGCTGCACGACGTTGGCACTCTGGAAGGTTTCGACTTCCTGGTGATGGAGCTGATGGAAGGTGAGACGCTTGCCGCGCGGCTGGTCAAGGGTGCCCTGCCGATCGCGCACGCACTCCAGATCGGTATCCAGATTGTGTCGGCACTCGACACGGCCCATCGCGCCGGCATCGGGCATCGCGACCTCAAGCCCGGTAACGTCTTTCTCGTCCGCAGTGGCGGACCTTCAGCGCTGCCGACGGCGAAGCTGCTCGACTTCGGCCTGGCCAAGGCTATCAGGCCGCCTGTCTGGACGAACTCCACGACGGTGACGACGTCGCCGGGTGTCACGACGTCAGGTTCGATCGTCGGAACGATTCAGTACATGGCGCCGGAACAGATCGCCGGGAAGCAGGTCGACGGCCGCACGGACATCTTCGCATTCGGCACCGTCTTGTTCGAAATGCTCACGGCGAGGAAAGCGTTCGAGGCGGAGAGCAACGCCGGTGTGATGGCCGCCATCCTCGAACGAGAGCCGCGGCCCCTCTCGAGTCTCGTCGAGCGCTGCCCGCCCGCGCTCGATCGGCTCGTGAGAATCTGCCTGGCGAAAGATCCCGACGATCGGTGGCAGACCGCTCGCGATCTCCTGCGTGAGCTGCGGTGGCTTGCTGAACAAGGTGTCGCGGCGAGCCCCTCGGGCGAAATCACTTCCGGCACACGCCTGCGACACGCGGCCCGCCTGGGTGTACCAGCGCTGATTGCCGCGATGGTCACCGGCATCGCGATGTGGATGTTGAGGCCCGCTGTGCGTGTGAACGGATCGCCGGTCATTCGCATGACCGTGGCATTGCGCGGAGACAGCTATCTCGCCCTGTCGCCTGATGGCACGCAACTCGTCTATGGCGATACCCCTTTCGAAGAGGGCATCCGGGGACAACTATACGTCCGCGCCTTGGACAGTTTCGAGACGAAACCCCTTCCCGGCACGGAAGGCGGCGGCGTGCCGTTCTTTTCTCCCGACGGCCGGTGGATTGGGTTCTTTGCCGAGAGCAAACTGAAAAGGATCTCGATCACCGGCGGTTCCGCGCAAACCTTATGCGATGCCCCGGCCGGACAGGGCGGAAGCTGGGGACCGGATGACACGATCTACTTCACGCCAACCAATGACACGTCGTTGTGGAAAGTGTCGGCATCCGGAGGTCCCTGTGAGGAAGTCACGACGCTCGATCGCGATCACGGTGAGGTCAGCCATCGCTGGCCACAAGTGTTGCCGGGAGGCCACGCTCTCCTTTTTACGGCGTTGACCGGCCCGGCCCCGGATGAAAAGAGCCTGCACGTGCTCCGACTCGATACTCGCGAACGACAACTCCTGCAGCAATCCGCGAGCACGGGCCGCTACGTCGCTTCGGGGCACCTGGTGTATTCGGTGAATGAAGCCCTGCACGCCGTCCCGTTTGATCTGGCGCGCACCAAGGTGACGGGGCCACCGGTGGCGCTGAAAGCGTCTGCCAGAGAGCGGACACTCGGCGCGGCGTATGCCGTCTCGGATGCAGGAACGATGGCCTATGTGCCAGGCAATCCTCAGTGGGACACTCAACGGATGGTGTGGGTGGACGGCAACGGCAAGATCGAGGTGTTACCAGCCGAGCCACGCCCCTACTGGACGCCCGCCGTCATTTCACCGGACGGCCAGCGCGCCGCCGTCGCGATCAGGGGCTCCACTGTCAGCATCTGGAGCTATGACTTCTCCCGCGACACGCTAACGCCTTTGACGTCCGGGCTGAGCAGCCAGTTTCCCGTGTGGACGCCGGATGGGAAGCGGATCGTGTACCGCGGAACGCGGTCAGGATTTCGGAATCTGTACTGGAAAGCCGTGGACGGCAGCGGCGAGGAAGAGCGGCTCACCACCAGTCCGAACATACAGGGTCCCGGGTCTGTCTCACGTGACGGAAAGTGGTTGGCCTATTACGAGCTCGATCCGGTCACGGGCTACGACATCTGGGTCTTGCCCCTCGACGGGGATCGCAAACCACAGGTGTTTCTGAGGACTCCCACGTGGGAGGGTGTTCCGCGGTTTTCGCCGGACGGGCGCTTTCTGGCCTATATGTCCAATGAGTCCGGCCGCCCTGAGGTGTACGTGCGACCATTCCCAAACAAAGAAGATGGAAAGTGGATGATTTCGACTGCCGGGGGCAATGAACCCGTCTGGTCGCGCGACGGGCGGAGGCTCTTCTACCTCCAGGGCCAGAAGATGCTGTCGGTGGACGTGACGACCCAGCCGGTGTTCAAGCCAGGGCGTCCACGATTCCTCTATGAGGGCCGCTTTGAATTGGGTTTCCCCAGAGGGGCGATTTCAGGCTATGACATTTCCCTCGACAGTCAGCGCTTCCTGAGGCTCCAGCCGCCGCCGGAGGAGCCAACCACGATCGCCGTCGTGATCAACTGGTTCGAAGAGCTGAAGAAGCTCGTGCCAGGGCCCCAGAAGTAGCATTTCTAGCAACGCCATCTCCCGCCGATGTCACGCGCGCT
>CAWGSZ010000010.1:0-308179 GCA_963825295.1 Vicinamibacterales bacterium | reverse complement strand
CAGCACGCCAAGCTCGGCGGCCTTGGCCCAGAACGGGTCGTACTTCGGGAGCGAGAAATTTTCGCCGTTCACGTGTCCACCAATCGACGCTCCACGAAGACCCAGACGCCGGACTCCATCCTGGAGCTGCTCGGCGGCCAACTCGGGATGCTGCAAGGCGACGGATGCCAATGCGACAAAGCGATCGGGGTGCGCCGTCACCCATTTCGCCAGTCCCTCGTTCTGGGCTCGAACGATCCGGCGTGCGAGATCCTGGTCCGCGGCGTACCACAATACCCGTTGATGGTGAGCGCCTGAATGTCAACGCCCTGCTGATCCATCACGTGCAGGCGCTGCGGGCCCAGGATGTTGTTCCCGACACCGCCTCCCAACTTGGCCAGCGAAGTGCCGTTGACGATGTCCTGCACCGGGATGATGCAGTGCGCGTGCGCGTCGATCACTCGGACCCGTCGGCCATTCACCATCACCTGACGTCGTGCCGATGGACCCTGACGTGCGGCGGCCGCTGTCTCGAAGCCTCCTCGGCCCATCGCGTACGTGCCCGCAGTACCCGCCAGGACCCGGTGAAGGAACTCGCGACGGTTTGGCATGTGACCTCCGCTGCTGACTGTTCACTGGGGCTTTGATGGACACGCCGTTCTCGCGTTCGCCCTTCCCAATAGCGGCAGAGAATAGCACAGCGATCCCCGCCGACTGTCTCGGTGTTGCCCGCGACGTGCGACAAAAAAAAGGCGAGCCCTGAAATTTCAGAGCTCGCCCAGACTTGCGACTGACACGGCGGAACTAAAGTTCCGCCCTACTCGATCGTTCCGCCTCCACCCAGCGCCTCTTCCGGCTCGATGAGGTATTCCATCTCCCGATCCAGCTCGAGATCGTCCTCGGTCGGCTGCGGCGGAGCCGGCGGCGGCGGCGGCTCGTCCGCCGGGATCCTCACGCCGCGGTAGAACTCGAAGCCCGTGCCCGCCGGAATCAGCCGGCCCATCGTGACGTTTTCCTTCAGGCCGCGCAGGTAGTCGATGCGGCCCGAGATCGACGCCTCGGTGAGCACGCGCGTCGTTTCCTGGAACGACGCGGCCGAGATGAACGAGTCGGTCGAGAGCGACGCCTTCGTGATGCCGAGCAGCAGCGGCCGGCCCGTCGCCGGACGTCCGCTCGTCGACAGCACGCGCTCGTTCTCTTCGAGGAAGCGGAACTTGTCCACCTGCTCGTCGATCAGGAACTCCGTGTCGCCGACGTCCTCGATCTTCACCCACCGCATCATCTGCCGCGAGATGACCTCGATGTGCTTGTCGTTGATGTTCACGCCCTGCAGCCGGTAGACCTCCTGGATTTCGTTGACGAGATACTTCTGCAGCTCCTTCTCGCCAAGGACGTTCAGGATGTCGTGCGGATTGCTCGGGCCGTCCATCAGCGGCTCGCCCGCGCGGACGCGCTCGCCTTCCTGGACGTTGACGTGCACGCCGCGCGGCAGCGAATACTCGCGCGGCTCGGCGCCCGGCTCGTCCGGAACGATCATGATCTTGCGCTGACCCTTCACGACCGCGCCGTGCTTGACGATGCCGTCGATTTCCGAGATGACGGCCGTCTCGCGCGGCTTGCGCGCTTCGAACAGCTCGACCACGCGCGGCAGACCGCCCGTGATGTCCTTCGTCTTCGTCGTCTCGCGCGGAATCTTCGCCAGCACGTCGCCCGCGAACACCGTCTCGCCGTCGCTCACCATCAGGTGCGAGTGCGACGGCATGTGGTACTTCCGCGACACCTTCGACGTCGGATGCCCCTGCGCGTCGAGCGTGCGGATTTCGATCGCCGGCTGCTTCTTCTCGTCCGGCGAGTCCATGATGATCAACCGCGACAGACCCGGTCACTTCGTCGACTTCCTCGTGGACGGTCATGCCCTCGAGGATGTCCTTGAAGCGCACCTGGCCCGGCTCTTCGGTGAGGATCGAGAACGTGTACGGATCCCACTCGACGAGCACCTGGCCCGGCTCGATCTGCTGCGCCGTCGTGCACGCGCAGCTTCGCGCCGTACACGATCGGATAGCGCTCGCGGTCGCGGCCCTTCGCGATCCTGCACCACCAGCGAGCCGGCGCGGTTCATGACGACGAGCGTGCCGTCCTTCGCCTCGACCGCCTGGATGCTCTGGAACCGGACGGTGCCCGCGTTCTTCGCTTCGACCGTCGACTGCTCCGACACCCGCGACGCCGTTCCGCCGATGTGGAACGTCCGCATCGTCAGCTGCGTGCCGGGCTCGCCGATCGACTGCGCGGCGATGACGCCGACCGCCGATCCGAGCTCGACCAGCTTGCCGGTCGCCAGGTCGCGGCCGTAGCACTTCGCGCACACGCCCCGGCGCGACGCGCACGTCAGCACCGAGCGCATCTTCACCTTCTCGATGCCCGCATCCTGAATCGCCGACGCGAGATCTTCGTCGATCTCCTGGTTCGCCTCGATGATGGTGTCGCCGCTGAACGGATCCATCAGCTTCTCGAGCGTCACGCGGCCGATGATGCGATCGCGCAGCGGCTCGATGACCTCGCCGCTTTCGACAATCGCCCGCGCCTCGATGCCGTCGAGCGTGCCGCAGTCCGGCTCGGAGATGATGACGTCCTGCGCCACGTCGACGAGACGCCGCGTCAGGTATCCCGAGTCCGCCGTCTTCAACGCCGTGTCCGCAAGGCCCTTGCGCGCGCCGTGCGTCGAGATGAAGTACTGCAGAACGGTCAGCCCTTCGCGGAAGTTCGACGTGATCGGCGTCTCGATGATCTCGCCCGAGGGCTTGGCCATCAATCCGCGCATGCCCGCCAGCTGGCGGATCTGCTGCTTCGATCCTCGAGCGCCCGAGTCCGCCATGATGTAGACCGGGTTGAAGTTCCGGCCGGCCTGCTCGGTCTCCTGCATCTCGCTGAACATCTCGTCCGCGATCTTCTCGGTGACGTCCGACCAGATGGCGATGACCTTGTTGTAGCGCTCGCCGTTGGTGATCGCGCCTTCGAGGTACTGCTGTTCGACCTTGATGACCTCGTCGCGCGCGCCGCTTCACGAGCGCCGGCTTCTCGGCCGGGATGATCAGGTCGTCGATGCCGATCGACAGGCCCGACCGTGTCGCGTAGGTGAAGCCGAGCTGCTTGAGGCTGTCGAGCATCTCGACGGTCTTCTCGAGACCGTAGCGGAGATAGCACGACTGCACGAGCTGCTGCAGCCCCTTCTTCTTCAACAGGCCGTTGACGAACGGCATGCCCTTCGGAATCGCGTCGTTCAGGATGACGCGGCCGACGGTGGTGTTGATGATCTTGTTGTCGACCGTCTGCACTTCGGCGTGGATGACCGCCTGGTCGTCGCGCGCCGTCGTCATGTCCTGCAGCTCGCCCGTGTAGCGCAGCCGGATCGGCGACAGCGTTTCGAGCTCGCCCGCTTCGAGCGCGATGATGACGTCGTCGGTGTTGCCGAACGCGCGACCCTCGCCCTTGGCGCCGGGCTTCGCCTTGGTCAGGTAGTAGCAGCCCGAGCACGATGTCCTGCGACGGCACCGCGATCGGCGCGCCGTTGGACGGCGACAGGATGTTGTTCGACGAGAGCATCAGCACCGAGGCTTCGATCTGCGCCTCGGGCGACAGCGGAATGTGCACCGCCATCTGGTCGCCGTCGAAGTCCGCGTTGAACGCGGTGCAGACCAGCGGATGGATCCGGATGGCCTTGCCTTCGACGAGCACCGGCTCGAACGCCTGGATGCCCAGGCGATGCAGCGTCGGCGCGCGGTTCAGCAGAACGGGGTGCTCCTTGATGACTTCCTCGAGGATGTCCCACACTTCCGGCTTCTGCTGCTCGACCATCTCCTTCGCCTGCTTGATGGTCGCCACCAGCCCGCGCTCTTCGAGCTTGTTGTAGATGAACGGCTTGAACAGCTCGAGCGCCATCTTCTTCGGCAGCCCGCACTGGTGCAGCTTCAGCTCCGGCCCGACGACGATGACCGAGCGGCCCGAGTAGTCGACGCGCTTGCCGAGCAGGTTCTGGCGGAACCGCCCCTGCTTGCCCTTCAGCGTATCGGACAGCGACTTCAGCGGACGGTTGTTCGCGCCGCGCAGCACGCGGCCGCGGCGGCCGTTGTCGAACAGCGCATCGACCGCTTCCTGAAGCATGCGCTTCTCGTTGCGGATGATGACGTCGGGCGCCTTCAGCTCGATGAGCTTCTTCAACCGGTTGTTCCGGTTGATGACGCGGCGATACAGATCGTTCAGGTCCGAGGTCGCGAACCGGCCGCCGTCGAGCGGGACGAGCGGGCGCAGCTCCGGCGGAATCACCGGAATGACGTCCAGAATCATCCACTCCGGGCTTGTTCGTCGACTTGCGGAACGAGTCGACCACCTTCAGGCGCTTGGCGTACTTCAGCTTCTTCTGCACCGACACTTCGGAGCGCATCTTGATGCGCAGCTCTTCGGCGAGCTTCTCGATGTTGACGCGCTTCAGCAGCTCCTTGATCGCCTCGGCGCCCATCTGCGCGCGGAACTTGTGTCCCCACTCTTCGCGCGCCTTGCGATACTGCTCTTCCGAGAGCAGCTGGTTCTGGTTCAGGTCGCTGTCGAGCGGATCGACGACGACGTAGGCCTCGAAGTAGAGCACGCGCTCGAGCTCGCGCAGCGAGATGTCGAGCAGGTGGCCGATGCGGCTCGGCAGCCCCTTGAAGAACCACACGTGGCTCACCGGCGTGGCGAGCGTGATGTGGCCGAGGCGCTCGCGGCGCACCTTGGCCTGCGTCACTTCGACGCCGCACTTGTCGCAGATCACGCCGCGGTGCTTCATGCGCTTGTACTTGCCGCACAGGCACTCCCAGTCGGTGATCGGCCCGAAGATCTTCGCGCAGAACAGGCCGTCGCGTTCGGGCTTGAACGTGCGGTAGTTGATCGTCTCCGGCTTGGTCACCTCGCCGTGCGACCACGACATGATCTTTTCCGGCGACGCCAGCGAGATGCGGATGGCGTCGAAATCGGAAGTCAGCGAACCGCGATCGTGAAAACTTGGTCTCATCGGTTACACCTCTTCCAGTGCCGGTGCGGGTAGCGCAGCGACCGGTTCGGCGGTTTTCTTCTTCGTCTTCAACAGCTCCACGTCCAGGCACAGCGACTGGAGCTCGCGGATCAGCACGTTGAACGACTCGGGCAGCCCGGCCGTGAACGACGCATCGCCCTTCACGATGGCCTCGTAAATCTTCGCTCGCCCCGTCACGTCGTCCGACTTGGCGGTGAGGAGCTCCTGGAGGATGTGCGCCGAGCCGTATGCCTCGAGCGCCCACACTTCCATTTCTCCGAACCGCTGTCCGCCGAACTGCGCCTTGCCGCCCAGCGGCTGCTGGGTGATGAGCGAGTACGGCCCGATCGATCGCGCGTGAATCTTGTCGTCGACCAGGTGCGAGAGCTTGAGCATGTAGATGTAGCCGACGGTGACGTCCTGCTCGAACGCCATGCCGGTCATGCCGTCGAAGAGCTTCGTCTTGCCGGTCTTCGGCAGCCCGGCCTGGTCGAGCCAGCTCTTGATCTCGGGCTCCGTCGCGCCGTCGAAGACCGGCGTGGCGAAGTAGAGGCCCAGCGCGTGCGCCGCCCAGCCGAGGTGCGTCTCGAGAATCTGGCCGACGTTCATACGCGACGGAACGCCGAGCGGATTCAGCACGATCTCCACCGGCGTGCCGTCCGGCAGGTGCGGCATGTCTTCCTCGGGAAGAATGCGCGCGATGACGCCCTTGTTGCCGTGGCGGCCGGCCATCTTGTCGCCGACCGACAGCTTGCGCTTCATCGCCACGTACACCTTGACGAGCTTGATGACGCCCGGAGGCAGCTCGTCGCCGCGGCGAATCTTCTCTTTCTTCTCTTCGAACAGCTGGCGGATGACTTCGACCTGGCGCTCGGTCCGCTCCTCGAGCGAGCGAAGGTCGTCCTCGAGCCGCGGATCGTCCGCCTGAATCTTCAGGCGCACCATCGCGTCGTAGGGCATCTCCTGCAGAATCTCCGTGCGTCAGGACGGTGCCCTTCTTCATGCATGCGCTCGCGGCCGTACTCGTCGAACAGGTCGCTGCGCAGCGTCTGGCCGTTCAGCATCTGCACGACGCGCTTCTTCACTTCGTCGTGAAGGATGCGAATCTCGTCCTGCAGGTTCTTCTCCATCATCTCGAGCTCTTCGGCCTCGATGGCCTTGGCCCGATCGTCCTTCTCGATGCCCTTGCGCGAGAAGATCTTCACGCCGACGATGATCCCTTCGATGCCCGGGGGGCAGATGAGGGACGCATCGCGCACGTCGCCGGCCTTCTCGCCGAAGATCGCGCGGAGCAGCTTCTCTTCCGGCGTCAGCTGCGTCTCGCCTTTCGGCGTGACCTTGCCGACCAGAATGTCGCCCGGCTTGACGTACGCGCCGATGCGGATGATGCCGCTCTCGTCGAGATCGCGCAGGAACGTCTCCGACACGTTCGGGATGTCCCGCGTGATTTCTTCCGGCCCGAGCTTCGTATCGCGCGCCTCGATTTCGAACTCCTCGATGTGGATGGAGGTGTAGTAGTCGTCCTTCACCATCCGCTCCGACACGAGAATCGCGTCTTCGAAGTTGTAGCCGCGCCACGGCATGAACGCCACGAGCACGTTGCGGCCGAGCGCGAGCTCGCCCAGCTCCGTGCACGGACCGTCGGCCATCACCTGGCCCTTGTGCACCTTCTGCCCGACACGCACGATCGGCTTCTGGCTGATGCACGTGTTCTGGTTCGAGCGCTTGAACTTCGTCAGGTTGTAGATGTCGGCGCCCATCTCCTTGCTCAACGTCGCGTGGGATCCTCAGTGGTGGTCTCGCCTTCCACGCGGACGACGATGCGGAGCGAGTCGACGTAGTCGATGGTGCCCGCACGGCGCGCCGACAACGACCGCGCCCGAATCGCGCGCGGTGATGTGCTCCATGCCGGTGCCGACGTACGGCGCCCGGGCCCGCAGCAGCGGCACCGCCTGGCGCTGCATGTTCGATCCCATCAACGCGCGGTTCGCGTCGTCGTTCTCGAGGAACGGAATCAGCGACGCCGCGACCGACACCAGCTGCTTCGGCGACACGTCGATGAACTGCACGCTGTCGCGCTGGGCGAGGATGAAGTTGCCCGCCTGGCGGCAGTTGATGCGCTCGCCGACGAACCGGCCGTTCGGATCGAGCTCGGCGTTCGCCTGCGCGACGATGTACTGGTCCTCTTCCCACGCCGAGAGGTAGAACGAGTGCGGCTCGTATTCGGCCGCCCGCTTCTTCCGTCCCTTCGACGCGGCGTTCTCCTCGACGACCTCGTTCACCTCGACGATCTCGCCGGTCTTGAACTTCGTGCCGCCGCCGTTGGTGATGAGGACGAAGTCGGCCACGCGGCCTTCCTTCACCTTCCGGTACGGCGACTCGATGAAGCCGAACTCGTTGATGCGCGCGTAGCACGACAGCGACGAGATGAGGCCGATGTTCGGGCCTTCCGGCGTCTCAATCGGGCAGATGCGCCCGTAGTGCGTCGGATGGACGTCGCGGACCTCGAACCCGGCGCGCTCGCGCGAGAGGCCGCCGGGGCCGAGGGCCGAGAGCCGCCGCTTGTGCGTGATCTCGGACAGCGGGTTGGTCTGGTCCATGAACTGCGACAGCTGCGACGACCCGAAGAACTCGCGAATCGCGGCCATGACCGGCTTCGCGTTGATCAGGTCGTGCGGCATGGCGGTCGCCATTTCCTGGTAGACCGACATCTTTTCCTTGATCGCGCGCTCCATACGCACGAGCCCGATGCGGAACTGGTTTTCGAGCAGCTCGCCGACCGAGCGCACGCGCCGGTTGCCCAGGTGATCGATGTCGTCCACGTTCACCGGGTTCTTGCGCAGCTTCAGCAGGTACTTGATGACCTCGTAGAAGTCCTGCGGGTGCAGGATCTTCTCGTCGAGCGGCGTGTTGAGGCCGAGCTTGGTGTTCAGCTTCAGCCGGCCGACGCGCGAGAAGTCGTACTTCTGCGGGTTGAAGAACATGTTCTCGAAGAGCGACCGCGAGCTGTCGAGCGTCGGGGGATCGCCCGGACGCAGACGGCGGTAGATCTCGATGAGCGACTCTTCGTGCGTGTGGATCGGATCCTTCTTCAGCGTCGCGGAGATGATCGGCCCGACGTCGTCTTTTTCCGGGAAGAACACCTCGATGCGATCGATGCTGTTCTCCTGCGCCATCGAGATGACGCGCGGCGTGATTTCCTCGTTGGCCTCGAGGATGACCTCGCCCGTCGCCGGGTTGACGATGTCCGCCGCCGCAAAGGCGCCCTCGAGCTCGGCGTCCGAGATCTCGATCGCCTCGACGTTGGCCTTGCGCAGCGCCGCGATCGCCGACTGCGTAATCTTCTTGCCCGCCTGGATCGTGATGTCGGACTTCGGAACCGTGATGTCCTTGGCCGCGCGCAGCCCGACGAGGCTGTCGCTCACGGCCCAGAACTTCGAGTCCTTCCGCATGTAGATCTTCTCGACGGCGTAGAAGCTGCGGATGATCTCGTCGTGCCCGCGCAGGCCGAGCGCGCGCAGGAACACGCTGGCGAGGAACTTCCGCTTCCGGTCGATGCGGACGTACAGCAGGTTCTTCGCGTCGTACTCGAACTCCACCCACGAGCCGCGGTACGGGATGATCTGCGCGACAAACAGCGTCTTGTCTTCGGAGTGGAAGAACGCGCCCGGCGACCGGTGGAGCTGCGACACGATGACGCGCTCGGTGCCGTTGATGATGAACGTGCCGTTCTCGGTCATCAGCGGGATGTCGCCGAAGTAGACCTCCTGCTCCTTGATGTCGCGGATGGTCTTCGCGCCGGTCTCGGGATCCTTGTTCCAGACCACGAGCCGGATGGTGACCTTCAGCGGCACCGCGAACGTCATGCCGCGTTCCTGGCACTCGTCGACGTCGTACTTCAGCTTCAGCGCGACGGTGTTGCCGCAGATGTCGCAGACGTCACCCTCGACGATGTTCGGGCGCCCGCAGCGCGCGCACAGCACTTCGCGATCGCCGTACGGATCGGCGATCAGCACGTTGCCGCAGCCGGCGCAGGGCTTGCGCAGGTGGTGCAGCCCCTGCAGCTTGCCGCACTTGCACTCCCAGTTGCCGATGGAGTACTCGATGAACTCGAGCGACGAGTTCTCGCGGAAGTCGCTGATCGGAAACACCGACTTGAACACCGACTGCAGGCCCGCGTCCTCGCGCTCGGAGGCCAGCCGGTTCATCTGCAGAAACCGCTCGTACGATTTCTTCTGAATCTCGATCAGGTTCGGAATCGGAACCGTTGTCTTGATCTTCGAAAAGTCGATCCGCTCGCGGTAGACGTTCTTCGGAAGGCTGTACATCTATGGACTCCTGGCTGCGGGCGTCCGGCTTCAGGCCATTCAAGGCGAGCCATCGACCCACGCCTAAGTACAGAAAAAAGACGGGCTCCAGGCCCGGGATGGAGTCGGGAGGGGCTTCCACGGCTCTCGTGAAAACCCCTCCCGACCCCGTTCCGGAGCCCGGAGTCTGGAGTCTGAACGGCGAAGCGAGCTACTTGATCTCGACCTTCGCGCCGACTTCGTCGAATTTCTTCCGGATGGCTTCTGCCTCGTCCTTGTTCACGGCCTCCTTGAGCACCTTGGGGACGGCTTCGACGAGGTCCTTGGCTTCTTTCAGTCCGAGGCTGGTCACTTCGCGGACGACCTTGATGATGTTGATCTTCTTGTCGGCCGGGAAGCTCACGAGGGACACGTTGAAATCGGTCTTCTCTTCAGCAGGTGCCGCGGCCGCGCCGCCACCAGCGCCCGCCGGCATGGCCATCGGCATCGCCGCCGCCGCCGAGACACCGAGCTCGGACTCGAGCGCCTTCACGAGCTGCGACAGCTCGAGCACGCTGATGCCCTTGATGTAGTCGATTACCTGCTGCTGATTCAATTCGGCCATTGCTATTTGCTCCTTATTAAGACGGCTTGGCGAATATCTTTTTTCAATGGCCGCGGGGCCCCACCCCCACGGCCTGTGCCTTCGCCCCTCGACTTCGCTCGGGGCTCGGCTTTGTTTGCGACGGCGATCTGCTGAGTGCGATGTTTAGCTGGCTTCCGCTTTCTTCTTTTCGTATTGCGACAGCACGCTCACGAAATCCCGTGGCGCGGCGTTCAGCACGCTGACCAGCTGCACCATCGGGGCGCTCAGCACGAACAGCAGCTTCGCGTACAGCTCTGGCTTGCCCGGCAGCGACGCGAGGTCGGTCACCTCGGCCGCCTTGATCGCGCGTCCCTGCACGACCGCCGCCTTGATCTTCAAGGACGGTGCCGTCTTCTGGAACGTCATCAGGATCTTGGCGAGCGCGACGGGATCGGTCGCCGTGTAGGCGATGGCCGTCGTGCCCTTGAAGTGCTCGGTGAGCCCTTCGAACGCCGTCCCCTTGATGGCGCGCCGGGCGATCGTGTTTTTGACGACCTTGTAGGTCGCTTTGGCCTTCCGCAGCTCGCGGCGCAGGTCGGTGACCTGCGGCACGTTCAGGCCGCGGTAATCGACGACAATCGCGCTGTCGGTGCCCTTGAAGGCGCCCGCGAGCTGCGACAGCTCTTCTTGTTTTTCCGCTCTTGTGACTGCCATTAGTGCTTCACCACCACGTCGTGGTGCACCGTATCGATGCGGATGCCGGGCCCCATCGTCGATGACAACGTGACGCTCTTGAGGTACTTGCCTTTGGCCGCCGCCGGCTTCGCCTTGACGATGCTGTCGACCAGCGCGTGCGTATTGGCGATGAGCGACTCGGCCGCAAACGAGGTCTTGCCCACCGGCGCGTGGATGATGCCGGTCTTGTCGACGCGGAACTCCACCTTGCCGGCCTTGATTTCCTTGACGGCGTTCGCAATCTCGAACGTCACGGTGCCGGTCTTCGGATTCGGCATCAGCCCGCGCGGGCCGAGCACCTTGCCGAGCCGGCCGACGGCGCGCATCATGTCGGGCGTCGCGACGACGGCGTCGAAATCCATCCAGCCGCCGTTGATCTTGTCGACGACGTCCTCGCCGGCCACGTGGTCGGCGCCGGCGTCCTGCGCTTCCTTCTGCTTCTCGCCGCCGGCGATCACGAGCACTTTCTTGCTCTTGCCGAGGCCGTGCGGCAACACGACGGTGCCGCGGACCATCTGGTCGGCATGCTTCGGATCGACGCCGAGGCGGCAGGTCAGCTCGACGGTTTCATCGAACTTTGCGAATTTGACTTTCTGCAGCAGCGGGATTGCGTCCTCAATACTGAGCGGATGCTCAGGAACCTGCTTCTTGGCGGCTTCGAACTTCTTACCCACTTATGGCCTCCTGTGGTGCAAACGGGCCATCGGCCCTCCCACTTTAATTAATGTGTCGCGGGGCCCCACCCCCGCGACCTGTGCCTTCGCCGCCTTTCGGCGGCTCGGCAGTACTTCGGGCAACGATCTGCTTAGTGCCGCAACCCGGGGCCTCGCCACTGACTTGTGACTTACGACCTTCGACTAGCGACTTTCGACTGCCTAATCCCTAATCCCTACTGCAATCACATCCAAACCCATCGAACGCGCCGTGCCGGCGACCGTCTTGATGGCCGCTTCGAGCGACTCGGCGTTCAGATCGGGCAGTTTGATCTTGGCGATCTCCTCCACCTGCTTCGCGGTGACGGTGCCGACCTTGGTCTTGTTGGGCTCGGCCGATCCCTTGGCGATGTTCGCCGCCCGCTTGAGCAGAATCGAGGCCGGCGGCGTCTTCGTGATGAACGAGTACGACCGATCGGCGTAAATCGTCACGACGGCCGGGATGATCAAGCCTTCCTGGCCGGCCGTCTTCGCGTTGAAGTTCTTGCAGAAGTCCATGATGTTGACGCCGTGCGGACCGAGCGCGGTCCCGACCGGCGGCGCGGGCGTCGCCTTGCCCGCGGCAATCTGGAGCTTCACCATTGCCTGTACTTTTTTCGACATAAAAACTCTTTTAACAGGAGGTCAGGAGATTAGGAGACATCTTTTCCAAAGAATTTCGTAACTCCTAGTCTCTTAATCTCCTGTTAGATTTTCTCCACCTGCAAAAAGTCGAGCTCGACCGGTGTCGAGCGGCCGAAGATCGTCACCATCACCTTCAGCGTGTTCTTGTCGAGGTTCACCTCGTCGACCACGCCGTTGAAGCTGGTGAACGGCCCTTCGTTGATCCGCACCTGCTCGCCCTTCTCGAACATGTACTTCGGCTTCGGCTTCTCGGCCGCCGTGCGCACCTGGTCGAGAATCTGTTCGACCTCGTCCTTGCTGAGCGGCGTCGGCTTGACGCCGGCGCCCACGAAGCCGGTGACCTTCGGCGTGTTCTTCACCACGTGCCACGCGTTGTCGGACATGTTCATCTCGACAAGGATGTAGCCCGGGAAAAACCGCTTCGGCGTCACGACCTTCCGCCCGGCGCGCATCTCGACGACGTCTTCGGTCGGGATCAGAATCTCGCCGATTTCATCCTGAAGCCCGTACGCCTGCACGCGCTGTCCGAGCGACTCGGCCACCTTCTTCTCGAAGCCCGAGTAGGTGTGGACGATGTACCACTGCTTGGTCGAAACGTCTGTCATTACACTCACTTAGCGAAACCTCTGGAACAGCGCGAACACGCCGCGCTCCAGAATCAGGTCGACAATCCAGAGAAACGTGCCCAGGATGAACGAGAAGAGGATGACCACGACGGTGGCGGCGTAGACCTCTTTCCGCAGAGGCCACGTCACCTTCTTCAGTTCGTTGCGGACTTCGGTGAGGAAGCTACGGGAGCGATTCCACCACCCGCCGACGTTCTCCCGTGCGCCTTCCAGGTTTTCAGTGACCACGTTGGACATTAATTAGTCGTCAGTTCTCGAATTAGTCGTCAGTTCTCGGTCGTCAGTTCTCGGTCCGCCTTCGCCTGCGGCTTCGGCGCGACAGCCTTCGCACTGGAAGACTGGCTCGCCGAGCCGTAGCCCGCCTTCGCACCAGGCTGGCTTGCCGAGCCGAAGCCGCGTACCGCTTCGGCGCGGCGAAGGCTGGCAGGCCAGGAGGGTCTCGAACCCCCAGCCCCCGGTTTTGGAGACCGGTGCTCTACCAATTGAGCTACTGGCCTAGTTAGTCGCAAGTCGCAAGTCGATAGGCGTCAGTCTCAAGTCGGCGTCCGCGTCGCCTTGCGCCTGACGACTTTCGACTTGCGCCTTTCGACTCCTTACTTCGTCTCCTTGTGCCCCGTGTGCTTCCGGCAGTACCGGCAGGTACTTGCTCATCTCGAGGCGCTCGGACGACTTCTTCCGGTTCTTCGTCGTGCTGTAGTTCCGGCGCTTGCACTCGGTGCACGCCAAAGAAATGATGTCGCGCATTACGCCAGAATCTCCGTAATCGTACCGGCGCCCACCGTGCGGCCGCCTTCGCGGATGGCGAAGCGCGAGCCCTTCTCGATCGCGACCGGCGTAATCAACTCGCCCATGATGTCCGTGTTGTCACCCGGCATCACCATCTCGACGCCCTCCGGCAGATGCAGCGAGCCGGTGACATCGGTGGTGCGGATGTAGAACTGCGGGCGATAGCCGTTGAAGAACGGCGTGTGGCGTCCGCCCTCTTCCTTCGACAGGACGTACACCGTCGCCTTGAACTTCGTGTGCGGCGTAATCGAGCCGCCCTTGGCCAGCACCTGTCCGCGCTCGACTTCTTCCTTTTCCGTGCTGCGCAGGAGCACGCCGACGTTGTCGCCCGCCACGCCCGAGTCGAGCAGCTTGCGGAACATCTCGACGCCGGTGACGATCTTCTTCTTGGTCGGACCGAAGCCGATGATTTCGACTTCCTCGCCCACCTTCACCGTGCCGCGCTCGATGCGGCCCGTGACGACGGTGCCGCGGCCCGAGATCGAGAAGACGTCTTCGATCGGCATCAGGAACGGCTTGTCGACTTCGCGCTGCGGCATCGGGATGTAGGTGTCGAGCGCTTCCATCAGCTTGAGCACGCCTTCGGCCCCGCCCGGCTCGCCGTTCAGCGCCTTGAGCGCCGAGAGGCGAACCACGGGAAGATCGTCGCCAGGGAACTGGTACGTCTTCAGCAGCTCGCGCACCTCGAGCTCGACGAGGTCGAGGAGCTCGGGGTCGTCAACCGCGTCAACCTTATTAAGCGCGACCACCAGATACGGCACGTTCACCTGGCGCGCGAGCAACACGTGCTCGCGGGTCTGCGGCATCGGACCGTCGGTGGCCGACACGACCAGGATCGCGCCGTCCATCTGCGCGGCGCCCGTGATCATGTTCTTGATGTAGTCGGCATGACCCGGACAGTCAACGTGCGCATAGTGTCGATTGGACGTCGAATACTCGACGTGGCTCGTCGCGATCGTCAAGATCTTCGTCGCATCGCGGCGGCCCTGCGACTCGGACGCTTTCGCGACCTGGTCGTACGAGACGAACTTGGTGGCCCAGCCCTTGTCGGCGGAGACCTTGGTCAGCGCCGCGGTGAGCGTAGTCTTGCCATGGTCGATGTGACCGATGGTGCCGACGTTAACGTGGGGCTTTGAACGATCAAATTTTTCTTTCGACATGCCTGCGTCTCTCCGTTGCTGATGTCTGCTATCGCCTTCGTTATACCTGCCGCTGCGAAGGTTGCCCGCCTTCGCCGCGCTTCAAATCCATGGAGCCGATGACCAGAATCGAACTGGTGACCTCGTCCTTACCAAGGACGCGCTCTGCCAACTGAGCTACATCGGCCCGACTTCGCTCGTTGGCCACCCGCGAGCTTCGTCGCGGCAGGCCCTTCGCGCTCAGTTCTTCCACCTGCGCCGACCAACTGTCGCAACATCGACCAATCAGTGGCGCGCCATCTCGCTGAGCTGGCCTGCCATCCGAAGCTCGTCTGAATCCAGCGAGCGAAGGATGGAGCGGGAGACGGGGATCGAACCCGCGACCAACAGCTTGGAAGGCTGTGACTCTACCACTGAGTTACTCCCGCCTTCGCGCCTTGCCCTGCTTGCGCCTTTTTCGGCGCTACGGCGGGCAGGCCCGCTTCACGCGCTGCTCACTTCGCTCCGCGCTACGGCGGGCAAGCCCGCCTGTTTCGGCCCTCGACCCTCATTCTCCGTTTCCACGGCCCGCCATGAGCGACCTTGCGGTTCGCCGAAGGCGGCTCGCAAGGTGAGTCGAATGGTGGGGAGGGGAGGGTTCGAACCTCCGTAGCCCGAAGGCGGCAGGTTTACAGCCTGCTGCGATTGACCGCTCTGCCACCTCCCCAATTTCTCAAGCTCTCAGCTATCAGCTCTCAGTTGTCAGCTGGTCGAACGTGGCACCGAGACATCATCTCTGAAAGCTGATAGCTGAAAGCTGATAGGCTGATTCTTTGCGCTTAATCCTGCAGACCGACTACTGCACCCCGTTGCTGTTCCTGCCCGTCGTGAGGCCGGTTGGTCGGCCGCAACAGCCCAAAATGGAGCTGGCGAAGGGATTTGAACCCCCGACCGGCTGATTACAAATCAGCTGCTCTACCGGGCTGAGCTACGCCAGCCAGACAAAAAGCTGAGTTTAGCACAAGGTGTGCCACCGAATGCAAGGCGTCCTTACTTGGATTCTCTGCCTTCGGGCCTAGGTTCTCTGCCGCCGGGCCTCGAACAAGACGACTCCCGCCGCCACCGAGACATTCAGGCTGTCCACGTGGCCGAGTATGGGGATTCTTGCCAGGAGGTCGCAGCGCTCGCGGACAAGACGCCGGAGCCCGGTTCCTTCCGCACCGAGCACGATCGCGGTGGGGAGCTTCAGATCGATCTTATCGTACGTTTCAGGCCCGTCGCCCGCGAGGCCCACCGTCCAGATGCCGGCCTCCTTCAACTCTTCGAGGGCCCGGGCGACGTTGACGACATCGGCGATCTTGACGTGCGCGATCGCCCCCGCCGAGGCCCTGGTCGTCGCCGCGCCCAGCGGCGCCGAATGCCGCGTCTGCCTCACGATACCGTGGGCGGCCGCCGCGTCGACGCTGCGGAGAATCGCGCCGAAATTCTGCGGATCTTCGATGCCGTCGACGACCACGATGAGCGCCGGCGGCGCGGCGCGCGCATCGCCGATGAGGTCGTCGAGGCCGTAGGTGTCGCGCTCGGCGAGGTCCGCCACCACGCCCTGGTGCGACGCCCCGCGTGCGTCCCGATTGAGCTCTGCGTCCGGCACGCGACGGATGGGGACGCTCGACTGGCCGGCCAGCATCAACAGGTGCTCCAGTCGTCGATCGCTCCGGCGCCCGACGCGCAGCGAGACAACGCGCCCGGCCTTCAGCGCCTCGGTCACCGCGTTGATGCCGTAAATCAGCATTTCTTAGTGGCCGTGGGGCCCCACCCCCACGGCCTGTGCCTTCGCCGCCTTCGGCGGCTCGGCGTTGGTTGCAACAACGATCTGCTCAACGCAACTCCAATGCGCGTGCGAATTGCTGCGCTCGCTCGCGCGCGCCGACGATAGGCGCGATCCCGAGCGTCGATTCGAGGTCCGCACCGCGTTCCATCGCCGGCACGAGCAGATCGAGCTCGGGACCGTCGCCCGCGCCGGTCAGCGCAATGCGCATCGGATGGAACAGCGCGCGTCCCTTCAGACCGGTTTTCTGTTTCACCCGATCGGCGAGGCCGCGAAATGTCTGCCTGTCGGCGAGACGCGGCGACGCGTCCAGCTCGCCGGCCAGCGCGCCGATGACCTGCCGCGCTGCGCCGTCGCTCGCTTCCGATCGGATCGTGCTGTCGGCCAGCGCCGAGGAGGCCGAAAACTCGAAGAGCTGGCGCAAACGCTGCGGCACCTGATCGAGCCGATCCACGGAGACATTGAAGATAGGCACGAGGCTCGCGAGATACTGAAGCCCCTCCGGCCGCAGCGGCGACGTGACGTAGCCGGCCCGCTCGAGATAGGGCAACGACAATTGCGCCAGGCGCCCCGGATCGGCCTCTTTCAGGTAGTGCCGGTTCACCCAGGCAAGCTTCTCCTCGTCGAACACGCTCGCGCTGTGGCCGACGTCGCTCAGCGAGAACCGCTTCGCCATCTCGGCCAGCGGCACCAGCTCCTGGCCTTCGCCAGGCGACCAGCTCAAGAGCGCCAGATAGTTGAGCAGCGCCTCGGGCAGGTAGCCTTTCTCGCGGAACTCATCGACCGACACGGCGCCATGCCGCTTCGACAACTTGGTGTGGTCGGGACCGAGCACCATCGCGACGTGGCCGAAGGCGGGCGCCGTAAACCCCAGTGCCTCGTAGATGAGGATCTGGCGCGGCGTGTTCGAGATGTGGTCTTCGCCGCGCACGACGTGCGTCACGCCCATCAGCCCATCGTCGACGACCACCGCGAAGTTGTAGGCGGGATGCCCGTCCGAGCGCTGAAGCACTTGATCGCCGATGACGTCGGTGTGGAAGCGGATTTCGCCGCGGACGAGATCCACGAACACGATGTCGCGGTTCCCGGGCGTCCGGAAGCGGACCGCCGCCGGTTCTCCCCGCTCGACGCGCGCATGAGCCTGTGCGGGATCGATCTGCGCGCAGCGCCCCGAGTACTTCGCGGGCAGGTTCTTCGCGAGAGCCTCTTTACGCTCGGCCTCGAGCTGTTCGGGCGTACAGAAACAGTAGTACGCCTTCCCCTCGGCCAGCAGCACCTTGGCGCGCGACTGATACTGGCCGAGCCGCTCCGACGATCGATACGGACCCACCGGGCCGCCCACTTCGGGTCCTTCGTCCCAGTCGAGACCGAGCCAGCGCAGATCTTCCAGGATGGCCGCGTCGGACTCGACGGTCGATCGCTCGACGTCGGTGTCTTCGATGCGCAGGATGAAGGTCCCCTGCTGTCCCCGCGCCAGCAGCCAGTTGAACAGCGCCGTGCGGACGTTGCCGACGTGAAGGTGGCCCGTGGGGCTGGGGGCGAATCTGACGCGCATTATTCAGTTTGTCGCGGGGCGCGGGGTCCCCAACGCGGCAGCCGCGTTGGGGTGCCGTAGCCACCCCCGCGACCTGTGCCTCGTGGCCTTCGGCCGCTCGGCGATGCTTGACACGTTGATCTGCTTAGTCAACGGCGTGGTCCAAGCAGGACAACTGCATGCACGGCGATGGCTTCGTTGCGGCCAAGGGCGTCGACTTTTTCGTTTGTCTTTCCTTTGACGCTCACGGCGGAGGTTGCGATCCCGAGCGCCTGCGCGAGATTCGCGCGCATGGCCGCAACATGCGGTGCCAGCTTCGGCCGCTCCGCGATGATGACGGCATCGACGTTCGACACGGAATATCCCGCCGCGCGCACGATCGCCATGGCGCCTTTCAGCAGCTCGATGCTGTCGGCGCCCTTCCATTTCGGATCGGTGTCGGGAAAGTGCTGACCGATGTCGCCCGCGCCGGCGGCGCCGAGAATCGCGTCCGTCACCGCGTGGCACAGGACGTCGGCGTCGGAATGGCCCGCCAGGCCAGTGTCGTGCGGAATCCGGACGCCACCAATAATGAGCGGCTTCCCGGCCTCGAGCCTGTGCAAATCGTATCCGGTGCCCACCCGCGGGCTCATCCCTAATCCCCAATCCCTAATCCCCAGCATGGCTTTCGACACCGTCAGATCGTGCTCCGTCGTGATCTTGATATTGGTCGATTCGCCGTCGACAAGCGCGACCGCGTGTCCCGCCTGCTCGGCCAGTGACGCCTCGTCGGTCGCCAGCGTCAGCGCCTCGTGCCCGAGCTGGATGGCGTCTTCCAGCACCTCCCGGCTGAAGGCCTGCGGCGTCTGCGCGAGATACATCGATTCGCGCACCATCGTGCGCGCGACGATCCTGACGCCGGGCGCGGCGGTGGCCTCCTTCACGGTGTCGCTGGCCTGCACGGCGGCAATCGCGGCACCGCCTTTGGCCGCCGCGTCGATGACCCGGGAGAACAGATCGGCCGTCGCGAACGGCCTCGCCGCGTCGTGGATGACGATCACGGTGGCGCTCTTCGAGACCTGGGCGAACGCGTTGGCGACCGAATCCTGGCGCCGGTCGCCGCCGTTGACGATGCGGACCGGTTTTTTCGACGAGACCAGATACGGCGGCGGCGACTGCGCCAGATCGGGCGGCAGCGCAATCACGATCTCGTCAATCCGCTCGTGGCCGTCCACGAGCGCAAAGCTGCGCTCGAGAATGGTGCGATCGCCCAGCGCGATCATCTGCTTGGGCATCGCCGCGCCAAGCCGCGTCCCGCGGCCCGCGGCGGCGAGAATGGCCGACACGAACATGCTGACGAATTATATGCGGTCGCGCCGGCGGTCTGAGTTCAGAGCGCGATCTGGAACTCTTTCACGAAGTACCGCACCATGCCCGCGTACGGCGCGTCGGGCTTCGTCATGTCCTTGATGTGGCTGCGAATGGTGGTCTGCAACGCCGGCTGGACCCCGAGCGCCACGAACGCGTTCAACGAGTCCCGGAACACGACGAGGTCGTCGAAGGTTTTCCACCGGATGCGCTTCAGTTCCTCGCGATTGAGTCCGTAGAACTGGTTCACCGCGGCAAACGCGCGCTTGGCCGCGACCTTGTTCGACGCGGCCGCCACTTCCACCGTTTTCAACGTGTCGTTCGCAATCCACTTGAAGAGCGGATCGGGGTCGGTGATGTACGGATCGACCAGACCGGCTTTTTCCTTGGCCGCCGCCACGATGAACTCGGCCAGCGGATGGCCGGCGGTCAGGTCGAGCGCGTCGGGCGTCAGAATGCCGGCAAGCGCATCGATCGCCGCAGGCGTCGCGGGTACGGGTAGCGCCGGGCCCGTCCACGGACCTGCCGAGGCATGAACAGGAAAGGCATCGCTCTTGAAGACCTGATTGCAGATCTGGCACGCGTAGACGTAGTTGTCGTAGCAGTACGCCAGCCACCAGTACACGCTCTTCGGCCTGAAGTGCTCGACATCGCCGTGCGCGACGGTGTCGGTGGGCGACTCGCAGTACGCGCACTTGCCGCCGCTCTCGATTTTCAGCTGCGGCTTGGCGGCCTTCCAGACCGACTGCTTGAATGCCAGCGTGCCGGCCACTTTCCCGTTGATCAGATCGAGGGACTTGACCCTGCGGCCCGGCCCGCGAAACGCCGCGGGGATCGCCGCGGCCGTGCGCACGCGCTCGAGCCTGGTCATCGTCCCTGCTTGTCGAGCGCGGCTTTGATGTCGGCGAGCAACTGGTCACGCCTGGCGTCGCGCTCGGGCACGACGTGCCAGTCCGGCAGATCCTTCAGCGCCTCCTCGAGCTGCTCGAACCGCGCCTGATCGTCGGCGTTCCGGTTCTTGATACCGCTCAGCCGCACGTAGTCTTTTTTCATCGTCTCGACCGCCACCGAGTCCGGTGTGCCGATGCCGAAAGCAGGGCTCATGAGCAGCTGGTGCACGAGCATCGTCCGCGGCTCGATGGGACTGGGCTCGAGCACCGGCGGATCGGAGGGGGTGGGCCGCCGCATGAGAAACAACTCGCCGGCGCCGGCCTGCTGGGCCGTGAGCGGCGAATGCGTCGTCAGAATGAACTGGAAGTTCGGAAACATGTCGCTGAGAAAATTCCTGAGCTGCCGCTGCCACACCGGATGCAGGTGCAGATCGATCTCGTCGACGATCAGCACGCCTCGCGCCGACAACGGATCCTTGTAGTCGTCGAACGTGTCGGTGACGCGAAACAGCAGATCGCCGCACCACGCGGCCATGTTCTGGTAGCCGTCGCTCAGATACGCGAGCGGCACCTCCCCGTCGACCGTGTCGAACACGAGATCGCGCCGCTCCTTATCGATGCCCTTGAACGTCATGCCGGGCAGCAGCTTCTTCATCGCCTCGTCGACGATGCGCAGGCCTTCGTCCTGGAGCCGGTAGTGAAGATCGATCGCCCACGTCTCCAGCGGGTTCAGCATCGCGTCGGGCGAGAAGAGCGTGGCCACGTTGTTGGCGCGTGGATGCTGGAAGCGCGACGTCACGGGCTGCGCCGACAGCTTGGTGCTGCTCAGGCGACGGGACGCGCCGTAGGCGATGACGAGATAGTTGCGCGACGCGCGGGCGATCGCCCGATCGAGCATGTCGAGCGTGTCTTTGTTGTTCTCGTAGACCTCTTTGATGGTGCCGCCCCGCGTAATCCTGAGGCTGACGTGCCGCCGTTCGCCTTCGGCGGTCATCAGGTCCGCGTCGATCGTGCACTCCTGTTCGCCGGAACGGATCCAGCTGTCGGGGTCGCCAATCAGCTCCGCCAGGGCCGAGCTGCCCGCCAGCACGAGCCCGATCGAGCGCATCAGCGTGCTCTTGCCGACACCGTTCTCGCCGAGCAGCAGCGTCCACTTGCGCGTGACGCCGGGCGAGGTCTCCAGCGACAGCACGAGCGACTTGATGCAGCGGACGTTAGTCAGCTCGACGCGCGTCAGGAACATGGTGAGAGTATGGCAAAGTCCGGCCCCCGCCGGACACGAGATGCACAGAAGTTCGGCGACACCGGCGACACCAGGGTCCGGCTAAAGCCGGACACTACGTACTATTGAGGCCGGACACTACGTACTGACGTACCAGTACTGTCGGCGGAAGCTCCGGTGTCTGGCGCACCCCGGCCCGGACGATGTCTTCGACTCGAGCCGCAAGCCGGCGCGCGTCGGCGGTGGTGGGCGCATCGATCTTCGGCGTCGGAATCGGCTGGTGCACTTCGAGCGTCACCTGGCCCGGGCACGTCATGAGGCGGTTCTTCTTCATCACGTGAATGGTTCCCGACACCGACAGCGGCACGATCGTCAGGCCGGCCTCGAGCGCCAGCAGAAAACTGCCGCCCTTGAAGCGATCCACGTGGCCATCCGCGCTCCTCGTCCCTTCAGGGAAAATAATCAGCGAGACACGATCGGCGACGAGGCGCCGCCAGCGATTGAGGATGCCGGCCCGATCGGGGTTGCTGCGGTCGACCAGCAGATGACCCGCGCGGACGAGGTGCCACCCGAGGAACGGAAACCGCCCCAGCGATTCCTTCGCGATGATGCGGAGCTGAAACGGCAGCGAGGCGAAGATCACCGGGATGTCGTAGATGCTCTGGTGATTGGACACGAACATGTACGTCTCGCCCGGCGTCACGCGATCGAGTCCCGTCACGGCCACGTCCACGCCGGTGGTCGCAAGAATCAGCCACGACCACGCCCGCGCGCACCAGTGCGCCCGGTGACCTTTCCTGTCGACGAAGCTCGACAGAATCGACAGCGTGCCGAGCACGATCGTGTAGACGGAGATGGCCGGGATGAGAAAGAAGACGGTGCGCCACCAATGGAATGGTGGAAGCTTCACTGATTCCGTGCGCGCCGGCCGCTTTCGCGATCGATCGGCGTGGGCTGGGCGTTCGCGTCGATGAAGCGGCCGAAGATCATCTTGCCGGCGGTCGTCTGGAGCACGCTGGTGACGACCACGTCGATCGTCTTGCCGATCATCGACCGCGCGTTGTCGACCACCACCATGGTGCCGTCGTCCAGATAGGCGACGCCCTGGTTGTACTCCTTCCCTTCCTTCAGGATGAACACTTTCATGGTCTCGCCCGGCAGGACGACCGGCTTCAGCGAGTTGGCGAGCTCGTTGATGTTCAGAACATCGACGCCGCGGAGCTGCGCCACCTTGTTCAGGTTGAAGTCGTTGGTCACGATCTTGCCCTGCAGCGACCGCGCGAGCTCGATGAGCTTCAGATCGACTTCTTTCTGGTCCGGGAAATCGGCGTCCGAAATCACCACGTCGAGGCCGGACATCTTCTGGATGCGCTGAAGGATGTCGAGGCCGCGGCGTCCGCGGTTGCGGCGGAGCGAATCCGCCGAATCGGCGATCTGCTGCAGCTCTTTGAGGACGAACTGCGGCACGACGAGCGTGCCGTCCACGAATCCTGTTTCGCAGATGTCGGCGATGCGGCCGTCGATGATGACGCTGGTGTCGAGAATGCGGTACCGGCGCTGGGTCTGCGCGCGCGGCCGGAACAGGCCGATGAGCCGCTCCGGCTCGAGCCACTCGCCCGACTTCGCGCCAAGCACGAGGCCGAGGTACGGCAGCGCGAGCAGGATGAGCGTATGAAAGAAGATGACGCCGAGGTTGTCAGCGTTGGCCCAGAAATGCGCGGTCCCGATCAAGCGCGCGAGCAGCAACCCGATGGCGCCGCCGATGATCGCGCCGACGACGTTCGCGAGCGGCGTCTGTCGAAGACGATCCTCGAGAACAATGACCAGGCCGGCGATGACGACCCCGAAGACCGCGTTGGCGGGCAGCCCCAGATCGAGAGGATGGAGCGCGACCGCGCAGTACGCGATCACCGCAACGAACGCGATACGCGCCAGGGCACCCCAGTTCATAGGCTGGTCATTGTAGTAGCGCCTGTAAAGCCTCGTCCACTGTCCTGACGCCCACGATCTCGCAATTCGCCGGCCGCTCCGACCCGGGAATGTCGGCGTTGGCCAGCGGCACGACACACCGCTCGAATCCCATCCTTGCCGCCTCGCGCAGGCGAAGCGAGGCCTGCATGATGGCCCGAATCTCCCCCCCAACCCTACCTCGCCGAATACCGCCGTGCTCGTCCCCACTGCACGGTTCTGCACGCTCGAGGCGACGGCGGCGACGACGCCGAGATCGGCCGCCGGTTCGTCCACGTTCATTCCGCCGGCGACGTTGACATAGACGTCGTCGCCAAGCAGGTTGAGGCCGGCGCGCTTCTCCATAACCGCAAGCAACAACGACAGGCGTTGCTGGTCGATGCCGCTCGCCATGCGACGCGCGTTCCCAAACGTGCTGCTCGTCACGAGCGCCTGCACTTCAACCAGTATCGGACGCGAGCCCTCGATGCAGCACAAGACGGCCGAGCCGGGCTTGCCGATCGATCGCTCGGCGAGAAACAGCTGAGACGGATTCGGAATCTCGCGGAGACCCGACCCCGTCATCTCGAACACGGCGAGCTCGTTGGCCGCCCCGAACCTGTTCTTGAACGCGCGCACCACGCGGTGCGCGTGATGTCGCTCTCCCTCGAAATAGAGGACCGTATCGACGACGTGCTCGAGCGCCTTCGGACCGGCGAGATTGCCGTCCTTGGTGACGTGTCCGACGAGCACGATCGGCACGTTCCGGCCCTTGGCGGCGAAGAGCAAGTGCGTCGCGACCTCGCGTACCTGGCCGATGCTGCCGGGCGCCGACTGAAATCGCGCGGAAAAGATGGTTTGAATGGAATCGACGATGACGAGCGACGGCTTCAGCCGCTCGATCTCTTCGAGGATGCGCTCCAGGGACGTCTCGGCCAGGAGGTACAACGGCGAGCGATCGACGCCGAGCCGCTCGCCACGCAGCTTCACCTGGTGCTCGGATTCCTCGCCGGAGCTGTAGAGAACGGGACCGACCGTGCGCGCGACGTGTGCCGCGACCTGCAGCAGCAGCGTGGACTTGCCAATGCCGGGCTCGCCGCCGAGCAGCACGAGCGCGCCGGGCACAATGCCGCCGCCCAGCACGCGATCGAATTCGCCGACACCGGACGGGATGCGCGGCGCATCGGAGGTCTGAATCTCGCTGTAGAGCCTGGCCGTCGCGCCTCCGGACACCAGGCCGTAGCGGGAATTCGCCGCGACGGGCGCCGACTGCGGCACGGGCTGTTCTTCGACGAGCGTGTTCCAGGCGCCGCAATCAGGACAGCGGCCGACCCACTTCGGCTGCTGGCCGCCGCACTCCTGGCAGACGTAGACGGTTTTCGCGGACTTCACGAGGACGATGGTACATCGTCTCAGTTCGTCGGGTTCGTTGGGGTTCGTCGGGTTCGTCGGTTCGTGAGGTTCGTGGGGTTCGTGGGGTTCGTGGGCCACTCAGGAGGCGCCCACGCCGTTATAATCCAAGCCTCGCAATGAGTCTCGCGCCAGGCACTCGCCTCGGCCCCTATGACGTCACCGCCAAAATCGGGGAAGGCGGGATGGGTGAGGTCTATCGGGCGCACGACACCAAGCTGAATCGCGATGTCGCGCTGAAAGTTCTAACGGATTCCTTCTTGCACGATGCCGATCGACTGGCGCGATTCCAACGCGAAGCGCACGTCCTGGCGTCGCTGAATCATCCGAACATCGCGGCGATCTACGGCCTGGAAGAAGGATCGCCGGAGGACGGGTCTAAAGGGCAAGACCCGTCCTACGTGCGACGCGCGCTCGTGATGGAGTTGGTCGAGGGAGAGGATCTCTCGCAGCGGATTGCGCGCGGCCGGATTCCTCTTCACGAGGCATTGCCGATCGCGAAACAGATTGCCGAGGCGCTCGAAGCCGCGCACGAGCAGGGCATCATCCATCGCGATCTCAAGCCCGCGAACATCAAGGTCAAAACCGACGGCACGGTGAAGGTACTGGATTTCGGGCTGGCGAAGGCGCCCGACCCATCTGACGTAGGGCGGAACTTTAGTTCCGCCGGGTCCAAAGAGCAGGACCCGGCCTACGGACTGTCGCAGTCGCCGACGATCACGACACCCGCCATGACGCAAGTCGGGATGCTGCTCGGCACGGCGGCATACATGAGCCCGGAGCAGGCGAAAGGGCGACCCGCCGACAAGCGCAGCGACGTGTGGGCGTTCGGGTGCGTACTGTACGAAATGTTGACGGGCGAGCGAGCGTTCGCGGACGACGATGTCAGCGAGACGTTGGCCTCGGTGCTGAAGAGCGATCCCGATTGGACGCGTATTCCATCTGATGTGCCGCCAGCGATTCGCACGCTGATTCAGCGATGCCTCATCAAGGATCGACGGCAGCGCGTCTCGGACATTTCCGCGGCGAAGTTCATCCTGAGCGAGCTGAGCAATATCGGCACGCCACACGCTGCGGTGGCAACCTCCACTGCCGCTGTCATGCCCCGTTCACGTTGGCAGCGGCTGCTTCCGACAGCGGTGGCAATTGCGCTGACAGCTCTCATCGTCGGAGCGGGAGGTTGGGCCCTGCGGCCGGTTTTGCGCTCGCCCGTTGTCGCACAATTCTCGTTTGAACTGCCGGAAGGACAGTCCCTCTCAAGCACTCGGCAAGCCGTCGCAATCTCACCAGATGGAACGCGGATTGTGTACGCGGCCAATGCGCGACTTTATGTGCGCTCCATAGGCGAACTCGACCTTCACGCGATCCCCGGCACGGAAAACGCCGCGGCAGTCAATGCGTTGAATCCCACGTTCGCTCCTGACGGTCAATCGGTGGCATTTGTTTCGCCAGGCGACGGCGTCTCTCAGGGGAACTTTGTTCTGAAGCGCATTGCGATCGGTGGCGGCACTGCATCCATCGTCGGCAAAATGGACTCCGCATCAGGGATGAGTTGGGGTCCGGACGGAATTCTGATCGGTCAGGACCAAGGAGTTCTCCGTGTGGCGCCGTCTGGCGGCACCCAGGAGCTCATTGCGCGGGTCGCCACGGACGAGCGGGCTTACGGACCCCAGATGTTGCCGGGCGGTCGAACCGTGCTCTTCACGGTCGCGAAAAACGTGTCGCTCGACTTTGATGGCTGGGCCAGCTGGGACAAAGGACAAGTGGTCGCGGTATCGCTCGAAAATGGGGAGCGAAAAGTGTTGATTGACGGGGGCTCAGACGGCCGCTATCTGCCCAACGGTTATCTCGTGTATGCCGTCTCCGGCACGATGTTCGCCGCGCCTTTTGATGTGCGAAGGCTCGCGACCACCGGTCCTGCCGTACCCGTTATCGCCGGCGTGAGACGGGCGAATGGGCGTACCGCGCCTGGGATGCATCTCGCGGTCTCGGACACGGGAACGCTCCTGTACATGCCTGGTCCAGCAACGACATCGTCCGCCACGGAAATCCTGGCAATCGGCGACGGACGGGGAGAGCCTGTTCTCCTCAAGATTCCACCCGGCGATTACTCGCACCCCAGAGTGTCGCCGAGATGGCACATCGTTCGCGGTTGCGCGAAGCAGCGGGCAAGACTCAGACATCTGGACCGACGACATCTCCGGGAAAGCGGAAATCCGCCGGCTCACGTTCGGAGGCAACAATCGCTTTCCCGTATGGTCGGGCGATGGACAGCGCGTGACCTTTCAATCGGCTCGTGAGGGCGACAGGGCGCTCTTCTGGCAGGCCGCGGACGGGACGAGTGGCGTCGAGCGCCTGACGAAGCCCGCGCAAGGGGAAGAGCACCGGCCCGAATCGTGGTCGCGCGACGGAAGGCATCTCCTGTTTTCCGTCGTCAGGGACGCGAAATTCTCTCTCTCGGTGCTAACGCTCGACACCAGAAAGGCCGAGCCGTTCGGCGGAGTGCAGTCAGCCGAACCGCTAAGCGCAAGTTTTTCCCCGGATGGACGATGGGTGGTGTACGCCACTTCGGTCGTTGCCGGAGGCATCCTTTCGCCCAACAGGGGCATCTTCTTACAGCCGTTTCCTGCCACTGGCCAATTGCACCAGGCCCCCAAGACACTCCTGGACTTTCACCCGGTCTGGGCACCAGACAGCACCGGTATCTTCTATGTGCCTGGTGCAACGAGGCCAACTGTCTTTGTGCCTGTTGCAACGCGCCCCTCGGTTGGATTCGGAACACCTGTGAGCCTCCCGCGCGGACCGCGACCTGGGCTTATCTCTGGGAATGTCCGGGGCTACGACGTGCTTCCGGATGGCCGGTTCCTCAGTCTGACGCAGGCGTCCGGTGAGGGGACAGTGTCAGCACCCGCCAACGAGATCCGAGTGGTGCTCAACTGGCTTGAAGAATTGAAGCGCCTCGTGCCCGCGAAGTGAGCGCCGCCACAGTGACAGGGCTGAAGCCATGTGCCACCTGCGGCGGCTGGTCTCTCTCTAAAGTGCGCGTGGACCGCTAAGGACTCTCGCGGGGAGCATGAAGAGCCCGCGCAACAGGCCAAGGACGCCGTCGACAGCGATGCCGACAATCCGGAACGGAATCAGCAGAATCCAGACGAGGGGATAGAGCAGCAGCGCGAGCAACGCAAGTGGCCAGCAGAGCACCAGCAGGACACACCACAGCAGGAGTTTCATCACATTCTGCAATACGTTCCATCCGCCTGCTATGTTGCAGCGGTGTGGCAAAGCGGGAAGACGGTCCGGCTGAAGCCGGACACTACGTACGACTAAGAGGGGCGCCCAGCAGAAGACGGTTCTTCGGTGTGATGCCGGCAGGAATCGCCTGGGTCCAGATTCGATAGCCCCGCTGCTGCAGGTGCACCGCGCGCACGATGTCGATCGCGAGGGATCCGTCAACCCAACCGGACAGTCCGCCGTCATCGCCTGAATCGAGATCGTGGCAGCACGGCAGCACCGCAACACGCGCCGGCACGGTTGACGCGCGCTCGAGCACGCGGTCGGTCAGCGTGCCGCACGCATGACACGACACGACGATGTCGGTGGGCAAAATGTCGATGTCGTCAATCGGGCTGGCGACAAAGGTGATCCGTCCCTCCAGCCTCGGCCATGCTCCCACGAGGACGTCGTGCAGCTTCCCGCTCGAGGCCGGCAACGTCGTGTCGATCACGAGCGCATCAGGAGACGTGTCGTCGAGCAGCAACATGATCTGGGCGAGCAGCCCGTGACCGCCGCCGACGTCGAGCACGCGTCCGCCGCGAAACAGCCGCCGGACGCGCCGTCCCACCTCCCACGCTTCGTAGAGCTCCTTGCGAGGCAGGCAGCCGGCCTGACAAACGGCGCGCGCAAGGCGATCGAACAGTGTGCCGCCTGGAAAGCGGCCAACGTCTCGACTGGTCAGGCGTCCACGCGAGGCGGTCGAAAACGTCCTCGAAGCAGAACGCTCGTGTATCACGGCCTTCCTAGCTGCCTCCGACCTTGCGCGGCGTCCGCGTGCGCGCGACGAAGCCGCGAGAGGTCGTGCACTTTCCAGGGCTGAGCTGTCTGTGGCTTTGGCGCGCGTGCGGGAGCCGGCGGAGGTGTCTCGGTCGCGCGAGCCTCCAGTCTCCACTGCGGCTTTGGCCCGCGCCTCAGCGGCGAGCGCGGCATCCTTGTCGATGCAGCAATGTTTGTACTTGCGGCCCGAGCCGCAATGACACGGTTCGTTGCGTCCCGGTGGTGACGTGCTCCGAATGCTCATCCACCGAGTGTACCTTACGGTGATTCCAGCTAGTAGATTCGCTCTATGCGGGTGCCGACGCGGCAGAGGACTTCATACGGGTTGGTCCCGATGGCAGCGGCGATTTCGCGCGCATCGACGCGATCGTCACCCTGCGCGCCGATCATCACCACTTCATCCCCTGTGTCGACGGTGATGTCCGACACGTCGACGGTCATCATGTCCATGTTGATCGCGCCGACGATGGGCGCGCGCCTGCCGCGAATGAGCACCGAACAGCGGCCCGACATGCGACGGTCGAGGCCATCCGCATAGCCGGCCGGCACGACCGCGATCCGCCCCGGATGTGGAACCGCCCACGTGGCGCCGTAGCCAACGGTTTCGCCAACGCGCACGCCCTTGACCGCCACCACTCGGCTGCGGAGCGACATCACCGGTGCCAGCGGAATCGTCGAGGCGAGCGGAGGCGGAACGACGCCGTACATCATCAGTCCCGGGCGCACGAGGTCGTACCAGACGCGCGAGTCGCGAAGCGTCGCGGCGCTGTTGGCGGCATGCCGCCACCGGGGGCGAACGCCGAGCTCCGGCAGACGGGCCAGCGCCTGCTCGAATCGCTCGCGCTGCGTCTGAAAGAGCGGCAGCTCCGGGTCGTCGGCCGTGGCGAAGTGCGTGTACACCGCGACAATCTCGAGATTGGGGCTCGCGACGAGCTCGGGCAGCGTGAACTCGAGGTTGTCGTGGCGCAGGCCGAGCCGGTTCATGCCGGTGTCGATCTTCAGATGACACCGAAGCCGCACACCATGTTTTGCCGCGGCGGCCTGCAGCGATCGTCCGGCGCCCGGCGTCGAAAGCGTCGGCGTCAGCTTGTGCTCGAAGACGCCCTCCACGTCGCTCACGCTCAGCGCGCCGAAGACGAGAATCTCGGCGGTGACGCCCGCCTTGCGCAGCACGATGCCTTCCTCGATGTCGGCGCACGCCAGGATCGTCGCGCCCGCTTCCTGGAGCGCCAGTCCCACGGCCGGCGCACCATGGCCGTAGGCATTCGCTTTCACCACCGCGATGATGCCCGGTGTGCCCGTCCCGGCGTTGGTGGCGAGAAATTCCGCGATCGCGCGGAAGTTGGATTTCAGTGCCGCAAGATCGACATGCGCGAACGTGCAGCGTGCCGACATTACTTAGTTCGCGACGATCTGCTTGATCATCGGCTCTGTTCGAGATTCCCGAAGCGCGTTTCGGACTTCAGGAAGGCGAGACGCACCAGGCCCGTGGGGCCATTGCGCTGCTTGGCGAGGTTGATCTCGGCGATGTTCTCGTCTTCGGGCTTGACGTCCGGATACTGGTCCGGCCGGAACAGCAGCATGACGACGTCCGCGTCCTGTTCGAGCGCGCCCGACTCGCGCAGGTCCGAGAGCATGGGCCGGTGATCGGATCGCGATTCCGGGGCACGGCTGAGCTGCGACAGGATGATGACCGGGACATTGAGCTCTTTGGCCAGCATCTTCAGCGAGCGCGAGATCGCCGCCAGCTCGAGCGTGCGGTTCTCGAAGCGGCCGCGTCCCTGCATGAGCTGAATGTAGTCGATGATGAGCACGTCCAGGCCGTGCTCGGCCATCAGCCTCCGCGATTTCGCGCGCATTTCGAGCACGCCGATGCCCGGCGTGTCGTCGATGAAAATCCTGGCCTCGCTCAGCGTGCCGAGCGCGTGCGACAGCCGTCCCCAGTCGCTCTCGACCAGGAAGCCCGTGCGCAGCCGGTGGCTGTCGATGCGCGCCTCCGACGTCAGCATGCGCAGGAACAACTGCTCCTTGGACATTTCCAGGCTGAAGATGCCCACCGTGCGGCTGCTCTTCGTCCCGACGTGCTGCGCGATATTCAGGACCAGCGCGGTCTTGCCGACCGACGGGCGCGCCGCGATGATGACGAGATCGCCGGCCTGGAACCCGGCGGTCAGCTCGTCGAGATCGGAAAAGCCCGATGGCACGCCGGTAATGAGCTGCTTGCGCTCGTGCGCGCGCTCGATGGCCGCGAAGCTGGCGTGCGCCAGCTGGCGCATCGACGTGAACCCGGCCCGCACGCGATCTTCGGCAATCGCGAAGATGGCCTGCTCGGCTTCGTCGAGAATCTGGTTGGGCTCCTGTTCGGCCTCGTAGGCTGTCGTCAGGATCTTGTTGGACGCGACGATGAGATTGCGCAGCGTCGACTTCTCGCGCACGATGCGCGCGTAGTACTCGATGTTGGTCGCGTGCGGCAGGCCGTCGACCAGGGCGGTGATGTACGCCGGGCCGCCGATCTCCTCGAGCTCGCCCGCGCGCGACAGCTCTTCCTTGAGCGTGATGAAGTCGATCGCGTTGCCCCGCTCGCTCAACATGATCATCTTGTCGAAGATCCGCCGATGGGCGTCGCGGTAGAAATCGCGCGGCGTCAGCACTTCCGCGGCCGAATTGAACGCGTCGTTGTGGATGAGGATGGCGCCGAGGACGGAGCGTTCTGCTTCGAGATTGTGCGGCAGCGTGCGATCGACAGCGACGGCTTCGGGCATGGTGAACGAACTGAGCGAAGCGTACCAGATTGAATTGGAGCGGTCTAGGAGAACGGGGCCTCAGGCGTACGACCCAACTCGCGGCCGATCGCCAGAGGCCCGAAATGCGTTTACTCTTTCGCGGTGTCTGTCTCGGTCGCGGCTTTCAGCTCCGCCGGCGTCGCTTCGGGCTTGCCTTCGGCGACGACCTTCACCGGCACCTGCACGACGACCTCGCGGTGCAGCTTCACCGGAACCGTCTGCGAGCCCAGCTTCTTGATCGGCTCGCGCAGACCGATCTTGCGCTTGTCCACGTCGAAGCCCTTCGCGGCCAGCGCGTCGGCGATGTCGGCCGAGGTGACCGAGCCGTACAGCGCTTCGGTTTCTCCGACCTTGCGCGAGATGACCACCTCGAGGCCGGCCATCTTCGCCGCGATCGCGTCCGCGGCGCCCTTCTCTTCCGCTTCCACGGCGTCGAGCTTCACGCGCTCGCGCTGGACCTGCTTGAGGTTACCCGGCGTGGCGACGAGCGCCAGCTTGCGCGGCAACAGGTAGTTGCGCGCGTAGCCGTCGGCGACCTTCACCACTTCGCCGCGCTTCCCGAGGTTCTCGACGTGATCTCTGAGAATGACTTCCATATAAACCTCACAAAAGCTCTCAGCTATCGGCTGTCAGCTCTCAGTCGCACCCGGTCTGAAAGCTGAGAACTGAGTGCTGATAGCTATTCAGTGACGTACGGAATCAACGCCAGCTGACGCGCGCGCTTGATGGCCGTCTGCAACTTGCGCTGGTGGGTTGCGCACGTACCCGAAATCCGACGCGGCAGAATCTTGCCGCGCTCGGGCACGAACGGTCCCAGCAGTTTCACGTCCTTGTAGTTGATGTCGTCGATCTTGTCCGCGCAGAACTTGCAGACCTTCCGCCGCCGGAACAGCGTGCGCTTCTTGTCGTCCTTCTTGTCGGCGCCCCGACCGCCGCGGCCTTCCGATGAGCGTCCTCGTCCTTCACGCATTGGAGTAACCTTTCTGTTGGTTTGTGGGTTCGTGGGTTCGTATAGTTCGTAAACGTTCGTCAGGTTCGTAAAGTTCGTGAAGTTCGCAGGTTCACTGGATTCGAACGTTCACTGCGCGCGACGATGCGGAGCGTGCCGAACTCCACGAACTGAGGAACCGACGAACGATACGAACCGACGAACCTGACGAACTTCTACGAACTTTACGAACCGATGATTTTCAGATTGCGTCGTCCGCGTCCCCGCCGAAGCGGTCGTCATCGTCGTCCTGCCGCTGCGGTCCTTCGCCGGGCTGCCGTTCGGGCGGCAGGCCGCGGGCCACGCGGCGGCGCTGCGACTCTTCCTTGCGATGCGTGCGCGTGCGCTCGATGATGCGGTTCTCCTCGTCCACCCGGACCGTCAGGTGGCGGATGACCTGATCGCTCACACGCAGGCGGCGATCGATCTCCTTCATCAACTCGCCCGACCCCGTAATCACTTCGAGGACGTACGTCGCTTCCTTGTGCGGGCCGATCTCGTAGGCCAGCTTGCGCCGGCCCCAGTTGTCGGTGCGCTCGAGCGTGCCCGAGAAGCGGGCCACGATCTCTTCAACCTGTGTGTGGAGATCAGCGATTTGCTGATCGGTCGCGTCGGACGACACGACGTAGACGAGCTCGTACTGTCGTTTCTGACTCACTGCTATCTCCTTCTGGACTCCCCCGAGCCTGTCGAGGGGAGGTCACCACGCTCGGTGACAAGGTTGCCGGGCCTCAAAAGCAAGACCCGGCCTGCGTAGGGCGGGTCCTGCGGACCCGCCGTGTCAGGCATTATGCCTGATCTTCTTCGTTCTCCGCGGCCGGCGGTGGCGCGTTGTACTGATTCATCGCCGCCACGATGTTCTCTCTCGCGAACATCTCGGCCGCGTCCGCCGCTCGTTTCACCGCCTCGTCGATCTGCGGCTGCTCGTCCGAATCGAAGCGACCGAGCACGTGGCTCTTCAGCTCGCCCGCCTGCCGTCCGACGCCGATCCGCAACCGCGGAAACTCGATGGTGCCGAGCTCCTGGATGATCGACTTCAACCCGTTGTGCCCGCCCGCCGATCCGTTCGCTCGAAGCCGCAACCGCCCCAACGGCAGGTCCGCATCGTCGTAGACGATGAGCAGGTCCGACGTCGCGAGCTTGTGAAACGACGCGATCTCGCGGACCGCCCATCCGCTCAGGTTCATGAAGGTCGTCGGCTCGGCCACGAGCACGCCGTCGCCGATATCCGGAATCTTCACGGCCCTGGCTTTCCACTTCGCGTAGTTCTTCAAGGTGACGCGATAGCGGCGGGCCAGCTCTTCGGCCACCTGAAATCCGACGTTGTGCCGCGTGTGTTCGTAGTCGCGGCCGGGATTGCCAAGACCCACAATCAGCTTCAAGGCCAATCCCTGACTCGCTAATCCCTAATCCCCAATCCCTAATCCCTAATCCCTGGGGATTACTTCTTGTCTTTCTTACCGGCAGCCGGCGCCGGCGCTGCTTCGGCAGTCTCTTCGTCCTTCTTGCCCTTCTTGATAACCTCGGGCTCGGCCGGCGTCGCCGTCGCACCCGCCGCCGCGGCGTCGGCCGGAGCCGGCGTCTCTTCCACCTTCGGAATGATGACGTGGAGAATCATCATTTCGGGATCGCTGAGCGCCTTCCACTTCGGGTTGGTCGCCACGTCCTTCACGCGGATGCTCTGGCCGACCATCAGCTCGGTGACGTCCACGACGATGTTATTCGGAATGTCGGCGGGGAGGCACTCGAGTTCGACCTGCCGATGGACGATATCGAGCACACCGCCCTGCTGCTTGACGCCCTTCGGCTCGCCGTGCGCGACGACGGTCACCTGGACGCGGATCACCTTGTCCATCGCAACCCGATAGAAGTCGGCGTGCAGGAGCTCGTGCGTCACCGGGTCGAGCTGGTATTCCCGCACCAGCACCTGGGCGGTGCCGCCGCCAGGCAGGTTCAACGAGATCAGCGTGTTTGCGCCTTGGTCGGTGCGGAGAATCTTGGCCAGACCCTTTGGATCGACCGCGATCGCCTTGCCGGCTTCTTTCTCGCCGTAAAAGACGGCGGGTATCCGGCCGCCCGCGCGCAGCCGCCGCGCCTCGTTCTTGCCCCTCGAACTGCGTTCAACTGCGTCCAATACTGCTGCCATGGTGCCCTGTCTTCTTTCTTTAAACTGTCGCGGGGCCCCACCCCCGCGACCTGTGCCTTCGCGCTTTGGCGCTCGACGCATATTGCGACAACGATCTGCCCAGTGCCGCATCTCAGCGCCGTATCCCGCTGACTTGGACTGCGACTTCTCATCCGACTGAACTCCCTAATCCCTAATCCCTAATCCCTAATCCCTATACGAACAGCGAAGAAACCGACGACTCATCGTGAATACTCCGAATCGCCTGGCTCAACAGCTTGGCGACCGACAGCGAGAGGATCTTGTCGTGCTTGCCGCTCTCGCCATTGAGCGGGATCGTGTTGGTCACGATCAACTTCTCGATCGGCGCCTTGTCGATGCGTTCGAGCGCCGGGCCCGACAGCACGCCGTGCACGGCGCAGGCAAACACGCGGGCCGCGCCGTTGTCTTTCAGCGCGTTGGCCGCCTTCACGATGGTGCCCGCCGTGTCGATGATGTCGTCCTGGATGACGCACGTCCGGCCGGCCACGTCGCCGACCACGTTCATCACTTCCGCCGACCCGTCATCGCTGCGGCGCTTGTCGATCACCGCCAGCTCTCCGTCGAGGCGCTTCGCATAGGCGCGCGCGCGTTCGGCGCCGCCGGCATCGGGCGCCACGATCGTCAGATCCGGAAAATTCTGACGCGCCAGAAAATCGAGGATCACCGGCGCCGCAAACAGGTGATCGACCGGAATATCGAAGAACCCCTGGATCTGCGCCTTGTGCAGATCCATCGTCAGCACGCGATCGACGCCCGACGCGCTCAGGATGTTCGCCACGAGCTTGGCCGAAATCGGCACTCGCGGCTTGTCCTTCCGATCCTGCCGCGCGTACCCGTAGTACGGAATCACGGCCGTAATCCGCGCGGCTGACGATCGACGGAACGCGTCGATCATGATCAGCATCTCCATGATGTGCTCGTCAACCGGCGCGCACGTCGGTTGCAGGATGAACACATCGGTCCCGCGGATGTTCTCGTCGATCTGGAAGCTGACTTCCGTGTCCGGGAACCGCCGCAGCCGGCTCTGCCCCATGGGCAGGCCCAGATGGTGCGCGATCTCGCGCGCCAGCTCGGGATGGGCGCTTCCCGAAAACAACTTCAGCTCACCGTACCCTGCAGGTCTATGCGTCATGTCCACCCCAACGCGCATACCGCGTCTGGGAACCCGGGGCAGCGGAGAAATTGGCTGGGGCGGGTGGATTCGAACCACCGAATACGGGATCCAAAGTCCCGCGCCTTACCGCTTGGCCACGCCCCAACAACGCCTTCAGCTACCAGCGATTAGCCGTCAGAGGCTATCAGAAAACCCGTCCCCGAGTCTGAGAGCTGATGGCTTATGGCTGAGAGCTTGCCTAGGTGTGGCTCGACCACCGCAGCGCAAACGACGATTTTAGACGATTCCCCGAGCGCCGGGCAAGTTCCGCCGTCTTTGTTTAGTAGCGCAGGGCTTTAGCCCTGCGGCGAGGCAGGAATCGGGTGGTCAGCACGCGCGCGCCTGTCGATCTCAACGCGCGTGCGCCCTTCCCCGCCCCCGCCGCCGACCGGAAGACGCCAAACACCGCCGAGCCGCTGCCCGACATTGCGGCCATCAGGGCTCCACTCTTCACCAGCCTTTCTTTCAGCGATCCGATGACGGGATGGCGGGCCACGACCGGCGCTTCGAGATCGTTGACGAGCTCGATGTGAGGGAAAAGGGGTCGGGAGGGGTTTTCGACATGATTCTCCGAAAACCCCTCCCGACGCCTTTTTCGAGATTCATCCAGCCAGGCGTAGGCGTCCTGGGTCGAGACGCCAAACGGCGGCAGTGCCAGCACGACCCACAGACGCGGAAGGTCCTCGAGCGGGTAGACCTCTTCCCCGCGGCCGAGACCGAGCGACGTGCCCCCAATCAGAAAATACGGCACGTCCGAGCCGAGCTGGGCGGCCATCGCATGCAGCGCGCCATCAGGTACAGGACGCTGCCAGATGCGGCCCAACCCACGCAGCGCGGCAGCGGCGTCGCTGCTGCCACCGCCAAGCCCCGCCTGCATCGGAATTCCCTTTCGCAGGGTCACGAGCACGTCGCGCGGCTCGCCGGCCCGCCCTGTGGTCTGCCAAAGCAGGTCCGCCGCTTTCCAGACGAGGTTCGTGCGATCGAGCGGAACGCCTTTCGTATCGCATCGAATCTCGAACGGCCCCGGCCGCCGGACAATCCTGACGGTGTCGAAGAGGTCGATGCCCTGGAGCAGCGTCTGAACCGGGTGATACCCGTCCGCCCGCACGTCGCCGACGCGGAGCGACAAATTGATCTTGGCAAATGCGCGGATCGTGACAGATCGCATCGTGTCCGGCGTTCACCGGCCCAGAGGGCCGGCCTTGCGCAACTCCTCGACCGACAGTGGCTCAACCCCGTCGGGTATCTTCACCGCGACGAGCTGGTCGCGCGGCAACTCGCCGTTGACTTCGACCTGACTCAGCGCCAGCCCGAGATTGAGATCCGTCCCCCGCAGCACGATGCGCGATGGACGGTCGCCGGCGAACTCCGGGTAGTCCACTTCGAGCCCGCCATAACGGCCCGCGACGATGCGCCACGCGCCCGCCGAGCGGTTCAGATACACCGTACCTCCGGACGACAACTCGACCGCCATCCAATCGGAGCCGTACGCGCGAGCCGACGCCGGCTCGGCGACCGCCTTCACGCAGCCGCTCAACACGGCCCGCAAATCGTCCGGCCCCAGCCGCAATCCGATGAGCGCGTCGAGAATATCCGCGACGTCCGCATCGCGCACGACCCGCCGATCGCGAGACAACAGCAACGTGCCGCGCGATCCATCGGCCACGAGAATGAACACGGGCGTCCCGAACGGTGCGACCCCTTCCAGCCGCAAGGCTCCGGGTACGAGCCCGCTCAACACTCGGCCCCGCATGCGCTGACCCGCGGCGCGACCCGACAGACCGAGCTCGGCCTGCAAGCTGCGCACGCCCTCGCACGCCGAGCGTGCCGCCGCGTATGTGGAGGAGAAATCAGCGATCGGGGTGCCGGTGCCGCCAGGCAACGCGAGAGGACGCGGCCCACAGGCGGTCAGACACGTCGCGAGAAGGAGGATGGAGAAGGCGAGGCTACTTCTGCCTGCCAAGCCGCTGACGCGCCGCTTTGATTTTGTCGTCGAGCGCGGAGCGCGAGACATCGTCGCCATCGCCGTCGATCGCCCTTTGCCAGGCGTCGATCGCTTCCTGATAGAGACCGCGCTTGTTGAGCACATCGCCAAGGTGTTCCTGGATGACAGAGACCGTCGGCAGCTGCTTGGCCGCTTCTCTCAGCGGCGGCTCCGCCTGTTCGAGACGATTCTGCTTGTAGTAGGCCCAGCCGAGGCTGTCGAGATAGGCGCCGTTGCCGGGCTCGATGACGAGCGCGCGCTCCACGAACGCGACCGCTTCGTCCAGTTTCTGTCCGCGCTCGGCCAGCATGTACGCGAGAGAGTTCAGCGCGTCGGCATTCTTCGGGTCTTCCGCGATCATCTGCCGGAACACGTTCTCGGCATCGTTGTATTTCTTCCCGCGCTCCAGCGTGGAAGCCAGCTGGAGCTTGACCATCGGCTCTTTGGGAAACTTGGTGACCGCCGCCTGGAGCGACTTGATGGCATCGTCGCCTTTGCCGCCGTCTTCGAGCGAACGGGCGAGCCGGATTTCGACGAGCGGATCGGTCGGCGACAGCGTGCGCGCCTGCCTGAGCAACCCGAGGGCCTTGTCGAACTGCCGCAGCGATTCGTACGCCGCCGCCAGATCGAAGTACAAGCCCCGGAACGTCTCGCTCGTCAGATCGGCGGCATCGGCCGCCTTGAGCCGCGGAGTCACGATGGGCTCGAGCAGCGTGACGATCTTCTGATGCTCGTTCTGGTCGCGGAAGATCTGTGCGAGCTGGCGCGGGCCGCCAAGAGCACGGGCGTCGAGCGCAATCAACCGCCGTGCGGTCACTTCCGCGGCGGCAAAATCGCGCGTCCGCCGCTGCGCTTCGGATAACAGGTACAGCGCGCGTGTGCTGCGCGAATTGCCGGCCGACCCCTCTTCGAGCACTTCGCGCGCACGCTGGGCGTCGCCCGAGTTCAAGAGCGCGGTGGCCCAATCCGTGCGCAGCGGAAGAAATTGCGGGCGCTCCTGCACGGCGCCCTCATAGGCCTTGGCCGCATCGCTCCAGCGGCCCTGGTCCTGATACACCTCGCCGAGCGTGCTGTAGAGCTCCGGCGAATCGACGACCGACTTTTCGAGCAGCGCGATGGCGTCCGCATCGCGATCGGACGCCTGGTACGCCTCGGCCAACAGCGCCACGGCCTCGACCTGGTCGGGCTGTTCGGTCACGAACGGAACCAGCAGGGCAATGGCTTTGTCGTACTGGTGGTCGGTGAGGTACAGCCGTCCCAGCATCATGGGCACGCCTGGGTGCGCGTTGCGGTTTGCCTTTTCGAGGTTTTCCACGGCGCGCTGCGAGTACGTCCGGCGGTCGGTGTCGCGCGTCGTCGGCATTTCGGCCATGCGCGAGTAGAGGCTGCCGAGTATCCAGTTGGCTTCGGGATTCTGAGGATTCGCCTTGATGGCGCGCTCGCCGGCCGCGACGGCATCGGCCGGACGGTTCAGCCGCGCGTACAACTCGGCCAGCGCGGCCGGAATTTCCGCCGACGCCGGATCGAGGCGTTCGGCGCGTTGATAGGCGGCAAGGGCGTTCGTGCTGTCGCCCTGGCTTTCGAAGTGCAAGCCCATTATGAACTCGTAATAGGCTCCGCCGCCCGCGTCGGCCGGCGATGGTTTGGTCTGCGCGTACGCGGACCCGCCAACGGCCGACAACACGATCGCAAATGCCACGGCTTTCCGCATGCGAGGTTTGATTGTACCCTTTCTGTTATAGTTTTTGGACATCCCTCATGGAGGAACGCATCGATGGCCATCGACGCCGAATTGCTCGAAATTCTGGCCTGTCCGAACTGCAAAACACCCGTCGTGCTCGTGAAGGACGGCAAGGGGTTGAAGTGCAATACGTGTCATCGCGTCTACCCCATCAAGGATGACATTCCCGTCATGCTCATCGACGAGGCGACCATCGAGAAATAGGTCCGATTGAACATTTTGTTAGTCCGGCTCAGGTTGATCGGGGACGTTGTGTTCACGACGCCCGCCATCCGGGCCATCCGGCGCCACTATCCTGCCGCCCGCCTCACCTACATCGTGGAAGAAGACGCCGCCCCGGTGGTGCGTGACAATCCGCATCTCGACGAGGTGATTGTCGTCTGCGGCCCGCATGCCCGCGGGCGCCTGCGCGCCGACCTCGCGCTCGTCAGACGCCTGCGGCGCATCCGATACGATCTGGCCATCGACTTTCACGGCGGACCGCGCGCGTCGCTGCTCACCTGGCTGAGCGGCGCACCGACACGCATCGGCTACGAAGTCCTTGGCCGCGGCTGGATGTACACGACCCGCGTGCCGCGACCCCGCGCGCTTCGCCCGCGCCACTCGGTCGTCAGCCAGTTCGACGTGCTGCGACCGCTTGGCATCGCGCCACCCGATCCGGAAACCGATGCGACCGAGATGTCCGAGAGTCACGCCGCGGCTGACGTGGTCGCGCGACGGCTCGCCGAGGCCGGCATCGGCGGGACGAATCCCCTTGTCATCGTGCACGTCAGCGCGGGAAATCCGTTTCGGCGCTGGCCGAAGGAATCGTTCGTCGATCTCATCTGCCGGCTGGCCTCGGGCGATCCGCAACGGCGCATCGTGCTCACCTCGGGCCCGTCCGATGCCGACGCCGCGTCGGCGATTGCGCGCGAGGCGCGCGCGAGTCTCGGGGATCGCGAGCGCGTGGCCGTCGTCGAGTGCGGCGAATTCGACCTGCCGCAGCTCCATGCCCTGATCGGGCGCGCCGCGCTCTATGTTGGCGGCGACAGCGGGCCGATGCATATTGCCGGTACCACCGGGGTGCCGGTTGTGGGATTGTATGGGCCGACGTTGCCGGTGCGTTCGCAGCCCTATCGAAGCGCGCGCTTCATCAGCGCCGCTGCCGAGGTCGAGGGGTTGCCGTGCCGGCCGTGCAACCAGCGCCGGTGCGAACCAGGCGACTTCCGATGTTTGACGGGGATCTCGGCCGGGTCGGTTGCCGCGCTCGCCGAGCAGGCCCTCGGCAGAAAACAAGAGACGAAGAGATGAGAGGAGATCAGGACTGAGATGAAATCTGACTGGGTCGAGCGCATCGGGTACATGGCCCTCATCGGGTTCGTGTCGGCGCTGCAATTCTCGATCGCCGCAGCCAACATCCTTCTCGGTCTCGCCCTGCTGATGTGGCTCGTGCGGGTCGTGTCGGCTCGGCGCATCGAAGTGCCGGCGTTCTTCTATCCACTGGCCGCGTATGCGACCCTGACGCTCGTCTCCGCGGCGCTCTCCGACGATCCCAACGCCAGCTTCGTCGACTCGAAACAGCTTGTGCTGTTTCTCGTGGTCCCGATGGTCTACGAGTTCGCCCGCGGCACCAGGGCCCCGTTTGTCGTGCAGGCGATTATCACGGTCGGCGCGGTGAGCGCGCTGTTCGGGATTTTCCAGTTCGGCGTGCTGCAGTACGACAATCTCGGGCGGCGCCCCCAGGGCGCGCTCGGCCACTATATGACCTACTCGGGCGTGCTGATGCTGGTGACAGCGGCGGCGGCCTCGCGCATTCTGTTCACGAAAGATCGCCTGTGGCCATCGCTCATGATGCCCGCGCTGCTCGTCATCCTGGGCCTGACGTTCACGCGCAGCGCGCTGGTCGGCGCCTGCGCGGGCCTCGCGTTCCTGCTGCTCCTGAAGGACCTGCGGCTGATGGCCGTCATGCCGGTCCTGGCCGCGCTGTTCTTCGTGCTCGCGCCCCCGCAGGTGACCAACCGCTTCATGTCGATGTTCGACGCGCGCGATCCGACCCGCGCCGATCGCGTCACGATGCTGAAGGTCGGCACCCGCATGGTCGAGGCAAACCCGCTCGCCGGCGTCGGACCGGCGCGCGTCGGCGATCGCTATCGTGATTTTCTCGATCCGAGCGAGCCAGACCACGTGAATCCGCACCTGCACAACGTGCCGATGCAGATCGCGGCCGAGCGGGGCCTGCCCGCCCTGGCCGCGTGGTTGTGGATGATTGTCGTGCTCGTCATCGACATGGTGAAGCGCCTCAAGATGCCGGACACGCGCTTCCTCGCGGCGACGGGCCTCGGCTGCATCGTGGCGATGCTCGGGGCCGGCATGGCGGAGTACAACTTCGGCGACTCGGAATTCCTCATGCTGTTTCTCGTACTGATGACGCTCCCCTACGCAGCCAATGCCGGCACGGAGGAAGCGAAAAAGGGGTCGGGAGGGGTTTTCGGGGGTTAATGGACGAAAACCCCTCCCGACCCCTTCTGTCATTGCTGTTTGCCGCGTTGACGATAGCCGCGCGCCTGCCGTTTCTGATCACCGGGAAAATCCCATTCGATTCCGACGAAGCGGTCGAAGGCCTCATGGCGCGCCATGTGCTCGACGGCGAGCTGCCGGCCTTCCTCTGGGGCCAGGCCTTCAAGGGCGTGCCCGAGGTGTATCTGGCGGCCGGTGCCTTCGCGGCGTTCGGTTCCAGCGTCGGCGTACTCAAGGGCGTGACGCTCGCGCTCTTTGCGGCGTTCGTCGCGCTTCAATTCGTGCTGCTCGACAGGATCGCCTCGCGGTGGGTGGCCGTCGCCGCATCGACGCTGCTCATCGCCGCGCCCCCGACGCTGGTGTTCTGGAGCCTTGATGCGAGCGCCGAGTACGTGTGGGTGATGCTGCTGGGAACGACGCTGGTCCTTATCGCGTCAGGACGTACGCGACGGCCAGCGGTAGCGGGTTTCCTCGTCGGCCTCGGGTTCTGGGTGCATCAGCTCATTCTCGTGTATCTGATCCCGCTGGCCGTGCAGCGCGTGGCCGGCAGCGGATGGTGGCGGCGGCGCGACTTCGGAAAACCCGGCGCGGCCGCTTTGGTGCTCGGCGCGATCGCGGTCTTCTATCTTGCGCTCGCCGCGATCGCATTCACGACCGGCGGCTTCGCCCTCGACGTTGCGGGCATCGCGCTGGGCGTGCGGGCGCCGCAGAAGATGGCGCGCATCGCCGCAGCCGTCGCGGGACTCGCCCTCGTCCTTCATCTGCTGGCCACGACGCCGCGCGCCGGCATCCGGCAATTCGCGCAGGCACACTGGCCGGCCGCCGCCGGATTCCTCGTCGGCTACCTGCCGGCGATTCTTTACTCGCTGCTCGTCGAGCCCGCGCGATCGCCGGCACGAAATGCCAATCTGCGGCAACTGGTCGAGGCCGCACCAGACATCCTCGGCAACATCGTGCCGATCGTGGCCGGCTTCAAGATGGCGACGACCGAGAGACTGGCGATTCCACTGGTGGCGGCGCTGCCCGGCGCCGCTGCGCTCGCCGCGTACGTGTGGTCGACGCGACGTGCGCTCGCCACGAGCTTCTTCGCGCTGTTGGTCGTGTGGGTTCCCTTTCTGTTTATCGCAGGGGGTGCGTATCTGGACACACAGTCGTACCGATATCTCGTGCCGTGGTACGCCGGGCTTGCCGTCGCCTGGTCAGCAGGGAGCCTCGCGCTGGCTGGAGGCCGCCGGACGATCGCCAGCGTCATCGTCGCTTCGATCGTCCTGGTGCACGGATGGCAGCAGGTGGCCTGGTACCGGAGACTTCAACCCGATGTCCAGTCGGCCGCGCTCATCGAGTGCCTCACTCGGAACGGAATCCGCGGCGGCTATGCGGAGTATTGGACGAGCTACAAGCTGACTTTTCTGGCAGACGAAGCCATCATCATCGCACCGAGCGACGGTGTCGATCGCTACCCGCGTTACACGGAGTTCGTACCGATCCCTGCCGCCCGAAGCGCGATTGGAAGACGCATCACTGTGCGGCCTCACGGCCCGCTAGAGCATTTTCAACGCCGTGACGCCGGGACGCCGGGACAAGACTTACGAATCCTTCGCGATCCCGGCGACTCGGCGGCTCGGCGTTAATACGCACAGACGAAAAACGGTTTAGTGCCGAAAATGCCGCCGGCCGGTGAACACCATCGCCAGGCCATGCTCGTCGGCGGCGGCGATCACCTCGCTGTCGCGCATCGACCCGCCCGGCTGGACGATCGCCGTCGCCCCGGCCTTCGCGATGGCGTCGAGCCCGTCTCGAAACGGGAAAAACGCATCTGACGCGGCCACGGAACCGGCGAGCGCGCTCGTGCCCCCGGGCTTCAGCGCCTTCATGACCGCCACCTGCACGGCATCGACCCGGCTCATCTGACCGGCGCCAACGGCGAGCGTCCGCACCGCGTCGGTGAAGATGACCGCATTCGACTTGACGTGCGCCGACACGCGCCACGCAAACCGCAGCGCTCCCCACTCCGATTCGCTGGGCGCGCGTCGGGTCACGACCTTCAGGCCCGCGGCCGCGCAGGTGGCGGCGTTCCAGGGCTCGCGCGCCTCCAGCACCTCGTCGCGCTGCTGCACGAGCATCGCCCCGAGAATCGAACGAACCTCGCGCTGGCTCGAAAGGCCCACCGCCGCGAGATCGGCGGCCACGACCCGCATGTTGGCCTTGGTCGCCAGAATCGCCCGCGATTCTTCCTCGACGCCCGGTGCGACCACCGCCTCGATGAACGTCGACACCAGCGCGCGGGCCGTTGCCGCATCGATTGAGCGATTCAAACCGACGACGCCGCCGAAGGCCGCCATCGGATCGGCCTCGCGTGCGCGGACGTACGCCTCCTCTATCGTGGCGCCAATCGCGGCCCCGCAGGGATTGGTGTGCTTGATGACAGCCGCGGCCGGCTCGGTGAACTCGAGGGCGATGCGCGCAGCCGAATCGAGGTCGAGCAGGTTCGTGAACGACAGCTCCTTCCCCTGCAGCATCTGCGCGGCGCCGAGGCCGAATCGATGATCGACGGAGTACCACGCGGCCGGCTGATGAGGGTTTTCGCCGTAGCGCAGCGCGTTGATCCTGTGAAGGGTGAACGACAGGCGCGAAGGCGTCACGGTCGGTTCGATCGTGCGGTGGAAGTCCCCATCCGCCGGACTGAACTCTCCCAACGTTCCGGCAATCGCCGCGTCGTAGGCAGCCGTGTGCGCGAACGCCTTGCGGGCGAGGTCGAAACGGAACTCCAGAGACGGTCCGCCCGGACGCTCGAGCTCTGCGAGCGCATGCGGATAGTCGGCCGGATCGACGATGACGAGCACGTCCTGGAAGTTCTTCGCGGCCGACCGCACCATGCTGGGCCCGCCGATGTCGATTTCCTCGACCAGCGCGCCGAACGCGATCTCGGGCCTGGCCGCTGTTTTCACAAACGGATACAGATTCACGGCGACGATGTCGATCGGAGCGATCTTGTGACGGCCCAGCGTCTCCATGTCGTCGATGCGGCTGCGGCGTGCGAGGATGCCGCCATGAACCGCGGGATGAAGGGTTTTGACCCGTCCGTCCATGATTTCCGGAAAGCCCGTCACGGCCGAGATGCCGGTCACGGGCACGCGGGCCTCTTCGAGGGCGCGCGCCGTGCCGCCGGTCGACACGAGCTCCCAACCACGGGCGGCGAGCGCTTGAGCAAAAGGCACGAGGCCGGTCTTGTCGGAAACACTGAGAAGGGCTCTGGGCATCTGTCTACTCGGTGCGCAACGCGATCAGCGGGTCTACCATTGTGGCCCGCCGTGCCGGGCCGAGGCACGCGACCGCCCCGGCGGTGAGAAATGACGCCGCCACGAGGATCAGCACGAACGGATCGTGCGGCGTGGTTTGATACAGATACGCTGACAGCACGCGGCTCAGCGCAAGAGCGCCCGCGAGACCGATCGCAAGACCGATGGCCACCAGCGTCACGCCCTGGCGCACGACCATCGCCAGAACGGCCTCCCGTCCGGCACCCAGGGCCATGCGCACGCCGAACTCGCGCGTCCGCGCCGTCACCGACGTCGCGATCACGCCGCCAATGCCCGCCAGCGTCATGACGAGCGCGAGCCCCGCAAATATGGCGAGCAACGTGGCCGTGAGCCGGGGGGCCGCGAGCGCCTCGGCCCGAAGGTCGTCAAGCGTCCTGACAGACTCCACCGGCTGATTGGGATCGACGGCGTGAACGGTCCGGCGCAACAGACCCTCCATGCGCGCGGGATCGCCGGCCGTGCGCAGCAGCACCTGGCCCGCGAAGTTGAAAGGCGACTGCGAGAGCGGGATGTAGATTTGCGCGACCGTCGGCACGGCGAGCCCGAACTGCCGGACATCGCCGACGATGCCAACAACCGTGAACCAGGTCTTCCGGTTGGTCGAAATGCGCGTGCCCAGGGGATTCTGGCCTTGCCAGGACCGGGCCATCGCGCTGTTGATCACGGCCACGGGCAGGCTCTCCTGGGTATCGAACCTGTTGAACACGCGCCCGCTGACCAGCGGAATGCCGATCGTCTCGAAGTAGCTGTCGCTCGCCACACGCACATCGGTCGTCGGACGGAGGTTCGGATCATCCGCGGGGCGGCCCTCAACCTCGAAGCGGGTCGTGCCCGGGGCTGCACCCGCGAGAGGCACGGCATTGGTAATCGCCGCCGACACGACGCCGGGTTGGCCCTCCAGCCGATCGAGAATCGGCAGGTAGAGACGGCGGAGCGCGTTGATGTTGCCGTACCGCGAGAAGTTCCCATACACCTGAGCCGAGAGCACGCCTTCGGAGCGATAGCCGGCATCGACCCGCTGCAAACGGTAGAAGCTCGTCAGCAGGAGGCCCGCGCCAACGAGCAGCACGACCGACACAGCCACCTGCGCCACGATGAGCCCGCTCTGCATGCGCCGCCGGCCGGTGCCATCGCCCGCCTGGTTGCTGCCCTGCTTGAGCGCGTTGACGACATTCACCCGCGTGCCGAGAGCCGGCAGCGTGCCGAACAGGATGCCGGTGAGCACGGAAACGGCCAGCGTGAAGAGGAGCACCGGGACGTCGATCGCGACTTCGCCCGTGCGCGCGGTGAAGCGCCCCACGAACCTCGTGAGCATGTCGACGGTGGCGAGCGCAAAAAGGACGCCGACCACGCCGCCGGCCACCGCGAGCAAGGTGCTCTCGGTGAGCAACTGACGCACGAGCCGTCCGCGGCCGGCGCCGAGCGCCGAGCGCATCGCCAGTTCTCGATCGCGACTGAGCATGCGCGCCAGCGTGAGGCTCGCCACGTTCGCGCATGCGATGAGGAGGACCAGGCTCGTAATGCCGAGTAGGATCAGCAGGAGATCGCGCGCACCATCGGTCAGCGCGCGCCGGAGCTCGAGCGTCGTGGCCTGGAAGCCCGAGTTGGCGACGCGATACACGCTCGGGTGATCGGCGACAAAACGCTGGTTGATCGTGGAAACGGCCGATGCGGCCTGCTCGTGCGGGACGCCAGGGCCGAGGCGTCCGAAGACGCTGAGCCCCCCGAATGCGCGCCGGTTCTGCGCGATGTTCCGTTCGGCCGCCGCCCGGAAGGGGCACGCCAGCACCGGCATGTAGACATCGTTTTCCTGCGGGTAGTGCGGCACGTTGGGCAGCACGCCGATGACGCGATGGGGCCGGTCGTTCATCTCGAACATCCGGCCGACAATCGCCGGATCGGCGCCGAACTTCTGGCGCCAGTACCTGTGGCTCAGGATGAGCACGGCCTCCGCGCCGAGCTGGTCGTCTTCCCTGACGAAGCTTCGCCCAAGGATGGGCGTGATGCCGAGGAGATCGAAGAAGTTGTGGGAGACGACGCCGGCGTCGACCCGATCCGGCTCGCCGCGGTTCAGCAGATCGAAGTTCATCTGGTGATATTCGACAAGCCCGTCGAACACTTTCGCCTGCTCGCGGTAGTCGTAGTACTCCGCGACCGCGACGCCCATCTGCGCCTGACCGGAAAGGGGGGCAGACTGACGCACGATGGCCAGACGATCGCCGTGCTCGTAGGGCAGCGGCTTCAACAAGACCCCGTTGATGAGGCTGAAGATGGCCGTGTTGGCCCCGATGCCGAGCCCGAGCGTGATGCCGGCGAGCGCCGCATAGCCGGGACGCTTCACCAGTGTGCGAACCCCATAACGCACATCCTGGAACAGCTCGTCCAGCCAGCTCATCCGTGTGCCTCCGTCATGGCGATTCGCAATTATGTTCAAATCTGGATACCTGCGTGTCTAAAACTGATTACTTGGATGTGCCACGGAGTTGACGGAATCGTGACAAGCCATTATTATTTTTGCGGCGCTTGCGAGGATAGCGCCGTCAACGGAAGGCCGCACCGTTGCGGTCTTTTTTTTTGAGTTCGCGGTACTCGCACCGCACGTAAGTAAGGAAGAGGAACGATGCGTATCACAGGCAAGGTCAAGTGGTTCAACAACGCGAAGGGTTATGGGTTCATCGAACGCGAGGGCGGCAGCGACGTCTTCGTCCACTACTCCGCCATCCAGGGGGCCGGTTTCCGGTCGCTGGAAGAAGGACAGGCGGTCGAGTTCGAAATTGTTGACGGACCCAAGGGACCACAGGCCGGTAACGTCACCAAGGCCTAACCCGCAATTCAGCCTGGCCCGGGAAGCGGGGTCGGGAGGGTTTTCGCCTGCAACCACCGAAAACCCCTCCCGACCCCATTCCCGGTCCAGGCGACCTTGCCTACTTCGACCCCTTCAATCCCCTCGCCGTAAAGTTCAGTTTTCCGTCTTTCATCGACACGCGAAACGCGACTTCGGGCGCCCCCTCTTTTTTCAGTTTCGACACCTGCGATTTCACGAGCTCGGTGAACTTGTGGAACGGGATGTTCTGCTCGCCCAGTTGCTCGCGCGCGTCGCGCAGCGTGTCGTACAGGTCGTGGAGCTTGTCCATCTCCTTCATCGGGTCCTTGAACGCCGCCACGAACAGCACCTTGTCTTCGGCCTTGGCGGGCGCCTTCTTCGTTTCCGCCGGCTTGCGGCCGAACGGGCCGGGCCGGCCCTCTTCGCGCGCGCGCAAGCCGCGGTCCCAGAGATCGATGAAGGCCGAAAACCGCGACTGCAGCGTCGAGAAGCGGAAACGGTCGCCGTAGTTCTGGATGTGGCTGCGATCGAGCTTCTTGACCAGACCCTCGACGCGCGAGCGCGTTTCCCATGGCGGACGCGGCAGCCGGCCGGCGAAATACATGTTGTATTCCCCTTCCAGTTTGCGGAGTTCGACCTCGAGGATCTGCAGTTCGCGTTCGATCTCTGTGACGTCGGGCACGTTGGAGTTTTCAGCTATCAGCTATCAGTAGATCTCGGCTGACAGCTCCTGAAAGCTGAGAGCTACCGAGGTATCAGAAACCAAATGAGCGGCAGCCACAACTCGCGGGCGTACGGGACCGGCCGATCGTCGATCAACACGTCGCAGGCGTCGAACCGTCCGACCAGCTCGAACAGATCGCGGAGCTTGGTGGCATCCGACGGCCAGAAACGCGCGCGGTGACGAAACGACGAACCACTGCCGGTCTCGCGATATTCCGCCGATGCCCTGGCCAGCTCGACCGCGCGGGCATAGTCGGGCGAGTCGAGGACCGGAAAGACGAGCGTCACCGAAAGCGGCCGCTTGGGGGCGCCGAACAGCTCGGCATGCAGATCGGGATCGAGCTTCGCGATCTCCTCGTCGGTCAGCTGTTCCGACAGCTCGACGTACGGCCAGAACCGCTCGCGCGGCCGATACCGCGGCGGATCCGACGCGGACAGCAGGGGCTCGTTCTTGGAATCGCTGGGCATTATTTAGTTGTCGTGGGGGCCCACCCCCACGACCTGTGCCTCGCCCCTCTCGGGGCTCGGCGATACTTGCGGCGCTCTTCTGCTTCGTGCAGCAACTGCCAGAGCGGGCACGATGTTATCAAAAATCGTATGCTTGAGGTGGATGCGTTATCTGGTGACGGCGCGCGTGAAGCCCGGCCGCGAACAGGCGCTCGCCGAGGCGATCGAACACGGCACGCTTGGCGCCGGGTCGATCGCGGGCGACGAATATCGGCGCAACATGGAATGCGCGCGCCGCCTGCGCGACGGCACGGTGAAGTGGGTCGAGGTGTGCTACTGCGCCACGCCGCTCCAGGAAGAGCGGCCGTACTGGGAAGAGTACTTCGATCTGGTGAAGGTGCAGGACGCGCACGCGCGAGCGCGCTGCAAGGATCTCAACGGCGCCGAGGCGTGGGCCTGCTCCGACTGCGACTGCACGGACAGGCTGGAGGCCCGGCTCACGACCTGGGGCCCGCTCTTTTTGGATACTCTCTGATACCTGATTTTGACGCAGAGCCGCAGAGACGCAGAGTTCTGGTTTTTAGAAAGGCATTCTCTGCGCCTTTGCGCCTCTGCGTCGACTCTTACAGGATGGTCGCGATCGACTCCAACGCGAGATCGAGCACGCGGCCCGGCAGAATGCCCAGATAGAACGTGGCGACCAGCGGAACCGCCAGCGCCAGGATCGACAGCGCCGATGGCTGCGTGACCGGCGACGTCGACGTCTCGTCGGTCATGTACATCATGACGACGACGCGCAGGTAGAAGAAGACCGAGACGACGCTCGTGAGCACGCCGATAATGGCGAGCGCGAAGGACCCGGCGCTGACCGCAGAACTGAAGAGATACCACTTGCCGATGAACCCGGCCGTCGGCGGAAATCCTCCGAGCGAGAGCAGGAAGATCGACATCAGGAAGGCCAGCAGCGGCTGCCGCTTCGACAGACCCGCATAGTCGCTGAGCTCGTCGTTGGTCCGCTCGCGCGTCGCCACCAGCGCGGTCACGCCGAACGCACCGAGGCTCGTTAGCGCGTAGGTCAGGATATAGAACAGAATCGCGCCCTTGCCGGTGTTGTTGCCCGCCGCCATCGCCATCAGCATGTAGCCCGCGTGCGCAATGCTCGAGTACGCGAGCATGCGGCGGACGTTTCGCTGCACGACGCCCACCACCACGCCGAAGATCATCGAAGCGGCCGACAGCATCCAGATGACCGGCTCCCACTGCGGCTGCAGCCCGCCGAACGCCGACATGAACACGCGGACGAAGGCCGCAAACGCGGCCGCCTTGACGCCCGCCGACATGAACGCGGTGACCACCGCCGGCGCCCCTTCGTAGGCGTCGGGCGTCCACATGTGGAAGGGCACGGCCGACACCTTGAAGGCAAAGCCGACCAGGAGCAGGCCAAGCGCGACATATGTCAGCAGCTCGCGGCCGCCGGCCAGCGTCGACATCACCACGACCACTTCGTTGAGCCGCGTCGACCCGGCGATACCGAAGGTGAACGCGACCCCGTACAGGAAAAACGCGCTCGAGAACCCGCCGAGGAGGAAGTATTTGAACGCCGCTTCGGCCCCGGCTTTCGACTCGCGACGCATGCCCGTCAGGATGTAGACCGAGAGCGACAGAATTTCGAGCGCGATGAAGATCACGAGCAGATCGACGGCGGCCGCCATCAGCATCATGCCGCCGATGGCGAAGAGCGTCAGTGCGTAGTATTCGCCGGCATTGATGCCGTCGCGCTTGACCACCTGCGACGACAAGGCCACCGTGAGAATGCCCACGACGACGAGCACGAGGGCCACGAACAGGCTGAAATTGTCCGCCGTGACCACGCCGAAGCTGAACGCGCCGCGATCCCACAACAGCACCGCGGTAATGCCCGCCGTCAGCAGCGAACCGATGGCGATGCCCTCCATCGGCAGCTGCTCGTCCGGCAAGCGGAATGCCTCGGCGACGAGCGCAAGAATGCCGCCGAACCAGACGCACACGATGGGGACAACGGCCAGGTAATCGCTCATGGCCGTTGTCCCGGGATTGGGGCTAGGGATTGGGATTGGGGTTAGGGATTAGGGATTGGTTCAGCGACACGGGTACACGTTCGACATCCGGCCTAATCCCCAATCCCCAGTCCCTAATCCCTGAAGGAGCACGCACCGTCTGCCCTTCGTTGCGTCGCACCTGTTCGACCAGGCGTGCGACGGCAGGCTCCATCGGCTTCAGGAACGTCATCGGGAAGACGCCCATCACGATCGTCATCGCGACGGCCGGCCACAACGTGAACCGTTCGCGTGTGCTCAGATCGGGCAGCGTGGCGTTCGCGTTCTTCACGACCGGTCCGTAGTTCACGCGCTGGAACATCCACAACATGTACACCGCCGACAGCAGCACGCCGGTCGCGGCGAACGACGCGAGGCGTGGATCCCACCGGAACGCGCCGACGAGAATCAGCAGCTCGCCCACGAAGCCGTTGAGCCCCGGCAATCCGATCGACGACAGCGTAACCACGAGAAACGCCGCCGAGAACTTCGGCACCACGCGCTTGAGCCCGCCGAACTCGGCGATGAGGCGCGTGTGCCGCCTGTCGGACAGCATGCCGACAATGAGGAACAGCGCGCCGGTGCTGACGCCGTGCGCCAGCATCTGGTAGACCGCGCCCTGCACCCCCTGGATGTTCATGGCCGAAATGCCCAGGGCGACAAACCCGAGGTGGCTGACGCTCGAATACGCCACGAGCTTCTTCAGGTCGGGCTGCACCATCGCGACGAGGGCACCATAGATGATCCCGATGACGGCCGCGATGCCGAGGTACGGGGCAAAGAACAGTGCGGCCTCGGGGAACAGCGGAAACGCGAACCGCACCAGACCGTACGTGCCCATCTTCAGCAGCACGCCCGCCAGAATCACCGAGCCGGCCGTCGGCGCCTGGACGTGCGCGTCGGGCAGCCAGGTGTGGAACGGAAAAATCGGAACCTTGATCGCAAACGCCAGGGCGAACGCGAGAAATCCCCAGAACTGCAGGGCGATCGGAATCTCGAGCTGGTACAGCCGCACGAGATCGAAGCTCGGCACTCCCGATCCGCTCGCCACGCCGTGGTAGTAGCCCAAGGTCAGGATCGCGACGAGCATCAGCACGCTGCCGGCCATCGTGTAGAGCATGAATTTGATGGCGGCGTAGACGCGGTTGTCGTAGCCCCAGATGCCGATGAGGAAATACATCGGCACGAGCATCGCGTCCCAGAACACGTAGAAGAGGAACAAGTCGAGCGCCATGAAGACGCCGATCATGGCCGCTTCGAGCGCAAGGACGAAGATCGTAAACCCCTTCACGCGCGTGTGGATCGAATCCCACGACGACAGCAGCGCCAGCGGTGTCAGGAAGCCCGTCAGCACGATGAGGAACAGGCTGATGCCGTCGATGCCCACGATGTAGTCGATGCCAAACGCCGGGATCCACGAGTAGCGCTCGACCATCTGGAAGTCGGCCGACCCGGGATCGAACCGCGCCCACACCACGAGCGTCAGGCCGAACACCACGAGCGAGGTCGCCAGCGCGACACGATGAATCAGCGCCTCGCGCTCGCGTCCGATCATCGCGACGAGCGCAACGCCGGCGAGCGGCACGGCCACGAGCAGCGTTAGCAAAGGCACAGAACGATCAACTCCACAGGAAATACCCCACGACGAGGACAGCGCCGAACAGCACCGACACGGCGTAGGTGCGCACAGAGCCGGTCTGGACGCGGCGCACGAGCGACCCGGTCTCGACGACGATCTGTCCCGTCCCGTTGACGGCGCCGTCGATGACCCGCGTGTCGGCCTTCCAGAGCACGCCCTCGGAGAGCGCCTTGATGGGCTGCACGACAACCGCGTCGTAGAGCTCGTCGATGTACCCCTTGTGCACCAGGAACTGATACACGCCAGGGAACTTCGCCACGAGCGCGTCGGGAATGTCGGTACGCTTCAAGTACAGGAACGCCGCGAGGCCGATGCCCGCAAACGCGATAGCCGAGGACACGACCATGAGGATGATTTCGAGCGCATGATCGGCGTGTTCCGCCGCGGCGTGCGCCCCTGCCATCGCCGGCACGTGCAGGCTCGGCTCGAGGAAGTGCTCCAGGACCGCGGACCCGCCGAGACCAGCCGGAACGTTCAGGTAGCCGGCCACGACCGATCCGATCGCCAGCACGACGAGCGGAATGGCCATCGCCATGGGCGCGTCGTGTAGATGCGCAGCGTGATGCGCCGCCGGAGTGACAGGGCTAAAGCCCTGTGCCACCGGAGCAGGGGCATGCGGCGGGTGGTGGCCCAGGGCTTCAGCCCTGGCGTGCCGCCGCTCGCCATGAAACGCCAGGAACACCAGGCGGAACATGTAGAACGCGGTCATCAGCGACGTGACCGCACCGACGACCCAGAGCAACTGATGACCGCCGGCAAACGTGCGGTACAGAATCTCGTCCTTGCTGAAGAACCCGGCCAGACCCGGTACGCCGGCGATGGCAGTCGCGCCGATGAAGAAGGTCCAGTACGTAACCGGCAAATCTTTTTTCAAGCCGCCCATGTGGCGCAGATCCTGCTCGCCGGCCAGCGCGTGGATCACGGCGCCCGATCCGAGAAACAGCAGCGCCTTGAAAAACGCGTGCGTGAAGAGATGGAAGATGCCCGCCGTGAAGGCGCCCACGCCCATCGCCATGAACATGTAGCCGAGCTGTGAGACCGTCGAATAGGCGAGCACGCGCTTGATGTCGTTCTGCACCATGCCGATCGCGCCGGCCCAGAGCGCCGTCGCGGTGCCAACGACCGCCACGATCGTCAGCACCTCGGGCGCATGCGCGAACACCACCGCATTGCGGCCGATCAAATACACACCCGCGGTCACCATCGTCGCGGCGTGGATGAGGGCCGAGACCGGCGTCGGACCTTCCATCGCGTCCGGCAGCCAGACGTACAGCGGGATCTGAGCGGATTTGCCGGTCGCACCGATGAACAGCAGCAGCGCAATCGCCGACACGACGCCAAACGTGGACTCGGCCGGAAGGCCCGCGATGACCCCGTTCAATTCGCGGAAACTGACCGTCCCGAACTGCGAGAACGCCAGCAGGACGCCGAGGACGAACGCCACGTCCCCGATACGGTTGACGATGAAGGCCTTCTTGCCCGCATCGGCGGCGACGCCCTTCTGGTACCAGAAACCGATGAGCAGGTACGAACAGAGGCCCACGCCTTCCCACCCGACGAACAGCACGAGAAAGTTTTCACCGAGCACGAGCAGCAGCATGAACCCGGCGAACAGGTTCAGGTACGCGAAGTAGCGCCCGTACTCGTGCGGCTCTTCCTCGATCATGTACGCCGTCGAGTACACGTGGATGAGGAAGCCGATGCCGGTGACGACGAGGATCATCAGCGCCGACAGCGGATCGAGCCTCAACGCGAGCGGTACTTGAAAATCGGCCGAACCAATCCAGGTGAACAGCGTCTGGACAATCTCACGCGAATCGGCGGGTTCGGCCGTCAACCGGCCGACGGCGATGACCGACACAACGAACGCCGCGAACATCGCGAGCGAGGCGATGGCGCCAATCGCCTTGGCGGGCAGCCTGCGCGCCCCGACGGTGTTGATGACGAACCCGATGAACGGCAGAAGTGGAATCCAGAACAGCATCGCCGGCTACCCTCTCAACTGCCGGAACGCGTCCGGATTGAGCGTTTCGACGTGCCTGAAGAGCGCAATGACGAGGGCCAGCCCCACGGCGGCTTCCGCCGCGGCCACCGTGATGACGAAGAAGACGATGATCTGCCCGTCCGAAGAGCCGAGAAAACGGCCGAAGGCGATGAACGAGAGGTTGACGGCGTTCAGCATCACTTCCAGCGACAGCAGAACCGTGATGACGTTGCGCCGCAGCAGCACGCCGGCGGTGCCGATGGTGAAGAGCACACCCGACAGCACGAGGTAGTGATTGAGTTCAGCCACGGTGAGCCTGGTGGGATTCGGGATTAGGGATTTGGGATTTGGAACGACCTCTTTCTGAAATGTGCCGTCCTGCCAGCGTGACCGCGCCAATCATGGCAACGAGAATGAGAATGGAGGTCGCCTCGAACGCGAACGCGTACTCCTGGAACAGCCGCTGGCCGATCTCGGGCACCGAAAACGGCCGGCGCGTGACGTCGGTCACCGTCCAGGCCAGCGTGCGCGACCGGTTCAGCGCCCAGGCCAGCTCGGCGGCAAACGCCATCGCCAGCATCGCGCCGATGGTCCGCGTCACAGGCGACTCGAGGATGCCCGAGGGAACCAGCTCTTCCCGGGGCGCGTTCAGCAGCATGACGACGAACAGGAAGAGCACCATGATCGCGCCGGCGTACACGATGATCTGAATCACGGCCACAAACGGCGCCTGGAGCAGCACGTAGAGACCGGCGAGACCGAGGAACGATCCGATCAACAAGAGGACGCTGTAGACCGGGTTCGACTGCACCACGACGAGCAGGGTCGTCCCCACGGCGATCGCCGCGAACAGGTAGAAGAGAATCAGTTCAAATGCCAAAGTACAGCACCCCGGCGGCCGTCACGAGCAGGTTGATGACAGACAGCGGCAGCAGGAACTTCCACCCGAACGCCATCAACTGGTCGTAGCGATATCGCGGCAGCGTCCATCGCATCCAGACGTAGAAGAACAGCAGGAACCCGACCTTGAGGAGGAACCAGATCCATCCCAGCCACTCCGGGAGCAGCGGTCCGTGCCACCCGCCCAGATACAGATTGCTGGCGATGGCCGACACGGTCACCATGTTGATGTACTCCGCCAGGAAGAACATGGCGAAGCTCATGCTGCTGTACTCGGTGTGATACCCGGCCACGAGCTCCTGTTCGGCTTCCGGAAAATCGAACGGCGCGCGGTTGGTTTCGGCGACGCCCGCGGTCATGAAGATGAAAAAGCCGACGGGCTGTAGCAACACGAACCAGCGCGGGATGAAGCCCAGCCAGGCTCCTGCCTGCGCGTCGACGATCTCTCGAATCGACATCGAACCGGCGAGCACGAGCACGGCCGCCAGCGCCATGCCGTACGAAAGCTCGTAGCTGATCATCTGCGCCGACGAGCGCAGCGCGCCCAGCAGCGAGTACTTGCTGTTCGAGCTCCAGCCCGCGAGCACGATGCCGTAGACGCCCATCGACGTGACGGCGAACACCCACAGGATCGCGACGTTGACGTCGGCGACCTGCAGCGGGACGGGCTGATCGAGGAGGCCGAAGAGATCCGTCGCTGCCCCGAACGGCACGACCGCGAACGCCGTGAACGCGGTGGCGGCGGAGATGATGGGGGCGAGCGCAAAAAGGATCGGATCGGCGGCCTTCGGCCGCGTATCCTCCTTCATCGCCAGCTTGATGATGTCGGCCAGCGGCTGCAGCAGCCCGTACGGACCAACGAGCGTCGGCCCCATCCGCTGCTGAATCCTCGCCGCCACCTTCCGCTCCATGTACACCATGCCGGCAGCAGCCGTCAGCAGCATGACGAACACGAATCCCACGATGACAAGCTGCGCGATGGCGACGGAGGTCAACATGGTCAATGGGTCGCCATCCCCGTCAATGCGCGCTCACCGGCGCGGCGTGACGCCGGCGCCATGGGGCGGGAACCGTGCAGCGGCCTTCGCGAATGTGGGCCTCGTACTCGGCCCTGAAATTCTTCAGCGTCGTCAGCGCCGGCGTGGCGGCGGCGTCGCCGAACGCGCACAGCGTCTTGCCCGCGATGAGGCCGGCGACGTTTTCGACGAGGGCCAGATCTTTCATTTCACCCTCGCCACGCTCGATCTTCTCGAGGATGTTGAGCAGCCACTGCGTGCCCTCGCGGCACGGCGTGCACTTGCCGCACGACTCGTGACGGTAGAACCGCAGCAGGTTTTCGGCCAGCCAGACCATGCACGTCGTGTCGTCGAGCACGATGATGCCCGCCGACCCGAGCAGCGACCCGGCCTTGGCCACGCCGTCGAAGCTCGCTTCGATGTCGAGCTGATGCGGCAGCAGAATCGGCACCGACGACCCGCCGGGAATCACCGCCTTCAGCGCGCGGCCGTCGCGCACTCCGCCGGCCACGTCGAAGATGAGCTCGCGAAGCGAGATCTTCATCGACGCTTCGTACACGCCGGGCCTCTGCACGTGCCCGCTGATGCAGTAGAGCTTCGGGCCGCCGTTTTTCTCGGGACCGAGCGCCGCATACCACTCTGCGCCGTTGCGCACGATCGCGGGCACGTTGCACAGCGTCTCGACGTTGTTGACCGCCGTCGGCGACCCATACAGGCCGGCGCTCGCGGGAAACGGCGGCTTCAGCCGCGGCTGCGCCCGCTTGCCCTCGAGCGATTCGAGCAGCGCGGTCTCTTCGCCGGCTTCGTACGCGCCGGCGCCGCGGTGGATGTGAATGTCGCAGTCGAAGCCCAGCCCCAGCACGTTCTTCCCGATGTAGCCCTTCGCGTAGGCCTCTTCGAGCTGGCGCTCCATGATCGCCTGCACGTGGAAGAACTCGCCGCGGATGTAGATGTAGGCCACCTTCGCCCCGATGGCGTGGCAGGCAATCAGGCACCCCTCGAAGAGCAGATGCGGGTTGCGCTCCATCAGCAGGTGATCCTTGAACGTGCCGGGTTCGCTCTCGTCGGCATTGCAGACGATGTATTTGGCCTTCGGCGTGTCCTTCACCACGAACTGCCACTTCATGCCCGTCGGAAATCCGGCACCGCCGCGCCCCTTCAGGCCCGACGCCTTGACGAGATCGATCACCTGCTCGGGCTTCATCGCCAGCGCTTTGCGCAGCCCCTCGTACCCGTCATTCTTCAAATAGAAGTCGAGGGTGTAGGAATGGGGCTGGCGAACATGTTTGGTCAGGACCGGTTCCATGGGATCAGTTTTCAGTTTTCAGTTTTTAGTTTTCAGTCTTCAGTTTTTAGATTCTAGTTTTTAGATTCCCTATCCGGAGCCTCGTGATGGCAACCGGTGAGCGCGTCTTCGCCGCGCGCGCGCAAATCGTCCACGAGCTTTTTCGCGCCCTCGGGCGCAAGGCATTCGTGCCAGGTGTCGTTGACCACGACGAGCGGCGCCCGATCGCAGGCGCCCAGGCACTCGACTTCCATGAGCGTGAACGTGCCGGACGCATCGGTGCCGTTCGGCTCGAGGCCCAGCGCGGCCATCAATTCCTCGGTCACCCGCTCCGCCCCGCGCAGCGCGCACGGCAGCGTGCGGCACACCTGCACCACGAATTTCCCGACCGGCCGGGTATAGAACATCGTGTAGAACGACACGACGTCTTCGACCTCGGCCGGCGTGCAGCCGATGACACCCGCGACATGCTGAATCGCGCTCAGCGACACGTAACCAAGCTGGCGCTGCACGAGATACAGCGCCGGAAGGATCGCCGAGCGGCGGCCGGCCGGATTTTCCGGATACCTTCTGGCAATCGCCTCGATCCGCTCGCGGTTCTCGGGCGTGTATTGAAACGGCTTCCCATCGTCGATCGGCATCTGCCGCTTCGACCGGTGAAGCTCCCGATAATCAATCTTGGGATGAAAAGTCATTCGCCTGCCCCTTCGCACCCAACGCACCCATCGCACCTCTCGCACCCAACGCATCTATCGATCCACGTCTCCCATCACCACGTCGATGGAGCCGATGACGGCGATCACATCGGCGATGAGCCCGCCGATAATCATCTTCGGCAACGCCTGGCATGCGAGGAGCGACGCCGAGCGTGCCTTCACGCGCCAGGGACGGTTCGTGCCATCCGAGACAACGTAGAAGCCCTGCTCGCCGCGCGGCCCTTCGACCGCCACGTAGGCTTCGCCCGCCGGCACGGTAAAGCCCTGCGAGTAGATCAGGAAGTGCTGAATCAGCGCTTCCATTTCCGTGTAGACGCGGTCCTTCGGCGGCGGCACCACCGACGGCGCATCGGCCGCGAACACGCCCGCCGGCGAAATTCGCGAGAGCGCCTGACGGCAGATCTTGACGCTTTCCCGCATCTCCGCGAGCCGCACCCGGTATCGCTCGTAGACGTCGCCTTCGGTGCCGACCGGGACGTCGAACTCGAACGTCTCGTAGCCGCCGTAGGGAAACATCTTTCGCACGTCGTAGTTCCAGCCCGACGCGCGCCCAATCGGGCCCGCCAGGCTCAAGTCGATGCACTCCTGCCTGGTGAGCTTCCCGACACCCTGCGTCCGCTTCTTATAGATGTCGTTCTTCGTGAGCAGGTCCTCGTATTCGCCGAGCTTGACCGGGAAGTTATCGAGAAACTGCGTGACGACCTGGTGAAACCCGCGCGGCAGATCTTCCCGCAGGCCACCGACCCGGATGTAGCTCGGGAACAACCGGAAGCCCGCGATGCGCTCGTTGATGTCGAGCAACAGCTCGCGCTCGCGGAAACAGTAGAGCATCACCGAGATGGCGCCCACTTCCATGGCGTGCGTCCCGAGCCACACGAGATGGCTGTTGATGCGCTGCAGTTCGGCCAGGAGCACCCGAATCCACCTGACACGATCCGGCATCTCGAGACCGAGCATCTTCTCCACCGAGAGGCAGTACGCGTAGGCGTTGGACTGCGCGCTCAGATAGTCCATGCGCTCGACGAGCGGAATGATCTGCTGGAACTTCTTCTGCTCCGCGGTCTTCTCGATGCCGGTGTGGAGATAACCAATCGTCGGGGCCGCGGAGACGACCGTCTCGCCGTCGAGCTCGAGCACCAGCCGGAGCACACCATGGGTGCTCGGGTGCTGCGGCCCCATGTTGACGGTCATCGTTTCCGTTCGAAGTTCCGGCATCGCGCTCAATAAAGGGCTTAGGGGCTCAGGGCTTAGGGCTCAGGGGTCAGGGCTTAGGGTGATGGCCAAGCTCGCGTTCGATCTGGTCGCACACCGCGTGAATGAGCGTGCGATGTACTTCCTGAACGCGAGGGGTGAGGGCGTGAGGCACGTTCACATGCACGTCAGCCGCCGCGCCGATCGGTCCGCCGTCTCCGCCGGTGAACGCCACTGTCTTCAACCCCCGCGACTTCGCGTATTGCACGCCCGCGAGCACGTTGGCGGACGAGCCGCTCGTTGAAATGCCGATGGCGACATCGCCGGGCCGGCCGAGCGCTTCGATCTGCCGCACGAACACGCGATCGAAGCCGTAGTCGTTGGCCACCGCCGTCATCGTGCTGGCGTCGGTGGTCAAGGCAATCGCCGCCAGCGCCTGCCGCTCGCGCAGGAACCGCCCCACGAGCTCGCACGCGAAGTGCTGCGCGTCGGCCGCGCTGCCGCCGTTGCCGAAAATCAACACCTTCCCGCCGCTGCCGAGCGCGGCCGACAGCGTCTCGACCGCGACCGCCACGGCGCCGGCCGATTCACGCGCAGCGGTCTCGTGCAGGTGGGCCGCCTCGCGCAGCGTCGCCGCCACCGCGCTCGCCCGATCGCCGCTCATGATCGCGGCGCATCCGCTCGCGCGGCTTTATCCCTCGCCAGGTTTGCGCGAAATTCCTCTTCGGTCACCTGGAGCGGTTCGTCCGCGCGCGGCCGCAGACGGATCTGCACGGGAAAGTCCTTGCGCAGCGGGTGGCCCTCCCAGTCTTCCGGCATCAGCAGACGGCGAAGATCGCCGTGATCCTCGAACACGATCCCGAACATGTCCCAGGTTTCCCGCTCCAGCCAGTCCGCACCCCGCCATACGCTCTGCACGGTCGGCAGCCGTGCGGCCCCGCCGTCGAGCGACACCTTCACACGCAGGCGTCTGGTCATGGACGACAGGTGATACACCACCTCGAACCGGGGCTCGCGGGGCCACCAGTCGACCGCGGTGATGTCGGCCAGCAGCACGAACCCGAGCTCGGCATGGTCGTGAAGGGCACGGCAGACCTCGACGAGGCTCGCCGCCGGCACACGGATGGTCGGCTGATCGGTCGCGTCACCCGCCTCCAGCGCAACGGCCGGAAACAACGAGCGCAGCAGATCGATCATGCTCGCTGGCTCTCGATCTTCTTCTGCAGCTGAACGATGCCGTAGATGAGCGATTCGGGCCGGGGCGGGCATCCGGGCACATAGACGTCGACCGGCACGATCTGATCGACCCCCTGCACGAGCGCGTAGTTGTCGAAGACGCCGCCGATCGAGGCACAGGCGCCCATCGAAATCACCCATTTGGGCTCGGGCATCTGGTCGTACACCCGGCGAAGCGCGGGCGCCATTTTCCGCGACAGCCGGCCGGCGACAATCATCAGGTCGGATTGACGAGGCGAGCCGCGAAAGACTTCCGCCCCGAAGCGCGCGATGTCGTAGCGCGCGCAGCTCATGGCCATCATCTCGATGGCGCAGCAGGCGAGCCCGAACGTGACCGGCCAGATCGACGAGCGCCGCGCCCATTGCACGAGCTTCTCGACCTGCGTGGTCAGAACCGGCAGGTTGGCCAGATCATCGTCGATCGGCGATCGTCCATCGTCCCTCGTCCGGGAAGGGACGTCAGTCACGCTCTGGACGATCGACGATGGACGATCGACGATGGACGATCGACGATCCTCTAGCTTTGACTCCAATCCAACGCACCTTTCTTCCAGACATACACGTAGCCCGCACAGAGGACGAGCGTGAAGAGGACGACCTGCACGTAGCCGGCCCACCCCAGCGATCGGAGCGCAAGCGCCCAGGGATAGAGGAAGGCGACTTCGATGTCGAACAGCAGGAAGATCATCGCGATGAGGTAGAAGCGAACCGACTGCCGCTCGCGGGCGTCGCCGACCGCGGGCATGCCGCACTCGTAGGGCGCCTGTTTTTCCGGGGTGGGGCGTTTCGGGCCGAGGATTCTGCCGAGCACGACCGATGTGCCGCCGAACCCGACGGCCATCACCATCAGCAGAAGAATGAGGAGCCAGCTCTCAATCATGAGTCGCGGGAGCCACGCGCGGACCCCATTGCCCCGCGCCGCTTGCGAAAACCTTCACAAGCGAACAGCCAATGCTATCGAATTCGACGGGTTCACACAACACGACCCGCCTGTTGCGACCGAAATGTGGCTCCTGAAAAGGCGGCCGTTAATGCGGCCGCGCGCCCAGCGATTCGAGCTGGCGTTCGAGCTCGGCCAGCGCGCTCGTCAACTGCTGACGGCGGGCGGTATGTGTGGTCGCTTCGAGCTGCCGGCTCAGCTCGGTATAGGCAAGGCGCAGCGATTCGGCCCGCCTCAACTGCTCCGGATCGTACTGGGCCTGGGGCATTGCGCGGCGGGCGCGCTCTTCTTCACGCTCGTCCATCCGCTCCTGGATGCGGTTCTGTGCGTCGATTAGTCCTTCACCTGCGTCTGCCATTCGCACCTGCTTTTGTGCGCCGACTGTGTGGTCGGCCTCTACCAGTAATTGGGGGACTGCCCCATCGACTCCCCAGCTAATTGCGACTTTGAGCCGCCTGACCGGGGCGTGAGGTTCACCGATTATAGTACGAATACGACGGAAAAGAGTCCATAGATAGCGGATGAGCGCCGACGACCTACACAGTAACGGCCGTGCGATGAACGAACGGCCCCGCTAGCCCTAGGCGTGGCATCGTCCACGCTCTGCCAGCTCTTCGGCGGCCATGCGGACCAAGAGGGCCTTTGATTGCCGGGCTATTGCCAACGCTTGTTCAGAAGCACGTCGGCTACCCGAAGCCCCATCGGGCCGTTTCTCGTATTCATAGGCCTCTGCTGTGCAGAGCCAGCGGTGGGCAGCGAGCAGGGATAGAAATTCGTTGAAGGGCCCAGCCGGGTTGGCTGCTCGGTATTCAGTCGCAAAGCTGGCCTCCTGCTGGGGACAATCGTGGTACCCCTCCCATTCGTAACAGGGTCGAAGGCTCTCCACGTACTCCACTGCCAGCGCTCCCGCCCGAGGGTCATCGGTAACTGCCACGAGCCGACGCTCGTAGCGAACCTGGGCGTCGTACACCATTTCGAGCTCGGAGGAATTCGTTGGCGCGGGCCGGGTCGACCGGTACTCCTGGGAACGCTGAAGGTGCTTTTCAAGTTCCACCTGCACCGCAGGCGAATAGGCGCGTGGATCGACCTTGTGGTAGGTTCCCCAGACGAGCAGATCAACGAGTGCAGGCTGGCCCGCGCTGGATGGCTGTGCCGACGCGGCGCACGGCCCCCATACCAACCCCACTATGACCATCGCAATAGCGGTGACTTGGTTTCGCATCTTGCAGTCGACTTCAATTTTCGCGCCACCTGCTGCGGGTGGACACCTCAGATGAACGCGCGAGACTCCGCGTTGGCGCGAAATGCGAGATGGTGATCGCCGTTGCAGATGTGTCGTCGGGCCGTCATTTTTCAGTGATCTTCCGAACACTTGCAGCGAGTTCCCCAAGCTGTTGCTGGTATTTGTGAATTTGATCCAGGAAGCCTGATTCCTGTAGCCTTCGAAACTCCGCTGCAATCTGTGCGAACTGGGCTTGATCGATTTGAATCTGCCGCGCAGCGGCCGCCACTTGATCAAGAACACCCGAATCTTGAAGTCGTTGGAATTCCGTGGCGATCCGGGCAAGCTGGGTGCGATCGAGCTGGATCTGCCGGGAGGCATTCGCGACCTGCTCGAGATTCTGGCGGACAATCGGATCGTTCGCGATCGCTGAAACAGCTTTCGTCCAACGAACTGAATCGGCCAGTTGAGGGCCGACCGCTTCCACCAGTTGATTCAGCTGATCCGCAATGGCGGGTGACTCCAAAGGAGCGGCACTCTTCAGTCGCTCGGCGAGTTCGGAAATCTGGTCTACCGGGTCTGCCGTCATTTCCCTAGTTCCTTGGACCGTTGACGCGGCGACGTGAGATTTTTGACAACATCCGCGAGCGTGCTCTTGGTCGCGACGAGAGCGTCTCTTTCGCTCTTGAGTACCCGACGATCCACTTGGCCCAGCAGCAACTTGCCTCCACCGATCCCGGTTACCAACGATCCGAACAGCTCGCCGACATTGAGAGTCGGCGGCGCCATTGCTGCATCGCTTGTACCGATCAAGAGGTACCCGGTCAGTGGACCGTACAAACCCCAAAAGGCGACGGCTGCAAGACCTCCAACCAGACAACTACCCATCCAGCCTGGCTTGAAGACGTTCGCCTGGCGGTCTCGACGTGGCAGCTGAAATTCCCCGGCCATAAGAGAGTTGACTAACCCTCCGACGATCCCCGCTGCGAACACGAGCGTCAAGATCTGCCAAATCATTCGATATAGTACGATTAGTCAATGCCCGCTGTTTCATCTTTTGATGTGACATCGACCGTCGATCTCCAGGAAGTCGACAACGCGGTCAACCAGGCCCGGAAAGAAATCTCCCAGCGCTACGACTTCAAGGGCTCGACGGCGTCGATCGAGTTCAACAAGGCCGAGAACACCCTGACGCTCGCCGCGGAAGACACGATGAAGATGAACGCGCTCTGGGACGTCCTCCAGACGCGGATGATTCGCCGGAACGTGCCGGTCAAGAACCTCAAGCTTGGCGACATCGACGCGGCGGCCGGATCGAGTGTGCGCCGGGTCATCACGCTTCAGCAGGGTATCTCGAGCGACGCGGCGCGGGATATCGTCAAGTTCCTGAAGGATCAGAAGTTGAAGAAGGTGCAGGCCACCATTCAAGGGGACCAGCTGCGCATTTCGTCGGCCTCCAAAGACGAGCTACAGACGGCAATCGGCCTCTTGCGCGGTCACGACTTCGGCGTCGCCCTCCAGTTCGGCAACTACCGCTGACAAAGAAGTACTGAGTTTCGCTGTAGGTCTGACTCCTACTTTTGGTTTCAGATCCGGTGGCGGATGTGCCATTCCGGCACATTTGGCCCGACCATACTGTCCTCCTAACGGTCAGACAGTCCCATACAACACAAGAGGAAGATCCATACAACACAAGGGGATAAGGGGTGGAGAGGGGTCCGTGGCACCCATCCTGCTCTTTGGCTGCTGGATTTACACGGGGTTTACGTACACGAGCCCACTCTTGGAAGGTGACCATATGAAACGTAGGTTTCTCGGCCTCTTCGTGATGCTTGCGCTGGTGTCCGGGCCGATCTTCGCCCAGGGCGTCCAGTCTGGAACACTCACTGGTGCGGTGAAGTCCACTGACGGCCTGTCGATTCCCGACGCCGCCGTGGTCGTCACGTCGCCGGCGCTTCAGGGTGAGCGCGCGGTGACGACCGACGTCAACGGGGTGTATTCGATCCCCATCCTGCCGCCAGGGACGTACACCATTCGCGTCTCGAAGGACAACCTGACACCGGTCGAGCTGACGGCGCTCCTGCCGCTCGGCGCCACAGCGAATGTCGATGTGACGCTCGCGGTCGCGGCCGTTTCGGAGACCGTGCTCGTGGAAGGCGTCATTCCACCGGCAGTCACCTCCTCCCAGGCGAGCGCCAACATCACGGCGGCCGAAGTCAACGCGCTGCCGATGGGCCGGACGCCGTATCTGATTGCCGAGCTCATGCCGGGAGTCACCACCAACACGCCGAGCCCGAACCAGTTGTCGATTTCCGGCGGCTTCGCCTACGACAACGTGTTCCTCGTCAACGGCGTCGACGTGAACGACAACCTGCTCGGCACGTCCAACGACCTCTACATCGAGGACGCCATCGGCGAGGTGCAGGTGCTCACCTCTGGCGTCACGGCCGAGTACGGCCGCTTCTCGGGTGGCGTCGTCAACATCGTGACCAAGAACGGCGGCAATCGCTTCGCGGGCAGCTACCGCATGACCTTCACGCGGCCCTCGTGGACGAACGAAACGCCGTTCGAAAGCGCGAACAACATCGAGCGCGGACAGCCGACTCCGGCCAATCCGTATCTGAACAACAAGCTCTCGCACTTCTCCGAGTTCACCCTGGGCGGACCGCTGGCGAAAGATCGCGTCTGGTTCTTCGGCGCCGGCCGCTTCGAGAACTCGTCGACGTTCGGCACGATGCCGGCCACGGCGGTCCCGTATACGAAGTCCAACGACAGCAAGCGCTACGAGGGCAAGCTGACGGGCACCCTGCGGCCGAGCCACACGCTCCAGGGCAGCTTCATCGACAACCGCGTGCACCGCGAGAACGAACCGGTGTTGTCGTTCAGCATCGACAAGGCCGCGCTCATCTCGCCGTCGGTGCCCAACCGGCTCGGCGTCGTGAACTACAACGCCGCGCTGAACCAGCGGATGCTGCTGTCGGCGCAGTACTCGCAGAAGCACTTCGCCACCGAGGGCGTGGGCGGCACCTCGACCGCCATCATCGATTCGCCGTTCCTGACGCGCACGGGCACGCAGTATCAGTACAACGCGCCGTATTTCGACGCGAGCGATCCCGAACAGCGGAACAACCGTCAGATCACGGCCAGCCTCACCTACTTCGCGTCCGATCGCCGGCTGGGCAGCCACGAGCTGAAGGGCGGCTTCGAGAATTTCGTCGACACGCGCGTCGGCGCGAACGCCCAGAGCTCGACCGGCTACGTGTTCCTGTCCGACTTCAAAGTCGCAGGCGGCGTGCCCGTGCTCGACGCGGATGGTCATCCCCTGCCGACGTTCCTGCCGGGTGTGTCGCGTGTGCAGCGGTGGATTCCCCACCGCGGCGCCGAGTTCAACCAGTCGACGCTGTCGGCCTACGTGCAGGACCGCTGGGTGGCATCCCAGAAGCTGACGCTGAACGTCGGCATGCGCTTCGAGCACGCGGGCAGCGAAGCGACGAGCGGGCCGAAGTCTCCAGGCGTGTCGCGCGTCGTGCCGCGTCTCGGCGCGGCGTACGACGTCGCGGGCGACGGCACCATGGTGCTCCAGGCGTCGTACTCCCAGTATTCCGGCAAGTACAACGCGGTGCAGTTTTCGCGGAACACCAACGTCGGCAACTCCGATCGCTACACGATGGTCTACAACGGGCCCGCCGGCGAAGGCCGGACGTTCGCGCCCGGGTTCGACCTGAACAACTACAGCGGCGTCGTGGCGGGTACGTTCCCGGCGCTGAACGTGCAGTTCGCCGACGACCTGTCGTCGCCGGTGACCTCCGAATACACCTTCGGGGCGGCGCGGACGTTCGGCGCGCGCAGCTTCGCGAAGTTCCTCTTCGTCCAGCGCAAGACGTCGAACTTCATCGAAGAGTTCATCCTGTACGCCAACGGCAAGACGCCGATCGTGATCGACGGCGCCACGCTGGGGCAGCTCGACAACATCGTCTACGACAACAGCGACGAGATGAAGCGCGAGTATTCGGCGCTGCAGTTCATGGGTCAGCACCGCGTGATGCGGGCGCTGACGGTGAACGGCCACTGGACGGTGCAGCTGAAGAACGACGGCAACTTCGAGGGCGAGTCGCCCAATCCGACCGGGTCGCCCTTCGGCGACTATCCGGAAATGATCTCGCTCGCGCGCAGCGCCCCGGACGGCCGGCTCGACGACTTCCAGCGCAACAAGGTGCGCGTGTGGGCCGACTACGTGACGGGCCTCGGCCGGTACGGTTCGCTGACCGTCGCGCCGATGTACCGCTACAACTCGGGGCGCACCTACAGCCTCGTGATGAACGGTCAGCCGCTGAGCTCGGTTCAGGCGGCGCGCAACCCCGGCTACGCCGGGACGCCGACGCAGCAGGTGTTCTTCGGCGAGCGCGGCTCGCAGTATTTCGAAGGATATGGGCTGGTCGACCTCGCGGTGACCTACTCGGTTCCGGTGTGGCGCTCGGCGCAGCCGTGGATCAAGTTCGAGAGCTTCAACCTGCTCAACAACCAGAAGCTGATTGCGTGGGACACGACGATCGCCGCCGATCCGGCGAGCGCCCGTGACGAGTTCGGTCTGCCGACCGGCTACGTGCAGGGCCCGCGCTTCGGCCAGGGCACGGCGAACTCGCACTATCCGGGGCCGCGTGCGGGTGCGGACGGCGGCCGGATGTTCGACTTCGCGATCGGCTTCAGGTTCTAGAGGCGAACCACAGAGGTAAGAGAGGCACACTTCGCTCGAAAACAGGAGGACACAGAGAATTCTTTTCGAAGAATTCACTCTGTGTCCTCTTTGTATTTGCCTCCGCTCCCATCGCAGCCTCTGTGGTGACGGACCCGCCTCCACGGCCTCCAGTATCATGCTCAGCTAGTGGATCGTTCATCGGCGCTCGTCGCATTCGGCATCCTGTGCAGCCGGCTGACCGGCTTCGTCCGCCAGCGCGTGTTCGCGCATTACTTCGGCATGCAATCCGACTCCGCCGATGCGTTCATGGCGGCATTCCGCATTCCAAACTTCCTGCAGAACCTGTTCGGCGAAGGGGCGCTGTCGGCGTCGTTCATCCCGGTCTACGCGACGCTGGTCGCGCGCAACGAGCGAGAGACTGCCGCGAGAGTCGCCGGGGCCGTGGCGGCCCTGCTCGCGCTGATGACGTCGGTGCTCGTGCTGGCCGGCGTCGTGGCGACACCTCTTCTCGTCGGGCTCATCGCCCCAGGATTTCGCGGCGAGAAGCGCGCGTTGACGATCGCCATCGTGCGCATCCTGTTCCCGGGCGCCGGTCTCCTCGTGCTGTCGGCGTGGTGCCTCGGCATCCTCAACAGCCATCGCCGGTTTCTTCTCTCGTACATCGCGCCGGTCATCTGGAACGTCGCGATGATCGTGACGCTTCTGTGGTGGGGCGCGACCGTCCCGCTGCCGCGCCTCGCGGTGCTCCTGGCATGGGGCGCCGTCGTCGGCAGCGCGCTGCAGATGCTCGTGCAGATGCCGGCGGTGCTGCGGCTCGTCCCCGATCTCCGCCTGCGGCTCGAGCTGTCCGAGCACGTGCGCACGACCGTGAACAACTTCGCGCCTGTGCTGGTCGGCCGCGGCGTCGTGCAGATCAGCGTGTACATCGACGCGCTGCTCGCGAGCCTGCTGCCCACCGGCGCGGTCACCGGCCTGGCGAACGCGCAGCTGCTCTACACGCTCCCGGCCAGCGTGTTCGGCCTCTCGGTCTCGGCGGCGGCGCTGCCGGCGATGTCGGGGGCGGCCGGTCTCGACGCGCTGGATACCGTCCGCGATCGCATCAACAGCGGGCTTCGCCAGATCGCCTTCTTCGTGGTGCCCTCGGCGGTGGCCTTCATCGCCCTTGGCGACGTCGTGGCTGCCGCGATGTTCCAAACCGGCCGGTTCACGCACGATGATGCTATCTACGTCTGGGGCATCCTCGCGGGATTCTCACTGGGCCTGCTGGCGACGACGTGCGCGCGTCTGTACTCGTCGAGCTACTACGCGCTGCGCGACACCCGCACGCCGCTCCGCTACGCGCTCGTGCACGTGGCAATCGCCACCGTGCTCGGCTATCTCGCGGCGGTCGTGCTGCCCGGGGCGCTCGGCATCAACCGGCTCTGGGGAACCGCCGGCCTCACAGCCGCCGCAAGCGTGGCAGGATGGGTCGAACTGTTGCTGCTGCGACGGACGCTAAACGCGCGGATCGGCCCGACGGGGATACCCTCGGCGCTCAGCCTCCGGCTGTGGACAGCGGCGCTCCTCGCGGCCGGCCTCGCGTGGGGCGTCAAGCTGGCCCTGCCGGCGATGCATCCGATTGCGACTGCAGCGTTGGTGCTGATTCCTTATACAGGCGTGTATGCGGGAGCGACGATCGCGATGGGCGTGGACGACGCGCGCCGACTGCTCGGCCGCGTCCTGGCGAGGGTCTGAGGAAATTCTTTCTTCCGTAGAAAAAACTCCTCGGCCCCTCGCGTAAACCTCTATCGATACCCGAACTGCAACGCCAGCTGGCGGTTACGCTCGGCCTGCTTGAAATGCTGGGCCGACGCGTAATACGACATATACGACGCAAAGGCGATGCGTTCCGTCCAGCTGAGGATCTTGAACAGCGTCCGGTGCTTCGGATACTTGTTCGCCAGCACGCGCTCGAAGATGTTCGCCGCGGCGTTGTTGACGATGGACTCCTGCAGGTGCATCAGCGCCATCTTGCGGATCTGTTTGTTGCCGTCCACGAAGCTCACCGGCACGTCGTTCGCACGGCCGCTCATCGTAAACCGATGATTCTGCTCGACCCAGCCGTTGCGAAACAGCGGCTGCGAGGTGTTCCAGTCGAGCTTCATCGAGGTATACGACAGCGTCGCCGGTGCGTACGTCGTCGGATCGAGGACGACGGCCTTGGTGACGTCCCAGAACAGATTCGAATCCGTTTCAGCTCTGCGCCGACGCGACGGCCGGCGTCAGAATCATGATCGTCAAGAGCATCCAGCGTGTCATGGCTCGCATCTCACTTCTCCCTGGCCTATGCGAGGTAGCAAGCGCGATGCCGCACGTTTGTCGTTGTACGCTACAGATAGTTGTTCACGGTACCGACACTTTCGTGCCGGAACGGAACATTTCGGGGTGAAAGGCACGCCGGCGCTCCGGCGCCATGTAAGAATGACGGACGTTCACAGAGAAGATGACGCTCGAAGAGTTCCGGCAGTCGCTGACCCAGCCCGGCCCGCCGCACGGGGCTTCGCACGCGCTTCGCGCGATGTGGGAAGCCGCGAAGGGAAACTGGAATGCCGCCCATGCGATCGCCCAGGACATCGACGATCGAACCGGCTCGTGGGTCCACGCGTACCTGCACCGGAAAGAAGGCGATCTGGGAAACGCGGGTTACTGGTACCGGCGGGCGGAACAGCCGGTCGCCCATGACACGCTCGATGAGGAGTGGGCGCGCATCGTCGGAATGTTACTGGAAGGCCACGGAAAGGGACTCAACGGTTCGTAAAGTTCGTAAAGTTCGTGGGTTCGTGAGGTTCGACGAACCCGACGACCGACGAACCGACGAACCGACGAACCGACGAACCATACGAACTATCCGTGCTCTCAAGCGGACTTCGCCCCGGGATGCCCATCCTCCACGACGAATGACGCCCTGGTCTTGATCGGCGCATCCGGCCTCGACACGTATTCGACGACACGGTAATCGGAACGGAGCTCTTTGGGCTTGAGCTCGAACCTGACGTAGCCGCGCTGATCGTTGGCAAAGCGCACGCACTCGTTTTCGGGCACGATGGCTTTCATCGCGGGTGACATGTCGGAGCCATCACCCCCCGACGTGATCGACGTTCCCACGAACTCAGACGCCACGACAGGAGTCCTGGGGTCGTCGACGTTGAACCGCAGGTCGTTCACCCAGTTGTTGTGCACGTCACCCGCGAGCACGATGGGATTGGACGGCTTTCTCGTGCCGAGAAACCGCATCAGGCGCGTCCGGCTCTGCTCGTAGCCATCCCACTTGTCCATCGAGTAGCGGTGCTCGGGACCCGGCGCCCGGTCGAGACGCGCAATCGGAATCTGCTGTGCGAGGAGATTCCACCCGGTCCGCGAGCGATCGAGACGATCCAGCAACCACTTCTCCTGCCCCTCTCCGAGCATCGTCGCACGCGAATCACGGGCGCCTTCGCAAATCAGCTGCACGTTGTCGCCGCAGGGCTGATCGGTCCGGTACTGCCGCGTGTCGAGCATCAGGATGCTTGCGAGCGTCCCGTAGGAAAACGGGCGATACAGCTGCAGCAGCGCGCCCGAGGGAATCGAGCTGCGTCGCAGCGGCATGTGCTCGAAATACGCTTTGTACGCGGCGGCCCTGCGCAAGGCGAACTGCTCGACCGGAGTACCGGCTTCGTCGTACAACCCGGCGTAGTTGTTGTCCACCTCGTGGTCGTCCCAGACTACGAGAAACGGGAATGATGCGTGTACGGCACGCAGCGCCGGATCGCTCCGGTATTGCGCGTATCGATTGCGGTAGTCGTCGATGGTCAGCAGTTCGCCGCCGACGTGCTTCCGCACGAACTTGTCGCGTCCCGGATTCTCGTAGATGTAATCGCCCAGGTGCATGACGAGGTCGAGATCCTCGTCGGCCATGTGACGATACGCCGTGAACAGGCCCGTTTCGAAGTGCTGGCACGAGGCAATGGCAAAGCGCAGCCGGTCGACGGCCGAGCCCGGCGCCGGAAAGGTGCGCGTGCGCCCGATCGGGCTCAACTCGGTGCCCGCTCGGAACTGATACCAGTACCAGCGGTGAGGCTGCAGCCCGGACACCTCGACGTGCACGGCATGACCCCACTCGGGCGATGCAATCGCCTTCCCCGATCGCACGACCTTCGACAGGCGATCGTCGGCGGCGACCTGCCATTGCACCTCGACCGGCTGCCGCGGCATTCCACCGCCATTCAACGGATCGATGGCCAGACGCGTCCACAAGACGACGCTATCGGGCGCGGGATCGCCGGAACACACGCCGAGCGTAAACGGTGAGGTCGGAAACTTCGGGCGTTGCAGCACCGCTCCGCCGGCAAACAGCGCGCGCGCGGACGCGCCGTAGGCCGCCAACCCGCTGAGCAGAAACGCACGTCTATCGAGCATGGGAACCTCCGGGCCGCGGTGAGGATGACGCGTAGAGCTTACGCCCGGACAACCGTGGAGTGAAGGGTGTGTAACAGACGCTCACAAGGTTCGTAGAGTTCGTAGGTTCGTGGGTTCGTAGGTTCGTGGAGTTCGTGGGGTTCGTGGGGTTCGTAGAGTTCGTAACGGTAACGGTGGCGCAGGGCTTTAGCCCTGCCTTAGCACGTTTCCCGTCTGCGACGCGACGGGGTCGCGGAGCGCGGCCGTGAGCTCGGTACGACCGCAGCCGGGCGGCATGGTCGTAGATCTGTGAAACCATGATCAGTTCATCCGCGCCTGTGCGGGCGACGAGCGCGGCGATGGCGGCGTGCACGGTTTCCGTCGATCCGATCGCCGTCACCGACAGCGTGTGGTCGATCTCCGCCCGCTCGTGGGGTGCCAGCGTGCCAGTGAAGCGGTCGTCGGGCGGCGGCAGGGGGCCGGGCGTGCCGCGTCTCAGGTTGACGAACGCCTGCTGGTGCGATGAGAAAAGATGCCGCGCGTTCTCGTCGGTCTCCGCCGCGACGACGTTGATGCCGAGCATGACGTGGGGGCGATCGAGCGACTCCGAAGGCCGGAATCGCTGCCGGTAGACGGCGAGCGCATCCATCATGTGCGCCGGTGCGAAATGCGAGGCAAATCCGTACGGCAGTCCGAGCTCGGCCGCCACATGCGCGCCGAAGAGGCTCGAACCAAGAATCCAGATTGGAATGCGAAGCCCGGCCCCCGGAATCGCCTTCACGCGCTGACCTTCGGGCGCAGTGAAGTAGCTCATCAGCTCGAGGAGATCCTGCGGAAAAGTATCGGCGTCGCCCCCACCGCGACGAAGCGCCCGTGCCGTCAATGGGTCGGATCCCGGCGCGCGCCCCAGCGCCAGATCGATGCGGCCGGGGAAGAGCGACTCGAGCGTGCCGAACTGCTCGGCGATGACGAGCGGCGCGTGATTCGGCAGCATGATGCCGCCGGCGCCCACACGTATCGTCGAGGTCTGCCCCGCCACGGCGCCGATGACGACCGCCGTGGCCGCGCTCGCGACCGACGGTATGTTGTGATGCTCCGCCAGCCAGTAGCGGTGATACCCCCACGCTTCCGCGTGCCGCGCCAGATCGATCGTGTTCCGCAGCGCCCGCGACGCGTCGCCACCCTCGACAATGGGCGACAGATCGAGGATTGAAAACGGAATCATGGCGTCCCTGAATCCATTATGGCTATGATGTGGGGATGGTGCATGCGCTCTTTACGACGACAGAAGGCAACTTCAAGATCCGGTTGTTCGACCAGGACGTGCCGAACACGGTGGCCAACTTCACCGGCCTCGCGGAAGGCACGAAGGAATTCACCGACCCGAAGACCGGTCAGAAGGCGAAGCGTCCGTTCTACGACGGGCTCGTCTTTCACCGCGTGATCGACAGTTTCATGATTCAAGGCGGGTGTCCGCTCGGCACCGGCACCGGTGGCCCTGGCTACAAATTCGCCGACGAGTTCAGCCCCAAGCTGAAGCACACCAAGCCGGGCCTGCTGTCGATGGCCAACGCCGGCGCCAACACGAACGGCAGTCAGTTTTTCATCACGCTCGCCGCGACGCCGTGGCTCGACAACAAGCACAGCATCTTTGGCGAAGTGGTCGAGGGGATGGACGTGATCGAAAAGATCGGCGGGACGGCCACGAGCAAGCCCAGCGACCGGCCGCTGAAGCCGATCTCCATACAGAGCGTGAAGATAGAACGGACCTGACTCGCCCCCTGGTCATGGCAGATGGCAAGTGGCAGATGGCAGAGCGCGTTCTGGCATTTGCCTGGCCATTGTCATTTGCCATCGGCCATTTGCCATTTTCGGCGCGTGCTCTACCGGGGCGCGCGCGCGTAGTCAAGCGCCCATTGTTTCAGCGCGGGGTTGGTCAGGCCGAGCGCTTCGGCTTCGGCCGAGGCGCGATCGACATCCCAGCGATCGACCACAATCCGCTTGATCAACCACATCGCCGACGCCCGATTGGCGCTCGCGCAGTGGATGAAGGCGGGCGCCGCTTCCTTCGACGTGATCACCTTGATGAACTCGTCTGCGACCTTCGGATCGGGTTTGCCCGTGTTCATCGGCACGTGATAGTAGCGCAGCCCCGCCGCCTGCGCGGCCGCGCGCTGCGTCTCGATGTCGGCGCCCGGTTCCTGCGCCTCGCGCAGATTGATCACCGACACGAATCCCATCTTCCTGATCTCGGGCATCGCATCGACGGTAATCGCGCCGGCGCACGCCACGGTGGTCTCGACGCGGGCGAAATTCTTGATGCCGTCGCGCGCTTCCTTCGTCACTTGCTGGGCCGAGGCCGCTGGACCCGCGAGGGCAAGAGCCGCCGTGAGCACGAATGTGTTGAATCTCATTCCCATAGGCTACACGAACTGCGGGGGTCTAGAATCTGAAATCTATAATCTAAAATCTAGAATCTAAAATCTTCCGATCACGTCGAAGATTCTAGTTTTTAGATTCTAGTTTTTAGATTCAAGGGACTATGACGATCCCGGCCCGCCAGAAGGTGGCCTTGGCACTTGTGGGATCGAGCACCGACACCTGGCAGTCGTAGCGGCCCGTTGGCAAGCCTTCCAGCGAGATCGTGAACTGCAGCGGCACGGCCTTCGTCTTCGGATCCAGCCCCTCGACCACCGCGTGCGGCGCGGTCTCGTACACCTTCGCGCCATCCTTGTAGAAGGACACGCTGGCCACCAGCGGCTGTGTGGTCGTTGCGGCGCGTTGATACGCCTGCAGGAACACGTGGAAATCGCGGCTCTTCGTGAACACGCGCGTGACGCTCGGGATGAGCTTCTCGCCGTTGACGACCAGCGGGTTCACGGCGTCGGCGGGCAGCTTCTGCCGGACGCTGTACAAGGCGTCCGAAAGCGGCACGCGCTGGCTGCTCAGCACGACCGAGCTCGTCGGAATCCGCTTCTCCTCGCGGTTGAGGTTCGGAATCGTGAAGGTGGTCTGGAACGTGCCCATCCGGCCCGTCTCGACGTCGCGGGCAAGAATCTTGATGACGTACTTGCCAGGGAGCAGCGTGAACCCGGTCTCGGTACTGAATCGGCCGCCTGGCGAGCTGGCTCGCCGTGTCGGCGCTCAAGCGGATGTCGAGCTTGTCGCGCACGTTCTGAATCGTGATGCCGTAGTCGTCCTTCACCTCGCCGATGAAGTCGATGACGGTTCGGGCCGCGCCCCCGCGCTTGGCCAGCACCAGCTCGCTGCCCGGAATCTTCACGCCGACCGGCACGAAGTACTCGGCGCGGTTGAGCTGGAAGTAGTTCAGCTCCATCGCAATCGTGATGTCGGTCACCGGGTTTTCGAGCATCAGCGCCTCTTCGAGCTGCCGCTCCCGATCCGCGGCCGACAGCTTCGCCCACGTCTTGTCGGCGAAGTAGCCCGACCGGAACTGCACGTCGGCGTCCATGCCATTGGCGAGCGATACGCGCACGCGGCGGAAGCGTCCGTCGGCGGCCGGATGCGTGCTGTAGTAGCCGATGATGTAGTAGCTCGTCATCGACTCGACGGCCCGCGTGATGCCCAGGGTGAGATCGTTGTAGTCGAACATCGGATTGCCGCCAGTGTCTTTAGACAACGCATAGAGCGAGTCCTGCGAGCGCTGGAAATTCCCGGAGAGCGTCATCGCCCCCTGCCCCGTGAACATCTGCATGCCGCCGGGGGATGGCCTCGACGCGTCTCCGAGCGGGGCCTGGGCGACCAGCCCGCGCGCGTCGATCGCGTGAATCGACACGTTGGCCCGAAGCGCCGCGTTGGTCGTCGCGCGAAGCTGCGCGTTGTTGTCCGTGCCGTTCAGCCGCAGTCCGCTCGAGAAATACACGAGCGACTTGCGCTCGGGGAGCGGACGCAGCATCGCCATCGCGGTCTGCAATGCCGACAACTGGCGATCGGTGTTGAACACGTTGAACTCGTAGTCGTCCTGGCCGAACGCCGTGCCGGATTCCGGCGTATCGGGCAGCCCGTCGCCGTCGAGATCGTCGCCGTAGATCAACCGCAAGATCTGCTCCGCGATCACCGCGCGGTTGCTCGTGAAGTCGGTCTTGACGCGAACCGCACCGCCTTCAAACACCATGATCGCCACCAGCACCGAGTCGTCCATGGTGCCGAGAAATTTCTGCGCGGCGGCGAACGCGCGCATCTGCTCGGCGGGCCCCATGGCCGTCATGTCGAAATACAGCACCACCAGGCGCTTGTCGCGATACCGGATATCGCCAGGCCCTGTGGAGGAAATCACACCGGAGAGATTGGGTGCGAGAGGTGCGTTGGGTGCGGGGAGTGCGTTAGGTGCGACGGCGAGACGCTGGAATTCGACGAACGCGATCTCCTGCGGCTCGCCATCCTCGGTAATCACGAAGTCCTTGGCCGTCAGCCCCTCGATCGCGCGGCCTTCCCTGTCTCTCACCGTGACAGTTTCGATGATGAGCCGCGTCTCGGTGCGAAACACCGGCTGCTGGGCAGCAAGACCAGTGATGGCAACAGACAACGAGATCAGGAAAGCGACACTAAGCAGACGGCCGCCGCAACCACCGCCGAGCGACCAACGGTCGCGAAGTACAGGCCGCGGGGGTGGGGCCCCGCGGCAAACTAAAGAAGTCAGCTGCCGCATCCGCATCAGAACCTCACCCGCAGACTCGACAGGAACTTGCGCATGGCGTTCGCGCGATTCGGCAAGCCGAACTGCGGGCTGCCGACGAGGGTGTTCAGGCCGGAGTAGGTCACGGTGTTCAGCACGTTGGTCGCGTCGAGGCGCCAGTCCATCGACCAGCGGCCGCCGAGCGTGAACGTGCGTGTCACCCCCGCGTTGAGCGAGAACTGGGGCGGGCCCGTAATCGAGTTGCGCGCGGCAGTGCCCCATTCGCCAGCGCGCGGCACCACGAATGCCGCGGGATTGGCGAAGTATCCCTCGGGCGCGGCGTCGACGGGTGCGCCGGTGTAGTCGGCCCGCAGCGAGCCCGTCAGCCCTGTGCCGGCCAGCGACGTCAGGTAAACAGGCGTCAGCGGCAAGCCGCTTCCCGCGCTCAATTGGCTCGTAAACGTCCAATCCCGCAGCAGCCCGTGGCCCGAATATTCGACCTGGGCCGTCACGAGATGCCGTTGATCGAAGCTCGACAACGCCTGTTCCGCGTCGAGGTCGAGCCAATCCTGCGCGACAACCGCACCGTTGAGATCGGCCGTCGTAAACGCCGCGGCGTTATCGGTCGCCTTCGAGAACGTGTACTGAACGAGCGCGGCCAGGCCATTGCGCAGCCGCCGCCGCACCTGCACCTGGCCGGCGTTCTTGAGCGACTGGCCGTCCGACACCAGATAGACGAAACCGTTCGGGCATGAAGGACACGGATTGACCGCACCGATGGGATACGTGTTCGGCGCGAACTCCTGCATCAGGTGGCTGCCTTTCGTGCCGAGATACGTCGCGGTCGCGGTCAAAGACCACGGGAGATCGCGCTGCACCGATGCCTGCCAGTTGTGGGCGTAGCTGACGCGAAACGCCGGATCGACGGCAAACGTGTTGGCCAGCGGCTCGGCCGGTGTGTTGAAGCCGTCCGCGAGCGTGAGCATCTGCGCAGGCGTGCTCTCGATGCTCAACGTACGCGACAGCGGCGGCTGCTGCGCGAGCATCAGCGCCAGAGACTGGTAGACGGAGGTATTCCGGTAGATGCCGTACCCCGCGCGAATCACCACCGACGATCCGGCGATCGGCCGAAGCGCGAGCCCCAGACGCGGCTGGAGTCCGCGTCGGTCTGGCTGAAGCTCCGCGCCTGCGACCGGCGTCGCCGACGTGAAGCCTGGCGCGACGTCGAGATTCACGAGACGGCCGAGCGCCTCGGTGAACGGCGATTCGTACTCCCAGCGCAGGCCGTAGTTCAGCGTCACCGTGGGATTGATCCGCCAGTCGTCGGTCACGTACGCGTTCGACGAGCGGGCGTGCAGCCGTTTGTCCGCGTTGCCGAACGCCAGCGCCGCGGAATGCGGACGCCCGAGCAGAAAGTCGGCGAAGTCCAGGCCCGTGGTGGACCCGTCGAACCCGAACATGCCGCGCGCGTTCTGCTGTCCGTTCACATCGACGGTTTGCGGGCGCAGACCGGCGCCAAACGTGACGTTGTGGCCGCCACGGGTTCGCCACTGCGCCTCGACAGTGAACCCGTGACCCTGTCCGTTCTGGCGCAGATACTGACCCGTGCCCACGCCGGCGATGCCGCTCGCAAACGTGAGGTTGGGCGGTCCCCAGTTCACGGGCTCCTGATTGTTCCCGCTGATGCCCGCCACCCCGGAGATGTTCGCGCGATTCGCAAAGTGCGGCGTGGTGTCGTTCGTCTGGCGCAAAAACTGGTAGCCGATCCGCACGATGAAAAACTGGTTGTAGCGGTGCGACCAGTTGAGTGACGCGTCGAGATTCGACGTCGCGACCGCATCGACCAGTCCGAACACCGTCGTCGCCTTGTTGGCGGTGCGCTGATACGTCGCGGTGAACAGGAGCGAATCCCGGTTCGTCACGCCGTGATTCAGGCGCGACTGGAAGGTGTCGAGATTGGTAGTCGACCCGGTCGTGCGCGCGTAGTTGTACGCACCACCACCGTCGACGTTCGGCTGTGGATACAGGGCGAGGAGCGCCGATGCCTGCGGGCTGATGCGCGAGCCTGGAATCACGTTGCCCGGAAAAGCCACGCCCGTCTCCGGATCGCGAATCTCGCGCAGGCCCGAGAAATCTCCCGCGCGCATCCGGTCCGTCGGCATGATGGCCGATTGGGCAAGACCGCTGTGATCGGTGTTGTGCTGATAGCCGGCAAAGAACACCGGCCGGTTTCTCACGCCTGGAATCCTGAACGGCCCGCCGAACGACGCCGAAAACTGCGCGTCGGTGTAATCGGGCTTCGGCGCGGACGCACCGGCAAACGAAAACGGCCGCGCGTCCAACGCCGACGTCCCGAGCGTCAATCCGAAGCCGCCGGTGTAGAGCGAACGCTGGCCCGGACGGTTGTTGCCAAACCCGCGCGCCTGCGCGAACGGCGACGCCGCCGCGTTGTTCACGCTGCCGTTCACCAAGAATCCCTCGGCCGCCTGGCGTTCGAGCTCGGCGTCGACCGAATCGGGTGCGATGGGTGCGTTGGGTGCGTTGGGTGCGTCAGGTGCGATCGGCTGGCCGATCGTCGCGACTTTCTTGATGTCCTCGAACGGCAGAAGCGTGAGCTCGAGGGTGAGGGCACCGGCGTCGTCACCAACCGCGATCTCCCGCGTGACGACAGCGAAGCCGAGCATCTCGACGCGAACGCTGTAGCGCCCGTCTGCGAGACCGGACAACTGGTATCGGCCGTCGGCATCGGACGACACGACGATGGTTGTGTCGCCTTGAGTGGCGGTGATGGTCGCGCCTGGAACCGGAAGGCCGTTGAAGGTAATCAGGCCGTGCTCGTCGGCGGCAACCGTCACGTTCGCCGAAACCAGCACGGCGAGAGTGGCCATCCGCACGAAGAGCGCTCGCGCCCTAGTCCGGCGTCGGACGTTCGACATGATCGATGACGAGAACCTCGACCGGGCCGCGCGTCGACTCGAGCTTCAGCCCCAGCTGTTCCTGCACGGCCGTAAACACCGACGGCCCGTTCGGATCGATGGGCGGCAGCTGCACGCCGGGCGGCGGCGGTCCCTGCAGCATCCGCTCGGGCGTGAACGTCAGATCGATGTCGAAGTTTCCCGCGAGCCCGGTCCGATCTTCGACGATGCGCTGCGTCATCTGCGAGAGCATCAGCGCGAGCTGGGTAATCGGTATCCCGCCGGCGGTCACCTGGCCTGGCCCCATCATCATGCCGCACGTGGGCCGCTCGCCCGGCGCCGGCAAGCCGCGAGCGGGTCCGCCGGGCCCGCCCGGTCCGCCACGGCCGCGCCCGCGAAACGCTTCGCAGTCGGCCGTCGAAGGACGAAGCCCCTCACCCAGCTTCTTGTCGGCGCGCGCCGGCATCAGCGCGTAGATCGGCATCTCGCGCGTCTCGCGATGCGCCGCCAGCTTGAAGCGATCTTCGAGCAGATCCTGCAGCATGAAGTTCAGCGGCCCCGCCGGCCCTCCAGGTCCCATGCGGGGAATGTCGCCTTCGGCCTTCGCGATGACATCGAATCGCGCGGTCTCGAGCCAGTCGGGTCCACCGACGATCTGCGAACGTTGAAGGCTGTAGGCCTGCCTGATCAAATCCCACGCCGGGACGTTCACAGCAGTGAAGCGGCCACCCGGCTGGATGCCCAGCATGACCTTGCCGTCGTTCGACGTATTCGGCCGCACCGACGCCACTTCGAACTTCGGCTTGTCCGCCGACGGTCCCGGCGTCGCCTGTGCCTGGAGGCCACGATTCGATGTGAGACGAGCACGCCCAGCAGCGCACACGAAGACGACAACAATCCGTTTGCACATCATGGATGTGATTCGATCGGTAGACACGATTAGTTCCATCTGTTCAAGCAGGTTTCTGCGACCGCCGATTTCTTGATCTCCTGTTTACATTTCGCTTCAGTCGGCAACTGGCCGCTCGACGTGATCGATGACGAGCACCTCCACCGGCCCGCGCGCCGGCTCAAGCTTCAGGCCGAGCTGCTCCTGAAGCGCCGTGAAAATCGACGGCCCGTTCGGATCGATGACGACGCCGTTCATGCGAACCGGCTGATCCGCCGGCAGCCCGGCCGGCCGCGGCGGCAGTTGATCGGGCGTCCATTTCAGATGAATGTCAAAATTTCCCGACAGGCCGGTCCGATCGACAACGTTGCGCTGCACGGTAGCCGAAAGCAGACTGATCAGTTCACGCAACGGCTGCCCACCGGCGGTGAGTTCACCAAACCCCACCCATGCACCACACTGCGGCCTCTCACCAGGCTGAGGCGGTTCCGGCTTCAGCCCCTGCGCCATGCGTGCCTCGATAAGTGCGCGACAATCGATCGAAGAGGGCTTCAGCTCGGGACCGAGTTTCCCGTCGTTGCGCGCCAGCACGAGGTGGTAAACCGGCATGTCTCGTGACTCGCGATGCACGGACAGCTTGAAGCGTTCCGCGAGCAGGGAGCGCATCATCAACTGCTCCCGGGACGGAGCTTCCCGCGAGGCCGGCGGGCCCAGTTCCAGCGGGCCGAGTTCCTCGTCAGCCTTTGCGATGATGTCGAACCGCTCCGCGATCCAATCGGGCGCCCCCAGAAGCTGGGTGGCCTGGAGGCCATATGCGTTGATGACCAGGGTTCGCAACGGCACGTTAGTCACTGTATAGCGGCCGCCCGGCTGCATTTCGACCCTTGCTCGAGTGTTGCTGGATGTGTTCGGCCTCACAGACGCAACCTCGAACTTTACGTCCTCACTGGCGTCCCGTGATTGGGCCAGAACGCTGGCCGTCACGAACGCGCCAGCGACGAGCGCAAGTCCAATCGCCACGTGCGAGACCTGGCGCTGGCTCGAGATTTCCACGCGCAAGATGCGTCGAATGCGATTCACAAGAGAGCCGCCGCTTGCGGCCGCAACGAGCTCGATGTCGCCACTTCTCCAGGTCTCGAGCTCTGTCAAGCGCGGCGGCGTATGCCACCGGATCTCCACACACCTCAACCGCCACATCGTCGCAGCAATGCTCGCGCTCGTCTCGAATCCGGGCGGAGAGCCACCAGACCGCCGGGTGGTAGAACAACAGCGTCTCGGCCAGCGTCTGGAGCAGGTTCACCAGGTAGTCGTGCCGGCGCACGTGCGCAAGCTCGTGCGCCAGGATGGCCTCGACCTGCGCCGTGTTGAGCTGGGCGATCGCCGCGATCGGCAACACGACGATCGGGCGCAGGCATCCGACGACAAACGGCACGTCGATGTCCGGGAGCTCGACGATGCGAACGAGTCGATCGAGCCCGAGTCGGGCGGCCAGCCGCGTGCCCGAGAGTTGCCACGCGGAAGACACCGTCCTGCAACGCCCGTTGATGCAGGCGGCGCACGCGCCACCATCCGGCCGCAGTACGGGAGAGCAACAGGATGACGCCCGCAAGCCAGATCGAGACAACCCAAGGGAACAGTGCCTCGACCCGTGCACGGCTGAAGGTCTGCGGCATCGACAGCGGCCGGGTATCAAGCTGAATAGGCAGTGCGGCATCGCTTACCGCCTCGCGTGAGACCAGCACCTGCACCTGCAGTGGCTTCGCGTGGTGCACCTCACCCCGCCCGATGAGCGCCGCGGTCGCGGCGACGGCTGCCAGCATCGCGGCCAGCGTCGCGCACGCGATGCCATAACGCAGGGATGCCGACCGCCGGCGGCACGCTCGAAGCGCCATCGCACTGACGACGGCCAGGAGAGCGCCCTGCCAGATGAAGTGGACCAGAACCCAGCCGGCGACATGCATCCAGGCGCTCATGGTTTTTCTCCTTGTTTCGACTTGACCAGCTTCCGGATCTCGGCCAGTTCCTTCGCCGATGTCTTCTTCGCCGACAACGCGCGCATCAGCAGCGTGGCGGCGGAGCCATCGAACGCGCGGTCGAGCAGATCGGCCACCAGGTGCTGCTGCATCTGCGCTTCGCTGTGCGCGGCTTCGTAGACGTGGGTCCTGGCGGACTCATTCCTCCGAACCAACTGCTTGTCCATCATGATCTGAAGCAGTTTCAGGACCGTCGTGTACGCACCTTCGCGGCCCATCGCCGCGGCCACATCACGAACCGTGCTTGGTCCCCGCGACCACAGCACCCGCAGAATGGCGAGCTCGGCATCGGTCGGTTTCCGGTCGGGCTGTTTCACGATTCCGAGGATCTACGAAGATCTTCGTAATGTCAATACGAAAGTGTTCGTAGTCAGACCCACCACGTAAAACAGGAGATTAGGAGGCTAGGAGAGATCGTGTCTGAAAAAGATTTCCTCCTGGCCCTCCTGATCTCCTGATCTCCTGTTTTGGATTTGCCGCTCCTCAGTCGGGCGTTGGCCGGTCGACCCGATCGATGACGAGCACCTCGACGGGCGCGCGTGCGGACTCGAGTTTCAGCCCAAGCTGCTCCTGCATCGCGGTAAACAAGGAAGGACCTGGGGTGTCGGGTGACTGATCCGGCGTGAATTCCAGCTCGAGATCGTACGCCCCGTCGAGCCCCGTCCTGTCGATCACGTAGCGTCCGGCACCCTGGGCAAGATTTCGCGCAAACGTCGTCATGCTGATGCCGGTCCCCGTCAGCTTCGCAACGGTGCCCGTCATGTTCATGCGTGTACCGCAGTTCACGCTGCCTGGAGGAGGAAGTGGGGCGGCAGGGCGGTTGTTGCACTCGTCCGTGGCGTGCGGCTTTCAGCTTCGATCCCAGAGTGCCTGGCGTCGCGAGCACGAGCGCATAGACGGGCAGCTCTCGCGTCTCCCAGCGTGCGACCAGCCTGAAGCGATCCTCGAGCAGCGACTGCAGCCGCAGCATGAACTGCTGGGGCGGCATCATGCCCTTCTCATCGAGATCCGCCTCGGCCGCCTTGGCCTGGATGTCGAAGCGATCCGAGTCCATCCAGTCTGGCCCGCCGACGAGCTGATACGGCTGCACGTTGTAGGCGTTCCGGATGAGGTTGCGGACCATCTGGTTCGTGCCGATGAGGCGCCCGCCGGGCCGCAGCCCGAGCGAGGCGCTCTGTTCACCGGACGTGTTGGGCCGAACGGTCGCGACCTCGAATTGCGGCTTCGGGCCATCACTCTTGACCACCTGGCCGGCCACTGGTATCCACGCGGCGATCGCGAGTGCAGACAAGAGCGCAGACGTTTCGGCACGGTCATACGAACATTACGCCGCTGGTCGGAAACAGTTAGCCGACAATCCGGTGAACCATGAAGATCTTTCGCCCTGCGAGATCCCGCGCTATGATGCGTCTCTTATGCCCGCACAGTTCAGCCAGTTCGCCTCATCGGTCGGCGTCGAAAGCGCGTTCAGCGTCCTCGCGATCGCCAAACGCCTGATCGCCGCCGGTAAAGACGTCATCGAGCTCGAGATCGGCGACAGCCCGTTCCCGACGCCGCCCAAAGCGATCGAGGCCGGCGTGCAGGCCATTCGCGACGGCCACAGCCGCTACGGCCCGTCGCTCGGCATCATGGACTTCCGGAACGCGGCGGCCGAGTACGTGAATCGCGAGTACGGCTTGTCGGTAACGGGCGAGCACGTCATCGCGGGCCCGGGCGCGAAGAACTTCGAACAGCTGTTCTGCGAAGCGTTCCTGAATCCCGGCGACGGCGTGCTCGTCTTCAGCCCGCACTTCCCCACCTATCCGCCCAACATCTTCCGGCGGAACGCGCGGATGGTGATTTCAGAGCTGAAGGCGGCGAACGACTTCCGGCCGAGCCTGGACGATGTGCGCCGGTTCCTGTCGAGCGACACGTCTCCGCGCGCGATCTTCCTGAACAGTCCGCACAATCCGACCGGCGGCGTCGCGACGCTCGACGATCTGAAGGGCATCGCCGATCTCGTTCGCGGCAAGGACGTCGCGGTCTTCAGCGACGAGCCCGTACGACCGCATGGTGTGGCGCGGCCGTCACCACTCCATCCTCGAGCTGCCCGGCATGCTCGAACAGGCGGTGGCGTCCTACACGTTCAGCAAGTCGTTCAGCATGAGCGGGTGGCGCCTGGGCTTCTCGGTCAGCAGCCCCGAAATCATCGAGGTGCTCGGCAAGCTCACCAACAGCGCCATCTCGTGCGTGTCGCCGTTCACGCAGATGGCGGGCGTCGTCGCGATGCGCGAGGAGCTCGCCTACCGCAACAGCACGATGAAGGACTTCCAGAGGAAGGTCGAGTTGCTCGTCGCCGGCATGAACAAGATCGACGGCGTCTCGTGCCTCATGCCCGGCGGAACGTTCTACGTCTTTCCCTCGGTGGCCGTCGTCTGCAATCGTCTCGGCATCACGTCGCACGGTCTCGCGCTGTTCCTGCTCGAGGGCGCCGACGACACGCGGGGCGTGGCGTGCCTGGGCGGCGAGTGTTTCGGAGAGGCGGGCCGAGGGTTCTTCCGCCTCAGTTGCGCGCAGCCGGACGAGCGCATCGCCGAGGCGTTCGCGTTCATGGCCGAGGCATTCAAACGGAAGGACCGCGTGGATGCCTACCTTGCGAAGCATCCCGAGCATCGATTGAAGGAAAGGTACGAGGAGGCGACGCTGCAATCTAGAATCTAAAAACTAAAATCTAGAATCTAGAAGCCGCTGGACGGCCACTCGGGAACAAATCGACTCACTCGATGGCCCCTCGTTCTCGCAGCAGAGTCACCGTTCTCCTTTGAGGCGGACCGCCAAACCGCAGCGCGTACCCCAAGGCCGTGCACTCGACGATCTCACCCGGCCGCTCATAGTCCCCCGGAAGCTTCACGCGAATTGTGAGGTCTGCGCCGCGCTCAATCAGTAATTGCGCTACCGGCAGACCAGCATCGTCGAACTGCGTCACCGCATGGAAGATTGCCGTCTGCCCGCCGACGCCGGTCGCATCGACTGTTGCGCGCGCATTCACGTCTGCTCCACGGTCGAGGAGCAGAGCGGCTGCTGCAGGGTGACCGTATTCCGCAGCCACATGCAGGAGCGTTGCTCCGTGCAGTAAGAGGTTGCGCCCGCCGGTCTGGCCGCAATCGAGTTCGGAGAAACGCCTGTTCACGACCACGGGATCCGCATCAATCAGCTCAGCCATGCTCTCGAGCTGGCCGCGGAGCAGTTGCAGAACTCCTGGAACCTCGTACTTGGTGACGCCACCGGCCGCGAGAAGGATGTCAATGCAGGCGCTCAGTCGTTGGGGATGGCGCGCGTACGACGCGATGATGTAGTCGAGCGCGGTGCCTTCATATGAATGGCCGCTGATCGCGTACCCATGGTCGCGACAGTTCGGATTTGCGCCGTGGTCGAGAAGCCATTTCAACGCGGCCGGATCCAACGACTCGCAGGGGGAAAAGATGATGGGGAAGTGCCCGTGCCACAGCGCGTTGACATCCGCGCCGCGGGACACGAGAAGCTCCATCATCGGGATGCGATCTCCGAGCGCGGCCCGCATCAGCGGTCCATCGCCTCCCTGGTGCACGTCCGAGCCGTGCTCGATCATCCACGCCGCCATCGCCAGTCTCGCCGGACTCGGTGATTCCCATGGGACGCGACACTCGGCAACCCACGTCAGCGGCCCATCTTTGCCGTAACCAAGTGGAGCAGTGTGCAGTGCAGGGTTGCGCGACATCATCGTCTTGACGCGATCGATGTCGTTGGTGTCGATCGCTTGCTTGAGTTGCCCGATTTCCTCCATGGAGTCGATGTGAGCCTTGAGCTTCGGCCAGCTCGCAAACCCGTAGACGCGCGCGATCTTGAACTGCGCATCGGTGATCGACGCCGCGGCGCCAGCCTTGAGCAGGTCCTTGGCTTGGTCCTTCAGATGGCGGAGATTCGGGCGGTCAGGAAGCGTGCGTGGTGCCTCTGGGTGATCGATCGACATGGCGACCTCCTTTCATCGAAACGCCCGTTGTCCGCACATCGGGCTGAAAGAAGGTGGCGAAGACGTGATGCTGACAGGTGGGCTTCTGCCCTTTCCGCGGACCGGCTGCGTCCTTTACGCGCCGCCAGCGTAATCCGATCAATTCAGCAAGTCAAACACGAGCGAATTTCGCGCGCTTCTAGTTTTTAGATTTTAGTTTCTAGCTTTTAGGTTCCGCCGGCTTCAGGTCGAAGCCGCCGCGCTTCAGCAGCGCTTCGAATCCGTTTTTGTCGACGGCCTTCGAGTACGCCTCGTCGGGCGCCACGAGCTTCTTGGCCACCAGCTCGTAGAGCGCATCGTTCAGCGACACCATGCCGATCGCTTTGTTCACCTGCATGAGGGACGGAATCTGGAACGTCTTGCCCTCGCGGATCAGGTTGCTGACCGCGCCGTTGCAGATGAGCACCTCGAGCGCCGCTACGCGGCCGCCGCCAATCTTGCGGCACAGGGTCTGCGCGATGACGCCGCGCAGCGACTCGGAGAGCATGATGCGGATCTGCGCCTGCCGATCCGACGGAAACTGATCGATGATGCGATCGACGGTCGAGGCCGCGGTCGTGGTGTGCAGCGTGCCGAACACGAGGTGGCCGGTCTCCGCCGTCTCGATGGCGATCGCCACCGTCTCGAGGTCGCGCAGCTCGCCGACCAGCAGGATGTCTGGATCCTCGCGGAGCGCTGCGCGAAGGGCGGCCTTGAACGAGTCGGTGTGCGTGCGCACCTCGCGCTGGTTGATCAGGCACTTCTGGTTCGGGTGCACGAACTCGATCGGGTCTTCGATCGTGATGATGTGCTCGTCGCGCGTGCGATTGATGAAGTCGATCATCGCGCAGAGTGTCGTGCTCTTGCCCGAGCCGGTCGGCCCCGTCACGAGCACCAGCCCCTTGTTCAGCTTGCACAGGTTGAGGATGTGCGACGACAGGCCGAGCTTCTCCGCCGACAGGATCTCGGACGGGATGACGCGGAAGACGGCGCCCCGCCCCTTGCGATCGGCAAACACGTTGGCGCGGAATCGCGCCAGGCCCGAGATCTCATAGGCGAAGTCGGTGTCGTGCCGCTCGGCGAATTCCTGCCGGTTGACCGCCGGCATGATCGGATCGAGCAGCCGGTACAGGAAGTCGTCGGTCAACGCCGGCATGTTCGGATCGATCGGCTGAATCCGCCCGTCCTTTCTGACGAGCGCGGGCGAGCCGACGCACAAGTGCAGGTCCGACGCCCCCATCTGGCACATCGCGTAGAACAGCCTGTCGATCGGCGACCCGGTCTGCGGTGGCGACGGGTTGACGCCAGATTCGGCAGACGCGAGGGTCATGGTGCAGCGATCTCTTCCGCCAGCTCCAGCACGTGGCGGACGTTGATGACATAAGTGGTGCGCTCGGCCTCGAGATAGCGGAACGTCTCCTCGGCCCTCGCGAAATCGCTCATCCGATCGCGACCCTTCGGCCGGAAGACGCGCACCGCGCCGCGAAGCCGCGTGCCGTTGGAGAGGAGCATGAGGGCGATGCGCTCGGTGGCCACGTCGTAGCCCGGGTCGCGACGCGCTTCCCTCTCATCGGCCAGCTCGAGAAAGACGATGTGGTCGCGATGCAGGAGTACCGTGGCCCGTCCGTCGGCCCGCGAGACCTCGAAGGGCACGAATCCCGTCTCGCTGTTCAGCACATCCTTCACGCCTTCGGGACCCGCGTGCGTGCGGCTGTTTCCCGACACGAAGAAACAGCCGCGCATCGACATGCCGTTCGAAAGAGTCAGCGTCGCCTCGGCCCGGGACTTTTCCACCCGGAATTCCGAGGCGGGCTGAGCAGCAGCCGGAGGATGAGCATGCATGCGGGCGCGTATTGTGCAATCGAACTGCCGACCGCGGCCGTCCCGGCTGCACACGCGTGCATGATTCCGCCCGCGCAACGATGAGAAGGACAGTTGGGGCGGCGTGTGCGACGTCCAAACATCGCACACGCCCAACAGATGTGTAACTAGTGGCCTGTCCTCGCTGAATCGTACCGGATGCCGGAGCGCGGCGCCCGGCTGGCAAGGCGCGAGGAGCGCGCAAATCGGGAATTTGTAAGCGACGAGCAACGCCGCCAGCCGGGATGCCCCGCCCGGCAGGCGGTAGTGATTCAGCGAGGACAGGCCACTATGGCCGGCTGCCGGGCTTTTGAGTCGACGGCTGGTTGAAGTTGACCGTCACCGTCATCATCACCTCGACCGGTTTACAGTTCAGCAACGTCTCGGTGTACCGCCACTCGCGCACCGCCGCGATCGCCGACTGCGCGAGGTCGGGCTGCGCGTCGCCCATGAGCCTGACGTCCGCGACGTACCCATCGGCGCCGATCAGCGCTTCGAGCTCGACCGTCGCCACAGGAGCCGTACCTCGCAAGGCCGTTGGATAGTATGGGTGGGCATCCCGGATTTTCTTTGGCGGCACGATGCGCCCACCTTCCGCAGTTGCGACGCACTCCTTGCGCGCCGGCATTGGCACTTCCGCCACCACTCTCGGCGTATCGCTGGGACCGGGCCCTGGAGGATCGTTCGGGCTGAAGCGAATATTGATCGTCTCCTGCAGCCTGCCGAGCTTGAGCGTGTAGCTGCGTTGCAGGTTCTGCCCCGAGATCGTCAGCATCTCTTTGAGGATCTGAAACCCGATTCCCTGCACCTCGAGCGCGTAGTCGCCGGGCGGCAGCCCGACGAATTCGAAGCGCCCGCTTTCGCCGGTTTTCACTTCGTATTTCGCCTGCCGGACTTCATTGGCCAGCATCACTTTCACTCCCGACACGTCGCGGCCCTGCTCGTCCGCGATCCGTCCGGTGAACGAGAAAAATCCGCTTTGCGCCGCCGCGACGGCGGCTGTGATACCAAGGAGCAATACGAAGATCAGCGCGCGCGCCGCCCCCGTGAGCGGGCCACGATCGAGACCAGTGTTCAACATGGCACGGACTCTCCTTTCGAGACTCGACGGACGCGCCATCGCCGGCGCGGGATACCAGGTGTAACGGTTGCGATTGAGCGCGCGTGCCAGCTCGATGAGATGGGTCGCGTACTCGGATCCTTCGACGCCCCGGCTCATGACCTCATCGTCGCAGGCGTGCTCGCTCTCGAGGCGAAGGCGCCGGCACGCAATCCACATGAGCGGGTTGAACCAGTAGAACGCGCGCAGGAGCTCGGCCGACAACTGCACGATCCAGTCGCCTCTGGAGATGTGCGCCAGCTCGTGCGATATGACGACGCGCGCGCGATCGTCGGACCACTCGTCCGCGCTCGACGGCAGAATCACCTTCGGACGGGCAAGCCCCCAGGTGACGAGCAGCGATGGATGATCGCTCTGGAGGATCGTGACGCGCCGCCGCAGCCCGTAGATTTCGGAAATCTCCGTCGTGAGGTCAACCCACCGTCCGGTGGTCAGTTCACGCGCGCGAGTGGCAACCCAGGCGAGCCGGAGGATGCCGACGAGGAGAATCGCCAGGCTGATGGCGATGCCGCCAGTCCGGAAAACCGGCCACAGGTCACGCGCGCTGAAAGCCTGGCCCGCGGCCACGGCAGCCGATTGAGCAGGCCGACGCGAGACGCCCGCGCCAGTCGCCTCTTGCCTGGTGGCGACGCCAGGCGTTCCGGCACCGGCCGGATCGTCGTACGCGGTGAAAGGCGCCGGTGTGCCGAGAGGAAGCGTCCACTCCGGCACGATCGACGTCAGCATCGGGCTCGCGGCGGCACATGCTACGCCGGCCGCAAGCACCCAGTGCCGGAGAGCCGCCGATCGCTTCCGCAGCATCATGGAGACCGCCAGCGCCGCGAGGACAATCAACGACATCTTCATCGGCTTCCCTCCTTCTTCGCCCGTTCGACGAGCTCCGCGATGCGATCGAGCTCTTGTTCCGACAGCCTGGCGCCCTCACCACCGAGCACGGCGGCGACCACCTGCTCGGCCGATCCGTCGAAGAACGTGTCGACAAGATGGCGTAACGCGGATTTGCGGGCCGCGCGCCGCGGGGTGGCCGGCACGTACACATAGCGCGGCCCCTGCTCTTCGTGGGTGACGTGCCCTTTTTCTTCGAGCACCCGCAACTGGGTGCGCACGGTTGAATAGTGGGGAGCGCCCGGCAGGTCGTCCATCACCTCCGAGGCGGTGGCACGGCCCCGCCGGTAGAGAACGTCCATGATCTGGCGCTCGCGGCGGGTCAGAGCGGCGTGGTCGCGGCCGGGCGGCTTGGGTGTCATGTTATTTTTGTAACATTACTGCTACAAAAATAACATGTCAAGCCAAAGTTCGAAAGCTTAGACTTTTTCTTTGACCCCTTCCGAGATGCTTTGCAGGGTGTCGCCGGTGCGGGAGTCCTTGCCTTCTTTCACGGCCAGATCGCCGATCGACACGATGCCCACAAGCCGATCGTTGTCGACGACGGGCAGGCGCCGGATCTTGTGCTCGCTCATGAGGTCGTTCGCCTCACGCGTCGACATCTCCGGCGTGGCACAGACGACGTTGCGGGTGGCCACGTGCCGGACCGGCGTGGACGCGGCGCCTCCCTCGGCAACGAGGCGGACGACGATATCTCGATCGGTTACCACCGCGAGCACCTTGCCGCCCTCGACCACCGGCACGGCGCCGGTGTCTTCAACCTGCATGACGCGGGCGGCGGTCTGGATGGTATCGTCCGGCGACACTGTTCGGGGGTTCGGGGTCATTACATCGCGAATTTTCATAAGTACAGTCTCCTTGTACTCATGTACGCAAAATCGCGGCCGGAACTCCCGTCGGACCTATCGAAAGCGCACTTCGTAGCTTCGCCCGGCCTCAAGCGGCACCTCCACTCCGTCCGCATTCTGCCGGAACGCGACGACCACGTCGCCAGAATGGATTGTGGCCACCGTCGTGTTCGCGGGCACGCGCAGACGCTGGGCACCGCTGATTGCGGGGCGAAGCGTCGCTGACGCGAGTTTGCCGCGCGCCCACGTGGCATCGACGGTCACTCCGCCTCGCGCGCGAAGGCCGGTAAAGGTTCCGTCTGCCCACGCCTTTGGCATTGCGGGAAGGAGGTGGATCGCGCCGTCGTGGCTCTGCAGCAGCATCTCTGCGACACCCGCGGTACCGCCGAAATTTCCGTCAATCTGAAACGGCGGGTGCAGGTCCCACAGGTTCGGCAGCGTCGACTTCGCGAGCAGCGCCAGATAATTCGCGTGCGCCTGTTCGCCGTCCTGCAGACGCGCCCAGAAGTTGATGATCCACGCGCGGCTCCAGCCCGTGTGGCCGCCGCCGTTGGCCAGACGCCGCTCGATGGTGGCGCGAGCGGCCTGGGCGAGGTGGGGCGTGCCGTGAACGGTTATCTGATTGCCGGGATGCAGCGCGAACAGTTGAGAGATGTGCCGGTGACCCGGATCTGGCTCGTCGTAGTCGTCGGCCCACTCCTGAATCTGGCCATGCTTGCCAATCGAAGGCGCAGGAATTCTCTTCTGGGTCGCCGCGACCTTGTTCCGGAAATCGGCGTCGATGCCCAGGATCTCGCTCGCCCGGATGACCTGCGTGAACAGTCCCGTAATGATCTGGTGGTCCATCGACGGCCCCATCGCGAGCAGGCCGACCTGGCCGTTCGGAAGCCGGTACCGGTTCTCGGGTGAGACCGACGGCCCGCTGACGAGCCTTCCCGGCGACCGCGGGTCGTCGACGAGATAGTCGAGGAAGAACTCCGCCGACTCCTTCATCACGGGATACGCCTTCTCGAGAAACGCGCGGTCAGGATTGAACAGGTAGTGCTCCCACAAGTGCAGCGTCAGCCACGCGGCGCCCATGGGCCACAGCCCCGAGCGCGGCCGATCGCCGGGCGTCGTAAATCCCCAGACGTCGCTGATGTGGTGCGCGACAAACCCCTTCACACCGTAGTGCACGCGCGCGGTCTTGCGCCCCGGCTCGCGCAGCGACTCGAGGTAGTCGAACAACGGCTGGTGCAGCTCGGCGAGGTTGGTCACCTCGGCCGGCCAGTAGTTCATCTGGAGGTTGATGTTGAGGTGATAGTCGCTATCCCACGGCGGAAACATGCTGTCGTTCCACAACCCCTGCAGATTGGCCGGTAGTCCGCCCGGGCGGCTGCTCGCGATCAGCAGATAGCGTCCGAACTGGAAGTACAGCGCCTCGAGGCCGAGATCGACCGCACCGCTCTTGACCTTTTCGAGACGCTCGTCGGTCGGCAGGGCTGCCAGGAAATCCGGACGGGCTGGGCTGAGCGACAAACCGGCGCGCCGGAAGAGTTGCTGGTGATCGGCGATGTGATCGCCCTTCAGCTTCTGGTACGGCGTGGCCACGGCGGCCGCCAGCGCCTGTTCGACAGCGGCTCGATGATCGCGGCCCCGAAAATTCGTGGCGGCCGCAACGACGACCGTCACCGCATTTGCCCGTTCCGCAGAAATGCGTTCCGGATAGGCCTCGAGCCTTCCGCCCTCGGCGACGACCTTCACCGAGGCGAGAAACGCCAGGCCTTTTCCGCCGCCGAGACCACCGACGAGATCCAGACGATCGTTCGACACGATCTGTGTCGCGGCGTCCTGCGGCCGATCAATCCACGTCGAGACCGTGATCTTCTCGGATGCGTCGGCGCTGATGCGCACGACGATGGCCTGGGCTGGATGGCTGACGAACACTTCGCGCGTGTACCGCACATCGTCGATGCGGTAGCTCAGGCGGGCCACCGCGGTGTCGATGTCGAGCTCGAAACGGTAGTCGGTCGGCGTGCCTTCGTGCTCGAACGTCATCCGGAGATCGCCCAGCGATTGATAGGACTCGAGCCGGAACGGCTGCCCCATCGAGTATTTCTCGGCAACCGCGTAGGCCTCCACGGGCATGCCGGCGAACAGCAGGCGCCGAACTTCCCCGAGGTGCTTCAGCGCGTCGGGGTTGTTCGTGTCGCGAGGTCCGCCCATCCACAGCGTGTTCTCGTTCAACTGAATCCGCTCGCCCGCGACGTTGCCGAACACCATCGCACCGAGGCGGCCGTTGCCGAGCGGCAGCGCCTGGTTCCATTCGCGGGCAGGATGCGTATAAAAGAGGATGCTGGACGATGCGTGCTGGGCCTCGGCGTGGGGCGCCGTGGCGAGCATGACGAGCCCGGCGATAAGTGCCGTCAGGTTTTTCGGCATGGCTGGATGGTAGACCTTGACAGCGGACCCACGCAAGGTAACCTGTGCGAATGCCAGCACGTCGATACCTGCTCGCGTTGTCCGCTGCGCTGGGCTTCGTTCTGACTTCGGGCTGTCAGCCCCGCGAAACGCCGGGGCCAGGCGCCGACGAAGCGCACCGCTTCATCGAAGCCGCCGAAAAACGCCTCGAGGCGCTCGCCAAGAAGAGCGCCCGTACGGCGTGGGTGCAGAACAACTTCATCACTGTCGATACGCAGCAGATTGCCGCCGACGCACAGAGCGATCTCGCGGCCGCGGTTTCGGAGCTCGCGCGTGGCGCCCGCCGTTTCGAAGGGATGCCCCTGTCCGAAGACGATGCCCGCAAGCTGAAGCTGTTGAAGCTGCAGCTGGCGGCACCGGCGCCGGACAACGAGGCCGAGCGCAACGAGCTGTCGAGCCTGAGCGCATGGCTCGAAGGGGAATACGGCAAGGGCAAGTACTGCCGCGGCGCCGGTAACGCACCTCCTTGTCTGGACATCAACCAGGTATCCGACATCCTTGCGTCGAGTCGCGATCCGAAAGAACTGCTGGATGTGTGGCAGGGGTGGCATCGCGTCGGGGCGCCGATGCGCCCACGCTATCAGCGGTTCGTCGAGCTGTCGAACAAGGGCGCGCGCGAGCTGGGCTTCGGCGACACGGGCGTGCTGTGGCGCTCGGTTCTACGACATGCCGCCCGATGCTTTCGCCGCGGAAGTCGATCGGCTCTGGACGCAGGTACGTCCCCTCTATCAGTCCCTGCACACCTACGTGCGATCGAAGCTCGCGGACAAGTACGGCGCGGACGTGATGCCGGCGAACGGCATGATTCCGGCGCACCTTCTCGGCAACCCCTGGGCACAGGACTGGACGAACATCTACCCGTTGACGGCGCCACCGGCGTCCGGGGAGGGCTACGACCTGACGGCCGCCCTCAAACAGCGCAAGCTCGACGAACGGGGGCTCGTGAAGTATGCCGAGCGATTCTTCACCTCGCTCGGCTACCAGGAACTGCCGCCGGCGTTCTGGGAGCGATCGCTCTTCAAGAAGCCCGCCGATCGCGACGTCGTGTGCCACGCCAGCGCGTGGGGCTGGGACGCGCCGCAGGATGTCCGCATCAAGATGTGCGTCGAAATCAACGCGGTCGATTTTCAAGTCGTGCATCACGAGCTCGGCCACAACTACTACGGGCTGATGTACGCGAAGCAGCCGCCCTTCTATCGCGACGCCGCCATCGACGCCTTCCACGAAGCCGTCGGCGACGTCATCGCGCTGTCGGCCACACCTGGCTATCTGAAAGAGATCGGCCTCATCGAGCGCGTCCCGTCGGAAAAAGGGGATCTCGAGTACCTGCTCAAGACATCGCTGCACAAAGTGGCGTTTCTCCCGTTCGGCCTGCTGATCGATCAGTGGCGGTGGAAGGTGTTCTCGGGCGAGACTACCCCCGCCGACTACAACAAGACATGGTGGCAGCTTCGCGAGAAGTATCAGGGCGTGACCGCGCCGCTTGCGCGAACGGAATCGGATTTCGACCCCGGCGCGAAATACCACATCCCGGCGAATTCGCCCTATACGAAGTACTTCCTCGCCTACATCCTGCAGTTCCAGTTTCATCGGGCGTTGTGCCGCGAAGCGGGCTTCACCGGCCCGCTCCACCGCTGCTCGATTTACGGCAGCAAGCCGGCGGGGGCGAAATTCGCGAAGATGCTCGAGATGGGCAGCAGCCGTCCCTGGCCCGAGGCGCTCGCCGCGCTGAGCGGAGAGAAGCAGATGGACGCGACCGCGATCCTCGATTATTTCGCGCCGCTGAAAACCTGGCTCGACGCGCAGAATAGCAGTCGAGGCGGGGTGAGGACGAACTAAAAACTAGAATCTAGAAACTAAAATCTGAAAGCTATCCCGCCTCACACACGGATTGAAGATTTTAGATTCTAGATTTTAGATTTTAGATTCCAGTCCTCACACAGGCTTCGGCAACGCTCTCAACGCGCCGGTCGAGATGCCTCCATCAATCAGCAGCGTCTGCCCCGTCATGTACTCGCTGGCATCGGACGCGAGGAACACGACCGGACCCTCGAGGTCTGTCGGCTTGCCCGGCCGCCGGAGCGGAATGCGATCGACGAGATACGACACCCACTCGGGATCCTCGTACATCACCTTGTTCTGATCGGTCTTGAACCAGCCCGGCGCCAGGCAGTTGACCGTGATGCCGTGCGGTCCCCAATCGTCGGCCAGGCTCATCGTCAACTGACGGATGCCGCCGCGGCTCGCGCCGTACGGGCCGAGGCCCGCGTAGCCCATCACTGACGTGACCGAGCCGATGTTGATGATGCGCCCGCGCCCGTGCGGCATCATGTGTCTCGCCACCGACTGCGCGACGAAAAAGGCGCCGCGCAGGTTCGTGTCGAGAATCAGGTTCCAGTCGTCCCACGTGACGTCGACCGCTTTCTTCCGCACGTTGCAGCCGGCGTTGTTGACGAGGATGTCGATGCGCCCGAACGCGCGCACCGCGTCATCCACCATCTGGCGAATGCTCGGCTCGCTGCGAACGTCGAGCTCCAATGGAACGATGCGGCGTCCCATCGATTCGATTTCCGCCTGAAACGGCTTCAACGATTCGAGCGTACGGCTGGTAACGGCGAGATCGGCGCCCGCACGCGCAAGCGCCCGGCCGAAGGTCTGGCCGAGTCCGCGGCTCGCGCCGGTGACGATGGCGACTTTGCCTGTGAGGTCGAACAGTGAATTCTGCATTGCCATATTGGCGATTGACGATTGCCGCATTGATTGGCAATTGACGATTGGCAATTCTCGATCAATTGCCAATTGCCAATTGGAAATGTGGCAATGCGGACTAGGGCTGAATAATGACCTTCATCAAGCTCTTGTCGCCGGCATACAGGCGCTCGAACAATCCTGGAGCGTCGTCGAGCCGCGCCTTCAGGCTGATGAGGGGATCGACATCCACCGCGCCACGGGCCAGGAGGTCGATGCACTGCGGAATCTCGCCGTTCGACGCGCACGATCCGAGCACGGAAATTTCGCGGCTGACCACTTCCTGCAGCGGCAGCTCGACCTTCGGCGACAGGTTGCCGATCAGCACGGCCGTCCCGCCCTTGCGAAGGCTTCGAATGGCGGTCATCACGGTGTCGGTATGGCCGACCACCTCGAAAGACACGTCGGCGCCTTTGCCGCCGGTCAGCTCGCGCGTGGCGGCCGGGACGTCCAACCCCTTCGCGTTCAACACGCGCCCTGCGCCCATACGTCTGGCGAACGCCAGCTTGTCGTCGTCCACATCGACCGCGATGATGTCGCGGCATCCCTTGTCCTTCAGTACCTGCATCACGAGCGCGCCAATCATGCCCGACCCGACCACGAGCACGGCGTCGTCGGGCGCCGGGACGTGGCGGCTGACGGCGTGCACCGCGATCGACACCGCTTCGATCAGCGCCGCGCGCTCGAACGGCAGGCTGTCGGGAAGCTTGTAGAGGATCCGCGCGGGCACCGAGACGTACTCGGCAAACGCGCCGTGGCGCCGGTAGTCGCCGCACGACACGCCGAGCACAGTGCGGTTGTCGCAGAGATTGATCTGGCCGCGGCGGCAGAACTCGCATTTACCGCACGAGACGGTCGAGTCGAACGTTACCCGATCGCCGGGCGCGAACCCGTCGACGCCGCGCCCCGTCCGCTCGATCGTGCCGGCCGCCTCGTGTCCCATGACCAGCGGCGGAATGCGCCGGCCGGTCGACCCGTCATACCCGTGAATATCGCTGCCGCAGATGCCGCACGCCCGCACGCGGACGAGCACCTCGTCGTCGGCGATGTCGGGTGTCGGCATCTCGACGACCGAGAGCTTCTTATATTCGGACAGTAAGAGTGCCTTCATGATCTCCAGACTTTGAACAAGAGATTAGGAGGCTAGGAGAATTCTTTTCAAGAAAAACTCCTGGTCTCCTGATCTCTTGTTTGGTGTTTATGCATCACCGAAACAGTAACTGCACTTGCGTGTAGATCGTAATCGCCGCGAGCGATCCGAAGAGCAACGTCGACCAGACGAGCGTGGCCGTCCGGAACGGGGTAATCCGGATGGCCGCCGGCAGCATCTTCCGGTTCAGCGCGATCAGCATGAACGAGTAGAGAAACATCATCGTGCCGCCGGTTGACGCCGAAATCACGAGCAGCGTGAGCGGCTGCGACATGCCGGCCAGCAGAATCGTGCATCCCAATCCCACCATGCCCCACACGAGCCAGAAATACGTGCGGCTCTCGGACACGCGCGGTATGTACGTGGTCTTCAGGATGTCGGCGGCGAGACGGCTGGTGTAATCGATGATGCCCATGGCCGAGCCGAAGAGCGAGAAGGCGCCGGTGGCCAGGAACAGCACGCCGAACCACCGCCCGACGCTTCGCTCGAGTTGTTGCGCTTCGATCTGCAGGAACGACACGTTGTTCGGAAGATTGGGCTCGCCGAACAGCGTCGAATGGGCGAGCAGCGACGTCAGACCGATCGTCACAACCGTCACAAGGACGAAGCTGAACACCTGTTCGACGTTCGCGAAACGCCACCAGCTTTCCCACCGGGCCATGTTGGTGGGCGTCGTCTCGAAAATGTAGCTCGTGGCCGTCACGTGCTTCGCCTCCGGCGCGCCCGTGACAGGGCTCACGAGGCGAGGCACGTACTGCCCCATGCCGAAGCCCTTGTCGCGAATCCAGTTGCTCTGACAGAGATTCTGCGCCCCGCCCGAACCGGCAAACGCGATGGCGCCGAAGACCAGCGCCACGTTCAATCCTGGCGGAATCGTACCGATGCCCGTGAATGCCGCCGGCAGCGCCTGCCACGACTCGGGCTCGATCGCAAACACCCCGCCGAGCACGACGAGGATGAGCACCGCGGCGACCTTGACGAAAATGAGCCGCTCGAGGGCGACGTAGATAACCGGTGCAAACGTCAGCGAGAAGCCGATGACCACCAGGCTGGCGATCGCGATAATCGTCGGGCTTCCGCCAAAGAGATAACTCGCCAGCGTGGCGGAACTGATGGCCCACCCGGGCCAGAGATTCGCGAAGTAGCCCATGGTGGCAAACACGAGCCCCCAGTGCTTCCAGAAACGGTTGAATCCGGTAACCGCCGTCTCGCCCGTCGCGAGCGTGTAGCGCTCGACTTCCATGTTGAGAAAAAACTGCGTGATGACGCCGACAAACGCGCCCCACAGCAGAACAAGCCCGACCTGTGACGAGATGAACGGCCACAGCACGAACTCGCCCGACGAGAGGCCGACACCGCCAGCGACGATACCGGGACCGACCAGGCGCCAGTAGTTGCTGGGCGGCTCGGGCATTTCGCGGATCTCGCGTACTGGAAGACCCTTCTCGCGGACACTTTCCACGGGCAGCACCGCCTCGTTGACAACCGGCATCAGGGGCCTCTCAGGGAGTGGACGGCTCATTCTATACTTGCAGCACCAATCAACCTATGAAGCCTGCAACCGTGCTCGATCCTGCCACCAGGGCAGATACGTCGGCCGACGCGTCCGAATACGCGGCATCGAACGTCGGGCGCTGGATGGCGCTCGCGGCCGCCCTTCTCGGATGGATGTTCGACGGCTTCGAGATGGGATTGTTTCCGTTGATCGGCGGACCCGCGCTCGCCGATCTGCTCGGACCCACCGGCAGCGTCAATGCCGCGGGATGGTTCGGCGCCATCATCGCGGTGTTCCTCGTGGGTGCGGCGACCGGTGGCGTGTTCTTCGGGTGGCTCGGCGATCGCATCGGACGCGTGCGCGCGATGTCGCTCAGCATCCTGACCTATGCCATTTTCACGGGCCTCTGCGGGTTCGCCACCGAAGCGTGGCACATCGCGGCGCTGCGATTCATCGCCTCGCTCGGCATGGGCGGCGAATGGTCGCTCGGTGTGGCGCTGGTCAACGAGATCTGGCCGCGCAAATCGCGCGCGCTCATTGCAGGATTGATTGGCGCGGCGGCGAACATGGGATTTCTCATCGTCGGTGTCCTGAGCATCGGGCTGACGCGATTCATCAGCAACGTGCACGACCTGCTCCTGGGCATCGGTTTGCCGCAGACCATCGTCGATACGCTGCTGGCCAACTCGGCATGGCGATTCCTGATGATCAGCGGGGCGCTCCCCGCGCTGCTGGTGTTCTTCATCCGGCTCTTCGTGCCGGAATCGAAACGCTGGGAGCACGAGCGCGCGCGCGGCGCGACGTCGCACTGGGCCAACAGCGATCTGGTCGGCGTGTTCCTCGGCGGAGCCGCTGCGCTCGTCATCATCTGGAGCTGGTCGCCGGTAGGCACCAGCGTCCCGATCGCGACGGTCATCACGGCAATCTGCCTCGCGGTCTCCCTCGCAGGCTTCCTCTATCCAGTCAGGCAATATCTTTCGCGGGCCGTAGCGGCCGGCAGCCTGCGATCGGGCTCCGAGCGGCTGGTCGTCCGGAACATGTTGTTTGGCGCGGCGCTCGCGGGTGTGGCGTTGCTCGGTACCTGGGGATCGATACAGTGGGCCTCCCGCTGGGCCTTCCAGCTCGAACCCGATCCTTCGCGGCTCGCTCGCGAGTACACGCAAATCGCATCGGCGTTGGGCGCCATCGTGTGGACGATTCTCGCGGCCCTTGCCGCGGGCCGCTTCGGCCGGCGCATCACATACGCGGTGCTCTGCGCCGGATCGATTCTGTCGTGCCTGCTGCTTTACCAGGCCAACGACCGATTCGACGGATTCTTCCTGTTCTCGATTTTCCTCGCGGGTGGCGTCACCGCGGCATTCTACGGATTCTTTCCGCTCTATCTGCCCGAGCTCTTTCCCACGGCGGTCCGTGCCACGGGGCAGGGCTTCGCCTACAACTTCGGGCGGATTCTGGCCGCCATCGGCGGCCTGCAGACCGCCACGCTGATGGGTCTCTTCGGCGGAAGTTTCCCGATGGCTGGCTCGGTGCTGACGATCTTCTATGCGGTCGGCCTCGTCATCATCTGGTTCGGGCCGGAGACGAGGGGAAAGGCGTTGCCGGAATAGACAATAGAAAGTGGAAAGTGGAAAGTAGAAAGTGAAAAGTAGAAAGTAGAGTTCAATCCGGGCGGCGGGCGACGATGAGAAAGTAGCCTTTGGATGGCCACGCTGACTGCTCGACGTCGACGAAGCCTGCGGCGCGAAGTTCGTCGATCACCGTTTGCGGCATCACACCGTGGCTCACTTCGGTACCCCGCCTGCCGGCCGGGGCGCTCACGCCATCGTCAGGCGGAAAATCAACGACAGCAAGCCGGCCGCCGGCTTTCAACGACTCCATCAGACTGGCGTTCATCAATCGGGGATCGCCGAAATGATGGTAGACGTGGCGCATGAACACGGCGCGGCAGCACCCGGCCGGAAGATTGGTTCGCGCGGACGCTCCCTCGATGACCGTGACATTCTGAAGACCGGCTTGTTTCACGGCCTCGCGGATCTCGAGCAATCGTTGCGGGTTGATGTCGGTTCCGTAGACATGTCCGGCCGAACCGACATGGCGTGCGAGAGGCAGTGTCAGGATGCCGGAGCCCGCGCCAATGTCGGCCACGCTGTCGCCCGGCCGAATCTCGAGCACTTCGATCAACCGCGCCAGATCAGCCGCGTCATTCTGGTCCTGCGCAGCCGGCGTCGTGCCGATGACAAGCAGCACGGCCAGAACACAGACGGCGGCCGATCGGGTTGAACCCATCACTTTCTACTTTTTACTTTTACTTTCTACTTTTTACTTTTTACTTTCCCATTCCCCTAGTCCACCCCTTCCGCATTGATCTCAATCACGTTCCTGTCCGGATCCAGGATGTGAATCTGCGGATAGCCCGTCACGCTGGACGGGTTGACGCGCATCGACTTCCCCGGCTCGTCGGTGGACGTCGCGTTGAATCCCTTCGACTCGAGGTACGCGAGCGTCTTCCGGTAGCTCTTCACGCGGACGGCGAAATGGCCGTCTTCCAGCGTCACGCCTTTCGTCCTGAAGCTTGGATCTCTCGAGACGATCAAATGCAGTTCCCGATCGACGATGCGATACCACGCGCCGGCGAAGGGAAAGTTGGGACGCGCGATCTCTTCGAGGCCGAGGATTTCTCCGTAGAAGCGTTTCGCCCGGGCGAGGTCGCCGACCGGGATCGCGACGTGATGCAGCGTTTCAAATTCGAGCATGACGAACCATGTCCTGCAGGTTGCGGCCGCAGATGAGGCTTCCCTGAAACTTGTCTCCGTTCGGCCCTTTCCAGTGGGTCTCGAGGCTGATCGTACCCCGATATCCGTCGCGCACCAGGGCCGCGAGCTGGCCGGGCCAGTTCACCGCCATCTCGCCGAGCGGCCCGAACACGGGCACATGATCGCGCACGTCGCAGTCCTTGGCGTGCACATGGACGATGCGTGAGATCGGAAGCCGGGCGTAGCCGTCGGGAAACGCCCGCTCGCCGGCCACGAGCGCATTCGCGGGATCCCAGATGACCTGTAGCGGCGGCGTGCCGACCGCGTCGAGGAGCCGGGCCGTCTCGGCGCCCGTGGCGATGTTGCAGGCATGCTCGTTTTCGATCCCGACCACGAGCCCGCGCCGCCCTGCCTCGTCAGCAAGATCCCTCAATGCCGAGGCGACGCGTTCGAAGCACTGCTCCGGATCGACCGTGCGCCAGTAGGAGAAGACGCGGACGATGCGGGCGCCCATCCGCTCTGCGATCTCGAACGCGCGGCGAGCGAGCCGGGGTTGATCCTCGAAGCTGAATGACGCGGAGAACATGTCCTGCTGGATGTGCGGCGCGACGGGGGGCGCATCGGGAAGCACGCATTTCAGCACCGGCGACGCAATCGACAGGACACGCATGCCGCGCGCCTCGACTTTCGCGCGCACCTCGTCTATTTCGGCGTCGCCGTGATCGATGATGTTCCTGCCGTTGACGACGCGAAGCTCGGCGAACGTCATGCCGAGCCCGGCCATCGCGTCGAGCGCGCGATCGAGATTGTCTGGTGAGAATTCGTCGGTGACCGCACCGACCTGGAAAACGGGGTCGGGAGGGGTTTTCGGGCTCATGTCCGGCAAAAACCCCTCCCGACCCCTTTTCACTTGATCGGTGCCGGCTCGAGCCGGGGCGAGAGCAGGTGCACCATCAACAGCGCGAGCAGGTACGCCGACGCCGCGATGATGAACACCGGCACGTAGCTGCCCGTGTACTGCAGCACCGACGCCGTGACCTTCGCGATCAGCATGCCGCCAATCGCGCCGGCCGTGCCGCCGAATCCGACGACCGAGCCGATCGCCTGCTTCGGAAACATGTCGGACGTCAGCGTGTAGACGTTGGCCGACCAGCCCTGGTGTGCGGCCGCCGCCAGTCCGATGAGGCCAACCGCCAGCCACAGATTCGAGGCCTGCGCCGCAAACACGATCGGCGTCACGGCCAGCGCGCAGACCAACATCGCGGTCTTGCGGGCCGCGTTCACGGTCCAGCCTCGCTTGATCAACGTCGACGACAGCCAGCCGCCTCCGACGCTGCCAACGTCGCCGATCAGATAGATCACCACGATCGGCAATCCCATCGTCGTGAGGCTGAGGCCGTAGTTACGGAACAAAAAGTCGGGAATCCAGAAGAGATACAGCCACCATACCGGATCGGTCATGAATTTCGCCACGGCGAACGTCCAAGCCTGGCGATGTGGAAGGATCTGCGCCCACGAAATCTTCGTCGTCGGCTCGGGCGGATCGCTGCGAATGTAGGCGAGCTCGGCTTTGGTGACGCCCGGGTGTTCCTCGGGCGATCGATACATCACCCACCACAACGCGAGCCAGAGAAATCCCAGCGCGCCAGTTGCCACGAACGACCACTCCCAACCCCAGGTCAGCGTGATGACCGGGACGATCAGGGGCGTCAACAGCGCGCCGATATTGGTGCCCGCGTTGAAAATCCCGGTGGCGAACGCGCGTTCCTTGCGCGGGAACCATTCGGCCACGGTTTTCACCGCGCCCGGGAAGTTGCCGGCCTCGCCGAGTCCCAGCGCGAATCGAGCGCCCATAAAGCCGGCCACCGACGCGCTGTAGGTGAGCCCGCCCATCGCCAGCAGCGCGGCAATCGACCCGCCGAAATACAGGACCCACGCGTGAGCCATCGCGGCGAGACTCCACACGACAATCGCGATGGAAAAACCGACGCGTGTGCCCAACCGATCCATGATGCGCCCGGCGAACAGGAACCCGATGGCGTACGCGAGCTGGAACGACAGCACGATGTCGCCGTAGTCGAGCTCGCTCCACCCGAACTGCTGCTGCAGCGTCGGCTTCAGGATGCCGATCACCTGCCGATCGATGTAGTTGATCACCGACGCGAAAAACAGCAGGCCGCAGACGTACCAGCGGTAGTAACCCGCTTTGGCGGCCGTGACGACGCCGGTTCCGATGGCAGGCTGCGCGGAGGCCGGGACCTGAATGCTCATGCGCACTCCTCTTTTTTTTACCTATTATCGTCCAAGCCAGCCGCCGTCGACGACCAGGACGTGGCCGTTGACGTAGTCCGACGCCCGCGACGAGAGAAACACGACAGCGCCCCCGAGATCGTCCGGCTCGCCCCACCGCCCCGCGGGAATTCGTTCGCCAATCTGCCTGCTGCGGACGGGATCGGCCCGAAGCGCGCTCGTGTTGTCGGTGGCTCATGTAGCCGGGGGCGATGGCGTTGACGTTGATGCCGCGCACGGCCCATTCGTTGGCCAGCGACTTGGTCAGCTGCGCCACCCCGCCCTTCGCGGCCGCATAGCTGGGCACGGTGATGCCGCCCTGAAAGGACAGCAGCGAGGCGATGTTCACGATCTTGCCGCTGCCGCGCTCGATCATGTGAACGCCGGCCGCCCGGCTGAGCAGAAACACGCTCGACAGGTTCACCGCAATCAGCTCGTCCCACATCTCGTCGGGATGCTGCGCCGCCGGCGCGCGCTGAATGGTCCCCGCGTTGTTGACGAGAATGTCGAGCCGCCCGAACGCCTCGATCACTGATGGGACCAGGCGCTTGGTTTCGTCGCGCCTGGCAAGGTTGGCCGTGAAGCTGCGGGCCTGCCGTCCCTTCGCCTTGACGGCCGTCTCGGTCGCCGCCGGCGGCGTCTCGTTCCCGTGCACCGCGATGTCGGCGCCGGCATCGGCGAGGGCCAGCGCCATCGCCGCACCGAGTCCGCGCGACGCACCCGTCACGAGCGCGACCTTTCCCGTGAGATCGAAAGGATTTCGCGTCACCGCGTCAGGAAGTCCTCGCGCGGCGGCGTGAAGACGTCGACGAGCACCACCTCTTCGTCGAGCATCGTCGCACCGTGCCGAACGTGCGGGGGAAAGTGAAGGACGTCGCCCGGCGAGCACACGCGTTCCACACCATCGACGATGTACAGGACGCGGCCGCGCTCGACGATCGTCATCTGCTCGTGCTCGTGCGCGTGGACGGCGGTGACGACGCGCGGCTGGATCGTCAGCCGGCAGATCATGAGCTTCTCGCCGACAACCATCTGCCGTTGTATGCCTTCGCCAACCTCTTCCGACGGAATCGCCTGCCAGTTCATGATGTCTCGCGCCGTTCGCGGCTTCACTTCTTGCCCTTGTCCAGGCCCGAACCGCCCGCGGCAAATTCGGGCTGCACGTTGACGACGCCGAACAACCGGTCGTCGTCTTCGCGGTTGGCGGCCATCATCCACAGAAAGTTGATGGGACCGCCGGGCGCCGCGACGTTGGGATGGTACCCGGCCGGCATCAGCACGACGTCTCCCTCGCGAACGATGGTTGCGACCTCCGGATCGGTCCTGTTGGTGTACACGAGCTGCACGCCAAACGACGGTGCGGGCATGTCGATGTAGAGGTACGCCTCTTCGGCGAGCACGGCATGCTCGTGCGGCGGCCACGACGTCCAGTTGCCCGGCTGGCTGAAGGTGACGCCCGCCATGAGGCGGCCGGCCCGGACGTTCTTGCCGATCAGAATGTTCAGCTCACGATGTGCGCCAGGTCCTCCGGCCGCGAAGTGCAGGCCCGGGTCCTTCTGTACCTCCGCAAACGAGACGTACTGCACCGGGTGACGCTTGACCACCGGCGACGATATTTCAGCAAGGTCGCAGCCTTCGGAATCCGGCGTCACTTCGATGGACGCGTCGCGGGGCACATACAGGGCATCGTACCGGCTGAGATTGTACGTCGAGCCTTCCGTGCTGACGCGCGCCGATCCGTTCAGAGTGATGAGGCTCGTCTCGCGGTCGCCGGTGCCGAACCGGAGCGGCGCATCGCCGGCCTTGAGGATGATGCGGCCATATCGAAGATGACGGGCCGCCGTTTTGCCCGGCTCGACCGAAAACGTCCGGCCCGCGGCGGCCGCGGTGTTCCGGACGATGCAGCTCGTTGCCGTGATCGCTTGGATATTCATAGATTCGTTACTTTACCGCTGAACGCGGCCCGACGCGTCACCCTTCGCGAGACGGTCGACCTCGGCCACCGAGACGCGGTTGAAGTCTCCTGGAATGGTCTGTTTGAGCGCGCTCGCCGCGACCGCGAACCGGAGCGAGGCTTCGGGATCGCGGCCCGTCAGCAGCCCGTATATGAGGCCGGCCGCGAAGCTGTCGCCGCCGCCGATGCGATCGACCAGCCGCACGTCGTAGTGCTGGCTGCGGATGAACGCGCCCGACGACTGGTCCCAGAGCGCCGCGCTCCATCCGTTATCGCTGGCCGACACGCTTTCGCGAAGCGTTATCGCCACCATCGATGGCCCGAACTCTTTCGAAAGGCGCTGGGCGACGCCCCGGAATCCGTCGACGTTCAACTGACCCGACGTGACGTCGGTGTTCGGCACTTCCAGCCCGAGCACCGACTGAATATCTTCCTCGTTGGCGATCACGAGATCGACGTGCGCCATCAGAGGGCGCATCACCTTCTGGGCCTGCGCCTCGGTCCAGAGCTTCTTGCGGAAGTTCAGATCGACAGACACCTTCGCGCCGGATTTGGCCGCGGCCTCGATCGCCTCGCGGGTGGCGTGGGCACCCTTCTCGCCCAGCGCGGGCGTGATGCCCGTGACGTGGAACCACGCGGCGCCCTGAAAGACCGTTTTCCAGTCGATCGCACCGGGGTCGAGCTCGCTGATGGCCGAGCGGGCACGATCGTAGATGACGTTCGAGGCGCGCTGGCTGGCGCCCGCTTCGACGAAGTAGATGCCGATCCGATTGCCGCCGCGCACGATGAAGTCGGTCTTGACGCCTTCGGAGAGCAGCGCGCGTACGGCCGCGTCGCCGATGTCGTTCTTTGGCAGACGCGTCACGTAGTAGCTGTCGAGACCGAATCGCGCAAGGCTCGTGGCGACGTTGGCCTCGCCGCCGCCGAACGTGGCGCAGAAAACGGGCGACTGAAGAAAGCGTTCGTAGCCGGGCGGGCTGAGCCGCAGCATGATTTCGCCGAACGTGACGACTTTTGGCATAGGAATTATTTGCTTCGCGCGGCAGCCACGTTGGCCACCATACGGCGCGCGTTCGCTTCGATCACATCGAACTGCTTTGCGGCGATGGCTTTCGTGTCGAGCAGCGCCGACCCGACGCCCACCGCGACCGCACCCGCCTTGAGCCAGTCGCCGACATTGTCTATCGAGACCCCACCCGTCGGCATCAGCTTGACGTGCGGCAACGGTCCCCGAACGTCTTTCAAGTAGCTCGGGCCGACGGACGTCGCCGGAAAGACCTTCACGATGTCGGCGCCAAGATCCCATGCCGCGAGAATTTCGGTTGGCGTAAAACAGCCCGGCAGCGCGGGAATGCCATCTTCGTGGGCGGCGTTGACGACTTCGGGACGGAACACCGGGCTGACGATGAATTGTGCGCCGGCGCGCGAGGCTCGATGAACGGTTTCGGCGTCGACGACGGTACCCGCGCCAAAGAGAAAATCATCTGGCAGCGTCGGCGCGATCTGGGCAATCAGCTCGATCGCCCCCGGCACGGTCATCGTCACCTCGAGTGCCTTTACGCCACCCCGCGCGAGCGCATCGACGATGCCGCGAACGGCAGATGCATCCTGAAGGCGGATGATAGCGACCACACCAAGCCGTTCGATTTCCGCAACGATTTCAGATCGGGATCGTTTTTTCATAAACGTGGAATCGACAAACCTCCATCGACGTTGAACACGGTGCCGGTCGCGTACGCGATGTCGCCGCGGAGAAGCGAGGCCACCGCGCGGCCCACATCGTCGGGTTGCCCCCATCGCCCCTCGGGAACCAGGCCATCGGCGATACGCTTGTCGTACACCTCTTTGACGCGGGCTGTCATGTCGGTCGCGACGATGCCGGGGCGTACTTCATATACCGGAATGCGATCGGGCGCGAGCCTGAGGGCAAACAGCCTCGCAGCCATCGACAGCCCGGCTTTGCTGACGCAGTATTCGCCGCGCTGCGGCGATGCCATTTCGGCCGATATGGACGTGACGAAGACAATCGCGCGCGGCGAGCCGTCTGCCGCGCGGGCGAAATGATTCGCCACAGCCTGCGTCAAAAAGTACGGCCCCTGGAGGTTGGTGCGAAGCACCTCTTCGAAGCTCTCCTCGGTCGCCTCGAGCAGATCCGCGCGCACGCGCGGCGCGCGTCCGGCATTGTTGACGAGCGCGTGAATCGCGCCGAAATGCGAGACGGCCGAGGCGAGCAGCCGCTCTCGGTCGCTCGCGCTGCCGATGTCGGCGGGCCAGTACTCGACGTTGCTGCCTGCCGCCGTCAGGTCGCGTACGACGTCCGCGACCTGGTCGCGCGGGCGCAACCCGCAGAGTGCGAGGGACCAGCCTTCGCCGGCCAGTGCGCGTGCGATGCCCAGGCCGATGCCGCGCGTGCCGCCGGTGATGAGTGCGACTCGGTCTGCCATCTTTACTTAGTTTGTCGTGGGGCCCCACCCCCACGACCTCTACCTCGCAGCCCTTGGCTGCTCGGCGGTGTCTGCGGCGCCGGTTGCGCTTGTTCTGACGAGCCGAAGAATGTGTAGTACGGTGCGTCTTCGGCCATCCGCTTGACGAGGAGCGCCGCCTCGCGCAGGTGATAGTCGCCCCACATGCTCGACTCGCCGCGCGGGATCTTCGAACCCGCCGGCACGTGGTCCCACCCATTGGGCCGGTGATAGATCGAATGCAGCAGCAGCCCCTGATGCCGTGATTCGCGGCTCAGGTACGGCCCGCTCTCGTCGATGAGCGTGTCGAGCACACGCAATCCGGCTTGTTCGTACTTCGTCCCATCTGCCCCACGCCGCATCGCCACCCTGGCCAGGCGAAGGAGGCCCTGTGCGGCAATCGCGGCCGCCGAACTGTCCACCGGCTCGAAATCGTTGAAGGGATCGGCTGCGCGCGAGCCCCAGTCGCCGAGCGCCGCCAGCCCCGGCGCGCCGGTATCCCAATAGGGCACCCCATCGGCCGCCGCCGCGTGATCGATGTAGAAGTCGCACGTCGCCACCGCCGCGTCGTAGAGAGGATCGGCGTCCGCGCGATTGACGTCGGCGCGACTATCGATCGTCTCCAGGAACTCCAGTTGCTCGGCGAAGCCGAGCATCGCCCACGCCAGCCCGCGCGTCCAGGTCGAAAACGGCGAATAGCCCTGCTGCGAGCTGGGTCCGCGATAGGTGCCGTTGGCCGCGTTGAACAGGCTTTCGTGCGCCGTCCGACCGCGCACATCGAAGCTGTCGCGGCCTTTGCCGTAGTAGACACTGTAGGCAGCCGTCGCGCGCGCGTGCTGCATCAGACGCTCGAGCAGATCGACCTGCACGTCCTGCTCTTCGAACAGCCGATGCCCGAGCACGTGCGACAGCGCGAGCGCGCGCAAGGTGCGAAGGGTATCGACAAACAGCGAATGGCGGCCGTTGAACGAATAGATGAACCCGCCGTCCGGAATCGGCGTCCAGCGCCGCGCCTGCACCGCACCGCTCACCTTCAGCGCGAGCTCGTAGAAGCTCACCTCCCACGCGCCGGCGTCGAACCTGCCCTCGCGCGCGAGCCGCCACAAATTCCCGTAGGTGCTCACGTTGTTGAACCCGTGATCGTGGACGCCGGTGTGCGTCAGATGCGGCGCCATGCGCTCGAGCGTGCGGGCACGTCCCAGCTCGAGAAATTCGCGATCCCCCGTCGCATCGAACTGGAGGAGCGACGCCCCGAACTGGAACCCCTGCGTCCATTCGGTCCAGCCGCGGGATTTGTACACACCGTCGACGGTGAAGACGGGCGACCCGTCCTCGGGACGCCACGCCGCTTCGATTGAGCGGATTCTTTCGGCTGACCGATCAAACATCCGGTTGATGGCCGGCAGCAAGCCGGCTGCCGTGCGCCGGCGGTCAATACGGATCATCGGGCGTCAAATCATATCAAGTGGCTCGGGTCAGAGCCGAATGACGCCGCCCGTGCGGCACGACCGATAGATCGCGTCCACCAGCTCGAGCGCACGATAGCCTTCTTCGCCCGCCACGAGCGGCTTTCTGCCCGCTTTGATGGCGCGACCGAAATCGAGGAACTGCCGCTCGAACGAGTCGACGGCAATCGCCATGGGGTCGGACGCGCCCGAAGCGACGCCGGACGCCAGCGGTGGGGGATCCCCGTCATCGTCGCGCACATCCCAGGTCGTCAACTGGTCGCCGGTGATGATGGCGCTGCCCTTTGTGCCGTGAATCTCCACGCGCTCGCTGTAGCCGGGCCAGAGCGCGGTGGCGGCCTGGATGACGCCGGTCGCCCCGCTCTCGTAGCGAAGCGTCGCGCTGACAAGATCCTCCGACTCGATCGCGTGTGCGGCGCCAAGCTGCCACATGCCGAAGACCTCGCGAACCGGACCGGCAAACCACAACAGGAGATCCACCTGGTGAATCGCCTGCGTGATGAGCGCCCCGCCCCCTTCGGTCTTCCAGCTTCCCTTGATCGGCCGCGCGTAGTAATCGTCGGAGCGCCACCACTTGATGTAGGCGTCTGCCTGCAGCAGCCGGCCCAGGCGGCCCGCATGAATGGCCGCCGACAGAAACATGCTGGCCCGATCGAACCGGTGCTGACTCACCACTCCCAGCGTGATGCCTGCGTCCCGTGCGACCTCGATCATCTCGCCTGCTGTCTCGAGGGTCGTCGAGATGGGCTTTTGAACCTGCACCGGCTTGCCGCTGTCCGCACACGCCCGCACGACGTCGAGGCGCATGGACGGAAACGTGCACACATCGACGAACTCGACGTCGGGATGGCGGCAGAGATCTTCATACCGCTCGACGAACTCCGCGCCGTGCTCGTCGGCGAAGCGGCGGCCTTTGTCCTGTGTCACGTTGGTGCACGCGCGGATGGTGTAGCCGATGTTCTTGTACGCGCGCGCGTGCATGCCCGCAATCGCGCCCGTGCCGATTATTCCGACGCGCATGGGTTGGTCACTGAGCAGAAAGGTGTCGCAACCAAAGCCGAGCGGCCAACGGCCGCGAGGTACAGGTCGCGGGGGTGGGGCCCCGCGACAAATTAACAAAAGTCATTTGATCTGTCCGAGTTCCGCGGGCGTCCAGGCGCGGGTGCGTCCTGCCGTCGCCGCGCGGATCTGCTGCACCGACGCCGAATCGACGGGCGACGCCGTTTGGCCCCACGCGCGGCGCACGTAGGTCAATACGGCTGCGATTTCCTCATCGCTCATCGACTCTCCGTGCGCGGGCATCAGGCCGACGGCGCCTTCCTTGCCGTGCAGGAGAATGCGAATCGGAATGCCCGGATCGCCAATCACGTTGGGAGCGCCGGCGATGTTGGGCGTGGCGCCAGGCTGCTCGCGCCCGTCGGCGCCGTGGCATCCTTCGCACAGGTTTTTGTACAACTCCTGGCCGGCCGCGAATCGCGTCTGGTCCGCGGCGCTCAGCGGTGCGGCGGCCGCCATGCCGGGCTTGCCCGGCCATCCCACGCGGGCCAGCACCTTCGCGGCGCGATCGCCGAGCTCGCCGGGCTGCGCCGCGACCGCTGCGAGCGCGGGTTCGGACGCGAGCATCACAAACGGACCTCCCGCGCGCGACGGCGGAGCGGGCGGGTCGGCGCCTTCGAGCGCACCCGGAAATGCGCGCGCGCCACCGGGTCCACCGCGTCCGCCGGGACACGTCTCGCACGGTGCGTTCGGATTGCCAGCGCCTCGACCTGCACTGCCCGGCATCGTCGCACCGAGCAAAGAGACTTCCGCACCGCGCAAGAGCGCGGCGCGCTGCCAGGGCGCGCGCGAGGTTTCCGCCACCCGCTGCATCAATGCCTGCACCGGGGCGTCGCCGGCCGCCTTCACGATCGTGGCCGCGAGCATCGTGATGGCCGCGGCGCGCTGCGGCGTTTCCGACGTGCCCTGCAGCAATCGATCGAGCACCACCAGCTCGCTGCCATTCAGGCCGCTCAGCGCCGCGTCGACGGTAATCGGATCGTCGCCGTGGCGCTCGAGGATGGTGGCGATCGCGGACTCCTTCGACTGCGCCGGCAACTCGCCGAGCGTGGCAGCGAGTTGACGCCGAACGGCCCAGTCGCTGTCGTCGAGCCGCTGCAGCACCGCTCCCTGCAGCGGGTGATTCGCCTGACCAAGCCAGCGCTCTGCCAGCCGGAGCCCCGACACCCTTACATCTCTGTTCGCGTGAGAGAGCGCAGGCATAACGTCGCCAGGCTCGATCGCGTCGAGGCCGTCGAGCGTCCACAACGCATGGAGCCGCGTCCGGACGTCGGCGGCGCTCGATGCCATCTTTCGCAGCGCCGGGACGACCGACGTGTCTCCACGTTCGACGAGCAGCTGCTGCGCCATGTCGCGGCGCCAGCCGTTGGGATGCGCCAGCATCGACACCAGCTGCGCCGGCGTGGATCGCATCGGCAGCGGCGTCGTGTCTCGCTTCGAGCTGTCGTGCATGACGCGATAGATGCGTCCGCGCGAGTTCGGCTGCGCCATCTCGTGCGTCTGCACGTAGTCGCGCAGGTACTCCGTCATGTAGCCCTTGTGCTGAATGATGCCGCGGTACATGTCGACGACGTACAGCGTGCCGTCCGGTGCCAGTGAAAGGTTGACGGGACGGAATCGTTCGTCGGTCGACGCGAGGAACTCTCCGCGGACCTCACGATACGCCTTGGCCGCCGTCAGCCCGTCCTTGCCATCGGCGAGAATGATGCGGCTGACGAGATTTACCGTCGGATCGACGACGAAGAGGTTGCCGTAGAGCTCCGCCGGCAAACGGTCGCCGCGATACACCATCGGCGTGCACACCGACGTGTACTTCGCGAGCGTTCCGTCGTCTCTCAGAATCCCGTATTGATAGCCGCGGTTGACGCCGCGCGTCGGACGGATCGGCCACACCTCGTTCAGCTCGCCGTTCGGGCCGTTGAGCGACTCGTAGCTCCCGCGCGTGCGAACGAGGTTCGGATGGCGCGTGTAGTAGCGCGCGGGCACCACGTCGACGTGCAGCGCCGACTCGTTCGTGTTTCTGAAAATCCGTCCCGCGTCGTCCTGCGTGATACCCCACTGCCCGCGGGAGAGCGTCTTGCGCACCTCGAACTTGCCGTTCTTGAGCCGCAGGTCGACGTCGATCTCGGAAGTGTAGATGTTGTTGTCGAGCGCCCAGAGCAGGCTGTTTGCGTTGTGCTCGACGTTGCCCTCGCGGCGGCCGTACTCCCTGGTGACAAGCTCGCGGCGATCGGCGCGAAGGTCGCCGTTGGTGTCCTCGAACAGCCAGAGATTGGGCGGTTCCGCCACGAGCACGCCGCGGCTGAGCACTTTCAGCCACCGCGCCAGAACAAGACCATCCTGGAACACGGTGCGCTTGTCCATACGCCCGTCGCTGTTCGTATCTTCGAGGACGACGATCTTCCCGACGGGATCGTGCTCGCCCTTGGCGTTGATGTCGGGCATGTAGCCCGGCATCTCGACGACCCACAAACGGCCCTCGCCGTCCCACTCGATCATCACCGGGTCCTGCACGAGCGGCTCGCTGGCCACCAGTTCGACGCGATAGCCGGGCGGCATGGAAAACCGCTTCAGCGCTTCGGCGGGTGACAACGGCGGCGAGTCTTCCGACACCCGCTGGAGTCCCGGAGGCCAGGTGGTACCGACCTGCGCGGCGTAGCCCACCGTCACGGCCGCAACGACAAAGAGCAGAATCGCGCGAAGACGTGGAAGCATCAGCGGATTATACTGACGCGGGCGAAATGGAAAGTAAAAAGTAGAAAGTAAAAAGTAGAAAGTGAAAAGTAGAAAGTAGAATGCAAAAAAAGGGGGCGTTATGCACCTGACACGTCGTGAGCTCGGCAGACTGGCGATGGCGGCGATTCCGGCGTCGAACCTGTTGTGGCCGGCTGGTCTAGCCGGGCAGTCCTCCGGCAAACCGAACTCGAAGTTCGCCGGCGTGCAGGTGGGTTTGAACGTGCCCTACAACTTCGGAGGGCGCGAGATGGACCCTGACGAGGTGCTCAGCCGGTGCCTCACGCTGAACGTCAACGCGCTCGAGCTGCGGTCGCAGCCTGTCGAGGCGTTCCTGGGTTCGCCCGGGTCGAACGGCCGCAAAGCCACGCCGGACGAGATGACGAAGTGGCGCACGTCCGTGCAGGTCGATCGCGCCGCGGCGTTCCGCAAGAAGTACGAGAGCGCCGGGGTGCTCGTCGAGATCGTGAAGTACGACGGCATTTACACGATGGCGGACGCAGAGGTGGACTACTGCTTCAACCTGGCGAAAACGCTCGGCGCCCGCGCGATCTCCTGCGAGATCGACGCCGCGCACACCGAGCGCATCGGCCGGTTCGCCGACAAGCACAAGATGATGGTGGGGTATCACGGCCACGCGGCGACGGCCCCCGCGCACTGGGAGGCCGCGTTCGCGCAGTCGAAGTTCAACTGGGCGAATCTGGACATCGGCCACTTCGTCGCCGGCAACAACACGTCACCCGTCCCGTTTCTCAAGCAGCACCACGCGCGCATCACGCACCTGCACGTCAAGGACCGCAAGATGCACGAAGGCGCCACCACGCCGTTCGGACAGGGCGACACACCGATCGGCGAGGTGCTTCGATTGATCCGCGACAACAAGTGGCCGATTCAGGCGACGATCGAGTTCGAATATCCGGTGCCCGCCGGATCGGATCGCATGACGGAAATCGCCAAGACAATCGAATTCTGCCGACAAGCTTTAGTGTCCTGAAACAGGAGATTAGGAGGCTAGGAGATATTTCTTCAAAAAACCAACAACGCTCCTAATCTCCTAATCTCCTGTAAAGACTCAGATGAGTTTCATACACGACGACTTCCTCCTCGAGACGAAGGCTGCCCGGCGGCTCTTCCACACCTACGCGGCGCCGCAACCCATCATCGACTACCACTGTCACCTGCCGCCGAAAGATGTCGCCGAGGATCGCCGGTTCGCGAACCTCTTCGAGATCTGGCTGCAAGGCGATCACTACAAGTGGCGTGCGATGCGCGCCAGCGGAATCGACGAACGGTTCTGTACTGGCAATGCCGATCCGTATGACAAATTCCTCGCCTGGGCGAGGACGGTACCGCAGTGCCTGCGCAATCCGCTGTACCACTGGACGCACCTCGAACTGAAGCGGTACTTCGGCATCGATGACCTGCTGAACGAGAAATCAGCCCAAAGCGTATGGGAGCGGGCCGGCGAGCAACTGAAGACACCGCAACTGAGCGCGAAGGGCATCCTCGGCACGTTCTGCGTCAAGGCCGTCTGCACGACCGACGATCCGGCGGATCCGCTCACCTACCACGAGACGATCGCGGCGTCGGGGCTGGCCACCAGAATCTATCCGACGTTCCGCGCGGACCGCGTCATGGATCCGCACCAGCCCGAGGTCTTCAACCCGTGGATCGACAGGCTCGCCAAGACGGCGAACGTGCACATCGCGCGGCTGAAGGATCTGCTCGACGCCCTCGGCAAGCGCCATCAGGCATTTCACGATTTCGGCGGCCGGCTGTCGGACCATGGCCTCGACCAGGCCTATGCGGCCGACTGCACCGACGATCGGGCCAGGGCGATCTTCGACAAGGCGCGCGCGGGCACCCCCGCGACGGCCGACGAGCGCGAAGCGTTCGCCTCGTACCTCATGGTGTACTTCGGCCGGCTCGATGCGGAGAAAGGCTGGACGAAGCAACTGCATCTGGGCGCGCGCCGCAACGCGAACGCGCGCGGGCTGAAGATACTCGGACGCGACGTCGGCTACGATTCGATCGGCGACCTGCCACAAATCGATGCGCTCGGCCGGTATCTCGATCGCCTGGAACAGGAGCATGCGCTCCCAAAGACGGTGATCTACAACCTGAACCCGGCCGACAACTACGCCTTCGCGACGATGATCGGCAACTTCCAGGACGGCAGCGTCGCCGGCAAGATCCAGTTCGGCAGCGGGTGGTGGTTCCTCGATCAGAAGGAAGCCATGGAGTGGCAGCTGAACGCGCTCTCCAACAACGGCCTGCTGGCGCACTTCGTCGGCATGCTCACCGACTCGCGCTCGTTCATGTCATACCCGCGGCACGAATACTTCCGCCGCGTGCTGTGCAATCTGCTGGGGCGGGAGATGGAGAACGGCGAGTTGCCTGACGACGAGGGGATGATGGGCGCACTCGTCGAGAAGATCTGCTTCAAGAACGCCGAGCGGTTCTTCGGGTTACAACTGTAACCACGAAGACACGACCACGAAGACACGAAGACACGAAGGACACGAAGATTAAACAGAAGATCAGAAGATCAGAAGGCTAGGCGATCGGGGGAATTCCTGAAAAGAATTCTCCTGATCTCCTGATCTCTTGTTTGTTTTTTACCGGCTTGGTGTCGTGGCCTCGAACTCCATCGCCGCGGCATCGAGCTGCTCGATCTCGCGCGCGCTCAGCCGGAAGGTGGCGGCCCCGATCAGCTCGTCAATCTGCTGCGGCTTGCGCGCGCCGACGATCGTGGCCGTGATGCCCGGGTGGCGCAGCGTCCAGGCGATCGCCACCTCGCCGGGCCTGTGGCCGTGCTTCTCGCCAATCGCCCTCAAGTGCTCGACCAGGAACTGCGCCTTCGAGAACATCGGCTCCTGGAACCATCGGGCGTTCCGGCGCCAGTCGCCCTCGGGCAACGACGCAAACCGCTCCCGCGTCATCGTGCCGGTCAGGAGCCCGGACTGCATCGGCGAGTACGGGATGACGCCGATGTTGTGGTCGAGGCAATACGGCAGGATTTCTTTTTCGATCTCGGGGCGCAGCATCGAGTACGGCGGCTGAAGATTGGTCGGCGTCTCGATGGCCGAGATTCTCTTCAATTGATTGACGTCGAAGTTCGACACGCCGATGAACGCCACTTTCCCTTCGTTTCTCAGCTGGGTCAGCGTCGTCCAGGCGTCCTCGATGTTGCCGGGATCGTGCCCGTCGGGGCTGGCCGGCCATTTCGGCCAGTGAATCTGATAGAGGTCGATTCGCTCGACCTGCAACCGTTTCAGGCTCTGCTCGACCTCCCGTCGAATCGACTGGCCGTGCAGGCTGTGCGAGGTCGCGCCCGCCTCGTCCCACACGAGGCTGCACTTGGTGAACACGTAGGGGCGTTCGCTTCGCGGGACGTCCTGAAGCGCCCGGCCGACCACTTCTTCGGAATGCCCGAGACCGTAGATCGCTGCGGTGTCGATCCAGTTCAGCCCGTGCTCGACCGCGCGCTTGATCGTCGCGATCGACTCGGCGTCGTCCTGATGCCCCCAGCCGAACCGCCATGCTCCGCCAATCGCCCATGCGCCCAGCCCGATGGGCGTCAGTTCGAGCGTCGACTTGCCGAGTCTGCGTGTGGAAAACATTGCCATATTCTCAATTGTCAATTGCCGCATTTATTGCCGATTGGGGATCGACGATTGGAGATTGTATTGCAAACTCAACGCAATTTCGAAGGGTTGGATGCGATGAACTGACTGGCATGAGCCGTGCTCAGTGAATGCGGCATGGGCACGCAGGCAGAGCAACTCAAGGCGCGAACCTTCCGTTTTGCTGAAAGCATCGTGAGGCTCGTCCGGGAACTGCCCGCGACGTTCGAAGCTCGACGAATCGGCGGTCAACTGTTCGACGCAGGAACTTCGGTCGCGGCCAACTATCGCGCGGCGTGCAAAGCACGTTCGCACGCTGAATTCATCGCAAAGATCGGTATTGTGCTCGAGGAAGCTGATGAATCCGCCTTCTGGATCGAATTGCTCGTGGCAACGTCAATTGTCCCCGACACGCTCGTCAAATCACAACATGCAGAAGCTTCCGAGCTCAGCGCGATTTTCACCGCGTCCCACAAGACGGCCTTATCACATAGACGATTTCGGACTCCTTGACATTGTCAATTCTTGATTGACGATTGCCAATTGACAATCAATCGACAATCGTCAATCGAAAATATGGCAATGCGAGGACCTAGGTCAACCTCACCAGGTCCGAGATCCTCACCGCCCGCTTCTCTTCGATGCTCCTGCGCGCCGCGATGCCGGTCAGGCACGACATGGCGCCGGCGCGCGAGTCGGGCAGCCGCATGTGTTCGGGCGCCGACGTGTGCTTGAAGATCTGGTCGCGCATCACATCATCGCCACCGCCGTGGCCGCCTTCGCCGTTGACGACCGGAACACGCTTGCGCAGGCCGAAGCTCTTGGTCACGTAGATTTCGGTTTCTTCGCCCGCCGCGACTTCCCACGGCTGCCGTTCGTGGTCGCGCATCTCGAGACGGCCGAGCTCGCCGTTGAACGCCACGCGCAGCCCCTCGAACGGCATATGCGCGTCGAGCGAATACGCCATCGTCGCGCCGTTCGAGTATTTCACGATCGCCTGCATCGAATCGTAGATGTCGATATCGGGGCGGAAGACGCAGGCGTCGCGATAGTACTTGTCCTCGCCCTCGGCATCGGCATAGAGCTTCATGCGCGTCGGATTGGTGGTGAGGTCGTAGTAGAAGCGGCAGTCCTTCTTGTGCGGACACACGCGGCAGTTGTCTGCCCGGATGTTGCCGTTCTTGCCGTAGACCTGCAGCTGACCGTTGGCGACGACCTCAACCGGATCGGCGCCGAGCCACCAGTTCATCAAATCGAAATGATGCGTGGCCTTGTGGACCCACAGGCTGCCGCCGCCGTTCTTGTACGCGTGCCAGCGGCGGAAATAGTCCGAGCCGTGGTACACGTCGAGATACCAGGCGAAATCCACCGACAGCACGCGGCCGATTTCGCCCGACATGAGTATTTCCTTCACCGTGCGATGTTTCGGCGCGAAGCGGTAGTTGAAGGTGACGACGATCTTCTTCTTGTTCCGTCTTTCGGCGTCGAGCACCGCCTGGCACTGCTTCTCGTCGATGACCATGGGCTTTTCGGTCATGACGTCGAACCCGCGATCGAGCGCCCGGACGATGTACTGGCTGTGGAAGGAATCCCTGGTCGTCACCATCACGACGTCGGGCTTGGTCTTGTCGAGCATCTCGTCGAAGTTCGTGAACGTCGGACAGTCGACGCCCATCAGGGCCTTCGAGTTCTCGAGACGCTTCGGGTTGATGTCGCACAGGCCGACGAACTGAATGACATCGGCATAGCGCTCGCGAATCTGCCTGCCCCACATGCCGGTGGCCCGCTCGCCGGTCCCGATGAGGGCGTACCGTCTGCGTCCCGATGGTGTCTGCGCAAACGCGTCAGCACCCAGGAGCGACGTGGCCGCGACCGCTCCGCCCGCCGTCTTCACGAAATCGCGCCGGTTCACGAGATTCTGTTCAGACATCGCTCGCCTCCAGGTACCTGACTCTTATCGACTCTTCGACTCCCGGACTACCCGACTCTCCGACTCTTATCGCTGTATTCTCGCCGATCCGCCCCTGGCGAACGCCCGCACCTGATCGACCCTGGCCATGGTGGTATCGCCCGGGTAGGTCGTGACGAGCGCGCCGTGCGCCCATCCAAGCTTGAGCGCCTCTTCCAGCGTTTCGCCCGTCATCAATCCGTAGAAGAACCCCGACGCGAACCCGTCGCCCCCGCCGACGCGGTCGTGCACGTCCAGGTCGCAGCTGGGCGCGACATACGCCTTTCCCGTCATCCAGGCCACCGCGCTCCAGGTGTGGCGGCTGGTCGAATGCACCTCGCGCAGCGTCGTGGCGAGCACCTTGATCTGAGGATGACGCGAGACCACCCGGTCGATCATCGCGAGAAAGGCGCTCGGATCGAGCCCCGAATGTGCCGCCGCTTCGGGCCCCGGAATGCCGAGACCTTTCTGGAGGTCCTCTTCGTTCCCGACGAGGACATCGACGTATTTTACGATACGCGACATCACATCGAGCGCGCGCTTCGACCCGCCCGACGCATTCCAGAGCTTCTCGCGATAGTTCAAATCGAATGACACCACGGCCCCGCTCGCCTTCGCCGCCTGCATGGCCTCGATGATGAGCTCGGCCGTCGTCTCCGACAACGCCGCGAAAATGCCGCCGCTGTGGAACCAGCGGACGCCGCCCGCGAAGATGGTCTTCCAGTCGAAGTCGCCCGGCTTCAGCAGCGCGGCCGCCTCGTTGCTGCGGTTGTAGAACACCACCGGCGCGCGCACGCCGTGGCCGCGATCGCTGTAGACCGTCGCCATGTTCGGGCCGCGGGCCCCGTCGTGTTTGAACCGTTTGTAGAACGGGCGAACTCCCATCGCTCGCACACGCTCGTCGATCAGGTCGCCCACGGGATAGTCCACGATGGCGCTGGCGACGGCGGTGCGCAGGCCGAAGCAGTCGGCGAGGTTGGCCGACGTGTTGAACTCGCCGCCGCTGACGTGAATGGCCACCGACGTCGCCTTGTGAAAGGGATAGAGGCCCGAGTCGAGGCGATGCACCAGCGCCCCGAGCGAAAGAAAATCCCACTCGCCTTTGGAAGGTATCTCCAGCCCGCCACTCATGCGTGTGTCCAATCGGTGTGAAAGACGCCGTCGCGATCGATGCGCCGGTAGGTGTGCGCGCCAAAGAAATCGCGCTGCCCCTGGGTGAGATTCGCCGGGAGCCGCGCGCTGCGGTACGCGTCGTAGTAGGCCAGCGACGAGCTCAACGCCGGAACGGGAATGCCGGCGGCCACGGCCGTCTGGACAACCTCCCGCAGCGCCTGCTGGCCCGGCGCCAGCGATCGCGCGAAGCGCCCGTCGAGCATCAGGTTGGTCAGCCCGGGCGTCCGGCTGAACGCGTCGCGGATGTCCGACAAGAGGGCCGCGCGAATGATGCAGCCGGCCCGCCAGATTTTCGCGACCTCGCTCAGGTCGATGTTGTACTTGTACTCCTCGGACGCGAGCCGCAGCAGCGCCATCCCCTGCGCATAGGAGGTGATCTTCGACGCATACAACGCCTGACGCGCCGACTCGATCACTTTCTGGCGATCGCCGCGACTGAGCCCGCCCCACACCTGGGCTGATGGTCCGGTCAGGACGCCGCTCGCCGCCACGCGCTCGGACTTCAGCGACGAGAGCAGCCGGGCTTCGACGGCCGCGTTCACTGTAGGAATCGGCGCGCCCACGTCGAACGAGTTCTGGCTCATCCACTTTCCCGTGCCCTTCTGCTGGGCTTCGTCGAGAATGAGATCCACGAGCGGGCGGCCGGTCTCTTCGTCCACGCGCTCGAGCACGCGCGCGGTGATCTCGATGAGATACGACTTCAGCTCCCCCTCGTTCCACGCCGCGAACACGGCGGCAATCTCTCGAGCGGGCATGCCGGCCGCGCGGCTCAGCACGTCGTACACCTCGGCGATGAGCTGCATGTCGCCGTACTCGATGCCGTTGTGAATCATCTTCACGTAGTGGCCGGCGCCCCTCGGGCCCATGTAGGCCACGCACGGCTCGCCGTCTTCCGCCTTCGCCGCCATCGCGCGCAGAACGGGCGCGAGCGCGTCCCAGGCCTCGCGCGGCCCTCCCGGCATCATCGACGGCCCGAGAAGCGCGCCTTCCTCTCCGCCGGAGACGCCCATGCCGACGAATCGAAAGCCCGCCGCCGCGAGGTCGTCGGCGCGGCGATCGGTGTCGCGAAAAAAGGAATTGCCGCCGTCGATCAGGATGTCTTCGCGCTCGAGGTGCGGACGCAGATGCGCGATGACGCTGTCCACCGGCGCCCCGGCCGGCACCATCATCAGCACCCGGCGCGGCCGCTCGAGCACGGCCATCAGGCGATCGGGCGCATCCGCGCTGCCGATGGTCGAGTCCGTCGAATGCCCCGCGGCAAACGCGTGCGTTTTCGCCGCGTCGAGGTCGTACCCCGCGACGGCAAATCCCCGGCTCGCGATGTTGCGCGCGAGGTTCGCGCCCATCACGCCGAGGCCCACGACGCCTATCTTGTAAGTCATCAGTTTTCAGTTCTCAGTTTTCAGTCAGGCGGCGTGCCAAGCCGGTACAACATTTCCCCAGCGCGCGGGATAACGAGCGTCTTCGGGTCGCCTTCGAAATCGCGCGCATCGACCTTCGCGTGATCCTTGTAGCCGAGGTTCACGAGACGGCAGCGGTCTTCGGGAATACCCGTCGCCAGCGTCACCTGCATGCGCGGCGTTTCGATGTCGCGCGGCGCGTCGTACGTGCCCAGGCCCTTGACGTGCGTCGAGTGCGCCAGAATCCCGCCAGGTACCGGCGAAACCGCTCCCACTGCCCCAGGAAGTAGTCGCGGCAGTGATACCCGACCTCTTCGATGACGCGGCCGTGCACGCGGCTGACTTCCGTGACGTGCGGCGCGTAGATGATCACTTCGCCGCCGTCGGCCACGACCGGCTCGCTCTTGTACGTGCCCTTCGCGGCGGTCCACAGGTCGTCGTACATCGCCGGCATGATCGCGAGCACGCGGTCGTACGGCTCGTCGACCCACACGATGTGACGCCGCGACGAGAGGGCGGCAGCGCGCCGCCACGCCTCGTGCACGTCGCCGCAGAACATGCCCGCGACGCCATGATGCGTCACGACGAGCGCGACGAGCGAGATCGGCGTCCGGACCAGCGACGCGGCGCGATCGATCACGTTGCGCACGGCGGTCTCGATCGTGCCGATGAGCTCGTAAGATGTCACGAGGGCCCCGAGCCAGTGAGTGAAGTGAATGATGCCCGGCGCCGCGATGCCCGGGAACAGGTATTTCGTGCCGCCCGAGAAACCGGCGACCTCGTGGGGGAACACCGGCCCGCAGATGAGGATGTGCTCGTACTCGGTCGCCAGCCGGTTGAGCGCGACCGGCACGTCCGCGCGCAACCGGCCCCCCGTGATCGCCTCGACATCCCGCGCGGGAATGACGCCGAGGTTGGCGAACGTCGCGGGGTCGTCCCAGCGATGATTCATGATGCGGCGGCTGCCGCATCGGCCGTTCACGACCGGACGCCCGACGAGCGCGGTCAACTGCGCATCATCCATGGGCGAATGCGTGCCCAGCGCGACCAGGTAGTCGAGCGCGGCGACTCGAGGTCCGAGCTCACGTTCGAGGAGCTCGAACATCAGCGGCATCGGCATCGTCCGCGTGCCGTCGGGAATGATGACGAGCACCCGGCGGCCGTCGACCGGGAGCGCCGCCAGACCTTCGCGCGCCACACTATCTATCTCGTCGCGCGTCAGGTAGCCGTCGAGCACGCCGGCGCCGATGACGGTGTCACGCATTGCCACATTCTCGATTGGCGATTGCCATATTGAAGGCCGATTTTCGATTGATTATTGCCGATTCGATGGGAATCGAAAAATCAATACGGCCATCCACAATCGAGAATGTGGCAATGTGCGCCGCGATTCAGAACCCCAACCGGAGACCCACCCTGAAGAACCGCTCGTCGATGCCTTCGCGCCCGCTGTTCGCGGTGCCCGTGATGATGCCGAAGCTCGCGGGATTCGACGCGTTGCCCGACGGATTGGCGAAGTGCGCCGTATTCGTCAGGTTGAAGATCTCGAGCCGGAACTGCAGCGTGCGCGCGCTGCCCAGCGCGAACTGCCGGAAGACGCTCACGTCGAAGTTGGCAAAGCCGGGCCCGCGCATGCTGTTGAAGCCGGCGTTCCCGAAACGAACCGCCGTGACGGGGACAAACGCGGAGGTGTCGAACCACGGGTTGCCCGTCCCGATGCCGCCGAGGATCGCCACGTCGTCCTTGACCTGATCCGCCGGCTGATTGCTGCCCGGCAGGTTCAGCGACGTGGCGGCGGACGAGATCGAGAATGGCGATCCCGAGTAGGCGCTGAACAGCCCGTTCACCTGCCAGCCGCCAAAAATCATCGACGCAGCGCCGCCATCGTTCAGGTGAGGTTTGCCCACGCCGAACGGCAGCTCGGCCACGAACGACGTCTGGAAATTGTGCGGCCGATCCTGAGGAAGGCGCGCTTCGTTCAGGTCGAAATAGTCGAGCGCCTGCACCTGCGGCGGGTTGTCGCTGAGCGTGTCGCAGCAGATGCCGAATGCCTTCGACCACGTATACGCCACGTTCAGCTGGACGCCGTTCGCCATGCGCCGCATCAGCGACGACTGCAGCGAATCGTAGTTGCTCCAACCCGGATTGCTGAGGATACCGGTCGCACCGGTCCGCCCGAACTGCTGGAAGAGCGGCCGCCCGGCATTACCGGCGCCAATCACCTGGCCAGCGTTGGCATCCATGATCTGATTGATATCGCGCTGCCGGGTTCCCACGTATCCGGCCTGACCAGTGAACCCGCCCGGCAACTCGGACTGCACCGTGACGTTCCACGAGTGTATGTAGCCGCGCTTCGGCTCCTGCGGCAGCGCCCGCGCGCTGACGCCACTCGGCACCGGGATGGTGCCGCTGCTCACATCCGGCACCGGGATGTCCGGAATGCCTGCCGCAAGCGTCCCCGCGGCCTGAAACGCGTTGGCCTGCGGAAGGCTGAGATTGATCGAAGACGGGTAGTTCCCGAGCAGATTGCGGACGAACGCCAGCGGATACGGGTCGTAGTTGATGCCATATCCGCCGCGCAGCACAATCGCCTCGTTCAGCCGGTATGCGAGCCCCAGTCGTGGAGAAATGTTGCCGGCGCCCATGTTGTAGCCGCAATCGGTGGGCACCGAGCCGACGCCGCAGATGAGCATCGTGTTGGTGGCAAGGTCGTACCGTTCCAGGCCGCGTGTCGTCCTCGTGCCCACCGGAAAGTAGTCGTATCGCAGGCCAAGCGACGCGGTCAAATTCCGCGTGGCCTGCCACTGATCCTTTGCGAAGAAGCTGAACTGCCAGTTGCGGCTCCTCGTGTAGCCGTTCTCGTACGGAATGACCCCTTTCGAGACCCCTGTGGGGAGACCCAGAAGGAACGAGGCGAACGTGTTGAACTGATTGACCGACGGCCCGCCCGAGAGGGCCGTCGGGCCGCCGGCGAACGAGAAGCTGCCGGATCCGTTGCCCAGCTCGTGCCGGTTCATCGCCTGCCGGACGATGTCGCCGCCGAACCGAACCGTGTGCGTCCCTTTGGTCCACGTGGCATTGGCGGTGTACTGCACCTGCCAGTTGTCGTCGACGTAGGGCGAGTTCGCGCTGCCGGCGTAGCCGATCTCGGAGTAGTTCGTGATGGCGAAGTGCGGCCACCCGCCGTAGAGACGATCGTCGCCGTTGGTGCCGGGAATGCCGAGATATTGCAGTCCGAGCTGCTCGTCGAGGCGATCGGGCTCGGACAGCACCTCGATCGTGGTGACGCCGGCATAGGTGTCAATCAGGAACGTCGGCGAGAACACATACGAGCCGCTGCCGGTGAACGTGTAGGTGTCGCCGAGCCCGGTGCCGGCCTTGGCGGCCGTCGAATTGATCGGAAGGCCGCCCAGCTCACCGAACATCGCGGGGTTCTTGAAGTTGTAGCCGAGCCAGCCCAGGCGCGCGGTGATGCCGAGCGTGTTGGTGGGGTTGTAGTTCACCTTCGCGTCGATGTTGTGGCGATCGAACGTGTAGTCGCCGGTCGCGTAGTAGTTGTTGGTGATGCCCGGCTGATTCGGCAGCGGCAGACGTTTCGATCAGCTTCAACGCAATCGAATCGATGCGGTTGCGTGGAATGACGTTGCCAGAGAACGCCGTCCGTCCCGTGCCGTTCCGCGTTGCCCGTCGCGGGATCGTAAATGGGGGTCGGCGACGCCGAGAAGTCGCCGTTGCGCATCGCCTGCGTCGGCACCGTCCCGAACCGCTGCGCCAACTGCGTGTCGAACGTGCCCTGATAGCTGCCGAAGAAAAACAGCTTGTTGCGGACGAGCGGCCCGCCGAGCGTACCGCCGAACTGGTTCTGGCTGGCTGTCCGGTTTCTCCTCGGTTGGCCGGCAGGAAGTAGGGTCGCGACTTCATGCTCTCGTTGTAGAAGTACTCGAACGCCGAGCCGTGGAACTGGTTGGTGCCGCTCTTGATGAGCACGTTGGCCGACATGCCGCCCGACAGGCCCTGATCGGCGTCGAACGTGCTCGTCGTCACGCCGACCGATTCGATGGCTTCGAGCGCCGGCACGTAGGCCGCCACGTGCGGCAGCCATAGATTGTTCGAGATGGCGCCTTCGATGCGAATCGCATTCGCATTGCGCGTGGTGCCGTTCGAGCTGAACGCGAGGCCGCGCGCCGGGTTCACCGCGACCGAGTGCATGTTCTCGGGCGGCGAGATGCCGGGCACGGTGACGAAGAGGTTCTGATAGTTCCGTCCAACGGGAACCGGCAGGTTCTCGAGCTGCGTCGCGGGAATCTCGGTGCGCACGTCGGCGCGATCGGTCTGCAGCACCGCCACGCCGGCGCTGACCGTCACCGCGTCGGTGAGCTGGCCCACCTCGAGCAGGCTGTTGACCCGCAGCACGTTGTCTTCGGAAACGCGCACACCGGTCGTGCGGAATTCCCTGAAGCCGGAAAGGCTCACCCGGACGTCGTAGGTGCCCGGCGGCACCGTCGTAATGGTCACCGTGCCGACTTCATTGGATATGGTGCTTCGCGTCCACCCCGTGTCGGCGTTGGTGATGGTCACGTCGGCGCCGGGAACCGCGCCCCCGCTTTGATCGCGAACATCCACCACGATGCTCCCGTACAGAACTTGAGCATCCATACCCGACGGCAGCGCCAGAAGCCCTGTCAGAACCAGGCACGTCACAAGAGAAACTGCGTATTTCATGCCGCCACTCCTCCTTGGAATTGAGCCATTGGTATACCTAACTTTACCGTTAAAGTAAACAGCTTTACGGGTACAGTTGGCCTTGACTGAGGGCGTGATCGCTCTCTAGAATCGGCGTGACAGGTCAACATGGGCCGGCCACTTCGAAAGGACGTGTGTCTCATGAATCGTCGCACTTTCACCAAGACTCTCCTGGCCGGCATGGGTGCCGCCGCGCTCCCGGCGCTGGCCGAGGCCCAGGCCCAGAAACGGCTGAAAATCGGCATCACGATGCTCATCTGGGGAGCGGTACCGCGCACGCCCGAGAATCTCGAACCCGCGCTGAAAGACTGCGAGCGAGCTCGGGTACCACTCCTTCGAGACCTTCGCCTCGATTCTCGAGGACTACGACAAGAAGGGCACGCTGCAGGCGCTCGCTCGACAAATATCCGATTCCGCTGAGGTCGGCCTTCGTCACCGTGAACGTGACCGACCCGGCGCAGCGGAAGGAACAGATCGAGATGCTGCAGCGCTACGCGAAAGTGCTGAAGAAATACGGCGGCAGCTATCTCGTGCAGTCGCCCAACGGTCCACGGACCGGTTATGTCTTCGCCGAGCACAAAGCCAACATCATCGCGGCGCTCAACGAGTACGGCAAGGCTGTGACCGACATGGGCCTGCGTACGGGACTGCACCAGCACACAGGCACGGTGGTCGAGACACGCGAAGAGACCTACGACGTCCTGAATGCGATCGACACCCGGTACATGCACTTCGCGCCCGACATCGGCCAGGCGCAGAAGGGTGGGACCGACGCCGCTCAGATGGTCAAGGACTTCGCGAAGATCATCGACCACATGCACCTCAAGGATTTCAAGGGCTGGGAGCACATGGGCGGCTACTGCCCGCTCGGCGAGGGCAAAGTCGATCTGAAGTCGGTGCTCGAGACGATGGAGAAAGCCAACCCGAACGCGAACATCATGCACGAGCTCGACGGGTCGCAGAACATGCCCTATACGCCGAGGCAGACCGCCGAAATCAGCAAGAAGTACGTGCAGTCGCTCGGGTACTCGTTCCGCACCTGAGCATCACCTGCCATCCGGGCGCCGCGCGCCGGCGCGGCGCCTGGGTAGAATCCTCGCCACACAATCGAGCCAAGCTGGTGCACAATCTCCGGTGCGTCGTGTCCGGCTCGCGGCGCTCGCGGAAGCGGATAGCCGGACGAGCAGACTGAGAGCCAAACAATGAGACTCAAGGGCAAGAAAGCGCTCATCACCGGGGCAAGCCGGGGCATCGGACGCGGTATCGCGGAGGTGTTCGCCGACGAAGGCGCGGATGTCGCCGTCAACTACGTGCACAGCTCGAAACAGGCGGAAGAGGTCGCGAAGAGCCTGCAGGCCAAGGGCCGGAAGGCGATCGTCGTCCAGGGTGACGTCGCCAAGCGAGCCGATGTCGAAGCGATGATCGACAAGGCGTGGAAGGAGCTGGGCGGCCTCGACATTCTGGTGAACAATGCCGGCATCGAGACGATCGTGCCGTTCCTCGAGCTGACCGACGATCAGTGGACGCAGCTGGTGGACATCAACCTCAGGGGCGCATGGATGTGCTCGCAGGTCTTCTGCCGGCGGGCGCTCGCCGAGAAGCGCAAGGGCAGCATCGTGCACATCGGATCGATTCAGGCCGCCAAGGTGCTTCCCGGCCGTACCCACTACGCGCCGACCAAGCTCGGCCTCGAGGCGCTGACGCGCAACATGTCGGCCGAGATGACGCCGCTGGGCATCCGCGTCAACTGCGTGCACCCCGGTCTCATCGACACGGACATGACCGCGTGGGTCATGAAGAGCCCCGACATCCTCCCGATCGTGCTGGCGCAGATTTCACTGGGCCGTGCGGGTCAGCCGCGCGAAATCGGCACGGTCGTGTCGTTCGTCGCGTCCGACGAAGCGAGCTACCTGACCGGGCAGTCCATCCACGTCGATGGCGGGTGGGAAGGCAAATAGTGAATCACGCATTGCGAGATTCGCAGATTGGTGGATTGGGAGATTACGAGATCGATGCCACGGCTGATTGACTTAAGTATGGAAGTGTTTCAGGGGATGATGACCTACCCGAACGTGGCCAAGCCGGTCATCGTCGAGATGGAAACCTACAGCCAGATGGCGCAGAGCGTGGGGACCGACAAGTTCGGGGTGACCGAGATTACCAACCACTGCATGATCGTCACCGGCGACCACATCGGGACGCACATCGATTCGTGGGGGCACGTCAATCCCACCGCGCCACGGGCCGAGGGGATTCCGATTGAGTACTGCTACGGCGATGGCGTGGTGCTCGATCTGACGCACAAGGGGGCGGGCGACGAGATCACGGTCCCCGACATCGAGGAAGCCGAGAAGAAGCTGGGTGGCTATCGGATCAAGGAACGCGATATCGTGCTGCTGCGCACCGATGCGGCCAAAAAGCGGCTCGACAAGGCGTATCTCACCGATCATCCAGGCATGACCAAGGAATCGGTGCACTACATCCTCGATCGCGGCGTCAAGGTGATGGGCATCGACGCCATCGGCTTCGATCCGCCCGTGGCCAAGATGTTCGAGCGGAAGAAATTCTGGGAAGCGCACCGCGTCATGCGCGAGCGCGAGTATTACCATCTCGAGAACATGTGCAATCTTCACGAGATCCCGGCGCCGTATCATTCGTTTACCGTCAGCGTGCTGCCCGTCAAATGGCGCGGCGCCTCGGCCGCCCCGGTGCGTGCCGTGGCGATCGTTGCGGACTGACCGCCACGGAACGATCATCGGGGTCTTACCCCCTTATGTAGCGCGGGGGTCAGACCCCAAAAAGGAGCAATATGAAGCCTCGATTCAGAACAGGCATAACCCTACTGGCGGTGGTTGCGGCACTTGCGATCGCTCAATACGGTCTGCAAATCGTCGTGACGTCGGCACAAACGCGCGGCACCGTGCAGGCGCCGGTGTACCAAGTCGATCCGATGTGGCCCAAGCCGCTGCCGAACAACTGGGTGCTGGGATCGGTCGTCGGCCTCAGCATCGATGCGCGCGATCACGTCTGGATTACGCATCGCGGCAACGTGGCGCCGAAGGAAGCCGGCATGGTGGCGGGCACCAACGGCATGCAGCAGCCGGGTGGCTCACCGCCGCCGCAGCCGGGCGACAAGCGGAAGATCTCCGACCTCTGCTGCGACGTGGCCCCACCGGTGCTCGAGTTCGATCCGGCCGGCAACCTGGTGTCGTCGTGGGGCGGGCCGGGAGCGGGCTATCAGTGGCCCGCGTCAATGCACGGCATCACGATCGATGGCAAGGACAACGTGTGGCTGCCAACCAACCAGGGCCATCAAATGCTCAAGTTCACGCGGCAGGGGAAGTTCCTGCTGCAGATCGGACACGAAGGTCAGAGTAAGGGCAACACGGACACGGCCAACCTCAACCGCGCCGCGGAAGCGGAAGTCGACATGGCGGCCAACGAGGTGTACGTGGCCGACGGGTATGGCAACCGGCGCGTGATCGTCTTCGACGCCGACACCGGCGCCTACAAGCGGCACTGGGGTGCGTACGGCAAGAAGCCGGATGACGCCGATCCCGGTCCGTACGACCCGGCGGCGCCCATCCCGCAGGTGTTCCGAACGGTGCATTGCGCGCAGATCGCCAACGACGGGCTGGTGTATGTCTGCGATCGCGCGAACGACCGCATTCAGGTGTTCCGCAAGGATGGGACCTTCGTCAAGGAAGCGCAGATCGCGAAGAGCACGCTCGGCGACGGCGCGGTGTTCGACATCGGGTTCTCACGCGACGCCGCCCAGCGTCACGCGTTCATCGCCGACGGGGCGAACCATCGCGTGTGGACGATGCTGCGCGAGCCGCTGCAGGTCGTCAGCCACTTCGGCAACGGCGGACGGATGCCAGGCCAGTTCTACGCCGTGCACAACGTCTCGCTCGATTCGAAGGGGAACATCTACACGGTGGAAACCTACGAAGGCAAGCGTCTGCAGAAGTTCAACTACAAGGGAATCGGCGCGGTCCAGGCGACGACGAACTGAGTCGCAAGGCGCGAGTCGGAAGTCGTAAGGCGCAAGTCGGCAATCGTAGGGCGAAGGGCGGCACTGCTTTGCGCCTTACGACTGTCGACTTGCGCCTCGCGACTTAGTGAATCGTCCACCCGCCGTCCACCATCAGCACATGGCCCACGACCATGTCCGAGAGATCGCTCGAGAGGAACAGCACGGCGCCGACGAGGTCGTCGGGCTGATTCCAGCGCCCTCTCGGAATCTGGGTACCGACCCATTCCTTGTAGCCGGGCCGCTCGAGAATCACTTTGCGCGAGTCGGTCTCGGTGATGCAGGGCGCGACCACGTTGACGATGACGCCCGACTTCGCCCACTCGAGCGACAGCGCGCGCGACAGATGGTGCACGCCGGCTTTCGCCGCGGCGTAAACCGCGCGGCCGCTGAACGCGATCTCGCCGAAATTCGACCCGATGTTGATGATCTTGCCGCTGCCCTGCGGAATCATCACGCGCGCCGCCGCCTGACACGCGAAGAAGACGCTCTTCAACGACGCGGTCAGCGTCTTGTCGTATTCCTCCTCGGTGACGTCGAGCGCCGGACCGGTACCGGTCCACGACGCGTTGTTCACGAGGATGTCGACCCTGCCAAGCAGCCGGACGGTCTCGTCGATCATCGACCGTACCTGGTCCACCTTGTTGACATCCACCATCACGATCGGCGCCTTGCGGCCCAGGGCTTCGATCTCGGCCTGGACCGATTTGATCTCGTTCTGCCGTCCCTCAGGGTGCTTCGCCAGCACCACGTGCGCACCGGCCTGGGCCAGCCCCACCGCGATGGCCCTGCCGATACCCTGCGACGCCCCGGTGACGATGGCGATCTTGTCCTTCAGGCCGAAACTGGAATAGTCCTTGGTAGTCATCAGTTGTAGTTTTCAGTTTTCAGTTATCAGTCTTCAGTTTTTAGATTCTAGTTTTTAGATTCTAGTTTTTAGTTTCAGGTTCCCGTCCCGCGTTCAGTCGGGAAAATCCACACCCTCGTGCATCTGATAGTTCTCGAGCCCCGTCGGCGGCGCGAAGAAGCACACCACCTTCATCTCTTCGGTGCCGGTGTTGTGGAGCATGTGCACCGCGCCCTGCGGGAAGAGCACCGCCATGCCCTGTCTGACGGGACGCACTTCGCCCGCGACCAGCACGCGGCCCGAGCCCGTAATGATGTAGATCACTTCCTCGCCGTTCGGGTGCGAGTGCGCGGGCCTCACCTTCTCGCCCGGCGCGACGCGGATGACGCACGCCGAACAGTTGTTCGCGTTCACCGCGTTTTTCGCGACGAGCCAGCGAAGATGGCGTCCCGGCAGGCCCAGATCTTCGGCGTCGTCTTCGTGAATGGCAGGAACGGTCATGGAATCCTCAACTCTTCAGCGCGGCGGCCACGGCCGCGGCGATTTTTGCGGGGGTCAGGCCGAAGGCGTCGACCAGCTCTTCATACGTGCCCGAGTGAATGAAGTGCGGCCGGCCGTCAGGGCCCAGCGTGTTGATGGCGAGCACCTTCTGAAGGAGGTTCGGTCCAGATCGCCGGCGCTCGTCGAAGGCGACCTTCTGGAGGTTCTCGAGAATGTACCCGTTGTTCTGCTCCGCCACACAGACGGGCTTTCCCGACGAGCAGAGCTCGGTCAGCAATGCCGCGTCGATCGAAGGCAGATCCACCACCGCGGCCGTAATCCCCTGCTCCGCCAGCTGACGCGCCGCCCCGATCGCTTCGTGCACGCCGCGTCCGCTCGTCACGATGAACGCATCGGCAGTCTTCTCGCCGTGGACGAAAGAGCCCTTGCCGAACTCGAAGGCATAGTCCGCGCCGTAGAGAACCGCGGACGGCGTGCGCATCACCCGCACGTACAGCATGCCGCGGTTGCCGTCCATGATCCACCGCATCACCGCCAGCATCTGCTGCGGGCACGAGACGTCGATGATTCTCAGATGGGCCACGGCGTCGAACGTCGTCGAGTCGTCGTTCCCCATGTGGGTTGCGCCGTTCGTGCGTGTCTCGAAGTTCGCGGCCGTCGCGAGCATCGTCAGATCGAGGCCGTGCCCTTCGCTCAGCCATCCGTCGGGTGCGTCGATGGCCTCGTGCCGCTCCTGATGTCCGACGGCGATGCGGCGCAACACCTTCCAGTCGTAGAACGGACAGAACGTGCTGATCCAGGTGTTGTGCCCCAGCGCGGCGAAGGCCTCGCCGATGTTCATCATGTTCGCTTCGGCGACGCCGACGTTCAGCGCCCGTCGCTGGTCGACGGCGGCGACGCCCGCCTCGAGGCCGCTCGTGGTCGCCAGATCGGCGTCGATGCTGACGACCCTCGCGTCGCGCGCGAAGACCTTCATCGCCGACGTCACGATATCGCTGGCCGCGTATTCCTTCGATCGATCGATCTTCGGCAATTGCGCGGCGTCGTACTGAATGCGCTTGTCGCGCGGGGGCACGCGGGTGGTCACCACCGGGCCGAGCACCTGGGACAGCGACAGCGGACCCGAAGACGACTTACGCAAATCGAGGCGCATCTCGGCCGCAAGCTCCACCAGCATCGACTGCAGCGCGCCGCCGCCCGCCTGGCCGGCAAGACCGTCGTAGAAGCTCGCAAACTCGTCGACCCGGCTCTGCCGCTGCTCCTTCTGCAGCGCCATCTCCTGCTCGATCAGCCGATCGGGCACGGTCACCTTGTGCTTGTTCAGAAAATCCGACAGCGCGCCGTGTCCCTTCATCCCGTGACAGATAATCGCGGTCGGCCTGCCGTTGCGCGGCCCGAAGCGGAACCGCTCGAGCGCCGCATACATCCCGTCGTACTGCGTTGCATCGACGCTCGCGACTTCCCAGTTGAACGAGGCGAACACCGCCTCCAGCTCGGGCATGGGGAAAATCATCCGGTTCGCCATGTCGAGCTGGCCGTTGTTGCGATCGACCATCACGCACAGGTTGTCGAGGTGCTTCTGACCGGCGAACATCACGGCTTCCCAGATCGGCCCCTCCTGGAGCTCGCCATCGCCGCACACCACGTAGCTGTCGAATCGCGGCGATATGCGTCCGGCGATCGCGAAGCCCTGCGCGACCGACAGGCCCTGGCCCATCGGACCGGTCGCAATCTGGATTCCGGGGAGGATCGGCCCGGGATGGCCGTTCAGGATGCTGCTGTACGACCGCGAGTTCGCCAGCACCGAGCGGTCGAAGTAGCCGAGCTCGGCGTAGATCGACGCGAGCGCGGCGACCGCGTGGCCCTTGCTGAGCACGAACAGATCCTGTCCGCGCCGCGTCGGATCGGCGACGTCGACGTCGATGAACCCGCCGTAGAACAGCGTGACGAGCGGGATCGTCGCCGAAAACGCGCCGCCCGCGTGCAGGCTCTTGTCGACGGCATCACGGCACTGCTCGAGCGTCAACAACCGGATGTCGGAGTCCTTGACAGCCAGCAGCTTGAAGATCGCCTGACGCAGCAGATAGTCGGACGTAGCGGCGGGCGCTCTGACACCCGGCCGCCGTTTCAGGATGGAGGTTTGTGACGACATTGGGTTAGAACCTGCGGGTCCACTGCTGGGGCCACCGCTCGACGATGACCTTTTCCTGTGTGAAGAACTCGATCGCGTCGCGCCCCTGGCCGTGCAGATCGCCGAAGAAGCTTTCGCGCGCGCCGCTGAACGGGAAGAACGCCATCGGCGCGGCGACGGCGATGTTGACGCCGATGTTGCCGACCTCGGCTTCATACCGGAACTTCCGGGCCGACGCGCCGCTTGTCGTGAAGAGGCACGCCTGATTGCCGTAGGCGCCCGTGTTGACGAGCGCGATGGCCTCGTCAATCGTGTTCACGTGGTGCATCGAGAGCACCGGTCCGAAGATCTCCGTTGCGGTGATGCCACTCGAGAACGGCAGACCGTCGAGGATCGTCGGCCGGATGAAATTCCCCTTCTGATACTTCGGAATATCAGGGTTGCGGCCGTCGACCACGGCGCGCGCGCCCTCGGCGATCGCCTTCTCGATCAAGCCGGCGATCCGCTGCCGGCTTTCCGGCGAGATCACCGGCCCCATCTGCACGCCTTCGTCCAGGCCGTATCCGGTGACGCGAGTCCGCGCCTTCTCCTCGATGGCCTCGTTGAAGGGCCGTGTCGCCTCGCCGACGGTGATGGCCAGCGACGTGGCCAGACAACGCTGCCCGGCGCAACCGAACGCGCTGTCGGCGATGATGTCCGACGCGGCCGACACATCCGCGTCCGGCAACACCACGACCGGATTCTTGGCGCCGCCCTGACACTGCGCGCGTTTGCCGGCGGCCGCCGCGCGCGCGTACACCTGCCTGGCCACGGCGCTCGATCCGACGAAGCTGATCGAGCGGATGACGGGATGGTCGAGCAACGCATTGACGACCTCACGCCCGCCATTCACCAGATTCACGACGCCGGCCGGCAGGCCGATCGTGTCAATCAGCTTCATGACCTTCTGCATCGTCAGCGGCACGCGCTCGGACGGCTTCATCACCACCGTGTTGCCGCAGGCCATCGCGTAGGGCAGGAACCAGAACGGAATCATCCCGGGGAAATTGAACGGCGCGACGATCGCACAGACGCCAAGGGGCTGGCGCACCATGATCTCGTCGATGCCGACCGCGATATCCTCGGAGTTGTAGCCCTGAATCAGGATGGGCGTTCCGCACGCGACTTCGACGTTTTCGATCGCACGCCGCATCTCGCCGCGGGCCTCCGCGAGCGTCTTGCCGCACTCGACGGTAATCGTCCGCGAGATGTCCTCGAACTCGTTTTCGAGCAGCCCCTTCAGCTTGAAGAGGTACTGCACGCGCTCGGAGACCGGCGTGCGGCGCCACGCGGGAAACGCTTTGGCCGCTGCCATCGCCGCCTGATCGACTTCGCTCGCCGGCGACAGCGGTGTCCGCCCGATCTCTTCCAATGTGGCCGGGTTGATCACCGGAATCCGCTCGGTCGCGGCCGATTCCCGCCAACTGCCTTCGATGTAATTGAGCATGGTCTCCCTTACTGTCCCGCGGGCAACGCAAACGCCACGTACGCTCTGGTCCGCTGTGTACCCGGCTTCATCGCACGGCTACCCGCATCCAGAGACGACGTCGCGTTCACGACGAAGAACTGCCGGCCATTCACTTCGTACATCGCCGGGATGCCGCGCGACCCCGAAGGCAGTTCCGCGCTCCAGAGCACGCGCGCGGTTTCCGAATCGTACACGCGAAGCATCGCCGTCGCCGCCGGCGTGAAACAGCAGGCCCGACGAGGTCGTGACGATGCCCGTTCTCTGGCTGATGTAGCCGGTATCCTTGCCGCCCGCGGCCACGGCGCGAATGTCGTCGCCCCCTGCGGGGATCTGCCACTTGATCGTACCGGTATTGAGATCGTATGCGGTGAGCGTCGAGTACGGCGGCTTCACGATCGTGCCGTCCATTCCGTAGCCGGTGTACATCCGCACTTCCGGAACCTTCACACCCTTGGGATAGTCCGGGCCCACCATGCCGCCGGCGCGACCCGGAGGAACGGCGCGACCACCTGGCGCTCCGCCCGAGGCGACGACGGGGCCGACCGGCGTGCCCGGTGAGGGCGCGGCGCCACGACCGGGGCCCGTGGACGCGTTGGTGCTTCCCAGAAATCCGACGAGAGCAGCCACATCGGGCTGACTCAGATCGTTGTTTGCCGGCATGCCCGGCCGGCCGCCGGTGATGACCTCCCGCAACGTCTCCGGTCCGACGCGCAGCGTGATGTCCACGAGCGATGGATAGTTGGCGTCACCTCGCAGGTCGGGACCATGACAGGTCTCGCACTTTTCGCTGTAGATCACCCGGCCGCGCGCGATGGCTTCCGGTGCCGCCGGTCCACCTCTCCCGCCTCCTGTCGGCGCCTCGGTGCTCAACTTGTAAATCGACGGCACGTTGATGCTGAGCACGTAGACGATGCCTTTTGACGGATCGGCCGACGTCGTGCCCCAGTTCGCGCCGCCTTGCGCACCCGGAATCGACACGGTGTCGCGCAGCGCGGGCGGAGTGAAGAGACCGGCATTGGCGGCGTTCGCAATCCGCTTCTTCCACGTCTCGCGCTGCTCGGGCGTCAGGATGTACGGGTTGATGTCGTCGACCGTCAGCGTCTGATTCGCGAAGGGAGGCGGCGCTGTCGGAAACGGCTGCGTCGGCCACGCCTGCTCGCCCGGAATCTCGCTGGGCGGGACGCGCCGTTCTTCGATCGGAAACATCGACTCTCCGGTCACGCGATCGAAGACGTACATGAAGCCTGTCTTGCCGGCCTGCGCCACGACATCGATGGTCTTGCCGTTGCGCTGAATCGTCGTCAACTGCGGCGCGGCCACGTTGTCGTAGTCCCAGAGGTCGTGGTGCACCATCTGGAAATGCCACATGCGCTTTCCGGTTCGCGCGTTCAGCGCGAGGAGCGACGTGCCGAACAGGTTGGCGCCGTGACGATCGGCGCCGTAAAAATCGTAGGTAGGAGAACCCAGCGGGAAGTACGCGATCCCACGCACGGGGTCGACGGTAATCTCTCCCCAGGTATTGACGCCTCCGATGTACTTATACGCGTCGGGCGGCCAGGTGTCGTATCCGAATTCGCCTGGATGCGGAATCGTGTGGAACTGCCACACGAGCTTGCCGGTGACGACGTCGAACGCGCGCAGATCGCCCGCGGGCGCCATGTAGTTTTCACCCGCGGCCGATCCCAGAATGATCAGGTTCTCGAACACCTTGCCTGGCGTCGACGACTGCGTCTTGACGATGGTCGCCGGGTCGCGCCCGAGGCCTTCCCTCAAATTGACGGCGCCGTCCTTGCCGAACGTGAGGATTGATTTGCCGGTGCGCGCGTCGATCGCCTGAAGGTAGCTGTTGAGCTGAAACAGCAGCCGGCGGTCTGACCGGTCCTTGCTCTCCCAGTAATTGATACCGCGGGGCGCGATGCCCTGCAGGCCCTCGTGGACCCAGATCTCCTGACCGGTCGTCGCGTTGATCGCCACGAGCGAGTTGTTCCTCGCCAGCACGTACATCATGTTGTCGACGATGATCGGGTTGAAGACGTACGAGATGTTGTCGTTGGTCGCGTAGGTCCACGCCACGCGAAGCTGGTCGAGGTTCGAGCGGTTGATCTGATTCGACGTGAAGTGGCGCGCGTTGTCGGCGCTGCCGCCGTAGTCGGTCCACGTCGTCCTGCCTGCCTGGGCATGGCCGGGCTGGTTGCCCCACGCCGCCAGACAGATGACCAGCACCGCCGCTTTGAGCTTGTTCATGAATACGGCTCCTGCTCCCGCCCGATTATCGATAATTTCCGGGTAGCCCAATATAATGTGAATCCACCCTCAAACACCAGCCTTCAGGAGGCCGCAATGAGACGTTTGGCTTTGCCGTTCGTGCTTGGCGCGACGCTGTCAGCCCAATCCGCCAACACCGTCGATTCGCACATCGCCGCCGCGAAAGCGCTGGCGGCCAGCAACCCAACCCCGCTCATCACGCTTTGCACGCCAGAACAGGCCTCGCGCGCGACGCCGGCGGCGCGCCGTGGCGGACAGGCTCCGGCCCGGGGTGCGGGCCAGCCCGCACGCGGACCCCAGGCGGCGCCCGACCGATCGACGTGGGCGCGCGAGCCGATGAAGATCTTCGATAACCTGTACTACGTAGGGGAACAGGCGTATTCGACCTGGGCGGTCGTCACATCAGCGGGCATCATCATCATCGATCCGATCTTCGACTACTCCGTCGAAGAACAGGTGGTCGGCGGCCTCAAGAAGCTGAAGCTCGACCCTGCGCAGATCAAATACGTCGTCGTCAGCCACGCCCACCGCGATCACGCGGGAGGCGCCTGGTACCTGCAGGAACGCTTCGGAGCTCGCGTGCTGCTGACTGTCCCAGGACTGGGACATGCTGGCGAAAAACACGCAGAGCTGGCCGAAGCCGAAGAAAGACATGGTCGTCACCGACCGGCAGCAACTGACGCTCGGCGATACGACGCTGACCTTCATCCACACGTTCGGACATACGCCCGGCACGATGTCGACGATCGTGCCAGTCAAGGACAACGGCACGCCGCACGTCGCCGCGCTGTGGGGCGGCACCGGATTCAATTTCACGATCACGCCCGAGCAGCCGGCGTCTCACTGGTTTGACGCCTACATCGCCTCGGCGCAGCGATTCCGCGAGGCGGCCGCCAAAGCCGGCGCCGATGTGTTTCTGTCGAATCATCCGAGCTGGGACGATTCCAACGACAAGATGGCTCGCCTCGCCAAGCGCGCGGCGGGCGATCCGAACCCGTATGTGATTGGCGCGAAAACCGTGCAGAGCTACTTCACGATCGCGGAGCACTGCGCGCAAGCTGGGAAGCTGAGGCTGACCCAGTAATAGAGCGGTTCTGGGTTCTGGTTCTAGGTTCTAGGTTCTGGGTTCTGGTTCTGATCGGTTCTGCGCCAGAACCCAGAACCGCACGTCATTTGACTATTTGCCTGATTACACCATCCCGCTTGCTGAGGACGTAGATCTCACCGTTCGGGCCCTTCGCCGAAGCGAAGGTCCGCGCGCGTGGAGGGCGGCTTCCCCTGCGCGACGTTCTTTTCCTGAATCAGCTTCAGCAGCGTCTTCGTTTCGCCCTGGTCGTTGAACAGCACGCGGCGGATCGCATCCTGTCCGCCGTTGGGCAGCTTGTCGGCGTTCACGTAGAAGATTTCGCCGCTCGGGTTGTCGCCGAAGATCAGAAGATTTGAAAGCTGCGGAATCTCCTTCCGCCGGTACACCACACCCATCGTCACGGCCGATTGGGGCTGGAGCAGCGGATCGAGCTGGCCGTACTCCGCAAGCGGATAGGTGACCTTGGGATCGCTGCGGGTGTTCTCGAGGCGGACCGCCTCGCGGCTGATGAACCCGTAGCTGCCTTCCCATGTGTTCCATCCGAGATTTGCGCCCTTGGTCACCTGGCTCACCTCTTCGACGATGTTCTGACCGATGTCGGCGAGGTACATGTTTCCAGTCCGCGAGTCCCATGCGAAGCGCTGCGGGTTTCGAACGCCGTACGCGTAGATCTCATCCAGCGTCTCGGGATTCTTGTCGTTGGCGAACGGGTTGTCTTTCGGAATGCCGTACTTCCCGTTGGTGCTGTTGGTGCCGAGCGGATCGATGCGGAATATCTTGCCGAACGCCGAGTTCAGCTTCTGCGAATTGTTCAGCGGGTCGCCTCCGCTGCCGCCATCGGCCACGCCCATGTACAGGAGACCGAAGTCCGCGCTGTTCGGAGCCGCAAGCGGGTTGAACGAGAGCTGGCCGCCGTTATGGTTGCCGAACGGGTGCTCGAACCGCATGAGCTCGCGTGGCGCGCCGCCATCGTAGGCGGCCGCGGCGGCGTTTTTCGCCGTCCACTCGAGCACCACGGCGTCGTGGGTGTGCTTGCCGCCGCCGGGCTTGAAGTCGACGACGGGCGGCATATTCGCCGTGTCGACATACGTATAGAACTTGCCGTAGCCGGGCGTGCCCGTCCGCCCGAACTGCGGGTGAAACGCGAAGCTCTGGAATCCCCGCTCGTTGCCCTGCGAGTTGACGTTCAAGCCCCACTTCGGATCGTTGAGATCGACATACACCGCGACCGTCTTGCCTTCCCTGGGAATCGTGTACAGCGGCCCTCGCATGTCGTTGACGAACAGCCGGCGCGTACCGGGCTCATCGACGAGCAGCATCGGGCGCGCGGGCATCGGCCCTCCCAGATCGGGCAGCGTCGCGAACTCGACGTAGTTCACCTTGATGACGTCCGTCGAGTTGATTGGCGTCGGGAACGGATCGTTTGGCGCCTGCGCGAAGACGGACACGCCGACGAATACCACCGCGATCGCGACTCGTAGAAATGACATTGGAGCTCCTTCAAGTCGGATTACTTCTCGGCGCGGTACCGCCTGGTCCGGCGATATTCACCAGCGTGTCCGCCGTAGCTTCAGCGAAGGCGGAAGCCGGACACTACGTACTAAGGCAGGGCTGAAGCCCTGCGCTTTACTTTCTACTTTCTACTTTCTACTTTCTACTTTTTCCTTACACCAGCCCCCGGATGGTCCCGCCGATGTCGAGGCTCGCGCCCGTGATGAACTTCGCCAGCGGCGACGCGAGAAAGACGGCGGCGTGGGCGACGTCTTCGGGATGGCCGATGCCCATCGGCATCTGGCGATCCTCGAGAAACTTCTTCACCGAACTGTCGCGGTCGAGCCCGTAGTGCTGCATCAACTGATCGACGATGCCGCCCTCGCGCGTCCACATTCGCGACCAGATCGGGCCGGGCAGCACCGTGTTGATGCGCACCTTCGGCGCGTATTCCTTTGCCAGGGCCTTCGTCAGGTACAACAGGCCGGCCTTGCACGCGCCGTAGTCCATGAACCCCGGTTCCGGCTGCTTCGCCAGATCGGAGCCCGTATTCACGACCGCACCCGAGCCACGCTCCGCCATCTTTGGCACAAACGCACGGCACATCCGAACCGTGCCCATCAGGTTGGTCTGAAACGACTGCGCCCACTGCTCGTCGGAGATCTGGGTAAACGGTCTGGCGTCGCCGACGCCGAGGTTGTTGATGAGAATGTCGGGCGGCGCCTTGAACGTGTCGAGCACGTACGCCACCGCGCGATCGACACCCTGCGGCTGTCGAGAGATTCGCCGCGACCGTGCCCTTCCACCTGGACCGATTTCTCGCGCAGCGTGTTCTCGTCCTGGTCGGCCACCACGACGACGGCGCCTTCCTGTACCAGCAGGTTCGCGATGGCCTCGCCGATGCCGTGAGCGCCGGCGGACACGAATGCCGACTTACCGCGGAGTTGATAGTCCATATGTCTACGGCACGATTTCGCGAATCACGCCGTCCCACTTATTGAGGATAAAGATTCGTCCGTTTGGTCCTTCACCGTAGCGGAGGTCCGCGCGCGTCGGCGGTTTTCTGCCCTGCGCGGCATTTTTCTCTTTCACCAGATCGAGCAGCGTTTTCGACTGCCCCTTGTCGCTGAACAGAATGCGGCGAATCGCGGCTTGTCCGCCGTTGGCCGGCAGCTTGTCGGCGTTTACGTAGAACATCTCACCCGACGGGTTGTCGCCGAAGAGCAGCAGGTTCGCGAATGACTTCAACCGGCTATGCCGATACACATAGCCCAGCGTCACGGCCGAGCTGTTCTGCAGCAGCGGATCGAGCTGCGCGAACTCGACGACCGGGTAGGTCACCTTGGGATCGCTACGCGGTGCGTCGAGGCTCACTTCGGCACCGTTCACGAAGCGGTAGCTCCCCTCCCACACACGCCAGCCGAGATTCGCGCCCTTTGGAACCGTCGTGACTTCCTCTGCGATGCCCTGGCCGATGTCGGCCATGTAGAGCGCACCGGTCTTGGAATCCCAGGCGAAGCGCTGAGGATTGCGCGCGCCATAGGCATAGATCTCACCGAGCGTCAGCGGATCGTTGTCGTTCACGAACGGGTTATCTTTCGGAATCCCGTACTTTCCGTTCAGGCTGTCCGATCCCAGCGGATCGATCCGGAGGATCTTGCCGAACGACGAGCTGAGATTCTGCGCAAGGTTCATCGGATCGCCGCCGGCGCCGCCATCGGCATTGCCCAGGTAGAGCAACCCATAGTCGGCGGTGCCTGGACGCGCCAGAGGGTTAAAGGCGAGCTGTCCACCGTTGTGGTTCACGAACGGCCGCTGCCACCGCATCAGCACGCGGGGCGCATCGCCATCGTAGGCAGCCGCCGCCGGATTTTTCGCCGTCCACTCGAGCAGCACCGCATGATGCGACTTGCGATCGCCAGGTGCCGCCCAGTCTGTCGGCGGCTCCTGATTGCTGGTATCCGTGTAGGTATAGACCTTTCCATATCCCCTCGCCCCGCGCTGATTGAACTCGGGATGGAAGGCAAAGGTCTGAAAGCCGCGCTCGAAGTTCTCAAACTGCACCGGCTGGTTCCAGCGAGGATCGCGATGGTCGAGGTACGGCACGACCGACTTGCCATCGAGGCTCACGGCGTAAAGCGCGCCGTGCATGTCGTTGACGAAGAGCCGACGCGTGCCCGGCTCGTAGCTCATCAACATCGGGCGCGCGGTGGCCTCGCCAACGTCGGGCAACGTGGCGAACTCCGTGAAGTTCACCTCGATGACATCGCGATCGGAGGGAATCGGATCGGGGAACGGATCCCTTGTTCCATTCGGTCCAAGCGGGGGCGGCCCCTGTCGCCCACGGGCCGGTGGAGGCGCACCCGGCGCTTGCGCCGGAGGCGCCTGGGCAAACGCGAATGCCGCACCAAGGAGAACGAGAACCAGGGCGTGAAGCAGCTTCATCACGGCTCGACGACGTCGTAGAACGTGCGAACGCGGGCCTCGAGCATCGGGATGACTTTACCCAGGATGTTCTCCTTGAACGCCTCGGTCGCCTGGTGGGCCTTGTAGCCGTCCTCGTTGACGTACACCTCGTAGAGCAGCAGCTTGCGCCGATCCTCGAGCGACTGGTTCACCATGTAGACCTTGCATCCCGGCTCCGCACGCGAAAGCGGGATCATCTTCTTGAGGATGTCGAGCACATCCTTTTCCTTGCCCTCCATCACCGTGTACTGCGCAGCCACGACGTACATCGCTTATCTCCTCTCTATCCGGTTTCGTAAGATGCCGATGCCTTCGATTTCGAACTCCACGACGTCGCCCGGCTTCAACCATCGATCGAGCTCGAGGCCACTGCCGCCGGTGGTCGTGCCCGAACCCCACAGCTCGCCGGGGTAAATCGTCTCGCTCTGCGATACGTACACGATCAGGTCCTCGAACGAGAACTGCCGGCCGGCGCTCGACGAATCGGTCCAGGTTTCTCCGTTCACCTTCGCCGTCATCCGCAGATTGCCGGGATCGAGCTCGTCGGCCGTCACCAGGTAAGGACCGATCGTGTTGCCCGTGTCGAAATCCTTCCCTTTGCCCGGTCCCATGCCGAGCGGCCCTTCCCTCATCTGCTGATCGCGCGCGCTCCAGTCGTTCCAGATCGTGTAGCCGGCGATGTAGCGCTTCGCATCGGCCTTGGCGATGTTCTTCCCCGAACGGCCGATGACGACGGCGAGCTCGAGCTCGAAGTCGAACTTCTCGCAGTACTTCGGCCACTCGATGACCGCATCCGGGCCGGACACCGTGTCGGGAATGCCTTTGTAGTACGCGGGCACTTCGTACCACACCGGCGGAATCGTGGGCCGCCCGAGCGCTTTGCCGGCCGTCAGCATGTGCCCTTCGAACGTGAGGAAATCGCGGATGACGCGGGGACGCGTCAGCGGCGCGAGCAACCGCACTTCACTGGCGGCAAAGCTCGTGCGGGCGCCGAACGCGTCGGGCGTCCGGGCCGCGGCCTCGATCGCCCGCTCGGCCGCCTGCCTGCCGAGCTCGCCGGTCCCCAGGAACGCCACCATGTCGGGCGGAAACAACAGCGCCGCGAGCCGCTCGGCGTCGCAGCCAGGATCGGCGCGGTCGAGATGGGCGGCGTAAGCCGACGCGAAATCGACCAGCCTGCCTTCGACGGCAGCCCCGATGCGGCGGATGGGCCCGAGAGCGGTCGCGATCTCGAAGGTCGCGAGTTTCATGAGCGTTTATCTTAACTTGAGTGTGGAGGTCACGGAGGGGATCTCAACACGGAGGCACGGGGACACGGAGGAACACGGAGTTTTGTTTTTCTAAGAACGCAGGTACTCCGTGACCTGCCGCGTCAGAGGAGCGCGCGGATCGAGAGCACGGTGAAAAAGCCGTAGAAGATGGACATCGCCACGAGCACGACGCGCCGCCACCTGGCAGGGCGCAGCCCTTCGGGAAGGAGTCGCGTGTTGACGTAAAGGAGGTGAAGCGACGCAACCGTGAAGACCGCGCTGGCGATGTTCGCCGCGGCGAGGATCAGGATGATGGGCTGCGCGAGGCGCAACGCGAAGATGCCCCACAGACAGATGGCACCCAGCGCGCAGTAATAGACGACCCGGACGTCGCCACGGCTCCAGACGCGGACGCGCTTGCTGCCGGTCCAGAGGATGTCGGTGATCGAGCGCACCATGCTCTCGATGATGTCGAGTTGCGTCTTGAACAGAATCCAGGTGGCGAGCACGGCCACCACGAGCCCCATGGTGGCGCCGGCCTGCGTCGCCACTGCCGAGGCCAGCGCGGCGGCAATCCCGATGCCCTGAATGTTGGTGCCACCTTGAAGCACCGTGACATAGAGGATCGCGGGCAGCGCCATCCCCAGCATGGCGCCGACGAAGAAGACGCCGTATTGATCGGCCCTCACGATCCGCCACCACCCGCGCCACCGCCGCATGTTTTCCTGGTCGGGCGTGAAGATGAATCCGGAGTGCTCGAGCGTGACTTTATGGCCGCCGACCGCGGCGGGAATGTACCCGACGCGCTGGCCCATGCCGTAGCCCTTGTCGCGCGCCCAACTCGAGAGCGCGATGTTCACCATTCCGCCGGCGCCCGAATACCCCGCCAGCGCCGCCAGCAGCATGAAGTCCGCGTTGGCGGGGACGAAGCTGAACCGGCCCGCCCGCAGATCGAACCCGACAAAACCGACGGCCGCGGCCACCCACGTACGACCCGGAACGAAGTAGAGGCCCATCAGGAAGAAACCGCCGAGGATCGCCACCACCATCACCCAGTTCAGCAGCTCGAGCGTGCGCTCGATGCGGCGGCCGATCATCAGCAGGATGATGCAGAGAAGAAACGTGCCGACGCCGATGAGGTAGATCGTGTTGGCGTCTGCGGGCGTGGCCACCTGTCGCGTCGCGAGATAAAACATCGCGCCGGCCGACAGCCCGGCCGAGTACGGCCAGCCAACCTGTAAGAGGTACATGATGACGTAGAACCACGACCAGAACGCGCGCGCGGGCTTCGTGCGCATGAACCCGGTAAACGCGGGCTCGCCCGTGGCGAGCGTGTAGCGCATCAGCTCGGTGTTGAAGATCGTCTGGAAAAATACGGAGACAGCCGTGATCCAGAGGAGCGAGAGCCCGTACCGGACGAACGCCGTCGGGCCGAGGAGAAACTCGCCGCCTCCGAGCGAGAGGCCGAGCACGATGACACCCGGACCGACAACCTTGATCCAGTCGATGCCCCGTGGTGTCGGAGGCTCGGGCAGCTCGGCATGGACCCATGGGTCGAGCCCCGTACGAGCTTCGACTACCTCGGGGCGCGCCATTCCGCTGTGTGTGTCATGCGGCCAGATTCTACTCTGTTGCCACGCCCGTCATCATCCGCGCCTGCGCGAACCGCACCACTTCGTCGACGGGCTGGCGCAGCAGGCCGTCGATCGCGAGCATGGCGATGCCGTGCACGTTCGCCCAGATATATTGGGCGAGCGCCTGCGCGTCATCGTGACGGAGGAGACCGTCTTTCTGCATGGCGAGGATGGCATCGACCAGCACTTGAAAGGCACCGGCGCCTTCGCGCGCCAACTCGGACTCGGGGGCGGCCTCCTGCACGCAGCGCCCGAACATGACGCGGTAATGGGATGGATGATCAATCGCGAAATGCACGTAGGCGATGCCCATGGCCTCGAACCCTGCCTGGCCGCGGCCATGTTTTTCCCAGGCCTCGTGCGTCTCGAGCCGCAGCGTGTGGAACCCCTGGGTCGCCACCGCCGCCAGGAGCGCCGACTTGTCCGCGAAGTGCCGGTAGAGCGCCGTGCGCGAAACCCCCAGCCGCTGCCCCACCGCCCGCAGCGTCACCCCTTCGACGCCGCTCTTCTGGATGGTGCGGACCGCCTCCTCCACGAGGGCCCGGGACAGGTCGCCGTGGTGGTAGCGATTCTGGCGTTTTCTGGCCACAAACGCATGGTACGCTCATATGTTGACACTGTCAACATATCTGGGTATATTGATGTTGACACCAGCAACATTAACCATGTTGCCCGGAACGAAAGAGGCGGAACATGTCTACCCTGAAGCAGCTCTTCAACACGTTGTGGCGCACCGACGCCCGGCTGACCACGGTCGGGCTCCTCATGGTCGGGCTCCTGGGAGCCCACGCGGTCGGGATGGTCGTCGATCCGCGCATCATCTCGGGCGCGCCCGCGTGGCTGAAACCGGCGAAGTTCTCGGCGTCGATCGCCATCTTCACGCTGACGCTCGCGTGGGTCTTCACCTACCTGCCAGAATGGGTCCGGCTGCGGCGCGTCGTCAGCTGGCTCACGGCGCTCACCTTCCTCCTCGAGATCGCCATCATCGATCTGCAGGCGTGGCGAGGCACCACCAGTCACTTCAACATCGGCACCCCTCTTGATGGAGTGCTCTTCAACGTGATGGGTCTCGGGATCCTCGTTCAGACGCTCTCCACGATCGCGGTCGCCGTGGCGCTCTTCCGCCAGCGCTTCGCGGATCGAGCTTTTGGGTGGGCGATGCGCCTCGGCATCGTCATCTCGCTCGTGGGCGCCGCGACGGGCGGCGTGATGTTGCCGCCTACGAACGCGCAGCTCGAGGCGGCGAGAGCCGGGCATCGCATGACCGCGGCCGGCGCGCACACCGTTGGCGCACCCGACGGCGGCCCTGGTCTCCCCGGAACCGGGTGGAGCACGGAGCACGGGGATGTGCGGGTGGCCCATTTCCTGGGCCTGCACGCGCTGCAGGTGCTGCCGCTCTTCGCGCTCGCCTTCGTGCGGCTCGGGTGGACCGAAGCGAGCCGCGTCCGGATCGTATGGGCGCTGTCGGCGAGCTACGTCGCGCTCTTCGGGTTGCTGCTCTGGCAGGCACTGCGCGGCCAGTCGATCGCCAACCCCGACAGTCTCACGATCGTGGCCATGGCTTCTTGGGCGGTGCTCACCGCGTGCGCGAATCGGTCTCTCGAAGCTTCGCGCTGACTCTTCGCGGGTTCACGCAATGGTGTATTAGGGCAGAGGTGAATCATGACGCCGCAACAGATTTTCTCGATCGCGAATCTCGTCGCCCTCTGCTGCTGGCTTCTGCTCGTCGTACTTCCGGGCAGGAAGTGGGTCACACGCACGGTCACCGGCCTGGCCGTGCCCGTGGCGTTCGCGGCGCTGTACATCGTGCTCATTGCGATGTACTTCCCCGGCGCAGAGGGCGGTTTCTCGTCGCTCAGCGATGTCGCGGCGCTGTTTGCCAATCCCGTGGCTGCTGCTCGCAGGCTGGATCCATTACCTTGCATTCGATCTGCTGGTCGGAACCTGGGAAGCGAAAGACGCACGCGACCGCGGCATCCCTCATCTGGCCCTGGTGCCGTGCCTGTTCCTGACGTTCATGTTTGGTCCGGCGGGCTGGTTGACCTATCTCGGCGTGCGCTCAGCCACCGCACGAGCGCGACCGCTGCTCGCGACAAGCTGAAGTGGTTCAACAGCTGGCCCGCCTCTTACTGTCGAACTCTTGCTGTAGTCTTTCAGCCTCGTCCACGGCGGCCTGTACCAGAGCTGGCTGTCGATCCGCCACAGGAATTAGTCGTATCTGCCGTATGGCTGATTCTCGCGTAACCCGACTGCCGTCTCGGAGTGCATTGATCAACGAGGCCTGCGTTTCATTGTCTCGAAGATCCTGCGCCGCGACCACGACACCGCCCAGGACGATGAGTGCGATCGCGAATATTAGTTCTACGTTTTTGCGCCAAAGACAGATCAGAAGACCAAAGAACATTTTCTCCTGATCTCCTAATCTCTTGTTTTGTTTTTTCGAACGGGAATTACCGCACGTTGGCAGGCGTCAGCCCCTCGTCGTAATTCAGCGCCGGCGCGAAGGCGGAGTTCCACCCTTCGATCTTGATGTGGTGGCCGATCTTCATGCCGGTTTTGACGAGCGTACCAGCGGGAAGCTCGAGCACGCTGGCCGCGCCGGGCTTCGGAAGCCGCATCCGCCACGGCTTCATCGTCGAGACAATGTCCACGACGACGCCGTTGGCATCGAGCGCCAGCACGTCGATGTCAAATCGCATGAACCAGGTGTGCACGCCGCGGCACGGCGTAATCCACAACGCCTCCCCGGCTTCGAGGTGATTCCGGCCGAGCAGCCCCATGGCCCGCTGCGCGTGGGTGGACGCGACAGTGACGCGATTGGCGATGATGACGCCGGTTTCCATATCGCGGGCGATGAAGTTCTTTTCGTGTGTCATGGCTACTCGAATCGCATATACAGCTCGGTCAAGCCGCCGTGCTTCACGTCTACGGACATGCGCCGTTCGCCCAGTTCCGGATGGCGCGCGCTGATTTCGTGCGAGCCGATCGCGACCGACAGACTATCGCCGGGTGTTCCGAGCGAGGGTCGCCCATCCACCATAACCGTGGCGCCTTCGGGCGCGTGCACCCGGACCGTTCCCATCGGCAGCGTCAGCGTGTGAGCCGTCGTCTCACCCGGCCGCACGTCGAGCCGCTCGGTGACGCGATAGTTGAACTGCTCGTTGATGAACTCGACGACGTGTGTGCCCGGCGTGGCCATGAGGCGGTTGTCTTCAGTCAGCGACATTGCCACACCGTCGACGACCACCTTGACGGGGATCGTAGAGAAAATCGCCAGCCAGCCCGAGTAGATCCCTTCGGCCACGATCGATGTCTGGTTGGCCTTGACCGTGACCTTTCTCGAAATCGTGCCCGAGCCGCTCTTCAACTGAAGTGTGTGCAGCCCCACCTCGACATCGGGGATGGTCAGTGGCGTCTTGCCGTAGCTCGTTCCGTCGAGAACCACCTCGGCGCCGGACGGTGTGGAGTCGACCTGCAGTTTACCGACCCGCTTCTCGACGACCTCGATGAACGGCAGGTTATCGTCGACGGGCTGGACGATCAGGCTGGGCTTCTCGTCGCTCTCGACCAGCTTCGAGACTGTGCTCGACACGGTGCTCGACATCGTGCTGATCGTGCTGCCGGTCGTCACGATGATTAAGCACGCGGCCACAGGCAGCGCCCACTTAGCATGCCGCCGCACGTTTGCCATTGAGACGAAGCTCTCTTCCGATTCCTCCGACTGGTCCGGTTCCTCGGTCTCCTCCGTGTCAGTCGATTGCGGCTGCCACAAGCTGAGGTAATCGCGACTCCGGCGCGTATCTCGCTCTTCTTCGACTTCTTCCGGCTCGTCGTCCGGCATCTCGCGCGTTGGGAACTGCGCGATGACGGCGGTCGGGCGCGGAGTCGCGGCCGCCACCGCGGCCGCCACGGCGTCAGCCGCGGCCGATCGCGCCTGCTGGGCGGCAGCCTCGCGCATTTCGGCCATCTGCGCGCGAAGTTCCTTGAGCTCGTCGCCCTTGTGCTCCTCTGCTTTCGCCCGCAGGCTGGCCAGCTCGGCCTCGAGCTGCTTGATCTGCTGCGCGGCTTTCTTCGTATCCGACTCGTCGGCTTTCCGCGCCTGGGCCGTGACGAACTTGAGGCGGTCGAGCTCGCTCTTGAGCTGCGCCTCCATGGCGGCCCGCTCGCGAACGGCCTCCGCTTCGGCGGCCCGTATCCGTTCGGCCTCGGCGCGCGCCGCATCGAGCTGCTCCGCCATCGACTGCTCGACTTCGGTGCGGACGCGCGTGAGCTCGCGCGCGAAGGCCTGCTGTGCGTGCGCGCTGACGCGTTCGGCCTCGGCACGGCGTCGCTCGGATTCCTCGGCCTCGACTTTCACCTTGCTCAGTGCGTCGGTCAACGTCGACTGGGCCTCCGAACGCACGCGCGCGACTTCCATCTCGAGGGTTTCGCGTGATTCGCGCTCGGCCGCGGTGCGCGCGTCGGCGATCGCCCGCTGGCGCATCTGCTCGGCCTCGACCTGCACGCGCGCAAGATCCGCGGCCAGGGCCTCGCGGGCCTCGCGCTCGGCCACGGCTCGCGCTTCGGCGATGGCCAGCTGGTGTTTCTGTTCGGCTTCGGCTTCCGCACGCGCCAGGTCGGCGGCGAGCTTCTCCCGCGCACGGCGTTCCTCTTCCGCACGCGCTTCCGCCGCGCGCGCTTCGGCCAGGGCCTGCTCGCGCTTCTGCTCCGCCTCGCGCTGCGTCGCGGGCCAGGTCGGCGGCCAGCTTCTCCCGCGCTTTCCGTTCCTCTTCCGCACGCGCCTCCGCGGCGCGCGCTTCGGCTAAGGCGGCTTCGCGCTTCTGCTCGGCTTCGCGCTTCTGCTCCGCCTCGCGCTGCGCACGGGCCAGATCGGCGGCCAGCTTTTCGCGCGCCTTCCGTTCCTCCTCCGCACGCGCCTCGGCGGCGCGCGCTTCGGCGATCGCCTGCTCGCGCTTGCGCTCGGCTTCGCTGTGCGCCCGGGCCAGATCGGCGGCCAGCGCCTCTCGCGCCTGACGCTCGGCTGCCGCACGCGCCTCCGCGGCGCGTGCCTCGGCCATCGCCTGCTCGCGCTTCTGTTCGGCTTCGGACTGCGCGCGGGCCATGTCCGCGGCGATCGCCTCGCGGGCCTGCCGCTCGGCGGTCGCGCGCGCCTCGGCAGCCTGCCGAAGCGCTTCGTGCTCGGCCTGGACGCGGGCGATTTCCCTCGCGCTGGTCTCGCGTGCCTCGCGCTCGGCGATGGCACGTCCCTCGGCGAGTGCGGTTTCGCGAATCGCCTCTGCGTCCGGATGGGGCGTGCCCTCATCGGATCGGGTGATTACCTGGTTTCGCGCACGATCGAGGGCCGCGCCGAAATCGAACACGTCGTCGTCTTCAGTCTGCGGCACGGGTGTGGCGGCTGGTGCGGACGACGTGGCGTCGATGCCGGCTGCGAACTGTACGTCGAGACCGAGCTGACGCACCAGCTGATCGATCTCGGCGGAAATGGATAATCCCGGCCTCGACGCACCTGAGGAGACCGCCGACGCAGACGAGAACATCGACACACCCGGCGCGAACACCGACTCGTTGTCGGACGCGAACACCGGCTGGCTGTCGGAGACGAGGGTTGAATCGGCCATCGCCACCGCCGGCTCCTCGGCCGATGGCTCGTCGATCAGCGAATTGAGGAAGTTGGGCTCTTCGGCCGCAACCTTCTCATGATCTTCTATTAGTGTGGCGTCCGGCTCTGTCTCTATTGCCACCGCCACCGGCACCCGCTCGGGCTCCGGGGCAATCACAGATCTGACCGGCTCGGACGAGGCCGGGCGATTACGGATTTCGCTGGCCCGGCTCAGCAGGGCCACGACCTCTTCGGCGAACGCCGCCGGATCGGCGCCTACCGCCGCCGCCGCCTTCGGCTTTTTACGGAATCCGAATCCTGACCGCTTGCCTTTCCCCTCTTCGCCTGTCCGGAACTGCGGAATCGTCATCGTCTGGAGGTGCGAGGCGCCTTCGAGCGATCGCAGCCGTCCCATGAGCGTGTCTTCATCCCGTGGAGACAGAAACGCGCTCAGGAGAATGAGGTCCGGCACCTGGCGTGCGATCGCGTCGACCGCCCGTTTGGTCGAGTCCACGGTCACCAGCTCGGCGCCGAGCCGGCGCGCCATGTCATGCAGCACCCGCGCCTGCGCGGTATCCGGCTGAATGACGAGGATGACGCTCACGAGAGGATCCTTATCATCAACACCGCGAACGCGCACGCCGCGACGAGAAACGTGAAGAGGTAGATGTGGTAGTCCGCGTAATCGCCCACGAATGAGAATCCCGTGCTGACGGCGAGCGCCGGTATCGCGCGCAACGACTTCCAGCCCGGTTCAGAAATCATCACCGTCGTCTGCTCGCGCAGCTGCGGGCTCATCGACGCCATCCCGCCAAACAGTACGACGAGCGTGACGACAGTAAGCATGAAGTCTCTGAGCTTTCTGGGCACACCGCTCCGCTCGCAATCGGCGTACCTTTTGCGCCGTGCACGTAAATCCCCGCATTCCTTGAAGTTTCGGGGTGCGTGTCCCGTTATTGCCTCCGATCGCATATCTGTCGACAACAATTCGCGCCGTCGCAATTACGAAAACGGCATTCGCCGGCTTCGTGCTGCACAAATCACGAACTCGGTCGGTGCGTACACGAAGTTCGTCGATTTGGCGTGTGCTGATTCGAGAACGCCCGACGGCACTGTCATCCAGCGCAGTCGCGTAACCCGCTGGCTGCCAAGCGACTTGCGCCAATGCCGCGAGAAACATCCCGTGCGTGGTACGGCCGTTGCGATAACTCGGCCCGGTCGCGTCGCCATCGCGGCGCGCACAAAAGGGAGGAAACAACATGCTGCTCAACGTGACGACCCGGTTGTTCAATTCGTTCCGTCGCAACGAAGACGGACAGGATCTTCTCGAGTACGCACTGCTCGTGGCGCTGATCGCGATCGTCGCGATCACGGCCGTGACTGCGGCGGGCGTGGAAGTCGACGCCATCTTCACCGACATCGTCGACAAGCTGCCCGGCTAGTACGCACTCGTTCGACCTGTGGGGGTCCGCCACCGCGGCGGACCCTCCCGAATTGAACATCGACCCGTTTCCCCGGGAGGAACTCATGACTGCCCTTCGAGTGTTCGGCAAGCGTGACGACGGCCAGGACCTGCTCGAGTACGCGATGCTCGCGTCACTGATTGCGATCGTTGCTCTCGCCGCCGTCAGTGCGCTCGCAAGTCAGATCACTGATGTCTTCTGGGGGGCCATTGGTGACCTCAACTTCTGACGCCGTCGTGCTGTTGGCGCTCTGCGCCGGGCTCGGCAGCGCAGCGATCGTCGATACGGCCCGTCGGAAGATTCCCAACAGCATCTCGCTGGGAGTCACCGCGTCGGGCGTGGTGCTCGCGGCCACCGGCGCCAGCGGCGTCACGGTGACTTCGTCGGCACTCGGGTTTTGTCTCGGCTTCCTGCTGATGCTGCCCGGCCACGTGCTGGGTTCCACGGGAGCCGGCGACGTGAAGTTGTTCGCCGCGGCCGGAGCGGTGGTCGGCGTGGAACGAATCGTTCCCGCGTTCTTGATGACCGCCATCGCTAGGAGGCCTGCTGGCGGTGTTCATCGCGTGGCGCCGGGGGCGGCTCCTGCGCACGTTTCGGCTGACGGCCAGGCTCTTCGGTCTGCGCGAGCAGGCCAAGGCCGACATCGAAGCGCCTGACGAGCACAATCGGTTCCCATACGGTCCGGCAATCGCGGCCGGTTGCGTTCTCGCAATTTTGATGAGGTGACCCTATGACTCGCGTGCGAATTTTTGCCGTGTTCCTGATGGCCATCGTTGCCGGCGGCGGTCTGGCGTATGGCACGTATGACTACCTGCAGAACGTGCCCGTCAAGACGGTGAGCGTGCCGACCAAGAAGGTGGTTGTCGCGAGCGCGAACCTGTCGCTCGGGCGGCAGCTGCGGCGCGAAGATCTCGCGACGCTCGACTGGCCGGCGGCCGCCGCGCCCGAGGGGTCCTTCGAAGATCCGCAGGCGATCGTCGACCGCGGTTTGATTATCTCGGTCGTGAAGAACGAACCGATTCTGCCCGCGAAGCTCGCCTCGAAAGAAGCGGGGGCCGGCCTTCCGCCGATCATCCCGCCTGGCAAGCGCGCGTTGTCGGTGCGCGTCAACGAAGTGATCGGCGTCGCGGGCTACGTGCTGCCCGGCACCCGCGTCGACGTCGTCGCGACCGCCAACCCGACCAGCCGCTCGGAAGACATCACGACGAAAGTCGTGCTCCAGAACGTTGAAGTGCTCGCGGCCGGCACGCGCCTCGAGCAGGACACGCCCGACGGCAAGCCGATGCAGGTGACCGTCGTCACGCTGCTCGTCACGCCGGACGAATCCGAGCGGCTGACGCTCGCGAGCACCGAAGGCAAGATTCAGCTCGCGCTGCGCAACCCGCTCGACACCGAAACGCCCGTCACCTCGGGTATCAAGCCGGGCATGCTGCTCGGCTACGTGCAGGCGCGCCCGTACGCAGTCCGACGGCCGGCCGTTCCCGGCCAGCCGGCGTCGATTCCCCCGCCACCGCCCACCATCGAGGTGATTCGTGGCGATAAGCGCACTCAAGTTGTCGTTGGATAGGAGCACATAACCATGAAACGTGCTGTTGCGTTCTTTCTGCTTGTCATCATGGTGCTGCCGCCGGCAGCGCAGGCCGGCCAGGTGGCCGCGCGCGCGGCGGACGCGGTCGGGGCCAAGGACACCGAGCAGCTCGATCTGCTCGTCGGCCGATCGGCCATCATCAAGATGGACCGGCCCATCACGCGCGTTTCCCTGTCGACGCCGGACATCGCCGACGCGCTCGTCACCACGCCGTACGAGCTGCTCGTGCACGGCAAGACGCCGGGCACGATCTCGCTGCTGGTGTGGGGCGACAACGGCCGCATCAGGACCTACGATGTCGCCGTCAAGCGCGATCTGAGCAACCTCGAGACCCAGATCCGCAAGCTCTTTCCGGGTGAGGAGATCACCGCGACGAGCAACGGCAAGGACGTCGTGCTCGCCGGCGTCGTCTCCAGCAAGTACATCGTCGATCGCGCCTCGTCGCTCGCCGTCGGCTACGTCGAGAAGGCCGAGAACGTCGTCAATCTGCTGCGGCAGCAGGACGGGGCGGCCACCAACCAGGTGCTGCTGCGTGTGCGCTTCGCCGAAGTCAGCCGCAGCGCGATGCAGGAGCTCGGCGTGTCGTTCTTCACCGGACCCAACGGCAAAGGGGACTGGATCGGCCGCTCGACGACGCAGCAGTATCCGGCGCCGTTCTTCGACAAGGACAAGGGCCTGGTCTTCAGCGATTTCCTGAACCTCTTCCTCTTCAATACCGAGGAACAGCTCGGCGCGGTCGTCAAGGCGCTCAAGGGCAAGGGCCTGTTCCAGAGCCTCGCTGAACCGAACCTGATCACGCGCGACGGGCAGGAAGCGAGCTTCCTGGCGGGCGGCGAATATCCGTATCCGGTCACGCAGGGCACCGCGCAGAACGGGGCGGTCACGATCGTGTTCAAGGAGTTCGGCGTGCGCCTGAAGTTCACGCCGACCGTCACGGCGGACGGGATGATTCAGCTGAAGGTGGCGCCCGAGGTCAGCACGCTCGACTTTGGCAATGCCGTCGTGCTGCAGGGCTTCCGTGTGCCCGCGCTCGCGACGCGCCGCACGGAAACGTCGGTCGAGCTGCGCGACGGGCAGACGTTCGCCATCGCCGGCATGCTCGACAACAACATGAACGAGACGCTGCGCCGGGTGCCGGGCATCGGCGACATCCCGATCCTCGGGTACCTGTTCCGCAGCCAGGCGTACCAGAAGAATTCGACGGAGCTGGTCGTGATGATCACGCCGCACATCGTGCGCCGCGACTCACCGGGCGTGACGCCGAATCTGCCCGGACTCATGCAGCCGTTCCTGGAGTCCGATCGCGATCGCAGAATCCCGGCGCCGCCGCCGGCGTTCACCAGCCCGATGTCGATGGCCCCCGAGGCGACGGCCCCGGTGGCGGGCGTCGCGCGTCCTGCGTCGCAGAGCGTGTCGGCGAACGCGCCCGCGGCGTTCGCGACGCCGGCCGCGCCGGTTCCGGTCGCGCCGCTCGCGCCCGCGAAGCCGCAGACGAAGGCCGAACGTGAAGCGGCCGCGCAGGCCGAGCGCAACGCGAAGAAGGCGGCCGAGCTCGCGGCGCAGATCGAGCGGAAGCGCGCCGAGCAGCAGGCCATTCAGGATCGGAAAGACGCCGAACAGGCCAAGCGCGACGGGAAGAAGCGCGCCGAAGAAGACAAAAAGCAGTCCGAGATCCAGGCGCGCGAGGCGCAGGCCCAGGCCGTGCGTGACGGCGAGCGCGCGCGGCAGGCCGCGAGGGTCGAAGCCGAGCGTGTCGAGCGCGAGAAGCGCGAGGCCGAGATCAAGAAAAAGGCCGATCTCGAGCAGCAGGAGCTGGACCGCAAGGCGGCCGAGAGGCTGGCGGCCGAGCAGGCCGCCGAGGCGGCGCGCATCCGTGAGGCGGCCGACAGGCTCGCCAAGGAGAAGGCGAGCCGCGACGCCGAGCTCGAACGGCTCCTGACGCAGTATCAGAAACTCACTCAAGGACAGCCATCATCGACGTCGGCGCGGTGAGCCATGGCACAACTATCAGCCGTTATCACCACGAATGATTCCGACTTTCGCTCGACCGTCACGTCACTGCTCCGTTCGAGTGGTCTCTCGATAGGGATCATCGAAGAGAAACACGCGGGCAGTACCTGGCCCGACATTGCGGTCGTCGATATCCGCAGCGGCTCGCTTGCGTCGGTCGAGGCGATCGAACGCCTGCGCGCGTCGTGGCCGTCGACGTCGATCTTCGCCGTCGCCGCCTCGTCCGAGCCCGATCAGATTCTGCGGGCCATGCGCGCCGGCGCCAACGAGTACCTGACCTGGTCTCAGAAGGAGACCGGCGCCTCGCTGAAGGAGAGCCTTCAGACGGCGCTGAAGCGCACGGCCGACCGCCATCGTCCCGCGAAAGACAGCGGCCGCTCTGCCGTCACGTTGTCGTTTTTCGGTGCGAAGGGTGGCGCAGGCACGACGACGCTGGCCGTCAACACCGCCATTGACATCGCGCGGCTGTCGAAACGGCCGACCCTGATCATCGATCTGCACCAGTTCGTCGGTGAGGTCTCGCTCTTTCTCGGGGTGCGTCCCCGGTTCACGTTGATCGACGCGCTCGACAACCTCCACCGCATGGACAAAGAGTTCCTGAGCGAGCTCGTCGTCCGCCATAAGTCGGGCCTCGACATCCTGGCGGGCGGCGATCAGATCGATCGGCCCGGGACGAACGATGCGCCGGCGATCGAGCAGCTGCTGCAGCAGCTCGGACGGTCGTACGAATTCATCATCATCGATGCCGGCACGGTGACGACGGCAGTAGCCGATGTCGCCGTGTTCGCCGCCGACACGATCTTCCTGGTGGCGAACCCCGACATCGCGTCGGTGCGCAACGCGCACCGCATCGTCGATCGGTTCGAGCATCTGGGCGCCAGCCGTGACCGCCTGCGGGTGCTGCTCAACCGGGTCTCGGACCAGAACCAGATCGGCCCGAAGCAGATCGAGGCGACGCTGGGACACAGCATCCACATGGCGTTCCCGAGCGACTACGGCGTTGTGTCGGCTGCGATGAACTCGGGCGTGCCGCTGGCCCTGACGAACCATTCGGATCTCGCCGCGCGATTCGAGCGGTTCACGAGACAGATCATCAACCCGCATGCGCCCGCGGAGGCCGAAGAGCCGTCCCGCGAGAAAGCATCGTTCCTCGGACTCTTCTAAGACATGGCTACCCCAACTATCACGAAGCCGCCGGCCGGAGGCGACTCGGTCATGAACGCGCGCCGGGCGCAGTACCTCGAAGTGCGCGGCAGCGTACATCGCAAGCTGCTCACGAAGCTCAACCTCGAGAAGCTCGCGACGGCCGAGCGGAGCCGGGTGGAAGCCGAGATTCGCGCCCTCGTGTCCTCGCTCATCGCCGAGGCCGGCGTGCCGCTGTCGGTGAGCGAGCGCGACGCGATCCTTGGCGACGTCATCGACGAGGTGTTCGGATTCGGCCCGCTGGAGCCGCTGCTCCGCGACAAGACGGTCAGCGACATCCTGGTCAACACGTACAAGCAGGTGTTCGTCGAGCGGGCGGGCAAGCTCGAACAGGTGCCGGCGGCCTTTCAGGACGATCAGCACCTGCTGCGGGTCATCGATCGCATCGTCAGCGGCGTCGGCCGCCGCATCGACGACAGCTCGCCGATGGTCGACGCGCGCCTGCCCGACGGATCGCGCGTCAACGCCATCATCGCGCCGCTCGCGGTCGACGGGCCGCTGCTCTCGATTCGCCGGTTTCCGGCCGAACGTCTCCAGGCCGACGACCTCGTCAGCTTCAAGGCGCTCGCGCCGAACATGCTCGACTTCATGCGCTTCTGCGTCGCCGCGAAGCTCAACATCCTGGTCAGCGGCGGAACGGGCGCCGGAAAGACGACGCTCCTCAACGTGCTGTCGTCGTTCATCTCCGACCGCGACCGTATCGTCACGATCGAAGACGCGGCCGAGCTTCAGCTCCGTCAGGCGCACGTCGTCAGGCTCGAAACGCGTCCGCCGAACGTCGAAGGCAAGGGCGCGGTGCGCCAGCGGCAGCTGCTGATCAACTCTCTCCGTATGCGCCCCGATCGCATCATCGTCGGCGAGGTCCGCGGCGAGGAAGCGCTCGACATGCTGCAGGCCATGAACACGGGCCACGACGGCTCGCTGACGACGGTGCACGCGAACACGCCGCGCGACGCGCTGTCACGTCTCGAGACGATGGTCGCGATGGCCAACGTCAACCTGCCCGACAAGGCGATGCGCCAGCAGATTGCGTCGGCGATTCAAATCGTGATTCAGCAGGCCCGCATGAGCGACGGCACCAGAAAGGTGACGAGCGTGTCTGAAATCACCGGCATGGAAGGCGACATCATCACCATGCAGGAGATCTACCGCTTTGAAAAGACCGGCCTCAGCCCCGACGGCAAGGTGGTCGGACGCTTCATGGCGACGGGCGTGCGTCCGAAAGTGTGCGAACGGCTGCGCTCTTCGGGCATTCAGCTCGCGGCCGATATGTTCGACGGCATTCTGGAGGTGCGGTAATGCAGCTCGGGGTGATTGTCACGCTCGTCTTCGTCGTATCGACGGCGGCCCTCATGGGGATCTTTTTCATGATCTCCCGCCGCTCGGGATCGGCCGCCGACAAGGCCATGGAAAAGCGGCTCAGCGAGGCGACCGGCACAGGCGCGCCCGTGCCGCAGACGGGCGAAGGGTCGCTCGTCCGGACGGAAGCCGCAGGGCAATTCGAACAGGCCGCACGCCAGGCGTTCCGCGGATCGTCCCTGGAGCGATGGATCGAGCAGTCCGGCACCGGCCTCAGCGTGAGCGGGTGCCTCCTCATCTCGCTCGGTCTCAGCATGCTGCTCGCGTTGCTGGCCGCCGTGTTCATCCGCACGACGTGGTCGATGGCCATCGCATTCGCCGTGGGGCTGTCGATCATGCCGATCTACATCCGGCAGAAACGCTCGACCAGGCTCTACAAATTCGAGGAGTTCTTCCCGGAGGCGCTCGACCTGCTGTCGCGCGGCATCCGCGCCGGACATGCCTTCAGTGCGGGCATGAAGATGGTGGCCGACGAGCTCAGCGAGCCGGTGGGCCCGGAATTCCGGAAGGCGTTCGACGAGCAGAACTTCGGCTTGCCGCTGAAGGAATCGCTCAACAACCTGTGCCTGCGTGTGCCCATCCTGGACGTACGGTTCTTCTCGACCGCCGTGCTCATCCAGCGCGAAACGGGCGGCAACCTGTCTGAGATCCTCGACAACCTGGCGGCCGTCGTCCGCGAGCGGTTCAAGATTCGTCGGCAGGTACGGGTGCACACGGCGCACGGACGGTTCACGGGGTACGTGCTGATGGCGCTGCCGGCGTTTCTCGCGCTCGCGCTGTCGTTCATCAACCCCGAGCACATGAACGTGCTGTTCGAAGAGAAGATGGGCCAGATGATGATCGTCGCGACGATCATCATGCAGGCAATCGGGTTCTTCTGGATCAAGCAAGTCATCAAAATCGAGGTGTAGCCGTGTCAATCTGGCTTCCTTTGCTTGCGTTTGCGTTCGGTTCGCTGCTGGTGACCGCAGTGACCTACGCGCTGACGGCCAAGCCGGCGAACATTGACGACCGCCTGCGCGACGTGCTCGGCCGGCAGCACCACGTGCCGGAAGAAAAGTCCGCGTCCCAGGATCAGATCGTCTCGTTCCTGAAGCGCATCGGTGAGCGCCTGCCGAAATCGCCGAAGGATCTCGGCAAGATCGAGCTCCGCCTCGTACAGTCCGGACACCGCGGCGCCGAGGCGGTGCCCGTATTTCTCGCGATTCGCGTCGGCAGCGCGCTGCTGCTGTTCACGCTCTGCATGACGCCGCTCTTGTCCGAGTCGAACCTGGTCACGGCGCTCGCGGCCGGCGGGTTCGGATACGTGATGCCCGGCATGCTGCTCGCCCGCAAGGCGCGGCGCCGCCAGCACCGGATCAGGTTGTCGCTCGCGGATGCGTTGGACCTCCTGGTCGTGAGCGTCGAGGCGGGCCTCGGCCTCGATCAGGCGCTCGCGCGCGTCGGTCAGGAGCTCGCGTTTGCCTATCCTGATCTGTCTTCGGAGCTCAGGCTCGTCAACCTTGAATTGCTCGCCGGTAAGGGACGGTCGGAGGCGCTTCGCAATCTCGCCGATCGTACCGGCGTGGACGACCTGAGCTCGCTCGTCGCCATGCTCGTGCAGACCGACAAGTTCGGCACGAGCGTGGCCCAGTCGCTGCGCGTGTTCTCGGACACGCTTCGCACCAAGCGGCGCCAGCGAGCGGAAGAAGCCGCGGCGAAGACCGGCGTGAAGATGGTGTTCCCGCTCGTCGTCTGCATTTTCCCGGCTATCTGGATCGTGACGATCGGCCCGGCGGCGATTCAGTTCATCAAGGTCCTCGGCCCGATGACCAAGTGATCGATTATGCTGACAGCCTTTGTTGAGCAGACGGCCCAGCTGATTACGCCGACGAAACCGACCAGCCTCGAGGCGACCGGTCTCGCGGCCGACACGCTCGCGTCGATTCTCATCAAGATGCTCCACAGCGGCGAAGCCAGCGGCATGGGCCTCGCCGATCGGGCGTGCCTGCCGTACGGCATCCTCGAACCGCTGCTCGAGAAGCTGCGGGTGGAGATGCTGGTCGAGGTCAAGAGCGCACTCGGAACCGGCAGCGCCGGTTACCGGTACGCCCTGACCGACGGCGGTCGCGCCCGCGCGCTGCGCTACTTCGACGCGTGCGGCTATGTCGGGCCCGCTCCTGTGCCCCTCATCCAGTACACGCTTCACATGAACCGGCTGCGCGAGCAGAAGCACGACATCAATCGGGAGCGCGTGACCTCGGGCTTCTCTCATCTGATCGTCGAACCGGCGATGCTCGACCAGCTTGGGCCTGCCATCGCATCCCGCAAAGCCCTCTTCCTGTATGGACCGCCTGGAAACGGCAAGAGCGTGATGGGCGAAGGCATCGGGCACGTGCTCGGCGGCGACATCTACATTCCGTACGCGATCGACGTCGACGGCCAGATCATCACGATGTTCGACCCGGTGACGCATGAATCGCGCACCGATGAGGACGAAAGTTCGGTGATCCGGTCCGAAGATGCGACCGATCGCCGCTGGGTGCGCGTGAGCCGGCCCGTCATCACGGTCGGCGGCGAGCTCACGCTCGAAATGCTCGACCTGCGATACGGCGACGTCTCGAAATTCTACGAGTCTCCTGTTCACCTGAAAGCAAACGGCGGCGTGCTCGTCGTCGACGACTTCGGGCGCCAGCGCGTGCCGGCGCGCGACTTGCTGAACCGCTGGATCGTCCCGCTCGAGTCGCGCGTCGATTACCTGAATCTGCACACCGGCAGGAAGTTCCAGGTGCCGTTCGATGTGCTGGTGGTATTCGCCACGAACCTCGAACCGCGGTCGCTGGCTGACGAGGCGTTCCTCCGCCGCATCCCGTACAAGATCTTCGCCAAGAACCCGACGCTGGACCAGTTCGGCCGCATCTGGGAGATGAACTGCCGGCGTCACGGCGTGCGGTACGACCCGGGCGTCGTGCAACATCTGCAGGACAAGTACTACGCCGGACGCGGCCTCGCGATGCGCGCGTGCCATCCGCGCGACCTGACGGATCAGGTCGTGAGCCTCTGCCGGTATTATCGGCGTCCACACGAGATCACGACCGAACTCCTGGACGAGGTCTGCCAGACATATTTCCTCGAGGACACACAAAACGGCGCGACCGCAGCGCGGTGAGAGCCAGGTTTCCAGGGTGGGGTAAGGTGTAATAGCCTTACCCCACATGTTCTACCCCACGCGGCTGCTGTTCGTCGTTGCTGCCGTCGTCCTCGTCGTCAGTCCCTCGCCCGCCCACGCTCAAACAGAGGAATGGACCGTCTACGCGAGCGTCGTCGACCGCGCGGGCGCGCCGGTTCAGGGGCTCGGCACCCCGGACTTCGTCGTGCGCGAGAACGGGATGGCGCGCGAGATTCTGCGCGTCGCTCCTGCCTCCGATTCGATCCGCATCGCCCTGCTCATCGACACCAGCCAGGAGATGCGCAGCGAGCTGATCGACGTGCGCCAGAGCCTGCGCACGTTCGTGAACGAGATCGACCGGAGGCACGAGGTGGCGCTCGTCGGCTTCGGTGGCCCGCCTTCGGTGCTTGTCGACTACACGAAGGACGTGAAGCGGCTGGAGGGAGGCATCGGCCGCCTCGTCGCCAGGCCGGGCACCGGCTCGTACCTGCTGTCGGCGATCATCGACACGTCGCGCACGCTGCGAAAACGGCGGGACCTGCGGCGCGTGATGGTCATCGTGACCACCCAGGGTCCGGAGTTCAGCGAGATCAGCTATCAGACCGTGCTCGAGTACGTGCGCGACAGCGGCGCACCCATGCACTCGTACGTGCTCAGACGAGAAGGGGTCTCGCCAACCGACCCGGCGGCCCAGGAAGTCGAGCTGACGCTCGCCGTCGGCACGCAGATGACCGGCGGCCGCCGCGAGGATCTGCTGTCGGCGATGTCGATGACCGGAAGACTTCAATCGCTCGCGACCGAGTTGAACCACCAGTATCAGGTCATCTACGCACGGCCGAAAACCCTGATCCCGCCGAAGACCATCGACGTCGGCGTGCGGAAGCCCGACGTCGTCGTGCGCGCGCCGAAGGTGTTCTGATCCTCGTGTCTCGACGTCAGGTTGGTCTGAAGGTTCGTAAGGTTCGTAAGTTCGTAGTTCGTGAGGTTCGTGAGGTTCGGGAGGTTCGTCCGAGCGAACCGAACCCCGAACCCCGCGAACCCACGAACCCGACGAACCGACGAACGAACCGACGAACTTTTGTGATTCCTGTCCGATGATGCCCCTGCGCGATCGAATCGAGCCCGGCGTGCGCGTGCTGTTCGTGGGGATCAACCCGGGTATCAGGTCCGCCCAGACCGGCCATCACTTCGCCGGCTTCTCGAACCGGTTCTGGAAATTGCTCTACGACTCGAGGCTCGTGCCGGAGCCGATCGACTTTCGGCACGACGACAGGCTGCCCGAATGGGGGTTCGGCATCACGAACCTCGTGGGGCGAGAGACGCCGGGAATCGACACGTTGAGCCGCGAGGAATGCCTCGCGGGCATCGCCGGACTGCGAAGAAAGGTGCGCCGGTTCAAGCCCGAAATCGTGGCGTTCGTCGGTGTCTCGCTGTACCGGTGGATCTTCGGCGCCCGCGGCACCGTCAGGCTCGGTCCTCAACCCGATCGATTCGAGAAAGCGGCAGTGTTCGTGCTCCCGAATCCCAGCGGGCGCAATGCCAATTTCACCTACAACGAAATGCTGGCGTCATTCCGAAGACTACGACGTAGACTTAGGAACTGACCTGAGGAACTGACGCTGTCATGGCAAATGGCAGACAGATGGCAGATGGCAGATGACCGGAGGGATGCGATGCGCGCGATTGCTGTTCTGATTCTGGCGTTGTTGGTGCCGTCGCATGCGGCGTGGGCTCAGAGCGAGGAAAGGACGATCTACGCAACCGTCGTCGACAAACAGGACGCGCCCGTGACGGGGCTGACGACGGGCGCCTTCATCGTCCGCGAAAACGATATCGCGCGCGAAGTGCTGCGCGTGTCGCCCGCCACGGCGCCCATGCAGATCGCGCTGCTCGTCGACACGAGCCAGGCGATCGACAACTTCATCATCGATTTCCGCACCGGTGTCCAGAAGTTCATCAAGCGGATGGCGGGCAAGAACGAGATCATGCTCATGGGCTTCGGCGAGCGGCCCACGCAACTGGTCGATTTCACGCGCGATGGCGCACGGTTGGAGAAGGCCATGGGGTCGGTGTTCGCGCGGCAAGGGAGCGGGACGTACCTCCTCGAAGCCATCATCGACGCTTCCAGGGCTCTGCGACGCCACAAGGCAGCGCGGCCCCATATCGTCGTCGTGGCCGCGCGCGGACCTGAGTTCAGCGAGCATCATCATACGAATGTGGTCGATGCCGTGCGTGAAGCGGGTGCGACGCTGCACACCCTCATGCTCCAACGACGCAGCGGTGCGGTCGCAACCAATGACCGCGAAGAGCAGGAACTGCAGCTGACGGTCGACGACGGGACCAGACTTTCCGGGGGTCGCCGCGACGACATCCTGACGACGATGGCCATCGGCGATCGCATGGAGACCCTCGCCAACGAGCTCGAAAATCAGTACCAGATCACCTACGCGCGCCCGAAGACCCTGATTCCACCGAAGACGGTCGCGGTCAGCGCCAAGAGTGCCGAGGTTACGGTGCGTGCGAAGCAGTGGCCATAACAAAGGCCAGCCACGCAACCGCAGCACCCGCAATGGCGTCGGCCGCGTAGTGATACCGGCCGACCACACTGCCGACAGCGATGCTGATGCCGATGAACCCCAGGACCGCACCAGCCACGGGCACATGAGTCCCGACTGCCAGCGCCGTTGCCAGTGACGCTGCCGTGTGACCGCTCGGAAACGTATTCCACTGCACGCTCGCGCGGCTGAGCACGGCAAGATTCAATCGGCGCACCACGGATCGGCCAGGCCGGCTGTCGCCTTCCAGGGCGCGGGGCGCGCGCGTGGGCAGCCACGGCAGCAGCCCGTAACAGAGAAACGAGGCAAGCAGAACGGTCGACCAGAAGCGATCGGCCTCGCCTTGAAATCCCGCAAGCAGCAGCCACACATATCCGGCCGGTACGACCGCATAGCACAGCAGATACGCAAGCTCGAGATACTCGACGAGCCATCGCGGCGCACGCTCCTGGAACGTCGTCAGCCCGTCGCGGCCGAACAGCCGCCGATCGAAGGCCAGCAACGCCCGCTCCAGCCGCGTGTCCGGCGCGCCGACCAGGAGTGCCGGCAGCCAATAGCCGGTCAGCAGGTAGACGAGCGGCATCACGTGCGGCATCCCGAACACGGCGATGGCACCGACGGCCGCCAGAGACAGGCCGAGCGCTCGCACCCTTCGTGTCGTGGGCACCGACCGAACGCACGCCAGGACGGCAAGGTAGGCGAAGTACGCCGCAGCCATCAATGTCACAGTAGGATATGCGCGAAATGACCAGAGAACGGTTCACAAAGACTTGTCGAGGAGGCGCTTGCGCGAGATTCCGCGCCGGTTCAGGGACGCGATGAAGAACGTCGCGGTTGTCGTCGAAGACGAACCCTCACCAGACCTTCTCGCAGAAATGGAGATGGAGCCGGACGATACGCTGTTCGGCCTCTATCACGGGACGCCGCTGACCGAGCGCGACTCCTTCTACGGAAACGCGCTTCCCGACCGCATTTCGATCTATCAGTTTCCGATCGAAGACGCGTGCGAAGACGACGAGGACATCAGGCAGTGCGTGGCGGAGACGGTCATTCATGAGTTTGGGCATTACTTCGGGTTGAGCGAGGAAGAGATCGAGGAGATTGAGGAGAACTACTGGAGAGGGGCTGGAGAGTCCGACGAGTCGGAAGAGTCTTGAGCGGAAGAGTCTTGAGAGTCCAGGAGTCCTGAGAGTCTGGAGGGCGGGACTCCCCGACTCCGACACTTTAGGACTCCTCGGACTCCACCAGACTTTTGGGACTCTTCAGACTCTCAGGCGAGACGCCGGCGAGGCTCATCGCGCGATCGATCACCGCTACGGCGCTCCACCCTTTCGCGCGGAGATCGCGCACGCCCGAATCGCCGTCCGACTTGCTCAGCTTCTGCGACGGGGTCTTCATGATCAGCGGGTGGTGCAGAAACGCAGGAGATGCGGCGCGGCCGACAAGGCGCGCGAGCTGAATCTGTCTTCCCGTCGAGTCGAGCAAATCCTCACCGCGAACGACGTGCGTCACGCCCTGCAGCCAGTCATCGACGACGACAGCAAACTGATACGTCCAGTTGCCGTGGCGATCGCGAACAAGCACATCGCCGCACTGCTGTGATGGTTGCTGTGCCTGTGGCCCGAGACGCAGATCGTCAAACCGTTCGATCGTCGGATCCAATCGCACTCGAAGGCCGGTGCCGGGAGACTCCGGCAACGTCAGGTCCGAGCATGTGCCGGGATATCGACCGGCGGCCAGCTCCGCGCGCGAGCACTTGCACGCGTAGATCAATCCACGCCGGCGCAGATCGCTCAATGCGCGTTCGTACAGGTTGTCCCGTTCGCGCTGTCGAACCGCGGGCTCGTCTGCGACAAATCCCAGCCACTCGAGATCCTCGACGAGCGCCGCCTCGTATTCCGGCCGGCACCGTGTGCGATCGTGATCTTCGATGCGAAAGAGCACGCGGCCGCCGTTCGTGCGGCCGACTCCCCACACATAGACCGCATTCAGGACGTGACCGAGATGAAGGTAGCCGGTGGGGGCGGGCGCGAAGCGCGTGACAACCACGCCCTGCGTATTGTGTCCGAAAAAGGCGCCGCAATCAGGATCGCGGCGCCCTTTCCTGGGGCGTGCTGTTACTTGACGAGCATGATGGCTTTGTGCGAACGAGCCGGCCGCCGGCGTGCCGGCTCTGAAGCTTGCCGATGATTGGGGTCACGCGGCCGATGATCTCGCCGCCCACGACGTCTTCGACGAAGACGCCGAGATAATTGACGACGACCAGATCCGGCTTGGCCTTGCCTGTTTTCTGATCGTTCGCGTACACGACGGGATCGTACAGCGGCATGATCCGGATGCGTGGGCTCTGACGGAACTGGCTGTACTTCACGCACTTGCACGCGTCGACCCAGCGCGCGTCGGGATCCAGGTCGATGAGCTCATTCGCGCCATGAGCCGTCGGACCCTGCATGTTCCCGTTTTCGGGAGTCATCTTGTCGCCCTTCTCGACGAGGTGCGGATTGCACTGCGAGATGTTCTCTTCGTAGTCGTTGCCGCCGACGCTGCCCGGGATATCCCAGGGGTTGTACATACTCGGCGCGACCTTGTTGTCGTTGTTCTCCTTCAGCACGAGCCGAAGGCCTTTGTCCAGAATCCGGGTTGTACCCGGTGGCGCCGGGATACCCAGGAGCGATGTAGACGTCGGGATTCTGGCAGGGGCGCGCCATTGTTTTGTTTGCTGCCCGCCGTTTCGTAGATATTGAAGTCGTCGTCCGGCGACCACGGGGCGGTCTGGATTTCGATCCACTTGTCTGGAATCGTCACCGGCAGCACGCACGTTCGCCGCACCGGCAGGCGCCGCGGTCGCTCTCGCCGTCGCCGTGATGTTGGCGGTGTTCATGCCGAACACCTGCGCCATGAACAACGCCATGGGATTTTCCCGGACGCTGCTGCGCCAGACCTTCACCTCGACCATATTGTTCTCTCCGGTCGCGGGATCGACCGGGAACGTCACGTCGTCGGGTGTGACAGATGGTTCCTCGCCGGCCACCTGATTGGTCTTTGCGGTATTGATGGCAGCCGTCACGGCGGGGCCTTCAGGCGTATGGTCGGTGAAGCTGTTGTACACGAGAGCGGTCGCGCCCGCGAGGGCTCCCGCATCGGCCGCACGCTGGGCTTGCGTCCGCGCGGTCATGACCATACCAAGGTCGATCGCCAGCATCGTGGACGCGATAAACGCAAACATGCCGCCGGTTACGAACAGTATCGACATGCCCCGCTCGTCGCGAAGGCGGCTGCGCAATCTTGAGGTTGAGGCGATGGGTGTGTGTGTCATGGCTACTGTATCTCGTTACGCATTTCCGCATGGGCGGTCAGCGTGAGGACGCCGCTTTCCAAGATTCGGAATCCGGTCGCGATGAGCCTCGCCACCGGGTTGAGCACCATGAACGAAAACGGATAGTCCACGGTGACGAGCGAGCCGGTCGCCGTGCCGGCACCGACAGTCAGCGTCACGCTCTGATCGACGTCGACAGTCGCGGCCGCATAATTCCCGAGCTGGCCGTCCTGCATGTATTGAGTGACGCGCGACTTCACGTCGTCCTGCGACGAAGCCGGCAACACCGAAACACGCGCGCCTTCGCGCGCGGCATTCGTCAGAACCTGAATGTGCTGGTACATACGTCCGAACTCGAAGATGCTGACCGAAATCAGCAGAACGATTGGAAGAATGATCGCCGTCTCGAGCAGCGACTGCCCGGACTCGCTGCCGAGGCGTGCATACCACGGCCGTTTTGCGATCGATGATGGTCGTGCGCCTTGATTGGTGCCGCGCTCCATGGCTGTGCTCCTCACAAGAACCGTGCCGAATTTTCGGGTGCACGGGACCCGAAGGGCCCGGAGCAATGGCCGTACCGAGGGAGGTCAGCCAGTGTCATACCTTCCATGTGACACGCTCACAGGCACTTACACCGCCAGGATCGGTGTGGGATGGCGTCGCAGGCGATCGACGGCTAACAGGTATGCAGATGCGCGCACGAAACCGAAACTTCGGTGGCCGGCATCACCGCGACACGCGCATCGGCGATCTGCCGTCGATGCAGCTGAATTGGTTACCAGGGTTACAGATTTGCACGAAGGGCCGGTAAAGCGCTGGGAGGGAGGATGAGAAAGGAGACCAGGAGTCCTGTTGGAACTCCCGATCTCCTCATCGCCATTTTGGAACCTACGCGTTCTGCTTCAGGATGCCCGTCTTCGCGGCCTTGATCAGATGCTCGGCCGCCCGGTAGGCCAGCGCCTGAATCGTCATCGTCGGGTGATTGCGCCCGCCGGTGACGAGGTTGCTGCCATCGACAATCCAGAGATTCTGCACGTCGTGCGCCTTGTGGAACTTGTCGACGACCGACGTCTTCGGATCGTTCCCCATGCGGCAGCTCCCGCGATTGTGCGCGCCCCCTCGGCTGTCGTTCGGCGGATTCGACCAGACCTGGGTCGCACCCGCGGCCTTCAGAATCTCGATCGATTTCTGATGGAAGAAGTTTGCGCACTTCATGTCGTCGGGATGGCTGGTCGAGGTGATGCGCATCGCCGGCAGGCCCCATTCGTCCTTGAGCTCCGGATCGAGATCCACGCGATTGGTCTCGAGCGGCATCTGCGTCGTGAAGCAGGTGATCGTCATCTTGTGGTTGGCTTCTTCGCGCAGCGCCTTCTTGTAGCCGGCGCCCCAGCGAGGCGCGGTCGGCGACAGGCCGTTGAGGCCCATGCCGAGCGGGGTTTCATAGCCGCGCGCCGTCAGGCGGCCACCGCCGTAGAAGCCGCGCTTCGGATCGGACGGCACGAAATCGACGATGCCGGCGCCCGAGATGACGCCTTTGTACTCGTTGAGCGGACGCTCGAAGAGCCCGCTGGCACCCGCGCCGTTGCCGAGCATCAGATACCTGCCGACGACGCCGTTGGTGTTCGCCAGGCCGTCGGGATACTTGGCCGACTTCGAGAGCAACAGCAGCCGCGCCGACTCGGTGCCGTTCGCCGAGAGCACCACGGCCTTGGCCCGCTGCTGAATCTCGCGCTTCTGGCCGTCGAAGTAGACGACGCCCGTGACACGGCCCGCGCTGTTGACCGAAATCTCGCGCACGTAGCTGTTCGCGCGAATCTCGCAGCGGCCGGTCTTCTGCGCGATCGGCAGCACCGTCACCGCCGAGCTCGACCGTGCGCGGACGTGGCAGCCGTAGCCCGAACAGATGCCGCAGTTCACGCACGCCGCGCGGCCCTGATACGGCTTGGTGATGATGGCAAGCGGACCGGGTACGACGGTCAGACCCAGCTTCTTCGCGGCGATGTTGAACAGCGCACCCGAGCTCTTCAGCGGAACCGGGCGGCACCGGATAATCCTTCGACATCGGTGCGACGAACGGGGAATTCACCCGCAGGCCCGAGATACCCATTTCCCATTCGGCCTGGACGTAGTACGGCTCGATCTCCTGGTAGGTGATCGGCCAGTCCGCCATGCCCGTCCCCGACGGAATCGTCTTATCGCTGGTGAGCTCGTTGAACTCGTAGGGGAGATGGCGCCAGCTGCTGCCGCCGTAGGTCACCGTACCGCCGCCGATGACCATGCCATAGCTGTGCGTGCCCGGGGTTGCTTTTTCCGTGTCGTTGCGGCGGAACGTGTTGCGCTGCCGCGTCGGATCGCTCATCAGGCGATCTTCCAGCGGTTGGTTGCGATTCAACCACTCGTCCTTGTTGTACTCGCTATCGCGCCCGTACTTGCCCCAGCCACCCTGCTCGAGCACGACCACCGAAAAGCCGGCCTGCGACAGCTGCTTGGCCATGATGCCGCCCGCAGCGCCCGAACCGATGACGACGAAATCGACTTCAGTATTTGGTGTGTACTGTCTCATGGTCGTCTCCTTCAGCGCTTGCCGGCGGGATCGTTCGAATCGTAGTAGCCGAACGGTGGTCTGAAGTTCAGCGAGTCATCGTAGCCGATGAGCTTCCAGCCGATCTTGTCCTGGTTGCCGCCGTGCACGGGGCTCGCGAAGAAGCCGATGACGGTGTGCGTGCGCACGGTGTTGAAGAAGGGTGATTTCTCCATCGCGGTCAGGACCTTGATCTGCTGATCGGAGGAGAGCGCCGAGAACTTCGTGGTCCCCGGGAACATCTGCGCCGCCTGCGCCTGCAGTTCCGCGATCCCCTTCGTGTAGCGCGGCTGGTCGTTCTTGGAAAACGTCGCGAGGGCCCGGTCGATGAAGTTGATGACGCGCGCCTCGCGGGCGCCCGGCGTCTCGTCGGTCGGAATAATCTGCGCGGCCATGGCCTCGACCTCCGCAGCCTGATCGGCCGTGAAGAACTGGAGGGCGGCCGGCTTGCCCGACTGGGCGGCCTTCAGGACGTACTTTTCAGCGGACAGAATGCCCGCATAGTTCGCCGCAACCCAGGCGCCGCTCAGGCCGGCCGTGGATTCGATCAGAAAGCTTCGTCGCGACTTTCCTCGAGTGCTCATCGCTCAACTCCTTCTTCTCTTCTCGCGGGGCCGTGACACCCGCTCGACGTGTGGCATCCCTTTGATGACATACAGCTTATCGGCCTGATCAACGGAAAGGTACGGGGCGGGCAAGATTATGGCCCGGAGACGGCGATTCCCTCGCTCGTTCTACTCCCCGGATGGGCCGATGTCAAGGCCGATCGGCCTGAAGAACGTACACCTCGATGCCATCGCCGCTCGCGAGGGGCCTCAAGGGGAGGGTGCCGAGAAAATCGCGGTCCCGCGCCGACACTCTGGAGCGATCGACGACGAGGTAGGCGCACGGCGAACCGGTCGTGGACCCTCGAAACGGGCCGACCGCGGTCCCGCCGGAAAGTGCCAGCAAATCCCCCGCAATCGGCATCGCGGCGTACCGAACGGCGGCATCGTGCGGCATCCTGCTCAGGAACCCGCCCGCGATGGGGTGCCCATGGAGTGTGGCGCTGTACACCACCCCCAGATCGTACGGTCCGAACGTTCGAAGCCCGTCCCCCATGACGAACGGCACGTGGCAGACGCCGCCGGCGGGCGCCGCGGCAAGCTGCCTGTACGGCGCCGGCTGTGACGCCCCCGTCAGCGCGATGGGAGCGGCCATATAGTCCAGGAGCACGCCGGCAATGAGGACCCACTGCAAGGCCGGGCGCGCCCATAGCCCTCTGGCGCCCGACACGCGCATGGCTGCGAGCACGGCGAACGCCAGGTAGACCATGACCATCGCTCTTCCTGGAATACGCGCATTCGCGACAATCGGAATGAATCGCGCCAGCGTCTGCGGAAGCGGCAGCCCCACATCGGCGCCACCGATCATCAGATTCGGCCCCAGCGCCCACAGTCCGAACACGGCCGCCACGCTCCACCAGCAGACCGCCTCCGCACGGTGGACGCGATCGACGCGGAAGAACAGCAGCATCAGGCACGGCACGATGCCGATCCACGCCACCGATTCCACGATGTCGATGCGGGCGGCTTCGTACAGCTCGCGGGACTGGGGTCCTTCGACGGCGTGGAAGGGATGACCCAGCATCGGCGCGATCAGATCGACGCCCGCCGTCGCGCTTCGCCAGACGTACGCCGGGCTGACGTACTCCCCGGCACGAACCAGTGCGGCCGCCCGCCACAGCAGCGGTGCCGTGCCGATCACGAACACCGCGGCCACCATGGCCAGTACGACCGCCGCACGCACGACTCCCGGCTTCGACACGTCGACACGAATGGCCACGCGACGAAAGGTCAGCCACAGACAGATCGACAGGAGCCAGACGAACGTCAGCGGGTTGTGCGTTCGCGTCATACTCAGCGCCAGCGGGCCGAGCGTCACCATCGCGCCGCCGGTCGAGAGGATCCACAGCACCAGGATTGATGTGCCGGCGATGAGGGCGATGAGAGCCGCGCGCAGCATGTGGGTCCACGATGAAGGTGGACGCGGCCCGATCGAGCACGACATGACACCCGTCGACGCCGCAAGCCAGGTCAGCGCGAAGATCGCGAGATACACCACGTAGTAGTAGGTGGTGTACGCCGTCGCGACGAGCACAGCCGCGGCGGCCGCGACAGCCACTTTCGATCCCGTCAGCGACGCGCGACCGAGCGCCCATGCGAACGCGGGCAGCGGCCACGCGGCGAGCAACTCGAAATGCCCGAGCAGGTGGGATGCGAGATAAGGCGACGTGCCGAACAGCACGCCCGCGAGGATCGACGCGCGCCAGTGCCCCGTCACGCTCCACGCCAGACCGTACATCGCAAAGCCGTTGAGGAAGACATGCGTCAGCACGAGGAGGTTCTGCGCCAGCACAATCGGGGCGCTCCCGAACACCGTCGCGGCAATCAGAGCCGGCAGCGCGTAGTGGGAGTGGTTGACGAGACTCGTGCCGAACGGGAAGAAGAGGTAGTTGGTATGAAAGAAGGAAATGGCGTCGTCGGACAACGCCCGGCGCATCCACCAGAGCGTCCACAGGAAAACGAAATTGTCTCCCGGCTGCCCTGGGACGGCGTTCGTCAGGTGAAGGACGAGCGGCCACGTCCACACCACGGCCAACGCCCCGAAGAACGCGACGGCGCCGGCATGGTGTGGCGCGGTTGATGGCACGCGAGGCCACGCCCACCGTACCACGAAAGCACGGGCGTGCGGCCGTACCTGACGCACTGCGTCAGAAATCCGTGAATGCGGAATCGCTACGCCGCCGTCGCGGTCGTCTGCTGTGAAGGCTGAGGCACGTCAACCTCGCCCAGCGGCGCCACGGATGTCTTCTCGTACATCGTTCTCAGCTCGTCCATCAGCTGGTCTCGCCGGAAGCGTGCGTCGGGGAGATCGACGGCGCCTTCCCGGAGATCCGACAGCAGCGAGCCGTACCGCTCGCGGATCCACCACAGGTGGTTGCTGCATGCGGCATGGGCGTGAGCAGAGGTCTCGAAGTCGAACGTCAGGTTGACGAGCAGGAGCAGGAGAGCAACGCCTGCGAGCGACGCAGCCACGATGGTGAGCACGTGGCCGTGGCCGAACGCCGCGCCGGTGGCCGAGATGGCCACGCCGCCCATCAACAGCGCCTCGGCGCCCCTGAGACGGCGGTTCCATCTTCGGTACGACTCGGCGGCAACCGTGTGAGCTTTGTGGCGATCGGACACCTGGCTGAACGTCAGGTTGAGATGGTCGAGCAGCGTGAGACTGAACATAGAGTTCCCAATCTCCAAGACGCAGGGCTCAACTTCAGTTGAGCCTCCAAACTGCGTCCCGGTATCTGGCGGAGCTGGGGGCCCCGAGTGCTCGATTGAAATCTACCATACCTCGACGGCAATTCTTTACGTCATGTGTGCGCCCTGCGCAGCGGTGTAAAGCGTGTAGACCGACTGGCTGCTCGTCATCAAGAGCCGGTTCCTGTGTACACCTATGAAACACAGGTTGGCCGTGCCTTCCGGCATCACGACCTGGCCGATCTTCCTGCCGTCCGGGGCATAGACGTGTACGCCGTCGACGCCTTCGCCTCCAAATCCGGTGGCGCACCAGATGTTGCCGTCGACGTCGGCGCGAATGCCGTCGTGGAACCCGGCCTCCAACGTGGCGAAGACGCGGCGGTTGGTCAGCCGCGCTCCGTTGTTCTGCACGTCCCACGCGATGACTTTGGCCTTCTCATTCGGATAGTGCGTCGGCGCCGTGTCGGCCACATACAGGGTGCGGTAGTCGGGCGAAAAACACAGGCCGTTGGGCTTCTGGATTTCATCGGTGAGCTTCGTCAACCGGCCATTCTGTGCGTCGATGTGGTACACGCTCGTCGGCAACTCGAGCTCGCGCACCGTGCCCTCGTAGTAAAAGTGGCTGCCGTATCCGGGATCGGTGAAGAGGATGCCGCCGGTATTCGGATGCACGATGATGTCGTTCGGCGCGTTCAGTCGCTTGCCTTCGTAGGTCGAGGCGAGCACGGTCGGCGGTCCTTGATATTCATACCGGACGACGCGCGCGGTCTGGTGCTCGCACGACAGCTGCCGTCCCTGCCAGTCGAAGGTGTTGCCGTTTGAAAAATTCGATGGCGAGCGCAGCGTCGTCACCTTGCCGGTGGCTTCATCCCATCGCAGCTGCAGGTTATTGGGAATGTCGCTGAAGACCACGTACCGCCCGACGCCGTTCCACGCCGGACCTTCGGCCCACAGCGCGCCGGTCCACTCGCGGATGAGGGGCGTGTTGCCGATCATGTACTTGCTGAAGCGCGGGTCGAGCACCTTCCACACGCTGGATGGATAGCGAATCGGTTCCGGACCCAGCGGAAGGCTTTGCGACTGGGCGAACGCGGATGGCGCCGCGAGTGCGCCGGCGGCCGCGGCCGCGCCAGACGAGAGAAACGAGCGCCGGTTGATGACGGGCTTCTGATCCATGGCGTGTGATTGTCCTCTAACTCAAGGCAGACGTGCAGAACGCGCAGCGCCGCGCACCGATCGGCACTTCGCTGAGACACTCGGGGCACTTCTTCGTCGTCGGATCCGCGGGCGCTTCGCCGCGCGCGGCACGGGCCTTGAGCGCGTTGACGGGCACGACGATGAAGAAATAGACGGCGGCGGCGATCAGCAGGAACGAGATGATCGCGTTCAGAAAGTCGCCGACGAGAAACTGGGATCCGTTGATCGTGACGACCAGCCCCGAGAAATCGGGTTTCCCGATGATCGCGCCGATCAACGGCGTGATGAGGTCTTTCACCATCGCGTTCACGATGGCCCCGAACGCGCCGCCAACGACGACGGCGACCGCGAGATCGAGCACGTTTCCGCGGAGCACGAACTCCTTGAATCCTCTGAGCATCGGGGCCTCCGGTTGAGGGGTCGGGAGGGGTTTTCGCGCGAGGGCGGCGCGAAAACCCCTCCCGACCCTTTATCAGGGTAGCTTCTGGATTCTGCCCTCGCGCTCCCAGTCGGTCAGCAGTTCGCCGACAGCCTGCGCGTGCGCGGCGTCCGGTTTGGTGGCGAGAAAATCCCGGAACCTGGCCGCCGCGGATTCGTAGTCGCCCCGCTGCGCCTTGACGGCCCCGAGGATGTAATGGGTCATCGGAAACCGTTCGACATCACGCGTGGTCCAGAGCGCAAGCGCCGAGCGCTCTGCCGCGTCGTAATTGCCGAGCTGGAAATACACCGACGCGCCCAGATAGTTGGCGTAGGGAATGTTCGGGTTCAGCTTCAGGGCCGGCTCGATCCACTTGACCGCCGAGATCCACCGCTGCTCGGTCACGTCCATCGATGCGAGCTCGACATACGGCTCCACGTACGCCGGGTCTGCGGCGATCGCCTTCTGGAACGCGTCGCTGGCACCGGCCGAATCCTTCTGCGACAGGCGCATGATGCCCAGCAGGTGCCATGCGGCGGCGAAGTTCGGGTACTCGTCGAGCGCCTTCTTCAGCTCGGCGCCCGCGTACGCGTAATCCCACTTCTCCTTCTGCGCTTCCCGCCGCGCGTTTTCAAACGCGGCCCTGGCTCGCGACGGCGCGGCCAGGGTGTTGGCGCTGATCATGACGGCATCGACGGCCGCCGTCCGGCGCAGCACGAGCATGCCCACTTCCGACTTGTCGAGCCGGCGCCGCGGGCCGAGCGTGATCAGATTCGATTGAAATCCCGGCATCGCCGCGCGCAGCTCGCAGCCGGTCAGGTCGAACCTCCCGGCATCTTCGCCGGCGGTCGTGGCCCCGCCGATTCGTGCATTGGCGCCCGCCGTGTTGGATGGCGCGTTGTAGGGTGATGTGCTGCTCGTCGCGGGATTGCGGGGCGTGGCAATGTCGAGCGTGTCCGAGCTGTCGTCGCCGAGCACCAGCATGAAGTCGCCGTTGGCATAGGGCTTCACGCGTTTCCTGATCTGCGCGTTGCAGAGCAGCTCGACGCCGGCCGCATCGGGCACCGGCGAACCGTCTTCCATGAGAACCCTGCCGGTCACGCGATACGCCCCCGGATCGCCCTGCTGCGCGGCGAGCGGTGACACCAGCAGGCACGACAGGACGACGGCGAGCACGGCGGCGTTTCTGTTCATGGGGCGACCTCGTTCGGTGCGGCTCATTCTACGCCCCACGACAGCTTCGGTCCTAGCGCGGGCAGGCCTGAAGGCCTGCGCCACTCAGGCGATTCAGAACGGTGCCCGTGCTACAGTGGCGCCATGACGGTTTCTCACACAAACCTGCCGATGCTGACGGGCGAAGACGTGCTGGCGCGTTTCAGCGCGATGCGGAAGCGGCAGCCCGTGAATTATTTCGCTTTCTACTCGAGCCAGTTGGGCGGCATCGTCACCGATCCCGCGCTCATGGTGCTGCCGTTCGACGACCACATGGTCCATCGCGGTCATGGCATCTTCGACACCGCGGGACTCGTCAACGGAAAGATTTACGACCTCGAGGCGCACCTCGATCGGTTTCTGCGGTCCGCCGAGCGGTCGCGACTGCGGCTCCCCTGCTCCCGCGGAGAGATGCGCGACATCATCATTCGAACGACGGCGGCCAGCGGCAAGCGTGACGGCTCGATCCGCTACTGGATCTCGTCGGGAGCGGGCAGCCTCGAGCTGACTCCCGCATCGGGGGCCGAGCCCGGTTTCTTCGTGATGATCTTCGGCGGTCTCGTCTATCCCGAGCGATGGCTCACCGAGGGTGCGCGCGTGATGACCACGACGTACCCCATCAAGGCCCCCATCTACGCCATCACGAAGGCGACGAACTATCTGCCGAACGTGCTCATGCAGATGGAAGCGAAAGAGGCCGGCTTCGACAACGGCGTGTTCATCGACGCCGACGGCAATGTCGGCGAGAGCTCCAACATGAACGTCGCGTTCATTACGAGAAACGGTGCGCTCGTCCATCCGAAGTTCGATCACATCCTGGCCGGCTGCACGTCGCTGCGCCTGCTGGAGCTGGCCGAGCGGTTGCGCGACCAGGGGGTGCTGACGGGCATCGAGGTGCGCAATGTGCCGGTGGCCGAGGCACGTGCGGCGCGCGAAATGCTGCTGGTCGGAAGCTCCGTGAAGGTGGCGCCCATCGTGCGATGGGACGATCAGGCGATCGGTGACGGCAGGCCGGGTCCGATGTCCAGGGCCTTGCTCAAGCTGCTCGACGACGACATGGAGAACAGCGAACGGCTGATCGACGTGCCGTACTGAAGAGTCGGGGAGTCCAGGAGTCGCGGAGTCCTGCGAGTCAGGGAGTCTCACCGCCGAGCGTTCGGCGCAGAGCCGCGCGATCTACCTCGGCGCCTCTCTGGTACACCTTATTGATCCGTCGCGAGTTCGTGATGTTCTCGAGCGGATTGGCGTCGAGCACGATGAAGTCGGCGTCCTTGCCTCCGGCGACGGTGCCCACACGGTCGAGCTTGAGGATTTCCGCCGACGTCCGCGTCGCCGCGACGATCGCGTCGGCCGGCGTCAGCCCGCAGAAGACCATATCCGCGAGCTCGAGATGCGCGCCCCAGCCGATGTCCGTGTTGCCGTCGGTGCCGAGGCCGATTGTCTGTCCCGCATCGTGAACCTTCTTCAGATTGCGGCACTGCGTGGCAAACAATTCCGTTTGCGTAACAGCCGCGGGCCTTTTCGACAGCTCCTCGCGCATCTGCGCAATCCGGGTGGGCGGAAGAGTTTCGCGCAGCCATTCGATCTGGGCGCTCTCCTCGTCTTTCGAAATCATTCGGGGCGGCAGGTTCGGACCGACCCACACCCTCGGGTGCTGCTTCACGAGCGCCAGGAACTCGCCATCGACGTCCCGATCGCGGACCCCGTGGCCGAAACCGTCGATGCCCGACTTCAGCAGCTGCTTGCCGTCTTCGAGATGGAAGATGTGCGCGACGACGCGCATCGTATTCTTGTGCGCTTCGTCGATGATCGCCTCATACACGTTGACCCGCAGCTTCGGCACCGTCTTCAGCCGGTCGTCCACCCAGATCTTGATCATCTCGACGTTCTTGCTCTTCAGTTCACGCACCAGCGCCCGGCCTTCGGCTTCCGTCTGCGCCCCGTACGGAATCCCAAGCCGATAGTCGGCCACGGGTCCCGCCATCGGTGTCGCCGCAATCCCCCGGCCCACCGTCAGAAACCGCGCGGCGTTGGGAATGATGTCGTTTCTCAACTGGTAGGGCATGTCGGGGTTCACGTCCCACCGGTCGAGGCCCATGCTCAACGTGGCGGCAACGCCGTAGTACGCGTAGCGTTGCAGGTGATCGATGACGCTCTCGCGCGTGTAACTCTGTTTGGTGGCGACGTTGGTCTTCTGATTCGTCCAACCGAGATGGTTATGGGTATCGATGAGCGCGGGGATAACCGTCTTGCCGGTCAGATCGACACGCGTGGCACCAGCGGGCAGTGGAATCTCGCCCTTCCTGCCGACTCTGGTAAATGTGGATCCTTCGACGAGAAACGCGGAGTTTTCGATCGGAGCGCGGCCATCACCCGCGATAAGCCGCGCTCCTTCGAACAGAACGGCAGATGGGGCCTGGCGAACCTGGCCTGCTGACAGGCCCGCGAAGCCCGCAACAACGAGCGGAACAGCAATCAGCCAACTGGCCCTGCGCATGACGTCATCTTACAGGGTCGTGCGCTCGTGTTTTAGTGACGGTCATGGTCGCGATCGTCCTCATCGTCGTCATCGCGGTCCCAGTCGCCAACAACCCTGACCCACGCGTACATCCCGTCTGTAAAGTGGGGAGTGACGTTGCAGATGACGAGATAGAGACCGGGCTCAGTGAAGCCCACCGATTCGACTCGATTCTCAACACCAGAGCGTGTGGCCACGACGGGCGGAATGTTTCCGTTCGCACCTCCCGGGTTGATTCCGGCATAGAACAGATCGGCCGTGTTCACATTGCAGTTGAGAAACAGATTGACAGGAGGAGGACCAGGAGAAAAGGGCTTCGTATCGGCGCAAGCCTGAATTTGCCGCAGTGTAATCTGAGGGTTATAGGCGAAGATCTGGTGGAAGCCGCTCACCATGAAATCGACGACCCCGGGCACTGCAGACCTGGTCCCTCTTGCGGCCTTGGTTCTGACCTTCACGACGCGCGGCAGCACGTGATGGTTCAGCCGGTTTCCCGGCGCGGCGGTGTTGAGGCCCCCGCCAAATGAGACGGTCACGCGCTGCGGGACCTCATCATCGGCGGCGATCATCGTAGGACCCGAGAACACCACGCCGCACACGGCGATCCCGACTAACACAGATCTGGAGCACTTCATGGCTGACCTCCTTCGAGAACGTTACCGGGATAACGAAAAGAAATGGCAAATGGCAGATGGCAGATGCCCTCTGCCATAACAGCTACTGCTCGATATTGATCGCGTAGTAACCGACCGAGCCGGTTTTCGAGGTGTCTTTCCACCAGTGCGGTGTATTGGCAGGAACGGTAATGACGTCGCCTTTGCTGAGACGGTGCTCGACGCCCCCCTCAATCCCGTCGGCGCGCGTCTGGCCTGGAGAGATGACCTTGGCGTTCACCAGTTTTCCACCGGTGACGAACGTCCCCTCGCCATCGACGATGATGAACACGTGGTTGGTCTTGTCGTGCATTTCAGAGCCCCGCTGGACGGCGCGGTTGGCCAGCACGATCAGGCCGTTGTCGCCGATGATCTGCCCACCCTTCACCATCGTCGCGGAGACTTGGTCGTGGTGGACGTAATGCACGCTCATGGGCACGCCGGCCGCAGTTACCAGGGCGCCAAGCGCGAACGCTACGGCGAAGGTCAACACGTACTTCATAAAATTTCCCTTCTATTCCGCGCAGAAACGGACTCTTCGCGACAGGACCGGCATCAAAGGCCGCGGACTATACCACGGCCCGCAACGCGTGTAGACTGCTTTCTCCCCTGAATTCACGTCTGAAGGAGTTGTCTGATGCGCACCATGCTGAAACTCGCGGTCGTACTCACGGTCGTCGTCGCGTCGGCGTCACAGGCCACCACGGCGCGCCAGGTATCCCCGGGCATTGGACCTAACTTTTCCTCAATCGGCGCCCTGAGCTTCGGTCCGGGTGGTGTCCTGTTCGCAGCCGACAACCAGGCCGCAACGCTCTTCGCGATCGACCTCGGCGCGCTGGCGTCCGGCACTACGCCGGGCACCAGGGACGTGCCGGCACTCGATCAGAAGATTGCCGACCTCGTCGGCACGACGCCGGCCAGTGTCGCCATCACCGATCTCGCGGTGCATCCGGCGTCGAAAAACACGTTCGTGGCCATCAGGCGAGGCGAAGGCGCCGGCGCGCAACCCGCGCTCGCGCGCATCGACGGCGCCGGCAAGATCGAGCTCCTGTCGCTCGCGAACGCGAAATTCACGAGCATCACCCTGCCGAATCCCGCCGCGGTGACGCCGGACGGTCGGCGCGGACGCACGCAATCGGTGACCGATCTCGCGTTCACCAACGGGCGTTTGTTCGTCGCGGGGTTGTCGAACGAGGAGTTCGCCTCGAAGCTGTGGTCTGTCGCCTATCCCTTCACGAACGTCGATCGCGGCGCGAGCGTGGAGATTTATCACGGCAATCACGGACAGCTCGAGACCCGCTCGCCCGTCATGACGTTCGTGCCCTACAGCGTGGACAATCAGCCGATGATCATCGCCGGCTACACCTGCACGCCGCTCGTCAAGTTCCCCATCTCGTCGCTGAAGCACGGCGAGAAGCTTCTGGGCACGACGATGCTCGAGCTCGGCGCGGGCAACCAGCCGATCGACATGGTGCTCTACACGAAAGAAGGACGTGATTTCCTGTTGATGGCCAACACGCGGCACGGCGTGTTGAAGATTCCTACGTCGCAGTTCGCGTCCGCGCCGGCGATTACGTCGCGCATTGGGGGAACCCAGGGGACGTTCGAGCGCGTCACCGCGCTCTCGGGCATCGAACAGCTCGACCTCCTCGACGCCGGGAAGACGATTGTCGTCGCGCGTGCGAGCGACGGCAGCCGGAATCTCTCTGCCGTCGCGCTTCCATAAGGCCGTTCAGGTGAGGCAGTGGCCCGCACGGTGGATCATTGCCTCACTCGCTCTCTGTGCTCCGGCCTGCGGCGCGCCTGAACCGCAGGCCGGCGCCATCGCCGTCACACTGGCCGGCGCGCCAGAATCCAATCAGTCAGCCGTTCGTGTCACCGGACTCTCAGGCGGAGAGCTCCGTGCGTTGAGCCGGGCGCAGCTCGGCGGCGACGCGTGGGCGGCGCTCTTCCGCGTCAGTGTCAGCGGCAGCGAGACGCCCATCGTCGGCGAGTACCTCGTCGAACGCGACGCGATCGAATTTCGTCCACGGTTTCCGTTCGATCGCGGCCGGCCGTACGCGGTTCGTTTCGATCCCGGGAAGCTGCCGACGCCGCGAACGGCGGACGTCGTCGACGCGACGATCTCGCTTCCCGCGCCGGATCTGAAGCCGACCACGGTCGTCACCGCCATCACGCCTTCGGCGGAGACCTGGCCCGAGAACCTGCTGCGCTTTTACATTCACTTCTCCGCCCCGATGTCGCGCCGCGGCGCGATTGGATTCGTGAGCCTCGTCGACGACAAGGGGCAGACGCTGTCGGACGTCTTTCTGGAGGTGAACGCGAATCTCTGGAACGAAGACGACACCCGGTTCACGGTGCTTTTCGATCCGGGTCGCGTGAAGCGCGGGATTCTGCCGAACGTCAAGCTCGGGCGTGCCATCCGCGATCGCGGGCGCTACACAATCGTCATCGACCATGCCTGGCGCGACGCGCGCGGCCAGCCGCTGAAAGAGGGCTATCGCCGCGAGGTGCGCGTCGGCCTGCCCATCGAGTTGCCGCTGACGCCCGCCGACTGGCGAGTCAGCCCGCCAGCAGCGGGCACGCGCGACCCGCTCACCCTTACGTTCCCCTGGGCGCTCGACCATGCGCTGCTGGGTAATGCGATCAGCGTCTATGGGGCCGACGACCGTCCTGTTTCCGGCGCCATCTCGACCGAAGCCAACGAAACCCGCTGGATTTTCAGGCCCGAATCATCGTGGCCGCGCGGGCCGCATCAACTGCGGGTGCTCACGCTGCTCGAGGACCCGTCGGGCAACCAGGTAGGACGCGCATTTGAAATGCAGCCGGGCGCGGCCGCCGATCCCCGTCCGCGTCCCGAGACGGTCGCGATTCCGTTCGTGGTGGCCGATCCACGCTGAATTGCAGTTACAATCTGCCCATCGGCGCGAAAGGCCACGCTGAAAGGACGGTCACCATGGCGCGACGGGCTGCGTTTGCGTTGTTTCTGTTCACCATATCGCTCGTGTCCTATGGACTCCAGGCGCAGACGAGCGTCTCGTACGACCGGCTGCGGAACACGGCGAAAGAGCCGCACAACTGGCTCACCTACGGCGGCGATTACTTCAGCCATCGCTACAGCCTGCTGACGCAGATCACGCCGGCGAATGTGAAGAGCCTGGCGCTCTCGTGGGTGTATCAGTCACCGCAGACCGGAAGCTGGCAGGCGACGCCGATCGTGGTCGACGGCATCATGTATCTCACGCAGCGGCCCAACGACGTCGTCGCGCTCGACGCCGCCTCCGGCCGCGTCTTCTGGGTGTATCGCTACCAGAACGACCCCGAGCTCGTCGTCTGCTGCGGCTCGAACAACCGCGGCCTGGCCATCCTCGGCGAAACGCTCTTCATGGGCACGCTCGACGCCAACCTGGTTGCGCTCGATGCGCGCAGCGGCCGGCCGATCTGGAAAACCAAGGTCGCCGACAGCAAAGCCGGCTACTCGGTCACCGTGTCGCCGCTGGTCGTGAAAGACAAGATCGTCATCGGCGTGGGCGGCGGCGAATACGGCATCCGCGGCTTCATCGCCGCGTACGACGCGCAAACCGGGAAAGAAGCCTGGCGCTTCTACACGGTTCCGGGGCCTGGCGAAGCGGGACATGAGACCTGGGAAGCGTGCCCGCCCAACAGCACTGGCTATTGCGATCCGGAAGCGTGGAAACACGGCGGCGGATCGGTGTGGGTGACCGGATCCTACGATCCCGATCTGAATCTCACCTACTGGGGCACGGGCAACGTCGGCCCCGACTACAGCCACGAGCAGCGGCCCGGCGACAACTTGTACACGGCCGCGGTCGTGGCGCTCGACGGCGATACCGGGCGGCTCCGGTGGCACTACCAGTTCACACCGCACGATCGCTACGACTACGACGCGGTTCAAGTCCCGGTGCTCGCGGACATCACGTTGAAGGGTGCGCCGGTCAAGGCGCTGCTCTGGGCGAATCGCAACGGCAACTTCTACGCGCTGGATCGGGCGACGGGAAAATTCCTTCTGGGCAAGCCCTTCGTGAAGGTGAACTGGATGAGCGGGTTCGACGCCAACGGCCGGCCGATCCAGACGCCGCAACCTCCGGGGATGCCGACCTACCCTGCAATTCAGGGAGGCACGAACTGGTATTCGCCGTCCTACAGCCGGCGCACGCAGCTGATGTATATCTCCGCCTGGGAGGATCAGGCACAGCTGTTCGGCTCGACGCCGATCGTGTATCAGGAAGGGCGGAACTTTACCGGCGGTGTGAATCAGCCGTTCGTCCCGATGCCGGGTGAGCCGACGAAAGCCATTCCGGGCGCTCCGGCGATTCAGGGACTCATCCGCGGTCCGATCAACAACTGGACCGACGCGGCGGGACACGGCGCGATCCTCGCCATCGACCCGGCGACGGGCGACATCAAGTGGCGATTCACGATGACGGACGTGACCGACAGCGGCATCGTGACGACCGCGTCCGACTTGCTGGTCGCGGGCGGACGCGAGGGATATCTGCAGATCCTCGACGTGCGCAACGGACAGCTGGTGTGGAAAGCGCAACTCGGCGCGCAGGTGCGGCAGAACCCGATGACGTTCGCGGTCAACGGCAAGCAGTACATCGCCGCCATCGCGGGCCTGTCGCTGTTCGTGTTCGCGTTACCGTAACGATCGTCCATCGTCGATCGTCCATCGTCGATCGTCGATCGTGGCCCGGGCAAGTATGATTGGCCCATCATGAAACGAGCCTCGGCAAGCGCGGTATTGCTGTGTCTCTCGGTCGCCCTGGCCAGCCAGACTGTCGCCGCGCAGGACTACAAGACCTGGAAGGATTACGGCGGCGGCGCGGACAACTCGCACTACGTCGAGCTGACCCAGATCAACAAGTCCAACGTCAGCCAGCTCGAAGTCGCCTGGACCTATCCCACCGGCGACAACCGGTCGTACGTCTTCAACCCGATCGTCGTCGACAACGTCATGTACGTCATGGCGCGCAACAGCTCGCTCGTCGCGCTCGACGCCGCCACCGGCAAGGAAATCTGGATCCACGAGAACCTTCAGGGCCTGGCAACGCGGGGCATCGCGTACTGGGAGAGCAAGGACCGCAAGGATCGCCGGCTGATCTTCGCCATCAACAACCGCCTGCAGGCAATCGACGCGCGCACCGGAAAATCGATCCTGACCTTCGGCAACAAAGGACTGGTCGACTTGAGAGAGGGCCTTGGCCGCGACCCGAAGACGATCGTCCGCGTGCAGCCCGAGTCGCCGGGGCGTGTGTTCGAGAACCTGATTCTGCTGGGATCGTCCACCGGCGAGGCCTACCTGTCGACGCCTGGCGACATCCGCGCGTACGACGTCGTCACCGGCAAGCTGGTGTGGAGCTTTCACACCATTCCGCATCCCGGCGAGGAAGGCTATGAGACGTGGCCGAAGGATGCCTGGAAGTATGCCGGCGGCACGAACACGTGGGGCGAGATCACGGTGGACGAGAAACGCGGCATCGCCTACTTCCCGACCGGATCGCCCACCTACGACTACTACGGCGCCGATCGCATCGGCGCCAACCTCTTCGGCAACTGCCTGCTGGCGCTCGACGCGCGCACCGGAAAGAAGCTGTGGCACTTTCAGATGGTGCACCACGACCTGTGGGACTACGACAACAACGCCGCGCCGCAGCTGATTACCGTTCGCCACGAACGGCAAGGTGATCGATGCCGTGTCTCAGGCGACCAAACAGGGTTTTCTGTTCGTGTTCGATCGTGTGACCGGCAAACCGCTGTGGCCCGTCGAGGAACGGCCCGTGCCGCCGAGCCTCATGCCCGGCGAGCAGGCATGGCCGACCCAGCCGTATCCGACCGCTCCGCCTCCGTACGCGCGACAGAAAATGACCGCGGACGACGTGAATCCGTTCATCCTGACGCCGGAAGAGCGCGCGGCATGGAAGGAACGGATCTCGAAGATGCGCAACGAAGGGCTGTTTACGCCGCCCGGATTCGAGGAGACGATTTCGCTCCCCGGCGCGCGCGGGGGATCCAACTGGGGCACCAGCGCCGCGAATCCGGCGAAGGGATTGGTCTACCTGACCACGCAGGACTGGCCGACGATCTACAAGCTGAGTCTCGACGATCCGCTCGCGGCGCGAACGCGCGCGCCCTCGACCGCATCGGGGCCGGAGCAGGGACGGAACATTTATCGAGAGTCGATGTGAGTCGTGCCATGGGCCAAACGGCGAGGGGTCGGGGCCGATCCCGGCGCTGGCCGGAGCCAACCGACTCGCGATCGACGCATTCCGCCAGGTTGTCACCACCGGCCGCGCGAAGATGCCCGCCTTTGGCGATCTGGACGCCGCGGCGATTTCCGCGGTCCATGCATTTCTCGCCCCCCTTCGCGCGGGATTCGTCGCTCCGCCCCGGCCGCGACGCAGTCGCCTCCGGCGGCCGGTCGTCGCATCCGGAGGAGCGCCGGGCGGGCTGGAAGTGCCGACCGTCGAAACACGCTACACGCCGCTCGGCGGTCCACCGTATCCGGCGGGAGTGGAAGCACCGGCGAATCGCTACTACACCGATTGGGGCCTCTATCCAAACCAGCCGTACATCATCGGTCCGCCGTGGTCGGCGCTCGTCGCGTACGACCTGAACACGGGAACGATCAAATGGAGAGTGCCGCTGGGAGAAGACGCGAAAGCGGCTGAAGAGGGCGCGAAGAACGCCGGGGTGTTCATGGCCGAGCGCCACGGCCTGATCGTGACGTCCACCGGACTGATCTTCGTCGCGACGACGGACGGCAAGGTGCGCGCGCACGACGAAGAGACCGGCAAGGTGCTCTGGACGGCGAATCTCCCCTTCGGATTCGGAAGGGCTGCCCGCGATGTACGAAGTGAACGGCCGGCAGTTTCTCGTGGTACCGGCCTCGTCGCGCATCAACTCGCGCGGCGGTCACCTGCGACCCGGGCGAGACGGCGGCGCCAGAAACCGGCACGCGCAGCTACGTCGCTTTCGCGTTGCCACGAAAGACACAGGAGACTAAGAGATAAGGAGGGCCAGGAGAATTCTTTTCAAAGAAGAATTTCCTCCTAATCTCCTAGTCTCCTGTTTAACTTACGAGAAAATCCCACCCGAAGCCGGGCGCGTCCGATGGGCGGACGTAAATGCCCTCGGGGCCGCGCGTGATCATGTTGTCTTCCTCGTAGCGGTCATACACCTCTTTCGGCCCGCCCGGCGCCGGCATGAACAGCTCGGCCCACGGGCTGTTGGTCGTCGCCATGATGAAATGCACGCCGTCGCGGCCGCCGCCGCTGTGCGGGATGACCGAGATGTCGTACGCCGCCGCGAGCGCGGCGATGCGCCGCATTTCTGTCAGGCCGCCGCACCAGTGGATGTCGGGCTGCCAGATCGTTCGCAGGCCGTTCTCCAGGAGTTGCCGGAACCCGTACCGCGTGTATTCGTGCTCGCCGGTGACGATGCGCGTGCTCTTGATCTCGGCGGCAAGACGGCCGAATCCTTCGTAGTCGTGCGGCTGCAGGCACTCTTCCATCCAGTACACGCGATAGGGCTCCATCATCTCGGCGATTTCGATCGTGTAGCGCTCGGTCCACGCCATCCAGCAGTCGAGCATGATCTCGCCGTCTGGTCCGAGCGCCTTCCGCGCGCGTTCGACGAGCTCGACGTTCTTGCGCATCCCTTCGCGTCCATCGGCGGGGCCGTGCGGAATCGCGAGCTTCAGCCGCTTGTACCCGAACTCGACGTGCTGCTCGATGTCGTTGCCCGTGCAATAGGCCGGCAGACGCGGCTTCGTCTCGCCGCCCAGCAGTTTGTAAACGGGCATGTTGAGCGCTTTGCCAACGATGTCCCACAACGCGATATCGACGCCGCTGATCGCGTTGATCACGACGCCCATCCGGCCGTAGGACATCGTCGAACGCCACATGATGTCCCACAGGCGCTCGATGTTGAAGGGATCCTCGTTGACGACGAGCTTCGTCAAGTGCTGCTCGATGACGTACCCGGCGCCTGGCCCGCCGCTCCCGTAGCCCTTGATGCCTTTGTCGGTGGCGACTTCGACCGTGACGCTGGGCACCTTGCCGGGATCGGGCTGGAACAGCGAGCGCGTCGCCTTGTATTCCGGATAGATCGACATCGGGTTGGCGACTTCGACGCCGCCTGTGGACCACGAGCCCGCAGCCGGTTTGTAGGCGGGAACGGGCCGGCGCGGCTTTGTGTCCACGATCCGCACGCCGGTAATCTTCAGCTTGCTCTTGACGTCGGCGAATGGCGCCTGGGCGTACAAGGGCGCGCCGACCTCAGAGTCGATCCCACCGGCAATCAGGCTTCCCGCGGCCAGTGGCGCTACGTTCAGGAAATCCCGTCGCTTCATGAACAGTTCCTTTCAGCTCTTCTTGGCGTCGGCCCGGCCGATGAACGCGCGAAGGTCGGCCATCGTCGCGACACGGGGCCCGTGGATCGCGGCTATCTGCTGAACATCGAGCTTCAACCGGATGATGTTGTCGTACAGGTTCACGGCGAACGGATTGGGAGCGGATGGCGGCGGCGCGTTTGCCGCCGGCGGCGTGTACGCGTCCCCTTCGATGAGAATCTTCTCCTTCGGCAGGTAGATCATCGCAAAGGCGTCGTTGTGGCCGCTTCCGGCGATGTGATGCACCTCCACCGGGCGGTTGCCATCGGTCAGCACGTGTTTGTCGGTGAACGTTTCGAACGCGGCCGTCTTTTTCGACTGGGCGAGAAGATCGGGGTTCAGCGTGCGCGGCGCCGCCCAGGCCTGCTCGTAGTACGGGCGATTCATCTGATGCGTCACGATCGTGGCGCCTTCGTCCACGAAGGTCCGCAGCCCTCCCGAGTGGTCGAAATGGTGGTGCGTGTTGATCAGATACCGGATCGGCTTGGCGGGAATGGTTTCTTTCACCTTTGCGATGACGGCCGACGAGCGGGCCTCGTTCAGCGACCCTTCGACCACCACGATATGGTCTTTCTGGTCGATGGCTATGCTGTGATGCGATCCGCCCTTCAGGTAGTACACGCCGTCGGCCAGCTTCTCGACCGTGACGGTCACCGCCGGCGGCGACGCGCCGGCTTCAGCGGGAATCGGCAGCGCTGCCGCGCCGCCCACGCTGACGGCAGAGACCGCAATATCCAGCACCGGATGGCCGCCCTGCGTCCTGAGGATCCGCGCCGGAAAGAGGACGCCGCCGAAGTCGCGGTAGCCGGAGTACGCGAACTCGACCGGTGTATCGCCGAGGATCGGGTTGTCAATCCATGTCTGCACGCGCTCGACGTGGTTCTGCGCGTTGATGGTGCCGGTGTATTTCGTCTTGCCGATGGTGAACGACACATCGGATCCCCCGGCGGCATTGGGCTGCGACGTGGCGTTGTTCGCGGCCGCCGCCCGCAGGAATCCGTGCGGCGTCGTCCAGATTTCCATCACACGCTCTTCGACAGCGGCCGGCTGCGGGGCAGGAGGCGCCCCGGGCGCCGCCACGTTCCACGCCGTGGTCCCGCTGACATACTGGTCGGGCTTCTGCTCGACCGGGGTGGGCCGGAGCCGCTTGGGTTCGACCGTCTGCAGCCGCGTCATCTGCACGCGGGCGCCTGGTGTCGCGTAGTTGACGGTGGCCGTGTAGCTGCTCACATCGAACTGCGGCCACGCTAATTCGGGACTGGGGGCCTGGCCGAACTGATACCACCGCCCCGAGCCGGAGAACTCGATCGAGCTCGTCTCTCCCGCACGAAGGGTCTGGCTCGCCCCTTCGAGCGTGCCCGCGCGGGGACCACATCCCACGGCCATGGCGCACACAACGGCGAGCATCAACACACTGCGCATAGAACCTCCACGGTCAAAAACCACCTCACGAAGCAGCCGGGCGTTGCAACCAAAGCCGAGCATCCGAAGGATGCGAGGCACAGGTCGCGGGGGTGGGGCCCCGCGACACGCTAAGAAAATGACGGCCTCGAATCTAGGGAAGCGGACGGATCTTCATGTTTCTGAACGCGATCGGGTACATCTGATATTGAAGCCGGATATTCCCTTCCGCGAACGCGGCGTCGTGAATGTCGAGGGTGGTCTCGCCGTTCAGCACGACGACGATGTGATCGCCTTCGGCGGTAATCTGAAAGTGATTCCAGTCGTTGTTCTTGAGTGAAAAATCGCGCGAGGTCTTCGCGGTGCCGACGATGCCACCCGTGTTGTAGCCGGCCGGCTGCTGCTTCCAGATCTGCACTTCGTACCCGCCGGCTCCCTTCGGCGAACGTACATACACACCGCTGTTGGTGTCCTCACTGCACCTGAAGTCGAGCGACAGGACGAAGTTCTTGTAGCTGGCGTCCGACGCCAGGTACCCGGCCGGCTCGCCGCAGGCCGTCAGCAGGCCGTCCACGACTTCCCATTGCGATCCGCCGGCGGGCACGACCGCCGCCGCGGACCCCTTCGCGCCCGTGCACGGCCTGGGCGTGCCGGTCTGTCCGGGAACCGGCGCACCACCGCCGCGCCCACCACCACCACCGGCGCGGCCGGCGCCGCCACCGCGCGGAGGAGGCGGAGGCTGGGAATGCCAGCCGTTCATCGTCTTTCCATCGAAGATCAGCTGCCACCCTTGGGCTTTTTCCTGGGCGGTCAGCGTGTTCATAGTCTGTGCCGCGAGGGTGGTCGTCCACGACAGCAGCGTGAACGCGGCAAACACGACGGACTTTTTCGTCATCGGCGGATCCTCATTTCTGAACGGGAGCAGAAGGCGTCTGTTTTTCGATGCGGCCCGACATGAGGCCGCCGACTTTCTCGTGCTGCCACGTGCCCGCATAGCGGTCGCCGTGAAAGAACAGCCGGACAGTGAACGTTCCCAGCCCGGGCAGCGTGGTGTCGGTCATCATAATCATCGGCGTGTCGCCGATCCAGCGCAGCGGCACGACGACCGGGATGTCGCCGTTCACGCCACAACACTGCATGTTGGCGTTGAAGCGCCAGAGATTCTCGCCGACCTTCTCGACGCTGGAAATATCGTAGCGATCGGCGCGCGGGGGACGATCGCCGCCGGCCACGGTGTACGCGCCGACAAGGCTGACGCCGCGCATGCGCTCGGCGAACTGACGCTCGAGATCGTTGAGCGACGCGGGATCAACGGCTGCGCCGATGCCGGTCCGGCCGGCCAGCCAGCCGCCCGCGAAGACGACCAGCAGCAGCACGAGAATCAGCGCGGCCTTCACGACGCGACCGACAGCGGCCATGATGCAGTCCTCTCACGTGACGGTCAGAATCGGACGCCCGCGCTCGCGACGATGGTACGGGGAGCGCCCATTTCCCCCATGAATCCCGACGGCGCGAACCCCGGATAGGGGAACGCGATGGGAATGTAGCGCGTATCGAACGCGTTGCGCATGAGGATGTCGCCGGTCAGGAAGCCCGCCGTCACGCCGAATCGCAGGTTGACGAGGGAAAACGCCTCCTGTCCCAGCGAGTTCTGGTCGTTGTACTGGAACGCTCCGTAAAAGACGAAATCCGCCCGGCCGACGAGCGTTGCGCGCCCGACGGTGCGGCCGTACTGCAGCCCTGCGCTGGCGGTGTACTCGGGCACGTTCGGAATCTTGTTACCCGCCACGTTGACGCCACTGGACGAGCTGCCATCCGCGAACTCGGCGTTGGTCACGCCCACCGAGGTGAAGACGTCGAGGCCCTCCGCCGCTCTCGCGTTGATCTCGAGCTCGACACCGGTGCTCGTGGCGCCGCCCACATTGGCGATGTAAAACTGCGCCGGCACGTTGGGATTCGGGAGGTTCAACTGCAGATCCTGCCAGTCGATGTGAAACACGCTCACGTTGGCCGATACGCGCCCGTCGGCCAGAAGCGTCTTGAGCCCTCCCTCGAGGTTCCAGGTGTGCTCCTCGCCGTACGATTCGCTGCCGGCCGGCGACGCGGGATTGAATCCGCCGGCCTTGTATCCGTTGGCGACCGTGAAGTAAGCCGAGATATCGGGCTGAAACCGGTAGGCCATCGACACCTGCGGCGACACGTTCGAGAAGCTTTCGCCGGCGTCCACCGTCGTGGGCGGCGCAATCGCCGGCTCGAAGAAAGTCTCGAGCAGCGCGCTCTTGCTCTCGTAATCGACACGCGCACCGGCGACGAGGTCGAGGCGCTCGCGAAGCGTAAACGTCGTCTGCCCGAAGACACCGACACCCACGTCGTCGAGATTGGCGCGCGGCGTGTGCTGATCCAGCGCGATGGGCGCCACGACAAACGGCGCGAAGCTGTTGACCGCATCCTGTTCGTAGTTCTGCGTGAAGAGGAACACGCCGGCCTGCCACCGTAGTTGCGTGTTGTCGGCCACGCGAACCGGCGCCGAGTCGGCGGAGGCGAACCGCAACTCCTGGGTGAACTGGAAATCGTTCTCGGCGTTGTTGCGGCGCAGGAGCGGCATCGGCGTGTAGTCGAGGTCGGTGATGTCCTGCGTCTCCCAGTTCACGAACCCCGTGGTGCTCGCAAATGTGTACCGAGGCCCGGTATGCCTGGCCTGAATCGTCGTTCCGAAGATGTCGCGGTTGGCCTCCCCTTCGAAATCGCGCGCGGCATGGAATGGATTGGCGCGGAGTGCCGCCACGTCGTTCAGGGCGTAGTCTCCGTCGCGGGCCCGCTCGCCGGTCACGATGACGCGCGTTTCCCAGGCCGGTGCGAGTGTCCACAGCATCTGGCCCTTGGCCGAAAACGCCGAGCGATCGTCGAGGGTGTTGCCCGTCACGTCATTCACCGTGAACCCATCGCGGTTCACTTGCGCGAACGAGAAGCCCACGCTCAGTTTGTCCCTCACCACCGGACCAGACGCGCTGCCCCGCACGTTCCATGCGCCGTGATTGCCGAACGGCACGGAGAACGCCCCGGTCCAGGCGTCGGACACGGGACGGGTGCTCGTGATGTTCACCAAACCACCCAGGGTGTTGCGGCCGAACAGCGCGCTCTGCGGTCCGCGCACGAACTCGATTTGATCGACGTCGAGCAGCTCGATATTCGAGGAGTTCTCGCTGATTTGCGGAACGCCGTCGAGATAAGTCGTGATCGCGGGATTCGCCGGGCTCGCGCTGATGCCCCTGTAATGCGCCGTGCTCAGCTTTCGGGCCGACCACTCGCTGAAGTAGGTGCCGGGCGCGAAGATCGCGGCCTCACTGACGATCCTGACGCCGGCGCTATCGATCGTGTCCTTGGGCACGGCCGTCACGCTCACCGGAATCTTCTGCTTGTCTTCTTCTTCCTTCTGCGCGGTCACGTTGATCGGCGGAAGCTTGAAACGGAGTGCCGGATCGGGCGACGGCGACGGTGCCTGGGCAAGCAACGGGAACGGCAGGAGGCACGCTGCGCCGGCGAACACGATCTGACGGATGCGGCGGACCACCAGGGTTCGGGATACGGACATGGCCGTCATTATCTATGTGTCCCGTCCCGGCACAAAATGACCCGTTTGCACATGATTGGTATCCCTCTGTTGGAGGACCCGTTCGCGCGCGGTATCGAGCGTGCTAGGCTGGCACCGATGAAGGTGGCTGCGTATCAGGCACCGCTTCTGCCTGCCGGATCGATGGACGCGCTGAACTTCATCCGCGTACAGGTCCGGCGGTGCGAGATCGAGGGCATCTCGATTCTCTGCTGCCCCGAAGCCATCCTGGGCGGCCTCGCAGACGATGCCGGGGATCCGCGGGCAATCGCCATCTCCGGGGAGGGCCTCGACCGGGTGCTCGCCCCGCTCGCGAGCAGCAGCGTCACCAGCATCGTCGGTTTCACCGAGATGGCGGAAGGCGACCGCCTGTACAACTCCGCTGCAATCTTTCACCGGGGATCGGTCGTGGGGGTCTATCGTAAACTGCACCCGGCCATCAACCAATCCGTCTACGCAGCCGGCCGTGAGACGCCTGTGTTCCACGTCGGCCCGCTGACGCTCGGCATCGCGATCTGCAACGACTCGAACTATTCCGAGCCGGCGGCGCTGATGGCACGGCGCGGCGCGACGGTGCTCTTCGTGCCAACCAACAACGGCTTGCCGCCGGAACACGCCGCCGAAGTCGTCGCTCAGTCACGAAGCGCCGACATTGCCAGGGCCGTCGAGAACGGCCTGTGGGTCGTTCGCGCGGATGTGGCGGGTCGCGCCGGCGATCTGGTGTCGTACGGCTCGTCCGGCATCGTAGACCCGAACGGGATGGTGATGCACACTGCGCGGGAACTGAACGACGACCTCCTCGTCGCGGAAATCGACACAGCGCCCCGGCAGATCAAACGGCCACCGCCGCGATCCCTGTGGCCGGAGCGGCCGGCTCGAAAGGTCGAGAACTAGATCATGACGTCCATCAATCCTCTCGCGGCGGGCATCTCGCGCCGCCGGTTGCTTCAGACGCTGTCGTTGAGCGGCGCAGGTGTCGCACTCACTGGACCCGCGCCGGCTTACGCGAGGCAGGCGCCGGCCACGCGCGAAGCACCCGCGCTGGCGCCACTGAACCGCTTTCCCCGCATGGTGCAGGAATTCTTCGTTGCGCGCGAGAACGAGATCTACCAGCAACGCCTGAAGAAGCTTGCGGCGTTGAAGACGAAGGCCGATGCCCAGGCCTATGTCGAATCGGTCCGCGGGCAGATACGGCAGGCCTTTGGACCGTATCCCGAAAAAACACCGCTTAATGCCCGGGTGACCAAGACCGTCGAGCGCGATACCTACAAGATCGAGAACGTGCTGTTCGAGAGCCGTCCCGGATTTCTCGTGTCCGCGAATCTGTACATCCCCAAAGGCCGTGCGTTCCCGCTTCCGGGGGTCGTCGCGTCATGCGGGCACTCGGACAACGGCAAGGCTATCGAGACCTATCAATCGTTCTGTCAGGGATTGGCACGTCTCGGGTACGTCGTACTGATCTTCGATCCGATCGGCCAAGGCGAGCGCATGCAGTACGTCGACGCCAACTGGAAGCCCCTGCGCGGAACGGGTACCGCGGAACACAACTACGCCGGCATCCAGCAGGTTCTCGTCGACGAGCGCTTCTGGATGTGGCGTGCGTGGGACGGCATCCGCGCCCTCGACTACCTGATGTCGCGCAAGGAGGTGGACGTGCGCCATCTCGGCATCACGGGCAACTCGGGCGGCGGCACGATGACGACGTGGCTCTGCGGCGTCGAAGACCGCTGGACGATGGCGGCCCCGAGCTGTTTCGTGACCGAGTTCAGGCGGAACTTGGAAAACGAGCTCGGCGCGGACATGGAGCAATGCCCGGCGCGGGCGCTGGCGCTCGGGCTCGACCACGAAGACTTCCTGGCGGCGATGGCGCCGAAGCCGATCATCATCCTGGCCAAGGAAAAGGACTACTTCGACGCGCGCGGCAACGAAGCGGCCTACCACCGGCTGAAGCAGCTGTTTCGCCTGCTCGGCGCCGAAGAGAACGTCGCGTACTTCGTCGGACCGACCTATCACGGCTACTCGCAGGAAAACCGCGAAGCGATGTACCGCTGGTTCAACCGCTGCACCGGGGTTTCAGACGCAAAGACGGAACCGAAACTCGTTCTCGAAAAAGACGAGCCGCTTTGGGCCACGCCGCACGGTCAGGTCGCCGAACTGAAATCGAAGACGATCTACGGATTCACCCAGGAGAAGTCGCGGGCCCTCAGTGCCAGGCGTCTGGATCTGGACGGCGCCGCGCTGCCCCGAACGGTCGCTGAAGTGCTGCGTCTCCCCGAACGTACCGGTGTTCCGGAATTCCGCATCTTGAGGCCGCTGCCTGATCGCCGGTATCCCATGAAGCACGCACTCCCTTACATGGTCGAAACCGATCCCGGCGTGCACGCGATCGTGTACCGCCTCACGCAAGAGCCGCTGCTGTCGCGCCCGCCCCGCGACACCAGCAAGGCGATCCTCTACGTGTCGCACACTTCCTCGGATGAAGAGCTGCGAAGCGAGCGGCTGATCCGCGATCTCATCGCGTCGGATCCCGACGCTGCGTTCTACACGTGCGATGTGCGGGGCGTGGGCGACTCCGAGCCCCAGACGACGAACGTGACCGATCGAGGCGAATACAGCACCGACTATTTCTATGCCTCGCACGCGCTCATGCTGGACTATCCGTACCTCGGCCAGCGGACGTTCGACGTGCTCAGAGTGCTCGACTGGCTGAACGCCTGGGGCTACGGGCAGATTCACCTCGCCGCAAAAGGCTACGGCGCACTGCCCGCGACCTTCGCCGCGCTGCTCTCATCGCATGTGCTCCAGGTGACGCTGAAGCACGCGTTGAGCTCGTATGCCGAGATCGCCGAGGCAAAGGATTACAACTGGCCGTTGTCGGCGTTGCCCGCGGGGGTGCTGGCGAGCTTCGACCTGCCGGACTGCTATCGGGAGTTGAAGAAGAAGAACCTGACGCTGCTGGAACCCTGGGGCGCCAACCCGGCGCGAACCTGATCCGAGGAGATGAGTATGAGCATGAGTGTGAAACGTCCCGCCATGATTGCGGCGCTCTTTGCGGCCTTCGTTTCGATACCGGGGCACGCGCAGGCGCCGAAGCCCGACCCGGCTGCGCTGGCCAGGACCGGCATTCTGGAGCGGCTCGCCGAGCGAAGCGGCGTCTACGGTGTACCACCGACCGCGAAAGTGCCCGGCTTCATCGCCGATGCCGGCTGGCCGCAGAAACTGCCCAACAACTGGATCATCGGCGAGGTCGGGGGCCTGCATGTCGCGCCCGACGATCACATCTGGGTGTACCAGCGGCCCCGCAGCCTGACCAACGACGAGGCGGCGCTGACCGGCGCCACGCACAAAGCGGCGGACGGCCAGCCCGTTAATGCGCTCGGCTATCCGCGTCCTTACGGCGTGCTCGGCGATTGCTGTCTGCCGGCGCCGGCGGTGATGGAGTTCGATGCGAACGGCAAGCTGTTGCAGGCCTGGGGCGGACCCGCCGATCCTGGCAAGTGTCGAATCGAGGACGGTTGCTTGTGGCCCGCCAGGGAGCACGGCATCTTCGTCGATCACAACGGCTTCGTGTACATCGGCGGCAACGGCGGCGGCGGCAAACCCAACCCGTCTGCGTGGGCCTCGACGGCCGGCTCTGACGGCATGATTCTGAAGTTCACCAAGCAGGGCAAGTTCGTGATGATGATCGGCGGCCCCACCAAGGGCGCCGACAGCAACAACAAGGATGGCGGCAAGGACGCCACGCCGCTGTTCTTCCTGCCCGCCGACATCACGGTCGATCCGACGACCAATCGCATGTACGTGTCCGACGGCTACGGCAACCGCCGCGTGATCATCGTCGATGCGGCCACCGGCAAGTACATCGGCCACTTCGGCGCGTATGGCACCAACCCGGTCGACGACAAGGCCGCGGCCGCCGCGGGCCCCTGGATGAACGACTTCACGAAGGGCAACATGAAGCCCGCGTTCTTCCGCAATCCCGTGCACTGCGTGAAGATCAGCAAGGAAGGCCTGATCTACGTCTGCGATCGCGGCAACAACCGCATCCAGGTGTTCAACGGGCGCGATGCGAACCTCGGCAAGGAATGCGCGAACCCAACCGGCGATGCCGGCAAATGCGGCTTCGTGAAGGAACAGCAAGTGGCGGTGAAGACCAACGGTCTGCCCGGATCGGCGGTCTCGATGAACTTCTCCACCGACGCGAAGCAGACGTGTCTCTACATCGGCGACAACTCGAACATGACGATCTACATCCTGAACCGCGACACGCTTCAGGAGCTCGGACGGCTCGGCAGAAGCGGCCGCGCAACCGGTGAGTTCCACTGGCTGCATCAAGTGAGCGCCGATTCGCAGGGCAACATCTACACGGCCGAAGTCGACACCGGCAAGCGCATCCAGAAGTTTGTGCGCTATGGCCCCGATGGCTGCAGCGGCACGGGACGGACGACGGTCGGGGGGGTGTTGTAACGACTAGGGATTGGGGATTAGGGATTGGGGATTAAGGCTGAGGGCTTAAGGCTAAGGGCTTAAGGCTAAGGGCTTAAGGCCACCGACCGATTGGCCATGCCAAATTGCATGGCAGATGGCAGATGGCAACGGTAGCGCAGGGCTTCCGCCTTCGCGCAAGGCTTCGGCGGACCACCGTAGCCTTAGGCGGAGGTGGTCAGCCCTGCCTCATCACGTCGTGTCCGCCGGAAAGCGCGTTTCGATCGTGATCGGCAATCGACAGATCTGTCCGCCCGAAACCTTCCGCGCGGGTCACGATCAGCGCTCCGTCCCCGTGCGGCCGTAGCGCCGCTGCATCTCACGGTTGATGAGGTCGGCCTGCTCCTCGGCGCCCTTCTGCAGCCACTGGTGTTCGGGCCGGCTCAGAATCTCGTCGATCACCTGATTGACCCTGCGCGCCTGTTCGCCCCGCCCGGCCCGTAACGCCCTCTCCGTGATCTCGCGCGCTTCGGGAATGAGCCCCATGTAGAAGCGTTCGGCCACTTCGAACATGCCGTGCCACTGGGTGTAGTCCGGCGCCATCATCGACGCACCCATGCGCGCGCGCCGGCCTTCGTGGTGCCACAACAGGTACCAGGTCCACTCGATCTTGTCGTCGTACTGCGTCTTCGTGATGAGGTTGTTCGACGCCAGGGCGCTCATGATGGCCTGTCCCGGCTTGGCGAACTTTTCGTTGAAGTGGATGACGAGGTCGTCGGTACTGGCGGTAGAACTGGTTGACGTAGTCGGGCGTGTGGCAGGTGCCGCACACCTGTTTCATCCGGTTGCGCTTGGCCTCGGCCGTGTCGTTGATGGCGGCCCGCCGCTTCTCGGGATCCGTTTCGGTGACGACCGCATGATTCCGGTCGGTGTCCATCACGAGGCTCACCGGCGGACGGTTCGTCCACGAAATGCGCTCGCCGGGATCGTGGGTGATCTTCATGCCGTTCCGGAGATTCGCGCTCATGTGGCACGTGGCGCACGTGGGCGCGGCGCTGTAGTCCTGCCCCACGACCCAGGGCTTCGCGTCGAGGTTCATCTCGGCGATGAGGTCGCGGAACGCCACGCCATGCTTCGACTCGTCGTAGATCTCCTTCTGCGGATGGTCCGGGCCGAGGTGGCACTTGCCGCAGTTCTCGGGCTGCCGGGCGCGGCGCGCCGAGAAGTCGTGGCGGCTATGGCAGGCGGCGCACGACCCGGCCGAGCCGTCCACGTTCAGCCGGCCGATGCCGGTGTTGGGCCAGCTCGTGCTGCTCAACAGGGGCTTGCCGCTCTCGTTGCGCACGATGCGGCCCACGGCCTCGACGTTGGTCGGCTGCCCGTTCTCGTCCGGCTTCAGGTCGCGCATCGTGATGAGGCCGCCGTCGGCCGCCTGGAAGGCCACGAGCGAGCCGTGACACTGCTGGCAGCCCGAGTTGGCCGGCGCAAAGCCGTTCACCATCTGTACGGCCTTGCCGGGCGTCGGCGAATGCGGATTGAACGGCACCCGCGACCCCTCGACCGTCTCCGCCAGGAAATTGTCGAGCGAAGCCAGGATGTTGCCGGCCTTCGAGTGGTGGCTGGCCGAGAACTCCGCCGCCTCGGTCGGATGGCAGCGCGCGCAGTCGCGCGGCGTCACGATCGTCGCGATCTGCTGCCCGTAGTGCGTGAAGACGTCGGCGTCCTTCGCCTCGGCCTTGTGACAATCGACACAGGCGACGCCCTTCTCGGCGTGCGTGGAACCGGTCCAGTGCTCGACGATGCCCTTGGTCGTCTGCGCGTGGCAGTCGACGCACTGTCGGGAAGCCGCCGGCGTGGAAACCGACGCGCGCGACCTGCCTGTCCCGTGCTGGCGCCTGGCCACCTCGAGCCACTGCACCGCCACGAGGGAGAGGAGGAAGAGGAAGCCCAGGCCCGCGATGACCCAGCGTTTCTGATCGAGTGTCATGGCAACAACCTCAGTGCGCGACGAGCGCTTCCCACATCGTGAAACCCATGATGGTGAGCGCGCCCACCACGCCAATCCAGACGCTGATGTCCGGGTACTTGAACCGCCGCACCAGCCAGTCGTCGATGAACGGCCAGAGGAACATGACGAACACGATGAAGCCTTGCGTGAGCACGGCCATCGTGCCCGAGAAGAGCTTCAGCCAGCGGAAGGCGACGTAGAAGAACCATTCCGGCTTGATCACTTCCGGCGTCACCAGCGGATCGGCCCGCGGGCCCATCTCCACCGGCACGAGCGTCGCGAGCGCGCTCAGCAGGATCATCAGCGTCAAGCCGATGATGAGCTCCGTGTAGAAGTGCTCCGGGAAAAAGTTGAAGTGCTTCCGGGCGCCGGCATTCTCGCCCTCGAACTGCAGCTCGGTCACGCCGAGCAGCCGCACGAGGCCGATGTGCATCATCAGCACCAGGATGAGCAACACGGGCAGGACGGCACCGTGGAGGATGAAGAAGCGCGACAGCGTGCGGTCGTTGTACGTCTCGCCGCCGAGCAGCACCTGCTTCATGAAGGGACCCACGACGGGCACCGTGTCGCTGATGTTCGCGCCCACCGTCGCGCCCCAGTAGCTCAACTGCTCGAAGACCAGGCTGTAGCCCGTGAAGCCCAGCATGAGCGTGCAGACGAGCAGCGTCATGCCGATCATCCAGTTCAGCTCGCGCGGTTTCCGGTACGCACCCGTGAAGAACACGCGCATCTGGTGCAGCACGACGGCGGCGATCATGAGCGTGGCGCCCCATTTGTGCAGGCCGCGCAGATACCAGCCGAAGGCGGCCTCTTCGGTGATGTAGCGCACCGACTCGTAGGCCGTGGAGGGCGACGGCTGATAGTAGAAGGCCAGCAGCACACCGGTCACGATCTGCACGACGAAGAGATAGGCGGGTGTGCCGCCGAGCGCGAACCACCACCGCTTGAGATGGTGTGGCACGGGCTCGTTCGACATCGCCGCGATCCCGTCGATCGACACGGGCACGCGTTCGCCGATCCAGGCGCGGACGTCGCTCATCGCCGGCACTCGAGGCAGCTCAGACACGGGGCGTGCCCTGGCCCACCGGGTGCGTCGCGTCCACGGCGCCCGCAACGTCGCCGACCGAGAGTTGCTCGGCCGGCACGAGGACGTAGAGCAACCCCTTGTCCACCGTCAGGCCGTAGCGTGGCAGTGTCTGCCCGGCGTCTCCGGGCGGACCGCCAGTGGCCCGTCCCTCGGCATCGAACGTGCCGTTGTGGCAGGGGCAGAAGTACCGATTGTTCTGACCTTCCCAGCGCACCTGACACCCGAGGTGCGGACACGTGCTCGACAGCGCGATGAAGTCGTCCGCGGTGCCGCGATCGCCACGACGCGTCACGTTCACCGTGCGGCCGTCGGGCGTGCGGTACAGGATCGTGCTGCCATTCGGCACGTCGGCCACGCGAGTGACGAACAGCTGATGCATGCGCCCAATCCGGGCCGGGAGCATGAATCGCCCGCCGACCCACGCGAACATGCCATAGCCGCCGATGAGGCCGGCCATCATGGCGAACCGCGAGCTGAACCGCAGCGCGGCGCGTCGCGACAGCGGCGCCTCGGGTTCTTCGGCGTCGCGAAACGGTGGTGGCGCGCTGTGCGGTGTGTGTGCCATGAGCGTCAACTCAGAACGGCGTGAATCCCAGAGACGGGAATCGCGTCATGGTGTGGAGCTGATAGAGCGGCCGCGCATAGGCGATGATGATGAGCACGACCGCCACCGCGCTCCACAAGCCCAGCCGATCCCACAGCGACGGTTCCGACGCAGGCGCGACGAGCGATTCGGCATATTCGAGGGGCGCGCGCTCGCCGCGCGGCGACACGAGCATCGTGCCCACGACCACGCCGACATAACACATCGCCGAGACGAACAGAATCACGCCGCCCACGGCCGAGATGTTGACGAGCGGCACCCATGCCTGCGCGGCTTCCACGCCCTGGAACTCGCCGGTGTACACGCGTCGCGGCATGCCCATCAACCCGGCGATGTGACTCGGAAGGCTGAAGCACTGCATGCCGACAAACCACAGATACGGCTGCGCGGCCGCGACGGAAGGAAACGCGATGGCGCGCCCGGTGAGGCGCGGCAGCAGCCAGTAGGTCGCGCCCATGAACGTGAGCGCGACCGCCGTACCCACGGTGAGGTGGAAGTGCCCTTGAATCCACGCCGTGTTGTGGATCATCGCGTTCATGCCATAAGCCGCGTTGACGGCACCGCCGAAGCCGCCGAGCGCGAACGTGACCATCGCGAGCGCGACTCCCGAGAAGAACGGATCACGCCACGGCAGGACTTTGATCCAGCCGAACGTGCCGGAGCCTCCGCGCGCCCGTCCTGCCACCTCGAGCGAGGCGATCACGGTAAAGGCCGTCACCAGGCTTGGAAACATGACCGCGTAGGTCGTAAAGGTGTGCAGCAGCTTCCAGCCGTTCGAGATCCCCGGATCGGTGAACTGGTGATGGAAACCCACGGGCGTCGAGAACAGGACGAACTGAACGAACACCACGCGCGTCAGGGCATCGCTGAAGAGCTTCCCGCCGGCGACCCGGGGAATCACGGTGTACCAGAGCACGTAGGCCGGCACGAGCCAGAAGTACGTGAGCGGGTGGCCGAACCACCAGAAGTACGTGCGCGCCACGATCGGGTCGATGCGATCGACGACGCCAAAGGACCAGGGCAGGATGAACACCAGGACCTCCACCGCAAGGCCGGCCGTGGCAAGGATCCAGATCGCCACCGTGGCCAGCATCCCGTGGGCGGCCAGCGGCACTCGCCCGCCCGGCTGTGCATTCCGCCAGGAGCGGAAGCTGCCGATCATCACGCCGCACCAGACCCACGATCCGACGACGAGCAGCGTCGCGCCTACATAGAACGTCGGGTGCGCCCGCAGCGGAGGATAAAACGTGTAGAGCACGGTGCTCGTCCCGGAGAGGATGGCCACCGTCGTCAGGACCGTGCCGATGACCGCCGTCCAGAACCCGCCCCACGCCCAGCGGATGCCGGCAATGCGGCCGAGGGTCGTCTCGGTGACGACATAGCCGAGCGCCATGATGAAGAACGTCGTAAAGACGAGCGCCAGCAGCACGCCGTGCGCCGTGACCGAGAGGTAGTAGAGCCGTGCAGAGCCGAAGGGCAGATCGATGCCCGCTCTTGCGAGCGCCTGCATCACGGCCATCAATGAGCCCACGGCGAAGGCGCCGATCGCCACCCACAGATTGACCAGGATGAGGCGGATGGCCGCCGGCGTCATCGTGCGGCCTCCGCGATGACTTTGCCTTGCATAAGATGGTGACCCAGGCCGCAGTATTCGTTGCAGACGATCAGGTACTCACCCGGCGTCTCGAACGTGACGGTTGTCTGACTGACGTAGCCCGGCGCGACGGTCAGGTTCACGTTGGTGCCGACAATCTGGAATCCGTGCAGCACGTCCGGGCTCGTCACGCGGAACGTGATCGGCACGCCGGTCGGGACGCGCATCTGCGCTGGCTGGAAAACGTAGAACTCGGCCCGGATGGCGACGGTGACGCTGCCGTCCGGCTGCCTCCTCGCCCCTGGTGACGCGAACTCGCCGCTCACGGTCAGGGTCTCGGGGCGAATGGTCTCGGTGTGACTCGGCGGGTGCGACGATCCGGCCACGGCGGTTACGACAATCGCGCCGATGAACAGCGCGAGCATGCCCGTGGCGGCCCACATCCAGTACTTTTCGTACCGATCAACGTGCACGGGGATCTACGGAGCCATGCGGGGGATGAAAAGACCAAAATACAGCAGCAACCAGCCGGTCACGACCAATCCGGCGAACGCCGCGACGATGACGGCAGTGCCTCGCGGCGGTTCGTCATGACCATTCGATGCGCTCACAGGTTGCGGCCTCGCGGGTGAATCTAGCACAGAGGCGTGGCACGACAGAAACACGAACCGCTCTCGGCGCTATAATCGCCGACTGCTGCGTTCCCGCTCCGCCCGTTCTAGACGAGGAGGTGTCATGCCTACGCCGCGAATCGTGCTCTCCACGCTCGGTGCCTCCGCCGTCTTGTTACTGACGGCCTACAGCAACCCCGATTCACATGCGACGTTGTCGGCACAGACCGCCGCGAAGGTGGGGAATCCCATCACCGGCGAGGGACTGCCAAACCCGGCCCCGAAGGTGACCCGCAACTGGGGTGAGCTTCCCGCGGGCCGGAAGTGGGGCACGTCAGCCGGCGTCGACATCGATCCGAAGGACGGCCACATCTGGGCCTACGAGCGCTGCGGCGCGGGTGCCGCCGGCGGGCCCGGGGGCGGCGGCGTCTCGTGCGACACCACCCTCGTCGATCCCGTCTTCAAGTTCGACCGCCACACCGGCAGGGTGCTGGCGAACTTTGGCAAGGGTGTCATGGTGACGCCGCATGGCCTTCACGTCGACCGGCAGGGCAACGTGTGGATCGCGGACTTCGCGGCCAACAAGGCGGGGACCAAAGGACACCAGGTTCACAAGTTCAGCCCGAAGGGCGAACAGCTGATGAGCCTGGGCATGGCCGGCAAGCCTGGCAATGCCGATGGCCAGTTCAACCAACCCAACGACGTCGTCGTCGGGCCGGATGGCAGCATCTACGTGTCCGACGGCCACGACGCCCAGGGCATGACCACCAACCAGGCGATCGACGAAGGACTCAAGCGAGGTGCCACCTCGCGCATCAGCAAGTTCACGCCGGACGGCAAGTTCATCAAGTCGTGGGGAAGGATCGGCGTGCGCCACGGCGAGTTCCGCACGCCGCACGCGCTGATGTTCGACGCGAAGGGCCGTCTCTGGGTGGCGGATCGCGGCAACCACCGGCTCGAGATCTTCGATCAGGACGGCAAGTATCTCGAGTCGCGCTACATGTACGGGCGCATCAGCGGGTTCTTCATCAGAGGCAACCTGCTCTACGCGATCGACTCGGAGTCGGGTCCGCTGAATCACCCGAACTGGCGTGACGGCGTGCGTATTGGTCCGCTCGACGAAGATCGCATCACGGCGTTCATCCCGCCCTTCGAGCGCGAAGACCGCGTGTATCAAGGGACGGCGGGCGAAGGCATTGCGGTAGACGCGGATGGCAACGTCTACGCGGCGGAAGGGCCTAACTCGCTGGACCAGGCGGGAGGCGCGTTGACCAAGTATTCGGTGAAGTGACTCCTTGAGAAAGACGAGTCGCCGTTGCACCGCAATCACCTGCAGGCGAAACCCGCCTCCTCCTGCCTGCTTCAACGGGCTGCGTAGCAGTTGCTGATGGGGCGTATGCGGCGGCGAGGCAGCCGTGCCTACGACCGGCCCGCGAGCTTCATCGCGCGTCGGCGCGCCATGGCGGCCTTCAGGTCGAAGTTGGCCTGGATGTGCATCCAGAACTGCGGTGTCGTCTTGAAGAACTGCGCCAGGCGGAGCGCCGTGTCGGCGGTCACCCCACGCTTGCCCCTGACGATCTCGTTGAGCCGCACGGTCGACATTCCCAGCTTCTGCGCGGCCGCGGCCTGCGTCATTTCGAGTGGCTTCAGGAACTCCTCGAGAAGAATCTCTCCGGGATGAATTGCCGGTCCCAGACTCGAAGCCTCACGCGGGATGCTCTCAGTGGTAGTCCTCACAGCAGACGTCGTACGCATCGTTGCTCTCCCACCTGAAGGTCAAACGGTACTGCTGGTTGACCCGGATGCTGTGCTGCCCCTTCCGGTCTCCAACCAAGGCTTCGAACCGGTTACCGGGCGCCGCAGCCAGATCCTCGAGTCGTTGAGCGCTGTCGAGCATCGTCAGCTTGCGATGTACGGTGTGCCACAACTCTCGCGGGATCCTCCGCGCCGCTTTACTATTGCGCTCGGCCCACAGGTCCGCGGTCGTCGGGTCCGCGAACGAACGGATCACGACATTACGATATACGGATACCGTTAATCCGTCAAGCGCCGCATGGCGACGGACCATCCGGATGCCGTGCCCGACACCCGGTCGTGCACAACGACGTCCACGACATGAACGTGATGTGCACGCGAGCGGGCGACCTCCTGACGCCAATCGACTGGATGGCGAAGAGGGTGGGATTCGTTCCTGCGATCCGCTCCGCCATCAACTACGTAGGCGTGATCTGAAACGCTCAACCCGCCAAATCCACTAGAAACCCGAGTATCAGGTACAAAATGGTGTCACGCTCACCTCGACTGCGGTACGGTCTTCTTCAGATACTCAACGAAATTGAAGTCGAACACCACCTTGTCATCCGTTGCGCCGGCCTGATCCGACTGCGCCATGAGCGCGAGGCGCTTGCCGTCCGGGTGAATGGCATACGGGTAGGCGGTCCCGAGCCCAACGAGCCTGGTCGACGTCCACAACTGCGCCTTATCCGCCCGAAACGAATCGCCAACGACCGTGTACGGCGCGAACAAGATCTTGCCCCCGGCATCCGTGAACAACAGTTCGTGCGCGGTGCGGGACCAGAGCGGGAACGATCCGCCGTCGGCCGAGATGCGCCACTGGCCGCCAGGGCCGGGGAACGGGCGCACGTACACCTCAGACCTGCCGCTGGCCTCGTTCGACATGTAGGCGATCCACCGACCGTCGGGCGAGAACTGCGGGAGCGATTCTGCCGCCGGTGTACCGAGGAAGATCGTCGGCCTGCCCGGTGTCCAGCCGCGGGCGGGATCACCTTCCATCGCCAGCACCATCAGATCGTTTCGGGACGACGGCCCCGCGGCGTTCGGCTGAAAGAAGGCCAGGAACTGGCCGCTGGGATGCCAGGAGATCGGGTACTGATTGGCTGGACTGTCAGTCAGCCGTGTCGCCTGGCCCGTGCCGTCGGCGTTCACCCAGTACAGATTGAACACGCCCCTCTTCGCGCGGTCGGACGCAAACACAATCCGCTTGCCGTCGGGTGTCCACGTCGGATCGTAGTCCGCATTCGGATCGAACGTGAGTTGGGTCAACGTGTCGCGCGCCCACTCGTACACCCAGACATCGCGTTGCTTGCCATCGTCGATGTCCATCACCAGCTTCTGACCATCCGGCGAGAACATCGGATTCTGCCAAACCGCCTTCGTGGCTCGAAGCGCCGATGTCTTGCCCTCGCGCGTCGTCCAGTCCATCGGCGCGGCCCGCGTCACGGCGGATCCCGGCACGTAGGCCAGCAGTCCGTCCAGCGAGAACGCCAGTTGCGCGCCGCCCGATCCAGGACTGTTCGTGACGCCTTCAACCACAGGCACGGCCTGGCCGACGACTTCGAGGCGGCTGAGGTCGAACCGGACACCGAAGAGCGTGCCCTGCTGCATGTACACAAGAAAGCCGTCGTTCGCGCTTCCCGTCCGGGTGCCTGACTGGCCGGGGAGGTAACGACCGAAGGAGCTGCCACGCAGGACCACTTTCGGTGCGCCGCCCTTGAGCGGCATGACAACGAGGTTCGCAGAGTCGAACGTGTAAATCGACACGTTCTCCGTGTAAAGCACGCCCGCGCCGTTGGGCAGCGCCTGCGGCCAGCGCTGGGTCGTCGCGCCGTCACTCAAGGTGCCGAATACCACGGGCGTCCCGCCGGCGGCCGGCACACGCATGATGGTCGTGTTCTCCCCCCCAAACGGCGAGAAGAAGATCGTGTCATCGTCGGCCCACGTGCCGCCCCGCCCCGAAGGCGCCCTACACACGTCCAGGGCTGCGCCGCCCGCCACTGAGACCTTCTTCAGCGAGCCCCCGCTGAAGAATCCGATCCACTGACCGTCGGGTGAGAAGAACGGGTTGTTCGCGCCCTCGGTGCCAGGCAGGGCGACGGCCTGGAGTTGGTCAAGCTTTCGAACGAAGAGCCGAGAGGCACCGCTCTGCTGCGCGGCAAACGCCAACGTCGTCCCGTCAGGGGAGAGAATCGCCGACGGGCCTGACGTGAGGGGGAGCGAGGCGTCAGCGCCAATGCTGACGAGGAGCCTCTGCTCCGACGGCGCGCGCGCTCCGGTCCACGGTCGCCAGAGCATGAGCGCGGCAACCAGTGCCGCGGTGGTGAGGCCCGCGAGCGCCCACGGCAGCGCGCGCGTCCATCCGCCCGCGGCGGCCACCACGGCGGCGGCTGGCGCCACCTGCTCATCGGGCGCACCGGCGAGGATCTTCTCCATGACACGGCGCGCGTCGCCGATGTCGCGCAGTCGCTGCTTCGGGTCGCGAATCAGACAGTCGCGGAGGAGCGCGCGCAGCCGTACCGGAATGTCGGCGGAAAGCGTTGTCAGGCTGACCTCGCGCGTCAACACGGCCGCCAGCGTCTCGGAGATGTCCTCGGCCTCGAAGAGCCGCCGGCCCGTCAGCATCTCGTAGAGCACCACGCCAAACGCCCAGATATCGGCGCGCTTGTCGACCGCCTTGCCCTTCGCCTGCTCTGGCGCCATGTAGGCGGCGGTGCCGATGATTATCCCCATCTGCGTCGCGCGTGCGGTCAGCGTGGGGGAGTTCATCGCTTCCACGCTCGACCCACCCGGCGGGTCCATCGCTCTTGCCAAGCCGAAGTCCAACACCTTCACCGCGCCGTCGCTTCGGACCTTGATGTTGGCGGGCTTCAGATCGCGATGGATGATGCCCTGCTCGTGCGCCGCTTCGAGCGCGTCGGCGATCTGGCGCGCGATAGGCAACGCCTCCTCGGGCGGGATCGCTCCGCGGGAGATCCGCTGCGACAAATCCTCGCCCTCGACCAGCTCCATGACGAGCGCGTGCGGAGCCGCGTGCTCTGAACCTGTCTGCCCCGAGCCCGCCGAGAGGGTCGATGGGGAATCCTCGAACCCGTAGATCACGGCGATATTCGGGTGATTGAGCGACGCCAGCACCTGGGCTTCGCGACGGAAGCGCGCGAGCCGATCTGGATCGCTGCTGAACACCTCCGGCAGGATCTTCAGGGCGACGTCTCGGTTGAGCCTGGTGTCTCTCGCGCGATACACCTCGCCCATGCCGCCGGCGCCGAGGGCGCTGACGATTTCATAGAGACCAAGACGCTGGCCGGCTGTCAGGGACACGGGCGAGGGACATTATGCACGGGATTCCCGGCGCCGGCCGGATTCGAACCCACGTGCCATAGCCTTCGCGCTGGCCGGAAACGCTCAGTGCGTCAGTGAATAAATCACGTAGTTCACGCCAATCCGGTAGGCCTCGTTCGTGGGATCGATCCCGAAGAATCCCCGGTCGGACCATTCCCAGTACTCGGCGAGATCGTTGTTGTGGTTCGCCAGGGCGATCAGGCGGCCGTCAGGGTTGTTGTCTTCGAACAGCGCCTGGTAGTCGGGGATCATGCCGGGAAACATCGGATGCGGGTAGTCGATCTTCTTCAAGTCGAAGAACGTGTGGAAGACCGGGTGCGTCACGTCGATCTCGATCCACCGCAGTTCCGGCATCACCCGGCGCATCTGCTCGGCCATGTTGTCCCACTGCGTGGTCTCGAAGTCGTCGAAGAGAATCAGACCGCCTTTCAGCAGGTACTGCCGGAGATTGCGCGCCTCGGCATTCGTCATATCCCAGAATCCGGGCTCCGACATGTAGACGAGCGGGTGGCGGAAGATCTCGGGATCCCCCAGATCGAGCACGTTGCTGCCGTCGGTGTGCGCGCGCACTTTGGAAATGTCGGCCACGATGTAGGCGAGATGCCGATCGGCGCGCGGATAGTCGTGGTTCCAGCTCGAGCTGGGGTGATACCGGAGCCGTGTGAAGACCCACTTGTCGTCGTACTTCACATTCGGCGACACAGATGACCGGTACGAGCCGAACTGCGCGGCGGCCCATATCGGGAACGCCAGCGCGAGCACCGCCGCCACGATCACTCGTCTGCCCACCTTCGGCCTACTTCCGGCCCTCGAGCACCAGCTTGATCGTCGAGAGCGTTTGTTCCGCTCCCTCCTGGGCCATCCTCTCCGCCACGCTTCGCGCGATCCCGCCAAAACCGCCGCGCAGCAAGTCGCCGCGCGATCGATTGCTGTAGAGGATGTAGGTGACGGGCAAGCCATTCTCGGTACCGCTGGCGATCCACGCCACGGCGAGCGACGCGTCGTAGTAGTGGCTGGTATAGATGTATTTCTGGGCGACGACCGTCCGCTCCTCTCCCGCCTTGGGCGTGTACATCACGGCATGGACCACGCTGACGATCGGTTTCTGCCCGTAGTCTTCCTTGATCCAATAGATGATGTCGCGCGCACCTGCGAGCGAGTTGTTCGGAAACCCGGACAGATGGCGCCCCAGCTCAGGAAAAAAGGCGTGAACGTTCCGTGCGCGGGCGAACAGGCCCGACCATTCCGACTTGAGGCTGACGGCCTTGCTGCTGTCGTTGTAGGTCACGAGGGCTTCGTCTCCCCGCGCCCGGTAGGCGGTGACGTAGTCCACGACGGTCTTGCGTGCGAACTCGTTGACCCGATCGGGATAGTCCGGCGCCTTCCAGTCGATGGCGGCCTGAATTGCCGAGAGCCCCGCGCCGCCGATGCGAACACCGCAGCTCCCGACGCGGCAGTTTTTCAACTCGTCGATGTCGTTGCGGTCGAAGGCCAGCTTGGCGACGTCCGAGAGCGATGCGGGAGTACTCGAACTGACCGAAACCCTGTATCACCTGGCCGTCAACATACGAGATCATCTGGCCGTAGTAGCTCACCACCTGCGCATGCGGCGCCAGAATCCTGACGGCGGCCTGCGTCACAATCTCGCCGCTTTTTTCGGCGCTCGCGTGTGCGACGACCATGCCGCCTTGAAGCATCGTGAGATCCGGGGCGGTGAACTTCTCTTTCCGAAGAACCCCCTCCACTTCCGGACGAGGATCGGCTGTCTGGCCGCCGAGCGCGACCGGTATCAGCAAGGCTGCGGCGAGAACGGTCCACATGTCGCGAATGCCCGTGTGCATGGTGCCCCCATGATAACGAATTGAACCGGGGACCAGGGGACGATCAACAGGAGACTAAGAGATTAGGAGAAATCCTTGAACATAAGATCAGAAGCTCAGAAGAGATGTTTTCTTAGAAGACTTTCTCTTGCTTCTGGTCTTTTGATCTTCTGTTATCTGAGTCTAGCGCGTTCTCCTAATCTCTTGACCTCCTGTTTGCCGGGACTCGGCTAAGATACGGCTCAATGTCAGGGCGCGTTCTCATCACCGTGCTGCTCCTGGGCATTCTGGTTACCGGTGTGCGGCCGGCCGCCGTGCGGCAGACAGGCCGGCCCGCGCCCTACTCGGCGCGGCAGATCGGCGCGGTTGTCGAGCTGAACGATGCCGCGAGCCAGACCTCCGTCTCGATTCTTCCCTCGCTCGGCAATATCGCCGTCGAGATGAAAGTGAAGGGCCACAACGTCCTTCGCTTCCCCTTCCAGACCGCTGCCGAGTACAAGGGCGGCACCGGATCGATAGGCATTCCATTCCTGGCACCGTGGGCCGATCGGCTCGACGAGCAGGCGTTCTATGCCAACGGCAAGCGCTACGCGTTCGACATGGCACTGGGCAACGTGCGCGGGACGAACCCGATTCACGGTTTTCTGATGAATGCCCCCGACTGGAAGGTCGTTGAGGTCCGCGCCGACGGGCAGTCGGCCTGGGTCACCAGCCGGCTGGACTTCTTCAGGCAGCCGCAGTGGATGAAGCAGTTTCCGTTCGCGCACACCATCGAGATGACGCATCGTCTTCGCGACGGCGTCCTGGAAGTCGCGACGAAGATCGAAAATATGTCCGTCGACCCGATGCCTGTGGCCATCGGATTCCATCCGTTCTTCCAGCTCACCGATTCGCCGCGCGACGACTGGACGCTCTCGGTCGCCGCCCGGACGCACTGGCCGGTGGGCGAATCGAAGATGCCAACCGGCGTGCCGCAGCCGATCGAAAAATTCTTCAGCACCCCGGCAGCCGTTCGGCTGGCGCCCCTCGAGCTGGACGATGTGTTCAGCGACCTCGTGCGGGACGCACGAGGCCAGTCGACGATGACGCTGAAAGGCAAAGCACAGCGGCTCGACGTGGTGTTCGGCGCGAACTATCGCGCCGTCGTGATTTATGCGCCAAAACCCGAGCCGGGCCAGGACCCCGCGGCCCGAAACTTCATCTGCATCGAGCCGGTGGTCGCGATCATCAACGGCCTGAACCTCGCGCACAAGGGTGTGTACAAAGACCTGCAAAGCATTCCTCCCGGTGGCGTCTGGCAGGAAAGCTTCTGGATTCGTCCCAGCGGTTTCTGATCATGTCACGAGCGATCGCCCTCGTCTTCTCGCTCGCGCTCCTCGGCGGCCTTTCCCACGCCCAATCGCCGCGCGAGATCACGTTCGACGAGATCGTGCGTCCGAAGCCCGGCGAGTGGCCGAGCTACAACGGCCAGCTGAGCGCGAACCGCTACAGCACGCTCGATCGAGATAAACACGCGCAACGTGTCGACGCTCGAAACAAAGTGGACGCACGAGATGGGCGGTCAGCGCGCGCTTCAGATGACGCCGCTCGTCGTCGATGGCGTGATGTACGCCCCGGCCGTCAACGAGGTGCGCGCGCTGGATGCGCGAACCGGGAAGCAAATCTGGCAGTTCGTGCGTCCCCAGACACCGGGGCTCGTGCCTACCGGCGATCCGGCGTCGGGCATCAACCGCGCGGTGGCGGTGCTCGGCCAGCGTCTGTTCCTGCAAACCGATCATGCGCATCTCGTGGCGCTGGATCGACAGAACGGCCAGGTGCTCTGGGACGTGGAAATGGCGGACTATCGCCAGAACTACGGCGCGACCGGCGCGCTGCTCGTCGTCAACGACCTGGTCATCGCCGGCATCTCGGCGGGCGACGAAGGCGTGCGGGGCTTTCTCGATGCGTATCGCGCCTCGACAGGCGAGCGCGTGTGGCGGTTCTGGACGGTGCCCGGACGAGGCGAACCCGGATCGGACACGTGGATCGGAAAAGCGCTCGAGCACGGCTGCGCGACGACGTGGCTGACCGGGTCGTACGATCCAGAGGCGAGACTCCTCTACTGGCCAACCGGCAACCCGTGTCCTGACTACAACGGCGAGGAACGCAAGGGAGACAACCTGTACTCGTCGTCTGTCGTCGCCCTCGATCCCGCGTCGGGAAGACTCCGCTGGCATTTCCAGTTCACGCCGCACGACCTTCACGACTGGGATGCCAATCAGCCGCCGCTGCTGGTGGATACCGACTTTCGCGGGCGCCCGCGCAAGCTGCTCGTCGTCGCGAATCGAAATGGGTTCTTCTACGTGCTCGATCGGCTGACCGGGCAGATGCTCCTTGTCGAGCCGTTCGTCAAGAACATCACCTGGGCGTCCGGTGTCGGCGCCGACGGCCGGCCGAAGCTGCTGCCCGGCTACGAAAACTCGACCGAAGGCACCCAGACGTGTCCCTCGGTGTCGGGCGCCGCCAACTGGCCGTCTTCGTCGTTCAATCCGGCCACGGGCCTCTTCTACGTGATGGCGTCGGAGGCCTGCTCGGTGTACCGCAGGAATTCAGACTGGTTCGAGCTCGGCAAGTCGTTCTACGGCGGCACGACGAAGAACGCCACGATCGAGGGGGGTGGAAAATCCCTGAAGGCGCTCGACATCCAGTCGGGCAAGCTGGTGTGGGAAGTGCCGAACGTCACCGGTGGCATCAGCGCGTCGGGCGTCATGAGCACCGCCGGCGGACTCGTGTTCTACGGCGACAACACGGCGGGCGCGGTGATTGCCGTGGACGCGAGGACCGGCAAACGTCTCTGGCAGTTCGACACGCAGCAGGTCTGGAAGTCGAGCCCGATGACGTTTGCCCTCGACGGCAAGCAGTACATCGGGGTGGTGGCAGGGTCGACGGTGAGGGTGTTCGGATTACCGAACTAACCGAACGCCCTGTCTTGACGCAGAGGCGCAAAGACGCAGAGAAACTGAACAGAAGGTCAGAAGATCAAAAGTTCTGTTTTCTTATGATCTTCTGATCTCTTGTTGTTTTTCTCGGCGTCTCAGCGTCTCTGCGTCGATGTTCTAATCGAGCTTCTTCAGCCAGACGTTGCGGAATTCGACCTTCATCGGCGGGCCGACGTGCATCTGGAACCCGATCAGCCCGCCGAGCATCCGGTTCTTCGTGTCGTCGTCCACTACGATGCTGGTAACCGAGCCGTTGAGCACCTGCACGATGGTGTTGCCGCGCGCGATGAGGTGAACCTGGTTCCAGTCGTTGACCTTGATGACCGATTTCAGTTCGTCGCCGTTCTGCAGGTTGCCGATCACTCTCGGACGGCCGCCATCGGCGACGTGCACCGCCTGGCCGCGCATGGCGAGGAAGCCGCGGCCGCGCTCTTCGTAGATCTGACCGGTGTACTGATTGGCGAAATCGATATCGGCCTGGTAGCCCTTCAACACCCAGTTGTGCTCGACCTTGCTGCCGCCGGCCTCGGTGCCGACGGGCAGGTGTGCGCTTCGAATCTGAATCCCGCTGTTGGTCGAGTCCATCCGGAACTGGACCTTCAGCTCGAAGTTGCGTGGCTCGCCGCCGCGCCAGATGAGAAACGTGTTCTGCTTCACGGCGTTGTCGGGAGCGCTCTGGCCGACGATCGCGCCGTTTTCCGCGCGCCAGAACGCCTTGTCGCCCTCCCACCCCTTCAGCGTCGTGCCGTCGAAGATCGGCTCGAAGCCGGTGCGGTCGTCCATGACGAGCGGATCGACACGCGGTCCCTGGCCGCCGCGGCCGCGACCTCCTCGATCGGGAGCCTGCGCCGGCGCCTGCGCCGACGAGATCGTCGCGCCCGCCGCGGCCAACAACACGATCAACATCATGGTTCTCATGGTCATCTCCCTGTTTGCGTTCGAGGCGCTAACGGCCGCCGAGGTGAAACACCTCGGGAAGGGGCCGCGAAACCGGACTGTTGTCGGGGTTCGACGGCATGATCTCGCGCATGTGCGCCCACCATCGGCGGCAGACATCGGTCGTCGCGATGGCCGCCCACCGTTCTTCGCTCTCGATCTCCGCATAGGCGAAGAGATCGCGCGTCGCCGGATCGATGAAGATCGAATAGCTCAGCACGCCGTGCGCCTTGAGCGTATCGGTGAGCTCCTGCCAGATGGGGTTGTGACGGCGCTCGTACTCGTCCGACTGCCCGTCGTTGACCGACATGCGGAAGGCTTTGCGAATCATCAGACGATCCCCGCTCCGAGCCGCGCCGCCGACACCGGCCGTTCGACGGATTTTTTCTGGCGGTAGCCGCTCGACCGATACGCGCCGACCGGATCGATCGCGCCGCCGGCGCGGCGCCGGGCCATGGCGAGGATCGGCCCGACGTCGGTCGTAAACGCCTGCTTCAACGTCTGCAGCGCCATCAACGGATCGTTGGCCTGCTGGTACTCTCCGAGCGCCTCGCGATCGACCAGATGCGCCTGCACGTAGGCGCGCACCAGCTCGACCGCGCTCGTCATCAGCGATTCGATGGGGTCGGTCACGTTGTGGGACTGGTCGAGCATGTAGGCCGGATCGAAGCCGGGCACACCGTCGAGCTCGGCGTCAACCAGCTCGTTGAAGATCAGGAACAGCTGAAACGGCTTGATCGAGCCCGCATCGAGGTCGTCGTCGCCGTACTGGCTGTCGTTGAAGTGGAACCCGCCGAGCTTGCCGAACTGGACGAGCCTCGCCACGATCATCTCGACGTTCACGTTGGGCGCGTGATGCCCGAGATCGACGAGCGAGAACGCGCGCGGCCCCAGTTCGTTGACGCAGTAGTAGCTCGTGCCCCAGTCGTTGAGGACGGTCGAATAGAACGCCGGCTCGTACACCTTGTGTTCGATGAACAGCCGCCACGCCTCCGGCAGCGCCGCGTAAATCGCCTTGAGGCTGTCGAGGTAGCGATCGAGGCTCTTGCGAAAATGCACCTGGCCGGGAAAGTTGCCGCCATCGCCGATCCAGACGGTGTGCGCCCGGGCGCCAAGCTGCTGGCCAATCGACAGGCATTCGAGGTTGTGCTCGACGGCCTGTCGTCGCACGGCCGCGTCGGTATGCGTCAGGCTGCCGTACTTGTACGAGTGCGTCTGGTCCGGCTGATCCTGAAAGGTGTTCGAGTTCATCGAGTCGAAGAACAGCCCGCGCGAGACGGCAAACGACCGCAGCTCCGCGGCGTTCGCGGGCCTGTCCCAGGGAATGTGCAGCGAGATGCCGGGCGTCACGCGCGTGGCCTTGAACACCACCTCGCAGTCCTCGAGCTTCTCGAAAATGTTGCGCGGCTCGCCGCCGCCGGGAAATCGCGCGAAGCGCGTGCCGCCGGTGCCGACGCCCCACGACGGCACCGCGACGCGAAACATCGTCGCCGCTTCGACGAGCCGCTCGATATCGACACCGCGGCGGTCGAGCTGCACCGCAAGGTGGTCGAAATCCTCGGCCAGCGCCGCCATCCGGCTGGCGTTGTGCTCCTGGATGAAATGGTCCGCGAACACGAAGCTCATCGTGGGTCTCCTGTCACACTGCCGCGGCGCCCGACACGCCGAGGACGGAGTCGTTCGGGTAGAAGTGATCGACGTTCTCGGCCGTGATCACCTGGTGCCGCATGAACATCGCCGGCGGCACGGGGCGATGCGACAGGATGTCGAGCGCCAGGCGAACCAGGCCGGGTCCGTACCGCTCGGGAAAAAACCCGACGGATGCGACGAGCGGCGAATGCCGCGATCGCAGTTCCACCCGCGCGTCTGGCTCGGCGTTCTGGCCGACGATCGCGCACGTCAGCTCGCGGCCCGCTTCCTGAAACGCCCGTACGGCACCGAGGGCACTGGGATCGTTGGCCGCTCCCACGAGCGTACCGACGGGCCTTCGAGAGACGTATGTGCCGTCGCACCTTCTCGAGAGACGTCTTGAACTGACCGTCGCCGTCCAGGATGACGATCGGCACCGTGTCGGCCAGCTGCAACGTCTCCTTCACGCCGGCGACGATGCCTTTGCCGCGCGCACGCACGAGGCCGCCGGCACGCGCGAGCTCGAGCAGCAGCACCTCGTCCACCTCTGACGACCAGCAGGTCTCGGCCCACTTGCCGAGATAGCGGCCCGCGAGCAGGCCGGCCTGATAATTGTTGGCACCGAAGTAGGTCGCACCCGGATGCGGGATGTCGATGGCGATAAACGGCACGCCCGCCTCGAGGTACTTGGATGCGATGGCCGGAGCGACCGACTCGTCGGTCTGAAACTCGATGACGAGATCGACCTTCTCCTTGATGAGCAGCTCGGCGTTGCGCAGCGCGACCTTGGGCTGATAGCGGTTGTCGACGACGATCACCTCGAGCCGTTCGCGCTCCGCCGCCATCAGCAGCCCGGCATGGACCTCGCGGGGAAACGAACTGTCCTGCCCTTGAGACGCATACCCGATCCGGAAGCGCCTGTGAGGTCGAATCTGGATCAACAGGCGATAGTGCCGTTCGTCGATCTTGTCGATGAAGCCGCACTGGTGGAGGGTGTGTAACAGCCGGAAGCACATCCCCTTGCCGTATCCCGTGCGCTCGACGATGTCGCGCAGACGCAGGACATCGCCAGGCGGGTCGAACGCCTCGAGGATTTTCGAGGCGTGGACCAGCGACTTGACGATGTACGGGTCGTTCGATCGGGCCGTCATCGGAGGGGGGAATTGTTGAGCAGACAATAACACGGTGTCCACGCCCTTTCAGTGCCGCACAGGGGTGAATCCGCTGAAAAATGGCCGCGAATCGTCGTCTGTTGCGATTTCAGACCGTTGGCCGCCGTTTCGAGGAGCGAAACGAAATGCGCGGCCACCGCGATCAATCGACGCCGGCCTGCTGCACGATGGCCTTGAAGCGCTGCCGGATCTGGTCGGGATTGGAGGGAGCGCTCTGCGTCATCAACACGGTGACCATCTGCCTGGAGGGATCGACCCAGAAGATCGTACCGGCCGTCCCGTCCCATCCGTATTCCCCCTGGGTCCCGGAGCCGGCGTTGTTCGCGTCGAGCACAACCTGCACGTTCGCAAGGCCCCAACCCGTCGATCCGCCGCGCGTCATCTGCACGGAGTCCGACAACCCGTTCTGCGTCATCATCTCCACCGTTTTCGGGCTCAGGATGCGCGCGCCGTCGAGCTCCCCCTTGTTGAGCAGCATCTGACTGAAGCGTAGATAGTCGGGGACGGTTGACAGCAGTCCGACCGCACCCTCGACGAGCGTCGGACGCTCCGTAAACGGAAGGGTCTCCGTTTCGACGCGTGTGAGCCCTCCACCCTGCGCGGGACCGTACACCGTGGCGAGCCGCGCGCGCTCGTCGGGCGTCGCCGCCCAGAACATCGTGTCGGTCATGCGCAGCGGACGAAAGAGACGCTCGCTGAGAAACAGTTCGAACGGCTTGCCCGACCAGATCTCGACCAGCCGTCCCAGCACCGTCGTGCCTTCGCTGTACCGATACCGCGTGCCGGGATCTTCCATCAACGGCACCCGCACCAGGTTCGCCACGAACTGCGACATCGTGATCGTTCGCGAGCGAACCTGCTCGCGCTGGTAGATCTCGGACGTGCGCGGCTGCAGGCCCGAGGTGTGCAGCAGCAGGTCGCGCACGGTCATCGCTCTCGCGGGGGCCCGCGGAGCCGAGCCCGCGGGCCCGGCGACGACAGCGTTCTTGAATTCGGGGATGAACCGGGCGACGGGATCGTCGAGGTCGAATTTGCCTTCCTCGTGGAGCATCATCACCGCGACGGCAGTGATGGGCCGCGTCATCGAATAGATGCGAAAGAGCGACCGGGCCTGCATCGGCACGCGCGTCTCGAGATCCTGCACGCCGACGGCCTCAAAGTATCCGAGCCGTCCGCGCCTGGCGACGGCGGCCACGGCTCCCGCAATCTTCCTCTCCGCGACGTAGCGCGCGAGCAGATCGGTCGCCTCACCGAGGCGCGCGGGCGAGAGCCCGGCGGCCTCCGGATTCGGGCGCGGCGTTTCCTGCCAGGCCGTCAGCGTCACCGCAAGCACACCGGCGCAGCTCGCAGCAAGTGTCAGCATTCGGAATCTGCCGGCGGCCTGCGACATCGCGCATCCAGAGATAGTAATGCCACCGGCCAGAAGAAACATTTTTCTCCTGATCTCCTGATCTTCTGTTCTTCCGAGAACCGGGAACACAGATGCGTCTACGGCGCGCCCGTAGCGATCGCGTTCCTGGCCTGAACCAGCTTCGCGATGATTTCCCTCAACTCGCGCCGGGCGATCTCGATGTTCTGCAGGGCGTTGATCGCACGCGCGTATCGACCCCTAAGACCTGACGACTGATAACTGACGACTGATAACTGAAAACTGCCATAAGATGTGCGCGGTCGGAGCGTGCCGCATGGCTGATGCGTTCGCGGACGTGAGAAGAGTCGGGCTGACGCTGCCTGGCGTCGAGGCCGCCACCAAGTACGACGGCTCGCCCGTGCTGCGGGTCGGCGGCTGCTTCATGGCCGGCATAGCCACTCACCGGTCGGCCGAACCCGACACGCTGGTGGTCCGGGCCGACCTCGAAGAGCGGGAATGGCTCATCGAGGATGCGCCCGAGATCTACTATCTGACCGAGTACTATCGAAAGTATCCGCTGATCCTCGTGCGCCTCTCGCGCGTGGACCGCGACGCGCTCCACGATTTGCTGTCGGTGTCGCGGCGGTTGACGTTACCGAAAACAAACCGGTCGAGGAAGCTCTAATCGTTACGAACTGCAAACCATGACCGATCCGGTGGCCTCGTTCATCCAGGCGGCGTGCGTGCCACGGGACGCGCACAACGCAGGGACGCTCGAGGAGGCCGGGAAGATCCTCGCCGAACATCCTTACGTGGCGCGCAGCAGCGTGCACACAGCAGCGATTCTCGCCGACGAAGACGGCGTCCGCGAGTTCCTGGCGCGCGATCGCGGCAGCGCCACGGCGACAGGCGGCCCGTATGGCTGGGATGCGCTCTGCCATCTCTGCTTCTCGCGCTATCTGAGGCTCGACACTGCACGCGCCGACGCGTTCGTCCGAACGGCGCGCGCGCTGATCGATTCCGGTGCGAGCGCGAAGACCGGATGGTACGAAACGATCGACCAACCGAACCCGAGGCCGGTCTTCGAGAGCGCGATCTACGGGGCGGCAGGGGTCGCGCAGCATGCCGGTCTCACACGCCTGCTCATCGAGCACGGTGCGGATCCGAATGACGAGGAGACTCCGTATCACGTGCCTGAAAGCGATGACAACACGGTGATGACGATTCTTGTCGAGAGCGGCCGGCTGAACAGCGCGAGCCTCGCGTGCATGCTGCTTCGCAAGACCGATTGGCACGATCTCCAGGGCCTCCGGCTGCTTCTCGAGCACCACGCCGATCCCAGGCAGATGACGATCTGGGGCGACAACGCGCTGCATCACGCCATCCGGCGCGACAACCGCCTCGTGATGATCGAATCGCTCGTGGAGTTCGGCGCGGATGCGGCGCTTCCGAACGGCCGCGACGGCAGGACCGCCGTCGCGATGGCCGCGCGCAGAGGGCGCGCCGACGTCCTCGCGATGTTCGAACGGCGCGGAATACCGCTCGATTTCCAGGGTGTCGATCGGTTGATTGCGGCCTGCGCCACCAACGATCGCGATGCCCTTCGCTCGTCCGCCGGCGATCCCCATGTTGTCGCCGAACTGATCAATCTCGGCGGAACACTGCTGGCCGAGTTTTCCGGCACCGGCAACGCCGCCGGCGTCCGCAACCTTCTCGATTGCGGCGTCAGCCCGGCGTCGTTGTACGAGGAGGGCGACGCCTATTTCGGCATCGCCAGACAGAGTACGGCCCTCCATGTCGCGGCGTGGCGCGCGCAGCCGGAGGTGGTGAAGGAGCTCATCGCGCGCGGGGCGCCGGTGCATGCGCAAGACGGCAAAGGACGCACGGCGCTGGAGCTCGCCGTCAAGGCGTGCGTCGACTCGTACTGGACGTGGCGGCGCTCACCCGATTCGGTTCGTGCCCTGCTCGAGGCTGGCGCCTCGCCCGCGGGCATCGTCGTGCCATGCGGGTACGACGAGGTGGATACCCTGCTCCGCGGTTGAAAAATGTGGCTATACTGAGGCGCATGTGGCGCATCATCATCGCTCTCACTTTGATAACGGCGCCCGCGCTGTGGGCGCAGACACCGGCATCGAAAACAGATGAAGCCGCCGTGCGGGCGCTCATCGACCGCTACGTGAACGCGCGCGACGCGCGCGATGAAAAAGCCATCGAGGCGCTGTTCACCGCCGACGCCGACCAGTACACGACGGCCGGCGAGTGGCGGCGCGGTCGCCCCGCGGTCGTGACCGGCACCGCGGAGTCCACCAAGCAGAATCCCGGCGATCGGAGCATCGACGTCCAAGCGCTGCGATTCGTTTCGCCGGACGTGGCGATTGCCGATGGCTGGTACAACATCGCCGGCAGCGCGCAAAAACGCTGGACGACGATGGTCTTCAAGCGCGAGGCCGCCACATGGCGCATCGCCGCGATCAGGAACATGACGCCGACGGGTACACCGCCTCCCGCTCGCGGTGCGAAGTAATCTGGGACGCAGTTAACAGTCTTCAGTTTTCAGTCTTCAGTAGGGTCTCAGTATTCTGAAACTGATGACTGTCAACTGAGAACTGAAGACTACGCTAACGTCTGGAGAGTCAGATGAAGGTCCTGCTCGCATTTGCCCTGCTGATGCAGGCCGCCCGGCCTGCGCCCGCTCTGAATCCGGCAGATTACCCGCAGCACAAGAAGCTCGCCGACAACGTCTACGTCTGGAGCGACGTTCACCCGTCCGGCCTCTACACGACCAACGATCTCATCGTCATCACGTCCGATGGCGTGCTCGTCGCCGACGGCCAGAAGGACGCGGAGACAACCAAAAAAATGCTCGACGGCATCGCAACGATGACGCGTCAGCCCATCAAGGTCGTGGTGATGGGATCCGAACACGGCGATCATACCGGCGGCAACGCGTCGTTCCCCGCCGGCGTCATGATGATCAAGAGCCCGCTGGCCGAGGGCAAGACAAAGATCGTCAAGCTCGGGGCGACGGAAATCCAGGTACTCGACCGCGGCCGCGCACACACGGGCACCGACCTCGAGGTCTACCTGCCGAAGGAGAAGATTCTCTTCACGAGCGAAGCCTTCTCGCACCACATCTTTCCGAACATGCGTGCGGCCGTGCCCGCGGAATGGATTCAGACGGTCAGGAATCTGAGGCAGCTCGACGCGAGCACCGTGATTCCCGGACACGGGTACATCGAAGACGGTCCGGCGATGAAGACATCGCTTGCCGAGTTCGGCCAGGCGCTCGAACACATCGTGGCCGAAGCTACGCGCCTGAAGACGGCCGGCGCCACCGTCGAAGCCGCGACCAAACAGGCCAACTGGGGGCCCTATGCGGCCTGGACCGCCACGGATCGGAACGCGCAGGTCGCGATCCAGCGCGTCTACGACGCAATTGATGGAAAGTTGAAGTGAGGCTAGTTTTGAAACCGCCTCCAGTCAGTCCCGAAGCGCGGCGATCGGGTTGACGCGTGCCGCACGACGCGCCGGCAGATAGCTCGCGGCGAGCGATACGACCAGCAACACGGCCGCGGCCGCGACGAACGCGATGGGGTCGGCCGGGCTGAGCCCGGCGAGAAACGTGCGCAGTGCCGGCGTGAACAGCAACGACGCAATCGCGCCGAGCGCAATCCCTCCTCCAACCAGACGTCCCGCGTACGCGAGCACCTCGCGGTGTATCTGTGCCGGCGTGGCGCCAAGCGCGATGCGAATCGCCATGTCGCCGGTCCTCGACACGACCAGGTACGACACCACGCCATAGAGGCCGATGGCGGTGAGCAGCAGCCCGACCACGCCAATCGCCCCGACCATCTGCGTGCCCACGCGCCGCATCGACAGTTCGGTGCTCGCCGCCTCTCTCAACGTCGTGATCGTGAGGCTCGCCGTCGCGTCAACCTCGCCGATCGCCGCATGGACCGCCGGCACCAGGGCGGCGGGATCTCCTGCCGTCCGCGCGATGATCGTGAGCCGTCTCGGGCGTTGGGCGAACGGGTAGAAGACGACCGACTTCGGCGCCTCGCCGATCGTGTCGATCTTGCTGTCGCGGACGATGCCCACGATCTCCGCATCGGATTCGCCGCCAATCTCCACGCGCTGGCCGAGCGCGCGCCGGCCGGGAAAATAGGTGCGTGCGAACGTCTGGTTCACGATCGCCACCGGCGGTGTGCCATCGCGATCCGCCGCTTCGAACTCCCGCCCCTCGACGACCGGAATCGCCAGCGTCGCGAAATAGCGCGGGCCGACACTCAGCGTCGACGCACGCGTGCCCGGAATATCGCTGCGGCCAGCCGGATGAAAGGCGGCGACGAGCGCATCGCCGCCGAGCGGCACGAGCCCGGTGACAGCCGCCGATTGCACCTGCGGAATCTGCTCGATCCGCTCCACGACACGATCCGCAAACGCGAGGCGCGCCTCCAGCGGTCCACGCACCGGCTCGACGTTGAAGCGCGTCACGATGCCGTGATCGAGATCGAAGCCGAGATCGAGGCCGACGATCCGCATCTGGCTGCGCAGGCACAGCGACGACACGACGAGGAGCGTCAGCGAAAGCGCCACCTGCCCGACGATGAACGCGCTGCGAGGGGGAATGGCGCCGGATTCACCGGTCCTGCCTCTCCGCAGTCCGGCGAGGAGATTTATCCTCGTCGATCGCAGAGCGGGCATGACGCCGCACAAGAGCGTGGTCAGCACCACGAGCCCCAGTCCCGGCGCGAGCAGCTGCGCGTCAGGGGCGAACACGCGCTGCATGGAACGCATCGGGCCAAAGACATCGCTCCGGCTCAGAACGTAGGTCAGCCCGACGCCCGCCGCCGCACCAAGCAGCGACAATAGAAAGCTTTCCGACAGGAGCGTCTGGACGACCTGCCAACGGCTGGCGCCGAGCGCCGACCGCACGGTCAGCTCGTGCTGACGCGACATCGCGCGCGCGAGCAGCAATCCGGCCACGTTGACCGAGCCGATCAACAACACGAGGCCGAACAGCACGACGAGCAGGATGGGAAACAGGCGGAACCCGACAGGCGTGCCGCGGAACTGCATCGCATCGGCGGAAAACAGCTGCGCGGGCCGCGACATCCGTTCGTTCATCTGCGGAAACCGGCGTTCGAGGTCCGCGCCGATCGCCGTCACGGCCGCCTGCGCGCGCTCGCGCGTCTGCCCGGGCGCCAACCGCGCCAGCACGCTCAACGTCTGGCTGCCGCGATCGTTCAAGGTCGGGAGCGTCAGCGCGCTCACCGGCACGTACGCGTTCGGCGTCATGAAGCCGGTGACCGATCGGTAGTCCTCCGGCAGCACACCTGCAATCGTGAAGACCTCGCCGTCGAGGACCATGGTCTGGCCGATCGCGTTCGGATCTGCGCCAAAGCGGGCGTGCCAGTATGGATGGTCGAGAACGATCGTTCGTGGTGCGCGTTCGGGCGCCGCTTCCTCGGCAGTGAACGTGCGGCCAAATCGCGGCCTGATGCCGAGGCTTTCGAAGAAATTGCCCGTCACGACCACGACGCTGAGCCGCTCGATCCGATCGCCGACGCGGCGGTTCATGGCGGAGACCCTGAACCCGACGACATCGGCGAACGTGCCGGCGTCGCGAAGGTCCCGGAAGTTCTGGTAGGAAATCTGACGGCCGTTTCCAGGCTCGATGCCCACCACTTCCTGTGGATTGGACATCGTCGGCTGGTGTCTGAAGATGGTCATGACGCCCGCGTAGAGCGTCAGGTTGAGGCCGATTCCCAGACCGAGCGACAGCACGCTGACGGCGACAAGCCCGGGCGCCCTGCGGAGGTTACGGGCGCCGTAACGAAGATCCTGAAGCAGGCTCTCGAAGAGTCTCACCGATCGCGCTCGTTACTTGGCGTTGAAGGTCTCGCTGCAGTAGCCGTCCACGTCGCTCGCCAGCGTGTGTTCTCCGGCAAGCCCCTTGCGAAACGCCACCTTCACCTGGTCCGCGTAGGTCTGGTACGCGCGCTGGGCGCTCTTGGCCGCGGGGCTTCCCGGAGGGACGCTGAACATGTCCAAGATTTCCTGGTCCCACTGGACCATACCGATTTCGCGGATGTTGCGCCGGTTGGCGGCGAAGTCGTGAAAGCCGAGCGCGATGCCGGCCACCGAGTTCAGCAGGCGGCACTCCTTGAGCAGGCGCTGGCCCTCGAACCTCGTGTCTTTCGCCTGTGTGCCCGAGCTCGCCGCGCCCATGAGCGGCATGATGACCGATCGGACGCCCGCCGTATCGAGCGCCGTCAGGCATCCAGCGATGCCCTTGCGCACGCGATCCTGCGTGAAGTTCTCGCGGCGATCGATCGCGCCGCCCTTGGCGAAATCCGTCGGTATCAGGCAGGCCAGTCTCGGAAACGCTCCGCCGCTCTGTTTCGCGTTGCGTGGCAGCTCAACGAGAACCGTGTCGACGCCGATGTTCAACGTGCCTTTGCGCGCGGCGATTTGCTCCTGGAGATCGCGCAAGACGTCGGGAGCCTTCCGGACGCGGTCCATGAGCACGCGTTGCGTAGCTGGAGAGGGCGCGTCGATTTGCAATTCGACGTTGGTCGGCACGACGGCGCCGTCGGGCCTGAACTCGGGCCGATCGAATGCCCGCTGCAGATCGCCGGCGCTGAGATACACCTGCAAGGGAGAGCCCGCGGTCTTCGGGACCGGAACCTCGACGACGAGAAAGCTCGCTGCCAGGTTCTTGTCCCGTTTCTGGTCGTCGTTGAACATCGCCGCAACCGGGCTTTGTTGCGACCGAGCGACGCTCGCCGACACCAGGAGCAAGGCGGCGAGCAGAATCACGTATGCGCGGACGGTTTGTCGAACCATGGCTGGGCGCTCATTCTATAGCAGTTTTCAGTTGTCAGTCGTCGGTCCTCAGTAGTCAGTTCTCAGTCGCGAAGCCACTGAAAACCGATAACTGAAAACTGAGAACTGACAACTGAGAACTGATAACTGAGAACTACCAGCGCCGTGCGGGACGCACGGCCACACAGCCCGAAAGCAACGGGAGTGGCGGCGTGTTCGGATGCGTAAAAACCCTGTCTTCGGCGCGGGTCGGGGGTTGCCTGAAATCGAACTCGACCAGGTGGCTCAGATCCGCGTAGCGGCGATAGCCGACGATGGCCCCTCGCTGGCCGAGCTCGTCGAGCACGAGCTTGTCGAATCCTTCCGGCTCGACGTTCATCCTGAAGCCGAGATAGACGATAGCGCGGCCCGTTCGCGCGACCATCGCATCCACGCCGGCACGTTCGCGCTCGCAGCGCTTCTCGTTGGCTTGGTGCTCGATCTCGAAGATCGGACTGTCGCCGAGAAACCCCGCGCGGCTTGGATCCGAGATGTCGACGCCGCCGTACCACCACAGGCCGGCCAGGCCGAAATGGGTCGTCAGCACAGGATCGCCCGGCTGGCGCTCCCTCAGCACGAACCCGATGGAACGGCGGTCGTCGAGGCCGTAGTTGTTGTCGGGGCGTTTGGCGTCGAGCTCGTTTCTGCCGCGCGTCACGATGTCGAGCGACACGACCGTCACCGCGTACGCCGCGACCACGATCGCGGCCGTGCGAACCGTCGGCGGCCGCCATCGGCTGTGATACGCAATCCAGGACGCCGCGTCGGCACACAACGCAAGGCCGACGTACAGCGCGGGCACGCACCACAGCCCGAGGCGCTCGAACGGCGGAACGATGTGAAGCATGCCGAGGGCGAGCGCAGACAGCGGCACCGACGCGAACAGCAGGCCGAACGTCCCGTGCTTCGCGGTGGCGTAGACGAAGCCCACGAGGGTCGCTGCCCAGAACATCGCCCAATGCTCCGTTCCCACCGGCTTCAGGGCAAACGACTGCACCCAGCGTCCGACCCATCGCAGCGTCTCGAAGACGCCTTCGGAGACAGGGGGATAGGCAAAGCCCCAGTAGTTCCTGAGGTACTCGTTCTCCATGGCGTGTCGCAGTGCGAGCGTGTAGTGCGCGCCAAAGGACACGAGCCAGATGATTCCAGAAACGGCGGCCCTGACGCCGTCACGGACGCCGTACTGCTGCCACGTCCGGCACACGAGAATGACGGCACACGCGGGTGCGACGAAGGTGGCGCCGTTCGACAGCCATGAGCCCGCCGCGGCAACCGTCCACCACACGGCGATTCGCCGCACCACACGATCGCGACCGTCGGCCTCCAGCGCCCACGCGGCCAGCGCGGGTACGAGGAGCGCCCAGCAGACATCCGAGGAGTACTGTTTCAGCTCGAGGGTGAAGAACACGATCCATGGACCGATCGCACAGAGTCCCACGAGTATCGCCGCGGCCAGCGCCGTCATCCAGCGCCGTCCGATCCACGCCGCCACGCCGAGCGTGCCGATGCCGCACAGCACCGGAAGCGCGCGTGCGGCAGGTTCCCCCGTTCCGAAGGCCACGAGGACGGCACGCTCGAGCGCGAGCCATCCAAGCGGCGCCGATTGATCGAGCCACAGCGGTCCGCCGAGATCGGCAAACGATCGCCAGCGTGCGTTGAGGGCGATCATTTCCTCGTCCACCCACAACGGCCGCGCCAGGCGGCACCAGTAGACGAGCAGGCCCGCGCCCGCAATCGCGATCGCGTACGCGATCCAGTGAGACGAAACCGGGACCTTTCTAGGCATCAACGGCCTTCAACCACCCGAGGCCTTCCTCCGTCGTGCTCGACGGCACGTACTCGCACCCGATCCAGTTCCGGTAGTTCGCGCGCGAGAGCGTTTGGAAGACCGATGCAAAATCGATGCTGCCGGTCCCCGGCTCGTGGCGCCCAGGATCGTCGGCCACCTGTACGTGGGCGATGTACGGCAGATTTCGCTCGATGGCGCGGACGAGATCGCCCTCCATGATGTGCGCATGGTAGACATCGAACTGAAGCGCGAGGTTGTCGGCGCCGACTTCTTCGATGATCGCCACGGCCTGGCGGGAAGTCTGGAGAAAGAACCCGGGAACATCGCGCGTGTTCAGCGGCTCGACGAGCAGAGTGAGACCGTGCCGCTTCAGCTCGCGTGCGGCAAATCGCAGGTTGTCGACGAAGGTCTGGTGGAGCGTGGCGTGATCGGCTCCGGCAGGCACGAGGCCGGCCAGGCAATTGACCTGCGGACAGCCGAGCGCGGCGGCATACTCGATGGCTCGACCCACGCCATCCTGGAATTCGCCCACGCGATCGGGCAGGCACGCGATGCCCCGTTCGCCACCGGCCCAGTCGCCCGCCGGCAGATTGTGAAGGACGAATCTCAGATCGTGACGCTGCAGCTCGTCCGCAATCGCGCCCGGATCATATGGATAAGGGAACTGGCACTCGACCGCGCGGAAACCTGCCTTCGACGCCCTCGCGAACCGTTCGAGGAAGCCGGCTTCCGTGAACAGCATCGAGAGGTTGGCGGAAAACGACAGCATGAGACATTCCGCATCCTATCGCACCTCGTTGGGGGTTCGTAAAGTTCGTGATGGTTCGCGGGGTCGTGGGCCAGCCATCAACCACAACCACATATAAACATAGTAATATTGCTATAATAAGAAAATGAGCCTGTTCAGCGGCATCGCCGGCCGCCCCAAAATCCTGGCGGCGCTCCAGGACTACGACCGCACCAAGGCCCTCGCCGACGTCACGGCCGGCGTGACGGTCGGTCTCGTCGCGCTGCCGCTCGCGCTGGCGTTTGCCATCGCGTCGGGGCTGACACCGCAGGCCGGCATCTATACAGCCATCGTGGCCGGCGGCCTCATTTCCCTCCTGGGCGGGTCGCGCCTGCAGGTCGGCGGTCCGACGGGCGCGTTCGTCGTCATCGTCGCCGGCATCGTCGCCCGGCATGGGGTCGAGGGGCTGTTCGTCTGCACGTTGATGGCCGGCGTGATGCTCGTCGTGCTGGGCGCGACCGGCATGGGATCGGCCGTGCGCTTCATTCCGCGCCCGGTCGTGGTCGGGTTCACGAACGGCATCGCGGTCCTCATCGCCAGCACGCAGATCCGCGACTTCTTCGGCCTGCGCATCGACACGCTGCCGGGGGACTTCGTGCCGAGGATGCAGCTCCTCGCATCGCAGTTCTCGACCTGGTCGCCCCTCGCCACGAGCCTCGCCATCGGCGCACTCGTCGTCATCGTCGCCGCGAACCGCATCTCGGCACGCATCCCGGGTCCGATTGCCGCCCTCTGCCTCGGCACGTCGATCGTCGTCTTTTTCGGGTTGCCCGTCGACACGATCGGCACACGGTTCGGGGGGATTCCTTCTGGCCTGCCGTCGATTCATGTGCCCAGATTTCAGATCGCACTCCTCGGCACGCTCGTCGTGCCGGCCATGACCGTCGCCATGCTGGGCGCGATCGAGTCGCTGATGTCGGCGATGGTCGCCGACCGCATGAGCGGCGACCGGCACGATTCCAACGTGGAGCTCGTGGCCCAGGGCGTGGCCAATATTTTCTCGCCGCTCTTCGGAGGATTGCCGGCCACGGGAGCCATCGCCCGCACCGCCACCAACATCCGCGCGGGAGCGCAGACGCCCGTCGCCGGCATCGTGCATGCGCTTACCCTGGCGGTGATCCTTCTGGCCGCTGCGCCCCTGGCGCGCTTCGTCCCGCTTGCCGTGCTGTCGGCGATTCTGATGGTCGTGGCGTACAACATGGGAGACTGGGCGGAAATTCCCGAATTGATGCGCCTGACGAAAACCGACGTGATGGTCTGGATCGTGACGTTTGCGCTGACCGTGTTCGCGGATCTCACACAAGCCGTCGGCGTCGGCATGGTGTGCGCCGCCTTGCTGTTCATCAAGCGCGTGGCCGAAACGACCACGGTGACCGCCGTGACCGATGAATACGTGCAGGCAGGCCACGTCCACGCGCTGCAGAATCAGACGATTCCGCCCTACGTGCGGATTTTCCGCGTCCATGGCCCCTTTCTGTTCGGCGCCACCGACAAACTGCGACTGGTGGTCGACGCCATCCCCACGCTTCCGCCCATCGTCATCCTGCGCCTTCGCAACATGACCGCGCTGGATGCGACGGGACTGCGGGCTTTCGAGGAGCTCGCGCTGGCGCTCGAGCGATCGGGCCGCCACCTCGTGTTGTGCGGCGCGCGCCATCAGCCCGCACAGCTCATCGCGCGTGCCGATTTCCATCGCCACATCGGCGACGCGAACATCTGCGACAACGTCACCAAGGCGCTCACCCGCGCGCGGGCCATCCACGCCTCGGACGAGGGCACGCCGACCCGGCCGGCGGCATGATTCGGAAGCCCATGAACGCACCCTCACGGCAACTTCAGTCGCTCAAGGCCGAATTCTTCAGGGCGCTCGCGCACCCGACGCGCATTCGACTGCTCGAGGTGCTGGTGCTCGCGCCCGAGCGCAGCGTGCGGGACCTGCAGCGCACGCTTGGCATCGATCAGCCAATCGTGTCGCAGCAGCTGGCGCGGCTCAGAGCGAGCGGGATTGTGGTGGCGAAAAAGAGCGGGACGGCGACCCGCTACTCGGTGACCGATCCGATGCTGAAAGACCTGCTGCAGATTGCCAGGCAGATCCTCAACCGGCGGCTCGTGGGCGTGCAGTCCCTGCTGCGCGAGCTCGAGCGCGACCGCCCGCCGCGCGGCCGCGCCCGTTCAACGGAGTTCTAGTACGTAGTGTCCGGCTTTAGCCGGACTTTCAATTTCTCGTTTCCAGTTTTTAGATTTTAGGTTTTAGATTCTAGATTTTAGATTCCTATTTCTTATTGGGATTCTTCGGGTTGTTGCCGATCGGATTGCCTTTTTCGTCGACTTCGGTCTGCACGGTCGTCACCGGCCCGTATCCCATGAGCTGCACGACCACTTCCTGATCGTCCATCGAGCCATCGTAGTGATGCAGGCCCGCTGGATGGAACATGATGCCGCCCGCTTTGACGGGCACCATCTTGTCGGGCCTGAAGACATCGCCTTCACCCGTGTACCACGTGCCCTTGATCACCATGCCCCAGCGATCTTTGTCGTGGTAGTGGGGCCGGCTGGTCTGTTTCGGGCCGAACCGGTTACGGTAGATGTAGAAGCCTTCTTTCGACGAATCGCCGAAGATCTTGAGGGGAGGCACGGCGTCCTCCGGCTGCATGCGCAGCCTCTTGGCGTCGAGAATCGGCGGTTTGTCTCCGCCTCCGCCCTGACCGAGCGCGCGATTGCCGAAGCCGCCGACGAGCACGGCCAGAAGGGCGCAACATATCCACTTCGCGGACCGGGACACTGTCATGACTTCCTCCTTGGTGCGGTAGACAACTGAGATTATAACGAGCTGTACGATTTCGGGAGGCCAGCATGAAAACCGCCGAACACGACAGCATGAGCTCCGCCGAACAGGCCAGCTTGAGCACGGCCGATCGGTGGCACAGGGCTTTAGCCCTGTCTGTCATCGCTCTGTCATTTGCCGTGACGATGGGTGCACAGGCACCTCCGGACACGCCGGCCCCGAAACCGAATTTGCCGAATCCGTATCGTCTCGACCCCGAGTGGCCCACGCTCCCCGCGACGATGAAAGGGCCTAGGGGACACAAATGGGGCGAGGTTATCAGGGTGCACGTGGCGCCGAACGGCCATGTCTGGGTGTTTCATCGCTGTTTCAACGACCAGCCCAACGGAGACGCCACGTGCCTCAATCGCGGCGACGCCAACCCGCCGATTCTGGAGTTCGATCCGTCGGGGAAACTCGTGAAGAGCCTGGGTGTCGGACTCTTCGGGCATCCGCATGGATTCACGGTCGACGCGGACGGGAATCTCTGGATGACCGACACCAACGATGAAGAGACGATCCTCGGCATGCCCGCGAAGAACGCGCAAGGCATGGCGATGGGCCAGCAGGTGCTCAAGATGAGTCCGGCGGGAAAAGTATTGATGACGATCGGCTCGCCGGGTGTTCGCGGAACTGGACCTTACACGTTCGACCAGCCGACGGGCGTCTCCATTGCGGCCAACGGCGACATCTTCGTCACCGACGGTCATTCCGGCAACCAGTCCAAGGCCGCGCGCGTCGTGAAATATTCGCGCGACGGGAAGTTCATCGCGACATGGGGACGGATGGGGCCGGAACCGGGCAACTTCCGCGATCCGCACGACCTGTACGTCGGGGGTTCGAAAGGCTACGTGTATGTCGCCGACCGGCAGAACAATCGGATCCAGGTCTTCGATCAGCAAGGCGCCGTGATCGCCGGCTGGAAGCAGTTCGGCCAGCCGAGCTCGGTGTATGTCGACAAGAACGACAACATCTACGTCGGCGCCACCTATCAGGATAGTTCGCGAGGCCCGGTCAATCGAGCCTCGACGGGACCGAACGATCGCGCGATCGTGATCGGCCACGCCATCACGGGCGAGCTGAAGTACCTGATTCCCGATCCGGGCGATCTCAGCAAGATGACCGACACCGGCACGTCCGCCTCGGGCATCGCGGTCGACGATCGCGGAAACATCTACGCAGCAGACGTCGGGTTCAACAACCTGAGGAAGTACGTCAGGATCGCTCCGTAGCTCGTGCCCAAAACACCCGCATCGCCATCAGATTCCAATAGCCCGACTCTCGTCGTGCCCCGCGGACGACGGGGCACGACCCGTCTAAGCTCCGTCGGCCTGCCAGACGACGTCGTCAGCCAGTCCGCGGCGCGGCTTCGCATTCTCGCGCTGCTCTACGCCTTTGTGTTCTTCATGGCGGGCGTCTTTCCCGCACTGTTGGTTCCGGAAGATCGGGCTCACTTCCTGTCGAGCTTCGGGATGTGGGGTCCTGCCATCATCGGCATCGCGGTAGCCCTGGCCGTTGCCCTCATCGTGGGCAGCGCGCGCGTGTCGCTGGACGCTGCGATGAAGATCGGCCTCGTGTTCGAGGTGGTCAGCAGCTACGGTATCGCCGCTGCGGAGTTTCTCGAGCACACCAGCTTCGATCCGGCGAGCGGGTTTTGGGGACTGTCGTGGGTGGCTGTCTGGACGCTGCTCTTCACCGTCGTCATTCCAACCAGGCCGCGCCGCGCGGTGATGGCGGCGCTGGCATCGGTCAGTTCGGTCCCTGCTGTCGTCGCGTTCGTGATGGCCACCAACCCCGCGGCATTCAGACCCAGCCCTCTGCAATTTTTCTTCGGGCTCGTCTTTCCCTATCTGCTCGTCGTCGTCATGGCGTATGTGGGCGCACGGGTGGTCTATGCGCTCGGAACCGAGGTCACGCGCGCGCGCGAGCTTGGAAGCTATCAACTGGTCGAACGGCTGGGAAAGGGCGGCATGGGCGAGGTGTGGCGCGCCAGCCACCGCCTGCTGGCGCGTCCGGCTGCCATCAAGCTCATCCGGTCTTCGATCGACGGAGATGCGCAAGGCGGTGTGTCCGAAGACGCGCGGCGCCGATTCGAGCGCGAAGCGCAGGTCATCGCCAGCCTTCGATCGCCACACACCGTCAATCTGTTCGACTTCGGGATGGCGGACGATGGCACGTTCTACTACGTGATGGAGCTGCTCGATGGACTCGATGCCGATGCGCTCGTGCGGCAAACCGGGCCGATGCCCGCCGAGCGCGTCGTTCACGTGCTTCGGCAAGTGTGCCACTCGCTGTCCGAAGCCGAGTCGCACGGCCTCGTCCACCGCGACATCAAGCCGGCCAACATCTTCCTGTGCCGCTACGGCGAGGATTTCGACTTCGTGAAGGTTCTGGATTTCGGAATCGTGAAGGCGACCGAAGACACTGCGGCCACTGAGGTCGCGCTGACCGTGGAGAATGTCGTCCGTGGCACTCCAGCCTTCATTGCCCCGGAACAGGCCCTGGGCGGATCCGCCATCGACGGACGCGCGGATATTTACGCGACGGGTTGTGTGGCCTACTGGCTGTTGACCGGCGAGCTCGTGTTCACAGCGGAGACGACGATTGGCCTCCTGATGCACCACGCGCACACCGTACCGGTGCCCCCGTCATCGAGGACAGAGCTGCCGATTCCGGACGCGCTCGATCGCATCGTGATGGCGTGCCTGGCAAAGAATCCAGCCGAGCGGCCGCAAACGGCGCGAGAGTTATCGAGCCGGCTCGCGGCAATCGATGTTGGCAACACCTGGACCGAGGTGAGGGCGCGGAACTGGTGGGCAGTGCATCAGCCGACGCCGAGCAAGTAAAAACAGATCACGTAAACAAGAGACTAGGAGATTAGGAGATACTTCTTCTTCTTTCTGAAAAAGAATTCTCTTAATCTCCTACTCTCCTGTTAAGGGAACTTTTGCTCGTAATAAATGGGGTCAGACGCATGTCTGACCCCACTTCACCCTAGAACGGATCGGTGCGGTTGCTGAACTTGCGGCCGATGTCCGCGGCCGGCGAGTCGCCGCCCGTGCAGATCATCACGCCGTCCTTCAACTGATCGATGACGGTCTTCTCGTTGCAGGCGTTGAGGAACTTGACGCCCGCCGCCTTGGTGGCATTGAGAACACGGCGCCGCACCGCTGCCATGTTCTCCGCCTGTTCTCCGCCACCCTGATACGTGCCGGGACGGCCCATGAGGAAGAACCCGTGATCGCCCGGACCCCATTCCGCGAACGCGATACCCGGCACGCGAACCGAGGTTTCGACGTTCGCGTCCGCGCGCGGATTCTCGATCTTCAGGCCGAAGATGAACTCGCCGTCGGGATTAATCGGCCAGGGATCGGCGATGCGCATGTATTCCTGCGCGGTGACGCCCCAGATGGTCGACGCGAAGCCCTGCGAGCCATTCCCGCGGAAGCCCTGCGCGAGACCATCAACACGCGGTGCGAACGGGTAGCGCGCGGCCTCGATCATGAGGCGAGCGGCTTCGGGACTTTCAGCGTTGCACAGGAGAATCCCGTGCACGCCGGTCGCCAGCGTCTGCTGGATCATCCAGGCGTTGGCGCGGACCGCGTCGGTCGTGCCGGAAATCGGCAGAGTGACGACGACCGCCGGCGTCTTGTGACCCGTGCGGGTCGGACCGGCGTCAACCAGGCCGCGCATGAAATCGCGCAGTTCCTTGAAGTCGAGCGGACCGTGCTCCATTTCATACGTGATGTAGTCGGCCTTGGTCGCGGCCATCTTCTTGCCTTCTTCGTAGCCGCCGCCGCTGATCTGCGCGTAATAAACGGGCTGGTTCTTGAGCCACATGTCGATGACGCGGTTGACGCGCTTGCCGGTGCGGGTAGACTTTGCCGGCATTTCCGGGATCGCCGCATTCGTGGGCGACACCGGCTGCTGGGCCTTGACCGACATCGCCGTCAGCATCGCCGCCGCCAGGCCGGCCAGCACAATGGGTTTCGTCCTCATTCGAGTCCTCCGTGAATTGTTGGTTTCGGGTGTGCCGATTATAGCCGCGACCACCTTTCAGGCCAGAGCCTTCCCGTAGAGCGCCATCAGCCGGCTCCAGGCCTTTTCGGCCTGAGGCTCGCTGTAGACCTGGGAATCCGGGGGGCACCAGCCGTGGGCCGCCGGGTACACTTCGATTTCCGCCGGCAGGTTCACTCTGGCGAAGGTCTCTTTCAGGACATCTTTTTCGTTGGGCGCCCGTTTGTCGTCGTTCTCGGCGATCTCGACGAGGAAATGCGCCTTGGTCTTCGAGGCTTGCAGATGCGGGCTGTTCGGCTGATCGGTCACGAGCCCGCCCCCGTGGAACGAAGCCACCGCACCAATTCGTTCGGGCACGGCCGCCGAGGTGCGGAACGCCATCGGACCGCCCATGCAATAGCCCTGCGTGCCGATCTTCCGGTTTTTCGCGACCGAGGCCTGCTTGTCCAGCCACCCGATGAAGGCGCGCGCATCGGTCATGTGCGTGGTCTCGCTCAACTGTTGCGCCAGCGGCCGCACGTCGGCGATCGGCGTCTTGGCGCCGGCCGGCGCCGTCGGCGCTTTCTGGACGCGATAGAACGGGTTCACCACCAGGACCGAATAGCCCGATTCGGCGAGCCGCTTGCCCATCTGGCGAAACGCCGGCCGCAGGCCGAAGATGTCGGGCCACATGAGCACGCCCGCCGCGGCGCCGCTCGCCGGGTGGACGAAGTAGCAGTCGGCGGTGCCGTCGGGCGTCGTCACGCTGACGTCCGATTCGATGACGGCGACCGCGTTGACGACCTGTGGCAGCAGCATCGCCATGCCGGCCCCCAGCAGGGCCCCGAATTCGCGCCGTGTCACCAATCCGCGAGCCTCGGTACTCCAGCCGATCTTTTTCAAACTGATCCTGATCGCACATATGGCACTCCTTTTCGACCCGACACTCTATACCTATTTGTACGAAGCCGTGACGGCTGACCTCTGCCCGCGCCTATGGCTGTTCCAGCGATTCCATGGCCTTCTGAAACGCCTGCATCTCGGCTTTGTGGGCCTGAAAGAACTTGATGTTGTCGGGGTGGATAGAGGTTGCAAGCTCCTTCGGCACGTCTTTGATAACCCCCTGCTCCATCATGCCCGCCACCATGCCCGCGCTCATGTACGCCAACACGAATTTCGCGTATTCGCGCGCGGTCACGCCTGCGCTGGCGAGCGCCTTGGCGAACAGCGGCTCTTTCTCCATGGCTGCGGCCATCTGCGACAGCGTTTGCGTGTCGGCGTCGGGGAAGATGCTGTTGCCCATGGTCTCGATGTCGGCGCGCAGCTTCTCTATCCGGGCCTCGTCGGCCTCGGTCGGCTCTTCCTTCGCCTCGAGCTTTTTCAATTCGGCTTTGAGCGCCGCCTGCTTTTTGAATCGCGGATCATTTTTGGCAGCGTCGGCCAGGTTCTTCGCGGCCTGCAGGACTTTGTTGAGCGCCGGCATCGTCAGCTGGTACGCGGCCAGCTCCTTGGCATCGGGATCGTTCGCACCGGGGAGCTGCGCGAACGTAGGCACCGCCACGAACAATGCCGTACACATACCGAGCGCGATTCCGAATGTCTGGGTCATTATCTGGACTCTTCCTTTCGACTGTTAGAAAAGTGTGGATCCTGGGGGTTCAGGATCGATTCGACGGGCTGGTGGTATTAGTGTACCCGATCGCGGATGGCCTACCGGCGCGCGACCAGCTTACATCCCGACAATGCTTCCAGGCGGAGCACCGCAAGATGGCGCTGGTAGATCCCTGGCAGTGCGGCGAATTGGCCGGATCCAGCGACTTGCACCGCGTTAGCCGCGAACGAAGCGGGAACAAGAAGGTCGCGGCAGGCCGCGAGCGCCGGATCGTTCCGGTTCGCAATGGTGAGCTCGATGTACGGATCGAGCTTGCGGTTGAACCCGGCGAGCGTGGTGCCGCCGCCGTCGTACGCGACGTATCCAACGCCGGCGATGAAGAACTGGCGCCCGACCTCGCGCTGCTCCGGCCCCGAACGAAATTCACGTGTCAGACGGCGCTCAGGCGAGGAACTTCACGAGTTCCGAATTGACCTTGTCGGCGTGCGTCCAGAGTACCCCGTGCGACCCGCCGGGCAGCTCCACGAACTTGACGTTCTTGATCATCTTCGCCTGTCGCCTGGAGGTGGCATCGGGCGGCAGGATGCGATCGGCGTCGCCGTGCAGAATCAGCGTGGGCACGGTGTTCTTCGGAATGTTCTTGCGGAAGTCTTCGATCCAGCAGTCAACGCACGCCAGGGTGCCGATGGCAGAGGCGCCGGCGGCCACGTTCCAGTTGTCTTCGAGCACGCGTTCGCTCACGAGCTTCCCACCCGTGACGTCGTAGTTGTAGAAGTTCTTCAGAAACTCCATGAGGAAGGCAGGACGGTCGGCGCGAATCGCGGCTTTGATGCCCTCGAAGACGCTGGCATCCACGCCATCCGGGTTGTCCGGCTTCTTGACGAGATACGGTCCAAGCGTCCCGATCAGCACGGCCTTGCGGACGCGCGCAGTCCCGTACTTCCCGATGTATCTGGTCACCTCGCCCGATCCCATCGAGAACCCGACCAGCGCGACTTTCTTGAGATTGAGCTTTCTGAGCAGCTTGTCGAGATCGGCGGCGAACGTGTCGTAGTTGTAGCCGACCGCTGGCTTGCTCGAACGCCCGAAGCCGCGGCGATCGTAGGTGATGACGCGATGCCCGGCGTCGAGGAGCGCGGCGGTCTGCTTTTCCCACGACGCGCCGCTCAGCGGCCACCCGTGAATCAGCACGACCGGCGATCCGGATCCGTGATCTTCGTAGTAGAGGTCGATCGGTGTGGAGTTCTCTTTGCCAACCGTGATTGTGGCCATGTCGGATTGCTCCCTTCAGATCTGACAATCCCGCAGAACGCGCCAGGCTAGGAAGCCTGCGGGTCGTGCGCGTCCTGAACGACGGGATGCCACGAGTGGCCGCACGCGCGGCAGTGACACCATGTGACGGTCGTCTCACCACGAAGCACCTGTTCGACGCTGACGTGATGGCTGGTTTCGCACTTCGGGCAGAGGTGCGCGACGCATGTATCCTTGACCTTGCGCGGCGACAACGAGTCCAGGGATTGTCCGGTGGGCATGCCTTCTACTTTCTACTTTTTACTTTTTACTTTTTACTTTTTACTTTCTTCCGGTTTCCTATACGCTCAGTCCGGTTCCCTCAGGGACTGTGTCGATCACGTGTGAGTGCTGGCTGCGGACGTCCTGATATCTGGGATCGCGGGTTTCTTTGTAGAAATGCCCGAAGGCGTAACCGCAGAGCAGCGAGAAGTCATACGCTTCCGCCAGCTGGTTCCAGAGCATTTCCAACTTGATGGCCGCGTTGGCGTTTCCATCCTGCCATAAGAGATCGACGAGCTCGCCATACGCTCGAACGGGACGAGGCCCCAGGTCCGCACACAGCCCTTCGATCAGATCCCCAACGGTCTTTTTGAACCGCGCATGATCGACACTGCCGTCCACCATGAACGAGTCGAGCATTTGTTGAGCGTCGACATACTGCAGTTGTCCCGTGCGGCGCAGCTCGTTGACGTCCAGGCCCCGTTCGGCCAGTTGTTCGACGATCGTGCTGGTGTGAGAGGCTGTGGCAATCACCAGCCCTGGCTGCCGTGCGTCGAGCCCTTCGGCAAGGAACCGTGCCACGGTTCGTGCCAGAGATTGTTCGTCGTTATAGAACTGAACGGCGTGGTACTGCGGGGTTGTCACGATCGGCCTCCACCTCGGAGTCTATCAGGTATTGAACTACTTGCTCCCCATCGCGGCCTGTCTTTCCAACGCAACCTGCGCCGCGCGCGCGCAGCCCTGCACGACTTTGAAGAAGTTCTGTACGCTTTCGGCGCCTACCTCATACGGATGGGGGCTGTTTCCGCGTCCGGCCAGCATCCGATTCCTGTCGACGGCATCGTCGAATTCCGAGTGGTTGGAGATGAGAACCGTGGCCTTGGTCTCGGCCGCCTTTGCCGCGATTTTCTTCTGCGAATCGATGTAGATCTGGAAATTCCTGATTCCCGGATCCGGGATGCTGTTGATGAAACTGGTCGCGACTCCCGCCGAGGAGACGAGATTCACGGGCTTGCCGCGATCCTGAACGGTCGTCGTAAATGAGACGGTGCCGCGCGTATGACCTGGCGTCAGCCAGAGCGTGACGGTCTTTCCGCCGAGCGTAATTGTCATCCCGTCGGTGGCGACGATCTCGCGCTTCGGGGCCATCGTCTTGAATCTGTTTGGATACTTCTCGACGTCGTCCCAGTCGGGTCCGCCCATGACCACTTTGGCGCCGAACTCCTTCTGCAGCATCTCGGCGCCGCCGATGTGATCGCCGTGCCCGTGCGTGACGATGACGTACTTGATTGTCGTAGGGTCGAGCCCGAGCTTCTTCAGGCCGCCCACAATCAGCTCGTCCGAGTTGTACGGGAAGATCGTATCGAACAGGATGATCCCTTCACTCGTCGTGAGAGCCCATGCCGAATGGATCTTGCCTCCGACAAAATAGAAATCGTCGAACACCCTGGCAGGCTCGGCGTACCACGCGCTGCGTGGTGGAGCGCTCGCGGGTTTGGAGATGTATCCTGGAACGTTATCGCTGGTATTCTCCGCGGCAATTTGCGGCGGCTGCAGACACGTTCGAACCAGGGCGCCCTGCCACTCGAACCCGGCTGCCTGCTTCGCCGATGCCACGGCCGCTCGAATTTCTGCGTCGAAGTCCCTCGCCTGACTGGCGCTCTGAGCGCCGATGGCCGCCACCGCGAGTACGCCGGCGATTGCGAACGCCCCGACGGTGCGCGCTGATGATCGACCTCACAGGTTCCTCCAGTCGAGAGTCACCGAATGTCCCAATCAAAAAACGCGAAAGCTTAGCACGGGCGGTACTGGATCGGTGGCGCAGGGCTTCATCGGTAGCGCAGGGCTTCAGCCCTGCCAGTGTTTGAAGACCGCGATCACGGACGCGCGTGGCCGGCGAAAAACGCCCAGATGATCCCGGTCGCATCGATGTTTTGCGACGACAGCCCGTTCTCTCGTTGTACGAGTGCCTCGGTCGGGCCGTCGAACGTGAACGGCGGCCAGCGATGGCCACCTCCCTGAATCTCGTAGGCCACGACATCGCCATTGCCGCGGCAGTTCGCGTACGACCGTTGGGTGACCGACGTGCCGTCCTGCACCGCGACCGCCAGCGGCGTGGACACGACGGCCGGTGCGCAGCCGTTCAGCGACCGCCATAGCTCCTGCGTCGCACGGACGCCCAGCACCCGACCGCCTCCCGGGCCGCCGCCGACATAACCCCCATCGAAGGGCATCGACGGATCGGCGAGGCCATGAACGGCAACGACCGCGACAGGCCGAGATGGCCGGCAGGGTTCAACGAGACCCGCGGCGATCGTGCCGGCGACCGGCGCGATGGCCGCGAAGGTGTCGGCCGCCTCACAGCCCAGACGATGGCTGAGCGCGGCGCCGTTGGAGAGGCCGGTGGCAAAGACGCGCGACCGATCGACGACGTGTCTTCGCGCGACGTCGGCGACCACCGCCTTTGCGAACGCGACATCGTTGACGCCCTGCTTCTCGGCGCTCGTGACACCACGCCCATCCGCCCAGGAGCGTTCGAAGGCCTGTGGGTAGGCCACGATGAAGTGCTCCCGGTCGGCGAGGGCGTCGAATCCGCTGATCCGTCGGATCTGAGCCGCGACCTGGCCGCCGCCGTGGAAGACGAGCACGAGCGAGCCGTTCGGCTTCGCCGGTACGTAAAGCAGGTACTGGCGCATGCGGTCCTGGAAGGCGATGTCGATCGTCTGGACACTCCTCCCCTGCCCGCTCTCCTGGCGCGCGTCGAGCGCCGCAAGGAGCAGCGCCGAGGACATCGCGATCGAGAGCGCCTTTCGTCTGTGCGTATTAACGCCGAGCCGCCGAGTCGCCGGGATCGCGAAGGATTCGTAAGTCTTGTCTCGGCGTCCCGGCGTCACGGCGTTGAAAAATGCTCTACTGCTTGTCGACGAGCTTCAGCCGTCCGAACTTCAACGGCCGGTGAGGGTGGTATTCGCCCGTCGGCAGCCACGCCACGAAGTCGCGCCGTGCCGGGGCCGGAGGGTGGGGACCCTGCAGGCGGTAGAGATTGATACGGAATTCGTTGCCCGCCTTCACCGGGCGCGGGTCGAACGACGCAATCGGCAACTGAATCTCCGCGTACCAGACCTTCTTCTCGCGATCGAGCCGCGCCTTCGTTTGCCAGCCCGATTCCCAGACCCATTCGTTGCCGATGCCCACGCGTGGCACCGTGGCGTCGATGGGGCGCTGGTTCGCTCGTATCGATCCGCCGCTCTATCCACACGCCCTTGATGTCCTTCCAGAACGGCGAGTCCGGATTGGCGGTCAGCTCCGCCGGGCCGGACGCGGCGTATACGCTGGGGAATGTGGCAGAGGGCTGCGCGGGCGCCCGATCGGCCGATGGCGTTTGCCCGACGGGTGCCGGCCGGGCCGTGGGCTGAGCCGGCGGTGGCTGTTGTCCCGAGGCGACGGCAACAGAGAGCAACACGAGCACGAGTGAAGTGATCCGCATGGCGGCCAATCTTATGCGAAACGACATGGCCGGGGAACAAAGGCCAGGATGCGGTGATGACCCGGGCGTCAACTGGTCGTAGAATGCCCATCGGCGACGTGCACTCTGCCGTGACCTCCCAATCGGCGCCCCTTGCCGGAGAGACGTCCGTTCACTCATATAGCGTTCGGATCTGTCACTGGGTCAACGTGATCGCTTGCGGCTATCTGCTCGTGAGCGGCGTTCACATCCTTCTCGACTTCCCGGAGTTGTACTGGGGAAACACCGGCTATCGTGGCTACCCGGCAATCTTCAGGCTCTCGGACTGGGGCCTCTCATGGGAGGCGGCAGGCGCACTCGGAGACCGCCGGTGGGGACGCAACTATCACGTCACCTTCGCCTGGGTCTTTCTCTTCAATGGCCTCATATACGTCGGGTGGAATCTCTACACGACGCATTTTCGCAGGCGGATGCTGCCGGCCCGTGACGAGCTGACGGTGTCGCACGTGCGGACGGAGCTGCGCGATCATTTCCGCCGGCGATCGCGCCGCCATGCTTCCAGCGGCGGCTACGGCACGCTCCAGAAGGCCTCGTATCTGCTCCTGATCTTCGTGTTCGTGCCGTTCATGATCCTGACGGGTGTCGCACAGTCGCCGGGCTATACGGCCGCGATGCCCGTGCTGCTGGATCTGTTCGGCGGCCGTCAGTCGGCGCGCACGCTGCACACCATCGGCACGGTCCTGCTCGTGCTCTTCGTCGTCGTCCACCTGCTGGAGATCGCTGCCGCAGGATTCGTCAACCGGGTCCGTTCGATGATTACCGGGAAGGAGTCGATCCCGGTGGAGCCAGGAGCGATGACACCATGACCAGGCGCATCTCACGTCGCACGTGGCTGGCGAGCGTCCCGGCGCTGGGTGGTCTCGTCACGACCGGATGTTCGCGCGAGACGTTCATTCCGCCGCGAGTGCGCGGGGGCCTGATCGGCGCCGCGGATGTGCTGACGATGAGCACCAATCGGTTGCTGCTGTCGGGTCAGCAGCTGGCGCGCGAGTACTCCGCGAGCGACGTCGCCGACCCATTCCCGACCTGGAACCAGACCAATCCGAAGAACGAAGAGTATCAACGGCACTTGTCGGAAGGGTTCAGGAACTGGCGACTCCCGATCAGCGGTCTGGTCGCGCGGCCCGTCGCGTTGTCGCTCGACGAGATCAAAAACCTGGGCGCCCGCACGCAAATCACCGCGCACGTATGCGAACAGGGCTGGTCGGCGATTGGCGAATGGACGGGCGCGCCGCTCCAACGGGTGCTCGAAGCCGCCGGCGGCGTCACGCCGGCGGCGCGCTACGTCGTGATCGACACCTACGATCGTTGGTACGAGGGATACGATCTGTTCGAGGTCGAGCATCCACAGACGATCCTTGCCTAGGGCCTCAACGGTCGCGACCTTCCGAGAGGCAACGGCGCGCCGCTCCGCCTGCGCGTCGAACGACAGTGCGGCTACAAGAATCTCAAATTCCTGAAATCGATTCGGGTCGTCGACTCGATGACCGGCATCGGCAAGGGCACGGGGGGCATCAACTCGGACATCGGGTTTCACTGGTTCGCTGGCGTTTAGAGCGCTTTTCAAAAGTACGTAGTGTCCGGCTTCCGCCTTCGCTAAAGCTACGGTGGACCACCGTAGCCTTGGCGGAGGTGGTTAGCCGAACCGACTACGGATTTGGCAGGCGATCGGCCTCCCGGCGCGCTTCGAACGCCTTGAGATGCGTGAACGCGAGCGAGAGCAGCGTATCGTCCACACTGTGCCGCCGGGCCAGGTCTCGCATCCAACCGACGATGTGATCGACCTCGACGCGTCCGCCGCCCTCGAGATCGCGCAGCATGGAGGCGCTCCACGGGCCGAGCGGATCGGTCAGCCGGGTTCTGGCGAAATCCAGCCCGGAGGCGCTCGGCGGATGCCCTTCGCGCGCCGCAATCTCGGCGTTGGCGGCAAGCGCCCGCTCCATCGCCTCGCGACCGCCCGGCGCGCTGATGATTTCGCGCACGTTGGCGCGGAACAGACATGTCATCGAGGCAAGCGCGGCGAGAAACACCAGCTTGTCCCACATGACCTGCTCGATGTCATCGGACAGTGACCAGTCGATGGTCGTGGCCGCCAGAACGGCGGCGACGGCCTCAGCCCGCGGCGAACGCCGGCCGTCGCGCTCGCCGAACACCAGACGCTGCAGTGTGCCAACGTGATGCACAACTCCGTCGCGTCCAAGGGTCGCATCGATCATGCAGGTGCCTCCCATCACGCGGGAGGCGCCGAAGCGCGCATCAAGCGCCGAGAAATGCGAGAGACCGTTCAGCAGCGGGATGACCGCGGTCTGTGGCCCTGCGGCTGGTGCAATCGCCTCGATGGACGACTGCAAGTCGTACGCCTTGCAGGTCAGCAGCACGACGTCGTAGTCGGGCGTCACCGAATCGGCCAGTGCGGTCTGTACCGGCCACGAGATGCGTCCGAGCGCGCTCTCGATGCGGAGACCGTCGCGTTCAAGCTGGGCGCGGCGGGCCGGGCGGACGAGAAACGTGACGTCGGCGCCACTTTCGGCGAGCCGCCCACCAAAGTAGCCACCAATCGCCCCGGCCCCTAAGACGAGAAGCCGCATCGTTCATTCTCGCGCAACGTTTTTCACTTCGCTGTAGTGGTGTTGTCAGTTTTCAGTTGTCAGTTTTCAGTTGTCAGTCGTCAGTTTTCAGTGGGCTCATGACTGAGAACTGGCGACTGAGAACTGAAAACTGCTCAAGGCGTGCGCACTTCTGGCAGCAGCGTCACTTCCACATACCGGCGCGTGTCGAGATAGGTCCGCGCGGCTTCCTGAATCAGGGCAGCCGTCAGCCGGTCGACCGAGGGCCCGATGTTGAACACGGCTTCGACGGCCTCGCCGTACTGATAGCTGTACGCGAGGCGGCTCAGCAGGTACCGGTTCTCCTGGCTGTTCGTTTCGAAATCGCGCATCAGCGCCGCGCGCGTGTCGGCGACCTGGCCCTCGCTCGGGCCGTCCCTTCTGAACGCCTCGATCAGCTCGAACGTCGTCCTGGTCAGGCTCTCGGTACGTGCGGGATCGCAGGCGAACGAGATGGCGATGCGGTACGTCGCGGCCGGACGCTGAGTGAAGCGCGGCTCGACGCTGACGCCGTAGGTGCCGCCCAGTTCTTCGCGCAGCGTCCTCTGCAGGTTGCCGCTCAACATCTCGGCCATGGCTCGGAGTGTGAGCCGATTCATCTCGTCGTTCTGAAACGACCCGGTGAACACGATGCTCACCTGGCTCTTTGGCTCGATACCCTTTCTCACCTCGCGCTCGACGATGCCCGCCGGAGGACGAATCCCGACGTCCTTCGCCGCTTCGTTCCGATGGAGCGCAGGAAGGCTGGCCAGATACCGCTCCACGAGCGGCTTCATGGCCGCCGGGTCGAAGCTGCCGACGAACACGAAGGTGAAGTCGCTCGCATCGGCAAAGCGATCTTTGTAGAACGCGAGCGAGCGCTCGAGGTTCATCTCGTCGACGTTGGCCGCCTTCAATGGCCGCGCTCGCAGATGATTCTGCGTCAGCGCCGCACCGAGCGCCTCTTCGAATGCCGTGCCGGGCAGCGCGTCCTCGTTGGCCAGCGCCACTTTCAACTGTTCCTTGAAGACGCCGAATGCCACGGGATCCGGGCGCGGCGCCGTGAAGGTGAGATAGATGAGCTGGAACATCGTCTCGAGCTCTTTCCGCGACGACACGCCTCCGAGTCCCTCTTCCGTCTCACCGATGTCGGCCCTCACCGACACCGTCCGGCCGGCGAGCGCCTTGCCGAGGTCGAGGCTGCGGAGCTGACCAAGCCCGCCCTGCGCCACCACCGCGTCGGCCGTGTCCGCCACGATGAAGTCCTGGTCGGGCGCGAGCGACGTGCCGCCGGGGCTGATGGCGCGAAACAGAATTTCGTCTTCTTTGAAGTTCGTCGGTTTCAGCACGACGCGGACGCCGTTGGAGAGACGCCACTCCGTAATGCCGAGCCGCTCGTTGGTCGAGGTGGTGGCAATGCTCCCCGGCGACGGGAGCGTCGCCAGCAGCGGCTGCGTGTTGACGGTATCGACGTACGCATCCAGCGGTCTGCCGCTGGCAGCGGCGATGGCGGCCGTCATTTTCGTCGCGTCCGGCAAGGTCGCTTTGTCTTTTTCCGGCGCGATGATCGCCACGACGCGGTTGCGATCGGGCGCCCAGTCCTTCGCGAGCGCATTGATTTCGGCGAGCGTAATCTCGGGCAGGAAACGCTGGTTCAAGGCGTACTCGTAGACGATGCCCGGAATCGGTTCGCCCTGCAGAAAGTTCCTGATGAACTCGTCGGCCAGCGGGCCGGACGGGCTCTTGTTCTTCTCGACCGTCGCGTTCTCCAGTACCCGCTGCAGACCGCGCGCCTGCCGCTCGAGCTCGCCCGCGGTGAGACCGAACCGCGCCACGCGGTCGATCTCGGTGAACAGCGCCGTGAGCCCGCGCTCGACGCCGCCCGGCGCGACGAGCGCACCCAGCGACGTCACCTCCGCGGTCCGCACGAAAATGCCGCGGCTGGTCTGGGCCGCGAGAAACGGCGCGTTCGGCTGTTGCGCGATCTCGTCGAGACGGGCGGATACCATGCCGCCGAACAACCGCTCGGCCATCTGCCGGCGGTACGCGCCGACCGTGGACTGGTCCCGGGCGGGCATCTTGGTGAAGACACTGATGGCCGTCTGCGTCACTTCGGGGTCGGTGATGATCGAATAAATCGTTCCGGGCTGGTCCGGAACGGCGTAGTCGGGCCTCGGCTTCCGGGACACCGCGGCCGGAATCGCGCCGAACCGGGATCGTATTTGCGCTTCGACCGCTACTCTGTTGAAATCGCCAACGGCGACGACCGCCATCATGTCGGGGCGGTACCAGTCGGCGTAGAACTGCTTCAGCCGATCGTAATTCGCGTTGCGGATGATCTCGGGCCTCCCGATGGGCGACCGTTCGGCGTAGCGCGAGCCCTTCAGCAGCACGGGCATCTGCTGGTTCTGTATCCGCTCGCCGGCGCCGAGCCCCAGCCGCCACTCCTCGAGGATCACGCCCCGCTCTTTGTCGATCTCGACCGCGTCGAACGAGACGTTGTGCGCGAAGTCTTCGAGAATAGTGAGCGACCGGTCGATGACCGCCGGATTGCCGGTCGGGATCTGCAGGTCGTACTCCGTCTCGTCGAAGCCGGTGTGCGCGTTGACGTGCGCGCCGAACCGCATGCCGAGGGACTGCATGAAGCTGGTGATCTCCTGCTTCGGAAAATGCAGCGTGCCGTTGAACGCCATGTGCTCGACGAAATGCGCCAGTCCCCGCTGGTCTTCCTCTTCGAGCACCGAACCGGCCTTCACCACGAGCCGGAGCTCGGCGCGCCCCTGCGGCAGTCTGTTCTCGCGCACGTAGTAGCGCAGGCCGTTGGGCAGCGTGCCGACCGTGATCAGCGGATCGACCGGAATGGTCTGGTCGAGCGGCGCGTTCTTGAGGTTGATGGTGGCGGCCGGCTGCTGGGCGCCGGCAAAGCTGACGACCGACGTCAGAGCCAGGATTGGCAACAGCAGGCGAATACGGGTGCGCAGGGTCATAGGGGTATTGTGCCTCTCAATCTGGGCGGGGGCCTATGCGGTTTTGACGCTCCACCGGGGAAGGCGGTCGGCCGGGAGCCGTCTCCGCCGGCTCGTACGGGCAGGCGAAGTGTCTGCTGACCGTGCGGATCGAAGTGATTGAGTTGCCTACGCAATGATGTCGCGGACGACGGTGCCACCTTGCGCGCCGGTGAGCCGGACGTCCAGGCCCTGATACTTCACCGCCAGCTTTGCCGCGTCGACGCCAAGCAGATACAACATCGTCGCGTGGCAATCGTGCACGCTGACGGGGTTCTCGACCGCCGCATACCCCAGATCGTCGGTGGCACCATAGGTGAGGCCTTTTTTGATGCCGCCGCCGGCGAGCATGAATGAAAACCCTTTGATGTGATGGTCGCGGCCGCCGCGTCCCTGCGACATCGGCGTGCGGCCGAACTCGCCGCCCCAGATGACCAGCGTGTCGTCCAGCATGCCGCGCTGCTTCAGATCGGTGATCAGCGCCGCCGTCGGCTTATCGACTTCCTGCGCCTTGAAGACGACGTTGTTCCTCACGTCGCTGTGATGATCCCAGTCGCGGTGATAGAGCTGGATGAACCGGACACCTCGCTCCGCCAGCCGCCGTGCCAGCAGACAGTTCGACGCAAATGAGCCGTCGCCCGGCTTCGCTCCGTACAGCTCCAGGACATGCGGCGGCTCTTGACTCGTGTCGAGCAGTCCCGGAACGCTCGTCTGCATTTTGAACGCCATCTCGTACTGTGCGATGCGCGTTTGCAGCTCCGGATCGTGCAGCGATCGATTCGCGACCTCGTTCAGCGCGTTGATGGCCTGAATCGAGTCACCCTGCATGTCGCGGGTGATTCCGGGCGGATTCGTGATGTACAAAACCGGATCGCCGACGGAGTTGAAGCGCACGCCCTGGAATTTGCTCGGCAGCATGCCGGCCGACCATTGCCGCGCCGCGATCGGCTGCATCTGACCGCCGTTTCCTTGCGACACGAGAACGACGAAGCCTGGAAGGTTGTCGGCTTCCGCGCCCAACCCGTACAGCACCCACGATCCCATGCTCGGGCGGCCCGTGATGATCGATCCGCTGTTCATGAACGTGTGGGCCGGGTCGTGGTTGATCTGCTCGGTCCACATCGATCGCACGATGCACGTCTCGTCGATGATGCTGCCGATGTGAGGAAACAGCTCGCAGACGACCTGCCCCGACTTGCCGAACGGCTTGAAGCCGTGCGTCGGTCCGAGGCAGGTCAGCCGTTGTCCTTGAAGTTGCGCGATCTGCTGTCCTCGCGTGAACGACTCCGGCATCGGTTTGCCCGTCATGTCGGCGAGCTTCGGCTTGTAGTCGAAGGTCTCGAGATGTGACGGCCCACCGGCCTGATAGAGGAAGATGACGCGTTTTGCCTTTGGAACGAAGTCGAGTGGGTTGACGATGCCGCGTGATTGCATGGCCGGCGCCTGAGCGTCCGCGAACACGCGGGAGCCGGCGAGCAGCGAGTTCAGCGCGACGACGCCAAGCCCCGCGGCTCCACGACCGAGGAACGCCCGTCGGCTCATCTCCCGAACGAATGTGTCGGACATGGCGGTCAGTTCCTCGTAATCAATTCGTGCAGGTTCAGCACAACTCGCGTGATCGTCGCCATCGCCGCGAGGCGGACGGCCTGCCCTGAGCCTGTCGAACGGGCGTTGAACCCGGGCGGCAACGGCATCTCGCCTTCCGCGAGGAGCTCGCGCGCGCGCGCGGGATTGGCGCTGAAGTATTTCAGGTTGCGTTCGTACAAGTTCCGCAGAATCGACCGTTCCTCCGCAGTGGGCAAACGGTTCAGTGCGCGATCGAAGACGAAGGCCAGCTGGGCGTCAAAATTTGTGTCATGCGCGGCGGCGTTCTGCGCGAACACGCGCGCCGCCTCGACGTAGATCGGATCGTTCAACAGGTCGAGCGCTTGCAGCGGCGTGTTCGAGATGCTGCGGCTGACCGTACACTCCTCGCGTGTCGGTGCATCGAAGTTCAAGAGACTGGGATGCAGGTACGTACGCTGCCAGGTCGTATACAGACCGCGACGGTACAGGTCCTCGCCGCGACTGGCCGAGTACTCGCGCTTCGGAAAGTTCAGCGCGCCCAGGTAACCGGGTGGTTCGACCGGGCTTACGCTTGGACCGCCGATCTTGTCGCTGAGCAGCCCCGACACCTGCAAGATGACATCACGCACGTTTTCGGCGTCGACGCGAAATCGATTCTGGTGAGCGAGCAGGCGGTTCTCCGGATCCGCCTCCGCCCGCTCAGAGCTGGCTGGCGGGCTACGGCGAGACGATTGCCGATACGTGTGGCTCGTCACGATCAGCCGGACGACGTGCTTGATGTCCCATTTCTGCATGAACTCCGACGCGAGCCAGTCAAGCAGCTCGGAATGCGTCGGCGACTCGCCCTGCGAGCCAAGGTCGTCGATCACCTTCGAGAGCCCGGTCCCGAAGAACTCACGCCACGTGCGGTTGACAAACGTACGTGCCGTCAGCGGGTTGTCACGCGACACGAGCCAGTTCGCCAGGTCGAGGCGGGTCGCTCGCTCGCCCCTTGTGTCGAGCGCCCCGAGAAAACGCGGAATTGCCGGCTCGACGATGGGCGCCGACTCGTCCATCCAGTTGCCGCGCGGCAGGATGCGCGTGGGCATCGGCTCTGTCGAAGCCGTCGTCACGACCGATGGAATCGACGATTCGACGAGGCCTCGCTCGGTCTCCAGGAGCTGTACGTTCTTATAAAGATCCGCAAAGTCGGCGTTCGAGAAGATCAAGTACCTCGCGCAGCCCGGCGCGTTCCACTTCATCACGATCCTCGGCCGGCCGCCGCAGCGCTCTCATCACCTCTTCAGGAAGGCCGCTGGCCCAGGTCGTCCGCCCGCTCGCATCCCGGCTCCGCGACCGAGTGCCTGACGTGCCGGTTGGCGGCCACGCGAACGCGTCGGCAGCAAGAGCCAGTCGGAACCGTCCCATAACCGCGCGCCGCAAGTCCGAATCGTGCCGCAGCGTCACGACGATCGTTGTGTCTGCGGAGGTCTGCACCGCTTCAGCAAATCGCAGCGCAAGGAACGGATTCCTCGCTTCACCGAAACGAATACCCCACGCGGTGCCGGCCTTCCCGTCGATGGCGGCAAGGGGGGGCATGCCCGGATCGTTGATCGCAGAGACCGCCGGCGGAGCGTCGTTGACGGTTGCCATCACGAGGGACAACCGCCGCGCCGGCCGACCGCGTTCCGCCAGCTCGGCCTCTATCTCGCTCAGGAGAAATCGATCGGCGCCGCGTGCATACCGGGCGCCTGGGAGGCTTTCATCCTGCACGACCTCGAGACCGAGCTGACGCCATGCTCCTGCGCCAGGCCTCAACGTGATGACGTAGGTCTCGCGGTCCGGATTCGTGCCGCTCGCGACCACAAGACCCTCGCCGGGTTTCGTGTCGGTTTTCAGACTCCCGTCGAGATAGAAATTACTTTCGATCGGTTCCTTGTCATAGATGGTCAGCGTCGCGCCGTTCAGCGCACGCGCACCAACCGGGCGCTGCCACGTCCAGGCCAGCTCGCCGGCCTGCCAGCGCTGGTTCAGTGTCGCTTCTCGCGCTTCTTCGTCGGCGGCCCGCGCCGCGGCCGCTTCCTCGAGACGCAACCGGGCAGCCGCAAGTTTCGTTTCGAGGGCCGCGAGCGCCGCCTTCTGCGCATCGGTCGGGAGCGCGAGCTTCGCGCCCCATGCGCGCGCGCCCCGATCGGGCACGAGTCCCGTCTCCTGGATGTCCGCGAAGAATGCCTTCATCGCGTAGAAGTCCTTCGAGAGGAACGGATCGAACCGGTGGTCGTGGCATTCGGCACATCCGAGCGTGCTGCCCAGCCACACGGCGCTGAGCGTGCGCACCCGGTCGGCGCCGTACTTCGCGAGGTACTCTCTTGGTTGAAGCCCGCCTTCGGCCGACGTGCGGTTCATGCGGTTGTAGGCCGAGGCGACGCGCTGGTCAACGGTCGCGTTCGGCAGCAGGTCTCCGGCGATCTGTTCGCGCGTCATCTCGTCGAACGGCTTGTTCTTGAGAAATGCCTGCAACACGTAATCGCGGTACGGCCACGCAGGGATTGGATTATCGCCATGGAATCCCGCCGTGTCACCGTAGCGCACCGCGTCGAGCCAGTGCATGGTGCGCTGCTCCGCATACCGCGGCGAGGACAGCAACCGATCCACCGCTCTTTCGTACGCATCTGGCGCCGTGTCCGACAGGAACGCGCGCGTGTCTTCCGGCGTGGGCAACAGGCCTGTCAAATCGAGTGTCACCCGCCGAAGCAGTGTGCGTTTGTCGGCCTCTCTCGACGGCGCCAGCTTTTCGCGGTGGAGGCGGTCCTGGATGAACTGATCGATCGGGTTCTTGATGTGTGATGCGTCCACCACAGCCGGAACGGCCGGACGCTTCACCGGTTGATACGCCCAGTGCCCCTCGTAGACCGCACCTTCCGCGACCCAGCGGCGAATGGTGTCCTTCTGTGCCTGGGTCAGCTCCTTGTGCGCGGAGATGGGCGGCATGACGCGTGCGCCTTCCGCGAAAATGCGCGCGACGATCTCGCTCTTGTCGGGATCGCCCGGCACAACCGGAATGCGGCCAGTGCGCGTCGGCTTGATGGCTTCTTCGCGAATGTCCAGGCGCATGTCGGCCTTGCGGGCGATGCGGTCGGGACCATGGCACCGGAAGCAGGTGTCCGACATGATGGGTCGAATGTCGCGGTTGAATGTGGGACGATCCGGTTGCGCCGCCGCTTCCCCGGCCGCCGCGACGAACAGCACAATCAGGCACGAGATCTGACGCGTCATAACGACACTTATACACCTGTGGCGGCTCACATGGGAGCGCCCTCGAAAACGAACTGCGGCATCGACCGGCCGCCACACTTCGTTGCACAATTCGTCTGAGGTCTATCAACTCTGTATGCCGCGGCCGCTCGAGCAGATCATCAACGCGTATCGGCGGGATGCACCTCTCGCCCGGGCCCACACCATCCCGGCGACGTGGTACACCGATCCGCGAGTCTTCGACCTGGAGCGTCACACCGTCTTCGCCCGCTCGTGGCAGGTCGCCGGCCGGATCGAGGAACTGCGTGCGCAGGGCGATTACGTGGCGTGCGAGTTGTCGAGTGGCGAGCCGATCCTCGTCGCTCGAGCCCAGGACGACACCCTGCGCGGCTTCTTTAACGTCTGCCGTCATCATGCGGCGGCGGTCGTGACGGATGGCGCCGGCTCCGCCCGGCAGTTCAGGTGTCCGTATCACGGCTGGACCTACGCCCTCGACGGCACGCTCAAGGGCACACCGGATTTTGCCGATGTGTGTGATTTCGAGCGCGCCGCGAACGGCCTCGTGCCCATCGACTGCGCGGTCTCTCAGAAGTGGGTGTTCGCCAGGACCGCCGCTGGCGGCCCCTCGCTGGATGATTACCTCGGATCCGACCTGGCGAAGCAGCTTCACACGCTGGGCCTGGGCAATCTGCACTGGATGGAGCGCCGCCACTATGCGATCGATTGCAACTGGAAGGTGTTCGTCGACAACTACCTGGATGGCGGCTATCACATCCCGCTCGTTCACCGTGGCCTCGACAGCGTATTGAACTACAGCGAGTACACCATCGAGACCGGCGAGCGCTTCTGCCTGCAATCCAGCCCGATGGGCAAGGAAGGCGCCGACCCGCTGACAGGCGCGGTACGACAGGGCGACCGCGCATCCTACTACTGGATCTATCCGAACTTCATGATCAACTGCTACGGTCGCGCGATGGATACCAACCTGGTGATTCCTCGCGGCGTCGACAGAACCGATGTGATCTTCGATTTCTACTTCGACGATGTGTCCGCCGGTGCCAGCGCCCGGAATCGGGCGAGCATCGACGTGAGCCATCAGATTCAGCTGGAGGACCTCTCCGTCTGCGTCTCCGTGCAGCGCGGTCTCCGCTCTCGTTCCTACGAGGCCGGCCGGTTGTCAGTTCGTCGCGAAGCCGGAGAACACCTCTTTCATCGTCTGTTACACGCCGATCTCGAGGCGGGGCTAGACGAGGGTTAACGGAACCGGGGGAAAACACTCATGTTCATACGTGTGGTGCTCGTGACAATGTTGGCGGTCTTGACGGTCGTTCCGACGCGGTCCCAGGAACGGTTCTCGTTCTTCCATGCGAGCTCGCCGGAGGTCGTCGAGCGGATGCTGACGCTGGCCCACCTCCAGGACGAGGACGTCGTCATGGACCTGGGATCCGGCAACGGCCTGATACCCCTGGCGGCTGCGCGCAGGAACCCGCGAGTACGCGGCCGGGGCATCGAAATCGATCCGAATCTCGTTGAGGAATCCAATCAACGCGCCAAAAGCGACGGCCTGGCAGACCGCGTGCACTTCGAGCACCGCAACGCGTTCGACGCCGACCTTCGCGATGCGACTGTCGTCACCATGTGGCTGTTTCCGGAACTCATGCGCCTGCTGCGGCCGATCATCCTCGAACGCGCGGCTCCCGGCACGCGAGTGCTCACCAACTCCTGGGATCTGGGCAGCTGGAAACCCGACGAAGTCGACATGAACGGGACGTCGATTTACATGTGGATCGTGCCGGCCCGCGTTGCGGGCGCCTGGGAGTGGGACCTGAGCGTTGCGGGCAAGCGGTTTCGCTACGCGTCTTTTGTCGAACAGCACTTCCAGATGGTCGAGGGGGTCGCCCGCACCGGTGACCGCCGCGAAGTGCTCGAAAGCATGACCCTGCGCGGCGTCGACGTCACCTTTGCGCTGAACATCACGCTCGATCAACTGGGACTCACGCGACACGAGTTCAGCGGGAAGGTCGAGCGCGATCAGATCGTCGGGACCGTGACAGTCACTCCAGCCGGCCAGCCGCCGCTGATGCTGCCATGGCGGGCGCGGCGCAGCGAGCGTTCGGACTACTTCGCGAAGACCGGCACGGCAATGTTTCAAAAACAGCCGGAACAGCCCGAATAGGATCGTGAGCACCTTCACCGCCGCGCGGACGTGCGTGCCCGGATCAGTCGATACACGGGCCAGGAGATCCCGAGCAGTGCCAGAGACCGCACGCTGTTGGTGCGATCGCTGAGCACCGCGACGACCATGAACGCCAGCGAGCCTGCCAGCGCGGCGCCGGGCACGAATGGATAGCCGGGCACTCGAAACGGCCGCGGTGCATCAGGCGCGCGTTGCCGCGATGCGAAGAACGCAATGAACGTCAGTGCATAGTTGGCGACGAAGAGAAACGCCAGCATCGCCAGGACGGTGTTGAACGTGTTCGTGAAGATGCACGCGAGCGCGACCAGCGTACTGACGATAAGCGACGGCACCGGAGTGCCTCCCGGATTCACGCGGTGCAGGATGGCCGGCAACAACCGGTCACGACTCATCGCGAACGGGACCCGCGCGGCCATCAACAGCATGGCGTTGACCGCCGCAATCAGTGAGAGGAGCATCACCATCCGGATCACCGTGTCCCCGGTCGGACCGAACAGGCGTGCCGCGGCAGTCGCAGCGACGAATGGGTCGCCGGCCATGTCCTCTATGGGCACCGCCCGGAGAAATGCGGCGTTCAGCAACAGGTAGATGACCAGGACGAGGAGCACGCCGCCGATCATCGTGCGTGGAATATCGCGAGCAGGATCGCGCAGTTCCTCACCGAAATAGATCGGACCGGTCCACCCGTCGTAGGTGTAGATCGCGGCCTGCAGCGCGATGATGACCGCTCCCACCAGCGCGAAACCGGTGGGCGCCGCCAGCACAGTGACCGGTGCCAACGACGGGGACTCGACGGTCATGACGAGCGCCACGCCGGCAAGGGCTATCAGGGCGAGCGATTTCAGCAGGCTGGTGAGTTGCTGTACGGCATCGCCGATCCGAATGCCGCGCCACTGCAACACAGCAAAGCCCGCGACGACCGCTGACGAGGTCACCAACCCATGGTCAGCCATGCCCGGCATCAGAGGTCCCGCGTACTCACCCAGGACCATCGCAACCGCCGCCATGCTTCCACATGTCGCGAGCCAGTCTGTCCAGCCAACGATGAAGCCGGGATACTCTCCGAGCACGTCATGCACCAGCGGGTACAGACCGCCGGAGCGCGGGCGCATCGCCGCCAGCTCCGCCACCGTGAGCGCGCCCAGCAGCGCGTAGACCGCACCGGCGACCCATACCGCCATGAAGAGCGGCACCGAAGGGAGGCGGGCCGCCACCTCACCCGGCGTGCGCAAGATGCCCATGCCGATCGTGTTGCCCACCAGGACCGCCAGACCGAATGCGAGTCCCAACACCTTCAGCAGGCGTCCCGCCGGCGGTTGCGCATCGCGCGCGCGCTGATTCATCAACGCGTGACCACGCGCCGGAGTCTATATCACCGCACGCACCCGCATCCGGGCGAAGCCGTCGGCGCTTACGGAAGCTGCGCTGGCAGGTCGAACGCCACCGCCACTTTCTGTAAGCCACTCTCGACCGGACCCCATGCGGTCTTCGCCGCGGGCGACAGGGCTCGCCCTGACGAGGCTGCGGCCCCGCGTATCCTGGCTGCCCGATCGAGCACCGCCTTGGCCTCGCCAGACGCCGGACGCCCATCGCCGACCGTCGAGGCCAGCTCCTCCGCATCCTCTTTCAGGCTGTTGACTTCCTTGACAGCGGCGTCTTTGGCCGGCTGGTCGATGGTCGTGTTGGTCTTGAGTGCGGACTCCAGATCCTTCTTGAACTGATCTGCACTCTCTGCGAGCTCTGAGGCGACGTTCTCGACCTCGCGATCGCTGAGTCGCCGCGCCTGCTGGCCTGCGGGAAGGGGGAACGTGGTTGCGTAAACCTTGGCCAGCTCGCCGAGGCTCGACGCCAGTCGGTTCCATTCGCTCGCGCCGTCGAGGTCCGGCGGCTGCTTGGACATGAAGCGCTGGATGTCCGAGCCCTGACGGAGCACCGTTGTCGCCTCGGCACTCGCCGCGTAGTCTGCGTTGAACCGCGACTTGAGCCGGTCCACGTTCTCCTGCAGGTCGTCGAGGAAACGCTCGACGTGCACCTCGCCCGCGCCTTGGATGATGCTGCTCTTGATCTTTCCGTCGAGCTGGTCCTCGAAGCGGTCGCGTTCGTTGTGGATTCGCTCGAGCAGTGCCATGACGTCCTTGCCGGGCAGTCGGTCGGCGGAGACGGCGGGCATCGCGACCAGCGCTGCGATCATGACCGCGCCTGCCGCAGTCATGAGCCGGAGGGTCGAATAGTCGCAATCGTATTGCGCTAGGGGCGATCGTGTGTGTGATGGCAGTCATAAAAATCTCCTCAGATGGTGTAACTCCGCAGTCGTCTTTCGGGGGGGCTGCTCGGTGATCACGTCACGGCGAGCATGCGGTGCAAGGACATGGCCATGAACGACCTGCCCCGGCGCGCATCCCTGGCAAGCCGCTAAATTGTTCTGATGGTTTGCTTTGAATCGTTCGGCGCGAGCGCTATGCGCCCAGCGCGTCGGACGCCGACCAGCGTGGAGGCGGGGAATCCACGAAATACAATGGCGGGAGGGCGTGGGAGGATGCGCTCACGTCGTCGAAGACGGGTCGCACATGTTTTTCAGATCAGAAATGTGCTGCGTCTTGATAGCGGGTCAGTATGCACAACAGACGTCACTGGTGTGCGCAAGACGTCGCTCGCGTACCACGCCCCGCGGCCTCACATGGTCACATCAAGCGTACGTTTCCACGCACGGAGAGCCCTGAAACTCCAGGGCGTTCATGCACAGTACTCCGTCGAGACTGCCGTCGACGAACGGCAGCGACTGGCCGCGCGCGGCGACGAACGACGCCTGATCGCGAAAGACGAGCCGACCATCCGACGCGAGGCGCGCGGCGGTCGTCCAGTGCAGAGGGAAGTTGAGGCTGCTCGTCGCATCCTGCTTCTCATCCGCCTGCGCCTCTACGACGTCACTGTGCGGGCGATGCTGGGAACGCCGCGGTTCTCCCACACCGACAGCTCCTCGACGGTCATGGACGACAGGCGCCCTTCGCCCGGGCCGATCGCGAGCCCGGTGGCGATCGACGGCGAAGGAGATATCGGTGCTGGAGCGACTTTGGGGGCGACAAGACCACGCAGATAGCGACGGATTCCGGCGACGACACGCATCGTGCGGCAGCATTCTACTCCGGCGCCAAGACGTGCCTTCGCCAAAGGCTACGGCGGGACTCGTGCAATCCGAAGGCCTTCCTGCGTCTGGCCTGCCCTCGCCAGGGGATCCCACACATCTTGATCTTTTTGCTTTGTAGTTTCTCGTCTTTAGCTACACTTCGACGTCCGAAGGATCATTTTGAGGAGGAATGTTTATGCCAAGGAATGGTGTCGGAACAATCGCTGCGGTCCTTTTATCTCTTCTGGTCGTCGCGCCGGTGTACGCCCAGCAACGCCAGGGCGGCGCTCCTCCCACCGGCAAGAACATCGTGATGATTGTTGGCGATGAGAATGGTACGGTCATCCCGGGCACCAGTATCTCCGACGTCTTTATCAAGAATCATCTTGAACTTGACATGGGTCACAAGGTTACAAGAGTCCCGCACGACACCGCGGCCGACAGAATGCTGGCGTTTGCCAATGCCGCCGATTTGGTCATCATCGTCGAGTCGGTCGGCTCCGGAACAGTCGGGACCAAGATTGTGTCGACGCCAACACCCGTCCTCACTTCGGAAGCGTTTCTTCAAGACGAATTCGGGCTCGTTAACCCGAAGGGCAAGCCGCTCGACCCTGGCCTTCCCGACGCGGGTGACTTTGGCGCCATCGAAAACCAGACCGCTTTCACCATCACGAATCCCGGCCATCCGCTGGCCGCGGGGCTGAAGGGTCGTGTGACGGTCTATCGCTTCCCGAGGGAAATGAATTGGGGCAAGGAGACGGTCCCCGGCGCCGAAGTGGTCGCCACCCTGACGGACTATCCAACCGCCAAAGTGATCTATATGGTGCGCAAAGGCGCGAAGCTGTTTGACGGCACCCCCGCTCCGGGCTTGCGCATCCAATTTTTCATCGAGAACGACAACGAAACAGGCACGGCGAACCTGATGACCCCCGACGGGTTGCGCCTGGTGGATGCCGCGGTCAACTACGCATTGAGGACAGACCAGCCTGCGACTCGCCCGGCCATGCCGGCTCCGGATCCGGTACCGGCCAGAGGCCGGGGCAGAGGCGGCCGGCAGGGCGCTCCGGCTCCTGGTCCGACCGCACCGTGAGCGGAGTCTGACTCTCTGGCCCGGCAAACACGATGGCCGAAACAGCGTGCCAGAGTTGATGGGCGTACTGTGAGCTGCGCTCACTGAGCCCGAGCCATGAAGTCGGCTGGTTCGCGGCGACCGCCGGAGCGTATGAGAGCGCGAATCCTGCCGACGCACGGTCACATCAGCTTCGACCTGCAGCCGTAGATTCGCCGCACTCCTGTGACTCAACGCGAACAATCGCCCGATAGCGCGGGTTTTTCCGCGGACGGTGCCGAATGGCCGACAGGAGCCCGCCGATCGCACCGGTTTTCCGACCGGCGGAGCGGTACGGCAAATGCTCTGCTTTGGGCGTTATGCCTCTCGCTACTTGTATAGCTACTCGGTTCGAAAGACGCGGTCGGCTCGCGGTCGACGGCATGGTTCCCGACGCGATCATCACGTCTACCCACGCCATCACCATCAACGCGCCCCCCGAACAAGTGTGGCCGTGGATCGCGCAAATGGGCGGCGGCCGCGCGGGTTGGTACAGCTGGGACGTCATCGACAACGGAGGCACGCGCAGCGCGAGGAAGATCGAGCCCGGACTTCAGACCGTTGGTTGCGGCGACATCATGCCCGCAGTGCCCGGCGCGACGGACGCATTCGTGGTGGCCGCCGTCGATCCGCCCCGTGACCTCGTGCTGACGGTTCCCGATGGCCACGGCGGCGTCGCGGTCGCGTGGGAACACATGCTGAAGCCGCTTGCCGGCGCACGCACGCGGCTCATCGTGCGTGGGCGGGTTTCGTCCGAATGGGTGGAACTGGCTCGCACGAACCCGCCCCCCGATCGCAACCGCATCTTCATCGAACGCGCCTATGCAGCGCTGGCGATGCTTCCGCGTCCGGCCCTCATCGCATTCGCGACCGCGGGCCACCGCATCATGGAAGCGCGACATCTCCGCGGCATTCAGCGACGCAGTACGGCGTCTGCTGAAACCGGGCCGACCCTCGGTGCGGTGCTGGCCACCGCGCTCCTGCGTGCCCGGCACGGGTCGGCCTCGACTGTGCGCGCCACTCCACAAGAGAGAACGCGTGCGCTGCCTGGCGATGAGTTGATCGGCCAACCAATCGGCTCACTGCATCACGCAATCACCATTCGACGACCGCGTCACGACGTCTGGCCGTGGCTTGCGCAGATGGGGGCCGGCAGCCGTGCGGGCTGGTACAGCTATGACGTCCTCGACAACGGACGCCGCCCGAGCGCCACACGGATCATCCCCGAGCTCCAGCAGCTGGCCGTCGGCATGCTCTTCCCGGCGGGACCAGGCGTCACGGACGGCTTCACGCTGCTGGCGTTCGAGCCCGAGCGTTTCCTGGTTCTTGGCTGGACGGCACCCGACGGTGGACACGCGATGACGTGGGCGTTCGTGCTCGAAGAGATCGAGTACGGTTCGACCCGCCTCCTGGTGCGCGTGCGCGTGAGAGCCGGAGCCCGCGTGTTTGCATTGCCGTGGTGGGCGGCGAAGTACCTCGTAAGCGCGATCCACTTTCCCATGCAGCGGAAGCAGTTAATCGGCATCGCGAGACGCGCCGAGCATCCTGGCAAGATCGAGACCCGCAGTCCCGAAGAACGGCAGGCCGCATGACCAACCGGGAACTTAACGAATTCAAGTGGAGAGCGCGGAAAGTGGAAGAGCGATGTCACTCTTAGTTTTCGGTGCGATTGCTGCCGGCGGCGCGATCGCAGTCGTCCGGCTGGTACGGCGTTACCGGCGCGAGCTCGAAGCCGGACGCGCGCGCCTGGCCGCCGTGGAACGTCACGTCATCGCCACACCGTGGGGGCAGGTCGAGTACGCGGAGGAGGGCTCCGGCGCCCCCGTGCTTGTCGTGCATGGGATCTATGAACACTGCGTCCGCGGACTGCTGTCGGTCCGCGGCCTGCTTCCCGGCCGTCGCGCGATCGCGCCGTCTCGATTCGGCTACCTCGGTTCGAGTCTTCCGTCGAACGCCTCCGTCGCCGATCAGGCTGATGCGTTTGTCGCGCTGCTCGACGCGCTCGGCATTGGCCAGATCGACGTCGTCGCGATCTCAGCCGGCACCACCTCCGCGTTGCAACTGGCGCTTCGTCATCCCGGGAGGGTGAAGCATCTCGCCGTGCTGGTGGGCAACCTGCCGGGAAGTCCCACGGCCGTCGTCCAACCCTCCTGGGCGAGACGAATCGATCGGCAACTCGTCATGTGGGCGCTGAACACCATCGCCCCATCGGCGACGGCTCGCCTGGTGGCGGCGGTCCCGAAAACGTTCGTCATGACGCGCGAGCACGTCCGGCTCGTCGCCGAGTTCATCGACAGCCTGTTCCCGATGAGCCCCGAGGGTTACAACTTCGACTTGTACGTCTCCAACGCGGACGTCAACTCCTACACCCTGGAGGCGATTCGCGTACCGACCCTGATCATCCACACCAAAGACGACCAGCTCGCCTCCCACCAGGCGAGTAAGCGCGCGGCCGAACGCATCCCCGGCGCGCGGTTTGTCAGCCTCGAATCCGGCGGACACATGATGCTCGGTCAAGAGAAGAACCTCGCCGCACTCGCCACGTTCCTCGCTTCAGGAGGGTCCCAAGCTTCCGACACTCTTCGCGAGATTGATCGTCGCGGCGCTGTATTGGTTTCCGATCCGCCGGTGGATGAACCGGTGGGGGGCCACGCCAGCTGATCTCGCTCGCGTGATGGCGGGCGACGGTCTTCTCCGTTCGCCGTATTCCGCGGCTGGGCCACCGCTGTGTACAATGCGCGAGGGTTGCGCCGGATGCCCACATCACGCCATCTGATCCGGCTTGCCGAAAGGATGGAACCCGATGCCTCCCGTCTCTACATCACTCCTCGCTGACCTCCTGCTCGAAGGCTGCCGGGGACGTGCCGCCGGCTACGACCGTGACAACCGATTCTGCCAGGACGACTTCGACGAACTGAAGGCCGCCGGCTACCTGAAGATGGCCTTGCCGAAGGAATTCGGCGGGTCCGGCTTGACGCTGGCCGAAGCGGGCCGCGAAACGCGCCGGCTGGCCACCTACGCGCCAGCCACCGCCCTCTGCATCAACATGCACCAGTACCTGGGTGGGCACGGCAGCGGATTCGTGGCGCACCGGCGACAAGTCGGTGGAGTGGATGCTCCAGGACGCAGCGGCCGGCGAAGTCTTCGCGGCCGGCCACGCCGAGAGCGGCAACGAAACGTCGCTGTTCTCGTCGACCACCAAGGCCGAGCGTGTGGACGGCGGTTACACGATGACCGGACGCAAATCGTTTGGCAGCTTGACGCCGGTGTGGACCCGCCTCGGCATCCACGGGATGGACACCGGCGACCCCGCAAACCCCAGAATCATCCATGGGTTCGTGGAACGCTCGACGAAAGGCATATCGACGAAAGACACGTGGGACGTGATGGGCATGCGCGCGACGCGCAGCGACGACACGATCCTCGACCGCGTGTTCGTGCCCGATTCGCACGTGGTGCGCGTCTGCCCGCCGGGCATGGCTGGCGCCGATTTCTTCGTGCTCGCGATCTTCGCGTGGGCGCTGGGCGGTTTCTCGAATGTGTACTACGGGCTGGCGCAGCGGATGCTGGAGCTCGCCACCACCCAGGTCAAAGGCCAGGTGTCGCTGGAGCTGACGCGATCGAAGGCGTATCACCCCGAGGTACAGCGCGGTGTCGCGGACATCGTGATGGAGCTCGAAGCCATGGGCGCGCAGATCGAATCGGTGACCAGCGACTGGGCGAACGGGGTGAATCACGGCGGTGCCTGGCCGATCAAGCTGATCGCGATGAAATACCGGGCCGTGGAAGGGGCCTGGCGGATTGCCGACACGGCGCTCGAAGTGTCGGGCGGCTTTGGGATGTTCAAGAAGAGCGAAATGGAGCGCCTGTTCCGGGACGCGCGCTGCGGCCGCTTCCATCCGGCGAATTCGTCGCTCGCGCACGAGCTGATCGGCAAACTGGCGCTCGGCATCAACCCTGACGAACAGCCGCGTTGGGGATAGACCGCGCGGGTTCAGGGCGTGTGGCGCGGCAGCCGCAACGTCGAGGCTGGTGACAAACAGTACCGAGGGCCTCGTCGTGTCAACGGGCCGCGCGCGGGTTGGAGTATTTGTTCGCCGCGCCGGGCGTCGGCAGATCCGTCGTCACCACCGTGCCACCGGGATGGGCACTCGCGAGCGGCGTTGTGAGCGTGATGCCGCTCCCGGCCAGCAGCGTGCCTAATGGATGGGCAATCTTGAGCGGCGCCGTTACGGTCACGCGGGCGCCGCCGCGGCCTCCCTGCACCAGCGCGATGGTGGCCGTTTCCTGGTTGGCGCCGCTGTCGATCGCGATCGATTGGCCCACCACGAATCCGGCGGTGGCCGCGACAGGGATGACAGTGTCTCCCACCTGCGTCGCAGCGCCCGCGCGGGTGCTGCCCGCCGTGCCGACGGACCCGATGACGGCGGTTTCGCTGGCCGGGCCGCTGCCAATCATCACCCTCTGGCCGGGCGCGAACTCCGCCACGCCGGCCACTTTTATATTGGTGGCCCCGGCGGCGGCGCCTTCCGGCAGGGTGGTGGCAGGCTGCACCACAAAGTCGGTGCAGAGACTGTCGGCGTCATGACCGTCGGGGAAGCGCCCGATGCTGCGATTGGGCGCCCCGGGTGCGGCGGCGGCGGCGGCGATGTTGGCGGTGGCCGGGCCCGAGCCGGCGCCGGGCACGATGGCCATACAGCCTCCCTGGTGCTGCACTCCTTCCAGCGTCGCCAGGTCCGGCCTGGTGATATAGCCATTAGCGCTGGAATTGCTCTGCTGCGATCCGTAGACGATGGCGTCCATCACCACCGCGCCGGATGGATCGGTCAACGCGATGGCGCCGCCGGTGATGAAAAGCGTGCTGCCGAACCAGGCTTGCGGCCCCGGACCTTGATAGCCCTCGTTGGCCGCGCCGCGATAACGCACCGGCGCGCCGTACGCATGAGCACGAGCCAGCGGGCGGTCGAGCACGACGCCGCTGCCCAGCGCCTGCACCGCATCGCCGCTGCGATGGGCAAAGCGCGTGGCAGGGGTGAACGAAATGCCGGTGCCTCGACTCCACACATCGATGCCGGACGCATGCGGCAAATTGAGCGGCGCCGTCAGCGTGACGCCGGTGCCGTCGGGTCCCGCAGTACCGACCGAGCTGACAACCGCATGCTCCATACGCTGGCCGGTGCCGATGGTCAGCGTGTCGCCGACGTTGAGATTCTCTACCGCCGTCAGCTTGATGGTCGTGGCGCCCGCGGTTGTGGGGGCCGCCAGAGTGGTCTGGGTGGCAGCCTTGCCTACCGAAGTCACAGTGGCGATCTCGATATTGGTATTGGCGCCCAGGTCTATGATGATCTTCTCGCCCACGGCGAAACCCTCGGCGCTGTGCACCGGCAGGTTGGTCGTGCCCGCAGGGAAATCCAGCCAGGGCCCGGTCGAGACATTGATGAACACCTTGGTCGGTGCCGTGGCCGCGGTTCCGACGCTCTTGACGGTGCGGCTCTCCTCGTCGACGAGGATTTCCGCGCCCGGCGAAAGGCCGGCGGAGCTGCGCAGATTGACTGTGGTGGCGCCGGCCGCCGCCGGCCCCGCCAATCCGGAATTCGCGAGCCCCAGCAGGTAATGCGAACGCGGCGCGATCGTCGTGCCGGCGGGAATGACTGTCAGCCCGACCGGTGCCGACCAGGTTCGGGTATTGATTAGCCGCCAGCCAGAAATGTCCACCGCACTCGAAGCCGCATTGTAAAGCTCGATGAACTGGTCGGTCGCATTGCCGCCGGAGGCGAAGCGCACTTCATTAATCTTGACCGGCTCAACGCTCCGCACCCGCTGCTGACTCACATCGGCGCCGCCATTCCAGGCCGCGCGCAGCGTCAGAAAGCCCATGTTGGCTTGGGCCGGGGCGGTGACCTGGAAAGTGGCGCGCACGGATGCGCCCGGCGCCACCGAGGCAAAAGTGGCAGGGCCGGAAGCCCGCGCCGTCCAGCCGGTCGGCAGGGAGACGGTGAGGCGCACATTCTCCATCGCCGCCGCGTTCGTGTTGGCGAAACTCGCGGTGACTTCCTTGACCGCGTTCGGCGTGAAGCTGGTGAGCCGCGTCTGCGTCAGGCGCGCGACATCGTATTTCGCCGACACGATATTCGCCTGCACCTTGTCGGCGACGCCCTCGCCTGGATGGCCCGCCGTCATCACCCCTTCATAGAAGGTGCCGGCCGAGCCATTGCCGTTGTCGCCGCCATTGCCCATCTGGATGGCGCCCTTCTTGTGCATCGGGTAATAGGCGCTGTTCTCCTTGGAACCGGGACGCACCCCCGCATAGAAGGTCTGCAGACCGCCTTGCTGCGCGTTGCCGCCTTTCAGTTCCCAGAAATTGCGCCCGCCGCCGCCGAACACGCTGGTGACGAAACGCCAGGTGATCGTGGGGTCGGCTTTGTTGACGCGGGCGTTGTAGCCGGAGAAAAGCCCCGCCTCCATGTCGGACATGATCCAGGGGCCGGTGCCCGAACCGCTGCCCCAGACGGTGGAAGTGCCGAAATAGACGCTCTCCATCGTGCCGGTGCCTACCGCCAGTCCGTTGGTCGAGGCATTGCCGTAATTGAAACAGCAGCCGTTGGAATAATGCTCGCCGTCCACCACCGCATGGATACCGGCGGGCTCGTCGTCGATCGGCAGGTCACGAGCATTGTTGTTGCGGAACCCCATGCCCGGCATGATGTAGACGCCGTAGGCCTTGTGGCCGCCGCCAATGGTGATCGGTGCCATGTCGGCGATGGGCTGGGTGTCGAAGGCGCCCTTGTCCGGGCCGGGATAGAACGGGCCCGGCGGCGCCTGCATCAAATCATTGCCCCTGCCCGACTGGTCATAGATGCGGTTGATGTAACAGAGCGCGCCCGCGCAGAAACGATCTTGCGCCGCCGCATCGGCAAAGCCGCCGGCGATGATGCCGATATCCAGCAGCCGTCCGTCGGCGCGCTTCACCTGATAGAGCGGGCCGCCATAGCGCGATGACAGGGATCGCACCGTCGAGTGCGCGGTGACGCAAGGGGTTCCTTCTGCCGCATAGATGTCGCACGGGCCTTGCGGCCGCGCCTGCTGCGCCGTGACAAGTGCGGCGAGCATCGAAGCGACGCCGGCCAGGGCCAGCGTGAACAGTGCATGATGCAGTTTCGGCATAGGCTCCTCTTACCTCAAGGCTCTCAGCGCGTCCTGAACCGCGGCGAGCGAACTATAGCGTGGCGCATAGTTCAACCGGCTGCGCGCCTTCGCAATGCTGCAGTTCGGCGAGTGGCGTAGGTGATCCAGTGTCACGGCGGCGTCGCGGTCGGAGACGCCGCCGCGCCATTCGTCATAGGGGAGAAACTCGAGGTGCGCCTCGACTCCGTACCAGGCGGCCATGCCTTCGGCATACCCGCGAAAGGTCAACGCCGCGGGCGACACGACGTGAAAGCTTTCGCCGATGGCCGCGTCCGGTTGTTCCGCCGCTCGCTCAAACGCCTGCGCGACATCGTCGGCGTGCACATGATGCAGCGTCTCCAAACCGAAATTTGGGAGGCGAACAGGCCGTCCGTGGGAGAGATCGTCGAACACACGCGGATTGAAATTCCCAGCGGGGTTAATCGGCGACCAGCCGGAGCCGACTAAGTGACCAGGGTGGAGCACGGTCGCGGGCAGTCGCCTGGAGGCCGCCTGATCGAGCAGGTACCGTTCGATGATGGCCTTGCGGCAGCCGTAGTCCCCGAACGGCCGTCGTGGGGCGTCCTCGGTCGTGGGCACTTCCACGCTCGGACCATGCACCCAGATTGTGCCGCAATGAATCAGGTGATCGACGCGACCGGCAAGCGCATTCGATAGCTGCACGGCGCTGTCGAGCGTATAGCACGTCAGGTCGATCACGACGTTCGGGCGGAGCGCGGCGATCCGTTCGCCGAATTGCCCGCGCTGTTCTTCCACGGCCCGATCGATCACGGCATGGTCGACCATCGCCCAGCGCTCGTCGGCAAAATACGGCTGCCTCTGACGCCGCGAGACGCAGACGGTCTCGTACCCACCACCGACGAGCCTCGGCACCAGGTACGAACCGATGTGCCCCGTGCCCCCAATGACGACAACGCGCATAGCTCGATTATCGAGTGAATCGACCGCCGGGCCACGGCTTCATGTAGTCGAACGGAACGAAGCGTCGAATCCGTTGAAAATCCCGTTCGTTGTCGGTGATGAGCACGCAGCCGGCTTCTCGGCACGAGAGCGCGAGCAAGACGTCACTGGCGAACGATTTCGATACGCGGGGAATTTCCAGTCCTTCCTGTCTCGCCATCTCTGCGAGCACATCTCCGGATCTATGCCAGGCATCGGCCGACGGCGTGATGATTCGATTCGCTCGGTGAAAGACCTTGAGGACGTTCCGTTCCAACGCCTTCCTGTCTTGGGATCGTCGCACGCCAGCCCGCAGCTCCTGGGCGACGATCACGCTGAAGTGTTCAAAAGGCGAAAAGGCGCGATGGAACCGCTGGAGTTCCTCGTTCACGACCGGATCGCGAAAGGCATTGATGAAGAGTTGCGTATCGAGAACGTACCTGCGCGAGGTGCGAGTCACCGTTCGGCATCTGGAGCCGTGATGTCGATCCCGAGCATCGCCCGCGTTCCGTCGACAAGTTCGCACTGAAAGACGGCCAGATCGAGCGCCCGCTCAATCGTTTCCGTCGCAGTCGCTGCGCCCAGCGCGCGCTTGGCGGCTCGTAACTTTGACAGCGGCAGCCGGTAGGTACGGGAGACTCGTTCCTCCCGACCAGGCACACGCTTTCGCCGGGCGGCATTGGGCATGGCTCAAGTGTATTGACGTCAAGACGACTTTGTCAATACACTCGGAGAAGCGGAGATTGCGAACGCAGTGGCACCGATTACATATCTGACGACGGTTGAGTTCGGTGCGGGAACGTTGTCGACGTTGCCGGATCAGCTGGCGGCCATCGGCGTTCGGCGCCCGTTGATCGTGAGCGATCACGGGCTTGCGGCAATCGGGCTCGTACAGCGAATCGCAACCGTCCACGGGAGTTCTTCATGAGCACCAGAATCGGCATCGTCGGCTCAGGCATCGTCGGGCAAACGCTCGCCAACGGCTTCGTCAAGCACGGCTACAACGTCACGATCGGGACCAACACGGCAAGCAAGCGCGAGGAGTTGAGGTCCAAGACGAATGGCAAGGTGAAGATCGGCTCGTTTGAGGACGCAGCGAAGTTCGGTGAGATCGTCGTCGTGGCGACCAAGGGGACAGCGGCCGAGGCTGCTGTGCAGGCCGCGGGCATTGCTAACCTCAACGGCAAGACCGTCATCGACACCACAAACCCAATCGCCGATGCGGCTCCAGTGAACGGAGTCTTGCAGTACTTCACCTCGCAAAACGAATCGCTCATGGAGAGGCTACAGGCACTGGCTGCCGAAGCTCACTTCGTGAAGGCGTTCAGTTGTGTTGGCAACGCGTTCATGGTCAACCCCGACTTCAACGGCGTCAAGCCCACGATGTTCATCTGCGGCAACCATGACGGCGCGAAGATGGACGTGAAGGCCATCCTCGATCAATTCGGGTTTGACGTGGCGGATATGGGAACGGTCGAAGGCGCGCGTGCAATCGAGCCGCTCTGCATCCTCTGGTGCATTCCCGGATTCCGGAGTAACAGCTGGACGCACGCTTTCAAGCTGCTGAAGCGATAGGCCATCATGAGAACTCTCGGCGGCGGACATGCATGACTTATCTGGGACCGTAGTGTGGCAACGCCTGTCCCAGTTCAAGCGCGCCCAGGTCTGGCGCGTTCCCGCTGAAGCCATCGGTAGTCCCCGCGAGTGGCGTGCCTCGATCCACCGCGGCCGATCCGGGTTTCAATCGGAAGTCGAAATCCTCCGCCTTGTAGACCCGTTGCACCGTCTTGCGATCCTGCGCGTCGAGCTTCGGCACATTCACAAAGATGTCGTAGTCGACGAGCACACTGTGGCGATCCTGGTTGGTCGCCTGGCTGTAGGCCGCCAGCGTTGGAAACTGGCGCTGTTCCAGAGGCGAGGCGGCCCCGCCTCCGCGGCCGCCACCCCGAGCCGGCAAGGCCCCGCGGCCCCCGGCGGTAAGCCCCGCAAAATCGGCAGCGACCGTGAAGGGCGGCGAGTTCCATTGGAATGAGGTCACGGCTCCGGGGTTCGGACGAAAGCCGTTGTAATCGGACGAGGTGTAGTTTGTATACGTGTTCACGCTGAAGATGGCAGGGGCAGAGTTCTGGCCCAGAAACAGATTGTTCCTCCAGTGTGTGTTCGACGTACCGTTGGCCGATGTCTCCGACAGGATCGTATTGTTGTAAAGAAGCACGCCCGCCGACCCACCGGTGAGACGGCTCGACCCACCAGGCAGGTGATAGGCAATGTTCCGGATCCAGTACACGGGACCGCCGACCGCCGGCTGATTACAGAACGCGTGCGAGGCGGAGTTAATCATCATGTTGCGCATGACGCGGATGTTATGCATGCTGCCGTCGGTCTCGAAGGGATTGTCGTGAAAGTTCGTCATGTAGTTGTTATAAAAGTCGATCGCGACCGGCCGGCGATCGAAGTACCCCCTTGTCGGATACTTCGGGCCGTCGATCGCAGCCGAACCATCGGGATTGCCGTAGACCTCCACGTTGACGCCATCATGGAAGTTCGCCACGTAGTTGTACGCCACGACATGGCCGGGCCCGTAGAGCTTGATCGCCACATACGACGCCATCGCCGGCGGGAACGTCTGGCCGGCGACGCCGTTGAACGGCGCCCAGAACTCTCCCGACCACCCGATGACGTGATCCGGATCGTTGCGCCCGATGAAGGTGCTGTCCGCGATATAGAAGTTGTTCGAGCCCGACCAATTCGTGAAAATGCCGGAGCCCACCTGCTCGAACCGTGAGCGCTTGACGGTGAGTCCCTTCGTACCCAGCAGGAACTGTGTGCCGGCGAGGATGCCGTACTCGGCGTTGCGGATTGTGAGCCCTTCGATGTACGTGTAGTCGCCGGCCCTGACGTCGAATACGGCGAAGTTCCCGTTACCGTCGAAGATGGCTTCGCCATCGCCGGCCGCTTTGATGGCGATGGGCATCTCCGGAGTGCCGTCAGCGGTCAGATAATACGTGCCATCGAGCGGCTGCGTGCGGTTGACGGCAGCATTGTTCGTATATTCGTGCCGGTTGTACTTGTAGAGCCCCGCGTGGACGAGGATGGTGTCGCCCGCCTTGACGCGCGGACGTCCAGCGGTGGCCCAGTCGGTTCCGGCGCACGTGAGGTTGTATGCGCACATCAGGCCCTCGAACGAGGGCTCCAACTTGGCTCCGGAGAACCCAGGCGGATACACGTGAAACACGCGGCCCCCGGCGTGAGGCATGGGCTCGGGCCGAGTGCGCACAGTCACATTCTTGGTCGTCTCGCCGGACAGGCCGTCGGGATCGCTCAACGTCAATCGGACTTCATATGCCGTGCCCGGCTCGAGATCGAGGATGCTTCCTGCGAACATGTTCGGCGAGATCACGTCCATCCGATCGTTCGCCGAAATTCGCTCCCGCTGCAAACGCAGCAACGGAAGCGCCGCGTTCCATTGCGCAGCCCCTTGCTTGCGGTAGGCAACGGCCACTGACGCGTTACGGTTGTCATCGCCCTGGATGAACCACTCGAACCCGAGATTGATCAGGGTGGGTGGATCGACGATGAACTCGCCAGTGGTGGTGCGATTGCCGGCCGACTGGGCCACCACGACGGCATCCCGATGCACACTGTCGACGTTCCAGGCCAAGAGGAACGACAGAGCCATGATGGGGCGCGTAATCTTCATCGGCTGTACCTCCAAGAGAAGCGTGCCGGTAGTCTAGACCCAAACCGCAGTCCCAATTGCGCCTGAGTTCCGATCGTGCGCAGTCATCACATATTCGTTTCGCCGGAGTACCCAAAATTCGTCGGCGCGCGCCGATCAACCTGGGCTACGATCCGTCCGCAACGTTGGAGGACGCATGAAACGATATGTCGCGGCGTGGATGATGGCGCTGGCAGTGGGCGTGGGATTCGGGCGGGCGGCAGTCGTCGGGCAGGGCGGCGACACACCGGAGAAGCACATTGCGGCGGCGAAGGATGCGGCTGGCACGCAGTGGGCCGGCATGTTCGACACGCTGTGCGTCCAGTCGCTCGGACGCATCGGCAATCCCGCGGCGCCGGGAGCGGGACGCGGCCGCGGCGCGCAGCCACCGGGCCCGCCGCCGCGCGATTCGTATCACATGGAACCGGTGAAGGTGTTCGACAACGTCTACTGGCTCGGTACCAAGGAGCACTCCGCGTGGGCAATCACCACGTCCCAGGGCATCATCCTCATGGATGCGATCTTCGACTACAACATCAAAGATGAGGTGATCGACGGATTGTTGAAGGTCGGCCTCAACCCTGCCACCATCAAATACGCCATTCTCGGGCACTGGCACGGCGACCACGCCGGCGGGGCCAAGGCGCTTCAGGAGCTCGGTACCAGATCATCATGGGGCCCGCCGACTGGGACAACATTGAAAAGCAGAACCCGTCGTACAAGCCGAAGAAGGATATTGCGAGCACCGACGGTATGAAGGTGACGCTCGGCGACACGACGGTGACGACCTACAACACACCGGGCCATACGCAGGGCACCGTGTCGTCGATCTTCACCGTGAAGGACCGTGGGCAGACGCACCTGGTGGCGTACTGGGGCGGGACGATGTTCAACTGGATCAACGCCACCGGCCGCGCAACGGGCGAGTACGTGGGCAAGCCCGAGAGCTACTGGTTCACCCAGTACGCAGAGAGCGCGGCGCGCTTCAAGAAGATCGCCGCAGACGCGGGCGCGGACATCTACATGTCGAACCACACCGCGTTCGACGGCACCAAGGAGGCACTGCCGAAGCTCGCGGCCCGCAAGCCGGGCGACCCGAACCCGCTCATCGTCGGCAAGGAATCCGTTCAGCGGTACATGACGATCGTCGGCGAGTGCGCGATGGCCGGAGCCCTGATGGCGAAGTGAACAGCGGCAGCCTCGACACCACACGGGTCGACATGTGGCACCGATCACATATCTGACGACAGTTGAGTTCGGTGCGGGAGCAGTGTCGACGTTGCCGGATCAGTTGGCGGCCGTCGGCATTGCGCGTCCGTTGATCGTGAGCGATCGCGGGCTTGCGGCAGCGGGGCTCGTACAGCGAATCGAGGGGCTTTGTCCGCCGGGCTCGCCGGTGTTTCTCGACGTGCCCGCCAACCCGACCGAAGCGGCATCGCGCGCGGCGCTGGCGGTGTACCAGGCTCATCGGTGCGATGGCCTCTGCGCGGTGGGAGGCGGCTCGCCGATCGATCTCGCCAAATGTGTGGCGCTGCTGGCAGGCCATTCGGGACCGCTCGAATCCTACGCCGCGATCTACGGGGGCATCTCCAGAATCACCGGCGCCATTGCCCCTGTCATCGCGATACCCACGACAGCAGGAACGGGCTCGGAAGTCGGCCGCGCGGCCCTCATCACGCTCGACGATGGCCGCAAGCTCGGGTTCATCAGCCCGCATCTCATTCCTCGACGGGCGGTGTGCGATCCGGAGCTCACCATCGGCCTTCCGCCATTCCTGACCGCCGCGACAGGGCTGGATGCGCTGTCGCATTGCCTCGAAACGTTTCTCTCGCCTCGCTTCAACCCCCCGGCCGAAGCGATCGCGCTCGATGGAGCGGGCCGCATCTGGCGGAACATCGACGCGGCGTGTGCGAATGGGGGTGACGTGCCGGCCCGGACGGAAATGCTGATGGGCGCGCTGGAAGGTGGGCTGACGTTCCAGAAGGGGCTCGGCGCCGTGCACGCGCTCAGTCACGCGCTCGGAGGACTCAGACAGCCGAGTCTTCATCACGGCACGCTCAACGCGATCCTCCTTCCGCCGGTCCTGCGCTTCAACGCGGGTCACGTCGGCGACAAGATGAAGCGCCTCAACGCCGCCATGCACCTCCCGGCGGGCGCCGACCTCGCCGCGGAGATCGAAGCGCTCAACCACAGGCTGAAGATTCCGAAGGGGCTCAGAACGCTGGGCGTCCCCCCCGACAAGCTGCCGTGGGTGATCGAGCGAGCGCTCGAGGACCACAGCCACGCGACCAATCCTCGTCCGGTGACGCGTGAAGACTACGCACGCTTGCTTGCGGAGGTCATGGTCTAAGTTGTCTGCTACTGCCCTCCCCGCCCGCCCTGCCGTCCCGCACCGCCAGGGCCCGGTGCGTTGTCGCCCCACGGCAGGCGCGTCGGCCCTGTCCATGGATCGACGTTCGTCCGCCTGGCCCACGTGTCCCACTCGGCCGCGAGCGACGTGACGACATCGGGATGCTGGGGGGCGACGTTGTTGCGCTCGACGCGATCGGCGGCGATGTCGTAGAGCTCCCAGTCGTTGGGAAACACGGACACGATCTTCCAGTTGCCGGAACGCACCGCGCGGTTGCCTTCGTGCTCCCAGAAAAGCGGTCGCGGGCGGTTGAGCGGACGGCCGTCCAGCGCCGGCCGCAGATTGACACCTTCCATCGGATGAATCGCGTGGCCCTTGTACTCGCTCGGATACTTCGCGCCAGTCGCCGCGGTCACCGTCGCCATGATGTCGATGAGATGCGCGGGCTGCTGCTCGATCGCGCCGCGCCGGTTCGCCGCGATCGCTCTGGGCCAGTGCACGATGAGCGGTGACGAGATCCCGCCTTCATGGGTGAAGTGCTTGAACCGGCGGAAGGGCGTGCTCCCGACGGCCGCCCAGTTCATGCCGAGGTACAGGTCCGAGTTCGGACCGCCCGGCGGGTCGCCATTGAAGCGGCCGGCCGGCCCGGACTCGGCGTTGGCGCCGTTGTCCGACATGAAGACGACGAGCGTATTGTCGAGCGCGCCGCGCGCCTGGAGGCCCTTCACGAGCGTGCCGACTCCGGTGTCGATCGCCTCCACCATCGCGGCGTACACCGCCATCTGGTGGTCGAAACGGTCTTTCATTTGATCAGAGAGCGAATCCCAGGCCGGCGTATCCGCTTCCCGCGGACTCAACGGCCACTTCGCATCGATCAGCCCCATGCGCACTTGCCGCTGGTAGCGCTCCTGCCGCATCCGATCCCAGCCGGCCTTGTATTTGCCGCGGTACTTGGCGATCAGGTCAGCTGGCGCCATCAGCGGGAAGTGCGGTGCGTTGAACGGCAGGTAGAGAAAGAACGGTTTGTTCGCCTGGCGCGCCTCGTCGATGAACTTCAGTCCGAACTCCGGCCAGAGGTAGGTCGCGTACCAGTTCTTGCCGAACACGTCGGCGTCGCGCGGCGTCGCGGTGCCGTTCAGAAACAACGGCTCCTGCGCGCGGCTCGTGAGGGCGTTGTCGCCGCCCGTGTAGTTCTGGTTCGGAAAGTACATGCCGCCGGCGCGCAGACTCAGCGTGCGATCGAAGCCGCGTTGCCACGGGGCCGTGCCGTTGTCCTGACCGAGGTGCCACTTGCCGGACATCGCCGTGAGATAGCCGGCATCGCGAAGCACTTCGGCCATCGTGACGGACTGGTCGTTGAGGCGTCCGGTGGTGCCGATCGATCCGCTTCGGATCACGTTGTCGAGATGGCCCATGCCCGCCTGGTGCGAATACAAGCCGGTCAGCAGGCTGGCGCGCGTCGGCGAGCAGCGGGGCGTCGCGTAGAACTGCGCGAAGCGCACGCCGCGCGCCGCGAGCCCGTCCAGGTTCGGAGTCGCAATCTCACCCCCGAACGGCGCGGTGTCCGACCAGCCCATGTCATCCACGAGCATGACGACGACGTTGGGACGGGTGTCGGTTTGCGCCGCGGCCTGTGCGGACAGGGGTGGAACACGCGGCGAGGAGACCGTCCATGCCGTGAGTGCGCATACCGCCGCCGCCAGCCAGAACGATCGGGCACGCCAGATCGCCATCGGACCTCCTGTGGAATTTTGCGCGAGCATAGCACCGGCCGACGACCGCGGACCCTACTGGTGTTTCACGAAGTAGGCGGCGATCGCTCTGGCGACTTCAGCGTTGCCGTCTTTCGTCAAGTGGGGTCCGCCCCCGACGAACGCGGCGCAGCTGGGCGCCTCGATTTTGGGGCCGACAAACACCAGGCCGGGGAATTTCGCGGCGACGCCGGCGAGCGCCGCGTCGAACTCCTGGGGCATCGCGATGTATTCGCCGGCCGCCGGGGGTGCCGGACAACCTTGGTTACGCGGACCGCGGACGACGGTCATCAGGTCGATTCGTTTCAAGCCCGCATACTTTAACCGCAATGTCCCCACGGCCTTGCCGACCTGCGCCTCCCACTCTGCCTGGGTGGCGCAACAGGGTGGCCTCCAGCTCAACACCGTGAGCACGACGCGATCCGGAGAGCCGGAGCCATTCGCACACGGCGATTGCGGCTGCTGATTCCAGAAATCACTATTGGGGTTCGACCACTCCGTGATGTACCCGCTCTGCCGCGCTTTCAGCTGCCACCGATCGTCAGCGATGCCCGGGGCCTGCTCGAATCCAGCCTCGTACCACTCGCGTGTCAGGGTCAGCGCCGTCACCTGGTTACAGACGAATTGAGGCGCGCCGGAACGGCCCTGGGCGCGGTCGCCATCAGCGGCGAGCGGAACGGCAAGTGCACCCGCGAACATCAGGCACGCGGCAACAACGAAAATGCGATGAAGGGGACGCGACACGTTCAGCATGGGACTGCACTCCTATCAGAAGTTATTTCACCTCGAACGCGAAGACGCGATCGGCGCCGGCGCGCGGATACGGTGGTGGATACGAAGATCAAGCGCTGGTCGCGGTCGTCGCGGCTCTCCCAGTTCCCGTAACCCGGCCACCCACGGCCGAGCGTGAAAGATTCGACCGAAGGGATTCAGTTGCTGCTGGGTACCAGGCGAATGATGCGCCCAGGCGTTGACTCTGACAGAAGCAGACCTGTGCCCGCACCGGTGGGATTCTGCAGTGCAAGATACAGATACCCATCCGGGCCCTGAGCGATGTCTCGCACGCGGCCGAACTGACCGAAGATCACTTCTTCTGCGGCGATCGTGTTGTTGGCGACCTGAAGCCTGAGCAGTCGGTGTCCGACCATGCCGGCGACAAACAGGCTGGTGTTCTTCCATCCAGGGAATCGGTCGCCGGTATAGAACGCAACTGCGGACGGCCCCAACGACGGCGTGTAATAGGTCAGCGGTTCCTCCAGTCCGGCTTGCGACCGCTTCGTGATGCCGTTCGCCAGCCCCTTCGACACAACACCCCATCCGTAGTTGCGCCCGCGCTCGACGATGTTGATCTCGTCGCCGCCGCTCGGGCCATGCTCCGATTCCCACAGCCGGCCGGTGACGGGATCCCACGCCAGGCCTTGTGGATTGCGATGGCCGTAGCTCCAGATCGTCGGCAGTGCGCCTGGCGTCGTGAGAAACGGATTATCGTTCGGCACCGAACCATCGGCATTCACACGATGAATCTTCCCGAGCGCGTTCGACAGATCCTGCGAGTTCTGCATCACGCCGCGGTCGCCGATCGAATAGAAGAGGTGTCCCTCACGATCGAACAGGAACCGCAGGCCGAAGTGTGAGCCGTCGGTCGTGTACAGCTCCGGCGGCGCGCGGTAGATGAGCTGTTCATCGATCCATTGATTGTTCTTGTCGAGCTTGCCGCGAACGATGACCGTCATCGACGGAATTTGCGGTCCGCGGCCGCGGCCCGGCTGCGCGGCAGGAGCGGGAGGCGCCGATCCAGGCGCCGGTGGCGTGAAGCCTGGCCGCACCTCTGAATACGCGAGGTAGATCCAACCGTTCTTCGCGTAGGCGGGATGCACGTCGACGTCGAGCATTCCGCCATCCTGCTGCACGTGCGCCTTCGGCGTGCCCGTCACCGGTCCAGACAACGATCCCTTGTCGATAATCCGAAGGTTCCCCGAACGCTCGGTGACGAGCAGCCGTCCGTCCGGCAGAAACGCCAGCCCCCATGGTGTCTCGAGGCCGTCGGCGACGAGCTCGGCTTTCACCGTCTGCTTCTCGGTCTTCAGAATCTGTCCCGCGGGATTCGCGATGAACGCAGGCTTGGGTGCGAGGTTGCCGGTCTCCGCGCGGATGTGGTGAATCAACTGGCCAACCTGATCCTCCGTCAGGTCATCGAATGCCGGCATGCCCGCGTTGGGCAATCCGGCTCTGATAATGCGCCCGAGCCGATCGTCATCCAGGCGCGCGAGCGCTTTCGGATCGAACAGGGTTGCGGCGCGTCCACCTGAAAGATCGATACCGTGACAGCCAGCGCATTTCTCGACGTAGAGCGCCCTGGCGACGGCTCCGATCCCGCCTCCACGGCCGCCGCCCCCCGGTACGACGGGGCCGGGACCCGGACCAACCGGCGGCGTCTGCGGGGCTTGCGCACTCATCACCCCCACGGCGCCGGCCAACACGACAGACACAAACAGACGGGTCCTCATTGCCTTCCGAGCACGAACGGTCCGAAGCTACAGAGCCGGTTGTTGGTCCGATCGTGCACAGTCATGCGTTTCATTCAGTGGACAAATTGTGAGAGCGGGAGCTGCGATTGGTACTGACTGAGCCGATCTCACACAAGCAAGCTGGCATCTGCGACGCGATGTTACTATTCCATGCGTGCGTCGCTACGCGATGTCGATCGCATTGCTCCTGCTCCCCCTGGCGTCACTCGCCGCACGACAGGACAAGACAGAGGCGTTCATCAGCGCGCAACTGCGCGAGCAAAACATCCCCGGCTTGGCCCTGGCCATCGTCAAGGATGGGAAAGTCATCAAGGCGGCGGGCTACGGTTACGCGGATCTCGAACGGAACATTCCAATTACACCCGAGACCGTCCTGAAGATTGCCTCGGTCAGCAAGCAATTCATCGCGACCGGCATCATGCTGCTGGTGCAGGACGGAAAGCTGTCCGTCAACGATCCGGTCAGCAAACACATCACCGGCACGCCCGCGGCGTGGAAGGGCATCACGATCCGGCACCTGCTGACGCATACTGCCGGCCTCGTGCGCGAAGCACCCGGCGTCGACATCTCTAAGTTCCAACCCGACATCGACGTGATCCGAAAGGCGTACGACGCTCCGCTGCACTTCGCGCCGGGGGAGAAGTATCAGTATTCGAACGTGGGTTACTTCATTCTGGGCGAGGTCATCCGGCGGATCAGCGGCCGTCCGTGGGCCGGTTACATCGACGAGAAGGTCTTCAAACCATCGGGCATGATCTCGACGTTCCCGACGAATACCACGGTGAAGATCGCCAATCGCGCGATTGGATACGTGGACAACGACAACCCGCGCCGTGCGCCCGAGTGGACCGCGCTGCGCCCGAGCGGCGCGTTTCTCTCAACGGTTCTCGACATGGCGAAGTGGGACGCCATGCTCTACACCGACACGATCCTCACCAAAGCGACTCGCCGCGAGATGTGGACGCCGGTTCGGCTGAACGACGGAACCACTTCCGGGTATGGTTATGGCTGGCAGCTCACCACGAACCGCGGCCGGACGCAGGTCTATCACGGCGGCGGCGGTCCCGGAGCCCGTGCGAGCTTTACGCGCTTCCTCGAAGACCGTCTCTCGATCATCGTCCTCATCAACATGGACGATGTGGACGTCGACACGATCGTGCAGGGGCTCGCGGCGTTGTATTTCCCGAAGTAGAACTCGGAATCGCCAGGCTCCATCCGAATTGCGTCGATGTTGTGCACGATGGCAATCGAAAGGAAGTCGTATGGCCAGGCTCGTGTTCGGAATGAACCAGTCTCTGGACGGCTACGTCGACCATCTGGCGTTTGCGCCCAGTCCCACGCTCTTCCGCCACTTCATCGAGGAAGCTCGGGGGCAGGCGGGCAGTGTCTACGGTCGCCGGATGTATGAGATCATGCACTACTGGGACGACGATCATCCTGAATGGAATGCAGAGGAACGCGCCTTCGCAGCGGCGTGGCGGAACCAGCCGAAATGGGTCGTCTCGCGCTCGCTGAAGTCGGTCGGCCCCAACGCCAGGCTTGTTGAGGATGATCTTGCGGGCGCGATCCGCGAGCTGAAGGCCGGGCGCGACGGGGAGATCGAAGTGGCTGGCCCGGACCTGGCGCACAGCCTGACCGAACTTGGCCTGATCGATGAGTATCGAATCTACCTGCACCCAGTCGTGCTCGGTCACGGCAAGCCATATTTCGCCGGGCCCCGGCCGCCGCTCCGCCTTATGGCGAATGATCGGATTGGCGAGGATGTGATCAGGTTGGCCTACGTTCCTGCGTAATCTCGCGACTCGCCGGATGGAAAATCGCCCCTGAGGAATGCGGGCCTTGCAGGGCGGCCAAAGCGATGCGCCCGCCCACGTCCAAGGGATGACGTTTCGGCCCAATGACAACGAGCGTGCGCATAAGCAACGACTCGCGCCTATAATGCGCCTGCCCAGCCCGAGATCGAATGCAGACTGACACGGTGTAGCGCCGGAGGGAGAGTATGGATCGTCGGACATTTCTCAAGGCAACCGTCGGGGCGTCAGCCGCGGCGGCATGGCTGCGGCCCGGCGTCGCGGACGCCGCGCTGCCGAAGACGAAGATCACCCGCATCCGGTTTTTCGAGGTGCCGACGGTCATGCCGCTGCAAATCCCGCTGCTGCAGAGCAACATGGTCGTCATGATCGAGACTGACGCCAACCTCACCGGCATCGGCGAGGGCGGCACGCTCGACACGCTGAACCCGTGTGCGAGCCGGTTGATCGGCAAGAACCCGTTCGAGATCGAGCGCCTGTGGCAGGACATGTACAAGGCGTTTCACTATCCGCCCGGCCGCGAGCGGCTGCATGCGATCGGCGCGCTGGACCTCGCCCTGTGGGATCTCAAGGGCAAGGCACTGGGCGTGCCGGTGTACGAGCTGCTCGGCGGCATGAACCGAAACTACCTCGAGTGCTATACAACGACGTTTCGCGGGACGGGGACGCTCCGCGAACGCGCCGCGCAATGCATGGAGGCCGGCTGGCGTTTCTTCCGGTTCGACGCGGCCAGCGTCCGGGGGACCAGTACCTACGACACGCGTGAGCGCATACGCCAGATGGAGGCGGATTGCCGCGCGGCGCGCGAAGGCGTCGGCCCGCAGGGCAACTTCGCCGTCGACTTCCACCAGCGCTTCACGCTGGCCGAAGCGATCCGCGGCTGCAGGCTGATCGAGGAGCACGAGCCGTACCTCGTCGAAGACCCGGTGCAAACGGACGCGTTCCTGCAGGACATTCCCAAGCTGCGTCTCCAGACCAGTGTCCCGCTCGCCGCCGGCGAGGAGTGGGGCGCGCGCTGGGACTTCCACCGCCTCGTCGAGAATCATGACCTCGACTTCGTGCGGTGCTCGCTGCCGAACGTCGGCGGCATCACGGAGATGATCCGTGTGTGCGCTCTGTGCGAGACGCACGACATCGGAATCGTGCCGCACTTCACGGGACCGATCGCCACCGCGGCGCAGATTCACGCGTTAGGACCGTATCCGCAGACGGTGGTGTTCGAATACAACTACGGCGACCAGCCGATTCCGTACCTCAACGAGTTCATCACTTTCCGCGAAGGCAAGCTGTACGCGAACGACCGGCCCGGGCTCGGCGTCACGGTGAACATGGAGCGAGTGCGGCAGGTCGGCGAGGTCTCCACCCCCGGACCGAACCGTCCGACGTACTACCGTCCGGACGGCTCACAGACAATGTGGTAACCCAGGACCCATGCTGCTGTCAGCGTGAACCCAACGAGTCCGGCTGCCGATGATCCTCGCGGCGGCGGTCGTCGTCGGCGCCTCGCCGACCTCGAACCTTGGAACCCGGAACAGGAACGGGGAACCGGCTGCTATAGCGTTCTCGAAAATGCTCTGACGCTCAGTCCTTGCGTTCGATTGTGGCCGCAAAACCTTCGTCCACGGTGACCTTCCAGTCTTCGTTTGCCGACTCCACCTTGAGGTAAAACGTACGCGCCTCCTCGCTGACGTACGCGACGTCGCGACCCGCGCCATTGTGGTCCACCACCGTCATGATCACGCGGCCGCTGATCGAGCTTCCCAGGTTCAGCTTGAACCTGCCTTCACCCGGCTTCGTCTCGTTGCTCGTCTCCCAGGTGAATCGGAGGTAGCCGCTCGAGGAAGGGAACGAGTTGGTTTCCACGTTTCCGCGGCCGGACCAGGACCCGGCGCGCTCCCAGATGATCGTCTGTTCAGCTGGTTTGGGTGATGGCTGCGAACACGAGGCAAGGAGTAGAAAAGCGCAGAGGGCAGAGAGCAGAGGGCACTTCATCGTTTGCCCTCTACCCTCTGCCCTCTGCCTTCAGCCCTGATAGCGAAGTGTCCCTACACGTTTGCCGTGAGCGGGAACTGCCCCACCTTCTTGGTGTCGAGCGCTTTGACGATGTGATCCACCAGAACCGGCGAGCGGACGAACACCTCGTCGCCGAGCGCGTCTGAGATCGCGTTCAGCACCGCATCGCAGGCGGATGCAACCGGGGGCTCGCCGATGCCTCGCGCGCCGACCGGCGTTTCCGGATCGGGAATCCCGACGGCGTCCCACGTCATTTCTCTCGGCACGTCGAGAATCGTCGTGGGGCTGTTGTTGTAGAACCGCCTCGCGAGCCCGACGCCGTATCGCTGGTCATAGATCCACCGGTGACCGATCGCGTGAGCGATGCCGAGTATCGAACGGCCCAGAATCTGGCCGCCGAGCGCGGCCGGGTGAATCACGGTGCCGACGTCGCCCACGGAATGAAACTCCGTGACCGTGTACTTCCCGGTTTCGATGTCGACTTCGACCTCGGCAAACGCGGCGGAGAACGACCGCGTCGTTCCGTCGCGCTTGTAAGTTGTCCTTCGCCACGCCCATGAGACCCTGCCCGGCCAGAGCCGTCGCGGAGCGCGTCGTCATCGCATTGATGTCTTTGGGCAACTCGTGGCCGTCGTAAATGCCTCCGAGCTCGATGGCGCGCTTGGCCGCCTGCGCGAGCGTCATCCCGCGGCCGCCGCCCTTCCGATAGACGCGCTCGCCGCCCACGACGTAGTCCTCAGGTCTCCCGCCGAGATCCTTGGCGGCGATCTGCTGCAGCTTGGTGATCGCGTCTGTCGCGGCCGCGTGCGCCGTGCGCGTATGCGCGTGTATCGTCTGGCTGCCGCCCGAGTTGCAGCTCCACGGCAGGTGCATCGCCGTATCGCCCCAGACGATCTCGACTTTCTCCCATGGCATGCCGACCATCTCCGCCGCCACGCGCTGGCAGTCGGAGAACGATTCGGTGCCGAGATTGCCGATGCCAGTATGGACGCGCATCCTGCCGTCTGGCGTGATGACGAAGAGACCGTCGAAACCTACCGAGCCGCCGCTATAGGAGCTGACGCCGACGCCGATGCCGCGCACCTTCGACCCGTTGCGTTGCGGGCCACGCGCAACGCGTTCGTTCCAGTTGAACCGCGCCGCACCCTTGTCCAGCGCTTCCTTGAGGAAACAGCTCGTCACGTACCCGCGCTCGCCTCGAGCATTGGCCGGCCCGAACTTCGCCTTTCCTTCCGGCGCGTTCAGCTTGCGGATCGCTACCTGATCGATGCCCAGCTTGCGCGCCGCTTTGTTGACGATCTCATCCATAATCTGGCAGCCTTGAAAGCCGCCCGGCTGGGTGAGCGCGCCGCGCGGCGGCGTGTTCGTGATCGCGGTGATGCCGCGGTAACGGAACGTTTCGGGCTGATACATCAAAGACGCGTACCCGCTCGCCGTGTTGCCGTCGCCGCCGGGACCGTACGGCCCGCCTTCGGTCACGGTAAACATATCCACCGCGGTCACGCGGCCTTCCTTCGTGAAACCCACCTTCACGCGGCTGTGCATCGCCGGGCGGGCGCGGCCGATCGCATGTTCCTCTTCACGGCTGATACGCATCATCACCGGCGCGCCGCCGAGTTTCTTGGACAGCAGCGCGGGAATGATGTCGGTGATCGATCCGCCGCCCTTCGAGCCATAGCCGCCGCCCGTGTATTCGTTCACCAGGACGATGTCTTCCGGCTTCAGCTCGAGCCAGCGCACGAACGAAAAGACCGCCTGCGCCACGCCCTGCGTGGAGGTGTGGATATGCAGCTTGCCGTTCTGCCAGAACGCCATCGCCGTCCGCGACTCGAGGCACTGATGGCTGACGTTCGCGCTCACGAATGTTTCGTCGAGGACGAGCGCCGCCTTCTTGAAGCCTTCTTCGACGTCGCCGAGCTTCCATTCGGGATCGGTGAACGTGGTCACCGGCAACCGGCCTTGCTTGTATTCCTCTACCTCGGCCGCGTTCCACTTCACGTCGATGGGCTCGGGAACGCCCGGCGGTTGCCCCTGGGCGGGCGGCGCGGGGCGTTTCCAGACGTTGCCTTCAGTCCGCGGATTCTGCGCGCCCGGCACCAGCGACGCCACAGGATCGACGTTGAACGGCAGCGGCTGCCACCGAATCTTGATGCGTTCGATCGCCTCGGCAGCGACGTACTCGCTGACGGCGCACACGGCGAGCACTGGCTGACCCTGATACATCGCTTCGTTGGCTGAGCGCCGTTTCGCTGCGAGGATTGGCCCTGATGATCGTGCCGTTGTCGTTAATCTGATCTTTGGGCCCGGGCACGTCCTCGGGCGTCAAAATGGCCTTCACGCCGTCCATCGCCAGCGCGGCGCTGGCGTCGATGCTGATGATCTTGGCGTGCGCGTACGGGCTCAAGACCAACCGCGTGAACAGCATCCCTTCGGCGCGAAAGTCTTCGGCATACTTCGAGCGGCCTGTTACTTTTGCGCGCAGTTCCGGCGTCGAATAGTTTTCCCCTACGAGCTTCTTATCAGCCATATCAACTCCTGGGATTTGGGCTTACTTTGCCAGAGTTTCCGCTCCGCGGCAAGGGTTCCTTTACTGAGGGCGTCTGGTAGCCCTCCCTGGCAAAAAAGGCCGCTTTTGGGGGGATTTGGACCTCGTCGGGCAGCCCCCCTTACTTCACCTCGAACGCAAAGACGCGATCGGCGCCGCTGGTCTGCTCATCGTTGTGGACGGTTCCGCGCGCCACGAACGTGACATGCGGCTTCAGTTCCGTAAAGGCGACGATCACGGCGTCGCGCGCGTGGAGGTGCGGCGGCCCGGAGGGACCTGGCGCCGGCGCGAGCTCCCATATCGTCACGCGGTCGTTGTCGCGGAGCTGCCTGCCTGAGATACCGGGAAATGCCGGCGGGCTCGTGCGCGCGTCGGCGGCGCCGAGGGGTTGAGGCTCCTTGAACTCCAGGAACACACCGCGGAGCGGCTGGTCGCTCGCGCCTTCCTCGCTGTGCGTGATCCCTCGCGGCAGGACAAAGGTATCCCACGCGACGGACCTCGTGGGCGATCGCACGCCCTGCTCCGACACGATGATGCGATCCCCGCTGGTGTAGTACACGCCCGCGTAGTCGTAGACGTGCCGATGCACGGGATAGGCTTGCTTCAGCCACGAGACATCCCAGACCACCAAACGGTCGTTCTCCATTATTTTCGTGGTGCCGGCGCGCGGCCAGGGCGGCGGGTACGTCTGCGCCTGCGCAAAAAACAGGAGGGCGAGAGTCAGCAGTCGCATTGGCATCAGTGATCCAGCACCGCGCCGTCGAAGCTGTCCGACCGCGTCGGGAATTCCCACTCGGGTGCGTTTCGTTCGTTCTCGATCAGGTTGTCGTCGAGCTCGATGCCGAGGCCCGGCCCGTCGAAGTTGCCCTTGATGACGACGTGGCCGGCGGTCAGCGTCAGCGGCTTCTTGATGTAGCTCCGGCCGAGATAACTGCGGGCGACGCCGTCGTTCGGTGCGGCCTGGAGGCTCGGCAGTTCGTGCGCGAGGAAGTTCGGGATGGTCGCGCAGACGTGCATCGACGCCACCGTGCCGACGATGCCCTCGCGGGAATGCGGCAGCATCGCGGCGTAGTAGGCCTCTGCCAGTGTCGCGATCGCCTTCAGCTCGGTGATCCCGCCGCAGTGCGTGATGTCGGGCTGCAGCAGCTGGGCCGCTCCCAGGTTGAGCAGGTCGCGGAACTGCCACTTCGTCACCAACCGCTCGCCGGTCGCGAACGGGATGTGTGTCTTCTTGGCCATCTCCGCCATCAGCGGCAGATTCTGGTGCTGGATCGGTTCCTCGAAGAACCAGGGCTGGAACTTCTCGAGCGCCTTGATGATCACCATCGCCACCTGCGGCGAGTGGTCGGCGTGCATCTCGATGCCGAGGTCGAACTTCGGCCCGACGACCTCGCGGATCGCCGCGACCTTTTCGACGAAGCCGTCGATAAAATCGGGATTCTCGGAGTAGCGCGAGGGCCGGCCGCGGCTGTTGTTCACGCTGGTCTTCATCGAGGTGTAACCCTCGGCCATGACCGTGCGCGCCGCTTCGGCGGTCTCCGCCTGTCCGTAGACGCGGATGCGGTCGCGCGTCGGTCCGCCGAGCAGCTCATAGACGGGCACGCCGAGCGCCTTGCCTTTGATGTCCCACATCGCAATGTCCACAGCCGAGAGCGCGCTCGTCAGGACGATGTCACCGCGGTAGAAGGCCTGGCGGTAGATGGCCTGCCAGTGGTGGGCGGGTTGCCGCGGGTCTTTGCCGATCAGGTACGGCTCGAGCTCCTTGATCGCGGCGACGACCGTCCCGATGCGGCCCTCGACCGTCCCTTCACCGATGCCGACGACGCCGGCGTCGGTGTGCATCTTGACGAAGATCGTGCGCAACGTGTTGACCGGGATGATCTCGAGCCTGGTGATCTTGATTGCCGACCGCGGATCGACGAGGGCGCCGGACGCAGGCGAAGGGGCCTGCGCTCCGCGGACGAGCCGCTCGCCCGCCAGCAGGCCGGTCATCCCGGCGGCGATGTTCCTGAACCATTGACGTCGCGACGCGGACCGGATCATTGGCGTCACCAATTGTCTGCGCCTTTTACGTTCATCTTGATGGCCGTCACTCTATCGGTAAACAAGATTAACGTGTTACTTGTTTGCTGTGAGCGGAGTGGTGCCGGGAGTCAGCTTCCGGCACTCCTTCAAACCTGCCGGCGAATCGCAACGGATTGGCACCGGTGCCGGTTGACCGGTGGCTTATATCATCCGGCCGCGGAAGCCGTCAATTATGTAGTCTCTCCGGTTTCGGCGAATGAACAGACCGCTCAAGGACTTACCCAACAGAATTCTTGGCTGGGTCGTGCGATAACCAGACGACGACGCCGGTCATCGTCGGTGAGCTCGATACGATCGACGCGACCGCGTCATGCCCCCGCGGCCAGGCAGTAACGAGCATGAATCCATCCGGGCTGGCCGAAAGCCGTGAACTGTCGTCTCAATCTGTCTCAAAACTTCGTTCCACTATCTGCTACAGTCCCGGCTCATTCAAAACTGAAAGTAATTTTCCTCCTCGGTACAAACGCAACACTCAGGGGGCAAGTATGAAGAACCGAACGGGATTGCTGCCGGCGCTTCTGGCTAACATTCTTCCCGGGCTTGCGATGGCTTGCGTTGTTCTGGTCGTGCCGCTGTATGGCCAGGTTGAGCGGGCGTCGATTGTCGGCACGGTAACAGACACGTCCGGAGGAGCGATGCCCGGTGTCCAGGTGGAGGTCACCAATGAAGCCACCAACACCACGACCCGATTGGTGACTGACAGCGCCGGCTCGTACTCGGCGGTGAATTTGATTCCGGGCAGCTATACCGTGGGTGCTTCCCTGCAGGGATTTCAGCCGAAGGCTTTCCGCAACTACGTGCTGCAGGTATCCCAGAGAGCGCGCCTGGACATTACACTCGCCGTGGGCGGTCTGGAGCAGGCAATTGACGTGATTGCGGCGGCGCCGCTGCTGCAAACGGAGAATGCGTCGATCGGTCAGGTGATCAGTTCCGAAGCCGTGAATGCGCTGCCACTGAACGGCAGGAATTTCGTCCAACTGGCGATCCTCGCCCCTGGCGTGACCGGGCTCGACTACGCCCAGCAAAACACGATCAACTCCGGACGAAGGCCCGACGAGCTGCGGCCCGGAGGCACCACGCTTCAGGCGAACGGCGCAAGCAGCTGGAGCAATCAGGTGCTGATCGATGGGATCGACAACACCGAGATGATCTCGCAAACCTTCGTGGTCCGGCCGTCGGTGGAGGGCATCCAGGAGTTCAAGGTGATTACGAACAATGCCGGAGCGGAGTACGGCCGCTCGGCGGGCGCAGTGGTGGTGATCACGACGAAGGCGGGCGGCAACACCTTTCATGGGTCTGTGTTCGAGTTCTTCCGGAACAGCGCACTGGACGCCAGTAATTACTTCGCAAATCCGGATTTTGACAAGCCTCCCTTCCGCCTGAACCAGTACGGCGGGAGTCTCGGCGGGCCCGTCGTCAAGAACCGCACATTCTTCTTCGCGAACTACGAAGGCTACCGGGAGGTCTTCGGAGACACCCAGTTGGTGACGGTTCCCACGATGGCCATGCGGCAGGGAAACTTCCAGGGTGTGACGGCAAACGGCATCTATGATCCGCTGACCACGCGGCCGAACCCGAACGGTTCCGGCGTGATTCGTGACCGGTTCCCGAATGACATCATTCCGCCGGAACGCTGGGACAGAATCGGAGCGACCCTGATCAATCTGTATCCGGCGCCACAGAACTCGGCAGTGTTCAACAACTATGTCGCGAATCCACAGAAGGTGAGCAGCCTGCATCGGGCGGATGGACGCATTGACCACCAGCTGGCAGGGGGAGACACGCTGTTCGGCCGCTACTCAATCGATCGTGCGTTCCTCACGATCCCGGATACGTTCAATACGGATATCGGCGGCAGCCCGGCAAGCTTCGCCGGAGACAATGACGTGAAGGGACAGAACATGGTTGGTTCCTGGACACGCCTGCTGTCGTCGAACCAGGTATTGGAAGTCCGGTATGGCTACACGCAGTACGATATGGCCCTGATACCAACCCAGCTGACCAACCCAGTGTGGCAGACCATCCCAGGCCGTAACAACAGCGACCCCTATCAACCCTCAGCGCCGATCATCGACCCGTCGGATCGTGTAGGTCTGGGCAATGCCAGGTCCACCCCGCTGATCCGCAACCAGCACATGCATGAGGTCATCGCCAACATGAACTGGCAGCGGGGGTCGCATAACATTCTGTTCGGCGCGGACATTCGCTGGCGGCGCACGTCGGAAACGGCAAGTCCTCCGGGTCAGAGCGCATTTGGCCGGTGGAATTTCAGTCCGGCATGGACGCGGAACCCATTATCAACGGGAGGGACCGGTGACACGATGGCGGCGATGCTGCTTGGGTTTCCCGATGCCATCGTACGGGATGTTTTCACGCCCGGCACCGCCGTTCTGCGAGCCGCGGAGAACAATTTCTACATTCGCGATGAATGGCGCGCGAAGCGCAATCTGACCCTGAATATCGGATTGCACTATGAGATCAACACCCCGTTCGTGGAAAACGACGACGTCTGGGCCAACTTCGACCCCGCGACCGGAACGCAACTGCTTGCGGGCCTGAACGGCGTGTCGCGAACCGGCAACATCAGGACGGACTACCTCGCAATCGGGCCGCGCCTTGGGTTCGCGTACACGCCCGAGAGCAAGTCGGTGATCCGCGGCGGCTTCGGAATCTTCTACGCGCCGCAAGGTAACGCCGGCACGAACATACGCCAGTTCCGCCAGCCGCCATTCGGCTTTCAGGTGAATGTTCCCATCAACACCAACGGTGTTCCCGTCAACCGCCTGACGGATGGTTTCCCGACCGTCGTCACCACGCCGAACTTGACGCAGGGGCCGCCGATTTACACCCTGATGGGAGTCGATCCCGATTACCGGAACGCGCAGATGATGCAGTTCAATCTTGCGGTGCAACGCGAAGTGGACCCCCGCACGGTGGTGACGCTCGGGTATGTGGGCTCGCTCGGCCGTTATCTTGCGTGGGCGCGTCCGCTGAATGCTCCTGATCCGGGACCGGGCGCTCTCGATCCGCGGCGGCCGTACATCAGCTACCTGCCCGGCGTTGCAAATATCAACTGGCTGGAGTCGTCCGGGACGTCGGAATATAACTCGATGCAGGCGTCGGTTGAACGGCGGTTTGACCGCGGATTTTACCTGCTATCGAACTGGACGTGGTCCAAAGGTTACGACAATGCCGGGGGCGACGGAGGAGCCGGTGGCCCTGTACCGCAGGACCCATTGAATCGCGATGCGGACTGGGGGCCTTCCAACAGCGATATGCGCCATCGAGTGAATGTGGCGGGCACCTGGGAACTGCCATTCGGGATGGGACGCAAGTGGCTTTCCGAGGAAAACATCGCGTCCTATGTTCTCGGCGGCTGGGACTTTTCCGGAATCATGGTGTTCCAGACGGGCCTGCCGTTCACCGTCACTGCTCCCGGCTCACCGACCAACACGGGCAGGGGCGGCCGGGCGGATGTCGTATCCGGACAACCCTTGTATCCAGAGAATCAGACGATCTCGCAATGGTTCAATCCCGCGGCGTTCAGCACGCCAACCGCGTTCAATTGGGGCAACTCATCGCGGAACATGCTCCGCGGACCTGCAAGGACGAACGTCGACTTGACCCTGGCCAAGCGTTTTCGGCTGGGGGAACAGCGGGTACTTACATTCCGCACGGAAGTGTTCAATGCGTTCAACACTCCCCAGTTCGCTCTCCCCGCTGCGGCTGTGGGTTCCGGGAATATCGCAACGATCACCAGTACGGCCCGGGCCAATCGCCAGATTCAGCTGGCGCTTCGGCTGACATTCTGACGTGCCTGCGAGGAATACTGTCGCCGCCAGGGTTACGAGATCCTCGAACGCTTTCACGAGGAGGGCGAGAGCGCCAAGTCCACGGATCGCAGCCAACTTCAGGTTCGGGCAAGCCGTTACTTCTGATCATCGAGCGCGTAGACGTAGAGCGCCTGTCCCGCCTTCGCCCGCCTGCGCCCGGCCAGCACCGCGATATATTGCTTGCCGTCGACGCTGTAGGTGATCGGGAATCCCTGCGCGGAGGTCCCCAGCCTCGTCTGCCACAACACTTTTTCCGGCGCAACTCAACAAGGGGGACGTCACATGAGCACCGAACGTTCACGGCGATCCTTTCTCAAGCAGGCGGGCGTTGGCGGTGCCGCGGGGGTGCTCGTCACCTTCGGCAACGGTATCCAGCATGCCGTGGCGGCGCAGTCGGTCGCGTCAAAGCCGAGCGACCTCAAGATCACCAAGATCTCGACGGCGTTCGCTACGCGTTCGCAGCGGCGCATGTTCGTGAAGGTTGAAACCAATCAGGGCATCACCGGATACGGAGAAGGCACGGATGCGGTTGTCGGCGGCCACTACCTCGCGTCGGTCTTTGGCTCGCAGCTCATCGGGAAGAACCCGCTCGACGTCAATCGCCTCTTCGAGGATGTGCGGCGCGTCAATCAGGACAACGTCTTCTCCGGCGCCCAGGGCGGCACGTTCATCGCGGTGTTGTCGGGACTGGAGATTGCGCTCTGGGACCTTGCAGGCAAGGCGCTCGAAGTACCCGTGTACCGGCTGCTGGGCGGTAAGTTTCGGGACTCCGTCCACCTGTACACGCACCCGCGGTCCAACAGCGGCACGCCCGAGCAGATTGCGGCGTCATGTCTGGAAGCCAGAAACAAAGGCTTCGACGCGATTAAGTTCTGGGTCGATCGACCGGCGGATCCAAACAAACAGGACGTGTACAACACCACGGCGAATCCGAAGGAAATCGAACGGATCGTGAAGACCGTCGCCGCCGTGAGGAGCGCCGTCGGCGATCACATGGAAATCATGGTGGAGATGCACACCCGGTTCGACCTGCCGTCGGCCATCCGGCTGATCCGGGAATTCGAGGCGTTTAAGCCCCTGTGGGTGGAGGAACCGGTGCCCGCCGAAAACATGGACGCGCTCCGGGAAGTGACGGCGTCGTCCAACATTCCGATTTGCGTCGGCGAAAACCTGTTTCTGGCTCACCAGTTCCAGACGCTGCTCGACAAGAAGGCGGCGGACATCATCATGCCCGATGTTCAGAAGTGCGGCGGTATCGGAGAAGGTCAACGCATCGCGAACCTGGCGCATCTCCACTACGTGCCGTTTGCCCCTCACATGGTCAGCTCGCCGCTGGGGATGATGGCTTCGGCTCACCTCTGCGCGTCCATTCCGAATTTCCTCATGCTCGAAAGCAACCAGAGCACGCAGTACGAAGGCGTTGTGAGCAATCCGCCGGTCATTGAAAACAGCTTCTTGAAACTGCCAGACAGACCAGGCATCGGCGTTGACCTGATCGAGGATGGCCTTCGCCGGATCGCCACGCCGGGGATTCCGTTTTTTGAGTGAGGCGGGGGACGAGCGCGATGGCCCTGACCTTATTGCCGCGACCCTGCGCAGGCGGAGGTGCCTGAGGTTTCTCCTGGGCCGGCGCCGCGGCAGCGGCGACGAGAAGCAGGATCGTGGTGCTGATGACATGGGCTCTGTTTTTCAGATGTTGTTCATAGCGTAGTGGCGTCTATTCGTCAGTGATCCAGCACCGAACCGTCGAAGCTGTCCGAGCGCGCCGGGAATTCCCACTCGGGCGCGTTTCGTTCGTTCTCGATCAGGTTGTCGTCGAGCTCGATGCCGAGGCCGGGGGAGCCGATGATCGCGCTGGTCCAAGCTTCTCTCGGCTACCGCGTGAACGCACACGCACCTGGCAATCGTCGCGATCGCGGCAGGCTTATCGCATGTCCAAAATGGTCCCAAATCAGGAACGTGCCGGACGGTCGTATCAGCGGGTCCCCACAGTATAATCGGCGCCTTCGGCTCACGATCGTGCACAAGAACGGAGCGCAGCATGATCCGATCGAGACTTCGCCTTCCCATCTTCATCGTCGTCATCGCGGGCGCTGCAAGTGCTGCAGTGGTTCGGGGCCAGACAGGAGCAGTCAACGGCGAGTGGCGATCATATGGCGGCGACGCGGGCCACACCCGGTACGCGCCGCTGAGCCAGATCGACGCGACGAACTTCAGCACGGTCACCGTCGCGTGGCGCTTCAAGACCGATCATCTCGGGCCGCGTCCCGAGTTCAATTTCCAGTCGACGCCGCTGATGGCGAACGGCGTCCTCTACACCACAGCTGGCACCAGACGTGCGGTCGCGGCGCTCGATCCGGAAACGGGTGAAGAGCTCTGGATCCATAGCGAGCACGAAGGCCCGCGCGGCGCCGTGGCGCCGCGGCGGTTGTCAGGACGCGGCCTCGCGTACTGGACCGACGGAAAGGAAGAGCGGATTCTCTATGTCACGCCGGGTTATCGCCTCGTGGCCCTCAACGCGAAGACGGGCATGCGCATTCCGACATTCGGCGACGACGGCATCGTCGATTTGAAGCAGAACATCGATCAAGAGATCGACCCGATGTCCGGTGAGATCGGACTCCATGCGACGCCGACCGTTGCCGGCAACGTCGTTGTCGTCGGTGCCGCACATCGATGGGGCGGCGTGCCGACCGGGAAGGCGAACGTGAAAGGCCACATTCGCGGATTCGACGTGCGCACCGGCAAGCGCCTGTGGATCTTCCACACGATCCCGTCGCCGGGTGAGTTCGGGAACGACACGTGGTTGAAGGATTCGTGGTCGTATACCGGCAATGCCGGCGCGTGGGCGCAAATCAGCATCGATCCCGAGCTCGGCATCGCGTATCTGCCGATCGAAAGCGCGACAGGTGATTACTTCGGCGCCGATCGCCCCGGCAACAATCTCTTCGCGGAAAGCCTCGTCGCTGTCGACCTGCAGACCGGCAAGCGCAAATGGCACTTCCAGCTGGTGCATCACGGCATCTGGGATCACGACATCCCGTGCGCGCCGATGCTCGTAGACATCAGGCGCGACGGAAAGATCATCAAGGCGGTCGCGCTGCCAACGAAGCAGGCATTCATGTACGTGTTCGATCGGGTGACCGGCCAGCCGCTGTGGCCGATCGAGGAACGACCCGTGCCGAAGGGCGACGTGCCAGGTGAGTGGTACGCGCCGACGCAGCCGTTCCCGCTCAACGGCCGTGGTCAACCCTTCAAATACGATTCGCAGGGATTCCTCGAGGACGATCTGATCGATTTCACGCCTGAGCTGCGGGCGGAAGGGCGCAAGGTGATCGCTCGCTATCAGATTGGGCCGATCTTCACACCCCCGGTGGTGAGCAAAGCCGATGGACCAATCGCGACGCTCTCGATGGCATCGGCCGCGGGAGGGACGAATTGGCCCGGGGGATCCTACGATCCCGAGACGAACATTCTGTACGTGAACTCCCAGAAAACGGTGGCCCAACTGCTTGGCCTCATCCCTCCGCGCGATCCGTCGCGTAACGATCTCGCGTATGTCATGGGCAACGCGCTCACCGGCGCGCGAACTACAGGCGCCGCGGCAGGCGGAGGACGAGCGCCTGCTCCAGGCGCGAACGTCCCACAAGCAGCGGCTGCCGGAGGAGAGGGAGCGGGTGGCGCTGGCGGCGTGAACGTGCAAGGCCTGCCGATCATGAAGCCGCCATACGGACAGCTGACGGCAATCGACCTCGCGAAGGGGGAGATTCTCTGGCAAGTGCCGCACGGCGAAACGCCGGACGACATTCGCAATCACCCCGCGCTGAAAGGGTTGAACATCCCGCGCACCGGACGGCCTGGCGTCGTTGGATCGCTAACGACGAAGACACTGGTGATTTCTGGAGAGGCGGGATTCGGTCCGACGCCGAGCGGCGCCCGCGGCGCGATGCTGCGCGCCTATGATAAGGCGACGGGAAAAGAAGTCGGTGCGGTGTACCTGCCTGCGCCGCAAACCGGTTCGCCGATGACGTACATGCTGAACGGACGCCAGTATCTCGTTGTCGCGGTCAGCGGAGCGGCATATTCGGGCGAGCTGATTGCGTTTCGCCTGCCGTCGTAGGGAGCGGACGATTTCTCTCAGCGCAGCGATAATCTCCGCCTTCAATGTGACGGCGCCGGAAAGGAGACCTTCATGATTCATTCAAAGCGCGCGTGGATGATTCTCTTCGCGTTCTTGGTTCTGATCGGAGTATTGTGCCCTCCACACGAGCCGGCCGAGTGCCCAGGCGCCGCCGCCGGCCGCGGAGTTCCCGAAGTCGATCACCGTTTCGCCCGGCCCGAAGACGAACTTGTTTCCGCACCTGATGACAAAGACCGAGGTTCTCGCTGCCCTGGCGCAGGTGAAGGATTCGCAGGACCTCGTGGTGAAAACGAACTTCGCCATCACCCTGCGCGCGGCGAGCAACACGACGAAGTTGCCGTGGAAGGTCCACACAGAAGCTGACGAATTGTGGTTCGTCTACCGCGGATCGGGGAAGGTCTCTTTGGCACCCTTCTCACTGCAACTAGGAGTAACTCCACCGGGAAACACCTACGCTGCTGCAGAAGGCGACATCGTGAATGTTCCGCGCCACATGGCCTATCAAGTCATGCCCGCCGGCCGCTTTGAATATGTCGCGGTCCGAAAATTCCTGGTCCCACCCGCGGGGCGTGGCCGTGGTGCGCCCGCCGCCGGTGGCGGTGGTACGCCGCCCGCGTTCCCGGGCACTCCGCCGACGATCGTGACCAAAGCGCAGATCGACAACATCTATGCAACGGCCACAGCCAGTGTGCCTGTCTATGCCGGCATCACCGCGAATCTCTACAACGGCGGTCCCGACGGCGTGAAATGGGGTCCCTTCGATGGCGGTCCCGTCGAAAACCACGAACGGGACGAGCATCTATATATTGCGACGTACGGCACGGGCAAGGCATACATGGATGGGTTCATCGCCAACGGGCACTGGGATCGCCGTGGCGTGATGGGGCTTCCGCCTCCCCAGGGATCGACCGAGTACACGATGAATCCGGGCGACCTGCTGTTCGTCTTCCGGAATACGTTGCACTACATCGTCCCGATACCGACGACAGGGAAGGTCGGGTACTTCCTCGTGAGCTTGAACGGCATGACGGCGGAGCAGTCTCTGCCGAAGGCGATCGTGCCAAATGGCACCGGCGCGTACTAAGGGGCTCCTATGACATCACTACGATTCGCGTTGGTCGCGTCCGGGCTGGTGATTGCGATGACCCCGAGCCCGGCTCAGGCACAGGCCAAACTGATAAAGAACCTATTCTCGCACGTGATGAAGAGCGCAGAGGTCGACGCCCACTTCGCGAAAATCCAGGACTCATGGGACGTCTATACGAAGACAAACCACGCCGTCACGTTCCGCGTGAGCACGAAGAAACTGCCGGCGACCGACCACATGGAAGCCGATGAGTACTGGTTCGTGCGAAAAGGCACAGCGAGAGTCGTCCTGCACACCGGCATGCCGGCTCCCAGTTCTCCACAGGACGTCAGCGCGGGCGATGTCCTTCATGTGCCACGAAATGTTCCATATGAGATCGACCCCGGCAACAGCCGATTCGAATACGTGGCGGTGCGGGTATTCACCCCTCGCGCGGCGCAGAACGGCGGCGCGGGAATCGCCGGTGGCTCGCCGTTGCCGGAACCGACGAGCTATCTGGCGCGCAAAGCGCAAGTCGACAAAACGTTCGCCGATGAACCTGCAACGACGCAGCTACGGTTCCCCGGCGGCGCTAATGTCGCCATGATCATCTACAACGGCGCCATCGGCCCCTACGAATCGCACGAGGATGTCGACCAGATCTATTTCGTGCGGCACGGAACGGCGAAGGCCGCCTTTGACGGCCGGCTGGTGAACCCGGTCGTCACGACGCCGGGGCAGATTCGCGGCACCGGCTACCTCGATGCCAGCGAGTACACCCTCGCTGCAGGCGATATCGCGTGGATTCCCCGCAATCAGCTGCATTTCGTCGACCCGGACACCGGCAAGATTGGATATTTCCTGATTAGCATGCCGACGTCGCAGTCCGGATTCCCTGAACCTCCACCGCAACCTGGCGGAAAGTGAGGAAGAGCAATGTAGTGTCGGGCTTCAGCCGGACCGGCCGGGCGTCCGCCTAAAGGCGGACACTACAGGAATGGAAGCGCTCTTTATGGCCGGGGGCCATAGTGCGGGAGCGCCGCCCCGACCTCGAGTGCGCCAAGATCCGGCGCGGCCCCGGCGAACCCGTCGGTCACGCTCGGCAGCTTCACCCCGCGGTCGACTGCCGCGGACCCGGGCTTCAGTCTGAAATCGAAGTCCTTCGCCAGATAGATGTTCTGGACCGTCTTGACATCCTGCGCATCGAGCCGCTTCACGTTCATGAACACGTCGTAATCCACGAGGACGCTATGGCTGTCATGGCCGGTCACCTTGCTGTACTCAGCCAACGACGCGAACTCCCGCGTCTCGAGCCGGGAATCTTCGCCGCCAGGCCCGGACGGGACCATCGGGATCTGGAACCTCGGTGAGCTCCACCGGAACGAGACCGGAGTTCCCGACGTCTCGGACAGAATCGTGTTGTTGTAGAAGATCACGCCGGCGGATCCACCAGTGAGACGAGTCGACCCACCGGGCAGGTTATAGGCGATGTTGCGGATCCAGTAGACCGGTCCGCCGAGCGCCGGCTGATTGCAGAACGCGTGCGACGCGTGATTGATGAGCATGTTCCGCATCACGCGGATGTTGTGCATGCTGCCGTCGGTCTCGATCGGATTGTCGTGTGAGCTCGTAATGTAGTTGTTGTAGATATCGATCGCGATCGGGCGGCGATCCCAGGTACTCACGAGGCGGATACTGTGGGCCGCCCACCATCCCCGGTCCGGCGGCAGGACGAAGGGTTCGTTCGCCAGGACCGACAACTGGAGGCGTGGTCGCGAGGAGAAGTGGTGCGTTGGCGGTAGTGCCACAACCAAGGGCTCGCTGATGACAATCTCGCTGTTCAGCGGGTCGCTACCGTGGGCTCATCGGGCACGAGCAGCGGCCGACAGTGAGCCGGCCTGTTTCGTGTCGAGTACCAGGCGGTCAGACGTCAGCGGGGCAACAAGGAAGTTGTGATGTTCCAACGAAGACGGTCATCCTCGGGTTAGGAACTGCAGGACGTGGTGTACCTGGTTGAGCGTTTCGGCAGATGAGCACTCAGGCTCCCTAGGTCGTCGTGCGTCGCACGTTCTCGGCCCGAGGGCCCTTCGGTCCTTGGCCGACGTCGAACTCGACGCCGTCACCCTCACGCAGATTCTCAATGCCCTCGCCGTAGATGGAGCTCTGGTGGAAGAAGTAGTCCTTCCCTCCGTCGTCCTTGATGAACCCGAACCCCTTGTCCACTCGCAACGTACGAATCGTTCCCGTCATTGTCGCCTCCCACGGATCAACATCCCGTCCGTCTATAAAAGTGCCTTCATCTGCCAGTCCGACGCGTCCAGCAGGGCTTGGTATTCCGCTTCGGAAATGGACCGCTTGGAATACCGGCACGCGGTGACGAACATGTTCTTGTCGTCATGCCAGTCGCTCCTGACCACCTCGCATTGAAACGACCCGCCCGAGCCGACCACCATGGTCAACACGTCGCCCGCCTTCGGGACCTTGTCGAGTTCGACGTGCTTGATGAACCTGACGTCATTATTGGCGATGGTTTCCGCGCCCTCCTTCCCCTCGCGACGGCGGACGCGCAGGGACGGAATTCTGAGGCTGATCTCGAGCGTGTGCGTCATATGCTTTCGAAAACTGTTTCGGTGGTGCGGCGACGAGGTGAGGCCCACCCTGATATGCTCGGCGCGAGCGGCTCGGGTTTGCGCCCGCGCGAGGGCGCTCGGCGCCAATCCTCAATCTGTGAGTGGCTCCTCAGGCTGGATTCGAACCAGCAACCCTCCGGTTAACAGCCGGATGCTCTGCCGTTGAGCTACTGAGGAACATGGGCGACAACGCGGCCGGGGATGGCCGCGGGAACCATTAATTCTAGGTTGTCCGGCGCACTACGGTCAACGTCAGGTCTGCCGAACCTTACGAACCTACGAACTTCACGAACCCACGAACCCCACGAACCCCACGAACCTGACGAACCAACGAACCTGACGAACCAACGAACCCGTTACCACCGTTCGTCCGCCGTCGGCCCGTACACCGGCGGCAGCGGCACGTCGACGAGCCGCAGATACACCGTCAGCTGACCGCGGTGATGCACGAGGTGACTCAAGTGCTGCCGCACGGCTTCCCCGCGCGGGAGCGTCATTAACACCTGATCGCCGCGCGTGAGCGACCACGGCTCGGCGAGCGCCGCGCCAACGACCGATTCCAGCGCGGCGCGCGCCTCGCGCACGTTCTTGTCGAACATGCTGACGAGCGTGTCGGTGGATTCGAGCGAGTAGCCGCCAGCCTTGGCGAGATCGATGCGGGGCTCGCGCAGCGACGCGGTGACCCAGCCGGGAATCCAGGCCACGAGCTGCGCGAGGTGACCGAGCGAAAACGATTTCTGATGCGGCTTCCACGCGCCCTTGTCGCCCGGCACACGCTCGAGCAGCTTGCGCGTGGATGCCATCTCGAGATCGAACTCTTTGAGCGGAATCGCGGGAGTCGTCATGACCCCATTATCCGCCACGAACCTTAACGAACCCACGAACCTAACGAACCTAACGAACCGACGAACTCCACGAACCCTACATCGTCGTGGTTATCTTGACTGGCTCGACGATTTTCGTCCGAAGCGTCGCGCCCGCGGGAATGCTTACTTCCTTGCCCTTGGTCGCGAGCACCACGCCCGTGCCCGCGCCGCCGCCCACCGCCGCGCCGATCGCCGCACCTTTCTTGCCGCCGGCGATCGCGCCGATCGCCGTGCCGACGCCCGCGCCGACGCCGATCTTCGTGGCGTCCTCGCCTTTGGTGGCCTCGGCCTCGCGCGCGATGCGCGATGTGTTGATCTTGTACGCGGTCTTCGACACCGTCACTTCGTGGAAGCGCAGCGCGATCGATGCGCGTCCCTTCACACGTCCCGACTGCTCGGCCGAGATCACGGTGCCCGTCACCGATGCACCTTCGGGAATAGCGACCATGCCATCGACGACGATCGGCTTCATCACCGTCGCGCGGACCGTCTGCTCCGGCTTCGCGGTCGCGGAAGACACGCCGGTTTCGAGCTTCAGCACCAGCTCGGTACCTGACGGAACATCCATTTCCTTCATTACGGGGGCGGGCGGCGCGGCTGGCGTCGCGGCCGCAGGCGCAGATCCGCCCGGAGCAGCCAGAGATTGCGCACCGGTACCTGGCGTCGCCGGGGTAGTGGCCGCCGGCGCGCTCGCACCGGCCGCGGGTGTCTCGCTCGCGGGAGCGCCGACCGACTGCGCAGTTTGTTGTTGGTTTGGACTACCGCAGGCCACTGCGGCGGTGAGCACGAAGATCGAGAGGATATGTTTCTGCATATCTCTCTTTTCGGCTGAAGAGGGGCGGGTCTGCAAAGCAAGACCCGCCCTACGTACCTAATCCCTAATCCCCAATCCCCAATCCCAATCCCTACAAGTATCTATTGTGCAGATCCTTCGACGTCGATCTGCATCGTGCCGCGATAGGCATTCGACACGGGACAACCCTTGTCGGCTTCCTTGAGAAACGCCCCGAAGTCGGACGGGCTCATGCCCTCCAGCCCTTCGACCGTGACCTTCAGCTTCGACGACACGATCTTGATGCCCGCGTCGCTCTTGTCGGCGGTCACGGTGGCCGTCACGTGCGTCTTCGCCGCCTTGCCGCCGCGCTTGCCGAGCGCGGCGTTCATCGCCATCGCAAAACACGCGGCGTGCGCGGCCGCCATCAGCTCTTCGGGACTCGTCTTGCCGGCGGGCTCGCCGATACGAACGGGAAACGTGACCGGCAGCGAGAAGGCGCCCGTGCCTGCCTTCGCGACCCCCTTGCCGTCCATGAGTCCACCTTCCCAGTCCGTCGTGACGCTGCGTTCGAACGTTGCCATGTTTGCCTCCTGAATGACGGTCCGGCTGAAGCCGGGCCCTACTTTTTGGGTTTGGCGCGGACGATGGTCTGCACGCGGCCGGTGTAACGAAGCTGAATGAAAACGCCCGCGAGCGCAATCGCGAGCCACACAACGATGCTCCAGGATCCCTGCGAGGCATCGAACGGGTACACCATCCACACAAACGGCCGTGCGGCCGCGGTGCGGTGCCAGTCGTTCAGCTGCATCAGGCCCCACAACACCGTCCATCCCCCGGCGAATGCCGTCGCCACGACGATGACATAGCGCTGCAGCGCCATTGCCGATGCGGCACCGGCCACCGACGCGAGAATCACGACAAACGCGTGCGGGTCGCCGCCAATCCAGGTCCAGATCATGTGCACGGCCAGCGCGCCGATGCCCGCGCCGACGAGCGCGACACCGACGAAGTACCCGAAGAACATGATCAGCGCGCCCACGGCGCCGCCGCCCAGCGCGGCAAAGATGAGCAGCGTGCGATCGCCGGGACCCAGCACGGCCGTCGCGGCGAGCGCCCCGATGTAAAACCCGAACAGCGTGAGGACGAAGCGGAACAACCGGTACCCGGCGGCCCATGCAATGACACCGCCCACGACGACGAGGATAAGAACGGGAAACTGGTATGACGTCGGTATCAAAGTCGTGGGCACACTATACTTCGCGGCGTCCCTCGAGCGCCTTGTGCATCGTCACCTCGTCGGCGTATTCCAGGTCGCTGCCGACGGGCACCCCCATCGCGATGCGCGTCACCCGCACGCCCAGCGGCTTCAGCAGGCGCGCCAGGTACAGCGCCGTCGCTTCGCCCTCGACGTTCGGGTTGGTGGCGAGAATGATTTCTTCGATCTGTCCCTCTCCCACTCGAGCGAGCAGGCTCTTGATCCTCAATTCGTCGGGACCGATTCCCTGAAGCGGCGACAACGCGCCCATCAACACGTGGTACAGGCCCTTGAAGTCGCGCGTCTTCTCGATGGCGGCGACGTTCTGTGGTTCTTCGACCACGCAGATGAGGTGGCGGTTGCGTGCGTCCGACCGGCAGTACATACAAGGATCGATATCGGTGGTGTTGCTGCAGACCGAACAGTAGGTGACTCGATCCTTGACTTCGCGAATCGCGTCGATCAGCCGATCGGCTTCGTCACGGGGCGTACGAAGGATATGAAACGCCAGCCGCTGCGCGCTCTTGGCGCCGATGCCGGGAAGCCGTTTCAATTGATCAACGAGTCGCGTGAGGGGTTCTGGGTAACTCATGCATTGGCAATTCGCGATTGGCGATTGGCGATTTATTGGCGATTGGCAATCAATATGGCAATCGTCAATCGAAAATGTGGCAATGATCAGAGTCCAGGTATTTTCATCCCACCCATGAGCCCGCCCATCTGCTTGCTCAACTGCTCTTCGGCCTTGCGGTTGGCGTCGTTGATGGCGGCGAGGATGAGATCCTGGAGCATCTCGACATCCTCTTTCGACACGACTTCGGGATCGATCGTCAGGCTCTGGATCGCCTTGTGGCCGTTGACGACCACCGTCACCATCCCGCCGCCGGCGGTCGCCTCGACGCGCATGTCGGTCATCTGTTTCTGCAGGCGCTCCTGCATCTGCTGCGCCTGCTTCATCATCTGGTTGATGTTCATTGGCGCTATTCGATCTCTTCGACGTTTTCGATTTCGGCCGGGAACACGTCGAGCATGGCCTGCACGGCGCTGTCGGTCATCGCCGTGGTCTTCAAGTCGGCCGGTTTCGACGCGGCCACCGACGATCCCGGCGGCGGCAGCGCGTCGACCGCCGCTTCCGACTGGGCGGCGCCGACCGTCATCTTCCTGCCCGCGACCGCTCCGGCAATCTGCTCGAGCCAGGGACGGTTCTGCTCGACCTGTTCGCCGAGAATGCGATGCGCCGGCAGGAACGCGAACGTGACGCGGTCGCTTCCGAAGTCGATCTTCTGCGCCTGCGCCACGACGGTGTTGTAGAACATCGCCTTCGCCTTGCGGATCTCCATCAGAAAGGTCTGTCGCGCTGCGTCACCTGATAGCGGCGCCTGCGCAGCGGCTGGTCCAGCGTCTATTTCCGCGGCAAGCGGCTTGGACGCCGCCGCCGCTCGGCGCTCGACGGGCGGAGTGACCGGCGCGGCGGTTCGCGGTTGTGCCGGGTCCACAGGACCCGGCCTACGTTCGGCAGGTACGTAGGGCGGGTCTTGCTTCGTAGACCCGCCGCCAGATCGCGCGTAGGGCGGGTCTTGCTTTGTAGACCCGCCGAGCGGCGCAATCGCCGGGTCCGCAGGACCCGGCCTACGTGAGATCGACCCGCCGAGCAGTTCCTGCAGCGGCACGAGCTTGCGCAGATGAATCCAGCGCAGCAACGCCATCTCCAGGTGATACCGGGGCTGGGCCGCGCCGCGCATCTCGGCGTCGGCCTTCGCGAGCACGTCGAACGCACGCAACAGGTCCTCGCGCGAAAAACGTGCGACGAGCGCCTTCAGGCGATCGCGTTCCGACTCCGATGCGATCTCGGGGTCCTCGATACGCGATGGGTCGACAGAGAGCACGAGCAGATCGCGCACGACGCGCGACAGCTCGCGGATGACGGACCTGAGATCGTACCCGAGCTCCACCGCGCGCCCGGACAGTTCGAATGCGGCCGCCGCGGTTTCGTCGGCCACCGCGGCGACGATATCGAGCACGAGATCGCGCCCCACCAGCCCCAGCACCGTCGTCACGTCCTCGGCTGTCACCGTCTGCCCGGCGAACGCGATGACCTGATCGAACGCGCTCTGCGCATCGCGCATGCTGCCTTCCGCGGCCCGCGCCACCAGAAGGAGCGATGAATCGTCCACGGCGATCTTTTCGGCGTCCGCAATCTTCCGCAGCTGATCGCCAATCTGACGGCTCGAGATCGTCTTGAACTCGAACACCTGCGAGCGCGACAACACGGTTTCCGGAATCTTCGAGATCTCCGTCGTCGCCATCATGAAGATGACGTGCGGTGGCGGCTCCTCGATCGATTTCAGGAGCGCGTTGAACGAGTGGGTCGAGAGCTGGTGGACTTCGTCGATGATGAAGACCTTGTAGCGGTTGCGCACCGGCATGATCGACAGGCCGGCGATGATCACCTCGCGCACGTTGTCGACCTGCGTGTGCGTGGCGGCGTCGATCTCGAGGACGTCGATGTCGCGGCCTTCCGCAATCTCACGGCACGCGTCGCAGGCGCCGCAGGGCTTCGCCGTGGGCCCCTTCTCGCAGCTCAGCGCGCGCGCCAGAATGCGCGCGGTCGTCGTCTTGCCCACGCCGCGAGGGCCCGCAAACACGAACGATTGCGCGATGCGGCCCGTCTTGATGGCGTTGCCGAGCGTGCGCGTCACGGCCGGCTGGCCGATGACGTCGTCGAATTGCTGCGGGCGCCACTTGCGGGCGAGGACTTGGTAGGACATCCCGGGTTCCGGTTCCGAGTTCCTGTTCCGGTTCTGGTTCCGGTTCTGTTCAGGTTCCGGTTCTGTTCCCGTTCTGGTTCTGTTCCAGTTCAGTTCTGCTTCGATTGGTTCGGTGCGCGTTCTTGTCCGGGAACCGAACCCCGGAACCTGGAACCGAACGTTGGAACCTTGGAACGGAACATTGGAACCCGAACCGGAACTGGAACCGGAACAGGAACCCTCAGGTGTCTAAGAGGCCCGGAGGGCCTGCGGCACAGCTCAGGGACTACTTAGCGCTGCTGCCTTCCGGCCCTGACGCGGTTCATAGACTGAGATTGCACAGGTTCCGGGCCACTGAGACACCCGAGTTCATCAGTCTAGTCCGTGCGCTCACCGGCAATCAAGCGCCAGCGCGGCGCAAGTTGCGCCGCGCGGCGACAGGACAGCACCAGACTGTCCTCGCGCGCGATGCCCTTGCCCGCAATGTCGAACGCCGTGCCGTGGTCGACCGACACGCGCACGACCGGCAGACCGACGGTAATGTTGACACCGTTGTCACCGTACACGGCCTTGAACGGGGCGTGTCCCTGATCGTGATAACACACCACCACCAGACGCCATTTGCCCCGCACCGCCGCAGGGATCAGCGCATCGGCCGGGATCGGCCCGACGACGTTGAGACCTCGCGCGCGGGCGCGCACCGTCGCCGGCGCCAGCACCTCGGCGTCTTCCGTGCCGAAGAGTCCACCTTCACCGGCGTGGGGGTTCAGCCCCGCGAGCCCGATCGGCTCGTTCGTCCATCCCAGCGCGCGGGCGAAGGCGCCGGCAAGATCGAGCATCGCATCGGTGCGCTCCGGCGTAATGTTCTCAACCGCGTTCTTCAGCGACACGTGCGTCGTGAGGTGAAAGAAATACAGATCGCCCGCCGAGAGCACGAGCGAGAAGTTCTTCACGCCGAACTGGTGCGCGAGCAACTCGGTATGGCCCGGCCAGTTGTGGCCCCCCTCGTGCATCGCCGCCTTGTTCAGCGGCGCGGTGACGATGCCATGCACCTTGCCCGCCTTCGCCAGCGCGCATGCTTCGACGACAAATCGATACGCGGCGTCTCCAGCAATCCCGCTCTGCTCGCCCGGCCGCACGTTCTCCAGCGCGGGGCCCACCTGAATGAGGTCGATGCGGCCCGGATCGTTGGTCGCCTGGCCCGGATCGTCGATCGTCTGAACCACGTCCGGACCGTCCGCCGATCGCTTCGATGCCACGGCGCATCGCGCCGGCATCGCCGACGACAACCGGCGTGCACTCACTGCGCAGCTCGGCGTGGCGCAGGAGTGCTTTCGCGGTTATTTCCGGTCCGATGCCGGCCACGTCGCCGAGCGTGACCGCGAGCAGGGGTCTCTTCAACGTCACATTCCTTTGCCGTCTCGGACCGGAAAACGGATCCCGGAACCGTTTCCAATGCCCTGGACGACTCGCACCAGCGCATCCTTCGCGCCGAATCCACCGGCCTTCGTAAATACCGCCAGGCCATCGGCGGCGCCACCGACGATGACTCCTGCCGGAATCCCCTCGAGCAGGCTGCCCGCAATGCGAATGCCCGACGCACCCAGACGGTTCAGCGCCGCTCGAGCGCCATCGCCGCCAACCAGACCGACGATGTCCCAACGTTCGCGCTCGACCAGCGTGGAAAATTCGTCGGCCAGCGCCGCAGCCACAACCGAGCTTTCCCCGCGATCGCCGGGCGGCAACACGACGACGACATCGGGACACGCCTTGCGGAGCTCCGCCACCTGAAGATGCGAGACAGGATTCAGCGAGGTGACGAGCAGAAGCATACGCGGATTTGCATCGGCTGCGCGCGCCGTCATCGGAAGGTCCCGGCTGCCGAGTTGGGGGGGCGGCTGACCGACAGTCCGTGCGGACCACACTGTCGCAAGTGCCTCGGCCCATCCGCCCGAGCCCACGGCGATGGCAGAGGGTCCGGCCGCGGCGATAGCGCCAGCCAGTGCGACCAGATCATCATCGGTCGCTGCATCAGCCAGCGTGATCGACGGGGAAACGGGAATCAGCGCGCTCATGATGCTCGTCTTCACCGGCGTCACGGGATCGCGGCCGATGGCCGTCAGCTCCACCGGCTCGCCATGCACGAGCAGTTGACTGGCCTGAACAGTCCGCCCCATGCGCGGATACGCCGGACAAACGATCGCCCGCGCATCGGCGTAACGTGTTCGCCAGGCCTCGAGCGCCCCGGAAATCTGTCCGCGCACCGAGCCGCGCATCGTCGAATCGATTTTCAGAAAGACACGATCGATGCCGGCCTCGATCAGTTGCGAGAGCGCGTCCCGCGTTCGCGCATGAGCCGTGTCGTCGTCGAGCGCGCGGCAGTCGGTGGTGACGGCGATGACGCTCTGCGCGGCCTCTGTAGTGTCCGGCTTTAGCCGGACCTCCGGGCTCAAACTCAAAAACACATCCCAGCCGTGCCTCGCAAACTGCACGGAGGCGTCGCCTGCACCGGTGACGTCATCGGCAACGAGTCCCAGACGTCGGGGCGGCTCGTGCTCACAGCGGTCTATTATCCGGCGGTTCCAGGTTCCGGGTTCCGGGTTCTGGGTTCGAGGTGGGCGATGGATTCATTCGAGCCCGGAACCGTAGTCCTCTAATGTCTCGGCGACTCCGCCGGTGTCACGTCTATCTCGAGCCTTTCGGTTTGGCGGATCACCGTCAGCGTCGTTGTCTTGCCGATGCGCTCCTCGGTAAGCAGCCGATGAAGCTGATCGATGCCGCTACGTCGTGGCCGTCGAGCGCGACGATGATGTCTCCTTCGCGCAATGTGCTCCTGGCGGCGGGACTGTCGGGCTCGATCGTCACCACCAGGATGCCGCTCGAGGCCGGCAGACTGTAGAAGCGGACGATCTGACGCGCGATGGGCGTGTTCTGCCCCGCGACTCCCACGTAGGAGCGCCGGATGCGGCCGTCGCGAATCAGTCGCCCGACGACGAACTGCGCCGTGTTCGAGGCGATCGCGAAGCACAATCCCTGCGCGCCCGAGATGACGGCGGTGTTGACGCCAATCACTTCGCCGCGCGAGTTGACGAGCGGTCCGCCGGAGTTTCCCGGATTGAGCGCGGCGTCGGTCTGGACGATGTCGTCCATCAGCCTTCCAGAGCGCGAACGGAGCGACCGTCCGAGCGCGCTGACGACGCCGGCCGTCACGGTGGCGGAAAATCCGAGCGGGTTGCCGATCGCGATGACCAGTTGCCCCACTTTGATGGCCCGCGAATCGCCGAGCGTCAGCGACCGAAGGCCCGACTCGCTGGCTCTGATCACCGCCAGGTCCGTATCGGGATCTTCGCCAATCAGCTCGGCGGGCAGCCTGCGGCCGTCGGACAGCGACACATGAATGAGGCGCGCCTTGTGCACAACATGGCTGTTGGTCAGAATCAAACCGTCGGGCGCGACCACAAAACCGGAGCCCTGCCCGCCCAGGCCGCGGCGCGAGGTATCGCGGCCGATTTCGACGGTCACGACCGACGGTCCGACGAGATCTACGGCCCGGGTGACGGCCTGGGAATAGGCGTCGAGAAGTTCGGTGTCGAGAGTGTCCACATCCTATTGGACGCGCAACTCCCGCTTGAGGATCTTTCCCGTGGCGCTGGTCGGCAGCTCCGTCCGGAACTCGATGAAGCGCGGATATTTGTAGGCGGCGAACTGCTCCTTGCACCACTCGAGCAATGCGTCCTCGGTAATCTCGGCTCCCGGCTTCTTCACGACAAACGCTTTCACCTCTTCGCCCAGCCGCTCGTCGGCAACACCGACGACAGCCACCATCGAAACCGCAGGATGGGTCAGCATCACTTCTTCGAGCTCGCGCGGATACACGCTGAATCCGCCTCGAAGAATCATGTCCTTCTTGCGATCGACGATGCTGAGGTAGCCGTCGGCATCCATCGTGCCGATGTCGCCGGTGTGGAACCAGCCGTTGCGCATCGCTTCGGCCGTGGCCTCCGGACGCTTGTAGTACCCCTTCATGACGTTGTGCCCCCGGATGACCACCTCGCCCGGTTTGCCGGTTTCGACGGGCTCGTCCTTGTCGTCGACCACCATGATGTCGACGGCAAAGAGCGGCTGGCCGACGGTGCCCGGCTTCGAGGGACAATCGAGGTGATTGAAGGTCGCGACCGGCGCCGTCTCGGACAGGCCGTAGCCTTCGATGATGCGCACGCCGAATGTTTTCTCGAAGTCGGCCATCAGCTCGACGGGCATCGGGGCGCCGCCCGACACGGCCAGCTGCAGCGTGGCGGCCACACGCGAGACGTCGAGCTTCTGCTCCCGCGCGTGCTTCAACAGCGTCCAGTACATCGTCGGCACACCGACCCAGTGCGTCACGCGCTCGGCAGCCATCGTGGCCAACAGCGCCGCCGGATCGAAGCGCGGCAGCAGCACGAGCGTGCCGCCCAGGTGCAGGTATGCGAGCATCTGCGCCGTCTGCGCCGTTGCGTGAAAGAGCGGCAAGGTGACCGCCGTCGCATGCCGGCCCGCGGCGTCTGCCGACCCCGCGCACAGTTCGGCCGAGACCATGCCGTTGACGACCATGTTCAGGTGCGTCAGCTCGGCGCCCTTGGGCTGCCCCGTCGTGCCCGACGTATAAAGAATGATGGCCGTATCGTCTGCCCTGGTCTCGCGGGTTTCGAAGGTCTGAGGCTGGCCGGCGATGAACTGCTGAAACTGGATGACGTCCGGATCATCGTCGGCAGGCAGCAGGGGGCTGGGAAGCACTATCAGCTTCCGGCACGCGGGCAC
>CAWGSZ010000009.1:0-1824189 GCA_963825295.1 Vicinamibacterales bacterium | reverse complement strand
AAGTGTGGAGCGAGTGGTATGTCTACACTGCGGCGTTACGCAGGCACACCTCGTCTGCCGTTCACTCCCGCCCTTATAATCCACGTCACGTGGCTCTAACTCCCGGCACCCGCCTCGGCGTCTACGACATCACCGCGCAGATCGGCGAGGGCGGTATGGGCGAGGTCTATCGGGCGACGGATACAACGCTGGGTCGCCAAGTCGCGATCAAGATCCTGCCGGACGCATTCGCCTCTGACCCCGACCGTCTGGCGCGGTTCGAGCGTGAGGCGAAGACGCTCGCCTCGCTGAATCAGAGCCTAAGCCTCATGGGGCTGCCGCTATGATCGGCCAGACGCTAGGCCATTACCGGATCGATTCCAAGCTCGGCGAGGGCGGCATGGGCGTCGTGTATCGTGCTTTCGATACCCATCTCGACCGTGCCGTCGCCATCAAGGTGTTGCGCCCGGATGCCACTGCCAGCCCCGACCGTAAGCGCCGCTTTGTGCAAGAGGCGAAATCGGCTTCCGCCCTGAATCACCCCGGCATCGTCCACATTTACGACATCGACAGCGCAAATCTGCCTGATGGTCCCACCGACTTCATCGCCATGGAGTTCGTGCCAGGCAAGACGCTCGACCAATACATCGGGAAAAGTGGACTGAGTCTAAAAGATGCATTGAAGTATGGAATTCAGATCGCCGACGCACTGGCGCGCGCCCACGCCGCCGGAATCGTCCACCGCGATCTGAAGCCGGCCAACATCATCGTGGCCGACGATGGCCGTGTGAAATTGCTCGACTTCGGCCTGGCCAAGCTGACTGAAGTCATCGACGGCGATCCGGAAGGCGCTACGGCGACCATGGCGGCGCAGGAAACCCCTCAAACAGAAGAGGGCGCCATCCTGGGCACTGTGGCCTACATGTCTCCCGAGCAGGCCGAGGGCAGGAAGGTAGATGGCCGCTCTGACATTTTTTCGTTCGGCTCGGTTCTTTACGAGATGGTCACCGGGCGGCGCGCCTTCGAGGGCACGAACAAAATCTCGACGCTTGGCGCCATCTTGCACACAGAGCCGAAGGCCGCAAGCGAGATTTCAGCGGGCGTGCCGACGGAACTGGACAAGATCATCGCCCGTTGCCTGCGCAAGGATCCGGAACGCCGGGCCCAGGGCATCGCCGATATCAAGCTCGCTCTCGAAGAGCTGAAGCAGGAGTCCGAGTCGGGCAGACTCTCGGGGCAAGTCGGGGCAGCCACGGCCGTTCGTCCGCCCGCGCGGCCGCCTCGACGCTTTGTCGCGATCACAGCGGGAGTTGTGGCGCTGGTCGTTGCCGCAGCCGGCCTGGCCTGGTGGCTGCTGAAGCGGCCTGCTTCCGCCCCGGCGCGCTCCGAATGGGTGCAAATCACGAACCTGCCCGACTCGGCCGTCCAGCCGGCGCTCTCGCCGGACGGCCGCATGCTCACCTTCATCCGCGGCCCTTCGAGCTTCAATACGGCCGGGCAAGTCTACGTGAAGATGCTGCCCAGCGGCGAGCCGGTGCAGCTCACCCGCGATAATCGCACGAAGATGAGCCCGGTCTTTTCACCGGACGGGTCGCGGATCGCGTACTCGGTTACAGGGGGGATTTGGGACATGTGGGCCGTGCCCGTGCTGGGAGGAGAACCGCGCCTGTGGCTTCCGAACGCCTCCGGGCTGGTGTGGATCGACAAATCGAAGCTGCTGTTTTCTGAGATCAAAGATCAGCGTCAGCATATGGCGATCGTGACCTCCGATGAGAGCCGGGCCGGGTCGCGTGATCTCTATGTGCCGCCCCATGAGCGCGGCATGGCCCATCGCTCTTATCCCTCACCCGACGGCAAACGGATGCTGTTGGTGGAGATGAACGAGCGGGGAGCCATTGACCGGTGCCGCCTGGCCCCGATGGACGGCAGTTCGACAGGGCAGCAGATCGGCCCGCCTAGTGGCTCCTGTACCTTTGCCGCATGGTCGCCCGATGGGGAGTGGATGTACTTCAGCTCCGACTCCGGCGGGGCCTTCCACACCTGGCGTCAGCGCTTCCCCGACGGCCAGCCGGAGCAGATTACTTCGGGGCCGACCGAAGAAGAAGGACTCGCCATGGCGCCCGACGGCCGCTCGTTCATCACGGCCGTGGGATTGACGCAGAGTTCCGTCTGGTTGCACGACGGCGGAGGCGATCGGCAAGTCTCGCTGGAAGGTTACGCCTTCGCGCCCAAATTCACCCCCGATGGGAAGCGGCTGCTCTACCAGGTGCGAAAAGGAGCTGCGAGCGAATTGTGGGTGGCGGAACTCGATTCCGGACGCAGCGAGCCGTTGCTGCCGGGCTTTGCCGTTGCAGTGGCTGGGCCTAGTTCCTACGGAAGTTACGACATTTCCCCGGACGGCCGTCAGGTCGTTGTGGCGTCACCTGATGGCGATGGTAAGTTGCGGTTGTGGCTCGCGCCGCTCGACCGCCGCTCGCCGCCGCGGCAAATTCCCAACATCGAAGGTGAACAGCCCGTCTTCGGCGCGACCGGTGAAGTCTTTTTCCGCCGCGTCGAGGGCACCTCTGCGTTCCTTTACCGTGTCCAGGAAGACGGAGGCCAGCTGCGGAAAGCCTTCGACGTGCCTATTGTTGCCCTATCGGGCGAATCCCCAGACCGTAACTGGCTGGCGTTGGGCTCCGGAGGTGTGGTTATTTTCCGGGTCGATGGCGGCGCTCCGCTTCGGACGCAGATCCAGGGCCTCTGCAACGACGCTCAATTGGTCCGGGGACGGGAAGCATTTGTTTGTGCAAGGTAAGGGTCCGGCAAACCTGGACAAGGCCTACATCTTGCCATTGTCCCCGGGCCAAATGGTGCCCGAGAGTATCGTCCATGGGCTTCCGTCCGAGCAGGAGATCTTGAAGCTGCCAGGAGCGCGGGTAATTCCTTTGGGCAACGTTGTGCCCGGCCCGACTGCGGATACATACGCCTTCACGCGCGAGAGCGTGCAGCGCAACCTGTATCGGATTCCCGTGCCGTGATCCGGCGTTTAGAGCAGGCGGTACGTAGTCCACTCTGCGCAAGTGAACCAGATCGCCGAGGCGCTCGAAGCCGCGCATGAGCAGTGGATTAGCCGCCCGTAAAAGGATCGAGATCCTGAAACCTCATAGTGGGTTACTCCTGCCTTGTCGCCCAGCGTTGACCTATCCAGAGACGGCGCCCGAGGGTCTCCTGATCTCATCTTCTCCGTGACTTCGTGCCTCCGTGTTGAGACTGCTCCGTGTCCTCGCGCACGACCCCGCGGGGGTCTTTGTCGAAGCGCACGCCAAGCAGCCGCGGATGCCGCAGTTTGCCGTGGACCGTCCACTCGATGAAGCCGACCTGCACGACGATTTCCGGGCGTACCCAATGGGCGCGCACCCTGGGCAGCCCCTAGGCTTTCGTAAACGGAGATCCGGGCTGTTCGATCGCATCGAGGCGCGCCCGCAGGTCGAGCAGCAGTCTTGGTGTCGAAGCCGGTGCCGAGTTTCCCGGCGTAGACGAAGTCGTCGCCCTCGTAGTATCCGACGAGCAGGGCACCAAGGCCGACGCGCGCCCCTTGGGGATCGGTAAAACCGCCGACGACGAGCTCCTGCGATGCCTCGCACTTCATCTTGAGCCAGTGCTTCGATCGCCGGTGCTCGTATGGAGAACCGCGCCGCTTGGCGATGACGCCTTCCCATCCCTCGCGGGCGGCGCGTTCCCACGGGTGCTCGTCTTCGACGAGCGCGACGCGTGTCAGGGGCGGTGTGAACGGCAGCGTCTCCAGCAGCGCGCGGCGTTCTTCGATCGGCAGCGACGTCACCGCCCGCCCGTTCAGCCACAGGATGTCGAATACGTGATAGCCGCTGCGGCCGTCCCACGTGACCTCTCCGTCGAGGATGGCCTCGTTCACGGGAAGGCGTGCGACCGCGGCGGCCACCTCGGGCAGGTGCTTGTGGCAGACGGTTCCGCGAGAACAGACCGACCTCGTCGCCACTTTTGTAGGCGAGCAGCCGGATGCCGTCGAACTTGCGCTCGAACAGCCAGTCCCCGCCTCCGAAACGCTCCTGTGTCAGCGTCGCCGCCATCGGCTCGAGCCACTGAGGCATCGCCATAGGGGAGGGCACAGAAGTAATCTAAACGCGGGTGAGGGCGTGTTTCATCCAGTGACCCCTTGTTTTATATTGAGATACCCTGGTGTACTGCCGGGTGGCCTTTGACACGCCCGGCGGTTTCACTCCACCATAGGCGATGATCTGGAGCGAATCCTGACCACCAATCCCATCCTCGATTTCGCCATCGACACGTCCGCCATCAACTACGTGGGACACGACCTTCAAAGGCCCGAATGCATTCTGGCCGAGCCCGACGGTACGCTGTGGTCGGCCGACGCGCGGGGCGGCGTCGTGCGCATTTCCGCCGACGGCTCGCAGCAGATCATCACGCAACGCAGTTCGGCGGAGTTCCAGAACGCCCACAGCGAAGCCAAGCGGTATCTGGAGGGCACGCTCCCGAACGGGCTCGCATTCGCCCGGAACGGCGATTTCCTGATTTCGAATTTCGGCACCGATTGCCTGGAGCTGATGTCGCGCGACGGCTCGTCGCGCGTGCTCGCCGACACGATCGACGGCCAGCCGATCGGCAAGGTGAACTTCGTGCTGCGCGACTCGCGCGATCGGATCTGGATCACGGTGTCGACGCGGATCAAGAACTGGATGCATGCCCTGCGTCCCGATCTCGACGACGGCTACCTGGCCCGCTTCGACAACGGGCGCTTCACCATCGTTGCGGACGGCTTTCATTTCACGAACGAGATTCGCTTCGACGCCAAAGAAGAGTTCCTGTACGTCGTCGAGACGACGGGCGGGTGCATTACGCGCTTGCGCATCGACGAGTGCGGCAACGCGATCGGGCGCGAGGTCTTCGGCCCGCGTTCCCTGGGAACCGGGGCGTGGCCCGACGGCATCGCCTTCGACAGCGCGGGCAATTTGTGGGGCACGCTCGTGTATTCGGACAAGCTCTTCGTGCTGACGCCGAAGGGCGATCTGCGCGTGTTGCTCGACGAAGGGGATCCGGTCAAGGTGGGCGCGCTCGAGCAGGCGTTCCGCGCGAACCGGGTGACCGAAGACGTGCTGTTCGCGACCGGGCGGGGCATCGCGCCGTGGATGGCCAGCGTCACCTTCGGCGGACCCGATCTGCAGACGGTCTACATCGGGTCGTTGAAGGGCCACCGGATTCCCTGCTTCCGCGCGCCGGTTCCGGGGTTGCCGATGGTGCACTGGCGCGACCGTTCTCCCGTTGACACCGTGGGCCAATCCTTTTAGACTCCCTCTCGCTTCATCAAAATCGATTATCGATAATATCCACCGGCGCGGGCGCGAACCCGGAGCCCGCCCCGACAGGAGACGCGCATGAAGATCGATCGACGAGCGTTCTCGCGCACCCTTGCGCTCGCCGCGGCAGGTGCCGCGCTTCCCGCTTACGCCCAGCAGAAGCTGAACATCCGGATCGGCCACACCGGCATCACCTGGCCCTGGGGCAACCCGCCCGGCGGGGGACCGATGCGGCTCGCCGATCCGCCCGCGATCGACCAGATCGCCAGAGACGTGTCCAGCCTCGGGTTCTACGGCCTCGAGCTCTTCGGCTGGCAGATCGACGGCATGGAGGCGCACGGCGGCGTCGGCGCGCTCGTCGAGAAGTACAAACTCCCGTTGATTTCGAGTTACGGCGGCCCGAACCTGACGGATCCGGCGCAGCGGAAGCCGTCGCTCGAGCGAACGGTCGCGACCGCGAAGCTCGTCAAGAAGTACGGCGGCAAGGTCATCGTCTTTGGACCGAACGGTGTTCCGCGCGACACGTTCAACTTTGCCGAGTACAAGGCCGGCATCATCGAGGCGCTGAACGAGGGCGCGAAAGCGGTGTCCGACCTCGGCCTGACGCCGGTGCTGCACCAGCACACGGGCACGTGCATCGAGACGCGGGAAGAGACCTACGCCGTCATGGAAGCCGTCGATACGCGGTATCTCAAGTTCGGTCCCGACATCGGCCAGTTGCAGAAAGGCGGATCCGATCCGGTGCAGGTCGTCAAAGACTTTCTCCCGATCATCCATCACATGCACCTGAAGGACTATGTGGGCGGGCAGCCGTTTCTGGGATACTGCCCGCTCGGCCAGGGCAAGGTGAACGTGCCCGCGATTCTGGCGATGATGAACGGCAGACAGATGGACGGCATGGTGATGGTGGAGCTCGACAGCAGCCCTGACATGCCGATTCCCGCCCTCGAGTGCGCGAGGATCGCGCGGGGGTACCTCGTGAAGCAGGGCGTGACGCTGAGGGCGTGATGAAGACGCGAGACAAGAAACCCCGATTCGAGCGGCGTGTGCTTCGTGACGAGATTCGCGAGCAGCTGATCGAACAGATTCTCAACGGCACCCTCGCGCCCGGCGAACGCATCGTCGAGATGCGCATCGCCCAGCAGTTCGGCGTCAGCCAGGCGCCGGTACGCGAGGCGCTGCGCGACCTCGACCTGCTGGGTTTTGTGGCCAGCTCGCCGTTTCGCGGCGCGATCGTCAGGCAGATTTCGACCGAGGAGCTGCTGCAGCTCTATCCCATCCGCGCCGTCCTCGAGGGACTGGCCGCGCGCCAGGCCGCGTCGCGCATCGATCCGCCGACCCTCAAGAAGATCGAGGGCCTCCTGGCGACGATGCGCACGGCCGCCGCGCGGGGCGACAACCGCCGGGCCGTTGAGGCCGATTTCGCGTTTCACTTCACGATCGTCGAGGCGTCGGGCAACCGCATCCTTCAGCAGATCTGGGATCGCATGCGGCTCGCTACCACGACCTTCCTGACGGTCACGAAGTCGCACCATCCGCTTCGCGAGATTGTCGAGCGGCACGCCGCCGTGGTCGATGCGTTGAGAACACGCGATCCCGAGGCCGCCGAGCGCGCCCTGCGCGTGCACATCGAGGAGCCCGGGCAGTGGCTTCGCGCGGCGCTCGAACAGGAAGCCGCGGAAGAAGAACAGAAGGTCAGCCGCAAGCCCCGAGCCGCCCGGCGCCGTTGAAACAGGAGATGCTCATGATGTCCCGCACCGGATCGTTTTTTACGGCGCTCGTGCTCGGGGTCGCCCTGCTCGCGTCGGTTACCCATGGCGCGTCGAAGAATTTCGTGCCCGACACCGTGTTCTCGGGTTCGAGCCTCAACGGCTGGAGCCCGATCGGGAAGGCACGCTGGCGCGCGGAGAACGGCGAGATCGTGGGATCGGCCGATGCGGGGGCCGGTGGATGGCTCCTGTCGGACAAACCCTATCAGGACGTCGCCGTGTTCGCGTCGTTCAGATGCGCGGCCGGATGCCAGACCGGCGTGCTGTTGCGCGCCGAGAAGACCAGCGACGGGGGCCTGAAAGGCATCCTGGTGTCGCTGAACGAAGGCGACCTTGCGGCATATCGCGTGACGCTCGACGCGCAGGGCATCGAGAAGTCGAGAGAGCGCCTCAGGGCGCCCGGGGGAGGGCAGCTTCGCGTGGCGCCGCCGCCTCCAGATCCGGCGCCGAATGCGCCCGCACGCGCGGGAGGACCGCCCCAGATTCCTCAAATGCCCGGTGGGATTCCCTCGCCCATTCCGCGTCCCACGACCGGTCTGCGCGCGGGCGACTGGAACACCGTCGAGCTCGTGCTCGACGCCAACATCCTGCGCACGTTCCTCAATGACGCGGGCGGTGTAGGCGACTCGGTCGCGGAGCCCGAATACGGCTCGTTCGGTCCCTTCGCCCTGTTTGCCGGTGGGACGGGCGAGGTGCGCTTCAAGGACGTCTCGACCAAGGATCTCCAGCCGCGCGTCGCGCGTCCCGAGCAGGTGTCGACGCGTTTCAGGATGCAGGCCCTCAACGAGTTCTATTACTCGTGGGGTCCGGCCGTCGCCGATTTCAATCGCGACGGCACGCCCGACATCGTCGCCGGCCCGTATTACTACCTCGGTCCCGACTACAACGCGGCGCGCGAGATCTACGTCGGCGGCACGATCGATCCCGGCACGCAGTACTTCAACGGCCTGCAGTACGCGTACGACTTCACCGGTGACGGGTGGCCCGATGTGCTGAACGCGATCTTCCAGCGTCCCGCGGTTCTGTACGTGAACCCGAAGGGAGAGTCGCGCCGCTGGGAAACCTACACCGTGACGGACCGGATGTCGTGCGAGTTCATGCTGCTCAAGGACGTCGATGCGGACGGTGTCCCCGAGTTCCTGTTCAAGGACAGCGAGAACCGCTTCGCCTATGCGAAACCGGATCGTGCGAACCCGACGGGCCTCTGGACGAAGACCTACATCAGCGAGCCCGGGCCGTGGGCCAACCACGGCATGGGCGTGGGCGATGTCAACGGCGACGGTCGTGCCGATTTCCTGAACGCGTTCGGCTGGTGGGAGCAGCCGGCCACGATGGCGATCGGAGAAGTCACCTGGAGTTATCACCCCGAAGCGTTTGGCCGCTGGACGCGGTCGAGCCCCGGCGGCGCCGAGATGGCCGTGTACGACGTCAACGGCGACGGCCTGAACGACGTGGTCACGTCGCTGCAGGCGCATGGGTGGGGACTCTCGTGGTTCGAACAGAAGAAAGCCGCCGACGGGAAACGGTCGTTCGTCGAGCACCCGATCATGACGGATTTCTCCACGAAGAACGCCGGCGGCGTCACCTTCTCGCAACTGCACGGCGCCACGTATGCCGATGTCGACGGCGACGGACTGCAGGACTTCATCACGGGCAAGCGGTTCTGGTCGCACCTCGACACGTTCATCGATCCCGATCCCCACGGGGCGCCCGTGCTCTACGTGTATCGCACGGTTCGTAACCCGAAGGCGCCGGGCGGCGCCGAGTTCGTGCCCGAGTTAGTCCACAACCGATCCGGCGTGGGCTCGCACCTGTCGGTGGTCGATCTCAACAAGGACGGCAACGCCGAGATCATCACGTCGACCAAACGCGGCACGTTCATTTTCTGGAACAACTGGAAAGCCGCGAAACCATGATTTGCCATTTGCCATTTGCCATTTGCCATGACTGCTAGACCACGATTGCTTGTCGTCGTTCTCGCCGGGCTCGCAGCCGCAACCGTTGTCGTTGTCGCTCAGGCGCCGAAGCCCGAGCGAGACTGGGCGACCCACGGCCACGACGCTGGAGCGAAGCGATACTCGCCGCTCAAGCAGATCACCACGGCCAATGTCTCCAGTCTCCAATTGGTGTGGAGCTACGCGACGCCTGCTCCAGTGCCGCCCACACCGGCTCGAGGCGGCGCAGCGGACGAGGAAGGCGGGCCCGCCCCTGCTCCGCCTGCGCGCAGCGGACCACCGGCTGCGCCGGCGATTCCCGCTCCACGGCAGTCGGCGACCACACCGCTTGTGGTTGACGGCGTCATGTACCTGGCGACGATGTACAACCGCGTCGTTGCGCTGGATGCCGATACCGGGAAAGAAATCTGGGTCAAGGACGTCGGCAACACACCATCGACGCGAGGCATTGCGTACTGGCCGGGGACGAACGGCATTCCGCCGCAGCTGGTCTTTGGAACCGGCGACGGTTCTGCGCTGCTGATTTCGCTGAACGCGAAGACCGGCGAATTCACGCCGGGATTCGGGCAGGGCGGCAAGGTCGATCTGCGGCAAGGAGTCAGCGAGAAGTTTCCACGGCTGCGGGTCGCGCTGTCTTCTCCGCCGGCGATCTACAAGCATCTCGCGATCACCGGCAATCATTCGCAAGAGGCGCCAAGCCTCGGGCCATCAGGCGATGTGCGTGCGTGGGATTTGCGGACGGGCAAGCTGGTCTGGACCTTCCACACGATTCCGAGACCGGGGGAGCCCAACCACGACGCGTGGAAGAACGATCAGTGGGTCGATCGCGCCGGAGCGAACGCCTGGGGATTCATCACCGTTGATGAAGGGCGCGGTATCGCGTACGTCCCGACCGGCACGCCGGCCACCGATTTTTACGGCGGCGATCGCCTTGGCTCGAATCTGTACGGCTCGTCGCTGCTCGCGCTGGACGCGGCGACGGGCAAGCTGAAGTGGTACTTCCAGACCACGCATCACGACAACTGGGACTACGACCTCAACTCGCCTCCGACGTTGATCGACATCAAACGCAACGGCCGGACGATTCCTGCGGTGGCGGTCTACACGAAGCAGGGGCTCCTGTTCGTCTTCGATCGCGTGACGGGCACACCGGTGTTCGGGGTGGAAGAACGGCCGGTCCTTTCCGACAACCCGCTTCCCGGCGACGAGTACTCGCCGACGCAGCCGTTTCCGCTGAAGCCTCCGCCGATTGCGCGCATGACGTTTTCGCCGCAGGACATCGCGAAGGTCACTCCGGAGCACGAGCAGTACTGCAGAGGCCTGCTCGAGCTGGAGGGCGGCGCGATGACGGGCGGCCCGTACGCGCAATACGGGCCGAAGCTTCGGGTCATCTTTCCGGGGTGGACCGGCGGTGGGAACTGGAACGGCTCGGCATTCAATCCCGATCTCGGGTACCTGTTCCTGAACACGCAGGATCACGGCATGCTCAACAAGATGATCAAGAGCACGCGATCGGAGAACATGTACGTGCGGAGCGGTCCCGACAATGCGCCTCCGATGCTCGGCACGAATTTCTGGGACGGCAGGAAGGGCTGGCCGTGCCAGCAGCCGCCGTGGGGCGAGCTGGTGGCGGTCAATGCCAATACAGGAGATATCGCCTGGAGAGTGCCGCTCGGTTCGTTCGAAGAGCTCGACGCGCTGGGCGTGCCTCCCACTGGTACGTTGAATCGTGGCGGGCCGATTGCCACCGGGGGCGGCCTGGTCTTCATCGCGGCCTCGCAGGACGCCCGGTTCCGCGCGTTCGACGCGCGGACGGGAAAAGTGCTCTGGGTGGCCGATCTCACGGAAAACGGCCGCGCCGTCCCGATCACGTATCAGGGCAAGCGGGGCAGGCAGTATGTCGCCATCATGGCGGGCGGTGGCCGCCCAGTGGCCAGAAAAGTGGATGAGAGCCGCATCGGCGGCCGCCTGCACGTGTACGCAGTGCCGGAGTCGAGGTAGCGCAGGACTTCAGTCCTGCCAAGGTAGCGCAGGGCTTTAGCCCTGCCAAGGTGGCGCAGGGCTTTAGCCCTGCCCAGATAACGCAGGACTTCAGTCCTGCCGCCATACATCAGGAAGCGAGGAGTCAGCGAGATGAAATCGTACCTCTATGGTTTGACGATGTTTCTCGGTGTGGTGCTCACCGTGCACCTTGCGATGAACGGCAAGGTCGGTGCGGTGATTGGCAATCCTCGCGTCGGCAACGCGCTCTTCTGGTGCATCGGTGCCCTGATGGCCATCCTCATCGGCGCGAGCGGCTGGCAGTCTGGCGCGCTCAGTGGCCTGCGCCAGGTGAATCCGTTGCTGCTCACGGCGGGCGCGATGGGGGCATCGCTCGTCTTCGGCATCGCCTGGCTCATTCCGCAAATCGGCGCCGGCCCGATGACGATGATGCTGCTGGGCGGGCAGATTCTCAGCGCCATGACGCTGTCGCACTTCGGCTGGCTGGGGTCTCCCGTGCAGCCGATTTCCTTGACCAACATGGTAGGTGCCGCGATCATGGTCGGCGGGATTTTCCTGGCGACACGTGGATGATCGAAGACACTGGCTGCTGATTCTGATTGCGGTTGCCGCGGTCGCGGTCGTCGGGTGGATGTACGCACGCCGGACCATTCAACCAGGTGACACGCCATCGCCCGGCGCCTCCAATAGTGGAGCGCCGGCCCCATCCGGTGGCTACGCCGACCCTGCCGTTTGCGCGACCTGCCACGGTCAGATTGCCGAGACATTCGCCCGTACCGGAATGGGGCGATCGTTTTCGCGGGTGCGCCCCGGACAAACCCTCGGTGATGTGACCAGCAACAACCGCCTGCACCACAACGCTTCGGATCGCCACTACACGATGGTCGAGCGCGGCGGCGCCTTCTACCAGAGACGGCATCAGGCCGGCTTCGATGGCCAGGAAGCGAACGTCGTTGAGATGCAGGCCGACTACGTCATCGGCTCGGGCAATCACGCGCGTACGTTCCTGCACCGCAGTCCCGACGGCCGGCTGCTGCAACTGCCGGTGAGCTGGTACGCCGAGCGCGGCGGCTACTGGGCGATGAGCCCCGGCTACGATCGTCCCGCGCACCTCGACTTCCGCCGGGTCATCGATACGGGGTGCATGTCGTGCCATAACGGCTATCCGCGAACGCCCGTCGAAGACGACGGGAGCGGTCCGAAATTCGGCCAGACGCTGCCCGAGGGCATCGATTGCCAGCGGTGTCACGGGCCCGGCCAGGCGCACGTGGACGCGAGCAAGGCGAACGCGCTCGACGCGGCCCGGCGCGCCATCGTGAACCCGGCAAGGCTCGACCGGGAACGGCAGCTCGAAACGTGCATGCAATGCCACCTCGAGCCCACGAGCACACCGCTGCCGTTTCAGATACGCCGGTACGAACATCAGCCGTTCGCGTTTTCGCCAGGTCAATCGCTCGCGGATTTCTTCATCTACTTCGATCATGCGCCGGGCAGCGGTCACGACGACAAGTTCGAAATCGCGAGTGGTGCGTACCGCCTGTTCAAGTCCGCGTGCTTCCAGCGCAGTCAGATGACCTGCCAGACCTGCCACGATCCGCACGATATCCCGCGCGGCGCCACGGCCGTGCAGCAGTACGTGACCGCGTGTCAGAGCTGCCACGAGAACGTCCACGCGAAGGGCGCACCTCGCGTGCAGGGCGTCTCCGCCGGCAGCGCGACGTGCCTCGATTGCCATATGCCGAAGCGGCGAGCTGAAGACGCCGTGCACGTCGTCATGACCGATCACTACATTCAACGCCGCAGGGCGGCGCGCAATCTTCTGGCAGAGATTCAGGAGACGGACGCGCTGAGGCAGGGCGCCTATCGCGGCGAAGTCGCGCTCTATTATCCGAAGGCGCTGCCGCCCACTCCGGAGAACGAGCTGTATCTCGCGCTGGCTCAGGTTGAGCAAGGTTCGAATCTCACCGCGGGCATTCAGCGCCTCGAACAGGCGATCGAAACGCACCGGCCCGCTCGACCTGATTTCTATTACGAGCTCGCCCGTGCGTACGCCAAGGCAGCGAACCCACAAGCCGCCATCCGCTGGTCGGACGAGGCGCTTCGACGTGACGCGACGTTCGTGCCGGCCCTCAAGGAACTGGGCGGGGCCGCCGACGCGACCGGCGACATGACTCGGGCCGCGCAGGCGCTGGAGAAAGCTGTCTCAATTCGTCCCAAAGACGCGACGACGCTGGCCGATCTCGGCAACGTATACTTGCGCCAACAAAGAATAGATGAGGCGGTGAAGTCGCTCGAACGTGCGCTTGCGCTCGATCCAGATTTGCCGCTGGCGAACAACACGATGGGCCTGGCGTCGCTGAGGAAGGGACTCGACGATGCCGGCGAGCGGCATCTGCGCGCGGCGATCCGCGCACAGCCCGATCTGGCCGAAGCGCAGAACAACCTTGGGAATCTGCTGGCGTCACGCAAGGCGTATGTGCAAGCCGGTCATCACTTCGAGCGGGCGATCCAGAGCGATCCGACCTACGTCGAAGCGCGGCACAGCTACGGACTCGTGCTCGCCCTCTCGCGCTCGTATCAAAAAGCCGTCGTCGAACTCCAAAAAGTCGTAGAACTCGCACCGAAATTGGATCAGGCGCACGTCGATCTCGCGGATGTGCTGGCCGCGATGGGGCGAACGAGCGACGCGGCGCGCGAATACGGGATTGCGGCGAAGGGCAACGACGCCGCCGCGCGTCAAGCGGCGCTCGAAGGATTGCGCGCACTCGAGCGATAGCGCGTGAATTGTGCGACCAGCAGCGTCATTAGCCCTTGACAAAGCGGGAACGGTCATCGATTATCGATTGCTCAAAGCGGCTATTTTCCATACGTCGGCAGTAATGCAACCAGGAGGTTACATGTTCAACCGCCATTCGGCGTGGACTCGGGCGGCGTTAGTGTTTGTTTCTCTCATGATTGCCGTCCCGGCCATGAGCCAGACCTTCTACGGGTCGCTGGTGACCGTCGTCAGCGACGCGCAAGGTGGAGTGATTCCAGGCGCGACGGTCGTCCTCATCAACACCGCAACCAACGAGCGGCGCGAGCTCGTGAGCGCAGAAGATGGAAGCGCGCGCTTCTTGAACCTGGTGCCCGGGACGTACCGGCTCGAGGTGGAGCTGACCGGCTTTCAGCGCAGCGTCCGCGATGGGATCGCGGTGAACGTCAACACGGCGCCTCGCATCGACGTGAGGCTGGAGCTCGGCAACCTGTCCGAGACGATTACGGTTGCCGGTGAAGCGGCGGTGCTGCAGACCTCGGAAGCGTCGATCGGCATTGTGATGGAGAGCAGCCGCATACGGCAGTTGTCGCTGAACGGCGGCAACGTGCTTAACCTGATTACGCTGGCGCCTTCCGTCGTGCCGCAAGGCGGCAGCGAAGGGAGCCTGACGGGCAAGAACGTGTTCGCGGCTGGCAACTACCAGATCGGCGGCGGCACGGCGAACCAGAGCGCGTCCTACTTCGACGGCGTGACGGTGCAGGATTCGGCCTACGGCAACATCGTCGTGCTGACGCCGAGCCCGGAGGCGGTCGAAGAGTTCCGCGTGCAGACCAACAACAGCAGCGCCGAGTTCGGCCGCTTCACCGGCGGCGTTGTGAACATCGCATCGCGGTCGGGCACGAACCAGTATCACGGCTCGCTCTTCGAACAACACCGCAACAAGGCGCTCAACTCGAACACGTTCTTCGGCGAGCGCGCCGGCCTCGACAAGCCGCCGTTCGTGCAGAACAACTTCGGCGGGTCGATGGGCGGTCCGGTGCTCAGGAACAAGCTGTTCTTCTTCAGCAGTTACGAAGGCTACCGCAACCGAGAAGGTGTGTTGTTCCGGCGCACGGTGCCGACCGCCGCGATGAAGAACGGTGACTTCTCCGACTATCGCGGCAGTGGTCAGACGGTCGTGCCGATTTACGATCCGTGGACGCAGTGCGGCATCACCAACCCCGGCACGGGGGTCTTCAACGGCGTCTGCGGCGCGCCCGGCGTACCCAATCGCCAGCAGTTTCCCGGCAACATCATTCCGCAGAACCGCATCAGTCCGATTGCGAAGAAGTTCCTGGCGTTCCCGATCTACGGCGAGCCGACGGTGGCCGGCCGCTGGACCACGAACAACTTCGAGAAGAACTCCTCGATCGGCGGCGACAACAACCAGCTCAACGTTCGTGCCGACTACAACATGAGCCAGAACAACCGGATCATCGGCCGGTACACGCGATTCGACTCGACCAACCTTCCGGTGGACGTGTACGGCAACGGCCAGACCAACGGCGATCCGTACTCGCCCGAGCATTTCATCACGACGCAGGTGATGGCGGCCGACACGTACACCTTCAACTCGTCGACGGTGCTGGACGTGCGGTTTGGAATGATGCGGTGGGACTACGATCGCACCCCGGGCAACCTGGGGACGGACCCGGTGTCGACGTTCGGTCTTCCCGTGGTGCCTTACGGCCAGATTCCCGAACGCAGCGACGGAGTCCCGCCAACCCTTCCGAGCATCGGTGCCGGCTCGAACCAGGTCATCGGCACCGGTCTCATCTACGCGGACGACTATACGTATTCGCTCACGCCGACGCTCACCAAAATCATGGGCGCTCACACCGTGAAGGCGGGCGCGAACATCCTGAACGGCGAGGTCAACTACTTTCAGAACAACAACGTGGGCGGCACGTTCACGTTCGCCAACAACCCGACGGCGCTCGACGGCACAGCCCCCGGCGCAACGGGCGATCCGTTCGCGTCGTTTCTGATCGGTCAGCCCACAGGCGGGACGTACCAGTCATCGAATTTCAACTACGGCCGTACACGGTACCAGGCGTACTTTGTCGAGGATTCGTGGCAGATGAGCTCCCGGCTGACCGTGAACCTTGGCATGCGCCTGGAGAAGCCGGGTGCGTACTTCGAGACGGAAGACCGCCTCGTGACCTTCAACCCCGACTTGGTCAACCCGCTTCTGGCCGGGAAGACCAACCCGGAAACAGGAAAGCCGTACCTCGGTGCGTACGAGTTAGTGGCGAGCTCCGGGCAACCGGAGCGCACGCTGAGGAAAAATCCCCTGCAGTTTGCGCCGCGTGTCGGCTTGGCGTATCGCCTGACGGACAACACGGTCGTGCGCGCCGGTGGCGGGACGTTCTACGTGCCCTCGACCGTACGATTTCCAGATGGGCCGACGGGCAACCCCGTGAACATCCGAACCAATAACATCGCGACCAGCGTCGACAACAACCGTACCTTCTTCACTGACTTAAGCAATCCGTTCCCGACCGGCGTGGATAACTATCCGGGACGCGATCCCAGTTTCCAGCAGGTGCTGCTCGGAGGAACCGGCAACCAGTTCTACCGCGATGAGGAGGGCTATCCGGGCCGGACGCAGCAGTTCAACGCGGCCGTGCAGCATCAGTTCGCGAATCAATTGTCGGTCGAGGTCGCGTACGTAGGCCTGCGCGGCAGCCACCTCCCCGCTACCCTGAACCGGAATCAGCTGGGGCTGGATCACATCAATCGCGCGGCGAATGACACAACGGTGTGCAGTCTCACGAACAACGTCATCATCCCGCAGGGGCAGCCCGGGTATACCTCGACACAGCGCGACACGTGTTACGGGGCGTATCTGCGGCAGACCGTGCCGAATCCGTTCCTGGGGATCGTTCGCGAGGGCGCGCTGTCCACCACTACCGTTCAGCGCAATCTCCTGCTGAATGCGTTCCCGCAGTACACATCGGCGAACGAGCCTGGATATTTCGGCGAAAGCAGCTACAACGCCCTGCAACTCCGGGCGGACAAGCGCTTCGGCGCCGGCAGCGTTATCAGCGCGAACTACACATTCTCCAGGAATTACGGCAATGTGGAGACGGTGACCGGCTGGCTCGAATCGGGGGCCGGGAACCCGGCCGCCGGCTACCAGACCAACGATCTGGAGAACGAATTCGCCCTGAGCAGCTTCGATGTCCCGCACAGGTTCGTCTTCAACTACGTGGTGGACCTGCCGTTCGGCGCCGGCCGCCGGTACGGAGGAGGGGCGACCGGTATCAGCAACACGCTCATCAGCGGGTGGACGCTGAGCGGCTTCACCACGTTGCAGGCAGGATATCCTCTCGCATTTACGGCAACCCCTAATTTGATCGGCTCGGGTTACGGACTGCGCCCGAACGTCGATCCGAACTGCGACAAGCAAGTGTCCGGCTCCGCAGTCGATCGTCTGAATGGCTGGTTCAACACCAGTTGCTTCAGCGTGCCGAATGCGGCTTTCGTCGCCGCTAATGCATCCACGGATGCATCGGTGCGGTGGGACCTTGGCAACGCGGAGCGGACCGACCCCGACCTGCGCGCGCACGGTGTCAACAACTGGAACATGGCCATCTCGAAGACGACGCGCATCGGCGAGAGAATGAACCTGATGCTGCGCCTCGAAGCGTTCAATCTGTTCAATCGCGTGCAGTTCGGCCCGCCGAACACGCAGGCGTCGACGGCGGCCACCAGTATTTTCGGCCAGGTCACCTCACAGGCCAACCAGCCACGGTTGATGCAGCTGGGGTTGCGGTTGACGTTCTAAGCTAGATGGTGGTTGGTAGTTGGTAGGTGGTAGGGCGCAACTTAAGTTGCGCCCTACTTTTTTGCGCCCTGCTTTTGTGTTCCTCGCCGCTTACATCTTCTGCCATTCCGCCGAGAGCTTCTCGAGCAGCGGAACCGGCGCGTCTCCGTCGTGAACAACGACTCTGTATCGCAGGCGCAGGGTGTGTCCGCCCGGAATCGTAAAGGGTCCGCCCGCGGTGATCACCGGGTTCAGCATCCACAGGTGGCTCGAGTTGTGCCACGTCGTAGACGGATTCGTCGGGTGATCCATCACGGCGAAGCCGACGACCTTGCCCGACGCTTTCAGCCTGATGCTGAAGTCGTACCACGGCTGAGGCGCCCAGTTCAGATCGGGCAGTGAATAATGCGCGTCGGGCAGGTCGAGCTTGCCGTTCGAGCTCGAGAACCACGAATCTCCGTCTTTCCGCCCCTGCACGTTGAAGCCTCCGAACGACGCCCGGTTCAGCACGTATTCGACCGTCGGCGTGAGGCGATACTCCATATCGAGCACGTACACACCGTCGCGCTCGGTCACGACCGCGGTGTTCACTTCGTCGAGCATCTTGCGGCCGCGAACCGTCCAGTCGTTGCGAATCTCGAGCGACGCGCGCGAGGCATCGGCTTGCGCAAGCTTCACGTCGCGTGTCTCAATGACGCGGCCTTCGCGGGTTGCAAACGCTCCCCATCCCCAGAAGTCGGCCTTCGTGATGTTCAGCGCGCGAAGCGGCTTGTTCGGCCCGTATGTGTCGAGGTTGACCGGCGACCGGAATTCGGAGTCGTGCCAGCCGAAGTAGAGTCCGCGATGGTGCGGATGATCGTCGGGCGCCAGGGCCGTGACGGGCTCTCCGGTCGGCGTGTTCACCGGATGAAAACACGCCACGCTCGGCGAGGTCAGCGGGCTGCCTTCCGGCTTCTTCGTCAGGGTACTCCAGGACGACGCGGCCGTCAGGCGTCTTGAGCTGCCTCCCGTACGTGCTGGGCTGAAGGGTGTAGGCCGATCCAGGTCTGGCCTGACCGGCCAGCTGATGCCCGCCGAGCACCCAGACCAGCGCCGCGCATCCGACCGTTGCCGATATCCGTCTCACGATGGTCATCGCTGTGCTCCTTTCGCCCGCGGTTTGCCCCGGAAGATGTATGCCGGGAACGACAGCATCATAACGTCGAACGATCCTCGAGAATCATCGCGCTGCCTTTTTCCGCGATCATGTAGACCGGCGCGTTCGTGTTGCCCGACGTAATCCTCGGCATGATCGACGCGTCGACCACCCGCAAGTCCTGTATCCCTCTCACTCGCAGGCGATCGTCGACAACCGCCATCACATCGTCTCCCATCTTGCACGTGCCGACCGGGTGGAAGATGGTCGTGCCCAGTTCGCCGGCCCCGCGCGTGAGCTCGTCGTCGGTCTGGTAGCCGGGCCCCGGACGAAACTCGTCGGGCTCGAATCTCGCGAGCGCCCTCGCGGCCATGATGCGGCGCGTAAACTGCATGGCATCGACGGCGATGGCGCGATCCTCCGGCGCGTCAAGGTAGTTCAACTTGATCTCCGGATACGCAGCCGGATCGGGCGACACGATGCGGACCCATCCGCGTGAGAGAGGACGGAGATTGCAGACGCTCGGCGTGATCGCCGGGAACGTGTGCAGCGGTTCGCCGAATTTGTCGAGCGAGAGCGGCTGGACGTGCCATTCGATGTTCGCCGTCGGTTGTGCCGGGTTGCTCATGGCAAAGGCGCCCAGCTGGGAAGGGGGCATCGTCAGCGGGCCCGTCTTGAACAGCGCGTACTCGGCCGCCATCGCGATCTTGCCGAACACGCTGTTGACCCGCTCGTTCAGCGTGACGGTGTTCTTCACCTTGTATTGCATGCGGATCTGAAGGTGATCGTGGAGGTTCTCGCCAACGCCGGCGAGGTCGAGAACCGGCTCGACGCCGCGCGCCCGAAGCGTGCCGGCCGGCCCCACACCAGAGAGCTGAAGCAGTTGCGGCGACCCGATGCTGCCCGCGGCCAGGATGGTCTCCCGTCGCGCCTCGGCGAACGAGCGCCCGTCGCGCGCATGCGCGAGCTCGATGCCCTCGCTTCGCAGTACGCCATTGCGCTTCCCGATTCGCAGCCGCTCGACGAGCACGTTGGTCATGACGGTCAGGTTGGGCCGTGACAGCACGGGCCGCAGGAAGGCCTTCGTGGCGCTCCACCGCACGCCGCGCTTCTGGTTCATCTGGAAGTACGCGCTGCCGAAGTTGTCGCCGCGGTTGAACTCGGGGATCTTGGGTATCCCGCATTCTTCCGCCGCGTTGCGCCAGGCTTCCAGAATTTCCCAGCGTACGCGGCTCTCTTCGACGCGCAGCTCGCCGCCGGCGCCGTGCATCTCGTCTGCGCCGTGCTGATAATCCTCCACCTTGCGGAAGAGCGGCAGCACGTCGTTCCACGACCAGCCCGCGTTGCCAAGCGAGGCCCAGTAGTCGTAGTCGCTCTTCTGCCCCCGCATGTAGATCATCGCGTTGATCGAGGAGCATCCGCCCAGAACGCGGCCGCGCGCGTAGTGGATCGATCGGCCCGCAAGATGCTCATCGGGCTGCGTCTTGTAGCACCAGTCGGTCCGGGGATTCGCGATGGTGTAGAGGTAGCCGACGGGGATGTCGATCCAGAACCAGTCGTCCTTGCCGCCGGCTTCGACGAGCAGCACCGTGGTTTTCGGATCGGCCGACAGCCGGTTTGCGAGCACACAACCGGCGCTGCCGGCTCCGACGATGATGTAGTCCCAGGTAGTGGAGGTCACGGAGGAGATCTAAACACAGAGGCACAGAGCCACGGAGATGCACGGAGAATTTCTTTTCAAAAGGATTTCCTCCCTGAAAAGAACTTCTCCGTGCCTTCGTGCCTCCGCGTTAGAGGTGAAGGTTTTTCCTCCGTGCCCTCACGGCAGCGACAGCGCCACGAGCTCGGCGGGGAAATTCGCCGCGCCGATGGCCACGACGATGTATTGCTTGCCGTTGACCATGTAGGTCATCGGATTCCCGCAGGTGCTGGCCGGCAGCACCAGTTCGTGCACCACCGCGCCCGTCGCCTTGTCGTAGGCATAGAACATCGGGCCGCCGCCGCCGCCGCCGCGAAACAATCCGCAGCCCTGTCCCGCGAACGCCAGCGTCTTGGTGACCACAATGCCGCCTTCGTCGGCGCGCCCGGTCTTGGGAATCGTCAGGCCCTTCAGCGCGGGATGTGTCTTGATCCACTCGTAGGTGTCGCCGTTGGCGACCTGCCACACGATGTCTCCGGTGTTCATGTTGTACGCGGTAATCCGTCCGTACGGCGGCTTGATGAGCGGCAGTCCCTGCGGGCCGATGCCCCACGGACCGCGGCTGGCCCCTGGACCGAGCACAGGGGGCGGGCCGCCTCGTCCCCGCCCGCCACCGCCACCGCCGGCTTCCGGATCGATCGGGGCGCCGCCACCTCGCGGGCCCGCGGCCGTCCCGCCGGCCGGGCCGGCGGCCGGCCCGCCGCGTGCCGCCGGCGGCGCGCCACGTCCACCACCACCGCCGCCGCCGATGAAGCTCATGTCTGACCGGTCGCCGCCGGGCTGAAGCGCGTTGTTGCTGATGTTGGTCACCGACGGCACGTACAACATCTTTGTTTCGGGATCGAACGCCGCACCCTGCCACAGCGCTGAACCTTGCGCGGCGGGAATCTGCAGCGTTCCCCGCAGCCCGTTGGTGCCCGCCACGATCGGCGGTGTGTAGAGCGGTCCGATCTTGTATTCCTTCAGCATCGCGCGAGCTTCGGCGTTCAGCTCGGGTGTGAAATCGGTGAGATCCGCCTCGGACACCCCCTGACGGTCGTACGGGGCCGGTTTGGTCGGGTGCGGTTGCGTCGGCGAGTACCACTCTCCCGGAACGTCGCCCGCTTCGACCTTACGCTCCTCGATCGGCCACACAGGCGCGCCTGTGACGCGGTCGAACACGAACAGATAGCTCCATTTCGTGGTCTGCGCGACCGCCCTGATCGGCTTGCCGTTGACCGTGATGTTGATGAGCGTCGGCGGTGATGACAGGTCGTAGTCCCAGATGTCGTGATGCACGAGCTGCTGGTGCCACACGCGCTTGCCGGTCCTCGCATCCACGCACACGAGGCTGCCCGCGAAGAGGTTGTTTCCCGGACGATGGCCGCCGTAGTAGTCGCCGGTCGCCGACTCGACCGGCAGATAGACATAGCCGAGCTCTTCGTCGGCGGAGAACGGCGACCAGACCGACGTGTTCCCGGTGTACGCCCACGAGTCGTTCAGCCACGTGTCGTTGCCGAATTCGCCCGGCTGGGGAATGGTGTGGAACGTCCACAGCCGCTTGCCTGTTCGGACGTCCCACCCGCGGATGTACCCTTTCGTGTTTTCCTTCGATCGAGGCGCCGTGCCGCCGACCATCGCCGCGCCGATCACGATGACGTTCCGGACGACGACGGCCGGAGACGTCGAGCTGATGACGCCGTCGGCGGGCGGCGGCTGATCGAAATCCTGATAGAGATCGACGACGCCGTTTTTGCCGAACGCTGGATCGGGCAGGCCGGTCTTCGCGTCGAGCGACACCATCTGATAGCCGCGCGTCAGCAGGATGATGCGGGCCTGCTTGCCGTCGGTCCAGTACTCGACGCCGCGCGACACGCTGCGCGGCGCGCGATCGCCGCGTTGGCCTTCATCGATTCGGTACATCCACAACGTTTCACCGGTGGCGGCGTCGATCGCGGCGACATTGGGACGGAAACCGGCGGTCGTGTACAGCACGCCACCGACCATCAGCGGCGTGCCTTCCATGTTGTTCTGCGGCCGCATCCCGTAGTTTTCCGTCTTCCAGCGCCACGCGATGCGGAGGTTCTTCACGTTGTCGCGGTTAATCTGATCGAGGGGAGAGTACTTGGTGCCTCCGAGGTCGCCGCCCCAGTGCGGCCATTCACCGTTGGTGACACCCGTTTGCCCGGAGACGACCGCCGACACCGCGATCGAGATGGCCATGAGCGACAACGCCAAGAACCGTTTCATCATTCGACTCCTCATCGAAAGCCCTGACGCAGAGTCGCGGAGGCGCAGAGTTTCTTCCGAAAACGATTCTCTGCGTCTTTGCGTCTCTGCGTCGAGTGTCATTTGTAGCCGTGCCATAGCCAGGTCAATGCATCGGGAAGCGTCTGGTTGACCACGTTCGCGTCGGTGTGCCGCGCGCCTTCCGCATACACGAACTTGTGCGGATAACCCTTGGCTTTCAGCACCTGCGACATGCGCTTGTTGGCGAGTACCCAGTTGCCGTGGGTCGATTCATCCCGGTCGGCGCCGTTGTCGAGCTCGCTCACGTGGAACCAGATGCGAAGCGGTTTCCGATCGGAGTTCGGAATGAGCGTCGAGTGATATTCCCACGCGCCGAACGGATAGGCCGGGTTCGAGCCGCGGGCCTGGTCGACGAAGGTGCCCGAGTAGCTCAGCACCCGGCGATACAGCTCCGGATGGAACCACGCCATCGTCAGCGCGCACGCCGCGCCAGAGCTGCCGCCCATCGTCGCGCGGCCTTCGGGATCTTTCGTGAATCTCACTTTGTAGTCGCGCTCGATTCTGGGCAGCACTTCGGTCTCGATGAACGTCGTATATGTGTCCGAGACCGTGTCGTACTCGAGACCGCGCTCGCTGCCCGGTCCGTCGCCGCCGCCGTGCTGCACGAGCACCGCGAGCATGACGGGGACCTTCTTCTGGTGGATCAGGTTGTCGAGGGCCGTGGGCACCGAGTAATGGTATTTCGGGCTGTAGCCGTCCTGCACGACGATGAACGGCGCCGGTGTGCCGGCGACGTACTGCGCGGGAATGTACACGGCGACGGGCCGCTCGTACGGGACAACCTCGCCGGGCTTGTCGCGCGAGATGCCTTTGTAGATCTTGCTGTCCTCCGACTTCATCGTGAACCGGTGAATCGTGCCCCGCGGGGCGTTCGGGTTCGGGACGAGGTCGGGCGGAGTAGACCAGGGCGGGCGCAGCGTCACATCGCTATCGTCGAGCATGTTCGGCCGGGGGCGGTGGCGTGCCCCGTCCGCGCTGACCGGCTGGCACAACCTGGGCGCCCAACACGACCAGCAGGGTCAGACACGCGGCGTACACGCGACTTCCTCATAGTTTCCTCATCTCGCCTCTGATCTCACGGTCACGACGGTCTGCGCCACCTGAAGGGCATCGGCCTTCGTGTTCGAGCGTTCACGCGCCTCGAGCCGCAGTACATACCGGCCCGGCGCGATGTCCTTGAGTGGCAGGCGGCCAGTGTAGCCGAAGCTCGTCCAGCGCGCACTGCCCTCGCCGTTGGCGATCACGTCGCGCGCGCTAAACGCCTCGCGTCCGTCCTCCGAGACGAGGCGCGCGGCGACGTCGATTTGCCGCGGCCCGCGTCCTGGCGTCGTGTCGTAGATTTCCGCGAGCCACGTCAGCGTGTCGCCCTGTTCGAATTCGCGCTGCGTGGTGGCGGGGGCGCCCAGCAGTTTCTCCGCCACCGCGATCGCGCTGAGGCGTAAACACCGCCGCCGCCTGCGCGGACGACAGGAGCACGCCGCTCATCATCAGCGGTTTCGCGGTGAACTCGGGTACGGTGATGTCGGTGAAGACGGTGCCCGACTTCCCAGTGAGCGGATCGCGCGCCCCGACGCGCAATTGGTACCGTCCCGGGTGGCAGGGCCGTTCGCGAGTTGAGGCGGATACCGAGCGCTTTCAGGCGCTGATACGTCTCGGGCTTGATCGCCAGATTCAGCGCCGCCCGCGTCCCCTTCTGAGGCCGTCCATCGTCGTTCAGCGCGAAGTACGAGACCTCGACGGAATCGGCGAAGAGACCGTTCGGCTGCGGAGCGAACTCGAGCAGCCGGCCGTCCAGTTCGACGGTGATGGCCACGTCGGCCTGTTTGGCCGGCCCCCTGAACGGCACGGCCTGCACGGCGAGCGTCAGCCCGGATTGCTGCACGGCGTTGTTGAGGACCGCGCGCAGCTCGGGCGTCGTATCGTTCTCGCCACCGGCGCGGCGGTCGCGCGCCCACCGGTTCAGCGCTTCGGCGCGGCGCTCTTCGCGCGTCGGGCCCGCTCGACGAGGGGTACCCGCGGCGTGCAACAGCCGTCAAGCCCGGCCGTTTTATCCTGACCTCGATGCGGTGGAAGCGGCCGTCGCGCGGACGCTGTGGCGGTGTGTAGCCGAGCAGGTAGTACCGGCTGTTCGCGTCGTTGATGCGTTCGTACGCCTCGACAAACGAGTTCGTATCGACCGCCGCGAAGCCGCCCGTGCCCTCCGACAGCGTGCGCAGGCTGTCCTGCGTGAGACGCATCTCGCCGATGAGCGCCTGTGTACCGCTGAACGGCGTGCCGACCGGTCTGGTCGGATCGGTTCCCATGCGGTCGGGCGCACCGGCTCTCATGTTCTCGACAAAGTCGGTGGTCATGCCGATGAGACCGCGCGGATCGAGCGCGTAGATGTTGACGTTGGCCCTGGCAGCGGCGTTCACCACGTTGCGCGTGGCGGTGATGATTTCGTTGCCGCTCTGCGAGCTGAACGTTTCGGCCATCGGATAGTCGATGCCTTCGCTGAACCACAGCAGCGCCTTGCGGCGTCCCCGCACGCCCTCGAGGTACTCCGAGAGACTCTCGAGCGTGTTGAGCACGCCGACAGCGCGCTGGCCGCGCTCGAGATTGCTGGGGTCGAACGACTGGTTCCGCACTATCGGATCGAGGCTGTTCATGCCGGCGGAGAGATCGGGATCGCTGCTGCTGAGCTGATTCGTGTAGTAGTTCTCGATGCGCTGCATCTCGGCCGACACCAGGCGCTGCCCGAAGAAGCTGTCGACTGCGCGGAGGAGCAGCGCCGGATCGCTCGTAAATTCCTGGGCGGCGTCCTTCCGGCCGCTGGTGACGACAACCGCGGCCAGATCGCGCGGCCCGAAGCGCTGCTCGATGAACTCGCGAGCGTGGCGGCGGACAATGTTCGTGCGCAGCGGCGCGACGTTCAGATCGTCGAGCACGATGATGTACACGCGTCCCGATTCCACGTCGCGATTCGATCGCACATCGGCGGCGACCGGGCGGCCTCCGAAGGCAAACGTGGTCCGCTGCTGGACGGGAGTTCGATGTAGGAGAACGTCTGGATCGCCTGCGGCTTGCCGTCCTCGAAGACCTCGAAATCTTCGGCGGCGAGGTCGCAGACGAACTTGCCCGCCGCATCTTTCACGGTTACGTCGACGTCGACGACGTTGACGCTGACCTTGAAGGTGGGCTGCTGCGGTTGCGCCGGCTGCTGCGCGAGCGCCGGCCCAAAGGGGGACGCCATCGCGGCCGCTGCGCAGATCGCCGCGGCGAGTGCCGGGTGCAGCAGACGCTGCCAGACGGGCTTTGGAAAGCATTTTCCTGTGGTTCACGGCGGAGAGCCTATTGTCTACCGACTTCGGATTCGGCACAAACCATAGGCAGGCGTGGCGATGGAGTCAGCTAGGCCATGCTTTCCGGCGTCAGGATGTAGCCGTCGCCATGCACGGTTCGGAGAAAGCGCGGGTTTCTGGGGTCCGACTCGATCTTCTGGCGCAAGCGCGATACCGCCCGATCGACCGAGCGCGTTGTCGTGGTGTCGAGAAACCCCCAGACCTCTTTGAAGAGCTCGTCACGGTACACCACCCGCGAACGGCGCTCGGCCAGCACGCGCAGGATCTCGAACTCGCGATGCGTCAGGTGCAGGTCGCCGCGAGGACTGATCGCGGTACTGCTCCGGAAATCGATCGTGACCCCGCCCAGCCTGATGGCGTCGATGGCCGGCTTCACGCGGCGCAGCACGGTATTGATGCGCGCGACCAGTTCTTCCATGTCGAACGGCTTGGTTATGTAGTCGTCGGCACCCAGGCGAAGCCCCGTCAGCTTGTCGGCCTTTTCGCCGCGTGCGGAGAGGATGATGATCGGCGTCTTTCCGCCATGCCTCAATACGCGTCCGAGCTCGAACCCGCTGATGTCCGGCAGCATCACGTCGAGCAGCACCAGATCGGGGCCGAACGAACGGTACAGGCTGAGTGCCTGGTCCCGGTGCGAGGCCCACTCCACGTCGAATCCATCGACCAGCAGGTTGTCGCGCAGGATCTGAGCCAGCGACGAGTCGTCTTCCACGATCAGGATTTTCGCGGCCATACTTGGCGACGACTATTTCGCTCCCACCCGCAGCTTGGACGCCATCGCGCACTCGGTCATCACGGTGAAGTAGCGCTGCACGCCTTCGGTCCCGACGATGAACGGATGATCTTCGCCCGGCTGACGCGGCGCCGAGATCAGTCGCGCCTTCGTGTAGGCGCCGTCGTACTCGCTGTGGTTGGAGATCAGGACGCTGGCGCCCGCATCGGCCGCGGCTTTGGCGATTTTGCGCTGCGAGGCGATGTATTCGTCCCACCGGGCGCCGTCGGTGCCGAAGGCGCCGGTCAGCGTGCCGCCGGAATAGGCGACCATCACCGTGCGCCCCTCGTTCTTCACCGGGAACACATACGACAGCGTGCCCGGCGAGTGGCCGGGCGTGAACACGATGTCCACAGTGGTATCGCCCAGCGTCAGTTTTCGGCCCTCCGATCCCACGGCGATGTCCTTCTTCGGCACCCCGCCCGCGGCGGTGGCAGGCCGCTTCAGCGTGGCCTCCCAGTCTGGTGCACCCATCACGACCTGAGCGCTGTAGCGCTCCTGCAACTCCGCGGCGCCCTGGTCGTGGTCGCCATGCGCGTGGCTGATGATCACGTACTTGATGTCCGCCGGATTCAGGCCGAGTTTTGCGAATCCGTCGATGATTTCAGGCCGCGTGGCCCAGGCGAAGTTGGTGTCGATGACGATGATTCCGGCGCTGGTCTGGAGCGCCCAGGAGGAATGCTGGCGCGTCCCCAGCCAGTAGAAATTGTCGAACACCTTAATGGGCGGCGCATACCAGTTGGCCCGGTCTGGCGTCTGGGGCGCGCCGCCGCCGCGCCGCCCGGCTCCGCCGCCGCGCGGGGCGCTGGGCAGGCAGAGGTTGACGAAGGTGCCGCGGTAATCCTGTCCTGCGGCCGTCTTGGCGGTGACGATATGGGTGTCAATCTGGCTCAACGGCGCCTGCGCGAGGGCAACGGTGCCCACGAGCAGGGCCGAAAGCCAGGCAATCACGACGGCTGCGCGCTTCATAAGTTTTCTCCTCGGTGGAAAGACGGTACTACGAAATCCTGCACACGGCGTGTCAGCCTCTCGCCACGGGAATCAGCAACGTCGCCGTCGTGCCGATGCCGACCTCGCTCGTCATTTCCAAAGCTCCGTCGTGATCGGTGGCGATCCGGTTGACGATCGCCAGACCCAGTCCATTGCCATTGCCCCTCGCCGTGCGTCCGCGCACGAAGCGCCGCTTGACGCGCGGCAGTTCGTCGGGCGAGATACCTGTTCCTCGATCGACGACGTCGAAACGGACGTGCCCGTTGTCGGTTGAGGCCCGGATGGCCACCGATTTTGCGCTGCCCGAGTGGCGGATGGCGTTGTCAATCAGATTGTCCAGTGCCAGCACGAGGGCGGTACGATCGGCCCGCACGGGCGGGATATCGGCCGGCACCGTCACCTGCACGTCGATGTCACCGTCGGCGAGCTGGCGGCGAAACCCGTGCGTCGCTTCTTCGATGAGCACGGCGGGATCGTGCGATTCGAACGAATAGACCTCTGTCACGTCGGTCACCCTCGAGTACGCGAGCAGGTTGTTGACCAGACGAGTGAGCCTTCGCTCCTCGCGTACGAGCAGGCCCGCATATCTTTTCAGATCCTGATCCGTCTTGACCCGCCCACGCGCAATCGTTTCGCCAACCGCGCGAATGGTGGAGAGCGGCGTCTTGAGCTCGTGTGTGACCGTGGCCACGAAATCCGCGCGGACCGTCGCGACAGCAGCGCTCGCCCGCGCGGCGCGCGCCGTCGCGATGAGGCTGAGCGCCAGGAGCGCGACACCCGCGAGGACGACGAAGAGGCTGCGCTGGGCGCCGCGCGACGCCAGCACGAACGTCGGGTCGCCGGCCGCGCTGGCTGCGACGGTCCACGATCGTTGGGCGAGATCCGCGGGCGGATCGACGGCGACGATCGCGGGATCGAAAAACAACACCGGAAACACGCGCGTGGCCACTGTTTGACGCATGGCCGGTTCCAACGAGCCGGCGATACGCCGGCCGCGGTCGTCGACCACCGCGAACGACGTGACGCTGGCGCTCCCGGCGATCCGAGCCACCTGCTGGAGGATCTCCGCGAAATAGTGTTCCCGCGCCCACGCGAGGTTGACGGCAATACCAAAGACGCGGTCGAGCCGTTCCCGTGTGACGCCCTCGTAGGCCAGGAGCGCGACGACCTGGTATGGCACCCCCGCGATCGTGGTGTCGAACACCGAGTAGCGGTGGCGCGAGGTGACGTCAGACTCGATGCGCTGACGCAGTGCCGCGAGCTCCGGCGGATCGCGCCGGACTTCGACAGGATAGACGTCGGCTCGCCCGTTGGTGGGGAGCCAGGCTGGCCGCCGATCGGTCCGCGCGAAGAGGACCGTTCCGCCGGTCGACGGCGTCCAGCCGAAAAAGAACTCTGGATAGGGATAGCGCGCGAAGGCGAGGGCGACGAGGTCGTTTGCCTCGTAAGGCGGCGCGAACGCGTGACGGTTCTGCTCCGGGCTGTTCAGGATCGACGTCTGCACGCCGGACATGTCGCGCGTGAGCGCGCGGGTGAGCAGGTCGGCCGCTTCGTTGCCACGGTGGTCGGCAAGCAGCGCCGCGCTCCGCTGCCATTGGTCGGTGACGCGGTACCCGAACCAGGCAAGCGCGCACAGCCCGCAGCAGATCAGCGCAGCCAGCCAGGTCGACGGCTCGGCGACGAGCGCGCGCGGCCGCGTGATCATCGCCTCAGTTCCCGCTCGCGGTAGTAGAGCGCCGCGCCCGGGTGCAACGGCACCGGCGTGGCAGGCGCACGCTCGGACGCCATCCCTTTCAGGAACGGCAGCTCGGCGCGGAGCTGCGGCAGCATCCGGAAGAGTCCGTCGGTTAACCGGCGTACCACGGCGTCATCGAGACCCGCACGCGCCAGGAGCACGACGTCCACCGAGAGCGTGTGGACGGGTTGATCTTGCCCCGGGTAGGCGCCGGCGTCGATGATTTCGGACCGGAAGAAGGGATACGCGGTGCGCAGCCGGACCATGGCGGGTCCGTGGATCTCAAGCAGCCGCGCGCCCGCTTGGGTCAGGCGCTTCGCGTCGTCGTTGGGCACGCTCGAGATCGTGAAGGCGGCATCGATGGAGTTGTCCAATAGCATCGCGTTCGCCCGCGGCACGCCGGCCTCGACTTCCTGCACTTCGCCCGCCGAGAAATACCCGTCCAGCACCAGCCGGGCGATAACTGCGGCGCCACTGCCATCCGGGCCCACACTGACGCGGCGCCCCCGCAGTTGGTCCAGCGAGCGGATTCGCGAGCCGGGCCCCACAAGCAGTTGCACGGCGGAGGAATTGAGGACGGCAATTCCTCGAATGTGGCGCAGCGGTTGCGCCGACGTGTGCAGCCGGCCGTTGTAGGCCATGTAGGCAATGTGGGCCTGGGCGAGCCCGATATCGACGGTGCCGTCCTGGAGTCCTTCGATGTTCTGCAGGGATCCCGCCGTCTCCACAGCCTGCACCCGGACGTCGGGCATGAGCTCCCGATAACCTTTCACCAAAGCTTCGCTGAACGGCCGGAAATTGCCGGTCGCGAAGCCGGTCGACAGCCTTATCGTGATGGGTTCAGCGGTGGTGGCAGACTGGACACGACTGCATCCCACAACGCTCAACAGGGCGATGAGGGTGATCGAGGGAAGGCGATGGGCCATCGGGTTCGAGGCTCTTGTGCCACTCGGGGACCCGGCTGTCAAGGGAATCCCCAGCCCATGTCGCAACTTGTCACAATTTTCTCCCCCGGCCGCCCCGCTAGAATGACCCCATAAATCAGTCAGGTTTCAGCCTGGAGGAAATATGAAGATCGGGTGGAGAAGTCTGCTCCTTGCAGTGTGGGTGTCGGCGATGGCGTCGAACATGGGCGCGCAGGCGCTGTATGGCTCGCTGCTCGGCAACGTCACCGACGAAACCGGGGCGGCGCTTCCCGGCGCGACGGTCACCATCACTCAGCGCGAGACGAACCTCACGCGGGACGTCGTCACGGACGCATCTGGCGGCTACAACGTGCCCAACCTGCTGCCGGGCACCTATCAGGTCGACGTCAAGCTTGCCGGCTTTTCGACATTCACCACGCGCGACATCGCCGTCCGCCAGGGGATCGACGTCCGCGTCGACGCCAAATTGAAGCTCGGCACGCTCGAGGAGTCGATCATCGTGTCCGGCGAGGCGGCCGTTCTGCAGACCGAGAGCGCCGCGGTGCAGTCGCTGACGACCAGCAGAGAGCTGGAGACGATCCCCACCAGCGGCCGCGCCTGGCAAACGACGATCGCGCTGATGCCGGGTGTCGCGCAGCCCGATTACTCTCAGTCCGGAGGCAGCAACAATCCGACCAGGGCGATGGCGATCAGCATCAACGGCCAGCCGGCGAACAACACGGTCGTCCGGCTCGATGGCGTCACGCAGATTAATCAGTTCTTCCAGCAAATCCAGGCCTACAGTCCCAGTCTCGAGGCGATCGAAACGGTCAGCGTCGTCACCAACAGCTTCGACGCCGACCAGGGGATGGCCGGCGGCGCCTCGGTGAACGTGCAGGTGAAAAGCGGCACGAACACCCTGAGTGGATCGCTGTTCGAGTACGCGCAAGACTACAAGATGAAGGCGAAGAATTATTTCCTGCCTGCCGGCGATCCCAAAGGCAGCGGCAGCGTCCACGTATTCGGCGGCACGGCCGGCGGTCCCATCGTCCGCAACAAATTCTTCTATTTCGGCAGCGTGGAGAGCACGCGCCAACGGACGACGGCTGGCACCGCGTTGTCGAACTCGGGCGCGAACGGTCTTCGCAATGTGCCGACGATGGCGATGCGCGAGGGGAATTTCTCCGGCACGAATACCGTCATTTACGATCCGCGGACTGGCAATGCGAACGGCTCAGGCCGAGTCCCGTTTGCGTTTGCAAATTGCGGCATCACGTCGACGACCGATCCGCGATTCGACTCGTGCAATTTCATCCCGGCGAACCGCATCAGCCCGGTTGCGAAGGCGGTCCTCGCCAAGCTGGTTGCACCGACACTGCCGGGATTTCAGTCCAACTACTACGCGACGAACAAGTACGACACGGACTACAGAAAGTACGACGGCAAGCTGACGTGGGTGCCGAATAACCGGATTACCGTCAACGGACGGCTCGGCTACGCGACAAGCTACGAGGACAGCGCACCAGCGCTGCCGTATGTAGATACCGATGGGACCATCAAGAACGGCCCGGAGAACCCGATTTGGCAGGGGCGCATCTGGGACTCCACGGTCCACAGTCACTCGTTGGCGATCACCAGCATCGTCTCCACGACGTTGGTCGTCGACGGCGTGTTCGGGTTTACGCGCACGGACATGCTCGCTCGCCCGCACACGGATGACTGCTGGGGAGATATGTTCGCGATCCCGAACACGTGTCAGCCGCCGTATGGCCGCAGCACGGCGTTCCCGACGATGAATGCGGGAAACAACAACTGGTCGATCTCCGGCGGCGGCGAGCCGCGCGCGTATCGCGACCCGCAATGGGGCGCGAACCTGAACGCCGGCTGGACCAAGGGGAACCACAACGTCAAGTTTGGTGGAGAGTTGAAGCGCCTCCATCAGAACCATTACGAAACCCAGTCGCCGATTTTCACGTTCAACGGCGGCCGCACCGCGCTGGGCCCGACGGGTTCGTTCAATAACTTCAACGGATTTGCGGACTTTCTCCTGGGCGAGGCGAACTCGCGCCGCTCGGAGATCATGACTCCGATGATCGGCATCGAGCAGACCGGCGACGATTTCCGGCCCGGGACGCTGCGGACATGGCAATTCGGGACGTACATCCGCGACCAGTTCGAGCTGAACAGCAAGATGACGGTGTCGGCCGGCGTGCGGTGGGAGTACTACCCGCTGTCGCAGCGGCGCGACCGCGGCCTCGAGGTATTCGATTTCACCGCGAGACAGCTCCTCATCTGCGGCCAGGCCGGAATTCCGCAAACCTGCGGCGTCACGGTGGAAAAGAATCTCTTTACGCCCCGGCTCGGCTGGGCATATCGCCCCACCGAATCGTCGGTCCTTCGCGCCGGCTATTCGCGCAATCCGCAGAACGACACGTCGGGCAGAGAACAGATGCCGCCCTTTAACGCGTATCCGGCGACGATCATCTACACGGAGACGGCCCTCGATAATTACAACGCCATCGGTACGCTGGCGCAAGGGTTCCCGCTCGTGCCGGTCCTCGATCTGACCGTCGGGCGCCTGAACCCGGTCAACGCCGGGCTCACCACGTATCCCCTGAACGAGCAGTTCGAGCGCGGGACGATCACATCCTGGAACGTGAGCTGGCAGCAGTTGCTCCCGTACGAGCACAGCCTCACGCTGGGCTATGTCGCCAATCGCCAGAACGGCCTCACGCGCCAGGTAAACCAGAACTACGGACGGCTGGGCGGAGGAAACGCGAGCCAACCGTACTCCTCCATAACCACCAGCTCGATTAACATCCAGGGCCCTGCGGGCAAAGTGAAGTACGACTCGCTGCAGGCGAGCGTGAGCAAGCGGATGAGCAGGGGGTTGCAGTACAGCGTCGCTTATACCTACGGCAAGGCGATCGACTGGTGGGCCAGTACGATCCCGCAGCCGGAGTACCTGGTACCTGAATAAGGGGGAGACGGGTGTGCCGCACACGCTCAACACGTCGGTCATTTACGAGCTGCCATTCGGCAGCGGCAGGAAATTCCTGACGGAGGGCGTCGCGTCCCAAATCTTCGGCGGATGGCAGACCAACGCGTTCTTCAGCGCGCGATCCGGAGGCGCCGTTCAGCGTCACCGCCAACGCTGCGTCGCTCAATGCGGGCGTGGGCACCAACCAGCGCGCCGATCAGGTGAAAGAGGACGTGGAGATCTATGGCTTCGAGAACGGCGGCGCGTTTTTCGACGTGCTGGCGTTCAAGCCGGTGACCGAGGTTCGCTTTGGCACCGCGGCGGTGAATTCGGTGCGCGGGCCCGGCTGGGCGAATCTCGACATGAGCCTCTTCCGCACCTTTGGGCTGCCGTCGAACATGAGCCTGCAGCTGAGGGTCGAGGCGCTCAACGTGACCAACACGCCCCATTTCGCGAATCCGGCGTCGAACGTCTCGAATCTCCAGTTGAACCCGGATGGGACGGTGAGGAACCTGAATGGGTTCGGTGTGATCACGTCGACGACCCGCGTGGGGCGCCAGTATGACGAGCGGGAGTGGAGGCTTGGGGCGAAATTGACGTTCTAGGGCCGGAATCGCGGGTTGTCTCAAAGTTGTCGCAGTTCGACCGGAGCTTCGTAGGGCGCAACTTTAGTTGCGCCTCTCGTCGTCGGGCATGCGAAAATATTAGGACCGATGGGAGTCAACATGACGCAGAGGTTTTGCGCCGTTTTATTCGTGTGTGCGGCCATCGGGTTTGGGTTTGCCACGCGCACGTTGAATGGCCAGGCGCAGGCAACGCAAGCGCACGCCGCAGAGTTTCAACAGGATGTGCTTCCGGTGCTGGCGAAGAGCTGTCTGGGCTGCCATAGCGAGAAAGCGCAGGCTGGCAAGCTGAACCTCGAGCCGCTGCGCGATCCCGCGACGACGGCCTCGCATACGGCGGTCTGGCAGAAAGTGCTCGACAAGATGTCGGCCGGGGCCATGCCTCCTCCGACAGCGAAGCCTTTGGCGGACACCGAGCGCGCGGCGGTCATCGGATGGATCAAGGGCCTTCCGGGAATGACCGCCTCGACGACGCCGACCGAACCGGTGGCAGGGCGTGTGACGGCGCGGCGCCTGAATCGCGTCGAATACAACAACACCATTCGCGACCTGCTCGGGGTCGCGGCGCGTCCCGCCGACGAGTTCCCGGTCGACGACTCGGGCTACGGGTTCGACAACAACAGCGACGTCCTCTCGGTCTCTCCGCTCCTCATGGAAAAGTACATGCAGGCGGCGGAAACGATCTCGCGTCTCGCCGTGTATGGCGAGACGGTGCCGGCCAAGCCGACGCGGCTGGTGCGAATGATGAACCGGCGTTCGCAGGACGCGTACGACACGGTGGTTACGGAAGGCAATTCTGGAGTCTACCTGCCGTATTCGCTGCGCGGTGCGATGTACGGCAACTACACCTTTCCAGTGGATGGTGAATACGAGTTCCGCCTGCGGATCGCGAATTTCCGCGGCGACGACGCGGATATCACCGATGAGGAGCGAGCCCGCCGGGCCGAGGAGCGCCGAAAGCTCTTTGAACAGCGGCGGCTCGAGCGCGAGAAGGCCGCTGCTGCAGCGGCCGCTGCGGGGACCCCGCTACCGCCAGGCGGCGGTGGCAGAGCGGGTGGACCGCCGCGCCGCGAGCCCACGCCAGAAGAGTTGAAGGCACGCGACGAGGCGGCGAGGAAAGCCGCGCCTCCTCGCAAGCTTGTACTGTCGGTCGACGGCGCGCCCGTTATTACGACGGTCATCGAGGGCACCGGAGCGTTCGGATATTCGCAAGGGGAGTTCACCGCGCGCGCGACGGTCAAAGCCGGCGAGCGATTCCTGCGCGCGTCGTATCCGGAGCTTGCGGACCTTGCCGATCCGCGCGAGAACATCAACCCGGATATGCGGCGCGGCCTGTTCGTGGACTACCTGGACATCGTCGGTCCGTTCAACCCGAGCACGGCGCCACCCGCGAGCTACACCAAAATCTTCATCTGCAATCAGAAGACGACGCCGTGCGCGAAGACGATCCTGAGCAGCCTGATGGAGCGCGCGTACCGCCGCCCGGTAACCGAGGAAGAGCTGAAGTCGAAGCTCGATCTGGTCGCCCTGGCGCAGAAGGAAGGCGACACGTTCCAGGAAGGCATTCGACTGGCGCTGCAGGCGATTCTCGCGTCGCCGAATTTCCTGTTCCGGATCGAGGCGCGTCCATCGTCCATCGTCGGGTCTGCCGGGTCTAGAGAACAAGACCCGGCCTACGTACGTAATGGGCAAGACCTGGCCGCACGTAGGGCGGGTCCTGTTCTACGGACCCGCCAGACAACGCCGACGCTGGCCGATCGACGATCGCCGATCGACGAATATCCGGTCAGCGACGTCGAACTGGCTTCGCGGCTGTCGTATTTTCTCTGGGCCAGCATGCCGGATGTCGAGCTGATGCGTGTCGCCAGGTCGGGGACGCTTCGTCAGCCGGCGGTGCTCGAGGCGCAGGTCCGGCGCATGATGGCCGATCCCAAAGGCTACAACCTCGTCGAGAACTGGGCCGCGCAGTGGCTGCAGCTGCGCAACCTTGGACGGACCAAACCCGATCCCAAGCGGTTCCCAACGGTGGACGACGAGCTGCTCGATGCGATGCGTAAGGAGACGAGCCTGTTCGTCGAGACGATCATCAAGGAAGATCGCAGCCTGCTCGATTTCATCGACGCGCCGTTCACGTTCGTCAACGGTCCGCTGGCGCGTCACTACGGCATCACGGGCGTGGACGGCGAGGCATTTCAGCGCGTCACGCTCGATGGCGACCAGCGCAGCGGCGTCCTCACGCAGGGCGCGATTCTGACCGTATCGTCCTATCCGACGCGAACGTCGCCGCCGGTCCGGGGCAAGTGGGTGATGGAGAACCTGCTGGGCACGCCGCCCCCGCCGCCGCCCGACAACGTGCCGTCGCTGAACGAATCGAACATCGGCACGGAAGTGTCGCTGCGCGAGCGTCTCGAGCAGCACCGCCGGGATCCGAGCTGCTCGCCCTGTCACATGCTGATGGACCCGCTGGGCTTCGGACTCGAAAACTACGATGCGGTGGGCGCCTGGCGCACGCACGACGGCAAGTTCCCGATTGAAACCGCCGGCACCCTGCCCGGCGGGCAGACGTTCACGGGATCGAAAGGGCTGAAGGACATCCTCAGAGGGAAGTCCGATGCGTTCGTGCACAACGTCACCGAAAAACTGCTGACCTACAGCCTGGGACGCGGGCTCGAACGGTTCGATCGCCCGACGGTCGAGGCGATCAGCACCCAGGTGAAGGCGAACAACTACAAGTTTTCGTCTCTCGTGATGGAAGTCGTGAAGAGCAGACCATTCCAGATGCAGAGTGTGGAGGCCGCGAGACCATGAACCTGATTTTCAAGAAGCAACTTCCAAGACGGACGTTTCTGCGCGGCGTGGGCAGCCTCGTGGCCCTGCCCATGCTCGACGCCATGGTGCCGGCGTTCGTGAAGGCCGCCGGCTCGTCGCCGACCCGCCTCGCGATTCTTTATTTCCCCAACGGTGTCCAGATGGACACGTGGCAGATCAAGTCCGATCAGCAGATTGCCTCTCTTCCCGAGGTGCTGCCGCGAACCCTGGCGCCGCTGACGAAGTATCGCAACGACATCACGATCCTGAACGGGCTTACGGTCGACGGAGGACGCGCGCATGGCGACGGTCCCGGCGACCATGGCCGTGCGGGCGCCAGCTACCTGACCGGCGCGCATCCCAAGAAGACGTTCGGCAAGGACCTGCAGGCCGGCGTGTCGATGGACCAGTTCGCGGCGAGCGCCATCGGCAACCAGACCCGGTACGCGTCGCTCGAACTGGGATGCGAAGAGGGCATCCAGGGCGGCAACTGCGACAACGGCTACAGCTGCGCCTACAGCAACAGCATCTCCTGGCGTACACCGTCGACGCCGAACCCGCCCGAGATTCGTCCGCGCGCCGTCTTCGAGCGCCTGTTCGGCTCGGGCGAGATCGAGCGCGACCCCGTGAAGCGCGCGCGAAAGGAAAAGTACCAGAAGAGCGTGCTCGACTCGGTGCTGCAGGACGCCAAACGGATCGAGAACGCGGTGAGCGCCGCCGATCGCCGCAAGCTGGACGAGTACCTGTACGCGGTGCGCGACATCGAGACGCGCATCCAGAAGACCGAGTCGGAGAGCGCGCTGAATCCCGATATGGGTCGGCCGTCGCCGAGCGTCCCGGAGAACTACAACGAGCATACGCGCATCATGTTCGATCTGATCGCGACCGCGTTCCAGACCGACTCGACGCGCATCATCACGTTCCTGATGGCCATCGAGCAGAGCAATCGCGCCTATCGGGAGATCGGCATCGCCGATTCACACCACGGGCTGACGCACCACGGCGGCGACAAGGAAAAGGTCGAGAAGTGCATCCTCATCAACCAATATCAGATTGAGCAGTTCGGGTACTTCATCGAAAAGCTCAAGGCCACCAAAGACGGCGACGGCACGCTGTTCGATCACATCATGGTCACCTACGGCAGCGGCCTGAGCCGGGATCACGATCACGACGACCTGCCGACGGTGCTGACCGGCAAGGGTAATGGCCTGTTCCATCTCGGCCGTCACGTCACCTACGCGAAGGAAACGCCGCTCGCGAGCCTGCACGTGGCGATGATGAACAAGATGGGCGTGCCGGCTGAGAACTTCGCCGACAGCAAGGGCAAGCTCGGGTATCTGTCGGATATCTAGTCCTCGGCGGGTCCGAAGAGCAGGACCCGCCCTACGTACGACGCACGTGAAGCACTGTAGGCCGGGTCTTGCTCTTCAGACCCGGCCGTGTTCGCCGGCCACCTCTTTTTATGATTCCTCGTACATCTCTTCTGGCACTCGGGTTGGTGGCAATGGTGCTCTATCCCGAGCACGGATACGGGATGGAGCGCGCCGCGATGGATCAGCTGCTGACGCTGTCCCGCACGCGTCCGGACTCGCCGGAATTTCGCGACCTCCTCGTCAAACAGCTGGGCGAAGCGCCCATCAAAGCCGGAGAGGCATTCAACTCGAACGGCCCCGACTTCATCTGGGCCGTCGAATCCGCGTCACAGCCGTCGATGATCCTCGACGATCAGCCGGCAGGTCCCCTGCGCCGGATCGCCGGAACCAACCTCTGGTTCCACGTGGCGCAGCTGCGCGTCGGCACGTCACATCGATTTCACTACCTCGTCAACGGAGCGAAGTTCGGCGGCTCGTACGACGTGCCGGCATACACGCCCGACTGGTACGCGCGGCCCGGTGTTCCGCAGGGGAAGATTTCCGAGAAGCTGATTCATACGAGCAAGCTCTACGGCGGCATGGAGACCAACTACTGGATCTACGTGCCCGCGCAGTACGACCCGGCCGTTCCGGCGGCGCTGATGGTCTGGCAGGACGGCGAGCGCTACATGACGCGCAACGTCGAGGAATCGTGCCGCCTGTGCCCGAGCCTGTACCGGCTGCAGGAAGTCACCGACAATCTGATCCACGACAAGAAGATCCCGGTGATGATTCACGTCTTCGTGTCGCCCGGCACGTTGAACGGCAAGCCGCTGCGCTCGATCCTTTACGACACGGTGTCTGACAAGTACGGACAGTTTCTGCTCGAGGAACTGCTTCCCGAGGTCTACGCGAAATACAACATCCGCAAGGACGCCTACAGCCGTGCGATTCAGGGACAATCGTCCGGCGGCATCGCCGCGTTCACCGTCGCGTTCAACCATCCGGAAAGCTTCAGCCGCGTCTACACCGTCGTCGGCAGCTTCACGGCGCTCCAGTGGAAGCCCGGCGAGCTCGATGGCGGCAATATCTACCCGTTCAAGGTACGGCGAGAGCCGAAGCGCAACCTGCGCGTGTGGATGAACGATGGATCGGAAGATCAGGAAGCCAACTCGGGAAGCTGGCCCCTCCAGAACATCCAGCTGGCGAACTCGCTGAAACTCAAGGGTTACGATTTTCACTTCAGCTTCGGCGGCGGGTCCCATCACGCCGCGCTTGCGACGTCAGAGCTGCCGCAGTGCCTCACCTGGCTGTGGCGGGACTACGATCCGGCCCGCACAGAGCAGGTGTTTGAGCAGAGCGCCGAAGAGCAATCGAAACCACCGTTCCGCGTTCGAATCTACAACCGCTGAAGTGTCGGAATTCACGACAATGCACGACACGATCGCGTCCTGGTTCGGGTTTTTGGATCCGATGCGTCATATTGGATAAGGGTTTTATATCGTGATATTTAGACGCGCATTGTGAGACAAAACAATTGACAGGTTCCCGACTCTATCCTACGCTCCACGTCTCAGGCTTATAACGATCGTTTCGGTCGCCGGAATTGGCGCCCCCAACAGCACGTATGTGTGGGGCGATGTCGAGTTGCAATCGACCCCAGATTCGGTCTCTAGAGGAGGATTACATGAAACTCTGCACCGCAGCGCGCGCCGCGCTTGTTCTCGCGCTGTTCACCCTCGTCGCGACTCCAGCGTTGGCACAGCTGCAGTCGGGCCGCATCGTCGGGACGATCTTCGACCCGCAGAAGGCGGGCATCCCCGGTGCCACCGTGACGGTGACCAACCTGGCGACCAACGTCAGCAGGAGCGCGGTCACGGATGCCGAGGGCAATTACGTGGTGACGCCGTTGGATCCTGGCACGTTCAACGTGACCGCCGAAGTGCCGGGCTTCCAGACAACCCGGCGCGAAGGCCTGGTCTTGACGGTGGGACAGGTCGCCAGAGTCGAGCTGACGCTCAACCTGGGCTCGTTGTCCACAGAGGTGCAGGTGACGGCGGAAACGCCGCTCCTCAACACCGAGTCGGCGACGTTGAGCGAAGTCATCACCAACGAACAGATTGTCGACCTGCCGCTCAACGGCCGCGGCTTCCACGAGCTGGCGCGCCTGACCTCGGGCGTCGCGCTGCTGCCGCCGACCGGCAACACGCAGCCCGTGCGACCGGAGGTCGTGAACGGCAACGTCATCGGCGGCGTCGCCGGCGCGCAGACCCGGTTCCTCCTCGACGGCGTGGACATCACCGAAGAGCACCAGGGCGGCACCTGGATTCAGACCTCGGTCGACGCTTTGCAGGAATTCAGCGTGCAGCAGAACGCGTACTCCGGCCGAATTCCACGGCGCCGGCGCCACGTTCAACGTGACGACCAAGTCGGGCGGCAACCTGTTCCATGGCAGCGTGTTCGAGTTCATGCGCAACGATGCGTTCGACTCGAAGAATTTCTTCGCCGCGAACAAGGAAAAGCTCGAGCGCAATCAGTTCGGCGGCACGCTCGGCGGACCTGTGATGATTCCGGGCCTGTACGACGGGAGGAACAAGAGCTTCTTCTTCGCGAGCTATGAGGGACACCGGCGCGAACAGGGCGTCACCGATGTCAGCATCGTGCCGTCAGCCGCCCAGCGGGCGGGCGACTTCAGCGGCCTCGCGCCGATTTTCGATCCCCTGACCACGACGACGGTCAACGGTGTCGTGACGCGCACGCAGTTTCCGAACAACCAGATCCCTGCCAATCGCATCTCGCGGCAGGCGCAGGAGTTCATGAAATACATCCCGTTGCCGAACGCACCCGGGAACACGTTCACCTCGAATCCGATCACCCAGTTCACCTCCAACCAGATGACGCTGCGCTTCGATCAGGAGATGAACCAGCAGAACCGGTTCTTCACCCGCTTCAGCCGGCACGTGAACGCCGAAGACCGGCAGGGGTGGCCGACGCTGGGCGCGACGCGCCTCGAGGGTCCGGCCTACAACCTCGCGATGTCGCTGACGTCGAACATCGGATCGTCGCTCGTGCACGAAGTGCGATTCAGCCGCATGTATGGCGAGTACCCGATCGACGGCGTACTTCCAGGGGCAGGGTGTCAACCTCGTTCAGCAGCAGGCCGGCGTCAGAGGCCTCGAACAGACCCAGGATCCGAATATCGCCAGCATCCCCGCCTTCACCATTTCCGGGTACGCCGGGCTTCTCCGGCAATGCCGGTGACGGCCGTCCGAAATGGCAGGACCGCGGCGAGTACGAAGTGACGGACAACCTGACCTGGATCAAGGGCAAGCACATCTTCAAGTTCGGCGGACGGATGTATCACCGCAACATCCTGTTCACCGACGCGCGCAGCCACAACGGCGCGTTCGGCTTCACCGGCGTCATGACGCAGCGTCCGGTGACGTCAGCGGGCACCGGCGTGTCGTTTGCCGATTACATGCTGGGCTATCCGGCGAACGTCACCCGGTCGAATCCCGCCACCTGGTGGGGCGGATCCGGAACGTACTGGCATGGCTTCTTCCAGGATGACTATCGGTTGACCGATAACCTCACCATCAATCTTGGACTGCGCTACGAGTACACACCGTGGCTGACGCCTTATCGCAACCAGGGCGCCATCTTCGATCCAACCCAGGCCAAATCCATCATCGTCTCGAGCGAGACCGGACCAGATCGACCTCGCCGCGCAGGCACTCGCGGATGTCGGTTATCAGTTGTTCGGCGATCTGATCCAGACCAGCAGCGAGGCCGGCCTGCCGATCCAGTTGACCAAGAACGACAACGGGCAGTGGGCGCCGCGCGTGGGATTCGCTTACCGCCTGGGCGACCGGACCGTCCTTCGCGGCGGCTACGGCATGTTCTACGAAGCAGAGGGCACGAGCGGCCGGCTGAACTTCCACTTCCTGCCGTTCAGCATGAGCGAAACCGTCAACGCGACGACCAACGTGGTGCCCAACCGGACGATGGAAAACTTCTTCCTTGGCGTGCCCTTCGGCGCTCGGCGTGGGCAGCGTCGGCTGGAACCCGCTGACGCTCGACGCCGATTTCGGCACAGACCAGCGATGGAATTTCGGCGTGCAGCGCGAAATCGCCAGCCGCATGAGCCTTGAAGTGAACTACGTCGGGACGAGGGGCTTGAACCAGCAGGAGGCGGAGCCGATCAACCTTCCGGCCGCGGGTCAGAAGCGATGCAGGCGCGCCGGCCGTATCCGCGCTTCGGCAACATGAACATCCACAGCCAGGCGCGTGACACCGAGTATCACGCGCTTCAGAGCAAGCTGCAGAAGCGGACGTCGGGCGGCGTGTGGTACCTCGTGTCGTATACCTACTCGTCGACGGAGACCACCCAGTTCCGGCTCCCGGTATCGGCGGCAACTTCACGTACGACACCGGCCCGGCCGCTTTCGACGCGACGCACCTCTTCGCGGCGAGCTTCGGCGCGGAGCTGCCGTTCGGCAGAGGCAAACGTTACATGAGCGATGCCGGAACTCTTGCCAACGGACTCCTCGGCGGTTGGCAGGCGCAGAGCATCATCAATTTCCGCAGCGGTCTTCCGTTCACGCCCACGGTGTCGCGCGATGTGGCGAACATCGGCGTCGGGTGGCCAGCGTCCGAACCAGATCAGATCGGGTGAGCAGGACGATCCGACGTTCACTCCAGTGGTTCGATCCGACGGCCTTTGTGGTGCCGGCGGACTTCAGCTTACGGCAACACCGAACGTGGCGTGCTCCGCGGCGACGAGCAGTGGAACGTGGATTTCTCGATCTTCAAGCGGTTTGGCGTAGGAGGTTCCAAGACGCTCGAATTCCGCGCGGAGGCGTTCAACCTCCTCAACTCGGTCTATTTCGACCTGCCCGCCACGGCGATCGATACGGCGACCGCCGGGCGCATCACGGCGACGTCGAATGCGGCGAGATCGCTCCAGTTCGGGTTGAAGTTCCTCTTCTAGCAGCTACCAGGGGTCGGGAGGGGTTTTCGCTCGAATCGAGCGAAAACCCCCTCCCGACCCCTTCTTGATATCATCTACACGTGAAACAAGCCGCGACACACCGCTCCGTACGGACTGACGTTCCGATCTCCCGCTACCGTGTACAGGTGCTGGACCGCACGATTGCGGTGCTCCAGACGGTGGCCGATTCCGAGACCGACCTCGCGGCGGCGGAAATCGCGCGACATCTCAGGCTGCACAAAAGCACGGTCCATCGTCTGCTCGTCGTGCTCGAGCACTATCGCCTGATCAAGCGGGGCCCTGACGGCACATACCGGCTCGGCACGCGCCTGATCGAGCTCGGCGAGTCGGCCATCGCCAGGCTGCGGCTCAGCGATCACGCGCAGGCCTTCCTGCGCGAGCTCGCCAACCAGACCGGCGAAGGGGCGCACGTGACGATTTTGAGCGGCACTGAAATGCTGTCGATCGCGCACGTCGAGGGGCGCTGGAGCCTGCAGTCGCTGACGCGGTCCGGCCAGCGGACGAAGATTCACTGCACGGCGGCGGGCAAAGCCGTGGTCGCGTTTCTCTCCGAGGACGCGTGCAACGAGCTGATTGCCAGGCTGCCGTTCGTGCGCCACACGAGCCGCACGCTCGTGAAACCGTCGGCGTTCAGGATGGAGCTGATGCGCGTGCGCGAAGCGGGCTACGCGGTGGACGACGAAGAGTTCGAGGAGGGGCTGCGATGCGTCGGCGCCCCGGTGTTCGACCATCGCGGTCACGTCGTGGCATCCATCAGCACGGCCGCCCCGGTGTTCAGGCTGAAGAAAAACCGGGTGCCGGAGGTGGCACGGCTGGTCATGGCGGCAGCGCGCGGCCTGTCGGAAGACCTGGGCTACCAGAATTCGACCGATGCCAAGCGGGAACCGGTGGCGCGGCCGGCGTCCGGACGGCTAAAAGGACGGCGATCGTAACGCGATTTCACAATGTGGTATTCATTTCGCGTGATGAAACCGCCGGTCTATAATCGAGGGACCTGTAAACCTTTTCACGAGGAGCTCCTATGCGGCGATTGATCATCCCGGCCCTGTTCGTGCTCCTGATGGCGCTGGCAGCGACCGTGCCACCGACGACGACGTCGGTCTCGGCGGCGCCGGCCGCTGTCCCGACATTCAACAAGGACATCCTTCCGATTCTCCAGAGGAATTGTCAGGAGTGTCACCGGCCCGGCGCCATCGCGCCGATGTCGTTCATGAGCTTCACGGAGACACGTCCGTACGCGAGAGCGATTGCCAAGGCCGTCGCCAACCGGACGATGCCGCCATGGTTCGCGGACCCGACGGTGGGACACTTCGAGAACGCGAGGTTCCTCAACGCGGCGGATATCACCGCGTTCACCGAGTGGGCCGAGAAGGGCTCGCTCGAAGGTGATGCCAAAGATCGCCCGGCGCCCGTCGTCTTCAACGACGGATGGACGATCGGCAAACCGGACATCATCGTGTCGATGCCCAAGGACATCGAGATTCCGGCGACCGGCATCCTCGATCAATCCAACGTGCTGGTCTACGCGCACTTCGAGAAGGATATGTGGGTCAAATCCGCCGAAGTGCTCCCGGGAAACCCGAGCGTGGTTCATCACATGAAGGCGTGGATCCGGCCGCCGAACTCGCCGTGGATGAAGGACGCGCCCGAGGGCGTGCTGTACAGCCCGCCGCGCGGAGCAGGAGGGTTTGACGGCGTGGCCCCGCAGGCACCGCCGCTTTCGGCGACCGGCTACAGGCCCGTGCAGGACATTCTCGCGAAGTACAACCCTGGTGTCGCGGGACAGGAGTTCACGACCGGCAACGCGGCCAAGTTCATCGCGGCCGGGTCGGACATCGTGTTCGAAGTGCACTACACCGCGAACGGCAAGCCGGAAACCGATCGGTCGTCGGTCGGCATCGTCCTGGCGGACCGTCCGCCGTCGCAGCGCCACCTCACGACCACGGCGATCAGCGAGCGCGACTTCGTGATACCGGCGGGCGCAGCGAACGTTGAAGTGCGTGGCGAAACGGTCGTCAACGAGGCCGCGAAACTGGTCTGGATTCAGCCGCACATGCACTATCGGGCGAAGGACTACGTGCTGACGGTCGTGTATCCGTCGGGCGAAGAGAAGACCGTCCTTCGCGTGCCGAACTACCGGTTCGACTGGCAGATCGGCTACGAGCTGGCCGAGCCGCTGGAGCTGCCGAAGGGCACGAAGTTCAAGACCGTCGCGCACTACGACAATTCGGCCGCGAACAAGTTCAACCCGGATCCGAAGGTGGACGTCAAGTACGGCGCCCAGAGCTGGGACGAGATGCACGTGACGTTTGTCGGCGTCGTGATCGACGCGAAAACAAACCCGGCTCGTACCGTTCGCTGCCGGCCGCCGTCAGGCCGTGGTGCAGGTCGCCGAATAGCGAGGTCGCGGGTTTACCCATGGCGCTCGCGGGCTGAAGAGGGCCTGCGAGCGCCTTTTTTTTGCACATTTCATCCATTGCAGGTGCGTCATGAATCGCCGCAGGTTTCTTGCTGGTATCGTGCTGCTGTCGTCGGTGGTCGCGGGTGTCTGGACGCCGGCCCTCGCGCAAAGCGCAGAACAGGATGTGCGCAAGGCCGAGCGCGATCGCTTTGCGGCGATGCTGAAGGGCGACACGGCCGCGCTCGACAGGCTCCTCGCTCCTGAACTGATCTACACGCACGGCGACGGCCGCGTCGTCGACAAGGCGGCGTTCATCGCCGATCTCAAGACGGGCGACTTCAAGTACGTGACCATCGATGCGGTTGAGCCGACGGTGCGCGTGTTCGGCGACGCGGCGATCGTGAACGGCACGGCCGGCATGAGCGTGGTCAACAAGGGCGCCCCGGCGAAGATCAGAATCGTGTACTCCACGACGCAGGTGCGGCGAAACGGGTCGTGGCAGATGGTGTCGTGGCACGCCACGCGGCTGGCGCAGTAGGTGGTCGGGATGAAGCGGTTCAAGGTTCCGGGTTCTGTGGTTCTGGGGTTCTGGTTCCTGGTTCAGGGTTCGCTCGTCCTGGGACAGCAGGGGCCGGCGCCCGCTCCACGCGGGCGGCTGGCCACCTACGAGCTGACCGACGGCCGGACGATGACCGGTACGGCGCTGAACCACGATGCCGCGGATGACGTCCAGTTGCGCACCGCAGAAGGCAAAGTGCTGCTGCTGAGAAAATCTGGCGCGCGATATCGAGTCGTGACGTCCACCGTCGAGTGGCCCAGCTACGACGGCAGCCCGAGCGGGAATCGGTACACCTCGCTGACCCAGCTGAACACGTCGAACATCACCAGCCTGGCGCCGAAGTGGATCTACACGATTCCGACGTCGCGTCCGGCTGCAAACCACGCCGGTGGTCGTGGGCGGCATCATGTATGTGACGAGCGCGAACGAATGTTATGCGCTCGATGCGGGCAACGGCCGCGAGATCTGGCGATTTCAACGTCCCCGCACCAAAGGGCTGGTCGGGAACGCCGCCGGCGGCATCAACCGCGGAGTGGCCGTGGCCGGCGATCGCCTGTTCATGGTGACCGACCACGCACACCTGATCGCGCTCGATCGATTCTGCGGCGATCTCCTCTGGGATACCGAGATGGCCGACTGGCGGCTGAACTACAACGCGACTGCGGCCCCGCTGATTGTCGGTGACCTGGTGATTGCCGGTACGGCAGGGGGAGAGCAGGGCGTGCGTGGATTTCTTGCCGCCTACAGTCAGGCGACGGGCAGCGAGGCGTGGCGGTTCTGGACGGTGCCGAAGCCGGGCGAGCCGGGATCGGAGACATGGCAGGGCAGTGGCATCGAGCATCCCGGTGGGGTCACCTGGATGACCGGCGTCTACGACCCTGAACTTCAGCTCGTGTACTGGACGACTGGCAATCCGAGTCCCGACTACAACGGCGACGATCGGCTAGGCGACAATCTCTACGCGAGCTCTGTCGTTGCGCTGGAAGCCGCCACGGGCCGGCTGAAATGGCACTTCCAGTTCACTCCACACAACGTCTGGGACTGGGATGCGCAGCAGCCCACAGTGCTCGTCGATACGACGTGGGAGGGGCGGCCGCGCAAGCTCATGGTGCAGGCGAGCCGGAATGGTTTCTTCTATGTCCTCGATCGGGTGGATGGAAAATTCCTGCTGGCAAAGCCATTTGTGAAAAACCTGACGTGGGCGAGCGAGATCAATGCCGAAGGACGTCCGGTCCTCGTGCCTGGCCAGGTGCCGACACCCGAAGGCACGCGCATCTGTCCATCGGCTCATGGCGCCGCGAATTGGTACTCGACGTCGTACAGCCCGCAGACCGGGCTCTATTACGTTCAGACGCTCGAGAACTGCAACGTCTTCGTCAAGGCCGTCAGCGAATGGGTGGCGGGGAAGTCCTACTGGGGTGGTTCAACGCGTCCAGTGCAGGATGCGCCGAACCAGAAGATTCTTCGCGCCATCGACGTCAAGACCGGGAAGGTCGCGTGGGAGCTGCCGCAACCGGGTCCGGGCGCGGCGCGTGGCGGGACGCTCGTGACGGCGAGCGGCCTCTTGTTCTTCTGCGACGATCAGGATCGATTCGTGGCCGCTGATGCGGCGTCGGGAAAGCCATTGTGGCACTTCGGCACGAACAGCGTCTGGCGCGCGTCGCCGATGACCTACGAGTTCGACGGGCAGCAGCACGTGGCGATTTCGTCGGGGTCGAACATCATTGCCTTCGGGTTGGTGAAGTAGTCGGACAGGCCTGAAGGCCTGTGCCACCGCAACTACAAGTGCGGCATCGGTCGCATGCGGCCCCTGTGGTACAGGCTTTAGCCCTGTTTGTCGGTGGCACAGGGCTTCGGCACTGTTACCTCGGTGGCACAGGGCTTTAGCCCTGTCCGTGTCGGATAGTCATAGCGGTAGCGCAGGGCTTCAGCCCTGCCGTCGAAGGAGCTCGCGATGAAGACGCTCTCGGTTGCAAGCGCGATTGTCCTCTCTCTCTTTTGTGGTGTCGCCCTCGCTCAACGAGGCGCGCCTCCCGCCGCGCCGCCGCACACGCAACCGCTCGCGCAGCGGATCTCGCACTACGATCCCGCGAAGAACCGCAAGGCGCCTTCCGTGCACGCGGGAGCCGGCCCGATGTTCATCGGGTCGATGTTCGAGAACGAGCACACCGATACCAACCTGTGGTTTCTGCACCGGGGCAACATCCCGCCCAAGGCCGGCATTGGCGCGCATTTCCACAACAACTGCGAGGAGATGTTCATCATCCTCAACGGCGAGGCACAGTTCACGATCGACGGCCACACGTCGGTGTTGAAGGGGCCCGCGGGTGCGCCCGTACGGATGGGGCACTCACACGCGATTTACAACCACACGAACGAGACCGTTGAATGGATGAACATCAACGTCGCGGGCATCAAGGGCTGGTATGACGCGTTCGATCTCGGCGATTCGCGCGCGGGCGCGCCAGTCGAACCGAATACGAATTTCATGACCCTGCGGCTCGATCGCGCGCTGCTGCGTCCGTTCAACGCCCTGCACGGCGGCAACGGGGCGGTGCAGGCTCGCCGTGCGCTCGACGTGCCGGTGTTCCAGGGGCCGTGGGGATATGTCGATCACCTGCTGATCCCTCCCGGCGCGTCGATTGGCCCGGCGACCGACGCCGAAATTGGCGGCTTCTATTACGTGCTCTCGGGGGAGGGCACGGTGAAGGTCGGATCGGAAAGTGCGCCGATCAAGGCGCACGATGCCGTGCCGTTGAATTTCAACCAGACCAGATCGTTCGAGGCGACCGGCACCGCGCCGCTCGAGCTGATGGCGATTGGCATCGTCAAAGACGCCACGCGCCGCTTCCAGATCGTCGGGCGCAATCCGTACGTCGCCATGAAGTGACCATCGTCGATCGTCGATCGTCGATCGTCGATCGTCCATCGTCCGGGTGTGAGGTGGTGGCGCGGATTGTGCCTTGCTGTCTCGCATGCGAGCGAGAAGCCTTTCTGAAATCAAGGTCTACAAGAAGGCGCTGAAGATGGCTGGTGAAGTTTCCGAGCTGTTGGAGCGCCCTGTGTTTGGCAGAAATTTCACTCTGAAAGATCAGTTGTCCCGCTCAACAAGCCGCGTTGCGCCGCTTGTGGCCGAAGGTTACGGACAACTGACCGATAGACATCTGGCCGTCTACCTCGGTCGAGCCAGAGGCTCTGTGCAAGAAACGATCGGGCATCTCGAAGACGCCTACCAGAAATCACTCATCTCCAGGACGGAATACTCGCGCTACGTCGACAGCTACGATCACATCGGGCGAATGTTAACGAACTGGATCAACTATCTACAGCGCACCGACTGGAAAGATCGTCACTAAAACAATGCCGCCAGACGATCGACGATGGACGATCGACGATGGACGAATCAGCGTCCAGCGCTCGGCGCGACGGCGATCCCGTGCGCGTCCTCAGCTTTCCTCGTCCAGTCCGCATCGCGTCGTGCGACCCTCAGCGACAGGATCAGGGCGCTCCCGGTGAGACCACAGAACACCAGATACAGAAGGCCGGCGGTATAGCCACCCGTGCGATCGGCGAGATACCCGATCAGGTACGGTCCGGCGAATCCCCCGAGATTGCCGGTCGCATTGATCAGCGCGATGCTGGCGGCCGCGGCGGGGCCGCTCAGAAAGATGGTCGGCAGCGCCCAGAACGGAGAGGGGAACGAATAGAGCGCCATCGTGGCCAACGAGAACGCGGCGATGGCCAACACGAGATGATTGCCGGCGGCGATGCTGAGCGAGAGAGCCAGCCCGACGAGGAAGAGGGGAATGGCCGCGTGCCAGCGCCGCTCGCGGGTCTTGTCGGAATGCCACGCTGTGACGAGCATCATCGGGATGGCCGCCATCCACGGAATGCCGGAAATCAGAATGACCTGCGTGGTGCTGAGACCGGAAATCCGCTGCACGATTTTGGGCAGCCACGAGCTGAGCCCCACGCTGTTGGTGATGTAGCAGAAACAGCAGAGGGCCAGGATGATCACCTGAGGATGCCGGAGCGCTTCGAGCGTGCTCAGCTTCTTCGCCCTGGCTTTCCGCTCCTGTTCGCGCCTGAGCTCGCCGTCGATCCACTCCCGCTCGTCGGCTGCGAGCCAGCGCGCGTCGGCGGGCCGGTCGGTCAGATAGAAGTACGCGATCGCGCCAAAGGCGACCGTCGGCAGTCCTTCGAGAATGAGAAGCCATCGCCAGCCGTTCCAGCCAAGCCAGTCGAGTCGCATCAGCGGCGCGGCAATCGCGGCGCCCACCATGTTCGACGCCGGGATGGCCGTCATGAACATCGCCACCGCCTTGGCGCGATCTTCATAGCGGAACCAGTGCGTCAGGTAGACGAGGACACCCGGAAAGAACCCGGCCTGTGCGATGCCCAGAAAGAAGCGGACCCAGTAGAACTCGGATGCGGTGTCGATCAATCCGCACAGCGCCGCGAGCGCGCCCCACACGACCAGGCTGAGCGTGATGAAGGCGCGGGCGCTCCAGAGCTCTGTCAGCAGCGTCGAGGGAATCTGCAGAAGGAAATAGCCGATGAAGAAGATGCCCGCGCCGAATCCGAAGACCGTGTTCGAGAACCCGAGGTCGCCGGTCATCTGCAGCGCGGCATACCCGACGTTGACCCGGTTCATGTAGTTGAACACGTACAGGACGAACAGGAACGGCATGAGCCGCCGGATGATTCGCCGGCGGGTGCGTTCGCCGATTTCGTCGTGCGTCATGACAGCGGATTATAGGCCGGAAGGCGCAGTCTTAACTGGCAAAACCAGGTCTCACATGTCATTGTTATGGCGCCCAAGCCCGGCTCGATTCTTTAAGCTCGATTCTTCAAGAAGGAGGACGCATGCGACGACATGTCCCGCTCGCCCTCGGCCTTATCTGGTTGGCCACGTTTTCTTCGACAGCCCAGACGCCCTCGCCGCCGTCCGGCGCGACACAAGAGAAGCTGTACATCTCGCTTGAAACCACCGATACCGTGGCCGTCGTCGACTTGAAGACGTTCAAGCACATCAAGACGCTCAAGGTCGGCAACCATCCGCACGGCCAGGCCTCGCCTGCCTCGCAGGACAAGCTGTATGTCGCCGCCGAGATCGGAGGCACCGTCACGCTGATCGACACGGTTCGTGACGAGGTGGTCAAGACCTTCGACGTCGGCTTCGGCGTCGAGCCGCAGAACGGCGCGGTCACACCCGACGGACGGTTCCTGTATCAGCCTTCCTATGCCGGCTACTGGCAGGTGTTCGACACGCAGAAGGAAGCCATCATCGAATACATCCACACGCTCGGCATCGGGCACAACACGGTGATGGCGCCCGACGGGCGGTTCGTGTATCTCCTGCCGATTGCCGGCGGTCCTGGACATTTCGCGCGCGAGTCGCTCGGCCTGCCCAGAACCCAGCCCAAAGAGGTGACGGTCGTCGACGCGCGCACGCACAAGGCGGTTGGTACGATTCCCGTCGGATCGGGACCGCGGCCGGGCACGATCAGCGCCGATGGCCGGCGGCTCTACATGAACGTCGACGATCTCATGGGCTTCCTGGTCATCGATACGGCGGCGCGCAAGGTCATCTCGAAGGCGACCTATACGCTGACGGCCGACGAGCAGGCGGTGAGGAGCCGATCGCACGGCATCGCTGTGGCGAACAACGGCCGGGAAGTGTGGAGCAACGACGTGGTCCACAACCTGACGTTCGTATTCGATGTGACCGGCGACACACCGAAGCAGATCGCGCGCTTTGCGGTGGGTCGCCAGCCGTACTGGATCATGACGTCGAAGGACACGAAAACGGTGTACGTCAACTGTCCCAGCAGCGACGAGCTCATCGCGTTCGACGTGGATGCGAAGAAAGAGAAGGGGCGCATTCAGTTCCCGAAAGGATCGCATCCCACTCGCATGCTTACCGTTGCCGCGCCGACCTCGCCGTTGAGAACATCCCGGTGACATGAACACGCGGAGGTTCTTCATTGCCACCTGGCTCGCGCTTGCCGGTTTTGGCCGGAGAGCGCGGGCCCAGGTTGCAGGCGCTCCGATCAAATACGCCACGCTGACGCGGCCGGTCAGCATTCCCACCCAGGCCGTCGTGACACCCTGGCGCCCCGTGACGTTCGTCGCCGAAGCGATGGCGGCGGCGACCCCAAGGGCGCAGCCGCGAAGGGTCCTCATCAGCGGAGTGCTGTTCCGTCGTGGCAATGCCACGGGGGCGGTTGATGCGCCGGTGTCGCTCGAAGAGCTGAGCGCACTTTGCGTCACCTGTCCTCACGAGCAATGTCAGGTCGATCTGGTGACCGACCAGGCCCAGCTCGGCCGGATGGTGCGCGGAACCGCCACGCATCCCCTGTTCGAATGCGGCTGCCACCTCAGCGTGTTCGACGCGGCCGAAGACGGTGCGCGAATCTCCGGCGAAACTCCAAGGGGGCTTTACCGGTTTCGCATCGGGGCCATCAAGGGGGACACCGTCGAGATCACTGAAATCGAGGATGTGGCTCTTTACGAGGTCTAAAATGAGCGATACTCCCCGCATGCACCGGATACTTTGGCTCTGTTGCTGCGTCGTACTGCTGACCTCCGTCGTGCGCGCGCAGGTCCCGCAGAATCCCGCGATGGCGGGCCGGGAACCGCAACCTCCACAGGCGTCTATCCCCGAGGTCAATCCGTTTTCGTCGGAGGCCGATATCCGTGCGGGCGAAGTGCTCTTTCAGAAGCATTGTTCGTACTGCCACGGTTCGTTCGGCGAAGGGGGGCGCGGCGCCGATCTCACGGCGGGCGTCTACCGGCGGGGTGGACGAGACCCCGAGCTCTACGCATCGATTCGCAACGGTATTCCGGGAAGCGAAATGGCCCCCGTGCGCGTCACCGACGATGAAGTGTGGCAGATGGTGGGCTTCGTCAAACGGCTTGGATCGCAGGGATTGCTCGAGAAGGCGCCGGGCGATTCGTCCGCCGGCCGGATCGTCTACGAGAAGCGCGGATGTGTGACGTGTCATCGCATCGGACGCGAGGGGGGCAGCCTCGGACCGGACCTCACCGAAATCGGACGCCGCCGCGGTCTGAAATTTCTGGCCGAATCGCTGGTGGCACCCGAGACGGACGTCCCGATTGCGTATCGCGGAGTACAGGTCGTGTTGAAGTCGGGGCAGACGGTCACCGGCGTCCGGCTGAACCGAGACGACCTGTCCATCCAGTTGCGCGACACGCGCGACAACCTGCGGTCGTTTCTCATGGAAAACGTCAGGGAAATCCGCTTCGACAAGCCGTCGCTGATGCCGTCATACGCGACGATGGATCGCAAGGATCTGGAAGACATGGTCGCGTACTTGAACTCGTTGAAGGGGGAGCGATGATCTCGAAGCGAGCCGGAACGTGGACAATCGCGGCGATTCTCGTCACCGCCGCATCCTGGACGTTGAGCGGCCAGAGCGCGCCGGTGACATCCGACCGCCTGTTGAAGGCCGACCAGGAGCCCGGCAACTGGCTCATGTATTCCGGCAGCTACAGCGGATGGCGCTACAGCCGCCTGAACCAGATCACGTCGCAGAACGTCAAGAACCTGCGGGTCAAATGGTTGTTTCAGGGCCGCCACATCGAGAAGTTCGAGACGACGCCGCTGGTCGTCGACGGGATCATGTACCTGACTCGACCCGAGAACGCCATCTACGCGCTCGACGCCGTCACCGGCCGGCAGCTCTGGATGTACGAGCATCGCAACCCCGAGCGCACGTTCAACTGCTGCGGACGGGTGAATCGCGGCCTCGCGATGCTCGGCTCGACGTTGTTCATGAACACGCTCGACATGCACGTCATCGCGGTTGATGCCAAATCCGGACGCGAGCTCTGGAAGACGCAGATGTTCGATCACACCGCTGCGGGTGGCTATGCCGCTCCCGGCGCGCCGCTCATCGTCAAGGACAAGGTGATTGTCGGCATGGCCGGCGGCGAGCGCGGGGTCAGCGGCTTCCTCGATGCCTACGATCCGAAGACGGGACAGCGTCTCTGGCGCTTCAATACGATCCCCCAGCCCGGCGAGCCGAACTTCGGTACCTGGAATGGCGATTCGTGGAAGACCGGCGGCGCCTCGACGTGGAACACGGGTTCGTACGATCCCGACACGAACACGCTCTTCTGGGGCACGAGCAATCCGTGGCCGGACTACTTCGACGATATGCGCGCCGGCGACAACCTGTATTCGTGCTCGGTGCTCGCGCTCGATCCTGATACAGGCAAGCTGAAGTGGTACTACCAGTTCACGCCGCACGACACGCACGACTGGGACGCGACGCAGAATCCGGTCCTGGTCGATACGACGTTTCTGGGACAGCCGCGCAAAGTGCTCGCGTGGCCGAACCGCAACGGGTTCTTCTACCTGATCGATCGCACCAACGGAAAATTCCTGTCGGCGAAGGCGTTCGTGAAGCAGACGTGGAACGACGGGTTCGACTTCGAGAAGAACGGCCGGCCCATCGTCAGGCCCGGCATGGAGCCGACGCCGGAAGGCAACGACCAGGTGTGGCCGGGCATCGACGGCGGCTCGAACTGGATGGCACACAGCTACAGCCCGCTGACGAAGCTTCTCTACGTGTTCGCCCGCGAAGAACGGCGCGTCTATACCAAGAACGAAGTCCCACATCCCACGACCGAGCCCGGCGGTCCGGGACCGTCGCCGCAGCAGCTGTTCAATCGCGGCCGCGGCCCGCGCTTCGCCCCCGAGGAAAGCTGGGGCAAGGCGATTGCGATCGACCCCGCCACCGGCAACATCAAGTGGGAGCATCGCGTCGTGACGCCACCCTGGGGCGGCCTGATGAGCACGGCCGGCAACGTGGTGTTCGGCGGCACGATGGAAGGGGTCATCTTCGCGCTGGACGCGACGACCGGCGAGCGGCTGTGGACGTTTACCAGCAACGGCGCGGTGTATGGTTCCGCGATCAGCTATCTGGCAGACGGCAAGCAATATGTCTCGATTCCGGCCGGCGATCTGCTCATAACGCTCGGGCTCGACTGACGGCATTTCGTTTGCTCCTGACGGGGGCATGGCGAGATCCGTCTTTCCGTCCGCCAGGACGGCCGTGCTGCTCGTCGACGTCATCAATCTGTTCGATTTCCCGGCGGGCGGCGTGCTGGCGCGCCGCTCACTCCGTCCCGCGGCCAACATCGCGCGATTGCGCGATCGTGCTCACGCTGCAGGCGTGCCCGTCATCTACGTGAACGACAACTGGGGCCGCTGGCGGTCTGATTTCAAGGCGATCGTCGCCGATTGCAGCCAGGCGGGACGGGCCGGCGCGCCGATCGCGAGGCTTCTTGCGCCGACGCCGCGCGATTTCTTCGTGTTGAAGCCCCACCTCTCCGGATTTCACGAAACACCGCTCGATACGCTCCTGCTGGCCGGCGATGTGCGCACGGTCGTTATCGCGGGCTTCGCGGCCGACAACTGCGTGTTCTTTACCGCTGCCGACGCGCACATGCGCGACTATCGTGTCGTCGTGCCGTCCGATTGCTGCGCATCGGAAGAAGACACGGAACGGCGGCAGGCCCTCGCCAGGATGCGCAGGCTTCTTCACGCCGACACCCCCTCGTCCCGGCGTATCCGGCTGCGACGATGACCGACACGAACCTGGACATCGCCGCGCTGCTGCTCGACTTGTCGGAGGTCTACCGCCCGTCGGCCAGGTTCTGGGGCTACAAGAACGCCTCACGCTCGATCCGCCGTCACCCCGACTTCCTGTCGGAGCTCAGTGACCGGGAAATTCTGCTGATTCCAGGGGTTGGACCCGCCTCACTGCGCGTGGTGCGCGAATACCTCGACACGGGCGAGTCGGGTACGGTTGCCCGGATCGTGAGGGAGAGCGGAAAGCAGAACGAGGTCGAAGCACGGCGCGCGCTTCGAAGAAATTTCCTGAGCGCGGCGATGGTAGGTCGCGTCCTGGGCGAGTCGGGGAACGGCGCGGTTCGACGGGGGCAGTACCCTCGGCGACTTTCAGATGCACTCGCAGGGCAGCGACGGCGCCGACACGATCGAGACGCTGGCGAACGGCTGCCTGGCGCGTGGCTATTGCTGCATGTGCGTGACCGATCACTGGTACGGTCTGTCGATCGCCGGAGGCATGACCATGGACGGCATGCGCGCCCAGCATGCCGAGATCGACGCACTGAACAGCAAATTCGGCGGCGAGTTCAGAATCTTCAAGGGCGTCGAGGCGAACCTGCTGCAGGACGGATCGCTCGATATGCATCCATCGGAACTGGCCGAGTTCGATCTCGTCGTGGCCTCGCCGCACTCGAACCTGCGCAAGCGCGTCGATCAGACCGAGCGGATGCTCACGGCGGTGGCGATCCCCGGCGTGCATATCCTGGGGCACCCTCGGGGGCGCATCTTCAATTCGCGCGCGGGCATCGTCGCCGACTGGCCGGCCGTGTTCAGGCGTGCGGCGGAAACGGGAGTGGCCATCGAGATCGACGGCGACGTGTCGCGCCAGGACGTCGACTACCGGATGGCGGCGGCGGCGAAGAAAGCCGGATGCCTGTTCGCGCTCGACAGCGACGCGCACGCCGCCAATCAGCTCTGGATGGCCGACTACGCGATCGCGCATGCGCGGCTGGCCGACATACCCGCCGATCGCATCATCAACTGCTGGCCTCCGTCCGAGATCGCGGCCTGGGCGCGAACGTTTCCACGCGCGACCGCGATGAAGACGGCTACTTGACGACGAGGGGCTTCAGCGTCGTGGGCGACCCGTTGTTTTCGAACCAGTCGATGCCTTCGCTGACCAGATCGAACTTCAGCAGGTAGTTTCCGGGCGTCTTGGGCGCCACGATCTCGATGGGCACATCGAGCGTCGCACCGGGCTTGAGCGTTTCTGGCAGCCACGCGCGGGCGTAGTCGCGCTCGATGAGCGTGCCCGCCTCGTCGCACAGTTGTGCGCCGAGCCGGACCAGACGACGGCCGTACGAGGCTTTGGCGGGGAACGGCCGGTCGCAGACGTTCTGCACCCGCGTCTTGATCTTCAGCTTTTTCTCGGCGCGCGTTTTCAGGGGGCGCGTCGGGAAGAAGCGTTTCCGGATCTCGATCTTCGCCCTGGGCGTGGCCCCGGGAATGGCATTGCCCAGACCGGTCATGTCCCAGATTTCGTTCTTGATGGTCTCGAAGTCGGGCGTGCCGGGCACGAAGCGGCGCGAGAACGAGCTTTCGGGATGGTCGGTGATTTCCCACGACAGGCGGTCGACGCCGATCTCGGCCGCCAGCTGACGCGCGTGATTCATCTCGGCGTCGCTGTCGTTCCACTTGAAGAGGATGTAGCGCCAGTTCAGGTGCGGAACGTCCCGTCTCGATTTCCGCTTCTCCTCCGCCATGATCCGCAGATTGCGGATGGCGAGATCGAACTTTCCGCGCTGGCGGTACTGGACGTAGGTCTCCTGCGAAGCGCCGTCGATCGAGAAGGTGACTTCGTCGATGCCCGAGTGGGCGAGCCGGCGCGCCGATTCTTCGGTGAACATCAGGCCGTTCGTGCTGGTGTACAGATAGATGTGCGGAAATCGTCCCTTGATGTACTCGCACATCTCGATGGCGCGCTTGTGCAGGAAGGCCTCGCCGTAATTGAAGAAATCGATGCGCACCAGTCCCGGCCCCGCCTCGTCCACGACATTCCGGAACAGATCGAAGTCGAGCATCCCCGCCTTGCGGGTCTTCGTGATGCCGGTTTCCGGCGCGCAGCACGCTTCGGTGCACGAGATGTTGCAGGCGGCCGTGCATTCGATGTACAGCCGGCTGGGCAGCCGTCCGGCGTCGAGCGACCGTTCCTTCGGCGCTTCGGCACGGAGCGGCAACTTCAGCGGGCAGTCACCGCAGAAGGTCGAGCCGCCGGCGTTGAGGTCGGCGCGCAGCGTGCTGATACGGGTGTCGTTCCAGATTTCGCCGATGCTGGCGACCTTTGCGTCGCCCAGGACGCGTTTGCCGTACGGATCGGCGCAGCCACAGACGATGCGGCCGTCGCAGAGCATGACGAGCGTGCTCCACGGCCACGTGCATTGGAATCTCGTTGAAAGGTAGTTGAGAGACAAGGCTACTTCTTGGTCAATTTTCTCATAAGTGCCTCGGCCCGGTCGTTTTCGTATTTCACCGAGTTCAGGAACAGGCTTTCGGTGAGATAGGTGCGGCGTTCCTCGTCGGTCATCTGGTCGATGAGCTGCCTGATCTCCTGGATCATATCCTCGAACGATCGCTCGAAGTTCCGCTTCACCGTCAGCTCGCGGTACAGGGTCTCGAGGATGGCCAGAAGATCGCCGTCGAGGTTGATGCTCGCGCCCGTCGTCGTCTTTATGGTGCGCATGATCGGTCTCTCAGAAGCTCTTGACGGCCGTGGCGGCGTCGCTGTGTATTTCCATGAACTGGTTCACGCCGGTCAGGGTGAGCATCGTCTCGACCCGGCGCTGCAGCGCCGCCAGCTTCAGCGTGGCGCCGGCGGTGGTCGCCTGGCGATACAGGTCCATGAGGCAGCCGATGGCGGCGCTGTCGAGGTACTCGACGCCTCCGAAGTTGATGACGATCTTGCGCGACCCTTTGGCGATTTCGCCGGTCACCGCCTTTGAGAACTCCGACAACGACGGATGGATGAGCCGCGCCGGTGCGGCATTGACCACGACCACATCGCCGGATTGTTCGCTCGTGACGCTCATGCGCGCTCCTGTCAGGGGTCAGACCCCTTTTTCCTTTCGAAGGGCTTCGATCTGTTTTGCCAGCTCCGCCCGTCCGCGGTTGATCCGCGACTTCACCGTGCCTTCCGCCACGCCGAGCTGGCTGGCGATTTCCTGGTACGACAGCTCGTGGATGTCGCGCAACAGCACCGCCGTGCGAAGCGGGGGCGACAGGCCCCTCAGCGCCTCGCGCAGCAGGGCGACGCGATCCTGCAGTTCGACCCGCGCGTGCGGGCTGGGTCCGGGCGCTTCGGCCTGGACGTCCGCCGCATTCACCTCGCGCGCGAAGATCTCGCGATCGCGCCGGCCACTGCGGTAACGATCGATGCAGTAGTTCCGGCTCACGCTGATGAGCCAGGTCTGGAAATTCGCCCGCTGGTCGAACGTGCTGAGCGAGCGAAAGACCTTGAGGAAAATCTCCTGCGTCAGATCTTCCGCTTCTTCGTAGGTGCCAACGAAGCGGTACGCGACGTTGAAGACCTTTCGCCAGTAGGTGCGGACGATCGTTTCCCACGCGGCCTGGTCGCCGTCGCCCGCGCGCTGGATGGTCGCTTCGATGGACACCGGCGACTGAATCATAGCCTAGTGTAAGATTCCCACGTGTCAGGCTTTTTTCGCGACGCCGGGGTGCTCGTCTGTGATGGCGTGCCGCTCGACCAGATCGTGCGCGATCACGGTACGCCCCTCTACGTCTACAGCGCCGGGTCGATCCGCACCGCGTACCGCGATCTGGACGCCGCGTTCGGGTCTCATCCGCATCGCATTCATTACGCGCTGAAGGCGAACTCATCGTTTGCGATCGCGCGCCTGCTGTGCGGAATCGGCAGCGGTGTCGACGCGAACTCGATCGGCGAGGTCGACCTCGCGCTGCGCGCCGGCTTTTCCCCGTCCGACATCGTCTTCAGCGGCGTCGGCAAGTCGCCGGACGAGATCGAGCGGGCCGTCCAGCTCGGGCTGAAGGCGATCAACGCGGAATCGGCCGGCGAGCTCGAGCGGATCGATCGCGCGGCCCAGGCGCGAGGCGTGCGTGCACGGGTAGCCGTGCGCGTGAATCCCGACATCGACGCCGGCACCCACCCTCACATTTCCACGGGCCTCCACATCAACAAGTTCGGTGTGCCCCTCGAGCAGGCGGCCGGCCTGTACCGCCGGATGTCGGCACAACCCGGACTCCAGCCGGTCGCGATTCACGTGCATCTGGGCTCGCAGATTATCAGCACCGACCCGATTCAGCGCGGGGCAGGCGAGGTCGTGCGGCTGGCGCGGGAGCTGCGCGACTCGGGGATTCAGCTCGAGCACATCGATGTCGGAGGCGGCCTCGGCATCTCCTACGACGGCTCGCGTGTGCCGTCGGCGGCCGAGTACGCGGCCGCGGTCCTTGCCATCGTGGCGCCCTCGGGCTTTCCGGTCGCGCTCGAGCCGGGACGATACATCGTTGGCGCGTCGGCCGTGCTCGTCGGGCGCGTGGTGGACATCAAGCCCGCCGCAGGCGGCCGTCACTTCGCCGTGCTCGATGCCGGGATGACCGAGCTGATGCGCCCGGCGCTGTACGGCTCGTTCCACCGAATCGAGCCGGTGACGCCCCGCCAGGCGCGCGAGATCTGCTACGACGTCGTGGGCCCGGTGTGCGAGACGACCGACGCGCTCGGCCACGATCGCCGTCTGCCCGCGCTGGAGGTCGGCGATGCCCTGGCGATTTTCGACGCGGGCGCCTACGGATCGGCCATGTCGAACAACTACAACCGGCGGTCGCTGCCGCCGGAAGTGCTGGTGGACGCCGGCCAGGTCAGGCTGATTCGCCGCCGCCAGACGATTGACGATCAGCTTTCTCTCGAGACGAACTAGATTCCAGTTTTCAGATTTTAGTTTCTAGATTTTAGATTTTAGATTCAGATTCCACCCACCCTATGTCCGGCATATTGATTGCGTTCGAAGGGCTCGATCAGAGCGGCAAAGAGACGCAGGCCCAGCAATTGCGCGAGCGGTTGCGCGAGGCCGGCCGCAAGGTGCGGCTGCTTTCGTTTCCCGATTACGGGACGTCGATCGGCGAAGAGATCGCGCGCGCGCTGCAGGGAGAGCGCGAGTACGGACCCGACGTCATGCAGCTCCTGTTTGTGGCCAACCGCCACGAGCGGCGTGAGGCGATCCTCGAATGGATGGCCGGCGGGCTGATTCTCCTGTGCGATCGCTATCGGGCGTCGAGCATCGCGTATGGCGAGGCGCAAGGGCTCGACGCGGCGTGGCTGGAAGACATCCAGCGCTTCCTGCCGCCGGCCAGCCTCACGGTTTACGTGGACATCGCACCCGAGACCGCCGCCAGGCGGAAGGCCCACGACCGGGATCGATACGAGCGCGACCTGGTGCTGCTCGGCCGCGTTCGAGAAAGCTATCAGCGGCAGGCCCGCCAGCCCGGCTGGGTGCTGATCGACGGCGAACAGACCAGGGACGCCATCGCCGAACAGGTGTTTGCGGCCGTTTCGGCCCGGTTGTCGACGCCCGATCAATAGGGACTGCGTACGCTCAGTCTCGTCGCAGCCTTCGCCAGATAATACATACGCAGCAAATGGCCTACCCGGCGGCGCGGCCGCGCGTGACGACGCGTGCGGTCGTGAGCGCTAAGACCTCGGCGGCCCCCGACTCCTTCAGCACCCGGGCACAGGATTCCAACGTCGCGCCGGTCGTGCTCACATCGTCGATGAGCAACACCTTCGTTTCCGAGATGCGCGGCCTGGACAGCAGACCGCGACGCAGGCGGAACGCGCCTGCGACGTTTGCCCGGCGGCGATCGGCGACCAGCTCGACCTGCGCTCGTGTGTGCCGTGCGCGAAGCAAGGCCTCGACCACCGGCAAGCCAAGATGCCGGCACAGCTCCCGGGCCTGATTGAAGCCGCGTGAGTATTCCCGCCTCCAGTGAAGCGGGACCGGCACCACACAATCGGCCCCGGTGAGAAGTTCGGCCCCTCGATCGCGCATCAGGGCGGCAAGGGGACGTGCCAGCGACCGGCGACCACCGTACTTCAGCGCGTGGATGATGTCTCTGAGCGCGCCCTCGGTACTCGCCGACGGCCCGTGCGCGAGTGATGGTGGAGCGATGCCTCCCACACAACGCGCAGAGGGACTGGGGATGGGGGCTAGGGATTAGGGATTCGGTGTCATCAGGTGTTCGGAGACTGGTGAGTGGTGACTGGGCCCGGCGCGCGAGCGGGTCGCCGCACGCGTCGCACACCGGCGGAGTGATCGGCCTGATAGCTGCCCAGCAGGTTCGGCACACGCAGCCGGACAAGGGTTCGTCGAGGACCGTGTCACACACGGCGCAGGCTGGCGCCAGCAACGCCGCTACCAGACTGTTTCCCGTGACCCTGGTGGCGTCAGTGATTAGGGAGTGGGGATTAGGGATTAGAACAGTCAGGCGTGTCACGCCTCCGTGCGCTCATTTGCAAGACGCAATTCCAGCGATTCAGCAAGGCCGTGCAGCATTTTTCCGACGGGGTCCGCGACTCCCACGCCCCTTGCCAACAACGGTTCCGGCACAAGCCTTCGTCGATGGATGACCTCGAACAGTGTTTCCACCTCAGCATGCGAGCCGAGCGAAATCGACAGATGGTTGAGGTATGCCTTCGTTGGTCGGCGACTGCCTTCGGCAATGTTGGAAGGAATCGAAATTCCAGAAGGCAGGAGTTGGTCAGCAAGAACGAATCGATAGGGATGTTGGATCGCCTCAACGATGTCGAAGCAAACATCCACCAGGTCCATGCTCGCTTGCCAGACGACAAGATCTTTGAACGAATTGATATGTGTCATGCGGCCTTTGAAGGCAAGGCGCATGCCCACTACTGAATCAGGGATTTGTGTGGAGGTTTGGGGGACATGAGCAAAAAATGCCGCACTTTGGCGTCATGTTTGTCTCAAAATCTGCGGCAGCCTAATCCCTAATCCCAAGTCCCTGTCGTTGAGGTTTCGGTTCAGCCACGTCGATGCGTTCGGCAGATCCCCACAGTCGCTCCAATGCGTAAAACGCGCGCGAGTCGGGGCTGAAGATATGCACGATGAAATCGAAGTAGTCGAGCAGGATCCACCCGGCGCGATCGCCGCCCTCCACATGCGCCGGCTTCACGCCGGTCGAGCCGAGCGCATCCTGGATGGCGTCCGAGATGGCCTGAATCTGCCGGGTGTTGGCGCCGGTCATGATCACGAAGTAGTCCGTGAACCCGTTGGCCGGACGGAGGTCGAGTACCACGACGTCGACGGCCTTGCGATCCTGTGCGGCCTCGATGGCCCGCTGTACCTGGGCGGGGAATTTTTTCGATGAACGTTTGCGAGCTGGGGTCACAACACCGCCGCGACTGGTGCCGGCACGTACAAGCGATTCCGGCGGATGTGGCCGGCCACGCTCGACGGCACGAGACTTTCAATCGGCTCGCCGGCGCCGACACGGCGTCGAATCTCGGTGGATGACACGTTCGGCGTATCGGCCTCCACCGATAAGACGGTCGGCCGTATCGGATCAGGGACTGGGGATTGGGGATTAGGGATTAGGTCGGCCGGGCGTGGAGCGCCCGGACGCGACACGACCACGAAGTTCGCGAGACCGAGGATGCGTGGATAGTCGTACCAGGTATTCACTTCGGCGAACGCATCGCTGCCCGTAATGAAATACAAATGTGACGGCGCATATCCATCGCGGTGGAGTGCCTCGAGCGTGAGCGCCGTAAAGGACGGTCCCTCGCGCTGGAGCTCCAGATCCGACACGATCATATCGCGTTCGGCCGCGGCGAGTGCCGCCATCGCGAACCGGTGAAACACGGACGCGCGCGGCTCGATGCTGCGATGGGGCGGCGTGCGCGCGGGCAGGATCAGAATCCGATCGAGCGACAGCTCGCGCCTGGCGGCCGAGGCGGCCTCGAGGTGGCCCAGATGGATCGGATCGAATGTCCCGCCGAGAATACCTATTCGCGGTGACGTGGCCGGCATCGTCTAGTCTTCTCGGCGTGCTCCCGCACGCCGAGCAACCACCTCGGGCTCGGCCTGTGCAGGCTCGCCCTCGGCGACTGTCAGATATTTCCATGCGGTTTCCAGCAGCGTAGTCAGTCCCTCGCCGGTGACCGCTGAAATCCGATGAAAGGGCAGATCGCGCGCCGCCACGTACGCGCCCAGCGCATCGACCGAAGACGGGTCGGTGACCGAGTCCATCTTCGTGGCCGCGACGATCTGGGGCTTCGAGGCGAGCTTGTCGTTGAAGAGCGACAGTTCACGCCGTATTGTCTCGAAATCCTCGATCGGATCGCGGCCAGACGCGCCGGACACGTCGACGAGGTGAATAAGCACCCTCGTGCGATCGAGGTGCTTCAGAAAGCGATCGCCGAGCCCGCGGCCTTCGTGCGCACCTTCGATGAGCCCGGGGACGTCCGCGACGACGAAGCTGCGGTTGTCTCCGAGCGACACCACGCCGAGATTCGGAATGAGCGTCGTGAACGGGTAGTCGGCAATCTTGGGCCGCGCCGCCGAAATGCGCGAGATCAGCGTCGATTTCCCCGCGTTGGGGAATCCCACGAGTCCCACGTCGGCGAGGAGCTTCAGATGAAGCTGCAGCTGCCTCGTTTCCCCGGGCGTACCTTCCTCGAATCGGCGAGGGGCGCGGTTGGTCGAACTGGCAAACCGCGCGTTCCCGCGTCCGCCGATGCCACCCTGCGCGAGGAGCACCCGCTGGCCGGCATTGACGAGATCGCCGATGAGTACCGTTTCGTCGCCGGGCTCCGCCGGCTTTGCGTAGATCAGCGTGCCGACCGGCACTGCCAGCTCGAGATCGTCGGCGTCGCGGCCGGTTCGATTCGACCCTTCGCCGTGACCGCCGCGTTTTGCGTGAAACTCGCGATTGAAGCGATAGGAGACGAGGGTGTTGAGATGGGGGCTGGCGAGGGCATACACCGATCCGCCCTTGCCGCCGTCGCCGCCGTCCGGTCCGCCGCGAGGAACGAACTTCTCGCGCCGGAAGCTCATGGCGCCGGCGCCGCCCGCGCCGGCCTCTACGAGGATGTCGACTTCGTCGACGAACATGGGAGGGGCGTGAAAGTGAAAGTGAAAAGTAAAAAGTGAAAAGTCAAAAGTGAAAAGTGAAAAGTCAAAAGTAAGAAGTGAAGACTTTCTACCTTCAACTTTTTACTTTCACCTTTTTACTTTCACCTTTCCAGTGTCACTCAAGGGGCAGCACGCTGATGCGGCGGCCACGGGCGCCGTGGTCTTCGAAACGCACGCGACCGGCGACCTTCGCGAAGAGCGTGTCGTCTTTGCCGAGCCCGACGTTGAGGCCGGGCTGGAAACGGCGTCCGCGCTGGCGCACGAGAATCGATCCGCCGGTCACGATGTTGCCGTCGTGGCGCTTGACGCCCAGCCGCTGCGAATTGCTGTCGCGGCCGTTGCGGGAGCTGCCCTGTCCTTTTTTATGAGCCATGGGTGTAACTCGAAAGTAGAAAGTAGAAAGTAAAAAGTGTGCTTCAGCCGACGATGTCGGTAATCCGCACGCGCGTGTAGAACGCGCGGTGTCCGGCCTGCTTGCGGAAGCCTTTGCGGCGCTTCTTCTTGAAGACGCGCACCTTCGGCCCGCGCGATTCCCCATCGACGACGCCCAGTACTTTCGCGCCGCTCACAAACGGGGCCCCGGCGGTCACCTCACCGCCGTCCTTCGCCAGAAACAGCACCTGATCGAAGGTCACCTGCTTGCCAGCTTCGGCGGCTTTCCCGTCGAGCTCGACGGTGGCGCCTGGCACGACCTTCACTTGACGACCCCCGGCTTGGATGATGGCGTACACGAACAGTCCTCCCTTGATTCGCTATCGGAACACAAGATTATATCACAGCCGCTAATCGTGCATTATGAACGGTTTACGGCGCATCTTGAACAGAACCCCGGAACCGCGGGAACCTGAACCGGAACGGGAACCGGAACCCTGGAACCTACTTGATCAGGTACTCTTGAGCCCCTGACCCTTTGCGTGCTGAGCGTGCTCAGGAAGCGCGGCAGGATTTCGTCCATCAGCTCGAAGTAGGACGAAAGCGCGGGCGTGTTGTCGTTCTGGTTGTAGAGCCGCTCTTCGCGCAGCGCCTCGGAATAGATCTGGGCGCCCGAACGGCCGTCGATGAAGATGAACTTCTCCTGCAGGATGAAGCCCTTACGCTCCATGTACTCGCGCACCGGCTCGATGTAGCGGCGGCCCAGGCGGTCGAACGTTTCGCGCTCGCGCTGCACCATGCCCGACTGCGAATGCGGGATGAACAGCACGGTGCCGGTGACGATGAGCGGATTCTGATATTCCTCGCCAATCCGCTTCCAGTAGTCGGCGTCGGCGAAGATGTGCTCGTAGGGCTGCAGATCTTTTTCGTTCTTGATCGCCACCGGCTCTGTCGACTGCGCGGGCTCCGCGCTCGGTCCGGCAGCCTGGCCCTCGGGTCCGCGTCCCGCGGCGACTTCCATGAGCGGCAGCACATCGGCGTCGATGACGCGCAGGCCCGACTTCATGCGAAGCTGGCTGCGCAACAGGCGGACGGTCTCGAGGTTGCCGTCGACGTCTTCGGTGCCGCCCGAGATGAACCCGGCAATGAAGACGCGCTGGAAGGCCGACACGTCGAGCTTGGCCGCGATCGGGGTCTCGATCGGAATCTCGTAAAAGCTGGCGCAACCGGCGACGCCAGCCGCCAGGACGCAGCTAAGGAGTTTGAGACTGATTCGTCCGGTCATGGATTTCCTTGAACAGCTCGAAATTCTGCCGCACCAGCGCGTTGTTCGGCTCCAGCTTCAGCGCGCGCTCGTACGCCTCGGCGGCCTTGTCGAGCATGCCTTCGTGCTCGTAGGCGACCGCGAGATTGTTGAACCCCGCCGCATAGGTGGGATCGATCTGCGTCGCGCGCTCCCACCGATAAATGGCTTCCTTCCACAACCCGCGCTGCGCCACCGAGATCCCGAATTCCACCTGTGCCTTGGCGTCGGCCCGCGCGTCCGCGTAGGCCACGCCGCCGAGCGAGATCAAGAGCCCAAAGATGGTGAGGAAACGCCCTAGCATAAGGACACTTCCACTATAGCAGGGAAGCCCGGCCGGGCTTAGTATTACTTTAGGTCAGGTACCGGCTCGCGCTGCGCCAAGGAGCAGTCGTGAGCGCCAAGATTTGTGCAATATCTACAGGCGATCTCCGTTATCCCACCGCCCTGGCCGCCATTCACGATCCGCCATCGTCGCTCTGGGTCAGAGGGGGTGTCGACGTCCTCCGCGTGCCGTCGGTGGCCATCGTCGGCTCGCGCCGCGCGTCGCCGTACGCCCTCGAAGTGGCGTACAGGCTTGGTGCCGATCTCGCACGCCGCGGGGTGATCGTCGTCAGCGGCATGGCGCGCGGCGTCGATTCCGCCGCGCACCGTGGCGCGCTCGACGGTGGGGGCGCGACCGTTGCGGTGTTCGGTTGCGGCGTCGACGTCATCTACCCGCCCGAACATCGCGCGCTCGCCGCGCGCATCGTCACCTGCGGGGCGCTCGTCAGCGAGTTCGATCCGGGCACACCTCCTTTGAAATCAAACTTTCCGCAGCGGAATCGGATCATCAGCGGGCTCTCGCTGGCGGTGGTGGTCGTGGAGGCGGCAGAGGGCAGCGGTTCGCTCATCACCGCCGACTTCGCGCTCGAGCAGGGGCGCGCCGTGCTTGCAGTTCCGGGCAATGTGCTCGGCGGGCGGAACTGCGGGGCGCACGCCCTGCTGCGCGATGGTGCAAAGCTCGTCGAGTGTGTGGACGATATCTTGGAAGAGATCTCTCCAGGGATTGGGGATTTGGGATTGGGGATTAGTCGTGGAAAAGAACCCCCCACGCCTAATCTTGCGTCTCACGATCCGGTTCTCCGTTCGATGGAGGAGGGCGACGCCTGCGATCTCGACGAGATCGCAGAACGCTCGGGCGTCGATCGTGTGAAGCTGCTGCCGCGGCTGCTCGAGCTGGAGCTCGCGGGTGCGATCGGTCGCGTGGAGGGCGGCCGATTCGTACGATTTCGGCGGCCGTGCTAAGGTATTCGAAAGGTCCCATGGCAAAAAATCTCGTCGTCGTCGAATCACCGGCGAAGGCTAAGACAATCAACAAGTATCTCGGGCGCGAGTACAAGGTGCTTGCGTCGATGGGACACGTTCGCGATCTGCCGAAGAGCAAGCTCGGCGTCGACGTCGACGAAGGCTTCGCGCCGGTGTACGAACCGATCGCCGCCCGGAAGAAAGTGATCGCCGAGCTGAAGAGCGCGGCGAAGGACGCCACCGACATCTACATCGCCACCGACCCCGACCGCGAAGGCGAAGCCATTGGCTGGCATCTCGCCGAAGAGCTCGGCACGAAGAAGAAGAAGATCCACCGCCTCATGTTCAACGAGATCACGAAGAAGGCGGTGCAGGAAGCGATGAACCATCCGGGCCAGATCGACATGAAGATGGTCGACGCGCAGCAGGCGCGCCGCGTGCTCGATCGCCTCGTGGGCTACAAGATCAGCCCCATCCTCTGGGACAAGGTGCGCCGCGGTCTGAGCGCGGGGCGCGTCCAGTCCGTGGCGCTGAAGCTCATCTGCGATCGCGAGCAGGAGATCTCGAGATTCGTGGCCGGAGGAGTACTGGCACCTGTTTGCCTCGCTCGCCGGTCCCGTTCCGCCCGAGTTCGAGGCCAAGCTGGTCAAGCACCGCGACGAAAACATCAAGATCGGCGACGAAGCGCGGTCGAAGGACGTGCTGCGCGATCTCGAAGGCGCGTCGTGGGTCGTCTCCTCGGTGGCCACCAAAGAGCGCAAGCGCAACGCCGCGCCTCCATTCATTACCAGCAAGCTCCAGCAGACTGCGCGGTACCCCGTGAAGCGCACGATGCAGATTGCCCAGCAGCTTTACGAGGGCATCGAGCTTCCGGGCCTGGGGGTCGAGGGCCCGGTCGGCCTCATTACTTATATGCGTACCGATTCGACCCGGGTGTCCGACGATGCGTTGACCGCCGTGCGGGCGCACATCGGCGAGGCCTTCGGGGCCGAATACGTGCCCGAAAAACCCAACGCGTTCAAGGCCAAGGCCGATGCCCAGGACGCGCACGAAGCCATCCGGCCGACGTCGATGGAGTACGACCCGGAAAAAGTCAGGCCGTTCCTGACGTCGGAGCAGTACCTCGATTTACCGCCTCATCTGGAACCGTTTCGTGGCGTCGCAGATGCCGCCGGCGACCTTCGACGAAACGATCGTCGACATCGCGGCCGGCGAGTACGTGTTCCGTGTCAAGGGTACGGTGCCGAAGTTCCCGGGCTGGCAGGCGGCCTACGGGATGCCGACGTCGGCCGAGGACAAGCCCGAAACGGAGAAGGACAAAGACGACGACGAGAGCGCGTCGGGTGTGCTGCCTCCGCTCGCCGAAGGCGACAAGCTCGAGCTGAGGACGCTGCGTCCCGAGCAGAAGTTCACGCAGCCGCCGCCGCGATTTACCGAGGCGACGCTCGTGAAAGAGCTCGAAGAGAACGGCATCGGCCGGCCCAGCACCTACGCGTCGATCATCGGCGTGCTGCAGGACCGCGAGTACGCCAACAAGGTGGAAGGCAAGTTCAAGCCGACGGCGCTCGGCCTGATCATCACCGACCTGCTCATCAAGAGCTTCGACGACATTCTCGACGTCGAGTACACGCGCAGCCTCGAGGAAGATCTCGATCGCATCGAGCAGGGGAAAGCCGACTACAAGGGCACCCTCACCAGCTTTTACAAGAAGTTCAAGAAAGACCTCGCCAAAGCCGGCAAGGAAATGCAGAACCTCAAGGAAGGCATCAAGACCGAGGAAATCTGCGATCGCTGCGGCAAGGGCATGGTCATCAAGGTCGGCAAGTTCGGACCGTTCGTCGCCTGCAGCGGCTATCCCGACTGTACCAACACGCGCGAGCTCGAGAAGAGCGAGCCCAACGCGGACGTCGACGAAACGCAGGACGAGACATGCGAGAACTGCGGCAAGCCGATGGTCGTCAAGCGCGGCCGGTTCGGCCAGTTCCTCGCGTGCACCGGCTATCCCGAATGCAAAACGACGAGGAAGATTATTTCGGCCGGCGGCGCGATGAAGGCCGCCAAGCCCGACCAGATTCTGGACGAGAAGTGCCCGAAGTGCCAGTCGAACCTCGTCATCAAGCAGGGGCGCTTCGGCGAGTTCACCGCGTGTACGAACTATCCCAACTGCAAGTACGTCAAGATGAAGGCCACGGGCGTTCCCTGTCCGAAGGACGCGGGCGACATCGTCGAGCGAAAGTCGCGACGCGGCAAGGTCTTCTACGGGTGCGCCAACTACCCCGACTGCGACTTCACGCTCTGGAAGAAGCCGATTCCCGAAGCGTGTCCCGATTGCGGCACGCCGTTCCTGCTCGAGAAGATCACGAAGAAGGCGGGGCGCCAGCTCGTCTGCAGCAAGGACGATTGCTCGTTCGCGAAGGACGCGCCGCTCGAAGAGGCGGTACCTGCCTAGGGATTGGGGATTAGGGATTTGGGATTAGGCCCAGTCACTACCACGTGCCGCTTGCCATCCGCCATCTGCCATCTGCCCTGACATGGTTCATGTAATTGGCGGCGGCCTGGCCGGTTGTGAGGCGGCGTGGCAGGCGGCCTCGCGCGGCGTTCCCGTCACCATTCACGAGATGCGGCCCGTCCGGCCCACCGACGTCCACAAAACCGACCGGCTCGCCGAGCTCGTCTGCAGCAACTCGTTCCGGGGAGACAAGCTGGACAATGCCGTCGGGCTCCTGAAAGAGGAGATGCGCCGGCTCGACTCGCTCGTCATGCACGCCGCCGAGCTCGCGCGCGTGCCGGCGGGAGCCGCGCTGGCCGTCGATCGCGATCTCTTCGCGCGGTCGGTGACGCAGGCGGTCCACGAACATCCGCTCATTACCCTTTCGCGGGAGGAGATGACGTCGATTCCCGCCGCGACGCTGGAATCGCCGGTCATCATCGCGACAGGTCCGCTGACGTCGCCGGCGTTGTCGGCGGCCATCGTGAGCCTGATCGGCAGCGAGCATCTGTATTTCTACGACGCGATCAGCCCGATCGTCCTTGCCGAGACGATCGACATGGAGAAGGTATTTCGTGCCTCACGCTGGGACCGGAGCGTTCGGCGCAATCCAGGGGCCAATCCAGGGATTGGGGATCGGGGATTAGGGATTAGCTCAGAAGAGTCGACAGTCGCTAGTCAACAGTCGCCAGTCGACAGTCAAAAAATGTGCGGCACCGATGACGGCCAGGGCGATTATCTGAACTGCCCGATGAATGCGGACGGAGTACCGCGCGTTTTATGCAGCGCTCACGACGGCTGAATCGGCGACCGTGCACGATTTCGACAAGGAGAAATTCTTCGAAGGCTGCCTGCCCATCGAAGTGATGGCGCATCGCGGCGAAGATACGCTGCGCTTCGGTCCGATGAAGCCCGTCGGGCTCACCGACCCCCGCACCGGGCGGCAGCCGTACGCCGCCGTGCAGCTGCGCCAGGACAATCTGGCCGGCGACCACTACAGCCTGGTCGGCTTTCAGACGCAGCTGAAGTGGGGAGAGCAGGCGAGGGTGCTGCGCATGATTCCCGGTCTCGAGCACGCCGAGTTCGTGCGGTTCGGGATGGTGCACCGCAACACCTACATCAACGGGCCGACCGTCCTGCACGAGACGTGGCAGACGCGAACGAACCCCTTCCTGTTTTTTGCCGGGCAGATTTCCGGCGTTGAGGGCTACGTCGAATCGGCCGCTTCGGGTCTCCTCGCCGGCTCGAACGCGGCGGCGCTGACGCGTGGTGACGTTCTGCGGGTGCCCCCACGCACGACGGCCATCGGCGCGCTCGCCTTCTACGTGTCTCACGCGAACCCGCACGACTATCAGCCGACCAACATCACCTTCGGTATCATGGAGCCGCCGGCCGCGCACATTCGCGACAAGCAGAAGCGGAAACTTGCGATCTCGGAACGCGCCCTGGCCGACCTCGACGCGTGGAAGACGTCCTCGGTAGTGCCGAACTTCAGTTCGGCCGCGCCTGCCAGAAACGCATGAAGGACACGCTCAAAGACTTCCTTCAACACCTGCGTCGCCGCGACGTGTCGGCGCACACGCTCGCGGCGTACGAAAACGACGTGGCGACCTTCCTCGGCCACACCGCGCGCATCAGGCAGACGCGCGTGGACGCGCTGACGCCGTCAGACGTCGACGCGTTCGCCATTCGGGCGTTCCTCGGCGAGCTGCACAAACAGCGCATCTCGGCCTCGTCGTCGGCGCGAAAGCTGTCGGCGATTCGGACGTTCGTGAAGTTCCTGCGGCGTGAAGACCTCATCGAGGACGATCCGGCGACGCTCGTCGCGTCGCCGAAGATCCCAGAGACGATTCCCGCCCACCTGACCGTCGGAGAAATGAGCCGGCTGCTCGAGATGCCGGATTCGTCGATGCCCCTCGGACGGCGCGACCGCGCCATCCTCGAGCTGTTCTACGCATCCGGTCTTCGCCTCAGCGAGCTGGTCGGACTCGACATGGAAGACGTGAACCTCTCGGCGCGAATGGTGCGCGTGCTGGGGAAGGGGAGGAAAGAGCGGCTGGTACCCTTCAACAATACGACTGTGGAAGCCATTCGTGCGTACCTGAAGGATCGAACGGGTGCGTTGGGTGCGACGGGTGCGAAAGGTGCGACGGGTGCGAAAGCAAAGCCCGGAAGGCGAGCGGCCGCGCAGGCGCCCTTGTTTCTGAACTACCGCGGCGAGCGCCTGTCGGCGCGAAGCGTCGATCGCCTGGTCCGCCGCTACGTCGCCGAGTGCGGCGCGAAATTCGGCATCAGTCCTCACGCCCTGCGGCACTCGTTCGCGACGCACCTGCTCGCCAACGGTGCCGACCTGCGCGCCATCCAGGAACTGCTGGGCCATGCCCGTCTCAGCACGACCCAGCGCTACACGCACGTCAACGCGCAGCAGTTGATCGACGTCTACAGGAAGTCTCACCCGCGGGCATAGCCGCTTCGCGCGGTCGATGGGCCATGGTCAAGGGTCCAATGGCCAATGGTCGGTCGATGGCCGTCGACAGACTAGCGCCTATCGACCCATGACCATTGCCCATCGCCCATCTACGACTGTCGACCAGCGACTGACTTGCGACGACCGACCGTCGACTTGCGACCAGCGACTGTGAGGATTGTCCATTCACTCCGGTCTGGCCATCGCGAGCGCCTGCTCGCGGGTCAGATCCATCTGGTGCACCTGCTTGGCGTGTTCCTGCGCCTTCGTCACGAGCTTGTCGTCGTTCTCCGCCCTCACGATGTAGCCGCACGAGCAATTGATGACTTTCTGCATGGCTGCTCCTTTCAACGCGTAATATAGGCGCACTCTATTTCCGAAACCTTGCGGGGAGGTTGGTAAAACCTTGGCGACCGCGCGCATCTACCTGACCGGGCGGATATCGCTGGAGCATGGCAGCGTGCTCGTCGAGGAGCGCGATCTTGCGGGGCGGCAGGGGCGTCTGGCATTCGCGTTCCTGATTTCGGAGCGTCAACGGCCTGTCAGCAAGGACGAATTGATCGCAGTCGTCTGGCCTGACACACCACCTCGCGAGCTCGAAGTGTCCCTCAACGCCAATCTCAGCAAGCTTCGCGCGGTATTCAAGCGGGCTGGTCTTACGACGAACGCTGCCGTTGAAGTGCTCTCGGGGACGGTGCAGCTGCGTCTTCCCCGCGACATCTGGATCGATCTGGAGTACGCGGCGAACGCCATGGACGAAGCCGATGGCGCATTTCGTACCGGCGACTTGCGGCGCGCGTGGGGCCATGCGGTTGGCCTTGTCATCATTGCGCGGCGGCCGTTCCTCGCTGGCGACGAAGCCGTGTGGATTGAAGCTCGCCGCGGGAAGCTTCGGTCTCTGTTAGTCCGCGGCCTGCATATTCTCTCGAAGATCAGTGCCGCGAATGGGGAACCGGGATTGGCCGTTCAATACGCGACGGAGATTATCGAGCTCGAGCCGTTCCAGGAAACCGGATACCGGCATCTGATGCAGACACACGCACGGATGGGCAATCGCGGCGAAGCATTGCGCGTGTTCGGCAAATGCCGCGAGTTGTTCCGCGACGAGCTCGGCGCCGATCCGTCTCAGGAGACGGAACGAGTGTTTCTGGAGATTCTCAAGGCAGGGCAATAGTTAGGTGCGTTGGGTGCGTTGTGCGTTGGGTGCGAGGGGTGCGAAAGGTGCGTTGGGTGCGAAAAAAAGAAGGGCGACGGCTATGTTCAACCGTCGCCCGGGACTTGTGACTGACTTTCGCCTGACGACTTTCGACTTGCGCCTTACGACTAACTCGCCGCGGCGACCATCGGCCGCCGTCCCCGCGGGAACTCGATGCCGAGCGTCTTGATCTTGTAGTTCATCACGCGCGGGCTGATGCCGAGCAGCTCCGCGGCGTCCTTCTGCACCCAGTTCGACATCTTCAAGGCTTCCATCAGCGCGCTCCGCTCGATTTCCTCGAGCGGCACGCCCGACGGCGGAATCTTCACGAGCGCCGAAGCCTCGCGCGTGCTGGTCACACCGGCGGTCGCCGCTTCGCCCAGGCGCAGATCCTCCGACGTGATGAACTGCCCTTCGGTCATCAGAATCGCCCGCTCCACCGAGTTCTCGAGCTCGCGGATGTTGCCGGGCCAGTTGTAGCGCAGCAGCATCTTCTGCGCTTCCGGGTCGATTCCGTCGATCTTCTTCTTCAGCTCGCCGGCGAACTTCTTCACGAAGAACATCGCGAGCGGGATGATGTCTTCCTTGCGCTCGCGCAGCGGCGGCATCTCCACCGAGACGACGTTCAGCCGGTAGTACAGGTCTTCGCGGAACGCTCCGGACGCCACCATCACGGATAGATCGCGGTTGGTCGCCGCGACGAGCCGCACGTCCACCTTCTGCGTGCGCGTGCCGCCGAGGCGTTCGAACTCGTGCTCCTGCAAGACACGCAGGATCTTCGCCTGAATCGCGGCGCTCATGTCGCCGACTTCGTCGAGGAAGAGGCTGCCGCCGTCGGCCTGCTCGAAGCGGCCGATGCGCTGGCGATCGGCGCCCGTGAATGCCCCCTTCTCGTGTCCGAACAACTCCGATTCGAGCAGCGTCTCGGGAAGTGCCGCGCAGTTCACCTTGACGAAGTTCCGCGACGCACGCAGCGAGTTGTGATGGATGGCGCCGGCGATGAGCTCCTTGCCGGTTCCCGTCTCGCCGCGAATCAGCACGGTCGTGTTGCTCTTGGCCACCTTCTTCACGACGCCGAGCACGCGCTTGAGGGGATCGCTCTGGCCGACGATGCGGTCGAAATCGTAGATGTCGTTCTGGGTATGCCGCAGGTAGTCGAGCTCGTGGCGCATGCGCCGCATCTCGAGCGCCTTCTCGATCTTCACTTCCATTTCTTCGATCTCGAAGGGCTTCTGCACGTAGTCGAAGGCGCCGCTCTTCATCGCTTCCACCGCCGTGTGCACCGATCCGAAGGCGGTCATCAGGATGACGGCGGTCGAGGGATGGAGCGTCTTGGTCGTGCGGAGCACGTCGAGCCCGTCGCTGCCGCCCATCTTCAGATCGCTCAGTACGACGTCGAAATGCCCGTCGTGAAGCCGCTCGATGGCCTGGTTGCCGTTGGGAGCTTCTTCGACTTCGTGATTGGCAGCCGTCAGCGCCCGGGCGAGCCCGCGCCGGAGGGCATCGTGATCATCAGCTATGAGAATGCGACCCATACTTCTCCTAGTCGTCCGTGGAAGTCCGCGCCGGCACCGCAGGCCTTGGCACGAACCAGTCGTTGGCTCCCGACACCGGGAGTGTCACCCGGAAGCACGTGCCGTGCGGCCCGCTCTGGATGTCGATGCGCCCGTCGTGCGCGTCGACGACCTTGCGGACGATCGCCAGCCCGAGCCCCGATCCCTGAGGCTTCGTCGTGAAAAACGCGTTGAAAATCCGATCGCGCAGCTCGCGTGGCACGCCGGGACCGTCGTCGGTGACTTCGACGATGACCGATCGTGTGGCGAGCGCGTCGCCGAGCGGCATGTGTCCGTCTTCCTCCAGCACGCCTTCGTGCGCGGTGACTTCAACGGTGCCCCGGCCTTCGAGCGCCTCGAACGCGTTGATCAGCAGGTTGGTGAACAACTGACACAGCTGATGATGGTCGCCCTGGATCGGCGGCAGCCCGCTGTCGATGTTGATCACGAGCCTGATGTGGCGGCGCGGAATCTTGGTTTCGGCCAGCGTGATCGAGGCCTGGATCACGTCGGCGAGCGCGGTGTGTTCGACCTGCAGCCGGATGGGCCGGACGAACTCGAGCGCTTCGTGCACGATCTGGTTGGCCATCTTCGCTTCGCTGATGATGTCGTTCAACAACGACTGCGCGTCGGGCGACTCGACCACCGCCGCCTGGCGCTTGAGGAGACCGGCCATGACCTCGATGCCCGCCAACGGGTTCTTCACTTCGTGCGCGATGGCGGCCGCCATTTCGCCGAGCGCCACGAGGCGGTCGCGCAGCCGTTCGCGTTCCTCGAGCTGCTCGACCTTGGTCAGGTCCTTGAAAAACAGCGCGACGCCGGTCGAGCGTCCGCGCTCGTCTCGCACGTGCGAAAGCGTGTACCCGATCACCTTGCCCGTCGTCTTCAGGCGCAGTTCGGCGCGATTGGGCAGGTGGCTCAGCTCGAACGCGCTGTGCAGCACCCGCACGATGTCGGGGTGTTTGGCCAGCACGACCGAAAAGTGGCGCCCGACCGCGCTCTGCGACCGCTTGAGCTGGAAGATCCGCAGCGCTTCGGCGTTGATCTCCGCGACCTTCCCATCGCGCGTGATCGCCAGCACGCCGTTGCGCATGCCGGCGACGAGCCGACGGAAAAACCGGTCGGACTCGCGGCGCTGGCGCCCTTGCCCGGTTGAGGCAGTCCGCTGGCGAGGCCGCCGGCGGCTCGTTGGTGGCATCAGGGGCTCAATCGCGGACGGCAGTTTGGCGAACTGCGGGTTCTCCATGGGTTGATCAAGGCACGGGAGGGGCAAACGCCGTGCCCGGGCGCGCACCGCCAAAAATGCGTCTAAACCCTTGAAATGTAAGGCTTCGCGTGCAACTTTGCGACCCGTCAATTACATTATCGTCATCTGGGGGGCGGTACTGTAACCGGAAACTAGAATCTAGAAACGAGAATCTGGAATCTGGCGTGTCTGTAGTCCGAAATCTGACAGCCCCAGATTCTAGCTTTCAGATTCTAGATCTTCTCGATCTCTGCAGCTCTTCCCACTGATGCATCAGGTCGCCGAGCTTCCACATGAGCGCCTGGTGGCGATCGATGACCGGCTGGGACTGGTCGCGGTTGTCGTAGAACCCAGGGGCCGACATGGCGGCCTCGATGTCTCTCATGGCCTGCTCGCAGTCGGCGATGCGCGCCTCGAGAGTGGCAATATCCCCCTGCCGCCTTTTCGCCGTCTGATCGCGCTTCTTCTGCTCCGACGCGGCACGCTTGCGCGCGTCGTGGCCGGCGGCTCCGCTGGGTGCCTCTTTAGCGCGACTGAAGTCGCGCCCTACCGGGGATGTTGAACGTTTCGAACCCGACGAACCCTCCCTGTGCTCTTTACTCCACAAGTACCTCCAGGTAGGTGCCAGGGAACACGATCGCCTCTCCGTGTCCAATCTCGATGATCTTGGTTGCCAGCTTCTCGACGAAGTAGCGATCGTGGGAGACGAACACGAGCGTGCCGCCGTAGTCGTTCAGCGCTTCGAGGAGGATGTCCTTCGAGTCGAGATCGAGATGGTTGGTCGGCTCGTCCAGGAGCAGCGTGTTCGACGGCCGCAGCAGCATGCGTGCGACGGCCAGCCGCGTGCGCTCGCCGCCCGACAGCACGCCCGCCTTCTTGTAGATGTCGTCGCCCGAGAACAGGAAGCCCCCGAGAATGTTGCGGATGGCCGGCACCATGTTCATCGGCGAACCCGACACGAGGGTTTCGTACACGGTCAATTTCGGCTCCAGCCGAACCGCTTCGTCCTGCGCGAAATACTGCATGACGACCTGGTGACCGTCGCGGCGCGTGCCCTGGTCGGGCTCCTCGACGCCCGAGAGCATCCGCATCATCGTGCTCTTGCCGGCGCCGTTCGGTCCGACGAGCGCGATGCGGTCGCCGCGCTCGATGAGCAGGTTGAGCTTCGAAAAAATCACGTTCCCGCCGTACGCCTTGCGCACGTCGTGCAGCTCGACGACCGAGCGCCCGCTTTTCGCGCAGACCGGGAACGTGAAATGAATGCGCTTGCGCTCGGGCGGCGCCTCGATGGGCACCACTTTCTCGAGCATCTTGATGCGGCTCTGCACCTGCGCGGCCTTGGTCGCCTGGTAGCGGAAGCGATCGATGAACATCTTCACGCGCGCGATCTCTTCGTCCTGCTCGTGCTTGGCCTTGCGAAGCGCGTCCATGCGTGCGTCGCGTTCGGCGATGTAGTGCGTGTAGGTGCCGGGGTAGTCGGTCAGCTTGCGAAGGTTCAAGTCGCTGATGCGGGTGACCACGGCGTCGAGGAAGAACCGATCGTGCGAGACGAGAATCACGGCGTGGGGATACGCCGAGAGGTACTCCTCGAGCCAGTTCCGCGCTTCGAGATCGAGATGGTTGGTCGGCTCGTCGAGCAGGAGCAGCGTCGGCCGGCCCAGAAGCAGCTTGGCGAGCGCGAGCCGCATCTGCCACCCGCCCGACAGCGAATCGGTCGGGTGCTCGAACGTGTCGTCGGTGAAGCCGAGACCGCGTAGAACCGTGGCGACCTTCAGGTCGATGTTGTAGCCCTCGCCGATGCGAAATCGATCCTGGAGCGCGCTGTAGCGATCGAGCATCGCGTCGTGCTCGTCCGCGGCGACCGTCGCGTCGCCGAGACGCTCCTCGATGGCGTGCATCTCGCGCTTCACCTCGAGCAGTCCCGCGAATGCCGAGCTCGCTTCGTCGAGAATCGTCCGGCCTGTGTGCGACAAGCCGTCCTGCGGCAGGTAGCCCACTGTCAACGCCGATGGCTTGACGATGCCGCCCGTGTCGGGCTCGTCGAGACCCGCCATCATCTTCAATAACGTGGTTTTGCCCGCGCCGTTCGGACCGCACAACCCGACCCGCTCACCCTCGTCGATCTGCCAGGTGATGTCCTCGAACAGCACGCGCTCGCCGAATGATTTGCTGATGTTGGAAAGCTGTAACACTACTTAACAACTAGGGATTAGGGATTGGGGATTAGGGATTAGCCGGGTTCCCCAATGGCTTTCGCAGCCGCAGCCAGCACCTGCGGAACGCGGAACGGTTTCGTCAGGTAGCCGGACACGCCGAGGTTCACCGCTTCGATGGCGGCGGTCTCGGTGGAATAGCCCGTGATGATAATCACCGGGAGGCTGGTCTTGAGACGTTTCGCTTCGCGAATGACGCTCAGCCCGTCGATGCCCGGCATCTTCAGGTCGGCAATCAACAGGTCGTAGGGATACAGCCGCAGCCGCTCGAGCGCCGATCGCCCGTCAGAGGCGGTATCGACGTCGTACTCCGCGAGCGCCAGCGTTTTCGACAGCAGGTCGCGGATGCTGGACTCGTCGTCCACGACGAGAATGCGCGGGCGGTCGGCACCCTGGCGCGGAGCGGGTGCGGGCGTCTCGGCCGTAGCCGCCGCCGCGCGCGACCCGCCACGGGGCCGCTGGCTGTCGAGCCAGGCGTCGATGTCGCGCTTGCGGAAGCGCCATTGGCGTCCGACCCGCACAGCCGGAATCTTGCCGGCCTTGATCAGCCGGTACACCGTCCGCAAATTGACCTGGAGGTACTCGAGCACCTCTTCGGTCGTTAAAAACGTCTCGTCCATTAGTTGGTCGCGCGGGCCCCCCGCCCCGCTCCTCGACGCTTCGCTTGCGGGGCCCTTACGCCCCGCGCCGCTCGCGGCGATCGTTCATCGGTGTCCCATCTCACCGCTTCGCGCGCGGCCAACATGCTACTCGCGTTCAACTGGGAGGCGCACCGTGAACACGGCGCCGCCGTCGGGATGATTCGATGCCGCGATCTGTCCACCGTGCTCTTGAATGATGCCATAGGTTATCGCCAGTCCGAGGCCGGTGCCCTGGCCGACTTCTTTTGTCGTGTAAAACGGCTCGAACAGCCGCGGCATGGCCTCCGGCGGAATGCCCGGACCGGTATCCCGGATGCGCACCACGACCTGCCGCTCGCCGTCCTCCTCGACAAGCGCCGTGTGCGACTCGATACGGCCGCCACCACCGACGGCCTGCTCGGCGTTGAGCACGATGTTGAGCAGGGCCTGCTGAATCAGCAGCGGGTCGGCTTTGACCCGCGGCAACCCCTCCTCGTGGCGCCGCACGACCTCGATGCCCGCCGCGCGGCATGCCGGCGCGCGCAGCGCGAGCACGCGCGAGAGCGCCGCGTTGACGCTGGTTCGCCGCCGCACCAGCCGTCCCGAGCCCGCAAACACCAGCAGATTGCGCACGATCTTCGCCGCGCGGTCGGCTTCTCGATAGATCAACTGCATGTCCCGGCGAAGCGCTTTCGGAAACGCACCGGTCGTGCGCAGCAGTTCCAGGTGGCCGAGCACGCCCTGCAGCGGGTTGTTCAGCTCGTGCGCGATGCCGGCCACGAACTGGCCGAGCGCGGCGAGCTTCTCCGACTGCACGAGGCGGTTGCGCAATTCGGCGCGCTCGGCTTCGAGCTGCGCTTGCGGCGTGACATCGCGCGCCACAAGCACGATGCCCATCGGCTCTCGTTCTTCCCCGACGAGCGGCGTCACGGTGACATGGAAGATGCCCCGGAGCTCGCTGTCATCGACTTCGCCGTCGACGAGGCCCTCCGAATCCTTCGCGCGCGCGATCTGCTCGTTGATTTTCGCGCCGACGATGTCCGCGAGCCGGTGGTCGATCAATTCCTGCTTCGGGCGTCCGATGCGATCGAGAAACGCCCGGTTCACGTGGACGAGCCGGCCTTCTTCGTCGGCCACCACGACGAAATCGGTCAGCGAGTTGAAGGTGTTCTCGAGCTCGCGCCGCGAGCGCAGCACGGCATCGAGCAGCAGGACGTTTTCGATCGCGCTCGACAGCCGGCGGCCCAGCTCGTCGGCGCGTTCGACCACCTCCATCTGCTCGCCGGGCTCGATGCGCACCTCTTCGAGCACCAGCGTGCCGAGCGCGCGCCGTTTGCCTTTCAGCGGAATCGTCACCAGCGCGGTGTAACTGCCCGCGCCATCGCCGCCCCCCGGAAACAGCTCGGCCCGCTCTCCGCGCAGGGCGCGCGCCGCGGGCGCGAGCGGATCTGAGGTCGGGATTCGCCGTTCCTGCGCCATGTACACGACGTCGGACGAGGCGGACAGCACGACCATGCGCGCGCGTCTGTCGTGCAGCCACACCGAGGTGCGGTCGGCGCCGAACACGCGGTTGGCGCCCGTGCACAACGCCTCGAGGCCCGCCGACAGCGTTGTGCTCGAGGCATCGCGGACAAACACCTGCAACAGTTCCCTCAATTGATGATGCAGATGGAACTCGCCAGCCGTCCTCGCCCGCTCGAGCGCGACGGCGAAGGCATGGCCGACCGACGCGGCCCGATCGAGCTGGTCCGCCGACAGCGGGGACTGGCACGCGACGACCAGTACGCCGATCTGTTTCTGTACGTGTGTCAGGGGCACCAGTACGGCAGGCCCGGTACCGAGTTCGGAAGCGCACGAGATGACCTTTGAGATATCGGGGACCAGATGCGGTGTTCCGTCCTGGAACAGTGTGGGGGGGAGGTGCCGGACGTGCCACGGATCTGGCGGGAGCTGTTCCACCCCGGACGCAGACATGGCGTGCAGGGCGTCACCGGCGCGGTTGAAGTGAAACAGGATCGAGTTTCGGCCGTCGACGGCCGAAACAGCGTGATGATGGAGCACCGGAAGCAGGTCGCCCAGCCGGTCGGTGGCCGTCAGCGCCTGGAACAGGCCGGCCTCGCGTGACACGGCAGATAGTGTAATGGCTTGGCGGTATGATGGACACACCCCAACCAAGGTGCGTCTCCAAGGGTTTTACAGGCCGAATCGGGGGGTGTGTCGTCTAACCCAAGTGAACACCAAAGTCGGCTCTAAAGCATGACAGCGCTTACAGCTACAGTTCCTATGAGGCCGTGGACCGACGAGGAGCTGGTCGCGCGATCCAAGACCGGCGATATGGACAGCTTCAATCAGCTGGTGAAGCGATGGGAGCGGCCTATCTTCGCCCTGGCGTACCGGACGCTCGGTCGCGAGGAAGACGCGCGCGATGTCACGCAGGAAACCTTTCTCCGCGCATTCCGCGCGTTGTCCGGCTTCAAAGGCGACGCCAAGTTTTCGTCCTGGCTCTACCGGATCGCGCTCAATCTGTGCCGCGACTGGATGCGGAAGGAACGGCGCACGCCGCTCGTCGCGGTGCCCGAGGGCGTCGATGTCGAGCAGCTGGCGGCCGAGCGTGGTCCCGTTGAAACGGTTGAAGATCTGGCGGCGCGAAGCGAGCTGAGCCGCGAGGTGGCGAGGGCGATGGAGTCTCTGCCGGCGGAACAGCGTCAAGCCATCATCCTGAAGGAATATCACGGCCTCACCTTCCAGGAAATTGCCGACCTCATGAAGTGCCCTTTGAGCACGGTGAAGACGCGCGTGTATCAAGGCCTGTCCACGTTGAGAAAACAGCTCGGGCAGCAATTGGCTCCCCGGCGTGAAAGTTGAAGTGATCGCCATGACACAGCACATTGCCGACAATCACGAAGCCCTTCTCGCTTACCTCTACGAGGAAGGTGATCCCGCCGAACGACTGGACGTGGCGCGGCACCTGCAGGAATGTGCGTCCTGCTCGGTTGCCGTCCTCGAGTTCCAGAACGTGCGCGGCATGTTGCACGACTGGACGCCGCCGGCCACCGAGCTGGGGTTTCGAATCGTTCAGGAAAAGCAGGCCGTCCCGCTACCGCCGCGCGCGTCCTCGTTCTGGCCGCCGGCGTATGGCGGCTGGGCCCGCGCGGCGGCGGCGGTGCTCGTGTTTGCCGCCGGCATGGCGGTGTCGCAGTTCACCATGAGCTACGACGCTGGCGTGTTCACCGTGCAGCTGGGCCAGCCCGACGCCGCGACCGCGCAGAGTCCGAATGCGCGCGATACGTGGATTGAGCTTGCGGCAGAGAACATCCCCAGCGTCAATACAGGTCCGGAGCGACCGATCGAGAACCGGCTGACGCCAGTGGCGACGGATACCTCGACCGAGCAGTTGCTGCAGCGCGTGCGCTCGATGATCGATCAGAGCGAGCAGCGGCAGCAGCGCGAGCTGGCGCTGCGGCTGTCGCAGCTGAACAGCGAAGTCGACGCGCAGCATCAGGCCGACTTGCTGCGCATTCAGCAGAACTTCGGTCAGCAGCAGGAAGACGTGATGAATTACCTCGTGAGAACAGGGGGCGCGAAGTGAACGTGGTCAGCCGGGCGCTCGTGACGGGCGCCGTGTGGACGGTCGCGGTCTCGGCGGCCGCGCAGAACACAGAGAGAGCGGCGCCGCCGACCGCGGCGCAGATGCAGGCGCGTCAGCAGATCGCGGCGTTCGAGGCGGCGCTCGAGAACGCGGTTCGATACGGGACGCAGATGCTCGATCAACGGCTGCAGCAGTCGAGCGCGGCCAACATGGTGATGCTGGCGGGGATGCCGAGGGCGCGCGGATTCCGGCTCGACGACTACGGCGTGATGTTCGACGTGGAATTTCCGTCGATGCGCCGCAGCATGGTGTGGAGCCTGCAGGAGCTCGAGCGCACGAACCCCACCAACGCCGCGCTGCGCGCCGCGCAGCCGGGCAGCGGCGTCCAGCCGCGCGAGATCTATCAGAGCGAGATCACGGACGCGCTGCTCAACGTCGTGCTCGACTATCCTGGCGCGCTCGGGATCGGGCCGGGCGAGTGGCTCACGGTCGCGGCGCGCGAGACCGTCGTCGATCGGCGGTTCGTCAACGGCGGGGTGATCGAGGCGCCGATGACGGTGATTCTGCGCATGAAGGGCAGCGATCTGCAGGCGTTGCGCGAGCACAAACTGTCGCGCGACGAGGTGCGCACGAAGGTGGATGTGCGGCATTACTAGGGATTGAGGGATTAGGGATTGAGGAGACCTGGAGGAGCCGGAGCGGGAATTCGGTGTCGAATTAAGATATGCAGATGCGCCGGATATCGAAGGTCCTGTTTGTCGCCCTGGTCGCGTCGTCCCTGGCTGCCTGCGGGAGTGGATCGGGGCTGCCGATCAGCAAGCTCGTCCAGCCGGTCGATGTGAAAACGGGCTGGTTTGACGCGGGCATCGAGGACGGGAAGAACAAGCTGGTCCCCACCGTCACGCTCACGCTCAAGAACGTCAGCGGCGAACAGGTGGCCAACGTGCAGCTGAACGCCGTCATCCGCCGTGTGGGCGAGACCGATGAGTGGGGCGGTGCCTACCAGAAGGTGATCGGCAACGACGGCATCGCGCCGGGCACCAGCACCAAACCTATCGTGCTTCGGTCGAACCTCGGATACACTGGCATCGAACCGCGCGTGCAGATGCTGAAAAACAGCCAGTTCGTCGATGCTCAGGTCCAGTTGTTCGCCAAGCACGGGGGCGCCCAGTGGACCAAGCTGGGTGAGTGGCAAATCGCGCGAGAGTTGCTCACTCAGTAGCGCTGCGTGCCTCCTTCGACACAAACATCTCTCGAGAGGCGGCTGGGGCCGTTCGACGGCGCCGCCATCATCATCGCCAACGTTATCGGCGGCGGCATCTTTTTCCTTCCGCCCCTCGTAGCGTCGATGCTTCCGCATCCGGTGTGGTTCCTATCCACATGGGTTGCGGGCGGCGTTCTGGCATTCTGCGGCGCGGTCGCCTACGCTGAGCTCGCGGCATTGCGGCCGCGTGCGGGCGGCGAATACGTGTACTTGCGCGAAGCGTACGGACCGCTGGCCGGCTTCATGACCGGTTGGACGTCGTTCGTCACCGGGTTTTCCGGAGCGATGGCCGCGAGCGCGATCTTTTTCATGATCGTGCTCAATCGCTTCATCCCCGGCGTGGCCAATCCCGAGCCCTTCTTCGTGATTCCGCTCCCGTATCTTCCGCTGACCTTTTCGCCTCACACGCTGATGGCCATGGCGCTCGTCTGGGTGTTTGCGTGGGTGCACGTGGGCGGTGTCGGACCCGGCCGCTTCGTGATGAACGTGCTGGCCGTTCTCAAAGTCACGACGCTCGTCGTGTTCATCGCGCTGGGTTTTACGCTCGGCTCGGGCTCGAGCGCCAATTTCCAGCAGGCGGCGGGATCGGTGTCGGCGACCAACTGGTTGCTGGCGCTGGTGCCGGTGATGTTCACCTATTCTGGATGGAATGCGGCGTCCTACATGGCCGAGGAGATCAAGGACCCTGGCCGTAATGTTCCGCTGGCGCTGTTGATGGGTACGATCGCGGTCATCGCTATCTACGCCCTGCTCAATGCGCTGTATCTCTATGCGATGCCCGTGACCGATCTCGCGGCCGTGAAGGGCAGCGTGTTCGATCTCATCGGCGAGCGCATCCTCGGCGCGCGCGCCGGCGAAATTCTGGCCGTTGTCACGCTGATCAGCTTGTCGGCCGGCATCAATGCGTGGACGTTTGCGGGGCCGCGCATTTACTACGCCATGGCGCGCGACGGCGTATTTTTTCCGGCCGCGGCGCAGGTGCATCCGAAGTTCAAGACGCCTCACGTGTCGATCGTTGCACAAGCGGCGTGGACGAGCCTGCTCATCCTGACCGGCAGCCTCGACACGCTCTCGAACTACGTCGGGTTTGCGATCACGCTCTTCGCGGGCATCGCTGTCAGTGCCGTGTTCGTGTTGCGCGCGCGCGAGCCACATGCGCCACGGCCGTACAAGACGCTTGGCTATCCCATTGCGCCGGCCATCTTCGTCTTCGCCAGCCTGGCCATCGTGCTGAATGCGTTCTATCGCAGCCCTGGTCCGTCGGCGCTCGGCCTTCTCGTCATCGCGTCCGGCATCCCGCTCTATCTCTGGCTCACACGACGCGGTTGACCCTCTTGTAAGGCCTCGATAGACTGCGGTTGAGTGATCCACGCCACGACCATTCTCGCCGTGCGCCACAAGGATCGCGCCGTGCTCGCCGGCGACGGTCAGGTGACGCTGGGCGATACGATCGTCAAACAGCACGCCAGGAAAGTCCGGCGCTTGTACAACGACAAGATTCTCGCGGGCTTCGCGGGATCGGCCGCCGACTCGTTTGCCTTGTTCTCGCGCTTCGAGGCCAAGCTCGAGCAGTACCGCGGCAACCTCGAGCGCTCGTCGGTGGAGCTGGCGAAAGACTGGCGCACCGATCGCGCGCTGCGCCGGCTCGAGGCGATGCTCGTCGTGCTCGACCGATCGTCGATGTTCCTGCTCTCGGGGACGGGCGACTTGATCGAGCCGGACGAAGGGGTCATCGGCATCGGATCGGGCGGCCCCTACGCGCTCGCCGCGGCCAAGGCGCTGATGCGGCACACCGATCTCGACGCGCGCGCCATCGCCGAGCACGCGATGAACGTGGCGGCCTCCATCTGCGTCTACACCAACAGCACGCTCGCGATTGAAGAACTCTGATGGCCATCTCGCTTCCTGAGACGCTCGCGCCCCTCCTCGACTCGCTGACGCCGCGCCAGATCGTCGCCGAGCTCGACAAGTACGTCATCGGGCAGAAAGACGCCAAGCGCGCGGTGGCGATCGCGCTGCGCAACCGCATGCGCCGGCAGAAGCTCGCGCCCGAGCTCGCCGAGGACGTCGTGCCGAAGAACATCCTGATGATCGGGCCGACCGGCGTGGGCAAGACCGAGATCGCGCGCCGCCTGGCCCGGCTCGCCCAGTCGCCGTTCATCAAGGTCGAGGCGTCGAAGTTCACCGAGGTCGGCTACGTCGGACGCGATGTCGAGTCGATGGTGCGCGATCTCGTCGAGCTGGCCGTCGACATGGTGCGCGAGGAACGGCTCGAGGAAATCCACGGCAAGGCCGAGCAGAACGCCGAAGAGCGCCTGCTCGATCTGCTGCTGCCGCCGCCGCGCGCCACGCTGGAGCCCGAAGAGACGTCGGCGGGCCGGAGCCTCGACTACATGCCCGGCGCGCCGGCGCAGGATTCGTGGAGCCAGACGCGCGAGAGATTCCGCGAGCAGCTGCACGACGGGCGCCTGGATCAGCGTTCGGTGGAGATCGAAGTCCGCGAGCGGGCGTTTCCGTCGTTCGAGGTCGTGACCGGCTCCTCCATCGAGGAGATCGACATCAACATCAAGGACATGCTCCCGGGCCTCATCCAGGGACGGACGCGCAAGCGGCGCATGAAGGTGCCCGAGGCGTTCGACTTCCTGGTGCAGGAAGAGGAAGGCAAGCTGGTCGACATGGACAGCGTGTCGCGCGTGGCGGTCGAGCGCGTCGAACAGAGCGGCATCATCTTCGTGGACGAGATCGACAAAATCGCGGGCCGCGAAGGCGGCGGGCAGAGCGGACCCGACGTGAGCCGCGAGGGCGTGCAGCGCGACATCCTGCCGATTATCGAAGGCACCACGGTGAATTCGAAGTACGGGATGGTACGCACCGATCACATCCTCTTTATCGCGGCCGGCGCGTTCCACGTGTCGAAGCCATCCGATCTGATTCCCGAGCTGCAGGGACGCTTTCCCATCCGCGTCGAGCTCGAGCCGCTCGGCAAGGACGATTTCGTGCGCATCCTCACCGAGCCGAAGAACGCGCTCGCCAAGCAGTACATCGCGCTGATGGAAACCGAGGGGATCACGCTGCGTTTTCTCGACGAAGCGATCGATCGCATCGCCGACTTCGCCACGCGCGTGAACGAGCGTACGGAAAACATCGGTGCGCGGCGCCTGCACACCGTGATGGAGCGTCTCGTCGACGAAATTTCCTTCGAGGGCCCCGACCTGCGCGATAAGATCATCACGATCGACGCGGCGTACGTCGACCGCATGCTGGCCGCGATCGTCAAGAACGAGGATCTCTCACGCTATATCCTGTGACTCGCCGAATCGGGTTGTCGTTTCCGCTGCTCCGGACGTTCGGTTTCTTCCTCTGCGTTCTCTGTGGTGCCTGTTCCGCCGCATGCGGCCGCAAGGGGCCGCCGCTCGCGCCGATCGTGTATCTGCCGAGGGCGGTCACCGAATTTGCCGTCAAGCGCGTGGAGAACGAAGTGGTCGTCCAGTTCACGGTCCCGACGCTGAACACCGACGGGTCGGGTCCGGCCGATCTGCGCCGGGTCGAGGTGTATGCCCACACCGGCCCGCTGCCGGCCACGACCGATTTTCAGAAGTACGGCACGCTCGTCGCTTCGGTCGACATTGCCGATCCCGAAACACTCAAGGAAGAGAACACGCAGCCAGCCGCCGGCGAGGCGAAAGCCGACCCGCCTGATGCCGCAGACGCCACGCCGCCGGCGAATGCGGGCGCGGAGGCCGGATCGAGCGACCAGGGCAGCCAGGTCGGCCGGAAGATGACCGAGCAGGGCTGGCTCATCAGCGTGCGCGAACCGTTGACCGACAAGGAAAGGGAAACCGGCCCGATGCCGCCTGTGCGGGCAGTACCGCCCGCCGCTCCCAACGCGCCGGTGGTGGAGAAGGTCGAGACGCCGGGCACGGAGAATTTCGAGCTGGCGCCAACCCGTTTTTATACGGCCGTTGGTGTCAGCCGAAGCCGCGGAAGGCGCGGCCCATACGCGGGCCCTTTGCGCGTTCCGCTCGTCGAGCCGCTGATGCCGCCCAACGAGATTGCGGTGGGGTACACGGAAACAGCGATTTCGCTGACGTGGCCGAGGCAACCCGAAGACGCGGCGGCGCCGGCGGCCGCGGCTGCGCCGACGACCGCAGCAGCGCCGGGCGGCGCGCCGCCTGCACCCGCTTCACCGGCTCCTCCGAGTCCTGCGACGAGTAGCGCACCAGTGCCGGCGCCCGCCGCGGATGCACCACCTGTGGCGGTCGCGCCACCGGTGCCAGCGCCTCCGGCGCCGGCGCCAGCCGTGCCGCCTGTCGCCCTGCAGGAGACCGCCGGGACGTACGAGGTGTACGCCGACCTGGAAACCGCGGATACGCGAGATATCGCGCCGCCTGGTCCGCCGGCGACGGCGGGCGCGAAGCCATCGCCTGCTGCCGCCGCCATCGCCGCCGCGGCAAAAGCCGCCGCCGCCGGGCCCGCGCCTCGTTACGGATACAACGTGTACGACGCCCAGCGCGCATCCGCCTCTGCGCCTGCTTCGCAGATCGCTACGGCGGACAAGCCCAACGCACCTAACGCACCCCGCCTCCGCACCTAACGCACCCAGGTCTCCGGTTTTGCCCTTGAACAAGACGCTCCTCACGGCCACGGCCTTCGCCGATCCGCGCATCGAGTTCGACGTCGAGCGATGCTACGTCATCAGGCGTGTCGAGTTGTCGGGCGGCGTCGCGATCGAAGGCGTGGCGTCGGCGCCTGCTTGTGTGACACCCCGCGATGCGTTTGCACCCGCCGCGCCGAAGAACGTCCAGGCGATTTCCGGTGGCGCCGGCGTGAGCCTGTTGTGGGACGCCAATACCGAGGCCGATTTCGGGGGATACCTGGTCTTGCGCGGCGAAGCGCCTGGTGACAAACTTTCCCCGCTGACCCCGTCGCCGATTACCGACACCTCGTTCAACGACACGACCGTCCGGCGTGGGCGTACCTACGTGTACGAAGTGGTCGCCGTCGACAAACAGACCCCCGCGAACCGAAGCGCGCCGTCGAACCGGGTTGAGGAAACCATCAGGTGAGCGGGGCGAAACTGTTCCGAATCGAGCACGAGGGCCGGCCACGGTATGCGTTGGAGACAGGAGGCGGATATCGGCTCGTTGACGGCGGCGACGGCCTGCCGGACCTGAAAGAACGCGCGGCCGCCGCGGCCGGCGCGGCGCGGCGGTGAAGCCCGCGAGGATTCTGGCGCCTGTGGCGCCGTCGAAGATCGTGGCCATCGGGCTGAACTACAAAGATCACGCGGCCGAGATGAACAAGCCGCTGCCAGCCGAGCCGCTGATGTTTCTGAAGCCGTCGACGGCCGTGATTGGCCCCGGCGATCCGATACGGATTCCGGCAGGTGTCGGCGAGGTGCATTACGAGGCCGAACTCGGGGTCGTCATCGGGAAACAGGCGTCGCGAGTACCTGCCGATAAGGCAATGGAGCACGTGCTCGGGCTGACGTGCCTCATCGACGTCACGGCGCGCGAGCTTCAGCGGAAGGAAGTTCAGTACACGCGCGCGAAGGGGTTCGACACCTTCGCCCCCATCGGGCCGTGCATCGCGATGGGGCTCGATCCGTCGGCCCTCGACGTCGAGGGTTGGCTGAACGGGCAGCGGAAACAGGCGTCGAATACCCGGCAGCTGATCTTCAGCGTGGCGCAGATCGTCGCCTTTGTGTCGAACGTGATGACGCTCCTCGAGGGCGACGTGATCGCGACCGGCACGCCGTCGGGTGTGGGACCGCTGAAAGGCGGCGATACGTTTTCGGTGAAAATTGAAGGTATCGGGGAGCTGACCAATCCGGTGGCCGGGTAACGGTGAAATGGCAAATGGCAGATGGCAAAGCGGACGTGAACGACTGAGAGGAATCCTATGAAGCTTTTCCTGGATACGGGTAACGTCAAGGAAATCGAGACACTGGCGGCCATCGGCATCATCGACGGCGTCACCACCAATCCGTCGCTGATGGCCAAGGAAACCGGCGACTACCGCAAGACGATGAAGGAGATCTGCCGGATCGTGCAGGGCCCCGTCAGCGCCGAGGTGCTCTCGACCGAGTGGGAAGGCATGCTGCGCGAAGGGCGCGACCTGGCCACGATCGACGAGCACATCGTCGTGAAGGTGCCGTTCACGCGCGATGGCGTCCGCGCGTGCAAGACGCTCACGAAAGAGGGCCTCAAGGTCAACGTCACGCTGGTCTTTTCGGCGGCGCAGGCGCTGCTGGCGGCGAAGGCGGGCGCGACGATGGTCAGCCCGTTCGTCGGACGCCTGGACGATGTGGGTACGACCGGCATGAATCTCATCCAGGAGATCGTCGAGATCTACCGGAACTACCCGTTCCAGACCGAAGTGCTGGTGGCCAGCACGCGGCACCCCCTTCACATCGTCGAGGCGGCGAAGATGGGAGCCGACATCTGCACGTGCCCCGCGAAAGTGATCGATCAGCTCTTCAAGCACCCGCTGACCGATATCGGGCTCGCGAACTTCCTGAAAGACTGGGAGAAGTCGCAGGCCGCCCGAGTGTGATGAGCCACGAGCGGCGCGGGGCGATGGGGTCGCGCGACAAATCATGACCAGGCTCGATGAGCTCGAGCGCCGGGCCGAGCTTGGCGGCGGCGACGAGCGCCTCCAGCGCCAGCGCGCGGCCGGCAAGCTGACCGCGCGCGAGCGCGTCGAGCTGTTGTTCGACCCCGGCACCTTCGAGGAGGTCGACAAGCTCGTCACGCACCGCTGCCTCGATTTCGGGATGGCCGAGCAGGTCATCCCGGGCGACGGCGTCATCGCCGGACACGGCCGTGTCGACGGCCGCGTGGTCTGCGCGTTCGCGCAGGACTTCACCGTGTTCGGTGGATCCCTTTCCGAAACCAACGCCGCCAAGATCGTGAAGATCATGGATCTCGCGATGAAGATGGGCGCGCCCATTGTCGGGCTCAACGACTCGGGCGGCGCGCGCATCCAGGAGGGGGTACTGTCGCTCGGCGGGTACGCGGACATCTTCCTCCGCAATACGCTGGCCTCGGGAGTGGTGCCGCAAATTTCGGCGATCATGGGCCCGTGCGCCGGCGGCGCGGTGTATTCGCCCGCGATTACCGACTTCACGATCATGGTGCGCAGCACGAGCTACATGTTCGTGACCGGCCCCGACGTGATCAAGACCGTGACGCACGAGGAGGTCTCCAAAGAAGACCTCGGCGGCGCGATGACCCACAACGAGAAGAGCGGCGTCGCGCATTTTGCGGTCGACGACGACCGTGCGTGCGTGCGGCTGATTCGCGACCTCCTGGGATTTCTCCCGAGCAACAACCTCGATCCCGCTCCAGCGATCGAACCGTCGGATCCCGCCGATCGCGAAGACGAGGCGCTCGATCGTCTCGTGCCGGCCTCGCCGAATCAGCCGTACGACATGCTCGACCTGATTCATGCGATCGCCGATGGCGGCGAGTTCCTCGAGGTCCATCAGCACTTCGCGCGCAATCTCATCGTCGGGTTCGCGCGGCTTGGCGGAAAGACGGTGGGCATCGTCGCAAACCAGCCCGCGTATCTGGCCGGCGTGCTCGACATCGACGGCTCGGTAAAGGGAGCGCGGTTCGTGCGCTTCTGCGATGCGTTCAATATTCCGCTCATCACCTTCGAGGACGTGCCCGGATTTCTCCCCGGTACGGCGCAGGAGTTCGGCGGCATCATCAAGCACGGCGCCAAGCTGCTGTACGCCTTTGCCGAGGCGACCGTACCAAAGGTAACGGTGATCACGCGCAAAGCCTACGGCGGCGCCTACTGCGTGATGTCGAGCAAGCATCTGCGTACCGATTTCAACTACGCGTGGCCGACAGCCGAGGTCGCGGTGATGGGCCCGGAGGGTGCGGTCAACGTGCTCTACCGGAAGGAGTTCGAAAGCGCCAAGGATCCGGCGGCGGAGCGGGCGAAGCGGGTCGCCGAGTTCCGGGAGAAGTTCGCCAACCCGTTCATCGCGGCGGCCAATGGCTTCGTGGACGAGGTGATTCAGCCCCGGACGACGCGCCGCAAGCTCATCATGGCCCTGGCGACACTCACCACCAAGCGAGACAAGAACCCTCCCAAGAAACACGGGAACATACCTCTCTGACGCCCGCCGGGATTAGGGATTGGGGACTGGGGACTAGCCAGGGATCCGCCCGCCTAAGTACTCGCAGGTGATAGAATTACAAGCGCGCTGCCACACGTTTTGACCACTTGAACAAGCTGCTTATCGCCAACCGCGGCGAGATCGCCGTACGAGTGATCCGGACGTGCCGCGACATGGGCCTCGGCACGGTTGCGGTCTATTCCGAATGCGATCGCAACGCGCTGCACGTACGGCTTGCCGACGAGGCCTACGCCATCGGGCCCGCACAGGCTTCGGAGAGCTACCTCCGGATCGATCGCGTGATCGATGTGGCGCGCCGCGCCGGAGTCGACGCCGTGCATCCGGGGTACGGGTTTCTGGCCGAGAACGCGGAGTTCGCCGAAGCCTGCGCACAAGCGGGGCTGACGTTTGTCGGACCTGACCCCGCGGCGATGCGCGCGATGGGCAGCAAAACCGCGGCGCGCGAGATTGCGGTGGCGGCCGGCGTGCCCGTGGTTGCCGGCGGCGGCGATCCCGACGCGATCGGATATCCGCTCCTGGTGAAAGCCGTCGCGGGCGGCGGGGGAAAGGGCATGCGCGTCGTGCGCGCGCCCGGCGATCTCGCAGGGGCGGTTCAACTGGCGCGATCGGAAGCGTTGTCGGCCTTTGGGGACGACCGCGTGTATTTCGAGCGGTTGATCGAGAAGCCGCGGCACATCGAGGTGCAGTTGCTGGGCGACAGGCACGGCACGATCGTGCCCTTCGTCGAGCGCGAATGCTCGATTCAGCGGCGGCATCAGAAGCTGATTGAGGAAACACCATCGCCATCGGTGACGCCCGAGCTGCGCGAGCGGCTGATGTCGGCGGCCGCGGCGATTGGCCAGGCCGCGAAGTACTCGAGCGCCGGCACGATTGAGTTTCTCGTGGACGCCGGCGGCAACTTTTTCTTTCTCGAGATGAACACGCGGCTGCAGGTCGAGCACCCGATCACCGAGGCGGTGACGGGCATCGATTTCGTACGGGCGCAAATCGAGATTGCCAGCGGAGCCCGGCTTGAAGCGGCAATAGGCCTCGACGCGACACGGGTAGGGCTCGACACGACACCGGTAGGGCTCGACTTCAGTCGAGCCTTCACCCGCGCAAACGGCCACGCGATCGAAGTCCGCGTCTATGCGGAAAACCCGGAAGCGGGATTCCTGCCGTCACCGGGCTTGATTACGCATCTGCGCGCCCCATCGGGGCCGGGGATTCGCGACGACAGCGGTGCCTATGAGGGCTGGACCGTGCCGACCGCGTATGACCCGCTGATTTCCAAGGTCATTGCGTGGGATTCCGACCGGCCGGGAGCCATCCGGCGCATGGTTCGCGCATTGAACGAGTACGACCTGCGGGGCATCAGCACGACCATCGGATTCTGCCGCGATCTTGTGAGATCGCCTGAATTTGCCCGCGCAGAGTTCGATACAACGTATGTCGATCGGCTGCTCGCCGGGACCGGCCTGGACGGGGCGGGTGCTGATCATCTGGCGGAGGTCGCCGCTATTGCAGCTGCCTTGTGGGCCGAGAAAAGGGGGCCGGGAAAGGTGATGGCCCGCCAGACCCCACTATCAGGGCGTGACTCTCTCTGGGCGGAACGTGGCCGTCTCGAGTCGCTCAGATGACCGTGGAGGTCAGCGTGGACGGCCGCCCATGGAGGATCGGGATCGAACCGGCGGAGCGGCCGGGGCAGTTTGCCGTGACGGTCAAAGGAAAGCGCCGGCTGATCGACGCCTCCTGGGTTGATGCCGATACCTTGTCGTTGCTGGATAGTGCCCTCGTCCATGAGATCCGCCTCGAACGCCGCGAGAACGGTGCGGTCGGCGTAGAAATCGGCGGGCGAGTGTACGAGGCGGCGGTCGCACCCAGGCGGGGTCGGGAGGGGTTTTCCGACCCCGTGGCCGGGAAAACCCCTCCCGACCCCGCTTCGAAAACGGATCCCGGAACCGTTTTTATCAAGGCGCCGATGCCGGGCCGCGTCGTGCGTGTCCTCGTGGCGGTGGGTGATCGCGTGACCGCGCGGCAGGGAGTGGTCGTGGTCGAAGCCATGAAAATGGAGAACGAGCTCCGGGCGCCCGGAGACGGCATCGTCATGGAAGTGGCGGCCAGGCCAGGGGCGGTCGTCGAGAGTGGGGCAGTTTTGATCGTGATAGGGAAAGATTAGGGATTAGGGATTAGGAGTGCCGCTCAGGTTCAAGCGCTTCGAGCGCATCAGATCGCACTTGGCGTTCCGCTTCACGCGGTTCGGTGTCGCCGCGCTGGCGGTGACGCTCGCGGTGGCGATCGTGTCGACGCTGACCATCGATCTCGGTCCAGGACTGCGCGCCCTCGCCGAGCGCGAAGGGTCGAAGCGCGTCGGCCGGGCGATGCGCATCGGCCGGCTCGGCGTCCGCCTTTTTACCGGCAAGTTCGTGCTCGAAGACTTCTCGATCGCCGGGCTGTCACCGGAAGACCGCCCGTTCATCACCGCCAAGCGCATCGACATCTCGCTGGCGTGGGACGCCATGTTCCACCGCGAAGTGCTGCTCGACTCGATCGAGATGACCGACTGGCACATGGTCATCGAACAGTGGGCGGGCGGCCGCCACAGCTTTCCCAAGTTCAATATGGGCGGCGGGGGCGGTCCGAAGCGGTTCGTCACGACGATGCAGTACGTGCGGACGCGGAACGGCACGGTGACGTTCGACGATCATGGCGCGCCCTGGGGCGCAATCGCGCGCAATCTCGACATCACGGTCACGAAGTTTGCCGGCTATCGCGGCGAGGCGACATTCCACGGCGGCACGGTCTGGATCCAGAAGTACGTGCCGATGGACATCTCGATGAAGGCCGTGTTCAGCGTCGACGGCGGAAACATCCACTTCGAGCGGATGCTCCTGATGAGCGACGGCGCAGAGTCGATGATCACGGGCGATGCCGATATTCCCAAATGGCCTGAGATGAAGTACCAGGTGAAGTCGACGGTCGACTTCAAGCGCATGCGCGAGCTCTTCTTCGCGAAAGAGAACTACACCCTCACGGGCGAGGGACGATTCGACGGCGTGTTCCATCTCTTCAAAGGCGGGCGTGCGCTGACCGGCAGCTTCGAGAGCGAGGTCGCGGGCCTTCAGATGGGTGAGCTCGACTATCAGTTCCCCAATCTGAAAGGCAAGCTCGGCTGGTTTCCCAATCGATTCGAGGTCACCGATACCACCACCGACTTCTACGGCGGCGTCGCGGACCTGGAGTACTCGATACTCTCGTCCGGGAAACCGGGTCAGCCGTCCAATGCACGGTTCGACGCCGTCTGGGAAGACATCGATCTGGCCGCGTTCAGCGACTTCCTGAAGATGTCGGGGCTGCGCCTGGCCGGCCGATGGAGCGGACGCAATCTGCTCGAATGGCCGCTCGGCCAGTTTCGCGAGCGATCCGGAGACGGCCGTTTCGAGGTCGTGCCGCCAGCGGGTGTGGACGTGCTGGCCGGCACGCGGGCAAGCGATTTTGCGAGCGGCCCCGATACGGGCGGCTTTCACCCCGGCCTCGGTCACCTGCCGGTTGCCGGCCACGTGACGTATCAATATGACGGCAGGGGAGTGGCCTTTTCCGACGGCCGCTTCTCAACTCCCGCGACCGACGTCACGTTCAGCGGCCGGACCGCATGGGGCGACAACTCCAACATCCCGTTCCATGTCACGAGCGCTGACTTGCAGGAAAGCGATCGCGTGCTGGCCGGCATGATGACGGCGTTCGGTGCGCCCACCAATCCCATTACCGTCGGGGGCTCAGCCGAGTTTTCCGGTGTGATGACCGAGGCGATCGGGCGGCCCCGCGTCGAGGGGCATTTCGTCGCGAAAGATATGCACGCGTTCGACGTCACCTGGGGGCGCGGCGAAGCCGGCCTCGTCATCCAGAATTCCTACGTCGACGTCACCGGCGGTCACATGCAGAAAGACGGCGGCGAGATTGTCGTCAACGGCCGCTTCTCGCTGGGATTCCCCAGGCGCGACAAGGGCGAGGAGATCAACGGCCGCATCCACGTGGCGAACTGGACCGCCACCGATTTCAAGCACGCGTTCGACATCGACGACTACGACGTCGAAGGCATCATCTCGGGCGAGTATCACCTGTACGGCCCGTACCAGGGGCCGTATGGCTTCGGCAGCCTCACCATCGACAACGGCATCGCGTATGGGGAGCCGTTCGAGACCGCATCGGGAGCCCTGCGATTCGAAGGCAACGGCGTGCGTATCGACAGCATCGCGATGAAGAAGAGCGGCGGGACGGCGGAAGGCGCGGCGTTCGTCGGGTGGAACGGCACCTACTCGTTCAACGCGACCGGCCGGCGCATCCCGATGGACAGCGTCAAGGCGACCGCCTACCCACAGGCGAAGCTGACCGGATTCCTCGAGTTCAATGCCGATGGCACCGGCACGTTCGACGTGCCCCGCTACCAGTTCCGCGGGCGCATCCGCGACCTCTTCGTCGCTGACGAGGGTGTCGGCGAGGTGACGGGACGGCTCGACATTCGTGGCGACTCGATGACGGTCGAGCTCGAGGCGGCCTCGCCGCGCCTCGCGGTGTCGGGGACCGGACGCATCGACCTCACCGAGGCGCAGGACGCCGACATTACGCTGCGCTTCACCGACACGTCGCTCGATCCTTATGCGCGCGCGGTCGAGCCGCGCATCTCGCCGTTCACGACGGCGGTCGGCAGCGGCACGCTGCGCATCGTCGGACAGCTGGCCAATCGCGACAGGCTCGTCGTCGACATGATGTTCGACCAGCTCCAGGTACGGGCGTTCGACTACGCGCTGCGAAACGCCAAGCCGATCCACGTGCTGATGAGCAACAACGTCGCCCGGATCGACGACATGCGCTTCATCGGCGACGGCACCGAGCTGGATGTCACCGGCACGATGGACATGAACGCGCGGCGCGTGGCCGGGCTCGCGCGCGGCCGCGCGAATCTGGGCCTGCTGCAGGGGTTCTACCGGAACATCCGCAGCTCGGGCAACGCCGAGCTGACCGCGCAGGTCAGCGGCTCGCTCGATGCGCCGGTCATCCTGGGCCGCGCGACGATCGAGAACGGGCGGCTGCGGTATTTCTCGCTGCCGCACTCGCTGGAGCAGGTGAACGGCACCATCCTGTTCGACTCGCGGAACATCCGGCTCGACGGCCTGACGGCGCGCGTGGCCGACGGCCAGGTGAACTTCGACGGACGCATCGGCCTCGAGGGCTACGCGCCGGCCGACCTCGCGCTGACGGCAAGCGGCCGCAGCATGCGCCTGCGTTATCCCGAAGGCGTGCGCTCGGAAATCGACGCGGATCTGTCGCTGACGGGACGCGTGACGGCGCCGGTGCTCGCCGGGTCGGTGATGGTGCAGAGCGCGCTCTGGACGACGAGGTTCGACACCGGCGGCAACCTGTTCGACCTCGGCGGGGGATCGGGCGGCGGGACCCTTGTCGTGGCGGGCGCGGCGTCGACGAGCAACATTCCGCCCGTGCGTCTGGACGTGCGGGTCATCGCGCCCGGGACGCTGCGCATCGAGAACAGCAACGCCACAATTGTGTCGAGCGCCGACCTGCAGTTCCGCGGCACCTATGAGAAGCCCATCGTCTTCGGACGCGCGGAGATCTCGCGCGGCGAGTTCATCTTCGAGGGGCGGCGCTACCTCGTGACACGCGGCACGATCGACTTCACGAATCCGTTGCGCATGGAGCCGATGTTCGACATCGCCGCCGAGACTCAGGTTCGCGTGCCAGGCCAGACCTATCGCGTCACGTTGAGCGCATCGGGCACGATGCAGCGCCTGCGGCCCGTGTTCATGTCGGATCCGCCGCTGGCGCCCATCGAAGTGGCGTCGTTGCTGCTCGGCACCGCAACAGGGCAGGATGCCGATCTGCGCGCGCTGCAGAGTCCGGACCGTACCGAACAGCAGCTCGTGCAGGCGCAAATGGCGCGGATGATCACGAATCCCATCTCGGGGCAGATCGGACAAGTCGTCGAATCGACGTTCGGTGTCGACACGTTCCAGCTCACGCCGATTCTGTCGGATACAACACAGCAGTCGACGCGGTTCAATCCGTCGGCGCGCCTGACCATCGGCAAGCGCATCTCCAACCGCGCGTACCTGACGTTTTCGCGCAGCCTCAGCTCGACAAGCGATCAAATCGTTCTCCTCGAATACGATCAGACCGATCGCCTCTCCTGGATCCTGACCCGGAACGAAGACGAGACCTATTCGCTGGACATTCGTGTAAGGAAAGAATTTTGAGGGTGTTCCGCCGCGGGCGTTCGGCTGACGCCGGACGCTGCGTACTGCTGCTCGTGTTGCTCGCCATCGGCCGCAGGTCCGAGGCGGCCGTCACCGATTACATCGGTAAGACCATCGTCGAAATCCGGTTGCAGACCAACGGCGTCGAGGTGCGAGATCCGGCGCTCGTCGAGATTATCGAAACCGACGCCGGGTCGCCGCTTGCCATGGGCGAGGTCCGCGAAAGCATGGCGCACCTGTTCGGCCTGGGACTGTACCAGGACGTGCAGGTTGATGCGTCGCTTCGCGACACGGGCGTCGTGCTGACCTACAACCTCATTCCGGCACAACGCTTCCGCAGGATTGCTTTTTCGGGGCAGCTCGGCATCCCGGAAGCCGAACTGCGCCGTGTCGTCCTGGAACGCCATGGCTCGTCGCTTTCCCTTGCGCGGGCGAACCAGGTGACGTCCACGCTTCAGACGGTGTATCGCCAGCGGGGCTATCCGAAGGCCGAGATCACCATCAGTGCCGGTCCCACGCGCGATCCATCGAACGCGACCATGGTCATTGCCATCCGCCCCGGTGCGCGGGCGCGTATTGCGGAGATCGACGTGCAGGGCTCACCACGTGGATCGCAGGCGCAACTGCTGGGCGCGCTCGATCTGCGGCTCGGCGATGGCTACGACGGCGTGGAGCTCGATGAGCGCCTCATCAGGTATGCCGGCGAGCTGCGCGCGGAGGGCTACTACGAGGCCCGTGTGACGCAGATCGCGCGCTTCGCCGACGATACCGCCGTCGACCTGACCCTGAGCGTGGAGCCGGGACCGCGCGTCGAGATCGACTTCCAGGGAGATCCGTTGAGCACGAGCGAACGGAACCTGCTCGTGCCGATCGCCCGGGAGCGTTCGGTCGACGAAGATCTGCTCGAGGACTCGAAGTTCGGCATCGAGCGCCACTTCCGCGAGCGTGGGTTCTGCAACCCGCGGGCCGACTACCAGCGCGCTGAAGCAGAAGGGGTACTGCGCGTGACGTTCACCGTGACTCGCGGACCCCAGTGCATCGTCGAGCAGGCCGAAGTGACGGGCAACACGTCGATCACGTCGGCAGAGCTGGCGCCGCTTCTCGTGATGAAGACCGGACTGGCGTTCAGCGACTCGATTGCCGGCGCCGATGCGTCACGAATTCAGGGCTACTACCGCCAGCGCGGGTTCGCGGGCGTGAAAGTGACGTCGCAGCTCGAACGGCGCGAGCCGAAGGCCGGCAGCGAGTACGTGCGCGTGCGGTTCGTCATCGCCGAAGGCGTGCGCTCGATGGTCGATTCGGTCCTGTTCCAGGGCAATACCGCCATCGCCGCGGAGATGCTTCGCAAGGTCGTGACGGCGTCTCCGGGGCAGCCGTACTTCGAGCCCCAGATTGCGTCGGATGCCGATGCCATTGGCGTCTTGTACCTCAATCGCGGTTATCCGGAAGTCACCGTGCAGCCGGCGCCAAAGGGCATTGGCGACGGATCGAAAGTCGAGCTGAACTTCAACATCCACGAAGGCCCGCAGATCCTGATCGACCACGTGCTCATCGTCGGGAATCAGCGCACCAGCCGCGAGACGATTCTCCGCGAAGTGCAGCTGAAGAGCGGGCAGCCGCTCTCGCAGGAGCAGGAAGACGAGACGCGGAGGCGGCTCACCACGCTCGGTCTCTTCCGGCGCGTTGATATTTCCTACCTTCAGCTTCCAGGCGAAACCAACCTCCGGGATGTCGTCATCACCGTCGACGAGGCGCCCGTGACGACCATCTCGTACGGCGGCGGCATCGAAGGTGGCCGTCGACTCGTGCGATCGCTGGATGGCGGCGACGCCATTGAGGAATTTCAAGTCGCGCCGCGCGGGTTCTTCCAGGTGAACCGGCGCAACCTGTTCGGCAAGGACCGATCGATCGGCCTGTTCACGAGCGTTAGCTTTCGCAAGACCGGCCTCAGCGACCTGGAAAGCCAGGCCCCATTTCCGGTCGACGACGGGGGATACGGGTTCAACGAATATCTGGCGCGGCTGACTTTCGGCGAGCGAAGCATCTTCAATACCGCGGCCGACTTCACGTTTACCGCGGCCGTCGAGCAGGGCGTGCGATCGAGCTTCGACTTCAACCGCCGTGGCGCCAACGCGATCTTCACGCGGCGGGTGACGCCCGCGGTCCTGGTGATCGGCCACTACGGTCTCGATCACACGAAGCTCGTCAACATCAAGTCGAACTTCGCCGCGCAGCCGATCATCGACCGGTTGTTCCCGCAGGTGCGCCTGTCGAGCGTGGCAGGGTCGGTGATTCGCGACACGCGGATAGATCCCGTCGAACCCGATTCCGGCACGCTCACCGGCGCGGACGCCGAACTGGCGGCGCGCGCGCTTGGATCGCAGGTCGGTTTCTTCAAGACGTTTCTGCAGGCATTCAGCTACCGGCGGCTGCCGAGCGCACGCTCGACCGTTCTTGCTTTCGGCGCCCGCGTCGGGCTGGCGACGGGTTTTGCGAGCAACCGTCAACCGCGAGGGACAGGAAATCACGGTCGAAGACATTCCGGCGAGCGAGCGGTTCTATGCGGGCGGCGAAAACACGGTCCGCGGCTTCGCGCTCGACCGGCTCGGCACGTCCCGAGACCATCGACCAGGACGGCTTTCCGAAAGGCGGCCACGGGCTTATCGTGCTGAATGCCGAAGCCCGCATTCCCTGTTCGCGGCGGGCTGGGTGCGGTGGCGTTTCTCGATGGCGGCAACGTATTTGCGAATGTGGATGACATGGATCTCGCGGAACTTCGGGGATCGGTCGGCTTCGGTCTGCGGTATCGCTCGCCGGTCGGCCCGATTCGCGTGGACCTGGGATTCAAGCTCGATCGCCGGCTGTTGCCGAGCGGAGACCGAGAGCCATTGACCGCGCTCCACATCTCGCTGGGGCAGGCCTTTTGATAGATACACGTCAGGGCATAGGGCTAAGGGCTAGATGGCATGGATGTGAAGCCAAAGAGCCGTTCGCGTCACGCGTGGCGGGCCACGATCAGCGTATTCGTGTGGCTCCTCAGCCCTCAGCCCTCAGCCCTCAGCCCTTTCATCGTCAGTGCCAAGGCCGAGATTATCGAGAAGGTGCTCGCCATCATGCCGGGCCAGATCGTCACGCTATCGGATCTGGAAGCCGCACTCGATCTGGGCCTGATTGAGGCGCCGGCTGCGAGCGATCGCCTGACGGGAGGCTTGAGCGCTGCTCGTCGATCGCCTGTTGATGTTGAACGAAGTTCGCCGCGTCGTGCCGCCGGAACCGACGGCCGCGGCCATCGATGCGCGGATTGCGCGCATGCGCGCGCGATTCGGATCGGCGGCCGAGTTCTCGGGCGTGCTCGCGGCCAGAGGCGTAGACGAGGCCGTGCTCAGAATCTACGCGGCCGATGACCTGCGGCTGGCGTCCTATCTCGACGAACGGTTCTCCGCGGCCTCCCAGCCGACCGACGAAGAGGTCCGGCAAAGCGGTGAGGCGGCCAGGCCGAGACTCGTGGCCGAGCGGCGTCAGTCACTCGTCGGCGCCTGGATCGCCGACCTGCGACGCCGCGCCGACGTTACGATCGTGCAGTAGCGAGAAACACGAATATTTCGGCAGCGTTGAAGCCCGAGTGACTCACGACCGGCGCGATGATGCTGCGCCGCATGAGATAGACCGCGCCCCAGAACGCGCCGAGTATCGTCGTGGCCAGCACGGCATCCCATCCCTGCAGGCTGTGGCCGAAGCCGAACACCAGGCTGTAGAGCACCAACCCGAGCACGCCCGCCACCGAGATACTGCTCGAAACGGTGAAGGATGAACGCGCGCTGGATCTCCTCGCGCAGGCCCCCGCTGATCGTCGCGACGATGGCGAGAATGAGCGCCTGCATCGGCGTCTGAATCAGTTGCTGCAGCGGGTTCTCTTTCACGTTGTGAAGCGCGGGAAAAAGCACCCGGGCGGCCGACAGCACCGCGACGGCGAGGGCGAAGACGACGACAGTGAGGCCGACGCCGAGCCTGAACTCGGGGCCCACCGGCAGCCGTCCCATGAACACGTCTCTCGGGCGCTCCCCCTGCCGGCTCAGCAGCCAGAAAATCAGGGCGATGAGCACGGTCGCGTCGAAGAGCAGAAGCGTCGCGATGTAGCCGAACGAGAGCTCGCCGTTGGTGAGCGGCGTGAATCCCGCGAACGCGAACATGTACGCGATCGCGAACTGTGAGGGAATGCCGGAGCACAGGGCAATCTCGAAGAGCGCCGTCGCGCGAGCCGCGGCGACCGCGTTCGATGTGGGCTCGGGCAGGGGTTGGTCCGTGGCAGCGTCCAGGCCTTTGATTTTACTGGGAATCTCGAGAAAACGAGTGGAGTCGGCTATGGTGCCCGATTTGGCGGAGCGTGTATATATTGCGTTCGACCTAAAACTGACGCACAATATATGGTAGTTTTGAGGCTTGACATCCTACAGAGTCGAGCGCATATTTGACCGCCTGAACGCGAGCAGATAGGCGCGGGGCCTCCCCCAAGGTTTCTCGCAAAGAACGTCGCGTCGGCATCACAGGTCAGCATCATTAAGCGAATACAAACCCAAAGGCGAAGGTTCGCTCTGGCCGCGCATTTTTCAAATTTTGGGCAGGGTCTGGCGTCCGGGAACGGGAACGCCGGAAATCGGAGGGTGAGAATGGAACGAGGCGAGGCTCACGACATCACAGGCTCTGAGCAGCCTACCGCGCAAGAGACAGACAGCCGGGCGCAGGACACGGCATCGAATGGCGAGCCTCGTACGGCTCAATCGCCGGGGCTGGAGTTCCCGCGCTTCTTCACGCTACCCAACGTCGATCCGTTCGACGAGGTCACCTGGGAGCGGCGGTCGGCCGTCATCGGCAACGAGCGCGGCGAAGTGGTGTTCGAGCAGCGCGACGTCGAGATGCCTTCGTTCTGGTCGCAGCAGGCGACCAACATCGTCGTCTCGAAGTACTTCCGCGGGCAGATCGGGACGGCGCAGCGCGAGTACAGCGTGAAGCAGCTCATCGGCCGTGTCGTGGACACGATTACCGAATGGGGCCGCCTCGACCGCTATTTCGCGAGCGAAGCCGATCTCGAGACCTTCAGCGCGGAGCTGAAGCACCTGCTCGTCTACCAGAAGGCCGCATTCAACAGCCCGGTGTGGTTCAACTGCGGATTCGAAAAGAGCCCGCAATGCTCGGCCTGTTTCATCAACTCGGTGCAGGACACGATGGACTCGATCCTGACGCTCGCCCGCACCGAAGGCATGCTCTTCAAGTTCGGATCGGGCACGGGATCGAACCTGTCGGCGATTCGATCGTCCAAGGAAGTCCTGGCGGGCGGCGGCACGGCGTCGGGGCCGGTATCGTTCATGAAGGGGTACGACGCGTTTGCGGGCGTCATCAAGTCGGGCGGGAAGACGCGGCGTGCCGCGAAGATGGTGATCCTCAACGTCGATCACCCCGACATCGTCGAGTTCATCAACTGCAAGGTGGAAGAAGAGAAGAAGGCGTGGGCGCTCATCGACGCCGGCTACGACGGCTCGTTCACGGGCCCGGCGTACTCGTCGGTGTTCTTCCAGAATTCGAACAACAGCGTGCGGGTGACCGACGAGTTCATGCGCGCGGTGCTCGACGATGGGAACTGGTCGACCAGAGCGGTGACCGAGCGGCGAGGTGATGGAGACCTACAAGGCGCGCGACCTGATGAAGCTGGTCGCCGAAGGCACGTATGTGTGCGGCGACCCCGGCATGCAGTTCGACACGACGGTCAACGAGTGGCATCCGTGCCCGAACACGGCCCGGATTAATGCGTCCAATCCCTGCTCGGAATACATGTTCCTGGACGACTCGGCGTGCAACCTGGCGTCGATCAACCTCATGAAGTTCGTGCGGTCCGACGGCGAGTTCGATTTCGTGGCCTACAAGGCCGCGTGCCGCACGCTCATCACGGCGCAGGAGATTCTCGTGGACAACGCGAGCTATCCGACGACGGCGATTGCGAAGAACAGCCACGCCTACCGGCCGCTCGGCCTCGGCTATGCGAACCTGGGCGCGCTGCTCATGTCGCGCGGCCTGCCCTACGACAGCGACGGCGGACGCGATTATGCCGCGGCGCTGACCGCCATCATGACGGGCGAGGCGTACGCGCAGTCGGCGCGCATCGCGCGCGACAACGGCGGCCCATTTGCCGGCTACGAGACCAACAGGGAGCCGTTCCTGCGCGTCATGCGCAAGCATCGCGATGCGGTGAAGGGCATCAACGTGAAGAACGTGCCGATCGAGCTGTACAACGCGTCGCGGCAGGCGTGGGACGAGGCAGTGCGCCTGGGCGAGCTGTACGGCTATCGCAACGGCCAGGCGACCGTGCTGGCGCCGACGGGCACGATCGGCTTCATGATGGACTGCGACACGACTGGCGTCGAGCCCGACATCGCGCTCGTGAAATACAAGAAGCTCGTGGGCGGCGGGTTGATGAAGATCGTCAACCAGACGGTGCCGATGGCGCTCGCCAAGCTCGGCTACAACGAGCAGGAAATCAAGGCGATCGTCGAGTACATCGATCAGAACGAGACGATCGAAGGCGCGCCGGCGCTCAGAGACGAGCACCTCGCCGTGTTCGATTGCGCGTTCAAGGCGCGCAAGGGCCAGCGGTCGATTCACTATCTCGGACACATCAAGATGATGGGCGCGACACAGCCCTTCATTTCCGGCGCGATCTCGAAGACGGTGAACGTGCCGAAAGAAGCGACGGTCGAAGAGATCATGGAGGCGTACATCGAGTCGTGGAGGCTTGGTGCGAAGGCCATCTCGATCTACCGCGACGGCAGCAAGCGCACGCAGCCGCTGAACACGTCGAAGGACAAGGACAAGGCGCAGGCTGAGGTGGAGAAGGTCGTGGCCGCCATGGCGCAGCCGGTCCGCCGCCGTCTGCCGGACGAGCGTCAGTCGATCACGCACAAGTTCGACATCGCCGGCCACGAAGGCTACATCACGGTCGGGCTCTTCGAAGACGGGCAGCCCGGCGAACTGTTCCTCGTGATGGCGAAGGAGGGGTCGACGATCTCGGGCTTCGCGGATGCCTTTGCGCAGGCCATCTCGTACGCGCTGCAGTACGGCGTGCCCCTTCAGGTGCTCGTCGACAAGTTCAGCCACGCGCGCTTCGAGCCGTCGGGCATGACGCGGAACCCGGACATCCGCTTCGCGAAGTCGATCGTGGATTACATCTTCCGGTGGCTGGCGACGAAGTTCCTCTCGCAGGAAGCGCAGTATCACGCGGGCGTCAACAACCGGGACGAGCGGCGGACCGAGGAGCGTCCGGCGGCCGCCCCGTCCACATCGGCGGCACAGCCTTCCAAGCCGGTCTCAGAGCCGAAAAAATCAACGAGCACCCCGGCTACCTACGCCGCCGCGGCGATCCAGAACCAGGAAGACGCGCCGCCGTGCAGCATGTGCGGGTCGATCATGGTCCGGAGCGGAAGCTGCTACAAGTGCGCGAACTGCGGATCGACGAGCGGGTGCGCGTAATGTGAGGCAGCGACGCAAAGGCGCAGAGAACACTTAGTTCGGGCAAGGACGGGGCCGACGCGAAGCGTCGGCCCTTTTCGTTTGGCGGAGAACCCCTTGCATTGACGTATTATCGGGTGCGGTGAACGCTCTTGTTGTGTTGTTGTCGGTGACGTCGATTGCGCTGGTCTTAAGGGTGGTCGGCGTCTTTCGTGAATTCCTTCCAGACATCGGCACGTTAGCGGCACTCCTGGCGGCGCTGCACCTGCTGCGCCTCGCAAAGGGTAGAGCGTGGCACGCAGGTGAATGGCGAGACGTCCTTCACACGCACGCATTCGCCATCGGACTCTTCGCCATTTGCGTGTTTTCGTTGCTCGTCACACTGCCGAACTTTTCGGCCGATCTTGGCCACACGCCGCTCGACATCGACGAGCGCCGCGTTGCGGCGCAACTGTACGGCAATTCTTCGCAACTGGCGAGCTGCACCACGCCCATATCGAACACTATCCGGGTGTCGTGTTCTGGGTTTTCGCAGCCTCGTCGCTTCTGAGTTTTCTTCGCGGTCTGGGCAGCGGCCTCGTGACGTCGCATGTGACGTTGCTACCGGTCGAGTCGTTCGCACAAGCCGCGAGGCTGGCCAACATCTGGATCGCTGCCGCTACCGTCGTCATCACGGGTCTCGTCGGACTCCGGCTGGCTGGTACAGCGGTGGGGTTGCTGGGCGCGCTGCTGTGGCCATCGTGCCCATCTCCGTCGAAACGACGATCATGGTCCGCAATGACCCCGGCATGGTGCTCGCCGTCACGGCCGCGATCTATGCGGCCCTGACGTACTACGACAGCGGGAAGCTCGGCTGGATCGCGACCGCCGGTGCGCTTGCGGGCGTCGCGGCGGCGATCAAATATTCGGCGGTGTTTGCGCTCGCTCCGGTGTTGATCGCGGCGTGCTCGTGCTCGTCGGTCAACGCCCGAGGCAGGATTCGCGCAGCTGCCGTCGCAGCGTTGGCGTGTGGACTGGCGGTCGCCGTGTCGAATCATTTCGTCTGGGCGGACTTTCCGAATCTTCTGCGCCAGCTGGCCACGCAATATACCTTCACCGGCCCGGCATCGCTGGTCAACGGATCCCGCGCACGGTTTCTGTCATCTCAACGCTTGCCTGGGCCGGGCCGGGATGGGCCATGATGTTCCTCGCCGTGGGTTTTGCCGCCTATGCCCTCTCCGCGGGGAATCCGAGGCTCTGGATATTCATCAGTTTTCCGCTCGTGTACATCTGGTTCATGACGCAGCGGCCGCTTCAGGTACCTCGCTGGGCGTATCCGCTCGTGCCCTTTGTCGCGGTGGGCGGCGCGGCAGCCCTTGTCGCGGGCCTTCACGCCATTCAGGCCAGGATGGCCATGAGGCCGGCGTCGTGGTCACGCGGCCTTCAGGCCGCTTTCGCGGTGACCGTCGTTGGAGTCTTATTGCAACCCGCGTGGGCCGGAACCGTATCGTTCAGTCGCCGGCTCAGTCAGCCAACCCATGTGCTCGCCCAGGTGTGGATACGCGAGCACGCCACGCCGGGGACGGTAGCGCTCGTCGGACAGGGGTGGCTCGATTTGACGCAAACGCCGGTGGTGGCGCGCCGCGTGCCGAATCTCGGCGCCGTCCTGGACGGTGGCATCGAGCAACTTGGCGGCTGCACCTGGATCATCGTGACAGAGGGTCTTTTCGAGCATCCCACGCTTCGACCGCTCGGGTTCTGGCGAGCTTCGAGGCAAATCGGTCCTTTGGCGGCAATCTCGGCGTCGATTACAGGTCTACGGCGTGCCGGATATTGTCGAGACCGGTATCTGCAGTAACCCGACGGCGAAGCAGTGAACCAGAAAGCGCGCCGGATCCTGACGTCATTGGCACAGACGCAAAGACGCAAAGAGAAAATATCGGTAGCTCAGCCCCTCAGGGCTGCCGGTAGATAACCGGTTGGGCAAGGACGGGGCCGACGCGCAAGCGTCGGCCCTTTTTGCTTGGTGACAGCGCGTCGGATGTTATCGAGATCGGTATCTGCAGTAACCTGACGGCCAAGTGGTGAAGCAGAAAACGCGCCGGATCGTGACATCAGTGGCGGTGATCGCTGGCATCGGAGCGGCGGCCTATGGCCTGGGGCTCTTTCCCGGGCGTGAGGCGCGGGCGCGGCAGGTTCGCGAGGCGCTTCTCGAGGAGCTCCGAACGGTCACGCTGAAGAACTGCAACTTGAAACGTTACGGCGGCGCACACGACGGTGGGTATCTGATGTGCGAGAACCTGACTGGCGGCGTGCAGGCGGCGTTTTCGTACGGGATCGATACCGAAGACAACTGGGGATGCGACGTTTCCAGGCTGCTTGCCGTGCCCGTCCATCAGTACGACTGTTTCACGCCATATCGTCCGGCGTGTGACGGCGGACGATTCGTGTTTCACGACGAGTGCGTCGGACCCAGAGCAGAAACGGTCGAGGGACATCGGTTCGACACGATCGCTTCCCAGATCGCGCGACATGGCGATGCGAACGGGATATCGCTGGTCAAGATCGACATCGAAGGGGCCGAATGGGATTCGTTGATGGCGACATCGGATGTCGTGCTCGACAGGATTGTGCAGATGCCGATGGAGCTTCACGGCACAGACCAGCGCAAGTTTCTCGAGGTCGTACGCCGGCTGAATCGCCAGTTCTACCTCGTCAACCTCCACTTCAATAATTTTTCGTGCTCGCCGGAGGCCGCGCCCCTGCCCGGACGGGCCTACCAGGTGCTGTGGGTGAACAAGCGCATCGGCGAGCTCGACCCGAACGGGCCGTCACCTGCGCCGATGAGCCGGCTCAACGCGCCGGACGGACCGAATCATCCCGACTGCCAGCTGGGACAGACAGCGGCACCATAGCGCGGTGCGTCTCGACGCAGGGCCGGGAAACGAATCCTGTTATACTCCCGCGCGAAATATGAAACGGCATCTCTGGCTGCTCGCTGGCCTCGTGGCGGTTGCAGCCTTCTCGAATGTTCACACGCGCGTCCGCGCCGCCCAGGCACCGGCCGCGCCCGACCCGGCCGACCTCGCGGAAGGTATGCGGCTCTATCAGCAGAAGGGCGACTGCCGTGCGTGCCACGGTTGGGCGGCGGACGGCGTCAAGGGCGACAACCAGATGCCGGATGGCCCGAGCCTGCGAGACAAGAAATACACGCGCCAGTTGCTCGTGCTTACCATCAAGTGCGGGCGGCCGAACACGCAGATGCCCGCGTTCGACAAGTTTGCCTACACCGACGGCCGCTGCTTCATGATGACGCAGGCCGACCTCGCGAAGAACACCACCCGGATGCCCGACCCGCCGGCGACGCTGCAGCCGCGCGAGATCGACCTCATCGCCGACTTCCTGATGGCCAAGGTCGTCGGCCAGGGACCGATGGACCACGCCAAGTGCGTCGAGTTCTGGGGCAGCGAGGTCGAGGTCTGCAAGAGCATGAAGAAATAGTCGTCAGTTCCCAGTCGTCAGTTCTCAGTCATCAGTTTTCAGTTTGTACAGTCACAACCAACCAACCAACCCGACACTGAAGACTGAGAACTGAAGACTGATGACTGAAGAACTGAAGACCGATCCGTCCACCTTCTGGACACACCGAGAAAAACCTACTGAGGCATTCGACACAGGCGCCGTCAAAAGCGCCTGTTTTTCGCGGCTATACGGACAGATCCGTATGGCGTACTTCCTGCTGTACATGATCCGAAATCGCACACGTCAACAAGGAGGAGATCCACATGCGATATGCGTTCGCGCTCACGTTTGCCGCACTTTGTACGATAGCGGTCGCTGCCCAGACGCCCGCGCCGCAGGGCGAGAAGCCGGCCGCGCCGGCTCCTGCCGCACCGGCTCCTGCCGCGCAGGCGGCCTCGGCGGGCAAGGTCACCTATACCGGCTGCCTCAAGCCAGGCACGGCCGCCGACAGCTGGACGCTCGAGAACGCAGAGGTCGCGTCGGCTGCTGGAAAATCAACCGCGACTTCGGGTGCGGCGTCGAAGATGACGATCGGGCTGTCGGCGAAGCCGACCGAGAATCTGAAGCCACACGCGAATCACAAGATCGAAGTCACGGGTACGGTGAGCAAGACCGGCGCAGCTTCGTCGTCGTCGACCACGCCAGGCCAGACGCTGGCGGTGGAATCGTTCAAGATGGTGTCCGCGACCTGCCCGTAAGTCTCGTTCGATCGACCGCTGTTTCGACGCAGAGGCGCGTTGACTCAGAGAGAAGAGTTTCTTCAAGAAACGAAAATCTCTGAGACTCTGCGTCCCTGCGTCGCAACGGCAACCGTGAGTCGGACCACGCAATTGTCAGCCAGACCACGAAATTTGTAGGCGCCGGCCGGCCATCACACAAAATCAGCCCGAAAACGCGCCGGTCTGACTCTTGCTCCCTGCCGGGCGTCATGATGCACCTGATTCGTCCGGCATTGCGGCGGTGCGGCATCGCGGTGTCGCCCGCGTCCGTGATTTGTTCCGAGCACCTGAAAACGATCACCATCGACGTCGATGGACGGGCTCGCGTGGACGTGCGCGAGACGCTCGTGTTCCTGCATCAACCGAAGACCGGCGATTTGTACGACTCCTGCTCGATTGATGCGAAAGCCCCGCTGACGTCGTTCATTCGGCAATCTCCCGACGCGGTCGATACGGGACAGCGACTGAGCGGCAAAGACACGGTGGTCGTCGACTGGAAGCCGAAGGGGGCCGTTGTGCCCTACGCGCTCTACGATCACCAGTACAGCTGGTATCCGGAAGGGTCGCACACGCAGCCGGCGCTTTGCGCCGAGTACCATTGCGAGAAGCGGACGGGGAACTTCGTGTTCGAGATGATCACGCCGCAGGGCTTCGAGGTGGCGGTGTCATTCCCCCGGCCGGGCTGGCTGCACACGAGATCCGAGCGTACGCTCATCAAGTACGCGCTCAAGCAGCTCGAGGCCGGCGGAGAGCAGCCCACGATTTCGGAGAACGGCCAGCGCGCGCAGTGGAAGATCGTCGGTCCCAGGCTGGGAAGCCGTCACGTCTGCGTCGTCTTTCATCGCCATGGCGTGGCGCTGTGGCAGGACGATCTGAAAAAGGCGACGCTCCGGTACAAGATCAACCAGCTGATGGGCCGGCTGGCTCCGACATAGAAAAGGTGGGCGGCTCGCTCGTCTGACGCAGAGACGCAGAGACGCAGAGTCTGGTTGTTCAAGAGTCCATTCTCTGCGGCTCTGCGCCGCTGCGTCGGAACTGAAGGACTTCAGTTCAACGCGAACACGAACAGATAGCTCGAATTTTCGAGCTTGTCGTACTTCACCGGATGCAGGTGCCTGCCGCCGGCCTGCACGGCCAGATACTGCTTCGGGCCGATCGAGTACGTGACCGGCGCGCCCTTCAGCGGCGTGCCGACGTTGAAGCGCCAGAGCTCTTCGAGCGTTTCGTCGTTGTAGGCCACGATCCAGCCGTCCTGAAGCGCGGTGAACACGAGGCCGCCGGCCGTGGCGAGCGTGCCCGAACGAATCTCGATATCGGTCACGGCTTTCGCGATCATCTTGTGGTTGATCGTGTCGAACGCCGTGATCGATCCATAGTAGAGATCGCTCGTATACGTGCGCTTGGTCGTGTTCTTGTCGTCGATCCCCCCTCGGGTGAGAGGAACGCCACGGTGTGGCCGTTCTGCGAATAGCATCCTTCGGTGCCGACGCCGTAGGCGATCTTCTTCACCGGATTGTAGGACGTCGGCTGGTGCGCGATGCCGCCGTGCCACGTCGGGCACGTCCGCTTCATCGGATCGCCGCGCAGCGCGCGCGCCTCGGGGTTGTACACCTGCACGTCGAGCTTCGGGTTGTATTCCACCGGCTTGCCGGTCTCGGGATCGAGCCCCTTGGTCCAGTTCAGGTCGTTCACGTACTGCGCGCCTTTGATGAACCGGCCGTTGGTGCGATCGAGTGAGTAGTAGAAGCCGTTGCGGCCGAAGTGACCGACGATCTTGCGATTCGACCTTGTCGATGGCCGTGTCGTAGAGCATGTGGACGCCGACTTCGTCGTAGTCCCATGAATCGTTCGGCGTGTACTGGAAATACCAGGCCAGCTTGCCGGTATCGACGTTCAGCGCGACGACAGCGTTGGTGTAGAGGTTGTCGCCCGGACGCGCCTGCGGATCGTACGCCGGGACCGGATTGCCGGTTCCCCAGATGGTGAGCCTCGTCGCCGGATCGTACGAACCGGTCTGCCAGATGCCGCCGCCGCCGGTTTTCCAGGCGTTGTTCTTGTCCTTCCAGGTCTCGCTGCCCGGATCGCCCGGCTTCGGCACGACGTACCAGCGCCACAGCTCGTTGCCGGTGCGCGCGTCGAGCGCCGCAATCCAGCCACGCGTTTTTCCATCGCCGGCGCTGTTGACGATGATCACCTTGCCTTCGGCCGTGATGGGCGCGGTGAAGAACTTCTCCTTGCTGCCGAATTCGTTGGCGACCGCTACCTTCTTGTCCCACACGATTTCGCCGTTGGCGCGGTTGACGCCGATCACGCGGCCGTCAGGCAGGTTGGCGATGACCAGGTCTTCCCAGAGCGCGATGCCCGCGCGAGCGTGAGATGTTGCCCTGGTGTGCCACGCCGGGATCGGTCACCCAGACGAGCTCGCCCTTGTTCGGGCGCGCGCGCGTCGATCTTGTAGAGCGTCCCCCACCCGTCGCTTGTATACATGAATCCGTTGTCGATGAGCGGATTCAATTCGCTTTCGGGGCCGTTCTGCCCGACGTCCTGCATGCCGCCGAGCGCCAGCGCCCAGACCATCCGCAGGTCTTTCACGTTCTCGCGGGTAATCTGCGTCAGCTTCGAATATCGGGTCGACGCGTAGTCGCCGTTCATCATGAGCCAGTTCTGCGGCTCGTTCTGCGCGTTGAGCAGACGGTCGCGGTTGACCGTCATCGAGTACTGGCCTGCCAACGTGGCCATGGCGACGACCACGATGACGCTCGTCAACGCCGCGCCAGCTCCGGGGCCCCTCCGCACGCCTGGTTGCATGGAACTCTCCTTGAATGGGATGGCGCGATACTAAGCCTCCGGAAGATGTTAGGCAATACCAAAGGATTCCCAACGGCATGAGCACGTCTATCGAAGCGTTCAGAGGGTTTTACGCACGCCGCATTGCGGCGATGGCGGGGACGCCGGCCGTCGAAGACCGCCTTGTGCGGGCGTTCGAGGCGGTGCCGCGCGAGCAGTTTCTCGAAAAGGGCCCGTGGAACGTGTTCACGGGTGCGGGCTACATCAAGACGCCTACCGACGACCCGGCGTTCCTCTACCAGGACGTCGTCGTGGCGCTGTCGGGAGAAGGCCCCCTGAACAACGGACAGCCGAGCCTGCACGCGAGGTGCCTTGGAAACGTCAACCCAACACCCGGCGAGACCGTGCTGCACATCGGCGCCGGCAGTGGCTATTACACCGCCATTCTCGCCATGCTCGTCGGCCCGACGGGCACGGTGGTCGCCTTCGAAATCCAGAAATCGCTGGCCGAGTGGGCGGCTGGCAATCTTGCGGCGTACTCGAACGTGACGGTGCGCAACCGGTCTGGCTCGACCGGCCCGCTGCCGTATGCCGATGTCGTGTACGTCAGCGCGGGAGCCACCGCGCCGCTCGGGATCTGGCTCGACGCGCTCCACGTGGGCGGGCGGCTGATGTTTCCACTCACGGCGGCCGACGGCGTCGGCGCGATGCTGCTCCTCACGCGAAAATCAGCCGACCGTTTTGCCGCGGCGTTCGTCTCGCCCGCGATGTTCATTCCGTGCAGCGGCGCTCGCGACGAAGCGACCGCCCAGAGGCTGAGCGAGGCGTTCCGGCGCGGCGGTACGGAAGCGGTGAGCTCGCTCTACCGCACGAAGCCGGTGGACGACCGCTGCTGGTTTGCGGGAGACGGGTGGTGGCTGTCGACCTTTTAGGCGAACCGCAGCTTCGCGCGGAACTCGCGCAACAGCAGCGTCACGTTCATGCTGAGCTGGAGCAGCGTCGCCCCGACGGAGAGCCACCAGATCCATCGCAGCTCGAATCCCGCCATCCGCGCGAGCAGCAGCGCCGGCACCGCGACGACGATGATGCGGGTGAGCGATGCGATGAGCGGGGGAATCGTATTGCCCATCGCCTGGAACATGCTGCCGTTCACGAAGATGATGCCGGAGGCGACCAGGCTCCACGAAATGATGACGAGGTACTCGGCTCCGACGGCAATGACGGCCGGATCGGCAGAAAAGAACCGGATCATCGCCCCGGGCACGATCTGACACGCCAGCGTGACCAGCAGTTGCAGGCAAACGGCCATCAGCGCCGCCCTCCGGAACGTCTCGCGCACCCGCTCCGCCTTTGTGCGCGCCGAAATTCTGTCCGGCGACCGGAGCGACGGCGAAGCCGAGCGCGACGACCGGCATGAAGCTCGCCTGGATGATCCGCTGGCCGATCCCGAACCCGGCCTGGGCCGCGGCGCCGAACGGCCGGCTGATGGTGTACACGAGGAACAGGTACACGGCCACCAGGGCGAACTCGACGCCGGCGGGCAACCCGATTTTCAGAATCCGGCCCCACATGTCGCCATGCGGTTTCAGCTGGATGTGCAGCTTCAAGTACGAGCTCACCTCGAAGAAGAAGATCGCGAGCCAGATGGTGCCGACGAAGATGGCGATGAGCGACGCGAGCCCGGCGCCGGCCACGCCCATCGGACGGCCCGTGAGCCAGCCGAACATGAGGGCCGGTGCGAGCACGATGTTGATGAGCACCGTCGCGGTCTGCACGATCATGCCCGGCCTGAAGTTGCCCGTTCCCCGAAGCGCGGCGCCCATGACGACCATCGGGAACTGAAGCGCCATCGCCGGAATGAACCAGGAGAGATACTCGATGGCTCGGGTGCCGCTGACCGGGTCGGGGCTCAACGTATTCACGTACGCGTCGCGCAGCGCCGTCACGACGATCAGGAACACCACGCCGATGCAGGCGGCGAGCAACAGCGATTGCGTCAACACCAATTGTGCGTGCTCTCGCTCCTTGCGGCCGGCGGCGTGCGAAATGAGCGTCGTGGTGCCGACGGCGAGCATCTGCGTGATGGCGAGCACGAGGAACGTCAGATTGCCGGCGATGCCGACACCCGCGAGGGCTTCCTTGCCGAGACGGCCGACGAAATACAGATCGACCAGGAAGTAGAGCGTCTGGAACACCATCGTGACCAGCATGAAGCTGGTGGTTTTGAGCAGATGGCGGTTGATGGACCCTGTGGTGAGGTCTTCCATGCGCGGACGATGGTATCAGACCGGGCGATGGGCGACGGTCGACGATTTTCCTCGTCAACGCATCGCACTTTGCGTAAGAATTCCCGCTTCGCCACAGGAGGGATAAACCGTGACCATCCCCGTCAAAATGACCGTCAACGGCCGTGTCTACCAGCGCGATGTCGAGCCCCGGTTGCTGCTCGCACATTTCCTCCGGGAAACCATCGGCCTCACCGGAACAAAAGTCGGCTGCGATACGAGCCAGTGCGGCTCGTGCACCGTGTTCGAGAACGGCATCGCCGTCAAGTCGTGCACCCGGCTGGCCGTGCAGGCCGATGGATCGGCGATTACGACCATTGAAGGTCTTGCCAAAGACGGAAAGCTCGATCAGATGCAGGAATCATTCTGGAACAAGCACGGACTCCAGTGCGGGTTCTGCACGCCCGGCATGATCATGGCGAGCATCGATTTCCTGAACAGGAACCCCAAGCCGACGCCCGAACAGGTACGGCACGGGCTGGAAGGCAACCTGTGCCGCTGCACGGGCTACCAGAACATCGTCCGCGCCGTGTGCGACGCGGCCGCAGCGGGGAGGCCGCGATCATGAGCGCCAAGGTGTTTGGCTCGGGCATCCGCCGCCGCGAAGATCCACGGCTCATCACCGGCACGGCCACCTACACGGAAGACGTGGTGCTGCCGGACATGGCGCACGCGGCCCTTCTACGCAGTCCGCACGCCCACGCGAGAATTCGTTCGATCGACACGTCGCGCGCGAAACAGGCGCCCGGCGTGCTCGCCGTGTTCACGGCCGCCGACACCGAGGCGGCACTGAAGCCGATGCCCTGCGCGTGGCTGTTGCCGAATGCCAACCTGAAGGTCGCCACGTATCCACAACTCGCCAAAGACACGGTCCGGTACGTCGGCGACTGCGTGGCCGTCGTCGTGGCCGAGAGCCGGTACCAGGCCCAGGATGCGCTGGAGCTCATCGACGTTGATTACGATCCGCTGCCTGTCGTCGTCGATCCGCAGAAGGCGACGGCCAAGGGCGCTCCGCAACTGCACGCCGACATTGCGGGCAATCAGGCGTTCCACTGGACCGTCGCCGGCGGCGATCTCGACGCGGCGTTCGCCAAAGCGGATGTCGTCGTCAAGGACCGCATCATCCAGCAGCGGCTCATTCCGACCGCGATGGAGACGCGAGGATGCGTGGCGAAATGGAGCGCGGCCACCGGTGAGCTGACGCTCTGGAACACCACGCAGAATCCACATATCGTCCGGTTTCTCTCGTCGCTCGTCACCGGCGTGCCCGAAGACAAGCTTCGCGTGATCGCGCCGGAGGTCGGCGGCGGGTTCGGCAGCAAGATTCCGACAATCCCGGGCGACTTTCTGACGGCATTCTGTGCGATCAAGCTCGGGCGGCCGGTCAAGTGGTCCGAGACGCGCAGCGAGAACTATCAGGGGACGACCCACGGCCGCGATCACATCCAGGACGTCGAGCTTGCCGCCACGCGCGACGGCAAGATCCTCGGGCTGCGCTGTTCCGTGTGGGCCGGCATGGGCGCGTATCTGTCGACGGCGGCGCCGGGCATTCCGACCATCCTTCACGGCCTGATGTTGTCGGGCCCGTATGCGGTGCCGGCAGTGAAAGAAGACGTCTACGGCGTCTACACCAACACGACGCCGGTCGAGGCGTATCGCGGCGCCGGCCGTCCCGAGGCGACGTTCATGCTCGAGCGCATGATGGACAAGCTCTCGGACGAGCTGAAGATCGATCCTGTGGAAATCCGCAAGCGGAACCTTCTGCCGCCGTTCGAAGACGGTTGCAATGTCGTGACCGGACTCACCTACGACAGCGGTAACTACCAGGCGGCTCTCGAGAAAGCGCTGAACCACGTCAAGTATAACGACCTGCGCGCCGAGCAAGCGAAGCAGCGGAAGCAACCGAACGGCAAATACCTCGGGATCGGGGTCTGCACTTACGTGGAAATCTGCGGCCTCGGACCGTCGCAGGTCGCCGGTGCGATCGGCTTCCAGGGCGGTCTCTGGGAAAGCGCGATCGTCCGGTTTCACCCGAGCGGCAAGGTCAACGTGTTCATCGGTGCCTCGCCCCACGGTCAGGGTGAAGAGACGACATTCGCACAGATCGTGTCGAGTGAGCTTGGCGTGGACGTCAACGACGTCAAGGTCATCCACGGCGATACCGACAGCACGCCGATGGGCTGGGGAACGTACGGCAGCAGGACGACGGCCGTCGGGGGGGCCGCCCTGGCCGTGGCCACACGCAAGATCAAGGAGAAGGCCAAGCTCCTTGCGGCACATCTCATCGAGGCGGCCCCTGAGGACATCGAATACGCGGACGGAAAATTCTTCGTCAAAGGCGCGCCGAGCCGATCGAAAACCATCCAGGACATCGCGCTGATGGCCAACGTCGCCTGGAACATGCCGGCCGGCATGGAGGCGGGACTCGAGGCGACGAGCTTCTACGATCCGCCCAACTTCGTCTATCCGTTCGGTGCGCACGTGGCGGTGGTCGAAGTCGACCGCGAAACCGGTAAGGTCGACGTGAAGCGGTACGTGGCCGTCGACGATTGCGGTCCGCAGATCAACCCGGTCATCGTCGAAGGGCAGGTGCAGGGTGGGGTGGTGCAGGGCATCGGACAGGCCCTGTGGGAAGGTGCGGTGTACGACGACGGCGGACAGCTCGTCACGGGATCGCTCCTCGACTACGCGATTCCCCGTGCCGACGTGCTGCCCGATATCGAGGTGCTCTCGACCGTCACGCGATCGCCGCACCATCCGCTGGGCGTGAAGGGCATCGGCGAAGCAGGCACGATTGCCTCGACGGCTGCGATATATAACGCCGTCGTCGACGCGCTCGAGCCCTTTGGCGTCGACAACCTCACCATGCCCCTGACGCCGGAACGTGTCTGGCGCGCGATGAACAAATAGGAGCCTGTCATGTTCGCACCGTCATTCGACTATTACCGCGCCGGCGCCGTTCGCGAGGCGCTCGCGCTCATGCAACAGCACCCGGGCGCGAAGTTACTGGCCGGCGGCCACAGCCTGATCCCGCTGCTCAAGCTGCGGCTGACCACTCCGACGGCGCTCATCGACATCGGGCGCATTCCCGAGCTGAAGGGCATCGCATCTTCCGGCGGCACCATCCGCATCGGCGCGCTGACGACGCACGCAGAGCTCGCAACCTCTCCGGTGCTGAACGCTGAATGCCCGATGCTGTGCGATGCCGCCGCGCACATCGGAGACGCGCAGGTGCGCAATTGCGGGACCATTGGCGGCAATGTCGCACACGCGGATCCCGCATCCGATCTGCCCACAGTACTCGTCGCCCTGGATGCCCGTTTCGTCGTCGCGAGCTCGAAGGGCGAACGAACCGTATCCGCGAGCGAGTTCTTTCAGGGCATGATGACAACGGCCCTCGACGCCAGCGAGATTCTCACGGCCATCGAGGTGCCGTCGAAGAAAACCGGGCAGGGCATGGCCTATATCAAGTTCTCGCATCCGGCGTCGCGTTATGCCGTCATTGGCGCTGCGGCCGTCGTGACCATGAAAGGCGGTTCGTGCGAGGCCGCGCAGGTGGTGATCGGCGGGCTCGTGCCGGTGCCCGCGCGGCTGCGCGATGTCGAGGCGGCGGTCAAAGGGGCGCGCCCGTCCGACGACGTCACGGCCAAGGCTGCCGCTGCGGCCGCGAAACAACTGGGGGGAGACATTCTCGGAGACATCTTCGCGTCGGCCGAGTACCGCAAGGCGGTGGCCCCCGTTTACGTAAAGCGCGCGCTGGCTGCGGCGTTTCAGCGGGCGTCGTAGCGTGAGCCTCCCGGCGTCGGTCGACGAGCTCGAGCGGCTGCTGGCCGGCCAGCGTTATGTGGCCGATCGCAGCCTCGTGATGGCGGTCTACCTCGCGTTGAAGCTGAAGCGGCCGTTGTTTCTCGAAGGCGAAGCCGGCGTGGGCAAGACCGAAATCGCGAAAGCCCTGGCGGCCGCGCTCGAAACCGATCTCATCCGCCTCCAGTGTTACGAGGGGCTCGACGTCAGCCACGCCCTCTACGAGTGGAACTACCCGCGGCAGCTCCTCGAGATCCGCCTCCTCGAGGCCAGCCACGAGCTGGATCGCATTCGCGCCACCGAGCAGCTGTTCACTGAACCGTTTCTCATCAAGCGGCCGCTGCTGCGCGCTCTCCAGCACGAGCGCGGCCGGGTTCCCGTGCTCCTCATCGACGAGCTCGATCGCGCCGACGAGGAGTTCGAGGGGTTTCTCCTCGAGCTGCTCTCCGACTACCAGGTGACGATTCCCGAGCTCGGCCCCGTTCGCGCATCCGAACCGCCGGTTGTCATCCTCACGTCGAACAGGACACGCGAGATTCACGACGCGTTGAAGCGCCGCTGTCTCTATTTCTGGATCGAGTATCCCGATTTCGACAAAGAGCTTCGCATCATCACCAGCCGGATGCCCGATGCGCCGCGGCGTCTTGCCGAGCAGGTGACGGCGTTCGTGCAGGAGCTTCGCGGCGCCGATCTGCACAAGCTGGCTGGCGTCTCGGAGACGCTGGACTGGGTTGCGGCGCTCGTCGCGCTCGAACAGGATCAGCTCGACGAATCCACCGTCGAGCACACGCTCGGCGTGCTGCTGAAGGATCACGACGACATCGAGTCATTGCGGGGCGAGCGGCTTGCGGCGCTGGTGAAAGACGCGCGTGCCCGCGCCATGGCGCTCCGGTAGGCAATACCACCAGTCGTGCCTGAAAGCCTCTTAGCGAACCTCCTCATGTTCGCCCGGACGTTGCGTGGCGCCGGCGTTGCCGTGCGCGCTGGCGGCGTCCCCGATGCCATCCGCGCCCTCGAGGAGGTCGGCGTCTCGAGCCGCCGCGATGCGCACGACGCGCTTCGGGCCGTGCTTGTTTCACGCCATGAAGATCTGGCGTTGTTCGATCGGCTCTTCGAGCGATTCTGGCGCGTCTGGAGGGAGCCGTCGGACCGTCAGATGCCGCAGCCAATGGGCATTCCCAAGCGCGCGCGGGCGACGGTGAAGATGCTGGCTCCAGGGGCATCCCCGTCGGAGCCGGAAGCGAGCGACACGGGCAGGAACGACGAGCCTGTCACGTTGCAGAGCTACAGCGCGGAGGAAGTCTGGCGCCGTAAAGACTTTGCCACCTTCACCGCGGCCGATTTCGCTCGTGCCCGGGACGCCCTCGCGAAGCTCACCTGGCATCCTGGATTACGCCTCACGCGGCGATGGAGCGCCGGCGGCCGCGGCGCGGTCGATCTGCGCCGTGTCCTTCGCGTCAACCTGAAGCACGGCGGCGAGCTGATCGCCGTCCCTCGTCGCACGCGCCGGATTCGGCCGCGCCCGCTGATTCTCATCTGCGACGTCAGCGGCTCGATGGAGCCGTACACGCGCATGCTCCTGCTGTTTGCGCATGCGCTGGCGGGGGGACATCGCCGAATCGAGGTCTTCGTGTTTTCGACCCAGCTGACGAGGGTGACGCGCCAGTTCGCCGGCGTGAGGCCCGACGCCGCACTCCTGCGCGTGCGCGACGCGGTCCGGGACTGGTCGGGAGGGACGAGGATGGGTGCGGCTCTCCATCGCTTCAACACCCATTGGGCACGTCGCGTGCTGCGGCGAGGGCCGGTGGCGCTCCTGATTTCCGATGGATGGGATCTCGGAGATCCCGATGTGCTCGGGCGCGAAGTGGCCCGCCTTCAACGCAGCGTCCATCGCCTCATCTGGCTGAATCCGCTGATCGGCTCGCCGGGCTACGAGCCGCTGACCCGCGGCACTCGTGCGGCGCTGCCGTTCGTAGACGACTTCCTGTCGGTGCGCGACATGTCGAGCCTCGAATCGCTCGCGCGCCATCTCAACACCCTGGAGTAGAACACTAAGATCTCGAAGGAAGCGCCACACAAGATCACAAAGGATACTGGAATGAACAGGAGATTAGAGACTAGGAGAACGAAGATCTTTTTCTGAAGAAGATCTAAAGAGTCCTCCTAATCTCCTAGTCTCCTGTAAAGAACCATGGAAGCCCGAAGACTCACGTGGACGCTGTCGGTGGCGCATGCGCTCAGCTCGACGGCATTCCTCGCCTCGTCGACGGTCACATCGATTGTCGGCGCCGATCTGAGCGGCCGCACGTCGTGGGCTGGTGTGCCGTCTGCCGTGTATCTGGTCGGCGTAGCCGCCGCGTCGTTGCTCCTGGGATATGCGATGGATCGATGGGGCCGGCGACGGGCGCTCTCGACTGGTTATGCGATCGGCACTGTGGGCGCCGCGATCGCGGCCTGGGCGATTGCGGCGCGCAGCTTTCCCGGCTTCGTCGGCGGACTCGCACTGATGGGGCCGGCGAGCGCCGCAGCCGGCCTGTCGCGCTTCGTTGCGGCCGAAGTGCACCCGGAAGCACAACGGGGAAGGGCCATTGCCATCGTCGTGGTCGGCGGCACCGCGGGCACGCTCATCTGGCCATCGCTGTCCCTGTTGGTGGGACCGCGGCTGACCCGGCTGAATGTGAGCGACCTCGTCTGGCCATTTGGCGTCTGCATGGTGCTGCTGGCATGCGCGGCGGTCGTCATCGCGACGCTGCTCCGGCCCGACCCGCGCGAGATTGCCCGCGCGCTCGCCGGAGGCAGTGTGCAGGCGACACCGCGCGCGCAAGGCTCCGCGCCGCTCGCGCACGTGCTGCGGCGTCCCGGTGCGCGCGTCGCGATTCTCTCGATGGTTGCCGGCCATGCCGTCATGGTGATGGTCATGGTCATCACATCGCTGCACATGCGGAATCACAACCATGCGGTGACGGCGATCTCGCTGACGACGTCACTTCACGTGCTCGGTATGTTCGCGTTCTCGATTCTGTCTGGAAGGCTGGCGGATCGCGTTGGCCGTGCGCCCGTCATCATGGCCGGGTCGATCGTTCTGGCCCTGGCCTGTCTGGTCGCTCCGCTCTCGCCGGCGTTTGTGCCGATTACGTTCGGCCTGTTCCTGCTCGGGCTCGGATGGAATTTCTGCTTTGTGGGGGGCTCGTCGCTGCTTGCCGATCAGCTCTCACCCGACGAGCGGGCGCGCACCCAGGGATTCAACGATTTGCTGATGGGCCTGGTGGCGGCTTCGGGAAGCTTCCTCAGCGGCCACGTCTTCGCGGCCGTTGGCTACGGCACAATGGGGCTTATTTCTGCAGTGCTGGCCCTTGCGCCCTTCGGACTGGCGTTGTGGTGGCAGGCAACGGGGTCGCGGCAGCGCGCAGGCTCGGCATAGTTCACCCGGCCCGTGCGCGGCCCGACCTGCGGCGTCGCTGACGTTACGCGATCGCGGTCGTGACCATCGCAAACGGCGCGACGGCTACGGCGAGCGTCACCAGGCGAGTGCGGAGGCGTTTCATCTGTTCAGCCATGATTTGATCCTTCGAAATGGGTGGTCTGATGATTCTCCGAAGGAGCAACGGAGGTGCCACGCCCGGCGGCTGCACCGTTGTAGCTCACGCCCCGATAACGTGTTGACCTGAAATCCTTTTGCCGTGCGCGATCGTGGTCCATGCGCAGGCGTGCGCTTAATGGCAGGGATCGAACGACGGGAACTGTAATCGGGCACACGGATTTCGCGCCCGCCGGCTCAGCCGTTCGAGACAGACCGCTCTTCGCCGAACATGTCGGGATAGTGCAAGGCGCCACACGACGGGCAGACGCCATGGCTGAACTCGGCTTCCGAGCGTCTCGAGATGAACGACTCGAGGTGCTCCCAGTCGCCCCGCTCGTTTCGGATGCTCTTGCAGAAGGAGCAAATCGCGAGCAGGCCTTCGAGCACCCTGACCTGCCGGCTGAGCTCGCGCTCGAAGTCGGCCAATCGCGCGAACCAGAGCGCGAACAGCAACACGACAATGCCCCTGAAGAGTGTGGCCAGTATCGAAGGGTAGAGGTCGGCGTAAGGTTGCGACCAGACGAGCGCCAGGATTCTCACGAGCGGTACGGCGATACCCAGTCCGATGGCCGCACGCTTTCCCGAGTACCAGGCGGCCAGGATCACCGGCACCGCGTAGAGCACGGGAAATGTGGCGTGAGGACCAGTCGAGTGGTCCACCCAGACCAGCAGGGCGCCGAGTGCGATCCACCAGCCAGGATGAATGCGGCCGGGCGGCAGCAGCCACCAGGGACGAACATTCATCGTTCTCAGTGAAGTATAGCCCCGACCGCCCCGGTCGCGGTTCTCGCGGGTTGGGGTCGGGAGGGGTTTTCGCAGAAAACGAGACAAAAATCCCTCCCGACCCCGACTAGTGGCGCGGTGCGAGGATATAGCGCAGGTCGCGAAGCTCGCGGTTCAATCGGGCGTGACGCTGACGCCACAGCTCGAACCGTCCTGCGATGCAGTCGAGCAGTTGCGCTTTGCCTGCCGCTTCCTCGCGAGCGGCAGCGCGCCGATAGAAGTTGGCGCCCATCTGGGCGTACCAGCGGATGTTGTGCCGGCGGCGCATCTGTTCCTCGAAAAATCCGGCCATCAGCAGGCACTGCGCTCCGGCCGCTTCCATGTGCGCGCTGTCGCGAAACGGGTCGCGGCGCGCGATGAAACGGTCGTAGATGGCGCTCAGGTCGGTCGGTGGCGACAGTTCGTCTTCGGCGTCGATCGACACCTGCGCGTAGTGGGCGAGCACGCTGGCGTTGTACAGAAGTTCCTGTTCGTCGGTCGCGCTCTCGGATACATCGCGGAGCCCGACGACGAAGAACTCCAGTGTGGCCAGATGGTCGCTGCCGAGGAGTTCCTGAAACAGCCCCATTTGAACCAGATATCGGGCAAAAAGCCGCCCTGCGTTAATTGCCCTATGCGAATTTCGTGCCTCTGTTACGATCATGAGAACCCATGCGCAAATACTGGCTTGTACTCATAACTGTCTCATTTTGGTGGTCGATTACGCATGCGCAGACTCCGGCGCTCGCTGGGCCGGCAGCGCCGCGGCTGGTGCTCGTGATTTCCATCGATCAGATGCGGTTCGACTATCTCGACCGGTTCAATCCCCTCTATAAGGGAGGGTTGCGACAGATCAACGACAAGGCGGGCATCTTCACGAACGCCAACTATCGGCATGCCTCAACCGAAACGGGACCCGGCCACGCGGTCCTGCTCACCGGATCGCATCCGAACCATTCGGGCATCGTCGCGAACGACTGGTGGGATCCGTACCTGAAGAGGGTCGTCAACGTCATCGACGATCCGGTCCAGCGCACCATCGGCGGCGAGGGACGCGCGTCCTCCCCGGCGAACCTCCTGACGTTTACGGTTGGCGACGCGCTCAAGGCGAAATCGCCGCGGTCTCGCGTGGTCGGTGTCGCGCTGAAGGATCGCTCGGCCATCCTCATGGGCGGGCACCGTGCAGATGCGGCGTACTGGTTTGAGAACGCTGGAGGCAACTTTATCTCGAGCACGTTCTACATGGACGCCGCGCCGGCGTGGCTCACCGACTTCAACCGCAAGCGCAGCGTCGATCGGTTCGCGGCGAAGGGATGGAATCGTCTCATCGACGATGTGGCGTTGTACGAGAAGTACGCGGGCAAGGATGCCATTGAAGGCGAGCGCGACCGCAAAGACATCGCGTTCCCGCACCTGTTCAAAGGCGTGCCGCCCCAGGAGGCGTACTACCTCGAGTTGCGCCGGTCGCCGTTCGCCGACGATATCGTGCTCGATTTCTCGCTCGAAGCCATGAAGCACCACGAGCTGGGCAAGGATGCCGACACAGACATTCTGGCGATCGGATTTGCCGCGACCGATGGCGTCGGTCACAACTGGGGCCCCGACAGCCAGGAGCTGATGGACCAGTTGCTGCGTCTCGATGGCGTGCTGGGCCGGCTGTTCGAGCAGGTCGATTCGACGGTGGGTCTGGCGAACACCCTCATCGTGCTGTCGGCCGATCACGGAGCACGTCCGCTCATCGAGCTCTCGGCCGAGAAGGGGCTGCCCGCGAAACGAGTTCCGCCGAAGGTGCTGGAGAGCGCCGTGAGGACCGCGCTCGAGCAGCGTTATCCCGGCGTGAAAAACCTGATCAGCCACTTCGCCACCGACGTCTACTTGAACGAAGAGGCGGTGCGCCAGAACAGGCTCGACTGGAAAGAGGTCGAGAAGACGGCCATCGACGGCCTTATGTCTACGGGCCTGGTCGAGCGCGTATACACGCACGATGATCTCCGAAGCCTCGCGCCGTCTTCGGATCCAGACCTGGAGCTGTTCAAGAACGCGTTCTACGCTCCGCGCAGCCCGCATCTGAACGTTCAGCTCAAGCGGTACGTCTACGTCAACTCCGCGCTCGGCGGCACCGGCCACGGCAGCGTGTACGACTTCGATCGCCACGTGCCCGTCGTCTTCATGGGCCGCGGGATTACACCCGGGCGATATGCGGACGTGAGCGCTCCGGAAGACATCGCGCCCACGCTCGCCCGTATTCTGGGGCTCGAGTTTCCGCACGAGCCGGACAGCCGTGTGCTCGTCGAGATGCTGCCGGCAGCCCAGAGCGCTCCGAGCCGAACGACGCACTCACATCCCTGAGAGTGCCTCACGTCGTCGGAGGTGCCCCAGCTCGTGCGCGTGACGTTGTCGATGAAACGTGGCGCATTTAACGCTCGTGCAGGACAGGCGAACGTGCGGGCCGCAGCCGCGTCGTTCCTGCTAAGATGCGGAGATGCGCCGCGAGTCGGTGACCATCGGCCACAACACCATCAGCTATCTCGTGGCCGAAAAGACGACACCGGCCGTGCGGCCGCCTCCGGTCAGGCACGCCGTGTTCCTGCACGCGTTTCCGCTGCAGGCCGCGATGTGGGAGCCCACGCTGGCCGCCGTTCCGGAAGGCTGGCGCGCGATTGCGCCCGACTTCCGCGGGTTTGGCCGCACGCCGATGCCGGCCGGGAATTCGATCGGGCTCAGCGATCTGGCCGGTGACGTCATCGACCTGCTCGACCGGCTCGACATCACCCAGGCCGCCGTCGTCGGCTGTTCGATGGGCGGCTACGTGCTGTTCGAGATCCTGAAGAGCGCGCCGCGCTATCTGGGCGCGGTCGGTCTCGTGTCGACCCGGCCAGGGGCCGACAGCGACGAAGGGCGCAGCAATCGCGAGAAGATGATCGACCTGGTCGTTCGCGAGGGAGTCGGGGCTGTTGCGGCGCAGATGGTGCCGAAGTTGCTGGGCGCGACGACGCAACACGACCGGCCGGACCTCGCGACTCACGTCAACAGTCTCGTCGTCGAGAACACGCGCGAGGGCGTCAAAACGGCGGTCAGGGCGATGATGGAGCGTTCGGATTCGACACCGATGCTCGGCAAGATCGACGTACCCACCCTGATCGTTCACGGCGTCGAGGACGCGTTGATTCCACCCAGCGAGGCAGAAGGCATGCACAGAGCCATCAGGCACTCGCAGCTCGAGCTCATGCCGGTGGCTGGCCACCTCCCCAATCTCGAGCGGGCGGAGCTCTTCGAGTGGCGGCTCTGGCAGTTTCTGAACAAGACATGACCATGAAATTCAAGGTGCTTGCCGCTATCGTGCTCGCGATGACGATCGTGCAGTTGCGCGCGCAGGACTACAAACCATCGCCCGAGCTCGAAGCGCTGCACGTGCCCTTCGATGCGCTGCTCGATCTGCACGTGCGCGATGGCCTCGTCTATTACCGTGCGTTGCAAGGCGATCGCGACCGTTTGAACCGGTACATCGCATCGCTGAATACCGCCGCGATTGCGGGAGAGTTCGCGCGATGGTCCGCCGAGCAGAAGAAGGCGCTCTGGATCAACGCCTACAACGCGCTCGTGCTGCAGACCGTCGTCAACAACTACCCGATTCGGGCGCGAGCGTCGAACTATCCCGCCAACAGCATCAGGCAGATTCCCGGCGCCTTCGAGAAGACCCCGCACGTGATCGCGGGCAAGAGCGTGACGCTCGATCAGATCGAGAACACGGTGCTCGCCGAGTTCGACGATGCGCGGGTGTATATCGCGCTTGGGCGGGGCGCCGTCGGCAGCGGCCGGCTGCGGAGCGAAGCGTTCAGTGCCAGGGCCGTGAACCGGCAGCTCGACGATGCCCGCAAGCAGTTCGTCGCGACGCCGCGATGGACCAAGGTGGACGCGCTGAACGGCAAGGTGAGCATCAGCCCGATTTTGAGCTGGCGGGCGAAGGAGTTCATCGAGGAATTCTCAGACGACTCGTTCGACCTGCCCAAACGCGAGCCCATCGAGCTCGCGGTGATAGGGTTCCTGCGGCCGCACCTGCTGGAGGCGGAAGAGGAGTTCATCAAGAAGAACACGTTCCAGCTCAACTATGAGCCCTTCGACTGGAGGCTCAACGATCTGACCGGCGGGCGGCCGGACTGAGGGGTCGGGTGCCGACCCCCTTTTCTACTAAACATGGACCTCCAACTCCGCGGCAAGGTCGCCATCGTGACGGGATCGAGCCGAGGGCTGGGGCTGGCCAGCGCGAAAGCGCTCGCAGCCGAAGGCTGCCACGTCTGCCTCTGCGCTCGAGGCGCCGAGGCGCTCGATCGGGCGGCAGCAGAACTGCGCACCGTACCGGGGTCTGACCCCCGTACCGGTACGGGGGTCAGACCCCGGGAATCCCAGGTGCTCGCCGTGGCAGCCGACCTGTCGGCCGCCGCCGGGGCCGAGAAGGTCGTCAGCGCCGCCCTCGAGGCCTTCGGAGGCATCGACATCCTGGTCAACAACGTCGGTACGGCCAAAGGCACTGACATCGTCGATACGGCCGATGCCGAGTGGCAGGACGCGCTCGACCAGACGCTGTATCCAGCCATCCGCATGTCCCGTCTTGTCGTGCCGCACATGCGGGCGCGCGGGAGCGGATCGATCGTCATGATTGCGTCGATCTGGGGGCGCGAGTCGGGCGGCCGGATGGTCTACAACGCGGTGAAGGCGGCCGAAATCAGCCTTGCGAAGGCGATGGCGCAACAGCTTGCCAAAGACGGCATTCGTGTGAACAGCGTGGCGCCCGGATCGATTCTCTTTCCAGGCGGGTCGTGGGAAAAGCGGGTGAAGGCCGATCCGGACGGCATGGCCGCGTTCGTGCGCGCAGAACTCCCGTTCGGGCGTTTTGGCCGGGCTGAGGAAGTGGGCGACGTCGTGGCGTTTCTCGCCTCGCCGCGGGCGAGCTGGATCAGCGGCTCATCTGTGACAGTCGACGGCTGCCAGTCGCGGTCGCAAATCTGAACGACCGGTGCATCCGCGTCTTGCGCAGTGAGGGCGTGACCCGCAATTCCGGCTGATCGGCGGCAGCGGAGAGATTTCGTGCTGCCTTGACGGGCCGCCGCCGCGTGATGCGGGCCGGCATGCCGTCGGCGGATTCGGTTTCGACGTCGTCGAGCTCTGGGGTCTCGGCGTGAAAGAACATTCCCCTGCGCCGCACCCGCGGCTCGCCTTCATCCATCAGAATCTCCTCGTGCAGCTGGCCGTCTTCGCCGATGGTAACACGATGCGGTACACTTTGAGCGCACTCCTTGTCGATCATCCTCACATCGAGCGTGCTCTTCACGTGGCTGCTGCTCGTCGCGGCCTTCGGCGCCCTTGGCGGATTGCTCTTCGATCGCATCGGACGGATTGAACCGAGCTGGGCACATCTCTACGACAGCATCTGGGCCGGCCTCGCCCTCACGATTCTAGGGCTGGTCGTCTGGCATTTCTTTCTTCCGGTCAGTGCCGCGCTCGGCCCCTTCGCATCGCTGTCGGGGGCGGCCATCGTCGTCGAGCGTCGCTGGTTCCGGCCGCTCCTTCAGATTCGGTCGCATCTCCCGATTGCGCTCGGAGTATTCGCGCTGGTGGTCTGGACGGCCAATCACTCGCTGGCCGGCGGAGGCATGGACGACTACAACTACGAGTTCCAGGCCGTTCGATGGTTCTTCGACTATCCGCTGGTGCCGGGCCTGGCCAATTTGCACGGACGGCTCGGATTCAACAATTCACATCACCTTCTTGCCGCGCTGTTGAGTGCCGGACGCTGGGCCGGGCACGTGAATCATCTGGTCAACGGCTTCGTTGTGGCGCTCGCGCTGGTGTACGTGCTCGTCGCGATCGTGAGGCTCGCCCGGCGCCCCGGTCCTCCGGAGACCGTGCCGCTCTTCGCGGCCGTGCTCTTCGCTCCGACCATCGGCCTCGTGTTGTTCGGCATTTTCGGCCCGGCGATTTCCACGCTGAAGGCCGATGTGGCCGTCACGGCCGGTGTGGTGATTCTGGCCTGCGTCTTTCTCAGATTTGCGTGTGCCGCACCCGGAACGCCGGAATACCGGGTCAGCGCGGCCACGGCCATCCTCGTCGGGTGCCTGCTGATGACCGTCAAGCTCAGCGCGGCCGCATTCTGCGCGGTCATCCTGAGTGTCGTGCTGTTTCGCGTGGCGAGAGACGTCAGGCGAACGGCCGCCAGCGACGTTTTTCCTCGGTTGCCGATGTTCGCTGCGGCCGCGGGTGCGGTGCTGGTGGGCGGCTTCCTGCTGCGAGGCGCCATCCTGAGCGGATATCCGCTCTATCCGTCTTCCGTGTTCGGTCTGAACGTCGACTGGCGTGTGCCGCCCGCGCTCGTCGAGGCCGATCGCGTGTTCATCAAGACGTGGGCGCAGTTGCGCCCGACCTACGACATGGCACAGGTGGCGGGCCAGGAGTGGGTGAGGGGATGGCTCAACTCGCTCATCCTCACCCAGAAGCTCAGCATCGTTCTGCCTTTCGTGATTCTGATTGTGCTCGGTCACGCCTCCACACCAAGAAGGGAGTCAGACCCTGTTTCGGGTATGTGGGGGCTGCCCGTTCTCGCGGTAGCTTCCAGCCTGGCGCTCCTGGTCTGGCTCACTCAGGCGCCAGCCGCCCGGTTCGCCTCGATCTATTTCTGGATACCGCTGGCCAGCGTGGTCGTGGCGCTGGTCGTTCAGGACCCCAGACCGGAGATCGGGAGGCGCCTGGCGGCTCTTTCGCTCGGACTTGCGGGGCTCGCCTCGTTTGCCATCATGACGCTCCTGCAGTATTCGAGGGTCGATGCCATCCACCAGCCCGGCGTGCTCGTCGTGGTAGCCTTTGCCGCTGTGTGGGCGATCACACTGCTCGTGGCCCGCCATCGCGCGAATGTCCTTCTGACGCTCTACATCGTGCTCGGGGTCTCCCAGATAGGCGAGCGCGTGGCGGCGCACGCGCTGCGGGGCCGGTTCGACGAGATCGCTGCCATGGGCTGGTATAACGTGCACGCGTTGCCAGAGGAGCCCGTGTTCTGGTACACCGTGCGACAGACGGATTCGGGACAGACCATCTACCATACGGACGCGACGAGCTTCAACACGCCGATCCCCAACACGCGGTACTTCAACCGTTACCTCGAGCTTCGAACCCCGGGCGACTTGCGCAACGGATTCCGGAATCCCGCGAGTGCGTCCACGGAGTTCGGCTACACCGTGGACTACGTCAGCTGGCCAAGCGGCGGAACCGAAATCGTGACGCCTCCTCGCGAGTAACAGACACTCATGCGAATACTAGTAACAGGTGGTGCAGGCTATATCGGCAGCGTGATGACCGACGTGCTCGTTGAGCGCGGCCACGAGGTGACGGTGCTCGATAACCTTTCGCGCGGGTACCGGGATGCCGTGTCGCCGGCCGCGACGTTCGTCGAAGCGGACCTCAACGACACACCGGCCGTGTTGTCGACGCTGAGACAGCGGCGGATCGACGCGGTCATTCACATGGCAGGCGTGGCACTGGTCGGCGAATCGATGGAGCAGCCGGGCGCCTACTACCGGACGAATTTCGTCGCCGGGCTGAGCCTGCTGGAGGCCATGCGTGACGCCGGTGTGAAATCGATTGTGTTCTCATCGACCTGCGCGGTCTACGGAGTACCCGAGAAGACGCCGCTCGACGAGGGCATGCCCACGCGGCCGATCAATCCGTACGGCGAGTCCAAGCTCGCCTTCGAGCGCGCGCTGGCCTGGTTCTCGAAGGCGCACGGCTTCTCCGTGACGTCACTCCGCTACTTCAACGCGGCCGGCGCAAGCGAGCGATCGGGCGAACGCCACGACCCCGAGACGCACCTGATCCCGCTGGTGCTTCGGGCGGCCGCCGGCACCGCGCCACAGGCAACGATTTTCGGCGACGACTGCGCGACGCGCGACGGCACCTGCGTACGCGACTACATCCACGTGCTCGATCTCGCTGATGCGCACCTGCTCGCGCTCGAGCGGCGGGAGGGGCGGATGGATATCTACAATCTGGGATGCGGCGGCGACGGGCACACCATACGCGAGGTGATCGCGTGCGCTGAGAGGGTGACAGGAAAGCGGATTCCAACAGTCATCGGTCCACGGCGTCCGGGCGACCCGCCAGTGCTCGTCGCGTCCTCGGACAAAGCACGCCGCGAGCTCGGGTGGAAACCGAGCCGAGACCGACTCGAGATGATGTTGGAATCGGCCTGGAAGTGGATGCGGCGTTAGGAGTGAAAAGCTTCTGTCAGGGCAAATGGCAGATGGAAGTGGCGAACGGCAGATGGCCGAACCTTGCCATCTGCCATCAGCCATCTGCCATGGCTGCGAAACTAGGCGGAGACTTGCTTCGAGCCCTTGCCTGCAGCCGGCTTCGCGGGCGCCTTCTTGCGGCTGGCGACCGTCTGGGCCCCGAACTTCTTCGTGAACCGCTCGACACGGCCTTCCGTGTCGATCAGCTTCTGCCGGCCCGTGAAGAACGGATGGCAGTGCGAGCAGATTTCCAGGTGCAGCTCTTTCTTGGTCGACCGGGTCTTCCAGGTCGCCCCGCAGGCGCACCGGGCCTCTACCTCGTGGTATTTCGGATGAATGCCTTCCTTCACGACAAAACTCCCTTCGAGGAAACCTTGATTATAGCAGGCTTCCCGCCGGCCCGGCGAACCGGCCGACTAGTGGAGATCGGCCGTAAACGGGAAGGGCTTCACGTGCGTGCCGGCTGGCATGAACCACAGATTCTGCCTGTCGACCCGCAGGTACTTCGACGCGACCACGTAGCCTCGGGCACTGAAGTAGTCGAGGAGGTCCTGTCGCACCTCGGGATGGGATTCGACACAAAGCAGGGCCGGCTTGAACCGCCCGATGTCGAATCCGGCGAGCGCCTGCGGCTCGTGCAGCTCGATGTCGAGTGAGAGGAAATCGAACCGGCTCACCCCTTGCGCCTCCAGCAGGTCGTCGAGCGTGATGGTCGGCACCTGCACTGTCTCCGTGACGGCGCCAAATCGTTCGGTGAAGGCGCGCTCGGAGGACGACACGAAGGTCTGCTTGCCCACGAAGAGCGTCGCGTTCGTAGAGGATTTGTCGGAGACGAAGAAGGTGAAGAATTTCGTCTCAGGCCGATGCAGCCGGTACCCCTCCCGATACCTCTCCAGCGCGTCGACGGCAATGCCCGACCACCCGAGGCGGTTTTCGAGGTAATACGTGTTGCTGAGTGTCTTGTAGTCGGCCGAGCCGACGTCGAGGAAGGTCCCGCCGCGCTTGTCTTGGAAGAAATCGCGGATGATCCACTCCTCGATGCCCTCCGAGAACCGCTCCGGCCCGTAGGTCGCCGCCAGCCACTTCGATTCCTGATCGTCGGCGAACGGCAGCGGCAGGATGCGAACGCGCAGGTCGTACAGCGGGTTGTCCGGCGTTCGCGTCGCACGCAGCGCCGCCAGCGTGGCGCCGGCACCCATGAGGAGGCCCACGAACAGGAGAATCCCGGTCGAAAGCCGGCGTTTCATCGTCATCGACCTGTTATCGGCCGATGACCATCACGGAATCACGTGCGTGCGGTCCCAGCGGTGCTCGCGCAAGGCGTCAACGAGGCGCGCAGGCAGCGGTTCGCCGTCGCCGGCGGCCAGATTACGCTCGACGTGCCGGATCTTACGCATGCCAGGAATGACCGTGCCCACATCCGGGTTTGCGAGGATGAAGCGCAGCGCCACCTCCGGCAGGTCCATGCCGCTCGGCACGAGCATGGCGAGGCGGTCGACGCGCCCGAGCGTTTCTGCCAGATTGGCCGGCGTGAAATACACGTTCCGCCAGTCGCCCTCCGGCCAGGCGCTCTCCCTCGTCAGGGTGCCAGTCAAGCTGCCTTCGTCGAGCGGCACGCGCGCGATAACCGCGATATCCAGCTCGCGGCACGCGGGGAACAGCTCGTCTTCGGGGTTCTGGTCGAAGACGTTGTAAACCACCTGGACCGAGTCGACGAGCCCGGTCCGGAGCGCCTTCAGGACATTGGCGGGTTGCCACCGGTTGACGCTGATGCCGAAGCCGCCAACGAGCCTTCGGCGCTTGAGATCTTCAGCCGCCCGCTGCCAGCCGCCGTCCTCAGCCCACGCGTCGCTCCACACGTGAAGCTGCTGCAGGTCGAGGTGCTCGAGGCCGAGATTGCCGAGGCTCTTTTCCGTCATCTCGATGATGTGGCCGGCGGGGAACACATCGGACACCGGCGTCTCCGCCCGGCCCGGCCACTTCCAGTCCTTGGGTGGCACCTTCGTCGCGACGTAGAGTTTCTTTCCCGGGTGCCGCTTCAGCGCCTCGCCGAGCAGCTTCTCGCTGCGTCCCATGCCATACGCGAACGCGGTGTCGTAGAACGTACAGCCCAGCTCGATTGCGCGGTCGAGCGATTGGCGCGACTCCTCGTCGTCGGAGCCGGTCCATCCGCCCATACCCCACATGCCATAGCCGATCTCCGAGACCTGCCAGCCCAGACGCCCAAATCGTCGATAGCGCATCCTCATGCCGGCTTTCTCGCGTCGATGATGTAGCCGAGCGCGAACGGGCGTGTTTTTGACAGCCCGCTGAGTGCGAGCAGCGTTTTGACCAGTTTCTTCGGCGCCGAATGCGTCGGCGCAATGCCCGCACGATAGTCCTGCACGCTCCTCACGTCGTACCCCAGTTCTTTCATCAGCTCCATGACGATCCAGGCTGGATACTCGCGGTAGTGGATGTCACCGCGATCAATGACGTTCCCGTCCCGAAGCTTGACATCGCGGAGAAACGCCGGCGTGCCCCACAGGACGTATCCGTCTCCGAGCAACCTGACGCTGTTGGCCAGCGTCGACGGGTTCGGGGTCGTCAGGAGAGTGACCCCACCGGGCCGCAGGATACGATGAACCGCTTGTAGCAGGCCGGCGGGATGGTTCAGGTACGTGCTCGAACACTTCGCCGAGCACGACCACATCCATCGATGCGTCGGCGTACGCGGCTAGCGGCGGCGCGTTGTTCAGGTTGCCGCTCGTGAATGCGATGTTCCGCCTGGCGAACATCTCATCGCGCTTTGGATCGTCGCCGGAATCCATCGCAAACGTCCGATAGCCGAGCTCGTTGAAGAGGCAGGCGATGTACCCGTTGGCGCATCCCACCTCGAGCACTGCGGCTGGTTGTCCGTTTGCCGACGCAGGCCTCGCTTGCGCCGCCAGTTCGACGATGGTTCCGACGCGTTGCGCGTTCTCCGGCCAGTACGTATGCAGGAACCACGGGTTCCAGTGGAACTCGTGGAGCAGCGCACCAACGGCATCGGCATACGACTTCATCGAGCGGTCCACTCCCGCAGCGTCTGCCACACCTCCGGCAGCCCCGTTTCCTTCATGGCAGACACAGGCAGTACGCGCGCGCCGTAGTTTCCTGCCAGAGCCTTCACGGTTTGCGTCTGCTCGCGTTGGGCGAGCTTGTCCATCTTCGTTGCGACGACCGCAATTGGCAAATCCCGACGGAGCAGCCACTCGTAAGCGGCGGCATCCTGCCGCAATCCCGGGTGGCGGCTGTCGATCAGGTGGAGGATGCCCGCGAGCGATCGCCCAGGATTCGCCTCACGATCGAAGTAATGTTCGGTCAGCGCTTCGAACTCTTCCGCCGAGGCGGCGCCGCCTCGAGCGTATCCGTAGCCGGGCAGATCCACCAGGTAGAACGGGCGCACGTCGCGGTTGGCGATGATGCCTTCGATCAGGTAGTAATTTGCCAGGCGCGTTTTCCCCGGCGCCGCGCTCGTCCGGGCGATCTTCTGTTTGACGAGCGCGTTGATCAGGCTCGACTTGCCGACGTTGGAGCGGCCCACAAGGGCGATCTCCGGGAGGCCGGTGCGTGGAAAATCGGCGGCCGATGCGGCGGATATCACCAGACGGGTCAAGGGTTCGACGGCTCCAGGGGACGAGGATCGCGATCCCGAAGCAGGCGTGGCGCCGACATCGCGACAGAGAGCCACGCCCGGACCATCAGCCAGCCGCGTCGCGGGTTCCGAACGATTGTTCGCGACGGATCGATCACACCGTAGCGCAGGACGAAGGCCGCCAGCACGCGCGCCGGCGCGTGAAGGACGTAGGTCGCGAACAGATTCCGGATCCGGAAATACTCGACCATGTCCGACGCGGGACCGGGCGGAGGGTCGACATGATCGACGCCGGCCGCGGGCACCGTCACGACGCGATGTCCCGACTTGAGCACGCGGATACACAATTCGAGATCTTCCTGATAGAGAAAAAAGTCGTCCCGGAACCCTCGCAGTTCTTTCAAGAGCCTGGCACGAGCCAGAATCGAAGCGCCAGGCACGTACATGACGTCGAAGGGCAGCGGGCCCTGTCCCGGGGCGCGCTCGGTGATGATCTTCAACGCGAAGACCGGATCGAGCGCGAATCTCCCGCCGGCAGAACGGACCGATCCCGACGACTAATCGTACATGACCGGTGCGACGAGGCCCGCGTCCGGGTGCCGCTCGAGGTACACCATCATCGAGCTCAAGCATCCCGGCCGCAGCGCGACGTCGTCTTCGGTGAGGTAGATGTACTCGCCCGCCGCGGCTGCGATGCCCGCGTTCATCCCGCCGGCGAATCCAAGGTTCTGGCTGTTCTGGACGAAGCGGACCCTCGGGAACCGAGACACCACGCCTGCAATCGCCTCGCTTTTCGGGCTCTTGTTGTCGACGACGACGATGTCGAGCGAGGGATAGGCCTGATGGATGACAGACTCGATGGCTTGCCGTAGAGGATCGGGCCTCGCATAGCTCAGGATGACGACGGTTACCAGGGGCGCCATGGCGGCGGTCATGCCCTCATCGCGGTTCAGCCTTGCGCTGAAGCACGTACAGGACGCCTGGATTGCTTCCGATCACCCGGGGGAACTCGTGCGACGACACTCTGGCGTATCCCGGTTCGTCGCCGAGCGCAATCAACAGCGGGGGTTTCTCGGCGCCGGTCACGCGATTCAGCAACGCCCCCGTTACCTCGAATCCACCCTGGAAGTTCTCGAGTGGCACTCCCGTTCGCAGAACGGCGTCAGTGGCCTGCCACCTGGCGCGGTTGAACGAGAACAGATCTCTCGTGGCGGCGATGTCGAACGCGGCCAGCACGCCGACGAGCGCAAGGCTGACGCTGGCTGACGCACGCGACACAGGACGCAACGATCCAAGCGACGTCAGAAATGCGAGCACCAGGATGACCACAGGGCCGAGATAGCGATCGAACATGAAGCCGGCCGCGAAGAGCGGTGCAAGGTAGGCCCCGCACGAAACGAAGGCGAGCACCGCCGGTACGCGCCCCGGGCCGGCCCATACGCCGGGACCCCGGGAAACGACGTGATACACGACCACCGCCGCCGCCAGGCCTGCGGCAATCGTCACGGCCATCCACGCCGGTGCGGGCGCACGCGGCCAGAGATCGGCGCGCGCCACGAGAATCGGGCTCAAGCCGACGTCGTGAAGGACGTTGCCGAAGAGCGGCATCCGCACGCCGTATTTCACAACGTACGCGGCAGACGCAGCAAGCGCGGCGCCTGTCGCGAAGGCGCCCCGTCTGTCCAGCGCGACGCGTGCGAAGAGCGGCACCGCTGGCAGCACGAACAGTCCGGCGTAGAAGTACGACCCTGCCGCCGAGTGAAACACCAGGCTGGCAAGCAGGCGTGGATTCGAGAGCACGTGGAGCATCTGCCCCTCGCGGAGGCTGTAGACCGAGGGGGTTCCGGTGAAGCGCAGAAACTGGCCGTAGGCGACGAGCGCGGCCGCAGGCACGACGAAACACGCCACCGCGGCGACAGATCTCCGCTCCGGCGCCGGCACCGTGAGCAGGGCGGCCATCGCACCGATCGCGAACGCGATTCCCGTCTGCCTGATGAGCGTGGTTGCGACGAGCAGCAGCGTGGCTCCGGCGAGATACGCCGGGCGGCCCGTGTTCGCGTAGTGCAGCACGCACACGAGCGCCCACACGCCGAACGCGAGCGCCGGAACGTCGGTCATGAACGTGAAAGCGAGCGGGAAGACGACCGGGCACAGCGCCACGATGGCAGCGCCTGCGCACGCCATGGTTGGCACGGCCCCCGAGAGCCTCAACAGCGAGTAGCTGCCAAGCGTCGCCGCCCAGGCCAGCACGAGCGTCGACACGCGCAGGGTGGTGAACGAGAAGCCCATCGGCTGGCTGAACAGCCATCCCCAGAGCACCTGCGTCGCCAGGGGCATCGACGTCCACGGGTTGAGGCGCCATTCACCGTGCTCGACCAGGCGTCGCACGGTCTCGGCGTAGGACCAGTCGTCGTTAATCGGAAATTCGCCGGAGGGATGCACGAGGACGATCGCGAGCACCCATGCCGCGGTTAAAACGACACGGGCGCCGCGATCGGAAAGGGTCAATCGTCAGTGCGTGATGGTGTCGTCCGCGTCGACGACGTCCACCGCGGGTGCCGCCACTTCGGGGGGCAGTGCCGCGGGCATCGGACCCGACACCGCGATCTTGAGGACCTCGTCCATCGTGCTCACGAGATACATGTTGAGCGAGTCGAGGACGTTCTTGGGAATGTCCGCAAGATCTTTCTCGTTGTCCTTCGGCACGATGATGTTCTTGATGCCGGCGCGATGGGCCGCCAGCACCTTTTCCTTTACGCCGCCGATCGGCAGAACCTTGCCGCGGAGCGTGATTTCTCCCGTCATCGCCACGTCGGTGCGGGTCGGCACCCTGGCAAGCGCCGAGACCAGCGCGGTCGCGAGCGTGATGCCGGCCGACGGACCGTCCTTCGGGATCGCCCCCTCGGGCACGTGGATGTGCACGTCGGTCTTCTTGTTGAAATCGCGCGCGATGCCGAACTCGTCGGCCCGCGAGCGCACCCAGCTCATCGCGGCCTGCGCCGACTCCTGCATGACGTCGCCGAGCTTGCCGGTGAGCGTCAGGTGCCCGCGTCCCGGCATGAGCGTCGCTTCGGTCACGAGAATCTCTCCGCCGACCTCGGTCCACGCCAGCCCGGTGGCCACGCCGATCTCTTCTTTCTCTTCCGCAAGCGTCGGACGGAACCGCGGCACGCCGAGGTACTCGGTCACCTTTTCGGCCGTGATGTTTTCCTGGAACGTCCTGCCTTCGGTGACCACCTTGCGCGCCACCTTGCGGGCGATCGAGCTCAGCTCGCGCTCGAGGTTGCGTACGCCTGCCTCGCGCGTGTAGCGCTGAATGACGGTCTGAATCGCCTCGTCGGTGTACGAGATATTCTTCGAGTCGAGGCCGCTGCCCTCAATCGCTTTGGGCGCGAGGAAACGCTTGGCGATTTCCAGCTTTTCCTGCTCAGTATACCCGGCGAGCTGGAGCACTTCCATGCGGTCGCGCAGCGCCTGCGGGATGGTGTGCAGCACGTTCGCCGTGCAGATGAACATGACCGACGACAGGTCGTACTCGACGTCGAGGTAGTGATCGAGGAACGTGTGGTTCTGCTCGGGGTCGAGCACTTCGAGCAGCGCCGCCGACGGGTCGCCGCGGAAGTCCATCGACATCTTGTCGACTTCGTCGAGCAGGAAGACCGGGTTCATCGTGCCGGCCTTCTTCATCATCTGGATGACCTGACCCGGAAACGCGCCGATGTAGGTGCGCCGGTGGCCGCGGATCTCGGCTTCGTCGCGCACGCCGCCAAGCGACAGGCGCACGAACTTGCGGTTCATCGCGCGCGCGATCGACTTGGCGAGCGAGGTCTTGCCGACTCCGGGAGGTCCGGACAGCGTGAGGATCGTCGCCTTCGGCTTCTTGACGAGCGCGCGAACGGCGAGGAACTCGAGGATGCGGTCCTTGATCTTCTCGAGGCCGTAGTGATCGTTGTGCAGAATCTCTTCCGCGCGCTTCAAGTCGCGGCTCTCACGCGACTTCTTGTGCCAGGGCACGGCGATCAGCCAGTCGAGGTAGTTGCGCGAGACGGTGGCTTCGGCCGACATCGGGGGCATGGCTTCCAGGCGCTTCAGCTCCTGGATCGCCTTCTCCTCGACGTCCTTCGGCATCTTGGCCTGTTCGATCTTCTTTTTCAGGTCGTCGATCTCGTTGCCCTTGTCGTCCTTGCGGCCCAGTTCCTTCTGGATCGCCTTCATCTTCTCGTTGAGGTAGTACTCCTTCTGCGCCTTCTCCATCTGCTTCTTGACGCGAGACTGGATGCGGCGATCGACCTGGAGCTTGTCGACCTCGATTTCGAGAATGCCGGCGATGCGGTTGAGGCGCTCGATGGGCGAGACGATCTCGAGCAGGTTCTGCTTCTCGTCGACGCCCACCAGCAGGTGGGCGGCGATGGTGTCGGCCAGGCGGCCCGGGTCGTCAACCCGGACGGCGGCAATCATGGCGTCGTAGTGCAGGTTGTTCGAGAGCTTCACGTACTGCTCGAACAGCGACACGACGCGCGTCATGGTCTCTTCGATGTCGGCCGGCATTTCCTTCTGGCGCGGCAGCACTTTGACGACGACGCGGAAAAAGCCCTTGTCTTCCTTCCACTCGACGGCTCGCGCGCGCTCGACGCCCTCGACGAGGACCTTGATATTGCCGTCCGGCAACTTCAGGCTCTGCACCACGTTGGCCACGCAGCCCATGGTGTAGATGTCGTCGGGCTTCGGGTCGTCGGTCGATGCGTCGTGCTGCGCCGCGAGGAAGATCCGCTTGTCCTTGCCGAGGGCGTGCTCGAGCGCCCGGGTCGACGACGGCCGGCCGATGACGAACGGCATCATCATGTGCGGGAAGACAACGACGTCGCGCAGCGGAACGATGGGAAGGGTCTCGTAAACTTCCAATGGGTCTCCTGTAACGTCAGATCGGGAGATCTAGGGATCTATTGATCGGCAGATCGAAAGATCTCTAATCCCTAGATCTAAAGACTTATCCGGCTTTTTCCACCAGCGTAATCGGCTTGTCCCTGGCCTCGACGACTTCACGCGTGATGACGCACTCGCGCACCTTCTTCTGGTTGGGCAGCGAGTACATCAGGTCGAGCATGAGGTCTTCGATGATCATGCGCAATCCCCGGGCGCCGATCTTGCGCTCGAGCGCCGATTCCGCGATTGCTTCGAGCGCGTCGTCCGCGAAGCGCAGCTTCACGTTTTCGTACTCGAACAACTTCTGATATTGACGCGTAATCGCGTTGCGGGGTTGCGTCAGAATCTGGACGAGCGCCGCCTTGTCGAGCTCGTGCAGCGTACCGACGACCGGCAGCCGGCCGACGAACTCGGGGATGAGGCCGTACTTGATCAGGTCCTGGGGTTCGACCTTCTCGAGGGTGGTGCCGAGGTCGCGGTGCCGGTGCGACTTGACGTCGGCCTTGAAACCCAGCGTCTTCTTGCCCGCCCGACGCTCGATGATCTTCTCGAGCCCGACGAACGCGCCGCCGCAGATGAACAGGATGTTGGTCGTGTCGATCTGGAAGAATTCCTGGTGCGGGTGCTTGCGGCCCCCCTGCGGCGGGACGTTGGCCACCGTGCCTTCCAGGATCTTCAGGAGCGCCTGCTGCACTCCCTCGCCCGAGACGTCGCGGGTGATCGACGGGTTTTCATCCTTGCGGCAGATCTTGTCGACCTCGTCGATATAGATGATGCCCTGCTGGCACTTCTCGATATCGCCGCCGGCCGCCTGCAGCAGCTTCAGGATGATGTTCTCGACGTCCTCGCCGACGTAGCCCGCTTCGGTCAGGGTCGTCGCGTCGACAATCGTGAACGGCACCGAGAGCAGCTTGGCCAGCGTCTGCGCGAGCAGCGTCTTGCCGGTCCCCGTCGGACCGATCAGCATGATGTTCGACTTGGTCAGCTCGACGTCGTTCCGGCTGCGCGGCTGCTTCTGGATCTCTATGCGCTTGTAGTGGTTGTAGACGGCAACGGCCAGCTTCTTCTTGGTCGTTTCCTGCCCCACGACGTACTCGTCCAGGAACTTCTTGATCTCCTGGGGCACCGGCAGGGCCGACCGGACGCTCCGGTTGTCGAACCGGTTGTCGTCCGCGATGATGTCGTTGCAGACCTCAACGCACTCGTCGCAGATGAAGACCGTAGGACCCGCGATGAGCTTGCGGACGTCGTTCTGGTCTTTGTTGCAGAACGAGCAGCGCAAGACCTCGTTTTCGCCTTTTGCTTTGACCATATTGGGGGATTACGCCCTTTTCCTGATTACATCATCAATGATACCGTATTCCTTGCCCTGGTCGGCACTCATGATGTAGTCACGCTCGGTGTCCTCCTGAATCCGCTTAACTAACTGACCCGTATGGTGCACGAGGATGTCGTTGAGCCGCTCGCGCATGCGGAGGATCTCCCGCGCCGCGATGTCGATGTCGGTGGCCTGGCCGCCCAGACCCGACATCAGGGGCTGGTGGATCACAATTCGGGAGTTGGGCAGCGACAAACGCTTCCCCTTGGCCCCGGCTGAAAGCAAGACCGCGGCCATCGAGGCCGCCTGGCCGATGCAGAGAGTCTGCACGTCCGGCTTGACGAACTGCATCGTGTCGTAAATCGCCAGCCCCGCGGTGATCGATCCGCCGGGGCTGTTGATGTACAGCGTGATGTCCTTGTCGGGATCTTCCGCTTCGAGGAACAGCATCTGCGCGATCACCAGGTTCGCCACCGTATCGTCGATCGGCGTGCCGATGAAGATGATGCTGTCTTTGAGGAGACGCGAGAAGATGTCGTACGCTCGCTCCCCGCGGTTGGTCTGTTCCACGACCATGGGAACGAGCTGCATGCGCGAGTCTGACATAAAGGGAGCACTCCGCCTTGAGTAGGGTATCGGCACTAGTCTCGGGTGACTTGAGCCTGAGACAGCACGTAATCAATCGTTTTTTCCCGTCGTAGCCCTGCCGCGATGCGCGACAACGCGCCTTCCTTTTCCAATCGCGCGCGCACCGCCGCCGGCGTCAGCCCGCTGCGCTCGGCGTACTGCGCCACGTCCTTGTCGATCTCCTCCTCGGACACGGTGACGTTCTCGCGCCGCGAGATCTCGTCGAGCACGAGCGCGCTCTTCACCGACTCGCGGCTGGCGTCGCGCTGGCTGTCGCGGAACTGATCCCAGTCGATGTTCGCGCGGCGCGGATCGATTTTCTGATCCATCAATCGCCGTGCGAACTCTTCGGTGCGCCGGTCGAGCTCCCGTTCCACGAGCGAGTCCGGAATGTCGACGCTGACGCGCGCGGCAAGCTCCTTCAACACACTGCCGCGCAGGTTTCTGTCGGCTTCCTGCTCCGCCTCGCGCTCGAGGTCCTGCTGGATGCGCGCGCGCAGCGCGTCGAGGGTGTCGAACTCGCCGAGGTCCTTCGCGAACTCGTCGTCGAGCGCCGGCAACACGCGCTTGCGGATGTCCTTGACCTTGACGCTGTAGTCCATGCTCGTGCCGGCGAGCTCCTTGACGGCATAGTCGTCGGGGTAATGGATCGTGAAGCTTTTCTCGGCCCCCGGCTCGAGCCCCTTCAGGTTGTCGTCGAATCCCGGGGGATTCGCCTTCGCGCCGATCTCGACGACCACGTCGTGATGATGGTCGTCCTTCTCGCCTTCGGCGGTGGCTTTGCGATCGACGTCGAGGGTCACGGTATCGCCGTCGTCGACGGCGCGTCCTTCGACCGGCTCGAAGCGCGCGGCGCGGTTCTGCAGCTGCGTCAGCGTGGTCTCGACGGCGTTGTCTTCGAGCGTCACCGCGGGACGCCGAAGCGAGATCGTGTTCAGAGGACCCGGATCGATGGGGGGGAGCGTTTCGAACGTGGCGGTGAACGTCAGCGCCTGGCCTTCGTCGAGCGAGACGTCCTTGACGTCGGGCGTGTCCACCGGTTCGAGACCCCGCTCGCGAAGCACTTCGTCAATCGCGCGCGGAATCAGATCGTGCGCGACATCGTGCAGGATCTGCTCGCGGAACCGCTTCTTGATGAGAGTGGCCGGGACCTTGCCCTGGCGGAATCCCGGAATGCGAGCCTGCCGGCTGTAGCTGCGGGCAACTCTATCGATTTGGGCATCGACGATGTCGCTGGGAATTTCGACCGCCACGCTCTTTTTGGTCTCGCTCAAATCGGCGAATTCGGTTTTCATCAGCCTTGATTGTATCAACGTTTGCCGGCGAAAACCGCGATGCGGTAGCCCGGCCCTTGATCGATCAGCGCAAGTGGCGTTCTCCCGCGTATGACGTCGGAGACGTCCGGGAGATAAGGGTCGGGAATGGTCGTCACGATGAAGTCCGATTGCGCGGCGAGCCGTCCGTGTGCGCGCGGGTCGGCAAGCGGCACTGGCGTCGCGACGCGCATCGGGTTGCGCCCAACCAGCGCGAAATACGGCGTGACGTCGGCAAAGCCGATGAAGACGCTGGCGCCTGGCGGAATTACAGCACGCACCGCGTCGCCGAGCGCCGCGTAATTGCGATGGTCGTAGCGATGGATGTTGTACCCGAGGATGGCCGCTTCGCTGGCGAGCGCGCCCGCCAGCGCGAGATAGGCATACCTGTGACGGCTAACCGCCAGCGCCAACGCGACGCACCCGAAAGGAAAGAAATACAGGAAGTACCCCGTCTCGTGCGCGTAGGTGGCCGCAGCGAACGCGAGAACGGTGCCAACGACGACCAGTTCGCTGCCAGCCGGTCTGCGCCGCGTGAATGCGAGCCACGCGGCTGCACCCGCGACCACGCCGATGGCGATGGCATGGTTGCGGGCCATCCAGAATTGATACCAGTAGGGAGGCGATAGCTGTTTCCGCGCCAACTGAAGCGCCATCTGCAGCTGGAACGCGTCCCAATCCTGCAACGCGTAGATCAGCCACACCACGCCGCCGAGCACAAAACCGGTGCAGGCGTTACGGATGTCGGGCCAGGGCCGACGCGTCAGTGCCTGGTCGGCGACGATGGTGGCAATCGGGACAACGCCGAGCGGATGCGTGAGGAACGCCAACCCCGCGAGCATCCCGGCGGGCCACAGCCATCCGCCGGACGTACGCGAGCACGGCTGCGAGACTGAGAGCGACGCAAAGCGTGTCCATCCTCGCGAACACGGCGCGGCTCGTGAGCCAGTACGACACCGCGCACAGCGTGCTGGCCGCGAACGCCGGCCACGGTCCGGTCCACCGGCGCGCGAGCAGATAAACCAGGGCCACGATGCTCAGGCCGCAGGCGAGCGAAAACAGCCGGGCCTGTTCCAGCCCGGCACCGAATATCCAGAACCACCCGGCGAGCGCGACGAAGTAAAACGGCGGTTGCCAATAGATGTACCGATCCATCGTTGGCACGAGCCCTTCATAGAGCGTTGTGCCGAGATAGCCGTCGTTGAGAAGCGTGATAGCGGGGTCGACGAACCCCGGTTCGTCACTGCCCGGTGCGGGGTACTTGGTCAGCAGTGGAACGCACGCCAACAGGCACACCAGAACAGCCGCGAGAGGAAGGAAAGGCTCGAGGCGCCGCATCAGCGAGGCGGATTGCGAAAGGGGGGAGTTGAACCCCCATGACCTTGCGGCCACCGGATCCTAAGTCCGGCGCGTCTGCCAGTTCCGCCACTTTCGCACAAGGTCCTTATATTACTACGAGTTACCACGTGCACATCGCCCGCACGGAATTGCGTCCGGGCTCTGCGCTTTCCGGCCCAGCGGTCGATAAGAAGGCTGTCGCGTGTCCGTTCGCGTATCGCGACTGACACGACTGTCGGCCGAATTGTCCCATTAAGTCATCCCTAGTCTTCACGGGCGTATCCCTTTCGATGACGCGCATCGAACAGGGCCATCTCCGTGACCGACGGGGCGGAGCTGCATCTGATTGCGTTCCCCACGATTGTAGAGCTTGTCGGCGGATCGCTGCCCGCCGAGCGGGCTCGTGCCATGTTCCGCCGTGCCACCGGTGGCGCCGACACCGTCATCGTCGTGGCCGAAGCGGGATTGGACGTCCAGTCGGTGGCGCGCGCCATCCACGACAACAGCGCGAGGCGCGATGGCCCGTTCGTGTCGATTGACTGCGGGATTCCCGACATCGCAAGGCTGGACCAGCAGATTTTCAGCAAGGTCGCCCTTGGAGGCACGCTCGCGCTCCTCCATCTCCATGAGTTGCCCATCCCCCTGCAGGTCAGGCTGGCGCGCCTCCTGCGTGACGGCCAGCTGGACACGGATGCCTCGGGGGCCGGGGTGGGCTTCGACGTTCGCGTCATCGCCACCGTGAACGGAGAACCGGATGCGGCGATGCAGGAGGGGACGCTTCGCCGCGATCTGTTCGCGCGTTTCAACCTGCTCTTCGAACTGCCGCCCCTGCGGCTGCGAGCGGCCGACATCCCGATGCTCATCGGCTGCCTCGTCGGCGACGCGGCGGCCGACGCACGGGTTCCTGTTCCGACCTTCTCGCGAGAGGCGCTGACGCTGCTCGCCGCGCTGCCATGGCGGCGCAATTTTCACGAGCTCCGCGAGGTGCTCGAAGTGCTCGTGCGTGCCGTCGTGGGCGGCGCGGTGCGACTCGAGGACGTCCTCGATCACGTGGCGCTCGAACCGGTCGTGTGGAGCCAGGGCGGTGCGACCAGCCTGCGCGATGCGCGCCTCAGTTTCGAGCGTCATTTCATTGCGAAGATCCTGACCCGCCATCGTGGGCGGATGGACGAGGCCGCGCGCTCGCTCGGCATGCAGAGAACCAATCTCTATCGGAAGGTACGCCAGCTCGGCATCGGCCTCCCAAGGACCAGGTAAATCACCATGAAGATCGTCAGATCTCGCATCTTTGGATTCGCAATGGTTTGCCTGGCATGCGTGCAGGTGCCGAGCGCCCAGGCGCAGCTCATCGCGCCGCGCGAAGCCGCGCAGTTGCAGTTCGGCCCGCTGTCGATTTATCCGAGCGTGCGGGTGGTCGATGTCGGCATCGACGACAACGTCTTCAACGACACGGTAGGCGAACGGGACGACTACACGTTCACGATTGCCTCGCGGGTGATGGGCGTGCTCAAGATGGGCGCCAACGAGTTGATGGTCTCGGGCGGCGGCGACTACGTCTGGTTCAAGGACTACGTGTCGCAGCGGTCGACCAACGCAAATTACGGCCTCCGGTTCAACATGTCGGCGAGCCGCTTCAAGCCCTTCGTCGGCGCCGAGCGCAACCACACGCGAACGCGTCCCAACGTGGAAATCGACACGCGGGCGCGACGGGTGGAAAACCTGTTCCTGGCGGGCACCAATTTCGACATGTCCGACCGTCTGGCGCTGACGGCGACCGCGCAATATTCGGATTCAATCTATGAGGACGGCGAGCAGTTTCGGGGCGTGCAGCTCGACGAGGCGCTGAACGAGACCGGGCGGACCTATACAGCCGGCGTCCGCTATGCCGTGACGCCGCTGACGACCTTCTCGGTGCTTGGCAACTACCGTCAGGACATCTTCACGAACTCATCCCTGCGCAACTCGAAGAGCTACAGCGTGACGCCGATGATCGAGTTCGCGCCCGATGCCGTCATTCGCGGCAGTTTCGCGGCCGGCTACGAGCTGTTCGATCCCGAGGATCCGGAGCTGGTCCAGAACCGGGGACTCGTCTACGAAGGCAACGTGAACTGGTCGATCGAGTCGCGGACGACGTTTGACGTCACCGCGAGGCGGCATGTAAATTATTCGTACCAAGACACCGAGCCGATGTATCTGCAGTCCGGTCTGCGCCTGCTGGTGACGCAGCGCGTGTACGGACCGCTCGGCTTTCAGGGTTCTGTCGAGCGGCAGTACCCTGACTTACCGGTGGCGGCGTGGCGTTCCCCCAACGCCTGGTTTGGAACCACGACAAGATACAGCCGACGTGATTGGTGGTGGCGTGCTGTTCGATTTCGGCCGCGGCTTTTCGGGTACTGTTCGGTGCCGAACGAATGAACCGGCGCTCAGAGGACGAACTGAGGCAGAACTTCAATCGAACCCGTATCATCACCAACATCACGATAGGCCAGTGAGGATCTATATGGTGGGTCTCTTGTTCGTGCTCCTTCTGGTTCCCGCGACCGCCGCGCGTGCGCAGACCGCGCCTGCGCAAGTGCCCGCTCCGCAGCCGCCGCCGGTTGGTGCCGCGCAGCCGATGGTGACCAAGGATTACGTCGTCGGGCCGCAGGACGAGCTGAACATCATCGTCTATGGCGAACCGGCGCCGCTGACCGGGCGCTTCCGCGTCGACAGCGACGGCACCTTCCCGTATCAGTATTTGAATCGGGTCAAAGCGGAAGGGCTGACGGTGGCCGCGATCGAAGAGACGCTCGAGAGGGCGCTCGGCGACGGGTACCTGCGAAACCCGCAGGTGTCGGTGGAAGTGGCCGTGTATCGCAGTCAGAACGTCTACGTGCAGGGGCAGGTCCGTTCGCCGGGCAAGTATTCGCTGCAGTCGAGCGCGAGCCTGATGGACGCGATCTTTCTCGCCGGGTCGACATTGCCCGAAGCGGGGAACTGGGTCGAGATCTACCACCAGGGGGGCAGAGCGGGCCGGCGACATCCTATGTCGGCACGAGAGCGCCCGACATCCGCGTGCGTCTGACCGACGTGCAGAGCGGCAAGGCGCAGACCATGCAAATCAGGGACGGCGATACCATCTTCGTGCCCAAGGCCGAGCGCATCTACGTGACCGGCGAGGTGCGATCGCCGGGCGCCTATCCTTATGATGACGACATGACGATCTTCACGGCGATATCGCTCGCCGGTGGCGTGACCGCCAAAGGCTCGAACACGCGTATCTCGATCACGCGGCTCGTCAACGGCCGGCGGCAGGAAATCGACGCGAAGCAGGAAGACACGCTCAAGCCCGGAGATCAGGTAACCGTCAAGCCGCGCCGCCTGTGAGAATTGTCTTCCTCAATCCGGGCGGCGAGCTCGGGGGAGCGGAGACCGCACTCATCGAGCTTTTCGCGGCCGTTCAGGCCGCCCGCCCGTCATGGACGCTCCACCTCATCGCCGCGCGGGGCGGACCGTTCGTCGATCGCGTCGCCCGCCTTGGGATTTCCGTTCAGGTACTGGAGTTTCCACCGTCGCTCGCCCGGCTTGGCGAATGGGGCCGGCGTGGTTCGTTCTCCAAACAAGTGCGGCTTGGTATCGCCGCTGCCAGGGCCGTGGGGCCAGCGATGGCCTATGCCTCGCAGCTTCGCCGTGAACTGGCGAGTCTCGATCCGGACATCGTGCATACCAATGGATTGAAGATGCACCTGCTGGGCGCCCGATGCCGTCCGTCGCGCGCGGAGGTCGTGTGGCACCTGCACGATTACCCCGATTCGCGGCCGGTCAGTGCCATGCTGTTGAAGATGCACGCCGGACGCTGCACGACGGTGGTGGCGAATTCGGCCAGCGTGGCCGATCGCGCCCGTCAGATGTTTCCCGCCGCGCTTCGCGTGCATGCGATTCACAACGGCGTGGATCTCGATCGCTTTCATCCGGCCGGGCCGTCACTCGATCTGGACGCGCTGGCCGGATTGGCTCCGCTGGCGAGCGGCGGCATCCGCATCGGGCTGGTCGGCACGTTCGCGAAATGGAAGGGGCACGATGTCTTCCTGCGGGCGCTCTCGCAGGTGCGTGCGGATGTTCCCGTGCGGGGGTTCGTGGTCGGAGACTCGATTTATCAGACCGACGGGAGCCAGCATTCGGTCGCGGCACTCCGCGAGATGGCGACGGGCATCGGCCTCAACGGCAGCGTCGGGTTTACCGGCCATGTCCCCGACGTGGCCGTCGCGATGCGATCGCTCGACATCGTGGTCCATGCGAGCGTCGAGCCCGAGCCGTTCGGACTCGTGATTGCCGAGGCGATGGCCTGCGGACGTCCGGTCATCGTCAGTCGGGCCGGCGGCGCCGCGGAGATCGCGCAGGCCGGCGTCGTGTTCCACACGCCTGGCAATGCGAGCGAGCTGGCCGAGCGCATGAGCCAGCTCGTCGGCGAGCCCGCGCTTCGTGGCGCCTTGTCGAAAGCCGGGCGCGCCGCGGCCGAGCAGCTGTTCAGTCGCAAGCGCCTGGCCGAGGCGCTTGATCCCGGTCTACGAGTCTCGCAAACCACTCAGCCCTAAGCCACCAAGCCGCTGAGCCTAACCATGAACGTCCTCCACGTCCACAGCGGCAACCTCTACGGTGGCGTGGAAACATTTCTGCTGACCCTCGCGCGATCGCGCGAGCTCGCGCCCGGCATGGACATGTCGGTGGCGTTGTGCTTCGAGGGACGGCTCGCGCGCGATCTGCATGCCGCGCGCATGATGCCCGTGATGCTGGGCGAGGTCCGGCTGCGGCGTCCCGACAGGGTCCGTCGTGCGCGCCAGGAGTTACGGTCGCTACTGGCCACACACTCGTTCGACATTGCGGTGTGCCATCAGGCATGGCCGCACGCCATCTTCGGATCGGTCATCAAGGGCGCGGGCATCCCGCTCGTGTCCTGGGTGCACATGGCGCAAACCGGCGGGCACTGGCTCGATCGCCTCGCCGGCCGCATCGAGCCGGACTGCTACGTCTGCAACAGCAAGTACACGGCGTCGCTGCTTCCACCGACGAATGCCCGGGTCGAGGTCATCTATGCGCCCGTCGCCGCACCTAACGCACCTGACGCACCCGCCTCCGCGCTGGATGACCGATCGCTTCGGCGCGGCAAGCCCAACGCACCAGGTTTGCCTATCGTGATCATTCAGGTCAGTCGCATGGAAGCGTGGAAAGGTCAGCGCGTGCTTCTCGAGGCGCTCGCTCGGCTTCGCGATGTACCCGAATGGGAGTGCTGGCTCGTCGGCGGTGCGCAGCAGCCGGCCGAAGCGCGCTACCTCGACACGCTGCGGGCGGCCGCGACGGCGCTCGGCATCGCCGATCGCACCCGCTTTCTTGGACAGCGATCCGACGTGCCCGCGCTGCTGGCCTCGGCTGACATCTTCTGTCAGGCCAACATCGCGCCTGAGGCCTTCGGTATCAGCTTCATCGAGGCGATGTACGCCGGACTTCCGGTCGTGACAGCGTCGATGGGCGGTCCACTTGAAATTGTCGACGACACGTGCGGCGTGCTGGTGCCACCCGACGATGCGCCGGCGCTCGCCTCCGCGCTGGCGGGTCTTCTGAACAATCGAGCCGGGCGCGAGCGGCTGGGTCGACACGGCGCTGCGCGCGCGCAGGCCCTGTGCGATCCCGCAACGCAGATGCGACGCATCGCCACCGTGCTCGAATCGGTGGCGGCCCTGCGCATGACAGCCCATTGAGCATGATTCCCGTCATTGCGCGCGAGCCGTTGTCTGTCGGGGAACCCGAGTATCGGGAGCTCGAGAAGTACGAGTTCGGCTCGGCGGACGAGGATGCACGAAAGATTCGGGGACCGCACGAGGAGCCCTGGCTCAACGTGCTGGACCAGTGCGAGCCGGCCTCGCCGCCGGCCATCGAATTCGCGCTGGCGCATCCGGCAATCAGGCCGCTCGTCAAGGGCCACGTGATCGATCTCGGGGCCGGCACCTGCTGGCTCACCGCACGGCTGTCGACGCTGTTCGACGTCGACGGGGTCGTCGCGCTGGACATGTCGGAGCGGTTTCTCACCGAAGTGGGCAGCCGTGTGATCGACAAGCGCGGGGGGCGTCCGGACAAGGTCCGTTTCGCCGTGGGATCGTTCAACAGGATTCCACTCCCCGCCGAGTCCTTCGATTGCGCGTTTCTCGTCGCCGCGATCCATCACTCCCTCAGCCCGGTCAAGACGCTGATCGACGCGCGCCGCGTGCTGCGAACCGGCGGGGCGCTGATTCTCGTCGAGAGCCCGAGCTCGGTCGTCCGGATTCGCGACAACCGCCGCCGCGCGATCGAGATCAGCCGGTACTCGGGCGCCACGGAAATCTGCTATACAGCGGGCGAGCTCGAGTATCTGCTTCGTCACGCCGGATTCGAGCGCATCTCGTTCTATCCGGTCGACGTGCTCACACGCGGCGTCCTGCGCCGGGGGCTGCGCCGGCTGCTGCGGGCGGCGCGCCTCGAGAACCTCTTCAAACCTCCCGTCTATGTGATCGTGGCACGATGATGCGTCTCGCCGTTCTCAGCTCGGGCCTGCCGGCTGTCGGCCAGAAGCGCGGAGGCATCGAGCGCGTCGCACACATGCTGGCCCACGGCCTGGCCGAGCGCGGGCACCACGTCGTCGTGTTCTCGCACGACCGCAAACCCGCCGGTGCCCGGTACGACGTGCGTGAGCTCCCATGGAGGTCCTTCGTCAACACGTGGCTCGGCCGGCGGCTTACGTTTGGTTATCTCGGCAACGTGCTTGCGCTGCTGCCCGACTACGGCGAGTTCGATGCCGTCATCGCCCATGGCGACAGCCTGCTGCTGCCGCTCAAGCGAAAACCGGTGCTGAGGGTGATGCATGGAAGCGCGCTGCAAGAGGCATTGCATGCCAGGTCTCCCGCCCGGGCGGTGCTGCAGGTCGGTGTGTACGGGCAGGAGCTCGTAACCGCGCTTCTCGAGCGCGGCACCGTCGCCGTCAGCGAAAACGCGCGACGCCACAATCCGTTCGTGCACCACGTGATTCCCAACGGCGTCGACACGAGAGTCTTCCGGCCAGATCCGGGCGCCAAAACACCCAGCCCCTCGGTTCTGTTCGTTGGCGCCCTCGACGGCCGCAAGCAGGGACGATTCCTGCTCGACGTGTTTGCCGGCATCATTCAGCCTGCCCGTCCCGACGCGCAGCTGATGTTCGTGGGAGCGCCGGGCCCGTCGATGACTGGCGTGACCTACTACACCGGCATCGACGATCTCGCGCTGGCCCGGCTCTACCGCCGCGCGTGGGTGTATGCCTCGCCGAGCACGTACGAAGGCTTCGGCCTGCCCTATCTCGAGGCGATGGCGTGCGGAACGGCCGTCGTGGCCGTCCCGAATCCCGGCAGCAGCGAAGTACTGGCCGGCGGACGCTACGGCAGGGTCGCCGATCGCGCCACGTTTGGCGCCGCGATTCTCGAGCTGTTCGACGACGCGCCAGCGCGTCACGCGCTGGAGATCGCTGGCGCCGAGCGGGCGAAAGACCTTTCTCTGGACCTCATGGTGGCGCGATACGAGGAACTGCTGCGCCGCCTGATTCATTCCGATGCGAGACGAATCGCCACAGCCTAGCCAGCTGATCTTTCCCGTCCAGCTTCAGCCCGCCGAGCGGGACGAAGAACCGCAGATTCCGCAGGGGCATGGGTGGGGATGGGTGGAAGCGTTCGTGCTGATTCAGGTGATGTGGGGCCTGCTGCTGTTCCTTCCCGGCTCGCAGGCCTATCGCACCTACATCCGCGCGTTTCCGTACGTGTCGAGTCTTCTTGCGCTGGTGATTTGCACGCGCTCGATCGGCGCAGACACCGCGAGCCCCGGCGCGCGCTGGGTGGTGACGTCATTCCTGCTGATGGTCCTCATGCTGATGCACCCCGGCACATGGATGATGGCCGGCGTCGCGCAAATCGTGTTTCAGCTGGCGCTGGCGGCACCCATATTCTGGGCCGTTCGCGTGTGGCTGACGGCCGAGCGCCTCGAGCGGCTCATCTTCCTGGTCTTCGCCGCGCACTTCTTCAGCGCCGGTCTCGGGCTGCTGCAGGTGTACTATCCGGACACCTTCCTGCCGCCCGAGTTCAGCTCGCTCGGCCTGAAATTGAATCCGGAGTTCGTCCACGAGTTGAGCTATCTCGGCACCGACGATCGTCTGATCGTGCGGCCGCCCGGTCTGAGCGACATGCCGGGCGGCGCGGCCATTTCGGGCGTCATCGCGGCACTTCTCGCGTTCGGGCTCTCGACACGCTCGAATCTCACGGTCATGAACCGCGCGTGCTATCTCGGCGCCGTGCTCGTGGCCATCACTGTCGTGTATCTCACGCAGGTGCGTTCGGTGCTGCTCATGCTCGTCATCTGCATGCTGGCGGTGGCGTTTGTCAGCCTGCGGCAGGGGCGGGCGATGCAGGGAGGATGGCGCGCGGCGCTTGCCACAGGTCTCGTGGTGGGATCGTTTGTCTGGGCGGTCACGCTCGGAGGCGATGTCGTGTCCGATCGGTACGAGGACATGGTGAGTTCGGGGGTCGTCGAGACCTATCAGACCAACCGCGGGTTCTTCCTGGATACACGATTCGAGAACTCACCTACGAATTTCCGTTTGGCGCCGGGCTTGGACGATGGGGCATGATGTCGGTCTACTTCGGCGAGCCCAACTGGCAATACGAGTCGCTGCATGCCGAGATTCAACCGACCGGGTGGTTGTATGACGGCGGCGTGTTCATGTGGTTCCTGTACGGCGGCGCCATCCTGGCCGCATTGCGGAACACTTATCGCGTCGCCATTGATCCCGACCATCCACTGCACGAACTGGCGAGCATGGCGCTGTCGGTTCAGGTGCTCATCGCGGGGCTGTGCTTCACCGGGCCGGCGTTCAACACGCAGCTCGGCATTCTGTTCTGGCTGATGACGGCGATCGTGTATGCGGCGCAGCGGACGGCCTACGTCCAGGAGGCGCTCGTGGCCGAAGCCGAAGCCGAAGCGCGAAGCTGAAGCGGCAGCCCAGTCCGAGGCCGACGGCGAGGCGCGTCCACACGCACACGCCCGGTGAGATATGAGCGGTCGAAATGGCATTCTGAACCTCGGGTGCGGCCGCCAGCGGATTGACGGCGCCGTGAACGTCGATATCAGCGACCGCGTCGGGGCCGATCTCGTGCACGATCTCTCCGTCCTGCCGTGGCCCCTTCCCTCGAACGCGTTCCATGAGGTGCACGCCCAGGATGTCATCGAGCATCTCGACGACACACTGCGCGTCATGGAAGAGATTCACCGCGTGTGTGCCGGCGGCGCGCGCGTGCACATCGTGGTGCCGCACTTTTCGTCGGGCAACGCCTACACCGATCCGACGCACCGCCGGTACTTCAGCGCGTTCAGCTTCGACTACTTCGATCCCGCGCACGCGCTTGGCTTCTACAGCGGCGCGCACTTCAAGCGTGTGCGGTCGCAGATCGTGTTCTATCCCACGCTGGCCAACAAGATCGTGCATCGCTTCGCGAACCGGCGCCCGCAGGTCTACGAACGGCGGTGGGCGTGGATGTTTCCGGCGTGGTTCCTGTCGATCGAACTGGAAGCGGTGAAATGACCGCACGCCGGCCCTCCGCGCGTGCTGCATCTGGTGCCGGCGTTGTTCGGCGCCGACGGCGTTATCGGCGGCGCCGAGCGCTACGCGCTCGAGCTGGCTCGCCATATGGCCGACGAAGTACCCGACTCGTCTCGTGACCTTCGGCGCCGATGCCGGCGAGCGATCGGTCGATCGGCTCAGCGTACGTGTGATCGCGGGCGGATGGGCGGTACGCGGCCAGTGGGCCAATCGCTGGTCGCCCGTCGTGGTGCGCGAGATTCTCGGTGCCGATGTCGTGCACTGCCATCAGCAGCACGTGCTGATGAGCAGTACGGCCGCGGCTGCTCTGTCGCATGACCGGCCGCCGCGTGTTCGTCACCGATCTTGGCGGCGGCGGCTGGGATATCTCGGCATACGTCTCCACAGACAGGTGGTTTCACGGCCACCTGCATATCAGCGAGTACAGCCGCACCGTGTTCGGCCATCGCGACTCGGCTGGTGCGAGCGTCATCCTCGGCGGCGTCGATACGGCGAAATTTTCGCCGGCGCGGCACATCGCGCGCGATGGCGGTGTCCTGTTCGTCGGGCGGCTCCTGCCGCACAAGGGCATCGCGAACCTGATTGAGGCGCTGCCGGCGGGCCTGTCGCTCGACATCGTCGGGCCGCCGAACGACACGCCGTATGTGGCACGGCTGCACGCGCTCGCCAGGGGCAAGGCCGTCCGGTTCAGACACGACATGACCGACGAGATGCTCGTCGATGCGTACCGCCGCGCGTTGTGTGTGGTGCTGCCGAGCCTGTACAGAACGCCGGAGGGAGAAACGAACGTACCCGAGCTCCTCGGGCAGACCCTGCTCGAGGCGATGGCCTGCGGCGCGCCGGTTGTCGCCACGAAAGTGGCGAGCCTGCCCGAGATCGTCGAGGACGGAAAAACCGGATTCGTCGTCGAGGCCGACGACCGTGACGCGCTCGGCGGGCGGCTGCGGTGGCTGGCCGAACACCCGGTCGAGGCGGCGACCTTCGGCGTGCACGGGCGCGAGGTCGTGCTCGAGCGGTTCCGGTGGCCGCAGGTCGTCGCACGATGTCTGTCCGCGTACGGCTCGCTCAACTAGACCGATCGCAGATGGCCATCATTCACCTCTTGACGCCCGAGTACCCGCCGGCGATTGGTGGCGTCGGTGACTACGCCCGACAGGTCGCGCAAGGTCTGGCGGAGGCCGGCGATGAAGTGCACGTCTGGTGTCCTGGCGAGAACGGGCGGGAGTGTCCGGCGGGCCAGGTCCGCGTTCATCGCACGTTGGGGAATTTCCGCACCGAAGACCTGCGCCGAACCGACGCCGGACTGAACGCCTGTCCGTCGCCGCGCCGGATCCTGGTGCAGTGGGTTCCGCACGGGTACGGCAGGCGTGCGATGAACCTGCCGTTCTGCCTCTGGCTGCGACGCCGCGCCGCCACCGGCGATCGCATCGAGTTGATGGTCCACGAGCCGTATCTCGAATTCGCCGGGACGTGGCGGCAGAAGGCCGCCGCGGCCGTGCATCGTGTGATGACCGTCGTCTTGCTGCGGGCTGCCGATCGTGTCTGGATGTCTATCCCCGCGTGGCAGCCGCGGCTGCAGCCGTACGCGCTCGGCCGCGTGGTACCCTTCGCGTGGCTGCCGATTCCGAGCGCACTGGATGCGCCTTCTATGGACGCGGTGACCCATCTTCGCGCGGCGCTTGGCGCCGATCGGGCACGGTTGATAGGCCACGTCGGCACGTACGGATCGCTGGTCTCGACGCTCCTCGATGCGTTGCTGCCGGATTTGCTTCGTGACATTCCGGATGTGCGGCTCGTGTTGATCGGCGAGAAGAGCGGATCGTACGCGGCCGGGTTTCTCGATCGACATCCCGAACTGCGCGACAGAATCATCGCAACCGGCTTTGTCGAGCCCGCTCACATCGGCACCCACGTCGCCGCGTGCGACGTCCTCATCCAGCCATACCCGGACGGCGTCAGCGCGCGCCGCACGACGACGATGGCGGGTTTGTTTCTCGGCGTTCCGGTTGTCACCACGAGCGGCCGTCTGACCGAGCCGTTCTGGGAGCGATCGCAAACCGTGCGGTTGGCAGAGGTGGGCGACTGGCGCACGTTCAACGCGCACGTGTCCCGCCTGATTGCCGCTCCGGAAGAGCGGCGTCGTTTGTCGAACGACGCGCGCCGTTACTACGACGCGCACTTCGACGTGCGGCACACGATTGCCGTCCTGAGGTCCGCGGCGTGATGCGCGATCGCAGGGAGATCGCCGGCTGGCTGCTCGTGGCGGCCTCGCTCGTCTATCTCTGGATGTTCGTGCCGCGCGGATGGGTGCCGCACGACGAAGGGACGATTGCCCAGTCGGCCGTGCGCATCCTGCTCGGCAATCTGCCGCACGTGGACTACCAGGAGCCGTATACCGGCGGGTTGTCGCTGCTGCACGCGGCCGCGTTCAAGGTGCTCGGCGTGGAGCTCGTGCACCTGCGCTGGGTTCTCTTCGCCGCCTTCGCCGCCGTTCAGCTGCTGATCTACGTCATCCTCAGAAGATTTCTCGAGCCCATCGGGGCCGCGCTGGTTTCGATACTCTCGTTGACGTGGAGCTTTCCCAACTACTTCGCGTCGCTGCCATCGTGGTGGGTCCTGCTGTGCGCCATCGCCTGTGTCTGGGCCTTCGTCCGCTACACGGAAACCGGGTCGCTTCGCTTCGCGGCGGCAGCCGGGCTTGCCGCCGGCCTGTCGATTGCGTTCAAGCAGACAGGCCTGTACATTCTCGTGGCGCTCGTCATGGCGTTTCTGTACGGGCGGGGGCACCGCGTGGTTCGCATCGCGACCGCACTGGGAAGCATTTGCCTGGCGATGGCCATTCTGAAGATCAGGATGACGTCGACCGAGTCGATTTACCTCCTGTTGCCGATCGTCGCGTGCGGAATTCTTCTGGGCGCGTCTGGGGAATCCGATTCCGATCATGGGGAGGACGCCCATCGTGCGGGCGCGCTTGCCGTGCTGTGCGCCGCTCTCCCTCTGGTCGCCGGCCTCATTCCGTATCTGACGGGCGGGCACCTCGAGCCGCTGCTGAACGGGTTGTTCATCCTGCCGAAAAAGCGGTTGCAGTTTGCCAGCCTGCCCATGACGCAGGCGGGCTATATTCTGCTGGGCGTCCCGTGCGTGGCGCTGGTGTTGCCGATCGCGAGACGGATTCACCTCACCCCGATGCGGTTCGTTCTCGCGCTGGCAGGGCTGTCCGTCGTGGCGACGATCGCGATGGTGGTGGCCTTCGATCGTTATGCCGCGTACCAATTGTTCTGGCAGTCGGGCCGGGCGTTCGCCGCGCTGCTGCCCGTCGCGGTCAGCTGGCTGCTCGCGGTGCGGTCCGACGCAGACAAGAAGCAGCGCCGCATTCTCTTTTGCGCCACGGCGATGCTGGCGTGGGCGTCGCTCGTCCAGTTTCCGTTCAGCGGGGCCATCTATTTCTGCTACGCCGCGCCGCTGGCGGTCATCGCGGGCGCCGCCTGCGCCCGGTATTTTTCCAACCTCAGGAATCCCGCGCTGCTTGTCTGGTGCGCATCGCTCGCCGTGTTTGCGGTGCTCACGATGAACAGGGGATACCTCGACAGTCTCGGCGCCTGGCACCAGCCTATTGCCTTCGATACCAGGCTCGACATGCCGCGCGGGCATCTGAACGTCCGTGCCGAGGAGGCGCGAACCTACCGGCGCATTGCCGAGCTGGTCGCCGAGCACATCGGACGTGGGCAGCTTATCGCCGGACCGGACTCGCCCGAGGTGTATTTTCTTGTGGACCGCCTCAGCCGGACTGGCACATTCTTCAATTTCTTTGCCGACGGGGAGGATGAGGCGGCGCTCTGGCTTCGCGGCAGGGTTGTCGTGCTGAACCAGCGGCCGCAGTTCTCGGCGGTTCCGTCTGGGCCGCTCGCCACGCGGATTCGAGAGCGGTTCCCCCATAGTGAATCCGTCGGGCGTTTCGAGGTGCGATGGCGCTAGCAGACACACGGGATCGGTTGATGGAGCATCCGGCGATCTACGCGCTCTGGCAGGCGCCGTTTGCCGCGCAGAAGTTTGCGCCCGTGGAACGCCGGTTGCGCGACCTGCCGGTCCGCCGGGTGCTCGACGTCGGCTGTGGTACCGGAACAAATGCCCGCAGGTTCGAACACGCGGAGTACGTCGGGCTCGACATCAACGAACGGTACCTGCAGATGGCGCGCGCGCGGCACGCGGGGACATTCGTCCAGGCCGATCTCACGGAGGCGGATCTGTCGTCGCTCGGGACGTTCGATACGATTCTCGTCAACAGTTTTCTGCATCACGTGTCCGACGATCACGTTCGCCGGATTCTGAGCCGGCTGACCACGCTCGTCGCGCCAGACGGGCGCGTGCACGTGCTCGAGCTCGTGCTGCCGCCCCGCATGTCGCGGGCGCGCGTGATGGCGAAGCTCGATCGCGGGCGATTCGCCCGCTCGATCGAGAGCTGGACCGGGCTCTTCAGCGCGGCCTTCGAGCCCGTCGTGACCGAGCCCTACACCTTCGGTGGAGGACTGTGGGCCATGATCTATCTGCAGGGCCGGGTGCGCCGGTGAGATTGTCCGTCGGCATTCCGATCTTCAACGAGCAGGAGAACATCCCGGAGCTGCTGTCACGCCTCGGCGCGGTGCTCGACGGCATCCCGGGCGGACCCCACGAGATGGTGTTCGTCGATGACGGGAGCACCGATCGGACGCGGACGATGCTCGAGGACGCCGCGGCCGGCGACCGGCGCATCAAGCTCGTCGTGCTCTCGCGCAACTTCGGCCACCAGGCCGCTATGGGCGCCGCGCTCGATCACGCCGAGGGCGATGCCGTGGTGCTGATGGACGGCGATCTCCAGGATCAGCCCGAGGTGATTCCGGAGTTCGTGAAGCATCACGAAGCCGGCGCCGACGTCGTGTTCGCGCGGCGGAAAACGCGTCAGGAAAGCTGGCTGAAGCGGGCCGCCTATCGCATGTTCTATCGTCTGATCTCGGCCTTGTCGGATACGGATCTGCCGCTCGACAGCGGCGACTTCGCGCTGCTCGGGGCCCCCGTCGTGACGACGCTGAGAGGCTTGCCCGAACATGAGCGGTACCTGCGCGGGCTTCGCGCGTGGGTGGGGTTCAGGCAGGTCGGCATCGACGTCGATCGCGCGGCCCGGTTCGCCGGCAAGCCGAAATACAGCACCTGGAAGCTCCTCAAGCTGGCGCTCGACGGTGTGTGCTCGTTTTCGATTGTGCCGCTGCGGGCCGCCGCGGTCACGGGTGTGCTGGCGATTGCCGCCTCGGCGGCCTTCGCGCTGTACGCCATCTACGTGCGCCTGGCTGTCGGCGAGGTGCCGGCAGGGTTCACGGCGTCGTTGTTGATCATGACGTTCCTTTCAGGGGTGCAGCTGCTGTTCCTCGGCATCATCGGCGAGTATCTGGGCCGGGTGTACGGCGAAGCCAAAGGTCGTCCACCCTATATCGTGGCGCGCGTGCTCGGGGCGAAGTAATGCAGTCCGACTACACCACCGCCTACAGCGATCTGTATCGCCGGCACTGGTGGTGGCGCGTCCGCGAGGAGATTCTGCTGAAGGAAGTGCGGCAGATTCTCGGACACCGGACGGGCGCGAGGATCCTCGACATCGGCTGTGGCGCCGGGCTGTTCTTCGATGCGCTCGACGTCTTCGGACATGTCGAGGGCGTCGAGTCCGATCGCATTGCCGTGGAGCAGAGCGGACGCTGGCGCCACCGTATCCATCTGGGCGATCTCGACACGTTCAAGTCGAGCGGCGGGTTCGATCTCATCCTGATGCTCGATGTGCTCGAACACGTTGAGCGCCCCGAGGCGATGGTGCGGCGCGCGGCGAGCCTCCTTGTCGCCGACGGTCAGATGCTCATCACGGTGCCGGCATTCGACGCGCTGTGGACCTCGCACGACCAGCTCAACGGCCACGTCAAGCGCTACGCGGCGGGTGAGGTGCGGCGCCTGCTGCAGGCCGCCAGTCTCGACGTGACGGGAGCCCGGTATCTGTTCCAGTCGCTGACGCTGCCGAAGCTCGCCGTCCGGGCGAAGGAGGCGTTGATCCGATCGGATGCCGCCGTGCCGCGCGTGCCGCCACCGTTCCTGAATTCGGCGCTTCAAACATGGTTTCGCTGCGAGCATGCGATTGCCGGCTGGCTTCCATTCGGAAGCTCGGTGATGGCGGTCGCGCGCCGGGCCGCATGAACCTCACCGCCGTCTGGAAGCCGTGGTTCGTCTATCGCCCTCATCAACTGGCGAGGCGTCTCGCGTCGAGCCTTGCCGCACCGCCACCCGGCCATCGGCTCATGCCGGTGTCGTGGGGTGTCGAGTTGTGGGCCGATCCGACCGAACACGTCGGACGGTGCCTCTGGACCACAGGCGTGTTCGACCTTGCCGTGTCCGAAGTGCTGTTCCGGCTGACGCGTCCCGCCGACGTCGTGATCGACGTCGGTGCGAACCTGGGATACATGACGCTGCTCGGCGCCGTCGCGTCGGGGCCGGACGGGTGCGTGCTGGCGTTCGAGCCGAATCCGCACGTGGCCGAATGGCTGAGACGCAACGTCGAGCATGCGCGCCGGCACTACGAGATGGCCGCTATCGAGCTGCACGATGGGGCGCTGGGCGCCGAGGCGGGATCCGCCACCCTCGTACTTCCCGATCCGGCGTCGGCGAACGACGGCCTGGCGCACATCGCGGCGGAACACAACGCGTCGAATGTCGAACGCATGGTTCAGGTGGCGGTCGCGAAACTGGACGACGTGATCGGCGGACAACGAGCGGGCATGATGAAGATCGACGTCGAGGGCCATGAAGAGCAGGTGCTCGAGGGCGCCGCGGGGTCGCTTCACGCGCATCGCATCCGTCACGTCGTGTTCGAAGACCACGAAGGCACCGGCAGCCGGGCCATGGCGCTGCTTCGCGCCGCGGGCTACGAGATTTTTTCGATCGGGTGGTCGATGCGAGGGCCGGTTCTGGCGCCGGCGGCCGACGGATCGCTGGCGTCGCCGTTCGAGGCGCCAAGCTACCTCGCCACCACGGAAATGCGGGCCGCTCTCGAGGCATGCGCGCGCAGTGGCTGGATGGTGTTGCAGCATCAAGCCCGTGTGGCGGCCGAGGCGATCGAGGCATGAGCACGTCGTACGTGCGAACGCTCCGCCCGACAACCGGCTGGGTCTCGATCGATCTGCATGAGCTGGCGGAGTTTCGCGACCTGCTGGTCGAGCTCGCGCGCCGCGACATCAAGCTGCGCTATCGCCAGACCGCGCTGGGCATCATGTGGGTGGTGCTCCAGCCGCTCATCGCCGCCGGCGTGCTGAACTTCGCATTCGGCATCGTCGCTGGCGCCAGGCCGCCGGGAGGGTCCTACTTCCTGTTCACGTTCGTGGGATTGCTCGCCTGGAACCTCTTCAGTTTCACACTCAGCAAGACGAGCTTTTCGCTCGTGGGCAATTCCTACCTTGTCAGCAAGGTGTACTTTCCGCGCCTGATACTGCCGCTGTCGGGGACGCTCTCGACGCTGCTGGATTTTGCGGTGGCGCTGACCGTGTATGTCGTGCTGCTCGCGTCTCAGGGATCGTCGCCGCCAGCGCTCGCCCTGCTGCTCCCGGTCTGGATCGGCCTCATCCTGTGTCTCGCGCTGGGGGCAGGGTTCATCGCGGCCTCCCTGACGGTGAAGTACCGCGACATTCAGCACATCCTTCCCGATCGTGGTTCCGTTTCTCCTGTACGCGAGCCCCGTCGCCTACGACGTCTCGCAGATTCCGGCTCGCTATCAGACGGCCTTCTATCTCGTGAATCCCCTGGCCGCCTTGATCGCCGGGATGCGCGCCTCGCTGGTGCCCGGCGGCGCGCTGCCCCCGCTCGCGTTCGTCTCGTGGTCGGCGGCCGTCGCCCTCGGGCTCTTCGTCTTTGGCGCGGCTGTTTTCAAACGCACGGAGCGAAGCTTCGCCGATGTCGTCTAACGGGCTCGCCATCGCGGTTCGGGGCGTCGGCAAGCAGTACACGATCCGTCACGACTACACCGCGCCGACGACCCTCGCCGAGGCGATCGTGCGGCGCGTGCGCCATCCTTTTGCGCGTGCCGAGCGGGAGCAATTCTGGGCGCTGAAGGACGTGACGTTCGACGTCGCGCGCGGCGAAGTGCTCGGGTTGATCGGGTCGAACGGCGCGGGCAAGAGCACGCTGCTCAAGATTCTCTCGCGCATCACCGAGATGTCGGAAGGCGAAGCCGATCTCCACGGGCGGGTCGGCAGCCTGCTCGAGGTGGGCACGGGATTCAACCAGGAGTTGACCGGCCGCGAAAACGTGTTCCTCAACGGCGCGATTCTCGGGATGACCCGAGCCGAGATTCGCAGCCAGTTCGACGCCATCGTGGCCTTCGCCGGCGTCGAGCGCTTTCTGGATACGCCGGTCAAGCACTACAGCAGCGGCATGTACGTGCGGCTGGCCTTCGCCGTGGCGGCTCACCTGCGAAGCGAGATCCTGATCGTCGACGAAGTGCTCGCGGTGGGCGACGCCGACTTTCAGCGGAAGTGCCTCGGCAAGATGCGCGACGTCGCGACGGACGGACGCACGGTGTTGCTCGTCAGCCACAACATGGCGGCCATCGGGAGCCTGTGTTCGCGGGCCGTGCTGCTCAAGAACGGGCGCGTGGCGCTGGCCGGCGATGTGGGTGAGGCCATCGAGGCGTACTCCGCGCACGAAGAATCCACGCTGGTCGGAGACTTGCGCGATCGGCACGATCGGACCGGCTCGGGAAGCGTGCGGGCGACGACGATTTCGATGACCGCGGCCGATGGCGAGCTGACGCGCTCGATTCGCTACGGTCAGCCGTTCGACATCCTCATTGATTACGAGGCCAAGGCGCCGCTCGAGCACGTGCTGGCGAGCGTCTCGATCAACATGCTCGACGGGACGCGTGTCGCGACGCTGTCCAGCGGATTCCGCAACGAAAGCTTCTCGGTTGCCAAGGGCGCCGGGACGCTGGCGTGCCGCGTGCCGGGGCTTCCGCTCCGGCCCGATACGTACGCGCTCGACGTGTTCATGCACGGCCATCATGCCTTCCACGATTACGTCGAGCGGGCGATGACGTTCGACATCGCGCCGCGCGATGTGTACGGCACGGGTCGCATGCCGCAGCGCAACGAAGGCGCGCTGATTACCGACTACCACTGGCGCACCGTCGAGCGCGAGGTGCTCTCGGGGCGCTGATGCGAGTGGCCGTGCTGGCGTGGACCGCTCAGCGACTCGGCGGCATCGAGGCGTATCTTTCGCTCGTGCTCCCGGCGATGGCCCGCGCCGGGCTGGATCTGGCGTTCTGGTACGAGCACCACGAAACCGGCGAACGCCAGCGGATCGATCTGCCCGTCGAGACGCCGCTGTTTTCAGCCGCCGAGCTCGGCGCCACCGGGGCGACTCAACGGCTGCGCGACTGGAAGCCCGATGTCCTGTACGTACACGGGCTGCACGACACCAGCGCCGAACGCGATCTGCTCCGCATCGCGCCGGCTGTACAGTTCGTGCACACCTATGTCGGTACCTGCGTGAGCGGCACCAAGACCCACACCCGTCCCGGCATGATCGCGTGCGACCGGCAGTTCGGCGCAGCCTGCCTGGCGTACTACTTTCCACGAGGATGCGGCGGCAACAGCCCATCGACGATGTGGAACCTGTATCGTGAGCAATCCCGCAGGCTCGCGCTGCTGCGTGAGTATCGCGCCGTGCTGACCCACAGCGCCCACATGCAGTGTGAGCTCGACCGTCACGGCGTCCGCTCCACGGTCGTCCCGTTCCCGGTGACGTCCACGCCGGGGCCGAACGACTACCGTGGAGGCGCGTCGCTGAACCTCCTGTTCGCGGGCCGCATGGATGCGCTGAAGGGTGGTGCGTTCCTGCTCGATGCGCTGCCCGAAACGCAACAACGGCTCGGGCGCCCGCTCCGGCTCACAATGGCCGGCGATGGACGCGACCGGCGCGAGTGGGGAGAGCGTGCGCGAACCATCCAGGCAGCGAACAGCGACATCGAGGTGACGTTTCCGGGCTGGCAGACGGCCGACCAGCTCGACGTGCTGATGGCGAGAACCGATCTTCTCGTGGTTCCGAGCGTCTGGCCGGAGCCTTTCGGTTCGGTGGGACCGACGGCCGCGCAACACGGAGTGACCGGCCGCGGCGTTCGCGGTCGGGGGCATCCCGCAGTGGCTTCGTGAGGGCGTGAACGGGCACCTCGCGCCGGGGCATCCCCCGTCGGCCTCGGCGCTCGCGAAGGCGATTGTCTCGTGCGTACAGGATCCGCATCACTACGCCGCGTTGTGCAGCGGCGCCCGGAACGTCGGCGCGTCGTTCACGATGGACCGGCATCTTCCCGAGTTGATGAGAGTCTTTCAGCAGGTGGCTGAGTGACGGCGAAGCCGCTCGTGACGGTGATCCTCACCGTCTACAAACGCCTCGACTATCTTCGCGCCGCGCTTGGCGGGGTGGCCGCGCAGACCTTCGGCGACTACGAGGTTATCGTCGCCGACGACTCCGGATCGTCCGACGCGAAGGAGATCGCGACGTCGGTGTTCGCGGACGGCCGGCTTCGCTATGAAGCGAATCCCGCGACGCTCGGCGTCCCACGAAGCCTGCAGTCGGCGCTCCGAAAGGCGCGTGGCCGCTACATTTCGATTCTGAACGACGACGATGTGTGGGAGCCGGAATTTCTCGCGCGCCTCGTCCCTGCGCTCGAGGCCAGACACCGCAGGGTCCTGGCGTTCTGCGATCACTGGATCATGAGAGAGAGCGGTGAGATCGACGAGCCCGCGACGATCGAGAACACCACCGCGTACGGGCGGCTGAACCTGCCGGCGGGAGACATCGACGACCCGCATGCGCTCGTCCTTCAGAAGAATGCCGTGCCGGTGGCGATGGCATCGGTCTTCAGAGCGGGCGCGTTCGAATACGCGAAGCTGGTGCCCGAGGTGGCCGGTGCGTACGACTTCTGGATCGCGAGCCTGCTCGCGGCATCCGGCGGTGTGTTCTATTACGTCCCCGAGCGATTGACGCGGTACCGGATTCACTCCGGGATGGAGACCGTCAGACGCAGCCCTGAGAAGAGCGAATGCTTCGTGTTCATCTGGCGATCGCTGCTCGAAAGCGGGCGTTTTCCTGAATTGACACCGTACCTGCGCGCCCGGCTGGCGGAATCGACCGTCAGGGCCGGCCGCGATCGGCTGTACTTCAACCAGCTCAGCGAAGCGCGTCTGCTGTTTCGCGACGCCTTCCGCACGTCGCCGGGCTGGGAGCCGTGCGCGTCGTATCTGATGTCCGTCCTTCCCCGTGCAGTGCGGAGGGCGGCGGGTCTGTCGCAGCCGTGAAGGTCCTCTACTTCTGCGAGGGGTTCACGGACATCCGATTCGTCGTCGGGTTGTCGGAGATTTGCGATCTCACGCTGGCCACACCGGCACGGGAGTTCCGCGAGAGCGGTTTATCCGAGCGCATCGCCGAGAGCGGGGCGCGGCTGAGCGTCGATACAATCGACGGCGGCCGGCTGGCGTTCCAGGCGCGCTCGATCCGGTACCTTCTCGGGCACATTCGCGGTTTCGACGTGGTGCTGTCCCAGGAGATGGGCCGCGGCTCGCTGAATGCGACGATTGTCGGCAAACTGACGGGCGTTCCGGTTGTGACCTACCTCGGCACTTCTCCTGTGGAGTACTTCCGGTGCCGCCGGCAGCGCGGGCAGATCGGCCAGATCGGGGCCATGGCCGGAGAGATGTTCCTTCGCGTGGCGATGAGCGTGAGCGGCCGGCTGGGGACCGCTGTACTCACCACAGGGCCGTATCTGCGCGATCTCGCGGCGGCCATTCCTGCCCGCGCCTTTGAGGGCTACTATTGCGGCATCGATACCAAGCTGTTCAAGCCGGTCACCGCCGGCGAGCGCGCAGCGCTCAGAAGGCGGCACCAGCTTCCGGAGAACAAATTCCTCATCCTGTTTTCGAGCCGGATCAGCCACGAGAAGGATCCCGAAACCGTGTTGCGCGCAGTCACGCTGGCGCGCGCGCGGGGACTTGATGCGGTCGTGATCAATCTTGGCGGAGGCTTTCAGGAGTTCGTGAACATTGCCCGATCGCTCGACCTGCCGGACGCGGCCGAGTGGGTCATCGCTCGTCCTGCCGTCCACCCCATGAAGGATCTCTGCGAGTACGTGCAGGCGGTCGACCTCGTCGTGCAGGCGTCGCTTGCGGAGGGTGGTGGCATGTCGCCGCTCGAGGCGGTGGCGTGCGGCACACCGGCGGTGGCCACGGCCGTCGGGGGCCTGGCGCTGACGTTGAAAGGCATCGCGCAGTTGACGCCGCGTCAGGATGCGAACGCGATGCGCGACGCCATCCTGTGGGTGGCGGGTCACCGCGAGGAAGCGGGCGAGCAGGCACTGCGCGGCCGCGCGTTCGTCGAACAGACGTGGTCGCGCGACCGGGCGTTCTCCACGATTCGCGCGGTGTTGAGCGAGGCCTGTGTCAGACCTTCGTAGCGCGATCAGCACCGGCCACTACGCGCGCAAGCAGCTGTTCTCGAACGACAAGCTGGTCGCCTGGAGCCATTCGCGCCGGTTCAGCACCGGCATCGCTCTGGCGCGCGAGTTTCGCGGCAAGCGCGTGCTCGACTTCGGCAGCGGCGATGGGACCTTCCTCGCTCTCACCATGATGAGTGACGCGGCGCCGGCCGCGGCGAGTGGGCGCCGAGATCACGCGCGAGGTCGTCGAAGACTGCCGGCGCCGGTATCACAGCGAGCCCAGGCTGACGTTCCTCCAGGTCAGCGAGCTCGACACACGCGACCAGACGGCCGCCTACGACGCCGTGTTCTGCATGGAAGTGCTCGAGCATGTCGTCGACTGGGAATCGGAACTGGCGCGGATGGCGCGGCTGCTCGCGCCCGGCGGGAAGCTGATCGTCAGCGTGCCCGTCGAGACGGGCATGCCGGTTCTCGTGAAGCAGACTGTACGGCGGATTGCCGGATGGAGGGGCGTGGGCCACTATCCCGGGACGAGCGCGTACTCCTGGCCGGAACTGCTGACGTCGGTGCTTGCCGGCGATCGCCAGCATCTCGTGCGGCCGGTGTTCGATAGCGGCTCCGGGCCTTCTCACGATCACAAGGGTTTCAACTGGATGGTGCTGCGCGAGCGTCTGCGCCGGCAGTTCGTGCTCGAGCGCGTCGTCGCCAGCCCGTTTCCGTGGCTCGGACCCCGACTCGCCACGCAGGTCTGGTTCGTGTGCCGTGTGAGCTCGTGACAACCCTTCGCGTTGGCATCGTCTGTGACTATCTCGAAGAGCGGTGGCCCAGCATGGATCTCATCGGCGACATGCTGATGCAGACGCTGCCGCGCGTGTCGGGAGGGCGGATCGAGGCGGTGCAGCTGCGTCCACGGATGAACCAGCGGTGGAGCCGGTTGCCGCTGATTGGACGGAGCGCGCGCATGCAGCTCGCCGATCGCCTGACCGGACGGCTCTGGGATTACCCGCGATGGCTCGCGCCGCGCGTGCGCGATTTCGACGTGTTTCATGTGATCGACCACAGCTACGCGCACGTGATGCGGGTGCTGCCGGCCGAGCGCACGGTCGTGACGTGCAATGACGTCGATGCGATTACGCCGGCGCTGCCGTCGGTGAAGAACGGGTTCGGGAGGGGTTTCGCCAGGTGTCTGAGGCGAAACCCCTCCCGACCCCGTTTCACCCGGAAGGGTTGCTGGCGCGGTCGGTTCTCGACGGCGTCTCGCGCGCGGCGCACGTCGCGTGCATCAGCGAGGCCACCAGGACGGCACTGCTGGCCAGCGGACGCGTCGCACCGGCACGTACCAGCGTCACCTATCTCGGCGTCCACCCGAGCTGCACGCCGGCATCGAACGGACGCGCTCGAACGACAGACCTGCTGCACGTTGGCAGCACGATTCCACGCAAGCGCATCGACGTGCTCCTCGAAGCCTTTGCCGGAGCGCGGAGCGCCATTCCCGGCCTTCGGCTCGTGCGTGTGGGAGGGCCGCTGACCTCCGAGCAGGCCGACCTCGCGACCCGCCTGGGCGTTGCCGACCACATCGTGCAGATGCCGACGCTCGATCGAGAGCAGTTGGCCGAACAGTACCGTCACGCCTCGCTCGTGCTGCTGCCGTCCGATCGCGAGGGCTTCGGGCTGCCGCTGGTCGAGGCGATGGCGTGCGGCACGCCGGTCGTGGCGAGCCGGATACCGGCTCTCTCTGAAATCGGCGGCGATGCGGCGGTGTTCTGTACTCCCGGCGACATCCCTTCGTGGGTCGAGGTGGTCACGCGGCTGCTCGAGGAGAAAGCTCGAGATGAACGCGCGTGGCAGGCTCGCCGCGACGCGTGTGTCCGTCAGGCCGCTCGATTCGACTGGAAGACGTACGCCGACCAGATGACGAACCTCTACTGCCAGGTGGCGCAATCGTGAAGGTGCTCCACCTGGGCAAGTTCTACCCGCCGGCGAAGGGCGGCATCGAAGCCATCGTGCGCCTCATTTGCCGCGAGACGACCCATCACGTGCAGAACCGGGTGCTCGCCGCCAACGATCGGTTTGCGCGCGTCGAGGAGCTCGATGGCGCGGTGGAAGTGGTCCGGCTTCCATTGATCGTGAAAATCGGCGCCGTGGCCGTCTGTCCAGGGTTTCCTGCGCAGCTCGCGCGCGAGGACGCCGATCTGATCGTCCTGCACGAGCCCAACCCAATCGCGCTGGTTGCCTATTTCCTCGTGCGGCCCAGCGCGCGGCTCATCGTCTGGTTCCACAGCGACGTCATCCGGCCGAGCTGGCGGTACAGGCTCTTCTACCGGCCGTTTCTCCGGTTCGCGCTCAAGAGCGCCGCGCGTATCGTCGTGTCGTCGGCGCCGCTCTCGGAAACGGCGCCGGCGCTGCAGGAATGGCGTTCGAAATGCGTGGTGATTCCTTTCGGCATCGAACGGCCCGTCGAATCCGCGAGCGTGGCGGCGCGCGCCGAAGAGATTCGACGCGAGATGAAGCAGCCCTTCGTGCTCTTCGTCGGACGGCTCGTGGGTTACAAGGGTGTGGACGTTCTGATCGACGCCCTGCGCGATTCGTCGGCGGCCGCGGTCATTGTGGGCGATGGACCGCTCAAAGGCGCGCTCGAAGCACAGGCGCACGCGGCTGGTATTTCCGATCGTGTGAGGTTTGCCGGACAGGTGAGCAACGACGAGCTGGCCGCGCTCTATGGCGCGTGCGACCTCTTCGTGCTGCCGTCGGTCACGCGCCAGGAAGCGTTCGGCGTGGTACAGATCGAAGCGATGTCGCGCGCGAAGCCCGTCGTGAGCACGGAGCTCGGTACCGGCGTGTCATGGGTCAACGTGCACGGAGAAACAGGCCTCGTGGTTCCACCGCATGACCCGGTTGCCCTGCGCGACGCCATCGAACGCCTGTTGGGCAATCCCATGGAGCGGCAGAAGATGGGCACGGCCGCGGCCGAGCGTGCCCGATCGGTGTTTGCCGTCGACCGCATGGTCAACGCGATTCTCGCGACGTATCACGAAATCGGAGGCACAGGTGTCCGGCGCCAAACGGTTGCTTGACATCCTGCTCGCGGGCTGCGGGTTGATCCTCTCCGCACCCGTGGCGCTCATCCTTGCCGGGGCGATCAAACTCGAAGACGCCGGGCCCATTTTCTTCACCCAGGAACGCGTCGGAAGACGCGGACGCCCCTTCCTCGCGTTGAAATTCCGATCGATGGTTCCCGATGCCGAGGCACGCGTGGGGCCGCTTCAGGCCGCCGAGAACGACGCTCGCGTGACGAAAGTCGGCCGGCTGATGCGGGCGACCGCGATGGACGAGCTGCCGCAGCTCTGGAACATCTTCCGGGGCGACATGAGTTTCGTCGGGCCGCGGGCGCTGCGTCCCGGCGAGATCGAGGTGAACGGTCGTGGCAGCATGGAGCGCCTCGAGGAGGTCCCGGGATTCCAGGCGCGCTGTGCGGTCGTTCCAGGCTTGACCGGCATCGCACAGATTTACGCACCACGCGACATCACCAGACGTCACAAGTTCCGGTACGACCGGCTCTACATCCGCCGTCAGTCGTTCTGGCTCGACGTGCGGCTCATTCTCCTGTCGTTCTGGATCACCTTCCGCGGCACATGGGAAGCCCGTGAGCGCAAGTTTTAGCGATAGAATGCCCGCGATGCGGGATGTGGCGATTATCGGCGGAGGCCCCGCCGGGCTCTACGCCGGAGCGCGACTGGCTGCTGCCGGCTTCGACACCGTCCTGCTTGAAGAACATCCCGCTGTGGGCGAGCCCGTGCATTGCACGGGCGTCCTCGCCGCCGAGGCATTCCAGGAATTCAATCTCTCGCGCCGCTCGCTCTTGAACGAGCTGACGACCGCACGCTTCTGGTCTCCGGCCGGCGCTCAAGTGAGCTATTCGAGCGGCCGCGTTGAAGCGGTGGTTGTGGATCGACGCGCATTCGACCAGGAGCTCTCGGCGACCGCCCGTCAGGCCGGGCTTGTCGTCCAGGAAGGCGCGAGAGCGTCGGCGCTGCAGATCGATCGCAAGGGTGTCACGGTGAAGACCGCGCATGGCGACATCCACGCAAGGGTCGCGATTCTTGCCTGTGGCGCGAACTACGCGCTTCATCGCCAGGTCGGTCTCGGCATGCCGCGGATGTTCCTCAATACGGCGCAGATCGAGCTGCCCGCCTGTCATCTCGGCGACGTCGAGCTGCATTTCGGCAGCGAGATTGCGCCGAAGGGCTTCGGCTGGGTCGTGCCGGTCGTGCGGAATACGCAGCAGTGCGCGCGCATCGGCGTCATGTGCGAGAGCGAGGCGCCGCGGTATTTCGACCGGCTGGCCGCCCGCGTGAGCGGCCGCTGGGGCATCGACGAGTCGGCCATGCGGCGCCCGAGGCAGAAGCTCCTTCCGCTGGCGCCGCTCCCGCGGACGTATGGCGATCGACTGCTGGCGATCGGCGATGCCGCGGGTCTCGTGAAGCCGACAACCGGCGGTGGCATCTACTACAGCCTGCTCAGCGCCTCGCTGGCCGCGGATGTGCTGGGGAAGGCGCTTCCGAAAGACGAGCTGACTGCCGACAAGCTGGCGCCGTACGAACGTCTGTGGCGCGAGCGGCTCTCGGCGGAATTCCAGGCGCAGATCAAGCTGCGCCTGGTCGCGCACCGCATGAGCGATGCCGACATCGAAGCCCTCTTCGAGCTGGCGCGCACCGACGGCGTCATGCCGATCGTGCGCCGCACGGCGACCTTCAACCGACACCGCCAGCTGATCCTCGCGCTCTTGAAGCACCCCCCCGTCCGGCAGTTAGTCCTTCGCCGGCTCGCCTTCTAATCCCAGACCATTCCAACAGGAGATCAAGAGGTCAGGAGAATTCTGTTCGAAAAGAATTTCTCCTAATCCCCTCCTGTTTTGTTAGAAGAGGCTGAATCGGAGTGAGGCGGTACCGGTCTGGCCGCGCGAGGATTCATCGGCAGAATGTGGCTCTCAGGCTCCTTGCGCGAGAACCAGTCCGCAAGACGCATGACCACGCCGCGCTTCTGGGGAAGGAAATCCTGCAGCTGGATCAACACCTCGAGAACTTCCTCGAGGCGATGCACGACGCCGATGCCGCGGTCGGTCGCCTGCTGTTCCAGCGTGTCGTCGCCCATCTGCAGGATGAGGATCGCTTTTGACTGGGACGCGCCGACCACTTCGAGGCAGTTCAGGAACTGATCGTCGATGACGAGATCCAGACGCAGCGCGTTGGCGATCTCGCCCCGCGAGCCCGGAACGGTGACGACGGCCGGCATGTAGAAGCCGTACGCTTCGAGCCAGGCCTGGCTTTGAACCTGAACGGAGTCGCCAGCGGTGGGGATGCGCGAAGTGAGAAACGACACTTCCCATCGGTACCGGCGCGCGAGCTGATAGAGCCGCGCGATTTGTGCTGGTTCGTACGGCGCGAGCCCGACCCACCAGTTCGGCGTCTCGGTAATCACCTTCCACACGCGCTTGGCGTCGGCCGCCGACACGGCGTCGTAGTCGGGCATCGGCGACGATGGCCGCTGAATGGCTTCGCGGCCGAGCACTCTGGCCGCCGCGTCGAGAAACGCCGTACGGAAATCCGCGACCACGCCGTCGAGATCGAAGCCCACTCTCAGCATTGTTCGTCGCGTGGGCTCCCAGCCACGCTTCCGCTGTCGTTCGTGGCCATCCGGCGACCTCCGGCGGAACCGCTCGCGCGAACACCCGCGACACGTCGTCCCGCTCGCGCCTCGGCCGAACAGGTCGCGACAGCGGCCAGTACGGCCAGCAGCATGGCGTTGGCGGGCATTCTCAGCCCCGTCTCCCAGAAGCTCTGCACGAGCACGGCCGTGATGCCGGCCACGGCTCCAGCCCGCACGAGGTAATTACCGCTCGCGTCCTCTTTCAGCCTGCGGGCTCCGAGCGCGAAGAACGCGCAGAGGCCTAGAACGGCAGGTGCCCCAATCAGCAGGCCTCCTTCCGCCGCCAATTGCAGATAGTGATTGTGGGCGTTGCCGATAGAGTATCCCGGTTCCGCGGTCTGGTAAACGGCGACCGCGCTGCCGAAGGTCCCCGCACCCGAACCGGTCAGCGCGAAATGGTGAATCACGCGTCCCGCGTCGGACCAGATCGCCGATCGTCCGCGTCCGGCGTCGGACTTGACGAGCGTCTGGTCGAAGCGTTGGATGAGCGCGTCGAAGTTCGCAAACGACAGCGCGACGACCACGAGCAGCGTACCCTGAAGGATCGTCCAGCGGCGGATGGCCGGGCCCGTTTGGCCACGCCGCAACAGCAGGCTGACGCTCATCGCCGACATCAACCCGATGAGCCCCGAGCGCGAAGCCGAGATGAGCACGGCAAGCGCCATCACCGACACCGATGCGACGAGCCAGATGCGCATCGAGCCCAGCTGCTTCAACGCCGCGGCCAGCCGCTGCGCCATCAGATGCGCCGGCGGATGGTTGGGCGCACGCGCGAGCAGGTAGCCAAAGACGAGCGGACACGCCATCACCACCCACGTGGCAAAGTGATTGCGATTCACGAACGGGCCGTACGGGCGCGCGCCGGGATCGATCGGGCGCCAGATGCCGTACAGCAAGTCGTGGCTCTGCGAGCGCTGCACGATCGCGGCAATCGAGGCGACGAGGCCGATGACGGCAATCGCGCGAATCAGCCGGCCGGCGCCGCCGGCTTCGCAGATCTGACGGCACGTCCAGAAAAAGAGGACCGCGCAGGCAACGATACCGAGCGCCGCGACCGTATCGGCCGGAACGATGCTGATGGGGAGTACGCGTGCATCGGCATCCGCGGGCGGAACCATCAGCCACAACGAGGCGCGCACGCCAAGCGCGTTCGGATCGATCGCCCGCAGAAGGGACTGAGGCAGGGGAACGAGTTGAAGAAGGATGGCGGCGACCGAGAGGACGAGCGCGATATCGGCGGTTCGAGCCGCCATGTCGCCGATGATTCGCGGCCTGACCACGAGGGCCAGCAGCACGACGCCGCAGGCCGCGGGGATCCACACCATCGGATACACGCCGCCCGCCGGGAACGTCACCCACGCCAGAATCAACGCGGCGGCCCAGGCGCCAGGCGGCGCGGACGTCCTATGCCGCGGTGGATTTGACGTAGTAGTTCTTGTACTTGTAGCCGTAGTACCGCGAGTAATAGTACTTGTTGCGAATGATGTCAACGCGATTGAGCACCGCGCCGAGCACGTGCGGACGGCTGGTCATCAGCGTCTCGACCGCCCGTTCGGCCAGGCGCCGCTGAGTCATCTCCGATCCGATCACGAACACCACGCCCGAGACCCACGGCGCGATAATCACGGCATCGGTCACCGCCAGCACTGGCGGCGTGTCGATGAGGACCCAGTCGAACGGCCCCGACTGCACGTTCGAGATGAGCGTTTTCATCCTGTCCGACGCGAGCAGTTCGGACGGATTCGGCGGCGTGAGCCCCGCGGTCATCACCCAGAGATTCTGAACGCTCGTGCTGCGAATCGCCTGTCGTGCGGTCGCCTGTCCCGTAAGCAGGTGCGACAATCCGATGTTGTTCTCGATGCCCAGGGTGCGCGAGACGCTCGGGCGCCGCATGTCGGCGTCGATGAGCAGCACGCGCGAACCACCATAGGCGAGCGCGATCGCCATGTTGCAGGCGGTCGTCGTTTTCCCCTCGAGCGGCTGGGCGCTCGTGAAACCGATGACGCGCGTGCCCTCGGTGCCGCTGCTGAACACCAGCGACGTGCGGAGCGCGCGGAACGCTTCGCCGAATTCGTGGGGCACTTCCTGCGACAGGATCGGGTGATTGTTGCCCTTGACCGCCGGCACCAGCCCGAGGAACGGCAGCTTGAGGCGGCGCGTGATGTCTTCGGGCGTTTTCACGGTGTCGTCGAGGTAGTCGATCGCGAGCACCAGTCCGAGTGAGAGCAGCAGCCCGGCCAGCGTGCCCAGCAGATAGTTGCGGCGCACGTCGGGCGTGAACGGCGTATCCGGCACGACCGCGCGATCCATCAGGCGCGCGTTGTTGCCGCCGCTGTTGCTCACGATCTGCAGCTCGTTCTGCCGCTGCAGCAGCGCTTCGTACACCGCGCGATTGCTCTGAGCCTCGCGTTCGAGCACCGTGTAGCCGACGCTCTTGCGGTTCAGATCCATCGAGGCGCTCTGCGACTGTTTGAGCTCGCCGGCCAGGCGCGCTTCGGTCGCGCGCGCCGTCTCGTATTCGCTGCGGATCGCCTGCACCGCCGCATTGAGCGCGGCTTGCAGCTGCTTGGTCGTGTCGATGATGGCGTTTTCGTTCTCGATCACCTGCGGGTTCTTGGGACCGTAGCGTTCGTTGAGCTGCACCTTCTGGCGCAGCAGCTCGGCGAGCCGGGTGCGCAGGCTCTGCACCACCGGGTTCGAGGACACGGCCGGCGCGTCGCCCACCGACGCCGGCGGCAGCGACTTGATCTGGTTGTAGAGCGCTTCCTTCTGAATCCGCTCGGTCCTGATGCGCGTGTACTGGTCGTTCACCTGATTCAGGCTCGCGACGACGGTGTTCTGGCGATCCTCGAGCGACAGCGCGTTGTTCGTCTCGCGGTATTCCGCCATCGCGCGCTCGCTGTCTTCGACCTTCTTCTGCTGCTTGGCGATTTCGCCGGCGAGGAAGTCCAAACTCTTGCGCGTGGCGTCGGTGCGGTACTCCAGATTGAAGTGCACGTACTCCGACGCAAGCGTGTCGGCCGCCCGGGCGGCGAACTGGGGATCGGACGACGTAACAGAGACGTTGAACAGCCGGCTCCCTCGAATCTGCTCCACCTGGACCGCACCGAGGAACCCGTTGGCGAGATCGGCCGAGGTCGGCTTTGGGGCCGGCGTGCTTGACGGGGCCGCTCCGGTGGCTTGACGCACGAGGCCCTTCACCTGCTGCTTCATCGTGTCGAGCACCGAGGCGAGTCCCGTACGCGCCGCCCCCTGACCGTTGAACTCCGGGACGCTGGCGAGCTTCAGCTTGTCCGCGACGCGGGTGGCAAGCTCGCGCCCGGTCAGGATGCGAAGCTGGGTCTGGTAGTAGGGCTCGGAGTCCTGCGTGTAGTCGCTGGGTGTCTGTGTGCTGAAGCCGGCGACGGAAGACGTGCGGTCTTCCTCGATGAGCACGCTGGTCGTCGAACGGTACATCGGCGTGGTGGTGTAGGTCCGGATGGTGACCGCCAGCAACACGAGCAGGAAGATCGTGACGACGACGTACCGGTACTTGTAGATCGCGTTCAGCCGGTCGAGCAGATGCGTATCCGAGTCCGTCGGAAACAGCCCATGTTTCGAGGCGGCAGATGATGCGGACTGGCGCGCGGCGGTAAGGGCGGTGGGCCGTTGACTCGGGTCCATTTCGCTTAGCAATTTATCGGCTTAGGGTTGAGTTTTCGACAGGAACAATAACGAACTATATATGACAGTATAGAATTTTAACGACATTCTGTCAATGCCGCGAAGCACGATCTTCGCTTTTGATTCGTTAATTTGCGAACGGCTGGAAACCTATTTTTCGGGGCTGAGCGGCGGGTCGTCTGGATCGACGACCGCCATGCCCGCCAACGATGCCACCGAGAGCACGGAGTTGGCCGTTTGGCCGAACAAGCCGGCTATGCCGGGCAGGCGCGAGGGGATCATCACCGCGGCCGCTGCGACCTCGCCGGCCTGGACGATGATGACGTCCCCGACAGCGAGCAGGTGACCCAGGCGATCGGACACTTCGACGACGTATGGAATCTCGGGCCGTGCGATGAAACTGAACTTCCCGAGCTGATCCGAGATCGCCACCTGTTCGATCCGGTTGTCGGCGAGATTGCGCAGGCGCACGGTCGCATTCGGGAGCGGCACCGAGTTGGTATCGGCGGCGGTGCCATTGATCAGAGCCTCGCCCTTTTTCACGGACGTACCCACCGTGGTGGGGGCGCCCGGCGAGCCCACAGGTTGGACCACCTGTGAAGACGCGCTCGCGGTGAACAGCGCGAGAAGGCCGATTGTGATCGACAACTGCCTCATCATGCCCGGAACCTCAGTGTGCCATTCCGTGTCACGCCGTTTCGATTTTGTAATCGAAATGCCGTGATACTCTCTCGAAACTTCGAATGAACCGACGAATTCGCGTCTTCGCACCCGCAACCGTAGCGAATCTCGGGCCAGGATTCGATGTGCTCGGACTGGCGCTCAGCCGGCCCGGCGACGAGCTCGAGGCCGAGCTGACCGATCGCCCCGGCATCGAAATCGTGGAGGTCACGGGCGATCGTGGACTCTTGAGCCGCGATGCCGGCAAGAACGTGGTGGGACGTGCCGCGGCCGATGTCCTGCGACGCACCGGCGCGAATCGAGGCGTGCGGCTCTGGTTGCACAAGCAGATGCCGCTGGCGAGCGGGCTTGGCAGCTCTGGCGCGAGCAGCGCGGCCGGCGCCGTCGCCGTCAACGAGTTGCTGGGCAGGCCGCTCGCCGAGACCGACGTTGTCGCGAGTGCGATGGAAGGGGAGCGCGCCGCATCGGGGACGCCCCATGCCGACAACGTGGCGCCGAGCGTCATGGGGGGCATCGTGCTCGTCCGCAGCTATCAACCATTCGAGGTCATTCGGCTGCCGTTCCCCGACACGCTGCACATCAGCGTGGTGCACCCCCATTGCGAAGTATCCACGGCCGAGGCGCGGCGTCTGGTGAAGGGGCGTACGTACGCGCTCGACGACATCGTGCCGAATCTGGGCAACGTGGCGGCGCTTGTCGCGGGTCTTGGCCGTGGTGATCTGGGGCTGGTGGGACGCAGCGTCGAAGACCGTCTGGTCGAGCCGCTCCGCTCGCGGCTGATTCCGGGATTTGATGCGGTCAAGAGGGCCGCGCTCGAGGCCGGAGGGCTGGGGTGTTCGATCGCCGGGTCCGGACCCTCGGTGTTTGCGTTTGCGGAGAGCGTGATCGCCGCCGAACGGATCGGCGCGGCCATGCAGACCGCATTCCGATCGGCGGCCGGCCTCGAAAGCGATCTGTTCGCAGGAAAGGTGAGCAGTCAGGGTGCGCGCGTGATATGAAACCGGCGGCCATCCTGTTCTGTGCCGCAGCTCTTCCGCGTCTCGCCTACCTGTTGCTGATTCATCCTCCAATCGAAAGCCAGTACTGGGCGTTGTCGGGCAGTCTGGTTCGAACCGGAACGTTCACGATCGACGGCCTTCCCGTGACCGACTTCGAACCGCTCTATCCGTTGTTCCTTGCCGGCGCCCGGCTCATCGCGCGCGACTCCGTGCTGGCCGTCCAGCTGATGCAGATTGCGGTCGCCTCACTCGGCGCGGTGCTGCTGTACCGGCTCGTCCTCGGCCGGACGGGATCGGCGCGCGCCGGCGTGTTCGCCGGACTGCTGTTCGCGGGGTATCCGCTGCTGGTCCGGCATGCGGCCACGGTCGGCGATTCGTCACTCACAACCCTGCTGCTCGTCGGGTTTGCCGGCGCGGCCGCGTCGATCGCGGGCGTCGCCTCTGCCGCGATCGCCGGCGCATGGCTCGGGCTCAGCGTGCTCAGCCGGGCCATGGTGTTGCCGCTCATTGTGCTCGTCGGGGCTGTCCTGGTGCGGCGCGGCCAGGCACGCGACGCCGCGGTGGTCGCCGGTGTGGCGATGATCCTCGTGCTGCCATGGTGGATGCGGAATCACCGGGCGAACGGATCCTGGTGGCCGACCCGGAACGGGATCAACCTCTTCATCGGAAACTCGCCATACGCGGCGGCGCTGCTGCCCGACCACGATCTCGACCTGCTCGAGCCGGTGGCCTATGAGCTGGCAACGACGGCCCGGCCCGACATCGTGCCGGGCAGCGCGGACTACACTCCGCGTATCGATGCGTACCTGACGAGCGCCGCGATCGAGCACATGAAAGCCTCGCCGGTTGGGACGATCAAGGAAAAGCTCGCGAACGCGGGGTATCTTCCTCTCGCCCCGGCTGATCCCGCTGTACGTCTCTGGTCCGGAGACGCGCGTGACGCTCGCACCGCCCGACAAGGTCATTGTCGAGGCGCCAGTGACACGTCCGCGACTTGAAGTCATCAGCCACACCCTGGCGTCGTCGTTCGTGATGCTCGCGGCTGTGGCTGGCATTTACATGCGCCGCCACGTGCTCGCGCACGACTTTGCGCTGTGGGCGATCGCCTGCGTCTTCGTCGTGGTCTACGCCGTGTATGTGCCCGCCACGCGATACCGCGCACCGATGGAGTTCGTGTTCTTCTTCTATGCGGCTGTCGCGCTCGCGCGTGTGCCGGAGAGGCGCGATGGTGTCTGACAACCGCCGCGTCATCATGGCGGTCACCGCGCTCGTCGCGGTGGGCGCGGGGCTGCGCCTTCAGATGTATCTGTTCGACTGATCGTTCTGGTGGCCCGAGGCGGCGCTGGCGCTGAACATTCTGCGCAAGTCGGGCTGGGATCTGCTCGGCCCCTACGAGTTCCACCAGGCGGCACCGGTTGGATTTGTATTCGTCACCAAAGCGTTCGTGCTCATGTTCGGCGATTCCGAGCGCGTGCTGCGGTTTCCGGCGTTCGTGTGCGGTCTCGTGTCGCTGCCGCTCTTCTACATGGCGGCGCGTGCCTACCTTTCACGCGGGGCGGCGCTTCTGGCCCTCGCGCTTTTCTCGCTGTCTCCGTCGGCAATCTACTGGGGCGCGAACTGCAAGCAGTACAGCTCCGATGTCACGTTCGCGATTGCGGCGTTGATTCTTGGCAACTGGCTTGTCCGGCACGAGCCGACGCGCGGCCGCGCGACCGGTGCCACGTTGCTGGGCCAGATCATGCCGAACGACAATCTGACGTTGAGCCTCTTTGACGTCCCAGGATCGCCTCGCACACCTCTTCCAGACGCGACAGTCTCCTTGGGTAGGTAATTCGCGTCACTGGCACCGCCTTCACGAGTTCCACTGCCATCCCGAACTGATTCTCGAGCCGTGCCTTGTCGACCTGGATCAGGTTGAACGTCGAGCGAATCACTTCGAGAAACGCACGCTGACCCGTCAGCGGGGTGAGCGTGACGCGCGAGGCGCGTCGGCTGCGTGCCGGCCCGCACAGGACGTACAGCGCCTCCAGCGGGACGGCATCAGACCAGGCGCGACGGCTCGAGAGCGGCAGCACGAGCTTGCGCGTCCCTGGATTCAGCCGGTGCGTTCCCGATCGTCCCAGCAGCGAGCGCGCGACCGACGGAAACAGCTTGAGCCGCGCCGGTCCGGCATAAGCCAGGAACCGGTTGCCGTCGGACTTCAGCGTCAGCACATCGTCGGTGAGGAGCGGGAATCCGCGCGCGACGAGTGCCGCTCCGAGCGTCGACTTTCCGTCGCCGCAGTCTCCGAGAAACGCCACCGCCGAGCCGTCGATCACAACGGCCGTTGCGTGCAGCGGTTCGTACCCGAACGAGAGCAGAGAAAACGACAGCACCTGTCCCATCAGATACGTCGTCAAGGCGTGACGCGTGGCGTGTTCGAGCGGGCGGCACTCGATCGTTCGTCCGTCCGGCGCCACGAGGAACTCGAAGAGCCGCGTCCATCGCAGGTATGTGGAGCCATCTTCGAGCCGCGCGCATTCGAACCATTGCGCCGCACGTGATGGAATGCTGGCCATCGTACGCACCTGGTCGAACCGCTTGGCGGCGGCGCGTGTCAGTCGAACGTCAGAGGTGCTGTCTTGGGAATCCCGGGGGCAGGAAAGCGGAACGTCGCACTCGATGGTGAGCCCGTACAGACGGTATCGCACGGGCATTCGACTACTGGTTCGGGTTGTTGTTCTTCGTCCGCGGTTTTCCGGTGCCGTCGTTGTTCGTGCCACCCTTGCTGGCGGTCACCTTGCGGAAATCGCCGTGAACCTTCAGCGACGGGGTCCGATAGACCCGTCTGGGCGTCGCCGGTTGCTCTGGCTTGCGTTTCATGCGTGTTCCTCGTTCAGGACGTGTCCGCCCAAGAATACTCGAAGCCACATTTCGAGGCCATACGTGTCGGCCATATCCCAGCTATCCGTGCAGTCATCGGCGGTCAGTGACTCGGCCAGGCGAGCGAGCTCCGGCGCGAGCTTGTTGCCGTCGAGGAAGCCGAAGCGCACGCCGAGACAGTCGCCCGTCATCGTTCGCAGGATTTCGTCAGCATCGTCGCTGAGCCCCTGGGTCACGAAGCTGCTGAAATCCGATTTCCAGGTGCGCGCGCGGATCGAATCGGGCAGGATGCCGCGCATCGCTTCACGTAAGAGGGCGCGCGGCACGCCATCAGGCGCGTGCATCTCTCCGGGAATCGCCATCAGAAACGCGATGAGATCGCGATCGAGGAATGGAAACGCCGCCTCGAGCCCGTACCGTGCGCCGACCTTGCTGTTCCACTCCATGCACTGTACCTGGTACTTCGAGCGCGCCTCGATGTAGACGGCGCGGGCGTGGGCCGAGTGGAACGGACCGTCCAGTGTCGCCAGCTTGTAGCGATGCTGCAGGGCCGTGGCCAGGAATGAAGGTGCAAACCACGCCTTCGGCCGGGGTGGCGCGAACAGCCGCATTCGAAGCCACTTGAGCGGCGTTGCAAGCGAGCGCGGCACGTGGTACCGCGCGGCGTCGACGAGCAGCAGGCGCCGGCGTCTCGCGGTCTCCTCGTCGCCGAAATACCGGCCGTACTCGCGCGTGTGACGCCAGATCGACCGCCAGGCCCCTCGGCGGAACAAGTCGATCAGATACGCGCTCGAGAAGAGCATCTGATCGCCCCAGTGACCCGACAGCAGCGAGCGTGCCCCCGTGGCCGCGGCCCGTACGTGCACCTCGCGCGTGACGCCCCACATGTAATCCACAAATGGCGCTTCGATAGCCGATACCTGTTCCCGCGCGCCCTCGACGAGGCCGGTCCGCGTTTCGATAGTAAAGCGGTCGAATTGCAGATCGAATTTAGCTTCGATCTCACGAAGAAACTGCTGCTCGTCGGTATTCACGCGATCGGATACGTAGGAAAGGCCGGCGATTGACGGGGCCGGCAGCTCGCCGTTGCGCCGCAGCGTCTCCGACTGGCAGATGATGGACGACGAATCGAGGCCGCCGCTGACCGAGAACGCAACCGGGAACGCCGAACGCGTGCGTCGTTTCACGGCCGTGGCGAACCGCTCATGGAACGCCTCGACATATTCTTCGGACGTCTTCAGACGCAATCGAGCCTGGGGGTCGAAGTTCCAATAGCGATGACTGGATGTTCCGCGACGCGTTGCGACGACGACGTGCGCGGGGATGACGGCGGAGATGCCGCGAAAGCAGGTGAGGTCCTGCTGATCGAGCGGCCGGGCACCGACGAGCATGAAGTCGGCGACGCCCTCGTCGTTGGGCTCGGCGGGGATATCGGGATGAGCCAGAAGCGCTTTGATCTCCGATCCGAACGCGAACAGCCCCGCACCGTGAAAGTAATAGAGTGCTCGAACGCCCAGCGCATCCCGCGCCAGGATGAGGCGTCCGGCGCCGGCGTCGAGAATCGCGAGCGCGAAATCGCCGTTGAGGCGCGCGGCGAACCCCTCGCCCCAGGCTTCGTACGCCGCCAGCACGCAGCGGGCGTCGCTGGCCGTCGCGTCGAGCCCCAATCGGGTGACGAGATCGTGTCGATTGTCGATGCGGCCGTCCATCACCAGCACCGCGCCGGAGGCGCCGACGAGCGGGAGGTGTTCTCCCTGTTCTTCGGGCGTGACCCAGGAGTGCTGACAGGCGACACCCGCGGGGCCGGACAGATACAGGCGTTCGCCGTCACGCCCGCGGTGGGCGAGACGGGCGCTCATCGTGGCGAGCACGCCCCGCTCGATTGGGCGCGCGTCGAGATTCCACACGCCTGTGATGCCGTTCATGATTCGATTCGGACTTTATAATACTTTGCGATCATCGATGGCTCGCTCCGACATACCTTCATCCTCGACCGTTGCGATGGCTCACGACGTGCTGGCGAGCGAGCTGGGCGCCGAAGTCGTGATGTTGAACCTGAACGACGGCACCTATTACGGCCTCGATGGCGCCGGCGCCGAGATCTGGAAGCTGCTGGCGCGCACGGTCACCATTGACGAGATCGTGAGCGCGATCGTCGAGCTCTATGACGTCGACGCGGTACGCTGTCGAGAAGACGTCTGCACGCTGCTGAGCCATCTCGCGGAACGCGGGCTGGTGGAGATTCGCGAGCCGTCATGACCGCGGCGCGCATCGGTCCGGCGGCGCTGGCCGTGACGGCGTGCCTGATTCTCGCGAGCTTCTACGTCACACGTGGGCGGGCTTCGACGCCCTGGCCGGACGCACAGCTCTATGCGTCCATCGCGCGTTCGCTGCAGATCGATGGCAGCGGCGTGCCATCGACGACCTGGTTCTCGCCGGCCGCGGTCGATCACCTGCCTTTCTACGGTCCTGTTTTCTTCACGCTCATGTCGTGGTCGTTCGCGGTGTTCGGGTTCTCGATCGAGAGCTCGAAGCTTCCCGGTTTGCTGGGTGTGCTGCTGGTCGGAGCAGGCGCCGCATGGCTGGCGTCGTGCTTGAGCGGCGACCGTACGCGATGGTTGCTGGCGATCGTGCTGATATGGCTCACGCCCGAAATCGGGGCGGCGGCGACCGGCGGCGACATGGAAACGCTTGCCGTCGGGTTTCAGTTGATGGCGCTTGCGGCATTCGCCCGTGGGTTGCTGGTTCCGACGCGAGGGGCGATGGCGGGATCGATCGCTGGAGGGTTCCTGCTTCTCGCGGCGCTGACGACACCGCGCAGCTATCCATTTGTCGCGTCTTTCTTGGTGTGCGCGTGCGCGACCGCATTCATGACGCGTCGGCCTGGCGCGTTCAGGCAGGTCGTGATGGCTGGGGGCGTCTTCACAACCGGGTTCGTGCTGTGGACTCTCCTCGAGCACGGTGGTCCTGTTCCGTGGGCCCGCAGCATGTTCTTCATCCTGACGCGCGAGGACACGGATGTTGCGATGCTCGAGGCCGCGACGCGTGTGTTCGCATTCAACTGGTCGTCGGTGGTGACGCCCGCCGCGGCGCTTGCCGGTGGGGTGCTCGGGTTCTGGCATCTCGTCCGGAGTTCTCGCGGTGACGACACTCGGGCCGTGGCGGCGCTCTTCGCGCTCGCGGCCACAATTGCCACCGGCGTGATCGTTGTGTGCGGGATGAACATCACGTTCTCGCTGGGCATGTATTTCGCCGTTCCGGTCCTGGCCGTGGTTCTCGCGTTGCCGCGGCGCGCGTTCGGTCTTCCCACGGCTGGGCTGGCTGCCATCGTCGCTGCGTTGGCGGCGGTCAACCTTGCGGTGGCCGGGGTTCGTGACCTTCGCATTGCGGCCACCTGGGAGGCGCGCGACCCGGTTCCCCTCACCGAATTCATCCGCCGGCAGGTCCCCGAGGGGTCCTCGGTCGTTGGACCTGACGCGTTGTACTTTTTTTCAGTTGAGGGGGCCGGCTCCTCCTATCGATCGTTTGTCGCGTCGAGCCATGCCGACTGGGCGCGGTGGGCCACGCATCTCGACGCGTTTCAGCCACCGGGCCATCGCCGCGGCGCTTCGCCCGGCTCGTCGAGATTCTTCATCTGGCAGACGGGCGATGATGTGCCTGGCGAGTACGCGTGCGCCGTGCGCGTCGCCAGCTATGCGGCGCCGCCACTTCATTTGAATCGCCTCGGTCCCTTGCGCGCGTCGTGGGATGTCGGATTTCCATCGACCGATCTCTATCGGCTGCCGCCAGAATGTCCGGTCGGCTACGATCCAACAGGCACGAGAACCGAATGAACACGCTTCGCATCTTTGCGCGCTTGACCCCTGCCGACAGGGCGCGTCTGGCAGAGGCATTTGTGCTCATCGTGTGGGTGCGGATCGGTCTCCACGTGTTGTCGTTCCCCGAGCTCACTCGCCGACTCGATCGCCGCGCACAATCGAGCCCCAACCAGCGGGACATCCTGTCGAGAATCACATGGGCTGCCGCCGCCGTCACGCGACGACTGCCGGGAACGACGTGTCTTGCGGAAGCGCTGACGGCGTACACGATGTTGCGGCGCCACGGATACGACGCGACGTTGCGTATCGGCGCGCGCAGTGGCGCATCCACCGTGCTGGAGGCGCACGCGTGGGTTGAATGCAGGGGAGAAGTCGTGATCGGCCACCTGCCGGAACTCGAGGACTATGCCGTCCTCACGTGAGCCGCTGCAGCTGTTGGCAGCGTTCCTGCGCGGCGACGTCACGCGGTGGAGCGATCTGGGGCTCGACGCGCAACAGTTCCTCGACCTGTGCCGCGAGCACGAGGTCGAGGGTCTCTGTTTCGAGCGACTGTCGAGCCTTGATTCTGCCGAGAGACGGATTGCGGATCCGTTTTCTGGGGCACCGGATGAAAACGGATCCGGGATCCGTTTCTCGACTGCCGGCTGGCCCCGGCAGGTGTGGGAAGAGCTCTCGGACGTGGCCCGCACGCGTGCCGCAGAAGAGCTTCTGCGCAAAGCAGAAATCCGTCGCGTGGTCGCCGCGCTGGCGGATGCCGGGATCCGTCCGATTCTTCTCAAGGGGACGCCGCTCGCCTACACCATGTACGACTCGCCGGCATCGCGCTCTCGCGCCGATACCGACCTCATGGTCTCCGCCGCAGACGTCGAGGCGGCTCGCCAGGTGATGCGATCGCTTTCGTATGTGGAAACCGTGCAATGCCACGAGCTGCTTTCGCAGTTCGAGGTTCAGCAGCGCGATCGATTCGGCGTGGTCCACGCCTTCGACGTACACTGGAACATCAGCACGCAGCCCGTCTTTGCCGACCTGCTGCCGTATGACACGCTGCTGCGACGCGCGATCGCCGTACCGGCGCTCGGCGAGTCGGCCTTCGCCCCGTGCCGCGTGGATGCGCTCCTTCTGTCGTGCGTGCATCCTGCGATGCATCACCGCAACGACGAGCGGCTGCTGTGGATCCTCGACATCCACCTGCTCGCGTCCGGGTTGTCGGCGGCCGAGCGGAACGAGTTCCAGGAGCTGGCTCGAGCCAGGAAGGTCACGGCGATATGCCGCCGCGCATTGGAGCAGGCGAGGGCGCTGTTCAACACGCCGGTTGACGCCGATCTCATCGCCGGGCTGAACCGCGAGGCGGCGCCGGAACCCTCCGCGCGGTATCTGGCGTCTGAACGGAGGTGGCACCACGAGACCCTTGCCAGCCTGCGCGCGTTGCCACGGCTGGGGGACCGCGCCCGGTTGCTGCGCGAGGTGCTACTGCCCAGCCCCGGCTACATGCTCGGCGCCTATGGACTCCGCGATAAGCCATTGGGCCCGTGGCTCTTGCCGGCGCTTTACGTGCACCGCAACGTGCACGGCGCGTGGAAGATCCTCGCTGGGAAAAAGTGAGATAATGCCCAATTAACCCGAATCATGGCTGCAGTTGACGATCCCAAGACGCTTGGAAGAACCCGGCTCTCATTTGCGAGCGAAGCCGATATCGACGAGTTCGTCGCCACCCTCGAGAAGTTCGAAAGCGGCGAGCTGACCCCTGACCAGTGGCGCATGTTCCGGCTCGTCCGCGGCACATACGGCCAGCGTCAGGCCGGAGACGTGCAGATGCTGCGCATCAAGATTCCACAGGGAGTCTTGACGCAGCCGCAACTCGAGGCGCTGGCCGAGGTCGGCGAGCGCTTTTCTCGCGGCTTCGGGCACATCACGACGCGTCAGAACATCCAGTTTCATTTCGTCAAGCTGCACGACGCCGAGCCTGCCATGCGCCTTTTGGCCGAGGCCGGCCTGACGACGCGCGAGGCCTGCGGCAATTCCGTGCGCAACATCACGTGCTGCCCCGAGGCCGGTGTCTCGCCCACGGAGCTCTTCGACGTCACGCCATATTCGGAAGCGATGACGCGATATCTCCTGCGCCATCCGCTCAGCTCGTCGCTGCCTCGCAAGTTCAAGATCGCGTTCGAGGGGTGCACCGACGTGGATCACGCGCTCCTCGGCATGCACGACCTGGGCTATCGCGCCGCGATCGAGGACGGTAGGCGCGGTTTCCGCGTGGTCGTGGGCGGCGGCACGTCGATCATGGTGAAGTCGGCGGCGCCCGTGCACGAGTTCCTGCCGGCCTCCGAGATCTTCAACGTGGCCGAGGCGGTGATTCGCGTCTTTCACCAGTTCGGCGACTACAAGCACAAGCAGGCGAACCGCCTCAAGTTCCTCATCAAATCGATCGGGTGGGATCGGTTCCTCGCCGAGTACAACACCAAGCTGGCTGAGTTCAGGTCGGCGGGCGGCGCCAGTCTGCCGTTCGATCCCGAGTGTCCGCCCACCGAGCAGGCGCCGGCGTGGCGGCGCATCGAGTCGCCGCCGATTCTCGAAACAGTGTCGCGCGCGATGAGCTCGCAAGTAACCGGTCCCGGCATCGTCCCGCAGGTGCGGCCCATGCTGCCGACGATGAACGGCGACTACTCGCACTGGCTCAGCACCAACGTGCGCAAGCAAAAGCAGAGCGGCTACTTCGTCGTGAACGCCACGATTACGCTCGGCGACTTCACGAGCCAGCAGATGCGCATCCTCGGCGATCTCGCGATCGCGTTCGCCGATGGCATGGTGCGTATCACCGCGGAGCAGAACCTCGTCTTCCGCTGGGTGCCGACTGATGCCGTGCCCGAGCTGTACCGGCAGCTTGCGGCGGCAGGACTGGGATTGGCGGACGCGGGCACGATTGCCGACGTGACGAGCTGCCCCGGCGCCGAGTCGTGCAAGCTCGCGGTCACGCAGTCGCGCGGGCTCGGCAGGTTCCTCGGCGATCATCTGCGCGAGCACCCGGAGCTCATCGCCAAGGCGCCCGATCTGCAGATCAAGATCAGCGGGTGCCCGAACGGGTGCGGACGCCATCACATCGCCGGCCTCGGATTCCAGGGCAGTGTCCGCAAAGTGGCCGGCCGGGCGATTCCACAGTACTTCGTCATGGTGGGCGGCGGGCCCGACGGCGATGCCGTCCGCTTCGGCCGTCTCGCCGCGAAAGTTCCCGCGCGCCGGCTGACAGCCGCGCTCGAGCGGTTGCTCGATCTCTATGTCTCCGACAAGCACGACGGCGAGACCGCGACCGCGTTTTTCATGCGCGTCGATGTCGCTCGCGTCAAAGAAGTCCTGTCCGATCTCGAGCTGATGACCTCGTCATCGGCGGTTGCCGACGACTACGTCGACCTCGCGGAGACCGCGCAGTTCAATCCCGAAATTCAAGAAGGCGAGTGCTCGGCGTAAGTCGAGCCTCGCTGCACCGCTCGCTCTGGGCCTCGTCCGCCCTTCCCGGACCACTCGGAAACGCTTTTCTGTATCTCGCCGCCGGTCTCCTGCGTGCCGACGATCTCGATGCGGCCGCGCGCGACGAGTGGAGCGACTTCAGCATCTCAGATGAAGACGTGGATGCCGGGCTGTCGCCGGACGAGCGTGAGTTCTTCGGGGGCCATCTTCGCGCCGGCGATCGCGTGCTGCTCGTGGGCTGCGGCGCCGGCCGCGATCTGCTGGCGCTGGGCCGTCTGGGATACGACGTCGAGGGTCTGGACCACTCGCCGCAGGCGATCGCGATCGCGCGCGCGCATCTCGCGCGACACGGTGCTGCGGCCGCGCTGCATACCGGGGCGATCGAGTCCGCCGCGCTCGACCGACGCTACGACGCCGTGATTTTTTCCAACGGCTGCTATTCACTCGTTCGCGGCGCGCGACGCCGTGCCGCGGCGCTCGCGAGCGTCGCGGATCATCTCGCGCCCGGAGGGCGAGTACTGGTGAGCTATCACGGGTTCACACGTCAGTCGACGCTCGGCTCGTGGTTGCTTCGCACGAGCGCGCGCGCGGCACGCGCCGACTGGTCGCCGGAGCCCGGCGATGTGTTCTGGCGTCACCGGCCGGGCCGCACCCTGCGCTATCGTCATCACTTCACGCGCCAGGCGCTGACCGCGGAACTCGACGCCGCGGGTTTCCGCCCGATTTCGGTCGAACAGGTGGAGGGAAGCCTGACATGGGTGGCCGCAGTGCGGCCATAACACGATGAAAACGCAGACCATTAGGGGCTTGGACCCAATACATCAGGAAATTCGATACATCGAATGTAAAAATTGTATTTTACTTATGGCTAGGGGTACCAGATAACTAGTCCTTCTTTATGGATCGCGATCCCGGGTGTCCGCCCGCGCAAGGCCTCTACGACCCCGCCTACGAGAAGGACGCGTGTGGCGTCGGGTTCGTCGTCAACGTCAAAGGTGTGCGCTCGCATCGCATCGTGCGGCAGGCGCTGCAGTTGCTCGTCAACCTGCTCCATCGCGGTGCGTGCGGCTGCGAGGTGAACACCGGTGATGGCGCCGGCATCCTTATTCAGATGCCGGACGCGTTTCTCCGGAAGCAGGCGCTGAATCTCGGGATCGAGCTGCCGCCCGCCGGCGAATACGGTGCGGGCTGCGTCTTTCTGCCGCGCGATCCATCCGCGCGCGCCACGATTGAGGCGGTCGTCGAAAAAGTCGTCCACGAGGAAGGGCAGGTGCTGCTCGGCTGGCGCGATCTGCCGACCGACGATCGCCTGGTCGGGGCATCGGCCGCGGCGGTCGAACCGTACTTCAAGCAGTTATTCGTGGGTGCGGGATCGAAAACGGGTCGGGAGGGTTTTTCGCCCGATCCCACCGAAAAACCCTCCCGACCCCTTTTGGATCTCCAGTTCGAGCGCAAGCTCTATGTGATCCGCAAGCGCATCGAGCACGAGGTCGACAAGCTGCCGATCGCCAGCACCGACAAGAAGTACTTCTACATTCCCAGCCTGTCGGCGAACACGCTCATCTACAAAGGCATGCTCATCGCCGATCAGATCGAGACGATGTTTCCCGATCTGATGGATCCGGACGTCACGTCGGCGCTCGCGCTGGTGCATCAGCGCTTCAGCACCAACACGTTCCCGTCGTGGCCGCTCGCGCATCCGTATCGCTATATCGCGCACAACGGCGAGATCAACACCCTGCGCGGCAACATCAACTGGATGCACGCGCGCGAAGCGATGTGCGAATCGGACGTCCTCGGCGACGATCTGCAGAAGGTTCTGCCGGTCATCCGCGAAGGGGGCAGCGATACGGCGACCTTCGACAACGTGCTCGAGTTCCTCGTCATGACCGGCCGCTCGCTCCCGCACGCGGTGCTGATGATGATTCCCGAGCCGTGGGCCGGCCACGAAACGATGTCGCCCGAGCGCAAGGCGTTCTACGAGTACCACGCGACGATGATGGAGCCGTGGGACGGCCCGGCGTCGATCGCGTTCACCGACGGCAAGGTGATCGGCGCCGTGCTCGACCGCAACGGGCTTCGTCCGTCGCGCTACTACGTGACGAAGGACGACCTCGTCATCATGGCGTCGGAAGTCGGTGTGCTCGACGTGCCCGACGAGAACATCCTGCTCAAGGAACGGCTGCACCCGGGCAAGATTTTCCTGGTCGACACCGAGCAGGGACGCATCATCGAGGACGAGGAGATCAAGCGGGAGCTGGCGTCGGCGCAGCCCTACGCGAAGTGGCTCGCCCAGAACATGGTGGCGCTCGAGGACCTCAAGCCCGCGCCGCTCCTGCCGTTGCCCGATCACTACACGATGGTGAACCGGCAGCGCACGTTCGGCTACACGCAGGAGGATCTGAAGATTCTGCTCGCGCCGATGGCGCTCAACGGCGAAGAGGCGATCGGCTCGATGGGCACCGACACCGCGCTGGCGGTGCTCTCGGACAAGCCGCGCCTGCTATACGACTACTTCACGCAGCTCTTCGCGCAGGTGACCAATCCGCCCCTCGACGCGATTCGCGAAGAGCTCGTCACCTCGATGGGCTCCACGATTGGCCCGGAGGCGAACCTCCTGAAGCCGGGCCCCGAAGCGTGCCGTCAGATCAAGGTCAAGTCGGCCATCGTGAACAACGAAGAGCTGGCCAGGCTGCGCCACATCGACGAGCGCGGCTTCAAGTCGATTACGCTGCAGATGCTCTTCGACGCCGATTCAGGCGGCACCGGGCTGTCGCGCGCGCTCGAGGATTTGCAGCGCCGCACGAGCGAAGCGGTCGAGCAGGGCTACACGATCATCATCCTGTCCGACCGCGGCGTGAACATGAAGCTCGCGCCGATTCCGAGCCTGCTGGCGACCGCCGGCGTCCATCATCACCTCGTGCGCGAGGGCACGCGCAATCGCGCCGCGCTCGTCATCGAGACCGGCGAGGCGCGCGAGGTGCATCACCTGGCGCTGCTCATCGGCTACGGCGCAGGCGCCGTGAACCCGTATCTGGCGTTCGAGACGCTCAACGACATGATTCGCCGGGACATGCTGCCCGGGCTGACACACGAGAAAGCGGTCAAAAACTACATAAAAGCCCTGAACAAGGGCGTGCTGAAGGTGATGTCGAAGATGGGCATCTCGACGCTGCAGAGCTATCGCGGCGCGCAAATCTTCGAAGCGGTCGGCCTGGCGAAAGACTTCGTCGATCGCTATTTCACGTGGACGGCGTCGCGCATTGGCGGCGTGGGCATCGAGGCGATTGCCCAGGAAGTACGCGCGCGCCACGAACTGGCGTTCCCGCTGCGCCCGGTCGCCGAGCGCGATCTCGACGAAGGCGGCGAGTACCAGTGGCGCCGCGACGGCGAGTACCACCTCTTCAATCCCGATACGGTCTACAAGCTGCAGCACGCGACGCGCAGCGGCCAGTACAAGATTTACAAGGAATACACCCAGGCGGTGAACGAGCAGACGCGCAAGCGTGCGACGTTGCGTGGCCTGTTCGAGCTCAAGGTGGCGGCCCAGCCGATTCCGATCGAGGAGGTCGAACCGGCGGCCAGCATCATCAAGCGGTTCGCCACGGGTGCGATGTCCTACGGTTCGATCAGCAGCGAGGCGCACGAAACGCTGGCCATCGCCATGAACCGGCTGGGCGGCAAGTCGAATACGGGCGAAGGCGGCGAGGATCCGGCGCGCTACATTCCCGACGCGAACGGCGATTCGCGCCGGAGCGCGATCAAGCAGGTGGCGTCGGCGCGGTTCGGGGTCACGAGCGAGTACCTGGTGAACGCCGACGATCTGCAGATCAAGATGGCCCAGGGCGCCAAGCCGGGCGAGGGCGGTCAGTTGCCGGGCCACAAGGTGTACCCGTGGATCGCGAAGGTGCGTCATGCGACGCCCGGCGTGGGGCTCATCTCGCCCCCACCGCACCACGATATCTATTCGATCGAGGACCTCGCGCAGCTGATCTACGACCTCAAGAACGCGAACCCGCGCGCGCGGATTCACGTCAAGCTGGTCGCGGAGGTGGGCGTCGGGACGGTTGCGGCGGGCGTGGCGAAGGCGCATTCCGACGTCGTGCTGATTTCCGGCCACGATGGCGGCACCGGTGCGTCGCCGCTGACGAGCCTCAAGCACGCGGGAGTGCCGTGGGAGCTCGGCCTTGCCGAGACGCAGCAGGTACTGGTGCTCAACAACCTGCGCGATCGCATCGTGGTGCAGGTGGACGGCCAGATGAAGACGGGCCGCGACGTCGTCATCGGCGCGCTGCTCGGCGCGGAAGAGTTTGGATTTGCCACGGCGCCGCTCGTCGTCCTGGGCTGCGTGATGATGCGCGTCTGCCACCTGAACACCTGTCCGGTCGGCGTGGCGACCCAGGATCCGGAGCTGCGCAAGCGCTTCAACGGCCAGCCTGAGTTCGTCGAGAACTTCTTCCACTTCATCGCCGAGGACGTGCGCGAGCTGATGGCGCAGCTGGGCTTCCGGACGATGGACGAGATGATCGGGCGGGTGGACAAGATCGATGTCACCAAGGCGGTCGACCACTGGAAGGCGGCCGGCATCGATCTCTCGCAGATCCTCTACAAGCCGGTTGTGGCGCCAACGGTCGCGCAGCGCTGCGTGCGCGCGCAGGACCATGGCCTCGACAAGGCGCTCGACAACGAGCTGATTCGCCGTTCGGAGGACGCGCTGCTGCACCGCAAGCGGGTCGAGTTCAGCATGCCGATTCGCAATGTGAACCGCACGGTGGGCACCATTCTCGGCTCGGAAGTGACGCGCGCCTTCGGCGCGAAAGGGTTGCCGGACGGGACCATTACGATTCGCTTCAAGGGATCGGCGGGGCAGAGCTTCGGCGCGTTCGTGCCGCCTGGCATGACGCTGACGCTCGAGGGCGATGCCAACGATTACTTCGGGAAAGGGCTGTCAGGCGGAAAGCTCGCGGCGTTCCCCTCGTCGAAGGCTACGTTTGTGCCCGAAGAGAACATCATCGTCGGCAACGTCACGCTGTACGGTGCGACGAGCGGCGAGGCGTACCTGCGCGGTGTCGCGGGCGAGCGTTTCGCCGTGCGCAACAGCGGCGCGTGGGCCGTCGTCGAAGGCGTCGGCGACCACGGCTGCGAGTACATGACGGGCGGCCGCGTGGTCGTGCTGGGCAAGACCGGACGCAACTTCGCCGCGGGCATGAGCGGCGGGATCGCCTACGTGCTCGACCGGGACGGGACGTTCGCCCAGCGGCTGAACACGGGGATGGTCGATCTCGAGCCGCTCAACGACGACGACCGGAGAACGTTGCGCGAGATGATCGAGCGCCACGTGCTGTTCACCAACAGTTTGTACGCGAAGTCGATCCTGGCCACGTTTGCCGATCTCCCGTTCGTGAAGATCATGCCGCGCGACTACAAGCGCGTGCTCCTGGCCGAGGCGAAGGCGAGGGCCGAGAACCGCGAGCCCGCGTTTGCCGAGCTCGTTGGCACTGCGTAAGAAAACAAGAGATCAGGAGATCAGGAGAATTCTTTTCAAAAGAAACCTCCTGGTCTCCTGATCTCCTGTTTTTTGGTTTGTCTTTTGGAATTATGGGTAAACCGACCGGGTTCATCGAAATTCACCGGAAGAAACAGTCGACCCGTCCTGTGCCCGAGCGGCTCAAGGACTGGAGAGAGGTCTATCTTCCGTACGCGCAGGGAGAGCTCCAGAAGCAGGGCGCGCGCTGCATGGACTGCGGCATTCCGTTCTGCCATCAGGGCTGCCCGCTGGGCAACCTGATTCCCGACTGGAACGATCTCGTGTACCGCGATCGGTGGGAGCCGGCCATCGACCGGCTGCACGCGACGAACAATTTTCCCGAGTTCACCGGGCGCCTCTGCCCGGCGCCGTGCGAAGGGTCGTGCGTGCTCGGCATCAACGACGACCCCGTCACGATCAAGTCGATCGAAGTGGCGATCATCGAGAAAGCCTTCGAGCAGGGCTGGGTAACCCCCAAGGCGCCGCTCGTGCGCACCGGCAGGAAGGTCGCGGTCATCGGCTCCGGCCCGGCCGGACTGGCGGCGGCCGAGCAGTTGAACCGCGCGGGGCATTTCGTCACCGTCTTCGAAAAGTCCGATCGCATCGGCGGGCTGCTGCGCTACGGCATCCCCGAGTTCAAGATGGAGAAGAAGGTCCTGAATCGCCGGCTGACGCTGATGGAGCAGGAAGGCGTGACGTTCCGCACGAAGGTCAACGTCGGCGTAGACCTGACGATCGATCGGATGAAGTCGGAATACGACGCGATGGTCCTGGCCGGCGGCGCCGGCTGGCCCCGCGATCTCCAGGTGCCGGGCCGCGAGCTGAAGGGCGTCCATTTCGCGATGGAGTACCCTGACGCTCTCGAACAAGCGGGTGGAAGGCGACACGATTGCCGACGCCGACTTCATCACGGCCAAGGGCAAGCGCGTCGTGATCATCGGCGGCGGCGATACGGGAGCCGACTGCCTCGGAACGGTCCACCGCCAGGGCGCTCTGTCCGTGCATCAGTTCGAGCTGCTCCCGAAGCCGCCGGACACGCGCGCCGCGGACAATCCATGGCCGACATGGCCGAACGTCTTCCGCGTGTCGACCGCTCACGAAGAGGGGGGCGAGCGGGTGTATTCGGTCTCGACTCAGCGTTTCAGCGGAGACGATCAGGGGCGCGTGAAGAAGCTGCACGGCTCGACGGTCGAGCTCGTACGCAAAGACGGCAAGATGTCGTTCGAACAGGTGCCGGGCAGCGAGTTCGAGATGGATGTCGACCTCGTGCTGCTCGCCATGGGCTTTCTCGGCCCCGAGCGTCAGGGGTTGCTCGAGAATTTCGGCGTCAAGCTGACCGAGCGCGGTAACGTGTGGCGCGACGAGAACTGGATGACGAGCGTGCCCGGCATCTTCGCCGCCGGCGACATGCAGCGCGGCCAGTCGCTCATCGTATGGGCGATTGCCGAGGGCCGCAGCGCGGCACGCGGCGTCGATCTGTTTCTGATGGGCAAGTCGGATCTGCCGGCGCCCCTCACGTAACGAAAACACGAAAACAGATCAGGAGATCAGGAGAACTACCAATCCTGATCTCTTGAACTCCTGATCTCTTGTGAGATCCCTCCGTGTGTGTCTTGTCGCGTTCTTTCTTCAGAACGCCGTCAACTCACCCCGTTCATCGAATAGATCCGAGGCGCTGCCCACGATCTCGGATTGCCGCCGGCTTCGCAGATCGTCCACCACCGCCTGAGAGACATACAGTTCTTCGACGTTGAGCGTGTCCAGGATGCGCAGCACCCGCACGTCTGCCTCCGATCCCCTTCCGCAGCTTCGCATGGCGATCTCGAACGCGGCCCGGGGTGTGTCCGCCACGATCGGAATCTTGCCGCGCTCGAGAAATCCGCTGGTCAGCACGTTGGCGTAAGTCGCGTCGCGGTCGATCTTCGCGTGCAGGCGGCGTGTGATGACGTCGGCGAGCCCGACGCCGATCGCGTTGCCATGCGACTGATCGGTGAGGTCGCACACCATCATCGCCCCAACTCGCGGCGATTCGGCGTCGTCCTCGCCGTTCACGCCGATGCGCCCGGTCACGTTCGGATCGATGCCGACGCCGCTGATGTTCTTCCCCATGCGGTCGATCAGGAGCACGTCGACCTCGTCCACCGGCAGACGCGGCATGTTGCGCCTGGCCAGATCGAGCAGCCGGGGCTCTTCGTCCGCGAGTTCACGGGCCATCAACACGCGCACGTCCAGTGTCTGATGCAGCGCGTTTTCGACCAGGCCGACGCCCGCAAGGATCTTTCCCGTTGCCAGCACCTGCGCCGCTCCAGGCGCGATCAGCTCGCGCAGTCCCCGCACGCCGAACTCGTGCACGGCGCGCGCGCCCTCCAGCTTGCCCAGGCCGATGAGCGCCATTTTCATCAGGCCACTCTCGTACGACCCGTGGTAGTCGGTATGCGGCTTGATGCGGTTGACCAGAATGACGCCGTCCGACTCGTAAGCGTGCCGATCCATGAAGATCCCGAGCGGCAGTTCTCCGCGAGGCAGTTCCACGACATCCATCGATGACTGCACGGGCGCGCCCACGATCTCTTCGACGATGCCGTACTCCTTGAGGATCGCGGCCTGACCAACGCCCGTCGCACCGCCGTGGCTGCCCATTGCGGGCACGACGAATGGATGGGCGCCGCGGGCGCGCACGTACGCGGCGATCCCGGTGATGAGCGCGGCGAAGTTGTCGATGCCGCGACTGCCGGCGGCGATCGCGATCCGTGCACCCGGTCGAACCAGGTCGTTCAGACGCTGAAGCTGCTGTTGCAGGGTGGTGCGCGGATCGTCGAGGTGCGTGCGATCGAATCGCTGGCGGACTTTGATGAGTTGTTGTCCCGGCATGTTCGGTGCTCAATTGTCTGATCGGTCAGGGCCTTCGAACCAGTGTCCCACCCTCGACGCGCCCGAGTGCCCCAGCTCGGCACAGGTGTGCCGGACTTGAACACGAAGCCGATCGGCGCAGATTTGCTGAGAAATTCCGCCGATCACCCACGCCGATGCGAGAAAGCGTGTGCAGGTTTGGCACAGGACCCTCGTCTGGGCTTGCGCGGCTGCGCACATGTCCCGACGAATGTAAGTCTTAAAAAGTCAACCAGTTAAGCCTCGTGTCAGAACGACGCCGACAGCCTGGCGTCGAGATTGCTCTGACACCCGCGCCTGTTGCGAGAGGCCCATTTATGAACACTGTGCGGCTCCCCAGCTCACACTTTTTGAAGTGCTTCGCGGTCGTCGCCCTCATCGCCGCATCCACCTTCGGCGTCGGCGGGCAACCTCACCGCGCCAGTCTTTCGAGCGATCTCTTGTCGTTCGAAGGGCGCCTCTCGATTGCGCGCACGCGCGTCATCGTACGCGGATCCAAAACGGAAATCGAGGCGATGGCCTCGCGTCACGGTCTCGCGATCGCGCGATGGCTCGATGGCGCGGCGGTCGTGCTGGCCAACAGCAGGCAGGTGTCCGATCTGGCCGCCGATTCGGCCAACGACGTCCTGTCGGGCGACGCACTGGTCGCGCCGTTCATGGATGTCTCGAACACGTCGACCGCGGCCGATCAGGTGAGGGCAGGGCAGCCTGGTGGCCTGCTTGGCATCGGCGGGATTGCAGGCATGAACGGCTCGGGTGTCACGGTTGCCGTCGTCGATACCGGCATTGCCGATCATCCCGCTCTTTCCCAGAAAGTGATCGCCAGCGTCAGCAAGGTCACCGGCGATCCTTCCACAGACGACGCGCACGGCCACGGCACGCACATCGCAGGCATCATCGCGGGCGCCGGGTCGGCCTCGAACGGCATTACGACAGGATTTCGCGGCGGTGTTGCACCAGGGGTGAAGCTCGTCAACGTCCGCGTGTTGGGCCCTGACGGTACCGGGTATACCAGCGACGTCATTGCGGGCATCGAGTGGGTCATCGAAAATCGCGACAAGTACAAGATTCGCGCGATCAACCTTTCACTCGGGCATCCGGTCACCGAGCCGTCCACGACCGATCCGCTCTGCCAGGCCGTGATGAAAGCGAGCATGGCCGGCATCATCGTCATCGCGTCGGCGGGCAACGCCGGCAAAGCCGATGACGGTTCGCCGATCCTCGGAGGCGTCTCGTCGCCTGGCAATTCGCCGTATGCGATCACCGTCGGCGCGATCAACACGAAGGGCACGCCGGACCGTTCCGACGACATCATGGCGACCTACAGCTCGCGCGGGCCGACGAAGTTCGAGAACGCCGTGAAGCCCGACGTCGTGGCGCCTGGCAACAAGATTGTTTCGCTCGAGGCACGCGGGTCGTACCTGCCGCGCACCTATCCGCAGTTCCACATCGCCGGCAACTCGACCAACGGCTACATGCACCTGAGCGGCACCAGCATGTCGGCCGCCGTCGTCACCGGCGGCGCCGCGCTCCTGATGCAGGCGCATCCCAAGATTACGTCGGCCCAGTTGAAGATGGCGCTGCAGAGCGGCGCCACCTACATGGCCGACGGCGGTCTGATGGGCGGCGGAGCGGGCAGCGTGAACTTCTGGTCGAGCCGCAAAATGGCGTCGAGCGGGCTCACCAATCTCGTGTCGACCCTCGTCGGCGGCGTGCTGACGCCCGCCAGCGGCGTGATGTTCTGGGACAACGGCACGATGACCACACGGCTCTACCGCGGGTACGGGCTCCGCGTGCTGTCGCTGCTCGAAGCGCCGCTGGCCTGGCTGAGCGCGGGCTACCTGCGGTCGGACGAGCTGAACCTCCTCGGTCTCTCAAACCCGCTCTCGCAGGTGCATCCGAACGAAGTGATCTGGGGTGATGTGTCGAGATGGACCGCCGATCAGGAAGTCATCTGGGGCGACCACCTCACCAATCCCGAGGGCCAGGAAGTGATCTGGGGCGACTCCAGGAAGATGGAAGGCGAAGAGGTCATCTGGGGCGATTCGATCGTCGTCGATCAATAGGACATGACCGGGCCGCGTAACGGGCTGCGTGCGTGGATCTTCGCGGTTGGCGCCGTCGGCGTTGCGGTCATCGTCCAGTCGGTTGTCTCGTTACAGACGACCCCACATCGATACGAGTGGCTGATCTTCGCGGCCCTCACGGCAGTGGCCGGCTCGTTCTCGCTGAAGCTCGGGTCTATCTCGGTCCGAGTCACGGTCTCCGACACCTTTTTCATCACTACTGCGCTGCTTTTCGGTCCGGCCCCTGCGACGCTCGCGGTGGCGCTCGGCACGCTCATCACGTCATGGAAGCGCGGTCACGCGCGCGAGCGTGTGACCTTCAATGCGTCGGCGTGCGCGTTTGCGGTCTGGGCCGGCAGCCACGTGTTCTTCTGGACTGCCGGTGTGCAACCGCTCTCGCAGGTACAGTCGCCGGCCGTCGATCTGGTCGTGCCGCTGCTCGCGTTCACCGCGGTGTATTTCGTCACGAACACGCTGGTGATTGCGGTCGCCGTCGCACTCGACACGGACCGGCCGACGCTTGCGGTGTGGCGCGAGCACTTCCTCTGGCTCATGGCCACATACTTTGCGGCCGCGTCGGTCTCGTTCTGTCTCGTCCTGGTGATGTACGAGGCGGGTCTGACGGCCACGATCCTCGTGCTGGTGCCGCTGCTGCTGGTGTTGCACCTGACGCTACGCTCGTCGATCGGCCGGCTCGACGATGCGAGCCGCCACCTGGCGCACCTCGATCGCTTGTATTTGTCGACGGTCGAGACGCTCGCGATGGCCATCGACGCCAAAGATGACGTGACGCACAGCCATGTCAGGCGCGTGCAGGCGTACGCGCTCGGCCTGGCGCGCGCGCTGGGCCTCGATGACGAGGCGACGCTGAAAGCGATCGAGGCCGCGGCACTGCTGCACGACACGGGCAAGCTCGCCGTGCCGGAACACATTCTCAACAAGCCCGGCAAGCTGAACGAAGCCGAGTTCGAAGAGATGAAGCGCCACGTCGACGTCGGCGCCGACATTCTGTCGCTCGTGGAATTTCCGTATCCGGTGGTGCCCATCGTGCGCTGCCATCACGAGAACTGGGACGGCACCGGGTACCCGAGGGGCGTCGTGGGCGCGGATATTCCGATCGGCGCGAGGATTCTTTCGGTCGTGGACTGCTTCGACGCGCTCACTTCCGACCGCCCGTACCGGTCCGCATTGTCCGACGAGCAGGCGTTCGACATCCTGCGCGCGCGGCGCGGAACCATGTACGAACCGCTCGTGGTGGACACCTTCATCAGCGTGCATCGCGAGCTCGTCGCGCAGATGGCGGCGTTCCAGCCGCACGACGCGCTCAGGCAGATTACCCGGTCCGTGGCTGCGCCTGTCGCCGTGCCGCCACCGCCTGTCGTGACACCCGCCGGGGTGTCCGACGACGTGCTGGCATTCGTAAGCCTCGCCCGCCTGACCGCGGGCGATGCCTCGACGAACGACGTGCTGGCGCTCGCGTCGAAGCTCGTGAAGGATGTCGTCCCCGGCGCGACGATTGCGTGGTACACCGTCGATGAAAGGGGCTCTCTCGCGTTGCGTCACGGGGCAGGTCCGGCCGCAGACAAGATTGGCGGTACGACGCTCCGCCTCGGCGAGGGTGTCAGCGGCTGGGTCGCGGCGCAGCGCCAGGTCATCGTGAACTCCGAGGCGCGGCTGGATCTCGGCGAGCGCGCGCGTCTGGCGGGAGGGCTCGCCTACGCGCTGAGCGTGCCGCTGATCGCCCGCGAGTCGCTTGTCGGGACGCTGACGTTGTACTCGACGGCGATATTTTCTGAAAACCAGAGCCGCCTGGTACAGGTGATCGCGCCGCACCTAGCGCAGGCCATCTGGACGGCCCGGCGCGACGAAGCGTCGCACACATCACAGAACACACAACAAGCGAACGCCTCCTCCGAGCTGCGTCTCGTGTCGGCGCGCTAACGCAACCCTTCTCGAACATTCCCGTTCACTTTCCCCGTTGGTCCGGACATTCCTGTTCGTGACGTATTCGGCGATCTGAGAATTTGCCGAGAGTTTTTCGGAAGTTCGCAGGTTTGTCGATTGGCGTTTACCTTGCTCTGTGATTCTTCGAACGTCGGGCGATTGCTGCCGCCATTCGGCGCGCGTTATCGCGTTCGACGCAAGGAGAACGCATGCGGATCGAGTCTTGGGTGGGTGTGCTGGTGAGTGTTGTGCTGTTGTGCGGAAGTGCGATGTCGGCGGACGAGCGGGAATGCCGGCGTTCGACGTTGCCCGCGAACGTGGAATTTTTCTCCGATCTCAATCGTGTGGTCCAACGCATCTACGACCGGTCGCCGACATTCCGCTCGCAGTGCGAGCGCATCGCGAGGGCGTCGAATCTGCGCGTTCGCGTGTACATCAACACGAGGATTCCCCCGGCCTACCGCGCGCTGACTGTCGTGTACCGCCAGGGATTCGAGATACAAGCCGACGTCAATCTGCCGCCGGGCAGCCATCTCGCGGAGATGCTCGGGCATGAGTTCGAGCACGTGCTCGAACAGGTCGAGGGACTCGACCTGCCACGCCTGTCGACGGTCCGCGGCTCGGGCGTATGGGCGGTCGAGAAACATCTTTTCGAAAGCCTTCGCGCGCAGGACGCGGGCAGGATCGTCAGCCTCGAAGCTTACAGAAACCGGGCCCGGGCGACTGACTGAAAGTAAAAAGTAAAAAGTAAAAAGTAGAAAGTCGGAGCGTTTGCAGCGGCGGGAGTGCGAAGGGTCGTCAGGAGAATCCGAACAGGAAAGATGCGCCGAGGGCGAGGAGCAGCGCCCCGACGATGATCCGGAAGCGCCTGTCGGGCACGCGTGCGAGCAAGGTCTCTCCGAAGAGCGTGCCCACGATTACGCCCACCGTGGCGAGGGCGATGATCGGGAAGAGCCCCGCGAGCTCGCGACCTTGGAACGCGACGAAGACGGGCACGCGCGCGGCATCGACGAGCAACGCCACGGCCGTAGTCGTCGCGACGAACTGACGCTTGTCGACGTCGAACCCCAGCATGGCGGCGGTGCGGATGCCGCCCTGATTACCGACGAGGCCGCCGAAAAACCCCGATAAGGCTCCTCCGAGCCATGCGAGCGCACCACGCAGGCGCCAGCGCTGGGCGAACCCCGTCAACTGCGACGTGCCGGCCAGCACGAGGAGCGCGCCGAAGACGATTTCGAGCGCACGGTTCGATGCCCACGTGTTCAGCAGGGCACCGGCGAGGCCGCCTGCCGCGCTGGTGAGTCCGAACGACTTGACGAGGGTCCAATCGACTTCGCGGCGAAATCGCCAGAAGCGGAGGGAAGTACCAACGGCGTGGGGAATCGAAACGGCGGCGACCGCCAGCCTGGCTCCGGCGGAGGCCGCCAGCGCGGGCGTCAGCAGGCTGCCGATGCCGAATCCCGCGATCGAGGCGACCGCGCCGCCGGCGATGCCGGAGAGGAGGATGAGCAGGTCGAGCAGATCAGTGTTTCGCGAACACGCGCAGTGCGCCGCTCTTGTCGAACGACGTCACGTCGAATTTCTCCGCCTTGACGAAGGGTGTCTCCATTCCCGGCGAGCCGATGGGCATGCCGCCCACCGCGATTCCGGCAATGGCCGGCTTTTCCTTCAGCATGCGGTGTACGTCGGCCGCCGGCACGTGGCCCTCCACGACGTAGCCGTTGACGACGGCCGTGTGGCACGACTGCACCTCCGCAGGCACACCCCGTGATTTCTTGATGGCGCTGAGATCGACGAGATCGGTGGTGTGGACGTTGAAGCCGTTCTTGCGCATGTGCTCGACCCATTGCGAGCAGCATCCGCAGGTGGGCGTCTTGAAGACTTCCACCAGCGGTCCTGACGCTTTCTGCTGGGCTGCCGCGCCGAACCCCACCAATGCGAGCGCCGCCGTGGCAAGCGCGATACCGGTGCCTCGAGACATCGGAACTCCTTCTGGAGCCATCTTACCCTTTTCGCAGGTACTTCTCGAACGCCGTCAGCGTTTCGGGACTGACGTGGTGTTCCATGCCTTCCGCGTCCGATTCGGCGACGCTGGCGGGCACGCCGAGCGCCATCAGAAAACGGGCGACGAGGTCGTGGCGCTCGCGCGACTCCTTGGCCAGACTGCGGCCGGCTGAGGTCAGGAAAATCGAACGGTACGGCTGCGTCGTGACGAGGCCCCTCGTCTTGAGGCGACGCAGAGTCTGTCCCGCGGTCACGTGCGTGACGCCGAGGCCTCGGGCGAGATCGACGAGGCGGGCCTCGCCGGTCTTCGCGATGAGATCGGCGATCATCTCGACGTAGTCCTGCGCGAGCTCCTGCGAGTGATCGTTGCGGCGTCGCTCGGCGTGTCCGCGGGGAGTGACGCGACGGCCGGCTGAGGTCGATCGTGCCCGTTTCATATCCGGTGCAATCCAGGCTAGAGCGATTTCAGAAACGCCATCAAGGCAGCCTTGTCGGCGTCGCTCAGCTGCTCGAAGCCGCGCCGCGCGAGATCCGCTTCCCGGGCGTGCCTCCGCACGGCCTGCTCGATGGTCGCGGCGGAGCCGTCATGGAGCAGCGGGCGGCGGAATCGCAGCCCCCACAGCGCCGGCGTGCGGATTTCGTGCGCGTCCGCGGATGCCTGCTGGATGCCATCTCCCGTCCCGACCTCGTGCAGCAGCAAATCAGAGAAGAGCTCCAGCCGCTTCCGGTTGAACAGCGGATTCGCGCTCGCGCCCGTCATCAGGACGGGTACGTGACACGTGGCACATCCGAGCGACTGGAACACCTTCTCGCCGGCCTGCGTTTGCGGCGTGACGCCCTCGCGCGCGACGGGCGCGAGAAATTTCATGAAGCTCGCGAAGTTGTCGATGCCCCTGCGGCGCGTCCGTGGATCGGCGATGTCCTCGGGATCGGAAAACGGATCGCAGAGACGCATGCGGTCGGCGCTGACGCCGTAGGCCGACTCGAGCGGGAAGAGATCGTTGGTAATGCCCATCTCGTTGCGGTACGCGTCGGCGCTGAACGCCAACAGCGTCGCGTGCTGCGCCTTCCATCCGAAACGGCCGACACGCCGGTCGCCCGTCGCGATATCGACGACGATCGCGGCACGCCCGCTCACGCCGTCGCCGTTGCGATCGAAGGGATCCTCGAGGTCGCGAAGCGTGTCGTCGGGAATCGCTTCCACGAGGCCGGCGCCGAAGACGGGAATGGGCACGCGGCGTGCGAAGACGTTCGCCTCGGCCGGCACGATCGGCTGGCACGCATGACCGGGAACCGAGAACAGGTGGAACAGCGTTTCGCCCGAGCTGTCGAGCGTTTCGAATGCTCCCTGGTCGTTCACGCGCCCGGCGCGCAACTCGGCGACAGGGCTGACGCCGCCGATGGCCGGCACGTTATGGCACACCGCGCAGCTGGTGCCGTTGAACGCCGGTCCGAGACCTTCCTCGGACGCTTCGACTTCGAGAAAGTCGTCCAGGCCCAGGCGAAACTCCTGGAATTCGACCGGCGTGATGCCCGGCAGCGGGCCGCCGGGCAGCGCCTGCGTCTGAGCGACCGTCAGCGCGGTGCCGAACACCGCAACGGCGACACCAATCATCAGCCGGATGGACATGGTCTTCTCTCTATTCAGCGATGAGTGTGCCGCGCATGAAGGAATGGCCGGCCCCGCAGAGTTTCGAGCACTCGAAGGTGTAGCGCCCGGGTTTCGGCGGCTCGAACATCACGGTCACGGCGCCCTTGCCCCGTTTGGGCACCGTCACGTTGACATCGGTGCCGAGAATCCGAAACCCGTGATCGGTATCGTCGCTGCGCAGCCTGATCTCGACCGGTTGACCCGCCGTCACCGTGAACTCGGACGGCGTGAAGCTGAACCGCTCGACCGAAATATTCACGACCTGCGGCTTCGGCTGCCGTGCCGCGATGGCCCCGCCGCCGAACGCCGCGAGGACGCCCGAGGTGACCACGGCGATGTTGAATCGCGTGAAGATGCGTGTCATCAGAACCACCATCCAAGGCCGATGTTGAACGAGTTGGGCGCGGGAAGGATCGCGCTCTTGCTGCGGACGATCGAATAGTCCACCTTGATTGCAATGTCCGGATCGGGCCAGTACGTGCCTCCCGTGGTGAACGCATCGCGGTCGAACTCTTCGAGCGGGACGTAGCCGAGCGGCATGCGGAACTGGGTATCGAAATTTTCGTAGCGCGTGAAGATGCCGACATCACCGATGCGCGCGCCCGAGATGACGCGGTACGAGGCCTCGCCGTAGAAGCCGCGCATCGCGCTGGCGACGTTGGGATCCACGCCGACCGCCCGGCCGAGCGCGTCGTTCAGCTCGGCGGCGTTCGACACGCTCACGTAGGCAAACTGTCCGCGCAGTTCCAGACGATCGCGCGCCAGGCGCACGTCGGTCTCGCCGACGGTGACCGGCACGTCGAATCGCGGCCGGAATTCAAAGCCCGAACGTCCGGTCCAGAAGCTCGCGCCCGCGGTCAGTCCCGGCACGCCGACGAATTCGAGCCGGCCCGTGAAGGCAGGGCGGCCGATGTTCGTATCCGAGCCCCTCTGCCGCCCTTCGCGGATGCCGTTCTCTGCCGTGAACTCCCGCGCGTTCAGCGGCGACATGACGTACGCGCGGTAGCGCCACCCCCGTCCGACTTCGCCGTGCACGCCGACTCCGGTTTCGAACCAGGTCGTCGGGATGATGACGGTGTCGACAAACGGCCGTTCGACCCCGTAATACACGGGCGGTTCGTGACGCTCGTTGATGATCCCGACCGGCACGAGCATCATGCCGGCGCGCAGGTTGAAGCCGCGCGAGAGCAGGAAGTCGACGTACGCCTGCTCCAGCTCGAGCTCGCCGGCTTCCTCGGTGCCTTCGACGAACGCATGCTCGAGCTCCAGCTCGCTCACGAACCGGATGCGGTCGCTGAAGTTATGGGTGATGAGCAGGACGAATCGATGGAAGTCGAGCCGGGCGTCCTCGAAGTCGTTCTTGTTGAAGTGAAAATCCATGTAGCCGGACACGCCGGTGGTGCGGTCGGCCGGCGGGGCCGCCTGCTGGGCCAGGGCCGGCGAGGCCGCGCACACGGCGCCGAGTGCACAGGCGTGCAGGACCCGGAGTGAAGCGTGAGCAAATCTGTGAAATGTAGACTTCAGAATGTAGCGCAGACTACATTAAACCCCGGCCGCTGTCAACGGCCAGCGGCCGTCGACAACGAGCGTGCGATGCGGTCGGAGTCGGAGGTCCCGGACGTCCCGGACGTTACTTGGAGATCATCTTCAGCGCGGTGGCGTGAAGCATCTTCGTCTTCTTGTCCTTGGCGTCCATGACGTCGCCCGTCAGCGTGACGGTGTGGGACATGTGGGGGACGAGCTTGGCGTTGTTCTCGCCGGCCAGACCGCCCATCGTCATCACTTCGTAGACGTCGCCTTTCTCGGTGACGAGCGCGACCGTGCCGCCCTTCTTCGCGCACGCCTGGGCGCACGTGTCGCCCATGCCTTTGTGCGCGTTGGTCGTGTTGGCCTTGTCCTTGGTGTAGCAGGCGAGATCGACGAGAACGCCCGTGACATCTTCCGCGAACGCCGACGCGCTCAGAATCAATACGAGAGCCGCCGCCATGATGGTGATTCTCTTCATAGCTCCTCCGTGGGGCGGATGTTAACACCCCTGTCGATCAAGGTCGAGACAGGCGGCCAGGACCGTACGGAGATCAGAGTATGCCGGCGACGAACGCGCCACAGCTCGCGAACCCTGCCGCCAGCGCGAAAACCCCAAGCGTGCGCTTCTTCTTGAGCTGCCACCACATGTAATAGCTGCCAAGCACCATCAGGACCAGGCCAAGGGCCAGGGCGTCCATCGCAAACACCCACACGCTCGTGACCGTCCAGTCGCGCGCGCTCGCAGGCTGATTGAAGCGGGAGCCGCTGAAGGTGTGAAAGATCTGAAAGGCGTGCAACCCGCCGTTCCGGAACTCGCGCACGTACGCCTGCTTGGCCGTCAGGTCCACCCGCACCTGGGCAGTCCCGTTCGGCCGGCTCACGTTGAAATCGATGTGCCACACCGGCTGCGCGGCCGGCCAGTCGATTTCGCCCTGCAACCCGAGCTGGCGCATCAGGTCGCGCGTCCTGGCGGAGAGCGTGTCGCCGTCGGGCGTTTCGATCGGCGTCTCGTATGTCGTTTCGGCCCGGCGGTAGAGATCGCCGAACCACTGCTGATGGTTGAGCATCAGCCCAGTCGCCGAAAACAGCCAGAGAAAAAACAGAAAGTAGAGGCCGAGATAGTAGTGCAGCCTGCGGTTCCAGACCTCGAACACCTTAGCGAATGACGGCATACACAAGTCCGAAGAGTGTCAGGATGCCGCCGGCGGCGAGCGTCAGACCAATCCGTCGCTCGGCCTTGATCGTCCACCAGAGGTAGATGCCGCTCAACGAAATGAACAGGAGCAGATAGATGGTCGCGTCGACGAGCCATCTCCATACTTGAATGCCGACCCAGTTCCCTCGAATCGCCACGTTGTGCGGTCCCGGCATCTTGTGCAGGTAGGACAGCGATTCCCAGACATTCATCGGGCGCCGCATGACGAGGGCCGAGCGCCCGTCGAGGTCCACGTCGACGTTCGACTCCAGACCGGCGATCGAAACCGGAAAGATGAGATGGCGATCCCGGGCGACATAGCGAAGAAAACCAATCTCGCCGGACACGCCGACCTGCGGCAGGATGTGTCTGGCGAGCTCCACCGCCTCGCGGCCTTTCAGCCGATCGAAGCCGTCTGGAATCTGGAGATTATGGAAGGCTTCGGCGGGCGGTGGTGTGCCTGGCCTCAACTTGCCATGGTTCAGGTAGAACACACTCACCGCGAACAGAAGCACGAATGGGCTGACAAAGAGCCCGAGGTACAGGTGCAGGTCGCGAAGCCATCGGTAGACCAATGCGTTCTCGCGAAAACGCGCTACTTGTGGTCGTGACCGGCGTCCGCCGCCGGTGCGGGCTTCGCGCCTTTCACTGCGATCGTCGTGACCGATGCCGGTTCCTTCGATCCGCGCTCGCCGACCCAGTGCCGGATGGATCCGTCCGCAAACGTCTGATGCGCCTTCCACTGCAGGCTGCCCGACTGGGGATTGTGTGCGGTAAACGTGAACTTGGCCGCCGGCTCTTTCGGCTTGATCTCTTTCTTCCACGTGATCGCGACGATGCGGTCTTTGTCCTTCTTGACGTCGAAGGTGAAGCCTTCACCCGAAGCCACCTGCATCACGTGCAGGTCCGCGGGCACTTCGAGTTCGACCGAGAGCGACGCAACCGTGCCTTCGACCGGCACGCTGATGGTGTAAACCTGTTCTGCGCCTGGCGCCGATTCGCGGGGAGAGACGACGACGTGCGCATCGAGGGTGGCGGCCGCAAAGATCAGGACGAACAAGGCCGATGCCAGATATCTGTTCATCTATTCCCCCTTTATTTTCTCATTGTAGGTCATGGCTTCGAGAAATCGACCTCGAGTTGAACGGGCTTCATCGTGGCCTCGATCTGAAACTGGCGCTCACCGCCCGCGGTCCTGATGGTGATGGTGTGGGCGCCGTACGGTATGCGGCCACCAAATGGTGTTTCGCCGGTGCGCTCGCCATCGACGAGCACTTCCGCGGCCTCGTTCGCGGTGACGTTGAGCGGGGTTTGCGGAACGAGGTTGATCGTCGTCGTTTCGGTCGGGCGCACCTCGACGGCGCGTGTTTCGTCGTAGCCGACCTCGCGATTCTGGAACCGCAGGCGGTATTTGCCCGAAGGCAGCATGGCACGCCCGCGATCGTCGACGGTAAGCGGCTGACTTGCGTTGCTGATGCTGATGTCGAACGGTGCAAACACGGCCACAAACCCGCTCACCGCAGCGGCAGCATCCGCAGGGACCGCGCCTGGCTTGTCGGTCGTCGGCTGAGTGGGTGCGGGCACCGTCGCCTGTGTGCCGGGAACGGGTGTGGGCGCTGCAGCCGGCGGGGCGTTGCTTTCGACCGGGGCTGTGTCCTGCGGCGCGCTCGCCTGAGTCGCCCCGCTGGACGTGCCGCCGGGAATGCTCGGCCACAGCCAGACGCCCGCCGCTCCTGCTCCCATGAGTGCGGCAACGATGGCCACGCGAGGTAACCAGGTTCCGCCGGCTGGCTCGCTGGGGCCAAACAGATCGGGTTCGTCGCGTTCGTGGGGTTCGTAGGGTTCGTGAGGTTCGTAGGGGTTCGTGAAGTTCGGACCCAGCGGCCGAAGTTGAGACGGTCAGCGGTTCGGGAGCCAAATCGAGACGTTCGGCCTCGGCCCATTGGGCCTGACGTGTGTGAACCCAGTCGATCATCGCCTTTGCGGCGGCAACCAGATGCGGCGATGGACCGCTCACCTTTGGTGCTGGCGCTCGTACCGGTGCCGGTGCCTGCGCGGTGGTCTCGCCCGCGAGCATTGTTCGGATATCTTTGGCGATCGCCGTCGGATCGGCCGATGAGACGGGAGGCAGCTTCAGCGTGAGCACGCCGCCCGGTATCGCTCGGAGACGCGCAAGGAGGTCGGCCTCTCCTCTCGCGGGTCTCTCGGGCAGCAGCACGAGGTCGGGCACGCGCTTGTTGATGGCAGTAATGGCAACCGCACAGGAGTCAGCGCCGATGAGCTCGCATCCCTGCAATTCGCGCGCAAGACGGGCGAGCGTGGGGCTATGGCTGTTTCCCGGGTTGATGGCAAGTATCAACGCCACGCAGACTCATATTAGCGCGCCCGCGAGGAATCGGTCGGGTTCGATGTTTCTCGTCTCTCATATAAGATCACAATTGTGAAAAAGAGTGCCAAACAGGCTGTGCCGAACGAGGTCGAAGCCCTCCGCGCGTCGATGGCGTCGCGGCTGGGCGCGCTCGAAGAGGCGCTGGCGAATCCCGGCAAGCACGCCTCGCTCGAATCGCTGATTCGCGACCTGGCGCGCGTGGCCACCGAAGAGGCGGACACGACCGTGCGGCAGGTGGTACACGACGCACAGCGGCACGGTCAAAGCGCGGCCGCTGCGGCGCGCGGTGAGGCGGAATCGGCGCTGGAATCAGAAAAGGGCACCGTGGCGCAATTGCGCCAGGCGCTGGACAAAGCGCAGGCCGAGCTGAAAGAGCAGCGTCGCGTCGTCGACGCGGCCGCCCGCGACTCGTCCGGCGCGCAGCGCGAGGTCGAGGCGGTACAGCAGCGCCTCGAACAGGAGCAGGCCGAACGCGCCTCTCTCGAACGCGAGCTTGAAGCGGCGCAAGCCGCCGCCCAGGCCGAACGGACTCGCGCCGCCGATCTCGAACAGGCCGTCGAGCAGGTTCGTGGCGAGGCGCAGGCCTCGCGGGCGGTCGTCGAAGCGCAACAGCGCGAGATTGCGGCAAAGCTCCAGGAGTTCGCGGCGCGCCATCAGGGCGTCGATCAGCAGCTGAAGGACGCGCAGGCCGCCCAGGCTGCCGGGCGGGCGGAAATGGAGCAGGCTCGCGCGACGGCCGATACCGAGCGCGCGGCGGCTGCGCAGTTGCGCGAAGCGTCGGCCCAGCTCGAACGCGATCTCGAGTGGACGCGCGGCGAGCTCGCGGCGGCGCGCCACGAGATCGACGGAATCCGCCGCGAGGCGGACGCCAGGCACGAGGCGCTCTCGCGCTCGGAATCCGATCAGAGCCATCTCCTCGTTTCGGCGCAGGACGCCGCGCGTGCCGCCGATGCACGGGCCGAAGAAGCCGCCCGTGCCGCCGAAGCACGAGCCGAACAAGCCGTTCGTATCGCCGACGCGCGAGCTGAAGAGGCCATGCGTGCCGCCGATGCACGAGCGGAAGAGGCCACTCGGGCGGCCGATGCACTGGTCGACGAGGCCCTGCGCGAACGCGATGCGCTGAGGCGCGAGCTCGAGCTGGCCCAGGAGGCGATTCGCGAACGGGAGTTCCTGAGGCAGGAGCTGCAAACCGCGCACGAGGAGCGCGACGCGGCGCGATCGATGCAGTCGGGGCCTCAGCTCGTGATCGATGGCGACGAGGAGCCCATCGAAGAAACCGTGATCGATCTGACGGTCGATACGAGGGACGAAGAACGGCAGCGGTTGATTGAAAACCGGATCCGGAGCCTCGAGGTCGCGCTCCGGGATGCGGAGACGCGTGCCGAGATCGCAGAGCTCGAGCTCGATCAGCAGCGGCTGCTGGCCCTTCCACCCTCGGAGACGTCGTCCGCTGGCGGTGGAGTCCGCGCCCTCCGCGGATGCGAATGAACCCGCGTATCGAGGCCCGGCGCGCGGTGCAAAACGTGTGGCGATTTCCACCGAGGTCGAGGTGCAGATCGACGGCACCGAAGGCAAACTGATCGATCTCTCCGTCACCGGTGCCCAGGTGCTGACGCCGTTCTCGATGAAGCCGAACAGGCTGGTCAAGCTCACCATGCCGATGGGCGACAGTCTCATTGCCTGCAAGGCGAAGGTGATGTGGTCGCGCCTCGAACCGAAATCCGGTCAGTTGTGGTACCGCGCCGGGGTGTCGTTTACGAGCGCCGATCAGTTCGCGCTCGAAGCCTTCCTCAGCAGCCACAGACAAGACGCCTGATCGGCGGAGCGACAGATGGAGGTGCCCGCGATGTCTGCGACTATCCGGCGCGCGCTGAAGGTGGGACTGTGTGCGAGTGTCATTGCCGTTCTTGCGTCGGCCGGCGGTTCGACGCTGGCGCGTCAGCAGCCGCCCCAGACGTCGCTTTCCGTCACGGGGGCTGCCAGTTCCGCACCGTCTCTGGCGGCGCTCGACCGCACGATTGTGGCGGTCTGGGCCGCGAGCAGGAATGGCGCGGCGAATGTCTTTGCCGCCGTGAGTCAGGACGCCGGTGTGACGTTCTCGGAGCCGCGCCGCGTCAACGATCAGGACGGCGACGCGAGCGTCAACAGCGAACAGCCACCGCGCGTCGTCGTGTCCGGCCCCGTCAACGCGCGCGCGATCACCGTCGTCTGGTCAAGAAGAAATGACGGTCCTCAGCGGTCGCGCCAGGATGTGGTGCGGGTCGCCCGCTCGACCGACGGAGGCCGCACGTTTTCTCCGGCCCGCACGATTCACGATCCCGCGTTTTCGGGCGCACGCGGCTGGGAGTCGCTCGCGACCGGGCAGTCAGGCGCGGTTCATGCGGTGTGGCTCGACGGGCGTGACGCCAATCGGAAGATCGCCGACGAGACGGCGCATTCCGGCATGCCCCACAAGGGGCAGCCGCCGCAGGACGTCTATCACGGCATCCTGACGCCTGACGGACGCCGTGTGGAGACCGTCATTGCCAGCGGCGTCTGCTTCTGCTGCAAGACCGCTGTCGCCGTCGACGTGAAGGGCACCGTGTACGCCGCCTGGCGCCACATTTTTCCCGGCAGCATGCGCGACATCGCGTTCGCCAGGTCGACCGACGGCGGCGCGCATTTCGATCCGCTCGTCCGCGTCAGCGAGGACAAGTGGGAACTGAATGGCTGTCCGGAAGACGGACCCGCGCTGGCGGTCGATCGAGCCGGAACGATCCACGTGGCGTGGGCGACGCTCGTGAATGAGGGCGACGAGCCTCGAAAAGCCGTCTTTTACGCGACGTCCCGGGATGGCCGGACGTTCTCGCCGAGAACCCGTCTGCCCGCTGCCGGCATCACGCCCGGACATCCGCAGATGACGCTGGCGGCAGATGGCGGGGCGGTCATTGTCTGGGACGAGACGGTCGACGGCGTGCATCGGGTTGTGCTGGCGCATGCATCGCCATCGCGCGCGATCGGGCCGTCGCGGGTGCTGAGCGGAACCGAATCAGCGTCGCATCCGGTCATCGTTCGAACGGGTCGCGACCTCGTCGTGGCGTGGGCGAACCGCGACGAATCGGTGATTCGAGTCCGTCGAGTCGAGCCGGCAAAATAAAGGTTCCGGGATCCGTTTTCGGAGGACGCCCGCGAAAACGGATCCCGGAACCGTTTCTACACGGGAGGATTGTCATGGAACGAGACGTAGTTTGTGGAATGCAGGTCGATCCCGCGAAGGCCGCGGGCACGAGTGAATACAACGGGAAGACGTACTACTTCTGCGCGAAGGCATGCAAAGCGCGATTTGACGCCGATCCCGCCAAATACGCCAAGTAGCCGCGTCCTGATGACAATGACGCCGCCCCTCGCGGAAGAGGAAGTACTCGACCCCGTCTGCGGAATGATGATCCTCCCGGGTGACGCAGCCGGCCACTTCGACTACAACGGCCAGACGTACTACTTCTGCAACGAGTCGTGCCTCGAACAATTCAAGGGCAACCCGGCGCAGTTCCTCGACACGAAACCTGCCGGTCGAGCGGCCGCGCCGGCCGATCGAGATGCCGAGTACACCTGCCCGATGCACCCGGAAGTCCGGCAGAAGGGTCCGGGTGCGTGCCCGATCTGCGGGATGGCGCTCGAGCCAGTGGCGGTGTCGCTCGAAGAGCAGCCCAACGAAGAGCTCGAGGACATGACGCGGCGCTTCCGCGGATCGGTGGCGCTGACCCTGCCGATTCTTGCGGTGATGGTGTCCGAGGTCCTGCCGGCGAGACCCATCCAGCACGCGGTGTCGCCGGCCGTTCTCAACTGGATTGAGCTCGTGCTGGCGACGCCCGTGGTGCTGTGGGGAGGTTGGCCCTTCTTCGTCCGCGGCTGGGCATCGATCGTCAGCCGTCACCTGAACATGTTCACGCTCATCGCCCTTGGCGTGGGCGCGGCATTCGGGTTCAGCGTGGTGGCGACGCTGGCGCCGGGCATATTCCCGGATACCTCGAGCATGCACGAGGGCGTGGGTGTGTATTTCGAGCCGGCGGCCGTCATCGTGGTGCTCGTCCTGCTGGGGCAGGTGCTGGAGCTTCGGGCGCGGGGCCGCACGAGCGCAGCCATTCGCAGTCTGCTCGGGCTGGCGCCAAAAACAGCGCGGCGTATCGGGCCCGACGGCCTCGAGCTCGACGTTCCGCTCGGCGATGTGCGGGCCGGCGACCGCCTTCGCGTGCGCCCCGGGGAGCGGATTCCTGTCGATGGCGCCGTGCTGGAAGGGAGCGCGGCCGTCGACGAATCGATGGTGACGGGCGAGCCCATTCCTGTCGAAAAAAATCCGGGGGATGGTGTCACCGGAGGGACCATCAACACGACGGGCGCGTTCATCATGCGCGCCGAACGGGTCGGGTCCGATACGCTCGTCGCGCAGATCGTGCGCATGGTGAGCGAAGCGCAGCGGTCGCGTGCGCCGATTCAGCGTCTTGCCGATACCGTGTCAGGGTGGTTCGTGCCTGCGGTCATCGCGGTCGCGATGGTCACGTTCGCCGCGTGGGCGCTCGTGGGGCCGGAGCCGCGGTTCGCCCATGCGCTGGTCAATGCCATCGCGGTCTTGATCATCGCGTGCCCGTGCGCGCTCGGGTTGGCCACGCCGATGTCGATTATGGTCGGGACCGGACGAGGCGCCGAGGTCGGCGTGTTGTTCCGGAATGCCGAGGCGCTCGAACTGCTCGAACAGGTGACGACGGTGGTCATCGACAAGACCGGGACGCTCACCCAGGGGAAGCCCGCGCTCGCGTCGATCGACGCACACGGCATGGACGAGGCCATGCTGCTGCGACTGGTGGCGAGCCTGGAAAACGCGAGCGAGCATCCGCTGGGTTCGGCGATTGTCGCGTCCGCTCGCGAACGGAACCTGTCGCTTTTTCCAGTCAACGAGTTTCGTTCGGTGACGGGACAAGGTGTCGCCGGCACCGTTGATGGCCGCAAGGTCGCGGTCGGCAACGTCCGGTTCATGCAATCGTTTGGCGTCGACACCGGCGGGCTCGTCGAGAGTCTCGAGGCGCGTCGCCGCAAGGGGCAGACGGTCGTGTTCGCGGCGGTCGAGGGCGTGCTGTCAGGCATCATCGGCGTCGCCGATCCGGTGAAATCGACGGCACGCGAAGCCATCGACCAATTGCACCAGCAGGGTCTGAACGTGATCATGCTGACCGGCGACAACAGGATGACCGCGCAGGCGGTGGCTGGAGCTGTCGGGATCGACCAGGTCGAGGCCGAGGTACTTCCGGACCGTAAAGCAGAGGTGGTTCAGCGCCTTCAGGCGCAAGGCCGCCGCGTCGCCATGGCCGGAGACGGCATCAACGACGCGCCGGCGCTGGCGAGGGCCGATGTGGGGATCGCGATGGGCACGGGGACCGACGTTGCCATCGAGAGCGCGCACATTACCCTGGTCAAGGGCGATTTGCGCGGGATCGTACGCGCGCGTCGATTGAGCCGGGCGACAATGAAGAACATCAGGCAGAACCTGTTCTTTGCGTTCGTGTACAACGTGATCGGCGTGCCGATCGCCGCCGGTGTGTTGTATCCGTTCGCCGGCCTGCTTCTGAGCCCGATGATCGCGAGCGCGGCCATGACGTTCAGCTCGGTTTCGGTCATCGGCAACGCGCTGCGTTTGCGCCGGGTGGAGTTGTAGCGCAGCGATCACTCGTGATGAAGGAGAAGAACATGCTCATCAACCGTCGCACCTGCCTTGCGCTGCTTGTCGTGGTTGCCGCTGCTGCGAGCGTACAGGCACAGGGGGTTACCAAGGATCCTGTCGCGGGTATTCGCAACATGGCTCGTCTCGAGACCACAGTCGCGTGCGCCGGCGCCATCACCACCGACGCCGTGCCCGAGATCGGGAAGATGGGGTTCGTGTCGATCGTGAATCTTCGTCTGGCCACCGAGCCCGGCGCGGAAGTCGAAAAAGAGGCGGCTGCGGCGAAGGCCGCGGGACTGAAGTACTTTCACGTGCCGTTCGACGGCAGTCCAGATCCGGTCGCGGCCGAGGCATTTCTGAAAGCCATCACGAGCCCGGGCGCCGAGCCGGCGTTCATTCACTGCGGCGGTGGCAACCGCGCCGCGACCATGTGGCTGATCAAGCGGCTGGCGATCGATCGCTGGGACGTGGATCGTGCCGTGGCGGAAGCGGCCGCCCTCGGGCAGACGAGCCTGCCGCTGCGCAAGTTCGCCATCGAGTTTGCGCAGTCGCGACGTGTCCCCGCTTCGAAGTAGCGCCATGAGAAAGATGCTCATCGCGGCCGCGGTGGTGGCCGCGGCCGTTCAGGTGTCCGCGCAGTCGAGTGGCGTATCGCTGACGCTGACCACAAAGCCGTCGCCGCTCGGCCTCGGCCAGAATCTTTTTGAAGTCACGGTCAGCGATGCGAAAGGGCAGCGCGTCACCAATGCCGACGTCGGGATCGTCCTGCTGATGCCCGCCGATCCGAAAACCAAACACCCCGAGATGAAGACCGAAGGGAAACTGAACAACGTCGGCAAAGGCACCTACAACGGCATCGTGATGGTGACGATGGCGGGGGAGTGGGAGGTCACGATGACGGCCAGTCGTGACGGGAAGTCCATCGGGCTGAAGAAAGAACGGCTGACGGCGTACCTCACGCGCCCGAAACCGCCCGCCTCGCGCGGGAAGTGAGCCACTTCCTGTTTTGACAATCGCGACACGAATGTCGGTGTCAAATTGTTTTTCTCCAAGTTTGTGTGTTTGGCCGGAAGCCCACACTGTCATATCGCAGGATTCCTTAGCAAATCGCCGGAGTCGCCCGCCGCCCATGTGGAACCAGCTTTGCTCATGTCGAAGGGTAGGGATTCTTCTACATGGCATCGAACCCTGCGGGGTTGAAACTGGCCGAAGCGACCACCACGACGAGCAGCACGGCCGAGCTTCGACGCTTGTCGACGCTGCTCGAGATTAGTCAGACCTTGTCTGCGGGCGCGCACCAGAAGACCGCCCTGCACCAGGTGCTCAATATTCTCGAGCGTCATCACAGCGTGATCCGCAGCACCGTGGCGTTGCTGACGAGTGCCGAGGAGATTGAAGTGGTGGCCTCGGAAGGGCCGGGCGCCGGCAAGGCCGACGCGAAGTTTCGTCTGGGAGAAGGCATCACGGGACGCGTCGTGCAGAGCGGCAAGCCGATCGTCGTGCCCCGCATCTCGCGCGAGCCGATGTTCCTGCGGCGCACGTCCGAGCGTCCGGAGCTGGCGCGCGAGGAAATCAGCTACGTGTGCGTGCCGATTCTGCTCAACCGCAAGGCCGTCGGCGCGCTGGGCGCCGACTTCCGCTTCAAGCCCGAGCGCGAGTTCGACCGCACGGTCAAGTTCCTCGGCGTCGTGGCGTCGCTCATGGCACAGTGGATTCGCATTCAGCGCGTCATCGACGCCGAACGCGATCGCCTGCGGGAGGAAAACACCCACCTCAAGAGCGAGCTGCGCGAGCGCTACGACTTTTCGAACATTCTGGGCACCAGCGGTCCGATGCGGCTCGTCTACGAGCAGGTCTCGCAGGTGGCCCGCACCGACACCACGGTGCTCGTGCGCGGCGAGTCGGGCACCGGCAAGGAGCTCATCGCCCAGGCCATTCACTACAACTCGCTGCGGTCGAAGCGCCCGTTCATCAAGGTCAGCTGCGCGGCGCTGCCGGACAGCCTCATCGAGTCCGAGCTGTTCGGCTACGAGAAGGGGGCCTTCACGGGCGCGCACGCCCCGAAAAAGGGCCGGTTCGAGCTCGCCGACGGCGGCACGCTGTTCCTCGACGAAATCGGCGAGATCAACCTGGGGACGCAGATCAAGCTCCTGCGCGTGCTCCAGGCGCGCGAGTTCGAGCGGCTCGGCGGCACGAAGACGATTCGCGCCAACGTGCGGATGATTGCCGCGACCAACAAGGACGTCGAGCGCGCGATTGTGGACGGCAGCTTCCGCGAAGACCTGTACTACCGTCTCAACGTGTTCTCTATTTTCATTCCGCCGCTCCGCGAGCGGAAACCGGATCTCCTGCTCCTGGCGGATCACTTCCTCGAGAAGGCGTCGCTCGCCCACGGCAAGCACATCAAGCGGATCTCGACGCCGGCCATCGACATGCTGATGGCCTACCACTGGCCGGGGAACGTGCGCGAGCTCGAGAACGCCATCGAGCGGGCGGTCGTGGTCTGCGACGGCCAGGTCGTGCACGCGCACCACATGCCGCCGACGCTCCAGACGGCGGCCTCATCGGGCACGACGATGAGCCTGTCGTTGAAAGACGCCCTCGACGCCTACGAGAAGGACCTCATCCAGGACGCGCTGAAGACCTCGCGGGGCAACCGCGCGAAGGCCGCCCGCCTGCTCAACACGACCGGCCGCATCATGAACTACAAAGTCCGCCATCTCGGGATCGACTGGCGCCGCTTCAAGAAGTAACAAAAACGCCGGCCGGTACCGCCAGACCTACAATTTTGTTGTACTTGCGCGCGGACGCCTCACGACGCCACGAAAGATGCGGAGATCGTTTTCTTCGGTCCGGATCACCCCGCGCGTTTTCGTGGCTCCGCGCGGCGGCGTCGAATTCTGAAAGGTACATGAATGTAGGTGTACACACCTCACCTGACGCGTTTGTGGGATCGCCGCACCGGCGATATCGTCGGATTCCTTAGCAAAAGCGCAGATGTGCCCCGTTCCGGACTGGCATCCCTCGTGCACTTGCGAGCAGGCACGGGCGACACGTTCGGCGGCGCTCCGCATTCATTTCTGTTCAAGGAGGACCGATGAGAAAGAAATTGCCAGGGATTCTGGCGGCCGGGCTGCTGCTCTCCATGCTGGGAGCCACACCCGCAATGGCGCAGACGCCGGCCGACCTGAAGGTGGGGATGGACACGGTGTGGGTGTTGATCACCGCGTCGCTCGTGTTCTTCATGAACCTCGGGTTCGCGCTCGTCGAGTCGGGGTTCTGCCGCGCGAAGAACACCGTCAACATTCTGTCGAAGAACTTCATCGTGTTCGCAATTTCGTGCCTGGCCTTCTACCTGTTCGGGTGGGGCCTGATGTTCGGGAACGGCACCGGCTTCATCGGCATCGAGGGGTTGCTCATGCTCGGCGGCGCCGACAACAGCCCCGCCACGGGGGATGCCTACGCCGGCGCCTACAAGTCGATCGCGTGGACGGGCGTTCCGCTGAACGCGAAGTTCTTCTTCCAGCTCGTCTTCGCCGGCACGGCCGCGACGATCGTCTCGGGTGCCGTCGCCGAACGCATCAAGTACCCTCTCGTTCATCATCTTCTCGTTCCTGCTCGTCGCGTTCGTCTATCCCGTGACCGGTCACTGGATCTGGGGCGGAGGCTTTCTGGCGACGGCGGGCTTCTGGGATTTCGCCGGTTCAACGGTGGTCCATAGCGTCGGCGGCTGGGCTGCACTCGCCGGCATCCTGATTCTCGGCCCGCGCCTTGGCAAGTTCGGGCCAGACGGCCGGGTGAATCCGATTCCGCCGCACAGCTTCACGTCGGGCGTCATCGGCTGCTTCGTGCTCTGGCTCGGCTGGTTCGGGTTCAATCCGGGCTCGACGATGGCGGTCGACGCGAACGCGATCTCGCACATCTTCATGACGACCAACACCGCGGCGTTCATGGGCCTGCTGACGGCCACCGCGATCAACTGGACGTGGGATGGCAAGCCCGACCTCAGCATGTCGGTGAACGGCGTGCTCGCCGGCCTCGTGGCGATTACCGCGCCGTGTGCGTTCGTGACCGTCAAGGCATCGCTCCTCATCGGCGCGGCCGCCGGCGCGCTCGTGGTGTTCGCCGTCAAGCTGCTCGATACGCTGAAGATCGACGACCCGGTCGGCGCCGTGCCCGTCCACCTGTTCAACGGCGTGTTCGGGACGTTGTGCGTCGGGTTGTTCGCGGTCGACAAGATCACCGGCGCCGCGACCGGCAACGGTCTGTTCAACGGCGGCGGCATGACGCTGCTCATCGCGCAGATCCAGGGCATCGTGGCCGTCGGCTGTCTACACGATGGCCGTGTCGGCGATCTTCTGGCTGCGTGATCAAGTTCACCGATCGGCCTGCGCGTCAGCAGGGAAGAAGAAATCGAAGGCCTCGACATCGGCGAGCACGGCCAGGAGGCCTACGTCGGATTCGCGCCCAAGCTGTCGGTGCGTCCAAACGCCGAAGTCGCCTGAACGCGCTCTTAACTCTGAAGCCGGCGGCGCTGGTCGCGCCGCCGGCTCATCCCCATGTGGAGGTCTACGTGATCGAAACTTCGTCTTACGTTTCCCGATTCACCCGTGTTGCCCTGGCCGTAGCCATGGCGCTGACCTTTGCGGCCGGCACCGCAAGTGCGCAGGACGATCCGAACCCCGGCGCCATCACGCTGACGGCCGGTATCGACTTTCCCTCGGTGTACTTCTTCCGCGGCATTCGTCAGGAAGCGGATCCGTCCTTCACCACGTTTGCCTTCGGCGACGTGGGCATTGCCCTGTTCTCGAACGACCAGGGTCAGAGCGCGAGCGTGAACTTCGGCGTCTGGAACAGCCTGCACACGGGCACGTCGGGCACCGGCGCCGACCCGAAGAAGCCGAGCCACTACGAAGAGGACTTCTACGTGATGCTCAACCTGGGCGTCGGCAAGGGCATCACCATCTCGCCCTTCTATACCGCCTACACCAGCCCGAATGGCTCGTTCGGCACGGTCAAGGAATTCGCGTTCAAGGTCGCGCACGCGAGCAAGTTCGCGCCCTACGGCATCATCGCGTTCGAGATGAGCGGCCAGGCGGACGGCGGCAGCAACGAAGGGACGTACGCCGAGATCGGCGTGGCGCCGAGCTTTCCGCTGGGCGACAAGGGCGTGACGCTGGGCATTCCCGTCAAGATGGGCTTCAGCCTGAGCGACTACTACGAGGCGAATGGCAAGGACAACGGGTTCGGGTACTTCGATGTCGGCGCGCTCTTCACGATCCCGTTCAGCAGCGCGCCCACGAAGTTCGGCACCTGGAACCTCCATGGCGGCGTGGATTTCTTTGCGCTGGGTGATGGCACCAAGTACTTCAATGTCAAGGATGGCACACCCGAGGGGAGCCAGGTGATCGGCTCGATCGGGATTGGCCTTTGGTACTGACGCGGCAACCCCAGGGATTAGGGACTCGGGATTGGGGATTGGGTCTGAACGCGCGGAACGCGTCTGCGTCGTGACGGCCTGATCCCCACGCCCTCATCGCTCAATCCCGTGGGCGAAGTATCCTTATGGCGTCATGGATCGCGATGGCTCCCGCTAAGGGGAGGGACGTCGAGCAGGCGGAGTTGCGTCTCCGCCTTTCCGCGTCTCTGGACCTTGCGCGGCAGCAGCTCATAGACGCTACCGAGCGTGGCGAAGGTGGACGTGCGGCGCTGGGGCGCTACGCCGAGGCTATCGACGGCATCGTCCGTGAGCTTGTCGAGCGCGCGCGCGGCCAGTCGCGCACGCCCCTGGCGGTCTTCGCGGTCGGCGGCTACGGCCGCAAGTCGCAGTTTCTCCATTCGGACATCGACCTGCTCATCGTCTTCGGTGGACCGCTCGGCCGTCCCGAAGAACGCTTCGTCAAGGCGTTGCTCCACCCGCTCTGGGACTTGCGGTTCCAGGTCGGTCATCACGTGCGCGAGCACACCGACTTCGATCGGCCCGACACGACGAACCCCGAATATCTTCTGGCGCTGATGGATCTGCGGCCGCTCGCCGGAGACCAGGACGTGATCGATCACCTCGACACCACGCTGAAAGCCTCGGCCGACGTCTGGCGTCCGATGGTGCTCGACGCGCTCGTCACGCTGACCGATCAGCGCCACAGCGAGTTCCACGACACGCTCTATCAGCTCGAGCCCGACGTGAAAGACGGGCCCGGTGCGCTGCGCGACGTCTGGGCCACCAGTCTGATGCTGAGGCTCGGCGGCGATCGCCGGGGCGGCGTGCGCGGGGCCTCGCCCGATCGATTGAGGGAAGCCGAGGAATTTCTCATGCGCATCCGGTCGGGACTGCACGCCGACACGGGGCGCAACCTGAATGTCCTGAGCTACGAGTTGCAGGAGAAGGCCGTCGATCGCCTGGGCTACGCCGGGCCGGACATGCGGCGCCGCGTGGAAGCGCTGATGACCGACTACTTCAGGGACGCGCGCAGCGTCACACGCGCGCTCGGCCGCGTCCGCCGCGCGGCGCTGCCTCCGCCGCCGACGCCCATCCGGCTTGTCGACGACAACCTGATGTGCGTCGTCGAGGGGATCAACTTCGCCGACACCTCCAGGGCGGCGGCGGAACCGGACGAATGGCTGCGCGCGTTCGAAGCGGGGGTCGCGAGGAATGTCCCCGTGGCGGACGATGCGCTCGCGCTGATCGAGCGCGAGCTGCAGAAGCACCACTACCAGCCCGAGGTGTTCCTGGCGACCGCGGGCCACCAGATCCGGCTGCTGCAGTTCCTGCGTCCGCGGCCCGGGCTCGCCGCGCGGTTGGGCGAGATGCGCGACTGCGGCCTGCTGGGCGCGATCTTTCCCGAGCTTCACGAGATTTCGTGCCGCGTGACGCGCGACTTCTATCACAAGTACACGGTCGACGAGCACACGCTGCTGACGGTGCGCAACGCCGAGCGATTGCTGACCAACCCTCGATTTGCGCCGATCCTGCGCGAGATCCGGACGCCGGAGCTGCTGGTGCTGGCGCTGCTGTACCACGACGTCGGCAAGGCGCGCGAGGGCGATCACTCCATCGTGGGCGCCGAGATGGCGGTCGCCATGACCACCCGCCTGAGCCTCGGCCCCGAGGCACGGCAGACGATCGATTTCCTGATTCGCCAGCACCTGAAGATGTCGCGCATCGCGTTCCGGCGCGATACGGAAGAGCCCGAGGTCGTGCGCCAGTTTGCGACGTTGTTCGCGACCGAGGAGCACTTGAAGCTGCTTCTCCTCCTGACGTTGTGCGATGTCGGCGCCGTGAGCCCCGACACGCTGACGAGCTGGAAGGAAGAGCTGTTGTGGCGCCTCTACATCGATGCCTACAACCAGATGACCATGGGCTACGGCGACGACATCATCGATCGCGATCAGGCCCTGGTGGCGGCGCTGCAGGCGAATCGTCCTGAGGACATCACCGAGCGCGAGATGGCGACCTTCCTGGAGGGGCTGCCGCGCCGGTATCTGATTCTGTTTTCACACGAAGCGATATATCGTCATGTCAGGCTCTCCCGCGATATCAAGCCCAACGAGGCGCATTTCTTCCTCGAGAAGAAAGCCGAGGCCTGGGAACTGACCGTCGTCTCGCTCGACAAGCCGTTCCTGTTCTCGAACATCTGCGGCGTGCTGGCGTACTTCGGCATGGATATTCTGAGAGGCCACGCGCTGACCAGCCTGGCCGGGCTCGCCGTGGACGTGTTCGAGTTTGCCGACGGAGATGGATTCTTCGAGCGCAACTCGCTGGGGCGCAAGGAGTTCGACCGGCGGCTCGACGAAGTGGTGAGCGGCAGGACCGACGTGACGTCGCTGCTCAGGAGCAAGGAAGGCAGCGTGCTGGCCAAACGGACGCTCCTTCGACGCACGCCGAGTGTATATTTCGATGCGGCGCACTCGCAGCGCTATACCGTGCTGGAGCTCGTGGCCGACGACGCGCCAGGGTTGTTGTATCGTGTCAGCCGGGTCATCTCCGATCACGGAATCGACGTCGATCTGGTGCTGATTACGACCGAAGGACAGAAGGCGATCGACGTCTTTCACATTACGCAGGCCGGGGCGAAGCTGACCGAGGCCGCCGAGGCCTCGCTGAAAGCCGACCTCGAACGCATGCTGCAAGAGGCGAGCGAGGAACGGGCGCCGGAACCCCGCGACCAATGAAGGAGACTGCATGAAGCTGATAAAGGCGATTGTTCGGCCCAACATGGTGGACAACATCAAAGAAGCCCTCGGCAAGCTCAACATCGCCGGCATGACCGTGACCGAAGTCCGCGGCCACGGCCGCCAGAAGGGGCACACAGCGGTCTATCGCGGCCGTGAATACGAAGTGAGCCTGCTGCCGAAGATGGAAATCGAATGCGTCGTGCCCGATGCCTCGGTCGACGAGGCCATCAAGGCCATCATCGGCGCCGCGCGAACCGGCGAGATCGGCGACGGCCGCGTCTTCGTGATGCCGGTCGAGCAGGGCTACAACATCAGGACCGGTGAGAAGGACGTGTAGAGACGTGTCAGTCGCAAGGCATAAGTCGAAAGTTGGCAGTCCCAGGCCGGTCGCGCGTCGCAGTCGACAGTGGCGGTCGACTGTCACCGGGCACTGGAGCCTTGCGACTCCCGACTTCCGACTTTCGCCTTGCGACTAACCGTGCCGAACCCCTCAGATCTCTTCCTGTCACCCGACCTCACCGAGGATCAGGCCCGCGCGTACCTCGGGTCGCTGGGCTTCCGCGATGCCGCGGCCGTCGACAAGCAGCTTCAGCAGATGGCCGACGATCTCGTGACGCGCGAGGCGCTGGGGCGGCTCGCCACGGACTTGCTGGCGGCCGTACTCGAGTCGCCGGATCCGGATGGGGCGGTGGCCGGCATTGCGCGCTACGTCTCCGGTCGCAGCGGCCGGGCGATGTTTCTCGATTACCTCCGCGAAGACCCTCGCGCGCTGCACGTCCTCACCTATGTGATGGGGGCATCGCCGCAGCTCGGCGAGATCCTCGTTCGCACACCTGAATACTTTCATTGGCTCGTCTCGCAGGTCGAGCGCAGCGCGCCCGATCGCCAGGATCACGAAGAGGAGCTGGTTTCGGCGTTCTCGGCGATCGACGAGCCGGCCGAAGGGCTGAACCTGCTGAGGCGGTGGAAGCGGCGCGAGACGCTTCGCATCGGCACGCGCGATCTGCTGCGCAGGGAAACCGTTCAGACCGCCGCCTCGCAGCTGTCGGACGTGGCCTCGGTGGCGATCGACTTCGCGCTCGCCAGCGTCATGCAGCAGCGCCTCGTGGCGGACGGCCGCGATCGTCCGCCGGGATCGTTTGCCGTCATCGGCACGGGCAGGGTCGGCGGTCGGGAGATGAGCTACGAGCCCGACGTCGATCTGCTCTACGTGTACGACGCGGGCAGTGTCGGCAGCGCCGACGCGACGGGCATTCGCGAGTTCTACGAGCGGGTGGGATGCGATCTGACGGCGGTCTTGTGGGACGAAACCCACGACGGAAGCCTCTATCGCGTACGGCTGCCCGCCTGGCCGCAGACCGACGGGTGGCTTCGGGCGTGCTCGCTCACCGAGTACGCCGAACGTTATGCCGCGCGTGGCGAGATGGCCGAGCGCGCATCGCTGACGCGGGCCCGCCACATCGCGGGCGACGCCGAGCTGGGCGCGCGCTTCCTCGCGGCGTGTCAACCGTTCGTGTACCGCGACCAAGGTGGCGAACACGGCTTCGAAGCCATTCCGGTGACCGATCGCGACCAGGATGAAACCCTGTCCACCGTCGAGTTGCTGACCCAGTCGTTTCAGCTCCGGCACGGCGCCCGCCATGCCGCGCTCCGCCACACCGGCACGCTCGGCACGCTCGACGCCATGGGGAAGGCAGGCCTGATTTCAGAACAACTCTGCCGCGAGCTCGACCACGCGTACGTCTTTCTTCGATCCACCGAGCATCGCCGGCAGCTGGGACTGCACGAAGATCTCCAGAAGCAGATCGACGCATCGCGCGCGCGCGTCCGGTCGCTCATCCGCAGCGTGAGGCTCTGACGCAGCCATGCTGGATGTAGTAGGCGTCGGAACCAACTCCGTCGATGACGTGATCCAGCTCGGCGGAGAACTGTCTGCCGTGCTGGAATCGAGCAAGGCGCGCGTGACCAACCGGCACGTCATCATGGGTGGCCAGACGGCCACCGTGACGGCGGCGTGTGCGGTCCTGGGCTTGCGAACCGGTTACATCGGTGCGTTCGGATCGGACGCGAACGGCGGGCTGGCGCGCGATGGATTGCTCTCGCGTGGTGTCGATCTTTCGCATGCGGTCGTGGCCGATGCGCCCAATCGCGGAGCGATCATTCTCGTCGACACGGCCGGGCGGAGGACCGTGTTGTGGCATCGGAGCGGACATCTGGTCGTTCCGGCGGACGTGTTGACGCCAGAGTCCGTGGCGGCACGCATCGTCCACGTGGATGACGACGATCTACAGTTGGCGATGGCTGCCGTGCGCGCCGCGCGTGCGGCGGGTGCCATGGTGACGAGCGACATCGAGCACCCGGTCGATCGGGTCGAAGAGCTCATTCGTGCCGTGACCTATCCGATCTTCGAGCAGCATCTCCCCCTGCGCCTGACCGGAGAACGCGACCCCGAGCGGGCGCTCAGGAAATTGCGCCGCCTGAACGAGGGCACCCTGGTCATGACGCTGGCGGAAGAGGGCGCGGTGGCGCTCGACGGGGACGCGTTTTACACTGCGCCTGCGTACAGCGTGAAGGTCGTCGACGCTACGGGCGCCGGCGACGTGTTCCGTGCGGGATTCATCTACGGACTGCTTCAGAAATGGCCGGTGCCGGAGATTCTCCGGTTTGCCAATGCGACGGCAGCCATCAGCTGTACGCGACTCGGCGCCATCCCGTCCGTGCCGGCCCTCGACGAGGTCCTTGCCCTTAAGAAGGGCTCCGGCCTGGCCCCTTTCGTGAAATAGCTCCCGGAGCTATTTAATCGCGCTCACCTGGACCCGCTGCTTCGTGCGGTGGGCTTCGGTTGCGGCGAGCGCCGTCCGAAGCGCTTCGACGCCGTCCTTGAGCACCACCGCGGGCTCGCGGCCGTGCAGCACGTTTTGCGCGAAATTCTGGAGTTGAATCGTGTAGGCACGTTCGAACCGCTCCATGAAATACGGAACGGTATCGTGGGCGACGCTGTTCTTCGTCATGGTCAGCAGCGGCGTCTCGCGGATGTAGCCGACCCGCAGTGTGCCCGCGTCGCCGAGCAACTCCGTGCAGATGTCATAGCCGTAGTATCCGTTCCGCGTGAGATCGATGACGCCCAGCCGGCCGTCGGCGAACTCCAGGGTCGCGATCGCGTTGTCGATGTCGCCGATCGACGCCATTTCCGGATAGGCGAGCACCGCGCCGGTTGCCGAGATCGCCTCGACGTCTCCCATGAACCACCGGGCCAGGTCGAAATCATGGATTCCCATGTCGACCATGATGCCTCCGCTGCTGGCGGGATTGGCGTACTCGAGGCTCGGCCGGAAGGGATCGCGTGAGCTCGATTTGAAGACCACGGGCCGGCCGATGACGCCCTGGGCGATTTTCTCCTTCGCGGCCGCGTAGCCGGGATCGAACCGGCGCATGAAGCCCATCTGGAAGAAGGCGCCCGATTTCTCGACCGCGTTCGCCATGGCCGCGCACTCGGCCAGACTCAGGGCCGGTGGCTTTTCACAGAACGTCGGCTTCTTCGACCCGGCCGCGATGACGACGTTGTCGCGGTGCGCGTGGGTGGACGTGACGATGACGATCGCGTCGACGTTGCGATCGGCGGCGAGGTCGTCGGCCGACGTGTACGTCTTCGGCACGTCGAACTCGTCCGCGATCGAGTCGGCCAGCGTGCGATCGATGTCCGCGACCGCGACGACCGTGGTTTCCGGAATCCGCGCCGCGAGATCGCGCACGTAGACTTTCCCCAGCCGGCCCAGGCCGACCACTCCGACTTTCAGCTTTGTGCGTTTGCTCATGTCGGGAAATGGCTCCGGGAGCCTTTTTCGGCTGCCGCGACGAAAAAGGCTCCCGGAGCCATTTTTGCGAGTGCTAGTGTATCTCAGCCCCATGGACTATCTCGTCGAAGCAGACCGGGTCAGCAGAGCCTTTCCCGGCGTCCTTGCGCTGGACGACGTGACGATGAAGGTGCGCCCCGGCAGCGTGCACGCGCTCATGGGCGAAAACGGCGCGGGCAAATCGACGCTCATGAGGATTGTCGCGGGCTTCGACCGGCCCGACTCCGGCCAGGTGGTGCTTCGCGGCCGCGTGGCGATGATCCATCAGGAGCTGCACTTGATGCCGCCCATGACGGTCGCCGAGAATATCTGGCTCGGCCGCGAACCGCTGACGCGACTCGGGTTCATCGATGATCGTGCGCTGGCTCACCGCACGGCCGAACTGCTCGAGGGGCTCGCCATTGCCATCGATCCCGAACAGCGGGTTGGCGACCTGACGATTGCCGGCAGGCAGATGGTCGAGATCGCGCGCGCGGTGTCGTACGAGGCAGACGTGCTCATCATGGACGAGCCCACCTCCACCTTGTCCGAGCGCGAAGTGGATCATCTCTTCCGGATCGTCGCGGATTTGAGATCCCGCGGAAAGGCCATCATCTACATCACCCACAGGATGCACGAGATCTTCAGAATCGCCGACGAAGTCACCACCCTTCGCGACGGGCGGGTGGTCGATTTCAGCTCGACAGACCGCCTCGATCGCGACCGGCTGATCGCCTTGATGGTGGGACGGGAACTGACGCAGATGTTCCCGAAAGGGAACACGCCGACCGAGCGAGTCGTGTTGTCGGTCAAGCATCTCGCCGTTGCAGGCGCATTTGCCGACGTATCGTTCGACGTACGGGCGGGAGAAATCCTCGGCGTGGCCGGACTCGTCGGATCGAAGCGTAGCGAGGTGGCCGAGACGTTGTTCGGGCTCCGGCGGGCCTCGTCCGGTGAGGTGTACATCGACGGCCGCCAGGTGGATGTCGCCTCGCCAGCCGCGGCGATCGCTTTGGGCATGGCGTTTCTCACCGAGGACCGAAAGTTGAGCGGGCTGTTGCTGCCGCTGAACGTTCAGGAAAACATGGAGATTGCCGTCCTCGACGACCGGTTCGTCCGGATGGGCTTCGTGAACGCGGAGAAGCTCGGCGCCCGTTGCCGCGACATGGCCGGCAGCCTGCGCGTGAAGACACCCAGCTTGTTCGAGCCGGTCCGGACGTTGAGTGGCGGCAACCAGCAGAAGGTGCTCGTCGGGCGGTGGCTGTTGACCTCGCCGCGGATCCTGATTCTCGACGAGCCCACGCGTGGCATCGACGTCGGCGCGAAGGCCGAGATTCACCGTCTGATTTCGAATCTCGCGGCGGACGGGGCGGCGGTGGTGATGATCTCGTCGGAGATGCCGGAGATTCTCGGCATGAGCGATCGCGTGCTGGTCATGCGCGAGGGGCGTGTCGCCGGGTTCCTCGAAGGACCCGGCGCGAATCAGGTCGATCTGATGAGGCTGGCCTCGCAATGAGTCAGCCGCGGCGACTGTCTCACGATACGGGGATCTTCCTGGTGCTCGTCACCATCGTCGTGCTCTTCGAAGCCGTGGGCTGGAGCATTCGAGGCACGAGCTTTCTCTTCAACGCGCAGCGGCTGCTCGTCATGGTGCTGCAGGTGTCGATCATCGGCCTGCTGGCCATCGGCGTGACGCAGGTGATTCTCACAGGGGGCATCGATCTGTCCTCCGGGTCGGTCGTGGCGCTGTCCGCGATGATCGCGGCCAGCCTGGCGCAGACGGCGAACGCACGCGCCGTGTTCGCCTCGCTCGTCGATCTGCCGGTCGTCATTCCCATCACCGCGGGTCTCGCGACGGGCGCGCTGGCCGGGTTCGTCAACGGGCGGCTTATCGCGCAGACCGGCATCCCACCGTTCATCGCGACGCTCGGCATGATGGTGACCGCGCGCGGGTTGGCGCGGTACTACACGCGCGGGCAGCCCATCAGCATGTTGTCCGAGTCTTACACGCGTATTGGCGAAGGCGCGCTGCCCGTCGCGATGTTCATCATCACGGCGATTGTGTTTCACGTGCTGCTCCGTCAGACACGATACGGGAAGTACACGTACGCCATCGGCGCGAACGCCCAGGCTGCCCGTGTGTCGGGCATCCGCGTAGATCGGCATCTCGTGCTCGTGTACACGGTGGCCGGCCTGCTCTCAGGGCTCGGCGGCGTCATGACGTCCGCGCGTGCGGCGAGCGGGCAGGCCGGCATGGGCATGTCGTACGAGCTCGATGCCATTGCGGCCTCGGTGATCGGCGGGACGAGCCTCTCTGGCGGCATCGGACGGATCTCGGGTACGGTCATCGGCACCGTGATCCTGGGCGTCATCACCAGCGGATTTACCTTCATCGGGTTCGACGCTTATATTCAGGACATCGTGAAGGGGGCCGTGATCGTGCTTGCCGTCGTGGCCGATCGCTATCGCCATCGAGGCGCTCACTCGTAACCGGAGGACGCTCGTGATATCGAAGGTGAGATTCGGATGCCTGGCCGCGCTGCTCGTGCTCGCATTCGGTGGCCAGGGTTGTGGGTCTCCCGCGCCCCGGACACCCGTGATCGGGGTCTCGATGGCGCATTTCGACGACCTCTGGCTCACGATCCTGCGCACGTCGATGACCGAGCACGCGGCGACGCTGCCTGGCGTCGCGCTGCAGTTCTCCGACGCCCAGGGCGACGTTGCCCGGCAGCTGAATCACATCCAGAACTTCGTGGCGCAGGGTGTGGCCGCGCTCATCGTCAACGCCGCCGACACATCCGCAACGCCGAGCATGACCAAGGTGGCCCGCGAGGCCGGTGTGCCGCTGGTGTACGTCAATCGACGGCCCTCGGAAGAAACGCTGCCGAAGGGCGTCGTCTTTGTCGGCTCGGAGGACTCGCAGGCCGGCACGCTGGAAATGGAGGAGCTCGCACGGCTCATGAACCACCGGGGCAACGTGGCGATCATGGTTGGCGAGCTGGCGTCCAACGGCGCGCAGCTTCGGACGAAGGCGGTCGAGGATGTGGTCGCAAAATATCCAGGGATGAAGATCGTCGAGAAACAGGCGGCCAACTTCCAGCGTGAGCGCGGGCTCGACCTCATGAACAACTGGCTGACGGCCGGCACGAAGATCGACGCCGTGGCGTCGAACAACGACGAGATGGCGATCGGCGCGATCATGGCGATTCAACAGGCCGGCGTGAAGCAGGGCACAATCCTGGTGGGCGGTGTCGATGCCACGCCCGATGCGCTGGCCGAAGTGGGGAAGGGCACGCTGGCCGTCACCGTGTTCCAGGACGCCCGCGGCCAGGGGCGTGGCGCCCTCGACGCGGCACTGAGACTGTCGCGTGGAGAAGCGGTCGACAGCTTCGTCTGGATTCCGTTCGAGCTGGTGACGAAGGAGAACTACAAGGCGTATCTCAGCCGGTAGTTCTTGGGGTTCGTTGGGTTCGTGGGGTTCGTGGGGTTCGAGCTCTGCGACCGAATGACCGGTAGTGCGCGACTTCAGTCGCGCCGTACGAACCGTACGAACCGACTATTAACTCTTGAACCGTCGGTAATCGATCGAGTACTTCCTCACCTGATAGTTGATGATCCGCTCGGTCGTGTTGAGCAGGCGCGCCGCTTTCGCGCGGTTGCCGCGCGTCGTCTTGAGCGCGTCGGAGATCAGGTCCTTCTCATAGGCCGCGACGGCGTCCCGCAGCGAGACGCGCGTCACCGTGCCCGACGCTTCGGCGGTTTGCAGCGTCGGCGGCAGGTGATGGGCGTGAATCACGTGGCCGTCGCACACGAGGATCGCGCGCTCGAGCGTGTTCTCGAGCTCGCGCACGTTGCCCGGCCAGTGATAGCTCATGAGCATGTCGATGGCGGGCGTCGAGATCCGCTTGATGTTCTTGCTGTGCGTGCGCGAGAACGTCTCGAGGAAATGATCGGCCAGCAGCAGGAGGTCGGTCTTCCGTTCGCGCAGCGGCGGAACGAAGATGGTGAAGACGTTCAGCCGGTAGTAGAGATCCTCGCGGAACGTGCCGTCCTGGATGGCCTTTTCCAGGTCCTTGTTGGTGGCCGCGATGAGCCGCACGTTCGACTTCAGCGTTTCGGTGCCGCCCAGCCGCTCGTACTCGCGCTCCTGCAGGACCCGCAACAGCTTCACCTGCGTTCCGAGGTTGATGTCGCCGATTTCGTCGAGGAACAGCGTGCCCCCCTCGGCCAGCTCGAATCGTCCTTTCTTTCGCGCCTGCGCGCCGGTGAAGGCGCCCTTTTCGTAGCCGAAGAGCTCCGATTCGATGAGGCTCTCGGGCAGCGCCGCGCAGCTGACCTTGACGAACGGTTTGTTCGCGCGGAGCGAGTTGTAGTGAATCGCGTGCGCGATGAGCTCTTTGCCGGTGCCCGACTCGCCGCGAATCAGCGCCGTGGTCATCGTCCGCGCGACCTGCGCCACCTGCTCGCAGATCTGTCGCATCGGGCCGCTCGTGCCGAGAAGATTGGAAAAGTCGTATCGCTCGCGCAGCTCCTGGCGCAGGTGGGTGTTCTCGTCGAGCAGCTTCTTACGCTCGTTGTCGATCAGGCGCTGCACCTTGACCGCCTGGGAGATCATCGACGCGACGACCCCGAGAAATTTCTGGGTCCGGTCGTAGTCGCGGTCGGGCTTGAACTTGAGATCCACGCCGAGCGCGCCCACGGCCTTGCGGTTGAGCACGATCGGCACGCAGATGAAGCTGAGCTCCTGCTGCGGCAGCTCGGTGCGCCGCGAGGCGCGGTTCAGGAACATCGGCTCGCGGCTGATCTGCGGCACGACGATCGGCTTGCCGCTTTCGACGACGCGTCCGGTGATGCCTTCGCCGAGTTGATAGCTGACGCGGTAGCCTGGCCGGTCGAGGCCGTCCGACGCCTCGACCTGGAGCTGCCCGGTGTCTTCGTCGAGCATGACGACGGTGCTGCGCACGGCGCCGTGGTGGCGGCCGAGAATCTCGAGCACGCGGTGCAAACCGGCCTTCAAATCGAGCGTGCCCGTCAGGGCCTGGCTCGTGTCGAGCAGCGTGGCGAGCCGGCGGATTTCACGGGCCGAGGCGTCGGCCGGCTTGATGGCGGATCTCGCGGTGCTCATCGGGGGAATCGAAAGTCAGACAATAATGTAACCTTGAAGTATTGGAACAACATGATTGTTGCCCGCAGGGCGCTGCGGCGTCAAGCGCCCACCCCCATATAATCCTCAACAAGAATGCCGGCCTTCGAAACGCTCGATCCGGAACTGAGGGGCGTCCTCGGCAAGCGCATCCGCGAGCTGGGGTTGAAGCTCGAGGGTTCGCCCGTCGAGCCGTACGTGCGCCAGCTGTACAAGGAGCTCGAGCGGCGGGGGCTGCGCAAGTTCCGGCCGGTGTGCTACCTCACCGACGAGTGGGGCTGTCCCGACATGCAGCCCGTGCTCGGCATCCCGTTCTATCTCGCCGACCCGAATCTCGGCCGGCTCGAGCGTGCGATCGACGATCTCGAGGACAGCCGCGAGATCATGCGCTACATGCGGCACGAGGCCGGGCACGTCTTCAACTACGCGTACCGGCTGTACACCCGTCCCGACTGGGTCGCCGTGTTCGGTCCGTTCGACCGCCCGTATCGCGACAAATACCGGCCGGTGCCGTTCAGCCGCAATTACGTGCGCCACATGGAAGGCTGGTACGCGCAGAAGCACCCCGACGAAGACTTTGCTGAAACGTTCGCCGTCTGGCTGACGCCCGGCAGCGCGTGGCGGCGCCGCTACAAGGGCTGGCCGGCGATGCGGAAGCTGCGTTACGTCGATCGGATGGCGCGCACGTTCGCGAGCGAGGAGCCGATCGTGCGCACCGGTGAAGTGGACATCACCGTCGACGACATGCGCCTCACCGTCGAAGAGTTCTACCAGCGCGCCGAGAAGGAGCGCGGCCTGCGCGTGGACCTCGCGATGGACGCGCATCTGTCCGAGATCTTTCTCACGCGCAAGCCGCGCGAAGGGCGTCCGGCCGCGCAGGTCGTCACGAAATACCGGCGCGAGCTGATCGACAAGATCACATATTGGACCGGCGTGCGCCGCGAGGTCGTGCGCGCGCTGGTGGAAGCGATTGCCAAGAATTGCGAGCGGTTGAAGCTCTGGGGCGAGGTCGGACGAGAGCCGGTCTACCTCGTGGAGTTGACCGCGTTCGGCACAACGTTGGCGATGAATTACCTGACTCGTGGTACCTTCACCGGGGATCGCCGAGCGAGGGGCGCAGCGCAGAGCCCGAACGGGAAACGTCCCAAACCCAAAGTGGAGAGCCCGAAGGCCAAAGCCGACTAATGGCAGGAAAACTCAGAATCACGGTCCTTTACGATCGGTGGGAGCCCGAAGACGACAATGCGGGCACCAACGGCAAGGCGCCGCTCGTGCGAACCCTCGACAAGAAGGAAGTCGAGGAGGAAGTCATCGATGCGCTGACCAAGCTGGGTCACGAGCCGGCGCTGCACCAGCTCGACGGCTCGCTGAAGAGCCTGCACGCGCTGGCGAAGCTCGACACAGACCTCATCTTCAATCTCAGCGAGTCGTTCGGCGGCAACGACACTGCCGACTACAACATCGCCGCGTACCTGGAGCTCGTCGGCAAGCGCTTCACGGGCGCCGGCAGCCACGGCCTGATGCTCGCGCAGGACAAGAGCGTGGCGAAGAAGATCTTCGCCTTTCACGGCATCGCCACGCCGGTGTTCGCCCGCTCGTTCCGCGGCCGCCTGGCGTTCTCGCACGAGCTGCACTTTCCGGTCATCGTCAAGCCGATGCGCGAAGACGGCTCGATCGGCATCGAATTCGACGCGGTGGTCTCGTCGATCAAGGAGCTGATGGAGCGCATCGACTGGCTGCACGGGCAGTTCGACTCGCCGATCCTCATCGAGGAGTACGTGGACGGGCGCGAGATGTACGTCGGCGTGCTCGGCAACGAGAATCCCGAGGCGCTGCCCGTCATCGAGCTGGATCTCTCGAAACTGCCGGAGGGCACGCCGAGGATTGCGGCGGCCGAGGTGAAGTGGGCCAAGGGCACGAAGGCGTATCGCGATACCAAGTCGATCGTGGCCACCGACCTGTCGGAAGAAACCACGGCACTGCTGCAGTCGACCGCCGTGTCGGCGTATCAGGCGCTCGAGCTCCGGGACTACGGGCGCGTCGACATGCGGCTCAAGCCGGATGGGACGGTGGCGGTCATCGAAGTGAACCCGAACCCGTGGCTCGCTTCGCGTGCCGAGCTCGCGCAGGCGGCGCGCAAGGCCGGCCGCACCTACAACCAGCTGATCGAGGAGATCCTCGGCCTCGCCATGAGTAGATACTCCCACTGATCGAGAGGGGAGTGTGAGGACACGGAGCGTGATTCAACACGGAGGCACCGAGGCACGGAGGTACACTGAGTCCTTAGAAAAATTCTCTCCGTGTTTCTCCGTGCCTCGGTGCCTCCGTGTTGAGATTCCCTCCGTGCCCTCCTGATGCCGATGGCTTCCCGCGATCACCACATCCTCTGGACAATCTCGAGTGACGACGCCACGACGACGTGCGTCATGGTGAGCTGCTGCGGCGGGGCCGAGCTGCAAATCGTGCGTGCCGCGCAGGGCGAGGAAGAGATCGTCCTCCGCGAGCTCTATCCCGATCGCGACTCCCTCTACGAGCGCGCCCGCGAGCTGCGCGAGGAAACGCGCTGACGCGTGGTTCCTCTTCCGCTGAAAGAGCTGTTCGTCCCCGGCTCGATTCCGTTCTTCCTCTTCATGCTGCTCCCCGGCGTGTGCCTGTTGTTTCGCCGGAAGGACGGGGGGCGGGTGGGCCGAATCTGGGTGGCCACGCTGGTCGCGCTCTATTGGGCTTTGAGCACCCCGATCGCCGCCGTCGCGTTCATCCGATCGTTCTCTCCCGACTATCCGCCGGTGATGTCACAGGCAGACGCGCGCGGCGCGACGGCCGTCGTCGTGCTGGGAGCGGGCATGGAGATTCATCGATCGCGCGGCGAGTCTCGGGGCGTGCCCACGCGCGAGGGATGGCTGCGCGTCATGGAGGCGGCGCGGGTGTCCCGGGTACTCGGCGGCGTGCCGATTGTCACCACGGGCAGCCACGGCTCTGACCAGTACACGGAAGCCGGGTTGATGGCGCATCAACTCCAGGAGCTGGGCGTACCGGTCGATCGCATCATCAAGGAAGAGCACGCGCGCAACACCCGCGATCACGCGCTGCTCGTGCCGCCGGTCCTGAAGGCACACGGCCTCGGTCAGTTCGTGCTGGTGACGTCCAGACAGCACATGCGGCGATCCCTCGCGGCGTTTCGTGTCGCGGGCACCGACCCGGTTCCTTCGGCGCCCGAAGAGTACGTCAGCCGCGGTGCACCCTTCGAAATGTACCTGCCATCCCTTGCCGCGCTTCATCTCAGCGAGCGCGTTCTGTACGATCTGTTTGCGATCGGCTACTACAAGGTCAGGGGGTGGGCGTAGTGAATGACCATTCGCAGATTCGCAGATTCCCGGATTGGGAGATTGTTGGCAGATTGAGGATTGAGAGGTTCGCGGATTAGAGGACAGCGCTAAAGCGCTGTGCCACCGATGTCAGTTCGGCCACCGATGTCGGCTCGCTCACCGATGCGGGTTGTGGCCACCAATGCGGGGTGCGGCCGGTGCCAATGGCTCCTCGGTGGCACAGGGCTTCAGCCCTGTCTCATGAGCGTTCGCAGATTCGCAGATTGGTAGATGGTTGGCGAAATGAATCGAACGGTTCTCGCGATGGCAGTGATGGGGCTGGCGGTCGTACCCGCAGCCGCGCAAGAGATCGCTCGCTTCGCGTCCGCCACTGAGATTGTTTCGCTGAACATCGCGGTGACCGATCAGTCACGGCAATGCTTTTACGCGCTATCCCGCCTACTGGAACGCCGGCTGGGATGGTTGCCCTGTGGCCGATCTTGCCAGGGGCGCCTTTGAAGTTCTCGAGGATGGCGTGGCGCAGCACAGCGCGATACGCAGGACCACACCGCTCAAGCAAGTAACTGTCCCTGATCCACTCTACCTGCTGCGCCGTAGACTCGAGTCGGGGCCAAGGGGAGGCACTGGGCCGATTCGGAGAGAGGCGATTGTGTTCCTCACCGATGGAGGAATCTCATCGCCGTTGCCGAGGTTCGAGGCGACGCTGAACCTGGCGAAACGGTCGCAAGCGGCCATCTATGTGATTGCACTGACGGGTGAGGGGCAGCTTGAAGGAAGCCGCGAATTCACGTCAGCGTTGCGGCAACTCGCAACGGTCACCGGAGGGCGCGCGTTCTTTCCCCGGGATGTGCGCAGCCTGGCATCGATGTACACGCAGATCGACGATGAGATTTCCGCGCAGTACACGCTCGGCTACACGCCCGCGAATCAGCGGCGCGATGGCCAGTGGCGCACGATCATGGTGCGTGTGAGTCGCGCGGATGCAGGAGTCCGAACCAGGCTGGGCTACTTCGCACGGCAGGCGCAGTAGCCCACGCCAATCTGCGAATCGACCAATCTCCCAATCTGCCAATTCAGCGATTTCGTGCGTGAGGCAGCGAAATGGTGAACACAGCCCCGCCTTCTTTCCGATTGTCCGCCTTGACGCGGCCGCCGTGCAGCTCCACGAGGTGCCGCACGATCGACAAGCCCAGCCCGGTGCCGCCGGGATCCTGCGTTCGCGACTTGTCCACGCGATAAAAGCGCTCGAACACGCGCTCGAGATCGGCTTCCGGTACGCCGGGGCCGTTGTCGGCGACGGTCAGCAGCACGCGCTCGCCGTCGAGGCGCGCGCCGAGCTCGATACGTCCACCGTCGGGCGCGTAGTTCACCGCGTTTTCCATCAGGTTGCGCAGCACATCGTGCATCTTCGTCGGGTCCGCCTCGATCGTCCCGGCAGCGGAATCGACGCGCACGTCCACCTGGATGCGCTTTCGATCGATGCGCTCCGAGAGATCGGACGAGACGGAGTGAAAGAGCGAGGCGGGCTCGAGGGGGCGGAGCTCAACCGTTTCCTGCAGCGCGTCGAGCCTGGCGAGACGCAGCAAGTCGCGAACCAGCCGCTCCATGCGCGCAGTGTGGCGATCGATCACCTCGAGAAACTTCTTGCGCTGTTCCGATTCGCCCGAGTCCTCCAGCAGCGCTTCCACATAGCCTCGTACCGCGGTAAGCGGTGTGCGAAGCTCGTGCGAGACGTTGGCGACGAAGTCGCGGCGCACGCGATCGATGCGACGCAGATCGCTGATGTCGTGCAGGACGAGCACGGCGCCGCCGCTCGCGGTCGCCGGCGTCGCCTGGGCGCGGAAGATCCGCGGCGCCTCGGTCGCCCCGAGCGGCACCTCGATGGGAGCGCCCTGTTCGCCCCGAAGGGCCGCACCGAGCTGCCGGACGACGCCAGGCTGGCGGACGGCTTCGACGTAATGACGCCCGATCAGATCGCTGTCCAGATTCAGCATCCGGCGCGCGGCGTCGTTCACGAGCCGAAGACGTCCCTCGCCGTCGACGACCAGCACGCCCTCGACCATGCCCGACAGGATCGCGGCCATGCGCGCGCGCTCGGTCTCGAGCTCGGTCACGCGCCGCGACATCTGCGACATTTCCACGGTCGTGCGCCGCGGCGTCATGCGCGAGCGCCGTGTAGCGACCGCCATGCCGATCCACGCGCCCGCGAGGCCTGCCGCGATCGCGACCAGCACCGAGATGATCAGAGTGGTCATCAACTAAGGGTCGGTGAGCTTGTAGCCGAACTGCTGTACGGTCTCGAGCGCCTTCTCGAGATACGGCAGCTTTTCTCTCAGTCGCCGGACGTGGACGTCGACGGTGCGCGTCGCGCCGGGATACTGGTAGTCCCACACGTCCGACAGCAGGCGATCGCGTGAGAGCACGCGGCCACGGTGCTCGAGCAGATACTGGAGCAGCAGGAACTCCTTGGCGGTCAGGCGGATGCTCTCGCCGTCGTTCGAGACCGTGTGCCGCTCCACATCGACGCTGATCGGACCGCAGCGCAGGATGCGCTCCTTGGTCGGTGACGGCGCCGTGCGCCGCAAGAGCGCGCGCACGCGCGCCATCAGCTCGTTGGGGCTGAACGGTTTCACGACGTAATCGTCGGCGCCGGAGTCGAGTCCGAGAATCCGCTCCGATTCTTCGCCGCGAGCCGTCAGCATGACGATGGGTATCGCGGCCGTGCGGTTGTCAGCCCGCAGCGCCCGGCACACTTCTAGGCCGTTCAGGCCCGGCAACATCAGATCGAGGATGACGAGATCCGGCGGCGTTTCGCGCGCCGCGGCCAGGGCGCGGCCGCCGTCGCCCACGATGTCACGCGTGTACCCGGCTTTTTCGAGGTAGTGCGCGATCAGCGCAGCGATATCCTGGTCGTCTTCGACGATGAGAATTCTTGGCATCTGTCAGTGAATGTCCGACGACAAAAATCGCATGACCATCCTTGCACAAAAGTGCGACGAAAGCCTACGGCGGGAGGGCATTTCGGCCGAAACCATCATGTAGATGGGCTGGCTTGCGCTCGGCGCCGCATATTCGATCCTCTACGCTGTTATCGGTGCCTACCTCCGGCCGCTTACAGATGTCCTTCCCTGGTTTCGTATCGTCGCATTACTGATTCCGCCGTTGGTCGGTGTGACATTTATCGTCAGCCGGCGTCACACGTGGGCGGGGTGTCACTGGCTGTTCTGGGCAACGCTGGCCCTCGGCGTGCTGATGTCTGGCATCAGCGTCGTCGGGTGGTCCATCGACGAGATGCTGCTGGGCGTCAGCACGTCCTGGCTCGGGTGGCACGCGGTGTTCGCGTTGTTCGGCGGCGTCGCGCCGCTTCTCGCCTTGCTCGCGCAGCCCCATCGCGGGCCGCGCGAAAAGGTCACGGCGACCATTGCGGTGGACATCGCCGGCATCGCCGTGCTGACGGGGTTTCTGTATTCACATTTTGTCGTGGCCTCCGATTCGGCCGTGGCGGCTGGCGCGTCGGGCCCGCTCCTGCTGCTCTCGGAGCTCCAGCAATTCCTGGTGTGCGTGGGCATGGGCATCGCCGCGCTGTTTACGCCGGACCCGGGATGGAAGCAGGTGTACCGGCGCCTGTCATTCGGTCTTTCGATCTCGTTCATCACGCTGTCGCTCGGGAACATGGAAATCTGGCAGGGGTTCTATCAGAGCGCGTCGCTCGGCGACGTCATGTGGATTCTGCCGTTCGCGTTCTATCCGTGGGCGGCTTCCGAAGCCCCGCGATCCGCGATTTCGCCCATCGAAGCGGACGAGGCTCAGGCGGCCACATCGCGCCCGTGGGTCATCTTCGGCGGCCTCGCGCTGCTGCCGCTGATTGACTACGGCCTGCGCAGGGCCGCGCCGGCCGGCCCGTTCGATACCTTCCAGGACTTGTCGATGGCGGTGGCGATCGTCTCGGTCCTGCCGCTGCTGATGGCACGTCTGGCGGTCGAACGTGCGGAGCTGCGTCAGGTGGATGCGAAGCTCCGGCTCATGGGCGCTGCCGTCGAAGAAGCCAACGAGCTCATCGTCATCGTGTCGCGCGATGGGCAGATCCGCCATGCGAACCGGGCGTTCTGCCAGGCGGTCGGCTACGAGCTCGTCGACCTCATGGATCGATCGCGCGCGTCGGTCGTGGCCGACGAGTCGCTGCCGAAGCTCGAGGAAGTGAAGAAGGTCACCAAGGGACAGGCATGGAATGGCACCCTGGTGCACCGCCGCGCCGACGGCTCGACGTTCCAGGCCGCATGCGCCATCGTTCCGCTGACCAACGACCAGGGGTACGTCACGCACTACGTGCAGATGGAGCGCGACATCACCGAAGAGCTCCGGCTGCGCAGCCAGCTGATTCACAGCGAGCGTCTGTCGGCGGTCGGTCAGCTCGTCTCGGGCGTCGCGCACGAGCTGAACAACCCGCTGCAATCGATTCTCGGCTTCACCGAGCTCCTGATCGACGCGGAAGAGCGCCCCGAACTGCGCCGCGACCTCGAACAGGTGCGATCGGAGGCGATCCGGGCGGGCAAGATCGTCCGCAACCTTCTGGCGTTCGTGCGGCGCTCGTCGTCGGAGCGGGCGATGGCCAGCATCAACGACATCGTGAAGACGACCATCTCGCTGCGGTCGTACGAGTTCGGATCGGCCAACATCCGCCTCTTTGAGAGCTACGGCGAAGGGCTGCCTTCCGTGGTCGTGAACCCGGAAGAGGTTCAGCAGGTCATCCTGAATCTGATTCTGAACGCCGAGCAGGCCATGCGCTCGGCGCATCGCGGCGGAACGCTCACCGTCACGACGAAGTGCGTCGATCTGATGGTGACCATCGAAATCCAGGACGACGGCCCCGGCGTGCCACAGGCGCTGGCGGGGCGTGTGTTCGAGCCGTTCTTCTCGACCAAGGAAGTAGGCGAGGGCACCGGTCTGGGCCTGTCCATCGCGATGGGCATCGCCGAAGCCCATGGAGGCGCGTTGACGCTGGTGCCTACCGGCAAAGGCGCGTGCTTCCGCCTGTCGTTGCCCGCCGTGGACCCCGAGGAGGGCCTTCCGGTTCCCACGCTCGTGTCCGCGCACCGGCAGTAAAACGCTCCTTTAAGACATCGCTCTCCAAGCAGTTATCAGTTCTCAGTCGTCACTTTTCAGTCGTGAATCAACTGAGAACTGAAAACTGACAACCGAGAACTACAGCGAAGGAAAACGGTGTAGGATGCGGCCTGTCTTCCGCGCTCCGTGCCAGTGGAGAGCAGCATGCGAATGGAACGGACAGAACCCATTCTTCCCTCCAGGGACCTCGACGAGACGCGCGCCTTCTATCAACAACTGGGTTTCGTGGCGTGGTTTGGCAAGAGTGGTCCGTGGACCTACGAAATCATTTCTCGCGGTCATCTCGTCGTCCATTTTTTCGCGGAGCCAGGCCTGAAACCGGGTGAGAACGACACGAGTTGCTACTGGCGGGTCAAGGATGCGGACCGCTTTCATCACGTGTGCGCCGCCCTGAATCTTCGTTCTGAAGGGATACCGCGGCTGACCGCCCCTGTTGATCAACCGTGGGGCATGCGCGAGTTCACGCTCGTCGATCCATCAGGCAATCTGGTGCGAGTGGGTCATGACCTCGATGCAGAGGCCGCATATGTTCCGTAGCCGCTAGGTCGCCGGCACATTCCCGGTCGCGTTCAGCGTCTCCCTGATCTTGTGTGTCAGCGCATCGATGGAAAACGGCTTCTGAATGAAGTGCGCGGCGGCCTTGCGGACGCCGTGTCGCAGGATGGCGTCGTCCGAGTAGCCCGACATGTAGAGCACGCGCGTGTCGGGACGGGCGGCGGTGAGCCGCTCCGAAAGGATACGGCCGCTCAGGCCGGGCATCACGACGTCGGTCAGCAGGAGATGGATTCGGCCGCGATGTCGTGCCGCAATCTCGAGCGCCTGATCGCCGGCCGATGCCAGCAGCACGGTGTAGCCGTTCTTGCGGAGCATGTTCGACACCAGCGCACGCACGCGGTCGTCGTCTTCGACGAGCAGAATCGTTTCGTTGCCGTCCGGTGACACCGTTCCTTTGATCGGCGCGGGCTTGCCGAGGTCCGTCGCCCGCGGCAGGTAAATGTAGAACGTCGTGCCGTGCCCGATACGGCTCTGAACTTCGATCGCACCGTTGTTCTGCTGCACGATGCCGTACACCGTGGCCAGCCCGAGCCCCGTGCCCTTGCCGGATTCCTTGGTCGTGAAGAACGGCTCGAAGATTCTCGACATCGTCTCGCTGTCCATGCCGGTGCCGGTGTCGCTCACGGACATTTCGACGTAGTCGCCGGGCTGCAGCCCGGGGTGCGCCGCGACGCCAATCTTGTCGAGCTCGACATTGCGAAGCTCGACGGTAATCTTTCCGCCCTTGGGCATGGCGTCGCGGGCGTTGATGACGAGGTTCACGAGAATCTGCTCGAGCTGCGTGCTGTCGGCGAGCACCGGTGTCAGGTCCGGCCAGATCTCGGTGCTCATCTGGATGTCGGCGCCGATCAGCCGCTGCAGCATCGCCTGCATCGTCTGCACGAGCTGGTCGAGCGCCACCGCCTGCTGCGTGATCACTTCGCGCCGGCTGAACGCCAGCAGCTGCCGCGTGAGTCCCGCCGCGCGATCCGAGGCCCTCAGAATCTCTTCCGCGTCGCTTCGCCGCTCGTCGCCGGACGGCAGGTTCTGCGCAATCATTTCCGCGTAGCCGCGGATCGCCATGAGCAGGTTGTTGAAGTCGTGCGCCACGCCACCGGCGAGCCGGCCGATGGCTTCCATCTTCTGCGCCTGGCGCAGCTGCTCGTCGCGCTGCTTGAGCTGGTCCTGCGACTGCTTCCGCTCCATCACGTCGCGCACGACCGCCGTAAAGGCCGTGCCTTCCGCGCTGTGCAGCACCGCGAGGGAGAACTCGCAGGGGAACCGGCCGCCGTCCTTGCGCATGCCGGTGACTTCGATGATGTGTCCGAAGGTGACTTCGTCGGTCGCGGGGCTCGGGAGCGCGGCCTTCCACGCCGCGCGATCTGACTCGCCAATCAGATTCACGATCGGGCGTCCGAGCACTTCCTGTTCCGTGTACCCGAACGTCGATTCCGCGCTCCGATTCCAGAAGGTGATGTTCAGCACCTCGTCGGTCGAAATGATGGCGTCGCGCGCCGACTGGGTGACCGTCGCGAAGCGCCGGTACGAGGCGTTCAACCGCTCGGCCTGACTGCGCAGGCTGCGTGTCATGTCGTTGAACGCCATCGCCATGGTGGTGGCTTCGGCGCTGCCGCGCCCTGGAACGATGCGGCTCCAGTCGCCCGCGGCGATGTCGCGCGCGGCGGCGGCGATGTCCATCAGCGGCTGGCTCATGCGCCGGCTGAAAAGCAGTCCGCCGGCCAGCGCGATGACGAAGCCGCCGATGCCTGCAAGGACGAGCGACAGGCGCAGCTCGTCGAGGAACTTCTGGGTCGGCGCCCAGTCCTGCAGCAGCACGAGGTGCCCCGCCTGGCTCGCATGGTCGGGGAAGAGCGGGACTGCCCCGCCGATGAACTGCCGGTCACCGATCCGCCGTATCTCTGGCGAGATCGCATCGGCGCTCGCGAGATTTCCGGCGGCCACCAGGGCCGCAATCTGTTTCTGCTCGTTCGGGCTCAGGCTGCTGCCGGCGAGGCGATTGCCCGTCACAAGATTGATTTCCGCGCGTGTGATGCGCGCCAGCTCCTGCGCCACGCGATCGTCGAGAACGAATCCGAACGTGACGACGCCGATGACTTCGGCTTCCGTGAATTTCGCCGGCTCCGACGTGATGAGCACTAGCCGGCCGTCGATGGGCACGATATCGCGTCGCGACTGTCCGGCGGCGGCGCCACGGATCGCCGCGATGAGCGTATCGGGCATCGTCAGGTTCGGCGGCCATCCCGGCGTGGCCATGGGGGTGCCGGTCGGCGTCGAGACGATGGCGAATTGCGCGTTCAGGGTCGCCCGGTAGCTCTCGGCCATCTCGGTGAGCGTGGCGACGTCGCTGGCGACGGCAGGCGACAGCATCATCGAGCGGAACACGGGCAGTTCGGTGATCAACCGTGTCTGCTTCGCCGCGACGGCCGCGCGATCGTCGACGAGCCGGTAGAACGCCGTGCGGGCCCCTTCGAGGTTGTCCGAGGTGCGCGCGACGGCGCTGCGCGTCGCAACGCGCGTGGCGGTAAACACGACGGCGGCCACCGACAGGGCGACCAGGACGATACCCCGGCGGCGACCCGGGCTTCCATCCGATCCCGCCAGTGGATTTCCTGCCTAATGGACGACATGATCCAGACGCAGCGAGTAGGTCGCGCTGAAGTCGATTGTGTGTGCCTTGAGATGCGGCAGATCGCCGCGCTGCCGCAGGTAGTTGAGCTGCAGGGTGACCGGGCCGGGCAGCCGGACTCGTGTCCCCAGCGTCATCCGCTTGGCCGCGCGAGCCCGCGGCGAGGGCGCTGTATAGTCGAGCCACTCTGCCCGCGTGAACAGGGTAAAAGGACCCATCCCCTCGCGGTGGACGAGGCCGTCGATGTAGAACCCGTTTGTCTTCACGCCTTCGTAGGAATGGCCCTTCAGGAACTCCCCGCGCGCCTGAATGCCGGCGGGGTGAGACCATCGGGCGTCGAATCCGCCGAACGCCTGGCGGCCCACTGCAAATCGCCGCGAGAGATATGGGTTACTGCGTGCGTAGCTGGCACCGACGATGAACTGGCCACGGTAGCCCTGAACGCGGAAGGAGGCGTCAGTGCCGGTCTGGCGAACGGCGAATCCGACATCGTGCGGACGGCTGACGCTCGCCTCCACGAACAACTGCGGCACGCCGGCCGTGAACATCACACCGTCTTCGAGCCAGTTGTTCGAGATGCCGAAATACCCGTCGTAACGGATGAGCGGCGGGCGCACGAATCCGGAATAGCCGTAGTCACTCCGCGTGTAGATGCCGAACGGCATGCGGAATCGTCCGGCCCGCACGCCGAGCAGGCTTCCACCTGGACGGAAGTACCGCTCGCCGAAGGCCTCGATGAGCTGAGCTTTTCCTCGATATGGATACGCGGCGCCGAACACATCCGAGCCCATCGGATCCATGCCCGAGACGCTCTGCCCGAGCAGCGGCGTATCACCAGCCCAGCGATCGCCCCACGCGGTCTCGGTGAAAAACTGAATGCCTGCCGGCGCCTGGCCGAACAGCCTCAACTGCGACGCGGCCGCGCGGATTTCCTCGCCCGAAAGACCCGCAGTGAAATCCACTTCGGCGGACACGGTCGTTTGTGCGCGAGCCGGTACGCCGACGATGGCGACGAGCAGCAGCGCGGCGAAGACGTGGCGTGGCTTTACCAATGGATTTCGAAAGGCTGATTCCCATCGACGGTGACCGAGCCGGTGAGCGGCTGCCCGCCGCCCGGCCGCCACGCGTGATAGGTGTAGGTGCCTGCGGGGACGCCGGTGATGTTGAAGGTGCCCCGATCGGTGGAGACGGCGAAGTATGGCGACTCGACCGCCAGGACATACGCCGCCATGTTTGGATGAATGTTGCAGAACACGCGCGCCAGGCCTGGCTTGTCGAAGACGATGCGCTTCGAGGTGCCTTTCGGATACATCCCGAGGTCGAACTTCTTTCCGTCGCGGAACGAGAAGACGTTGTGAAACACGCGATCGTTGTTCGGAAAATCAACGGTCGAGCCCACACGGACGACGAGCACATGCGGCGAGAACGTCAGGTTGCGCTGGTCGAGCACAATCCGGCCCGTCTGAACCGGGGCGGGCGCAGTCGCGGCTTCGAGCCAGACCACCGCGTTCTGCACAGGTTTGCCGGCATTCTGCACGGTACCCGTCAACTCTGCACCGAGCGCGGGCGCGGCCGCGAGCAGCACGAGGGCGGGGAGGATCCTGACAGACCTCATGCTTGGTATATCGGTTGGAAATGCCATTGAATTCACCCCCTTTTTGGTAGACTTCCGCTCACCATGCGCAAAGGATTCCTTGGTCTGGCGTTGTTTCTGGCTGTCGCCGCGTGGCCGGCCGCCCAGACGCCGTATTACCCGCCTGCCGGACAGTGGGCACGCAAGACGCCCGCGGAAGTCGGCATGGACGCCGCCAGGCTCAACGACGCCGTGCAGTTCATGAAGTCGCACGAGGCGACGTCGCCGCGGCGCGACTTCTCAGACCAGGAAATCGTCAACGGGAAACTGCTCGCGTCGATACCCACCGAGCGCGCCGGCACGAATGGCCTGGTCATCAGACGGGGTTACGTCGTGGCCGAGTGGGGCGATACGGAGCGCCCCGATCCGACCTACAGCGTGGCCAAGAGCATGTTGTCCACCATGGCCGGCATCGCGCTCGATCGCGGGCTGATTGGCAACGTCGACGATCCGGTTGCGGCGCTCATCAAGGACGGCGGATACGAGGCGCCGCAGAACAGCCGCGTCACCTGGCGCCATCACCTCCAGCAGGAATCAGAGTGGGAAGGCGAGATGTATGGCAAGAACGCGAACTTCATCGGCACGGAAGCGTTCGGCCGCGCCGAGCGGAAACCGCGCGCGATTCAGGCGCCCGGCGCGTTCTACGAATACAACGACGTCCGGATCAACCGCTTCGCCCTGTCGCTGCTGCGGATTTTCAAGAAGCCGCTTCCCGACGTGTTCCGTGACGAGGTGATGAATCCGATCGGCGCCTCGTCCACGTGGAAGTGGGTGCCCTACACGAACGCGTACCTCGACATCGACGGCAAGCGGATGGTGTCGGTGTCGGGCGGCACGCGCTGGGGCGGCGGCGTGTGGATCAACAGCTACGACATGGCGCGGTTCGGGTTGTTGTGGCTGCGCAACGGCGCGTGGGGCGGCAGGCAGATCGTGTCGCCCGGTTACGTGAAGATGGCCACCACGCCGAGCGCACATGGCCCCGATTACGGGTTTCTGTGGTGGCTGAATACCAAACAGGCACTGTGGCCGGGCTCGCCGGCCGATGCCTACCGCGCGGTCGGCCAGGGCGGCAACATCATCCTGATTTCACCGGGCCACGATCTCGTCGTGGTCTGGCGCTGGAGCGCGGAAGCCGGCGAAGGCTTCAGGCGCGTCGTCGCGGCCATTACGAGCTGAGCCGGGCCGAATGAACCTCGCGCACGTATCCCTGGCCGCGCTCGTCGTGGCGATCCTGGTCAGTTGTTTCACCGAGCTGAACGTCGGCATCCTTGCCCTCGCGCTCGCGTGGATCGTGGGCGTCTACGTCGGCGGCATGCCGCTGAACGACGTCATCGCCGGCTTTCCCGTGTCGCTCTTTCTCACGCTGGCCGGCGTGACGCTGCTGTTCTCGCAGGCGCAGCTCAACCGCACGCTCGACCGCATCGCTCATCGCGCGGTGCGGCTGTGCCGCGGCAACACCGGGCTCATCCCGATCATGTTTTTCATGCTCGCCTGCGCCCTGGCGTCGCTGGGCCCTGGCAACATCTCGACGGCCGCGCTGCTTGGCCCGATGGCCATGGCCGTGGCGGGCCGTGCGGCCATTCCCGCGTTCCTGATGATCATCATGGTGGGCAACGGCGCCCAGTCCGGCGCGCTCTCGCCCTTTGCGCCGACCGGCGTCATCGTGAACGGCCTGATGAACAAGATCGGGCTGCCGGGTCATGAGTGGTTCACCTACTGGACGAATCTGGCTGCGCATGCGGCGGTGGCGTTCGGCGGGTACGCGCTTTTTGGCGGGCTCAAGCTCTTCCAGTCGTCCGCCGTCGCCACGATCGACCACAAACCCGACGAGATCGAGTTCGACCGCAGCAACATCATCACGATGGTGGTGATTGGCGCGCTGCTCATCGGAGTGCTGTTCTTCGGGGTCAACGTCGGGATGGGCGCGTTTGCCGGCGCGGTGATCCTCGCCGTGGCCGGCGCCGCCGATCACAAAGAGTCGGTCAAGAAGATGCCGTGGTCGGTCATCGTGATGATGAGCGGCGTGACGGTGCTCATCGCGCTGATGGAGAAGACAGGCGGCCTCGACCTGTTTACCTCGGCGCTGGCCCGACTGGCGACGCCGGGCACCATTACGGGCGTCATCGCGTTTGTGACGGGGCTGATTTCGGTCTACAGCAGCACGTCCGGCGTGGTGCTGCCGGCGTTTCTCCCGACGATCCCGGGCCTGATCGAGCGGCTCGGCGGGGGAGACCCGCTGGCCATTGCCGCCTCGATGAACATCGGCGCGCACCTGGTCGATCTGTCGCCGCTCTCCACGACCGGTGCGCTCTGCATCGCCGCGGTGGCATCGGGCGAGAGCGTGCGCAGCGTCTTCAACAAGCTCCTCATCTGGGGCCTGTCGATGACGGTCGTCGGCGGGATCTTCTGTTACATCTTTTTCTAAGTCTCCGCGAATTCACGCAGCTCCATAGCCTCGAGCCGCCACCGGCCACACGCCGACGACGTTGTGACCGTCGACCGCGTACACCCGGTCGTGAAGGTTCATCGTGGGATCGATGTGTGAGGGCACGAGCGCCAGGCGATCGCCTATCTTGATCGCGCTCGTCGGCGGAATCGCGATGATCGCGTGCTCGTCGTTGAGCGCGAGCACGGTGGCCTCCTTCATGCCTTTGACCGATGGATGGCCGTGATCCTTGGTACACGCTTTGTGGCCCGCGTCGATGACGCAGCGCTCGGGGACGGGCCGGCTGACCACGGTGCCGAGGACGAAGAGCGCCTGCTCGAACGGCATGCCCAGGCAGCCGTAGTCGCTGTCCATCAGCGCATAGGAACCCGCCTGAATCTCGGTGATGCCTTCAATCTGGCTGCTGATGTCGTAGCTGCCGGTTCCGCCTCCTGACACGACGTCGGCCGGCAAGCCGACGGAGGCAAACGCCTTTGCCGTCGATGCCATCAGGTTCATCGAGCGCCGAACGGCCGCTTCGCGCTCGGCGCGATCGTGGATGCCCACCGCGTGCCCTTCGTAACCCATCACGCCGCGCAGTCTCAGTCCGGGCCTGCCGAGCGCCGCTCTTCCCAGCGCGACGGCTTCGTCACCCGGGGTCACCCCACAACGGTTCTGACCCACGTTCAAGTCGATGAGCACATCGATGGTGACGCCGGCTTCCACAGCCGCGGCACTCAACCGTTCGAGGCCGACAACCGAGTCGACCGCCACCGTGAGGGCGACCGTCCGCGCGAGGGCGGCAGCCCGTCTGCACTTGTCAAGGTCGACGATCTCGTTGGCTATCAGAATGTTCTTCGAGACGTTCGCCGCGATTTCCGCTTCTCCGATTGTGGCGCAGGTGAGCCCGGTGCACGAGCCGGCGGCGAGCTGACGCCGCGCGATTTCGGGGGTCTTGTGCGCCTTGAAGTGCGGCCTCAACTTGCACGAGCGCGACGCGAAGTAACCGCTCATGAGGCTGATGTTGCGCTCCATCGTGGCAACGTCGGCGATGAGGGCGGGAGTCGAAATGTCAGAGATGGTCATCGTATGGCTCGCTTTACGCGTGCGAGATCGTCGCGTATGGAGGTGTCATCGGGGCTTAGCTTGAGGGCGGTTTCCAGGCTGACGACCGAGTCCTTCAGGCGGCCCTGCAGCGCCAGCAGTTTCCCTGTCAGGTGGTGAGCGTCGGCGTTCGTGGGGTTCAGCGCCAGGGCACGCGCCGCCTCGGTGGAGGACTCCTCGAGCTTCTGCGCGTCGAAGAGCGCGGCCGCAAGGTTGTAGCGCGCGGTCGCATTGTGTTCATCGAGGCTCAGCGCGCGGCGGAACTCGGCAATCGCGCCGTCGAATTGTCCGCCCTCGGCCAGGCCCGCCCCGTAGGAGATGCGGGCGTCCACGAGCAGCCGCTGCGCCTCCGCATCGTGCGGCGTCATCGTCAAGACCATCTGAAGCTGCGAGATGGCTTCCGGCCATTTCAACAACCGCATGTACGAATGGCCCATGAGCCGCCGCGACCACGGCACCTCCTCGCGCATCGGGTGTCCGGCCACCAGCTCCTCGAGCTCGCGGATCGCTTCGTCGTAGCGCCTCAGGTTGAAGAGCGCGACACCGAGGTTGTAGCGCGCGCGAGGATCCGATCGGGCACCGATGCGCAGCAGGGGCAGGGCCTCTTCGTCGCGACCGAGCCGCGCGAGCTCGCCGCCCACACCCGCATACGCCATATCGGTCGGCCATCGTTCGAGCGTCGTTTCGGCCAGCGTCAGCCAGGATTGATGTTCGGCGTTCCGGCGAATCGTGGCCGCGCCCAGCGCGACGACGACCATGGTGACCACGGCGGCCGCCATTCGGCGCGACGTACGCTGCTGCAAGGTCCTCCAGCAGTAGCAGGCGATTGCGAAGCCGGCGACGACCGACATGAGCGGCAGATACATCCGCCGTTCCGCACCCACTTCAGTCGCGATCGGCACGAAGCTGGACGAGGGCGCCAGCGTGATGAAGAACCACGCACCGAGGAACGCGGCCGCGGGATTCCACAAGAAGGCGGCGGCCGTCACGATGACGAGCGCGCAGGTTGCGAGCGCCTGAGGGAGGACATCGCCCAGTGAATAACCCACGGCCGAACCATAGGTAATGACGAGATCGATCGGCCAGAACACGAGCCTCAGGTACCGCAGGATCATGACCGACTGGTTGAGCAGATACGTCCAGACGCTGATGCCGGTATCGAATCCTGCTGAGCCCGCGCGCGGCGTCGCAGCCAGTTCGTAGGCCAGAAACACCCACGCAAGCGATAGCCCACCGTAGAAGCGCCAGCGAGCCCTGAAGGCGTCGCCGAATGACTCGTGCAGGAAGACGCGATCGTACAGCACGACCATGAGCGGTGCGGTGGCCATCGACTCCTTGGTGCCCATTCCGAGCACGCAGGCGCCAAGCGCCAGCGCGTACCACCGCATCGGATATGCGGCGGAGTGCGCGCGCAGGCTCGCATACAACGTGATCAGATAGAACAGCGCCATCAACGACTCGGTGCGCTGTGTGATGTAGGTCACCGCATCGGTGGCGAGCGGGTGCACAGCCCAGACCAGGGCGATAGCCGTCGCGAGATCCGCGCCGGCGCCATCGAAACGAGGTGCCAGGTTCGGAAGCGCGAGCGTCCGGCGCACGATGCCGAAGAGCAGCAGCGCGCAAGCCACGTGGATGGCGACGTTCGTGGCGTGATAGGCGGAGACGTCGAGGCCGCTCGCCGCGTAGTTCAGCGCGAAGCTGAGGCCGGCAACCGGTCGACCCGCCAGCGGCGTGTTGCGCGGGTGCGATCGTGCCGCCGCGATCGAGCGAATGCTCGGGTTCTCGACGATCGAGGACTGGTCGTCGAAGATGAACGGTGCCGACAGGCTGTTGGCGTAGACCACGGCCACGGCGACAGCGATCGCGAGTGCCCGCGCCCAGATGCGCGTGGGTCCGGAGCCGGGCCGGGCGAGTTTTGATTTGCGACGGCGATCGTGTGTCAATTCGGCAGATACAAGGACATCAGCGTGAGATTGCCCTTGATGTCCACGAATTCATGCGCCACGCCCGACGGCACGAGAATCCAGTCGCCCTTGCTCACCACCTGACGCGAGCCGCCCGAAATCGTTTTCCCCGACAGGTTGGTCCCGTTCTTTGTCGCATTCGGAATCGTGCCGCCTGTGACGATGGTGCCGGTTCCGTCGACGACGTGGAACAACTCGGCGACGGCTTCGTGCAGCGACGCGCCTTGCGCGACCGGGTTGCGCTGCTCGACGTTGACGTTGTACGGCCCGATCGTGAACACGCGCACGTTCGTGCTGCGGCTGTCGGGTTTGCCTTTTGCGAGGGCGGTCGCGACATCGGCCGCCGACATGTAGCTGACGCGATCGCGCGGAGCCTGGGGATTGGCTGGCTGCTGAGCAACGATGGGTGAACACAACCAAACGATGACGCCCGCGGTGGCAAGCACGCGCATGGTGGCCTCCTGTGGCGCGGATTCTAGCAGGGCTGAGGGCTAAGGGCTGAGGTCCATCGCCCACGACGTCAGTGTGTCATCGCGTAGAGCAGGACGTCGATGCCAATCGCGTAGCCGTTGACCGAGAACGTGTGGAAGTAACTGGGGTCGTCGCCCTCGCGCTCGTAGGCGTCGCCGAAATCGGTGTTGTGCGTCATCAGGACGATGACGCGCCCCTTCCGATCGTAGATGCCGCGGACGTGCAACTCGTCGCTGTCCGGGCCCCGCTCCGACGTGCGCCGCTCATACCGCCACAGGCCGACGTTCGGAATTTGCGGCAGGGAGTGGACGGGAAACAGCATGCGGAACATCGTGTGGTCGACGTTCAGATCGACGATGGGGAACTCGGCGTGCGAGAGCGCCTTGCCAATCTGGTTCTCCCAGTTCCGCCACGCGCGGCTGCCCCAGAAGTCGTCAACCCACAGGAATCCGCCCTTCAACAGATACGCCCGGAGGTTGGCCGCTTCTTCGTTGTTGAAGTAGGAACCGCCCGGCTCGCTCATCATGAGAAACGGGCAGTGGAACAGCGATGGATCGGTCAACCGTACAACGACCGGATACGGATTGCCTTCGCCGTCCTGCGTGACTCGTGTCCTGGTCAGCTCCATCAGCCTGATGGAGAGATTTTCGTCGGCGCGCGGGTAATCGACATACCAGCCGTCGCCATCACCGGCGGCGCCGTTGCGGAACCACACGCGGCAGAAGCGGAAGCCGCCGTCATAGTCCGGCAGCCGTCCCGAAGGGTCAGAGGCGAGCGGCTCGCGCCGGGCCAGGAGACGCGGTACTCCGTATTGCGCGGCAGCCGTACCAGCGATCAGCACCGTGGCGACGATCAAGGCGGGAGCCCGCATAAAAAATCGCGTATCAGCCTATTCAGAATCCATGCCGTCGAATTATAGTAATTCCTCTATGGAATTCGTCCGACATCCCAGGGCCAAACGTTATCTTATCCGCGTAAAAGGCGACGGAAGTGTCCGGATCACGGTACCTCGATGGGGCTCGAAGCGGCACGCTGAGCGATTCGTCGAAGAGCAGCGTCCGTGGATAGAGCGCCAGCGCGCGCGCATCACCAAGCAGGGCAATCGTCGTCTGGCGTACACACCGGAAGCGATTGAAGAGCTCAGACGGCAGGCGTCGATCGAACTACCTGCTCACTTATATCACCTTGCCGGCCACCACGGGCTCGCGGTTTCCGGGGTCAGCATCCGCAATCAGCGATCGCGATGGGGATCGTGCTCGCCGAGAGGGCACATTTCCCTGAACTGGCGCCTGGTGCTGATGCCCGACGATATCCGTGACTACGTGCTGATTCACGAGCTCATGCATCTGCGGCGGCTCGATCACTCGCGGCACTTCTGGCGGCTGGTCGAGCATGCCTGTCCCAACTATCAGAAAGCGCGCAAATGGCTGCGCGAGAACAAACACTTCATCGGGGAATGGGCGCTTCAGGACTGAAGGTGCTATTCGACCCAGCCCACTAACGGGGAATGGTCCGATCCGTATCGATGCTCGACCTGGCGATAATGGGCCCGCCGGTCTTTTCCCGTCCGGAAGAACAGATAATCGAGGACCCGCAGGGACAATCCCGGCCGATCGACTGAAACGGGAGTTGCATCCTGGAGACGGTCGAGAAACCGCACCGCGCGCTCATCGCGGCCGTGCCAGGTGTTGAGGTCGCCGCCGATGACGAGCGGCCCATCCGGCAGGCGCGATGCCATCGATCGGATTTGAACCTCGCGCAGCCATGGCGTCCAGAAAACCCACAGCCGGCGGGATCCGCTTCCCAGCGCGTCGAGGTGGACGGCGCCCACCGAAACCGACGCCGCCTGCGCGATGATGACGACGCGGCGCTGACGTTCACCCGGCAGTTCGATCGCCACGAGATCGGACAGCGGAAGGGTTGAAAGGATCGCGTTGCCGCGATCCTCGCGCGGGTCCGCGTCTGATTTGCCATTGCGCATGGAAGGCACGTACACGAGCGAGAGTCCCAGCTCGCGCGCAATCTGGAGGATGTCGACCGAGGCCGCATCGCGATGGGCATCGATGCGGCTCGCGCCCGCTGCGTGCCCGGCGAGCGCGGGCACGCCGTCGGTTCGGACGGCTTCCTGCAGCAACAGGACGTAGTGGCCGACCTTGCGTCCGCCGGCGAGATCGCCGTTGCGCAGGTCGCCGACCAATGCCCGGACGTCGCCGCTGCCGACGTGAACGTTCCAGCTGATAAACGTGATGTCTTCGATGCGGATGGGCGGGGAGCCGGTGGCGCCGAGGGGCTGAACCGCCGCAGCACCTACGCCGGCACACCATCCATCCAGACGCTCACGTTCTCGTGCGCTCTCCGGTGCGAACCACTGAAGCGATGCAGACCGGCACCCGCCGGCATCAACCGGCACCATGGCCGGTGGCGTCCAGCGGACGCAGGCAGAAAGGAATGCTGAAAGGAATAAGGAAAAGGGAAGAAGGAATAGAGAACAAAGAGAGGCGAAAGAAGACCGAGGAAGGAATGAACACTCGGAATTCGAACGAGTATAATTGGTGGTTCCAACCCACTACGACGCCGGAGTGGTGAAACTGGCAGACGCGCGGGACTCAAAATCCCGTGGGGCTTAAACCCCGTGACGGTTCGATTCCGTCCTCCGGCACTAACTTCGTAAGTCAAAAGGCGCAAGTCGATAGTCGTAAGTCGCAAGGCAGTCGCCTTGTCGCCTTGCGCCTCCGGACTTCCGACCTTCGCCTTGCGACTCTATCGCGCGGCCACGAATGGCTGCCGCTTCCTGAACAAGTCCTGATGGCGCCGAATCATGTCGGCCAGCGCCACGGGGGGATTCAGGGCAATCGCTTCGTCGGCCACGGCGATGGCGCGATCGAAGTCGCCGGCAGCGGCGTGCGCGACGGCGACGACATCCAGCGTGTTCGCGTCGCGCCGGCGGGTGAGCGTGGCAGCTCGCTCGGCCAGCCGTACGGCTTCTAACGGATCGCGGACCGACGCATCCGGCGCCGCCGCATAGAGCGATGCGAGGTTGGCCATCGCCGTCACCCAGTCTGGGTTCAGCTCGAGCGCGCGGCGTAATCGGGCGATGGCCTCGGGCATGTCTCCGAGCGCGCGTGCGATCAACCCGGCATTGAGATGCGCCTCGGCCAGCCCGGGATCGATCCGGGCAGCCTCCCGAAACGACGCGAGCGCCGCCTGCGGCCGCCCCAGTTGCAGGAGCGCCGATCCAAGGTTGTTGTGGGCGATCGCATAGGCCGGCCGGAGCTGTAGCGCGCGCTGATATTCGGCCACGGCGTCATCGTGCCTTCCCGCGCCGGCGAGAGCTGTGCCGTAGTTGAAATGGGCGGACGCGGAATCCGGCTTCAGCCTGAGCGTGGTTTCGAAGTGAGGGATCGCATCGGCGGGGCGATCGAGCTCCATGTAGAGAACCCCGATGTCGTCGCGCAGTGCGGTGCGGTTGGGATCGCGCCGGATCAGCGATTCGAGCCCGATGACGTCGTCGGCCATCCACTTGGCGCGAAACGTCTGGTCGAGCACCTGGCGCTCGGCAGGGTTTTTCGGCATCACCTGAAGCCAGAAATCGCCCATCTCTTCGGTCGACTGCTGCCCCCACGGGTACCCGTACGGGAGGTACCGCCGGGTTACGCGGGTTGGCGGGGGAGTTGTCGTAGCGATACTTCATCGTGACGGTCGTTCCCCTCGGGAGGGGTACCGGGGTCTGATAGCGGTAGACGTGCTGCCACCGCATATCCCAGTCAGAGATTGAAATGAGAGTCCGGGTGCTCCCATCGGGCAGCGTCGCGATGCCCGTCACGGTGCGCGCGCGGTAGTGTGCGTGAGGCTGCACGGCGAGCACGTCGGTATCGACCGGCATGACGAACGAGTCGTCTATGGTGTAGCTGGCGTCGCCCGCCGGGATGTCGATGCGCTGATTCGACAGCCGCAGCATCACGGGGATCTCCTGAGCAGGATCGTCGGTGAAATACAGGGCGATCGTAGGCTGAATCGACTCGGGCTTGCCGCTGGGCACGAGATGAAGCTGCAGGACGAGGTCGCTATTGGGCGCTAATTTCCACGCGAGTCCTTTCGGAAGCAGTGGAGCCGCCTGGCCTGGCGTCCATCCAAGAAAATGTCCGTCCGGGTAGACGGCCGACCGCACGATGATGCCGTCGTATCCGGGCGCGGGGTCTTGCTCGTCGAGCTGTCGCGAAGCAGGAGTCGCGTCGACGCGGATATTGGCATGATGGACGCGCGGGTTGTTCGCGCGGAATTCGATGCCCCGCACGTACCGCAGACGATCGACCGGAATGGGCAGCACGAACACGCGTGAGACGTCGGCGCCACCGGCCGCCAGGGAATACGGCGCGGGCATCGTCAGCACCAGATCCGGATTGCCGAGCTGCCAGCCGCCCGTTGGTGTCTGGGCGTCCGGCAGGTCGCGGCGGTTGCCCTCGCGCGCGCCATCCGCGACCCAGCGTTGAAAAATTTCGATCTCCGCATCCGTCAAAGGATCCAATCCGATGAACTTGTGCGCGGATGGATCCGCTTTCCACGGAGGCATCACGCGATTCTTCGTCACGAGCGCGATTTGCGTCGCATGCGATCGCGCACTCGCGTAAGAGAGAAGGCTGAACGGCGCCGAACCGCCCGGCCGATGGCACTGGATGCAGGACCGGGAGGCAATCGGTGCAACGTCTTTTGTGAAGGTCACTTGGCCGAACGCGGGCGTTGCGGCAAACAGCACGATCGGCGACGAGGCGGCCTACATGCTTGTACATCAGAGTGTTACAGTCGAAATTCTCTGAAGCGTGCAAATGTGTGTAAGGGCGAATATATGGCAAAAACCGGCGTTTTTTTGCCCGATTCCGTTGTTCGTTGGGCGTTTTCCGCAGTATACTGGAAGGACGTTCATAGTCAGTTTCACGCCTTCATTACACACCGCATGACGGGGGAATCACTGTGACATTCCAGGTCGGCGACAAGGTCATCTACCCCAACCAGGGGCTCGGCGTCGTGACGCGTATCGAAGAGAAGACCATCCTCGGTACCACCTGCGGTTTCTATCATCTTCGCATTGTTGCCAACGAGACCACGGTGCTCGTGCCGATCGACAACGTCGACGGCGTCGGGCTTCGGCGTGCCATTGGCGATGAGGAAGTCGAGCGGCTGTTCAACGCGCTCGGCAATGGCAAAATCGACAACCACCAGAACTGGAAGGGTCGATTCAAGGACAACTCGGACAAGATGCGCACGGGTTCGATCTACGACGTCGCCGACGTGCTCAAGAGCCTCACCTTGCTGAGCCGTTCGAAGAGCCTGTCGTTTCGCGAGAAGCGGATGCTCGATCGGGCGAAGTTCCTGATCATCTCCGAAATCTCCGAGGTCATGCGCGAAACGTCCGAATCGATCGAGGGCCGGGTCGAAAAGGCGCTCGAGCGCAGCTTCGCCACCCGCACGCGTGCCATCGCCCGCGCAAAGGCCGCGAAGGCCAGCCCTCCGCCGCGCACGGTTGCACCGCGCCGGGCTGTCCGGGCCTCCTAAGTCTCAATCGTTCACCTTCGGGTCCGTAGGGCGGGTCTTGCACTCCAAGACCCGCCTTTTTTTGGTTTCTTGCTGTACGCTCAAACACGTTGTCCACCGCTATCGCCGCTGTCCGATCCTTTGCCGCCTACGTCGCCGTCTCCACTCTATGTGGCGATCTCCGCGCCGATCGGAATGGCTCTGGCGCTCACCTTCCGCTGGAAAAGCCTGTTGTACATCCTGGGGCACTGGGGCGTCGCGCTTGGCACGGCGCTCGCCGGCATCCGGACGCGCGTCGCAGGCCGCGAGCATCTGGAGCCGGGTCGGGCTGTCGTCTTCTGCAGTAACCACCAGAGCAACATTGATCCGCCGATCCTGTTTCAGGCTCTCCACCCGCGGCTGCACATCCTGTTCAAGCGCGAGCTCACGAGGCTGCCGCTGCTGGGGCGAGCGTTTCAGATCGGCGGCTTCGTGCCAATCGACCGGAACAGCCGCGAGCATTCGATGGCCGCCATCGAGCAGGCAGCCGCGTCGCTCCGGAGCGGCAATTCGTTTCTCACGTTTCCGGAAGGGACGCGCAGCCGCACCGGAGCCTTGCTGCCCTTCAAGCGCGGCCCGTTCCTGATGGCGCTCAAGGCGCAGGTACCGGTGGTACCGGTTGCCATCCAGGGTGGGACGGCGTCGATGAAGAAGGGAAGCCCGATTGTGCGGCCGACCACGGTCAGCGTGCGGATCGGCACGCCTGTCGAAACACGAGGCATGGAGCTGTCCGATCGCGAGAAGCTCGCCGACGAGGTCCGCGCGCGCGTCGAGCAACTGCTGGCGCTGGGGCCTGTTACTTGAGGCCGAGTCGCTGGCCGGCGCGCAGCCTCCTCAAGGTTTCATCCATCCGCTTTCGTTGTGTCTCCTCCCGCTTGGCCTGGGCAATCCAGCCGAGGTACGCGCGCCGCTCTGTGGGAGGGAGCGTCTGGAAGAACGTCCAGGCCTTCGCGTCCTTCCTGATGGCGCGCTCAATAGAGCTCGGGATCTCCACTGGCGGAGGGGCATCGACCACGGGGCGGCCTTCAGGGCTCTTGGCGAGACCCGGCGCGGCGAGCCGTTTCAATGCCTTCAGCTCGTTATAACGCTTGATGTTGATGCTCGACCAGTTGCTCTCGCTTCGGCGCGGGGTGAATTTCCGGGCGTACCGGTTGTCGTCGATCCGCTTGACGAGGCTGTCGATCCATCCGTAGCAGAGCGCCTCGTCCAGCGCGTCCTTATAGGCGATCGCCGGCTTTCCGGTGTGCGTCTTGTGAAAGATCAGCCAGATTTCTGATTCGGAGTCGTGGTGGCCGGCGAGCCAGGTTCGCCAGCGTTGACGTGTCGCAGCGTAGAGAGTCTTCATACATTGCCATATTTTCGATTGGCAATTGGCAATTGAGAATCGTCAATCAATAAGGCAATTGTCAATTGAGAATGCGGCAATGCGTGATGCTTACTGAGCTCCGTACGAAAAGGTCAGTTGCCACGGCTTCAGGGCGGCGCCGTCGGTGGAGGCGATGCCTTCGGTAAGCTCCACGATGACCGTGCGGAACGTGGCCCCATCGTCGGGGCCCAGACGAATCTCGAGCGAGCGCCTGGCGCCGTCGTACTTGAATGGCGGATGGCGCTCGGTTTCGCCGGGATTCGACGGGGAGCTCGCGCCGCCGGCTCCCGAGAACGCCCAGCGAATATGTCCCTTGAAGCTCTCGGGATTCATGTCGCGTGAGAACTGAAGCCTGATCGTCGCTTTCAGCGAGACATCGGTCTCCCCCTCGCCGGGATCGCTGAAGATGACTTCGGGCGGCGGTCCCATCTGGAGAATGGGCGGCGTTTCGGCATTCCTCGTCTCGATCGTCGGCTTGGTGATCGCGACCTGTTGCCCCTCGACCCAGACCAGCCCTTTGCCTTCGCGGACCACGCCCGAGATTTCCAGCCAGGTACCCGTATCGACGCGCGCGCCGATGTCGAGACTGAAGCCCTTGCCGCGCGGACGCAGGCCCGTCACCCAGACCGCGCCGTCCGCGGCGCGCAGCACGAAGTCCCACTGACTGAGGCCCGGTCCCTGCGGCACGTCGCCGTACAGATTGCGGCCGCGGAATTGTCCGACGATTTTCACGCGTTCGCCGATGAAGCCGGTCGGCTCCATGGCGATCTGCCGCACGGTGACGGGGCCATCCGACGGTTTGACGGCGACTGCATCGGTGACGTTGAGCGCGATGACCTCGCCCGGCCGGGGCCACTCGCCTTCGAGGCCATTGGGCAGCAGACGATCGAGGCCCATGCGTCGCGATGCGGGGGTCGTCCCGCTGCAGGCGCCCGACGTCCCAGAAACTCGCGCGCGCTTCGATGGGGCCGTCGACCGGCGGCGTCCCGCTGAAGATCAGCGGAATCGATCGGTCGATGCCCGTCGACAGCAAGACGGGCCGATCGCGCGTCACGAGATTGCCTCGCACGACGATGAGCTGTGCCTGGTAGAAGCCGGGATAGGCCAGGAGCGCCGCCGGCGACGCCGCGCGCCGCGCGGTGGTCTGAGCCTGAGCGTAGGCGTCCGTGGCACTCGACACCACGAGCGCAGCCAGAACGAGGCAGATGGTGACGAACGGCACCCCTTCGATTGTACCTGTTCCGCCAGGAACCGCTATAGAATCCTTGTGAAATTGGCGATCAAGCGCAAGCAACTCAGCGATCAGGTCTCCGAGCTGACCACGAACCGTCTCTCGGTGTATCTGCGGTGCCTCAACACGCTGGATGCCGAAGGCGTCAGCACGGTCTCGTCGCAGACCCTCGAGCGGCAGTTTCACCTCAACGCGGCGCAGATTCGAAAAGACCTCGCGTACTTCGGTGAGTTCGGCGTGCGCGGCGTCGGCTACTACGTCAAGGATCTCAAGCAGCACCTGCGTCAGATTCTCGGGCTCGATCGCCGGTTGAAAATCGCGATTTTCGGCGCCGGGAATCTCGGGCTGGCGCTCGCCGACTATCAGGGATTCCAGCAGGAGGGCTTCCAGATCGCCGCGCTTTTCGACAATCTGGCGGGCAAAGTCGGTCAGCGATCGCGCGGCGGTGTGCCGATCTTCGACATCAAGGATCTGCGCAAAATTGCCGCGCGCGACAAGATCATGATCGCGGTGATTGCGGTGCCGGCCGAAGCCGCCCAGCAGGTGGTGAATCAGGTCGTCGCCGCCGGCATCAAAGCGGTGCTGAACTTCTCGCCGGGCACGCTGCGCGCGCCCGAAGACGTGAAGCTGAAGAGCGTCGATCTGACCGTGTCGCTCGAGAGCCTCTCCTTCTATCTGGCTCAGGAGATCGAATGAAACTGAAAGCCGGAAGCCAGGTTTGTCCCACGTGGACGAGCGAGGCCGGATTCGCATGGTTGATGTCGGCGAGAAGGCCGAGACGGCGCGCGAAGCCGTGGCGCGCGGGCGCATCACGGTGGGACGGGCGGCGCTGAGCGCGATTCGCGCCGGGAAGGTCAAGAAAGGCGATCCGCTGCAGACGGCGCGTCTCGCCGGTATCGTCGCCGCCAAGCGGACGTCCGATCTGATTCCGCTATGCCATCCTCTGCCGCTCTCGCACGTGGACGTCGACATCGTCCGCGAGAAAGACGGCTACACGATCGAATCGCGGGTGCGCACGACGGCCCGCACGGGGGTCGAAATGGAAGCCCTCACCGCGGTCGCGGTCGCGGCGCTCACCATCTACGACATGCTGAAGGCGCTCGACAAGACGATGGTCATCGGCGAGATCTGTGTCCTCGAGAAGCGGGGAGGACGATCGGGAGAGTACAGTCGCAAGGCGCAAGTCGGAAGTCGTAGGTCGCAAGTCTAGTCGCAAGTCGTTGGTCGCCTTCGAATCGCCTTGCGCCCTAGCCTTGCGACTTACGACTCTCGACTTGCGCCTAGCGACTCTCTCGGCGGCGGTTCTATGTGGATGATCGCGTCCACTATCTGCGGGTAGCGTTCCATCAGGAGATCCTTCACGCGGTGCGAAATCGCGTGCGCGTCGGTCAGCGGCGTCGCGCCGTCCATCCAGATATGCAGGTCGAGAAACACGTAGTCGGCGGGGCCGCGCGATCGAATTCGATGGCAGCCGAGCACTTCCGGTACCCGCTCGACCACCTGCCGGATCTCCTCTTCCGAGATCACGATTTCATCCGACAGAATCCTGGCCGCCTCGCGCGCGATTTCAAAACCGGCCTGGCCGATGAACCCCACGATGACGAGCGCCGCCAGCGGGTCGAGGACGGGATACCCGAGCGCCGAACCAATCGAGCGCCGCGATCACCGCGAGCGACGTCAGGACGTCGCTTTGCGTGTGCCGTGCGTCGGCCAGCAGCAGCTCGCTCGACAGGCGGGTCGCGGCCCTGCGCTCGGCGCGCACGACGGCGATATTGGTGGCCAGCGTCCCGAGCATGACGAGAAAGCTGAGGGCGGTCACGGTGGGCGCGCCGCCGGAACGGAATCGCACCACCGCGGCCTGTGCCACCTCCACGACCACGATGAGGAGGAAGAGCGCAATAGCACCGGCCGCCAGCGTCTCGAATTTGCGATGACCGTAGGGATGATTCGCGTCTGGAGGCTTTCTCGCGAGGCGCAGGCCCACCAGCGCCACGATGTTCGACGCGCCGTCGGTCAGCGAATGGAACCCGTCCGACAGGATGCTGATCGATCCGCTGATCTGGCCGTAAATGATCTTGGCCAGCGCGACGGCGATATTCAGGAACAGGATGCGGAGAAGGACGGACCGGACAGCGGCGTGACGCGAATCCTGCATTGCCGCATTTTCAACTGGCAATTGGCAATTGATTGTCGATTGCTAATCGTCGATTACCAATCAATCGCAAATCGTCAATTGCAAATACGGCAATGCCAGCTTCAGAAAAGTCTGGCGCTCGGTATCGGCCACCAGCGAACCTGGACCTTGCCGATGATGTAGCGCTTGGGAACGAAGCCCCAGTGCCGGCTGTCCGAGCTGTTGTTGCGGTGATCGCCGAGCACGAAGTAGTAGCCTTCCGGAATCACCTGCGGGCCCCAATCGTCGTGGGCGCGGAAGTCCTCGGGCACGAACTCGTCTTTCATCGGCGTTTCGTTCACGAAGACGTTGCCGTCGACAATACGCACCGTATCGCCTTCCTCGGCGATGACGCGCTTCACGAACGATTTGTTCGGGTCGATGGGGTAGTAGAGCATCACGATGTCGCCGTGATGCGGCTCGCCGATCCGGTAGGCGAGCTTGTTGACGATCAGGCGATCCTGATCCTCGAGCGTGGGGGCCATGCTCATGCCCTCGACGCGAGCGACCTGGAAGCCGAAGGTGACGATGAGGGTCGCGTACACGGCCGCCGACGCGAGCGTCTTGAACCAGGCGACCAGCTCGTCGCGCACCATCTTGAGGCGTTCGGCGGTCTTCGACCGGGCGGCAGGATCGGCCCCACCCGGCACCGTGACGATGAGGGGCGCCGACACGGAGGCTGCCGCGCCATCGCCGGCCATTGCCGGTTCCATGCCCATCCGCATCTCGGCTTCGGCCAGGTCGAGCTGGCGCCGCGACTCTAAAGTCTCAGGTAATCCCTGAGCCGCTTGGTCTGAGCGCGACTGACCGGTATTTCCGTCGCCTTCGCGTCCTTCATCCTGAGGATGTAATTCCTGCTGAACCAGGGGACTATCTCCTTGACCTTGTTAATGTTAACCAGATGCGACCGGTGAACCCTCCAGAACATGCTCGGGTCGAGCCGGGACTGCAGCTCGTCCAAAGTCCTGAAGTTGGACGTGCCCGCCAGCTGGCTGGTTACTATGTTAATCGAGTCATCGGTAAGTGAGGCATAGATAATCTCTTCCGCCTGTACCAGCAGGAAGCGCTCCCCAACCTTGACAGCAACACGCTCACGTTTGCTCTGGCGCTCCGACATCAACTGCACGATGCGCTCGACCTGGTCGTTCAGGGGGGCCTCTTTGGCCGCGGTCACCCGCTGCCGCGCGCGGTCGACGGCCTTTTCCAGCCTGGCCGCCTCGACCGGCTTCAGCAGATAGTCCACCGCGTTCACTTCGAAGGCCTCAATCGCGTGCCGGTCGAATGCCGTGACGAACACGATGCTGGGCGTCGTGCCGTTCTGGATGAGCCGGTTCGCCACCTCGAACCCGTTCAGGCCGGGCATCTGGACGTCGAGAAACAGGACGTCCGGCGACACGCGCTCGACCACGCCAATGGCCTCGAGGCCATTGCCTGCCTGGCCAATGACTTCGAGGTTCGGCATCTGCTCGAGCATGTAGATGAGCTCTTCTCTCGCGAGCTGCTCATCATCGACAACGACCGCTTTCAGGGGCATACCTTCGAACGTTCGCCGCTCACCGTTTGCCGTTCACCGTCTGATTGGCATCTGGCATCTGCCATCCCAGTTATCGGCACGTGACGGCGGGTCCTGTTCATGCCGTAATCCGCTCGGTCGAGACCATGTCTGGAATCTCCAGCCGGATAATCGTCCCGAGGTTCGGCACGCTCGTGATTCTGACGCGATACGCCGCGCCGTAAATGACGCTGAGGCGTTCATTGACGTTGCTGAGGCCGATGCCGTCGGTCAGCGCCGTGCCGAGCCGATCGTCGGTCATCCCCATCCCGTCGTCTTCGACTTCGATAATCGCGTGGTCGTTCTGGCGGGCCGAGCGGATGATGATGCGCCCGCCGCCCACCTTGCGCGAGAAGCCGTGTTTGATTGAGTTCTCCACGAGCGGCTGCAGAATCATGCTCGGCACGATGATGTCGAGCGTGTCGGGGTTGATCTGCTTTTCGACCTTCAGCTGTGGCCCGAACCGGATGACCTCGATGTCGAGGTATTCGTCGATCGATTCGAGCTCTTCGCGGAGCGTCACGAAGTGGTCGCGGCTTCGCAGCAGCCGCCGCAGGAGACCCGACAGCTTGACGACCACCGTTCGCGCGGTCTCCGGATTCGAGCGAATGAGCGACTGAATCGAGGTGAGCGTGTTGAAGAGAAAGTGCGGGTTGATCTGGCTCGCCAGCGCTTCGACGCGGGCCGTCAGCAGCAGTTTCTCCTGCTCCTGAAGCCGATGCTCGATACGCGCGTTGTTCCAGATCTTGATCGGCGTGGCCACGCACAAGACCGTCGTCAGCACCACGAGGAAGACCCATCGCGCCGACATGTTTTCCATGTGGAGGAAGAAGAGACGGGTGACATTGGGCTCGTCGTTGAACCGCCAGCCGAGCGTCTGGCGCAGCAGCTCGAGCGCCACGGGGGCGAGCAGCAGAATGACGGCCCAGTCGACGCGAACGTTCCTCACCATCCGCCAGATGTGACGGTGCAGCTTCGTGAACACGAAGGGCGAGAAGTGCCAGATGTCTTCCTTGTTGGGGCAGGCCTCGCGAAGGCCGCCACCGGCAAACCCGCAGCCCACGGCGAAGAACAGGGCGATGAACTCGCCCGCGAGGAGCGCGGGCGTGGCGACCATCAGCCCGACGATCGCGCCCGCGTACGGGCCCGCGATGAGCCCCGCCAGGAAGGCGCCCTCGAGGGTGAGATCGGCCGCGTCGTAGTTCAGCAGCAGGCGCGAGGAGACACCCGCCGCCAGCGGGATGCCCAGGCTGAACGCGAACAACAGGCGTTCGGGCCACGCGCGACGCTCGGAGATCAGAATGTGGCGGAACCGGTGATAGCGGACGAGAATCGTGGCCAGCGCGGCGACGATCGTGATCTTAACGACCAGTGTCGTCAGCAGGAACTGGGCCGCGGTGAGAAACCTCAGTGGAGCATCCTCGCTGGGGAAAGCTTAACAAATTGTGGCGTACAATGTGGGGAGCATGATTAAGCGGATTCTCGAGAACACGAGCGCGCTCGTCACCGGCTTCGCGACGACCTTCAAGTACATGTTCAAGCCGTCGGTCACCGTCAATTACCCGGATCAGAAGGTGCCGATGTTTCCCAAATGGCGCGGGAAGCAGGTGCTGATGCGCGACGAAGCCGGCCTCGAGAAATGCGTGGCGTGCGGGCTGTGCGCCGTCGCGTGTCCGGCCGATGCGATCTATCTCGAGGCGGCGGAAAACGACGGCACGGTGATGGCCGGCCCACGCTATGCGATCACCTACCAGATTCACAAGACGCGCTGCATCTTCTGCGGCTACTGCGAAGAAGCGTGCCCGGTGTCGGCCATCTTCATGGGCAAAGACTACGAGCTCGCCGTGTACAACAAGAGCGATTTCATCTGGGATAAAAAAGAGCTGCTGGTGCCTGTCCCTGCTGACGCTGTGACGCCCGCCCGGCGCTGACAAGACAACCACCGAGGACAGAATCATCCCCTGAGGAAAAACAAAGAGGAACACAGAGCATTCTTTCTTTGCCAAGAAGCTCTGTCTCCCTCTTTGACTTACCTCCGTTCACGAAGAATTCTCTGTGGTAAAACCACAGTTGGTGCTTTTCGGAGCAGTAGGGGATCTGCACGGCGACTTCGACGCGCTCGATCGCGCGATGTCACGCCATGCCGATGTCGCGTTCTGGGTCTGTCCCGGCGATCTTGCGGGCGACGGCGGCGAGTATCCCCGGCCGCGCTCGCCGCTGTACTGGATCAAAGGGAACAACGAAGACTTCGACTTCGTGGCCGCCCAGCCCGCGGGAAGCGGTACGCTACCCAACCTGCACTTCATCCCTAACGGCTCGTGCGTGCGCGCGCACGGGTTCGTGCTCGCCGGGCTCGGGGGGACCTTCGCGCCGACCTGGTACGAGCGGCCCGCGTCCGACCTTCGCCGCCTCTCGCCGCGCGATGACAGGCGGCGGCACTTTGTACACGAAGAGGTCACTGCCTGTCGGACCATGTCCGGTGTCGATATCTTTCTGTCGCACGAAGCGCCGCGCCCGTTCCCGCTGCCGCGCGTAAAGGACGCGGGCAAGACCCCGATCAACGAAGTGCTCTCGGGCATGCGCCCTCGTTTGCACCTGTTCGGGCACCATCACATGTACGCGGTCGCCGAGCGCCAGCACGTACCGTCGATCGGGCTGGAGCAGGCGTCGGTTTCGTACCTAATCTTCGATGGCAGCACCCTTGCTCACCAACGTCTGACAATCTGATATATAGTCCTCGACGGAGGCGTATGGCGCTGCTCTTTCCGCGAGAAGAGGACAAAGACTTCGCGGGCTCGACCGACGCGGCAACACGATCATTGTCAGTCATCTCTCTCGAAACCTCGTTTGTCGAGCGTGTCTACGAGAAGATGGCCTCTGTGTACGATCTCTTCTTCGGCCTTCCTCTCCATCACGGCCGGGCCACGGCGCTGCGGCGCATGGCCATCGAGCGCGACGATCAGATCCTCGAGGTCGGCGTCGGCACCGGCATGAGCCTTCCGCTCTATCCGCGGCGATGCTCCGTGACGGCCATCGATCTGTCGGAAGGGATGCTCGAGCGCGCGCGCACGCGCGTGCAGCAGTACAGCCTGCGCAACGTGCGTCTGATTCAAATGGACGCGACGAGGTTGAAGTTCCCGGACAACTCCTTCGACATCGTCTTTGCGCCGTACTTCATCAATTGCGTGCCCGATCCGCTGGCTGTCACGCGCGAGATGCGGCGTGTGTGCAAGCACGGAGGGCGTCTGGTCTTTCTGAATCACTTTCTGAGCGATCGCCCGATCACATCGAAGCTCGAGCGTGCCATCGCGCCGCTGACAGTACACCTGGGGTTCAAGTCCGATTTCGATCTGCCGGCGTTCCTCGCGCAGACGGGGCTGCGTGCCTCGTCGATCGAGAAGGTCAACGTACCGCGTATCTGGTCATTGGTGATCTGTCAGAACGCGGAATGAACCGGCTGTCGGACTATCAGACCTTCCTCACCCAGTTTCTTCGCTGCTACAGCACAACCGGTTCGGTCCTTCCCAGCGGGCGTGCGCTCGGCCAGGCCTTGTGCCGCCATGTGGGCGCCGGCGGCGGACCGCAGAGAATTCTCGAAGCGGGGCCCGGAACCGGTGCGGTGACCGGGTGCATCATCGATCGACATGGGGAAGGACGACCAGTTGTGGATGGTCGAGCTGAACCCGACGTTTGCGGCGCACATGCGCCGCGCCTTCGAGGACAAGCCGTCGTTTCGCGACGTGGCGAGCCGGTGTCATCTCATCGAGGGGCGCGTGCAGGAGCTCGGGCAGGAAGCCCACTTCGATGTCGTCATTTCGGGCCTGCCGCTGAACAACTTCTCCTCGGACGATGTGCGGACGATTCTCCACGCGTATGCGAAGCTGCTGAAGCCCGGGGGGGTTCTCTCGTTCTTCCAGTACATCCTGATCCGGCCGGCGAAGATGGTCGTCAGCACGGGCTCCGAGCGCGATCGTCTGAAAGAGGTGGGGGAAGCGATCGACCGCGTCCTGGGCGAAAGCGAAATCGCGCGCGAGTGGGTGTGGACGAACGTGCCGCCGGCATGGGTGCACCACATCAGGTTCTGACGCAGATATGGCAGATGGCAGATGGCAATGGCACTTGCACATTGCGTGATTTGCCATCGCCCATCAGCCATCTGCCATGACATGCGTTAGTATCTCCGCCGCCGCCACCTCTGCCCCATTCACGTCCGGTTTTACCGGCGGCGCCGGTTTGTCGAGCAGCCTCTTCAGCGCCGCGCGCCAGTTTCCCGACAGCAGATCGTGCTGTTCGATGAACTCTGCCCTCAGGTACTTCGGCATTTCCCGGACGAGCACGTCGTATTCCGCGAAGGGACCGCGCGACGTGTACAGCAGCGCCGTGTCGTTGGCGATGGCTTCACTGATGATGCCGTAGCCGGGTTTGGTCGCGACGACGTCGGCCGCGCGTACGAGGTCTTCATACCGCAGCCCTCGCCCGTACAGCTCCTGCTCTGAAATGTACAGCACGCCGGCCGCCGGCTTGATGGGGTGCTCCCGGGCGGGGAGATCCGTCGTCGCAATGGTGTACTCGGTGAGCGACGCGAGGGCGGCGGTGTCGAGCCCCGAGACGCCGTAGCCGCCGAACGACATCAGCACGAGCGGCTTGCCTCGCGCGCGGGCGGGGAGGCCGAGCATCTGCCGCACGTCATTCGGGTCCCGTTGCGACCGCCGCGCGATGAACGGGATATCCCGCGTCAACGACTCCAACCCTTCGAATCCGGCAGCCATCGGCAACCGCAGTGCGAGCGTCGCGGTCTGATACGCCGCGCGAATGCCATCCACGAACGCGCGCGGCGAGTGGTCTGGATAGGCGTCGTAGATCCAGTCCCAGGTGAAGTTGCCGATTGCGATCGATGGAATCCCCGCCGCGCTGGCCGCGGCGAACGCCAGCGGCGGGATGTCGCCGACGACGACGTGGGCGCCATGCGCGCGCAGGTAGGTCGCTTCAGTGGCCGCGAGCCGCGGCATGTGCCGCTGGAACTCTATCGCCCGTCGCAGGCTTCCCTCGAGATCGATGTTCAGGCTGTCGAGCTGCACCATGCCGGTGTCGCCCTCGAACTCGACGAACTCTATTCGGCCCTGGAGCGTACGCTCGAAAAGTCGTCGGGGCGCCGACGTCCGGACGACCACGCCGGTGTCGGGCCGCGCGCGAAGGAGCGCGTGGATGACCTCGACGGTGCGTGAGGTGTGGCCGAAGCCGTGGCCTGAGACGTAAAAGACGATGCGATATGATGGGCTCATGGACGAACGGGACTTCTTTACCGAACGGCCGGAACAGAAACCGGTTCAATACACCTGTCCCCGCTGTAAGCGGCGCAACGAGTACATGGTGCGGTGGATGCGCCGGACGAAGAAGAAAAGCCTGCCGCCGGGGGCCGATGCCCGTGACCGCGCGCTGTACGCGAAGCTGCGCGATTATCTCATCCGGATGGACGACGACGTCACGTGCAAGACGTGTCAGAAACGCTTCGAGATTCCATCGCATCAGTCGATGGTCTTCCTCGACGAACGCGGCAACGCGCCCGCTGGGAACGACGATCCCGACGACGACAACCGTGGAAATCGCGCATAATGGTTTTTCCATGAAATCCGGGTTCTGGCGGGGCGCGTTGATACGTCTCGTGGCCGTGGCACTGGCCATTGGGACGGTGTCGGACGGGCGGGCGAGCCGGATAGCGTACGCCCAGGGCGTCAGCGATCCAGTCGTCGTCAAGGCACGTGCCGCCATCAATCACGGGCAGTACGCGGAAGCCGAAGCCCTGCTCAAGCCGCTAGCCGCGAAAGCACCGGAAGGCGAAGCGGCCCTCGAGCTGGCGCTGTTCTACGAGCTCCTTGGGCGTGTCGACGAATCGCGTCCGCTGCTCCAGCGCATGGCCGACATGCAGGTGGGGCCGAGGACCTCGCCCGCCGAGTACGCGCGGCTGGGCCGTGCCGCCCGCTCGCTCGGTGAATTTCAGCTCGCCAACGACGCCTATCGCCTCGCCACCGAAAAAGCGCCAACCGATCCGGCGCTGCACACGGGCTGGGGCGAGCTGTTCCTGCACGTGCACGACAACGCCGAGGCCGCGAAATCATTTCAGGACGCGCTGGCCGCCGATGGCAAATGGATTCCGGCGCTCGTCGGCATGGCGCGCGCGCTCGTCGATGTGAATCCGCCCGGGGCCGAGAAGGCGAGCGAGCAGGCGCTCTCGCTCGATCCGAACGTGGTCGATGCGTACTTGCTGCAGGCGCAGCTGCATCTCGACAAGAGCGACCGCGAGGCAGCCAAGGCGTCGATTGCGAAAGCGAAGTCCATCAATCCCGCCAGCCTCGATGCCTTCGCGTGGAGTGGGGCCATCGCCTACATCGAAGGCCGTCAAGCCGACCTCCAGCAGGAGGCCGCCGCGGCGTTGAAGATCAATCCCCGGTTCAGCGGCGCCTACCGCGTCCCGGCAGAGCTGGCCGCCGCGAATTACCGCTTCGAAGAAGCCGTGGTGATGAGCCGCAAGGCGCTCGAGATCGATCCGAACGACGTGCGCACGCTCTCGGCGCTCGGCGTGCAGCTCCTGCGCACGGGCGACGAGGCCGAGGCGCGGCAGGTGCTCGAGAAATCGTTCGCCATCGACAAGTTCGATCGGACGACGTTGAACCTGCTGACCATGCTCGATTCGCTCGAGAAGTTCGAGGTCGTCACCGAGAGCAACATCGTCTTCAAGAGCCACCCGAGCGAAATGCCGGTGATGCGCGAGTACGTCGGCCCGCTTGCGCAGCAGGCGCTCGACACCTTTGCGAAGAAGTACGACTTCGTGCCGAAGGGCCCGATTCTGATCGAGATGTTCACGAAGCACGACGACTTCGCCGTGCGCACCGTGGGGCTGCCGGGGATGATCGGCGCGCTCGGCGCCTGTTTCGGGCGCGTGGTGACGCTCGACTCGCCGAAAGCGCGTCCCCCGGGCGACTTCAACTGGGCCCCCACGCTGTGGCACGAGCTGGCGCACGTCATCACGCTGCAACTGTCGAAGCAGCGCGTACCGAGGTGGCTCACGGAGGGGATTTCGACCTACGAAGAGAAACTCGGATCGCCCGCATGGGGACGCGAAGGCGAGCTCTCGTTTGTCGCCGCCTACGGGCAGGGCGAGCACATGACGCTGCGCGAGCTGAATGCGGCCTTCCAGGATCCCGAAAAAATTTCTCTCGCCTACTACGAAGCTTCCATCCTGACCGAGCACATCGTCGAGAAGTACGGCATGGGGGCGCTGCGCAAGCTGCTCATGAGCTACGGCGAGGGGCTCGAAGGTGAAGCCGCGCTGAAAGCCGGGCTCGGCGTGGACATCGACACGCTGCAGGCCGATTTCGACACGCTGCTGAACAAGAAATACGGCACCGTCGTCAAAGCGCTGAGGCCGCCGAAAGAGCTCGAGCCCGGCAAGGGGAATCCAGAGTCCGTTGCCGCGGCGTTTCCAGACAGCTTCCAGGCGCAGGTCGCCTACGGTGAGTTCCTGCGAAAAGCCGGGCGCATCGACGAGGCGTTCAAGGTGCTCGAGCGCGCGGCCGAGATGGTGCCGATGGCGACCGGGGCGCGAAGTCCGCGCGCAGTCATGGCTCAGATGGCCATCGAGCGAAAAGATGCGCCGCGCGCCGTCAGCGAGCTCGAGAAGCTGATGCAGGACGAAAACACTGACCTCGACGCCGTACGACAGCTGCTCAAGCAATACGAAATCACGAAGGCGCCGCCCGCGAAGCTGCTGTCGGCGTACGAGCGCATCGCCCAGCTCGATCCGTTCGATGCGGCCAATCACACGGCGCTGGGGCGGATGAAGTTGCAGGCGGGCGACGCGCGCACAGCCGTGCGCGAGTTCCGCGCCGCGATTGCCGCAGGCACCCTCGATCCGGCCGGCGCCCACTCGGATCTCGCGGAAGGCTATCTGGCCATCGGCGACAAGGCGCTGGCGCGCCGGGCGGCGCTGGCGGCTATCGAAGTCGCTCCGGGCTACCCGCGCGCGCAGGACTTGCTGCTGAAGGTGGTGGGGCAATGATCCGGGCTGCCCGCGTCTGCCTGCTGCTGACGCTGGCCGCCGCGGTGGCGCCTGGTCTGGCTGCGGCCGAAGAGCGTTACGCGCTTGTCGTGTCGGGCGCGTCGGGCACCGAGAAGTTTGCGGAGAGCCAGAAGACGTGGGTATCGTCGCTCCAGTCGACGCTCCAGAAACATCTCGGGTTCCCCGCGGACCGCATCATCGTGCTTGCTGAAGGCGCAGGCGAGTCCGATCTCGCCAATCGCGCGAACGTGATGCGGACGCTCACCACGCTCAAGCCCAGGCTGACGGCCGACGACACGCTGCTGGTCGTGCTGCTCGGTCATGGGACCTACGATGGCACCGCCGCGAAGTTCAATCTCGTCGGGCCCGATATGGACTCGCGCGAATGGAAAGCCTCGCTCGACGGCATCGCCGCACGCCTCGTGTTCGTCAACACGACGAGCTCGAGCTTCGAGTTCGTACAGACGCTGTCGGGCAAGAATCGCATCGTGATTGCCGCCACCGATTCATCCGCGCAGAAATACGCCACCGTCTTTCCGCAGTACTTCATCGAGGCGCTGACCGACCAGGCAAAGGCGGACAACGACAAAAACGGGCGGCTGTCGGTCTGGGAGGCGTTCACCTACGCGAGCCAGGCGGTGAAGCAGGCGTTCGAGCAGAAGGGCACGCTCGTGACCGAGCGCTCGATCATCGACGACAACGGTGACGGCGTCGGGAAAGAGGCCACAGCGACAGCCGCGGGCGACGGCGTGCTGGCCAGAACGACGTTCCTCGATGCCGCGCCGGCGGCGACGTCCGCGAACGCCGCGGTGGCCGCGCTCGACAAGCGCCGTATTGCGATCGAAGTCGAGATCGAACAGCTGAAGGCGCGCAAAGGGGAGATGCCTGCGGGCCAGTACGAAGAGGAATTCGAGCGCCTCGCTATCGAGCTCGCCAAGATCTCCGCCCAGATCCGATCTGCCAAATAGTTGGTCGTCTCAACGCAAAGACGCCAAGACGCGAAGTATGGGTTGAAAAGAATTCTCTGCGCCTTTGCGTCTCTGCGGTGAGATACAGAAGATCAGGTCGCCCAGCGCGTGCGGGACGGCTTTTTCAGCACCAGCACCCCGGCTACTCCGGAGAGAAATCCCGCGACGTGCGCCCAGAAGGCGACGCCACCCATCCTGGCGCCGGTCTCGGCGAGCGATCCCACACCGCTGAAGAACTGCATCACGAACCAGATGCCCAGGAACACGATGGCCGGCACCTCGATGACTTCAAAAATGATGATGAGCGGCACGAGCGCCAGCACGCGCGAGTTCGGATACAACACGAAATACGCGCCCATGACGCCGGCGATGGCGCCGCTGGCGCCGATGGTCGGCACACGCGAGCCCGGATTCACCCACACGTGCGCGAGCGCGGCGGCGGCGCCGCAGGCGAGATAGAACAGCACGAAGCGCCCGTGGCCGAGCCGGTCTTCCACGTTGTCGCCGAAGATCCACAGATACAGCATGTTTCCGAGGAAGTGCAGCCAGTCTCCGTGCAGAAACATCGAGGTGAACACGGTGAGAATCTGCAACTGAGCCGGCACGACGCCGTAGGCGAAGAAGAGCGACTCGCAGCGCACGATCGGACAGTGATGACTTCGAACAGGAACGCGGCGGTGTTGAGCGCGATGAAGATGACGACGAAGAACGGAAACGTCCGCGACGGAATCACGTCGCGCAGCGGAATCATGCGATCGATTGTGACATATAATCCGTGGCCGTACCGATGAAGTGCCGCGCGTGTGGAACCGAAATCGCCGAGAAGGCGCTCATCTGTTTTCGATGTGGCGCGTCGGTTCAAGAGGCCGTGCACAAACCGTACGTCGCGACGAAAAAGAAGCGACCCATCATCGTCTACGTGCTCCTGGCGATGGTCGCGCTCAGTGCGCTGGTGATCGGCTTCTGTAATAGATTTGCGTTTGTGGGCGGATGATCTTGACAGTACCCATCGAAACGAGAGCCGATCGCCTACAGAAGATCAGAAGTTCAGAAGGCCGGTGATCAAGAATCTCTTGTTCTCTTGACCTTCTGATCTTCTGTTGAGGACCGGTGCACGCGTCTTCATGTCTTCGTGGTCCGCTGGCGTGCATCGACTTCGTGGACCGCGTACGCGGTCCACACAAGAACACGAAGAGGTCCGAATACAAGAGCGTCGGATCAACAGGCTCTTGAATTCGTGCCTCTTCGTATTCTTGTGCGCCTCTGGGCGCGAAGTCGATGCCACGCTCCGTATCAGGCCAGGAGGATGTCCTCCTGAGCTTCTGACCTTCTGTTCAAGACAGGTGTGCGCGTCGTTGGACGAGTCGCGTCGTTGTCCTCATCGCGTCATTGTGCTCGTCGTGCCATCGTGTTTTCGTGAGGGGCCGTGCCACGGCTGGTAAGATATCGGGCCAGGGTTCGATCCTTTCAGAAAGCGCCCGATGTCGAAACTGACTCACGTGATTATCTCGATCCTTCTGGTCGCACCGTATGGTGTGACTGCGGCGCCCGATTTCGAGGCGCTCGGCCGCGAGACGGTCTCCGAGCTGGCCGCCGGCGCGTTCGACAAGGTCGTGGCCCGCTTCGACCAGAAGATGACCGCGGGGCTGCCGCGGGAGAAGCTTGCCGCCATCTGGGCGCAATTGACCAGCCAGATCGGCGCACACAAGAGCGTCACCTCGGTGCAGATCGTTCCTGTTCCGGCGCAAAGTGTGACTGCTGTCGATCTGACGACGGCGTTTGAAAAGACACCTTTCGTCATTCGACTCGCGTTCAACGACGCCGGAAAGATCGCCGGCCTGTTCTTTCTCGGGCCGCCGAAGAACGCCGCCGCATGGAACCCGCCCGCCTACGCAGACCAGTCGATGTTCGCCGAGACACCCGTTGCCGTGGGCGAGTTCAATCTGCCCGGTACCATTTCACTGCCGAAGCGGACCGGGCTCGTGCCTGGCGTCGTCCTGGTTCACGGTTCGGGGCCGCACGACCGAGACGAGACCATCGGGCCGAACAAGGTCTTCAAGGATCTGGCGTGGGGCCTGGTCAGTCGTGGCATCGCCGTGCTCCGCTATGACAAGCGGCCGGCGTCAGTCAGGCCGAAAGCCGGAACAGTGAAGGACGAAACGGTTGACGATGCGGTCGCGGCGGTAGACGGGCTTGCCGTACAGCCCGGCGTTGATAAAGCCAGACTGTTGGTACTCGGTCACAGCCTCGGTGGCCTGCTGGCCCCGCGCATCGCGTCCGCTTCGCCCCTCAAGGGTTTCATCGTGCTGGCTGGCACCACACGCCCACTCGAAGACGTCATCGTCGATCAGTTCACGTACTTGAGGGGCGCAGATGCTCCCGAGACATCGGCCGCGCAGGATTTCGCGCGCCGGGTGCGCGACCCTCAGTTGCGAACGGATATGAGCGTCGATTTCATGGGCAGCGCGATGCCGGCGAGCTACTGGCTCGACTTGCGAGGTTACCGGCCTGAAGAGCTTGCGACAAAGCTCGGGAAACCGATTCTTGTCCTGCAGGGCGGGCGTGACTATCAGGTGACGTTGGAAGATTTTGCCGGCTGGAAGCGGGCGCTCGAAGGCCGCGCGTTTGCGACGCTGACGCTTTACCCCGCGCTGAACCACCTGTTCATTGCAGGCGAGGGCCGATCGATGCCGGACGAATATCTTCAGCCAGGCCATGTCGATCCGCACGTCGTCGCCGACATCGCCGACTGGATTCATCGACATTAGGTCGATAACTTCAACAGAAGATCAGAAGTTCAGAAGGCTATCGATCGAAAATTCCAGCTTCATGCCTTCGTCGACTTTTGGCGCGTGCGTCTCCACTGCCACCAGAACGCCACCGCGAACGCAATGAGGCCGCCAGGCAAGATGAGCTCGGTTAGTCCGACGCTGACGAAGCCGATTCCGCCCGAACCCTCGCCGATCGAAATGTGCCCGCGAACGGTCCAGAGCGCCACGCACACGAAGTAGGCAACCAGCCCAAGCAACCCGGCAAGAAAACTCCTGATGAAGGCCATGCGCCTATTCGAATGGTACAACGACGCGGCGGCTCTTGCTTTGCGATTCAAGCACGACGTGCGACGAGCACGATGACTCGACGAGTACGTGACAGCTCAGGCGGGTGAGTCCGCGCGCTTGGTGTCAGGCCAGATGGTTTCCTCCTGACCTTCTGATCTTCTGTTCAAGACGGGTATACGTGTCGTGTTCGTCGCGTGTTCGGGGCCTACTTGGCGAGCCGGGCCTCGATGAGCGGCAGAGAGGCGAGCACCACGTCACCCACAACTTGCAGGCTGCGGGCCGACGTCTGGTCCAGCGTATCGGCCTGGGTGTGCCAGGCAGGGTAGTCGAGGTCGATGATGTCGGCCGACGGCACGCCAGCCTTGAGGAAGGGCACGTGATCGTCTTCGATCGGCGTGCTGGCGTTGACGAACACCGAACCGTGGCCGAGCTTCTGCGCGGTTGACCAGATGATGTCGGTGAGCCACGGGGTCGAGTTGGCCTCGCGCATGAATCGCGGCGAGCGCTCGCCAATCATGTCCACCAGCACCATCGCCTTGAGGCCGGACAGCGTGCCGGTCTTGCGCCCGTTGTCCACGTAGGTACCTGACTGCCGTAGGTGTGGTCGGTGCCGCCCCAGTCGCGCAGCGTGGCTTCCTCGCCGTCGAAGAAAATCAGCTCGATCGTCAGCGCGTTCTGACGCGCCTTGAGCACGCGCGCCATTTCGATGAGGAACGCCGTGCTCGAGCCGGCGTCGTTGGCCCCGACGAAGCGAAACTCGCGGAAGAGCTTGGTGTCGTAGTGCCCGGTAATCGCGATGCGGTCCGGTCGTGCGCCTGGAATCGTCGCGACCAGGTTGACCATGGGAATGTCGCCGATGGGCGTCTTCGCCACGAAGGATTGCTGCGTCACCGCCACGCCGGCGGTCTTCAACTGCCCGATGATGTACTGGCGCGTGCGCTCGATGGCGGGCGAGCCCGCCGGACGCGGGCCGAAGCTGACGACCTGCCGCAGGTGCTCGTAGGCGCGGGAGCTGTCGAACGCAACTGTCGACCCCGCCTGAGCTGACATGGCAGATGGCAGAAGGCAGATGGCTGACGCTGCGACCACTGCTCCGAGCACCGAACCGGGAACACCGAATCCGGAACACGGAACCGTCATTATCGGTTGTCCCGCGCGACGAAGCCGCGTTTGGTGGGTCCGACGTAGATCTGCCGCGGCCGCGCGATCTTCTGTTCCGAGTCCCTCAGCATTTCTTCCCATTGCGCGAACCAGCCGGCGGTGCGGGGGATGGCGAAGAGCACGGGGAAGAAATCCTTCGGAAAGCCCATCGCCTGATAGATGAGCCCCGAGTAGAAGTCGACGTTCGGATACAGCTTGCGCGTCACGAAATACTCGTCCTGCAGCGCAATGCGCTCGAGCTCGAGCGCGATATCGAGCAGCGGGTTCCGGCCGGTGACTTCGAACACCTCGTCGGCGATGCGCTTGATGATCTTCGCCCGCGGGTCGTACGACTTGTAGACGCGATGCCCGAAGCCCATGAGGCGGCCGTCGCCCCCCTTGACGCGCGAGATGAACGCCGGCACGTTCTTGATCGTGCCGATTTCCTCGAGCATGCGCAGCACCGCTTCGTTCGCGCCGCCGTGCAGCGGGCCCCAGAGCGCCGCCGCGGCGCCCGCGATGGACGAATACGGATCGACGTGCGAGCTGCCGACCACGCGCATGGCGGTCGTGCTGCAGTTCTGCTCGTGATCGGCGTGGAGGATGAAGAGCACGTCGAGCGCCCGCTCGAGTACCGGGTTGGGCCGGTACTTCAGCTCCGTCATCTTGAACAGCATGTTGAGGAAGTTGCCGGTGAAGCTCAGGTCGTTGTCGGGATAGACATACGCGCGACCGATGCTGTGGCGGTAGGCGTAGCCCGCGATGCTCGCCACCTTGGCGATCAGGCGCAGGCGCTGCCGGTTGCGTGAGTCCTGATCGAAGACCAGCTTGGCGTCACGATAGAGCGTCGACAGCGCGCCGACCGTGCTGATGAAGATGCCCATCGGATGGGCGTCGTACTGAAACCCCTCCATCAGCTTCTTGACGTTCTCGTGCAGCAGGGTGTGCTGCGTGATCTCGTCGGTCCAGGTCTGGAGCTGCTTTTCGGTGGGCAGCTCTCCGAACAAGATCAGGTACGCGGTTTCGAGATAGGTGCAGTGCTCGGCCAGTTCCTCGATGGGATACCCTCGATACCAGAGGATGCCCTTGTCGCCGTCGATATAGGTAATCGCGCTCCGGCAGGCCGCGGTGTTGAGGAAGGCCGGGTCGTAGGTCGCCAGCCCCGAGTCGTCAACCGCCTTGATCTGCTTGAGATCGGTGGCCCGAATCGCGCCTTCCTTGATGGGGATTTCGTACTGCTTGCCCGTGCGGTTGTCGGTAATCGTCAGCGTGTCAGCCATAAGCGCGCTACTGGTCCGTCTCGTCGTCGCCCGACTCGCGTCGTTCGCTCACGACGCCCCCGCCGTGCTCGGGGGTGTCTGTTTCTGTGTCTTGCTGAACGGGCTCGGCCGGCACGCGATAGCCGCCGTCGACCCACCGGGCAAGATCCTGAAGCTTGCAGCGCTCGCTGCAGAAGGGAATCCAGGGTGCGTGTGCGGGCTCGCGACGGCACAAGACACACACGCGAGCAGGCACAACCGCACATTCTACCTGACGCTCGCAGGTTCCGGGTTCCTGTTCCGGTTCCCGTTCAGGTGCCCGGTTCGGTTCCGGGGCTCCGGTTCGTGTTTCAACGGTTTGACTTCAAAGGTTCTTGTTCGCGCTCCATTCCGCAGGCGGGACTTGAATGGGGAACTGAACGTGGAACCCTGGAAGTGAACCGGGAACACGAACAGAACCGGAACAGAACGGGAACAGAACTCGGAACCCGAACCGGAACGGGAACAGGAACCTTGGAACCCCGTTAGGGTTGTTGATCCGCCGCGTGATGGCGGACGTCGCGGCCCGACACCATGAAGATGACGTCCTCGGCGACGTTCGTGGCATGGTCGCCGATGCGCTCGAGATGGCGCGAGATGAGAATCAGGTCGAGCGCCGGCTCGATGGTCGAGGGATCCGACAACATGTAGGTCAGCAGCTCGCGGAACACCTGGGTCTTCAGCGAGTCCAGGTCGTCGTCTTCGTCCAGCACGTGCTGGGCGAGCTGCATGTCGCCGCGCACGTACGAATCGAGCGCGTCGCGCAGCATGCGCTGGGCCGTGTTGGCCATTCGAGGAATGTCGATCAGCTTCTTGACCGGCGGATGCGACGCATACCGGCGCGCCGCCTCGGCGATGTTGACGGCCATGTCGCCGACGCGCTCGAGGTCGCTGTTGATCTTGATCGCGGCCATGATCGCCCGCAGGTCGGCCGCCATCGGCGAGTGCAGCGCCAGCAGCTTCAGGCAGTGGTCGTCGATCTCGATGTGCAGCTCGTTGAGCGGCATGTCGCCGTTGAGCACCTCGTCGATGAGGTCGGGGTCGCGCTCGACCAGACCCAGCATCGCCGTGCGGACGCGTTCCTCCGCCAGGCCGCCCATCGCGAGCAGGCGCTCTTTGAGCGATTCGAGTTCCTGTTGAAAGTGTTGTCGTTCCATTAGCCGAATCGTCCCGTGATGTAGTCCTCGGTCAGTTTTTCCCTGGGTGTGGTGAAAATCTGATCGGTGCGTCCGTATTCGACGAGCTTGCCGAGCCAGAAGAACGCCGTGTAATCGGAGACGCGCGCCGCCTGCTGCATGTTGTGGGTGACGATGACGATCGTGTAGTCCTTCTTGAGGTCGTAGATCAGCTCCTCGATGCGCTGGGTGGCGATCGGGTCGAGCGCCGATGCCGGCTCGTCCATGAGCAGAATCTCGGGGCGCACGGCCAGGGCGCGGGCGATGCAGAGCCGCTGCTGCTGTCCGCCGGAGAGTGCCAGCGCCGACGCGTGCAGCCGGTCCTTCACCTCGTCCCACAGCGCGGCGTGCTGCAGGCTTTCCTCGACGCGGTAGGTCAGGTCGGCCCGGTCTTTGGCCAGGCCGTTGATCCGGAGGCCATAGGCCACGTTCTCGAAAATGGATTTGGGGAAGGGATTCGATTTCTGGAACACCATGCCCACGCGGCGCCGCAGGTCGACGACGTCGGTGCCGCCGGCATAGACGTTGTGATCGTCGATGAGGATGTCCCCCTCGACGCGGGTGGCGGGGATGATGTCGTTCATCCGGTTCAAGGTACGCAGAAACGTGCTCTTGCCGCAGCCTGACGGCCCGATGAACGCGGAGACCTGGTTTTCGTGCAGGCCAACCGAGATGTCGTGAAGCACGCGCGACTCGCCGTAATAGAAATTCAGGTGGTCGACGCGGATCTTGAACGGCGTCTCTTTGGCGTCGGTGCGCCGCGGCGGGGGCGCCGCCAGTTGCGGGGCAGTCGTCATAATGTCAGGCACGTTTTCTACTGTATCGCGCTGGTGTTAATACCGTGTTAACACCTGCAGATGACACAGGAAGTGTCATGAATGCTTCTCGGCGGGCTCCGGTTCCGGCGCCTGGGGCCCGTCCGCATTCACCAGAAACGCCTGCACTTGCCGGCGCAGCTCGTCCTGAAGCACGTCAACCGGCCGCCGCGCGTCGAGCACGCGGAAGCCGAACTCGTCGGCCATCGACGAATACTCGCGCAACAGCTTGTTCTGGTAGGACCGGAAGCTGTCGTAGATGTCGTCGCCCCCCTTCAGGTCCATGCCCGATTCCCAGAAGTCCATCCCGCGGGCCGACAGCACCCGGCGAATCAGCGTGTCCACGTCGATCTTGAGGTAGAAGACCAGGTGGGGGGCGATGGCGAACCCGTAGAGGCTGCGCAGCCACGCGCGATCGACGCCCCGGACGCCCGCCCGCGCCAGCGCCGAGAAGATGTACCGATCGGACAGCACCACGAAACCGGCCTTGAGCGCCGGGATGATCTCTTTCTCGAGCCGGTCGGCGAAATCGGTGGCGTAGAGGAGCACGAACGTCAGCTTGTTCAGCGTGTTGCTCGACTTCGCGAGCTCGATGGTCGGCTGCATCAGCGCCGACCGCGTCCACCCCGTTTCGACGACGCCGTAGCCCTGCACTTCGAGCCATTCGCGCAGCAGGCGGATCTGCGTGCTGCGTCCCACGCCGTCGGTCCCCTCGACGGCGATGATCTTACCCGGGTAGTGATCGATCGGCGCGTAGGGCAGGCCGTGGCCGTAATAGCGCCCAGGCTGGATGTGTCCGTTGGCGCCGAATTCCGGCGTCTGCTCCTTGGCTTCTTTGATGTCTTTGTGATCGGTCATCGCTCTTCACCGCAGGGCTGACCACCTTCGCCACGGCTACGGCGGTCAAGAAGCCCTGCGCTACCGAACCCACGAACCTACGAACCTCACGAACCCCACGAACCCAACGAACCGACGAACCCACGAACCGTATTTATTGGTTAACAACCTCGAGTGCCGGCTTCTCCAGCTGCCTCGACACCAGACTGCGCACCTTCTGTTGCTGATCGGTAATCGCGAGCGACGCGTCCACGACGCTGAGCCCGAATTCCTCGACCAGGCGGTCGTACTCGTCGAGCACCTTGCCCTGGAACATACGGAAGCTCTCCTGCGCGTTGATGCTCCAGCCCATGTCCAGCCCTGCCTCGTAAAACTTCAGCTTTATCCGGCGTGCCATCAGGCGATCGAGCGAGACGTCGATCGGCACGCGGAAGTAGAGTGCGAGGTCGGGCCGGACGGCGAAGCTGTAGAGGTCGCGCACCCAGGCGCGATCGACCCCGCGCGCCACGTCGCGCGCGAACGCGGTGTATGCGTAGCGGTCGGCCAGCACGATCATACCCGCCTTCAGCGGCGGCACGATGTTGTACAGGAGCCGGTCGGCGAAATCAGTGGCGTGTAGCAGACTGAAGGTCGTCGGTGTCAGGGAATTCTTTTTCTTTCCCATTTTCGTCGCCGCCTTCACCAGCGCCGACGAGTTCCACTCCGTGACGAACACTCGCAGTCCTGCGGCGCTCAGCCACTTGGCCAGCAGGGCGAGCTGCGTGGTTTTTCCCGACCCGTCGATGCCTTCGACCACGAACAGCTTCCCCGGGTATTCGTGCGGTGCGCTCAGATTGTTCAGCATAAGAGACTCTGCCGGCGCTCAGGCGGATGGGCTTGCCCAGGACGCGCTCGAGCGGTGCGGTCTGTCGTTGGGCGGCCCAGAGCTCCAGCTCGGAATCGCCCGTTGTGCGCAGCTTGATGAGGTATTCCTCGCCGCGGTCGAGGATCTCGACGCCGCTGACCGCCTGTGCGTGACTGCGGTCGAGCGTTTCGGCGAACCGGAGAATGGCCGACAGCGTTCGCACGATGCGGCGTTTCGTTCCGCCCAGCGAGCCGAAGTCGGCGTGCGATTTCTTCGGCGGGGTTTTCCGGTGATAGCGCGCGACGAGCGCGATCGTCTCGCTCTCGTCCGGCTCGAAGCCGCGAAGATCGCCGTTCCTGATGAGGTAATACGAGTGCTTGTGGTGCCGCGGATAGCTGATGTGCGTGCCGATGTCGTGCAGCAGCGCGGCAAATTCGAGCCACTCGCGCTCGCGGTCCGTCAAGCCGTGCACCTTTTGCGTCTGGTCGAAGATCGCAAGCGAGAGGCGCGCGATCTGGTTGGCGTGGTCCGGCCAGTAGCTGCAGCGCTCCGCCAGCTCGACGATGCTCCGGCGGCGCACGTCGGGATACTGCCCGGCCTGCGCGATGTGCTTGCGGTTGCGCTGGATGTAGTCGAGCACCAGGCCTTCGCGCAGCGCGAGATCGCACAGCGTGATCTCACTCGCGTCGAGGTGCTCGAGAATGGTATCGAGCAGCACGCCGCCCGCGACGATGAGGTCGGCCCTCCGCGGGTCGAGCCCCGGCATCTTCATGCGCTCCGCGATGCTGCGGTCGGTCACGTCCTTGCGCACGCGATGGACCTGCTTGGCTGAGACCCGCAGGTTGCGAATCTCGTCGCTCGGCCGCCGGCGTTCCGCCGTCGCGACCGTGCCGAGGCTCAGAATGGTCCCCGAGGTGCCGATCACGCGGTCGAAGCCCGCCGTCCGGATATCGCCCAGATACTTCGCGAGCTCGTCCTCGAGGTGCGCGACCATCCTGCGCTCGTCGCGCCGCGACAGGGGATCGGTACGAACGAAGCGCTCCGTCAGTCTGATCACCCCCAGCTTGAAGCTTTTCGCGACCCGCAGCGACGTGCCGGCCCCATGCGTGATCTCGACGCTTCCGCCACCGATGTCCACCACCACCGCCGAAGCTCCTGCAACATCGACGCCGTAGACGGCGGACAGATGGATAAGGCGAGCTTCCTCGGTGCCCGAAATCACCTGGGGCTTGATCCCTGTTTCGCGCTCGACCGCCGCCAGAAACTCGCCGCCGTTGGCGGACTCCCGGACCGCGCTCGTGGCCGCCGCCAGAATCTCTTCCACCTGGTGCGATTCAGCCAGCCGGCGAAACCGCGAAAACGTTTGCAGCGCGGCCGCCATCGCCTCGGTCGTCAGCGCTCTTCCATCGAGACCACCCGATCCCAGGCGCACCATGTCCTTCTCTCGATCGATGACCTCGAAGGACAGGTCCGGCCGGATCCTGACCACGATCATGTGGATCGAATTGGTTCCGCAGTCAATAGCCGCTATTCGCATCTAATTGAAAACAAAGGAATTGTCGCCGTCATACAGACTTTCTATAATGGTGGGTACCGAAGACGGCTCGCGCGCTGCATGACCCGTCCCGCATCCTAGCATGAACGCCACAACTCCCCGCGACAGGCTCTGGCGCAAACGATTGAACGAGCTCAGCGCCGTGTGGCCGGAATTCGTCAGCGGCCACACGCGAGGCTTGCACAAGACCCGTGTGGCGTCGCGCCGTATTCGCGAAGCGTTGCCGATCGTCGCGGCTGCCGCGCCTCCGGCGAAGGTCAAGAAGCTCAACAAAAAAATGCGCGCCCTGACGCGCGCGCTGGGTCCCATCCGCGAGCTGGACGTCGAGCTTCACCTGCTCGACGACAGAGCCGCGCCGCCGGGAATGTCGGACCGGACCCTGGAAATCGTGCGCCGCGAAATCGCCTCGCGGCGGAAGACGCTGCGCGACGAGCTCGACGGCGATGCGCCCGTCAGCGACGTCAAGCGACTGCTGAAAAAGCTCGAGCGGGTAGCCGACAGGAACGGCCGACACAAAGGGCAGGGCCGGAAACAGAAGGCGGAGCGCAAGCTCGAAGCCGAGTGGCGGGGCGTGCTTGCCACCCGCCTGATGCGGCGCGCCAAACGGCTCAGCACCACGCTCGATGACGCGGGCCCGCTGTACGCGCCGGAACGGCTGCACGGCGTGCGCATCTCGGCAAAAAAACTGCGCTACTCGCTCGAGATCGCGCGGGACGCGGGCGTGGCCGGCACGGCGCCGCTCTTGAAAATCCTCAAGCGCCATCAGGAGCGGTTGGGCGACATGCACGACTTGCAGACGCTCGTCAAACACGTGCGTGAGACCGAAACGGCTCCGGGCGTGGGATCGAACATGGGCGACCTGACGGTGTACGCCGACTCTCTGGATCGCGAGTGTCGCCGGCTGCACGCCGGCTTCGTGGGGCATCGCGACCAGCTGGCCGTAGTGGTCAAGGAAGTACGGCAGCAGATCGTGCCGGCGCTGACGATGCCGCCGCGCCGTCAGGCGCACGTGACCAGCACACCGCACGCCGCCTCGCACGCGAAATAGCCGATGGACAACGAACGGTTCGAGCTGTACCTCATCCGGCACGGAGTGGCCGCGGAGCGCGGAGACGCCTACCCGGACGACACCAAACGCCCGCTCTCGAGCGAAGGCATCCAGAAGCTGCGGCGCGAATCGAAGGCGCTTCTGGCGCTGGACGTCGAGTTCGACGTCATCCTGACCAGCCCGCTCGTGCGCACGCGGCAGACCGCCGAAATCGTCGCCGGCGCGTTCCGCAACACGCCGCCGATTGTGAATGTGGCGTCGCTTGCGCCCGGCGGCACGCACAACGCCATCGTCGAGGATCTGGCCAAGCAGCAGCGCCGGCATCGCATCGCGCTCGTCGGTCACGAGCCCGGTATCGGCGAACTGGCCAGCAGGTTGATCGGGTTGCGCCGCGCGCTGGATTTCAAAAAGGGAGCGATCTGCCGGATTGACGTGACGGCCCTGCCGCCCACGGGGGCCGGCCGGCTTCGGTGGTTCCTCACGCCTCGCGTGTTGCGCAGGATAGGCAAGTAGAAAACTGCTTCAGGAGATTTCCGACCACCCCTGGTTCTGCAACGCCAGCGCTTTCAGTTCGAAGAGCGCAATGGCCATTTCGACGTGCCGCCAGTCGTGGAGAAGGCTGGTGCGAATGTCGCTGTCGTCGTGCTCGCGCGCGATCCATCCTGACGCGATATTTCGCTCAATCGTGAGCTGACGGCTGTGGCCAGGGGTGGCCAGTCGTTTTGTAAAAATCATGGGCATTAGTGTCCTGTTATGGGTTTGGACAGGATTGATGGTGCCGTACTTTGCGTGACGGCCGTGTAAATTTTGGATCGCGGATGCCGAAGTGATACAAACCATGTCGATCACGGAAATAGTTCCCGGAGCTGTTTCAGATGCGGGTTCCGGGCGGGACGCGGCCACCCTTGGGCACGATGATCACCCCGCCCCGGATGAAGTAGCCGTTCCCGTCGGCGTGCTGCACGCCAGCCTCGTTGACCAGTCGCGCCTCGTCTCCGATCGACGAGTTCTTGTCCATGACGACGCGGTCGAGCACGACATTCCGGCCGATGCCCAGCGGCGTGGCGGTCTCCGATTCGTACATGTCGGCGCCCAGCAGGACCGACCGCCTGATGCGGGTCCCGCGCGAGACCTGCGTGCGGATACCGATGACCGACTGCTCGATCGTGCAGTCGTCCAGGATGCACCCGTCTGCCACGATCGACTCGCGAAGCGTGCACGCGCGCATCTCGGAGGGCGGAAGAAACCGCTCGTGCGTGTAGATGGGCTTGCGCGGATCGTAGAACCTGAACGGCGCGTCCGGCTCGGTGAGCCTGATGTTCGCCTCGTAGAACGATTCGATCGTGCCGACGTCGGCCCAGTAGCCGTCGTGCAGGTACGCGCGGACGCGATGCGTGTCGAGCGCGCCGGGAATGATCTCGCGGCCGAAATCCGTGGCGCTGGTTTTCTGCAGCAGGTCGAGCAGCACGGCGCGCGAGAACACGTAGATGCCCATCGACGCGATGAACGGCTTGGTCGAGTCGTTGGACTGATTGTGGAAGGGGCTGTCCGGCGTGCTGCTGCCGATCTCGAGGAGGCGCTCGGGGGTCGGCTTCTCTTCGAAGCCGATGATGCGGCTATCCCGATCGAAGCGGAAGATGCCCATCCCCGGCGCGTCGCCCGCGCTTGCGGGAAGCGCGGCCACGGTGATGTCGGCATCTTCATCGACGTGGGCATCGAGCAGCCGGCCGTAGTCCATCCGGTACAGGTGATCGCCCGCGAGGATCAGATAGTAGTCGGCCTCGTGCCGCATGAAATGGCGGGTCGCGCGACGGACCGCATCGGCCGTGCCCTGGAACCAGCTCGAGCTCTCCGGCGTCTGCTCGGCGGCGATGATGTCCACGAACCCGCGCGAGAACGGATCCATCCGGTAGGTCTGCACGACGTGGTGGTTGAGCGAGGCCGAGTTGAACTGCGTCAGCACGAAGATCCGCCGCAGATCGGCGTGCACGCAGTTGCTGATCGGGACGTCGATCAGCCGGTGCTTGCCGCCAATGGGCACCGCCGGTTTCGATCGCTGCTGCGTGAGCGGAAACAGGCGCGATCCCTGGCCGCCGCCGAGGATGATGGCAAGGACGTCGTTCACGTCAGACCATGATTCCCAGGAAGAAGAGCACCAGTTCGAAGACGAGGATCGCGATGATCGTCACTTCGAGGAGCTCGCCGCGCACCATGCCGAGATGCTCGACCGCGAATCGATAGATGTCGTCCATCGTCTTCAGCTTTTCGCTCACGTTGGTCTTCCATCGATCGAGGTCGAGGCGCGCGCCCACAAGAGAGAAGAGACGCGCCGCGTAGACGTCTCCGACGATCTTCAGCGCGTTTTCGGTGCGATCGGTCAGCTCGTTCACGTCGATGAAGAGCGCATGCACCTGGCGCGCGGCGCGCGCGTAGTGCCGTCCGAGGATCGCGTCGTACCAGCGCGCTTCCTTCTGAATCCTGGGATAGATATCCGCGAGCGCGCCGTCCAGCAGTTCGTCGTAATACCGGAACTGCAGAAGCTGCGAGTTGGCGAACTCGATGATCTCGACCGCCGCCTGCGTTCCGGCGACGGTATCGTATACGAACGCCGTGTTCCATGTGGGAATCACCAGGTCGTCGGCCAGATACGAGATGCGATGGCGCAGGACTTCATCCCGCTCCTGCTGGCTCAACGGCGCCCGCTCGCCGCGCAAGAGCGACGCCATCACATCGCCGTGGTGACGCACGAGCGCTTCGGCCGTGTGGGGCTCGCTCATCTCGTTGATGGCGATCACCAGGTAGTCCTCTGACAGCGCGGTCGACCGGGGCCTGGTCATCGCCTTCGTCAGCCGCGCTGCCACCGCGCGGCACGCCTGCTCGGCCTGCCGCTCCAGCGCTTCGTTCTCGATGAGCGTGTTCGAGAGCTCGGCCAGCTCGGGCCAGGATCCCTGGAAGTCGCGGGTCAGCCGCAACGAGATGACGCCGTAGTCGAACAGCTTGAAGCCCGTGCGAAACCCGTCAATCGACGGAAGGTCGACGATCGTGCCGTCGAAGACGAGCGGTGGTTGCTGGTATTGGACGTAGGCCGGAGTGGCGGGCTTGGGCGCGAACTTCGCTCGAACGCTGCCGCCTATGCTGGCCGCGGCTACCTGAAGATCGGCCGCCTCGGCAATGTCGAAAAGGTAGAGGGCGAAGATCTGTCCGCGGAGAATCTCCACGTCACAGTATGGCTCAATCTTCCACCAGGTTCTGTTCTTCGACGAAGCGGTAACCCATGCCGATGACCGTCTCGATCTGCCGGCCGGCCTGGCCCAGCTTGCCGCGCAGTCGTCCGACGTGGACGTCGACCGATCGCGTTTCGACCTGCCGGTCGAGTCCCCAGACACGCTCGAGCAACCGATCGCGCGACAGGACGCGGTTGCGGTTTTCGACCAGGAACCGCAGCAGTTCGAACTCGCGCTTGGTCAGCCGCACGGGCGATCCCGATACCCGCACCGACACGGCCTCGAAGTCGATGGCCAGACGGCCCCGTTCGTAACCCGGATTCCGATCGCTTCCCGCCACGGGCGGCGGCCGCCGGAGCACCGCGCGCACGCGTGCGACCAGCTCGCGCAGGCTGAAGGGCTTCGTAACGTAATCATCCGCTCCCAGCTCGAGGCCCGACACGCGATCCGATTCGCCGGTCCTTGCCGTGACCATGATGATCGGAATGGCCGCGCTGGAGGGGCGCCCCCGCAGCAGGCGGCACACCTCCAGGCCGTCGATGAAGGGCAGGTTGAGGTCGAGCAGGACCAGGCCCGGAGGCTCCTCCATGACGCTCTTCAGCGCCGCCGCGCCGGTGTTGACGATTTCGACGTTCATCTCGCCGCCGCGTTCCAGCGCGTGCTTCATGAGTCCGGCGATATCGGGCTCGTCCTCGACAATCAACACCCGCGTCTTGCTCAAGTTTGTCATCGACTAGGACATTAAGACGGGCGTGTTACTGTGCGATTGCCGGCCTGTTAATTCTGAGTTACGTCACGTTTCCGCCCATGTTTTCGTGCCCGTCTCCCGTCATGTCCGTCTGAAAACACGACAATCTTGCACGCTGTTCCTGAGCTGTCCGACGTCGGGATGGGGCTTCTCTGCTGGCTCGGTTTTCGCACTCCACTGTCCGGTAGGTTACGGAGGTTGGGCATGATCTTCACCAGGCGGCTCCGGAGTCGAGACCACGTCAGGGCATTCGTCGTCGATGAGGCAGACGAACGCGGGTGGGAAGTCCGTGAAGAGGAGGACCATCGCGTCGTGAGGCGCACCTGGCTGCACGACTGGCACCGTGTGGAGCACGCCGTCATGCGGTTTGCGCTGCAGGCGACACAGCTGGAACGCGCTGGGTGGGTCAGGATCTAGACGCTCACATCTAGAATCTGGAATCTAAAATCTAGAATCTTCGTGAAGAATCTCTTCGTAGATTCTAGATTCTAGTTTTTAGATTCTAGTTTTAGTTTCCAGCTCAAGTGTGGTCTGAATGGCCACCCCGGGCGCCAGCGCGCGGGTCACCGGCGTCTTGTCGGCGATCTCCAGCAGCTTTGCCCGCTGTTCGGCGTCGATCGCCTCGCTGACGGAAATCTTCCGCTCGATCCGAAGCGGCTCCTCGCCGTCTTTCAGGAGTCGCAGCCTGACGTCGATCGTGCCGAGCTTCCATTGTTTGCGCTCGCTGTACATCCGCAGCGTGATGCTCGTGCACGCCCCAAGGCTGCTGAGCATCAGTTCGAATGGCGGCGCCCCGGTATTCTTGCCCCCTCGTTTCTCGGGTTCGTCCGAGGTGAACTGGTGCCCTGCCGCCGCAATTGTCTGTGCGTATCCTGTTTCTCCCGTGACCGTCGCGCTTGCCAGAATCATCGTCGCCATTGGGCTATATTACTTGTAGCTGGTGTTGGTCGTTGGTGGTTGGACGTGGGCTGAAGAGGGCGACATGTTTCGTAAAACAACGATGGTCGAGCGCGACAAAGCGCTGCGCGGCCGTGCGGCGAAGATGATGGTGGCCGATCGCCACGCGGTACAGGGAACGCCCCTCGACGATGAGTTCGCCGGAAAAGAGCTGGCGCTCTTCGGCATGGGTTGTTTCTGGGGCGCCGAAAAAGGATTCTGGCTGCTGCCCGGTGTGTACTCCACGTCGGTCGGCTACGCGGGCGGCTTTACGCCCAATGCAAGCTACGAGGAAGTCTGTTCCGGTCAGACCGGGCACAACGAGGTGGTGCGCGTCGTGTTCGATCCGGCCCGGACCTCCTACGAAGCCATGCTCAAGCAGTTCTGGGAAGGTCACGACCCGACGCAGGGTATGCGGCAGGGTGCCGACGTGGGCACTCAGTACCGCTCGGCGATCTACTACTACTCCGATGCGCAACGCCGCGCAGCCGAACAGTCGCGCGACGAATATCAGAAGCGGCTGACGGCGGCGGGATTTGGATCGATCACGACGGAGATTCAGCCCGCACCCGAATACTATTTCGCCGAGGACTACCATCAGCAGTATCTCGCGAAGAATCCGCGCGGCTACTGCGGGCACGGCGGAACAGGCGTCTCCTGTCCGGTGGGAGTCGTGACTAACCCATAAGTAGTCACCCGTTCTTATTCACTTCCTCTTACGTCGATACGATGAAGGTGTGCACGTTCAAGACCGACAAGAGCGGCGCCGCGGAAGTCGAAGTGAAAACGGCGAAGCCGAAAGCGCAGCCTCAGCCGAAGCCGCCGTCCGGGAACTAGCTGCCGGTGTTCATCCGCTCGAGGCGGCGAGTTGCCGTGCGGGCGAGCAGGGAACAAATCAGCACGATGCTGACGAGCACGAGCGCGCCGGCCCAGGCCTGACGGTGCCAGTCCTCATAGGGAGAGCTGGCATAGGTGAAGATTTGCACCGTGAGTGAGGCCGTCGGCTGCAGCGGGTTCGTGCTCCAGTAGCGATTGTTGAATGCGGTAAAGAGCAGCGGCGCGGTTTCACCCGCAATCCGCGCCAGTGCCAGAATGACGCCCGTGATGATGCCAGGGAGCGCGGCGGGCAGCACCACGCTGAACGTCGCGCGGGCGCGCGTGGCCCCGAGCGCCAGCGCCCCTTCCCGCAGCGTCTGTGGCACCAGCAAGAGCAGTTCTTCCGTGGTCCGGGCGATGATCGGAATCATCATCACACCGAGCGCGACGCTGCCCGCGATCATCGAGAACTGTCGCAGTTGCAGTACGACAATCGCATACACGAACACGCCGATCACGATCGACGGCACGCCGTTGAGCGTATCGGCCGCAAAACGCGCCGCCGACGCCAGCCGCGTGCCCGCGTACTCCGACATATAGACGCCGCAGATAATCCCCACGGGCACCGCTCCAAGCGCCGCGAATCCCGTCAGCATGAGCGTGCCCAGAATGGCGTTCGCCATGCCGCCTCCAGCTTCTCCGACAGGCACTGGAAGCTTGGTGAAAAAGTCCCAGTTCAGCGACTGCACGCCTCGCGACGCGACGAAGAACAGGATCAGCGCGAGCGGGATGAGCGCCAGGATCACCGACGACGCGCACAGCATCACGGCGATTTGTGAAAAAACGCGGCGGCGTGTGTTCCGGGTCATGCGGCGTCACCCACGGCTGCAGGTTGAAGCTTCGCTTTCGCTGGCAGCGTCTGTCTGTTCATGTTCCAGATGAGCAGTCGCGAACATGCGTTGACGACGAGCGTGATGATGAACAGCACCAGACCGATTTCGATGAGCGCATGAAGGTGCAGATCGTCCGAGGCTTCGGCGAATTCGTTGGCGATGACCGCGGCCATCGTGTACTGCGGAGCGAAGAGCGACGTCGAAACGGTCGGGCTGTTGCCGATGACCATCGTCACGGCCATCGTTTCGCCGAGCGCACGGCCGAACCCGAGCATGATGGCGCCGACGATGCCCGTGCGGCCGTAGGAGAGCGCCACGCGAATGGCTTCCCACTGCGTGGCGCCGAGCGCATACGCACCCTCACGCTGCGTGCGGGGCACCGACTTCAGCACTTCGCGCGCGAGCGACGAGATGAAGGGCGTGACCATGATCGCCAGGATGAGCGCCGCCGACAGCATGCCGAGCCCGATCGGCGGCCCGCTGAAGAGCGGCAGGGCGCGGAGCGCCTCCGGCATGGCGTTTTCCAGGTCGCGCACGAGCGGCACCAGCACGAAGAGGCCCCACAGGCCGTACACGATCGACGGAATCGCCGCGAGCAGCTCGGTGAGGAAAATCAGCGGCTGCCGGAGCGACGCTGGACACAACTCGGAGATGTAGGTCGCGATGCCGAGCGAAATCGGCGCCGCGATGAGCAGGGCCAGCAACGACGAGTACAGAGTGCCCCAGATGAACGGCCGCGCCCCGAAGTCGTGCGCGACCGGATCCCAGGTGTCGGTCACCCAGAACCCGAGCCCGAACTCGCGTATCGAGAGGATCGACTCGCGGAACAGCACGAGGCCGATCGCCCCGACGAGAACCAGCACGAGCGCGGCAAACGCGCCCGTTCCGACCTTGAACCCGAGATCGCTCCCCGAGCGGGCCATGAAGCGCATCACTGTAGTTTAATCCGCTTGAGTTGTTCGAGCTCCAGCGGCACGAGCGCGTCCGGCAGCGGCGCGTAACCGAGCTCGGCGGCCGCCTTCTGGCCGTCGGTGAGCGCCCACTTCATGAACTCGCTCATGGCACCGGCGCTCGCCTTGTCGTCGGGCGATTCGTAGAGCAGAATCCAGGTGAACGACGAAATCGGATACGCGCCCGCACCGGGGGAGTCCGTGATCGACACGCGGAAGTCCTTCGGCATGGTCGCCATCGCGCCGGCAGCGGCCGCGGTGACCGACTTCACCTCGGGGTTGACGAACTCGCCGGACTGATTCTGCACGGCGCCGTAGTTGATCTGGTTCTGCAGCGCATACACGAGCTCGACGTAGCCAATCGACGCGGGCGTCTGCTTGACGAGCCCGGCGACGCCTTCGTTGCCCTTGCCGCCGACGCCGACCGGCCACTTCAACGACGAGCTGGCGCCGACCTTCTCTTTCCACTCCGGTGACACCTTGGACGAGGTAATCGGCAAACACGTAGGTCGTGCCCGAACCGTCAGAACGGTGGACGACCGTAATCGCGGTGGACGGCAGCTTTACGCCCGGGTTGATCTTCGTGAGCGCGGCGTCGTTCCATTTCGTGATCTTGCCGAGGAAGATGTCGGCGATGATCGGACCGGTGAACTTGACCTTGGAGTCGACGCCTTCGACGTTGTACACGGGCACGACAGCACCGAGGACGGTTGGGAAGTGCAGCACGGGTCCCGGAGCCTTGGCGAGCATTTCGTCGGTCATCGGCTGGTCGCTCGCGCCGAAGAACACCGTCCGCTCGCTCAGCTGCCGGATACCCCCGCCAGACCCGATGGACTGGTAGTTGATCCGCACGTTCGCGTGCAGCTTGTTGTAGTCGGAGAACCACTTCGAATAGATCGGATTCGGGAACGTTGCCCCTGCGCCGTTGATCTGGCTCAGTCCCGCCGCCGCATCTTCGGGGGGCTTTACAGGTCCGCCGCCGCCGCCACCACCGCATGCCGCGGTCAGAGCCAACGCGGCGACGATTGCCATCAGGTTCCTCATCATGAGCCTCCAGAGAGTCGTGCGTTTCCTACCAGCCGACACGAAGCCCGGTCGTCCACGACACGCCTGAGAAGGCGCCGCCGTCGTTGGCCCGGTCGTTCATGTCGACAAATTGCAGTCCGGTTTGCAGCTTCAGCCGATGTCCGTAGAAGTAATAGTTCGCGCCGAGATACGCCTCGTTGTATTCATCACCCCTGCCTGTGGTAACCACGCGGCTCTCGTAGGTGGCCAGGCGCACGCCGTTCGGATTCGCACTGTCGATGTAGGTGTAGCGCCCGACCGCTTGAAACTTGTTCGTCACGTTGAAGAACGGCATGACCTGAATAGCCCACATGTCGCTTTGCCCGAGATAGCCCGACCCCACGGTGAAATCGGTTCGCGCGCCCCACTTGCCCTCTTCAAATCTGAAGTTGATGGAGCCGATGTGGTCGAACGGCCGCGTGAAGGTGTTGTTACGGTCCGCGGTCTGATAGACGTAGTTGCCCGACAGCAGCGCTTCGCGCACCTTGAGCTTCGGCGCAAAGTCGTAGCCGATGACGCCGAGCGTGGCGGTGCCGCCGTTGAATTCGCCGAACTCCCGGTTCGCCGCGCCCGAGGAGTACAGAGCCACGCGATAGACCCACGCCGCGCGTCTGCCCGACAGGCTGACTCCAGGCAGATATTCCGTCGGGAACCACATGTTGTTGGCCAGGTTGCTGCGGTCGATCGTCAGCAGTTCTCGTGACGAGTTCGCGCCGTCGAGCGTGAAGGGCGCGCCCTGTTTGCCGACGGTCAGCACGATCCTGGGGCTCTTGGCCCACTGCACGTAGAAATCGGTGAAACGGACGTAGAGGGGGTTATGCCGCTGCGGATCCAGTTCCACCTCGCTGTGCAGGAGGAACTTCTTGAAGAGGGTGATGCGCGGCCCGATACGCAGCCGGCGGACGTTCCACTCGCTGTTGTCGCCTTCGTCGGACTCCGAGTCCGCGAAGTCGTAGTGGAATCGGCCGCTCAGGAGCACGCGCTGCACCACCCGGTTCCCGTCATCGGTGTACAGGTCCGTGAAATTGCCCCACACCTTGTCGTAGCCGGACGGAGGTTTCTTCGCGGCCACGGGTTGCGCGTCGGCCAGCATGGGGAGGGCCAGCATCAGCACAATCGAGGTTAGTGTTCGCATGCGAAGAGCATATAAACGCAGGGTTTCCAACGGATGTCGGACGCGTTACAGGGGCGTTAATTCGCGTTACAGCGATGTTAACTGACGTTTACATGGCCGCCATGCCTCCTATAAGATCACCGGGCCTCCAAAGGAGACCCCCTTGGCACTTCGATTTAGACTGATCCCCAGAAACGAGGATTTCTTCTCTCAATTCATAGCGTTAGCCGACCAGCTGAGGGTCGGGGGCGAGCTGCTGGAGCAGATGCTCGGCCAGGAGCCGGTCCTCTGGGACAAGGTTGACGAGATTAAGGAGGTGGAGCACAAGTGCGACCACCTGACCCACCAGATCATCCAGCGGCTCAATTCGACGTTCGTGACGCCGATCGACCGGGAGGATATCCACGCCCTGGCGAAGTCGCTCGACGACGTCATGGACGCGATCGACGCGTCCGCGCGTTTCGTACGGCTGTACAAAATCAAGACCCTTCGCTACGGCGCCCGGGAACTGGCGCGCGTCATTTCGCTGAGCGTGGACCAGGTGCGGCTTGCGCTGCAGGCCCTCGAGAAGCACGCAGGGGTACCCGAGCGTGCGGTCGAGATTAATCGCCTCGAGAACGAGGCCGATCGCATCCATGAAAGCGCGCTCCGGCGCCTCTTCGACGAAGAAACCGACCCAGTGCTGATCATCAAGTGGAAGGAAATCCTCGACGTGCTCGAGGAAGCCACTGACCGCTGCGAGGACGTTGCCAATCTCCTCGAAGGCGTCGTCGTCAAGAACGCCTAGAGGAGCCGCGCCCGTCCGATGCCGCCGATTTACATCATTGCCGTCATCATCCTGACGGCCCTCATATTCGACTACATCAACGGTTTTCACGACGCGGCGAACTCGATCGCCACGGTTGTCTCGACGCGGGTGCTCTCGCCAGGGAAGGCGGTCATCTGGGCCGCGTTCTTCAACTTCATCGCCGCATTCGGGTTCGGCACGGCCGTGGCCAAGACCGTCGGCGCCGGCATGGTCGACCTCAACATCGTCACCTACGGGGTGATTTTCGGCGGCCTTGTTGGCGCGATTTTGTGGGACCTCATTACCTGGTACTGGGGACTCCCGACGAGCTCGTCGCACGCGCTCTTCGGTGGGTACGCGGGCGCCGCGATTGCCAAAGCCGGTTTTGGCGCCATCATCGCGTCGGGATGGACCATGACGCTCATCTTCATCGTGCTGGCCCCGTTGATCGGGTTGTGCGTCGGCCTGCTCGTGATGAACGCCATCTACTTCTTCTTCGCCCAGACACCGCCAAGCCGCGTCGACCGCTGGTTCCGGCGTCTCCAGCTCGCCTCGGCCGCTGCATTCAGCTTGATGCATGGCGCGAACGACGCGCAGAAGACGATGGGCATCATCGCGGGTGCGCTCGTCACCGGCGGTTATCTCGAGTTGCAGAACGGCCAGCTGCAGATCCCGTTCTGGGTGGTCATCTCGGCGCATACGGCCATCGGGCTCGGCACTTTGTCGGGCGGGTGGCGCATCATCCACACGATGGGATCGAAGATCACCAAGCTTCGGCCCGAAGGCGGCTTCGCCGCGGAAACGGGCGCCGCCGTAGCCATTTACACCGCGACGATGCTCGGCGTTGGCATCAGCACCACGCATACGATTACCGGCTCGATTGTCGGCGTCGGGGCGACGCGAAGACTCTCTGCCGTCCGGTGGGGTATCGCACGGCAGATCGTCTGGGCGTGGGTGCTTACCATCCCTGCCGCCGGTGCCATCGGTGCGGTGACCTACCTGTTGATTCGCACCGCGCTGCCATAGATCCGCGGACCACTAGCCTTCAGTTACGTCGGCCTCGAGCCTCTTGCGGACTTCGGGCAGCGCCATCCAGATGCGCAGTCGGCCCGCCAGGCCGGTCGCAATGTGCTCGAATGCCCTCTTTCGGTCTTCCTCATCCGGAATCAGAACGGGATCTTCAAAGCTCCAATGGATGTGCTCCGGGTCTTCGGGAAAGACCGGACACGTTTCGGCGGCCCGATCGCAGACCGTAATGATGAAGTCCCAGCGCTGGTGCAGGAATCGCTCGATGGCCTTTGGGTACAGAGCGGAGGTGTCGATCCCGAACCTCCGCTCGAGCACCTCGCGTGCGAACGGATGAATCTCTGCCGCCGGGGTGCTGCCGGCGCTGAAGACGTCGGCAGCCCCTTTGGACAGGTACCTCAGCAGGGCTTCGGCCATCTGCGATCGGGCCGCGTTCCCCGTGCACAAGAACAGCACGCGCAATGGTGTCGTAACCATATGGCACCCCGGTCGTTATTGGATGTCCGCTACGAACAGCACTCGGGCCCGCAGCACTTCGATGGCGCGGGTTTCTGCGCGCGGATGAATGCGCTCGCGATTGACCCGTCTACTTGACCGGCAAGGCGCTCCACGTCGAGTCCGGCGTCAGCCAGAAACGTCCGCGCATCGTCGATGGTGTAGACCCGCCACGGCTCGAGCTTCACGTCCGTGAATCCCGCCGCGCGGAGTTTCTGCTCGTACTGTGTATCTTCGAGCGCTCCGGCAATGCATCCCACCCACAACTCCATGCTGCGGCGCACCTGTGCGGGAACATCGCCCTGGACGACGACGTCAGACACCGCGAATCGGCCCCCGGGCTTGAGCACGCGGAACGCTTCGCGAAGGACGGCATCCTTGTCGCTCGACAGATTGATCACGCAATTCGAGATGATTACATCCACCGAGTTGGCCGGCAGCGGAATGGCTTCAATGGTGCCCTTGAGAAACTCGACGTTGCTCACACCGGCCTTGGCCTGGTTGTCCCGGGCCAGATCCAGCATGGCGTCGGTCATATCGAGGCCGTAGACCTTACCCGTCGGGCCCACGCGTTTCGCAGAAAGCAGCACGTCGATGCCACCGCCTGAGCCGAGGTCGAGGACCGTTTCGCCGGGCCTCAGATCCGTCAGTGCCGTCGGGTTGCCACATCCGAGCGATGCCGCGACCGCGCCGGATGGCAGGCCGCTGGTTTCCTCAGCCGAGTAGAGGCTGGACGAAATCGGATCGCCGCACCCGCACGACGAAGGTCCGCAACAGGACCCTGATTGCCCCGAGTTCTTCACCGCTGTCGCGATTGCCCCATATCTCTCCCGCACGGCCTCTTGAATGTCAGTCATCGTTTCCTCCAGATATACGCATAAGCGAATATACAAACGATAGACCCGCATGATATATTTGTCAAGGCATATATATGACGAACCAATTGGATGAGCTGGAAGGTCTGTTCAAGGCGCTGGGAGACGCGACACGGCTGCGCATTCTCGGCCTGCTCCTCAACGGAGAGGTGTGCGTCTGCCACATTCACGAGAGCCTCAAGGTGTCCCAGCCGAAGGCGTCGCGACATCTGGCCTACCTTCGCGAGGCTGGGCTGGTCGAAACGCGTCGAGAAGGCGTGTGGATCCACTACAGGCTGGCCGAGCTCAAAGATCCGCTCAGGGCCACCGTCGCGGCGGCCGTCAAGCACACGCTGAGCCACGTCGATGTCGTCCACAAGGACGCCGAGCGGTTCCACAAGAGCACTGGCTGCTGCATTGCGCCAGCGGTGGAGCTGGCCGGTGCGGTGTGCTGTGCGTGTGAGCCCTCCAGCAAGGCAGACACTCCGTGAGCACTCGTATCGGGATCAACGGGTTCGGCCGGATGGGGCGGCTGGCGCTTCGGGCGGGATGGGACACGCCCGATCTCGAGTTCGCACACATCAATGAGGTGAGCGGTGGTCCCTCCACGGCTGCTCATCTGTTGACGTTCGATTCCGTCCACGGCAGGTGGCATCGGCGTGTCAGTTCGTTCGACGGTGGCATCGACATCGATGGAAAGCGGATTTCCTTTTCAGACCACTCGACGCCCGGTGCGGTGCCCTGGTCCTCGAAGGACGTCGATGTCGTGCTCGAATGCAGCGGAAGGTTCCGGACGAAGGAAACGCTCGAGGCGTATCTTGCGGCCGGGGTGAAGACGGTGATTGTTGCGGCGCCCGTCAAGACGGGGGCGCTCAACATCGTGGTGGGCGTGAATGACCATCTCTACGATCCGAAGGTGCACCGGCTGTTGACGGCGGCGTCCTGCACGACGAATTGTCTCGCGCCGGTCGTCAAGGTGCTGCACGAGGCGATCGGCATCAAGCACGGCGTCATCACGACGATTCACGACATCACCAACACGCAGGTGGTGGTCGATGCGCCTCACAAGGATTTGCGGCGAGCCCGCGCGAGCAGTCTGTCGCTGATTCCCACGAGCACGGGATCGGCGACGGCGATAGGCCTTATCTACCCGGAGCTTCTGGGGAAGCTCACCGGCGTGGCCGTGCGAGTGCCGCTGCTCAATGCTTCGCTGACCGACTGCGTGTTCGAAATGCAGAGGACGACGACCGTCGATGAGGTGAACACCGCCTTCAAGCGTGCGGCGGCCGAACAGCCGCTGGCGGGCGTCCTCGGTTACGAGGACCTGCCGCTCGTGTCGGTCGATTTCAAGGACGATCCACGCTCGGCGATTATCGATGGGCCGTCCACGATGGTGGTCGACGGCACGTGCGTGAAGGTGCTCGCGTGGTATGACAACGAAATCGGGTACGTCAATCGAATGGTCGAGCTCGCGCAGCGCGTCGGTCGTGGCCTGACGGCACGCGCATGATCAGCAGCCGGCAGTACGCGATCGTGACGGCGGCGTACTGGGCGTTCACGCTGACGGATGGTGCGTTACGGCTGCTCGTGCTGCTGCACTTCCACGAACTGGGCTATACGCCGGTCCAGCTCGCGTTTTTGTTTCTTCTGTACGAGTTCTGCGGGGTTATCACGAACCTCTTCGGCGGCTGGCTCGCTTCACGTACGGGCCTGAGATTCACCCTCGAACTCGGCCTCGGCCTTCAAGCGTTCTCTTTGGGTCTGCTCGCGCTTCTCAACCCGCTCTGGCCGGTCACGCTTTCAGTGGCGTATGTGATGGGTTGCCAGGCGCTTTCTGGCGTCGCGAAGGACCTGACCAAGATGAGCGCGAAGAGCGCCGTGAAAGTGCTCGTTCCAAAAGGCGACGAGTCCGGCCTTTTTCGCTGGGTGGCCCTTCTGACCGGCTCGAAAAACGCGTTGAAAGGAGTCGGGTTCTTTCTTGGCGGCTTCCTGCTTTCTGTGCTCGGATTCAAGGCGGCACTGGTGACAATGGCCGGCGGCATCGGCGTCGTCCTGCTCTTCGTGGTGACGTCGTTGCCCTCGACGATCGGCCGCCCGAAAGCGAAAGTGAAGTTCAGCGGCGTGTTTTCGCACTCCGCTGCCATCAATACCTTGTCTGTTGCGCGGATCGCGCTCTTCGCCGCCAGAGACGTATGGTTCGTGGTGAGCGTGCCGGTGTTTCTTGGCAGCGTCCTGGGGTGGACGTTCGCGGAGATCGGTACATTCCTCGCGCTCTGGGTGATTGGCTACGGATTCATTCAAGCCGCTTCGCCCATGCTGCTGCGGATGGTGATGGGCGACGGGATGCCGCCGCCATTCCTGACGGGCATGTTGGGTCTCGCGCTATCTGCCGTCACCATCGCGATCGTGTTTGGACTGCACGCGGGAGCGTGGGGGGAGTCGTCGTTCCGGCCGGCCTCGCGGTGTTCGGTGTCGTCTTCGCTTTGAACTCGGCGCTCCATTCCTATCTCGTGCTGGCGTATGCGGAATCCGAGCGAGTCTCTGTCACCGTTGGCTTCTACTACATGGCGAACGCGTTGGGCCGGCTGCTCGGCACGCTCCTTTCCGGACTGTTGTACCAACAGGCCGGCGTCATCGGTTCGTTGTGGGGTTCCGCTGCGTTATCGGCCGTCGCAGGTGTAAACGCGTTCTTTCTTCCGCGTGTTATTACCGGAACCGCCTGGTCATCCGTCAAGGCCGACGAGTAATACATCGGCTCGTAACCTCTTGACGGTGAGTCACTTGAGAGGTATCCACAGCTTGACTCTCGTGAGTTAACGTCCTTTTTACGACCCCGTCACAACCGCATCACGGCCGCTCCCTAAGCTCTCTCCTGAACTAATGGTGATTTTTCTTGAGAGGGGAGAGGATTCCATGAAGCGTTATTTCAGGCTCGTGGCAGCAATCGTCGCGCTGGCGGCACTGCTCGTGCCAGCGGTCGTCGTGGCCCAGCAGACCGAGTCACGAATTATGGGTCGCGTCTTGGACGATACCAAGGGAGCGATGCCAGGCGTGACCATCACCGTCACCTCGAAGCAAACCGGAGCGGTGAGGAACGCGGTCTCCGGTGGAGACGGCACGTACACGATCACGAACCTCAGTCCCGGAACATATACGGTGCTCTTCGAACTGTCGGGATTCGCGACGCAGTCGCGCGACGTGCTCCTCGGCGTCGGCCAGATTGAGTCCATCGACATGACGATGGCCGTGGCCCAGGTGCAGGAGGCGGTGACCGTGACCGCCGACTCCGCCGTCATCGACATGTCATCGGCGAAGATCGGCGTGAACGTCTCGCCGGACGAGATCGAGACGCTGCCGGTGAACGGCCGCAACTTCGCGAACCTCATGACGCTGGCGACCGGCGCGACGAGCGACGGCAACGGCGGATGGGCGAGCGTGCGCTTCAACGGAAAGTCGAACCAGCAGAACTACCTGAACTACGATGGCGTCGACGGCACCTACGTGTGGGACGCGAGCCCCGGCTACCTGAACTCGACCGGCTCGCAGTTCCGGCTGCAGACGTCGATGGAATCGGTCGCGGAGTTCCGCGTGAACTCGGGCCTCGCGCCGGCCGAGAGCGGCCTCGGCGCGGGCGGCAACATCACCGTCGTCAGCAAGAGCGGCACGAACCAGATGCGCGGCTCGCTCTTCGAATACAAGCGCGACGACGCGCTCGATTCGGCGAGCAAGTACGACGACAAGAAACAGGAGCTCGAGCTCGATCAGTTCGGCGGCTCGCTCGGCGGCCCGGTTGTGTCGAACCGCACGTTCTTCTTCGGCAGCTTCGAGGCGCTTCGCCAGAAGACCGGCCTGAGCTTCACCGAAGCCGTGCCGAGCGCCGAAGCCCGCCGGCGGATTCTTGCCGGCGAGCCCATCGGGTCGGGAGCCGGGCAGAGCGCGGCCCGCACGCAGGCGGTGGCGCCGCTGCTGAACGGCTTCCCGGCTGGTGAAACAGCTGTTGCGGGAAACCCGCTCCTCGCGCTTGCCACGAACACCACGACCGCCCGGCAGGACGAGAACAGCCTGTCGCTGCGCGTCGATCACCGATTCAGCGATTCACAGTCCTTCTACGCGCGCTACCTCTTCAGCGACGGCGACCTCGATACGCCCGACCGGACGGTCACACCGCGCCGCGTCCGCGCCAAGCAGCGTCCGCAGAACATGGTGTTCAACTACCAGTCGCTCGTCGGCCGCAACATCGTGAACGAGGCCAAGATTGGGTACAACAGGCCTACGACGAGCGCCACCGCCTTCGGCGACGTCGCCGGCTACGACCCTGTCGGCGTGTCGCTGTCGGGAACGGTCACCTCGTCGTCGATTGACGCGCGGGGCACGACCGGCATCGCGCGAAGCGGGCTGCTGATTCGTGCGACGAGCGCCTCGTCGACGACCGGCTCGATCTTCGAGCCCTACTCGCTCTCCTTCAGCGACGCGGTGACCTGGACCAAGGGCACCCACACGTTCAAGTTCGGTGGCGAGTACCGTCAGCTGCAGTCGGATTTCCAGTTCCTCGGCAGCACCGAGATTACCTACAACAGCATCACCGACTTCATCGACAACCGGCCGAACGCGGTTGCGGCGGCGCTCGACTCGCCGGTGTTCTACCCCCAGCAGTACCTACCTCGTCGGCTACATGCAGGATTCGTGGCGCGCGCACGACCGCCTGACGTTGGAGCTCGGCCTGCGCTATGACTTCTACTCTCCAGTGAAAGAGAAGAACAGCAACGCGAAGCCATTCTTCGTCGAGGAGAATGCCTTCGGCGCCGACCCCGACAACTTCTACAATGCCGACAAGAACAACTTCGCGCCGCGGCTGTCGGCGGTCTATCGTATCGACGACCGCACGGTGTTCCGGACGGGCTTCGGGCTCTTCTACGGCCCTGGTCAGTTCGAAGACCGTATCCAGCCCATCGAGAACGCCATCGAGCGCCGCCGCCTCGGCGCCGCCGATGTCCCGAACAACGGGCTGCAGTACCCTGTGCCGTCCTCGCAGTACCCGAACGCGCTCTCGATTCGCGGGTACACCCACGAGCGGCCGGACGAATACAACATGCAGTACGGCGCGAGCGTCTCGCGCGAGCTACCGGGTGCGGTGAACCTGACCGTGGGCTACACCGGCAGCCGCGGCAAGGACATGTTCCTGCGCGGCGTGGCGAACACGCTGGACTTCAACACCCGCCAGCGTCAGCAGCCGAGCTACGGGCAAATCGACTACAAGACCTCCGCATGCCTGGATGGGCTGGTGATTAACAATCAGGCGATCTCGGGGTGCGGTCGTGCCTCGTACGACGCGTTCCAGCTCGGCCTCTCCCGCCGGTTCCGTTCGGGCCTGTCGGGCGGCGTGAACTATCAGTATTCGAAGAACAAGGGCACGACCCAGGGCTCGAACGAGGCGGCGACTGCGGGGAACACGTTCGACTACAACAGCGAGTACGGCACGAACCCGCAGGACATCCCGCATACATTCAACGGCTCGCTCGTGTATCTCATCCCCGGCCAGGGGGCATTGAAAGGCGGCTGGCGCGTGGGCGGCATCGTGAACGCGCGCAGCGGGGTGCCCATCAACGTCATCATCAGCCGGCCCGACAACGCCACGGTGAACGGTGTGACGGTGACCAACATTCCGGGCGGCAACAGCCGGGGCACGCAGCGCCCGGATGTGGTCCCTGGTGTGGACCCGTACCTGAAGGACGGCGTGCGGTGGCTCAATCCGGCCGCCTTCACGACGCCGCAGCCGGGGACGTTCGGGAATCTGTCTCGCAACGCGCTGCGCGGGCCCGAGTTCGTGCAGCTCGACCTGATGTTCAGCAAGGACTTCCAGTTCGCGCAGTCGCAGTCGTTCCAGATTCGCCTGGAGATGTTCAATCTGATGAACCACCTGAACTACGAGAACCCGGCGTCAACGCTGCCGAACGGCACGCCGGGCGTGCCGTTTACCGACGCGCAGGCCGGCACGTTCGGCTACATGCTCGGTCCGTTGAATCGCACGGTCGGCCTCGGCACGGCGCGCCAGACGCAGGTGTCGTTGAGGTACTCGTTCTAGAAACTGGAAAGTGGAAAGTGGAAAGTAGAAAGTAGAAAGTAAAAAGTCGAAAGTCCGAAAGTCCGAAAGTAGGAAGTCGAAGGGGTGAGAGGCGGAAACTGCCTTCTCACCCCTTTTTACTTTTTACTTTCAACTTTTCACTTTTAACTTTTAACTTTCCCCTTTTCATTTTCCACTTTCAGGAAGGCCTTCACCTTCTTCACATATGCCCGGGTTTCGCGGTAGGGCGGAATACCGTTGAACCGATCGACCGCGCCGGGGCCGGCGTTGTAGCTGGCGACCGCGAGGTTCACGTTGCCTTTGTGGAGGTCGAGCAACTGCCGCAGGTAGCGCGCGCCGCCGAAGATGTTCTGGCGCGGGTCGAAGGGATCGAGCACGTTCAGCTCTTCCGCCAGGGCAGGCATCAACTGCATCAGGCCCTGGGCTCCCGCGCGAGAGACGGCAAACGGGTTGAACGCCGATTCGGCGCGGATGATGGCGCGAATCAGGTTGGGATCGAGCCTGTAGAGGTCGGCGGCTTCGGCGATGGTGTCGTTGTAGGCGATCGGGGCCGGCAGCGCGCTGAACGCCTCGCTTGTGTACACAAACCCCTGAGGCGCAATGCGGAGTGCAGGTGCTCTCGAGGCTGACGCCGGAACGGATATGGCGAACATGCCCATCAGCACGCCGCGAAGCGTACGCTTCCGCCGGCTGATCCGCCGACGGTCCGCGAATCCGCGCCCCGAGGACCGGCGATCTTCCCGGTGGCGGCGGTCATCGTCGCGGCGAAGGCCGAGAATGTCTCTCACAGCCTTGAACGACAGCAAGATGATGACCAGGTTCGGGCTGTAGCGTGGATGTACAGAAGAGCGTCAGTTTTCCCAGGCGACAGCGTCGCCGACCGCGATGGCGCCGCCGTCGAGCACTTCGGCGAACACGCCGCCGCCCCAGCGACGGCCCATCGCCTCCTGCAGCCCCACCGCGGCTTCTTCCATCAGCTCGCACGGCCGCGTTTCGCCATAGATACGCACGCGGCACTCGCCGATGCGCAGCACACGGCCGCGGGTGTTCTCGAGATCGATGCCCGAGACGACGAGATTCGCCCGCCGCGCGTCGGGACCGAGCGATGCCCCGACCTCTGCCATCAGCTCGTTCCACCTCTCGGAAGAGACGAGCGTAACCTGCCGGCGTCCTCCCCGGTCGGCATTGCCTGCCAGGCCGCGCCCGGCCTCCAGGAGGGCCGAGTCCCTGGCATCCATCGGGCCACCATGGGCCCGCTTGATGAAAATTCCAGCCAGTCTCCCGTCCAGCTAAGCCTCCTGTCTTCTTCCAGCTACATGGTTTTCCACAGCTATTGTGGAAAATAATTTACATTAACGTTGCACTCGCGGCCGAGGCGTGTTACACCGTTGTTAACACGTGATTTGTTCCTCTCCGTACTACGTGTCGCCCCTTTTGGGGGTGCTCCTGCTGAGCCCGTCTCCGGCTCGAGCTCAGGAGAGAGAACCGCCGCCCGTTTCGCGGGTCGAGGTGTTTCTCACCGTCGCGGACACACTGCCCGGAGCGGTTCGGTCCGTAATGATGGCCGAAGCGGCGGCCATCTGGCGACCGCAAGGTGTCGCCATCGAGTGGCTGCCGGCGAACGACGCGCGGTCGCCCGCGCCCAACCGGCTTCGCGCGATGATCGTGGAACGGCGCCCGATGCCCACGCGTGTAGATGGCCCGTTTGCGGTGGGCGAGCTTGTTCGATCGATGAACAGCCACCCGATTGCGCTGATCTCGATTGAGCGTGCCGAGTGGCTCGTCGCGAGTGCCCGCAGCAGCGCGGGATATGAGCTCACGGCGCTCGACGAGCAGCGGCTCGGCGTGGTCCTGGGCCGCGCGCTGGCGCACGAGATTGGCCATTTCCTGCTCGGCACTCACACCCATGCCCGCAGTGGGTTGATGCGTCCGCGGTTCGATGCCGTTGAGTTCACCGATCTCCGCGACGGGAGTTTTTCGCTCGATCAGGACGCAGCCGCCTGGCTGCGGACCGGCGGCGACCGCAAGTTCGTCTACGCCCGCCGGTAGGCATCCCTGACAGCCCTAAAGGGCCACCGCTTCCAGTGTCGCTGGGTGCCGGTGGCACAGGGGCTTTAGCCCTGTCCTGGTGATGCACTCGGTCTGCGGTGGCACAGGGCTTCAGCCCTGTGGACCCGCCAGAACCTTCAGCTGCTGCTGTAGACGCTAGAGTACCGGTGGCACAGGGCTTTAGCCCTGTTGAACCTGCCAGAATTCCCTCAGTTGTTCCTTGCTGTACACGTCAGATCCGCTGTGCGGATACTCGAGGAACTCGCACACCAATCCCTTCCGAACGGGGTTTTCCAGCACATAGCGCACTGTTCTCGCCATTTCCTCATCGTCGCGAAGGACATGATCGTAGTAGCTCTCCTGCCACAAGGATTCGCCGGTCCGGTGCTTGTGCTGATATCCCGCGCGCTGTTTCCAGTCGGACATGAACCGCTGGAAGTCAGACTGTTCTCCAGTTGCGGCGACGACGAGATGAAGGTGATCGAACATGAAGCAGTACGCATGAATTGCAAAGGCGTACGACACCGCGCATTGACGAATTGTTGTCAAGACCGGAGCGATCACCTCGCCGCTTGTGAACACGGGTTTTCGAAGGTGCGTGCAGATCGTGGCGGAATATCGATGGAGACCGATGTACGAGAAGCCTTTGATGCGTCCGGGACGTCGTGGAAACATGGCTCGAGGACGCGCAATGTCTGTGCCCGTTACTCGACAGGGCTAAAGCCCTGTGCCACCGCAGTCTTGAAGACAGGGCTAAAGCCCTGTGCCAGACCGTTACGACAGGGCTGAAGCCCTGCGCTACCGCCATTCCATACTGCCAACAATCTCCCAATCCGCTGTCAATCCTCAATCTGCCAACAATCTCCCAATCTACCAATCTGAGAATCTGCCAATGCTTATGCCATCCGCGCGCTGGCTCAGTCGGTCCACTGTCGTGCCGCGCGAAGCGACAACCCTGTCGCCACCGATGTCAATTCGTGGCCGCCCGTGATTTTCTCCGACCCGAATCGCTCGACGAAGATGTTGCGGACGGCGGGCACGAACGACGATCCGCCCGTCAGGAACACGTGATCGATGTCGCGGGCCGATACGCCGGTGGTCGACAGGAGCCGGTCGACACAGGCAGCCATCAGTTCGACTTCGGGCTGTATCCATTTTTCGAAGTCCAGCCGCGTCACCTTCTTCGTAATCGACACGGGCTCGCAGTGGAACTCGAACATCGCCTCGGTCTCGGCGGAGAGCTCGAATTTCGTCCGGCGCACCGATTCGTGCAGCCGGAATCCCATTTCGCTCTTGATGAGGTGCACGAAGGCGGCCAGCCGTTCGGGAATGAGCGCGCTGCGCTGGATGTGTTCGAGCATCTCCAGGTTCTTCGCCGTGTTGAGAAAGGACAGGTGATGCCAGCGCTCGAGCCGTTCGTATGGCCAGCTCGGGACGGGCAGGAACTTGCTCGGCGGTGAGAAGTACTCGGAGCCGAGCCCCAGCCGCGGCGCGACCAGCTTGCGGATGATCTGCCGGTCGAACGCGTCGCCGGCCACGGCGACACCATCGGTGCCGATGATGTCGTCTGGCGTGCGTCCGCGGCGCCGCGGTGTCGGACCGACGCGCAGGACGGAGAAGTCGCTCGTGCCGCCGCCGAAGTCGCCGATGAGGATCAGTTCGTCTCGATCGAGCGTCTGCTCGTAGCTGTACGCGGCCGCCACCGGCTCGTACTCGAACACGATCTCGGTGAACCCGCAGAGCGCGACGGCCTCGCGCAGCCGTCCCAGCGCGAACTCGTCGTCTTCGTGATGCTCGGCGTTGGAGAAGTGAACGGGACGGCCGACAACGACGCGGGACGGCATCGACGATGGTCGTTGGTCGATGGTCGATCGGCCATGGTCGATGGTCGCGTCGGTCAGGAGATGACGGACGATGAGCGAGATCATGTCTTCGAGGCTGTAGCGCTGCGAGAACACGCCCGTGCCGTCGAAGCGCCGGTCGGCGAGATACGCCTTCAGCGACTGGATCAGGCGTCCTTTCTCTTCGGCTTCGAGATACCGGTCCAGAGCTTTGGGGCCGGCCGCCGACGTCAAACGTGTCGTCGTGCCTTCCTTGCGCCGCTCGAAATACAAAATGGACGGGAATGTGTGCGTCACGCCGCCGGACGACGCAAAACCGGCGAGGACCGGTAGAGAACCTGCGACGGTCGCGATAGCGCTGTTCGTGGTGCCGAAGTCGAGGCCGAGAGAACCGGAGCTAGAGAACTGGAGGAAACGCATTGGACTCGGGCGTCAGGGCAGATGGCAGATGGCAGATGGCACATGGCAGACGGTGGGCTTGCCATCAGCCATCTGCGATCTGCCATGACAGTCAGCGCTTCTCGTCGCCGCGCTGCGTCATGTGGCCGGCGATTATGTCATAGAAGCGTCCGCGGCGTATCATTGCGCACTCGACGCTAGTGCGACGATCGCCGAGCGACCAACGGTCGCGAAGGCACAGGTCGCGGGGGTGGGGCCCCGCGACAACTTAAGAAGGATGGCCGTCATGATGCGCGCGATGCTCGTGGGGATTTTCGCTCTCGCTTTCACCAGTCCGATGCCGATGGCGGCACAGAACGGCGCGCCGAACACGCTGTCGGCGGCGGAACACAAAGAAGGATTCGAGCTCCTGTTCGATGGCAAGAGCCTCGACAAGTTCATCGTGCCCGAGAGTCAGGTCAAGGTGTGGCGCGTCGTGAACGGCGTCATCCACAACGATCAGACGAACCCCGGCGCGACGATTCTCACGAAGGAAGACTTCACGAACTTCGTCATCAGGGCCGAGTTCCGTGCGCATCCCAACGTCAACTCCGCGCTCATGCTGCGGCAGGGGCGTCCGCAGCCGGCCGGGTACGAGCTGCAGATTCGCGACAAGGTGCTGACCGATCGCACCGGCGGCGAATACCTGACTGGCAGCATCGTCAACGTGGCGCACGCGCCCGACGGCACGGTGATCGTTCCAAAGCAGTGGAACACGTTCGAGGCGACCTTGAACGGCGATCACATCCTCGTCATGTACAACGGCAAGAAAGTCGTCGACGTGCACGACAAGCGGCGCGCGGAAGGCGCCATCGGCCTGCAATCGGCGCATCCCGAGGATCCGGCCGGGGCGTCCGTCGAGTTCAGGAATCTCAGAATCAAGCGCCTGAAGTAGTTTCCGAGGAGGCCACGATGCGGCGCGTTCATCCCCTGGTGCTGACGACGGTGTTGATGCTGGCGAGCGCGTTCACCGCGTTCGGACAGACGCCGCCACCGATCCTGCAGGAACCACAGACGTGGCCTCTGTGGGATCAGCCGCGCGACGTACCCGGGGCACTCGGCATCCTGCCCGAAGACATTCCGACCATCACCGTCTACATGCCTCCGAATACGACCGGGCCGATGACCGCCGTCATCGTGGCGCCGGGCGGCGGCTACCGGGCGCTGTCGATGAACAAAGAGGGAAGGCTCCCTGCGAACTACTTCAACTCCCTTGGTATCGCTGCCTTTGTCCTGAAGTACCGGCTCGGACCGAAATATCACCATCCGATTGAGCTCGGAGATATGCAGCGTGCGATTCGCATCGTGCGGTCACGGGCGGGCGAGCTGCACATCGCTCCAGATCGCATCGGCGTCATGGGCTTTTCGGCGGGAGGGCACCTTGCCGCGACCGCGTCGACACTGTTCGATCGCGGCAATGCTTCGGCAAAAGATCCGATCGATCGGGTCAGCAGCCGGCCCGACTTCGCCATCCTCGGCTATCCCGTCATCACCTTGACCGAGCCGTGGACGCACCAGGGGTCGAAGACCAATCTGCTGGGAGAGAACGCGGATGCCGCGCTCGTGCGAAGCATGTCGATGGAGACGCGCGTGACGAAGGAGACGCCGCCAACCTTCCTGTTTCACACCAACGCCGACACGGCCGTGCCGGTGGAAAACAGCATCTATTACTTTCTGGCGCTGCGGAAAGCCGGCGTGCAGGCCGAGATGCACGTGTTCAAAGATGGACCACACGGTGTTGGTATGCCGATGAACGACGCGGCGCTGGCGGAGTGGCCGAAGGTTCTCGCGAACTGGATGCAGGCCAGCGGCTTTCTCCGGTAGGGCGGAACTTCAGTTCCGCTCGTGTACAAAACTCGATCACCCGGCAATTTTTTCCGCCGTGGTTTCTACGACCGGGCGTGGGCGACCGTGTTTTTTCCGGAGCGCTTCGCGTAGTACATCGCCGCGTCGGCGCTGCGCATCAAGGACGAAGCATCTTCCAGAATTACATTTCCGTCATCGCCGAGCGTGGCCACGCCAATCGACGCCGTCAGGCGCCAATCCATGCGTTGCTCCGCAATGCGCGAGCGGATGCGCTCGGCGAACGACAACGCGGCGCCGTTCGACGTGTTCGGCGCGACGATCGTGAACTCGTCGCCGCCCCATCGTGCGCCGATATCGCTCGCGCGCATTTCGGCCTGGATGACGCTCGCCACCCGGCGCAGCGCCTCGCTGCCGGCCTTGTGTCCGTGGCGATCGTTGATGTCCTTCAATCCGTCCAGATCGAGGAACAGCAGGCTTAAAGGCTGGCGATAGCGCTTGGCGCGCGTCACTTCGGCGTCGAGACGCACCGAAAAACCCCGCGCGTTGAGCAGATCCGTCAGCGGGTCTGTCTCCGACAGTTGCGCCAGGCGATCGGCTTTACGTCCCAGCAGGTAGCCGAACATGGCGAAGATGAATGCCGTGGCGCCGCCGATGTACAGATAGGCGAGCCGGTCGGACCGGAGCTCGGTGCCGACCTCCTGCAATGACATCTTGTCTGCATGTGATTTCGCAAGGCGAACCCCAAGTAGACCTGCCGGCGCACCGGAGGACAGAACCCCCGCCGTAAGCGCGTACGAAAATCGTCTTCTCATGACCCTTTGTAGACTTTCCCAGTTGCAAGCTGCATTCCCGGCCTGTCTCGCCGCAGCGCGCCTCGCGCGAAGGCGGACCGTGATGCAAGCGGCGCAAGCTGCCGATACACGCCTCAATGGTGGCTATCGCACTCATTGCCGGCTCGATGACCCTGGGCGTCGCGCTCTCGCGCATGACGCTTGTGATGCTGTTTCGTCTAGCGGAGTACGCCCGGTCGTTCTTGACCCGCTCGCTGTAACAGCAGTTCCCAGGACGACACGTGATCGCGCGGTTTTGCATCGCGGCGGCCATCACGTTGTCTCTCTCCACGCTTTCGGCGGCACAACCCCGCACCATTACGCCCGTCTCGGCCGAGCTCGAATCGCTTGCCCGGGACATCGTTGTGCTCGGCCCGGGCGAATTCCTGTACGGACTGCGCGGACCTGCGATCTGGCTTCCGGCGGAGGCCCACGCACCGTTGTCCCGGCTGCACGCATTCCTGGAAAGGGGCTCGTGGCGGGCCGCCGATGTCGTGCCGCTCTTCCAGCACCCCGACCCTCGAGTCCGCACGCTCGCGCTCGTGGCCGCGTATGCCACCGACGATCCGAAGCTGCTCCCGGCGATCGACGTCCTCGTCGACGACGCGGCGACGACATTCCCCGCGGCTCAGCCGCATTCCGCTCCGCCGATGATGAACATCCCGCCCGTTCTAACGCAGCAGACCGTCGGGCAGATCGCGACAGCCATCGTCCGCGTCTACATGGAGAGCGGCGGCTTCTACTACGGTCCGCGGGGCCTGAGAGGTCAGCCTGGCTTCGATGCCTACTGGAAGCCTCGTGCGAGCCGCACATCGACGGCCGGATGGTGGCTGGTGCGCCTTGCGAGAGTCGGCCACAGCTCCAGCCCGACGATGAAGGACAGGATTCCAGCCATCAGATCACTGCGTGCGGAGATCGACAGGCTGCCGGAGCCCGACCGGACGTACATCCTGCTCTGGCTGCATCGGGAGATGGGATCGGAGGTGCTGGCGTCGGAGGATGAACTGATTGAGATGACGCGCCGTCTCGGCGCCGATAGCCTTGTCGACGTGTTGCGGAGAAACATCCGAAGCGACGATCCCGACCTGCAACCCAGCCCTTCGAACAACTACCGTTACGCGCGCATGTGCCTGTTCATTCTTCAGCATGCCGACGTGCTGCTGCGCGCCGCCGACGCCACAACGCTGCTCGATCAGGAGACCTGGGAGCGGGGCTACCTGCCGCGAGGGATTTCCGACCCGTTCATCAGTCCGTGGTGGGCGATTGCCGCGGCGCAATTGACGCCGGCGTCGTCGGCGTCCATCCTCGACGGAGCCTATTCGCGATTCCAGGACGACTATCAAGGCGCCGATCGCCTCGAGCTGGCGATCGCCAGGTGGCGGCTGATCGGAGACGGCGCGACGGCTCTAGTTTGGTTTTATGCCCAACTCGCACGTCCCACCGGGATGGAGTCGCACTACTTCGACAGGCTGTTGAAGACCCCTGGCCGATCGCCGCAATCACTGTCGAAGCTTGCGATTGCGGCCCCGATGTTCGACGAGCTGAACTGGAAATCGCTCGAGGTGCTCGCCAGGGCGGTGAACGAATGGCTGGGTCGGGAAGTCGTGTCGGAGAACGAGTTGCAGTCGACCTGGTCGCCAGGCGGCGTGGACTTCTTTTACAAGGACGTCGCACGGGCCCGGGCGGAATATCCAAAGGAAACCGCGGAATTCCTCAGCAGGCTGGCGCGCTGGCGTCAGCAGATTCGGTCGGCCGCCGCAGGTCTGTAAACGACCGAACACCGTTCACACCGTTGTTTCTTGGCGTATTTCGTTGACCCAGGCTCCACGATGATGCTTAATACGCCTCCATGGATTTGAAAACACGCGCTCAAAACATCATTACAACCCCGAACACCGAGTGGCCGGTCATCGCGGCGGAACAATCCTCCACGGGCTCCCTCATCACAGGTTATGTCATGCCGTTGGCGGCGATTGGCGCCATCGCCGGCTTCATCGGCGGGTCGCTGGTCGGCACGACCATCCCGTTCGTCGGGACGTATCGCGCGCCGTTCATGGTCGGTCTGACGAGCGCCTGCTTCGTGTTCGCCATGGCGATCATCGGCGTGGTGATCCTCGCCTTCATCATCAACGCGCTGGCGCCCACGTTCGGCGCACAGCAGGACAGTAGTCAGGCGATGAAGGTAGCTGTGTACTGGTACACACCTGCATGGATCGCGGGAGTGCTTCAGATCTTTCCGCCGCTCAGTGTGCTGGGTGTGCTGGCGGGCCTGTACGGCATCTATCTGCTCTATCTGGGTCTGCCACACCTGATGAAGGCGCCGCAGGACAAGGCCGTGGGATACACGGCCGTGGTCGTCATCTGCGCCATCGTGCTCTCCATCGTGCTGGGTATCGTCGGCGGATTGGTGATGGCCCCGGCTGCGATGGCGGGTCTGGCTGGCGCCGGTGCGGGTGGCGGCATCCTCGGCGGCGGTGGATCCGATTCGGTTGCGGTGGATCCCAACAGCGCGCTCGGCAAGCTCGAGGCGCTCGGCAAGAGCCTGGAACAGAGCTCGCAGAAAATGGAAACGGCGCAGAAGAGCGGCGATACCGCCGGACAAACCGCGGCCGCGCTCGAAGCGATGGGCACGCTCTTTGGCGGCGGTAAGCGCGTCGAGCCCATCAGTCTCGACCAGCTCACGCCGTTCGTTCCGGAGACCTTCGCCGGCCTCAAGAAGCAGACGAGCGACGCACAGCGTTCGGGCATGGCCGGCATCATGGTGGCGACGGCCGAGGCCAGCTATGGCGATGACGCGGGCAAGCGGGTGAGTCTCGAGATTACCGACACCGGCGGCGCGAGCGGCATCATGGGAATGGCGTCGTGGGCCGGTGTGATGGGCGAAAAGGAGAACGATCAGGTCTCCGAGCGCACCGAGAAAGTCGGCGGCCGGCTCGTGCATCGAAGTGTGTCGAAAACGGGCGGCACCAACGAGTTCGCGATCGTGCTCGGCGATCGGTTCGTCGTCAACGCGAAGGGCGACGGCGTCGATATCAACGCGCTGCAGGCCGCGGTGTCGAGACTCGACCTGGCGAAGCTCGAATCGATGAAGGGCGTGGGGGTTAGTAAGTAGACCACGTCTGACCTACGTCATGGGCAGGTGGCAAATGGCTGATGGCCGAGAGTACGATCTGCCATATGCCATCTGCGATCTGCCATGACTGGCGACAGATCATTCACCGCTGCAACAGGCCGGTCGTCAGCCACGGTAGATACGTGATGAGCAGCACGCCGATGAGCAGGATGATGTACATCGGCAGCATCGCGCGCGCGAGCTGAAGGATCGGCTTGTTGAACCGGTAGGACGCGACGAAGAGATTCTCGCCCACCGGCGGCGTCAGATAGCCCAGCTCGGAGTTGGCGACGAACACCACACCCAGGTGAATCGGATCGATCTCGAAGTGTGTCGCGATCGGCACGACCAGCGGCACCACGACGATGATGGACGAGAAGATGTCCATCATCCCGCCGACGATAATCAGAAACGCGTTCAGCCCGAGCAGGAACACCCACTTCGAGTGGATGTTCTCGCGCGCCCAGTCCGCGAGCCGGGCCGGCACCTGCGCGTCGATCAGGTACGTCGTGAATCCCACGGCGACCGCCAGGATGATGAGGATGCCGCCGACGAGCGCCACCGAACGGCTCATCGCGCGGCGGAGATCGGCGAAGCCCGCGAGATCGCGCTGGATGAACCGCTGCACAACGAGCGTGTAGAGCGCCGCCAGCGCCGCCGATTGCACCGTCGTGGCGCCGGCAAGCAGTGACGCGATGATGACGACGGGGAGCAGCAGCTCCCACTTCGCCGCCCAGGTGGCGCCTGCCGCTTCGCGAAGCGTAAACGCGTGGCGTGCGCTGCCCGTCACCAAGCCTTCGCGGACGCCCAGCGCGGCAAGCGCGCCAAGCATCAGCGTGCCCGGCAGCAGACCTCCCACGAACAGATCCCCGATCGGCACCTCCGCGACGATGCCGTACAGGATGAGGGGCAGCGAAGGAGGGAAGAGCAGGCCCAGCGACCCGGCCGCGGTCAGCAGGCCGAGCGAGAAGCGCTCGCTGTAGCCGTCGGCCAGAAGCGCCGGCAGCAGTAATCCGCCGAGCGCGAGGATCGTGACGCCCGATCCTCCCGTCAGCAGCGTGAAGAACGCGCACAACACCGCCGTCACGACAGCCGTACCGCCAGGGGCCCAGCCGAAGAACGCTCGAAAGAAACGAAGCAGACGACTCGAGGCATTGCCTTCGGCGAGCAGGAATCCAGCGAGCGTAAAGAGGGGGATCGCCGGCAGATCGTTCGACGTGAGCTGATCGTAGCTGCCGATGATGGCGTTGGCGGGCTGATCGCCCTGCACGAGAAACAGAATGACGGCGGCGCCGCCGATGAGCGCGAAAATCGGCATGCCGAGAATCGCGGCGCCAACGAGAACGGCCAGCCACGGCCAACCGGATTGATCCAGCAGCAGTTCCGGGTGCGTCGAAATCCACGCGCCCGCGGCGATGCCGGCCGACGCCAACGCGCGCCCGGCCATCGTCGGCGATGCCTTCCACACCAGGCGCAGGGCGATCAGTCCCAGCGCGACGGGGAACGCGAGATCGGCGACCCAGATGGGGACGCCGAGCGCGATCTCTCTGCCGGCCTCACGATGAACTTGAAGGAGACGGAGCCCGCCGAGCGCCAGGATGGTCGTGACGAGCGCGCCGACCAGCGCCGCGATGATGCCGGCGACGTGCCTCGTTCGTCCCTCGGGAAACATCGTGCCGGTGGCGAGCGCGAGCAACTTGCCCTCGCGTGCGGCAATCGAGGCGCCCACCAGTCCGACGATGAGCGTGAGGTGGGCCGTGAACGGAGCGGCCCCGGGAACGCCGGTGTTGAAGAAGCGCCGAAGAACAACCTCGCTCAGCGGCAGGATCATGATCCCGAGCGCCGCGAGCGAGGCGATGAGGTCCTCGGTCTCCTCCGCCTTCATTTCGCGGGCTTCGCTTTTCTAAACGCGTCGCGTTCTCGAACGGCGAGGTCGTACACGTCGGCCGGGATCATGCCGCCGCGCAGCGTGCCGGCCAGCTTTTCGGCGGCGCCGCGGAATTCGGCGGTGGCTTTCGCATCGAGCTTGACGACCGTCAGCCCGGCGGCGGTCATCGCCGCGATCGACTTGCTGTCGAGCGCCGGCGCCTGCGCGTTGATCTGCTGTTCCATCGTCGCGGCCGCGGCGAGGATCTTCGTGCGGTCGTCGGACGAGATCTTGTTGAAGGCCGAATCGGTCATCACCGTCGCGCCGACGAGCGGAGCGAGACGGATGTCGAGCATGTTCGGGGCGTCCTTGAAGATCTGCAGCGCGACGGCGTAGACCGGGGGCATCGGCGCCGCGTTGATCGCGCCGGTCGGCAGCTTCAACTGCTTCGGAATTTCACCGGCCGCCAGCGGAACGGCGTGAAATCCGTTCGACGTGTACCACTGCACCATCTTCGCATTGCCTTCGGTGGTGTAGAGCTTGGCGCTTTTTACTTCGTCGAGCGTGCGGATGGGCTGCTTGGAGAACAGCTGCACCCAGCCGGCGTTGCCCCAGTTGATGAGGTGGTACTTTTTGGCCTGCAGCCGCTCGCGGATGAGCGGCGTCAATTTCTGCTGAACGTGCACGAGCTCCGCATCCGATTCGAAGAAAAACGGGACACCGAAGATGTTGAAGGCCTCGTCTATTTCCGACAGCCCGGCGACCATCAGCGTGGCGGCCTGCAGACCGTCGACCGCCATGCGCGCGATGGCAGACGACTCGCTGGGAATCGTCCCGGCATAGACGGTCAGTCGAACGCGCTTCTCGGTGGCCTTTTCCCACGCGGTGCCCATCGAGCGCAGCGCGCCCGTCCAGGGCGAGTTGTCGGGTGCGAGGGTTGCGAGCCGAACGTTAATGGGCGCCTGCGCGCGGACGGACACAGTTGCGACCAGCGCAAGCGCGAAAGCCAGTCGAAGGGGAATCCTGCCGAACATACACATCCTCCGGTTAATTCAAACCTGGACCCGGTTCCAGGAATAAGTCGTCGATGCGGTCGAGCAGCACGCGCGCCCGCCGCTGCGTGACGAGCGTGATGAGCCGGTGGCTTGGATCCTGTTCCGGATCGATCGCGAGCGCCTGCTCCAGCAACTTCGAAAATTCAGCCCGATCCTGCTTGCTCTTGACCACCCCGGTTGCGAGCGCGACGTAGGGGCTTGGCGACAAGCCTTTCTGGATCTCCACGGTACGCGCGAAGTACTTCCGCGCACGCTCTTCCGATCCGCCCAGGGCCTCGCCCTGGCTTTCAACCGTAATCATCAACTCGGGGAGCGATCCGTTGCTCCACGTTTCGTCGAGGGTCATCGCGTGTTCGGCCAGCGCCCGCACGACCGGCCAGTCGATGAGCAGTTCGGGATGGTCGAGTCCGCCGGCCGAGATGGCGGCACCAAGAGACGCCGCGGCCCAGTAGAGAAGCCGGACATCCTCTTTCTTCGCGCGTTCCAATGCGCGAACGGGATCTTTTTTCAACGTGTCCGTGATGCCGCGAAACCTGGACTCCAGGCCTTTCCAGCAGTAGTTCTTCCCGCGCTGGGCGAGCGTAAAGGATCGGTCGCTCAGGCGCTTGGATCGATCGTAGTCGTCCTTTTGCAGCGCCTCGGCGTCGGCGGCCACGAAGCCGAACGAGTACATCGTATAGAGGCTGCACGTGGTCGTCAGCAACGGCTCGTGACGTGGGGACCGACGCCAGCAGCGATTCGTGCAGCATCAAGGCAAACGGCAAGGCCCCGGCGATGAGGTCGGGGTCGTCGTGCGACGTGACGGTGTCTCCCCCCTCCGATAGCGTATCGGCCACACTCTTCACCGCCAGCCGGTTGACGGTTGCGCAGCCGGACAACGCCACGATGGCCGCGCCGACGGCGGCCCCGTACGAAAGCCGGGCGGTGACCGAGTGAAAGGGCATACGTCTCCTCATCACGGAGTGCGAAAGCGAGCCGAGGATCGGCTCAGCAGGGCAGGCCCGGGCAAGAGTGTACCCCTCTTTTTGGCCCGGATGTCGAACTGTGAAGTATTCCGAGGTCTGTACCGATAAAGGAGGCATGACACACAAGACTCTCCCAGCCGAAATCGCCGAACTCCCTTCGGTCGTGTCGATGGAACGTCGGACGAACCCCGATCGGCGTACCTTGTGGCGTGGCGGCCGCCGGGACAGGGACTGGAAGGATCGACCGGACGGCGCCTGGTCGCGCGTGTCGGGCCGTACCTCGCTGCGCGACTGGCGCGCCTGGTTGAAACCTCGTTCCTAACGGTGGCACAGGGCTTCAGCCCTGTCGTCCGCGTCGTCCGTGTGGCACGTAGTGTCCGGATTTAGCCGGACTTTCACGGGTCCGCCTAAGACGAACACTGACGTACTCGGACCGGTAGGGCTGGGCTTCAGCCCAGCTACTCGCACCGGTGGCACAGGGCTTTAGCCCTGTCAGGGGTTTGTGCTACCACACTTCCCGCGCCACCGACGCCACCAGCGCGAGCTTCTTCCGCTGATCGTCCTCCGACAACCGATTGCCGTCTTCTGTCGACGCGAACCCGCATTGCGGGCTCAGCGCCAGCCGCTCGAGCGGAACGAACTTCGTGGCTTCCGCAATGCGCGCTTTCAGCACGTCCGCCGACTCGAGCGCCGGCCGCTTCGAGCTGACGAGCCCCAGCACCACTGTGCGATCGTCCGGCACGTGCTTCAGCGGCTCGAACGTGCCCGATCGGTCGTCGTCATACTCGAGAAGAAAGCGGTGAAACCCGGCCTTCCGGAAGATCGTCTGCGCGATGCGCTCGTACCCGCCCGACGCGTAGAACATGCTCTTGTGATTGCCGCGGCAGATGTGGATGCCGAAGGTCACGCCCGGGTGGCCGCTGATGATGGCGTTGTCCAGCTCGATGCACTCCTCGAGCATCCGGTCAGGATCGCTGCCGCGCTGACGGTAGCCCTCGCGAAACTTCTCGTCGAGCAGCGCCGCGTACTGCGGTGCGTCGATCTGGACGTACTCGCATCCGAGGCGTCGTAACTCCTCGATCTCCCTGCGAGTGAAATCGACGAGATCGGCGAGATACGCGTCGCGCGTGGCGTACGCGCCCTTGGACTTGGCAGGGTCATAGTAGGCGGCCGCCTGCTGGGCGCTGATGAGCGTCACCTTGACGTGTGACTTCGTTCGCCCTCGCAAATAGGTGAACTCTTCGACCGCCATCTGGCGCCGCCACTGCAGCTTGCCGACGACCACCGGCCGCTGGAGCGCCGCCTCGTGCCCTTCGCCGTCGCGGAACGTCACCGACCAGCCGGCGAACTTGTCGAAGCCTTCCAGGGCATCGACGAGATGGCCGAAGAACGCGTAGCGCCGCATTTCGCCGTCGGTGATGACGCTCAGCCCGGCGGCTTCCTGCAGCGCGACCGCCTGATCGACCGCGCGATCTTCGATGGTCTTGAACTCCGACGCCTTCAGCTCGCCACGCTGGTATTTCTGACGCGCCTCTTTCAGAAACGCCGGCCGGAGCAGGCTGCCTACGACATCGCTTCGCATATCTCTCATCCGAGCGTCGTGCCGATTGCGTTCCCGATGTCCTCGGACGCCTCGCGCAGCACGGGAACGTACTGCCTCGTCATCGTTCGAAGATCGACGCGAGCCGCGTGGACTCCGACGTTGATGGCGGCCACGACCACCCCACGGCTGCGAACGGGCACGGCTATCGATCGCAGGCCGATTTCCAGCTCCTGATCCACCAGCGCGAAGCCGGCCGTGCGCACGCGGCGCAGTTCCGTGCGAAGCGCCTGGCGATCGGTGATGGTACGGGGCGTCTGGGCTGTCAGATCGATCCGGCTCAACAACGCCGCCCGCTCCTTCTCGTCGAGATAGGCCAGCAGCACGCGTCCCATCGACGTGCAGTAGGCCGGCAACCGCGTACCCACCGAAATGCCGATTGAGAGGATACGCCTCATCGCGGCGCGTGCCACGTACACGATATCGGTGCCGTCGAGCACGCTCAGCGAACACGATTCCTGCAGGCGATCCGACACCGACTCGAGCACCGGCTGGGCGGCGCGCGCCACCTTCGTCGACGCCAGGTAGGCGTGGCCCAGCATCAGTACCTTTGGCGTCAGCTCGTAGGCGCCGTTGGCGCCGCCCGCGTAGCCGAGCCGTTCGAGCGTATACAGGCAGCGCCGGGCAGCGGCGCGCGACATCGACGCGCGGCGGGCGATTTCGGCCACCGGGAGGGCGGCGTCGGTCTCGTCGAACGCCCGAATCACGGCGAGCCCGCGGGCGAGCGAGAGCATGAAGTTGGGATCCGACCGGCGGCGAGCCTGCCGCGCCGAAGCGCCGAGCGGTGCGGGTGCGCGCAGGCGGGCCATCCGTGTGCGATTATCGCACAACTGGGCCGATATTCGGCTTGACATTGGCCGGCGCCAGATCGGAGACTTCCGGACATGGCGGAAGCTTTTGTCTGCGATGCCGTTCGTACGCCGTTCGGCCGGTATGGCGGCAGCCTGGCGTCGGTGCGCACCGACGACTTGGCCGCGATCCCGCTCAAGGCGCTGGTCGACCGGAATCCCGGGGTCGACTGGGCGGCCCTCGACGATGTGGCGTACGGGTGCGCGAACCAGGCGGGCGAGGACAATCGCAACGTCGCGCGCATAGCGCTCCTCCTGGCAGGGCTGCCGCAGGACGCACCGGGCCTGACGGTCAACCGCCTGTGTGCCTCGAGCCTCGACGCCGTCATCCTGGCCGCGCGCGCCATCAAGAGCGGCGAGGCGTCGCTCATCGTCGCCGGCGGCGTCGAGAGCATGTCGCGCGCGCCGTTCGTCATGGGCAAGGCTGCAGAGCCGTTCTCGCGCGACGCGAAGATCGAAGACACCACGCTCGGGTGGCGATTCGTGAACCCCATCATGAAGGCGCGCTACGGCATCGACACGATGCCCGAAACGGCGGAGCACGTGGCGGAAGAGTTCGAGATCGCGCGCGACGATCAGGACGCGTTCGCGCTGCGCAGCCAGCAGCGCGCGGCCGCGGCGCTCCGGGAGGGCCGGCTCGCCGAAGAGATCGTGCCTGTTTCGGTCGCTCGCTTGGGTCAAGCCGCAACGCTCGTGACCACCGACGAACACCCGCGGCCGGACGTCACGCTCGAATCGCTCGCGAAGCTGAAGCCCATCGTCAAGCCCGGTGGAACCGTGACGGCGGGCAACGCGTCGGGCATCAACGACGGTGCGGTTGCGCTCATCGTTGCGTCGGAAGAAGCGGTGAAGACACACAACCTCACGCCGCGTGCCCGCGTGGTGGCGTCGGCGGCAGTGGGTGTGGTACCACGCACGATGGGGATTGGGCCGGTACTGGCGATGGACAAGGTACTGAAGCTCGCGAAGCTCGACCTGGCCGCCATCGGTATCATCGAGCTGAACGAAGCCTTTGCCGCTCAGGTGCTCGCCGTGCTTCGCGAGCATCGCGTCCCCGACGAGGCGCCGCACGTCAATCCGAACGGTGGGGCGATCGCGATCGGCCACCCGCTGGGTGCGAGCGGTGCGCGGCTGGTGACGACGGCCACCTATCAGCTTGCCCGCACGCGCGAACGATACGCGCTTTGCACGATGTGCGTCGGCGTGGGACAGGGCGTCGCTACGATTCTCGAGCGCGTGTAAGAGATCGCGCTATGAGGACACAAGTCGGGATTGTCGGCGCCGGCCCGGCGGGATTGGTGCTGTCGCACCTGCTCCACCTCGAAGGCGTCGAGTCGATTGTCGTCGAGCGGCGCAGCCGTGAGTACGTCGAAAAGCGCGTGCGCGCCGGCGTGCTCGAGCAGAGCACCGTCGATTTGCTCATCGCCATTGGTGTTGGCGATCGTCTGAGACGCGAAGGGCTGGTCCATCACGGTATCGAGCTGAGATTCCAGGGCGAGGCGCATCGCATTCCGTTGACCGAATTGACGGATGGGCGCTCGATCTTCATTTACGGCCAGCAGGAGGTCGTCAAGGATCTCGTCGCCGCGCGGCTCGCCGCCGGCGCGTGTATTCACTATGAAGTCGGCGATGTGTCGGTGCATGACATCGACTCTGCGCGGCCGAGAATCCGGTGCACGCTCGAGGGCAGACGCACCGAAATCGAGTGCGATTTCGTCGCGGGATGCGATGGGTTCCACGGGATTTGCCGTCACGAACTGCCGGCAGGGGCGTTCGCGACATACCAACGCGAGTATCCGTTTGGCTGGGTCGGCATCCTCGCGGCGGTGGCGCCCTCGACCGACGAGCTCATCTACGCGGCGTCCGAGCGTGGGTTCGCGCTGCACAGTCTGCGCACACCCGGGTTGAGCCGGTTGTACGTCCAGTGCGGGTACGACGATCGCATCGAGAACTGGTCGGACGATCGGATTTGGCACGAGCTTCACGAGCGGTTCGCGAGGCGGGACGGCTGGACGCTGAAGGAAGGGCCGGTGCTCGAGAAGAACGTGACCAGCATGCGCAGCTTTGTTGTCGAGCCCATGCAATTCGGACGTCTGTTCCTGGCCGGCGACGCGGCGCACATCGTTCCGCCGACAGGTGCGAAGGGACTGAACCTTGCCGTTCGTGACGTGTGGCACCTGGCCCGCGCGCTCGTGCACTCGTATCGCACCGGCGACCAGACGAGGCTTGACGGCTATTCCGATACGTGCCTGCGCCGAGTGTGGCGCGCGCAGGATTTTTCCTACTGGATGACGTCGATGCTGCACCGGTTCCCGGGGGACGATTCCGGCGCGGAGTATCGGCTTCAGCTCGCGCGGCTCGCCTATGTCGTCAGCTCCCGCGCGGCCGCTACGAGCCTGGCCGAAAACTACGTGGGGTTTCCGATCGATGCCTGAGATCGTCACGCTGCGCGAAGCGATTGCCGAGGTCATCCACGACGGCGACATCGTTGCGATGGAGGGCTTCACCCACCTCATCCCGTTCGCCGCCGGACACGAAGTGATCCGCCAGAAGCGCCGCGACCTGACGCTCGTGAGGATGACCCCAGATCTGATCTACGACCAGTTGATCGGCGCCGGGTGCGCGCGGCGGCTCGTCTTCTCGTGGGCAGGCAACCCTGGTGTGGGATCGCTCCACAGATTTCGCGACGCGGTCGAGCACGGATGGCCGAACCCGCTCGAGATCGAGGAGCACAGCCATGCGGACATGGCGAATGTGTACGTCGCGGGAGCGGCGGGATTGCCCTTTGCCGTGTTGCGCGGCTATGCCGGCTCCGATCTTCCACGCCACAGCGATCGCATCAAGCCGATCAGTTGCCCGTTCACGGGGCAGGAGCTGACGGCCGTGCCCGCGCTGCGCCCCGACGTCACGGTGATTCACGCACAGCAGGCCGATCGCAAGGGCAATGTGCTCGTCAAGGGTATCGTCGGCGTCCAGAAGGAAGCAGTGCTCGCGGCCAGGCGGGCGATTGCGACGGTCGAGGAAATCGTGGACGCTCTTGATGCTGATTTCAACGCATGCGTGCTGCCTCACTGGGTGTTTGCCGCTGTCGCGGTCGCCAGGGGTGGAGCGAAGCCTTCCTACGCGCACGGCTACTACGAGCGCGACAATCGCTTCTACAAGGAATGGGACGAGATTGCGCGCACGCGCGAGAGTTTTCAGCAGTGGCTCGCACATCATGTAACCAACGGCGAGGCGGCATGAGCCAGCCGCCTTCCTGCACGACGACCGAGATGATGACGGTTGCCGCGGCCCGCCGGCTGCGCAATAGCGTCGTCTGTTTCGTCGGCATCGGGCTGCCGTCGACGGCCGCTAACCTCGCGCGTCTCACGCATGCGCCCGACATCGTGCTGATTTACGAATCGGGCCCGATTGGCGCCAAGCCCGCCGTGCTGCCTCTTTCGATCGGCGACGGCGAGCTGGCCGATACCGCCGATACCGTCGTCTCGACGGCGGAGATCTTTCGCTACTGGCTGCAGGGAAGTCGCATCGACGTCGGGTTTCTCGGGGCCGCACAGGTGGACAAGTTCGGCAACATCAACACGACCGTGATCGGGCCGTACGATAAGCCTGCCGTGCGGCTGCCCGGCGCGGGCGGAGCGTCCGAGATCGCGTCGCTGGCGCGCGAGGTGTTCATCGTGCTGCAGCAATCGAGACGAACGTTCGTAGAGAAGGTAGACTTCATCACGTCGGCCGGATATCTCGACGGCGGCGACGCGCGGGCACGGCTGAATCTGCCGGGCAATGGACCAGCGGCGATCATCACCGACCTCTGCATCATGGAGCCGGAAACGGGATCGCGTGAGTTTGTCGTGACGCACCTCCATCCGGGCGTCACGCGCGAGAAGGTCGTCGAAAATACGGGTTGGGCGGTCCGATTTGCCAGCCAGATGGTTGAAACGGACGCACCCTCGGAGCCAGAGTTGATGGCGCTTCGTGCGCTGCTGCAGCGCACGGCCGAAGCGCACGCGAAAATGTGATGTCGACCACGAAGCGTTTGTACGGTCCGGTGCCCCCGGGGACGCAGCCGCCACACCTGTATCCGCCGTACGTGTCCAGCAGAAAACGAGCGCCATCGAAACCGCTGGTTCTGATGCCCCAGACGATGTCCGAATTGACCGGGCCTGTGTTTGGCCGCGACGCCGTGGGGCCGCTCGATCACGACCTCACCCGTGCGCACGACGCCGAGCCTCTCGGCGAACGCATCATCGTCACCGGCCGCGTGCTGGACGAAGACGGTCGCCCTATCCGTCATACGCTCGTCGAGCTGTGGCAGGCCAATGCAGCCGGACGATACGCGCACGCGATCGATCGGCATAACGCACCGCTCGATCCGAACTTCTCGGGATGCGGCCGGACGCTGACCGATGCAGAGGGCAGGTACCGGTTCGTCACGATCAAGCCGGGTGCCTATCCCTGGACCAATCACCAGAACGCGTGGCGTCCCGCGCACATCCATTTCTCCCTCTTTGGCGAAGCCTTTCTTACGCGCCTGGTCACGCAGATGTACTTTCCGGGCGACCCGCTGTTGCCGTTCGATCCCGTCCTGCACGGCATTCCCGACGCCGCCGCACGCGAACGGCTCGTGTCGTCGTTCGATTGGGACACGACAATGCCCGAGCATGCGCTGGGGTATCGGTTCGACATGGTGCTGCGCGGCCGGGACGCGACTCCCTGGGAGAAATGACGCCCTGGGAGAAATGATGATTGGAACCGGATCGCAGACCGTCGGACCGTTCTTCCATGTTGGCTTGTGCACGTTGTTCAACGACAAGCTGGTGGACGCACGCTTCGCCGGGCCGCTCATCACAATTCGCGGCCGTGTGATCGACGGCGACGGTGCGGGCGTGGCGGATGCGATGGTCGAGATGTGGCAGGCCGATCCGAAAGGCGAGTACGCGACGAGCGAGCGGCACGACGGATTTGTCGGATTTGGCCGCGTGCCGACCGGCGCGGACGGCAGCTTTCAGTTCACGACGACCAGGCCCGGGCGTGTGGCGGGGCCAGACGGAAAGCTGCAGGCTCCGCATATAGTTGTCGCCATCTTCATGCGCGGCCTCCTCCGGCATCTCAACAGCCGCATCTACTTTCCGGACGGTGCCGGTAATTCAGAGGATGTGGTGACTGACCCTCGTGGAGCCCGGCCGGCGAGACACGCTCGTGGCGCGTGAAGTGGCGCCGGGCACGTTCGAGTGGGACGTGCGCCTGCAGGGCGAGTCCGAGACCGTGTTTTTCGACTTCTGATGGCCGCCGACTCGCCGATGCTCGATCCGTTGTTCCGAGGCACCGCTGCCGGCGAAGTCTTTTCAGACGCGGCACGCCTCCAGGGGATGCTCGATTTCGAGGCGGCGCTCGCGCGCGCCGCAGCGAAGGCCGGCGTCATTCCTCCGCGCGCGGCGGACGTCATCGCTGAATGTTGCCGCGCGGAACTCTTCGATCGTCATCAGTTGGGCGCGGCGGCCGCCAGCGCCGGTAATCCTGCGATTCCGCTCGTGGCTGCCCTCACGCAGCTGGTCGCGCGAAAAGATGCGGCGGCAGCTGGCTGCGTACACTGGGGCGCCACCAGTCAGGATGCGATGGACACCGGCCTCGTGCTTCAGTTGAGGCGAGGCCTCGATCGGTTCCTGCCCGAGACGCAAAAGCTCGCCGACTCGCTGGCAGCGCTTGCGCAGGTCCACGCCTCGACGCCGATGGTCGGCCGGACGTGGCTGCAGCATGCGGTTCCCATCACCTTCGGTCTGAAAGCGGCCGGCTGGTGTGCGGCGGTCGATCGCACACGCAACCGGATCGAACGCGCCGGCGACGCGGCGTGCGTGTTGCAGTTCGGTGGTGCCGCCGGATCGCTTACGTCGCTCGGCGAAGCGGGACCTGCGATCTCCACGCTCCTCGCGGCAGAGCTGAATCTGCCCGAGCCCGATCTGTCGTGGCACGCGCACCGCGATCGACTCGTCGATCTGGCTGCCGCTCTGGCGCTCTTCGCAGGCGTGCTTGGCAAGATCGCGCGAGACGTCTCGCTGATGATGCAGACCGAAGTGGGTGAGCTGTCCGAGCCGCCGGCGCCCGGTCGCGGCGGATCCTCGACGATGCCGCACAAGCGTAATCCGGTGGCGTGCGCCGTCATGCTCGCGGCGGCGGGGCGAGTGCCGCACCTCGTGGCAAGTCTCTTTGCCGCCATGCCGCAGGAGCACGAGCGCGGGTTGGGTGGCTGGCAGGTGGAGTGGGAGACGCTGCCCGAGATCTTTTCGCTCACATGGGGATCGGCGAGCCGCGCGCTCGAAGCGATCGACGGTCTCGAGGTCAACGCCAAACGCATGCGCAGCAACATCGACCTGACTCGCGGGCTCGTCTGCGCCGAGGCTGTCATGATGGCGCTTGCGCCGCGCATCGGCAGAGATCGCGCGCACACCCTCGTCGAGGAGGCGAGCCGCAATGCAGCCGGGAGCGGCGCGCATCTACGCGACGTGCTTGCGCGAACACCCTCGATAGCCGAGCACCTCGATGCGTCTGCGCTCGACGCCCTGTTCGACTACGACAACCAGGCCGCGCACGCGAAACGGCTGGTCGAGCGCATGCTGGCGACGCGTCACCGTACTCCGGGAGTCTCGTGAATGGCGTATCTGTCTGTGGGCGACTGTCGTCTCTTTTATCTGTTGGATGGACCCGAGGATCGGCCCGTCGTGATGTTTTCGAACTCGCTCGGGAGCGATCTCGGGATGTGGGACACCCAGGTGCCATCGGTGTCGAAGCGTTTTCGCGTGCTGCGCTATGACAGCCGCGGGCACGGGCGATCGGATGCGCCTCAGGGTCCGTACACGATCGATCGCCTCGGTCTCGACGCCGCCATGTTGATCGACGGCCTTGGTCTCCGCCAGGTGAGCTTCTGCGGTCTTTCGAAAGGCGGCATGGTGGGGATGTGGCTCGGCGCCAACGCGCCGCACATGGTGACCCGTCTCGTGCTCGCCAACACGTCGTCGAGTCTCGGGCCACCCGAGTTCTGGGACGAGCGCATTCGTGTGGCGCAGGCCGACGGCATGGCGGCTCTGGCGGATGTCGTCATCAATCGGTGGTTCACGCCCGAGTTCATCCAGCGCGCGCCAGCCGAGATCGATCGTTGCCGGCGCATGTTGCTCGCGACGCCCGTGGAGGGGTATGCGGCGTGCTGCGCGGCGATACGCGACATGGATCTGGACATCGCGATACAGGGAATGCGCACGCCCACGCTGGTGATTGTCGGCGATCGCGACCCGGCCACACCTCCAGCGCACGGAGAGAAGATCGCGGAGGCGATTGCCGGATCGAGCCTCGTGCGCCTGTCCGCGTCGCATCTGTCGAACATCGAAGCCGCGAACGACTTCAACACCGCGGTCATGACGCACCTGGCCGGGTAGTGGCCACTAAGACAGGTACTTCAGATGGATGAATCCGAGCGCTTCCACGCGGGAATGAAAGTACGCCGGCGCGTGCTGGGCGACGCGCACGTCGACCGCGCGTTGGCGTCGCGAGACGAGCTGACGTCCGAGTTCCAGGACCTGCTGACGCGCTACGCGTGGGGCGAGATCTGGACGCGTCCCGGACTGGACGAGCGCACGCGGCGTCTCCTGGTGCTGGCGATGCTCGTGGCCCTCGGCCGCGACGCCGAGCTGAAGATGCACCTGAATGCGGCGTTCGACAGCGGGATGAGTGCCGATGACGTGAAAGAAGTGTTCCTGCAGGCAGCCGTGTATTGCGGTCTGCCGGCCGCGAACCACGCGTTCCGACTTGCGCAGGACGTGTTGACGAGCCGCGGAAAGAAACCGTCGGAATAGATGGCGACTGCCGGCCGCTCCGTTGACGTCGGCCAGCTCCTGGACGAAGGAAGCTGGAGCGGCTATCAGAAATTCGTCGTCTTTTTGAGCGCCCTCGCCATCATCTTCGACGGCATCGACAATCAGCTGCTGGGCCTTGCCATTCCATCGATCATGCGCGAGTGGTCGATGCCTCGTGCTGCGTTTGCCAGCGTCGGCGCGCTCGGCTTCGTCGGCATGCTCATCGGCGCGGGCCTGGCCGGCGTCGTGGCCGATCGATCGGGCCGGCGTGGCGCGCTCATCGCGAGTATGCTGCTCTTCGGCACGATGACGATCGCCGCGTCGTTCGTGAACAGCATTGCGGCGCTCGGCACACTGCGGTTGCTCGTCGGCATCGGACTTGGTGGCGCGATTCCGTGTGCCGCGACGCTTTCATCGGAGTTCGTTCCACGCCGCCATCGGCCGTTTGCGGTCACCTTGACCATTGTTTGTGTGCCCCTTGGCGCCATGCTGGCCGGGCTCTTCGCCGAGCGCGCGCTTCCCCTCGTCGGGTGGAGGGGACTGTTCGCATTGGGTGGCGCTGTGCCGTTTGCGGCGGCGGCGCTCCTCTTCTGGCTTCTTCCCGAATCGCCTCGATTTCTCGCGCGGCATCCCAGCCGGCGCCCGGAGCTAATCGCCACGCTCCGGCGCATGGGGCATCCCCTCGATTCGGCGACGGGTGTCATCGACACCGCTGACGCGCAGGTCGATCGTCCATCGGCCGTCACTGTTTTGAAGCCACCCTATCTGGGCGACACGCTCGCGTTATGGGGAGCGTATGTCTCGTGTCTGCTGGCCGTGTACCTCGGCTTCACGTGGGTGCCGTCGATGCTCTCGGGCGCGGGGCTCGGATCGCTGGCGAACCTCGGCATCACCACGTTCAATCTGGGTGGAGTCGTGGGGGCCATCGCGGGCTCGCTGGCGATCGCGCGCATCGGCTCGCGCATCACGATGATCGCGATGGCGGTGGGCGCGCTGGTGTCGGCGATCGTCATGCGAGGGATGACGATCGGCGCGGACAGCGCGACGTTGCCGATCGTGGTGATGCTGGCGTTGACGGGCGGACTGATCAATGCCGTCCAGACGACGCTGTATGCGCTGGCGGCGCACGTGTATCCGACGGCGCTGCGATCGACCGGTGTGGGCAGCGCGGCCGGCATCGGCCGGCTCGGCGCGATTCTCAGCAGCTACGCCGGGGCGTGGGCGCTCGATACAGACGGCAGCCGCGGCTTCTTCACCGTCGTCGCCGCGGCGATGTCCGTCACCGTCATCTCGCTCGCGCTCGTCCGCCGCCACGTGCCTGCGCGTGCAGCTCAGGGGTAGCGCACGAGCCTTACCGGTAGCGCAGGGCTTTAGCCCTGCCTCTCCGGTGGCACAGGCCTTTAGGCCTGTCCGGCTTTAGCCGGACCATACGGGACCGATTGTGAATGACGTTCGTTACGTGTCAGCGCTCGGGCACGATCGTCTCGCCGCGTTCCAGCATGGCGACGAGCGACGCGATCTTTCTTGCGCGGCCGGCAGCGGTCTTCATGTTGTTGGTGCGAAATGCCAGCGCGAAAAGGTTCATGCGCCCGAGCTTCCGGAATGTCCTGCGTGCCCGTGGGCTCGCCTCGATGGCCGCGCGCAGATCGGCGGGAATGGTCTCTTTTGTCGTGCTGCGGATCGGCGCATACGCGCTGTCCCAGCGGCCGTCAGCCTTCGCCGCGTCAACCTGCCGCTGACCGTGTTCGGTCATCCGGCCGGCCGCCGTCAACCGTGCGACATGCGTCCGGTTGATCTGACTCCAGATGCTCTTCTGCCGCCGCGGCGTGTAGCGCTGCAGAAACGACTGCTCGTCGAAGGCCTTGCGGATGCCGTCGATCCATCCCCAGCAGAGCGCCACGTCGAGCGCGTCGGTGATACTCACGGTCGCGGCTCCGGAGCCCTTCTTGTAGATCTTCAGCCAGAGTTCCGTCTCGCGTGCGTGGTTCTTCCGCATCCAGCGTTCGAGCGCCGCTCGAGTAGGGAAGGCCTTGATGGTTCGTGAATCGGGGACGATCGGTGCCATGAGTATGGATGGCTGATGATATGGGCGATTTTGGTTCCTCTGAAAGATTCAACTACTCTGGGTCGCCAGCACCCGAACACAGCGCTGAGAGAGGAATAGTCAAAGCCCTACCCCTCATCGGTGGCACAGGGCCTTTAGGCCTGTCCGGGCTTTCAAATTAGGCGGAGTGTCGATTTCGGCCCGCCCCGATCGACGTCAGGATAGGAGGAGATCACGACTCATGCGCTACATGATGTTCATCAAACACACCGAGGACTACCGGAATGTCCAGGTTCCTGCGAGTCTGTACGAGGAGATGGGCAAGTTCATCGAGGAAACGACGAAGAGCGGCAATTTCATCACCGGCGCCGGTCTTCAGCCCTCGTCTACCGGAACGCGTGTGAGGCTGTCCAGCGGCAAGATCACCGTGATGGACGGGCCGTTTGCCGAGTCCAAGGAGATTGTCGGCGGCTACGCGATCATGGACGCGAAGTCGCGCGAAGAGGCGCTCTCGCTGGCGCGGCGTTTCATGGAGATCCACCTGAAGCACTGGCCGACGTTCGAGGGGGAGTGCGAGATGCGCCCGCTCGAGGAGGAGGCGCAGCCGGAAGCGTAGCTTTAAAGAACAACAAGTGAAGCGAACCTCACGCTATGGTGGGGGAAGCGCATTCTCGGCGTCCGTCGCTTCTCGCCACGGCTTGATGTGACTCGCCTTCAGGTGTCGTGGCTCGTCGACGCGCGTAACCCGACAGAACTCTTCTCGCAAGAGTCCTCCGAATCCAAATTGCTGGAGCTAAAAGTTGCGAGTTGTTTACACGGTCCGCCTTCTGAATATTGTTAGACTGGGTGCGGAGGGGCCATATGAAATCCGATTCCGGCACGAAAGCCGATGCTGATGAGCGTGAGCCCACCCTTTCGAAAAGGCTGGACGCTGTGATTGCCGACCTTGACGATGTCGCTACTACCCTTGCAGAAGCCAAAGAAGAACCACTTTTGGAGTCGCACCGGAAGCTCAATGAGGCGGAGCAAGACATCGAGAAGGTCACGGACGCCCTAGAAAGCATCGAGGAAGAGGACCAAGCCTAATGGCCTGCCCGTCGCGACGCTTCGGTTTGGAAGTTTTGTAAGGGCTCTGGCATGCGCCTCGTTGCGGAAAACCAATTCAGAAAAGCGCTGCTCGTCGCCACTGCCGCCCCGCTGCTGTCATCGTGGCGCCGGGCTCCAGCCCTCGTCCGCCTGGACGCGTGTGAGGCCCGCGGGCGGCAAGATCACCGTGATGGACGGGCCGTTGGCCGAGTCCAAGGAGATTGTCGGCGGCTATGCGATCATGGACGCGCAGTCTCGCGACGAGGCGCTCTCGCTGGCGCGGCGGGAAGAGTAGCGGGGTGAGGCGCACGCGCGCAAGGTAGGTTTTGGCGAACGTCGTTCTCAGATCTGCGGGCCTGAGTCTACCTCCACCACCTCTACGTGAGGAGGAAGCGACTCCGGTCGATCCGGCAACTTGTAGCGGAGATTCCTGAGGCGACCGGCCATACGTTCCGCGTCATCACGCGACCCGGTCTCCCATCTGTATTCCTCCAGAGGTTCACCATCATTCGCTTCCCAGAAGGGTTGAAGGTCAGCAATCTCGGTAAGAGATAACTCTGTCACTTGGTGCTGCTTGTCAGCATGAGGAAAGGGGAACCGAAGGCGAACTTCGAACATGACTCTACCTTTTGCACTCGACGGACGAAAAAGTCAACTCGCCGGTGCCGCCGTTGTGATCCCTTTTGTGATCCCCTTTACGGGTTTTCGTGAGTATCGGTGGGCGAAATCCGTCGTTGGCGAATGACGGAATCAGAGGAATTGCCCAGGAAAATATCGAAAATGGTCGGGGCGACCCTTCGACTTCGCTCAGGGTGCCCCGGTTGATACTGGTCGGGGCGACTGGATTCGCCCCTATATTCTCAACACCGCGTTCGGATCGAGTCTCGACGCTCGCCAGGCTGGCAGCATACATGCGACCGCGGCCACGAGGATCATCGTGGCAGTCACGCCAGCAACCGTGGGCACATCTGTTGGGCCCACACCGAACAACAGCGACGCGATCAGCCGGTTCAGACCGAAGGCCCCCGCGAGTCCAACCACAACACCGATAGCCGTGAGGAGAAGGCCCTCCCTCATGACGAGGACGAGCACGCTGGAGCGATCTGCGCCGAGCGCCATGCGAATGCTGATCTCGTGGCGGCGCTCCGCAACGAGGGAGGACAAGACTCCATACGTCCCCAGGGCGGCGAGCAGCAGGGCAAGGCCGGCAAACAGCCCAAGGAGTTGCGCCAGGAAGCGAGGTCGCTGGATGGATTCAGCAACGACGGTCTCCATATCGCGAAGGCGCATGGCTGGGACAGCCGGGTCCATTTCATGGACCACGCGCGCAACGGACTGCGACAATGCCGCTGCAGGAAGGGGCGTGCGCAACACAATGTGGTTGAGTGGCACCATCCCAAGCTCCTGCACTACAGCGATCTGCGGAGCTGACAGGTAAAGCTCGGTTCCTGTTTCCTGATCAACGCCCCGCTGCTTGACATCCTTCGCCACTCCCACGACGGTGAACCACGGCAGCTGATCGTTGCCCGGTTTTACGCGCTGCCCGATTGGGTCTCGCCCTTTCCAGAACGTCTCGGCGAACTTCTCGTTCACGATGGCTACAGGCCCCGAGGATGTGGCATCCGTTGGCTGAAAACTGCGCCCGCGTACGATCGGGATGCCCATCGTCTTGAAATAGTCGGGCATCACGTACTGATAATAATCAACGACAGGGAACGGCCCCACCAACGGCGCCGTGGTATCGGCGACCGGTGTATTGACCGTGAGGGGCGGCCGATTCGGCGGCAGGCCTGACATGGCCGTCGCCGCCTCCATACCAGGGAGGGGACGGAGCGCGTCCAGCAGACGCTGAAACGTCTGCACTCGAATCCTCGACGTGGCATAGGTACTTTCCGGCAAGTAGATAGAGAACGTCACCAGGCGCGACCGATTGAATCCCAAGTCGACGTTCGCGAGATTGTAGACGGTGCGTATGAGCAGGCCCGCGCCGATCACGAGGACGACGGCCACTGCGACTTCGGCCATCACCAGGCCGCGGCGGATGTGACGGCGTGTCCCGCCGCTGGCGCCTTTGCTGCCGGCGTCGGTGAGCGTGACGCGGAGATCCTTCACGCCGATGTGCCGAAGCTGCGCCAGTCCGAAGAACATGGTGGTGGCGATAGCGACGCCGCAGGCAAACAGCAGCACGGGCAGATCGACGCTGACCTCGGTCGATCGAGGCATCGCCGCGGGGTACACCTGTGCGAGTGTGCGCAGACCTACATGGGCGAGCCACACCCCCAGTGCGCTGCCTGCGATCGACAGCAGTGCGCCTTCGGTCATGAACTGCCGCAGGAGACGGCGCCGGCTCGCACCGAGGGCCGTGCACACCGCGGATTCACGACGGCGTATTGCCGCCCTCGCCAGCAGGAGATTCGCTAGATTGGCACAGGCGATCAGCAGCACCAGTCCGGCGGTCGCCTGAAGCATCCAGATCGCCCGGCTGGCACCGCTCACGATCTGATCGTGGAGCGGTGCCATTTGCAGAGTATGACCGGTGTTGGGAGCGAACATGTGATCGCTGACGCCGACACGCTCGCCCCACTGTTCGTTGAACGTCGTCAATTCCATCTGGGCTGCCTCAGGTGTGACGTCGTTTTTCAAGCGGCCGATCACCCGCAGGGAGTGAGCGGCGCGATTCCCGCGGTTGGACGGGTTCAACCCCAGCGGCAACCAGATCTCTGGCCGGATATCCAAGACGTCGGCGCCAGGCGGCATGACGCCGATCACTTCGCGACGCCGGCTGTTCACTTCCACCGTTTTCCCGATCATCGGCTGTCCTGCAAACGCGGATTGCCACAACTCGTGCGAGAGAATAACGATCGGTGGCAATTGTTGTCCTGGCGGCGCATTACTGAGCCTGTCGGTTTCTCCGCGGGCGAACAGCCGCCCCTGGGCAGCCTGCAGGCCGAGCGCGTCGAGCAGATGTTCGTCGACGTTCGCGTTACGCACGTGCCGAGCTCCGCCGGGGGCAGTCAGATTCACCTCGCCCTGGCCCGTCGAAAACGCCCCCATCACGGCAAATGACTGGTTGACCTCGCGAAGTTCCAGGTATTCGGGCGCCGATAACGGGAATTGCGGCAGGCCGAGCTCGGCGAACTGTGTGGTCACGGACATCAACTGCTCGGGTTTGGGGTAATCGAGCGGACGCAACAGGACGCCGTTGACAATCGAGAAAATCGCCGTGTTTGCGCCGATCCCGAGCGCCAGCGTCAGAAGCGCCACGGCCGTGAATGCGGGAGCGCGCCGGAGCGTGCGGAGCGCATGCCGCAGGTCACGCCGCAGATCCTCCGGCCACGTGAATGACCGGACTTCTCGATAGACCTCCGTCGTCTGCGTCACGCCCCCGAAACGGCGTTGAGCGGCGCGACGCGCCTCTTCGGGGGAAAGGCCTTGCCGGATGTATTCCTCCGTCGCTTCGGCAAGATGGCTGGCGATCTCGTCGTCGATGTCGCGATCCATCTGCCGAGAACCAAGGAGGGCCCACAGACGAAACACAAACGTCCGCAGGCGTGTCATGACGGGTCCTCTGTAATCTTCAGGAAGCGTTCGACGATACTCGCCGAACGCTGCCACTGCGCTTCTTCCCTGTGGAGCTGCTTGCGGCCTGCGCGTGTCAGTGTGTAGATCTTCACACGCCGGCCGCTCTCGGACTCGCCCCATTTGGACGAAATCCATCCCATCTGCTCCAGCTTCAGCAGCGCGGGGTACAGAGTGCCCTGATTGAGCGCCAGCTGATCGCCGCTGATCTGTTCGATGCGCCTGGCAATCCGATACCCATGCAGCGGACCCAGCGCCTCCAGAGTCTTGATGACCATCAGGCCGAGAGTGCCGTAGAGGACGTCGCTCTTGTCGGGCGTCATATGTTGGAAAACTACACCTCAACCTGTTGGTTGTCAACCTATTGGGTGCATCCCACACGCGAACGGTGGGCTTCGTGATTTCGCGGGAATCCCTGAGGAAGGTCCGTGTTGTTGAACTCGGCAGTTAGCTAAGGAAATTGCAAGTTCTTGGAGCAAAGTGGTCGGGGCGACTGGATTCGAACCAGCGACCCCCTGCGCCCAAGGCAGGTGCGCTACCAGGCTGCGCTACGCCCCGACCGATCCCGCGGAAGCCGGAAACCGCTGGAGATTGTGAAGTTTAGCATGGCGGTAGAATGGCCGGCGTCATGGCCGAACCCCCGCGCGTGCGCGCCGTCGACGAAGAGAACCTGCCGATCGTCCGCCGCTTCCTGGAACAGCACGCCGACACATCGATGTTCCTCCTCAGCATCCTGGCCACCAGCGGCCCGCGGATGGGAGAGGCGCTCAATTCGGGCGACTTCAAACTCATCGAACACGACGGCGACGTCCGCGCCGTGTTCTGCCTGACGCGCCGGACGCCGATCCTCGCCGAGGCGGGCGGCCGCACGGAATACGCGCGCGCGATCGTCGAGGCGTGCCTCAACGAGCCGCGACCCATCGGCGGCGTGCTCGGCGAATGGACGCTCGCCGACGCCATCTGGTCCATCCTGCGCGAGCGCCCTTCGTTCAAGGAAATCTACGCGTGCAAGGAAATCCTTCAAGCGCGCGATCTCACCGAGGCCGATGTTTCACATGAGGCGATGCCCCAGGTGAGACGACTGCGACCGGAAGACTTCGACCAGTGGGACGCGCTGAACGACGCGTTCTCCCAGCAGGAAGGGCTGCCGCGGCACGGGACGCCGGCCGAACGGAAGACGCTCTTCGAAGACTCCACGCGAGCAGGAAGATGGTGGGGATACTTTGAAGATGATCGCCTTTCGGCGACCGCGGGACTCAACGCCCTTTACAAACACATCGGACAGGTCGGCGGTGTGTACACCATGCCGGAACGGCGAGGCCGCGGCCTGTCCACCACAACCATGACGACGCTGATGGCCGATGCGGTGCGGGTGCACGGGCTGCGGCGACTCGTCCTGTTCACCGGCGACCACAACCGCGCCGCCCGGCGCGTGTACGACAGGCTTGGCTTCGCCACGATCGGCGATTTCGCGCTGCTGATGTGCGAGCCCCTGGAGTAGTTTTCAGTTATCAGTCGTCAGTTGTCAGTTTTCAAGACTGAGAACTGATAACTGTGAACTGTCGATCTCAGTTTTGTCTGATGAGATTTTGTGCAATCGTCCGTCGCCCTAGCCAAGAACAATGCAAGAAAAAGCACGCACAATTTCGTGCTTTGCCTTAAGGGACTCTCTTTCAAGACTTTGCAATGGGTCCCGTTGTGGCAGGTCAATTGCCCTATGGCTCCGGGACGAATGTCACGGCCCAGGAGGTAGGAATGTCGGAGAAGTCATCACCGGACGTCGTGGTTGTGTCGGTTGACTGGGCGATGAGCATCCAGGTCGAGCAGGCGCTTCGCGGGATTGGATGTTCGTTTGCCACCATCGCGTCCTTCGAGGCAGCCCGTGCGTGGATACGGACCGGCGGTACCAGCATCGTTGTGTCCGACGTTCGTCTGGGAGATTTCAACGGTCTCCATCTCGCCTGGCTGCGGCACGCGCTCGATCCTGCATCGCCGTGCATCATCACGCACAACGTGTTCGATCCCGTGCTCGATGCGGAGGCACGCAGAGCCGGCGCCTCGTACCTGGTCATGCCCACCGAGGAGTCCCGCTTGACCAGCACGATCGACGGCTTGCTCCGGCTGAGAGAGCGGCTGCGCTGCCAGCGAACGAGCGGGTCCATGGCAACTCGATCCGTAAGGCGACCACAAGGCGGACCATGCACGAACTCCACCCTTCTCTAGCGGCCGCGAGGCGATAATCATTGCCTACCACTGATGCGCGACGTGCGATTCGTTCAGCCGATGGCCGCGCTGCCGGTGACGGCACTGCCGGAAGGGGACGCGTGGTTGTACGAGGCCAAGTTCGACGGCTACCGCGCGCTGGTGCTGAAAAACGGTCCGAGAGTGACCATTATCTCGCGCAACGGGAACGACCTGACCCGGTCGTACCCGGCCGTTCGACAGGCTGCGGAGAAATTGACCGCAAATGCCGCGATCATCGACGGCGAGGTCGTCGCCTTCGACGAATCCGGCCGCCCATCGTTTCAGCAGTTGCAGCACCGGACGGCGAAGGCCACGGCAATCCGCTACTTCACCTTCGATCTCTTGCACCTCAATGGGACGGATCTGCAGGGGGAGCCGCTCGCGGTCAGACGCGCCGCCTTGCGCAAACTCGTCGCCGGATCAGAACTGGAATTCTCGGACGAGCTTCGAGGCACTCCGGATCAGATCGTCCAGGCCATCGCCAGCGTGGGGCTGGAAGGCGTCGTCGCCAAGCGCCGCGACTCGCGCTACGAGCCCGGCAAGCGCAGCGGCGCGTGGCAGAAATTCAAAGTCCAGCACCGCCAGGAATTCGTCGTCGGCGGCTACAAGCCCGAACACCGCACCTTTCAATCGCTCGTCGTCGGATACTACGAAAAACGCAAACTCCGGTTCGCGGGGCGCGTGCGGGCCGGCCTGACGGCCGCGCAACGCGCGACAATCTTTGGGTTGCTGCGCCCGCTGAAAACAGCGACGTGCCCGTTTGCCGATCTGCCGACGGGCAAGACGGGACACTGGGGCGAGGGGGTGACCGAAGAAGACATGAAGGCGCTGACGTGGGTGAAGCCCACGCTCATCGTGGAGATCGCCTTCACCGAATGGACACGCGACGGGCACCTTCGTCATTCCGCGTTCGTGGGGCTGCGCGGCGACAAGGGTGCCCGAGACGTGACACGCGAATAGAACCTGTCTAGCGCCCGGGCGCCTGATAGGCCGGCGCCTTCTTGATCGCCTGATCCATCTCCTCGGGTGTGAGGAGCACGATGGTCTTCGTGCGAACGGCGCCGCTGGCGCCGATCGTCAACGACGCCGCCGCGACCGACGCGTTGTCGGGGGCGTCGATCAGCACATAGGCGTCTTCGTCTCCGAATGCAAAGTAAAACGCTTCGACCTTTCCGCCGACGCTCTTCAACGCCGCCTCGGCCGCCTGACGCCGCTTGGATCCACCGTCCTTCAACACGCCCTTTGCGCCTTCCGCCGTATACGTCGCGACAACCAGATATTTGGGCATTAGCCCCTCCTTGGGAAAAGCGCAGTATAGCGTCAGGTTCTATAATCGGGCCCCGGAATGGATCGCGTATTTGCCGAACGCGGATTTCTGCCAGCCGAGGATCCGCTTGTCGCCTTTCCATACGGCTCGCCGCTGTCTGTGCTCGACGAGATCGGCCGTGACCTGCCGAGCCTCCTTGAGGACGAGCACTTCCGCGAGCGCGCCCGAGGGCTCACGCTCCCGCCGTGCCCGGACGACCGCGGTACGCCAGATTACCTGCGGCAGCTTCATCTCTATTACGTGCGCGTCGGGTTTCTCGCCTCTGCCTACGTCAACCAGACGTCGCAGCCGCGGGCGACGCTGCTGCCCCACAACCTCGCGCTGCCGCTTTGCAAGGTTTGCAACCTGCTGCGCAGGCCGCCGATTCTCAGCTACGACGGCTACGCGCTGTACAACTGGAAGCGATTCGATCCGGCGAAGCCCATCACGCTCGGCAACATCGACACGTTCCAGGATTTCGTCCATATGTACGACGAGCACTGGTTCATCCTGGTGCACGTGGAAATCGAGGCGATCGCCGCGCGCATTCTCGCGGCAGTCGGGCGTGTGGGATCGGCGTCAGGCGGAGATCGCGCCGGTGCGGTGAACGCCGCCCTCGTCGAGATCGCGGCTGCGCTGCGCGAGCAGATCACGGTGCTGCGCCGGTTGCCCGAGAAGATGGATCCGGCGTTGTATCACAAGACGTTCCGGCCTTACATCCGCTTCTTCGAGAACGTGGTGTACGAGGGTGTGTCCGAAGGGCCGATGAACTTTCGCGGCGAGACGGGCGCGCAGAGCAGCATCATGCCGGCGCTGGTGTCGTTCATGAAAATTCCACACCAGCCGTCGGTGCTGACCAATCACCTGGCCGACATGCGGCGCTTCATGCCGATCGCCCATCGCGAGGTGCTGAGCGAGATCGAGGCGATGCCTTCGATTCGCGAGATCGCCGATGCGGTCCCGTTCAACGACGTGCTCGAGCAGATTGCGACGTTCCGGGAGACCCACTACAAGTGGGCCAACGAGTACATCAGTCGCTGGACCGACGACCCGCGCGGCACGGGCGGGACGCCGTACATGAGCTGGTTGAAGCAACTGATCGACGAGACCCGCGCTCATATGCTCTAGTAATCTACAAGCAGTTTCAAAACCAACCGAGCGGGTCCTGTCGCCGGGCTGCCCCGTCCCGTCCTCGGTCCGAACAACGCGTGTACGGGAGACGGACCTGCGGGCGTGGCCGGGGCGGCCCCGCCCGGCGCCACCCGCTCATCCGAGGTTTTGAACGTACGATCCCAATCCTGCATCTATCCCAGACGTCGTGTCGTCGCGTCGTCGTGGTGATCCTTCGTGTCTTCGTGCCTTCGTGGTTGTGCCTTCGTGGTGACCGTCGAGTCGTCGAGCCGTCGTGGTTAGCTTCGTGTCTTCGTGTCTTCGTGGTTATGCCTTCGTGGTTCACAACGCGTCGCGAAACGCGCGCTTCACCTCTTGCCATTTAACGAAGTAACCTGTCAAGCATCATGGACGCGGACCTCGGTCGCGAGCAGATTGCCGCGGCATATGAACGCATCAAGCCCTGGATCCGCCGGACGCCGGTCGTTGCCGTGCCGGGCGGGGAGTTCGGGCTGGCGGACTGCCGGCTGGTCTTCAAGCTCGAGTACCTGCAGTGCGCCGGATCGTTCAAGGCGAGGGGCGCGTTCGTCCACCTGCTGACGCGAGACATCCCGCCGGCGGGCGTCGTAGCGGCCTCGGGCGGCAATCACGGGGCGGCGGTCGCTTATGCCGCCGCGCGCCTGAATGTGCCCGCCACGATCTTCGTGCCGACGATTTCGTCGCCCGCCAAGATCGCGCGCATTCGATCGGCCGGCGCCCGGCTGGAAATCGTCGGCGATCGCTACGACGAAGCGCTGCGGGCCAGCGAAGAGTGGCGTGAGAAGACAGGCGCGCTATCGATTCACGCGTTCGACGCTCCAGAGACGCTCCTCGGGCAGGGTACGCTCGCCTTGGAGCTCGAGGAGCAGGCGCCCGAGGCCGACACGGTGCTCGTCGCCGTTGGAGGCGGAGGCCTGATTGGCGGGATTGCGGCCTGGTACCGCGGATCGATCCGCGTCATCGGCGTCGAACAGGAAGAGGCGCCGACACTGACGTTCGCCCTCAAGGCGGGAAAGCCGGTTGATGCGCCCGCAAACGGCATCGCGGCCGACTCGCTCGCGCCGAGGCGGGTCGGGCAGCTGATGTACTCGGAAACGACTCAGTACATCGACAGCGTCAAGCTCGTCACCGACGCGGATATCGTGCGCGGCCGGCAAACACTCTGGGACACAATGAGGATTGCGACCGAACCCGGCGGCGCGGCGGCATTCGCCGCGCTCCTGTCCCGCGCGTACCAGCCCGTGGCAGGCGAGACCGTGGTCGTGGTCATCAGTGGAGGCAATGCGACGTCATGAGTACCGACCTCTACACGAAAACCGTGCTGACCGTCATCGCGCTGTGCCTGGTCTGGATGTGCCTGAACGGCGCCACCCCTGTCGCGCGCGCACAGACCGAGCTGGTCAAGCCGACGCCGGTAGTTCTGGTGAACGAGAAGGGCTTTCCGATCTACCTGGAGCAGGGTCTTCGCGTGAACCTGGGCCCCCAGCCGCTTCCGGTGACGCCCGCAAACAACCTCCCGTTTCCGGTGTCGGTGCGGTCGATCCAGCAGGGGAGCACGTGGGATCCGCTGCACGTGCGCGTGCTGCGCGAACCGGCCACGCTCGCTCCGGTACCGTAGTCACGGTAAACAAAAGATCAGAAGAAACTATTTCTTCTGATCTTTTGACCTTCTGTTAGGTCGTGACGATTAGATCGTGACGATGATCGGCGCACCCTTGGTGATGATCATGGTGTGCTCGTAGTGGGCCGCGAGGCAGCCGTTGCGTGTGCGCAGCGTCCAGCCGTCGGCGTCCTGCATGATGCCCGTCTTCTGTTCCGAGATGAGCGGCTCGATCGTCAGCACCAGGCCGTCCGTCAGCATGTCGCGCTGGAAGGGATCGAAGTAGTTGGCGACGGTCGGCTCTTCGTGGATGCGGCGGCCGACCCCGTGGCCGCTCAGCTCGCGCAGCACCGAAAACCCCCGCGACGACACTTCGCGCTCGACCGCACGGCCGATTTCCGAGACGCGGCGGCCCGCCGTGGCTGCGGTGCAGCCGGCTTCGAACGCCGCGACCGCGCAGGTGCGCAGCCGTTCGCCGTTTTCATGTCCGCCCGCAAGCACGATGGTCGTGGCCGCGTCGGCAATGTATCCACCGACCTCCGCTGTGACGTCGAGCTTTACGACATCGCCGGCGCGCAGCGCGCGCGCGCCCGGCAGTCCGTGCACGATTTCGTCGTTCACGCTGATGAGGTTGTCGGAAGGGCAGCGGTAATGCAGGCGCGGCGCCGATCTGGCCCCTTCGCGCTTCAGCACCGCGGCGCCGATGCCGTCGAGATCCCGCGTCGTGATTCCCGCTTCAACCGCCGATGCCATGGCCTTCAGCACGCTCGCGACCACACGGCCGGCGTGCGTGATTCCATCGAGATCGTCCTGAGATTCGATCGACATAGTGCCAGTCTACGCCCGGCGCGCAGATTCACGGAAACCGGTGTGTCAAAACGGGTACCATGGATGCCTGCGTTCGGTGAGAGGAGACGCCATGCTTGTTGCGCTCGCCCTCGTATTTCTCACGTTTGTCTCGGCGGCCCGTACGACACAGGACGTGGCCTGCAAGCCCGACACCCTGCTCGCCGCGGCCCACGGGCGCGACTACACGCTCACGATCTGCGGTGTCGGCGTCGTCGGTCTGCGAGGCGTCGAGCCGCCGCTGCGAAGCGCCAACGCGCTGATACGCGTGACGCCTGGTGATTCCCTCGCCTCCGGCGCGCCGAATTCGGCCGAGCTCGTCGGCGGCATCAACATCGGCCCGGAAGCCGTCGCGTACCTGTCGAAGTCTGTCGGCCAGCGCGTCACGATCGTGTACGACGGCTACCGTATGGGCGATGGCGGAGACAGGCGCTATGCCTACATCTTTCTGGCGGGCAAAACGCTCCTGAACGCCGAGATGATCCGTCTCGGCTATGGCTACGCCGATCGCCAGGGTACGCATCCGCGCAGAGACGAGTTCCTCGCGCTCGAGGCGGGCGCGCGCCGGGCGAAACTGGGCGTGTGGTCCGAAAAAGTGCCATAATCCCACTCGACGGGTGGCGGATTTATGTTGACCTACAAGTAACTGGAGGCAGGCAATGAAGAGTGTGAACCTTCTTGGAATTGCGGGACTTGTGCTCGGGTTCGCCACTATGGCGTTCGCCCAGGCGCCGGCCGTCGAGCTGAAAGTCGGGGACAAGGCGCCGAACTTCAAGCTGCAAGGCAGCGACGGCAAGACGTACAACCTCGCCGACTTCGCCGGCAAGAAAGCGGTCGTCGTCGCGTGGTTCCCCGCCGCCTTCACCAAGGGCTGCACCGTCGAGTGCAAGTCGCTGGCGATGAACGGCGACAAGATCCGGCAGTTCAACGTCGCCTATTTCATGGCGAGCGTCGATCCGATCGAGAAGAACACCGATTTCGCGAAGGCGCAGGAAGCCGACTTCCCGCTGCTGAGCGACCCGACCAAGGAAGTCGCGACCGCCTACGGCGTGCTCAACGCGAAGGGGATGGCGACGCGCTGGACGTTCTACATCGGCACCGATGGCAGGATCCTGGCGATCGACAAGGCCATCAAGGTGGAGACGTCGGCCGAAGACATGGTCGCGAAGCTGGGCGAGCTGAACGTCGCCAAGACGAAGTCGAACTAGGAAGTCGCAAGGCGATAGTCGGAAGTCGGAAGTCACAAGGCGAAGTCACGACCGCCTTGCGCCTACCGACTTTCGACTTGCGCCTTACGACTATTTGCGTTCTTTCACTCCTTCGAGCTCGGCCAACGGCGCCTCCGCCGGCCCTGCCAGCACATCACCAGTCACACTGAAACGCGATCCGTGACAGGGGCAGTCCCACGTCCGCTCGGCCTCGTTCCAGTGGACGTAACACGCCATGTGGGTGCAGACGGCCGAACGCACATGGATTTCCCCGTCGAGGCCGCGATAGGTGGCCGCGGGTTGCCCGTCGACGTCGACAATCTCGCCCGTGCCCCGCTTGATTGAGCGGAACGATCGTGTCGAAACGCCGGCGAAGCGATCGCGGACGAGGTAGTACGGGTAATCCTTGTTCTCCTTGATGTAGTTCCAGACCCCGCCCTTGATCTTCGTGCGTCCCGGATCGAACAGCTCGGCCCAGGGGTTCTTCGCGCCCGTCACGTAATCGGCGAACATCATCGCCGCGAGTGTGCCCCAGGTCATGCCGTTACCCGAAAATCCCGTGGCCGCGTATTGCCGCTCGGCGGTTTCGCCGATGTAGGGGAGCCCGTCGTTGGTCTCGACGACCTGTCCGGACCAGTGGTGGGTGACCGCGATGTCCGGCAGGAACCGCCTGAGCCGCTGCTCCAGGCGTGTGAAACAGTCCGTCGTGCGCTCCACCTGCCCGGTCTTGTGATCCTCGCCGCCGAAGATGACGAAATCATGATCGTGCCGGCGATCGACGCGGAGATAGTCGTACGGATCGCCCGTGTCCCAGAACAGCGCTTCGTCGACCGTCCCGCGCGGCACCCATCCACCGACCACGTACGACGTGTAGGGCGCGAGCTTGGATTGGAGAAACGTGGCGGGCAGCAGTCCGACCTTGCCCTGAAGCGGCACGTGCGTCGCGATGAGCAGGTGCTCGCAGTGGATGCGATGACCGTCTCGCGTGGTGGCGGTGATCGGTGTGCCTTCGATCTCTTCGATTTCGGTCTGCTCGAACACCTGGCAGCCCTTGCCCGCGCTCAGAAGGCGCAGGAGCGCGATGACGTATTTCCGCGGGTGGAACTTCGCCTGGTTCTCGAACCGGACTCCCGGCCTTTTGATGAAAGGCACGGAGGTGACGAACTCGGCGTCGAAGCCCAACTCGGCGGCCAGTTGCGCTTCCTGCTCGAGATCGAGCGGCGTCGTGTCGCCGGCGGGCCGGCCTATCTGTGGCGCGGGGTTGAACAGATACCCCGGTACCCAGTCGAACTGACACTTGATCTGCTCGCGCGAAACGATGCGATCGATGGCGTCGATGGCCGCGAGCTGTGCATCCCAGGCGGCCTGCGCGTGATCGCGGCCGAAGCTCCCGACAAGCTGGGAGAGTGGCGAATCAGTGACACAGGTGAGGTGGGCCGTCGTGAACGACGTCTCTCCACCGAGACACCGGTGCTTGTCCACGAGCGCGACACTGTGTCCTGCCTGTTTCAGCAGGTACGCGGCCGTCACGCCGGTGATGCCCGCCCCGACGATGAGCACGTCGACGGCGATGTCTTCTTTTAATGCCGAGACGCGTGGTGCCGGAGTGTTGTCGATCCAGTACGAATTCGTGGTTTCGTCTGCCATGTGGTAGCGCAGATGCAAGAAAAAGTCCGCATCAGTTGCGGCGGATGAGGAACTCACGAAACGCGCGCATGGCTTGACCGCGGTGGCTGACGGCGGTCTTTTCCTCGTCCGACACTTCGCCGAACGTCCGTGCGTACGGTGGATAGAAAAACACCGGGTCGTAGCCGAAGCCGTTCGGTCCGGCGGGCGCACCGGCCAGTTCGCCTTCGACGGTCGCGGTGGTTTCGAACATCACCGTGTCACCCTGGGCCACGGCGAGCGCGCAGACAAACCGCGCGCGACGATCATGCGTGCGGGCCTCGCGCACGCGACGATAGATGTCCGCGAAGCGCTCGTCGTAGGTCGCGTCCTCGCGCAGATAGCGCGCCGAGAAAATCCCCGGGTCGCCGTTCAGCGCGTCGACCTCGAACCCGGAATCCTCGGCCATCGTCACCATGCCGGTGAGGCCGGCATAGTGTCTGGCCTTTTGCGACGCGTTTTCGGCGAACGTGGCGCCTGTCTCTTCTGGAACCCGTATGCCAGGAAAGTCCGCGAGGGTTTTCAATTCGTGCGGCAGTCCGTCGAGGATGCGCAGGATCTCGCGAACCTTGCCCGGATTCGTTGTCGCGATCAAAACGCTCGTCACCACCGACTACTTCAGGATGTGCCCCACCGCCTGCTTTTGCAGCGCGATCAGGTGGCCAATCCCTTTCTGGGCGAGATCGAGCAGATCGTTCAGCGCGTCCCGGCCGAAGGGAAGTCCCTCGGCGGTGCCCTGCACTTCGATGAACTTGCCGCTGCCGGTCATAACGACGTTCATGTCGACTTCGGCGCGCGAGTCTTCCTCGTAGGCAAGGTCGAGCATGCTCGTGCTCTCGATGATGCCCACGCTCGTGGCCGCGACGTAGTCGGTCACCGGAATCTCGCCGAGGAGTCCCTTTTCGCGGATGCTCTGGAGTGCGAGCACCAGGGCGACGAAGGCGCCGGTAATCGCCGCCGTGCGCGTGCCACCGTCGGCCTGCACGACGTCGCAGTCCATCCACACGGTCCGCTCGCCGAGCTGATCCAATTTCATCACCGATCGAAGCGAGCGTCCAATGAGTCGCTGGATCTCCTGCGTCCGGCCGCCCACCTTGCCCGTCGAGGCCTCGCGCGTGTTTCGCGTGGAGGTCGCACGCGGCAGCATGCCGTATTCGGCGGTCACCCAGCCCTTTCCCGTATTGCGCAGGAACGGCGGCACGCGGTCCTCGACCGACGCGGTGCAGATCACCTTCGTCCGTCCCGATTCGATCAGCACGGACCCTTCGGGATGCAGGAGGTACTGCGCGTGGAGTTGTGTGGGGCGAAGCTGGTCGGGGGCTCTGTTGTCTACTCGCATCAGTTGGTTATCCATTTGGGATCCCGCTCGATTGGCCGCCGCAGGTCGAGGTGGCCGGCGAGCGTATCGACCTCCTTGCCGTCAATGAGGATCTGCACGCCGGTGACGGCCGGCAGGTTCGTCGTCAACGCGCTGACGATCGCGTAGACCGTCAGAATCTCGTTCGTGGTGCCGCCGGGATGATTCTGCCGAAGCTCGGGGCTGAGATCGACATACATGTCGCCGGCCTTCGTGAAAAACACTCTGCGGAGCGCGGTGCCCGTCGGAATCGGCGACGCGAGCGGCTCGGGTGGCGCCGCGATCTGCGCTTCGACGATGCGCTTCGCCTGTTCGATCGTGCCCTCGCCGTACAACACTTCCCGCTCGACGCCGGTCAGGCCGGTCCCCTGTTCGTCGACATAGAACAAGCGCGCGCGGATCTTCCGTGCTTCGGCGGCCGGCGTGGTGGCGACGGTGGCGATCTCTGCGTCGGGAACGGTCACCAGCCATCGCGGCCCCAATACCGCCAACACGATGAGGCCGACGCCGAGAACGGTTGCCAGGCCGATGTACAAGCCAAACGTGCGCGATCGATACTTCAATCGATACTTCATGGCGCCGGCGGCGGCGCGTCAGGCGCGCCCTCGAGGTGATCTTTGAACGCGGCGATGGCATCGGTCAGCGCGATGGCGATGCCGTTCTGGAACTCGGCCGTCGTCAGCAGCTTTTCGTCCTGGGGATTCGACAGGTAGCCGAGCTCGATGAGCACCGCCGGCATGTTGGTGCCGGCGAGATCGCGCATCGGCACGCGCTGGAGCGCGACCGACGCCATCGCGCCCACCGCGCGCATCCGCTCTTCAACGATGCCCGCAAACGCATTGGAGCCGTCGAGATGCCTGGCCTGGGCGAGCTCCCATTCGACGAGCGACACTTCCCGCGATCCGCCGCCGAACACCGGCAGCACCGCGCTGTCGGCCTGCGACTGCCGGCGCGCGTCTTCGCCGACGCGATCGAGGCCGAGCGTGAAGATCGTGGCGCCGCGCGTGGCTGGCCGCGGCGATCCGTTCGCATGCAGGCTGATGAACAAATCGGCCTTGTTGTTGTTCGCGAGCGCCGCCCGGGCGTCGGCGCCGATGCGATTGTCGCCTTCGTGCGTCAGCAGGACTCGCATGCCGAGACGTCCTTCGATCGCGCCCTTCAGGCGCCGTGCGATGGCCATGGTCAGTTCCTTCTCGCTGGCGCCGCCAGGCCCCTTTACGCCGGTGTCGTCGCCGCCATGTCCCGGGTCGATCACGATCGTGCGCAGCGTGGGACGAGCGGCGCCGCCGAACACAGGCAATGGCGTTGCCGGAACCGGGGACGCCGTCGCGGCCGGTGGAGGCGTCGCAGCCGGTCCCGCCGTCGACTCGGGAGCGGCGGCCGCAAGCAGCTCGACCGTGATGACGGACGCCGCACCGCGCGAAGTTGCGGGTAGCGTGCGAAACGAGCTGAACCGCTGGCCGAGATCCATCTGAATCGTATTCGCGTCGGCGAAGCGCAGGGCGCCGAGCAGGCCCTGCTGCGGCGGTGCGGTGAGCGACGCATCGAGCGCGTCGGCGTCGACGCTGACCAGCAGCCGGTTCTGTTCCTGCGTGACGGTGGCGTTGAACCGTGGCGTGATCTCGAAGGTGACCCGCAGCGACGAAGGTGTGTCGTCGTACTGGGTCGTCAGCCGTGGCACTCGCAGATCGCCGACGACGAGCAGGCGCGAGTCGGCGCGGAAATCGAGCTTCACGTCGTAGATCGGCGCCAGCGCGCGATTGATGAACTCGACCGGCACGAGCCATCGGTTGCTGCGCCGGACGAGCGGCGCGGGCAGCGAGACCAGGCGGCCCGACGCCGACACGAGCGCCTGATCGGGGGTGAGCACGATCGTCTGGTTCTTGTAGGTGGCGGTGACTGCGTGCGCGGCTGCGTCGTCTCGGATCTGCAGTTGAAAGAGATTACCGAGGTCGTCGAGGCCGACCATCTGGCGGTTCTGCACTTCGACGGCCGGCAGCGTGCGGCGTCCCTCGCGCGACAGCACGGTGATGGGGCTGCCGCCCTGCGCAAACAGCAGATCGCCGATGGCGCCCGCCAGAATCCCGGCGAGGCCGATCGCGAACGCGTGGTAGCGGATGCGGCGACTTCTCAAAAGGTGTACATGATATCAGTCAGGCTATGATGACCGCATGTCTCAACTGCTGGACGCGGTCCGGGGTTGCACGTTCGACGACTTCCTGTTCTCGCCTCGATTCAGCGTGCTCGAGCGCCGCGATCCGAAGACCATCGATCTCTCCGCGCGGTTCTCCGAGCACATCACGCTGAAGCATCCGATCGTGTCGGCGAACATGGACACGATTACGCGGGCCGCCATGGCCGTCGTCCAGGCCGAAGAAGGGGGCCTGGGCATCATCGATCGCGGCTTCCGCGGCGGCGATATCGCCGCGCAGGTGCGCGAGGTCGAAATCGTCAAGCGCACGCAGCACGGCGTCATTCCCGATCCCTATACCGTGTCGCCGGCCGACAGAGTGACAGACGCCGCCCGGATGATGAAGAAGTCCGGGGTCGGCACGCTGGTCGTCGTCGACGGGGCGCGCAAGCTGCAGGGACTGCTCACCTCGCGCGACCTCCGGTTCGTAGCCGGCGAGAAGCGCGTCAGCGATCGCATGACGCCGCTCGACAAGCTGGTGGTGCACCGGGGCGAGATTCTCGCTCGACGAGGCCGAGCACATCATGATCGAGCGGAAGATCAAGAAGCTGCCGCTCGTCGACGCCAGCGGTGTGCTCGTCGGCCTCATCACCGCCAGGGACATCATCGAGCAGAAGCGCCTGCCGCTGGCCACGCGCGACGCCCAGGGCCGCCTTAGCGTGGGCGCTGCGATTGGCGCGAAGGGCGACTATCTCGAACGGGCCGCCGAGCTCATCAAAGCGGGCGCCGACGTCCTCGTGGTCGATATCGCGCACGGCCATTCGGTCGTGATGGCCAAGGCACTCGAGGCATTTCGTGCCAGGTTCGGCGACTTCGAGCTGGTCGCCGGCAACGTGGCCACCATCGAAGGGGCGCGATACCTGGCCGAGCGGGGTGTGAACGGCATCAAAGTCGGCATCGGTCCTGGCGGCGGCTGCACGACGCGGCTCAATACCAACTTCGGCGTTCCCCAGCTTCAAGCGCTGGTGGAGTGCCGCCTGGCGGTCGGCTCGAGGATTCCGCTCATCGCCGACGGCGGCATCAAGCGCGACGGCGCCATCATCGAAGCGCTGTTGTTTGGCGGCGATACCGTCATGCTTGGCAACGCTTTCGCCGGCACGCTCGAGACGCCAGGCGAAACCGTACACAAATCTGTCGTACTACCGGAATCGCAGAAGGTGGTCCGCGTGCCGTTCAAGGTCTTTCGGGGCATGGCGTCGATTGGCGCCATGGTCGATCGCCTCGACGTCGAAGACGCCGATACGGTCGATGTCGACACGCTCGGGGCCGAAGGGCTCGAAGTCAGCGTGCCGCTGCGCGGTTCTGCGCGTCCCATTATCGCCGGCATGCTCAAACATCTGTCTTCTTCAATCAGTTACGGCGGGGCGGCCGGCCTGGCGGAGCTGAAGACGATGTTCTGGGAACGTCCCGAAGAATACATCATCAAATTGTCCGAATCGAGCAAACGCGAGTCGTTTGAACGTTGAAAAACGAACGCGACACCTTTACTCTTTAGGGAACGATGCTGAACAAGGGCGATCACATTCCGCGATTCGAGTGCACCACCATCGACGATGTGCACGTGAGCTATGCCGATCTGTGGCAGAAGAAGAACCTGGCGCTCGTGTGCCTGTCGGAAGACGCGTCGGCCGACGCGCAGTCCTACATCCAGGAGCTGCGCGATGCCCAGAAGGCAATGGCCGTCCATGACGCGGTCGTGGTGGTGACGACCAACCCGATTGAGGGGATGCCGCTGCCTGGGTGCGCCGTTGCCGATCGATGGGGAGAAATGCAGTGGATTGCGTCGGCCGAAAACGTGTCGGCGCTTCCGTCGGCCCGGGAAATTGCGGCGTGGCTCCACTTTGTCGAGATTCAATGTCCGGAGTGCGAGGGCGAAGTGCACTGACGCGTCCCGCCGGGCAGGTCGTGTAGACTCAATCACGGGCCCTATGAGGGTGAAAAAACTGATCGCGCTTGGCCTCGTCCTGATCATAGGCACGACGGCCCTCCTCGAAGCACAACGACGAGGACGGCGCGGCGGCATGTACGGCATCAAGCGGCCCGCCGACATCACCTGGACCGGCGACTTCACGTTCTGTCGCCTGGCCTTTCGCGAAGCCTACGACGGAGACGGTGGCGGATGGGGCGTCGACTACCCGCGCGCCGACATGAACCTGCCGATCCGGTTGGCCGAGCTTACCAAGGCGCTGGTCAACTTCGATTCCGCGCGCGAACCCAATCACGTCGTCGTTCAAGCGACCGATCCAGAGCTCTTCCAATGCCCCTTCGTGATGATCACCGAAGTCGGCGCCGCCTCGTTCGACGATCAGGAAGCGAAGGCGCTGCGCGAGTACCTGCAGAAGGGCGGGTTCCTCTGGGCTGACGACTTCTGGGGTTCGTATGCGTGGGCGCACTGGGAGCGAGAGCTGCGGAAGGTTCTGCCGGCCAGCGAATATCCCATTATCGACGTGCCGATGAACCATTCGATCTTCCACACGCTCTTCGACTCGAAGCGGTTTCCGCAGATTCCGTCGATCGCGTGGGTCTACAGCGGCACGACGTCGGAGCGGGGATCGGACAGCGCCACGGCGAACGCGCGGGCAGTGCTCGACGCGAAGGGCCACGTCATGGTGTTCATCTCGCACAACACCGACTTCGGCGACTCTTACGAGCGCGAAGCCGACGATCCGACCTACTTCTACAACTTCTCGGTCGAGGGCTACGCCATCGGCATCAACATCCTGCTGTATGCGATGACGCACTGACCGTCCATCGTCCACGTCGATCGGCCGACGGATGAAGCCTCTCTCGTCAGCAACAACAGAAGCACTATCAGCATCACGACAAACCACAGCGCTTGGTGGGGCAGGTGATAGTGGTGTTCGTGGTGCACGTCCATGATATGTGCAAGATCAGTTCCAGACGATGGACGATCGACGATGGACGATCGACGATGACCCGCGTCTCGTTCATGCTCCGCGCGCTCTCCTATCCCAACTACCGGTTGTTCTTCGGCGGACAGATCGTCTCGCTCATCGGCAGCTGGATCTCGATGACCGCGACAAGCTGGCTGGTGTACAGGTTGACGGGTTCGGCGATGCTGCTCGGCGTGGTCGGGTTCGCGGGACAGTTCCCGGGTTTCGTGATGGGTCCGTTCGCGGGCGCTTTTCTCGACCGCTGGGATCGTCATCGTGTGCTCGTCGTGACGCAGACGGTGTCGATGATCCAGTCATTCACGCTGGCCGTTCTGACGTTCACCGGCCACATCACGGTGCCCGCCGTCATCGCGCTGAACGCCGTCCAGGGTCTCGTGAACGCGTTCGACATGCCCGCGCGCCAGGCGTTCCTGAGCAACATGATCACGGATAGGGACGACCTCGCGAACGCCATCGCGTTGAACTCGTCGATGTTCAACGCCGCGCGGCTGGTCGGTCCGTCGATCGCCGGTGTCGTGATAGCGACCTCGGGAGAGGCGTGGTGTTTTCTGGTAGACGGTATCAGCTACTTCGCGGTCATCATCGCGCTCCTGATGATGAAGAACGTCCGGCTGCTGAACCGCGTGGCGCCGCACGCCGGCATGATGGAGCACCTCTTCGAAGGGTGGCGGTACGTCTTCGGGTTCCGGCCGATCCGATCGCTGATGGCCCAGCTCGCCTGGCTCTGCCTGGTCGCGATGCCGTTTTCGGTCCTGATGCCGGTGTTTGCCGATCAGATTCTGGGCGGCGGTCCGCACACGCTGGGGTTTCTGATGACCGCGTCGGGTATCGGCGCGTTGAGCGGCGCGTTGTGGCTCGCCAGCCGCAGGTCGGTCGTCGGGCTCGGCCGCGTGATCCTGATCAACACCGTGGTCTTCGGAACAGGCCTCATCGGATTCGGCCTCTCGCGCTGGCTCTGGGTGTCGTTCGCGTTCATGATCGTGACGGGATTCGGCATGATGGTGCAGATGGCGTCGACCAACACCGTCATCCAGACGATCGTCGACGATGAGAAGCGCGGCCGCGTGATGAGCTTCTACACGATGTCGTTTCTCGGCACGGCGCCTTTCGGCAGCCTGCTGGCGGGCTGGCTCTCGACGCGCATCGGCGCGCCGCATACCGTGGCGCTCAGCGGTCTCTTGTGCTTCGCGACGGCCGCCTGGTTTTCACGGGAACTGCCCGAGATTCGCGCGCTGGTGCGTCCGATCTACGTGCGGATGGGGATTCTGCCGGAAGTCGCGCAGGGGCTGCAGACCGCGGCGAATCTGATGGCGCCGCCGGAGAAGGAATGAAACGGAAGAGTCTTGAGAGTCCTCGGAGTCGAGAGAGTCCGAAGAGTCCGAAGAGTCTGGCGAGTCGTCCGAGAGTTGAGGGAAAAGTGTGGAAGGTGTCGGAGGAAGACGCGGGACTGTTGCTCGACAAGTTTCTGGCGGCGGAAGGGCGGCTGGGGTCGCGGTCGAAGGCGGCGGCGGCGCGTGAACGCGGCAAGGTGTTCGTGAACGGGACGGAAGCGGGGCGCGACCAGATTCGAGTGCCGCTCGAGGTGGGCGATGAAATCCGCGTGTGGGAAGATCGCCCCGGCAGCGCGCGCCGCCGAGCGACGGCGTTTACGGCGGGGCCTCTGCGCATTTTGTACGAGGATCCGTTCCTTATCGTGCTCGACAAGCCGGCAGGACTGCTCTCGGTGCCGCTCGAGCGGCGGGGCGAAGAGGAGTCCATCTTCGATCAAATCCAACAGCACCTGCGATCGCACGGCAAGCGCAAGCCGCTGGTGGTCCACCGGATCGATCGCGATACATCAGGCGTCGTGCTCTTCGCGAAAGATGCGCGCACGCAGGCGGCGCTCAAACAGCAATTTCGCGAACGATCGCCGGAACGCGTGTATCTGGCGGTCGTCTACGGGCATCCCGAGCCGTCGTCGGGGACCTGGCGCGACCATCTCGTCTGGGATCAGAAAGCGCTGATCCAGAAAGAGACGCATCCGAGCGACCCGCGCGCGGCCGAAGCCATCAGCCGCTACAAGGTGGTCGAGACGTTCGAATCGACGTCGCTCGTCGAAATCCGGCTGACGACGGGCAAGCGGAATCAGATTCGCATTCAGGCGCGCCTGCGCGGCCATACGCTCGTCGGCGAAGCCCGTTACGTGTACGGTCCGGAGGTGCTGCGTCCGGTTCCCTTCAGCCGTCAGGCCCTGCACGCGTGGCGGCTGGGCTTCGTACATCCTGTCGAACAGACGCCAGTCTCGTTCGAAGCGCCACTGCCCGAAGACCTGCGCGATCTGCTCACCGAACTCCGCCAAGGCTGACTCTTCCGACTCTTCCGACTCTCCGGACTCTCCGGACTCTCCGGACTCTTCGGACTCATCGACTCTTCGGACTCTTTTGGACTCTTCGGACTCCAAGACTCCGAGACTCCCGAGACTCCAAGACTCTTCAACAGGCACACATCCTGCACCCTAATCCCCAAACCCCCCGGAGCATGACGCGGGGCGTCTCGAACGGAGCCACTGATGACATCAATGTACAAACACAATATCTCTCCGACCGCCCGGTGGACGTCGATGATTGCGGGCGCTGCGCTGGCGGTCCTTGGCCACAAGCGAGCGAATCGCGCGCTGGAAGCGACGGGGCTGGGCCTCATCGCCCGCGGCGCGAGCGGCTGGTGTCCGGTGACGGCGGCCATCGACGCCGATCGGCGCCGCCTCGATGACTCGACGAAACGCCACCTGGGTGGCGAGCACGGCGTCCTCGTCGAAGACGCGATCACGATCTATCGCCCGGTCAGCGACGTGTACTCCTGCTGGCGGAACATCGAGAACCTGCCGCGCTTCATGGAGCACCTCGAGGAAGTGCGCGTCGTCGATCGGCTGCACTCGCACTGGTCGGCGAAAGGCCCGCTCGGCGTGACGGTCGGCTGGGATGCGGAGATCATCAACGACATCCCGCCCACGCTGCTGTCGTGGAAATCGGTAGGAGAGTCCGAAGTGGTCAGCGCGGGATCGGTGCGCTTCAAGCCGGCGGGCGAGCTGGCGACCGAGGTGCGGGTGAAGCTGCAGTACGACCCGCCCGCCGGCAAGATCGGCGCGACGGTCGCGTGGCTGCTGGGCGAAGACCCGCAGCATCAGATTGCCGAAGATCTGCGCCGCTTCAAGCAAATGGTCGAAACCGGCGAGGTGTCGGCGGTTCAGGACTATCGGCCTGCGCCGTCGAGCGAGCGCGTCCTCGGGGTCGACGATCTCGCCGGCGACTTCGGCTCGGCACGCTGAGGAAAAACAGGGTCGGGAGGGGTATGGGGTCGGGAGGGGTTTTCGCCCGCTTCCGCCGAAAACCCCTCCCGACCCTATACCCCTCTTTCACTGCACGTCCAGCAGTTCCATCTCGAACACGAGCCCGGCGTTTGCGGGAATGGAGCCGTCCGGCGTGCCGGATGCGCCATACCCGAGATCGGGCGGGATGATGAGCCGTCGCTTGCCGCCGACGCGCATCTCTTCGAATCCCCGATCCCAGCCGCCGATGACATCGCCGTTGCCTAGCCGGAACGTGAACGGTTCGCCGCCGATCGACGTGTCGAACTGCTTGCCCTTGGCGTCGGGCCGGCTCGAGTCGTAGAGCCACCCGGTGTAGTGCACGGTGAGACGTGCGCCACGCCGAGCCGTGGCGCCACTACCGGTCGTGAGATCGACCTGTGAAAACGCTGTGGGCGGCGGAGATGTCAATGGCGCTTCTGCCCCCCCACAGCCGGTGAATCCAATCGACGCAACGATCGCGATGAGTGTGAAGAGTCGCACGCGGGCAGTGTATATCAGTCCGCTTCGTGATCTACGGAGGCGTCCACTCCTTCGTCCTGCGTTTCGCTCGCCGTTTCCCCGTCGTGGTCGTAGTGGCGGCCGGTGCGATCCGATGCGCCGAGCGCGCGATCGCGATTCGCGCTGACATACTTGATTTCGTTGCGCACGGGCCTGGGATCGCCCGCAAAGTCCTTGATGTCTTCCATGGCATCCCGTGCGGCTTCGGGATGTTTCCGGTCGAGCTTGCTGAGCCTGGGTCTCATGGATCCTCCTGTCCCCGTCGCTACGAGATCCGTGCCACGTCCGGACTGCAGCGTTCCACGACACATGCCGGAAGCCGGCGCTCGGGCGATTGCGTTTTTGCTCGTGAAAACGCGATGCGCGGGCGCGAGGAGAAACGGCACATCTTCTGCTTTGTTCGACGGGCAGGAGGTGTTGTTGTGCTGTATTACGCGCTTGTTTTTCTCATCGTCGGCCTTGTTGCCGGCGTGCTCGGCGCCACGGGTGTTGCGGCCATCGCGTCGCAGATCGCATGGATTCTCTTCATCGTCGGGATCATCCTGCTGGTGATCCATCTCGCCACGGGACGGAGAGGGCCAGTCATCTAAGGCACGTCGGGCCGGCCCTGGGCCGGCCCTCCCTTTCACCTCTGCGCGCGAGCGCAGATGCCGAACGAATGTGTCAGGACTTACGAACGGGCGGACGGGCACGGGGCCCGGTTGACGATTTGCTGCACCTTTTCCTGAAACGCTGAGACCCACTCGGCGACCTTATCCAGCTTCGCGATGGAGAACAGCGTTTCCAGTTGCGCGGGAGAAAGCTGGCGCAACCGATCCCCCAACAGCCTGCGACCGTCTTCGGAAATCGCGACATCCTCGAACGTGCCCCCGCCGTAGGGCATCCCCTTCATCGACAGCATGCAGGTGGACGGATCGCCGGACCAGACCGGCCTGGATCTCCATTTATCGAGGTCGAGCTTTTTTGGTCCGAAGTCGGAGCCGGCATCCTGAATCATCGCGAGCGGATGCGCGCAATCGGCCGTGTCGGCATCCGCGCACACGAGCCGCTGGTTCGCCGTCTTGTTGTCCCAGTGGTGCAGCAGCACCGCCATCAATCGCAGCGCGTCCACTTCGGCGCGCGAGGCCCCGCCGCGCGACGGGTCGATGCGTTTCAGTTCCCAGAACCCCCATCCGCGCGCCTTTCCGACCTCGATGGCCTCGCCGTCGAGATTGCGCTCGGCGCTGACGTGATGGAAATCGCGATGCCTCGTGTAGTCGATGTGTCTGTCGAGCACGCGGGCGATCCCGATGAATTCGGCGAGCGATCTCGAGTGGAACGGTTGAAAAGGACAGCCGTAACAGCGGACTGTCTCGACGAGCGACACGCGATCGGCCCCGAACCCAAGCCCATCAAGGAGACGGGTGGACACCAATTCCGAGGGAATTTCGTTGGTCCACCCGTACTTCACTTTGATGCGCTCGCCGTTGGGCAGCTCGCAATCGAATTTGGGTGTCGTTCCGGAAATGTCGTCGGGCGTGTATCGGCAAGTCGTGAGGCCGGTGTCGAGCACGCCGCCATTGGGATCGAACGTGAAGTCGATCGCCGATGCGTCGAATCCGGTTTCGCGAAACACGCGTGCACGCGCCAGCGCATCGTTGCGTGCGTGCCACTCCCTTTCGGGCGGCGCGGGAATGCCGTCGCCGGTCTCGAATCCTCCCAGCGCGGCGACACCAGCAGCCACGAGGACCACGCCGGCAATCGTTGCTTTCACAATGAGCAGGAAAGCAAACGGCACGCCAGACTGAGCGAAATTGCCGCCAATTGACATTTGCATCGGCTTGCGGCACTTTCTGACCCACACGAAAAACGGTGTCGGGTGAAATTGCACCCGACCCCTTTCCCGGGAGCAGGCCGATGAGACGCCGGGACTTCCTCGCCGCACTGGGCGCCGGGCTCGCGACGGCACCGATGACCGCGCTCGCGCAGGGCGGACGGCCGCTTGCGCCCGGCGAGGTCCGCACGGCGAAGCCCGCCGCGCCTCCGCCGCCGGTGCGGAAAGCGACGGTCACCAAGCTCTTCAAGACGGCCGACGGTCATCCGAACGCGCTCGATGTGTCGCCCGAAGGGTTCTGGATCGGCGAGCAGGTGACCGACCGCGTCATCCTGATGGACATGACCGGCAAAGTGCTGAAGGCATTTCAGACCGACTGCCACAACTGCAGTGGTCTCGCGGTTGGCGGCGGATATTTGTGGCTGTCGGCCAACGGCGCCGCGCAATTCGATCGGCCGATAAAGATCGAGAGCACCACTTCGGAGATTCTGCAGTGCCAGATGGACGGCACCCTGGTCAAGCGGCATCCGGTTCCGCTGGGCGGAGGCGGCGCGACAGGACTCGAGTACGTGGACGGCACGCTGTGGATCGTGGCGTCGCGATTGCGCGCGCTCATGCAGGTGAATCCGGAAACGTTTCAGCCCATCGTTGCGCATCCATTTACGCAGATACAGCGGCCGCATGGCCTCGCCTGGGATAACGGCGCGATGTGGATCGTCGACGGGACCGACGAACCGCGCCTCGTGAAGATCGATGCGAAGACAGGCGCCATCCGCGAGAGCATTCAGTTGGCGGTTGGCGATCCCGATCCACATGGTCTCGCGATGCTGGATGGCAAGATGTATTTCTGCGACGCGGGCATACACCCCGGATGGGAACGTGACAAGAGCCCGCACACCGGGTGGATGTGCAGGGTTGACGTAGCTTGAATTCGTGTCCGGCTTCAGCCGGACCATTGGAGGCGCAATGCGAAGACTCTCACTCCTGGCGATGGCTCTACTCGTCGCGACGGCGTCCATCATTGCCCAGCAGGCGCAGCCTGCGCGGCAGGAGGGTGCGGCCGCGGCGGCGACGCCCGCGGCGCCGGCAAATCTCCCTCGATGGGCATACGGGTATCCCGAACCTGGCTCCACGCCTCCGCCTGCCCAGCCGCCCGCGCAGGACGATGGGTCGCCAAAAACGCTGATGGGGAGCACGGGCCAGTTCACGCTGCCGCAGATTCGCGACGGCTTCGGCCCGGCCGACTGGCACCCGGGCGATCACCCACCGATGCCCGACATCGTCGCGCGCGGACGCAAAGACGGCAACGTCCGCGCGTGTGCGCTGTGCCACTACCCGAACGGGAAAGGCCGCGCCGAGAACGCGCCGGTGTCCGGATTCCCGGTCGCATACTTCATTCAACAGATGAATGACTACCGCAGCGGCGCGCGCAAGAGCGCCGATCCGAAAAAGGCCAACGTCAACGCGATGATCGCGATTGCCAAGGCGATGACCGACGAAGAGATCCGCGTTGCGGCGCAGTACTTCGGCTCGATGAAGTGGACGCCGTGGATCAGGGTCGTCGAGAGCAAGACGGTGCCGAAGACGCGCATCGCCGGCGGTCTGTTTGTCGGCCTCGGCGCCGAAACCGAGGCGCTCGGCCAGCGCATCATCGAGATGCCCGAAGACAACGCGCGCGAAGCGCTGCGCGATCCGCGCTCGGGGTTTGTCGCGTACGTGCCGGTCGGAAGCATCAAGAAAGGTGAAGCGCTCGTCAAGAGCGGCGGCGGCAAGACGACGGCGTGCGCTATCTGTCATGGCGCGGATCTGAAGGGACTGGGCCCGGTGCCCGGCCTCGCCGGACGTTCGCCGAGCTACAGCGCGCGGCAGATGTTCGACATGCAGACCGGCGCGCGCGCGGGCGTGTGGTCCGATCTCATGAAGCCGGTCGTCGCGAAGCTGACGGAAGACGATCTGATCAACATCTCGGCCTACACGGCCTCGCTCGCGCCATAATCAAGGGATGCGCCACAGACTCGTCGCGGTTCTGGTTCTCCTGCTGAGCTCTGCGCCCCTGGCGCAGAGCCCGCAGACATGGTCGGGTGTGATCAGCGAGAACAAGTGTGCCGGATCGCATCAGGCCATGATGGCGTCGAGCGGGATGACCGAGCGCGAGTGTGCGTTCCACTGTCTCAAGAGCCTCGCGAAGTACGTGGTGGTGGACGATCAGCAGAAAGCCATCCCCATCGCGAATCAGGACTTCGCGGGCTTGCCCCTCCGACTGGCACGACCAGTGCGCGTCACCGGCACGATGACCGACAAAGGCATCATGATCGCCCGCATCGAACTGCCGCTGGTGCACTCACACATCGGGCACGTCATGATCGCGTGGCGTGACACGCCGGGCACGGTTGGCCTGCTGACCGTAGCCATCAGCGACACGCGCGTGGCGTCGGCGCACGCGCTGCTGACGTCGAAATCATCCAGCCTCGACGATCTGAAGCTGCACGCCGGACACGTGCTGCACGCGTTCGATCCGTCGGTCGAGCCGAAAGGGCCGGCCTCTGGATACGGCGTGAAAAAGGCCATCGCGGGCGCGGTGCAACATGTGGGCTTCGCCGCGGCCGCCGAAGGCGCATCGGCCGGCGTCAAGAGTCACGCCGCGTCGGTCACGGAGAAGCTCAACCAGATCGATGCGACGACCGATCGCGCGATCGCCGTGGCGCAGAATATCCGGACGGCCACGTCTCCCGAGGCCGGTGCGACGCTCGCGCGCGAACTGCTGACGTTGACGACCGACATCGCCACTGGACTCGACCAGGCGCAGCAGGAAATGCGCGTTATGATGAAGGCGGAAGGGTTATAGAGCGCCCATGCCCATTTACGAATACGAGTGCCGCGGCTGCGGCCATCGCTTCGAATTTCTCAAACTGCCTTCCTCTGGCGACGCGGCCTGCCCATCGTGCGCGGGGACCGATCTCGAGCGCTTGATTTCGATGTTTGCCCCGAGCTCGGACGGCTCGCGGCAGGTGGCCCTTTCCGACGGGCGCAAGCGCGCGGGCAAGGTGCAGCGCGAGAAGGCCGCCGCCGACGCGGAGTACGTCAGAAACCATCCGCACGACTGACGAAATCCCCCTGAAATCGCCACATTTTGCGACGTTTGGGGGTAGCCTGCCGACCGCGGCCTTGCTATCCTAATTACGTTCCTTTGAAACGGCCGGGAGTGGTGTGCGCGAGATGAAAAAACCGCTCAGAATGACCTTCTTCCTCGCTGCGTGTGGCGCTGTCTTCACAGCCGTCGCGGGGCAAGCGATCGTCGATCGTCCATCGTCCATCGTCGATCGTCCATCGTCCATCGTCGATCGTCCATCGTCGATCGGCCATCGGCCATCGTCTGGTGCGTCGATTCCGGTAGCTTCGATTCTGGTAGCGCAGGGCTTCAGCCCTGCCTCTGCCTCGGTGGCACAGGGCTTTAGCCCTGTCCTCAAGGCCCAGGCATCACCAGCTCCAGTCACACCGCCGGTCAATCCCTCCGCCACGCTCTCGAAGTACTGCATCACCTGCCACAACGAGAAGCGCAAGGTCGCGGGTTTGATGATCGATCATCTCGACCCGCAGAACGTGGCCGCCGACGCCGAGGTCTGGGAGAAGATCGCGCGCAAGTTCCGGACGCACGAGATGCCACCGCCCGCGGCAGCGCGTCCCGACCAGGCCACGTATCTGGCGATGACCGCGCATATCGAACGCGCGCTCGACGCGGCCGCCGCCGCCAATCCGAATCCGGGCCGCGTCCCGGTGCACCGCCTGAACCGCACCGAATACACGAACGCCATTCGCGACCTCTTCGGCCTCGAGATCGACGGCCGCGCGGTGCTCTCGACCGATGACGCCGACCAGGAGGGGTTCGACAACGTCGCCAGCGTGCTCACGGTGTCGCCGGCGCTCCTGGAAAACTATCTCTCGGCCGCGCGCATGATCAGCCGCCTCGCGGTGGGCGATACCTCGCGCAAGCCGGTGGTCGACGTCTTCAAGGTCGAGCGCGACTTCGTGCAGGACGAGCGCATGAGCGACGACCTGCCGTTCGGCTCGCGCGGCGGCATTGCGGTGAACTACCAGTTCCCCGTCGACGGCGAATACCTCATCAAGCTCGAGCTCAAGCGCCAGCTCTACGACTACCTCGTGGGGATGGGAGAGCCGCACCAGGTCGACATCAGGCTCGACGGCGTCCTGTTGAAGCGGTTCTCGATCGGCGGCGAAGCCAGGGGCATGAGCACGCCCGAGAATTTCGCGGGCAACACGCCGGGCGATCCCGAATGGGAGCACTACATGCTGACGGCGGACCGCGGACTCGAAGTTCGCGTGCCCGTGACAGCCGGACCGCACTCGGTCGGGGTTTCGTTCGTCAGGCGTCTCTGGGAGCCCGAAGGCATCGAGCAGCCGCTGCAGACCGGATTCGGCCGCACGACGAACGAGTTGTATTTCGGTTATCCCTCGCTGAAGACGGTGTCGATCGGCGGCCCCTTCAACGTGACCGGACCCGGCCAGTCGCCCACGCGCCGTGGGCTGTACGTGTGCACGCCGAAAGGCGGCGACGAAGAAGCGTGCGCGCGCAGGATTCTCTCGACGGTGGCCGCTCGCGCGTATCGCCGTCCCGTCACCGAGTCCGAAACGCAGGTCCTCGTCGACTTCTTCAGGGCAGGACGCACCGAGGAAAACAGCTTCGATGCCGGCATTCAGCGCGGTCTCGAGCGGGTGCTGGCGGCGCCGAGCTTCATCTTCCGTGTGAAGTCGGCGCGCACCGACGACATCGACCTCGCGTCGAAGCTGTCGTTTTTCATCTGGAGCAGCATTCCCGACGAAGAGCTGACGAACGCCGCGATTCGCGGCAAGCTGAGAGATCGGGCCGTCCTCGAGCAGCAGGTGCGCCGCATGCTGCGCGATCCCCGCTCCGAGGCGCTCGTCGAAGGATTTGCCACGCGCTGGCTCGAGTTGAGCAAGCTTGCCGGCTTCGTGCCCGACACGCAGTTGTATCCGGAGTTCGACGAAAACCTGCGCGAGGCGTTCGCCACAGAGACGCGCATGTTTGTCGCCGATCAGCTGAAGCAGGATCGCAACGTGACCGACCTCCTGCTCGCGGACTACACGTTTGCCAACGATCGGCTGGCGAAGCACTACGGCATTCCGAACGTCTACGGCAGCCACTACCGTCCGGTGAAGTTGACCGACCGCAATCGGGGCGGCCTGCTGGGACAGGGCAGCGTGCTGGCGGTGACGTCGTACGCCAACCGCACCTCGGTCGTGATGCGCGGGCGCTGGCTGCTCGCGAACATGCTCGGCGCGCCGCCGCCACCGCCGCCGCTCGACGTGCCGGCGCTCAAGGAGGCCGGTGCCGAGGGGCAGCCGAAGTCGCTGCGCGAGCGCATGGAGCTGCACCGGAAAAATCCCGCGTGCGCGTCGTGCCATCAGCGGATGGATCCGCTTGGCTTCTCCCTCGAGAATTTCGACGCCGTCGGAAAGTGGCGCGTCGAGGCCGATGCGGTGCCGGTCGATGCGAGCGCCGCGATGCCCGACGGAAAGAAGTTCACGGGTGTTGACGGGCTGCGCAGCTATCTGACCGACAACAAGGAAGAGTTCGTCAGAACGCTCAGCGGCAAGCTGCTGGCGTATGCGATCGGACGTGGCATCGAGTACTACGATCAGCCGGCGATCCGGAAGATCGCGCGCGAGGCCGCGGCGGGCAACTATCGGTGGTCGTCGGTGATTCTGGGTGTCGTCACGAGCACGCCGTTCAGCGGTGCCGCGGGGCAGAGCACGGAACGTCCCGAGCCCGAGACGAGAGTGGGGATGAGGAGCGAGCGATGATCATTTCGAAAAAGGCGATTCCGCGCCGCACGGTGCTGCGCGGCATGGGGGCGATGCTGGCGCTGCCGCTGTTCGACAGCATGGTGCCGGCGCTGTCGGCGTGGCAGAAGACCGCCGCCAAACCCGTCAACCGTTTCGGCGTGTACTACGTGCCGAACGGGATGATCATGAAGAACTACCTGCCGACCGCCGTCGGCGCGAACTACGAGCTGACGCCGACGCTCGGCCCGCTGGCGCCGTTCCGCGACGACGTGCTCGTCGTGAGCGGTTTGAACAGCCTGCCGACGCGCGAGCGGCCAGGCGGCGCCCACGCGAAGGCCAGCACCCGGTTCCTGACGAACGTTTCGCCGCCGACCAGCGAGACCTGGCTCGACGTCGGGATCTCGATGGACCAGATCCTGGCGAACGAGACCGGCAAGTACACGCAACTGCCGTCGCTCGAGTTGTCGATGGAGTCCGGCGAGACGTCGGGCGCCTGCGACACCGGCTACGCCTGCCCGTACACCAGCACCATCGTCTGGAAGAGCGCGAACACACCGCTGCCGACCCAGAACAACCCGAGAGTCGTGTTCGAGCGGTTGTTCGGCGATGCCGGCACGACCGATCCGAAAGTGCGCGCGGCGCGAATGCGTCAGCAGAAGAGCATTCTCGACTCGGTCACCGAGGAAGTCGCGCACATGCAGGGCGCGCTGCCCGCGTCGGACCGCGTGAAGCTCACGGAATATCTGTCGGCGATTCGCGACGTCGAGCAGCGCATCCAGCTCGCCGAGGCGCAGGCCGGCGACGAGCTGCCGCTCGTCGAGCATCCCGCGGGGATTCCCGGCGACTGGGAAGCGCACATGAAGCTGATGCTCGACCTGCAGGTGCTGGCGTATCAGTGCGATCTCACGCGCGTCATCACGTTCATGGTTGGACGCGAGCACAGCGGCATGACGTATCCGCAGATTGGCGTAAACGATTCGCATCATCCGATCTCCCACTACGCCGGCGAGCTGGAGAAGATCGAGAAGGTCGCGAAGATCAACGCGTACCACATGAAGATGTTCGCGTACTACCTCGAGCGCCTAAAGGCCACGCCCGACGGCGACGGCACGCTCCTCGATCACATGACGATGATGTATGGCGCCGGCATTGCCGACAGCAACAGCCACGATCCTTACGACATTCCCATCGTGATGGCGGGCAAGGGGACCGGCTTCCTGAAGGGCGGCCGGCACATCCGGTTCAGGGACGTGCCGCTCGCGAACCTGCATCTGACGCTGATGGATCAGTTCGGCGTCACGATGGACAAGTTCGGCGACAGCACCGGCCGCGTCGACGTGAAGATCCTGTCGTTGTAGCCATGCGCGCGAAAGCCATCGTTGGACTCTGCGTCGTGCTCCTCTCGCAGGCAGGGGTGTTTGCGGCGGCCGACGTGCGTCTCATCAAAGCCATCCGGGCGAAAGACGTCGCGACGGTCCGCACGCTGCTCAAGCAGCGCGTGGACGTGAACGCGCCGGAAGGTGACGGCACGACGGCGCTGCACTGGGCCGCCCATGTGGACGATCTGACGATCGCCGACGTGCTGATCAAGGCCGGTGCGCGCGCGGCTGTGGCGAACGAGAACGGGTTTACGCCGCTGCACGTCGCCTGCATCAATCGCAACGGCGTCATGGTCGAGCGTCTGCTGGCGGCAAAGGCCGATGCCAACGCCGCGTCGATCAACGGCGAGACGGTGCTGATGACCTGTGCCCGCGCGGGCGATGCGCGCGGCGTGAAGGCCCTGCTCGTGAAGGGCGCGCGCGTCAACGTCAAGGAGACGTCTCACGACCAGACCGCGCTGATGTGGGCGGCCGCCCAGCGGCATCCTGACGTGACCGGCCTTCTGGTCGAGGCCGGCGCCGAGATCAACGCGCGTTCGCGCACCTTTCCGCAGACGGTGGTCGGCGAGCAGACGCAGCGATTCGGCCGCGAAGAGCTGAACTACACGGTACTGCGAGGGGGCAGCACGCCGCTGCTGTTTGCCGCCCGATCGGGCGACGCGGCGTCGGCGCGCCTGCTGCTCGCGGCCGGGGCCAGCGTCAACGATCAACTCCCGGAAGGCATGAGCGCGCTCGTGGTGGCGGTGCACAGCGGTCACACGGAAGTCGGCCTGGTGCTGCTCGAGAAAGGCGCCGACCCGAACGCAGCCGATGCCGGGTACACCGCCATGCATGCGGCCATCCTCAGGAGCGATGTGACGCTGGTGAAGGCGTTGCTCGAGCGCGGAGCGAGTCCAAACGTGCGGCTCGCGAGAGGCACGCCCATCCGCCGTGATACGACCGACTACAACCTGCCGGCCACGCTGATCGGTTCGACGCCGTATCTGCTGGCGGCGCGCTTCCTCGAGCCTGACATCATGAAGACGCTCGTCGCCAGTGGGGCAGACGCCACGCTGACGACGCGAGATGGGGCCACGCCGTTGATGGTCGCGGCCGGCGCCGGTGCGGGCGGGAATTCCACGCGTCGCGGCATTGCCGTCATCGACGGTGGCGTCGTCGAGCCGGAAAGCGAAGTTCTGGAAGCTGTCACGACGGCGCTCGATCTCGGCGCCAATGTGAACGGCGCCAATCAGGCTGGCGATACCGCGCTCCACGTCGCCGCAGGACGCGGGCTCAATACCGTGGTGCAGTTGCTGGCAGATCGCGGTGCGGAGCTGAACGCGAAGAACCGGCGTGGATTGACGCCGCTGGCCGCGCTGATGCCGGGCAACGCGGGTCCCCGTCGACGAGGCGCGGCGATTACGGCTGCGGCGATTGCCGACGACGACAACGACGCGGATCGCGCGCCGTCTCGCGCCCCGAATTTCCCCGAAACGATTGCGCTGCTGAAGAAGCTGGGTGCGACTGAGTGATTCCTGTATGGCAAATGGCAAATGGCTGATGGCAAAGGAAGCCCTCGGTTTGTGCCATCTGCCATCAGCCATCTGCCCTGACTGGCATCTCTACCTGGGCTGAGCCGTCCTTCCACTGCCGCTGCTGTTGCCGCCGCCGGAGAAGCCACCGCTCGACGCGCCGCTCGAACCCGACGAACCTGACGACGAACCCGACGAACCCGACGAACCCGACGAACTCGACGAACCTGACGAACCACCTGAGTTGACCCCCCGGCTGCCTCCAACGCTTCCTCCGCCGGTAGGCGTCGCGCTCTCACCACCACCGCCACCGCTTCCTGCCGGACGCACGCGCGTGTACCCGCGGCTCGTGGCGATGCCGCTGCCGCCGCGCGAGTCGGGTGTTCCTGGTGGGGCGTAGCCCGATCCTGGATCGCTCGGGCCGCCGGTGTAGATGCTGCCGGGATAGTACGGATACCCGGGGGCCCCGTAGTAGTTGTAGTAGCTGCGATAGTACGGATAGCCGTAGCGATAACGATAGCCCGCGCCCCAATAGTACGGATACGCAAACGGTGAGTAGTAGTAATAGCTGCTGTAGAACGGATCGTAGATCGGATAGGGATAACCCACGCCGCCGCCGGTGACGATCGTCGCGTTCAGATCGGCCGGGGACGTCGAGTACGAACCCGACGCCACGGGCGCGGGCGGATACACGCCGCTGTCGACATCGAAGCGGTCCGGATATGCCTGCGCCACCATCAGGTCGATGACATCGGGCGAGACCTTTGCGTCGGCGAGCTGTCTGAGCACCCGGCTGTTCAACGTGAATCGCCCGCCCACTTCCAGGAGCACCGCTTCGACCGCCGGCGACTGCACCTTCGCATTGGCCTCGATGATGTCCTCGACATTGAGCGGCGCGGTCGTCGTCACGGGCATTCCGGTGTACGGATCGCTCGAGCGGCGATACCGCCTGACGCGCAGATCGTGATCGTTGTCGACGACGATCGCCTGCACGTCCACCCACTGTCCCTTGGCCATCGTCGTGATGCCCGACACCGTCCGAGCAGGCCGCCCGGCGCAGTCGAGCGAGACGCGCGTAAAGAGCCGTTCGCCGTCGCGCGACCACTCGCTGGTCTGCACGCCCTGGCATTCGCCCTGCGACAGCGGCTGGGCCGATCCATCGGCGACGATCGTCTGGTCGAGCACGTCCTTGCCGTCCACGGTGGTGGTGATGGCGACGCCGAATCGTCCGGACGGCCTGACGCACACCATCGTGCCGGGCGCCAGCATCACGGGCTGCTGTCCGAGCTGATCCTGGGCAATCGTCCAGCACCCCAGATACGCGTTCCATCTCGAATCGAATCCGGTGGCTGAATCCTGCGCCATCGCCGGGGCCGAGACGGCCGCTAATGCGATCGCGAAAGCCGGAAGGAATCTGTGTGCCATAAGGTCCTCTAAAACATGTAATGAATGCCGACCGTTGCCTTCAGACCGGTCAGATCGATCGAGTCGAAATCGAAGTCGGAATCGGGTGTGGCGTTCGACCAGAGATAACGCGCCTCGCCGCTGAGATACATCCGCTTGAGCACCTTGATATCCACCCCGCCGAACACCTGTGCGCTCGGCCGCCATCCGTCCGAACGCAAGGTGTCGGTGAAGATCTCCATGTTAACCGTGTTCACGTCGATGAAGTCGCCGTATTGCAGCAGCTCGTAGCGCAGCAGGCCGGCCCCGGCGCCGACGTAGGGCGTGACGGCAGCCGGAATCCACGCGCGTCTGCTTATTTCGCGCCCGTGCGGCGTGAGCGCGAACTTGACGCTGCCGCTCAGGTTCAGCTCGCGCAGCCGCGTCGATTGCGTAATCGGCAGACGCTGATTGTCGACGAAATCGCGATACTCCGAATTCTTGCTCGCCTGCGACCAGTCGAAGCCGCCGACGATGCTCGTCCGCGGCGTGAGCCGGAACTCGACGTCCATGCCAATGGCTGGTGCATCGAAATCCCTGCCGTCGACGGTCAGCGTGCGCTGGATGAACGATTGCAGATCGCTCTCCGCGCGCGCGAACACCCAGCCGCTTCGAAATCCCACCATGCCATTGGGGGGACCGAACAGAAAGTCGGGCGCCGGCTGCTGAGCGGACACCAGGACGGGGGAGAGCACGAGCAGTGCTAGAGCCAGGACGATGGCCGGGGCACTGTGGCGCATCTGATACAGCCTCCTTGTCGAGTACGTCAGCAGAGTTTGCAAGGACGGCACCAACAAAAGACCCCCGAATTCATTGGATTTACAACGACAGGGGGTGTCCTGGCCGGATGTCCCGGACGTCCTCTTTGGTAGAATTCGTTCCGGAATGAAAACCGCGAACGTGTGTGTGTCCACTGCGAGGGCGCTCTCGATCTCCCGCATCGCTCGGACGCGGATTGCTTTCTTGCGGTCGATCGCGAGATTAAGGCGGCGCAGGCGCACCTTCGTTCGCTGACCAAGCGCAAGAGCCGGCTTTTGCGGCTCCGTATCCAGCATCGTCAACGGCTGATTGCTGCCGCGCGGCGGCGCCGGGCCTAGAGCGTTTTCCGCTTAACGACCCGGCTGGAGCCGGGCCCTACCGATGACCGCTTGCAATTAAGTGTTATAACACGTATAATGCTTCCCATCAGTATGAAGACCCTGCGCGACGAACTGAAGATGACAAGGCCCTTCAAGAGCGTCGAGGAAGAGGCCATCTTGAGCATCGCGCGCACGGCCGCGCTCCTCGAGCACGCCGGAGCGGAAGCACTGAAGCCCTTCGATCTCACGATCACGCAGTACAACGTGCTCCGGATTCTGCGGGGGGCGGGAGACGCCGGCCTGTGCCGGAACGAAGTGGGGGAGCGGCTCGTCACGCAGGTGCCCGACGTGACGCGGTTGCTCGATCGGATGGAGACCGGCGGGCTGATCAACCGCCGCCGGAACGGCGAGGATCGTCGTTTCGTGGCGACCTACATTACCGACAAAGGCCTGAAGCTCCTCGAGAAGATCGATCGCGAGCTGCCCGCTATGCACGCCAGGCAACTGGGGCACCTCAGCCAGAAGCGGCTCCGAGAGCTCATCGATTTGCTGGAGGAGGTCCGGAGCGCCCCGTGAGGGAATTTTTCCGGGCTGATAGGTGTTTACACACATAGCGTCATAACAACTAAGGAGACAGCAACATGAAAACCCAAACCGCCGTCGCAGCCAGCACTCTTGCCATCGATCGCAGCCATTCTGAAGTCGCGTTCCAGGTGCGTCACCTGCTCAGCAAGGTCCGCGGACGCTTCACCGATTTCGCCGGCACCATCGCCCTGGACGAGGCGAGCCCCGAGCGTTCGCACGTGTCGGTCACCATCAACGCGGCGAGCATCGACACGGCCGAACCCCAGCGCGACGCCCATCTTCGCAGTGCCGACTTCTTCGACGTCGAGAAGTTCCCAACCCTTACGTTCGAGAGCACATCGGTCGTGCCGCGCGGACCGGATACCTACGATGTCGTGGGCGATCTCACGATTCACGGCACCACGAGACAGGTGACATTGCCGGCGAGCTTTCTCGGCGCTGCGCAGGACCCCTGGGGCAATACCAAGCACGTGTTCGAAGCTGAGCTCACGCTGAACCGCAAAGACTTTGGCTTGAGCTGGAACGCCGCTCTTGAAACCGGCGGCTTCCTGGTGGGCGACGACGTGCGGGTGACCTTGGCGGTCCAGGCGAAGTAACGCTCGCCTGGCGGTCATGGCAAATGGCAAATGGCAAATGGCGGGACCGTCCGTTGCCATCTGCCATCCGCTCGCCATCTGCCATCTGCCATTTTCCATGACATGATACGAGCCAATGCCGTTTAGCCATCTGAACCTTCACCCGGATCTATTGAGGGGCATCAAGGACCTGGGCTTTCAGCGCCCGACGCCGATCCAGGCCGATGCCATTCCGCCGGCGATCGCCGGCCGCGATTTGCTTGCGTGCGCCCAGACGGGCAGCGGGAAAACCGCCGCATTCCTTCTGCCGATCGTCAACCGGCTGATGGGCTTACCGCGCAGCAGCCGCGGAACGACGCGTGTGCTCGTCCTGACGCCGACGCGCGAGCTCGCGGCGCAGATTCTCGAAGACCTGAAGGATCTGACGGTGCACACGCCCATCAACGGCTTTGCCGTGTACGGCGGCGTCGGCATGGGCCCGCAGGAGCACGCCTTCCGCAGCGGCGTCGACGTCATCGTCGGGACGCCGGGGCGGCTGCTCGATCACTTTCGACAGCCGTACGCGAAGCTCAGCGGGCTCGAGCACCTCGTCCTCGATGAAGCCGATCGCATGCTCGACATGGGCTTTCTGCCCGACATCCGGCGGATTCTCCGGCACATCCCCTCGAAACGGCAGACGCTGTTCTTCTCGGCGACGATGCCCGATCCGATCGTGAAGCTGTCGCACGAGATGCTGCGCGACCCGGTGATGATCAACCTCGAGCGCAAGGCCGCGCCCGCGACCGGCATCACGCACGCCGTCTACCCGGTCCCTTCTCATCTCAAGGCGAAGCTGCTGCTGGCTCTGCTGAACGACGGGGACATCAACGACGCGCTGGTGTTCACGCGCACGAAGCACCGCGCCGATCGGCTGGCGAAGTATCTCGATTCACAGAAGGTGAGCGTTCAGCGCATCCATGGCAACCGGTCTCAGTCGCAGCGCACTGACGCGCTGGCCGGGTTCAAGAGCGGCAAATACCGGGTGCTGGTTGCGACCGATATTGCGGCGCGCGGCATCGACGTCAGCGCGCTTGGACACGTGATCAATTTCGACGTGCCGGCCGTGCCTGAGGATTACATCCATCGCGTCGGCCGGACAGCACGGGCCGAGCTCACCGGATCGGCCTTCACGATCGTCGCGCCCGAAGATGAATCGAACATCCGGGCGATCGAGCGCGCCATCAACAAGCGCCTGCCGAGGGTGACGGTTCCAGACTTCGATTACAACGCGCGCTCGGAGCCGACGCTGGAAGTGCCGCACGCGCAGCGCATCGCGGAGATTCGTGCACGGAAGGCCGAAGAACGCGGCCGCGCGAAGGTCAACGCCGATCGGCGGGCGAGACATGCCCAGGGGCACGGGACCGTCACAGCCGAAGCCGCAAGGGGGCCAGGGACACGCGCCCGCGCGCGCAGCCGGCGGGCCAGGGGGCAACCGGAAGCGCTTCCGTCCGCGCAAGCGGTGGCACTAGAACTGAAAACTAAACTATTTCACTATTTTCCGCTCGAACACGACGTCCCGCCTGGACCCTGCGTCGATCACCTGGAAGTCGCTCGGAATTTCAAAAAGCTGAGGCGACGGCTCGCCGCGCATAAGGTTCGTGAGCCGGTAAGTCGTCTCTCCGAACCGCGGATCCGATTGCTTGCTCATGACGAGCACTTTCAGGTCTGGCGACGTCCAGCGCTCGGAGACGATGGTGATCGGCTGCTCGTTGCCGATTTCGCCTGCCCGAATGGTCGTCGTGCTGCGCGTCCCTTCTACCGCCACACCTTCCATGAACGTCGTGCCGAGCTGCTCGACGACCGGCTCGGCGACGTTCTGACCAGCGAAGCCCGCAATGGCCGTTGTGCTGTGATACATCACGCTGGCTCCCGCTCCCACGCCCACTCCTACGCCTGTTCCCGCGCCAGCACCCGGCGGCGGAGGTGCCACGGCCACTTCGGATCGTTCGACCCTCACACCGGCGGCCCCCGCCGTCCATGCGGGGCCGGTCATCTTGTTCAACATCAGATGCGGCGCGGGTATCTTGTGCGCTACCTTGTTCCGCAGATCGAGCATGATCATCGTGCCCGTTGTCGGGTCTGAGATCTGCACGCTGCGGGGTTGGTCACCGGCGCCCGGACCATTGACGAGCGGGCCGAACATCGCAAACCCTTGTTCGCGGCGCGTGCGGCCCTGCCCGTCCCTGGCCATCTGGGCCTTGTTCTGCCGGACGATGCGGTTGCCATCGGCCAGCACCTGGACGACGTCGGTCACCGCTTCCGCCGAGTAGGGCGAACCGGTGACAGGCTCGCTGTCGAACGTAATCGGCCCGTTCATGAACTCGATGTTCATCGGGTTGCTGAAGGCGATGACGTTGGGCCCGCCCTGCCCGCGCAAGCCGGACGCAGCCATGAGGATGAGTAACGCAAGGACGAACATGTTCCGAATCATCGGGGCCTCCAGGGGTAAATCGAGCCGCTCGTGTTGACGCGAATGGCGCGCGCTCTTCCATCTTCTCCGAGAAGCACGTCGGCTTCAATCATCTCATCAGGCAGTACCAGCGGCGACCGCAGCGAGCCGAGCGAGGCGCCCGGCATCTGGACGCGAACGATCTGGAATGAGCCGGCGAGCTCCTGTTCGGTCATGGGCAGAAGCGGGACGAATTCGACCTGGCTGTGTGCGGCAGGCGTTTCAGCTGCCGCCATGGCCGGCGGTTGATCAGCCGCGGGTTGAGGGTCCGCCTCACGGGGAACACCACGCGCTGGACGGCCCGGCTGAAGCCGGGCACCACGTACCGAACGGTCCGGCTGAAGCCGGACACTACGTACTGATTCCTGCGCGGACTCCGGTTGCCTGGGAACGTGCGCCGGGGGGTTCCCCGCGAGTGTCACTTCGGTCGAATCCTGGGCCGCGCTGTCGGTCGTGCCCGGCTTCGGACGGACGTTCACGGCAATCGCGAACACGGCCGCGGCCGCGACCGGCCATATGACCCACGCTCTCGAACGCGCAGGCCGCGCACGTTCTGAAAGCGACGCGGATGCCAGGATTCGCGCTTCAAGGTGCGGCGCCTCGAGGCGCTCGTCCTCTCGAGCCACGTCACCGAGCAGGTCGCTCAGCAGTTGTTCTTCGTGAGTATCAGCCATCGCTTCCCAACCTCTTCTTCGATCTGGTGCGCTTTCTCTCCGGCACTCTCGACCTTCATGAGCGCACGGCATCGCTCGATGAGCATCTGCCGCGCCCGGCTCAACCGTGACCGGATCGTGCCGACCGGACACCCGGCGATCTGCGCGGCGTCCTCGTAGGAAAGCCCGTTCAGCTCGCACAGCACGACGACCTCGCGATAGTGGACCGGCAGGCGAAAGATCGCGAGGCGAAGCTGCCGTGTCATCTGCGTGCGCGAGATCGATTCAGCGGGATCGGCGCCGGTCGCGAGCGCGGCATCGTCTTCGTCAAAGATGGCGTCGATGCTGATCTCGATGCGCGCCTTGCTGCGCTTATACTGCTGCAGGACCAGGTTGCGGGCGATGCCGTACAGATACGTCGAGAGCGACGCAACCGCCGGATTGAACCGGGCGGCGCTCCTGGTGAGCGCCACGAACACGTCCTGCGTGACGTCTTCGGCGGCTTCCTTCGACCCGAGCATCTGCCGGCTGAAGCGGTACACCGTTCGATGGTGCCGGCGGAAGATGATGGCCAACGCCTCGCGATCGCCCGCCGCCATCCGCTCGAGCAGTTCCGGGTCTGAAGGGTCGTTGGTCACGCTAATCGGTGATTGGGTTCCGGGCGGCCGGAAGTTCCAAATACCACCATCAGACTCTTTTTCTGTAGAGTTGGTCTTGTCAGGCCCGCGATGACCTACGTGTTTGGCGTGTTCGAGTTCGACGCCGCCTCCCTCGAGCTGCGGAAATCCGGGCGTCTCATCGCGCTCGAGCCCCAGCCTGCGCGCGCGCTGGGCCTGCTCCTCGAGCGAGCCGGGCAGACCGTGTCGCGCGAGGAGCTGACCGCCTGGGTCTGGGGCCACGATACGCACGTCGATTTCAATCGCGGGCTGGCCTACTGCGTCAGTCAGATCCGCTCGGCCCTTGGCGACACCGGCGAAAGCTCGCGCTTCATCCAGACGCTGCCGAGGCGGGGCTTCAAGTTCATCGCTCCGGTCACACGCAAGGATCTGGTCGATGCCGGCGCTGTTGCCGCTCCGATCGTGCCCGGTGGTTGTGTTCAGCCGACCGGCTGGATGGCCGTTTCGTCCCGTGCGGTGCGCGTCGCCTTCGGCGCCGCCGGGTTGCTGGTTCTGGGTGTCCTGGTTGTGGCCTTCAGCGATCGCCTCGATAGCCAGCCGCGGCGTCCGATCGTGGCGGTTTCGATCTTCGATAACGAGACGGGCGACGGCCGTTACGACCGTGCCGTTCATGCGCTCTCAGACACGGTCGTCGATCGGCTGACCAGCCTGGGTCCCAATCGGATCGGTATCGTCGGCAACGCGGCGATCCTGCGCATGCCGCGCAATGCGCGCGACCTCGATCGCATCGAAGCGCAGACAGGCGCGTCTCACCTCATCCTGGCACAACTGCAGCCGACCAACGGCGATCTGACCCTGCTGATGCATCTGATTCGACTGGACGACGGTACGCATCTGTGGACACGTCGAATCGCGCGGCCCGCCAACGGCTCGCTCGACGGTCTGGATCTCGAAGCCGCCCGCCTGATCGAGTCTGGCGTACGCGAACATGTCCTCCCATCGAGTCCTAATCCGTAGTCTCAAGTCTTTCCAGCGAGGCGGGTTGGCGCCTCAACGAATCCTCGTTCGTCTCGCTTGCGACTCACGTGTAACATGCCGGCTATGTTGAGCCGCCGGCAATTCGTTCGAGTCGTTCCCGCGCTCGGGACCTTTGTTCTTTCAAGTGATGTCGCCTGGGCCCAGGGCTCTGACGCCGTTCCTGCGTGGCCGGGCCCGCCGCCGGCGCCGGGTGCGCCGCGTGACGAGTCATTTCCCAGCCAGCACGCCTTTCTGGTCAAGGAGATGGTGGGCGTGGCGCACGGGAATCTCGCGCGCGTCAAGGAGCTCCTCGCCCAACATCCCTCACTTGCGAAGGCCTCCTGGGACTGGGGTTACGGCGACTGGGAAACCGCCCTTGGCGCGGCGTCGCACGTCGGCAACAGGGCCATCGCCGAATTGCTGATCGAGCAGGGCGCCGGCCCCACGATCTTCTCCGCGACGATGCTGGGGCAGCTCGATGTCGTCAAGGCGTTTGCCGCCGCTGTTCCGAATGTGAATCAACTTCGAGGCCCGCACGGCATCCCGCTCGTCAATCATGCGCGCGCGGGCGGCGCGCAGGCGGCAGAGGTGCTGCGATTCCTCGAGTCGGTTGGGAACTTGCCGAAGACAGGAGATGTCGAGCCATTGACCGAAGCCGACCGGACATCTCTTGAAGGCCGCTACGTCTTTGGCAGCGGGTCGCGGGACGCGTTTGTCGTCGATATCGTTCAGAATGTGCTCGGCATCACCCGTCCTGGCGCGACGCGGCGCGTGCTCACGCATCTCGGCAAGCTCGAGTTTCATCCGGCGGGCGCGCCGGCCGTGCGTATTCGCTTCGAGCGTACAGGAAACGGCGTGACGTTGAGCCTGTTCGATCCGGATCTTGTTGTGCGGGCGACCAGGCAGGGTTGACCGCCTTCGCCTCGCGCTGATTTGGCAGGGCTGAAGCCCTGCGCTACCGGGTCGCGCCTACTACCGGCTTGCGCCTACCGGCTCGCGCTTGTCGCCGGTCGTGGCCGCTTCAGTCCTGCGCTCGCCAATCTGCTGCCGCCACATCGCATAGTACAGACCCTTCTGCGCGACGAGCTCGTCGTGGCGGCCGGTCTCGACGATACGGCCGCGCTCGAGGACGTAAATGCGATCGGCATGAAGAATCGTCGACAGGCGATGCGCGATGAGAATCGTCATCGACTCGCCCGTACTCGCCACGTCGCGGATCGTTTCAACGATGCCTTCTTCGGTCAAAGAGTCGAGCGACGAGGTGGCCTCGTCGAAGACGAGCAACTGGGGCCGCCGGAGCAGCGCGCGGGCGATCGACAGACGCTGTTTTTCGCCCCCGGACACCTTCACGCCCCCCTCGCCGATGACCGTGTCGAGTCCTTTCGCCGCCCGCGCGAGCAGGCTGTCGCAGGCCGACCGGCGAAGCACGTCAAGGCATTCGGCATCTGTCGCCTTCGGATTCACGAACAGCAGGTTTTCGCGAATCGTGCCGGAGAAGAGCTGCGTGTCCTGTGTGACGAACCCGATCCGTTCCCTCAGCACGTCGAGGTCGATGTCGCTGCTCGACAGGCCGTTGTACAGAATCCGGCCCGATCCTGGCGGGTACAGCCCGACGAGCAGCTTCACGAGCGTCGTCTTTCCGGCGCCGGACGGGCCCACGAATGCGATCGTTTCGCCGCGACGTACCGCGAATGTGATGTCGCTCACGGCAGGCGAGGTCGCCGACTGGTGCTGGAACGTCACTCGATCGAACTCCAGCGTGCGCACGTCGTCCAGCGGCAGCGGGCTGACCGGCCGCGGCTCTTTGGGTATCTGCAATATGCCTTCGAAGATGTTCAGCGACGCTTCGGTCTCGCGGTAGATGTTGATGATGTTGCCCAGCTCCTGGAGCGGCCCGAAGATGAAGAACGAGTAGATCCAGAGCGAAAAGAACTGGCCCACCGTGATGTCGCGCCGGAAGATGAGGTAGAGCATCAGGAACAGGATGCTCGTGCGCAGGAAGTTCACCGCGGTGCCCTGGATGAAGCTGAGGCTTCGCAGGTACTTCACCTTTTTCAGTTCGAGCTTCAGGATCTTGCCGGTCGTGCTGTTCAGCCGTTCGATTTCCTGCTGGCCCAGGCCGAGGCTCTTCACCAGCTCGATGTTCCGCAGCGATTCGGTCGTCGATCCCGCCAGCGCCGTCGTTTCGCCCACGATCTGCTTCTGAATCGTCTTGATCCGCTTGCTCAGCACCGAGCTGATGAGCCCGAGTACGGGAACCGTCAGGAAGTAGACAGGCGCGATGAGCCAGTGCACCGAGAAGGCGTAGACCATGACGAAGATGATCCCGACCAGCGAGGTGAAGAGCACGTTGATCGACGCCGAAATGAGCTTCTCGACGTCGGCGCGCACCTTCTGCAGCTTGCCGAGGGTTTCGCCGCTGCGCTGGTCTTCGAACACCGAGTAGGGCAGCTCGAGGGAATGCCGGATGCCGTCTGAATAGAGCTGGGCGCCGAGCCGCTGGGTAATCAGATTGATGTAGTAATCCTGGAAGTTCTTCGCTACGCGCGAGACGAACGCCACGCCGACGGCCGCCGCCAGCAGCAGGCTGACGCCCCGGAAGAACTCGCTCGTGGTGTATTCGGCGAAGCGCGTCGCGTAGTTGTCGATGACGTATCGAAAAATCAGGGGATCGAGGAGCGAAAAGACCTGGTTGATGGTCGCCAGCACAAGGGCCAACGCAACCAGGCGCCAATAAGTTCCGTAGATAACCGTACAAAAGCTTCATGTTTACCGCACTATAACCGAATGTTTACGCACTCGTTGCAGCTTGTGCCCCGCGCCGTTACGCGGGCTGACAATACTCGACTCTCAGGTGCGAGTCGCGCTCTTCGCGGAATGGGATCTTGACGCACCTGGCGGTCTTCGGACCACGACCGCCGGGCTCGTCGATCATTCGCCCGACGACATCCACGTCATTCCTTACCTCAATCAACCTGGTTTCTCCTCACTGCTGCGGGTGAATGAACTAATCGCGCGTTTGCGGCGCCAGCGCATCGAGCTCGTCCATATCGCTTCGTGCGGACACGTCGCGCTTGTCGCGCTGCTTCTTGCCGCGAAGCTCCACCTGCCGCTCGTTGGTTCGTTCGACCTCGACTCTCTGACGACAACCGCGTTGAGGCGGCGGTATCTCCGGACGCTGTCCGAGGTCTGCCACAAAGTCCTCGCGTCGTCGGCGTGCGCGCACGAGACGCTCCGTCGCCTCACGGACCCCGCCCACGTGGCCGCCTGGCGTCCTGGAGTCGACATCGAGACGTTCACTCCCAGGAAGCGAAGCGCGAGCCTGCGCGAACAATGGCAAGTGTCGCCAGACCGTGCGGCGGTGATCTACGCAGGCACGATCTCGGAGGAGCACGGCGTATGGCGGTTGCTCTCGCTGGAGCTCGAGCTGCGCCGCACGCGTCCGATGCATCGACTGATCGTGGCCGGCGACGGCGCGGCGCTCATGCGCCTTCGGTACAAGTGCCCGCACGCCATCTTTCTCGGCCACGTGCCCGATTCCCAGATGCCCGAGCTGCTGGCATCCGCCGACGTCTTCGTTTCACCGAGCGAGCGGCAATCGACGCATCACGCCGTCCTCGAAGCGCAGGCCTGTGGTCTGCCCGTGGTCGTGATGGCAAAAGGTGCTGCGCGCGAGCGCACGACCTCGGACGCCGCGATCGTCTGCCGTTCCGATGCCGACTTCATCGTCGGCACGGCTGCACTGGTCAGGACCGAAGACCGGCGCGCATCGATGGGGCGTGCGGCGCGGCAGCACGCGCTGGCCCAGCGATGGGAATCTGGTCTCGCTCCTCTATTCGCCCAGTATCGAGCCCTGGCTGCCTCTTCCAGGCCCGTGCGGCCGGAATCGATAAGCGTAGTGCGCGAGCACCACGTCAACTCCTAGTCAGCGTTTCCACGACGGGCCGGTTCGCGAGGTTGCGCTTCAAGGCACCCGTGGCGAGCGCAACGCCCACGAAGATCACTGCGCCCGCCAGCGCCATGCGCCGTGTGATCACCTCACCGATAAACACGTATCCCCACAACACGCCAAACACCGGAATCAGATACGTCACCGTAAGCGTTCGCGACGGTCCGACGCGAGACAGCAGTCGGAAGTACAGAACGTAGGCGATACCCGTACAGAAGACGCCGAGCAGAATTGCGCTGATCCAGCTGACGCTGTCCGGTGCGGTTCGAGGCCAGTACACGACAGCCGGACCGAGCAGCACCACGGTGGCCGCGACGAGACTTCCGGTGGCGTTCGACCAGCGGATCGGTGCTCCCGAGGTGCCTTCGCGTGTAGTTCGCCGAGATGCCGTAGAGAAACGCCGCCGTCAATCCCGCGATCACCGCCCAGGTCCCGCCATCGTTCGAGAACGACAGCCTGTCCCAGACGAGGATGAGCACGCCCGTGAAGCCGACGAGCAACCCGAGCAGGCGTTGGCTCGAAGGGGTCTCGTGAAGCCAGACGAACGCGACGAGCGCGCCGAACAGCGGTGCCGTCGAATTCAGGACCGCGCGCGAAACCTGCCGTGACAAAGAGCACGGCATACGCGAACAAGGTAAACGGCACGGCCGAATTGATTGTCCCGAGAACCGCCAGCGGCACGGCGTTCTGCGCGAGCCCCTTCAGTCCGCCACGCCTGGCCAGAACCGCGACGAGGAACACCGCCCCGATGCCCACGCGCGCGGCGATCAGCGGAATCGGCCCGAACGCGGGGGCGGCCACGCGCATGAAGAGAAATGACGCGCCCCAAATCGCGCCGAGTACGAACAAATCGATGAGATCACGCGTGCTCAACGAGCGTCAGCCTCTCGATAATCTCCCGGGCGGCAAGGACGAGGTCGGCATTGCTTGCCGCGCGCGTGCCATCCGGTAGCCTGAGAGTATCCTCGAAACCGACGCGCGTGTCGTAGCGGCGCTTGACGGCCAGCTCGACGAAGTGCCAGGCATAGTGACCGAGGCCGTGCAGCAGCCGCGGGGTTTCCACGCCCTGGAGCACCGATTCAATCTGACTGAGATTCGCGGATGCGCGGCACGAGGCCTCTGCCGGCTCGAGAAGAATCCGCACGCACTGGTCGGCCAGCTTGCTTCCGACCAGCGCGGCAGCCGCCGGCGCGTTCCAGATTCCGGCTTCCACGCCCACGCCCTTGTCGAGCAGCAGTTGCATGACGTCGGTGGCGCCCGCTTCGTGCAGGTTGACCGACGCGAAATCCGGCAACACGTTCCACGCACGAATCATCGCGAGGCGCTTCGCGAGATCGGGAACGATCCAGGCGCCCGTGCTGACGCCCAGGGGAATGCCCGGGCACGCGTCGCGAATCGCTCCGATCGTGTCCGCGAGGTCGCCGGCGCCGAGCGACTCGTTGCCGTTTGCGTCGCGCACGTGCACATGAATGGCGCTCGCGCCCGCCGCCACGGAGGCTCTCGCCTCCGTGGCTTGTGTTCGCGGCGTGATCGGGATTTCGGGGTGGTCCGTACCCGATCGAGTGCCGTTGAGTGCGGCCTGGATCGTCACCGGCCGACGTTCAGCATCACGGCGCCGTAGACGCGATGTCCATAGCGCGCGTCGTTACCGAAGAACGCCGAGGTCTCGTCTTTCGACGGCACGGCGACGAACCGATAGTCGCCACGAAGCCCCCACCGGCCCGCGTACCACTTGACGCCGCCGCCGACGTTGGTGGCGAAGAACGTCTCGGTCTGGTCGACGCCAAAGGCCTCGCGGCTGAACAGGCTGAGCCCGCCAACGCCGCCGGTGACATACGGCACGACCGACGAGCCGTTCGGCACCGACACGACGACGTTGCCGTTGTAGTTGAGGACGTCGGGCGTCCGCTCGGTGCTTGGATACCCGAAGCCGAGACTCTGCGAGATGCCGATCGAACTGGCGACCTCGCCTTCGACCCCCACGTATCTGTTGAGGTTGTAGGTAAAGGTACCGCCGAGCTGGTAGTTCCCGAAGCCCGGCGCCGAGGCATCGCTGTTCTCGGTGAACATGAGGGCGCCAACCGGAATGATGGTGATCTCGGCCCGGCCCGCCCCCGCCGGCCCTTCCTGCGCATGAACCGGAGTGGCGGTAATAAATGATGCCAGCACAAACCCGAGTACGAGCAAACGTTTCATATGAAGCCTCCTGCGTGGCAAATTGCAGAAGGCGTACCGCGGCCGCATCGTCCGGGATCCCTCATTTCACTCAGTAATTGGTGAGGCCTGTCGAAAACGCCGCAGACGGGTGCCGGTAAATCGGCACAGTGCCGAAGAGTCGGCAACCACGTTCGGCACTTGTTCGGCACTCCTTCGTCACAGAGTGGCCCTTTTCCTCGGATTTCTGCGTTGTCTGGACCACCACGCGATGTGGAAGGGAAATTGCCATGTCGATCGGCATGATGAAACGAATGCTCCTCATGTTGACCGTGATGGCAGGACTCATCGGCGGTCTCGGCTTTGTGAAGTTCCAGCAGATTCAGGCGGCCATCGCGCAGGGGGCCTCGTTCCAGATGCCGCCCGAGGCGGTCACCACGATCGCGGCGCAGGAGACAGAGTGGCCTGCCACCGTGAGCGCGATCGGATCGGTGGCCGCCGTTCAAGGCGTCACCGTCAGCGCCGACCTGTCGGGCACGATCGATCGCATCGCGTTCGACTCGGGCAAGTCGGTACGCCAGGGCGAGGTGCTCGTCGAGCTCGACACGCGGCAGGAGCGGGCGCAGCTCGCCGCCGCGGACGCGCAGCGCGACCTGGCTCGCGTCAACTTCGATCGCATGCAGGGCTTGTTGAAGGAAAACGTGATCTCGCGCGCCGAGTTCGACAGCGCCACGGCCGACAGCAAGCAGACCGAAGCGCGGGTCGGTGAGATTCGCTCGGCCATCGAGCGGAAGACCATCCGGGCGCCGTTCTCGGGAATCCTGGGTATTCGTCAGGTCAATCTCGGACAGTACCCTGTCGAGTGGCGATCCGATCGTGCAGCTCCAGTCACTGAATCCCATTTATGTGAACTTCGACGTGCCGCAGGACGCCATCGCGCAGATGCGCATGGGCCGCGAGGTCCGCATCACGCTTGCTGACGCGGCTGGACCAAAGGACCTGGCAGGCGCCGGGTTCCTCGGCCGTGTAACGGCGATCGATTCGACCGTCAACGAGGCCACGCGGAACATCCAGGTCCAGGCGACCTTGTCCAACCCCGAAGGCACGTTGCGGCCGGGCATGTTCGTGCAGGCCGAGGTGGCGGTGGGGAAGGGACGCTCGCTCGTGGCGCTTCCGGCGACGTCGATCAGCTACGCCCCGTACGGCGACTCCGTGTTCATCGTGGGCATGGTGAAGGGACCGAACGGCGACACGTACAAAGGTGTGCGTCAGCAGTTCGTGAAGGTCGAGGGGGCGCGCGGCGATCAGGTCGGGGTAGTCGCGGGCGTCAAGCCCGGCGACGAGGTCGTCACATCAGGCGTCTTCAAGCTGCGCAACGGCGCGGCGGTGCTCGTCAACAACAAGGTGCAGCCGGCGAACGATCCGTCGCCGACGCCGGCGGACAACTGAGGGCAGGGCTCAAGCCCTGCGCTACCAGAGACAGGGCTTCAGCCCTGTCCTTCGGCAATCAAAGGAACAGACGATGAGTTTCACTGATCTATTCATCAAACGTCCCGTGCTCGCGATCGTCGTCAGCCTCGTCATCGTCATCGCCGGGCTGCAGTCGATTCGCTCGCTCAGCGTGCGGCAGTATCCGCGCAGCGATATCGCGATCGTCAAGGTCTCGACGGTGTATGTCGGCGCGAATGCCGACCTCGTGCGCGGGTTCATCACGACACCGCTCGAGCGCGTCATCGCCAGCGCCGATGGCATCGACTACATGGAGTCGTCCAGCGCCCAGGCCCTGAGCACGATTACCGTGCACCTGAAGCTCAATTACGACACCAACGCGGCGCTCACGCAGATTCAGGCCAAGGTCGCGCAGGTGCGCAACGACCTGCCGCCCGAAGCCGAGGCGCCCATCATCGAGCTCGAAACGGCCGACAACCAGTTCGCGGCCATCTACATTGGGTTCTCGTCGGCCGAGCTCGATCAGAGCCAGATTACCGACTACCTGACGCGCGTCGTCCAGCCGAAGCTGAGCGCCATCAGCGGCGTGCAGCGCGCCGACATTCTCGGCGACCGCACTTTCGCGATGCGCATCTGGCTGAAGCCCGAGCGCATGGCGGCGTATGGCATTTCCCCGACGGCCGTCCGCGAAGCGCTGGCCCGCAACAATTACCTGTCGGCGCTCGGCCGGACCAAGGGCTCGATGGTGTCGGTCAACCTCATCGCCAACACCGACCTCCGATCGGCAGAGGAGTTCCGCCAGCTCGTCGTGAAAGAAGAGGGCGGCGTGGTCGTGCGCCTTGGCGAAATCGCCGACGTCGTCCTCGGCGCGGAGAACTACGAAGAAGAAGTGCGGTTCAACGGCGAGACCGCCACATTCTTGGGGGTCTGGGTCTTGCCGACCGCGAACTCGCTCGACGTGATCGCGAGCGTGCGCCAGGCGCTGCCGCAGATCCAGTCTCAACTGCCGGTGGGGATGAAGCTCGGTGTGCCGTACGACTCGACCGAGTACATCCAGGACGCCATCGACGAAGTGCTGCGCACACTCTCCGAGACGCTGCTCATTGTCATCGTGGTCATCTTCCTGTTCCTCGGCTCGTTCCGCGCCGTCATCATCCCGATTGTGGCGATCCCGATCTCGCTCGTCGGCGCCGTGTTCCTGATGCTGGTGGCCGGCTTCACGATCAACCTGCTGACGCTCCTGGCCATCGTGCTGTCCGTGGGCCTCGTCGTCGACGATGCGATCGTGATGGTGGAGAACATCGAGAGGCACCTGCACGAGGGCAAGAGCGCATATCGGGCGGCCATCGAAGCCGCGCGCGAGCTCGTGGGCCCGATCATCGCGATGACGATCACGCTGGCAGCGGTGTACGCGCCGGTCGGCATTCAGGGTGGCCTCACGGGCTCGCTCTTCAGGGAGTTCGCGTTCACGCTGGCGGGCGCGGTCATCGTATCGGGCATCGTGGCACTGACCCTCTCGCCGATGATGGGCGCGAAGCTGCTGCGTGCGGGCGACACCGAGCGCGGGTTCGCCGGCTGGATCAACCGGCGATTCGACAGCGTGCGTCAGGCGTACACGCGCACGCTGACGGGCACGCTGCGCTTTCGCCCGGTCGTGCTGACGTTGTGGGTCATCGTCGCGCTGCTGATGGTGCCGTTCTACATGTTCTCCCAGCGCGAGCTGGCGCCCGCCGAAGATCAGGGCGTCGTGTTCGGCATCATCCAGGCGTCGGCGAACTCGACGATCGACCAGACGTCGTTGTTCACCAGGCAAGTGGCCGATGTGTACCGGTCGATCCCCGAGAGCAAGAGCATCTTTCAGCTGACCTACCCGACCGGCGGGTTTGGCGGGATGGTGACCAAGCCGTGGAGCGAGCGAACGAAGACCGCGCAACAGCTGTTGATGGAATCGATGGGTCCGCTGTCGCAGATTCCTGGCATTCGCGTCATCCCGCTCACACCTCCGGCCCTGCCCGGCGGTGGTGATTTTCCCGTCGATCTCGTCATCGCGTCGCCGGCCGAGCCCGAGCGGTTGAACGAAATCGCGCAGAAGCTCGTGCAGAAGGCGTTTGCCAGCGGCATGTTCATCTTCGCCGACGCCGATCTCAAGTTCGATCAGCCGCAGGCTGAGGTCGTGTTCGATCGCGACAAGGTGCGGTCGCAGGGCGTCGAGCTGAGCCAGGCCGGCCAGGACCTGTCCACGCTGCTCGGCGGCAACTACGTGAACCGCTTCAGCATTCAGGGGCGCAGCTACAAGGTCATTCCGCAGATCAAGCGCGCCGAACGGCTGGCGCCCGAACAGCTCTCCCAGATTTACGTCACCGGCTCCAAGGATCAGCTCGTACCGCTCTCCACGTTCGCGACCCTCGAAACCACGACACAGCCGCGCGAGCTGAAGAAGTTCCAGCAGCTCAACGCGGTGCGCATACAGGGTGTCATCCCGCCGCCCGTGCCGCTCGATCAGGCGTTGCGCTTCCTCGAAGACGAAGCGCGCGCCTCCCTTCCAGAAGGGTTCACGATCGACTACGCCGGAGAGTCGCGGCAACTGCGAACGGAAGGCGGCAAGTTCCTCGGGACGTTCCTGCTCTCGGCGATCCTGATTTATCTCGTGCTGGCAGCGCAGTTCGAAAGCTTCCGCGATCCCTTCATCATCCTCGCGGGCTCAGTACCGCTGGCCATTTCGGGCGCGCTCCTGTTTTCGTTCCTCGGCTTCACGAGCTTGAACATCTACAGCCAGGTGGGGCTCATCACGCTCGTCGGCCTGGTGTCGAAGAACGGCATCCTGATCGTTGAGTTCGCGAATCACCTGCAGGAGATGGGCAAGGACAAGCTCGCCTCGATTATCGAAGCGGCGGGCACCCGTCTTCGTCCGATTCTCATGACGACGGCGGCTACCGTCGTCGGACATTTCCCGCTGGTGCTGGCAACCGGGCCCGGCGCGGGCGCGCGCAACAGCATCGGCATCATGCTCGTGACCGGCATGGTCATCGGAACGTTCTTCACCTTGTTCGTGGTGCCGTCGATTTACATGCTCCTGGCGCGCACGCATCGCGCTGAAGCATCAGAGGCTGTGTTGTCGCCGATGGCGACGCCAGCAACGGAGTCTGCATTATGAGAGGGATACACGTAATCGCACTAGGTGTTCTAATCTCGTCGGTGACGGTGTCGGCACAGAACCGCACGAACCCGACGAACCCGACGAACCAGACGAACCAACCGACGCAACCCGACGAACCCGACGAACCTTCCAGGTACACTCGCCCTCTCGTTGGACGAAGCCGTGCGCCGGGCCATCGACAACAATCCCGATCTGGCCAGCGTGCGATCCAGCACGCAGGTCGAGGCCGCCCGGGTGTCCGAGAGCGAGAGCGCCTATACGCCAGTGTTCTCGACGATCGTCGGCGCCACGAGCAACTCCACGCCGCCGTCGAACTTTCTCCTGGGCGAGCGGGGCGTGGATACCAGCGATCTGTTCTCGTCTACCGGTGTGCGGCAGCGTCTCGCGTGGGGCGCCGGCACGTGGCACTTCTCGTGGGATACCTCCCGCACCACGACCGACAGTCCGCTGACGAGCTTCGATCCCAGCCTGCAGTCGGGATTCCAGTTCGCGTTCTCGCAGCCGCTGCTCAAGGACCGAAAGATGGATCTCGCGCGACAGCAGACGGTCGTCACTCGGCGCAACCTGGAAAGCTCGGAGCTGCGCGTCAGGGAATCGGTCGTGCAAACGACCGCTGCGGTGAAGCAGGCGTACTGGATGTTGAAGGCCACGCTGGCGAACGTCACGGTGCAGCAGCGCTCGCTCGAGCTGGCTCAGGAGCTGGTGCGTCAGAACAAGGCGCGCGTCGACATCGGTCAAACGCCTCCGCTCGACCTGCTGCAGGCCGAGGCAGAGGTCGCCCAGCGCCGCGAGAATCTGATTCGCGCGAATGCGGCGGCTGGCGATGCGGAAGACCGTCTGCGGCGGCTCATCATGGATCCGGCCGACACGTCGTTCTGGCGGACGCGCCTCAGTCCGAGCGACGAGCCGGTCGTCAGCGGCGTCCTGCCAGACGTGGATGGCATCGCGTCCGGCGAATTCGCCGGTCGCTACGATCTCGCCCGTGCACGGAAGGATATCGACAACCTGACGACGAACATCGACTACTACAACGATCAGAAGCTTCCCGACGTGAAGCTGGAAACGTCGTATCGCAGCAACGGCCTGGGCGGCACGCGATTCCTGCGCGACGGCGGATTCCCGGGCACCGTCACCGGCACGGTGAATCGCGGGTATGGCAGCGTGCTCGGCGACATGTTCGGCAGTTCGTATCCGACGTGGAGCGTGGGCCTGTCCGTGAACTACTCCCTCGGCCGCAGCTACGAGGAGGCCGGGCTGGCGCGCGCGACGGTGGAACGGCGGCAGGCAACCCAGCGCATCGCGAGCCTGCAGCTTCAGATTGGCGAAACGCTGCGTCAGGCGGCGAGGCACGTGCACAGCACCGCCGAGCGCATCGAAGCGACCCGTGCCGGACAATCCGTGGCACGCCAGCGGCTCGACGTCGAACAGCGGCGTTTCGAGGTCGGACTGTCGACGAGCTTTCTCGTGACGCAGGCGCAGCGCGATCTCCTGCAGACCGAAGTGAATCTGCTGCAGGCGATGCTCGACCATCAGTCGGCGCTCGTCAGCTACGAAGCCTTGCAGCAGGCGCCGGCGGTCAGCGATCCGGATACAGGCTCGCGAGGCACGACCGTGGTGTCGCTGCCCGCCCCCGCTCCGCAGGGTTTGTTCCGCCCCGGCGCGAACGTTGGGTTCTAAACAGATCAGGAGATTAAGAGAATTCTTTTGAAAAGATTTCTCCTAATCTCCTAACCTCTTGTTTGATTTTCTTTGGTTTTCTATCGGGAGGCGGCGGGGCGTTCGATGCCGAGCTTCGCCATCTTCGATTGCAGCGTCGTGCGCTTCATGCCCAGTTTCGCCGCGGCACCCGACGGGCCGCCGACCAGCCAGTTAGCGGCATGAAGCGCGTGACGGATGTGCCGGCGCTCGGCCTCTTCGAGCGTGAACTCGCTCAGCTCGCGCCGCGCATCGCTATCGTGGCCGTTTCGCGGCTGCCGCAACTCCGCCAGCGGCGCCGCCAGACTCGAGCCCCGCGTCAGAATGACGGCGCGCTCGATGAAGTTCTCGAGCTCGCGGATGTTGCCTGGCCAGTGATACTCGGACAGCGCGTTCATCGTGTCGGTGGGAATCGCGTCGATGGGCCGGTTCATCCGCCTCGCGAACTTCGTGGTGAAGTACTGGACGAGCGAAGGAATGTCTTCGCGGCGGCCGCGCAAAGGTGGATTCACGATGGGGAACACGTTGAGGCGGTAGTAGAGGTCGCTCCTGAACTCCTTGTCGGTGACCATGGCCGCCAGGTCGCGGTTGGTGGCTGCAACTAAGCGGATATCGACGCGGATTGTTCTCGTTCCACCGAGGCGCTCGAATTCCTGCTCCTGCAACACTCGCAAGAACTTCGACTGCAGCTCGAGCGGGATGTCACCCACCTCGTCGAGAAACAACGTTCCGCCGTTGGCCAGTTCGAAGCGGCCGAGCTTCTGCGCGATCGCGCCGGTGAAGGCCCCTTTTTCGTGTCCGAACAGCTCGCTCTCGAGGAGACCGGTCGGGATGGCCGCGCAGTTCAGCTTCACGAACGTGCGCGAGCGGCGGCCGCTGAGGTTGTGAATGGCCCTGGCGATCAGCTCTTTGCCAGTGCCGGTCTCGCCCTGAATCAGGACGGTCGAATCGGTTGGCGCGACGATTTCCACCTGCGCGAGCACGTGCTTCAGCGGCGCGCTGTCGCCGATGATTTCTTCGAAGTTGTGCTCGGTGCGGATTTCGTCCTCGAGGTACAGCTTTTCTTCGTTCAGCTTTTCCTTCAGCTCCGCGATCTCGCGATAGGCGAGCCCGTTATCTACGGCGATGGCCACCTGCTGCGCCACCTGTGTGAGCAGTTCGACTTCGTCCGGGTTGAACGGATTTTCGGTGAGACGCCCGATGTTCAGGGTGCCGAGCACGCGATCGCGCGACTGCAGGGGAATGCTGCAGAACCATTTCACGCCTTCCGCGAGCAGAAACTGGGCGACCTTCGATTTGGCCTGCAGACCCCTGAGGCCCGTTTCGTTGAAGACCACGGGCGCGCGTGTCGAGATCGCGATGCACCCGGGCGACACCATGGTGTGGTCGGCCTGGCCTTCTTCGACGAAGCTCTCGTTCTTCGTCACTTTCAGCACGTGGCAGCGGTAGTGGCCGGTGTCGGGCTCGAAGAGCAGCAGGCTGCATCCATCGTGTTGGATCACGCGCTGCAGCGACGTGCTGACCGATGCGAACACCGCATCCATGTCCAGCCTGGAGACGACGGCGTTGTTCACTTCGAGGAGCAGGCGGAGCCGATCGCGCTCGCGGGCGAGGGCCGACTGCGCGGTACGGGCGCTTTCTTCGTGCAGGACGTTGTCGACGGCGACCGCAATCTGTTTGGCCACCTCCTGCATGAAGCTGATGTCGCGCGCCTGGTACACGCACTTACTCAGACTGCCGAACCCCATTGCGCCAAGCCGTCCGAGAGCGGTCGTCAACGGTACGACACAAAACGACTGCACCCCCTCCCGGCGCAGCCGTTCAATCAGGCTCGAAAACCGGTGTTCCGCGGCAATGTCGTTGACGACGAGCGGTTCCTGAGTCTTCCAGACGTAGCCCCCTGGCGATTCATCGACGGGGAACTCCATGCCGGGTTTGAAGTCTGTCTCCTGAGGGACGGCGAGCAGACGAAGACGCATCACATTGCGCGACGCGTCGTGAAGGACGACGTTGATGTAGTCGAACGGGACGATTCGCGGCAACCGCTGTGCGAGATCGCGAAAGAGTTCGTTCAAGTCAGGGTGTGACGCGATCGATTCCGATACTTCGGCCAGAAGGCGAAGCCTGTCGCGCTCGTCGAGTGTCAGGGCATAGTGCGGATCCAGGACTGATTCCTCGGGAGTTCGCATGCTCAAGTGTCTTAGACGCTGAATCGCCCGACGACGTTCCAGAAATATGTCGTCGGGCTGCCCTCAGCCGGCCGTCCCTGGTGCCTGGCCTATTGAACGAGGAAGCACGTTTCGAGCGCGGTGTTGTTCCCCGTGGTCGTCTGCGCAATGATTTCGAACTTGAATTCGTGCGCGCCGTCGGTGACGGCTGATGGGATGTCGAATGCCGTAATTGTCGGCTCCAGATCGGTCGAGAGCTTGATGCGGCCTCCTTCGACGAAGATCTGGTAGCGGGCGATTCTGACCGCGCCACGTTTTCCTATCCTGGGGTGCGATTGCGTGACCGGGTCCCACGTGACCGTCACCGGCGCGACCAGCGTCGGGAGAGGGTCATCGCAACTGCGTGCGGCCGGCACGCCGTTTAACAGGACGTTTCCGGGCACCGCAGCCATGATGTGCGAGAGGTTCGCGTAGCTCTTGATCCGCTCACCATTCGCTCCATGCCCCACGATCGCATATCGCCCTTCGGGAAATCGACGGAAGAACCGGCTCGGCGAGAGCTCATCGAACGGCGGCTCGGCGCTTTCGAAGTCCACTTGCGACATGCCTTGTGCGGTCAGTTCCGGGCGTGTGGTGAATTCCAGGAGGAGTCCGGTCGGTCCGATGACTTTCATCAGGACCCAGGGCGTTGTCGAGGACGTCGATCCATGGAGACCGAGATCACCGTCACTGTCATTGAGCTCGAGAAAAACATCCGCGGCTGTAAACGGGACCGCGGCATCCAGGGTGTCCACGCTCTCCAGCGTGTCCTGAGTGTCCTGGGGTTCCTGGGCCATCAATGAAACGGCGACAAGAAAGATGGTGAGGGCGACGACGATCGGCTTCAGGCGAGAGTCACGTGTCATGGGTACCTCCATGAAAGGCGGTATAAATGGGGGGGCGAGCATGCAAAAGACAGCTTAGACTGAATTAAGTCGTACCGGTGAGGCACGTATTCGTGTTTCAAGAGCGAGTCGTGCGGTTTGACGGACGAGATACTCACGTTCTCGACATGCCGCCGCGGAATTTTATAATGCCGGGTATGTTTCCGATTTCGCCCCCTATTGAACCGATGCTGGCCAAGCTCGCCAACGAGCTGCCGGCCGGTGAGGGGCTGCTGTACGAGCCCAAATGGGACGGGTTTCGCGCGATCGTCTTTCGCGGCGATGCCGACGTGTTCATCCAGAGCCGCGACTCGCGCCCTCTCGATCGCTATTTTCCGGACCTGCACGAGGTCTTCCTTAGGGCGCTTCCAGACGGCTGCATCTTCGACGGGGAGATTGTCATCGCGGGCGCTCGCGGTCTCGACTTCGACACATTGCAGCTGCGCCTGCACCCGGCCGCGTCTCGCGTGGCCAAGCTGGCGAAGGCAACGCCGGCGTCGTTTGTCGCGTTCGACCTGCTCGCGCTCGACGGCCGGGACCTTCGTGCGACGCCGCTGCGGGAGCGGCGCGCGCTTCTGGAATCATTGCTCGAAGGGGCCAGACCGCCTATCTACCTGACGCCGATGACACGCGATCGCGCGGTCGCGTCGGACTGGCTGTCGCGATTCGAGGGGGCCGGGCTCGATGGCGTGATGGTGAAACCGGAGCTCGGCGTCTACGAGCCCGGCAAGCGGGCGATGATCAAGGTGAAGCACGCGCGCACGGCCGATTGCGTCGTGGCGGGCTTTCGGTGGCACAAGAACGGAAAGGATCGGCTCATCGGCTCGCTGCTCCTCGGTCTCTACGACGACCGGGGACGGCTTCAGCATGTCGGCGTCACGTCCACGTTCACGATGGCCATGCGCGCGCAGCTGGCCGACGAGCTGGCGCCGCTGCGCGAGCAGGCACTCGAGCAGCATCCGTGGCGCGATTGGGCCGAAGCCGGTGCCGAGATGAGTCGCATGCCCGGCGGGCAGAGCCGCTGGAGTGCCGGGAAGGATCTGTCGTGGGAGCCGTTGCGCATCGAACGGGTGTGCGAGGTGAAGTACGACCACATGCAGGGAGACCGCTTCCGTCACGCGGCCGTTTTTCAGCGCTGGCGGCCGGATCGACAGCCCGCCGACTGCCGTTACGATCAGCTGGAGGTTACGACGCCGTACCAGCTCGAGAAGGTTTTTGGGGCGGCCCACCCCAGTCGTTGATCTCCTCGTTCGGGTCGAGCGATTCCTGTCCGGGTCGCAGCTCTTCCGGCACGTGCTCGAGATTCACACGAATCCTGGTCCAGGTTCTGAAACGCCCGCGCATGCGATCGACGAGCACATCGGCCGGTTGCAGGTGCGTCGCCGCATCGAGATGCCGTTCCTTCCAGCGCTCCAGTCCGGCCATGGCGTCTTCCAGGTGCCGCGCCCGTCCGATTTCGACGAGCGGGCGCGAGGGTTGGCGGCGCTTCGACGGCTGCACCCGCGACGGCTCGCCGGGTTGCTTGCGATAGTGCGGCGGCCATGGTGCGTCGCCAAGACCGTCACGTTCCTGCTTCGCGGACAGCTCGAGGAGCGGCTCGAGCGAACAGGGATGCTGGTCGATCGCGGCGTGTATATCGCCCATACCCGCGAAGCGCGCCGGCATCGTGCGCAGCGTGAAATCGCCCGGCTCTGCCGAATCGATTTCGCTCCACGTCATTGGTGCCGACACGCGCGCGTCTTCGGTCGGGCGCACGGAGTACGCCGCGGCGACCGTTCTGTCTTTGGCGTTCTGGTTGTAGTCGAGGAACACGCCGTGGCGTTCTTCCTTCCACCATTTGCTCGTGGCGAGAGTCGGGGCACGCCGCTCCACCTCGCGTGCGAGCGCGAGCGCCGCCCGTCTTACCTGGTCGAACGTCCAGCGCCGCTCGATCCGCACGTTGACGTGAATGCCGCGTGACCCGGATGTTTTCGGCCAGCCCACCAGCTTCAGCTCGTCCAGCGTCGCGTGCAGGACCTGCGAGACCTGCTGCAACTGTTGCCAGACGACGCCCGGCACGGGATCGAGATCGATCCGCAGTTCGTCGGGATGGTCCAGATCCTCGGCACGCACGGGGTGTGGGTGCAGTTCGAGGCACGCCAGGTTTGCCATCCACACGAGCGACGCGGCATCGCGGGGGACCACTTCCTCGGCGCTGCGCCCGGAAGGGAAGCGCAGCGTCACGACCTCGATCCAGTCGGGCCGTGATTCCGGCGCACGCTTCTGGTAGAAGAATTCGCCACCGATGCCATTGGGATACCGGACCGAGCACGTTCGGACGTCCCCCGGCCGCACGCAGCGCGCCGTCGGAAACGGCGATGTAGTACTGCACCAGATCCAGCTTCGTGTATCCGGCCTTTGGAAAGAGGACTTTCGTTGGATTCGAAACAGGAACGTCGCGACCGCCGACGGTCAGATTCTCAGTCGATTTGGTCGATGGGCGACGGTCTTTGGGCACTGGGCAATAGTCTGTAACAACAAGAGATTAGGAGACTAGGGGAAACCAGATCTTATTCTCCTGATCTCCTAGTCTCTTGTTATTGTGATTTTCCGAACTTCTGATCTTCTGGTCTTCTGTTTAGGGCAGGCTATCGTGCGGTTTCAATGAAGATCGGATTCGAATAGAACCAGAGATCGCTCCACGGGCTCTCACCCCGCGTGTCCATGGGCGGCTCGAGGTCCTGGGTGTTCGTGCCACGCACGCGCACGTACATGCTGCGGTCGAGATTCGGCAGCCGGGTCGTCATCGTGGCCCAGTCCCCTTCGCGTACCCACTGTTGTTCGGTGAAGCGGGCGAGCACGCGCGTTGTGGGGTTGCGGTCGATCGTCGGATCCGCCAGCGTCCCCATGACGTCGCCCACGATGACATCCACGCGCGAGACGCGCGGGTTGTCTCCGTGTGCGTTTGTCGCCTGCGGGTCTCGGAATCGGATGGTGATGGTCACCCCCTGTCCGCGTGCGGCGGACAACGTTTCCCCGATGCCGGCCGTCCTGTTGCCGGCCTTCGCGTCGACGTTCAGCGCGTCGACGAGTTCACCGGCGACCGCGAAGATGCGGCCGCTGCGCAGCCCATCGAGAATCCCCTGATAGCTGCGGAGTGCGTGCACGTAGGTCTTCTGGTATTGCCCGGGCCAGAAATCCGATCCGGGACGCGTGGCGTCGGTATAGTGCGCGTGGGAATCGGATGTGGCGACGATCCAGAATCGCCGGCCCTCGCCCAGCATCGAATCCCACAAGCCGCCCACGATGGCGGTCATCTGATCGAAGCCGCCGAAGGTATGGGCGCCTTCGCGGGAGTAACCGCCACGAAATCCAGCGGGCTGTCCTTTCTCGTCCTTCTTCTGCGAGCCGTCCGGCGCAAGCGTCCCGGCCTGGTGGCCGGGCGCGCCCTCCATTCCTCGATACACCTCGGGCGCCGTGTTGTGGTTCTGACGGAACTCGCGCGGCTCGTCCGAGCCGTAGATGCTGACGCCGGTCGCCGATCGCGAGGGGTGATTGGCGAACACCAGCGGCAGCAGCGGCAGCGCCTTCATGTGCTCGAGCGCCCGCTGCGCGTGCGCTTCCTGGCGGCGCGACGGATCGGCCGGCCAGGCATCCTGTGAATCGAAGCGGCTTTCGATGTCGTAGAGCATCGAGGCCTCTTGATCGCTGTGCGGAATGATCAGCGTGTGGTGATCCATGGCTGGCATGTTCAGTTCCATGCCGTAGAACTGGAGCACCTCGGGCACTTTCTCTCTCGACGATTTCAGTTCCGCGTACGCACGGGTAAGGTTGAGCTTCGAGTGATTCGGCCCGCCGTGATCGGTCGTCACCATCCAGGCAAGACCGTACATCCGCGCACGCTCGGCGTTGACCGGCGTGGGATACCGGCCGTCGACGCCGATGATGGGGTCGGGAGGGGTTTTCGTGTCGTCGTAGTTCGCACTCCAGTGACTGTGAATGTGAGAATCGCCGGCAAGCCACTGCCGCTCCGGCTCAATGGCCGTCAAAGCTCCCCAACCTGCCGTGGCAAGACCAATGACGAGCAGCTGCACCTGCCGGCATGTCACGTTAAAACTCCAGTCTGACGGAGAACTGCATGGAACGTGGATCCCCGGCCAGCGAGCTGATGGTGGCTCGATTGGCCGCGGAGGTAATGTCCGCGTTCGGGTTGCCGAAGTTCGTCTGGTTCGTCAGGTTGAACACATCGTAGCGCAATGTTGCAGCGAGCCCGCCGTTGATGACAATCCGTCGCTGCAGGCTCAGGTCGACCGTCATCGCCCGGTCCACGCAGGATGTTTCTTCCGGCGTTTCCGAACGTGCCGCCCGGTACCACCTGAAAATCCGACACATTGAACCAGTTATCGACCGTTTTCTGGCCCTCGGTATCCGCGACCCGATTCGGCACCCAGCCCGCGCCCTCGAGGCTGCCCTGGGGGACCGTGAACGGCCGGCCGGAGTGCGCCGTCAGGATGCCGGCGACCAGCCAGTCCCGTGCGATGGGGTGCTGCCCGAGCGGAAGATTCGCAATCACGCTGCCGACAAACCGATGGCGGATATCGTTGTCGCCCGGGCCTTCCCAGGCCTCGAGATCGTTGGTGTTCTGCGGACGCGGTGACGCCGCCGAGAGATGCTCGGGCGTGTTGTCGCGCTGATCGCTAAGCGTGTAAGACACGCGGCAGCTGTAGCCCTGGCTGAATCGCTTCTCGAGGGACGCGGCGGCGCTGGCGGTCGCGATTGCCCGGTCGCATCTCATCGACCTCAAGAATCGACGAGGCCATCATCACGAATTGCCGGAGGTCGACCGTCGCATGGACATGAACGGCGATGGCGCTCTCAACGTGGCCGACCTTCTGATGTGGACCCGTGAATTCGTGCACTGGAAGAAGCCCGAGCTCGCTAGCGGCTGCTCGTGACCAGCAGTTGCTGGGCGTCAACGGGAACCTGGCCGATGGCCGGCGCACGGTAGGTACCGTCTGAACGAAGCTCGGTGGCGCGCTCGGTGTCGGTGAGGTAGGCGTCGAGAACCGTGTGCCGGATGAAGCGCGCGATGTCGGGATCGAGCACGGGGCAGAGCGCCTCGACCCGGCGATCGAGGTTTCGCTCCATGAGGTCCGCGCTGGCCAGGTACACAACCGGCTCGCCGCCGTTTTCGAAGTAGTAGACGCGCGAATGCTCGAGATACCGGCCAACGACCGAGCGCACCTGAATGGTCTCGCTGACTCCTGCAATGCCCGGTCGAAGGCAACAGATGCCGCGCACGATCGCGCGAATCGGGACGCCGGCCCGCGAGGCACGGTAGAGCGTTTCGATGATGCCGGGGTCGGAGATCGCGTTGTTCTTGATGATGATGCCCGCCGGCTGGCCGGCGCGCAGATGTTCGACCTCGCGCTCGACGAGCGTCGTCAGACGATCGCGCAGGGCCACCGGCGCAACAATGAGCTCGCGGTAACTCGTCTGCTTCGAATAGCCCGTCAGATAGTTGAACAGATCGGACGCGTCGGACGCAATCCGCGGGTTGGTGGTGAACAGCCCGAAGTCGGTGTAGACCTGCGCGGTGGCGCGATTGTAGTTGCCGGTCCCGATATGAACGTAACGCTGAACGGCATCGCTTTCTTTGCGGATGACCAGGCACAGCTTGCAATGTGTCTTCAGGTTCACGAGACCGTAGACGACGTGAACGCCTGCCTCCTCGAGCCGTGACGCCCATTCGATGTTGCTGCGCTCGTCGAAGCGAGCCTTCAGTTCAACGAGCACGGCGATCTGCTTGCCGGCTTCCGCGGCGGCGATCAGCCGCTCGACGAGCGGAGACTTGTTGCCGACGCGGTACAGCGTCATCTTGATGGCGACAACCTGTTCATCGTCCACGGCGGCGTCCAGGAATGCCTCGAACGACGTGAACGAGTCGAACGGGTGATGGAGCAGTGTGTCCCGATAGCGGATTTGCTCGAAGATGCCCTCGGGGCCCTGGCCGCCCCAGATCGTGCGTGGCACGAGCGGTGCGTCTCTCAGCTTCGGCCGATCGATGCTCGCCAGCGACATCCAGTCCGCAAATCCCAGACGTGCCGACGATCGCATGACGACCTCGCGGCCGATTTCGAAGTTCTCAATCAGGATATCTAGGACGCGCGGCGGCATGCCGGCGTCAACCTGGAGAAGCGATAGCTGGCCGTGACGGGTCTCGCGAAGTCCCTGATCGACCGATTCGAGCAGATCGACGGACTCTTCCTCCTGAAGCACGATGTCGGTTTCGCGAATGACGCGGAAGAGATGGGCGTCGACGATCTCCATGCCGGGGAAGAGCTGGCCGAGGTTGAGCTGAATGACGTCTTCCAGCAGGGCGAACGTGAGACCACGGCGGCCCGTCAGCACCGGCGGAATGGCGATGAAGCGCGGCAGCACGTCCGGGACTTTCACACGCGCAAACCTCGTCCGCGCTTCGACCTCCACGGCCACGGCGAAGCTCTTGCTGCGATTGGAAATGTACGGAAACGGGTGCCCCGGGTCGAACGCCAGCGGCGTCAAGACCGGGCACACGCGGTGGATGAAGTAATCCTGCAGGAATTCGAGGATGGTCGATGTGTAGCTCGCTGGTTCGACGATCGTGATGTCTTCTTGCTCGAGCATCGGCCTCAGCGTCTGTTCCCAGCAGTCAGCAATCTCGTGCAGCATGCTTTCTGCTCTGGTCCTGACCGTGGTCAGGCACTGGCCGGCTGTGAGCCCGTCGGGGGCCGCATGCTCGAGGCCGCTGCGGCGCTGTCGCGCGAGCGTGGCGACGCGTACCATGAAGAACTCGTCGAGGTTGTTGGCCGTGATGGCCAGGAACTTCACCCGCTCGAGCAGCGGGTGTGCCTCGAACTTCGCCTGGGCGAGCACGCGCTCGTTAAAGGCCAACCAACTGAGCTCACGATTGATGTACAGAGATGGGTCTGAGAGATTGGGGCCGTCGGTCATGCGGCATACCGATCGTCTCCGTTCGACGTAAAGCCGTCACATCAATCGTGTAACTTCGGTGCAACATGCCACAAAGAAGACCCGCGACCGACCTGCATCGCACCTTCGACGATATTGCGACCCTGCTCGAGCATCACCGCACGCTCGTGACGCTGGCCGTCGGCCAGGACCGATCTCAGCGTGGGGTGGCCGCGCAGCTCCAGCAGCGTCAGAACGCCGTCGACCTGCAGCGTGCCGTGCGGGGATTGCATCCTGCCGACCTCGCGTTCGTCCTCGAAGGGCTCGAGATCGACGATCGGCTGCAGATCTGGACCGCCCTCGAGTCGCCTCAGGCGGCCGAAGCGATGGTCGAGCTCGATGCGTCTGTCCGGGGGTCGCTCATTGCCGAGACCGGTCGCGGCCGCCTGGTCAAGATTGCCGCGGCCCTCGATCCCGACGACCTGGCCTACGTGGCCGACGACCTTCCCGACGATGTCATGCAGGAAGTGCGCGCATCGCTCGGCGAGATCGACAGGACCCTTCTGCAGCAAGCCGACGAGTATCCAGCGCAATCGGTCGGCCGCCTCATGCGGGTCGATGTGGTGACCGTACGAGACACGCAGTCGATCGCTGATGTGTTACGGGATCTGCAGGCGCGCTCCGATTTGCCCGACCATCTGGATCGGTTGTTCGTTGTGGATGGCCGCAATCTGCTGCGCGGCGCGCTCAGCCTTCAGTCGCTCGTCATCGCGCAATCAGGCATGGCCGTGGCCGACATCATGGAGCGCGAGCCGCTGGCGTTTCAGCCAACCGATGCCGCGTCGCAGGCCGCGCGCGCCTTCGAGCGATACGACCTCGTGTCGCTGCCGGTCATCAACGATCGCGGCAAGCTCGTCGGTCGCCTCACCGTTGATGCGGTGGTCGATTTCATCCGCGTCAGCGCCGACAACGACGCGCTCGCGATGGCGGGCCTTCGAGAGGCCGAGGATTTGTTCGCCTCGGTCTGGAGCTCGGCCGGCAACCGGTCGCCCTGGTTGTTCGTCAACCTCGTGACGGCGTTCGCGGCGACGAGGTTCATCGGGCTTTTCGAGGCGACGATCCAGCAGCTGGTCTCGCTGGCGACGCTCATGCCGATTGTCGCGAGTATCGGCGGCAACACCGGCAACCAGACCATCGCGCTGGTCATCCGTGGTCTCGCCTTCGAGCAGCTGACTGACGACACGCGCCGCCATCTGCTCTATAAGGAACTGCTGGTCAGCCTGCTGAACGGATTGATTTGTGGCGGGATGGCCGGTCTTACTGCCGGGCTGTTCTACCACAGCGCGGCGCTTGGCATGGTGATGATGGCCGCGATCGTCCTGAACTTGCTGATTGCGGCCGCGGTCGGCGTGTTCGTGCCACTGAAGCTGCACGGCATCGGACGTGATCCCGCGCAGGGTGCGAGCGTACTGCTGACGTTCGTGACCGACTCTATGGGGTTCTTTGTGTTCCTGGGCCTTGCGTGGCTGTACCTGTGACGCCCCGCACGACCCTGGTGTAATCGAGATATCGGTAATCCTTGCCGCCTGCTCGAACGAGGGAAAAGTAGACAGTCTGACTGTATGCGCCATCTTTCGTGCGCGACGAATGCTCCGCCTTCGTCACCGTCGCCGGCTTCTCGCTACCGGGCACGCGCAGCGCCTCGAGCAAGGGCCGTCCCTGCATGGTCGACGGGGCCGCGATTCCCAGCATGTGAAGAAACGTCGGCGCGAAATCGACGTTACCACTCGGCACGGCCACAGTCGCGCCCTGCCTGATGTCGGGCCCGGCGGCGATGAGCGTGTTGTGAATCTCGAAGGGGCTCGAGCTGCCGTGCCCCGCCACACCGTTCGAGGCACTCGTCCCGGCGAATCCGTTCGCGTTCTTCTGATCGGTCCAGTCCGGCGAGTACAGAATGTCGCCCGAGCGCGCGTGGCTCCAGCGCACGGCGTCGAACGAGAGCGTTCCGTCGGCCCATCCGTCGAGCGAACCGGGTGTCACGGGACGCGTGAAAATGGCGCCGATGCCGGCCGTTGTCTGCAGCGCCCGCACGATCTGTCCCATCACCTGACGATTGCCATCGCGTACGTAAATGGCGGTCTCGCCGTTGACGATGCGCGGCGAGCCGTCGGGGAGGGTGCTGACGAAAGGTTTGAGTAGAGCGCGCACGTCGGCGGCGCCCACATAGGTCGCAAACCCGTGATCGGAGGTCACCCAGATGTTGTACGTGTCGAGCAGGCCGAGCGCCTTCAGCCCGCTCTGAATGTTTCCGATCTCGCGGTCGACCCGTCGCAGCGCTTCGACGGTCGTCGGATGTCCCATGCCAAGCGCGTGCGCCGTCGTATCCGGATCGCTGAGCCACATGGCCGTCACGGACGGACGGGCGGCGTCCAGTCCGATTTTCAGAAACGTCTCGACCGCGCGGTGGTTGCGCGCGTCGTTCGGATGTCCCTCCGCCGGCGCCGGTCCGAGCTCGCTGGTGGCGCGTGCGTACAGCGCCTCGGGCAGCGCGAACTCGGTGTGCATGACGGCGCCGCCCGACACTTTGTGATTGAGCAGGAATGTCGATCCGGTCGTCCCTGCGCCGAGGGCGAGCATCGTCCTGCCGTTGGCCTGCAGCACTTCGCCCAGCGTCGTGGCGGTGAGCAGCACGCCATCCTGATCCGCCTGGATCTTCTCGAGATTCGATCGCTGGCCCGTATCGAGAAAGCGGCCGGCATCGACCCTCGGGAAAAACACCGAGTTGCCGAGAATGCCATGACGCTCCGGATAGGCGCCGGTCGATATCGACGACGAGTTGACTCGCGTGACGGTGGGATACACCGAATGATGATTCGCGAACACGACGCCGCTGCGTCCGAGGGCGTGGAGATTCGGCATCACCTCGGGCGTAACGTAGTCGGGCCGCAACCCATCGAGCACGAGCAGAAGATGACGGTTGGGCTCGGCCGAACGGGCTGTGTCGAGCGCCGACGCAGCCGCGAGGGCCCCAAGCAGTAGAACGATCGGTGCAGCAACATACCGTGGCATGTATACGCTCCAGGCGCAGTGTCGCACGGATCCGCGGATCAGCGCTGCAACCGACATGAGAGTTTCCAGAACTTTTACATCGTTTCGAGTCGACGGGGCAGGACTATAGTGTGCCCATGCAGACACCAACACCTCGTCAACAGTTTCTCGACAGCTTCAAGCGCGAGACGGCAACGACCCTCAAACTGATGCGGGAATATCCCGCGGACAAGCTCGATCTGAAGCCGACGCCGAAGTCGAACTCGGCCCGCGATCTCGTATGGCTGTTCGCGCTGGAGCAGGGCCTTGCCGAGAGGGCGCTCACGACCGGGTTCGACTGGTCGACGCCGCCAGGAAAGCCGCCGTCGGCGCCGGACTGGTACGACGAGCTCGTGAAAGCCGTGGAGGGCAGCTTCAAGCGCACGGTCGCGCTGGTCGAGCAGATGCCCGATTCGCAGACCGGCGACACCGTGAAATTCTTCACCGGGCCGAAGACCCTCGGCGACATCCCGAAGCTCGACTTTCTGTGGTTCTTGCTCTGCGATCAGATCCATCACCGCGGACAGTTCTCGGTCTATCTGCGGATGGCCGGCGGTAAGGTGCCGTCGATCTACGGTCCGAGTGGCGACGAACCCTGGTTCTGAGGCGTTTCGTATCTCAACGCAAAGGCGCAAAGGCGCCAAGTCGGCGTCTTTGCGTTGGCTCTCAGAACTCTTCGACGTTGAGCTTGGTGTCGGCGTTCTTCCACGCCGCGTCGAATTCGCTTTGCACCAGGACCGCCTCGGACTCGCGTCCCTGTTTCGCGAGCGCCGCCTGCAGCCCAAACAGGGATCGCGCGTTGCGCGGATGTCTCTCGAGATCCTCGCGAAACACGCGCTCGGCCTCCGGCGCTTTGCCGGCTGCGAGGAGCGTCGCGCCCAGTGACTCGCGAACGGGGTAGAACCACACCGGCGGCTCGTCGTAGGGCAGCTGATCGGCCACGGCGACGGCCTGCTGCCAGAACTTGACGGCCCGATCGTACTCGCCCTGCGCGTGCGCGATGCGTGCATCGAGCGAGAGCGCCGTCACGTTCAACACGGTGACCGCCGTGGCGAATCCGCCTCCACCAAACGCCATCGTTTCGGGGACTGCTGCGATGGCCGTCGTCAGCGACTTGCGTTCGGCCGTGGCTTCCTCGATCTTGCCGGTCTTCGCGAACGCCGTGCCCCGCGCGAAGTGATGCCACGCGCGTTGAACCGTTCGTTCCGCCGGCGGCTCGGGAAGCGCAAGCATCTCCGGGTATTTCCCGAATCGCATCAGGACCGAGACGGGCATGATGACCATCGATTCGACCATCGGCATCATGATGACGTGCGGCGCCAGTTGTTCGGCCACACGAATCGCGGCCTGGTGCGCGTCGGCGAATCGCCCCTGCATCATGTGCGAGTCGGCCAGGAAATGCAGGTTGTGCGGGTAGTACATCATCCCGTACATCCCGTTCGGCGGCGCGGTCGCGATGTAGCGGCGGTCGGCCGCCGCGCCCGCCGCGTTGGCAGCGGCGGCGCCGGCGTGATCGCCCGTACGCGCATAGATGTGGGCTGGCATGTGCAGCAGGTGTCCGGACGACTCGGAGAGCTGCTCGAGCCGCCCGGCGCTGGCGAGCGCGCGCGCCGGCGTGCGTGACGCCTCGACGGCGTGAATGTAATAGTGATTCGCGCCGAGGTGATTCGGGTTCCGCAGCAGCACGGCCTCGAGCACACTGAGGACGCGCTCGGTATTGGCCGTGGGCCTGCCGTCGAGCGTCCACAGCTTCCAGGGCGTGAGATTCATCACGCTTTCCGCGTAGATGACGGCCGCGTCGAGATCGTCGGGGTATTTCCGCGAGAGATCGCCCATCGCCTGGCTGAACGCGCGCGCCATGGCCGGGCGGTCGGCTTTGGGATCGGCCGAGTAGCGTACGGCGAGCGCCGCGATGTAGGCGCTCTCGTTCTCGGGACCGTTCGTGGCGAGCGACTGTGCCTTTGCGACCGATTCGACGGCCAGCTTCGCGCGCTCATCGTCGATGTCCAGGTTGTAGTTCGGACCGAGCGCCCACGCCTTGCCCCAGTGCGGCATCGCCGCGCTCGTATCGAGCTCGGCCGCGCGCTCGAACGATCGGATCGCGGCTTCGTGGTTGAAGCCGAAGGCCTGCGCCATCCCCTGGTCGAACATCCGCTGCGCTTCGGCGTTCGACGTGCGGATCGGATGACGATGCTGGCCGAAGGTCACCGGCTCGGGAGTTGGAGCGGGCGCAGGCGTGGTTGCCGCCGGTGCCGGCGCCGGGCCTGGTGCGCTGCACGCGACGGTCAGCACGAAAGCAAGGACAGAGAGTCTCCTCATGACGCGCTACAATTTATCAGTTTCCCGATGCGCGTAAAGCAGGGCGTCGTGTCTTTTCTGGTGCTGGTTCTGGCGACCGCGGCGCTGTCGGCACAGCGCGGCGGCGGGGGTGGCTGGTACAGCATCCGCCGTCCTGCCGCCGACACGTTCAAAGGCGACTTCAACTTCTGCCGTATCGCGTTTCGCGGGGGCTATGGGGGCTTTGGCGGAGGGTGGGGCGTCGACTACCCGCGTGCCGACGAGAATCTGTCGATTCGGCTGTCCGAGCTTTCCAACGCGGCAGTCGACCTCGACCGCGACGGGACACCGAACCACGTCGTCATTCAGGCGACCGAGCCCGAGCTGTTCAAGTGCCCGTTTGTGGCGGTCACCAACCACGGCCGCGCGTTTTTCGGGCCCGAAGAGGTGGAAGCGCTGCGCGCGTATCTGATGAAGGGCGGCTTCATGTGGGCCGACGATGCCTGGGGCACCTACGCGTGGGACCACTGGCTGGCCGAGCTGCGGAAAGTGTTGCCGGCCTCCGAGTATCCTCTCGTGGATCTGCCGATCAACCATTCGATCTTTCACACGCTCTTCAGCGCCAGGCGCATTCCGCAGATTCCGAACATCGGCTTCTATCGTGGGACGGGTCAGACCTCCGAGCAGCGGGAAGACAGCCGGACGCCGCACGCCTATGCGCTCGTCGATTCGAGCGGCCGCATCGTCGTGCTGACGACGCACAACACCGATTTCGGCGACGCGTACGAGCGCGAAGGGGACGATCCCGAGTTTTTCTACAAGTTCTCCGTCGAAGGCTACGCGATCGGCATCAACGTGCTGTTGTACGCGATGACGCACTGACGACTGGGCGATGGCCACGTCAATCGGCAATGCGTCGTACAGACTATTGCCGATCGCGCACTGACCACGGCAGCGATATAATCACGGGCGTCGATGGAACGCATCATCGTCCGGCGAGGCCGCTTTCTGACCTACGAACTGCTGCGGCGTACTTTTGGCGCCGATCCGACCGTCGAAATTATCTGGGATCGCCGGCGGCCGGTTGACCAGTCGCCTGCCGAGACGCCAGGGCCCGACGCCGAACGCCGTGGAGAGCCGCCCGTCGAGTGGCAGCGCCTCGATTACCTCTTCACATCGAGCAGGCGGCCGGGCTCGGGGAATGAACCACCGGTTTCATGAGCCGAATCCTGGTTGTCGACGACAGCGAAACGGTTCTCAGCTTCCTTCGCACCATCCTGGAGAACGAGCAGTACCGAGGTCGCCACCGCGACCAACGGTAATGATGGGTTGGCGCTGGCGCATCAATCGCTGCCCGATCTCGTCGTCACCGACAGCATCATGCCCGGGCTCGACGGGTTCGGACTGCTGCACGCGCTGCGCAGCGATCCGGCCACTGAAGCGGTACCGGTCATCATGCTGACGTCTGGCGCACCCGACGATCCCGATCACATCGCTCGAGAACCACGGCCCGACGCGTTCGTCAGGAAATCGGCCGACCTCACGCCTCTCCTCGTCGAGATTCGGGGCGCGCTCGAGCGCATCCGCTAGCGATCTCGCTTTCGTGGTCATCTGTGCCATTTCGGCACGCACAAAACCCCTTCTCGCTATCCCGGTTGCGCGAACTACCGATAAACAAACCAGTTGGTGTGTCGCGACCGGGCGTTGGGCAAAAGCGTGCTCTGTGCGGAAACGGAACGCTCGCTAAGTCTCTGGAAATGCGTCTGCTTGCAGATGCCGCGTTTTTCCATGTGCCAGAACGGATCAGTTCGCCAGCCCGCACCGTTTTTGTCTGAAATTCGCAAGTCGCTGATTGCCAGCACATTAGCCGTTCAACCGTCCGTCGCACCCACGTGGTGTCGGAATTGCCTACACCACGGCGTCGCCCGAGCTCGATTAGCCGCGACAGGAGACCGACGCTTATGAAAGTCGGAAAGTTGATTACGGCAGCGGGACTGGTCTGGCTGTCCTCTCTCGGCCTGGTGGTCCACGCCAACAATAACGACGACCGCGATCGCGACCAGAACCTCGACGCGAAACTGACGCGCGTGCTGCGCGAGCATCGCTTCAGCGGCCGCATCGAATCGGAGCTCGAGGATCGGCTGGGACGTCGCATCGACATCGACCTCGCCAATCTGGGGCGCTTGCTCTTCTTCGACAACTCGCACTCGCTGCATCAGGACAACACGTGCGCCGGATGTCATTCGCCGTCCGCCGGGATGGGCGATACGCAGTCGATCGCGATCGGCGTCGACAGCAACAAGCTGGTCGGCCCGAACCGGCAGGGGCCGCGCAATCAGCGGCGAACGCCGACGGTCGTCAACACCGCGTTCTATCCCAAGCTGATGTGGAACGGACGGTTCTTCGCCAACGCGCTCACGCCGAACGGACTCGGCGATCCGTTCCAGAACAATTTCGGATTTACGTTCCCGTATCCTGAAGCGGCATCACTGAGCTATCAGGATCATCTGCTGCAGGCGCAGGCATTCATCCCGCCGACCGAGACCGTGGAGGTCGCGGGATTCACGGGCTTGAACGATCCGTCCAGCCCTTTCAGCGTTTTCGATGACGGCCACGGTCTGCCGCTTCCGGCGCCTGATGAGACCGGCACCAGGAATGCTCCGATCCGACAGATGGGGATGCGGATTCTCAACGCGACGCCGGGGTACAGGCTCGCGTTCGGCAGGGTGTTCCCTGAAGTGCGCAGAGGCAGGCCGATTACCGTCGACCATTTCGCGCGGGCGATCGCGGAGTTCGAGTTCACGCTCGTCTTCGCCAACGCGCCCATCGACCAGTTCGCGCGCGGCCGCGAGAACGCGATGACCAACGCCGAAAAGCGCGGCGCGCTCGTGTTCTTCGGCGAGGGCAAGTGCGTCGCCTGCCACGCCGTGAAGGGCAAAGCGAACGAGATGTTCAGCGACTTTCAGAACTACGTGGCCGGCATCCCCCAGCTTGCGCCTGAGTTCGGCGTTGGCAAGAGCAACATGATCTACGACGGACCGGGTGCGAACGAAGACTTCGGCGCGATGCAAATCTCCATGAGCGAGGCCGACAAGTATCGGTTCCGCGCGTCGCCGCTGAGAAACATCTCAACGTCGCCGGCCTTCTTTCACAACGGTGCGTTTGCCCGGCTGGATGATGCGATCCGGTTCCACGTGAATCCGACGCAGCCGTACTACCCGGCGCGGGCCGGCATCGATCGCGACCTCTACGCGCGCATGGGCCCGCGAATTCCCGTGGAACTGCTGGATCCGGTGTTCCAGAAGGGCGGCATCAAGCTGTCCGAGCAGGAGCTCCGCGACGTGACGCAGTTTGTCCGGACCGGGCTGCTCGACGACCGCGCGAAGAGAGAAAACCTGTGCAGGCTGATTCCGAAGTTCGTGCCCAGCCAGCTTCCTGTGCTGACCTTTGAAGACTGTGTGAAGGACAGAGACAGGGATCGCGATAGAGATTAGGCGAGATTTTCGCGGCTCCTCCAGGATGGGAGATTCGAGCGTCTTGACGTTCGAATCCCCCATCCTCCCCCTTTCCGCACCACTCCAGTTTCCTAGTCCCGGGCTCGCGACTGGCCGATAACCGGTGCAGTACCAGTGCGCTCGCGGACGACGTGTGCGGCTGTGCAAACGTGTGAAGGAGCGATTGATGAAACGCATCTTTTTTCTGGTGCCGGCGATGGCTCTTGCCGCCGGTGTCGGGCCTGCGTGGGCGCAGGGCAACGAGATTGCCACGCTGCGCGCGGAGATCGCGAAGCAGGAAGTCGTTATCTCGCAGCTGCTCAGGCGCATCGAAGCGCTCGAGAAACAGCAGCCGCCCGCCAGCACCGCTGCGGTGCAGGACTTGCAGGAAGACATCAAGGCGCAGGAGGACTCGATCAGCTCGCTGCGCGAGGTCGTCAACAGCAAGGTGAACCTGAACGGGTACTACAACTTCAGATTCTCCACCGACGGATCGGAGGAGCCCGCGGCGTTCCAGCAGCATCACCTGGGCGTGATCATGGCGAAGCAGCTGGGCAGGTTCAACTTCCTGATGGAGCTCGAGCTGCAGAACGTGCCGCACCATCCCGAGATCGCGCCGGAAGGCGGCGCGGAAGGCGGGCAGGGTGAAGGCGAAGCGGGACACACAGGCACCGATCTCAGCGGCGAAGGCCAGGTGGCGGTCGAGAACGCGTGGATGGAATACAACCACAATCGCTACGCCGGGCTTCGCGTGGGCAAGCAGTTGTCGCCTCAATACTGGTGGCAGAACCACTACCCGAACCTCACGCTCTCGACGACCACCCCGATCTATCTTCGCGAGTTGTTTCCGGCGGAGCTCGTCGGCGTGATGTTCCAGGGGAACACGGCACGGCCGGTCGGCAACTCCGAGCTCGGCCTCGGCTACAAGTTCTACGTCGCCAACAACAACTTCGAAGGCAACAGCCAGGCTGATCTCAGCGACGGCAAGTCGTGGGGCGCGCGCGGTGAGGTGCGCTTCCCGGCATCGGGCGCCGTGCGCCGGATCAACGTGGCGGCCGACATCTATCGCGGCAACGTCGGGCTGACCAACAACGAGCTGGCCGAAGACAACGTGTTCGGATTCGAGTCGCAGATCGAAATCTCGAGCTTCCTCTTCCAGACCGAATGGGCGCGGGGCAAGTCGCTCGAGCAGACGCGCACGGGCTTCTACCTGCAGCCCGCGTGGCGTATCGACGAAGACTGGATCACGTTCTACCGCGCCGAGCAGCTCGAGAGCCCGCGTATCCAGCGCGCGGAGCGCCGCCACATCGTGGGGCTGAACTATCGTCCGTATCCGCAGATTGCCTTGAAGGGCGAGCTCTACCGGTCGCAGCCGCTGGAGCGCGACTTCCTCCACTCCGAGGAGGGAGGGGCGGAAGCCAAGCCGTTCAACGGGTTTGCGACGGCGGCGGTGTTCTTCTTCTGAAGATTTGACGTGACGCGTCGAGCTCTGCTGGCGGGGCTGCTGGTCTTTTTGTGGATGGAGACTCCGTCCACGCAGAGCCCGTACCTCGTCATCATCGTGAACAAGGAGAATCCGGTGAAATCGCTGCCGGTGGCAGAGGTGCGGCGGATCTTCATGAAGCAGTCGCGGATGTGGTCGAACGCCGAGCCGATGGTGCCCGTCGATTGGGACAGCACGGCGGCGATCCGGGATGTCTTTTCGAGACAGGTGCTGAATCGGTCGGTGCGCGAGATGGCCGAATACTGGGTGCAGCAATCGATGACCCAGGGCCTGTCGCCGCCGTCGACGCAACGGTCGGCGCGGGCAGTATTGCGGTTCGTGGCAAGTGTTCCGGGCGCGATTTTGTACGTGTCGCCCGGTGATGTGGACGAAACGGTCGCCGTGATCAAGGTCACTGGGCTCAAGTGATGGCGTTGAAACTGAATATCCGGTGGCAGCTCGCGCTCGTGTCCGTCGCGCTGTCTCTGCTGCCCATCGCGGTGGTCGGCGTGCTGGCGTACGTGATCGCGCGCGACGCGCTGGAAGAGCGCATCCGCTTCAATCTCGAGACGCTCGCCACGCAGAGCGACGAAAAGCTCGAGCGCCTGCTGCTCGATCAACAGCAGAATCTGGCTGTCTGGTCGCAGCTCGGGTTCATCCGCGACGACACCGTCACCAGCGATGCCGACGGGCGCATCCTGCAGTTCCTCCAGGAAGCCAAACGCAATTCCGACATCGCGCAGGAGTTCTGGGTCGCGAATGCGGCCGGCACGGTCATCGCGTCGACGATGCCGTCGCTGCGCGGGCGCGACGTGGGCGCGAGCGAATTCCTGCAGGCCGCGCGTCGCGGCGAATCCTGGGTCGGCTCGCCGGCGCTGCAGGACCTGACGGGTCGCGTGGGTATGCCGCTCTCCTTTCCGCTGCAGGCGAGCTTCGACCGATCGAAGTCGGTGGGCGTGATTGTGGCCGTGCTCGACTGGCCGAAGATCTCGTCGATTCTGCAGGCGGTGCGCGTGCTGCCAGAAGGGCAGGACGAGCGCGGATATCTCGTGCTGGCCAATTCGCAGAACGCGATTCTGACGGCGCCGCCGTTTCTGACGGGTTGGGAGCCGGGCCGCACGCGCCTGTCCACGCTCGGCCTCGAAGAATTCAACACGATCGTCACCAACCAGGCCGGCAGCGGCGAGCTCGACGTGCGCGACGCGACGTATCTCGTGGGCTACGCCACGACGGAGCGCAAGCCGTACCTTCCCGACACGTGGCGGACCATCCTGCTGATGCGCACCGACGTGGCATTTGCGCCGCTGGGCAGCCTGCTCTGGACCATCATGGTGCTGTCGATCGTCCTTGCCACGCTGGCCGCCGCCGGGTCGCTCTACTGGGCCACGCAGTTCTCGCGGCCCATCATGTCGCTGGTGCCGTTTCTCAAGTCGGTGGCCGCCGGCGATCTGTCGAACGGCATTTCCGTCAATCGCAACGACGAGCTGGGCATGCTCGCAGCCGCCGCGAACGACATGGCCGACCAGCTTCGAAAGCTGTTGCAGGACCTGCAGCAGGCCTCCATTCAGATCACCGGCGCCTCCACACAGGTGCTGACGGCGGCCGAAGAGCACGCCTCGGGTTCGGTTGAGCAGGCGGCATCGATCGCGGAGGTGACCGCGACGATGGAGGAGTTGACCAACACCGCCAAGCAGATTGCGATGAGCGCGACCGCGGTGGAGAAGATCGCCGACGACAGCGCGCAGGCGGCGCATACGGGCTACGACTCGGTGGGCGAAGCGCTAGAGGCGATGGAAAAGATTCGCCGCCGGGTCGCAGATATCTCGGGCAAGACGCTGCTGCTCGGCGAGCGCTCGCAGCGCATCTCCGAAGTGCTTAACCTGATCAAGGACATCGCCGGCGAAATCCATCTGCTCGCCGTGAATGCGGCCATCGAGTCGGCGGCGGCCGGCGAGCATGGCAAACGGTTTGCTGTCGTGGCGAGCGAGGTGCGGCGGCTGGCCGAGCGCACCCGCGAGTCAGCAGAAGAAATCAAAGGGATCGTCGGCGAGATTCAGTCCGCCACGAACACATCGGTGCTCGCGACCGAGCAGGGTGTGAAGGAAGTCGAGAACGGCGTCTCCCTGGCCACGCGTGCGCGGGGAAGCCTCGAAGAGATCATCCAGATGGTGGATCGTACGACGCAGGCCATCCGTCAGATTACGTTCGCGACGCAGCAGCAGCAGAGCGCGAGCGAGCAGATCGTCCAGACGATGCGCGAGGTGGCCGAGGTGACGCGCCAGGCGGCGTCGGGCATGAAGCAGTCGGCGAGCTCGGTCGGCGAGCTGAACCTGCTTGCGGATCAGTTCAAGACCCGGATCAGAGAGTTCAAGTTGTAGGACATGGATCCCGACGCGATTCTTGCCGCGATCGAGCAGCAGCGGGACGGCGAGGCAGAGCAGCCGGCCGACCAGGAACGGGTGTCGTACCTCGCGTTCCACCTCGGGGACGAAGTGTACGGATTGCCGCTCGAGCAGCTCCGCGAAGTCGCGCACGTGACGCATCTGCGTCGGGTGCCCGGCGCGCCGCACGGCGTGGCGGGGCTGGTCAACCTGCGCGGGGAGATTCTGTGCGCGCTCGATGTCCGCGCGATGCTCGGTTTGCCGGCGCAGGCGTCAACCGAGGCGTCGTTCATCGTGGCGCTGCGGGGATTCGGCGATCCGCTCGGCCTCATCGTCGATTCGATTGCCGACATCTACTCGGTGACGGCCGGCGAGATTGAGGCGCCGCCGGCGACATGGCCTGCCGAGCGTGCGGCGTGTTTCGTCGGGACGGTGCGCGTGTCGGCGGGTCTGATGGGGCTGATCGATCTGGCCCGGGTGATCAGGCTGTGACCACCAACCCGAGTCCTGTTGTCCCGTTGCTGGTCTTCGAGGCCGCCGATTGCCTGATGGCGATCGTCGCGGCCGAAGTGGGTCATCTGGAAGGGGTCGGGAGGGGTTTTCCGGCCCAGGAGGGCGGAAAACCCCTCCCGACCCCGTGCTTCGATCTCGACCGCTACTTCAGTGATGGCGAAGCCGATGGGCCGTGGCTGCACTGGGCACGCGGCACTCAGGGAGCCTGGCTGCGTGTGCGGCGGGTGATCGATGTGGTGCCCGTGTCGCTCGGCGGCCTGACGCCGATGCCGGCCGTGCTGCGCGGACAGACACGCACGCAAGCGTTCCTCGCTGCCGGTTTACGGAATGACGAAGTGTTCTTGTTGCTGGACCCGGGGCGATTGACCGCGTGATGAAGCCACTCGATACCTCGGCCTTCGTCGGGAAATTCGTCGAAGAGGCCCGCGACCGCCTCAAGGCGCTGGGCGCGGCGCTGCTGCGCCTCGAACAGACGCCGGGCGCGCTCGATGCGATCGCCGAGGCCATGCGCGAGGCGCACAGCATCAAGGGATCCGCGCTGATGCTGGGGTTCACCGACATCGCGCAGATCGCCCACAAGATGGAAGACCTGTTTGTCGCCGCCAAGCAGGTGCCCACGGTACTCAACGGCGACGCCTTCGACCTGGTCTTCGGATCGGTCGACCTCATGGGGCTGCGGGTCGATGCGCTCGCGCGCGGCCAGTTGAATCCCGTTGAAGTCGGCGAAATCTGCGCCAAGCTGTCCGCCGTCCTCGACGTCGACCCGGGGTCTGACCCCCGTACACGACCGGCAGCAGTTGCCGCAAAGCCCAGTAGTGATGGGCCTTACATCGAATTGGCGCCTGAAATGGGGTCAGACCCCCGTACTGTACCGGGGTCAGACCCCAGGGAGCAGGAGGCGGGGAAGGAGGCGGCGCAGGAACTGCGGCAGTCGCTGCGCGTGCCGGTCGACAAGCTCGAGCGGCTGGCGCATCTGGCCCCTGAAATGGTGGTGCAGAGCCTCAAGGCGTTCGAGCGGCACACCGAACTGCGGCGGCTCGAACGCGTGCTGAGCCGGCTTCGCGATCGCGTCCGCGAAGCGCGCCTGACCCCGCAGACGGCCGACACCGACAGAGGCGCCGAGCTTTCCGAGTACGCCGACGCGCTCGACTCCGTCACGCGCCGCATGCGCGAGTTCCTGGTCAACTTCAGCGACGACCGTGTGCGCCTGAATCTCATCAGCGAAGAGCTGCGGCAGAACGTCATCGAGCTGACGATGCTCCCCGTCGCGTCCGTCTTCGACAGTTTCCCGCGTGCCGCGCGGGATCTCGCCCGCTCGTTCGGCAAGGACATCGACCTGACGATTCGCGGCCGCGAAACCGAGCTCGACAAGAAGATCATCGAACAGATCGCCGAACCGCTGATTCACCTCGTGCGCAACGCCGTCGATCACGGCATCGAGACGCCGGCCGATCGCGAGCGCATCGGCAAACCGGCGGCCGGTCAGCTCGTGCTGTCGGCCGAGCAGCAGGGCAATCGCATCCTGATCACGCTGAAAGATGACGGCTGCGGCATCGACCTGCGCATGCTCCGGGCGGTCGCCATTCAGCGAAGCGTCGCGCCGGCGGGCGAAATCGAGCGATGGTCCGCGGAACAGCTGCTCGACCTCATTTTCCAGCCGGGATTCAGCACGCGGTCCACGGCCACCGACGTCTCGGGTCGCGGCGTCGGCATGGACGTCGTGAAAAGCGTCGTCGAACGGCTGGGCGGCAACGTTCGCGTGCAGTCGGAGCTCGACCGGGGCACGACCATTACGCTGAACCTGCCGCTCTCGCTCGCACTGCTGCGCGTCGTGCTGCTCGAGGCAGGCGAAGAGCTGTTCGCGATGCCGACGGCCGCTATCAGACGCATTCTGCAGGTGAAGCCGGGCGACATCGGACAGCTTCAGCGGGGTCCGGTGGCCGAGGTCGACGGCGAAACCGTCCCGTTGACGCTGCTCTCGACGATGCTGCAGGTGCCGGCCGCGCCGACAGCCACTCAGCAGACGCTGCTCGTCGCGGAAGGCAGCGAAGGCCGGTTCGGCATCCTGGTCGAAGCCGTCCACGAAGAACAGGAGCTCGTGTTCAAGGAACTGCGCGGGCCGCTCCGTCACCAGCGGACGTTCACCGGCGCTGCGCTGCTCGGCAATGGCGACATCGTGCCGATCCTCGACGTCAACGCGTTGTTCGATCTCGCTTCGCGCGCGCCGTCAACGGGCACCGTGCCGGAGCTGTCTCGCCGCCCCGCGCCGCGCGTCAGCCGGGTGCTGGTGGTCGATGACTCGCTGGTCGCGGGCGAGCTGCAGAAGAACATTCTGGTTGCCGCTGGATACGAATCTGAAATTGCGAGCGATGGGATCGAGGCGCTCGACGCGCTGCGGCACAAGGAATGGGACCTGGTGGTCGCCGACGTGGACATGCCGCGCATGACCGGCTTCGAGCTGACCGAGCGGATCCGCGCCGACGAGGAGTTCCGCGACCTGCCCGTCATCATCGTTACCTCGCGCGATACCGTCGACGATCGCCGCCGCGGATTCGAAGTGGGCGCCGACGCCTACGTGTTGAAGCGCGAGTTCGACCAGACGCAACTGCTCGACACGGTGCGACGTCTAATCGGACGCGCAAGAAGGCAGGACGTGCATGTCTGAGATCCACCAGACACCACTGTCCAGCGGGCGTTCGCCGGCCGTGCGCGTCCTCATCGTGGACGACTCCGCGGTGACGCGCGAAGTGTTGACGGCGCTGCTCAATTCCGATCCCGAGATTCGCGTCATCGGCCAGGCCGCGACCGGCGCCGAAGCCGTCGAGCTGACGGCGACGCTCCGTCCGGATCTCGTCACGATGGACCTCATGATGCCCGGGATGGACGGGATGGAAGCCACCCGCCGGATCATGGCGCGCCATCCGACGCCGGTGCTCTTCCTCAGCTCGTTCTTCGACAAGGAAGGCACGTATTCGCGCGCCGACGCGATTGCCGCGGGCGCACTCGACGTTGTCGAGAAGCCCGCGCTGATGCCCGACTGGCGCTTCCACAACGCCGCCGGCAAGCTCGTGCAGAAGGTGAAGTCGCTGTCGAAGGTGCCGGTGATCGCCCACATCCACGGCGCGCGCAAGCTGCTCGCGCAGGAGTCGTCGCAGCTCGATTCGTTCGTCGGCCCGGCCGCCGACGTCGTGGTGATCGGCGCGTCGTCAGGTGGCCCCCGTGTCATCGAAGCCCTGTTGTCGAGCCTGCCGTCCACCTATGCACTCGGCATCGTGGTCGTTCAGCACATGACGGACGGCTTCACGACGAGCATGCTGCGCTGGATGCAGGAACGGTGTGCGATGCCGATCAAAGTGGCCGAGGAAGGCGACGCCATCGTGCCCCGACGCGTGCTGTTCACGCCCGAGAACTCGCATCTCGTGGCCGCGATCGGTGGACGCGTGCACCTGACGGACTCGGATCCGGTCAACGGCCATCGGCCGTCGATCGACGTCACCTTCCTGTCGGTCGCGAGAGTCTACGGCCCGCGTTCGGCCGGCGTGCTGCTGACCGGCATGGGATCGGACGGCGCCCAGGGCCTGTTCGCCATCCGGCAGGCCGGCGGGGTCACGATCGCGCAGGACGAAGAGACCAGCGCGATCTTCGGAATGCCGCGCTCGGCTATCGAGCTGAGCGCCGCGCAGCAGGTGCTGCCGCCGGCGGGCATCGCCCGCTGCTTGAATGCTCTCCACGTGGAGCGTGTGCGATCGCTGATTTAACCTCATTCATCGCGGTCCGCGACCTCATCGAGGAACGCTGCGGGCTCCGCTTCGACGACAGCCAGCGCGTGTCGCTGTCGGCGTCCGTCTCGCTCCGCATGCAGCAACTGGAGCTCGACAGCGAAGATGAGTACGTCGAGCGGCTTCGCGGCGAGGCGCCGCGGATGGTCGAGGCCGAGCTGCGCAACCTGCTCAACCTCGTCACCGTCACCGAGACCTGCTTCTTTCGCGATGCCTCGCAGTTCCGCCTGCTTCGCAACCACATCATCCCTGGGCTGATTGCAGAACGCCTGGCGAAGGGCGACAAAAACCGGACGATTCGCATCTGGAGCGCGGGCTGTTCGAGCGGCGAAGAGGCGTATTCGATAGCGCTGACGCTCGAAGACATGGGCTTTTACCGGGCGTGTCCCGGCTGGACGATCGACATCATCGGGACGGACCTCAACACGAAAGTCCTGGAAAAAGCGAGGACCGGGGTCTACACCGCGCGCGCAATGCGCAATGTCGAGGGGCGGCTGCGCGATCTCTACTTCGTGGGCGAGGGGAAGACCTTCTCGCTCGCCGACGCGATCAAGAAACACGTCAAGTTCGAGTACGGCAATCTCACGCAGACACCCATGCCCTCGACGGGACCGCAGGACATCGTGTTCTGCAAGAACGTGGCGATCTACTTCCGTGCCGACGTGACACGGAAGTTGATCAAGGGCCTCTACGACACGCTCGCCGACGAGGGATATCTGCTGCTCGGCCATGCCGAATCGCTCTGGCAGTTGTCCGATGGATTCGCGCTCGTCGAACAGGAGCGGGCTTTCTGCTACCGGAAGAGTGCCCCTGTTCCGCAGAAGCCCGCGGCCAGGTCTTCGGCGCGCAGGTCATCAGCGCGCCGGGTCAGCCGGAGATCGGCCGAGTCCGGCCGGCAAGTGGCAGAGGCCGGCTTCAGCCCGGCCGCCGGATCGACCACCGTCCTCTCCAACGTCAGCGGGACCCTGTCCGCGCCGATTTCTCTGACACCAGACACCGCCGAAGATGTCACCGGCCGCTACGACGTGTGTCTGACCGCGTTTCGCGCCGGCGACTGGGACGCCGCCGAGGCAGCGCTCTCGTCGCTGGTCGAATCGTGTCCCACCTTCGTCCCCGCGCGCCTGCTGCTCGGCGGGCTTTACGCCAATCGCGGGCGCTTCGACGACGCGATGCGGCAGGCCGAAACGGTACTGAAGCTCAGCGACCTCGAACCGCGCGCGCACCTGCTCGTGGGGATGGTCGCGTCGCGCCAGCAGCGTCTCGATGAAGCGCAGCAGTCGCTGCGACGGGCGCTCTATCTGGACGACTCTCTCGCGCTCGCGCATTTCTGGCTCGGCAATCTCTACCGTGACCGCGGCGATCTCGTGCGCGCGTGTCACGAGTACGAGAACGTGGTGCGCGACTGGGCGCGGCACACGCTCGAGCTGACCGAGGAGTTCGCGTCCGATCTCACCGCCGAACAGCTCGTCGGATTCTGCAGCGACAGCCTCGAACGGCTGCAAACGGCGAGCGCCAAACGGTAGAGCGGCCGACGTGCTTCCATCAGATCCCGCTGGAGAAGTCACACGTCATCTGCGCGGCCTCGAGGCTCGCGGCTCGCAGACGCTGGTCGCGCAGCTCATCGATTCGCTGATGAGCGACAGTTCCTCCCAGATGGAAGCGATGCGACGGGCGGCCGCGTCCGGCGATCGCGAGGGCCTGTATCGTTCGGCCCATTCACTGCAGGGAAGCGTTGCGATGGTCGGTGGCGAGTCCGTCGCGCGTGCCTGCGCCGAGCTGGTGAAAACCGCCAGGGATGGTTCGTTCGAGCAGATCAGCCCACTGGTCGATGAGATCGAATCCGGTGTCGGAGGCATTCGGAGAGCTCTGGTCGGCTGGGAACCGGAAAAAAGGGGTCGGGAGGGGTTTTCGACCACGCCAACCGAAAACCCCTCCCGACCCCATCCATCCGGCAAGCGCGTGCTCGTCATCGACGATGACGATGGCATCCGGCGAATTACCCAGATGCTGGTCGAAGGACTCGGCCATCAGGTAGAAGCGGCGCGCGACGGCGTCGAAGGGCTGGCCAGGCTGCAGCTCGGCATCGATCTCATCCTGCTCGACGTCGTCATGCCAGGGCTCGATGGCTTCGACGTGTGCCGCCGCATCCGGCAGGATCCGGCCGGCCGTGACGTGCCCGTCATCATGGTGACGACCCTCGAGACCAGGGAACACCGGCTGCACGCGGTCGAGGCGGGCGCCAGCGACTTCATCGCGAAGCCGGTCGATGTCACCGAGCTGCGCGTGCGAGCGACGTCGCTGCTGAAGATGAAGGAAGCGCAGGACGAGGTGAAGCGCTATCAGGCGCACCTCGAAGAGATGGTGCAGGAGCGCACCGCCAGCCTGCGGCGAGCGCTCGAGCAGACAGCCGAAGCGCAGCGCATGGCCTACCAGGCGCAACTGGAGACCGTCGAGCGGCTCGCGATCCTTGCAGAGTACAAGGACAAGGTGACCGCCCGGCACATCCAGCGCATGAGCGAGTACAGCGCGGTCATCGCGCGCGGCCTCAAGCTGCCTCCCGCCGAGGTCGAACTGATTCTGCACGCCAGCCGCATGCACGATGTGGGCAAAATCGCCATGCCCGAGTCGATTCTCCGGAAGCCCTCGTCGCTCGAGCCGCACGAGTGGACGGTCATGCGGCAGCATTCGACGATCGGCAGCCGGATTCTCGACAACTCGACATCCCAGATCCTGCAGGCCGGGCGCGTCATCGCGTTGCACCATCACGAGCGGTGGGACGGCGCGGGCTATCCGAGCGGTCTGGCCGGCAGCGACATCCACCTCTGGGGCCGCATCTGCGCGGTCGCCGATGTCTTCGACGCCGTGACGAGCGAGCGCCCCTACAAACCTGCCTTTCCGAACGAAGAAGCGTTACAGTTATTGCGCGACGGACGCGGGAAACACTTCGATCCGCGCGTCGTGGACGTCTTCTTTGAATGCCTGGAAGAAATCCTGGCAGTTCAAGACAAGCACAAAGACGACGACTAGAAGAAACGCGAACACGAAAATGAAACAGGAGACTAGCCCTCCTATTCTCTTAATCTCCTGTTTCCTCCAGGGAGGAGACATGATCTCTCGTCGTGAAGCTCTCGCCAGGATTGGTACCGCTGCGGGTGTCGCGGCCCTGACGCCGCGGATGGCGCGTGCGCAGACGCCTCAACCCTCGACTGCGCTCGGGCCGGCGACACCGCCTAGCGTCATCTCGAATCCGCCGCGCGATTTTTCGCAGCCGGTCTCGTACCCTGACCCCGACATCATCACGATCGATCCGTCGTTCAACGCGCTGCGTGTGGGGAACACGCCCATCCAGCGCCTGTGGACCGGCGCGATGTGGTGCGAGGGACCGGCCTGGAACGGGCAGGGTCGGTATCTGATCTGGAGCGACATCCCGAACAACCGCCAGATGCGATGGATCGAGGAAGACGGGCGCGTCACGGTGTTCCGTCAGCCCTCCGGCAACAGCAACGGCAACACGTTCGATCATCAGGGCCGCCAGCTCTCGTGCGAGCACTCGGGCCGCCGGGTGGTGCGCTACGAGCACGACGGGTCGGTGACCGTCATTGCCGATTCGTTCCAGGGCACACGTCTGAACTCGCCAAACGACGTCGCCTGTCACCCCGACGGCAGTTACTGGTTTACCGATCCTCCGTATGGCGGGTCGATCTATGAGGGCATGCCCGATGCTGCGGGCGGCCCGAGCAACAAACAGGGACAGTTGAACGCGACAGTCGGGCAGCCGGCCGGTTCGGGCGTACTGAAGCGCGAGCTCAGCTGCAACGTGTACCGCGTCGATCCGAGCGGCCGCGTCGACATGGCGATCAGCGAGGAAGCGCTCGGCGGCATTCCCAACGGCATCACGTTTGCCCCGGATTACAAACGCATCTACATCGTGAATCGCGGCATGGTCTCCGTGTTCGACCTGGGAACGAGCCCTCAGCTCGGCAAGCCGCGACAGTTCGCCGACTTCACCGTCGACGGCATCCGCTGCGGCACCGATGGCATTCGCACCGACGTCTTTGGCAACGTGTGGGCCAGCAGCAACGCCGGCGCGAACATCGGCTACAGCGGCGTGACGGTGTGGAATGCCGACGGGAAGCTACTCGGCCGGATTCGTCTGCCGGAAGTGTGCGCGAACGTCGCCTTCGGCGGACCAAAGCGCAACCGCCTGTTCATGGCGGCGGGGCAGTCGCTCTACGCGGTTTACACCAACACCCAGGGGAGCTCGCCGGGATAGGCCGGTCGAGAGGATACGATGCGGGTTTGTTCGTTTGTTCTTCTGGCGGCGCTGACTATTTCCGTCTCGGCACAACAGCCGGGCGCGACGCTCGCACTGGTCGGCGCGCGGGTGATCGACGGTACCGGTGCGCCGCCGATCGCCAATGTGACGGTGCTCATCACCAACGGCCGCATCGAGCGTGTCGGTCCGGCGGCGTCGTTGAAGATTCCGGCTGGGGCGACGCGCGTCGAATTGGCGGGCAAAACGGTGATCCCCGGCCTCATCAACGCGCACGGCCATCTCGGCAACGGCGACCGCGCTCTAACGGTCTACGACCAGATCATCCAGCAGCTTCAGCTCTATGCGAAATTTGGCGTTACGACGGTCTACGCGCTGGGCGATGACGGCGTGCACAGCGTGCGGGTCAGCGGGGAGAACGGCAAGGGGCCGCTCACGCGGGCGCGCGTGTTCGTGTCCGGGGCCCGCGCAACGGCCGGTACGATCGAGGCGGCGCGGAAAACGATTGCCGATCGTCACGCGCTCGGCGTCAATATCATCAAGACGGGCATCGGTGAGGGCAATAACGGCGACGACATGAGGGCGGAGGTATATACCGCCCTGATCGATGAGGCGCACAGGCGGGAGCTGCGGGTGGCAGCGCATCTCGTCAATCTTGCCGATGCGAAGGGGCTTGTGAATGCGGGACTCGACGTCGTCGCGCACAGCATTCGCGATGACGACCTCGATGCGGCCTTCATCGCGGAGCTGAAGCGGCGCAACGTCGGCTACATTCCAACGCTGACGCGCGATTTATCGGTCTTCCAGTACGAATCGACACCCGAATACATCAACGACGCATTTTTCTTGCGCGGCATGCCGTTGTACGCGGCGAACATCGCGCGTGTAAAGGATCCCGCGCTGCACGCGAAGATCAAGGCGAATCCGGGGACGGCGCGAGCCAGGCAGCAATTCGATCAGGCGCTTCGGAATTTGAAGCTGTTGTCAGATCGCGGCGTGATGATCGCCATGGGGACCGATAGCGGCACCGGGACCGGCCGCTGGCAGGGCTACTTCGAGCACGTCGAAATGGAACTGATGGTGACGGCAGGCATGACGCCCATGCAGACGCTCGTGGCCGCTACTGGCAACGCCGCGAAGGTGATGCGCATCGATGGCGAGCTCGGAACCCTGCAACCTGGCAAGCGCGCCGATTTCGTCGTGCTCACCGCCGATCCCCTCGCCGATATCAAGAACACGCGAACGATCGAATCTGTGTGGATCGACGGCCAGCGGATCGACTGATGTTCGTTGCGAGTTCGTGAGTTGCTGACGCCAAAGGAGGGACGCGTGGCAGGCGGGAGAGATCGGGACTACAAGTCGGTCGCCCTGGGCTTTGCCGAGGCCCTCGCCCGTCGCGATTATCCGACTGCCTGGGCGATGACCTCGAAGCAATACCAGGCCGCGACCACCATGGCGGCCATGCAGGTGTTGTTCGAGGCGATCGTTCCGACCGACTGGACGACCGTTGACCCGATCGAGATTGGAATGACCATGGAGAGCTGGCCTGGTCAGGAGTCCGATGACTTGGGTTGGGTATACGTCAGCATCGGTGGTGACGTATACAGCGAAGCCGTCACGGTTGTCGTCGCGCTCGAAGATGGTGAGTCCAGGATTCGAACCGTCGAGTTCGGCCGGCCTTGAGCGCCGGGAGCCTTTTCCAATTGCGTGCCAGGGAATCGCCCGGATAGGTCGTCTCAACGCCAAGACGCCAAGACGCCAAAAGTTTATGCAAAAGCTCTTTGCGTCTTCGCGTCTTTGCGGTGGAGCAGAGAACTACCGCGGGAACCGTCCCAGCGCCGTCAGCAGGTCCAGTTGCGCGCGCATCAGTGTGTTCTGCGCGACCGCGGCGGACGAATCGGCATCGCGCGCCTGGCGCTGCGCATCGATCACCTCGAGGTTCGTGGTGGCGCCCGCCTGAAACGCGAAGGTCGTGATGTTCAGCACTTCCTGAGCCTGCTCGGCAGCCAGCCGCAGGCTGTTGAACGCGCGCTCGCTCGTGCGAACGAGGTCCTGGGCCAGCCGCACTTCCGATCGTGCGCGAATCTGCAAGTCGGTCAGCGCCAGCCGCGCGTTGTTGAGATTCGTTTCGCGCACCATCTTCACCGCCTTCCGCTGACCGCTGTCCCAAATCGGCTGCGAGAAGTTGACGACCAGCCGCCAGCTGCGCGCCGACGTGAAAATGCTCGCCGGCACGAGCGCCTGCGGATCGAACGAAAGGACACCGGTTGGAAACCAGTCCTTCGAGCTGTCCCGCCACACGCGATCGGCCGCGCGTTCCTCGGCGGTGAAGAGCCGCACATCGGGGCGCAGGGCCATCCAGCCCGCTTCGTCCGCGGCGGCAGGCACGTCGAACGCCGGCTCGCTGGCCGCGTCGACGGGTCCGCTTGACGCCATCAGGACCCCGAGCGCTTCCTGTCCCACGCGGACGGCGTACTGCGTCACCTCGAGCCTCGCCTCGTCGCTCGACACTTCCTGGGCGGCGCGCAGCTCGTTCAGCCGCGTGCCGGCGCCCGCTTCGAGGCGGCGTCGCGCGTAGTCGAGATGGGCGAGCGCGCTCTCGCGCGCGCGAAGGCTGACGTCCACCTGGCGTTTAGCCGCGATAATCGCGAGGTACGCCTGCCCGGTGGCGACGGCGATGTTCGTGCGCACATCCGCACTCGAGAAGTTCGCCACCTCCACCTGATCCTGCGCCTGAGTTCTCGCCGCCCAGGCCGCCGCCGCAAGTACCGGGATCGAGGCGCTGGCGGCGATCGTGCCCTGCATCCGCGGGCTCGTCACCACGTCGTCGAAGCGCCGTTCGGTGCTGTTGACGACTCCCGTGAAGCTGGCATTCACCTGAGGCAACGTGACCGCGCGCGCCTGCTGCAGAAGCGCCTCGGCCCGGAGAATTCCCTGGATCGCCTGTCCGGCGGTGGGGTTGTTCTTCAACGCGCGCTCGACGGCCTGATCGAGCGTCACCGACTCCACGGGCGGGGTCGTCTGCGCGGACAGCGATGCGGGACACAGTAGAACGAGCGATGCTAGTGCGGCCGCGGCGATCTTATGCATGGGCCACACCCGCCGCGCGCTTCGACACGCGCTTCTTGTTCCCGGGCGCGATCGTTCGGATGATCACGTACAGCACAGGAATAAAGAGGATCGACAGGAAGGTCGACGCAAGCATGCCGCCCGCGACCGCCGTGCCGACCGAATTTCGCGCGCCGGCGCCCGCGCCCGTCGCGTATGCCAGAGGAAGCACGCCGAGAATGAAGGCAAATGAGGTCATAAGAATGGGCCGCAGCCGGATGCGCGCGGCCTCCACCGCGGAGTCGACGATGGATCGCCCCTGCGTGCGAAGCTGTTCTGCAAACTCGACGATCAGAATCGAATTCTTGGCGGCCAGGCCGATGAGCATGACCAGGCCCACCTGGCAGAACACGTCGTTGGAGAAGCCGCGGAGGAGTTGAGCGCTCAGCGCACCGAAAACGGCGAGCGGGACACCGAGCAGAATGATGAAAGGCAGAACCCAGCTCTGGTACTGCGCCGCCAGCACGAGATAGACGAGCACGATTGACAACAGGAACAGATAGGCGGCCTGCTGGCCGAGCTTCGTTTCTTCGAGCGACAATCCCGCCCAGGCGAAGTCGTAGCCCTGCGGCAGCGTCTGACGCGCGATGCGCTCCATTTCCTGCAGCGCCTGTCCCGAGCTGACGCCGGGAAGCGCCGAACCCGTGATTTCCGTCGAGCGGAACAGGTTGAAGTGATTGATGACCGCCGGCGCGGTCGATTCGCGCGTCCGCACGACCGCCGACAGCGGCACCATGTCGCCGTTCGACGCGCGGGCGTAGTACTGGCTCAAATCGGCCGGCTCCGCCCGGAATTGCTGATCGCCCTGCACGTACACGCGATAGGCGCGGTTGTTGAAATCGAAATCGTTCACATACTGCGAGCCGAGCAGAACCGCGAGGGCATCGGTCACTTCACGAATCGGCAGGCCGAGCGATCGCGCCTTGTCGCGATCGATCGTGACGACGAGCTGCGGATCGTTGGCCGTAAAGGCCGAGAACAATCCGGCGACGCGACCCGATTGATTGCCGGTGGCAGCCACCTGCTGCGTCACGTCGGCAAGCTGGGTGATATCGGCGCTCGACAGGTCGAGGATTTCCATCTGGAAGCCGCCAAACGACGAGACGCCCTGAATCGGCGGAGGGGCGACGGGAATCACGAGGGCGCCGGGAATGCCGAACACCTGGCCGCGGATGCGGTTGAGCACGCTTGCGAGCGAATGTTCCTCCCCCTCGCGCTCGTCGAACGACTTGAGCCGCGAGAACATCAGCCCGTTGTTCGAGGCGGCCCCGCTGAAGCTGAAGCCCGCGACCGAGAAGACCCCCGCGATTTCCGGCTGCTTGAAGTAGATCTGCTCGACCTCCTTCATGATGTTCGTCGTGTACTCGATCGACGCGCCGGATGGCGCCTGCACGATCGTGATGAAATAGCCCTCGTCTTCGGCCGGGACGAACGCGCCCGGCACCGCGAGATACACCCACCCGGTGGCGCCGAGCGACAGCACGAACAGGAGCGCCATCGCCCACTTCCAGCGCAGCGCACCTCCGACCGCGCGGACGTACAGGTCGGTGCCGGCGTCGATGACGCGGTTGACGCCGGTGAAGAACCGGCCGTGCGCGTGGCTCTCTTCGTCGAGCAGCAGTGCGGACAGCGCCGGCGTAAACGTGACGGCGTTGAACACCGACAGGATGACGGAGAAGGTAATCGTCATCGCGAACTGCTGATACATGCGGCCCGTCGTGCCGGGGAAGAACGCGACCGGCAGGAACACCGCGACCAGCACGATGCCGATGACGATGACCGCCGAGAAGACCTCGCGCATGGCGTCGACCGCCGCGTCGTGCGCGCTCTTCTTGAACTCGCGCATGTGTCGCTCGATGTTCTCGATGACCACGATCGCATCGTCGACGACGATGCCGGTCGCGAGCACGATGCCGAAGAGCGTCAGCGTGTTGATCGAGTAGCCGAACAGCTTGACGAACGCGAACGTGCCGATCAGTGACACGGGAATCGTGATGGCCGGAATCAGCGTGCTGCGCCAGTTCTGCAAAAAGAGGAACATGACGAGGATGACGAGCGCGATCGCTTCGGCCAGCGTCTTGAGCACTTCGACGATCGACTCCTGCACGACGATCACGTTGTCGAATGCGAGCTGCCACTTCAGTCCAGGCGGAAACTGGTCCTCGAGCCGATCCATGGCCGCCGCCACGCCGCGAAACGTCTCCAGCGCATTGGCGGTGGGAAGGAGCATGATGCCGACGCCCGACGCCTCGACCCCCGAGAATCGCAACCGGGACGAGTAGTCTTCGGCGCCCAGCTCAACTCGTCCGATGTCGCGCACGCGCACCAGCGCGCCGTCCGCGCCCGCCTTGATGACGATATCCTCGAATTCGCTCACCTCGGTCAGCCGTCCGGCGGCGCGCACGCTGAGCTGGAACATCTGATCTTCGGCCGACGGCTCGGCGCCGACCGATCCGGCGGCTACCTGTACGTTCTGCTCGCGCAACGCGTTGGTGACGTCGGTGGCCGTCAGCCCGCGGCCCGCGAGCCGGTTGGGGTCGAGCCACAGGCGCATCGCGAAGCGGCGCTCGCCGAAGATGATGACGTTGGCCACGCCGGGCACGCGCTTCAAGTCGTCGCGCACGTAGCGGTCGACGTAGTTGCTGATGAAGAGCGAGCTGTACTGGTTCTTCTCGGAGTAGAACCCGAGGCCGGCGAGAAATCCGGCCGACCCCTTCGTGACGGTGATGCCGTTGGTGCGCACCTCGAGCGGCATGCGGCCGAGCGCCGAGTTGACGCGGTTCTGCACGTCGACGGCGGCGAGATCGGGACTGCGCCCGACTTCGAAAGTGACCGTGATAGTGCTCAGGCCGTTGTTGGTCGACGCCGAGGTCATGTAGAGCATGCCCTCGACGCCGTTGATCACCGACTCGAGCGGCGTGGTCACCGCGCTTTCGACCGCCTGCGCGTTTGCGCCGGTGTAGAACGCGCTGACCGCGACCGTCGGCGGCGCGAGCTCGGGATAGCGCCCGATGGGCAACGTCGGGATGGAGATCGCGCCGGCAAGCGTAATGAGGATGGAGCAGACCGTCGCAAGGACGGGCCTCTGGATAAAGACGTCCGTGAACATTACGCGCTCCTCGGGAAGAGGGGTCGGGAGGGGTTTTCGCCGTCAGGACGGGCGAAAACCCCTCCCGACCCCTTCGCCGCGGGAGCCTGCTGCACGGGTGAGCCGTCACGGATCTTCTGGATGCCGGCCGCGACCAACCGCTCGCCGGCTTTCAAACCCTTTTGCACCGTGTAGAAGTTTCCAACCACCGGGCCGAGCTCGACGGAACGCTGCCTGGCGACCAGCCCCTTGCCGCCTTCGCCGGCCTCGGCCACGAACGCAAACCACTGGCCGTTGATACGTGTGACGGCGGTGACTGGAATGGTGAGGCCGGGCTCGGTCGACCAGATGACGAAGGAGCGGACGTATTGAGCCGTCCGCAGCGTGCCGGGTACCGACACCGGTGTCTTAACGAGCACCGTCTGCGTGCGTTCGTCGACCGACGGCGAGACGAAATTGATCTTCTCTTCCGCGATCGTGGCGCCCGTGTCGTCGACGATGCGAACGGGAAGACCAGGGCGCAGCTTCGTCGCCTGCTGCACAGGCACGTTGATGTAGACCTCGAGCCCCGCGTTGGCGTCGATCGAGGTCAGCACGCTCGCCTTTGTCACCCGATCGCCTTCGCGTACGGGGATGTCGCCGACGACGCCGGTGGTCGGGGCGGTCACGCGGTAATAACCGAGATCGGTACGCGCCGTGCGAATCTGCTCCTGCACGGTTCGCAACTGCGCTTCGGCGGCTTTCAGGTCGTTGGCCGCGCGGTCGGCATCCATCTGGCTCGAGGCGCCCGCGGCGAGCAGCTTGGCGGCGCGATCGGCCTCCTGTCGCGCGTACGCGACATCGTTTTCGCGCTGCGCCCTCACCGAGTCGAGGCCCGCGAGCTGGCCCTGCTGCACGCGCGAGTCGATTTCCATCAGCAGGTCGCCGCTCGAGACGCGTTGCCCGGGCCTGGCCGCGATCCGCGTAATGAAGCCCTCGACCTGCGGCTGGATGTCGGTCGATCGACGCGATTTCACGGTTCCCACGAACTCGGTGGTCTGCTCGATCGGTTTCGCCTCGAGCGTCACGATGTCGACGGGCATGGCGGGCATGCCGCCGCCTGCGCCACCCGCCGCCGCGCCCTCGCCGCCCCCGCACGCCGCGACGCTAAACGACAGCAGGAAAAAGAGAAAGATGTGATTTGCTGGCTTATTCATAGGTTCCGAAGGACAAACTGTGGGCAGACTCCCCGCATCGACCCGGATCGAGTGCCGAAAATGGTCATTATAATCTGCGCATGCCTACGACCTCCGACCGCGGACTGTTTGTCTGGCACGAGCTCAATACCACCGATACGACCGGGGCCGACGCCTTCTACTCGCGGCTGATTGGCTGGAAGAGCAAACCGTGGGACCCGAACCCCTCCTACCAGGTCTGGACGATGGGCAGGGAAGGGCGAGCCGGGTTGTATCAGATACATGAAATTCCCAACGTCGTCACGCCGCCGCCACACTGGCTCAACTACATCGGCACACTGGACGTGGATGCGACCGTGCGGCAGGCGGTCGAGCTGGGCGGCAAGGTGGTGACGCCGGCCGCCGACGTGCCGCGTGTGGGGCGGATGGCCGTGCTCCAGGACCCGCAGGGCGCCATGTTTGCCGTCTCGGCGCGCATCGAGCGGGTGCGATGGAAAGAGCCGCAGATCGGTGACTTCTCGTGGCACGAGCTGCTGACCAGCAACTATCAGACCGCTTTTGATTTCTACTCCAAGCTGTTCGGCTGGGAAAAGATGCTGGCCATGGAGATGGGGCCGCAGGGGATCTACCAGATCTTCGGCACGGCAGGCCATCAGCTTGGCGGCATGTTCACGCCACCGGCTGGTGCGATGCCGCCTGGCGGCCCGCAGTGGCTGCCCTACATCTTCGTTCGCGATGTGCGGAAAACCGCCGAGGTCACCAAAGAGCTAGGCGCGCTGATCGCGCACGAGCCAAAGGAAGTGCCTGGCGGCGACATGGTCTTCACCGGCGTGGATCGCCAGGGCGCGATGTTCGCGGCGCAATCGAAGAAACGCGTAGCGCCGCCCCCGGCCCCCGCGAAGCGCGCGAAGGCCACGAAAACCGCCACGAAGGCCACGAACACGACGAACACGAAGAAGTCGAAGACTCCCAAGATCACGAAGAAGGGCGCGAAGGGTACGAAAACGGCTACGCCGAAGAAGAAAGCCGCAAGGAAGCCGTCGCGGCGGCGGTAGATACTGGATACAATGTCCCACTTCTGGAGGAAACAATGAAGCGTCTGTCACTCATCGCGCTCGCAGTCTTCGGCCTTGCCGTCCAGGGGCTCACCGCCCAGACGAAGGATGGCTGGGTCACGTTGTTCAACGGCAAGGACCTGAACAGCTTCAACGTCATCGGAACCGCCAACTGGCAGATCGTCGACGGTGCCGTCCAGGCCAACATGGGCACGGGATACCTCGTGTCGAAGGAGACCTACACCGACTTCGAAATCAAGGTCGAGTTCTGGTCGTCGAACGGCGGCAACAGCGGTGTCTACATGCGCTGCATGGACGGGACGAAGATCACCGACAAGACCTGCTACGAAGCGAACATCTTCGACAAGCGGAAGGATCAGTCGGGCCGCACGGGCGGCATCCCGAACTACGCGCCGCCGATCGCGATTGTCGACGCCGAAGGCAAGTGGAACACGTACGAAATCACGCTCCGCGGTCCGCACATCGTCGTCGTGCTGAATGGCACGAAGACGGTCGACGCGATGGACAGCACGCTCAAGAGCGGCCCGATCGCGCTTCAGTACACGGCGGGGGACATCAAGATCCGCAACGTGCAGATTCGAAGGCTCTAGGGGATTCACGCATTGCCGAATTGCCAATTGGCGATTGCCTGATTGATTGGCAATCGCCAATTGCCAATTACAAATGCGGCAATGCGCGAACCTTTGCCGCCCAGGCGCTCATCCCTCCGGTCATTTCCGCCACGCGCGAAAACCCTTCCCGCAGCAGCAGGCTGCTCGCCATCGAGGATCGATAGCCGGCGGCGCAGAACACCACGATGGCACGATGGCGGGGGACGTCATCAAGTTGGCTCGCCAACCGGCTGAGCGGAATATTGACGCTGCCTTCGATGTGCTGCTGTTGCCACTCGCCGGGAGTCCTGACGTCGAGGAGATACGGCGCGCCCGGGGCGCCCAGCGATCCGTTGACCGAATCCGCGGAGGCTTGTGGCGTGGCCGCCAGCAGGTCGTCGCGATCCCGCAGCGTGAGCATCCCTCCATCGAGATAGCCCGCCACGTTGTCGAACCCGATCCGCCCCAGCCTCAGGGCCGCTTCGGCCTCGCGGCCCGGCGACGCGATGAGGACAATCGGCCGTTCGCGGGCGAGCAGCGTACCCGCCCAGGTGGCGTATTGCCCGCCGAGGCCGATGTTGATGCTGCCAGCCACATGCCCGGCCGCAAACTCGCTTGCATCGCGGACGTCGAGCGCCTGGGCGCCGCTCTTCATCGCCGCAATCAACGCTTCGGGGGAAAGCGGCCGAAGTTCGTGTTCCAGGACACGCTCGAGCGTGGGCCGTTCTTTCGAGTTGAGGACGGCATCGTAGGAGAAGTATGAGGGTGCGTCCGGCTGGTCGGCCGTGACGAGCGCGATGAAGTCGGCTTCGCTCATCGACTGCAGCGCGTAGTTGGTCTTCCGCTGCTCGCCGATGGTCGACACCGTCTCTTTGCTGATCTTCTTCCCGCACAGCGACCCCGCGCCATGCGCGGGATACACGAGCGTCGCGTCGGGCAGCGGCAGCAACTGCTCGCGAATCGAGTGGTAGAGCAGTTGTCCGAGATCGGTGGCCGACCAGCCGAGCGACGCTCTCAAGTCGGGCCGGCCCACGTCGCCGATGAACAAGGTATCGCCGGTCAGCACCGCAAGCGGGTTTGTGGTGTCGGCGGCGAGGTCGTACACGAGGATCGAGATCGATTCGGGCGTGTGTCCCGGTGTTTCGAGGGCCTGGAGGCGCACGTCGCCCAATTCGAGCGTGCTGCCGGTGGCCATCGGCGTGAAGGCGTATTCGGCCTGCGCTTTGGCCCCAAGGTAGATCCGGGTGCCGGTCCGGTCGCGCAGCTCGAGATGCCCAGCGATGAAGTCGGCGTGAAGGTGCGTGAGGAAGACGTGGCGGATCGTCAGTCCCTGGCGATCCGCTTCATCCATGTAGTCCTGCACATCGCGCTTGGGATCGACGACGACGGCCTCGTGCGTCTTCTCGTCGCCGATGAGGTACGACGCGTGGGCAAGGCAGTTCAGGTAAAACTGTTTGAAGATCATTGATCACCGGGGTTCGTGGGTTCGTTGGGTTCGTGGAGTTCGTAAAGTTCGTGAAGTTCGGGGGGTCGTGAGGTTCGGGTTCGAACGTGACGAACCTTACGAACCGACGAACTCAACGAACCGACGAACTATACGAACTCCTTACGACCCTCGTCGAGTGCTTTCTAAAACGCCGGCGTGTTGGCCTTTCTCCCCAAGAGCACCCGTCCGGCTTCTTCCCACACGTGGGGCGAAACCGTGAAGTGATGCGTCATCGCTTCCGCATCGCGCGCATAGCGCTGCATCGCCGATTTGGTGTAGATCGCGCTGCCCCCGGCGAGCGTGTTGGCGGTTCTCGTGACGCTGGTGCCCGTCTCGACGGCGTGCGCCGCGGCGGCGCGTGCGAGCGCGAGCTGACGGTTCGTCACGGGCTTACTGGCGAGCACCGTCTCCCAGATCTCGCGCGCGGTGTCGTACAGGAACGCACGCGCTCCGCCCAGCGCGGCCTCCGCACGCGCGAGCTCGATCTGTGTTGCCGGCCGATCGGCGAGCGGCGCCTGATACATCGTCGGAACCTTCGTCTGCGCCATCTCCGTCAGCTCGTCGAGCGCGCTGCGGGCGATGCCGAGGCTGACCGACGCCAGCTGAAAGACGAAAAGTTGTACGGGGGGCATGCGGTAAAGCGGTTCCGCGCGATGACCCGATGGATCGAGCAGCTTGAAGATCCGGTGCTCGGGGATGAAGACGTCGGTCGCGCTGAAGTCGTTGCTGCCCGTGCCGCACAGGCCGCTGACGTGCCACGTGTCGTGAATCTCGACGTCGGTCACGGGCATACAGACGTGAATAATCTCGGGGCCCATCGGCGTCATGCGCGGTTTGCCGTTGTCCATCACCATGCAGCCGGCCCACAGCCAGTCGCAGTGCGTGATGCCGCTCGCGAAGGCCCACCGGCCGCCCACGCGCACGCCCTTGTCTTCGCGCACCGCGGCGCCGGCCGGGGCCGCGATTCCGGCTGTGGGTGTCGAGGGATTGGGCCAGACTTCCTTCGCCCCGCGCTCGTTGATGTACCCCGCGGCGATGTTGCCGCTGCTGCCGATCATGGCGCACCAGCCGGCCGATCCGTCGGCAGTGGCCACCTCTTCGATCGCCTGCATGATCTCCATGGGCGTGCCTTCCTGGCCGCCGATCGCCCGCGGCACCGAGAGGCTGAAGATGCCTGTATCGCGAAGCCCCTTCGCCACGTCTGGTGGCAGACGACGGGCCTGTTCGATGTCCTGACGCCGTGCGCGCAGGGTCGGGAGAAGGCTGCGAACGCTGTCGATGACGGTGGTCGTGATCATGACACCCTCCTACAAGTGGACATTACCTTCTACGCCGGCATTTTCTTCCTGGTTACATCCCGGGTTGTGCTAATTTCTCGCGCATGACCAGCACACGCCTTCTTCTTCTTATCGCGCTTCTGGCGATGGCGGCTCCGGGCGCGGTTCATGCCCAGGGAGCGGACAGCAAGTACCAGGTCGTCGAGAACTGGGCGCACTTTCCGCCAGGCGTCGAGAAGTGGGGAGGCGCGACCGGCGTCGACGTCGACTCCAAAGGCAACGTTTACGTGTTCCACCGCATCGAGTCAATGCCGATCATGGCGTTCGACAAGAACGGCAAGTTCCTGCGGGGCTGGGGACAGGGGATGTTCAAGACGACCCATTTCCTGCGGACCGATCGGGATGGGAATGTCTGGGTGACCGACCGTGGCGACCATCAGGTCTTCAAGTTCAACGCCGACGGCAAGCTCCTGATGACGTTGGGCCGGAAGGGCGTCGTCGGCGAAAACGAATCGACCGACGCTTTCAACGGCGTGGCCGATCTCGTCATTGCGAGAAACGGCGACATCTTCATCGCCGACGGCGAGAGCACGAACACGCGCGTGGTGAAGTACCGAAAGACGGCAAGTTCGTCATGTGGTGGGGCGGCAAGGGCACCGAGCCGGGCAAGTTCGACGAGCCGCACAGCATCGCGATCGATTCGCGCGGCCGCCTCTACATTGGCGACCGCCGCAACAAACGCGTGCAGGTGTTCGATCAGGCCGGCAAGTTCATCGAGCAGTGGAACCACCTCGGCACGCCGTGGGGCGTCTACGTCAAGGACGATCTGCTGTATGTCGTCGACGGCACCGAGGCCAACTGCCTGTACATCATGAACGTCAAGGACGGCAAGATCATCGACAAGGTTGAAGGCCTGCGCAACGCCACCGCCGTGACGGTCGACGCGAACGACAACATCTACATCGGCGAGGTGAACGGGGCGAATGTACGGAAGCTGGTCAAGAAGAAGTGATTAGGGATTAGTGATTAGGGATTGGGGATTAGGGGTTAGGGACTTGGGGTTAGAGTACGTAGTGTCCGGCTTTAGCCGGACCGTGCCGTAGCGCCCTGCGCCTTGCGACTTTCGACTTGCGACTTGCGACTCTCACCTGTACCTTTCTCCCATGCCCATCACCTTGCGTGTAAACGGCCAGGCGCGAACCGTCGACGTCGACGAGTCGACGCCGCTGCTGTATGTGCTGAGCGACGAGCTCGTGCTGAACGGTCCGAAATTCGGTTGCGGCCTCGGCCAGTGCGGCGCCTGCACCGTGATCGTCAAGGGCCAGGCGATTCGATCGTGCGTGACGCCGGTCAAGACGGTCGCAAACGGCGACATCACCACGCTCGAGGGGCTGGGCACGCCGGACAAACCACATCCGATTCAACAGGCGTTCATCGACGAGCAGGCCGCGCAGTGCGGCTTCTGCCTGAGCGGCGTCATCCTCTCGGCGAAAGCGCTCGTCGATCGCACGCCGAAGCCGAGCGATGACCAGATCCACCAGGCGTTATCCGGTGTGCTGTGCCGCTGCTTCACGCACCAGCGCATGATTGCAGCCGTCAAACGGTACGCGGCCTCCGCAGGTAGTGCCCGGCTTTAGCCGGGCTACAGAGAGACGCTATGAGTGCTAATCCCAAATCCCTAATCCCTAATCCCAGCAGCGAAGGGATTTCCAGGCGCGCCATCCTCAAAAGCACCGGCGCGCTCATCATCAGCTTCGCGCTGACACCTTCCGATGCATTCGGCCAGGCCGTGGCGACATTGGTCGGCAATCCGCCGAAAGAGCTCGACGGCTGGCTGTCGATCGGCGCCGACAGCATCGTGACCGCCTACACCGGCAAATGCGAGATGGGGCAGGGTCTCTTTACGGCGCAGACGCAGCTCGTCGCCGAGGAGCTGTGCGTGCGCGTCGATCAAGTGAAGCTCATCCAGTGCGTGACGGGGCTGACGCCCGACCAGGGCGTGACGTCGGGGGCGCAGTCGCATCCGCAGAATTTCAACCACTCGAACCTGGCGCTCGCCGCGGCCACCGCGCGCGAGGCGTTGCTGCAGATGGCCGCGAAGCACTGGGGCGTGCCGGTCGAACGGCTCACGGCCGGCAACGGCGTCGTCCATCTGGGAGAGCGCACGATCACCTACGGCGAGTTGATCGGCGGCAGGACATTCAACCTGCTGCTGAATACCAACGCGAAGCGCAAGGTGGCGCGCGAGTGGACCATCCTGGGGAACCCGGTGAAGCGCCTCGACATGGCCGACATGGTGACCGGCCGTTTCGAGTACGTGCACAACGTGCGCGTGCCCGGCATGGTGCACGGCCGCGTCGTGCGTCCGCCCACCGTGGGCGCCACCGTCATCAGCGTCGACGAGAGCTCGGTGAGCGGCCTGCCCGGCTTCGTCAAGGTCGTCGTCAAGAAGGATTTCGTCGGTGTGGTCTGCGAGAAGCAGTGGCAGGCTGTGCAGGCGGCCAACCGGTTGAAGGTGAGCTGGAAGCCCGGCCCCGCCCTTCCGCCGCAGGCGGGCTTCTACGATCACATGCGCAAGGCGCCCAGCCGCGACGCGATGCTCGTTGACTCGAAAGATGTCGATGCCACGCTCGCGTCGGCGGCGCAGGTCGTGCGGTCGACGTACCTGCACCCGTATCACATGCACGGATTGATCGGCGCCTCGTGCGCCGTCGCCGATGTCAAAGCCGACAGCGCCACCATCTGGTCGCCGACGCAAGGCGTCTATCCGCAGCGCGACAGTTGCGCGATGGTGCTCGGCATGAAACCGCCGCAGGTAAAGGTCATCTACTCGCGCGGTTCGGGCTGCTACGGCATCAACGGCGCGGATACGGTGTCCTATGACGCCGCGCTGATGTCGCAGGCGGTGGGCCGCCCTGTTCGCGTGCAGCTCTCGCGCAAGGACGAGATGGCGCACGAAAACTTCGGCCTCGCGTTTGTCGTCGATCAGCGCGTTGGCCTCGATCGCACCGGCACCATCGTCGCGTGGGATTACGAAGCGTGGTCGCCGGTGCGCGGAGGCCGGCCCGGCCACACGCTGCCGGGGAATCAGGTGACGGGATTTCTCGCCGGGTTCCAGCCGGGGGCGTTCACGCCGCTGTCGCCGGCGCCGCCGCCAAAGGGGCCGCTCGCGAACGGATCGAACGTCGTGCCGTCCTACGTCACCGGAACCGTCAATGGCGAGGCGGGCGGTACCGGCATCGTCAAAGGCGAGCGCATGCTCTCGCGCACGATCGAGTCACCGTTCTGGACTGGCCCGCTGCGTTCGCCAAGCCGTCTTCAGAACACGTTCGCGCACGAATCCATGATGGACGAGGTCGCGGCCGCGGCGAAGGCAGATCCGGTCGAGTTCCGCCTGCGTCATCTCCGAGATCCACGCTTGAAGAATGTCGTGCAGGCTGCCGCAAAGGCGGCCAACTGGCAGGCACGTCCGTCGCCATCGAACCCAGAACCCTCAACCGGAACCCAGCACCCAGCACCCACAACCCCGAACCGTGCCGTGTCCGGCCGGGGAATCGCCTGCGTCCTTTATGAAGGAGACAACGGCTACTGCGGGATGGTGGCCGAGGTCGATGTCCACCTCGACACCGGTGTCGTTGATGTGAAGCGCCTCGTCATGGCGGCCGACTGCGGCCCGATCTCCAATCCAGATGGATTACGCAATCAATGTGAAGGGGGCGCGCTGCATGGCATGAGCCGGGCGCTCTTCGAAGAAGTCACGTGGGACCACGAGAAGGTCACGTCCGTAGACTGGCGCACGTACCACACGTTCCCGGTCGGGTTCAAAGTGCCGGCGCTGCAGGTGGTGTTGATCAACGCTCTGGATGCCGAGGCGTGCGGGGCAGGCGAGACGTCGACCACTGTGACGGCGGCGGCGATTGGCAACGCGATTTTCGATGCAACGGGCGTGCGGCTGCGTCAGGTCCCGTTTACGCCAGCGCGTCTGAAGGCGGCGATGAAAACCGGGTGAAACTGTCCGAGCGTCACCACAATTCCGTATCAAAAGCTGAACTTTTGCGACAAAACCCCCCTGATTAGGGGGGTAGTGCCCGCCGCGTAAGAACACTACCCTCCAGACACTACGGACAACTTCGAGGCCCCTGCAGCGGCACCCGTATCTCGCGGTGCAATTTCTCGCCGGACGTTCATCAAAGGCGCGATCGCGACGGGTGTGGTCGCCGCGTCCGCGACCTATTTGTTCAGGGCGCCGGGTGTCATCGGGCAGCGTGTGTCCGGCTCTACCGAGCGGCTCATCAGCCTGAACGTCAACGGACAGGTGCGGCACGTCGACGTCATGAAGCAAGAGACCCTCGCGATGACGCTGCGCTACAAGCTGGGTCTCACCGGCACGAAGCTCGGCTGCGATCGGGCGGAGTGCGGCGCGTGCACCGTGCTGATCGATGACGTGCCTCACTATTCCTGTTCAGTCCTGACGCATACCGTTCGATCGAAACAGGTCATCACCATCGAAGGGCTGGCAAGCTCACCGGAGCATCTTCACCCCGTCCAGCGCGGTGTCGTCGATGAGCATGGCTTCCAGTGCGCGTTCTGCATGCCGGGATTCATCATGGCGACGGTGGGGTATCTCAAGACCAACGCCAACCCGACGCGAGCCGAGCTCGCCCACGGCGTCTCGGGCAATCTGTGCCGTTGCCAGGACTACGACAAGATCCTCACGGCGCTGATGCGCGGTGCCGAGTACTCGCGCCAGCAGCAAACCAGGACGAATTGATGCCGGCGCTCAAATACGTCGGCACCGACTACACGACGCCCGACCTCATCGCGAAGGTGATGGGCCAGGCCAAGTACGCCGAGGACTTCCGGGCCGAAGGGATGCTGTTCTGCAAGCTGCTCCTCAGCCCGCTGCCGCACGCGCGCGTACGTCGCATCGATGTGACGGGCGCGCTCGCGATGCCCGGCGTCAAAGCGATCCTGACCGCCGACGACTTGCCGGCGCCTCCTTCGCCGTTGGCGCCCGGCGCGGAGCGGCCTCTGACGAACGAGCCCCACTATCAGGGAGAGCCCGTGGCGGCGGTTGCCGCCGTGGACGAGCTCGTCGCGGCCGAGGCGATCGAAAAGATGAAAGTCGTGTGGGAGCCGCTGCCGTTCGTCGTCGATCCGCTCGAAAGCCTGCGGCCAAACGGACCGAACGCCCGGACGCTGGGCAACGTGTGGTATCCACCGGCTCCGGGGCAGAGCCCGCCGCGCGCCGAGATCAGGACGCTCAAATGGACCGAGGCCGATTTCGCCGACGAGGGCGAGGGCCGTCTGCCGATGGGCACCGTGCCCGAACAATGGAGCTTCGGCGATCTCGAGGCGGCGTTCAAGGACGCCGCGCTCGTGCTCGACGAGACCTTCGTCGTGCAGTCCACATCGCATCAGCCGATGGAACCGCGCAGCGCGATGGCGTACTGGGTGAACGGCAGGCTGCATGTGTACGCCTCGACGCAAAGCGTGATCCGCACGGTGGACAACATCGCGAACTGGCTGGCGATCGATCCCGCCGAGCTCGTCCTCGTGTCCGAATATTGCGGCGGCGGGTTCGGAAGCAAGGGCGGCGGTCCAATCTCGATGGCCATCCCGGCGCTGCTCGCGAAAAAAGCGAACGCACCGGTGATGATGCGCGTCTCGCGGGAAGAAGAGCACTTCATCGGTCGGGGTCGCACCAACATGACCGGCCGCGCCAAGGTCGCCTTCAGGAAAGACGGACGGATCGCCGGCATCGATCTCTTCATCGTGCAGGACAACGGCTCTTACGGATCCTTCGGCGATTTTCGTTCGGCCGGCAACGCCGTCTCGGTGCTCTACCAGCCGATGTCGATGCGCTGGCGCGGCGTGAGTGTGTTGACGAACACGCCACCACGATCCCAGCAGCGCTCGCCGGGCTGGATGCAGGCGAACGGCTTGATGGAGTCGGCGATCACCAAGGCGGCAGAACAACTCGGGATCGATCAGGTCGAGATGCGGAAGATCAATGCGCCGGAAGGGAAAGCGACCTATGGCGCGCCGCGCGCCGATGGATCGCGCCCTCACCTGACGAGCGCGTTCGTCAGGCAAGCGCTGGATCGCGGCAGCGAGCTCTTCCGATGGAACGAGCGGAAGAGCCAGGCCGGTTCTCAGCGAGGCTCGCACGTCCGCGGCATCGGCGTGGCCGTCGGCACCCATCCCTCCGGGTCGATTGGCTTCGACGGCTTGATGGTGATCCGGCCCGACGGGCGGCTCCACGTGCACACAGGCGTCGGCAACCTGGGCACGCACTCCGTGATCGATCTCGCACGGGTCGCGGCCGAGACGCTGCAGATGCCCTGGGATCGGGTCGACGTGATCTGGGGCGACACGAGCAAGCACCTGCCATGGAGCCCGATGTCGGTCGGCAGCCAGACGACACATGCCGCGACGCGCGCCAATCACGCGGCGGCGCTCGATCTGAAGCGCAAGCTGCAGCACATCGCCGCGCGGGATCTCGGCGGGGCGCCCGGCGAGTACCAGCTCGGACAGGAACGCGTGTTCCGTCGCGGGAATCCGGCTCGAGGTGTGAGCTACCAGCAGGCGGCGCGCCGGGCGATGGAGCTCGGCGGCGAGTTCGACGGCCACGAGCTGCCGAAGGAGATTCACGCCGTCACGCGTGAGTCGGCGCGCGCGCTCGCCGGCGGCGGCCTGATGGGCGTCGCCAAGGACACGTTTCCGCGCGACGGCGACACGTTTTCGTTCATCGCCGGCTTCGCCGAAGTCGACGTCGATATCGAAACGGGGGAAACCACGCTCGTGGACTACCTCGCGGTGGGCGATGTCGGCACTGTGGTGAACCCGCGCAGCCTGAAGTGCCAGATCCTCGGTGGAAGCTGCCTCGGCATCGGGCACGCGCTCATGCAGCGCATCGTCTACGACCAGCGGTACGGCGCCGCGCTGGCGCGGCGCTTCCACTACAACAAGCCCCTCAGCATTCTGGACGCGCCGCCGGAGCTGTATGCCGAGGCGCTGAACATTCCAGACCCGGAAACACCCGTAGGCGCGCGCGGCGTCGGCGAACCACCGGTCGGCGCAGGCTATGGCGCCGTCATGAACGCAATCGCCGATGCGGTCGGTGTAGACGTATTTCGGCGAGCGCCCGTCACGCCCGACGTCATTCTCATGTCGCTCGAACACAAACGACGCATGCACGCACCGCTCACGACACACGTATGAGCGAAGTGGCTAAACAGGAGGCGAGTATGGTGAGGCAGAAGCACAACAGCGGAAGGTGGCACGCCACATTTCTTGCAGCGTGGGTGGCCGTGGCACTGATCCTCGTGGCGCTGCCGGCGGCAGCCCAGAGCGCATTGTCCACGATTCACGGCACCGTGAAAGACGAGCAGGGTGCGGCGATGCCGGGCGTCACCGTGACGATCACCAGTCCAGCCATGCAGAAGGGACAAGTCGCGGTGGTGTCGGAAGCCGACGGCAACTATCGTGTGGGCGAGCTGCCCGCCGGCCTGTACAAAATTGCCTTCGAGCTCGCCGGTTTCAAGTCATATGTGCTGGACGAATTTCGCCTGACGATCGGGTTCGTGGCCCGTGTCGATGCCACGATGAGCGTCGGAGGGCTGGAAGAGACGATCACGGTCACCGGCGCCAGCCCGGTGGTCGACATGACGTCGACCACGACCAGCGTCAATCTGACATCCGACACCATCGAATCGATTCCGGCCGGCCGCGGGTTGCAGCAGTTGTTCGCGATGACGCCCGGCGTCACGACTAACCGCGTCGACGTCGGCGACAGCTGGATGGGCGTGCGCGCGGCCGCCGAAAGCTACGGCCAGACCGCCAACGTGAAGGTGCAGATCGACGGCATCGACATCTCCGACGGGACGAGCTCCGGCGTCTACATGACGAGCCTGACGCTCGAAGAGGCGCAGATCAGAACCTCGGGCAACGACGCGGAAGTGTCGGTGCCTGGTGTCTCGATGGTGGCCGTGATCAAGTCCGGATCCAATCAGTTCCATGGTTCCTACCTGGCCTCGATCGAGACCCCCTCGCTGCAGAGCAGCAACCTGAACGACGAGTTGAAAGCTCAGGGTTTGAGCGATACCGAGCCGCTGAAGCATCTGTATGACCTGAGCGCCGATATCGGCGGCCGTATTGTTCGCGACAAGTTGTGGTTCTACGGAGCGTTCGTGCAGCAGGACAAAGTGGCCGGTGTGGTCGGCTTCGCGGAAAACGCGGGCCCGGACGGCAAATATCTGACGGGTGACGAACCGCCCGGCTACGTCAGGACACGTCTGACGCATGGTTCTATGAAGCTGTCTTACCAGCCGACGAGCAACAATCGGTTGATCGCTGCGTGGCAGCCGACCCTGAAGTATCAGCCGCAGGGGCTTCCGCCCGAGCCGAACCGGCTGCGTCCGCTCGAGTCAACCCTCGATTACCGGAACCCGAGCTCCATGTACAAAGGCGAGTGGCAGAGCACGTTCTCGAGCCGCATGGTTTTCAATGTCGTGGGCGGTTATGGCGGCTACCTGGCCGACTACGCGCCGTGGCGTTCGAACTTCGCGTCGCCCGCTGTGAAGGGCAATCCGGCGCGCCTGGATCGCATCACCGGCCTCAACACGGGCGCCAACCCGAAGACCAACCTCGAATATCGCGACAAGTGGCAGTTGGACAGCGGCCTCAGCATGTTCCCGCAACGATCGTTCGGCGGGCAGCACGAGTTCAAGGTCGGTACGACGCTCTACTGGCGCAAGAATAGCGTCGGCTGGCGCGAGCATCCGTCTGGTGATTACACGCTGATTTTCGATGGGCCTGTACCTGCCGAGATTGACATTCGCAATTCGCCGACGCAGCCCGATTCGCGTGCCAGTTACTATGCCGCCTATATCAAGGACACGTGGCGCGTCGCCGATCGACTGACGTTGAACCTGGGCCTGCGCTTCGAGCAACAGACCTCGTTTCTGCCGAAACAGTCCAAGGCCGCGAGCCCGCAGTTCCCGACGTTGTACCCTGCCACGTCGTTCGATGGGCTCGACGTGTTGACGTGGAATATGGTGGTTCCGCGATTCGGGCTCGCGTGGGACGTCGCCGACCGGACCATTGTGAAAGCGACGTTCGGGCGATTCGCCAACGGCATGGACGACGGATTCGCGAATGCCTACAACTCGATGGCCAACGTCACGACGAAGTTCCGGTGGCGCGATGGGAACGGCAACCGCGATTACGACGCAGGCGAGGTGAACTTGAATACGAACCTGGGCACGGGCCAGGGCGGCGATTTCATCAGTGTCACCGGGCAGAGCAGCGCGAAGCTCAATCCCGAGCTGCGCTCGCCAATGACGAACGAGGCTACGTTGGGCGTCGAACGCGAAGTCAGGCAGAACCTCGGCATTCGCGCGCTGTATGTGTACAAGGGTGTCACCGACCGCTACACGACCCGCAACGTCGCGCGTCCGCGCAGCGCGTACAACATCCCTCTCACACGGCGCGATCCAGGACCGGATGGCATCCTCAACAACGCGGACGACGGCGGAAAGGTCACGATCTACGATTACGACCCCGCGTACGCCGGTGCGGCGTTCGTGCAGAACGAGCAGCAGAACACCGATCGCGACGATTCGTACCACACGATCGAGTTCACCGTGACGAAGCGGACGTCCAGCAGATGGGGTGGGATGGCGTCGTTCTGGGCCATCAAGAACCACGTGTGGCCCAACGCGGCTCTCTTTGATGACGATCCGAACGTCGATTTCAATGCCGTCGATGACACGTGGAAGTGGGCGGGTAATTTCAGCGGAACCTATATGGCGCCGTTCGGGATTCAACTCGCCGCGTTCTACCAGGCCAAGGTGGGGATCCTCGAACAGCGGACGACGATTTTCCGTGCGGTCGATCCTGATGGCGGCCCGCCGTTGAGGCAGCTCAGCACGGTCACCCTCAAGGTGGAAGAGAAAGGCGCGCAGAAGACGGATGCGATTAACGTGGTGAATGTGCGCGCCAGCAAGTGGTTCCCGTTCTCCTCTGGCCAGCGCGTGCAGCTCGATTTCGACCTGTTCAACATCTTCAACTCGAGCGCGCCGATTACGGCGAACTTCCAGTCGGGACCGACCTTCGCGTATGCCACGGCGGTCGTGCCGCCGCGCATTGCCCGAATCGGCTTCCGGTATACGTTCTAAGGTCCATAATTAGTGTGGTTTGCAGGCGCCGATGGGCGCCTGCAAACCGGATACACCCCCCAAGTTGGGGAGTGGCAACCCCCTTGATTCTTCGCTACTCTAGATGTACCCGGACGGGCTACGTGTGTGCGCTGCTGAGCGCCGCCGAGTGATAAAGGACTTTGATGAAGGTGTTGCGATGAAGGGGCGCGTGGCGGTTTTCGCGGCGGTGACGGGCTTCGTCATGGCCGTGGCGTACAACACGCCGTCTGCGGCCCAGCGGCCGTCGACGCCGGGTACCACTCGACAAGTGTCGGCCGGCGATCGCGATTCGCAGCAGGCGGTTCTCGCCAAGTACTGCGTCAGCTGCCATAACCAGCGGCTCAAGACCGGCGGGCTCGCGCTCGACACGCTGAACCTGACAGATGTTGGCAGTCACGCGGAAGAGTGGGAGAAAGTCATCCGCAAGGTGCGCACGGGAGCGATGCCGCCGCTTGGACGGGCCCGGCCCGACAAGGACGTCTCGGCAGGTCTGGCCACGTGGCTCGAAACCGAGCTCGACCGGGCCTCGTTCGAACACGTGAATCCCGGTCGCGCGTCGCTGCAGCGTTTGAACCGCCAGGAATACGCCAATGCCGTGCGCGATCTGCTCGCGGTCGAGATCGACGCCGCGTCGATGCTGCCGGCGGATGTCGCGGGACACGGATTCGACAACAACGCCGACGCGCTGACGTTATCGGCGGCGCTCACCGAACGCTATCTCGGCGCAGCCGCGAAGATCAGCCAAATGGCGCTTGGGAGGCCGCGAGGCATCCCGACGCCGGACACCGTCAGCGTGCCAACCGACAGCGACCAGAGCCTGCGCGCCAGCGACGATCTGCCGTTCGGATCGCGCGGCGGTGTCGCGTTCAGCCATTACTTCGCGGCCGATGGCGAGTACCTGTTCGAGATGCGTCCGCGGGAAACCGGCGTGTCGGGCGGATTCGAAGGGGTCACCGCCGAGCCGCATCAGATTGAAGTGAGCCTGGACAACGTCAAGATCTGGACGGGCACCATCGGCGGCCCCGAATTCGCTCGTGGTCGCGTCCCCGGTGGTGCAGGCACGTATGTCACCGACGATCTCGACAAGAAGGTCATCGAAGCGTTGCAGTTCACCGTGCCGGTCAAGAGCGGCGAGCACCTGGTGCAGGTGTACTTCGTGGCGAAGACCTCCGCGTACCTCGAAGACCTCTTCGATCGGTCGGTCCTGCGAGAGCCGTACAGGAAAGGAAACGGGCAGCCGAATCTGTCGACGGTGACGATTACCGGACCTCAGCAGGGCACGACATCGGTGGGCGAGTCGGCGAGCCGGCGTCACGTGCTGACGTGCACACCCGCGTCGGCGAGCCAGGACACCGCCTGTGCCAGGACGATCGTTTCGACGCTGGCGCGGCGCGCGTACCGGCGCCCCGTCACCCCTGCCGATCTGGAACCCCTGATGGCGTCATACCAGGATGGGGCGACGCGTGGCGGATTCGAGCCGGGCCTCGAAATGGCCATTCGAGCCATCCTGGTGAGCCCGGACTTCCTGTTCAGGCTCGAGGGCGAGCCTGCAGGCGCCGCAGCCAACACGGCTTTTCGCGTCAGCGATCTGGATTTGGCGTCGCGCCTGTCGTTTTTCCTGTGGAGCAGCATCCCCGACGACGAGCTGCTGAAGGTGGCCGAGAAGAAAACGCTGCAGAGGCCCGAAGTGCTGCAGCAGCAGGTTCGCCGCATGCTCGCGGACCCGCGCTCGCAGGCTCTGGTGGACAACTTCGCGGGGCAGTGGCTGTTCATCCGGAACGTGGCCGGCCACCAGCCGAGCCCGGAAGTGCTGTTCCACTACGACGACAATCTGCGGAAGGCGTTCGAGCAGGAAACGAAGCTGTTTTTCGCCAGCATCGTCCGCGAGAACCGTAGCGTGCTCGACCTGCTCGACGCCGATTACACCTACGTGAACGAACGTCTCGCGAAGCACTACGGCATTCCCGGCGTGTTCGGCGAACGGTTCAGGCGCGTGGCGTTGGCGGCCGACAGTCCGCGCCGCGGCCTGCTCGGCAAGGGCTCGATTCTGATGGCGACGTCATACCCGAATCGCACGTCGCCGGTCATTCGTGGCAAATGGATTCTCGAGAATATCTTCGGAGCGCCCCCGCCCCCGCCGCCGCCGAACGTCCCCGATTTGAAGGACGAACGCGACCCGCGGAAGATTCTGCCGATGCGCGAGCAGATGGCGGCGCACCGCAAGAATCCGGTGTGCGCGGGCTGCCACGCGCAGATGGACCAGTTGGGGTTCTCGCTCGAGAACTTCGACGGCATCGGCGAGTGGCGCGAGGTCTATGTATCGGGCGCGCCCGTCGACGCGTCGGCCGAGCTGCCCGATGGCACGAAGTTCAACGGTCCGGGCGAGCTTCGTCAGGTGCTCATGCGGCATTCCGACGAGTTCCTGACGACGATGACCGAGAAGCTGCTGATTTACGCGCTCGGGCGCGGGCTCGAGGCGAGCGATGCGCCGGCCGTGCGCCGAATCAAGCGCGAAGCGGCAGCAGACAATCTTCGCTTCGGGTCGCTCATTCAGAGCGTGGTGACGAGCGTTCCGTTTCAGATGAAAACCGCGCACGGGTCTACGAACTAGATGGAGGCTGTCCGATGGTGATCACCAAGTTGGCGTTGCCCCGCCGCACGTTCCTGCGCGGAGTGGGCGCAACAATGGCTTTACCGCTGCTCGATGCGATGGTTCCCGCCATGAAAGCGGCGTCGCCATCGGTGCCGCGCTTTGCGCCGATCTACATCGGCAACGGCGCGAACATGTTCGAGTGGACGCCTGCCACCGAAGGCGTGGGCTTCGAGCTCTCGCCGTCGCTCCAGCCGCTCGCGCCGTTCCGCGATCGGATGATGGTTCTGACGGGGCTCGACAACTTCCCGGGCACCGATCAGGGCGATGTCGGCGGACAGCATCCGCGTGCCGCGCCGGCGTTCATGAGCTGCATGCACCCGAAGGCCACGGAAGGCTCTGACGTCGAAGCAGGCACGACGATCGATCAGATCATCGCCGAGCGGATCTGCCGCGACACCAAGCTGCCGTCGCTGGAAGTCTCGGTCGACCGCAACGACGTGGTGGGGGCCTGCGACCACGGCTACGCCTGCGCGTACATGAACTCGCTGTCGTGGAAAACGCCGACGACGCCGCTGCCGATGGAAACCAACCCGCGCTTCGTCTTCGAGCGGTTGTTTGGTGTCGGCGCGACGCCCGAAGAGCGCGCGGCCCGCGTCAACGAAGATCGCAGCATTCTCGACCGGCTCAGCGAGCAGATTGCGAGGCTCAACGGCAGGCTGGGCGCGCGTGACCGTACGAAGCTCGGCGAGTACTTCGACGCGGTGCGCGACCTCGAGCAGCGGATTGCCAAGGCCGAGTCGTACAACGCCGATTTCTCGGTGCCCGAGCAACCGGTGGGCGTGCCGCCGACCTTCAGGGAGTACGTCGAGCTCATGTTCGACCTGCAGGTGGTGGCCTTCCAGGCCGACATCACGCGTGTCAGCACGTTCATGATGTGCCGCGAGAACATCAACCGGTCGTACCCGGAAATCGGCCTGCCCGAAGCGCATCACTCGATGTCGCACCATGGGAACAACCCGGAGAAGATGAAGAACTTCGCCAAGCTGAACCACTATCACGTGGACACGATGAGCTACTTCCTCAAGAAGCTGGCATCGGTGCCGGATGGCGATGGCACGCTGCTCGACTCGACCGTCGTGCTCTACGGCCACGGCATGAGCGACGCGAACGTGCACAACAACTACAACGTGCCGCTCGTGCTGGTGGGCGGAAAGACCCTGCAGCTCAAGGGGAACCGCCACGTGAAGTTCGCGAAGGGCACACCGCTGGCCAACCTGATGCTGGGCCTGATGGACAGGTACGGCGTGCAATCGGAGAAGTTCGGCGACAGCACGGCGGAGATCGATCTGCTGACGCTCTAGGAACCAGCGATTAGGGACTGGGGATTAGGGATTAGGGATTAGGAAGGTTCAGGGTTCAAGGCTAACTGGGACGTTGTGACGCGGCGACGCGTTGCAACGTCCTTTTTTTTGGCGGCCACCGTTGAGGCGGCGGCGTTCCGGTCCGTTGCGGCAGCAAGATGCGACGGTCCGGCTGAAGCCGGACACTACGTACTAGAAGCGGTTTCGGAAACCTCATCGAAGCGGGTGGCGCCGGGCGGGGCCGCCCCGGCCACGCCCGCAGGTCCGTCTCCCGTACACGTGTGGTTCGGACCGAGGACGGGACGGGGCAGCCCGGCGACAGGACCCGCTTTCCCGGTTTTTGAAACCGCCTCTAACCTCTCGGTGTCAGAACGTCAGTCCTATTTGAGGTGAATGATTCCGCGGCGCAGCGCGACCGTGACCGCGGCCGTTCGATCCTGGACCTTCAGCTTTGCGAAGATGCTTTTGATGTAGCCGTGGGTCGTCTCTTCGGTGATCCCGAGGTGGGCGCCGATTTCCTTGTTGCGCATCCCCTGCGCCAGCAGCTTCAGCACGTCGGTTTCGCGCTGCGTCAACGTGGCTTCCGTCTTCCGGGCCGCAAGCCGTTCGGCGATCTCGGCCGAGAGGGGATGTTTGCCGCCGTGTACTTCCCGGACGACCCGCACGAGGTCGTCCGAGAGCGTGTTCTTCAACAGGTAGGTGGACGCGCCGGCCTTCAGCGCGCGGTAGATATCTTCGTCCCCCTCGTACATCGTGAGCACGATGACGCGCGCATCGGGGTCCTCGATGCGAATGCTCTTGATGGCTTCGAGGCCGCTGATGCCGGGCAACTGGAGATCCATCAGCGTGATGTCCGGATGGTGCCGGCTGAAGAGCGAGAGCGCCTCTTCTCCGGTCGACGCCACGCCGACTACCTGCATGTCGGGTTGCATGTCGATGATGAGCGACACGCCGTCGCGCACGATGGGATGATCGTCGACGCAGAGGACCCGGATGGCTGAGAGCTCCACGGCTTATCTGCCCGGAACCGCCGGCACGACGAGATCGAGCTCGGTGCCCTTGCCCGGGGTGCTGGCCAGCTGGAACTCGGCGTTGATCTGCTGGGCGCGCTCCCGCATGCTCGTCAGTCCCCAGTGCGCGCCGGCCGTGAATCCGGGGTCGTTCAGATCGAAGCCCTTGCCGTCGTCCATGATGCGCAGGCGCACCGAATCGCGCTGGTAGATGAGCTCGGCGCGCACGCGCGCCGGATGCGCGTGCCTGACCGCGTTGCTGACCGCCTCGCGTCCGATGCGCAGCAGGTGTTCCTCGACCTTCGGCGGGCAGGGATACGGCTTGCCGCGGACGAGGAGCTCGAATCGCACGTTCTTGTCGGCGGTGAGCGCCTGTCCCGCGTCGCGCAGCGCGGTGCCCAGGTCGCTCGCTTCGAGCGCGGTCGATCGAAGGTCCCAGATGGACTGGCGGGTCTCGGCGATGTAGTGCTCGACGAGCTTGCGCAGGCGATCGAGCCGTTCGCGGGCCGCGTCGGGGGACGACTGAAATTGATCGGCGATCACCTTGGACTGCACGGCGACGCCCACCAGGCCCTGCAGGAGCGTGTCGTGGATCTCGCGCCCCATGCGTGCCCGCTCCTGGAGCACAGCGGAGAAACGGCGCCGCATCTGGTGCAGCCGCAGCTGCCAGAGTCCCCAGGCGGACACGCCGGCCGCGAGCATGCACGCGAATCCGAACCACGTTGTCTGGTAGAAGCGGGGGAGAATCGAGAAGCGCCATTCGCTCGAGGCACGCCGGGATTCGTCGCCCTGCGCCTCGACGACGAACCGGTACGAGCCTGGCCCTACGTTCGTGTAGAACGCCTGACGGCGCGTGCCTGCCTCGATCCAGTCGGCGTCGAACCCTTCGAGCTTGTAGCGGAAGCTCACCTGCGAAAGCGGCGCGAGGCTCAGCAGCGTGTAGTCGACCTGCAGCGTAGAAGTCGTCGGCGGCAGATTCAGATCGGCGAGCGGCATGTGCTCGCCGTTGTTGGTCAGCATGCTTTCGATCACGAGCGGCGCGGTCTGCTGCCGTGCCGCGAGTCGTGGAGGATCCACGACGCCCACCCCGTTGCCGGTGAGAAACCACATCGTGCCGTCGCTCGTCAGGGCCGCCGTGGGTGTACCGAACGCCCGGACCGGCGTGCCTCGAAGGCCGTCGGCCGGACCATACATTTGGTACTGCACGTGATGCGCGCGATCGCGCGCGGCGGCGTCGAACTCCGCCGGACTCAGCTGCAATATCCCCAGGCCCGTGACGCCGAGCCACAGTTGCCCTTGAGCATCGTCGACGATCGAGACTGGCCCGGGTCCGGGGAATCCTTCGGCTTTCGTCAGCGTCACGAACCGGCCGTTCGCGTACTTGCTCAGCCCGCGATGTGTACCGACCCACAGCGTGCCGTTCCGATCCTCGTGCATGGCGGTCACCGTACCGCCACCCGGCAGGCCATGTTCTGTCGAGAACGACTCGGACCGTTCGTCGAGATACGACCGGACCGTGCCGTCGAGGAAACCGATCCACACCCGGTGATCCTTGGTGGCCAGCACCGTCGACGCCGCCTTGTCGCGGGCGACCAGCACGAAGTGCGTCAGCGTGCTGTCCGTCGATCGATAGACACCGCGATCGACGTCGCACAGCCACAACCGTCCCTCGTGGTCGGTGGCGATCGATCGGATTCGAGTGAGCACGCCGACGTCGGGAGTGGGAAACCGGGCGAGCCCGCCGGACTTCAACCGCACCAGCCCCTGATTGGTGGAGACCCAGAGCGTTTGCGAAGGATCGTCGTAGTGGAGCGCGATCAGCGTGTGGTCGGACAGCCGCTTCTTCCAGCCGAAATCGGTCAGGCCGGTGCTGGTGAACTGAAGCAGGCTTTCGTCGGTGGCGACGAACGTACCGCTGCCTCCCTCGGCGACGGCGCGCACGTGACCGGTCATGTCGTTGCCCAACGGCACCGGAATCACGGCATTGTTCGACAGCCGGTTCAGGCCGAACGGCGTGCCGATCCAGATGTTGCCCTCGCGATCTTCGAACAACGCCTGAACTGAATCGGCCGACAGCCCGTCCTCCGTGGTCACGCGCTCAAACACGGGCGTGCCGTTGTGCGTCCGCAGTCGTACGACCCCGTGCCCGCGCGTGCCAATCCAGAGGTGTCCCTCGCGATCGCGGAGCATGCGCGTGCCGTGCGCGTGTTGCAGAACGGAATCGGCCGGAGTCGGCGTCACATGATCGAGAGCGGTCATCAGGTTTGTCGGATGCGCGACGACGAGATGTTTGGACCTGTCTTGCGTGAGATCCTCGATGGCGAACGAAAGAGCCGGCACCGGCTCGAACCTGCCGCCCTCCGCCCTGCGCCGATGCATGCCGATGCTTGTGCCGACCCAGAGCGTTCCCGCATCATCCTGGTGCATGCGCGTGGTCGCGATCGCGGGCAGCCCGTCGTCGCGGCCGAATCGCTGCCAGGTGCGGCCGTCGAAGCGCGCGACACCGCTTTGTCCAGACGCCCAGATGTGACCGGCTCGATCCTGCAGCAGCGCCGCGACGGCTCCGTCGAAAAAGCCGTCTCTGGTGGAGGCGCTCTTGTCGACACGGCCATCGAGGATACGGGTCACGCCGCCGAAGCCGCCCACCCAGAGGCTGCCGTCGCGGGTCACGAGCAAGGCCGAAAGGTCGTCGCTTGGAAGCGTGCTGCCATCCCGCGACTTCCAGGCCACGAAGCGCACGCCGTCGAAGCGCACGAGCCCAGAGTAGGTGGCAATCCAGAGGTATCCTGCCTGATCCTGCGCGACGGCCCGCACGTAGCTCGAGGGCATGCCGTCGCGTTCGGTCCACGAGGTGACGGTGTACCGCGCGCGCGGCTCGTCGGCATCGAATGCCGACAGGTGCGCAATGAAAATTGCGGCCAGGAAACCAGTGAGGATCCGCAAAGGGCTCTTCACGTTGGGTTGTAATTGACGGCGCATCTTAGCAGAGAGTAATGGCCCGGCGAGTCTCCAACGAGCGGGAGATACAATTGGATACATACGAGGAGGCTTCGATGGACCGTCGACATGTCTTGCGGGCATGCACCACGGCGTTTGGCTTGTGTCTGATGGCGCCGATCTCGGCTCAGCAGAGCGTTTCACAGCTTCCCTTCGAGTCGGACCCCGACTTCTTCAAGCTGCCGGCCGACCTTCATTTCGGCGAGGTGTCCGGGGTCGCGGTGAATTCGAAGGGCCATGTCTTCGTCTTCACGCGCACGAACAGCACGAACGGTCCTGCGTATGCCCCCAGCGCCTCGGCGTTGTGGGAGTTCGACAACCATGGCACATACGTTCGTGAAATCGGCAAGGGCCTCTACGGGTGGTCGTTCGCGCATACGGTGCGCGTCGACAAGGACGACAACATCTGGGCCGTCGACAAAGGCTCGGACATGGTCATCAAGTTCAATCCGGCCGGGCGCGTGACGATGGTGTTCGGACGGCGCCGCGAATCGGTCGATCTCGAGACGAAGCCGTGGGAAGAGCGGGATCCGCCGTTGCCGCACGCGGACGGGTTGTTTCGAGAGCCGACCGACATTGCCTGGGACTCTGACGGCAACAGCTACGTCACCGACGGCTACGTCAATTCTCGCGTGGCCAAGTTCGACAGGAACGGCGACTGGGTGAAGTCGTGGGGCAGCAAGGGAACAGAGCCGGGGCAGTTCCGTCTGCCGCACGCGCTCGTCATCGATCAGAAGAACAACCTGTATGTCGGCGATCGGTCGAACCGCCGAATCCAGGTGTTCGACGGGGAAGGGAAGTTCCTGCGGATGTTCACGATCGACGTGCCTCCACCGGCGGGAACCCGTCCGGTGAACGGCAACGTGCCGCAGGGCGCCGCGGGCGCCGCAATGGTTGGCGCACCCAACTCGATCTGCATCACACCTGGACCGAATCAGGTGCTGTTTGTCGGCGAGTCGACCTATCCCGGCAGGTTGTTCAAGGTGACGCTCGACGGCAAAGTGCTCGGCGTCATCGGACGCTCTGGGCGCCAGCCGAAGCAGTTCTCAGGCGTGCACCAGCTCGCGTGCCCGTCCGAGTACCGAGGTCTACGCAGCCGAGACGTCGAACTGGAGGGTGCAGAGACTGACATTTCCACATTGACGATGTGCAATTGTCGATTGCCACAATGATTGCCCCATCTTGGAAATCGTCAATCAAAAATGTGGCAATGCGGACAGCTCACCTGATTCCGAGCAGCACCTCCATGGTGAGCTGATCGAGACGCTCGTAGTTCAACCCCTTGGCCGCCATCGCGGTCCGGTCGAAATTCTGTGCGAGCAGCGCGTCGCGTGCGGGTAACCCGGCATTCGAGCCATTCGCGGCGACGAGCGATTGGATCTCGGCGTCAGAATTCCAGCGCACCGCCTTCTCTTTGAGGATGAGATAGGTCCGCATGCAGCCCCGCGCGAATTCTTTGACGCCCTCGTAGTCTTCCGTCCGATACGCGTGCGCGTCGAAGTGACGCGGCCCGTCGTACTTGACGTCTTCCAGGAACTTCACGAGGAAGAAGGCCGGCTTCGGGTTGGCCGATCCGAACCGGAAGTCCTGGTCGTACCGGCCCGAGACCTGATCGTTCAGATCGATGTGAAACAGCTTGCCCGCTTCCCAGGCCTGCGCGACTGCGTGCACGAAATTGAGTCCGGCCATCTGTTCGTGCGCGACCTCCGGATTCACGCCCACCATGTCGGGATATTGCAGTGTCGGAATGAGCCCGAGATAGTTGCCGGTCGTGGCCATGTAGATGTCGCCGCGGGGCTCGTTGGGCTTGGCCTCGAGCGCGAACCGGAATCCGTACTTCCGGTCGATCGAGGTACTGGCACAGATAGTTGATCGCGTCGCGCAAGCGCTTGACCGCCTCGTCTGCCCGGCGCGCGGCGTCGGTTTCGGTGCCTTCGCGGCCGCCCCACAGGACGAAAATCTTCGCGCCGAGCTCCGCGCCGAGATCCATCGCGCGCAGCGTTTTCTGCACCGCGTACGCCCGCACCTGGGGGTCGTTCGCCGTGAATGCGCCGTCGCGGAACACGGGGTCGTAGAAGAGATTCACCGTCGCCATCGGCACGACGAGGTGATGCCGCTCGCAGGCCGATTTGAACTCCCTGACGATGCGATCGCGATCCGAGGGTGAGGCGTCGATCGGAACGAGATCGTTGTCGTGCAGGTTCACGCCCCACGCGCCGATTTCTCCGAGGAGCGCGACCGCGTCGTTCGGCGCCAGCATCGGCCGTACAGACATCGCCGAATGGATCGCGGCCGCGATTGCCGACCGTCCAGAGACCGAAGGAAAACTTGTGTTCGGGGCGAGGGCTATACGAGTCGGACATAGAGTGTGCTCCATGGCAGGGCTGAAGCCCTGCGCCACCGCTGATGGCAGGGCTAAAGCCCTGCGCTACCTCTGTTGACAGAACGCCACCGCGGACATATCGGTAGCGCAGGCCTTCAGGCCTGCCCTTCAGGATCAGCAACCGCGCGCAGGGCCGGGTACACACGTCGATACGCAGCGTAACGTTCGTTCATGACGGCGACACGCGCAGGGTCCGGCGAGGCCGCAACCGAGCTCGTTACCAGCCGATCGCAGGCTTCGTCCACGCTCGGCCAGACGCCTGCGCCGACCCCGGCGACGAGCGCAGCGCCGTATGCCGCACCTTCGTCGGCGTGCACCGTCTCCACGGCGTGCCCATACACGTCGGCCTGAATCTGTCGCCACAGCGCGGAACGTGCTCCACCGCCTCCCAGTCGAATCTGCTGAACCGGCACCTTGAGCTCCCTGAAAATCGTAAACGCGTCGCGCTGGCTGAAGGCCACCCCCTCGAGCACCGCGCGCACGATATGACCGCGCGTATGATTCGCGGCAAGACCGACGAGCGCGGCGCGCACGTTCGGATCGAGGTGGGGTGTGCGCTCGCCCATCAAGTAGGGCGCCCAGAGGACGCCGTCGGCGCCCGCCTCGATCGCGGAGGCCTCGCGCGTCATCAACTCGTATCCCTGGTCGCCGTGTTCCTTCAGTCCGAGCTGCTCGCGCATCCAGCGCAGCGAGAGCCCGGCCGCCTGCGTCACACCCATCACGTGCCACCGGTTGGGAATGGCATGACAGAACGTGTGCAGGCGCCCTTTGGGATCGAGGGCCGGACGATCGGTGGCGGCAAACACGACGCCCGACGTGCCGATCGTGACGCTGACGGCGCCAGGCCGCGTGATCCCCATTCCCACCGCGCCTGCCGCCTGGTCGCCGGCCCCCGCGACGATCGGTGTGTTGGCGACGAGGCCGGTTTCCGACGACGCTCGCGCCGAGACGTGCGCGCAGATGTCGGGCGACTCGAACACCCGCGGCAGCGTTCGCGAGTCGATGCCGGCCGCATCGATCACCTCTTGCGACCACCGGCGCTGCGCGACGTCGAGCATCAGCGTCCCCGAGGCGTCGGCCACGTCGATGGCGTACTCGCCGCTCAGCCGCAACCGCACGAAATCCTTCGGCAGCAACACATGTCGTACGCGTTTCCAGGCATCCGGCTCGTGCGTGCGCACCCAGAGCAGCTTGGGGAGCGTGAAGTTGGTGAGGGCGGGATTCGACGTCAGTTCGAGGAGTCTCTTGGTCCCGATCTTTTTGTTGAGCCACTGACATTCGGCTTCGGTCCGCTGATCGCACCAGATGATCGCCGGCCGGATGACGGCGCCCGCTTCGTCGAGCAGCACCGCGCCGTGCATCTGCCCTGAAAGACCGACGGCGCGAATCGTCCAGGGTTTGACGCCGCTTGTCTTCAGCGCTTCGCGAATGGCCTCGCGGCTCGCGCGCCACCAGTCTTCTGGATCCTGCTCGGCCCACGCCGTGCGCGGCGATGCGAACGGCGCATGCTCCGCGGTGGCCGATGCGACGACCCGACCGTCTGTGTCGACAATGACGGCGCGTGTGCCGCCGGTACCGACGTCAATTCCGAGGACAACATCCATTGCCAGTCCGCCCCATGTCTGTTACGCTCGACGGCCAAAGTTTAGTCGATCAAACATGATTTCAATGAGACCGGCTCTCCCGACTGTTTTTGTAATCGGCGCGGGCGTTGTGTTGTTGTGCGCGCTCGCACCAGCGCCGGTGGAAGGACAGGGCCGCGGAGCGGCAAGCCCTGCCTCGAAGCCGCCGCCTGCAACGGCCAAGCCGCAGTCTTACCCGGCCGATCAGGTTCAAGCCGGACAGTCGCGCTATGTAGCCCAGTGCGGCTTCTGTCATGGCCGGGATGCCGGGGGCGGCGAGAGTGGACCCGATCTCACCCGGTCGGGCCTGGTTGCCGAAGATGTGCGCGGCGACAAGCTGGGGCCGCTCATCCGTCAGGGACGCCCCGACAAGGGGATGCCCGGGATGAATCTGAGCGATGCCGATATCGCCGCGATCGTCGCGTTCATCCACGACACGAAAGCAAAGGCCGAGGCGCTTGGTGGCGGCCGCCGCACCGTGGACGTCGAGGACCTGCAGACCGGTAATCTCGAGGCAGGACGGCAGTTCTTCAACGGTGTGGGCGGCTGCGCGAAGTGTCATGCGATCACATCCGGCGACTTCGCGAAAATCGGCTCGCGCCACCAGGGACTCGCGCTGATGCATCGGCTGCTGTATCCCGGTTCGGGTCGCGACGCGGGACCGGCGCCGGCGAGGCCCACCGCGACGGTGACCCTGCGCGACGGACAGGTCGTGACGGGAAGAGTCGTGCAGCACGACGAGTTCTCGATTTCGATCCTGGATGCCGGCGGCTGGACCCGGTCGTGGCCGGTCAAGCAGGTGCGCGTGACGATCGACAACCCTCTTCAGGCGCACGTCGATCAGCTCAGCAAGTACACGGATCAGCAGGTGCACGATGTCTTCGCATACCTGCAATCGTTGAAGTAGAGACGCTCATGTCCATGCCCAAACCGTGCGTCACGATTCTGTTCGCCTGCGCCTTCGCCGCGGCCGTCGCCGCCCAGAGCGTCGACCCCTCGATTCTCCTGAAACCGCCGGCCGACAGCTGGCCGACGTTTCACGGCGATTACAGCGGACAACGCCACACGAAGCTGTCGGCCATCACACAGGCCAACGTCCACCAGATCACGCTGGCGTGGGCGTTCCAGACCAACCAGACGCAAACGCTCAAGATGAGCCCGATCCTGGCCAACGGCGTCATCTACCTGACGGCGCCCGATAACGTCTGGGCGATCGATGCGCGCACGGCACGTCAGCTGTGGCGATACACGCATCCCGCCAACGACGCGTTCCACATCGGGCAGCGCGGTGTCGCGGTCTACAAGGACCTCGTGTTCTTCACTACGCCAGACGCGCATCTCATCGGTCTGGATGCGCGCGATGGCAAGGTGAGACACGACATCGTGATTGCCGATGCCAAGCGCGGGTTCTGGTCCACGACCGCGCCGCTCGTCATCCGCAATCACATCATCGTCGGGGTCGCGGGAGACTTCGACAACCTGCCCGGCATCTTGAAGTCGTACGATCCCGACAGTGGAAAGCTGCAATGGACGTTCTACAGCACGCCGCCGCCCGGTACACCCGGTTCGATTGCCGGCGGCGCGACGGGCGGACAGATGTGGATGACCGGGACGTACGATCCCGCGCTGAACCTGCTCTACGTCGGCACCGGAAACCCGACGCCGGTGCTGAACGGCGAGGCGCGTCCAGGCGACAATCCCTGGACCTGCGCGATCGTGGCGCTCAATCCCGACACCGGCACGCTCGAGTGGGGTTTTCAGGCATCGCCGCACGACACGCACGACTGGGACGCGGCCGAGGTGCCGGTGCTCGTCGACGCCGAATTCAACGGGGCGCCGCGCAAAATGGTGGTGCAGGCATCGCGCAACGGCTACTACTTCGTGCTCGATCGCATTACCGGCAAGAGCCTCGTGACCACGTCGTTTGCCGCCGTCAACTGGGCGAAGGAGATCGATAAGGACGGCCGGCCGATTCCGAATCCGGACAAAGAACCGAAACGGGACGGACGGCTCGTGGCGCCGAACGAAGCAGGGGCCACCAACTACCGGTCGCCGAGCTTCGATCCCGCATCCGGCCTGCTCGTCGTCAGTGCCGTGGACGCGTGGGGGATCTACTTCTTCAAGAAAGAGCATGGTGCGTACGGCTGGGCCGGCGCGAACTCGAGCGTCTATTCACGCGCGGCGCTGCGCGCGATCGACTTCAGGACCGGGCAGATCAAGTGGAGCCACGACATCGGCGAGGGTGCCGGTGCGGCCGGCGTCCTGACCACGACGACGGGTCTGACGTTTTCCGGCGACAACTACAACAACGCGCTGGCGCTTCGCACGAGCGACGGCGAAACGCTGTGGCATTCGACGATCGGTCGCGTGAACAACTCCCCGATTTCCTACGAGCTCGACGGTCGTCAGTACGTCGTGTTCGCCGGTGGCACGGCGTTGTACGCGTTCGCCCTTCCGGAGGCCCGATGAGTACACAGAAAGGGGTCTGGAGGGGTTTTCCTCGACTCGGGCGAAAACCCCTCCCGACCCTCTTCTTGATCGCTCTGCTTCTTGCCACCAGCGTGAGCGGTCAGGGTCGCATCCGCGTCATGCTGCTGGACGGCCAGAACAACCACGACTGGCGGGCGACGACTCCGGTTCTCAAGAAAATGCTGGACGACGCGGGCCTCTTCGAGACGACCGTCGTGACCGCGCCGGAAGTGGCCAGCCCCGCGTTTGCGAGCTTCAAGCCGGACTTCTCGCAGTATCGCGTGGTGATGATGAACTACAACAACGGCATCGACGGGAAGGCGCCGGAGTGGGGCGACGAGCTGAAAGCGTCGTTCGAGAAGTTCGTGCAGGGCGGGGGCGGCCTCGTGTCGATTCACGGCGCCGACAATGCCTTTCCGCACTGGCCCGCGTTCAACGACATGATCGGGGTTGGCGGGTGGGGAGCGCGCGACGAAAAATCCGGCCCGATCTGGTATTTCAAGGACGGGAAGCTCGTGTCCGACGAGACGCCGGGACGCGCCGGCGCGCACGGTGCACGGCTGCCGTTTCTCGTGACGGTTCGTGACGGGAGTCATCCGATCTTGAAAGGGCTGCCGAAGACCTGGATGCATCACGGCGACGAGCTTTACATGAACCTGCGCGGGCCGGGCCGTAACATGAGTGTGCTCGCGACCGCGTATGCGGATCCGAAAAACCGCGGTACCGGGCGCGACGAGCCGATGGTGATGGTGTTGTCGTTCGGGAAGGGCCGCATCGTGCACCTGCCGATGGGGCACGACGTGCCGGCGATGAGCTCGGTCGATTTCGTCGTGCTGACGCAGCGGGGCACCGAATGGGCGGCCACCGGCACGGTCACGCAAGGAGTCCCGGCCGATTTCCCGACGGCCACCAGCGTGAGCTATCGCACCGATCTGCTGGCGATGGATCCGGCGTTCTACCCGCCTCCTCCGCAGGCTAAGTGACATGACAGGGCTTCAGCGCTGTCTATCTGCGAATCCCCCAATCTGCGAATGGTGGCGCAGCTATTTAGCCCCGCCGACTTCCGCGTACAGCTGTCCGATGAAGCGATCGCCGGTGGTGCCGATGCCAGGCACCTTCGTGTCGAAGTCCGCCGTCGGCTTGGCGGCCGTCACCTGCTCCACCGTCATCCCTTTCTTCACCATCGGCGCGATCTTGTCCCGCAGCGCGATGATCATGTCGCGATGGGCTGCCACGGCCGTGCGATCGACGACGGGCCCATGGCCGGGAACGACCTTCGTCGAGGGGCCGGAGAGATCGACGATCTTGGACAGCCCGGCCACCATGCCCGTCAGCGTCCCGCCGTTCGCGCGGTCGATGTTCGGGTAGCCCATCGAGCGATAGAAATCGCCCGTGAAGATGGCGTCGGCGTTGACGAACTTCACGAGCGTATCGCCGTCGGTATGGGCGCCAGGTATCGGAATCAACTGCACCTGCTCGCCGTTCATGTAGAGCGTCATCGGCGCGTCGTAGACCAACCGCGGCAGCGCTGCGGCTGGGGCCGGCGTGCCCGGTGCGCCGTTCGCGCCGGGAGCGGGCTTCTCGAGCCGTGCGCGCAACTGGGGCCGGGCGATGATCGTGACGCCCATTGCACCGAAGTTGGCGTTACCCCCGGTGTGGTCGCCGTGCACGTGCGTGTTGATGAGGAACTTGATGGGCGACGGGCCGATCGCTTTGATCGCAGCAACAATCTTGTCGCTCAGCGGTGCGAACTGGCTGTCGACCATGAGCACCCCGTCGGGCCCCGCGAGCACGCCGATATGCCCGCCCTGTCCTTCGAGCTGGTAGAGATTGCCGCCCAGTTGAGTGGTCTTGATCTCGACCTTGCTGAAATCCTGCTGGGCATGGCCGATACGCGCGAACACGAGGGCGAGCGCGAGGACGATCAATGGATATCGTGCGTGGGTCTTCATGGATAGCTCCTTCCGGAAGAAAGCATCTTAACGGTTCAAAGAACCGGAGGCCAGAAGATCGTAGGACAGGAGGTTGGAAGATCGGTGGAGTGCGATAGCATGTTGCTGCCCGCCGCATGGCCTTCGACAGCCTTCGCAACTGGATGCTCGGACGCGGACCTGACCAGCGCGCGTTTTTCGACGCGCTCGGCACGGGTGTCTGGACGCTCGACGCCGCGCTGACGACGCAGTATGTCAATCCGCACCTGGCGGCGCTCGTTGGGCGGACGCCCGCCGAAATGGCCGATGCGGCGCTGCTGTCGTTCGTTCCCGCCAGCGAGCACGTCCGAGTACGCGAGTGCTTCGAAGCGCCCGTCGAGGGCGCAGAGCGACGCACTGAGATTCCCTTTCTTCACAAAGACGGTTCCCTGGTCTCGACGATCGTGTCGGCGACATCGTTTCCCGCTGGTGAAAAGGATGCCGGCTTCATCTGTTTCGTGATCGACATCACCAGCCGCCGGAACATCGAAGATGCGCTGCGCCGCAGCGAGGCCTACTACCGCGTGCTGACGACCGCGGCTCAGGACCACATCTTCGTGGTCAGCCGCGACGATCGCGTCGAGTACGTCAACCAGGCGGCCGCGGAGCAGCTGCGCACGACGCCCGATCGCGTCATCGGCCGGCTGCGCACAGAGATCTTTCCGCCACAGGTGGCCGAACGCCAGGCCGAGAACCTTCGCAAAGTGCTCACCGAGGGCAAGCCGGTGTACGCCGAGGGCAGGACGATGTACCTCGATCGCGAGGTGTGGCTCAGCACGTGGCTGGCGCCGATTCCAGACGAGGACGGAAACGTGACGGCCGTGCTCGGGTTGTCGCGCGACATGACCGCCCGCAAGCATGCCGAAGACGAGCTGCGCGCCGCCGAACAGCGTCTGCGCGTCGTCATGTCGAATCTGCCGCTCGTCTTGTGGGCGAGCAATCGCGACGGGGTCGCGACGTTCTGTGCGGGGCAGGCGCTGCAGGCGGTTGGGGTGGCGCCGCATGAGGTTGTCGGCCAGCGGTTCAAAGAGATCGAGTTCGAGCCGTTCAGAGGTCTCGTCGAGCACGTGCGGCGCGCGCTGGCGGGCGAGACGTTCAGCAGCCACATCGACGTGCAGGAGCTCACGTTCGAAGCCTGGTCGGTGCCCCTGCGGGACGAACGGCACCAGATTACCGGTGCGACCGGCGTCATCGTCGACATCACCGAGCGCCGGCGGCTCGAGACCGAGCTCTCGAACTCTCAGAAGATGGAAGCGATCGGCCGGCTGGCGGGCGGCATCGCCCACGACTTCAACAACAACCTGACGGCCATCATCGGATACGTCGACATGATCCTCGGGCAGATCGGCGACGACAAGCCGATCTCGAACGATTTGAGAGAAGTGCAGCGCGCCGCCGAGCGCTCGGCCGGCCTCGTCCGGCGGCTCCTCGCGTTTGGCCGGCGCCAGATCGTTCAGCCGCGCGATCTGAACCTGAACGAAGTGATCGAAGGATTGAAGCCGATGCTCGAGCGGCTCATCGGCGAATCGATTCGCGTCGAGATCGAGCTCGATCCCGCTCTGCACTCTGTCACAGGCGATGCCGGCCAGGTGGAGCAGGTGGTGATGAACCTGGTGCTCAACGCCCGCGACGCCATGCCGTCGGGTGGAACGCTGACGATTGCGACGAAGAATGCGGCGGAGGCCGATCGGATTCCCGCATCCGCGTCGGGTCAGCAGGTGCTGATGACGATTCGCGACACCGGCACCGGCATGGATGCGCAGACGAAGGAGCACCTCTTCGAGCCGTTCTTCACGACGAAACCGCTTGGCAAAGGCACGGGCCTCGGGTTGTCAACCGTCTATGGCATCGTGAAGCAACTGGGCGGGTTTATTTCGGCGGAGAGCGAAGTCGACAGGGGCACCCTTTTTCGGATCTTTTTGCCGGCGTCCGGGCACGTGCCCGTGATCGTGCAGACTCCCGTCAAGCCCGGACCGGCGATGGTGAGCCGCAAAACCATCCTGCTCGTCGAAGACGAGGACGCCGTCCGGCGCTTCACGAAGCTTGCGCTCGAGCGTCATGGATTTCACGTCATCGAAGCGGCACAACCGGAACAAGCCATCGCCCTGGCGTCGGCGACCGACGAGCGCATCCACTTGCTCGTGACCGACGTGGTCATGCCGCAATTGAGTGGTCCCGAGCTTGCTGACCGTCTCAGGAAACTCCGGCCCAACATGCCGGTCCTGTACATGTCGGGCTATCCCGCGAGCATGGTCCTGCAAGGCGGGCAGCCCGATGCGGGCATGCGGCTGCTGCCGAAGCCGTTCACCGTGTCCGACTTGCTGGCGAATATCGAGAGCGTGCTCGGCAAAGAGCGCAGCGACGACTAGCGCCCTCCCAATATTTTTCCGACATTCTTCAGCACGTCGTCGACGATTGTGTAGCGCGCGTGATTACCGCCACCGAGCGCGTCAAGCAATGCGTCGAGTCCACCCTGCTTGCGTAGCGTTTCTATGCAGGCCCGATGCGAGCGCCGGTACGAGAGCTAACAAAGCGGGGCTCGCGCAGTGTCGCCGCACTCGAATAAAGATAGACGTCAATTCTCTGTAGGGGTAGAGTCGATCTTTCGACATGGGAGGTGAGTATGGGACTGAGAGACATGTACGCCAACGCGATTCAGACGTCGAAGGGAAAGTTCCACGGCAACGCCGAGGAGCGCGACGGCAAGTTGTATTTCAAGGGCACCGTCGCGACCGAGGCGGAAAAGAATGAAATCTGGACCGCGATCAAGACGATCCCCACGTGGCAGAAAGACGTCGTGGCAGACATTCAGGTGACCGGTGGTCCCGCCGCGGGTGCCACGTCGACAGCCGGCAAGGCTGGGGCGGCGGCGGCCGTTGCGGCCAGGACTTACACGGTGAAATCAGGAGACACACTCAGCCAGATCGCGAAGGAGCATCTCGGCAGCGCCGGTTCGTACATGAAGATCTTCGAGCTGAACAAGGACGTGCTGACCGATCCCGACAAGATCAAGCCGGGCCAGGTGCTGCGTCTGCCGTAGCGCTGGCACGCGCTTGTAGCGCAGGGCTTTGGAGCAGTTTTCAGTTCTCAGTCGTCAGTTCTCAGTTGCGAAGCCACTGAAAACTGATGACTGAAGCTGATGACTGAAAACTGATAACCCTGCATGTTAGACTTCTTCGTTAACAGTGGTCACAACGCCACTGTGCCCGGTTTCTCGGCATGGAGTCCGAGAAGGAGATGATGAATGACGCGAGATCGGCAGCCCTTCGTTTCCCCCCAGACAATTTCGTTCGACCGTAGCCGTTAACGAGCGAGGGGTGTGCCCATGCCTCGACGAGCGAACGTGACCTCGTCCCGCACGGTCATGCGGGCCATTCAGTCACCAGCGGCGGCCATCCGCCTGCGCGAAGCGCGCGCGTTCGTGGATCAGTTCGCGCCCGGCGACGAGGTGCTGCTCGTCGGCGCATCACGCGGCGCCGTGGACGATTTCGCGCGAAGCATCGCAGTCGAGAAAGGGGCGACGTTTGGCTTGCATCGACTGTCGTTCACCCAGCTCGCGGCGAAACTCGCGATGCTCCAACTTGCGTCGAACGATCGCGCGCCATCAACTGGACTCGGGCACGAGGCCGTCGCCACGCGCGCGACCTTCGAAGCCAATCGCGATGACGTGCTCGAGTATTTTTCGCCGGTCGCGCGTACGCCGGGGTTTCCACGAGCGCTCGCGCGAACGCTGACCGAGCTGCGACTGGCCGGCACGTCGGGCCGGCAGTTGAATCGTTTGAGTCGAAGCGGGCCAGACCTGGCGGAACTGCTGGACCGCGTCGATCTTTTGATGGGCGAGGCGGGGGCGAGCGATAGAGCCACGCTCTTCGCGGGAGCGACGGCAGCGCTGGCGTCACGGCCGGTGCCGTTGACGCCCTTCGGATCCATGCCGGTCCTGCTGCTCGACGTCCCGTTCGATTCCGAAGCGGAAGCGACGTTTCTCTGGACGCTCGTGAAGGGCGCGCCGAAGGCGCTCATCACGATTCCATCGGGCGATTCGAGGACGCTTGGGAAGCTGGTTGCGCGGGGTGTTGTGGCCGAGGCCGTTCAGGGCGATCAGGACACCGATCTCGGGCACCTCACGCGCTATCTGTTTTCTCCGGAGCCGCCGCCCGAGCGCGAACCGAGCGGCGAGCTCGTCTGGTTTTCGGCCCCTGGTGAAGGGCGCGAGTGTGTCGAGATGGCGCGGCGTCTGCTCAAGGAGGCCGCGCGCGGCGCGCGCTTCGACGAGATGGCCATTCTCGTCAGGTCGCCACAGCAATACCTTGGCGTCCTCGAGCACGCGCTGAGCCGCGCGAACATTCCCGCGTACTTCGACCGCGGAACGCGCCGCCCACATCCCGCCGGGCGGGCGTTTCTGGCGCTGTTGAGCTGCGCGGTCGAGAAATTCTCGGCCAGGCGGTTTGCTGAGTATCTGTCGCTGGCCCAGGTTCCAGACCTGGACGCGTCGGGTCAGGCAGCGCTCGACGGCGAGGATGGCTCCGGCTGGGTTGCGCCGGCAGACGAAGTGTTTGGTGCGGTATCCGACGTCGCGGTGAAGCCTGAAGAGCCACACACATCCAGGAACCGACTGCCCGTCGACGGATTCCTGCCCTTCGACGACGAACCATCGCCGGCGGCCGGACCATTGCCCACCGCCCAACGACCATCGACCATCGACCAACCGTCGCCCATTGCCCAAGGACCGGTGCCCATGGCCCAGCCGACCCCGTCGGCCATAAGCGGCACGCTCCGCGCCCCCTGGAAGTGGGAAGCCCTGCTCGTCGAATCTGCCGTCATCGGCGGGGCCGATCGGTGGTCGCGCAGGTTGGACGGCCTCGATCGCGAGTGGGAGCTGAAGATCCGCGCGCTTCAATCGGAGGAGCCCGATTCGCCCGGCGTGTTGCGTCTCGCGCGCGAGCGTCAGCAGCTCGCGCATCTGCGCACGTTCGCGTTGCCGATCATCGAGGTAATGGCCGGCTGGCCCGAGTCGTCTTCGTGGGGCGACTGGCTGCAGCGCCTCGAGGGTCTGGTGCCGCGCGTGCTCCGCACGCCTGGCGATGTGCTGAGCGTGCTTGCCGATCTCCGGCCGATGGGTGCCGTGGGACCCGTCGGGTTGGCCGAGGTGCGCGATGTGCTTGCCGATCGGCTCATGTCGCTCGAGGTCGAGCCGCCCGCAAACCGCTACGGCCGCGTCTTTGTCGGCAGCCCGCACCAGGCCCGCGGCCGCTCGTTCCGCATCGTGTTCGTCCCTGGCCTCGCGGAACGGCTGTTTCCCCAGAAGCTGCGTGAAGATCCGCTGCTCGTCGACGACCTGCGTAACGAGTTGAATGCGTCGGTAGCGCAGGGCTTCAGCCCTGCCAACCCCGCATCGGTGGCACAGGGCTTTAGCCCGGTCCCGGGGGCAGTGGCCTCCAGCCCTGCCCTGGCCGTGCGGGACGATCGCGCCGATCTCGAACGTCTGCTTTTGCGCTTTGCCGTGGGTGCGGCGACCGAACGCCTCTACGTGTCTTTCCCGCGCATCGAAACGGCAGAAGCCCGCCAGCGCGTGCCGTCTTTTTACGCGCTCGAAGTCATGCGCGCGGTCACTGGAAAAATTCCGGATCACCAGCGGCTCGAGACGCAAGCCGCACAGGAAGCCAACGCAAGCCTGGCCTGGCCGGCGCCTCAACATGCCGAGGATGCGATCGACGATTTCGAGCACGACCTCTCGGTGCTTCGTGTCCTGATGCGCAGCAGCGACGACGTGAAAGGGCACGCGCACTACATGCTGCGGTTGAACGATTGCCTCCGGAGGTCGGCCACCGAGCGCTGGGCGCGGTCGAAATCCCAGTGGTCGCAATTCGATGGCATCGTCCGTGTGACCGATGCCACGCGCCCATATCTCCAGGAGCAGCGTCTCGGTAAGCGGTCGTACTCCGTCTCGGCGCTTCAGAACTACGCGTACTGCCCGTATCGATTTCTGCTGTCCGCGCTCTACAGGCTCGAGCCGCTCGAAGAGCCCGAGCCGCTTCAGCGGCTCGATCCGCTCACGAAAGGGAGCCTGTTCCACGAAGTGCAGGCCGAGTTCTTCCGGGCGCTTCAACGGGAGAAGAAGCCGATTGCATCGACGCCGATCGAAGCCGTGCTCGCGATTCTCGATGCGACGCTCACGCGGATTGCCGCCAAGTACGCCGAACAGGTGGCGCCGGCCGTCGATCGCGTGTGGCAGGACGAGATTGCCGGCATGCGGACCGATCTGCACGTGTGGGCCCGCCGTTTTGCCGAGACGCAGGACTGGGAGCCGTGGTACTTCGAATACGCGTTTGGCCTGCCGAACGAGGCGACCGAACCAGGCGCCTTTGCGCCTCGCGATCCGAACAGCCGTCCCGAGCCTGTCGTCATCGACGGGCGCTTCAAGCTGCGCGGTTCAATCGATCTCGTCGAGAAACGCAGGCCGGGTCCTGCTCCGGCAGGTAGGCCGAATCCTCCAGGACCCGGCACGATCCTCCGCGTCACCGACCACAAGACGTCGAAAAATCGCTCCGAGCGCCGCTCGATTATCGGCGGAGGCCAGCAGCTTCAGCCTGTTATCTACAGTCTCGCCATCGAGGCGGCCACGGGGTGTACGGTCGAGAGCGCGCGCTTCTCCTACTGCACGACGGCCGGCGGATTTACCGAGCACTCGGTGCCGATCACCGACACAAGCCGCCGTGCCGGCATCGTCGTGATGGAAATCATCGATCGCGCCATCGAGTCGGGCACGCTGCCGCCGGCACCCGCGGAGAAGGCGTGCCGGTATTGCGACTTTCTGACGGTCTGTGGTCCCGACCAGGAATACCGCGCGAAAGGCAAATCGAAGCAGCAGATCGCGGATCTGCTCGCGCTGCGAGGGGAACCATGAGGGCGAAGAAGCTTGCCGATCAGAAGGATCGCGACGCCATCGAATCGGCGCTCGATGACACCATCATCGTCGAGGCGGCCGCGGGGACCGGTAAGACGACGGAGCTGGTCCGGCGGATCATCCGCATCATCGAGACTGGCCGCGCCGAAATCTCACAAATCGTTGCCGTGACGTTTACGGAAAAAGCCGCCGGCGAGCTCAAGCTGCGTCTGCGCGAAGCGCTGGAAGAGGCGCGCCGCAAAGCGGCGGAGGTATCGGTGGCGCAGGGCTTTAGCCCTGCCAAGGGCGAACCGGTGGCGCAGGGCTTCAGCCCTGCCAACCCCGACAGGCTCACCCGGCTGGACGACGCGCTCGGCCACCTCGAAGAGGCCCAGATCAGCACCATCCACGGCTTCTGCGCCGATCTCCTTCGCGAGCGTCCCGTCGAAGCGCGCGTCGATCCGCTCTTCACGGTGCTCACCGAAGGGCAGGCTCATCGGCTCTATGACGACGCGTTTCGACGCTGGATGGAGGATCAGCTTGCCGACCCGCCCGAAGGCGTGCGCCGATCGCTGCGCCGACCCAGCTTCAGCGGTTTTGGTCCCCAGGCGGAGTTCGATGACGGCCCCATCGGCCGGATCAGCCGGGCCGGGTGGGAGCTGAAAGAGTGGCGCGATTTCGAGAGCCCGTGGACGCGTCATCCATTCAATCGGACATCGCGCATCGACGCGCTCGTCACGCAGCTGAGCGACTATGTCCAGCTGCTGGCCAATCCAACCAATCAGTACGACAACCTGTTCTACGACAGCCGGCTGGCTCGCCAGCTTTGCGACGACCTGCAGCGCACCGAATCCATCGTCAAGCGCGACTACGATCGTCTCGAAGCGTCGCTCATCGAGCTCGGCCGCAATCGCGATTTCAAGAACGCGAGGAAAGGCACCGGCAAGCTGTATCGCAAGGACGTCTTGCGCGAAGACGTGTGGCAGGCGCGCGAAAACCTGATGAGCGGCCTCGCGTCGTTCGAGCGGGATGCGAATGCCGACCTCGCCGTCCTCCTCAAGAAGGAACTTCAAGGCTGCGTCGATGAATTCGAGCTGGCAAAGAGCAGGGCAGGGGCGCTCGACTTTCTCGATCTGCTGCTCAAGGCGAGAAACCTGATTCGCGACGATGAGGGTGTGCGGCGCAGCTTTCAGTCACGCTTTCAGCGCATCTTCGTGGACGAGTTCCAGGACACCGACCCCTTGCAGGCCGAGATTCTGATGTTGCTGGCGGCTGACGACTCGTCGGTGATCGACTGGCGCAAGGTGAGGCCCGTGCCGGGCAAGCTCTTCATCGTTGGAGATCCGAAGCAGTCGATCTATCGCTTCCGGCGCGCCGACGTCGGCGTGTATCGGGCCGTGTACGAAATATTAAAGGGCGCCGGCGCGAAGCAGGTGACCCTGCAGACCAGCTTCCGCTCGCAGCCAAACATCCAGCGCGTGATCAACGCGGCGTTCGAGCCGGTGATGACGGGCGACGCCGATGCGTTGCAGGCCGACTATGTCCCCTTGCAGCCGTTCCGTTCAGATGCGCCGGATCAGCAATCGGTCGTCGTGCTGCCCGTTCCGAGTCCTTACGGAGTGAGGCGTGTCTCGAACGTCGAAATCGAGAAGTCGCTTCCGGATGCCGTCGGTGCGTATATCCACTGGTTGATCAACAAGAGTGGCTGGAAGGTCGCCGAACGTCCATCGGCCGTCGATTCGCGGGCGTCCGCCGCGATGGGCTTTCAGCCCGCCGAGCGCGAGCACATGGTGCCCCTCCAGGCGCGGCACATCTGTCTGCTGTTCCGACGCTTTGTCAGCTACGACGAAGACGTGACACGCTCGTACGTGCAGGCCCTCGAAGCGCGCGGTGTCCCGCATCTTCTCATTGGCGGCCGGACGTTCCACAATCGCGCCGAAGTCGAAACCCTTCGCGCCGCGCTGGCTGCCATCGAATGGCCGGACGACGAGCTGTCGGTGTTTGCGACGCTGCGGGGATCGCTCTTCGCGATCGGCGACGAAGATCTGCTCGAGTATCGCTTCAAGATGGGTCATTGCCACCCATTCTCTTCAGTCGTCACCGCGTTCAAACAGAAGCTGGCGGGTAGTCCGGTGGAAACAGGGACCGCGGTAGCGCAGGGCTTCAGCCCTGCCGATCTCGAGCGATTCACCCCGATTCTCTCAGCGCTGGCGCTGCTGCAATCGCTGCACAAATCGCGCAACCACGTGCCCGTTGCCTCGACCATCTCGCAGCTCCTCGAAGCGACCCGCGCCCACGTCGGATTCGCGCTCGAGCACGGTGGCGAGCAGGTGCTGGCCAACGTGTCGCACGTGGCCGAGCTGGCGCGGCGATACGAAGCCGAAGGCGGCATCTCGTTCCGCGGGTTTCTCGACGAGCTGCGCGCGCAGGCGGAAAGCGGCGAGGCGACCGAGGCCCCGATTCTCGAAGAGGGCAGCGACGGCGTCCGGCTGATGACCGTCCACAAGGCGAAGGGCCTCGAGTTTCCCGTCGTCGTGCTCGTGGACATGACGGCCAAGCTGCACCGCGCGACCGCCAGCCGCTATCTCGATGCCGCGAGTGGCATGTGCGCGATTCAGCTCGCCGGTTGTTCGCCAAGGGATCTGATCGATCACGAGCAGGACGAGCTTCGCCGCGACGGTGCCGAAGGTGCTCGTCTCGCGTATGTCGCTGCGACGCGCGCGAGAGATCTCCTCGTGATTCCCGCCGTCGGCGACGAAGAACGCGAGGGCTGGATTCAATCGCTGAACTCGGCAATCTATCCGCCAAGAGAAACACGCCGGCAGCAGACTCAACCGCCGGGCTGCATCGAGTTCACGACGAAGGATTCGGTTGTGATGCGTCCGGACGGCGACCCCGCGAATGCCGGCACCGTGTGTCCTGGTCTGCATCACGTCGTACGTAGAGCGGGTCCGTCTGGACCCGCCGAAGACGACGCCGCCAACATCGTCTGGTGGGATCCGCACGTGCTCGATCTTGGCGTCGAGCCTTCGCGCGGCATCCGCAAGCCAGACCTGATCGTTAAAGACGTGCCGAATGCCATCGTCGATTTCGGCTTGAAGACGTACAAGGGCGTGGCGCGAGCGGCGCGACGCGACGACGGCTGCTGCGCTCGTTCCCTCAATCGCGGCTCAGCCCGCGACGGCGTGGGCGAAGTCGACGGAAGCAGAGTCGTTGCCGTCCGCGCCCGCTGTGTCTGTCATCGAGATCCCGCGACACGAAGAGCGGCCAGGCGGCGTTCGCTTCGGCGCGCTCGTGCATGCGGTGCTCGCCACGGTGCCGCTCGAGGCCGATGGGCCGACCATCGATCGCGTGGTCGCGACTCAAGCCCGGGCGCTCGGGGCGCCGGACGAGGAAATCTCGTTTGCATCCGCGGCGGTGACCAACGTCCTGGCGCATCCTGTTCTCGAGCGTGCGCGGCACGCCCAGAAGGCAAGCCTGTGCCGGCGCGAAGTGCCCGTGACCCTGCGTGATGAAAAAGGTGGGCTCATCGAGGGGTTTGTCGATCTCGCATTCGGCGACGGTACGGGCTGGACGGTTGTCGATTTCAAGACCGACGAAGAGTTTCGGCGCGGAGGCAAGTACGCGCTGCAGGTCGGTCTGTACGTCACCGCTCTCCAGGCATCGACCGGACAGAAGGTGTCCGGCATCCTCATGAAGGTCTGACTGTGCGGCCGAATCCTCTTCACGTGCGCATGCGTCATACTCGATCGACATGATTGAACTAGGTCTGGATACATTTGGAGACGTGGTGTTCGACCGCGACGGACGTCTGGTGACGCCGGCGCAGGCATTGCGAAACGTCGTGGCCGAAGGCGTGCTGGCCGATCAGGTTGGCGTCGATGCGTTCGGCGTTGGCGAGCATCATCGCGCGGACTTTTCGGTGTCGGCGCCCGAAGTCGTGCTGGCGGCCATCGCCGGCAAGACCGACCGCATACTTCTTGGTTCGGCCGTCACGGTGCTGAGCACGGACGATCCCGTCAGGGTGTTTCAACGATTCTCGACGCTCAACGCGGTATCGAACGGGCGCGCGGAAGTGATTCTCGGCAGGGGTTCGTTTACGGAGTCGTATCCGCTGTTTGGCTACGATCTGTCGCAGTACAACGAGCTGTTCGAGGAGAAGCTGGATCTCTTCGTCAAGCTGCTCGAGCAGCGGCCCGTCACGTGGGAAGGGCGTTCGCGGAGCGGCTTGACCAATCAGACTGTTCATCCTCCTGTCGAGAACGGCCGCCTGCGCACGTGGATTGGCGTCGGTGGCAGTCCGGAGTCTGTCGTGCGCGCGGCACGTCATGGCCTGCCGCTGACACTCGCCATCATCGGAGGCAGCGCGAAACGGTTCCTGCCATATGTCGAGTTGTACAAGCGCGCGTTGAAGGAGATTGGCAGGCAGCCTGTGGTCAGCGCACCGAACGCCAGCCACTTCGCCGAGGCCGGTGCGATCGGCGTGCACTCGCCGGGGCACGTCGCGGCGACCGACGAGCAGGCCAGAGAGGACGTCTGGCCGCACTATCTGGCGATGATGAATCGCATCGGGCGCGAGCGCGGCTGGCCGCCGCGTGGACGCGACGACTTCGAGCGCGAAGCCGGTCCCGACGGTGCACTGTATGTCGGCTCGCCCGAGACCGTGGCGGCGAAGATCGTGCGAACGGTGACCGACCTCGGGCTTTCCCGCTTCAGTATGAAATACAGCAACGGCACGCTGCCTCACGACGCGCTAATGAAGAGCATCGAGTTGTTCGGCACCAGGGTGGTCCCGATGGTGCGTGAATCGCTCGTCGATTCCGGCTACACTGTTCCCGCTTAACAGTCGCGCCTGCGCCCGTGGCGCGGTTATTCAGGAGTGCATCATGCGCCGCCTTCATGTGACCGCCCTTGCCGTCATCGTCTCTTCGGTCGTCGTTGCCAACCTCGCCGGACAGCAGAAGCCGACGGCGCCGGTGGCCTCGCCGACGTCGGGTGACTACGCGACAGCAGATGTCCGGGTCCTCAGTCCCGGTGTGGCCTTCATGTCGGGCATGGCCGACATTGCGGCCGGCTTCACGAAAGAAACCGGCAAGAAGGTTGGCATCAACGTCGTCGGGATGGGCACCATCGTCCAGGAGATGACGACGCGCAATCCTCCGCCCGACGTCATCGTGCTGCCGTTTCAGTTGATGACGACGCTCGCGCTCGAGGGCGGCGTGTCGGGGCAGTTCATGCCGCTCGGCCGCAACCGGATGGGGCTGGCGGTCAAAGCCGGCGCACCGAAGCCCGATATTTCGACGCCGGAGAAGTTCGCGGCCGCGCTGAAGAGTGCGAAGGCGGTGATGCGCTCGAATCCCGCGTCGCGAACGATGGTGGCGACCATCATCGACGACATGCTCAAGCGCCCCGAGTTCGCGGGCGTGAATGCGCCGCCGAGCACGAAGGGCGAAGGCGGCCAGGCGCTCGCGGCGGGTGAGGGCGACATGGCGATTCAGACGATCAGCCAGATTCTTCCGTACAAGGAGATCGAGCTGGTCGGTCCGGTGCCCCAGGTGTACGGCCTGTGGATCGACACGGCTATTGCCGTCTCTTCGCGAGCACAGCATCCAGAAGATGCGCGCGCGCTCATCCGGCATCTGTTGAGGCCCGAGTCGAGCAAGGTGTGGAAGCCGCGCGGCATGGAGCGCTTCGAGTAAGCATGCGCCTCCCCGGTGGCACAGGGCTTTAGCCCTGTCCAAGCGCCGCCAACGCGGCGAAACGATCTGTCCTCCTGCCGGCCGGAACCCACCCGCCGCCTGCTTGCGCTGCGGCGCAGCGGGCCGCTGCACGAACACGTCCGGCTGGATGACAGATCGTCTCGCCGTATGGCAAGGCGCTGAGTAGCGCAGGGCTTCAGCCCTGCCGAACCGATCGGCGTTCCTCCGGCTTCAGATTCGCACGTTGAAATGCGTGCGTACGCCCAATTCAATTCGGCGATCAGAATCTTCAACGCGCGAATTCGATCGATTGTTTTTGTTCGACGACGATGCTACCGTCGTCTGGCATGCATCCGGCACAAGAGTCGGAGCATGTCAGACAACTCTCTCGAAAAACGAGTCGCGGTTCTCGAGGCCATGATGAGCGGCAAGACGCTGGAAGAACACTTTCGCGAGCAGGGCGAGTTGATCGATCGGCGTTTCGCCGAGATGCATGCCAGATTTGCTGAAATACATGCTCGGTTCACCGCTCAGGACAAGCGCTTCGAGGCCATGGACGAGCGGCTCAACAGGGTCGACCACGAGCTCGGCATGATCCGCCGCGATGTCGGGACGATCCTCGCGAAGCTCACCGACATCGGCACCAGACTCCCCGCTTCGTGACGTCCGTGCGCACCGCGTCAATCCGGTAGTAAAACCACACCGGCTGAGTTACCATCCCGCCGAAACCTCATATCGACAACCTTCTTCGCAGCAGGACACCATGAAGAATCCGATCGCTCTGGCGTCGGCAGTGGCAATCGCAACTGGTGTGTTCGTCAGCGTGACGGTCGCGCAGCAGCAAGGTGGCGCCGCCAGCGGCTACACGCAGGCACAGGCAGACGCCGGACGTGTGGCCTATGACGTCAGCTGCGCTGGATGTCACGGCCCGGAGCTGAACGGTTCGAGTGACGCGCCGCCTCTGACCGGCATCAACTTTGGAAACGCCTGGGGCACGCGCCCGGTCAACGAGCTCTTCACGCACATCATGAACAGCATGCCGCCTGCCGCACCAGGCAGTCTCGGCGAAGAGGTGACGCTCAACATCGTTGCGTATGTCATGCAGCGAATGGGCGCCACAGCCGGCACTCAGGCGCTGACGCGCGAGACAACGCGCGGACTGAACGCGGCCATCGCGGCGGGCCGCGGATCGGCTCCTCCATCGATGGCGCTCGGCGCCGGAACTGGAAGCGGACAGGGACGGGGCGGAGCCTCCTCGATTAGAGGCGTCACCGTACGGGGCGAAGTGAAGAACTTCGTGCCGGTGACACCGGAGATGTTGAAGAATCCTCCGCCCGAAGACTGGCTGATCTTCCGGCGCAACTATCACGGGTGGAGCTACAGCCCGCTGAATCAGATTACGCGCGACAACGTGCAAGATCTGAAGCTTGCCTGGGTGTGGGCGATGAACGATACGGGTGCGAACCAGACGACGCCGATCGTGCACAACGGCGTCATCTATCTTGCCAGCCCCAGCAACATCGTCCAGGCGATCGACGGGAAGACGGGCAACCTCATCTGGGAAACGCGAGTCGGTCCCGATCAGGCGCCAGGGTACGGCGGCATCCGCAGCATCGCCATCTCCGGAGACAAGATACTCCTGCCGGCGAGCAACGCGCACATGGTGGCGTTGAGCGCACGCAATGGAGAGATTCTGTGGGATACGCCACTTTCGGATATACCGCATCCATCGACGAGCGGGGCGATCGTCATCGGCAACAACGTGCTGCAGGGCATCACCGGGTGCGGACGCAATGCGTCGGCGGCTGATGGCTGCTTCATCAGCGCCATCGACGTTAACACCGGCAAGCGCGTCTGGAGATTCCACACCATCCCGCGCGAAGGCGAGCCCGGATACGACACGTGGGGAAACCTTCCCAAGGAATCGCGTGCGGGCGTCGAGACCTGGGTCGCCGGCTCCTACGATCCCGATCTGAACCTCACGTATTGGGGAACCGCACAGTCGAAACCCTGGTCGTTCCTCAATCGCGGGACGACGCCATTCGACAAGACGCTGTACGCCAATTCCACGCTCGCGCTGAACGCAGATACGGGAAAGCTCGCCTGGTATTTTCAGCACGCGCCCGGCGAGTCGTTCGACCTCGACGAAGTGTTCGAGCGTGTGCTCGTCGACGTCGGAGCGCAGAAGGTGTCGTTCAGCGCCGGCAAGGCCGGTGTGTTGTGGAAACTGGATCGGCGCACCGGACAGTTCCTTGGCTACAAGGAGATGGTGGGTCAGACCATCTGGGAGCGCATCGATCCGAAAACCGGGGTGCCGAGCTACCGGCCCGACATTCTCGAGATGCGATTCGATCAGACCTTGAACGTGTGCCCCAGCACCGCCGGCGGCAAGAACTGGCAGGCGATGAGTTATCACCAGCCGACAGGCGTGCTCGTCGTGCCGTTGAGTCAGTCGTGCATGGACTTTACCGTTCGCAAGACAGAGCAGGGCGGCAACGGCGCGGTGCGACGGTTCTTGCCGATGCCGAAGACCGACGATCATCTGGGCAAGCTCGCCGCCTACGACGTGCGCACGATGCAGGAGCTGTGGAAACACACGCAGCGGGCCGGCTACCTGACGGGGGTCGTGACGACCGCCGGCGGCATCGCGATCGTCGGCGACATCGATCGCACCGTGCGCGCGCACGATGTACGGACGGGCGAGGTGCTGTGGGAAACGCGCCTCGGCACTTCGGCGCAGGGTTTTCCGGTGACCTACAGTATCGATGGCAAGCAGTACATCGCCGTCGCCGCGGGTCTCGGCGGTGGCAGCCCGCGCAATGTGCCCTCCGCCGTCGCGCCGGAGATCAAGATTCCTCAAAGCGGTCAGGCGTTGTACGTGTTCACGTTGCCGGAGCGTCGGAACAAGTAGAACAGTGGACCTGCGCGTACGTTCGTACCCAATGAACACCCATCAGGCACGCCATATGCACTACTCCGTACGGAGGAGTTATATGTCGTCCAAAATTCTTACTCTTGCCACCTTTACCGCCGCTGCGGTTGTCGTCAGCTTGACCACTCCGGCGGATGTGCATGCTCAGGGCATGCGGTTCGAGTCGATGGATACCAACCACGACGGCGCCATCGCGCGCAGCGAATGGCGCGGAACCGCTCGATCATTCGAGAACCACGACTGGAACAATGACGGACAGCTGTCCGGCGATGAAGTGCGCGTCGGGGCACAGCGCAACGCCAACTGGGACACAGCCGACCACGTTCCCGGCCGATATGAGCGCGCTGTCAGCTGGACGGCGGGCGGGTTCAGCAATCTCGATCACAACCGCGACCGCAGAATCAGCGTGAACGAGTGGCACTTCGATCGCGAGACGTTCCGCCGCGTCGATCGCGATCGCGATGGCGCGCTGAGCGAGTCGGAATTCCTCGGCGCGAACTACGACGACGATCGCGTCGACACGTTCGACGACATGGACTGGGATAACGACGGGCGTGTCGAGCGGTATGAATGGCACGGCAGCAACGTCGCGTTCAGCGATCTCGACCGCAATCGCGACGGCGTGCTCACTCGTTTCGAAGTCGCGGGCGGCACCGAGTGGACCAACGACAACTACGACGAGTTTGTCGCACTCGACTACAACCGGAACGGCTCGATCGCCCGCGACGAGTGGCACTGGTCGCCGGCGAGTTTCAGCCAGCGCGATGTAAATCGCGACGGCCGGCTCTCGAGGAACGAATTCGACGCGTCGGGTGGAGCGCCAGGCGCGGTCGGCACGAGCGGCGGAGCGTCGCGGGCCGTGCGTGTGAATCCCCAGCAGCGGTGGACCGACTCGGGCATCACCGTTCGAGCCGGCGACTCCATCACGGTGGACGCCAGCGGCAATATTCAGATGAGCGACAACGCACAGGACACGGCGTCGCCAGCCGGTTCGGTCAGTGGCCGTCACGCCCCTGATGCGCCTGTTCTCAACCAGCCGGCCGGCGCACTGATCGGGCGGATCGACAACTATGGACCGATCTTCGTCGGCAACCGCCAGTCGTTCGTGGCGCCGGTCTCGGGGCGCCTGTATTTCGGCGTCAACGACGACCACCTTCCCGACAACCGCGGCGAGTTCATCGTCAACGTCACCGATCAGGGTCGCAGGTAGCAGGCAGACACACGGCGGTTGGATCCCTCTCAACCGCCGTGCAAAATCCCACCGGCTGAGTTACCCTTCAGCCTATGCGCACCATCATCCGCAACGTCGTGATCGTCGTGGTGTCGGTCATTCCTTACGTGGCGCTCGGCCAGTCTGGCTCGTCGAAGCCGGCGACCTACATCACCAAGGAAGAGGTCGACATCGTCAACAAGCAGCCGGGCGGCGATCGTCAGATCAGGGTGGTGGATATCGGCCCCGAGAATTTCGCAGTGGGCGTCGTGCATCGCGGCGCGACGCCGGCGCCCGGTGCGAGGGCCGGAGGTGGTGGCGCCGCACGCGCGAATCAGCCTCCCGCTGAACCGTGCGGCGAAAAAATTGCGACGCCGCCCCCGGCAGGCGCACCGAATGGCCTGACGCACGACGAGCAGACCGAGGGCTACTACATCATTTCCGGTGGCGGCACGATGGTGACAGGTGGGCACATCGTCAACGGCCGCCGCTCGGCGCCCGACTCCGCCGTGACGAAGGAACTGAACGGTCCCTCGTGCAGCGGACCCGTCGTCGGATCGGACATGGTGACGAGAGACGTGAAGGTGGGCGACATCATCATCATCCCCGCCGGAACGGTGCACGGCTGGGTGACGATCCCCGATCACGTGGACTATCTCAGCTTCCGCCCGTCGGCGCGCGTGCTGACCGCGGGGTATGTGCACCCGTCGATCAAGAGGTAGGGCGGGACTTCAGTCCCGCCAATCGATACCAGCCCTTTGATCATCAGACGGCTCGCTTCGTCCCAGCAGCTGATCACGCAGCCGGCACATGCCGCACTGGCCGCACGCATCATGCGCGCCTGGTCGTCTTCCAACTTTCCCGAGTCGCCACGGAAGGCGTCGATTCTGAATGCGGTCGAGCAGCATGACTGTGGGTGGGCAGCGGCAGACGAGGCGCCGGTTGTGGACGCGACGAGGGGGCGGTTGCTCGATTTCACCGAGGTGTCCGATGCTGTGAAGCGCGACACGTCGTCTCTGGGCCTCGGGCCTCTTGCATCCGATCCCTACGCGGCCGCTCTCTGCGCTCAACACCGTCTGCACGTGTACCGGCGCTACGCCGACCATCCGGAGTGGAGAGCGTTCTTTGAGGAAATGACGTCAGCCCGCGATTCACATCTTCGTGGCGCGGGAGGGAATTCGCTGGACGAGTTGCTTCGTGATTACTGGTTCGTGCGTGCCGGCGACCTTGCATCGCTGGCTTTCTGCAACAACTGGGTCGATACGCCAGACGACGGATGTGGCTATGCCTTCCATGTGGTTGGAACGTCCCTGACCATCGTGCCGGACCCATTGGACGGCCAGACGCTGGAGATCGCCATCGAGGCGCGGGTGATTGACGATCGGCGATTCGCGTCTTCCGCCGACGCCCGACGAGTGGTGGCATCGGCGCCGGTTGTGATGCTGAAGGGTGAGGTCCGAGGCGCGCATCGCTAAACGGTTCCAACGCGCACCTCAGTCGTTACTTTGCCGTGCAATCTACGTTGTTCGCACGCCGAACGGTAACTGAGGATGATCGCCGAATCCATGAGGATCGGCGTGCAGCTCAAAATCTAAATGCGGTGCGTACCCGTCGCGTGCGTCTTCCAGCTGCTCCAAAATAGACTCAGCCAGCGATGAGGGTGACACGACCCTTGCAAGCGGACCAAAGCTCAGAATCCAGCTTCGCAGCGACCAGTCGTGGCACACATTCAAACTGAGCCGGATCGATCCGTCGGATTTCTCTCGAATCTGCTGTGACGTATGCCACGTCCGCTCCTTCACATGGACCGCAGCTTCCGACAGGAATTCAATCTCTACACGCTCCGCCGGTCCCGTGTGCACGCCCAGCGAGTTGGGAAACGGATCCGTTGACGTGCCTTCGGGCGCTTCGAACGTGTCCGCAGTCACCGACAGCGACTTGATCCGCTCGACCGCAAACGTCCTCAGCTGGCGATACTTCGGAACCTGTGCCAGCAGATACATGCCGCCTTGTGCGAAGGCGAGCCGATACGGTTCGATCACATAGTTTTTGGTCTGCCGGCTCGATGCCGAGTAGTAATGCATCTTCACCTGCCGATGCTCGAGCACGGCGTTCAAGAGATCGGCGATGTGCTTGCGATAGCGGGTCTCCTCCCGCTTCTTCCCTGGATTCGCTTTCACGTTCAAGACGGCCGGCAGGCGATCCAGGAACGCGCGCATCCGTTGTGGCAGCGCGGCAGCGACCTTGTCCATCGCGCTTCGGGCATCGTCCTGGAACGCCGTCCCGACCAGGCACTGCACGAGCGCGCGGCTGAAGTACAGCGACGCGAGCTCGCTCATCGACAGGCCTGAATTCTGCAGTCCTTGCAACCCACCAGGCAGCAGTTTCCACCGCGTGCGCCCGTCCGGTTTCTGATCGATCAGGGGAAAGCCGGCTTCCTGGAGCGCGACGATGTCACGCCAGATGGTCCGGGTCGTCACCTCGCACTGACGAGCGAGCCCGGCGATGGTTTCGCCCTGCCGGCTGGCTTCGAGCGTACGCAGAATCTTCCACTGTCTGATGACCTCGGCGTTGCGTGGCATGCGCTTGTGGGTATAGCAGTAAATGGTGATCCAAGCAATGAAGCGCAACCGGTCTCGACTAATCCCCAATCCCTAATCCCCAATCCCTGGAGGTACTTAGAGGGTGTGACCTGCCGTGTCACGGCTCATCCATAGACTTGCTTCTCGTAGGGCGCAACTTTAGCTGCGCTGCTGGTTGCGCCAACTCGTCGGGCGCAACTTTAGTTGCGCTGTTTGATGCGCCAAAAGGAGCGTGCTAGGTGCTGAATCCGATCGCGATGACGTTGGAGGATGTGAATCTCGGCGCGAAGACCTCGTTCGAGCGGTTGTCGATCGTGCCGTTGACGTTAGGCAATCCGAAGCTGCCGATGGACTGCATCGGCCTGGACGAGGCGCTCTCGCGCGGCGATTTCGAGGTGACCGAGGTTTCCGAGGCCGGCCAGGTGCCCGAGCTGCGGGTCTCGAACCACGGCGAGACGTCGGTGTTGCTGCTCGACGGGGAAGAGCTGGTCGGCGCCAAGCAGAACCGCATCATCAACCTGACCATCCTCGTGGGGGCCGCATCGACCGTGGTGATTCCCGTCTCCTGCGTCGAAGCCGGCCGATGGCATCGGCGGAGCGGCCGGTTCGCGGCGTCGCCGAACGCGCAGTATCTATACGCGCGGGCGGCCAAGGTCGCGCAGGTCACCGAATCGCTGGCGGCCACTGGCCAGGCGCGCAGCGACCAGGGCTGGATCTGGAACGACATTGCCGCGAAGTCCGCGAGGCTGTCGGCCCCATCCGACACGGCCGCGATGTCGCGGATGTTCGACGCGCATCACCGTTCGATCGACGTGTTCGTGCGTGCGTTCCCGCGAGAGGCGGGTCAGTGCGGCGCGGTGTTTCTCATCGACGGCGTTCCCGTCGGGCTGGAGTTCCTCGACAGCGAGAAGATATTCGGCGCGGTCTTTCCGAAGCTCGTTCGAAGCTACGCGCTGGATGCCATCGATCCGCAGGACAGCCCCGGTCGGCGGAGGATTGATGTCGACGATGCGAAAGCCGTCGCCCTGAATTTCATCCGCATGGTGGCTGCCGCTGCGGAAGCGGACGGGCAGTCGTTTCCGACGGTCGGGTTGGGCCAGACCGTGCGCGTAGCCGGCGATCGCCTGGCGGCCGCGGCTCTCGTGGCCGACGAGCGAGTGGTGCACCTGGCGGCCTTCGAGCTGCACATGTAGGACGGACGATGGCAAAGATACTGCGATTCACGCTCCCCAAACCGAGTACTCCAATGGCCGTCGTCGTTTCGGGTAGCACAATTCTCGATTTTGCATCGGGGATGAGGAGCGCTGTGGTAAATAAGAGCGGCGAAATGGTGGCCATGCGCTTTCCGGAAGCGTGGCTGCCGTTTGTCCGCTGGCCCAACGCGACCTCCTCCAACCGAAGATAGGTGCATCGATGGCTGATCGTGTTGTTGATCGCGCTGCCTCGTTGTGTCGCGTCTGGGCACATCACGGCACCACACCGGTCTCTGTCGGCAGTGTCCAGCTTCCAACTTCGGCAGGGCAGGACCTCAGTCCCGTTTCAACCGTCGCTGAGGCTACGGCGGGTCACGCTTCGGTAGGGCGGGACTGTAGTCCCGCTTCAACCTTCGCCGAGGCTGAGCGGAGAGACTCGATGAACCTTCTGGACCGCTATCGCGGCGCCATGCTCGGGCTTGCCGCCGGGGATGCGCTGGGCACCACGTTGGAGTTTTCGCCGCCCGGCAGCTTCGAGCCGATCACCGACATGGTCGGCGGTGGCCCGTTCGGCCTTCAGCCTGGCCAGTGGACCGACGACACGTCGATGGCGTTGTGCCTGGCTGAGAGCCTGATCGAGTCCGGCGAGTTCGACGCCGTGGATCAGTTGGCCCGGTACGTTCGGTGGAAGCGCCACGGACACAACAGCAGCAACGGCAGGTGTTTCGATATCGGCTCCACCGTCATGCAGGCGCTTGCGAAGTTCGAGCGCACGAGTGACCCCTGCTCGGGTAGCACGGCGGAGGATACGGCGGGTAACGGATCGATCATGCGCCTGGCGCCGGTACCGCTGTTCTTCGCCAACCAGCCCGAAGTTGCCATCGCGAGATGCGCCGACAGCTCGAGGACGACGCATGGCGCGACCGAGGCCGTCGATGCGTGCAGGTACCTTGGCGGGCTGATCGTGGGTGCCCTACAAGGCCGATCCAAGCAGGAACTCCTGGCGCCGCTGTTTACACCAGTTCCTGGGCTCTGGGATCGGGAGCCGCTGACTCGCAGGATCTTCACCGTCGCGGCCGGCTCGTTCCTGAAACGCGAGCCGCCAGCCATCCGGGGATCGGTTTATGTCGTTAACAGCCTCGAGGCAGCGATGTGGGCATTCGCCAAGAGCACGTCGTTTGAGCACGGTGCGCTCCTGGCGGTGAACCTGGGAGACGATGCCGATTCGACGGGGGCCGTATATGGGCAGATCGCTGGTGCCTGCTACGGCGTGCAGGGCATTCCGGAACGCTGGCGCTCGAAGTTGGCGCATCTGAGCACACTTGAGCGATTCGCCGAAGGACTAGTGATGAGAGGGCGATGAAACAAACCTAGCGGGGGGACACACGGCGCATGGGCCTCAGAATTCCTGGACGCCATGAGGGCCTGGGGGATGGCCGGCGACGATTGGTCGCGCTAACATTCAGGGCGACAGGTGAGTTGGGAACGCGGCAATTTGGCAGGGAGGACTCATGCACCGACGGAAATCAGTGTTGTACGGCGCTCTGACGTGCCTGTTCGTGGCCGCAGCTTGCTCCGGTCCATCCTCTGATCCTGCACCGGCTCCCGCCGCGACAAACGTCACGGCGTTCGAAGGTGCGCGGCTGATCGTCGGCGATGGCTCGCCCGCGATGGAGAACGGCGTCCTCATCGTCGAGAACGATCGCTTTGTCCAGGCGGGCAGGGCGGGCGACGTGAAAGTGCCGGCAGGGGCACGCCGCGTGGATCTGACCGGCAAGACCGTCATGCCGGCGATCGTTGATACGCACACGCACATGCCGACGGTGCGCGAGGAGCTCGTCGACAGGCTACAGCGAAAGGCGTACTACGGCGTCGCAGCGGTCGCGAGCCTGGGCCAGGATACGGGCGATGTCGCCTTCCAGGTGCGGGACGAAGTCGTGCCGAACGGCGCCCTGTTTCGCACCGCCGGTCGCGGGATCACCATGCCCGAGCCGGGTCGTACGGAGGCGCCCTACTGGGTGAGTAACGACGCCGAAGCGCGGAAAGCCGTGCAGGAACTGGCCGCAAGGAAAGTCGACTTCGTGAAGATCTGGGTCGACGACCGCGATGGCAAATACAAGAAGCTGACGCCGGCGCTCTACGGCGCCATCATCGACGAAGCGCACAAGAACGGACTTCGCGTGACGGCGCACATCTTTACGCTCGAAGACGCGAAAGGGCTGCTGCGTGCGGGCCTCGATGCCTTTGCGCACAGCGTGCGCGATCGCGACATCGACGAAGAAGGCCTGGCGCTCTTCAAGCAGCATGCAAACCTCGTCGTCGCGCCCAACCTGCCCGATCGTGGCGTGGCCACCGACATGAGCTGGCTGGCCGAGAGCCTGCCGGAGGACGAAGTGAAGAAGCTGCAGGCAGGCGCGACCGACCGGCTGGATGCTCAGAAGGCTTACGGTATTCAGGCACGCAACCTCGCGAAGATTCACGCCGCGGGCATCAAGATTGTCCTTGGTACCGATGGCGGCGTTCCGTGGAGCCATCACGTGGAGATGGAAGACATGGTCGCGGCCGGGATGACGCCCTCGGATGTGATCGTCGCGTCAACGAAGAACGCCGCGGAGTTCCTGCGGATGGAAAATGCCGGCACCGTTGCTGCCGGCAAACGCGCCGACTTCGTCGTGCTCGATGCGAACCCGCTCGACGACATCAAGAACACGCGGAAAATCTCGGACGTGTATCTGCGAGGCGCGGCGGTCGATCGCGCGGCTATTAAGGCGCGCATGAAACCGGGCGCGTCAAACTAGTCCAGGATGGCGTCATCTCCGGTAATCCACGAGGACCATTAGAATCGCCGCCATCAGGAGAATCGCGCCGACGAATCGCCACGCGAGCACTCTCGCGCCGAGGTGCTGTTCGCGATTGGAAAACCAGTGGCCGATGGCCCAGACGGCAACCACACTCCAGAGCCCGCGCGAGCTGTAGAGGATGTTGGCGCTGGTGACCTGTCGGTAGAGCGAGACCGACGAGATGAACATCAGCCCCTGGACGGCGAAGCACACGACACCGGCGGAGAGCCAGCGAGTGTAGGCACGCAAGGTTTGCTCACCGCCCACGCGGCCGACGTGAAGGTCGCCCCTACTGGTCCTGGCGCCAACCTGAAGGTCGGTCCTGCGACTGGCTTCGAAGCGACTGAGCGGGATTGAATACACAGCCGCGCACGCCATCGTGATCGGCAGAAAGCGGCCAGTGCCCCAGGCGAGGGACCACTTCTGCACCACTACATCGAAGCACGCGTATGATGTCGCCCCCAGCGCGGCGAGCAGAATCGTCGTGCGGACGCGCGTGTGGGAGTGGCCGGGACTGAGGTTGAGCAGCGCGATGGCGGCGCTGCTGAGTGCCGCGGCCGTCCAGAGCCGCGCGCCGATGGGGTCGCCGAGCAGCACGCTCGTCAAGAGCGCCACGAGCAGAATCTTGAGGCCGAGCACGGGCGTGGCGACGGAGACATCGCCCGTGTTGAGCGCCACCAGCGTGAAGATCTGGCCGGTGAAGAAGAGCACGGCGGCCACCGGCGGCTGCCACCAGAGTGCGGATGCCGGAATCGTTCCTCCGAGCATCCACAACGGCGCAGCCACCAGTGCCGACGTGTAGTTGATAATGCGCGTCGTGCGCCATATGTCGGCGCCAAGATCCGAGGCGCGCTTCAGCAGCAGCGCGCCTATGACGTAGACGATGGCGCTGACAAGCGGCAGCAGCAGGTACAACGAGGCCTTCTACGCCGGCACCGCCGCATCCACACCCCGCCAGAGATTCGCCGTGCTCAGCCCCTCGTGTCCGCACGACTTGAGATAGCAGAACAACTGCGTGCGATAGGCGGCGTGTCCGCCCAGCGCCACGCTGACGATGAACAGGCCGCGCGAGAGCGGTTTGCCGTCGAAACCGGTCATCTCGGCGCGGAAGTCGGCGTCCGACATGCCCGCCAGCAGCTGGTCGAACTTCGCGGGCAGCTTCTCGATGACCGCGATCGTTTCCTGAAGATTGCGCTTTTCGGCAGCCGCCACCTCGGCCTGCCACGCGGCGCCGTCGAACGCACCGTTTTTCGCGGCCGAGACGACTGCCGGCCCCATGAAGCTGAGATAGCGGAGCAGCTCGAGCGCGCTCCGTTGCTTCGGCGTCGGCCGGTAGTCGGCCTGGTCGCGCTCGAGCTTGCCGGCGAGGTGGATAAGAATCCTGACTTCCTTGTGCAGTTGTTCAACGAGCTCTGGCTTAGTTAGAACCATTCATGTCCTCCGTTTGGGACGTCAATCCTATCGCAAACGGCTCGTGCCTGTCGGGTGCTTGAACAATTCCCCGGCGATGCGCTCGATAATCCGCACGGCGGCACGCCGCCTGTCGCTCGAACGCCCGGGAGGATCGCCGGTGCGGTCATCTCGCGCCTCTCGAGACTCGTGGTCGCCGGTCAGCGCGCCGACACGGCGGGCGAACAGAAATCTGTCAACCCAGAAGTCCTCGCGAAGGTTGTCCCGCCGGACCCGTCCGTGCCGCTTGCTCGCGTCAATCATGACGTCGTTGCCTTCGTAGATGCCGACGTGCGTCACGAGCGACTGATTGGCATCAGTGGAGAAGAAGAGCAGATCGCCGCGCTGCAGTCGCCTGGCCGGGTCGCCGGTCTTTGACTGATCGACGGCGCGCCTGGGCAGGTCGATGCCGAATTCCTGAAAGACGAACTGCGTGAGGCCGGAACAATCGAAGGACCTGGGACCTTCGGCGCCCCACACGTAAGGGCGTCCAATCAGGCCGGCGGCGAGATCGACGACGTCGCCGGCAAGGAGGTGAGCGGTCGAAGCGAGAAGGCACACGGGTATCGCACACGCTATTCGGAGAATCACGGGGCACCTCTTCGATCTCAGAGCGCGGCTGAAGCCGCCGCCGACCGGTGATGGCAAGCGTGTGCGCTGTGGCTGCAGGTGCGCGAGAGGCAAAAGCAACGCCAATGACGTCGTTTGATTTCGCCGTGTGTTGTCGTAGACCGATGTGGCTGAACGTTGTTCACAGAGGACGCGCTGGCAAACTGCGGGTGACTCCGAACGCCGCCAACGCCGCGAGACGATCGGTCGTCCTGCCGGCCGGAACTGACGGTGCACGAACACGTCCGGCTGGACGACAGATCATCTCGCCGCATGGCGAGGCGTCGAGTATGTCGTCACGAGGCTGGAACTCGAGTTGGCAGTGTCGGATAAGGATGACGGATCGAGAACGGTCCGGCTGAAGCCGGACACTGCCTACTGTCCTACTTTGTCGGCGTGGCAGCGATGATGCGGCGGATCACGCCGTCGCTCTTGCTGTAGACATACATTTCGCCGGCCTGATCCACAGTGAGGCGCACGTCGGCACGGTGCTCGCCCGACACGCGTCCCCGGCCGTTCATGTTCTCCGACTTCGACCCGCGCTGCAGGAAAGTCTTCCGCACGACGGGGAACATCGTGTCGTAGACCTGCTTGCCGGCATCAGGCGTATCGTGCGGATCGTTCCACAGGATCTTCACCTCGTGCATGTTCGCCATCGTCTTCGGATTCCCGTCGTCCGCGGCGAGCATGTCGGAGTACTCGGAATACCAGATGCGGCCCGTGGTGAGGTCGTTGTAGACGAATTTTCCGCGAAGGGCCGCGACGGAGCCGCTGTACAGATAGCCGCTGCCGGCGCAGTCGCCGCCACGCATGTCGTGACCCCAGATGATGACGGGGTAGACGGGCGCCACCATACCGGCGGTCTGAGTGGCGTCGATCATCACCGGGATTCTGTCGTCGGCGGGCAGCGCGGTCGTGCCGTTATCCAGCGTCACAGCTTCGTTGCCCTCGCGCAGCGGGAAGCCGTAGTTCGCGCCTCTGTGGATGATCGAGATCATCTCCCACGTGTTGAGGCCGCAGATGCTGGCGACAAGGCGATTGTTCTTGGGGTTCGCCGGATCGATCGTGAACGCCAGCCGGTGCGGATTTCGCAAGCCGTACGCCCAGATCTCTTTCCGCGCTCCCGGCGTCTTGACGAACGGATTGTCGTTCGGAATGCGATAGCGGCCGTTCTCGCTGACGGTGCTCGAGCCCGCGTGCTCCTTCAGATCGGGAATGATGCGGATGACCTTGCCGACCATGGTGTCGAGCCGCTGCGGGTTCGAGCGAATTTCGACGATTCTGGATTCGCCGGAGCCGCCATCGCCGACGTCAATATAGGCCACGCGCCAATCGGGATCGCCGCGGCGGGCTGTTGGATTGAACACGATTTCGCCGAACTGGTGGTTGCGCGTGTTGAACCAGATGCGAACCACTTCGCGCGATGTGCCTTCGAAGGTGTTGTTCGACGGGTTGGTGTCGGTCCACTCGATCATCACACCCTGATGCATCACCGGACCAGGCGTAGAGATGGGTGCAGTGGTCGTATACCCGTCCACCTTCAGATTCGGAAAAAGGGTGTTCTGGGGACCTCCGGGCGCTTCGATGCTGGGGTCCTCCATGTGCGTCGTATAAAACCTGCCATTGGTGGCGTAGTCGGGATCCAGGTTGAAGCCGTTCAAGCCATTGCCGTAGCCGGACAGGGTATAGAACTTCTTGAACAGCCCTCGATTGTCGCCATGCCCGTTGAAATCGAGATAGGTCGTGAACGCCTGGGTTTTCTTCTCGTAGATGAGAACCTGGCCGGACACAACAGGAAGAAAAAGACGGTGGGAGCCGCCTGTCTCTTCACGAATGGCGTTCACTCTCGCGATGGCCGACTCGTTGGGGGTCGTCGCGCCGTCGAGTTTTCCAAGCACCGGCATCGTGATGGACTCTTCGAGCTCGAGCGTGAGCCCTGGAAGCGCCTGAGGCGTCCAGTACTGCGCGGCTGCGCTCATCGTCCACAGAGCCCAGACTATCGTCACAACAACTATCAGCGGTCGGCGAAAAACGTTCAGGGAATTCATCGAAGGCGATACTACCAGATTCGGCAAACACGCCGCATCAGTGACGCGACTCGTTGATGGCGTCGCACCACAGGTCGACGGCCTTGTCGCCCCGCTCTGGTGGACCTGTCAGGTAGGGGCGAACTTCCTCGTAGTACCGCAATCGCAGCACGTTGAGGTCCAGGGGGACCGATGCGCCGAGCGACTTCACGTCCTCGACGTCGACATCGGAGTTTCGGCGGAGCTTGCTGAGCGCCAGATCGTACGGGTCCAAGACGAGCAATTGAAGCTGCTGAAATGCGCCGCGGAAAGCTTCGTTGAGCCGCTCTTCGTAGTAGTAGGGCAGACTCGCCATCTTGACGACCTGCAAACACACGCTGTGTTTTTTGTGCAGAGCGCTTCCTTCGCCGGCGAGAGCAAGAAGGTCGGTTTTGGTGGTAATGGGCGCGACCTCGCACAGGTCGATGTTCGCGGTGTGCGGCGACAATCCGTAGGTGAGGTTGACCGCGAAACCACCCAGGCAGTGAAGCACAAGGCGTGTCGAAAGTCCCCTGTCGAGGTCAGAGAGGAATGAATTCCACGGTTCAACAATCTGGCTGCTAGACATAGCGGAGCATGTCGGCAGTCAGATATTACAACTGTCATGGGCAAACGTCGCATGAGACAATCCATGCACAATGCTGAACAGGACGAAAAGGCGAATCGCCTGGAGTGCAGCGGCCCTCATCTGCGTCGTCAGTTGGGTTGGCGGCGCTTCGCAGACACAGCTCAGTTATGAAGTCCGGCAACTGACATCTGGGCCGTCGCATCATTTCTATGGGTACATCGGGCATGCCGGGAACAGTCCCTACAGTGCCGACGGGAGGTACCTGGTCGCGCTCCGGACGACGTTTCAGGATCGCATGCCGGGACCGCAGGACGCCGCCGAGATCGTGCTGCTCGATGCGCAGAAGAACTACGCCGAAACGAAGATTGACGAGACGCGCGGCTGGAATCCGCAGCAGGGCGCGATGATCTACTGGAATCCCGGGCAGCCTTCCAGACAGTTTTTCTTCAACGATCGCGATCCGAAGACGGGCAGAGTGTTCACGGCAATCTACGACGTCGTCGATCGCAAGCGCGTGCGCGAGTACCGCTTCGACACCCAGCCGGTGGCCAACGGAGGGGTGAAGCAGGACGGCGGGATGTTTGCCGCCATCAACTACGCCCGCATGGCGCGGCTGCGCCCGGTCACCGGATATCCGGGCACGTGGGACTGGACCGGCGATGTGCTCCATCCATCGGACGACGGCTTGTTCGTCGTCGATGTGAAGACGGGCGAGCGGAAGCTGATTGTCACGTTCCAACAAATGCGCGACATGCTCGCCGCGCGGCATCCGCAGATCGACAAGAAGCCGCTGTTCCTGAATCACACGCTGTGGAATCGCGAAGGGGACCGCATCTTCTTCTTCGTGCGAGGAGACTTCGGGGCGAAGGACCGTATCAATGTGCCCATGACGGTGAAACCCGACGGGTCCGGGCTGGTGGAGCAGCGTATTTTCATTGGCGGGCACCCCGAGTGGGATTTCAAATCCCGTCTGCTGGGGAGAGTCGAAGACAAGCTGATCGTGTACGACTCGCTGAAAATGGAGATCGTGGACACGATCGGTGGACCCGAGATGTTCCGCGATCCCGAAGGCGACACGGCGCTTTCACGCGACGGGAGACTGCTCGTCAACGGCGCGACCACGGGCGCGACCATGCACTACACGATCGTGCGGCGCGCGGACAAGACGTTCATCAAGACGGAAGACTTCAATCGTACCGGCTACGAGGGCGGCGACCTGCGCATCGACCCCGCGCCATGCTGGAATCGCGCAGGCGACAGGTTTGCCTTTCCCGCGCTCGCGAAGGACGGGACGAGGCAGATGTTCGAAGTTAGAGTGACGGAGAGAAAGTAAGAACCTTTGACGCAGAGCCGCAGAGGCGCAGAGGATTCTTTTTCAAGAGAGTCTCTGCGACTCAGCGTCTCTCTGCGTCGAAAACGTTTACTTCTTGATAGGCCGAACCTTGATATTCCGGAACTTGATGATTCCCGATCCCGTCGGGCCTCCTGCCTGAAAACCGAGCGCGCCGTCGGTCAACTTGTTGTCGTTCGTATCGGTCAGCGTTTCGCCGTTCACCTTGACGACCAGGTGCGGCCCCTCTGCCAGGATGTCGAAGCGGCTCCATTTGCCCGCCGCCTTTATGTGATACGGCAGAGTCGAGTGCACGCCGACGATGCTGCCGGTCGGAGAGGTCGCGTGGGGATCGCTGATGTTGATCTCGTAGCCGCCCCCCAGGCTGTTCGGATTGGTCGGTGTGCCGACGCGGATGAAGACGCCGCTGTTGCTGTCTTCTTCGCTCCAGAATTCCACCGTCATCTCGAAATCGGCGAAGGTTTCCACGCTACGGAGGAATCCGGTCGCCCAGGTGATGGGCTTGCCATTCGGATTGTTGGCCGGCGGAGGCAGCGGCTTGGCGGCAGGCTGAGAGACGGCGTCGCCCACCATCGCCCCGTCGACGATTGTCCATTTGAGCTCGCCGAGCTGCGTCCAGCCGGTGAAGGTCTTCCCGTCGAACAGCGATCGCCAGCCGGCTTTGGCCTCGGCGGCGGTGACGCGGTTCATGGGCGCGGCGGCCTGATCTCCCGCGAGGATCGCCGGCGACGTGATGAGGATGACGAGCGCGGCGGCGAGATGAAGGCGGATTGAGGTCATATGAATCTCCTTGGGGGCTCAACTGAAGTTGAGCCCTACCGGATCGAAGTACGGGATCATGGCACGTGCAGGCTGGCAGTATTCCACAACTTCAGATTGAAGCGCCCGCAGAATTGGCCGACGCACGCGCCAGGCTTGCGTCGTTCGATCCGAACCGGCTTCGCGGCGTGATGCGCCTGGTCGGCCTGGACGTGGCGGGCGATCCCATCCGTGTTGTGCTGCTGCCGGAGGGCTACGAGATGGCCAGGCGGACGCCACCGCCCACGGCCGGCTACGCCCTTCCCGACCAGAACCTCATCGTGCTGTTTCCCGCGCGGTCGCCGCAATATCCGCACGACACGCTCGAGGATGTCCTGCATCACGAAGTGGCGCACGTGCTGATGGCGCGCGCCGCGGGCGGGGCGGGACTGCCGCTGTGGTTCCACGAAGGGTTGGCCGTACTGGGCGAGCGGACATGGGGACTGGAAGATCAGGCGCGGCTCGTCAGCGAAATGGTCATGGTCTCGCGCACACCGCTCGATCGCGTGGACGCGATGTTCGCCGCCGATGAGGGATCGAAGACCCGCGCCTATACGCTGGCGGCGGCATTCGTTCGCGAGCTGATACGGCGTCACGGCGCCGACGCGCCGGCCAATGTCCTTCGACGGATGAGAACCGGCGAGACGTTCGAGCGCGCGTTTGCAAACGCGATGGGGGAGTCGGTCGCCGAGGCTGAGAACGCATTCTGGGAAGGCCAGCGCTTCTGGACGAGCGTCGGCCCGTTCCTGACGACGCAGACGGCGTTGTGGATGGGGGTGACGGTCATCGCGCTGGCGGCGATTATCAGACGGCGGATGCAGAGAGCGGCGAAACGGAAAGAATGGGCTGAAGAGTCCATGGAGTCGGAAGAGTCAGAGGAGTCGAAGGAGGAGTCGAAGGAGTCTGGGGAGGACTAGAAAGTAGAAAGTTGAAAGTGAAAAGTAGAAAGTGAAGAGTCGTGTTCTTACTTTTTACTTTACTTTTCACTTTTCACTTTTTACTTTTCACCTTGTGGAGTGCACCCCGCCTCGCGTTCGAATCGGTTATCGAAGTACGGATGGCGGCCCCGGGCGAACTCGTACAGGCCGGCGATGAAATAGGCCGGGATGAAGAGCGGTCCCCACACTTCGTATTGCCGCACGTGCACGCGCTCGTGCGCGCGGGTCACCTCGAGCGCGTGAGCGCTGCGCCCAATCACGACATGCCCCAACGTCATCGCCGCGGCGCCGCCGCCGGCCAGGGGAGTCAATGCCGCGAGCGCCCGTCTCAGGAGCGGGCTGTGTGCTTCGACAACCCCGTCCACTATCGAGGCCCGGCCGCGTCTGAGCATCGAGAACGCCAGCGCGAGGCCGAGGAGCGTGGCCGGACTGGCCCAGAGGTAGCGAAACGAGCGGTGCACGTGTCTATTGTCACCCGAGGGTCCGGCAATAGCAGTTTTCAGTTCTCAGTCGTCAGTTTTCAGTCGGATAGCCACTGATAACTGAGAACTGACGACTGACAACTGATTGCGGGGTTCGGCCTCCGTTGTCGCGTTAATGGGCGACAGGAATCAGGAGGCAGCATGCATCGAACCGTTCTCATCGCATCGGCCGTCGTTCTGTTGGTTGCATCCGTGGCGTTTGTGAGTTTGACCGGTGGCGAGGCCCAGGGTGGTGACCCATCTCGGGCACCCAACCACGCCGTGGTCCAGAGGGGCGAATATCTGGTGAAGATCATGGGCTGCAACGATTGCCACACGCCGTGGAAGATGGGGCCGCAGGGGCCGGAGCCGGACATGACGCGTTTCCTCTCGGGCCATCCCGAGCAAATCGGTCCGCTGCCGGCCGTCAAGGCCGCCGAGCCGTACATCGCGTCGAGTTTTGGCACCAACACCGCCTACAGCGGACCCTGGGGCGTGAGCTACGCGTTCAACCTGACGCCCGAGCCGAACACGGGTCTTGGCATCTGGACCGAGGAGATGTTCGTCAAGACGATTCGCACCGGACGGCACATGGGCGTCTCGCGTCCGATCAACCCGCCGATGCCGTGGCCCGCGTATCGACACGCGACCGACGACGATCTCAAGGCGGTTTACGCGTTTCTCCGGACGATCAAGCCGATTGTGAACCGCGTGCCGGAATACCAGCCGGTTGATTAGAGGTGGGCGGGAGTGGCGGGACTAAAGTCCCGCCCTACCTGCCGGGGAATTACCGGCCGCGGAATGTCTCGGCCGAGCCGGGAGCGGTGAAGTCGACGTCGCGGTCGCCGGCCCGGCCGCTCACGCGATAGTTGGCGCGCATCTGAAGGAAATCCAATCCGCCGCCGAGGAATCCAGTGCGGGTCTCGGTCACGACCGTGCTGTCGATCGTCAGCTCCATCGTGACATCCAGCGAGGTGCCACGGCCGGTCACGCGAATACCCTGCGGGCGACCTGTGCCGGCCTCGTTGGTCTCTTCGATCGTCACGTTCGACGCGTATCCGACCGGACCGTCCGGCCCGATCGCCGCGAGAAATCCCGGGATGCGCTCGGCGTCGCCCGCATCGGCCGGCGGATGAATACGGCCATACACGAGAGACAGATCGCCGTGCTGCACCTGTCCCCATCGCCACGACACGTCCTTCCAGAATCCCCAGTTGTGATCGTGATAACCGGCGCCATCGCGAAACGTGAGTGGCTGGCGATCGACCGTCAACGTGCCGCTGAGACGGCCCGACATAACAGGCACGACATAGCCCGATACCCAGCCGCCGGCGCCGTGAATCGTCAGCGGCGGCAAGGCGCGGCCGGGCAGGGCATCGATGAAGATGTCGCCGGTGACGCGACCGGTGCCGGGTGATTCCGCGGGAAGATCGAACGTGATGTGATAGCGCAGGCCTTCGAGCCGGACGCGGCTCGATCCGATCGTCAGGTTTGGCGCGCTGCGAAGAACTTCGGCGTCGCTCACTACGGTCCGCTGGGAATAAGACGAACGTCGTCCGTCACGTTCGAGCTGGAGGCGCACGCCCGCGTTGCGGGTTGGTTCCCCTGCGGACAGCCCTGAAGGGCTGTGCCACCGATCTTGGGTATTAGCTGTGGCGCCCACCATGAACGTGAGATAGAAGCGGGTGTCACCCTCGCGGCCGTTGAAGTACAGCCATTCGGCCCACGATTCGGCACGCGAGGGCACGTCGGGGATCGGATGAAAGCGATCGAGCGCCATCAACGCGGCGGCAGGATCGGGAGACGCCCACGCCGCGTCGGACGCCGCATCGGTCCACGACGAGACGCCGGCGGTTTCTCCATCGCCGACCTCGCGCTCGAGGCTGGGGATTCCGCCGTGTGCGCGAATCGGAACGGTCCTGCCGTTCCTGACCAGATATAAGGTCGCTCTGTGCGACGGCGACGCCGTGCGCACCCGGCCTTCGAGGCCGGCATTGCGGAGCCCGCTCGAGAGGATCCAGCGGGCTGACGGTAGACGACCTGAATTGCTGGCGATGACCACGTCGCCGGCACCGCTGAGAACGGGCGACCGCGCCTGGTCGAGAATCACTTCTCCGACACCGAGCAACATCGCCATCACCCCCACGCCCAGCCCGAAGCCGCATGCGAGCACGAGCGTGCGAACGGGATGGGTGAAGAGCGATCGAAGGGCGAGCCTGAGAATCATCCCGGCAGACCCTCCCGTTCGATCCGGCCATCGCGCATGACGAGCGTGCGGCTCGCGCGCGACGCGATCGCCTGGTCGTGCGTCACGATGACGACCGCCGTGCCGTCGTGCCGGACGCGATCGAACAGCTGCGCGATCTGCTCGCCGGTCGCGCGATCGAGCTCGCCGGTCGGCTCGTCGGCGAGGAGCAGCACCGGACGATTGGCCAGCGCCCGCGCGACGGCGACCCGCTGCATCTCGCCGCCGGAGAGCTGCGACGGTCGATGGTGCGACCGATGGGAGAGTCCCACGTATTCGAGAAGCTCCGCGGTGCGCTGGCGCCGGGCTTCGCGCGTCGCCCGGGCTTCGGCCTGCGGCAGCTCGATGTTCTCCCAGGCCGTCAGCATGGGAAGCAGAAAGAAGCGCTGAAAGACGAACCCGATCTTCCGGAGCCGCATGTCGCTGCGGTCGGCGTCGGGAAGCGAGCCCACATCGCGATGTTCGAAGACGAGCGATCCGCTCGACGGCGTGTCGACGCAGCCCAGCATGTGCAGGAGCGTGGATTTCCCGCAGCCCGAAGGTCCCCAGATGGCGACGTAGTCAGCCGGATCGATGCGCAACGACACGCCATGAACCGCCGTCACCGGGCCCGCGGGCATGGGGAACACTCGTGAAATGTCGCGCGCTTCCACGATGGCGCCCGCGGATGCAGCGATCACCCGATCACCTCCGTCCGCAACGTCGACGAGATGGGCAGCCGCGAAACGGTACGCATCGGATAGATGGCCGCCACGATCGTCGTGGTGCCGAGCAGCGCCAGATAAACGAACAGCGATCTCGGCGCGAAGACGAAGAACCGCAGGTTGGCGGGAATACCGGGCATCGTCTGCAGAAGCTCGTCGAGCCAGATCGCGAGGGCGAAGCCGAGTGGCAGGGCGAGCAGCCCGCCGGCTCCGACGAGGAGCGCGGAACGCCAGAGCACGTCGCTCACCATCCTTCTTTGCGAAAAACCGAGCGCGCGCAGCGCGGCAATCTCGCCGAGCCGCTGGTTGGTCGAGACCGAGAGCAGCACGGTGATGAGGAGAAGCCCGAAGAACATCGTGATGGTGGCGAGCACGAACGAGATCTGCCGGAAGTACGAGAACTCGACCTGTTGAAATCGCGCGACGAGCTCCTCGTTGGTCACCGACGTCAGATCTGGACGGATACGCCTGATGGCATCCACGGCGGCGTCGGGACCATGCTCGGGCCGCGACGCGACCATCAGCATGTCGGCTTCGTCTTCCGCAGTGTCGCCGCACGTGCGCGAAAAATTCTTCAACGTTGTGACCGTCGTGAGCTGCGATGTCTGATCGAACGGAAATTCGACGATCCCTTCGACTCGAAAGGTGGTGGGCGGCACGCTGGAATTGGCGGTGCAGGCGCCGCGAAGCGTGATAGTCGAACCCGGCTTCAGGTCGAGCCGGCGCGCGAGGTTCTCGTTGATCACGAGCCCCGGTTGGTCCTGTTCGGATCGGGGATCGATGTCGCGTCCGCGCAGCAGCGTCCAGGGTTTCCGGGCGGGGGCATTCGCGCCCATGAACGTGATGTCTCGCGGACGGTCACCGAGGTCAATCCGCGCTTCCCCGATGCGGAGCGGCACGACGTCGGCGATGGCCGGAAGCGCGGCGAGCGCCGTCACGGTCTCGGACACGTTTGCGATCGGAGGGCCGGTCAGCGGTGCTGCCTGCGTCGCGGATACGCGAATGTCGAATCCGATGCCGGCCAGCAGCCGTTCCATCGACAGCACGAGCCCCTGCGACAGCATCAGCATGTCGAAGAGCAGCGCTCCGGTCGCGGCGATGCCGGCGATGCCGAGCATCGCGCGTCCCGGCTGGCGAATGAGGCCCCGCAGGGCGAAGGCAAACGGGCTCATCGTCTCGCGAGATCCAGGACGTTCGTGCGCAGCAGCGTCCACGACGAGACCAGGCTCGCCAGCACGCCCAAGGGGACGGACAGCAGCACGCATTGAAGCGCGATCTGCGGTGTGATTCGAACGAAGACGAGAGCGGTGTCGTATCGCCACTGGAAAAAGGCGTTGACCACGCCCTGAAGTGCGGCGGCAAAGACGATCCCGAAGAGCGCACCGGCGACGGCGATGAGCAGGCCTTCGGCAAATATCTGCAGCAGGATGCGTCCCTTGCGGAGCCCGATGAGCCGGAGGATGCCCACCGACTCGCGCCGTTCGTCGACGAGCATCACCATGAGCGCGAGAAGAAAGACCGTGCTCGCGATGACGGTGACGACGGCGATTGAAAAGTGAAAGCGATCGAGAACCACGAAGACCCGTGCTGTGCCTTCGCCGCCCTGGGTGGGACGCGCGGTCAGCTGCGGAATCGGAATCGACGCGGACACGTCGCGTGCAAAGGCGGCGGCGCCAGATGGATCGTTCAACGCGACGTTGATGGCCGTCACCGATTCAGTGGACAACGGATCTGATGGGTCCGCTGTAAGCGCGAGGAGGTCGGGAAGGTGCAGGCGGGCCTCGAGCCGCTTCACCGCCAGGCGCATCGGATCGGGGACGGGCTCGTAGATTCCCGCAACGCGGAAACGACGGGCCGCGCTGCCATCTGCCTTGGCGGCGAGCGCCACGGTGTCGCCGACTTTCAGGCCTTCGGCGGTTGCGAGCTGACGCGTGATGAGTACGGTGGGCAGCGACTCAGTCTGGGCCGCTGCGTCTGGCGCGATCGACTGAAGCACCGACGCGATCGTCAAAAAGGCAAGGCAGGCCGTTCGAATCGAAAATGAAATGCAGCGAGCGCGCACCTGGGAATTATATTGGCGAAGCCTTCTTTCGCGAGGACCGCGTCGGAGCGGTGGGCATGCCCTGCGCGCCCTTAACGAGCCATGCCGCCAGTCGTTCGTCGAGCTGACTCACCAATCTGTGCCTGCACTCTATTGGAGAGGAGCCCGTAGCCTGGAGCAGTAAAGCGGGCACATCTGCATTCCAGGTTCCGTCTGAGCGCTTTGTGTAGTCGGTGAGTTGTTCGAGTATGCCGTAGGTCTTGAAAAACATGGGCGAAACTGACGATGCCATCGTCGTGAGAGCATTTCAAGCGAATAGTAAGTGAAGCAGGAATAGGTCAGGCGACGGACGATGTCGCAACGATTTCACTCATCGCGCCTGTCGCGCTGATCAGAATCTGCGATGAGGATTCGCGCTTGTTGTTTTTCTTTAGAGACGATGCTAGCTTCAGGCCCGGCGCTCGAGGTGAAGGTGGGCGGTCAGACCATTAAAGAGCAGTTCCGCGGACAGGCTGAGCTGCTCGACAAGGCGTTTGTCTACCACTTCGCCGAGTTCGACAAGAAGCGGGATGCGAAGCTCGAGGCGAAGCTCGCGCCGATCAGGACGGACATTGCCCATCTCAAAGTTGACGTCGCGGGGCTCAAAATCGACGTCGCCGGCCTGAAGAGCGACGTTGCCGGTCTCAAGGTCGACGTCGCGGTGCTCAAGACCGACGTCGCTGCGCTCAAGACCGACCTTGCTACTGTCAAGGATGATGTGAAGAAGATTCTCTCGCATCTAAGGAAACGCCGATGAAGAAGTCAGTGACCACGGGTCTTCTCCTGCTCGAATTCGCCGCGAGTGCCGCGGCGCAGCCGGGTGTGGCGTACGTCAGCCGCGACAAGGTCGATGCGGCCCTCGCAAAAGGTGGCGTCCTCTTCGAGCGGCCGCAACTGCGCGTGTCGGGCGGCCATCGAGACAAACCGGGCACGCTGGAAACGCAGAAAGCGACGACGATCCTGTTCGTCACCGACGGCGGAGGACAGTTCGTCGCGGGCACGCGGTCACAGCAACTGACCAAAGGCGATGTCATCGTCATTCCGGCCGGCACGACCCAGTCGTTCGCGAGCGTCACGCCATCGATCAGCTACTACCAGGTCACCGTTCCGGTGATTGCGAAGGACGTGAAAGCCGAGCTCGTGTACGTGGGCCACGACGAGGTCGCACCGACGTTGAAAAAGGCGGCGCCGATCGCCGATGGCCCGAACCTGCGCGTGTCGGGCGGATTTCGAAATGGTCCCTACGTTCCCGCCGACAATCGCCCCGTCGTCGAGATTCACGCTAACGAGGGCGACCTGTTCTACGTTATCGAGGGGCGCTCCACTCAAGTGCTGGGCGGCAAGGTAATCGGGGGCAAGGACACTGGGCCCGGTCAGATTCGCGGGGCGAGCATCGAAGGCGGGCAGAGTTATCAACTGGGCAAGGGCGATGTCATGTGGGTGCCCGCCGGGATGCCGCACTGGTTTCCGGAAATGCCCGAGGCGCTCAGCTATCTCCTTGTGAAGGTGTTCTACTGAGGACCCGCACGGCCCGGCTAAAGCCGGACACTACCTAGAGACGTGCACCGACTGCTCGCCGGCAAAAGATAAGTAGCGGCGCCCTGTCGGTGGTAATCTGACACGATGGTGAGGCCATCGTGAGCTTCTGCGACCACTGTTCGGGACAACGATTCGACCGCGCGCAGGTGCTGCGCGCCCTTCGCGCCGCCCGTCGGCGGCTTCGCGGCAAAACGTCGCGCGAGGCCGAGCAGGTGCTGGCATCGGCCATCGAAGCGGTGCGGACGCTCGAGATTCCGCACTTCGATCCCATCGACGACGAGTATGTCGATGGCGAAGTGATCCACTAGCGCGCCCGGGCGCTGTTACTTCGCGGCCTCGCAGTGCCCGTAGTATTGTTCGGGCCTCGAGGTCCAGCCCGCCAGCCGTACCGGCGTGAACTCGTGCCGTGTGTGCACGGCCTTGAACGCGCTTCCGCTCCGGCTCTCCTTGTCGGCAAACACCGTCGTCAGATACACCGATCCAGAGACATTCATCGCGAGGAAATGCAGGTTGTCGGCGAGGACCCGCACGGTCACGTGCGGCGCACCCGCCGAAGACGATGATACGTTGACGACGTTCGCGGTGCCGTCCTGCGTGTCGATGGCGCCGTATTGCACGATGAGCGTGGCTTTCGTCACCTCGGCGCTCGGCACGTTCTTGTCCCACGTGCCGGTGGCCATCAGCGTGAACGAGCACTTCAGGCTCTGCACGTCGGCCAGCCCGACGGGCCCCGTCGTCTGGGCGGAGGGCGCCTGCACGCCCAGCACCAGGAAGAGTGCGGTCAGCCAGGTCCAATGTGTTTTCATCACCAGGTGATGATAATCGGATCCCGCCTACGATTTTGAATCCGGCGGGTACGCACGCATCGTCACAATCCCCGAAAATCAGGAGGCGCGGTTGGTATCAGGATTGCGGTTCCATACACGCGATGTTGATGCACATCCTTGCACGCCGGCGGCACGCGCTCGTGGCTTGTCTCATCTCCGTCGCGGCGACGGGTTGCGGCTCGAGCATACCGAGCGATAGCGCATGCCGGAATCTCACGTACAAAGAGCAGGGGCTGTCGAGGTCCGAGTACCTCCCGTGCGCGGGAGAAATTGTCACGGCTCTCGATGAACTGGCGCAGCAAAGCCAGGCGGCCTCGCGCGGAGACCAGGAGGCGCGGTCCAACGGCCGGGTCGCGCTGAGACGGGTCAACGCGTTGATGGACGCGGCCGGCGGCCGCAACCTGCTCGAGCGCTGGGACGATCGTGCGCTGACCGACCTCAACGTGAAAATCAGCAATGCCGTCACGCACTACGAAGCGTTCTACATGGTTCGGGTCACGGAAGACCAGTTCGCGGCCCAGACGCGCGAGGCCGCGGCGGTCGAGTTGCGCGCGGCATCGCAGAGGTACGGAGAGGCCCGCAGCTCCTATCGCCGGTTGCAATGAGCCGATTGAGGAGTGCCGCGTTCGCCGCTCTCGCCGCGTGTGCGCTTTCGGGATGTGAGGTCACAACAGTCTCGGCGATCGGCGAGCCCATCGACATGGGGACCTACACCTTCTCCGTGACTTCCGTTGCACAAGGCCGGCAGTGGGAATCGGCTGAGGGGACGTATCGAGAGATCGTGGTGCGTATCCGAGTCGATCGCGACAGCACCCCACCGTTTACCGAAACATTCTCATCGTCTTTCATCGACAGTGTGTCTATTGTCGATGCCGCCGGCAATTCGATCGGCACCACTCCGGTGCCCGTCGAACCTGTTTACACGGCCGGCCGGGTCCGATCGGCGGACTACACGTGCCTTTTCAGATACAGCCGTTCCTCTGAAGGTGTCCGCGATTTTGCCAGAATCGGCACCAGGCCACAGGACTTCAGGCTGGTGATCACCAATCCCGCGCGCCAAAGCGGGCAGCCGCGGCGTGTCGCCATCCGGCTCGGCTGAACGACCGGCACGAGCCGTTGTCGATCGGCCGGGGATGCACCATAATCGCACCCACGTTCACATGCGGAGATGGCTGGAGTGCGCGACGCTGGTTCTCTGCGTTGCGACCATCGTTCAAAGTCAATCGGCGGTCGATCCCAGGCTGCAGGGGCAGTTGAAGCAACTGTTTCCGACGGCGACCTTTTCGCCGAAATTTCCCGAGCCGCCACACTTCAAGGCATTCGCGCCTGGCCCGGCGCCTCCCCAGACGCTGGCGGGCCTTGCTTTCTGGACGACCGAAGTCGAGCCGCTCGAGCGCGGATACGACGGTCCCATCAAGATTCTCGTCGGCATGGATACGAAAGGCGTGCTCACGGGTGTCGTCGTGGCGGGCCACAACGAGCCGTACGGCGACTTTTCGGTGGACCTTCCCGAGTTCGCCGCGCAGTTCAAAGGCAAAAGCATTCGCGATCCCTTCCGGGTCGGTGCCGACGTCGCGGCCGTGTCGAGAGCCACGATTACCATTACGAGCGCGGCGAGGGCGATCAGGATCAGCGCGCGGCGGATTGCGACGCAGCTGCTGGCGCCGCCCAAATGAAGCGGCTCGTCCTTACCGTTGCGTTGCTGACTCTGCAGCCCGCGTTGACCGTCAGCGCGGGAGGCGGATCTGTCTGCGTCGCGGCCGGAACTGACGCGGCACGAACACGGCCGCTTGCAGACAGATCCTCCTCCCGCATGGTTGAGGTCAAGACGGGCTGCGTCATGCACTCCAAGCAAACGGCCTCGCAGCCACCGGACAATCCCTGGGAATTCGAAGACGAGGACGAGCCGGTCGAGACCTGGCGGCAGCTCGTGACGGACCAGGCGGCCGACCTCGGTTGGTTCGTGGCGTTTGCGGCGCTGGCGCTCACGAGCTTCTTCCGGAAGAGTGTTCTGCTGAAGAACGTGACGCTCGTGGCAGCGGTCGCGTACCTGGGAGTCTACAAGAGCCAACTGCTGTCGATCGTCAACGTGTTCGGCGTCATCGGCGGAAACCTGCCGATCTTCAAGTTCAACCTCGGATGGTACCTGTTCGCGGTGTTCTCGATCGTCTCAACGGTGCTCTGGGGACGCCTCTACTGCGGCCGCGTCTGCGCGTACGGCGCGCTCACGCAGCTGCTCGATCCGATCGTGCCGGGAAAATACCGCTACGACGTGCCGTTGCGGATCGAGAAGCACGCCAGCAAGATCAAGTACGGCATCCTCGGCGCCGTGGTGCTCTATTTCCTCGCGACCCGGGACATGTCGATCTATCGCTACGTCGAGCCGTTCTGGATGTTCGGGGGGCAGGCCTCGACCGGTCTCTGGATCGCGCTCGGCATATTGCTCGTTGCCACGATCTTCGTGCGCAATCTCTACTGCCGGTTCCTGTGCCCGCTCGGCGCGGCGCTGGGCCTGCTGTCGAAGGTGACGATTTTCGGCATCAAACGCTGGTCCGAGTGCAACTCGTGCAAGATCTGCGAGAAGACGTGCCAGTGGGGCGCGATCGACGGACCGAAGATCATCATGACCGAGTGCGTGCGCTGCGACGACTGCGAGCGCCTGTACATGGACCAGCAGAAGTGCCCGCACTGGATCATCATCCGGAAAAAGAGCGAGGTGCTGGCGCGCCAGTCGGCCACCGCGAAATAACATCGGCGCACACGAAGCAGTAGATGTTGGACTTGCTCAACCTCCACGGAAAAATCGCCATCGTCACCGGTGGCGCGAAAGGCCTTGGCGCAGCCACGGCGCGGATGCTCGAGCGGGCCGGCGCACACGTAACGGTGTTCGACGTCGAGCCAGCCGGCGGGGCCGCGGTCGATGTGACGAGCGAGCAGGCGGTGATGAAGGCGATGGCTCGGGTCGCGGAGCGATCGGGTGGCGTCGACATCCTCGTCAACAACGCCGGGCGCGTCGCGCGGAAACCCGCGGTCGATTTGTCGGTCGAGGAATGGGACGCCGTGGTCAAGCTGAACCTGACGGCGACATTCGTCTGCTCACGGGCCGCGCATCCCTATATGAAAGCGCGCGGGGGCGGGGCCATCGTCAACCTCGCGTCCATCATGGGGCTTTCCGGCGGGCTCTTTCCCAACGCGTCGTATCAGGCGTCGAAAGGCGGAGTGGTGAACCTGACGCGCGCGCTGGCGCTCGAGTGGGCGAGCGATAACATCCGCGTCAACGCGGTCGCGCCTACCTTCGTCAACACGGAGATGACGGCGCAGATCTTTTCGGACCCCGAGAAGCTGAATACGGTGATGCAGCACACGCCACTGGGCCGGCTTCCCGACCCGGACGATGTGGCCGCGGCGATTTTGTATTTGTGCAGCGATGCGGCGCGATGCGTCACCGGTATCGTGCTGCCGGTGGATTCCGGGTACCTCGCGCGGTAGGAAAAACGTCGGGTAAGAAAACAGGAGATCAGGAGATTAGGAGGGCCAGGAGCATTCAATCAACAGAAGACCAAAAGATCAGAAGAATATTTCTCTTCTGATCTCCTGACCTTCTGTTTTCTTGAAAGAAACCTCCTAGTCTCCTAATCTCCTGTTAAGAACCAGGAACCCTTTAGAACACGTACTTCAACCCAATCTGAACCTGCCGCGAGTCCAATCGGGTGCTCGTGATGACGCCGTAATTCGGCGTGCCGAGCTGCGTGCCCGGCTGACCCCAGATCGCCGCATTCGGCAGGTTGAACACCTCGATGCGGAACTCGAGGTTATCGTCGGCGATCCGGAAGTTCTTGTTGAACGACATGTCGAAGCTCTTGATGCCGGGACCAACAACGGTGTTGCGCTTCACGGTGCCATAGCGGAACCCTGTTCCGTACTCCGGATTGCGGTCGACGAATGCACCCGTATTGAACCAGCGTTCCCTGGTTGGATTGTCTATCTGCCAATCCGGGGCGCCGGGCGCGGGGTCGGGGTAACATCCGCCGCCGCCGTTCTGCACGGTGCCCGTGCTGCACCCCAGCGTGAACGGGAACCCATCCTGGAACGTCAGGATACCGCCGATCTGCCAGCCGCCGATCACGTAGTCGAGGGCCGTATTTTGATTCACGTACTTCCGGTCGCGGCCGAACGGCAGCTCATAAATCCACGATGACGTCCAGCGCTTGCGGAAATCGAACGCCGATGGACCGGTCTCGAGCTCGAGGTCGTAGTTGTTCGAGGGTGTCAGCGGGTCGCCGACGCTCGTGCGGATGCCGCTGCCGTTGTCGACGGATTTTCCGTAGGAGAAGGAGCTCAGGAAGCTGATGCCGTGCGAGAACCGCTTCTGCGCCTTGAGATAGAGCGCGTGGTAATTCGAATGGCTCGGCGCGTTCATGACCTGCATGCCGCCCAGATCGGGGAACGGACGGGAGAGGTTGGTGTTCGCCAGCGCACTCGGCTCGGTGTTGTTGTACGTCTGGAGGCGACGCAGATGCACGCCCGCCGATCCGAAGTAGGTGACTTCGCCCGTGATCAAGCCAGGCAGTTCCCGCTGGAATCCCAGCGACCATTGCCCGACGTACGATGATGGCACGTCATATTCCGCCGCGAGGATGAACGTCGGCGATCCCGTGCGCGCGAAGGGCTGTTCGAAGCTGAGATTCGGCCGGAAGGTCTCGGCCGGTTCGTTGCGGCGGATGGTGAACGGCGCGTTGCGTACCGTGTCGAACACCGCATTCCCGATGTCGCGCACGTAGTAGATGCCGCCGCCGGCTCGAACGACGGTCTTCTCGTCCACCGACCAGGCCAGGCCGAGCCGCGGGGCGATATCGTTGTAGTCGGGCTTGTAAGCGCCCCGGCCGAAACGGCCATCGCGCACATACGGAATGCTCCCGAGAGAGAACGGCGGGTTGCCTTCATAGGGATCGCCGGTGCCGGTCCGTACGAAGACCGGTGCGCGGCTGTTGTCCCAGACGTAGTCGATATTGACGATCTTGTCGTCGACGTCGGTAAACGGCTGGTCGTATTCCCACCGCAGGCCGAAGTCGAGCGTGACGTTCGGTGTCATTTTCCAGTTGTCCTGGATATAGAGCGCGTAGTAGTTCGACCGGAAGTCCGCGATCGGGGCGCCGACCTGCGACTCCGAGTTGTTCATGTGTCCCAGCAGGAAGTCTGCGAACGCCGCTCCGCCCCGCTGCGCCGCCGGCAGCAGCGGCTGCCGCGTGTAGCGACCGTCGAAATTGAACCGTCCGCGCGTGACGACGCCGCCGATTTGATCGTACAGGACGCGACGCAGCTCGCCGCCGAACTTCACCGAATGGTTGCCGAGAATCCACGAGAAGTTGTCGACGAACTGAATCGTCTTGTCGTCGTTGATGAAGGGAGCGTCGCTCTCCTCGCCGAGTCCGCTGAGCGCGGTCACGCCGATGTTCGGCACGCCCCAGTAGAGCGGTTCGTCGCTCGGGATGTTGATGCCGAGCTCCTTCACGACGTTCTCCACGTTGGCGCGCGGCGAGATGTGGGCGTTCTTCAGCTGCCCGAATCCGAATCGAAAATCGTTGAGCTTGTTCGTGCCGATCGTCTGTGTATTGCCGAGCACCATCTGGTGCACGTCGGTGTCGGTGTTGCTCCCCATGTCCGGAATGGCGAAGGGATCGTACCCCAGCTCGTGCGAGATGCTGTGGCGGAAGAACCAGTTCATCGTCGCGCTCTGGGTGTAATCGATGCGATAGGTGTACTGGTCCGAGTTGACTTCGCGCTCCTCGTTGTTCACGAAGTTGGCGCCGGTCCGTTCCGCGTCCGGAGTCGGGTAGTACCGGAGAAGCTTCTGCGAGGCCGGGTGGATGCGGTTGGCCGGAATCCTGTTACCAGGGAACGCGGTCGGCGGCCGGACGACGTTGCCGGCGGCATCGAACAGGGCGGTCGCCGGATCGTAGATGACGATCAGGTTACCGGCTGCGTCGCGCAGGTTCGAGAAATCGCCCTGCTTCCAGGCGGTCAGCGGCAGTGACGCGTTCGACGTGAGCGACTTGTTTTCGCGCAGCCCTTCCCAGTTGAACATGAAGAACAGCTTGTTGCTGATGACCGGACCGCCGATGGTTGTCCCGTACTGGTTCCGCGAAAAAGGCGCAATCGGCTTGTCTTTCGGGTCGAAGAAGTTCTTCGAGTCCATCTTGGCGTTGCGCACGAACTCGAACACGGTTCCGTGGAAGGCGTTCGTGCCCGATTTGGTGCTCGCGTTAATCTGCGCGACCGCACGGCCGAACTCGGCGCCGAAGATGCCCGACTCGACCTTGAACTCCTCGAGCGCATCAACCGACGGCAGCAGCATGTAGCTGTTGAAGTTGAGGTCGGTGTTCTCGACGCCGTCGAGCGAGTAGTGGTTGTAGTGGATCCGCTGTCCCGAGACGTTCAGCGAAAAGCTGTTGCGCTGGCCGCCCATGCGCTGCTGTCCCTGTGCGGACGCCGGACCGTTGGTCGTCGCGCCCGGAATCAGCGAGGCCAGCTGCAGGTAGTTGCGGCCGTTCAGCGGCAGCTCGACGATGCTGCGGTTCTCGATGACCGTGCCGATCGAGGCGTTCTCGGTCTGGATCACGGGTGTGTCGGCGACCACCGATACGACGTCGGTGAGCTGACCAATCTCGAGTGTCAGCGGAATGCGGTAGGCGCCTCCCACCTGGACCTGGATGTTCGCGCGTTCGACGGTGGAAAAGCCGTCGAGCTCGGCCCTCAACGTATATGTGCCAGGCGGTACGGCGGGAAACACGTACACCCCGGATTCATTGGTTTGCGTCAGGCGCGTGGCCTTGGTGTTCACGTTCGTCAGCGTGATTCGGACACCCGGCATGACGGAGCTGCTGGCATCAACGGTCGTGCCGCTGATTTCGCCCGAGGGAGTCTGGGCCGATGGAACGGCCGCAAAGAGCAGAAAAAGCACGAATAGAGCCAATAACCCGCGTCGCATCATCCAGCACCTCCAGAAAGCGATCTAGACAGATACTCGGGTTTTTACGCCCTGCTCGGTTGGAAGTCAAAGAGAAAATGGCCGGAGTCGCCCTGAACTAGTTCAAGGAATTGAATTTGGCGGCGCTGCTGGCGTTTCTCGACTCGCTATGACGCGCGGCGGGCGACGCCGCCCCTGCGCAGCTTGCTGAAGAACTCGGGGCAGATTCCCAGGTAGGACGCGACGTGATACCTGGGAATCCGTCCTTCGAGCGTCGGATGGAGCCGCGTGAATTCCTGATAGCGCAGGTCGGCCGTGTGCTGAAGCGAAAGCACGAGCCGCTGCTGCAGCGCCTCGAGCGTGCCTTGCGCCAGCAGGCGGAACAGCCGATCGAACGCGGGCACGTCGCGGCACAACTGCTCTTTGCTTGCGGGATCCAGTAGCAGCACGTCGGTGCGCTCGAGCGCGTCGATGCCCACGTTCGGCAAGAGGCGCGCGCCCGCCATCAGGTTGTGACACCACCAGGTGTTTTCGGTGCCGAAGAGCAGGATGCGCTCGGCGCCGTCGTCTGTGCCGCTGTAGATCCTCAGGCACCCCGATTCCACGAACAGGTCCACACCGTGGACCTCTCCGGCAGCGAACAGGCGTTCTTTTCGAAGGACGCGCCGCCGCTTCAGGAGGGGCACGAGACGGAGAAAGTCCCGCTCGCTCAGCGTCTGGTACTGAGCGAGGTACGCTGCGAGCGGCTCGAGCATGTCAGACCTCGCCTGGTTGTCGTCGAATGTCGGTGCGGAATGGGAGGGCGTCACACGCGGCTGCAACGCGCGTGCCTTCACACGCGCAAGTATTTCCGCCGCAAAAATTCTCGACTGCACGTGTCGAGCAGGAATTTTTTTCGCGATCGGCACATTTCTGCGCGACGGCGCCTACGGCGCGTCCGTCGGCGGAGCGACGATTCGCAGGTGGTCTTTCAAGCCCGAGGAGATCACGACCTCGTTGTGGTCAGAAACGATCACGCCTTCCACATCGGGCAGCCGCTCGATGAGCGCCATGCCCGCGTGTGTGCCAAGAATGAACACGCCGGTCGAGAGCCCGTCGGCGATCGCCGCGCGGTCGGTCACAATCGTCACGCTGCGCGCGCCTCGCGCCGGTTCGCCGGTGGCGGGATCGAGAATGTGGTGAAAGCGGCGGCCGTTCATCATGAAGGCACGCTCGTAGTCTCCCGACGGTACTGAACGTCCCGTCGGTGAGATCGATCTCGGCGAACACGCGATTGGCCGGACCGCGCGGATCCTGGATGCCGAGACGCCACGGACGCCCGTCCATCAGACCCGCCACATAGATGTCGCCGCCGCTCTGAATCATGAAGTCGCGAATGCCACGCTCGCGCAGAAGACCGGCCGCCCGATCGACGGCGTACCCCTTTCCGATGCCGCCAAGATGAACCGACATCCTTGAGCGCGCGAGGAAGACCGTGCCGGCGTGGTCGTCGATCTGAATCGCCCGGTAGTCGATGAGCGGCAGCCGCCTGCGCACCTCGCGCATGTCAGGCATCACGTTGTCCTGGTCGTGATCGAACTTCCAGAGACCCGAGAGCGCGCCAAACGTGACGTCGAACTTGCCGTTCGTCCATTCGCTCACCTGCCGCGCGGTCTCGAGGACCTCGCGAACCTCGGCGGCCACAGGCTCGGGACGCACACCGGCCGACCGGTTGATCCGCGCGACGTCGCTCCCGGGGATCCACGTGCTCATCAACTTTTCGAGCCGCGCGAATTCCGAGAACACATCGTCGAAGGCCGGCAGGACCGCGTTCTCGTCGGCAGACCATGCCGTGAGCCGAAGCGTCGAGCCCATCGCCACGCGCGAGCGTTCGATCAGGTGTGGTGCAGACGTGGGACGGGGAGCGGGTGAAGTGCAGCCGATCGAAAGCGCAATGACCGCAATCAGCAAGGACGCGCCGAACGGCGGGGAGAACATCCAGCCGGATTATCTACCAGCGGTTCCAGGTTCTTGGTTCTGAGTTCTGGGTTCAAGGAGGGCGATGGATCCAGTGCGCCGTCATTCTCTAAGAAAGATGCGCGTCCGAATCGAGGCGCCACCGCGAACCCAGAACCGAGAACCCAGAACCGAGAACCACGGTCTAGCGCTGTTGTTGGGCGACGAGCTCGTCGGTTTGCTTCTGCATTTCTTTGACGACGAAGTAGGTCGCGGCGAGGCCGCCGATGGTGCCGACCAGCGTCCAGATCATGGCGCTGCTGCCCCCGCCGCCCCCGGGGTTCTGCTTGGCCGTGCGGCGGGCTTGGACAGAGGAGTGGTGGCAGCGGACTTCTTGACCGATTGCGCCGCCGCGCGGTCGATGGCCGCTCGAAGATCCACGGGGGTCTGAGGCGCGACTTCATCACCGGCCCAACTGATGTTCGGCACGGCGGCGACAAGCATCGACGCGATCAGCGCGACGGAAACGCTGCGAGGGATGGTCATTCCGGCCCCTTGGGGAGCTGAATTGCCTCTGTCTCTAGACGCGCGGAATCTGGGACGACGGGACCATCGGGATTAGGGATTGGGATTAGGGATTGGGGATTAGGGATTGGAAACTGAGAACTGAAAACTGAGAACTGAAAACTGAGAGCTGATAGCTGAGAGCTGTCAGCTGACTCGGTCCTCGTTCATGGCCCTGAAGAGCCAGGCGCGGCCGGTGGCCCATTCGCGCTTGACGGTGGTGGGAGAAATGGCGAGCACGCTGGCGGTCTCCTCGACCGAGAGTCCGCCGAAGAACCTCAATTCGATAATCCGGGCCTGCCGCGCGTCGAGTGCCGCGAGCGCCTTCAGCGCTTCGTCGAGCGCCAGCAACCGCTCGTCGGGCAGGCTCACGACGAGGACGCGCGCGACCTCGTCCAACTCGAGGGGCACCTCGCCCTCTCCACGCTTGGCGGCATGCCGCCTGCGCGCGTAGTCCACCAGAATCCGGCGCATCGCCTGGGCGGCGATGGCGAAAAACTGCCCGCGGTTCTGCCAGCCCGACTCGTGCTGGTTCATGAGTCGAAGCCACGCCTCGTTGACGAGCGCGGTTGGCTGAAGCGTGTGTCCACCGCGCTCGCCGCGCAGTTTCGCCGCGGCGATGCGGCGGAGCTCGGCGTAGACCAGCGGCACGAGCTTCTCGGCCGCGGCGGAATCGCCGCCCTGCCACGCCTCGAGGAGTCGCGTCAGTTGCGGATCGGAGGAATTCACGGCTTGCCCGGCAACGAGGCGGCGCGCGTTTCGGCGCCGTCGAGTCGCATCAATGCCATCCGGCACTCCCGCTCGGCCAGCGTCATCCCCGCGCGCTCGAGCGTCGCGCGAAGCGCCGTCAGGCGTTGCCGCGCCCGATCTGGACGCCGCTGCGCGGCGTCGAGCTCGGCTTCCGCCATGGTCAACGATCGCTGCAGCTCGATGCGCTCGGTGGACTTTGCGATGCGGCGTGCGGAGGAGAGCGCGACCTCCGCGCCGGAGAGATCGCGCAGTCCGATCCGTGCTCGTGCGGTCAGCACGTGCAGCTCGGCCTGCAGCGGCCCTTCGGGTTCGTCGCGGACCTCGTTGAACAGTTCGCGGGTCTGCCGCTCGGCGCCGGCGGCGTTCCCCTCCCGCAGCGTGAGCCGTGCGAGCGCCAGGCGGCTCTCGAGGACCGTGCGGGTTTCCTGCACGGCGCGCCGGATATCCAGCGCTTGTTCGTGATACCGGCGGGCGAGCGGGAGATCGTTGGACGCCGCCGCGATCTCACCGAGCTGATAGAGGGCCTGTGCTTCGCCTGGTTTCAGTTCGATCTCCCGCGCGAGGCGCACCGCCTCTTCCTCCATTTTGCGCGCCAGCGCGAGATCGCCCTGCGCAAGCAGCACCATGCCGAGCTCGACGCGTCCCATCACGCCGCCGCGCTGGTCGCCGAGCTCGGCGCGAACGGGCAGCGAGGCCTCGTATTCCGAGCGGGCCGCCGCCAGCTGCCCCATCTCCCGATTGACGACGGCGAGATTGTGCAGCGCGCGGACCTCGCTGCGCCTGTTTCCCACCTCGCGGCTCAGCGCGACAGACTCTTTGTAGTACCTGGCCGCCTCGCCGAACCGATCCTGCTCGAAGAGCACGACGCCGATGTTGCTGAGCGAGATCGCGATCCAGTTGCGATCGGCCATCTCGCGCCGCAGCGCCAGCGCGCGCTCGTGCGCCTGGCGCGCGTCGTCGAAGCGCCTCTGGTCCTTCAGGACGACGCCGAGATTGTTGAGCGCCGCCGACATGCCCCGGCGGTCGCCAATCTGCTCGCTCGCCGCGAGCGCTTCCTTGTACATGCTGACCGCGCCTTGAAGGTCCTGCTTGTCGGACACGACGCTTCCCAGGTTGTTCAGCACCGATGCGAGGCCCGCGCGATCGCCGATGTCCACGAATGTCTGCCGTGCGATCTGAAGTGATTCTTCGGCCTGACGGAGTTGTCCCTGATTGAAGTAGCTGCGCCCTTCGAGCAGGCGCGCGCGTGCGACAAGATGCCGCGAACCGCCCCCCTCGGCGCGGCGCAGCGCCTGTTGGGCGGCGGCGAGCTCGTCGGGGAATTTCCCGAGCGCCGTCGAGGCCTGCGCCTGCTCGAGATCGATGCGCGGATCTTCGTTCTGCGGCGGCTGCAACCGGCGCATCGCCGCCACCGTTTCGATGGCGTCGGTTGGACGGCCCGCGGCCGTTTGCGCTGACGCGAGCTGAAGGCCGTACTCGATGTTGTCGGAGAAGTACCCCCAGAGCGTTCGATACACATCGACGGCGCCGGGCCACTTGTGCCGGGCGGCGTACAGGCGTCCTTCGACGTTGAGGCGCTGCTCGCGGCCGAGCTCGCCCGAGGCCTCGAACGCCTTCTGGGCGGCGTCGGCCGCTCGTGCGTCGTAGCCGAGTGCCGTCCACGCCGCGGCCAGCGCGGTCTGGATGACCGGGTTGTTCGGCTCGCGCACGGCCGCGCCTTCGAGCAAGTCTTTTGCGGCGACGGCGTCGAGCACGCGAAGGCGTGCCGCACCTTCGGCGAACAGCTTCGTCGCTTCCGTCGTCTGCGGGAACGCGGCACGTACGCTGCGCGTGGCGTCGGCCGGGCTCTCGCGCAGTCCGAGCTGCGCGCGCAGGTCGCGTCCGAGGTTGGCAACGAGCGCGAACAGCTCGCCCTGATCGCCCGTGGTCGAGACCGAGACCGGCTCGAGGCCCGCACGCTGGATGCGTGCGTCGATGCGCAGCGAGCGCGGCGCCGCGCCTTCGTTGATGAGAAAGGTCCCGAAGACGACGAAATCGGACGCGAGCGTGTGACGAAGCTGCTCGATGGCGTCTCGAGAGAGCGTGGCCGGCGCCTGCTGGCCGAGATCGACGGCCGCGCGCGCCACCCGCTCTGCCGGAAGGACGCGCAGCTGACCATCGCCCGCGAGCTCGGTCGTCAGCATTTCCGCCATCGCGCTCGACAACCACGCGTCGGCAGGGCGTTCCGACAGGTTGCGGAATCCAAGGACGGCAACCGACGGACGGACGGCGATCGGCTGTTGAGGCCCGGCGCTGCTGTTTACCGCAGCGTCCACGTTGCTGCGCGAGCGAATGGTGGCGACGGCAGTGACAGCGACCGCAAGAATCACGAGCGCGGCCATCGCCAGCGCCGTGCGGTAGCGAACGAGCAGCCGTCTGGCCCGATAGCGCCGACGATCCCACGAGACCGACACCGGCTGCGCGGAGACGTACTTCCGCAGGTCGTCAGCGAACGCGGCCACCGATGGATACCGCGCGCCCGGCTCTTTGCGGAGCGCCTTCAGCAGGATGTCGTCGAGCGGACCGCGCAGCCGCAGACGGAGCTCGTCGATGGTTCCCTCACGCGTCTGGCTGACCGCCGCCGGCGTGATCGTCGCGATCGTCCCGTCCTCGAGTGTGGCCGTGCCGACGTGCGAAATGACCGTGCTGGGGCGCTCGGGATCCTGCGCGCAGACCACCCGCGCGATCTCGTCCGGTGTGCGCGTGACGAGACGGTACGGGCGGTGGCCGGTAAGCAGTTCGTACACGAGCAGTCCCAGCGCGTAGACGTCTGTGGCTGTGGTGATCGCCTCGCCGCGAATCTGCTCCGGGCTCGCATAGTCCGGCGTCATCGGCCGGCCGAGCGAGGTGACCGTCGACGGCCCCTCGGCGCCGGGGTTGAGAATGGTGGCAATGCCGAAGTCGAGCAGCTTCGGATGGCCGTCGGCCGAGACCATCACGTTGGTCGGCTTGATGTCGCGGTGCACGACGTGCCGATCGTGCGCGTGCTGAACCGCGTCGAGAATCGGGAGGCACAGCCGAATCCGGTCCACGATCGTGAGCCGATGCGCGTCGGCGTACCGATCGATGCGCGTGCCCGACACGTGTTCCATCACGAAGTACGGCAGGCCGTCGGGCGTCGTCCCGCCATCGAAGAGCGCCGCGATATTGGGGTGCTCGAGCGAGGCGAGGATCTGTCGCTCGTGACGGAACCGGCGGACAACCAGATCGGAGTCCATGCCGCGCCGGATCATCTTGATCGCGACGTGCCGCTCGAAGACCTGGTCGGCGCGGCGTGCGAGATACACCGCGCCCATGCCGCCCCGGCCGATGCAGCTTTCGATGACGTACGGTCCAATCGTGCGGCCGAGGTTTCTGTCTGGCGCGTCCCGATCGGGGAGATCGAGGAGCGGTTGCTCGAGAAACGTGGCGGCGCCCGCTTCCGCGCTCACGAGCGATTCGATCTCGCGGCGCAACGACACATCGCCGGCGCAGAGCGTGTCGATGAGCGCGGACCGATCTTCCGGACGCGCCTCCAGCACGGCGGCAAGCACCTCTTTCACCCGCAGCCAGGGATCGTTCGGCATCCCGCGATGGCAAATCATACCGCGCACGGTGCTTGCATCCGTTGTTGAATCGACTCATAGTGGCTCTCGAGCGCGCGACGATGGTGTGACGCGCTTTGCTACAGGCGCACCTGACGCACCCATCGCACCCATGACGGTGTCTACTCTTCAGAAGCGATGATCTTCGTCGACACGGTCATCTTGAATCTGGTCGAGCGCGCGTGCCGCCGGTTTCAGAAACTGACCGGCCGGACCAATGTGTGGCTCGCCCTCCAGTTGACGAACCTGAGCATCGTCGTCTACTTCCTGTGGGCGGGTGCGGCCTTCTGGAGTGCGGAATCCGGCCTCAGGCTCTTCGTCGGACTGTTCTGCGCCGGCGTGCTGTACGTACTGATGCAAACACTGTTCAAGGAACCGATCGAGACCTACGAGAACAACGCGTTCCGCCGGGTCCTGAAAGGCGTGAAGAACCCTCGCCGCGTGCGCGACGCCCTGCTTCGCATTTCCTTTCTGATGCTGTCGGCCGCGCTTCTGGCGGCGATGGTCTTTGCCTACTCCAGGCCGGCGGTTCTCGCCGAGCTCAAGATGCCGGTGCAGGCCCCGATCCTGACGTCTTCCCTCATCGTGCTCACGACGGCCGTGTTGTACCTGCTGGCTTGCGACCCGTTGCCCCCGGCGGCCGAAGAGGTGAGAGAGCGCGCCCGCGCGCGCGTACCGGCTCACGAGCTCTGATTTCGGTCCTTGCCTGAGGGCGTTGAGTGGCTCTGCGCCGGCTGCTGTGTTTAGGGCGGAAGACCCCGGTTTGCGGCGTTGAAAGGGCGCGCAGAGGCCTGCCGCGGAGGGCGTTTCGCCTGTCCGGTGCCAGGCAGACCGAAAGTCGTGATTTCAAGGGAGGATTCCGGAAAATTCGACAGGGCGAAAATGCGACAAAGAGCGACAAGAAAACCGGAAGGAATGTGACGGTCCGCATAGTAATATTTAGGTACAAAAAGAGGCCCAAATATGCGTGTCGAGCGCCTTCTTCGGTTTGCCGCTCGCGATGTTGCTGTCTGCCCTGAGCGTGTTCGCAGCCGAGACCGTCGTCAAGGATTCGCCGATCGCCGATGCGGCCAAGCGCGGCGACAAACAAACTGTCCAGGCCTTGCTCAAGAAGAAGGTCGACGTCAACGCGCCGCTCAGCGACGGTGCGACGGCGTTGCACTGGGCGGCCTATTTGAACGACACCGAGACAACCGCGTTGCTCATCCGCGCCGGCGCGAACGTGAACGCGAAGAACAACTACGGCGTGACGCCGTTCGCGCTTGCCGCCAAACAGGGCAACCCCGCGATCATCGACCAGTTGCTCAAGGCCGGCGTCGATCCGAACGATCCAATCAATTTTGCGAACAGCACGGAAACGCCGCTCCTGCATGCCGCGCGTGCGGGCAACATCGACTCCGTGAACCTGCTCATCCGGGCCGGCGCGAAGGTCAACGCGCGCGAGGGCTGGAACGGGCAGACGCCGCTCGCCTGGGCCGCGGCCGAAGGACACGCCGCCGTGGTGCAGGCGCTCCTCGATGGTGGCGCCGACATTCACGAACGATCCAACGCCGGCACGACGCCGCTTCATCTTTGCCGTGCGCAAAGGCGACATGGCGACAGTTCAGACGATGTTGAAGGCCGGAGCGAACGTCAACGAGAAACGGCCCGATCTGGCGACGCCGCTGCTCGTCGCGATCATCAACGGCCATGAAGATCTGGTGGACCTGCTGCTCGACAAAGGCGCCGATCCGAACGCCGAAGGTGGATCGACGGCGTTGACGGTACCCGGCGTGCGCGCGCGGCCGCAGCGGATCACGCTCAAGACACCGTCGTATCGCGAGCAGCTTCGTGACGTTGGCACGGAAGGTGGCAACGGCGGCAACAACAGCTGGGGCAGGCCTCTTCAGGCTGCCGTGCACGTGGCCAACTGGCACATCAGCGACGAGTTCATCTCGGTCAACATCGATCGGCTGCGTGTCATCAAGTCGCTGCTGGCGCACGGCGCCGACATCAACGGACGCAACACCGACATGGAGCCGCGCTGGTCGGGTGCGCGGTATCGCCGGCGTCAGGTCGGCTCGACCGCGTTCCTCTTTGCGGCGAAGTCGGCCGACCTCGAGGTGATGAGGTATCTGGTCGCCAATGGCGCCGATCCGAAGATGAACACGGGCGTGAACATCAACGCGCTGATGCTCGTGTCCGGTATCTCCTGGGCGTCCAATCAGGATCGCGCCAGCGAAGCGCAAGTGCTCGACGCGGCCAAGTACCTGGTCGAAGAGCTGGGCTTCGACGTGAACTACGTGGCCGATACCGGTGAGACCGCGCTGCACGGCGCCGCGTACCGCGGCGCGAACAACGTCATCCAGTATCTCTACGACAAGGGTGCGAAGCTCGACGTGCCGGATCTGAGCGGACGGACGCCGTTGAAGGTGGCCGAGGGAGTCGAATACGGAAACTCCTTTGCGGCCAATCCGCACTCTGCCGAGCTCCTGCTCAAGCTTGGGGCCAAGGACATTCCGTGCCCGGGTCTGTGCTTGAACGTCGTTCCGGAAGAAAAACTTCCAGCAGAGGAGCCCGTGCGATGAAGCGCCTAGTGTTGGGGACGGCGACTTGTTTTGTCGTGGCCGTCGTGGCCAGTGTCGGCAGCAGCGCGCAGCAGGCTCCCGCGTCCGCGCCGCCGTCGCGCGTTGCCGCGGCGAGGCAGGCGAATCCGCCGGCGCAGCCAGCCGCTCCGGCCGCCGAGGCCGTGACCGCCAACCAGGCGGTTGTGCAGAAGTACTGCATCGGTTGCCACAACGAGAAGCTGAAGTCGGGTGGTCTCGCGCTGAGCGCGCTCGATATGGCGCGCGTGCCGAAGGACGCCGCGCCGTGGGAACACGTCATTCGAAAAGTTCGCACGGGTGCGATGCCGCCAGTCGGCCGGCCGCGGCCTGAAAAGGCTGCGGCAGAGAACCTGGTCACCTATCTCGAGACAGAGCTCGACAAGGCGGCGGCGGCGAATCCGAATCCAGGCCGTCCGACGCTGCAGCGGTTGAACCGCGCGGAGTATCGCAACGCGATTCGCGATCTGCTCGGTGTCGAGATCGACGCCGCGTCGATGCTGCCCGCCGACGTCGCGGGTTTTGGCTTCGACAACAACGCCGACGCGCTGACGCTGTCGGCCGCGCTCACCGAACGATACCTGGGCGCCGCCGCGAAGATCAGCCAGCTGGCGCTTGCGCGTCCGCGCGGCATTCCGGTTCCCGAAACGTTCTTCGTGCCGACCGATCGCAATCAGGGGCTGCGGGTGAGCGACGATCTGCCCTTCGGATCGCGAGGCGGACTCGCGATTCGTTACTTCTTCCCGGCCGACGGGGAGTACGTCTTCGAAATGCGGCCCAAGGAAAGCGGCGCCGGCGGCGGGTTCGAGGGCGTGACGAACGAAGTGCATACGATCGACGTGGCCATCGACAACGTGAAGATGGGGACGACGACGCTGGGCGGACCGGAATTCGGGCGCGGCCGTGGCGGCGACCCGGCCGCGGCTGGAAGCGATTATCAGCGGGAAGATCGCACGAAGAAAATTCTCGATGCGTTGAAGTTCAGGCTGCAGGTGAAGTCCGGATCGCATCTCGTTCAGGCCTACTTCGTCTCCAAGACGTCGGCCTTTGTCGAGGACCTGTTCGACCCCTCGCTGCGCCGCGATCCGTATCGCGCGGGCGGCGGCGAGCCCAAGATCTCGAGCCTCACGATTACCGGTCCGGTGCCTGAAAGCATGACCACCACCGAGTCGCCGAGCCGCCAGAAGATTCTGACGTGCCAGCCTCGCTCGCGCGCGTCTGGTGCGTCGGCGCGTCAGGCCGAGGAGGAAGAAGGGATCTGCGCGCGGAAGATCGTGTCGACGCTGGCGCGGCGTGCGTATCGCCGCCCGGTGACCGAGGCGGATTTGCAGGCGCCCATGAATGCGTATCGCGACGGCGCGAGCCGCGGTGGTTTCGAGCCGGGCATCGAGATGGCGATCCGCAGCATCCTGGTGAATCCGAAGTTCCTGTTCCGCTTCGAGGCGCAACCGCCGGCGGCCGCGGCCAACGTGCCGTATCGCATCAGCGATCTCGACCTGGCATCGCGGTTGTCGTTCTTCCTCTGGAGCAGCATCCCGGACGACGAACTGCTCGACCTGGCGGCGAAGAAGACGCTGAGCAAGCCCGATGTCCTGCAGCAGCAGATGAAGCGGATGCTCAACGATGCGCGGTCGCAGGCGCTGGTCGACAACTTCGCCGGTCAGTGGCTGTTCATCCGGAACGTGGCTGTGCATCAGCCGAGTCCGGAGACGCTCTTCCACTTCGACGACAACCTGCGCAGGGCGTTCGAACAGGAGACGAAGCTGTTCTTCGACAGCGTCGTGCGCGAGAACCGCAGCGTGCTCGATTTGTTGAGCGCGGACTACACGTTCCTCAACGAGCGGCTCGCCCGGCACTACGGTATCGAAGGTGTCTACGGCGAGCGGTTCAGAAGGGTCTCGCTCCCGGCCGACAGCCCGCGGGGCGGCCTGCTCGGACAGGGTGGCATTCTGATGGCCACGTCGTATGCGAATCGTACGTCGCCGGTCGTCCGCGGCAAGTGGATTCTCGAGAACGTGTTTGGCGCGCCGCCGCCGCCACCGCCGCCGAATGTGCCCCTTCTGGTAGATGAGAGAGACCCGCGCAAGGTGCTGCCGATGCGCGAGCAGATGGCGGCGCACCGCGCCAATCCCGCCTGCGCGTCGTGCCACGCGCAGATGGACCAGCTGGGATTTGCGCTCGAGAACTTCGACGCCATCGGCGAGTGGCGCGACCTCTACACGTCGGGTGCAAAGGTCGACGCGTCGGCCCAGTTGCCGGACGGCACCAAGTTCGACGGCCCGGCGGAGCTCAGAAAGGTGCTGATGGCACACTCTGACGAGTTCCTGACGACGGTCACCGAAAAGCTCCTGACCTACGCATTGGGCAGGGGGCTCGAGGCGACCGACATGCCGGCCATCCGCAAGATCAAGCGGGAGGCCGAGGGCGCGAACTACCGGTTTGGTGCGCTGATCCATGGCATCGTGACGATACACCGTTTACAATGCGGTTGGCAGTAGAGGACGCGAACTAGGGGAGCATGTCGGGTCCGGCCCCAGCCGGACGATCATGGAGGCTTTCGAATGGTGATCACAAAGTTAGCGTTGCCACGGCGGACGTTCATCCGCGGCATCGGAGCAACGGTCGCGCTGCCGTTCCTCGACGCCATGGTGCCGGCGATGAGGGCGCAGTCGAAATCGGCGCCGCGATTCACGGCCATCTACTGCGGCAACGGCGCCAACATGCTCGACTGGACGCCCGCGGCCGAGGGCGTCGGGTTCGAACTGTCGTCCGAGCTTGAAGCCCATCGAGGCCTACCGCGACCGGTTGCTGGTCGTCACCGGCCTGGATAACTACCAGGCGACCGATCAGGGCGACGTCGGCGGGCAACACCCGCGCGCCGCACCGGCCTTCATGAGCTGCGCCCATCCGAAGCAGACCGAGGGCGCCGACGTGAAGGCGGGCACCACCATCGACCAGCTGATCGCGCAGACGATCTGCCGCGACACCAAGCTGCCGTCGCTGGAAGTCTCGGTCGACCGCAACGACGTGGTTGGCGCCTGCGACCACGGCTATGCGTGCGCCTACATGAACTCGATGTCGTGGAGGACGCCGACCGATCCGCTGCCGTCGGAAACCAATCCGCGCTTCGTGTTCGAGCGGATGTTCGGCGTCGGCGCCACCGCCGAAGAGCGGCTGGCCCGCGCCAAGGAAGATCGCAGCATCCTCGACGGCCTCACGGAAGAGATCGCGAATCTGCGCCGCAAGCTGGGCACGACCGACCGCGCCAAGCTCGGCCAGTATTTCGACGCCGTGCGCGACGTCGAACAGCGCATCGTCAGGGCGGAATCGACCAACGCCAACTTCGAGGTTCCCGAGACGCCCGTCGGCGTGCCCGAGACCTTCAAGGAATACGTCGAGCTGATGTTCGACCTGCAGGTGCTCGCGTTCCAGGCCGACATCACGCGCGTCAGCTCGTTGATGATGGCGCGCGAGAACGTCAATCGTTCGTATCCCGAGATTGGCCTGCCCGAAGCGCACCACTCGATTTCGCACCACGCCAACAATCCGGAGAAGATGAAGAACTACTCGAAGCTGAACGCCTATCACGTCGAGACCCTCGGGTACTTCCTGAAGAAGCTCGACTCGATCAAGGACGGCGACGGCACGCTGCTGGATGCGACCGCGGTGCTCTTCGGCTCTGGCATGAGCGACGGCAACGTCCACAACAACTACAACGTGCCCGTCATCGTCGTGGGCGGGAAGGCCCAGGGCATCAAGGCCAATCGTCACATCAAATACCCGAAGGGAACGCCGCTGGGCAATCTCATGCTGGGTATCTCGGATCGGTACGGCGTGAAGGCCGGCAAGTTCGGCGACAGCACGTCGGCGATCGACCTCCTGACGGTATAGCTCGACGTTTCCGGCTTTGGCCGGATCGTCACCGCGAACACAAAAGGACGTTGTGGGGACCACCCACAACGTCCTTTTTTTTCGACTCGGTGCTGTACGATACCCCGTTGTTGATCTTCATTCATCGGTGGCTCGGTGTCGGGCTGTGCCTCTTCTTCGTTCTGTGGTTCCTCTCCGGGATCGGCATGATTTACTGGGAGTACCCGGACGTCAGTCCCGCCGATCGTCTCGCCCACGCATCCGCACTGGACCCTGACTCCGTACGGCTGACTCCGGCCGAGGCTTTCGCAAAAACAGATTTATTGGAGCCCGTGACGAACGCGAGTCTTGCGGTGTTCGATGGACGTCCGGCGTATCGCTTTCGATCGGCCCGCCGTGATGCCACCGTGTATGCCGACAATGGGGAAGTAAGGGGCGCCATCACGCAGGAGATGATGCTGCGCGTCGCGACGGCATGGACGGGGCAGGCCGCCAGCCCTGTGACCGTCGAGTCGATTGACGATGTCGATCAATGGACGATTCAGGTGCGCGGGCTGAAACCGCTGTGGAAGTACGCGTGGGCGAGCGGAGAGCACGTGTACGTATCGCAGGCATCGGGCGAGGTCGTGCAATCCACAACGCCGGCGTTGCGTCTCGGCGCCTATCTCGGCCCGATTCCGCACTGGCTGTACTTCACCCCGCTTCGAAAACACGGGCCGCTGTGGAGCACGTTGGTCATCTGGCTGTCCGCGCTCGGAACGGGTACCGCGATTCTCGGCATCATCATCGGCATCTCGGTGTTTTCGCCAGGCAGGCGTTACCGAATCGCCGGTGTGCCGGTGCGGATTCCGTATTCGGGGGCAAAACGGTGGCACGTCGTCCTTGGCTTGATCTTCGGGCTTGCCGCCGCCACCTGGGCGTTCAGCGGAATGCTCTCAATGGGTCCGTTTTTCTGGCAAGGCGCCGGCGAGAGCCGGCTCGGCGCCGAGGCGCTTTCGCGCCGGCTTCGAGGCGATCTGCGGCTTGTGGGTTTTGATTCCCGATCGCCGCGCGACGCGCTGCAACTGGCGGGCGTCAAAGTGCGCGAGCTCGAGTTGGTGGACGTGGCTGAGACGCCCTTCTACATTGTGTCAGCAGGTCCTGGAGAGACCCGCATCGTTCCGCTCGACGGGCCGCCCGCATCGGCATTCAATCAGCGGCTCCTGCACGACGCGGTGACGGCTGCTACCGGATCGGTTGCGCTTCGGGAGTTCGGCCTCATCTACCAGTACGACCGGTACTACCTCGACAGAAGACGAGGACTACCGTTGCCGGTGTTCCGCGTCCGGCTGGACGATGCGGCGCGCACGCACTATTACATCGATGCCACGACCGCTCGCGTGGTGGGAAGCTACAGCTCCCGAGATTGGGTGGCGCGCTGGATGTATCACGGCCTCCATTCGCTCAACTTCCCATGGTTATACGACCATCGTCCGCTCTGGGACATCGTCGTGATCACCTTCATGGCTGGTGGAGCGGCGCTGAGTGTGACATCGGTGATCCTGGGATGGCGAGCCATCAAGCGGCGTGGGATTAGGCATTAGGGATTGGGGATTAGCGATTAGGGATTAGAGAGTGTCAGGACGCCGTGTTACGATCCTGGCTCTCGGATTAATGCCGTTTCATCATGCGAGGCCGGGTCATGCGTAGCCGCGCTCTGCTGCTGATCTTCGTCCTGGGAAGCCTGTCCGTCGGGAGCGCGCAGACGATCTCCACCGGGACGTCCGGACCCGCGCCAGCCGCATGGGTGGACGATCTCTCCGCCATTACGGCTGCTGACTGGACGCGCGATCGCGCGGCGCATCTCGTCGAGCGCGCCGGATTCGGCGAGACGCCGGATCAGATCGCCCGCCTGGCCGCCATGAAGCCGGACGAGGTGGTCAATGGGCTCGTGGCGTACGACGCGATCGACAATCGAGGCGTCGGGCCGTTCGAGGAATCCGGCATCTGGGATCCCGGCATGGATCCCTTCCCGCCCAGCCGGGCCGAAACCGTGCGAATCGCGTACGAGCGCGGCGAGGCGCTCGGCCTCAAAGTGTTGCCGGCCGGTACGCCAAGGCGGCTTCAGCCCATCGTCGACAAGTTCTTCTATTCCCTGATTGCCAACGGCATCGAAACGCAGCGTCTGGGGCTCTGGTGGGCCAACCGCATGCTGGCGTCGCAGCGTCCGCTCGAAGAGAAGCTCACGTTGTTCTGGCACGGGCACTTCGCCAGCGGCGAAAACAAGGTGCGCGACTACCGCATGATGCTCCGCCAGAACGAGATGTTCCGCGACCGCGCCTCGGGAAACCTTCGCGCGCTCCTCGTCGGGATTCTCAAAGATCCGGCGATGCTCGTGTATCTGGACAACGGCGAGAACGTCAAGTCGCACCCGAACGAGAACTTCGGCCGCGAGCTGCTCGAGCTGTTCACGATGGGCGTCGGCAACTACACGGAACGCGACGTCCGCGAGGCCGCGCGCGCGTTCACGGGCTGGTCGAACGACGTCCTGGCCTTCAAGTTCAACGCCGACCTGCACGACGCCAGTGAAAAGACATTCCTCGGCCGCACCGGGAACTTCAACGGCGAGGAGATTATCGACATCATCCTGGCGCAGCCGGTCACCGCCGAGTTCGTGGCCGCGAAGCTGTACCGGTTCTTCGTGCGCGAGGAGATTTCAGATGCGGTCAAGAAAGAGCTCGGGCGGACGCTGCGCGAGAGCGGCTACGAGCTGAAGCCGCTTCTGCGACGGATCTTCCTGTCGAAGGACTTCTACAGCCAGCCGTCATACGCCACGCAGATCAAGAGCCCGGTGCACCTGGTCGTCTCCACGTACAAGAAGATGGGCCTGCGCGAGATGCCGACGATTCCCGACTTCGGAAGGATGACCGCCAGCCTCGGACAGTCGCTCTTCGATCCGCCCAACGTCGCGGGGTGGGCCGGCGGACGCACGTGGATTACCCCGGCGACGCTGCTCCATCGCGGTAACCTGTTTCGCGAGGTGCTGTTTCCGGACGCCAAGGGCTTCAGGCCGCCCGATCGCGCCATGTCGGCGACCGATGCGAGGGTCGGGGAGCGGCTGGCGAAAGGCATGAACATCACCGAGGCCACGCGGGAAGGCGATGCCGAGTCGAACATGATGGTCGACCGGGAAGAGGACTACAACACGCGCTACGGAGGCTACAAAGGGGCAATCGACGCGTTCGAGCGGACGAAGTTGATACCTCGCCGGCAGGCGCCGATCGAATCTGACGTCGATGGTGCAGGCCGCGCGCGCCGACACGGCCGAGAAGGTCGTGGATCACCTGGTGGATCGGTTTCTGCGTGTAAGGCTCGCCGCAAAAGATCGCGCCGTGCTCGTCGAGTTTTTGCGCGGCAAACTGGGGACGAACGATGTACGACCCGGCGACACGCTGGAGAGCGCGCTGAGAGAGTTGCTGTACCTGGTGCTCAGCACGCCAGAGTACCAATTAGGGTGAGGTGCAAGATGGCAGGTATCTGCTCCTGTTCGCGCCGTGAATTCCTCATTCGGGGTCTCTACGGGATCGGTGTCGGCGCGTCGCTGCCGATGGTCCTCAACAGGACCTCTGCCGCGCTGGCCGCGCAGGCGCTCGAAGGGAGCAGCGTCGAGAAGCACCGCGACCGGATACTCGTCGTGATCGAGCTGTCCGGTGGCAATGATGGCCTCAATACCGTCGTGCCCTTTGGCGATGCCGCGTACTATCGCGCGCGGCCGAACCTGGCGATTCCGGAGAAGCAGGCCATCACCATCGCTCCAGGTTTCGGATTCCACCCATCGATGGTGGGTTTCGAACGCCTCTACAAGGACGGCCTGATGGCGGTTGTGCACGGCTGCGGGTACGACCATCCGAGCCTGTCGCACTTTTCATCGATGGGCTTCTGGCACACCGGCGTGCCCAATGGCGGCGAGCCGCTCGGCTGGCTGGGCCGGTTGGCCGATGCGGGCTACGACCCGACGGTGCGCAACACGATTGTCAACCTGGGGAGCTCTCAATCGCTGGCGGTGCGCAGCCGCAGGCATGCGCCGCTGGTGTTCGACGATCCCGCGCGCTTCCGGCGCGAAGGCACCGACGCCGAGAAAGAAGCCCTGGTCGCGTTGAGTCAGTCCCGCACGACGCGCAATGCGACGCTCGAGTTTCTTGCCTCGACAGCGCAGAACGCGACCGAGAGCTCGGACTTCGTCCGCCAGGCGTCGGCGTCGTATCGCACGCCGGTCGATTACGGGATTGGGGGCGGGCTTGGAGGGAACCTCCAGAGAGTCGCCGCGCTCATCGCCTCGGGCATGCGCACACGGCTCTACTACGTGACCTATGCCGGTAATTCGTTCGACACGCACGTGCAGCAGTCCGACCTTCACAGCCGCCTGCTGATGTACACGGCCGACGGCGTTCGCGGATTCCTCGAGGACATGAAGCGCATCGGCAGGGCAGACGACGTGGCGGTGATGATGTTCACGGAGTTCGGACGCCGGGTCGAAGAAAACGGCAGCCTGGGAACGGACCATGGCACGGCCACGCCGATGTTCCTCTTCGGCAAGGGTGTGAAGGCAGGCTTGCACGGTCAACATCCCAGCCTCACCGATCTGGACGATGGGAACATGAAGATGACTACCGATTTCCGGCGCGTCTACGCGACGGCCATCAAGGAATGGCTCGGGTACGACGACACGCAGGCCGTCCTCAAGCAGCGTTTCGACACGCTGGGGGTGTTCGCCTGATCGTCCATCGTCCATCGTCTGGTGGCGGTGGCACAGCGCTTTAGCGCTGTCTTCTGGAGATTGAGATGAGAATCTGCGTGATCGGCGCGCTCTGCACTCTGCTTGTCGCTTTCACATCAGACAGCGCGGCTCAAGCGGTTCGCCGCATTCAGCCCGCGACCGCCGCCATCGCGACCGCGGTGTGGCATGGCGACACGCTCTACGTGAGCGGCCAGGTTCCCGATCCGGTGAAGCCGGCCGCGCAAGGATCGCCGGCCGTCTACGCGCCCGATACGCGGACGCAGTCGGAAAACGTGTTCAGAAAGATAGAGGGCATTCTGAAAGAGCAGGGCCTCGGCATGGGGGACGTCGTCATGATGCACGTCTACCTCGTGGGCGATCCCGCCATGGGCGGCAAAATGGATTTTGCGGGGATGATGGCGGCCTACACACAGCACTTCGGATCGACGGCCCAGCCGAACAAGCCGGCACGCAGCACCGTTCAGGTGGCGTCGCTGGTCGCCGCAGGCGCGCTCGTCGAGATAGAAGTGATTGCCGTCCGACCGAAGTGATCCACACCACACAAGGCTGTCCGTTAGGTCCCGTACGATTTTTGTCGCAGGGTTACAGGATCGTGACACGACGGGGTGGTTGCCCATCGTGTCATATCATCTAAGATATTCAATCTAAAAGGCTTACACAGATTTGGTCGTTCGGCAGAGTCGGCACGGACCGTGCTCTCTCGGACGTGCCAATTCGGTATGTCCGATTACAGAAAATTCGATCGCGTCGGTCGCCCAGAAGGCCATCTCGTCTCACTCAATCCAAAGGGTGGCGCGCTCGACGAGACTCGTCCCAGCGGGCTCTCGGGCGAAACCTACTACGGGCTGCGCGAGAAACCGTTCGCGCTGGGATCCGATCCGCGATTCTTCTACCAGAGCCAGCCCCACGCCTCGGCGTACGAGGATCTGCTTCAAAGCATCCGCCGCCACGAAAGCCTCAGCGTGGTGAGCGGAGAGATTGGCACCGGCAAGACGACGCTGTGCCGGGCCGTGCTGCGCAACCTCGATCGCCAGACGTTCAGCGCCTTCGTGCCCGACCCGTTTGCCTCGCGCGAAGACCTGCTGAAGATGGTGCTCATGGATTTCGGCGTCATCTCGATCGACGATCTCACGGGCAGCCGGTTGAACGTCGCCACGCGCACCGAGCTCAGCTACCTGCTGTACGAGTTCCTTCGCGGGCTCGCGCCGCTCCAGGCGTTTGCCGTCGTTGTCATCGACGAAGCACAGAACCTTTCGCCGTCGCTGCTCGAGGAAATCAGGATCCTGTCTGATTGCGACGGCCGGGAGCGTCAGCTCCAGGTTGTGCTCGATCGGCCAGCCCGAGCTGCAGGAGAAGCTGATGCTGCCCGAGCTGCGGCAGGTCGAGCAGCGCATTGCCGTACGCTGCAAGCTCGAGCCGCTGACGCGAGAAGGGGTCGAAGGATACGTCGCGCACCGCTTGAAGGTCGCCGGCGGCACGCCAGATCGCGTTGGCTTCTCCGCTGATGCGCTGGACGCTCTCTACGAAGTGTCGCGCGGGGTGCCTCGCCTCATCAATCGTATCTGCGATCGCGCGCTGCACCGCGGTCACCTCGAGCGGATGGCGGCCATCGATGGCCCAACCCTTCGTCAGGCCATCGACGACATCGGGCTGAAAACGAAGCCGGTGACGCCGGCTGTGCCGAAAACTGTGCCGAAAACCGAGGAGCCGCCGAAAGCGCAGGAACCGGTGCCGCAACCGCCGAGTGTCTCGACGGAGGCGCCCAGCGTGGATTCGCCCGAGGCGGTCGATGCGTGGCTGGACTCCATCCCCAGGCACACGTCCCCGCGCCGAAATCCGCATCCCGACGCGATACCGGCTTTACCACTGCCTCTCGACGAGTTGGGCTTCGACCTTGATGATGCCGTCCCCAGAACCTACATGGAACGGCTGGGCCGACGATGGGCGGTCCGGCTCGGCACGCTCGCATTGTGGATGGGCGGAGTCGCCGCGGTCATCGCGTTCATGATGTACGGGTTTGACGTCGCCAGGCGCGAACGGCTCGTCCAGTCTGTACCGCCCGCACTGCCCGCGGCGCCGGTGTTCGCACTGGGACAGGCGCCGTCGCAGCCGGTTCCACCGGGCGCACCCCCCGCTGCTCCGTCGTTCAGATCGACGGCAACTACATGATCTATGTCAGTCATTCCACGATGGAATCGCGAGCGGAGAGCCTTGTCGAGCGGCTTCAGCAGGCGGGCATTCAGGCGAACCGGATCGCGGTAGTGGCAGGTCGTGTGACCTGGCATCAGGTCATCGCGGGTCCATATGTCACCCGCAGCAGTGCGGAAGTCGCGCTCCGGAACCTGCACCAGTCTCGCGAGTTCCAGGACGCGAGAATCGTCTTCACTCCACCGCAATAGCGGCGGGTGGGCACGGCAGCTCTATTTCCCCTCTGCCGCCTTCTCCTGCGCGCGGGCGCCACTCAGAAGATTGACCATGCCGTAGTTCCCCTCGTGACAGGCGTACTCGTAGATCTGCTCGTCGGTGTGCTGCATCGGAATCGACGTGGTCCACCGCTTGGTGAACGTGGTGGGGTCGTCGATCGTGAACTCGTATCGAACCGTGTCGGCGTTGATGCGCGTGAAGCGCTCGATGAGGTGCAGGCCGTCCGTCGATCCGCGATAGTTCGCCTTGTCGGTAAAGTTCGTCGTGTCGACGACGAGCGTATCGCCCTCCCATTTTCCCCGCGAATCGCCGAACCACTGGCGGATGTTCCTGCCGATGTGCGGCTGCCCGTCGAGCGGGATGATGCGCGCGTCGTGAATCATCTCGTGCAGGATCACCACGTAACCGGGCGTCTGCAGAATCTGGTAGTTGTTGTTGTAGGGCCCGGGGATCATCGGCAGCCCTCGCGTGATGCACCGCTCCCACAAGCTCCGGTCCTGCCACGAGTCGTACCCGCGGGCCGCGCGCTCCGTCGCGCGCTTCTGGCCCTCCGCCGTCAGGGCCGGCACGCGCCCGTCGGGTGGATCGACGACCAGGGACGTCTGCCGGGTGGAGACCACCTTGGTCCCCCGGTCCCACCAGAAGTCGTTGTACGCGCGTGCGAGGTCGGCGTCGGTTCCGGCGCCGTCACGGCGATCCTGATTGTTGGTGGCAGGTTCGTCCTCTCGATTTCTGCCGCTTCTTCCGCCGTCAGCACCTGCTTGTCGGCAAGCGCCCCGGGCCGTTCGAAGGGCGTAATCGTGGCGATCGACCACACACCCTGCAGGTCGGGATCGCCCCAGGGCGTGCGCGCCGCCGGTACGCGTTTCCACGCTCCTCGACTGGCCGGCGACCGGGGCCGATGCGAGCGCGGCCAGGGCAAGCGCCGCCGCGAGAACGTTACTTGGTCTTTTTCCGAAGATGGCCATACATCAGCTCTTCCACGAATTCGACGCATTTGTATTCGAGCAGCTGCGCGTTCTTCTCGACACGGCGATAGAGCGGCATGCTCATCTTCCAGGGACGCGTAAACACCTTGGGATCCTCGATGGTGGCTTCGTACTGCAGCACGTCGCGGCTGAGCGGCGTGTAGCGCTCGACGACGTGCAGCGCCTCGCTGTGAAAATTTCCGGCGCGATCGAACCACGTCTCGCCGTTGAACGCGTTGACATCGACGACGAGCGTGTCGCCTTCCCATCGGCCGCGCGACCAGCCCATCCACGTATCGGCCGGGCTTTCGTCCTTGCTGTTCATGTAGATCGTGCGGCTGGCGCCGGCGAACTCGTACGCCATCAGGATGTGCTTGGGCGTCTGCACGATCTGAAAGGATAGGGCATATAGGTGGCGCGCGGCACGCCCGGCATGTAGCACTTGATCTCCGGATCGAGCTTCAGCCAGTTCGCGGCGTTCTCCTTCTTCTTCGCCGCGGCCCATGGCTGGTAGGGAATGTCGTCCCCCTCGACCACGCCGAGGCCGGCCGGCACGCTGAAGGCGGCGCCGAGCTCGAGAACCGGACCCTGTCGCGCGGCGTGTCCCTGAATGTCCCAGTTGGCGGAGTTGTTGACCTGCCAGATGCCGTTGAGGTCTGGCTTGCCGTCCTTGAATGGCGAGCGCGGCGCCTTGTAGCCCGCGGGAGCCTGGCCTGACGGCGCCACGGCGAACGAAAGGACCGCAAGCCCGACCGCTGCGCTCGCCGCAACTATCGTGCGCCTGATCCGGGTGTGCATCGCGAGGTCTCCTGATCACGGTCCGGCTAAAGCCGGACACGACGTACTCCGTCTGCCATCCGCCATTTGCCATGTGCCATGAACAGGTTTCACTATTTGCGCAGGCGGTTGCTGCGGATCGCCCGGCGCGCCGGTGCCGCTCGAGCCGATGAACAGCTTGCGGCCATCCGGCAGCGTGATGTCTCTGCCGTTGGCTTTCAGCGTCCCATCCTTCGCCTGATATCCGTCGACCACGATTGCCGTCCCGGCCGGCAGCGAGTTCTTGTTCACGCCGCGACGGAACAGGGTGTTGGGCGTGCCGCCTTCGATCATCCACGTTTCGGTGGTCCCGTTCGGCTGCTTGACGTCGATATGGATCCACGCGTGCGGGTTGATCCACTCGACTTTGGTGACCGTGCCTTCCAGCTTGATCGGCTTCTTGGCGTCGAACTCTGCCGCGAATGCATGGTGCGCGCGCACGGTCAGGTGGCGCACACGAGACTCAGACGACAGCCAGGGCAAACAGCGTTCGCATGAATCCTCCGGTCAAATTATTTGTCTTCCGCCTCGCGCCCCTTTGAGCAGGTTCGTCATGCCGTAATTGCCTTCGTGGCACGCGTACTCGAAAATGGGCCCGTCGGTCTTCGTCATCGGGACGGCCGCCGTCCACGATCGGGTGAACGACTCGGGATCGTCGATCGTGAACTGGTAGTCGAGTGTATCCGGATCGACGCGCGTGAACCGCTCGACGATCTTCAGGTTCGCGCTCGATCCGCGAAAGAGGGTCTTATCGGTGAAATTCGTCGTCGTGACGACGAGCGTGTTGCCGTCCCATCGGCCGCGCGAGTCTCCCATCCACTGGCGGATGGCCTGCGGCGCATGAGGACGGCCGTCGAGTGGAATGATTCGCACGTCGTGGATCATCTCGATGAGAATCGCGACGTAGCCGGGCGCCTGAAGAATCTGGTAGTTGTTGTTGTAGGCACTGGGAATCATGGGCGGCCCGGCCGTCGGCCACACGATGCACCGTTCGACGAGGCTGCGATCTTCCGGACCGTCGGCGGGGCTGCGGCGCCGCGACTCCGCGCGCGCGTCGGCCCGGCTTTGCGCCGCCGGCGTCAGCGCCGGAACCCGGCCATCGGGTGGATCCGTCACGAGGGACGTGCGCCGCGTGCCGACGACCTTCGTGCCCGCGGTCGTACCAGAACTGGTTGTACGCCCGCCCGAGGTCGGCCTCGGTTCCACCCCCGCGATTGTCGGCGTCTCGCGCCTGGTTGGTCTGCCTCTCGAATTCGGCGGCTTCTTCCTGGGTGAGGACCGCCTTTCCGGACAGGTTTGCCGGGCGCTCGAACGGTGTCACGGTCGCGTTGGTCCAGAGTCCCTGCAGATCGGGGTCGCCCATGGGGTTCGAGGCCCGCTCGGTGGCGCAGGGGCCTGAGCGATCGCCGTCGCCACCGCCAGCAACACACCCGCGACCGTCAGCGACACATACCAGAGTCGGTGGTGCATGAGGGGCCTTGAGCGCAAGATAGACCCTTCAAATCAACGTGTCAATTGATTCGCGAAGGTTTAGACTTCGGCACGGAAGGACCCTCCTATGAAGCTTTCCGGTGCCGCCGCGGTCACCCTTACCCTCGCGATGAGCGCTGCCATTGCCGCACAAACGGCCGCCCAGACCCGGCCCCCGATGTCCGACCAGGTGTTCAAGAACGTTCAGGTGCTCAAAGGCATCCCCGTGGACGATTTCCTCGACACCATGGGCATCATGTCGGCGGCCCTGGGGTTCGATTGCGTGGAATGTCACGTGAATGCGGGCACCGACAGGTGAACTGGCAGTTCGACACCGATAAGAAGCGGACGGCCCGGCGCATGACGCTGATGATGGCGGCGATCAACAAGAACAACTTCCGCGGCCGGCAGATCGTGACGTGCTGGACGTGCCATCGGGGCCGGGATATTCCCGTGACGATGCCGCCGATCGACACGGTCTATGGCGAGGCGGTGGTGCTGCCCGATGAGGTCGTCACTGAATCGTTCCCCGGAGAGCCGTCGGTCGACCAGATTCTCGACAAGTATCTCCAGGCGCTCGGCGGGACGGCCCGGCTGGCGGCCGTGACCAGTTTTGCCGCAACTGGCACGAGCCAGGGCTTCCGCGGTTTTGGCGGCGGAGGTCAGGTGCAGATCTACGCCAAGGCGCCCGATCAGCGTGCGACGATCATCAAGTTTGCCGAGAACATCGGACGGCAGGATGCCATACGCCTGTTCGACGGCCGGAACGGGTGGGTGTCGGCGCCGCTGTCCGTCGTTCCCCAATATGCCCTGGCTGGGAGCGAGCTCGACGGGGCACGCATCGACGCGCTGCTGTCGTTTCCGGCTCAGATAAAGACGGCGCTGACCCAGCTGCGCGTGGGTCCACCCGACTACATCGACGGTCGCGAGGTGCAGGTGGTCCAGGGGAACGGTTCGCGCGGGTCCATGGCCACGTTGTCGTTCGACAAGGAGTCGGGTCTGCTCGTACGGATGGTCCGCTTTCGGCTCGTCGCCGATTGGCCGGGCGCCCACACAAGTGGACTACTCCGACTATCGCGACGTGCCCGGCGCCGGCATCAAGATGCCGTTCCGCTGGACGTTCGGATGGCTCAACGGTCGCGACACGTTCGAGTTGAAAGAGATTCGGGTGAACGTGCCGATCGACGCGGCGGTGTTTCAAAGCTAACAAACTGAAAAGTAGAAAGTAGAACTAGAATCGAAAGTGACTGGACCGTGGACTACATAAGAGGCTTCTCGCCGCGGTGGTTGCGCTCGCGATGCTCGCCCGTTCGGTCGCTGGTCAGGAAAGCAAATGGACTCCGCCGCTCACGCCGGACGGGAAGCCCGACCTGCAGGGCGTGTGGCTGAACCAGAGCGCGACGCCCCTCGAGAGGCCGAAAGAGCTGGCCGGCCGCGAATTCCTGACCGACGAGGAAGTCGCCGAGCTCAAGAAGCGAGCAGCGCGGCTCTTCGACCTCAGCAACAACAGTGACTTTCCCGGCGCAGACAACTTCTTTCTCGCACTGCTCGCCAACCCCGACAAATACGGCACCGGCACGAGTGCGACCAGCAATACCATCGTGATGATCGAAAGGACCATCGACAATCGCACATCGCTCATCGTCGATCCTCGCGACGGCAGAATTCCTCCGATGACGCCCGACGGGTCGGAAAGATTGGCAAGAACGCCGCCGCCGAACGCGGCCGCCGGAGGGCCACCCCCGGCTGGACCGGAAGATCTCAGCAACGCCATGCGTTGCATCACCTATGGCTTCCCACGTATTGGCAGGCAGAACATCAACTCCGCGGGTCCGATGGGCTACTACCAGATCCTGCAGACGCCCGGCTATGTCACCATCACGCTCGAAGCGATCCACGAAACCCGCGTGATTCCGCTCGACGGACGTCCACATCTCCCAAAGGAGCTCACGCTGTGGAGCGGCGACTCGCGCGGCCGGTGGGAAGGGAACACGCTGGTGGTCGATACGACCAACTTCTCGCCGAAGAGCAACTTCATGGGATCGTCGGGCAGCCTGCACATCGTCGAGCGGTTCACTCGCGTGGCCGCCGACATGCTCCAGTACGACGTGACGATCGACGATCTCACGACATGGACGAAACCGTGGACCGTCTCGATTCGCATGAAGCAATCGCAGGACAAGCTCTACGAGTACGCCTGCCACGAAGGTAACTACGTGACGATGGAAGGCATTCTTGGTGCGGCGCGCGCGGACGAGCGGGTGTTAGAAGGCGGCGCCGATCGGTCGAAATAATCAGTACGTGACGTCGATCGTGCTGGTCGTCCCTGCCGCGACGCGCACCGTCTGCATGGTCGTGCCGAAGCGTTCGTGCCAGGCCTGCACGGTGTAAGTGCCCTCCGGAACGTTGTTGATGGTGAACGTACCCGCCGGACCGCTGACGGCGAAGTACGGGTGGCTGACCACGCCGACGAACGACGTCATCCACCTGTGCACATCGCAGGTGACGCGCAACATGACCTCCGGTGTCTTCAGGCTCAGTTCCTGGACGAGGCCCGCCTTCGGCTGGCTGATGTTGAAGCCGTTGTCGCGTGCGGACTCCCCATGGACGTTATGGAGCACCTCGTCGCTGTTTCTGAACTGAATCCTCTGTCCAACTCGCGCGCCTACCACCCGGGGCACGTACACGCACGCACGCTGATCGATCGTCACCGGCTCAGAGGGAATGGGCGAAGGCGGGAAGTCGCCCTGCAGGCTGACGAAGACGTTGGCCAGACTGCCGTCTGATGTCGCGGTCACGACCTCCTGCACGGGACGCTTGCCGGCATTGAGCGTCGCGCACACCGGGTCCGTCCCCATCCTGATGACGGCGTTGCCTGGCACGGGGCCCTTCACCCGAACGTGACCCGTGATGACGCCGCCCTTGGCAACGGGCGCAGGTGCTTCCGTAGCACTCGGAGTGGGGATGGCCGCATCCACCTTCCATGCCGCGGCGCTGTCGGGCGGGTACCAGTAATGCCGGTGGCACGTTTCGCACGCGAACTCGATTTTTTCGCCGGCGTCGAACAACCCTTTCGCGTTCCGCGCGTTGGCCGCATTCAGTGCCGGGATGGCGGCATTCTGCAGGTCATCGACCAGGCTGCCCCAGGTGACGGGGTCGTCGGCAATCAGCTTCTGGATGGTTTCGGGGTGAAGCTCGATGCGGGGGTTTTCCGACTTTTCTCCCGGCTTTGCCACCAGGCGGCCGGGAACGCGCAGCAGGTTGGTCGCTTCCACCAGTTGGATGGCGCTCCGCTGAACGGCGATCCATTCCTCATCGGTTCGCGGTTCCCGCTCTTCGGTGCCAGACAGGCTGACGATCGTGGCGACGGCGTTCCACAGGACATCGGCCTCGGGATCGATGATCGAGACCATGATGTCTTTGACCGTTGCGGTCGGCTTGAAGGAGGGCTGTGGCTGACGCTCCTCCCGGCTCCGGCAGCCGTTGGCCAAGGAGGGTAAGAGCCATGACGAGGACGCACGAGACGCTCGCATGGCTGGAGAGTCTAACACCACGAACACGAGACACACCACGAGACATACCACGAGACATACCACGAGACATACCACGAGACACGAGACACGAGACGCAGTCGAGACAGAATACGAGACACGAGTACGAGGGCGCGTACCTACTGTCCGGCTTCCGCCTTCGCTAAAGCTCCGGACAAAACAACCCTCGGGCCCCCTTCGGGCGCCAGAAAAAACCCTCGGCGTTTGATGGTGGCATTTGGGTTTTCGATGCGGAGACGCGCCGCTGAGAGGATCGTCGCCAATATCGTCTTCATCTCGAACAGCGCAAAAGCATATCCGAGGCATCTTCGCACGCCGCCACCAAAGGGGGTCCATTCATATGGATCGATCACCCGCTTGCCGAGGAATCGTTCGGGCCTGAACTCGTCCGGTTCAGAATACAAATCGGGCCGGTGGTGCAGCAGGTACATCGCGTTGACGACGATGGCCCCGCGGGATCTGTGCCCGCCGATCACGAACGCCCGTTTTACCAGCCGTCCGCCGCCGACCGGCATGATGGGGCGGATTCTCAGCGACTCTTTGATGACGGCGTCGAGATACTCCAGCTGTGACAGATGTGCGGCCGTCATCGCCGCTGTGCCGACGACCGCGGTCAGCTCTTCGCGGATTCGCCGCTCGACCTCGGGCAGCGAAAAGATCCGCTCGAATGCCCGCGAGGTGCGGTGCCGGTCGTCTCGTGTCCCGCCATCAGCATCACCACGAGCTCGTCCCTCACCTGCTGGTCCGTCAGCGGCGTTCCGTCCTCATAGCGAACCTGGAGGAGCAGAGACGGATGTCCTCGCGATCTCCCGCGTTGTTCGAGCGCCGGCGGGCCTGAATCTCGCGATGGATCGCGGCGTCGTTGCGTGCCTTGAGCCTGACGATGCGCCCCCAGGGGCTCCACGGTCCCCAGTCGTGCTGCAGCGGTCGCGCGGAAGCATCGCGACGCCACAGCGTGGTTGGCGAAATCGGTCAGCGCCGCGACCAGCTCCGAGCTCTGCCCGTTGCCGGTGTCGACGCCGAACACAGCACGGATAATTGCCTGAAGCGTCATCTTCTGCGTCTCGCGGTTCATCGCGAACGGGACTCCCGGGCGCCAACGTGTGACGGCGTCAGACGCGATCCGATGGATCGATCGAAATACACGCGCATGCGATCGCCGTGAAACTGCGGCAGGAGCAGGCGCCGGCGATCGAGATGCGCAGACTCGTCCATCGTGAATACCGATGCGTCTCCGGCGAGCGGACCGAACACGCTTGCGTTGGCTTCTCCTGCGTGGACGTCTTCGGGCGGTGCGGTGAACAGCGTTTTGAGAAGCGGCGGCGACCAGACGAACACCCACGGATGAGTCCCGAGCAGCCGCAACGTGAAGATGTCGCCGAATTGCCGCGCGCACTCATCAGGAGCGGCAGTGGATTGCGGACGTAGCGGTATGTCTGAACGACTGAAGGTAGCGAAGGGCCCGGAGGAAGCGCCACAACTTTGATGATACGCGCTGGGTGCGACGGGTGCGAACGGTGCGATGGGGGCGAGACGGTGCGAGAGGTGCGAGAGGTGCGAGAGGTGCGAGAGGTGCGAGAGGTGCGAGGCTGCGCTGGGTGCGTGAGTGAATCCTGCCCGGAAGTGCGCGTTGATAGTTACGAGGTCATTTCAGTATGCCCATCAACCCCGAGCAGTGGTCGCGGGTCAAGGAGATGTTTCATGCGGCGCTCGAGCGGAAGCCGCTCGAGAGGCTGGCCTTCGTGCAGGCCAGCTGTGCCGATGACGACGTCGTTTGTATCGAGGTCGAGCGCCTTCTGGCCCACATGCCAGGTTGGGCGGGTTTATCGAACCGCCGTCCTACGCCTTTGGCGACCGGATCGGCAAGCACGGGCACGGGCGTCCGGTTGAGGGCGCGCCCGTGTCGGCGCCTCGAGTCGGAGCGACGCGAAAGGTCGCGATTGTGGTGGCCGTCCTTCTCCTACCCGTCGCACTGTCGCTCTGACGATGTGGCGTCACGGCAGATGGCAGATGGTCCCTGCCATCTGCCACCCGCACCTTGTATGGCACTTAGAAGGTGACCTTGGCGCCGATCTGAATATCGCGCGGCTTCATGACCGTGCTCGAATCGATGTTGTTGAGCTTCATGAAGGACGCGTTGTTCGGAGTCAGCACCATATTGCCGACGCCGAAGAGCGTGTAGTTGGTGGCGTTCAACGCTTCGATGCGCACCTGCACGCGAACCCGATCGCCCACGTTGAAGTTCTTCGTGACGCCGAGATCCAGGAGGTGGTGCTGCATGAACCGGACGTCCGGCAGCGTCGTCGGGAACTTGCGGATGTTCGCCTGGCCGAGCTGGATTTCAGTGGCCGTGAACGTCACCGGCTGCCCGGCGGCGTTGCGGAACTGCTGGCCGTTCATCGTGTAGAAACAGCTGATGTCGATGATCGGAATGTCGACGCCGTAGATCTGGTTTCCCGAGCCGCCCCACTGCGACTTGAGCTGCTTGGGATCGCCGCACTGCGAATCGTAGTACGTGTTCTGGTTGAACACCAGCGGCGAGCCGCTCTGCCATTCGTACTTCGTGCTGACCTGCCATCCGCCGAGGATGGCGTCCGTCACGGCATTCCAGTCGCTGCCGTACCGGCGGCCGCGTCCGAACGGCAGCTCGGCCACGCTGGCGAGCGTGATGCGATGCGGACGATCGGTCGAGCCGATCCGCTCTTCGAGGTCGTCCCACGGATTGAGCGGAGCGACCTTTTCCGTGAGGTGCGACCACGTGTACGACGTCATCAGCATCAGGCCGTTGGTGAAGCGCTTGTCGAGCCTGAAAATCGCACCGTTGTACATGTTCGACCCGCGCGCCGTTTCCATGCAGAACGTCGTGGCTGTGCCCGTCGCGCACGGGGCGCCCGACGTTTCGAACTGCGGATAGTTATACAGCAGACGGCGACGCGCGATCGTGGCGCCGTTGGTCGCGGGCGAGTCTGGTGTCAGCCCCTGGAATGGATTCGAGACGGTCTGGGTCAGGAATGTTTCCGCGTCGTTGTTGCGGATCGGGCTCTGCGTGCGGTACTCCTGGGGCACGAAGTTCAGCGCTTCGAGAATCGCCTGGTTCGAGCCATGCTGGCCGATATAGGACACTTCGAACAGCATTTCCCAGGGCAGTTGCCGCTCGACGCCGATACTGAATCGCCAGAATTCAGGGTTCACGCGATCGGCGTTCCAGATGTTGCCTGGCGCGTTTCCGAGATTGGTCGAGAGACCTTGCGACGATCCCACCGGTTGGACGAGCTGGCCGCTCGGCACCGGATTGCTCAGGTTGGCCTGGAACGTCAGGCCCTGGTCGCTCGTCACGGGAACCGGTGTGTTGCGCGATACCCGATCTGATTGATGCCCGAGATGAGTCCCGGCACGCCCTGCAGCTGGAAGGGGGCGACGAACTTGCCGGTGCCGCCACGCAGGACGGTCCGGTCGTCGATCTTGAACGCGAAGCCCGCTCGGGGCTGGAAGTTGTTCAAGTCCGCGTTCCACGCGTGCGACTGATCGCCGGACAGATACGTGTACCCGCCCAGCACGTCGAACTGGCTGGCCGGCCCCGGCACGCCCGCCGGCGGACTGGCGGCGAAGCGCGCCTGCGCCGCCGCCTGGATCGGACTCGCCGTGGTCAGATCGAAAGGCCCGACGTTGCGGTTGTCGCTCTCGGTCATGCCGAGCTCGAGGTCGTAGCGCAGGCCGAGATTGAGTGTCAGCCGATCGCTCACGCGCCAGTCGTCGTGCACGAAGAATCCGTGGCTGATGACGGTGTTGTCGTACTCGGGACGAAGCTCGATGAAGGACGTGGTATTGGGCAGGCCGAGCAGGAACGACGCAATGCCCTGACCGGTACTGAGCGGTGGCCGCAGCCGACGCGCGGGTATACGAACTGTCGAACGCGTACGCGCCGCCGCGCCAGCCCAGGTTGGTCTCCTTCTGACGCAGGCTCCGCCAGTCGTATCCCATCTTCATCGTGTGACCGCCCGTCGTCTTCGTCACGGTGGCCGCGAACTGCACGTTGTAGAACGGCTGCGTGCGTCCGTTGTTGAAGCCGCTCTGCTGCGCGCCGAGCGTGGCCACGCGGCCCGCCGTCGTCGCGTTCGTCGACTCGATGCTGTAGCGGGGCAGTTGCTCGAAATCGCCGAGCAGCCCGAGCGTCGACGACGAATAGCCGAGGGTCGCGAGGTCGATGTTGTAGAGAGGGAAGAGGTCGTCGTTGAATCGCAGCCAGCTGCCTTTCAGGTCGAGCACCATGGTCGGCGACATCACCATCGTGTGCCCGCCCGCCCAGTTGTAGTTGAACCGGTCGGTCGAGCCGCGGGTAATCTCCGTGCCATTTTGCACGCCCGCGAAGTTGAAGCGCTCTTCGCGGCGGAAGTTCCGGATGAAGCGGCCATAGGTGCGCTGGTTCTGCGTCCATTCATGGTCGATCCGGGTCATCGCGAAGTCGTACGCGTAGGTCCAGGGCTGCTCGATGAAGAAGTTCTGCGACAGGTCCGCTGCGGGTGCGGCGTTGGGCAGGGGATAGTAGCCCAGGATGTTCCGCGCGATCGGGTTGATGCGGCCGCCAGGGATGATGTTGCCCGGAAATGGCTGGCGGACCACGACGCCGTTGACCAGCTGCGCGGTGGCCGGGTCGTAGATCTGCACGCCGAGCGGCAGCAGTTCCGAGAAATCGCCCGACCGCATGCGCGAGGTCGGCACCGAGGTGGTGAGCGCCTCGACCGTGTCGTCCTGGAGCTTCTCGTACGAGAACATGAAGAAGGTCTTGTTACGCAGGATCGGTCCGGAGACCGTGCCGCTGAAGCGGTTGTAGTCGCGCGGCTGCTTGCTCGTCCCCAGGCGATTGGACGCAAAGAGGCTGGCCGATCGCGAGTCGTCGCGGTTGTAGAACGACACGGCGCCATGGAGCGCGTTGGTGCCGCTCTTGAGCGCGAGGTTCACGCTGCCGGCGCCGGTGTGCCCGATCTGGGCGTCGTAGCCGGCGGTCTCGACCTTGAACTCCTCGATGGCATCGGAGGGCGGCTGGATGCCGACGCGAGCCTGCGAGACGACGTTGCTCGAACCGTCAATCGTGAACTCGCTGTTCAGCGTGCCGGTGACGGCCGCGCCGCGCAGGTTATCGTTGTCCATGGGCCGCTGCAGCGCGTACGAGCGCTCGAACGTGGCGCCGGCGACCAGTCGCGTCAGCCCGTAGGCCGTGCCGTCGCCCAGCGGGATCTCGCTGATGAGCTTGCTGTCGATCACCTGGCCCATCGAGGCCGTGCTCGTCTCGAGCTGCATCGTGTCGGCCACGACCGACACCTGCTCGGTCACGCCCGCCGGCTGCAACGTGATATCGAGCTGCAGACGCTCGCCGACGCGGACCTGCACGGTGGGATGATCCTTGGTCTGAAACCCGCTGAGCTCCGCCGTCACGCGGTACGACCCGGGCAGCAGGAACAGCGCTGTATATTGACCTGTTTCGTTGGTCACCAGCGACGTGGTGCTGTTGGTGCCGTTGTTGACGACTGTCACCGTCACGCCGGGCAGGGCGCCGCCGGATGAATCGACGATGAGACCGGCGATGGAACCCCGCGATTCCTGCGCGATCGCCGTCGAGCCATACAGAGCCACCGCACAGATGACGCCCGCAATGCCAAGCCAATGCCGGATTGTTCCTGTCATGTTGGTACCTCGTTTCATGCACTCCGAAGCGGTATAAGACCTACTCATTTGCTTACCGGCGGATCGATCGCGCGAATCAGCACGCTCATGTTCCGAGTGAACGCCTCGATGGAAATCCCCGTCAGCGTCTTGTCGGGATACGGCGAGGTATCGGATTCATCGCCGACGTGTGTCGTACCGAAGCTGCCCGGGGCCACCTTCGTCGACCCGTCGCCTTTGTAGGGGTGGGTGTTGTATCCCAGCGGTGCGAGCCAGTACCCCTCCCTGGTCAGCGAGGCGATTGAACTGGCCGCCGTGACGCCCGGCGCCGGCATCAGCGCGAAGTACTTCGGCAGCGGCAGCACACCGTGCCCCGCCACGAGCGGCGACCCCTTGGTCGCCTGTTCCGGCGTCATCGCGCGGGCGTCGGCGTAGAGCTTTCGCAGCGCCGCGATGTTGATGGGCCGGAACGAGCTGTAGTGGCCCAGCGTATCCTTCGGATTGCTGTCCCAGTAGTAGCGGCCGTTGACGACGTTCGAACCTTCACGGTGGATGTACAACGGCTTGTTGGTGCCCACCTCGATGAAGGTGGCGTGCGTGCGGCCGGCCGGCGCCACGCCCGGCGGCAGCGCGATCGATTCCAGCCAGTCGATCGCCTCCGGTATGCGCGCCAGAAATTTCGTGTCGCCCGTGAGCCGGTAGAACAGCACCATCAGCTCGAGGTTGCGCGCGGTCGTGTGGGTCGCCAGCGATCGCGGTTCGTAGGTGCGGGCCTGCACCGGCTTCAGATCGAGTGAGGTACTGCAGCGACCAGCCTGGCTGCGGCGGTCCCTGCTGCGTGACGATGAACGCGTTCATGCCGCGCAGGATCGGATCGACGAGCCTCGCATCGCCGAGCGTCTGGTAGCACATCACCAGGAAATCGATGTTCTCGCCCGCGACGTCGTCGTTGAACGTCGGATACGCGGTGTAGTCGGGAAGTCCGCGCGTCGAATGCTCGGCGACACGTGGATACCGTTGCGGCCACGCGCCGATTGGATACTGGCTGTCGAGCACGAACTGGATGGCCTTGTCGAGCGACGGCCGGTATTTCGGATCGCGCTTCTCGATATACAGGCGCAGCAGGAATTTTGCCGACTCGGCGGTGCCGGCATCGTCGAACGTCGCGTTTCCCCAGTAGTGCTGGAACTCCTCGAGACGCCAGCCGTTCTTGCCGACCGTCTCGTACCACTCCTTGAGCGACCGCTCGCCGGCGAAGTCGGCGACGTAATTCCATCCTCCGGATGGATGCTGGGCCCAGATCAGCGCACCCGCGACCTGCTCGGCCGCTTGATAGTAGAAGTTGTCGCCGGTCGCGTGGTACGCGTCCAGATACAAATGACCCACCGTGGCGGTGCCCGGCGGCTGGATCCAGATCATCGTCTCGCGGGCTTCCATCTCTCCCCACCGCCGGGACAAATCCGGCAGGTAGTTCCAGACGTACCCACCCTTGTACGCGAGCTTCTCCGTCATGAACGTGGTGGCGCGCTTCATCGTGGCCAGCACTTCATCGCGCGCCTCGCGTGGTGGCGCCTGCGCCAGGGCACCCGCACCAGAAAGCGCGAGCGCCGTCAGTGTTGCGGCGAGCCGGATCCGTCTGGCGTTCTGGTGGATCATCGTTTCTTCCTTCATGCCACTCCGCGCACCGCGTAGGCCGGCGCCACGACCAGCGCGGCCGCTCCTCGCAACCGCGGAAACTCCGTCGCGGTGACCGGACGCACGTCGGTCGCCGCCACGGACGCCGTCAGCGCGCGTTCGGCCATCGCGGACCGCACGGTCGTTTCAATCAGGTCCCACGCCCGCGTAATTTCACCGCCGATGTACACGCAGGCGGGATCGAACGTATTGACGACGGCCGCGAGTCCGAGCCCGAGATAGCGCGCCGTCGATTCAATGGCGGCGACGGCTTTGGCGTCTCTCCCGCGCGCGCGCGCGATCAGGTCGTCGATGGTGAACTGCGGGCCTTCGGCCGACGCGAGCGCATCGTGACTGAGCGGTTGATCGAAGTAACGGGCCAGCGTCGCACGATTCGAGATGTAGGCTTCCCAGCAGCCATTCGAGCCGCACGAGCAGCGGGGGCCGTCGAGCGAAAGCGGGACGTGTCCGAACTCGCCGGCCACGTTGTTGCGTCCCCGCAGCAACTCCCCGTGAATCATGACGCCCACACCCACGCCGTCGGAAACCGAGACGAACACGACGTCGCGCATGGCGCCGGTGGCTTCGCGCACGGTCCACGCCTGGGCCAGCGCACAGGCACGCCCGGAGTTCTCGATCTGCACGGGTAGACCGGTGGCGGCGGCGAGCGGCCCTCGCAGGTCGACGTCTTTCCAGCCCAACGTCGGCGCATGGATCACGCGCATCGTCGAGTGTTCGACCATGCCGGGCACGACCACGCCCACGCCTTCGCAGGCGTCAACCTCGCGATTCTCGACGAGCATCCGCTTGATGCGCTCGGCCATGGCCGCCGCCAGCTCGCCCGGATCGCGGAGGGTCGGCATGCGAATCACGTCCGTCGTGGGATTGCCACGCAGATCGGCGAGCATCAGAAACGTCTCGCTGGCCCTGATGTCGGCGGCGACCACCGCCCGCCGCCGGGAATCGATATACAGGAAGGTGGGCTTGCGGCCGCGGACCGTCTGTCCCGTTGCGCCCTCGAAAATCACGCCGTCGGTGATGAGGTCGTTGACGATGCGCGAGATCGCGCCGCGCCGCACGTTCATCATGCGGGCCAGGTCGGCGCGCGAGATGGGTTGATGTGCGCGGACCAGGTTCAGCACAATGCTGCGGTTGATCTCGCGCGAAGTACCCCGCGTGGCAACGCGAAAATGAGCGGCGCCTTTCATTGAACCATTAAGGGACTAAATCGCCAACATGAACGGGTCGCGGGAGAATCTGAGCGAAACGAGCCCGTCCCTATTGGTGTTTAATTTGTCTCAGTTGAGGACTATATACGCCCCTCGAGGCCCAGGTGTCAAGTGAACTGTGCCCGAGCGGGGCTGAAGCCCCCGCCTTGCCGGTGCGCGTCTGCCCCTGCGGGTGCGCGTATGCTAGTGTCCCGAGTCAGAAATCCATTGAGCACCGAGGGCGGCGACCCGCGCCATGTCCTCGAGATCGCCCGGCTTCTCGATCAATCGGGGAAGGCCGCGCTCGTCGAGTACCAGCGCTTTCTCGAGATCTGGCAGAGCGCCGACCCCGATCTCCCGGAGCTTACCGAAGCCCGCCGCGCCGTCGCGCGCCTGCGAGGAAACTGAGAATAGAGATTCGATGTCATCCAATCCATTCGACTCAGACGATGCCAGGTTGTTCGAGATCTCCACGCGCGCACGCGGACCGGCGGGCGTCCTGCCCTTGACGGCCGAAATGCTGCGAGACCGCCCCTCGGGCGATCTGTTCGGATGGACGCAGAACGCCGGCATGGGTTGGAATCCCGCCGCGCTCGGCGGCAACGAGTTCCTGATGCTCTCGACCCATGGTGGCATCCGCGCGGCCGACGGAACGCCCATCGCGCTCGGGTATCACACCGGACATTGGGAGGTGGGCCTGCTGCTCGAGGCCGCTGCGGCGGTGTTCAAGAGCGCCGGGGCGATTCCGTTTGCGGCAGCCTGCACCGATCCATGCGATGGGCGATCGCAGGGCACGACAGCGATGTTCGACAGTCTGCCGTTCCGCAACGACGCCGCCACGGTGTTTCGGCGCCTCATCCGATCGCTTCCGACTCGGCGCGGCGTGCTTGGCGTGGCCACCTGCGACAAGGGGCTGCCGGCGATGATGATGGCCCTCGCGGCGACCCACGATCTTCCAGTGGTGCTCGTGCCAGGTGGCGTCACGTTGCTTCCCGAAGAAGGTGAAGACGCCGGCAAGATTCAGACAATCGGCGTCCGGTTCGTGCACGGCTCCATCACGCTCGAAGAAGCGGCCGATCTGGGATGCCGGGCGTGCGCCTCGCCGGGCGGCGGCTGCCAGTTTCTCGGAACCGCGGCGACCGCGCAGGTGGTGGGAGAGGCGCTCGGATTGTCGCTGGGACACTCGGCGCTTGCGCCGTCCGGTCACCCGATCTGGATCGACATGGCGCGGCGATCGGCGACGGCGCTGATGAATCTCGAAGGCCGGCGGATCACCGCCTCGGACATCGTGTCCGATGCGGCGGTGCGCAATGCGCTCGTCGTGTTTGCCGCGTTCGGCGGATCGACGAATCTGATTCTGCACCTTCCGGCGATCGCCCACGCGGCCGGGCTCGCGCGGCCGACGGCCGAAGACTGGGCCGCGGTGAACAAGCAGGTGCCGCGACTGGTCGACGCGCTGCCGAACGGCCCCCGCAATCACCCGACCGTGCAGGTCTTCATGGCCGGCGGCGTGCCGGAAGTGATGCTGCACCTGCGCCGGCTGGGATTGCTCGAGACACGCGTCACCACGGTCGGCGGCGGCTCGCTCGCTGCTCAGCTGGATGCGTGGGAATCGTCGGAGAGACGGACGCGTCTGCGGGACCAGCTCAGAAAGGAAGGCGTTGACCCCGACGACGTGATCGTCTCGCCCGAACACGCACGCACCCGCGGCCTGACGTCCACTGTCTGTTTTCCGAAAGGCAACATCGCGCCGGACGGCGCCGTCATCAAGAGCACCGCGATCGATGCGTCGGTCGTGGATGCCGACGGCGTGTACCGGATGACCGGCCCGGCGAAGGTGTTCTTGTCCGAGCGGGCCGCTATGGACGCCATCAAGGCCAAACGTGTGAAGCCCGGCGACGTGATTGTGTTGATTTGCCGCGGGCCGATCGGCGCCGGCATGGAAGAGACCTATCAGATTACGAGCGCGCTGCGGCACCTGCCGTTCGGCAAACATGTGGCCGTGATTACCGACGCCAGGTTCAGCGGTGTGTCCACCGGTGCGTGCATCGGGCACGTATCGCCGGAGGCGCTGGCGGGCGGCCCCGTCGGCAAGCTGCGCGATGGCGACGTCATCGAGATCGTGATCGACCGGACCACGCTCGAAGGTACCGTCAACCTGATCGGCGAGAACTTCGTCGAGCAGAGTGCGTCCGACGGATCGAGCATTCTCGAGGCGCGCGACGTGCGGTCCGATCTCGCCGCCGACGCGGCGCTTCCGGACGACACGCGTATCTGGGCGGCGCTTCAGGATGCGAGCGGCGGCACATGGGGCGGCGCCGTCTACGACGCCGACGCCATCCTGCGCACCCTCGCGGCCGGTAAGAAAGCGCTCCGCGGTTAGCCAGAGCGGTTTCAGTTCTCTTTAGTCAGCTCTCAGTCGCGAAGTACGTAGTGTCCGGTCTTAGCCGGACCAAGTGCGTCTAGACGACCGGCCGGCACTTGGATTGGTGTTGCTGCCGCGCGAATCCGAAGCTTCGGGGCCGGACACGCGCTCCGATGCCGCTGAGGACCGTCCGACGCGAGGACACTGACTTCGCCTTTCATCCTCGCTCGATGCCCTCGGGCTTCTCGCGCGGTCAGGCGTGACGTGTCGGCCGCCTGCGCACGGCTTCGCGCCGCAGCAACACCAACCCAACTGCCAGCCGGACACCATGTACAAGCGTCACGGATTCGGATGGCCGCGCCCGCGCGCGCGCGTCAGGCGATCGACCTTCGTCGCCAGCCCTCGTACTTCGGTGAGCACAATCTTCTGCACCTTCTCGACGCTGGCGATGAGCTGGCGCAACTCGGCTAGCCGTGTATCGACGCCATCAATTGGCAAGTCGCCCCTGGCGGGCCGAACGTCGACCCGCTCATAACATCCATCGAGCTCTCTGTTTTCCATACCAATGCGTAGAGCACTCGGCGTACCAGGACGTCGATGAGAAATCACAACAATTCGCTCACGCCTCGTCACACGGTGCAGTTTCTGATCGGCGCGTGGGCAGTCCCTGCAATGTGATCCACTCCAAGTTGAACAGGGGGTCAACGGACACACCTGCTCCAGCGCGAATCCGTGCGAAGGCGGCCGACACGTGTCGCCTGACGCGCGAGAAGCCTGCGGGAACCGAGCGAGGATGAAAGGCGAAGATGGTGTCCTCGCGTCGGGCGGTCGCCGTCGGGCCTCGCAGCGCGTCCGGCCCCGGAGCTTCGGATTCGCGCTGGAGCAGGTGTGGCCGATTGGCCCGCAGTTACTAACGTATCCGGATTCCAAACAGAATCGTGAACGACTGCGATTTGACATCGTTGATGTCGCTGAAGTTGTTGTTGATGCGGCGCAGCCCTTTTTCATAGCGGCCCTCGACGAGCAGGCGGGCCACCTCGATGCCGCCTCCGAACACGAGGCCCACGTCGCCCCCCTCGAGCCAGTCGTTGGTCACGCCTTCAATCTCGTCGGCGACTTTGATTTCGAAGGCCGGTCCGGCGAGGCCGTACAAGGCGAAGCCGCTCGTGTTGTGGGTTCCCGCATTCAATCGAAGAAGGATGGGAATCTGCACGTAGTCCACACGGATGTCGGCGATGTCGAAGCCGATCGCCGCCGCCGTGGTGTGCTTGCGAATCCAGTTCAGCTCGCCCTGGACCCCGAGGACGCCGTCGCGATTGCCCCCGAAGAAGAGCCCGCCTTGAAAACCCACGCGGGAATCGAAGTCCAGCACGTCGTTGCTGAAGGTCGAGAAGGTCGGACCGAACGTGAGGCCGATGCCCTGGGCCGCGGCCGATGCGGCCGAGCCGATGACGATGAGCGCAGCGACACCAATCGCACGCAAGAGGGAAACGAGGGTCATTGCGGAACTCCTGCAGCGGGCAGAGAGCGTGGGGAGGACCGGCGTGGCCGGCCGATCCCATGGTACCGCAATCGATGTGGTGACGCTATACCGGCGTCTGCAGCTCGGGCATCGGCTTGCCGACGAACAGCCTTCGACAGGGCTTCGCGAGCATTCGTGCCATTCGCTCAGATCTCGCGTGCCGCGCGCTGTCGGTGGCGATGCCGGTATTGGCGTACATCTGCCGATAGAGCTTCGAGCACAGCACGAAACCGAGGCGATTCTTCAGCGACTTCACGGCTCGCGATCGGCGCCAGATGTGCGACAGGCTGTAAAACTCGTCCCAGACCCCCTGGGTGCGGTCGCGAATGTCCTCTGGCGAAAGCGTGGGATGCGGGGTGTACACCTTCGGCCGGCGTGCCTGCGGGATCAGCCAGTGGCGCGTGATCGGAATGCCATCCACCGCCTCCGCATCCTTTTTCTTCGTCTGCCCCAGCTCCCACTTGGCAAAATCCACGGTGCCGGGGAACGGCGTCAGCATGACGAACTGCGCGAAGGTCACGTCGGCTTTCAGCGCGAGCGCAACGGTGGCGCTGAAGGTATCGGCGCGATCGCTGGGCAGACCGAAGATAAAAGACCCGAGCACGTGGATACCGTGCTGCTTGAACTGCTGCAGCCTCGTGACGAGGGCGTCGCCATACAGGTTGAAGCCCTTGTACACATCCTTGAGGCCTTCAGCCGTGACCGATTCGACGCCGACCAGCGCGCCCTTGATGCGCGCTTTGTGCATCGCATCGAGAAAATCAGAGTCCTCGGCGGCCTCCATCGTGATCTGGGTGAAGAAATTCATGTCGCTCGGCAGTTTCGCCAGGCGTTCCATCAGCTCGAAGCGCTCGGCGCGCAGTCGTCTTCAGCTCGTCGAGGCGGTGATGATCGGCACGCCGCGAGGCCTGCTCGAGATCCTCGAGTGTCACGGGGTAGAAGTTGTCGTCCGCGAGCGCGATGAAACGGAATCCGAGACGCCGCAAATCCACGATTTCCTCGAGCACGGCATCGACGGTGCGCTGACGCGGCTCCTGCCCGTCGGTTTTCCACACGGAGCAGAACGAGCAGTGCTTCGGGCAGCCGCGCACCGTCTGCACCGACGCCCACATGTACCGGTCGGGCGGCAGCAGATCCCAGCGGGCCTTCAGAAATTGACCGGCTTCGATCTTCCCGCCTTCGTAGACCTTCGTGGTGCTGCCGTTGAGGCACCCGTCGATGGCCTGTCCCCACGCGACGTCGCCATCGCCTTTGACGACCGCGTGGCCCGCGCCGAGGTCCATGGCCTCCTCGGGGTAGAGCGTGGCATGGATGCCGCCGTACACGACCCACGCCCCGCGCGTCCGGGCAAGGTGGCCGACTTCGTATCCGCGCAGCGCGTTGCCCGTATGGATGCCGATGCCGACGACGTCCCCCGCGGCGATCGAGTCCGGGTCGAATTGTTCGAGCGTTTCATCGGTGATCACCGGATCGCCGTAGCGCTGAGGAGTGGCTGCTGCTAACACATAGAGCCAGCGTGGGGTGATGACGGCAATGCCGAAAGACACGTGGCTCGGGTTGATCAGATGTATGCGCATTGAGACCTATCAGAAGTGTCGGTGGCAGACCCCTAGAACTCCAACGAGAAGCCCGCCGACGGGATAATCGGGAACATCGAGTCGAACAGGCCGAACACCTGGAGCGTGTTGGGGTTGATGCCCGGTGAGGCCGCGCGGACGTTGTCGCGGTCGTAGATATTCAGCGCTTCCGCGAACACCGTCAGGCGCGTGGTGCGCCAGGTAAACGTCCGGTTCGCGCGAATATCGAGACGGGTGTACACAGGGACGCGTAGATCGTTGCGTGAGCTCGTCAGGAAGTACCTTTCGTCGCCGCGCGATTCGTAATAGCCGGGAACCGGAAAGTTGCTGCCGGCCCGGAACCGTGTGCTGAAGCTCGTGCGATCGCTCAACCGATACACCCCATACACGTTCAGCGTGTGCTGCTGATCGTAGTCGGCTGAAAAGTCCTCGCCGGTCAGCGTGTTTCGGTATTTTGTGAATGCTACATTGTACGCGATCCAGCCGGACAAACCGTTTGGAGAATTGCGTTGAAGCACGATCTCGGCGCCGCGCGACTGACCGTCGAGTGAGTTCTCATACCGTGTAGTGGCTGATGGCAGCACAAGGCGGCCGTTTGAGGCCTGGAACTCGGAGTTGGGAAGCCATGGGTAATCCCGGTCCTCACGGTCGTAGACGGAGAACTGCCATTTCGTCGAACGGCCGAGCGGGGCTTCGACCCCCGCGTCGACGTGATACGACCGGAACGCCTTCAGTTCGGCGCCCCGCAGTCCCTTCAGCTCGGCAAAGTCCGGCTCCTGCCGGTAGATGCCGCCGGCGACGCGCGCCGTCAGCGCGCGCGTGAGCGGCCACCGGGTTTGAATCCACGGGGACGCCGAGGTGTGGCCCGTGAGCGTGAAATGATCGACGCGGACACCCGGCGCAATCGTAAGGCGCCCGCGCGATGCCTGCAGGAGCACGTACGAGGACACGGCCGTGGTCGAGGTGCTGTAGTCTTCGCGCACGGCAAACTGAGGTCGGATGAAATCCCGCGCCTGGGCGAACTGCGATCCACGCGTATGCCGCGCCTCGCCGCCGCCCTCGAAGGTGAGACCGGGCGTGCGCTGAAAGGTCCAATCGGCGCGGTACATCAGCTCGCTCTGACGCCCGCGGTGCAGCTCGAGACCTTCGAGATTGTCGTTGCTGAACTTGTTGGCGGTGCCGGCAATCCTTCTGCGTCAGGACCAACCGCGGTGACGCGAGAAAACGCCAGGTGACGACCGCGACGCCGATGTCGTTCACCCCTTCCTGCACATCGTCGATGTCGATGCCCTCCGCGTCCTGTTCCAGACGAGATTGACCGGCGGTGATCGCAAACTGGACCTGGTGCCGCGCCTTGACGTCGCGCACCAGCTTCACCTGAAAATCGTGGAACCCGAAGCCGAAGGTGTTTTCGGGATCGATGCGGTGAATCACCGCGCCCAGGTAGCTCTTTCGCGCCGACAGCAGCCACGACCCGCGTTTGGTCGTGCCCAACGGGCCCTCCATGACGACCGACGTGTCCGTCATGCTGGGGCGGACGTGGCCCCTGAGTCGATCGCGCGAGCCTTCACGGACCAGAAAGTTCAACTCGGCGCCGGTGTGGTTGCCGTGCCGCTCGGCGTACGCGCCCGGCGCCAGCGCGATTTCCTCGAGCACGTCGCCGTTGACCATCGCGATCGAGCCGCCGTCCTGGACGCCCTGCACGGTGTGCACGAGGAGCGGCGTCGAAATGCCCTCGAACGTGAAGTTCATGTTGCGAACGGGAAGGCCGCGGACGCTGAACTCGCTGCGCAGGTCGTCGCCGGTCGCGACCCCAGGCAGCACGTGAATGGCGCGCATCGGATCGTTGGTGATCACGCCGCGAAGCTGCTGCAGCTCGTTGCTGCGGAGCACCTGCCCGCCGCCGGCGGATCGCGAGTCGGGTCCACCCGTCGTGCTCACGTTCACCGTTTCCGTGTACGTGCCCGTTCCCGCGGCGATCGGAATCGTGATCTCCAGCACCTCGCCGGCAGGAATCTCGACGCCGCGGCGTGTCAGCACGAAATCGACGGCCGACACGTACAGCTCGCGGTGGCCCGACGGGACGTTCTCGAGCACGAAGCGGCCGTCGCTCGTGGTAATCGTCACGAGCGGGGTGTCCTGAATGCGCACCGAGACCTTTTCGAGCGGCGTGCCGTCGCGGGCATCCACCACGACGCCTCTGAGCGTTCCGGTCGCCTCGGTTTGCGCATGGAGAGGGAGCGCAAGCGCGACCGCGAGCGCAATCGTTGCGGTCAATGGGCAATGGGCCATGGTCGGTCGTCGATGGTCCATCGGCTACCGGTCGACGGGCGTCATTGGTCGAGACTCGGCACTGTGCAGAGGATATGCCAGCTGGCGGATCGGTGATTTCCCTTGAGTTGGCGGGGGATGACGGCCGGGATGACCGGTTTATCGGACGAGTGTCTCCGGGAATCCGGTCAGCTTATCGATGAGACGGCTGAACGAGGAAAGAATCGCGTGCCGGCACCAAGGATTGGTGCCGGCACGCGCCGTCTTTGGTAGGGCGCGACTTCAGTCGCGCCACCTTCGCTACCTGGGCAGACTGTCCTTCGCCTTCTTCGCGGCGCCCTCCAGCGCCTCGGCCAGCGATGCGTCGAAGGACGGACCCTCTGACGCACCCGAAGAGCCGGTGGCCATCGCGTCCATCATGAACATCGCCGCACCCGCGGTCCGATCGAAGGTCCGGCCGGTGCCCATGACTCCCGCGCCCTGCATCTGCATCAACATGGGATTGCCGACCATACCCATGCCGCCCATGTTCATCATCGACATCGTGTTCATCGCGGCAAGCGGGCTCGCATAGCGAAGGTACATCATGGCCGCGGCCCGCGCGAGCCGAAGGCCGGTCGCGAAGCCGATGCCGCCGTCGTTGCCTTCGGTGGTGGTCGTCAGGCGCGGCTTGCCACCGCCGACCGGCGTGAGCTGCACGTTCAGTTTGGCTTCGGTGACGTCCTTGTCGGTTGATTCGCCGGCGGTCTTCTTCACCAGTCGTCCGATACGTCCGGGCTTCGATGCCTTGAGATCGGTAATCTGCGCAACCAGCAGATAGTCGCACCCCAGCTCTTTCGCGTGCGCGGTCAGCTCGTCAGGCGATGCGGCGGCAAGCGGGATGCCCTCCATTTTCTGCTCGGCCAGTTCGGCGATGAGTTGCGTCCTCAGGGCGCGCGTGTCGACCTGTTGCGTCGTCTTGTTGACGAGCTCGGGCACGGCCACCCGAACCATGCCGGGCTTTTTCGGCGGCGCCGCCGCGGCCGGCGCCGAGGCCAGCTTCACTTCGTTCGCGTCGCTCACCGCCTTGGCGAGATCGCGGCGGCTGGTCGCTTCGGTCATACCCGCCGGGATGTCGAACAGCGAGTCGTCGAGGTTCGTGATCTCGAACTCGGTCACTTCCATCTTCATCACAACGGGCTTGCCGTCGTCGGCGGCGGCGGGCACCGTGGCCGAGTAGCTGATGGGAAAGCCGATCAGCTTGTTGTCACCGGTGATGTTCACCTTGACGGTGTCTTTGCAGGCGGCGGCACTTGGGGTTGAGAGGACGGTGGGCGGTTGTGCCGCCACCACCTTCGGCGCGTCGATATACCACGCGTCGGTCTCCATCTTCTGCTTCATCTGATCGCAGGCGCCCGCCTGCGGCTGCCGGTCGAGCACCGTCACGATGCGGCGCGCTTCCTGTCCGAACATCGTCTTGCGCTCGCCGACGTCGGCAATGGACGTCTCGACGACCACGACGCCCGTGCCCGCTGCCGCTTCGGGCGTGGGCTCGGCATCCGGCATGATCAGATAGGTGTTGGAGGACCGACTAATCTGCACGGAGCGCTTCAGGTCGTGCTGGCGGATGAGGATGTTGTCGGACATCTCGTACCGCTCGCGATTACCGCGGATGTACGTGACGCTCTCGGTCACCTGTTCGCCGGTCGTGTACGTGGCCTTGAATCGGATGTCGGATGGCGGTGGAGGCGGGGGAGGTACCGGCTTGGCCGCCGGCGCTGGTTTCGTCGTGGGTGCAGGAGGGGCCGGCTTGCGCGTGGTTGGCGCCGGCTTTCCTGGCGCGGGCTTGCCTGGCGCCTGTGCGAACGCGGCCGTTGGAGAAAGAACAAGGGCCAGTAGCAGGACGATCGCGGTCTTGCGCATTTCAACACCTCAGGAACAGACGGTGGCCAGCGCGTGGCGCCGGGGGTTACAGGGAAATCGGTCCTACCTCTCTACGCGCAGAACGAGCTCGATCGGGACCATCGGGTCCGGGACCGTGGCCATCCTACAGGACAACGAAGGGCGCCGCTACAATGAACGCCGTGTCATCACAGGAATTGCGCTTGATGTGCGTGCTCGCCCACCCCGACGACGAGTCCCTTGGTACGGGAGGCGCCCTTGCCAGGTATGCGGCCGAGGGGGTCGGCACATACGTGGTGACGGCGACGCGGGGACAGCGGGGCCGGTTCGACGACAAAGGGACGAAGCCCGGCCCCGACATCGTCGGTCGGACCCGGGAGGGGGAACTGCGTGCGGCGGCCCGCGAGCTTGGCGTCCGCGAGGTGGTCCTGCTCGACTACATGGACGCGGAGCTCGACGCGGTGGACGCCGTCGAGGCTTCAGAAGCCATCGCCAGGCAGATTCGCCGCATCAAGCCGCAGGTCGTCGTCACCTTCGATCCGTTCGGCGCCTACGGCCATCCCGATCACATCGCGATTTCGCAGCTGACGGCGGCCGCCCTGACGCGCGCCGCGGACGAGCACCAGGTGTTGAAGTTCTACTATTTCGTCAACGGCGAGCGGAAGTGGGCCGCGTATCAGGCGGCGTTCAAGCAACTGACATCGAACGTCGACGGCACCGTCCGCGTGGCGACGGCATGGCCCGACTGGTCGATTACGACGAAGGTCGACGCGCGGGATATGTGGCAGACGGTCTGGCGGGCGGTGCAATGCCACAAGACCCAGATGAGCATCTACCGCAACATCGGGACTCTCACCGAAGACGATCAGAGAGTCATCTGGGGAACCGGCGAGTTCTACCGGGTGTTCACCCGCGTCAACGGTGGAAGGGAAGTCGAGACCGATCTGTTTCAAGGAATAAGAAAATAGGGATTAGGGATTGGGGATTAGGGATCATGGCCCGCAAAGCTCCGCTGAAAATGACACCCGACGAGTTCCAAGCCGTGGGCCATCGGCTCGTCGATCGCATCGCTGAACGCCTCGCGCGAATTCCACAGGGACCGGTGAAGCCCGCGGAGACGCCGGAGGACCTTCGGGCGGCGTTGAAGATCGATCGTCCGCTCCCCGAGGGTGGCACCGATGCGGCCACGCTTCTCGGCGAGGCGGTCGAGTTGCTGTTCGACCATTCGACGCTCAACGGGCATCCCCGCTTTATGGGTTACATCACGTCGAGCCCGGCGCCGATCGGCATATTGGGAGAGTTCCTGGCCGCCGCCGTGAACCCGAATATCGGCGGGTACGCGATCGGTCCTGCCGCCACCGAAATCGAGCGGCAGACGGTGCGATGGATTGCGGAGTTCATCGGGTTTCCATCCGACGCCGGCGGCCTGCTGGTGAGCGGCGGCAACATGGCGAACTTCGTGTGCTTCCTGGCCGCGCGCACCGCGAAGGCGGGACTTGACGTACGCAAAACGGGCCTTGCCGGCGGGGAGCGTGGGACATCGCCACTGCTTGTGTATGCGTCGGCCGAAACGCACACCTGGATTCAGAAGGCCACCGATCTGTTCGGCCTCGGCACGGACGCGATCCGATGGATTCCGGCCGACGACCATCAGCGGATGAAGACCGCCGAACTTCGGCGGCAAATCGAGCGCGATCGGAAGGACGGCGGATGTCCCTTCATCGTGGTGGGCACGGCCGGCTCGGTCAGCACCGGCGCGGTCGATCCGCTGCCCGAAATTCAGTCGATCTGCCGCGAGCACGGCTTGTGGTTTCACGTCGATGGTGCGTACGGTGCGCTGGCCGCGCGGATTCCGGACGTTCCGGCGGATCTCGGCGCGCTCGCCGAGGCCGATTCGGTCGCGGTCGATCCGCACAAGTGGCTCTACGCGCCGCTCGAAGCCGGTTGCGTGCTCGTGCGGAATCCGTCGGATCTCCGCAACGCGTTCTCGTACCACCCGCCGTACTACGTATTCAGGCACGACGTCGTGAACTTCGTGGATTACGGGTTGCAGAATTCGCGTGGGTTCCGCGCGCTGAAGGTGTGGCTGGCGCTGCAGCACATCGGTCGTACGGGCTACGTGGCGTCGATCGCCGATGATATCCGGCTGTCGCGAAAGCTTGCCGCCGCGCTGCGGGCCCATGGCGACTTCGACGTCCTGACGCAGAACCTGAGCATTACGACGTTTCGGTACGTGCCGAAGGATCTTCGTTCGCGCCTGGGAGAGGCGAGCGTGGAGGAGCGGCTGAACCGGCTGAATCGCGAACTGCTCGACGAGGTCGAGAAGAGCGGGGAGGCCTTCTTTTCGAATGCGGTGATCGACGGCCGGTTCGCCCTGCGCGCGTGTATCGTGAACTTCAACACGACCGACGAGGACATCGACGCGTTGCCGGCGCTCGTCGCGCGCCATGCGGCTCTGGGTGGCACAGGACTTTAGTCCTGTCCGGCAGCCGCTATAACAGGGCTGAAGCCCTGTGCCACGTTCGGCAGGCCTGAAGCCTGCGCGACCTTCGACGCATGACGCAACGCCGTCGCGGAGCGGATCGTGGCGATCTCACCGGCCCCGAACGACCAGTCACGCTGCGCGTTCTGACGTAGTTCGGCATTCGACCATCCCGCCCGCATCAGCCCGCTCTCGGCATGGCGATTGGTGTCGAGCAGGAGATGTCCGATCTCGTGGGCGATCGCGCGGCCGAGCAGCAACTGGAAGTCGAGATGGGCGTCGCGGGATATCGTCCGGACGAGGTCGGCGTACACCGTCGCGAGAAACGGCACGCCTTCGGCGATGTTCACGAGCGCAAACCCCATCGACACATACCGCGTTCCGGGAAGGGCATTGGCCGCCTGGAGCCGCAAGAGGACTTCGTTGGCCTTGAGGGGTTCGCTGCAGCGCGCCGAGGTCTCGGCAATTGCCTTGTCCCGATACCAGCAATCCACCCACGACAGCTCGATGCCGGCGTCATGGAAGACCGCCTCGACGTGCGGGCGGGCAGCGGAGAGGTCCTCGGGCGACACGCCGAGGTTGTTGTAGGTCCGGACCGTCAGGGTGGTCTGGGCCTGCGTGACGGGAGGGGCCGCCAACACCATCGCCGCGACTGCCCCGAATGCTCTCCAGTTCATATTCCGCCTCCTCTTCCTCACGCGGGAAGGGGCGGAAGACTCACTCAACTCCCGTCAAATCTTGGGTTTGGGAGGAGGCATGAGTGAAAACGATTGCGGATTACGCGTTATAGAAGGATGGGCGTATCCTTTTCCCGCATCAGTGGACTCTTCACGGTCTGAGGTCACCCGGCTGCTCAAGGATTGGAGCGACGGGCGTCAGGACGCCCTGGACGTGCTCCTGCCGCGCATCTATGCCGAACTGCGCCGGCTGGCGTCCAGCTATCTGAGGCGGGAGCGCTCCGACCACACCTTGCAGGCCACGGCACTCGTACACGAGGCCTTCATCAGGCTGGTCGATCAGCGGGCGGTGCGCTGGCAGAACCGCGCCCACTTTTTCGGCATCGCGGCACAGGCGATGCGGCGGATTCTGGTGGACCATGCGCGCGCGCATGCGGCCGACAAGCGGGGCTCGGGCGAGCGCGCCGTGTCGCTCGACGAAGTGGTCGTCATGGTGGGCGCGCCCGATGTGGATCTGCTCGCCCTGGACGAAGTGCTCACCCGGCTGGCCGCGATCGACCCTCAACAGAGCCGCGTCGTCGAGCTGCGTTTCTTCGGCGGCCTCACGATCGAGGAGACGGCGGAGGTGATGGACATATCGCCGGCGACCGTCGGCAGGGAATGGACGCTCGCCAAGGCGTGGTTGTACGCCGAACTGTCGAGGTCGGAGTGAACGACTGGGCCCGCGTCAAAGAGATCTTCCACGGCGCGCTCGAGCGCGAGCCGGAGAATCGCCTGGCGTTTGTGCATACCTCGTGTGACGAGGCCGAGGTGCGTGCGGAGGTGGAGCGACTGCTGGCGGCGCACCAGCAGGCCGGCGGCTTCATCGAGCGGTCGCCCGTTGCCATGGCCGGGCGCGTCATCGGCCACTACAAGATCGAACGCGCACTCGGCGCCGGCGGCATGGGGGCGGTCTATCTCGCGCAAGACCTCGAGCTCGGCCGGCCGGTCGCCATCAAGATTGCGATCGGCAGCGATGAGGACGCGAAGGCGAGGTTGAAGCGCGAAGCGCAATATGCCTCGCAGCTGAATCATCCGCACATCTGCACGATTCACGAAGTCGGGACCGCCGACGGTCAACCCTTCATCGTGATGGAGTTCATCGAAGGGCAGCGCCTGTCGGACCTGATCCCCGCACAGGGACTGTCTGTTGACGATGTGAAGCGGTATGCGATGCAGATCGCGGATGCGCTGGCGCACGCACACCGCCATGGCGTGATCCATCGCGATCTGAAATCCGCAAACATCGTCGTCACGCCGGAAGGCCGTGCGAAGGTGCTCGATTTCGGCCTGGCGCGCCGGGTTCCGGCCGAGACACTCAAGGAGCTGTCCGAGTCGCGTCAATCGGTCACGGAAGAGAGCGGCACGATAGCCGGGACGCTGGCCTGCATGGCGCCGGAGCTCTTCCGCGGCGCGACGCCCGACGCACAGAGCGACATCTGGTCGCTGGGCGTGCTCCTCTACGAGATGGCGACAGGGGCGCGACCGTTCTCGGGCGCGACCGGTTTCGAATTGAGCGGCGCCATTCTGCACGAGCCGCCCGCACCGTGGCCCGACCGGGTGCCGCAGTCGATCCGGACGATCGCCAGGCGCTGTCTTGAAAAAAATCCTGGTGAACGGTACGCGGAGGCTGAAGACGTTCGACGGGATATCGGTGACGCCTCGTTTGCGGGGCCGACGCGTATCGTGCCGCGCCCGGCAGCGGCCGGCGCCAGGCCCTCGTTTCTCTCGCGATGCTGGCGGTCCCGCATCGCGTGGGCCGTCGCCGTGGCGCTCGTGCTGGGCGGCGCGTATCGCCTGCAACGTCCGGCTCAGGAAGAAGCGCCGGTCGCATTGGGCGCGTCCGGCCGTCCGGCGGTTGCGGTCTTGAACTTCGAAGCAACGGGAGGGACCGATGCCGCGTGGCTGTCCCAGGGCATCCCGAGCATGCTGTTGACCGGGCTCGCGCAGACCAACGGGCTGGATCTCGTCAGCACGCAGCGCCTGGTTGAGGCCGCACGGCAGCAGGGCGCACCGGATCTCAAAACACTCGAGTTCGACAAAGCCGCCCAGGTGGCGAAGCATGCCGGCGCCGGCGCCATCGTCACCGGCAGCGTCCACAAGAACGGTGCGGACATTCGGATTGACGCGCGTGTGGAAGATCTTGCGAGCGGCCGGATCCTCAGCGCGCAGAGCGTGCGAGGCACCGATGCGTTTGCCCTCGTCGATCAGCTTGCCGCGCGCATTCGTGACAGTGTGGGAATCCTCGCCGCGCCGGGCATTCGGCACACCACCGACGTTTCAACATCCTCTCTCGATGCGTTCCGGTTGTATTCCATTGGAGCCGATGCGCTCGCGAACGCTCGCGGGCCGGAGGCTGCCAGAGCGCTGGAGCAGGCCGTGCAGATCGACCCGGCCTTCGCTGAGGCGTACCTCGAGCTGGCGTCGGTAGCCGGGTTCACCGGCATACCCGGCAAGCGGCGCGAGTATCTGGACAAGGCCACCCGACTACGCCGATCGCCTCAGCGAGCGCCGGCGGCTTCTCCTGGACGCGCAGGTGGCACGGGACAGAGGGAATGTCGCCGCGACGTCCCGCGCGTTGGACGAGCTCATTGCGAAGGTTTCCGGATACCGAGATCGCGTACACGATTGCATCGCTCCATTACGGTTCCGAGCTTCGTGAAACGGACAAGCAGCTCCAGATCATGAAAACCGGCATCGCTGCGCTGCCGGCGTCGAGATTCGGTGTTGAACAACTACGGATATGCGTTGATCGAAGCCGGACGGTATGCGGAGGCCCTCCGCGCGTTCGAACGGTACGTGGAGCTCGCGCCGCGCGAACCGAATCCCTATGACAGTCTTGCCGAAGGTTACTTGAGAAGCGGATCGGCTGAGAAGGCGGTGGAGCTCTACCAGCGAGCGATCGCCGTCGATCCCACCTTCTCCGGTTCGCGCGTCCACCTCGCGTGGGCGCTCGCCGTCCTGGGACGATACGACGAGGCCATGGCACTCAGAACCCCGCTCAAATCCGAGGAAGCGTTTCTGCTTTCACGGCTGGGGCGTTACAAGGAAGCCGCCACGGCGCTTGCTGGTCCGGGCGGCAGCAGGCCGAACGGGACGCGAACCTCGCCGAGCAGTCCGAGTACCGCCTGATCGCGGCCGTGATTGCACTGGAACGACAAGATTACGCGCGAGCGTTCGATGAACTGTCTCTGGCGGAACGTGCGGTCGCCGGAGATACCAGGTTCTGGCAGCGCCGGCACGGCGTGATCGTCAACCTGCTGCGAGGCATCGCCGACCTGCGCACTGGTCAGCGCGATGCCGCGCGTGCGCGTCTGACTCTTCTCGAGTCGTTGCACGCGCCCGGGATCGCCGAGGAAAGGTTCTGGTATCGGACGCTGGAAGGCGAGGTCGCCCTGGCGCGCGGCGACATCCCGCGCGCAAGAGCCGCGTTCGCCGCCGCTGAACCGGCGAAGCTGATTCCTTTCAAGATGCAACGAGGATGGCTCCCGACGCTCGTGAACGGCCTTTCGTACAGGGATGGTGCGGCGCGTGCCGCGAAAGCAGAGGGCCGCCTCGGCGAGGCGATACAACTCTACCGCCGGCTGCTGGTCTATGGTCCGGAGTCGAGATTCATCGCGGTCGTCGAGCCTCGATATGTGCTCGAGCTGGCCAGGCTGCTGGAGAAAACAGGCGACAGCGGCAACGCGCTGAAAGAGTACGAACGCTTTCTGGATTTCTGGAAGCAGGCCGACGCCGCGTTGCCCGAGCTCGTCGAGGCGCGCCGTGCAGTTGCCCGACTTCGCGGGTCTGCAACACATAGCAAGATTGACACAGTCGTCATCTTAAGCCGTGGGCTGTATCATCGGATCAGATGGTGATGCGCCTGCTGAGTCTTGTGCTTGCGATCGCTCTGGCAGCGCCGCTGGTCAGCGTTCGCACAAACCGCGGAGCCGCCGCCGCGATGGACGATCAGCCCGCGCACCGGCCCTGCTTCGCAGGGTTGGCCTCGGAATCCTCCGCCGCGGTTCACGATTCCCGCTCGCGGAACACACGGGATTCCTCTTCCTGAAATTGGCCTGCCGCTGCCACCGGTTGGACTTCAGCCACCGTCGAGCAACGGCGAAGGCGGACACGGCCGGAGTCACCGGCGCGGAGTGTTCCCTGCCTGGCCGGTTGCGATCTACTACGCGCCGTTCTACGACCCGTTCGTGCCGTATGCCGAACCGGCTCCCGCGCCGGCGCCGGTTGCACAGCCGCCGCAACCCGGACGGCTCATCCTCGCCCCGCAGCCCGAGGGCGCCCAGGTTTTCATCGATGGCTACTACGCGGGCATACCCGATGACTTCGATCTCGCGCACGGTGGTGGCGTCGTCGAGGCGGGACAGCACCGAATCGATCTCAGCGCGCCCGGCTACGACCCGCTCGCCGTGGATGTGAGAATCGCCCCCACTCAGACGATTACGTACCGCGAGAGGTTGAAGAGAACGCAGGCGCCAGCCCTCCCCAGCGGGCCGACGACGTTCTACCTGATTCCCGGGTGCTACATGGGAAACGTTCCGCCGAAAGATGCACATCTGCCCGCGACCTGCGATTTGGGACGCGCCGTCGAGTTTAAGTATTAAAATCTCACAATCAGAAGAGATGCTCTCGTGCCGGCGCTGGTGTGTGGCGCGGCGATCGGTCTTTCGATCGCCGCTGCTCCCGTGGTGTCCGGTTTCGGCCGCGCCCAGTCAGGATTCAGGCAGACCCAGTCGGCGCCGGCCGCCACCTCGCCTCAGCAGGCGCTCGTCTCGCGCTACTGCGTAACCTGTCACAACGACCGATCGAAAACCGGCGGGCTGTCGCTCGAAAAGCTGGACGTGTCCAACGTCGGTGCGCACGCGGAGGTCTGGGAGAAAGTCGTCCAGAAGCTGCACGGCAACCTGATGCCACCGCCTGGGCGTCCGAAGCCCGACGAGACGGCGCTCGACGGGTTGACGGCGTATCTCGAAGCGTCGCTCGATCGATCGGCCGGCGAGAACCCGAATCCGGGCCGTACCGAGGCGCTTCACCGTCTGAATCGCGCGGAGTATCGCAACGCGGTTCGCGATCTCCTCGCGCTCGACATCGACGTCAGCGCGATGCTGCCCGCCGACGACATCAGCTACGGCTTCGACAACATCGCCGGCGTGCAGCGGATGTCGCCGACGCTCATGGAACGGTACCTCGCCGCGGCGCAGAAGATCAGTTCCGCGGCGGTTGGCGCGTCGCCGCGTGCGGCGACCACCGAGACCTTTCTCGTGCCTTCCGATCTGCGCCAGGACGATCGGCTCGAGGGGCTGCCGTTTGGCACGCGCGGCGGCGCGCGGATCCGCCACAATTTTTCGCGCGACGGCACCTACATCGTCCGCGTCCAACTGACGCGTTACCTGGGTGCCAGCTTCGACGATATTCCCGCGTTCGACCAGTCGCAGCGGCTCGAGCTGAGCGTCGACGGCACGCCCGTCCATGTGTTCGAGCTGAACCCTCCAGTGAAGGAAGGCCGCGGGTATTCAGGACCGAACCGACGCGCGCTCGACGCGGATTGGCACGTCCGCTTCCAGGCGCAGGCCGGCGCGCAGGACGTCGCGCTGGCGTTTCTCAATCGGACGCCGGCGCTGCTCGAAAACCTGCTCGAGCCGTTCGACAAACCGACGCCGGGTGGACCGAACGGGTACTACACGACACAGAAGGGTGCGTACCTTCGAAGCATTGAAATCAGCGGGCCCTACGAACCCACTGGCGCCGGCAACACGCCCAGCCGTCAGCGGATTTTCGTCTGCCGTCCAAAGAGCGCGCCCTCGTCGGTAGCGCAGGGCTTCAGCCCTGCCTCGGAGGAGAGCGCGTGTGCGAAAACCATTCTGCGGACGCTGGCCCGCCGCGCGTTCAGACGTCCGGTCACCGACGCCGACATCCAGACAGTCCTGGCGTCGTACGAGGAAGGACACGCGGCGCGCGGCTTCGAGCTCGGCATCGAACGTGCTGTTGAAAGCCTGCTCGTCAGCCCGGAGTTCCTCTATCGAATTGAGCGGGAACCCCAAGGTTCCAGTTCCGGTTCCAGTTCCATCTACCGCATCAGCGATCTCGAGCTGGCCTCGCGGTTGTCCTTTTTCCTCTGGAGCAGCATCCCGGACGATGCGCTGATCGATGCGGCGGCGTCGGGCAAACTGCGGAACCCGGCTGTCCTCGAGGGGCACGTGCGCCGCATGCTCTCTGATCCGCGTGCCGACGCGCTCGTCAGGAATTTCGTGGGGCAGTGGCTGTTCCTGCGCAACCTCCCGACGGTGCTGCCCGATCCAAAGCGCGAGCTCGATTTCGATGAAGATCTGCGCCAGGGCTTCAGGCGCGAGACCGAGCTCTTTGCCGGCAGCATTCTGAAGGACGATCGCAGCGTGCTCGAGCTGTTGACCGCGAACTATACGTTCGTGAACGAGCGGCTGGCGAAGCACTACGGCATCCCGAACATACGGGGCGCGCACTTCCGGCGCGTCGAGCAGACCGACGACCACCGGCGCGGCATCCTTGGCCACGGCAGCGTGCTCACGGTGACCTCGTACCCGCACCGGACGTCGCCGGTCGTTCGTGGCAAGTGGATTCTCGAGAATCTGCTCGGCACGCCGGTGCCGCCTCCGCTGCCGGACGTGCCCGCGCTGGTGGAGAAGCCGAACCCGGCCGACGAGAACCAGACGATGCGGCAGCGGATCGCGCAGCATCGCGCGAACCCGGCGTGCGCGGGCTGCCACTCGATGATGGATCCGCTGGGATTGTCTCTGGAGAACTTCGACATGGTCGGGCGCTGGCGCGACGTCGACGAGGCGCTGGCGCCCATCGACGCTTCCGGTGCGCTGCCCGATGGCCGGACGTTCCAGGGGCCGTCCGGGCTTCGCGGGATCGTGGCCGGCAATCCCGATCAGTTCGTGAGAACGCTCACCGGGAAGCTGATGACCTACGCGCTTGGCCGCGGGCTCGAGTACTACGACATGCCCGCGGTGCGCACGGTCGCGCGCGGTTCGGCGAAGCAGAATTACCGTGCGTCCGCCCTTATCGTGGGCATCGTCAACAGTCGTCCCTTCCAGATGCGGAGGCGGCAGTCATGATCGTCACAAAGATGGCGTTACCACGCCGGACGTTTCTTCGCGGGCTCGGCGCAACCATCGGGCTGCCGCTCGTCGATGCGATGGTGCCGGCATTTTCCGCGACGGTGAAAAGCGCTGCGAAGCCGATCTGCCGCATGGGATTCATCTACGTGCCAAACGGCGTGGCGATGAACGACAGCCTGAACTACTGGACGCCGAAAGGCTCGGGCGCCGGCTTCGACTTCTCGCCGATTCTCGCGCCGCTCGCCCCGCACCGCGATCGGCTGACGATCGTCAGCGGCCTGGCGCAGAAGCAGGGAGAGTCGCAGGGCGACGGCAACGGCGAGCATACGCGGGCCTGCGCGACCTGGCTTGCAGGCGTGCACCCGAAGAAAACCGAGGGTTCCGACATCAGGCTCACGACGACGGCCGATCAGATCGCCGCGGTCCATCTGGGCAAGGAAACCGTGCTGCCGTCGATGGAGATGATTGCCTCGGAAATCGATCTCGTGCTCGGCGGCCAGTGCGAGGCGGGGTACAGCTGCGCGTACATGAACACCGTGTCGTGGCAGTCGCCCACGACGCCGCTGCCGGTCGAGAACAACCCGAGCGTGGTCTTCGATCGGCTGTTCGGCGAGGGCGGGAGTCCCGACGAGCGACTCGATCGGATGAAGCGGAAGCGCAGCCTGCTCGATCGCGTCAACAGCGATCTGGCCCGTCTTCAGCGCTCGCTCGGGCCGTCAGACCGGCTCCGGATCTCGGAGTACCTCGATGCGGTGCGCGAAGTCGAGCGGCGTATTCAGATGGCCGAAGAGCAGAACAGCAACTCGACCTTGCCGGTCCCGAATCGTCCGATCGGCATCCCCTCGCAGTACCGACGATCACCTGCGGCTGCTCTACGACCTGCAGTGGCTGGCCTATCAGGGAGACCTGACGCGCGTGTTCTCGCTGATGTACGGCCGCGAGCTGAACAGCCGGAGCTATCCGGAGATCGGCATCTCGGAGCCGCATCACGGGCTGTCGCATCACGGCGATCGGCCGGAGCAGATCGAGAAGTTCTCGCGGCTCAACACCTATCAGGTCCAGTTGTTCGCGTATTTCCTCGACAAGCTGCGGTCGACGCCCGACGGCGACGGCAATCTGCTCGACCACACCATCCTTCTGTACGGCGGCGCGATGAGCAATCCGAACGTCCATCTCCATGTGAACCTCCCGCTCGTGGTCGCGGGCGGTGGCGCCGGAACGTTGAAGGGTGGACGCCACCTCACGTTCGATCCGGCGAAGAACGTGCCGATGACCAATCTCCTCGTGTCGCTGCTCGACAAGGCGGGCGTGGCGATCGACAAGCTGGGGGACAGGACCCGGCAGGATCGATATGGATACGTTGGCGGGTTTGTAAGAGTCCAGGAGTCCGAAGAGTCGATGGAGTCCGAAGAGTCGGGGGAGTCCGAAGAGTCTGAAGAGTCTGGATGAGTTCAGAGTCCTATGAGTTGTGAGAGCCGGAAGCGTGTAAAGGGTTGCGTGCTCATGCTGGCGATGGCTGTCGCGGGCATTGGCGCGGCCGCGGCGCCGCCCGTTATCGAGGCGGTGAAGGGCGGAAACGTCGATGCCGTCCGAACGCTGCTCGCGAAACGAGCCGATCCGAATGCCGCCGAAGCCGATGGCACGACGGCCCTGCATTGGGCGGCGCATTTCGATAGTCTCGCGGCGGCCGATCTGCTCATCAAGTCTGGCGCCAACGCGCGCGCGGCGAACCGGTATGGCGCCACGCCGCTCTGGCTCGCCTGCATCAACGGCAGCGCACCCATGATCGAGCGGCTGCTCAACGCGGGTGCCGATCCGAACACGACGATGCCCGAGGGAGATACCGCGCTGATGACGGCGGCGCGCACCGGCAACGTTGCGGCCGTGCGCGCGCTGCTGACGCGTGGGGCGCGCGTGGATACGCGAGAGCAGTGGAAGGGACAGACGGCGCTCATGTGGGCGGCCGCCTCGAACAACGCGGCTGTCGTCGAGGCGCTCATCGAGGCAGGCGCTGACGTCCATACGCGCACGAAGTATCAGACCGTGCCGCTCTTCCAGACCGGCGGCTTCGGACGCCGGGCGGAAAGAAATTCGGACGTCACCAAGCAATCCGGGTTCATGGCGCTGCACTTCGCCGTCCGCGCCGGCGCACTCGACGCCATCAAAGTGCTGTTGAAGTCCGGCGCAACCGTACATGACATCACCTCGGACGGTACCGGTGTCCTGGTGATGGCCATTGCGAGCACGCATTACGACCTGGCGGCATGGCTGCTCGAACAGGGCGCCGATCCGAATGCGGCGGCCCAGGGATGGACGCCGCTCCATCAAATCGCGTACACGCGGCGTCCGAACACGGGTGTCAACAATCCCGGCCTGGTTTCAAGGAGCCGGCTCGACAGCCTGACGCTGGCGCGCCGGCTGATTGCGCGGGGCGCCGATCCGAACCAGGCGGCGACGAAAAATCCCGACGTGACCAGCGTGGGACGGAAGCGTCTGACCGAAGAAGGCGCCACGCCGTTCTGGGTGGCGGCGCAGACGCTCGACCTTCCGTACATGGAACTTCTCGCTGCGCACGGCGCCGATGTGCTGCGCGCCAATGCCACCGGCGACACACCGCTCCTCGCGGCGTCGGGGCTCGTCATCGAGAAGCCTGGCGAGAGTCCGGGTTCGCCCGAAGAAGCCGCGGCGGCGATCAAGTTCTGTCTCGATCGGGGCGCCGATGCGACCACGGTCGATCAGGACGGCAATACCGCCCTTCACGGCGTCGCGATCTGGGGATCGAATGAGGCCGTCGAGATGCTGGTGGCCAAAGGGGCGCGGCTCGACGCGAAGAACAAGAAAGGGCAGACGCCCTGGCGGATCGCCGAAGGTGCGGTGTTCGAAGACGCGGTGCTCGCGCAGCCTGAAACCGCTGCGTTGCTGCGAAAACTGATGGAATCCCGGGGACTGAAGGTCGAATAAGACCAACAAAGAAAACAAGAGATCGGGAGATTAGGAGGCCAGGAGAATTCTTCTAAAGAAGTCCTCCTGATCTCTTAATCTCCTGTTTTGTCTTTCTTGTTTTCGTTTTTCTTACCTGATAAACGTTCCGGCGCGCAGCTCGGCGTAAGCCTGCTGAAGCTCCAGGTTCGTATTCATCACGATCGGCCCGCGCCAGGCCACGGGTTCCTCGAGGGGCTTGCCCGACACGAGCAGAAAGCGGATCCCTTCGTCGCCCGCCCGGACGACGATCTCGTCGCCACGGTCGAAGAGGACGAGCGAGCGGTTGCCGACCAGATCGAATTCGCCGTCTCGATCGCCGCCGACCTGCTCGGTCGCCACCGCTTGCGGATCCGAGGCGTCCCGGAACGTGCCGGAGCCGGCGAACACATACGCGAACGCGTTGTTCGCCCGATCGACCGCCAGCCGCTTTTGCCTGCCCGGCGGAACCGAGACGTCGAGATAGCGCGGGTCTGCCGCCACGCCTTCAACGGGACCCGCCTTCCCCCAGAAGTCGCCGATCACGACGCGCACGCGCGTGCCGTCGTCGTCGGTCACTTCGGGAATATCGGCCGCCGAGATGTCCTGATAGCGCGGCTTCGTCATCTTCAACGAGGAAGGCAGGTTCGACCACAACTGGAACCCATGCATGTGGCCCTGGCCGTCGCCTTTGGGCATTTCCTGATGCAGGATGCCGCTGCCCGCCGTCATCCACTGGACGTCACCGGGGCCCATCTGGCCGCGATTGCCGAGGCTGTCGCCATGCTCGACCGTGCCGGCCAGCACATAGGTAATCGTCTCGATGCCACGGTGCGGATGCCACGGGAACCCGGCGAGGTACGCGTCGGGATTGTCGTTTCTGAAATCGTCGAACAGGAGAAACGGATCGAACTCGGACGTGTTGCCGAATCCGAACGCGCGGCGCAGCGCGACTCCCGCACCTTCCATGGTCGCGACCGATTGACGGACGTCTTTGACTGGCCGAAGGGACATGGTGACCTCCCGCAGAACCTAGAACCCAGAACCCCGAACCGCACTGCCTATTTATGACGCGGTGACCGCCGCGATCGGTTCGGTGAAGGGGTCGGGAGGGGTTTTCGCGGGCCTCCGCCGAAAACCCCTCCCGACCCCTTCGCACGCCGCTTCGGCCTGCCCGATACCGCAACGGCGACCGCCCGTTCGGCCCAAACCGCAAGATCTCGCGGGTTTTCGAGCACCGCCAACGGCACTTCGTAATACCCCAGCGTCATAGGCCGTCCCGCATAGGGTTTGAACGGCTTCATGCCCGCCCGTTGAAATGCCGCACGCGTGTCGTCGTTCACCTTCAGATAGAAAACATCATGGTGGATGATGCCGAAGAACACGTCGTTGCGGTAGAGGCCTGTTCCCCCGAACATCGCCTGCGCGCGCACGCCAGTGATGCCGCTGAGCTGATCGAGCACGAATTCGACGAACGCCGTCTTCTTAGACACGATTGATCCACTCGACGATCGTGTCCTGAATCTCCGAATAGACGGCGGCCTGCCTCGTCTTCTGATCGCGTCCCGCAATCTTGAACGAATGATCGCCGCCATCCACCGTGTGAAGCGTCGGCAGCGGCGCGAGGCTCGACAGGATCGGCTTCAGCTCGGAGGGAGTGCCGAAGGTGTCGCGTGTGCCCTGCACGAACAGCATCGGACGCCGCACGCCCGGCAGATGCGCGTCACGCGTCTGCTCGGGGCGTCCAGGGGGATGCAGAGGATATCCCAGCAGCACGATCCCGTTGATCGAGAGATCGTGATCCTCCGCGGCCACGTGCGTCGACGCGCGACCGCCCATCGATTTTCCGCCGATGAACAGGCGCTCGCGCGCGCCGGCGACTTCGGAACGGGCGACACCGATGACGGCGCGAAAGCAGGCCACGAGCTGCGGCATCCGATCGGGCACTTTCCGCCCATGCTCTGTGTACAGGAAATTGAACGTGAGGGCGTCGACGCCACGTTCGCTCAACGCGCGTGCGAAGCCGACCATGAACGGATGTCGCTGAGGGGCGCCGGCGCCGTGCGCGAGGATGATGGCGGCGCGACGACTGGAGGAACCCGCCGCAGGATAGAGCAGCGCCGTCGTGCGTTGGCCGCTTTCGAGATCGACAACCAGCGATCGCGGGTCCACCTTGCGATCCTAGAACAGTTTTTCAGTCTTCAGTTGTCAGTTCTGAGCCCTGAACCACTGATGACTGACAACCGAGAACTGAAAACTACCCGCTGTGATCGCGCCCGGTGAGCTGATCGAGAAAGTGCACGATCGTCGAAAACCCTTCCGGCTTGAAAAAAACGAAGCCCTTCTGCTTGGTGATGGCCAGCCGTTCGGCTTCGGTCAACACGCTGCCGGTGACGATCAGAACGGGGATCTCGCGAAATTCGGGCACCGTCCGCAGATCGGTGAGAACGTCGAGTCCCGTGCGTCCGTCGGGCAGGCGCATGTCCAGCATGGCGGCGATCACCGGCGTCGTTCGCAGCAGCTCAATGGCGGCGTCCACCGTTTCCGCCTCGACGCAGGCGTACCCCGATCCTTTGAGAAAACGGCGCGCCGCATGCCGGACAAACGGTTCATCGTCGAGGACGAGGACGGTCGGAAGTTGGGATTCCGGCTTCGAATCAGAGTGCACGTAGCTGCATACCTAAAGTTACACCGGAGCGGCGCGACGAATTCGTAAGCCGGTGACCGAAATTGCTGTCGGGAAGACCCGCGAGCCAGATACTAGCAGATACGGCGTACCGGTCGCAGACGATAAGTGACGGGTCTGCATGCAGTTATGTCTTGTGACCCATCGGCCCTTCTTTCGGCCCCTCCCTTGCTCACGCCAGTGCGCCCCCCTATAGGAGGAAGAATGTTTATCTGGGTACTGATCGCAGGCATGGCTATCGTCGGCGGCTTCTGGGTGAAGACCCGCAGGCAGCGCAAGGTCAAGGCGGCGCCGTATGTCGGCGACTAAGTCGAATCGTGCGGCAGGGCGCGCGCGCCGGGATGGCACGCGGCGCGCGCAGCCTGCCCGGAGAGTTCCCGCGTGGGCGCTGCTCTCCATGGCACTCTCACCTGCGAACCGAGTGCAATCCGGACGACCGGATGTCGATGCGGCAGTTCAACTTGCCGCCGAGATTGCGCTCTCCGATTGCCGCAAGTTCCAGTACAATCGCGACTAGTTTCCTCGGGGGCGTCCGCGTTGGCGGACGCCGCGGTCTTTTTCTGCGCCTGACTTGATCACGATGCGACGGATTGTTGCCGTCACGGTAGCCGTGTTGTTTTGCGCCGGCGCGTCCGCGCGTGCGCAGGACTTCGTCTACGAAGTCTTCGGTGCCTACCTCGAATCCCTTCGCGACCAGGCTGGCATTCCCGGTCTCGCGGCCGCCATCGTCGATGTCAACGGCATCGTCTGGGAAGGGGCCTATGGGCGGCAGGACATCGGCCGCGGCATCGCGACTCGCACCGACACGCCATTCCGTGCCGACGGGCTGACGCAGATGATGACGGCGGTCATGATCCTCCGCTGTACCGAAGAAGGACGGCTGGACGTGGACGCGCGGCTCGGATCGTTACGCAACGACACACCCGAGCCCGACGCGACCCTCCGTCAGCTCCTGACGCACACATCGGGGCCGCCCGAGAACCTATCCTACGCGTACCGGCCCGAGCGGCTCGCGCCCCTCTGGCCGATTCTGCGGACGTGTACCCTCGACTCCTATCGCGAGACCTTCGCGAACCTGCTGGGGCGCCTGGGCATGTCCGACTCGATTCCCGGAGTGAACATCGTGTCGCTGGGGCCGGGGGCCGAAGGCGTGCCCGACCCGGTCGACGTGGAGCGCTACAATGCGCTGCTCCAGCGTCAGGCCACCCCCTACGCGGTGGACGATCGGGGAAGCGCCACGCAGTCGTCCTATCCGGAATCTGCCCAGTCGCTGACGCCGTCGACGGGACTCGTGACAACCGTGCGCGATCTCGCGAAATTCGACCTCGCGCTCAAGCAGGGGTTGCTGGTTTTGCCCGGAACCCTCACGCAGGCCTGGAGCGCGCCGTGGAATGCGGCCGGCGTCTCGCTGCCCCATGGTGCGGGTTGGTTCGTTCAGGTACTACAATGGCGAACAGGTGGTCTGGCAGTTCGGCATGTCGGAAAACGCCTCGTCATCGCTCATGATCACGTTGCCGGCCCGTGGATTGACGCTAATTCTCATGGCGAACAGCGACGGCCTGGTCAGGCTGTATTCGCCGACAAACGGCGATGTGTCGGTGTCACCGTTTGCAAAGCTGTTCTTGAACCTGTTTGTCCGATAGATGAGGACAGGATGCCTGATTATTCCGTTGCTGCTGTTGATGCCGGCGACGGCGGGGGCTGAGTGGCAGGTTCGGCCGTTCATCGGGTTTACCTTCGGGGCGGAGACCAGCTTTATCGACCCGGAGAACGCCATTGTCGACAATAACCTGGTGATCGGCGCGTCGGGAGGTTGGCTGGGTGAAATCTTCGGCCTGGAGGCCGACTGGGGCCGGGCGCCAGGCTTTTTTCAGACCGATTCGGTCGCCGAACCGCTGGTGACACAAAGTGCGGTGACGACGCTGACGGGCAATATCGTGATTGCATGGCCGCGGCGGCTGGCGGGATACGGGTTGCGGCCGTATTTTTCGGGTGGTGCGGGGCTGATGCACGTCGATCTTCTGGGACGGATCACGGCGCTCCGTCACAACCGTACGCTTCCGGCGCTCAGTCTTGGTGGCGGGGTGACAGGATTTCTTACTGAGCGCGTCGGTCTGAATTGGGACATCCGGCGCCTGAGCACGATGAAGGGCGAGGGCGAGACGCTGGGAAACAGTCTTGGCGACGAGCAACTCTCCCTATGGCGCGCGACGATGGCCGTCGCGCTGAGGTATTAGGTGACATCAAGAATCTGGAAACTAAGAACTAGAATCTGGAATCTGGAAGGCAAGCTGTCGGTGCTGACGTTTGTGATTGGCGTGCTGCTGCTGAGCGCGGTCACCTACGCTGACGGGATCCTGCGAATCGTGCCGCTCGTGCGCGACGATCAGGTGATCGTGTCGGTCGACCTGGACAACGGATACACCGAGGAAGTCCGGCAGGTCATCAACGGCGGCGTTCGCACGACGTTCACCTACGATGTCGATTTGAAGATGATTGTGCCCGCCTGGGTGGACCGGACGATTGCGTCGCTCGTGGTGACGAGCATCGATCACTACGACACGCTGACCAGAAAGCACACGTTGTCGCGCATGGTGGATGGCCGCCTCCTCGCCTCGAGCGTCACCGAGAGCGAAGCCGTCGCGAAGAAGTGGCTGACGTCGCTCGAAAATCTGCCGCTGTGCCGCACCTCGCGGCTCGATGCTCACCGTGAGTACTACGTGCGCATCAGCGCTCACGTCCGCCCGCCGGGGGCCACGCTGCTGGGCTGGGCAAACGGCGTGACGAACCTCGCGAAATTTACCTTCGTTCCCTGACATGGCGGATGGCAGATGGCAGATGGCACGTTCTGCCATGTGCCATCATCCATCTGCCATTTCGTCATTGCACGTCCAGCAACTCCATCTCAAACAGCAACGTCGAATCCGGCGGGATGATGCCGTCGCCCGCGCCGTCGCGGCCGTACGCGAGATCGGACGGGATGATGAGACGCCGCCTGCCGCCCACTTTCATGCCGTCGAACCCCTGATCCCAGCCGGGAATCACCTGGCCCGCGCCAAGCATGAAGTCGAACGGTCCCCGCTCTTTCGACGAGTCGAACATGCGGCCCTTCATGCCGGGCTTCGAGGGGTCGTACCAGCCAGCCGGTGTAATGCACCTGCAGGCGTGCGCCTTTCTGAGCTGCGCGGCCCGATCCCGTCTGCAAGTCGGTTCTCGTAAACGCCGGTCGCGCCGGCGCGGCGGGCTTTGGCGCTTCGGCCGCCGCAGCAGGACTCGGAGTTGCTGCCTGGCTGCTGCTGCTGGGAGGCGTTGCGGGCGTTTCCGCCGGTTTCGCCGGCTCCGGTGCCGGCGTGGCCGGTGGTGCAGCCGGTTCTGGAGCTGAGGCCGGCGGTGGTGTTGAAGACGGCTGTTCCGCTGGCTGACCGCCGCCACAACTGACGACGAGGGGAAGGCACAGAACAAAGGTGACGAGAAGTTTTCTTGGCATGAAGGTCTCAACAAGAGACGAAGAGGTCAGGAGCGTTCTCTTTCAGGAAAAGAATCGCTTGATCTCCTAGTCTCCTGATCTCCTGTGATCACTGAACCAGGTTGATCATCTCCAACTCGAACACCAGCGCGGCATTCGGCGGAATCGTGCCGTCGTTTGTGCCAGACGGGCCGAAGCCGAGGTTCGCCGGCACGTACGCGCGCCGTTTGCCGCCCAGCCGCATGCCGACGAGCGCCTGTTCCACACCGGCCAGGGTCTGCCTGCGGCCTATCGTGACCACCTGCGGTGTGCCCGTCTGTGCCGACGAGATGAACTGCCGGCCCTTGCTTTCGGTGCCGGTGGAGTTGAAGAGCCAGCCCGTCCAGTTGAACGTGGCTGTATTCCCGGCAGCGGCCGGATTGCCGGTACCGACGACCAGATCCGTGAGCGTGTACTCGATGTCGACGTCCGACGGATCGACTGGAGTGCTGCTGCCTGTGTCGCATCCAGGCGCGATCAGGGCGACCGCGACGAGGAGGAGAAGGCTGACTACGCGAAAGGCTTCCCTCATTGCGTCAGGCTCAGAAGCTCGATTTCAAAGACGAGCGCGGCGTTGGGCGGGATCCCGCTCGTGCCCTGCGCACCGTAACCGAGGGTGGACGGCACATAGATGCGCCGCTTCCCACCGACGCGCATGCCATTGACGCCCTGATCGAAACCGGGAATGACCGCTCCCGTTCCGAGCCTGAACGAGAACGTCCCGGCGTCGCGCTGCGTTCCCTTGTTGTCGGTGCCCGCCGGATTGTAAAGCCACAGGGTGTAGCCGACATTGGCGGTGTTTCCGTTTGCCGCGGTTGCGCCGGTGCCTGTGACGAGGTCCACGGTGCTGAACTGAATACTGACCTGCGACGGGTCGTTGGGATTGCCGCCGCCACTGTCGCCGCCGCATGCGCTTGCGATGAGCGCCACGATGAGAACCGCGAAAAGCTGCTTCAAGAACCGCCTCCAGAGTTGAGGGCCTTCTGTACCATCCCCCGAATTTTCGTGATGTTGTCCGGCCGGACCGGACACGTCATGTCGGTGGCGACGCACTGCGCGAGCGTCATGCCGCAGCCGCAGGTGCAGCGCGCGGCGTTCGCTTCGACGAGAGCCGAATGCTTCTGATCGCCGGTCAGCGAGCTGAAATCGATGGCGGTGAGCTGCCGCTCGCCGTAGGCGATGCTCGTTGTGTTGGCCAGGCCATAAAAAATGCCGCCAATGGCGGCAAGGACACCCAGCCAGATAGCCACACTTCTGCCGCGCCGGGCCAGCCTGCTCTGAGCGCCGAATCTGGAACGCGGCTTGGCCCTGGCCACTCTCTCCATTGTAAGTCGGAACCCCGAAGCCGCCCGCATTCTCGGTATCAACTACGTTCGTATCAACTACGTAAGGGTGCTCGACTGCACCCGGCCATGCGGCGATTTCACGATTTGCCCATCGCCCATCCCCCACAGCCCGTTGCCCATGGCCCAACTGCGACGGCGCTATACTCGAATTCATGCGAAAGCTCGGCATCGTCGTCCTGAGTCTGCTGCTCGTGGTCGCCGTCCTCGCGGCCGCGGGATTTCGTCTGCAGCGTGGCGGCAACGGCTGGCCCCGGTTCATCGCGCGCTCGCAGCAGGACGCGCTGGAAGCCAACCGCGCCCGCCAGCGCGAGAGCGCTCAAGCCGCACCTATCGCACCTGACGCACCCAACGCACCCCTCGCACCTAACGCACCTAACGCATCCGCCTTCGCGCAGACTTCGCCTATCGCTCCGGCGGACAAGCCCAACGCATCCGCCTCCGCACAGGCTGCGCCTATCGCTCCGGCGGACAAGCCCAGCAGTGATTGGACCGATTTCAGGGGACCGAATCGCGACGGGCGCTATACCGCGACACCGATCCGCACCAGCTGGCCGCGCGAAGGGCTGCGGCGATTGTGGAAGCAGCCGGTTGGCGGCGGGTATGCCTCGTTCGTTGTCGCCGATGGCCGTGCGTTCACCATCGAGCAGCGCCGGAACGAGGAGGTGGTTGCGGCTTACGACATTCAGACCGGCCGGGAACTGTGGACCAACAGCTGGACCGCGAACTTCGAGGAGTCGATGGGCGGCGACGGTCCGCGCGCGACGCCGACCTGGCACGAAGGGCGCCTCTACGCGCTCGGCGCCGAAGGCGAGCTGCGCGTGCTCGACGCCGCGAAGGGCACGCTGGTGTGGCGTCGCAACATTCTCAGCGACAACCGCGCCGACAATCTCAGCTGGGGCATGTCCGCGTCCCCCCTCATCGTCGATGACAGGGTCATCGTCCTGCCCGGTGGCACGCGCGGCAGTTCCGTCGTGGCGTACAACAAACTGACCGGCGCTCCGATCTGGAAAGCGTTGAACGACGAGGCGTCGTACACGTCGCCGATGCTCGCGACCATCGCCGGGGTGCGACAGCTTCTCGTCGTCACGGCGGCGCGCGCGACCGGCCTGACGGTCGAGAACGGGACGCTGCTGTGGGAATACCCCTGGAGCACGTTCAGCGGCATCAACGTCTCGCAGCCGATTCCGTTCACGCACGAGGGGCGCAATCTGATGTTCATTTCGGCCGGGTACGGTCATGGCGCCGCAGTGTTCGAGCTGGTCAAGACCGGCGATCGTTTCCAGACGAAGACGGTCTGGGAAAACCAGCGGATGAACAACAAGTTCACCAGCTCGGTGCTGCACAACGGGCACATCTACGGCCTCGACGAATCGATCCTCGCGAGCGTGAACGCCGTGACCGGTGAGCAGAACTGGAAAGGCGGCCGCTACGGCTACGGCCAGGTAATGCTGGCCGGCGATCATTTGATTGTGCTGACCGAGGACGGCGACGTGGTGCTCGTGAACGCGACGCCGGCACGGCACGAGGAGCTCGCGCGGTTTCCGGCGCTCGAAGGAAAGACGTGGAATCACCCGGTCATCGCCGACGGCACGCTGCTCGTCCGGAATCTCCAGGAAATGGCCGCGTTTGAGATACGGTAAGTGTTCCTCGAGTCCCTGTCGTCGTAGTCAATGGATTCCCACGCCGCCAACGCCCCGAGGTGACCTGTCGTCCTGCCGGCCGGGACTGACGCTGTACGAACACGTCCGGCTGGACGACAGATCACCTCGGCGCATGGCAAGGCATGGCAGGCCATTGAAGCGCGTATTCCAAGATGACAGCGAGCCGGAGAGCTATACCACGCTCGCCATGCGGGAGACGGATCTGTCTGCAAGCGGCCGTGTTCGTGCAGCGTCAGTTCCGGCCGCGGCGCAGACAGATCCGGCTCCTGCGTTGGCGCGTGGTTGGTCAGAGCCTGCGAGATAGGTGCGCAACTATTTCGGGGCCGCGATGAACTTGTAGCCGACGCCTCTGACGGTCAGCAGGTGGCGTGGGCGTGAGGGTACCTTCTCGACGTACTTCCGCAGGCGGGCGATGAAGTGGTCGATAGCCCGCGTGTCCGTGTCCTCGCGCAGGTTCCACACCTCTTCGAGCATGTTCTTGCGCGACACGGCCTTCCCCTCGTGCTGCACGAGGTAGCGCAGGAGGTTCGCCTCCATCAGCGTCAACGGGTAGGTCCGGCCCGCCGCCACCAGCTCCTGCGCATCGAAGTCCACCACCTTGTCGGCGAACTTGAACACGTCGCGCGAGGCGACCGCCGGGGCTGCGGCTGCGTGATTGAGACCGCGGATAGTCGCATGCCACGTGTGCCGCCGCAGCAGCGCATTGATGCGGGCGACGAGAATCGACAGCTCGAAGGGCTTGGGGAGATAGTCGTCGGCGCCGGCCTCGAATCCTCGAAGCACGTCCTCGGCCCGGCCGCGGGCGGTGAGCATGAGAATCGGCGTCAGCCATCCTTTCGCGCGCATGCGCGAGGCGACGGCAAAGCCGTCCATGCCGGGCAGCATCACGTCGAGCACGACGAGATCGACGCCCGACGGATCCGACTCGAGCTCCGCGAGCGCGGCTTCGCCGTTATCGCGCAGCGTCACATGATGGCCGTCGGCTTCGAGGTTGAAGCACAGCCCCGAGGCGATGTGCGCTTCGTCTTCGACGATGAGCAGTCTCGACATCAGAGGGACAGCGAGCGCGCGTCGGGTGCCGACGGCAGTTCGAGCGTGAAGGTGGCGCCGCGCCCCACGCCCTCGCTCTGGGCGAAGGCGCGGCCGCCGTGCTGTTTCGCGGTTTGCGCCACGATGAAGAGGCCCAGGCCCGTGCCCTTCACCCGTTGCGTCAGCGCCCACGGCGTCCGGTAAAAGCGGCCGAAGATCCGCTTGGTTTCGTTCGGCGGAATGCCGATGCCCTGATCGCGCACACGGACGACCGCGAGGTCTTCGTCGCCCTTGCCGACCTCGACCTCCACGCGAACGTGATCGCGGGAATACTTCACCGCGTTGTCCAGCAGGTTGAGGATGGCGCCCCGCAGATGGTCGGGATCCCCGAACACCTCGATCGGCTCGTGCGCGGCGCCGACCATCTGAAGAGCCTCGGCGGGCAGGCGCCGCTGCGATTTCGTCACCTCGATGCACTCCTCCGCAAGCGCCTTCAAGTCGACGCGCACCTGCTGGAACGGTCCGCGTCCCTTCTGCCCGGCCGAGAGGACCTGTTCGATCAGGTGCAGCAGGCGGTCGCTGTCCTGCAGCATCACGTCGTAAAACTCGCGCCGCTTGCTGTCGTCGACGGCCTGGCCGCGCGACTTGAGCGTCTCGAGATGCAGGCGGATGGACGTCACCGGCGTTTTCAGTTCGTGGGTGACGGCGTTCACGAACGCGTCGTGCTGTTCGCTGCGCCGGATTTCGCGCACGAGAAACGTGGTGTTGAGAATGAGTCCGGTGATGATGGCCGCAAAGACGAGACTGCCAACCAGGAGCGGGACGATTTCACGAAGCGTGAGGACGACCCATCCCACGTTCAGGGCGACGGCCAGGGCGACCAGGCAGACGCAGAACGTGACGAAAAAGGCGATGACGCCCTGGCGCCCGGGGGCGACGGACATGGGGAGTACTATAGATGAATCTAGAATCTAGAAACTAGAATCTAGAATCTAGAAGCTGGGTTCGTAGATTCCAGATATAGATTTTAGATTTTAGTTTCTAGATTTTAGATTCGAGATTCCTACGCCGCTTCTTCGAGGCTCGCGTCGATCGCGGCGCGCCGCACCTGCGTGGCCAGGCCGAGCGCCTGGAAGAGGCGGATGTGCCAGTAGGTGATGTCGATCTCGTACCACGCGAGGCCGTGTGCGGCCGACGTGGGATGCGCGTGGTGGTTGTTGTGCCAGCCCTCGCCAAAGCTCAACGCGGCCACCCACCAGAGGTTGCGCGAGTCGTCTCGGGTCGCGAAGCGGCGCGATCCCCACATGTGCGTGGCCGAGTTCACCAGCCAGGTCACGTGAAGGCCGACAGTGGTCCGCAGGAAGACGCCCCACAGCACCCAGTTCCATCCACCGATGGCCAGCAGGAGAAAGCCGAGCACGGTGAGCGGAATCCAGTGGTACTTGCTGATCCAGACGTGAAACGGATCTTTGCCGAGATCGGGCGCGTACTTCGCGGTGATCGTGTTGTCGTTGTGCAGCGCATCGCCGAAAAGGATCCAGCCCATGTGCGCCCACCAGCCGCCGTGCAACGGCGTGTGCGGGTCGTGGTCGGTATCCGAATGCTGGTGATGCTGGCGGTGCGTGGCGACCCAGAAGAGCGGTCCGCCTTCGAGGGCGAGCGTCGCGCAGATGGTCAGGAAATATTCCACAGGCTTCGACGTTTTGTACGACCGGTGCGTGAGCAGCCGGTGATACGCCATGCCGATGCCGAGCGAGAGCGAAATGTAGTAGGTGACGAGAAAGACGGCGAGTCCTTCCCATGTGAACTGGAAGAGCGCCCACACCGCACCAATGTGGAACAGCGTCATGAAAAACGCCGTGGTCCACGACAACTTGCTGTAGCGCCCGGACAGGGCAGCGACGGATGCCAATGTTTTCAACTCCTGTTGTTTGTCGGAAGAATGGCCCCATGACGATAGCAAGCCGGGGCGATGACGTTTGTAAGACTTCTGTAAGCGACCTAACAGGCTGGTAACTCAGCTAGTTACGGCAGAATATCCACGCGCCTGCAAATTGAACAAGGTGGCGTACATCCCACGCCGGGCGAGCAGATCGGCGTGCGAACCGGCTTCGACGACCTTGCCGTCGTGCAGCACGATGATGTCGTCGGCCATGCGCACCGTCGAGAAGCGATGTGAAATGAGCAGCGAGATGCGATCCGTTCCGTGCTCGCGCAGGCGATCGATCATCGCCGCTTCGGCGATGGCGTCGAGCGCCGCCGTCGGCTCGTCGAAGATCTGAACCGACGCGGGACGGAAGTACAGGCGACCGAGCGCGAGCCGTTGCCATTGCCCGCCCGACAACTGGCGCCCGCCCGGAAACAATCGTCCGAGCATCGTCTCGTAGCGCTCCGGCAGTTCGTTGACCACGTCCACCGCTCCGGACTTTTCACCAGCCTGCTGAATCGACGCATCGTCCTGCATCCGGTCGGTGCGGCTGAGGCCGATGTTCTCGCGCGCCGTCATCTGATACTGGCCGTAGTCCTGGAAGATGATGCTCATCTCGCGCTGCACGCTGCGCGGATTGAAGCGCGACGCGTCGAGACCATTCAGGAGGATGCGGCCCGCGGTGGGCTCGAACAGTCGTGTGACGAGCTTGACGACGGTCGTCTTGCCCGCGCCGTTTTCGCCGACCAGCGCGAGCGCCTGCCCTCTGCCGATTTTGAACGAGACCTCCGACAGCACGTCGCGGTCGGTCAGCGGATAGCGGAAGCTGACGCGCTCGAATGCGATGGACTCGATCGGCCCGCGCCATTCTTCGCCTTCGTCGAGGTTGCGAGACGGCAGCTCGAGAAACTCGAACAGGTTTCGCATGTAGAGCAGGCTTTCGTAGATGCCGGTCACGCTGTTGAGGAGCGACGTGAACTGGCTCTGAATCTGCACGATTCCGCCGACGAAGAGGGCGAAATCGCCGACCGTGATCGTGGCGTTGGCCGCCCGCCGCAAGACCGAGAGCGTGGCGAACGCGATCAGCAGGGCCGACCCGAGCGTCGCGGCGAGTCCCCAGGCGCTGCGCCGTCCGAGCAGATTGACGTATTGCGCGCGGAACTTCAGGTAGTAGTCCTGCCAGCCCTCGAGCAGGTATCGCTCGAACCCGAACAGCCGCACTTCCTTGACGAGCGAGTCGGATGTGAGGATCGAGCCGAGATAGTTCTGATGGCGCGCGTCGGTCGCGCGCCGCCGCATCTGCCGGTATCCTTCGGCGCCAAAGCGGCTCGAGACGACGACGCCGGGAATGCTCGCGAGGAGAATCAGGGGCAGCACCTGCCATCCAAGACGCGACATCAGGCCGGCGATCGAGGTCAGGGTAATCAGCGCCTGGCCGATCCCGATGATCTGGAACATGACGCCCAGCGGGCGCGAGCCGACTTCGTTGTAGGCATTGCGCAGCGCATCGTAGGTTTCGGCGTTCTCGAAGCTCTCCACGTCGAGCGCCGCGGCCTTGTGCAGGATGCGCAGGCTGATGCGGTTCTGCAGCGTGTCGCCCAGCAGCTCGCGCGACGTGCTGTAGAGCGTCTGCACGAGCGACGAGACGATCGTGATGCCGACCTGCAGCGCCAGCAGCATCGCCAGCCGCCGGTAAGCTTCGTCCGCGCTCGGCATCGCTCCGGAAATGGCGCGGGCGACTTCGTCCACGAGCAGCTTACCGACCCACAAGGTTGCCGCCGGGACGAGCGCGAGCAGCATGCTGAGGCCGAGAATCAGCGCGAGCAGACGCGGGCTGGCGGACCACACGAGGCGCGCGGTCGCCGCAAGATCGGCGAGCATCTGCCGTGTGCGCACGCCGAGCGGAAGTGCGGGCTCGGGCTTTGGCTGACGGGCTCCGGCGTGGTCTCGAGGCGGCACATCGCAATCGGACCAGACCGTCCGAAACTGAGAACAGTGGGCGTCGAAAACACGCGAATTTGCTGGCAATTTCACGCACGGGATGCGGCACGCGGGTTGCTCCGCCGACAAGCGGGTCGGGAGGGGTTTCGCCCGTGCCGACGCGAAAACCCCTCCCGACCCCTCTTTTCCCCGGAGGCTTTCATGTGGTTGCGCGCCCGATCCAAGACGGCGCTGTGCTTGAGCGTGGCGTCGTTTCTCTTTACGCCCGCGATCGCGAAGCACCAGGAAACGACCGCCGTACAGGCTGCCCGCGCATCGCGTCGCGGTGGAGCCCCTCACGTGCGATCGGAGCGTCATCGATCCCATCAGCTACGAGATGGCGACGGTCGGTCAGGCGCAAACACTGCTGAGCGACCGGTCTGATTTCTGGGATGCGTTCCTCGTCAACAAACACGTCAGCACGCTCGACGATCTGAACGGCGACATGCAGGAGCTCGCCGAGCGCGCGCTCGAACGCGATCCGCGCAACATGATGGCGGCGAGCATGCTCGCGCGGCAGTACGCCATCCTCGGCTCCGAGCGCGAGGCCGTCGACGCCTGGACGCGCATCGCAGACAACGGGGGCGTCGTCGTGTGGACGGCGACGCTGTACGACGTGGACTACAAGAGCTACTTTCTGATGTCGTTCGGGCGAGACGCCGTCCGAATCTACCGCACGGGGCAGTTCACGGGATCGATCGATCGGCACCTTGGCTACGCGAAGTTCCCCGAACCAGGCGAGGTCGCGTTCTACGAAGCGGCAGCCGGTTGCCCGAGCCTATCGGTCAAGCCGGTGACCACGATTCCCTGGAGCCAGGTCAAGGAGCTGCGTTCCGGCAATTGGGTGCTCTGGTTCAAGCTCGCCAAACCGGCGACGGTGACCTCCGATCGCGGCATCAGGAAGACGCTCGGCGAGATCAAAGTGAACCTGCACGGGGAAACGGGCGTGGTGAAATTCCTGGCCGAGCGGAATCCCGACTTCGATCCGGAGTGGGATGACGAGAGCGACGCAGTCCGTAACCTTCGCGGCATCGCCCTTGGGCCGTGGGACTACAACCGCCGCCTGCGCGACCTGATTCTGCGCTTCGCCGAACCAGCCGCCCACATCAAGCGCACGTCGGCCGGTAAGGGAGCGGGGTGGTAATGTCAAAAATGGCAGATGTCAGATGGCAGATGGCACTTTCCATGTGCCATCTGCCATGTGCCATCTGCCATCTCTATTTCGGCGCGGCCGCGCCGCGACCACGCATTCCGCGCTCGGTCGAAGGCGGAACCATTCCCTTCGTTCGCATGTAAACCGTCAGGATTCCGTATTCCTCGTTGCCGTGCACGATGAGGTTGGTGAGCACCGACGCGCGCGCGACTTCGTTCTGCCCCTGCTTCACCAGCTCGACCGCGCTCTGGTCGGTCAGCTTCTCGAAGGCCGGATCGCAGAACGCAAACGAATCGGCGAGCGCCTTGATGATCTCGTCGCGCGTCTTCATCGTCTGTTCGAGGTTCTGGCCCTGGTGCGGGTTCGCCTCGCCTCTGGCGGCGGCACAGGCGTTGAACTGCGAGTTGGCCACGTGCGCGAGCTGCCCGCCGTACGGCCGGATTTCGGGAGACGGGCGATAGCCGTAGTCGGCCTCGCCAAACTTCTGCGCGCTTTCGGTGAGATTCAGCTTCAAGGTGTTGTACGACCGCCGGAGCCCTTCGCTCAGCGGAACCTTCTGCCCACCCGCGGCCGGCGCCTGCGCCTGGACCGTGACTGCCACGAGCGCGCACGCGAACATCAGACAAACCACTGCTTTCATAAACGCTCCTTCTAGAGTTGCGGAATGGGGAACATTATTCCAGATTTTTTCTAGTTTCTAGATTTTAGTTTCTAGATTCGGTACAGTGACGCCTCCTGGAGGGTCCATGACGATCCCGCCCGCGTTTTCCCGTCGCGAGCTCCTGAAACGGCTGGGACTGGCCGGTGTGGGCGTGCTGGCGCTTCCAGAGCTCAGCCGCGTGCTGTCGTTCAGGCAGCAGGTGCTGGCGCAGACAAACGTGCTGAGCCAGGCCGAATCCGCCACGCTGGCCGCGATCTGCGCGCGCATCATCCCGACCGACGACAACGGCCCGGGCGCCGCCGAGGCGCACGCCGCCACCTATATCGAACGTTCCCTGGGCGGATGGCTGGCGTCATCCCGCGAGACCTATACAGCCGGCCTCGCCGCCATCGACGAAGCGGCGCGCGCGAACGGCGGCCGGCGTTTCGTCGAGCTCGCGGCTGCCCAGCAGGATCGCGTGCTGGCCTCCATGGAAGAAACGCCGTTCTTCGCGCTCGTGCGCACGCACACGATCCAGGGCACGTTCTGCGATCCGGCATATGGCGGCAACCAGAATTTCGTGGGCTGGGATCTCATCGGCTATCCCGGCGTGCGCCTGAACGTCACGGCCGCAGACCAGCGCATGAGCGAATACGCGAAACCGGTTCGCAGGTCGGCCTACGACTACGCGATGTTCGCGAACACGATGGGGGCGTCCGATGCCCACTAACCTGAAACCGACCGATGTCGTCATCGTGGGCATGGGCGCCGCCGGAGGCGTGGCCGCACTGCCGCTGGCCCAGGCGGGCCTCGCCGTCGTCGGCCTCGAAGCCGGACGCTGGTTGACGCCGAAGGACTTCGCACCAGACGAGCTGCGCAACAACTATCGCGCGTGGCCGCACTCGGTACAGAAGGCCAATCGCGAGGTGCCGACGCACCGGCCGAATGCGTCGGCCCCGTACTCCGCGCGCCCGTCCTTTCACCCGATGATGAACGGTGTCGGCGGCACGTCGCTCCACTACTGGGCGCAGAGCTGGCGCCTCAGCCCGTGGGACTTCAAGGTCGTCAGCGAGACGACACGCCGCTACGGCGCGTCGCGCATTCCGTCAGGTTCCACCGTCGAAGACTGGCCGTTCGGCGTCGAGGAACTGGAGCGCTACTACGACATCGTCGAGCGCGAGCTGGGCGTGTCGGGAAAGGCCGGGAACATCAACGGCAAGATCGACCGCCGCGGAAACATCTTCGAAGCGCCGCGCCGGACCGAATATCCGATGCCGCCGCTGCGATGGACCGACTGGCACGAGAAGATGGCCTCGGCCGCGCGGGGGCTCGGATGGAATCCTTTTCCGGGGCCCGCGGCGATCAACACGCGCACCTATGAAGGGCGTTCGGGATGCGCCTATCACGGCTTCTGCGCGCGCGGTGGGTGTCACGTCAACGCAAAAGGCTCGACGGCGGTCACGACGATCCCCAAGGCGCAGAAGACAGGTCACCTCGACGTCGTGACCGACGCGCACGTCACCGAAATCAACGTCGATGGCAACGGCCGTGTGACCGGCGTGTCCTACGTGAAAGGGACGGAGACCTTTTTCCAGCCGGCGAGCGTCGTGCTGCTGGCGATGTACACCTACGAAAACGTGCGGACGCTGTTGCTCTCCACGTCAAAAGCGTTTCCCAACGGCCTGGCGAACAACCACCGGCAGGTGGGCAGGCACTACATCACGCATGCGACCGGCGGCAGCGTGCAGGCGCTGTTCCCGGTGAATCTGAACAACTGGTACGGATTGCCCGCGCAAGGTGTCGCGGTCGACGACTTCGCCGACGACAACTTCGATCACTCGAAGCTCGACTTCATCGGCGGTGGAAACCTGTTCGTGTTTTCCGATCGCCGGCCCATCGGCGCCGCCAGCATGAATACGTTCGGCAAGGTTCCGTCGTGGGGTTCGAAGTGGAAGGCGTTCGTCAAGCAGAACGCCGATCGTGCGCACGGCGCCTACATCCAGAAGTCGACCCTTCCGTACGAGGACAACTATCTCGACCTCGACCCGACGGTGAAGGATCCCCTGGGCCTCTCCGTCTGTCGCATCACGGCCGATTTCAAAGAGAACGAGCGCAAGGCCGCGGCCTTCGTCGCCGACAGGATGGAGCAGTGGTACCGGGCGGCAGGCGCTACGGATGTGATTCGCAACCCGCTGGGCACGATGGGCCCCTCGACGCACGCCTACGGTGGCACGCGCATGGGAGACAACGCCGAGACCAACGTCGTCAATCGATGGGGATTTGCCCACGAAGCGCCGAATCTCGGCGTGCTCGGCGCGTCGGTCATGGGGACGAGCGGCGCCCACAATCCGACGCTGACCGTCCAGGCTCTCGCATGGCGCACCGCCGAGTACCTGATCAAGAACTGGAAGTCCCTCGCCTCTGCCTGAGGGCGGACGTTACTTCTGCGGCGGAATCTCCTGCCCGAAGACGTCGGGTTCGGGGCCAGAGTCGGTCCTGCCCGGCAGGTCTACCGTGGATTCGAACTCCTCGATCGACTTGTGCTGATTCTGTTTGCCGGTACCTTCACGATTCTCGTTCTGGCGCGTCTGCCCAGCCTTCTCTTTGCTGGCCGCCCGTTTCGGTGTGTTTTTTGGCATGTGCGTCTCCTGTCTGCGCCGGCTGCTCGTTGGCGCACGTGCAGGGTTGGGTGCAACCGCAGTACCAACCTGTTGGTCTATAGTCCATTCGTGCGGGTCTTATCCCTTTCGATTCTGATCGTTACGCTCGCGCGCGCGGCTTCGGCTCAGTCCTCGGCGCCGTATGCCGTTGTGTTCGATCAATACATGACGCCCGCGGCAGGCGCCGAAGATCTCGTCACCGCCCAGCACCTGCTCGCGACGCTCGAAGATCGATGGATCCCGCTCAAGCTCGGGACCGAGCGGACGCGTCTGTCGGTTGCGCGCGGCGCGCTGTTCAGGGCAGGGAAGTTCATCGCGCTCGACGTGCCTCAGGAGCACATGCTCATGGTCGTCGCCCACGAGGTCTTCGGCCATGGCGCGCGATTTCGTGAGCTCGGCGACGGTCGCATCGGATACGGGTTCGACGCGCCCATTCCATACGGCTCTGGTGACGCCTACACGAGCTTCAGCGGCCAGTTTCCCGTTTCTCCCCTCGCACACCTGAGCGTGTCGGCGTCGGGCATCGAAGCCCAGCATTCGCTGGCCGACGCCATTACCGACCGTGCGGTCGCGCGGGGCCGCATCCACTATCGCGAAGCGTGGCTGTACTTCGAGTCGCGTCTCACGGGGATGACCTACATCCTGACGGCGTCCGAGAGCTCACGCGAAGGCCACGACGTCGCCGACTTCCTCGAGAATTTCGAAGACGCGTGCAAGGCGCCGTGCGCGCCGCTCACGCGGCGTTACGTGCAGGACCGCGCGCTTCTGGCGCTCGCCGATCCGCTCCTGTTCTATGCCCTGTACGGCGTGGCGGGGTCGTATATCGGCGATGGAAACCCCACGGGGCCGATGCCGCTGATTCCCGTAGGAGGCGGGGTTCGAATTCTCCCGTCGCTTGGGTACGCGCTCGCGCCGTACGGGGCGGAGTGGACGCTCCGCACGTCGTGGCGGACGCCTCAGCGCGCCGACAGGCGAAGGCTGACGCACCTCGGGCTTCGCATTGGCAACACCGGAGCGAGCACGACGTGGGGGCTGACGGGCCGTGTAGCCGACGTGTGGCGCATCAAGGGCCTGCAAATCGACGCCGCCGTCAATGTGTGGCGTCAGCCCGACGTGTTTGGCGATGAAACATCGGCGCCGTTGGGCACGGGCGCCGGTGCGACGGGCACCGTCCTGGTGCCGCTGCCCGCTTTCCTGCGCTCGCGCTGGTCGGACGCGCTGCACGTCACCGCCGGCTACAAGGCGCGGGGCTACATCCCAGGCGAGCAACTCTCGCGAGGCGCGCTCCTGCGGGCGGGCATCACGCTGCGGTGACATAAAATGTCGCGCGATGAGCGAGCCCGTCCTCGAGCTGATAAATGCCAGCGTCAAGAAAGGCGACCGAACCGTGCTGCACGGGCTGACGCTGAGAATCGGCGTCGGCGAACATACGGCAATCCTGGGACCGAACGGGGCCGGTAAGTCCGTCCTCGTGCGACTCCTTACCCACGAAGAGCGCCCGCTTCCGCTGCCGGGCGACCTGTCGCCCGTCCGCGTGTTCGGCGATGACAACTGGAACGTGTTCGAGCTGCGTCCGCAGCTCGGCATCGTGTCGGCAGACCTCCACCATCGTTTCGTCGCGGGCAACAGCGAAGGCCGAATCACCGGGCTCGCGGCGGTGCTGTCGGGTTTTGTCGCCACCCAGGGCATCCTGCGCTACAGCGCGGTGTCCGACGATATGCGGCGCCGCGCGGTCGAAGCGCTGGACCGGATGGCGGCAGGGCACCTCGCACGCAGGCTGATGAACGAAATGTCGAGCGGCGAGGCGCGGCGGGTGCTGCTGGCGAGGGCGCTGGTCACCAGTCCGCGCGCGCTCGTGCTCGACGAGCCAACGACGGGGCTGGACGTCGTCGGGCGCCATCGCTTCATGGAGCGCGTCAGGCATATCGCGAAAGACGGCACGACGCTGATTCTGATCACGCACCACGTCGAAGAGATCATCCCGGAGATTGGCCGGGTCATCCTGTTGCGGAACGGGCACATCGCGGCCGATGGCGCCAAGCGCGACATCCTGACCGAGGGGCGTCTCAGCGATGCCTTCGACGGCCCGATGAACGTGGAGGAAAGCGACGGTTACTTCTTCGCGCGCCACTCCTGAAACGGGTGCGACAGGTGCGACAGGTGCGTTAGGTGCGCGGGAGTACGTAGTGTCCGGCTTTAGCCGGACCCGTCTCTCAGTACAATGAGGCGACGGAGGAATCATGTTCAAGCTTTCTTTACTCCCGCTTACCGTGGCTGCCGTGATCGCGTCGGCCGGTCTGGCCGCCGCTCAGGCGTTTCCTGATGGCCCCGGCAAGGACATTCTCGAGAAGAAGTGCAGCACGTGTCACGCGCCGGAACAGGTGACGACGTTCGGCCGCAGCGCCGAGGAGTGGCACGAGGTGGTCGTGAACATGATCGACCTCGGGGCCGAATTGAACGAAGAAGAAGCCAAAGTGCTGGTCGAGTACCTGGCCAAGAACTGGCCGCTGAAGGGCTCGACACCGTCGGGGGACAAGCCCGCCGACAAGCCGGCGGAGCCACAGGGTGATAAACCGGCGGAAAAGCCGGCGGAAAAGTCCGTGCCGCCAGGAGTCAGGGCAGTTCCACGATGAAGCCCGACTCCCGCCGATCCGTCTGAAACCCGTCGTATCACATACCAGGCCGTAGCGTTTGCGGAGGGCAGGGCCGGCACAATTCCGGCCCTGCCGCACCCTTAGCTCTCGCCCGATATCCCTTTTTTTGGTACAGTTAGCGCATGCCCGCTCCCGTCAAAAAAAGCCCCTCAGAGCTGCAGAACCAGGAAAATGAAGTGTACAAAGCCCTTAGGGCCTGGTACATGATCCCTGGCATTCAGCGGGAACTTCGCCACAAAGAGAATGAGGCCGTGCAGACCGTTCTCGAAGTCTTCGAAAGCCGTAAGCGGAATCGGAAGGCTAACGAAACCTAACCAGGCTCGACGTTATCGTCGTCCACCAGCTCGTCTTCCCTGGGTGGTTGGGGACCCGGGACGATGCCGGCGATGTCGGGATCTATGTCCCCGGGCTGGCGAGGGCTGTTCGAGCGGCCGACCTTGGCTTCCTGACGGCGTTCGAACTTCATTTTCTGCTTTTCCTGCCGGGCACGCTCTTTGTGCCGCTTTTGTTGCGATGGTCGCGATCGGTTAGCCATGAATCCCCTTAAAGTCTCATATTTTGGACGGAATTCCTAGTGTTGTTGACAGCCTTGTAAGACGATGCTACCTTGTGTATCAAAGGTAGCTTGAATGGCAATTGCGACGACGGCCCACATCCACGAGAAGTTTGCGTCGATCCGGAAAGGGCTGCTCGAGTTTCTGATTCTCAAGATCGTCGCCCGTGACAAGGTGTACGTCGCCGACATGCTCCAACGGCTCAGCACGACCGAGTTCGCGACGCAGGAAGGCACACTGTACCCGCTCTTGAGCAAGATGCGGCGCGAAGGCACCGTCGATTACGACTGGCAGGAGTCCGACGCAGGGCCTCCACGCAAGTACTACAAGCTGACCACGAAAGGGAAGTCGCAGCTCGACGAGCTGAGCGACTATTGGACCTACATCAACGAGACGCTCGACAATCTTGGGCGAGGCTAATCATGCAGAAACTCATCACGATCAACCTCGACAACCGCCTGTTTCAGCTCGACGAGCGCGCGTACGACGCCCTCCGAGCCTATCTCGAGCACGCCGAGTCGCAGCTTGGCGCCAACCCCGACAGGGTCGAGATCATCCGCGACCTCGAACAGTCGATCGCGGAGAAGCTCATGAAGCCTGGCGAGCCGCCGAGGGCGATTGTGATGGTCGCCGACATCGCCGATGTGCTGCGTGAAATTGGTCCCGTCGATGCCGGGGCCCCCGGATCGGGCAGCGCTCCACCGCCATGGGACGCTCCCAGAAGCGAGTCCGCGCCCAGACGTCTTTACAAGGTTCGCGAAGGCGCGATGATCACCGGGCTGTGCAACGGCATCGCGGCGCACGTCAACACCGATCCCACGTTCGTCAGGATAGCGTTCGTGGCTGCCGGCATCGTCGAGATCGCGGCGTTCGATCGGCCTCCGGCCGGCATCGCAGGCCTGTATGCGATCCTCGTGTTCATCGTGCCGTACGCGACCGCGGCGCCGGAAGGCGCCCAGGGGATGCCGGATCGCTCATGGACAAGGTGCGGCTCAAGATCGAGCGCGTACGGACGGCCCTGTTCGGCGGCGTTCGCCACAATGCCCAGTGACTCATTTTGATTCAGTCCCGATCTCCTTCTTGCGAGCACAATTCGCATCAATTAGTCTGAGTGTCGTGGCGGATCCCTCAGACGACATTGCGCGCCGGCTGGCTGCGATTGTCTCGTCCTCCGACGATGCGATTGTCAGCAAAGATCTGAACGGTATCGTGCTGTCGTGGAACGATGCCGCCGAACGGATGTTCGGCTACACAGCCGAACAGATCATCGGCCGATCGATTCGCACCCTCATTCCCGCTGATCGACAATCCGAAGAAGACGCCGTGCTCGAATCGATCCGGGCCGGGCGGCGCGTCGATCACTTCGAAACGGTGCGCCAGAGCCGCGACGGGCGCCTGATTCCCATCTCGCTGACGGTCTCGCCGATCCTTAACGCCGACGGCCAGGTCGTCGGCGCCTCCAAAATCGCGCGAGATATCTCGGACAGGAACAGGCCGAAGCCCTCGCGGCCCGGGCCGCGCATCGCGAGTTGTTTCTCGCCGAAGTGACCCTTACGCTCACGCGATCGCTCGATTACGAGCAGACGTTGAGGACGCTCTCCGCCGCAGCGACACCGGTCATCGCGGACTACTGCGCGGTCGACGTCGTTGACGAGGACGGGATGCTGATGCCCGTGGCCACCCAGCATGTGAATCCCGACAAGATCCCGCTTGCGCAGGACGTGCGGGCGAACTACGAAGACCCGCAGACGCCGACGAGCCCGCAGTTCGTGGCCCGCACCGGCGTGCCCGCGTTTGTGCCGCAAGTGTCCGACGAGATGCTGGTCGCCGCCGCACAGGGAAATGCCGACCGTCTGGAAAAAATGCGGTCGCTCGGCCTCGTCTCGTACATGTGCGTGCCGATGGTCGCCAACGATCGGGTGTTGGGGGTCCTGACGCTGGCCAACACGGAATCAACGCGTCAGTTCGGCAACGACGATCTACGGCTCGCGCTGGATGTGGCGTCGCGCGCCGCACTCGCCATCGACAATGCGCAGTCCTATCGCCGGCTCCAGAACGCCAACCGGCTGAAGGATGAATTTCTGGCGACGCTGTCGCACGAGCTGCGAACGCCGTTGAATGCGGTGCTTGGCTACGCCCGAATGCTGCAGTCGGGCGCCGTCGCGCCCGAGAAAGTGCCGCAGGCGATCGAGGTGATCGGGCGCAACGCCGCGTCGCTGGCGCAGATTGTGGAGGACGTGCTCGACGTCTCTCGCATCGTGCTGGGCAAAGCGCGGCTCAGAATCGAGCCGACCGATATCGCCAGCGTCGTCGAAGACGCGATTGCCACGGTCAAGCCCGCCATCGATGCGAAAGGCCTCCAGCTGACGAGCGTGATTGCGCCGCGCCTCCCGGAGCTGCCGGGCGATGCGACTCGACTCCAGCAGGTCGTCTGGAATCTCCTCTCGAACGCGGTGAAGTTCACGCCGCGCGGAGGGCGCATCGAGGTGCGCGTCGCTCGAGACGCCGGCGACATCCAAATCGTCGTCAGCGATAACGGGATCGGATTTCCCAGCAACTTCAAGCCACACGTGTTCGAGCGGTTCCGGCAGGCCGAAAGCAGTCCGACGCGACTGCACGGCGGTCTCGGGCTGGGCCTTGCCATCGCGCGCCACATCGTCGAACTGCACGGCGGCACCATCGATGGCGAGAGCGCCGGAGAGGGCCAGGGCGCAGCGTTCACGCTGCGGTTGCCCCTGCTCTCCGTTGCCAGGGAACTCCAGCCGTAAGAGTCCCCGCGACAGACCCTCCGGAATGCGGGAGAAACTCCGGCGCGGTGGAGCCGCAGTCGTATCCCGTGTCGGTGCGCCGGGTGTAGAACGCTCATTAACTCTTTCTGATTCTTTCAAGTTGAGACGACAGCCGCGGACAGCGGGACGGGCATGGTGTCTGCTCTAAGCCGTAAGACCTCGCTCTATATCCGTGAGCTGAACTCCGCGCGGTCACATCGGAGAGCACCAGGTGAATCCTGCTGTCAGGACGGCAACGTTTGCATGGCTGATTACGGCGCTATCCTACTTCTATCATAACACTTCGATCGGCGCCGGGCGTGATGATGCCCCAGTTGTCGGAGGCCTTCGGCCTCACGGCGATGGGGGTGGCGTCGATGGTCGGCCTCTTCTACTACGGCTACTCGCCGTTCAGCCTCATCGCTGTACCGCCATCGATCGATTGGGGCCGCGCAAAGTGGTCCCGATCGGCGCCGCCACAGTCGGCATCGGCTCGCTGCTGTTTGCGTCGGGCAACGCCGAAGCCGCGAACGTGGGACGTTTTCTGCAGGGCGCAGGAGGCGTTTTTGCGCTCGTCGGCGCGGTCTACATCGCCTCGACTAATTTTCCCGCATCCCGCGCCGCGACGTTGATCGGGGCCACCCAGATGTTCGGGATGGCCGGCGGGTCTGCGGGCCAGTTCGTCGTCGGTCCCGTCATCGCCGCGGGCGTGAACTGGAATGCGTTCTGGCTCTTCATGGGGATTGCAGGAATTGCGATCAGCGCGGTGCTGTACGTCCTGCTCCCGAAATCGGACGTGCGTCCCGCGAGCGACGACTGGATGAAGGGCGCCACGCGCGCGCTCGTGACGGTCTTTCGCAATCCACAATCGATCCTCTGCGGAATGATCTCGGGGCTGCTGTTCATCCCCACGACCATCTTCGACATGATCTGGGGCGTCCGCTATCTGCAGGAGGCACGCGGATTCGATTACGGGTCTGCGGTGATGCACTCGGCGATGGTGCCAGTCGGTGGATCATCGGCTGTCCGCTGCTCGGCTACGTATCGGATGCCATCGGCCGGCGCAAACCGGTGATCATCGCGAGCGCGGTCGTGTTGCTGGCCTGCCTGGCCTGGATTCTCTTCGGGCCCGCGCACGTGTTCCCGCCGTATATGCTGGGCTTCGTCGCCGGGCTGGTATCGGGCGCCGCCATGCTGCCGTACACCATCATCAAGGAGGCGAACCCGCCCGAGATGAGCGGTACGGCCACCGGCGTCGTGAACTTCCTGAACTTCACGTTCAGCGCGCTGCTCGGTCCCGTCTTCGGCTGGATCCTGATGGCCGTCAGCGGTGGCGCCTCGACCATGACGCTCGCGCACTATCAGACGGCGTTCGAGCCGCTGCTCTACGGCGTCGCACTCGCCATTCTTCTCACGCTTCTCTTGAAGGAAACCGGATCGGCGGCGCGCCCGCACGCGCCGACCACAGCAACAGGAGCTCACCATGAGTCACGAGCCAGGGACGGGAAAGTACGAACAACTGCTGCTGAGGTGTCGAAACCTTGAGCCCATCGCGACCGCGGTCGCGCACCCCTGCGAGGAGACGGCGCTGGCGGGGGCCATCGATGCGGAAGCGAAGGGACTGATCACTCCAATCCTGGTCGGCCCGGCCGCCAAGATCAGCGAGGTGGCGAAGAAATCCGGGATCGATATCAGTCGAGCGCGGCTCATCGATGTGCCGCACAGTCACGCGGCGGCGGCCAAGGCGGTCGAGCTCGTTCGCCAGGGCGAGGCCGAGGTCCTGATGAAGGGCAGCCTGCACACCGACGAGCTTCTGGGCGCGGTCGTCGCCAAGGACGGCGGCCTGCGAACGAAACGCCGCATCAGCCACGTCTTCATCATGGACGTGCCGACCTATCACAAAGTGCTGATCGTCACCGACGCGGCCATCAACATCGCGCCGACGCTGGAAGACAAAGTGGACATCTGCCAGAACGCGATCGATCTGGCGATCTCGCTGGGATTGGCGACGCCCAAGGTCGCCGTGCTCGCGGCTGTCGAGACGGTCAATTCCAAGATGTCCGCCACGATTGATGCGGCCGCCCTGTGCAAGATGGCCGATCGCGGGCAGATCACGGGCGGCGTGCTGGACGGCCCGCTGGCCTTCGACAATGCCATCAGCAAGGACGCGGCGAACATCAAAGGCATCAAGTCGCCGGTGGCGGGCGATCCGGACATTCTCCTCGCCCCCGATCTCGAGGCGGGAAACATCCTGGCCAAGCTGCTCACGTTCCTCGCCCAGGCCGACTGCGCCGGCCTCGTCGTGGGTGCGCGCGTGCCGATCATCCTGACGAGCCGCGCCGACAGCGTGCGCACGCGCATCGCGAGCTGCGGCGTGGCGATGCTGGCGGCGCATGCGCGGCGCCAGAATTCACAACTGGCGGTGCAGGTATGAACGACTGCGCTGTCGTGCTCAACGCCGGATCGTCGAGCCTCAAGTTCTGCGTGTTCGAGAGGCCGGCTGCCGAGACGTGGAAGCTTGCCGCGCGCGGTCAGATCGAAGGCATCGGCACGTCGCCGCACTTGCGCGTGAAGGACGGCGAGGGCAGCGTGGTGGCCGACGAGCCGCTGGGCGCAACGGTGCGGGACGCGAGCACGGCGCTCGACTCGCTGGCCGGCTGGTTTCGTGGCCGCTTCGGCAACGCGCGCCTCGCAGGTGTCGGTCATCGCGTCGTGCATGGAGGCGCCCAGTTCGCCGGCCCCATCGTCGTGACGCCGCAGGTCATGGACGATCTGCGGAAGCTGATTCCGCTCGCGCCGCTCCACCAGCCGCACAACCTCGCCGCGATCGACGCGGTGTCGGCGCGCCTCCCCGGCGTGCCGCAAGTGGCGTGCTTCGACACGAGCTTTCATCGCGGTCAGTCCGAGGTGGCGCAGATCATCCCGCTGCCGAAGCACATCCGCGAGGCCGGGGTGCAGCGATACGGATTCCACGGTCTGTCCTACGAGTACATCGCGTCGGTGCTGCCTGAAGCCGCGCCCGAGATTGCCGGCAAACGCGTGATCGTCGCGCATCTTGGCAGCGGGTCGAGCCTGTGTGCGATGCGCGACGGAAAGAGCGTCGACAGTACCTTCGGGTTCACGGCGCTCGACGGCCTCTGCATGGGCACGCGCACAGGCTCGGTCGATCCCGGCGCGATCCTCTTTCTCTTCCAGAACCTGGGACTCTCGGCGAGCGAGGTGGAGACGATCCTCTACAAGAAGTCGGGCCTCATCGGCATCTCGGGACTCAGCAACGACATGCGCGTGCTGCTGACGGCGAGCGAGCCGGCGGCGCGGCTGGCAGTGGAGTACTTCGTCTATCGGGTGGCGAAAGAGATCGGGGCGCTGACGGCAGTGCTTGGTGGACTCGATGGACTGGTGTTCACCGCCGGCATCGGCGAGAACTCGGCGCAGATCCGCAAGCGGATCTGCGAAATGTCGGCGTGGCTCGGCATCGAGCTCGATGCCGCCGCCAATGACGCCAGCGGTCCACGAATCTCCAAGCCGGGCAGCCGGGTATCGGCCTGGGTGATTCCGACTAACGAAGAGCTGATGATTGCCCGGCATACAGGTGTCCTGCTCGGGCTGGTCGAGGCACGCGCGTAACGGCACCAGCTTCCCGGGGGGTGTGTTTGAAATCGGCGCCAATACTGGCGATTGTGCTTGGTGTCATGCTGGGTGGCGCCGGGCATACGACGGCGGCGGACGACGTGCTTCAGATCCGCCTGATGCCAGTTCGCGGCTCGGCGCCGAAGGATGTCGTCATCCGGGCGACCGTCGGGCGGGAAGACAGCAACCGACGGCTGGAGTTCGTCGTAGACTCTACTAGCTACTATGCGAGCTCGACGTCCGAGCTCGACGGCAGCCGGGCGCCGAAGACGATCGATGCCCGATTTCGTCAGGTGCCGCCCGGCGACTACGTGGTTAGCGTGATCCTGACAGGAACTGACGGCGAGCGGGCGCGTGCCGTCGTGACATTTACTCTGCTCTGAAAAGACACATCATGATGCGATTAATGCTCATCCTCGCCCTTGCCTGTGCCGCGGTCGTCGCGGCGGCCGCACAAACCACCAAGTACCGGTGTCACCGTGACGCCGGAGAAGAACGTCGACTACACCAAGTTCCACACCTACGCCTGGCGCCGCGGACAACCCGCGGTCGAGAAGGCCGTCGACGCCCAGATCACGGCGGCGATCGACCGCGAACTGTCCAAGGAGATGAAGAAGGTGAGCGAGCCGGCGGACGTGATCGTCACGTACAGGATCGCTCTCGAGGACCGACGTGGATCTGAAAGGGAAGAAGGACGCCAATGGTCTCTTGCCGCAATTCCCCGTAGGCACGCTGATCGTAACCTTGCACGACCCGGCAAGCTTCCGTCAGCTGCTTCGGATGCGCGTCGATATCCCGATCGACGTCCAGCGGGACCAGCTCGAAGCGTCGATCAACAAGGCGGTGGAGATGATGTTCGCGGAATATCCGACGCGACGGAAGAAATAGTCGTTCGTGCTCAGGGGGCGACGACTTTCCACGTGGAATCGGGATCGTAGCTCGTCATTGCCTGGGCCACCTTCGCGGTATCGGGGCCCAGGTCGGCTTCATGAAGGGTTCCGTCCTGGTTGACGACAAACGTCATAACGCCCGTTGAATCTGTACTCGGCGGGCCATGCCACGAGTCCGAAACCCACCGCTTAGCTCACCCTTGACGACGTAATCCTTCGCGCCGCCGCGGGCCCCGGCCGGACCCTGCGCGGTGAGAATCTTGAAGTAGTAACCGTGGAAGGGCATGCGCGTCTCGGTGCCCCAACGCGTCTCTCCCGTGGCGGCCTGCGCGACCATATTCCCCGAGCGGGCTCATCCCGTTCGCCCCGCTTGAAGGGCCAATACAAACCGTCCTGCTTGCCGGTGCTGCTGCGAAACGCTTCTCGTGTACAAGCCCCGGGCGCTTGCCGTCATGGCCGCGAAGGGCATACGCCCGCTGAGCGGCAACGTAGTATGCTTGAAATCTGAATCACCGCGAGCTCGTTCTTTCCAATGCGGCGGTCGATAACCTCTTCTTTGCCCGCGGCGGTGTCGAACCGCCAGGCGGCGCCGTCCTTGACCAGCGGAATGGGAAACGGCCAATCCTCGTTGCCGACGACGATGACGCGTTTGTCGGCGCCCATCTCGTCGCGAGATGCCAGCGTTCGGCCGCGGCAACGATAAAGACCTCGCGATGACGTCGGCCGGTTGCCGGATCGGACGTCTCGACCAGTTCCTTGCCTTCGGGGCCGAACATGCCGAGCATTTCGTCGAGTTTTCCCTCCTTGACCACGTCGACGAGCGCGCGTACCGCTTCTTCCGGCGTCGAGTACGCCTCGCTGCGCTGGCGATTGCGGGGGTTGGGGCGCCGCACAGGACAGAGCGGCGATCAGGGCCGCGGCTAACAAACCACTGCCCGCCGTACGTGTGACCGCTGTTTTTTAGCGCTCTTCCGGCCCACCACACCACCCTCCACCTCCACTGCGGGCGCCCCCCCCCCTGCTCCGTCGACGCGAACTGGCGGCGCGTTCCGATTTTCCGCTCGAGTAACCCGAGAACGCGCCGGAGCTCGTTCCGCTGCGCTCTGCAGCGGCGGATCCGCTCCTTTCCGTTCCGCTATAGCCGCGTGACTCCTGGCTCGCAGTTCGGCTCTGCGTCGACGTTCGATTCTGCGCGGGCGGCTCAGCATTGGCTCCCGTCCGCCTCACGGTTGCCCCGTCCGTTCGGTGCGCTGCTCCTGGCGCGTGCTCTTGGCGGTCGGTGCGCTCCTCGCGGGCGTTCTCCGCGCGGTCGCCTCGCTCTTCGGACATGTCTTCCCGATGGTCCATCCAGTCCTCGCGCGCGTCTTCCCGATGGTCGTAGTAGTCGTCCCAGGCGTCGTTGTACATGTAGCCGCCGCCGCGCCAGCCGTACGGGCCGTAGTAGTAGTTGTTGTTGATCGCCGCGCCGATGGCGATGCCGACTCCGAAGCCAATGACGGCCGCCGCCGCCGCATCGGCGCTACTCGAGTTGTCTAGACCCAGAACGGTGGTCGCTGCGCCTGTGTGTAGATGACCTGCGAGTTGTAGATCGTGACACGTAGACGACCTGCGGGTTCGCCGGCTCAATTACGATTACTTGCTCCCCGGTGGAGGTCGTGCGCGTCTCCACTTCCTGCTGAGCCGTCGTCTTGAGATTCCCCGCCTGCTTCGCCTGTGCCCGCAAGCGCTGGATGCCTGGCGAAGACGTCCGCGCGGTGGCCGGTGAACGCCTGCCCGAGTTGTTTCGTCCACTCGATTTGATCGGCCATCATCTTGACGGTTTGAGGGAACAGCGTGAGCGCGACGAAGCTCGGCTGGAACCCGGCTTTCTGCGCCGCATCCTGCAGCTCGCTACCCTTGATCGACTAGTAGTGGTCGACAACCATCCATTGAGCGCGACGACGTCGCCGGGGGTGCCGGCGGTACAGCAGGATTTGGGCTAGCAGTGAATCGGGGTAGAGTGCAATGGGAGCCAAAAGGGTGTGCAGCTCATCCGGCTTCGAAGTGGTCTTTGATTGCCCGTGCAGCATCGAGATCGACAGCACGAGCACGACGAGCCATGCGGCGGCGTGAGGCGTTCCCGGGCGGCACTTCATCATGCAGCGGAATCAGCAAGGGCCGCGCCGATCGGCGCAGCGGGGACTCGGCGGCGCAAACGCGGCTGCAATCGGGACTTAGCGGTCTCATACAGACCGTAGCTTGTAGCGTTGTCCGGCCGGAAACCTCCGAGCCTCCGTTATCCCGGAGGACCTCCGGCATCATGGGCACATGCGCCGAGCAAACCTCAGTGTTTTGGCCGTATCTGCCCACCTCCAGAGGCCCGGCCGGCATGGCATTGAGCGTGCTGAACATACGGCGTAGATGCGCCGATACACGACCCTGGGCGTTGCCCTTCCTTTCCTTTTCGTCAAAGACCTCCGAGCACAACAACCTCCAGTACCGACCGCCGACAGCTTCGCGGTGTACGACATGTGGGGCCCCGTCTGGAAGGGCCTGACAGCTGATGCCAGTCTGAAAGTCCGCAAGGGTAACTACGAGCGCATCTTCGACCAGGCGCGGACCAACGTCCGTGCGTGGGAGGGCGCACGTCAAGTGAGGAGAACACACAATGTCTGAAAGAGAGTCGGACAGGTCGTCGAAGAAGCGGCGCGTGCTGCCGTGGGTGCTGCCGGCGTTGCTGCTCCTGGTGGCAGCCGACGCCAGAGCGCAGGCCCCCGCGCAGGATGCGAAGCCGTCGATGGAATCTACGGCTTTGCGATGCTGGACATCGGCCACAACTTCACGACGATCACCCCAACTGGTTCGACACGATGCGGGTCACGAGGCTGCCGGCGTTCGAGAACGAGTTCGGCAAGGACGACAGCACGTTTGCGGGCGTGCGGCAGACCCGCTTCGGCGTGCGTACCGTCACGCCGACCGAGCTCGGCGATCTGAAGACGACGTTCGAGTTCGAGCTGTTCGGCACCGGCGTGGACGAAGGCCAGACGACGTTCCGCCTGCGCCATGCGTACGGCGAACTCGGGCGAGTTTGGCGCGGGCAGTCCTGGAGTCCGTTCATGGATCCCGACGTGTTCCCGAACTCGATTCGAGTATTGGGGACCGACGGGCATGGTGTTCTTCCGCAACGTGCAGGTGCGCTGGATGCCGATCCAGGACGATACAAGAGCCTCATGATCGCGCTCGAGCGGCCGGGCGCCAGCGGCGACGGCGGCATCTACGCCGACCGCATCGAGCTGCAGGACATCAAGGCCCGCTTCCCGCTGCCCGATATCTCCGGCGCCTCAAGGGCGGCAGAACTGGGGCTACGTCCGCGCCGCCGGCATCCTCGGGCAGATCAGCTGGGACGACATCCTCGCGACCCGTTCGACCTCTCCGGCGAGGGCACCGGCTGGGGCATCAACCTGAGCTCGAACCTCAAGCACGGCAAGGACGACGTCGTCCGGCTCCAGTTCGTCTTCGGCGAGGGCATCCAGAACTACATGAACGACTCACCGGTGGACGTCGGCATTGTCAACAACTCTCGATCCCGTGACGCCGATCCTCGGCGAGGCGCTTCCCATCGTCGGCTGTCGTGGCGTTCCTCGATCACACCTGGAACGAGATAGTTCAGCAGCACGTCGGCTACTCGATGAACGACATCGACAACAGCGAGGCGCAGTCGCCGAACGCCTTCCGACCGGCCACTACGCGCTCGGCAACCTCCTGTACTACCCGGTGCCCAACGTGATGCTCGGCGGCGAACTCCAGTGGGGCCGCCGCGAGAACTTCTCCGACGGCTTCCAGAGCGACGGCCTCAAGGCTCCAGTTCTCGTTCAAGTACAACTTCTCGGTGAAGCTGGGAGGCTAGCGATGCGCCACATAGACGGCGTCGTTCACAGGCGCCGCGCTATCGGCCTGGCCGTGCTCCGTCGCCTGCATGGCGCCGACCGGCGTACAGGCGCAGGCCGCCGATGCAGGCGGCCGTCGACGCGGCCTTCTGCGAAGTTCAGCGACCTCAAGGAAGGCAAGAACGCCGACTACATCCCGGCGCTCGCGAAAGTCGATCCGAATCTGTTCGGCATCGTCCTCGTGACGGTCGACGGCAAGGTCTACACCGCCGGCGACGTGAAGACCGAAGTGTCGATCCAGTCGATCTCCAAGGTCTTCACCATGGCGCAGGTGATCCAGGAGCAGGGCCTTGACTCGGTCGAGAAGCAGATCGGCGTCGACGCGACCGGCGCCCGGTTCAACTCGATCATCGCGATCGAAGGGGTCGCGAACCGTCGTCGGCACCGGCGCGCCCGAGATGAACCCGCTCGTCAACCCCGGCGCGATCTCGGCGACGAGCATGGTGCAGGGCGCGACCGCCGACGAAGTGTGGAAGAAGATCATCGGCTTCCACAACGCCGCGGCCGGCCGGAGCTGACCGTGCTGCAGGACGTCTACAAGTCGGAGTCCGACACCAACCAGCGCAACCAGGCGATCGGCGCGCTGATGTTCGCCTACGGCTACATCAAGACCAACTGGCAGCAGGCGGTCGACCTCTACACGCGGCAGTGCTCGATCGGCGTCAACGCGAGGGACCTGGCGACGATGGCGGCGACGCTCGCGGCCGGCGGCAAGAATCCGGTCACCGGCAAGCAGGTGATGGACGCGACGAAGGTCCCGGGCGTGCTCGCGGTGATGGCGACGGCCGGCCTGTATGACGACTCGGGCAAGTGGCTCTACCACACCGGGCTGCCCGCGAAGAGCGGCGTCGGCGGCGGCATCATCGCCGTCTCGCCGGGAAGTTCGGCATCGCCGTCGTGTCGCCGCCGCTCGACGACGCCGGCAACAGCGTGCGTGCGCAGCGCGCGATCGCCGACATTTCGAACGCGCTTGGCGGCAATCCGTACGCGGCGAGGCGCGGCCGAAAGGTAGAGGTCATGCGAGCCACAACACTCACGGGTGGTCGTCGCCGTTCTGCTTTTTCTCTCCGGTGTGTCGGGCCCGTGGCGCAGGCGAGTATCCGCTCGATGTGACGCTCGACGCACGCACGAAAACGGAGGTGGCGTCGGTCAAATCGTCCGTTACGATCTCGCTCGATCGGCTGATGGAGGAGAGTCGGCGGCAGCGAGTCCTGGCTTGAAGGAGAAGGGCTATCCCAGCGCCTGACCGTGCTGCGTTCGCTGCCGCCGGTGGGCGATCGAATTGTCTTGGCAGCGCGAAGTCGAGATCAAGTTCGCGCACGAAGCGGCGAACCCGAAGGCAGCGGCTCGTGCTCGTGGCCGATCAGCCGTTGTTCTTCCTGGCGAACGATCCCGGCGAAGCGACGGGCGGGATACGAGCTGACGATGGTGGAGCTACATCATCGGATCAGAAGGGAGGATCTCCGGAATCATGGCGGGCGCGGCACGCGTGAAGCCGGGCGGCGAGGTGTCGTGCTCGACACGTTCGGCGGAAGAGCCTGTGACACTCGAGGGAAGCTGCGCCGCTCGTGAGGGCGGGGAGTACCACAGGGTTCGTTGATTCATAGGGTCCGGAGGTTCGTCGGTTCCGGTTTTAGCCGGACTGTCTTCCCTTCAGAACCGTCAGTGTCCGACCTTACCGAACCCCTCACGCACGTTTAGCTGTCTTACGGCGGCGGATAGTTCTTGAGCAGCTTCGCCACCGACTTCGCGAGATTCTTCTGCTGCTTGTCGGGCTTGGCGTTCGTGTCCAGCGTCTTGCTGACGACCCCGCGCCAGACCAGCGTCTTCGGGGACCTGGTAGATGTCGAGCGCCAGCTGCCCGATGTAGATCGTCGAGGTCTGCCGGTCGTCATCCCACCGCCGCCGCCGCCGTACCAGCCGCCGCCCCAGCCAGGTCCGTAGCCCCAGCCTGTGTCAAACGCGTAGAACTGCTTTTCCTGATCGACGCCGGCCTGATAGGCAATCGCGAGGTCCGCCGGTTGTCCCTCCTCGACTTCAGGTGAGCCCCTTCTTGGACAGCTCGATGTCGAGGGCGGCTCTTGATCTGCCGGTCCATCAAATCGCTCGTCTTCGAGGCCTCCTTGATGGTGACCCAGCGATAGGTCTTGAACGACGAAAAGTCCGCGTTCTTGTCGAAGTTGTACGAACGTCCTGAGCGAGGCGGTGCCGGTGCCGGCGAGGACCAGCACCAGCGGGAGGGCAAGCCATGTCTTCATCGGACAAATCCTTTCTGGGAAAGAGACGGCCCGACGTGGTGCAAAGCGCAGGCCGGGACACGCGGCGCGGCAACCCCAGCACCGTTCGCCGACGGCCACCACGCGGTTGCCGTCCGAGATTTCGGAGGTCCTCCGGTCGCGCGGGGCGGCCTCGCGGACGCACTCGCACCTTCGGGAGAACGGATGAGCGAGGTTGGCACGTTGTCTGCGTAGTTTCCCAGCCATCAGAGGAATTCATGAAGGACGACGCGAGCACGGCCACCGGCGGTCCGAGGGAGGAACAGAGGCGTCTCGACGCGGCCGCGACCAGCGCGTGCCCTGGCGCAAGTGGGGACCCTATCTCAGCGAGCGCCAGTGGGGAACCGTCCGCGAGGACTACAGCGTCGACGGCAACGCGTGGGAGTACTTCACGCACGATCACGCGCGGTCGCGCGCGTATCACTGGGGCGAGGACGGCCTCGCCGGTATTTCCGACGACGAGCAGCATCTCTGTTTCGCGCTGGCGCTCTGGAACGGCCGCGATCCGATTCTCAAAGAGCGGCTCTTCGGCCTCACCAATGCCGAGGGCAACCACGGCGAGGACGTGAAGGAGTACTACTTCTATCTCGACTCCACGCCCACCCACTCGTACATGAAGTGGCTCTACAAGTATCCGCAGCGTGCCTTTCCGTACGACGATCTGGTGAAGACGAACCGCCAGCGCTCGCGGATCGATTTCGAGTACGAGCTGATCGATACCGGCGTTTTCGACGACGACAGATACTTCGACGTCGAGGTCGAGTACGCCAAAGCCTCGCCCGGAAGACATCCTCATCCGCATCAGCGCGACCAATCGCGGCGCCGATCCGGCGCCGCTCCACATCCTTCCGACGCTCTGGTTTCGCAACACGTGGCGCACGTATTCGGATGCGCGAAGCCGGTGCTGCGCGAGATGGCGGGCCCGACCGGTACGAAAACGTGTCACGCGTCGCACGCCCAGCTCGGCATGCGCCATTGGTATGTCGACGACGATGCGCCGCTGCTCTTCACCGAGAACGAAACCAATTACCAGCAGTTGTTTGGCAAGCCGAACCCGACGTCCCCCGTGAAGGACGGCATCAACGATTTCGTCGTGCACGGCCGGTCGAAGGCGGTCAACCGGCACAGACGGGCACGAAGGTAGCGGCACACTTCGCGTCCACGTCAAGCCCGGCGAGACGGTCGTGCGGCGGATCAGGTTGTCGCATGCCGGCGACAGCGCCGCATCCGTTTGCCGACTTCGACGCGATCTTCGCCGCGCGCTTCGGGAAGCCGACGAGTTCTACGCGTCGATCGCCCCGCGTCCTCGACGCCGGACGAGGCGCACGTGATGCGGCAGGCGCTCGCCGGCATGTTGTGGAGCAAGCAGTACTACTACCTGGACGCCAACCGCTGGCTGGTCGAACACGGCGCCGATCCGTTTCCGCAGTCGGGTCGCCGCGGTCACGCAACGCCGAGTGGGCGCACATGGTCAACGCCGACGTGATCTCGATGCCGGACAAGTGGGAATATCCCTGGTTCGCGGCGTGGGATCTGGCGTTTCACGCGGTCGCGCTGTCGGCGGTCGACGTCGACTTCGCCAAAGCCCAGCTCGAGCTGATGCTCAGCGAGATGTATCTCCATCCGAACGGCCAGATTCCCGGCCTACGAGTGGAATTTCTCCGACGTGAATCCGCCGGTGCACGCCTGGGCGACGATCTTTCTGCACCGCACCGAGCAGGCGCTCCACGGCCGCAGCGACATCGAGTTCCTGAAGCGTTCCTTCGTCAAGCTGCTCGCGAACTTCACGTGGTGGGTCAACCGCAAGGATCGGTCCGGCCGGAACGTCTTCGAAGGCGGATTTCTCGGCCTCGACAACATCGGCGTGTTCGACCGCTCGTCGCCGCTGCCCACAGGCGGCTATCTCGAGCAGGCCGATGGCACGGCGTGGATGGCGCTGTTCTGCCAGAACATGCTCGAGATCGCCGTCGAGATCGCGTCCGAGGATCAGACGTTCGAAGACATGGCGGTGAAGTTCGTCGATCACTTCCTCGCGATCGCCAACGCGCTCAATCGCGTCGGCCATGCCGGGATGTGGGACGAAGAAGACGGCTTCTACTACGACGTGCTGCGCCTGCCGGACGGCTCGGCCACGCGGCTGAAGGTGCGGTCGCTCGTCGGCCTGCTTCCGCTGTGCGCGACGACGATCATCGAGCCCTGGCAGCGCGAGCGCGTGCCGAAGGTCGAGGCGCACTTCCGCGAACGCGTCCGGCGCATGCCGGCGCTGCTGAAGGGCATCCATCCCACCGGCGAAGGCGCGCGCGGCTAGGGCGATCGCGGCATCATGGCCGTCGTCGATCAGCACCGGCTGCGCCGGATTCTGACGAAGATGCTCGACGAGCAGGAATTCCTCAGTCCGTTCGGCATCCGCGCCCTCTCGCGATTCCACAAGCGGCATCCCTACACGTTCCGACGTCGGCCGTCACGAGTATCGCGTGGCGTACCTGCCGGCCGAGTCGGACAACGGCATGTTCGGCGGCAACTCGAACTGGCGCGGCCCGGTCTGGATGCCGATGAACGTGCTCCTCATCCGCGCGCTGCTGCAGTTCTACATGTTCTACGGCGACTCGTTCACGATCGAATGTCCCACCGGCTCGGGACGCGAGATGAATCTCTACGGGTCGCAAAGAGATCGCGTCGCGGCTCACGACGCATCTTCCTTCGCGGCAAAGACGGAAGGCGGCCCGTCTATGGCGGCACCGAAATCTTTCAGACGGATCCGCACTGGCGGGATCATCTGCTGTTCTACGAGTACTTCCATGGCGACAATGGCGCGGGCCTGGGCGCGAGCCATCAGACCGGCTGGACGGGTCTGGTCGCGACGCTCATCCGGTTCTTCGGCGCGGTCGGCGAGGAATTTGCTGGAGCTTGGCAGGGAAGCGCTCGTCAAGTGGGCACTCGTCCGCGCGACAAACATGACGAGCCCGCATTTACGCGATCTGTCTAGGCCGGGATCCGGCTGGCGACGTGTGCGCTCGTCGCATCCTCCTGCGGCCGCGCCCGTGTCGGCTCAGACAGCTGCGCGCGAGCGGCTCCACCGCCTGCGGCGCCTGCGCCTGCCGGGGCGCAGGACGCGCTGGGCCGCGATACGCCACGCGGCACGCTGCTCGGCTTTATGCGCGCGGCTCGCGGGAAAAACGACGAAGCGGCTTCCACTATCTCAACACCGACCTGGAGGGGCGGAGGCCTGCGAGCTGTCGCGACAGCTGTATGTCGTGCTCGACAGGCGGCTGCCGGCGAGGCTCAACGAGGTGAGCAACAGTCCCGAGGGATCGCTCGCAAACCCGCTCAGGCCGGACCAGGACGTGATCGGCACGATCAGTACCGAGAACGGCCCGCTCGAGATCGTCGTCGAGCACATGAATCCGGGGACCGACCCTCCAGTGTGGCTGTTCTCGCGGCGTACGCTCGAGGCCATTCCGGAGGTCTACGACGAAATCGATGTCATTCCGGTCGACGTACCCGGCTTCGCATTGGCGGAGTCCGCCTGTTCGTGTGGGGTGTTGTCCTGCTTCGTGCCGCTCTGGTACCGGCTGACGGGGTTCGCCAGGTTGCCGGGAGTGTTTCGCCTGTTGTTCCTGGCGTTCGCGATCCACTGGCTCGTGCCGTCAGTCGATTTCCGCTTCGCGAGCGACAGCTCTGGACGGCGGTTGCGGCTATTCTGTCCCTGATCTCGGGCGTGGGGCTGCTCATGCGCCTCAACGCCTCGGCGCCCGCTATGTCGGGCGCCCTTCGCGATCCGAGCCGGGTCGAGGTGGCGTCGCTGGTGCGGCTCGGGCATCGGATCGCCGATGTGTTGCGGTCGTCCTGGCGCGCTTGTCGCGCTGCAGTACTTCGGCCTGGATCCAACCGCGGCGCTGGCAGGTCTGGGCATTGGCGGCATCGCGGTCGCGCTGGCCGCGCAGAAGACGCTCGAAAACGTCATCGGCGGCCTGTCGCTGATCTTCGACAAGGCCGTTCGTGTCGGCGATTTGCTCAAGCTTGGCGACGCGGCCGGGACGGGTCGTCGATTCGATCGGACTGCGATCCACCAGGATTCGCACGACGCGACGCACGATCCTGAGCGTGCCGAACGGTCAGATTGCCAACGCGACGCTCGAGACGCTGTCGGTACGCGACATGTGCTGGTTTCGTCACACGCTGGGCCTGCAGTTCGGGACGACATGCGGCGCAGATCCGCCGGATCATCGACGGGATTCGCGACACGCTCGCGTCGCATCCTGCGTCGATACGAGACGATCCGCGTGCGGCTCTTCCGTTTTGGGCCCTCGTCTCTCGACGTCGAAGCTGTTCGCGTATGTTGTTGACGAACGACTGGGCACGATTTCTGGAGATTCAGGAAGAACTGCTCGTGTCGGTCATGGACATCGTCGAAGGCGCGGGTCATCGCTGGCGTTTCCGACGCAGACGCTCCACCTGTCGGACACGCGCGCGACGCCCGCGCTGGAGGCGGGATCTCAGCAGACGCGCCGCGTCTGACGCTGATGGCAAGGACAGGGCTGAGCCCTGTGCCACCGCCGATGGATAGCGGGTTGTCTTTACTCTGTTGTGGCACAGGACTCTAGTCCTGTCCCACTTACCGGGCGTCCTGCGGGACGAGCTTCATGTCCCGCATTTCCTTGACGACCTCTTTGACGAGATCGCCGATGAACTGCTGGACGTTCTTCGGGTTCTTCGTTTCGCTCGTGGCGGCCCACACGAGCCGTTCGGGCTCCAGATTGTAGACCAGCGTTTCGACGACGACCGAGGCGGGGTCCTTGGAGAGCGAGATGCCGACGCCGACGTTCCCGCCCAGCCCATGCCGTAGTAGCCATAGAACGACTGCGAGTACCACGACCAGACGACGGGTGCGCGCCGTCCGGCGGCCTGGTAGCTCACCGGACGCAGGGCAACCACACCTTGAATCCCGGCCCGCTCGTACCATGGCTTGGCGCGCTCGGCGCTCATCATTTCCTCGCGCGGCATGATGCGATAGGTCGTCACGCCGTTCACCTTTCGCGCGCTGAGCTCTTTCGCGAGCGCCTCTTCACCCGAGATCTGAAGCGATTGATCGTCGGTGATGACGAGCGCCGCGATTTTCTTGCCGGCGAAGTTCAGTTTCGACACCTCGGCCGCTTTCCAGACAGACTCGAACTTTGGAGCGGCCGCGGCAGACGCCGAAGCCACGATGACCAGAAGAGCGATGAGCAAGCGCGGTGGGTTCATGCGTGGGTTCATGGGATCTCCAGACTATACTCCCGTCGGCGGTCCGAGGCACGTCGCATGCCAGCTCATGCCCTGGTCGAATTGAGGCCCAAACCTGGACCAGCCATCCAGGGGCGGGCGGGCGCTGTGCGAAAGGCGTGAAAGACCTCCGACTATTCGGAGCGCCTCCATCGTGCTAGAGCAACAGGACGGATTGAAGCCACCTTCGTGTGCCGAAGGGCTGGCACACTGTGTGCTCGACTGGCATCGAACTTGTGCCATGAGTGAAGCCCTTAGTGTGTTGGGGGAACCCCTCCCGCTTCAATCTTGGGGGCGGCCGGAGGGCGGGAGAGGTACAGAGAGACTTATGCGAACACATATCAACGCCACCAGGACACGGCTTGTCGCCGCGATTGCGGTCGCCTCGACCGGTCTCGCCTGCAAGGAGGCCGCGACGGTCGCGCCGCCACCGGTCGAAGTCTTTGTCGCCCCGGTGGTCGTCCAGGATGTGCCGACCTACCTCGAACTGGTGGGCCAGACGGAAGGCTTCCAGGACGTGGACATCAGGGCCCGCGTCGAAGGCTTTCTCGAGAGCGTGAACTTCCGCGAAGGCTCGTTCGTGCAACGGGGCCAGCTGCTCTACGAGATCGACAGGAAGCCGCTCGAGGCCCTTCTCGCGCAGAGCAAGGCCGATCTGGCGACGGCCCAGGCGAGGCTCGCCAAGGCCGAAAACGACGTGTCCCGCTATACGCCGCTCGTTGCCAAGCAGGCCGTGAGCAAGCAGGAGCTCGACAACGCGCTGTCCGAACGTGACGCATCCCGGTCGCAGGTCGAAGCGGGGCGCGCCGCCGTCGAGAAGGCGACCCTCGACCTGAGCTACACGCGCGTGACGTCGCCCATTGCCGGGCTGGTGGGAACGACCAACGTGAAAGCCGGTAACCTCGTCGGGCGCGGCGAGAGCACGCTCCTCACGACGGTCTCGCAGATCGATCCCGTCCTCTTTCGCGTCGGCGTGACCGAAACGGACTATCTCAGGGTGGCCCGGCGGGACACCGCGCGCATCGGCCAGGCGCCCCGCGCCGAGGGGATCGAGCTCACGCTGACCGACGGCTCGAAGCATCCCCAGCTCGGCAAGATCTGCCAACGTCGAACGGGCCGTCGATGCCGCGACCGGCACACTCGGTGTGGAGATCGAATTTCCCAACCCCCAGGGTCTGCTTCGTCCAGGCCAGTTCGGCCGTGCGCGGATTCTGCTCGAAACGAAGCCGGAACAACTGCTCGTCCAGCAGCGGGCCGTTCAGGAGCTCCAGAGCCTGTATAGCGTGGCCGTGGTCGACGGCAGCGGGAAGGTGGCCTTCCGGAGCGTGAAGGTCGGTCCGCGGGTCGGATCGCTCTGGGTGATTGAAGAGGGTCTGAAACGCGGCGAGCAGGTGGTCGTCGAAGGCATTCAGCGGATTCAGGAAGGCATGACCGTCGTACGCCAAGCCGGCCCCGGCTGCGGCTGCACAGACAGGCGGCACCCCAACCGCCGGCAAGGCGGAATAGATCATGGCTCGCTTCTTCGTCAACCGGCCCATCGTCGCGATGGTCATGTCGATCATCATCGTCCTGCTCGGCCTCGTCGCCATGCAGGGCCTGCCCATCGCCCAGTACCCGGAGATCGTGCCGCCGATGATCCAGGTCACCACGACCTTCATCGGCGCCAGCGCCACCGACGTCGAATCGTCGGTGGCGACGCCGCTCGAACAGCAGATCAACGGCGTCGAGAACATGATCTACATGAAGTCGACCAACGCCAACGACGGCACGTTGACGTTGAAGGTCTCGTTCGAGGTCGGGTCGAACCTCGACATGGACAACGTGCTCACGCAGAACCGCGTGTCGCAGGGCATGCCGCAGATGCCGCAGTCGGTGAAGAACTACGGCGTGTCGGTGAAGAAGGCGCTCGCGTTTCCGCTGCTCGTCATTTCCGTCAAGTCGCCCAAAGGCACCTACGACAGCAGCTTCCTGTCGAACTACACCACGATCAACATCAACGACGCGATCGCCCGCATACAGGGCGTTGGCCAGATCAATTTATTCGGCGGCAGCGACTACGCCATGCGCGTCTGGCTGAGGCCCGACGTCATCGCGCGGCTCGGCTTGACGATCCCCGACATCGCCAACGCCATCTCGGCGCAGAACCAGCTGACGCCGGCCGGGCAAATCGGCGGTCCGCCGGCGCCATCCGGCACGGAATACACCTATACCGTTCGCACACAGGGACGCCTGCTCAACGAGGAAGAGTTCGGCAACATCATCGTGCGGACCTCTCCCGACGGCTCTGAGGTCAGGCTCAAGGACATCGCGCGCCTCGAGCTGGGAACCATGCTCTACAACGCCGTCGGCCGCCACAATGGGACGCCCTCGGCCGTCATTGCCGTCTTCCAGATTCCCGGCACCAATGCGCTCGACGTGGCGAACCGAATCAAGTCGACGATGGCCGATCTGTCGACGCGCTTCCCACGCGACATGGAGTACGTCGTCTCGCTCGACACGACGCTGCCGGTCTCCGAAGGCATCACCGAGATCGTGCACACCCTCTTCGAAGCGGTTGTGCTCGTCATCGTCGTGGTCTTCGTGTTCCTGCAGAACTGGCGCGCGACGCTGATTCCCCTCATGACCGTGCCGGTGTCGCTCGTCGGGGCCTTCATCTTTTTCCCGATGCTCGGATTTTCGATCAACGTCCTCTCGCTCCTCGGGCTGGTGCTCGCCATCGGCATCGTCGTGGACGACGCCATCGTCGTCGTCGAAGCCGTCATGCACCACATCGAGCACGGGATGGCGCCGAAAGAGGCCACCATCAAGGCGATGGAGGAAGTGTCGGGCCCGGTCGTCGCGATCGGGCTCATCCTGTCGGCCGTCTTCGTGCCGGTCGGATTCATGGGCGGCATCACCGGCCTCCTCTACCAGCAGTTCGCCATCACGATCGCGATCTCGGTGCTGCTGTCGGTCGTCAACGCGCTGACGCTCAGCCCCGCTCTTGCCGCGCTGCTGTTGAAACCCGCGAGCGGCAAGCGCTCCCTGCTCACGCCGTTTTACAACGGCTTCAACAAAGTGTTCGGATGGACGACCGACCGCTATGTCGGGTTCGCCGGCATCCTGATCAGAAAGATGTTCCGGAGCCTGGCGTTCATCGGCGTCCTCATCTACGTCATCGTCATGCTCGTGCAGAGAATTCCCGGGGGCTTCGTGCCGGAAGAGGATCAGGGCTTCATCCTGGTGAATGCGCTGCTTCCCGATGCCGCGTCGCTCGAACGCACCGATGCGGTCATGCGGAAGGTCGAGGAGATTCTCACCAAGAACGAAGCCGTCGAAGGCTTCAACACGATCACGGGATTTTCCCTGCTGACTGGCGCGTATTCGTCGAACATGGGCTTCTTCTTCGTTCAGCTGAAACCCTGGCACGATCGGCATACCCCCGAGGCCCACGCGGGGGGCGTCGTCAACGCGCTGAATCAGGCTTTCGCGCGCGAAATTCCCGGGGCAGGTGTCGCGGCGTTCGGCCCGCCCGGCGATTCCCGGGCTTGGAACGGGCGCGGGTTCTACGATGCAGTTGCAGGATCGCAGTGGCGGGTCGCCCGAGTATCTCGCGCAGCAGACCGCGCGGTTTCATCGAAGCGGCGCGGAAGCGGCCGGAGATCGCGCGCATCAACACGCTCTATCGTGCGAGCGTGCCGCAGATCTACGCCGACATCGATCGCAGCAAAGTGCTCAAGTCAGGCGTCGTGCTGAACGACGTGAACACGACGCTCGGGGCGCTGCTGGGCAGCTCGTACATCAACGACTTCAACCGATTCGGACGCGTCTACAAAGTGTACGTGCAGGCCGAGCCGGAATTCCGCAGAGATCCCAATCAACTCGGGCTGTTCTACGTGAAGAACCAGAAGGGCGGCATGGTGCCGCTCGATACGCTGGTGACGACGCGGCCCACCGCGGGACCGGAGTTCACCAACCGGTTCAACCTGTTCCGCAGCGCCGAGCTGGCAGGAGTGCCGGCCGCGGGGTACTCGTCGACGCAGGCGCTCGACGCGCTCGAGCAGACCGCGCGCGAGGTGTTGCCGCCGGACATGAGCTTCGATTGGTCGGACATGTCGTTTCAGGAGCGCCGGGCGCCAGGTGTGGCCGTGGTGTTCATGCTCGCGCTCTTCCTCGTGTTCCTGATTCTGGCTGCGCAATATGAAAGCTGGGGACTGCCGTTCAGCGTGCTGCTGGGACGCCGTTCGCCGCGTTCGGCGCGTATCTGGGGCTGTGGCTGGCGCGGCTGGTTTTCGCCAAGCTACGTGAACAACGTCTTCGCCCAGATCGGCCTCATCATGCTCATCGGTCTCGCCGCGAAGAACGCGATTCTGATCGTCGAGTTCGCGAAGATGGAGCACGACGCGGGCAAGCCGCTGGTCGAGGCCGCACTTGAATGCGGCGAAACTCCGGTTCCGTCCGATCCTGATGACCGCCTTCGCGTTCATCCTCGGCGTCGTGCCGCTGCTCACCGCGACCGGCGCGGGCGCCGAGTCGCGCAAGGTGATGGGCATGGCCGTGTTCTGCCGGCATGCTCGTCGCGACGTTTCTGGGCGTGCTGCTGATTCCGATGTTGTACGTCGCGACGGAGAAGGTGATCGGCGGCGCGAAGCAACCGACGACAACCCCGGCCGTGACACCACCTCCGGCACTCGCCCCCGGTCACGGGCATGGGGGACACTGACATGCGACGTCGCGCTCTTTCGCTGGTCCTGGCGCTGGGGTTCGCGCCGTTTCTGGGCGGCTGTCTGGTCGGGCCGAATTACGAGCGCCCGCAAATGCCGAGCCCGCCGCAGTACCGGTTTATGGCCGGCGCGCCGCAAGCCGAGTCGCTGGCCGATGCGCCCTGGTTCCAGGTCTTCGACGATCCGGCTCTGCAGGCGCTCGTCAAAGAGGCCATCGCGAACAACCTCGATTTGCGCATGGCCATCGCGCGCGTCGAGGAGATGCGCGCGCGCGCGGGCATCGCGAAATCGTACCTGTATCCGCAAGTCGACGGCGTCGTGTCGTACAACGGCCGTCAGACGTCGAACGTGCGCGGCGAGGCCGCGGGAGAGACCGAGGACAGCACCGCTCAGAGCGGCGTGTACGGCTTCAGCCTCTCGTGGGAGCTCGATCTGTTCGGCCGCATCCGCCGCGGTCACGAGTCGGCGCTGGCCGTGGTGCTGGCGACCGACCAGGCCCGCCGCGGCGTGCTCGTGACGCTGGTCGGCGACGTGGCGTCGCACTACTTCCTGTTGCGCGAGCTCGACCTGCAGCTCCTGATCGCGCGGCGCACGCTGGGGTTGAACGACGAAACGGTTGCGTATTTTCAGAACCGGCTCGACGGCGGTGTGGCGAACCGTCTCGAAGTGGACCGCATTCGCGCCAACCGCTCGCAGACGGCGGCGGCGATTCCGGATATCGAACAGCAAATTGCTGTGGTCGAGAACTCGCTGTCGCTCCTGCTGGGACGTCCTCCCAGCGCGATTCCCCGCCAGGTGCTGACCGAGACCGAGATGCTGCCACCGCCGATTCCGCCAGGCCTGCCGGTGTCGCTGCTCGAACGGCGGCCCGATGTCGCTCAGGCCGAGCAGATGCTGATTTCCGCCAACGCCGACATCGGCGTGGCCAAGGCGATGTTCTTTCCGACGATCAGCCTCACCGGCTTTCTCGGCGCCGTCAGCGGCGATCTCTCGAATTTCCTCGGTGGCGATGGGGCGGCCTGGTCGCTCGGTGGCGGGCTGCTGCAGCCGCTCTTTCAAGGCAATCGCCTCCGGCGGAACGCCGAAGCCGCCCAGGCCCGTTTCGACATTGCCGTGGCGGCATACCAGAAGGCCGCGCTCAACGGCTACCGCGAAGTGTCGACTTCCTTGATCACAATCCAGAAACTGGCGGAACGGCGCGTGGAGGAACAGATCGGCGTCACCGCGCTCCTGGACGCTTCCGAGCTTGCCCGCTCGCGGTACGATTCCGGGCTCGCCAGCTACATCGAGATTCTCACGGCCGACCAGGAGCTGTTCCAGCAGCAGCTGATCCTCGCGCAGACGCGCGGCGCGGAATTGCGCGCGCGCGCGGAACTGTATCGCACGCTCGGCGGCGGCTGGCAGCCGTAGGGATAGGAACATATGGCGAACCTCAAGCGGCGAAAGTACGAGAAGGAACTGCTCAAGTTACAGGGCAAGCTCTGTATCCTGCAGGAATGGGTCAAAGCCAAGGGCTTGCGCGTGATCATCCTCTTCGAGGGACGCGACGCTGCGGGAAAGGGCGGGCTCATCAAAGCGATCAGCGAGCGGGTCAGCCCTCGTGTGTTTCGCGTCGTCGCCCTCCCGGCCCCGTCCGATCGGGAAAAGAGCCAGATGTACCTGCAGCGGTACTTCCAGCATTTTCCCGCGGCGGGCGAAATCGTGATCTTCGACCGCAGTTGGTACAACCGCGCGGGCGTCGAGCACGTCATGGGCTTCTGCACGAAGGATCAGTACGAACGCTTTCTCAAGCTCTGTCCGATGTTCGAGCGCCAGATCGTCGAAGGCGGGGTGATGTTGATCAAGGTCTGGCTCGAGGTCGGGAACAAGGAGCAGCAACGGCGGTTCGAAGCGCGCATCGACGATCCGATGCGGCAATGGAAGCTGAGCCCGATGGACCTGCCGTCGAGGGCGAAATGGTACCAGTACTCGCGCGCGCGCGATGCCATGCTCAAGGCCACCGACACGCGCATCGCGCCCTGGTACATCGTCAAATCTGACGACAAGAAAGGGGCTCGCCTCAATACCATCGCCCACATCCTGAAACAGATTCCGCACAAGAAGGTGAAACGCCCGAAGGTCAGGCTTCCGGACCGCTCGAAAAAGCATGCCTACAACGACGAGGCCTCGATTGCCCGACGGAAGTTCGTGCCGGAAATCTACTGATTTCGCGCGAATCGCCGCGCTCTGCCTTCTGGTCGTCTGCGGGAGTGCGCTCGCCGCGCAGTCCCAGACGCCGCCCGACGACGCTGCCCTGCAGCGGCTGCTCGATGTCGGCCTCAGCGCCGAGCCATCCGGAGAAACAGCATCCGTCGTGTTCTTCAACCGCCCCATCGTCGTCCTGAGGGCGCGTGTGCTGGGGCGGGGGCCCGCCGAGCGCGCGTTGAGCTCGAGCCGCCTGATGGACGATCTCATCTCGGGTGGAGAAGCCCATCAGGTCGAAACGCGGGTGCTGGAGGGCGCCGCCCTCGTCATGGCTGGCGGGCGCACCGTGCTGGTGCTGACCCCACCAGATGTAGACGAGCTGTCGGGAGAAACCCTCGACCAGGCTGCCGCAGGGGCGGCACGGCGTCTCCAGCAGGCGCTCGATGAGGCGTACGAAGCGCGGACGCCCGCGAGGCTGATGCGCTCGGCAGCCGTGGCGCTCGCGGTGCTGCTGACCGGCGTGCTGCTGGCGATCGCCGTCGCCCGCGCGCACCGGGCCGTCTCGGCCCGGCTGGTGGACCTGGCCGAGGCTTCGGTGACCAAGTCCGGCATCGCCGACGTGAACCTGCTGCGGGCGTCCCGGCTGATCGAGTTGCAGCGCCGTCTGACATCCTTCGCCGCTGTCGTCCTCTACCTGGTGATCGCCTACAGCGTCGTCGCGATCATCCTGCGCCGGTTCCCGTTCACGAGACCCTGGGGCGAGTCGATGCGCGGGTTTCTGTTCGAAACAGGTTTGAATGTCGGTCTGGGAATCGCCCATTCGATACCCGGCCTCGTCATGATCGCGATCATCGTGTTGCTGACGCGTTTCATCGTCCGCCTCATCGCCCTCTGGTTCCATGCGATCGAGCAGGGCAGCATCACGGGCCCGAAATGGCTTCATCCCGAAACCGCGCAGCCCACGCGCCGGCTGTTGACGGCTGCGGCCTGGCTGTTCGCGATTGTCCTGGTCTTTCCCTACGTGCCGGGCAGCCAGACCGATGCGTTCAAGGGCGTCAGCGTGCTGGTGGGCCTCATCGTCACGCTGGGCTCGAGCGGGCTGATGAACCAGGTCATGAGCAGTTTCATGATCACGTACTCTCGCGCGCTGCGGGTCGGCGATTTCGTGCGGATCGGAGAGGTCGAGGGAACGGTGATGCAGCTTGGGATGCTCTCGACCAAGATCCACACGGTATTCGGCGAAGAGGTGACCATTCCCAATGCGGTCGTGATTGCGCAGACGACCACGGACTTTTCGCGGATGGTGGGCGAGGGCGTGCTGACGCGGACCTCGGTGACGATCGGCTACGACTCCCCCTGGCGCCAGGTGCATTCGCTGCTGCTGACGGCCGCCACGCGAACGCCGGGCATACGGAAGGAAGTGAAGCCGTTCGTCTTTCAGGCCTCACTTCAGGACTTCTACGTTCAGTACACGCTGGCCTTCGGGCTGGAGCGCCAGGACCAGCGCGTCAACGTTCTCGCCGCGCTCCACGCCAACATCCAGGATCTCTTCAACGAGTACGGCGTCCAGATCATGTCCCCCCATTACCTGGGCGACCCCGCGTCGCCGAAGGTCGTGCCGGCGGACAAGTGGTTTGCCGCGCCGGCACACGCCAAAGAGGTCAGTACTCGTTAAACAGCCGCTGCAGGTCGGCCATCGGACGCGTTTTCAGCAGCGCGAGCCGGAGCAGCACGCGCGTCTTCTGCGGGTTCAAGTCGAGCGAGGCCACCAGGCCGAGCTTGTCGTCCTCGACCTCCACGTTCCGGCCGACCCGTCCCGTCGCCACCCGCGACGAACGCACGCAGATGACGCCATTCTTCGCGTGTCTGGCGAGCGTGTCGAGGGCCGGCTTGGTCATGTTGCCGTTGCCGACGCCGGCGATCACGATGCCTTTGGCCCCCGCGGCGACGGCGGCGTCGATGAGCGCACCGTCCATGTTCTCGTAGGCCATGATGATGTCCACGCGCGGCAGCGTGGTCGTCGCCGTGACCGAGAACTCCGACTCGAATGTGTGCTTGCCGACAGGCCCCCGGTTCCAGTCCACCTCGCCATAGGCCACCGTTCCGATGAGGCCCGTCACGGGCGAGAGGAACGTCTGAACGGCGGTGGTGCTGGCTTTGGTGAGCGAAGACGCACCGTGGATCCAGTCGTTGACGACGACGAGCACACCGCGGCCCGCAGCCTCCTTGTTGGCGGCGACGGCTACTGCGTTGAAGAAGTTGAGCGGGCCGTCTGCCGACAACGCCGTGGAGGGGCGCATCGCGGCCGTCAGGACGACCGGCACCTTCGATTTGACGACGAGATTGAGAAAGTACGCGGTCTCCTCAATCGTGTCGGTGCCGTGGGTAATCACGACGCCATCCACGCCACCTTTGCTGGTCAGCTCGTTGATGCGGGTGGCCAGCTTCAGCCACACCTCATCGTTCATGTCCTGCGAGCCGATGTTCGAGATCTGCTCACCTCTGAGCACAGCGAGTTTTTTCGCCTGCGGCACGGCGGCGAGCAGCTGGTCCACGCCGACCTGGCCGGAGGTATACCCCGCCTGGACATCGCTCGCGGCGGCGCCGGCGATGGTTCCTCCCGTCGCGAGCACGACGATAGTGGGGAGTTTGGCCTGAGCAGCGGCGGGAATCTGAATGGTGAGCGCCGCGCAGACGGCAATCACGAGCGACAGTGAAGCGACAGGACTCTTGCGCATACATGACCTCTCTAATTTGTGCCGGCCACCAGCATCAACCATGGTGTGCCGACAAGGAGATAAAGCACGACGTTGAACGCCGTCACCATTCCACCAAGCCGATATAAATCACGCTGAGACAGGAACCCGCTGCCGGTAAACAACAAGTTCGCGCTCGACCCCTGCGGCGTGATCGCCGAGAAGTAGTTCGTCGCGAAGAGAAGCTGGAACGCGAGGGGAGCGGCAGGCACGCCCAGCTTGACGCCGACGTCCATGAACACGCCGAAGAGCGCCATCAGATGTGCCGTCTGACTGACGAACACGTAGTGCAGTAACACGTACGCGACCAGAAGCATGAGTCCGGCGGCGGCGGCCGGCCATCCCAACATGGCGTCGGCGAGGCGCGCGCCGAGAAATCCCATGAAGCCGAGCGCGTTGAGTTCGCTGCTCAGGGTGTAGAGCACCGCGAACCAGATGAACGTGGCGAGCACATCGCCCTGCTTGGCGATGTCGTCGAGCGTGAGGGCTCCCGAAACAAGCAGGACGCCCAGGCCGAGAAACGCGACGGCGGTTGAATCGATCCCGAAGGCGGCGGCCGACGCCCAGAGAACCACCATGCCGACGAACGAGCCCATCACCACCTTTTCGTCGCGGCTCAGCGGGCCCATCCTGGCGAGCGCGCGCCGCGCCTCGGCCGGCGCCTGGGGCGTCGATCGCACTTCGGGCTTCATGATCCAGAAGAGCAGCGGCGGCATCAGCGCGATGGCGGCCAGCGTGGGTACCGCCGCTGCGACGAGCCACGACGCGAAGCTGATCTGGACGCCGAAGCTGCGCGCGATCTCCGTTCCAATCGGGTTGGCGGCCATCGCCGTCAGCCACAGCGCCGACGAGAGGCTCAGGCTGACGATGCCCGAGAACATCAGGAAGCTGCCGAGCCGCGGATAGCGGTTCTCTTCGGGATTCGAGCCGGCGGCCACGGCCAGCGAGTAGGCGAGCGGATAAATGACGCCGGAACGTGCGGTGTTGCTCGGAAAGGCGGGCGCGATCAGCCCGTCGACCAGGAAGATGCTGTACGACAATCCGAGCGTCGAACGTCCGAAGCGCGTCACCGCCAGATGTCCGACGCGCGCGCCTAGCCCGCATTTCACGACCGCGCGTGCGACGAGAAACGCGATGACGATGAGGAGGATCGTGCCGTTGGCGAATCCCGCATAGGCCTTCGCCGGAGGGAGGAGTCCGGATAGCACGGACGCCGCGACCGCCAGCACCGACGCCGTCAGAATCGGAAAGACGCTGACGACGACCGAAAAGATCGCGGCCGCGAAAATGGCGAAGAGACGCCACGCGTCGACGCCCAACCCTTCGGGTGGCGGCACGAACCACATGACGAGGGGAAATCCGATCGCGATCAGCCGCAGGAGCAGCGTCCGGCGCGCTGGCGTCATGGCTGCCGGCCGCCCGTCCGGAACGACCCCTTGAGATCCGCGGCACGGCCCTGCACCACGTCGTCCTCGGCCTGAGCGACGTACTGCCACGTCATCGAGTACTCGCCGGCGATGCCCGTGTACGGACCTGTTCCGCCAGTGATGGTGCCGGAGATCTGCCGCCCGGTTTCGAGCGTCGTGCCCCGCAACACGCTGAAGACACGGTTCCCCTGCGCGTCGGTCCACACCGCCGAACCCGCGCTGATGCTTCGACCATCGTCGAAGCCGATGGCCTCTCCCCGGAAGCCGCGGCTCAGGCGGGCGCCGCTCGTCAGCACGACGGCACCAGACAACTCGACGACTGCGGCCGGCCGCGTGCCCTCGGTTGGCAGCATCCTCCGCCGTCCCACCGCCGACCAGCTTCCTTCGAAGCTGCCCTGGCCGGCCGGCGACGGGGTTTGTGCCTGCACGCTGGCGAGTACCCCTGTCACGGCGACGGCAGCCGCGAGTCTCACCGCGCGCCAGCGATGCGAGCGGTCCATTACGCCGGACGTCCCTGACCGGTCATGTTCATCGGATCGAGAACCTCCGCGATCTGCTTCTCCGAGAGAATTTTCTTTTCACGAATCAGCTCCAGGATGCCCCGGCCCGTTTTCGTGGCCTCGGCGGCCAGTTCGGTGGCGCGGTCGTAGCCAATCACCGGGTTCAGCGCGGTTACCGTGCCGATGCTGTAGTCGACGTAGTGGCGGCAGACGTCGGGGTTGGCGGTGATGCCGTCGACGCAATGCACGCGCAGCGTGTTCGCGGCGTTGATGAACATCGTCTGCGCTTCGAAGACGCACGCGGCGATGACGGGCTCGAACACGTTGAGCTGGAGCTGTCCGCCTTCGGCCGCCATCGACACCGTCAGGTCGCTGCCGATGACGCGGAAGCAGACCATGTTGACGACCTCGGGAATCACGGGGTTCACTTTTCCCGGCATGATCGACGAGCCCGGCTGCTTGGGCGGCAGGTTGATCTCGCGCAGACCGCAGCGCGGGCCCGATGACAGCAGGCGCAGGTCGTTGCAGACCTTCGACAGCTTGATGGCCAGGCTCTTCATGCACGAGGAATAGAGCACGAAGGCCTGGGTGTCCTGTGTCGCCTCGATGAGATCGGGCGCCAGATAGATGGGCATCCCGGTCACGGTCGCCAGGTGCGCGACGCACTTCTGCGAATAGCCGGCCGGCGCGTTCAAGCCCGTTCCGATGGCCGTCGCGCCCATGTTGACTTCGCAGAGCACGCGCTGGATGGCTTCCAGCGCCCGGATTTCGCCGGCCAGCGTTTCGCCGAACGCGTTGAACTCCTGTCCGAGCGTCATCGGAACCGCATCCTGAAGCTGCGTGCGCCCCATTTTCAGGATCGTGCCGAACTCGCGGCCTTTGGCCTTGAAGGCGGCGATGAGCTCGTTGATCGCGGCGATCAGCCGCACGTTCCCGAGCGCCATGCCGACGTGCAGCGACGTCGGATAGGCATCGTTGGTCGACTGCGAGGCGTTGACGTGATCGTGCGGGTCGCAGAACTGGTACTCGCCCTTCTTGTGGCCCATCAGCTCGAGCGCCCGGTTCGCGATCACCTCGTTGGCGTTCATGTTGGTCGAGGTGCCGGCGCCGCCCTGATACACGTCGAGCTGGAACTGATCGTGGAGCGCGCCACCGATAATCTCCGTGCAGGCGCGCTCGATGCCCGAGAGCACTGTCGCGTCGAACTGGCCGCACTCGTGGTTCGCGCGCGCGGCGGCGAGCTTCACCATGGCGAACGCTTTGATCAGATCCGGATAGAGCCGCAGTTGCACGCCGGAGATGTGGAAATTCTCGAGGCCGCGGGCGGTCTGGACGCCGTAGTAGGCGTCGGCAGGCACCTCTTTCGGTCCCAGCAGATCACGTTCGGTGCGAGAAGCTTGAACAGGCATATGAAACTCCAATCAATAGCGAGCGTGTGGTGGGTTGTAGATTGCCGGGCGAATACCGAACAAGACGGGGCGTCTGGGATTGTGGTCCGCGTCAGGAGAGCCAGGACTCGCTATCGGAACGCCGGCGGCAGGAGGTTGCACGTGAGTGTCACGGCCTGACGGTCACTGCCGCGCTCAGATTGAACTGAAGCCGCGTCTCGGCCGGCAATTGCAGATGTTCGGTCCCCTGGCTCGCGACGACGGCGCCGGCCGCGCCTCCAACCAGCGCGCCGATGGCCGCACCCTCACCTCCACCCGCGATGCCGCCCACGACCGCGCCCAGTCCCGCACCGCCTGCGACTTTTCGAGTGGTCTTCTTGCCTTCGCCGCCGCCCTTGGATTCCACCTGCGTGGTGACGATTTCGTACTTGTTGCCACCGAAGGCGATGGAATTCGCTTTCAGTGTGATCTTGTCCGCGCCTTTCATCTTGCCGGCCTGTTCGACCTTCGCGGCCTGCAGCATCACCATCGAGCCGCGCGGAATAATCACCACGCCCTTCATCATGACGGGGTCGTCGAGGAGCGATTTGAACGTCGCGCCGGTCTTGGTGGCATCGACGTCAATCGCCGCGACGAGCCGGACGTTGAGGACGGTACCCGCCGGCACCGTCACAGGGGCGGGGGCGCGTGACGGATCGGGTGCCGGTGGCGGTGGGGCCTTGCGTGCGGTGAACTCGACGGCGGTGATGTCCTCGATGGGAAACTCCGCGATGGATCCGTTCGCCAGCAGCAGGCGCACGCGCTTGGCGTCGGCGCTGACGAAGTTGCCCTCGATGACGCGGCCGTCCTTGCGCAGTTTGACGCGATCGGCCGACAGCACGGCGCTGCCAGCCGTCAGCGCGACGGCAAGCGTCCAGGAGATGAGAGCACGTGTGGACATACGGTTCACCTTGTGTTGGGCTCGCTCGCTACTTGATCACAGGCAACGACGCGGCGATCTGGAGATCGAGCAGCAGGAGAATCTGGTTCTCGACCTGGAGGAACCGGACCACCGTGACGGTCGGGAGCACCGACTTGAGACGCGTGAAGTACTTCTCCTTCAGCGCGTGGCGCCGGCCTTCGAGCTCGAGCGAGCGGGCCGCCAGCTTGTCGGCGATCGCATCGGTCATCTTGTCGTAGGCGCCGGCGTAATCCACGATCAACGCGATGCGATCGTCGTTGATCTTCGACAGCTCCAGCTCGTACTCGCGGTAAACCGGCCAGAACTTCGCGTCCTCGTCTTCGCTGAACTGCATCATCTCGGTGATGATCGCGACCTTCTGCGTGCGAAGGTCCGAGCGGAGCAGTTCGACATAGGCCGTGAGGTTGGCCTCGCGCGACTCGGCTTGCGTGGCGGGCATCTGGGTCTGTGCCAAAACGGGCACCGTCGCCGCGAGCGCGGCCGTCAGGACAATGGCAGCACGCATGTCACACCCTCACTCGTTGGACTTCTTCCACGAAATCGAGCCCGCGGGTACCGCCCGGCAGCGCGAACTCGACGCGCGGCGGCTTCACCGCGTACTCCATCAGCGCGGCCAGCCCGGTAAAGGCACTGGACCGCACGCGACGGCGCAGGTCTTCTTCGGTCTGCCATTCCTCGACGTAGCGCACGACACCCTGATCGCGGATGCGCGTCGAGACCGAGCACCCGACGCATCCATGCAGCGCTCGCGTATCATCCATCATCGAATGGAGAGCCATCGTGATCCGATGGGCCTGGCCAATCGGTGTGAGCCAGCAAACGATCATACGGACCGGCATCTGCTCCAACACGGAACCTCGCCTGCATAGGCATCGGCGTGGATATGGACATGGAACACGGAATGCTCGATGCGCCGGGGTATTCAGCAGGTTGTGTGCCATCGACGGGGGATTGGAGAGATCGTGCTGGAGCGAATGTCTCGGCCTGTTAAGCCTCATTGGGGCGCGCGGCGGCCCCGATCCTGGCTCTGGGGGTCTCCAATTGGTTGGAGGCACCCCGAAATGTCGGGTTCGGCCCGCTTGACTTTAGTGACCGTGGCGGTCCTGGTTGGGCTCTGCCCGGCCGCCTGGGCCCAGAAGGTTGACGTCGTCACACTCAGGAACGGCGATCGGATTACGTGCGAGATCAGCAACCTGACCCGAAGCATGCTGAACGCAAGCACCGATCCGCTGGGAAAGGTGGCCATTCACTGGGGCCAGGTTGTCAGCATCCAGAGCCCGCGGGTGTTCATGGTGCAGATGACGACGGGCGAGCGCTATTACGGGACACTGCTGGCGTCGCAGCCGACCCAGCTTGCCGTCGGGTTCCTCGGGGGATCCGTCGCGCTGTCGCTGGCCGAGGTCGTGGAGCTCGTGCCGATCGGGCAAAGCTTCTGGAGACGCATCGACGGCTCGCTCGATCTGGGATTCAGCTTCACGCAGGCCAATCTCGAGACACACGGAACGTTGAACGGGTCGGCGACCTACCGCACCCAGACCCGCCAGATTGCGTCGAAGGTGTCGTCGCAGGTGACCACGCGGGAAGATGCCGATCGTGAGTACCGCGCCGACCTCGGCTTGAGCTACCGCCGTTATTTGTCGAACCGGTTCTACGCCATCGGGTGGGCCGGCGGGCAGCAGAACGACGAGCTGACGCTCGAACTGCGCGTCCTTGCCGGCGGAGGGATCGGCCGTGAGATCGTGCACACCGATCGCCGCATCTGGTCCCTGTTTGGCGGCGCCGCGTACACTCGCGAGCTCTACCGGGATCAACCCCTCGAGCAGTCGACCGAGGCCGCGATTGGCGGACAGCTGGACTTCTTCGCGCCCGCGAACGACGACTACACCATCACCAACCAGCTCCTGACCTACATCAACGTCGGCGGACGCCGGCGTCTCCGCGCCGAGCTGCAGAGCGCCTGGCGTCAGGAGTTCCTGGCGGACTTTTATTGGAGCCTGAACTTCTTCGAGAGCTTCGATTCCGACCCGCCGCCGGAGGAAAAGCGGAACGACTTCGGCGTCAGCTTCACCGTCGGCTGGAAGTTCTAACCAATCAGGACGCCCTCCGACGGGAGATCCCCAGCCTCGCCATGCGGCTTTCGAGCGTCGTGGGCTTCAGCCCGAGGCGCTCGGCGGCGCCGCCGGCGCCCCGCACGCGCCAGTTCGTGGTTTCGAGCACCTTGCGGATGTGCTCGATTTCGAGCGCTTCGAGCGTCATGGCGGCCTGCGGGACGCGCGCGGTCTGTCGCGGCACGGGGATGACGAGCTGACGCGTGGTCGCGAGGATCACGGCGCGCTCGACCACGTTGCGAAGCTCGCGGACGTTGCCTGGCCAGGAATAGCCTTCCAGCTCTTTCAGGTTCGACTTCGGTATCGAATCGATCGGGCGGCCGAACGCGCGCGAGAACTCGTCGACAAAGGCCCACACCAGGCCGGGAATGTCTTCGATCCGCTCGCGAAGCGGCGGCACGACGATCGGGAAGACGTTGAGCCGGTAGAACAGATCTTCGCGGAAGGCGCCGTCCTGAACGGCGGCTTCGAGGTCGCGATGCGTCGCGGCGATGATGCGGACATCGACTTTGATCGGCTGCGTGCTTCCCAGCCGCTCGATCGTGCGCTCCTGGAGGACGCGCAGCAGCTTGACCTGCATTTCCATCGGCAGTTCGCCGATCTCGTCGAGAAAGAGCGTCGAGCCGTTGGCCGCCTCGAATCGGCCAATCTGGCGCGACAGCGCGCCGGTATAGGCACCGCGCTCGCGTCCGAACAGCTCGCTTTCGATCAGCGCCGTCGGAATGGCCGAGCAGCTGACGGTCACCATCGACCGCTGATGGCGCGGGCTCAGGTCGTGAATCGCCTGCGCAAACACTTCTTTGCCGGTGCCCGTCTCGCCGCGCAGCAGCACCGTGGCCGGTGTCGTCGACACCTGTTCGACCTGTGCAAGCGCCCGCTTGACCTGGGAGCTCTCGCCCACGATCATCCGGTGCGATTTCGATGCACGCGACTCGCGGCGCAGGTCCGAGGGCTCTTCGGCGAGGCGATCGCGCAGCCGGTGGATTTCGCCGACCGCCGCCGAGAGCGACACCTCGCTCGTGCGTCGCGCGAGCGCTTGGCTGATGACGCCGGCGACCAGGCGCAGCCGCTCCATGATCGAGGGTCCCCATTCCTGCTCGACGGTCGTCGAGTCGAACCAGAGGGTCTGGAGCACATCCGGCTCGCCGAGCGTGGCGAGCGGTACGAGGGCGGCCGAGCGTGCGCCGCGTGTCTCGAATGTCTCCCGATCGATTGGATTGGGGATGTCGTCGAGGCGCGAGAAACACGCGCAAGTACCGGCCTCGAGCTGAGCGACCACGTGCGGAATCGATGAAAGCGGCAGCCCTTGCGGCGGAGTCCGGTCGTGGTGCGCGGTCCAGTAGTGGGTAGCGACGGCGACCGGCTCGCCGGCGTTCTTGCGCCACAACACGGCGCGATCCAGGTGCAACGTCTCGCCTATCTGGCGCAGGCTCCGGCCAATCAGGTCGTCGAGCACAGTACCTTCCGCGCCGGCGAACCGGAGCGCGATATCGGCGACGAGGCGCTGAAAGCCGAGGTGGGCGTCGGTGGCAGCCGTGAGGCGCGCTTTCATGTCCATGAGCTCGGTGAGATCGGCGATCGACACGACACCGTATTGGGCGTCGCCAGACGTCGTCACACTGCGGCCTACCTCCAGCGGTACGGGGACGCCGTCCTTGCGAAACCCTGTGATGTTCTGAGCCGCGGCATCGCCGAGGCCTGGCAGCATCACGTCGAGCGTGCGGCCCACGAGCTCGCCGGACGCGTACCCGAAGATGGCATGGGCGCTCTGGTTCGCGACCGCGATCGCCCCCGACTGGTTGAGTACGAGCACGCCCTGGGGCGCCCGTTCTACGGCCAGTCGGAGGAGGTTAACCACGTCGGAAGGAGCGGATGCCGACGGCGTCGTGCTATTCATGGCGGTGACCCACATCAAGAGAAACGAGTTGGTCCCTGTCCATTAAGCGAAGCGCGCGCAATGATTTAGGGGCTAAGTCGATGTTTCGTTCTGTTATGCGATCGTTAAAATAGTACACAGTCCGTCCGTACACTACATCATCCAGTCCATTAGAGATAGGGACAACTCTGTCTGTTTCGACGTCCCCAAACGCTCCGGTTCCGCGCACCCAACTTCCAATTCCGTCGCTTCACGCTTCGATGATCTTGTGCCGAATCGCATAGCGGACCAGCCCGCTGACCGAGTGCAGCTCGAGCTTCGAGATGATGCGGGCGCGGTGCGTTTCCGCTGTTTTCGTCGTGATGCCGAGCCGTGCGGCGACCTGCTTGTTGGTATGACCCTCGGCGAGCAGGTGCAGGACCTCTCGTTCGCGGGCAGTGAGCGTCCCGGCCGCGCGCTTCCTGCCGCGCGTCTTTCCCGCCTGCATCACCGCGGCGACCTGGCTCGGGAAGAACGTCTGTCGCGCGAGAACGGTTCGCACGGCCTCGATCAGCTTGCCTGCAGAATCGGCCGTCGAGACGAACCCGCTGGCGCCGGCGTTGATCGCTTCTCGTTCGAAATCGGGTGCGTCGTGCATGCTCACGAACACGATCGGCGATGGGACGGAACGCCGAATCTGGCGCGTCGCCTGGAGACCATTCATGCCGGGCATGCTGATGTCGAGCAGGATCACATCCGGCTTCAACTCGATCGCCATGGCGACCACGTCGTTGCCGGTCGTCGCTTGCCCGCAGACGACCCAGCCAGGCTCGCGTTCGAGAAGCACGCGCATACCGTTGCGCAGGATCTCGTGGTCGTCTGCAATCAGAATCCGGACACGTGTCATATCTGGGGGAGGAACGTCGCCTGCCCACGACCTGTCGTGGCCGCGCCGGTGACTTCGGCGTCACACGGCCCGTTTTGCGGCCAATCACACCGAAAACGGAGCAGGCGCATCGGTACTCACGTCACCTGAATCCATATTCGTGCCAAATCTATCTCGCCTGGTCTCGGTCGATGCCGCGCCGCCGCCGCGGCACCCCCATCGTCAGACGAGCGAATCTTCGGCCGGAGATCGCGCCAGCCTGCACAGAATGCACGATTTGCGCGACGGACAGTAGTCTCGGATTTCGCGCGATCGCGGGCACGCAGGCCGTATCTGACCCACTCCATCGGAGAGACTCCGAGATATCGGACGCCGGACGTGAAATCCGCGACACAACCGGCCGTGGCGCACGGCGGAAGTCGTCCAAACGCGCCTGAATAGTGCCGAAAATTGCTGTGTTCCGGCGCTGGCACTGACGATGCTCTGCAGTCGAACCGTTGGCTGCGGCGTTCGCGGCCATTTCGTCAACATCGTGCGTTAGGAGTGTCCCTATGCGGAAATTATTCTTGGCGGCTGTGGTCGTCTTCATCGCCGCGGGTCCGGCTGCAGCCCAGGACAGCAAGGTGGGCTTCAACTTTGGCGGAGGCGTGTCCTTCCCCGTGTCCGGGCTCAAGGACGCCTTCGATACCGGCTGGAACGGCACCATTGGCGTGACCGTCAACCTCAACCCGGTGTTGGGCTTCCAGACCGAGTACCTGTACAACCGCTTCGGCGGGCCGGAAAAGACGATCATCGTTTTCCCGACGCCCGGAGGCGGGACGGGAACGAACCAGCTGATCGAGAGCAACCATCAGGTCCACAACCTCGGGTTCAACCTCGTGGTCACGCCGGGGGGGGTCAACAGCGGTTCGGCCGTGGGCGCGTACTTCCTCGGCGGCGGAGGCTGGTACCATCGGGTCATTCAGCTCACGTCGCCCAGCGTCGGTTATGCGTCGATCTGCGATCCGTACTGGCTGGTGTGCTACCCGACGCTGGTCGAGGTCGACCGGATCATCGGCGATCGCTCGACGGATAACTTCGGCATCAACCTGGGCGCCGGCATCACGTTCGGCACCGAGGCGAAGTTCTACGTGGAAACCCGTTACACCTACGTATGGGGACCGACGATTTCGGGCGCGACGTCGCCGCTTCCCGGCGGCGGGACGATCGACTGCTCCGGCGGCTGCTCGACCAACGCTGGTTACTTTCCGATCACGTTCGGAGTTCGCTGGTGATCCGCGCGCTGGCGACGGCGTTTCTCGCCGTTTGTCTTTCGCTGACGCTCGGCTGCAAGTCGAGCGAGCGTCAGCGCCCGATGGGGATGGGAGCGGTTGACCAGGGGGTCAGCTCGCTGGAATCTGTTCGCCGTCAACTGCTGGGTACGTGGGAGCTCGTGGGGCTCGAACTGGCGCCGAAACCCGGCGCCACCCGCGTGCCCGTGGCGGCTGCGGGTGTGCTCACCTACGATGAGTACGCCAATCTCACGATCGACGCGAAAACGACGGACCCGGCGGCGCCTGTCGCCGCCCGCGAAGTGAACCTGCTGTCGTTCAGAGGACGCGCGGCGATCGACCCCGTCAAGAAAGAATTAAGATTGATGAATCTGACGGGCAATGCCAATCCCGATGAAGTACCTCTTGCCGAATCAGCGCCGGCTGTTCGAGGTGACGGACGAGACGCTCAAGCTCTCGACCGTCGACGAGAAGGGCGAGATTTCGGCGGTCACGAACTGGAAGCGCAGGAGGTAGGTTAGTCATGCAGGCTGAGACCGTGCGGCAAGGCACCACGGCCATTGTGTTGTGTGCGGCGCTGGTGATCGCGTCGCTGCCGCACGGCATCTGGGCGCAGACGCCGCCTGCGAAACCGGCACCTGCACAAGCGAAACCGGCGCCGGCACAGGCGGCCCCGGCCGCTGCCGCGGTGTCCGATCGGATGATCGACGGTGGCTGGCCGCGGGCGTACATCTCGGGGGCCAAAGCCGAAGTGCTGTTGTACCAGCCGCAGATTGCGAGCTGGGACGGACAAAAGCATATGGTGGCGTATGCCGCCATCGCTTACCAGCCGCAGGGGCAGGGGGCGAAAAGCACGATGGGGACGGTTCGCGTCGAGGCCGACACCGCCGTGTCGATCGAAGATCGCCTCGTCCGGTTTTCGCCGCTGAAAATGACGGAGACCAATTTCGGCACCCTTCCGAAAGAGCAGGTGCAAGACATTCTGGCGACGATCGATCAAGGCATCCCCGACGACGAGCGCATTATCGCGCTCGATCGCGTGCTCGCCGGGCTCGATCGCAGCCAGATTTTTCCGAAGAACGTCGAGGGTGTGAAAGCCGATCCCCCGACGATTTTCTACAGCACCAGCCCGGCCGTCATGGTGGGATTCGACGGGAATCCAATCTGGAGCCCGATTCGTGACAACGATTTGAAATTCGCCGTCAACACCAACTGGGACGTGTTCGAGCACGAAGCCACGAAGACGTATTTCCTGCGGAACGAGCGCGTGTGGCTGAAAACGGCCAATCTCCTCAAGGGCCCGTGGACGCCTGCCGGGAAGCTGCCCGAGAGCTTCGCGAAGCTGCCGGCCGAGGAGAACTGGAAGGAAGTGAAGGCCTCGCTGCCCGGCGGCGCGGTGGGCTCTGTACCCACTGTCTATGTGAGCACAGCGCCCAGCGAGCTGATTCTGGTGAGCGGCGCGCCGATCTACCAGCCCGTCACCGCTACTCGCCTGGTGTGGGTGAGCAACAGCGAAAGCGACGTGTTCCGTCTCGGCGCGGCCGGGCCGGTGTACTACCTGGTCTCAGGCCGCTGGTTCACGGCTCCTGGTTTTACGGGCCCGTGGACGTTCGCGACGCAAAACCTGCCCGGCGACTTCCTGAAGATCTCGCTCGAACATCCGCGCTCGCGCGTCCTGGCGTCAGTACCTGGAACATCGCAGGCGGCCGAAGCGGTGCTCCTGGCGCAAGTGCCCCAGACAGCCCGCGTGAACCGGAAAACGGTCCAGCCTCCGGAGGTTGATTTTCAGGGCACGCCGGAGTTCCAGCCCGTCGAGAAGACATCGGTCGCGCGCGCCGTTAACACCGACAAGGACATCATCAAAGTCGGCGACCTGTACTACATGTGCTTCCAGGGCGTGTGGTTCATGGCGCGCAGCGCGAGCGGCCCATGGAGCGCCACCGATACGGTCCCGAAGGAGATTTACGAGATCCCGTCCAGCTCGCCGTCGCATCACGTTACCTACGTGACCGTCGAGGACGATGACGATGACGAATGGATCACGTACGCGGCGGTTGCGGGCTACACCGGAACCATGGTGGCCTGGGGCTGCGTCGTCGCGGGCTCCGGTTGGTACTACCCGCCGTATGTCTGGTACGGCGGCTACTATCCTGTCTACTACCCGTACTATCGACTCGTACGGATACGGTGCCTCGTACAACCCGTGGACGGGTGCGTACACCCGGGGCGCCGTGGCGTATGGCCCATACGGCGGCGCGGGCGTGGCCGCGAGGTACAACCCGAGAACGGGGACCTACTCGCGTGGCGCCGTGGCATGGGGCCCCGGTGGTGCGCGTGGCGCGGCCACGGCGTACAACCCGCGGACGGGCGCCTACGGTTCTACCCGGCAAGGTTCGGGCGTATATGGCAGCTGGGGCAGCACATCAGTGCAGCGTGGCGACCAGTGGGCGCAGACCGCGCGCGTGACCAACCGCGTGACGGGCAACACGACGCGCGTCACGCAGGGAAGCGGGGGCGGTACGGCTGTCACGCGAAATACCCAGGGGCCTGGTGGCAGCGCCGCGGTGAAAACGGGCAGCGGCGACGTGTACGCGGGACGCGACGGAAATGTGTACCGCAAGCAGGGCGACAGCTGGCAGAAGTACGACAACGGATCGTGGGGATCGGTCGACAAACCGACGCCGACAGATCGAGGAAGTGCCGCAGCAACCAACCGCGGAACTGAGGGCGCAGCCGACCGGAGCCGTCAGTCGGGGTCGTCGTCGAGCTCGTCCACCGTTGGTCAGCTCGATCGCGATAGCGCGGCGCGAAGTGAAGGCACGACGCGGACGCGCGATTACAGCACGACGCGCTCCAGTCCCAGTGCAGGCGCGCGCTCACAGGGCACCTACCGGCCGAGCGGTGGGATGCGCAGCGGCGGCGGCCGCCGCCGCTAGCGAACTCTTCATGGCAACAACCAGGCAAGGAGGAATGATGCAAAAGCTGATTTTGACGATCGTGGCGCTGGGATTCATCGCGACCGCGACTGCAGTCGCCCAGACCAAAGTGATTCCGGGAGAGACGAAGACGGCGCGCTTGACCGTCGAGGCCATCGACGCGGCGACGCGGCAGGTGACCGTGAAGAAGGCTGACGGCACCTACGACATCCTGTACGTGCCCAACACCGTCAAGCAGTTCGACTCGCTGAAAGTGGGCAACGTCATCAACGCCACGCACTACGAGAACATGATCGTCCAGTTGAAAGCGCCGGGCTCCAAGGACGTCGATACGGCGGCGCGGAACGTCACCACGCCTTCGAAGGACGGCGTCGGCGGCACCATCGCCCATCAGCGCACGATCACCGCGACCATCACGGCGATCGATCCGAGCGTGCCATCCGTGAGCTTGACCGGGCCGGGCGGCTTCAAATACAGCACCCGCGTGCAGGACAAGGCGGCGCTGGCGAAGGTGAAGGTCGGCGACCGGCTCGACATCACCTGGACCGAAGCCGTGCTCGTCTCGATTGAGACCGTGAAGTAGGCGATGTCGCGATGCGCAGGGGCGCTCCCGGGATTGACCGGCCGACACTTCTCTAGGAACGACGGTCCCTCATGACACCTCGAGCCGCGACGGTGATGCGGCAGCTGGCGATTCTGGCCATGTTTGCCGCGTCGCCGGCCGCTGCCCAGGAACCTTCGACACGCGCGGACGCCATCGAGCAGGCGCAGGCGGAGAAGGCCGCGCGCGTCCGTCCGTACGTGCCGGGCAAAGCTGAAAAATATCTGGACCGCGTCGAGCAAGTCATGACGACGGGTGGACTGCGCCTGCACCCGTTCTTTCAGAGCGCGTACTCTGGTGGTGGGTTCACGCTCGGCGCCGGCTATCGGACCGCGGTCAGCCCATACAACTCGATCGACGTTCGAGGCAGCTGGACGTTGAAAGGGTACAAGCGCGTCGAGTCGGAGTTTGTCGCACCCCGTTTCCTCAAGCGGCGGGCGAGCTTTTCCTTGCTCGGTGGCTGGCGCGAAGCCACGCAGGTGGGGTTCTACGGTGTGGGCAATGCCACCGTCGAAGAAGACAATGTCAGCTACGGATTTACCCAGCTCTACGCGCACGGCGTGCTTCAGGTGAAACCGACCAATCGCTATTTCACGCTTCGTGGTGGCCTCGAAGCCTCTCAGTGGGAGCAGGGACCGGGATCCGGGCCGAAGCCCTCGGTCGAAGAGGTGTTTCCGCCCGCGTCGCTGCCCGGGCTCGGCCAGACGATCACCTACCTGCACACGCACGGGATGGTCGGCTTCGACACGCGCCCGGTAGCGGGATATGCCCGGCGAGGTCGCCTCCTTGGTGTGACCTTTCGCGACTTTTCCGATACGGACAGCCGGTACGGCTTCAAGCAAATCGACTACGAAGCCATTCAGCACATTCCGCTGCTTCGCGAGTCGTGGGCATTGTCGCTGCACGCGGCGGCGTCGGTCACGGGCCTCAAGAGCGGCCAGGAGATTCCGTTCTTCATGATGCCGTCGGTCGGCGGCGGGTCGTCGCTGCGCGGCTACAGCAGCTGGCGCTTCCGCGACCGCAACAGCCTGCTCCTGCAGGCGGAATGGCGTGTCATGGTCAACCGGTTTCTGGACACGGCGCTGTTCTATGACACGGGCAAAGTGGAGGCGAATACGCGCGATCTCGACTTCAGCAATCTGAAAGATGACTACGGCATCGGCTTCCGCTTTCACACTCCGCTGGCCACGCCCCTTCGCATCGAGTTCGCGAGGAGCCGCGAAGGCATGACCATCGTGTTCTCGTCGTCGGGGTCGTTTTGAGGAGAGATTCCGTGCCCGCCACGCGCAAGGGGAGTCTGATTTACATCGTCCTGCCGCTCGTGCTGGCGGCCGCTGTATGCACGGTGGCCATACGCGGCGCCGGCCTGCGCTTCTACGACGACGATCCCATCGCACGCGAGCCTGAAAGCCAGGACGCGTCCAAGGTCGAGCCATGGGATATCGGGTTGCTCTACGAGCTGGCGATCAATCTGGCCGTGGCCACCCGGCACGTACCATCGAACACGCGCGCGGGCAACGTGAACACGATCGACGAGGTGCCCGATTCGAGCTGGTTCACGAATCGCATCGGGGCCCGGCCCGTCACGGTGGACGAGATTGTCCGCGGCCCGAACATCGGTACTCCGCCTGCGGCAGATAAATGGGAGATCGTTCGCGAGAAGTCGGCAGGCGCGCACCCGGGATTTACGGCACGAGACGCCAAAGGGGAGACGTGGTACCTTTCGTTTGACAGCCCCAAAAATCCCGAAGGTGCGAGCGGCTCGACCGTGGCGGCGACCAAATTCTTCTGGGCGCTCGGCTACAACCAGGTCGAGACGTTCATTACGACCGTCAATCCATCGGCGCTGACGATCGACCCGTCGGCGACCAGGAGACGTCCCACCGGAGAGCAGACCCGCTTCGGTCGGGACGACATGGACGAGGTACTCGAACGGGCGGCGCGGAACCCCGACGGGACGTATCGGGCGACAGCAGGGCGTGTGCTGCCGGGGAAGATTCTCGGAGGATTCCGCTATGACGGCACGCGTCCCGACGATCCAAACGACGTTGTGCCGCACGAGCACAGGCGCGAGCTGCGTGCACTGCGCGTCTTCGGCGCGTGGACGAACCTGACCGATATGAAAGCGGGAAACACCCTCGACACGCTCGTCGACGAGAACGGCAAATCGATTGTGAAGCACGTCCTCCAGGACGTCGGATCGACCATGGGCATGGCCAACGGGTCGAGCGACTGGAACATCGGCTACGAGTACTTCTACGAAGGAGATGTCTCGAAGCGGCGGTTTGCCACGTTCGGGTTCGCGTTGAGTCCCTGGCAGACGATTCCGTACAAGGAGTATCCGTCGGTCGGGCGCTTCGAAGGCGACCATTTCGATCCCGCCACATGGAAGCCTCACACGCCCACGATCGCGTACATGGAACAGCGCGCAGACGATGCGTTCTGGGGAGCGCAACGCGTCATGGCGTTCAGCGATGATCTGATTCGAGCGGCCGTCCACACTGGCCAGTACTCCGATCCCGAAGCAGAGGCCCATCTGGTGTCGGTGCTCATCAAGCGACGCGATGCCATCGGCCGCGCGTACCTGCCTGCGATTAATCCCGTCGTCAATCCGCGCCTCGACGATGCGGGAGCGCTGACGTTCGAAAACGCCGCGGTGACTGCCGGTGTCGCCAAACCGCCGACCCAATACCGGGCGGTCTGGTCGCGGTTCGACAACGCGACCGGAACAACCACGCCGATTGGCGAGACGCAGAGCACGGGCGCTTCGATGGCTGCGCCTGGCGAGGTGAAGGGCATTGCGAACGGCTTCGTGCAGGTCGACATCTCTGCCGACAGCGCCGATCACCCGTCGTGGCGGCAGCCGGTCACCACACATTTCCGGCGTACCTCCGCCGGGTGGAAGCTCGTCGGTTTGCGGCGTCTTCCTGATGGCGCCGCACCATCCGCTGCCGGAAACCCGCGATGAGCGGCGTCTCGGCTGTCGGCTCGCCGGCGGCCGACCCTGTCCCTGACAAAGGCCTCATCGAGCGGTTGCTCTCGCCTATTGCGGACGTGCGCCGCGGCGAAGCTTTGAGCGCCCTGGTGATGATGGGCACGATGTTCCTCCTGCTGTTCGGGTACTACCTGCTGAAGACAGCCAGAGAGGGATTCATCCTCAGCGAAGGCGGCGCAGAGGTGAAGAGTTATTCGTCGGCCGGGCAGGCGCTGCTGCTCCTGGGGCTGGTGCCCGCGTACGGCATGCTGGCGTCGCGCGTCAACCGCGTGCAGCTGGTGCAGTGGGTCACGCTCTTCTTCGCGTCCAATCTCGTGATGTTTCTTGCCGCGCTCGCCGCCGGCATGCGCGTCGGTATCGTGTTCTTTCTCTGGCTGGGCATCTTCAACGTGATGGTGATCGCCCAGTTCTGGGCATTTGCCGCCGATCTCTACAACGAAGAGCAGGGCAAGCGGTTGTTTCCGATGATTGGCATCGGCAGCAGCCTCGGGGCCTGGCTGGGCTCGGTTCGCGCCGGGCAGGTCGCCGCGCAGTACAGCACCGCCAGGCTTCTTGCCGGAGGGGCAGTGGTGCTCGTGATCTGTGTCGTGTTGATGCGCATCGCCGATGCCGTGACGCGGCGCGAATCGAAAGCGCAATCGAAGGTCGCCGACCAGAAACTGGCCGCCGGTCCAAGCGGCTTCTCGATGATCCTCTCCAATCGCTATCTCACCCTCATCGCGGCGCTCGTCGTGCTGCTGAACGTCGTCAACACGTGCGGCGAATATCTGTTCGGCCGCTACGTGGTGGAGACCGCGAATGCCACCTTCGGGTCCGGCCCGAATGCGGAAGCCGCGCGGCAGCAGTTCATCGTCCAGACCTATGGCAGCTACTTTGGCTACATCAACCTGGCAGGCTTTCTGCTGCAGACCTTCGTCGTCTCGCGCGTGTTCAAGTACGTCGGCGTCGGCCGTGCGCTCTTCATTCATCCGATCATCGCGCTCAGCAGCTATCTGCTGATGCTGCGCGCCCCGTCGTTCGAAGCCATCCGGTTTTTGAAAACCGCCGACAACGCGATCGCCTACTCGCTCGGCAACACCACTATGCAGGCACTGTGGCTGCCGACCAGCCGCGAAACCAAGTACAAGGCCAAACAGGCCGTCGATTCGTTCTGCATGCGTGCCGGCGACGTGCTGCAGGCCGGCGTCGTCTACGCCGGAGAGCTGACGAGCCTGTCGGTGAGCGGATTCGCGGCCGTCAACGTCTGCTTTGCGCTCGGCTGGCTCGGCACGGCGGCCGGCTTGAGCGATCGGCTGCACTCGCGGGCCCGGCGAGGCGCAGGCGCAGGCGAGCTCTGAGGACGCATGAGTCCGCTGGATTGGGAACCGCCGTTTCCGCCATCGTCCGCGAAGGTTGAATTCGAGTTCGGTGCGCGATCGCGCCGTGGCACCTCGCGCACCGTCAACGAAGACCACTACATGATCGCGCGAATGAGCAGACAATTCGAGCTGCTGCAGACGAGCCTGCCCGACACGCCGATCACCAGACAGTTCGACGAGCACGGATACGCCATGGTGGTGGCCGATGGGATGGGTGGGACCGGTGCGGGCGAAGTCGCCAGCCGGCTGGCGCTGACCACGCTGGTGCAGATGGTGCTCTACTTCGGGAAGTGGAATCTCCGGATCGACAATCTGGCTGCCACCGAGATTATGGCTCGCGTGGAACGCTTCTATCGTCACGTCGACGCCGAGGTGAACTATGAAAGCGTCACGGGGCCTACGTCTGGCCTCCAGACCACAATGACCGCTCTGTTCGGGGCAGGGAGGGATCTGTTCTTCGCGCACGTCGGCCACTCGCGCGCCTATTTGTACCGCGGGAGAGAGCTGATGCGGCTGACGCGAGACCACACCGTCGGAAGGCAGGATCGGTTCGGGGCGGTGGCCGCGCCGCTGGTCGATCTGAACGCGGCGGCGCGCGATCTGAAGCACATCATCACCGAGACCATCGGCATGGGCGGCAGGGGCGGACCCACGATCGATCTCGAGCGCTTCCGGCTCGACGACCAGGATGTCGTGCTGCTCTGCACCAACGGCATCACCGACGCAGTGCCCGAACCGGTCATTGCCGAGGTGCTGTCATCCGGCCGGCCGTGCGACGACGTGTGCGAGCGGCTCCTCACGCTGGCCGAAGAGGCAGGCGGAGAGGACGATGCCACGGCGATTGTCGGGCGATACCACATTCCACCAGACGCCGAGTAAGATGCCGGTGTGACCGCGTCAGAGTCGCGTGCCTCTTCGACGAACCATTCTGCGCTCTCCAGAAAAATCCTGAAGGGGCTGCTGGCGGGGCTGGCTGTCGGCCTGTTCGCCGGAACGCGGACGGCCGTGCTCGCGCCCCTGGCCGACGCCTACATCGGTCTCCTCCAGATGACGGTCCTTCCGTATGTGACCGTGTCGATCATCGCCGGCCTCGGCGCGCTGAATGGCGGCCAGGGGCGCACGATGGGCAAGCGGGTGGGTCTTGTCATCGTGCTCCTGTGGATGGTGGCGCTGGCGATCGTCGCGGTGTTCCCGTTGATGTTTCCGCCGCGCGAGAGCGCCTCTTTCTTCAGCACGTCGATGACCCAGGAACGCGAGCCGTTCAACTTCCTCGGGCTCTATATCCCGTCGAACCCGTTCAACTCGCTCGCGAACAACGTCGTACCCGCAGTTGTGCTGTTCAGCATCATCCTCGGCGCGGCGCTCATTTCGGTTCCCGAGAAGAAACCGTTGCTCGAGCTGCTGGGCATCATCGCCAGGGCCCTCTCAAAGGTGACGAATTTCGTCGTCGAGCTTGCCCCGTACGGCATGTTCGCGCTGGGTGCGTTCATCGCGGGGACGTTGAGCCTGGAAGAGCTTCGCTACATGGAGGTGTACCTCGTCAGCTACGTCGTGATGACGCTATTGCTGAGCTTGTGGATCCTTCCCGGGCTCGTGGCGGCGCTGACGCCGGTGCCATACCGTGAGATCCTTGCCCGCTCGCGCGGCGCGCTGCTGATGGCGTTCATGACGACGAGCCTCTTCGCGGTGCTGCCGCTGCTGACCGAGAACGCCAAGTCGCTCGTCCGCGACTACGCCGGCACAAAAGACGACGCCGAAGCGGTCGCCGATGTGATCGTGCCGACCTCCTTCAATTTCCCGCACACGGGCAAGATCCTGTCGCTGAGCTTCCTGCTTTTCATCGGCTGGTTCATGGGGGAGGGGGTGCCGGTGACGGATACCCGAGACTTGCGACGAGCGGGCTGCTGGTGATGTTTGGAAGCGCCAACGCCGCGATTCCGTTCCTGCTCGACATGTTGCGGCTGCCGTCCGACGCGTTTCGTCTGTTTGTCACCTCGGGCCTCGTGAACGCGCGCTTCGGCACGCTCGTGGCCGCCGTGCACACGCTGGTGGTCGCGATTCTCGGCACGTGCGCCGTCCTTGGCGTGATGCGGATCGACGCACGGAAGCTGATCCGTTTTGGCGTCGTGACCGTGTTGGTCGTCGCCGGCGCCATCGCCGGCACACGCCTCTACCTGCAGGCGTCTGTCGACCCGACTTATCAGATGAGCACGATGCTGACCGGCAGGAGCCTGCTGAGCCATCGCGCCGACGCGCGGGCGTTCAAGGAGGGCGAGGAGGTCGCGCCAAACCCGGCAGGCGGATCAGTGCTCGATCGCGTGCGCGATCGGGGCGTGCTCCGGGTGGGGTATTTCGACGACAGCCTGCCGTACGCGTTTTTCAACAGCCGCGGCGAACTCGTGGGGTTCGACGTCGAGATGGCCTACGAGCTCGCCCGGAATCTCGGCGTCGTGCCGGAATTCGTTCCCGTCAGCCGCAGCATCTTTGACACGGGACTCGATCCCGCCGTGTGCGACATCCTGATGTCGGGCATCGTGCTGACGATCGACCGCGCGGCGCACGTGCAGTTCTCGGCGTCGTACCTGGATGAAACCGTCGGCTTCGTGGTGCCCGATCACATGGTGGCGAAATTTTCGGACTGGTCGAGCGTGCGCGAGATGGGACGGTTGCGCATCGGTGCCCCGCCCGCGCCGTACTACGTGCAGCGCATCCGCGACGAGCTCAAGGACGTCGAGATCGTGCCGTTCTCACGTCTTGACGAGGTGTTCGTGCCGCGCACCCCGCCGCTCGATGCGTTTGCGATGACGGCCGAACGAGGGTCGGCCTACACGCTGCTGCACCCGGAGTTTTCGGTGGCCGTGCCGATGCCGCATCCGGCCAAGGTGCCGCTGGCGTATGTGATTGCGGGGCACGACGCCGCCATGACGTCGATGGTGAACATCTGGATCGAGCAGAAGCGCAAGGACGGCGCGATCGACCGGCTCTTTGCGTACTGGATTCTCGGGCAGGAAGAGCGGCTGACCCGTCGCCGATGGTCGATCATGGATGACGTGCTGGGGTGGACGTGGTAAGTCGACGAGGCGCAAGTCGACGGTCGGTAGTCGCAAGTCGAGTCAGGAGTCGCCAGTCGCTTTAGTAGACAACGGTAGGGCGGGACTTCAGTCCCGCCCGATTGTTTTCCGGTGGCGGCAGGGCTTCAGCCCTGCCATCGCCGCGCCAGGTAATAGATATTCCCGCCCGGATCCACGTGCGTCTCGACGAGCGTGAATCCCGACTTCCCCAGCACTTCACCATATCCGGCAGCGCTGAAGGAGTGGTAGCGGAACGGCACACCATTCATCGGTTGCCCGTCGATCGTTCCGTCCTTGTCGCCCGCTGTGAAGAGAAACGGTCCGCCGGGTTTAACGGCGCGAGCGATCGTTTCAAAAGCCCGCACCTGCTCTTCGCGCGTGAGGTGAAAGATGACGCCCCAGGCGACGGCCGCATCGAACGTCCTCCCGTCCAGATCGCATGACTGAATCGCGGCGTGCAGATACGGCGTGCCGGGACAATTGACCTGAAACCGGCGCAGCATTTCGGTGGAGCTGTCGACGCCGAGCACCGAATGGCCGGCGGCGACGAGGGCGCGTGTGACGGGGATTCCCGTGCCGCAGCCGACGTCGAGCACCGCCGCGCCGCGCGGCAGCGAGTCCGACAGCGCGGCCACCTCGGGAATGCCGGTCCCGTGATCGCGATCGGATGCGTACCATTCGGCAATGAGGTCGTACTCGCGCATGGAAGTCGGCAGTTATCAGTTCTCAGTTTTCGGGAATCCGTTGCCTGGCAGGCGAACCAGGTGACTGAATACTGAGAACTGAAAACTGAAAGGGCGGCTCGTTTTCTGACACACTATGCCTGACTCTCATGCCGATCGCGCGCGTCCTTCTTGTCGGCGCTGTCCTCACAGGAGTGCTGACCACCGTCACTGCCCGTCAGACCCACCTGGCCATCGATCCGAAGTTGCCGGGCCTCGTGAAACAGCTCTTTCCGGCCGCGAAGGGAATCTCGGACAAGGCGATCGATCCGCCACATTACAAGATCTACGCATCGGATCCGCTGGCCGATCCCGACGCCTTCACGGGACTTGCGTTCTGGACGACCGAAGTGGAGCCGATCGAGCGCGGGTACGACGGGCCCATCAAGATTCTCGTTGGGATGGACACCAAAGGCATCCTCGCGGGCATTGTCGTCGTGCAGCACCACGAGCCGTATGGCGATTTCTCGATCGATCCCCCGCAGTTCGCGGCGCAGTTTGTCGGCAAGAGCATCCGCGATCCGTTCAAGGTGGGCGTGGACATCGACGCGGTCTCGAGGGCGACGATCACGATCAACAGCGCCGTGCGGGCCATCAGAACCAGCGCGCGGAGAGTCGCTGTGCGAGTGTTGGTGCCACCCAAATGACGCAGCCCCGCGAGTTCGGTGCGGCATGTGATAATAGAGTGTTGCAGGACGCCGTGGGGGCGTTCCGGTTTCGACGGAGGTATGGACTCAAGGAATGCATGCCGAGCACCATTAACTCGTTAATCTGATGGAACATCCGTTAACTGCGGACAATCAGTACGCTCTCGCTGCTTAATTAAATAAGCAGTGACGTTCGCCCCGGCCTCGCCTGGTGGCTGGGGGCCGAACGCCATTAAACAGGCTGGCTTCTGAACGGCGGCTCGGCATTCAGAAGCGAGACATACCGAGTCTGGTATCCTGCGGTTTTGGCCGCTTCCTCACGCGGGATACGAGAACCTGGAAGCGGATACGCATGTAGATTTTCTTGATGATGTGCTTTCGGACGCGGGTTCGACTCCCGCCGCCTCCACCAACCTTCGCGCTCATGCCAGGCGAAGGTTGCCCACCGTAGCCTTTGGCGAAGGTGGGCCGACCCAATCAGTTACGCGCTACGGTTGGCAAGCCATCTCGATGATCACGCAAAGGCTGCCGAAGGGCTAAACCTTCGCTGTCGGCCTCACCTTGCTGTTTCAAAAGCCTCCATACGCCCGGACTGGACTTCGAATTTGCCCCAGTCGTCTCGTGGGCTGACCTCATGCATGCATCCAGCCGTGGGAAGGCATTTGTCGCTGTGGGACCCGGCCGTAAGATCTTCTTCAGCTCACGCGGTTACGACACTATATAGTAGAGAAACTGGCGATCCACGGACGACCGGGCAGGGAACGCGCATCCTGACGCCCTCGCGATAAGTGCTTGCAGTTTCCTGGCAGCCGTTGCCATTGTGGCCGTGACGTTCTTGAAGCGACGCAAGGCGATCCACCTTACGACCGCTCCGCAGCCGGGCATCGCGCCCTCTTAGTGCATGTTCACCGACACTTTCTCGGAGGGACCACCATGACCTGTCCTCGTTATCCGCTCGCTCTCGTGTTCGTCGGCGCGTGCGCAGTGCTGGTCGGTGCGTGTGGCGGCGGTGAGCCGCCACCAGTGACGGCCAGTCAACCGGCTCCCGCGTCTGGCCAGCCACCGGCCGCGCAGCTGCCTGCGGCCCAGCCACCTGCTCCGGCGCCAGGCACGCCTCCTCCAGCCGAGTCGGCGCCGCCATCCGAGACGGCTCCGTCATCAACAGCGGGCGGGACGGCTGGTGCTGTCGCGACAGCGCCGCCAATTGCCGTTCAGGATTACCAGGAGGCCGGCGTACAAGTCGCTCTGCTGGATGTCAGGCGCACGAGCGGCGACACCGTGACGGTCAGGCTCCAGCTCCGGAACACCACCGACAAGGGAGTGGTCAACTCCGATTTCTCCAGCTCGAACTTCGTAGACGCGATGTACCTCATCGATGGCTCGAGCAAGAAAAAGTATATGGTCGTCCGTGACGCGGAAAATAAGCCGGTCGGTTTTTATGGACAGTCACAGACCCTTCCGGCCAAGGGAACTCTGTCAGTGTGGGCCAGGTTCCCAACGCCGGCATCGGACAAAATCATGATTGCAGTGCCGGGTGCGGCACCGTTTGAAGACGTGCCCATCCACTAGGGGTCTTATGAGGAAACGCTGTCGCCTGCACACCAGCCGGATCGTCGCGGCGATCCTCCTCGTGCACCTGGTCGTCCACACTGCGGCCGGCCAGGATCCGTCCAAAGAACCGCCGCCTGCGTCGCTCAAGCGCGTCGTGCTGGATCTGAAGTATCCCGTCGTCGATCTGAAGATGGGCGCGAGCGACACTGCCAGCGCCGGGAGCGCGCTGGCGGGCAAGGTCGAGGCCCTCGCGATCAAGGAGACGCCGACGGAGGTCCGCATCGAGCTCGCCGCCGACGTGCTGTTCGATTTTGACAAGGCAGAGATCCGATCGCAGGCAGGAGATGCGCTCAAGAAGGCGGCTGCGGTCCTGCGGGAGAAGGCGCGCGGGGCCGTGCGAATCGAGGGTCACACCGACGCCAAGGGCTCCGACGCCTATAACCAGAGCCTGTCGGTCCGCCGCGCCGACGCGGTGCGTCAATGGCTGGTCGAGAAGGAGGGGCTCAAGGGGCTCAACTTCACGACGCGGGGGTTCGCGGCAACAAACCCGGTGGTGCCCAACACCAAGCCGGATGGTTCCGACAACCCGGAGGGGCGGCAGAAGAACCGGCGCGTGGAGATCGTCGCCGGGAAGACGTAGCGGAGAACATCGCCCGTGTTCGGCGTATCACTGAAGTGTGAGGCAGAACGGTAACCCGCTGTCGAAATCAAGCCTGACGACGTGTGACCGAACACAAACCGATTCCCATTGACGAGGCGCTGTCGATTGCCAAACAGATCGCTGAGGCGCGGAAGTCGGCGCACGAGCACGGCATCACCACCGCGATCGGAAGCACGCGAACATCAAATTGCGCGACGACGGCACCATTGGTTTGTGCTAGGCTGCACCCCTCCAGCTTCACGTGGCGAGTGCTCCGATCGACCCGCTGATTGGCAGGAAGGTGGCCCAGTACGAGATCGCCGCCAAGCTTGGCGGCGGCGGCATGGGTGTGGTCTACCAGGCGCGCGACACGAAGCTCGGCCGCACGGTCGCGCTGAAATTCCTTCCCCGCCAGTGGAGTCACGACGAGGGCGCCCGCCAACGCTTCCTGCGCGAGGCGCAGGCGGCATCAGCGGCCAATCATCGCAACATCTGCACGATCCACGACATCGTTCAAACCGATGACGAGCAGTTGTTCATCGTCATGGCCCATTACGAAGGGCCGACGCTGAAGCAGAAGCTCGAAGCCGGCGCATTGCCGCTCGACCACGCGCTCCAGATCGCGACGGAGATCACCGAGGGCCTGGCGAAGGCGCACTCCCAGGGCGTCGTGCATCGCGACATCAAGGCAGGCAATCTGATACTGACCGACGACGGCGTCAAGATTCTCGACTTCGGGCTGGCGAAGTTCGCCGATGCGCTGCAACTGACGCTGCCGGGAACGACGGTCGGAACGGTCGCCTACATGTCGCCCGAGCAAGCTCGAGGCGAAGAAGCGGACGAGCTCAGCGACGTGTGGGCAGCTGGCGTCGTGTTGTACGAGATGCTGACCGGCGAGGTGCCGTTCAAAGGGTCGCATTCCGAAGCGACCCTTTACGCGATCAAGACTGAGCCGACGCCATCGCTGTCGACGCCCGGGCGGGAGATCCCTGAGTCGGTTGCGCGGATCGTGTCGCTCGCCCTCCAAAAAGAACGGGTGAATCGCTATCAAAGCGCCCGCGAGCTGGCGCGCGATCTTCGGATGATCCAGGGTCTGAGCGTGCCGCTGGATCTTCGGACGGCGGCGCTGACCGTTCAGACATCGCCGCTGCCGAAGCGTCGGCCCTGGTGGCGGCGCGCGTTGACGCCGGCCCGCGTTGCCGTGACGACCGCCGCTGTCCTTACGGCGGGCGGAGGCCTCTATATATGGACCATCTGGCCGGTTGAGAGAATTCCGGTGGCGATCGCACCTGTCGCCAATCACACCGGTGAGCCTGCACTCGACGACTACCGTTTGGCGATGACCGCAGCGCTGGTCGAGGAGCTCAGCGAATCGCCGAACATCCGCGTCGCGCCGTACTTGCGAATCCTCGAGATGCTTCGTCGTTTCATTTCCGGTGCCGGCGACATCTCCAGCCGTGACGCCATCCAGGTGATTTCCACGCAGAGCGGCGCTCGCTTCGTCATCGTGCCCGCGCTGGAGTATCGCAACGGGGCGTGGCTGGCGCAAGCGGAAGTCCGCAGCGTCGAGACCGGCACCAGTGTCACGACACTTGAGACCGAGACGCTCACCTCGTCGCTACCGAAGGAGACGGCCTATCGCCTGATGGGATCGCTGGCCGCCGGCGTGCAGGGGCATTTCAAGGTCAGTTGGCCGCATCGAGCGCCGGCTGCGCGGCCTGCGGGTAGCCGCTTTCGAAGCCTCGATGCCGCGCGCGCGTTCGAACAGGGGCTCAACGCGTACGGGCAGATGGAGTACGCCGCGGCGAAGCACGCGCTGACCCTTGCGGCGACCGAAGACCCTCAGCGTGCGATTGTCCAGGCTTGGCTGAGCCGGGTCGCGCTGATGGCGGGACAAAACAGCGAAGCCATTGGAGCAGCACAGCGTGCGCGGCAGCTCGTCAGCCAGCAGGCAACACGAGCCGAGGCGCTCTTCATCGAGGCGACGCTGGCCGAGAGCCAGCGGGATATCGCTGCGGCCGAGGAACACCATCGTGCGCTTGTCGGCGCCCGGCCTGACGATCCGGCGGCGCACGCGGAGCTGGCCGATTTTCTGAAGAGGCAATATCGCGATCGGGAGGCGGTCGAGGCGTACCACGAAGTGTTGCGTCTCGATGTCGGTCACATTCGGCCGCACGTGGAGCTCTGCCAGCTTTATACCCGTCTCAACGATCACCCGTTGGCGGAACAGCGGGCTCAGACTGCCTTGGAGAGATACCGGGCCGCCGGCGATCGGGCGGGCGAGGCGCAGGCGCTCCTGTGTCTGGGCGAGGTGCAGCGCGTGGAGCAGGGCGCACACCTGGCTGAGGCTCGACGGAACATCGAAAGCGCCCGCGACATCTTCGAATCGCTCGGCCAGCAGCACAGCCTTTCGCGTGCCTATCAGTACCCTTGGGCTCATTGCGGCCTCGGAGCGGAACTATCGCGCGGCCGTGGAATCCTGGGAAGAGGCGCTGTCGCGAAGCCGTCAAGTGGGTGACCGTGTCATTGAGGGAACCCTGCTGATGAATGTCGGGCTCGCACATCTGAGACTCGGCCAACGGCGGCAGGCGCTCAATTACTTCGGCGAGAGCCGCAATTTCTACGAACAGATTGGTGAGGCGAGGCGTGCCGCGGAAGTCGAGGTCAACCTTGCCGCACTCCTGGTCGATCATGGCGGTGCGCAAAGTGACGTGCTGCGGCATGTCTCGAATGCCCAGTCGACATTTCGGAAACTCGGGCAGGTCGACTTCGATCTGGCAGCCATGGAGATCGCTGCGACCAGCTATCGGTATGCCGGCCAGCTCGATGAGTCGCTCAGGCAGCTCAACCAGGCGCTCAACGTCGCCAAAGAGCGGCAATTGAGAAATCGAATCGAATCGGTCAGCGTCAACATCGCGCAGTCCCGGTTTCTGCTGAACGAGTATGAAGCTGCGCGGACGCTGCTCGAGGAAGTCGTGGCAAGCGATGCCGGACGGGACGATCTCGAGGCGCGTATCGCTCTGGGAAGAGTCTACGTGCGACTTGGTGATTTCGAGGCGGCCAGGAAGCATCTCGAACGTGCGCTCGCCGACACCGAGGCGGGAGGCCAGATGACGCTGGCAGCCCTTACACATGCGGCCTCGGGCGAGCTGGCGTACGAATCGGGAAAGCTGCAGGAAGCGCGCAGCCATTTCGACCGGGCCGCGAGTTTCTGGACGGAAGATTTGCCGGATGCGGCGAGCGTCGAAGCTCGCTGCTACGAAGGATTACTCGATACGCTGACCGGCAAGATTCCTGCGGTTCGGAGGATTGTGGAGCTGAGCGCAGCCCAAGCCAGGAAGATGGGCCGGTTGCACCTGGAAGCCCGATGTCGTCTGGCGCTGGCCCGCATCCATTTCATCGAGCGGCGAAATGCTGAGGCCGTCGCCACGCTGGATCAGCTTGCACCCGGTGGCGACCGGACGATCGGCCCGGAGCTGCGGGCCGAGATGCACTACTGGCGTGGCCGGGCGATGACCGCGCGCGGCGACGGGGCCGCAGCCGAGTCTGAAATCGCCCGCGCGCGAAAGCTGGCGCAGGAGCTACGGGCGTCGTTGCCGGAGCAACACCGTGATCGCTTCGCGTCCCGGACAACCATTCGTCCGCTCATCGAATGAACTCGGGTACCAGGGCAACTGTTTTGAAGGAGGTGAAGGATGGGATTAGGTGAATTTGGGGGCAACGGCAGCGTGAACTGGGTGGTCGATGTCGGCAACGCCAGACCCAACTCGGTGAAGAGCAACAAGAAGGGGACGAAGGGCCATCGCCAGGAAGGCACCGATGAAACGGACCCCGGCCAGGTTTTCAATGTTACCGTTGAAATCCCAAACACCGTGACCGCCGCAGACAACCTGGCCAACGAGCTGCAAAACATGGCGGATACGGTACGGCAGGGGGTCGCGAACAGTGGCATGCGTGTGGGGTTCAACCTCCCGATTGAACCCGGCAACAAGGATCAGATTCAAATATCGTGGAACAGCAAACCGTGAGGGGTTGACGTCACGTTCACGGAGGAGGTGAGAGATGGGATTAGGTGAATTCGGTGGCAATGGCAGCGTGGTGTGGAATGTCGTACACGAAGACGACGCGGGAAACCCCAAGAGCCTCACGCCCGTCCCCAGCCCGGACGACCCGGGCGACGATCAAGTGGCCGTGGTACCGCCAGCCACACTAGGAGGACCGCCCCGAGATGCTCGAGGGAAGGACCCACGCGCGGTGGCGAAAATCGGAGAGCTCAAGGGCCATACGGGGAAGTTCAGGGTCAAACTGCGCTTCAGCACCAAGGCGGACCTTGATGCTGCTGTGACCCCCCTTCGAATAACGAATGTCGGACTAAACTGGTTTCTCGAAATCGACGTCCCGGCTCTCAATAGACCAAATCGCCACGCGTTTCCGCCGTTGGAGGTCAAGGTCGACTGGTAGAGCAGCTGTTTCGTTACCTTTTCCGCAACGCGAGATCCGTGGTCAACCGTTTGGCGGCGCGGTTCACCGCCATCCTCGCCGCGTCGACGGTGCGAAGGCCGAAGCGATGGGCGATCTCCGCGAGGCTCCACTCCACTTCGATCCGGCCGACAATCAGCTCGCGATCTTTCGACGTCATCCGAGACAGTGCGTCGCGGTAATGTTCGTACTTCTCTGCCTGGATGGCAAACTCGAGCGGAGACGTGCGGTCGGACGGATGATCCTCCGGCAGCTCGAGCGGCGGCGGCTGGCGAACGATGCGCCGTATTTCATCTCGAATGCGGTTGATCACCGACTGACGAAGATAGGCCTGCATCGCGCCGACATGCCGCGGCTCGAACGTATCCAATGTGCCGAGGGCGTGCAGCGCAACTTCCTGCACCAGATCGCCGGTATCCATGCGGCCGCGCGCCACTGCCGGGAGTCGGCCATGGGCCCATCGCTTGAGCGGGGGGAGGCACCGCTCGAGCAGCGCTTCCATCGCCGACCGGTCCCCGCCCCGCGCCCGGACGACCAATTCCAACGTCGGCTCATCGCTCAACAAGCGCTCTTCCGACGGTTCGTTCCCGGCGGGCAGCTGGTGGTTCGTCACGGCCGGTTCGAGGAGGATCATAGCGTCTCCTGTTCAGAAGGGGAAACCCCGCGATTCTCTTGTAATAACGTCTGACAGACCCAATCCGAACGGGGGTGCGCTATTCTCTGGGCAAGGCATGATCGGCCAGACGATTTCGCACTACCGGGTTGTCGGCCGGCTCGGCGTCGGGGGCATGGGGGTGGTCTACGACGCGGAAGATCAGAGCCTCGCCCGGCGGGTGGCCCTGAAATTGCTCTCCGAGGACCTCTTCGGAGACCCCGACGCGACCCGCCGCCTGAAACGGGAGGCCCAGACGATCGCGTTGTTGAATCATCCGCACATCTGCACGGTCTACGAGGTCGACGAGCACGCCGGCCGCACGTTCATCGCAATGGAGCGGCTCGACGGCAGAAACCTCAAGGCGCACATGGCGCGCAGGAAGCTCGAGACCGCGGAGCTGCTCGACATCGCGCTTCAGATTGCGCAGGCGCTCGAAGCCGCGCACACAAAAGGCATCGTCCATCGTGACATCAAGCCTGGCAACATCTTCGTCGACGATCACGGGCGCGTAAAGGTGCTGGACTTCGGGCTTGCGCGCCGCCTGCCTGAGGTAACGCAGGGCAGCAGTGCCTTTCCTCCCATTGAGGGATCGACGATTCCGGGCCGCCCTGTTGGGACCGCGAGTTACATGGCACCCGAGCGGATTCTTCAACTGCCGCTCGATCCGCGTTGCGATCTGTTTTCGCTCGGGGTTGTGATGTACGAGATGGCGACGGAGAGGCTGCCGTTCGCCGGAGCCTCCCCTGCTGACACGGTGACCAACATTCTCGAGAGGGATCCGATTCCCGCGACGAAGCTTTCACCCGACCGGCCGGGGCAGCTTGACCGGATCATCAACAGACTCGTTGCAAAACGCGCGGAAGATCGCTATCCGTCGGCGACAGCCCTGTGCACCGATTTGCGGGCGCTTCGCGACCGGGCGAATATGCCGCTGCTCAAACGCGTACTCGATCGGTTGTTTGCGACTAATCGACCCTAAGTTCCGGAACGCGCGCGAGGTGATCAGCGCTCGTTCGTCGCTTTGCGAAACACCAGGAAGTGCTGTCGTGGCAGGAAATCGTGCCTGGCGTCGAGCCGGTACCCTGCCTGCTTCATCTCACCGATGATGTGGTCGGCTTCGAAGCGAAACTCGGGCGGCGGGCCCTCGGGTGAGTCCTTCCGGAAGTCGATGATCGCCACCCGTCCTTCCGCGGTCAGGGACTTCGCGAGCTCGCGGAAGTACGTGGGGCGACTCGGGAGGTGGTGGTAGGTGTCGACGACGAGGGCAAGATCGACCGGCTTCGGCAGGTTCGGGCTCCTGCTGATCGCGTGAACCGTCACCACGTTCTGGAGATGTTCGCCGGCCGCGCGTTTGTGAATGTGTCCGAGCATGGACGGCTCGACGTCGACGGCATAGATGATGCCGCGCGGGACCGCCCTTGCCAGTCGCACGCTGAAATATCCCGTGCCGGCGCCGATATCCGCAACAGACGCGCTGGGCGACAACTTCAGCGCCTCGATGACGCGGGTTGGCATCTGCCAGTTGTCCCTTGAGGGGTCGTCGAACGATTTTGCGTATCGCTCCGGATCGTCGAAGCGGTGCTCCATATGATCGGGCTTGCCCTGTGGCTGGTGCTCTTGAGCCGCGACGGCCAGTCCGAGGCACGCGAACGCGACGACTGCAAGCGGAAACGGCCGGTTCCTCATCGCTGTACTCCCAGAAAGGCATCGACCGTGACGCGTGCGATCGCGGACGCGACGCACGGCGGCAAGACGCCCGAGCGCGATTCTCTCATCAATGAGTACGCCGAGACAAATGGAGCCACACCCCAATCACGCGGGCACTTTCAGCGCCACGGGTTCAGCGATCCCAACCGTGGCGTCCAGCGCGATCGGGGCCTTCAGTGAGCTGGAGATCAAGCAGTTCCGTTCCGCTTTCTCGAGCACATGTTGTGCCCGATCGGTGTCCTCTCCGGCCGGTACCACCAGATGCGCCGTCATGTCGAATCGGGTGAACTGCGTCACGCGGTCTACCCGATCGAGCGTGCCGGTTGCATCGCAGTCGAGCGAGGTCCAGGACAATTTCGATGCCTTCGCGATTGCACGAAACGTCAGGATGAAGCAATCGGCCACGGCGCCGACGAGCAACGTTTCTGGCGACCATCGGTCACCCGGGCCGTCGAATTCAGCCGGCGACGCAGACTGAAGCATCGTCAGCCGTTCCGATGTCAACTCGACATCGCCAGTGATTCGACCGGCCCCCTTGACGCGATATCGATGTGGAAGCGCCTGCATACATTTACTCCCGATAGTCAATGTCTAGCGCGGCGGAACCGGATGGTTCTTCATCATTTCCGACATGCCGTTCGCGAGAAACGCGCTGACCACCTCCGCGTGCGCCTGTAACAGCTTGACCACGTAGGCGTCCTTCGACGTCTCGATCACCCGTACGCCGCCGGCCGTCAGCTCGTGCCTGGCGTCGATCCGGTCTGCGTTCCTGAACAGCTCGACAAACAGCGGATCGCGCTGATGAATCGGTCGGCCCTCCTTCACCCTCGCCAGCATCGATGCGACGTGCGTCTGCAGCAGGCGTGTGACCTCGGGGTTCTTCGATTCCGTAACGGTTTCGATGCCGTCCTCTCGGGCGATCACTTGCCGGGTGATTTCCGTTCGGTGCTCGAACAGCTGGTGAAACAGCTGCATGTCGGCCGCGTGTGCCGCATCGCCCATCATCATGCATCCGCCCCCATGTCTGCCTTGTCCGAACGCGGGCGTAACGCTGATCAGACCGATGAGCAGCACCTGAATGAAAGATGCCGTGTGAAATCGTTCAGTCATGAGCGCCTCCTTCCGCAGGCAAACCCGTAGATGCCGAGTGTCAATGTTTCGCGAGCGACTCGGCGACCCGTACCATTCGCTGGCGCGCATCATGGGCGACCGATGTCAGTTCGGGAGCTCCCTGCAGCACCACCGTGCTGAGCAGCGCTTCGGGATCGGTCAGGCGGACACCGGTGCGCCCTTCTGCGAGCCATTCGACCGTCACGTTGCACGGGAGCAGCAGCCCGACTGACGCGTCGGCGGAGATGGCGTTGAACGCGAGCGGCGGATTGCACGCGCCGAGAATCACATATGGACGAAATTCCCGGTCAAGCTTCTCCCGGAACGTGCTACGCAGGTCGATCTCCGTCAGGACGCCGAATCCCTCCTGTTTGAGTGCTTGCCGTACGCGCGGCACTGCGGCTTCGAAGGAAAGCGGCAGTTCGACGTTGAATCCCAGTTCCTTCGACATATCGCTACTCCAATGCCGCCACCGTTTCGCCGGTCGCTCCCACCGTCCCCTACGTGTAGGAGCCAATCGCGTCTGAACGGGTTCGCGACGCTCGGAGATCACTTGTGCAACAGGTGCTCCAGCGGCCCGCGAATGCAGATCGCCCGAATTCCGCCAGAAACGATGACGCTTGCTCCGGACGGGGCCTGCCCAGGCGGGAAAAATCCCCCATGCCTGCGCAATTCCCGCACGCCGTGGCTTGTTCGCGTTGATTGAGGAACGCGTGAATGGCGGCTGTCGGTTGAAAGGGCTGGGATCAGGTCGCGTGTACGCCATGCGAGCGCGACCTGATCCCTTGAGACGGGCTATTTGGGAATCGTGATTTCAATCGTCCGATCGTTGCCGCTCGCCGGGTGCTGGATGTTGACCCAGGCACGGCGCTTGTCGGTGGGATCGAAGTACAGGCCGGTGAATTCGGAGCCGGACGTGCCGTTCGACGCCCAGCGTCCGAGGCCTTCGCCCGGATCCGTCAGATCGCCGTCCTGATTCAGGTCGTTGGCAAACCAGATATCGTCGTCCGATCCGCCGTTCCGGTCTTCGATGATGTAAATGTTGCCATCGTGGTCGATGGCGAGGTTGTCGGGGGCGGACAGCGCAGAGCCCACGGCCGCGTTCGTCGCCAGGTCGATGGTGGTTCTATTGGCGAATACCGAGATCGTGCTGTTCTTCAGGTCGATCCTGTAGATCTCGTGCGTCGTGGTCGTGGTCATGTAGAGATAGTCCACGCTGCTCAACGTTTGAATCTGCAGATCCTCGGGGCGCTGGTAGTCGGTGCCCTTGAACGCCGCAAGGTTGGTGGTGTTGCGCGCGTCGACAGAGGTGACGCCGTTCGAGTCGGTGATGCTCACTGCCCCGGGAAGGGGAGCGCCGCTGGCGTCCGTGATGGGCACCCACGTGAAGGCGCCGGTGGCGTTCGGCGTGAGGCCGTTGCCCACGCGCAGCACGAAGGTCTGCCCGGCGGCGAAGTAGTCGGCCTGCCCGCCCTTGACCTTGCCGATCTTCTCGGCTGACGTGTATTTGTAGACGCTCCCGCCGTTCAGTTCGTCGATGAAGTACATGTTGCCCGCTTTGTCGAACTGAATGCCTTCGTGAGAGGTCCGCGGAATGACGTTCTGATGCACGAACTCGGCGCCCGCATTGCTCAGCGCCGTCACCGGATTGAGGATGCCAGGGGCGGCCAGGGGGTTCTTCAATTCGAAGAGACGCCCGTATCTCGTCGGATATCCGCTTTCGCCCACCGTGTTCCACGACTCTTCCGCGGTGATCAACGTGCCCCACGGCGTCCAGTAGCAAGCGTCGAACGCGACATGATTGCCGGCCACCGGCGTCTGCCAGATCGTCTCGGTCACGCCGGTCTCGAGATCCTGGCGCTGCACGCCTGAGGATCCCGTCTCGAACACGGTGAAGAGATATCGTCCCTTGTGCGGGCCCGTTTCGTTGACGGTCGTCATGTCCCACGAGCCCGAGTTCGGCTTGTTCGCCGAGGTCTGCGTCAGCCGGTCGGCGATTGACTGCTGCTGGAAGTCCGGATTGCCGAACGTGATCGGCGTGTCTTCGTTCGCGACCGGAACGGCCGGGGCCGAGCTGGCCAGTGGCGTGTAATCCGAGAAGCGTGTGCCGTTGGCGACGAGCACCGTTCCCGCGGCCAGCAGACCGACGGCGGTCGCCAGCCGCACACGTTGAAAAGGCAGTTTCATATCGACCCTCCAGTTTTCGCCGACGGGGTTGTGTGAAGTTGTGTCGTCCCGCGCCACGGCCGTCGGCGCCACCGCCGCGACAGGACGCTCGTCGAGTGCGAGCAGGACAGTTATAGAAAGTTGGTATTGCGTGACGACGAATAACGTGTCACGTGAGGGCAAACTCGGCGCGCACATTCCGTCGCGACGCTGCGACGCCGGTATTACAATTCTTCCGTGGCCGACGCCGTAGGCGAGCGCATCACGCTCCACATCAGGAACTCGATCGACGCCATCGCCCCAGCGATTGACGCGGCGACCGTCTGGCTGACGGAACGGCAGGCATCAGCCACAGACCTGTGGTTCGTCGCCCTCGCCGTGGACGAGCTCGTCACCAACTGCGTCAAGTACGCGTACGACGATGCTGGAGAACATCTCATCGACGTCGAATTGCAGATCGCTGACGGACAGCTCATCGTCACGGTCGTCGATGACGGACACGCGTTCGATCCGCTGACAATCCCCCCACCCGATCTGTCGCTGGCCGCCGAAGATCGGAAGATCGGCGGCCTCGGCATTCATCTCCTGATCACGGTCTCCGACAGGATGACGTACGAACGCCGCGGCAACCAGAATCGGGTCGTGCTGGTCAAAGCTATGTAGGAGTTCCGGGTTCCTCATGTAGGCCGGGTCTGTTCTTCAGACCCGGCAATCACGGGCATCACGGCCATGCCGTGGCGGGTCTACAAGGCCGAGGCGGGTCTACAAGGCAAGACCCGCCCTACGTACTACGAACCACGAACTTACGAACTTACGAACCGACGAACCGACGAACCTACGAACCTACGAACTACACGTACAAGCGTTCGAGCATCGCCGCGGCCGACTCGTCGAGCTGCTCCGAGCGGCGCACATCCTCGAATCGCGCCAGGAGATCGTCGGCGCGCAAGCGCGCTTTTTCCGTGCCGCGGAAGTCGTGGAGCACCTCGCCGCGGTGCATCATCACGAGGCGGTCGCCCAGGCCTACGGCCTGCTGCATCGAATGCGTCACCATCAGCGTGGTCAGGGAATCGCGGGCGACGATCTCCGAGCTCAACTGGATCACCTGGTCGGCAGTGCGGGGATCGAGCGCCGCTGTGTGTTCGTCGAGCAGCAGGAGCCTGGGCTTGATCCACGATGCCATCAACAGGGTGAGCGCCTGGCGCTGTCCGCCCGACAGGCTGCCGATGGGGTTGTCCAGTCGATCTTCCAGCCGCATGTTGAGCTGACGGACGCGATCGCCGAGCTCGTTCCGGATCGAGCCCGTGAGCGCCCAGCCGAGCCCGCGCGGTTCGCCGCGACGCGCCGCCAGCGCCAGGTTCTCGGCAATCGACATCGACGGTGCCGTTCCGCTGAATGGGTTCTGGAACACCCGGCCGATCATCCGCGCGCGACGGTGCTCGGGCCACGACGTGATGTCCGAGCCGTCGAGCGCGATGGTGCCGGCGTCGAGCAGGAACGCGCCGGCCACGGCGTTCAGAAGCGTGGACTTCCCCGAGCCGTTCGTGCCGATGACAATCACGAACGAGCCCTCGTCCACGGCGAGATCGACGCCCTGCAGCGCGCGCACTTCGTTGGGGCTGCCGGCGTTGAAGGTCTTTCGCGCCCCTTTGATCGTGAGCATCGCCGGCATCACGCGCGCACCACGCCCGGCTGCCGTTTGAGCTGCCGGAGGAAGCCCGGCAACACGAGCGCCACGAAGACGAAGAGCGCCGTGATGAGCTTCAGATCGTTGGGATTGAGGCCGCCGCGAAGCGCGAGCGCAACAATCAGGCGAAACAGCACCGAGCCCATGACGGCGCCGACGATGACGTATCCCAGATCGCGTACGCCGACGAGCGCCTCGCCGATGATCAGGCTGGCAAGACCCCAGACCACCATGCCGATGCCCATCTGCACGTCGGCAAACCCCTGATACTGGGTCAGGAGCGCTCCAGCCGTGGCGACCAGGCCGTTCGCCAGCGCCAGACCCAGCACAATCATCGTGTCCACGTTGACGCCAAGGGCCCGAATCATCTGGGCGTTGTCGCCGGCCGCCTGCATGGCCGTGCCAAGGTTCGTCTTGAGGAAGACATAGAGGACGCCGCCAACGATCGCCGCCACCACGAATGCCAGGACGAGTGTGGCCACGTCGCGGGACGCCACCTCCCAGCCGAACCACGACACGGTTGGCGCCCCGAACACACGCAACGCCCCCGACTCTGCCATCGACGCCAGCGTGCGCTCTGACAGAAGCGGCAGGTTGCTCTTGCCCATGACGTGGAGGTTGATCGAGTACAGCGCGGTCATCACGAGAATGCCCGCGAGGAGCCCGTTGATGCGAAAGCGCGTGTGCAGCACACCGGTTGTCGCGCCTGCCAGGGCGCCCGCGACGAACGAGGCGCCGGTCGCCAGCACGGGATCGAGGCCGCCGACGATCAGCACCCCGGCGACAGCGCCACCCAACGTGATCGAGCCTTCGGTGGTGATGTCCGGGAAACTGAAGATGCGAAAGCTGATGTAGACGCCGAACGCCAGAAGCGAAAGGATGAGTCCGATCGTGAACGCGCCGATGAGCAGCAGCATGGTTTTCGGATTTTCGATCCTAGATTTTAGATTCCAGATGGAGCCAGCTTGACGCGATCGGTCCAACCCAGCAGGCGCCGCGGATGACCTCGCTCTCGCCCGCGCCAACGGGGCCGCGATCGTCGTTGAGCAGGTGGAGCACGCCGAGAAGCCGGTCGGCGTCGAACAGTTCGGTCACCGTCGGTGCGAGCTCGATAAAACCCTTTCTGACCGGATGGAACCGGAACGCCGCGGCATGGAGGTGCCCGTAAAGGCTGCCAACCGATCGAAGCAACGGGTGGCGGGCACCAGCCTCGTCACGCGTGACGACCCCGCCGACGAGCGCGACGCAGTGCGGAAATGCCCGTTCGGCCGTAAACGACAGGCGACTCCGGATTTCCGGAAACGCAAAGAGGTCGCCCTTGTTCATCGGGCTCGCCGGCGATCGGCGAAGGGCCGCGCCGATGAGCCCAGACGCCTCGACGGCCATCACGATGCCGATCGACGCAGCCCCCGACTCGTCGAGGCACGCGTCGAGCAGGCGTGTGAGCGGGATCGTGATGTCGGGCTGGAGCGACTCGAAGCGGATGAGCGTGCCGAATCGCCCCTCGCACGCCAGGCAGTAGAGGACGTGCACCTCGGCCCCCCGCGATGTCGAGGGACCTGCCATCAGATAGTCCGCGACGTTGGTGCCATCGGCGGGCTGGTACACCGTGGTGCCCCCGACCGACAGCAGTTCGCCGAATCGTGCGCGGCAGTCGTCGAAGCTGCTGCCGAACGCGCCCACGCCGACCGCGACAACCGGCGCGAGCGACTCGAGGCTCGCGCACTCTTCGGCCGTGACACTCACGCTTCTCAACGAGACCGGACTCCCAATCATCCGGCACGTCAGTTGGGCGCGCTCGTTGAGCTGAAATACCTCGAACCCGACGCCGTCACGGACGACACGGCGAACTTTGGGTCCAGACTCAGCTGGCGTCTCGACCGGTGCGGCCCCGTCGACGAGCATCTGGACCAGGCAGGTCACTTCCAGCACCTCGAGCACCGGCCGCGAGGGGCTCACCACCAGAAACGAACCGCTGATGCTCTTCAATTGCTTGTGGAATTGCAGGAGGACGCGAATGCCCGACGAGCTCAGGAAGTTGACCTGCGAGCAATCGAGCCGGATGCGATGGTGGCCCTGCCGCACCACTTTGCCAAGCGTGTCGCTCAGATGGTCGGCCCAGTAGCTGTCGAGCCTGCCGGCGACGGCGACGTGCATCAGTTCGCCGGTCAGTGTCTGGGTAATGTCCATGCTCGTGGTTGCGTCACTTCTGCCCGATGACTTCGTCGGCGCGGGCCAGGATGTCGGCTGGTACCCTCAGTCCGGTGGCCCTGGCCGCGTCGACGTTGACGAGGAGCTTCGTACCGGCGAAACCCTCGAACGGCATGTCCGCAGGCGATTCTCCGCGCATGATGCGCGCCGCCAGTGCGGCGGCCCTGTGCCCGCTGTCGTGGTAGTCGCGCGATACGGCGAGCACGGCTCCCGCACGCACCTGGCTGCTCTGGAATGCGAACACCGGCATTCGCCCCTGCCGCGCCGCCTGGGCCATGCTCGGGAACGCCGATGCCGTGAGGTTGCCTGGAATCTGACAAATTACGTCGACCCCGTTTGCGATCAGCGCGAGCGTTGCGTCGCCGACTTCAGCAGGCGAGTTGGCGGCCACGGCCTTGACCTCCATGCCGGCTGCCTTGGCGATACGCCTCAATTGATCGAGCTGGGTCACCATGTTGATCTCGGCCGGGACGTAGATGGTGCCGAGGACGCGCGTCCCGGGCCGGAAGGCCTTGATGATCGGCAGCATTTCGGCGTACGCCCCGATGAGGTACACACCCGTGACATTCGGCAGGTGCGATGTGTCACTCGTCCCGGCGCCGGCCGCCACGGCGTCGGCGACGTAGTTGAACACCACGGGCACCGACTTCGCTCGCTGCACCGCGGCCTGCAGCGTCGGCGTCGAAAACGTGATGAGCAGGTCGGCCCGATCGGTGAGTGCCGCATCGATCAGGCTGCTCACGGTGGCCATGTCGCCCTGCGCGTTGCGGACTGTCGTCTCGTAGTCCCGTCCTTCGACGAGGCCCGCGTCCGCGAGACCTTTCAGCACGCCCTGCTCGGCCTCCTCGACGTCCAGCGTGTCGTTCAACTGGATGAGACTGCAGGCGCCACTGCTTCGAAAGTGGGCGCGAACGCGGCTGTTCGCCGGACCCGCTGTCGTCGCCGCGCGCCGGTGGACGCCAGTCGAGTCGACAACGACGTTCGCAAGGGCCAGGAGGTCGTCGGGCACCACGCCAGCGCTCGCGAAGCCCTCCGAGTATCGTGGTGTTGATCGAGAGAAACGGCGGCACGATCTCGAGCACGTCGCGGATCGGAACCTTCGTGATGTCGGCGCCCTCGAGGACATCGGCCGCGAGCAGGCCGGCCTGGCGGCCGACCTCGTAGAAGTCGAAGCCGGCGTCGAACAGGGTGCCGCGATCGGGCTTGCCCGGCAGCACGCTGAAGACAGGCACGCGCGTGCGTCCGCCGATGGCGATCACCGTGATCGATGGCCGCCGACACGGTGTTGTCGCCGCCGACCCAGATCGCCTGGGCGTTCGCTGGCGATCAGCGAGTTCACCGCGTCGGAGACCGCCGACGTCGATGTCCGCATTGGCTTCGAGCAGCGTGAGGCCCATGTCTTGGCGGCGGCGGCGCGCCCTTTCTCGACGAACGCCAGCGAATTGGATTCCGCCGGATTCCAGGCGACGCCGATGCGCTCGAGACCGGGAAGCATGCGGCGCGCGATACTCGAACGCCGTTTCCACAGGCGGGAAAGACCCGTGGCCCGACCATGTACGGCGGATGCTTCAGCGGGTTCGTGCGATCGAGGCCGACGCCCGAGGAGAACGGATCGGCGACGAGCCCGAAGACGTGACGGACCTGGCGCTCCTTGTTGTTGTTCGCCACCGCCTGCATCGACGGCGTGCTGGAGGTGATGATGAGGTCGTAGTCTCCGCCCGTCACCTGGCGCGCGATCGTCATGCCGGTGGGCATGTCGCCTTGCGCGCTGAAGCGATCGATCGTGACGCCGCCCTCTCCCGCGCGATAGCCGCGCGCGGAGAGGCCGTCCATCATGCCGCGCACCCCGTCTTCCATGATCGCGGAATCGGCGTGCTGGAAGATGGCGATCTTCAACGCACGGCGCTCGGCCGGCGCGCGTCGTTCGCGATCGGCGACGAGCAGGATGGCCGACGCCAGGGCGATCAGCAGAATTCCGAGGGCGAGGCGTTTGAAGGCGTAGAGCACGTGGCGCCAAATCTTTGGCGATAACGCGTCTCGTGTCAAAGGTGGCTACAATCAGGCCGTGTTCTTTGTGTATATGGTCCGTTGTGCCGACCGCACGTTCTACACGGGATACGCTCGCGATCCGCGCGCCAGGGTCGACGTGCACAACGCCGGCAAGGGCGCGAAATACACGCGGTCGCGCCGGCCGGTGTCGCTGGTGTACTCGGAGCAATGCGAGTCGCTCAGCGCCGCGCTGAAGCGGGAGCGTGAGCTGAAGCTCTGGACCCGTACGATGAAGGAAGCACTGATCGCCGGGAGCCGTCCAGACTAATTGTTTGTCTTGTCCTGCCCGATACTCACAATGCATCCCCTGGGTACCACACGATGAAATCTCTTGCGATTTGCGCAACTGGAATAGCCGTGGCCGGCATCGCTGCCGGTGTGCTGTCGACCAAAACGGCCGCAGCGCAGCAGGCGTCGACACCCGCCGACATCGACCAGTCGAACGGCAGGACGCTCGACGAGCAACTGCTCGACGTGGCCAGGCGCGATCCCGCGTTCGGCGGCATGTTCTTCGACAACGATGGACGACTCACGATGTACGTGGTGAAGAGCACGCTCGCCGCGCAGGACGGCAACAGCCGGCTTGCAGGCATGTCGCTGGAGGTCGAATCGGCGTTTCGCGACCATCCCATGATGGAGCCGGCTTCGACGATGAGGATGAACGTGAGGCCGGCGGAGTACAGTTTCATCGATCTGTATGGTTGGCACCAGACACTCCGGTCCAACGTCTTGAGGTTGCCCGGCGTGGTGCTGACCGACATCGCCGAAGATCAGAACCGCGTACGCGTTGGCGTCGAGTCGGCGTCGGATGCGGCGCAGATACGGGCGCGGCTCGCGAGCCTCGGCATTCCGGGCGGTTCGGTCCACATCGAGCTCACCACGCCCATGCAACCCCTCGCCTCGGTGCGTAACCCGCATCGTCCGCTGATGGGCGGCCTGCAAATCAACTTCGGGCCGTTCATCTGCACGCTGGGCTTCATGGCAATCAGAGGCACAACGCTGGGGATGGTGACCAACTCTCACTGCACGGACAATCAGGGTGGCAACGAGAATACGATCTTCTATCAGCCATGGGGCCCGGACGACAGATATCGTGTGGCCGCCGAAACAAGAGACCCCGCGTATTTCACCGGTGGGAGCTGCCCCGCAAGAAGACGCTGCCGTTACAGCGACAGCGCATTCGCGCGTGTGCCTCATCCATCAGGCCCGGGTGTGACAATCGTCAGGGGCATGATCGCAAAGCCGCCGGCGCTGAACAGCATCAGAGTGACCACGGAGCGGTTTCGGATTACGGCCGAGAGCTCCACGCCGGTGTTGAACGAAACCCTCAACAAAGTCGGCCGCACGACCGGCTGGTCTCAGGGAAGAGTCAGGCTGACGTGCGTCGATACGGGCGTGGCCGGCACCAACATCGTGCAGCTCTGCCAGGACATCGTGAAAGCCAACGTCAACAGCGGCGACAGTGGCTCGCCCGTGTTTCGCATCACGAACCGGCCGAAGCTCAACGACGTCAGGCTCTACGGCGTGTTGTGGGGCGGCGGGAGGATTTCAGGGATTGGAACCGTGTTCGCGTTCAGCGCCCTCGGCCCGAAGAACATGCAGCGAAGCGCCGAGCTAGGCAAGCTGGCGACATGTGCCCAGGGCTTCGACTGTTGACAATGTCGCATCGCACCTCACATGCGCTCGCTATAATGATTGGCATCCCCCGTGTTCTGCTCGCCTGATCGCGCCATTTTTCGCTGGCCTGCGAGCTTCCCGAGGTTCCTCGTCCTGGTGGTCGTGGCATGCACGAGCGCCTGTCACGGTACAGTTGGCCCGACGCAGGGCACGCCGCCCGTGGATTCCCTCGAGCTCTCGGGCGTTCCAGCCACTGGCACGGTTGGCGATCGTTTTCCGTTGAAGGTGATCGCGACCAATCTTCATGGCGCGACCGAAGACGTGACTACGAAGGTCACCTGGGGATCGTCAAGCGAAGCCACCGCCGCGGTGTCCCGTGAAGGTGAGCTCACGCTTGTCGGCCCGGGCAGCTGTGAGATTCGGGCCTCGATCGAAGGCGTGTCGACCGCGACGCCTGTTTCCGTCGAGCCGCGCCCGCCTGCCAGCAGTACGCTGGCCGGTGTGGTCAGCGATGGCGCTACCAGACGAGGTCTGGCGAACGCAACGGTCAGCGTCGTCGACGGCCCCAACGCAGGCCGAAGCGCGACGACCGACGAGAGCGGGTTCTACAGCCTCCCTGCGCTCGTCCATTCCAGCTTTACCATCCGGGTGACGAGAAGCGGATATGAACCAGCGGAAGGCACGACGACGCTGTCGGCTGACACCCACCTCGATCTGAGCATGCGGGCGCTGCCGCCTCCGCCGTTTACGGGAGCCACCTACAACGTGCGCGTCTCAGTGGCCTCGAACAATTGCGGCATCTCTCTGCCCTCGAGTGGCCGCCTCGTCCTGAGCGGCAGCGAGCGGCGGCTGACCATCCGCGTCGTTCAAGGTGCCGATACGCGCGAGTACTCGGGCAGTCTCGAGACCGATGGCACCTTCACCGGCAGTACCAACCTCATCGGCGCGACGAGCGGCGCCGAGTCACAGCCACATGGGATGAGCACCATCAAAGGGCTCATCCTCGAATCGAATGTCACAGGGACGGAGAAGATCGCCACGCATCTGTGCCCCAACGGTCTGGGAATCGTGACCGCCACCTTCTCGGGATCGAAGTAGCCTGGGGCAGAACTGACGACCGACAACTGAAGACTACCTAGTGATGGTGCTCGGTGGCCGGCGCGTCGCGCAGAGGCCTGACGCGCAGAAACACGTGCGCGGACGCCGGATTGTTGCCGTGCGTGGGCTTCAGTCTCGGCGGCACGCGATAGAACGTCGCATCTCCTCCGATCCCGAGATCGACGCCACGGCTCGCCATGATGCGGCGAACGCCCCCTACGGTGAACGCATGGAGCGAGTCGATGAACTCCCCCGGGTGAGGGGGATGGATCAACTGCGGGAACATCAGGTGCTCGCTTTCGATCGCGAGCCCTTCATAACGGCCGTACACCGCCTGGTTGCCCATCCAGTGCGTGGCCTCGGCCAGCAGCGAGCCACTCCAGCTGTAGGTCCGTGTCACGCGTCCCGCCATGACCGTAACGGCGGTGAACGCGCGATTCTGCCGCGTGTGCAGCCACGAGACCGATCCGTTGGTGCGGCGCTGGTTTCCCGGCTCGAGTATCTCGGGCTGATATAAGTAGCCGCGCGAGAACTGGAGTTCCAGACCGCCTCCCGGGCGCCACGTCACGCGGCCGGAACTGGAATCGAGGGCGCCCGTGTCGAGGTTGTACCGGTGCTCGTCGGGCTCCCGCCCGTGAAACACGGACCCCTCGACGGTGACCGTCCCCAATCGCAGCCCGGCTGTCACGGTGCCCATGGCGATGTGCGTCGAATCGAACGTGTGATGCGTCAGCGGCGCAACCGGGTTTTCCGATGCCGACGGCCGGTGCATGAAAGGCGTTGGGCCGAACGCGGGCGACCCGACAGGTCCACCGGATATCGAGAACTCCGTCTTGCGGATCGGCACACGCCATCCGGCTTCGAGCTGCATGAACAGGTCGTGGGGATGCTGCCGATCGGTGACCGGCAGGTCCTGGTACGCCTCGCCAAGTTGGAAGATGTGGGCGTAGCCGGCAGACCCGACCGTCATGGGTTCCATGGTCAGCATGCCGCTCAATTGCAGCGTGCCTGGCCCAAGCCGGCGGTTGCCCATCAGCATTCCCCAGTTCTGCGATCGGAAGTCGCTTTCCCCGCGCGAGCCGCCCTGATAGTTGAACGTCGCAAACAGGTTGCCGTCCCACATGAAGGTCCATTGTTTGTCTGCGGCGGCCATCATGGCCGCATGGTCGTGGACCGGGGGCTCTTGTGGTGGGGGATCCGCTTCGGGCTTGTCCTGCGCGGCCGCGGACGCCGCGGAGCACACGAACGCCACGATGGTGAGTCCTCGAACGGCTGTTTGCCACATCGTACAGATGTTCGGTCGAAGACCGGCGTTCGTTAACTCTCTATGGCAGGCGGATTCAATCAGCATCTAGAATGTGTCACTAAGGACACAAATAGGGCGTTCCATCTATGTATCATTCTTACACATGTAATTGACAGGACATAGCGCCATGCTAGACTTTTCCGCCGTCAATCAAAAACGCAACACTGCCCGGATACTGAACGACAGCAAAAACAGGAGAAGCTCCCATGCGCCGATGGTTCCCGTCTCGTTGGATTTGCGCGGCTGTGCTCGCGCTCGCCGTGTTCGTGTTGCTCCCGAAGCCGATTGCGGCTGCTCACAAGTGGGGGAACTATCACTGGGCGCGGACGAGTGCCGCCATCAAGATCATTCCCGTTCGCCGCTTGCACTCGGCGGGCTGGATATCCCTTGTACAACGCCGCCATGGCCGACTGGCGGAGTGCGCGCGATGACGAAGATCAAGCCGCAGACGAGCGCGACGGGAGGCCCGAGCGCGGCGTGCACTGCGCCCACCGGGCAGATTTCGTCGTGCGACGCTAGCTACGGTAACACCGGCTGGCTCGGCCTCGCCACCATCTGGATACAGGGCAGTCACATCGTCCGCGGCAATTCGAAGGTGAACAACACCTACCATAGCCGCGCCCCGTACAACACGACTCCCTGGAGACGGATGGTCATCTGTCAGGAGATCGGCCATAACTTCGGGCTTGGACATGTGAACGTCGTGTTCGGCAATCGTAACGTCGGATCGTGCATGGACTACACCAACGCGCCAGCCGGTGGCGGTGCGTATGGCCCCAGCAACCATGCGTCCGTACGCGCACGACTATGCCCTGATCAACTCGAAGCACAATCACGTCGGGTTCGATCTCCCCGGCCAGTTGGCTGAGGGTCTGGAAGCGGCAGAAGAGGAAGCGGAGCCGAGGGAGACGGAGATGCCGCGCGCGATGGACACCTACAACCCGGTGGTGCTCTCGCAGTTCGGCACGCTGAAGCAGAAGGGCAACGGCGGCCGCACCGAAGTGTACGAGATCAATTTTGCCAGCGGATGGAAAGCGGTGAACTTCGTCATCTGGGCGAACGCCACCGACGGGCGATAACTTCCTGTTGAGTCACGAGCGCGGTGCGCAGTCGCGTGAGTCTTCACGCGGCTTGCGCGCCGCGACGGTTCTCTCCTTGATACGACCCACTTTTCTCACATCGCGGCTTGGTCGGGTCTTTCTTCTCCCCGTAATAGCGTTCGCCTCGCTTGGCGCGCTGTGCGACCCGCCTGCTAAATCACCAGACATCACTCGCGAACGTGCGATCGAAATTGCCCGTCAGGAAGTGAATATCGCGGCCGAGAGCGTGGAAGCCGTGCAGGTCGCGTCGGAAGGACGCATGCTCTGGCGCGTGACGATCAAGGGCCGGCTGCCCGATGCACCGCCGGGACTCTTCGAAACGCGCATCGTCGACATCGACGCGCAATCCGGAAAGATCGTAAGCCTGTCCACCAGCTGACGTCAGCGCAGGCCGGCCGCCTGCCGCATGCCCTCGGTCACGATTCCCACACGCTGAACCCCCGCACCCTTCGCCGCGTCGATCACTGACATCTTCGTTCGAAGCGTTCATCTGCTGGCCGTCCTTCGTTGTTTCTAATGCCGGCGTGCACCGTGCCCATCACGTGGCACGCACCAACGGCAGGAAGGACGCAGCAATGAAACGCATCCTGGGACTGGCCATCTGGGCGGGCATCATCGCGGGCTCGATGCACGCGAGCGCCGACGAGCCGATTTCGATAGCCGTGAGACCATCGGTTGCCAACTATCGCGGCAGCGCGCAGGTGAAGGTGCTGGTGGCTCGCGACGAGAAGAACCGGCAACTCGTATGGGAAGTCGACGGCCCCGGTTACTTTCGGAGTAGTTCGTTCGAGCTGAACGGCGCATCCGCACCGCGAAGCTATACCTTCATCATCCGTAATCTCCCGGCCGGCGAGCTGGAAGTACGGGCGACGGTGAGGCGGAGCGATCGCAGCCATGCGACCGACCGGCGGGCTATCCGGGTCGTGGGAGGGCCTGAGTTCTAGAGATTGCCGATTGTCGATTGTCGATTGTCAATTGACGAAGGTACCCAGAACAGCACGTAACTGACAGCGCTGTCTTGACTTAGGTCGATCGTGTCCCGATAATCGATGACGTGGCCGGATCGCCGCTTCGAAGCACGCTTGTCGGTGTGGGGATCGTCGGCACGCTCGTCCTGACCGATCCGGCGATACCGCGTGCCGCGGGTCCGCCGGCCGATCTTCCCGGCGCACCATCGCCAACCGTTCATCCCCCTATCGCGCGAGAGGCCTCGCGGCTGTGGATGGCGCCGTCGGTGTCGGATCAGACGACCGCGCGGGCCAACCCCGCTCTCGTGCACCTGCAGGCCGCGCTTCGCCTGTATGCGGACGAAAAATACGAGTTGGCGCTCGGCCGCTTTTCATCGGCGGCCTCTCCCAGGTCGCCGCTGCGCGCGCACGCCGCCTACTACGCCGGTGTGTCCGAGCTGCGCCTGCGCAGGTTCGAGGCGGCCCGCCACCGGTTTGCCGCGCTGAAAGAAACGGAAGGCTTCGTGGGCGAGGCGGCGGCGCTTGGCGAAGCCGAGGCCGCCCAGTCGATGGGCGATGACGGCGATGCCGCGAAGATCTACGAGCGCCTGCTCGATGGCAAGCCCGTCGACGCGCCGGCCATCTGGCTGAGCCTCGCCAACGCGCGGCTCGCCGATGGCGATCGCGCGCGCGCGGCCGAGGCGTTCCTGCATCTCTACTACGAATTTCCCTTCAGCGAGCACGCGGATCACGCAGAGCCTTCGATGCAATCGCTGTCGGAAATTCAGCCGATCGAGTCGGGGAATCGCCGCTACAAGCTCGAACTGGGCCGGGGCGAGCGCCTGTTCGGATCGCGCCGATATCCCCAGGCGCGCGACAGCTTCCTCCGCCTCAAGCCACACGCGGTCGATGGCGACGCCGAGATCGTGGCGCTTCGCCTCGCCGAGATCGAGTACTTCCAGGGACGCTACAGCAACGCGCGCGAGGCGCTTCGTCCGTTCCTGACGAGCGGCGCCAGGCAGGCCGAGGCGCGCTTCTTCTATCTCGTGTCGCAACGTGGGCTGCAGGAGTTCGACGCGTTCGAACAGCTCGTCGGCGCGCTCGAGAAGGACTTCCCGGAGAGCACGTGGGCCGAGGAAGCCCTCAACAATCTCGCGACCTTCTACATTCAGCGCGATCGCGACGATGAGGCCGATGCGGTACTGCGTGCGATGTACACCCGGTTTCCCCGCGGGCGATACGCCGAGCGCGCCGCCTGGAAGTCGGGCTGGACGTCGTACCGCCGCGGAGACATGAGCGAGGCGGTTCGCATTTTCGAGACCGCCGCCGCGACCTTTGCGCGTTCGGACTACCGGCCGGCCTGGCTGTACTGGTCCGGCCGTGCCCGAGCGGCAATGGGCGACGGCGCGGGCGCCACCGCGCGCCTCCAACTGACAATTACAGACTACGACAACACGTACTACGGGCGGCTCGCGACTGCCATTCTCCAGAAGCAGGGGACCGCTCGCGGGGCCAGCACGCTGGTGTTTGCCCGGAGCGCGGCAGAACTGGGTGGGGAAGAGGAGTACTTTCCGCCGACCGAAGCGACGATTCGCATGCTGCTCGCGCTCGGGTTGTACGAGCCGGCTGTACGGGAGCTCGAGTTCGCGCGCGCCCGGTGGGGCGATTCTCCCGGCATCACGGCCACGCTCGCCTGGGCCAACAAGCAGATGGCCTCGTCGGAATCCGGGTCCGAGCAGTTCGCGCTCGCGCGTGGCTCGATTACGCAGATGAAGCGGGCGTACCCGCAGTTCCTGGCGAACGGCGGTGACCAGTTGCCCCGGGAGATCCTGACGACGATCTATCCGCTGAACTACTGGGATCTCATCAGGAAGTATGCCGCGCAGAACGATCTCGATCCGTATCTGGTTGCGGCCTTGATGGCGCAGGAATCGACCTTCGTGCGCGACATCAAGTCGTCGGCGGGTGCGTACGGGCTGATGCAGATGATGCCCCGCACCGGCCGTCAGTACGCGCGCAAGCTCAAACTGCCGTACTCGCTGCGTCTCCTGACGACGCCCGAGCCGAGCGTTCGGATAGGCACGTTGTATTTTGCCGACAAGATTCGCGAGTTCGGGAGCGTCCACCTGGCGCTGGCGAGCTACAACGCCGGCGAGACGCCGGTGCGCCGCTGGATGCAGGAGTTCCCGGGGCTTCCGCAGGACGAGTTCATCGACAGCATCCCGTACCCGGAAACGCAGCAATATGTGAAGCGTCTCCTGGGAACCGCCGAAGACTACCGCAGGCTGTACGGATCGAACTAGGCAGGCCTGAAGGCCTGCGCTACCGACTGCGGGGTGCCGACGTATAATCAGGCACGATGAAACCACGCGGTTCGAAGAAGGCCACTCAGTTTACCGAGTCGGTGATCAGGGAGATGACGCGGCTCGCGCAGGAGCACGATGCCGTCAACCTGTCGCAGGGGTTCCCCGATTTCGCGGCGCATCAGTCCATCAAGGACGCCGCCTGCTCGGCCATCCAGCGCGATATCAATCAGTACCCGATCACCTGGGGCGCCGAGAACCTGCGCGAGGCCATCGCGGCCGATTTCTCGCGGCGCTATGGCATGGGCGTCGGTCCGGGCCAGGTGACCGTCTGCTGCGGCTCGACCGAAGCGATGCTGTCGACGCTGCTGGCGGTGCTCGATCCGGGCGACGAGGTGGTGATTTTCGAGCCGGTACTACGAGAACTACGGGCCCGACAGCATCATTTCCGGCGCGGTACCGCGCTTCGTGCGGCTGCGCGAGCCCGACTGGACGTTCGACGAGCAGGAGCTTGCCGCCGCGTTCAACGACCACACGCGGGCGATCATCATCAACACGCCGAACAACCCGACCGGCAAGGTCTTTACCCGCGCCGAATTGCAGGTCATCGCGGGGCTCTGCCAGAAGTGGGACGTGCTCGCGATCACGGATGAGATTTACGAGCACATCATCTACGACGGGCACACGCACGTGCCGATTGCATCGATCGACGGCATGGCCGATCGCACCGTCACCATCAACGGTCTCTCGAAGACGTTCAGCGTCACGGGATGGCGCGTGGGCTGGGCGATTGCGCCGCTCGATCTGGCCGGGCCCATTCGCAAGATGCACGACTTCCTCACGGTGGGCGCTCCCGCACCGCTTCAGGAAGCCGGTGTGACGGCGTTGTCGATGCCCGAGACGTACTACGCCGAGATGGCGGCCGGATATGCCCGGCGTCGCAAAATGCTGTGCGACATCCTCGAACGCCACGGCTTCCGGTTCAAGTTGCCGCAGGGGGCCTACTACGTGATGACCGACATCGCGCACTTCGGATTCGACAACGATATCGACTTCGCGCGGTATCTGGTCACCGAGGTCGGTGTGGCGGTCGTGCCGGGCAGCAGCTTCTTCAACGACCGGAAGGCGGGCCGGACGAAAGTGCGGTTCGTGTACAGCAAGAAGGACGAGACGTTACTGGAAGCTGACCGCCGCCTGGTGAAGCTCCGGGCGAGGGTGGTACGCTAGAAAGTAGAAAGTGAAAAGTGAAAAGTTAAAAGTGAAAAGTTCTTTTTGCCTTCTTACTTTCTACTTTCTACTTTTTACTTTTCACTTTTTACTTTCCTAGTACCTCACCACTCCACCAAAGTACAGTCCTTTCGCCTTGAAGTCTCCGCGGTCGCTCTCGAACACGTACCGCATATCGAGGCTTCGCCAGCCCAGTTGGGCTCCCACATAGTCGTTGAAGTTCACCGTGCCGTACAGATCGAAATCGACGTAATGGGCCTGATACTGGTCGTTGACGCCCTCGGGTACCGGGAACATCGACAGTTCGCTCGTAATCGAGATGTTCGGCACGACGTAAAAGCGCCCGATGCCACCGATGGTCGGAATGGGCGCCTGTGCCCGTGCAAACTCGGTTGCCACCCGAGACTGCAGGTTGGCCTGGATATCGGTGACCTTGGCCTGGATCACCACCCCCGCGTACCATCGATCGCGATAGAGAAAGTCGTACTCGTAGCCGAGGTGCCACGTGTTCCATGACAACTCGGTCGTCACCGGCAGGTTCACGTTGTACTTGATGCCGTTGAAGATGATGTCGCGGCGCAGCGTAGAGGAAGCCTTGTAGCCCATCGGAATGTAGTTCAGGCGGAACTTGTGCTGCTTGCCCGGCCGCAGCACGACGCGGAATTCCTTGATGCGCTGCTGCTGGATGCCCAGGTCGGTGACGGCGTTGATCTGCGTGCCGATCACCCCCAGCGACTCGCTCGCAATCACGATATCGGGCGGCGGATTCCAGAATGCGCCCGAGGCCTCGATGTGATACCGCTCGCCGGTGGCCGGATCCGAAAACGGCGTCGCGGTGAACTGCGCGTGAGCTGCGGTTGGAAGGACAAGTCCTGTCAGGACCGTGTACACGCCGATTGCGACGTTTCTGAGTAAATATGTGCTCATCAATCCTTCTTTTCGAGATATCGGCTGTCGAGCTTTAACCTGAAGCGGTCGTACATACCGCCGGCCGGGAGCATCTCGGCGGTTGGCTGCTGGGGAGGCACTCAAGGATAGCACGCTATACTGAAAAGTACCTAGTGACGCCGGTTCGCCTCCTCATCCCCTACATCCAGCGCTATCGCCGGGAATACCTGCTGGGATTCGGCTCCCTGGCTCTGTGCTCGACGATGTTCGCGGTGTCGCCGCGGGTCCTGCAACTCGCCGTCGACGACTTGTCGACGGGCGTCACCAGCACGAAGCTCGTCCTGTATGCGGCCGTGCTGCTCGTCATCGCAGGGCTCGCCGGCTACTTCCGCTATCAGATGCGGCGCATCATCATCAGCGCGTCGCGCGGCGTCGAATACGACCTGAGAAATGACTTCTTCGCGCACCTCGAGCGGCTGCCGGTGTCGTTCTTCCAGGAGAACCGCACCGGCGACCTGATGTCGCGCGCCACCAACGATCTGAGCTCGGTCCGCATGATGATCGGACCGGCCGTGATGTACCTGGCGAACACGATCATCACGGCCGTCGTCAGCCTGTTCCTGATGTTCTCGCTCGACGTCAGGCTGACGCTCATCGTGTTGGTGCCCCTGCCGATCGTGTCGATTACCGTCCGGATGTTCGGCACCAGGATTCACAAGACATTCGAGGAAGTGCAGGAAAGACTGTCGGACATGAGCGCCATCGCGCAGGAATCGCTGACCGGCGTGCGTGTCGTGCGCGCGTACCGGCAGGAGGAGCCCGAAATCGCGCGGTTCCGCGAGTCGAACCTCGAGTACCTCCGGCACAACCGCCGGCTCAGCCGGCTGCAGGGCGCGTTTTTTCCGACGATGTCCCTGTTTCTCGGCGTCAGCGCGATGCTGGCGCTCTGGCATGGCAGCCGCGACGTGATGAGCGGCCGGATCACCGTGGGCGAGCTGGTGGCCTTCAACGCCTATCTGGCTCAGCTGGCGTGGCCGATGATTGCCTTCGGCTGGGTGACGAACCTCCTCGAGCGCGGTCTCGCGTCCTGGAAGCGGATGCTCCTGGTGACGCAGACCGTACCCGCCATACGGGATGAAAGATCAGGGATTAGGGATTAGGGATTTGGGATTAGGACGTAGGGCGGGTCTTGCTTCCCAAGACCCGCCGCTTACAGGGTCGATCGAGTTCCGGCATCTGACCTTCCGCTATGGCGACCGTGACGTCCTGACAGACGTCTCGTTCACGGTGAAAGCCGGAGAGACCGTCGCGATCGTCGGCGGGACCGGATCGGGTAAGTCCACGCTGGTGAATCTGCTGCCGCGGATGCAGGACCCGCCTCGAGGCGCCGTCTTCATCGATGGACGGGACGTGCGCGACATCCCCTTGAGCGACCTGCGCGGCGCGATCGGGTTCGTGCCGCAGGAACCGTTTCTGTTTTCGGAGACGCTCGCCCAGAACGTCGCGTTTGGCGTGCCCGGGCTCGAGGAGACGCATCCGGAGCGGGTCGAGGCGGCTGCGACTATTGCGAGGCTCGACAAGGACGTGCGCGACTTCCCGCAGGGCTACCAGACGATGGTTGGCGAGCGGGGCATCACGCTGTCGGGCGGGCAGAAGCAGCGGGCAGCGATCGCGCGGGCCGTCGTCATCGACCCGCGAATCCTCATCCTGGACGATGCGCTGTCGGCGGTCGACACGTACACGGAAGAGGAAATTCTGTCGCGCTTACGCGAGGTGATGAAGGCGAGAACCGCCATCATCATTTCGCATCGCATCTCCACGGTGCGGGAGGCCGACCAGATTATCGTGCTCCATGAGGGGCGGCTGGTCGAGAAGGGGAAGCACGAGGAGCTGATCGGGCTCGGTGGCTTTTACGCCGAGCTGCACAAGAAGCAGCTGCTGGAAGAAGAGCTGGCGGCGTCGTAGGCGGCGGGTCCAAAGAGCAGGACCCGCCCTACGTACCGTAGGCCGGGTCTTGCTTTATAGACCCGGCATCTCAAAAATGACCTTTCACGAAGAAGAAGTCCTCGGCAAAGCCTATGACGCGCGGTTGATGCGCCGTCTGCTCGCCTACCTGCGCCCGCATAAATGGTTCGTCGTCGGCGCGCTGGTAGCGCTGATCGGCGACGCGGTGACGCAGCTTGTGCCTCCGTACCTCGTTAAGATCGCCATCGATCAGTACATCGCGCAGGGCGATCTCGCCGGCATCAACCAGATCGGGCTGGCCTACATGGCCGTGCTCGTGGCGTCGTTTTCGCTCGAATACGGCCAGACCTACATGATGCAGATGATCGGGCAGCGCATCATGTTCGACATGCGCATGCAGATTTACGCGCACCTGCAGCGGCTCGATCTGGCGTTTTACGACAGGAATCCGGTGGGGCGGCTCATGACCCGCGTCACCACCGACGTGGACGTCATCAACGATCTCTTCACGTCGGGCGTGGTGGCCGCCTTCGGCGATCTGTTCATGCTCACAGGCATCATGGTGACGCTCCTCTGGATGGACTGGCGCCTGGCGCTGATTGCTTTCTCGGTCCTGCCGCTCATCGTCGTGCTGGCGCAATGGTTCCGGCGGAACGTGCGCGAGTCGTATCGGAAGGTGCGGCTCCGCATCGCGCGCATCAACGCGTTCCTCAACGAGCACATCAACGGCATGGCGACGGTGCAGCTGTTCCGCCGCGAAGAGGCCAACTACGGCCGGTTCGAGTTCGTCAATCGCGAGCACCGCGACGCCAACGTCGAGCAGATCGTCTTCTACGCCGTGTTTCTGCCGGCCGTCGAATTCGTGGCCGCTATCGCCACGGGACTCATCCTGTGGTACGGCGGAGGGTTCGTGATGGCGGGCACGTTGACGCTGGGGTCGCTGGTCGCGTTCATTTTGTACGCGGGACGATTCTTCCGTCCCATCAGCGACATGTCGGAGAAGTTCAACACGCTGCAGGCCGCGATGGCGTCTTCGGAACGGATTTTTCAGCTTCTGGACACTGAGGTCGCTGTGAAAAATCCAGGTCAGTCGCAAGGCGAAAGTCGACAGTCGCCAGTCGCTAGTCAGTCGACGGTTGCAGATCAGTCCCCTTCGGTGGCGCAGGGCTTTAGCCCTGCCACTCGCGGGCACATCACCTTCGACAACGTCTCGTTTGCCTACAAAGACGACGACTACGTCCTTCGCAACGTGTCGTTCGAGGTCAAGCCGGGCGAACGGGTTGGCATCGTGGGCGCGACCGGAGCGGGCAAGTCGACGCTCATCAGCCTGCTGCTGCGCTTCTACGATGTCACGAGCGGTCGGATTCTCGTCGACGGCGTCGATATCCGCGAGATGGATCTCGGCCGCCTGCGACGGATGTTCGGGCTCGTGCTGCAGGACGTGCACTTGTTCTCTGGAACGATCGCCGGCAATATCCGGCTGGGCGACGATTCGATCGACGACGCGCGGGTGCGCGATGCGGCGCGTGCCGTGCACGCCGAGCGCTTCATCGAGTCACTTCCGGGAGGCTACGGCGCTCGCGTCGCCGAACGGGGCGCGACGCTGTCGGTGGGGCAGAAGCAGCTGCTCTCGTTCGCACGTGCGCTGGCCTACAACCCGCAGGTGCTGGTGCTCGACGAGGCGACGTCGAGCGTCGACACCGAGACGGAGCTCCTGATTCGCGACGCGCTGCACGTGCTGATGTCAGGCCGTACCACGGTCGCCATTGCCCATCGCCTCTCGACGATCCAGGACATGGACAACATTCTCGTGTTTCACAAGGGGCGGCTCCGCGAGGCCGGAAGCCATCAGCGCCTGCTCGGCATGCGCGGGATTTACTACAAGTTGTTCGAGCTGCAGTACAAGAAGGTTCCGGGATCCGTTTCCCTGGCGACCAACGAGTGAAAACGGATCCCGGAACCGTTTCTACTCGGAGTGGCTGCCGGACGCGGCCTTGGCGGCCTCTTCGGTAATGGGGTCGAGCGACGTGTCGGGCTTCTCGAACGTGGGATTGGGAATCGGCGCGATGCTGCCGTCCGGGATGCGCTCCGGCCGCGGGCTGCGCGGAAGAAGCGGCGGCTGCTTCACCTCGTCATCGGGACGGGCGTAGGGAATCCGCCGGTGGAACAGCGTTTCCATCAACGGCGTGGTGTTCTTCGGGTTCCATCCCAGCCGCAGCACCACGAGATGGACATCCTGCCTGCCGAACCGCAGCGCGTCGAAGCAGCTCCACATGTAGACGTCGAGCTCGTTGCCCTGGACCTCGGGGCCGGTGTCCATGATCGTGTAGACCCCGTCGTACTGGTTCGACTCGAAGTCGGCCTGGATGACCGAGCCGACGGGCAGGATCTCGTCGTCGGCGGCCGCGACACCACTCCGCACCGCCACGCCCGACGCCGTCGTGTGTCCCTTGCAGTAGGCCGTCGCCTTGAACTGCAGGCGCGTGCCGGGGATGGGCTTGAGGTTGCCTTTCAGCAGCTCGGCCTGTCGCGATGCGTAACGCGAATCCGAAACGGTCGCTTCGTACAGCAACACGAAGGCCGCCACCAGCATCAGGCTGGGAAAGGCGCGCCGCAAGAAGAATTTTTTCATGCGTGCGACGCCGAAAAGTGCGCGAACCCGGCCGGCAGCTCTTCCGTGCTGCCGTCGCGGCTCAGGAGCATCGCGCGATCCGCGGTCAGGCGCCCGATGCGCGTGACGGCGAGATGGCCGGTCAGGCGCCGCACGTGCCTCAGGCGCGAGCGCATTCTGGGCGAAACGGCAAACAGGAGCTCGTAATCCTCGCCTCCCGCGAGCGCATCCTGCAACGTCGACCCCTCCTCGATAGGCAGCGCGCCGGCGTCGATGATCGCGCCGAGCCCGCTGGCGTTTGCGATTTGCCTTACACCGTCTGCCAGCCCGTCGCTGAGATCGATGCACGCGCGCGCGGCGCGGTTTCGTCCCAGCATCAATCCGAAGCGCGTGCGCGGCTCGGGCCGGCGATAGCGATCGACAGCCGCGCCCCTGGCGGTGGTGTCCGCGCGCAGCATGCGCAGCCCCAGCGCGGCGCCTCCGAGCGTGCCCGTCACGTACAGGTCGTCGCCCGCGCGGGCGCCTCCACGTGTGAGGACACGTCGCGGGTGGACCGATCCGGTTACGGTAACGTCGACGATGAGCGCCCCGGGGGACCGGGCGATATTGCCGCCGACGATGGAAATGCGGGCTCGCGCGGCCAGCTCGGCCATGCCGTCGACGAGCGTATCGACGCTCGCCACGGAGAGGCCCGGCGGCAGCACCAGCGATAAAAGCGCGACGCGCGGCGCCGCGCCCATGGCCGCAAGGTCGCTCAGGTTCACCGCGAGCGCCTTGTGGCCGATGTCAGCCGCGCCGACGAACGTCCAGTCGAAGTGTACGCCCTCGACCAGACAATCGGTAGTCAGAACTTCGAGCGCGTTCCGCTCGGGCGCGACCACCGCCGCGTCGTCACCGATGTCTACAATTACAAATTTGGGCGCGCGGGGAAGGCGCGCGCGAATCCGTTCAATTAGAGCAAGTTCGCCGATATCCGAAACAGTCTGTGCCAATCACCAATCCCTAATCCTCAGTCACTGAACGCTTGACAGCTCCGGGAACCTTTTCCGCGAGTGTCACTTCGCGTACTCAACGGCGCGGGTCTCCCTGATCACCGTTACCTTGATGTGCCCGGGATATTCGAGCTCGTTCTCGATGCGCTTGGCGATGTCTTTCGACAGCCAGACCGCTTCTTCGTCCGAGATGCGTTCGCTTTCGACCATGATGCGGATCTCGCGGCCGGCCTGCAAGGCGAAAGCCTTGGACACCCCCTTGAACGAATCGGCGATCTCCTCGAGCTTCTCGAGGCGCTTCACGTATGACTCCAGGATGTCGCGGCGCGCGCCCGGCCTCGCCGCGGAAATCGCGTCGGCCGCCTGCACGATCATCGCCTCGAGCGACGGCCAGTCGATGTCCATGTGATGCGCGGCCATCGCCATGACGACGGGTTCGCTTTCGCCGTACTTGCGAAGCAGGTCGATGCCAATCTGCAGATGGGTTCCCTGCAGCTCGCGGTCGATCGCCTTGCCGCAATCGTGCAGGAACGCGCCGCGGACGCAGACGTGGGCGTCGATGCCGATTTCCCTGGCCATGATGCCGGCGAGATACGCGACTTCCTTCGAGTGGTTCAGCACGTTCTGTCCGTAGCTGGTGCGGTACTTCAGCCGGCCCATCAGCTTCTGCAGCTCGGGGTGCAGGTCGTGCATGCCCAGCTCGAAGGCCGCGGCCTCGCCGTCTTTGCGTACCGACTCTTCCATCTCGGTCTTTACCTTTTCGACCACTTCTTCGATGCGCGCCGGGTGTATACGGCCGTCGGCAATCAAACGCTCGATGGCCTGCTTGGCAATCTCCCGGCGATACGGGTCGAACCCGGACAGGATGATGGCGCCAGGCGTATCGTCGACGATGAGATCGACACCGGTCGCCTGCTCGAGGGCGCGGATGTTCCGGCCCTCGCGGCCGATGATGCGGCCTTTCAGGTCGTCGCTCGGCAGATCGACGACCGACACCGTCGTTTCGATGGTGTGCTCGGCGGCGCTGCGCTGGATGGCTTCGGTGATGTATTGCCGCGCCTTGGCGCCGGCCTGCTCGCGCGCCTCGGCGTCGAGCCGCTTGACGAGGTTGGCAGCGTCGCGCCGGGCATCGGCCTCGATATGTTTGAGCAGCAGGTCCTTGGCTTCTTCGGTGGTCAGGCCCGACAGGCGCTCGAGCTCGTGCTGTTGTGAAGCCACGAGCTTCTCGTATTTGGCGGCCGCCGCCTGGGTACTCTTCTCGCGGTCGGCGATAGCGGTGGCCTGGGCCTGCAGTTCCTTTTCCCGGCGTTCGGCAGTCAAGATCTTGTCCTGCACCGAGGATTCCTGGCGACGCAGCTTCTGTTCGGCGTCGCTCAGTTGCTGCGCCTTCTCCCGGGACACGCGTTCGGCTTCGGTCCGGAGCTCGTGCGCCTTTTCCTTGACCTCGAGCAGGGCCTCTTTCTTGCGGGTCTCGGCGTCGCGCTCGGCGTCTCTGATGATGCGCAACGCCTGCTCTTCGGCGCGGCCTATCGTCTCGGCGGCAATGCGTTTGCGGTTGGCGACCCAGTAGGCCAGCACGGCGCCCGCGGCAACCGCGCTGACCGCGAAGGTGATGACGTAAACCAGATACAGGCCCATGACGGGTCCTTAGAACGGTTCTGGATTCTGTGTGCTGGGTTCTGGGATTCTGATTCGAGGTTCCCAGTGCCGGGTTCTGGGTTCGCGGACGTGGGCCCGGAACCCGAACCTAGCACTGGGAACCTTGAACCGGAACCTAGAACTTAGAACGAAGAACCCGGAACCGCGCGATCGTGAAGTGAAGTATAGAAAGGCCCCGCTTTGCCGTGTGGGGAGGTCGATGGACCTGCGTAAGCAGGTGGAACCGCTCGGGAGCCGCGCTTTAGGCTTCCTCGCACCGAGGCATGCGCACCACGCGGCGTTGCGATTCTCTTAGGTTAAACGTTGGCCCAAACGAGCCTCCGAACCATCACGCGCAAAGCAGGGAACTCAGTTTCCGCAAGGATCTTAGCCCCGTCTCCCGCGGATGTGCAAACAGAAAGGGCGGGGGCGGTCGTCTAGGCGTTGAGCGCCGCATCTACCAGACGTTCAAGGGCTTCGTACCGTTCTGACAGCGCGCCGCGCCCCGCCTGGTGCGCATCCTGGCATCGAAAGAGCTCGTCGGCGATGTTGAGCGCCGCGAGCACCGCCAGCCGGAGCGAGTCGCCCGACGGGGTCGACTCGGAGGCGGCCCGCATTTTCTCGTCGACGTACACCGCCAGCCCGGTGACGTACTGCGTGTCGAGCGAGCTTCGGATGGGATAGCGCTGCCCGCGGATCTCGACCGTCACGACATGAGGTTCAGGCATCGGAACGGCTCCTCGAAGGGTTCGTCCGGTTCGTCAGGTTCGTCCAGTTCGTCAGTTCGTCTCGTGCGCTAGAGGCTGATGCCTTCCAGCTGATGCAGCATGTCGGAGACGCGTACGCGAATCGTCTCGCGCTCCATGCGGAGCGCGTCCACCTCGGCCAGCCCCGCTTCCGAATCGGCAATCCTGGAGCGCGCGGCTTCGAGCTCGCGTGCCAGACGCGCGTTTTCTTCGGCGGCGCGCGCCTGATCGGCTTTCAGCCGGCTGATCATCGAGACCAGCATCTTGATCTTTTCCTCCAGGCGATCGATCGGTTCGAGTTCGAGCGAGCGGGCAGCGGCGGCACGTGACATGGGGGACCTCCTACCGTTGAACAGCGTCATGCGCGCGTTTCAGCGCGTCCAGAATCGTTTTCATCGCGGCCTCGACTTCGGCATCGGTCAGCGTCCGCTCCAGCGAGCGGAAGGTGAGGCGAAGCGAGAGGCTGACGCGCCCGTCAGGGACGCCCTTGCCCTGATAGCGATCGAACTCGCGAACGGACACGAGCGTGTCGGGCGCAGCCGCACGGATCGTGCCACGAACCGACGCCGCGGGCAAGCGATGATCGACAACAATCGAGATGTCGCGCGCGATCGATGGGTAGCGCGGCAGCGGCGTCACCGTCAGCGGCGCCGCCGGACGTGCCGTCGCGAGCGCATCGAGATCCAACTCGGCGACGTAGACCTCATCATTGGGCGAAAGACCTGAAGCGGACACGATCGCGGGCGTCAGCATGCCGACACTGCCGACCACCTGTCCGCCGGCAGACACCGTCGCGGCGCGCCCGCGCACGAGATGGAATGACGGCCACGCGTGTGCCTGCGCCGTTGCCGACGGTTCATCGAACGTCACATCGGTCTGCAGCGCCGCGGCAAGGCCTTCGACGATCCCCTTCACGTCGAAAAAATCGACGGGCCGGCGTCCTCCGCTCCAGTGCAGTCTGCTGGCATCGCCGGTGAGTGCGAGGGCCACCCGTCTCGATTCACCGGCGCGCGTCATGCACGCGCCGAGCTCGAACAACTGGACGTCGGTCCGTTCCCGGTGCCGGTTGTGGGCAACCGAGGTCAGCAGTCCGGGGAGCAGCGACGGCCGCAGCACGGCAAATTGCGTCGACAGAGGATTGCCAATCGGCACGATGGCCCGTTCGTCGGCAAAGTGGGCGGCCAGAGCGGCGTCGATGAACGAAAACGTCAGCGCCTCCGAGCCGCCGCCGGCGAGGAGCACGCGGCGGACGAGCCGGTCGCGCTCGATTCGCGGATCGGATGGCGGTGTGGGCACCTCGAGCGCGGGAAACGTCGAGGGCAGCCGGTCGTAGCCGTAGTGACGCGCGACTTCCTCGATGAGATCGATTTCGCGCTGCACATCGACGCGGAATGTCGGCACAGAGACGTCCCAGGCTGCGTCATGGCGGCGGATGTGGAAGCCGAGGCTCTTGAGAATCCGCTCGATCTCCGAATCGGGGATCTCCATGCCGAGTACGCGCGCGATGCGCGCGCGACGCAGGTCCAGCTTCCTCGGCGCGACCGCCGACGGGTATTCATCGATGGCGCCGCCGCGCCCCTGGCCCGCACCGATGTCCTCGATGAGGCCGATGGCGCGCTCGAGGGCTTTGACGGCCGCGTTGACGTCCGCCCCGCGCTCGAAACGCGCCGAGGCTTCGGTTTTGAGACCGAGCTTCTTGCTCGTCAACCTGACGCTCTTCGGGTTGAAGCACGCGCTTTCGAGGACGATCGTCTTCGTACAATCGCTCACCTCGGAGAGACCGCCGCCCATGACGCCGGCAACTGCCTGGGCCCGGTTGGCGTCGGCGATGACCAGCATCTCCGGGTCGAGCGCCCGATCGGTGCCGTCGAGTGTCGTGATGCGCTCGCCTGACGTGGCTCGGCGGATGCGGAGGGATGGCCCTCCGAGTTTTTCGAGATCGAACGCGTGCATAGGCTGCCCCAGCTCGAGCAGCACGTAGTTGGTGACGTCGACGACGTTGTTGATCGGCCGTACGCCGCACGCTTGAAGGCGCGATGCCAGCCATGCGGGAGACGGCCCGATGGTGACCTCGGCGACCGCCGCGGCATAACGCGGGCACAGGTCCGGCGCTTCGAGGCTGACCTTCACGCCGGTGGCCGGCGCGGGCGGCAGCGGCTTCGGCACGAGCGGCTTGACCGGGAGCGAATAGGCAGTCCCCACCTCGCGCGCGAACCCGATGATGCTGAGCGCGTCGGGCCGGTTCGCCGTCACCTCGAAATCCAGCACGGCGTCATCCGTACCTGTACCGGGGTCTGACCCCGTACAGTCCAGGGGGTCAGACCCCGATGGCACGATATTCGCGCGATCGACCGATGCGAGCTCGAAGCCGCGCATGTTGAGCGATTCGCCGAGCTCCTCTGGAGAGGCGGCGACGTCAACGAAATCGCGCAGCCAGGAATAGAGGATTTTCACAGGGGAAACTGTTCCAGGAAGCGGAGGTCGTTTTCGTAGAACAGTCGGATGTCGTCGACGCCGTATTTCAGGATCGCAATGCGCTCGATGCCCATGCCGAACGCGAAGCCCGTATAGCGGTCCGGATCGTAGCCGACCGACTCGAACACGGCCGGGTGCACCATGCCGCTGCCGCCGATTTCGAGCCATCCCGTTCGTTTGCAGATCGGACACCCCGCACCGTGGCAGAACACGCAGCCGATGAAGACCTCGGCGCTCGGTTCGGTGTAGGGGAAGAAGCTCGGCCGGATCTGCACTTTCGTATCGGGCTCGAACAGCTCGCGCGCGAACGCACTGAGCGTGCCCTTGAGATCGGCCATCGTGATGTCCTCGCCGACGACGAGCCCTTCGACCTGCTGGAACATCGGCGTGTGCGTCAGGTCGAGATCGTCGCGGCGATACACCTTGCCGGGCACGATGATCCGCACCGGGGGCTCGTGCGCTTCCATGTAGCGGATCTGCATCGGCGAGGTGTGCGTCCGCAAGAGCGTGGCGGGACGCCCCTGGCCCTGGACTTCACTCGCGAGATAGAGCGTGTCCTGCATGTCGCGCGCCGGGTGCTCGGCGGGCATGTTGAGCGCTTCGAAGTTGTGATAGTCGTCTTCGATCTCGGGTCCTTCGAGCACCTGATACCCGAGACGCGTGAAGATCGCCTCGATCTGCTCCCGCACGATCGTCAGCGGGTGACGGTGTCCGAGCGCCGGCATGCGTCCCGCGAGCGAGATGTCCACGGCGCCTACGGGCGCCCGGTCGGCCTCGAGAGACGCCTTCCGGTCGGCCAGCAGTCCTTCGAGCTCCTGCTTGAGCTCGTTGGCCTGCTTGCCCAGGACGGGCCTGAGGTCGGGCGGCGCACTGGCCACCGACTTCATGAGCGCCGTCACCGCGCCATTCTTGCGTCCGAGGTATGTATCGCGAAGATGCTGGAGGTCCGACTCCGACGACACGCGCGCCAGCTCCTGCTGGAACTCGGCGCGCAACCGGGTGATGTCGGAGTCGTTCATTCGAGGCGGACTACGCCGACGCTTGGGCTGACTTGGCCTTCCTGGCGGTCGGCACCGGGCGCGCCGCCTGAGCCTGCTTGGCGAGCGCGGCGAACGACGCGGGTTCGTGCACGGCGAGATCGGCCAGCATCTTGCGGTCGAGGGTCACGCCTGCCGCCTTCAGCCCGCTGATGAGCTGGCCGTAGGTGAGGCCGTGCTCGTGGGCTGCGGCGTTGATGCGAACGATCCACAGCGTCCGGAAATCGCGCTTCTTGCGGCGGCGTCCGACGAAGGCGTACTTGAGCGCCGTGTCGACCGACTCTTTTGCCGCGCGATACAGCTTGCTCTTGTTCGCGTAGTATCCCTTGGCGCGCGCGAGCAGCTTCTTTCGCTTCGCCCGCCGTACTGTTCCTCGCTTGACTCTCGGCATACTTCACTCCCTCGGTATCTGTTTTCAGTCATCAGTTATCAGTCTTCAGTTTTCAGTGTCTTCAGACTGAGAACTGACAACTGAGAACTGACAACTATTTATACGGTATCAATCTCGCGAGCTTCTTGGCGTCGGCCTTGGCGACTACGGTCGTCCCGCGCATCCTGCGCTTCCGCTTGGATGACTTGCTCGTGAGAATGTGCTGCTTGAACGCCTTGCTGCGCACGATTTTTCCGCCTGCGGTCTTCTTGAAGCGCTTCGCGACGCCTCGATGTGTTTTGAGTTTGGGCATTTGTCAGTTCTCAGACTTCAGTTCTCAGTTTTCAGTTCCTATTCTTCCGTCTTCGCCGCCGCGGCGCGCGCCGGCGACCGCCCGCCGCCGCTGGACGGCTTCTTGGCCAGAATCGTGTGCATCTGATTGCCTTCCTGACGCGGCATCGTCTCGGCAATCGCGACATCGGCCAGCTCGTCGCACAGCCGTTCGAGAATGCGCCGCCCGATTTCGGGGTGCGCCATCTCGCGGCCGCGGAAAAAGATCGTGGCCTTGACCTTGTCGCCTTCAGCCAGGAAGCGCTCGATGTGCTTCTTCTTGAACTGATAGTCGTGCTCGTCCACCTTCGGCCTGAATTTGATTTCCTTGACGTCGATGACCTTCTGGTGCTTCTTCGCTTCGCGCGCGCGTTTCTGTTCCTGGTACTGGTTACTTCCCGAAATCCATGATCCGGCAGACGGGTGGGACGGCCGTGGGAGAAATCTCCACGAGGTCCAGCCCCTTCTGCTTCGCGATGGCGAGGGCCTGCGGCGGCGGCATGATGCCCAGCTGCTTCCCGTCATCGTCGATGACCCGAATTTCCCTTACGCGGATGCGTTCGTTGACGCGAACCCGGTCGTCGCGTCGTGGACCAGAGCGATCGAAAGCTATAAAACCTCCTGATGGCGCAACTGAAGTTGCGCCCTACCAATCGCGCAACTAGGTTGCGTCCTGGGGTTGCCCCTTGGTCTGAACTTCCTCGAGCGCCGACGCGACAAACGCATCGAGGGGGCGCGACCCGAGATCGCCGCCCGATCGGCTCCGCACCGCCACCGCGCCTTCCGCCACTTCGCGATCGCCCACGACGAGCATGTAGGGGATCTTCTGAAGCTGTGCCTCCCGGATCTTATATCCAATCTTCTCGATGCGCGCGTCGACCTGCACGCGCAGACCGGCCGCGGCGAGCCGCTGCCGCACGGTCTCCGCGTAGGCGACCTGCCTGTCGGCAAGCGGCAGCACGATCACCTGCAGCGGCGCGAGCCACAGGGGAAACGCGCCCGCGTAGTGCTCGATAAGGATCGCGATGAACCGCTCGAAGCTGCCGAAGATGGCCCGGTGGATGACGACGGGCCGGTGCTCGGTGTTGTCCGCGCCGATGTACTTCAGATCGAAGTTTTCGGGCTGCATGTAGTCGAGCTGAATCGTGGCGCACTGCCACTTGCGGCCAATCGCGTCGGTGACGTCGAAGTCGATCTTCGGCCCGTAAAAGGCCCCGTCCTTCTCGTTGATCGTGTAGCTCATCGCGGCGCGCTCGAGGGCTGCCTTGAGCTGCGACTCGGCGTGCTCCCATGTCGACGCCTCGCCCATATGTTCGTCGGGCATCGTCGAGAGTTTGGCCGCGAAGGCCAGCCCGAAGTCGCGCGTACACGCGCTGCACCAGCCGAATCAGCCGCTCGACCTCATCGCCAATCTGTTCGGGCGTGACGAAGCAGTGCGCGTCGTCCTGGGAGAACTGCCGCACGCGTGTCAGCCCTGACAGCACACCAGACGCCTCGTTGCGATGCAGCGGCGTCTGCTCGTGGAAGCGCAGCGGCAGGTCGCGATAGCTGTGCACCTGGCTGGCGTAGGTAAGGAAGTGGCCAGGGCAGTTCATCGGTTTCACGCTCATCGTCTCGTTTTCCGATTCGATGAGGAACATGTTCTCCCGATAGTGTTTCCAGTGTCCCGACCGCTCCCACAGCGCCTTGTTGTAGACGAGCGGCGTCTTCACCTCGACGTAGCCGGCGGGGAAGAGCACGTCGCGCATGTAGTTGGCGAGCAGGTTATAGAGCGTCGTGCCCTTGTCCAGCCAGAACGCGGCGCCTGGTGCCCACTGGTGGAACGTGAAGAGTCCGAGATCGCGGCCGAGCTTTCGATGGTCGCGCTTCTTGGCCTCCTCGATCTGGGTCAGGTACGCCTGCAACTCCTTGTCGCTGAAGAACGCGGTACCGTAGATGCGCTGCATCGGCTGATTGCGCGCATCGCCCTTCCAGTACGCGTTCGAGGTGGTCAGCAGCTTGAACGCCTTCAGGCGGCTGCTCGTCGGCACGTGAGGCCCGACGCAGAAATCGACGAAGAGGTCGCGATCCTTGATCGTGTAGACCGAGACGACCTTCTGTCCCTCCGTCTTCTCCTCGATCAGCTGCACCTTCAGCGGCTCGCCGCGCTCGCGGAAGAACCGGATCGCTTCCTCGCGCGGCCACATCTGCCGCTCGTAGACGTAATCGCCGGCCGCGATCTCCTTCATCCGCTGCTCGATGGCCGCGAGGTCCTCGGGCACGAACGGCCGCTCGACGACGAAGTCGTAGAAGAAGCCTTCGTCGGTCGGGGGACCGATCCCGCATTGCACGTGCGGAAAGAGCTGCGTGACCGCCGCGGCGAGCAGGTGCGCCGTGCTGTGGCGGTACACCGTCAGCGCCTCGGGATCTTTCGACGTCAACACCCGCACCTTGGCGTCTTCCTTCAACGGGTACGTGAGATCGACCACATGGTCGTTCACCACCCCGGCGTACGCCGCCTGCGCCAGGCGAGGCGATATCGATGCGGCGATATCGCCGACAGTCGTAGCCTCAGCGACCGATTTCGTCGATCCGTCTGGGAGAGTAACAGTGAGGGACAAAGTGTGGATTCTGAATCTAGAAACTAATACCTAAAATCTAAAAACTAAAACCTAAAAACTGCGGTTCGCCAAAACGACGGACCGCGGGTAAGTCGAATGGTAGGCGCGGGTGGAATCGAACCACTGACCTCCTGCGTGTCAAGCAGGCGCTCTAACCGCTGAGCTACGCGCCTATGCCACCCACACGCGGCTCACGCGATGGGGCAGAACGAAAAATTATAGCAGACTCGGTGCACAAGCCCTTTCGGAGGAGCGTTATGCCGCCTTTTTCGTGCTGAGCCTTTCGATGGCTCGCTGCAGAATGGCATCCGCGGGCGCGGGAGCGCCAAATTCCCCTTCGGGCTGGTCGACAGCCACGTCGGGCTCGAGGCCCTTAGCCTGAATCTGGGCGCCGGCCGGAGTGAGATAGCGTGTCGAGGTAATCCAGAGAGCCGCGCCGTCGGGCAGTTTCACGAGTTCCTGCGCGCCCGTGCGGCCGATCGTCCGTTCGCCGATGAGCTCCGCTCGCTTGTTACCCGCGAGGGCGGCGGCGAAGATCTCCGCGGGACCAGACGTGCCGGAGTCGACGAGCAGCGTGACCGGAATCGTCACGGCGCCGTCGCCCTTCTCGGCCGCAATTTTGGTCTGGCCGCTCGCCCGCGACTCGCGCACCGACAACGTGCCCGAGCCGACAAAGAGACGCGCGGCGGCGATACCTTCGGTGAACTCGCCCAACGCGGTGTTGCGGACGTCGACAATCAAGCGCGTCGCGCCGCCCTTGGTCAGCGCCGCCACCTGCGACCGCAACTGGTCAGCGGTACGCTGCCCGAACGACGCGATACGGACGTATCCGACGCCGTCGCCCTGAGGCCGGGATTTGACCTCGGTGGTCGAGGGCGCTTCCCGCGTCAGTTCGACGATATGGGGCTCGGTCGCGGCGCCGCCCCGGATGACCGTCAGCTTCACCTTCGACCCCGGTGCTCCCGCGAGGAGGCGTTGCCCCTCGAACGCCGACATGTCGCGGGTGGGCCGCGCGTCAACAAGGCGAACGAAGTCGCCGGGCCGGATGCCCGCTTTGGCCGCCGGCGCGTCGTCGCGCACCGCGACGACGCGGAGGTAGGACCGATGCGTCAGCGAGATCCCCACATCGGCGGGACCGGGCTGCTCGCCCCCCTCGATTTGCCGCACCTGCGGCGGCGTCAAATACGCGCTGTCGGAATCGAGCCCCTCGGCGAGGCCGCGCATCGCGCCGCGCATGACGCTCTCCATGTTGGGCTGCTCGACGTAGTTGCTCATGATGAGCGACACCACGTCGTGGAACACGCGAAGGGTCGCGAGGGTTTCGTCGGTGCGCGCCATGGCATGGGCCAGGAGGCCGCCGATGACGGTAAAGGCGATGACCGGCGCCGAAACGAGAATGCCGATGAGGCGCGTGCGTGACGTCATGTCTGTATCACCGTTTCTTCAACCATTCTAAAGGATCGACGGGCTTTCCGTCGACGCGCATCTCGAAGTAGATGCCGGGAATACCCACGAGCACACGTCCCGCCGTGCCAACGGCGTCGCCGCGCTCCACTTTGGCATCCATCTCGACCTGGGCCTCGCCAAGCTGGCCGTAGAGCGAGATGGTCTCGTTCCCGTGATCGATGATGACCAGCGTGCCGTATCCCGTAAAGGGACCGGCATAGGCGATCGTTCCGTCGTGAACCGCACGCACGGGCGAGCCTTCCTGCGCTGAAAACTGCACGCCGTTCTGAGCCGGTGCGCCGGCGACGTTCGTGCTGCGCCGGCCGAACGGCGTCAGCATCCGCCCCGAGACGGGCCAGTCGAGATCGCCCCGGAACGGACGGATGGGCAGCGCCGAGCCTTCCGTGGCCGGCCGGGGGCCGCCTGCGCTCAGCGCGCCCAGCGTCTGCTGCAGCTTGACCTGCGCGCTCTGAAGCTCTGCGGCAAGCTCGGCCATCAGATCGCGGCGCGAATCGATATCGGCGACGAGCTGCGCGCGCGAGGCGGCGGCGCGATCGGCCGCCGAACGTGCCGCGCCCGCAGCCTTTTGCAGCTTGGACATCTCCGCGCGGCGCTTCTCCATGGCACCTTGCGCGGTGCGCAGGCGAGTCAGGTTCTGCTTGTGCTCGTCGGCGCGACGGCGATCGATGGCGGCGACCGCCGCGACCATCCGGTAGGCGCGGCCGAACTCTTTCAGGTCGGACGCATTGAAGAGCAGCCGGACGTATCCGGCGCTGCCCAGCTTGTACAGCTCCACCATGCGCGCTTCGAGGATCGGTCCCGTTGCGGCGGTCTCTTCCTCGAGCGCATCGATCTGATTGCCGATGCTGCCGAGCTCGACCCCGACCTTCTGCGCGTCTGCCTGGATCTGCTTCAGTTGTTCGGACTTGAGATCGCGCTCGACCTCGAATTTTCTGAGATCGACGAGCAGCGAGCGCTGCTGGCTCGCGAGCTCATCGGCTTCGCGCTGCAGCGCAATGAGCCGGGCGTTCGCGCGGCGTGCCTGGCTTTCGGTTCGAGCGCGATCGCTGCCGGCTTGCGCTCCGACGAGCGTGACACACACGGTCAGCAGCGCGCTGGTCCATAGGCGCTGGGCGACGCGTCAATCGGCGCCGGTCGCTCACCCGTCGCGCGTGACTGCCAAACTGTGAATGGATCAAATACAAGAATCGGAATTTTACCACTGCGGATTGCGATACGACAGACCATTGCCGATCGACCAACAGACCATGGACCATCGACGGACAGTGCTGTACTCTCGATCCCGATGCGGATCATCGGCATCGACCTCGGCGAGCGGCGAATCGGCTTCGCGACGAGCGACGCGAGCGAAACGCTCGCGACGCCCGTGAAAACGATCGAGCGCGGCTCGTCGGACGCTTCGGCCGTCGAGTTGCTCAGATCGACCATCACGGAGATCGCCGATGGAGAAGAGGTGGGCGCGATCGTCGTCGGCCTGCCTCGTCGTCTGGACGGCTCGCCCAATCTCCAGACGCCGCGCGTGAAGAAGATCGTGGAGCTGCTGTCGAAGCAACTGATCATTCCGGTCGTGACCCAGGACGAGCGGCTGTCGAGCCACGAGGCGGAGGAGCGTCTGGCGTTTGGCGAGAAGGACTGGCGGCGGCGCAAGGCCAGGCTGGATGCGGCGGCCGCGGCGGTGATTCTGCAGGACTACTTGGATGGCCGCAAGCAAGAGTCCTGGGAGTCGATTGAGTCGGAAGACTCGGAGGAGTCTGAGTGAAGCGCGCGTTCCTGGTTCTGGTCGGGCTGGCCCTGGTGGCGGCAGCGGGCTCCGGGTTCCTCCTTTATAAGAGCACGAGCGAGCCGTTCAAGGGGTATCGAACGACCGAGCAGTTCGTCACCATCGAGCCGGGCAGCAGCACGCGCACGATCGGCCAGCGGCTCGTCGAAGCCGGTGTCGTGCGAAACGACGTGACGTTCCGCGCAGCGCTCTGGCGCACGGGGCGTGCGCGCAGCCTCCAGGCCGGCGAGTTCCGCTTCGACCAACCGATGACGCCGGCCGACGTGATTGAAAAGATCGCGCGCGGCGACGTGTTCAGCCGCCGCATTACGTTTCCCGAAGGGCTGACGATTCGGGAAATGGCGCGTATCTTCGAGGCGGAGGGATTCGGCAAAGCGCCCGCGTTTATCGAGGCCGCACGCGACGTGAGCGGGATTCGCGGCATCGACCCGGCGGCGGCCGACCTCGAGGGCTACCTCTTCCCGGAAACGTACTCCCTGCCGCGCGACACCACTGCCGCCAAGCTGGTGTGGATGATGCTGACGCGGTTCCGGGAGCTTTTCAACCAGGAGATGCAGCAGGCCGCCTCGGCGCACGAGCTCACGCCTCGGCAGGCGGTCACCCTGGCGTCGCTCGTCGAAAAGGAGACGGCGCTGGCGTCGGAACGGCCGATGGTGGCGGCGGTCTACCTGAACCGGTTGAAAATCGGCATGGGGATGCAGGCCGATCCAACCGTGATCTATGCGCTCCAGCGCGCGGGCCGCTACGACGGCAATCTGCGGCGCGACGACCTGCAATTCGACTCGCCGTACAACACCTATAAGTATTCGGGCCTGCCGCCGGGCCCCATCGCCTCGCCGGGGCTGGCATCGTTGCAGGCCGCCGTCGCACCGGCACCGGTCGATTTCCTGTACTTCGTGAGCCGCAACGACGGGTCCCACGTGTTTGCCCGCACGCTCGCCGAGCACAACGAGAACGTGCGGCAGTTTCAGGTGTTGTACTTCCGCCAGCAGGCCGCCAGGAAGCCCTAGCGCCCTGCGGTTCCCATTCCTGTTCCAGTTCCCGTTCGGGTTCCTGCGTTCGGTTCCGGTTCCCCGTTCGCGGTGGCGCCGCGATCGAGAAGCGCACTTCCTTCTATTTCTTTTAGAAAATGATGGCGTACTGGATCCGCCGCCCGCCGCGAACGGGGAACCGGAACGAACTGGAACCGGAACTGAACTGGAACCAGAACCGGAACGGGAACCGGAACCGGAACCTGTGGGGATCTAATGAGCCCGTTTGTCTGTTTTGCGAGTGCGAAGATGCCGCGGGGGACGAGTGGGTGTGATGCGGTCGGGGCGGACCCAGCCGTCGAGCTTGAGCCACTGCTCGAGCGCGCGGCGGCGGCGCATCAGCTCGGACGCGTCGTTCGCCAACTCGACATGCACGCGTCCGTCACTCGACGTCCAGACCAGTTCGTAGCCCTGACCTGAAGCAGCCTGCCGTATTTCACATTGCAGCCGCTCGCCTGGACGCTCGAAGAACCAAATCATCCGCCACCCTATCGGTGGTTGGATGATCAACCAACAGGCCTGTTACAAATACTTTCCGATGAATCGTTCTGAAAGATTGGCAGCGATGATGCCGGCGCCGATCACCCACACCATCCAGATCTGAACCTCGACGAAACCAGACGCGGTCGCGGCGAGGAGGATCGCGGCAAGAAAGTACACGGGCGCGGAGATCACCGAATGCGTCCGGCGCGACCGGATGGCGTTCGCGGTGAAGAAGCCGGTCCACATCAGAAGAATGGCGCTGCCGATCCACGGCCGCGCCGCTCGAAAGAACATCACCGGCACCACGGCGCAGATCGAGATCGCGATCGTCAGCCAGAACAGCGGTGTGCCAACCAGGTCGTGCCGCCGCGCCATCGGTGCCGATCGCCGCGGCACGGCCGGCCCGCCGAGCGAGGCAGGGAGGCGCCGGTCCATCAGTGCGGGAACCCGGCCACCTCGAGGGCGTCTTTCAGCCCGCGTGTCGCCAGTTGGACAGGTTCAGTAAAGTCCGTACCGTGGCTTAACACCATGCGCAGCAGCGTAAAGGCCGCGAAACGGATCCCCTCGGCGTGAAACTGCCTGATGGCGACCTCCAGACGGCCACACTGGTCCAGTGCACGGGTCACTTCGGCGGTTTCGGGGCCATTTTGGAGCGCCTGGCGTACCGACGCGAGCGCGGCGAGGACGTCTTCCTTGTTGGCGTCGTTCTTGTTAGCGATCGTCATGCGAAGCGGCGGAATCCTAGCACGAACGGGCGTGTTCGATTCCTGGTCAGAGGTGACATGGGTATCAGGGAACGTCAGACGCGGGAACGCGAGACGGTGCGGCGAAAGATTCTCAATGCCGCGCGGGCGTTGTTTCTCAACGAGGGGTACGCCAACGTCTCGATGCGCAAGATTGCCGAGCAGATTGAATACAGCCCGGGCGCGATCTACAGCTATTTCACCAGCAAGGAGGACATCTTCTTTGCGCTGGCCGAAGAAGGACTGCAGTTTGTCCGCGCGCATTGCTCGGTGGCGTCGCCCGCGGCCACGCCGCTCGAACGGGTGCGCGAGGCGCTCTGGCGAATTTACACCTTCAGCAAGGAGCAGCCGGAATATTTTTCCCTGATCTTCGTCGACAGTACGGTGCCGCGCATCAGTCGCGATTGGGAACGCTTCAGCTCGACGCGCGACCTGCGATCGGAAATCGAGCACGAGATCCAGGCGTGCCTCGATCAGGGCCTGTTTCCACGCGCCGGCTCGGCCGGCGCGATTTTCCGAATCCTGTGGACGGCCGTGTACGGGGCGGCCGTGTTCCGCCTCAGCCACCGGTTGGCGCCAGACGAGGACGCCGACGTCCTGGCTCAGGATGTGCTCGACGCGACGCTGATGGGGTTGCGACAGGGAGCCGAGGTGCACTTCACCGCGGCATCCGACACGCGCGAACCGCTCGACGTGCACGATGGCGACACGGTGTCGGTGGAATCGAGACAGACGTAGGTCAGTCAGTAACCAGTTATCAGTCATCAGTTTTCAGGGCGCGCAACTGAGAACTGATGACTCATGACTAGCGACTCACGACTGACGACTAGGGACTGGCGACTCTTAGACCCCGAGGCCAGGCACGGCAGGACGCCTGACGGGCGTGAGCGTTTCGGTGACCGCGCGCGCGATTTCTTCCGCCACTTCCGTCTGCAGCGTCAGCGTGTCGGTCATCACCCGATCGAAGGTCTTCGCCCAGAGATGGGTCTCTTCCTGCGCCTCGATCAGCTGTGCCGTGATGCGCAGCCGATCGCCGTCGCGCCGCACGGTGCCTTCGACCAGGTAATCGGCGCTGAGCGCGCGCCCGATCTCGGCCGCACCGCCGCCCTCGCGCTGCGCGCGTTCGACCGACGTGCGCGCGATGACGCCGATGTTGCGCGGGCAGCTCTGGGCCAGCTGCGTAATGGCCTCTTCGGTCAGGCCGTGGGTGAACCCGTCGAAGGGACCGAACGGCAGCACCGCGAGACGCGCCCGCTTCCGCACGATGTGCGCGATCGTTGCGGGCGCGGCCGGACGACCGCTCGGGCTCGCCGTCCGCGGGAAGACGTCGTTGAGCGCGATGAACCGGTATCCGCGTTTGTGCACGGTCTCGATAAACCGCGGCACTTCGGCCTCGTCGCCCAGCGTGACGCGCAGCCGTCGCACGGCCGCGTTCAGGCTGTGCTCGAAATCCACGTAGGTGCCGTGCGGCCAGAGCCGCGCGCACAGATCCTCTCTGCTCACCACGTCGCCCGCCCTGTCGAGCAGGACAGACAGGATCCGGAGCGGCTGTTCCTGCAGGGCGATCCGGAGGCCGCGCTTGCGCAGCTCGCCCGTCCGGAGGTTCACCTCGAAGGTGCCGAACCTGACGATGTCCGACGGAGGCGGGGTGAATGTCTCCATGCTTTCGATGTTGAACCAAATTGTATCTTGACATTGTACGCAGTCAAGTGACACATTGTATGTATGACAATTAAGCTCCCGCCTCGCGGACAACGCAGCGGACCGATCTACCAGGCCATTGCGGATGCCATCGGTCGGGAGATCGAGGCGGGCCGGTTGAAGCCGGGAGGCCGCCTGCCCACCCAGCGCGTGCTTGCGCGTCAGCTCGGCGTGACGCTGACGACCGTGACGAGGGCGTACGTCGAGGCCCAGCGGCGGGGGCTCCTGAACGGCGAAGTCGGGCGAGGCACATTCGTTCGGCCGAGCGCCTTCGAAATCGAAGGCCCGGACAGCGGGGTGCTCGATCTGGCCGTGAACTCGCTGTTGCCGCTTCCTTATATGGAGGAGCTGGCAGACAGGCTGGCCGCCGCGATTCCCAGGTCGGCCGGCGCCCGCGTGTTTGCGTATCAGCCTCATGCGGGGGCGCGACACAACCGCGCAGCCGGCTCGGCGTGGATTGGCAACACCGGTCTCGAAGCCCCGCTCGATCGGATCGTCGTCACGTCCGGTGGGCAGCACGCGATTCTCTTGTCGCTGATGGCGCTCGCGAAGCCGGGCGACGAGATCCTCGTCGAAGAATTCACCTATCCAGGCATTACCGATCTCGCCGGACACCTGCACCTGCGCCTGCGCACCGTGGCGCTCGATCGCGAAGGCATCGTGCCCGAATCGCTGGACGAAGCGTGCCGCAGGGCAAAGCCGACCGCGCTCTACTGCATCTCGTCGTTCCAGAATCCCACCGCGGCGATGATGTCCGAGAAGCGGCGCCAGGACATTGCGATGGTGGCGCTCGAGCACCAGCTCACCGTCATCGAAGACGACGTCTTCGGATTTCTCGCGCCCGATGTCAAGCCGCTCTCCAGTTTCCTTCCGGAAGATCAGGTCTTTTACCTCACGAGCACGGACAAGAGCATTGCCCCGGGCCTCCGTATCGGCTATCTGCTGGCCCCGTCGGCCATGATCGAGCGCCTCTCGGTCGCCGTCCTGCGAACGATGGTCAACGCGCCGGCGGCGATGGCCGAGCTGGCGACGAGCTTGATCACCGATGGCGTGGCCGGACGCATCGTCGAATGGAAGCGGAAGGAGATTGCGGCGCGGCAGGATATTGCCATGCGCGTGCTCTCGGGGCTCGCCGTTCAGACGCACCCGAACAGCCCGCACTTGTGGATGCGGCTGCCCGAACCGTGGCGCACCGACGCGTTTGTCGCGCGCGCGCGGCACCGCGGCATTCTGCTCAACAGCGCCGAGTCGTTTGTGGCGGGGCACGAAACCGATGTCCAGGCCGTGCGGATTACGCTGGGCCCGCCCGAGACGCGCTCGGCGCTCGAGGAGGGGCTGACCGAGATCGTTCGCATGGTGAGCCGCGTCCCGGAGGCGTACGAGCTGGTGGTCTGAACTATGATGGTTCGGGTTCTATGACCATCCGCCACGACTGGACGACCGACGCCGTTGCCGCTCTGTACGACCTTCCCCTTACCGAGCTCCTGTTTCGCGCGCAGACCGTTCATCGCGAGCATCACGATCCCGCCTCCGTTCAGCGCTGCACGCTGCTGAGCATCAAGACCGGAGGCTGCCCCGAAGACTGCGCGTACTGTCCCCAGAGCGCTCATTACGAGACGGGCGTCGGTCGTACCGGACTGATGGATCCGGCGGCCGTGCTTGACGCCGCGCAGGCGGCCAGGGGTCACGGATCGACGCGCTTCTGCATGGGTGCCGCGTGGCGCGAGGTGAACGACGGCGAGGCGTTCGACGCCGTCCTGAAGATGGTCGAGCAGGTGGCCGGGCTGGGCATGGAAGTCTGCACGACGCTGGGCATGCTTACGGCCGGTCAGGCCGAGCGCCTGAAAGCCGCGGGACTGACCGCGTACAACCACAATCTGGATACGTCTCCGGAGTTCTATCCGCAGATCATCACCACGCGCACCTACCAGGAGCGTCTCGACACCCTGCGGCATGTGCAGGAGGCCGGGCTCAGCGTGTGCTGCGGCGGCATCATCGGCATGGGAGAGTCGGCGCGCGATCGCTGCGCGATGCTGGCCGTGCTCGGCCGGCTCGATCCGCATCCCGAGAGCCTGCCCGTCAACGTGCTCGTGCGTACCCAGGGCACACCCCTGGCCGATGTCGACGACGTGGATCCCATCGCGCTCGTGCGGACCATCGCCTGCGCCAGGCTCGTGGCGCCCGGGGCGCGGGTGCGATTGTCCGCCGGACGGCTGGCCCTCTCGGACGAAGCGCAGGCCCTGTGCTTTGTCGCGGGCGCGAATTCGATTTTCTCGGGGGAGAAGCTGCTGACCTCGCCGAATCCGGCCGTGGACGACGATCGGCATTTGATGGACAGGCTTGGTCTCCGATTTCAGGCATGACCGTCCGGCAGGAATTCGAGGATGGTTTCCGCGTCACGCTGAACGAGCTGCGGCGCGCGGGGCTTCTTCGCGAATTACGCCTTCCCAACGGGATCGATCTTGTTTCCAATGACTACCTCGGTCTCGCGGGGCATCCGCACCTCACAGAGGCGATGCGCGTCGCCCTCGTCGAGCTCCCGGCCGGTTCAGCCGGGTCCCGTCTCCTGCGGGGTCACCACGAGATCTTCGAACGCATCGAAGCACGGCTCGCCGCGTTTTCCGGCACCGAGTCGGCGTTGCTGTTCGGATCGGGTTATGCGGCGAACATCGGCCTGCTCCAGGCTCTCGTCGGCCCTGACGATCTGATTCTCTCTGACGAGCGGAATCACGCGAGCCTCATCGACGGCATCAGGCTGACGAAGGCAGCGACTCACGTGTTCGGGCACCAGGATCTGGGTGCGCTCGAGGACGCGCTCCGCGCTCCCCGCCGAGGACGCGCGATCGTGGTGACCGAGAGCGTCTTCAGCATGGACGGCGACTGCACGCCACTTGAAGAAGTGTGCACGATCGCCGAACGCGACGGCGCGGCGGTGATCGTCGACGAAGCGCACGCGACGGGACTGTACGGTGCGCGCGGCTCGGGCCGTGTCGAAGAGCTTGGCATTCGCGACCGGGTGCTCGCGACCATTCACACCGGCGGCAAGGCCCTCGGATCAGGTGGGGCGTGGGTGGCCGGATCGCTCGCACTCCGTGACGTCCTCGTCAACCGGGCGCGGTCGTTCATCTTCTCGACCGCGCCGCTGCCGGTTGTCGGCGCCGCCCTCGAGGCTGGGCTGCAATTGATCGAGCGCGAGCCCGGGCGCCGCGCCGATGTGCACCGCAAGTCGTTGCTCGTCCGTCGGGCGCTGGCGGATGCCGGCGTGAACGCCGCCGGCCAGTCGCCGATCGTGCCGATCCTCACGGGCTCGAACGAGGCGGCGCTTGCCCTGCAGTCAGGATTGTCAGCCGCCGGCTTCGACGTGCGCGCGATCCGCCCACCGTCTGTTGCACCCGGCACGGCGCGGCTGCGCGTCACCGTGCGCTATCCCGTCCCGGATGAGGATCTCCTGCGCTTCGCCCGTGAAGTGGCTCACCTCCTGGCCGTCCTGGGGTCTGACCCCGGTATGTACGGGGGTCAGACCCCAACAGACGGATTTCGCGAATTGGTTAGTGAATTCGATTATGTCTACCAGCGGGGGTCAGACCCCAAGTGCGGCGAGTGCGGCGACACGTGATGAGATCAGGCGGTGGGATGCGGACCACGTGTGGCATCCGTTCACGCAGATGCAGGAATATCTGGCGAGCGAACCGCTCGTCGTCGTTCGCGCCGAGGGCCACTATCTCATCGATGATCGGGGCCGTCGGCTGTTCGACGGGACGTCTGCGCTGTGGTGCAACCTGCTCGGCCATCGCGTTCCCGCGATCGACGCGGCCGTCGCCGAACAACTCGGGCGGTTTGCGCACACGACGCTTCTTGGCACGACGCATCCCGGGGTCGCTGAACTGGCGCGTCGCCTGGTGGAGATCGCGCCGGCGGGGCTGAACCACGTGTATTTTTCGGACAGCGGCGCCACCGCGGTCGAGGCGGCGCTGAAGATCGCATTCCAGTATCGGTTGCTCACGCAGGGCAAGGCCGCCGCCGAACGCGCGGTCTACATGAGCCTCGACAATGCCTACCATGGCGACACGCTCGGAGCGGCCGCCGTCGGGGGCGTCGAGCTCTTTCACGACATCTTCAAGCCCATCCTGCTTCCCGCATTGAAGACGCCGTCTCCGTACTGCTATCGATGTCCCATCGGCAAGCGGCCCGGAGAATGTTCGATCGATTGCGGGGACGAGTTGGAACAGGCACTCGCACGCGCCGACGGGCGAGTGTGCGCCGTGATTATCGAGCCCGGCGTGCAGGCCGCCGCCGGCATGCTGACCCTGCCCGACGGGTTTCTCTCGCGGGCGGCCGCGGCGTGCCGCGCGCACGGCGCGCTCCTCATCCTCGACGAAGTGGCGACCGGGTTCGGACGTACCGGTGCGATGTTCGCGTGCGAGCGCGAGGGGGTGACACCGGACCTGCTGTGCGTGGCGAAGGGATTGACCGGTGGCTACCTGCCGGTTGCGGCGACGCTCGCCACCGACCGCATCTACGACGTGTTTCTCGGCCGGTACGACGAATACCGGCATTTCTTTCACGGCCATACGTACACGGGCAACGCGCTCGGCTGCGCGGCCGCGCTGGCGACGCTCGGACTGCTCGCGGACGGCAGCATCATCGGCGACGTTCCGCGGAAAGCTCGGGTGCTGCATGACGCGCTTGCGCCGTTGGCGCTCCACAAACACGTCGGCGAGATCAGGCAGGCCGGCCTCATGTGCGGCATCGAGCTCGTGGCCGACCGCGCGACGAAAGCCGTATTTCCTGCGGGCGATCGCACCGGTTACCAGATCTGCCTGTCTCTCCGCGATCGCGGCATCTTTCTGCGTCCGCTCGGCGATGTGATTCCGCTCATGCCACCGCTTTCGTCGACCGACGCCGAACTGAAGGTTCTGGCCGAGGCACTGCGCGCCGCAATCGTGGAGCGGCTCGGTGCGTGATCTGCTCGTGACCGGCACCGACACCGGTGTGGGAAAGACGGTCATCGCGGCCGCTCTTGTCACCGCGTTACGTGCGCGGGGCGTCCCCGCGATTGGCTTCAAGCCGGCCGAAACCGGTATCGAATCGGGCCAGGATCGCGACTCCGACGTGCTCGCGCGCGCGTCGGGAGCGCGCGAGGCGCTTGCGGCGCCGCTGCTCCAACTGGCTGAACCGCTCGCTCCGGCGGTGGCGGCCGATCGGGCGGGAACGCCAATGAATCCGCGCGACGTCGAGTCGCGCATCGCGCAGTTGAGGCGGGCCGGGTACACGCTGGTCGTCGAGGGTGCCGGCGGCGTGATGGTGCCGCTCGCCTGGGACTACACCGTGCTCGACCTTGCCCGCGCGTGCGAACTCGAGGCCATCGTCGTGGCGCGGCCGGGACTGGGCACGCTCAATCATGTGGCGATGACCGTGAGCGTCCTGCGCGCGCGCGAGATCGCCGTGCGCGGCGTCGTGCTGAACGGTCGTTCGGCCACGCCCGATCTCGCCGAACTGACGAATCCCGCCGCGCTGGCCCGGATGCTGCGCGGTATCCCTATTGTCGAGACCCCGCATCAGTCCTCTGGAAGCCTCGTAGCGGCGTTGGCGGAGCTGGTCGAGAGCCTCCTCGACTAGCGTTTCCGAAGGTCCAGCGACGTTCTGCACAGCCGCGTGTTCTCTTTCGGGTGATCCCTGCTCACGACGTGAGACGCTAAAGATAGCCGTTACAGTACGATACGGGTCGTCGCGTAACAGGGTATGCAGGACGGAACCAGATGCGCTGAAACGGCACACGGACCGATCGTGCTGATTTCTTAGGAAAACCGCACGATCGGGCCTGTTTTCCCGATCCGTGTCTCATTACGGTGTTCCAATTTGCTTTATTGTCGTTTATATGTCTAAAGAGTCATATTTAACTCTGCCTGTATAACTCCATATATATCTATGAGTTAACCAATCGTTTGACGACGAGTGTCCATATTGGCAGTTCGCTTGCTCTTATGGTCCCCGATGGTCAAACTACTCGAACACCTCAAACATACAGTTACGGCTCTGGCCGTGACCGCACTGTTTGTCCCCGCCACTACTTACGCACAGGCAGCTTCAGATGTGAAGCTCGACGAGTCGCTCCGCGAGTCGCTGGAACGTGGGTGCACCGGGACGCAGTCGGTCATTGTCAGAACCAAACCCGGCTACCGTCAGGGCCTCCGGGATTCGCTTGCGTCGCACGGCGACGTCGTCAAGGGCGAATTCCCGGCGCTCGACGCGGTGGCGGCCGACGTGCACTGCGAGGATCTCGCGGCGCTTGCCGGCTTTGATTCAACCGAGTCGGTCTCGCTGAACGGCCCCGTGGCCGTCCAGTCGGTGCTGACCGACGCCCAGGCGGCGCTCAGTGCGGCGAAAGCGGCATTGGTCGACGCGAAAGCGGATGCCAACGCCGCGCAAAAAGCGGTTCGCACGGCAGAACGCGAGCTGGCGCGCGCCAATGCGCAGGTCCTTGCCGCGAAGAGGGCGCTCGTCCTCGCGCAGCGGTTGAGTGCCTCTGCCAGACCGGCGGCGGTGGCCGCCGCGGTGGCGATGCTGGGCGAAGCCGAAGGCGCGGTTGCCGCGGCGGAGGCCGCTTACAACTCGGCGCGCACGGCGGCGACCGCGGCGCAGGTTACCGCGTTGGCCGCGCAGGGCAACGTGGTCGATGCGCAGCAGGCGCTGTCGCAGGCGACCCAGGCGGTTAGCGCGCGCAGGCGTGAAGGGCGCGCCGCGAGAGACCTGAAAAAGAAGTTCTTCGCCAGCCTGCCTCTCTTTGGGCAGGTCTCCACGGTCGATGAGAACGGCAACTACACACTGCAGTCGGGCATTGCTCAGGCTGGCAGTGGCGTGGGCGTCGCGGTCATCGACTCGGGCATCGAGCCCGGACTCGATTTCAACGAGCGCATTACGGCGTTCTACGACTTCACTTATGGCGACATTCGCGCGGTGACGCCGCTCGATCCGTATGGTCACGGCACACATGTGGCCGGACTGATCGCGAGCGAGTTCGTCGGCGTCGCGCCATACGCTCGACTGGTGGGGCTGCGCGTGCTCGACCACAGGGGCCAGGGCACGACATCCGACGTCGTGCGGGCGATCGAGTTCGCCGTCGCCAACCGCCAGCTGCTGGGTATCAACGTCCTGAACCTGTCGCTGGGCCATCCGATCTACGAACCGGCGGCCACCGACCCGCTCGTGCAGGCCGTGGAACATGCCGTTCGTGAAGGTATGGTGGTGGTTGTTTCGGCCGGAAACTTCGGCCTCAACAAAAAGACGGGCCTCCCGGGCTATGCGGGCATCGCCTCGCCGGGCAATTCGCCGTCCGCGCTGACGGCCGGCGCCGTGCGGACCTTCAACACCACCAACCGCGCCGACGATCGCGTCGCACCGTACAGCTCGCGCGGTCCGTCGTGGTACGACGGGTTCGCCAAGCCCGACATCGTTGCGCCGGGCGACAACCTGCTGTCGGTGGCGGCCGCCGGAAGCACGCTGCGGCTCGCGCAGGAGCTGCGTGGCAATACGGGCAACTACATGCGGCTGTCGGGAACGAGCATGGCGGCCGGCGTCGCGAGCGGTGTGGTTGCGCTCGTGATGCAGGCCAACTCGGGGCTGACGCCCAACACGGTGAAGGCGATCCTCGAGTACTCGTCGATTCCCGTGCTCGACGACCTGGGTCAGCGCTACGACGCGCTGTCGCAGGGCGCCGGACAAATCCAGGTGACGGGCGCCGTGGCGCTCGCGCGCGCGATCAACCCGCAGGCGCCGGTGGGCTCGCCGTGGCTGTCCACCAACATCATCCCGTCGACAACGATTGGCAGAAACGTCTACACCTGGTCGCAGTCGATCATCTACGGCAATCGCCGCCTTGCCGGTCCGACACTGCTGAGCGAGCAGCGTCCGGCCTGGGCCGCCAACATCGTGTGGGGCGAAGGTCTCGGCAGCGAAGACGACAACATCGTCTGGGGGAACAACTTCGGCGATGACGACAACATCGTCTGGGGCAATTCCTTCGACGACGACGACAACATCGTCTGGGGCAACAACATCGTCTGGGGCAACACCAACGACGACGACAACATCGTGTGGGGCAACCTCTTCGACGACAACATCGTCTGGGGAAACCTCTTCGGCGATGACGACAACATCGTCTGGGGCAACAACATCGTGTGGGGCAGCGGCCTCATCGGGATGAGCCTCGACGACGACAACATCGTGTGGGGCAATCTCGACGACGACAACATCGTGTGGGGCAACCTCGATGACGACAACATCGTCTGGGGCAACCTCTACGACGACAACATCGTCTGGGGCAATTCCGGCGACGACGACAACATCGTGTGGGGCAACGGCCTCGACGACGACGACAACATCGTGTGGGGCAACAGCTCGCAACTTGGCACCGTCCTTCGCTGGAGCGGTGGCTATGTCTCGGGCAAGGCGTCGAACACTCGCGCGCGGAGGACCTTCGGCCGCAGGGAAGGGGTGCAGTAATGGCCACACACATCCCGACGACCACGACAGAAGGCATGACCGCCTCGATCATGACCGTGAGCTGCGCCGCGACGAAGACCGTCAGCTCGGACTGGAAAGAAGTTCTTCCAGTGCTGAAGGGCAAGGGCATCACGCTTCGCGAGCTTCGCGTCAGCGACGCAGCGTCGCTCCTGGCGCTGCTGACGACCGAAGAAGTGACGCGTTTCATCTCGCCGCCGCCGACGACCCTCGATGGCTTCGAGCGGTTCATTCAGTGGACGCAGCGCGAGCGGGAAGCCGGCCGCTACATCTGCTTCGCGGTCGTGCCTGACGGGTACGACACCGCGGTGGGTTTGTTCCAGGTCCGGCAGCTCGATCCGATGTTCGGCACGGCCGAGTGGGGATTCGCGCTCGGTTCGGCGTTCTGGGGTTCCGGCCTGTTCGTCTCGGGTGCGGAACTGGTTATCGACTTTGCATTCGAAGTGGTTGGCGTGCATCGCATGGAAGCACGTGCAGCCGTTGAGAATGCCCGGGGCAATGCTGCGCTGCGGAAACTTGGCGCGGTTCAGGAGGGCATCTTGAGACAATCATTTCTTCGCAACGGGCGATATCTCGACCAGGCGCTCTGGGCGATTCTGCCGGAAGACCGCGGCCGATCGAAGGCCGTCTGGGGTGTGAAGGTCAGCTAGACCGCCGCCACGTTTCAACGCGCGCTCCCCACAGCGCAACCCGAATCGGGTCGGCACGGGACAGCCGACCCGATTCGTGTTCTTTCCTGAAGAGTGTGTTCCTTTCTGATCTGAGCTATCCCCCTAATCTGCTGATTCTGCAAGGCGTGTTCAAAAGCGAGATTTCCTCGTGCGTCTGGAACACGGCCATGATTCCCGCATTTTCCTGGGAATTTCCACGATATTGCAGTTCTTGCCACGCTGGCCCGCTCATCCGTTTGCAGAATTGCACACGCGGGCGGTGAGCGCTCGCATCGGTCCGGCCCGGAAAGTCGTGACAAGTAGCACAAATGGAGTGAGTTAACAGGTCGTAAGCGTTCGTGGCCGTCGAATTGCTCAAGAGTCGGCTATGACTCGGTCCTTCTCTCGCCTTGCCGCCGCAGCGATGGTGACGTCCACGCTGTTTTCAGGTACCGCCGGCGCACAAACCACGGAGACCGCGAAGCTCGACGAATCGCTACGCGAGTCGGTCGAGCGCGGCTGCCATGGCAGGCAGGAAGTGATCATCACCGTCGAGCCTGGCTATCGCGAGGCGCTGAGCCTGGCGCTATTGGTTCATGGCGATAAGGTGACGGGCGAGTTCCCGGCGATCGATGCGATCGCCGCAGACATTCATTGCGACGACCTGGTTGTGCTCGCGGCGTTTGGATCGATTCGTGCCGTGTCGACCAATGCGGCCATTGGCGTGGCCGCCGCGAAAAGCAAGACCTCGACCGCGAAGCTGGACACGAAGGCGGCAAGAGCGTCCGCACGCGAGCTCGAGGCGCAGGCGGCGAAAGCGCTCAAGAAGAATGCGTTCGCGACGCTTGGTGCGACGAAGCTCCGCGACGTGAAGCCAACGGCTGTCATGCCCGTGCCGGGCCAGTCGACCCTCACCGACTCGGTGACAGGCGCCGTTCAGACCAGCCTGAAGAACTCGACCTACACCGGTAGCGGCATCGGCGTGGCCGTGATCGACTCCGGCATTCAGCCGGGCATCGACTTCGGCAATCGCATCACCGCGTTCTACGACTTCACGAACGGCGACATCAGGGCCGTCACGCCGACCGACGATTACGGCCATGGCACACACGTCGCCGGGCTGATCGGCAGCACCTATGTCGGCGTCGCGCCGTATGCGCGCCTCATCGGGCTCAAGGTTCTCGACCAGAAGGGCCAGGGGACGACCGAGAACGTGGTGCGCGCGATCGAGTTCGCGATCACCAACCGCCACCTGCTCGGCATCAACGTGCTGAATCTTTCGCTCGGCCATCCGATTTACGAACCGGCCGCGACCGACCCGCTCGTGCAGGCCGTCGAGCACGCCGCGCGCGTGGGCCTCACGGTTGTGGCGTCGGCCGGCAACTTTGGAACGAATCCGACGACGGGGCAGGTGGGCTACGCCGGCATCGTTTCGCCGGCCAACGCCCCGTCGGCCCTCAGCGTCGGCGCCGTGAACACGTTCGACACGGTGACGCGCGACGACGATCGCATCGCACCCTACAGCTCGCGCGGTCCGTCGTGGTACGACGGTTTTGCCAAGCCCGACGTCGTGGCGCCGGGGCACGATTTGCTCTCTGTCGCGGCGGAGGGGAGCACCCTCAAGAAGCTTCAGGAGGCGCGCGGTAACAAGGGCAGCTACATGAAGCTGTCGGGCACGAGCATGGCGGCCGGCGTCACCAGTGGCGTCGTGACGCTGGTGCTCCAGGCCAACTACAAGCTGACGCCGAACGCGCTGAAGGCGGTGCTCGAGTTCACCGCCACTCCAGTATTCCAGACCGACGGCAAGCGCTTCGACGCGCTCACGCAGGGCGCCGGCCAGATTCAGACGGAAGGCGCGGTGACGCTCGCGAAGGCCATCAACACGTCTGCGCCGATGGGTGCGAGCTGGCTCAACTCGAGGGTCACGCCGTCTACGACGATCGGCCAGAAGGCGTATGCCTGGTCGATGTCGATCATCTGGGGGCAGCGCCGGGTTGCGGGCGTCAAGCTGCTCAGCGAGCAGCGGCCGGCCTGGGCGAACAACATCGTCTGGGGCCAGGGCCTGGGCAACGAAGACGACAACATCGTGTGGGGCAACCTCGACGACGACAACATCGTCTGGGGCAACAGCTTCGATCAGGACGACAACATCGTCTGGGGCAACAACATCGTCTGGGGCAACGCACTCGACGACGACAACATCGTGTGGGGCAACACGCTTCGACGACGACAACATCGTCTGGGGGAACAACATCGTGTGGGGCAACAGCCTCATCGGGATGAGCCTCGACGACGACAACATCGTGTGGGGGAACAGCGGCGACGATGACAACATCGTCTGGGGCAACCTCGACGACGACAACATCGTGTGGGGCAACCTCTTCGACGACAACATCGTCTGGGGCAATTCCGACGACGACAACATCGTGTGGGGCAACTCGGCTTCGCTCGGCAGCATCGTGCGCTGGAGCGGCGGTGTGGTCGGCGGCAGCGCGTCTTACGCGCGTGCGCGCCGCATCCTGGGGAAACACGCGCGGTAATGGCGACCCAGCTCGCGGTCCACACGGTGACGCCGGGCACGGCGGTCACCTCCGATTGGAGGGATGGCCTGCCCGTGCTTCGAGGCAAGGGCATTACGCTGCGCGAGCTTCGTACGAGCGACGCGGCGTCGCTGCTCGCGCTGCTGACGACGGAAGAGGTGACGCGATTCATCTCACCGCCGCCGACGACGATTGAAGGGTTCGAGCGCTTCATTCTGTGGGCGCAGCGCGAGCGCCAGGCCGGGCGATATGCGTGTTTCGCGGTCGTGCCCGACGGCTACGACACCGCAGTCGGTCTCTTTCAGGTCAGGCAGCTCGATCCGATGTTCGACACGGCGGAGTGGGGGTTCGCGATTGGATCCGAATTCTGGGGCTCGGGCCTGTTCGTCAAGGGCGCCGAGCTGGTCATTGAGTTTGCCTTCGACGTCATTGGCACCCATCGCCTCGAGGCACGGGCGGCGGTGCAGAACGGCCGGGGCAATGGCGCGCTCCGGAAGATTGGCGCGGTCCAGGAGGGCATCTTGAGGAAGTCATTCCTTCGTGGCGGCAAATATCTCGATCAATCGCTGTGGGCCATCCTCGACGTGGATTGGTACCGTTCGAAGGCGGTTTGGGGAGTGAAGGTAAGCTAGCAGATAATCGTGGGCGCGTGTCGCGTCCCCTGCTCGTCATCTTTCTCACGGTCTTCGTCAATCTCGTCGGATTTGGCATCATCATCCCGCTGCTGCCGTTCTACGCCGAGACCTTCGGCGCCTCTCCGGTCGTCATCGGCCTCCTCTTTGCGGCATTCTCCCTCGCACAACTCCTTGCGGCGCCAATCCTCGGTGTGCTGTCGGACCGGTTCGGCCGGCGTCCCGTGCTCATCTTCAGCCTCATCGGGACGGCCGTCAGCTTCGTCATGCTCGCGATGGCCCAGAGCCTCACCATGCTGTTCGCGGCCCGCATCATCGATGGCCTCTCGGGCGGCAACATCACCATCGCGCGCGCGTACATCGCGGACGTCACCGAGCCGGACGAGCGGGCGAAGGCCTTCGGCTTTCTCGGCGCGGCGTTCGGGCTCGGGTTCATCGTCGGGCCGGGCCTGGCGGGCGTGTTTTCGCACATCAGTTACACCGCGCCCATCTGGGCGGCCGTGGTCGTCACGTTGATCGCGACGGTCATGGCGGCGGTCTGGCTGCCGGAGACGGTGCATCGGGGAAGTGCCGTCACCGTATCGCCCCTGCGAGCGCTGCCGGACGTGCTGAGCCGGCGCAACCTCCGTCCCTTGCTTCTGGCGGACTTCGTGTACTGGTCGTCGTTCGCGCTCTGCACGACGACGTTCGCGATGTTCGCATCGCGCCGGTTCGGCTTCGACGTGGCGCACACGGGATACGTGCTTGCCGGCTTCGGGCTCCTCGGTGTGATCGTCCAGGCCGGATTCGTCGGGGTGGTGGCACGCACGATTGGCGTCGTGCAGACACTCCTCGTGGGGCTGGTGTTCGCCGCGGCAGGCTGGACGCTCGTCGCTTTCTCCGGGAGCGTGCCGGTCTTTCTGCTGTCGCTGGTTCCGGCCGGGATCGGAGTCGGATTGTGCAACGCGGCGATCGTGACGCTGGTCAGCCACAGCGCATCGAAGGAAGAGCAGGGAGCGATGCAGGGCGCCGCCGGCGCACTCGAGAGTCTCGGCCGCGCGATCGGACCGGTGTGGGGGCATGGCGCGCTGCAGCGCTTTGGCGAAGGAAGCGCTTATGCCACGGCCGCGCTGGCGTTTCTCGCGACGATGGTACTGATGCTCGGGTACAAGGCGCCCGAGAACTAGATCTAGAATCTAAAATCTAGAAACTGAAAACTGAAAACTACTCAGGCAGACACACGCACGGTCCGGCTAAAGCCGGACACTACGTACCACGAACTGCCTAGTGGCCCACGCGCGTGAACGTGATGGCGGCTCCGCCGGGAACGGCGGTCGGCGTCACGGCCATGCGCGCGTTGCCGCGCCCGACCGTCACGGTTCTTCCAGCGATGATGCCGAGCGCCGCACCAAACGCGACGTCGCTGAGATGATGGCGCTTTTTCTGCAGGCGCGAACCCGCGACGAACGCGGCCACACCATAGGCGGGGATTCCAACCTTCCAGCCGAAATTTCTCTGCAGCACGGTTGCTGAGGCGACCGTGACCGAGGTGTGGCCCGACGGGAACGAGTAGCTCGTCCCATCCGGACGGGTGCGCTGCGTGGTGTACTTGATCGCGTAAGTCGTCAGCTGAGCGACGGTTTGCGCGCGGAACAGCTCGCCGCCGACCTTGACCGCCCGCGAATTGCCGTTGATTCGACCGATCGTAAAGACCGCGAGCGCCGCGCCCATCTGGAACGGCGCGCTGCCAAGCGTCTGTCCCGATCCGAACTCTTGCTGCAGTTCCGGCCTGGCAAACATGACGGTGACGCGCGGATCTTTCGGGTGTGCGGCGAGCGCGGCGGCCGTGCCGATCGCGAGCCATCGCGCCGTATCTCGCGAGGGCAGCCGCGTGAAGTCTTTCGCTGTTTGCGCGAAGAGTCCCTTGAAGGATGAGACGGGTTTCGTGAACGAGACCGGTGGCGCGGCCTCGACGGCCCCGACGGAAGGCGGCGCGGACGGCACGCCGGCTTGCGCGGCGGCGTTCGACGCCATAAGGATTGTCGCCATGGAGAAACAGCCCGCCACCAGGGTCTTCATTCGTCCGCCTTCTGCTTTTCGCCCGCGAGCTCGCGCTTGAGCCAGGCCCGCGCAAAGGTCCAGTCGCCTTCGACCGTTCTCAGCGACAGGCCCAGGTGCTCCGCGATTTCCGGATTGGACATGCCGGAGTAGAACCGCAATGTCACTATCTGTGCCGCGCGCGCATCAACCGATTCGAGACGCTCGAGCGCGGCTTCGAGCGTGAGCAAATCCTCAACGGGCACCGCACCGGTTTCCGATGCCTTCAGCAGATCGTCCAGCGCGACACGGGCCACTCCACCGCCCCGCTTCTCGCGCTTCTGGTGCCGCCCATGATCGATGAGGAGGCGTCGCATGGCCTGGGCGCCGAGCGCCAGTCCGTGCGTGCGGCCTTCCCATTCCTGCCCCTTCTCGTTCCGCAGCCGCAGCCACGCCTCGTGCACGAGCGCCGTCGGCTGCAACGTGTGATTGCGCCGCTCGCGATCGAGATACCGTCGTGCGACGTGACGCAACTCCCCGTAAATCACCGGAAACAGCGCATCGGCCGGCCCGGGATTCTTGTCCCCCATCGCCGCCTATTTCAATCGCCCGTATTCGGTGCGTGCTTCCTCGAGCGGGCGCAGATCGGCATCGGGCTCTTTCCAGAGCTCGAACAGCCGCTCGTATGCCCTGCGCGCTGATGCCGTGTTGTTCATCAGGGTGTTGGCCCTGGCGAGGCCGAGATACCCTAAAGGATACAACATCGCCGATGGCACCTCCCCCGGATGGTCCACGATGCCCTGGAACTCGGCGGCCGCGGCCTTTCCATCCTTGAGTCCGAGATACGCAAGTCCACGCAGGTAGAGCGACCAGAACTCTGCCGACGGTGCGTGATCGTAGGGCCGGACCGGCTCGAGGATCTCGACGGCGCGCGCCGGCTCTCCCGCGCGAAGGGCAGTCGCTGCAGCAATTACGGGGATCGACAACTGGGTCGTCAGCGTCGCGTCCGGAAATCGGTCGCCCAGCTCGCTCGAGATTTTCGCCGCTTCGGCGCGCGCGCCGCAGAGGGCGAGCACCTTGCCGGCCCGCTCGAGCGTGGTGTTGTCTCTCCCAAGGCGCAGTCCTTCAGCGGCGTTCTTCAAGGCGTCGGGACATTGTCCGACCGTCGCATGCATTTCGGCGTTTTCCGCCAGCAAGTGTGCCGCAACCTCCGTGAAGTTGCCGTGAAGCGACATCTGGATGCCGCTGTGGTACTGCTCGTCCGCCGTTTTGATGCGTCCTTCAGCCGCGGACACGTGGGCCTGCCACCCGAGCGCGGCGTTGGTCTGTCGCAGCGCAACCGCTGCCTCCAGCTCGCGCGCCATCGTCCTGCCATCCCCCTCGACGAACGCCACGAGATACGACAACCGGTTGGCCCCGGTGAAGTCCAGCTTCCGATCGGCCGCCTGCTTCAGCGTGGCTCTGGCCTCGGTGAGCTTGCCCACGGCGAGCAGCGACGCCGCGAGGTTGCCGTACGGAGGGACAAACTGTGGGTCGAGATCGATCGACTGCTGCAGCGGCGGAATAGACTGCGCGAACTGACCCAGCCGGATGTGCGCCACGCCGAGCGCATTGAACGCATAGGCCTCACGCGGATATGTGGCCGTCCACGAGCGCGCCAGCTCGAGCGCTTTGTCCCACGCCTGCATGCTGTCGCGGTAGTAGCGCCAGGCGATGAAGAAGCGCTCGCGATCGCTGACGCGATCGCGGAGGTCGAACGCCTTCTTCGAAAACTCCGGCGCGAGCGCCGACTGGCCGGTGTTGGCGTACACGGCCGACAGGAAAGCATGCGCCATCGCAAAGGTGGGGTCCAGCTCGATCGCGCGCTTGAGATGAGGGATCGCTTCCAGCCGCGGAACCGCGCGGCCCTGGTCGAGCGCCAGCGCGTAGGCGTGGAGCGCGTCGAGCGACGCCGTCGTGGCGCGCGGGAGCGGGACGTCGAACTTCTGAACCGACGCGAGCGACTCGCCGAGCCTCTGACGGAGCTTGGTGATCGCGGCTCCGAGCGAGGTCAGGACCTGCTCTTTCGTGGCCGCTTCGGCCTGCTCGCGCGCCATGACGTCGCCGGTCTGCGCGTTGCTGGCTTCGAGTCCGACCACGTAGTTCTCGCCGATGCGCGCGATCGAGCCGGCCAGAAATGCCTTGAGCTGCTCGCGTTGCGCGATCTCGCGTGCCACCGCTCGCGTAATGGTCTCGCCGGGAGCGCGCTCCATGAGGCGAAGCGTTTCGCGCGCCCGCTCGTCGGGAAAGACTTTCAGGAACGGCGACTGCTCGAGGCCGACCGCCATCGCGACTTTCAACGTGCCGTCGAACACCGGCTCGCCCGTGGCGTTCTCGAAGTCGGCCAGGACAATCGTGTCGCGCTCGTTCAACGTGACAGCGCCCGGAGACACGAGGTACGACGAGCCGATGACCAGAACGACGATGACGGTCGCGAGCGTGAGACCGACCGTCAGGGGTGACGTCTTCCACTGTGCCTGCGGCCGCGGGCTCCGATGAACGCCGGTGCGATCCCGGTTCCCGGCGAGCGAGAGCATGCGAGGCCATCTCGAGGACCGACGCGGGCCGGTCTTCTGGATCGACCGACAGGGCCGCCATCACGAGTCGATCGAGCTGCGGGTCGATGTTGGTGACCAGCGTCGCCGGGTGGGGCACCGGGGCGCCTGGCTTCACCTGATGCCGGACGTGGGGGCCCACGAGCAGGTCGTACAGCACGAGGCCAAGCGCGTACACGTCGGTCCGTTCCGACACAGCCATACCCGGCGTGCGCTGTTCGGGCGCCATGTAGGCCGGCGTGCCCGTGAACGAGTGACGATTGGCCTCGGTTCGCGGAATCGCAATGCCGAAATCGCTGATCCGTACGAGTCCCGCGTCGTCGATGAGGATGTTGGCGGGTTTCAGGTCGCGGTGCAGCACACCCTGAGCGTGTGCGGCCGCGAGACCGGCACACAACTGGAGCCCGATTTCGATGACCTTCTGCGCCGGCACGCGGCCGACGCGGCGCAGCAGCGCCGCGAGGTCCTCGCCCTTGACGAGCTCCATCGAGAAGAAGATGCACGCCGTCCGCTTCGCCTACGTCGAACACGCGGCACACGGCCGGGTGGGTGATTTGCCGGGCCAGCCGTACCTCGCGGAAGAACCCCTCGCGCGCGGCGGGACTCGCGGACTGGATGACTTTCAGCGCGACCTCGGTGTCGAGCACGAGATCCTCTGCGCGCCAGACATCACCCATGCCGCCGGTGCCGAGCCGCTCGATCATCCGGTAGCGGCCCGCGAATACTTCACCCGGCCGGAACACGACTTGCGGATCGCCTGGTGGCTCGGCGGTCGATGCCGACGCATTCACTTCGTGGAACTCGAGCAGCGACTCGACTTCCTTCCGAAGCGCGGCGTCGCTCGCCGCAGGCTTCGTTCAGAAAAGCCGCACGGGCGCTGTCGGGGAGATCGAGCGCGGAAAGAAACAGCTCCTTGGCGTGTTGAGATGAGCCGGCCATTACGCAGACGGGAGTGTACTACTGGAGGCGGGCGTACTCGCGCCGGCTTTCATCTGTCAATCGACTTTCTCCACTGCGCAGCGCAAAGAATGCTTCGTACGAGGCCCGGGCCTTGTCGCGGTCGCCCGAAAGCGCGGCGGCGCGAGCCGCGCCGAGGTGCGCCAGCGCGTAGAGCGGCGATGTGGGCGCTTCACCACGATGGTCCACGATGCTCTGAAACTGCAGCGCGGCCGCCTTGCCGTCCTTCAGTCCGAGATAGGCGGTTCCCCGGAGGTACGCGGGCCAGAACTCGGCCGCGGGCGCGTGATCGTACGGCGTCACCGCGTCGAGCAGGTCGATGGCCCGCGCGAAGGCGCGCCCGTGGATCGCAAGGGCCGCGTCGACGACGCGCAATTGGAGCTGCGTCGTGAGCGTCGCGTTCGCGAAGCGCGTCCGCAGCTCGTTCGACAGACGCGAGGAGTCGGCGCTCCCGCACAACGCGCTGGCACGGGCGGCACGCTCCAGCGAGAAGTTGTCGCGATTGAGCTCGAGCCCGGCGGCAACCTCGCGCCGGGCGTCCTCGCACTCGCCCTCGATGGCATGCAGTTCCGCGTCCTCCATGGCCCACTGCGCGCCAAGCTCGGTGAATCGCTCGCCGACGGCGCTCCCGACCGCGCGCTGATACAGCTCGTGCGCGGCCTGCGTCTGTCCCGAAAATGCCGCCGTCCGCGCTTCCAGGCTCGGGGCCCATATCGCCTGGTCGCTGCGCCGTACCGCCTCCAGTTCGCGCGCCTGCGCCGCTAGGTCGTTCGCGAGGAAGGCGAGTATGTATGCAGTGCGCGGCCGGCCCGAACCCGCCATACCGCGGGCCGCGATGTCCCTGATGTGCGCCGCGGCCTCATCGAATCGGTTGAGCGCGATGAGCGATCCGGTGAGATTGGCTTGAGGAGGCACGAACTGCGGATCCAGCCGGATCGCCTCGCGGAATGCCGCAACGGCCTGCTCGTGCTGCCCGAACGCACCCGACGCCACACCGAGGCTGTTGAACGCAAACGCTTCGCGCGGGTACGTCCTCGTCCACGACCGGCTCAGTTCCAGCGCCTTGTCCCATGCCTGTTCGGCGTCGAGGTAGTAGCGCCAGGAGATGAAAAACCGCTCGCGCTCGCTGACGCGGTCGCGCAGCTCGAACGCTCTCCGCGAGAACGCCGGTGCTTCGGCCGAACGGCCGTTGTTGGCATAGACACCTGACAGCAGCGCCTGCGCCATCGCGAAATTCGGATCGAGCTCGATCGCCCGCAGAAGGTGAGGCACGGCTCGAGACGAGGGACTATCCGTCCCTGATCGAGCGCGAGCGAGTACGCGTGCAGTGCGTCGAGCGATCCTGTCGTGGCTTGTGCCAGCGGCACGTCGAATTTGTCGATCACAGCCAGCGATTCGCCCAGCGTCTTGCGGAGGTTCGACGTGATGCCGCCAAGGGATGCCAGCACCTGCTCCTTGGTGGGCACCTCCACCTGCTCGCGTGCGAGCACCTCGCCGCTGGCCGCGCTCACAGCCTCGAGCGCCAGAACGTAGTGGCTGCCAAGGCTGGCGATCGAGCCCGAGACCAATGCCTTCATCTGCTCGCGCCTCGCGACTTCGAGCGCAACCGCCCTCGTGAGACGCTCGTCGGCCGGGCGTTGCATGAGGCGCAACGTCTCGCGAACACGATTATCCGGAAACACTTTCAGAAATGGCGACTGCTCCAGGGCGACGGCGAGGGCGACCTTGAGCGTGCCGTCGAACACGGGTTCGCCCGTCGTATTTTGGAAGTCCGCCAGGATAATCGTGTCCTGCGCGGTCAGCTTTTCGCCCGCAGACGGCAGGAACACGAAGGAGGCGGCCGCGATGGCTGCGGCCGCAACCGTGCCCGCGAGCCACGCCGGCACCTGCGGCCATCGCTTCGCGGGAGAGTTCAGCAGATCTGACAGGTCGCGGGCCGATGCTGGCCGATGGCGCGGGTCGCTTGCGATCGCCTTCCAGATGGCGCGCTCGAGTTGAAGGTCGACATCTTCCGCGAGTGTCGAGGGTCTGGGAGGCTGCCGGCGCAGATCTGGTCGTCCGTCGAACGCCGGCTCTCCGGCGACGAGCTCGTACAGAATCAACCCCAGCGCGTAGAGATCGGTCTTCTCAGACAGTTCGGCACCCGGAACGAGTTGTTCCGGCGCCATATAGGCCGGCGTCCCGATGATGGTGTGCTGCCCGCCGGGACTGCGGGTCACCGCAATGCCAAAATCGGTGATCCGCACGAGGCCGTCGCGGTCGATCAGCACGTTCGCCGGCTTCAAGTCGCGATGGAGGATGCCCTGGGCGTGGGCGGCCGAAAGACCGTCGCAGAGCTGCTGGCCGATATCGATCACTTTTTCAGAAGGCAACCGCCCGATGCGGCGAACCAGCGTGGCGAGGTCTTCGCCATCGACCAGCTCCATGGAGTAGAAGACTTCTCCTTCGCCTTCACCGACATCGAACACGCGGCAGATCGAGGGATGCGTGATCTTCCGGGCGAGCCGCACCTCATGAAGGATGTGCCTCCGGCCCTCGGGGTCGTCCGTATAGATCAACTTCAAGGCCACTGGGGTTTCGAGGATCAGGTCGTCGGCCCGCCAGACTTCACCCATGCCCCCGCTTCCCAGCCGGGTGATCATCCGGTACCGGCCGGCGAGGACATAGCCCGGGACGAAGCGTGCGGCGTGGGGGGAGGCGCCGACGTAGGCCGAAGGCGGGGTCATTGCGGGGTTTCGATTCATATGTCGCGTTTACTTCAGAGAGATGAAACCGACCTCCCGCCCGGTCCTGTTTGCGATGATGTCCGCGGCCATGGTGACCGCCGAGTTCGTGGGCGGCAAAGCCACCCGTGAAGCCCTGTTTCTCACATCACTCGGGTTTCAAGCGCTGCCGGCGATGCTTATCGCGGCCTCGGCCTGCACGCTGCTCGTCGTCGCCGCCCATGCCCGGTGGGGCGCCAGACTCGCCCCGTCAGCCCTCATTCAAATCCTGTTTGCCGCGAGCGGCGTGCTGTTCCTGTGCGAGTGGGTCATCCGATTCAGCGCGCCCACCGCGAGCGCCGTGCTGCTGTTTCTCCACACCTCCGCGATGGCGCCTCTCCTCGGCTCGGGCTTCTGGCTGATAACGACCGAGCGATTCGATCCCCGCACTGCAAGGCGGCGATTCGGTCAAATAACCGGTGCCAGCACGGCCGGGGGCCTTTTGGGCGCCCTGGTATCCGAGCGCGTTGCCGCGACCTGGGGTGCTCCGGCCATGCTGCTGGTCCTCGGAGGCGTCCAGCTTCTGACCGTGTTCCTGTGCTCTCGCTTTGCCGCATGCGCCCGCAATGCCGTCGATCGCGAGTACCTGGACCCGCCGCCAGCGCCCGCGGTGACGCGATCAGGCCTCCGGCTGATCACCGAGGCGCCACACCTGCGGCATCTCGTCGTGTTCGTCCTGTTGGGCTCCACGAGCGCCGCGTTGCTGGACTATCTGTTCAAAGCGAGAGCAGTCGAAGCGATTGGAACCGGCGATCAGCTCCTGCGCTTCTTTGCTCTTTATTATGCGGCAATCAACGTCATCACGTTCATTTTTCAGTCGGCGTCCAGCCGTATCGCGCTGGAGCGATTCGGTTTGGGCCTGACGACGAGCACGCCGTCCATTGCCGTGCTCGCGGGCGCCATTGGCGGCCTCGTCACGCCGGGGTTCGGCAGTCTGATGGCGGCGCGAGCGGGGGAGGCGATTTTCAAGAGCTCCTGGTTCCGCGTGGGCTACGAGCTCTTCTATACCCCGATACCGGCCGCGGAGAAACGCTCGGTTAAGTCGATTGTGGACGTCGGCGTCGAGCGGCTGGGCGAAGCCGTTGGCGGCGGGCTCGTCCGCGTGGTCGTCCTCTTGGCGCCCGCCGCGCAGTCGTCCGCCATTCTGTGGGTCGCCATCGCAACGGCCACCGCGGCCATCGTCGCCGCGAGCCGGCTGAATTACTGGTACGTCCGCACGCTGGGCACGAGCCTCGTGTCGCAGGCGCCTGGCCTGGTGCCGTCCGACACGGCGGGGCACTTGACCCGCCGCATGCTGCTCAACGTGCAGGGCTCGCCGCGTGCAGCAGCCATCGGCACGCCAGACGACATGGACGATGTGCGCGCGCTGAATTCCGGCGATCACGAGCGCGCGCGAGACGTGCTCGCGAGGGAAGAGGGGTTGAGCGCGGCGCTGGTGCCGCACGCCATTCCATTGCTCGATGGTCCCTTGTCCGACCATGCGCTCTTCGCGTTGCGCAAGGTGGCCGAAGAACGCATCGGCCAGCTCACCGATGCGCTCCTCGATCCGAATCAGGACGAAGCGATCCGGCGGCAACTGGCGCGCACATTCTCGGTTGCCGTTTCTCAGCGCGCGGCCGACGGATTGATGCTGGCCCTCGATGACGACCGGTTCGAGGTTCGCCACCAGGCCGCGCGGTCGCTTGGACTCATCGTCACCAGAAACCCGCGCATTCGCATCAACCGCGAACGGATCCTCGAAGTCGTCCTTCGCGAAGTCGCCGCCGGGCGCCCGGTATGGGAGAGCCGCCGCCAGCTCGACAGAGCGTTCGACCAGTCGCCGCTCGACGAATTCGTGCGCGATCGCGCCGGCCAGAGCCTCGCGCACGTCTTCACGTTGTTGTCGCTGATTCTCCCGAGCCAGCCCCTCCACATCGCCTTCCGCAGTCTGCACAGCCGGGACAGCCGCCTTCGAGGCACGGCACTCGAGTACCTCGAAGGCGTGCTCCCCACCGAACTCCGGCAGCAGCTCTGGCCATTCCTCATTCAGGGGGACGCCAAGCGTCCCCCGCACCAGCCCCACGACGCAGTCATCGCCAATCTCTTCCGGGACAGCTCGTCGGTCACCTTGCACGGCGTCGCCGCACAGTAGGTCTATCTCCTTCTCGTCCTTCTCCCTTTTTCCTTTTCCGCCCTGCCGCATTGCGGGGTTCGATGCCGGTTAGCGCGTTTAGGGGTGACATGGAAACAGGAGAACACATGTTCACAGCCGCGATGCCGCGCAGAACCGGGAAATCCTGGCTGGACCGCTCGCTCTCGATCTTCGCCGACGTTCGGGCCGGCGAAGGCGCGACGGCCCTGCTGATGCTGGCGAACATTTTTCTGCTGCTCGTCTGCTACTCGGTCATCAAGACCGTCCGGGAGCCGCTGATTCTCCTCGGCGGAGGCGCCGAAGTCCGATCCTATGCGGCAGCCGGCCAGGCGCTGATCCTGATCGGGTTCGTGCCGCTGTACAGCTGGTTCGCCGACCGCGTCGATCGGGCCAGGCTGCTCGTCGGCGTCACCCTGTTCTTCATCGTCTGCGTCGAGTTGTTCGCGATGGCGGTAGCGGCGCGCGTCCCCTTCGTCGGCGTCGCGTTCTTCATCTGGGTCGGCATCTTCAACGTCTCGCTGGTCGCGCAGTTCTGGTCGTTCGCCAACGACATCTACAGCAAGGAAGCGGGCGAACGGCTGTTTCCGATCATCGTGATCGGGATGACGGCGGGTGCGCCGCTCGGGTCGTTCGTCGCCGGTCATCTGTTCCGGTCGGGCGCGTCACCGAACCTGATTCTCCACATTTCGGCGGCGTTGCTCGTGGTGAGCGTCCTTGTCTATCGTTGGATCAACGGCCGCCACGAGGTGGACGCGGCGGTGCCGAACGAGCGCATGTCGCCGGCCGGAGGCTTCAAGCTGGTTCTCGAGAGCCCTTACCTCCGCCTCATCGCCGCGCTGGTCGTGCTGCTGAACGTCGTCAACACGACCGGCGAATACATCGTGGCGCGGCTGCTCACGATTCAGGTGAACGAGCTGGCCGCGGCCAGTGCATCGTTCGACAAGCAGGCCTACATCGGCGCGTTCACGGGCAACTATCAGTTCTCGGTCAACGTTCTCGCGTTTCTGCTGCAGGCGTTCGTCAGCTCGCGTCTGGTCAAGCATCGCGGGCTCGCCGGCGCGCTGCTGGTCCTGCCATTGGTCGCGCTCGGCGGCTACGCGATCATCGCCGCGGGCGTCGGCCTCTCGGTGGTCCGCTGGATCAAGACCGCGGAGAACGCGACCGACTACTCGATCATGAACACCGCCCGTCAGCTCCTGTGGCTCCCGACGAGCCGCGAGGAGAAGTACAAAGCGAAGCAGGCGATCGACGCCTTCTTCATGCGCGGCGGCGATTTGCTCTCTGCCGTCGTGGTCTCCCTCGGCACGCACGTGCTGCGCCTGACGGTTGAGCAGTTCGCCGTCGCCAACATCGTTCTCACACTGATCTGGATCGGAGTTGCCCTCATGATTCTCGAGCCCCGAAAATCGTTTCCGCGAGTTGCGTTCCGGCCGGCCGCCACGGTGGCTCTGGTCATGGCGATGGTGTTCGCCGGGACGTCGCCGGTCTTCGCGCAGGAGTCGCGCGAGGACGAGCACGCCGCGTCTGCAGGCACGCAAGGCCGCCGAGCTTCGCCCGTACGAGCCCAGCCTGCTCGAGCGCCGCCTCGAGCGAATCGGCAGTCTTCTCGGGATGAAGCGAGGGCCTGTCTATCCGTTCATCGGCAGCATCCTGTCCGGTGGGGGCATGGCGGTCGGCCCCGGCTACATCACGCGGTTCGGCGATACGGGCCTCGTCGATGCCCACGCCGCGTGGTCGGTGCGGGACTACAAGACGGTCGATGCCACGCTGCAGCTGCCGCGATTCGCCACGAACCGCGTGGGTCTCGCGGTGCGGGCGAGCTGGCTCGACGCTCCGCACGTGGGGTTCTATCCGAACGGCAACGATTCGGTGATGAGCGACCGCAGCGAGTTGTTCTACCGCACCTCGATGGTTGGCGTCGCGACGCGAGTGCAGGCGGCACGCTTCTTCGGCCTGGGCGGCGGCGTCGAGGCCATCCAGATGGAGACGGGCGTCCGCACGACCGAGAGGGTCAACGACCTGTCGGTCGTCACCGCGAACCCCACCTACGCTCGCGGCCGTGTCTTCGCCGAGTTCGACTCGCGCACGTCGCCCGGGTATACGACCCGCGGCGGCCTCTATCGAGTCGAATGGTCCGACTACCGTCAGACCAACGCCGGCTCAGAGAGCTTCAGCCGCACCGACGTCGAACTGCAGCAGTTCCTGCCGATTCGGCGCGAGAGCTCGGTGATCGCGCTGCGCGCGTTCGCGTCGTCCACGAGCACCGCGCCCGGCGAGAGCGTCCCGTACATCCTGCTGCCCGGTCTCGGCGGCAGCCACTCGCTGCGCGGCTATTCCACCTGGCGCTTCCGCGATCGCAATCGCGTACACCTGACGGGCGAGTATCGGTGGAGAGCGGGCCACTTCGTCGATATGGCGCTCTTTCTCGACGCCGGGCAGGTCGCGCGCCGCTTGAGCGACATCGACGTCAAGGACTTCAAGACCAGCTACGGAGTGGGGATGTCGTTTCACACGCCGATCAGCACGGTGGCGCGCGTGGAGCTCGCGCGCACGAGCGAGGGGATGGGGCTGATGTTCTCGTTCAGCCCCAGCTTTTAACACGACGAGACGTAGGTTCGTCAGGTTCGTGGGTTCGTCAGGTTCGTCAATTCGTGGAGTTCGGCACGCTCCGCATCGTCGCGCGCAAATGACGTTCGAACCCGGCGAACCCGAAGAGGTACTGAGGAGAGAGGACAATGAGAACCCATACGACGATGAAATTCGCGGTTGCGCTTGCGGGTGCCCTGGTGACGGCGGTGACGGGCACGATGCTGGTATCGGCGGCGTCCCCGAAGTTCTATGCCGACGATCCGGTCTGGGTCGAACCCGATACGCAGGATGCCTCGACCATGAAGCCGCTCGACGTCGATCTCTTCGTCGATCTTGCGTCGAACATCGTGATGGGACAGAAAGTGGACGAGATACGGCGCGCCGGCAACACCAACACAGTTGACGAGGTGCCGGACTCGAGCTGGTTCACCAACCGCATCGGCCACCGGTCCATGACGCCGGACGAAATCGCGAAGGGACCGAACACGACCGATGGTCCCGCGGCCGGCGTCTGGACGATCACCTCGTCGAAGAGCGACGGCGTGACGCCGGGCTTCACCGTGAAGGACAGCCGCGGTCAGCGCTGGTTTCTCAAGTTCGATCCGCCGGGATATCGCGGCATGACCACCGGCACGGAAGTCGCCGTGACCAAGCTGATGTGGGCGCTTGGGTACAACGTGCCGGAGAATCACATCGCGTACTTCCGCCGCGATCAGCTCGTCATCGGCGAGTCGGCGAAGTTCACGCCGCCCGGGCGCAAGCCACGCGCGATGCGGCCGGGCGACATCGACAATCTTCTCCGGCGTGCGAATCGCGAGACGGACGGATCGTTCCGCGTCGTGGCGAGCAAGGCACTTCCGGGCACGCCGGTGGGGCGCGTGCGGTTTGTCGACACCAGACCTGACGATCCGAACGATGTCGTGCCACACCAGGACCGCCGCGAATTGCGGGGGTATGGCGTATTCGCCGCCTGGCTGAACCACGTCGACGCAAAGGCCATCAATTCGCTCGACGTGCTCGTCACGGAGAATGGCCGGTCGTTCGTCCGGCACTATCTCATCGACTTCGGCTCGGCGCTCGGCAGCGGCGGCGTGGCGCCGGCCGACTACTGGGCCGGTTTCGAGTACCTCGTGCAGCCGGTCGACGTGGCGAAGCAGATGGTCAGCTTTGGCTTCAACGCGCCGAAGTGGCACACGATGCCGTTCTACGAAGCCCCATCGATCGGCCGGATGCCGCGTCACAACGCCGGCTTCGATCCGGACCAGTGGAAGCCGCGTGTTCCGAACCAGGCGTTCCTGCACGCGCGGCCCGATGACAAGTTCTGGGCGGCCCAGCGGCTGGTCGCGCTCACGACCGATCTCATCCGCGCGGCGGTGCGCACCGGCGAGTTCGGCGACCCGGCCGCGGAAGAGTTTCTGGTTCGCGCGCTGGCCGAGCGGCGCGATGCGATCGGCCGGGCGTATCTGACCGCGTCAATCCGATCGCGAACCTGGCGCTGGATCCCGCGGGCGTCCTGACGTTCAAGAACGCGGCCGTCGAAGCCGACTTCGCACGGGCGCCCCGCGGTTACCGTTCGGTGTGGGCGACGTTCGACAACACCACCGGACACTCGCTGGTGTTTGGCGCAAGCTCGGCGCCGACGGCAGAGCTTCAGGCCCCCGACGGTTTGCCGCGAACCGAAGGATCGTTCGTGAAGGTCGAGGTGAAGGCGACCGGCACATCCTACGAGGGGTGGGAGGAAGCGGCGACCGCCTACTTCCGCCTGGGCGATGGCAACTGGAAGCTCGTCGGCTTCGAACGGATCGGGGATCGGTGAATCGGTCGTACCTGCGTGTTAGGATTCTGCCAACGGCATCCCCGGCTGGAGGCAGAATCCCATGTGCGCGGTCCTACGGCCGCTCCTTATCGCGTTCGCGTTCCTGACAGCGGTCTCGACCTCGGCTCTGGCCGCAGACACCGGAACGATTTCAGGAGCCGCATTTGACCAGACCGGCGCACCTGTCGCCGACGCCACCGTCAAGATCTCGGGCGACCTGCTCCCGATCGGCAGGACGGTTCAGACCGGCGACAACGGGCTCTTCCAGTTTCAGTACCTGACGCCAGGCGAATACCTCGTCGAAATCGACAAAGTCGGCGTGGGCCGTGCGAAGCGTGCGGCCGTCGTCGAAGTTGGCAAGGATACGCAGGTCGATTTCGTCCTCGGCCTGACCATCCAGGAAGAAGTGACGGTGAGCGCGGCACAGCCGGTCGTCGACATCCGGTCGGCCGAGGTCGGCTTCAACTTCCGGGAAGATGTCCTCAACAGCCTTCCCGCTCGAACGAACCTACCGCGGTCTCTTTCAGTTGATTCCGGGCGTCGCCGACAATCGCAGCTCTGTCGGACCGGCTGCGGGCGGCACGAGACAAGAGAACCTGTATCTCATCGATGGCGCCAACATCACCAGCCCTGCGTTCGGCTACCTGTCGACGGAGATCAACGAGCTCGACATCGCGGAGGTCAACATCAAGCGCGGGGGCATCAGCGCCGAGTTCGGCCGCACGAGCGGCAGCGTCGTCAACGCCGTCAGCCGCAGCGGGACGAACCGGTTTTTCCGGCGTCGGGCGTGTCGACTGGCTCTCGCACGAGCTGGTCGGGGGCTACGAGCTGCCCTCCGATCTGGTGAACGCCGGCGTGCAGCCGGGAACGTTTCGCGACGCGCTGCTGACACACGCAAATCATGCCGGCGATCGGGTTCGGCGGTCCGATCGTCCGCGACCGGGCGTTCTTCTACGCGTCCGCGCGCTACTCGAGCGAAACGAAATGGGATCGCTTCAACAAGGTCGGGACGCCCCTTCCCGACGAAGAACGGACGGGTCCCGAGCTGTTCGGCAAGCTCAGCCTCGTGCCGTCCAGCCAGCATCACATCACGGCCAGTTATCGTCACCGGCCGAATCACGTCGACAATGCCGCCCTCACTTCGGATTTCGCGCCGAGCGTGGCGACCGGCGCAGACAACGGCAGCCGGATCGCGACTGCGGAGTGGTCGAACTTCCTGGCCGCGCGGCAGTCGCTGAACGTGCGTTACCTCCACATGCGGGAGAACAACGAGGACGTGCCCGTCACGGATTTGGGATATCTGCCCGCGTTCGATCCCCGAAATCTGGCGGCGATGGGGCAGTATGTCGATCCGTTGCAGGCCAACCTCAACGTCGGCGGCAACCAGTTCACGAACATTCAGAACTACCAGCGGCACGAGCTGCGCGGCACTTTCACCCACATCTTCGATCTCGGACGAACCAGCCACACGCTGAAAGCCGGCGCCGGCTACGAATTCGCCGAGGAGTTCTTCAATCGGCTCGCCAACGGGTGGGGCTCGATCGTCAACATCACGCAGAGCGGCGTTCCCGCCCTTCGGGCGCGGTACTACACTCCTCAGCCGCCGCAGCGCGGACAGACGCACACCTACGGGTTCTTCGTCCAGGACGACGTGGCGCTGGGAACGCGCGCGTCGCTCAACCTCGGACTGCTGATGAATCGCGACGAGATGTCGCAGGAGGTGGATGGCAGCGGTGGATGTCCCCAGGTGTCGCTGAAGGGTGGTTCGGCGGTGTACGAGTCGAACCGCGACACCTGTGCGTTCCTGCGGTTCGGCTTCAAGCAGGAGCTCCAGCCGCGCGTCGGCGTCAGCTATCAGCTTCGCGACAACACGGGCGACAAGGTGTACGCGCACTGGGGCCGGTACCACAACCTGGACCAGAAATCGAGCGCGCGCAGTCTGGCGCCGCGGCGCATCTATCAGACGCAGACGATCTTCGATCTGGCCGGCAACGTGCTGTCGACCGGGCCGCTGGCGTCGACGACCGGAAAGTTGATCGATCCCGACATCGAGCCGATCTACACGGACGAAACGCTCGTGGGATACGCCACGCCGCTCGTCGGCGGCTACAGCCTCGACGTCTTTTTCATGTCGCCAGGACGACGAACAACTTCATCGAAGACGTGCCGTCGCGCATGAGCGGGACCGCGCCCGACAGCGGACCGTTTCGTCGCCGCCAACCTGCCGTGCGCCCGGTTTGCGTCGTGTCAGCTTGCCGATGCGCAGCGCAGTTATCGCGCCGTGACGATGGACCTGCGGAGGCGCCTGGCCGACGGCTGGATGAGCCGACATCAACTACACGTGGAGCCGGTTCGAAGGCAACTTCGACCTCGACTACTCGATCGGTCGCGGTCTTCAACATGTCGTCCTTCATCCAGGACGCGCCCGGGCACCAACGTCGAAGATCCGAATCGTTTCGGTCCGCTCTTCGAAGATCGCCCGCACGTGCTCAAACTGTTCATGTCCTACGATCTGACCAGCCGGCTGAGTGCCGCGGGCTATCTGCGCGTGCAGAGCGGCACGCCCTGGGCCGCGCGTGGCCGCGACTGGGCGGGTCCGGCGTTGAACTACCTCGAGCCTGCCGGCAGTCACCGCAATCCCGACGTGGACCAATCTCGACGTGATGGCGGCCTACCGTCTGCCGCTGGAGACCTCGGTGAACGTCTCGCTCGAGGCACGGCTGCTGAACGTCCTGAACAATCAGACGCGCCTCTCCACCGATGCGCAGCAGTATCTCGATCTTCAGACGCTGCCGAACCCGCCGTACTTCGCTCCGTATCAGCAGCCCAATCCGTTTTTCGGCACGGGCAACGGCTTCGCGCCGCCGCGGCGTCTGCATGTCGCGGCCGTCGTCGACCTTCTGACGTCCGGCCGCCTCGCCGATCTGCCGTACAAATGAACGAGATGCGGCCGCGGTTTCTCGCGCTGTTTCTGCTGTGCGCGATCGCGGGTGCCGGCGCGCGCGATTGGGCGCAGGTACCTGCATCGGCGACGATCACGATCCTGCACGTCAACGACATTCACGCGATCGACCCGATCGATGGCGGGCGAAGGGGCGGGCTTGGCCGGGCCTCCACGCTCTTGCAGCAGCTCAAGCGCGCGCACGCGCCGGTCCTGATGACGCTGGGTGGCGACTATCTGTCGCCGTCGGCGGTCGGCACCGCCGTCATCGATGGCGAGCCGCTTGCCGGTCGCGAGATGGTGGACGCGCTCAACACCCTTGGCCTTGACTGGGCCGTGTTCGGCAACCACGAGTTCGATCTTTCGGAAAAGGCGTTTCGCGTACGCCTGGCGGAGACCCGCTTTCACCTCGTGTCGAGCAATGTGACCGATGTGAGCGGGCAGCCCTTTCCGGGCACCGTGCGCTCGGCCGTCGTGCCGGTCGACGTTCGCGGCCGCACGATCCGGCTGGGACTCATCGGGCTCACCACCGACCTCAACCGCCGCGCATACGTGCGCTACGCGCCGCCGGTCGAATCGGCCCGCGAGCAGGTTGCGCAGTTGAAGGGCAAGGTCGACGCGGTGATCGCGCTGACACACCTTCCGCTGGCGGGCGATCAGGAGCTCGTGGTCCAGGTGCCGGAGATCGATCTCGTGCTCGGCGGCCACGAGCACGAGAACGTTCAGGTGCGGCGCGGGCGCGACTTTACGCCGATCATCAAAGCCGATTCCAACGTGCGCTCGGCGTCGGTGGTGACGCTCGCGTTCGGGAAACCCGGATCGCGCCCGGCCATTTCGGCCCGGCTGCAGACGATCGACGACAGCATCCAGCCTGATTCGAAAGTTGACGGGGTCGTGCGGAAGTGGACGGCCGCCGCGTTCGAGGCGTTTCGGAAGAACGGGTTCGAGCCCGAGCGCACGGTGGCCGTCATCGACGAGCCGCTCGACGGCCGCGACGCCATCGTGCGGAACCAGCCCGGACGGCTCACCGACCTGGTGGCGGCCGGCTTCGATCGCGAAGCCGGACCCGTTGACCTCGCCATCGTGAACGGCGGATCGATTCGCGTCAACGACATCATCCAGCCGGGCCCGGTGACCGAGTACGACGTCATTCGCATTCTGCCGTTTGGCGGACGCGTGACGCGCGCCTCCTTCGACGGCGCGCTGCTGCTGTCGGTGCTCGATATCGGCATGAAGAACCAGGGGGCGGGGGGGTACCTGCACCTGCGAGGCGTCGTCCGCGAGGGAGGCCGGTGGCTCGTGAAGGGAAAGCCCATCGATCCTGCGGCGCGTTACGTGGTGGCCGCGACCGATTTTCTCCTGAGCGGCGGCGAGACCAATCTCGGCTTTCTCACGAGGACCAACCCCGCCGTCCACGACGTGCAGGAGTTCGGCGACGTCAGGCAGGCCCTCATTCGCGAGCTTCGCGCCCGGTACTCGTCACAGTAGCGGGTTCATCCCCACGCACGACCCGCAGTGCCAGATTGGTGTGAAAGCGCTCCAGGCCGGCCTGGTTCAGATATTACGTGACCGTTTGTTCGACACCAGACGCGCGATCTGCGCCCGCTCGTGGCGCGGGAGATCGCGCAGATAACACTCCACAGACTCGACGACCAGCCGCCATTGCGGTGCTGGCGCACTTTGCTGAGCGCGGCGAGCTTGTCGCGCGCTTCGCGGGGTTTGCCATAGGGATTAGACGTTTGTGCTAGCAACAACTTTCGTTAGAATGGATCTCTCCAATGGCGACGCGCACGCGCAGTATACTGGCGACCCTTCATCCATTACGGGGAGGCCTCATGAAGCACGTGTCATTCGCGGCGCTCGTCGTCGGCGTGATCGGGCTTGGTCTCGTCAGCTCCACTCACGCGCAGTTGTTCCCGGCCCGCGATGAGATGATGACGATGGGGCACGTCCTCCTGAACGTCAGCGACGTGGCGCCACATCGCGATTTCTGGACCAACCAGTTCGATGCGAAGCCCGTCAAGGTCGGCACGCTCGAAGGCATTACCATCCCCGGCGTCGTGGTGCTCTTCAGAGTCCAGCCGCGCACCGGACCGAGCGAAGGCACGACCATCAATCACATGGGGCTGAAGCTGCAGAAGCTCTCGGACTACACGGCGCGATTCGACAAAGCCGGTTTGAAGTACGACCCGCCGCGCATCGGCCGCGAGAAAACGCCGCAGACCTACGTGAACGGTCCCGATACGTTCCGCATGGAGCTCGTCGAAGACAGCACGCTGCCGGCGCCGGTCGTCAGCCATCACCTGCACTACTGGCTGGAGCACCCGGCGGACGTGAAGAAGTGGTACGTGCAGAAGCTGCTGCTGAAGCCCACCATGCGCGGCCCGTACGACTCGGGTGACGTGCCGGGCATGAACCTCACGCTGGCGCCCCTCGGCAGCCAGAAAGTCCCGGGCGTGCCGACCAGGGGCCGGCTGATGGACAGCATCGGCTTTGACGTGCGCGACCTGAAAGCGTATGTCGAGAAAATCAAGGCCAACGGCGTGACCTTTGACGTGCCCTACGGACGCGATCCCGAGCTGGGCTTGATGTCGGCGACGGTGACCGACCCGTGGGGTGTCACGATCAGGCTGACCGAAGGACTCAACAAGGCGTCGGGGACGACCTCGTATTCCTACGTGGACGGGTACGTCGTCGTGCGGCCGATCGAGTAATGCACAGACAGCCCTTGTGGCTGCGCGTCGTGGCGATTCCGATGACGAGCTGTGCCCAGAGTGCTCAGCGCGGCACTTCCCGGAGTTTCACACGCACACGAAGTGAGTGCGACGTCTTGGCGCCTGTCTGGCGGCGCGCCTCGACTTTGGGCGTCGACGGTCGCGCCACGTTCGCATCGGGTCCCTTCCAGATGCTGTTGGGCAGCACCATCAGAATCGCCACGACACCTGCACACGTAACCTTACCCGGCCTGATGGGAAACCGCATCAGCACTCCTCGATGAATTGTGTGTAAGAGAGAGAGAATCGGGCGCGGCGCGCCGTGCGCGCGGCGCAACGGGCAGCCTGTGAATTACCCGGGAATTATAACATTCGGACGCCATTCCTTGACTGGAATCGCGGGCGGCGGTAGAGTCGCCGCAATCCCACCATATCCCGTGCGGCCTCGAGGTTTCATCAAGGAGGATGGCATGCGGTTGTACTCGCTCATCGTGCTCTCCGTGCTGCTGGCCGGGTGTTCGGATCAGGGCGTCGCGAGCCAGGACGCCAACGCGCCGATCAAGATTGAGATCTCCCAACTGTATGTGACCGTACGAAACGAGTCCGGTCTCGCGTTGAACGACGTGACGATCGGCATCGTTCCTGTGGGGCGAACCACGATTTTCAGCAAGTTCGTGGGCCGTCTCGAGAGCACGCAGTCACGCAACGTGATGCTGGGAGAGTTCGTTGGGCGCGACGGTACGCCGTTCAACCTGCGCGTCGTGAAGCCACGATCCATCGAGGTGAAGGGCAAAGATGTGAACGGCAAGGACTACACCGTCGAAACGGCGTGGCGATAATTTGACGAAAGTAGAGCGTTTCGACCCCGTCAGGGACGGGGTGATATGATCTCCCTCCCTGATGGAAGCCAGTACTCTGCGTACCGGCCGGTGGATCGTAGGTGGCGTGGTTTTTCTGGCAGCCGCCACGATTCTTTTCGAAGCCGCGGGGCAGTCCTCGCCGCGCCCGGTCGCGGTACGCCCGAATACGTATCGTCCTGTTCCGACCGACGACCGCGAAGTGCGGACGGCGCTCAACTTCGCGCTGGCCGATCAGAACAAGAAGAACCGGAGTAATTCGGCCATCATCCTCCGCAACGTGCTGACCGCAGAGCGGCAGGCGTCGAAGGGAGACAACTTCCGGATGTGTCTCTCCGTCGACCGCCGCGGCCGTCGCGATACCGCCCGTACCGTCGTCCATCGCAACCAGAAACAGCAGTGGTCGGTTGCGCTATGGGCGTGGGGGGCGTGTGGGAAGTCCTGATATCTGAGATCTGAAAATCTAGAATCTAAAATCTGGAATCTGACGGAGAGTTCTCTCCGGGAAGATTCCCAGATTCTAGATTTTAGTTTCTAGATTTTAGTTTCCTAAGCTGAATCCCTCTCTCCCGGTCCTGATGTTGTAGGACTGTTCCACCGGGCAGATGAAGACGCGTCCGTCGCCGATTTCCCCGGTGCGCGCCGCTTCGCGAATGGCCTGCAGCGCCGGTTCCACCAGTTCATCCGGAACGACCGTTTCGATCTGCATCTTGGGCAGGAGCGTCACTTCGTACTCGCGTCCGCGATAGACCGCGGTGTGTCCCTTCTGCCGGCCGTGACCGCGTACCTCGGTCACCGTCATGCCGGCAATCTGAATCCTGGCGAACGCTTCCTTGAGATCGTCCACCTTGTTCGGGCGAATGATGGCTTTGATGAGTTTCATGCGAGCTCCGATCGAAAGGCCGGCGAGGTCTTCGGCGCGCCGACGTGAGAACTGAGAGTGGCGCTGGCCTCGCCGTGCACGTAGGCCTCTTCGCCGTGGTTGCTGATATCCAGCCCGACCGATTCATCATCGGCCGACGCGCGCAGCGGGATCACCATGCCGATGAGCTTGAGCAGGAGGAAGCTCACCACGCCGCTGTAGACAATCGTCGCCGCCACCGCCGCCGCCTGAATCCCCAGCTGCGCCGGATTGCCGAAGAGCGCGCCATCGGCCATCGCCGTTGAGCGCCTTCTGCGCAAACACGCCCGTCAGAAGCGCGCCCACCGTGCCGCCCACGCCGTGCGCCGCCACCACGTCGAGCGAGTCGTCCAGCGACGTCTGCGCCCGCCAGATCAACCCGAAGTAGCTCGGCACCGCCGCGATCGCGCCCAGCGCAATCGCGCTCATCGGCCCGACAAACCCCGCCGCCGGCGTCACCGCCACCAGCCCCACCACGATCGCCGTGGCGCCGCCCACCGCCGTCGGTTTGCCCGAGCGCGCATAGTCGAGCAGCGTCCACACCACCAGCGTCCCCATCGGCGCCAGGAAGGTCGTCGTAAACGCCAGCGCCGCAATCGGGCTCGCGGCCAGCGCGCTGCCGGCGTTGAACCCGAACCAGCCGAACCACAGCAGGCCGGCGCCCAGCAGCGTGAACGGCACGTTGTGCGGCAGGAGCGACGAGCTCGGATAGTCGCGGCGCTTGCCCAACGACGATCGCCGCCACCAGCGCCGCCACGCCCGCGTTGACGTGCACGACCGTCCCGCCCGCGAAGTCGAGCGCGCCCAGGTCGGCCAGCCAGCCGCCGCCCCACACCCAGTGCGCCACCGGCGAGTAGACCGCCAGCGCCCACAGGATGATGAAGGTCAGGTAGGCGGAGAAGCGCATCCGCTCGACGATCGCGCCCGAGATGAGCGCGGCCGTGATGATGCAGAACGTCCCCTGATAGGCCATGAACAGGTAGTGCGGAATCGTGCCCTGCGCCTCGAGCCCCACCCCGCGCAGGAACACCCGCGACAGGTCGCCCACGAAGTTGCTGCCGGTCGTAAACGCCAGCGAATAGCCGACCACGGCCCAGAGCACGCCGACGAACCCCAGCGAGATGAAGCTCATCATCATCGTGTTGAGCGCGTTCTTCGAGCGCACCAGCCCGCCGTAGAAAAAGGCCAGCGCCGGCGTCATCAACAGCACGAGAGCCGTCGAAACCAACATCCACGCAGTGTCAGCTTGATTCATCTCACACCTTTCATTCGTAGTTGATGGAAGAGAATATTGATGATGGCGATGCAATCAAAATCAACGCCAATCGCCGGCCGTCCGCCGGAGCATCTGGAACGCGCAAGTTTGTTCGAAAAACGAGCGAATCGTAGGGATCGTCCGCTGTCGCAGGCGGTTGGGCGGACCACACGTCATTGTGGTTTCGCAAGGCAAGTTCAGACAAAAATGTTGCTTCTAAAGAAGGGCCTCCGCTGCGCGCGGGGCGTCGGCGGCCGTGCATGCGTGCGCATCCTACAATGTTGTGCGTTTGACGGCAACGTCGACGAACTTGTGGCTCGTCCGCGTCGGGCGCAATAATGCGGCCCATGCGAGGAGTCAACGGACTGCACCACATCACCGCGATCGCGGGGCCTGCACAGGAGAACCTCGACTTCTACGCCGGCGTGCTCGGCATGCGGCTCGTCAAGCGCAGCGTCAACCAGGACGATCCAGGGACGTACCACTTGTTTTACGCAGACGCCGAGGGCAGTCCCGGTTCCGATCTCACCTTCTTTCCGTGGTCGCACGCGGCGCCGCCGCGAGCGGGCTATGGCCTCGCCATGGAGGTGGGCCTGGAGGTGCCGCAGGGGAGCCTGGGCTACTGGGCCGATCGGCTGCGGCGCTTCGGCACGACGTTTGGACCGCCGGAGACGCGCTTCGGCGAGAGCGTCCTCGCGCTCACCGATCCGCACGGCCTGAGCGTGGCGCTTGTCGAGGCCGGCCGCCCGCGTCGGTTCACACCGTGGAGCGAGAGTCCGGTGCCGGTCGAGCGCCAGATCCGCGGGCTGTACGGCGCGCAGGTCTGGGAGCGCGAAGCGGCGGTCACGACGCAGTTTCTGACGTCCATCCTCGGGTTCGAGCAGATGGCCACCGAGCACGGATGGACGCGATATGGATGTCCCGGCGGGCCAGGCGTCATCGATGTGCGCGATGCACCCGAAGCCCGTCGTGGTGCATGGGGCGTAGGCGCGGTTCATCATCTGGCCTGGCGTGTAGACGATGACGAGCATCAGCTCGACGTGCGGACGCGAGTCGAGGGCGCGGGCGCCCATCCGACCACCGTGATCGACCGGTTCTGGTTCAAGTCGGTGTACTTCAAGGAGCCGGGCGGCGTGCTCTTCGAGCTCGCGACCGACGGACCGGGCTTTGCGGTCGACGAGGAAGCCGCACACCTCGGCGAACGCCTCGTGCTGCCGCCATGGCTCGAAGCCCACCGCGCGGCCATCGAAGAGACGCTGCCAAAACTGACGCTCGAAACTGGAATCGGGAATCTAAAATCTGAAAACTAGAATCTAGAATCTGAACCGAACCGGAACCCGAACTGGCCGAACGGAACTGGAACCGGAACCTGGAACTTCATGCTGTCCTTCACCCATCTCTATCAGCCGCCTCGGGCGCCGGGAGCGCCGACGCTGCTGATGCTTCACGGCACCGGGGGCAACGAGCACGAGCTCGTCCCGCTTTCGGCGGAACTGATGCCGGGTGCCGGTGTGTTGAGTCCACGCGGCAAGGTACTCGAGCGTGGGATGCCGCGGTTTTTTCGCCGTCTCGCCGAAGGCGTCTTCGACCTGGACGATCTGCGTCAGCGCACCCTGGAGCTCGCCGACTTCATCGGTGAGGCGAGCCTGTATTACAAGTTCGATGCATCGCGGGTGATCGCCGTTGGTTTTTCGAACGGCGCAAACGTCGCCGGATCGACGCTGCTGCTGGCGCCGAAGGTGCTCGCCGGTGCCGTGCTGCTGCGCGCCATGGTGCCCATCGTTCCCGATCCGCTTCCCACGCTTCCCGCGACCCCGGTCCTCATCTCCAACGGCCGCGTCGATCCGCTCGTCCCGGTGGCCGAAACCGATCGGCTCGCGGCGCTGCTGCGGTCGGCCGGCGCCCAGGTGTCCGTCCACTGGCACCAGGCCGGGCACCAGCTCGTGCACGACGACATCGAGCGGGCGCATGCCTGGCTCGCGCGGTTCTGAGATCAATTCTCAGAACAATTCTCAAGTTTCAATACGGGCCGACCGCCGTGGTAGCGTCGCCGCGCGATGGCGGTCCTCGTGGCGATCAGTGCGCTCGTGCTCCTCATGGTGCGTCCACAGGCCGCCGATGCGCAGCCGATCGATCGAGCCGGTCTGAGCGGCGAGCAGTTGTATCGCACCGCATGCGCCGCCTGTCACGGGGACGATGGGCGCGGACAACCGATCGCCGTCCGCGGGTTCGAACTGGAGCCGCCGGACTTCACCGACTGCCACCTCACGACTCCTGAAGCCGATCTCGACTGGTCCTCCGTGATCCATCAGGGCGGGCCGGCACGCGCCTTCGATCGCATGATGCCCGCGTTTGGCGACGAGCTGTCAGAGGAGGAGATCATCAAGGTCATCACGCACATCCGCGGCTTCTGCGGCGAACGCGGATGGCCCCACGGCGATCTCAACATGCCGCGCGCGCTCTTTACCGAGAAAGCCTTTCCCGAGAACGAAGCCGTCCTGACGACGACATTCGGGCGTGGCGATGACCCCAGGATGACGAACGAGTTTCTCTACGAACATCGCGTGGGACGCCGCGGCCAGTACGAAATCTTCGCGCAGGACGCGGATGAGATCGGCGGCGCGTACAAGCACGTGCTCTTCGACAGTCACCGCCGCGGATCGATCTTCTCGGGGGGCGGCGAGGTCAAGTTCAACGACAGCGGCGCCGTGTTCGAGGCATTCGGCGCGTTCAGCCAGGCGCTGCCGTATGTCGCCGACGGCTTTCTGCATGCTCACACCGGCATCGAGATGCCGACCGGGAAGGACGCGCCCAACGAAGTGTTCTGGCGCACGGCGATAGGCAAGAGTTTCATGGTGCGCCGCTGGGGCCGCGCGTGGTCTCCGATCGTCGAACTGCTCGCCGCGCGCGAGCTGGTATCGGGCGCGGTCGTCGAATGGGACGCGGTGCCGCAGATGCAGGTGAGCCTGAGCACGCGACAGCACGTGCTCGTCAACCTCGGCGTGCGCCTGCCGTTGACGCAGCGGGCGGAGCGTCCGGCGAGCGTCTCGGTGTACCTGCTGTGGGACTGGTTCGACGGGGGATTTTTCTCGGGATGGTGATGCGGCCGTTCCTTTCCGGTCTCGGTGGCTTCGTCGCGCTTGCGGCGGTCGCGATGACCGCCCAACGGGATCCGCATGGCCCGGAGTCCTTCAAGACATCCGATCAGTGTCTGGCGTGCCATAACGGCTTGCGGGCACCATCCGGAGAAGACGTCTCGATCGGGGCCAGCTGGCGGACCTCGATGATGGCCAATGCCGCCCGCGATCCGTACTGGCAGGCCGGCGTACGAAGGGAAGTGCTCGACCACCCGTCGCTCGCCGGCGCCATCCAGGACGAGTGCGCGGCGTGTCACATGCCGATGGCGCGCACCGAAGCGCGGATGAGGGGCGTCGAGGGCGAGGTGTTCGCGCATCTGCCCGTCAGCCGGCAACGCGATCGCGCCGACCAGCTCGCGCACGATGGTGTCGCCTGCTCGCTCTGCCACCAGATCACCGATCAGAATCTCGGCACTCCGTCGAGCTTCACGGGAGGATATGTCGTCGCTCCGGCGAATGCCCGGGCGCCTCGGCCCATGTTCGGGCCGTTCCGCATCGAACGCGGGATTTCGACGATCATGAGGTCGGCCACGGGGTTCGAGCCCACCGAGTCGCTGCACGTGCGCCAGTCGGAGCTGTGCGCGACCTGCCACACGCTGGTGACCAAGGCGCGCGGTCCGAATGGAGAGATCATCGGCGAGCTGCCCGAGCAGGTGCCCTATCTCGAGTGGAAGCACAGCGCCTTCGCGCCAGAAGAGCGCAGCTGCCAGTCCTGCCACATGCCGGTCGTCGAGGCAGAGACGCCCATCGCGTCGGTGCTCGGCGCGCCGCGCAAAGGATTCGCCCGCCACACCTTCGTTGGCGGCAACTTCTTCATGCAGCGCATGCTGAACCGCTTTCGGGACGAGCTCGGCGTTGTGGCTCCCGCCGATGAAATGAATGCCGCCGCGGAAGCGACCATCGCCAATCTCCGTTCGCGCACCGCGACGCTGTCGATCGAGAACGCCGGTGTTCGCGATGGCCGCATTGTCGCCGACATCGCGGTCGAGAACGCGACCGGGCACAAGCTGCCGACAGGTTATCCCTCACGCCGGGTCTGGCTGCACGTGACGGTTCGCGATCGCGCCGGTGCCGTCATCTTCGAGTCGGGTGCGGTTGCCGCGAACGGCGCCATCTCCGGCAACGACCACGACGCGGACGCGCTCGGCGTCGAGCCGCACTACACCGAGATCGGCGAGCCGGGCCAGGTGCAGATTTACGAATCGATCATGCGCGATCAGGCAGGAAGGCCGACGACCGGTCTGCTGACCGCGGTGGGCTACGCCAAGGACAACCGGCTGCTGCCGCGCGGATTCCAGAAGACCTCGGCGGATCCATGGATTGCCGTTGTCGGCACGGCGTCACAGGATGGCGACTTTACCGGTGCAGGCGACCGCGTCCGCTATGCCGTTGACGTGCGCAATGCCGAAGGCCCGTTCGCAATCGACGCAGAGTTGCGTTTTCAGGTGATTGGCTTCAGGTGGGCCGAGAACCTTCGGCCGTACGACAGCACAGAGACCAGGCGCTTCGTCTCTTACTACGAATCGATGGCCGCCTCGTCTTCGGAAGTCCTGGCCGCGGCGCGAGTCGTCGCGCGTTGAATGTCCTGGCAGGGCTACAGCCCTGCGCCACCGAAAGCCACGCCCTGCGCTACGGAGCGGCCGGTTGCGCCGTCGGCGCCGGTGGCTTGGCCGTGCTCGGTGGCGCCGGCTTGGCCGTCGTCGACGGCTTGTCCTTCGGCGGAACCGGCTTGGCAGCAGGCGCGGCAGGCTGCGATGGCGCGGGTTTGTCTTCGACGCGCCGGCGCGCGATGATGCCCGAGTCGACCGTCTTCGACTGGTCGCTCACGACCTGAAAGTGCATCTGGTCGCCGTCGATCTCGAGCAGCATGAAGTGGAATCCCTGGTCGAACGCTTTTTCGGTGAATTCCCCGCCCACGTCTCCCTTGCGGATTTTTCCGGCGCCCCCCGAAATGAAATAGTGGATGCCCTTCTGCGGCTTCAGGCGTTCGTAGAAGTGCTCGTGACCGGCCATCACCACGTCGACGCCGTATTTCAGGAACAGCGGTTCGAGCTGGTCGCGAAGGGCGGTGTCCGATCCGTGTTTCCCGCCCGACGAGTAGATCGGGTGGTGGAAGAACACGATCTTCCAGTCCGACCCGCTCGCGGCCAGCTCTTTCTCGAACCACTGCAGCTGGGGCCGATCCATGTAGTTGCTGTCGAGCGCGAAGACCCGGATGCCGTCTTTCGGCTTGAAGGTGTAAAAGCGCTCGCCGTTCATGTTGAACAGCTTGTACATTCTCTGGTTCGTGCTGTCGTGGTTGCCGAGCGAGGCGTAGAACTTGACGCCCTTGTCGAGCACCGGTTTGTACGGCGTCTCGAACTTCCTCTGAAAGTCGCGGGCGCTCTCAGTTCCGTACATGTTGTCGCCCAACATCAGCACGAACTCGTACGGGAAGCGCTGGTGGATGTCGGTGAACACCTTCGCGAGCCTGTACTGATTGGAATCGCCCGTGCCGCTGTCTCCGATGACGGCGAACCTGAGCGTCCCGGCCGGCTTGTTCGGCAGCGTCAGGTCCTGGGCCACGGCGCTGGCCGAAAGCGCGGCAGCAACGGTGATGACAGCCAGGGATCGTCGAGATGTCCACATAGGTCGTCCTCGATGCACTACGGAATCGCGTTCAACATGAAATCGATAATCAGGTTCGCTTTCGCATCGTACAAGAGCAGATGCTTACCCACAAACCGGTACTGCACGTCCTCGGGCAGCTTCGGCAAGGCTTGCAGGACATCGGGCGGCACGGTTGAAAGCGGCGCCTCTTTCGGGTAGTCCGCATTCACCTTGAACGGCACCTCTTTCGGCGCGGGGGCGTCGTCTTTGATGATGGCCTTGTTGTCGGCGCCCTCTCCGCCGCCCTTGGTCAGCTGAGAGTGGAGCAGTCGCCGGAACATCGCCTCTGTCGCCGGGGTGAAGAGGTCTCCGCGCCTGGCCGTCGCACGCGCGCCGCGGACGATCTGCGCCATCGATTTCTCGGCAACCGCGATCTCGCCCGGCTTCTCCGTTCGCTTCAGGTCGGGTGCCGCGCTTGCGGCGTCATTGCGAATTTTGACGTACGCGTCGGTCTTCCTGGTGAACTCGGCGACGAGGCCCGCGTCGGGATTCACGTTGCTGCCCCTGGGCATCTGTGCGGCCGCGGGGGCGCACGCCGTGAGGACACAGCCGGCGACGACATAGGGATGGAGCGAGTACCTCATCCCCCCGTGAGAAGCACTTTTTTGTACCGCCGCCACAGCGGGGTGGAACGGCCGCGAAAGCTGTAGCGGATCGTGACAAACCGTCGTTATTTGAACGATCGGGTGAAAAGGTCTTCGATGGCCTTCTTGGCCGGCTCCTGCAGCGTGCGCGTGCCGGTGCCGGTGAAGTGCGGGTGCATGATGCGCGGCCCATCCTTGCTTTCGGCCGCGTGCCAGTCGTCGCCGGTCCACCAGAACCAGCGCTTCTGTTCCTGGTCGAACACATGCAGCGTCTTGTTACAGAGCTTGGCGAACTCGGCGCCCCAGCCCGTGCCGCCTCGTACGGTCTTGTCGGGAAGAATGGTTCCGACGACCCAGATTTCCTGGCCGCTGTTGACCTGATACCACATGGTCTGGAGCACCTTGCGAATCGTGGGTGCGTCGGTGTAACGGCGGTCCATGAGGCGGCTGACGTACTCGAGGCTCACGTCGCCGTTCTGCAGCTCTTCGTGGTTGAGCACGCGCACGCCGCGCTGGCGCACGATCTTGTGACCCTCGAAGGTGAAGTTGACCTCCTCCACAGCGTGCCGCTCGGCGCAGGCCCCAAACTCCGCTTCCGCCCCGGGTGCGCCGCCGCTGAAGAGAATGCAGTCTGATGCGTTCATAGTGATAGCATCGCGTAAAATCAGGGCATGCTCAAGGGCAGTCGTCAGGCCATCCTCAAGCGGATACAGCGTATCAGCATCCACGGCCAGCCGTCGTGGGAGATCGTTTTCACGCATGTCGACGACTCCACCGAGCAGCTCAACGCGGCCCGTGTGGGCCCCGAAGCGATCCCGGGCGATTCGCTGGAGACCGGCGACCGCATCGAGGTGGAGTATCTGTTCAACCAGGTCGTCAAGGTGACCCGGATTCCGGCCTGACCAACGAGGTCTCATGACCATATCGCGGCCCCTCGTCCTTGGCGCGCTCCTGGTCGTCCTGGCTGGACGTCCAGCCGGCGCGCAGCAGCCCGTTGCCAACGAATTTTTCGAAGCCAGAATCCGGCCGGTGCTCGCGGCCAAGTGCTATGCCTGCCACAACAGCACGATGAAAGAGCCGAAGGGGTATCTCACGCTCGATACCAGAGCGGGCGTGATGAAGGGCGGCACGCTGGGACCGGCGATCGTTCCGGGAGATCCTTCGGCGAGCAAGCTGATACACGCGTTGAAGTACGCCGATCCGCACCTGCAGATGCCGCCCGCCGGCAAGCTGCAAGACGAGGTCATCGCGGATTTCGAAACCTGGATTGCGGGCGGCGCGCCGGATCCGCGCGTCGAGACCGCAGGGACGACGACCGCCAGGCGCCGCGTCGTCGACGAGGCCGAGCTTGCGAAAGGCCGCGAGTGGTGGGCATTTCAGGCGGTCAAAGTGCTGCCGCAGCCCGTGTCGGCCCACGCGTCGTCGGCGCGGACCAAACTCGATCATTTCGTCTTGGCGAAGCTGGCCGGGCAGGGGCTGACGCCCTCGCCGCAGGCCGACGATCGCACGCTCGTTCGGCGCACCTACATCGATTTGATCGGCATCAAGCCGACCTACGATGAAGTCGAGGCCTACGCCAACGATCCCGCGCCGGACAAGTACGAGACGCTCATCGACAGGCTGCTGGCCATGCCGCAGTACGGCGAGCGATGGGCGCGTCACTGGCTCGACGTGGTGCGATACGGCGAAGACAATCCCGGCAACATCACGAACCCGCCCTATCCGCATGCGTGGCGGTACCGCGACTGGACGATCGAGGCGCTGAACAAGGATGTGCCGTACGACCGGTTCGTCAAACTGCAGCTCGCGGCCGACCTCATGCCCGGTACGTCCCGTCCCGACATGCGTGCGCTCGGCATCATCGCCCTGGGATCGCAGGACCACAAAGACGTGCGCTTGTCGGTCGACGTCGTCGGGACCATTCAGCTGAACGACTGGGACGAGCGCCTCGACACCGTCACCCGCGGGCTGCTCGGCCTCTCGGTGGCCTGCGCGCGGTGCCACGACCACAAGTTCGATCCGATTCGTCAGATGGACTACGCGCGGCTCTCGAGCGTGTTCGCCTCGACGTCGCGCGCGTTGCGTCCGTTCTTCGAGATCGATCCGAAAACGGAGACCCGCTTCATGTGGGTCTACCAGAGGATGTTCGATCTGTACTACACGGCGAACCTGCTCGAAGGCGATCCGGGGTCGAAGCCCGAGCAGGCGGCGCGTCAGGTGAAGAAGTTCCGCGCCGAGCTTGCGGAGTTGCAGGCCGAGATCGACGCGATGTCGAGGGAGTACCCGGAGATCGCCGCGTACATCGCGAGGTGCCGTATCCGGGCGAGCGGCCGCCGGAAGATCGGAATCCTGATGGCACGCTCAAGAAGCGGCCGCCGGTGCCGGATGAAAAGCGGGTGCGGCCGGTCGATCAGATTCCGAACCCTGAACGCGCGCAGCAGACACAAGGCGCGGGCGGCGGGCCGCGGAAACGAATCGACGAGATGGCGCCCTTCCTGAATTCCGTGTACGACGCCGGCGTCGTGTTCAATTCATCCGAGCCCGATCTCACGTTTTTCGATGCGACGCCGGACGTCCCACGCGATCTGCCGCTCTATCGCGGCGGCAATCTGGGCACACCGGGAGACATCGCGCCGCGTGGATTCCCGATCGTCCTGGCGAAGACCGACGCGGACTTCAAGCACGGATCGGGCCGGCTCGAGCTCGGCGAGAAGATCTTCACCGATGCCGCGCCGCTCAGCGCGCGTGTGATTGTCAATCGCGTGTGGGGATGGCATTTCGATAAACACCTCGTGGGGACGCCAAGCGATTTCGGCATCCAGGGGCTGGCGCCGTCGCATGCCGAGCTGCTCGAGGATTTGTCCGCCCGCTTCATCGCCAGCGGCTGGTCGCTCAAGTGGCTGCACCGCGAAATCATGTTGTCGGCCACGTACCGGCAGTCGAGTCATCCCCGGCCCGACGCGATGGAGGTCGATCCGACCAACACCTATCTCTGGCGGATGAATCCGCGCCGGATGGACATCGAGGCCTACCGCGACTCGCTGCTGCAGGCCGCCGGCACGCTCGATCTCACGTTGTATGGTCCTTCAGAGAGCATCGATGACCGGCACCGCCGCACGGTGTACTCGACCATCAGCCGCGGGCGCAGTTCTGGGGATGTCATGAAACTGTATGACGTGCCCGCGCCCATGGCGCACATCCCGTTGCGGCAGCCGACCTTGAGCCCGCTTCAGGCGCTGTTCGTGATGAACAGCGCGTTCGTGCAGGAGCTGGCGAAGACCCTGGCGGATCAGGTGGCGAACGAACCGGCGCCAGAGACGAAGGTCCGGACGTTGTACCGAAAGGTGTTTTCGAGGAACGCGACCGCTGAGGAGGTGACGCTCGGCGTCCAATACCTGAAGACGGCGGACACCGCGCATTACGCGCAGGCGCTGCTCTCTACCAACGAGGTGATCTTTTGGCCTTAGGAAACGTTTCACGGCGCGAGGCCCTCAAGTGCCTGTGTGGCGGTGTAGGGATGATCGGCCTTGCCGATCTGCTGGCGGGCGACGCGTTCGGTGCCGCTGTTCACACGGTGGGACCGCACTTCCCGCCAAAGGCGAAGCACGTCATTCTGCTCTTCATGACAGGAGGGCCTTCGCAGGTCGATCTCTGGGATCCGAAGCCGGCCCTGCTGAAGTACGCGGGACAACGGCCCGCCACCGCCGATCTCCGGACCGAACGGACGACTGCAGGGCTGCTGCCGAGCAGGTTCTCGTTTGCGAAGTACGGTAAGGGCGGCATCGAGATGAGCGAGCTGCTGCCGAATCTCTCCACGGTGGCCGACGAGCTGTGCGTCGTCCGCTCGATGTTCACGACGAACCCGAACCACGAGCAGGCCCGCAGCATGTTCCATCAGGGCAGCATGATTCTGTCGCGCCCGTCGATGGGGTCGTGGATTTCCTACGGCCTCGGTACGGAGAACAAGAATCTGCCGGCGTTCATGGTGCTCGCGCCGGACGGCGGCGGGTTTACGACATCGGGGTTCCTGCCCGCCGAGTACCAGGGCTCGTCGTTCAATACGTTCGAGACCGCGCCGGACAGGATGATCCGGTTCCTGCGCAACAGCCAGCTGCCGGCCGACGCGCAGCGTGCCCAGCTCGATCTGACTCAGGCGCTGAACCGCCGTCATGAGGACGCGTTCGGTCAGGATGCCTTCCTGGAAGGGCGCATCGCATCGATGGAAGCGGCGTTCAAGATGCAGTTCGCCGCGATGGACACGCTCGACGTGATGAAAGAGCCCCAGTCGGTGCGCGAGGAGTACGGATCGACGCCGTTTGCGCAGGGCTGCCTGATGGCGCGGCGCCTCGTCGAAAGCGGCGTGCGCCTGGTGGTCGTGCACTACGGTCCCGGGCAGCCATGGGACGATCACAAGGAGATCGACAGAAACCTGCGCGACCGCTGCCCGAACATGGACAAAGCGTCCGCGGCGCTGATTCGCGATCTCAAGCGGCGCGGGCTGCTCGACGAGACGCTCGTCGTGTGGGGCGGCGAGTTCGGCCGCACGCCGGTGTCGGAAAGCGGCGACGGCCGCGACCACAATCCCTACGGCTTCTCGATATTCATGGCGGGCGGCGGCGTGAAAGGCGGGATGACGTACGGCGCGACCGACGAGTTCGGATTCCGCGCGGTGGAGAACCGCGTCTCGATTCACGATCTCCATGCCACGATCCTGCACCAGCTCGGGATCGATCACGAGAAGCTGACCTATCGCTACGCTGGGCGCGACTTCCGTCTAACCGATGTGTTTGGGAATGTTGTGAAGGATATCCTGGTGTGAGTAAGGCGGGTCTCAACAGCAAGACCCGCCCTACGTATTAAGTCCTTCGCCTTCCGACGCGACTTTCGCCTTATGACTCCCGACTTGCGCCTTGCGACTATTTCGGAGGAGTGGTCGCGTAGCCCGCGCCCTCGCCGCCACGGCTCACCGGATTGCCCTTCTCGTCTTCCTCCACCTGCACCGTCGTCACGGGACCGTACCCCATGATCTGCACGACGGTCTCACCGCCATCCTGGTTGCCGTCGTAGTGGATGAAGTAAGCGGGGTGGAACATCACGCTGCCCGCCGGCATGGGTTTCATCTCTTTCGGACGAAACACCTTGCCCGTGCCGCCGTACCACACACCCTTGATGACGGTAACCCACCGGTCCATCGTGTGATAGTGCGGGCGGCTGGTGTTGTTGTTGCGGAAGACATTGCGCGTGATGTAGAAGCCCGTCGAGCTTGCCAATCCGAAAACGGGGCCGCCGTTCATGGCGACCGCGTCGTCCTGTGGCATGATCAGATTGCTCGCGTGCACCCGCGGTACCTGCGGCGGCTTCTGAGTTTGAGGGGCGGGCGCCTGCCCGCTGCCGACGGTAAGACCGGCCAGCACGAAGGCGGCAAACGCGCACGCGGACACCGAAAAACGGTAGAGCCTCATAGATTCCTCCTGCGTGGGGTCCGCATGTAGCGGAGCTCCGTTCACAGTACGTATTGTCCGGCTTCAGCCGGACGTTCTGTGTGGTGAAAGGGTAATCCCCTACAGCATCGGACGCAAGTAGGGCCAGACGGCGTCGGCAATCACCTTGTGCCCGGCAGCGGTCGGATGAAGCGTTTCGTTGAGATCGAAGCCGTCGTTCGTCATGATGCCCAGCAGGAAAAAGGGAACAAGTGGCAGGTGGTAGCGTTCGCTGAGCCGGGTGAAAAGGCGGTGGAATTCGACGCTGTAGTTGAAACCTTTGACCGGCGGCGCTTCCATCGCGCAGAGGAGCACCTTGATGCCGCGTGCCTGCGCCCGTTCGATCATCGTCGAGATGTTGCGATCGACGGTCTCGATGGGGGTGCCTCTCAGGCCGTCGTTAATGCCAATCGCCAGAACGAGGATCCGGGTTTCGGGCACGAGGGCAGCGTCGAATCTGGCCAATCCCTGGCTGGAGGTCTCGCCAGAGACACCCGCGTTGATGACGTCGTAGTTGCGGCCCGCATCTGAGATCCGCTTCTGCAGAAGGGACGGATAGGTCTCCTCGGGCCGGAGACCCGGACCCGACGTAAGGCTGTCCCCGAACGCCACGACGACCGGGACGCTTCCATCGGGCGCGGTGGGCGATGCCTGGCCGTTGCAAGCGATGGCGGCCGCGGCGAAGAAGACTCCTGTCACGAAACCGCGCGTGGTAAGGTTTGTGTGAGGCCACGTGAGCATGAACTTGAGACGCATCGCGCTCTCTCTCGGCCTTCTTTTGATCTGTCAGGCCGCGGCGGGGGCCCAGGTGGCGGCCACACGCGGGATTGAGCAGCCCGACTTCACGGTAATCGTGCAAGGGACATTCGATGCCGAGACGCTCGCCGAGTTCAACAAGCGCATCGAAGGCTATGCGGCGCTTCGCGCCAGGCTCGAGAAAGGGCTGCCGCCGCTCGTCGTCACGGATAACGCGGACGAGATCGAGCGGTTCGAACACCGTTTAGCGGAACGGATTCGCGAGGCACGCACCTCGCATCGCGGGCAAGTCTTTGCGCCATCGATGGTGCGGCAAGTCAAGCAGATGCTCGCCGTCAGGGCGGACGCGCAAACGATCGCCGCGATGATGGACGACGGTCCGAGCGAATTCGACGTGGACGTCAACGACAGGTATTCGAAGCGGCGATCGCTTGCCACGATGCCGCCGAATATCCTGCTGACGCTGCCCGATCTGCCACGCGATATCGAGTACCGCTTCGTCGGCCGGCATCTGATTCTTCGCGACGCGCGCGCGAACATCATCATCGACGAGATTCCGTTCGCCTTTCAGTGCCAGGACTGCGTGTCGAAAAAAGACGAGGAAGCCGAGCACTAGAGAGCATTTTTCAACGCCGGGACGCCGGGACGCCGAGACAAGACTTATGAATCCTTCCCGATCCCGGCGACTCGGCGGCTCGGCGTTAATGCGCCCCGAACCCCTCATGGTATGCTCCTGCCGCGAACCCGCAACCAGCCAGGAGGAGCATGGCCATGGAACGAAAGAAGGCGTCCGATTTCCCTCAGGAGCTGCTCGACCTCTTCCACCTCTATGTCCACGGTGACATCGACCGCCGCCGGTTTTTCGAAGGCGCGGGCAAATTTGCCGTTGGCGGCCTGACGGTAGCGGGCATCTTCGAGGCGCTGAAGCCGAACTATGCCTGGGCCCAGCAGGTGCCCAAAGACGACGCGCGGATCAAGGCTGAGTACGCCACCGTGCAGTCTCCGCAGGGGAACGGTTCGATTCGCGGTTACCTCGCGCGCCCCGCAGCGGCGGGCAAGTACCCGGCGGTGCTCGTCGTGCACGAGAACCGCGGGCTGAACCCGTACGTCGAAGACGTGGCGCGCCGGCTCGCGACGGCGAACTTCCTTGCCTTCGCGCCAGACGGCCTGACGTCGGTTGGCGGCTATCCCGGCGACGACGAGCGTGGCGGACAGCTGTTTCAGAAAGTGGATCGCGAGAAGATGACGGTCGATTTCATCGCCGCGATCAACTGGTTGAAGGCACGTCCCGAGAGCACGGGCCGGTTTGGCATCGTCGGATTCTGTTTTGGTGGCGCCATCTCCAACACGCTGGCCGTGAGGATGCCCGACCTTGGCGCGGCCGTGCCGTTTTACGGCGGTGCGCCGGCAGCGGAAGATGTGCCGAAGATCAAGGCGGCTGTCCTGGTGCACCACGGCGAGCTCGATACACGGCTCGTCCAGGCATGGCCGGCGTACGAGGCGGCGCTCAAGGCCAACAAGGTCCGCTACGAAGGGTACGTCTACCCGAAAGCGAATCACGGGTTCCACAACGACACCACGCCGAGATACGACGAAGCGGCCGCCAAACAGGCGTGGCAGCGCACGGTCGACTGGTTCAACAAGTACCTGCGCACCTAACGGATCGTCCATCGTCCATCGTCCATCGTCCATCGTCTCGATTCCAGACGATCGACGATGGACGATCGCCGATCGCCGACGTTCCTATCGACCCGCCTCCGATCGCTCGATAATCCGGACATGGAAAAACTGTCTGGGAAGACGATCGCCTGCGCCGCGGTATTCGCCGCGGTGTGCCTGACCACGCTCGTATCGGGACAGATGCGCAACGGTCCGGCGTCGCTCGACGACGTAGTGGCCGAGCTGCGCGGCATCAGAGCCGACCTTGCCGAGACGTCGAGCGCGTCGGTCAGGTCGCAGCTCCTCGTCGCAAGGCTCCAGTTGCAGGAGCAGCGGATAACCGGGCTCACGCGGCAGCGTGCGGAGGTGCAGAGCCAGATCGCGCTGGCGCGCCAGCAGGCCCAGGGACCGGATTTCGCGCGCATGCAGCAGCTGATTCAGGATTTCAGCAATCAGGAAGCCGAGCTGAACCACCAGATCTCGGTCGAGCAGGGGCGGTGGTCGGAGTTCAGCGATCGGCTCGACACGCTGGAGCGCTCGCTGCCGCGATAGCAAAACGGTTCGTGCCACAATAGAGTCACGGCCGGCCTGCAGATGAATAAGGTGTGCGCATGAAGCGGTTTCTCAGAAGTCTGGTGCTCGTCGTGTGTGGGCTTGCATGGCTCGACGTGGTCAGCGCGCAGCAGCCCACATTCCGAGGCACAGGCGAGGCCGTCCGCATTTTCGTCACCGTCACCGATGGCGACGGCAAGCTGGTGACGACCCTGGCGCGCGAAGATTTCGAGGTGCGCGACGAAGGCAAGCCTCAGCCGATCACGCTGTTCGACAACACGCCGCAGCCTATACGCCTGGTTGTCATGCTCGACGTGTCGGGCAGCATGGACGGCAACCTTCCACTGCTGCGCGCCGCGTCCGAACAGTTGTTCAAGCGGCTCCGCCCCGACGACGTCGCCCGCGTCGGTTCGTTCGGCCACGAGGTCACCATCAGTGAGTCCTTCACGCACGATGCCCGCGAACTGCGCGCGGCGCTGCCGACCACAATCAATCCCGAAGCACCGACGCCGCTGTGGCGCGCGATAGACGAGGCCATGGCGACATTCGGAGACGAGGACGTCACGCGCAAGGTCGTGCTCGTCCTGAGCGATGGCAAGGACAGCGGGCAGATAGGGTTCCGTCAGCCGGTTGCCAGCCAGGCCGGCGTCATCGATCGGGCGCGGGCCGAAGACGTGATGATTTACGCGGTCGGCATGCGCAGCCGCGGTCAGCGTCCGGCGCCGGGCCTCGGCCGCAGCGGACTCCAGGCGATGTTGCTCGCCGATCTACCCGACCCCGGACTCGCGCGGGTCGCCCAGGAGACCGGTGGTGGTTATACCGAGATCCGGTTCGGCGAAGACCTCAACGCCGCCTTTGCGCGCGTCGCCGACGAGCTCCACAGTCAGTACCTGCTCGGCTTCGCTCCGCCCAAGCGCGATGGCAAGGTGCACAGCGTCGACATCCGTCTCGCTCAGCGCGGGCTGACCGCGCGGGCCAGAAAGAGCTACGTGGCTCCGAAGAACTGACCACGTAGTTCCGGTTCCTGTTCCCGTTCCGGTTCGCGGTGGCGCCCCGATTGCGATGCGCGTCTTTCCTAAAACGATGGCGTGCTGAATCCGCCGCCCACTACGAACGTGGAACAGGAACCGGAACCGGAACTCGCATCGCTTTAGCGAGGCGTGACATTGAACGCAAATCGCAGGGCCGGAATCCGGTTGCCCGGGTGGTCGTCGGCGTAGGTGAGCTGGGGCAGGCGATACAGTTGCTGCCCGCCTTCCGGTCCCTGATAGATGCCCGGGTAGAAGTCGATGAGGTGGACGCCCGGCGATCCGGCGGCCTTGAAATTGATGACGACATCTCCCTGGCTGTTGAACCCGCACGCATATCCCATGTACGCGTTGTCGTACGTCACCACGTAGATGTTGTCGTAGTCGGTCCAGCCGACGCCCTTGAGGTGAATCGAGACAGGCGTGCCTGCCGGTCCCGATGTGGGCGAAATGCTGACGATGCTGGTTTCGATCACGAAGTGACTGCGCGCCAGGACTGTGTCGCCGTTGCGGATCGAGACACCGTGAAGTCCGCCGAGATCGTCCGGCACGACCAGCGGCACATCGATTCGGCCATCGCTTCCGATGGTCAGCTTCGTCAGCTCGACGGTCTTCGCGTCGAACCCGCTGCCCGACACACGATTGCCCGCCTGCGTTTCCCAGACGAGCGACACACTCGAGTTGGGCGCGAACCCGCTGCCCTTGAGGCGCGCGCGGGTCAGCACAGGCCCTTGCGTCGGGGACATGTTCAAGACCGCCCCACTCGTCGAAGCGGCGTCGGGTAGCGGCTGTTTCTGATACGGCTCTGCGAAGGCCTGGGTGTTGGCCTGACCGGGTGTGACGCGAAAGACGAAATCGGGTCTGGGCAGGTACGAGTTGGGAGCCTGTTCGTGATTCAGATAACCCTGGCCCATGTATCCGGTGTAGACCTTGACCTGATGTTCTCCAACCGTGCCCGCGGCGCGGAACCGTGCCGTCGCCGACCCACGCGTATCGGTGGCCGAAACCCAGCCGACTTCTTGATTGTCCCAGTTCACCACCCAGGTGCTTTCCATCGTGCGCCAGCCGAGTCCTTTGACTCGAATCTCGATCGGCGTGCCGACCGGCCCTTCGGTGGGGTGCATCTCGAAGGTCTGACCGACGTCGACACCACCCTGCGCGAGCGTCACGCTGTTCTCGGACACGAACACTTCGTGAACGCCGCCGTAGTCTTCCGGTATCTTGAAGCGGATCGAGACGCGACCGTCGGCGCCAACTTTTGCGTTCGTCAGTACCCTTCGTGGTGTTGGTGAACTTCTTTCCGCGAAAGCGGTAGTAATCCTCGACCACCCAGCCGCCGTTTACCGTTCCCCAGACGAGATCGACCGTCTTGTTCGGCGGTAACCCCTCGGCGGACGCCTCAACTTCAACGCCTGCCACGAGCCTGGTCTGTGCGGGAGCGGTAATCGTGAGCGTTTTCGGCGGCACGGTCGTGCCGCCCACGGCAGGAGGGCTGGCGGCCTGTGAAGACGTGAGGTCCCGCTCACACCCAATCCCAATCGACGTACATCCGATCGCGCCCATCAACGCGATGATGATGAGCGTGCGCACGCCTTACTCCACGATCGTGATTTGAGAATCGTCGACGACGAACGGCTTGAATTCACCGGTGCGGCCGTACTTGTCGGTGGCCGTCACGGTGTAGCGCACGATGCCGACGGGCGCCGTCGCCGGTACCATCCATTTGGCGACCCAGAATTCACGCTCGGGCTGCTTCACCGTTCCGCGGTAGCGCATCGGCAGATCCTGTGTCTGGCCGCCATAGGAGAGATGGACGACGAATTGAGCCGAGGGCTCCCTCTGGCCGGTCTCGGAGTCGAAGGCCGTCATGCGAAACCCGACCGGGTCGCCTCGCTTGAAGCGGCTCTGCAGCGCGCAATTGCCGGGGACGCCGGGCTTGCCGACGAACAGGGTGACGTCGCCGTACACAATCAGTCGGCCCGGGCGTGTTTCCTGCGGCGCCGCGGCTTGAAACGCGGCGACGGAAGGCTTTTCGAACCCCGCCGCTACAACCGCCAGGATGACCAGGAGCAGTCTTGTCGCGCGATGCACGATAACCTCCACCCTCCGGCTGAAGCTCCACGGTCCGGTAAAGCCGGACACTACGTACTGCTGAAGCCGGACACTACGTACTGGTACGGGACGTGGGCCGAAGTCTAGCCGATTTAAGAGCGCCGTTACAATGCGCCCTCAGCGATACACTCTCGCCATGCAGCCCTGGCTGTTCGCGCTTGCGCTCAACGTCGCCGCACTCGCCCAGTCCGCCGGCGTTATTTCCGGACTGGTCGTCGATGCGTCCGGAGCCGCGGTTCCCGAGGCGACCGTGCGGCTCGAAGTGTCGGGCCGGGCGATCGATCAATTCCGCACCGGAAACGACGGGCGCTTTACTTTCAGCTCGCCCGCATCGGGCCCTTTCACCATCGTCGTCACCGCTCCGGGCTTCGTGGAAGTCGTGATGCCGGTGCCGGCCGACAGTAACGGCCTGCGCGTGGTGTTGCAGCCCGCTCCCTTTTTCGAGGCGGTCAACGTCACGTCGTCACGTACTGACGTCCCGAAATCAGATCCCGCGGCGACGATGACGGTGTTTCCGGCGGCAGAACTGCTGAGCAATGCCGCGTTGACGCTCGATGACGCGCTGAAGGTGGTTCCCGGATTCACGCTGTTCCGCCGAACCTCGTCGCGCGTGTCGAATCCGACCGCACAGGGCGTCACGCTGCGCGGTCTGGGTGGGACCGGCGCGAGCCGGTCGCTCGTGCTGGCCGACGGCGTCACGCTGAACGATGCGTTCGGAGGCTGGGTGTACTGGGACAAGCTGCCGCAGGCGGCGATCGACCGGGTCGAGGTACTGCGTGGCGGCGGCAGCGATCTGTACGGCGCCGATGCGGTCGGCGGCGTGGTGCAGATTCTCACCTTGCAGCCGGGCGGCGTGACCGCACGCGCGCTGGTCGAAGGCGGCGGTCTTGCGACCGGGCGCATCTCGCTGTTTGCCGGCGACCGCCGCGGCAGCTGGAACTACACGGTTGGTGGCGAATGGTTTTCGATTGACGGCTATATTCCAGTGTCCGTGGATCAGGACCCGGGAATCGCGCCACGCGGACCGATCGATTCCAAGATCGGCTCGACGCATCGATCGGGTGTGGCGTCGCTCGAGTACCAGTCGCCGGACGGCTGGCGCGTGAATGCTCGCGGCAACGTGTTTACCGACAATCGCAAGAACGGGACTCCCGCGGTGACCAACGACACGGCGTCACGGCACGGTACGTCGGAGGCCGCCGGCGGATTTGCCGGTGGACTCCTGTCTGCGCGCGTCTTCGCCGGCACCCAGGGCTATGACCAGACTTTCTCCGCGGTCTCCGCGGATCGCACCACAGAAGATCTCAACCGGTTGCAGCACGTTCCCACGAGAGCCGCGGCGACCGCGGTCACGTGGACGCGTGCCGCGGGAGCACACAGCGTGCTGGCCGGCGTCGAAGGCAAGTTCATCAAGGGAGAGACGCAGGACACCGTGTTGTCCGCGGGCCGTGTGACGAGCGTCGCCGTCAACGGCGGTACCCAGCACGTGTGGTCGACGTTTATCCAGGACTCGTTTCCCGCAGGAGATCGACTGACGGTCGTGCTGGGCCTGCACGCCGACCGCTGGCATACGCAGTCGAAGAACACCAGCTACAACGAGACACTGGGGTCGTTCAATCCGCGCGCCTCGATCGCGTATCGCCTGGGGGGCGGCGTCTCGCTGCGCGGCTCCGCGTACAAGGGGTTTCGCGCACCCACGCTGAACGAGATGTACCGCGGATTCCGGGCGGGGAACACCCAGACCAATCCGAACGAGGCGCTTGCACCAGAAAGGCTGACGGGCTTCGACGGAGGTGTGCTCGCGACGCGCGGCCGGATGTCGGCCAGGGTGACCGGCTATTGGAACGTGCTCGACGACGTGATCACGAACATCACCGTTTCGAGCACGCCGCAGCTGATTACCAAGATGCGCGCGAACGCCGACAAGATGCGGACGGCCGGCGTGGAGCTCGAAGCCGATGTCCGGCTGTCGCCGTCGTGGTCGGCGGGGTTCACGAGCGGCATCGGCGATGCAAAATTCAAGGGCGACACGAGCCTGAACGGCAATCAGGTGCCACAGGTGCCCTCGTACAACGTCGGCGTGAGCACGCGCTACAGCCGGAACGCCTGGCAGGCATCGGCTCAGCTTCGTGTTACGGGCCCGCAGTTCGAGGACGATCTGAACGTGTACGAACTTCGCCGCGCGACCGTGTTCGACGTCTTTGGCAGCCGGAACGTCGGCAGACGGCTGGCCGCGTTTGTCGCCGTCGAGAACGTGTTCGACAACCACTACGATGTTGGCCGGACGCCAATCCTGACGACAGGCCTGCCGCGCACCGCGCGCGCGGGCGTCAAGTTCCTGTTGCCCTGAGCGACGGACGGCACCGGCGCCCACGCATGGTTCTCACCTGGCTCGATTACACGGTCATCGCGGGGTACCTGCTGGCGATCACGCAGTTCGGGTCGTACTTCGCCCGATTTCAGAAAACCACCCGCGATTACTTTCTCACCGGCCGGTCCGTGCCGTGGTGGGCGATCTGCTTCACGGTTGTAGCGACCGAAACGAGCACGCTGACGTTCATCAGCGTGCCGGCCACGGCGTACTCGGGTGACATGACGTTCCTGCAGCTCGTGCTCGGCTACATCATTGGCCGCGTCATTGTGAGCGTGCTCTTCATCCCCGCGTACTTCCGCGGCGATCTCGTGACGTCGTACGAGCTGCTGCAGCGCCGTTTCGGCGATCGCGTGAAAAACGTGTCGGCCGTCATATTCCTGATCACGCGCTCGCTCGCCGACGGCATTCGCCTGTTCGCGACTGCGCTGGTCGTTTCGGTCGTGACGCAGGTGCCGGTCACCCCGGCGATCATCCTGATCGGCGCGACGATGATCGTCTATACGGTGCGCGGCGGATCGGCGGCCGTCATCTGGACCGACGTGATTCAGTTGTTCGTCTATGTCGCGGGCGCCCTCGTCGTGTTCTGGTCGCTCCTGAATCTGATTCCGGGAGGGTGGCCCGAGGTCGTGCGCATCGGCGCGGCGTCGGGCAAGTTTCGCGTGTTCGATCTCTCATGGTCGTTGGCGCGGCCCTACACCCTCTGGGCGGGCATCGTCGGCGGGATCGCGCTGACGCTGTCCACGCACGGTACGGATCAATTTCTGGTGCAGCGCCTGCTCTCCGCGCGCTCGTCGCGCGAAGCGGCGCGCGGGCTGGTGCTCAGCGGGTTCGTGGTGTTCGCGCAGTTCGCGCTCTTTCTCGTCATCGGCGTCATGCTGTTTGCGTACTACCAGCACGTGCCGATGCCCAGAGCGCTCGCGCGCGGCGACGAACTGCTCCCCGGCTTCATCGTGACCGCGCTCTCGCATGGGACCGCCGGCTTTATCGTGGCGGCGATTGTTGCCGCGGCGCTCTCCCCGTCGATCAACGCCATGGCCGCCACGACGGTGAACGATTTCTACGCGAAGTACGTCCGGCCGGATGCCGACGACGCCACGCTGATGCGCGTCTCGAGAAGGTGGACGATCGTCTGGGGCGTCGTCCAGATTGGGGTGGCGATTGCGGCACAACGCATGGAGCGGTCGGTGCTCGATGCCGGCCTGTCCGTGCTGTCGTGGGCGTCGGGGCCGGTTCTGGGCGCGTTTCTGCTCGGCACGCTCGCGCCGAGGATCTCGGAGCATCAGGCGTTTGCCGGCATGATCGCCGGACTGGTGGCGATGACGATCGTGTGGGGTTGGGCGCTGCCGGTCGCGTTCACCTGGTACGTCTTTATCGGCGCGGTGACGACCGTAGTTGTCGCCCACATCGTGCCGCAGCGTACGGTGCGGAGCTAAACATTTAGAGACAATCCATCTCATATAATGCCAATATCCACTGACTGCATGCGCACGCCGCGCAGGGAGCACAAGGACATCACTTATGTCGCGTTACGCTGATGGATTCGTGCTGGTCGTTCCCCGGAAAAAACTCGACGCGTATCGCCGGGTGTCTCAGAAGGCCGGCAAGGTCTGGAAAGAGTACGGCGCGCTCGAATACATCGAGACGGTCGGCGACGATCTCAAGATGAAGTGGGGCCGTCCATTCGCAAAAATCGTCAAGCCTCGTGCCGGCGAGGTGATCGTGTTCTCGTGGATCGTCTATAGATCGAAAGGCCATCGCGACCGCGTGAACGCGAAGGTGATGAAAGATCCGCGGCTGGCCAGCACGATGGACCCGAAGACGATGCCGTTCGATCTGAAGCGAATGTCGTACGGCGGCTTTCGCGTGCTCGTCGACATGTAGAGACAACTCCTCTCGTCACCGGTACAGCAGGTACTTCTCCCGCAGGCTCTTCCAGTTCGCCTCGGCGCTGCTCCAGGCGTCCGCGATCGTCTGTGGATCGTCGCCGGCCCGGATGCGCGCGATTCCTTCCTTCGATCCGAACAGCGTTCCCGCCGCCGCGAGATCGAACCTGGCGCCGTACAGCATGTGCAGGATCGCGGCGATCTCGACGCCCACGCGGACGGGCCGAAGCGCCAGCCGATCGGTCACGACCATGAAGACGCCGCCGCATTCCTCGTTTGCGTACTTGCTCGACGCCGGCGTAAAGCGAACGGGGTAGAAGCGGATGCCGGGAATGCGCCGCGTGTTGAGCGCCTCGGCCAGTTGTACGCCGTCAATCCAGGGGGCGCCGAGTTGTTCGAACGGTGAATCGGTGCCACGCCCGACCGAGACGTTCGTGCCTTCGATGGCGCCGATGCCCGGGTAGAGCGTCGCCTGAAGAAGATTTCGCATGTTCGGCGACGGGTTCGTCCATGGAAGCCCCGTCTGGTCGAACCACTCATCGCGCTGCCAGTTCTTCATGCCGACAACGGACAGCTCGGCGGCGATGCCGTTTTCGGCATTGAACAGCGCCGCGAGCTCGCCGAGCGTCATGCCGTGGCGAACAGGCATGGCAGGGAAGTATCCGGTGAATCCGATTGCGCCCGCATCGAGCGCGGGACCCTCGACGTGGGTACCGTCGATCGGATTCGGCCGATCGAGCACGACAACGTTGATTTTTCGTTTCGCCGCCTCTTCCAGCACGTACGCCGTCGTGGTCATGTAGGTGTAGAAGCGCGCGCCAATATCCTGAAGATCGATCACGAGCGTATCGATGCCTTGCAGCATCGCGCCGGTCGGTCGCCGGGTGTCGCCGTACAGCGAGTGCACGGGCAGGCCGGTCTTCTCGTCTTTTGTCGAGGGCACGCTCGTGTCGAGGACGCCGCGGATGCCGTGTTCCGGGCTGAAGAGCGCGACCAATCGGTGTCCCTGCACCGTCGATGAGTCGTGCAGAAGATCGATGGTGGTCGATCCGTCTCGTGCTCGTCCCGTCTGGTTGGTCACCAGGCCCACGCGTTTGCCCTTCAACAGCGCAAATCCATCGGCGCGCAGCACATCGATGCCGGTCAGAGCAGGCGGCACTGTCGATGGCGGCGGTGCCGGCGAGGTGAGCACGGATGCCGCGATGGTGGCCACGCGCCCACGCAACGGCGTGACGTCCCCCTTGCCGTCTGGATGCACTCGGTTGGAAAGGAAGATGACGAACAACCCGCTCGCGGGATCGAGCCATACCGACGTGCCCGTAAACCCGGTGTGGCCGAACGAACCAGCCGGCATCAGATCGCCGCGGTTGGACGAGAACGTGGAATCGATGTCCCAGCCCAGCCCGCGCACGTTTCGCTCGCCGGCAGGTGTGGCCGGCGACGTCATCCTCGCCAGTGTCAGCGGAGCCAGCACGCGCGTCTGTCGATACGTGCCGCCGGCGAGCAGCAGGCGGCAGAAGGTCGCCAAATCGTCGGCAGTGCTGAACAGCCCCGCGTGACCCGCGACGCCGCCCATGCGTCGCGCGGTGGGATCGTGAACCACGCCTCGAAGCAGTGTCGCGCCGGGGCCATCACAGGGCCAGCCGAACGGCGTGCAGCGTTCGGTGGGAGCAGTCCGGTTCCGCCATGACGGAGGAGGAAGAAATGCGGTGCTCGTCATGCCGAGCGGCGCAAAAATCCTGTCGTGCGAAAAGCGATCGAGCGGCAGACCGCTGACCCGCCGCACGATATCGCCCAGAAGAAAAAAATTGATATCGCTGTACACGAACCGCGCGCCAGGCGGCGCCATCGGGACCTCCTCGATCGCCCGGGAGATGGCGGTATCGGATCCGGTCCATGGCTCGGTCAGATCGAGGTCGGGTCGAAGCCCCGACACATGCGTCAGCAGGTGGCGGATGGTGATGTCGTTTTTGCCGTGCCGCTCGAAGCCGGGAACGAACTGCGACACGCGATCGTTCAGCGCGATCTTGCCTTCTTCGACGAGCATCATCACGCTGGTGGTCGTGGCGATCGCTTTGGTCAACGACGCGAGGTCGAAGACGGTATCGACGGTCATCGGCTCGGGAGATGGCGCCAGCGCGCGATGTCCGATCGCCTTTCGATAGAGCGTGCGATCGCCCTGGCCGACCAGCACGACCGCCCCCGGCAACTTCTTCTCGGCGATCGCCTGAACGACGAGCGGCTCGATCGCGTCGAGCTTCGACAGATCGACCCGTTCCGTCTGCGCTCGGAGCGATGGCAGGAACGCGGCGAACGCCAGGACGCCGGCCAGAAACGTACGCACTGTGAGAAAGTATTTCACAACGCGCTCGACAAATCCGGCGATTTACCGTGTGCCAATCGGTTAGTCGTCTAAAATGAGCGCGACGTGACGCGCTCGTCGTATACCTCGACCCTGTGGGTGATTGCCGGTCTCGTCGCCGGTGTCGCCCTCGGCGTCCTCGCGTCGGTCTCCGGCTCGCCATCGCTGCAAACGGTCGTCAACCTCGTCGAGCCGGTCGGCGTCATCTTTGTCAATGCGATCAGGATGGCGGTTGTCCCGCTGGTCGTGGCCAGCCTCATCGGCGGCATCATCGCGATCGGCGACCAGCGTTCGCTCACGCGGCTCGGCCTGCGAAGCATCATCGTGTTCGCGTCGCTGGCCATCGCGGCAGCGGTATTGGCCACGTTGATTGCCGCGCCGGTGCTGGCGCGTCTGGACGTCGATCCGGCAGTCGCCGACGAGCTCCGTCAGGCGGCGAGCTCGAAGGGGACGGCGCCTGCGGCCCCGCCATCCGTGGCGCAATGGTTCACGGACCTCGTGCCGGCGAATCCCATCAGGGCCGCCGCCGACGGCGCGATGCTGCCGCTCATTGTCTTTACGATTGCCTTTGGGGTGGCGCTGACAAGAGTTGCCCCAGAGCGTCGAGCGGCGGTCACCGGATTTTTTGCCGGCCTGGCAGACGCCATGATGGTGCTCGTCGGATGGGTCATCTCGCTCGCACCTGTCGGCGTCTTTGCGCTGGCGGCGCCGCTTGCCGCGCGCATGGGCATGAGCGCGGCTGGCGCGCTCCTGTCGTACATCGCGCTCGCGGCGGGATTGACCGTCGTGGTGCTGGTCGTGCTGGTCTATCCCGCGACGGTGATTGGGGGCGGCGTGCCGCTGGGACGTCTGGCGCGGGCGTGCGCGCCGGCGCAGGCCGTGGCGATTTCCTCGCGATCGACGATGGCGTCGCTTCCCGCCATGATCGACGCCGCACGAACGCTTGGCGTGACCGATCGAGTGGCGGTGTTCGTGGTGCCGCTGGCGGCGTCGATGCTGCGCGTCGGCTCGGCGGTCGGGCAGACGGTCGCTGTTCTGTTCGCCGCGCGGCTCTTCAACGTGACGATCGCGCCGCTGCATCTGGCCGCCCTCCTCGTCGTCACCGTGCTGACCACGTTCACCGTGCCCGGCATTCCGGGCGGCAGCATCGTCGTCATGGTGCCGATTCTGCTTGCGGCCAGCGTGCCGGCAGACGCCGTCGGGATTCTGCTGGGCGCCGATGCGATTCCAGACATGTTCAGGACGCTGGCGAACGTCACGGGCGGGATTGCGGCGGCGGCGATCGTGGATCGATCAATGCCTGAAGATCGGGTGCTGGATGTTGCGGCCAGGAAAACGGGAAGCCGGTAAGTTGTGAGGGGAGGGGCTGTGAACAGAAAAATGATCGGTAGTGCGGTGTGCATCGCGCTGGCGCTCGGGGCCTTCGGCAGAGCCCAGAGCGGCATCACCACGCCGGCGGCGCATTTTGGCTTCGAGATCACAGCCGACGGCACGTTCGCGATGTGGGATCAGGAAGTCGCCTACTACGAGAAGCTGGCGAAGGAATCGGATCGCATCGACCTGCAGGTGCTGGGCAAGAGCACGCAGGGCCGCCCCTTCATCATGCTGACGCTGTCGTCGCCGCAGAATCTGGCGAAGCTCGATCGGTACAAAGAGATTTCCAGGCAGATGGCCGATCCGCGCGGGCTCACGCCGCAGCAGATCGACGCGTTGGCGGCAGAAGGCCGCGCCGTGGTCCTCGTGACGCTCGGCCAGCATTCCACCGAGGTCTCCTCGTCGCAGATGGGGCCGAAGCTGGTCTACCGGATCGCGACGGGGAACGACGACCAGATTCGCACGATTCTCGACAACACGATCTTCCTCCTCATCCCGAGCTTCAACCCGGACGGGCACGATCACGTCGGTGAATGGGTGAAGAAATCGGGCGGCACGCCGTACGAAGGTGCGGGGCTGCCCGAGTTATATGGCGCGTACGTCGGCCACGACAACAATCGGGACGGCTACATGCTGTCGCTCGTCGAATCGCAGCACTGGGCGAAGGTCGTCTATCAGGACTGGTTCCCGCAGGTGTACAAGGACACGCACCAGCAGGGGAGCTACGGCGCGCGCATCACGATTCCGCCCAAGTACGACCCGATCAACCCGCACGTGGATCCGCTGGTGTGGCGCACGTCGCAGCTGCTGGGCGGGGCGATGGGCACGAAGCTCGAGGCCGAAGGCGTGACCGGCGTGGAGTCGCAGGTGCATTACGACGCGTGGTTCATGGCGTCGTTTCACGGCGTGGCGAATCTGTCGAACATGACCAGCTTCCACACCGAGAGCGCGAGCGCACGGCTCGTGTGGCCGCTCTACATCCATCCCGAACAGATTGGTCCGGGCTCGCGCGGCCGTCCCGAGAACAAAGCCCAGATGACATTTCCGCATCCATGGCCGGGCGGCTGGTGGCGCATGTCGGACATCGCGCGCCAGCAGGAAATCGAGACGCTCGCGCTCGTCGAAACGATGGGGCGCTACCGGCAGAATTTCCTCAAGAACCGCGCGCTCGCGGCCTCGCGCCAGGTCGAGAGAGGCGCGAATGAGGCGCCCTACGGCCACGTGATTCCGATGAGCCAGCACGATCCGGGCACGGCGCTGAAATTCGCCTCGACGCTCATGATGGACGGCGTCGAGGTGCATCGCGCGACCGAACGATTCACCGCCGGCACGCGCGTGGTCGAGCCTGGCGATCTCATCGTCCGGCTGGATCAGCCCTCGCGCGCGCTCGCCAAGACGATGATCGAGCCGATGGTGTATCCCGACAACGAATGGACGCGCGATCGGGAAGGCTCGCCGCTGCCGCCATACGACATGGCGTCGTTCACGCTCGCCGATCACATGGGCGTCGAGACGTTCCCGCTCGACCAGAAGATCACGGCGAAGCTCGAGAAGCTGACGGCCTCGCCAAAACTCGCCGGGAAAATCGCGGGCAGCGGTTCGGCGGGCTGGCTGCTGACGCCGACGTGGAATCTCAGCTTCCGCGCGGTCAACCGGATCCTGAAGAGCGGTGGTGCGGTGTACCGGTTGCCCAATCCGCCGCAGCAGTGGGCACCTGGCACTTTCTGGATTCCGGCGAGCGGGCCGACCACCAGCGCGGCCGTACAAGCTCTCGCCACCGAATTCGGGCTGCCGTTCACCGCCATGGCGTCGGCACCGACGGGTGCGATGTCGCAGTTGAAACCGCTGCGCGTGGCGCTCTACCGGCGCTACGCCGGCGGGAACATGGAGGAGGGGTGGACGCGCTTCATCTTCGATCAGTGGGAGTTCCCGTACGCGCGCGTGGATTCGGATGAGATCAAGAAGGGCGGCCTGAACGCGAAGTACGACGTGGTGTTGATTTGCGACGACACCGTGCGCGCCATCGTCGGCGCGTCGGGGCCGGAGGCGGCAGCGACTCCCTTTGCGCAGGGTGCGCTTCCCGTCGAATTCACCAAGCCGCTCGGCAATGCGGGCGTCGATGCGCTGAAGGAATTTGTCCGCGGCGGCGGTTCGCTCGTGCTGATCGATCATGCGACGGCGCTCGCGACCGAGCGATTTGGCGTGCCGGTGAGAAATCCGATCGCCAATCTATCCGACAAGGAGCTCTTCGTGCCGGGCTCGAGCCTGCGCGTGCACGTCGATCCGACGCAGCCGCTGGGCTATGGCATGCCGAAGGAAACGACCGTGCTGTTTTTCGAAAGCGTGGCGTTCGACATCAACAACTCGATTGGCAACGATCAGATCTCGGTCGCTGCGCGCTACCACGATCGCGATCTGCTGCGCGGGGGCTGGCTCGACGGCGAGAAGCACCTCGCGCGCCTGCCCGCGCTCGTCGATGTGAAGTACGGCAACGGGCGGATCGCGATGATCGGGTTCCGCGCCCACAATCGCGCGCAGTCGTACGGGACGTTCAAGGTCCTGTTCAACGCCCTCTACCAGGCAGGCGCGGTGAACCTTCCCGCTGGTGGCACTGGAGCGGGACGGTAGGGCGGGAGGAGAAAGTAAAAAGTAAAAAGTAAAAAGGGGAAAAGTAAAAAGGAGTGGCACAGGACTTTAGTCCTGTCCGTCTCCCTTGCCTTGCGCCTGACGACTGTCGACTTTCGCCTTGCGACTACTGCTGTTTCGCCGCCGCCGCCGCGGCCGCGTCAAGCTCCTGCTCGGTCGGGAACCGATCGAACGTGCGATCGATCTTCCTGCCGCGCACATGCTTGTCGAAGAAGTCCAGCATCGCGGTCCAGTCGTCGGCGGTGAACGCGTGCCCGTGGCGGGCGTAGTTCACGCCCAGATGATCGCCGGCGCCGAAGAGCTCGTACGCGGGTTTCGCGCCGAGGATCGATTGCCGGACGGCTTCGGGCAGCGAGATCGTGTCGGTGTCGCCTTCGAGCGCGATGAACGGCCGTGGCGCGGCCAGCGCGAGGAACCAGTGCTGATCGAAGGGCAGCTTCTCGCGCTGTCCCCGGAACTGGCGCAGGTGCGGCGAGAACCAGTTCGGATATTTCAGCTCCATGATGTCGAGCGTTTCGCTGCGGCGCGGGCCCGCGAAACGATACGCGCCCATCCCGCCGCCGCCCGTGACCACCGGCGCACCCATCAGCCGATCGTCGAAGGCCGCCGCGATCATCGCCGACTTTCCGTTGCGCGACGCGCCCGTGATGATGAGCCTGGTTGCATCGATCGCCTTGTCCTGTTCGAGATAGTCCGCCACGCGCGAGGCGCCCCACGCCCAGCCGGCGAGTACGCCCCAGTCGTAACCCGGATACGCCGGATAGAAACGCGTGTTTCGAAACGCCCAGCTGCCGTCGAGGTTTCTCAGCGTCGTATCCTCGGCGCAGTCGTTGACGTTGAACAACACCAAGGCATAGCCGCGGCGAAGGATCTCCGCCCGCTGCTCTGCAACGGCGGCTGCCGTCGGCGGTGCGACCGGCCCGCGGCCCCCGCGCGCAGGCTCGGTTGCTGCGTTTGGCGACGGGACAGGCCCGACGAGCAGCAACACGTTTTCGCCGCGTCCCTGATTGGGGCCCTGCGGTAGGCGCGGCAGGACTGTTGCGCCGGGCGGGGTGCCGCCCTGGAGAATCACCGTGGGGAACGGCCCTCCTTTGACCGGGGTGAAGACGCCGATGTCGAGGCCGAGCTGTTCTTTCGGACCGAACGTCAGCCGGATGAGGCGGTACTTCACCGTGCCGTCGAGGACGAGCTCGGACTGAATCTCGCGGCCTTTGACATTGCGCGGCGCCGGTGGCGCCTGCCCAACGGCGTAATACGAAAGAACGCGCCGCATCTCGTCGCGGCGCGCCTGCCACTGGCGCTGAGACGTGACGCGCGTCCCGTCGTTCATCACCATCACGTCGGGCATGACCGCCCGCACCGGCAGTGCTTCCACACCGGGCAGCGTGCCCATAGGCGTTGCGATGGGCGGTAAAGGAATTTCGTCTTGAGCGGCCGGGGCCAATCCCAGGCCCACGACAAGGCAGGTGACGAGGATGTGGTGGCGCGTCATGAGCGCCGATCCTACACCCTCGCGCGACGTGCGGTTATGCCCCTGTTACCAGGGAATGGTGCTCTGCCGTCGCAGACCGCTCGACGGATAAAGGATGGTCCTCGAAGAGGGTCGTCACCAGCTTGTGACATCCGCACGAGTGCTCTTCGAGCCCGTGTTGGTCAAGAATGCGAATGACGCCGCGATTGGTCGAGACGATGCCGAGCTCCTGGAGGCGGCCGACGATCAAGGTGACCGTCGATCGCCGCAGTCCGAGCAGATCTGACAGCAGCTCGTGCGTGACGGCCAGCTCGGGACGTCCGATGCGCGCTTCCACTTCGAGCAGCCAGCGGCAGCAGCGCTGTTCGGCAGAGTGGAGCGCGCTGCACGCCACCCACTGGGCGAGCGATTGGACGAGCGCACCTGCATATTGCTGCGCGAGGGTAAACAGCGCACCGCGCCGCTCGAGCTCGCGTCTGAAGACGTCGACGCTCAACGCGACGCCGGCGTCCGCGCCCGTCATGTGCACGACCGCATCGCTCATCGCCAGTCTCGAGCCGAAGACGGCTTCGACGCCGACGAGCCCTTCCGATCCGACCATCGCGACTTGCGCGTTCGATCCGTCTTCGGTCGGATTGACCAGCCAGATGAGCGCGTCTTCGGGGAAGAACACGACCCGGAGGGGCTGCTCGCGCCGTTGAATGACGTGGCCCTTGTTCAGAGGTTGTGCGGACAAGTACTGGATAGAGCCTCGCGTACTCGTCCTCAGGAAGTGCCGCCAGCAGACGGTTGCCGTATCGTGTTTGAGAGGTAGCCATGGTCTTGTCAGCGGACTAGCAGAAAGCGTGCCTTGCAGAAGCTCGCTGCATGTTTATTTGCGGTGCTGTTTCAGCACGTCGCGGCCGATTCTTGGCCAGATTCTGTACGAGTTTGATTCCAGATGAATAATATCCGGACACTTTAGGTCGAATGCACGCGCGGATCACTGGTGCGGACTTACGAGGAACGGAAATGATTTCCCGGAGGGAAACAATTATCCGGTTGGGAGGTTGCCCTAATTCGCGACGCGCTTTCGTGGTCGCGAACTACCGTGACCGCGCGGACGTCGCACTCACGCGCGCGTGATCCAGTATGAGAACCCTGGACAAGGCGTCCCGTGGCTCTGGTCGGAACGAACGTCCAGCACTCGCCCTCCAGAGCGCTCCACGAGCGAGGTGACCTCCTCGCGCGCCAGCCCGTACATCGCCATGTAGGAGCTCGTGCGGCCGAACCAGATGTACTTCAGCCTGCGGTAGGGGCGCACGAGCCATGCGGGGAGACTTCTCTTGAGCCCACTTCCCAGGACAGGTGCATCGACGAACCGCTCGCGGACCTCCGCGGAGACCGAGGGAACCGGGAGCTGAAACACCAGCAGGCCACCAGGCGCGACGAGCCTCACGAGCTCGCCAATGTACGTCGTCATCAGCGAGGACGGCATGTGCTGGAGCACGATCCAGCTGCAGACGAAATCGAAGCTCCCGGAGGGAAATCTCGAGAGGTCGGGGTTGGGGTTGTGCTCGTAGCGGATTCGGTCGGGCGCGGGATTGCGCTGCCGGGCCTGTTCCACCATCGAGATGGCGATATCGACGCCCACGACCTCGCCGTAGTAGTCCGCCAGCGCGATCGTCAGGCGCCCGATTCCGCAGCCGAAATCCAACGCGCGACGGCGTCCCCTGTGCGGCGCGAGGCGTTCGGCCTCGTTCATCAGGTGCGCGACGTGACGCCTTCCGGTTTCCAGAAACGCGGCCTCGTCCCATTCGGGCCGGTCCGCCGAGGGCGTCAGGATTGACGCGAGCGCATTGTGGCGCCCATGGGATTCCCATTGGCGCCGTACCCTGCCAAGTGACATGCCCTACTTCAACTGAAAGAGGATGACGCGCGGCGATCCGTTGATCATTTCGATCGTCTCGTTCGCGCCGCGCGGCATGTGGCGCATCGTGCCGGCCTTCACCTCGCTCACTGAGGTCGCACCACCACCCTGCGTAACGCGCAACGTGCCCGCGCCGAGCCATACGATCACGGTCTCGCGTCCCGGCCGGTACCGCAGTCCCTGAGGACCCGGCGTCCACGTGTAATCCCACGCGGCCACGCGGTCATCGTTCAGGATCTGCTCTGCGCCCTCGCGTGGAAATGGTGGAGAGCCGACGTCGGCGTCGGGCAGGCCAGACGCGGTCTCGTGCTTCAACTCGATGAAGACCGCACGCAGGGGCGGATCGGTGTTGCCTTCTTCGATGTGCGTCGTGCCTTTGCGGGTCGTTGACAGGCTGCCCACTTCGGTGACGTTCGCGCGCGCCACACCATCCGGTGTCGTGATCAGCCGCCCTCCCCTGGCGTAGTACGTGCCGGTCTGGTCGTACACGTGCCGATGCATCGGAGTGGGTTGCCCCCTGGGCCAGACGATATCCCAGACATTGATGCGATCGGTATCGACGAGTCTGGTGGCGTTGACGCGAGGGAAGGGAGGCGGCAGCGCCGGCTGGGCGCTGAGGGCGGCGATGCTCGCGAGACCCAGCGTCATAGCCGCGTATTTCTTCTTCATTTACCCCTCCTGCATCCTCGTCGTGGCGGCGGATGCTTGACGCACGTGTCACTCGCACAGATAATCAGCGGGCTCATACCTTCAGTTGGCGATCCAACTATCGCGTCCACCTACCCTCCGAAGGAGTCTCGATGAAAATCTGGAACGTATTATCGATCGTATCGCTCGTGCTTGTGTGGTCGGGCGTTGCGCTCGCGCAGGACGCGGTGAAGACGGATCCCGCGCACTACACGGTCGTGCTCGACAACGCGAGCGTGCGCATCTTGAAGATCAACTACGCCCCCGGCGGCAAGAGCATCATGCACGCGCATCCAGACACTATCGTGATTCCGCTGTCCACGTCCAAGGTCCGGTTCGCCCTGCCAGACGGCAAATCGCAAGACAGCGACCTCGCCAGCGAGTCGGCGATGTACACGCCGGCCGGGACGCACAACCCGACGAACGTCGGTACGGGCCCGGTCGATGCGTTGCTGGTCGAGTTCAAGGCGAAGACGCCAGGCACGGCGGCGCTCCCGACGTCGCGCCCCGGCATGACGGTGAAGGCGCTGGCCGAAGGTCCGTACGGCGCGGCGTACCGTTCGACCGCCTCGGCGACCTTTGCGGAACCGGCCGGAAGCAAGCACGATTTCGATCAGGTGGTCATCGCGCTCGGCTCGGCGCCGATGTCGCTCTCGATCGACGGGAAGCCGGCCAAGACGACGTGGGCGCGCGGCGACGTGTCGTTTATTGGCCGCGGCGTCGCGCACGAGGCCAAGAACACCGGCGGGAAGCCGGCGGACATGGTGATCGTGGTGATCAAATAAGACGCGCAGGGTGCGAGGCGGGAGATCTCACTTCCGCCTCGCACCGACCGCAGGAAGCTTCGTTTCCCAGGCACTTCTGGCGCCGGCGCGCGGACGTGATCCGCGAACCTGCTGATTGCGCGACTGTTGGCAAGAGCCGCGTTTACAGGTCGGCCGCGATCGTCTTGCGCAGTTCGGCGTCTCGAAACGCATGCCGAAGGCCTGGAAACGACGCGCCGAAGGCCACACCGAACACGACGCCCAACATCGCTAATCCGCGCACCACATGCGGTGGCTGCCCCACTGTGACCGCGATGACTGCGGCGATCAGCAGCGCTCCAGCCGCGGCCATGGCCGCAATCCAGGTTGCCGTCAGGGCCGTCTTGAAGCGCCCTTGCGCAGCGGGAATCGCCAAGAGAGACAACAACGACAACATCGCGAACCATCGAGGGATCTCCGAGAACCACGCCTCAGTCATTTCCGGCCTCCTCTTGCGACGCTCTGGTGAAGTCGAATGAGCTCTTTCGCCAGCGTCGGCGACATATCTCCATCGGTCACGAGCAAACGGATACGCGCATGGAACGCGTCGGCTGGCTGGTGTTCGTCGAGCGTGCGGATTCTCTCAATCAGCCGATCCAGACGCAGACGGATCGTCGGGTACAAGACACCGTACTGATCCGCGAGCTCCTTCAGCGAACCGGATGCCGTCACGAACCGCTTGATGAACTGGTAATCCTCTTCTTCGAGATGCCGCAGCCAGCCGGGTACATCGGGCACAGGCCAGATGGTGCACGCTAATAAAATGAAAGTCAATATCAATATTATTCAAGCAGGGGCCGCAGCTCAACGAGGTCCCCTCCGAACACGTTCTGTATCGACTGAAGGTGAAGGTCTGTTTCGGTAGAGCATGACATCGGCACTCAACGTGCATGGTACGGGAGGAGAAATGGAGTCTCGCGCGTTCATCCAAAGCGTTCACGGAATCCGCTATCAGGTGCAGGACGTCGTTCGCTCGGTCGCCTTCTACACCCAGCATCTCGGGTTCAAGGCAGGGCATCAACAACTTCCGGCGTTCGCGAGCGTGTCGCTCGGCGACGTGCAGATTCTACTCAGCGGTCCAGGGGCATCGGGGTCTCGCCAGATGCCGAACGGGCAGCATCAGGAGCCCGGCGGATGGAACCGTGTCGTGTTGAAAGTCACCGATCTCGCGGCGTGTATCGCCGCGCTCACGACCGCCGGCGTCCATTTCCGCAACGAGATGGAAACCGGTCCCGGCGGTCGGCAAATCCAAATCGAAGATCCCGATGGCAATCCGATCGAGCTGTTCGAATCCGTGCGATGAGGCTGCCGGCGCGATATTTGGGCCGTGACGGATTATTCAACGCGCGCGATCGTCACATCGCTGCCTGACTCGTCGCCAGGCGACGACTGGACGAGCTCCGGCAGCTGCTCGCGCCACCAGCTTTCGGCACGCTCGGGCGTCCATGGTGTCGCGAGCGTCACGTCCCCGAGCTGTCGCCACAGCTCGACTGCGGACGCCGGGCGCTGCTCCGGCGCTTTTTCGAGACAGGCGAGGACGATCTGTTCGAGGCGCTCCGGAATGGGACGGTCGGAGGCTTTTGACAGTGGGGGCGCGGGAGTCCGGGCGTGGTGGATCATGACGGCCATCGGCTCCCCCGTGAACACCGGCCGTCCCGTCAGCATCCAGTAGGCCACGCAGCCAAGTGAGTAAATGTCGGAGCGCTCGTCGGCGGCCGCGCCGATGACGCGCTCGGGCGGCATGTAGGCGGGCGTCCCGGTGAGCGCGCCCTCAGCCGTAAGCTGCGCGGCGTTGTCGCCGAGAGACTTGACGAGCCCGAAGTCGAGCACCTTCACGACATCGAAATCGAGACCGAGCCGGCACAGATAAAGGTTTTGAGGCTTGATATCGCGATGGAGAAGCCCTGCCGCATGGGCCTCGCCCAGAGAACGGCAGGCCTGACGCAATATGTCGACACACCGCTCCGGTGGCAGCGGCCCGAACCGCTGCACCAGCGACGAGAGGTCCATGCCGGCGAGCAGCTCCATGACGAAGTAGAAGCTGCCTGTTTCGCTGACACCGAAGTCGTAGAGCCGCACCGTATTCGGCGAGCTCAGGCGCGCAATGCTCCGCGCTTCGAGCCGGAAACGCTCGGTCGCCGCCTCTCGGCGTTTCTGATCGAGGAGCTCGGTTCGAATCAGCTTGATCGCGCATGGACGCGCGAGCAACTGGTGCCGGGCGCGCCACACCTCGCCCATGCCTCCTTCGCCAATCTTCTCCATCAGCCGGTAGTGGCCGAGCGGCAGCCCATCGTCGAGAAGAGCCGCATCGATTTCGAGCACGGGCTCCCGCGCGGACGTCACCGCCCGCTCGATCAGATTCTGTAACTCGGTCACGTCTCCGGGCCACCGGTACTTGCGCAGACGCTTCATCGACGTGTCGGAAATAGTCTCGACGACGGCGCCAATCCGCTGCGCGTGCTGGCGGAGGAAGAAGAGAGCCATCTCGGGAACGTCCTCGTCCCGCTCGGAGAGCGACGGCACCCGCAACCGCCTGCGTTCGAGGAGCGCCAGCAGCTTCGGATGGAATCCGCTCGTGCTCGCGAGCGGCGCCGAGCTGAAGGCAATGAAGCGCACGTCGGGCAGTGCGGGCTCGCCGCGCTCGTGAGACGACTCGGCCTTCTCGAGAACGTCGGCGAGGCGTCCCTGAAGGTCGGCAGAGAGCCGATGGATCTCTTCGAGGTACAACGTGCCTCGCGTGGCCAGCTCCAGCATGCTCAGGCGAGGAACGAATGCCGTTTCCGGAGTCGCCAGTGGCGGGCTCAGGATGCCGGGATCCTGCCCCGACGGAAGCAACGCGCAGTTGACGTGCATGAATGCGTGCCGGCTGCGCGGGGAGGCGTGGTGAATGGCGCGTGCCACGGCCTCATGGCCACGACCCGGGAGGCCGCTCAGCAGCACCACTTCAGCGTCCGCGGCGTAGCGTTCGATCGATTCCCGCAGCGCCCGCACCGCGGGGCTGTCGCCAAGCAAGGCTCCTTCGACGCGTCGCCGTGCGTCGGAGAGGAGCTCTTGCGCCACCCCCAGCTCGCGCGCGAGCTCCGCGTTCCTCGACTCGAGCTGCCGTCGCAGCCGCTGCAGCGTGAGATGAGTGTTGACGCGCGCGAGCACCTCGTCGCCTTGAAAGGGTTTCGACACGAAATCGACCGCGCCGACTTCGAGCCCGCGCACCTTGTCTTTGGTTTCGTCGAGCGACGACAGGAAGATCACGGCCGCTTCGCGTGTGTCAGGGTCCTCTTTCAGCCGTCGGCACGTCTCGTACCCGTCGATGCCCGGCATGACGACGTCGAGCAGGATGAGCACAGGGTGAACCCGGCGCGCCACCTCGATGGCGTTCTCGCCGCTCCGCGACACGAACAGCCGGTAGCCGCGGCCGTCGAGCGTGTGGCGCAGCACGTCGAGGTTCGTGGCGTCGTCGTCGACCAGCAGAATGCGGTCGGCATCTTCAGCGAGAGGGGCCTGGGTCTTGTTCATGGGTCCTCGAGAGTCACGTTTCTTCCTGCACCGTCGCTTCGAGCTGACGTTTGATGTCGTCGAGACTCATGGTCAGCGTCATACCCGCGCGCATGAGGTCTGCCTTCACGTCTCCGGCAGGACGTCGATGGACGGGCGGCGATTCCGGCGCGGCGACGAGCGGCCGCAGAGCGGCGAAAAGGGGAGCAGGCAACACCGTCTCGAGGTACTCGAGCGCGGTGCCTCGCACGTACGCGTCCTCGGTCGTGAACGCACGGGCCGCAATCCGCACCGGTTCCCGCTCCAGGGCGAGCGCGAGAAGGTTGAAGACGTGCTCCCGCACGCGGTGCGTGTCGCCGCCGTTCTTCAATTCCCGCTCGACGAGTGACAAAACACCCGGGAAGGGCTTCAGAAGCTCAGGGTGTTCGTCCGTGAGCGCCAGCAGGGCTCGGCCGCAGCGCAGGCGGATCTCGAAATCGCCGGCATCGAGAGCGGCCAGAAGACCGTCGCGCGCGATTGCCGAAGGACACGACTTGAGCGCAAGCGGCAACCGGCGCCGCACTACGTCACGAGTATCAGGATCGTGCAGCGCCGAGATCATTTCACCTGCCGCTCGCGCGCCGAACCCGGCGAGCGCAGACACCACCGAGCGCAGCACGCCATCTCTCGCCAGGAGCGGTACGAGGGAACCGATGATGAGCGGATCGCGCGGCGGGTCGCGCAGGGCGTCCCGAATCCGCTCGAGGTCGCCCGAGCGGAACTCGATGATGGCGGCGACCACGTTGTCCGCGGGCCGGGCGGACATCTGGACGGATCCGGGAGATTTGAGGGCACGAAGAATGGCCGCCCGGTCGAGGCCGGCCATCGTTCCGACGACCGTAAAGTCGGTCATCGAGTACTCGAGCGCCTGCTCGAGGTCCGCGCCCTGACGCCGGAGCCCTCCCTCCAGCGCGCTGATGTATTCCGCCTGCAGCCGGCGCGCGACGAGAAACTCGCCGATGGCGACAGCCACGGCGGCGGCATTCACGATCACAAAGGGATGCAATGGAGCGATGGCGACAAGGAGAAGGATCAGGATCGCTCCCGCACCTTTTCCAGACGAATCAACCGCGACATCGATCACAGATTTGGCCGAACGTTTCGTCGCTTCTGCGAGCGGCGTATAGAGCATTTCGTAACCGGCTCGAAAGGTCGAGCTGCGCACGACCACGTCGAGCCCGCGGGAGAAAATGCTCCCCAGGGGAATCGGCAGCGCGAACCCGAGCACGCTGGCTGCGGCCACCGCGGCCGAGTGGCTCGCGACGGAGCCTCCGATGCCGAGACGCCCGAGCACGAAGCGGCCGAAAACGGCCTGGATCAGCACGGCCGCCACTGCGGTGCCCGCGTAGAACATTCCGAAAAAGCGCACCAGATGGGGACCCTGTCCGAAATAAGCGACGGCCTGCGCCTTGAGAAGATAATCGACGAGCGCCGTGAGCGTCGCGGCGAGGGCGATGACGCCGGCCAGGTTCCGCAAGAGCGGCTGGTGACGAATCTGGGTCCATCCTCCACCGAGGTCTGGCTCGTCCCCGGCGCGGGTGCGGCTTACGGGCGCGCCGCTTCCCACCGCCAACGCCCCTGCGACAGGGATCACACCGACGAAACCAAGGATCGGAAGAAGAGTGCCCTGTGGAAAGAGGGCAGCCACCCGCTCGGCGCCCACGCCCCCGATCAATCCGCCGACCGTCGCCGCGCCCGCCACACGTGCCATCAATCGCTTTGCCGAATGTGCGTCGAAGCGCTCGTTGAGGAGCGACCAGAACGAAGAGTTGGCGATGGCGCCGAGCACGGTGGAGTGAAAGAACAGGAGCACAGCCGCGGCCGAAGGCCGCCAGCCGAGAAGCCCCCATTCAACGAGAAAGAGTGCCGCGTTCGACGCGAACAGCGCCGGAGCAACGCGAACCGGTCCAAGCCGCGACAGGAGGCGTCCGGAAAACTGTGTCGCGAAGATCGCGAGGCCGGCTGCGCCGGCCATGAAGTAGGGAAGGCTTTCAACCGGAAACAGGGACAAGAGCAATCCATCGCGCATCGCGTTCGCTGCGACCTGTTGGGCGATGAGTGCCGTTGCGGTCAGCGGCGCGACCACCTCGGGCTTTGGCCTGGTCACGGAACCTGGCTGCCGATCTGCTCGAGCAACCGCGTTGCAATCACTCTCGCTTCGTCGTACTCGTAGTTGCCGACGTGACGCCGAAGTTGAGCCATGACGTCGGCGGCGCCCGGCATGGCGATGCCGTCGAGCTCGGCGAGTGCGCTCGTGGCCGCGGAAAGATCGAAGTCGCCGAGTGCCGTCTGCAGGCGCGTCAGCGCGGGCCAGGCTTCGGCAGGAACGGACAACGGCCCGGACGCAGCTGCGGCAGGCGGGGTTCCTTTCCGCAGAGTATCGATCGAGCGAAACACCACTGTTGCGCGCGTTTCCAGGTCGCTGGCGAGCGCGGCGAGATCTTCTCGCCGTTGCGGCCCGCGCGTTCGAGTGCTTTGGCGGCGGCATGAAGCGGGTTGGCGCCGAGATTACCGGCCGCTCCGGCGATGGCATGGGCGTGTTTTGCGACGGCTTCAGAATCGCCCGCGGCCAGCGCGGCACGCAGCGGATCAAACGTGGCACTCTTCCCGTCGGCGAATCTGATGAGCATCCGCTGGAGACTCTCGAGCTCGAGACCGAGCCTGTCGAGCGACCCGGCGACGTCGATGCCCTCGAGCGTGGGAATGTCGCCGCGGGTGGGCGGACGCGGACCGGGCGTGACGCCCTCCGAAGATGCCGTTCGCGCAGGCAGCCAGCGTCGCAGCGTCTGCAGCAGCGACTTTCGTTCGATCGGTTTCGTGACGTGGTCGTCCATGCCGGCGGCAAGGCAGGCGTCGAGGTCCGACTTCATTGCGTTGGCGGTCATCGCGAGAATCGGTATTCTCCGAGGCATCGGGATGTCGCGGATGGCACGTGTCGCGTCGAGGCCGTCCATTTCCGGCATCTGCACGTCCATGAGAACGGCGGCATATCGCTCTGGCGCCGCTTTGACCATGTCGAGCGCCTCGCGGCCGTTACTGGCGATCTCGAGCTCGATCCCGAGCCGCGTCAGCAGCTCATTCGCGACCATCTGATTGGCCTCGTTGTCTTCGGCCAGCAGCACGCGAGCGTCGAACTCGCGCTCGAGCGGCGCGTCGAGCGCGCGGCGCTTCGCGTGCACCCGCGCGCCTTGCGCCTCGACAACAGCGTCCAGCAGCGACGACGCCGTGATGGGCTTGGGGAGGAACACGTTGACGCCGAGCGCGGCGCAGCGCGCTTCTTCCTCCTTGCCCGCATACGCGCTGATCAGCACGATCGGCAGCTTGCGCGTCTCGCCGCGCGCGCGGATGCGTTCGGCCGCGTCGAGCCCGTTCATGCCGGGCAGCATCCAGTCGAGCACGACGAGGCCGAACGGATCCTCTCCTCCCTGCCGGTTGCGGCGCTCCAGCAGAGTGAGTCCCTCTTCGGCCGTGGCCACCGACGTCGTCGGAATCGACCAGCCTCGCAGCAGCGTCTCCAGGAGCTCGCGGCTCGTCTCGGTGTCTTCGACGATGAGCGCCGGCCGCTCGGCGATGTCGGCCGGAACGCCGCGAGCCGGCGTCTCGGACTGGACCTCGACGCCGAGGCGCGCGGTAAAGAAGAAGGTGGTGCCCTTGCCCGGCGTGCTTTCGACCGACAGGTCGCCGCCCATGAGACGGGCCAGACGCCGGCTGATCACGAGGCCCAGTCCGGTGCCTCCGTACTTCCGCGTCGTTGAGCTGTCCGCCTGAGTGAACGATTGGAAGAGTCTCGCCTGCTGGTCCGCGGAAATGCCGATGCCTGTGTCTCGTACGCTGAAGCGCAGAACGACCTCGCCGGGTCCTGACGCGTCCCCGGTTCGATCGACGGGTTCGGCTTTGAGGAGGACTTCGCCCTTTTCAGTGAACTTGAACGCGTTGCTGACGAGGTTGGTCAGCACCTGGCGGACGCGCAGCGCATCGCCGCGAAGCCGGTCGGGGACCGTGGGCACGGCATGGGTGATGAGCTCGACGTGCTTCTGAACGACGACCGAGCGGAATGTCTCGGTGACTTCCTCGAGGACTTCCCGCAGGCTGAAAGGCGCGTCCTCGAGCTCGAGCTTGTCGGCTTCAATTTTTGAGAAGTCGAGAATGTCGTTGAGGATGCCCAGCAGGTTCCTGGCTGACGAGTGGGCGACACTGATGAACTGGTGTGGCTTGGCGGGGAGGTCGGCTTCCAGCGCAAGGCCGGTCATGTTGAGAATCGCATTCATCGGCGTACGGATCTCGTGGCTCATGTTGGCGAGGAACATCGACTTGGTTTCCGTCGCCTCCTCCGCCTTGACCTTGGCGAGCTTCAGCGCCCTCTCCTGTTCTTTGCGCTCTGTGACGTCGCGGATCGACACGGCGACTTGCGCGCCGTCGGAGCCGCGGGCGGGCAGAGGACTCAGGCCGATCTCAATCGGAAACTCCGAGCCGTCCTTCGACGCCCGCGAAGCTCCCGGCCGGCTCCCATTTCACGGGCGGCAGGAGATCGATGAAACTGCGCCCGCAGCGCGGCGTGAGTCGGACGCACATCATTTGGGACGAGCATTTCCACGGGCTGGCCGATCAGCTCGTCGCGCGTATAGCCGAACAGCGGCTCGCACCGCGCGCTGGCCAGCCGAATCACGCCGTTCGCGTCGACCACCATCAAGCCGTCCGGCGCGAGCTCGAGCACGCTGCGGAAGAATTGCTCGGTTTCCCGAAGGCGCTCGCGCTGCGCGGTCAATTCGGTCTGCTGCGCAACCAGGCGCAGGTTGCGCTGCAGCACCTCGAGGCTCATCGCGGCCAGCGGCAGCAGGTCGTCGAGGAGGGCTGTTTCCCGCGAAGTGAATTGATGAAAGGTCGCCACTTCCACGACACCCAGCAATTCGCTCTTGAACAGCAGTGGTGACGCCACCACCTGCACCGGCGTCCCTGTTCCAACTGCGGACACGATCCGGAAGTAGTCCGCCGGGAGATTTGTCATCCTGACTGGTTTACGGTCCCGTGCACATTGGCCAACCAGCCCCTCACCGACGGCGAAGGTGGCGGCAGCCTCGGCGCCCACATCCAGACCGTAGGCGGCGGTTCTCTGCAGCCGGCTCGTTTCATCATCGAACGCATAGAACGCCGCGACACCTCCGCCGAGCAAAGGCACGAGACCCGAAAGAAAGCGCTGACCGAATTCGGGCAGGGCGTTTGCGCCCTGGAGCTCGCCGATGACTTTGGAGGCGCTGGATTTGACCCATCGCTGCTCGTCTATGGCCGCGGCACCCTGCTTGAGGACGTCGATCGATCTGGCGAGGCTGCCCGTTTCGTCGGTGGCGCTGGTGAACGGAACGGACTGCGCGTAATCGCCGGCCGCGACGGTCTTGACCGAGCGTTCGAGCGCCTGAATCGGGTTGACGATGCGGCGAAACGTGAGGAACCCGAGCAGTCCGGTCAGCACGAGCGCCGCCACGTCGGCGGCCACTATTTTCCAGCGGGACTCTTCAATCGCCGCGAGCACGGCTCGAGCTGCGCTGTTTCCAAGGCTCCTGTTGTATTCGATCCACTCGCTGGAGATTTTGCTGAGCGTGACACCGGTTGCAGCAGTGTTGGTCTTGAACGCGGCGAGGGCATCGTCCTTCCGCCCGTCCTCGGCCAACGCCATCACGCGCCGGGCCTCGACGATGTACTGCCGGCTCAAATCCCTGAAATCAACGAACAGCCTGCGGTCGCGCTCGTCGCTGATCAGTGAATCGGCGTACTGCTGAAGCAACTGAGTGAGGACGCGATCGTCCTCATCGAACGCCGCGCGCGCCTCGGCCCGCTGAGTCTGATCGGTGGCCAGCAGGAAGCTGCGCACGTTGACCCGGATTTCGCAAAGCTTCGGGAAATGTGGGCGAGCACCGCCACGCCAGCGAGCTGGGACTCCGAGACGAACCGGCTGCGCTCCTCGATCTGTGAAAGCTGGATCCGCGCAAAGACGCCGAACGCGAGCAGCGCCAGCAGCGGCACTGCCAGCAGCAGCAACAGTCGCTTGCCAATGGTCATGAGTCTTCAAGATACATCAGGACATGGCGCCCCCGACCGTGAGAGCGCTTTTCAAATGTACGTAGTGTCCGGCTTGAGCCGGACCGGGTAAGTTGCGACCGGACTCCCGCGCCGCGCCACAGGATTCTGAGAAGCGCTCTAGTCTAGCCTAGGGGCCGTCGTGGCCGAGTATGTTCATCGGGCTCGGCCTCGCGCGTGAGAGCCTACTTCGTCCGAACGGAATGTAAGGCTGCGGCATCAGCCAACGGCGATTCACACGCCCACTTTGATCGAGAACTTGGACCCCAAGAGAACCGTGGCAGGGAGTTGCTTCAGTCATTGTTCGTCACGAACTCCTCGATGACGGCCTTGCGCATCACGTCTGGCGGGAGGAAGCCCTGCGTCAGAATGAAGTCGTGGAACCGTGTTTGATTGAACTTCCGGCCGAGCGCCGCCTCGGTCTCTTTGCGCAGGGCGAGCAGCGTGTGCTGAAGCCGTGGTAGTGGCTGATGGCCTGCCCGGGCGCGCGGTACGTGTAGCGCTCCACCTCCTGTCTCGCGAACGCCTGCGACAACACGACGTCCTGCTCCAGAACACGATACGCGTCGGCCGGCTGAATCGATCCCCGTCTGCGCTGATGTATCGGCGCGCCCGAACAAGTGAACTGCTGCGAAAGCTCCCCAACGGTCGACCCACGTCACCGTCTTGACGAAATTGCACGCGCGTGTCGTCGCGGCATACATATCGGCCTATATCCCGACATCTCAACGACTGGCGTTCCGATTCGGATTTATGCGGACAAGCGACGTGCAGCACGCACCGTGCGAAACACACCCGCTCGCGCTAAATGCTTTCGGGACGAAGCTTGCCGACCAGATCCGTGTTCACGGTAACGAAAAGCACAATTCATACCGTCTAACGCAAGCGTTTGGCTCGTCGTATGCTTTCAAATGCTCGATGGATAAGACGCCCTGCCCGTATTGTCGGCGCGTTGGGCTCGTTCGCTTTGAGGTTGTTGTGAAAGGACGGGAAGCTGCGCTCACGTTCTACTGCGGGTATTGTGAACGGACATGGCAACAAGCCGATCGAAGGATAAACCGCCGTCGCGCTCGCGACGAACCTTCAAGTCGCGGGCGTCGCGCGACGAGATAGACGGGCGCGCATCTATCGTATCTTTATTGAGCGCGGCGTTCGCGTCGGACGCTTATGGCTCATCGCCAATAGAAATGGAGTGACTCATGCGAACGATCTTGCTGTTATCCATGGCCGCGGTGATGCTTTCGATGTCCGTTGCCGCTCAACGCCGCCCGCCAGGGTCCGCCCCGCAGGAGCAGAAAGTCGGTCTTTCAATTGAACTGCGAATGGATGGCGCTCCGTACAGTTTCAAGGGGCAGGGAGTTTGTCAGCACCTCGCGAAAGGGAGCATCTACGACACGCCGGCGGAACGATGGTCGGTTCAGCACGACGCCACCGGCCAGAACCTGAATCTCACCCTCTGGCGCCCCCTGAAAGGTGGCGGCGATATGGTGACGCTCTCAGTGCAGAGTGGTGGCAAGAGACACGATGTCAATACTGTTAGAGGTCCGCAGGCGACTCAGACCACAGGGTCGGGCAGTGTGCGATTCGCCCCCGAGGGCGCAGGAGGGACGTTTGCGGTCGAGGTGACGGCGGCTTCGGGCGCAAAGATCAGCGGGAGCGTCAAGTGCGACGCGTTCACTGCATCAGAGGCCGTGGCCGGCAATTGAGCGCCATTGCGAGCAGGCTGCGACTGCTGGCTCGACGGGGCCGCTGGTTCGTATTGACTCCCGCCGCCCGCACAGGCCAGGGAGAGGAGAGAGTCGGTGTGTATCTCGCTTGAGCCAACAGGGTGTTCAACTAACATGGCCACTCAGTTAGCGCTACCTTCGAGAACGTTCGTAATCTTCCGGTCCTTATCCATACACACTACGGTGAATTGACCCGTGGACATGTTGAAGATGTCGAGGATTTGTATAGGTGAGCATCCTGCTAAGCAGAGAATGAGGGTCGCATGGACAAGGGCGACCCTAGAAAGGGTCATTGAGTACTTAGACCCCTTTTATCGGCGTCCGATGCTCTCCGCGAAGTGAGACTGATCGCCATTCTCCACTGCGCCCCCCTGCCTATGAGAGCACTGAGGGCGCAGTGCTCTCTTATAGGCGTGGCGGCTGGGATTTTTCACTTCGCCCCACTTCGCCCTGATGGTGTGGGGCGTAGTCAGGAAGTGGCTTGATGGAAGCCGTTCGCGCTATGCAGGTGTCGGCGCGTCCCTTCGAGATGCGGGGGAACGACGCCACTGAATTTTGCGACGGACTGTCTCCAGATGCGAAGCGCGCCTCTCTTCAAGAGCCACCAACTGCTGCTGAACAAACAAGGATGACAACCACGGCAGCAACGCGTATCGCTCAGGCTTGCCCTTCAATCGTACGCGATGACTGCGCCGCGGGAGCTCAGGGGGATCGGATTGCGCGAGTAATTCTGCGATTGCCATACGGCGTTCAAAATCGGTCCGCAAAGTGTCTGTCCTCCTGGCGATTCAGCAGAGCAAACCAAGCGCCAGCGCGGAGTCGAGTGTGTTCAAGCACTTACATAATTGGGCTTCTTCCGATTTGCGCCGAATCGAAGCAGCGAGTCTTATTCCGGCACAACGATGCCGTTGGGGCTGCAGGGACCGGACGACGGTCGGTGCTGGATGACGTGCGACGTGACGAATCAGGCGCTCGGCAGATGCCCAATTGACACGGCAGGGAAAGCCGCTTGACGGTATCAATGTGACGCGCACCTTCAAGCGATTGTTGAAGAAAGCTGGCCTGCCTGCGCGTCGTTTTCACGACCTACGGCACACTGCGGCCTCGTTGCTTGTATCGCGCAAAGTCCATCCTCGGGCGGTCATGGAACTGCTTGGCCATGCCGAAATCCGCACGACGATGGCCATCTACTCTCACATCTTTGCCGAGGGGCGGCAGGATACGGCTAAACAGATGGATGAGGTTCTAACGAGTGCCGGTGCGGCGGTCTGAAGGATTGGCTGTCAGATTGGCTGTCAACCTACCGCTCGCGTTCACAGCGAGCATCAAAATCAGCAGTTTTCCTAGGGATTTTGGAGCCGGCGCGCGGACTTGAACCGGGTGACCTGCTGATTACGAACTATCGGCAAGCGAAAGTCTGTGGACTTCGGTGGACGCCACCAGACGATTTCTCTAATGATTCCGTCTACCCGCGTCCACGACTTTCGCCCCGCGTCCATCCGCCAGTGGGTCAGATAGTGGGTCAACTCGGCCAGTGCTCAGCGTCCTTGTCCTCTTCGATGAGGATGAAACTTGATCCCCGACAGCGGCGTCGAGGTTGTACGCGACGTCCTTCACGCTGAAATAGTGCTGCGTTACCGGAGGCCGCCTCTCCCGTATTCAAGGAGAATGCGCTCTCCAATCCGCGGACAAACTCAGAGGCGTAGTCGGTTCTGTTGCCGGCGGAATCGATCACACTCTTAGCTGCTTCATAGGGGCAACAGTCTAGCCGATGTTCCCATTCCCCCTTGGGACTGCTTCACCAATCATGCTCATAACCACTGCCGATCCGCATCGAATGCCACCGAGCCACGTTCACAGGCGATTGGGCCGACATCGCCTCGAGGAGCACCGTCTGCGCCTCCCTCACGATGCGTGCCGGCCCGTCCAGCTTCGCGCGTGAGCCGTTGCTCCATAACACCGACAGTCGTGCTTTGCCGCCGTCAAGAGGGAACGACTCAATGCTTGCCGGTATTAACCAGACTTCAGCCATCGCCTTTTTCAGCCCACATGATCTCGATGGCATCCTCGAGTCTGATGCACGCAGTAACCTCTACAAGCTGCTGAGACGCTGCGATTGGCCATTCTTCCTTGGCGTTCGATTTGCTGCGACTTGAGCGCGTGGACCTACGCGAACGGCCTCTGATTGAACGCAAGCGCCTGCTGAAGTCGATCATGCCGCAGATCGAAAGTCGCGTACAGGTTCATTCAGCGTGCCTCAAGTGCAGCAGCGGGCAAGCCGATAAAAGGCCACCGAGCGCGGAGAAGACTTGCGCGTTGGCGCGTACATTGTTCGCAAACCCCACAAACGAGAACTCACAGCGAAAAAACCCAGTAACATTAGCGCCGCCGGAGATGGAACTCGCACCAGAGCTCAAGGAGGGGAGGGTTTGTGTTGCGACAGCCCCTAAACCGTCCAGCAATTTAACCGTGACGACCAACGGATCTGATCGAAGATTTGTGACGATGCACACGACCCTCGATTGGTCTGCGCTTTGGGTCGTTAATCCCGTGGCGAGCCTGACCGGTCCGGGCTCGGGCGCCGCTGGAGAAAGCTTTGCCAAAATCTGGTCGAGTTTCGTGCTCATCTGCGCCAATGGGTTGTTCGTGGCCCCAAGCGGTCCCTGAGCGAGCACCGTACTTCCGACCAAGAGAGTGACGACGACGACCGAGAGGACACCGATGCGCCGGGGGAGTCCGCTCTTCATTGAAGGCTCCTTTGTTGTGAGGTGTGTGTGGCCGAGGTCCGCGCAGCATACGTATACGTCGTCTGCCGCTATAACACAAGAATTTACGCCTGCACAAATGGCAAATAGAAGCAATGGCCCAGTGTCCGATTGCGTCGATGGAGCCGAAGAATTTCGTCGCACGCAGCTCGTCTGCGATGGCCTAGAATGCACGGCGCTCTCAGAGGAGTGGAAGCAGAAACTGATTGACCGCGGATGGATAGCCGATTAACGGCCACTTGGTAATAAAGTCGGTTCATGAAATCTCCCTGTCCCCAATGCGCCGCCGCGAGTGTGTGGACCGGGCCGTCGTTACGAACGGCCATCCAGCCTCCACCCACGCCCACGCCGCTCCGATTCGCGCCACCGCGCCTACCTGGTTGCGCTCTTCGGTGATTGCCACCATCGCGATTAAGCCGACCCGCAGAGAAAGAGAATGATGACGCGCATGTCCGTCCGACGCCTCCGTACTCGCGCGATTTGCTGTTGTCGTTACCTGATCACCTCTTCTGTGACATCACTGACAGCGTCAGACAGGAACGATTCACGCAACCTCGTCGCGTCTACTGGTGAAGCAGCGTGACTGGCTTACGCTACCGAGCCGTCGGCTCCGATGTCCTGAGTCCTCAGCTCCTGCCGATTTCCGAAAGTTTGGACTTTTTCTTCTCATCTCTGCCCAACCCGATTGTCCTGCCCAACCCGGTCGTGCCGCCCAACTCCGTGGTCGTCCCGCCCAACCCGATCCTCCCGTTGCGCGTGACCCTAGCGTTCGAGTTTGACGGGCAGTGTTGATCGACGTAACGGTCGTCGATGTGACCATTCCCAGCTGTGGTTTTGATGTCTGCTCCGAATAGGGAACGAGTGACCTTCAGAACCTCAAGAGACCACGCGGGGGCCGATTAGGACCCATGCTGTGCGGCGAACTGCCGAGTCCAGAGATTCAACGCGGCCGCCCGTCGGCGGCTCGCCCGTCTCGAAGTGTGGGCGTAAACCCCGCAACAACCTGACGATTTCCTCTGACGCGATTGTCACTCGCAGGCTCCACCTTGCCGACGTCCGGCGCGAGCAGGGGCGTGGTGGTCATGGCCTGGGTCTGTCGCTCGTGTCAACATCGCTGGACGGTGGAGATCCGAGCGCGCAGTTCCCGTCAAAGCCACGCCCTCGCGCCCAGCTCGTCGTCGTCATCCTCGAGCCCGATAGCGAACCCGTCTTCGTAACCCGGTCACGCCAAACGTGGTAGCCCAAATGGTTATTTACGAATGACCGTAAGGTTCGGCCTCTCAATTTGTGCTAGATTCTTGGCGCTGTCTGCCCGTAGCTGCCAGCGACCCCGCACCTAATTACCCCTGAGCACAACGCGCGTTTAGACTGGGACGGCGGCTAGCGATCCGTGTCGGTCACTTGGCGATGTCTCAGTTTTCTCCCCCAGAGGAGAGTCATGATGAATCTCACGCGCACTACCTGCTGTCGCTTCAAGTTGCCGCCGCCACCGTGACCACCACGGTCCGCGTTCTGCTGGTGATCCTGTTGTGGCCTCCAGCGCCTGTTGTGGCTCAAGGACGGGGTCAAGGATCAAAGCCCATTCCAGGTCCAGGTGACGGGCAGTTGCGCGGAAGGATCATCCATCCGCATCATTAATCCCGACGGCTCGGTGGTGTGCCAGGTGGACCATGGCGCCGGCGTGACGGCTGTCACGGCCTCTGCCCCCTTGGGTTCGAGTGGTGGAACCACGCCGAATATCTCCCTGCCGCATGTCATTATCGACACCACTCAGGAACTTCGACCACCGCCATCGGCTTAACAGTGCGCTCCCGCAGCAACACGACCGGCAGCTACAACACCGCCAGTGGGGCCTTGTCGCTCTACCACCAACACGACCGGCGTCGCCAACACCGCCATTGGAACTTCTGCGCTCTTCAACAACACGACCGGCAGCGCCAACACCTCCAGCGGGTTCGATGCACCGTCTTCAACACGACCGGCAGCGCCAACACCGCCAGCGGGTTCGATGCGCTCTACGCCAACACGACCGGCGAGTTCAACACCGCCAGCGGGTTCGGTGCGCTCGGCGTCAACATGACCGGCAACAGCAACACCGCGATAGGCTTTTTTGCAAATGTCGCCTCGAATAACCTTTCCAACGCCACGGCCATCGGCGCCAACGCCGTTGTGAATGCCAGCAATAAGATCCGCTTGGGCGATGCGAACGTCACCGTCATAGAGGGCCAGGTGGCCTATACCTTTCCCTCCGACAAGAACCAAAAAGAAAACTTCCAGCCGGTCGATGGCACGGAGGTGCTCCGAAAGATTCTCGGGCTCAACCTCACAAGCTGGAATTACATCGGCCACGATCCGAAAGAGTTCCGCCACTACGGTCCTGTGGCGCAGGAGTTCTTCGCGGCGTTCGGGCACGACGGCATCGGGACGGCCGGGTCGCCCACGACCATCAACTCGGGGGACCTGTCGGGAATCTTGATGAGTGCGGTGCAGGAGTTGGCGAAGCAGAACCTGGAACTGAAGGCACGGCTGGACTCTTTGGAGCAACTGATCACGCGCGACCATACGGGTCGTGTCGCAAGTGTGGTGGAAAAGTAACGAGCGCCGACTATGACCCTGTCCCTGTACGGGGGGGTGACGGCAACAAAGCCCGCGGTACTCCGATCAGCGCTCGCGGAGGCCAAGCGGCTGCAGATCGTCGGCATCAACGCCGCCGAGCTCGGTGAAGGTGCCGAAGCCGACGAAGCGCCCGATCGTGCCGCTGACGGTGGAGCAGTCCCGCAGCGTTTCTCCGCCGTCGCGCATCGGGCATCGCTTCGGCGCGCTCTTCTCGGTCGCGCTCGCGTCGCGGCCTCCGGCTCGGCGAAGCGACCGGCCTCCGCTGGGATGACGTGAACCTCGATGACCGGCGAACTACAGCGTCCGTCAGCAACTCCAGCGCGTGGGGAAGCAGCTCGTCCTGCAGCCGTTGAAGACGGAGAAGAGCCGGCGCACGTTGATGCTGCCGGCTGTCTGCCTTGAGCAGCTCCGCAAAGCACCGCCAGCAGCAACTACAGGAACGGCTGAAGGCCGGCGGCGACTGGTGCGACACCGGTCTCGTCTTCACGACCTACACGCGTCGCGGACCCGGGGAACGCGTCGGCGCGCCGCTGCATCCGCGGAACGTGCTTCGCATGCTGCATCGCGTGCTCGAGCCGCGCGAAGTTGCCGCAGGTGCCGGTTTCATGACTTGCGGCACAGCGCGGCGAGTCTCCTGATTGCCGCCGGCGTCGAGCTCGTCGGAAGTCTCGATGCTGCTCGGTCACTCCGAGCTGCGCGTCACGGCCGATCTCTACAGCCACCTGCAGCAGCAGACGGCCGCGACGGCCGCACGGCACATGGAAGCCGTTCTCGGTGCCGAAAAGCCATAGTGGGTCAGATAGTGGGTCAAACAGGAAAACAGGGCGAGTCGCCGCAACTGAGAATCGTTCGATTTGTCTAAGGATTTTGGAGCCGGCGCGCGGACTTGAACCGCGGACCTGCTGATTACGAATCAGCTGCTCTACCAACTGAGCTACGCCGGCCTTGGCGGACCCACTATCTTACCATCCTCTCCCGACTCCAAGACTCTTCCCGACTCTTGAGACTCTCAGACTCTTGAGACTCTCCCAGACTCTCACCATTGCGGGGTCTTCCCCCATTTGTCGCGTTAAGGGATTGGAGGTAGTTATGGCCAATCGTTTTCGGTCCGGAGCGGAGTACGCGGGGGGCATCTTCGGACTGCTGCTGATACTGCTGGTCGGCAAGCTCGCCAACGTCGCCTATCGAGCGCAGGGACCACGCCCTTGGACAACGGGCCGCTTTCTGGCCCGGCGTGCCATTGACGGCATTTTTGCGATCGGATGGTTCGTGGACCGGCTGACCGGGTATGCCGTGCCGGATGCGGGTGAGTCCGTGGTGGCGACGAACCGGCCTGCCCTGACGCAGGAGTGAATGTTGTCGGTTTTCCGTCATCAGTTGTCAGTCTTCAGTAACCTACGACCGACGACTGATAACTGACAACCTTAGTCGCCCTTCACGTTCACGAACTGCTTCAGCACGTATTGGACCTCGACGAGGTCTTTCGCGTGCTCCATCACCTCGTCGATGTCCTTGTAGGCCGACGGGATCTCGTCGAGCAGTACCGACGAGCGTCGGTACTCGATCCCGCGCATGGCCGTCTCGAGATCGCCCATCGTGTACTGCCGCCGCGCGGCCGTGCGCGACATCCTTCGTCCCGCGCCGTGCGGGGCCGAGCGGAAGGCCATGGGATGTTCCAACCCGGTCACGATGTAGCTGCGCGTGCCCATCGACCCGGGAATCATGGCCCACATCCCGCGGCGGGCCTCGATGGCGCCCTTGCGCGTCACCCACACCTTCTGGCCGAAGTGCTCTTCGACCTGCGTGAAGTTGTGGTGGCAGTTGATGCGCTGGTCGTCGAGCTCGGCGACGTGATCGCGATCGCCGTAGACGTGCTGGCTGATCTCCATCATGACGCGGTCCATCATCTCGTCGCGATTGAGACGCGCGAACTGCTGCGCCCACAGCAGATCGCGGATGTAGTCGTCGAAGTCCTTCGTGCCCTCGTTGAGGAAGGCGAGGTCCCGGTCGGGCAGCTTCGTGCCTTTCTCTTTGGCGAGCGCTTGCGCGCGGCGGATGTAGAGGTTGCCGATCTTGTTCCCGATGCCACGCGAGCCCGAGTGCAGCGTCGCCCACACGGTGCCGGATTCATCGGTCGCCAGCTCGATGAAGTGGTTGCCGCCGCCCAGGCTGCCGAGCTGCAGCTTCCAGTTCTGATCGATCTCCGAGTAGTCGCGGCGGGCCAGCGACTCGAGCTCCTTGATGCGGGCGGCGGCGCTCTCGGTGATGGTTCGGTTGTTGTGGCCGGCGCTCATGGGAATGCGGCGCTCGATGCCCGATCGAACGGCTGCAGGGTCTGTGATGTCGTCGCGCTTCAGAGGCGTCCGGACGGCAATCATCCCGCATCCGATGTCCACGCCCACGGCCGCCGGGATGATCGAGCCTTTAGTGGCCAGCACCGTACCGACCGTCGCGCCCTTGCCGAAGTGACAGTCGGGCATCACCGCGACGTGCTTGAAGACGAACGGCATCGAGGCCGTGTTGGCGACCTGCCTGAGCGCTTCGGGTTCGATGGAAGACGGTGGGGCGAAGAGGACGGCCTTCTCGCTCAGGCGATGCATCGCCTGAGCTTACACATAGTCTCGCGGAATCAGATATAAGGAAGGGTGGAGGCGACGATGCTGCTCATTCGAGAAGTGTTCTTCTGCAAGCCCGGACAGGTGCGGCCCGTGGTGGAGAAGTTCAAGGCGATGAACAAGGTGATGGAGCGGATGGCGCTGGGGAAGGCCAAGATCATGACCGACCTGAGCGCCGAGCGATACTGGACCGTCGTAGTTGAATTCGAAGTCAAGAGCATGGGCGACTTCGAGAAGATGATGAGCGACCCGGCACAGGGCAAGGAGTTCGAGCTCGTCATGAAGGGTTATCACGAGTTCGTCGACTCTGGACGGCGAGAGATTTACACGGTCGAAGCGTAGAAAAACAGGAAACAGGAAACAGGAGATTAGGAGACTAGGAGAAATCCTTATCAGAAGAATGCACCTAGTCCTCCTACGCTCCTGATCTCCTGTTCTATTTGAGAGCCTGTGCGATCGCGGCTTCGGCGAGCGGCGCCATCACTTTGTACCCGGCCGCGTTCGGGTGCAGGTCGTCTTCGCTGAACTCCGCCTTCAACATCCCAGTGTTGTCGATCATGGCGGAGTAGTAGTCGAGATACACGTGTTTGTTCGCCGCCGCGTACGACTTCATCCAGTCGTTCAGCGCCTTGACGCGCGCCGACGGCCGGCGCGTCGTCTGCGGCACGACCGACGGGTTCGCGACGTGGTACGCGCTGACGGGGAGCACGCTCGACAGCACCACGCGGATGCCGTTGGCCTTCGCCAGCTCGCTCATCGACGCCAGGTTGTCCTGGATCTCTTCGTTCGTCAGCGGGCCGGTGTTGCCGGCGATGTCGTTCGTGCCGGCGAGAATCACCACCACCCGCGGTTTCAGCGCGATGACGTCGGCGCGGAAGCGCAGCAGCATCTGCGGCGTCGTTTGCGCGCTGATGCCGCGGTCCGCGTAGTTCTTGCCCGGGAAGAATCCACCGAATCGCTCCTGCTGCCAGAAATCCGTAATCGAGTCGCCCATGAACACGGCAACGGGCTTCGCGTTGATGTTCGCGCTGCGATAGCGCCCGAGGTTGGCCCAGTCGCGAAGCCGTGTGTCCTGGTTCACCACGGACGTCAGTGCGGCCGAGACGTCCGCACACTGCAGAAGATTGGCGGGCACGGCAGGCGCGGCGCCGCCCAATCCTTGCTGGGCGCGGATCGAACCTGACTGCAGGAGGATAGTGAGGACCAGAAGACCGGGGAGCAGTTTCATACAGCCTCCGAAGGCAGGGTTGAAGCCCCTGCGATACTCCACATTGGCAATTGCCGATTGTCGAGTGCCGGATTGATTGGAAATCGACAATTGAGAATTGTCAATCAATTGCGAATTGTCAATTGAGAATGCGGCAATGTGCGGGCGTCACCGTATCTGTCGCATCACGTACTCGAGCACGCGGTTGACGCGCTCGTCGAGACTCATGGGCTCCGCCAGCGTCAGCTCCGCATGCTCGGGCGGTTCGTACTGCGAGCTGGCGTCGTTCGCCCTGCTCAAATACGTCTCGAGGAACGGAATGCTGGGGCCGTCGTCGGTGTCCATCGCGCGCCTGGCCCGCTCGCGCTCGGCGCGCGTGGGCGACGTGAAGCTGATGATGCACACGAGCCCCGCGCTCGCGAAAAGCTTCGCGACTTCGCCGACGCGGCGCATGTTCTCCTCGCGTTCCGATCCGGAGACGCCGAGATCCGAGCTCAAACCCGGCCGGATGTTGTCGCCGTCGAGCACGAACACCTGGATGTGCCGTTCGAAGAGCTGCCGCTCGAGCGACTTGGCGAGCGTCGTCTTGCCGCTTCCCGGCACGCCCGTCAGCCACACGACCGCCCCTCGATGGCCATGACGCAGGTGCCGCTCGCCGCGCGCGACCTGCGAGACGTCGGCGTGCACGCCCGCGTCGGCCACGACATTCGCGGCCGCAAAACGCTCGGGCACGGCGACCACGATGCCACCGCCGGCGACGTCGAACCCATCGACCAGCACGAGCCGGCCCAGCGTCGGAATCCGCTCGAAAAGGTCGATGGCGACCGGTCGTCGCGTGTGAATGACGACCTTCGCCGCGTCGTTCGTGCGCACGGAATCGGCGCCCGCAATCGTCTCCACCGTCGACGCGTCCACGACTTCTTCAAGCGTCTTGATCTCGCACTCGACTTCCTGCGTGACGAGCTTCAGCTTGTAGCGCTTGCCCGCGGCCAGCGGTGTGCGGCCGAGCCAGAAAATGCGCGCGGTAAATTCCGTGGCCAGGCTCGGGGCGTCGTCGGCGTGGACGGCCACCGACCCGCGTTCGACGAACAACTGATCGGACAGCGTGACGCCGGCAGGATCGCCAGCCGTCAACGACTCGACCTGGGGCGAGTTCCAGCTCTCGATCGATCGCACGACGCTGGTACGGCCGGACGGCAGAAACAGAAGCTGGTCTCCGGCGCGCAGCGTTCCAGCCTCGATCCGGCCCGCCAGAATGCGACGGTGGTCGAAGCGATACACGTCCTGGATGGGAAAACGCAGCGGCTGGTTGGCGATCGCCTTGGGATCGGGAATCGCGTCGAGCGCTTCGAGCACCGCCGGTCCGGTGAACCACGGCAGGTTGTCGCCGCGCGCGGCGATGTTGTCTCCGTGGCGGGCCGACACCGGCAGCACGAACTGGGCCTCGACGCCGATGCTTTTCAGGAACCGGCGGTACTCGGTCGAAACCTTGTCGAACACGTCCTGCGAGTAGCCGACGAGATCCATCTTGTTGACCACGACGACGACCTGGCGCACGCCGATCAACCGCAGCAGATAGCCGTGGCGCCGCGTCTGTTCCTGCACACCTTCCGACGCGTCGATGATGATGAGCGCCGCATCGGCCCGCGCCGCGCCCGTCACCATGTTCTTGACGAACTCTTTATGGCCGGGCGCGTCGATGATGACGTATTCGCGCTTCGCGGTGCGAAACCAGATCTGGGTGGTGTCGATCGTGATGTTCTGGTCGCGCTCGGCCTGCAGCGCGTCCATCAGGTTGGCGAACTCGAAGGGCACGCCGCGCCGCTGCGCGATCGCCACCAACTGCTCGTACTTCCCATCGGGCAGCGAGCCGGTGTCGTAGAACAGCCGGCCGATAAGCGTGGACTTGCCGTGATCGACGTGCCCGACGACGACCAGTCTGAGCTGATTTCTGGCGAACGCCATCACATGTAGCCGTCGCGCCGGAGCTTCTCGAACGCGTCTTCGCTCTCCTGATCCTGCGCGCGGCCCGCCCGCTCGGGGATTTTCGTCGCCTTCAGCTCGGCCACGATCTCCGAAACCGACGTGGCGGTCGACTGGATCGGGAACGTGCATGGCGCGCAGCCGAGCGATCGATAGCGGTGTCCCGTGCCGTCGTCGAAGTACAGCGGAATGACCGGAATCTTCTCGCGCTCGATGTACTCCCACACGTTCAGCTCGGTCCAGTGCAGGAGCGGGTGAATGCGGATGTGGGTACCGGGCGCGAAATCGGTCTTGAACTGGTTCCAGAACTCGGGCGGCTGGTCCGACGCGTTCCACTCCATGTTGGCGTTGCGCGGCGAGAAATACCGCTCCTTGGCGCGGGTGGGATCTTCGTCGCGCCTCACGCCGACGATGATGCCGGTGTAGCCGTAGTGTTCGATGACCTGCTGGAGGCCGTCTTTCTTGAGCGTGCCGCAGCATTCGACGCGCGTGGCCTTGGCGTTGGGATAGGTGATGCCCGACTCGAGCACAGGCCTGTTCATCCCGACGACGAGCTGCAGGTTCCACTCGCGGACGAGCCGGTCACGATAGTCGATCATCGACTGAATCTTGTAGGTCGTGTCGATGTGGACGAGCGGAAACGGCACGTGGCCGAAAAAGGCCTTGCGTGCGAGCCAGAGCATCGCGGTGGAGTCCTTGCCGATGCTCCAAAGCATCGCCATGTTGTCGAACTTGGCGAACGCTTCGCGCATGATGAAGATCGATTCGCTCTCTAGAGCGTCAAGATGATCGCGCAAAACCTTCCTATGCTAACATTTGAAGTTTACGGACGCCTAAAAATTCTCGACAGTATGCCCGACACTCCGGCCGCCTCAGCAGCTACCGCCATCGTCGTTCGGGGCGCGCGCACGCACAACCTGAAGAACATCGACCTGGCCCTCCCGCTCGGCCAGCTGATCGTGGTGACGGGTGTGAGCGGATCGGGCAAATCGTCGCTCGCGTTCGACACCATCTACGCCGAAGGCCAGCGGCGGTACGTCAGCTCGTTGTCGGCCTACGCCCGCCAGTTTCTCGAGCGGATGGAGAAGCCCGATGTGGATCGCATCGAAGGCATCTGCCCGGCGATCGCCATCCGCCAGAAAAACAGCATCAGGAACCCGCGCTCGACGGTCGGCACGACCACGGAAATTCACGACTACCTGCGGCTGCTGTTCGCCCGCGTCGGCCGGACGTATTGCCGGCAGTGCGGCCAGGAGGTCGTGCGCGATACCGCGGAAATCGTGGCGAAGCACCTTGCGGCGCTGCCCGAAGGCGCGCGCCTGCTGATCGGCTTCGACATGCCTGTCGTCGATCCCGGCAGCATTGCTGAAAGTACTGACGCCGAAACCGAGGATGAGGATTCAGAGCCTCAAGGGATTGGGGATTCGGGATTAGGGATTAGCGGTTCCAGTCCGAGTGCCGCTTCATTGGCATTCACGCTGAACGAGCTGCGCCGGAAGGGCTTTCACCGGTTGTACTTGAACGGCCGTACGGTCGGCGTGGACGACGTGACGCCCGCAGAGCTGCGCGATCAGACGACCTTGCAGGTCATCATCGATCGCATCAAGCTGGAAGGGGAGATGCGGACGCGGCTGACCGATTCGATCGAAATCGCGTATCGCGAAGCTGGTGGCACCGCATTCGTCATTGAAGATGCGGCAGGTGCAACGAAGGTACACATATTCAGCGAGCGGTTCGAGTGTCAGAACTGCAAGCTCACCTACGAGGCGCCCCAGCCGAGGCTGTTTTCGTTCAACAACCCGTTCGGCGCCTGCCCCACGTGCCACGGGTTCGGCAACGTCATCGAGCTCGATCTCGACCTTGTGGTTCCCGATCCGGCCAAATCCATCCAGCAAGGCGCGATCGAGCCGTGGACCAAGACACACTACCGCGCGCAACTGGCCGAGTTGAAGCGGGCGGCGAAGAGCACCAGCATCAGGCTCGACGTACCCTGGAAGGACCTCACCGATGCCGAGCGACAGATCGTGGTCGAGGGCGACGGGAAGGATTATGACGGCATCCGCGGTTTCTTCCGGTGGCTCGAGCGGAAGAAGTACAAGGTGCATGTCCGCGTCTTCCTGAGCCGCTACCGTGGCTACCTGACGTGCCCGGAATGCGGCGGCGCCCGTCTCCGCCGCGAAGCGCGTGATGTGCGCGTCGGCGGCCGGACGATCGATCGGGTGTCCGCCGACACAGTTCGTGAAGCCGAGCAGTTCCTGCTCTCGTTGCAGTTGACCGAAAAGGAAGCGGCCATCGGCGCCAAGGTCCTCAAGGAAATCCAGAAGCGGCTCAAGTTCCTGAGCGACGTGGGGCTCGATTACCTGACGCTCGACCGGCTGTCGTCGACGCTGTCCGGCGGCGAATCGCAGCGCATCAATCTGGCGACCTCGCTCGGCTCGTCGCTCGTCGATACGCTGTACGTGCTCGACGAGCCGTCCATTGGTTTGCACTCGCGCGATAATCTGCGCCTCATCAACATCCTCCGGCAGCTTCGCGACCAGGGCAATACCGTGCTGGTCGTCGAGCACGACGAGGACATGATTCGTGTCGGCGACACGATTGTCGACCTGGGCCTCGGGGCGGGTGAGCAGGGCGGGCGCGTGGTGTTCGCGGGCTCGCTCGAGAACCTGCTGAAGGATCAGCGCTCGCTGACGTCGAAGTATCTCCGCGGCGATCTGGCGATCCCGGTGCCGTCGGGCCGGCGCCGTGGCAGCGGACAGAAACTGCGCGTGCTTGGTGCGACCGAACACAATCTGAAGGGCATCGACGTCGAGATTCCGCTGAACACCCTCACCTGCATCACCGGTGTCAGCGGCTCCGGCAAATCCACGCTCGTGCACGACGTGTTGTATTCGGCCGTCAAGCGGGCGAAAGGCGGCACCGAAAAGCGCGTCGGTGCGCACCGGAAGATCGAAGGGGCCGAATTCGTCAGCGACGTCGTGCTGGTCGATCAGACGCCGATCGGCCGCACGCCGCGGTCGAATCCGGTGACCTATCTCAAGGCGTTCGATCCCATCCGCGAGATTTTCGCGGCCACCAAGGACGCGAAGGCGCGAGGGCTGACGGCGAGCCACTTCTCGTTCAACGTGCCCGGCGGGCGCTGCGAAGCATGCCAGGGAGAAGGCGAGGTGCGCGTCGAGATGCAGTTTCTCGCCGACGTGTTCGTGCCGTGCGATCAGTGCGACGGCCGGCGCTTCAAGCCACAGATTCTCGAGGTGAGGCATCGGGCCAAGAACATCAACCAGGTGCTCGACCTCACCGTGCGCGAAGCGCTCGCGTTCTTCAGCACCTCGCCGAAGGTGCTGCGGCGTCTCCAGGTGCTCGACGAAATCGGGCTCGGCTATCTCCGGCTCGGCCAGCCGGCGACGACGCTCTCGGGCGGAGAAGCGCAGCGCATCAAGATTGCCTCGCACTTGTCGTCGCGAACGGGCGATCGCATCCTCTACGTGCTCGACGAGCCGACGACCGGCCTCCACTTCGACGACATCGCGAAGCTGTTGACCGCGTTCAAGAAACTTCTGGAGGCGGGGCACACGCTGGTGGTCATCGAGCACAACCTCGACGTGCTGAAGACCGCGGACTACATCATCGATCTCGGTCCGGAAGGTGGGCACGAGGGCGGCCGCGTCGTCGCCACCGGCACGCCCGAACAGATCGCCAAGGCGCCGGGATCCCACACGGGGCATTTCCTCCAGCCGGTCCTCGCGAGTGGAAGGTCGCATGCTTATGCGCTTGAATAGACTCACTAAACTAGGGATTGGGGATTGGGGATTAGGGATTAGATGAGAGTCTGGTTGACGGTCGCGTTCGTAAGCTGCGTGTACGTAGTGTCCGGCTCCCTGGCCGCCGGAGCCTTGGCGAAGGTGGCCAGCCGGACCGTGTCAGCTCAGCAGTACTCTTTCGAAGAGGTGGCTGCCGGCCTCAAGCACAAGGACGCCGCCACGCGGGTGCGGGCGATCCAGATCCTGAAGGACGCCGACTACCAGGAAGCCGCCGCGCCGATTGGCGACTTGCTCGCCGACCCCGACGATCGCGTCCAGATGGCGGCCCTGGACGCCGAGCTGTCGCTGTTCACGCTTCGGCCGATTTCGCGCAAGAAGATGGTTGGCTTTGTCATCGAACAGCGGACGAATTCCGCGGCCGGCGACGTGGCCGCTGAGGGCCAGCTCGCGCTGAAGGCACGTCGGGTTCCTCCGTCGGTGCTGGCGGGACTCGTCATCGCGCTGAGCGATAGCAACGCCCAGGTCAGGTCCGAGGCCATCGGGCTGGCGGCATTGCTCGCCCCGATGGCCTGTCCGGTCCGCCCGAAGGCCGATCGTGCCGGCTGCGATCCGCTCGGGAACGCGCTGATTGAAAACATCAACTCCCGGGAAGCGCCGGTACGGCGGGCCGCGATGCGGGCACTCGGCCGCCTGCAATATCCGAACGCGGTCCAGGCGTTGATGGACCAGTTGAGCTACCACCAGAAGGGACCCGACGCGCAGGCTGCCCTTGAAGGTCTCGCGGGTATCGGCCATGTCGCGTCGGTCTCGACGTTGGAAGAGCTGCTCGCGGACTCGAATACCGGCGTGCGCACGCTGGCCATCGAAGGTCTCGCGCGCGCCAGCGCCCGCGACGCGCTGCCGATGTTGCAGCAGATGGGGCAGAACGAACGCTCCGCCGGCGTGCTCCTTGCGCTGCAGTACGCCACGCTCAAGCTCGGCGCGCCCGGGAGCACGCCCGATCACGTCGTGGCCGCGCTTCGGAATGACTCGCTGAAACCGGCGGCCGTTCGCTATCTCCTCGATCTCGCGCCGGTGATGGCGCCGACCCTTGCCACCTCGCTTGGCGACGCGGATCCAGAGGTGCGCCGCCTGATGGCCGACATCCTCGGATTCTCGGGCGATTCGACGGTGGTGCCCGCCCTCGCACAAGCGGCCAGAGCGTCCGATCCCGACGTGGTGCTCGCGGTCGAACGCGCGCTCGAGCGCCTCAGACTGTAGTGCCCCTGCCGCGCGCGTTCTACGCCAGGCCGACGCTTGTCGTCGCGCCCGATCTCGTCGGCAAGGTGCTCGTGCATCGCACCGCCTCCGGCGTCACCTCGGGCATCATCGTCGAAGTCGAAGCGTACGTCGGCGAATCCGATCCCGCGTGCCACGCGGCGCCAGGGCCGACCAGACGCAACGCGCCGATGTACGGTCCACCCGGCCATGCCTACGTCTACCTCAACTACGGCGTTCATCCGCTCGTCAACGTGGTGACCGAGCCGGAAGCGTCGCCCGCGGCGATTCTGATTCGAGCGCTCGAACCGCTGGACGGCATACCGCTGATGCGCCGGCGGCGGGCGCGATCGCGCACGTCGCGTCACAAGACGCGCGTGACGCGGATTGCCGATCACGCACTCTGCCGCGGACCCGGCAACGTCACCCATGCGCTGGGCATTACGCTGAAGGACACCGGCATCGACCTCCTCGGCGACAAGCTGTTCATCGAAGATCGAGGCCATCGCATCGACGACATCTCCTGGAGCCCACGCATCGGGATTTCAGCGGGCACCGAGCGTCATTGGCGGTGTTACGCCGACGGGCATGTGTGCGTATCGGGTAAGGGCTAGGGAATTGGCGGATTCGCAGATTGGCAGATTGGTAGATTAATGGGTTCGCAGACTGGCAGATTACGGGACTAGTTTGCGCGCTGGAGGATCGGGAGCTTCAGCGTCACGCGGCGGCCTTCGCGAAAGACGACGACCGTGGCCGTTGAGCCGATCGGCGCGTTGGAGACGAGCTGGATGAGATGCTTCGGATCGGTGACGGCCACGCCGTTGAACGAGACGACGATGTCGCCCGCATCGAGTCCCGCCTGGTACGCCGGAGAACGCCTGTCGATCTGATCGACGAACGCGCCGGCCGTCTCTTTCACGCCGAGCTGCGCCGCCATCTGGGCGGTGAGCGGGTACATGGTCATCCGGCCCAGCGATCCGCGGCGGACGACACCATGCTCGATGATTTCGCCGATGATCTGGCGCGCCATGTTACTGGGGATGGCGAACCCGATGCCGACCGACCCTCCGTTTTCGGCTGAGCTGAAGATGCCGGTGTTGATGCCGATCAACTCCCCGCGCGCGTTCACGAGCGCGCCACCCGAATTGCCCTGATTGATCGCGGCATCGGTCTGGATGAAGTCCTCGTACTCCGAGAACCCCAGGTTCTTGCGTCCCAGCGCGCTGATGATGCCGAGCGAGACGCTATGGCTCAGCTGATAGGGGCTGCCGATCGCGAGCACCCATTCGGCCACCTTGGCCCGTGACGAGTCGCCCCATTTCAAGGGCGGCTGCCCGGGTTTGGCCACCTTGATAAGTGCCAGGTCCGTCGCCTTGTCGATGCCGATGATTCTCGCCGGCGCCTCGTGTTTGTCGGAGAACGCCACGGTCACGTCGGCCTTCTCGCTGCCAATCACGTGACTGTTGGTCACGATGTACCCGTCGTCGGAAATCAGCACGCCCGATCCGAGGCTGCGCGCGAGCTGATTGCGCGAGCCGAACAGATCCTGGTTGGCGCCGAAGAAATATTCGAAGAACGGATCGTTGGACAGGGGAGAGTTCGGCCGGCGCACCACCTGCTCGGACGAAATATTGACGATGCCCCTCACGGCCTGCGCGGCAATGACGGTGAGATCGGGCAGTCCGCCGGTGGCCGTCGCGACCGCGGGCGGAACCGAAACCGTCGGCGTGGCCGACGCTGTCTGGGATGCGGTGGTTTGCGCCGTGGACTCTTCTGCCGATCGCAGACGGCCGGTGAGGACGAGACCAGCCAGAAAGCCCGAAACGAGGAGCGCGATGCCGATCGAGGCTCGTTTCATCGACTGTTTCGCATCGTAGCATGTTTGACGGACCTTCGCGAAGTTGGGTACGATGATCGGCTATGGCCTCGATACAGGCGACTCGACTGCGCAAGGGCAATCTCATCAAGATTGGCGACGATCTGCTGCGGATCCTGGAACTGCACCACCTGACCCCGGGCAACAAGCGGGGGTTCGTGCAGTGCCGGGCGCGCAATATCCGGTCGAACTCGCTCGTCGATCACAAGTTCCGCGCTGAAGAGGACATCGAGCGTGCCATCCTCGACGAGCACGACATGCAGTACCTCTACAGCGACGGCGACGCGTTCCACTTCATGAACACGGAATCGTTCGAGCAGCTGCACATCGATCGCGAGGTGCTCGGCGACGCGGTCAACTACATCCTGCCGGACTCGATCATCAAGGTGGAGTTCTACGGATCGGAGCCGGTGGGCATCGACCTGCCCGTGACCGTCGACCTGCGCGTCGAAGACACCGTTCCCGGCATCAAGGGTGCCACTGCCAGCGCGCAGGTGAAGCCCGCGCGTACCGAAACCGGACTGGTCGTGCAGGTGCCTCCCTTCATCAACGTCGGCGACCGGATTCGTGTCAATACCGAAACCGGTGAATACCAGTCACGTGTCTGAACCTTCAAGAACTAGGGATTGGGGATGAGGGATTGGGGATTAGGTCTGAACGCGCTGAACGCGCCCGAACCCGTGATACGTTCGACTGCACTAATCCCGAATCCCTGATCCCTAATCCCTAGTAACAATCATGGACGTTCCACACCGCAACCCAACCCACGGCTGGATCGAAGTCATCACCGGTAGCATGTTCAGCGGCAAGAGCGAAGAGCTCATCCGCCGGCTCCGGCGCGCGCAGATCGCGCGGCAGAGGGTGCAGATCTTCAAGCCCGCGTTCGACAACCGGTTCGCCGAAGCGGAGATCGTCTCCCACAGCGAGATGCGCATTCAGGGCGTCAACGTCGGCAGCTCGGCCGAGCTGTTGCGGCTCGTCAACGACGACACCGAAGTCGTGGGCATCGACGAAGCGCAGTTCTTCGACAAGGATTTGCCCGACGCCTGTACGCGCCTCGCCGGCTCGGGCAAGCGCGTCGTCGTGGCGGGACTCGATACCGATTACCTCGGCCGCCCGTTCGAGCCGATGCCGATCCTGATGGCCATCGCAGAGTACGTCACGAAGACGCACGCCATCTGCATGGTGTGCGGCAACCCGGCCAGCCACACGCAGCGTCTGGTGGCGAGCGACGAGCGGCTGCTGCTGGGCGCCGGCGGCACCTACGAAGCCCGCTGCCGGAAGTGCTTCGACCCCACGCTGGCCGGTTCTCCCGCGGCGAAGGCCGAGACCAAACGCGAAACGTGATCCCTTCATGCGCGGCGCTGAGTACACACCGCAGATCCTGCTGCTCCTCGGCCTCGGATTTCTCGTGGCCAACGTGCGCGCTGGTGTGGACGCGCTCTGGTTTCTGCGCCGGCGTTCCTCGGCCCTGCTCACCTGGCGCGGTCCCAAGCCTCGCTACTACGGCCTGCAGCTCGCGCTCGGCGTCATCCTCGGCTTCCTGCTGGTGTACGACCTCCTCGTTCTGAAACGTCCGGCGCCGCAGTTGTTTGGCATCGGCATGATGTTTCTCTATTACGGCTATCTCGTGCCGCTGAGCCGGCGCATCGGCCGCGGCTTTTACGCGGACGGCATCTGGTCGGAGAACGGCTTCGTCCCGTACTGGAAGATCGGCGCGGTGTCGTGGCGGGAAGGCGAGGAGATTGCGCTCGTCATCGTCTCGCGGCTGAGAAATCTGGCCCGGCGGCTGGTCGTTCCTGGCATTCACTACGCCGCCGCCAGACGGCTGCTGCGCGACAAAATCGCGGCCCACGACATCCAGCTCCTCCACACGGGCCTGGAGCTGGGCGCTCGGGATGAACGCGACGATATCTAGGTGCGTTGGGTGCGAGGGGTGCGGCAGGTGCGTTAGGTGCGAGAGGTGCGGTACACTTCCGCCGGTAGGCTGTTATCAGTGACCAGCTGAAGGAAGGTATATGGCAGCACGAGCCACGTGGAAAGGATTCCTGAAGGTCAGCCTGGTGAACATCCCCATCAAGGTGTTCCCGGCGACCGAGTCGAGCGCGGCGGTGTCGTTCAACCAGCTCCATGGCGAATGCCAGACACGCATCCAGCAGAAGCGCTGGTGCCCGACCTGTAACAAAGAGGTCGCCAACACCGAGCTGGTGAAAGGCTATGAGTTCGAGAAGGGCCGCTACGTGGTGGTGTCGGAGGACGACATCGAGAAAGTCCGGCCGGCCTCCACGAGAGTGATCGATCTCGTGCAATTCGACGATGCGAGCGCGCTCGATCCGATGTACGTCGATCGCACGTACTACCTCGCCCCCGACGGCCAGGTGGCCGCCGATGCGTTTGCCGTGTTCCGCGAAGGCATGAAGGGCAAGCTCGGCGTGGGCAAGCTGGCGCTCTACGGGCGCGAGTATCTGGTCGCCGTCAGGCCCGGCGACAAGGGACTGGTGATGTACACGCTGCATCACACCGCCGAGCTGCGCAGCACGGACGGCATCGAGGAGCTCGATGCGATTCCCACCAAGGTCAAGCCGCAGGAGGTGCAGCTGGCCAAACAGGTGATCGGCACCTTCGAGAAGAAGCTCGACCTGAGCGATTACCACGACGAGTACCGCGAAGGGCTGCAGAAGATCATCGAGGCCAAGATCGCGGGCGAAGAGGTCGTGGCGCCGGCCGTCGAGATGCCACCGAAGGTCGTGAACCTGATGGAGGCCCTCAGAAAGAGCCTCGACACGGTGAGCGCGAACAAGAAACCGTCGGCGAAGGCCGATCTGACAGTGAAGAAGGCCGCAGCAGGAAAGCCAGAGGCAAAGCGGAGAAGGGCCTAATGGAATCTAGAATCTGAAAACTAGAAACTAGAATCTAGAAAGCGGTTCTTAGATTTTAGTTTTTAGATTCCAGATTTTAGATTCTATTTGCGATCGCCATGCGCTTCGTTATCCTTGGCGCCGGCGCCGTGGGCGGAACGGTTGGCGGCCGGCTCGCCCAGCACGGCCACTCCGCGCTGCTGATTGCGCGCGGCGCGCACTACGAGGCGATTCGCGATCACGGCCTCCGGCTTCAATCTCCAACCGAAACCCTCACGCTGACCGTTCCGGTCGTCGATCGGCCGGCCGCGATCTCGTGGACCAGCGAGGACGTCGTACTCCTGGCCACCAAGACCCAGGACACGCCGGCCGCGCTCGATGCGCTCGCGGCGGCGGCGCCGCCCCAGCTTCCGATCTTCTGCGTGCAGAACGGCGTCGCGAACGAACGGATGGCCAGCGAGCGATTCGCCAACGTGTACGGCGTCTTCGTGTGGTGCCCGACGGACTACCTGACGCCGGGCTTCATCCAGGTCTGGTGCGCACCCAGGAGCGGCATCCTCCATCTGGGCCGCTATCCGACCGGATCGGACGCCCTGACCGACACGGTCGCCACCGCGCTGCGGGCCTCGTCGTTCTATTCGGAGTCGAAGCCCGACATCATGCGGTGGAAGTACCGCAAGCTGCTGTCGAATCTCGGCAATGCCGTCGAAGCGCTGTGCGGCACCGCGGCGCGCGGCAGCGGGCTGGCGCAACGGGCGAGGCGCGAGGCGATCGAGTGTTTCGCCGCCGCGGGAATCGGGCACGTACCCGATGACGAGGAAGACGCGGCGCGCCTGGAAAAGGACGTGACGACCCGCACGATCGACGGCGTCGAACGGCGCGGGGGGTCGTCGTGGCAGAGCCTCGAGCGGCGGCTGGGCACGATCGAGACCGACTATCTGAACGGCGAAATCGTGCGGCTTGGCCGGCTCCACGGCGTGGCGACGCCGGTCAACGCCATCCTGCAGTATCTGGCGCAGCGCGTGGCCCAGGAGCGGAGGCCTCCCGGCAGCGTGAACCCCGACAAGATTCTGGTCGCGCTAGATCTTCGACAGAATCCACTGCAGTAGCCCGGGCTGTCCGGCGGCAGTGGGATCGTTCAGCCAGTCGGGTGGTGTGAGCCACACGAACGCGAGGATGGCCACGACCCACAGGTCGTACGGCACCGTCGTCCGTTCGTCGCGCCAGAAGAAGGCGCGGTTGAATACGCCCCTCAGCCCGCTGGTCGATGGCATCGGTCTGTTGTTGAGGATCAGATACGTGTAGTGGATGCGGTTGGCCACCGACAGAATCGACAGCACGAGGATCACCCAGAGCACCGCGGCCATCCGGTTGGTGAAGGCGCCGATCATGAACAGCACGATGCGTTCGGGCCGCTCCATGAAACCCACCTTGCATTTCTCGATGAGGCACTCGGCGCGCGCCCGCGCGTAGCTCGTCATGATCGAGAAAATCAGCGTCAGCGTCGTGATGAGCACGTAGTCGTTGCGGCCCAGCCTCGCATACAGCCAGATGAGGCCGGTGAAGAGCGCGAGGTCGGAAAAGCGATCGAGTGTCGAGTCCCAGAACGCGCCGAATTCCGATTGCCGTCCCGTAATGTGCGCAACCTTGCCGTCGATGAAATCGAAGATGTTCGCGCAGATCATGATCAGGCCGGACAGTACGAACTGGTTGATGGCGAGCCCCAGGGCGGCGGTGCAGTTGATGAGCACGCCGATGAGCGTCAGCGTGTTCGGCGAGATGCCGAGCGCCACGCTGACGCGGATGACCACGCGCAGCGGGAACATGCAGATGATCCCGATGGCGCCGGTGAACGTCAGCTTGTGGGGGGGCTCGGGCGCCGACGGGTCGGCATGCCCCGGTCGAGCCGAGGCGCGGGCGTCCTGATCACGCGAGTATAATGAAGGGTTCCACAGCACAACGAGTTTCGAGATAGTACTGTATGCCCGTCCACAACCTCAAGAGTCAGATCGCACACCTGCCCGAGCAGCCAGGGGTGTATCTGTTCTCAAACGAGACAGGCGAGACCATCTACATAGGGAAGGCGCGGTCGCTGCGCGACCGCGTTCGGAGCTATCTCGGCGCCCGCGGCACGCATCCCAAGACCGACGCGCTGCTCGACGAGGCCGCCAGCCTCGAGGTCATCGTCACCGATTCGGTGGTCGAGGCGCTCGCGCTCGAGAACCACCTCGTCAAGGAGCGGGCGCCGCGGTACAACGTGCGGCTGCGCGACGACAAGAACTATCCGTATCTGCAGTTGACGACCAATGAGGCGTTCCCGCGCGTGCTGGTCGCCAGAAGCGTCGAGCGCGATGGCACGTACTATGCCGGCCCGTTCATGCCCGCGTCGCTCGCGCGCCGCACGATGGGGCTGACGCACCGGCTGTTCGGGATTCGGTCGTGCAACGAGGTGATTACCGGGAACCGCGACCGCCCGTGCCTCGAGTACGACATCAAGCGCTGCCTGGCGCCGTGCGTGTCGGCGATCTGCACACAATCGGCGTATCACGAAGCCGTCGCGCGCACGCAGCTGTTCTTCGAAGGGAAGAACGACGAGCTCGTCGAGCGGCTCACCGGGTCGATGAACGAGGCCTCGGCCGCGGAACGATTCGAAGAGGCGGCACACCTGAGGGACGCCGCACGAACCATCCAGACCCTTCGAGATCGTCAGCAGAAGATTGCCACCGTGCGGATGGGCGATCGCGACGCGTTCGGCCTGCACATGGGACCGGCCGGCGCCGTCGTGCATGTCTTCGTCATGCGCGCCGGGCGCGTGCTCGAGCGGGTCGAGCTGGCCGCGAACGAGGGGATTTCGGGCTCGGCGGCGGAAATCCTTCAAGCCTCGGTGCAACAGTTCTACGAGGATCGTCCGGCACCGGCCGAGGTACACCTGTCGAGCCAGCCCGAGGACGCCGACCTCCTCGAAGTGTGGCTGACGGAACAGGCAGCACGCCGTGTGCAGGTCGTCGTGCCGAAGCGGGGCGAGAAGCGCGGCCTGGTCGATCTGGCCGTCCGCAACGCGCGCATCGCCTACCAGGCCCGGCTGATCGATACCGGGTTGTCGCAGTACGACGCGCTCGAGACGCTGCGATCCACGCTCGCGCTGCCGGCGATTCCGCGGCGCATCGAATGCTTCGACATCTCGACGATTCAGGGCAGCGAGACGGTCGCGTCGATGGTGGTGTGCGAGGACGGCAGGATGCGCAAGGGGGAATACCGCAAGTACCGCATCTCGCCGGCGAATCACGCGGGCTCGGACGACTTCGCCGCGATGAACGAAGTCGTCACGCGCCGGTACCGCAAGCTGCTCGAAGCGGGCGGGCCGTTTCCCGATCTCGTCGTGATCGACGGCGGCAAGGGGCAGCTGTCGGCGGCCTACGACGCGCTGCAGCACCTTGGCCTCGCGAACCTGGTGGCCGTGGGCATCGCGAAGAAGGAAGAGCTGATCGTCACCCGCGATCGCGACGAGCCGGTGGTGTGGCCGAAAGACGATCCGGCGCTGCGGCTGATTCAGCAGATTCGCGACGAAGCGCATCGTTTCGCCGTGACGTTCCATCGAAAGGCGCGCACGATGCGCGACCTGCGATCGGAGCTCGACAGCGTGCCGGGGATTGGACCACGACGCCGCAAGGCGCTGCTCACGTCGTTCGGCAGCCTGGCGGGGGTTCGCCGCGCCTCGCGCGAAGAGCTGACGGCTGTGGTCGGCGCGAAAACGGCCGATGCTGTGCTCGGATACTTCGCCGGCAGAGGCCGCTGACCGGTTATACTCTCTACCCGTTGCAGGATCTCAACGTTACCAACCTCGTCATTTCTCTTCTGGTTCTGATCGTTTCGCTGAGTGTTCACGAGGCGGCGCACGCGTGGTCGGCGAGCCAGCTCGGCGACGACACGGCGAAGCGTCTCGGACGCGTCACGCTGAATCCCGTCGTGCATACCGATCCGATCGGGACGCTGCTGTTGCCGATTGTCGCCATGGCGTCTGGCGCGCCGCTGATCGGCTGGGCGAAGCCCACGCCCGTCAACACGCGCAACCTGAGGCATCCGAGACGGGATCACATTCTCGTGACGGCTGCAGGCCCGATCAGCAACTTGCTGATTGCCGTTACCGCCTCTGTGGCGATACGCGCGGGTGCGATGGGACACGGCAGTCTGCTCGACTACGTCGTCTACGACGCGTTGACGCTGAACGTGCTTCTCGCGGTCTTCAACATGCTGCCGATCCCACCGCTCGACGGCGGGCAGATTGTCATGGCGCTGCTGCCGCCGCAGCTGGCGATGAAACTCAGCTGGATTTATCAGTACGGCTTTCTGATTCTGATGGGGTTGCTCGTGGCGGGTGTCCTGGGCTTGCTCATCAGCCGGCCCTATTATCTGATTCTCTCGTGGCTGATGTGACCCCTCGAAAACGCGTCGTCTCCGGCATGCGCCCGACAGGGCAGCTGCATCTGGGTCACCTTGTCGGCGCTCTGCACAACTGGGTGGCGCTCCAGGAGCAGTACCGACTGTTATTACTTCGTGGCCGACTGGCACGCGTTGACCACCGACTACGCCGATCCGAGCCAGGTGACGCAGTACGCCTACGAGAACGCGGTCGACTGGATCGCCGCCGGCCTCGATCCCGAGCGCAGCACGTTTTTCGTGCAGTCCATGGTGCCCGAGCACGCCGAGTTGTTCCTGCTGCTCGGCATGACGACGCCGGTCTCGTGGCTCGAACGGGTGCCGACCTACAAAGAGCAGCAGGAGTCGTTGAGCGACAAAGACCTGTCGTCGGTCGGGTTTCTGGGCTATCCCCTCCTTCAGACGGCCGACGTTGCGCTCTATGACGGCAATTTCATTCCCGTCGGCGACGATCAGGTGCCGCATCTCGAGCTGTCCCGCGAAGTGGTGCGCCGGTTCAACCGCTTCTATGGCGACATCCTGGTAGAGCCGAAGCCGCTCTTGACGAAAGTCGCGCGGCTGCCGGGGCTCGACGGCTTCAAGAAGATGAGCAAGAGCCTCGGCAACACGATCCTGCTTTCCGAAGACGCCGACGCCGTGAAGAAAAAAGTGCGCTCGATGTATACCGATCCGAAGCGCACCAGAGCCGACATTCCCGGCACGGTGGAAGGCAATCCGGTGTTCCTCTACCACGATGTGTTCAATCCCGACACGGCGGAGGTCGACGACCTGAAAGCCCGCTACCGCGCGGGACAAGTCGGCGACGTCGAGGTGAAAGACAAGCTGGCGAGGGCCCTGAACGGTGTACTGGAGCCGCTGCGGGAACGCCGCCGCGAACTTCTGTCGCGGCCGGAGCGAATCCATGAGATTCTCGTGGAGGGCTCCCGGCGCGCGCGGGCCGTGGCGTCCCAGACAATGGCGCGCGTCCGCGGCGCCATGAAGATCGCATACAGATGAACGAGCGTCCCACACCAGCGTCCGATTTCGAATCGTCCCCCGAAGCGTATTCGGTGAAGCTCGACGCGTTCGAGGGGCCGCTCGATTTGTTGATTCACCTCATCAAGACGCACGAGGTGAACATCTACGACATCCCCATCGCGCTCATCACGCGCCAGTACCTCGAATACGTCGAGATGATGCAGGAGCTGAATCTCGACACGGTGGGCGAGTTCCTGGTCATGGCGGCGACGCTGATTCACATCAAGTCGAAGATGCTGCTGCCGCGGCCCGAGTCGGCCGAAGACGGCGAGCCGGAAGAGGATCCGCGCGAGGCGCTGGTGCGACGGTTGCTCGAACACCAGAAGTTCAAGGCGGCGGCCGAGCTGCTGCACGAGCGCGCCGTGCTGCGCGGCGCGCAGTGGATACGTCCCGACGGCCGCATCGCGGAAATCGCGGGCGACGACTACGCCTACGAGCCGGAAATCGAAGTCGATCTGTTCAGCCTGCTCGCCGCGTTTCGCGGCGTGCTCGAGCGGGCGAAGCAGCGCCCGAAGATGCTGCTGCCGCCCGAAGAAGTCCCGGTCGAGGTGCGCATCGAGCAGCTGCTCGGGCTCCTGTCGGAAACCGAGGCCTGCGGCTTCGAGGACCTGTTCGCGGGGGACGACACGCGCGGGGTGATCGTGACGTTTCTGGCGCTGCTCGAGATGATTCGCCTCAAGCTGATCCGCGTGTTCCAGACCTCGGCCTTCGGTCCGATCCGCGTTTACAAGCGCGCGCGTCCCACGGACGCACCGACGCCGATTGGCGATCTGGAAAGCAAAAAGTAAAAAGTAGAAAGTAAAAAGTAGAACACAACATGAGTGACGAGCTGAAACCCGTTATCGAAGCGCTGATTTTCGCGTCGCCAGACCCGCTCACACCGAAGATGCTGTTCAAGCTCCTCGAGAACGAGCCGAAAGAAGATGTGGAAGCGGCGCTCGAAGCGTTGAAGCGCGATTACGATCGCCCGGGCGGCATTCAGCTGGTCGAGGTCGCCGGCGGGTACCAGATCGTCACGCGTCCCGAGCTGCACGAGTGGGTCCGTCGTCTCTTCCACGAGCGGACGACCCAGCGGCTGTCGGTGCAGGCGCTGGAGACGCTGGCCGTCATCGCCTACAAGCAGCCGGTCACCGCACCCGAGATTACCGAGATTCGCGGCGTCAACACCGCGGGCGTGGTGAACACGCTTATCGAACGCCAGCTCGTGAAGATCGTCGGGCGCAAGCCGGTGGTCGGACGCCCCTTCATGTACGCGACGACCCGCGAGTTCCTGATCCGGTTCGGCCTGCGCGACCTGTCAGACCTGCCGAAGATTGAAGAAATGGCCGAGGCGCTCGGCTTCGAAGTCCCCGCGGGCCTCTCACAGTCGGGACCGTCACAGCCGCAGCTCGACCTCGAGGGGCTGTCGCCGATCGAAGAGGTCCCGTCGATGTCGACGGAAGTCGAGCCCGGCGAAAAAATCCACTGACAGTTCTTGAACAGGAGATCAGGAGATTAAGAGATCTTTAGAACTCTAGATCTTTAGATCTTAGATCTCTAGATCTTTAGATCTTCTGTTTCGTGTTTACTGGACGTCGATTTCGATACCCCCGACCATGCCGGCGACGATGTTGTACAGCCAGGCACCGATGAGCGTGGCCACAAAGCCCATCAGTCCGTAAAGGATCGGGAACAGCACAATCGCTCCCACGCCAAGCGCCGCCCCCATCCCCTGGCCAAATGTGTTGTCTGAGGCGGCTCCACCGGCCATGGCGATCATCGAGACGATGCCGCCGATGAGCAGTCCGATGAGGGCGTAGAGCGTCCCACTCAGCTTCGCACAGGACAGTGGTCCGACACGCTTGATGACCATCATGCACACTCCTTGCAAGATTGTTGACGGTTGATCAACCTCAGACTCATCGACGCCTTCGATTCCCGGACTCTCTCCGACTCCCGGACTCTCCCCGACTCGCAGACTCTCCCCGACTCCTGGACTCTCTCCGACTCCCCGACTCCCCACGACTCCCTTCGTCCTGCCGCCGTACCGTGTTCTTCAGCCGCCGTACCTCTTCGGCCGTCAGCTCCCGGTACGTTCCCAGCCTCAAATTCTTGTCGGCGATCGGTCCTATCCGGACCCGCTTGAGCGTGCGCACCGGATGGCCGATGGCGTCGCCCATCTTGCGGACCTGACGCGTGCGCCCCTCGTGAATCGTCACGCGGAGGACTGACGTGCTGTCACCCCGCTCCTTCCTGAACGTCGCGGTCCGGCGCTCGGTGACCAGATCGATCTGCGCAGGACTGGTGCGCCGGCCGTCGATGACGAGGCCGCGGCGCAGGCGATCGAGGTCGTGCTCGTCGGGCACGCCAAGCACCTGCGCTTCATACACCCGCTCGACCTCGTGCCGCGGATGCGTCAGCGTTGCGGCGAGGTCGCCGTCGTTGGTGAGAATCAGCAGCCCTTCCGAATCGAAGTCGAGCCGGCCGACGGGGTAGACGTACTCCCGCACACCCTTCAGCAGATCGAGCACGGTCGGCCGCTGTTCCGGATCCGAGCGGGTCGTGACATAGCCACGCGGTTTGTTGAGCAGGAAGTAGCGATGCCGCTCGGGGCGTTTCACGCGCCGTTCGTCTACGCGAATGTCGTCGACGTCGGGATCGGCCTTCGTCCCGAGGGCGGTCACGGTGGCGCCGTTGACCGACACACGGCCTTCTTCGATCAGCCGTTCGGCGGCGCGGCGCGAGGCGATGCCGGCCGCTGAAATGATTTTCTGCAAGCGAACCTGCATCCGGCGCTCGTCCTTTACTTCAAGTGCGGTGCGAGGATCGCCGTCCAGATCGTGTAGCCGGACGGCGTCATGTGCAGGCCGTCCTCCACGAACAGTTCGGGCTTCGGCGTACCGTCTTTCCCGAGCATCGGCGGCCACACGTCGACATACACGCAGTTCTTTGCCGCCGCGCAGTGCGTGCGGATCATCTTGTTGGTCTCGTGCATCTCGTTGCGGATCTTCCATCGTGCGAGCGACGGCTTGAGGCTGACGGCAACTACCCGGGTGTTCGGCAGGGCGCCGTGCACGGTGTCGTAGAACTTCTTGTAGCTGGCGAACACGGTCTGCGGAGCGACGCCGCGGTTCAGATCGTTCTCGCCCGAATACAGCACGACGATGCGCGGGGCATGAGGCACCACCACACGGCTCGCGTATTGTGCGGCGTGTTCCATCTCGGAGCCGCCGAAGCCGCGGTTCACGACCTTCTGATCGGGAAACGACTCCGCGAGGTTCGTCCAGCGCCGGATGCTCGAGGAGCCGATGAAGACGATGCCGCCCTTCACGAGTCCCCTGGCCTTGTCCTCGGCCTCGAACTTCTGCATGTCCGGCTCCCATTGATTCGGATCGGCGGGTGCGACCTGGGCGGCCGTAGAGGTGGCGAGGCCGGCGAACGCGATCAGGACGAGCATCAGTCGACGCAATGTGCACCTGCCTTTCCGTTGTCTTTCGTCGGGCCGCATCTTAGTGTAGAGTGCCGTTCCTGCCAATCACTTCCCATTTGCCCCGGAGGTTGAGATGCGTCGTTTCTCCGCTCTGACGAAGACTCGAATCGCCATCGGCGCGCTGGTGCTGGCGGCGGCTGTGCCGGCCTCCGCGCAAGGTACGCAGGACGCGAACGAGCCGCGCCCGATTCCGGCCGCCGACACGCTCTTCATCGACGAGATGACCTTCATGGAAGTGCGCGACGCGATCCGCGCGGGGAAAACGACCGTCATCGTCGGCACTGGAGGCGTCGAGCAGAACGGTCCGTACACGGCGACCGGCAAGCACAACTTCGTGCTGCGTGCGACGACCGACGCGATCGCGCGCACGCTCGGCAACGCGCTCATCGCGCCCATCGTTGCGTTCGTCCCCGAAGGCAACCATGCGCCGGCGACCGGGCACATGCAGTTCGCGGGGACGATCAGCCTCACCGAAGACACCTTCCGCGCGCTGCTTCGCGACATCTGCACCAGTCTGAAGGCGCACGGATTCAAGGACATCGTGCTCCTCGGCGACAGCGGCGGCAATCAGAAGGGCATGCAGGCGGTCGCCGCGGAGCTGAGCGCGAAATGGCCCGCGCCGGAGGCGCGCGTCCACTTCATCACCGAGTACTACACGCAGGACATGTGGAGCTTCGAGTACCCTGAAGAAAATCGGCATCTTCCAGAAGCCCGACGTGCAGTCGGCCTCGCGCGCCGGCCTGCACGACGACTATCACTACGAGGCGCTCGTCGCGCTCGTCGATCCGAAGCACATTCGTGCCGAACAACGAATCAAGGCCGGAAAGTTCAGCATCAACGGCGTCGAGATGGGATCGATTCGGACGGTTCTCGAGAACGGCCGCAAGCTCGCCGACTACCGCGCGTCGATTACCGCGGCCGCGATTCAGAAGGCGATCGCGACACGGACCGCGGTCAAATGAAGGCGTCGGATATACTCGGGTTTGTGTCCGATCATCGTCTGATTGTCGCCATCGACGGCCCGTCCGGGGCCGGCAAGGGCACCGTCGCCCGCGAGCTGGCGAAACGCCTCAATTACCGGCATGTCGACACGGGCGCCATGTATCGCGCTGTCGCGTGGAAGGCCGTGCACGATCGGCTGAATCTCGAAGATGAGGACGCCGTGGCAGATGTTGCAGAGCACGCGGCTCTCACGGTGGCTTACGGCCTGGTCGTCATCGACGGATACGACGTCACGACCTCCATCCGCACGCCGGAGATCGATCGCGCCTCGGCCGCCACCGCACGGTTGCCGAAAGTGCGGGCCGCGCTGGTCGCTCGACAGAGGAAAGAGGGGCATGGCGGCGGGGTAGTGATGGAGGGCCGCGATATCGGCTCGGTGGTGTTTCCCAACGCCGACGTGAAAATTTACCTGGATGCCTCTCCCGAAGAACGCGCCCGGCGGCGGGCGGCGGACCCCGCCCACGGGCTGAGCCGCGCGGCCGCGGCCTCGGATGTGGCCAGCGAACTGGAAGCGCGCGATCGATCCGATCGCACACGAGCCACCTCGCCGCTGACGATGGCGCACGACGCGGTCAAGGTCGACACGACGATGCTGTCGATCGACGAAACGGTCGAGCGGGTGCTCGAGATCATCCAGCAGGTGAGCGGCGCCCGAGCGTAATCGCGCGGCGGCGGTCAGTCGTCGTCGCGGCGGTTCCGGTCGCGGTAGTCATCGGCGCTGGCGGGATCGTATTCCCAGCGGTGGCGGTCGCGATCGGCTATCTTGTCGGCGCCCTTCAGCTCTTCGGCATCTTCATACTCGACGCCCAGCGCCCGCCCGATTTCCTCGACGACATCCTGGTCCGGCGTCGGCATGTCGCCGCCGGGCGTCTCTTCGCCGCTCGAATAGGCGTCGTTCCAGTCGGTATCCAGATCGCCGGTCGTCAGGGTCGTTCCCCCTTCGGTGTGCTCGCGTTTCCGCTGCTGGTAGTGATTCTGTCCGCTCTCGGCCGATGAAGCTTTGTGTTGGAAGTCGAGCGTGGACGGGGGCGTCGGCACCATGTCCTCTTCCCGCAATTGCCGGCGTTCGCGCGAGAGTGCGACGGGCTTGGGCCGGACGGGAGCGACGGGCTTGGGCCGGACGGGAGCGCCGGACTTCGGCCGGACGGGAGCGCTGGACTTCGGCCGGGCCTTCGGCGCGGCGGCTTTGACGACCCTGGCGGCCTTCTTCTTCGCGGCGAGTTTGGCCGCACGTCGCGGCCGAGGCCGGGCGGACCGGGTGGCCTTGCGCGCCGTGCGTTTCGCCGGTTTCGACGCTTTGCGAACGGCTTTCCTGGTGGGTTTGCGGGCGGCCTTGCGTCTGGGTGCCGCCGCTTTACGCTTCGCCATTTACCCGCATCCTTTCAGCCCATCAACGACCCGATGTCCGGTCCGAGGCATCCTTGACAGTTTACCCATAAACTACCTACACTCTATTGCTTATCGCGATTCAGCAGTCGCTGCAGAGCGTCGGTGCCCGCCCGGGCGCCACGCGCGCGGGCGCGCAGACGCGAAACTCGGAGCGCCGGTCTCCATACCTTACCGGCAATCGATCGATTTGAGGAGGATTTGTAAGGCATGGTGAACGTGGACGACGAGCGCACTCAGAAAGCCGCAGTCCCGGAGGGCGCCGGATCGGCCCCTCGCGCGGGCGGCAAAGCCCAGGCGCGGGGAGGTGTTCTCACCCCCTTTAAAGATGAGGATGTCGACCCCCAGGAATTCTCCCGGATGCTCGACATCTACGATAACAGCTTCCGGAACATCGCGGAAGGCGAGGTGATGAAGGGCACCGTGCTCAAAGTCACGCCGTCGGAAGTGATTGTCGACATCGGCTACAAGTCGGAAGGCATCATCGGCGTCGACGAGTTTCTCGACGAGCGCGGCGAGGTGACCGTTCAGCCCGGTGACACCGTCGACGTGCTGCTCGAGCGCACCGAAGATCGCGACGGCTACGTCGTGCTCTCGCGCGAAAAAGCCGAGAAGATGAAGATCTGGGACGAGGTCGAGAAGGCCTATGCCGAGCGCAAGGTCGTCATCGGCCGCGTCATCGAGCGCATTAAGGGCGGGCTCGCGGTGGACATCGGCGTGCGCGCGTTCCTGCCCGGGTCGCAGATCGACGTGCGGCCGGTCCGCAATCTCGACGCGCTGCGCGGCCAGGAGCTGCGCATGCGGGTCATCAAGGTCAACAAGAAGCGCGGCAACATCGTGCTCTCGCGCAAGGTGCTCCTCGAGGAGGAGAACGCCGAGAAGAAGAAGCACACGCTGCATACGCTGGCCGAAGGCAAGGTGCTGAAGGGCATCGTCAAGAACATCACCGATTACGGTGCGTTCATCGATCTCGGCGGCATCGACGGCCTGCTGCACATCACCGACATGTCGTGGGGCCGGGTCGGTCATCCGTCCGAGCTCTTCAAGGTGAACGACGAGATCGACGTCATCGTGCTCAAGTACGATCCGGCGACCGAGCGCGTCTCGCTGGGACACAAGCAGCTCGTCAACGATCCGTGGTCGAACGTGTCGGACCGCTACCCGGTCGGGGCGCGGATGTCGGGCAAGGTCGTCAGCCTGACCGACTACGGCGCCTTCATCGAGCTCGAGCCGGGCGTCGAAGGGCTCATCCATGTCTCCGAGATGTCGTGGAGCAAGCGCGTCAAGCATCCGTCGAAGATCCTGAACGTCGGCGACAGCGTCGACGCGATGGTGCTCGGCGTCGACGCGACGGCGCGGCGCATTTCGCTCGGCCTCAAGCAGGTCGAGACCAACCCCTGGCACGAGCTGGCCGAGAAGTATCCGGTCGGCTCGAAGATCGTCGGCAAGGTGCGCAACCTCACCGAGTTCGGTGCGTTCGTCGAGGTCGAGGACGACATCGACGGGCTGATCCACATCTCGGACATGTCGTGGAGCAAGCGAATCAAGCACCCTTCGGAAGTGCTGAAGAAGGGCGACAAGGTCGAGGCGATGGTGCTCAACATCGACGCCGAAAATCAGCGGCTGTCGCTTGGGTTGAAGCAGCTTGCGACCGATATCTGGGACGACTTCTTCTCGCGCCGTCAGGTCGGACAGACCATCGAGGGCAAGGTGGTGCGCGTGACGAACTTCGGGGCGTTCGTCGAGCTCGACGAAGGCATCGAGGGGCTCATCCACGTGTCGGAACTGGACGATACGAAGGGTGGCGACAAAATCGAGCTGACCGTCGGCGAGAACTACCCGATGAAGATCATCAAGCTCGTTCCGTCCGAGCGGAAGATCGGCCTCAGCATTCGCGCGCTGAAATCCGACGAGTTCCGGACCGACTGGGAAGAGTACGCGGAGAAAGCCGGCACCGGCGAAGCCACGCTGGGCGACCACTTCAAATCACGCAGTTGAGGAAAAATGGACGATCAGGATCCTTCTACTTCTTCTTCGGCTCTCGGCGGGAGCATGACGAAAGCCGAGCTCGTGGAAGAGGTTTCACGGGTTTCTGACCTTACGAAGAAACACTCCGAGGTCATCGTCGATACGGTCTTCCGGAGCATCATCACCGCCCTCCATCGGGGCGAGAAGATCGAGCTGCGGGGGTTCGGCAGCTTCCGTCTACGCCGACGCGAGCCCCGGAAGGGCCGCAATCCCAAGACCGGCGACAAGGTGGACGTGCCGCCGAAGAAGGTGCCGTACTTCAAGCCGGGCAAAGAGCTGAAAGAGCTGATCAATCAAGAACCGCCACAAGCTTGACACCAGGGATTGGGGATCCCCAATCCCTAATCCCCAGTTCCGACATGGATCGTTTATGGGCGCCATGGCGCCTCAGTTACGTGACTGCCGCTTCCGCTCCGGCGACCGAGTGTGTCTTCTGCGACGCCCAGTCGGGCCGTCAGGCCGATCTGGTGCTCTTCCGCGGTCAACACTGCTACGTCATCCTCAATCTTTACCCGTATAACAACGGCCACCTGATGGTCGTTCCCAACCGGCATCTCTCCACGCTCGAAGCACTCAGGCCCGACGAGCAGGCAGAGATGATGCGGTTGGTGCGTCTGTCGGAAATGGCGCTCAACGAGGCGTACCACCCGCACGGCATCAACGTCGGGATCAATCTCGGCAAGGCGGCGGGCGCCGGTATCGAGAACCACCTTCACGTGCATTTCGTGCCGCGGTGGTCCGGCGACACCAACTTCATGACGGCCGTGGGGGAGACGCGGGTGCTTCCGGAAGATCTCGCGGCCACCGTCTCGCGGCTCAGGCCCATCTTCGACAACCTCGCTAAGGGCTAGGTGCGATAGGCTAGTCCGCCGTAGCGATGGGCGAGTGGGCGCGAAGGCGGATGCGACAGGTGCGTTGGGTGCGGACGATCGTGGTGAGTGCCAGCGCGGTCGCCGTCCTGACTGCGCAAGACGGTCCGAAGCCGCGCAACACCATCATCTTCGTCGCCGACGGCCTCCGCCACGGATCGGTCAATGCCATGGACACGCCCGCGCTCTACAGAGTCCGCACCCAGGGCGTGTACTTCGCCAACAGCCATGCGGTGTTTCCATCGCAGACGATGCCGAATTCGGCGGCGATTGCGACGGGGCACTATCCCGGCGACACCGGCCAGTTCGCCAACCAGATCTTCACCGCGTATCCGGTGTTCGACAAAGGCACGTTCGGGCAGGCGCGCGGCACGATGGTGCCGGACGTCGAAGATCCGCTGGTGCTCGGGGACATCAACGATCATTTCGGCGGCAACTATCTGCGCGAGGCGTCGGTGGTCGCGCTCGCGCGATCGTACGGCTACAGCACGGCCGTCATCGGCAAGATCGGCCCCGCCGCGTCTCAAGATGTGTCGGAGCTGAATACCGTGCGGGGCGCGTTGCGACATCCGATCACGATCATCCTCGACGGGGCGACGGGCACGCCGCGCGCCGTGCCCCTGCGCGACAGCACCGTTGCGCTGCTGGCCGCGGCGGGTCTGGCGCCCGCGCCGCCGCCGCGCAATCAGCCCACCGGCACGAACGAGACGCCGGGCGCGACAACCGCGAACGTCGCGCATCAGCAATGGTTTGCCGACGCGACGACGAAAGCGATTCTGCCCGCGTTTGCGAAGAGCCCCGAGCCCTTCATGCTGGTGTTCTGGTCGGGCGATCCCGATCTCACCCAGCACGCGCAGGGCGACAGCCTCAACTCGCTGACGCCTGGCATCAACGGTCCGACCTCAAAGGCGGCGATTCACAACGCCGACCGGAGCCTCAGGCAGATTCTCGACTATCTCGACGCGCATCCAGATGTCCGCGACAACACGAATGTGTTCGTGACGGCCGACCATGGGTTTTCAACGGTCAGCCGGCGCGACGTCGATGCGTCCGGCCGGGCCACCAGCAGCTACTCGGCCACGCTGCGCTATCTGGATGCGTCCGGCCGCCAGGAGGTGAACGGCGGCCACCTTCCCCCCGGATTTCTCGCCATCGATCTCGCGCATCACCTCGCGCTGCCGCTGTACGATCCGGAGCTGCAAACGGAAGAGAGCGGAACGAAGCGTTACATGAGGGTCGACCCCACGATCGGGCAGGCCAGGAGCGACGTGCGGCAACGGCCGATGACCGGCGCGGCGCTCATCGGCGGAACCGGCCGTATTTCCCGGCCGACCGATGCACGCGTGGTGATCGCCCAGACGTCGGTGTACGTGCCCGGCAACGACCGCGACCTGGTTCAGCGCATCGTGCGGTTCCTGGCGGATCAGGATTACGTCGGCGGCATCTTCGTCCACGATCGGTTCGGACAGATGCCCGGCGCGCTGTCGATGAGCGATGTCGGGCTCGTCGGCAGCGCGACCACGCCGAAGCCGGCGATCATGATCAGTTTCAAGAGCTTTGCGCTCGACGCCGCCAGCCCGCACATGACCGGCGTCATCGTCGGCGGCGTGCGGCAGCACGGGCAGGGCGATCACGGATCGCTCGTGCGGGCGAACACGTTCATCAACATGGCCGCCATGGGCCCGGACTTCAAGCGCCGGTTCGTGGATCAGACGCCGGCCGGCAACCCCGACATCGCGCCGACGCTGGCGCACCTGATGAAGCGAAAGATGCCGAACCTGGGCAGACTGCGGGGGCGTGTACTCAACGAAGCGCTGGCGGGCGGACCAGCGACGGTGCGCTCGTCGCGCACGGTGAAGCGATCGCGGCCATCAGAAGGCGGGCTGTCGACGGTGCTGATGTATCAGGTCGCCGACGATCGGATCTATCTGGATGAGGCGTGCTTTACTCGTGCCCAAACCTGTCACTAGTGTCCTTAAACAGGAGATTAGGAGACTAGGAGGAACTTGTTTCTTCTGAAAAGAATTCTCCTGGCCCTCCTAATCTTCTAATCTCCTGTTAAGAACCCAGAATTTGCTTGGCGATGGTCTGCAGTTGCAGGTTGGACGTTCCCTCGTAAATCTGCCCGATCTTCGCGTCGCGATACAGCTTCTCGACCGGGTAGTCCTTGACGTAGCCGTAGCCCCCGAACAACTGCACGGCCAGCGAGCTGACGTGCTCGGCCGCCTCGGACGCGAACAGCTTGCACATCGCGGCCGGCATGAGAAACGGTTCGCCGCTGTCGCGCAGCCGCGCCGCGTTGTAGACCAGCAGGCGGGCGGCTTCGAGCTCGGTCGCGGCGCGGGCGAGCTGGAACTGCACGCCCTGGAAATCGGCAATCGCCTTGCCGAACTGCTTGCGCTCTTTGGTGTAGGCGAGGGTATGGTCGAGCGCGCCCTGTGCCAGCCCGATCATCTGCGCGCCGATGCCGATGCGGCCCTCGTTGAGCGTTTCGATGGCCACCCTGTAGCCGCGCCCGACCTCGCCGAGCACGTTGGCGCGCGGCACGCGGCAATCTTCGAGCAACAACTCGCACGTGCTGCTCGCGCGGATGCCGAGCTTGTCTTCCTTCTTGCCCACCGAGAAGCCCGCAAAGCCGCGTTCGATGAGAAATGCGGTGATGCCGCGATAGCCCGCCTCCGGGTTGACCGTGGCGAACACGATGAACAGGTCGGCTTCGGCGGCGTTGGTGATCCAGAGCTTGCGGCCGGTCAGGCTGAAATCGCCGCCCGCCTCCACGGCGCGCGTCGTGAGCGCGAACGCGTCGCTTCCCGAGCCCGCCTCGGACAGGGCGTAGGCGCCAACCGAGCTTCCGGCGAGGCGGGGCAGATATTGTGCCTGCTGCTGGTCCGACCCCCAGCGCAGCAGGGCGTTGATGACCAGCGTGTTCTGCACGTCGACGAGGACACCCACCGAAGGGTCGACGCTGGACAGCGCTTCGACGGCCAGCACGGAGTGAAAGAAGCGTCCCGCGGCGCCCCCGTGCGCATCCGGAATCTCGATGCCCATCAGGCCCAGTTCGAACAGCCGCTTGACGAGGCCGGGCGACATCTTGGCCTGGTCGTCCATCTCCCGGACCAGCGGACGAATCTCTCGATGGGCAAACTCCAGAACGCTGTCCCGGAACAGGCGCTCGTCCTCGGTCAGACGGGTCAGCGGCGGCGGATTTTCTGCGGCTTTCTCCACGGGGCGTGATGTTATCATTCGACGTAATGCACAAGGGGCTGCTTCGCGTTGCGTTGGCGGCCGTTATTGCCGCCCCTATGGCGCTCGGGCTGAGTGCACAGAACGCCCCTGCGCCGCCGCCGCAACAGCAGCCGACGCCGCCACCGGATCCCGCATCCCAGATCCCGGTCTTCCGCTCCGACATCAACGTCGTTCGCGTCGACGTCATCGTCACCGATCGGCAGGGCAATCCTGTTCATGACTTGAAGCCGGAAGATTTCGAGGTTACGGAAGACGGCAAGCCTCAGACCATTCAGACCTTCAAGCTCATCAACATCGCCGAGAATTCCGACGCGGTTCCCGAAACGCCGCGCGCGGTTCGCAACGCGATCGACGAGCAGACGGAAGCGGCGCGCGACGACGTGCGGATATTTGCGTTTTTTCTCGACGACTACCACGTCCGCCTCGGCAACAGCATGCGCGCGCGAGAGATCATCGCGCAGTTTGTCGAGACGCCAGCTGTTCCCGATGGATATCGCGGGCATCATGTACCCGCTCTGGTCGATCAACGACGTGCGGTTGAACCGCAACCGGGAAGAGCTGGCGACCGGGATCCGAGGATTCACGGGCCGGAAGTACGACTACACGCCGCGGAACCAGTTCGAGGAGAACTACGTTCACTACGTCTCGACGATCGAGGCGGAGCGCATCCGCAACGATGTCACGCTGACCGCGCTGAAGGCGCTGATCGTCCGCCTTGGCGGGCTGACCGAGCGGCGGAAGGCGATCATCCTCATCAGCGAGGGCTACACCAACACGCTACCGCCTCAGATGGTGGATCAGGTCGCCACCTGCAACGGCTCGCCGTGCGGCAACCAGCCGCGGCCGCGACCCGATCCGATCGGGGGTGGTGGGCCTGCGCAGGCGCGCATGGAGTCGCAGGAGTTTTTTCTGCAGACCGATCTGCTCAGCGACCTCCGGCGGGTCTACGAAATGGCCAACCGCTACAACACGGCGATCTACGCCGTCGATCCCCGCGGCCTGACCCCGTTCGAGACCGATCTCAGCACGGCAGGCCAGGCCGCCGTCAGCCTGACCACCGACGCCAAGATGCTCGATAACACGATGGACACGCTCCGCGTGCTGGCCGAGAACACCGACGGCCGCGCCATCGTGAACCAGAACGATCTGGCGTCGGGGATGCGCCAGATTATTCGCGACTCGAGCGCGTACTACCTGCTCGGCTACACCTCGTCTTTGACTCAGGCCGACGGACGGTTCCACAAGATTAACGTGCGGGTGAAGCGTCCCGGCCTGCAGGTGCGTGCCCGTCCCGGGTATCTCGCGCTGTCGGCGTCCGAAGCCGAGCGTGCGTTGACGCCCAAGAGGCCCGGGCCGCCTCCCGCGGTGACGCAGGCGCTGGCCACGCTGGCGGCCGTGACGCAGCAGCGCCGCAACCTGGCGCGGACCTGGATCGGCATGTCTCCAGGCGCGGACGGGAAGACGAAGATCACCTTCGTGTGGAATCCGACACCGACAAGCTCCCGGCATGCGTCGAGAACTGCCGGCGCGCGTCGCGCTGATTGCCGGAGGGGCCAACTCGGATCTCCTCTATCGCAACCGGGGTTTCCCGCCGGGCCGCGTGGAATTTGAAGTGCCGCCAGGTCCGATCGAGCTCGAGATTGTGGTCCAGGACGCAGCTGGAGACATGCTCGATCGGGAGACGCAAAAAATCGTCGTGCCGAGCCTGGGACTCGGGCTGACGATCAGCACACCGCAGTTGTTCCGCGGGCGCACGCTACCCGAATGGCAGCAGCTCGCGGCCGATGCGGCCGCGATTCCCGTGATCGAGCGCGAGTTCCGCCGGACCGATCGGCTGCTGGTGCGCGTGGGCGCGCAGAGCGCGGCGGGCACGCCCGTCCTGACCGCACGCATGCTGAATCGCGAGGGGGGACAGATGTTCGTCCTGCCCGTTACCGCTGGCCCCGGAGGGTTGAGCCAGATCGATGTGTCGCTCGCAGCCCTGCCGCCGGGCGATTTTCTCATCGAGGTCGCCGCCAAAGACGGCGGTGAGCAGACCGCCACGCTCATCGCCATCAGAGTGACGCAGTGAACTCGCTCGCTCGAACGGTCCCGCCGCGGACGCTCGATTGGCCGGAAGTCGCTGCTCGTCGTTCGGACTGATCCTGATCGGTGTGGCGGCTGCCAGCGCGCAGTGGGGCCGCGGACGCTACCGCGAAGGATCGTTTGCGGCACGCTATCCGCCCGACCGGATGCCCGACGGCGACTTCACCGTCTGCCGCCTCGAATACACGCGCGTCAAGATCGAGGACATGGGCGTCGGATGGCAGACCGACTATCCGTTCTCCGAACGCAACCTGATGACCCGGCTTTCGGAGCTCACCAAGACGCCGATCAGCCGGGACGAGCGCAACGAACCCAATACCTGGGTCGTGCGCGCCACCGATCCCCAGCTGTTCAACTGCCCGTATGTCGTCGCCTCGGATGCCGGCACGATCGGGTTCAAGCCCGAAGAGGTCCTGCGCCTGCGCGACTACCTCCTGAAGGGCGGATTTCTGTGGGTCGACGATTTCTGGGGGACGGAAGCCTGGGATCAGTGGTCGGGCGAGATTGGGCGTGTGCTGCCGCCGACCGAATTTCCCATCAGCGACGTCCAGTTGACGGATCCGCTGCTGAGAACGCTCTATCCGGTGACCAAGATTCCGCAGATCACCAACATTCAATTCTGGCGCGGCACGCAGGGGCAGAACACGTCGGAGCGCGGCTACGACAGTATCGAGCCGCACCTGCGAGCCATCCGGGACGCCCGCGGCCGCATCATGGTGCTGATGACGCACAACACGGACGTGGCCGATTCATGGGAGCGCGAAGGCGAGGATCCGGGGTTCTTCTACCAGTTCTCGCCGAACGGCTACGCGCTGGGCGTGGACGTGCTGCTGCACGCGATGACGCACTGAGTCTTCGCGAAAGTGAAAAGTGGAAAGTGAAAAGTAAAAAGTAAAAAGTAGAAAAGTAAAAAGTGAAGTGGAAAGTGGGCGCTCTACTTTTCACTTTTTACTTTTCACTTTCCACTTTCCACTTTCTCCGTCCCCGTGTACACTGAGTTTACCGCTCCATTCCGCATGAGAGCGCGTGAAAGGCCGTCAAGCCATTGCCTGAGGAGTCACGTCCGCCTTCGCGGTTACGCCGCTTCGGCGGGACGGACGGAAGGGCGCGATCGGATTAGGCCGCGGCCGGGAGGTGCTCAATTACATGGCTAAATCTACGGTGAGTCGCTGTTAGATTCAGGGCCCGGGTGGGGAAGAACTCACCCGGGCACTGCAATGCCCTCCGAACGCAAGCTTCCCTTTCAAACCATTTCCGGCCGGCCGATCGAGCGGCTTTACACCGCCGACAGCATTCCTGCCTTCGACGGCGAGCGCGAGCTCGGCGAGCCGGGATCGTTTCCGTACACGCGCGGGATTCACCCGTCGGGCTATCAAGGCAAGTTGTGGACGATGCGCCAGTTCGCCGGGTTCGGGGCGCCGGAAGATACCAACCGGCGCTACCGCGGGCTGCTGGCGGCGGGTGCGACGGGCCTGAGCGTCGCCTTCGATCTGCCGACGCTGATGGGCCGCGATCCCGATCACGCGCTGTCGCTCGGCGAGGTCGGCAAGTGCGGCGTCAACGTCACCTCGCTCGCCGATATGGAAGCGCTGTTCGACGGCATCGCGCTCGGCGACATCACGACGTCGATGACGATCAACGCGCCGGCGCCGATGCTGTTCGCCATGTATCTGGTGCTCGCCGAACGGCTGCGCATCGACTGGACGCGTCTCTCGGGGACGATCCAGAACGACATCCTCAAGGAATTCATCGCGCAGAAGGAATACATCTATCCGCCTCGTCCGTCGATGCGCCTCATCACCGACATCTTCGCGTTCTGCGCCGCGCACGTGCCCCGGTGGAACACGATTTCGGTGAGCGGCTATCACATCCGCGAGGCCGGCGCGACCGCCGCGCAGGAGCTGGCGTTCACGCTGCGCGACGGGATCGAGTACGTGCAGGCCGGTGTCGACGCCGGACTCGAGGTCGACACGTTCGTGCCGCGCATGTCGTTCTTCTTCAACGCCCACAGCGACTTCTTCGAGGAGATCGCGAAGTATCGTGCGGCGCGGCGCATCTGGGCGCGCGTCATGCGCGAGCGGTTCGGCGCGAAAGACGAACGATCGCTGAAGCTGCGCTTCCACGCCCAGACCGCCGGCGTGTCGCTGACCGCGCAGCAGCCGATGATCAACGTGATGCGTACGGCGCTGCAGGCGCTGTCGGCCGTGCTGGGCGGCGCCAATTCGCTCCACACCAACTCGCTGGACGAGGCGCTGGCGCTGCCGACGGCCGAAGCGGCGACGCTGGCGCTGCGCACGCAGCAGATCCTCGCCTACGAAACGGGTGTGACGAAGGCCGTCGATCCACTTGGGGGATCGTATTTTGTCGAACGGTTGACGCGGAGCCTCGAGGAGGAGACGGACGCGTACTTCCGCACGATCGACAACATGGGCGGCATGATTGCGGCGATCGAGCGCGGATATCCGCAGCGCGAAATCGCCGAAAGCGCGTATCGTTTTCAACGGGACGTCGAAGGCGGGCGCCAGGTGATCGTGGGCGTGAACGAATTTGCGGGCGGCGAGCAGACGGTGCCGATTCTGCAGATCGACGAAGGTGCGGCCCAGCGGCAGCTCGCCAAGGTCGATCGTCTTCGACGCACGAGGAACCAGGTCGCGGTGACGCGGGCACTCGACAGGCTGCGCAAGGCCGCAGCGGGTGACGAGAACACGATGCCCGCGATTCTCGACGCGACGCGGGCCTACGCCACGATTGGCGAAATGTGCGATGCGCTGCGGGATGTCTGGGGCGAGTATCAGGAGCAAGCCATAATCTAGCTATCTGTCAGGTGGCAAATGGCAGATGGCAGATGGCAGATGGCAGATGGCAGATGGCAAACAGTAGACGGATCAGAGTGATCATCGCCAAGCCGGGGCTCGACGGGCACGACCGTGGAGCGAAGGTCATCGCTCGCGCGTTGCGCGATGCGGGCATGGAGGTGATCTACACGGGGCTGCGGCAGACGCCGGAACAGATTGTGGCCGCGGCGATGCAGGAAGACGCCGACGTCATCGGGCTGTCGATTCTCTCGGGTGCGCACAACTCGATCTGTCCGCGGCTCATGGAGCTCCTGCGCGAGCATGGATTGACCGACGTGCTGGTTGTCCTCGGCGGCATCATTCCCGATGCAGATCTGCCAACCTTGAAGGCCATGGGAATTTCCGGCGTGTTCCGTCCGGGTACGTCGATGCAGGAAATCATCGATTTCATTCAGGCCAATCGGCCCTCCACCGGTGCTAACGGGGCTGGGGATTCAGGCCGATAAACACCACGACTGGTATGAGTGCGGATGACGCATAAGCTTCTCCTGGCCGATGACAGTGTCACGATTCAGCGTGTCATCGAGCTCACGTTCGCCGACGAGGACGTCGAGGTCACCACGGTCGGAGACGGGCAGCTGGCCATCGAGCGTCTCGATATCGATCCTCCCGACATCGGTACTGGCCGACATCGACATGCCGAAGCGCGACGGCTACGAGGTCGCCGCATATGTGAAGAGCCGTCCCAAGCTCGCCCACATTCCCGTGGTCCTGCTGACGGGCGCATTCGAGCCGATCGATCAGGCCCGGGCCAAGGCGGCCGGGTCGAGCGATGTGCTCGCAAAACCCTTCGAGCCTCAAATGGTGATCAATCGAGTCAAAGAGCTTCTCGGAAGGAAGCGCCAGGAACCCGCGAGCGAGGTCGCGGCGCCGGAGCCGCCCAAGCCGGCGCCGCCGCCGAGCGCGCCGCAGCCCTCGCAGACCGCAGCGCCAACGGCGGCGCCAGCCCCGGTCGCGCCGCCAGTCGCAGCGAAGAGCGCGCCGGCGGAAGCTGCGCCGGAGCCGCCGCAGCCGGCGCCAGGTCCTGTCGCGCACGCCACGAAACCCGCGTCTGATAGCGCGGCGCAACCCGTGTCGCTCGACGACTACTTCGATCAGCTCGACGCGGCGTTCTCGAACATTCAGCCCGGGGCGCCCGTCGACGATGCGTCGGACGGCATGGATTGGCCGCTCATGACGCCCGCGCCGCAGGGCGGCGCGGAGTCTGCGCCGGCCGTCGAAGAAAGGGAGACGCCCGCACTGCGTGGACCGGTTGCTGTACCCATGGCCTCGGCTCCGAAGCCTGTCGCGGTACCGCCGCCGGCCTCCGCCTTCGCGCCTTCGTCGCCCATCGCTCCCTCGCGCCCGCAAGCTAGCAAGCGCGTCCGCTGGCGCGCCTGTGTCGCCCATCGCTTCCACCGTCGCGCCCGCTTCGCCAACCGCTATGGTGGACAAGCCGGCGGAGAGGTCCGCTGGCGCGCCGACGTCGCCTACCGCTCCGGCGGACACGCCCGTCGCATCCGCCTTCGCGCCCACTTCCACTGGCGCTACGGCGGACAAGCCCAACGCACCTGTCGCACCTGTCGCACCTGTCGCACCTGTCGTACCTGTCGCACCTGTCGCAACAGACGCACCTGGCGCACCTAGCTCGCCTTTCGCTTCGGTGGACAAGTCCGTTACGGCGCCGGTATCGCCCGTCGCTGCTGTTGAGAAGCCTGTGGCTCTGCCGCCGCCGATCGCTTCGGCGGACAGGTCCACTGGCGCGCCGACGTCGCCTGCCGCTCCGGCGGACAGGCCCGTCGCATCCGCCTTCGCGCCCACTTCGCCTATCGCTACGGCGGACAGGCCCATCGCACCTGTCGCACCAGACGCACCGAGCTCTCTCGTCGCGTCGATGGACAAGAGCGTTGTCGCGCCGGTGTCGCCCGTCGGTACTCAACGCACTTGGCGCACCCATCGCACCTGACGCACCTGGCGCACCCAACGTACCTTCCAGAACGACCCCGACCAATCCGTTTGCGAATCTTTCGGCGGCCAAAGCCGAAGCCGCGGCGCGTGCCGCCGCGCCCGTCATCACCGATGAGATCATCGAGGAGATCATCTCGCGCGTGCTGGCGCGGATGACCGACAAGGTCGTTCGCGAAACCGTCTCCGAGATCGTGTCTCAGACGGCGGAGCGCCTGGTCCAGGCAGAAATCGATCGAATCAAAGAGGGTTCGTAGGTTCGTCTGGTTCGTAAAGTTCGTCTAGTTCGTGGGGTTCGCCGCGCTATGCGCGAACGACGAACCGTACGAACCTACGAACTCCACGAACTCACGAACCTACGAACTACCACAAGCCCAACGAACCTGACGAACCCGTTCGTTTGCGGTACCATTGTGCGCAATGGACAACCGAAAACCGCTCGTCCCCGAAAAGCCTGCGCTCGAAGGCCTGGAAGTCAAGTGGCAGGAGCGGTGGGAACGGGACGGCACCTGTAAATTCGATCGCACGAAATCGCGCGACGACATCTACTCGATAGACACACCGCCGCCGACCGTCAGCGGATCGCTGCACATCGGCCACGTGTTCTCCTACACCCACACCGACCTCGTCGCGAGGTTCCAGCGTATGCGTGGGCGGGAAGTGTTTTACCCGATGGGCTGGGACGACAACGGCCTGCCAACCGAGCGGCGCGTGCAGAACTATTACGGCGTCCGATGCGATCCGTCGCTGGCCTACGACGCGGCGTTCCAGCCGCCGCCGCAGCCGCCGAAGCAGCCCATCTCGATCTCGCGCCCCAATTTCATCGAGCTGTGCGAGCGCCTGACGAAGGAAGACGAAAAGGCGTTCGAGCATCTGTGGCGCTACCTCGGCCTGTCGGTGGACTGGTCGATGACCTACGCCACGATCGACCAGCGGGCGCAGCGTGTGTCGCAGGTCGGATTCCTTCATCTGTTGAAACGAGGGCTGGCGTACCAGCTCGAGGCGCCCACGCTGTGGGACGTGGACTTCAAGACGGCGGTCGCCCAGGCCGAGCTCGAAGACCGCGAACGCGAAGGGGCGTATCACCGCCTGCGGTTCGATCGCCCCGACGGCGGCGCCGTCGAGATCGAGACGACCCGTCCCGAGCTGTTGCCCGCGTGCGTCGCGCTCGTCGCGCATCCTGACGACGAGCGGTACCAGCCGCTCTTCGGCAAGGACGTGCTGACGCCGCTGTTTCGGGCGCGCGTGCCGGTGAAGGCCCACGAGCTCGCGGATCCCGAAAAGGGCAGCGGCATCGCGATGATCTGCACCTTCGGCGACATCACCGACGTGACGTGGTGGCGCGAGCTATCCTTGCCCGTGCGCGCGGTGATCCAGCCCAACGGGACGCTCCGGCCGGTGGTGTGGGGTGGCAGCGGATGGGAATCGCAGGATCCAGCGGCCGCCCAGCAGGCGTACGACCAGATAGCGGGCCAGTCGATCAACAAGGCGAGGGCCAAGGTCGTGGAGCTCCTGCGCGAGCAGGGCTCGATGATCGGCGAGCCGCGTCCGATCATGCACAACGTGAAGTTCTTCGAGAAAGGCGACCGGCCGCTCGAAATCGTGACCAGCCGGCAGTGGTTCATCAAGACGCTCGACTTCCGCTCGGCGCTGATCGAACGTGGGCGGCAGCTCCAGTGGCACCCCGAATACATGCGCGTGCGCTTCGAGAACTGGGTGAACGGATTGAACGGCGACTGGTGCGTCAGCCGCCAGCGGTTCTTCGGCGTGCCGTTTCCGATCTGGTATCCGATCGACAAGGACGGGGTGGTGAACTACGCGAGCCCGATCGTGTGCGACGAAGGGCGGCTGCCGGTCGACCCGTCGACCGATGCGCCCGACGGATACCGGGCCGACCAGCGCAATCAGCCAAACGGGTTTGCCGGCGATCCCGACATCATGGACACCTGGGCCACCTCGTCCCTGACACCACAGATTGCCAGCGGGTGGTGTCACGATGCCGATCTGCTCGCGCGTGTGTTCCCGATGGATCTCCGGCCCCAGGGGCACGACATCATTCGCACCTGGCTGTTTTCCACGGTGCTGCGCGCGCATCTCGAGCACGACAGCCTGCCATGGGCGCACGCGGCGCTCTCGGGATTCGTCACCGATCCCGATCGCAAGAAGATGTCCAAGTCGAAAGGCAACGTCGTCACGCCGTTCGCCTTGCTCGAGGAACACGGGTCCGATGGCGTGCGCTACTGGGCGGCGAAGGGCGGACCGGGCGTCGACACGGTGTTCGATGCGGGCCAGATGAAGGTGGGCCGGCGGCTCGCCATGAAAGTGCTCAACGCGTCCCGCTTCGTTCTCATGAATGCCGAGCCGGTTGGGCCGATCACGTCGGCGGTGGACCGCGCGATGCTCCGGAATCTGGCGGGCGTCGTCGACGAGGCCACGCAGGCGCTCGAGCACTACGAATACGGACGCGCGCTCGATCTGGCCGAGCGCGAGTTCTGGGGGTTCTGCGACGACTATCTCGAATTCGTGAAGGGACGCCGGTACGGCGAGCAGGGGCCGGAAGCCGCGGGATCGGCCAACAGCGCGCTTGTCGCGGCTCTCTCGGTCTATCTCCGCCTGCTCGCGCCGTATCTGCCGTTCGCGACCGAGGAGGTGTGGTCGTGGTGGAAGAGCGGATCGGTGCATCGCGCGAAGTGGCCGGCGCGCGAAGAGCTGTTGTCCCTGATGGACAACGTCACTGACGACGATCGGCAGAAGTGGGACTACGCGAGAGAAGTGCTCGGCGAAGTGCGCAAGCGGCGATCCGAAGCGAAGCAGCCGCTGAAGGTGCCGATTGTGAGAGCCGTCATCGCCGACGCGGCGGCGCGGCTGACCCATCTCGATGCCATCGAAGCCGATCTCAGGGCAGCCGTGCGGATCGACGCCATCGAACGCAAGCCGGCGGGGGAGCTGTCGGTCGAGGTGGAATTTGGCGCCGCCCCGCAAGCTTGACGCGGCGGAGTACCGCGATCTCGTGCGCCGCGCGCTGGCCGAGGATCTCAGCGGAGGCGACATCACGACCGACGCGATTGTCGGCCGGACCGACCGCGCGCGCGGCACGTTCGAGGTGAAATCGGCGTGCACGCTGGCGGGCCTCGACGTGGCACTCGAAACGTTCGCGCAGCTCGATCCCGCAATCGAGCATACCTTTCATTGTCATGACGGCGACGAGTGCGCGGCGGGCGTCACGATCGGCCACGTCACCGGCAGCGCACGCGCGCTGCTCTCGGGCGAGCGGACGGCGCTGAATTTCCTGCAGCACCTCTCGGGCATCGCCACGCTGGCGCGGCAGTTCGTCAGGGCCAGCGGCAGCGCAATTACGATCCTCGACACGCGCAAGACGACCCCCACGCTGCGGGCCCTCGAGAAATACGCCGTGCGCGCCGGCGGCGCCACCAATCACCGCATGTCGCTGAACGACGGCGTCTTGATCAAGGACAATCACATCCGTCTTGGTGGAGGCATTGCACATGCCGTCCGGCAGATGCGTACGATTCGGCGGGACGCTTCCCGTCGAAGTCGAGGTCGAGACGCTGCAGCAGGTCGACCAGGCGCTCGACGCTGGTGCCGATATCCTGCTGCTCGACAACATGGCGATCGACGACATTCGCGAAGCGGTGCGCCGCAGCCGCGGGCGCGCGAAAACGGAAATCTCCGGCGGAGTCACGCTCTCGCGCCTGCCCGAACTCGCCTCCACGGGCGCCGACTTCGTGTCGAGCGGCGCGCTGACGCACTCGGCGCCGGCGGCCGACATCAGCTTTGAAATCGAACCTGTCTGAGCGCGCACCCGCCGACGTCCGGCTGGAGCTCGAACGTGTTCGCGCGCGTCGTGGCGCGATTGGCGGGCGGCTGCACTGGCTCGAGACCGCCGGCTCGACCAACGACGTGGCCGCGGAGCTCGCGCAGGATGGCGCGGAGGAAGGCACGGCGGTGGTCGCCGAGACGCAGACAGCCGGGCGCGGCCGGCATGGCCGTGTGTGGTTTTCGCCGCCCGGCGCCGGCCTCTATGTATCGATCGTGCTCCGGCCGTCCGAGCGGCCGTGGCGGGCGATGGCCGCGCGGCGGCGCTGCTCACGATCGCGGGCGGCGTGGCCGTGGCCGAAGCCGTGCGTGCCGCCACCGGATTGCCGGCGGAAATCAAATGGCCGAACGACGTCCTCGTGGGCCGGCGCAAGCTGGCGGGCATTTTGACCGAGGCCGCGGCACAGGGTGAAGAGCTGCAGTTCGTCGTGCTGGGCCTGGGCGTCAACCTGCGCGAAGCGGCGTATCCCGCAGAACTTGCCTCGCGGATCACCTCGATAGAAGCGGAGACGAGCCGGCCGCCCGATCGCGCGTTGATCCTTTGCGAAATTCTCGCCGCCATCGGTGAACGGTACGCCGACCTCCGGGCGGAAAGGTTCGATGCTATTCTGAGCGCCTGGCGGCGGCTGGCGCCGTCGCTCGCTTCGGCTCTCGTGGAGTGGGATGCGCCGGGCGGTGTCGTTCGCGGCCGCGCCGAAGGCATCGACGATACCGGGCGATTGCTCGTTCGCGTGGACGGGCGTCTCGAACGCCTCATCGCGGGCGAAGTCAGGTGGATCTGATGCTGCTGGCCATTGACGTCGGCAATACCAACATCGTGCTCGGTGTGTTCGAGGGCGAGCAGCTCATCGAGAGCTGGCGGCTGGCAACGCTGCGCGAGCGCACGTCCGACGAGATGGGCATCTGGGTCTCGCAGCTGTTCGAACACCGCTCGATCGATGCCAGCAGGATCACCGGCATCGTCATGGGGTCGGTGGTCCCGCCGCTCACCGGCACGTTTATCAAGATGGCGCAACGCTACTTCGGGATGACGGCATTGAACGTCGACAGCAGCGTCGACACCGGCATGCCGATTCTCTACAAGCATCCGGCGGAGGTTGGCGCCGACCGCATTCTGAACGGCGTCGCCGGCTATCGGCGGTACGGCCGCGACCGGCAGGTCCCCCTGATCATCGTCGATTTCGGCACGGCGACGACCTTCGATGCCGTTTCTGCGAAGGGTGAGTATCTGGGCGGCGTGATCTGTCCGGGTATGCAGATTTCCGCGGATGCGCTCTTTCAGCGCGCCGCGCGACTGCCGCGCGTCGATGTGCGCAAGCCTTGCGAAGTGATTGGGCGGACCACCGTCAGCGCCATCGAGTCCGGCCTGTACTACGGATATGCAGGTCTGGTCGATGGCGTCGTTCGCCGGATGCGCGCGGAGCTCGGCCCGAACACGGCGTGCATCGCGACGGGCGGGCTTGCGAGCATCGTGGCGCCGGAAGTCGATCTCATCGAGCATGTCGATCCCGACTTGACGCTGCACGGCCTGCGCATGGTGTGGGAACGAAACCGGCCGAGATGACCACCGACGAGTATTGCCGCGAAATCGAGAGCTATCTCTGCCGCAAGAACGACGGGCACCTGATCAGGATCGTCGGACCTTCCTTCGAGCGCGTGTGCGGCTGGGCGGCCCAGGGCATCCCGTTCAAGATCGCGTGCCAGGGCATCGACGCCTGCTTTGTCCGCTACTACGCGAAAGGCACACGCCGGCGTCCCGTGCAGATCGATTTCTGCGAGAACGATGTCCTCGACGCCTTCGACGCATGGCGGAGGGCCGTGGGTGTGCGGATGCCGGGCAGTAGCGCCGCCGATGAGGAAGCAGAGAGCAAGCGGCGGAGGAGGAGTCTGCCGGAACACCTCGACCGTGTGTGCGAGCGGGTGACGGCCAGGCGTGCGGCGATGACGCCGCCCCCGCCGGCGTTCGACGCCGTGCTGGAGGCGGTGACGCAGGAAGCGGCGGCATTCCGCGATATGCCGGGACCGATTCGCGGCGAAACGCGCGAGCGGGTGACGGCCAGGCTCGTCGAGCTCGATCGGATCATGCTCGATGCCGCGCGAGCGCAGGCCGATCCCGCCGATCTTCGGGCGATGAGCGCCGAAGCGGCCGACGAGCTGTCGCCGTTTCGCGACCGTATGCCTGAAGAGACGTATCGGTGTGCGATCGAGTCCGCCGTCGATCGATTGATCCGGGATCGGGAGCAGCTGCCAACGGTCTTTTTCGACTAAGCCGAAAACACGAGGTGCCGCGATGATTCGGCCGCGACTGTCAATCGTCTGCGTTGCGTGCGTGGCGATCGTCACCGTGTGTGGCTCGATCGTCGCGTTTACCCAGGCCGGTAATCAAGACCTGCGAATAGAGCCTCCGCGCTTTACTGATCCCGGCCGGCGGGCCAGGTTGCGCGGTGCGTTCGGGGAGATCGACCGCGTGTTTCGCGACTTCGGCGCCCGCGCGCATGTGCCGGGCGGTGCGTGGGGCGTCGTCATCGACGGCGATCTCGTCCACACCGGAACGTTCGGTTTTCGTGATCTTGACGCAAAGGCGCCGGTCACGGTCGACACCGTGTTTCGAATCGCGTCGATGACGAAGAGCTTTACGGCGATGTCGATCCTGAAGCTTCGCGATGAAGGGAAGCTGTCGCTTGACGACCCTGCCGAACGCTACGTGCCGGAATTGCGAGGTCTGATTTATCCGACGGACGACTCGCCGCGGATCACCATCAGGCATTTGCTTTCACACGCTGAGGGCTTTCCCGAGGACAATCCGTGGGGAGACCGGCACCTGGCCGATCCCGAAGAGCAATTGTCCCGGATGATGCGAGGTGGCATTCCTTTTTCAAATGCTCCCGGAGTGGTTTACGAGTACTCCAACTATGGATTCGCCATCCTCGGACGCATCGTGTCGCGCGTGTCCGGGCGGCCTGTACGGGGACTATGTCAACGCGAACATCCTCAAGCCGCTCGGCATGGTCTCGACGACGCTTCACCCGTCCGCGGCTCCTCCCGATCGCCTGGCCCATGGTTACCGATGGGAAGACGAACAGTGGAAGGAGGAACGATTGCTGGCCGACGGGTCCTTTGGCGCGATGGGCGGCCTGTTGACGTCTGTTCCGGATCTCGCCAGATATGTCGCGGTGCTGATGTCAGCCTGGCCTCCACGCGACGGTCCAGAGACCGGCCCGATTCGCCGCTCGTCCATGCGCGAGATGCAGCAGATCTCTCGATCGCAGGCCGCCACAGTAACCAGAGCGCCGGCCTCGGGAGGGACCCAGCTCAACATGGGCGGCTACGGCTTTGGTTTGCGCGCGTCTCAAACATGCACCCTCAGCCACGTCGTAGCCCACGGCGGCGGGCTGCCGGGCTTCGGGTCGCACATGCGCTGGCTGCCGGAACACGGCGTCGGCATCGTCACGCTGGGCAACGTGACCTACACCGCCTGGGGTGGCGCCGTTGGAGAGGCGTTCGACCTTCTGGAAAAGACCGGAGCACTGCGCCCCCGCGCGGTTCAACCTTCACCGGCGCTCGTTCGCGCCCGCGATGCCGTGACGCGACTCATCGTGCGCTGGGACGACCAGGAGGCCGATCGCATTGCCGCCGACAATCTGTTTCTCGATCGGTCGAAGGATCGACGGCGTGCGGAGTTCGACGATCTTCGCTCGCAGCTGGGCAGTTGTGCGGCCGACGAGGGATTCACCGTTGTCGAGAACGCGCTTCGCGGCCAGTGGACGATGACGTGCGAGCGTGGCAAAGCGCGGGCGTCAATAACGCTGGCTCCGACGATGCCGCCGCGCGTACAGTTTCTCGACGTCAGACGATATCAGGAGGCCGACGGTGCCGGTGGATCCACATTTTGCCGTTAGTCCCGCAGGTCCTGGCGACAGCACCATGACCAGTGACGAGATCGTTCAGCTCTCGAAGAAGCACACTATCTTCGAATGGACGCCCCAGGCCGCCGCCAATCCGGTTGCCGTCGCGCGCGCGGAAGGGATCTACTTCTGGACGCCCGAAGGCAAGCGCTTCATCGACTTCAACAGCCAGCTGATGTGCGTGAATATCGGCCACGGCGATCGGCGTGTCCTGGAGGCCATCCAGAAGCAGGCTGCTCAACTGACCTACGTGACGCCGTCGATGACGACCGAGGCGCGGGCACGGCTGGGCGCGAAGCTCGCCGCCATCGCTCCTGGCGACATCGACGTCTTTTTCTTCACGAACGGCGGCGCCGACGCTAACGAGCACGCGATCAGGATTGCGCGGGCGTACACCGGCCGCCAGAAGATCGTCTCCTTCTATCGTTCGTATCACGGGGCGACGGCTGGTGCGATGGCCGCGACGGGGGAACCCCGGAGCTGGTTTCAAGCGCCGCTGCCCGGATTCGTTCACGTGCTGAACCCCTATCGAGGTCTGGCGCACGGTATGGAGAGTGCCGACGTCGCGCTTCGGTACCTCGACGAGGTCATTCAGCTCGAGGGACCACAATCGATTGCGGCCATCATCGTCGAGCCCGTGGCGGGCACCAACGGTGTGCTCATCCCTCCCGACGGATACCTGCAGGGTGTGCGCGCGTTGTGCGACAGGCACGGAATCCTGTTGATCGCCGACGAGGTGATGACCGGCTTCGGGCGGACCGGCACGTGGTTCGCCGTCAACCACTGGAATGTGGTGCCCGACCTTCTGACGATGGCCAAAGGCATCACGAGTGCGTACGTGCCGCTGGGCGCGGTCGGCATGAGGAGAACGATTGCCGACGCATTTCGTGAGAAGCCGTTTCCAAGCGGGCTCACATACAGCGGTCACACTTTGGCATGCGCGGCCGCGCTCGCGACATTGGCCGTATACGAGGAGGACGAACTCATCAACAGGGCTCGTGAGACCGGGAAGGTCATGTCGGCGCTGCTCGCCGATCTGGCCGCGCGTCATCCTTCTGTCGGCGCGGTGCGTTCGATCGGGCTCTTCGGCGTGGTCGACCTGGTGCGCAATCGAGCGACGCTCGAGCCGATGGCGCCCTTCAACAGCACCTCGCCCGAGATGGTGGCGCTTGGCAAGTTCTTTCGAGACGAAGGGCTGTTCACCTTCGTCCGGTGGAACTACTTCTTTACGAACCCGCCGCTGTGCATCACCGAGGCCGAGCTGCGCGACGCGTTCGCCATCCTCGACCGTGGCCTGTCGATCACGGACAAGGCCGTCAGTACGTAATGCCCGGCTTCAGCCGGACTATCGAAGTAGTGCGTAGCGTCCGGCTTCAGCCGGACCGTCGATGTAGTACGTAGCGTCCGGCTTCAGCCGGACTACCCATGTAGTACGTAGTGTCCGGCTTCAGCCGGACCTAATCGATGGACCGTAGCAAATCGCGTAACTCGCAAACCAGCGAACCCACGTACGGATACTCCTCAACGGTCCTGGCCAATCCGGCGCGGACAGGGTTCTCGAGAATGTACCGCGCCACTGTCCGCGTGTCCTCGTCCCTGCGTAGGGTTCGCTCATAGCCATAGCGCTGCCACAGCGTGTCGTGGAACTCTCTAGAGTAGTAGTAGCCGGAGGTACCGCTTGGCCGCAGAGATGAACCGATTGCACTGAGCCGCTTCGCACTGCCCGTGCACCAGAAGGTGAAGATGGTCGGGCATGAAACAGTACGCAACGATTGCAAACCCGTGTTCAATGGCCGCGCTCGAGATTTGCGACAGCACCAGGCCCACGGCCTGCGCGTTGGCAAAGAGGGGACGCCGCCGAATCGTGCAGAACGTTAGCGAATATCGATGGAAACCGGTGTAGTCGAAGTGTTGGAGGTGGGGTGGTCTTGCCGTCAGCATGCAGCAGGAGATGGCAAGATGCACGCCGAAAGGTTGTCACGGTCCGGCTAAAGCCGGACACTACGGACGTACGGGTCACGGTCCGGCTGAAGCCGGACGCTACGTACGGGTCTCGCGATGCAAGACAGCCAGCGTTTCGATGTGCGCGGTGTTCGGGAACAGATCAAAAGCTTCGATGTGCTCGAGGTGGTATCCCGCCTCTACCAGCCTCTTCACGTCACGCGCGAGCGTGGGGGCGTCGCAGGAGACGTACACCACGCGAGGCGCTTTGAGTCCAAGGATGCCCGACATCGCCTCGGCCGACACGCCGGTCCGCGGCGGGTCGAGCACGATCGTATCCGGCCGCTCTGCGCTGCGCCTTTCCAGGTATTGTTCGACGGAACGGTGCTCGGTGCGAACCGCGCCTCCACATGCCGCCGCGTTCGATTCGAGATCGCGGGCGCTCGAACGGTCCCCTTCAACCGCAATGACCGCGCGTTCGCCCGAGGCGAGCGCCACGGCAAACAGGCCGACGCCGGCATATAAGTCCACGACCGCACCGGCAGGCACCTGACGCGCAACGCGCTCGACGAGTTGCGGCAGGAGATACCTGTTGCCCTGAAAGAACGACTGGACGTGATGGGTAAGTGCGAGATCGCGTCCGGAAAAGGGGATTCGATCGACGACGAACGGAGAACCATGGGACGCCGTCATGCGAGCGCTTCCCGGCGAGGCGAACATGAGTCCCGTGATGCCCTCGGTCGGATCCACGAGGGTGATGTCCGAGTCGACCTCCAGCAGTACCGCCCGCTCATCCGCCGCTGAATTTTCAACGAGCTCGCATGAAAGGATCTGTGCCGGGCGTACGGCAGCCGAGAGCCGTGTCAGTACAGCGAGCGTCTCCGGAAGCAATTGGCGGGTTGGGCCCGCATCGCAGAGCTCGTGCGTGCCTTCCCGGAAAAATCCGAGCGTGCCGTTCGCACCGTGCAACCGTGCGCGCATGCGATACCCGTCTTCACGAGACCCCATCACCGGCACAGGTTCGGTCAGTGGCATCTTCGCGATGCGGGCGAACGCATCGCCGATGACGTCGGATTTGAGTGTGAGCTGCCGCTCGTAGGAGATGTGCGCATAGAGCGAGCCGCCGCACGCCCAGTCCACCCCGGTGCCACGTCGATCCGCGCTCGCCGCGAGGACTTCGATGGTTTCGGCAAACGCCACCTGTTTGGTCACGCGATCCACGCGCGCGCGCACGCGTTCTCCTGGAATCGCGCCCGCCACGAGCACGATCTGGCCGTCGTGGCGTGCGAGCATGCGGCCGCCGCTGATGGGTTTTTCGATGGTGAGGATAATTTCAGCGCCGGGGGCGAGGGACATCACGCATTGGCGATTCGCAATTGACGAGTGCCCCATTCATTGACGATTGGCAATTGCCAATCGATGCGGCAATCGTCAATCGAAAATGTGGCCATGCAGGAACGCACGTCTACCCCTCGGCGGCTTTGACGAACTCTTCGAACAACGATCGGAACTCCCCGGTGCGCCAGAAGTTTTCGGGATGCCACTGCACGCCGATGCAGAAGCGCGCGCTGGGGCGCTCGATGGCTTCGACCACGCCATCGGGTGCGGTGGCTGTAATGTTGAAGCCCGCAGCGGCCCGATCCACGGCCTGATGGTGGCGGCTGTTCACCTGCAGCACTTCGCCATCCGCGAGCTGTTCCTGCATGACGCGCGACAGGGCCGATCCGCGCGTCACCCACACTTCGTGCGCAATCGCGAACGACGGCACGTCGATCTGGTGGCCGAGACTCTGGTTCATCTGTGCGGTGATGTCCTGGATCAGCGTGCCGCCGGCGGCGACGTTGACGACCTGAAGTCCGCGGCAGACGGCGAGCAGCGGCGTGTTCTTGGCCAGAGCGAGCTTGGCGAGCTCGAGCTCGTACGCGTCGCGCATCGGGTCGGGCTCGTTGGTGTTCTGATGCCGGGGCTCGTGATAGTGCGCCGGATCGACATCGCCGCCTCCCGTGAAGAGGATGCCGTCGAGCCCCTCGAGCGACGGCGGGGCCTCCATCGACAGCACGCGCGGTTCGCCACCGGCGCGTCGCACGGACTCGACATAGTCGTTCAGCCGGTTCGACGGGGTGATGCCGATGACAGCCATTACATTCTCGGGGGCACGGCAATCCCCATCAGGTCGAGGGCGCTCGTCAGCTGCGCGCGGAAATAGGCGACGCCGGCGGCGCGCCACAGCCGGGCGTCGGCCTGTTCCTCATTGAGGATCGAATACCGGTGATAGAAGCCGTTGAACATCTGCGCAAGACCAAACGCGTATTTCGCCAGTACCGAGAATTCCAGGGTTCGCACCACCTGCTCGACGATTTCGTCCAGGCGCGAGGCTTCGAGGATGAGTGCCCAGAGGTCGTGGCTGCCTCCCCGGCCCGACAACTCGTCGGCGGAGACGGTCCCGAGCCGGCTCAAGACGGCGGCCTCGTCGAGGCCGTCGCGCTCGCGCAGCTTGGCAAAGATGTTCTGGGCGCGGACGACAGCATACTGTAGATACGGTCCGCTTTCACCTTCGAACGCAAGCGCCTCGTCGATATCGAAGGCGATAATCTTGGTTCGCGAATACTTGACCATGAAATAGCGCACCGCCGCGACGGCAATCATCTCGGCGATCCGCCGATGCTCGGCCGCGACGAACTCCGGATTGCGCTTGGCTACCTCGGTTTCGGCGCGCGAAGTGAGCGCGTCGATCAGGTCGTCGGCCTTCACCCCCTGGCCCTTCCGGCCGGATACGTCGACCCACCCGCGCTTGTCGTCGGGGGCGTCAGGCGTCAGGTACCCCAGGGCGCGCGCGGTCGGATTGGACAACGCGACCATTTCATACGAGAAATGGGTGGCGCGTTCGGCCTGCTCGGCATAGCCGAGCGTCCGCAGCGCCTGTTTCAGCAGTTTCTGGAGATACGATTGCCGCACGTCGATCACGTTGTAGGTCGCGACGGCGTGGCCGAACGGCGGGTGCGAGGCCTCGCCGGGGGTCTCGGAGGTGGACCACAGCACGCGGCCGTCGTGTCGCGTCCCGAAAGGCCGGTAGTGGAAGTCGCGTCCGAGCAGGCCCAGTTTCCAGAACTGATAGGCAATATCCTTCCCGACGTAGGTGACCGTGCCGTTCGATCGGACGATGACCTTTTCCCGATCTTCCTCTTCACTAATCCCCAATCCCGAATCACCAATCCCTGAGCCAGAAGATGCATCAGCGTCAGTGGGTGCATCTTCTTCGATCTTCATGACCCAGCAGCCCGCGAGCTTGCCCTCGTTCTGCAGGTAGACCGCGCCCTTTTCCTTGAGAATCTCGAACGCGCGCGCCCAGAAGTGAAGGCGCAGAATGTGACCTTCCCAGGTCAATAAGTCGTAATCCACGCCCAACCGCGCCATCGTCTTCAGGTGACAGTGCACGATGCGCTCGGCGATGAAGTGGGCGATCGCAGACGTGTCGTTGCCGCCGTGCTCGATGTCGTGCAGCGCGGCGGCGCGAATCTTCAGTCGCTCCTTGTCTTCTTCGTACCACTGGCCGACGCGCGCGTAGAGGTCCCAGCAGTAGTAGTCGAATCGCGTCGTATCGGCGATGGCGCGCACCTCGTCGAGGCCTTTGCGCTCGAGCTCGCGAAAGCCGACGACGACGTCGGCGACCTGCACTCCGGTGTCGTCGATGTAGTTCTGCACTTCGACGGGAACGCCCCGGAAGCGCTGCACGCGCACGAGCGTGTCGCCGAGCGCCGAGTTCCGCAGGTGGCCGATATGCGCAGCCTTGTTGGGATTAATCGCCGTGTGCTCGACAATCGTCTTGGCCGATGGGCCATGGTCGGCGGCCTGGGGTCTGACCCCCGTACCTGTACCGGGGGTCAGACCCCGGTGGCACGAGTCTTTCGACAAACGCCGCGCGGTCGAGGTAGACGTTCAGGTATCCGTTCGGCGCGGCGTCGACGCGGCTGATGCCGTCGATGGAACCGAGCGCGCCGGCGAGTTCCTGCGCGATGGCGCGGGGCGCCTTGCGCAGCCGGCGGGCGAGCTCGAAGGCGACCGGCGTGGCCAGATCGCCGAGCTCGCGCTTCGGTGGGTACTCAATGGCCAGCTGCGGCATCGCGTCGGACGGAAGCTGATACAGCTGGCCGAGCGCGGCCTGCAGACGTTCCCGCAGACGTTGGTGAACTGGAAGAATCATGGACGTTAGTGCTACTCTCGATCGAGATCGACGGCCCGAGCATGGTCATCCGGCGTGTTGAGGTTGAAGAACAGCACGTCTTCCGGCCCGAATCTTTCGAGCTCGTCGGAGCCCACCTCCCGGATCGTCAAGCCCGGAATCCGGGCCACATCACTGAGCCTGAACCGCTTCTCCTCAATCAGTCGCCGCAGCTCGACGGCGGAACGGCGGGAGTAAGTTGCACACAAGGGCTCATAGCCCCGTGCCGTCCGAGGAATAGCAATGTCGAACGACTTTCCGACCGATACGAGATGCGCGAGCAGCGGTTCGCTGACAAACGGCATGTCGCAGGCCACGACCAGCGTCCACTCAGACCCGGCATGAACGGCGGTATACAGCCCGCCCAGGGCACCGTGCCCGGGCACCACGTCGGGGATGACGGGAACGCCGCTACCGCTGAAGCGCTCCGCGTCGTTGGCAATGATGATTGTCCGATCGACCACGCGGCGCAGCCGCGTCAGTTGACGGTCCAGAACGGACGCGCCGCCGGGCTGCAGAATAAGCCCGGCTTTGTTCAGCCCTCCAAGGCGCCGCGCGTGGCCGCCCGCGAGGATGGCTCCCGTCCACATCGAAAGCGAGTCGCAGGCGGAAGGATATCAGAAGAATGAATCGAGGGGGAGTCGGGCGGATGCTGATAGCGAGTCTCCATCAGGGGATCTCGGACCTCATGCCGTCGCGGCTCGAATTCTACGAGAACTGGCTGAATCCCATCGGGATGCGCGACGGCAAGATCGGTCTCGCCCCGCTTGCGGCGGTGCTCAGTTTTCTGCGCCAGGAAGGCGAGCCGTACACGCTGGTCACCTCGCGTGCCGGTCAGTACGCGGCGCAATGGACGTTCGACAATCTGTCGCCCATCGAACGGACCCTGATTCGCGCGTTGCCCGTCATGATGCGCGCGCGCATGGCGCTGCGGCTGGCCCGGAAGGTCGTACGTCTCAGCTACGACGGCAGCCGCGCGGTCGTCAAGCTCCGGAACGGCCAGGGCACCTTTACGCTGCGGAGCTCGATCTTCTGCACCGTGCGCGAGCCGTTCGACTGGCCGCTCTGCGTGTTCTATTCGGCGGCGCTCTCGCACATGTTTGCGCTGGTTGGCGTCAGCGGCGAGGTGCGTGTGGACAGCTGCCTGGGCGTGGGCGATGCAGGATGTGTTATCGCCGTCAGCGTGCCGCCCGATCAAAGATAGGAGCATGCGAGGTTCCGGGTTCCGGGTGCCACGTTCCGGGTGGGCTCTTGTGGCTGTCCTCTGTCTCATCCCCTGCGCGGGATTCGCTCAACCTGCGCAACAGCCTCCCGCCAGGTTTCTCGTCATCCCCTTTGAAAATCCGTCGCGGGAAGCGCGCGTGTATTGGCTGGGCGAAGCGTCGGCGGTGCTCATCGCCGACGGCCTCAACGCCACCAATCGCCGGGCCTACACGAGAGAAGAGCGGCTCGACGCGTTTGCGGAGCTGCAGGTCCCGTCGATTGCCAGCCTGAGTCACGCCACGGTCATCCGTCTGGGCCAGGTCGTCGGCGCCACGCATGTCGTCATCGGTTCGTTCCGCCTGAACGCCGGCCAGATTTCCGTACGCGCGCAAACCATCAGGCTCGACAGCGGACGCATGGAGCTCGAGGTCGCCGAATCGGGGAAGGTTGACGATCTCTTCGGCATCTTCGATCGCGTCAGCACCCGCCTGTCGAGCGCGACGGTACCGGCAGTCACCAAAGACAAGCCCGCGCTGCCCGTGTTCGAGAACTACGTCAAGGGGCTCGTCGCAACGGCCACACCCGCCAAGATCGGTTATCTCGAAGCGGCGCTCAAGCTCGATCCCGCGTACGACCGCGCGCGGCTCGCGCTGTGGCAGGTGCACTACGACGAGGGCAATGCCCAGCAGGCCCTCGTCACGGCGGCGGCGGTGGCCGAAAGCTCGCCCGTGTACGCACGCGCCCGGTTTGATGTCGCGCTGTCGCTGATCCAGCTCAAGCGGCTGGACGATGCCTTCGCCACGCTTCGGACGATGGCCGATCGGTCGCCCTCGGCTCCGCTGATGAACAACATCGGCGTGATTCAGATGCGGCGTCCCGTGACACCGCAAACGGGGCGCGCGTCGTTTTACTTCAATCAGGCGCTCAAGCTCGACCAGGACGACCCGGACTACTACTTCAATGTGGGTTACGCCTACTGGGCGGAAAAAGACGCGCAATCGGCGATTTTCTGGCTGCGCGAGACCGTGCGCCGCAATCCCGCCGATGGGGAGGCACACGCCGTGCTCGCCGCGGCGCTGCAGGCGACCGGTTCGGCGGCCGAGGCGTCACGCGAGCGCGAGCTCGCGACACAGTTGTCGTCGACCTACGCCGAATGGGCGAAACGGCCGACCGGCAGCGAGCCCATTCCGCGCGGATTGGAGCGCATCAAGCCGTCGCTCGAGATTTCGCCGCTGCGCCGCATCGACAACGCCATTACCGTGTCGGGCCAGCGCGAGCAGAAGGAGCTGACCACCTTTCACCTCGACAGAGGGCAGCGGTTCTTCGAGCAGGGGAACAACAGTGAAGCCGCGACCGAACTGAGCCGCGCCATCTACCTCGCGCCGTACGAGGCGCGGGCGCACCTGCTGCTCGGCCGGATCTACCTGCGGACCGGTCAGACGCCGGCGGCCATCGACGCGTTCAAGATTGCGCTGTGGAGCCAGGAATCGGCCGAGGGGCGAATCGCGCTCGCCGACGCCTATCTGCACATGAAGGACGCAGCGTCGGCGCGTCAGGCGCTGGAGCGTGCGCTCGTCCTCGATCCCGGGTCGACCGAGGCCAAGGAGATGCTCACCAAGCTCAGGCCATGACTGCATACAGAAGGGGTCGGGAGGGGTTTTCGCGGAGCTCGAAGGAAAACCCCTCCCGACCCCTGCTCGTTCTTGTGCTGCTGACGCTGCTGTTCGGGGCAGGGAGCCCGGCGGCTGCACGGGCGCAGGCGATCTACACCGCCGAAGTCGACAGCATCATCCATCCGGTTTCGGCGCAGTTCATGATCGAGACGATCGAACGCGCCGATGCCGAGAACGCCGCCCTCGTGCTCTTCACCCTGAGAACGCCCGGTGGCCTGGTCGACGCTACCCGCGACATCGTCACCAGGATGATCTCGGCCAGAACGCCGGTCGTGGTCTACGTCGGCCCCTCGGGCAGCCGCGCGGCATCTGCCGGTTTCATCATTGCGCTCGCGGCCGACGTGACCGCGATGGCGCCGGGCACGCACATCGGCGCGGCCCACCCGGTGTCGGGCGGCGGCGCCGCGATGGACGAGACCACGTCGAAAAAGGCCGCCGAAGACATGGCGGCCTACGCGCGGACGATTGCGGCCAAGCGCGGCAGGAACGTGCCGCTCGCCGAACAGGCGGTCCTGGCGAGCAAGGCGTTCACGGAAGAGGAAGCGGCGAAGGCCACGCCACCGCTCGCCGATCTGATTGCCACGAGCCGCGACGACCTCATCGAGAAGCTCGATGGTCGAACCGTCAGGCGATTCGATGGCCGCACGACGACCCTGCGCACGTCGGGCGCCCGCATCGTGCCGGTCGAGATGACCCTGCGGCAACGGATTCTCAGCTCGATTGCGCATCCAAACATTGCCTACATCCTTCTCAGTCTTGGTACACTCGGGCTCACGATCGAGCTGTGGAGCCCTGGCGCGGTGCTGCCGGGCGTCGTCGGCGGCCTTTCCCTGCTGCTGGCATTCTTCGCGCTGCAGGTGCTGCCGATCAACTACGCCGGCGTGATGCTCATGCTCTTCGGCCTGCTGCTGCTGATGCTCGAGCTGAAGGTCACGAGCTACGGGCTGCTCACGATCGGCGGTGTCGTCAGCTTGATCTTCGGCTCGCTGATGCTCGTCGATACGCCGGTGCCCGAGCTGCAACTGAACGTCGGCCTCGTGGTATCGGTTGTCGTCGGCTTTACGGCCATCTCCGCCTTTCTCGTGCGCCTGGCGGTGGCGTCGCAGAAGACCGTGCCGATTACCGGTATGGAAGGGCTGGTCGGCGAGTCTGGAGAAGCGTTGACGCCGATCGCGGCCGGCGGCGTCGGCCGGCTGCGCGTCCATGGTGAAGTCTGGAACGCGACGGCGAACGAGCCGATCGGCGGCGGGGATCGCGTCGTCGTGACCAGCGTGAACGGCCTGATGCTGACCGTGCGGAAGGAGTGACGGACATCATGTTCGACCTTTCAGCTCCCCTCATTCTCGTCCTCATCGTGATCGCCTACGTGCTGATGTCGATCAAGATCCTCGCCGAGTACGAGCGCGGGGTGATCTTCCGGCTCGGCAAGCTGCTGGCCCAGCCGAAGGGGCCGGGCATCATCCTCGTGTTCGCGCCGATCGACCGGTTGGTGCGCGTGAGCCTGCGGACGATTGTCATGGACGTGCCGCCGCAGGACGTCATCACGCGCGATAACGTTTCTGTCAAAGTGAACGCGGTTGTCTACTTTCGCGTCATCGATCCGCGGAAAGCCATTGTCGAGGTCGAGAGCTATCACTATGCGACATCGCAATTGGCCCAGACGACCCTCAGGAGCGTGCTGGGGCAGGTCGAGCTGGACGAGTTGCTGTCGGAGCGAGACCGGCTGAACCACCAGTTGCAGCAGATCCTGGATCAGCGCACAGATCCGTGGGGCATCAAGGTGACATCGGTCGAGGTGAAGCACGTCGATTTGCCGCCCGATATGCAGCGGGCGATGGCCCGTCAGGCCGAAGCCGAACGGGAGAAGCGTGCTAAAATCATCCATGCGGCGGGCGAGCTGGAAGCCTCGGAAAAGCTGTCCCAGGCTGCCGTCATTATCGCGGCCGAGCCTGTCGCGATTACGCTGCGATATCTTCAGACGCTGACGGAAATCGCTGCCGAAAAGAATTCGACGATCGTCTTCCCCCTGCCGATCGAAATGATGCACTTGCTGCGTCAGGTCACCGGAGTAGAAAAAAGACCGTGAGCGACGAAGGCTTTCACGAAATACAACTGAACGGGAAGCAGCTCGTTTTTCTCTTCATGGCCACGACGGTCGTGTTGGTGCTGACCTTTCTGTTTGGCGTGATTGTCGGGCGCAATGCCCGGGCAGGCACCACCGAAGCGGCCAGCGTCGCGCCGGCCGACGTGGCGCCCGATCCCGCCGTCTCGCCGGTGTCGGACAATCCCGCGCCGCCGCCCGTGCGCGGCGCCGCCGCGCCGATGGAGACCGTTGCGCCGAAGGCGTCCGAAGAATTGAGCTATGCCGATCGTCTTCTGCACGATGCGGCGCCAGAAGAGAAGCTGAAACCTGCGGCGAGCGCGCCACCAAAGCCGGCGGCGGCGGCACCGTCGCGCGAAGCGGCCGCGCCACCGCGCGAGCCGATCGCGTCTCGTGAGAAGCCGGCGGTCGAGCACGCTCCCACCGTCAAGGAGCCAGTCGCGGCCAATTCCCCCGCGCCGCGCCCGGCACCGGTGACGCCACCACCCCCTCCTGCCGAGGCGGCCACCCCCGTCGCCACGGCGGCGCCATCGGCAGATCCATCCGGCCCGGGCTTTGCAGTCCAGGTTGCGGCTTTCCGCGACCGACGGGACTCCGACACGCTGGCTAAGCAGTTGATTGCCAAGGGGTACCCGGCATTCGTCATGGATCCCGTCAAAGGGGCGCCGACAGCCATGTTTCGTGTACGTGTGGGCAAATACAAGACGCTGAAGGACGCACAGGCGATCATGGCGAAGCTCCAGACTGCGGAGCAATTCAACGCGGCCTGGATCGCCCGGTAGCCCCGTACTGCATGAAACCACTTCGCCTGCTCCTGGTTGAGGATTCGGAGAACGACGCGCTGCTCGCTCCTCGAGCACCTGCGGCAGGGCGGCTACGATCCCGACTACACGCGCGTCGACAACGCCATCGCGCTGGCAGAGGCGCTCGATAACCACGACTGGGATCTCGTGATTGCCGACTACACGATGCCGGGATTCAGCGGCACGGCGGCGCTTACGATCGTTCGCGATCGCGGCTTCGAGATGCCGTTCATTTTCGTGTCGGGCACGATTGGCGAAGAGATCGCCGTCGAGGCGATGAAGAACGGCGCCGACGACTACATCATCAAGAACAACCTGAGCCGCCTGATTCCGGCCATCAACCGCGAGTTGCGCGATGCCGACGTGCGGCGCGAGCGCGCGAAGGCCGAAGAGCGCATCCGCCACCTCGCCTACTACGACAGCCTGACGGATCTGCCCAACCGCACGCTGTTTCAGAATCGCCTCGAGATGGCGGTGGCCAATGCGCTTCGCACGCGCCATCCGCTCTCGGTGCTCATCATGGATCTCGACGGCTTCAAGGAGATCAACGACACGATGGGGCACCTCATGGGCGACGCGGTGCTTCGTGAAATCGGACATCGCCTTCAGATGGAAGTACGCGAGTCCGACACGGTGGCGCGGCTGGGCGGAGATGAGTTCGCCGTCATGCTGCTCGGCGTCGGCCAGACGGGCGCCGAGCTCGCCGCGCGAAAGCTCCTTGCCGCCGTGCAGGAGCCGCTCACGATTGAGGGCCTGAACCTCGACGTCCATGGCAGCGTGGGCATCGCCATCGCGCCCGAGCACGGCACCGAGGCCGAAGTGCTCGTGCAGCGTGCCGACGTGGCGATGTATGTGGCCAAGGAAGATCGCTCCGGCTCCGTTGTCTATGCGCCCGAGCTCGACCGGCACAGTCCCGAACGCCTGGCGCTGATGGGCGACTTCCGGCATGCCATCTCGCGCGATGAGCTGCGCGTTGTCTACCAGCCGAAGATCAACCTGAAGACGCGCGGCGTGTTCGGCGTCGAAGCGCTCGTCCGCTGGCAGCACCCGCAGCTCGGGCTCATCACGCCCGATCGGTTCATCCCGATGGCCGAGCAGACCGGCGCCGTGCGGCCGCTCACGCTGTGGATGCTCGAACGCGCGGTGCAGCAGTGCCTCGAGTGGCGGCGGCTCGGCTACGATCTGATCGCGGCCGTGAATCTCTCGCCGCGCAATCTGCACGATCCCGAGCTGCCCGAGCGCGTGCGCGCGCTGCTCGATCTGCTCGGCGCGCCGGCGTCGATGCTCGAGCTGGAAATCACCGAAAGCGTCATCATGTCCGACCCGCTGCGATCGCTGCAGGTCCTCACCCGGCTCAGCAAGATGGGCCTGCGCCTGGCGGTCGACGACTTCGGCACCGGATACTCGTCGTTCAGCTACCTGCGGAAGCTGCCCGTGCACGAGATCAAGATCGACAAGTCGTTCATCGATGACATGGTCGAAGACGGCGACGAAGTCATCGTGCAGTCGACGATCGAGCTCGCCCACAATCTCGGTCTCACTTGCGTGGCCGAGGGCGTGCAGGACGATGCCACACTCGAGCGCCTGGCGAAGCTCGGGTGCGACACCGCCCAGGGCGACTTCATTTCTCCGCCGCTTGACGGTATCGGTGTCGCGAAATGGCTTCAGCAGCGCGGCCCCGGCCAGGTGACCAAGCCCTGATCCTCGCGCTCGTTTCCGGCATTCTTCTCGCCCTCAGCTTTCCGCGATACGGACACCCGCTCTTTGCCTGGATTGCGCTGACGCCGCTCATCGTCCCGCTCTTCGAGATCCATCACAGCTGGCCCGCGTTCCGCCGCGGCCGCGCGTTTCTCCTGGGACTGGTGGCCGGGCTGGCCTATTTCGGTGGAACGGTCTACTGGACGGGCATGGTCGTGTCGCAGTTCGGCGGGCTGAGCTGGCCCGTCGGCGTGGTGGTGGCCATCCTGCTCGTCGCGTATCTCTCGCTGTTTCCGGCGCTGTTCACGCTGTCTCTTGGATGGCTCGGCGCGAAATTCGGGAGCCGGGCGATCCTGCTGGCGCCAGCCGTCTGGGTGACGACCGAGCTCGGTCGCACCTACTTCTGGAGCGGCTTTCCATGGCTGCTTCTCGGGTACAGCCAGACCACGGTCCTGCCCGTGGCGCAGTTTGCGAGCGTGGTCGGCGTGTTCGGCATGTCGGCGCTTGTCGCCATGGTCGGCGCGGCGCTGGCCTACTTCGCGATTTCGCGGTCCGCTGAATCCCTCATCACGGCGGTCGTGGTCGCGGCGATGCTCGCCGGTGTGACCTTCTGGGGGCAGCGCCGACTCGAGAACGACGTGCTCGTCCGTCAGGGAAGGCCGGTTCGTGTCGCGCTCGTCCAGGGCAACATCCCGCAGGACCAGAAGTGGGATGCCGCGCACGCCGGGCCCATCCTCGAGACCTATCTGACCATGACGAGGGACGCGGCGGGCAAGGGCGCGCAGCTGGTGATCTGGCCGGAGTCGTCCACGCCGTTTCCGTTCATGGACGACAAAGCCGGCGGAGAACGAATTCGGGCGCTCGTCCGCGAAACCGGCATCGAGCTGCTGCTCGGCAGCGATCAGATCGGGGCCAACAAGGAGTACTACAACGCGGCGTTCCTGGTGCGCAAGGACGCGTCGGTCGCCGGCGTCTACCAGAAGATGCATCTGGTGCCGTTCGGCGAGTTCGTGCCGTTGAAGCAGTTGTTGTTTTTCGTCGGTCCGCTCGTCGAGCAGGTGGGCGGGTTCACGCCGGGCCGCGAGATGGTGATGCTGCCGACAAGCCACGGACCGATCAGCACGGCCATCTGCTACGAAATCGTGTTTCCGCGGCTGGTGCGCGAATCCGTGCTGCGGGGCAGCCAGCTGCTGACGACCATCACCAACGACGCGTGGTACGGATACTCGTCGGCGCCGTATCAGCATTTCCTGCAGGCCCAGTTGCGGGCGATCGAGCAGGGCCGCTATCTGGCGCGGGCGGCCAATACCGGCATCAGCGGCTTCGTCGATCCATACGGGCGGGTGCTGCAGCGGACCGAGATCTTCAAGCGCGAGATCGTGGCTGGCGAGGTGCGCATGCTGGAGTCGCGCACGATCTATGGCACAATCGGGGATCTGTTCGCTTATGTTTGCGCGGGGCTGACGCTGGCCGCGCTCGTCTCGGCTGGAGGCATTCGTGGCTATCGCTCTCGATGAACTGAACCGCCGCTACCAGGATCTCATCAAACGCTCCGCCGATCTGCGGAGCTATCTTTGAAGCCGCACGCCCCCGCGACGAGCTCGCCGAGATAGAGGCGCGCGCGTCCGCGCCGGACTTCTGGAACAACCAGATCGAGGCGCAAAAAACCCTGCAGCGCCGCCGCCGTGTCGAGGAAGAAGTCGAGCTGATTTCCGCGCTCAAGACGAAATCGGACGATCTGGGTGTGCTCATCGACTGGGCCGGCCAGGGTGAGGATGTGACGGGCGAGCTGTCGTCGGGTATCGAGGAGTTCGCCGGCCTGGTCGAGGGCGGCGAAATCAAGAAGATGCTCGGCGGCGAGCACGATCGCAGGAACGCCATCATCACGATTCATCCGGGTGCGGGCGGAACCGAGTCGCAGGACTGGGCCGAGATGCTGCTGCGGATGTACCTGCGGTGGATCGAGCGCCGGGGGTTCAGGCGCGAGATGATCGATTACCAGCCCGGCGACGAGGCAGGGCTCAAGAGCGCCACCGTCACGGTGGCGGGAGAGTTCGCGTTCGGGCTGCTGTCGGCCGAAGCCGGCGTGCATCGGCTCGTGCGCATTTCACCGTTCGACTCGGCCGCGCGCCGTCATACGTCGTTCGCATCGGTGTATGTGTGGCCGGAGCTTCCCGAAGACGAGGACGTGGTGATCGACGAGAAAGAGATTCGGATCGACACGTTCAGGTCGAGCGGCGCCGGCGGCCAGCACGTCAACGTCACCGATTCGGCCATACGCATCACGCACCTTCCCACCGGCATCGTCGTGTCGTGTCAGAACGAGCGATCCCAGCATCGCAACAAGGACTCGGCGATGCGCGTGCTCAAGGCGCGGCTGTTCGACATCAAGATGAAGGAGCAGCAGTCGAAGCTCGATCAGATCGGCGGGGCGAAGAAGGAGATTGCCTTCGGCAGCCAGATTCGCAGCTACGTCCTGCACCCCTATCAGATGGTCAAGGACCACCGCACGAAGTTCGAGATCGGCGATCCGACGCGCGTGCTCGACGGCGATCTGGATCCCTTCATCAAGGCGTATCTGATGCAGAAAGCCTCGGGCACATTAGGCCAGCCCTCGGCCGACGACGACGAGTAGGGCGTCTAAGAATTCTTGGCGCCTTTGTCGCCTTTGCGTTGGGACGAGCCGAATCAGTGCGGAAAGACCGTCCCTGGCTGAGTCCCCGAAATAAAGGCTTCGTCGATGCCGGTGGTGCCTTCCCCGGCCACCTCGCCGTTCGCGGCGTTGACGGGCACGAACACGATGTTGCCGGGCGCGACGAATTCGGGCGGGTTCTCCTGGTCGCGCGTGGCGATGTAGGCCTGCATGAACTGGATCCAGATCGGGAGGGCGGCGACGCCGCCGGTTTCGTTGTGGCCGATTGGCTTGCGCTCGTCGTGACCCACCCAGACACCGACGGTGATATCGGGATCGAAGCCGATAAACCACGCATCGCCGTAGTCGTCGGTCGTGCCGGTCTTGCCGCCGAGCGGCCATCCAAGCTTGTTCGCCGACCCGGCGGTGCCGCGCTGCACGACGCCTCGCAGCAGGTTCGTCATCACGAACGCCGTGTCGGCCCTGATGGCATCCCGCGGCTCGGGACGTCCTTCCTCGAGGAGATTTCCGTCGCGGTCTGAAATCTTCGAAATGGGGTAGGGCCGCATGCGCACGCCGCCGTTCGGAAACACCGAGTAGGCCGACGTCATCTCCATCAGCGTCAGATCGGCGGCGCCCAGCGCGAGCGACAGATAGGGCTCGAGCTTGGCCTCCACTCCGAGCCGCTTCGCATAGGCGATGACTTGGGGCGGGCCGAGCGAATCCATCATCTTCACGGCCGGCACGTTTCGCGAGTCCTCGAGCGCATGCCGCAGTGTCACGCCGCCTTCGTACTTCCCGTCGTAGTTTTTCGGCATGTACGGCGGCTGTCCGGGTCCGGCGTTGTATTCCACGGGTTCGTCGACGATGATCGACGTCGGCGTGTAGCCGCGATCGATGGCGGCGGTGTACACGAAAGGCTTGAAGAGCGAGCCGACCTGCCGGTGCGCCTGCGTCGCCCGGTTGAACTTGCTGCGGTCGAAGCTGAACCCGCCGACCATGGCGCGGATTTGGCCGGTGTGGTTGTCGATCGCGACGAGCGCGCCTTCGACGAGCGGCGATTGTTCGAGCGACGCGGCCTCGATGCGGGCGCCCGGGCCCATTTTCCTGATCTCCACGTCGATGAGGTCGCCGACCTTGAACAACGCCGGAGGCGGCCGGCGGCCCCATGCGATCGCCTCGCCGCGAAGCTCGACGGCCTGATCGCCGATCCGGATTCGTGCGCTTGCGGGCGTGACGGCGGTGACGATGGCGGGCACGATGTCGCCTTCTGCCATCGGCTGCGACCAGCGATCGTTGCGGTAGCCGTCGAGGGTGCGCCCTTGCGCGACGACATTCGGCTTGTCGCGGCGATACCCGCGCCGCTTGTCGACGAGACGCAGGCCGCGATCGAGCGCGCGGTTGGCGGCCAGCTGGAGCCGCATGTCCACGCCCGTCTGCACCGACAGCCCGCCCTCATACAGGGCTTTGGCGCCGTACTTCTGTTCCAGGTACTTCCGCACTTCTTCGGTGAAGAACGGCGCGACCGATCTCACCGGTTGCGGCTGGCCGTGCGTGACGATGGGCTTCTTCTTCGCCTCGTCTGCCTGCGCTCGCGTGATGTACCCGTTTTCGGCCATCTCCTGCAGCGTGTAGTCGCGCCGGAACTTGGCCGCGCCTCGATTCACGTACGGACTCTGGCGGGCCGGCGACTGGATGATTCCGGCAATCATGGCCGCTTCTTCGAGCGTGACATCCTTCGCGCGCTTGCCGAAATACAGACGGGCCGCTGCCTCGACACCGTTCGTGCCGTGGCCGAAGTGCATCTGGTTGCAGTAGAAGGTGAGAATCTCGCGCTTGGTGTAGCGCTTCTCGATCTGAATCGCGACGAGAATTTCCTTGATCTTGCGCTCGGGACTCTTGTCGCCGACGGTAAAGCCGACTTCCTCGGCAAACAGATTGCGTGCGAGCTGCATCGTCAAGGTGCTCGCGCCGGCCACCATCCGGCGCCGCACGATGTCGCTGCTGAGGCGGATGAGCAGCGCCGGCACGCTCAGACCGAAGTGATTGTTGAAGTCCTTGTCTTCCGCCGAGATGATGGCGTTCCGCAGGTGCGGCGAGATGTCGTCGTAAGGGATCACGATGCGCCGCTCGATCGCAAACTCGCCGAGCGTTTCGCCGTTCACGGCGTAGACGCGCGTGATGGCGCTGGGCGCGTAGTTGTCGAGGCCCGAAATGAGCGGCAGGTCGCCTTGGTACGCGAACATGACGCCGCTGAGAATCCCCAGCAGCGCGACCGCAATGAACAACGCCGCAAGCCCGGCATGTCCGGCGAAGCGGATGACCAGGGTTTTGGCCGAGTTGCGGCGTGGCTGAGGCGAAGGCGTACCGGCCATCGAGGCCTCATTCTATCAGTTTCGCTAAACGGCTGCAGGTCTAGGCTTTATGCCGAATGGCCGTGGAGCCGCCTTTACATCAATCGACTCACATTTCATAATCAAGAGTGCCTAAAGTTCCCAACTCATTCGTGCGAGGAATTTCTGTATGAGCAAAATCATCGGCATCGATCTCGGCACCACCAACTCGGTCGTCGCAGTCATGGAAGGCGGCGAGCCCACGGTCATCACCAATCCGGAGGGGAGCCGACTGACGCCATCGATTGTCGCGTTTACCAAGACGGGCGAGCGTCTGGTGGGACAGGTCGCCAAGCGTCAGGCGGTGACCAACCCCGAGAACACCATCTTTTCGATCAAGCGCTTCATGGGCCGGAAGTACGACGAAGTGAACGAAGAGATGAAGATGGTGCCGTACAGCGTCGTCCGCGCCTCGAACGGCGACGTGCGCATCAACGCGAGCAGCAAGGAGTCGTCGCCGCCGGAAATCTCCGCGATGATCCTGCAGAAACTGAAGCAGGCGGCGGAGGAATACCTCGGTCAGCCGGTCGCCAAGGCGGTCATCACGGTGCCGGCGTATTTCAACGACGCGCAGCGGCAGGCGACCAAGGACGCCGGCCAGATCGCCGGCCTCGAGGTGATGCGCATCGTCAACGAGCCGACCGCGGCCGCGCTGGCCTACGGTCTCGACAAGAAGAAAGACGAAACCATCGCGGTGTACGACTTCGGCGGCGGCACGTTCGACATCTCGATTCTCGAAGTCGGTGAAGGCGTCGTCGAGGTGAAGTCGACCAACGGCGACACGCACCTCGGCGGCGACAACCTCGATCAGAAGGTCATCGACTGGATTGCCTCGGAATTCAAGAAGAGCGACGGCATCGATCTGACCAAGGACCGGATGGCGCTGCAGCGCCTGAAGGAAGCCGCGGAGAAGGCCAAGATGGAGCTGTCGTCGGTGATGGAAACCGACATCAGCCTTCCGTTCATCACGGCCGATGCCAGCGGTCCCAAGCACCTCGCGTTGAAGCTGACGCGCGCCAGGTTCGAGCAGCTCGTCGAGGATCTGCTGCAGCGCACGGTGGGGCCCACCAAGCAGGCGCTCAGCGATGCCGGCGTCGACCCGGGCAAGATCGACGAAGTGGTGCTCGTCGGCGGCTCGACACGCATTCCGCGCGTGCAGGCGATCGTCAAGGAGTTGTTCGGGAAGGAACCGCACAAGGGCGTGAACCCCGACGAGGTCGTCGCGGTTGGCGCGGCCGTTCAGGCCGGCGTGCTCGCGGGCGAGGTGAAAGACCTGCTGCTGCTCGACGTGACGCCGCTGTCGCTCGGCATCGAAACGCTCGGTGGCGTCATGACGACGCTGATTCAGCGCAACACGACGATTCCCACGCGCAAGAGCGAGACCTTCTCGACGGCGGCCGACAACCAGACGAGCGTGGAAGTGCACGTGCTGCAGGGCGAGCGCCCGCTGGCCCGCGACAACCGCACGCTCGGCCGGTTCCATCTCGTCGGGCTTCCGCCGGCGCCACGCGGCATTCCGCAGATCGAGGTCACGTTCGACATCGACGCCAACGGCATCGTCAACGTGTCGGCCAAGGATCTCGGCACGGGCAAGGAGCAGAAGATCACGATTACGGCCTCGAGCGGCCTCAGCAAGGACGAGGTCGACAAGATGATGAAGGAGGCCGAGTCGCACGCCGACGAGGACCGGAAGCGCAAAGAGGAGATCGAGACGCGCAACCGCGCCGACCAGGCCGTCTACGCTGCCGAGCGGATGGTGAAGGACGCGGGCGACAAGCTCTCGGGATCGGATCGGACGGCGGTGGAATCGGCGATCGAGGATCTCAAGAAGGCGAACGCGGGCACCGACGTGGCGGCCATCGCCACCGCAATGGAGGCGTTGAACAAGGTGCAGCACGCGGCGGCCGAAAGCCTGTACAAGCAGGCCCAGTCGTCGGGTGGGGGCGGCGGTCAGCAGGGTCCCGGCGGCGCTGCACCCGGCGGCCAGGCCGGCTCGGACTCGAGTGGCGGAAAAGAAGGCGACGTGATCGACGCCGAAGTCGTTGATGAGAAGTGATTAGGGATGGATCTTTACGAACTTTTGGGCATCGCGCGCGGGGCGACGCTCGTCGAGATCAAGCGTTCCTACAAGCGGCTTGCGCGGAAATATCACCCGGACATCAACCCGGGTGACAACGCCGCGGAGGCGCGTTTCAAGGAGATCACGCGAGCGTACGAAACGTTGAGCGATCCCGAGCGGCGCCTGCGGTACGACGCCGGGGCGTTGTCGGTCACGTCGAGCTCGGTGTCGTTCGAGTTCGAGGGGTTCGATTTCTCGGGCGGCATCGCGCACGCGGAAGGCACGACGTTCGGCGATCTGTTTGCAGAAGTCTTCAGCCAGCGCCAGGACGTGCGGGCGGGCGAGCCGGTTCGCGGCGCCGATCTGTACGCCTCGGTATCGCTGAAGTTCGATGAGGCCCTGAGAGGCGCGGAGCGACAGATGACGCTGACGCGCCGCGATACGTGTCACTCGTGCCGGGGCGCCGGGTTGCTCAAGGTCGCCGAGGCGCGATGCCATCGCTGTCAGGGCACGGGGATCATCCGTTCGCGCCGCGGCAGCATGGTGTTCTCGAAGAGCTGTGACGCGTGCGGCGGATCGGGCCGGCTCGTCCACACGCTCTGCGGCCGGTGTGCCGGCCTTGGCGTGGAAATGCGCACCGAGACGATCACCGTGCGGATTCCCGCGGGTGTCCCCGACGGTGCGCGCATCCGCGTGTCCGAGAAGGGCAACGCCGGCGAGCGGCAGGGGGCTGTGGGCGATCTCTTCATCATGGTTCAGGTGGACGCCCATGACACGTTCCAGCGCGAGGGAGATGATCTGCACATCACGGTGCCGATTGGCGTGCACGAGGCGGCGCTTGGCGCCAGGGTCGACGTCCCGGCGCCCGATGGAACCGCGCGGCTGCGTGTCCCTCCCGGCACGCAGACGGGGCAGCGCTTTCACATTCGCGGGCGCGGCGCGCCGTCGCCGCGCAGCGGCGAACGGGGCGATCTGGTGGTGGAAGTGAAGGTCGTGCTTCCCAGGCTGCTCGACGAGCGCTCCAAGGAACTGCTGCGCGAGTTCGGGAAGATCAATGCGATGGAGCGGGCGCCGGCCAGAGATGAGGGACGCGACTAGGCCATGGCCGTCAGAAAAACCGGCAAGGCGTACTACATGATCAGCGCGGTGGCGCAGAAGTACAGCATCCACCCGCAGACGTTGCGTCTCTACGAGCGCGAAGGCCTGCTGAAGCCGTCGCGGACCGAGGGCAATACGCGGCTCTACTCGGAGGAAGACCTCGAGCAGCTCGAGACGATCCTGACGCTGACGCGCGATCTGGGCGTGAATCTCGCCGGTGTCGAAGTCATCCTCAACATGCGCCGCAAGATCGAACAGATGCAGGGCGAGGTGAACGAGTTCATGGAGTACGTCAAGCGCGAGCTCGCCCGCGGCATCGACGACTGGGAGCAGCGGCTCAATACGGCGCTCGTGAAATCGACGTCCACCGATCTCGTGCGCACGAATCCGTCAAATACCCCACCCGCCTCGTCGACAAAAAAGCAGGCGCGCTAAACAAAAAACGGCGCGACAAAAAAACGCGCTATCATGTGGCGTGACTTCGCCGCTGCAGAACAAGGATACATGCCCGCTCTGCAACGGAACCGGCTGGAAGACATTCCAGGATGGTGAGATCGAGCGTGTGACGCGCTGCGATTGCTGGAAGGAGAACATCAATCGCCGCCTCGTCGCCGACGCGCGCATTCCCCGCCGCTACCACCACTGCACGCTGAACGATTTCGTCACCTACGACAACGAGACGCTCGAAGAGGCGCTCGGCCGTGCGCGCCGTCTCGCCGCTGAGTTTCCCGTTGTCAGCCGCGGATTGTTCCTGCTCGGCGATCCGGGCGTCGGGAAGACGCACCTGGCCGTCGCCATTCTCAAGCAGGTGATCCTCACGCGTGGCGCGCGCGGCATCTTCTACGACACGCGCGATTTGCTGAAGCTGATTCGCGGGACCTACAGCAACGGGGTCAAGACCACCGAGCTCGACGTGCTGAGGCCGGTGATGGAAGCCGACTTGCTGGTCCTCGACGATCTCGGGGCCGAGAAGACCTCGGAATGGGTCGAAGAGACGCTGAACCTCATCGTCAACACCCGCTATAACGAGCGTCGCGCCACGATCTTTACGTCGAACTATCCGGATCTACCGCCCGACACCAATTCCGCCGTCATCACCCTGCACGATCGCATCGGCTTTCGCATGCGCTCGCGGCTGCACGAGATGTGCGATTTCCTCGATCTGGAGGGGGCCGACTACCGCATGCTGCTGCCGAACGAAGGGACACCGGCGCTGAAACGGCTCAACGAAGAGCGGCGGATGCGCGGGAAGCTCGACCAGGTCTCCCGCACCAACCGCCAGGCGAAGGCTCAACTGCGCGGCGACGGGAAAGCCGACCTAAAATGGTCGGGTGGCCGGGCTGGCTCCACTAATCCCTAATCCCCAATCCCCAATCCCTGGATCACCTTCCGGGATATACGTCCACGTTCCCTTTTGCAGCGCCATCTGCAGCTACTGCAACTTCAATCGAGGCCTGTACGACGATGCGTTGAAGGGACGGTTTGTCACGGCGCTGTTGAGCGAGATAAAGGGGTCGGGAGGGGTTTTCGCTGGAATCGAATCGAAAACCCCTCCCGACCCCTTTTCCGCCGACACGCTCTACTTCGGCGGCGGCACGCCGTCGCTGCTCTCATCGGCGGACGTGGAGGCCATCATTGGCGAAGCCCGACGGTCGCGTGCCCTCACCGACGCTGCGGAGATCACGCTCGAAGCCAACCCCGAGAGCGTCAGCCAGGACAGCCTGGAACATTTTCGCCGGTCCGGTGTCAATCGTCTGAGCTTCGGTGTCCAGTCGTTCAGGGACGGGGAATTGAAGCGGCTGGGGCGGCTGCATTCGGCCGAACGGGCCGTCGAAGCCATCCGGCTGGCAAGAGCCGCGGGCTTCGACAACATCAGCCTCGATCTCATGATGTGGCTGCCCGGCCAGGACGTTGCCCAGTGGCTCGGGTCGGTCGAAGACGCGATTCGTGTCGGGCCCGAGCACATGTCGTTGTACATCCTGGAGGTCTATCCGCATCTGCCGCTCAAGCGGGACATCGATCGCTTTGGATGGCCGCAGGAGTCCGACGAAGGGGTCGCCGACATGTACGAAACGGCGATGGCCATGCTCGAGTCGGCTGGCTACGAGCAATACGAGATCTCGAACGTGTGCCGGCCTGGCCGTCTGTCGCGTCACAACATCAAGTACTGGACCGACGGCGACTGGCTGGGATTCGGTCCCGGCGCGCACTCCACGTGGCAGGGGACACGGTGGCGCACCATCGCATCAACCGAAGATTACATTCAGAGAATCAGTGAAGGCCTGCCGGTGACCGTTGACCGTCGCACATTGTCGAACGACGAGCGCCTTGGCGATGCGCTGTTTACCGGACTTCGCATGAGGGATGGCATCGACCTCGAAATCCTGTCGAAGCGCTACGGCGTCGATGTTTGGCACAGGTTTGGCGTACGCCTCGCGCCGTATCTCGACGCGGGCCTCCTGCTGAGACAGGACGAACGTCTCTGGCTGACCCGGAAAGGGATGCTCCTGGCCAACGAAGTCATGTCGGTGTTCGTTTAGACTTGAGTTTGCGGTGCGTACCGGCTAAATATTAAGCCCCCGTTCGTCAACTAAGGAGGAGTGAATGCGAGTATTTATCCTGGCCCTCGCCGTCTTGGCTTTCACGGCAGTGAATGCCCATGCGCAGACGCCGAACGCCCGCGTCTTTAGCGGCGGCGCCGGACTGATTCTCTACACCATCAAGCCGGGCAGCACGGCCGATTTCGAAACGGTGTTGAACAAGACGAAAGAAGCGCTGATGAAGAGCGAGAAGCCCGAGAGGAAACAGCAGGCGGCTTCATGGCGCGTTTACAAGTCGGATGCGGCCGCGGCGAACGGCAATGTCACCTACGTGATGATCATCGACCCGGCGGTGAAGGAAGCCGACTACAACATCGTCAACATCCTGAACGAAGCATTCCCCGCCGAAATCCAGGCGCTCTTCAAGCAGTATACCGAGGCGTTCGCCAGCGGGCTGATTCCCATCAATCTGCTGCCGGTCGTGGATTACGCCAAATAGAGGGCTTAGCGCTGAGGGCTTAGGGCTTAGGGGAGAGTAGGAGAGCAGAGGGTGCACTGACCCTCAGCCTTCCGCCCTCAGCCCTCGTTAGAAGCCCTCAGCCTTTGTCAGAAGGCCAGGTTCAGTCCCGCGTACATCCTCTGCACCGTCGAGTCTCGCGGGGTGCCTTTCAAATTGAAAATCCGATAGTCCACGCGTGCCCGCAGCGGGCCGGCGATGTGGATCTTTGCGCCGCCGCCCGTGTTCAGCAGAAGGTCGGTGGCCTGATCGTTCCCCAGATTTTCGCGGTAGAACCCCGCGCCGGTGGTGAAATACAGCTGGAAGCCGCCCGTCGGCGTTTGCAAGAGAACGTTGCCCGAGGTGGTCTTGAGCGACGGCACCGCCCTGGTCTCGTCGGCAGACGAGCCGCTGTACTCGAATTCGAACCCGATAATCACGAGGCTGACGCCGAAGGCGAAGCCGCGAGCGACCGTTCGCTCGTCGTTGGCCGAGTTGCTCCCGAGGAAAAACGTGGCGTCGGCGAGCGCGGCCGATGGCGTGAACACGACGAGCGCGAGCGCGAGGATGGCCAGTCGCATTCTCATGGCCTTGCATTGTACCAGTCCTGCCGCAGAGTACAAGTCGTAAGTGACGGCGGTGGCCGGCCACCGGACCGTGATAAATTCCGCAGGTTGTCTGCTCTCTCGGATCTCGTCATGGCGGGCGATGTGCGCGCCATTGCGCGTGGCATCTCCCTGGTCGAGAACGACGGCGACGAAGGGCCGGCGCTCGTGCGCGACCTGTTTCGGCGATCGGGCCGTGCATTTCTCATCGGGATGACCGGCGCGCCCGGAGCGGGCAAGAGCACGCTCGTCGATGGGCTGGTGGCGCGTTGGCGCAAAGCCGGGCGCAGCGTCGGCGTGATTGCGGTCGATCCCACGAGCCCGTTCAGCGGCGGAGCGATGCTGGGCGATCGTGTCCGCATGCAGGCGCACGCCCAGGACGCCGGTGTGTTCATTCGCAGCATGGCCACCCGTGGACACCTGGGGGGACTCGCCCGTGCGACCTCGGACGCGGCGGTGGTGCTCGACGCGGCCGGCAAGGACATCGTCGCCATCGAGACGGTCGGCGTGGGGCAGGACGAAGTGGAGATCGCGCGCACGGCAGATGTGTCCGTTGTCGTCCTCGTGCCCGGCATGGGCGACGACGTGCAGGCGCTCAAGGCCGGCGTGATGGAGATTGCGGATATCTTCGTGGTGAACAAAGCCGATCGCGATGGCACCGATCGGACGGTGGCCGACGTCGAGTCGCTGCTGAGCTTGCACGCGTATCAGGATGGTGAGTGGCGTCCGCCGATTGTGCGCACGCAGGCGACCGCCGGCGTCGGGTTCGACGAGCTGATCGACGCCATCGAGCGATTCAGCGAGCAGACGTCGATCGTGACGTCGAGGCGGCGCCAGCGCGCCGAGGTCCAGCTTCGCGCGATCTTGTCGGCGAAGCTGCTTCGGCAGGTTGAATCTCGCGTGCCGCCGGCCGACATGACGACGCTTGTGGAGCGCATCGTCGCGCGGAGCATCGATCCCTATTCCGCCGCGGGCGAACTGATGGGGAGGGCGGGCGGATGATCGCCCGCGACGAAGCATGAAGGCCGTGCTGGATCATGTCGGGATCGCCGTCACGGATCTCGAGGCGTCTCTTGCGTTCTTTCGCGACGCGCTCGGGCTCGAGGTCGAAGGCGCGGAAGATGTGGCGACCGAACACGTGCGGGCCCAGTTCATCAACACCGGTCCCTCGTCTCTGGAGTTGCTGCAGGCCACGTCTCCCGATTCACCGATCGCCAGATTTCTCGAGAAGCGCGGGCCCGGGCTCCATCACATCACGCTTCGGGTCGATGACATCCGTGCGGCGCTTGCCGAGCTTCGGCGGCGGAACGTCCGGCTCGTCGACGCCGAGCCCAGGCCCGGGGCAGCGGGGGCGAGCGTCGCGTTCATCCACCCGTCGAGCGCCCAGGGCGTGCTCGTGGAGCTCAAGCAGCCGGCGGTTCGTCCGCCCGTCCCCGAGCGACCGAAGACGATTCGGCTCGGCGACGTCGAGATCGTGACCGTGTCCGACGGGTTTTTCTACCTCGATGGCGGGGCGATGTTCGGGGTGGTTCCGAAGACGTTCTGGGAGAAGAAAGCGCCCCCCGACGAGCGCAATCGTATTCGGATGGCGATGCGCTGCCTGCTCGTACGCGGCGCGCGAACCCTGCTCATCGACGCCGGATCGGGCGACAAGATGACGCCGAAGCAGGCCGACATCTACCGGTTCGAGCGCGACTACAACCTGCAGCATTCGATCGCGGCGGCCGGCGCGTCGGTGGACGCGATCGACATCGTGCTGGCCACGCACCTGCATTTCGACCATGCCGGCGGATTCACCGAACGGGCGCCCGATGGTGCGGTGCGTCCGCGGTTTCCCCGCGCGCAATACGTGGTCCGGCGCGGCGAGTTCGACGATGCGATGAACGCGAACGAGCGGACCAGAGGCAGCTACTTCCTCGAGAACTACAAGCCGCTGGCCGACCACCACGTGCTGCAGCTCGTCGACGACGATTCGACGATCATGCCGGGGGTACGGGTGCGGCGCACCGGCGGGCATACGATGCACCACCAGATGGTGCTCATCGAATCGGGTGGCCGGACGGCGGTCTTCGTCGCCGACCTGCTGCCGACGGCTGCGCACCTTCCCGAAGTCTGGGTGATGGGCTACGATTTGTTCCCGCTCGATACGCTCAATTTCAAGCGGGCCTTCCTGAAAGAAGCGATCGAGCGCGAGTATCTGATCATATTCGAGCACGATCCGGACATCGCCGCCGGATACATCCGCGAACGCGACGGGAAGCGCTATGTTGAGCCTGTTGCTTGACATGGCAATGGCAAATCGCAAATGGCAAATGGCAAATGGCAAATAGCAGATGGCAGCACGTAGTATCCGGCTTCAGCAGTTAGCAGTAGGTAGTGTCCGGCTTCAGCCGGACCGTGGAGATCAATGACTGTCCACATCGGTGTCATCGGCGGCAGCGGTCTGTACGACATGGCCGGGCTGACCGACCGCGAGGAGAAAAGCCTGTCGACGCCGTTCGGCGATCCGTCGGGCCCCTATTTGATCGGCACGCTCGCCGGCAAGCGCGTGGCGTTTCTCGCGCGGCACGGGGCGGGGCACCGGCTGCTGCCATCGGAGCTGAATTTTCGCGCCAACATCTTCGGGTTCAAGATGCTCGGCGTCGAGCGCATCATCTCGGCGAGCGCGGTCGGCAGCCTCAAGCAGGAGTACCCGCCGCTCGACATCGTCGTGCCCGATCAGTTTTTCGATCGCACGAAAGGCCGCATCAGCACGTTTTTCGGAGGCGGCCTGGCGGCGCACGTGTCGTTTGCGCACCCGATTTGTCCCGAGCTCGCCAGGGTGGGCGCCGACGCGGTACAGGCGGTTGGTGCACGCGTGCATCGCGGGGGGACGTACGTCTGCATGGAGGGCCCGCAGTTCTCGACGCTGGCCGAATCGAAGCTCTATCGATCCTGGGGGATGGACGTGATCGGGATGACGAACCTCCAGGAAGCGAAGCTCGCGCGCGAGGCCGAGATGTGCTACGTCACGCTCGCGCTCGTCACCGATTACGACTGCTGGCATCCGGATCACGATTCGGTGACCGTCGAGATGATCGTGCAGACGCTGATGCAGAACGCGAAGACGGCTCAGCACGCGATCGCCGGGGCCATCGCGACGCTCCCCGCCACGCGATCGTGTGAGTGCGGTTCGGCGCTGAAGTACGCGCTCATCACGAGACCCGAGGTCGTTCCGGCGCAGTTGAAGCGCGATCTGGCGCCCATTATCGGCAGATACCTTTCATGAACCCTATTCTGGCTGTCGGCTCCGTTGCCTTCGATTCCATCAAGACACCGTTCGGCGAGAAGAATCGCGTCGTCGGCGGGGCGGCGACGTACTTCGCCATCGCCGCGTCCTTTTTCACCGAGGTGCGCATTGTCGCGGTCGTCGGGGAGGACTTCGGCCAGAACGTCGAGAAGGTCTTTGGCGGGCGCCGCATCGACCTGGCGGGGCTCGAAACCGTCCCGGGCGAGACATTCCGATGGAAGGGGGAATACGGCTTCGATCTGAACAGCCGCGAGACGATCTACACGCACCTGAACGTGTTCGAGAAGTTCGCCCCGAAGATTCCCGCGAGCCATAAGTCGTCGCCGGTCGTCTTTCTGGGCAACATCCATCCCACGCTTCAGCTGGACGTCCTCGATCAGGTGCAGAAGCCGAAGCTCGTGGGCGCCGACACGATGAACTACTGGATCGAGCGCACGCCCGAGGAATTGAAACGGGTGTTGAAACGCGTCGACATCCTTCTGATCAACGATTCCGAGGCGCGCGAGCTGGCCGGAGAAGCGAATCTGGTGAAGGCCGCGCGGGCGGTTCAGGCGATGGGGCCGAAGACCCTCGTCATCAAGCGCGGCGAGCACGGCGTGCTGATGACGCGGAGCGGCGGCGGCTTTTTCGCCGCGCCCGCCATGCCGCTCGAGGAAGTCTTCGACCCGACGGGGGCCGGCGACACGTTTGCCGGCGGATTTCTGGGCTATCTGGCGTCCTGCGACGACGTCAACGACGCCTCGCTGGCGCGCGCCATCATCTACGGCAGCACGCTCGCGTCATTTGCCGTCGAGGACTTCAGCGTCGATCGGCTGCTTCGCCTGACTCCCGAAGAGGTGCGCGACCGCTTCACCGAGTTCAAGCAACTGACGCACTTCGACGTTATGTAGTACTGACGCACTAGGGATTGGGGATTGGGGATTGGGATTCGCCGTCGTTCAGGCGCTCAGTCAAGCACCGCGATCGCCTCAATCTCAATCAGGAACCCGGGATCAGCAAGTGAGACGACACCGATCACGTCGTCGCCGGTTTTACGGCTTCAGCCTTTTCCGCCCGGTAGTCTACGACATAGATACGCAGGCTACGACGTCACCGATGGTGCCCCCGCTTGCCTCAACGACCGTTTGGACGTTACGAAAGGCCTGTTTCGCTTGAGCTGCCAAGTCGCTGCCGCCGATGAGCTGCCTTTTGGCATCCCACGCCGTCTGACCCGACACGTACACGGTCCGTGTGCCACACGCTGCAACTGCCTGCGAGAACCCAACATCGAGGCTTCGAATAACGTCGATGGATTGATGTAGTCCTTCGGCATGCGTCAGCGTTTCGCGCCCGAATCCCTAATCCCTAGTCCCTAGTGTTACTTGAACTCCGATCCGTCTTTCCATAGTGCCGCGGGCGGATCGTTGGCGACCAGATATTCGAACTCCTTACTGAACTCCGCGTTGGAGAGGCCCGCGGTCGCCGCGAGCTTCGCGAGCTCGTGCGGATCCTGGAAATCGTCCTTCCGAAGCCGAATCATGTAGCGGCGCGCGATGTGGTACCGCGTCGAGTCGATGTCGACCAGCCTGGTCTTCGCCCTCCCGGTCTTCGGATCGAGCATCGACTTGAACGGGATCGGGACGAAGTGTCCCGCCTGCATCGAGATCATCGCGTTGGACCCGCCCGACAGGAGGTACTTCGCGGCGCAGTAGCCCAGATCGCGCGTGTACTCCATGTCGAACGGAATCGGGTCGGCGCAGCGCAGCTCGTAGCCGATGTTCTTCGCGACGAGCGTGGACTTGAGGCCGAACTGCTTGAGCCGCGCGTTGATCTCGACTTTCAGAATCTCGCCGATGTTGACCTCGGCGATGCGCACGTGGCCGTGGGCGTCGCGCTCGACGCCTTTCAGATCGGCGAGATCGTCTTCGCTGAGGTGCAGCACGACCCCCTCGCCGATGACGGCGACGCCGTCGCGGCGTCCATAGCTCATGCGCTTGATGATGGCGCCGACGAGCGTATCGACCAGGACCTTCAGCCCGAGCGGCGCCGAAAACTCTTCAGGAATGAGCGCCAGCGTGGCACCCGCGGCTTTCGCGATGCCGAGGCTCAGGTGCCCGGCGGTGCGCCCCATCGCGATGACGATGTACCAGCGCGATGTCGTCTTGGCGTCGACCATCAGGTTCTTGACGATTTCGACGCCGTAGTGCCGTGCGGTCTGAAAGCCGAACGTATCGATATCCGGCGGCAGGTCGAGATCGTTGTCGATCGTTTTGGGTACGTGCACAACGCGCAGCCGGCCGTCGGCGTGTTCTGCCAGCTTCATGGCGGAAAACGCCGTATCGTCGCCCCCGATCGTGATCAATTGCGAGACGTTGAGCCGCAGCAGCGACTGCACCGCATTTTCGAGCAGCGCCGGGCTCTTCGACGGGTTGGCGCGCGCGATGCCGATATGCGAGCCCCCCCGGAAATGGATGCGGGACACGCCCTCGATGGTAAGCGGGGTGACGTGATCGATGTCTCCCTGCATGATCCACTCGAACCCGTCGCGCAATCCGAGCACTTCGACGCCCTGCACCCGCGCGCGAATGGTGGCTGCGGCGATAACACTGTTCAGACCGGGCGCGGGACCGCCTCCGCACAGAATTGCCAGCTTGTTATGAGTGTCCATCTTCAGTCGCGGGGCTCCAGCACCCGTTGCGCGTTCGTTCGCGCGCGTCCGTCGACCGGCCCGGACGCCGCGAGTGCCACGAGCGGTAGAGCCCCATCGCCCTGCCCGCTCGCCACGCTGGCCGGTATTGTAATTTCGCGCCTCTCAAGTGTGCAATTCTTGGAAGCGCACCGGTGCCGTCTCTCGATTTTCTCTAGCGATTTCGTTGGAAGGGAATTTGCTTCGCTAAAGAGACGTGCGACTCGAAAAGGAAACCTTCGGACCCGTCCTCAGGGCCGCTCGCGAACGCAAGGGCGTCACACTCAAACAACTCGCCGCGGAAACGAAGCTCAGCGCCGAGCTCTGGGAATCGCTCGAAGAGAACGATCTCTCCCGCTGGCCCAAGCGCGTTTTCGCGCGCAGCTACGTCCGCGACTACGCCATGCGGGTCGGGCTCGACGCCGACGACGTCGTCAACGACTTCTGCCGGTTGTTTCCTGAGTGGGGCGATCGGCGCGCCGAACATGTCATCCGCGAGAAGGCGCATATCATCGCCCACGATCTCGAATGGGAAGACCTGCCGGCGCCGCAGCAGCGCCGTGCGAGCGACCGCGCGAACAGCCAGACGCCGGGATTCTTCATGCGGCATCGCGTGCGGATCCTCGGTATCGGGATCGACGCGGTGGCGATGTTCGGGCCGGGATGCATCGGCCTGATGCTGGGCGTCAGTTACTGGGTCTCGACGGCCATCGCCGCATCGGCCTATTCGCTCGTCGGCGCGGCGTTTTTGGGCCGTAGTTTCGGCCTGGTTGCGTCGGAGTGGCTCTTCCGGACGTTCGGCGGCAGGCCGGCGACCCGGCGCCTGGTGTCGTCGCGCGCCCAGAACGCATAAACGGCCAATCTTTGCCCCATCCCGTTTGTTTCTGATATCCTCTCGCTCCTGTTCTGTTTCAGGGTCGCGCGCAAAGGAGTGAGTGATGCAGATAGCAGAGCGGGAAGTGGGAGCAGTCACGGTCCTCGACCTTTCGGGAAAAATCACGCTCGGCGAGGGCGACGCGCTGCTCAAAGACAAGCTGCACAGCCTGATGCATCGGGGCAAGAAAACCGTGCTCCTGAACCTTGCAGAGGTCAGCTACGTCGACAGCGCCGGCCTCGGCGCGCTCGTCAGCGCCTACACGACCGTCACGCGCGAGGGAGGCAGTCTGAAGCTCGCCAACGTGACCAAGAAGCTGCAGGACCTGCTCTCGATTACCAAGCTGCTGACCGTCTTCGAGAGCTACGACGACGAAGCCGAAGCGATGCGCAGCTACAAGAGCTAGGAAATCATTTCACGGAGAACCAACAGAAGGTCAGAAGACCAAAAGAAAGGTTTCTTCTGAATCTTTGATCTTCTGTTTGGACTCCGTGGCTCAGCTCTTCCGGAACACGACAATGCGGTTCGTGTTCGTCCCCTTCGCGTTGTTCCGGATCCCCCAGCAATTGGCGGTTTTCGTGAACTGCTGAGCGTTGATGACGACGAGCAGCGGTTCGAGGCCGGACAGGACGCCGCAGGGAAGCACCGCCTCTTCGAGCTTCACCTTACCGCCCCGGACTTCGCCGACTTCGAAGGCCACGTGGCCCCCCGGCTTCAGCACTCGAGCCAGCTCGTGGAAGACGCGGGTCATCGCCTCCTGCCAGTCGTGGACCTTGCGGTGCATGGAAATCTCGACCGCGGACGTGTCGATGCCGCAGAACCATCCGCGCAGCCAGTTGTCGCCGGCATAGTCGACGACGTCCAGAAACGGCGGGGACGTGACGACCAGGCTGACCGAGCCGGACTTCAGTTGCGGCGTCGCGCTGGCCGGACGCGTCAGCAGCCGGGCGCGTTGTGACGAGCGAAAGAGCGCCGCACGCGTGGGGCTGTCGCAGTCGGACAGGAGCGACCGTGTCTTGGCCGCAATCAGCGCGCGCACCTCACGCCGCGGCGGCACCTGCTTTCGCCGCGCGTTGATCTTCGTCTGCGCTTCCACCGAGGTCGCCTGATTCGGCGGCAGCGTGTAGACCGAGAAGAAGCCGCGAGAGTGACCGGTGAGACGGTTGACGGCCACCATGCGAATCCAGCGATCGATGCCGTCGAGCGTCCCGCGGCGCTCGCGGTCGAGCAGGTACGCGCGCAGCGCGCAGATTTCCCGCAGCGTTTCCGGATGGTAGAAGACTTCCAGTTCCCTGGGATACGACGGCGCGAGCGACAGGTCGAGCGCCGCGAGCCTGGCCTCGACGTCCTCGGCGGTCGGCGGCGACAGCCGCGGCAGCGCGAGGATGGCGCTCAGCGGGTTGATGTCGCATCCCGCCGGTGTGCGTCCGGCCAGCGCGGCCTCGATGACCGTCGTGCCGCGTCCCATGAACGGGTCGTAGACGACGTCGCCGGGCTCGGTGAATCGATCGATGAAGAATCGCGGAAGCTGCGGCTTGAAGCACGCACGGTAGGACACCTCGTGCAGGCTGTTCGCAGCGCGCTGCTTGCTCGTCCAGAACTCGTTGACGAACGTCTCGACGACGATCGGCCGCGACTTCGCCAGGCCGACGCTGGTGATGGCGCGTCGCGTGGGCCGGCCGTTCCATTGGAACGCGCGCAGCTCGCGGACAATCGCGGGATGGGACGGCTGAGGTGCCGGGAGACGCTGGGGAGCTGGTCGCATAAATAGGTTCGTCGGTTCGTCGGTTCGTGGGTTCGTTGGTTCGCAGGGTTCGGGTTCGCTCCATTCGCGGGTGCAACGAACCCCACGAACCCCACGAACCGGACGAACCGACGAACTTTACGAACTTTTGCGAACGTGCGAACGTTCCGTGACCTATCTATCGGCAGAAGTGTGCAGAAGTACAGCGGCAGCCAGGTAGATGGCGCCCCCCACCGTCAGCGTGACCGAAAATCCCCAGTTCATGGCGATGAAAACCGCCAGCGTGGCCCCGATGACCGACAGGGCGCCATTCATGCCCCACGCCCAAGGTACGAGGGCTGAATGGTTTACGGTCATCAGGCGGATACCGCCCGGCAGGGGCATCCCCATCAGCACCCCGGCGGGCGTAATCAGGCAGACCGTCAGGGCTATCCGCATCGCGTGACTGGCGCTGATCGAGGACCGGATGATGGGGGGCAGCGCGAAGATCGCCAGAAAGGCCACGCCGACAATCCCCAGGAGTACCAGCTGAAGGGTGCGCGGAAGGCTGGCGTCGCTGACGCGGCGGCTGATGAGGCTGCCGATGCCCGTTCCCAGGAGCACGGAAAACAACGTGACCGTCAGCGAGTACACAGGGTGGCCGAGCAGCAGGACGAAGCGCTGGAGCAGCGCCACCTCGATCAGCATGAAACCGGCGCCGAGCATCCCGAAGTACGCGAGCCACCGGGGCCACTGGCTGCCCCGAAGCTCGGATCCCGAGACGAGCAGCGGGCCGACCACGAACAGCGTCACGAACGTTGCCGAGATCGCCATCAGCGTCATCAGCGCGCTGAGACCGTTCCCGAACAACATGCTCCGGCCGAACGCGGTCTGAAACTGATCCCGGATCTTCGTCGTGTGAAAGAAGAATGGGCGGTTGTCGGTCGTGGGCGCGACGTCGTGATGATAGGACTCGTAGAACGCCTGCCGATCGGACGCCAGCACGAGCTTCGCGTAGTCGTTGGTCGCGTCACGCTGCCCGGGTGCGTAGAGCACGGTGAAACCCAGATTCGCTGACGTGCGGCGAAGCTGCGCGACATCGTCGGGCGTAAAGGGCGTCTTCTTGAGGAGGAATGTCGCCACGCGCTCCTGCTGCACGATGGCCATGTGGTCGGCCGCAGAGCATCCGCGGCTTTCGCACGCGGCCTGCGCCAGCGACACGAGCCGCAGACCGTCGAAGACCCAGCGCGTGATCGTCAGCATGCCGCGATCGGTCAGGTGATCGTAGTAGTCCTCGAACGCTTCTTTTGTGTAGAGGGTGTTCTCGGTCAGCGTGTAGGCGCCGGCGGCGGTGGCGGCCCATGTATCGACCAGCGAGGCCTGAATCACGTCGTAGCGCTGGTTCGAGCGCCTGATGAAGCTGCGCCCGTCATCGACGATGACGTTGACCTGCGCGTTCTGGTAGATCGATCCGGAGAAGGTCCGGAACTGGCCGAGCATCACGTCGTTGGCGATGATCGGATTCACTTCGACGCCATCCACCTGGCTGGCGCCAAACAGCAGCGCCGTCAGCAGGTCGCGCCCGCCCCCCGGTCCAATCACCAGCGCCGTCATGGGGTCTGACCCCAAATCGGCTGTTTTCGAGGATTCCGAGCCATTTGGGCCGTCGGGGTCTGATCCCCGTACAGGTACGGGGGTCAGACCCCACCAGGTGGTAGGCGAGGCCGGTCAGTTCGTATTTCAGGTACTCGACTTTTGACAGGTCTCCGTCGAAACGCACGATCGGCGTGGACGCGGCCGAGTCGATGTCCATGAAGCGCGTTTCGGGTTTGGCGCCCTGATACTTCGAGCTCAGCGACCAGTCGCCATGAGACCGGTCGTACACCGCCACGCGCGAGAACGAATTCCACTTGGCGAACAGCACCGTGTCGGCGTCGTGCCCCTTGGTGTTGCTCACATCGAACGGCGCCGATCCCGACAACTGCAAGAGTCCGGGGATGCCGACGGCCGCCGCCGCGACGAGGGCCGTTCGCGCCAGCGTGCGGGCGGGCGAGAACAGCAACGCCGCGGCGCCGCCCAGCACCGCGGCCAGCAGCACCACCCCGGGTGCGCCGAATCGATTCAGCAGCGGCAGCAACAGGAGACATCCCGCCGCCGCGCCGATCAGATCCGCGGCATACACGACGTTGACGCGCGTGCTGAGCCGCGTGATCGCCAGCGAGATGACGGCGCCGCCCGAGAAAAACGGCAGCGCTGCCAGCGTGTAGATGGCGATCATCTTGACGAGGTTCTCGTGCGAGTAATTGAGCCCGACGCGAATTCTCACGAGCGCGGCCAGCGACAGGACGGTCACGCCGGCGAAGAGCAGCGAGTGCGTCGTCAGGAGGCTCGCGGTCGAGCGCCGCTCGAACACGCGCCGCAGCACGTACACGTAGACGCCGCTTGCGCTCAATCCAAACAACGCGATCGAGATGGCGAGGAACGCGAAGTGGTAGTACATCGTGACCGAGAAAATGCGCGTGAGCGCCAGCTCGATCATCAGGATGGCGCCGGAGATGGCACCGACTCCAAGGAGGACGCGCGCGAAGCGCGAGCGCGCGAATTCTTCGTCTGACAGGACCTCTGACGACACTACCGACGAAGTTTAGCATCAGCGAGTTGAGGTAAACTGGCACCCGTGCCGGCGACCGCTTCGGTTCGATCGCAATCACCGAATCGCATTCTTCTCTGCGCGGCGGCATGGGCGGTCCCGGGACTCGGGCATCTGTGGCTGGGCCGCCGGAAAGGCGTCGTCTTTCTCGTCGTGCTGCTGACGATGTTCGGGCTGGGCCTGTTCCTGCACGGACGGATCTTTTCCCTCGACCTTTCCGAGCCGTTCGTCTGCCTCATGGCACTCGCCAACATGGGTGCCGGCCTGCCGTATTTCGTGGCGCGCGGCCTGGGCTACGGCGCGGGCAACGTGATCGCGGTCACTTACGAGTACGGCAACACGTTCCTGATTGTGTCGGGACTGCTCAACGCGCTCGTGGTGATCGACGCGTTCGACATCTCCATGGGCCGCAAGTGATGGCCAGCCACTTCCTCCTCATGCTCATCTTCTCGGCGTGCGTGTCCGCCGTGTTCGCGGCGCTGCTGCGCGAGGATCTGCGCGAGCAGTTGATGATGGGCGCGAAGATGTTCGGAGCGATGGTGGGCGCTGCCGTGATGCTCGGGTGGCTGATGCTCCCGTTTCCCTTCTAGGTTCATCCGCTACGGTTCACCGATCACCGTTTCTGTCGTTCTGGGCCCCGGTCATCGCGTACATGGCGATGATTTTCGCGTTGTCGTCGTTGTCGACGCTGCCGTCTCCGCCAGGCGGCCTCTCCTACTACCACGCGCACCTGGCCGCGTACGCGGGGTTGGCCGTCTTGACCACGCGGGCGCTGGGGAAGGGCATGCACGGCATCACGTGGCGCATGGTGATTGGCGCGATCGTGATCTCCACGCTCTACGGCGTGTCCGACGAGTGCCATCAGCTGTTCGTGCCCGGCCGCGACTTCGACCTGCTCGACCTCGCCGCCGATGCCGCTGGTTCGATTGCGGGCGCGAGCGGCGTGAGGGCGTGGAGTATACTCAGGCGTCGCTCCTAGCGAAGTTGCGCGATGCCCTTTGACAACCTGCTCGTTCAGCGTGAGGCCGGTGTTGCCGTGCTCACGGTTCAGCGTCCGCAGAAGCTGAACGCGATCGACGCCAGGACGATCGACGAGCTCCGGCAGGCCTTTCTCGATTTTCAGCAAGACGATTCCATCCGCAGCGTCATCGTCACCGGATCCGGCGAGAAGGCGTTCGTCGCCGGCGCCGACATCAACGAGCTGGCCCGCGATACGCCCGAGAACGCCCGGCGCCGCGCGCATGCCGGACAGCAGGTGTTCGACTTCATCGAGCGGCAGCTCGCCAAGCCCGTGATCGCCGCCGTCAACGGCGTCGCGCTGGGCGGCGGCTGCGAGCTCGCCATGGCCTGCACGTTTCGCATTGCGGCCGACACCGCGAAATTCGGTCAGCCGGAGATCAATCTCGGGCTGATCCCCGGGTTCGCGGGCACGCAGCGTCTCGCGCGGCTCGTCGGCAGGGCGAAGGCGATGGAGCTGATTCTCACCGGCAATCCGATCACGGCATCGCAGGCGCTGGCCATCGGGCTGGTCAACCGTGTCGTGCCGGCGGCGGATCTGATGAACGCGTCGCGGGCGCTCGCCGTGGAACTGGCGGCCAAGGCGCCCCTCGCATTACGGTACGCGATGGAGGCGGTCAACAACGGGCTCGAGATGCCGTTCGCCGACGCATGCCAGTTCGAGGCCGCGCTCTTCGGGATGGCGGCGGCGACCGAGGACATGAAGGAAGGGACGAAGGCGTTCCTCGAAAAGAGGAAGGCCGAGTTTAAAGGACGCTGAGAAGAATCGGCAGATTGGTAGATTGGAAGATTGGAAGATTGAAATGCTGACCCTCGAAGGATCTCAGCGGGCTCCGGGAATGAAGTTCGCGATTGTCGTGTCGAAGTTCAACGACTTCGTCACCGATCGGCTTCAGGCGGGCGCGATCGAGGCGCTCGAATCGGCGGGCGTCGCCGGCGACGACATCTGCGTCATCAAGGTGCCGGGTGCGTTCGAGATTGCGTTCGGCGCCAGAGAAGCGGCGTCGCGCGGACACTTCTCCGCGGTCATCTGCCTGGGGTGCCTCATCCGCGGCAAGACGCCGCACTTCGAGTACATCTCGTCGGCCTGCGCCCATGGGATTACCGAGGCGGCCGCATCGACCGGCGTCCCGATGAGCTTCGGCGTGCTGACGACCAATTCGATTGAAGAAGCGCTCGAACGGGCCGTCGACGGCCCCACCAACAAGGGCTGGGAAGCGGCGATGGCCGCCGTCGAGATGGCGACGCTGCAGCGTTCGCTGCGGCAGCCCCGGCCCTCGAAGAGCATAAACGTATGAGCAGCGCCGAAACGGGCACGTCGGGTGTGCGTCAGCGCACGCGTCACCGCGCGCGCGAGTCCGCCGTGCAGATGCTCTATCAGTGGGAAGTCGGGCAGCAGCCCGATCTCGAAGAGGTGATTCGGACCTTCTGGGCGGCAAACCTTCCGGGATCTGAAAGCGCGCCCGAGAGCGTCCGTACGTTTGCCGAGCAGTTGCTGCGTTCGACGATCGCCAACCTCGACAAGGTGGATCCCCTCATCGTCGAAACGGCCGAGCACTGGCGGCTGTCGCGCATGGCGGCGCTCGACCGCATCATCCTGCGGCTCGCCATCAGCGAGTTCCTCGACGGTACCACCCCTCGCAACGTCGTCATCAACGAAGCGCTCGAGCTGGCAAAGACGTTCAGCGGCGAAGAGTCGGTCAAGTTCGTCAATGGGATCCTCGACGCGGTCAAGAAGAAGCTCACTTAGAAGTTCGTGGGGTTCGTGAGGTTCGTGAGGTTCGTGGGGTTCGTAGGGTTCGTGGGGTTCGTCGGGTTCGTCGCGTGTGGTGGGAGTTCGACGCCGCCACCCGGCGGGCCTACGCCGGTGCCGTCCACGTTTGCGGTCCTGGTGTTCTCGAAGACGGAAGGCTTTCGCCACGACTCCATTCCGGCCGGCATCGCGGCCATTCGACAGCAGGGAAGCGCGCGGGGGTTTTCGACAGACGCCACCGAAGACGCCGCGGCTTTTGCCGACGCCAATCTCTCCCGCTACAAGGCCATCGTGTTCCTCTCAACGACCGGCGACGTGCTGAACGGCGCGCAGCAGGCCGCCTTCGAGCGGTTCATTCGCGCCGGCGGCGGGTTCATCGGCGTGCACTCGGCGACCGATACCGAGTACCGACTGGCCGTTTTACGGTGCGCTGGTCGGTGCTTACTTCGCCGGGCATCCGGACATCCAGAATGCGACCGTGCAGATCGAGGATTCGGGCCATCCCTCGACCGCGTCACTGCCTCGCTCGTGGACCAGACGCGACGAGTGGTACAACTTTCAGCGCAATCCGAGGGGTACGGTCACCGTGCTTGCCACGCTCGACGAACGGACGTACTCGGGCGGCACCATGGCACCCGACCATCCCATCATGTGGTCGCACGTGTACGAGGGTGGGCGCGCGTGGTACACCGCCGGCGGCCACACGTCCGAGAGCTTTGCCGAGGCGCTCTTCGTCGAGCACCTCGGGAGGGCCATTCTCTGGGCGGCCGGTGCGATATGATTTCCACGAATGTCATCTGAAGACGAACAGATCGAGCAGCGGCGCGCCAATCTCGCGAAGCTAAGCGCGCTCGGCGTCAGCGCCTATCCCCACCGCTTCGATCGCACAGCCACCGTCAGCGAGCTCGTGGGCGCGCACAGCGCCAAGTCGGGGGCGGAGCTCGAGGAGACACGAATCGCGGCCACCACGAGCGGCCGCATTCTGGGCATTCGCAGCTTCGGCAAGGCGAACTTCCTCGTGCTCTCGGACGGGCGCAATCGGATTCAGGCGTACATCAGAAAAGACGCGCTCTCGGAACGTGACTTCGAGATCTTCCGCCTGCTCGACTTCGGCGACATGGTGGGTGTCGAAGGGCACCTGTTTCGAACGAAGACGAACGAACTGACGATCTGGGCGTCGCGTTTGGAGTTCCTGGCCAAGTGTCATCTGCCGCTGCCCGAGAAGTGGCATGGGCTGACTGACGTCGAGATTCGCTACCGGCAACGCTATCTGGACCTGATCGTCAATCCCGAGGCGCGCGAGGTATTCCAGGTGCGCAGCAGGGTGCTGGCTGCCCTCCGCGAATTCCTCGACACGCGCGGATATCTCGAGGTGGAGACGCCTGTGATGCAGCCCATCGCCGGCGGCGCCATGGCGCGGCCGTTCCGGACGCATCACAACGCGCTCGACGTCGATCTCTACCTGCGCATCGCGCCGGAGCTCTATCTGAAGCGTCTCGTCGTCGGGGGACTCGAGCGGGTGTACCAGATCGCCCGCAATTTCCGCAACGAAGGGATCTCGACGCGGCACAATCCCGAGTTCACCATGCTCGAGTTCTATCAGGCCTACAGTGACTATCAGGACCTGATGACGTTGACCGAAGAGATGATCGCGTTTGTCGCCAGATCGGCCGTTGGCAAGGAGGAGGTGCCATTCGACGGCGAGACGATCTCGCTGCGGGCGCCATTCGCCCGGGTATCGCTGCGGCAGGCTGCCGCCGATGCTGTGTCGAAGAAGCTCGGACAGTCGATTGCGGAATCCGACTTGCGCGATCACATGAAGGTAAGCGACCTTGCAGCGCGCCTCGGCGTGGGCGTCGACCCGAAGTTCGGGCCCGGCAAGATTACGACGACGATCTTCGAGACGCTGGTCGAGGAATCACTGGTGCAGCCGACCTTTGTCTACGACTTTCCGACCGAAGTGTCGCCGCTCTCGAAGCAGCGTGCGGGTGATCCCGACACCGTCGAGCGATTCGAGCTGTACATCTGTAGGACGGAGATCGCCAACGCCTTCAGCGAATTGAACGATCCGATCGAGCAACGCAATCGCTTCGTGCAGCAGTTAGAGGAAAAGGCCAAGGGCGATCAAGAAGCGCACGCGATGGACGAAGATTACGTGCGTGCGCTCGAGTACGGGTTGCCGCCTACCGCAGGCGAAGGTATCGGCGTCGATCGTCTCACAATGGTGCTGACCGACAGCAAATCGATTCGCGACGTCATCCTCTTCCCGCACATGCGGCCGAAGTAAGCGACTCCTTTATGCCATTCGAACTGCAAATCGCCCTGCGGTACCTGCTGGCCCGGCGCCGCCAGGCCTTCATCTCGATCATCTCGTTCGTCTCCACGCTGGGGGTCACGGTGGGGGTCCTCGCACTCATCCTGGCCATGGCGATGATGACCGGGCTGCAGAGCGAGCTGCGCGACCGGATCCTCGGCTCGACCGCGCACGCGTTCGTGTTCAAAACCACGGGCATCGTGGACTATCACGCCGAAATCGAGCAGCTTCGCAAGATTCCGCACGTCGTCGGCGCGGCGCCGGCGATCATCGGCCGGGCGCTGGCCTCGACGCCGAGCGCCGATGCGTTCATCAGCTTCAAGGGCATCGACCCGGACCTCGAATTGACCGTGACCGACATCGAGCAATCGATCACGTCGGGAAAGCTGGCCGACTTGAAGCCGAAGGGCGAGGAGGGCTTCGACGGGATTTTCCTGGGCTACGACGTGGCGAGGCAGCTGACCGTGTCGGCCGGCGACACCATCACCCTTCTCACGCCTCAAGGGACGCTGAATCCGTTTACCGGGATGGCACCTCGGAAACGGCCGTTCCGCGTGGCCGGCATTTTCCGCGTCGGCCTGTACGAGATCGACAACACCTTCGGCTTCGTTACGCTCGAAGTGGCCGAGCGGATGCTGAACAAGTCGCAGCCGGAGATGATTCAGCTGGCGTTCGACGACATCAACGCCGCGCCCGAGGCGGCCGCCAGCATCCCGCGCATTCTCGGCGAGCGCTACGTCACCCAGGACTGGACGACGATGAACCGGACGCTCTTCGAGGCGCTGTTTCTCGAGAAGATGGCGGTCTCGATCACCATCGGCCTCATCGTCATGGTGGCCGCGCTGAACATCGTGGCGTCTCTCGTGCTGCTGGTCATGGAGAAGACCCACGACATCGCCATCCTGAAGACGATGGGCGCCACCTCCCGCAGCGTGATGTACATCTTCATGCTGCAAGGGATCATCATCGGCTCCATCGGCACGGCGATCGGCGCCACCGCGGGCGTGGTGATCTCCTGGGTGATGAATCGCTACCAACTGCTGCGTGTCCCCGGGATGGGGGAGGTCTACCAAATCTCGTATGTCCCCTTCACGCTGCGCCCGCTCGAGCTCTTCATCGTCATCGTGGTGGCCGTGCTGATTTGTTTTCTCGCGACGATCTACCCGTCGCGTCAGGCCGCCAAGCTGAAGCCGGTGGAGGCACTTCGATACGGGTAGGTTCGGCGGTTTGTGAGGTTCGTGGGTTCGTCGGTTCGTCAGGTTCGTGAGGTTCGTGAGGTTCGTCGGTTCCTTGGGTTCGTCCCGCGCACCGAACCCCACGAACTCCACGAACCTTACGAACCCCCACGAACCCCACGAACTCTACGAACTCTACGAACTTTACGAACCCACGAACCGACGAACTTTTCCCCGCTGTCCTCGCGACAGCGCAGTCGCGTCATCTGGGAAGAACAACGCGTTCGTTTTTGCCTTTCATTTCCGACCCAAACCGATGGCACTCTCCTTGATGAGTCTGTCTGGAAAGGAGATCCAGCCATGAAAGCAGTCTTTGGTGCGTTTGCGGGAGCTGTCGCTGTCGGAGCGATGGTTGTGTCGTACAACATCGGCGAGCGTCACGGGTTGACCCACGCCACCATGCCGATGAGCCAGATGCAGATGGTGGTGGGGCCCGATGGCATCGCTCGTCCCTACCTGATGCAGGCGAGCCAGGGCGCTTTCGGCCAGCCGCTCGCGGCCCAGCCGTATGGCTTTGCTCCATCGGCCTCGATGGCGCCGGCATACACGTATGCGGCCTATCCGGCGACGTATCAGCAGCAGGCGCCGTATCCGGTGCAGACGCAGACACGCTACGTGACGGATCGCGTCGCGCAGCCGGCCGTGCGCCGCGCCTCGAGCACGCGCGTCGAGTCGTCCGAGGTGCAACCACGGCGGTCCTGGCAGAAGAGCGCGCTCTTGATCGGAGGATCGGCCGGCGCCGGCGCGGGAGTCGGGGCCCTGATGGGCGGCAAGAAGGGCGCGCTTGCGGGCGCGGCCATTGGCGGTGGTGCGGCGGCTATCTACGATCAGGTGAAACGACACTAGAATAACGACGGAACTAGGGATCTAGGGATCAGGGATCTGGAGATCTTAGATCTCTAGATCTCTAGCTATCGCATGCCCTTTCTCACCGCGACCACCATCAACAAGAGTTATCACGTCGGCACTCAGCCATTGCACGTGTTGCGCGATCTCGACCTGACGGTTGAGCGTGGAGAAATGGTGGCGGTGGTGGGTGCGTCAGGTGTGGGCAAGAGCACGCTCCTTCACCTGCTGGGCGGCCTCGACCGCACCGATTCAGGATCCATTCACGTGGGCGAGACCGACATCGGCGCCATGGCCGACGACGCGCTCACCGCCTTCCGGAACAAGCACGTCGGATTCGTGTTCCAGTTCCACCATCTCCTTGCCGAGTTCACCGCGCTCGAGAACGCCGAAATGCCACTCCGTATTGCGCGTGTGGGGGCGGTCGAGGCGCGGAACCGTGCAACGGCGGTTCTCCAACGTCTTGGATTGGGCGATCGCCTGACCCACCGGCCCACCATGCTCTCGGGGGGCGAGCAGCAGAGGGTGGCTGTGGCTCGTGCGTTAGTGACCGAACCATCGGTTTTACTAGCCGATGAGCCTACGGGCGACCTGGACGAGAGAACGGCCGAAGCTTTGCACGCGCTTTTGCGGGAGATGCACCGGGAGCGACACCTCAGCTCGGTGATTGCGACCCACAATCTGCATCTTGCGGCGTCATGCGATCGCGTTTTGCGGCTCGAAGGGGGTCGTCTAATCAGTACCGAAGTCCGTTGAAAGGCAGACTATTGGTGCGTAGACGAAGCCTCGAGGTGCCGATATGACGTCTAACGGATGGAAGGTCAGGGGTTTGGCCGTATAATGCGTATAGGTCGCTAGCGTAGTGCGCCACCCCATTTTCGCAGGTTGAAACGGATGTTCGAACGCTACACCGAACGAGCGCGTCGCGTTCTCTTCTTCGCCAGATACGAGGCGAGCCAGCTGGGCTCTATCTCCATCGAGACAGAGCACTTGCTGCTCGGGCTCATCCGGGAAGGCAAGGGGCTGACCAGCCGCATTTTCGCCCGGTCGCACCTGTCCCTGGAGAACATCAGAAAAGAGATCGAAGGGCGCACCGTGTTCCGCGAGAAGGTCTCGACGTCGGTCGAGATCCCGTTCAGCGCGGAAACCAAGCGTGTGCTGCAGTTTGCCGCCGAGGAGGCCGATCGGCTGCTGCACAACTACATCGGCACCGAGCATCTCCTGCTCGGCATCCTGCGCGAAGAGCGTTCGGTGGCGGCGTCCATCCTCATGGAAAAGGGGATGCGTCTCAACACCGTGCGCGAGGACATCGTCCAGCTGCTGAACGAGAAGACCACGCTGACGCGGGTCAAGGAGACGCCGCTGCTCGCGGAATTCAGCCGCGACCTCACCGAGTCGGCGATGAAGAACCAGCTCGACCCGCTGGTCGGGCGCGACTACGAGCTCGAGCGCGTGCAGCAGGTGCTCTGCCGCCGCACCAAGAACAACGCCGTGCTCATCGGCGAGCCCGGTGTCGGCAAGACGGCGATTGTCGAAGGGCTGGCCCAGAAGATCGTCTACGGCGACGTGCCGCACTTCCTGGCCGACAAGCGCATCCTGGCGCTCGACATTTCGCTCATCGTCGCGGGCACCAAGTATCGCGGGCAGTTCGAAGAGCGCCTCAAGGCGATCATGAAGGAGCTCACGGACAACCCGAACATCATCGTGTTCATCGACGAGCTGCACACGCTCGTGGGTGCGGGTTCGGCCGAGGGCTCGCTCGATGCGGCCAATATTCTGAAGCCCGCGCTGTCGCGGGGCGAGATCCGCTGCATCGGCGCGACGACGCCCGCCGAGTATCGCAAGTACATCGAAAAGGATCGCTCGCTCGAGCGCCGCTTCCAGGCCATCAAGGTCGATCCGCCGGCCGAGCGCGAGACGATCGAGATCATCCTCGGCGTGAAGGATCGGTACGAGTCGTTCCACCACGTCGAGTACACGCGCGAAGCCATCGAGGCCGCGGTCTACCAGTCGAGCCGCTACATCACCGATCGGTTCCTGCCCGACAAGGCGATCGATCTCATCGATGAAGCGGGTGCGCGCGCCAAACTGCGCGAGGCCGGCTACAGCGAAGAGTTCGGCGAGATCAACCGCAGCATCCGCGTTGCCGTCGAGCAGATGGAGAACGCCGTTTCGCAGAAGGATTTCGAGAAGGCGCAGTTCTACCGCGAGCAGGAAGTCAGCGCGCGCGAGAACCTGCAGTTCGTGCGCGAGAAGTTCGACGTCAAGTCGAGCGCGCGCCGCGTGGCCGTCGGCAAGCAGGAGATCGACGAGGTCGTCTCGAAGTGGACGGGAGTGCCGCTCGCGTCCATCAATCAGGACGAAGGCGACAAGCTCCTGCGCATGGAGCAGGATCTCCATCGCCGCGTGGTCAGCCAGGAACGCGCGACGTCCGCGGTGTCGCGGGCGATTCGTCGCTCGCGGGCCGGGCTCAAGAACCCCAACCGCCCGGTCGGCAGCTTCATGTTCCTCGGTCCGACGGGCGTCGGCAAGACCGAGCTGGCGCGCGCACTGGCGAACTTCCTGTTCGGCAGCGACAACGCGCTCATCCGCTTCGACATGTCCGAGTACATGGAGAAGCACTCGGTGTCGAAGCTCATCGGGTCGCCTCCGGGCTACGTGGGCCACGAAGAGGGCGGCCAGCTGACCGAGAAAGTGCGGCGCAATCCCTACTCCGTCGTGCTGCTCGACGAAATCGAGAAGGCGCACCCGGACGTCTTCAACATCCTGTTGCAGGTGTTCGAAGACGGCCACCTGACCGACGGGCTGGGCAACCGGGTGAACTTCAAGAACACGATTCTGATCATGACGTCGAACATCGGCGCGCGCTTCATTCAGAAGAAAGCGTCGCTCGGGTTCCAGTCGTCGGAATCGGAAACCATCGCCAAGAGCGTCACCGACATGGTGCTCGGCGAAGTGAAGCGGACGTTCAATCCCGAGTTCATCAACCGCATCGAAGAGATCATCGTCTTCGAGGCGCTCGGCGACGACGACCTGCGCCGCATCATGCTGCTGCTGGTCGATCAGATCAACGACAACCTGGTGAACCGCCAGCTCAAGATCGTGCTGGCGCCGGAAGTGATCGACTGGATCATCGATCTGACCTGTAAGGACCGCTCGTATGGAGCCCGTCCGCTCCGCCGTGCCATCCAGCGCTACGTCGAGGATCCGCTGTCCGAAGAGCTCATTCGCGGGCATCTGAGGGGTGGAGACATCGAGGTGTACCTCGAGAACGGGTCGCTGGCCTATAGAACCGCCGGGGAGGTCGCGGCAGGCCGCCGCCTGGCGTAGAACGTCTAAAATAGCCTGGAAGGGGTCTGACCCCGTAGCGCCGCCGGTCAGACACCCTTCGAGGGCTTGTTTCTCAATGCGAAATCACAGTTTCATTCTATTGGCCGCCCTCTGGGCGACGCCCGTCTTTGCCCAGGCGCCCGTGGCCCCTGCACCTATTACCCCCGTCGCACCGGTCACGGCCCAGAAGCCCGCCGCGCTGGGGCCCAATGGCGTCCTGTCGCTGTGTAACGGCGCGTATCCGATTGGGCCGCCGGCCAGTCTGCCACCCGCCGGATCGGGCCCGGTGGTCTATAACATCGTGATCTGCTTCCCGAAGCAGGGCAACGTGTCGCTCGTCGAGCCCCAGACCTACCTGTACTACATGCAGTCCACGGATCTCGTGAGTTTGCCCTCGCAGAACGTGTGGAAGGCGTACAACGAGGCCGCGGAGCAGACGATCGTCGCTGACTTCAAGCGGCTCTGGGCGACCAATTTCCTCGACGATCTCTCGATCGAGACACAGGACTATCCGTTCTCGAACGGCGTCATCGGCAAGGTGGTGCTCTACAACATGGAAGAGCGCCAGCGGATCAAGAACACGGTCTACAACGACGGCACCAAGGAAATCGAGCAGACGAAGGTCGAAGAACGCCTGCGCGAGCTCGGCATCACCATCCGCCTCGATTCGTTCGTCGATCAGGCCACCGAGAAACGCGTGGCCAACGTCATCCGCGAGATGATGGTCGAAAAAGGGTTCCAGGACGCCAAGGTCGAGCCCGTGCACGAGGCGCTGCCCGGCGGGCCGAAAACGGTCGCGCTCCGGTTCAAGGTGACCGAAGGCCCGAAGGTCAAGATCTCGAACGTCGACATCGTCGGCAACAAGGTCTTCAGCGACGGCAAGGTGCGCGGCAAGATGAAGACCAACAAAGGCGGCGGCTTCTGGATCTTCCCGGGCAGCAGCGTGTACCAGGGAGACAAGTTCGAAGAAGACGCGGAAATGATCACGTCGTTCTACCGGGAGAACGGGTACCTGAATGCCGACGTGGGCCAGCCGAACCTGAAGCCGCTCAAGGATTCGAAGGACGGCAAGACGCGCTTCATGACGCTGGAAGTGCCGGTCTCGGAAGGCACGCGCTTCAAGGTGAACAAGATCGAGTTCGCCGGCAACGACAAGGTGCCGGGCGACGTCATGCGGCCGCTCTTCAAGATGAAGATCGGCGATTACTACAACGAGAAGCACATTCGACAGGGCTTCGAGAAAATCAAGGAAATCTACGGTACGGGCGGCCACTTCGAGATGACGCCCTATCCCGAGTTCAAGCCCGAAGGCGAGAAGGTCGACATCACGATCCGGATCAACGAAGGCAAGCAGTACTTCGTCAACCGCATCACCTTCCAGGGCAACACGACGACGCGCGACAACGTCATCCGCCGCGAGCTGCGGCTGTACGAGAACAGCGTGTTCAACACGGAGGCGCTGAAATACTCCGTCAAGCGCCTGAATCAGCTCGGCTATTTCAAGCCGCTCGAAGATCAGAAGAACATCCAGATCGACAAGACGGAAGGCTCGGACAACAAGGTCGACGTCAGCCTGAAGCTGGAAGAGCAGAACCGCAACCAGCTGTCGTTCGGCGCGGGCGTGTCGCAGTACGACGGCGTGTTCGGCCAGTTGTCGTTCTCGACCGCGAACTTCATGGGCCGCGGCGAGAACCTCACGCTCTCGATGCAGACGGGTGCGCGCGTCAGCGACTACCAGATCTCGTTCACCGAGCCGTTCCTGTTCGACCGGCCGATCACCGGCTCGGTCGACCTGCACCGCCGCGACATCGAATACCTCTACCAGTTCACGCAGGGGTCGACGGGCGGCAACCTGACGCTGGGCTGGCCGGTCGGGGCGTTCTCGCGGATGTTCCTCAACTACGGCTACGACCGCGTGTATGTGCGGGACCTGAACGAGGCGTTCTTCGACCAGGGCGCGTGCCTGTTCGCCATCGAAGGGTGCAAGACGATCGACTTCGACACGCTGACCGACGAGCAGCGCCGGATCATCGAGTTCAGCCCGTACTTGAAGGACGCGCTGCTCATCGGTGAGGGCGGGCGCCGCACGATCAGCAAGATCATGCCGAGCTTCTCGCACAATACGATTGACAACCCGGTGACTCCCGTCCAGGGCAAGCGTTACACGGCGACGCTCGGGATCGCCGGCATCGGCGGAAACACCCGTTACCTCAATCCGACGCTCGAAGCCGTCTGGTTCATCCAGCACACCTCCCGGACGTCGGTCGGTCTGCGGGCCCAGGGCGAATACATCAAACCCTGGGGACGAACCAGCCCCCTGCCGATATTCGAGAGGCTGGTGCTCGGCGGCGGCTACACCATCAGGGGCTACGATCTTCGAAGTATTGGACCGCAGGATCCAGGGAGTGGGATCGTCATCGGCGGCAACAAGAGCATCCTCTTCAACGCCGAGTACTTGATTTCGGTGGGCGGGCCGGTACGGCTGATTTTGTTCTATGATGCTGGCCAGGTAAAGGACGTCGGCTTCCGGTTCCAGCCGCAGGATTTCATCACGTCGACTGGCGCGGAAATCCGGTTCTTCATGCCCGTGCTGAACGTGCCGTTCCGGCTGATCTTCGCGGCGAACCCGCAGCGTGATGGCGTGCTGAACTACAGCACGGGTCAACCCGAGAAGGCGTTCCGGTTCCGGTTCGACGTCGGCTCAACTTTCTAACCGCGGGTGCCAGGCGCGACCGTTGCGCGTGCGTCCGCCAAACGAGGTTCGTTTCAGATGACGAGATTTTCTGTTGCGGTGGTTTTGGGCGCGTGGATTCTCAGCACCACGGCGTTTGCGCAGGCCCCGGCCACGCCCCCAACGCCGCCGCCTGCGACCGCTGTGCCGCCACCACAAACGCAGGCGCCTTTGAGAATGGCGTTCCTGGATCTGCAGCGGATTGCCGCCGAGTCGGCCGAGGGCAAAGTGGCCAGCGGCAAGGTGCAGGAGTTGACGAAAAAGAAGACCGGCGAGCTGGCCGACAAGACCAAGGCCCTGCAGGCCAACCAGGAAAAGATCAAGGCGGGCGGCGCGGTGCTGAACGAGGCGGCGCGTGCCCAGACGCAGCGGGAAATCGATCGCCTGACCGTCGAGATCGATCGTTTCCAGGAAGACGCCAACGCCGAAGTGCAGCAGTTGCAGCAGGAGCTGCAGGGCGAGTTCCAGGAGAAGCTGCGGCCGGTCGTCGACGCGGTCGTCAAGGAGCTGGCGATCGGGTTGCTCTTCAGCGCGGGCGATGCCGGCGCGATCTTCGTCGATCCATCGCTCGATATCACGGGCGAAGTGATCAAGCGTTTCGATTCGGGCAAGTACGCGGCGGCACCCAAGCCCGCGGCGCCGGCCACCGCCAAGCCGGCGGCGCCCTCGACGGCCAAGCCCGCGCCGCCCGCTGTGCCACCGGCAACGCCGCCGGCCAAGCCCTAACACGTATTTGCCCGTCAGGGCAGATGGCACATGGCGGATGGCAGATTGGGAAGCTGCCATCTGCGTTCTGCCATGTGCCATGACGGGTTTCGAGTATCCTTTCCCGAGTGGTCACTCTCGACATTCCCGCACTCTTAGACCGTCTCTGCTACCGCCATCCCTCGGTGCTCGTCGACGCGATTGCCGAGCACGAGCCCGGCCGGCGGCTGGTCGCCCATAAGAACGTCACGATTAACGAAGACTTCTTTCAGGGGCACTTTCCGGGCGTGCCGCTGATGCCGGGCGTGCTCATGCTGGAGACGCTCACGCAGGTGGCCGCTGCGCTCGTACTCGAGCGTGAGGGGCCCATGCCCATGTCGCGCGTGTACCTGCACGGGGTGAACGACGCGAAGTTCAGGAGACAGGTCGTTCCGGGCGACCAGCTGCGGCTCGAGGTGACGCTGGGCCGGACGCGCACGTCGCTGGCCAAGGCGCGCGCAATCGCCTACGTCGGCGATCAGATCGTCGCCGAAGCCGAACTGCTGCTCGCCCTCGCACCCGATGGCGTGCGCATCCATCCCACCGCCGTGGTCATGAAGGGGGCGGAGATTGGCGACGGCACGGTCGTGGGTGCGAACGCGGTGGTGGGCGAGCACGTCAAGCTCGGGCGCCGGTGCCGTATTGGCGCGTCGGCGGTTGTAGATGGGTTCACGAGCATCGGTGACGGCACCGAGATTTTTCCGTTCGCGTCAATCGGGCTCATCCCGCAGGATCTCAAGTTCAAGGGGGAAGAGACCTATCTGAAGATCGGCGAGCGAAACATCTTCCGCGAGTTCGTCACCATCCACCGGGGCACGAAGGGCGGCGGCGGGCACACCACGATCGGCGACCGCAACGTGTTCATGGCGTACGCGCACGTCGCGCACGACTGCCACATCGGCAACGACACGATTTTCGGCAACAACGCCACGCTCGGCGGGCACGTGTTCGTCGATGACTTTGCGACGATTAGCGCGGGCTCGGGCGTGCATCAGTTCTGCCGCATCGGGCGGCACGCCTTCATCGGCGGGTATTCGGTCGTGACGAAAGACGCGCTGCCGTACGCGAAAACGGTGGGCAACCGCGCGCGCATCTACGGCCTCAACACCATCGGCCTGATGCGCCGCGGATTCACGCCCGAAGTCATCGGCAAGCTGAAGCGGGCCTACCGGTATCTGCTGACGTCGAGACTCAACACCACGCGTGCGCTCAACAAGATCGAGCAGGATGCCACCTTGTCGTGCCCGGAGGTGCAGTATCTGGTCGACTTCATCCGCAACTCGCAGCGCGGCGCGCTGCTGCGCCGGCCGTCGCGGCGGGCCGAGGAGATGGTGGCGGATGAATAGATCCCTAATCCCGACACTATGCGGTTAGGTTTAATCGCGGGCAACGGGCGATTTCCATTTCTCGTTCTTGACGCGGCCCGCGCGATGGGGCACGACGTCACCGTCATCGCCGCCAGGGAAGAGACGTTCACCGACCTCAACGACGCCGCCGCCAGGGGGCGCACGCCGATTCACTGGATCTCGCTCGGCGAGCTTGGCAAGTGCATTTCGCTCCTGAAGGATGCCGGCGTGAGCCACGCCGTGATGGCCGGGCAGGTGAAGCACACGAAGATTTTCGCGGGCGGCATCGTGCCCGATACGAAGTTCCTGTCGGTGCTCATGAAGCTGCCGTTTCGCAACACCGACGGCCTGATCGGCGCGGTCGCATCGGTGCTGAAAGACGAGGGCATCGAGCTCATCGATTCGACGTCGCTGCTGAAGCCGATGCTGGCCACCGCCGGCGTCATGAGCCGTCGGGTGCCGACCGAGGAAGAGCAGAAGGACTTCGAGTTCGGCTACCAGATGGCCGACGCCATTGCGGGGCTCGATATCGGCCAGGTGATCGCGATCAAGCATCGCGCCGTGGTCGCCGTCGAGGCGATGGAGGGCACCGACGACGTGATTGCGCGCGCAGGTCAGCTGGCCGGTCCGGGCGTGCGTATCGTCAAGGTGGCCAAGCCCAAACAGGATATGCGCTTCGACGTGCCGGTCGTCGGCCTGGCGACGATCCAGGCGATGCGCATCGCCGGGGCGTCGGCGTTGTCGGTCGACGCCGGCAAGACCCTGATGTTCGAGCGCGACGACATGGTGAAGAGCGCCGACGAAGCCGGTATCGCGATTATCGGGAGAGCCAGGGTTTGAATATCTCGACGCAGAGCCGCAGAGGCGCAGAGAAACATTTTTTTGAATAAGATCTCTGTGTCTTTGCGTCTCTGCGTCGAGACACGCAAATCATGAAAACACGTGTTGCAGTGATCGGTGTGGGTGCATTGGGGAGGCATCACGCCCGGATTCTCTCGGCGCTGCCCGATGTCGAGCTGGCGGCGGTCGTCGACATCAAGGAAGCGCGCGCGCGCGAAATCGGCAGCCTCGTCAATGCCCCGTGGGTAACCAGTGCGGCAGAAATGCTCGGACGCGTCGATGCCGTGACCGTCGCCGTTCCGACCGACTCGCACCTGGCGGTGGCGCTCCCGTTCCTGCAGCGCGGGACGGCCGTGCTCGTCGAGAAGCCGCTCGCCCGTGATGCTCGCGAGGCTCAGCAGATGATCGACGCGGCAGCCGCGTCGGGCGCGGTGCTCGGCGTCGGGCACACCGAGCGCTACAACCCGGCCGTGGCGGCGGTCAGGCCGCTCCTCGACCATCCGCGGTTCATCGAGATCCACCGGCTGGGCACCTTCCCCGATCGCAGCCTCGACATCGACGTCGTCTTCGACCTCATGATTCACGATCTCGACGTCGTGCTGTCGATCGTCCCGTCGGAGGTGGTCAGCGTGGAGGCGGTTGGCGTGGCGGTGCTGACGCCGAAGCCCGACATCGCCAATGCGCGCCTGAAGTTCGCGTCGGGCTGCATCGCGAACATCACGGCCAGCCGCATCAGCAAGGATCGCGTCAGGAAAATCCGCATCTTTCAGCGCGATGCGTACCTGTCGGTCGACTACGCGGCGCAGGAAGTCGAACGGTGGCGGCTCGTCAAGGGCAACGGGGCCATGCCGGCGATTGACGGCGGGAAGCTCGACGTGCCGCAGGAAGAGCCGCTGAAGCGCGAGCTGGCGGATTTCGTGGCCGCCGTGCGCGACAAGCGCGCGCCGGGTGTGACGGGCGCCGACGGTTTGCGCGCGATCGAGTTAGCGCAGAGAATTACCGACGAGATGCAGAGACAGTCATGATCTATGGATCTGAGATCTACTGATCTGGGATCTGGGATCTAGGGATCTGGAGATCCGGAGTGTCCAAAGATCAGTAGATCTCTAGATCTCTAGATCAGTAGATCAGTAGATCAATAGCTAATGCATTCCGACATCAACGACTTTATCGCCGACCTCGACAAGCGCGGCTTGCTCTCCCGCATTCGCGAGAGCGTCAGTCCCGACCTCGAAATCGCGGCGCTCACCGATCGCGTGTGCAAATTGCCCGGCGGGGGCCCCGGTCTCCTCTTCGAGCGCCCCACGGGATTCGATATGCCCGTGGCTACCAACCTGTTTGGATCGACCGAGCGCATGTGCCTCGCGCTGGGCGTCGGCTCGCTCGACAGCGTGGCGAAAGACATCGATGAGATGATGACGCCGAAGATGCCGTCGGGCATGCTCGATGCGTTCAAAATGCTGCCGATGCTCGATCGGTTGCGCGATCTGATGCCCAGGACGGTGAAAGACGCGGCGTGTCAGGAAGTGGTCAAGCGTGACGGCTCGCTGGATGAGCTGCCGATCTTGAAAACATGGCCCGACGACGGCGGGCGGTACATCACCCTCCCTCTGGTGATCACCAAAGATCCGGAAACCGGCGTCCGGAACATCGGCACCTACAGGATGCAGGTGTTCGACGGGCGCACGACCGGCATGCACTGGCAGCGGCACAAAGGTGGAGCGCAACACCATCGCGTGGCCGAGCGCCTGGGCAAGCGCCTCGAGGTGGCGGTGGCGCTGAGTCCCGAGCCGATCCTGGCGTATGCCGCCACGGCCCCGATGCCCGAAGGGCTCGACGAGCTCCTGCTGGCCGGGTTTCTCAGCCGGCGCCGTATCGAGCTCGTGAAGGGGGTCACGGTCGATCTGGAAGTACCGGCAAGCGCGCACTTCGTGCTCGAAGGCTACGTGGAGCCGGGGGAGCGCCGCAGGGAAGGACCGTTCGGCGATCACACCGGGTTCTATTCGCTCGCGGAAGACTTTCCGGTGTTTCACCTGACGTGCATCACGATGCGGAAAAAGCCCACCTACCTGACGACGGTTGTGGGCATTCCACCGCAGGAGGATGTGTATCTCGGCAAGGCGAGCGAGCGCATCTTTCTGCCGATGATCCGCAAGACGCTGCCGGAGATTGTCGACATGCACTTCCCGGCCGAAGGCATCTTCCACAACATCGTGCTCGTGTCGATCGACAAGCGCTATCCGGGCCACGCGCGCAAGGTCATGAACGCCTTCTGGGGGCTGGGACAGCTGATGTTCTCGAAGACGATTGTTGTCGTCGACAAGGACGTGGACGTGCAGAACGTCAGCGAGGTCGCCTGGATCGCGGGCACGCACGTCGATCCCCAGCGCGACATCCAGTTCACCGTGGGTCCGATGGACGATCTCGAGAACGCGTCGAACCTGCCGGCGTTTGGCAGCAAGATGGGGATCGATGCGACGCGGAAATGGCCGGGTGAAGGGTTCACGCGCGAATGGCCGACGCGTCTCAGGACCACCGACGCCGCCGCCAGGAAGGCCGCCGATCTCCTGAAGTCGATCGCGAAGGAAAAATAATGGCCGCCTCACTCGACGATCTCACGGGCAAGGTCGAAGCTGGCGAGCCCCTGTCGAACGAAGACGTGGCCGCGCTCGGCTCGAGCCGCGACATCATCATGCTCGGCATGCTCGCGACCATGGTTCGGCGCAAGCTGCACGGTACGGACGTGACCTACGTTCGTGTCGCCGATCTGGAAACGGGGTCGGGAGGGGTTTTCGGAGTGGAGCAGGGAAAACCCATCCCGACCCCGTTTCCGCCCGGCGAGTGTCGGATTTTCGAGACGCCGGCGACGCTCGACGCGTGTCTCGAGGTGGTCGCGAGCGCTCGCGACGTTATAGGCGACACGCCGCTTTCGGCGTTCTGTCTGTTCGAGCTCGGCAAACTGCCAGACCCTCTGCCGGTCGTGCTCGCGGCGCTGAAGAAGGCGGGGCTCGAGTTGATCGCCCAGGCGCCCGTCGATCGCCTCGCCGAGCCCGAACGGGCGCTCGAGGCGCTGACCGATGCGGGGCTGACGTTGTCGCGCCTCACCGTCGACCAAACGCCGGCCGGCGAATGGACCGCGGTGTGCCTGCGCATCGCGGATCTGCAAACCAGGCTGCGCTCGATCCGCGCGTTCGCGCCGCTGGCCCGCAGGATAGATGCGACCGAGCCCACGACCGGGTATGCCGACGTCAAGCGCGTGGCGATCGCCCGCCTGCTGGCCGGCAACGTGGATACGATCCAGGTGGACTGGGCGCTCTACGGGCCGAAGCTGGCGCAGGTCGCGCTCACGTTTGGCGCCGACGATATCGACTCGGTGTCGGTGGAAGACGACGTCTCACAAGGGCGGCGGCGCTCGCCGCTCGAAGAGATTCGCCGAAGTATCCGCGCGGCCGGCTTCGAACCCGTCGAACGCGACGGCAACTTCGTCCATCGTCCATCCTCGATCGTCCATCGTCCCGGGTCGAGCGGCGATCGTCGTTGACGATGGACGACGGACGATCGACGATGGACGATGGCGTGCCTGTTCGACTCGGAGCCGTCAGCTATCTCAATACGCGGCCGCTTGTTCACGGGCTCGAGCACGAGACCGACCGCTTTACGCTGCGGTTCGACGTGCCTGCGAAGTGCGCAGAGCTGCTGCACGCCGACGCCGTCGATCTCGGTCTGATTCCCTCGATCGAGTATCCAGGGCACGACTACCGAATCGTTCCGGATCTCTCGATCGCGTCCGATGGTCCGGTGGCCTCGGTGGCGATCTTTACGAAAGTTCCGACCGAGCGCATCCGATCGATCGCGCTCGATGTGAGCTCGAGAACGTCCATCGCGCTTCTGCGCGTGTTGTGCGCGCGCTGGTTCGGCATCGAGCCGGCGCTGGTTGGCATGGCGCCCGATGTGACCCGGATGCTCGGCCAGTGTGACGCCGCTCTCGTCATCGGAGACAACGCGCTCTTCATGGATCATGACGCGCTGGGCGTGGAGAAGGTCGATCTCGGGGAGGAATGGATCGGGATGACCGGCCTGCCGTTCGTCTACGCGTTCTGGGCGGGCCGGCCGGGCATCGTCAGCGATGACGACATCGCCGCGCTTCAGCGGGCGCGCGACCGTGGCATGATCGCCACCGCGGCCATCGGCCGGGAGTTGTTCCCGGACAGCCCCGCGAAAGCGGCGCTTGCCGATCGCTACCTTCGCGAGAATGTGAAGTACCGCTTTAGGCGACGCCGAGGTGGCCGGGTTGCGGCGGTTTTACGAGCTGGCGGTGGAAGTAGGTGTGCTGGATCGAGCCGAGCCGGTTCAGTTCTATTAACAGGGCTGAAGCCCTGTTCCACCGATATCGGTGGCACAGCCCTTTAGGGCTGTCTTGAGATGGATATTCTCCACATCATTCGCAAGGTTGAGGACGGCGCGCGCATCGACGCCGGAGACGCGCTCGCCTTGTACCGGCACGCCCCGACCCACGTGCTTGGAAGGCTGGCCGACGGTATCCGCCTGCGCAAGCACCCCGGGCGCACCGTCACCTACATCATCGATCGCAACGTCAACTACACGAACGTGTGCGTCGCCAGGTGCAACTTCTGCGCGTTTTACCGCGATGTCGGATCGAGCGAGGGCTACGTCCTCGGCTTCGACGAGATCTTCCGGAAGATTGACGAGACGATCGAAGTCGGCGGTGTGCAGTTGCTGCTGCAGGGCGGTCACAACCCGGACCTGCCCCTCACCTGGTACGAAGACCTTTTCCGGGCCGTCAAAGAGCGGTACCCGGATTTCAGGCTTCACGCCTTGTCGCCGCCGGAAGTCATCCACCTTTCCCGGCTGTCGCAGCTTACGGTGCTCGAGGTCGTCAATCGGTTGATCGCCGCGGGCCTCGATAGCATTCCTGGAGGGGGAGCGGAGATTCTCGTCGATCGCGTGCGACGGCTTCTCCACTGTTACGGCAAGGCGACCTCGGACGAGTGGCTCGACGTGATGCGCCACGCGCACCACCGGGGTCTGCGCACGACAGCGACGATGATGTACGGGACGGTCGAAACGCTCGAGGAACGCGTCGAGCACCTGATGCGATTGCGCGCGCTCCAGGACGAGACGGGCGGCTTCACCGCCTTCATCACGTGGAGCTTTCAGCCCGATCACACCGAGCTCGGCGGCACGGAAGCCACAGGCGTCGACTATCTGCGGACGCTGGCTCTCGCGCGCATCGTGCTCGACAACTTCGACAACCTGCAGGCGTCGTGGGTGACCCAGGGCGGAAAGGTGGGGCAGTTGAGCCTCGCATACGGCGCCAACGACATGGGCAGCGTGATGATCGAAGAGAACGTCGTCCGCGCGGCGGGCGCTGCGTATTGCATGGACGAGATCGAGATCGTGCGCAACGTCGAAGACGCGGGTTTCGTCCCCAAGCGCCGCAACATGCACTACGAGATCCTCGGCGATCCGATCTTCCGCGAGCGGGCCGTCCCCCGCATGCTCAGCCTGGCGACCGCGAGAACGGATGGTGCGGCTGGCGAGGCTCCCGAGCTGAAGCAGTATCCGGCGCGCAGCCAGGCCGGCAAACACAGGAGACTCGTGTGATATGCCGTCGTACCGAGCTGCCTGGCTGCTGCCGATCTCGCAGCCGCCGATCCGCGATGCCTGGCTGAGAACCGAACTCGGCCGCATCGTCGCCTTCGGGCCGACGCGCCCTGGCGATTTCACGGCGCCGGACGAGATCGACCTTGGAAATGTCGCGGTCCTGCCCGGCCTGACCAACGCCCACACGCATCTCGAGTTGTCGTGGATGCGCGGCCGCATCAAGACGGCCGGCGGCTTTCCAGGCTGGATTCGGTCGGTCATGGAGCTGCGTCGCGGTGTTGACCCATCGAGTGATGAGGTGGGGCGCGCTGTGCCCGCGGCCGTTGAAGAGGCGCGCCGGTGTGGAACGGCGCTCATCGGCGACATCTCGAACACGCTCTCGACGTCGGCCGCCCTGGCCGTCCGGCACATGGCGGCTGTCGTGTTCTACGAACAGATCGGCTTCCTGGCGTCCGATGCGGATCGAGATCATCAACAAGGCCCTTGCGGCACTGGCCTTGATCCCGGCATCGGGAAACGTGCGGCATACGATCTCACCCCATGCGCCCTATTCAGTATCTCCGGCGCTGTTCGACCGCATCCGAACGGCGTTGAAGCAGGAGCCGTTCTCCCCGACGAGCGTCCACCTCGGCGAATCGGATGCCGAGGTCGAGTTCTTGAGACAGGGAACGGGCCCTTACCGGAAGCTCCTCGAAGAGATGGGGAAGTGGGATTCGACCTGGGTGCCTCCCGCGTGCGGCCCGGCCGAATACATAGATCGAATGGGATTTCTCGACGAGCACCTGCTCGTCGTGCATGGCGTGCACTTCGGCGCGGACGATCTTGCGCGTCTTGCCTCGAAGGGCGCGACGCTCGTCACCTGCCCGCGAGGCAACATCCTGACGGGGGCTGGGACGCCGCCGATCGGCGAGTTCTTCGAATCGGGGGTTCGTGTCGCGGTTGGCACCGACAGCCTCGCAAGCGTGCCGGATCTGAACGTCTTTGCGGAGCTCGAGGAGATGCGGCGTCTGGCTCCGGAAGTCCCGGCCCGCATTCTGCTCGAAGCCGCCACCATCAACGGCGCGCGTGCGCTCGGTTTCGAATCCGAGGTCGGAACTATCGATGCGGGCAAACGAGATGCTTTGATCGCCGTCGAGCTCGACGCGTCGATTTCGAGCGTCGAAGAGCGGCTCGTCTCGGGCGTCGAACCATCGCAGATCCGCTGGTTTGGCGGGGCATGACCGAAGTGCTTTCGGAATATGGCCGGCTGACGCGTGTTCTCCTCAAGCACGCGCGCGATGCGTTCGTCAGTGACGCGGCCATCTCGTCAGAATGGAAAGGGCTGAATTTTTCGTCGGCGCCAGATTTCGCCAGAGCTGCCGTCGAGTACGATGCGTTCCTGGACATTCTTGCGCGTGGCGGAACAGAGATGGTCTTTCTGCCGCGGCAGGACGGCGCCACCCTTGATTCGATCTACGCGCGCGACGCGTCGATCGTCAGCGCCGGCGGCGTCATCGTCGTCAGGATGGGAAAGAAGCAGAGAGCCGGCGAACCGGCTGCGCAGGAGCAGGAGCTGCGCCGGATGGGGTGGCCCATCGCCGGATCGATCGTTCAGCCCGGACAGATCGAAGGCGGCGATCTCGTCTGGCTCGACTCGACGACGTTCGCGGTGGGCCTGGGCACGCGCACCAACCCGGAAGGGATTCGACAGCTGAGAGTGCTGCTGAGGGATGCGTTCGAGGAAGTCATCGTCGTGCCGCTGCCGGCGTACCCGGGCCAGCACGATGTGATGCACCTGATGTCGCTCGTGAGCCCGGTCGACAAAGATCTTGCGGTGGTCTACCCTCGACTGCTCCCGGAGCGCTTTCGGCAGTTCCTGCAGGACCGTGGCTATCGGTTCGTCGAAGTGCCCGATGACGAGTTCGAGACGATGGGGACGAACGTGCTGGCGCTTGGGCCCCGCGATTGCGTGATGCTGGAGGGCAATCCGAAGACCCGCGCGGCGCTCGAACGGGCCGGCGCACGTGTTCAGGTCTACCAGGGGCGGGAGATCAGCCTCAAAGGCGGCGGTGGGCCGACATGTCTCACGCGTCCGCTGTCGCGGACGGAGTAGGGGAATTCGCAGATTGGCAGATTCGCAGATTCACTTTGGATTGGTAAATTGACTTCTCCCCCATTCGTTCCGCGCACAACTGTCGCCAGAATTCTCGTTCCGTTGGCGGCTGCGACCTTCGCCGTGTCGTGCGTCGTGACGGCCACGTGCTCGTGAGGGGGACCTTCGGCGATCAGATGGATGGGTTCCCGAGCTTGTTTCGCTTTTGGCCAGCAGCCCGGGGAATTTGTCGGCAGTTACCGACGATTCCGTCGACAACTGCCGTGTTCGAGGCCAATGGTTTCAAGCTGACCGAGCATCGTCGGGTTCAACAACAGACCGCCGCCAGTCTCAGCGGGTTCGCTGAACGAACGCGATTGCGCGCCGATACGGCTCTGGCTCTTATCTCAGAGTCTGAGTTCCATGAGGGACAGATTGCGATTGAAGCAGCAGCGGCTGCCGAAGAAGGGTCTGCGCCCGTGATCGAAGTCATCGAGCTCTTGGTATTCAGGCCTACGTGAATCTGCGAATGGAGTTTCTGTGAAGCTTCTCGTCAAGCGACTGTCCGATTCAGCGAAGTTGCCGTCGTATGCTCATCCTGGAGACGCGGGACTCGATCTATACGCCGTAGTGTCCGTTTCGATCGAGCCCGGCGAGAGCAGGCTCGTCGGCACGGGGATTTCAATCGAACTGCCGCCGAATACCGAGGCGCAGGTGCGGCCCCGCAGCGGCCTTGCGCTGAAACACGGCATCACCGTGCTGAATACGCCGGGTACGATCGATCACGGGTATCGCGGCGAGGTTGGTGTGATACTGATCAACCACGGGCGAAGCCGCTTCGACGTGGAGCCAGGCATGAAGATCGCGCAAATGGTCATCGCACCGTTCCTGAGCGTCAGCGTGGAAGAGGCGCGCGCATTGAGCACGACGGCGCGAGGCCAGGGCGGGTTCGGCTCGACAGGAGCGTAAGGGCAAGTGGCCGACATCACGAGCGCGCGCTACCGGATTACGACCGACCTGGAGCGGCTCGACATCGATGCGATTCACGCCTACTTGAGCCGATCGTTCTGGGCCGAGGGCATCCCAAAGGCCACGGTCGCCAAATCGATCGCGAACTCGCTCTGCTTCGGCCTGTTCGATGGAGACAATCAGGTGGGCTTCGCCCGCGTCGTGACCGATCGCGCGACCTATGCGTACCTTTGCGATGTGTACGTGCTCGAGACGCACCGCGGCGAGGGCCTCGGCAAGTGGCTCATCGAGACCGTGATGGCACATCCGGATCTTCAGGGACTGCGGCGGTTCCAGCTCGTGACCCGAGACGCGCACGGGCTGTATCGTCGCCATGGATTCGACACGCCTCTCCATCCGGAGCGCCAGATGGAGATTTTCCGGCACGGAATGTACACGCGTGATTGACCGATTGAGCACCTACTTGTCGTTCGTGCGATTCAGCCATTCGGTGTTTGCGCTGCCGTTTGCGCTGACCGGGGCGCTGCTCGCGTCGAGGCAGCATCCGGTCACCTGGCGGCACGTCATCTGGATAGTAGTGTGCATGGTGACCGCGCGGAGCGCAGCGATGGGCTTCAACCGCCTCGTAGACGCGCGGTTCGACGCCGCGAATCCCCGTACGGCGTCTCGAGAGCTGCCAAGCGGCCGCATGTCAACCACCGAAGCGACCATCTTCGTCGCCGTGATGGCGTTCGCATTCGTGGCCGCGGCGGCACAGCTCAGCTGGTTGTGCTTCGTGCTGTCGCCCGTCGCGCTGATCATGATTTTTTGGTACTCGCTGGCGAAGCGCTACACCTGGGCGACGCAGTTCTTTCTGGGGCTGGCCATGGCGATTGCCCCCGTGGGCGGATGGATCGCGGCCGGCGGAGGGGCGGGGTGGGAGCCATGGCTGCTCGGTCTGGCGATTGCGCTATGGGTCGGCGGATTCGACGTGTTGTATGCCTGCCAGGACCTTGACGTCGATCGCCGTCAGCAGTTGAAGTCGATCCCGGTGCGATTCGGCATCGGCACGTCGCTGTGGATCTCGCGCGCGATGCACGTCGGAACGATCGTGAGCCTGGCGCTGCTGGGAGTGCTCGCGGGTCTGGGAGCCGTGTACTTCGTCGGTGTGGCGGCGGTCGCGGGATTGCTGATCTACGAGCAGTCGCTCGTCAGTGAAACCGATCTCTCGAAGGTGAAGCTCGCGTTCGATCTCAACGGCTACGTCGGCATTCTGTACTTTGTCATCACCGCGATTTCCATTTATGCCGGCCGTTAACCCGCGAATCCCTAATTCCCAATCCCTAATCCCTTCAGCGAAGGGATCATCCCCTCCAGCGAAAGATCCCTCTCGTATTTCAGGAATGTTCGACGCGATTGCCGGGCGGTATGACTTTCTCAATCACCTGCTCAGCGCGGGCCTCGACCGGCAATGGCGGACGCGCGCGATCGATGCGCTGGAGCTGACCGGCCGCGAGATCGTGCTGGACGTGTGTACCGGCACCGCCGATCTGGCGTTGGCGGCCACGACGGGGCACGCGCGCGCGAGACGCGCCGTGGGGATCGATTTCTCCGGGGCAATGCTGCAAGTTGGACAGGAAAAAATAGGCGCGGCGCCCATTACGCTCATCCGCGCCGATGCGACCCGCATTCCTCTCGCGGATGCGTCGGTCGACGCGACGACGATCGGGTTCGGCATCCGGAACGTGGAGCAGCCGGCGGTGGCGTGCCGCGAAATCGCGCGGGTTCTGCGCCCGGGTGGCAAGCTGGCGATCCTCGAGTTTTCGCTGCCGGAGACGCCGGCTCTGCGGAGTCTTTATCTCTGGTACTTCCGGAAGATTCTGCCGCTCATCGGAAGGCTCGTGTCGAGACATCCCAGCGCATACAGTTACCTGCCAGAATCCGTGCAGGCGTTTCCTGCACCCGAGACCTTCGTCAGGCAGCTCCGCGAGGCCGGATTTGGCACCGTGCGTGCAGTCCGACTGACCTTTGGCGTCGTCTACTTGTTCGTCGGCGTAAAGGTCGATGCCGAGGACCGGGTGATATAATCGACTAACCTACTGATGTACATCGACTTTGAGGATCTGCGGCCGGAAACGCCACACCTCGAACGGGCGCTGTCCGTTCGCGAGGGTGTCCTCATCTCGATAATCGTCCACCTTTTGCTGTTCATCACGATTCTAATGGCGCCCGACTGGCTCCCGGAATCGCTGCGATCGACCCCGCCCACCGCCACCGAGGTCGCGATGCAGTCGCCCGAGCAGGCGCCCCGGTTCGTCTTCGTGCAGCCGAAGCTCGACATTTCGAAACCTCAGCCGAAGCCCAACGTCGATCGCTCCGATCAGGATCGTGTGAAGTCCACCATCGAGAAACCGCCCGACCCGCAGAACGTGATGCCGTTCGCGCGTGGCAACTCTCGCGAGCTCGAGGAAGCCGACCTCGCGCCCAAACGCGGAAATGCACCCGAGACATCGGTCGCGCAGGGAACTCCAGACGCGACCGCCGAAGGCCAGATGGCGGCCAACGATCCGTCGCGCTCGACGATGAAGCTGCCAGACGCGGCGAACGCGAAACCAGCGCTGCGCCTCGGAGACAGCGCAGGGGGAAAGGGTGTGCTGGGAAACGCCCTGAAAAACCTGCAGCGCTACGTTCAGGAACATTCGTTCGACAACGTCCAGGGGAGTGGCGACGCCGAAGGCCTGATTCAGTTCGACAGCAAGGGCGTCGACTTCGGTCCGTGGCTGCGCCGCTTCATCGCGCAGGTGAAGCGCAACTGGTTCGTTCCTCAGGCGGCGATGATCATGAAGGGGCACGTGGTCATCACCTTCAACATTCATCGCAACGGCGCGATTACCGACATCGAAGTGAAGCAGCCGTCGAGCATCGACGCCTTCAACCATGCGGCCGTGAACGCCTTGCTCGGCTCGAATCCGACCCAGCCGCTGCCACCCGAGTACCCATCCGACACCGCGTTCTTCACCGTCACGTTCCTCTACAACGAAGATCCCGCGGACTTCAGATGACACTGCCCACTCGTCCGCAGCAGCTTGGCCTGCTCGTCCTGCTGGGGGTCGTCGTCGCGCTCGTGTTTTTGTAGCGCTCTCCGATTGCCGTATTCTCGATTGACGATTGCCAATTGAAAATATGGCCATGCCAGCGTCACCCGAGCGTCCGCCGATCCTCGCCATCCTGGGGCCGACGGCCACGGGGAAGAGCGCGCTGGGGATCGAACTGGCCTTGAGGCACGACGGCGAGGTCATCAGCTGCGATTCCACGGCGGTGTATCGGGGTTTCGATATCGGTACCGACAAGGTGCCCGTTGCCGAGCGCCGCGGGATTCCGCATCACCTCATCGACATCGTCGAGCCGACAGACGAGTACACCGCGGCACGCTACGTGCGCGACACGATGACCGCGATCGACGGCATCTACGCCCGCGGCCATCGGCCAATTCTCGTTGGCGGCACCGGCCTCTACTATCGCGCGCTTGTGCGCGGTCTCTTTCCGGGCCCCGGCGCGGATGCGTCGATGCGTGCGAGGCTCGAGAGGATTGCCGAGCGGCGCGGCGTGGCGCGCCTGCATCGCCTGTTGCAGCGCGTGGACGGCGAATCGGCCGGCCGCATCCAGCCCCGCGATCGCAAGCGCATCATCCGCGCGCTGGAGGTCTACTTCCTGACAGGCAAGCCCTTGACGGAGCATTTCGCGGCGACCGTTTCGCCGCTGGCCGGCTACCGTACGGTCGCGGTCGCGTTGTCGCCGCCGATGGCCCTGATCCACGAACGTGTCGCCAGGCGCGTCGATGCGCAGTTCGAACAGGGTCTCATGGACGAGATACGCGGGCTGCTCGCGGGCGGGGTGCCCGAGTCGGCGCGACCGTTCGGAGGATTGGTGTACCGTCAGGCGCTGGAGCACCTGCACGGCATGCGAGACGAGGCCGAGACGCGCGCGCTCATCACGCGCGAGAACCGTCACTACGCGCGGCGCCAGTTGATCTGGTTCCGCAAAGAGCCTAACCTACTCTGGCTTCAGGCCTCGGGCGAGAATCCAGAGACACTGGCATCCGTGGAAGATCTACTCCAGAATACCTAACAGAAGATCAGAAGATCAGGAGGTTTTCTGATAAGAATTTGTTCTTCTGACCTTCTGATCTTCTGTTCATAACACCGTGCCCGCACCGTTCGCCCGAATCATCGTCATCGTGCTCGACGGCGTCGGCGCCGGCGCGCTTCCCGACGCCGGTCAATACGGCGACGAGGGCAGCGACACACTGGGCAACATCGCGCGCAGTGTCGGGCTGCGGCTGCCCACGCTGCGCAGCCTGGGGCTCGATCGCGTCGTCGACCTCGGCGGCCAGACGGGCGCCGAGAAGCCCCGGGCGGCGGTTGGACGGATGGCCGAGTTGTCGGCGGGCAAGGATTCCGTGACGGGGCACTGGGAGATGATGGGCATCGTGCTCGATCACGCGTTTCCTGTCTTTCCGCAGGGTTTTCCCCGGGAGCTGATTGATGCGTTCGAGCAGAGGATCGGGCGGGGGACGCTGGGCAACTACGCCGCGTCGGGGACGGTCATCATCGAGGAGCTTGGCGCCGAGCACGTGCGTACGGGAAAGCCGATTGTCTACACGTCTGCGGACAGCGTGTTTCAGATCGCGGCCCACGAGGACGTCATTCCCATCGATGAGCAGTACCGGATCAATAACATCGCGTTCGAGCTGGCTGTCGGCGGCTACGGCCTCGGCCGCGTCATCGCGCGGCCGTTCATCGGAGAGCCGGGACGCTTCAAGCGAACGCCAAACCGGAAGGATTTCGCGATGCCGCCGACCGCGGAGACTGTCCTGGACCGTCTCAAGGCGGCGCACGTCCCGGTGATCGCGATCGGCAAAATCGAGGATCTCTTCGCAGGGCAGGGCATCTCCCGCGCCATACACACGAGGAGTGACGACGAAGGGGTGGACGTCATCTCATCGGAAATGGCGTCGACGGCGCGCGGGTTGATGTTCGCGAACCTCGTCGACTTCGATACGCAATACGGCCACCGGAACGACCCGGGCGGGTATGCGGCCAATCTCGAGCGATTCGACGCGCGACTGAAAGACCTGTTGCCGCGGCTGCGCACGGACGATCTGATGGTGATTACCGCCGATCACGGCAATGATCCCACGACGCCGAGCACCGATCACTCGCGCGAACACGTGCCGCTCGTGGTGACTGGTCCGAAGGTGAAGGCGGTGAACCTCGGAACGCGCCAGACGTTTGCCGACCTGGGTCAGACTGTGGCGGATAATTTCGGGGTCGCAGCGATGCGGCACGGCACAAGCTTTCTGCCGCAGATCAGGCAAGGGTGAGGCTGCTTGGAGGCAGGGCTGAAGCCCTGCGCTACCGAAGGAATGCGGTAGCGCAGCCCTTCAGGGCTGCCAAAACATATGGCGAATATCCGTAAACACCTCGAAGCGCGCGAACGCCAGATTCTGGCTCCGCAGGCGGCCAAGAGCGCCGACACGCGCGGACGCCTGCGCGAGGAGGCCGAAGACGACGTGCGTCCGGCGTTTCAGCGCGATCGCGATCGCATCGTGCACTCGAAGGCATTTCGCCGGCTCAAGCACAAGACGCAGGTCTTCTTCGCGCCGACGGGCGATCACTATCGCACCCGGCTCACCCACACCCTCGAGGTGGCGCAGATTTCGCGCACGATTGCCAAGGTCCTGCAGCTTCACGAAGAGCTGACCGAGGCGATCGCGCTCGGCCACGACCTCGGCCATACGCCGTTTGGACATGCGGGCGAGCGCGTGCTCGACGACCTCATCCCGGGCGGCTTCAACCACTACCAGCAGAGCCTCCGCATCGTCGACGTGCTCGAAAACGATCGACAGGGATTGAACCTGACGTGGGAGGTGCGGGACGGGATCGCCCATCACTCGAAGGGAAAAGGGGGCTCGCCGGTCGGGATGCCGGCGTCCCAGCGCTCCAAGACCCTCGAAGGACAGATCGTCCGCGTCGCCGATCTCACGGCTTACGTCAATCACGACATCGACGATGCACAGCGGGCCGGGATTCTGCGTCCGGAAGACTTGCCGAAAGAGGCTGTCGCGCTGCTCGGTGGGTCCTCGTCGGCACGGATCGGGCGCATGGTGAGGGATGTCGTCGAGGCGACCTTCGCGGGCAACCTCTCCGAGATCAGAATGAGCGCCGAGGTGCTCGCGGCGACGCTCGAGCTGCGAACGTTCCTGTTCAGCGCCGTGTACGAAAACGAGGCGGCCACCGCGGAGTTCAAGAAGGCCACGGGCATCCTGGGCGGGCTCTGGGAGAAGATTCGCGAGCGGCCCAAGGACTTCCTCGACGCGCGCACAATGGCCGAGCAGGGCGTCGACGTCGCCGCGCGCGACTTTCTGGCCGGGATGACCGATCGTTACGCCGTGAACCTGTTCGAAACGCTCTTCATACCGAAGCCCTGGGTGGGACCGATCGAAATCGATACGTAGCGGGTGGTCCATGGTCGCTGGTCTTGGGTCGATGGGCGAGGGTCTGTCATGGTGGGTGGTCAATGGTCGGATTCTGGAAGTCACATGATCCGAAGCGGCAAGATCTTGATCACGATATTGATCGCGACGGTGAGTGGTGCTGTCGGCTTGCATCTCAATGCCCAGTCAAACCAGCTCGAGGGCGTATGGCGAGTCTCCGAGATCCGCTACGTTGGGGCGAACGGCGAGACCGTAATTTCCGATCCACAGCCAGGACTGTCTATCTTTGGTAAATCCAACTACAGCGCGACGTGGATCGCGCAAGCGGAGGCTCGGCGTTCCTTTGAGAGGCCATTCGAGCCAAATTGCGGCGCGTCGAGTGACGCCTCGCCCTTGGACCACGACTGGCCGGCGCCCGTGGCCCTATGACCATTGCCCCCGACTACTCTGAGATATAATGGTGCGTTTGCCTGAGCTTAAACGTCTGGCAGGACACGGGTTATGCACCTAAGCCTTCGATCGCTCCAGGACGCGCACGAACACTTCGAGAAGCGATTCGAGCCGTCGCTCGTCGCCGGAGCCGAGGGCGACGCGTTTCGTATCGTTTCGCCGGTTGCCCTGTCGTTCGACATCGATCGCCAGGAGACGGGACGGTATCGCGTCGCGGGGCGTCTGACGGGAGAGCTCGAGCTCGCCTGCAGCCGGTGCCTCGAGCCGTTCAGGTTGCCGGTCGCCACCGAGTTCGATCTGCGGTACGTGCCGCGCGTCGAGAACGCCGGTGACGGCGAACGGGAAGTGGAAGAAGACGATCTGTCGACCGCGTTCTATGATGGCGACGAGATCGATCTCTCACAGCTCATCACGGAGCAGTTCCAGTTGGCGCTGCCCATGAAACCGCTGTGCAGGGATGATTGCCAGGGCCTGTGCCCCCACTGCGGGACGAACCTGAATACCGGTACGTGCGAGTGCGATCGGAAATGGGAAGACCCGAGAATGGCCGCGCTCAAAGCTGTGAAACGGGCGGACTGAACAACTTTTTACTTTCCACTTTTTACTGTCTACTTAGAGGATCACCCATGCCAAATCCGAAACGGCGGCACTCGAAGTCGCGCACGGCCAAGCGCCGCACGCACGACTCGCTGGTCGCCACACAATCGAGCGACTGCCCGAATTGCCGCGAACCGAAGACGCCGCACCGGGCCTGTCCGCACTGCGGGTATTACCGCGGCCGGCAGGTTCGCGCCGTTGACGAAGGCTGACGGAAGCCGTAACCGTTCATGATCCGAATCGCCGTAGACGCGATGGGCGGCGACCATGCCCCTCGCAGCATCATCGACGGCGCTCTGGCTGCCGCGCGCCACCTCAATCTCGGGCTGCTGCTGGCTGGTCCAGCCAACGTGATTCGGGCGGAGCTGGCCAGACACCCCGACGCCGACGATCTCAGCATCCGCATTCTCGATGCACCCGACGTCGTCGGGATGGCCGAGGCGCCGTCGGCCGCCTTGCGGCGAAAGCCGCGCGCATCGATTCGCGTCGCGGCCGAGGCGGTTGCCGGTGGTGAGGCGGCGGCCCTGGTGAGCGCCGGGCATACCGGTGCGACCGTGCTCGCCGCATACGGGGCGTTCGGCATGTTGCCGGGCGTCGATCGTCCGGCGCTGGCCGCCACGATTCCATCGGGCGATCGGCTCGGCATTCTGCTCGACGTCGGCGCCAACGTCGAGTGCCGCGCGACGCACCTCCTGCAGTTCGCCGCGATGGGCGCGGTGTACGCCAAGGTCTCGCTCGGCGTCGATCGGCCGCGTATCGGCCTGCTGTCGATTGGCGAGGAAGAGAGCAAGGGCACCGAACTGGTGCGCGACGCGCATCAGTTGCTGAAGGCCTCGTCGCTGAATTTCATCGGCAACGTCGAGGCGCGCGAAGTGTACAAGGGGAACGCTGACGTGATAGTCTGCGACGGTTTCACCGGCAACATCGCGCTCAAGGTGAGCGAAGGGCTGGTCGACACCGTCGAGCGTCTGCTCGGAGAAGAATTGTCCAGGACATTTTCCGGCATGGTCGGATCACTCCTGTCGCGGCGCGCGTTCCGGCGATTCCGCCGGCGCCTCGACTACTCTGAATACGGCGGCGCGCCGCTGCTCGGCGTCGCCGGTGTCTGCTTTGTCTGCCACGGCCGGTCGTCGGCCAAAGCGATTCGCAACGCCGTCCTCATGGCGCACCGGTTCACCACGGCCGGCCTGCTGCATCGCGTCGAGCAGGACATCGCCATCGCATCCGTTTCATGATCGCCTTCGTTTTTCCAGGACAGGGTTCGCAGAAAGTCGGCATGGGCCGCGCGCTGGCGGACGCGTTTCCCGTGGCCCGCCAGACGTTTGCCGAGGCCGACGATGCCCTCGGAGAGTCGTTGAGTCGTCTGATCTGGGAAGGACCCGAAGACGCGCTGATGCTCACCGAGAACACGCAGCCGGCGATTCTCGCGACCAGCATCGCCGCATACCGCGTGCTCGACGCCGAGGGGCTCGCGTCGAACGTGGGGTTTGTCGCCGGCCACAGCCTTGGCGAATACTCGGCCAACGTCGCCGCCGGAACGTTCTCGTTTGGCGACGCGATGCGCATCGTGCGCCGCCGCGGCCGGTACATGCAGGAAGCGGTGCCGGTGGGGACAGGCGCCATGTCGGCGATCCTTGGCCTCGACGCGGAGAAGGTCGCGCAGGCCTGCGTGGATGCCGCGCAGGGACAGATTGTCGCGCCCGCCAACATGAACGGTGCCGGGCAGGTGGTGATTGCGGGCGCGAAAGACGCCGTCGAACGTGCGGGCGCGCGCGCGAAGGCGCTCGGCGCCAAGCGGGTGGTGCCGCTGCCGGTGAGCGCGCCCTTCCACTGCGCGCTCATGAAGCCGGCCGAAGAGCGGCTCGCCCCCGACTTGCGCGCCATGTCCGTCCGCGATCCCAGGGTTCCCGTGATCGCGAACGTGGACGCGCTGCCGAAGCGTGACGCGGCCTCGGCCATCGACGCGCTGGTGCGGCAGGTATCTTCGGCCGTTCGATGGGAAGACTCCGTGCGGCGCCTTGCGTCCGAGGGTGTCACGACATATCTTGAAGCCGGTCCGGGCAGCGTGCTCATCGGGCTCATTCGCAAGATTCAACATCACGTCCACGTGGCTGCCGTCGGCGTGCCGGCCGATCTGGAATCGGCCCGGGCGTTGTTCGCGGTGACCAGATAATGCTCGACCTCACCGGGAAAGTCGCGCTCGTGACCGGCGCGTCGCGCGGGATCGGCGCGGCGATTGCCAGGCGGCTGGCCGCGCAAGGCGCGGCGGTCGTGGCGGCGGCGCGGGGGACGAACGCCGAATCGAACGTCGCCGATATCGTGTCGAAAGGCGGCAAGGCCGAGGCGGTGTCGCTCGACGTGACGGATTCGCCGGCGATCGAGGCGGTCGTGAAGGACGCGCTCGCCAGGCATGGCCGGATCGACATCCTCGTGAACAACGCCGGCATTGCGCGCGACCAGCTCATGATGCGCATGAAGCGCGACGACTGGGACGCGGTGATCGCGACCAACCTGACGGCCGCCTACAGCTGCACGCAGGCGGTGCTGCGGCCGATGCTCAAACAGCGCGGCGGCCGCATCATCACCATCAGCTCGGTCGTGGGGCAGATGGGGAATGCCGGGCAGGTGAACTACGCGGCGTCGAAGGCCGGGCTCATCGGCATGGCCAAGGCGCTGGCGCGGGAAGTGGCGTCCCGCGGGATTACCGTGAACGTCGTGGCGCCGGGCCTGATCGACACCGATATGACCCGGGCGCTCAGCCGGCGCGACGTCCGAGACGTGGGCCCAGCAGATTCCGCTCGGACGGCTCGGCACGCCCGACGATGTGGCGAACACAGTCTGCTTTCTTGCGTCCGACGAAGCAGCGTATATTACGGGGCAGGTTATAGCGGTCAACGGCGGCATGTATACGTAGGAGGATTGAATGGCGGTTGCTGAAAAAGTGAAGAGCATCATCGTGGAGCAATTGGGTGTCGACGAAGAAGAAGTGACCCCGGATGCCTCCTTTGTCGATGACCTCGGCGCGGACTCGCTCGACACGGTCGAGCTGGTGATGGCGTTCGAGGAGGAGTTCGGTATCGAAATTCCAGACGAGGACGCCGAGAAGATCACGCGCGTCAAAGAAGCGATCGAGTACATCGACTCGCACGCCAAGGGTAAAAAATAAGCATCGTGGCCAACAGACGGGTTGTCGTCACCGGCATCGGGCTGGTGTCGTCACTGGGGATCGGGACCGACGTGAACTGGCGCGGCTTGACGACGGGCCAGAGCGGTATCGGGCGCATCACGCGCTTCGACGCGTCCGCGTACGCCTCGCAGATTGCCGGCGAGGTGAAGGGGTTCGATCCACTGCAGTTCGTCGAGAAAAAAGACGTCAAGAAGATGGACATCTTCATCCAGTACGCGATCGCGGCGTCGCAGTTCGCGATGGATGATGCCAAGCTCACGATCACCGATGCCAACGCGGGGAGCATCGGCGTGTTCGTGGGGTCGGGCATCGGCGGATTCACGAGCATCGAGCGCGAGCACGAGGCGCTCCTCGCGGGTGGTCCGCGGAAGATCTCCCCGTTTTTCATCCCTGCCTCCATCATCAACCTCGCTGCCGGCCAGGTGTCGATCCGCTTCGGCGCGAAAGGTCCGAACCTGGCGACCTGCACGGCGTGCTCGGCCTCGGCGCATGCGGTCGGGGATTCGTTCGAGATCATCAAGAGGGGCGATGCGGACGCGATGATTGCGGGCGGGTCCGAGGCCGCGATCACGCCGATGAGCGTTGGCGGGTTTGCGGCGATGCGCGCCATGTCGACTCGCAACGATGACCCGGATCACGCGTGCCGTCCGTTCGACAGGGATCGCGACGGGTTCATCATCGGCGAAGGGTCGGGCATCGTGATTCTGGAAGAGCGCGAGTTCGCGCTCCGCCGTGGCGCACGCATCTACGCCGAAGTGGTCGGCTATGGCATGTCGGGCGACGCGTACCACATCACGGCGCCGACCGAGGACGGCAGCGGCGCCGTCCGCGTGATGGACATGGCGCTCCGCAAGGCCAACGTCGCGCCGCAGCAGGTCGGATACATCAACGCGCACGGCACGTCGACGCCCCACAACGATCGCATCGAGACGATGGCGATCAAGAAGCTCTTCGGCGAGCACGCCTACAAGCTGGCGATTTCGTCGACCAAGTCGATGACGGGCCACTTGCTCGGCGCCGCCGGCGGGCTCGAGGCCGGCATTTCGGCCCTGGCGGTGTACCACCAGACCGCGCCTCCCACGATCAATCTCGAGCACCCCGATCCGGACTGCGATCTGGACTACGTGCCCGGCAAGTGCCGCCCCGTGAAGATGGACTACGCGCTGTCCAATTCGTTCGGCTTCGGCGGCACGAATGCGGCGTTGTTGTTCAAAAAACACGAATAAGAACGACGCAGAGACGCCGAGACGCAGAGGTCCCGTTTGCAAAGCCATTCTCTGCGCCTCTGCGGCTCTGCGTCGAAATAGAATGTAGCCATGCGCATTGCCGTGTGCATCAAGCAAGTTCCGACCCGCGAATGGCAGCCCCGGATCGACGACAGCAGGCGGGGCGTGCGCGAGCAGGACGCCAGCTTCGAGATGAACGAGCCCGACGCCTACGCGCTCGAAGAGTCGCTGCGGCTGCGTGAACAGCACGGCGGCGAAGTGGTTGCCTGCACGGCCGGACCCGCCCGGGCCTCGCAGGTGTTGCGCGAAGCGCTGGCGCGCGGCGCCGATCGCGCGATACACGTCGAGGACGATCGCCTCACGTCGGTGGGCGCCGACCCGTTTGTCGTCGCCGGCGCCCTCGCCGAGGCTATCCGCGGTGACGGGTTCGACCTGGTGCTGACGGGCCTTCAGTCCGACGATCAGGGCGCGGCGCAAACCGGCGTCATCCTCGCCGAGCGCCTCGGTGTGCCGCACGCCACCATCGTGATGGACGTGCAGGTGCAGGAGTCGCGCCTGCGCGTCAAGCGCGAGCTCGAGGGCGGCTGGTTTCAGTGGGTGGCCATGCCGCTTCCCGCGGTCATCACCATCCAGAGCGGCATCAACCAGCTGCGCTATGCCACCCTCAAGGGCATCATGGCCGCGAAGAAGAAAGAAATCCGCAAGGTGACTCCGGCGCTGCCACCCCCACGCACGACGATCGTCGGCCTCGACGTGCCACGCAAGACCAAAGCAGACCCGGATCATCCCGGGGCCGCCGACCGAGGCGGCCAAAGACCTCGTCCGCGCTCTGAAGGACGAAGCCCGGGTGATTGGATGAGCCGCGAGACGCACGCATGATTCTCGTCGTGGCCGAGCAGAACCGTGGCAAGTTGCACCGGGCGTCGTGGGAAGCCGTCGCCGCCGCCCAGGAACTGGCCGGCGACCAACCGGTCGAGGCGCTCGTGCTGGGCGCCAGCCCCGCAGAGGCAGCCGCCGAGCTGAGTCACGCCGCCGTGACCGCCGTGCACGTCATCACGTCGGCATTGCTCGAGCCGTACACCCCAGACGGATATGTGGACGCGCTCCAGAAGGCGATCGCCGAGCTGCAGCCGGGGCACGTCGTCATGGCGCACACGTATCGCGCGCGCGACTTCGCGCCGAAGCTGGCGGCGCGGCTCGATCGAGCGCTCGTCACCGATTGCGTCGGCATTCGCCGCGGTGCCGGCATCACGTTCCTCCGTCCGGTCTACCAGGGCAAGCTCGTGGCGGAAGTCTCGGCGGAAGGGGATTCGCCGCATTTCCTGAGCGTGCAGATCGGCGCGTATCGTGCGGACAACGCCAAACGAGGATCCTCGGCAGCGCCTGTGAAGGCGATGGCCATCACGCCCGACGGTGCGTCGATTCGTCAGCAAGCCGAAGAGCCATTCCAGGAAGCCAAGCAGGCCGTCGATCTGTCGCAGGCCGAGCGCATTGTCGCCGTCGGCCGTGGCATCAAGGCGCAGGAGCACATCGCGCTCGCCGAAAAGCTGGCGGCCGCGCTGGGAGCTCAACTGGCCGCGTCGCGTCCTATCTGCGACAGCGGCTGGCTGCCGATGGAGCGTCAGGTCGGCAGCTCCGGACAGACCGTCGCGCCAAAGCTCTACGTGGCGCTCGGCATTTCCGGCGCGATTCAGCATGTCGTCGGGATGAAAGGGGCGCGGACGATCGTCGCCATCAACAAGGACGCCGATGCCCCGATCTTCGAGGTCGCCGATTACGGCATCGTCGGCGATCTGTTCGAGATCGTGCCGGCGATGATCGCTGAACTCGAAAAACATTGATTGCATGCCACGACGCAGAGACGCAAAGGCGCAGAGTAATTTCCTTCTTCTGAAAGCCCATGCTCTGCGGCTCTGCGCCTCTGCGTCGAGGCAGCCGGCATGAGCGAGCGTGAAACACTCGACGTCGACGTCCTGATTGTCGGCGGCGGGCCGGCGGGGCTGTCGGCGGCGCTCAGGCTCGCGCAGCTTCAGAAATCCGCCGGGAAGTCGCTTGCCGTGGCCCTGCTCGAGAAAGCCGCCGAACCCGGCGCGCACCTGCTGTCGGGCGCGGTGCTCGATCCGCGCGCCCTCAGCGAGCTCGTCCCCGACTTCGAGGCCAGAGGCGCGCCGCTGGCGTCGAAGGTGCACGAAGACCGCATCTACTTCCTCACCCAGTCTGGCAGGATCGCATTTCCTTTCACGCCCCCACCCCTGCGCAATCACGGCCACTTCATCATTTCGCTGCAGCAGTTCGGCAAATGGCTGTCGGGGCTGGCGGAGGCGGAAGGCATCGACATGTTTTCAGGCTTCGCCGCGACCGAGCTCCTCATGGACGGACCTCGCGTGGCCGGCGTGCGCACCGGAGACCGCGGCATCGGCCGCCATGGCGGCACGCGAGCCAATTTCGAGCCCGGTGTCGACGTACGCGCCAAAGTGACGATTCTGGCCGACGGCGTCCGGGGCAATTTGACGAAACAGCTCATGCGCCGGTCGGACATCAGCGCGGGCCGTCAACCGCAACTGTTTGCCATCGGCATCAAGGAGCTCTGGGACGTGCCCGCCGGGCGGCTGCCTGCCGGCACGGTGATGCACACGCTTGGCTATCCGCTCGATCACAGGCAATTCGGGGGCGGATTCGTCTATGCCATGTCCGCCACGCGACTGTCGATCGGTTTCGTCGTGGGGCTGGATTACGAAGATCCCGGTTTCGATCCGCACGTCGCGTTCCAGTACTTCAAGCTGCATCCGCTGATCAGAAATCTGATAACCGGCGGGCAGATGATCCGCTATGGGGCGAAGGCGCTCCCCGAAGGGGGCTGGCTGACCTTGCCCGAGTGCGCGGTCGATGGCGCACTGATTGCCGGAGACGCGGCCGGATTCCTGAATTCGGTCCGGCTCAAAGGCATTCACCTTGCGATGAAGACGGGCATGCTCGCGGCGGAAACGGCCTTCGACGCCGTGACGGCCGGCGACACGTCACACGCCAGGCTCGCCGGTTTCGATCGACGCATCCGCGAAAGCTGGGTTGGCGCCGAGTTGCGTCCCGTGCAGCACGTGCACCAGGCATTCAAGTACGGATTGTTCGGTGGGCTGGCCTTCGCGGGATTGCAGGTCCTGACGAAAGGCTGGTGGGTACGTCAGGCCATTCCGACCACGCCCGGCCATCTGCACATGCACAGGCTGGGCGAGTCGGGCGGGCCTCCACTCCCCGAGCTGAAACCGGACCGCGTGCTGACGTTCGACAAGCTCACGAACGTGCACTTTTCCGGCACGCGGCACGAGGAAGATCAGCCGGCACACCTGCTCGTGCATACCGAGGTGTGTGACACGATTTGCGGTAAGGAATACGGACACCCGTGCATCCGTTTCTGTCCGGCCAACGTGTACGAGATCGTGGCGGGCAACGACGGTCCGCGCCTTCAGATCAATGCCTCGAACTGCGTGCACTGCAAGACGTGCGACATCATGGATCCGTATCAGGTGATTACCTGGGTCCCTCCTGAGGGCGGAGGAGGGCCAAGGTACGAAGGGATGTGATGAGTCTAGGGATTAGGGATTGGGGATTAGGGATTAGGGGTGGGATTAGGGATTAGGGATTAGGGATTGGTGGCTGCACATTGGTCGGAATCGCCGGTGAAGCGTGCCCAGGTGGTGGCCATCACCGCCCTGGGCGTTCCCCTTATTTCGGCGCTGGGCAGCTCGCTCACCTGGAAGGTCGAAGGGCTCGAGCACCTGCACTTCGAGGGCAACGGGAAGCGGCCGATCATGGCGTTCTGGCACGGGCGCGTGTTGACCGCGACCTACTACTTCCGGCGTCGCGGCATCGTCGTGATGATCAGCGAGCACTTCGACGGCGAATGGATCGCGCGCATCATCGAGCGCTTCGGATTCCGCACGTCGCGCGGGTCTACGTCGCATGGAGGCCGGCGGGCGCTGCGGCAATTGAAACGCGAGATGGATCATGGGCACCCTTCCGGGTTTGCGGTCGATGGCCCGCGCGGTCCCGCACGCACGGTCCAGCCTGGCGCGGTGTGGCTGGCGAAGCTGACGGGCAGCCCCGTGGTGCCCTTTCACATGGAAGCGTCGAGTTACTGGAGCCTGCGAAGCTGGGACCGCACGCAGGTTCCGCGGCCGTTTTCCACGGTGGCGCTGGCGGTCGGCACGCCCATCGACGTACCGCGAGACGCGAATGAGAGCATGCTTGAAGCCAGACGGGTCGAGCTCGAGCACGCGTTGTTCGCATTGGAGCAGCGAGCGGCGGTGATGCTCGCGTAGGGGAAACAAGTCCGGGCTTTGTGTGGGCGCCTGCTAACGGAGGGGAACGATGCAGAGTGCAGCATGGTTGCGTATCGCCGCCGGGCTCACGGCGTTCCAGGCCGCGGGACACACCTTCGGCGCCGTACTCGCCGGACCATCGAACGCCGGGGAAGCGGCGCTGCGCGAGACGATGCGCGGGTTTCGTGTCTCTTTGATGGGGATGGAACGAAGCTACTGGGATTTCTATTTCGGCTCTGGCTGGGCGATCACGGCACTCGCGGTGACGCTGGCGGATGTCATGTGGCTGCTCGCGCCGATTGCCAGCCGTTCGCCGAGCGCCGCACGTCCCATGATTCTGGCGCTCGCAGGCGGGTACGGTGCGCTCACCATGATCAGCGCGCTCTACTTTGTCACGGCACCCATCGTGGTCGGAGCCGTGATCACCGTCTGTCTTGGCATGGCGGCCGCCTCGGCCAAAGCACGCTGATGTCGTTAATCCTCATCCATACGGATCGGTTCGGCGATCATCGGCCGCCGCCAGGCCACCCGGAGCGTATCGAGCGGGCCGAGGTGATGCGCGCCGTGGCCAACGCCTGGAAACAGCGGGGACGCATCGTGCAGGCGCCGCGCCCTGCCACGCGTGCCGAACTGGCCCGCGTGCACAGCGATCAGCATCTGACGACGATCGACGGAACAGCCGGCCGCGCCGCGTCGCTCGATCCGGATACGTACACGTCGCCGGAGACGCGCGATGTGGCGCTTCTCGCGGCGGGGGCCGCGATCGGCGGCGTCGAGGCGATCGTACAGTCGCGAGCGACGCGCGTCATGGCGCTGGTGCGGCCGCCCGGCCACCACGCCGAGCGGGAACGGGCCATGGGGTTCTGCTTCTACAACAGCATCGCCGCCGCTGCCGCGCACGCGCTGTCGCTCGGGCTCGAGCGCGTCGCGATCATGGACTACGACGTGCACCACGGGAACGGGACGCAATGGATTTTCTACGAGGATCCGCGCGTGCTGTACGTGTCGACGCACCAATATCCGTTCTATCCGGGCACGGGCGCCGCGGGCGACGTCGGGCGGGGAAAGGGAGCGGGTTTTACCCTGAACGTCCCGATGGAAGCCGGTTCGACGGATGGGGACTACGCAGACGTGTTCACGGCGCTGGTGATCCCGGTGATCGATCAGTTCAAGCCGGAGCTCGTCCTGATGTCCGCCGGCTACGATGCGCACGAACGCGATCCGCTCGCGCGCATGCGCCTGTCCACCAGCGGCTACGCCGGCCTCACCAAATCGCTCTGCGACGTCGCCGACGCGCATTGTCATGGCCGCATCGTCGCGATGACCGAAGGCGGTTACGACCTGAACGCGTTGAAGTCATGCCTGGACGCGTCGATTGCCGTGCTCGATGGCGCGCCGGTTCCCGAACCGAACGAGGCGCCGCTGCCGGCCACCTCGCGTTCGCGCCTGTCCATCGCCGCCGTGCGTTCGGCGCATGGGAATTACTGGAAGATATAATAGTCGCCAGGCGCTAGTCGGAAGTCGTAAGGCGCAAGGCAAGGCGCACGACGATCGACTCTGACTTCGACTCGACTCGCGCCTCGAGACTTTCGACTTACGACTGTCGACTCACATGGCCGACTACAGACCTCAAGCTCTCGACAAGAAGTGGCAGGAGCGCTGGACGAGCGCGAACGCCTTCGAGGTGACCGACGATCCCTCGCGGCCGAAGTACTACTGCCTCGAGATGTTCGCGTACCCGTCGGGTCACGCGCACGTGGGGCACGTCCGCAACTACATCATCGGCGACGTCATGGCGCGCACCAAGCGCCTGCGCGGCTACAACGTGCTGCATCCCTTCGGATGGGATGCGTTCGGATTGCCGGCCGAGAACGCCGCCATCAAGAGCGGCATCCATCCCGAAACGTCCACGCTCGCCAACATCGCCCACATGAAAGGGCAGTTGCAGCGCCTGGGCATCAGCTACGCCTGGCAGCGCGAGTTCGCCACGTGCGACCCCACGTACTACAAGTGGAATCAGTGGCTGTTCATCAAGATGTTCGAGCGGGGGCTGGCCTACCGCCGCCGATCGTCGGTCAACTGGTGCGAGAAAGATCAGACGGTGCTGGCCAACGAGCAGGTGGTGGATGGCGGCTGCTGGCGATGCGGCACGCCGGTCACGATGCGCGATCTCGAGCAGTGGTTCTTCAAGATCACGCATTACGCCGACGACCTGCTGAAGGGCACCGAGCAGTTGGGCCTGTGGCCGGAAAAAGTGCTGACGATGCAGCGGAACTGGATCGGGCGATCCGAAGGGACGCGCGTGCAGTTTCCGGTGCTGGCAGGGGAGAAGTCGGAGTCCGTGTCGGACACCATCGAGGTGTTCACGACACGCATCGACACCATTTTCGGCGCGACGTGCGTGTTTCTGGCGCCCGAACACGCGATGGTGGAGAAGTTTGCGGTGATTGCCGACGATCCGGACGCGTTTCGCAAGCGGGTCACGACGTTCCGCACGCAGGACCGCACGGCACGGATGTCGGGCGAAATCGAGAAAGAGGGCTTCTTTACGGGCCGATACGCGCGGAATCCGTTTACCGAAGAGCGGATTCCGATCTACGTCGCGAACTTCGTGCTGGGCGAGTACGGTACCGGCGCGGTGATGTCGGTGCCGGCACACGACCAGCGCGACTTCGAGTTTTCGAAGAAGTACAACCTGCCGATCAAGGTCGTCATCCATCCGGATCCGGATTTGGGATTGTCCTCGAAGATGCCCGACGCCGCGTTCGAGGACTACGGCCGGTTGGTCGAGTCGGGCGAGTTCACCGGCCTTACCTCGGAGGCCGCGCTCGCGCGCATGGGCGAGTGGGTCGAGAAGCAGGGCATCGGCAAGCGGACGGTGCAGTTCCGCCTGAAGGACTGGGGCATCTCGCGCCAGAGGTACTGGGGCACGCCCATTCCGATGATCACCTGCGAGACGTGCGGCATCGTGCCGGTGCCGTACGAGCAGTTGCCCGTCGAGCTGCCGAACGTGACCAATTTCACCGGCCGCGGCGACTCGCCGCTCGCACAGGTGCCGGAGTTCGTGAACGTGTCGTGCCCGACGTGCGGGGGCAAGGCGCGGCGCGAAACCGACACGATGGACACGTTCGTCGATTCGTCGTGGTACTTCTACCGCTTCTGCGATCCGACGAACGGCACGATGCCTTTCGACCCCGCGAGGGCGAAGTACTGGATGCCGACCGATTTCTACGTCGGCGGCGTCGAGCACGCGATCCTGCACCTGATCTACTCCCGGTTTTTCGCTCGCGTCTTCCGCGATCTCGGCATGGTCGATCATGACGAGCCGTTCAGCCACCTGCTGACGCAGGGCATGGTCCTGAAGGACGGCGCCGTCATGTCGAAGTCGAAGGGAAATGTCGTCGATCCCGACGACATGATGCAGAAATTCGGCGCCGACGCCCTGCGCCTCTACGTCATGTTTGTGGCACCCCCCGAGAAGGAGATCGAGTGGAGCGACGCAGGCCTGGAAGGCAGCTGGCGCTTCCTGGCACGACTGTGGCGGATCGTCGATCAGTGGTCCGAGCGCGTCAAACAGGCCGCGGCCGTCGGGAACGTTGGCGCCGCCGGCTTCGATGCGGCCGAGCGCAAACTGCGGCGGAAAACACACGATACCGTTCGCCGTGTTACCGTTGACGTAGAGCAGCGCATCCATCTGAACACGGCGATCTCCGCGCTGATGGAGCTCGTCAATGAGATGTATGCGTTTGGCGAGTCGTCCGGCAACTCCCCGCGTGCGCAGGCCCCATCGGTGATGCGCGAGGCCATCGAGGCGCTCATCGTCATGATTTCGCCGTTTGCGCCGCATACCGCGGAAGAGCTCTGGGAAATGACCGGCCATACCGGCGGGATCGAGAAGACCAGCTGGCCGGCGTTCGACGAGAGCGTCGCCAAAGCCGACGAGATCGTCGTCGTGGTGCAGGTAAACGGCAAGGTAAGGAGCCGGCTGACCGTGGCGGCGGACACGCCGGAAAGCGAATTGCGGGAGCGCGCGCTGGCGGACGCGGCCGTGCAGCCGCACATCGCGGGAAAGACCATCAAGTCGGTTGTGGTCGTGAAAGGAAAGCTGATCAATGTGGTTGTCGAGTAGGCGCACGCTGCTGGCGTTGTTCGCGTCGCTCGTGTCGAACGGATGCGGATATGCGCTTGCGGGCCGCGGCAATTTCCTGCCGTCGTATATTCAGACGATCGGCATCCCGAACTTCGAGAACTACACGTCGTTCTTCCAGATGGCGCAGCTCGTGACGGATAAGATCCGTACCGAGTTCATCGGTCGCGGCAATTACAAAATCGTGCCAGAAGCCACCGGCGCCGATGCCGTGCTCGTCGGCATCATCACCAACGTGATGATCGCGCCCACGAATTTCTCGGCCGAACAACAGGCGTCGCGCTACACGATTACCGTGACGGCGAACATCCAGCTCCGCGACGTGGACAAGGACGCCGTGCTGTGGAGCAACCCGTCGATTTCCATTCGTGAGGAGTACGACGCCACGAGCGCGCTCGGCAACGATCCGAACGCCCCGGTCGATCCCACCGCCTTCTTTACGCAGGAGTCCAACGCGCTCGAGCGCATCAGCAACGAATTCTCGCGCTCGGTCGTGAGCGCCATCCTGGAAGCGTTCTGATTGCCCGTCCTCTCCCAGGCTGACGTCCGTAAGCAGATTGCCGCCGGCACGGTAGGCCCTCTTTATCTGCTCGTCGGGCCGGACGACACCGGCCGGATGGCGCTGGCCGCCGAGTTCCTGGAGCTCGTCGAGGCCGACCTGCGACCGTTCAACGTCGACCGCCTGTACGGAGGCGAGACCTCTGCCGCCGAAGTCGTAGACGCCGCCCGCACGCTGCCGATGATGGTGCCGCGGCGCGTCGTGCTGCTGGTCCACGCCGAGCGGTTGCTGAACCCGAAGAAGGACCCGAAGAAGGATGTCGAGACCGATCTGCAGTTCCTGGAGGACTACTTCAAGGCGCCGCTCGATACGTGTTGTCTGGTGCTCGTCGCCGACAGCATCGACAAGCGCCGGTCGCTCACCAGGCAGTTGCTCTCGAAGGCGACGCTGGTGGAGTGCTCGGGGCCGGGCGATGTCGTCGAAGCCGCGAAGTGGGTGAAAGAACGCGTGGCGAAAGAAGGGATGGCGATCGACGCGCGTGCGGCGCGACAGGTGGCCGATCGCATCTGGCCCGACGTGTCGCGGCTCCGGTCCGACGTCGAGCGGCTGATTCTGTACGCAGCGGGGAACAAGGCCATCACCGAGACCGACGTCCAGGAGATTGTCGCGCCGGCGACCACGCCAGCCGACTGGGGCGTCACCAATGCGATCGAACGTGGATCGGCCAGGGACGCGCTGCGCGAGCTGAGCCTCATGATGGACAACGGCACGGTGCCGTACCTGATTCTGGGACAGCTCGCCTGGTTCGTGCGTACCAAGGTGCCGGCGCCGAAGGTCGGCTCGGCCATCGATGCCGTCTTTCGCACCGACCTCGCCATCAAGACTTCCGCGGGAGAGCCCAGGGCGCTGCTGGAACGGCTCGTCGTGGAACTCTGTAGCCGCTAGAGCGTTCCGGTTCCGGTTCCTGGTTCAGTTCCGAGTTCACGACAGCACCAATCGGACGCCGAAATGTCGATAGCGCGCGCGCTCGAAGGTGCGCCCCATCGGCACGTTCGCCAGATCCGTGTCGGCGCGGATGCGTTGGGCGCCGTCGGCGGCGAGAACCCGCGTCGCCTCAGCGAGCAGATCGGCCGCGTATCCGTGACCTCGCATTTCAGGAACGACTCCGAGGTATCCGATCACGTGAGAATCCTCGTTCGCTGAGGGGATGGTGAAGCCAACCCGCTCGCCGTTTTGCGTGAAGGCCGTTCGCCACCACTCGCGACGGCCTCGCATGCCGCGATAACAAGCCAACGTCTCGCGTGCGTGCCCCTCGAGACCCAGGCGGGCGACGCTCTCGATCGTCCCATGGTCGAGACTTCCGAACGCCACCTGCTGGAACACGTTCAGGAACACGTCGTCGTCCGGCTCGGGAAAGAAAGTCAGCCGTTCGGACGGCAAAGGCAGGCCGGACTCGGCGGTCCACTCGAAGCGAAGCCGCTCGAGTTGACCCGTCAGGCCGGCGGCTCTGGAAGCCACGACGCGCCATTCAACTTCCGCGTACAACATCGGATCATCACGCCAGTGCGGCTTCAGAAAGAGGTGAAACTCAAAGGGGAGGGACGCCGCCTGCATCAGGGCGGTGCCCAGGTCTGCTCGATCGACGACCTCACGATCGACCCAGAGGCAGTCGAGGATGAACGGGTGGTCGTCCGACGGAGAGCCATACCAGATTGCGCAGCCCCTGATGCGCTGGCTCTCTTCGGCCAGCCAGATGCGGTCTACGCCGTAACTTCCGCTGGCAAGATACCGTCGGTAGATGGGTTCGTCGACCCAGCCAAGCGGGTCGGCGAGCACGAAAGGCAGGATGCGCGCGTGGTCGGACTCGACAGCGCGATGAATAAGCATCGAGGGCGTTGTCAGCGTCAGTCATCAGTTTTCAGTCACGTCGCGACTGAGAACTGACTTCTGAGAACTGAAAACTGAATCCGGAACGCGAACAGGAACCGGAACTGGAACCCGGACTTCGCTAAGCGCTTTTCGCCAGCCGCGCGTTCAGCCGCGACTTGTACCGGCTCGCGGTATTGCGATGGATGATGCCCTTGCCGGCCATCCGATCGATGAGCGACATCGCCTGGTCGAACTGCTTCTTCGCGGCGGCCTTGTCCTTCGCCTCGATGACGCTGCGAATCTCTTTGAGCGTGCTGCGGAGCTGCGAGCGATACTTGCGGTTGCGCTCGCGGTGCACCAGGCTCTGCCGATGCGCCTTCAGCGCGGATGCGTGAGTAGCCACTAAATCTGTCCTCCCGGAAAACCCCTATTTTACACGAGTGCCCGGTCGGGCTATCGCGAGACTTCTTCGAAGGTGCCGCTGGCGGGCTTGACGTTCGTGTAGGTGACGACGGGCTCGCCGTCAACGATCTCCGTGACCTTGTACATTTTCAGGCTCGGGCCGTTGCGGACGTTGCCCTGGATGCCGGTGATCTTGGCTACGTAGGTCCGCGTCTCCTTGTAAGGCGGCACTTTCGAGCCGTGCTTAGCCACTGCGCCAGGGCCCGCGTTGTACGCCGCCAGCGCAAGCTGTACGTCGTCGTTGTAGCGGTCGAGCAGTTGACGCAGGTAGGTGACGCCCCCCCGGATGTTTTCAGCCGGGTTGAACGGATCCACGACCCCGAGCTCCTTGGCCGTCGCCGGCATCAGCTGCATCAGGCCCATGGCGCCCTTGGGCGAGACCGCCCGCGGATTGAAGGCCGATTCGACCTGGATGACCGCCCTGACGAGCTCCGCCCGGACACCCTGAAGCCGGGAGTGCTGCAGGATAAAGGGCTCGAACTCGGGCTCGGACCGGGCAGCGAGGGCGGGCGCGACCGGAACCTTGACCGCCCGGGGTCCGCCGTTCTGGGGGCGGTCTGAGAGCATCAGGATGCCATTGGCGTCCTGCCAGGAATAGATCTGCGCAGCGGCAGGCATTGGCCTGCCAGCGACTACGCACAGGGCGAGCACCGAAATTACAAATATGTTCTTCAAAGTCAGTGAGTTAGGGGGGCAAGTCAGTCTGCCGCCCTCGGCAGGCAGACGCAACTCGGCCTGTTAGGTAGTCTCGGCAGATCTGTAAAGGAACTTTAGGCCAGGGCTGTTTCGGCCAGTTTCTTCGCTTGGGCGAGTGCCCCACCCACCTGGTCTGGCAGGTTGCCGCCAGCTTCCGCGAAATCGGGCCGGCCGCCTCCGCGCCCGCCGATCAGGGGGGCCAGCTCCTTCACCAGGTTTCCCGCATGGACCTTCGGCGCGAGGTCTTTGGTGACCGCCACGACGAGCGAAACCCGTCCGTCATCGACAGACCCGATGACGACGATGCCCGTCTTGATGCGATCGCGGTGTGCGTCCGCGAGCTGTCGAAGCTCGTCCTTGCCAAGCCCGCTCGCGGTTTGCGCGACGAACCAGCCCCTGGCGAACTCCGCTTCGTCGACCGCGGCGGCGGTCCCTTGCTGGCTACGGGCGCCCTCGACCTTCAGCCGGCTGACCTCACGGGCCAGTCTCTTGTTTTCGGTTTGCAGGTGTTCGACCGCCGCCTGTCCGCGATCGGCCGTGGTGCCGAGCGCGCCCAGCACCTGGTCGAGCGAGCCGCGCATCGACTGATGGTGCTCGACGGCCCCGGCGCCCGTCACCGCCTCGATCCGGCGCACGCCGGCGGCCACTCCGCCCTCGGAGAGGATGGTGAAGAAGCCGATGTCCCCGGTCGCACGGCAGTGCGTGCCGCCGCACAGCTCCATGCTGAAGCCGGGAATCGAGACCACCCGCACGCGGTCGCCGTACTTCTCGCCGAAGAGCGCCATCGCGCCCGCCGCAATGGCGTCCTGCGTCGATCGTTCTTCGGTGACGACCGCTGTGTTGCGGCAGATCTGCTCGTTGACAATCCGCTCGAGCTCGAGCACCTGCTCGGGCGAGACGGGCGAGGCGTGCACGAAGTCGAATCGCAGCCGATCGGGCGCCACCAGAGAGCCGGCCTGCTTCACGTGCGAGCCCAGAACGTTCCGCAGCGCCGCATGGAGCAGGTGAGTCGCGGTGTGATTCCTGCGCGTCGCATCGCGTGTCGGCGCATCGACGTCGGCGGTGATGATGTCGCGTTCGCGCAGCGTGCCGCTCTTCATGTGAATCCGGTGCAGCCGCGGCAGGCCCGCCGCGATTCTGGCCACACCCTGAACATCGGCTGACGCGCCCGAGCCGTCGGCGTGAAGCTGTCCGACATCGGACACCTGGCCGCCCGCTTCGAGGTAGAACGGCGTCTGTGCGAGCGCCGCATAGCCGTCCGCGCCCTCGGGCAGCTCGCTCACCTGGCGCCGTTCCCTGTCGAAGAGCGCGATCACGGGCGTACCTTTGACACTCGTGGTCGTGTAGCCCTCGAAGCGATCGCCGGCGGCGCTCAGGCCCTGCTGAACCTGGTCCGACGAGAACACGAATTCCTGCGCCTTCTTGCCTTCGAAGGCACTCTTCGCGCGCGCCTTCTCGCGCTGGCCCTCCATCGCGCGTTCGAAGGCTTCGCGGCCGACGCCGACCTGTTTTTCGCCCGCGAGATCTTCGATGAAATCGAGCGGAAGGCCGAACGTGTCGTAGAGCTTGAACGCGTCGTCGCCCGACAGCGTCCGCGCTGGCGAGGCGGCGGCCCGTTCGATCGCGTCTTCCAGCCTCGGCAGGCCGTCAGAGAGTACGGCACCGAAACGCTCTTCTTCGTTCCGCACCACGCTGACGACGGTATCGCGATTCGAGCGCAGTTCGGGATAGGCGTCGCCCATCTCTCGAACGAGCACGTCGACGATCCGATGCAGGAACGTCTCCGAGATGCCCAGCTTCATTCCGTGGCGCATGGCGCGGCGCATGATCTTGCGCAGCACGTAGCCGCGGAACTCGTTCGACGGCATCACGCCGTCGGCGATGAGGAACGTCATGGCGCGTGCGTGGTCGGCGACCACACGCATCGACACGTCGGACGCGCTCATCGATCGCGCGTATTTCCTGCCGGCGAGCGTGCCGATGGCGTCGAGGAGCGGCGTGAACAGATCGGTGTCGTAGTTCGACTCGTGGCCCTGAAGCACCGCGGTGATGCGTTCCAGGCCCATGCCCGTGTCGATAGACGGCGCCGGCAGCGGCTTCAGCGACCCGTCCGCCTGCCGGTCGAACTCCATGAACACGTTGTTCCAGATCTCGATGTAGCGGCTGCAACTGCATTCGACGCCGCGGCAGACCGGTTCGGGGCACGGAATCTTGTTGCCGCGGAAGTAATAGATCTCCGAGCAGCGGCCGCAGGGGCCGGTATCGCCCATCTGCCAGAAGTTGTCGTCGGAGCCGAGCTCCGAGAGGTGATCGGCCGACACGTACTTCAACCAGTGCTCGCGCGCCTCGACATCCCGCGGAATGTTCTGTTCACCCTTGAAGACGGTGACGAAGAGTTTGTCCTTCGGAATCGCCCACACGCCGGTCAGCAGCTCCCAGGCGAACCCGATGGCGTCCTTCTTGAAGTAGTCGCCGAAAGAAAAGTTGCCGAGCATCTGGAAGAACGTGTGATGGCTCGGGGACGGTCCGACGTTCTCGAGGTCGTTGTGCTTGCCGCTGACGCGCATGCACTTCTGGCACGTCGTCGCCCGCTTGTAGTCGCGCTGCTCGTTGCCGAGAAACACGTCCTTGAACTGGTTCATGCCGGCGTTGGTGAAGAGCAGCGAGGGATCGTCCTCGGGGACGAGCGACGAGCTCGACGCGACGCGGTGTCCGTTCTGTTCGAAATACTCGAGAAACGACGAGCGGATCTCTCTCCAGGTGGTCATCTGTGGACGTATTTTACTTTGGAATCACGAAGGTTACGAAGACGGGCTGCTCACACGGCCACAAAGGATCCAGTTAACGCTTTGCTGTTTTGCGCATCGCGCTGGATGCTGCGCTCGCGGAGAACCCCTGGCGGACGAGATAGGTAAGAATCTTCCGGCGCTCGGCAGGATCGTTCAGCCGCTCCGGCTTGCCGCGAAGCCGCCGATCCAGTGCCACTTCGAGCAACTGCGCTTCGTCCTCGTCGCCGAACAGGTCTCTGATGATTTCCCGGGCGAGATCGCGATCGATGTGTATCGAGAGCAGCTTGCCCATGACGCGGCGGGGGCCGTGGCGTCTGATCCGCGCCTCGGTGCGTGCGAGGGCGGCCGCCGTACGGCGATCGTCGATCGTGCGATTGTCGATGAGGCGCTGGACCGCGTTCGCGATGGCCGTGGGGGAGTAGCCCTGCTCGTGGAGCCGCGATCGTACCTGCCCCTCGGACAGCTCGCGCGCCGAGAGCCAGCGGAGCGCGCGCACATAGGCAGCCGTCGAAGAATCGGGATCCTCGGGCGGCCGGCCTTTCCTCACCCGGAGGATTCTACCCTCCGAACCTCGTCAGGCCGGGAATTTCAGAGCCGCCGCCGCCGCCCGTCACGCTGCTCGCCATCTGGTCGCGCGCCGTGTCGGCCGTCGTGGAGATGCCCTGCACCTTTAATTTGAACTCGTCCACGTTGGACGCCCAGCGCAGTGCCTCGTCGAGCGAGATGAAACCCTGCTGGTACAGTCCGAAGATCGACTGGTCGAACGTCTGCATGCCGTACTGCGACGTGCCCTGGGCAATGGCGCTGTTGATGTTGTGCGTCTTTTCCTTGTCGATGATGCAGTCGCGGATGAAGGCGGTCGCGATGAGGACTTCCACCGCCGGCACGCGGCCGCCGGTGTCGATTCTCGGAATGAGGCGCTGTGAGATGACCGCTTTCAACACCGCCGCCAGCTGCAGGCGGACCTGCTTCTGCTGGTGCGGCGGGTACACCGCGATGATGCGGTTGATCGTTTCGGTGGCGTCGAGCGTATGAAGGGTCGAGAAGACCAGGTGGCCGGTCTCGGCCGCGAGCAGGGCCGTTTCGATGGTCTCGAAGTCGCGCATTTCGCCGACGAGAATGACATCGGGATCCTGACGGAGCGCGCTGCGCAGCGCGTGCGCGAACGACCGGGTATCGACCGAGACCTCGCGCTGATTGACGATCGATCGGTTGTCGCGGTGCAGGAACTCGATCGGATCTTCGACCGTCATCACGTGCGCGCTGCGCGAGCTGTTCACGTGGTCGATCATGGCCGCCAGCGTCGTGCTCTTGCCGCTGCCGGTGGTGCCGGTCACCAGTACGAGCCCGCGCTCTTCGTCGGAGATCTTGCGCAGCACTGGCGGCAGCAGCAGGTCGTCGACGGTCAGAATCTTCGTCGGGATGACGCGGAGCACCATCCCCATGGTGCCGCGCTGCTGGAAGATGTTGACGCGAAAGCGGCCCAGGCCGCCCACGCTGTAGGCCAGGTCGACTTCCTGCGACTTGAGGAACTTGTCGCGCTGCTCGGGCGACATCATCTTCGCGCCCATGGAGAGCGTGTCGTCGTTGGTCAGCCGCTTCTCTTCGCTGACCGGGATCAGCAGGCCGGAGACGCGCGCCATCGGGTACGCGCCGACCTTGATGTGCAGGTCGGACGCACCCTTGGCCACGGCCACACGCAGAAGATCGTCGATATTCATAAAAAAAGGGGCAGAGAGAAGCTCTCTGCCCCTTATCGGATCTTCCGGGTGCCGTGTTTAGCGCTTTTTGGCGGCGGCGGTGACCATTTCGGGCACGTACGTCAGCCATCCGTGGGTGTCGGGGGCCTTGCCCGCGATGGTGTCGAGGAACCGGCGCTGTATCGCTTCGGTGACGGGCCCGCGGCGGCCGGCGCCGACCTGGATCTTGTCGACCGAGCGCACCGGCGTGATTTCAACGGCCGTCCCGACGAAGAACACTTCGTCGGCGATGTACAGCATCTCGCGCGGAATGTTCTCCTGCGACACGCGGTAGCCGAGATCCTGCGCCACCTGCACCACCATGTCGCGCGTAATGCCGGGCAGAATCGAGGCGCTCAGTGGCGGCGTGTAGATGGCGCCGTGCCGGACCACGAAGATGTTCTCGCCGCTGCCTTCGCTGACAAAGCCGAACGTGTCGAGGGCAATCCCTTCGCTGTATCCGTTCGCTTCGGCTTCCATGCGGATGAGGGCGGCATTCGCGTAGTTGCCGCTCGTCTTCGAGAGCGAGGGGAACGTGTTGGGCGCCATGCGGTTCCACGAGCTGACGCACACGTCGACGCCCTTCTCGAGTGCGTCGGCCCCGAGGTAGGCGCCCCATTCCCAGACCATGATGGCCACATCGACGGGGCAGGGCTTTGGATTGACACCCAGCGCGTTGTACCCGCGATACATCAGCGGGCGGATGTAGCACGCTTTGAAGCCGTTGGCCTGAACGGTTTCGACGACCGCCTTTTCAAGCTCTGCCTGGGTGTAGGGTGCGTCCATCCGGTAGATCTTGGCCGAGGAGACGAGTCGCGCCATGTGGGCGTCGAGGCGAAGGATCGCCGAGCCCTTGGGCGTGTCGTACATCCTGGCGCCTTCGAAGACGCCGCTGCCGTAGTGGATGACGTGCGAGGCGACGTGGATGGTCGCGTCCTTCCAGTCCACGAGCTGCCCGTTCATCCAGATCTTGCCGGTGCCCGCAAATGCCATGCAAAAAGCTTAGCATTTACTGTGCTTCGCCACAAAACGGGCAGCGCGCCGATCGCGCCTGGAGTGGCTTGCGGCAGTGCCAGCAGAAGCGCGGTTGCGGCGTCACGCGCGCCCGCAATCGAGCATGGATGTCGAGGACATCGTCGGGAGGTGGCACGGCCACGGGCGGCGCCGCCGGCGTCTGCCGCGGCGTGACGCGGAGGGTCTTCCGTCCTCCCCGGGTGGCGAGGAGGTCGTTCAGCAGATCGCTGGCGCGCTGGTAGCGGGCTTTGACGTCCGGCGCAACCGCCTTCATCACGATGTCGTTGATCTTCGACGGGATCTTCGGATTGCGCGTGCGCGGCGGCGACACGAGCTCGCCTTTCATCAGTTTTTCGAGATCGGCCGGGGTCGGCGTGTTGTAGGGCAGCACGCCGGTGAGCATCTGGTACATCGACACGCCGAGCGAGTAGATGTCCGAGGCGAAGACGGTCTTGCCATGAAACTGCTCGGGCGCCATGTAGGGCGGGCTGCCGATCACCGTGGTGCCGTGCGCCGCGATCTCGATGAAGCGCGATGTGCCGAAGTCGGCCACTTTCGCGACCCCGCCTTCGGTCACCAGGACGTTGCCCGGCCGCAGGTCGCGATGAATGACGCCCTGCTGGTGCGCATGATCGAGGGCGTTGCAGATCTGGCAGGTGTAGTCGAGCGTGCGCTGAAGATCGAGCTTGCCGTCGCGCGAGATCACCGTCTCGAGCGTGTCCCCGCGCACGTACTCCATCACGATGAAGAAAATGTTCTCCTGCTTTTCGGCCGTCAGAATCGACACGATGTTCGGGTGATTCAGACTGGCCAGCAGGCGCGGCTCCTGCAGCAGGTCGCCGAAATCCACGTTCTGCCGGTGCGGCACCTTGATCGCGACCTTCTTGTCGATCCAGGTGTCTTCGGCGAGGTAGACAGTCCCGAACCCGCCACTGCCGAGTGGAGAGAGGATTTTGTACTTTCCGACCGTCTGACCGCGGAAAAACACTGGACGAAGTATACAGAAGAGTCTTGAGTCCGGAGTCAGGGAGTCGGAAGAGTCTGGGAGTCGGAAGAGTCCTGGGAGTCGCGAGAGTCGCGAGAGTCCCCGGAGTCCGTGGGAGTCCGGAGGAGGTCCGCAGCCCGAAGCCTGCAGTCGAAGGATAGAATCCTGCCGTGCATCGGTTCTACGCGCCTTCGTTCGCCGCTGACGCCGTGTTCGAGTTGCCGGCAGACGAGGCTCGTCATGGGTCGCGTGTCCTTCGGCTGCGTGCCGGCGATGCGATTGCGGTCTTCGACGGCCAGGGCCGCGAGGCGGTGGCGCGGGTGGAGACCGTCAGCGCCACGCGCGTCGCCGTGAAGGTCGTCGAGCCGCGTGCCCCCGCGCCCGAGCCGCAGGTCCGCGTGACGCTGGCGCAGGCGCTGCTCAAGAGCGACAAGATGGATCGCGTCATTCGCGATGCCGTCATGCTCGGTGTGGCGGCGGTTCAGCCATTCGTGAGCCGGCGCACCGACGTGCCCATCAAAGCCGTCGCCGATGGCGGCCGCCAGGACCGCTGGGATCGGACGGTCATCTCTTCGGTCAAGCAGTGCGGCCGCGCCGTTGTGCCCCTCGTCCACCCGACAAAGGCGCTACATGACGTCCTTACGTCAACCGCGGCCGAAACACGACTGATGTTCGTCGAACCAAACGCTCGCGCCGAGGTGGCGGATCTGACGAGGCTGGAAGGGCAGCGGCCGTCCACGGCGATGGTTCTCATCGGACCGGAAGGTGGCTGGGATGCCGCCGAACTGGATGCGGCCGTGGAAGCCGGCGTCACGCTCGTGACGCTGGGCCGCCGAACCCTCCGCGCCGATGCGGCGGCGGCAGCCGCGATTGCGGTGCTTCAGTATGTCTGGAAGGATCTCTGAGTTGCGCGCGAGGCATGGTGTGTCGATGGCGCTGGCCGCGGCAGTCCTGCTGCTGCCTTTTGGATCGGCATCGAACTCCGACGCTCAGTCGAAGAACGCCGACCACGTGATCGTCGTCACCCTCGACGGGATGCGATGGCAGGAAGTCTTTTCCGGCCTGTCGAGCGCGCTCGTGAACGAGACCGACGGCGGCGTCCGCAATGCCGACGCGATCGAGCGGCGGTTTGGCGGGACGACCGCGGAAGAGCGGCGCCGGCGGCTGATGCCGTTTCTGTGGTCGGTTGTGGCCAGAGACGGGCAGATCTTCGGCGATCCGTCGGCCGGCAGTGACGCGCGCGTCACAAACGGCGTGGCGATTTCCTATCCGGGCTACAACGAGATGTTGGCCGGATTCCCCGACGCGAACATCACGACCAACGCTCGCACCTTCAATCCCAATGTCACCGTGCTCGAATGGCTGAATGGGTTGCCGCCGTTCAGGGGCAGGGTCGCCGCGTTTTCGTCGTGGGTACTGTTGCCGTGGATCCTGAACGAGCCCCGAAGCGGTATTCCGTCGAACGCGGACGGTTTGCTCATCCGCGACGTGGATTCCGATACGGCACGAATGGTGAACGAGCTGGCGGGAGGACTGCCCCAATACTGGACGGAGTCGAAGTTCGATGCTCCGACGGCGGTTGGCGCGATCGAGTACCTGCGCCGCAAGCGTCCTCGTGTGCTCTACGTGATGTTCGAGGAAACCGACGAATGGGCGCATGGACGGAGGTACGACCTGTATCTCGACGCCGCGTTTCGCAACGACGGATTCATCAAGCGCTTGTGGGAGACCGCGCAATCGCTGCCCGACCACAGGGGCCGCACGGCGCTCGTCATCACCACCGATCACGGTCGAGGTGCGTCGGCGATGGATTGGCCGGGTCACGGCGTAAAAGTGCCGGGTGCCGACAAAATCTGGATTGCCACGCTCGGTCCAGGCGTCGCCCCGCTGGGGGTGCGGAAGAACGTCCAGGTGACGCAGGGTCAGGTCGCGGCCACGATTGCCCGGCTGGTTGGGCAGGACTACAACCGTGTCTCAGCGAGAGCGGCGGCGCCGTTACCCTTGCAGTGACGCGAAAACGCCGCAGAGCCATTCGTCTTCCTGGTTGACTCTCCCGCGCCCGAGAAAATTCTGCAGCGCCGTCATGACCGGTTGCTTTTCGGTCTCCATGAACCCGCTGACGATCAAGGATCCGCCCGGTTCGATGAGGCACGCCAGCGCTTCCGCCGATCGCTCGACGAGCGCGCCCGTCAGGTTCGCGAGCGCGACGTGGCCCCGCAGCGCCATGTCGCGGAAGTCCCCCTCTTCGAACTGGATGCGATCGTCTACGTGGTTCAGGTGCGCGTTCTCGCGCGCGTTTTCGAGCGCGTCGGGATCGATGTCGACGCCGATGGCCGACCGCGCGCCGAGCTTGATCGCGGCGATGGCCAGCACACCCGAGCCGCACCCGATGTCGAGCACCGTGCAATGGTCGAGAGGCAGCTCTTGCAAGGCCCTGAGCGCCAGCCGCGTCGTCGGATGGTGACCCGTACCGAACCCGGTGGAGGGCTGGATCACCACGAGGAGGGGTCGGGAGGGGTTTTCGACGCTGTCGCGCGAAAACTCCTCCCGACCCCTCGCGACCTCGACGTCCCACGGCGGCGCGATGACAATCCGGCCGACGGTGATCGCCTTCAACTGCGCCTGCGATCGCGCGGCCCAGTCTTCGTCTTCCACATCGAGTCGTTTGACGTACACGTACGAACCGAACGCCGCGGCCAACGCCTGTGCCGCGGCGTCGCGCGACGCCGGCGTCGTGAAGAACGCCCGCAGCGGGCCTTCTTCGTCGGGTTCGTGAATGGCCGTCGGTTGGAAATCATCGAGCTCGGCGATGACGAGCTCGACGAGCGGAGGATCGCAGCCTGGAACGTGAATCTCCAGGGCGGGCCAGGACTTACCCAAAAATGTCTTTGACCTTGTCGAAGAGATTCTTTTCGTCCTCCGGCGCGCCGGCCGGCCGGGGCTGGATTTGTTCCGTCGGCAGCGCCTTGCTCAACTGCTCGAGCAATGCGCGCTGTTCCTTGTTCAGCTTCTTCGGCGTCACCGCCTGCACGGTGAAGTAGAGGTCGCCCTTCCCCCGGCCCGACACGTCGGGCATACCCTTGCCGCGGAACCGGAAGACCGTTCCCGATTGCGTGCCTTCGGGCACCTTGAACCCCTCGTGCCCGTCGAGCGTCGGGACTTCGATGGTGCCACCCAGCGCGAGCGTGGTGAAATTCAGCGGGACCTCGCAAGACAGATGGTTGCCGTCGCGACGGAAGAAGGGATGTGGCGCCACCTCGATGAACACGTAAAGGTCGCCTGCCGGGCCGCCCTGTGGACCGCTTTCGCCTTCGCCGCTGATGCGCAGGCGCTGGCCGTCGGCGATGCCGGCGGGAATCTTGACCGTCAGCTGCCGCTCCTTCGTCGTGCGGCCCGCCCCCTTGCACCCGGCGCAGGGCTTCGTGATGATGCGCCCGGTGCCGTTGCAGCGCGAGCAGGTGCGCGCGACCGTGAAGAATCCCTGCTGGAACCGCTGCTGTCCGCGCCCCTGGCACTGCGGGCAGGTCGTGGGACTGCTGCCGGCGGCGGCGCCCGAACCGTGGCACGTCTCGCAGGTTTCGAGGCGGGGGATCTGAATCGCCGTCTCTACACCCTTGGCCGACTGCTCGAACGAGATCTCCAGGTCGTAGCGCAGGTCGCTGCCGCGCTCGGGACCGCCGTGCCGGCCCCCGCCGAAGAAGTCGCCGAAGATGCCGCCGAAAATGTCCTCGAAGCCCGCGAACGTCGATGGATCGAACCCGGCCCCCGCCTGGGAAGAGACCCCGGCGTGGCCGAACCGATCGTACCGCGCGCGCTTCTCACCATCCGAGAGAATCGCGTACGCCTCGGCGGCCTCTTTGAATTTCTCTTCGGCGGCTTTATTGCCCTCGTTCCTGTCGGGATGGTGTTGAAGCGCGAGCTTGCGGTACGCGCTCTTGATCTGCGCGTCTGCCGCAGTCTTCGGAACCCCGAGGATCTCGTAGTAATCCCGTTTACTCACGCTTTCGCTACTTTCACCATGGCGGGCCGTATCAGCTTGTCGCCCAGCCGATAGCCGCGCGTGAATTGTTCCGTCACCTCGCCCTCGCGGCGATCGGGGGCGGCCTCGTATGCCACCGCCTGGTGAATCTGAGGATCGAAATCGGTCCCGACGGCGTTGATCGGGGTCACGCCGCGCTTGCGCAGCATCTCGATCAGCGCGCGATGAATGATGTCGAGCCCCTGGCGGTAGGATTCGGCCCCCGGCGCGTCGCTTTGCAGCGCGCGCTCGAAATCGTCGATCACCGGCAGCAGGTCCTGGAGGAGATCGATGGCCGCATACTGCGCCGTCTCTTTCCGCTCGCGATCGATGCGCTTGCGATAGTTATCGAACTCGGCTGCCTGTCGCAGCAGCCTGTCCTGCAGGCTGTCCCGCTCCTTGCGAAGCTCGGCGAGCTCGTCGGCAGGGGCCGCCGTGGCGGCGGTCGCCGGCGAGGCGCCCTCGTCCTGCAGACCTCCGGCTTCTTCCGGTACATCGGCAGCATTGGAACGTGTGGACTGATCAACCATGATTCGTGCCCGTTGATTACATGCTGTCGCGCAGGACCCGTGAAACGGCCTGTGCGACACCGTCGACGACGGCAATGGTTCGTGAGTAGTGCATGCGCATCGGTCCGATGACGCCCACGGTGCCGCGACGCGTACCGTCGGCGTAGGTCGACGCGATGATGCTGAATGGACGTAAATCCGCGGCGCGGTGTTCCTGGCCGATGACGATCGTCAGCCCGGGACCGTCGATGTATTCGTTGAGCAGCCGCACGAGCCGCTCTTTTTCTTCGACCATCCGCAGCAGCGCTTTGAGCGTGCTGATGGAGATGTTGGCGTCTTCGCTGGTTTCGTCGAGCAGAGACGACGCGCCGTCCACAAACAGCGGCGACTTCTTCGGCAGCTCTTCCAGCCCGGTACGCGCCAGCTTCAGCGCGCGGGAACGCAGCGCGTCGGCAAGTGTCCGCTCGTGCCGCAGCCGCTCCATCACCGCCAGACGGATGTGCTCGAGCGGCATGCCGGCAAATTCGGTATTCAGGTAGTTCGCGGCCTGCCGGAGGTCGTGCGAATCGATTTCCTCGCCGACATCGATCGCCTTGCGCGACACCTGTCCGCCGTCCGCGACGACGATGACGAGCACCTTGGTCGCGCTCAGTGGGACGAACTCGATTTCCTTCAGGATGCCCTCCGAGGTCATCGGCAGGGCAAAAGCGACGAGCCGCGCCGTGCGCGAGAGCACCTGCGACACGGCCGCCAGGACGTCTTCGGCAAGCGCCGGTGTTCCGGCATCACGCCGCAGCTGCGCTTCGACGGCCGCCCCGCCGCGCACCGAACGGGGAGCGGCGAGGAGCTGGTCGACATAGAAGCGATATCCCCGGTCCGTGGGGATGCGGCCCGCCGACGTGTGGGGCTGCTGGAGGTAGCCCAGCTCCTCCAGTTCGACGAGCGTATTCCGGACGGTGGCCGAGGAGACGCTCAGGCCGGACAAGGCAGCCAGGCGCGTCGAGCCCACCGGCTCTCCGCTCTCGATGTATTCGGCAACGAGCGCGGCCAGTATCTGAGCCGCTCTTGCTGAAGGCTGTGTCATGTGGGGTTAGCAGTCGCGTCTGTCGAGTGCTAAGGAAGATTATACCCCTTACGGCGAGACCTTCGGAAACGGCGCTTTGGACGGCTTTTCCCAGCGCATCGAGACCGCGGCGACCTTGGGGTCCAGAATCTTCCCTCGGCGCACGGCAATGAGCTCGGCCAGAATCGAGACGGCGATTTCTTCCGGGCTCACGGCGCCGATGTCGAGCCCGACCGGCGCGTGCACGCGCTGCAGGCATTCGGGTGGCATGCCCTCTTCGAGCAGGGCATCGTAGATGCGCGTCACCTTGGCCTTGCTGCCAATCAGCCCTAGATAGCGGAGGTCGCGCGCGGCGAGCGCGCGCAGCGCGTCAAGGTCGTGCGTATGCCCGCGCGTCACGATCACGACGTACGCATGTGAGGGCAGGTCGGCGCGGTGCAGCCAGTCGGGGATCGTCTCGACGATCACCTCCTCGGCATCCGGAAAGCGCTCGGTGTTGGCGAACTTCTCGCGGTCGTCGAGCACGTGCGTCCTGAACCCGATGGTATGTGCGAGCCGGGCCAGGTGATAGCCGACATGCCCGGCGCCGATGACGTACAGCCGCGGTGTGGCTTCGAGCGGCTCAATGTACACCTGCATCTGGCCGCCGCACACGAGCCCGTTCTCCTGGGCAAAATCGTCGTTGAGGTCGTACTTCACCAGCTGGGGCTTGCGAGACTGAATGGACTCTTTCGCCTTCCAGAACGCATCGTTCTCGTAGCAGCCCCCTCCGATGGTGCCGACGGTACGGCCGTCCGGAAAGACCAGCATCTTCGCGCCCACACGCTGGGGCGTCGAGCCGTTCGCCGACACGATGGTCACGAGCGCGGCTTCTTCCCCCCGCTCGAGCGCTTCGGTGAGCGCTTCAAAGACTTCCTGGGACATGTACCCCCGATTATACGGGGTTCGTCGGTTCGTGGAGATCCTGAGGTTCGTGAGGTTCGTGATCGAGGTTCGTGGGTTCGTGGGTTCGTTAGGTTCGCGGTTCGTCGGGTTCCGGGGCCGTGGTTTCTATCCCCAGCTGGGATGACTTGGAACTGCGAACCACGAACCCCACGAACCTACGAACCCGACGAACTGGACGAACCCGACGAACCTTCTCAAGCCTAAAAACGATGTATCTCGCAAAGTTCATGCGGCTCCGAGCCGCTCAGGAAGCACTCGCTGTACACGCGCAGACACCCCGGCAGGGCCGTCGCGCCTGTGTCCCGATCGACATCCACGAAGTTGATGTTGTCCGGGACGTCGAAGGCGTGGTCGCCGCGGCCCGCCAGCGCGCGCTGCATGAAGCTGAGCCAGATGGGGAGGGCCGCCTGTGCACCGCTGAGGCCGAGCGCCTGATTGTCGTCCAGCCCCACCCAGACGACGGTCAGCAGCTCGGGGGTGAAGCCGACGAACCACGCGTCGCGCAAGTCATTGGTGGTACCCGTCTTGCCGGCCGCGTCGAGGCTGAAGCCCGATGCCCGTACGGCGGCGCCGGTGCCCTCGGTCAGGACGCTCCGCATCATGTTGGTCACGAGATATGTCGTATCGGCCCGCGCCACCCGTTTGACCGCCGACTCCTTGGCCACGATCTCCTTCTCGCCACGCTCGATGCGCAAGAGCGATCGCAGCGCACGCGTCTGCCCGCCGTTGGCGAAGATCGTGTACGCCGAGGCGATGGTCATGGGCGTGGCTTCGAACACCCCGAGCGCGATCGACGGGAAAGCGCGGGGTGCGGTGCCCGCGCCGATGCGGCGCCACAGGTCGGCGACGCGGTCGTAGCCGGCCGCCTCGGCGACCTTCACGGTCGCGGCGTTCCGCGACATCGCGAGGGCCCGGCGGAACGTGATGTGGCCGTCGTACTCGTTCTCGTAGTTGGCGGGCGTCCACGGCGTGCCGTTCGCATCGAAGGTCGTCGGTTCGTCGTTCACGAGGGTCGCCGGCGACAGCGCCGCGCCGTCTTCGGCGGCGCGTTCGAACGCCGCCAGGTAGACGAACGGCTTGAATACCGATCCCGGCTGGCGATTCGCGCTGACCGCGCGATTGAACTGCGACTGGTTGTACGACCGCCCGCCGACCATCGCGAGGATGTCGCCCGTACGCGGATCGACCGCGATGAGCGCGGCCTGCGGCACGCGGGGACGTTTCCGGCGCGAGAGCAGCTTATCGACCGTGGCAATGCCGTTGCTGACCGCATCCTGCGCGAACCGCTGCAGGTGCAGATCGAGCGTCGTGTAGACGTCAACCGCCTCGGTGGACTGCGTGACGCTCGGGAACTGCTCGGCGAGCGCCAGGCCGGCGAAGTCGACGAAGTACGGCGCCTCGGCGTCGAGCGCGCGCGCCACCGGTGACAGCGGTTCCTGCGACGCGCGCTCGGCCGCATCTGCGGAGATGAAGTCGCCGCTGGCCATCGCTCTCAAGACGACGTTCCGGCGTTCGCGCGCCTTGGCGGCCGCGTTGAACGGCGACAGCGTGTTGGGCGACTGGATGATGCCGGCAATCGTGGCCGCTTCGCCGAGCGACAGGTTGTTGACGTCCTTGCCGAAATAGAGCCGCGCGGCTTCGGCCACCCCGTGAATCGCAAACGACCCGCGATTGCCGAGATACACATCGTTCAAGTAGAGCTCGAGCACTTCTTCCTTGGTCGCCCTGATGTCGAGGACGATCGCCATGAACTGCTCTTGAATCTTGCGGCGCCACGAGCGCTGGCGCGTCTGCTGCTCGACGAGCATTTCCTCGGTCAGGAAGAAGTTGCGGGCCAGCTGCTGCGTGATGGTGCTGGCGCCTTCCAGGTACGGCCGGTTGCCGAAGATATTGGTGAACACGGCGCCGACGATTCGGATCGGGTCGATCCCGGGGTGGGAGTAATAACGCTGATCTTCGATGGCGAGCACCGCGTCGACCATGCGCGACGGCAGCGCAGACAACGGCACCTGCCGTTGTTTGACCCGCGCCTGAATGAGCGCGGTCAGCATCGGCGCGTCCATCGTGACGCGGGAGATCGCCTGTTTCCCGACCGACAGCCCCTCAATCCTGTTGCCCCCTGCCGTCGGCGGCGGCTGGCCCCGGCCGCGCCGCGGCGGACCCGGCCGCTGGAAGCTCACGATAACGGTCTTGCCTTTGTGGCTCCCTGCGCGAGGCGTGATGCTCACCAGCGCGCCGGTGACGGCGAACTCGCCGGGGTTCGCGGCCTGCGTGCGCTGGGCGTAGCCGAGGTCGTTGAGCCGATCGAGCAGCTCTTTCTGCGAGATGTTGTCGCCGCGCCGGATTTCGAGCGGCCGCGCGAAGACGCGCGGCAGCACGCGATCGCGCTCGCCGTGGAGGCGCGCGTCGATCATCCGCGAGAAGGACACGTAGTAGTAGCCGGTGAGGGCGCACACGACGACGAACATCGTCGCCGCGGAGATGGCGAGGTATTTCGTCGCTTTGGGGTTGGCGCGCGCCAGCACGACCAGGCGGTCGCGCAGCACGACGAGCTGTTCCCTCGCCCACACGAGCCTGGATTTCGGCTTTGATGGCATTTATAAGGTCAGCACCCAGTGGTGGCCGGTATCGAGCGGCAACTCGTCCACGAGCCTTTGGACGAACGCCGGGCCGTAACGGTTGAGCAGGGCAATCGTGCCGAGCGCCCGTTCCTGGGGGATGCCATCGGGAAACGCCTGGGTCTGGGCCCGCGCGAACTGCCGCCGCAGCGTGTCGTCGCGTTTCTTGGCCGCGCTGATGATTTTCCCGCCGAGCGCGGTCAAATCGTGCTCCAGCTTGCCCAGCGTCGATTTCGCCGCCCCTTCGAGCGTGGCGTCAATCGACCCGACGGTTGCGATGATGGCCGCCATCTTCTCCTTGATGGTGTTATCGGCATCTTTCATCGCCCGGTCCACCGACTCGGGCAGCGATGCCGCGAGGAGCCGGTTGAGCGCCGATTCGTCGCGTGGCTGCAGCGATTCGAACGGCACGGCGTACTTCTCCAGAAATCGCGCGCCCGCCGAATCGAGCACCGTGGCGCTCGCCCGGGGAAACATCAGCGGCATCGGCACGCCGAAATGCGCGTACACCTCGCGGAGCTGCCCGAGATAGGCCAGCTCGTTGGGACCACTGACGTAACACACGGTCGGGAAGAGCGCGTCCTGCACGATCGGACGCACGAGCACGTTCGGGCTGAAGGTCTCGGGCCGTGTGCGGGCGACTTCTACAAGATCGGGCGTGGCGGCGTCGATCGGCGTTCGTGCGCCATCGATGCGAAAGAGCGCCACAGCCGAGGCAGAGGAAGCCTCGACCTGCGCGTGATATCCCGCCGCGTGCAGGCGCTTGCCCGCGGCGTCTGCGAGCGCCCAGGTCTGGCCGGGATGCCGCAGCTCGTGTTCGAAGATCCCGCTGACGATCGGTTTCGACGCGCGATCGAAGCACTCGAACACGACGACACCCAGCCCGCCCAGGTGTTTGTCGAGCAGCCGGGCGAACGCGTCCGACATCGTGACACCGGGCCGGTAGGCGGTTTTCAGATCCTCGATGAGCTCGGCCGTAAAATCGGTTGGCGGCAGCACGGTCGAGAGCTGACCGATCGCCGCGTCAATCTCCTCGCCCAGCGTGATCCGGCAAATCGGCGTCGACCCGGCCCCGGGCGGCGAGGGCAGAGCGATGGCATGACGCTGTTGCTCGGCGTCGAAGACCGACACCGATGCCACTTCATCCCAATCGTGATCCTCGGATTCGACCCAGAATACCGCGACGGCCGGAATGCCGTGCTCCTCGGTGACGCGCGCGGCGAGTTTGGCCGCTGTCAGTCCCTTGTAGAACGTGAACAGTGGACCGCCGAACAGTCCCGCCTGCTGTCCGGTCACGATCGCGACGCTCTTCGGATCGGCGAGGCGGGCCGCCGCGTCGTGTGCGGCCGGTGGCGCGTGACGGCGTTCGAGCTGACTCAAGAGCATGCGGCTGAGCCCGGCTCGATCGCGCGGATGCTGCCGCGCGTTGGCAATTGCGGTCGCCCACGCTGCGCGCGAGGCGGGATCGCCCGAAAAAAACGGCGCCAGCGCTGAGAACTGGAATGCGTAATCGGTGGCGAGCTTCTTGACCCAGGGAAATCGTCTGAGATCGACAGGAATGTGCAACGAATTTATGTTACCATTCGCCCACTGAACCGCGAAGATTCTGTCCTCTATTTTCCTCCCGAATCATTCGGGCCGTTCAGGGTTCTCCATCAGATTGGTGCGGGCACGCTGGGTCCGGTGTTTCGTGCGTACGAGCCGGCTGGCGCCAATCGCGATCGGCTCGTGGCGATCAAGGTGTTTCGTCTCGATCTCACGCCCGAACAGGCCGCCTCGCTCGTCGCGGAACTGAACGCGCTCGTCGCCGCGGATCTCACGCATCCCCACATCGCCGCGCCGATCGGCGCGGGCCTCGAACATGGCACGGCCTATCTCGCGCAGGATACGCGGTGGGCGAGTCGCTCGACGTCGTGCTCCGTGAAAAAGGACCGATGACGATTGCCGGCGGGGTGGCGCTCGTCGACGCGCTGGCTGGCGCGCTCGATTTCGCGGCCGACCGCGGCGTGCGTCACGGCTCGCTGCATCTGCGCGACATCCTCGTCGGGGCCGATGGTCCGCGCGTCACGGGGTTCGGCATCTCGCAGGCGTTGACGAAGATTGGCGCGAAGCGTCCAACGCGGCCGCAGTATTCCCTGCCGGATGGGCCCTCGGATGTGTATTCGCTTGGCGCGATCGCATTCGAAGCCGTCACCGGGAAGCGAGCATCGCAGGATAATCTCGCGGATTTCGAGCAGCAGAACGGCGTCGAGCTGCGCAGTGCGTTTGACGTCGCGCTCAACTCGAACCCGGAGCTGCGGCCGGAGCGTGCGGGCGATTTCGCGGAAGTCGTGCGCGATGCGGCGGAGATGACGGCCGAGGCCGAGCGGAACAGCATCGTGACCGCCGCGACGGTGACCCCGACTGCGGTGACGAGTGCCGAGCCAGCTGATCTGGATCTGCACGTGCCAACGCCGTCGCCGGCGGTGGAAGAGAGCGGGGAGGATCCGGTCAACGCGTTGGCGGAAGCCGACTTGCCGCCGCCGCTTCCAGTCAGCTGGTCGGCGCAGCCGCCGCGCGCGCTGCAAAGCGAGGTGCCCGTGGAGCCCGAGACGCGGCGATGGCCGATCGTCGTGAGCTTTCTTGCGTTTGCGATGGTCGCCGCGTTCGCGGTGTCGTATTTCCTGCAGTCACGCGGAAATGTGCCCGCAGGCGAGCCAGACGCGGCGGTTCAGGAGACGACCGTCGACGTCCCGCGCACGTCGCCGCCGGCTGCGGCGCCCGAGCCGCCGCCAGCCAAAAGTACTCAAGGTGTACGCGAGCCCGCGCCGTCAGCGGCGCCGCCGGCGCCCGTGCCCTCGCGCCCGGCATCAGGAGCCGTGCGTCGCACACCAAGCGGCAGCCTGCTCGTGCGTACGGCGCCCAGCGATGCCGACATTCTTGTCAACGGACGCGCGCACGGAAAAACACCGCTCGTGCTGCGCGACCTGACGCTCGGATCGTATACGATTCGAATAGCGCACGACGGGTACGCGATCGAAGAACGTACGCTTCAACTCACGTCGCAGCGGCCGGTGTTTTCAACAACGATCAACCTGCGCGCGGCGCCCGCGGCTCCGGCGGCGCGCGGCGGGCCCGAGGAAAAGTCGGGCCCCGGCGGGCTGAACGTGCAGTCGAGACCGTCGGGCGCGCGCGTGTATGTCAACGATCGGCTGGTGGGCTCGACGCCCGTGACGATTCCGGACGTGCCGGCAGGGGCCGCATCGGTGCGCATCGAATTGGACGGCTACGAGACCTGGATCACCAGCGTGCGCGTCGGCGCAGGCGACGAGACCAGGGTGGCGGCCTCTTTGGAGAGAAAACCAGGTCAATGAACGCGGTTCTGGCTTTGGAAAATGGAACGGTCTATCGCGGCACCGCCGCCGGCGCCACGGGTGTGGCGCGAGGCGAAGTCGTGTTCAACACCAGCATGACGGGTTATCAGGAAGTCCTCACCGATCCGTCGTATGCCGGTCAAATCGTGACGATGACGTCGCCGCAGATCGGGAACTACGGAGTCGCGCCCGACGATGTCGAGTCGAGCTCGCCGCAGGTGGCCGGCTTCATCATGCGCGAGGAATCACCGATCGCGAGCAACTGGCGCGCGTCGGGTACCCTGCGCGACTATCTCGTCTCGAACAACATCGTCGCCATTGCCGACATCGACACGCGCGACTTGACGAGGCTGTTGCGATCGGCCGGCGTCATGCGCGGCGTGATTGCGACGGGCGATGTCGACACGGGCGAGCTGGTGCAGCAGGCGCGCGCGATTCCTAGCATGGAAGGCACCGATCTCGTGAAAGCGGTGACGTGCGAATCGGCGTTTGCGTGGCCGACCGGGATTTCGAGGTCCGCGTCCGAAGTGCGCCCCGATCTTCTCCTGCCCGCGCAGGGCAGGGCGAAGCGGCCGCTGCGCGTCGCAGCGTACGATTTCGGCATCAAGTGGAACATCCTGAGGCGCCTCGCGACGTACGGCTGCCAGGTCAAGGTGTTTCCGGCGCACACACCCGCGTCCGAGGTGCTGGCCTCCGACGTGGACGGGATCTTTTTGAGCAACGGTCCTGGAGACCCGGCGGCCGTCGACTATGCCATCCAGAACACCCGCGCGCTGCTGAAGGAAGACAAGCCGATCTTCGGCATCTGCCTCGGTCACCAGATTCTCGGCCTCGCGCTCGGCGGAAAAACGTTCAAGCTGAAATTCGGGCATCGCGGCGCCAACCATCCGGTGAAGTTTCTCGAGACCGGCAAGGTCGAGATTACGTCGCAGAACCACGGCTTCGCGGTCGATCCCGATTCGCTGCCCGCCGACGTGAAGGTGACCCATCTCAATCTGTACGACGGAACTGTCGAAGGGCTGAAAGTCGTGGACCGGCCGATTTACTCGGTGCAGTATCATCCCGAGGCCTCACCCGGGCCGCACGACGCGGACTACCTGTTCAAGCAGTTCGTCGACGATATGGAGGAGCAGACGCGTGGCTAGGGATTGGGGATTCGGGATTCGGGATTAGGAATGCCACGCAGAGACGATCTCAAGAGGATTCTCGTCATCGGCGCCGGGCCCATCGTGATCGGCCAGGCGTGCGAGTTCGACTACTCGGGCACGCAGGCCTGCAAGGCGCTGCGGTCCGAGGGCCTCGAAGTCATCCTCATCAACAGCAATCCGGCGACGATCATGACCGACCCGGAGATGGCCGATCGCACCTATATCGAGCCGCTCACGGTCGAGGCGTGCACGCAGGTGATCGCCAAGGAGCGCCCCGACGCGATTCTGCCCACGGTGGGCGGGCAGACGGCCTTGAACCTCGCGGTGGCGCTCCACGAAGCCGGTGTGCTCGACGAGTACGGCGTCACGCTGATCGGCGCGAACGTCGACGCGATCAAGCTCGGCGAGGATCGGCTGCTCTTCCGTGATGCGATGAAGGAGATCGGCGTCGAGACGCCGGCCAGCGGCCTCGCGCGCACGGCCGACGAGGCGATGAGGATCGTCAAGACGACCGGTTTTCCGTCGATTATCCGCCCGTCGTTCACGATGGGCGGCGTCGGCGGCGGCATCGCCTACAACGTCGAGGAATTCCGCGACCTCGTCGACCGCGGGCTCGAGATGAGCCCGGTGCACGAGATCCTGATCGAGGAATCGGTGATCGGGTGGAAGGAATTCGAGCTCGAGGTGATGCGCGACGTCGCCGACAACTTCGTCGTCATCTGCTCGATCGAGAACATCGATCCGATGGGCGTGCACACGGGCGACAGCATCACCGTCGCGCCGGCGCTGACGCTGACCGACAAGGAATACCAGCGCATGCGCGATGCCGCGCGGCGCATCATCAACAAGGTGGGCGTCGAGACCGGCGGATCGAACATCCAGTTCTGCGTGAACCCGCAGGATGGACGGATGCTGGTGATCGAGATGAACCCGCGCGTGTCGCGGTCGTCGGCGCTGGCGTCGAAAGCAACGGGGTTCCCGATTGCGAAGATCGCCGCCAAGCTGGCGCTCGGGTATCACCTCGACGAGATTCCAAACGACATCACGCGGCTGACGCCGGCGTCGTTCGAGCCGACGATCGACTACGTCGTGACGAAGATTCCGCGGTGGAACTTCGAGAAGTTTCCGCAGGCCGACCGCACGCTGACGACCCAGATGAAGTCGGTGGGCGAGGCGATGTCGATTGGCCGCACCTTCAAGGAGTCGTTCCTCAAGGGCGTGCGGTCGCTCGAGCTGGGGAAGGCGGGCCTGCTGCTGACGCAGCCGCACGACGACGAAGACGACGCGGCGCTGCGGAAGAAGCTGGTGGTGCCGAACGACCGGCGCATGTGGGCGCTCTTCAAGGCCCTCGAGCGCGGGTGGACGGTCGACCATCTGCACGAGCTGACCCGCATCGATCCGTGGTTCCTCGAGCAGTTCAGGCAGATCGCCGAGCTGCGGCGGATTGCCGGCATGCAGGAATTCCGCGAGCTGTCGTCAGATTTCCTCAGGACGTTGAAGCGCACCGGCTTCGGCGACGGTGAAATCGCCGCCATCTACGGCGTCCCGGAAGCTACGATTCGCGAGCGCCGCATCGAAGAGAAGCTGGTGGCGGCCTACAAGCGCATCGATACCTGCGCGGCCGAGTTCGAGTCGTTCACCCCCTACATGTACAGCACCTACGAGCGCGGTGACGAGTCGAATCCGAACAGCAAGGCGAAGGTCATCATCCTCGGCAGCGGACCGAACCGTATCGGTCAGGGTCTCGAGTTCGACTACTGCTGCTGTCACGCGGCGTTTGCGCTGCGCGACGCAGGGTTCGAGACCGTCATGATCAACTGCAATCCCGAAACGGTGTCGACCGACTACGACACGACCGACCGGTTGTACTTCGAGCCGCTGACGTTCGAAGACGTCATGTCGGTGATCGATCGCGAGAACACCGCCGGCGGCGACGTGTCGTGCCTCGTCCAGTTCGGCGGGCAGACGCCGCTGAAGCTGTCGCTGGCGCTGCAGGCGGCCGGCGTCAGGATTCTCGGCACGTCTCCCGATTCGATCGACCTCGCCGAAGATCGCCGCCGCTTTGCGCAGTTGCTCTGGGATCTCGGCATTCCGCAGCCCGCCAGCGGAACGGCCACCTCGCGCGAAGAAGCGCGCGAAGCCGCGCAGAAGATCGGGTTCCCGGTCGTCGTGCGGCCGTCCTACGTACTGGGCGGGCGGGGCATGGCCATCGTGTACGACATGGGCACGCTCGACCGCTACATGATCAACGCCGTCGAGGCCGCACCCGAGCACCCGGTCCTGATCGACAAGTTCGTGGAAGATGCCTTCGAGCTCGACGTCGACTGCGTGGCCGACGACACCGGCGCCGTCGTGATCGGCGGCATCATGGAGCACATCGAGGAAGCCGGCATCCACTCGGGTGACAGCTCCTGCGTGGTGCCCCCGTATCTCGTGGCCGAACGGCATCTCGCGACCATCCGCGATTACACGCGCCGCATCGCCCGCGCGCTGAAGGTGGTCGGCCTGATGAACGCGCAGTACGCCATCAAGGACGACGTGGTGTACGTGCTCGAGGTGAACCCGCGTGCGTCGCGAACGGTGCCATATCTGTCGAAGGCGACCGGCGTGCCGCTGGCGAAGATGGCGGCGCTGGTGATGGCGGGCAAGACGCTCTCGCAGCTCGGGCTCGAAGAAGATCTCGAGGTCGCGGGCGTGTTCGTGAAAACACCGGTGTTCCCTTTTGTGCGCTTCCCTGGTGTCGATTCGATTCTCGGTCCCGAGATGAAGTCGACAGGGGAGGTGATGGGCGGCGCGTCGACGTTTGGCGCGGCGTTCGCCAAGGCCCAGCAGTCGGTGGGACAGCGGCTGCCGGAGAAGGGCGCGGCGTTCATCAGCGTCAACAACGACGACAAGCCCAACGTCCTGCCGATCGCCCGGAACCTGGAAGATCTCGGATTCCGCATCCTCGCGACGCGTGGGACAGCCGCCTACCTCCGGGCGCACGGCATCGCGGTCGAGGTGGTCTTCAAAGTCAACGAGGGGCGCCCCAACATCGTCGATCACATCCTGAACAACCAGGTGCAGATCCTCGTCAACACACCGCTCGGCCGCGAATCGTTCTTCGACGATCGCGCGATGCGGCGCGCCGCCATGGTCTACAACGTGCCCTGCATCACGACGTTGACCGGCGCGTCGGCGGCGGTCGAAGCCATTCGCGCCCTGCGCGGACAAACGCTCGACGTGCGCGCGATTCAGGACTACCACTCCGAGATCGCCGCCCGCGCCGAAGGCTAGAGCCGCCGAAGGTGGCAGAGGGCTTCCGCCCTGTCGATCTGGCGGCTGGCGGACAGGACTAAAGTCCTGTGCCACATCACAGGCAGTTTTGAAACCGCTTCCGGGTACTGAGTTTGCTCGAGCGGGCGCGTGCGTTGTCCTGCCGCTCTCGCCGCAATTCCGCTGGCTGCGGGCATTGCCGCCGGCATTTTCCTTTCAATCAGCTTTCCTGCTGGCCTGCCCATCGCGTTGTGGGTGGCGGCTACGGGCGCGTTCGTCGCGCGCCGCGACGTTGCAACCATTGCGCTGCTGGTGTGCGGGTTCTGCACTGCTGGCATGGCACTCGGACGCAGTGCAGATTCGGCGTCGCGCCAGCCATCGCTGCGCGCATTCTTCGACCAACACCTCGACCCTGGCGGGCACCAGATCTTCGCGATCGTTCACGGCCGGCTGCGGTCTGACGCGGCCAGAGGACCGGCCGGCGTCACGCTGGATGTGTTCGTCGATCGCGTCGAACTGAACGGATCGACGTTCGAGACCGCCGGCGGCGCGTTGATCGGTGTGGGCGGCGAGATCGGAAACGCCGAGGTTCTCCAGTGGCGAGGCGGCCGTCGCGTGGCGTTTCCGGCCAGTCTTCGAAGACCCACCAGATATCTCAATCCCGGTGTAGCCGATGGCGAACGGCAACTCGCGTGGCGCGGCACGCCGCTCGTGGGATCGGTCAAGAGCGGACGCCTCGTCGACGTTGTCGCACGCGGCAGCGTAACCGCCGAAGTCTTCGCGTCCGGCCGAGCCGCCGTACGCCGGGCTGTCGCGTCGAGCGTGGGCGTCTGGAGCGAGCGGTCGGCGGCCGTTGTGACGGCCATCCTCATCGGCGATCGGGCCGGACTCACGAGCGCTGTCGAGCGGCGTCTCCAGGAAGCCGGCACGTACCACGTCATCGCGATTTCCGGCGGCAACATCGCCATCATCGCGGGCCTGTTTGTCTTTCTGTGCCGCGCTCTCAGGGTTGGTCCGCGTGCGTCCGCGACGGTCGTAGTGGCCATCCTCAGCGTGTACGCCATCGCGATCGACGGGGGACCGTCGGTTGGACGCGCCACGCTGATGGCCGTCATCTACTTTGCGGCCGGGATATGGGATCACCGGGCGACGCCGCTGAACGTGGCCGCGATTTCGGCAGTGGTCGTGCTGTGCGCGAACCCGCTGCAAGTGGCCGATGCCGGTTTTGCGCTGACGTTCGCAGCGACGCTCGGCATTCTGATCGGCCTGCCGCGAATCGCCGCCGTGTGGGTGTTGTCTGGATGGCGGCGTGCGCCGCTCGCGCTCGGGGCCGCGTCAGTCGCGGCGGAAGCGGCGCTCCTTCCCGTCAGCGCCTTCGTGTTTTCGCGCGTCACGTTCGCCGGCCTCGTCGTGAACTTCGCCGCGATTCCGATGATGACGGTCGTCCAGGTTGCGGGGACGGCCGCCGTGGCCGCCTCGGTGTGCGTGCCCGCCGTTCTGCCGTGGGTGGGCTGGCTCGCGCACATGGGTGTGGAAGGATTGATTGGGAGCGCGGTGGTCGTGGACTGGATGCCGTGGCTCTCGAGACGCCTGGCCCCGCCAGCCCTCGCGCTCGTGGCGGCCTACTACGCGGCGTTGTCGATCGCGATGACGAGTCCCGTCGCCACCGGGCGCGTGGTCCGTCGAACGGCGACGCTCGGCGCCCTCGCGTGCGGTGTGTGGATTGTCGTTTCACCCGCCACGCCGTGGTCACAGCCGCGTCGGCTTCGAGTCACGTTTCTCGACGTCGGTCAGGGCGAGGCGGCCATCGTGCAGTTTCCCGATGGCCGCACCCTCGGCATCGACGCCGGCGGCCTCTCGTCCGCGTCGTTCGATCTCGCGTCGCGCGCCATTGCGCCGGCCTTCTGGGCCCTGGGTGTTCGCCGCCTCGACTACATGAGCATCACGCATGGCGATGTCGATCACATCGGCGGCGCGGCGAGCCTGTTTCGCGACTTCAGGCCCTTTGAAGTGTGGGAAGGCGTGCCGGTGCCACGGCACGGCCCGACACGGGAGCTTCGGATGCTGGCCGACGCCGCGGGCGCCGCCTGGAGAACGGTGCAGCCGCGCGATCGCATGAGCTTCGGCAGCGTCGAGCTTCGCGTGCACCATCCGCCGAATCCGGAATGGGAGCGCCAGCGGATTCGCAACGACGACTCGGAAGTCGTCGAGCTTCGGTCGGGCGGCGTGTCGTTCGTCTTCACCGGCGACATCGGGCGGGACGTCGAGCGCGCGATCGCGCCCGGCTTCGAGCGCGCGGCGATCAGGATTCTCAAGGTCCCACACCACGGCAGCGCCACATCGAGCTCGCCGGCGTTCCTCGACGCGCTCCGCCCGGACATCGCGGTGATCAGCGCCGGACGGGGCAACCCGTTCGGGCATCCGGTGGGCGCGGTCCTCGACCGGTACCGCGACGCCGGCGCGGCGATTTACCGGACAGACCACGACGGAGCAGTGACGGTGGAAACGGATGGTACCACGGTGAAGATCAGCACGTTTAACGGTCGGCATCTGACGCTGACGACCTATGGACGGTGAGCATCAGCGTCGATCACAAAGATCACTAAGCGGGAGAACAGACAAGATCACAAAGGAGAAACATTGATTCACAGGTACGCGCCCTTGCCGGAGAAGACCGAGTGGCTCATGGGGCAGATCGTGGACGGTGGCCTTTGTGTTCACAAAGAAATAGGCGGTGGCTTTTTCGAAAAGATTTACAAGAATGCCCTTTGCATCGAGCTAAGGGCTCGCGGCATCCCTTTTGAGGTTGAGAAGTCGTTCGTGATCCGTTACCGAAGCCAGCCGGTTGGGATGCAGCGCATAGATCTCATCGTCGATGAAGCCGTGATTGTCGAGATAAAAGCGGTGGAGGGACTCGCCAAACCTCACGAGCAGCAATTGCTGTCGTACTTGAAGGCGACCAGATTGCGGGCAGGTCTGTTAATGAATTTCGGCGGTCTGACGCTGAAGCAAGGGCTGAGGCGCTTTGTCCTTTGATCTTCTAGCCTTCGTGATCTTGTCAGCGTAAGCAGGCTTAGTGCTCTTCGTGATCCATCTTAGTGATCTTCGCCAGCTTTGATCCTCCGCCACTCGGCCTCCATCTCCTCCAGCGTCGCGCCTTCGAGGTTTCGGGCGGCCTCTGCGAACCTGGCTTCCAGTTGATTGAAGCGCTTCGTGAACTTGTCGTTGGCTTTGCGCAGCGCCGCCTCCGGCTCGATGCCCAGTTTGCGCGAAAGGTTCGCAATCGAGAAAAGCAGATCGCCCATCTCTTCCTCCGCGCGCACGGTGTCGTGCGGCGCGGCGTCCAGCGTCTCCCGCAGCTCCGCGACTTCTTCTTCGATCTTCGCGACGACGTCTGATGTCGTCGCCCAGTCGAAGCCGACCGACGCGACGCGCTTGCCGAGGTTGTAGGCCCGAAGCAGCGAGGGCAGGCTCTTCGGTACGCTCCCGAGCGTGGTGTGCGGCGTACCCGAGGCGGCGCGCTCCTGGGCCTTGAGGGAGTTCCACCGGTCGAGCGCCGCCTCGGCAGACGGGGCGCGTTCCTTGGATACGGCGTCGTGCACGCGCCCGTCCTCCTGGAACACGTGCGGATGGCGGCGGACCAGCTTCTCGACGACCGTGCGCAGGGAATCGTCCACCGTAAACTGTCCGCTTTCAGCGGCGACCTGCGCGAGGAAGACCCCCTCGAAGATGTGGTCGCCGATCTCCTCCTTGAGCGCCGCCGTGTCGCCCCGCTCGATCGCATCGACCACTTCGTGCGCCTCTTCGAGGACGAAGTGGGTAAGGGAGCCGAGCGTCTGCTCCCGATCCCACGGGCACCCCTCTGGCGACCGCAAGGTACGCATCACCGCCACCAGCTTCTCGAACGCCTCGCCAGAACCGGCCATCAGCCTACGTCCCTTCGTGTCTTCGTGCCTTCGTGGTTACGTCGTGCCGTCGCGCTCGTCGCGTCGTCGTGTTTCCGTCGTGCTCGTCGTGGCTTCGTGGTCCGGTCATGTTAACATTCCGGTTTTCCTATGCCCGATCCGAACATCAACTTCGCGTCGTTCGTCCTGTCGCTCGCCGCCACCGCGGCCGTGCATTTCGGCGATCGCCTCGAGCCGGGAGAGACCGAGCAGGGGCCGGTCGATCTGCAGGCCGCCGGCCAGATGATCGACATCCTCGCGCTGCTCGAAGAGAAGACGCGCGGCAACCTGACGGCAGAGGAGCGCCAGCTGCTCGAGACCATCCTGTACGAGCTGCGGATGCGTTTCATCGAGGCGCAAGGCGGGGAAAAGAGAATCATCACCCCTTGAGCGCCACGGCCAGGGTGCTCGTGCTGGGCACGGGGACGTCGCACGGCGTGCCGATGATCGGTTGCGAGTGCGGCACCTGCCGTTCCACCGATCCGCGCGACAAGCGATCCCGCGCGTCGATCCTCGTTCAACCCCAGGGCGGCCCGTCGGTGCTCGTCGATACGACTCCCGATTTGCGCATGCAGGCGCTCGCCCACGGCGTCACGCGCGTGGACGCCATCGTCTACACGCACAGCCACGCCGATCACGTGATGGGGCTCGACGAAGTGCGCCGCTTCAACCACATGCAGAAGTCGGCGATCCCCTGCTACGGCGACGAGCGGACGCTGAACGATCTCAGGCGCATCTATTCCTACATTTTCGACGCCGACACGCCCCGGGGCGGTGGCGTGCCGCAGGTGGTGCCCGCGCGGATCGCCGGCGAGTTCTGCATTGGCGCGGCGACGCTGGTGCCCGTGCCGCTCTTGCATGGCTCGCGGCCGATTCTCGGCTACCGGATCGGCTCGTTCGCCTACCTGACCGACTGCAGCGAGATTCCCGCCGCGTCGTGGCCGCTGTTGAGCGGCGTGCACACCGTCGTGCTGGACGCGCTGCGCGAGCGCCCGCATCCCACGCACATGTCGCTCGAGCAGGCGCTGGCCGTGGTCGCGCGCCTCGCGCCCGAGCGGGCGTTCTTCACGCACATGTGCCACGATCTGCCGCACGCCGCCACGTGCGCGCGGCTGCCCGCGGGCGTGGAGTTGGCATATGATGGCCTGACGTTCGAGATCGATCTCTGATGCAGGTCATCCACTATCCAGATGATCAACGCCCGGCCCGCTGGCACCAGCCGGTGCTCGCCCTCGGGAACTTCGACGGCATGCATCGGGGTCATCTGAAAATCATCGAGCGGGTCAGACGCGGCGCCGAAGAGCGTGGCGCCACCGCCGTGGCGATGACGTTCGACCCCCATCCCTCGAAAATCGTGCGGCCCGACAAGGCGCCGCCGCTCCTGATGACGCACCAGCAGAAGCTCGACGCGCTTGCGCGCGCGGGCATGCACGGCGTGGCCATCGTCCGCTTTACGCCGGCTTTGGCCCAGTGGGATCCCGAGCGGTTCGTGCGGACCGTGCTCGTCGAGTGGCTGCACGTCACCGAGGTCTGGGTTGGGGCGAACTTCCTGTTCGGGCACGATCGCGCCGGCAATTTTTCGACGTTGCGCAGCCTCGGCGCGCGCTATGGCTTTCGGGCGGAGAAGATCGATCCGGTGCGGTACAAGGATTTCGTCGTCAGCAGCACGCGCGTACGGCGGCTCATCACCGAAGGCCGGATGGACGAAGCCGGCGCGCTGCTCGGCCACTACTACACGATTGGCGGCACCGTGGTGCAGGGGCAGAAGCGGGGAAAAGGACTGGGATTCCCGACGGCGAACGTCTGCGCGGACAACGAGCTGATTCCACCGTCGGGTGTCTATGCGACGACCGCCAGCGTCGATGGGGCGGCGTTTCCGTCGGTCACCAACATCGGCACGCGCCCGACTTTCGAAGAGGGCCAGGAGATGGTCATCGAGTCGCACGTGCTGGACTTCGACAAGGATCTCTACGGGGCGAAGCTGAAGCTGGGATTCGTCCAGCGTCTGCGCGACGAGAAGAAATTCGACGGCGTCGATGCGCTGAAGGCGCAGATCGACGCCGACCGCGCGCGGGCACGCGACTTGTTCGATCGCATGGGACTGTAGATGCGCCTGTACAACACGCTGACGCGAACCGAAGAAGACTTCACGCCATCCCGCGACAATCTCGTGAGGATGTACGCGTGCGGGCTGACGGTGTACGCCCGCGGTCATATCGGCAACTTCCGGACCTTTGTCGCGATCGATGTGCTCCGGAGGACGCTGCGCCACGTCGGGGGCTACACCGTTCGGCATGTGATGAACTTCACCGACGTGGACGATCGCACCATCGTCGGTTCGGAGAAAGCCGGCAAGCCGCTCCGCGAGTACACCAATCAGTGGATCGACGCCTTTCTCGACGATGCCCGTGCAATGGGCCTTGAAGATGTCGAAGAGCGGCCGCGGGCGACCGACGAGGACAACCTTCAGGCGATGGCCTCGCTCGTGCGGTCGCTAACCGCCAACGGCCACACCTACGATTCCGAAGGATCGGTCTACTTCAAGATTTCGACCTTGCCGCAGTACAGGCCGTTTGGCGAGGCTCGATCACGACGGCCTGAAGGCCGGCGCGCGCGTCGATTCTGACAACTACGACAAAGACAACGCACGCGACTTCGTGTTGTGGAAGGCCACCAAGCCTAGCGGGGAGGGACCCGCGGGAAAGATTGAGGAGCCGAGCTGGGATTTCGGCTTCGGCCGCGGCCGGCCTGGCTGGCACCTCGAGTGCTCGGCGATGGCGCTGCGGCTCCTGGGCGACCCGCCGATCGATATCCACTGCGGCGGCGTCGATCTCATCTTTCCGCATCACGAGAACGAGATCGCGCAGAGCGAAGGCGCCACGAACAAACCGTTCGCGCGCGTGTGGATGCACGTCGAGCATCTCCTCATCGACGAAGAGAAGATGTCGAAGTCGCTCGGCAACGTGTTCAACCTGCCCGACATCGTGGCCAAAGGCTACCGGCCTTCGACGCTGCGGTATCTGCTGCTGTCGACCCACTATCGCAAGCAGTTGAAGTTCAGCTGGGATGCGATGAACCAGGCGGAAGAAGCAAATCGGCGGCTGGCCGATTTCGTCGGACGGCTCGATCGGGTCACGTCCGGGGGCGCGCATCCGGAGATCGGGCGGCTGGTCGCGGACGCCGAAGCCGAGTTCACGTCGGCGATGAAGCAGGATCTCAACACGTCGGGTGCGCTCGGCGTCGTCTTCGAGCTCGTGCGCCCGTTGAACACGGCGATCGACACGGGAGAGCTTGGCGCCGGCGATGTGCCGGCCGTGAAGGCTGCGTTCGATCGCTTCGACTTGGTGCTCGGCGTCATCGGCCTGCGGCGTCAGGAGGATCACCAGACCACGCTGCCTTCCGAAGAGATCGATCGACTGGTTGCCGCGCGCCAGGACGCGCGGAAGCGCCGCGATTTTGCCGAGGGCGATCGCATCCGTCAGCAGCTCGCCGATGCCGGAATCGTGCTGGAGGATTCGGCGGCAGGGACGCGTTGGAAACGCAAATAACTTCGCTCTTGGCATTAGGGATTGGGGATTAGGGATTCAGACGAGTTAGGCGAGTTCGGTAGTGCAGGGCTTTAGCCCTGCCATCAATGGCAAACCGATTGCTCTGGCCCTCGCATGGATCACCGGCAATCGTTGGGCAGGCGCGGCGAAGATCTGGCGTGCGAAGAGCTCGAAAAGCGCGGCTATGTCATCGTGAACAGGCGCTTTCGCACCCGATGCGGCGAGCTGGACATCGTCGCGCGAGACCACGGTGTGCTCGTATTCGTCGAGGTCAGGGCGCGTTCAAGTACGCAGTTTGGGACACCGTTCGAGTCGGTCACTTGGCAGAAACGGCAACGTCTCTGCAGAATGGCCGAGTCGTACCTCTGCCTCAACCGGTTGTCCGGCGAGTCGTGCCGGTTCGATGTCGTGTCGGTCGTGGAGCGAGCGAGGGAACGCACGATTGAATTGGTCAGAGGAGCCTTCGGTATGGAATCCTTGCGGCGTTAGTTCATGACCGATCTCAGAAAAGATCCCGTCACCGGGCGCTGGGTCATCATCTCGACCTTGCGCCAGAAGCGTCCCAGCGACTTCCAGGTCGAGCCGGTCACGACCAGGCCCGACGATCTGTGCCCGTTCTGCGAAGGGCACGAAAGCAAGACGCCGCCCGAGATTCTTGCGTATCGCAACGGGTCGCCGGCGAACAGCGACGGATGGGACGTGCGCGTCGTGCCCAACAAGTTTCCGGCGCTGCGCGTCGAAGGAAACCTCGACCGCGAAGGCGAGGGTCTGTTCGACCGGATGAACGGGATTGGCGCGCACGAGGTCATCATCGAAACCCCCACCCACGGCGAGACCCTGACGACGATGAGCGAGGGGGCCATCGAGAAGGTGTTCTGGGCGTGGCGCGATCGCGTGTTCGACCTGAAGCGCGACGTCCGTTTGCGGCACATCGTCATCTTCAAGAATCACGGCGGGGCGGCGGGCGCGTCGCTCGAGCACAGTCATTCGCAGCTCATCGCGCTGCCCATCGTTCCGCGGGAGATGAAGGAAGAGCTGTACGGCTCGAAACGCCACTTTCAGATCAAGGAGCGCTGCGTGTTCTGCGACATCGTCCGCCAGGAGACGCGGAGCGGCGTCCGCATCATTGCCGAGTCGGCCGACTTCGTGGCCATCGCGCCTTATGCGCCGAGATTTCCGTTCGAGACCTGGTTCCTGCCCAAGCGCCATCGTGCACGATTCGAGGAGGCGACGCAGGGCGAGTTCGCGAGCCTCGCGCGGATCCTGAAGGACATCCTGCTGCGGATGAACAAGACGCTGCTGACGCCGGCCTACAACCTCATCGTGCACAGCGCGCCGCTGCAGGACGAGCCGGGCGCCGGTGATTTCTATCACTGGCACGTCGAGGTGATGCCAAAGCTGACGCGCGTGGCCGGATTCGAATGGGGAACCGGCTTCTACATCAACCCCACCGGCCCCGAAGAGGCCGCCGAGGTATTGAGAAAGACGAAGGCGTAGGTGCGTTGAGTGCGACGGGTGCGTTGGGCTTGTCCGCCGAAGCGATAGGCGAGTGGGCGCGACGGCGGATGCGAGCGGTGCGGGGTTGCTTGATTGGGCTCGGAGCGTGTGGTACGTTAGTTGGCTGCAGAGCGGGAATAACTCAGTGGTAGAGTGCGACCTTGCCAAGGTCGAAGTCGCGGGTTCGAATCCCGTTTCCCGCTCCAAATTTTAGACACGTGCGCTGCCGCTTCGCGGCGCGCACCTGTGCCTTCGCCGCCTCTGGCGGCTCGGCATTGGTTGTGACGCTTGTTCCTGGGCGCGTCCTCCGCTACGTGGGGCCCATCGGCCCACTCCGCTTCGGACGCTTGCTAGTTGGAACGTTGTAGGTATTGATGTTGACTTCCACACGCCTCGTCGAACGCTGTCGTCGCATCGTACCGGTCCGCTGACGCAATACCTTCCGCACATGTCCGGCTACAGCCGGACCGTATAGTCGTAGGGCTCGGCTTCAGCCGGCATTAGAAGGTAGGGCCCGGCTTACCGGGCGTCCCGTCAGAGGGGCGCCGTCGCCAAGTGGTAAGGCAGAGGTCTGCAAAACCTCCATCCCCGGTTCAAATCCGGGCGGCGCCTCCAATCAAATCAAATAACTTACCGTGACGCTGTTCGCGTCGAAGGCTCGATGTGAACAGGAATGTGAACAACCGAGGGCATACGGGATTGATTTGGCACTTCAGCGCCCTGATTTATCGATCCGCCGGCGCAGCAATTGAAGCAGTTCCACAGACGCCTCAATCTCCGTCTTCCGAATGGAAACACTTTCGACGTTCACGCCAAGCGGAATGTCCTTATCACGGGCGTACTCCCACACCTCTGCGAAGATGCGTTCGCACAACTCCAGCGATTTCGCCAGCGGATCTGCGGCGAGACGAAGTTCATTCTCCAGCCACCTCGGAAAGGCAATGCCGAGCCACTTCATGAAAGCCAGCGTCTTCTGAGAGCCGCACGGTGAAAACGTGAGAATGATGGGCAGAGGCACTCCACCCTTACTGCGAACGGCAAGAGCGTAGTCAGACAAAAGCGACTTCGTGGACGCAACATCGTAAACGGCCTGTGTGACGAAGAAGCGACAACCTTGCTCCGTCTTGGCAAGGAGTCGCTCATGTTCATCGAGTCTCCGGGCGTGCCGCTCGGCGATCGCTATTCCGCCGAGGAGGAGGTCAGGAGTGTACTGTCGCGCCAGAGCGTACGCGTCCATCAGAGAAAGTCCTGCATGCGAGCGGTTGCTTGGTGCGCCTACGAGCACCGACAATTGCGATGGGCTAACGCTTCCGAGCCATTGCGACGAATTCGGTGGCCGTATCTCGATTGACGCATCGGTAAACGATTTTAGGCACGGTAAGGCACGCAAGGTGCTGATGAGCGTAAACCTCGGGACTCAGAGTAGGCAAAAACGGAAATGGCCGCTCGGTCGAGATCCGTTCGGTCTCGTCTTGGATGTCATAGATGATCAGGCCATCGACCGGCAGCGACCCAAGCCGCACTACCTGTTGGGCCACGATGGCCTCCAACTGCTCCGGTGGCGTCGCCTGCTTGGGCGGAGCAAAGCCATAGAGGCAAATCCCGGACTTCCGCGAGCGCAGCTTATCCGCGAGGGAACTTATCATCGGCGTCTCATCTCACTCGTCTGGCGTCGAAGCATAACGCGAGACGGTCAATCCCTGATAAGCGCCGATTTGTTTCTCCCTTGTGTTCTTGTAGGCGCCGCTAACTGGCTGCCACCGCATCAAGTCGTTCGACGGCTACGCGCAGGTCGCGGTCATCAGCGATGGCGTAGCGACGATACACGGATTAGGTGAACTTGGGGTTTAGCAGCACCAGTTGCGTGATGTCGGAGTAATAGGCCTGACGCTTTACTGGGTCGGGCTGATAACCTGTCGGGTGCCCGCAACCATTCCGCAGGTCGAGCGCGTTCCGCAGGTGTTTGTACTGCGTGTCATCCAGCCAGGTGAGGAATCGGCAGAGCAAAATCAGGTGGGCGTCTGCGGCCTCCTGAACGTCCGGGTCGTTGGTGAAAACGTCCTCCTTGTTGATGGTCTTGAACAGAAGTCCCTTATCGGCCTTCATCTTCGCGCGCTTCAGTGTCGGAATACCGAGCGACACGAGTGTGTGCTGGATCTTGTAAGCCACGGCGCACCAGGCGAGAACGAGCGATCCGACACCGCGAGGCACGCGGCTGGAGATGGTGATGAGTACCGACGAGCACAGGCGCACCGTCGCATTTCGTGTCGCTCCTGAACGACATCGTCAGGTTCTATCGCACGCGGTTCTGAACGGATTGCCATTCCGTTCGTAGCGCACGCGTGGCTGACGGCGTCAATCCGGACTGAACCTGCACCACGACCTCAACCGTGACGTGGTGCTTGAACGCGTCGGCGTCCCTCTGCAATTTGTTTAACTGTTCAAGGGTGTGCTCGACACGCGCCAGTCGTTCTTCGTCGTGATCGGATTCGAGCATGGGAAAGAACCAGCGAGCAGGCTAGAGCGGCTGCGTGCAGTACCGCTGTTCCATTTTGCACAACACGCGTGTGTATTTGTGCTTTCACATTCTGGCACTCAGAATCAGCCGGCCCTTTCTCATTCTTTCCCGGCTCTCGGTCGTGGAGACTCGACGGATTGTCGTTCGGTTCCAGCCGGCACGTCTCATCATCAAATACCCAAGTCGTGTTGCATGAAGGTGACGAGCCAGATGGGCTCGCCGACCTGCGTGACGTTTCCTTCACCTCTTCGCCGGCATGTTCGAGGCCATCCGTGTGGTTTCCACGAGGTTCGTCAGGCTGCCTGTCCTAGCTCACTGCTGGAACTCGTGTCGATTCACAAAGGCCCGCGGAGAGTTGGGTGAAGGTCAGGCATCGGCCGAGCGCCTGATTCGTCACGTCGCACGTCATCCAGCACCGACCGTTCGTCCGTTCCTGCAGCCCCAACGGCATCGTTGTGCCGGAACAAGACTCGCTGCTTCGATTCGGCGCAAATCGGAAGAAGCCCAATTATGTAAGTGCTTGAACACACTCGACTCCGCGCTGGCGCTTGGTTTGCTCTGCTGAATCGCCAGGAGGACAGACACTTTGCGGACCGATTGTGAACGCCGTATGGCAATCGCAGAATTACTCGCGCAATCCGATCCCCCTGAGCTCCCGCGGCGCAGTCATCGCGTACGATTGAAGGGCAAGCCTGAGCGATACGCGTTGCTACCGTGGTTATCATCCTTGTTTGTTCAGCAGCAGTTGGTGGCTCTTGAAGAGAGGCGCGCATCGCATCTGGAGAGAGTTCGTCGCAATATCCAGTGGCGTCGTTCCTCCGCATCTCGAAGGGATGCGCTGACACCTGCATAGTGCGAACGGCTTCCATCAAGCACTTCCTGACTGCGCCCTGCCCATGGGGCAGGGTGCATCTTTCGGTTCCTCCCTCCGGCTTGTGGTAGCTATGCGCCACGCACGTAGAGGACGGCTTCCTCCGGCCCGTTCCTGGTGTTATCGTGTCGCATGCTTTCACGCCGGCTAGTCCTCGCGCTTTCGCTGCTCGCCGTGTACGTGCTCGGCGTCATCGCGCAACAGCCGCCGCCGACACGCCCGCCAGAAGAACTGCTGCGGCTTTCGCTCGCCGCGGAGAAGCCGGGACTGGCCGATCCGTTCGCAGGCATTACCACCAATGGTCGCATCGAGAGCGGCCTCTTCGCAGTGCGATCGACCGGCGTGTCGACTGCTGCCGTAGGCACGGCGGCCGAGACATTTCTGGCCGGCCTGACACCGGAACAACGCAAGAAGACGGTCTACTCCGTCGACGATCCGGAATGGCGCAAGTGGATGAACCAGAGCTTCTACGTGCGCCAGGGTGTCAGCTTCCTCGACATGACGGCGCCGCAGCGCGAGCTCGCGTTCGGCCTGCTGCGCGCGTCGCTGAGCGCGCGAGGGTTGAAGCAGACGCGCGACATCATGCGGCTCAACGAGACGCTCGCAGAGCTGACGGGCGGCAATTTCGACGAGTATGGGGAGTGGCGGTATCACATCACGGTGATGGGCACGCCGTCGGCCACCGAGCCGTGGGGCTGGCAGCTCGACGGCCATCACGCGATCGTCAACTACTTCGTACTGGGCGATCAGGTCGTGATGACGCCCTACTTCTACGGTTCGGAGCCGGTCAGGGCGGAATCGGGCAAGTACAAGGGCACCGTGGTGATGCAGGACGAACAGAACCGTGGGCTGGCCTTCATCAACGCCCTCGACGAGCCGCGGCGTAAGCAGGTCATCCTCTCGTTCGCCAAGGAGTCCGACAACAATCTCACCGAAGCCTGGAAGGACAACGTCGTCCTCGACTATGCCGGCATCCGCGCCACCGGGCTGTCGGACGCGCAGCGCACTCAGCTCCTCGATCTGATTGCGCTCTACGTCGGCAATATGGACGACGGACACGCGAAGGTGAAGATGGCGGACGTTCGCGCGCATTTGGACCGGACATATTTCGCATGGATCGGGCCCACCGACGCGAACAGCGTGTTCTACTACCGCATCCACAGCCCGGTGATCCTGATCGAGTTCGATCACCAGCGCCCAGTGGGCATCCGGCACCTGATCGATCCGAGCCGGGCGACGCGCCAGCACATTCACGCGGTGGTGCGAACGCCGAACGGCAACGATTATGGCAAGGATCTGCTGCGGCAGCATTACCTGCAGCATCCGCACTGATTCGCGCGCGCGCCTTCATGGAGCGTGTCGGCGTGACGCTGTGAGCCGTCCCTTGTTCCCGGTCCATGCATTATTCTCCTTATGATGAAGAACAGAGCCCTCGCGTTCGCCGGAGCGGTGCTGCTGAGTGTCACCGCTCTTCACGCCGCCGACTGGCCTCAATGGCAGGGCCCCGATCGTACCCGGGTGTCGAAGGAAACCGGCCTGCTGAAGGAATGGCCTAAGGCCGGGCCTCCAGTCGTGTGGACGGCGACCGGACTTGGCGCCGGCTACGGTTCGATGGCGGTTGCGGGCGATCGCATCTTCGTCCAAAGCACCCGCGGCCGCAACAGCGTCGTCGTGGCGCTCAATCGGGCGGATGGGAAGGAGGTCTGGTCGAAGGCGCTGGGAGCCACGCAAATGGACGATCGGGGACCAGGCCCTCGCGGCACACCGACCGTCGACGGTGATTACCTTTACGTGCTCAGCGAGAACGGCGACCTGATGGGCCTCAAGACCGATGGCACCGCGCTCTGGCAGCGCAACATCCTCAAGGAGTTTCGGGGGCGGCAGCTGCAATGGCTGATCAGCGAGTCTCCGCTGGTCGACGGACCGCACGTGATTGTGTCTCCCGGCGGGCCGGGCGCCGGCATCGTGAAGCTCGACAAGATGACGGGAGCCACGGTCTGGATCGCAAAAGAGCTCAGCGATTCCGCGGCGTATTCGTCGGTCATCGCCGCGGACGTGCAAGGCGTGCGCACGTATCTGACATTCACGGCGTCGGCGGGCGTCGGCGTGCGCGCGTCCGACGGCAAGCTGATGTTCCGCTACCCGAACGCCGCGAACTACACAGCGAATGTCGCGACGCCGATTTTCTCGAACAACAAGGTGTTCTTCACGTCCGCGTACGGCACCGGAGGCGGGCTGCTCGATCTCACCGCGCAGAACGGCGAGGTGAAAGCGAAGGAGGTGTACTTCACCCGCAGCATGAATAACCACCACGGCGGGGTCGTCCTCGTCGACGGCTATCTCTACGGGTTCAACGATTCGATCTTGACCTGCCTCGAGTTTGCGACGGGCAAGATGATGTGGCGGGATCGCAGCGTCGGCAAAGGTTCGGTGATGTTTGCGGATGGCAACCTGTACATTCAAGGCGAGAACAACGTCTTCGGGCTGGCGGAAGCGACGGCGTCCGGCTACCGCGAGAAGGGGCGTTTCAGCATTCCCGACAAGGGCTATCCGAGCTGGGCGCACCCTGCGATCAGTGACGGCCGCCTGTACGTGCGCAATCAGGACGCGTTGATCGCGTACAACATTGCAGCCGGCAATGGGTCGCCGTGAGAAGGGAATATGGTTTCGAGATGCTCCATCACGCTGCAAAACGAGTCTGGCCTGCCCTGGCAGTCTGGTCGATCGCAAGCCTGTCAGCCGCTCAGCAACCAATGGGCACCTCCACGTCTGTCGCGGCCCAGCCGATTCGCATCGACGCCGTGTCGGTGCCGCTCAATCCTGAAGACCCGTCGGTCACGGCGCTCGGCGACTTTTTCTACGCTGGCGGACTCTGGCTCACGTCGAGCCAGACCGATCGCTTCCGCGAGCTCTCGGACATCGTTGTCACAGGCCAGGGCGGACTCACCGCGGTTGGAGATGGAGGCGTTCTCTTCAGCGCCAGGCTGGTGTTCGACGCGGCTCAACGCTTGATTGGCGTCGCGGACACCGGGTTGGCGCCACTCGTCGGCGAAGACGGAAAGCCCCTGACCGGCTCGCGTCGCGCAGATGCGGAGGGGCTGGCGATATTGGGGAATGGCGACCGCCTCGTGAGCTTCGAGGGCGACCATCGAATCTGGCTGTATCCCGCAGCCGGCGGAACGCCACGTGCGGTGCCGTCACCAGCGGCGAACTTCCCGTCGAATTTCGGAATGGAGGCGATTGCCGCGAATCCCGGCGTCGCACCTGACGCCTACATCGTTGGCGAGGAGATGACCGGCAAAACCTGGACGTGCCGGTTGACGCTGGCGTGCGTCGAGGGCCGGACGTTGGAAAAGCCCGGAGAGTTCGGGCTCGTTGCCATGAATCACCTCGGTGATGGCACGGCGGTCTACCTTCTGCGCGCGTACGATCCGTTTCGTGGCAATCGGAACACGCTGCAGATTGTCCGTTCCACGAGCTTAGTCGCTCAAATGGATCTGGCGCTTCCGCTCACCGTGGACAACTTCGAAGGGCTCGCATCAGTGCCTTCCCCGAATGGCGGCATCCGTTTTTATCTGATATCGGACAACAACGGTTCATCTTCTCAACGCACGCTGCTTCTAGCCTTCGATTGGCGGCCGATGCGCCGCTGAGGAAGCGGGTCGTTCCAATCACACAGGAACCTGTCAGCTCAGTACTTCAGCTCAACCCGTATGGTGTGGCTCGTCGTCTTGCCGACGTTGCGCAAAACATGGAGGCTCGACTCGCTCCAGTACACGGTTCCGTGCTTACGGTCCGAACGCACCCACTGGCCGTCGGGCAGGATGCGCGACTCGACGGTGTATTCCGTCATGCAGATGCTCACGCCACGCATGTGGCGGTGCGGCTTCTCTTCGGTGCCGGGCGGTACGCGAGCCTCGATAACCCGAACAAACGCATTCTCGAAGAGCAGTTTGTAATTGTCCGGTATTACTTTCAGGACATCCTGCTCGTCGTTCTGCGACATGACCGGCCGTGCAACGAGAAACAGTGTCGCGACGGCGAGGGCGATGATGATGTTGCGCTTCAGGCGAGGGATCGATCTCATCGGTTCGTTTGTTGCGCTACTCGCCCGGACGCGGCTGATAGATTTCCTGGGTGTCCACTTCGGTGGCTCCACGGGTTCGCGAGCCGGACGCGAGGTAGACGCGTCCGTCACGCAGGATGGCCTGCGTCGCGTGGCGGCCCATTGAGAGCGGCGCAAGCGCAGTCCACTGCCCGGTGGCCGGGTCGAGCGATTCGACGTCGGCATGCGCGAGCGGTTGGGCGCTCTCGCCGCCGATGACGAGGAGCCGTCCACTGACGACCGCCACGGCCGCACCGGCGCGCTGGGTGGGCAGATTGCCCGCGACGGGCAACGTCGACCACTGGTTCGCGCCGAGATCGAAGACGTCCATTTCCGGCACCGTCAGCTCGAAAGTCTGTTTCGTGGCGTACGAGCTGCGGCGTCCGCCGGCAACGTAGATCTTGTTGTTGATGATGGCCGCGTGGAAGTGATCGCGGGCACGAGGCGCGTCGGGCAACCGCCGCCACCGGCCGGTGCGCGGATTGAACGCGTCCACCCACCTGACATGTCCGTCGCTGTGGCCGTTGGTGATGCCGGCGATCAGGATGATCTCGCCGTTGTGGACCACCGCGCCGGCACCACCGCGCCGACGGTCGGCCGGAACCTCGGGCCCGACGATCCAGACATCGGCCGTTGGATCATAGATGTGCACGTTCGACAGCGGTGGCTCGGTGGGGAACCCGCCGGTCATTGCGCCGACCAGGTAGATCTTGTTCTCGAACGGAACGGCCTGGAAGTGATGGATCTCGACCGGCGGCGGCGCGCCCTTGGTCCAGGTGCCGGTGGCGGGGTCGAAGATGTCGACGGGCTGAATGCGGCGGCCGCCGAGCAGGTAGAAGCGGTCGCCCACTTGCACGTATCCGTGCTCGTGACGTGGCGTGATCCCAGGGCTCTGGCCGAGCGCGACCGTCCCCGCCACGGTGCCGGCCAGGACGAGTGTTGTCATCCATCGCATCTGACGCATAGAACTCTCCTGAAGCCTCCAACTGTACAGGATTCTCCAGAACTGCGATTCCGGGCACCAGAAATGTTAGTTGTTGGTGAGGAGATGACCGGTAAAAGGAGGTCGATCGCGAACGCTTGAGGAACCTTCCTATTCTAAGTGTACGTGGGAGGCGTGTGCAGTTCAAGACTGTTTGTCACGCCACGAGACCCGTATCATCGGAAGCTCATGCCGAAAAGCATCGCTCGTGGTCGTGCTCGCTAAGCCCCCGCAGGTGTCAGAACTCGTGCAACTCGTGCCTCACCTCGCGCCAGAGATGCTGCATCAGCTCATCGCGCACCGCGGGCTCGATGTCTGTACAGAGATCGTCGCCTCGGCGACAGCAACGCAGTTAGCATCTGTCCTCGACCTCGATCTCTGGCGGAGCGCGCAACCGGGACACGACGAGCGTTTCGACACAACGCGCTTCGGCGAATGGCTGGAAGTGCTGGTTGACGCCGGTGGCGCCGTGGCCGCGGTGACGGTTGCCGCCATGGACGAGCATCTCGTCGTGGCCGGGCTCTCCCAGTACGTACGTGTGTTCGACCCGGCGGCGATCGCCGCCATCGTCGATGGTGAACCACTCGACATCGACGTGCCGCCGCACACAGGTCCCGAGTGCGTGGTGGGCGGCTATCTCGTGCGTGGCATCACGACCGATGCCTGGGACGCCATCGTCGCGCTTCTTCTCGCGCTCGACGCCGACCATCAGGACCGTTTTCACGCGGTGATGCGTGAGTGTCGACGGTTGTCCAACTCCACGCCGGAAGTTGACGGGCTCGACGACTTGCTCATGGAGCCGGAACAACTGCTTCATGACGTGGGCCGGGAGCGCGAGCATCGGCGCGCGCAGCAGGGATACAGCACGCCGGCCGACGCGCGGGCGTTCCTTCTGATGGCGCGACAGCGTCGGCGCGCTTCGCGGGGCGAGCCGTCGGTCAATCCGCTCGTGGCTGCGTACTTTCGGGCTGCCAACGCCACCATCGCACCTGGGGACGCTGCCGCAATACGTGCCGGCTTCCCACCGGACGGCGGCGTCGAGATGCTCGACGTGTTCTCCAGGGCAGGGCTGGTGCCGCAGCGACCACGCGGGCTGCTGGAAGGTGCACACGCTCAACCATCACGCTTCGCGCTTGTCCGGACGCTGATCGCGCACGTCCGCGACAGCGACGACACCCTCTACCTCGCGCGGAGCCATGAGCTGGCATTCCTCTCCAACACGCTCGTGGCCGGGTGCTCGATTCAGTCCCGCTCTTTTACACCGCAAGAGGCTTCGGATGCTGCCGCTGGCATCTGCAATCTGGGTCTCGAGCATTGGCCTGCCCGCTGGCCCGACGCTGTCGCGGTGACCACGACCCATCTCGATGTGGCGTTGCCCGACACGTTTCTGATGCACCACGACCTTGTGTCGGCGTTCGAGGTGGGATGGGCAGTGCTGCACGAGGACGTCGGCATGTTCGCAGCCGACCAACTCCTCTCCACGCTCTCGACGCTGCGATGCAGCGATGTTGACATTCAGAAAGGGTTGAACGCCCTCCGGATCGCCCTCATGAAACATCGTAAGACGGGCACGCCGTGGCACGCCCGCGATGCCCTCGACGTGATCGCGATGCTCGACATACCCGCCTGGGCCAGCGTGATGGGGCTGCTGGATGAATGTCCTGTGATACCGGCCGCATTGACCGCGACGCTTGACGGTCGGTCCGACGCGGTCAGTGCGACCGACTTCGAGTTCATCTCCACGAGCCGTCAGCTTGGCAGGGTCCGGGAATTCATGGCGCGGTTTCCAGAAATGCTTCGCCCCTGAAGAGGCGCAGGATCTCACCATCAGCTCAGTACTTGAGCTCAACCCGTATGGTGTGGCTCGTCGTCTTGCCGACGTTGCGCAAGACATGGAGGCTCGACTCGCTCCAGTACACGGTTCCGTGCTTACGGTCCGAGCGCACCCATTGTCCGTCGGGCAGGATGCGCGACTCGACGGTGTATTCCGTCATACAGATGCTGACCCCGCGCATGTGGCGGTGCGGCCTCTCTTCGGTACCGGGCGGAAAAGCTTTCGAGCTCATCGGTGTTTGTCCGGGCCATCTTACGCGAATGACGCGGCCGGGTCTCGTGTCAGAACTCGACCAGTAGCCCCGCGGATGGCAGGACTGGGAAAAGATCCTCCATCAACCCCGTCACGCGCCCCGTTCGCCCGTTGATGTCGCCGCCGGCGTATCGCTGGTTTCGCCGATTGTAAATGTTCGTGACCTCGACGAACAGTGTCAGTCGCCGGCGGTCCCAGGTGTAGGTGCGGTTGGCTCGGAGGTCGAGCCGGGAATACATGGGCAGCCGGAGCGCGTTGCGCTGCTCCGCCAGGTAGTACGCCTTCATCGTCAGTGGCGGGAGGAAGCCAACGCCGCCGAACGTTTCCTCTTCTTCACGGTAATAACCGGGAATGGGGAAGTTGGACGAGGCGCGGAATCTCGAGGTGATGCTGGTCCTGTTCGAGATCCGCCACGTGGCGTTGGCGGTGACGCCGTGACGCTCGTGGAATGTGCCGGCGAACGTTTCGCCCGTGCGCTGGTCGGTGTACTCGAGATGGCCGAGCGAATAGGCAATCCAGCCCGACACTCCGGCCGGAACCGTGCGGTGCACTGAGACCTCGAGCCCGTGTGCCCGCCCATCGAGGATGTTGCCGTACGATGGCGGCGACGCCGGCGCGACGATCGCGCCATCGATGATGCGGAAATAGCCGTCGACCAGATCGATCGCATCACGTTCCTCGCGAACGTATCCGCCCAGCCGCCAGCGAATGCCTCGCCCGACGGTATGCTCGAACGCCGCATCGAAATGACGTGCCACCTCCGGCGTCACTGGCGTGATGCCGCCCTGACCGAACACAGGGGCGAATGCAGGGGCCTGCCGATGGCTGCCTGCACCCGCCACGACGCGCGCCGTTTCGGCGAGCTTCCACTCGATGTTCAGCCATGGCGACACGTCGGCTCGTTCGACCGTTGCCCAGCGATCGACCCGGACACCCGGCACGATCACGACGCGCGATGACGGTGACAGTCGCACTTGCGCGCTGTCGAAGCACGTGCTGACGGCGGCCGGGACGGGGCAGGGCAGACAGGCGCGCTGCCGGCCCTCTTGCCCCGTTCAGAAGACGATGAGCTGCTGAACTTGTAACGCGTTGTTCAAAAACGGGAATTGCGAGGTTTCGCATCCTGTTTCAAAAATATCTGTTAACCCCCTGAACAGACAGGAGATATCAGGCGCGCGGACGGAACCGCTTTTCTGGCCCTTTGCTTGCTCTTCGCACTGTCCGTTGACTCGAGTGACACATCGCTCCGCGGGTTTCAGCTTGATCGAGATGCTGGCGGTGACGGCCGTCCTGGGGACGATCGCCGCCATTTCGATACCCATGGTCGGCAACGTGATTGCCAATTTCCGGATCAACGGCGATGCGCGGACGCTCTCGAACTCGCTGTCGCTGGCGCGCATGCAGGCCGCCGCGAATTTCTCGCGCACCCGCGTGTATGTGGATCTCAGCTCGAACACCTATCACACCGAAATCAAAACCGGAACGAGCGCGTGGACGACGCTGGGGCAGACGATCACGCTCACGGGCACCAATACGTTCGGCCTCGGCAGTGTGGCAACCGCGCCGCCCAACACGCAGGGCGCGATCGGCCAGGCGGGGCAATGTCTCGACAATGCCTCGCCACCAGTTGCGGTAGACAACACGGCCTGCGTCATTTTCAATTCGCGCGGCGTACCGATTGACACCGCAAATGCGCCGACGGCCGAGTACGCCCTGTATATCACCGACGGAGGAGCCGTGCTGGCCTCGACGATTTCGGCGACCGGGGCGATTCGCATGTGGCGGACGAGCGCAACCTCGACGCCGGCCTGGAACCAACAATGACGCCTCAGCATTCCCGATTCCTTCGCGCGCGCCTGTCGGACGAGACCGGCATGACTCTCATCGAGCTGGTCGTGGCCTGCGGCATTCTGATCGTGGTGATCGGGGGCGCCATCGGCGCGCAAGCGATGGCGACGTCGATGACCGAGAACAACGGCCATCTCGGCGCGCGCACCGCAGAATATGCCGTCGACAAGATGGAGCAGTTGCTCGAGCTCACCTACGGTGATGCCCAGAGCAACACGACCGTCTTCCCGTCGATCAACAACGGCGGCAGCGGGCTGGCCGTGGGCGGCAGCTCCAATCCGGCTACGCCTGTCGTCGGCTACAGCGATTATCTCGATGCGGCTGGCAACATCCTGTGCTCGGTCGCGACGCCCTGTACCGCCACCCCGCCGGCCAACTGGTACTACAAGCGGGTATGGCAGGTGTCGGTGCCGTCGTCCAATCTCAAGTTGATTACGGTTGTCGCGACGATCGACTACGGACTGGGAAACGCTTTGAAGTCGGTATCGACGATTGCCGCCTACAAGACGAACTGCCCGACGGGATGTTGAGCGCGATGCCGACGAGTCCTCCACCCCACCGTGCATCCGCCGCCCATGGCGAGGGCGGCTTTTCGCTGATCGAATTGGTGGTGGTCGTGGCCATCATGATGATGGTGTCGGGCATCGTGATGACCGGTGTGGCCGATGCGACGAAGGCGCAGCGCACGATGTCCAACCGCGTCCAGATGCATGCCGGCGTGCGCAGCGCCACAGAGTTGCTGCAGCAGGAGGTCGGCCAGGCGGGCCGTGTGACTCTGCCGGGGACGACACCGCCCACACTGACCGCAACCGTCAACGCGGGCACAACCACCGCGGTCCTGTCGTCGGCTGCCGGAATGTTCGTTGGAGAACGTCTGGTGATCGATCCCGGAAGCTTCAACCAGGGCACGCTGTCGAGCAACGAAGAGACCGTGGAGGTGTCGGCCGTCAATACCGCGACCAACACCATCACGATTTCCCGCAGCGTCGACGCGATGGATGCCACCATTCAGGCGTCTTTTGTCAATACGCATGCGGCCGGAACACCCGTCAGGGTCTATGGCGGTTTTTCGTCGGGCGTTGTGCCGCCGGGGATGACCAACGGCTCGACCGGGACAGTGCTCAAGCTTTACGGCGATGTCAACGGCGACGGCAACATGGTGTATGTCGAGTACACCTGCGATACGAATACGGGCAACCTGTATCGCAACAGCATGGCCTTCGACGCAACTGCGAAGCCGGCCGTCACGGCGACCGACGTGCTGCTCGAGAATATTCAGGCCAATCCGGACAACACGGCGTGCTTCACGTACATGCCGAACCCGCTGCCGACGGTCGGAGGCAATACGTTTGTGCTCGACGTGGCGATCACCCTGACCGTCCGCACGCAGATCAAGGATCCGACGACCGGCCAGTATCAAACGGAAACCAAATCACTGCTGAACGTGTCGCCGCGGAACGTGTTCCACACGTGGCAGCTCTCGAGCGCCGGCATGAACAACCGCGTACAGCCGATACCGCCCACGGTCACGGCGCTGCTTCCGTAGGCCGACAGGTGACATGTTCGAGAAGGTGTGACTTATGAGGACAACGTTACGAGATCAACGGGGTATCGCGCTCGTGCTGGCCATGCTCCTGACCATGGCCATGTCGCTGGCGGTGGCGTCGATGCTCGTCATGGCTCAGACGGAAACCCTCTCGACCATGAACTATCGCCTGATGTCGCAGGCCCGCTACGGCGCCGAATCGGGTGTGCAGAAAACGGTCAACCACCTGCTCAACACCTATACGGCCCCGCCCGGCGTGGCCAACGCCGATCCCATCACCGCCTACAACACGACGGTTTCGCCGGTGACCTATAACGGCCAGCCGGTGATTCTGTCGGCGAACGCCAGCGTCGCGTCGAATTATCCCGTCGCTGCAGTGCAGACGGCCTTCAACACGGCATTGGCGGGGTCGCTCCCATCGGGCACCACGACCGTGAATTTCACGCCGTACGCGCGCCTGGTGGCCATGCAACAGGTGCCGACGTATGGTGGCGTCACCGCGACGCTTCAGACGTGGGAGATCATGTCGACCGGCACGATTAACCAGGGCAAGCCGGCGACCGTCGAGGTGACGGCGATTCTCGAGCGGCAGAAGGTGCCCGCGCAGGGGTTTGCGGCGTTCGGCACGTCGCCCACCTGTGGCGCGATTATCCTGTCGGGCACTGCATCGACCGACAGCTACGATTCGAGCACGTATTCCGGAACGGGGGGCGTCACGTCTTCGAACGGCGGGCTCACGGCTTCGGGAGGGAACGTCGGCACGAACGGCAACCTGACCGAAAGCGGCCAAGCCACGGTGAATGGAACGTTGTCGACGCCGCGCGTCGGTGTCGGCAGCTGCAGCTCGGGAAACGTGACCGCACTGCAGTCGAGTGGCGGTGCGACCGTCACCGGAGGGCTCGTTCAGCTTCCACAGGCGATCTCCATGCCCACGCCGGCGGCGCCGAGCCCGATGCCACCGACCACCAACCTCAACATCAACTCATCGGCATCCTGCGCGTCGCTTGGTCTGTCGTCGCCGGCGACCTGCTCCGGCGCCAGCGGCAACCTCACCATCGATCCCCACGGCTCGACGGTGTTGCTGGGAGACGTGACGATTTCGGGTGGTGCGAATCTGACGTTGGTGGGAGGAACACCGTCGACCTTCAACATCAACAGCGTGACGATCTCCGGTAACTCGCACATCGGGATCGAGCCGGGATCCGGATCCGTGGTGATGAACATCGCCGGCAAGGACAACAGCGGCGGCTGGATGTCGAATCCGTTCGACACGTCGGGCACCTCGTTCACCAATTCCTCAATGGATCCCTCGCAGTTGCAAATCCTGTACGCGGGTCCTGAGCAGATTCGGATCACCGGAGGCAGCGACCAGGCCATGGTCATGTACGCGCCTAACGCGCCGGTTGAATTGAGCGGAAGCGCCGCCTTCTACGGCTCGATGATCGGGGCAACCATCAGGAACACCGGCGGCGCCGCGATCCATTACGATCGCAATCTGAGCCAGGTGTTTTGGGCGGTCGGCAACTCGATGCTGAGCGCATTCAGCTGGAACAAGTACTGATTTCGTTTCGCCAGCTGAGCGGTATTCGTCAATCACCCAACCACGTGAACAGCCCGTGCGGGTCCCATCGCGCGATCGCGATGGTCAGCGCCAGGTTCACGAGGCCGACGAGCAGGGCGAGCGCCGGACGGCCATCACGCTCCCGTCGATGGCGCCACGAGGCGAGCGCGAGAACGCCCAGGCAGGCGATGGCTGCGAACATCGCCGGCATGCCGAGCACCAGGGCCGTGTAGTGAAGATCGAGCCCGACCTGTTTGGGATCCGGATGGTACGGAGTCGGCCAGTAGCCCAACGCCAACCGGGCGCGGACGACGAACACTCCGAACAGGCTCAGCCATCCGAACGGCACGAACGCCAGCAGCCACACCACGCCATTACGTTAACAGCAACCTCTCAGCGGGACATCAATTGAATCGGAACGAGCCGCCAGGCAGGCAGTCGACCGATCCGGAATTCGCCCAGTTGCCGGTGATGTCATCCCACTGCAGGATGACGCCATTGAAGGCGCAGACCGACTGACCCGCCGGTGCGCCAGGCGCGTTGGTCAGCGTGAAGCCTCCGCTCATCGTCACGTTGATGCGCGTGCGGTTGGTCGTGACGAAGATCGATCCGTTTGTCGCGATCGAGGAGGCCGTGTGGGTCACCCAGCCATTCTCATTGCAGTTCGAGAACGTCGATCGCGTGGCCAGGTTGAGCGTCCCGCTGGTCGATGTCGCGCTGCCCTGAAGAACACCGGTGAGCGTGGCCGATACATTCGAGGATCCGCCGTTTGTGCAGGGAGTCAGCTGGTTGAAGCTCTCGTTGAACTGTACGGAGCAGGACGTGCCCGCCGGGTTGCACTGCGCCGTAATGGGCTGCGCACCAGGTAGAAAACCCTCGCTGGTCTGGAGTTTTTCGAACGTGAGCGCCTTCGACCCCGACCTCGTCCTGCTCATTGCAGTCGTGAAGCCCGACATCACGGTGTTGATGGCCTTCTCGATCGAGGAACTGGGCGGGGTGACCGCGGCCGGCGTCGACGGCTTTGTCGGTTCCGTTGGGCTCGCGCAGGCAGTGGCGAGCGCCAGCAAGCAGAGTGCGACGAGAGGGCGACTGTTTTTCATGTTTCCTCACGAGAGGCGACAGGGGTCGTACTCGATTTTTCCCTGAGACCGCCGCCATTGATGTGCCCGACAGCCGCATGTGGTTGGCGCGGTTGCCGCGTTCCCTCCTGCGGTTTGAGTGAGTCGGACGAGTGATCCAGTCATTCAGGATGACTCTCTCCGAGCAATCTGTTGGCCAAGGTGACCACTTCTAAATACAAGAGTCCCTGTTAACTTCACGTATCCAAAGGCTTTATAACCATTGGTGTCGCATGCACAACTCTCGTATCTGGATGAGCTGAGAGCAATATGGAACACGCGGCTCACGCACGGTCTTAGGTAACGTTCGCTTTTCCTGCTGAAACGGGAGATTCTGATGAGTGTTCCGTCTCCAGGTCAAAGTACACCTTAGGGACATCAGCCCGGCAGGTTTCGAATGCTTGACCGCGTGGACGACATGCGATGCCTGCGTCGCCCTAACAAAGATCAAGAAGGTGAGGGGGCAATGCTTCGATGGTCGATACCCGCGCTCGGAGTGGCCGTTCTCGTATGGGCGGTCGCGCTGGCATTCCAGGGCCGTTTCGCTGTCGCCTTCGGATCGGGGTATATCGCCGCCTGTTGCTTCCCGATCGACAGGTTGCGGCAGCGCCTTGATCGACGGAGCTAGACGCCTGTTGCGTCCGTTGCACTTTGGTTGCACTCGCCCGAACCAAAACGGGCGTGTCATCACGGAGCCATTGTGCTGCGGTAGTGTGCTATAGATTGCGCCATATCTCTTTTCCTGAAGGCTCACCACACGCGCGGGTTCGCAGCGTGCCTGTTTCTGGCGACGCTGGTGTTGGCCACGGCGCCGGGGGCCGCCGGCCAGGGGACCCAACCCGCCGGCGCACCGGCCGGCGATGTCGCCGGACCGGACGATGACACCATCGAGGCCGGTGAAGCCGACGCCGAGACGCCACGCCGCCGCGCTGATTCGCTGGAACGAATACGAAGGGCCGTTCTTCACCATCCGCCTTGGTGCCGGCGTGCTCTACGATTACGCCGTCTTTCTCGCAAGACGACGAAAGCGCGCCAGCAGCTTCCAGCTCGAGTCGGCGAGCGAAGCTGCGCGACGGCCGCCTCCTCCTCAAGGGGCGCCTCAACTTCAGACGACCTGTCGCCTGGTCTTCCGAGACTGATGCACGACGGCGCCACAGATTCGTGGCTCGTCCGCGAGACCGGGCCTCATGGTCGAGATCCCGGAGATCTGGGGTCATGTCTTCGTCGGCCGCACCAAGGAAGGCTTCTCGCTCAACAAGGTGATGGTGGGCTACGCGGGCTGGACCATGGAGCGCGCCACCATCAGCGATGCGACGATCCCGATTCTCGCCGACGGCGTGAAGTGGCTGGGCTATCGCTCCGAAGCTGCGCCGTTCTGGAGTTGGCGTCTACGGCGACTGGTTGTCGGAAGAGCAGTCGTTCTCGACCTACGACCGCCAGGTCGTGGGTCGCATCGCATGGCCGCCGGCGTTCAGGGAGCGGACGAGGCTCCCCCTCGGCATGAGCCTGCGCTACGGGAAGCCCGACGAGGGCGAGCTGCGGCTTCGCTCGCGGCCGGAAAACTTCATCGCGCCGTACTTCGTCGACACCGATAACGTTCCCCGCCAGCAACTCCAAGATGATCGGGCATCGAGGCCTACTATCGGCCTGGGTCCGCTGCTCGTCGGCTCGGATATTTCTTCCAGCACGTCGAAGCGACGAGTCTGGCGACCCGCTGCTTCCACGGCGGCGACGCCGTCGTCTCATGGCTCGTCACCGGCGAGACGCGCGCGTACGACACGCGAGGCGGGTTCTTCAATCAGGTGTCACCGGCACGGACGGTGTTTGAAGGTGGACCTGGTGCGTGGGAGCTCCTGGGACGCTCTCTCCTACATCGACCTCGACGATGGTCCCATCAGCGGGGGCCGGTTCTGGAGGGCGACGCCGATGGTCAACTGGTATATCTCGGATCAACTGCGGCTCGAGTTCGCCTACGGTTATGGCGTGTTGAACCGTTTCGATGTCCGTGGCGCGACGCACTTCTTTCAAAGCCGGCTTCAGGTCCAGCTTTGAAAGAGGGGCGACGATTACTTCGTCGGCACGAGCCGCTTCAGCTCCTCGACCCAGTTCTGCACGACGATGAGGTTCGCGGACGGGCGGCTTGCTCGGATCCTTCAGGGAGCTTGATCATCAGAAACCGTTGACCGTCCAGGGACACGTCGTAGGTGCGGAAGGCGGTGTCCCCTGCTTCCCGTGGTTCCAAAGAAATACGGCCCCTCCAGCACTTTCGTCGGTGTGCCGGCCGCAAAGCTCGCTCCGCGTTCGATGGGCGCGCTCATGACGGCTGCGCCTTCTCCGCTTGGGACCAGATAAAACAGCTCACGGCCGTTCCGGGCCCAGAGGGGTTTGGCGCCGCCGCCGGTCGACACGTGCCAGCGCCCAGCGTTGACGTCCGGGAAGGGCCGTACGTAGATCTCGTCCTGCCCGGATTCGTCCGACGCGTAAGCGATCCACCGGCCGTCAGGCGAAATCTCCGCGGATGTTTCAACGAACGGGGTCTGTACCAACGGCTGCACCCGCCGCGGTTCCTCGTGTCCATCGCAACGACCATCAAGTCGCCGTGTCCCGGCGTCCTCGCGGACCACCAGCCGCGTACCGTCGGGCGAGATGGCGGAGGGAAACTGGGGATTCGGACTTTGGATGAGTCGCTCGACCGATCCGGAACCATCTGCCGCCTGCCAGTAGAGATTGGCAACGTCCCGCACGCCCTGAGGTCCACACGATCCGCTGCCCATCCGGCGTCCACACTGGCAGCCGGTCCGCACCGGGGCCAAACGAGAAGCGCGTGAGGGTCGTGCTGACCAAATTCAGAATCCAGATGTCCCACTCCTGATCGCGCACCTCAGCGGCCACGCGCGTCCCATCCGGCGACAGTCGCGGATACACGTAGGCGCGCGCCGGCGCCTTGAGGGGCTCCTCATGGCCGCGCCGGTCGACCCACACCAGGGTCCGCGCTTCCGACTGCAGGGCGCCGCCGACACGTAGGCCAACGTGCCGTCGCCCGCCACCACGGCGTTCACGCCGCCGGCGGGTGTCGTGACCACTCAGGAACGACCGGCACCGGCGTGCCGCGCGTCTCCAAGTGGCCAGGTCGAACGCCACCGCGCGCAACGTGCCGGCCGCCGCATAGACGAGATGGCCGCTCGGCACGTAGTGCGCGTGACTGCCACCGCGCACGAGCGACCGTGCTGCGTCCCGGTCCGCAGGTCCAGGACGCGCCACCTGGGCGGCATCGAGGCCGCCCGTGACCGCCGTGATCGTGAACAGCACGGCGCGGCCGCCCGGCAGCATTTCCGGCCAGAGGTGATCGGCTTCGCCCCGCGCGCGGTCGGGCCGCGTGAGGACCGTCGCCGATCCGGCCCGCCGGCCGCAACTCGCTGCAGGCCGGTCCTCGGGTTCCCGGTCGCGACGATGATCGTGTCATCCGGTCCCCAGGTAGCGCCGCGAGTGAGCGCCGTCGAGCGTCGCCAGCGTCACCGCCGGCCCGCCGGTCACCGCCACTTTCTTCAACGAGCGTGCCGCCGTCCACGAACCCGATCCACTGGCCATCGGGCGAGACGAACAGGTCCGTGCGGCGCGCCCGTGAACACCGCCACCGGCTCGAGGGCGTCGAGCGCGCGGACGAACAGCTGCGTGCCGCGGTTGCCGACATAGATGACGCGGGAGCCGTCCGGCGTGATCGCCAGGTCACGCGGTCGTCGCCGCTGATGGTCAGCGCGGCGGCACCCGAGGGCGCGATCGTGCAGACGCGAGACACGAGGCGGCACCGGGCGCGTGGCGAACCACGTGAGCGCCGTCGCGACGATGCCAACCACCAGCGCGCCGGCCGTCAGTGCCGCAACGCGCCACCACAGCGGTCTGCGCGGCAGCGGCCTGGCCGACGCCGTGCCGGCCGGCGGCGCGAGACTCGCGCCCTTGTCCAGCACGAACAGCGCAGTCGAGATGTCGGCCACGCGACGCCGGCGATCCTTGACGAGACAACTCTGAAGCAGCGTCCGAATCGCGGCTGGAATCTCCGACGGGAGCGCCGACCAGTCGGGATCGATCTTCAGCACGTTCGCGAGCGTGTCGCTGACGTCTTCACCGTCGAACGGACGCTTGCCCGTCAGCATCTCGTACAGCACACACCCGAACGCCCAGATGTCGCTGCGCTTGTCCGCCTCGCGCCCCTTCGCTTGCTCCGGCGACATGTACGCCGCGGTGCCGAGGATCATGCCCACACCGGTCATCATCGCGGGCGACGTGATCGTGGGCGATGTCGTCAGCGTCGCCGGCGCGGGCCGCCGCGCTCCGGATGCGCGAGCTTCGCCAGGCCGAAGTCGAGCACCTTCACCGTCCGTCGGCGCGTGATCTTGATGTTCGCGGGTTTCAGATCGCGATGAATGATCCCTTGCTCGTGGGCCGCTTCGAGGGCCTCGGCGATCTGCTTCGCGATCGGCAGCGCCTCATCGATGCGGAATCGGACCGCGCGCGATCCGATCGGCCAGCGTCGTCGCCCTCGACCAGTTCCATGACGAGCGCGCGGATCACCGCCGGCTGTCCTCGAGGCCGTGGATGTGCGGCGATGTTGCGGATGATTCAGGGAGGCGAGCATCTGGGCTTCGCGCGTGAACCGCGCGAGCGATCGGGATCGCGTGCGAAGGCATCTGGCAGCGACCTTCATCGCGACGTCGCGATTCAGCTTCGTATCGCGAGCGCGATAGACCTCGCCCATGCCGCCGGCGCCGAGGGGCGCCAGGATTTCGTAAGCGCCGATCCGCGTGGCGGGCAGCAAAGACACCAGATTTTCAGGAGCGCGGGGATTATACCGGTTGCCAGCGGGGAACCGTCGGGTTTCTGTGAGTGCCTGATCTGGGGATCAGGCTGGAGACACCTGAAAGCGGTGTCGAAGTGGACTATGTGCGAGAGGTGATGAGAGCCGTGTGAAGACGGGCAAGGGCGGCTCTAAACCGTCCCTTGCCCAGGCGAACTAGGGGAGATTTATCTCGCTATCGGCGCGACTCATGGAATCGGAGCCGAGTTGTTGGTGCGCTTCTATCGGCTACGGGCAAGGGGAACCGCCTCAGCGCTGGTCTCAACGTCACTCTTGCTTTCACCAGTCGAGGACACGTCCTCCGCGCCAGTGCTGTTGAGAATGTCCTTCGCGCGTTTCGTTGACGCCGAGTCATCCGAGTGCACAGAGAGGAGAATGCCGCCGTTCTTGACCCGGCCCTCATACCTCTTCACCTCGTCCTCGGGTATGCCCATTCCAACGAGCGCACCAGCCACGCCACCAACGGCTCCGCCGACGCCGGCGCCGGCGAGGGCGGCCATTCTCGGTCCAGCAGCGATCAACGGCCCGCGGCCGGGGATCGCGAGCGCCCCGATACCGGCGAGCCATCCGAGGGTTCCACCTACGACCGCTCCTGAGCCTGCGCCGGTCGCCGCGCCCTCGGGCGCTTTCGTCCCTTTCTCCACCGCGAAGTCTTTCGTGCCGGCGGATTCAGGGAACAGCACCGAGATATCCGTGTTCAGAAATCCGGCTGTCTTCAGTGCATCGACCGCGCGTTCGACGGCCGACCGGGTCGGATAGATTCCAAAGAGCGCCATGTTTTTTCCAGCCATTATTTACCTGCTTTCGTATCGGTTGATTTAGTCGTCGGAGTGGCGGTCGCGGCCGCACTCATGACGGTGAGCTCGTTCGTCACGTTGCCGACCCCTGCCACTGCAATGGCCTTGGCTTCGAGCATCTTCTTTTCGTCTTCAGAGCGGACCGGTCCTCGAAGCGTGACCTTGCCTGCCTTGGTGATGACCTTGGCGTTGTGTGCATACGTCGAGAGCGATTTTTCCGCCACGATCGTCTTCCGGATCTGGCGCGTCGTCTCGACATCGGATCGGTTGTTCGGCTGTTGATCGGCCGTCACCTGAGACGGTTCGCGATCGCGTTCGTTGACTTTCGTGTTGTCAGGCGGAGTCTGGGCAAATGCCCCGGCCGGCAACAACAGGAGTCCCATGAAGCAAACTCATAAGCGTTTCATTAAATGAGGCAACTTTCCGCAACCCTTGGTGGGGGCGCCGGGGCTACAAGCGACGCTGGGGACAAACACTGCAAGGAGCTGTCCACAACCAAACGTCTTGCCGATTCCTGAGCAGCTTAGGTAGCGCTAGGATCGACCGCGTTCTTACTAAACAATGAAACCGCCGGTCCGTGCCGCCGAACTGTTCCAGGCGAGCTCTCGTCTAATCTGCCGATAGGTCCGCAATGAATCGGCTTCACGCCTGGGCAATCGAGCAGCCCTTCCTCCGTGTCTTCACCATCGCCGTTCGTGTCCTGCTCGTCCTGGCCTTTGTACCCTCGGGGCTCGTGAAGATCATGGGCGAGCCATTTACGACGTTGCCGGTTTCCGATCCGGTCGGATACTTCTTTGCCGGCTTCTTTTCACCCCGGGGGTACTACCAGTTCGTCGGCGTGGCTCAATGGGTCGCCGGTGGTCTGTTGCTCATCCCTCGCACGGTGACGCTCGGTGCGCTCTTGTACCTGCCCATCATCGTGAACATCTTCGTGATTACCGTCGCGATTGGACCGGCGTTCGCGGGGACGCGAGTCATCACAGGTGCGATGCTGATCGCGAACGTCTACCTCCTCTGTTGGGACTGGGATCGGTTGAAGCTGATTCTTCCGCCAGCAACACCAGCGAAAGTGCGTCACGGCGATCTGATGACGACTCTGGGAATGATGTTCGCGGCAGGCGCCGGATTCTGGGGCGTAACCGCGGCTCACCTCGCCCGGCTGCGTCAAGGAAGCTTCGCCGCGCCGCTGGCCCTGGTTGCCGTGGGTGCCGTGCTCGGCCTGGCAATGCTCGTCAGGGCGTATCGGCGTGCAAGGCGTTAGCGCAAGTGTGATGATCTGCTGACCCAGGATCTGGACTACTATCGCGAACGCATTCGAACGCGAAAGTGAGGCAACCATGAGGTCGTTGATCGGCGGGATACTCGTCGCTCTCGTGCTGGCCAGCTCCGGGCCCGCGGCGCAGACCCGCACACTCGTCCTCGAAGGCGGAACGTTGATCGACGGCACCGGCAGTGCGACACGGCGTGGGACCTCGCGCAGCGCGAGGCGCTGAAGAGCGGACTGATCAAAGGTCCGCGCCTGTTCATCTCGGGCGCGCGCATCATCGGACCCGGCGGGCGGGGCGTGGACGGCTTCCTCGTGAAAGACGCCACCGAGGCGCGCGCGTACGTGCGGCGCCTCAAGGCGGTGGGCATCGATGTCATCAAGGTTGCCGAGGACATCACCGACGAGCAGTTGAAGGCGGTCATCGAAGAAAGCAACGCCGTGGGGCTGAAGGTGCTCGGCCACACCCGGAACATCAAGAAGGCCGTGTCCATGGGCATGAAACACGAGGAGCACATGAACACGATGGCCCGCGCGCTGCTTGAAGAGGAAGGGAAGGACCCGCGTCAGCCCAACCCGGAGGCGGCGGTCAATCCGAAGCTCTTTCCGCCGCTCATCGAGTACATGGTGAAGCAGGGTGTCTACATCAACCCGACGCTGGTGCAGGGGTGGTTCGGCAACACTGAACGCTGGCGCGATCAGATGGTGCTGGCGCAGCAGCTCGTCAAGGATCCGAAGCTCGCGTTCGTCCCCGCCGAGATCAAGGCGACGTGGGGCCGCGAGCCGAAGCAGAATCGACCCACCATCGGGGGCTACGCCAACATCGCCGAGTTCCTCAAGAAATACTCAGAAGCCGGCGGGAAAGTCATCGTCGGGACCGACGCGGGCCTGGTCGTTATTCCCGGACTCAGCGTGCACTACGAGATGCAGATGATGACCGATCTGGGCATTCCGCCGATGAAGGCGCTGCAAGGCGCGACGCTCTGGGCGGCCGAGGCGCTCGGTCAGCAGAAGGATCTCGGGAGCGTCGAACGGGGCAAGCTCGCCGACTTCACCATCATCGAAGGCAATCCGCTGACTGATATCGGCGCGACGAAGAACGTGCGCATGGTGATCAAGGACGGCCAGGTCATGGATACGAGCTACGACCCGGACTGGGTGAATCCCATCCTCTTCTGCGCGGCCTGTCACAAAGGATGGGACGGGCAGCAGGAACTTGTCGGTCCGGTTTCTCGCTGAGTCGATCCGGAGGTTACGAATGACCCCTCACTTCTGCTGGAGCGACTCCAGATATCTCACCAGCGCGGCGATCTTCTGCTGGGTCAACTTGGCGCCGTCGGCGGTGTTGTCGAACGTTTCGCCCCAGACCGGCATGTCGCCCCCACCATGGCCTGCCAGCGGCTTGCGTCCGTCGATAATCCGCGCGACCATCTCGGCCGAGTAGGTGCCCCCGTTTCGGCGCGCCAGCAGCGTGAGATCCGCCGGCGTTCGGCGCAGCAATTTGGCCAGCGGGCCATCGCCCTTCGCCCCCGCACCGTGGCAGGCCTTGCAGTAGTCGTCGAACAGCGTGGCGCCGCTGAAGCCGGCGTCGGGTGGCTCGCCTGGGCTTTGGGCGGCGCCGGACGTCGTCATCACGATCGCGACAAGGACGAGCATTCCGGCCGCCGTCGTCATGCGAGCTGCGAAGTGATTCATATACATCTCCCGGCGCCTCCCTGCGCAAGACGGATACCAAGCCCTACGGCGTCGACTTTCGGGGAATTTCAAACGCCGGGAGGAGATCGAGCTCGCAAAAGTGGGGAAAGATGACCATGGCTGGGGGATTTTTCGCCGTGTGCGGCGGTTCACTCGCTCATCACATCGGCTTCACCGCGAGGTAGTAGTCGTTCTCACCTTCATCAGTCACTTTGTCGCTGCGCGCCAGAAGCCCCGCTTCGCGCAGCCAGCCGCGATAGACCTCCGCCCCTAGCGAAATGGATTCCGCTCCGGTCAGGACGTCATGCCAGGTGTCGGCGACATCTGAAGCCGTGAACGCAAACCTCCCGCCTGGTTTCAGTACTTGCGAGACTTTTCGGATGAGCAGGCGCTGATCGTCTGGCAGCAGGAAGAAGATCACGCCGATTGACACGACGCCATCGAACTGACGGCCAAAGAAGTCCGACTCCTCGACGCGGGCGCATTCCGTATGCGCACTGGGAAACCGCGCCGCATACGACTTGATGAGGGTCGGCGAGGCATCCACTCCGTAGAGGTCGAAGCCTTCGCTGACCAGAGCGTCGGACACGGGCACGCCGTGACCGCATCCAAGGTCGAGCACGGATCCACCGCGTGGGAGTGCCCGGCTCCACTCGAGTATCGTGGCGCGCCCGATATTGGGGTTCCGCAGCGATATGAACTGCGCGGCGAAGGCCTCGAAGCTCTGTGGTGTCTTATGCACTCGAGGGGAAGGCTAGAAGGGGAATCGACCGCGCGGGCCCCTCGGCCAGTTCGGTCTGAAATTCGTGAAGCTGTAGACGAGGATCACGATGAAGAAAATCGCGAACAGGTCGACCATCGAAAGTGCATTCATGATCTGCCCTCAGGGTCGCGATTTCTGAATTCTTGAATGGACCTCGTTCACCATCATCAGGGCCGCCGACCCGTACCAGGGATGCAGCTCCATCACGAGCTGGCCCGCCTGGATGGCGGGATCGGTGCGCGTCAGCGCTTCCGCTTCGGCGACAGTCGCCACGTCGAAGATGTAGATCCCCCGCAGCTCGCCGCTGTCTGCGAACGGTCCGGCCAGCACGAGCTTGCCCTCGGCCGCGAGCCGTCTGATGTTGGCGCGGTGCGCCGCTTGCAGCTTCTGTGCTTCGTCGCGCGGGCGTTCCCGGTTCGGCCCGGCCTTGAGGAAGGCCATCACGTAGGTCCGCATGCCCTCATCGTCGGCCTTGAGCTTCGCGGCCAGCGCGGCATCGTAGGGCGACTGCGCGAGAAGCGAAGCCGCCGACGTTATCACCAGCAGAAGGACTCGCATCGATCGCATCGCATCGCTCCGGGCTCAGAGCTCGTTGAACGCGCTGAGGATGTCAACAACGGCAGGCAGCGTTGGCGTGTCCGGCGCAGAGAGACGAAGCGATGGGCTTCGCTCTCTGCGCCGCAGTCAGCCTAGAAGACGAACTTCAATCCGAATTGCAGCTGCCGCATCGGCACGGTGCCGCGTGTCGAATTGATCGTGCCGAACGCGCCGCTGCCGGCCGTGGGTATCGAGTTGTTCCCGGCGGCGGCCCAGTTGCTCTGGGCCAGGTTGGTGTTGGGATCGGCAAAATTCGGCGTGTTCAACAGGTTGAACGCCTCGATCCGAATCTGAATGTACTTGCTGCCGCCGAACTGGAAGTTCTTCAGCGCCGAGAAATCGATCGTAAACACTCCAGGTCCGGTGAGCGTGGCGCGGCCCGAGGTTGCCAAACGTTCCGAGCGCGTGCATTTGAAACGCGGCGACGTTGAACCAGGCGGCGGGGTTGGGGTTATCCAGTCGGTGCTGACCCCGGGGACGGCGTTGGGACGATCGTAGCCGTGCGCCGTATTCGATCGATCGACGCTGCTCGTCACCGTGAGCGGGAATCCGGACGACATCCTCAGCATGCCGCCCAGTTGCCACCCGCCCACGAGGGCATCCAGCGCGCCGCCCTGCGACATATACTTGCGCCCTCGCCGACCGGCAGCTCTAAGAGGAACGACGCGGTTAGCCGGTGGCGAACGTCGAAGACGGACGGCCGTTCTCGCACTCCCAGCAATCACCCTGCTGTGGCTTCAGCTGTTCGCCGGGGCTGCGAAGCCCGCTGCCGTTATCCATAGAGTTCGACTAGGTGTAGGACACCAGACCAGAGAACCCGTTCGCCATCCGACGCGTCACCTTCGCGGCCAGCGCGTTGTAGGTGGAATGGCCCACGCCACCGATCAACTGCCAGTTCCCCAGCTCGGGCGCGGGCGCACGGTTGAGGATGGGCGTGCTCGTGCCAGGCACCGGCTGGTTCAGCGTGATGAACCGCTGCAGGTTGTGCCCGCGGCTGCCGAATTACCCGATCTCCACTGCCGTCCTGGCCACGATTCCCGCTGGAAGTTGAGGAGGTACTGTTCGACATACGGCGTATGACGGTCGTATTCATTGCCCAGGACCTGCGGCGCCGTGACACAGACCTGCGGTGGCATCTGGACACCGCAAGGGTTCGTGGCTCCGCCGTCGTAGGGCTGCGCAAGCGTCAGCGCCAGGTTTTTGCGCGTGATGCGCCCCTGGATGTTCCGGCTCATATCGAAGACCGGGTTGGTCGAATCCTGCGCGTAGAAAATCCCGTAACCCGTTCGCACGGTTGTCTTGGGCGACGGGCTCCACACGACGCCGACGCGAGGCGCGAAGTCGTTATGGTCGGGCTTGATCAACCGATCTCCCAGGCGGCCGTCACGCGTGACGCAAATCGCCGGGTCGAAGCGGGTCGAGACGCCCTCGTACGGGTCGCCGCTGCCAACCCGCACGAAGCAGGGTTTACCCTGCTGCGAAGACGTGCCAAAACCAGGAGGGACCCAGATGTTCATCATTTCGCCCTTCTCGTCCAGCCAGGGCGGCGTGTATTCGTACCGCAGTCCGAGATCGAGCGTAACGTCAGGCCGAATCCTCCACGTATCCTGAATGAAGTACGCCTGGCTGGTCGACCGGTACCACCCTTCACCGAGCGCGCCGGCGCTCCGCGTGCCCGAGATCATGCCGAGCATGTAGTCGGCGAACGCGTAACCGGTGACGTTCCGGTCGATGTTCAGCGAACCGCGGATTTCCTGCGTGCCGATCATGTTGTAGCGATCCAAACGAAACTCGGCGCCCATCCGCATCGAATGGTTGCCGCGAATCCAGGAGACGTTGTCGATGAACTGAAACACGGAATTGTTGCCGGTGAAGGGCAGCGAGGGGTTGTCGCCGAACCCGCTGAACCCGGGGATGGTCATGTTCGGAAGACCCCAGCTGATCGGCGGCGGGATGAACAGACCGAGCCCGACCTCTTCGTGGACGTTGCGTTTGTACTGCAGCTCCTGCGCCAGGTTGTTGTAGAACTTCGTCGCGCCGAAACGGAATTCGTTGACCACGCTGGGCGACAGCGTGCGCGTGTTGGACACCATGCCCTGCTTCACGTTCGTCTCCACGACCTGGCCGTTATCCTTCAGGTTCGGCGCGAGCACGTACTCGTCGGTCCAGCTGAAGCGGCCGAACCAGGACGATTTGGATCCTTCGGTGTAATCGACGCGCCCCGTGAACTGATCCTTGTCGGTCCGGTGGTTCTGCAGTGCGAGGTAGTTCCTCGACAATGCCGTGCCGGGAATGTTCGGCTCGGGGTAGAACTCCAGGAGCTTGACGGCGATGGGATCCAGCCGGTTCTTCGGAATCTGGTTGCCGGGGAACGGCTGCCCGTTCTGGGGATCGCGTATCGTCACGCCGGCCTGCGAGAAGTCTCCGTTGCGCATCGCCACGCTCGGCGTGCTGAACACGACCTGCTGCTGATTGCGCAGCCGGAAGCCCTCGTAGTTGGTCATGAAGAACAACCTGTTCGTGCCGCTGAACAGCCCGGGAATCGAGACCGGCCCTCCCAGCGTGAACCCGTACTGGTTCCACTTGAAGGGGGAGGATCGGAGTCTTCACGCTGGTGAACTGATAGGGCTGGGCGTCGAACGCGTCGTTGCGGACGAACTCGAAGAGCGTCCCGTGGTAGGCGTTCGTGCCGCTCTTGGTGGAGACGTTCACCTGCGCGACTTCGCGGCCGAATTCAGCCGAGTAGACGCCGGTCTGCACCTTGAATTCTTCGACGCTGTCGATCGAGGGCAGGAAGGCATACGTGTTGAAGTTGACGTCCTGATTGACGATCCCGTCGAGCGTGTACTGGTTGTATTCGCGGCGCTGGCCGGCAACCGCGAAATTCTGCGTGGAGCGGTCGCCACCCTGCCTGCCCGACGCGCCGCCTCCGCCACCGCCGGCCCAGTCCGAGCTCACGTTCGGACTGAGCGACACGAGATTGATGTAGTTGCGCCCGTTGAGCGGCAGCTCCACGATCTGCTTGTTCTCGATCACCGTGCCAATCGTGGCGTCCGTGGTATTGATCAGGGGTGAGGTCCCCGTCACCTCGACGGCCACCTCGACGGAGCCGAGCTCCAGTGACGCGTCCAGACGGACGTTCTGCTGCACCTGCAGCTCGACGCCGTTGAAGATCTTGCTCTGGAACCCCTGCAGTTCCACCCTGACGCTGTAGATGCCGGGGAGCAGATTGGGGAAGCCGAAGCTGCCCGCCGAGTTGGTTTGCACTTCACGAACCGCGTTGGTCTGCGTGTTGGTGACCACGACCGTCGCCCCGACGAGAACGCCACCGCTGCCATCGGTGACCGCACCGGAAATTTGCCCGAAGGTCTGGGCAAACGACGGCGGGGTACGGCGACGAACAGACTCAGGACGAGTGCCCAGCCAAGTGGTCGAGACATGAGATCCGCTCCTTTTCTGCCTCCGATTGCGTCTGCGAGAACCGGCAACCTGAAAAACACGGCGACAAAGGCTCGAACGACCGCCCGAGGAGTCAAGCGACTGGAGTGTGTTGCTGAAAACTAGACCCGGACAGGGAGGATGTCAACTACTACGGCGAGTGCGGGCGTGTCCGAGAACAGATACTGTGCCGATGGCGACGAGTGCCGGCCGCCGTCCGCCTCAACGTTGGGTGGATAGGTCCAGTAGCTCGAGAAGTCCCACAAATAAAAGGAAGGGACGAAGGGGCGCAGCGAGAGTGGAAACAGGCTGTCGCGCAGAGCGAGGTTCTCTTCGAAGTGTGGCAACAGCAACGGCGGATTGCCAAGCCATCTGAGACTCAGAAGAACCTGATACGCCAGCGACACGAAGACGGCGGGCCTGACCAAGCGGAGGAGCGCGGCCGGGAATTCAGCGATGGCCACTCCAATCGGGATCGCCCAGAGCCACTCAGCCGACCACGCGAAGCGTCCAACCGGTCCGCCGCCCCCCCACCGCGCCAGTTCCAGCGAGTTCGGCACGATCAAGGACGCATACAGTGCAGACCAGCCGAGCGCATCCAGGGGCCGCCGCCAGGCGAACACGGGAAGGGCGGCGATGCCCGCGAGAAGCAGGGGATGCTGTAGGAACATGCCCTGGCTTTGATCGAAGTGAAGGCCGAGGAAGATCATCGCCGCGCGCGAAAACGGTGACGCGATCTCCCTGAGGCGGCGCGGCCCCAGCGCGTGCCCACACTCCAGAGATGAAAGAGCGCCAGGCTCACCACACCCACCAGCACAGCCAGATGGCGTCGGCTTCGAGCTGGCTCGGTTGGCGGCCTTGCCGTCGATCCCGCCATCGGATGCCGAGGCCCCAGAGGACGAGAACCGCGGTCGACGCGAGATACTTCGAGTTCAGCCACGGAAAGAGTCCCGCGGCGAGCCAGAAGAGTGCCCAGCCTGCCGCCGTGTGGGGCCGTTCGCCCGCGTGAATCAGAAAGACGGCGAGACTTGCGGCGAGCGTTCCGCCGACGAGATCCGATAAGATCTGTGATGCGCCGAAGAGAAAGGGCAGGCACACCACAAGGCCAAGCGTCATCCAGGCGGCCGGCTCGATCGGAAGTCGACGCGCCAGAAACCAGTACAGGGCGAGCGTGAGAATGCTCGCCGAGAGGCAAAGCATCAGCCTGGCGCCGACGATTCCACCGAGCCAGTACGGTCCTGCCAGCACGATCGCCAGGCCGGCCCCGTGAAAAGGCGCCCACCGGTGTCTGACGATTCGGACGTGCGCGGTCAGTCCGTAAAAGATGTGGCTGTCGTTTTTGTTGCGCGTGTATGCGTTGCGTAAGTCCAGGGTACCGTCGTGGACGATGCTGTCGGCCATCACCAGGTAGTGGGCTCGTCCCGTGAAGCCCGGAGCTCGGGCCTGGCGAGATACACACCCGCGGCAAGGCGACAGAATCGCGGCAAGCAGAAAGCCCGTCCGCGCGAGCGTGTACGGCTCAACGGTCGAACCGGTCGGCGTGTCGTTCACTGGGGGCGCGCGAACTATAGCGCAGCCCGCGCTTACCGCCAACCCAGCTGAATCACCTCGAAGTCGTCGGCTTTCAGGCTGCGAAACGCCGGGTTCAGCTCGCCGTTGTTCCAGCGTCCGTCCATCGCGCCGGTGATGTACATGTCGCTGCCGTTATCGGCGACGATGAGCCCGTAGGTCTGCATGGCCTGGAAGATGGCACGGATGTACGAGGGATAGCCCGAGAGATTTTTCGAAGCCTTGAGCCTGAGACGGGCGCCCATCGGTAGCGCGCCCGAGCGGCTGCCGGCCGAATGCGACGCCGGCCACACGTGGCCGTTCGTCGCTCGCACGGTGACGCGCAGCGCGTGCGTCACCCGCCCGCGGCGGGATTCGTCGTAGCGCACCAGTCCCGGCAGTATCGCGAGGCCGGCCGCATCGGCCGACGTCCAGCCTTCAGGACGTCGTCCGTTGCCCGAGAGATCGAAAATCGCGCCCGAGCCGGCTTCCCATCGCTCGCGGGCCGGATTCCAGTTAGCGGCATACAGCTCGTAGAGCACCCACTGATCGCGATCGACGATCAGCATGTGACGGTCGCCGTCAGATCCACCGCCAGGTACGCCTCCCTCGATGTAGTTCGGCTGGGTTTTGGCGACGTCGGGAATCGGATATCCCGTCTGACCACGAAATCCCGTATCGCTCTCGTCGCCGTAGGCGACGAAGGCCACCGGCGTTCGTGTTTCGGTCCCGCCGACGCCCATGTACGGAATGCCGTAGGGCGGCGGTCCGAAATCGGGATGCAGCGTGCGGTCGCGCCCGATGAAATCGATGTAGGCATTCGACTGCGCATCGACGGGAGCCGAGGAGATGTCCTGGTTCCACCAGTTGCTCGACGGAAACAGCGCGCGTCCTCCGAAATCATCAGTGAGCTTGACCGTGCTGCGCGGCGGCGCCGGCGGCGTCGGTGGTGGTGGTGTGGGTGGTGGCGGCGGCGTCGGCGGTGGCGGCGCCGGCGGTGACGGTGGCGCCGGGTCCGAGCCTGGTGCCGGTGACGGTGGCGCAGGTGGCTGCGGAGCAGGCGTGTCGCCGGTCGTCCCCTGAGCGGATGGGGCGATCGGCGTGACGGGTTCCTCGCCGCTGCATGCGGATATCAGCACACCGGCAGCGGCGATCAGGCACACCAGAGGCGCAACGCTCGCGCGGGACATGATCCACGCGGGAAAGCAACACTCATACCACCTCAAATTCTTGGACTTTTCGCCGCAGCGGACCGGGAAGACGCGGAGCCGGCTAACAGGTTTGGTCCTCGCCTTCCCGCTTTGGCATGCGGCGTCAATTCAGATTGAACAGGACGGTCACGGTCATGATGACGGCCGTCGGTCTGCCGTTCAGCAGCGTCGGCGAGTAGGTCCACGCGCGCACCGCCTCGAGCGCCGCGGCGTCGAGCAGCGGTACCGATTTCAGCACGCGCGCGTTGTCGACGCGGCCGTCGACACCGATGACGGCTTCGATGATGACGATGCCCTTGACGCCGTTCCGTCGCGCAATTTCAGGATACACAGGCGCGACATAGTGGATACGTGCCGGTGGCTTGATGTCGCCGCCTGGTCGCACCGGTGCCGAAGGCTCAGCGTACGCCGGCGGCGGTCCCTCGATGACATTCTGCGCGACGCCGAAGCCACCGATCATATTTTCGAGACCCTGGGTCGCGATGGTGTCCTGCTGAAGGATCACGCCAGACGGATCGCCGATGGTGTCGGGCGCGACGAGCGGAACGCCGGGCTGTAGAGTGGCGATCGACGGCGGCGGCGTGACGTCGCGGCGGACGGCCGGTGGCGGTGCCGGCTCAACCGGCGTGAAGTCGCTGTTGATGTACTCGAGCGCGCGGCGCGGCATCGGCAGCACGTCGGTGGCGATGAGCGGCACGACGACGAGCACTGCGATGATCGCCGTGTGCACCAGGAACGAGAGGGGAAGTGTGTACCAACTGCTGCGCGTGCGTGCATGTGGAGACACCAATTCCTGAAACATGGTTCCGGGCATGTCGACCCCCCTTCTGGCGTCAGTTGTTGTGTGTGACTGAGAGCTTAGACACCAGCACCGCGGAATCGGATCACGGCGTACGGTTCGTAGAGTTCGTCGGTTCGTAGAGTTCGTGGAGTTCGTGAAGTTCGTGGAGGTTCGGCCGTGTCCGTCGCGCGCGACGAATCGGAGCGCGCTCGATCATCCCGCACGAGCCCGGCGAACCCCCGACGAACCCCACGAACCGACGAACTCAACGAACCGACGAACTCTACGAACTCTACGAACTTTACCAACCCCAGGGAACGGCTGCGCTGCGCACTCAGCGCGCGGTTGAACTGCGGCCCACGCGCTTGGGGCCAGACGTCGTGCCCGCACCCCACGCACCCGTCGCATCTCCCGCGCCTGTCGCACCCGTCGCACCTGACGCACCTCTCGCACCCGACGCACCTCCCGCACCCCTCGCACCCAGTTCGGCCCAGCGCGAGAGCAGGATCGTTCCGGCGAGGATGAGGAACTCGTCAACCAGCGGAAGGGGATCGGGAATGATCATGTTCAGAAGAAACAGACTGCCGCCGATACCAAGGATGGTGCGCGAGCCGAGCCGCGCGAGAATCGGGGAGAGCATCCGTTGAATCATCAAGCCCATACGTTCAGTGTGCCACGGTTGGCGTAGACTGTCTCCTGCCTTGAAACAAATACTGCGGGGGTTGCGGATTGGCATGGCCGTGCTGGCCGTGCAGCCGGCGATGTCGGCCCTCACCGAGCAGTTGACCGATCGCGACATCAGCAGCGCCCTCGCGGTGGCCACCGGTCCGGAAGCCGCGCGAACGCGTTTCCACGACCCGTACATCCTGCCGGTCAAGGACGCCACGATCGAGCAGCTCGAGGTCATCACCGAATACCGGCGGTTCGTGCTCGCGGCCGAAGACGAGCTGAAAGCCGGCAACTGGATGATGGCGCGCGGCGGCTACGATCCGAAAGGCCGCTCGTTGAAGGATCTGCTCAAGCCGTCTGCCGGCCAGGTCTCGATTCGGGTGCGCCTGCGGTTCCATCCCCAGAATTCCTACGTGATGCTTCCGATCTTCGACATCCTGCTCGGCGAACCGTCGTTGATGGCTGTCAATGCGATCCGCACGCCGCACGTCGCGCCGTCGTCCATCGAGCGCAATGCGGGCGATTACATCTACGGTGCGACGATCGAGACATCCTTCAACGCGCTCTCCATCGCCGACAGGGTCTTGACGGTCAGGATCGTGTCCGATGGGAAGGAGTACGGGCGGGCGGCGGTCGATTTTGCGAGACTCGAGTGACCGTCACGCAATGATTGAACGTCGGTCAGTCGCCTGACGGCGATTGTGCACGATTGATACGTCCTGCTGACGCCTTCCGCACGTGCGGCTCTCGCCGCGCACCCATCCCGCGGCCATCATCAAAATCGCGACCTGTGCGGGCAGATCGTAAATCTGGCCGAGCATCGACTTGTCAGAGGTGATTCCCTCGACGGCCAGTGGTGGATGCTTGATGGTCACGACCCGCACGTTTCGGCTCTTGCGAAAGGTCGTGAGCAAGTTCCATACCTCGATTGCCACTTGTCGTGATTTGATGCAGCGCGCAGAGTTTGTTTTCGAGAAGATCATGCGCTCGTGCATACGTTGCGCGGTTCTGCCCGGACTGATTGTGCTAGCATCAATCCCGCAATCGATCTCCCGGACATCGATGGGAATCAAATTAGAGAAAACATTCGAAGACATCGTCGAGCGGCTCGTCGCGCTCGTCGGCCCGCAGCCGGCTGATGAGGGCGCGAAAGCGGACACTCACGAGCGTCCTGCCTCGAACCAATCGGAAGAAAAAGACGGACAGCCGTCCTCGAAGACACCTTTCGTTCAAAAGAAGCGGTAACTGGCGAGCGTTTTGCTGATTCCTCTGTGGAAGGCAGGACGAAATGTCCGCTGTCTGTACACTTGAGGAGGAATGCATGAAGAGCCGAATCACATCGCTGGGCTTACCAGCGGCATTACTGTCCGTGTCGCTGTTTGCAGCCTGTCAGAACACCGCGCGTGGCGTGGAGCAGGACACAGAGAAGAACACCGCGGCCGCACGAGAGGACGCGCGCGACGCCAATGCTGAAATGAAGCAGGAAGCGCGCGAAGCCGGTCAGGCCATGGAACGGGCCGGTGACCGGGTTGCACAGGAGACGAAAGACGCCACCCACTCGGTCGGTGGCACGCTCGACGCTGCCGCGCAGACGATGCAGATCAAGACGGCGCTGATCGACGCCGACAACCTCGACGCGAATGACATCAACGTCGACACCGACGCGGCAACGAAGACGGTCACCCTGAAGGGTCACGTGCCGACGGCGGCGCAGAAGGCGGCAGCCGAGCGCATCGCCAAGGAGAAGGCGCCCGACTACACCGTTTCGAACTTGTTGGAAGTCAGGAAATAGAAACTCGCCGGTTCGTGAAGTTCGTTGAGTTCGTAAAGTTCGTGGGGTTCGTTCGGTTCGTGAAGTGCGTGGGTTCGAGCCGAACCCAGAACCTCACGAACCGACGAACCCACGAATCTTACGAACCTACGAACCGGTGTACTTCCCGCTACGAACTGGGCGGGAAGATCTGCGGCGCCACCTCGTTCAGGTACTTTCTCCAGACAATCCACGTGTGCGCACCGGGAGAGGTCTTGTACGTGTGCTTGATGCCCGCGGCGTTCAGGAAGTCTGACGTGCGCTTGGCGCCCGCCATCGCCCCGTCCTCGGTGCCGACGCCAATCCAGAACAGCTTGAGTTGAGCGTTCACGTTCTTCGCGTTCGTCGCCACATCGGCGAAGGACTTTTCCAGATTCTGACCGCCCCCCGCGCTGAAGACCGCAAGCCGGCTGAACATGTCGAGATGCCTCGGCCCAATCGCGAGCGTCAAGCCGCCGCCCATCGACAACCCGGCCAGCGCACGGTTCTCCCGGTTGTCGCTCACGCGATAGTTGGCCTGGACGAACGGAATCAGATCGGTCAGCAGATCCTTTTCGAAGTCGGCGCGCTGCTTCTCGCCCGGAACGCCTGCGGTCCAGGGATACGCGTACGCGAACGGCATAACGACCACCATCGGCGCGACTTTGCGCTCGGCGATGAGATTGTCGAGAATCAGATTCGCGCGGCCGAACTGGGTCCACACGGTCTCGTCGCCGTCGGCGCCGTGCAGAAGGTAAAGCACGGGCAACCCCTTGCCGGCTCGCTCGTAGTTGGGCGGTGTGTACACGAACGCGCGCCGCGTCGTGCCCGTCGTCCTGGACTGGTAGTAGCGGATTTCCACCTTGCCGTGCGGAACGGGCTTCACGTCGTAGAACATCGGGCTCGAGCCCGGGACGTCGACCACGCTCTCGATGAGATTCGGACGGCTGTTGTACTTGACGACCGGGTTCCGCTGGTCAAGGTTGTCGACGCCATCCACCGTGAAGTGGTACTCATAGATGTCCGGTTCGATCGGCCCCACCGTGACGCTCCAGACGCCGTCGGCGCCCCTGGTCATCGCGGGTTCGCTCGTCAGGCACTCGCAGAACACGGTCACTTTCGACGCATTCGGGGCGAGCAGACGGAACGTCACCCGGCGGTCAGCCGCCACTTCAGGTGAACGGACGGCCGGCGGTTGGGACGGTTGTTGCGCCTGGAGAGACACGGCGAGCGGCAGCAGCAGAAGCAGCGTGCGAAGCTTCATAGTTCCTCCTCAGGAATGAGGGGGTAGGTTACCATCCCATAGCCAAAATGACACAGTCTGTCACCGTTCGCCGTCTTCTTTATGTTCTCGCGTGCCTCCTGCCCGTCTGGGCCGTGATTGCCTACTTCACCGGCGGTGTGGGCTGGGTGCTGGGTCCCATACGGATTTCGTCGAGACAGCCGCTGCGGCCGTTGGTCATCGGGCTCGCATTGGGCGGCTGGTACGCCTGGCAATATTCGCGCGGTGATCGGGAAACCGATGGACGCTGGCTCACCGGCTGGGTGGTGAAGGCCGCGCCGATCGTGCTTCCCGCTGTCGTCGTGCTCACGCTCGTCCTTGGCGTGCGCTTCGGAAGCTTCGCGGCCGCCGGGTCGGACTCGTATGGCTACGTCAGCCAGGCTCGATTGTGGATCACGGGCGATCTGAGGATGGCGCAGCCTCTGGTGGAGGAGTTCTCGTGGAAGGACCGCGAGTGGATGTTCGCGCCGCTCGGCTACCGTCCCGCATCGCAGGACGGTACGATCGTGCCGACCTATCCGTCCGGCCTCCCGATTGTCATGGCAGCTTTTCTCGCGATCGCCGGCGACAACGGCCCGTTTTATGTCGTGCCTGTTTTTGGCGCGCTGCTGCTGGCGCTGACGTATCTCCTCGGGAGGGAAGCCACCGGCAGCCCCGGCACGGCAGCTCTCGCCGCGTTGCTGCTGATGGCGTCGCCGGTGTTTCTGACACACATCCTGGTGCCGATGTCCGACATTCCCGGGGCCGCAGGATGGACGCTGGTGGGCTGGCTGGTGCTGAAGCAGCGCAGCATGGCGGCCGGCTGGGCGGCCGGCCTGACGCTGCTCATCCGTCCCAATCTCTTTCCGCTGGCGTTCCTGCCGGTGGTGGCGTGGCAGAAAGATCCCGAGACGCATCTGCTGCGATATGCCAAGGGCATCGCGCCCGGGCTGATCGCGATCATGGCGCTCAACACCTACCTGTACGACGGGCCGTTGACCTTCGGCTACGGAACCATCTTCGAGTCGTATTCAGCGAGCTCGCTGCCGGGGAATCTCTTCAACTATCTCCGCTGGCTCCTCGAGACGCAGACGCCGCTCATCCTGCTGGCCCTCGTGCCGCTCTTCGTGAAGGGAGCCCTTCGCGAACGGACGGCCGGCATGCCGCCGCGCGAGTGTCTGGGAGTGCTCATCGGGCTCACGTTCGTCTCGTATCTGTTTTATGCGGTCTTCAACCACTGGTACTATCTGCGATTCCTGCTGCCGGCCTATCCCGCGCTCTTCGTGTTGATGGCGGCAGGCGTCGTCTGGGTGTCGCAACGGCTGCCTGTCGAGGCGCGCGTCACGGTCGCGGCGATCGTGTGTGTGGTGATGATGGCGTTCGGTGTCAACGTCGCGCGCTCGGCCGACATCTTCAACCCGGCCTACGAGCGGCGGCACATCCGCGCGGCCGCGGAAGTGGCGTCGCGGACGCCGGAAAAGACCGTCGTGCTCTCGGTGCAGCACAGCGGCAGCGTGCGGTACTACGCGCGCCGGATGACGCTGCGCTACGATTGGCTGCCGGCCGATCAACTCGAGACAGCGATTCGCGATCTGGCTGCCAAGGGCTATCAAACCTGGCTCGTCGTCGATGACTGGGAGCTGAAAGAGTTCCAGGCGCGCTTTGGGCCCGTAAGCCGGCTGGGACTCGTTGACTGGGCGCCCGTGGCGCGCGTGTCCGGTAACCAAGAGGTGTTGATCTTCCAGATGCAGGACTCCGGACCTGCCGCCCCGCAATGAGAAAAGGCGCTCTGGCATTTCTGGCGTACGGCGTCATCACGATCGTTCTGACATATCCGCTGGTCCTGCACATTTCGACGGTGCTCCCCAACGACGCGGGCGATCCTTCTCTCAATACCTGGATCCTCTGGTGGAACACCCAGACCATGCCGTTCTCCTCGGCGTGGTGGGACGCCCCGGCCTTCTACCCCGTGGAGGGGGTGCTGAGCTTTTCCGAGAACCTTCTTGGCCTCAGCCTCATCTCGACGCCGCTTTCGTGGTTCGGGGCCGGACCGCAGACGGCGTACAACATCGTGTTCCTGCTCACGTTCCCGCTGAGCGCGCTCGGAACGTTTCTACTGGTGTACGAGCTGACGGGCCGGCGCGATGCGGCCTTTGTCGCCGGCCTGTTGTTCGGATTCGCGCCCTATCGGATCGCGCACCTTCCGCAGATACAGTCGCTGGCGTCCTTCCCGATGCCGTTTGCCCTGCTTGGCCTGCATCGCTATCTCCGCGATCCACGGCCGCGATGGCTCGCGCTATTTGGCGGAGGATGGTTCCTGCAGGGCATCTGCAACGGCTACTACCTGCTGTTCTTCAGCGTCTTCGTGGGCATGTGGATCCTGTGGTTCGCGAGCCCATGGACGAGGTGGCGCGAGTTTGTCGCCGCGAGCGCGGCGTGGGCGGCGGCGGTGGCGCTGATGCTGCCGTTGTTGCTGCGGTATCGTGCGATTCACGAGTCGTTCGGCTTCTCCCGCGATTTGGACACGATTCGCGGCTTCGGCGCCGATGTGGCGGCCCTCCTGTCTGCGTCCGGTCATCTGGCGCTTTGGGGTTCGCTCCAAGTGTACTGGCGCGCCGAAGGCGAGTTGTTTCCGGGGCTGACGATCGTGCTGCTCGTCGGGGCCGGCGCGATCTTCGTGCGCGATCGCGAGCGGCCGGAGGTGCGCGGCTGGGTTGTGGTGCGGCGCATCCTGAGCGTGCTCGCGGTGGGCACGGCCCTCGTCTCGCTCAGCGCTGTCGTCATGGGCCCGTGGCGGCTGGAGCCGTTCGGCGTGCGTCTCGTCTCGGTGTCGGATCCGACCAGGCCGCTCACCTTCTCGCTGCTGCTTGCCGCAGGCCTGGCGTTGACGAGCCCCGGACTCCGGCGCGCGTACGCGGCGCGATCGGCGCTGGCGTTCTACGCGCTGGCAGGCTTCGTCATGTGGCTGTTCAGCTTCGGTCCGACACCGACGCTGATGGGGAACCCGCTCATGTATCGCGGCCCCTATGCGCTGCTCATGTACCTGCCGGGATTCAACTCGCTGCGTGTGCCGGCCCGATTCTGGATGACGACGACGCTGTGCCTGGCCGTCGTTGGAGCGATCGTCTTCGATCGCCTGGCCTCGAGGATTGGACTCAACAGACTGGCGCTGGCCGCGATCGTCTCGTTTTCGATCATGGCCGACACCTGGATGTCGGCCATGCCGCTGGCAGACACGCCGAAAACGTTCAAGGCACTGGCGTGCGCTCCGGAAGCAACAGGACCGATCCTGGAGCTGCCGCTGGGATCCACCTATCCTGATGTCTCGGCGATGTATCGTCAGATGTCGCACAAACGTCCGGTCGTCAACGGCTTCAGCGGATACTTTCCACCGCACTATGCCGCGCTGAGGTTCGGGTTCACGTTGCGCGATCCAGAGATGCTGACATATCTGGCGGCCAACGGCGTCAGCGACGTCATCGTCGATCGCGAGCCTGATCCCGAAGGACACTGGGATCGTTACGTCTCGTCACATCCGAACGCTCGCCTGATATGTACCGAAGGGCAGCAGTCGCTGTATCGTGTCACCCCCACCGAGTTGCCGGGCGCCACCTCCACGCCCGGGCGGCCGTTGACGGTGGCCGTCATCAGGCCGAACGTCAACGATATGGCCGTCGCGTCGATGATCGATCAGGACCGGACGACGCGGTGGGAGTCGGGCCCGCAGACCGCACGGACCGCTGTGGAGATCGATCTCGGCGCGGTGCGAACCGTGACGGGCATCGACACCTGGCTCGGACCATTCGTGGACGATTTTCCACGTGGCCTCGTCATCGAGGCGTCCGAAGACGGCACGACGTGGAAGGAAATCTGGCAGGGCGGAAGCGCCGGGCTGGTGTTCGTGGGGGCCCTCGAGTCGCCACGGGACCTGCCGTTGAAATACCGGTTTCCGCCGACGCCCGCGCGGCTGCTGCGCATGCGGTTGACGAAAGCTGACAAGATTTTCTACTGGTCGATTGCCGAACTGAGAGTGCTCGGGACCTGATATGTCAGAACCGGTAAAAACAGACCCGGAAAAGCCCGAACCGGAAAAGACCGAGAAGCGAGCGGCGACCCCGCTCGGACTCATCGTGGGACTGGGGGCCCTCGGGCTGCTCCTCGTGCTGCTGTTCTTTCAGTCGAGCCCCAGCACCGACCTGCCGCCCGACCAGGGCCCGCTCGGCATGGCGCTCGTGAGCAACATGATGACCAACGGCGTGCTCGTGGACTACGAGTGCGCGAAGACAACCGCGTGGGTCAACAGGGCCGTCTGGACGAAATACAATTTCGAGCAGCGCCGGAACATGCTCATCGGGCTCGCCACGGTCTGCGAGACGAAGCACGCGGGCTATCGCATCACGGTCGTGGACTACGACACGAAGCTCGAGATCGCGTCGTTCGACGGGAAAAGCGTGAAGATGGAATGAGCCGCCAGATTTCGATCAGACGCGCCACACCGGCCGACGTCTCGCTGATCCTGACGTTCATCCGCGAGCTCGCCGCCTACGAGAAGCTCGCGCACGACGTGGTCGCGCGCGAAGAGGACTTTCACGAGGCGCTTTTCGGCGCGCACCCGGTCGTCGAAGCCGTCATCGCCAGCCTCGATGGCGAGCCCGTCGGCTACGCGCTGTTCTTCGCGAACTTCTCGACATTTCTGGGGAAGCCAGGTCTGTATCTGGAAGATCTGTATGTACGGCCCGAGGCGCGAGGCCACGGCGCGGGCCGTGCACTGCTCGAGCACCTCGCGCAGATCGCGGTCGAGCGGAACTGGGGCCGGTTCGAGTGGGCCGTGCTCGACTGGAACGAGCCGTCCATCAATTTCTACAAGAAGATGGGCGCCAGGGCGATGGACGAGTGGACGATCTTCAGAATGACCGGCGAGCCTCTGAAGAATCTCGCATTGCGAGATTCGCAGATTCGCAAATTGCCGGATTGATTGGGCGATTTAATCGACCAATCTGCCAATCTGCCCATGGTGCGTCAGTCTATCCACCCTCCGCCCACGACGACTGTACCGGAATAGAACACGACAGCCTGTCCTGGTGTGATTGCTATGACCGGGTTGTCGAACTCGACGGACGCGCGCGCATCATCGATCGCGCGAACGGTAGCGGGAGCGGGCTGATGGCGGTGGCGGATTTGCGCAGTCACGCGCAGCGGACCGGCTGGCGGAGTGCCGGCGATCCAGTTCACCTGCGAGGCGGTCAGGCTGGCGCGTTCGAGGTCGGCTCGCCGTCCGACGACGACGGTCTTTTCAGACGGCCGCAGCTCGAGCACATACAGGGGTTCCGCGGCGGCGATGCCAAGACCCTTACGCTGGCCGACGGTAAACCGGTGGATGCCGGCGTGGCGGCCGACCACAGCACCAGACTGGTTGACGATGGCGCCACCGCCGTCGAGATCGCCGGTCTGCTTCTCGATGAACGCGGCGTAATCGCCGTCGGGGACGAAGCAGATCTCCTGGCTGTCGGGCTTCTCGGCAACCGGCAGGCCCAGGCGCCGGGCGATGTCACGGACCTCGTCCTTCGAGAGGTCGCCGACCGGAAAGCTGGCGCGTGACAGCTGCTCCTGCGTGAGCGAGAAGAGGAAATAGGACTGATCCTTCGAATCGTCCAGTCCGCGAGAGAGCACGTGCCGTCCGGTCTCGGGATCGATGCCGATGCGGGCATAGTGGCCGGTCGCGACCAGTTCGGCTCCGTAGGCCATCGAGCGGTCGAGGAGGGTGGCGAACTTCAGATCGCTGTTGCAGTGCGCGCACGGAATCGGTGTGCGCCCGGCGATGTACTCGCCGACGAAATTGGATACGACCGTCCGCTGGAACTCGCGCTCGAAATTCACGATGTAGTGCGGGATGCCCAGGCGCCGGGCCACGCGGCCGGCATCGTGCAAGTCGTCGAGGCTGCAGCAGCTGCCGTAGCCGGCCTCGCCGCCGCTCTGATCGTACAGCTGCATCGACAGGCCAATCACGTCGTGGCCCGCTTCGGCGAGAAGCGCCGCGGCCACCGACGAATCAACCCCGCCGGACATTGCAATGACTACTCTCATGGTTCTACGTTCTAGGTTCTGTGTTCTAGGTTCTTGATCTTAGATTTTAGATTCTAGATTTTAGATTCACCGCGATCCGACCGCCGACAGGCTGCGGAGTTTCGTGACAACCCTCGGCAGGACCGAAATGACGTGATCGATCTGGGCCTCGGTGTTGCTGGCGCCCAGGCTGAAGCGGATGGAGTTCTGCGCGCGATGGCTCGACAGGTTCATCGCCTTCAGCACGTGCGACGGCTCGAGGGTACCAGAGGAGCACGCCGATCCGGTCGAGACCGCGATCCCTTCCAGGTCGAGCGCAATGAGCAGCGACTCGGCTTCGATCCGATCGAAGCTGATGTTGGTGGTGTTGGGGACGCGCGCGTCGCGCGTGCCGTTCACCTCGGTGTGGGGCACCGCCGACAGGATGCCGGTCTCCAGCCGATCGCGCAGCGCCGCCAACCGGGTGGCTTCGGACTCCATCTTCTTGCCGGCCTCGTCGGCCGCGACGCCCATGCCCACGATGCCCGCGACGTTCTCGGTGCCGGCCCTGCGGTTACGTTCCTGCTTCCCGCCATTGAGAAAGGGGGAGAGGCGGACCCCACGCTTGACCCACACAGCGCCGACGCCCTTGGGTCCGTAAAACTTATGGGCCGACATGGCCAGCAGATCGACGCCAAGCGCCCGCACGTTCACCGGAATCTTGCCCGCGCTCTGGACCGCGTCGGTGTGAAACAGGGCGCCGCGCTCGTGGGCGAGGCTTGCAAGCTTTGTCACGGGCTGAATGGTCCCGATTTCGTTGTTCGCGTGCATAATCGAGACGAGCGCCGTGTCGTCGGTCAAGGCATCGCGCAGCCGGTCGGGCGCCAGGATGCCGCTCGGGTCGAGTGGCAGGATGGTGGTTTTCCACCCCCGGCGGGCCAGCGCCTTGAAGGTGTTGAGCACGGCCTCGTGCTCGATGCCGCAGGTAATCAGATGCTTGCGACCCGTCGCCTCGAGGGCTTCGGCCACCCCCCGAATCGCGAAATTGTCGGCCTCGGTCCCGCCGCTCGTGAAGACGATCTCGGCGGGTTCGGCGCCGATAAGGGTGCCCACAGCGCTCCTGGCCGTGTCGATCGCAGCTTTTGCCTGCTGTCCATAGTAATGAACACTCGATGCATTGCCGAAAAGACTGTGGAGCGCGTTGATCATCGCCTCGGCGGCCACGGCATCGACCGGGGTCGTGGCGTTGTGATCGAGGTAGATGCGCATGTGCTTCGGCCATGTTAGCACAGCGAAGATGGCGCTAACTCAAAGGGAAATAAGGGCTAGACAGGCCGGGGACGCTTACATATACTGGCGTACCCCCTCACGACCCCGGACCGCCTCGGGGTCGCCTGTCATAACCCGAAATGTTCGGGGAGGTCAGAATGTGGAAGCGTGACGAAGCAGTGCGACAACCGGCGCAACCGGCGGTGCCTACCAACGAAGCGGCTGCGACGGCTCCTGCAGCAGCGGCAGCGGCGCAGCCCGTCAGACAGGACACCTACAGGAGCCAGAACGCGAGGGACGTGGTGAACATCGGGAAATCGGTCGTCATCAAGGGTGAGTTAAACGGGAGCGAAGACCTGACCATCGAAGGCCATGTCGAGGGAAAAATCGAGCTCCGCGATCATGTGTTGACGATCGGGCCGAACGGCAAGATCAAGGCCGAGCTGTTCGCCAAGTCCGTCGTCGTGCTGGGCGAGGTGGTCGGGAACGTCAGCGCCACCGAGAAGGTAGACATCCGCGAGAACGGATCGGTCGAGGGTGACATCACCTCGCCGCGCGTCGCCATTGCCGAAGGTGCACACTTCCGCGGCAGCGTCGACATGGCGCAGAAGGCCAAGCAGGTTTCTTCGGGCCCGCGTCCGGCCGAAGTGAAGCCTCAGCCGGCTCCGCAGCCGGTCATGCAGCAGACGCCCCAGCAGGCCCAGAAGGTGGGTTAGTTGCTCTGGGATCTGCGCAATAAGGAACGAAACGAGGCGGCGGCTGCGGCCGCCGCCGTTTCAGACGCCGGCCAGCTGATTCCCACGAAGGTTCTACGCAAGTTCCTGGCGAGCCTGACGTCGCGGGAGTCGCCTGTACTGATGGACCTCGGTCCGGTGGTCGGCTCGAACGTGACGTTCCTCGGCGAACGCCTCGGGTGCAAGATCATCCTTGAAGATCTGTTCGCCGATGTCGAACGGCATCCGAAGGGAAGCGAGACACCCCTCCACGAGTATCTGAAGACGCGCTTGAAGCACATGCCCGAGAGCGTCGACGGCATCCTGTGCTGGAATCTGTTCGATTACCTCGATCTCCCATCGGCGCAGGTCCTGGCGTCGGCGTTGACCAAGATCCTGCGGACCGACGGCGCGCTCCTGTCCTTTTTTGCGACGATCGGCTCGAACGACGCGCGCTTCTCGAAGTACGTCATCCTCGGCGACGACTCCGTGCGGCAACGTCCGTATTCGTCAACCGGGCGGAAACAGAACGCGCTGCCCAACCGTGACATCATCCGGATGTTCGAGGGGCTGAAGGTCGCCGAATCGTTTCTGCTGAAGAACAACGTACGCGAATTCCTGTTCAGAAAAATCCCGCAAACGCAGTGAAGCCCGTCGAAAGCCGGTGACGTATGATGGGGACGAGCTATGGCTCGACCCGTCATCGCACTCCTGACGGACTTCGGCACCCGCGATCACTACGCCGGCACCATGAAAGCCGTCATCCTCGGGATCTGCCCCGAGGCGACGCTGGTCGACATCACGCACGACATCCCCGCGCACGACATGTTGACGGCCACGCTCGAGCTGGCGGCCAGCTATAAGTACTTTCCCACGGGCACGATCTTCCTGGTCGTCGTCGATCCGGGCGTGGGGTCGGCCCGGCGCGGCATCGCGGCCGACACCGGCGAGTACCGGTTCGTGGCCCCGGACAACGGCGTGTTGACGGCCGTGCTCAAGGAAACGCCCGCCCGGCGTGTCGTCGAGCTCACCGAGCGGCGATATGCCCGGGCCACCGTGAGCCGCACGTTCGAGGGGCGCGACCGCTTTGCCCCGGCGGCCGGGTGGCTGGCCAAGGGCATCGATTTGTCCGCGCTGGGGCGCTCGGCCGGCGCGATTCACCACATTACGATCCCGGCGCCGCAGATTGCCGAGGATGTGCTGACCGGCGAAGTGCTGCGGGTCGATCGATTCGGCAACCTCGTCACGAACATCGATCGCAGGATGTTCGACAAATTCGCGAATGCCGACGGTATCGAAATATCCGCCGCGACCCATCGCATCGGTCGCGTCGTGGCCACGTATGCCGAAGCGGCGGCCGACGAGGTCTGCGCGCTCTTCGGCAGCACCGATCACCTCGAGATCGCGGTCAACGCCGGCAGCGCGAGCGAGCGCCTCAACCTGTCCCGGGGCGCGCCGGTCACCATCCGCAAAACATAGGCAGACCGAAATACATGAACAAGAGATCAGGAGATCAGGAGTTTTTTGATCAAAAGTCTCTTATCTCCTAATCTCCTAGTCTCCTGTTAGGATCTCTTTGATGAATTTCGATTTGAACGAAGAGCAGCGGCTCGTCGAGCAATCGACGCGCGAGTGGGCCGCAAAGGAAGTGGCGCCCCGCATCCAGCAGCTCGATCGCGAGCACAGCTTCGATCGCGCGCTGTTTCCGAAGATGGCCGAGCTCGGACTGCTGGGTATCTCGGTACCCGCCGAGTACGGCGGCGCGGGCATGGACTACATCAGCCTCGGCCTCGCGTGCGAAGAGCTGGAGTACGTCGACACCTCGCTGCGGGTGATCCTGTCGGTGCACGTCGGGCTCAACTGCCTGTCGTTGCTCGCCTGGGGTACCGAGGCGCAGAAGCAGAAGTATCTGGTGCCGCAGGCGCAAGGGACACGCATCGCGACCTACGGGCTGACCGAGCCGTCGGCGGGCAGCGACGCGCGCGGCATTCAGTCGACGGCCGAGAAGCGGGGCGATCGGTACGTCCTGAACGGCGAGAAAATGTGGATCTCGCTCGCGGACGTCGCTGATACGTTCCTCGTGATCGCCTGGTCCGATTTGGAGAAGAAGCGTCAGAAGGATCCGTCCGGCCTGAGCGCCTTCATCGTCGAACGGGCGTTCAAAGGATTTTCGAGCGGAACGCTGACGCACAAGTGGGGCATCCTCGCGGGCAATACAGGATTCTTCAAGATGGACGGCATGGAAGTGCCCGAGGAGAACCTCCTCGGCAAACCGGGCGAGGGGTTCAAGATTGCGATGTTCGCCCTCGATCAGGGGCGTCTCACCGTGGCCGCCGGCGCGACGGGATTGATTCGCGCGTGCCGCGAGGCGAGTGCCCGCTACGCGCGCGATCGCCGTGCCTTTGGCGTCGAGATCGGCCAGCACCAGCTCGTGAAAGAAATGATCGCGCAGATGGAGTCCGACTATCAGGCGTCGCGGCTGCTCTGGCTGCGATCGGCGTGGCTCAAGAACGTCGGACAGCGCAATACCAGAGAAACGGGGCTGGCCAAGTGGTTCGCGACGGTCTCGTCCGAGCGCGCGGCCTCCGACGCCGTCCAGATTCACGGTGCGAACGGATACTCCGACGAGTATCCCGTGGGCCGCTTCTACCGCAACGCGAAGGGCGCCGTGATCTACGAGGGCACGCGCGAGATTCACAAGCTGATGCAGGCCGATTACGTGCTCGGGTATCGCACCGACCGACCGGTGCGCTGTGAGCTTCCTGCCTATCGCTCATGATCCGGCTGCGGGTCGATCCTTGCGCCGCCGCGGCGGACGATCTCGTCGCGGCCGTCAGCGCACTGCACCGCGGCGGCGTCGTCGCGTTTCCCACCGACACGTTCTACGGACTGGCCGCCGATCCCCGCGCGGCGTGGGCGGTGAAGAAGGTCTTCGCGCTCAAGGAGCGTGCGGCCGATCATCCGCTGCCGCTGATTGCCGCCAACGTCGAACAGATCGTCGACCACGTCGGCACGCTGACGCCGCTCGCCTGGCGCCTGGCATCGCGGGCGTGGCCCGGCGCGCTGACGCTGATCATTCCCGCCTCGCCGCGCTTATCCGATGACGTCCATCTCTCGACCGGCAGAGTCGCGGTGAGGGTGCCGTCCGATCGCGTGGCGCGGCTGCTTGCGGCCAGCGCCGGCCACGCGATTACGTCCACCAGCGCGAACATCTCGGGTGAACCGCCGACGTCGAATCCGGAAGATGTCGTGCGATCGCTCGGCGCAGGCCTCGACGTGTTGATCGATGCCGGCCCGACGCCTGGCGGCCTTCCATCCACCATCGTCGATGCAACGGGCGAGGATCCCGTGCTGGTTCGAGCGGGCGCGATTGCGTGGGACCGCGTGCTAGAATTTTCGAGATTCTGATGCCATCACGCCACGTGTCGTCGAACGGCGAGCCGCGCGAACGAGCCGCGCTCGTCGGTCTGGCGCTTCGACGTTCGAAGAAGGCCGATGCGGAGCATTCGCTCGAGGAGCTGGCCGGGCTCGCGGCCGCGGCCGGTGCGACCGTCGTGCTGAAGATGATTCAGGAGCGTCCCACACCCGATCCGGCCACCTTCATCGGGAGCGGCAAGCTCGACGAACTCGCCTCGGAATGCACCCGGTTCGCGGCCGACGTGGTGATCTTCGACAACGAGCTGTCGCCGGCACAGTTGCGGCAGATCGAAGCGCGGGTCGATCGCAAGGTGATCGATCGCACGCAGCTCATCCTCGACATCTTCGCGCGCCGCGCCCGGACGCGGGAAGGCAAGTGGCAGGTCGAGCTCGCGCAGCTCAAGTATCTGCTGCCGCGGCTGGCCGGTTCGGGCACGGCGCTCTCGCGCCTCGGCGGCGGCATCGGCACACGCGGACCTGGCGAAACGAAGCTCGAAACCGATCGGCGCCGCATCCGGCAACGGATTCATGCTATCTCCCGGGAGATCGACTCCATCCGGCAACGCCGCCGTCATTCCCGCATCCGGCGTCAGAAGGCGTCGGTGCCGCTCGCGGCGCTGGTGGGCTACACCAACGCGGGCAAGACGACGCTGTTCAATCTGTTGACGAAGGAATCGGCGGAAGCGTCCAATGCGCTGTTCGTGACGCTCGATCCGCTGGTGCGGCAGGTGAGCCTGCCGGACCGGCGCCGGTTGCTGTTGTCGGATACGGTCGGGTTCATCGATCGGCTGCCGCATACGCTGGTGGCGGCGTTTCGGGCCACCCTCGAGCAGGTCGCCGAGGCCGATCTCGTGCTGCACGTCATCGATGCGGCGAGTCCCGATCGCGATCGCCACATGGACGCCGTCAGGCGGGTACTCGAGGAAGTGGGCGCCGCCAACGTCCTCACGTTGAACGTCTTCAACAAGTGCGATCTGATCGAGCCTGGCGAAACCGAGCGGCTTCAGCGCATGTCTCCTGACGCGCTCTGTATCTCGGCGCTGAAGAACAGGGGCCGCAAAGAAATGATCGACGCGATCGCGCGGAAGCTCGAGCTGGACACCAGGCGGGTCACCCTCGAATTCGACGAAGACAGTGCCGAGGATCGCGAGCAGATCGCGCGCGTGTACCGGCACGCCAGGGTCGTCAGCCACATCACGACCGGCGGTCGCGTGGCGATCGAAGCGGACGTGCCGCGGCGGGTGCTCGATCGCTTCAAAGCGGCGGGTGGAAGGTGAGAGGAATTGCCAAATTGCTGATTGACGACTGCCAATTGAATTGGGGATTGAGAGCCTTCAATGGTCAATCAATGCGGCAATCGTCAATCGAAAATTGCCAATGAGAGTACTGACGCTGTTCTTGCTTGCTGCCACCCTGGCCATCGCCTGTGGCCGCCCCGTCACGCCTCCCGTCGTGACCGCGCCGCGCTATCCCGAATACCTGTTGCCGACGCTGCCGGACGCCGATCCGCGGTTCGTGGAAGCCATCAAGGACCATGGCGATGCCTGGCGCTGGTTTCAGTCGGGCGATCTGTCGCGGGCCGAATCCGGATTCCAGGCCGTCCTGAAGAAATCGCCGCAGTTCTATCCGAGCGAGACGGCACTGGGCTACATGGAGCTCGCCCGCAGGAACGCCGAGCCTGCATTGGAGCGGTTCGACCGTGTCCTGCAGTCCAACGCCAACTATGTGCCGGCGCTCGTGGGCCGTGGCGAGGCGCTGCTCGCGGCGTCGCGCGAAACCGACGCCCTGGCGGCGTTCGAATCGGCGGTGAAGGTCGATCCACAGCTTCAGGCGATCGCTCGCCGGGTCGAAGTGCTGCGCGCGCGCGCCTTGCAGAACAACGTGGCAGCGGCTCGGGCGGCCGCGCAGGCGAACCGGCTCGACGAGGCGGCGCGGCTGTACGAACAGGCGATTGCCGCCTCGCCGGAGAGCGCCTTCCTGGTACGGGATCTCGCCGACGTCGAGGCCAGGCAGGGAAAGACCGACCAGGCGCTTGCGCGATACCAGCGTGCGATTGCGATGGACCCGACCGACGCCGCGTCGAGAATCCACATCGGCGAGGTTCTCGACGCCCGTGGCGATGTGGAAGGCGCCATGAAGATGTACACCGAGGCCAACGATCTCGAGCCCAGCGCGGATCTGCGCCGGCGGATGGCGGCCCTCGATGCGCGCGTGGCCTATCTGAAGCTGCCCGCGGAATACCGCGCCATTCCCGACCAATTGTCGATCACGCGCGGCGATCTGGCGTCGCTCGTCGCCATTCGCCTGGGCCCGCTCGTCGCCTCGGCGCCGGCGCAGGCCGTGGTCATCACCGACGCACGCAGCCACTGGGCTGCAGACTGGATCATGGCGACCGCGAGCGCGGGCGTGATGGAGCCCTACGAGAATCACACGTTCCAGCCCGGCACGCCGCTCATGCGGAGCGATCTCGCCCAGGCCGTCGCCCGCATGCTGAAGATCGTCGCGTCCAACCGGCCTCAACTGCTGAAGGACTGGCAGAGCCGTCCGCAGAAAATGGCCGATGTCGGCGTCAGCAATCTGCACTATGCTGACGCATCGCTCTCGGTTGCCGCGGGAATTCTTCCGTTGGCCGACGGCAGTCAGTTTCAGCTCTCGCGCCCGGTGAGCGGGGCGGAGGCGATCGACGCCGTCACCCGAATCGAGCGGCTTTACACCTCATCGAAATGAGCGTCCTGACGCCGGCGAACCAGCTCACCCTCACGCGGGTGCTGCTCGCACCTGCCTTTGTCATCCTCACGATATACGGCTATTTCGGCTGGGCGCTCATCGTGTTCGCGGTGGCGGGGCTGACCGATCTGTTCGATGGCCTGCTGGCGCGCAAGATGGGCAGCCGCACCAGCCTGGGCACCTGGCTCGACCCGATGGCCGACAAGCTCCTCATCCTCGCCACGGTGAGCGTGCTGACCGTGCCCGGGCTCGGGCTGGTGAACAAGCTTCCCGTGTGGCTGACGATTCTGATTATCAGTCGCGATCTGCTGATCGTGCTGACGGTGGCCGTCATCAACCTGGCGATCGGGCGCCGCGAGTTCCGGCCGTCGATCTACGGCAAGATCGCCACGGCGACCTACATCGTCACCTGCGTCTTGATCATGTATTTCAACTACCTGCAGCGGACGTCGATCGTCGTGACCGTCGGCATCTACGCCTCCGCGGCGATTACGCTGATCTCAGGCTTTCACTACGTGTTCACGGTGACGAAGACGATCAATCAGAACTGAGAAACACGACGGCACGACGCCACGAAGAACACAAAGGAAACGCGACGCCGCGACGAGCACGAAGGCAACGCAACGCATGGGCGACCCATCCATCGGTGGCACAGCGCTTTAGCGCTGTCCGATCACTGGCTGCGAACGAGTCGCCTTGCGCCTGCCGACTTGTGACCTGCGCCTTGCGACCTAGAGCCCCATTTTTCTCTTGAAGTAGTCAATCGTCGTCACCAGGCCCTGCTCGAGCGTCACCTTCGGTTCCCATTTCAGCAGCGTGCGGGCTCTGGTGATGTCGGGCTGGCGGACTTTCGGGTCGTCCTCGGGCAGCTCCTGATACACGATCCTGCTCGTCGATCCCGTCATCTTGATGATGGTCCGCGCGATCCCCTCGATGGTCATCTCCTGCGGGTTGCCGATATTGACCGGGTCGTTCACGTTCGAGTTCATCAGGCGCACGATGCCATCGACGAGATCGTCCACGTAGCAGAAGCTGCGCGTCTGCGTGCCGTCGCCGAACACCGTGACGTCCTCGTTGAGGAGCGCCTGTGAGATGAAGGCCGGCACCGCACGGCCGTCCTTGATGCGCATGCGCGGCCCGTAGGTGTTGAAGATCCGCACGATTTTCGTGTCGAGCCCGTGGTAGCGGTGATACGCCATCGTGATCGCCTCGGCGAAGCGCTTGGCTTCGTCGTAGACGCCGCGCGGGCCGATGGGGTTGACGTTCCCCCAGTAGCTTTCGGTCTGCGGATGCTCGAGCGGATCGCCATACACCTCCGAGGTGGACGCGAGCACGAACCGCGCGCGCTTCGACTTGGCCAGGCCCAGCGCCTTGTGGGTGCCGAGCGCGCCCACTTTCAGCGTCGGAATGGGCAGTTCGAGATAGTCGATCGGGCTGGCCGGACTGGCCCAGTGCAGCACGGCATCGACCGGGCCGTCCACGTTGATGTAGTTGGTCACGTCGTGCTTGACGAACACGAAGTCGCGGCCGGCGAGATGCGCGATGTTCGCGAGATCGCCGGTGAGCAGATTGTCGATGCCGACGACCGAGCAGTCCTCGTCGAGCAGGGCCTCGGCCAGATGGGAGCCGATGAAGCCCGCGGCTCCCGTGATGACGATACGTTTTTTCATAGTCTATGCTTGTCTCTGCAGGACGCCGCGGAAGAGCGTCATCCACATGATCTTGAGATCGAGCGACACCGACCAGTTCTCGATGTAGTAGAGATCGAACTCGATCCGTTTTTCGAGCGAGGTGTTGCCGCGCCACCCGTTGACCTGCGCCCAGCCGGTGATGCCGGCCTTCACCTTGTGCCGAAGCATGTACTGCGGGAAGCGATGCTTGAACTGGTCGACGAAGAACGGCCGCTCGGGACGCGGCCCGACGATCGACATGTCTCCGCGGAGCACGTTCCAGATCTGCGGCAGCTCGTCCAGGTCCCACCGCCGCAGGAGACGGCCCACCGGCGTACACCGCGGATCGTCGTCACGGGCCCAGATGGGTCCGGTCACCTCTTCGGCGTCGTCCCTCATCGACCGGAACTTGTAGACCCAGAACGGCCGCCCGTCGAGTCCCATGCGTTCCTGGCGGTAGAACACGGGCCCCGGCGACGTCCACTTGATCAGGAGCGCGATGATGCCGCACGGAACGGACAGCAGCATCGTGGCGACGCCGCTGATGCCGAGGTCGATCGTCCGCTTGATCACGGCATTCAAGCCCTGCAGCGGCACGTCGTGGATGTTGATGATCGGCACGCCGTCGAGATCTTCGAGACGCGCGCGGAGAGCGAGGAACTGCACCAGGTCGGGCACGACCTTGACGTCCACCATCTCGCGGCTGGTGCTCTCGATGAGGTCGAGCATCTTCACGTGCTCGTCGAGCGGCAGCGCCACGTACAGGTGGTCGACGTGCTCCTGGCGGATGATGTCGGGTGCATCGGCGAGCGTGCCCAGCAGAGGTAGCCCGCGATAGCCGAGGTGATCGCCGCCCGCGCGGTCGTCGACGAAGCCGACGATCTGATAGCCGAGCTCGCGATGCTGCAGAATCTTTTCCGCGACCACGCGGCCAAGCTCGCCCGCGCCCGCGATCAGAATGCGTTTCAGGCCGAGGCCGGCTTTCCAGCGGCGCTCGAGCACCTCGCGTACGAGCTCGCGCGAGCCGAAGGTGAGCGCGATGTTGAAGACGAGGAACAGCGCCCAGACGATGCGCGAGACCTGATACGCGCCAACCGCCTGCTCCTCGGGCGACGCATGGTAGGCGTCGAAGTAGAGCGTCGAAACCACGCCGAGAATCACCGCGACGACGGTGCCGATGAACACCAGGAAGAAGTCGTCGACCCGCGAACGCCCTCGCCGAAGCTGGTAGACCCCTTGAAAGTGAAAGGCGAGGGGGACGAGCACGGCGATGAACGGCATCACCGAGACGTATTGCATGAATGGCGGATATCCGCGGGTGACCGGAATGAGCCCGCTGAAGAACCGGACGACATACGCCAGCCCGAACGCCGTGATGCCCAGCACGGCATCGGAGATGACGTAGAGCGCGACCAGAAGGCGTCCGTAGCGCCTAAGCATGGTACCCGGTGGCCAGGTGCTCGATGGTGGCCCGAATCGATTGCGCGAAAACGGCGCGATCGAACGTCATGGCGTGCTGCCGCATGATCTCCGGATCGAAGCGAAGCTGCCGTGCGCGCGAGATGCCCGCGGCAAAGGCGGCCGGCGTGGATTCGTCGACGAGGACGCCGGTGACGCCGTCGATGACCGTCTCGACCGCGCCGCCGCGGCCCAGCGCGACGACCGGCGTCCGGCACGCCTGCGCTTCGACCGGCACGATTCCGAAATCCTCCTCGCCGGGAAGGAGCACGGCCGCCGCGTGTCGATACTCGTCGCGTACGGCCTCGTCGGGCAGCGAGCCGAGAAACTGCACGTTGGCTCCCGCGCGCGTGGCGAGATCCATCAGCGCGCCGCGCTCGGGTCCGTTGCCGACGATGCGAAGTGGCATGTTGGAGAGATGGCTGGCCTCGATGGCCACGTCGATGCGCTTATACGGAACGAGAGCCGACACAATCAGCAAAGAGTGTTCGCGAGCGACCGTGTCATCCGGGACGAAAAAGCCCGTATCGACGGGCGGATAGATGACGTCGGCGTCACGATTATAGTACCGACGGATCCGGCTGGCAACGTGTTGAGAGATGGCGACATAGTGGTCGACCCTGCCGGCCGTGGCGGCATCCCAGCGTGCCAGCGCGTCGAGCATGGGCTTCAAGGCCCGGTTTTTCAGGGTCCCGACCCGCCCTTCGCCGAAGTACGCGTCGAACTGGTCCCACGCATACCGCATCGGCGTAAAGCAGTAACACAGGTGTCGCGCCCGGCCTGTCTTGACGACGGCCTTCGCGGCACAGTGGCTGGTGCTGATGACGAGGTCGTACTGATCGAGATCGAACTGTTCGATCGCGGTTGGGAAGAGCGGGAGGCAATAGCGATAAAAACGCCTGGCTCCGGGCAGCTTCTGCAGCACCGATGTGCGCGGACGCAGCCGCTCGATGACCGGTGACACCGATCCCGGCACGTGAAACAGCGTGATGAGATCGGCCGACGGGTAGGTCTCGCACAGAAGCTCGAGCACCTTCTCGCCGCCGCGCATGCCGGTGAGCCAGTCGTGTACGAGAACGATTTTGGGGGAGACAGGGCTGAAGCCCTGTGCCACCGGAGCGGGGCGCGTCATGCCAGCACCTCGCCGTAGACCTCGCGCACGCGCTGCACCGAGCGCGCCCACGAAAATGCCTTCACCCGCTCGAGGCCCCGCTTGCTCAACTCCTCGCGCAGGTGCGTGCTTCTGAGGACGCTCAGGATGCCGTCGGCGATCGACTCGGCCTTGTACGGATCGACGAGCACCGCCGCGTCGCCGACGACCTCCGGCAGCGACGATACGTTCGACGTGACGACGGGCGTGCCGCTCGCCATGGCTTCGAGCGGCGGCAGACCGAATCCTTCGTACAGCGACGGGAACACGAAGACGGCCGCAAGACGATAGAGGACCGCGAGCGTCGTCTGCGGTACGTAGCCGAGAAAGCGCACGGACCGGTGGATGTCGTACTTGTGCACGGCGCGGCGCAGCGACTGCAGCCTGGAGATTTCGTCGCCGATGATGATGAGCTCGAGCTCCGAGCGTCCCTCCTTGCGGATCAGATGGAATGCCTCGATGAGCCGCTCGAGGTTCTTGTGCGGCTTGATGTTCCCGGCGTAGAGCAGGTACGAGTGGCTCAACTGGTACCGCTCGCGCGTGTTGACGACGTGTTCCGGGCTCGGCGTCGCGCTGAACCGATCGTCGATGGCGTTGGGCGTCACGACGATTTTTTCAGGCGGCACATTGAAGAACTTCAGGATGTCGCGTTTGGATTGCTCCGAGACCGTGAAGATACGATCGGACTTGTGGGCGGCCGTGTAGAGCGACGCCCGCGCGAACGCGTATCCCATGCGGTGGCTGAGGTATTCCGGGAACATCAGGTGAATGCAGTCGTGAATGGTGACGACCGTTTTCGACGGCGTCAGCGCCGGCAGCACGTAGTGGGGCGCATGGAAGAGATCCAGTCCCTGACGCTTCGCCGCGATCGGAATCGACACCTGTTCGGCGATGGAGTAGTGGCCCGAGCGATCGGGCACGGCGCGGAAGTTCTCGCCGAGCGAGGCGGCCACGGCGGTATCGCCCGGGCGCGTGAAGAGCACGTACTCGGTCTGCCGGTCGATCGCCGCGAGCTCGCGAAGGAGATTCCGGATGTAGGTGCCGATGCCGAAGTCATGGAGCTTGCGCGCGTCAATGCCGATCCGCACGTATGTATTCTAGTCAGGTCCGACGATCGACGATGGACGATCGACGATGGACGATCACCGATCGAACCCCGGCCAGTCCATGCGATGCCGGCGGCGGATTTCACGCATCTGGCCCGGCAGCACCGACGCACGGCGCGCGTTCTCCTGGGCGGCGGAGACGACCGAGCGCACTTCGGCGGCGAGACCTTCGATCTCGCGAATCGCCGACGAGCAGGACCCGTCCGGCGCCGTAAGAGCCGCCCGGCCATCCCACAGGGCAAACCATTCCCGGTCGTAGCCCGGCGCGGTGCGTAAGGCGCAGTGGGCCTTGATTCGCTCCCAATACGAATCGATCTGCGCCGCCCGGCGCGCGGCGCTCTCGACGATTTGCGTGTATTGCCGTGTGCCGTCTTCCCGCGCGGCGTCGGTCTCGGATCGCGCGCTGAATGAGGGGGCGAGCGGCCGGCTGGGCTGCGCCGACGAGGCGATTGGCCCGGACGGCGCGACCCCGCCGCTCAACAGGCTGCGCGCGTGATCGACCGCGACGGCGAAGCCGAGCGATTCGGCGGCGCCCGAGATCTTCATCGTGTTGATGCCGACCACCTGGCCGCTGCGGTTCAAAAGCGGACCGCCGCTGTTGCCGGGGTTGATCGCGGCATCCGTTTGCAGCATGACCGTCCGATCGGCGCGGCGCACCGCGCTGATGATTCCACGCGTCACGCTGTTCTGGAACACGCCGAGCGCGAGGCCGATGGCGATCACTTCCTGGCCGGGCCGCACCTCGTTGACCGTGCCGAGCGGCAGCACGGGCTGCGATGGTGGGGCGCTATCGACGCGCACGATCGCGAGATCGTATTCCTGCGAAGTGGTCTCCACGCGTCCCGGCAGCGCCTGGCCGTTCGAGAGCCTGACGGTGACCATCGGGATGTTCTGCACCACGTGGCGATTGGTAATCACCGTTCGCGGCGCCGCGAAAAACCCGCTGCCGCGTCCCTGGCCGGCTTCGATCGAGACAATCGCGGGAATCGACCGGCTGACGACGTCTTCCAACGAATTGGGTGCGTCAGTCGCGTTGGGCTTGTCCGCCGAAGCGATAGGCGAAGTGGGCGCGAAGGCGGATGCGTTGGGTGTGGGCTCGTCCGCCGAAGCGATCGGCGCAGCCGGCGCGAAGGCGGAGGCGTGGGGTGCGATAGGTGCGTCAGGTGCGCCGGCTGCGTTGCAGTCGCTGGACTGCTTCTTGACCGGTATGACCTGAAGCGCGATCAGCCCGCCGGCCGCGGCAATCGTGACGATCCCCAGCACGATCCACGGCAGCATGCTCGAACGTGCCGCCGGTTCGGCAGGGCCGGCCCCATCCAGCGCCCCGGCCGGCAACACTTCTACCCTCGTGCCCCCGCAGCGGCAGATCTCCGCCCTGTTCGGCACACGTCGGCCGCACTCGGGACAGAGCCAGGAAAATTCGTGCATATTCGGGCAAGGGCGAGAAGCCGGTGGCGTCGCCCTTACCCTCGGTTATCGGCCGTTCGGCGCGGCAGCTTTCCTCGTAAGGCGAGGTACAGCCGAAGGATCGGTGCCCAGCCCGGATGGTGCTTCTGGTAGAACGCCAGCTGACTGCGGCGGTAGTGGTCTCGGGTGGCCGCGGGGCTGGCGCGCCACGACCGGCCGCGAAGGTGGACGATCTCGGCAGCCGGCGCGAAGTACACCTTGCCGCCATTCGCGCGAACCGCCGCGCAGAAGTCCACGTCCTCGCAGTACATGAAGTACCGCTCGTCGAGCAACCCCGCGGCCTCGGCATGGCGCCGCCCGACGAGGAGACAGGCGGCGGTCACCCAATCGACCTCACGCACACGCGCCGTCTTTGCCTTCAGCTTCGCGGGCGACGCCAGCCGGACGAGCAGTTTCTGCCGCAGTTCGCCGAACGGCCCGATCATCCGGCCGAACGAAAGCTCGGGTTGACCGTTCGCGTCGACGATTCTCGGACCGGCAACGGCCGCGCCTGGCAGCTCGCCGAACGCGCCGACGAGCCTGTCGATCGCGCCGTCGGGCACGATGGTGTCGCTGTTCAAGAGCAGCACCAGTTCGCTCGAGGTCTCCCGGATTCCGGTGTTGTTGGCGCTTGAAAAACCGACGTTGCGATCGAGGGCGATGACACGAATGTCGGGCCACCCGGTTCGCACGGCCTCGACGCTGCCGTCGCTGGACGCGTTGTCGACGACGACGATTTCGTGCGGGATGCGGGGCGGATGCTGGCGGAGCGAGCGAATGCAGCCCTCGAGGTCCGCTTTCGTGTTGTGGCTCACGATGATGATCGCGAGATCGGTCACGCCACCGACTCCAGGGCCGCCAGCGTTTCGGCGGCGGCACGGGGCCACGAGTAACGCGCGAAGACATCAGGTGCGGCGTCCAATACCCCGCGCCGGACGGTTTCGTCGAACAACACGCGCTCGAGCGCGCCGGTAATGGCCGAGTGATCTCCGTTCCGGACGAACACCGCCGCATCGCCGCACACCTCGCGCGCGATATCGGTGTCGAAGAGCACCGGCGGCACGCCCGCGCTCAGCGCTTCGAGGGGAGGCAGGCCGAAGCCTTCATATTCAGACAGAAACGCGAACGCCCGCGCGCGGCCGTAAAGGGCCGTGAGCTCGGCGTCGGGCACGTAGTCACGAATCGACACCTGCGATCCAAGACCCTCGGCTGCGACGACAGCCGGGAGATCCTGGTGCGGGTACGTGCGGTTCTCGCCGACGATCTCGAGCCGCGCGTCAGCATGCCGCTTCGCGATCGGCTTGAAGGCGCGAATGAGATCCGGAAGGTGACGACGGTTCAGGACCGAGCCGACGAAGAGCACGAGCGGATCGCGTTGCGGCGCCGCCTGCAGGGGAAGCGTCACGGCGCCGGGATAAATGCGCCGCACGCGCTCGGGCGCGATGCTGAAGTACGTCACGATTTCCCGGCGTGACGCGTCCGAATCGGTCAGCACCAGGCGTGCGCGGCGGCTCGACCATCGCGTCAGCGTGCGTCGTCTCAAGCCCTCCTTCCAGCGGAACCATTCCGGATGTGCGACAAACGAGATGTCGTGCACGGTCAGCACGATGGGAATGGTCAAGCGGAGCGGCGCGGTGTATGCCGGCGCGAAGAACACGTCGAGGCGATCCTGCCTGGCGGCCGCGGGCAACGAAAGCTGCTCCCACGCCGCTCCGGCCGGGCCGGGCACGATTCGCAGTTCGCCGTTGCCAATCCGCGTCGAGATGCTCTCGTTGGCGTAGAGGACAAACGTGTGCCGCGACGCCGCGACGTCGCCCGACCACTGGCCGAGCAAACCCGACAGGTAACGGCCTACGCCAGTCGGCTTCCCGCAAAGCTCGCGGGCGTCAATGCCGATGCGCATCGGGACTTTTGATGTTGGGCTCCGAGCTCGACAGCCGGCGAGACTTCTGGCGGAAGCCGAGCACGGCGTTTTCGTACGCGCGCCGTGTATCGCGCGCGGCCTGCGCCCAGGTGAACAGGCGCGCGCGGGCCAACCCTCGGGCCGCACACGTCTCCCTCAGGTTCCTGTCGCCAATCATCCGTTCCATCGCGGTGGCGATGCTTTCCGGATCCTCGGGTTCGACGAGAAGCCCCGCGTCGTCCACCACTTCGGGGAGCGCGCCGCGATTGGCCACGATCACGGGGACACCGGCGGCCATCGCTTCCAGGGCGGGGATGCCGAAGCCCTCGTCGAAGGAGGGCAGCACGAGCAGTTGCGCATGCTTGTACAGCGACTCGCGCTGATCCGGCCCGACGTACCCGCGATAGTCGACGCGTCCCGCGAGCCCCGCCTCGTCCATCGGGTCGAGTGTCCCGACGCCGTTCTCGCCGCTCCGCCCCGCAATCACCAGCTTTGGGGCGTGAGGCATGCGGGCGAGCAGCCGGCCGTAGGCCTTCAACAATCCGCCCACATTCTTTCGAGGTTCGAGCGTGCCGACAAACAGGATGTAGCCGCTACCATCGACCGCGGCCGGCGGTGTTGCCCACTCTGGCGCGCCGTTCATGCACACCGAGATGCGCCCGGCCGGCACGCCGAGCCGCTGCTGCACCTCGCCGGCGACGAAACGCGACACGACGATGATCGCATCGGCACGTTCGGCGTGCATCTTGACGAGGGCCGGGTAGTCGCGACGGATTTCCGCGGACGTGCGTTCGGGATGCGAGAGGAAGTCGAGGTCGTGAATCGTGATCACCTGGGCCGCCGAACGTGACGGCAGCAGCAACGGGTGCGGGGAGTGCGCCACGTCGAACTCGCCCCCGGCGATCACCTCGACCGGGGGCCATCGGAGCCGGTGCCAGGCCAGGTTCAGGGCGCTCACAGGTATCCGCCGGTCCACCAACCGGACCCGGGGGAGTTCGGCCGATATGTTGGCCGGAAGGCGATCCTTCCACGAGCTCGAAACCAGGGTGATTTCGTCGCCGCCCGTCCGCGCCAGCTCGCGTGCCACCTGGTGGATGTGCTCGCCCACGCCGGTGCGGGTCCGGAGTGCCGGCCGGTAGTCGATAACGATCCGCACGGGTCGCAGCCTATCACAACCCTATCACCCGGCATATCCTTTCGAGTCAATGGGTTGGAAGCATGTTCACTTTGTGCTAAAGTCGCCGGATTTGGGTTCGGGAAAAAACGGTTCCGGGAACCGTTTTTCTGAATCGAGGGCAAAAACGGTTCCCGGAACCTTTTCTGAACGGAGCAACGAGGGATGAAGATTGCGGTGGTCGGATCGGGCTATGTGGGCCTGGTGCTGGGCGCGTGCCTGGCGGAAACCGGGAACGACGTCACCTGTATCGACAAGGATGCGGCGAAGGTCCGCACCCTGCGCCGGGGCATCATGCCCATCTACGAGCCCGGTTTGGAAGAGATGGTCAAGCGCAACCGGGCGGAGAAGCGGCTGGAGTTCACGACCGACCTGCCCCGTTCGGTTCGCGCGGCGAGCATCGTGTTCATCGCGGTCGGCACGCCCCAGCACGAGGACGGGTCGGCCGACCTGACGCACGTGCTCGGCGTCGCGCGCGAAATCGCGAAAGCGATGAACGGCTACAAAGTCATCGTCGACAAGAGCACGGTGCCGGTCGGCACCGCGCAGCGGGTGCGCGAGATTGTCGCGAAGGAAACCTCGCATCCCTTCAGCGTAGTCAGTAATCCGGAGTTCCTGAAGCAGGGCGCCGCGGTCGAGGATTTCCTGAAACCCGATCGCGTGGTCATCGGCGTCGACGACGAGCGCGCCCAGAAGTTGATGACCGACCTCTACGCACCTTACATGCGCACGGGCGCGCCCATCATGGTCATGGATACGGCGAGCGCCGAGATGTGCAAGTACGCGGCGAACTCGATCCTGGCCACGCGCATCTCGTTCATGAACGAGATTGCGAACGTGTGCGAGGCGTTCGGCGCCAACGTGGATCAGGTGCGCAAGGCCATCGGCGCCGATCGCCGCATCGGGTCGTCGTTCCTGTTTCCGGGGATCGGTTTCGGCGGCAGCTGCTTCCCGAAGGACATCAAGGCGCTCATCAAGTTCTCCGGCGACACCGGCTACGACTTCCAGATCCTGAAGGCGGTCGATCGCGTCAATCAGGCGCAGAAGGTTCGATTCATCGCCAAGCTCGAACAGCATTTCGGCTCGCTCAAAGGGAAGACGATTGCCGTCTGGGGACTGGCCTTCAAGCCGAGAACCGACGACATGCGCGAGGCGCCGGCCATCCCGCTCATCTTCCGGCTGCTCGAGGCGAAGGCGAAGGTGCAGGCGTTCGACCCGCAGGCGCAACCGGTCGCGAAGAAGATTTTCGGCAACAAGATCAAGCTGTGCACCAGGAACTACGACGCGCTCAAGGGTGCTGATGCACTGGTGATTGCGACCGAGTGGAACGAGTTCCGCGAGCCCGATTTCGTCCGGATGCGCAAGCTGCTGAAGACGCCTGTGATTTTCGACGGCCGGAATATCTACACCCCGGAGCAGATGAAAGCTCAGGGATTCACGTACTATTCCGTCGGCAGGTAATGGCAGGCATCAAAGGGACGCTCACAGACCCGCTCCTCTCGGTCGTCATGCCCGTCTACAACGAGCGTGAGACGATCGAGGGCATGATCGCGCGCGTGCTGGCGGTGCCCGGCATCCGCATCGAACTGATCGTCGTCGACGATGGATCGAAGGACGGCACGTCGGAGATCCTGCACAACCTCCAGGGCAGGTACCGGTTCAAGCTGCTCCAGAAGCCGAACGGCGGCAAGGGATCGGCCCTGCGCTTGGGGTTTAAAGAAGTGACGGGCGATCTCGTCGTCATTCAGGACGCCGATACGGAGTATTCACCCGAGGAGTTTCCCGACCTCATCGGGCTCATCTGCCAGGGCCGCGCCGACGTGGTGTACGGGTCGCGCTTTCTTGGCCGCCACCGGGTGTTCCTCTTCACGCACTACCTTGGGAACCTGTTCCTCACGTTCCTGACCAACGTCCTGTACAACACGATGCTGACCGACATGGAGACCTGCTATAAAGCCATGCGGATCGAAGTGCTCCGGTCGTTCACCCTCGACAGCAATGGTTTCGGCATCGAACCGGAGATGACCGCGAAAATCTTCAAACGCGGGTATCGTGTATACGAAGTGCCTATCACCTATGATGGCCGAGGCTATGACGAAGGCAAGAAGATCACGTGGCGCGACGGGGTTGTCGCGCTGTGGGTGCTGCTGAAATATCGCTTTACCGAGTGAACTCGTTCTTCCGGCTCCTTCGGTACGCAAAGCCCTATCGGGTCCGCCTGGCCTGGGCGGTTCTCGCAATGCTGGTCTATGCCGTATCGTCGGCGCTGGTCGTCTACCTCATTCGGCCGATCCTCGACGAGCTCCTGCCGAATCAGCAGGGGCTGCGCACCATCGCGCTGTCGATCGTCGGCCTCTACTTCCTGAAAGGCCTCGGGTCGTATTTCTCCGGATATCTGATGGAGGATGTCGGTCAGCGGGTCGTGATGGACCTGCGCGATCGTCTCTACGGACACATCCTTGGCCAGTCGGCGAGTTTCTTCGCGCGCAACACCGTCGGTCAACTGCTGTCGCGTGTCTCGAACGACGTGGGGCAGGTACAGCGGGCGGTCTCCGAGACCGCCGGCGATCTCTCGCGGGAAACGCTCGCGCTGGTCGGCTACGCCGTCATCCTGTTCTGGATCGACTGGCGGCTCGCGATGGTGTGCTTTACGGGGGCGCCGATCGTCGTGTATCCGCTCGTGCGGCTCGGGCAGCGCATCAGGCGGACGGCGCGGCGAAGCCAGGAAGCCCAGGAGCACATGACGCACGTCGGCACCGAGACGTTCGCTGCTCACCGCATCGTCAAGGCCTTCGGCGCCGAGGAGCGCGAGGCGAGCCGTTTTCGCGAGGCGCTCAGGTATCTCTATCGCACCAACATGCGCGTCGTGCGTGCGCTCTCGGTGATGCCGCCGGCGATGGAGCTGCTCGGCGGCATTGGCATGGCGGCGGCCCTGTGGTACGGCAGCGAGCAGATTGCCGCGGGACGGCTGACGGCCGGCGACTTTACCGCCTTCCTGGCGGCGCTGCTGATGATGTACGCGCCGGCGAAGAAGCTGAGCCGCGTGAACGCGAATATCCAGCAGGCGATTGCCGCCGCCGATCGCATTTTCGAGATGCTCGATACGCACACCGAGGTCGGCGAGTCTCCGACAGCGCAACCCTTGCCGCCGTTTGCGTCGACGATCGAGTTCCGCGACGTGACGTTCGCGTATGAGGATGTCCACCCTCGAGCCATTCTCCGGAACATCACCTTCAAGGTGCCGGCGGGGCAGATGGTCGCGATCGTCGGGCGCAGCGGCGCCGGCAAGACCACGCTCGTCAACCTGATTCCGCGCTTTTACGACGTCAGCGGCGGCATGATTACGATCGACGGGCGCGACATCCGCGACGTCACGCTCAAGTCGGTGCGGGCGCAGGTTGGCATCGTCACTCAGGAGACGGTGCTCTTCGACGACACGATCGCGAACAACATCGCGTACGGGTCTCTCAAGGCTGCGCCGGCCGAGATTGAGGCTGTCGCCAGGGCGGCGCACGCGCACGAGTTCATCGCGGCGCTTCCGGACCGGTACCAGACGCGCATCGGCGAGCGGGGACAGAAACTGTCGGGCGGGCAACGCCAGCGTCTGGCGATCGCGCGCGCGCTGCTGAAGAACGCGCCGATCCTGATTCTCGACGAGGCGACGTCGGCGCTCGACGCCGAAGCCGAGCTGCTGGTCCAGGACGCGCTGGCGACGCTGATGCTGAACCGGACGTCGTTCGTCATCGCGCATCGTCTGTCGACGATCATGCGCGCCGATGCGATTATCGTGCTCGAGCGGGGCCGCATCGTCGAATTCGGCCGTCACGAAGATCTGCTGGGCCGCGAGGGCGTGTACGCGGCGCTGTACAAGATGCAGCTGCTCGAGCCCCGGCGGGAACAAACAGAGACAGGGACATCAGCCGTCATCGTGCGGCGGGTGGCGGGACCGGCGACTACACATGATTAAGAGCATGACGGGGTTCGCGTCCTCGACGAGAGAGTCGGAAGCGGCGACCATTACGGTCACCATCCGCGCCGTCAACCATCGCCACCTCGACCTGCAGTTGCGTGTGCCGCAGAGCCTCGCCGAGGCCGAGGGGCGTATCCGCTCGACCGTCCAGAAACGGATCGGCCGCGGCCGGGTCGAGCTCGCCGTCGCGGTTCAGTATCGCCACACGGCCAGCGTCGAAGTAGAGTTCAACGAGTCGCTGGCGGTGGCCCTGTCGGCCGCGCTCGAGACCGCGCGCAATCGCGGCATCGTCCAGGGACCGCTGACACCCGGCGACCTGCTGAGGCTGCCCCAGGCGCTGGCGGTCCGCGAGCGGCCGGTGGAACGCGACGCGGCCATGGTGGCGCAGCTGGTCGAAATGCTCGAGTCGGCCGTCGACGAAGCGGTGACGCAGCTCGACGGCATGCGAGGCACCGAAGGCGATCACCTGAATGCCGACCTCGAAGTACGCCGCGCGCTCGTCGGCGGCATGCTCGAAGAGATCGCCGACGCGGCCGAGCAGGGCCGGCAGGAGCTGCAGGCGCGGCTCGGCGCGCGCGTGCAGGAACTCACGGTCGAACTTGCGGCCGATCCCGCGCTCATCGCGCAGGAGATCGTGCGGGTCGCGTCGCGCTCGGACATCAGCGAGGAGATGGCGCGCTTCCGCGCCCACATCGCCCACTGGAAATCGCTCGCGGATTCGCCGGAGCCCTGCGGCCGCAAGCTCGATTTCCTGCTGCAGGAGATGAATCGCGAAGTCAACACCATCGGGTCGAAGGCCGACGGATTGCGCGTCTCGAACCTTGTCATCGCCGCAAAGGCGGAGCTCGAAAAGATGCGTGAACAGGTACAGAATGTCGAATAAGGCGAGCTAAGTGCTGTTCATCGTCTCCGCCCCATCGGGCACGGGCAAGACAACGGTCGTCGAGCGATTGGTCAAAGTGACCGATCGCCTGAAGCTCTCGCGCTCCTACACGTCGCGCGCGCCGCGGAAGGATGAGGCCGACGGCGTGGACTATAATTTTGTGAGCCGCGAGCGCTTCGAGGCGATGCTGGCCAGCGGCGAGTTCCTCGAGTACGCCGACGTGTTCGGCAACTTCTATGGCACGCACGCGGGCGACACGGCGCGCTGCCTCGAGAGCGGCCACGACGTGGTGCTCGTCATCGACGTACAGGGCGCGCGGAAGGTCCGGAGGACAGGCCTGCCGCACGTGGCCATTTTCGTGCTGCCGCCGTCGTACGACGTGCTCGAGAAGCGGCTGCGCGGCCGCAGCAAGGACAGCGAAGAGGCGATGCACCGGCGGCTGGAGGTGGCTCGCGAAGAAGTCCCGGCGTTCAAGGAATACGACTACGTCGTGCTCAACGACGACCTTGATTCGTGCGTCGAGCGAATCAGGTCCATCGTGCTGGCCGAGCGCTCGAGGCTGGAGTGCATGAGGCCGAAAGCGGTCGAGATACTGAAGACGTTTCAGGGGTGACGACATGGCGATGATCGCGATTGGCGTGTGTGGCGGAATCGGCGCCTACAAGTCGGTCGAAGTCGTGCGCGGCCTGCAGAAGCAGGGGCACGACGTCGTCGCCGTCATGACGCGCGCCGCAAAACAGTTCGTGGGCGAGCTCACCTTCGAGGCGATCACCCGGCACAAGGTGCTCACGAGCCAGTTCGAGCCGGGAGCGAATTCCGACATCGAACACATCTCGCTGGCGTCGACCATCGATCTGCTGCTCGTCGCACCGGCCACCGCGAACATCATCGGCAAGTTTGCCAACGGCATCGCCGACGACTTCCTCACGTCGTTGTACCTGGCGACGAAGGCCCCGGTGCTCGTCGCGCCCGCGATGAACACGAACATGCTCGAGCACGAGGCGGTGCAGCGCAACCTCGAGACGCTTGCCAGACGCGGGACCTATTTTGTCGATCCCGGTGCCGGATACCTGGCTTGCGGATGGATTGGCAAGGGACGCCTCGCGGAGCCCGCTGACATCGTGACGGCGGTCGAGCAACTGCTGACGCCGTCGGGACCGCTGCGCGGCAAGCTGGTGGTGGTGACCGCGGGCCCGACGCGAGAGGCAGTGGATCCGGTTCGCTTCATCGGCAACCGATCGAGCGGGCGGATGGGATACGCGCTGGCGGGTGCCGCGCGCGCGCGTGGCGCCAGGGTCGTGCTGGTGAGCGGCCCGACAGAATTGACGCCGCCGGCTGGCGTCGAAGTCATACGCGTGACGACGGCGGCCGAGATGCGCGATGCCGTCGTCCCGCGTGCGGCGCAGGCCGACGTGGTCATCATGGCGGCCGCGGTTGCCGATTACACGCCATCGGCCGCCGCGCCCGGGAAAATTCACAAGGACTCCGACACGCTCACCCTGACGCTCGTCCGCACGCCGGACATCCTGGCCGAGTTGGGCCGGCAGCGTGCCGGGAAGGGGCGGCCGATGCTCGTCGGGTTCGCGGCCGAAACCGATGACGTTGTTGCCGGCGCGCGACGCAAGCAGCGCGAAAAGGGGATCGATCTGGTCGTGGCCAACGACGTGTCGAGGACCGATATCGGCTTCGAGGTCGACGCCAACGAAGTCACGCTGGTGACGCCGTCGGGCGAGGAGTCGCTGCCGCGGCAAGCCAAGTCGGCCATCGCACTGCAAATCGTGCAGCGCATCGAAACGCTTCTTCTCGCCGGGACCGCCGTCCGGACGCCATGACGATCAGTCGCGACGCGCTCGCCGAGCATCTGAAGCTGTTCGAAGAGCTCGGCGTCACCGGGTACAGCAAGGACCCGGCGTGGGGGGTGAGGCCGGAGTCAGGGGAGTCTCAAGAGTCCAGAGAGTCTAAAGAGTCCGGGAGAGTCGGCGGAGTCGGGAGAGTCCCAAAGCGGTTTCAACAGCTCAGATAAGCGGGTGGCGCCGGGCGGGGCCGCCCCGGCCACGCCCGCCCCTCCACTGCGCTCGGGACGCCCTGAGCATTTGTCGAAGGGCGCAGGTCCGTCTCCCGTACACGCGTTGTTCGGACCGAGGACGGGACGGGGCAGCCCGGCGACAGGACCCGCTTTCACCGGTCATGAAACCGCCAATGAATCCAGTGAGTCCGGTGAATCCAGCGCAGCGAGGCTTGGTGCCATTCGCGAAGACATCGGCGATTGCACGCGGTGCAAGCTGTGCCGGCTCGGACGGAAACAGATTGTCTTTGGCGTCGGCAGCCCCACCGCCGATCTGATGTTCGTCGGCGAGGCGCCTGGACGCGACGAAGACATTCAGGGCATCCCGTTTGTCGGCCGGGCCGGGCAGAAGCTGACGCAAATCATCGAAGCCATCGGGCTGAAGCGCGACGACGTCTATATCGCGAACGTCATCAAGTGCCGCCCTCCGGAGAATCGCAATCCCGAACCGGACGAAGTGGCGCAGTGCGAGCCGTTCCTGTTTCGTCAGGTCGATACGATCAAGCCGAAGGTCATCGTCGCGCTCGGCACGTTCGCCGCGCGCTCGCTCCTGAAGACCATGGATCCGATTTCGCGCCTGCGCGGCCGGTTGTACGACTACCGTGGCGCGAAGCTGGTGCCGACCTTCCATCCGGCGTATCTGCTCCGCAACCCAAGCTGCCGGCGCGAGGTGTGGGAGGACATGAAGAAGGTCCGTGCCCTGCTCAACGGCGAAACCGTGGCCTGATCCGGTGCGGCTCGTCTCCGTTGCCGTTCCCGTTCCCTATCTCGACGTGCTCACCTACCTCGTGCCTGACGGCAGTCCGCCGCCACACCGCGGCGCCCGCGTGGTGGTGCCGCTCGGCAAACGCGTGGTCACGGGCATCGTCGTCAATCCGGATGCGACGCTCGAGGCGAACAATACCGCGGCAGACAAAATCAAACCGCTCGTCGAAGTCATGGACGACGAGGCATTCCTGCCCCCGCCCGTGGTGGATCTCGCGTTGTGGGTGGCCGAGTACTACGCGTGCGGCGCGGGAGATGCCCTTGCCGCCGCCGTACCCTCGACACAAGCCTATAGAACGATTCGTTTCGCGACGTTGACGGCACAGGGGCACGACGAGACTTTGTCGCTCGGCGGGCGTCAGAAGGAGGCCGTCGCGCTGTTGCGTGGGCAACCTGCCGGCATGACCGTTCCCGATCTCAACGCGCGCGGCATTTCAACCGATGTTCTGCAGAGGCTGGCCGCCAAAGGTCTTGTGACGTTCCGGCGCGAGCGCAGCGAGCGCGATCCGTTTGCCGGCGGCTCTGTGTCTGCCGTTGTCAACCGCCCCGCGGGCCGATCGCTGACACCCGAGCAGGCGAGGGCGCTCGAGGCGCTCGGCGCGGCGGCCGCGACCGGTCAGTTCGCCGTGTTTCTTCTCCAGGGGGTTACCGGTTCCGGTAAAACCGAGGTGTATCTTCGGCTGGCGGAGATGGTTCTGGAACGGCGCAAATCCGTGCTGGTGCTGGTGCCGGAAATTGCGCTGACGCCAGCCGTGGCGTCGGCCTTCCGCGATGCGTTCGGCGACCGTGTGGCCGTGCAGCACAGCGGCCTGTCGGACGGCGAGCGATCGGATCAGCGGTACCGGATTCGCCGCGGGGAAGTGTCGGTTGTGGTCGGGACGCGGTCGGCGGTGTTTGCCCCGCTCGCGAACCTCGGGCTCATCATCGTCGACGAAGAGCACGACTCGTCGTTCAAGCAGGAAGAAACGCCACGCTACCACGGCCGGGACGTCGCGGTGGTGCGCGGCAGAAACGAAGGCGCGCTCGTGGTGCTCGGCTCCGCGACGCCTTCGCTCGAGAGCAGCCAGAACGCGTCGAGCGGGCGCTACACGCGCCTGATGATGGAGCGGCGCGTGCACGATCGTCCGCTTGCGGCGGTGTCGGTCGTCGACATGCGGCAGGAGTACGCCGAGCATGGTCCCGACGTGATTCTCAGCGGTCCGTTGAAAGAGGCGATCGCGAAGCGTCAGGACGCCCGACAGCAATCGCTCGTGCTCTTGAATCGCCGCGGCCTGGCCACGGCGGTGTTCTGCCGGCAATGCGGCGGCACGCTCGAGTGCCCGAACTGCAGCGTGTCGCTTGTCGTCCACACCGAGGGCCGGGAGCGTCATCGCGCCCGCTGTCACTACTGCAACTACGCGGTGCTCGTGCCGAAGGCGTGCCCGGCGTGCAAGGGTCCGTATCTCGAGCGCAGGGGCTTCGGCACGGAAAAGGTCGCGCAGGAAATCGCGCGGCTGTGGCCAGAGGCGAAGGTCGCACGGCTCGATCGCGACACGGTGCGGCGCAAGGGCGCGGCGGCCGAAATCCTTCGATCGATGGCGGGCGGCGCCATCGACGTGCTCGTGGGAACACAGATGATTGCGAAAGGTCACGATTTTCCGCGCGTGACGCTGGTCGGCGTCATCTCGGCCGATGTCGGACTGGGGCTCGCCGACTTCAGGGCGGCGGAACGCACGTTTCAGTTGCTGACCCAGGTGGCGGGGCGGGCCGGACGCGGGGCCGAGCGGGGCGAAGCCATCGTGCAGACGCTGTATCCGAACCATTACAGCATCAGCCACGCGACGCACCAGGACTACGGCGCGTTCTTCGCCGACGAACTGAAATACCGGCAGGCGATGCGGTATCCACCGCTGACCGCCCTGGTGAATCTCATGGTGAAGGGAAGTGACGCGCGCGGGGCACTCGGGGATGCGGCTACGCTGGCGCAGCACCTTCGTTCCCATGCCGAGGCCGGCCGGTTCAGCGTGCTCGGGCCTGCGCCCGCGCCGGTTGCGAAGCTGCGCGGAGAATATCGTGCGCAGATTTTTCTGAAGGGCAGTCACCGCGCGAGCATGCGCGAAGCCGTGCTGGCGGCCGTTGCCGCCGAGCCGGAGTTGCGGCGGCGCGTGTCCATCGACATCGATCCCGTTTCGATGCTGTGAGCGGGCCGCTTTTCACGAAGCCGTCTCGTCGCGCCCTCGTGTGCTGGGCATCGCTCGCGGCGCTCAATCTGGCCGCGGGCGTCGTCGTGTCGTCGCAGCCTCACCGGCTGCTGGATCTGCAATCCGTCCAGGCATGGGGCCGCGACTGGCTCGTCGGCCGCGAGAACCTCTACCACCTGACGACGACGGCTGTTGACTACCCGCCGAATGCCATCGTGATGCTCTCGCCGCTGGGATTGCTGCCGCTGGGCCTGGCACATCCCGTCTGGATGCTCCTGAACATCGGACTGTTGATGCTCGCGCCGTATCTGGCCGCGCGTTTCTACAGACCGCACGATCCCGTCCGGGTCATCCTGCTGCCAGTGTTGATGTTCCTCTGCTGGGGCGGCGTGCGGACGTTGACGCAGTTCACCGTCGCGGCGCTGGCGTGCAGCATGATGGCGTTGAGCATGGCGGATCGCCACCGGGTTGCCGGCGGTGTGTGGCTCGGCCTCGCGATGATGAAACCACAAGTGGCCGTGCCGGTATTTCTCTGGAGCGTCTTCACCCGGCGCTGGATGCTGGTGTCGTCGTCGCTCGTGACCGCGGGAAGCCTGTTCGCGGTGTTCTGCGTCTGGTCCGAGAGCGATCCGCTCTTCGTGCTCGGCCGTTATGCAGGCATTCTGGCCATGCACCACACCGGCGATGCCATCCTGGCCGGTCTCAGCGAGTTTCGACCTCTCGTTGCTCGGTTGGCTGCCGACACGTCAGAAGTGGACGCGATTGCCGGGTCGATCGGTCTTGGCCTGCTGACCGGGATCTGTGTCGTCGGCGTGCAGGAAGGCGGCGCACACAGGCGAGTTCTGTACGCGGCGCCGCCGCTCGTCGCGCTGTGGTCGCTGATGACCTTCTACCACCTCACATACGGATTCGTGATTCTGCTGCCGGTTCTGATGTTGCTGGCGCTCGAAGATACCGAGCCGTCCCGGCTGCGACGGACGCTGTTCTGGGTGCTTCAACTCGGCATGATGTTCGATATTCCCGGTCTCAGCCGCCGGCTGGCCTCGCGAATACCACGCTCTACACGAACTGTGCTCATACATGCCGATCGCGCGCTCATGGTGACGCTGTTCGCAGGCCTGATTGTTCTCGCGTGGCGCGAGCCGGTGACTGATTGAGCTGAAATCGCTTAGCGCAAGGCTGAGAATGACGGCAACACGATGACGCGATGGCACGACGACGTGACGTGGCGGCGGCAGATCGGCTATCAAACCCTGATCAACGAGGTCCTCGCGGAGCACGTCGGCAAAGACGTGGCGTAGCAAGTCCTCGGATTCAATCTCAGGACGGCGCTCCTCCACGGGACAGAAGCCGCGACGGCTCCAAGCCGATGTCAGCCAGCCGTTTCGCCGCCTTTCGGGCCGTAGAAAAACACCCAGGCTGCGAAATCTGACGAAAATTCTTCGAACCGATGTGACTGGCCGGCCGCAACAAATATGAACGAACCACCTTCGATTGGCCGCCGTTCGGAACCATCGAAGAACATGCCCGTGCCCCGGACCACGACGTATACCTCATCCCGGTCGTGAGGTTGTTGTGGGTCCCGATCCTTTGGCGTGTACAGTTCGGCTGCGAGGGACCCGTGCGAGAAAACCTGGACGGCCAGATTGCCTTGAGGTGGAGGCCCCAGGAGCAATGCCTGATCTAGCCTGACTGTGGTTGTTGTCAATGTTGAATCTCGGATAAGTCTGGCTAACGCCTCTTGGAGTGACCGGCGAGCGTCTTCGCAGCCAACGACGGCTGTTTCTGCTGCGATGTCGCCTGTGGCGACTTCAAGACACCGCAGAGCCAGTCATAAAACCGGTTTCTAGAGAGCGAGATATCAAAGGACTTTCCTACTCCTAGTCTCCTGATCTCCTGTTGGATTTTCATCTGTCACGATCCGACGATGCGTGCGGATCGGAACAACTGGTCGGCGTTCTGCTCGATCACCTGCCGCAGGCGCGGCGGATAGTTCTTCTGCGCGTCGAGGAAACCTCTCACGATCTGCGCGGCCGCCGGCGAGTTATGGGCGGCGAGCAGCCCACCCGTCCAGTTCAACGGAAAGAAGATGTCGCCCGTGCGTTGAATCTCGCTCAGCAGCTCGAGACCGGGCTGAATGTACCGTTCCGCGTGGTGACGGCGGAGCGGGTGACTGATGAAGGCCAGGCCGTCGGCCACCCATCGTTCCCGCGCGCGGTTCTCGACGCGCGCCAGGCTCGCGAAGAACGCATCGCGCACCGCCACGTCCGATGACAGCGCCGGCATGACGAACGCGAATCGGGCCTTGCGGTCGGGATTGGCGATGTTCCCGTGCTGATCGTCCAGGATCCCGGCGCTTCCCCTGACGTCCCGAAGCGCCAGCTCCTGCGCCATGTCGATGTAATCGTTCTCGGCGAAGGTGAGCCCGGGAATCGGCTCCTTTCGTCGCCAAACGCGTTCGAGGTACGCGAGACCCTCGGGCGTCGTCACGATCTGACGGAACGCGCCGAAGTACGCCGACTTCAGCGACGTGGTCGTGGCCTGTTTCATGCCGGCGCGAAGGACCTGCTCGAGCCGTGCCGCCACCGAGGCGCGCTCGGCATCCGTCAGGAACCGCCAGAAGCTCGTTCGGACGTAGCCGAGGATCCGTTCGGCCGTCAGCTCTTCGTGCTCTTCGGGCAGCGCGGCCAGCATGAGATCGAACAGTTGTCGAGGAGCGGTGCCCCCCTCGAGCATGTCGTCCCACAGCGTGACCCACACGGTGCCGCGCGTCAGGCTGTCGCCAATGGCCGGCAGGCGGGTCAGGAAGAACTGCCGGCTCGTGTCGTCCAGCTTGAACAGGCCGTAGCCGAGGCCTTCGCTGTTCGGCAACACGTAGTGCGGAACGGGCAGATCGCCGACGCGCGGCATGTCGACCGATGCCCCGTTCATCTTCAGCGTGGTGATGCGCGCGCCGTGGTCGTACCCCAGCGCCACCTGCAGCGTCTGGTTCCAGACGAGCGAGCGGCCGCGGGGATCGGACTGCGAGAACGCCAGGCGTGAGATCTTGCCGTTCCGGCTCTCGAGCACCGTGTCGATCGTCGGCCGTCCTGGCTCGTCGACCCAGACCCGGCTCCATGCGGCCAGGTCTTCGCTCGTGCGGCGGTCGAGCATCTCGATGAGATCCGTCCACGTCGCGTTGGCGAACGCAAAGCGGGTGAGGTATTCGCGCAGGCCGTCGCGCAGCTCGTCGGGCCCGAGCATCTGCTCGAGCTGCCGCATGACGACCGGCGCCTTCTGATAGATGATCGGCCCGTAGAGACCGCCGGCCTCGCGAAGATTGTCGAGATTCTGGCGGATGGGATTCGCGCCCGCGGTGCGATCGACCTCGTACGCCGCCGGGTAGTGCTGCAGGAAGAACCGCAGGTCGTGGTTGATGTTCGGGAACGTCGGGTCGACGATCTTCGCGGCCATGAAGTTCGCGAACACTTCCTTGAGCCACACATCGTCGAACCACTTCATGGTGACGAGATCGCCGAACCACATGTGGGCGGTTTCGTGGGCGATGAGACTCGCGCGCCCAAGCCGCTGATTCTGGGTGGCCGTCTCGTCGAGAAAGAGCGCCGGAGCGTTGTAGTAGATCGCGCCGGCGTGCTCCATGCCGCCAAACTGGAAAGCCGGCAGCAGCACGAAATCGAGCTTGTCGAACGGATACTTGCGATCGGTGTAGCCCTCCAGCCACTCGAGCGCCTGCTGATGGAGATCGAAGATCGTTTCGCGATTGGCCGCGACCCTGGCCGGATCGGTTTCCCGATGGTAAAGCTGGAAGGCGCGGCCGTTGCGTTCGCCGCGCTCGACGGAGAATCGCCCCGCGGCAAACCCGAAGAGGTAGGTCGGAAGCGCCTGCGTCTGGCCGAATCGAATCGTCGTCCGCTCCGCGGCCGCATCGCGCCCGATTTCCGGCGCATTCGAGACGGCGGTCCAGGTGGATGGGACTTCAAGCGTGAGAGACAGCGAGCCCTTGATGTCGGGCTGATCGAAGCACGGAAACGCCTGAGATGCGCGCGCCGGTACGAACAGCGAGTACAGGTACTCATCGTCGCGGTTCAGCGGGGCATCGCCGGCGATGAACGCGATATCGATGACGTTCTCGCCGCTGTTCACGAGATCGCCGGGAATGACCAGGTGGCCGTGTTCGGATCGGACGGGGACCGGACGGCCGTTTGCCTGAATCGAAGACACGCGCTCGGCCGGCTGCGCGAAGTCGAGGATGACCGGCGCCCGCTCGGCCAGCCGGAGGCGGACGCCCAGCGTGCCGCGGATTTGTTCCTCTTTGCGCGGCGGGATGCTCAAGGACAACGTGTAACGCACGGCGCTGATGTTCGACGCCCGTTCGGTCGCGAGCGTTCGGGAAATCCCCTCAGTCGGCGGCGTCACGGTTAGAATGCGGGAACCCATACGTTGAACGAGCCACCACGCGGCTGGCACGCAAAGGGCGGCCACCGCTACGACCAACCATTTCCGGGACATGTTCAGCCTGCCATGATATCAAGGGCGCGGCGATGGCACGCCTGCCACATGGGTGTGGCGCTTGCCGCCGCGGCTCTTGCCGTTGGCGCCTGCGGCTTTCATGAGGCGCCCCGGCCGTCCGCCGTCCGCTTCATGATGGCGATTCCACAGGGGCGCGCGCTCGCGTCATTTGTGGTTTCCGCCGACGGCCGGTGGCTCGCCTATTCGGCCGAACGCGACGAAGACGGGCTGCGGCGTCTCTTCATCCGATCGGTTGCGGAAGGCACCGCCAGCGACCGCGAGGTGCCGGGCACGATTGGCGCGAGCACCCCGTTCTTTTCTCCTGATGGATCCGCGGTTGCGTACTTCTCGCGTGGGGCGATCTGGCGAACCTCTACCTCGAAAGGCGACGTTCCGCAGCGCATCGTCGCAGCGCCCTCGGATTCGGCTGGAGGCACGTGGACAGCCGACGACCGTATCGTCTTTGCGCCGCTCGGCAATCAAGGCCTGATGGGCGTCCCCGCCGGCGGAGGGACCGCCGTGCCATTGACGACGCTCAACGGCAGCGATGGCGAGCTCGAGCATGGCTGGCCTCATGCACTCGCCGACGGCGCGCTGGTGTTCACGGTGTCCGAGCGCGGCCGCGACCCGCACCTCGAGGTGTTGTCGACAGACGGCACGCGCGCGCGCCTGCGGGTGCCGATCATCGGGCAGGCGCAGTTTGTCGAGACGGGCCATCTCGTTTACGGCTATCTCGGCAGCCTGATGGCGGTGAAGTTCGATGCTCAGGAGCACACGATCTCCGACGTGCCGTCCCCCCTCGCGAAGGGGATTCAGACGGCGGCCGGGTTCGGCGTGCTCGGCCGATCGGGATTCTCTGTCTCGCGGACAGGCACGCTCGCCTGGCTCCGCGCATCCGCGGACGACGCGCGGAGCCGGCTTGTGCGGGTCGATCGCGAAGGCAAAGTGTCGCCGCTCACCACATCGGCAGATGTGTTTCAAACACCGCGGCTGTCACCCGACGGCCGGCGGATTGCGGTGGCGGTGAGGGACGGCGTCATGACGCGCGAAATCCGCGTGGCTGACGCGGCGAAGCCCGACCGCGTTGTCCTGACCATCGCGGGAGGCGACAACCAGTCGCCCGCGTGGATGGACAACCGCCGCCTGACGTTCGGCTCGAATCGCGATGGGCTGCAGAAGATCTACGTGCAGACCGTCGGTGGAAAGCGGGCGCCCGTGCCGCTGTTCACCGCGGATGCGACAGTCGCGCGAAATCCGGCCAGCTGGTCGCGGCCGCCGCGCCTGCTGGCGTTCTACGAGATCGAGCCTGCACGCGCGCGCGATGTGGAGGTGTACCGCGTCGGAGAATCGGTCGCGCCGGTGGCGGCCACGACGGCCAACGAGCGATCGCCGAGCGTGTCGCCTGACGGCCGGTGGATCGCGTACGTCTCGGATACATCGGGCCGTGACGAGATCTACGCGACCCGGCTCGATCGCGACGGCGAGGCGCGTCAATTGACGACGACCGGCGCATCGGAGCCGCTCTGGACGCGCGAAGGGCTGTTCTACCGCGAAGGGGAAAGAATGATGCGGCGCGTGCTCGAGAAGGGCGTGCTGAGCGAACCAGGGCTGGTCTTCGAAGGGCACTTCGAGCGCGATCCCGGGTCGAATCTCGCGGCCTACGACATCGATGCGCAGGGACGTTTCATCATGTTGAAAAGCGCCCTGCGTCCGCGCGAGATTCGGATCGTCCAGAATTGGGGTGTGGAGCTCCCTTAGGGTTCCAGTTCCGGTTCCTGTTCCGGTTCTGGTTCCGAGTTCTGTTCTCGTTCCAGACCAGCGGCTACTGTGCGGCCAACCCGCTGACGAATGTTCGCACCTCGCGAAGCACGTCGGCCTCGTTCGACAGAAACATGAAGAGATTTGCGCGCGCCAGTTCGATGATTCGAGCCGTGGGTACTCCAGCGAGAAGATCCCGCTGCCACCTCGACAGCATGGCACGGTCTGCTGCGTATTTCTGGCTCAACGCCGCCCGCTCCGACTCGTTGCGCGGAGGAAACTGCCTTGTCACCTCCTCGAACGGCCCGGCCGTCCTGAAGATAGCTAGCACCGGCACGCGTATGCGCGCATAGTCGGGCTTGACTCTGTCATCCTCGGTAATCGCCTTGCGTATGACCGGAGACAAGAGCGAACGCCCCATCGAACCGTCAGCATTCGCAGCGAACAACTGGCGCAATTCAGCCTCAGGAAACGCGACGCCATGATCGCGGTGCTGCGTTACGCGATACGCTTCGAAGGAGCTGTAATCGAGCTTGGGGGGTGGCTTGATCGATGGCGGCAAAAGCGCCGAATCAACGAACGGCACGTCGTAGTCTGCGGGCGTCAACGTCGGATCGTCCGCCGCGTCGAGATAGACGAGGCCGCCGAGATGATCAGGGCGTTGACCGCCCAACATGCTCAAGACCCAGCCTGCGCACGAGTTTCCAACCAGAATCGGCTTTTGTAGTTTCAAGGACTCCAGCACTTCGTGCACGTCGTCTGCCGATCTCTGGACTGTATATCCGGTAGCTGGCTTGTCCGAAGCACCAATCCCTCGCCGCGTGATGCCATACACGTGAAACTGATCGGCGAGCTTCGGGGCGAACTCGTCGTACACGTGGGCGGTCAGGTAGCATCCGAGCAGCACAATTGGCCGACCTGAGCCGCCCCAGTCGAGTACTTCGAGTTGGACAGATGAATCAACCGTGACCAATCGAATCTGATGTGACGAGGGATCCTGCCAAGGTCTCATTGCCTGCGAAGCAGGCGCATCCGCGCAGGCGTCCGCCAGCAACGCGACGGCGACAAGAAAGAGAATGGAGCGCACAGCGCCTCATATTACCGTGGCCATGCGGCCATTGGGTCGAGATCGCTGCCAGTATCGCAGCGGCGACGGTCGCCGGAACCCTAGAACGGAACCTTAGAACGGAACCTCGGAACCAGAACCGGAACCGGAACAGGAACCGGAACGCCGCTTAACGATCCTTTTCCGCCGCCAGGACCCGGCTTCGCGCGCGGAGGTTGGGGCGCCTCACGCTGACTTCGGTTTTCTTGGGCGGGATGAGTCGAGCCGGGCGTAAGTACGTGATGCGATATTGGTTCGAGATTTCCGTGCCGAGCTGCCGCGCCTTCATGTCGAGGGCGCCTTGTGACAGGACTTCTTCGAAGCGTCCGCCCGTTTCCGACGTCCCCCGCGAGATGACGATTTCGCGCCCCTGCTCGCCGATCCCCGAGCCCATCTGCAGCACGTAGAGCGACGCGCCCCCCTCGCGGAAGAAGCGGAGCACCTCGGTGTACTGGCGGTAGCTCATCTCCGGACCGATCCCGGTGATGACGGCGATCGCCGAGCGCCACAGCGTGCGTTTGGCCAGCGCCTGCGACGTTTCCGCGATGCCGTCGAGCAGGTAGTTGCCGGCGTCGAACGCAAACATCTGATCGATGCTCTTCAAGAGCGGCGCGCGCTCGGTCGTGTAGCCGACCGCGATGGTGGGACGTTCGGCGAGCGTGATGAGCGCAAGCGGCACGCCGTCCCGGGTGGCCGTGACGAAGGCCGCCGCTGCCTTGCGCAACTGCGTCAGGCGCGGACGCATCACCGTGCTGTTATCGACGAGCAGGGCGATCTGGAGCGGGTCGTCGTCTTTGACGACACGGACGATTTCGCGCGCGGCGCCGTCTTCGCGCACGATGAAGTCCTTGACGGTGAGGTCGAGCACCGGCTCGCCGTCGCGGTCGACGACGCTCGCATAGACCGTCCGCTCGTCGGCCTGGCCGAACGCGGGCGGCGCGCTCAGCGCGATGGCAAGGAACGAGACGGCGATCCGAAAAGCCAGGCCCGCCACGATGCCATCAGCTTCCCGTAGAAAATGAAAAAGGGCAAGCCCGCGAGTGACCGCGTGCCTGCCCTTGCACTGCGTCGAATACGTGTGGCGCGGGTGCCGTTACCGTTTCCAGGTGTACAGCATGCCGGCGTAGATGCGGTGTCCGCCGCGCACCGCGGATTGCGCGAAGAACTGCGGCGCGTCTGCGTTCTCGTTGACGAAGAGATACCGGTAATCGATGCGGAAGCCCCAGTTGGGCGCATCCGCCCCGCGGAACAGCTTGATGCCCCCACCGATGTTCTCGGCCAGGAAGAACTGCGTGCCCGTCTTATCGACGTCATACCCGAACACCTTCGTCGGCACGCGCGGGGAAAGCAGGACCTGGCCGATGCCGCCCGTCACATAAAAAGGCATTTGCCTGCCAGCGGCGCCACCGGGGAAGAACACGAGGTTCCCCGCGTAGCTCCACACCGTCGGCATCTGGTTATGAATGATCTTCTCGTTGTTGAAGTAGACATCCTGCGCCCAGCCGACGCTGCCGGTAAATTCACCTTCGAACGCCACCACCGGCGAGAAGTAGTACGTCACTCCGCCGCCGGCGGTGTAGACGTTGAAGTTCACTTCCTTGTTGTCGTCTCCGCCGACGAAGAACGTACCTCCGCCGGGGAAGCCGCCGATTTCGACTTTCCCAGCGCCGATCGTTGCATCCTGCGCCGAGGCGAGGGAGCACCCGGCGAGCAGGACGAGCACGGCGAGGAAAGGCTTCGCCCCACGAATCATTCACATCCTCCTTCAGAGAATCGAGCGTGCACACTCTTTCCGGGGGAAAAAGTGCCAAGAACGTCTGCTACTTTTCGGACGGCGGGCAGTCTACCATAACTGGCCGCCGGGTTGTGCTATCTGCCGCCAGCCAGTAAGTCCGTCGGCTCTATCGGGTTAGGGGTGAAACAGAGCACCAGCACGACCATCGCGGCCACGGCGAGCCAGATGCGCGTGCGATCGAGCGGCAGGTCCTCGTCGATCGTGCGCGGATGGCGCGGGCCCATCGCGAGCGTCATCGCGACGAGCAGAAACGTCCATACCAGCCAGCTCAGTGAGAAGTAGGTGAGCCCGATCGCGCCGGCGACAGCGCACAGCGTGACCGCGGTGGAGCGCCGGCCGAGCACCGCGTACGAGATATGTCCGCCGTCGAGTTGCCCGATCGGAAACAGATTCAGTGCCGTGGCCAGCAGACCGAACCACGCGGCGAAGGCCATCGGATGCAGATTCAGTGAATAACCATCGGGGATCGGTCCCCACGTCAGCCACGCCGCGGCTTTGAAGAGCAGCGGCTCGCCGAGGTGATAGCCGACCAGGTCGGGCGGCACCACGACGACGGGGGACATCGCGACGCCGAAGAAGAGCGCGGGGACGGCAAACGCAAATCCCGCCAGCGGTCCCGCGATGCCGATGTCGAACAGCATGCGCTTGGTCGGAATCGGTTCGCGAATCTTGATGAACGCGCCGAGCGTGCCGGTCAGCACGATCGGCATCGGGATGAAGAACGGCAGCGATGCGTCGACCTGATAGTATCGGCACGCGAGATAGTGACCCATCTCGTGCGCACCAAGAATGAGCAGGATCGTTCCGCTGTACCAGAAGCCGTGTACGATGAGCCCGGGATGAAAGGTGACGCTCGTGCGGCCGAAGTCGGAGATGTAGCTCGCGTAGGCGTCGACGCCGGCCACCGTCGTGCTGGCAATCGTGGCGATCAGCAGCAACACGTGCAACCCACGCCGGTCCTGAAACTTGCGCGGCGGCGTAAACGGGACGGGGAGCGGAGGCTCTCCCTCGACAGAGCTTGGGACAGGTGGAAACGGGTCGTGCACGCGTGGGGTCCGGCTAGCTGATATTCTGGAGATCTTTGCCGGGCTTGAAACGGATCGTCCGGCCCGGTGGGATGCGGACCTCCTTGCCGGTCCGTGGGTTGCGGCCGATCCCTCGTTTGCGCGGCTTGACCTGAAAGACCCCGAAGCCACGAAGCTCGATTCGCTCGCCACGCTGCATGGACAACCGCATCGCGTCGAATACCGCATCGACGGCCACCTCGGCCTTCACCTTGGTGATGTCGGCGATTTTCGAAACCTCGTTCACGATGTCGACTTTGATCATGCTTAGGCTCTCCTGCGTGGTGGTAAATATGTTAAGAAACAATCACTTACGCTGTCAAGGTATCGGCTAAGTTGGCTTTTGGCTTCAGTCATGCCATCAAAAGAGCTCCCCGCAGTCGTTTTGGTCGGTCGCCCGAATGTCGGGAAATCGACACTTTTTAACCGCGTTGCGGGGCGCCGCCGCGCGATCGTGGATCCGACGGCGGGCACGACGCGCGATGTCATCGAGCAGCCCGCGAACTGGCGCACCGTGCCATTTCTGCTGACCGACACGGCCGGCATGTTCGGTCGCAGCGAAGATCCGCTCCAGAAAATCGTGCACGACCACGGTCGGAAAGCGGTCTCGAATGCGGCCGTGTTCGTGTTTGTCGTCGACGGCCGCGAAGGGCTGGTGCCCGCCGATTACGAAATTGCGAACGCGGTGCGCTCGACAGGCCGGCCCGTCATTGTCGCGATCAACAAGACCGACGATCGGCGCGCGCAAGCCGGGGCGCTCGATTTCTACGAGCTGGGATTCGAGCCGGTGCTGGAGATTTCGGCCGAGCACGGGCTGGGTGTGGGCGACCTGCTCGATGAAGTCATCGAGCGGCTCCCGGCCAAGAGCGAGGAGCAGAAGGCCGAAGCGCCCGAGCCGCGCATCGCGATCGTCGGGCGTCCGAACGTGGGGAAGTCGTCGCTGGTCAATCGCATTCTTCGCGAAGAGCGGATGCTCGTGAGCGAGCACGCGGGCACGACGCGCGATGCGGTCGACACCAGATTCCGCTGGCATCAGCGCAATTTGCGCATCATCGACACGGCCGGCATCCGAAAGCCCGGGCGCGTGGCGCGCTCGGGCGCGGTAGAAGCCGTCAGCGTGCTGACGGCCAGACGCGCAATCGCCGACGCAGACGTCGTGGTGCTCGTCATCGACGCCACGCTCGGCGCGGCAGATCAGGACGGCGCCATTGCGGGCGAGGCCGAGCGGGCGGGGCGCAGCGTGATTATCGCGGTGAACAAATGGGATCTCGTGAAGGGCGAAGGGCAGGATTTTTCGAAGACCTTCGACGACAAACTGCGTTTTCAGCTGAAATTCCTCGAGTATGCGCCCATTGTGCATCTGTCGGCGCTGACGGGGGAGCGGACGCCGAAGCTGCTCGAAGTGGTCGATCGGATTATGGCCGAGCGCACGCGGCGGGTGCCGACGCCAGAGCTGAACCGATTTCTTCAGGAGATCACCGCCGCGCACCCCATGCCCAGCGGCAAGCGGGCCGTCCGCATCCTGTACGCCGCCCAGGTCGGTGTCGCGCCGCCGACGTTCGCGTTGTTCACGAACGTGCAGACCGAGCTGCATTTCTCGTACGAGCGCTTTCTGAAAAACCGGCTCCGCGAGAAATTCGGTTTCTCGGGGACGCCGATTCGCATTCAGATGCGGAAACGGAAACACTGAAACGAAGACGAACGAGACGAACAAGAGGTTAAGAGACTAGGAGGAATTCTTTTCAAAGAGGTTCTCCTAATCTCCTAGTCTCTTGTTTGACTCGTTTTTCGCCTCCCAGATTCCACCGAAGGTGTTATACTGCCGCAACTTGCAGCAAACAGCCCTGTTTGTGGCCGACATCGAGATTCCCAACCGCGCACTGTTCAAGTCGTCAGAAGTTTGCGAAATCGCGAGCGTGCAGCCGTACGTGCTGCGATCGTGGGAGTCCGAGTTTCCCGATCTTGGTGTCGCGAAAGCCGACGGTGGGCCGCGCATCTACCGGCGCGCCGACGTCCAGCGCGTGTTGCGCATCAAGCAACTGGTCTTCACCGATGGCCTCACGCTGGCGGGCGTTCGAAGGCGGATTGAGGAGGAAGCGCCGCCGTCGCTCGAGGACGCGACGGCCGCTCCGATCAAGGAACTGCTCGGCCGCAACGCCAAGCAGCGGCTTGCCGAAGTGAAGCGGGGCCTCATCGCGATTCTCGACATGCTGAACGCGCGGCCGTCGAACGGCAACGCGCCCCCGATGGCGCGCGCGGCCGCACGTCCGGCAACCGTACGTTCCAAGGTCAAGCCCCGCACCACCAGGCCCACCACGAAATCGGTGAAGAAGCGCCGTTAAGTTCGACGGGCAACGGTCATCGGTCAATGAGAGACCATCACCCGGCGCCCGACAACCGTCGCGTATCACCCATCCAGGTCGTCCGTCGCCTCATGCTTGGAGTGCTGCTCCTCGGCATGACGGGGCTGGTCGCGGAACTGACGCTCCTCGCGCACTACGAGGACGCGCAGCAACTGATCCCGCTTGCGTTGCTCGGTCTGGGCATCGTCGGAGTTATCCTTGATCTGATCGTGTCGCGGCGCTGGACCCGCTTGATCGTCCAGACGGTCATGGCGCTCCTCATCGTCGCGGGACTGCTCGGCGCGTATCTGCACTATCAGGGCAGCCGGGAATTCCAGCTCGAGATGGATGCCACGATGAGCGGGATGGATTTGATGTGGCATGTGCTGCGCGCGAAATCACCGCCGACGCTGGCACCGGGCAGCATGGTGCAGTTGGGGCTTCTTGGCCTGGGCTACGTTTATTTAAGGAGAGTCGATATGAAGCTGTCGATCGGTCAGGCTCGATCGTGCCTCGGGTGCGGTGTTGCGGGCTTCTGCGTGGCTCTGCGTCCGCGCAAGTCGGCAAATCGCAGGGTGTGGTCGACGTGAACACGGCCACCGAACAGGCGTTGACGGCGATGCCGGGCATGACGGCGCCGGTTGTCAAGGCGCTGATGGCCGCACGGCCGTTCGCGAGCCCGGTGGAGCTCAACAAGTTTCTGCTCGGCCAGAAGCTGACGCAGGAACAGGCGAACGCGTTTTACGGGAAGGCGTTCGTGCACATCAACCTGAACACGGCGACGGCGGAAGAGATCATGTTGATTCCCGGCGCGGGCAAGCGGATGGCCCACGAGTTCGAGGAGTACCGGCCGTGGCGCAACTGGGCGCAGTTCCAGAAGGAAATTGGCAAGTACGTCAATCAAGCACGAAGTGGCGCGGCTGGCGCAGTACGCGTTCATTCCGATCAACATCAATACGGCCAGCGACGCCGACATCCAGACGATCCCCGGCGTGGGCTCGCGCATGCTGCACGAGTTCAAGGAATATCGTCCGTGGAAATCGATCGAACATTTCCACAAGGAAATCGGCAAGTACGTGGACCAGAAGGAAGTGCGGCGGCTCGCTCGGTACGTGGTGATTCAGTAGCTCGTCGACTCCGGTCATTTTCCCCAGGACCGCGGGATAATCCGCGGTCCTCTCCTCGCATGTCCCCCTTCCCGCGCAGAATTCCGCAGGACTTCGCACACCTGAACACGGTTCCTGACGGCACGGGCGTTGCCATACGCGAGTTCGACCGCATGGTTGAGCCAGCGTCATGACGGCCGTCATAGGTGCCGTCACCGTCGCGAACTAGGCTCAATCAGGCTGGTCAAGGTTCGCTGAGTGTTGAGCCATGAGTGATCCGTCTACCGTCCGAACATCGTGGTGGGAGGGGCGCAATGCGCAGAACATCGCGTACTGGCAGTCGAACTTCCCGTGTCGCGCGGCCTGCCCGGTCAACACGAACGCCGGCGGGTACGTCAGCCTCATCGCACAGCAGCGGTATCGCGATGCGTACCTCCTCGCCCGTGCCCCGAATCCGCTTGCGTCGATTTGCGGGCGCGTCTGCGCCCACCCCTGCGAGGCCGCGTGCCGCCGCGCCCAGTTGGACGACCCGATTGCCATCCGCGCGTTGAAGCGCTTCGTCACGGAACAGCACGGCGTCGAAAGCGCGGCGTCCTTCGAAGAGATTGCGGCTGTCATCGAGCGGCCGCGCCCACAGGCGGAGCGGCCCGGCCGTGTGGCGGTCGTCGGCGCGGGCCCGGCCGGGCTTGCCTGCGCGCACGATCTCGCCCTGATGGGCCATCGCGTCACCGTGTTCGATGCGGCGCCTGCCGGGGGCGGGATGATGCGGATGGGCATCCCGGCCTATCGCCTGCCTCGCGAGGTGCTCGATCGCGAGATCGCGTTCATCGAATGGCTCGGCGTCGAATTCCGGTACGGACACGAAATTGGCCGCGACATCACGTTCGCCGGATTGCGCGATGGCTTCGACGCCCTGTTGCTGGCGCCAGGCTGCAGAAAGGGCAAAGCCTTGAAGCTGCCCGGCGCAGAGTTGCCTGGCGTGCTCACAGCGGTGGATTTTCTCGTCAGTGTCAACCTGGGCATCCCGCTCGAGGTCGGCGATCACATCGTCGTCGTCGGTGGAGGCAACGTCGCGTTCGACGTCGCGCGCACCGCGAGGCGATTCGGCGGCACGTCGCTGCCCGACGAAGAGCACCACAACCTGGCGATTGACAGCGCCGTTGCGGCCGCGCGCCTCCTGCGGCGCAACGTCACGCTGGTGTCGCTCGAGGCGCCCGACGAAATGCCCGCGGACACCGAGGAAATCCAGGAGGCGTCGCACGAGGGCGTCACGCTGGTGCACCGCCGGGGGCCGAGAGCCGTGCTGGGCAACGGGCGCGTACGCGCGCTGCAGACCATCGCCGTGTCGAGGGTCTTCGACGAGCAGGGGCGGTTCTCGCCGCAGTTCGTCGAGGGCAGCGAAGAAGAAATTGTTTGCGACACGGTCGTGATGGCCGTTGGCCAGATTGCCGACCTGTCGTTTCTCGGCGCCGATCACGGCCTGCTGACGACACCCCAGCAGACCATCATGGTCGATCGCGCCACCATGGCAACGTCGCTGCCCGGCGTGTATGCCGGCGGCGATGTTGCTTATGGGCCGCGCATCATCATCGAAGCGGTCGCCGATGGCCGCCGCGCCGCGCGCGGCATCGACACGTACCTGACCGGACGCTCAGATGCGCCGGTGGAGCACGTGGTGCGCGTATTTCCCACCTTCGGCTACGAACATCCGTTTGCCCGCGGCGACTACGAACGCACGCCGAGGCGCCAGCTCCCGCTCATCGACGTAGAAGCGCGCGAGCTTCGCGAGGAGGTCGAGCTGCGGCTGCCGGCCGGCGAGGCGGCCGCCGAGGGCAGCCGGTGTCTGCACTGCTGGGTCAATACGATTTTCGACTCGTCGGCGGTACAGGGCAGCGAGTGCATTCAGTGCGGGGGTTGCGTGGACGTCTGCCCCGAGCAGTGCATCGATCTCGTCGCCATCCGCCGCGTGGCGTCGGCGTCGCAGACCGCACTCGCCATTCTTCCGGATGGCGCGCCGGCGACGATCATGACGGCCCCCAACGGCGCCGTGCTGCTCAAAGACGAGACCGCATGCATCCGCTGCGGACTCTGCGCGCGCCGCTGCCCGGCGGGCACCATCACGATGCAGGCGTTCTATCGGAGCACGGAAGCGTCGGTGATGCGCGCCGCCGACGCCATCCTTTGACACCCGGGACAACCGATGCCGCTGATTGACGACTTGAAACTGCCGATGACCGAACGCGACGAGGGCCGCCGCGAGTTCCTGGCGCTCGTGGGCGCGGGCGCCCTTGCCTTTGCCGGGCTCGGCACGACGGTGACGGCTGTGCGGTACCTGTGGCCCGAAGTGCTGTTCGAGCAGGAGACGCGCTTTTCCGTCGGACGGCCCGAAGAGATCGCGTCAGGCACCCTGCTCGTGCTGCCCGAGCAGAAAGTCTTCGTCGTGCACGATGCCGCAGGGTTCTTCGCGTTGAGCGCGACGTGCACGCACCTTGGCTGCATGACGCGCTACGAACGGGAGAACAACCGCATCTTCTGCCCGTGCCACGGCAGCCAGTTCGCGGTGGACGGGACGGTGACGGGCGGTCCCGCACCGAGACCGCTGCCGCGACTCGATCTGGTACTCGAGGATGGCCGACTCGTCGTCGACATTGCCAAGCCGGCCGCGCCCGGCTCGGTGCTGAAGGTGTGAGATGAACGCGACCCTTGGCTCGATCGCGCAGGCGCTCACCGGGAATCGGGTGTATCGCTCGATTGTGCGGCACGGGACGCTCGACACCAACCGCAACCGTGCGCTGCTCGTCTTCAGCAACTTCTTTCTGCACATTCATCCCGTCAAGGTTCGCGTGCGCGCGATGGCGTTCCCGCGCACGTTCTATCTGGGCGGGCTGGCGGCGGCGACCTACTTCATCCTCGTCGTCACCGGCGTGTTCCTGATGTTCTATTACCACCCGTCGGTGCCGCGTGCCTACGAGGACATGAAAGACCTGCAGTTCGTGGTGTACATGGGTCCGTTCCTCCGCAACCTGCACCGATGGGCGGCGCACGCGATGGTGGCGCTGGTCCTGCTGCACATGATCCGGGTGTTCTTTGCGGGCGCCTACCGCCCGCCGCGGGAATTCAACTGGGTCATCGGCGTCGTGCTGCTGCTCGTGACGGTCCTGCTGTCCTACACCGGATACCTCCTGCCCTGGGATCAGCTGGCCTTCTGGGGCGTCACCGTGGGCACGAACATGGCCGACGCGATGCCGGTCGTCGGCGACGACGTCAAGTTCCTGCTGCTCGGCGGCACCGCCGTCAACGAGAACGCCCTGCTCCGCTTCTACGTGCTGCACTGCGTCGTGCTGCCGCTGTTCCTGGTCGTCCTGGTGTCTGTGCACGTCTGGCGCGTGCGCAAGGACGGCGGCATCTATCTCGGCTCGCCGGCAGACGACGTGGATGCCCGCAGAACGGAGCACGCGGCATGACGCCGACGCGCTTCGTCGTCGACGCCGACGAGAACGCGCGCACCGCGCCGGTGCGCCTGGTCGTGGTGCAGGGCGACGCGAGTCCCGCCGTCGATGCCACCGACGAGCCCGTGGTGATGACGTTTCCGCACCTGATGATCCGCGAAGCGATCGCGCTCGTGGCGATCTCGCTGTTTCTGGCGCTCCTGGCGATTCTGTTCGACGCGCCGCTCGAGGAGATGGCCAATCCGCAGAAAACGCCGAATCCGGCCAAGGCGCCCTGGTATTTCCTCGGGCTCCAGGAGCTGCTGCACTACTACCCGCCGATCGTCTCGGGTGTGCTGCTTCCCGGCCTCGTCGTGTTCGCGCTCGTCATCATTCCGTACTTCGACGTCAATCTGCAGCGGCGTCCGTTCTGGGCAGCAGGCGCGCCGCCGGCGGCGCGCTTCGGCAGGCTCGCGGGCGTGATCGCCGCGGTGCTGCTGTTGTCGCTCGTGTTCTTCTTCACGGGGAGCCATCCGGTGTGGCCGATTCTCGTGCCGTTGTGGGTAGTGGGCGCGGCGATGGCGCTGCCCGGCGTGGCCGGTCACACCCGCGGCCGGCTCATGACGATGCTCGCGGGAACGAGCCTCGCGTTCTGGATCTTCCTGTGGTTCCTCCTGGTCAGCATCGTGCTCACGGTGATCGGAACGGCCTTCCGTGGACCTGGCTGGGAGTACACGCTGCCATGGCGCGACGGGATCTACTGAGGTGGCCGGCATGAGCGACGACTTCCGCAGCCGCACCGTGATACCCGCCAGGCTGAAGCTGGGCCGGCTCGTGCTCGTGTTCGCGGCGCTCTCGTTCGCGTTCGTGCTGGTGCTCGCCTCCGCGCCCCTCAGACCGTACTTCGCCGAGTGGCGCTCGGTGCAGTCGCGCTACAACGACGCGGCGATCGCAGCGGGCCTCGCCCCTGTGGCCATTGGCGTCAAGCAAATCTGGAAACCGGAGCTCGGCATCGCCGATCGCTGTGTGACGTGCCACCTTGGCATGGGCGCCGCGCCCGAGGTGGGCGCCGATCCGCTGTTTCGCGCGCATCCTCGAGTGCCGCACGATCCGAAGGCGTTCGGTTGCACCGTCTGCCACGGCGGGCAGGGGCGCGCGACGACAAAGGACGCGGCACACGGCTTCGTCTCCCACTGGGACGAGCAGATGCTCGAGACCCGCGATCTGTCAGCGGGGTGCGCCACCTGCCACGATCGCGTTCCAGCGGCCTCGCGCCAGCAGATCGCGGCGGGCCTGCGGATGGTCGAACGGCTCGATTGCCTGTCGTGTCATCAGCTCGACGGCCGCGGCCGTGGAGGCGCGCCCGATCTCACCGCCGCAGGCATGCGAACGCTGCCCGCGGACTGGCACCCCCGTCATCTCCGGCGGCACGAGAGCCGCGAGTCACCGGAGTGGATCGCGAACTACGGGGCCATCAGTCCAGAGGATCTCGCCTCGATCGACGCCGTCCTCCGGACGCGCGTCGGGATGAGCCGCGTCGTCGAGGCGCGTGCGCTCGCCATGGAGCGTGGTTGCCTGGGCTGCCACAAGCTGGATGGCCGGGGTGGAGAAGAAGGGCCGGCGCTCGACGGCGTGGGCTTGAAGCCCGTCGGCGATCTCAGCTTCCGCGGCGTCGCGGGTCCCGAGACCTTTACCAGCTACATGCGCGCGCACCTCATCGATCCGGCGCGCGTGGTTCCCGGCAGCCAGATGCCGGCGCTGGGGTACACGTCGGAAGAAGCGGATCTCCTGACGACGTTCGTCGTCTCGCTCCGCCGGCGCGAGATGCCGATGGAGTTCACGCCGCGCGATCGGATCCTGCGCACGTTCAGCATGACTCCAGTTCCGCGGATGACCGGAGCGCAGCTGTTCAGCGCATATTGCTCCGCCTGTCACGGTCCGAACGGCGAGGGGCGGAACTATCCCGAAACCGGCGTGAGATTTCCACGCATCGGCAGTCCGGATTTTCTCGCCCTCGCGAGCGATGAATTCCTGAAAACGACGCTGACGCTCGGCCGGCCGGGCCGACGCATGCCGGCGCTCGCCGCGCCGGGCGCGACGCTCGGCCCCGACGACGTGTCGGCGGTGATCGCGCATCTCCGGACGCTGCCCGCGCAGGCGCCGTCGCCGACCGTCACGTGTCCGCCACCAGGTTGCGAGGCGATCGCCGCGCAGGGGAGCGCGTCCGCCGGCCGTCGGGTCTATGACGTCGTGTGCGCCGGTTGTCACGGGCCGAAGGGCGAGGGCCGGATCGGGCCGGCGCTCGCCAATCCAGGCTTTCAGCAGGCGGCCACGCCGGTGTTTGTCGCGCGCACCGTTCTCGGCGGGCGCGAGGGCACGCCGATGCCGGCCTTCTCGCAGAACAACGCCAGTTATCCACGTCTGACGGAAACCGAAGCGGCCGATGTCGCGGCGTTTGTCACGTCAGGATTCAAGTAGCGAGGACGATATGGATCGCCGCACGTTTCTGCAGGCCGCATCCTCACTCGGATTCGGCGCCCTTCTCACCAGCGCGAACGACGCCTGGGGGCTCCAGGCGCCGGCGAACCCGCTCGGGGCCTACCCCAATCGCGGTTGGGAGAAGGTGTACCGCGATCTCTTCGCGACCGACAGTTCCTTCGTCTTCCTCTGCGCGCCCAACGACACTCACAACTGTCTTCTCCGCGCGTACGTCCGCAACGGCGTGGTCACGCGCATCGGGCCGTCGATGCGGTACGGCGAGGCCACCGACCTGCAGGGCAACCGCACATCGCACCGGTGGGATCCGCGCTGCTGCCAGAAGGGGCTGGCGCTCACGCGCCGGTTTTACGGCGACCGTCGCGTGCGCCATCCCATGGTCCGCAAGGGATTCAAGCAGTGGGTCGACGCCGGCTTCCCGCGCGGCGCCGACGGAGCGCCTCCCGCCGAGTACTTCCGGCGCGGATGGGACAGTTGGGAGCGCATGAGCTGGGATCAGGCGGCCGACATCGTCGCGCGCGCGCTCGAGAACATCTCGAAGACGTACGCCGGGCCCGAAGGCGCCAAACGCCTTGCCGCCCAGCACTACGACGCCGCGTCGATCGAAGCGATGCGAGGCGCGGGTACGCAGTGCCTGAAGTTTCGCGGCGGCATGCCGCTGCTCGGCGTCACGCGCGTCATGGCGATGTACCGCATGGCCGGGTCGATGGCCTTGCTCGACGTGAAACAGCGCGGCGTCGGCCCCGATCAGGCGCTGGGGGGCCGCGGCTGGGACAACTACTCGTGGCACACCGATCTGCCGCCCGGACACACGATGGTCACCGGGGTGCAGACGGTGGAGTTCGATCTCCACTCGGTGGAGCGGGCGAAGCTGGTGCTCGTGTGGGGCATGAACTGGATTACGACGAAGATGCCCGACGCCCACTGGTTGACCGAAGCCCGGCTGAAAGGCACGCGCATCGTGGTGATCGCGTGCGAGTACAGCGCCACGGCCAACAAGGGGGACGAGGTGATCGTGGTTCGGCCGGGCACCACGCCCGCGCTGGCACTGGGCATGTGCCACGTGCTCTTCCGCGACAAGCTCTACGATGCCGCCTTCGTCAAGCGGTTCACCGATCTGCCGCTGCTCGTCCGGATGGACACGCTGAAGCTGCTGCGCGCCTCCGATCTGCCGCAGGCGGGCGGGCTGGCGCCGCTGACCAACTTCACGCGTGTGATGTCGAAGGGCGAGGTGCCCCCGCCGCCCGGCGTGCAACGCGAGCAGTTGATTCCCGAGGCGCTTCGCCAGCAGTGGGGCGATGCGGTGGTCTGGGACGAGGCCAGCGGGCGCGCGGTTCCGCTCGCGCGCGATACGGTTGGCGTGCACTTCGATCGGACAAAGCTCAATCCGCGTCTTGAAGGACCGATCCGGGTGACGCTGTCCAACGGCGAGCGCGTGATCTGCCGCCCCGCGTTCGATCTCGTGAAGCAGTACGTGATGGACAACTTCTCGCCCGCGGCAACCGAGGAGATGACATGGGCTCCTGCCGCGGCGATCGAATCGCTCGCGCGCCAGGTGGCCGAGGCCAATGGCTCCACGCTGCTCGCCGTCGGGATGGGGCCGAACCAGTTCTTCAACAACGACCTGAAGGATCGCACGCAGTTCCTGCTCGCCGCGCTCACCAACAACATCGGCCACATCGGCGGCAACATCGGCAGCTACGCGGGCAACTACCGCATCGCGCTCTTCAACGGGCTGCCGCAGTACATGAACGAGAACCCGTTCGACATCGAGCTGGATCCGGCGAAGCCCGCGCGCGTCCGGCAGTGCTGGCGGCCGGAATCCGCGCATTACTACAACCACGAAGACCACCCGCTGAAGGTGGGCAATCGCATGTTCACGGGACGGTCGCACATGCCGACGCCCACCAAATCGCTGTGGTTCGCGAACGCGAACTCGATTCTGGGCAACGTCAAGTGGCACTACAACGTGGTGAACAACGTGTTGCCGCGGATGGAGATGGTCGCGGTCAACGAGTGGTGGTGGTCCACCTCCTGCGAGTACGCCGACGTCGTCTTGGCCATCGACTCGTGGGCGGAGATGAAGCAGCCCGACATGACGGCGTCGGTGACCAACCCGTTCCTTCAGGTCTTTCCCGCGACGCCGTTGAAGCGCATCTTCGACACGCGCGGCGACGGCGAGGCCGTGGCGCTCGTGGCCGAGAAGCTCGCGGCCATGACAGGCGACCAGCGGTTCAGCGACTACTTCAAGTACATCCGCGAAGGACGAAGCGAGGTGTACTTGCAGCGCATCCTCGACGCGAGCTCGGCGACACGCGGATACAAGATTGCGGATCTGCACGCGAAGGCGAAGGAAGGCGTGCCCGCGCTGATGATGACGCGCACCAACCCGCGCAACGGCGGGTACGAACAGACCGAGGAGTCCAAGCCGTGGTACACGCGCACGGGACGGCTCGAGTTCTATCGCGACGAGGACGAGTTCATCCACTACGGCGAGAACCTGCCGGTCTATCGCGAGCCCATCGATTCGACCTTCTACGAGCCCAACGTCATCGTCGGCGCGGAGCACCCGTGCTTCAGGCCCGAGGGACCGGGCGTGTATGGACTTGCTGAGGGGGACTTGTCCTGCGAAACGCGGCAGGTGCGCAACGTCGTCAAGCCCTGGAGTGTGGTGGCGAAGACGAGCCATCCACTCATGAAGGACGGATACAAGTTCATCTTCCACACGCCCAAGTACCGTCACGGATCGCACACGACGCCCATCGATACCGACATGGTCGCGATCCTGTTCGGTCCCTTTGGCGACATCTATCGCCGCGACAACCGGATGCCCTTCGTCACCGAGGGCTACGTCGACATCCACCCGGATGATGCCCGTGGGCTGGGCGTCGAGGATGGCGACTACGTGTGGATCGATTCGGATCCGTCCGACAGGCCCTATCGCGGGTGGAAGGCGGGCGATCCTGCGTACAAGGTGGCGCGGCTCATGTGCCGCGCGCGGTACTACCCGGGCACGCCGCGCGGCGTCACGCGCATGTGGTTCAACATGTACGCTGCCACACCCGGCAGCGTGCGTGCCCACGAAACCCGTCCCGATCACCTGGCCAAGAATCCGGACACCAACTACCAGGCCATGTTCCGCTACGGCAGCCATCAGAGCGCCACGCGCGGATGGCTGAAACCCACGTTGATGACCGACACGCTGTCGCGCAAGGAGTTGATGGGGCAGGTCATGGGACAGGGCTTCCTGCCCGACTCCCACTGTCCAACGGGCGCTCCACGCGAATCGATCGTGAAGATCACGAAGGCCGAGCCCGGCGGGATCGGCGGGAAAGGATTGTGGCGTCCCGCGCAGATGGGATTGCGGCCCGGCTACGAGAGCGAGGCGTTCAAGGTGTTTCTGGCAGGCAACTTCATCAAGCGAGGCTGAGCGATGGCACGCGTGAACAACTGGCAGATCGGGCGGACCATGAGCTACTGGTACGCCGAAAACCGGCCCAAACGGCAGTTCGGCGCCGTCTTCGACATCAACAAGTGCATCGCGTGCCAGACCTGCACGCTGGCCTGCAAGACGACCTGGACCAGCGGTCGCGGTCAGGAGTACATGCTGTGGAACAACGTCGAGACCAAGCCGTACGGATCGTATCCGCTGGCCTGGGATCTCGAGCTGTTGAGGCAGCTCGGTCCGCAGACCTGGGACGCCGGCGTGTACCAGGGCCGCACCGTGTTCGAGAGCGCGCCGGCGGGCGAGCGCGTGCTCGGATGGATGCCGCAGTCGATTGACTACGCCTATCCGAACCTTGGCGAGGACGAGACGCTGGGGAAGGTCGACAAGGGCGCCGCGCTGTCGCTGCCCCAGCAGATCTGGATGTTCTATCTGGCCCGGATCTGCAATCACTGCACCTACCCGGCGTGCCTCGCCTCGTGCCCCAGGTCGTCGATCTACAAGCGCGAAGAGGACGGCATCGTCGTGCTCGACCAGGAGCGATGCCGCGGCTACCAGGAGTGCGTGCGGGCCTGCCCGTACAAGAAGGTGTACTTCAACCCCTCCACCGGCACGAGCGAGAAGTGCATTGCGTGCTTCCCGAAGATCGAGCAGGGCATTCAGCCGCAGTGTTTCGTCAACTGCATCGGCAAGATCAGGCTGCAGGGCTGGATCAGCCCGCCGGCGCAGGCGCGCGAGGACAACCCGATCGACTACCTCGTGCACGTGCGCAAGCTCGCGCTTCCGCTCTACCCGCAGTTCGGACTCGAGCCGAACGTCTACTACGTTCCACCGGTCAACGTGCCGCCGGCGTTTCTGACGCAGATGTTCGGTCCGGGCGCGGGCGCCGCGATCGAGACCTATCGCAATGCGAAAAACGATCGCACGCTGATGGGCCTCTTCGCGCTTTTCGGCTCGACCGAACGGACCATTCCATTCTTCAGAGTTCAGGGCGATTACGCGGTCGCGCTCGACGACAACCGCAAAGAGTTCGCGCGCGTGCCCATCTACGAGCCGGTGCACATCCGCCCGGCCGAGGATCGCCTCTATCAAATCATGCGGAGCAACACGACATGAGACGCCTCGTCATCGTCCTCATCGCCTCGCAGTGCCTGGCATCGGCGTGCAGCAGGGGCCCGGCCGTCAACACAGCGGAAGTGCGCGCGGTCCGCGCGACCGGCGAGCTGCCGGCGCTCGATCCGCAGTCGCCGAAGTGGAATGAGGTGCCCCAACATCCCGCCAAGTTGATGGTGCAGGACGTCACCGAACCGCGGCTGACGGTTCCGGGCGTTGATCTGGTGAACGTGCGTGCGGTGCACGACGGCGCCAGCATCGTGTTTCGCCTCGAATGGGCCGACGCGGCGAGCGATCTCATTCCCGATGTCGGCCGCGGATCGGATGCGGCCGCGGTTCAGTTCCCGCTCCAGCCCGGTGCCGACGTACCGGATGCCGCGATGGGAGAGAAGGGCAAGGGCGTCCAGATTGCCTACTGGAAATCGGTCTGGCAGGACGATGCCGCGCGCGCGGGATCGGGGAAGGATCGCGTCGCCACGCTGTACCCGAATGCGACGACCGACCACTACCCGTCGCAGGCCGGGGGCGAGGCGCAGCAGGAGATGGAACGCCGTTACGCACCCGCGCACGCCGCAGGCAATCCGCTGCTGACCGCGCGAAATGGAGCCGTCCAGGAAATTGTGGCCGAAGGATTCGGCAGCGTCACACCGGCCCCGGCTCAGAAGGCGACCGGCCGCGGAGTCTGGGCCGGCGGGAAATGGCTCGCCACGATCGCGCGGCCGCTGAACGAAGGCGCGGGTGCGGCGAACCTGCAGCCGGGACAGCGAACCTACGTGGCCTTCGCCGTCTGGGACGGGGCACAGCGCCACACCGGCGCACGCAAGATGCGATCGGGTTGGATACCACTCGTACTGGAGTAGCTATGAGCGACGTCAACGACTGGTTGTCACGCGCCGCGGTCTGGCGCTTTGGTGCGCTTCTCTTTCGGGAGCCGGGTCCGGAACGTCCCGGAGAGCTGCAAGCTCTGGCCCCGCTGCTGCCGGCTGAACTACGCGCGGCCGCTCAGCCGATCGTCGCGGAAGTGAGCCTGCGAAACGATCGGTACTTCGCCGTGCTGGGCCCGGGCGGTTGTGCGGCCACCGAGTCCGCCTACGATCTCGCGGCGATGGCCAATCGCGGTCCGTTGCTCGCCGAGGTATCGGCCTTTTATGAATCGTTCAGCTACCCGGTCCGGCTCTCGAGCGACCTGGCGCCCGATCACCTCGTGGTCGAGCTCGACTTCCTGGGATTCCTCGCGCTGAAGGTCGCCTACGCGCTGTACGAAGGGAAGGGCGACGAACGTGACGTGGCCGAGTCGGCGTACAGCGACTTTCGCGATCGCCACCTCTGTTTCTGGCTCGACGCACTGCGGAATCGTCTGCACGACGTCGAAGACTCGGCGTTCGCGCGTGCCGCCGACTGGCTGTGCGAGGCGCTTGCCGGAGAAGCCCGCCTTCCGGCTTCGGATGCCGGGCTTCAGACACGCGATCCGACGCATGCCTGAGCTCGCACGATCGGTCGCGTACCGGACGGGATTTGTTCTGATAACGCTGGCGTTGAGCGCTTCGGCCGGCTTGGCTCAGACGCCGGCGTCCCCGCCTGCGACCGAGTGGCTCGTGCGCAACCTGACGCGCGTCGAGTCGTGGCGGTACTTCGAGCCGCAGCCGGGCGGCGGCGATCCCACCAGCACGTATGCAGGCACGCGGTTCTACATGGGCCTGCGCCGCAGCACGCGGCGCGTCGATCTGCAGGCCGCGGCCCACGTCGTTCAGCTTGGATGGCTGCCGGATGACGCGATAGGACCCGGCCCGCTGGGCCTCGGCGCGGTCTACTTCGATCACGCGGGTTCGACGCACCCCGGCGAAATCTATCTGAAGTACCTCAACGTGCGATTCAAGGACGTGCTCCCCGGCCTCGCCGTGCAGGCCGGCCGCTTCGGATACACATCGGGCGCCGAAGGGGCGAGCGGTGTCGCGAAGATCGAAACAGTCAAGCGGCAGCGCCTCGACAGCCGTCTGGTCGGCGAGTTCGAGTTTTCGTTCTTCCAGCGGAGCTTCGACGGTGTTCGCGCCGACTACGCGCGGGGCCGCGCACGGGCGACAGCCGCCGTGTTCCTGCCGACCCAGGGTGGTTTCGAGGAGGACGCCAATCCCACGATGACCGACGTCCTCGTGCTGACCGGCGCGCTCACGCTCGGGCCGGGCTCGCCGATTCCGCGCACGGAGTGGCAGATCTTTTCCCACCGGTACGACGACGATCGCCACGTCACGCAGCGTCCTGACAATCAGGGGCTGACCTCCACCGCGGCCGACGTGCACGTAACGACCTTCGGCACGTCGCTCGTGACGGCGCGTCCCGCGGGGCCCGGCGAGTTCGATGCGTTGCTGTGGCTCGCCGTGCAGACCGGCCGGTGGTACGAGCTCGATCATCGCGCGCACTCCGCGGCGCTCGAGGCGGGATATCAGTGGATACGCGTCCGAGGCCGCCCCTGGCTGCGTGGCGGCTGGCTCTACGCGTCGGGCGATCGCGACCCGTCGGACGATCGCCACGAGACGTTCTTTCAAATGCTGCCGACGGTGCGCCGCTACTCCCTGTCGGCGACGTACAGCCAGATGAACCTCAGCGACCTGTTCGTCCAGACGCTGATCAATCCGACGACACGACTCTCCATCCGCGCCGACCTGCATCGCCTGACGCTCGCACGTGGCGCCGATCGGTGGTACTTCGGCAGCGGCGCGACCCAGAACGAGGGTCGTATCTTCGGGTTCGGGACGCGCGCCTCGGCAGGCGCGAGCGATCTGGGAACGGTGCTCGAGGGAAGCGCCGACGTGCGGGTCGTACCGCGCTGGACGGTTGGGGGGTATCTGGGCTCGATCTTCGGCGGAGAGGTCGTTACCCGCACGTTCGCCGGAAGCCATCTGGTCTTCGGCTTCGTGGAGAGCACGATTCAGTTTTGATTCGGTCAGCCGTGGGGAGGAGTGATATGGCGCGAATGTTCCTGGCGACTGTACTTGCCGCGTTTGTGACGGTCGTTGCGTTGGCCCCTGTGCCTGGAAGCGAGGCACGCGCGCAAGGTAATGCGGGTGCGCAGGCGCCGGTGTATCTCGATCCCTCGGCGACACTCGAGGCGCGGGTCGCCGACCTGATCGGGCGGCTGACGCTCTCGGAAAAGATCTCTTTGCTCGGCACCACGGCGCCCGCAATCGAGCGGCTGAAAATTCCGCCGATGAACGGCTGGAACCAGAGCCTGCATGGAATCGTCTGGACTCGCCCCACGACGATGTTTCCGGTGCCTATTGCCATGGCGGCGACCTGGAATCCCACGCTCGTACGTGAGGTGGCAGCGGCCATCGCAGACGAAGGGCGGGCCATCCACAACTACTGGCCCACCGTGCCTGGCAAGCGGGAGCCGACGGGAGGACAGGGGCAGATGGTGACCGTCACGGCCACGGGCGAGCGGCTGCGGCACAACGGGCTCGTGTATCGCTCTCCGGTGATCAACATCAGCCGGGACCCGCGCTGGGGCCGGATCTGGGAAGCCTTCGGTGAGGATCCGTGGCTCACGTCGCGGATGGCGGTGGCCTACGTACACGGCACGCAGGGCGACCACCCGAAGTACCTGAAGCTGGCCGCCACGCTCAAGCACTACGCCGTCAACAACGAAGAGCGGGACCGCCTCAAGATCGACGTGAAGGTGAGCGAGCGCATGTTGCGGGAGTACTACCTCCCTCACTTCATGGCAGGCATCGTCGAAGGCAGGGCGCAGTCGATCATGTCGTCCTACAACTCCATCAACGGGACTCCCGGGGCCGAGAACGAGTGGTTGCTGAAGACGGTGCTCCGCGACGAGTGGAAGTTCCAAGGGTTCGTGGTGCCGGACAGCGGGGCGGTGGAGCGGCTGGTCACCGGCCACAGGAAGTACCCACAGTCGAGGAAGCGGCCGCGAGGACCATTCTGGTCGGGAGCGATCTCGACAATTCGGCGTACATCAGCGTCCTGCCCCGGGCGATCGAACGCGGACTGCTGACCGAACGCCACATCGACCAGGCGCTCGGACGCGTGCTGAAAGTGAGGTTCAAGCTGGGCGAGTTCGATCCGCCCGGGCTCGTGCCCTATACCAGGATCGCTCCAGATGTGATCGACTCTCCGGCGCACCGCGCGCTCGCGCGGCGGTCGGCGCAGGAATCGATCGTGCTCGTCGCCAACAGGAACAGCTTTCTGCCGCTCGACAGGAGCACGGTCAAGACGGTTGCCGTGATTGGACCGTTCGCGGATTTCGCCCAGACCGGGCCGAACTACACAGGGCTCTACTCCGTGTTCGTCAAGCCGCTCGACGGAATCAGGAGCAAGCTCGGGGCTGGCACGACGGTGCTCTACGCGCGCGGCAGTGGAATTCTCGAGACCGACAACCCGGAAGTCAGCTATGCCGAAGCCGTGGCCGTGGCGAAGAAGGCGGACGTGGCCATCCTGTTCGTTGGCATCAACGAGATGCTCGAGCGGGAAGGGATCGATCGCAACTATCTGAATCTTCCGCCTGTCCAGCTCGAGCTCATCCGACGGGTCCTCGCGGTCAATCCGAGAAGCGTGGTGGTTCTCCAGAACGGCGGGCCGGTGTCACTCACCACCGGGGGCGGAGGTGGCGGTCAGCCGGTGCCCGCTCCGCCGGCAATCCTCGACATGTTCTGGGCCGGTGAAGAAGGCGGGACCGCGATCGCCGACGTCCTGTTCGGCGACTACAATCCGGCCGGCAGGCTCCCGTACACCGTCTATCAATCGGTGCAGGATATCCCTCCGATGATGGAATACGACATCAGCAGGGGATTTACGTATATGTATTTCGACGGTGAGCCGCAGTACATGTTCGGCCACGGGTTGAGCTACACCACATTCGACTATTCAAACCTGCAGATCAGTGGAAGCGTTCCCGACGGGCAGTTGGACGTCCGGGTCGACGTGAGGAATAGCGGCCGGCGGGCCGGCGACGAAGTGATCCAGGTGTATGTGCGCAGCGTCGAGGCGCGCGCGGGGCGCCCGAAGAAACGCCTGGTCGGGTTCGAGCGAGTCGCCGTCAAGCCCGGAGAGACGAAGACCGTCCGTTTCCAGATCCCGTCCCGGGCACTGGCGTCGTGGGACGAGGCCGCCAGGGCATGGGTTGTGAAACCTGAAGCATTCGAGATGATGGTGGGCGGCTCGTCGGCGGATATCCGATTGAGAGGGCGGGTGCAGGTGAACGCGCCGGCGCAATGGGCGCCGGCCCCTGCCCAGGTGCAGCGCTAATCCCGACGGACCCTACTCAATTCGTTACTTTCTTCCCTCCAAACGGCCATGGGTACTGGGGAGCTTCTCCGGGAGCTTGAACCTGGCGTAGTGGATGCGGCCGTCGACGTTGACGAACTGCAGAATCTCCCGTCCATCGCCCAGCGCGATCATGCACATGCTGTAGCCGCTCGGATTCGGGACATAGCGGATAGGGGTCTCGATGACCGTCCACAGTCCTTCACCGTGGTTGCGGTTGATCATCATGCCGTTGCCGACCAGGCCGAGCTCGAACCGGGTGATCCCCCGGCTCGAGACGACGAGCGTGCCGTTCGGCGCGGGCCACGGCGACCAGATGATGGAAGGCGTCGCCTGGGGGAACTGCCGCCACCGGTCCTGAATCAGCGTGCCGGGATGTTTTGGATCGCCCCAGTTGAGGCCGTCATCCGACACCTTGAAATACACCGGGTTGCTGCGCGGCTCGGTGATGTAGCCCGGCATGCTCACCATCTCGTAGGTCATGTAGTACTTGCCGTTGTTCGCCCGCGTCACCACAGCCATACCGGGTCGGGTGAGACCGTCGGGGATCGCAACGTCGTACACGAGAGGTCCCCACGTGCGGCCGGCATCTTCCGACACACGGTGAGCGTTCAACTGGCTGTAGCCGTCTTTCTTGTGGCGCTCGTCGGAAAAAAACACGACGAGCCGGCCCTTTGCGTCGGTATAGAGATACGGTTCGAAGACAGGATTCTGAAGCAGCGACAGGCCCGCGCGATCGGCCGGATCGTCCCGGCCCGGCCCGCCTTCCGCGAAGACGCTGAGGTGCTGCCAGGTCTTGCCGCCATCGAGACTGTAGTTGGCCGCCAGCATCCTCTTCGCCGGGTCGTTCTGGACATAGCCGCCGGCCGCCATGATCGTGCCGGCGGGGAACTCACCGATCCTCTGCGGCAGCTCGAACAACGTCGGCTGTCCGCGGAGCTCCTTCAGCTCGGAGAACGGCTGGAACGTCTCGCCGTTGTCCGTGCTGCGATAGATCGGCATCGGGCCTGGACCGCCGGCCCAGGTCAGCAGGATCTGCCCCTTGCCCGCCGCGTACTGCTTCAACTGGATCGCGCGTGGATAACTCGCTCCCAGCGCTTCGGTGTTGATCACCTTGATGGTGTAGTCCGGTGGGATGCGGACCGGAGCGGTCAACATCGGCAATTGAGCCGATTCGTTTGGCGATTCCGCGCCGCGCGCCGGTCCTCCCTGCGTCTGGACTCCAGAGCCGCCCACGGCAAAGCTCAGCATCAGCGAAACCGCAGCCAGTTTCCTCATCGTCATCTCCTCAGAATCTACTATCTAGTACCATCACCCGCCACGGCCTCCTATGACGGCGGTCATGCGACGTCTCAAGTTTCCCTCTCGGGACAACCGCCGCTGAGTTTTTTCGCAAGCCAGCGAAAAAATCCCCGTCGACACATGCGTGCGCCTCGAAGTACTTCGCAAGACGGCGAACGAATGAAGCTGCGATCGATACCGCCACATCGGAACGTGCCTTGCAGCGGCCGGTCCGCGAAGAGGCACATTCCCGAAGAAAGGAGGCAGACAAATGACGAATCGAACCGTCGTCGTGGCTGCGATGATGGCGTTGGCGCTCGGCGCGGCGGTCGCAGCTCAGGAGAAGCCGAAGATTGTGATGCAGCCGCCGCGGGCAACCAACGCAGACGACGCGCAGACCATGTTCACGGAGTACTGTGCCCCCTGCCACGGCAGAGAAGGCAGGGGTAACGGCCCTGCGGCGCCGGCGCTGAAGACCGTGCCCGCCGACCTCACGAGAGTCAGCGCACGGAATGGTGGCAAGTTCCCGGGTGCGAAAGTACGGCGTTACATCGAAGGGCTCGACGAGATCCCGTCGCATGGCAGCCGCGACATGCCTGTGTGGGGACAGGTGATGCGTGGACTTCCGGGCGGTGACTCCGCTATGAAGTTACGCGTCGAGTCCCTCGCCAAGTACATCGAGTCGATACAGCAGAAGTAAAAGCTGTCGATCGGGCTCGCGCAGCCTCTCGCGAGTCCGATCGCTACCCGGCGTAGCGCATGAGGGCCATGAAGCCCATGTCCATGTGCCACTGCTGGTGACAATGGAACAACGACAGACCTGGATGCACGGCGGGCACGTCGACCTCCACCTGCTGCCACGCGGGCACCACAATCACGTCTTTTCGAATACCTGAACACGGCACGCCGGCATAGCTGACCAGATCGAACGCGTGACGGTGAAGGTGAATGGGGTGCGGATGGGCGCTCTGATTGTCGAGCACCCAGCGGTAGCGGCGATTGGTCTGCAAGACGATGTCAGGCGTGCGCGGGTGAGATTGTCCGTTGATCGTCCAGTGATGACCGTCGGCCGTCGCGCGAAACACGAACGTCATGTGGCCGTCCGGCTTCTCCGTGGCGCCATCACCACCGAACACCTTGTAGTCCCACGGTGCTGGCGCCACAGGCTTCCACTGCGGCGTCCCGGTCTGTCCCGCGTACTCGACGACAATGCCCATGCCGGCGGCACGTTGAGCGGATTCGATCTCGCCGAAGATCCAGACGCCCGGCGCGTTCATCTCGACGATCGCGTCGATACGTTCACCGGGTCCGATGGCGAGAACCGGCACCGATGTCGGGTTCGGGACCGGGTAGCCGTCGAGCGCCACGACGTGGAACAGGTGACCCGGCAGTCCGAGCCGATGGATCAGCGTGGCGCTGGCGTTGACAATCCGAAACAGCACGCGTTGTCCCTCGCGCACGCGGACGGGGTCGCCGGCGCCGAGCATTCGCCCGTTGATCGAGTGATATCGATACTCGACGTCGACCGGGCCCTCCCGGGTGAAACGCGGCTCCCATTCGTGCAGGAGAAGGGGCACCTCGACGTCGTAGCGACCCGGGTCGCCGGCCGCGTCGATGATAAGCATGCCGAACTGGCCGGTGTAGGTTGAACGTTTCAAATCTCGTCCGGTCATTCCATGGCTGTGATACCAGCGTGTGCCGGACGGTTCCGGAACAAAACCGTATCTCCGGTGGCCTCCTCGCGGCGGCACCGGCGGCGTGCCTTCTTCGCGCGCTCCGTCGACGTCAGAAGGAATGTGGAGACCGTGCCAGTGCACCAGTTCCTCTTCCTTCGTGTCGTTCCACACGTCGATCGTCAGCGGACGGCCTGCCTGGACGCGAAGCAACGGACCCGGCACCTGACCGTTGTACGCGAGCGTCCGCACGACCCGGCGCGGAGCCAGCTCGAGCGTCGTTTCCTGGATGCGAAGCGTAATGTCGGCAGGTCCGGCAGGCGGCGTCTGACCAGCTGCACTCGAAGCTGTCTTTGTGTGCTGTGCGGCGGCAGCCCGGGCCGCCGAGACGCAGCAACCGGCAAGGGCCAGCAGTTCACGCCGGGTCATGAGAATGCCAAGCGTAACACGCCGATGCGCATCGTCCGCGGCGTGCTCTCATCGGGCTTCACCACCGATAGATGAGCCGGCCCCAGAACGTGTTGGCGGTGTACGGCGTGTACAGGTAGCCCATGATCAGCGTCTGACCCCGGGCGAGCTCCGGATTCGCCTCCGCGTCGAGCGTGAAGTCCTCGACCCAGGTACCTGTTCGTACCAATACGAGAAGCCAACCCCGACACGTGATGTCAACGTGTAGATGAAATCAACCGTCCCACGAGCCAGGTCGCTCTTGACCAGCGGCAATTGTGTGGGGGGCGGCAACGTCGAAGGGAGCACAACTTCTTCGGGCAGCGTGCGGTCGACCGCTGTACCCGTTGCGTACTCATAGAGGGCACGGGAATGGTTGTAGTCGAAGGCGAAATTGACGGCGAGCCTCTCTGCGATCTCGTTCAACCCCGTCGTGACGATCATCGAATGCACGCGGTCGGTGCCTTCGGCCGCCCAGTTTCTCCTCGGATCGATGAATTCCACGCCGGGGTTTGCCTGCCGCGAGCGTGACAGGGCGTTGTAGCGCTCGTAGGAATACGAGGCCCCGAGCGTGACGAGATTATTGGGCACACCGTCGAACCCAACGGAGTACACCCGATGCGAATTGTCGCGCAATCCGAAGAGGCTCTCCGTCGGCGTGTTGGTGGTGGGCAGTTCCAGTCGATAGTCGTCCTTTCCGGCCGCAATGGAACCGTTCACCGACACCGTTGAGGCGGGCGTGATGGAAGCGACCAGCGTAATGCGGTCGCGGTCGCGCGGCGCCACGTCCATATGGCGCATTCCCGGATGTTCGCCGATCGCCGCCAGTTCGGCCTCGCCGTGCTCGATGCCTTCTCCACGTCTTTGCGAGTGCTCGTACTTTGTACGAAGGGTCACCCAGCGGTTGCCGACCGAATCGAAAATCACCCGCAGGGTGTTGTCGGTCGTCGACTCGAAGATACGGTGGCTGCGTTCTTCCTGGATCCGGGAGTAGCCGATGCCTGTCGTGGTGCCGCCTCTGGGTAGAAACTTGAAGTCGGCGTCGAAGGTATGGCGCAGCACGCCAAAGGGCTCGGTCGGAACCGGTGGCACGACGCTCGAGGGAGCGTTGTCGTACGAAATCCGCTCGGACATATTGAAATGGGACGTGCGATTGTCGTAGTCGTACGTCCGGAACAGCACGTTGATATCCGTGTTTCGCGTGGGCCGTGACACGAAACTGAGATTCAGGCCCAGCGTGCGCGCCTCACCATTGACCACGTTTCGTTCGACCGGGGCTGCCGTGACGGCGGTGTTGATGGTCTGGGGCATCAACGGATCCCCCGCATCCGTCAGCGACCCGATCGAGACGTAGGCGGTCGCCCGCGAGCGTTGCGGGAGCCTCAGCGACGCCATGCCGTTCACCGAGAAGAAGGTGTTATTGGGCGCGAGCGACGAACGGCCCCTCGAGGGCGCCGTGGAGATGTCCACCGCTCTGAACGGGTTGTCGTATTCCGGGGTCGTCGCGTGGTTCTGGAAGAACGATCCGGAGTAGCCGGCCCGCAGCAGGAGCCGATTGCGCGAGAATTCAGCGCCTGCGTCGAAGTCTGCCAGCCGGTGGTCGACGGGCGCCGGAAATTCGACGAGACTGCTATGGCCAAAGCTGCCGCCGTACGGCAGGTTGCCCTGACGATCGGAGTACTGCACCTGCGTTCGGACCGCGAACTCCGGAGTGGCGAGATACTCGAATCCTCCCTGTCCGATATGACGGCGCGAGCTGGTCTCGAACTGAATCGAGTTCTGGTCGAACAATTGCTCCAACGAGGCGGGATTGAGTTGGACCTGTGCCTGGATGGCATTCGGGATCGTCAGCACCGGCTGGGGTTCCGTGAGGTCCTCGACAAACAACGTCCGTGTGGTGCGGCTGATGAGCATCGGGATCTGGTCCCACATCGCCCAGCCCTTGAACTTGCCGGGCCTGACGAAGTTGCCGGTAAAGCGCTGATCGGAACGGCCGACGTTGTCGCCAGACAAATCGAGGACCCAGGTGTTGACGTTCCGGTTGACCTGAATGTGTTGCAGGAACGCCCCGTCTCCCATGTCGCGGTAACGCTCGTAGCGCGCCGCGTCCCCCTTGGTCGTCGTTCCACGGACGCCGAAATCGACATTGCCGATCGCCGATCCCGGCGTCGGGACCTGCGCACTCGTCGCGACGGGAATGAGCGAGAGCGCTACCGCTGTCAGAAGCCGCGAAATCCGCACTGGGCCCTCCTCGCTCATCGAACGAACCGTTGACCGCTTGGGTGGTTCGACCCATGGATAGCCGAGTGGCACGTCACGCAGGATCGTGCGAAGACGCGGGCGCTCGGGGTCGAACCGGCGCCCACCAGCGCCGCATCGTAGATGGTGCTGGGGTGTCGCGTGTGGACATGACACCGCTGGCAGAGAATCGGGGGTTTGGCGACCAGCATCCGCTCGTTGGACGACCCATGCGGGTCGTGGCACGTCACGCAGCCATCGCGGGACGGCGGGTGCTCCCACAAGTACGGACCACGCTTGTCGGCGTGACAGGACGTGCACATCTCCGCAATGGAATCACCCTTTCTCAGCAGGCGGACGTTGGTTGCGCCATGCACGTTGTGGCAGGTCGTGCACTCCATCTTGCCTTCCCGGAGCGGCATGTGACCCGAGCGATCGAGTTTGCTGATCTTGTCGCGGTGACAGGGGGCGCAGGTGGCGAACTGGTTCTTCGCCTTCAGCTGTTTGGTTTCGGACTTGTAGTTGTGGACACTGTGACAGGTGGTGCACGCCAACCGGCGCGCGTCGTGCTGGCTGCCGTCCCACAATGCATGTTCGCCGCGATTGTGGCAGGTCGTGCACGTGGCGCTGATCTCCTCCGGCGGGAGGGTATTGAAGTTCTTGACCGGATTGGCACCAGGGTCTTCCACGTGCGCGCTGCCAGGGCCATGACAGCTCTCGCACCCCTGCAGGGCCGCGGGCGATCGAGGATCGGCCACGCGGTGGTGAGGGCTGCCCTCGTAGCCCCTCCGCTGATCGTCGTGGCATTCCAGACATTTCGCCTCGCCGACGTAGGTCTGGGTTGCCGCGGGGGCGGAAGCGGCAGCGCCCTGGCTGCGCGCCGGCGGCGGTGCTGATTTCCCTTCGCGTGTCTGAACTTCTGTTGATGGACCGACACGCTGATCCGCGGCGCCGACCAGTGCGGTGCCTGTCGCCACGACCCACACGACGAATGCGATTGCGAGCCACGCACCCGGTCGACTTCTGCTCAGGTGTTCGCTCATGGTCCGTCAGTCACCTTTCCGAGTGCGCCGATGTGCGTCGAACACAGGCGCGCCGTGTTTACGTGCTGCTGGCTAGCTTGCGATCCACCTGACAGCGCTCACCAGCACGGTGAGCACGAATCCGACGACGACGGCGACAACCGCCAGCCCGAACGTCATGGCGATCGCCGCGCCTGTCAACTTCACCATCGAGTCGGCCAGGTCTTCGAGGTTCAACGGATTGGAGATGTGTCCCCAGATACCGCCCATGAGCACGAGCAGGCCGGCAAATCCGATGACGACCCCGGCGGGCATCCACACGACGGCATTGACGAGCATCGTCGCGATCACGATGAGCGCCAGGCCCGCCGCCACCGCCAGTGCATGTCCGATCGGCGATTCTCCGGTCGCTCGCGAATAGTGCCGTTGAATGAACGTCTGAAGACTCATTGTGTCCACCGCTCGCGCCGGGAACAGCAAACGCTGTGCCCGGCACGATCGCGGCGAGGCGTGAACGGCGATCCGTAAGAGAGACGTCGTGAGGTGCGGGAAATCTCTCATCAGTGGGAAATTGTTCGCGTTGAAAAACCGCGTGACATCTGCCATCGTGCGGCAGGAGGGTTGGATGCGTCACGCGTGTCTGTGGATGGCAGGCTTCGTCGTGTGGATCATCGCCGCGCCGGCCGCGGCGCAGGCGCAGGTTCAGGTCGAGCGGGGCATGAAGGTCTTCGGCGAGCAGAAGTGCTCGATGTGCCATTCGATTGCCGGCAAGGGAAACCCGAAGGGAGTGCTCAACGACGTCGGGGCACGTCTGTCGGAAGCGGAGATTCGAGAGTGGCTCTCCGATCCCGATGCCATGCGCAAGAAACACAACGCCGAGCGCAAACCGCCGATGAAGTCGTATAAAACGCTGTCGAAGGACGACCTCGACGGGCTGGTGGCCTACCTGCAGACGCTGAAGACCAAATAGCCCCGGATGAGCGCACCGATCAGTCGTCGCCGTGTTCTGGACGCCGTGCTGCGGACCGGGTTTGCATCGACGCTGGCCGCGATCATCTACCCCGTCTGGCGCTATCTGATCCCGCCGATCGGTGGAGAGCCCGCGACGCAGAGCGTGGTCGCCGGACAGGCGGCGCAGGTGAAGCCGAACTCCGGCATGGTGTTCAAGTTCGGCAGCAAACCGGGGTTGCTCATTCGCACGCCGGATGGCGAGCTGAGAGCCTTCAGCGCGGTGTGCACGCATCTCGATTGCACGGTGCAGTACAAGTCAGACACTTCGCAGATCTGGTGTGCCTGCCACAACGGCTTCTACGATTTGTCCGGGAACGTCGTCTCGGGCCCGCCGCCGCGTCCTCTGGAGAGTCTCGTCGTCAATCAGCGCGGCGACGACGTGGTCGTGTCGCGTGCATAGGGCTGGATGCCGCGGATGATCGATTGGATTGACGAGCGCCTCGATCTGGCCGATCTCCGGCGCTTCATCGCCGAGAAGAAGGTTCCGGTTCACGCACAGAAGCTCTGGTACTACCTGGGCGGTGTCACGCTCTTCCTCTTTGCGGTGCAGGTCGCGAGCGGCATTCTGCTGCTGCTCTACTACCGCCCAAGTGCGTCGGAGGCGTACGAGAGCGTGCAGTTCATCGTGACGCAAGTAGAGTTCGGCTGGCTCGTTCGCAACGTGCACAGCTGGTCCGCAAACCTTCTGGTGCTCGCGGCGTTCGCGCACCTGTTCAGCGTGTACTTCCTGAAGTCGTACCGGAAGCCCCGCGAGTTGACGTGGGTGAGCGGCGCGCTGCTGCTGTGCCTGATGCTCGCGTTCGGGTTCAGCGGCTATCTGCTGCCATGGAACGAGCTCGCCTTCTTCGCGACGAAGGTCGGAACGGGCATCGCGGGCGCCGTGCCGATCGTCGGGCCCGGGTCTGATGCGCTTCCTGCGCGGAGGCGAGGACGTCACGGGGGCGACGCTCTCGCGATTCTACGCGCTTCACGTGGCGATCTTGCCGGCGGCGACGACCCTTCTCGTCGCGCTGCACCTTCTGCTGGTGCAGCGGCAGGGCATGAGCGTTCCCATACCGGAAGCGCTTCGCCTTCGTGCGGGCGGGCGGGCCAGGCACATGCCCTTCTTTCCCGATTACATCCTGCGCGACGTGCTCGTGTGGTACGTGGCGCTGGCCGTGCTCGCCGCGCTGGCGGCGTTCTATCCGTGGGAGCTGGGTCGCAAGGCCGACCCCTTCGCGGCCGTACCAGCGGGCATACGTCCTGAGTGGTACTTTCTCGCCACGTTTCACACCTTGAAAATCCTGCCGAGCCACGTGCTCGGCGTCGAGGGGGAAGTGCTGGGCGTGCTCGCGTTCGGCGTGGCGGCGGTCCTTCTGTTCGCAGTGCCGTTTCTCGACAGGCGAGCGAACCGCGAGCAGCCGAGCCCGCTGTTCACGCTGCTCGGGCTGGCCGCGCTGACATACCTCGTCGCGTTCACCATCATCGGCTATCTGGCCTCTTGAGTATGGGGCTCAGACGTCTCGTCCCGATGGCTGTCACGCTGGGTGCCCTGGTGGCCATGCCCGCGCCAGCCGCCGCACAGGCCGACGCCAATCAATGTCTGACGTGTCATGCCGCGCTGCCCCAGCCGGCGCTGTCAGCGCCGGCATCGAGGTTTTCGGGCGACGTGCATCAGGAGCGGCGCTTCGTGTGCGTCGACTGTCACGGGGGCGACCCTGCAGCCTCGAACGCGGCCCAGGCACACAACGCCGGGCGCGGCTATCGGGGGAAACCGGTGGGGCAGCAGATTGTGGCCGTGTGCGCGCGGTGTCACAGCGACGCCGCGTTCATGCACCGGTACGCACCGAATCAGCGCGTGGACCAGGCCATCGAATACGCCAGCAGCGTGCACGGCAAAAGGCTGTCGTCGGGGGACACGCGCGTGGCCACCTGCGTGTCGTGCCACGGCGCGCACGGCGTCCGGCCTGTGCACGATCCACGATCGCCGGCGTTTCCTGCCAACGTCGCCGCCACGTGCGGGGCGTGTCATGCGTCGCCCGGCCACATGAAGGGCTACGCAAGGGCTGACGGCAGCGCGGTGCCTACGACGCAGCGCGCGGAGTACGAACAAAGCGTCCACTACGACGCGTTGACCCGGCGAAACGACATGTCGGCCCCGACCTGTAACGATTGCCACGGCAATCATGGCGCGGCCCCTCCGGGCGTGAGCTCGCTCACGACCGTCTGCGGCACATGCCACGCGGTGTTTCAAACGAAGTTCGCGGCAAGCGTCCACGCGCAGATCTTCGAAAAGGCCTGCATCGAGTGCCATGGCAATCATGCCGTCCTTGCTCCATCCGACAGCATGCTTGGCCTCTCGAAGGGGTCGATCTGTGCGGCATGCCACGAGGGCAAGGACGATCCCGGCGCGGTCGGCGCCGCCAGGATGCACGCGGCCCTGGAACGCCTCGCAAACGACATCGGGGCGAGCTCGACGCTGATCGATCGAGTGAAGAACTCCGGCATGGAGGTCGGCGACCAGGAGATCGCGCTGAACGAGGCGCGTACCAGGCTCGTGCTGGCGAGAACGGAAGTTCACGCTTTCAATCCGGAATCACTGGACGCGGTGGTGAACGAGGGCTCGAAAATCCTGGAAGGGGTCGATCGCGCAGGCGCCGACGCGCTGGACGAGCTTGCCTATCGCCGGCGCGGGCTGTTCGTGTCGCTCGCCCTGATCCTGATCGTGGTGACGGCGCTCGGGCTGAAAGTCCGCGACCTCGGCAGGGAGCCGAGATAGTCACACCTGTGCCGCCGGTTCCAGGCGTTCCGTTCGCATCCCCGCCTGCGGCTCGTACGTGCAGAGCGGATCGGAGGCGAACGGATCGCCGGTCGCGGCGAAAGCCCGCGCACGCGACCCGCCGCAGATGTTGCGGAACGCACAGCAGCCGCAGCGCCCCTCGAACGAGTCGGTGTCGCGTAGATTCCGGAAGATGGGCGATTCACGATACGTCTGCATACCCCGTCTATCCGCACGTTGCCCGCAGTCAGTGGCAGGAATCCCGAGGGCTGAATCTCGCCGGTGTGCGAGATGAACATCACGCCGTTGCCATCGCGTATTCCGAGCCCCCGCACCGAACGACGGCCGCGGGACGCACCGGGATTGGCGGCCCGCCGCATGAGCTCGATGCGTCGATAATGCGGCGCTTCGGTCGTCGTCACGATCGGACGCGTCGCCCGCAGGTCCAGCACCCAGTTCATCACGGCGTCGGCGTCCGCGGGCGTGATCTGACGAAGCGTCTGTCCACGGCCGGTGGCGATGAGGAAGAAGAGGCTCCACCGCTCGGCGCCGATGTGCTCGACGACGCGGTGAATCGCGGGCAGATCGGCGAGCGTGTCGGCAGTGACGAGCGTGTTGATCTGAAGGGAAATCCCGCTCTTGACGATATCGCGCGCGGCGCGCACGGTACGATCGAACGTGCCTGCGACGCCGCGCAAGCCGTCATGCCGCGCGGGCGTCGATCCATCCAGGCTCAGCGACATCGCACCGACGCCAAGCGACGCGAGAGAGGCGATGACATCGCTCGTGAGCAGTGGCGTTGCGCTGGGTGCGACCAGACAGGGCAGCCCGGTGTTCACCGTGTGCCGGACGATCTCGAAGAAATCCGGACGCTTCAGCGGGTCGCCCCCGGTGAAGATGATGGTCGGCCGGCATTCGGCGGCCAGCTCGTTGATGACACCGATAATCTCCGACTTCCTCAGCTCGCGCGGATTGACAGCGGCGTTCGCGTCGGCTCGACAATGCGTACAGGCGAGATCGCACGCGCGGGTCAGTTCCCAGTAGATGCGCATTGGAGCGTCGTCGAATCGAAAAGACATGTGCGCGGGGAATGCAATCGCGGTGCCCGCTTGATGCCCGTTGGCCTGGCGACGATCGCGAGCGATCGAATGAGCGGGATTCCCCGGCGCTGAGAAATATTTCGCGGTCCCCGCCCTATGACGGCCGTCATAGGACCCTGTTTCCGTTGACGATAAAAAGTCTCCTGGACAGGGAGGCTCGCGATGCAGACCCGTTCCTGCGTGGTGGCTGGCAGTTGGATCGTGCGTGCTCGTGCTGGCCGGGGGTTGTGCGCGTTCCGGATTGAGGAAAGCATCGAGGAAGCAGGGTAGCGCCGAACGTGCGAAGGCCCGTGCCACTGGGGAGAGTAGGCACGGGCGCCGGTGATGGCCGACAGGACGGCGTGCCTCCGACCGTGCTTGTTGGCCATCCATTTGTACGTTATTCATGACCTCGGACGGCCTGCAATGAAAGACCAGGTCTGCGGCTGGCTGCTGTTGATAGCGGCCCTCGGCATGGCGCCGGCAGCGGCGCAAACGACCGGCACGATCGCTGGAGTGGTGACCGACAGCACCCGTGGCGTTCTTGCCGGCGTGTCCGTGTCGGTACGGCATGTCGGGACCGGGCTTGCCCGCTCGGCGGTCACCGGCGACGACGGCCGTTTCGTGCTGAGCATGCTGCCGGTCGGGCTCTTCGACATGAAGGCAGAGTCGGGCGGGTTCAAGCCGCTCACCGTGAAAGACATCACGTTGACGGTGAATCAGACGCTCGAGATGAACCTCGCTCTGGAAGTTGGCGCGGTCACCGAACAGGTCATCGTCATCGGCGAGCCCCCGGGCGTCAACACACTCAGCCCTGAGCTGAGCTACCTGGTCGGCGAACACGTCATCGACCAGGCGCCGCTGAACGGACGGAACTATACCGACCTCGCGCAGCTGCAGCCGGGGGTCACCCCGTTTCCGCATCGCGACGGTGGATTGGTCGTCGCGCACGGCCTTGGCATGAGCATCAACGGTCAAGACCCCCGCTCCAACGTGTACCTGCTGGACGGCACCCTGCTGAACGACTTCACGAACGGGCCCGCGGGCAGCGCCGCCGGAACGGCGCTGGGGATGGAGACGGTGCGCGAGTTCCGCGTCGAGTCGAACGGCTATCAGGCGGAGTTCGGACGCAACTTCGGCGGGCAGATCGCGGTCGTCACCAAGTCGGGCGCGAACGACTTCCGCGGCAGCGCGCACGAGTTCCATCGGAACGATGCGCTCGATTCCAGGAATTACTTCGACGGAGAGGCGAAGCCGAGCTTCGCGCGCAACCAGTTCGGCGTCACCGCGGGCGGGCCTCTACGAATCGACAGAACGTTTTTCTTTGTCGGCTATGAGGGGCTCGTCGAACGTCTCGGCCGGACCATCGCGACCATCGTGCCGGATGACAACGCGCGCGCCGGGATCCTGCCGGGCGGCGTGGTCGGCGTCCAGGATGCCGTCCGCCCCTACCTCGACGCGTTTCCTCGAGCCAACGGCCCGGCGATCGGCGGCGGTCTCGCCCAGTATTCCTTTCCCTTTCAACAGACGCTGACCGAGCACTTCGTGCAGGGACGCGTGGATCAGCATCTCGGCCCGGGCGATCAGCTGTTCGCGCGCTACACGCTCGACGACGCCAATCAGTTTCTGCCGACGGATTTCCCGCAGTTTCCGAGAAGTTTTGTGTCGCGCAACCAGTTCTTCACGGCTGAATACCGGCGTGCGATGTCGGATCGGACGTTGAGCACTATCCGCGTGGGGTTCAGCCGGACGCGCATCGGTCAGCAGGTCGAGGCCAACCTCGATCCGCCGCTTCCACCCTTCGTGCCCGGCCGTTCGATGATGGGCAGCATCGTCATCGGGGGCATGCCGAGCTTCGGGCCGCAGACCTCGGCCGATGTCCGGCTGGCGCAGAACGTCTTCAGCGCCGGGTGGAACGGGACGCACTCGCGGGGGCCGCACCTGGTCAAGGCCGGCGCGCTCGTCGAACACTACGGCGAAGACACCTTCAACCCGACCTTCAGCCTCGGCATCTACCGGTTTGCGAACCTTGCGAACTTTCTCCGCAACGCGCCCGCCTCGTTCGTGGGATTGACGCCTGCCGCCGAAATGGATCGGTACTGGCGCTTCACGCTGTTCGGGGTGTACGTGCAGGACGAATACCAGGTGGCGCGGCGGCTCAGCGTGAGCGGCGGTCTGCGCTATGAGCTCGCGACCGTGCCGCAGGAGAAGGATGGACGCGACGTCGCGCTGATGAGTCTCGCCGACACCGAGCCGACGATCGGCCAGCTTTACCGGAACCCGACCATGTCGAATGTGTCGCCGCGCACCGGTGTGGCCTGGGACGTGACGGGTGATGGCCGCACGTCGCTGCGTGGCGCCTACGGCCTCTACTTCAACACGAACAACCAGCAGAATCTGATTGTGACGGTCACCAATCCACCGTTCACGCCTCGACCGGTCTTCGTCAATCCGACCTTCCCGGCCCCGCCGTTCTCGCGGCCGTTCAGCAACTCCATCCGGCCGATTCAGTACCGACCTGGAGTCGCCGCGGCTGCACATGTGGAATGTCAGCGTCCAGCGCGAGGTGGGCTGGCAGACAGTGGCCACGCTGGCCTACGCGGGTGCGCGCGGCAGGCATCTCTTGCGATCGAGCGACGTGAATCTCGCCGTTCCCGAGATGCGCCCCGACGGCACGCCGTTCTTCCCGGCGGGTGCGCCGCGAGCGAATTCCGCGTTCACCACGATCGAATTGAAGAGCAGCGACGGCGACTCGTGGTACAGGGCTTTTGTCGCGGAGATCCGCCGCCGCTGGTCGCGCGGCGTGTCCGTGCAATCGTCCTACACGTGGTCGCACACGGAAGACACGACACAGGCGTCCACGTTTTTCTCGGATTCGACCACCGGCACGACCGCCGCGTTTCCCGAGCTCATCGCCGGCTACAACAAGGGGCCTGCGGACTTCCACGCCACGCACAACTGGGTCCTGAGCTTCACGCTGGAGCTGCCCTCGGTCGGCGAAGAGGGCGGCGCGCTCGGCGCTCTCTTCCGGAACTGGCGGCTTTCGGGGATCTCGACCGTGCGCAGCGGCAGTCCGCTGACCGCGTTCGTGCAGGTCAATCGATCGCGCTCGCAGTGGCTGCCTTCGCTGGCGCCGGGCGCTGGACAGGATCGTCCGAGCTATGCGCCCGGTTACGGACTGCACAACGCGGTGCTCGGGGAGCCCGATCGCTGGTTCGATCCGGCGGCGTTCGTGCTCCAGCCGGCCGGCACGTTCGGCAACACAGGACGGGGAGACTTCGTCGGGCCGAACCTGCGAACGGTCGATCTCGCGCTCGTCAAGACGGCGTCCGTTTCCGGCGACGCTCGTCTGGAGTTCCGGTTCGAGGTGTTCAACCTCCTCAATCGCGCGAACTTCGGCCCTCCTGCGTTGATCGCGTTCGCCGGCAACGAGGACAACGAGCCGCTGCTTCCATCGTTCGGCCGTATCCGCACGACGGTGACCTCAGCCCGCCAGATTCAGCTCGGCGTCAGGATGGTGTTCTGATGGAAGGGGAGCGGCAGCCGCGCCGCTGGCTAGGCAAGGACACAACGCGGTAGAATTCCCTGCGTCGGGATGTGGCGCAGCCTGGTAGCGCACTTGACTGGGGGTCAAGGGGTCGCAGGTTCGAATCCTGTCATCCCGACCAGTTCTGAATCTGGGGTCACACGGGGGCACGACGCGATAGGGGCCAGGCGTTTTCGTGGGCGTGACCCGTGCGTGGACAGCCAGAACCTCGAGTTCGAGACTTGAGGGAGCGTCGCGATGACTGACGATCAGAAAGCGCGTCTACGGCGGATTCACCGGCTCCAGCGCGAGGGCCATCAAAAGCTGTTCGGGCTTCAAGGCCAAACGATCGAGGCATTACGGGGCGCACTCGACGCCGTCGCCAAAACGCAGGACGAGATGGCCAAGCTCTATCAGACCGACAACGACGGCGAAGACATCCTCGACGAGGAGTGAGCCGCGGGCCGAAATAGCATCCGCCGGACGCGTTCGCTCGCGACGACGCGTGTTGTCTCAAGTCATCGAGTTTTTCCGCGTCACGCCACAGGCAACCCGAGCTCCTTTGCTGCCGCTTCCTGCGCCGCATCCATCGTCAGGAAGCGCGTCAGGCCCTCGGCGGCATGGAACCAGAGGGCCGTTCGAAGGTGACCGAGGTCGAGCGACCGTGGCGTGGCGATGGCCGGCAGGATCATGGACGTGCAGAGATCCAGCGTGAGATCGCGCAGCACGAAGAGCTTCGTGTCTTCCTCGACGCGGTCCAGGCACATCCTGCACTGGTCGGGTTTCAACATTCCTTCCCTCGCCAGCCGGATCAGATTGCGCCTGGCCTCGAGGACCAGCAGCACGCTCGACAGCAGCTCGGCTCCCGCCGTCTCTTCAGATAGTCTTGCGGCCCCGTCTTCCGCGAGCAGGATGCACAGATACGCCGACGTATCGAGGTAGAGCCGCCGGCGTCGCGGTGCCCGTTCAGAATCGGCGATCAGCGGCTACCCCTGTCTTCCAGGAGGACCGCCAGATATCGACCTTTCGTGCCACGCTTCTTCAGCACAGGTGTGATGCGGCCCTTGCCCGCGTGTTCGCCTCTATGCAGGTGCCGCGAAAGCGCGGGGCTCAACTGGGCCACAGGTTCGTTGTGCCGCGTGATGACAATCGTGCTCCCGGCCTCGGCTTCTGCCACAGCGGCCGACAATCTGGCCTTCAGGTCCTGAATAGAGATCCGTTTCATTCGTTCTATGGTACTACATTCTGGTCTGAGATCTGGACCGAATATCCCAAGTCGCCGTCCGATCGATAGTGTCACTCCGCTCGCGACTCGCTTCGCAGCGCGAGCATCGGGCCCATCCGCAAGGCGCGCCGGATGGGCAGATACGCCGCGGGAAGGACACGTTGGTATCCGACGTGGAATTCTGGCGATCGCGGAGCATCATCAACCGATCGGGGTGGGGGTAGGGGAGCGGGTGCAGCACTGCCGCATTCAGGAGACTGAACACGACGGTGTTGGCACCGATCCCCAGTGCCAGCGTCAGGACGGCAACCGAGAAAAACCCGGGCTCCCGGCAGAGCGAGCGAATCGCAAATTGGCATTCTCGCGCGAACACTGGGAGGAGTATCGAAACGGATTGACGGAATGTCAACCTTCCGAATCGAGTACAGTGGCCGGCGTTGGTTACCACCTCTCAAGTTTTCTGGGTCGCGCTCCTGACCGCCTGTGCGACGGGACTGGGCGCGCTCCCGGTCCTCTTTCTCAAGAACTCCGAGCCGCGATGGCGCGGCATCGCGGCCGCCACGGCGAGCGGTATGATGCTGTCCGCCTCGGTGTTTGCGTTGGCGGACGAAGCACTGGGCCGCGGCGATGCCGTCGAGGTCGTCGTCGGGATGCTCTCGGGCGCGCTGTTCTTCTCGTGGACCTCGCGTGCCATCGAACGGCGCGGCTGGACGTTCGAAGGGTGGAGCTCCCGCAACTCCAAACAGGCCATCCTGCTGCTGCTCACACTCTTCGTGCACAGTATTCCGGAGGGCGCCGCCATCGGTGTGGGCTACGCAACGGGCGAGATCCGGTTCGGCTGGTTGCTGGCCGTGGCGATCGGGGTGCACAACATTCCCGAAGGCACCGCCGTCTCGCTGCCGTTGCGCGCGAACGGGGCGTCGGTCGCCAAATGCGTGTGGTATTCGATTCTCACCAGCCTGCCGCAGCCGGTCGTCGCCGTGCCGGCGTTTCTGCTCGTCTCGGTCTTTCAACCGCTGCTTCCGGCCAGTCTGGGCTTTGCCGGCGGCGCGATGATCTTCCTCGTCATTCAGGAGCTGCTGCCGGAAAGCTTCGCGCACTCGTCGCCGACCGAAGCGGCCTGGGGTGTGACCATCGGCCTGGTCGGCATGCTCGGCTTCATCGCCGCGATCGGGCTCTAGGGTTCCGGGTTCCGGGTTCCGCGTTCCGGGCACCTTGAACCTGTTGGTGTTCCAGTGGAGTTTTTCCCAGCTCTGCGGAATAGTTCGCGCCGGCGACCTCGACATTTCGACTTACGCGCGCATTCACATGGGTTTTCGCGCATCCAGCCCCGCCTTCGGATGGCACAGCCGTTGCCAACATCAGGGCCGAACGTCTTTACAAGGAGGCTGCATGCCCAGTCAGCTGTTCAACGTGCTCTTTCTGGCGGCGCTGTTCATTCCGGCGGCGATGTACATCACCGGCGTGACTATCCTGATGATCTCGCTCGTCGTGAAGCACTACCGCGCGACGGCGGTGCGCACGCACCACATCGAAGCGACAGCGCACTGAGCCGGGGGCACGGCATGAAGCTCGAGACGACGTACCTGGGACTTCGACTGAAGAACCCGTTCATGCCGGGCGCCTCGCCTCTGGCAGACGAGCTCGACACCGTCCTCGAGCTCGAAGATGCCGGAGCCTCGGCCATCGTGATGCGATCGCTCTTCGAAGAACAGGTACTGAGCGGCCGCTACAGGTTCCTGCACTCGTCGCGGATTGAAAGCGAGGCAGAGCTCGAGCTGGCCGCTCACTTCCCGATGGCCGACCAGTTCGCGCTGGCGCCCGACACCTATCTCGAGCAGGTGCGGCGCATCAAAGGTCGAGTGTCGATTCCCGTCATCCCGTCCATCAACGGCACGACCACGGACCGATGGCTCGAATACGCGCGTCTCCTTCAAAAGGCGGGAGCTGATGCCCTCGAGCTGAACTTCTACCACATCACCACCGATCCCCTGGAGGACAGCGCACGGGTCGAGGCTCGCTTGCTCGACATCGTCGCGGTACTCAAAGAGACGCTCACGATTCCGATCGCGGTCAAGCTCTCGCCGTTCTATTCAGCGCTGCCGCATCTCGCCGCGCGGCTCGAAGCGATGGGTGCGCAGGGGCTCGTGCTGTTCAACCGGTTCTATCAACCAGACATCGATCCGGAAGAGCTCGAGGCCACGCCAACGATGGCGCTGTCGGCGTCGGGCGATCTGCTGCTTCGCCTTCGATGGCTCGCGATTCTCGCGCCAACCGTGCGCGGCTCGCTGGCCGTGACGGGCGGGATTCACCGGCCCATCGATGCCGTGAAGGCGGTGATGGCCGGCGCAGACGCCGTGCAGATCGTCTCGGCGCTGCTGCAGCACGGACCTCGCTATCTCACCTTCCTGCTGCATGGGTTCCGCCATTGGGGTACCGAACACGGCTATGAGACCGTCGACCAGATGCGCGACAAGATGAGCATCGCGCAGTGTGCCAGCCGGCAGGCGTTCGAACGCGGCAGCTACCTGCGCGTGTTGCACTCGTGGCAGCGCGAGACGACCTGAGCGGGCTGATGCGGCAATCTCAGATTGCCCGGCGCGAAAGGAGCGCAGAAGTTACCGGGCGTGCGAGGGTTTCGGTCCGAGGGCCTGCGCGGGCATCACCGGCACCGTCAGTTCGGATCGCGGCTGACGGATGGTCATCACGATGTTCACCGTGAAGCATCCCATCGCCAGCACGCCGAGCGGGCCCGACCAGGCGATGTAGTTCCACGTCTGCGCCCACACGCCCAGGCCGATCGGCACTTCGAGCGCCCGGATGAGCATGCTGGCATTGAGGAGATAGAAGGACGCGTCGCGGGCCTTCGGACTCCAGAGCGGCTTGCCGGTGAAGTTCGGCACGACCCGGGATGCGACGCCCAGCACCATCTGCGCCGCAAACCCGAAGGCCATCGCGTGGCGCGCGAAGTCGAGGACCAGTTGCGGCTCGGTCCCACCAAAGACCACACGGCCAGCGGTCCACAGCGGTCCCAACGCCAGGCTCACAAAGAGCCAGCCCCACGCGGCAAAGACGTAGCGCTGCCATCCATCTTGCGGGTTGCGAACCGCGCAGCCGAACAACGGTCCAATCTGGCCGAACAAGCCGAGGCAGTGCGTGTAGGCAATGACCGAGCTGACGATGAGTGCCGCGCCGGTCCCGCGCAGGATCTGCAGTACCGACGGATCCGTTGTCGGGCCAGGCGCCGGCCACCCATGCCGCCACACCGATCTGATACAGCACGAAAATCCCGCGTTCGAGGTGCGTGCGTCGTGGCCGGCAGCCGAGAAAGATCGGCAGGATTCGCCGGCCGACGCCGAAGATCCAGCACGAGATGAACCCGAACAGCGCCGAGGTCCACAACACACGGTGCCACGTAACGTCGTCGGCAAGGGCGGCGACGAGCGCGATGGTTGAGGAGACCACCATCCAGCAGGTGCCCGCCACGATCCATCGGCGGAACGGCTCACGCGTGTTTGCAGCTGAGGCCAGTGTCGCGAACATCACGGCCGCGAACGACACCGACGCCGCGAGAAGCGATGTGGCGCCGGCGATCCAGAGAGGCCTGGTGAGGGCGGAGTCGTGGAAAAAGCCGCAGGCGATCGTGACGACCCCTGCTAGTTGCAGCCAGAACACCCACCGGACCAGTCCCGGGCGTCCCAGTGTGCCGCCGACGAAACGCGGGAGCACATGGCAGGCCACGCCCATGATGAAGAGCGCCATGAATCCGAAGACCTGCACGTAGGCATGCGCATAGACCGAGGGGCGCGGCAATGTACCGAGGCCCCAGCCCGCGGTCAGCCTGGCGAGGTTCACCATGCCGAGCGTGGCGCCCCACGTCAGGGTGAGGATCAACGAAGCCACGAAGAAAGGGACGAAAACGCGGGCTCCTGCGTTGTTGGTCATATGCCGCCATGAACAATCGAGGAGCCACATTTCAGGCCGCGCGCCATGAGCTCGGCTTTCTCTTCGAGCTCGACGGCTTTCGGAAACAACACGTTGTTCTCGAGATGGACGTGCACGTGCAGGTCCTTCTCGAACGCTTCGAGCTCGCGCAGCACGAGGGCATAGGTGCTGCACGCATCGGCGGGCGTCTCGTACCCGTGCGTCAGCTCACGAATCGTCTCGATGCCGTCGCCGGCTTCCTGGTGCTCGATCTCCATCATGCGAATCGGATTCTGCACGGTGCCGAACATGTCGGGTGGCGGTGGCGTGCCGTGCGCAATCGCCTCGGCCAGAGCCCGGACGTAAGGAAAGAGCACGCGTTCCTCCTTCACCATGTGCATCGACAGGTCGGCGGCCACTTTCGAAAACTTCGCTTCGATGAACGGAAGCTCCGGATGGCGGGCGCCATGCACCGCGGCGACCTTCGAGAGATGGTTCTGAATGGCGGGCATCGTATCGCGCACGTACGCGTGGTGCTTCGAGACGATGTGGTCGATGAGCGCGACGGGATCCTGCTCTGGCGCCTGGCGCGACGCTGGGTCGAGGGCTTCGAGCTCGGAGACCACGCGCGCGACGCTGACGCCTCGTTTCAGGCAGCCTTCCGCCAGGGTGTGCGCCCCCCCACAGCAATAGTCGAGTCCATAGCGATCCAGAATGGCCCCGGCGCGAAAATCGCGAGACACGATGTCGCCAAGGGTCGTCGTTTCCAGTTGCGGCCAAGTCATGCGTTCGGTCCTCCATTGACAGACTACGGTGGACCCCGACAGGCGCCTATGACGTCGGTCATACGCCCGCCGGCGGGCTGTTCGCGGCTACAATTCGCGCATGGTTAATCCGGGCATCGAAGAGGCCGTCCGCCGGACGTCGATGTACAAGCGCCTGAATGAGAGCGACCGGCAGCATCTGGCCAGTGTGTCCCGTCTGAAGACGTATGCCAGGGGCGATCGGATCTTCGACGAAGGCGACGCGTCGGAGTTCTTCTCCGTCGTGGTCAGCGGCCGCGTGAAGATCGTGAAAATGACGCCCGCCGGCAAGGACGTCATTCTCGAGATCTTTGCGACGGGCGATCCATTCGGTGCGGTGGCTGCCTACGAAGGGCGTCCGTTTCCGGCGTCGGCGATCGCGCTCGAAGACACGGTGTGTCTTCTCACGCCTCGTGCGGACTTTTTCTCACTGCTCGAGCATCACCCGTCGCTCGTGCGGGGGCTGCTGCTCGGGTTGACTCAGCGGCTCGTCGAGCTGACGAACCGGCTGACGGAAATGACGGGCAGCCGCGTCGAGGCACGATTCGCGCGCTTGTTTTTGAAGCTGTCCGACAACATGGGTCGCCCCTCACAGGAAGGCGTGATCATTCCCATGCCGTTGTCACGGCAGGAACTGGCCGACCTGACCGGCACCACGATTGAGACCTGCATTCGCATCATGAGCCGGTGGGGCAAAGACGAGATCGTACGGACCGAAAAAGACAGCTTCGTCCTCGTCGACAAGCCGACGCTCGAGGAGCTCGCCGCGAGCTAGAGCCGGACTTCACTTGAGGTGCTCCATGTCAGCCAGGCAGATGATCGGCGCCGTCGTGGTCGCGTTGCTGGTTGCCGTCGCGCCGACGGCCCTCCGTTCCGCTGGTCCGTCGTTCCGTCCGGACACCACCTTCACGGCATCGACGCTCGACGGCTGGCACACGCTCGGCTCTGCCGAGTGGCGCGCCGAGGGGGGCGCCCTCGTCGGGATGCCGGGCGCGCCCGGCGGCGGCTGGCTCGTGCTGAATCGGTCGCTGCAGGATGTCGGATTCTACGCATCGTTCCTGTGTGCGGCCGGATGCGAGACGGGCGTGCTGCTTCGGGCGGAGAAAACCGCGGATGGCCTGAAGGGCGTCTACGTGGCGCTCAACGAAAAGGAGTTGACGTCCTACGGTGTCACGCTCGATGGCAACGGACGGATCCTTCAACGTACGCCGTTGAGGAGCGGGGGTGGGCAGATACGGATTGCACCGCCAGCCAGTTCCAACGCGCCCGCCGCTCCCGGCGCGACGCCTCCACCCGCGCGCGGGACGGCCCCGACCGCGACGCCGCCATTGAGGCCGCCCGACACGAGCCTGAAACCCGGCGACTGGAACACGATCGAGATTTACCTCGATGCGAACATTCTGCGGCCCTGGCTGAACGACGGCGGCGAGCGGGGCGCGGTGGCTGACCCCGACGCGGGACGCTTCGGTCCGATCGCGTTGTTTGCCGGCGGAACCGGCCAGGTGCGGTTCAAGGATGTCGCCTACAAGGACTTGAGCATTCAGACCCGGGTCACCGAGCAAGTGTCGAAGAACTTCCGCCTGCAGCGGCTGACCGACTTCTACTACGCATGGGGAGCCGGCGCAGCCGACATCGATCACGACAACGTGACGGACGTCGTCTCGGGCCCGCACGTGTTTTACGGGCCCGACTACACGCGGCGCAGCGAGATCTATCTGCAGCTCACGACCAACCCGTCCGACGCGTTCACGACGGACGACTGGATGCAGTTCGTGAGCGATTTCACCGGCGATGGCTGGACCGATGCATTGAATTGCAGCTTCGCGGTCGATACCGGCTGCTGGCTCTACGTCAACCCGAAACGCGATACGCGCCGATGGGACAAACACCTCGTCGTGCCCGCGTATCAAACGGAAATCGGCGTGTTGAGCGACCTGGATGGGGACGGCAAGCCCGAGCTGGTGTACGGCGCCGAGGGGCAGATGCGATACGCCCGGCCGGATCCGGCTAATCCGACCGGGACGTGGATCGTCCGCAACGTGTCCGAACGCGGGCTGGTTACCGCGCACGGCGTGGGCGCCGGCGACATCAACGGAGACGGCCGGCCCGACATCGTCAACCCGTTTGGCTGGTGGGAACAGCCGGCTGCCGGCAGCTCCATTGAACTGTGGGATTACCATCCGCAGGTGTTCACGCGTTACAGACGCGGGATGGGCGGAAGCGTGATGGCCGTCTACGACGTGAACGGCGACAAGCTGAACGATGTCGTCACGGTGCTCGCCGCGCACGGCTGGGGCATGGCGTGGTTCGAGCAGAAACGTGACGCTCGCGGCACGATTTCTTTCGAGCGTCACATGATCATGGACGATCTCTGGACGAAGAACGCCGGCGGCGTCGTGTTCTCACAGCCGCATGGATCCAATGTCGGCGATGTCAACGGCGATGGCATTCCGGACTTCATCGTCGGCAAGCGCTACTGGTCGCATCGCGATACGTATCTCGATCCCGATCCGTACGGTGCACCGGTGCTGTACTGGTACAAGACGGTTCGCAATGCCAAGGCACCGGGCGGGGCAGAGTTCGTTCCCGAGCTGATACACAACCGCTCGGGAACCGGGTCGGACATCCTGCCGGTGGACCTGAACAACGACGGCCGCCTCGACATCGTGACGGCGACCAGGTTCGGGACGTTCATCTTCTGGAACAACGCTCCGAAGTGAATGGCCGGCAGGGAAGGGGGGTATGACCGGCGTCATAACGCCCCGGTTCGGAGTGGGGGCATGCTGTGGCTCAGAGTGAGCCACCATGACGCGACTGCCGGCGTTTGATTTCGACCGTGCCCCGTTCCTCGTCATCTGGGAAATGACGCGCGCGTGCGCGCTGTCCTGCATCCATTGCCGGGCCGACTCGATTCCCAGCCGCGACCCAAGGGAATTGACGACCGAGGAAGGATTCAGGCTGATCGATCAGGTCGCCGCGTTCGGCACTCCGCCGCCGCTGTTTGTCCTGACCGGCGGCGATCCGATGCGCCGGCCCGATCTCGTCGAGCTCGTTCGCTATGCCGTCAGCAAGTCGCTCATCGTGGCGTTGACCCCGAGCGGCACGGCCGCGGTGACGCGCCAGAAGCTCGAGGCCCTGAAAGAGGCGGGCCTGTCGCGCATCGCCGTCAGCCTCGACGGCCCCGACGCGGAAACGCACGACGCGTTTCGCCGCGTGCGTGGCTCCTACGACTGGACGATGAAGATCATCCGGACGGCCGAGGAGCTTGGCCTGCCGCTTCAGATCAACACGACGGTCAGCCGCATCACTCTGCCGTCGCTGGAAGCGATGGCCCGGCGCGTGAAGAGCTTTCACGTGGCGCTCTGGGCGGTGTTCTTTCTGGTGCGCACGGGCCGCGGTGCGTCGATCGATCAGGTCTCCCCCGATCAGTGCGAGCAGGTTCTCAACTGGCTGTACAACATCTCGCTCACGGCGCCGTTCGGCATCAAGACAACCGAAGCGCCGCACTTTCACCGCGTCATCTGGCAGCGCGATCGGGAACTGGGCCGCCATCTTCTCGGGCAGACGCCCCGGCGGCGGGCGCTCCTCCGCTCGCCGCGCAGCGTGACCGACGGAAACGGCTTCGTGTTCGTCGATCACCTGGGCGAAATCTATCCGAGCGGCTTTCTGCCCGTCTCCCGCGGAAACGCGAGGAGGGGCGATCTCGCTGTCACCTATCGCGACGACGAGATTTTTCAGCGGCTGCGTGATGCCGACGCGCTGAGTGGGAAGTGCGGTCGGTGTGAATTCCGTCACATCTGCGGAGGCTCCAGGGCTCGTGCGTTTGCCGCAACGGGATCGCTGGTGGCGTCGGACCCGTTGTGCACCTACGATCCGGGACCCGTCGTCCTGCCGCCGATTACGATGATGCCGCAGCAGCACGGGCCGGTGGTACGCTGAAAGAATAGTGCCGCTCATCCGGTCGCGCCGGCTCGTTGCGCTCTACCTCTGGACGGCGCACGCCTCGCTCGCGTGCGCCTTCTTCCTGACCGCCTGGAATCCGCTGGCGGTCGCCGGCTTCTTCTACCACGCGCGCATCGTCGCGATCGTTCATCTCGTCACCATCGGCTGGATCGCCATGTCGATTCTCGGCATGGCGTATGTCGTGCTCCCGCTGGCATGCGGCGTGGCGCTTCCCGTCCGTCGTGGCGACTATGTCGCGTATTGGCTGGTCGTATCGGCCTCGTCGGCATGGTGACGCACTTCTGGATCGGCGAGTTTGGCGGGATGGCCTGGTCGGCGGCGACCGCCGCACTCGGGATTCTCCATGTTGTCACGCGTGTAGGTGCGGCGATCCGACGGGCGAAGATCGCCGGCGCCGTCAAGCTCCACCTGTACTTCGCGACGGCCAATCTTGCGGGAGCCGTGAGCATGGGCGTACTGCTTGGCTTCGACAAGGCGCATTCGTTCCTGCCGGGCTATGTACTCTCGAATGTGTTCGCCCACGCGCATCTGGCCGCCGTAGGCTGGGTTCTGATGACCGTGATGGGGCTCGGCTATCGGCTGCTGCCGATGGTGCTGCCCGCGGCGATGCCCTCGGGGCGCAGCCTGTATGCGAGCGCCTTCCTGCTCGAGGCGGGGATTGCCGGTTTGTTCCTCTCGCTGACGATGCGCAGCAGTCTCACGCTCGTGTTCGCCCTGCTCATCGTCGCAGCCTTCCTCTGCTTCGGTGCGCACGTCCTCTGGATGGTCGCGCGTCCGCGGCGATCGCCCCATCATCGAACACGCCCTGACTTCGCCGTGCACCATCTCTGTGCGGCGGGTGCCTGCCTGCTGCTGGCGTGCGTGTGCGGTGTCACGCTGGCGTCGATCTCCGTGTCGGAGGCGGCGATGCGCGTGGCGCTCTTGTACGGCGTGCTTGGACTGCTTGGAGGCCTGGCACAGGCGATTGTGGGATTCGAGCGGAGGCTGCTTCCGATGGCAGCGTCGTGCTGGGATCTCCAGGACGGCGGGGAGGTGCCATCGGCACCGAGGCGGCCGGTGGCGGCAGCCTCGACGTTTCTCATGTGGCTGGTCGGCGTGCCCCTCGTGGCCGCCGGCTTCTTCGTCAACGGGGCAGCCGTACTCGCATCAGGCGCCTGGCTCCTCTTCGCCGCAAGCCTCCTGATGTCGCTCGACTTGTTCCTGCTGCTGTCGCCCCGTCAAAGACAACGAGCCGGCGTCCTGCAAGGACGACCGGCCCTCTGAGAATTCGCAATTCTCAATTGCCGATCGACGATTGAAAACCTCAATGGCCAATCGTCAATTGCGAATTGGCCATTTAGTACGGCACCCCATGCCCTTCCGTCTCTCCCTTGAACTGATACTCGACGAGACGATCGGGACCCGCCGGCGCCTTGACGAGCGTGGCTTCGAATTCCTTCGCGTGCTCGCGATCTTGTGGCGCACACATGAACCCGACGATGAAGTCACCTGTTCCGTGGGTCTTTACGTCGTAGCGGTACACCTTCGTGCACGCTTCTCCCCGCGCCATCCGTTCATCGTCATGCTCGAACACCACCGGTCCCATCACCGCAGCGCCGGCGATGATGGTCGGCTTCATGAAGCGGACGACCGCGGCTTTGCGCGTGGGCGCGGCTCCAATTACGGTGACCGCCAAAACCACACCAGCCAACAACGCTCCGACAAGAAATGTCTTACGCATACCAACCTCCGTGCCTTCAAACTCCGTCGTTTCCGCAGCCTTCAGCAAGCATCGGGCATGCCGGATGTCGCGCATATGATCGCGATCATGCAGGAGCGCTCGGACAAGGGATAGGATCAGAGGGTGGGGAGTCTGGATTGCGGGAAGTTCCCCGCGGCCGTGAAATTTTTCGCGATGAGTTGTGCGCGCTGAAGCAGTTTGTCAAACGACCTGCTGCGCGATGAGCGGCACGCGATTTGCCAGTGATAGAGGAGATATGAACTTGCGTCGAATTGTTTTGTCCGTCGCGGTCGTGGTGTGCTTCGCCGTTGGTAGCTCCGCAGAAGGTCTGCAGCCTCAGGGCTGGGACGCCAATCTCAAGCTCGCCGAGGCCGCAGATACGAACCCCGACCCGAAGATCGTTGAAATCAACCTCGAAGCGCGCGTTCAGTCGCTCGAGATCGTCCCTGGCGTCAAGACCGACGCCTGGACGTACAACGGCGGCGTGCCCGGACCGCTGATTCGCGTCCGCCGCGGCGATCGTCTCATCGTGCACTTCTCGAATCGCCTGCCTCACTCCACGACCGTCCACTGGCATGGCGTTCAGGTGCCCATCGAGATGGACGGCGTGCCCGGAGTGTCGCAACCGCCTGTCGAGACCGGGGGATCGTTCACCTACGACTTCGTCGTGCCCGACGCCGGGCTGTTCTGGTACCACCCTCACGTGATGTCGGCAGCCCAGGTCGGGTTCGGTCTGTACGGTGCGCTGCTCGTCGAGGACCCCTCCGAGAATCTGGGGATTGCCGACCAGTTGGTGATGGTGCTCAGCGATATCGCGATCGAAGACAAAACCGGGGAGCTGCACTCGCCCGACAGCGGTGGTGTTCTGGGCGCGTTGTTCGGGCGTGAAGGCAATCATGTGCTCGTCAACGGGCGCATACGGCCGACGCTCGCGATTCGCAGCGGCGCGCCGCAGCGCTGGCGCATCGTGAACGCGGCGAAGAGTCGATATTTCCAGTTTCAGCTCGACAACCAGCAGTCGTTTCAGCTCATTGGCGTCGATGGGGGACACCTGGAGTATTCGGTCGAGAAAGCCCTGATCGTTCTGGCGCCGGGCGAGCGCGTGGACGTGCTGATTGCGCCGCAGGTCGAGGCGGGAAAGCCGCTCACGTTGATCAACATTCCGTTCGACCGGGGATTCGGCAGCGTCGAGTACAGGTCGTCCGACGATCTCATCGAATTGACCCGGTCTTCGCTGCCCCCGGTCGAGGCCGCCGTGCTCCCGAAGGTCACACGCGACATTCCTGTGCTCTCCGCCGAGGGCGCCAGGCCGGTCAGCATCGAGCTGGTGACGACGAACGAACACGGTGTGACGGCGTTCGATATCAAAGGCGGGCCGTTCTGGAAGGGAACCTCCATCGCCGCGTCGCTCGGCGACATGCAGCTCTGGACGATCACCAACAAAGCCATCTGGGCCCACCCGATTCATCTTCACGGGTTCTTCTTCCAGGAAGTGGACGATAAAGGGGTGCCGGTCAGTCCGCGCGCCTGGAAGGACACGATTCACGTGCCGGCGGACTCGACGAGGCGATTTCTCGTCAAGCTCGATCGGCCGGGATCGTGGATGTACCACTGCCACATCCTCGATCACGCCGAAGCGGGTCTGATGAGCACGGTTGACGTCGGCACCACTGAAACGACGGCCGTGCATCATCAACACTGACGATTCATCATCACGAATCCCGCCAGACGGCGGGGCCGGGCTGCTTCGCACGGTGTATGACGGTGGTCATATCACCGGGAACCTGCTTTGCATACCCTGGATCAGGTTTGTATGAGACCGGCGTCCCGTCTCGCGTTGATCCTGATCCTGGCGACGACGGTCGTGACGTTGCCACTGCGGCGGGCAGAGCACGTCCATCTGGCTGGAATCGAAGGTAGAGACCAGGCCCTCATCCATGCGCACGCAGTGCAGTTCGACGTCTCGTCCGGACTCCGCATGCCCGTTCACGGCGATCATGGCCGGGCGATCTTCCTGACGACGGTTTTCGAAAGCGCAAAGAATAATACCCGGCCGATCGCGCAAATTTTCGCGCCCACCTATGGCCCGGCGCTCCATCCGGGCTCTGATGCCGTCAGAGTCGTCGTTGTCGAGGGATGGAACCGCCCGCCTGGTCCTCCCGGACACTCGTCCGTCGACCGCGCCCCTCCCCGCGTCTAACCCGTTTCGTACCGGTTCTGATCTCCGGGTACGGGTTGGTCGTGTTCCGAGGGAGGCGACATGTTTCCCGTTGCGTGTGTGGCGGCACTGTTGGTGGCGCTCGTGCCATCCATCGTGTCGGCTCAAGGCGTTGTCGTACCGCGGGTACTGGCGGCCGATTCTGCCGGCGGCTTGACGCTCGAGGCCGCGACATCGGCGAGTCTTGCGGCGCATCCGCTGGTCGAAGCCGCGCGGGCGCGGCTCGACGCCGCACGCGGACAGCGTGAAGCAGTCGGGACGCTGTCCAACCCCCATGCCACGCTCTGGATAGAGAACGCGGATTATCCCGGCCAGGACTCCATTCAGAGCCTCGCGCGCGAGACGTCACTCTTTCTGACGTTCCCAGTCGAATCGCTTTTTCAGCGGACGCCGCGCCAGGAGCGCGCCAATGAAGACATCGAGGTCGCAGAAGCGTCGCTCGTCCTCGCGCGCAGGATGGTTGCCGGCGAGACAGCCCGTGCGTTCTTCAGCGTCGCGTTCGCACAGACGCTGCGCGAAGAGGCCGCCGCGAATCTCCACCGGGTCGATCAGCTCGTCGCGTACAACCGCGCGCGGGTAGGCGAAGGGGTCACGGCCGAAGGAGAGCTGCTGCGCCTGCAAATCGAGCTGGATCGCGCGGCCACCGATCTGGTGCTTGCGGAAGTCGAGCTCGGGCGGAACCAGGCGAAGCTGGCCCCGTATCTGAGCATCGCTTCGCGCGTCCGCTACGCCGCGGTCCGGGTGGTGGTGCCGTCGCCGCGCGGATTGTCCGGCTCGCCGCTGCCCGGCGAAGACCAGATGCTCGCGGCTGCCATTCAGCGGCGGGCGGAGCTTCTGGCCGGGCGGGCGCGCGTGCGTGCGGCGGCCTCCACGATCGACTACGAACGGTCACTACAGGTCAGCCAGATCGGCGCCACGTTCGGCAACAAATCGTCGGGCGGCCACAATTCGATGGTGGCGGGGCTCAATTTCACCGTGCCGCTCTTCAACCTCAATGGCGGGGGTGTCAGGCGCGCGACGGGCGAACGGCTGGCGCTCGAACAGGATCTCGCATGGGTCGAGCGCGGCATTCTCGCAGAAGTACAAAGCGCGTACGACGCCGCGACTCGGCTGACACGGCAGGTGAACGTGATGGAGAGGACGTTTCTCGCGCGCGCGGAAGGCGTCCATCAGCTCACGCTGGCTGCCTACCGCGAAGGCGGAGCGACGCTGCTGCAGGTGCTCGACGCCACGCGCATGCTCACGGACGCCCGCCTCGCCTACTCGCGCACGCTGTTCGCGCAGCGCGAAAGCCTGTTTGTTCTGGCGCTCGCGTCGGGCTCGGAGCCGGACGAAGCGCTCGACCTGCTGCGCCGGTGGACCTCCACCGCGGCGGCGGCCGGCCGTACGGGAATCAACCATGACGCTGCGACCGTGTTGTCTGATGCTGGCGCTCGTGGCCAGCGTCGCGTGCTCCACGACGGACGTCGGGCTTCCCGACAGTCCGCACGATGAGCCGACGGCGCGCCATCTCTCGATGACGCGCGAGCAGGTCGCCCACGCCGGCATTCGCTGGGGTTCGGCCGAGGCGACGCTGGCGACCGAGGTGGTCGAAATGCCCGGGCAACTGGCGCCCAACGAGGATCGCACCGCACGACTCGGCGCTCCCGCGCGCGGCCGCGTCCAGATGGTGCACGTGCACATCGGCGAGCGTGTTGTCCGCGACCAGCCCCTCGTCACGCTTGCGGGCGAGCAGGCGCACACGGCGCGCGCCGAGCACCTGAAAGCGATGGCCGATCTCAACGCCCAACGGGCGGCGGCGAGGTACTCGAAGACCGCGCTCGATCGCGCCGAACGTCTGCTCGAGCTGAAGGCGATCTCCCGCCAGGATGTCGAGAAGGCGCGCGTCGATCACGAAGAGGCCGAATCGGCCCTTGCGCAGGCCGAGGCCGAAGTCGATCGCGCGCGCGCGACGCTCGCGCAGCTCGGCGTCAACGAAGAGGGCAGCGAGATGGTCGTGCGTGCGCCGCTCGCGGGCCTGGTGCTGAGCCGCGACGTGGTGCCCGGCAGCGTGGTCGAACCCGGAGATACGCTCGTGACGATTTCCGATCCATCGACACTGTGGCTCGACATCTCGGTGACCGAGCAACTCGCGCCCGGACTGCGGCCCGGAAGCCGCGTCACGTTCACCGTCCCGCAGCTGGCCCGCACGTTCGATGCCCGTATCGCCGAAATCGGCGCGGCGTTCGATCCGGCGACGCGAACGCTGCCGGTGCATGCAGAGGTGGAAAACCCGGCCGGCGTGCTGAGGCCGGCGATGTTTGCGACGGTGATGCTGCCGCTGGGCGCGCCGCGGCCAGGCGTGACGGTCCCCGACGCGGCGGTGCAGCTTCTAGACGAGCGTGCCGCCGTGTTCGTGATCGTGCCAGACGAGGACGGTGGGGCGACGTTCGAGCGGCGCGATGTCGAGGTCGGCACCCGCAGCGGAGATCGGGCGCAGATCCTGACAGGCCTGCAGCCGGGCGACGTCGTCGTCATCGAGGGGGCGTTCGCAGTGAAGTCCGAATTCGCGCGCTCCAGGGCGCCGGTCGAGTAGGGCGGCGAGGCTGACATGATCGACCGTCTGATCGCAGTGTCACTCCGGTTCAGGGTCGCGGTCATCGCGGCCACGCTGACGCTCATCGCCGCCGGCACGTGGGCGCTCGGCAGCATCAACGTGGATGCCTTTCCCGATCTGACGCCGAACCAGGTGCAGGTCATCACCGTCGCGGCGGGGATGTCGCCGAACGAGGTCGAGAACCTCGTGAGCTTTCCGATCGAGACGGCGATGATGGGCCTGCCGCGCACCATTGGCGTCAGGTCTGTCTCGAAGGCCGGCATCTCGGTCGTGACCGTGTCGTACGAAGACGACGTGGATCTGTACTTCGCGCGGGCGCAGGTCCAGCAGCGCATGCAGGACGCGATGGGCGGACTGCCCGACGGTCTGAGACCGTCGCTCGGCCCGCCGGCCACTCCGATGGGAGAGGTGTTTCAGTACCTCGTCGAATCGAAGACCCACTCGCTGATGGAGCTGAAGAACATTCAGGAGTACACGGTCAAACCGCTGCTCAGAACGATTCCCGGCGTGGCCGAGGTCAACTCGTGGGGCGGGCTCGTGCAGCAGTTCCACGTGGAGGCCGATCCGGCGAAGCTGGCCGGGTACGGCCTGACGCTCGCCGATCTCACCACCATGCTTCGCGACAACAACGCCAATTTCGGGGCCGGCCACATCGAGAGCCGCGGCGAACGGTTCACGATTCGCGGCCTCGGCCGGCTGACCGGCGAAACCGACATCGGCAACGTCGTGGTGGCGACGCGCGGCGGCACGCCGATTCACCTGCACGACGTGGCGCGCGTGACGATCGGGTCGATGCCGCGCGAAGGCGCCGTGTCGCGGGACGGCGCCGGCGAGACACAGTCGGGGATGATCGTGATGTTGAAGGGATCGAATGGACGCGACGTCGTGCGCCGCGTCGAGGCGCGGTTGCAGGAGATTCGGCCCCACCTGCCCGCCGGCGTCGTGATTCGCCCGTTCTACAACCAGCGCGAAGTCGTCGATCGCACCACGCACACGGTCTTCACGAACCTTGTCGAAGGCGGCTCGCTCGTGGCCCTCATCCTGTTCCTGTTCCTTCGCAACGTCCGCGCGTCGGTAATCACCGCGTCGGTCATCCCGCTGTCGCTGCTGTTTGCGTTTCTCGCCATGCGCCGTTTCGGCGTGTCGGCCAACCTGATGAGCCTGGGCGCGCTCGATTTCGGGCTGCTCGTCGATGCGTCGGTAGTGATGGTCGAGAACTTCGTGCGGCGGCTCGAAGAGAGCCACGGCGAGCCGCTTGCGCAGCGCACTGCTGTCATCAGGCGCGCCGCCTTCGAGGTGGGGCGGCCAATCGTGTTCGGCGTGTGCATCATCATCGCCGTGTACGTGCCGATCTTCTCCCTCCAGGGCCTCGAGGGCCGCATGTTCGCGCCCATGGCGTTCACGGTGTGCGTGGCGGTGCTCGGCTCGCTGCTGCTGGCGCTCACCTACGTCCCCGTGCTGTCGTCCTTTCTGCTCCGCGGCGCGGCGGAGACACCGGCTCGATGGTTCGAAGCCGTCCGGGCGCACTACCGGCGGGTGCTGAATCACGCGCTGACGCACCGGGCCGGGGTCATGCTGAGCGCCGCGCTGGCGCTCGCCGTCGCGCTGGGGTCGGTTCCCTATCTCGGCACCGAGTTCATGCCCAGGCTCGACGAAGGATCGATCCTCATCGAGACGCGGCGGCTCCCGAGCACGTCGCTGCCCCAGGGGATGGCGATCGCCCGCGAAGTCGAGCGGACCCTGATGACATTTCCCGAAGTGCGAAGCGTGGTCACGAAGATGGGCAGGCCCGAACTGGCCACCGAGACCATGGGACTCTATGCCGGCGACGTCTATGTGAGCCTCAACCCGCGCGAGGTCTGGACGGTGGCGTCGCCCGAGGCGCTCGTCGTGCAAGATGGACGAGGCGCTCTCTACGATTCCCGGCATCGACTACAACTTCACCGCGCCGATGGCCATGCGGCTCGACGAAGCGGTCTCCGGCGTGCGTACGGAGCTCGGCGTGAAAGTCTTCGGCGACGATCTCGGAGTCCTCGAGCGGAAGGCGAGGGAGATCCGTGACGTGATTGCGACGGTACCGGGGGCCGCCGACACGTCGGTCGATGTCACGGCGGGAGCGATGCAGGTGGAACTGGCGCTCGATCGCGGTGCGCTTGCCCGCTACGGCCTGAACGTGGCCGACGTGCGCGACGCCGTGCAGACGGGAATCGGCGGCGCCGCCGCCACGGAGATCATCGAGGGCCGGAGGCGGTTCCCCGTGATCGTGCGCCTCGCCGCGGCATACCGCGGCACGCCCGAGGCCATCGGCCAGCTGGTGCTGCACACGCCGACCGGCGGCATCGTGCCGCTCTCCCAGGTGGCGCGCGTGAGCGTCGTCGAAGGCCCCGAGCTGATCAATCACGAAAACGGCAACCGCATGGTCATCGTGCAGAGCAACGTGCGGGGCCGCGACCTGGGCGGCTTCGCCGCCGACGTGCAGCGCGCGGTCGCCGATCGCGTGACGCTTCCCGAGGGGTACCTGGTGACCTACGGCGGGCAGTTCGAAAATCAGCAGCGGGCCATGCGGCGTCTCGCCGTCATCGTCCCGCTCGTGCTGCTGATCGTCATCGCGCTGCTGTATGCGAGTTTCGGCAACGGCCGCCACGCGCTGCTCGTCATGCTGAACGTGCCGTTCGCACTCGTCGGCGGCATTGCCGGGCTGTGGCTGAGAGGGCTCAACCTGAACCTGAGCGCATCGGTCGGGTTCATCGCGCTCTTCGGCATCGCCGTCCTCAACGGCGTGGTGCTCATCGCGTACCTGAACCAGTTGCGCGAAGAGGGGATGCCGCTCGAGAGGGCGGTGCGCGAAGGGTCAGAGATTCGGCTGCGGCCGGTGCTGATGACGGCGCTGGTGGCCAGCTTCGGCTTCATCCCCATGGCGGTCTCGACCAGCCCGGGCTCCGAAGTCCAGCGGCCGCTGGCGACGGTCGTCATCGGAGGCCTGGTGACGTCGACCCTGCTGACGCTGATCGTGCTGCCGCTGCTCTATGAGTGGCTGGAGCAGCGCTGGCCGGCCCTCTCGGCCCGCGTGCGCCGGCGCGTGACTCGCCGGATCGTCCCCATCGCGCGCGCCGAGCCCGGTCCCGCCAGGTAGTGAACACTTGACGGTTTCTCCGCAGTGCTGCGGGATATTCCGCAGCCCGACGACTTCCGCGCCGGCACGACGCTGCGTCGTCCCGTATTCAACACGAGATTTGACGGTTACGCGTCGGCGAACCTCGATGGCGCGTCCGGAACCGCGGAACATGCCTTGCACGGCGACGCCTCATAGAGGCTCACGGAAGAAGGGAGGAGTGTGCAAAATGACGAAGCGAATCATCGTCGTGGCGGCGATCTTCATCCTGGCACTTACCGGGGCGCTTGCCGCCCAGGAAAAGCCGAAGATCATCATGCAACCGCCGCAGACGATCAGCCCGGTCGATGGTCCAGCGATGTTTCAGGAGTACTGCGCTTCCTGCCACGGCAAGCAAGCCAGGGGCGACGGACCGGCCGCCGCTGCACTGAAGACAGTCCCTGCGGACCTCACCCGTATCAGCGCGCGGAATGGCGGCACGTTCCCGGTCGTCAAAGTGCGTCGCTATATCGAGGGACTGGACGAAATCGCCGCGCATGGCAATCGGGACATGCCGATATGGGGGCAAGTACTGCGTGGACCCGCGAACGACCGGGCCGCAGTGCAGATCCGCGTGGAGAACCTTACCAAGTACATCGAGTCGTTGCAGCAGAAGTAGCGAGGTTGCAGGAGACAGGTGCAGGGCGGGTCTTGGAGTTCAAGAGCCGCCCTGCGTGTTCGGAGGAGTCAGCGGAGTCGAAGTCGTCAGAGTCAGAAGAGTCGTCCGAGTCAGAAGAGTCGTCCGAGTCGAAGAGTCGTCCGAGTCAAGAAGAGCCGTCCTAGTCGTCGATGCGGGCGAACAGGCCGCCCACGAGGATCGCCGCGCCGAGAAGCCCGATGACGAGGCCGACCGGCAGCATGATCATCGTCACGCCGAGGCCCAGCCCGACGATCATCATCACGAATCCCACGATGGTTGCGGCGATGTGACCCAGGATGCTTTCCGTCGTTCGTACCCACGGACGATCCCACAGTTGTGCGCGTGCCATCGGTAACCTCCGGCAGCACTCACAGCAAGCTGCGTACCTGCTGGAAAGCCGCGTTCGCCAAGAGGCGTCCACGCGAATCGATCGGCGTGCGGCATCAGGTGGGGAATAGTTCGACAGGCGCGGATATTTCCGCAGGTGGTTAGGAGCACGACTGCCGACGGTAGAGCATGTATGAGAAGCGGCCGCGCAGCCAGGCTTCTCCTTTTGCGTCGTCGCGCCGCGTATCGACCGATTCGTCGTGCACGTGCGCGTAGTGTCCGCCAAGTCGCGCGATTTCCTGCGTCAGGCGCTCGTTCGTTTTCGCCATGAGCTCATCGTAGCAACGATCCCACAGCTCGTCGCGATGGGCGATGGTGCCCGCCACCCGGCTGCTCGTGGTCTCCATCGTGTGCTCGGACATCAGCTCCGCATCGATCGGCGGCAGATCGCGGTGCCAGTAAACCTGCTTGTTGCCGTTGTTGGTCGCGCTCATGACCCAGCACCTTTCACAGACCGTGCCGTTGGGGAAAATCCGCACTCTCCTGAAATATTCCGACGCAAAGGCCGACAGATCGTCCAAGTCCCGCATAAGGCGGGCGAATCCAGCGCACAGTTCACGGCATGCCGATTGCCTCCTGGACGGGTATGTTGCGTCTCTCACATCTTCTCGCCTCAATCGTCATCTCGACCGCCGCGTCTGCCTGTTCGTGGCTGCCGCCCATGTCGCTGCAGGGTACTCCGGCCGATCTCGAGATCCTCGCAGGTGAGTGGACTGGCGAATACGAAAGCGCTGCGCTTGGCAGACGGGGCAGCATCGAGTTCAGGCTGACTGCCGGAACCAACGAGGCGCGCGGCGGCGTCGTCATGACGCCGCACGGCCAGGCGGTGCCCTATCAACCCGAGCGCTATCCGGAAGTGCAGGCCAGGCAGGGAGACGTGTTCAGCAGCGCGGTACTGACGATCCAGTTCGTCCGGGCGTCGAATGGATCGGTCAGGGGCATGCTCGATCGGTACTGGGATCCGGACCGCGGTTGTTACGCGGTGACCGTCTTTCAAGGATTCATTGGCGAGCGTGTTACGCGTGGCACGTTCACCACGACGTTCGATTCCGGGGTCCGCGAAGCCAGCGGCACCTGGTGGATTGAAAAGAAATCAGCGCGGAGGTCGTCATGATGGAATCACGAGAGCACCGCGTGGATCTTCGGTTCGTGCGCGGGTACGAATTCGTCGCGACTTTCAAGGACGGTGAGGGCTTCGAGCCGCTCGTCTGCGACGAGCCGCCGCCTCTCGGCGAGGGATCCGGTCCCACCGCCGCTGCCGTCCTTGCGGCGGCTATCGGGAACTGCCTGGCGGCCAGCTTCACCTTCTGCCTGCGCAAAGTGCGCCTCGAACCGGTCGATCTCTCGGCCCATGTCGTCGCGCACGTCGAACGTAACGAGCAGGGACGCTTCAGGATCAGCGGGATCGACGTCGAGCTCGTTCCGGAGCTCCTCGAGAAGGACGCGGCGCGGCTGGATCGCTGCGAGCGCCTCTTTGAGGACTTCTGCGTCGTGACAGAGAGCGTGCGTCGCGGCATTCCTGTCAACGTCAAAATCGGGGCTCACGCCGAGCCCGCGCGTGTGAAGGAGTAGTTATGCCTACGATGAAGGCTGTCGTGTTTCGCGGTGAAGGACGTGTCGAGGTCGAGGACGTGATGAAGCCCGTTCCCGGCCCCGGCGAGGCCGTCATCAAGATTACGGCGACGACGATTTGCGGCACCGACGTGCATATCGTACGGGGAGAGTATCCGGTGCGGCCGGGGACCGTGCTCGGCCACGAGCCGGTCGGCATCATCGATGAGCTGGGCGCCGGGCTCGAGAAGTACTACCGTGTGGGCGAGCGCGTCATCGCAGGTGCCATCACGCCCTGCGGACAATGCTTCTACTGCCTCAACGGCAACCACTCGCAGTGCGGCGGGCCTCTCGGCGGATGGCGGTTCGGCAACACGATCAATGGCGCCTGGGCCGAATATCTGCTCGTGCCCGATGCACGCGCCAACCTCGCCCGCATTCCAGCGGGCCTCGATGACGAGCAGGTGCTGATGTGTCCCGATATCCTCTCGACCGGCCTGTCGGGCGCGGAAAGCGGCGGCGTCAAGATTGGCGATGCCGTCGCGATCTTCGCGCAGGGCCCCATCGGGTTGTGCGCCACGCTCGGCGCGCGGTTGAGAGGGGCCGGCCTCATCGTGGCGATCGACAACTCGGCGCATCGGCTCGAGGTGGCGCGGCGCTTTGGCGCGACCGTGACGCTGAATGCCAGTCAGGTCGATCCCGTCGATGTCATCAGGCACCTCACCGACGGCCGCGGCGTGGATGTGGCCATCGAGGCGCTGGGCAGGCAGGACACATTCGAAGACGCCCTGCGCGCCACCCGCGCCGGCGGTACCCTCTCGAGCCTCGGCGTGTACTCGGGAAAAGTTGTTGCGCCGTACGAGGCGTTCCACGCGGGAATCGGCGATCAGAAGATCGTGACGACGCTGTGCCCGGGTGGCAAGGAGCGGATGCGCCGGCTCATGGAGATGATCGAGCACAAGCGGTTCGACGTCTCGCCGCTCGTGACCCATCACTTCGCGCTCGACGACATCACGGAGGCGCTCGACCTGTTCAGCCATCAGCGCGATAACGTGCTGAAGGTGGCGCTCTATCCCGACGCATCCCGGTTGGGTTCGGCCCGTCGGGTCACTGAACGGCGCCGCCTGGAGTACGTCGGATGAGGTCGCTCTTCGCGCTCCTGCTGATCGCGCATGGCATTGCCCACCTGGTGGGCTTTGCCGTGCCGTTCGGACTGGTGGCAAATCCGGATCTGTCGGAGCGAACGACGGTGCTCAACGGGGCGCTCGACGTTGGTAAGACGGGTGCCAAAGCCATGGGCATCCTGTGGCTCGCACTCGCCCTCGGATTCCTCGCCACCGGTGCGGCGATGTTGGCCGGGCGATGGGATCCGGTCTGGCTCGTGCGCCTCGCCGCACTGTCGCTCACGTTCTGTCTGGTCGGGTGGCCGGACGCGCGTCTGGGCGTTGCGGTCAACCTCACGATTCTCGTCATGCTAGTTACCATCCGCCAGCTCAGGGTCGGGTGACCGACTACAGGGATTTCTGGAAAGGTGACGCCTGAGATGTGTGAGGACTGGCGGCGAAGAAGAATTACCAGCGCTCAAACAGGCCGCTCTTGATCGTTCCGGACAGGACGGCTTTCCGAACATCGTCGAAGGTCGCCAGGCCGCCTGGCGCGGCGCCGCCCCACTCGAAGCGAGTGGCCTCTGGCGTCCAGTGAAACAGCGCGACATGCCACGTGTGGGCAGAACCCCCGCGCTCGTAGTAGACGAGGCAATATTCGATCGTGCACCCCGCCGCGACCAGCCGGCGGGTCGGCAGCTTCGGATTGACGATCGCGTTCGTGGCCTGATACTGGGCTCCGGGCTCCGCGATGTCGAGTGTCTGGCTGCCGAACAACGTCTGCAGCTCGTTGCGGACGCCGAGCGGCAATCCTCTGATGGATGTGACGATCCCGAACCGGCCGTCCCTCACATAGTTGCGCAGCGTCCCGGACAGTACTCCCGGCGGCGCCTGGCTGCAGGTCACGACCGCAGACCAGAGGCCCATGGCGATCGCGCAGAGAAGTTGTCTGTGACGCATCCAGACTCCGGGAGTTGGGCCCGCTCGGACGATGTCACTGCCGCCGCCACGCGCGGCTGTGCGCCACCGTTCCGAGGTATCGGATCAGCAGAGAGTAACACAGCAGGACGACGCGTGAAGGGATCCGATCGCGCCGCCGCTCTGTCGAATGCCGTTGGTGCCGCGTCCCGCGGGAGCTAGGGGCGAGGGACGGTGGTGACTCGCGCGCGGACGTCCACGATTTGATAACCCCGGCCGGCGTCGAGCGCCATCATGGGATTGAACTCGAGCTCGGCGAGCTCGGGAATCTCAGACCCGAGCCACGCGATCTTCAGCAGCACGTCACGAATCGCGCCGAGGTCGGCCGCAGGATGGTTGCGAAATCCGGCGAGCAGCGGAAAGCCGCGAACGCTCCGAATCATCTCGTCGGCGTCGCGATCGGTGAGCGGCGCGATGCGAAACGCCACGTCCCGGAAAAGCTCCACGTGAATGCCTCCGAGGCCGAAGGCGACAAGGGGCCCGAACACCGGGTCCTGGGTCAGGCCGATCAGCACTTCAGTGGCGCCCGACAGCATCGGCTGGATGAGCACGCCTTCGAGCTCGCCAATCGACGCGCGCGCGCTGCTGGTGAGCTCCTCATACGCCTTCCGCACGGCCTGGTCGTTGCCCAGGTGCAGCTTGACCCCGCCAAGCTCGGTCTTGTGAAGCGCTTTCGCCGACACCATCTTGGCGACGACAGGAAAGCCGAACACCCGCGCGAGCGCCACGGCTTCGTCGGCGGAACGCACCATGACGCCCGGCGCGAGGCGGAGGTCTGCCGCCTGCATGAGCTGGTGCAGCTCGTCGTCGGTCAGCCACGTGTCACCGCGCGCCTGCCCGATCTCGCGGCACAGGTGCCGCGCTTGCTGCATGCGGGTTTCATCGAACGGCACAAACGTCCCCGGCGCAGCCGTTCGCCAGGTCGCGTACTCGGCCGCCTTTCCCAGAGCGCGCGCTGCCCGCTCGGGGAACTCATAGACGGGCAACGTTTCCTGCGCCGCGCGAAGCGGCTCGACCGCGGCAGACGCCATCGTGCACACGAGCACGGGCTTGTCGATCGCGCCGCGCGCGCGCCCGTCAGCAACGCCCTCTCCGATGGCGGCGAGGATGGCGGCCGTGCGGCTGCTGTCGATGGTCGTATAGATCGCGATGACGGCGTCCACATCGTCGGCCGTCAGGAGCGCGCCGATCCTCTCGCGAAACGCGTCGGCATCGGCCGAGGCAATCAGGTCGCTCGGATTCGGTGCACCAGCGGCGGTCGGCAGAATGTCCAGACCGGCGGTCGCACAGGCGTCTGCGGCAAGAATGCCCGGACCGCCGGCGTTGGTCACGATCGCCACCCGCCGGCCTTGTGGAAGGGGTTGAGAATCGAGACAGGCGGCGATGTCGAACATCTCGTCGATCGTGTCTGCCCGGATGACGCCCGCCTGACGAAACAAGCCATCGACCGCCAGCTCGCTGGCGGCCAGCCCGGCCGTATGGCTCGCCGCGGCCCGCAGACCGGCGGCGGTGCGTCCCGATTTCACGACGACGATTGGCTTCGAACGGGAGACGCGCCGCGCAATCTGTCCGAACCTGCGCGGATTGCCGAACGACTCGAGATAGAGCAGCACGACCGATGTCGCCGGGTCCTGCTCTCCATACTGCAGGAGATCGTTTCCGGATATGTCCGCTTTGTTGCCGAGGCTGACAAACGTCGACAGCCCAATCTGGCGAGTCGCGGCGAGGTTCAGCACCGCGAGGCCAAGGCCTCCGCTCTGAGACGCCAGCGCAATGCGGCCCGCCGGTGGCAGCCGCTCGGCAAACGACGCGTTCAGGCTGATGCCCGATTCGGCGTTGATGACGCCCATGCAATTCGGTCCGACCATGCGCATGCCGTAACCGCGCACGCGCTCGACGAGCTCGGTCTGCAACTCGCGGCCGCGCGGGTCGGTTTCCGCGAACCCCGCCGAGATCACGACGATGCCCTTCACCCCGGCTGCGGCGCAGTCGTCGACGGCGGCAAGCACGTGCTCGCGAGGCACCGCGATGACCGCCAGGTCGACGCCGGCCGGAAGGTCACGCGCGCTGGCGAAAGTCTTCGTGCCGTGCAGGTCGATACACGCGGGGTTGACGGCGTACGTCTTGCCCTTGAAACCCGAGGCCAGCAGCGATTCGAACACGCGGCGGCCAAGGTTCGACGGGCGTTGCGAGACGCCCAGCACCGCGACAGCGGCCGGCCGCAGAATGGCTTTGAGCGATGCGATGGTCGCCTGACGCTCGCGTTCGTCGGCCGCGGCGGAGCGGGCCGGCGACGACTGCAGCGACAGCCGCACTTCCACGCACCCGGCCTCGGTGGTCGAGTGCTCCTGGAATCCGGAATCGCGGAAGACGTCGAGCATTTCGAAGTTTTCGGGCAGCACGCTGGCGGAGAAAAATTCGAAATCCTGCATGCGTCCGGCGCGCACGAGCTGTTCGAGCAGCGCCGTCGCAATGCCTCTGCCGTGTAAGGCGTCATCGACGGCGAACGCCACCTCGGCCGATCCGTGAGCGGAGGCAAAGTACGAGCCGACGCCGATGATCTGTGTCTGGTCGTTACGGCGGCGGCAGACGATCAGCGTGAGCGATTGGCCCGGATCGGCGCTGTCGCAGAGCCGCCCGATGAGGTCTTCAGAGGCGCCCGCCGCCCCGAGAAAGCGCAGGCGGCGGGAATTCGGCGAGAGCTCGTCGAAAAAGCGCCTCATGGCGGCGCGGTCGGCCGCGACGGCCGGACGAACGCCGGCCGTCGAGCCGTCGCGGAGCACGAGTCGTGACGTGGCAAACGTGGTCGATAGCGTCGCGGCATTCATGGTCAACGCCGGACTCTTTCCACGGCCTGCAGCGCGTCGGGCAGAATGAACTCGTGTTCGGGATGCCGCACCGTGAGCACGGGGCAGGGCGCGATGCGGACGACCTTTTCGGCGACGCTGCCCATCACCAGGTGGTTGAACGCGCTGCGGCCGTGCGTGCCCATGATGACGACATCGGATCCCGCCAGTTTCGCGTGGTTGGCGATTTCGACCGCGACGTTACGTCCCGTCCTGATGACCGTGACAGCTTTGAGCTGCTCCCTGTCTTCCGCGGTCACCAGACGATCGAGTTGCTTCTGCGCGGCGGCTTCCAGCTCGGCCTGCAGTCGCATCACATCGATGCCCGCTGTCTCGGGCCCCACCCAGAGCATCGGATTCTCGACGACGTGAAGCACGTGCAGCCGGGCGCCGAAGGTCCGCGCCAGCTCGCGTCCGTACGCGAGCGCGGTGGTCGAGGCCTCGCCGAAATCAGTGGCGACCAGAACATTGGCAATCTTGATCATGATGTGCTCCTGCCAGGATCCTGAGCACACCCCGTGCCACGCCAAGAAACGGTTCCGGGATCCCTTTTGCGAACCAGGGGAAACGGATCCCGGAACCGTTTCTGTCGTGTGGCGATGAAATTTCCCGGGGGGTGGGGGATCTTCCGCAGTCTCCGGCCGGGACCGCGAATTGCGCCGTGATTCGCAGCCATTTTCTGGCGATCGGCGCCGGTACGGACTATGCGTTCCCGATCGGCATGAACAGATTGAGTCGCTGGTGCAAAACGTGGGGAGCCACCAAAGCAGAGCTTCATCGCACCATGCTTGGCGATGCTCAGGTGACGCTGCCGAGCTACGAAGCGACACTCGGCGTCACCATCGACGCCGCACCGATGGCCATCTGGCCGTGGCTGGTGCAGATGGGCTATCGGCGCGGCGGTCTCTACAGCTACGACTGGCTCGATCGCCTTTTCGGATATCTCGATGGTCCCAGCGCCGATCACATTCTGCCCGAGTGGCAGCGGCTCGCGGTTGGACACGAAATTCCAATCGGGCGCAAGGGCGGGTTTCCGGTGAAGGCGATCGAGCCATGCCGATCGCTGGTCATGGCTGGCTGCGATCGCGACGTCGAGTGGAGCTGGGAGCTCGAGTTGAGGCCGATCGGCGAGGCGCGTACACGCCTGGTCTCGCGCAATCGTGTCTGGGCCCGCCCGACACTGCGTTCGAGGGCGACCATGTTCCTCATCGAGCCGGCGGCATTCCTGATGACGCGCCGGATGCTCCTCGGCATCAAGCAACGCGCCGAATCGATGCCGATGATGGAGAGGAAGGCCGCATGATCCCACTGTCTCGTGTCACGGCGGACGCATGGGAACAGGTGCAAGCGTTGCCGGGCGACGCGCTCATTCCACATGCCGTTGACTCGTGGACGCACACGACAACCCTGCGCTGTCCTGCGAGCGCGGCGTGGGCGTGGCTCGTCCAGATGGGCGCCGAACGGGCGGGTTGGTACAGCTACGACTGGATCGACAACGGAAGGCAGCCAAGCGCGATAGGCATCGTCCCGGAGTTGCAACGAGCCGCTGTCGGCTCGATTTTCCCGGCGCTTCCCGGTTGCAAGGACGGATTCGTGCTCGTAGAGAAGGAAGACAATCACTGGCTGGTCCTTGGCTGGCCCGACAAACATGGCGGCTACATCGTCACATGGGCGTTCGTGCTCGAGGAGATCGGGCCCGAGCGCACGCGGCTTCTCGTTCGAGCGCGCGGCAGCGCCAGTTACCGGTTCCGCCGGACGCCGCATGCCATGAGCCTCTGGTTGATGAAGCTCGTGCACTTCGTCATGGATCGAAAACCGTCCATCGAGATTGCGGCACGCACCGAGCGGCTGGCCTCGTAGCGAGGTGCATATGCTCGACGCGCAAACGGCAAAACGAATGGCGTACGGCGCGCTGGCGGCACTTGGCGCAGCCACCGCCGGGTATGCCGCGATTGCGGGCGCCGCGTGGCTGCGGTATGGCCATGCCCCTCCTCCGGGAAATGGTGAGGGCGATGCGCTCCTCGATCTTTTCATGCCCGACTACGACGTCGTCGAGCGCCATCACATCGCCGTGGATGCCCCGGCAGAGGCGACGTTCGGCGCATCGATGCGCATGAGCCTCGACGATTCGCCGATCATTCGCGCGATCTTCAAGGGGCGTGAGTGGGTCCTTGGCGCGGAGCCGGACACGCGCTTCCGGTCGAAAAGCCTGGTTGAGACCACGCAGGCCCTCGGCTGGGTCGTGCTCGCCGACGTGCCGGGACACGAACTCGTGATGGGCGCGGTGACCAAACCGTGGGAGCCGAACGTCGTCTTCCGCGGCGTGCCGTCCGAGCAGTTCGCGGCGTTTGCCGAACCGGGCTACGTCAAGATCGTCTGGACGCTGCGCGCCGATGCCGTCGGTCCGAATGCGTCAATCGCCCGAAGCGAGACGCGCGCGGTCGCGACCGATGGCGAGGCGCGCCGCAAGTTCCGCTGGTACTGGGCGCGGTTCTCGCCAGGCATTGCCGTCATTCGCGAGATGGCTCAACGGCTGGTCAAGCAGGAAGCGGAACGGCAGGCGCGCGCGGGCGTGGATCAGCGCGGCAACGGCAGGTCGATGGAGACCATCGTGCCGCCGGCCGGGGGCGCGTCTATCTGAATCGTGCCGCCGTGTGCTTCGATGACACGGCGCGCGATCGGCAGGCCCAGCCCCGTGCCTCGATGCTTGGTCGTGAAGAACGCGTCGAACGCCTTGGCGCGTACGTCTTCCGGCATGCCCGGACCTTGATCGGCGATGGCCACAGAACAGCGCCCGTTCACCGTGGCGATGCTCACCTCGATGCGCCCCTTGTTCTCCATCGCCTGAGCCGCGTTCATCAGGATGTTCTGAAACACCACCTGCAGCATCTCGCGATCGCCGGAAATATCCGCGGCACCGCTGAGGGCGATCTCCACGCGCGACATCGTTGGATCGCGTTCGATGAGCGCCACAGTGTCGCCGAGCAGGGCGGCCAGGGCGACCGGTTCCTGGCGCAACGAGCGCGGCCGCGCGAACATCAGCATGTCCTGCACGATGCGGTTCAGCGCGTCGAGGCGCGTGATGATGTCGACGAGCACGCCTCGATCGCGCTGCTCTGCGGGCATGCGCGACGTAATCACCTGCAGCGCGCCGCGGATGCCCGCAATCGGGTTCTTCACCTCGTGCGCCACGACCGCGGCCATCTCGCCCAGTTTAGCCAGCGACTTCTGCTCGGCCAGGCGATGTTCGAGCGCTACGCGATCGCTGAGATCGTGCAGGATGCCCGTAAAGCTCCGGCGGCCTTCGGTGACCATCTCGCCGACCGACAGGTGGACCGGGAACGTGGTGCCGTCCTTGCGGAGCCCCGTCACCTCGCGGCCGATCCCGATGATCCTCTGCTCGCCGGTGGTCAGATAGTGGTGGATGTAGCCATCGTGGCGCTCGCGGTCGGGACTCGGCATCAGCATGCTGACGTTGCGGCCGAGCACTTCGTCCGGGCGGTAGCCGAACAGGCGCTCGGCCGATGGGTTGAAGGCCTGAATCGTCCCTCGATCGTCAATCACGATGATGCCGTCAGCGGCCGATTCGACGATTGACCGCAACCGCTCTTCGCTCTTCCGGAGCGCTTCCTCGATTTCCACTCTGGGGCTGAGATCGTGAAGGATGCCAGTGAACGCCGGCCGGCCGTCGATCTCCATGCGGCCGACCGACAGATGAAGCGGAAAGGTGCTCCCATCTTTGCGCCGGCCGCGCACTTCGCGTCCCGTCCCGATGATGCGGGGGATGCCCGTTTCGAGGTAGCCGGCGAGATAGCGGTCGTGCTGCTCGCGGTCGGGGCTGGGCATCAGCACGTTGACGTTCTGACCGAGCACTTCGTGTGCCGCGTAACCGAACAAGCGCTCGGCGGCCGGATTGAACGCCTGGATGAAGCCCCTGGCGTCGATCACGATGATGCCGTCGACGGCTGACTCGAAAATCGCCTGGAGGATGGGTTCCATATGGCCCGAAACTTGAAATGAGGTCGACCGAGAGTTGTGAGATGTTAACTTACATGCCGGGAAACAGGCATTTACCGAATGGGTCGGGACCGAATATGGGGAATATTCCCAGTTCTCTGAAAAATTTCCCACCGACCGTGCTAGTGGTGGATGATGAAGCGCTGATTCGGTGGTCGTTGACCGAAGCGCTGGGCGAGCAAGGTTACGCCGTGACCGAGGCCGGCGATGGACGGATGGCCCTGGAGGCGGTGATGGAAGCGCCTGTGCCTTTCGACGTGGTCCTGCTGGATTTTCGCCTGCCTGATTCGGCGGACCTGCGGCTGCTCGAAAGAATGTGCCAGCTCACGCCGACCTCGCGGGTGATCATGGTTACCGCTCACAACAGTCCCGAGCTCGCGCAAGGTGCGATCGCGCTCGGTGCGTATCGTGTCATCAGCAAGCCGTTCGAAGTGGACAGCCTCGCCGCGCTCGTCAAACAGGCGCGTGAGGACGCGTCCTAGAGCTCTCTAATCTGGAAGACAACAGGACCCTCATGATGAAGCCCACGATTCTCGTCGTCGATGATGAGCAGTTGATCCGCTGGTCGCTCGCCGATCGGCTGACGCAGGAAGGTTATCGGGTTGTTGAAGCCCAGACGGCCGCCGAGGCGCTCGAAAGGCACCACGACGGCGTCGATCTCGTGCTCCTCGATTACCGCCTGCCCGATTCCGACGGTCTGACCGTGCTCAAGAAGATCAAAGAAGCGAACCCCGAGACGCTCGTCATTCTGTTGACGGCCTTCTCGAGCGTCGACCTGGCGGTGGAAGCGATGAAAGCGGGCGCGTATCACTACGCGAACAAGCCGTTCAACCTGGATGAGATTGCGCTGCTCGTGGAGAAGGCGCTCGAAACGACGCGTCTGCGCCGGGAAGTGCGCACGCTGCGCGCGACGCAGGCTCAGCCGTACAGCTTCGACCGCATCGTCGGCGACAGCCGCGTGATCGCCGATCTCAAGGCGCTGCTGAAGAAGATTGCCGCCAGCCCGGCTTCGACCGTGCTACTGACGGGCGAGAGCGGCACGGGCAAGGACCTGGCGGCGAAGGTGCTGCACTACGCGAGCGATCGCGCCTCGAAGCCCTTCATGAACATCACGTGCTCGGCGCTGCCCGAGGCGCTGCTCGAGAGCGAGCTCTTCGGACACGAGCGCGGCGCGTTCACCGACGCGCGGCAGCAGAAGCGCGGCCTGTTCGAAATGGCCGACGGCGGAACGGTGTTTCTCGACGAGATTGGCGAGATGGTGCCGGGACTGCAGGCCAAGCTGCTCAGGTTCCTCGAGGAAAAGACGTTCAGGCGCGTGGGGGGAGCCGGCGACATCCGCGTCGACGTGCGCGTGGTGGCCGCGACGAATCGCAACCTCGAGCAGGAAGTCAGGCAAGGCAAGTTCCGCGAGGATCTGTTCTATCGCCTGAACGTGCTTCCGATCGCGCTGCCGCCGCTTCGCTCGCGAGCCGACGACATTCCACGGCTGGTCCACTACTTTGTCGACACTTTCAACACGGAGTTCCGCAAGCGCGTGCGCCGCGTGGCGCCCGAGACCATGAAGCGGCTGCAGGCCTATGGGTGGCCGGGCAACATCCGCGAGCTTCGAAACGCCATCGAGCGGGCGATGTTGCTCGTCGATGGGGACGAGCTGGCCGATGCGGACTTTCCGCTCACCACCGGCGCGCCGCCGCGCCTCACCGAGGCCGTGCAATTGCCTGCGCACGGCATCGATCTCGAGCAGCTCGAGCGGTCGCTCGTGGTTCAGGCGCTCGAGCGGAGCGGGTGGAACCAGACCCGCGCGGCCACACTGCTCGGCCTCAACCGCGATCAGATTCGCTATCGCATCGAGAAATTCAAGCTGGAACGGATGACGCCGCTGAACTGAGTGCCGGGTCTGGAGAACAAGACCCGGCCTACATTCCGCAGGACAGCAACGTAGGGCGGGTCTTGTTCTGTAGACCCGCCTATCACCGGGACAATGCCGGCGGCAGGCCGCCAAAGTGGTACTCCACGTGGACGGTCACGGTGGCCACTGTGTGCGTGCGGCCGTCGCGAACCGCCATTGTCGCTCCTACCGTCGGGCGGACCGCAAGCCGGTTGCTCCTGTACACGTCTGCGCCCGCCGCGGCAAAGAAAGCGGGATCGTTGAACCGGTTCGTCGTGACGCCAGACATCCGTTCGCTGTAGAACGGCGGAATGTCGGTCGCCAGCTTCGGATTAAACGACGCCGAATAGAGGCCAAATCCTCCTTCCACAAAGGGGGCGGCCGACAGAGAGTTGGCGAGGACCGCGCGGAGGCTGAGCCCGGCTGATACGCGGTCGATCCCGGCTGCTTGTCGAACCAGTACCCGCAAATTCCAGCCCCATACGAGGCGTGATCTCCCAGCCGATGGCGGCGCCGATCGCAGCGCCGACTTGATCGGACGCTCCAGCCATGCCCCCCGACATCGACAGCGTCGTGCAATGACTCCATTTGTGTGCCGGCAGCTCGCTTTGCGCCCAGGAGGGTGAGGTGAGGAAAACCAGAATCGAAACGATGAGGAGTGCGTGTGTTCGCATGGCGTGACGCCTTCCACGTCTGCACGACCTGCTGCCAAACGCATGCCGCTGGCATCGTCACGCATGGTGGGGCGCGGAAGGGCGCGGCGCCAGAACCCGTGCGTGCGTCGAGGGAAAGTTCCCCCGCGAATTGAAAAATTCCGCACCCGCGGCCGCACATACAGACGTTTCACGGGCGCGCGGTGAGCAGGGGAATTGCATCGTTCGTCAGGAGCAAGGAGTGTCTATGAGGAATCTGTCTCACGTCATCCGCACGCTCATGCTGGTCGCGGCGTTCAGCCTGATGGTGGCGCCACGTGGCGCGCCGGCACAGACGACCGGTCACGAGCAGCACCAACCGCCGGCCCAGGCGCCCCACCAGATGAAGATGGGTCACATGGCGATGCCGGCCATGAACATGGACGAGATGGCCGCGAAGAAGAAAGCGAATACCGAGCGCATCGCGACGCTCATGGCGCAGGTGAAGACCGCCACCGGCGACGCGAAGGTCGCCGCGATGGCAGAGGTGATCGCGATCATGGCCGACGAGCGCGTGGCGATGCAGGAGCACTGCGCGGCCATGCGCGCCGCGATGCACAAATGAGAGCGTGCGGGTGCGCGCGGCCCCACGACAGGCGGCGGATTGTGCTGACTGGCGGGCCTGGAGCGGGGAAGACGGCGGTGCTCGAGCTCGTCCGCCAGCAGTTCTGCACGCACGTCCAGGTGCTGCCGGAATCGGCCGGCATTGTCTTTGGCGGAGGGTTCCCACGTGGCGCCGCGCAGAGTCATCAGTGCGCGGCGCAGCGCGCGATCTACTTCGTTCAGCGCGAGCTCGAGCACATGGCCGACGGCATGAACACCGCGATCGTGCTCTGCGATCGCGGCACCGTGGACGGCGCGGCGTACTGGCCGGGCCCGGATGACTTCTGGACCGCCGTGGGAACGACACGAGAGCGCGAGATGCGCCGCTACGAGGTGGTGATTCACCTGCGCACGCCGGCGTCTGGCGCGGGCTACAACAACGGCAATCCGCTGCGCACGGAAAACGCGGAAACGGCGGCGCAGATCGACCGGGCTCTCGAGGCGGTATGGAAGGGCCATCCACGACGGTTCATCGTCCCGCCGTCGAGCGACTTTCTCGAGAAGGCATCGCGGACGATCGAGATTCTGCGAACGGAAATGCCCGAGTGTTGCAGGGAGGTTGTGGCGGCCCTGAAGAATTCGCAGATTCGCAGATTGGCTGATTAGTGGATGCGGAAGTCGAGGACGATCCTCACGAGGACGTCCACTGGCGTGGTTCCCATGCGTCCCGGGTTGAATCGCCACTGCTTGACCGCGCGCATCGCTTCATTGTCCAGGCCGTCCGGGTCGAGCGAACGTTCGACGCGCATCGCCGAAGGGACCCCGTTGCAATCCACGACCACTTCCAGGATCACGGTTCCCTGAGTCTTCTTCCGCATGGCGTCGGCGGTGTAGTTCGGGCGCACCTGCGAGATCAGCGTGGGTGCGCTGACGTTGTTGCCGGGGCGGTATGCGCCGCCGCCAAACCCGCCGCCGTAACCGGGTCCAAGCCCGGGTCCGCGTCCGGGGCCGATTCCCGTGCCGGTGCCTTCGCCAACTCCCCCTCCCGATCCGGGACCTTGCGAAAACGGCAGGGATGAGGCGGCTTCGGGCATGCCGATCTGATAAGAGGTGCCCGCTGCCAGCGGCATGGCGTTGAGCGCGATCAGCTGAGGTGGTTGCGCCACATCCGCGGGTGCGGGGCTGGGGACGATCGGACGTGCGACCGGCAGCGTCAGGCGATCGCGTCCGACGCCTTGCGCGCGCGACGGGGGCGCGGGCTGGCGATTGCCGCCACCCCCGCCGCCGCCGCCGGGACCAGGCATCTGAAGGAACACGATCCGCGGAATCTCGAGCCGGTCCGAGGTCGCTGGTTTAGAAGCGGGGACGGGCTCAACCTGCGCCGCGCTGGCGGCCAGCCACACCAGTAATGCTCCAGCCGAAGCGTGAAAGGCGACCGACGCGACGATGCTCCTCCGGATCCCGAAGGCACGTTCGGGCAGCCGGGGCGAAGGGAGCACCAGATGCAGCAGGGAGTGGTCGCCCACGCTCCCCGCCGGAAGCAACAAGGTTGCCAGCGATCAGCTCAAGAATGTGCCGGCAAATTCGATGAACGCGTTGATGTCGTCCTCATTCGACACGAGGCCAAGGGACACTCGGACGGCGCCCGTGCTTTTGCCGTCAATACAGAGGCGGAAATCGTCAATCGTCAGATGCGTCTCGTGCTCTGGCTGATGGAAGCACGAGGAGAGATCCGTCCCGGTGATTCCCAGCGCGATCTCGCCGCCCCCGGGGTTGCAGAAGCAGCCGGTGCGGAGCGAGATGTTCGCCGCATTGGCGCGTGCTTCGACGTCGCGATGATCGATCGCCCGTCCGTTCTGATCGTACATGTTGAACGTCACGGTGCCGCCCCGGCGTATCGCCGAGCGCGGACCGTAAATGCGCGCGAGCGCCGCACCGTTGGCATGACGCAATTCCGTCAGGCGCTCGATGAGCCCCGCGGTAAGTTGCGTCACGCGCGTGTGGATGACGTCGATGCCGATCGACGTGAGGTACTCCAGGCCGAACGCGACCGCAGGCAGCGCCAGGTAGTTTGGCGTGCCGTCTTCGAATGCCGACGCGCCTTCCGCCAGGTAATAGCGGTCGCCTTGCACAGACGCGACCGTGATCGTCCCGCCGGCAAACCATGGCCGGCGCAGTTTGGCGAGCGCCTCCCTGCGGGCGATGAGGCAGCCGACGCCGGTTGGGTATCCGAACATCTTGTAGAACGACTGCGACACGAAGTCGGGACGCCACCGTGTGAGGTCGAGACGATTGGTCGGCGTGAACGCCGCGGCGTCGACGAGCACATCCCAGCCCCGCTCCTGTGCCAGTGGTATCCAGTCGAGCGGGTGCTGCACGCCTGAGAAATTCGACTGCGCCGGATAGGCGAACAGACGGGGGCCGCCCGCGCCGCTCCGCTCCAGCACCGACGCCAACTCGGCCTCGTCGACGCGCATTTCGGGCAGCACAACCGGCACATAAATCGTCCTGCAGCCCTTCACCCTCGCGAACTCGCGAATGCCGTTGATCGAGTTGTGATTGTCGAACGTGAGCACGTACTCGCCAGATTCGTCGAACGGGTAGGCCTCGCCCACGAGCTTCAGCGCCTGCGTCGCATTGGCGGTGAAGATAACGACGTATTCGTCGGGATCGCCGTTGAAGAACTCGAGCACCGAAAGACGGGCTTGGTCCACGAAGGTCGTGGCCAGGGCCGACGAGGGATTGCCTGAGTGCGGATTGCCGAGCAGATGATCGCGCAACAGCGCGGCGTGCCGGGCGACTAGCGACTGAGGAATCAGGTTGGCCGCTGTGTAGTCCAGGTATACGTGGCCGGTCGCCTCGAGCAGGGGATAGTCCCGCGCCCGAAGATCGTCGAGCGCGTGCGTTGACGCAGACGGTCTGTCCAGGCGCATGTGGATCTACTTTACAGCGGCTCTGGGGAGTGTGCGCGATTTGCAGAGGCAATGCGGATATTCCTGCACCGGTGCGCAGAAATTCCCGGTCGGGATGCCCTGGCCGAGCGTCACGCGGGCATGGTTCGAGGCACAGCGATTGCGTCTCTGTTCACGCGGGAGCTGAACAATGAGTCTCGAAACCATCTGGTGTCCTGTGACGGGCAGGCGCGTCTCGCGTCTGGCGAATCTGGAAGGCGAAGTGACAGGCGTGATCTGTCCCGAGTATGACGCCGCGACCGGAGTGTGCCGCCGGAGGACGGACGTCCAAAGAGGCGGTCCGCTTGCGCAGCTGCTCGAGCGCGCTTGGGAAGGGACGCTCGCCGATGCCACGACGCGATGCGTCATTGCCCGGACATGAAGGTCGCTGCAGCTCAATTCGGCATTCGCCCGAAGTTGCCGACGATCGGGTGCGCGATCTCTGCGAAGTCGCCGTAATGCATGCAGATGGCCGCGGTCAGACGGCCGCCTTCGAATACCATTTCGGGATCTCCCACCAGGCGACAATCGACGAAAACCGGGAACCCGTAAAGATCGCCGAAGGGGGGCGTGGCACCGCGCTCGCAATCCGGAAACAGCTGGGCCAGCTCATCCTCGCTTGCCAGCCGAACCTCGTCGGTACCGATCAAATCCAGAAGGCGCTCAAAGTCCACGACACAGGGCGCCGGCAGCACGGCAAACACCGGTGTGCCGTCGGCAATGCACACAACCGACTTCGCCCAATGCCAGCCGGGCACGTGCGATGCGGCTGCCCGCTCCTGCGCGGTGAAGGCCGCGGGGTGGCGGAACGTGGTGAACGGAATGCGATTGCGCTGCAGAAACGTTTCGATCGACCGCTGGATGCCCATGGCTACCTCCTGGCTGCGTGAACCTTGACGTCACCCCGCTGATGTCGCGCGAAGTCCTCCAGGCGCCGCCTGGCGGACTTGAACGCATCGTGAACGGCGACGCGCGCGTACCGGTAAGCGCTGTCCACGTCGCTTTCCTTCAGATGTTCCATCGCCTCGCCGTCCTTCGATGGCCCGTGCAGCGACGGCTCGTGGCGAACGACAATCGCCTCGCCGCCCGGCACCGTCAGCTCGACGGTGACGTGAAAATGACGTCCGTCGCGGCGATGCCGGTGAGGCACGCTTAACGCCACGCGGCACGAGACGATGCCGGGATAGAACTTTTCGAGCCAGGCGATGCGCCCGGCGACGTCGCGCTCGATCTCGGTCGAATGTGCCAGGCCATGAAATGTCACTTGGGGGTCGGTCTGCATCGCGGTCTCCTCCGGCAGATCGTGCCGGGTTACGTTACCGGTTGGAGATGCATCACGCGGGCCACATGCGCTTCAGGGAGTGCGGTGCGGCAAAGTCAGGGCGGGCCGCGAAATCCGGGCGTTGGTGTCTGCGAGGTTACCCGAAGAAATTCACGCCGTCCGAAATTCTCCGCGGATGGCCGGCCGGGGAGTCAGCGGGTGAGTGGTGTTACAGCGATTGCAACAGGCGTGCGATGTTGGCCCTGGCACGCCTTCGCAGCCGCGCCGGCAGCGCCGTAGATCCCGCTTCGCGGCACAGGGCTACCGTGCGCCGCAGGCCGGCGATCATCCGCCGGCATCGCGCGCAGTCGCTGCAGTGCGCGTCAATCTTCCGGCGTTCGCGCGGCGTCATCTCATCGTCGACGTAGCGCGACAACTGCCCGAGCAGCGCGAGGCAGCGGGCGTGCGGAGAAGATTGCCGGCGGGCGCTCATTGATCCTCCAGTTGCTTTCGCAGGAACAGGCGGGCGCGATGCAGCCGCATCTTCACGTTGGGCTCCGAAATCTTCAGCACCTGCGCGACCTCTCTCGTTGAGAGCCCCTCCATTTCGCGGAGAAAAATAATCGCCCTGTAACCGGCGGGCAGCCCGTGAAAGGCCTTCTTCAGGCCGCGCCGCAGCGCGTTATTCACCGCGACGGCTTCCGGCGTCCGGCCAGACCCGGCCGGCTCGAAACCGGTGGAGTGGCCGTCGGATGCCGGCAGTATCTCGTCGAGCGACAGCACGCGGTCGGGCTCGCCGGACTTCTTCCGCCGTTTCATGAGGCACGCATTCCGAACGGTGCGGTAGAGCCATGTGCGGAACGCCCGGGGATCGTGGATGTGCTTCACGTAGCGAAAGGTCTTCAGCAACGCGTCCTGCATCACATCCTCGGCATCGGCCGGGCCGCCGCAGACGGAGCGGCTGAACCGGTACGCCACCTCCTGTGCCTTCATCAACAGCCGCTCGAGCGACTGCGGTCGCCGGTCGCGGCCGCCGTGACGAGCCCGGCGTACTCATCGGATGGATTCCCGGCGGGACGTTTGGTCACGGGCGCATTGTACGTCCCGCCCTTGATGCGTGACCAAATGGCAGAACCTGCATCTCTTCAAGTGAGGATGGCCGCACCCCAACGAATCCTGCCCGCCGTGCTGCTGGTCATTGTGCTGGCCCCGTGCGATCTGGCGCGTGCCCAGGAAGCGCTTCCGCTGGCGTCAGCTGTGACGGCGGCGGTGACCGCCAATCCAGACATTGCCGTGGCGCGGGCGGCCGTGCAGGAGGCCGAAGAGCGGATCACGCAGGCGCGCGCGGGGTTCTTTCCGAAGATCGACTTCACCCAGTCGTGGCAGCGGGGCGATCAGCCCGTGTTCGTGTTCGGGTCGCTCCTCGCGCAGCGCCAGTTCGCCGAGGCCGATTTCGCCCTGCAGCAGTTGAACCATCCGGAACCGATCACGAACGCGCGGAGCGCGTTCTCTCTCGATACGCGCTGTTCGACGGCGGCCGCACCCGCGCGGCCGCCCGTGTCGCCGCGCTCGAGACAGACATCGCACGAGCAGCCGAGCGGCAGACGCGCAACGATCTTGCGCTCGAGGCGACGCGCGCCTACGGGCGCACGGTGCGCGCGCGCGCCGAGAGGCTGGCTCGCGAGGCTGCGGTCGAAGGCGCGGAAGAGGATGCCCGGATGGCCGAAGCGCGCCGCGATGCCGGAACCGCCAGCGAGGCCGATTTGCTCGCCATGCAGGCGCATCTGGCCGAAATGCGGGCAGCGTCGATCGACACCGCGACCGAGGAACGCCTCGCCCGAGCCGATCTCAATCGATTGATGAACAGGCCGCTCGACGCGGAGATGGAAGTCGAGCCGGGCGCGGTCGCGCCGTCGTCGCCGGGCGAGCCGGCAGGATTGACCGAGCGAGCGCTCGACCGGCGCCCCGAAGTGCAGCAGGCTGCGCTCCGTGTCGATCTCGCCAATGCCATGCGCACGCGTTCACGGGATGCGCTGCTGCCTGAAGTCGCCGTGCAGGGCGGATACGAATGGAACAACGGAGAGCGGGGTGGGCCCGCTTCTGCGTGGGTGACGGGCGCCGTGATACGGCTGAATCTCTTCTCCGGCGGCGCCAGCCTCGCGAAGGTGCGTGAAGCGGCGCGCGCAGCCGACCGGGCCCGCGCCGAACAGGAGCGCACCGCCGCAGCCATCCACATGGAGGTGCTGACGGCGGTCGAACAACTGGCCGCCGCGCGTGCCCGCGAGTCGGTGGGGCGCGCGGCCGTCATGCAGGCGCGCGAAAGCCAGCGGATTATTCGCGATCGCTTCGAGGCCGGCCTGGCCTCGACGAGCGACGTCATTCGCGTGGCGACGGCGTTGCTCGATGCCGAAGCGCGGCGCATTCGCGCTGTCGTCGACGTCATGGTCGGCGAGGCCGCGCTGCGGCGCGCAGTGGGAGACGAAGAGGTACATCCATGAGAATCCGCACTCGTTTGCGGCTCCGCTGGCTGGGCGCCGCGGCCGCGCTGCTGGCTGCCGCGTGCGGCGGGCCGGCCAGGCCGGCCCAAGAGGCGGCACCGACGCCTATCGAGGTACCACCGGGCGCGCCGGCATGAGGCCCGTCGCGAGAACGTTCACCGCGGGTGGCGTGGTTCGAGCGCAGACGACGGCGCAGGTGACGAGCCGCGTCGTAGGTGAGGTGCGCGAAGTTCGTGTGCGCACGGGCGATCGATACGGCGGGGTCAGATCGTCGTCGGTACTCGACGATCGCGATCTCGCGGCGCACCGCGCCCAGGCGGACGCCTCGTTGGCGGCGGCACGAAGCGCCGCCGTGTCGGCCGACGCCGGTCGAGATGCCGCTGACGCCGGCCTCGTGCTGGCGAAGGTGCGCTACGGACGAATCCAGCAGCTGCGCGATCGGAACTCGGCGATACCGGCAGAGCTCGATCGCGCGACAGCCGATCTGCGCATCGCCGAGGGCACTGCGCGTTCGGCCGCGGCGCGAAGCGCGGAAGCCGCCGCGTCGGTTACCGCCGCCGAGGCCGCCGCTCGTGCCGCGGAGGCGGCCGCGTCGTATTCAATCGTCGCGGCGCCTTTTGACGGCCTGGTGACGAGCACACACACCGAGCCGGGCAACATGGCGTCGCCCGGACTCCTTCTGCTCAGCATCGAGGCGGTCGACGGGTTCCGGCTCGAGTTTCAGGCCGACGAGGCGCGCGTCCGCTCACTGCGGCAGGGCGACATGGTCGACGTGGAACTCGAGGGCGCCGAGGATGGCCGGACGACGAGCGGCCGCATCGTGGAAGTGGCCCGTGCCATCGATCCGGCGTCGCATGCGTTCACCGTGAAAGTGGCGTTGCCGCCGGCGCCGGCGATACGCTCCGGCATGTTTGCCCGCGCGCATCTCCGGGCCGATCTCCGCGACGCCCTGGTCGTGCCTGCGTCAGCTCTCGTGCGCCGCGGGCAGCTGTCGCTCGTCTATGTGCTCGACGAGGGGCATGCGCGGATGCGGGCGGTCACGCCGGGAGCGGCCGCCGGTGACGCGGTGGAGATCCTCGCCGGGCTGGCGGCCGGCGAGGTCGTCGTGATGGCTCCACCCCCTGCCCTGACCGACGGCGCACCCATCAGGGTGGCAGGGGGCACGCCATGATCGTCGAACGGGGCGTGGCGGGCCGCATCGCCGCGGCATTCGTCCATTCGAAGCTGACGCCGTTGACGATGGTGGGATCCCTCCTGCTGGGGCTGTTCGCCGTCCTGGCGCTGCCCCGGGAGGAAGAGCCGCAAATCATCGTGCCGATGATCGACGTGTTCGCGTCGATGCCCGGCGCGTCGCCCGTGGAAGTGGAGCAGCGCCTCACACGTCCTCTCGAGCAACTGCTGTGGGAGATTCCCGGCGTCGAATATCTCTACTCCACGTCCAGTCCCGGCCAGGCCATGCTGGTCGTCCGTTTCCTGGTCGGCGAAGACGAAGATCGCGCGCTCGCGCGCCTCAATCAGAAGCTGGCGGCAAATCCGGGTGTCCTCCCGGCGGGCAGCCCGGCTCTCGTGGTCGCGGTCCGCTCGATCGACGACGTGCCGGTCATGGCGCTGACGCTGTGGGGCGAGCGCTACGATGACTTTCAGCTCCGCCGGCTGGCGGGCCAGCTGCACGGCTCGCTGAAGGAAATTCCCGACGTGTCAGAGGTGACGATCATCGGCGGGCGGCCGAGACAGGTGACGGTCGAGATCGACACCGCGCGCCTCGCGGCCTACCGCATCGATCCGCTGATGGTGCGGCACGCGCTCGCCTCCTCGAATGCCCGGCTGGAGGGCGGTGAAATCGTCGAGGCCGGAAAGACGACGCTGGTCCAGACAGGGCAGTGGATCGCTTCGCTCGACGCTGTCGGCGACGTGGTCGTCACAACCCGTGACGGGGCGCCGGTGCTCGTGCGCGACGTGGCGCGGGTCGTGGACGCCGACGCCGAGCCCGAGAGCTACGTGACCTTTGTCGGGCGCGACGGCCGCTCGCGGCCTGCCGTCACCATCAGCATCGCGAAGCGGCGCGGCACCAACGCCATTGAGATTGCCTCGCATGTCGACGAGAAGCTCGCCGCCGTTCGCGGCGTGCTCGTGCCGTTGGACGTCAACCTCACCGTGACGCGCAACTACGGCGAAACGGCGCGCGACAAGTCGAACGAGCTTCTCTGGCACATGCTGCTCGCCATCGTCTCGGTGGCCGCGCTCATCTGGCTCGTGCTCGGCCGCCGGGAGGCGGCGGTCGTGATGACGGCCATTCCCGTGACCCTCGCGCTTACGCTCTTCGTCTTCTACGTGTATGGCTACACGCTGAACCGGATCACGCTGTTCGCGCTCATCTTCTCCATCGGCATCCTCGTCGACGACGCGATTGTGGTGGTGGAGAACATCGTGCGTCACGCGCGGATGGCGGGCGCGTGCGACCGTGATTCGCTGACGCTCTGCGGTGTACTGGCCGTCGACGAGGTGGGCAATCCGACCATCCTTGCCACGCTGACCGTCGTCGGCGCGATTCTGCCCATGGCATTCGTTGGCGGGCTGATGGGCCCGTACATGCGGCCGATTCCGATCGGGGCTTCGGCGGCGATGGTGTTTTCGCTGCTGGTGGCGTTCATCGTGACGCCGTGGGCGGCCGTGCGATTGCTCGGCGGCGGCGCGGTCCACTCCGGAGGAGGCGAAGACCGGCTTACGCGCAGTATCGCCGGGTGATGGGCCGTATCCTCGGCAGCGCCCGCGCCCGCCTGGCGTTCTTCGGGGGTGTGGCGGCCCTCCTGGCTGGAGCCATCGTGCTCGTGCCGCTGCAGATCGTCACGGTCAAGATGCTGCCGTTCGACAACAAGAGCGAGTTCCAGGTAATGGTGCGGCTGCCGGAAGGCGCCGCGCTCGAAGAGACCGCGCGGGTCACGCCGCGCTGGCTGCGGGCGTGATTCGCGATCCCGATGTCGTCAACGTGCAGAGCTACGTCGGCACGTCGTCGCCCTACAACTTCAACGGGCTGGTACGTCATTACTTCCTGCGCCGCGCGCCGAATCTCGCGGACCTGCAGGTGAACCTGACGCCGAAAGGGGAACGACGCGATCAAAGCCATGCGATCGCCCGCCGCGTGCGCGATCGGATCGCGCCGATGGCGGTGCGCCTCGGCGCGACGATCCAGGTGGCCGAGGTGCCGCCGGGTCCGCCGGTCCTGCAGACGCTGGTTGCAGAGATCTACGGCCCGGATCACGATCGGCGGTTGGCCCTCGCGCGCGAAGTGCGGCGCGTGTTCGAGACGACGCCGGGAGTCGTCGACGTCGACTGGTACGTGGAGGAGGAGCAGGCGAAGTGGACGCTCGAGGTGGACCATGAGAAGGCTTCCGCAGCCGGCGTGCCGGCACCCGCGGTGGCCGCCGTCGTCCGCATGGCGGGCGAAGGCGAGCCGGCGGGCCTCCTCCACGACGAGCACGCCCGCGAGCCCGTTCCGATTGTGCTGCGCCTCGATCGACAGCACCGCGGCTCGCTCGACGCCGTCCGCGCGATCCGCCTCGAAGGCCGCTCGCCGGTGGCGGTCGGAGAGCTGACGCATGCCGCACCCTCGCGCGAGGCACGAGCGTGTATCACAAGAATCTGCAGCCGGTCACCTATGTGACCGGCGACATCGCGGGCGCTGCCGAAAGCCCGGTGTACGCCATTCTCCATGAATCGCGCGCTCGAGTCGATCGCGCTGCCGAAGGGCACGGTCTCGAGATCTTCAACGCGAAACAGCCCTTCGACACGACGCGCTACGCGATGAAGTGGGACGGCGAGTGGCACATCAGCTATGAAGTCTTCCGCGATCTCGGCCTCGCCTTCGCGGCGGTGCTGCTGCTCATCTACGTGCTCGTGGTGGGCTGGTTTCAGTCCTTCTCGACGCCGCTCGTCATCATGGCGGCCATCCCGTTCTCGCTCGTCGGCATCTTGCCGGCGCACGCCGCGATGGGCGCGTTCTTCACGGCGACGTCGATGATCGGGTTCATCGCGGGAGCCGGCATCGTCGTGCGGAACTCGATCATCCTCGTCGATTTCATCGAGCTGCGGCTGCGCGACGGCATGCCGCTCGATCAGGCGGTCGTCGATGCCGGCGCCGTGCGATTCCGGCCGATGGCGCTGACGGCGGCGGCGGTGATTGTCGGCGCGGCCGTGATCCTGTTCGACCCGATCTTCCAGGGGCTGGCGATCTCGTTGATGGCTGGAGAAGTCGCATCGCTGCTGCTGTCGCGAATGGCCGTTCCGGTGATGTATTTCATGCTCAATCGACACACCAAGGAGGCTGGATATGCGAGTTGAACCCATGTTGCGCCTGATTGCGGGCGCGTTCGTTGCGGCGAGCGTCCTGCTCGGAATCTACGTGCACCCGTACTTCCTGTGGTTCACGCTGTTCGTCGGGTTGAATCTGTTCCAGTCGGCGTTCAGCGGCTGGTGCCCGATGATGGCGATTCTGACGAAGGTGGGCGTGCGGCCGTAGCTCAGCCGATCATCACTTTTCGCGGGTACTGCGAGTTGTCCTCCAGGAAGGTCTTTTTGCTCTCGAGCTCTTCGAGCGTCGGCTGTACGCGCCCGTTGACGTCGGTGACGCGAGATACGAGCGTGTGCTCACCGGGACTGGCGTCGTTCCACGCGTAGGTGAACAACTTCCACGAGTACTTCGCGCGCGTCGAGGGATCCAGCACGGCCGGCCGCCACGGTCCGTCGTCTACCCGCACTTCGACCGACTTCAACGGCGTCCCGTCGTGCAGCACGACGCCAAGCATGGTGTATCCGTTCGCGCTGCGCGTCACGCGGGCCAGGAACGACTTCGGCTGCATCTGCGTGATGGCGGCCTCGGTCCACTTGGTCTCGCCGTTGATCACCTCGCCGCGCAGCGTGCGGTACCAGCGCGCCTGGAACTTGCCGAGATAGGCGTCCTCCTGCGCGTGAATCTGCTCGAGAAACTTCACGTTGGCCATGCCGTACCAACCAGGCACGAGCAGACGCAGAGGCGCGCCCTGATGGCGCGTCAACGGTTCGCCGTTCAGCGCGTACGCCAGAAACGCGTCCGAGGCGAGCACCTGCTCGCGGGTCATGCTGCGGCCGTACTGCTGCTCGAGCTTGAATTTCTGCGTCCGGAACTCGATGTCTTCCTCACCGCGATCGGCGCCGAAGAACACGATCTCCCGCGCCTGCACTCGCAACCCGGCACGATCGAGCACCGTTCGCAGCGGCACGCCGGTCCAGCGGCCGTTGCCGCACAGCCCCTGCAGCGGGCGCCGGTTGCCGGAGCACTCGAATCCGAAGATGAGCTCGGCGCTGCCGAGTCGCCGTACTTCGTCGAGTGACAGTGTCAACTGCCTGTTGAAGAGGCCGCTCACTTTCAGGCGGTACGTGGCCGGATCGACCGCTGGATGGCCGTAGTGTTGTGTCGTGAAGAATTTGTCGGCCGGTGTGAACGGGCCGTCGATGGTTCGCACGTCGTACTGCCGATTCACCGGTCCCGGTGCAGGAAAGGCTGGTGGCGCGTCAGTGAACGGTACGAGGGTGTCGCCCTGGGCGAGCGCCGGAAGCGCCCACTCCGGGAGGCCGAGCATCCCGAGCCCTGCCGCCGCGAACGTCCCGCGAAGAATGTCCCGCCTCGTCTGTTGAATCGTCATGGTCATCTGCTCCCTGATTTCATCCCGCGTTCGCCAGCGAATAGCCTCGCTCCTGGGCGCGGTTGACGGCGACGATACCGGCCGGCACCAGGTGCGCGTTGCGGACCAAATTGGCCGCCAGCTCCTCGTACACCTTGTCCTGACTGCGTTGCCGGATTTCGCGATGGTGCCAGCGATGCGGCGGGTCGCCAGCTGACAGACCCCCAGGTGGACACCGCGCTTGAGCAACGCGTTCAGAGGCTCGGCCACGTCGGGCAACGTTGATGACGCCGGCGGCCTTTACGAGCTCGTTGCGATATTTGGTCCAGATTGTCTTGTTGTATGCGAACTGCGTCGAGTGATGGCGGGCAATGATGACGACGGCCAGATCGCTGTCCTTCAACCCATAGCCTGAGGCGTTCGCCGTGAAAAAGTTGTTGGCGAAACGGAGTGCGCTGCTGAACCCCTCGGGAGTCGTCGTGTCGAACACGAACCGGTGCGTCCCGGAACCTGACCCAACCAGTCATCCTGTGGGTGACGGGTGGGCTGCCATGGTGGGGGCCCGAAGATTGCGCGCGCAGGACCCGGTGGCTGCAACGCTGCGCCAGTAGCCGCGAGAGTCGCCCCGAACCGTGAAAGAAAAGAGCGCCGCAACAACGGCCGATCTGAGTCGTGAGTGGACATATTCACCTCGCCCCGACATGCTAAGCTTCCCGGTGATGGGCGCAACTCATCAGTGAAAGTCGTTCCTTTCCGCCCTCACACTCCTCGATCGCGACAATGCGTCCTGTTCGGGGGTGCCGTCCCCGCCTCCGACATCCAGTCAGACGTCGCATCCGTTGATCTCTTCACGCACGACGATGGTGACAGCCTGGGAATTTCCGAAGAATCCCCTGACTGACGCGACCCTCGACGATTCGAGACTGGCGTCCGACATTCGATGGGGATTCCGGATTTTCACGAACACGGGCCGCGAGGTTCCGCACTTTTCGCCCGGCCGGATGTCGTGCAACAACTGCCACCTCAATGGCGGCCAGCGGGACCGGTCGCTTCCGCTCGTGGGTGTCGTTGGGATGTTTCCTGAATACAACCGGCGGTCGGGCCGGTTGTTCACGTTGAACGACCGTATCGTCGACTGTTTTCTGCGGAGCCAGAATGCCACCGGCGCGGGAGCCGACGCGGAAAACCTGCCGACGCTGACCTCGAAAGAAGTCCTGGCGGTCGCCGCCTACCTGACGTGGCTCTCAAAGGGATACCAAGTGGGCAGCAATCCTCCGTGGCGCGGCCAGAATGTCATCCCTGCGGCGAGTTTGATTCCGGTTGCGAAGCTCGATCCGCAACGGGGAGAGGAGTTGTTTCAAGAGCGGTGTACGACCTGCCACGGGGCCGACGGGCAGGGCGTGTTCGTCGGCGACAAACGCCCTGGGCCGTTGTGGGGTCCCGATTCGTGGAATGACGGCGCCGGCGCGGCGCGCGTGTATACCTTGGCCGGCATTATCAGGTACGCAATGCCGTACCTGAATCCCGGCAGTCTGACCGACGAAGAGGCGCAGCAGCTCGCCGCGTTCATCAACTCGAAGCCGCGACCGGCGTTCCCGTTCAAGGCGACCGACTATCGCACGGACAAAATCCCGGTCGACGGCGTGTACTACACCGAACGCAGCAACTGAACCACGAAAAACTCACCACGAAGGCAGGACCACGAAGACACGACCACGGAGAGACACGAAGACACGAAGACACGAAGACACGAAGACACGAAGACACGAAGACACGAAGACACGAAGGTGAATTTGGGCCGCGAAACGCGCTATACAGCCTCAAAAATAACGAAATACTGATACGGCAAGAGGGTATGCTCAGCGCGCACCTTAAACCCGTTCTCCTGCATCTGGCGAATGAGATCCTCGCGTGCGATTCTCATCGCTGGCGGCGGTCCAACTGGCAGATCTCTCTTGTGGAAGTCGATCATCACAATTTGCCCGCCCGGCTTCAGCGCTTTCTTCAGCAGCGTGAGATAGCCGGGCTGATTCTCGATGTGATGCCAGACATTGACGAACAGGACGCGGTCGACCGGACGCGGGAGCAATGGATTGTTTGGGGGCGCGAGAATCGTGGAGATATTCGAAAGTCCAGCCTCGTGAATCCGCTGGTTCAGATGCCGGATCATATCGGGACTGATGTCGACGGCGTACACGTGCCCGCTCTGACCGACATGTGACGCGAGGCGGAGTGCAAAGTATCCTGAGCCGGCGCCGATGTCGGCGATGATTTCGTCCAGGCTTCAGTGTGAGAGCCGCGATCACTTCGTCGGGTTTCTGATACGCGTCCACGTTTATCGTGATCGTCGAGTGCGGCGATGTGAACTGGTGGGATCGCTGTGCAGCTTGTGGGCATCGTGCGCCGTCTGCCCGGCTATCCTGGTGCTTGTGACCATTCCAGTGCGACGACGGCAATAATGAGCGTCTTGCGCATGAGCACTCTCCAACCCGACATGGTAAGCTCCGCCGGTCCGCGAGACAACGCCCTGATATCGGAAACCCATCCAGCCATCGTTTTTGAAGGTGTCTCGTTGGCGTTCGACGACAACGTCGTTCTGCGCGAGGTGAGCTTTTCCGTACCGGTCGGGCACATGAAGATCCTGCTCGGCGCCAGCGGTGCTGGAAAGTCCGTGGTGCTGAAACTGATCCTCGGGCTGCTGAAGCCCGATTCGGGAACCATCCGCGTCAGAGATCAGCGCATCGACAACATGACCGAAGAGCAGCTGCTGCAGATGCGTGGCGACATCGGGATGCTGTTCCAGGAATCAGCGCTGTTCGACTCGCTGACCGTGGCCGAAAATGTCGGCTATCGGTTATACGAGGAGCTGCACATGCCTTTGGACGCCGCACACAGACGCATTGAGGAGGTCCTCGGATTTGTCGGGCTGGCTGAGTACATGAATCGAATGCCGTCCGAACTGTCGGGAGGCCAGCGGCGGCGCGTTGCCATCGCCCGCGCATTTGCCGCCAAACCGCGCCATCTCCTGATTGACGACCCGACGTCGGGGCTCGATCCAATCACGGCCAAGACGGTCGATCGCGAAATCATCAAGCTCCGGGATCTGGAGGATGTCACGTCAATCGTGGTGACCCATCAGCTGCCCGACGCGTTTTACGTGGCCGCTCACGAGGCCGTACGCCGGAACGGCGATGTCGCCATCGTCGCGGCAGATCCGCAGAAGGCCGACGAGGCCGAATTCATCGTCCTCGTGGAGGGCCGTGTCCATTTCGAAGGCAGCCTGGCGTCGCTTCGCGCCTCGGACGATGCCTACCTGAAAAAATTTCTTTCCTGAGGTCTGGTGTTGGGACGGCCGCCCCGGCGGGCGGCCGTCGAGATGCTGGAGTGCGGCTATTTGATCTCGAGTTGCCGGCCGTGTTTTTCCGGCACTTTGCCGGCCGGTATCGCAATCTCGAGCACGCCGTCCCTGAATGTCGCCCTGGCCTCGTCGGCCTTGACGCCCTCTGGCAAGGGCACGGCACGATGGAACGTGCCATAGGATCGTTCACACGCGTAATATCCTTTCTCCTTCTGCTCCTTCTCTTCCTTTCGTTCGCCGCCGATAATCAGGTTTCCCTCGAAGACCTCGACTTTGACGTTGTCTTTCGTCATGCCGGGAAGATCGGCACAACACGGCTCGCCTGTGCGCTCGAAGACCTCGATATCGGACTCATCTGGTCGCGGCGAAGTCGAACCCCTCGAACAGCTTCGGAAACCGATACGCGTTCCAGCCGCCTTCGAACATCCGCTCCATGTCATCGGACAATCGCCGCATCATCGCGAACGGACTCGAAAACGCCCCCGGCTGGCCGGCGCCGGACCCTTTCTTCGACCGGTCGTTCGACTGCCATCACGCACCTCCTTTATGGCTCCACATGTCAGCGCACGTATCTACCGGTAACCGGAGCAAGTTGTGCGCCATTCGCGATGCCTGCCTGCCTTGCAGTTAGACGGCCCTGTCTGCCGGCAGGTTGGGAAATCCTTCGCGGATGCCCGGGAAATTCAGCGAACGCAGCACTCACAGACGTCGCAGCAGCGGACGCTTGGCCAGTTCAACAGCGCACGCATACAGCGCGGTGATGACAACCAGCACGACCTGCAGGCCAATGGAATCGGGACGAATCCGAGCACGCCCGCGAAGGGCAGGAAGGGCAGCGCGAACGTGACCGGAATCAGAAAAATGGTCGACCAGAGCAGGAGCGCGCCGGGCTGGCTGCGAAAGAATGGGCGGTAAGTGCGCACGACCAGGGCGACGATCAGCTCTGTGAGCAGTGACTCGACGAACCAGGCCGTTCGAAACGTCTCGGGCACGGCGGAATACCACCGGAGCAGTATTCCGAAGGTGAGGAAGTCGAACGCCGAACTGATGAGTCCGAAGACGAGCATGAAGAGGGTCACGCTCCGGACGTTCCATCGCGCCGGGCGCGCGACCTGCTCGTCGTCGACGTTGTCGTCGGCAATCCCGATCGCCGGCACATCGGACAGGAAGTTGTTCAGCAGGATCTGGCCGGGCAACAGGGGCAGGAAGGGCAGTAGGTCGACGCCACGGCCATGCTGAGCATGTTGCCCAGATTCGCGCTGGTGGTCGTCCTGATGTACTTCATCGTATTGGCGAAGGTGCGCCGGCCCTCTTCGATGCCGCGCCGGATGATGTTCAGGTCGCGCTCGAGCAGAACGAAGTCGGCGGCCTCGCGCGCCACGTCGACCGCATCGTCGACCGACAGGCTGGTGTCGGCCGCGTGCATGGCGGGTGCGTCGTTGATGCTGTCGCCGAGGAAGCCGACCGTGTGCCCCGCGCGGCGCAACGCCTGGATGATGCGCTCTTTCTGATTGGGATCGACGTCGGCAAAGAGGGCTGTCAGTTCAACCGCCCGCTGGAGCGCCGGTTCGCTCAGCTGTTGCAGCTCGGCGCCCGTGAGTATCCGGCTTGCGTCGAGTCCGACGAGCGACGCGACATGTTGCGCGACGAGCAGGTTGTCGCCGGTGATCATCTTGATCGTGACGCCCAGCGACGCCAGATCGGCAAGCGCCGATCGCACGCCTGGCTTCGGGCGGTCGGCGAACGTCAGAAAGCCTTCGAAGACGAGGCCGGCTTCCAGCTCGCGGCCATACGAGGCCTGCTCGCGCAGACGTCTGGTCGCCACGGCGAGCACGCGGAATCCCTGAGCGCTCCAGCGGCGATGGTGCTCTTCGAGAAGCAGGGTGGCGCGCTCGTCGAGAGCCGTGCCGTCACCAGGGCTGGCACACGCTGTGAGCATCTGGTGAAACGCGCCTTTGGTAACCAGGCGAATGCCGTCGTGGTCTTCGACCACGACGCTGACGCGCTTGCGGACGAAGTCGAAGGGAATCTCGGCGCGTTTCCGCACAGACGAGGTATCGAAGGGTGCCGCCGCAAGAATCGCGTCGTCGAGCGGGCCGCCGATACCCGTTTCAAGGGCGGCGTTCAACGCCGCGTCTGCCATGCTTTGTCGACGGCTGGCCGTCCTGGTCGTATGCGCCTTCGAGCGTCATGACGCCTTCTGTCAACGTGCCGGTCTTGTCGGTGCACAGCACGTCGATGCCGCCAAGGTTCTCGATGGCATTCAGGCGCCGCACGAGCACGCCGCATGCGCCATCATCTGGGCGCTTCTGGACAGGTTGATCGTCAGAATCGCCGGCAGCAGTTCCGGGCTGAGGCCGACGGCCAGCGCAACGGCAAAGAGCAGCGTGTCGATCGGCGGCCGTCCCATGAGGACGAGGATCATCAGCACGGCGACGACCATCATCAGCATGGCGATGGTCAGCGCATACCCGAACTGACGGAGGCCGCGCTCGAAGTCGGCTTCCGAGCCCTCGGGAGCAGACGCTGGGCGATGTGCCCGTATTCGGTCGCACGGCCCGTCGCCACGACGAGACATCGGGCCGCGCCGCTGCGAACGTTCGTGCCCAGAAAGACGCAGCCGGTGCGCTGCCCGATGCTCGAGGCCTGCGGCGTAGGGCCGGGCCGTTTTTCAGCCGGAAAACTCTCGCCGGTGAGCGCCGCTTCGCTGACGAACAGATCGGTCGATTCGAGGATGAGCCCGTCGCCGGGCACGATACTGCCGGCCGCGAGCAGGACGACTCGCCGGGGACAATCGTTTCGATTGGAACGAGGGCCGGATGACCATCGCGTACCGCTTTCACGTGAGTGTGAATCCGGGCCGCGAGGGCCTGCAGTGCGGCATGCGCCTGGTACTCGCGCACGAAGCCGATACCGACGCTCGCGACCACGATCGCGATCACGATGGCGGCGTCGACCCACTCGCCGCCGGCGAGGGATGCGGCCGCCGCAAAGATTAACATGAGCAGCAGCGGGCTCTTGAGCTGACGCCAGAGAAGGCCCAGCCGCGTCAGGGACCGTTGACGCTGAATGATGTTCGGTCCGTATGTGGCCAGCCGGGCTTCGGCGTCCGTCGAGGACAGGCCCTCGAGCGACACGCCGAGCGCGTGAGCGGCTTCGGGAGGTGAAGCCTTCCAGTAGTCATCCACGTCAGGCCCTCAGCGTGAGCACCGGACACGATGCCGTGCGGACGACCTGATTAGCGGTGGAGCCGAAGAACAGCCGATCGATCGCGTTTCGTCCGTGCACCCCCATGACGATGAGGTGCGCGTCCTGCTCGCGGGCCACCCGCAGGATTTCCCGATACGGCTTGCCGGTGGCCAGAATCGTGTGGGGATGGCACCACGCATGTACTCGGCGGGCAGCGCCTGTCGCAGCCGCGTGAGGGCATTCTCTTCGCTGAGCCGCAGATACTCGACGACCGCCGGGCCGGGGGGCTGCTGCCAGTCGGGCGGATTGGGCAGCCCCTCGATGACATGCATCAGCATCACCTCAGCGTCGGCCTCCTTGGCGAGCATGAGCGCGTATTCGAGCCCGCGCAGCGACGCCTCGGAGAAGTCAACGGCGCACAGGATTCGGCTGAAGATCTTCAGCGCGTTGCCCGGTGCCGTCTCAACGGGCGGTGGGACGGTCAAGACCGGGCAGGCTGCCTTGCGCAGGACCCGCTCGGTGACCGAGCCCAGCATCCAGTGCTCGAACCCACTGTGTCCATGCGTGCCGAGGACGATCAGGTCGCTGTGCAGGCGAGCGGATTCGTCGAGAATGGTTCCAATCGGCGCACCCGCGCGAGCGACCAGCTTCAGCCTGATGCCGGTCGCGCTCGCTCCGGTGAAATCCGACAACCGTGCGAGCGTCTCTTCATGCGTGCGCTCGGGAGATGACGTCAATGCCGGATAGGGTTCGACCGGCGGTATCGGGCCGGGCAGGCCGCCGAACAGCACGGGAGGCGGCGCAGCCGGCGACGGGTAGACATGCAGCACGGTGACCGTTGATTCGAACCATCGCGCGATCTGGACGGCATGCGCGAGCGCATGACGCGAGTGATCGGAAAAGTCCACGGGACAGAGCACCGTCTTGATGGTGGTCATATCGCTATCCTCGTTTCGTGACGGCCACGCCGTCCTCGATCGTGTCTCCGGGGTGCACGATCACCTCGTCACCTTCATCGAGTCCCGAAGTGACCTCGGCCTCGATCGCATTGCGCTCTCCGACTTGAATCTCTGTCAGCGCCGCACGTCCGCCGCGCACCGCAAACACGGCCCACCGGTCGGCGGCGCGGAAGAGCGCGCTCGTCGGCACCTTCAGCACGCCCTGCCGCTCGGACGTGATCAGGCTGACCTCGACGCGGTAGCCGTCGCCCAGCTTGCGCGAGCCGTGCTCTCCGTCCTGAAAGTCGAGCCGCACCGTGACGCGTTGTTCTTCGACGCCGAGCGCCGAGACCTTCGTGAACCCTGCCGGTTCGACCAGGCGCACGCGCGCACGCAGCGTTTTGTCGCCGCCCCAGCCGGTCACCAGGGCTGCCATCCCCGGTTTCACCTTGACGGCGTCGGTTGAAAGCAGGTCGGCGATGATTTCGAGCTCTCGTGGATTGCCGATCTCCACGAGAGGGGTGCCGGCGGCACCGGTGTCTCGCTTTCCTGATGAAGGCGCAGGACGACGCCGCTGACCGGAGAGCGCAGAGTGATCGCCGTCGGCACCCGGCCGGAGGCGGAGGGGGCGAATTGCTGCAGCGCGGCGGCGATCGCCTCGACTTCGTGGTCGGCCGCCTGCAGGGCCAGGTCGGCCGCCCGGCACTGTGCCTCTCGCATCCGCACCTCGAGCTCGAGTGCCGAGAGGCGCTCGTCGGTCGTCCCGCCGAACTTCGCGATCTCGTGGTATCGGGCCAGCTCCTTCCGGCTGAACGTGGCTTCGTCACAGGTGCGTTGCAGCACCACCCGCGACTGCTCGCGCGCCGCCTGGGAGGCCTTCATCCTCGCTTCGGTCTCAGCCCGGGTGCGCGAATCGAGCGGGGTCGACATCACGGGCAGGAAGGTCGCCACGATGGTGCTGCTGGCCTCGACGCGATCGCCGGGCTGGAGCCCGATGCGCTGCAGGCGTCCCGCAACGGGCGCCGACACGACGTAGCGCTCACGCACGCGCGTCATGCCTTCCTCATCAATGGTCACGCGCAGATCGCCGCGCGTCAGCGGCGCGAGATCCACTGGAACCGGCTGCGGGCGGAACGACCAGGCGATCGCCGCCATTAGCAGCACCCCCGAGGCCCAGAACGTTACTCTGCTGCGTCGAATCGCCATGGTTCTCTACTCCCGTGTCTTGAGCACGGCGACGAGATCGAGTCGATCGAGCCGACGTCGAACCACGAGGCCGGAAATCACCGCAGCCACGATCGTCGTGGCCGCGGCGAAGCCGAATGTGCGCGCGGAAACAACCAGCGGAATGCGAAACAACTCGGTGTTGAACGCCTTCACGACCAGGGCTGACAATCCGTATCCCAACAGGAGGCCGAAGGGAACGGCCACGAGAAGAACGAGCGCGAGCTCTCCCAGAAGAATGACCGAAATCTCCGCCCGCGTGAGCCCGAGCACGCGGAGGCTCGCCAGCTCGCGGCTGCGCTCCGACAGCGAGATGCGCGCGGCGTTGTACACCACGCCGAACGCGATGATGCTGGAGAACAGCACGTTGAAGAAAATCATGACGTTCATGTTTTCGGCCAGCGTGCTGCGGAAATTCTCGATGGCCGCCCGTTTCGAGCTCACGCCCGCGATCGCCGGGGTCTGCTTGATCCGGCGGTAGAACTCGCCGGAATCACCCTTGTCCACCAGGAGCATCGCCCCGGAGACCTGCGGACTCTCCCGAAGGAGCCGCTGGATCGCACCCATCTCCATGTAGGCCGCGGTGCCCATGAACTCGTCCACCAGATCGGTCACGACAACGTCGCGGACGGGCCGGGCGCCTTCGAGCAGCTCGAGGCGGACCGAATCTCCCGCATGGACCCGGAGGATGTCGGCGAGCGTGGCCGACAGCACGAGACCATCAGGCGGCAGTGCCACGGTCTTCAGTGACGCATCGACGACCCGCCGCAGCCGGGCGCCGCCGGCGAGACCGACGATGGCTTCCTGGCGCATGCGATGTCCTGCTCTGATGCGGGCAGGCACAATCCTGAGGGGCTCCACGGCCAGCACCCCCGGCAGATGTGTCAACTCGTGAATCGCGCGTGCCGATCGTGGCTCGACGAACGCGAGCGTATAGTCCTGCCGCTGGGCGACGTTGAACTGCACGTCGAGAATCAGCTCGATTGCGTCGAGCGAGAACATGCCGAGGACGAGAAGTGCGACGGCAAACGACACGCCGAGGACCGACAATCCGGCACGCGCGGGCTGACGGCTGAGATTTCTGACGATCATCTTCACCGTCGGCGGCGCGTACCGGTGTGGATCGCGCGATCGAACCAGGTGAGCCGATGCCGCGCGGGCGGCTCGGGGCGCATGGCTTCCGCGGGCGGCAGCCTGACGGCGCGCCCAACCGCGCCGAGCGCCCCCAGCGCGGCGCCGCCGAAGGCGATGGCGGCGCCCTCGATGGCAATGCCCGGTGTCAGCACGTATTGCAGCGTGGGAAAGCGGAAAAAATCGTTGTAGATGGCGGTCATCGCCCGTCCCAGCCAGGCGCCGCCGACCACTCCCAGCGCCGCACCTGCAACGCCAATGGCCACAGCCCACGAGACGTAATGCAGGCCGATCTCGCGGTTCATGTAGCCAAGCGCCTTCAGTGCGGCGATCTGCTCGCGTTGCACGGCGATCAGCCTGGTGAGCACGACGTTCAGCAGGAATGCCGACACGCCCAGGAAGATCGCCGGGATGATGAACCCCATCGTCCGCAGCTGGTTGAGCTCGTTCTCGATGAACCAGTGTGAGAGCTGCTGGGCGCGCGGAACGGCACCGAGGCTGCCGTACCTGTCGAGGACGGCATCGATCGCCGCGATGACGTCCGGCTCGACGGCACCCTTCATCAACGAAAACGATGCGTCGTTGAATGCCCCTTCCATGTCGAACGCCGACGAGAGCGCGCGCTGTTCCATCCAGAACACGCCGAAGCGCGAATCGTCGGGCATCATTTCGCCCGGCCTGATCGAGTAGATGAACTCGGGCGAGAGCGCGATGCCGACAATCCGCAGATCGCGCCGGCGGCCGTTGATGGTGGCGGTCACTGTGGCGCCCGGTAACAACTGGTGCGCCATCGCGAACCCTTCGCTCACGAGCGCTTCGCCGTCGGCAACCGGCCTCCGGCCGCGGCGCAGGAACGGCTCGTTCAGCATGGGCAGTTGACGGCCGGGCATCGAAATGAGCCGCCCGGTCGCGGGCTCGACCAGGCCGGGCACGTCGAGCGCGACATCCACAACCACCCGTGTCGTGACGCTCCCCACGCCCGGAATCGCCGCGAGATCGTCGGCGACGCGGAACGGTGCGCGCTTCACCGAGACGAAGACGTCGGCGAAGCGGAAGCGATCGTAGTAGGTCTCCCGCGCGAGCTCGAGGGAATCGAACGTGCTGAAGTAGCCCACGAACATCGCGATGCCGGCCGCAATCACGAGCGCGATCGCGATGCCCTGCCCGCGGGTGTGCCACAGGTCGCGCAACAGCTTGCGGAAAAGGGCGCGGATCACCATTGCAGTGCCCTCGGCGCGACCTTCCGGGCCGGCCGCCGCTCGTCGACGATGCGGCCGTCCGCCAGCGAGATGACACGATCGGCCATGGCGGCGACGGCCGAGTTGTGCGTGATGACGGCCGTCGTCGTGCCGAGGTCCTTGTTGATGCGCTCGATGGCTTCGAGCACGATAATGCCGGTGGAGATGTCGAGCGCGCCGGTCGGCTCGTCGCACAGCAGCACATCGGGGCGCTTCGCGATCGCCCGCGCGATGGCGATGCGCTGCTGCTCGCCGCCGGACAGCTGCGAGGGAAAGTGATCGAGGCGCTGTTCCAGGCCCACCATGTTCAGGGCATCAGTCGCTGGCATGGGGTCGGTCGCGATGTCTGTGACGAGCTCGACGTTCTCGCGCGCGGTAAGGCTGGGGATCAGGTTGTAGAACTGGAAGACGAAGCCGACATGCTCGCGCCGGTACTGCGTCAACGCGTGCTCGTCGGCGGCGGTGAGATCGTGATCACGGTACCGGACGGTGCCCGACGTCGGAACGTCGAGGCCGCCGAGAATGTTCAACAGCGTTGACTTGCCGCTGCCCGACGGGCCGAGGATGACGAGGAACTCGGACTGGCACAGGTCGAGATCGACGCCCCGCAGCGCCTGCACGTCGACCTCACCCATGCGGTAGTACTTGGTCAGGCCGCGCGCCTCGAACACCGCCCGTGCCATTACCGCCTCCTACACGCCGAGCGGCGTGATCTGGTATCGCGCTCGGACCGCCTGCGAGATGTCGTTGAGCAGATCGCGGGGCCGGTCGATACCCAGCCGGCTCTCGAGGGCGCGCACGTGGGTGGAGAGCGGGCAGTCTCGGAAGACCTGACCGAACCACTTCGAAAAATCATGGCGCTGGAGATGGGGCGCAAGGTCCGCGTCGGGCAGTTGCGCGAGGAGAGCGACGAAGTCCTTCAGCGATCGGGCTCTGGGTCCGGGCCGGCCATCGCGCGTGAAGACGAATCCCTGCGGCTCGCCCACGGGCATGTCGAGGTATTTGGCCCGATGCCGCACGTGGGACGTGAGACGGGGACCGATCTGGAATCGCTGCACCTGCCCGTGCGATTCTTCCACGCCCGGAAGGAGCGCGGCTTCGCTGAGGCCGAGATCCTGGAAGAGGCTCGCCGGAACCTCCGCATTGGCGGCGTGGCACATCCGGCTGAGCGTCTGCTGCTCCTGGACGTCTGTTTCGCGGGTGACCATCACGACCGTGTCGGCGGCGTCGCGCACTTGCTCGTCGATGCCCGACACGCGATAGGTGACCAGGATGTATCCGGCCATTTCGGCGTCCATGAGCCGGCGTCCTTCGGGCGCGGAGAGATAGTAATGGGCCTCGTCGAGCAGAATCTTGTGAGGCAGGCCGGTCTGGCGCCGCATGGCGGCCAGCATCGGCAGCAGCTCGCGCAGGTACTCGTCCTTTTCCTGGTGCGAGAGCCTCGACAAATCGATGACGATGCTGATGTCGGGGTAGCGCAGCGCCTGATCGAGCTCTCGCGCGCGGGGCGGCGGTTCGTCACCTCCCATCAGCATGACGCCCGGCAACCCTTCGAGCGACCGGTAATCGCCTTCCGGATCGATGATGCAGAGACAGTAGCCCTGCAGGATCAACTGTTCGCAGTGAAGGCCCGCCAGCCAGGATTTTCCCGATCCCGGTTCGCCGGCGATGATCACGGTACGGCCGCGGATGGCGAGCTGCACCGGCCGGCCATCGTGCAGGTGACCGAGCTGTACGTGGCGACGGCCCATCTGGCTCGACGACAATCGGATCTGCCGGGCCAGCCCGCGCAGATAGGCGGCGACGGCAGAGGGGCCGGTGCCTGCGATGACTTCGTCGGCCACGCTGCGCAGCGCGCGGCTGCCCCACTCCACGGCGACGCCGACTTCGCAGGCGTCGAGCAGGTCGTGGTCGTTTTCGGCATCACCGATGCCGACCGTGTTGTGAATTGACAGGCGCATGGTGGCGAGCACGCGCGCGAGGCCGATGGACTTGGCAATGCCCGGAGGAAGCACCATGAGGCGGCTGCGATTGAACGCAAGCGTGAGCGGCAACTCGAGAGACTGGATGAGTTGAAGCACGCTGAGCGCGTGTACGGCGCCTGTCTCGACGACGCAGTCGCCCGTGTCGAACGCGATGCCGAGCTGGCGCAGTCCCTCGACAAAGACTGGAGCCGGCGCATGACCCATGACGACGTGGCGTTGACTTTCAGGAAAGTAGAGTACCGCGCCGTTTTCGGCGACAACGGCGTTGAAGCACTCGAGGTTGCCCGCAACCGACTTGAGATCCGGGAGCCTGCGCCCCGTGACCAGCACGACGGCGACCCCGTGCAGACGGAGCTGCGCGATCGCGTCACGCGCCCCGGGATCCATCGCGCCCTCGGTGGCGATCGTGCCGTCGTAATCGAGTGCGACTGCGCCGAGTTTCATGGAGCGGCCTTATCGGGATTGGCGAGCGCGGCGACGAGTGCGTCGATCCGGCGCCGCGCGGTGGCAAGGCGTTCCACCAGATTGTCGAACACGAACTCGTGCACCGACCGGCCGGCCTCGATGAGCGGCACCTCCGCCTGCTCGTAGGCCTCGCGCAGTTGTGCCTGCCTGGCCGCGTCCTTGACGCGATCGATGAACGGCTCTGTGGCCGTCAGCCTGCGGCGTGACTCGATCACGCCTTCGATCAGAATGCGCGCCGCCGCCGCCCGCTCAACGCGGGGCGCCGTGCCTTTCGGGCCATGGCAGCGCTGGCACTCGGCTTCGAGGACCTTCGGAGACGGCAGTGCCGAAGCGACGGCATCGTGGCAGGTGGCGCAGGTCGGCACCCGGTTGTCGCCACGGCGCAGCAGCGCGAAATGCTGGCTCTTCTGAAAGTGGACGAACGGTCCCGTGTGACACGTCCCGCACGTGGCCGGAAGGTTGCGGCGATGCACCGGGCTGGCCGCGTTGCCGCTATGACGGACGCCGCGATGCGCGAGCGAGGCGTCGTAGCTGGCGGCATCGCCGCCGTGGCACTTCTCACACCCGACACTGGCGCGCCCGTGCGCCGATCGTTCCCAGTCTCCAAGGTGATCGCGATCGGGCGCGGCCGGATTCGCGAAGTGGCAGTCGACACAGCTGCTCGACTGCGCGCGCGCGGCCGGAGCCATCAGCATCAGGGCCGCGAGCAGGACGAGGACGAAAGCGAGGAGGCGCCTGGTGTTCATCCCATCATCTCCCGGGACAGACGATGCAAGTCGCAGGCCCCGGCAGATCGGCGTGTTCGTGGGAGCACGATCGGTTCAGCAGCGAAATTCTCCGCAGCGCCAGAGAATTTTCCCGGCGCGAAAAGTCCGCACCCGCGAATCGGCGGGCCTGCGAGAGGGCGCGTCCTGGCGCCGTTTGTGCTTGAACACAGTGGAGGGTCATATGCCAGTGACACCATCGGTTCAGGAATTTCTTCGTTGCGCGGATGTGGCCTACACGGTGTTGCCGCACGCGCGCGCATTCACGGCACGGACGGAGGCCGCCGCGATACCGGTGCCGGCGCGCAACTGGGCCAAAGTCGTCGTGGCGTTTGCCGACGGCGAGCCGATTCAGGCGGTCGTACCGGCGGACTGCGAGGTCGATTTCGAACGGCTGGCCGAGCTGATTGGCGCGCCGGACGTGCGCTTGGCCAGCGAGGACGAGCTGGACTGGCTCTACCCCGACTGCGAGGCGGGTGCGATGCCGCCGTTCGGCCCCATGTTCCACCAGCTCGTGTTCCTGGACGAGCTTCTCGCCGAGGATGAGGAGATCGTGTTCAACGCGGGCACGTTCGACGACGCGGTGGCCATGACGTTCGAGGACTACGTCAAGCTCGCGCGGCCCACGATTGGGCGGTTTGCGCGGCCGGTGCGGCGGTTCCTATGAGAGCGGCAGCCCTGGCGGCAATCGCGCTGGCGCTGGCGCCCGCCGTGGCCGGCGCGCAGGCCCCTTCGCGCGGAGAGTCGTACCAGGTCGTCGATTCAGTGGTGCTTCCCAGAGGTGACGCGCACGCCGGCCGGCAGGCATTCCAGGACTTGAAGTGCCACGTCTGCCATGGCGTGTCGGGTGAGAAGGCCTTCTCGCCGATTGCGGGGTTGCAGGGGCCGATGCTCAATGCGACGCTGCAGTTGCAGACCGGCTCGGACATCGCGGCGGCGATTATCGCGCCGTCGCATTCGCTGAGCATCCGGACGAGCGAGGCGGTCAAGGCGCAGATGTCACGGCAGGGTCTCTCGCCTATGGGGGATTTCAGCCGGGCGCTGACGGTGCGTCAGCTCGCGGATTTGCTGGCCTATCTCCGGACTATACGGTAGAGGCGCGTCAGGCGTCGAGCGGCGCCTTGATGGCGGCCGCGCGGGCAAGATCGTCTGCCAGTCTCCCGTATTTCCCGTCGCTGCGCACGATGAGGAAGCGCTGCTCGACCAGCGCGAAGAGCAACTCTTCGCATCGACTACGGTCCAGTGCCCATAAACGCGCGGCTTGATCGGCAGTGAGCCACAACCCGGGCATCTCGACATACTCGCCCTTGATGCGAGACATCAGATCCTCGAACGATGGCAACTGCATGGCAGGAATCTAAACCGACTTGGATCGCAAGTCCGAGTATCGCGATGGTAACACAACTCGATGCGGAGATCAGCGACTTTGCAACGCCTTTTTGACGTCCGCTAGGGATTTGGCGACACCTTCTCGATGCGCACTGCCGTCACTTTGTATTCCGGCGTGCCGGTCACGCGATCGACGTGCGATCCGGTGACGGCATTGACCATCATTTCGGGTGCATGAAACGTCGCGAACAACTCGCCCGGCCGGATGGCCGGGGTGACATAGATCGGCAGCGTCGCCGATCCGTACCGGCTGACCACGCGGACACACTCGCCTTCCTGCACCTCGGCCGCGCCGGCATCGTCCGGTGAGATCTCGAGGAGGTCCGAGGGGCGAAGCTCCCGCGTCCGGCACCGGCCAGTCATCGTTCCTGCATTGAAGGCATAGAGCGTCCGGCCGGTGTTGAGCACGAAGGGTACTTCGGCGTCGTGCGCTCCGGTGTCGCGTCGTACTCGAGGCACAGCAATTGGGCACGCACGCCGGAACTCCATCCGTCCACGTGCAGGATCGGCGTGCCCGGGTGCGCCTCATCGGGGCAGGGCCACTGTAGCCCCTGATGATCGAGCCGCGCGTAGGACATGCCGCGCGCACCGCTGCACGCCTGCCTGACTTCATTCCAGATGTCCTCGGCGCCCGCGAATTGGAAACCCTCAGGGTGTTCGAACGCTCTGGCAAGGTCGCAGATGATGTCCCAATCGCTCTTCGACGATCCCATCGCCGGCAGTGCCCGCCGCACCCGCTGAATCCGCCGTTCGGCGTTCATGAACGTGCCGTCCTTTTCGAACGAGGAGCAGGCGGGCAGAAAGACCGAGCCGAACCGTCTGGCTGTCTCGGTCATGAACAAATCCTGGACGATCACGACGTCGAGCTGGCCCAGCGCGCGCGCGGTCTCGTGCGCGTTGGGGTTGCTCAGCAGCACGTCGTAGCCGATCGCCCATAGCGCCTTAACGTGCCGGCTTTCGCGGCGCTCAACATCTCGAGCTGGTGCAGCCCGTGCGAGCGCGGAATGGATCGCTGCCAGAGTGCCTCGAAGGCGGACGTCCCTTTCTCGAGAGGAATTCCCCCGGGCAGCGTGCGCGGCTCGCACCCCATGTGGGCGGCGCCCTGCACGTTGTTCTGGCCGCGCAGCGCGTTGACGCCGGCGCCGGCCTTACCGAAGTTGCCCGTCAGGAGCGCCAGGTTGATGAGCGCGCTCACGCCGTCGGTGCCCTGGACGTGCTCGGTCGTGCCGAGCCCGTTCAGGATGAGCGCGGGGCGCGTGGTCGCATAAAGCCTGGCGGCCGCTCTGATGTCATCGGGCGCGACCCCGGTCAGATCGGCCACGCGTTCGGGCGGCCACTCCCGGATGAACGCTTCGAAGGCCTGGTAGTTGTCGACACGCTGCTCGATGAAGCCGGCATCGGTCAGGTGCTCGCGAACGATGACGTGTGCCATCGCGTTGACGAGCGGGATGTTCGCGCCGGGGTGGACGGGCAGAAAGACGTCGGCGTAGTCCGCGAGCTCGATGCGCCTCGGATCGATCACGATGAGCTTCGCGCCGCGCCGCCGCACCGCCTGCTTGACCCGCGCGCCGAGGACCGGATGGTTTTCGGTCGGGTTGGCGCCGCAGACGAGGATGAGCCCTGCGTGCTCGATGTCGTCGAACGAGTTGGTCGAGAGCCCCGCGCCCGAGCGATCGCTTGAGCGCCGTCGAGCTCGGCGCGTGGCACACGCGCGCACAGCAATCGACGTTGTTCGTGCCGATGACGGTGCGCGCGAACTTCTGCGTCAGGTAGTTCTCTTCGTTGGTTTGTCGTGCGGACCCCAGCACGCCGACAGCGTCTGGACCATGGCGATCGATCACGTCGCGGAGATGGGACGCGGCAAACGAGAGGGCCTCATCCCAGCTCACGCGCCGCCAGCCGTCGCGCTCGCGTATCATCGGCTCGGTGACGCGATCGGCGGCGCCGACATATTCGAACGCGTACCGTCCTTTCACGCACAGGTGGCCTTTGCTGACGGCCGAGTGCCGGACGGGACGAATGGCGACGATCGCGTCGGCCCGAGTGCCAACCGATAACTCGCAGCCGGTGCCGCAGTACGGGCACACCGTGCGCGTCCAGGTGTCGGGCGCGCCCAGCGCCTCGGCCGATGCGTCCTCGAGGGCGCCGGTCGGGCAGGTGTCCACGCACGCGCCGCACGCGACGCACGAGCTCGTGAGCAGATTGGGGCCGTCCGGCTCGATACGCATGTCACCTCCGCGATCGCGGAGGTGCCACACGAACTGGCCCTGGACCTCCGCGCAGATTCGCACACAGCGCTCGCAGTAAATGCACCGGTTCATGTCGACGGCGATGTAGGGGTGGGAGCGGTCCACCAGGGCGGGATCGTCGGCGCCCGAGGCCAGTTGATCTCCGCCGATGCTTTCTACGGCGAGCGCTCGATGAAACGGCTTGTCGGGTGCGCGCGACACGGCCTCGCCCGGGTAGCGCGCTGCCAGCAGCTCCAGAATCCCTCGCCGCGATGCTTCGAGATCTGAAGACGACGTCTCGATCTCCATTCCCTCGGTCATGGCCGTCGCGCACGCGGGCACGGGCCTGCCGAGTCCCTTGATGCGCACAAGGCATAAGCGGCAGTTGCCGCTCGGCTCGAGCCGATCGTCGTGGCACATCGTCGGGAGATGAACGCCGGTTGCCGCGAGCGCGTCGGCAAGCGTCGGCGCGTTCGGCAGTTCGACCGGGTCGCCGTTGAGAATCACATGTGGCACGCCAGAGACGAGAGCAACCGTGATGCCATCGGAAAATTCTGCACTGCCGGGGAATATTCCTCACGGTCTTCGGCGGCACGCCGCTTGCGTTTCTATCTCGCGTGAAGCGCGCGCGATTCCTGTCGATTGTGCTTGCACTTTGCGCCGCCGGCGCGGTCTCGACGGCGCAGGATGGCGATCGTGAGACCGACGTCCAGCGCAACGTGCAGGCCCTCTACGAGGCGCGCGTCAACCGCCCGCTATGGGTGGACGCGCAGGGACGTCCGACTCTCGTCGCGTGGAACGTGGTATCGCGACTGCGGGCGGCCGCGAAGATGGTCTCGCGGAGGATGACTATCAAGGGGCGGACCTGGAGTACGAAGCCGGGGCACTGGCGTCCGAGGGCAGGCCGGCGCAATCGGACGCCGCCGGTTTTGACGCTCATCTCACCGCCAGCACGGTGCGCTACTTTCGCGATCTTCATCTCGGCCGCGTGAATCCCCGCGAGCTTGGATTTCACCTGGACCACGCGAGCGACCCGCATGATTTCGCCGCCGAGGTGGAGTCCGTGGTGAGCGGCCGCCCGCTGGGCGCGGTTGTCGCCGGCCTCAGGCCGCCGTTCATTCAGTACCAGCGCTTCAGGCAGATGCTCGGGTCCTACCGGGAAAGCGACCCGGTACGAGCGCGCCAAATCGAGCTGGCGATGGAGCGGCTGCGCTGGCTTCCCGATCTGCAAGAGGAGCCATTGCTCGTCGTCAACATTCCGATGTTCCGTGTCTGGGGCTGGGGAGTGGAGCGCAGCGATGGGAATCCTTCGATAGAAATGGGTGTCATCACCGGCCGCGCGCGCGCGACCAGGACGCCTGTTTTCGCCTCGCGTGTGACGACCGTCGTGCTCAATCCGGACTGGCAGGTGCCGGACAGCATCGTGCGAACGGAGATCCTGCCGGCGCTGGAAAAAGATCCGGACTATCTGATCCGCAACCACATGGAGATGACCGGCGATGGGCGCGCGCTGCGCGTCCGCCAGTCGCCGGGCCCCTGGAACGCGCTCGGGCAAATCAAGTTCGTGCTGCCCAATGTGCACAGCGTGTTTCTCCACGGCACACCGGCCCAGGAGCTCTTCAAGCGCGCCCGGCGTGATTTCAGCCACGGGTGCGTACGCGTCGAAGATCCGCTCGCGCTGGCCGAGTGGGTCCTCGGACAGGACAGCGAATGGACGGCCGAGCGCCTGCTTGCGGCCATCCGAGAAGGGAAGACCCACACGATCGTTGTCGTCCGGCAGCCCCGCATCGTGGTCTTCTACATGACCGCGGCGTTTGTGCCAGACGAGGGCGTCATCAGGTTTGCAGAAGACGTGTACGGTCACGACGCCAGGCTCGACGCGTGGCTGAAGGCAGGAAAGGAGAGGCATCCATGAGCCGCCTGCTTGTGGTCAGCATGCTTGCGGTCATGTTGGTGCCTGCGCACACGGCAGGCCAGACGCCCGAGCCGTCACGGCCCTTCGCGTGGGACGTGGCGCGTGCTGTGTTGATAGATCCCACTACCTATGTGCCGGCCATCGTGTCCTACGAAGTGATGATGAAGGACTGGAATTCGTCGCAGGTGCTCTTCGCGCACGGGTGGCTGGAGGTGAATCCAGGATTCACCTCCAGCGGCCTGACCGGGGACGTGCCGGTCAGCTACGACGAGGGCAAACGGCTCATCGGCCGGGAGTCGCTGGTCATCCTTCAATACTCAGCCCTCAATAACGTGGCCGTGGGCATCGGCGAGCGTCTCCTGATAGCGAAATATCCGCAGCGCCGAACGCTCATCCGGACTGTGTCCTGGATCGAGCGAATCGCGTACGCGTCGGTCATGACCTACCTGAATACCGGCGAACATTTGCGACAAGCCAGGGCCAACGCACGTCTGGCGCGCGATCACGGCTACACGCGGTGAAGCAGGAAATTCCCTCGACGCTGCGAAATAGTCCGCAGGAGGCTCGCTCCGCGATCATGCGATCCGCGGGTTGCGCGCCGTGTTTCGAGAGCCCATCGCTGGTACGGCCCTTGCCACACGGAGTCTCGAGAGGATCTATGCATCAATCAACGATGAGTGAGACGAGAGAACTGTACGACTGGGTTGAGCTGGTCCGGTCGGAATTTGCGGAGATGCCAGGATTGCACCTGTCGAAGCGTCAGGCGAAACGCCTGTGGAACCTGGACGACCGGCGCACGGAACTCATCTTCGACACGCTCGAGTCATCTCATTTCCTTCGCCGGACCGAGAACGACACTTACATGAGGGCAGACGTCGGCTGCTGACATCAGGGAAGTCCTATGAGAACGATGCGGAAAGCCGCACTTCTTGCATTCGTGGCCGGCTTCAGCCTCACGATGACGCCAGATGCTGGAGGCCAGACGACCGGGCCTCGCACTCCCTCGCTCGCGATCGATTCGATGTACGGGCCGGACCCTTCAAAATGTATTGCGCCACATGCCATGGTCGCGACGGCAAAGGCGGCGGACCCGTCGCTCCGGCGTTGAAGGTGCCCCCGCCGGATCTCACGGTGCTGTCGCGCCGTCAGAACGGCGTGTTCCCGGCCGTCGAGGTCGAAACCATCATCACGGGCCCTGCGGCGGTCGCCGCGCACGGATCGGACGAGATGCCGATCTGGGGCTTGATCTTTCGAGCGCTCGATGCCTCTGACGCCCGCGCCAAAGCCCGCATCAAGAACCTCGTCGAGCACATCCGGTCCATTCAGCAACGGTAGGCGGGATGGCGGGTCTACAAGGCAAGACCCGCGCTATCTGGCGCGCCGGTCTCTGCTGATGTACAGGTGGCAACGCACGCAGCTCGCGGTGAGCATCAACTGCGCGTTCCCGGCCGCTTCCAGATCCTTCTTTGCGGATGCTTCGATGAGGTCCTGCAGCGCGCGGTTGAAGGCATCGCTCTGGCGCAGGTACTCGGGCTCGGTCAGCGCCAGGCCCAGGCCGGATCGCGCACCGCGAGCGCCAGCGCACGGCTCTCGCGATCGAGCACGGTCCAATCGCTCGTGATCACGGCCCCGAGAATCCCCTGCGCATGCCCCAGCTTGGCTCGCATCACCTTGCTCAATGGCGGTGTTTGATCGGCCGAAGCGCAGACGCCCATAAAGACGGTCATAGCGATCGCCAGGGTCCTTCGAATAATTGGTTTCATCGCGCCCTCCGAATGACTCGCCGCATCCACTTCGTGTCGCTCGGCAGCGCCAGCACCGGCGTGTTCGACCTGCAGAGCACCTCGTAGCTGATTGATCCCTGGCGAGGCCCGAAAAGCCCCTGACCCGGGCGCCGCGTCATCACCACGAGGCCCACATGAGTGCTCGAAGCAATCGACGCAATCACCGGGCCGGGCTTGCCGGACTCGACTCGCACGCCCTTGACATTCCACCGCACATCGTCCTGCAGCCTCGTCAGTCGTGCCGCCGCCCGCCGCTCGCGCTGCTGGTTCCTTCTCGCCTCATCGAGCTCGAGCCATGGCACATCGGCGATCGGCTCGACGACGTGGACCAGTTCGAGTTCGACGCCGAGGTCACGCGCGGCGACCGCCGCGGCAAGTACGTCGGCGCGATCGCGCGGGCCGAAGTCGACGGGCGCGATGGCCGTCTTTCCGGGCCAGTTTCGTGGCGGCCGTGCTACACGGCCCTTGACGGGGGGAGTCGCCAGCACGGGCAGTCGAGACTGCCGCAGGATGCGATGCGTGGTCGAGCCGATCATCAGCCTGTTGGCGCCCGTGCGTCCGTGAGCGCCCATCACGATCAGGTCGCAGCGAAGCTTCTCGGCCTTGTCCGCGATGATCTGCGCCGGCCGACCGATGGCAATGTCGAGCGTGACCGCCTTCATCGGCAGCCGGAATGGCTTGACGATCCGCTCGACCATGCGCCGCAGTTCCTGGCGGCCTTTCTCGACGAGTGTCTTTTCGTCATATGCCACCGCCGCGGCGGTGGCGAGCAGCTGGTCCTCGACGAAAAGGACAACGAGCCGCGCGTCGTTTTTCGCCGCGATGAGCGCGGCGTAGGTCAACGCCTGACGGGAGTGGATCGAAAAATCAACAGGGCAGAGAATTGTGCCGAACAGCGGAGATGTGCGAGCCATACTGCATTATTCACCAGAGCAAGCGGCAGGCCAGCGATCTGACGGCCAATTCGCTGAAAATCACGAGAGTTGACAGCCGGCGTTGAGGATTTCTTCGACTAATGCGGACATTTTCCCAGCCTCCCGCGGAGGCCTGGCACAACCTTTCGGCCGACGCCGCCCTCGAACGGTTGTCGAGCAGCCGATCCGGCCTGGACCAGGTTGAAGCCCGGCGACGGCTCGACGAGGTCGGCCCGAACCGGTTGAAGCCGCCCCAGCCGGTTCCGGCGCTCCGGATTCTTGCCGATCAGTTCAAAAGCGTGGTCGTCTATCTGCTGATCGCTGCCGCGGTTATCTCCTTCGCGCTTGGCGACCGCATCGAGGCGGCCGCCATTGCCGTCGTGCTCGTCATCAACACGCTCATTGGATTTCTGACCGAGATTCGCGCGCGCCGTGCCATGGAGGGCCTGCTGCAGTTCGACGTCTCGCACGCGACCGTGATTCGCGAGGGGCAGCTGGCGGCGGTCGATGCGACCACGATTGTGCCTGGCGATCTCATCCGGGTTGATAGCGGCCGGCGCGTACCGGCAGATGCGCGGCTGATTGAGTCGGCGGACCTGCGGACCGACGAGGCGGCGCTGACCGGCGAGTCGCTCCCGGTATCGAAAGACGCATCGGCCCAGCTCGACAAGAAGACGGGGCTCGCTGACCGCATCAACATCGTCTACAAGGGCACGACCGTCGTGGGTGGCACGGCGATCGCCGCGGTGATGCAGACGGGATCGTCGACCGAGATCGGGCGAATCGGGACGCTGGTCGGGACGATCGAGGAGAAGCGCACCCCGCTCGAGCGGCGGCTCGATGAGTTGGGGCGGCGGCTGGTCTGGCTGGCGCTTGGCGTAGCTGCGCTGGTGTCCGTCCTGGGAGCGCTGCAGGGCGCGCCGCTCGGCCTGGTCGTTGAGATGGGCATCGCGCTGGCGGTCGCGGCGGTTCCCGAGTCGCTGCCCGCGGTGGCGACCATCGCGCTGGCGGTTGGCGTGCACCGGATGGCGCGACGCCACGCGCTCGTGCGGCGTCTTCCGGTTGTCGAGACGCTGGGCTCGGCCACCGTCGTGTGCACCGACAAGACCCGCACGCTGACGTCGGGACGCATGACGCTGGTCCGTCTGTGGACCGCCGGACGCGACATCGAAACAGGTGCCGCATCCGCCCCGGCTGATCCTGCCGTGATTGCCGCACTCGACGTGGCGGCCATGGCCAGCTGGCCGCAGCCGCGTTCCAGCGATGGAGAGGCGGCACATGGTGATCCCGTCGAGCTCGCGCTGCTCGCGGCGGCCGAAAGCGTTCACATCGATCGAGAGCGGCTTCTCGAACAGCGGCCCCCGCTGGGCATGGTGCCGTTTTCGAGCGACCGCAAGTTCACCGCGTCTTTTCATCGCGTTGGCGATGAGATCGTGGCGTATGTGAAGGGCGCGCCCCGGCGAATTCTGGCGATGAGCCACTCGGTCGTCGCCGACGGCGGCCCGCAGCGCCTTGACGACGATCAGCGTCGATCCCTGGCGTCGACGAACGAGGCGATGGCGAGCGATGGGCTTCGGGTGCTCGCGCTCGCGTCGGGACCGGTCGCGCGGGCGGACGAGCCGGCGCTGGAGGGGTTGACGTTTGTCGGCTTCGTCGGCTTGGCGGACCCGCCGGCCGCGGGCGTGCGGGAAGCGATCGCCACGCTGCGCGGCGCCGGTCTTCGCACCATCATGCTCACGGGCGATCAGCGTGCGACTGCCGAAGCGATAGGGCGCCAATTGAACCTGCTGACCGAGGGGCACGACATCATCGATGGCGGCGAGCTGGATGTCATTTCGCCGGCGGACCTGGCGGAGCGTTTACCTCGGATCGCCGCATTCAGCCGCATCACGCCCGAGCACAAGCTCAGGTTGGTGGAGGCGCTCCAGGCCCAGGGCGAAGTCGTCGCGATGCTCGGCGACGGTGTCAATGACGCGCCGGCGTTGCGCAGGGCCGACGTTGGGGTGGCGATGGGCACGCGCGGCACGGATGTCGCCAAAGAGGCGGCGGCGATCGTTCTGCAGGACGACCGCTTCGAGACGATCTCCGCGGCGGTCGAAGAAGGCCGCGTCATCTTCGACAACATCCGCAAGTTCGTCTTCTACCTCTTCTCGTGCAATGTCGCCGAGGTGTTCGTGTTTCTGCTCGCCGCGATCGCGGGGCTGCCGATCCCGCTGCTGCCGCTCCAGGTCCTGTGGCTGAACATCGTGACCGACACCTTTCCGGCCCTGGCGCTGGCTCTCGAGCCGGGAGACGCCACGGTGATGGACAGGCCACCGCGCGACCCCGGAGAGACGTTGCTGTCGCGGCAGTTTGTCACGAGCGTGTTCTTCTACGCGCTGCTGATCACTCTGGCCACGCTCGCGGCGATCGTCGTGTATCGGGAGCGCCCCGTTCAGGAGACGCGGACGATCGCGTTCATGACGCTGGCTTTTGCGCAGTTGTTTCATCTCGGCAATGCCCGGAGCGACCGGCTGCTGATTGGCCGCCATTCGGTCTCGAACCCGTACGCGCTGCTGGCGCTGGCGGTGTCGATCCTGCTGCAATTGATCGCCGCCTACGTGACGCCGATCGGGAGAATCCTGGGCGTGGTTCCGCTCGAGGCCGGTGACTGGCTCGTGATCGTCGGTTTTGCGGCGGTGCCGGCCATCATCGGTCAGGCGATCAGGCTGCGGCGAGGCACGCAGTAGTACGGAGGGCGGGTCTTGCTCTGTAGACCCGCCATCCCTGCTCGTCCTGCCGGGTCTGCAGAACAAGACCCGGCCTGAGATCTGCCGTACGTCAGGGCGGGTCTTGCCCTGTAGACCCGCCGAAACACGCTCAAGGCTCAGTGCAGCGTGGGCGCGAACACGAGGCCGATCCCGAACGCGAAGCCGAGGGCCAGCGTCAGTCCCAGCGCGCAGACGGCGAACGCGCGGCCGGTGCTGTTCAAGTCGAGCGCCTGACGCACGGCGACGATCATCGCCAGCAGCATCCACGCCGTCGTGACCACGAACACCACGGTGGTGAGAGCGGGAATCACGGCCACGACTCTCAGCATGCCGGGCGCCGCGGCGAAGCCGGTCGTTCGCAGCAGCTCGCCGACATCCGCGCGCGTCTGCGGCGACGGCATGATGCGCGTGCCAATCTGCAGCGTCAGCACTGCCCAGATGAACCACACCGCGAAGGCCAGCAGGCTGATGCTGGCGAGCGCGAGCGGACGCGCTCCCAGCGGACCGAGGGCTCCCACGCCCGCCGCGAGACTGGAGAGCAGCACCACGGCCATCGCCTGCGTCGTGGCCGATCGGTCGCCTTCAACCTCTTCGTACGCCTGCGTCTTCAGCAGCGCGGCGCCAGTGACACGACGGAGGAAGATACCCATGGTCAACTCAATTCTCGGAAATAAGCAGCGATGGCGTTGCGCCATGCCCGCGCTGCGGGTGGAAGATGGAAGAACCCGTCGCCGCGGACGATCGCTTCGGTCGAGTACGGCCTGCCGTACAGAATCGCGTTGGCTGCCTTCAGCTCGCGAATCGACCAGTCGCTGACGGTAACGCCGGCGAGGTAGTTCCCGAATCGCATGTACGCCAGGATATCGGCGTTCAGGCGCCCGACGGTGTCGGCGCCGAGCACGCCCGCTGCAATCGGAGGAACGACGGGGTTGGCAAATCGCGCCTGAATGAGGTAGTCGAGGCCGCGTTGTGTCTGAGCGACGAGGATCAAATCAGTCTCGGGGCTCTCGAGCTGAAGTGGAATGACACCCTCGAAGGCAATCGCGGCGGGCGGCGTCCACTCGGTTGGAATCGCGCCCCGTGCGCTCATGACGCCTTTCCCGGCAAAGCGCGCTCCATCCAGGACCGTTCGGGGAAAGACGGCGACGCCGTGCGCCCGCAGGAGGACCGAGGCAGGGATGGCAGGTATGGCCTGCACCGCAACGTGCCGGAAGACCGCGGTCGCGTTGTACAGGAGGTCTTCTTCCTCGGCTGTCGGGGAGATCGCCAGCGGAGCCGCCGAAAGCGTCAGCAGCGCAAGAGCCGCGGCCGCGACGAGACCGAGTTTCTCTTTCGCCTGCGGTGGCGGTGGGCGGAACATGATCCGCGGACCTGTGAGCGCTGCCGCGAGAACGAGCACCCACAGGCGTCCGGCGAAGATGTTGTAGTCGGCTCTCAACGCCGCCCAGGGCGTGCCGAACACGTAGTGGCCGGCGAGGAATTCAAATGCGAGCGTGAGGTTGAGCCAGATGACGCCGACCATCCACGCAGCGCCGGCCGTCCGCGGACCAATCCAGGCAATCGACATCCAGGCGACCACGAGAACGGCGGCGGCCAGGGTGACACAACTGATCGCGCGTGCAGCGGGGTCTCCGAGATACGGCGCGAGCACGACATCGCGCAGCATCCCGTTGACGATCGCCACCGGCACGATGCACATCCAAACAACGGCAGCGCGTCCGAGCATGTCACACCTCCCCGGGCTGGCTTGCGTTGGAGAAGAGCCACACCGTTACAGCTGTCGCGCTGGCCGCCAGCGGTCCCCAGATTCCGAGCTCACCGGGCCAGTCCGCGGGTCCGAGCCGGACGAATAGAAACGCATTGGTGAACAGCACAATCAGGTAAAGCGACGCCTGGACCCCGGCGACACACGCCATGACGTAACCCCATGGGTGACGCCGCAAGAGCAACGCTCCTCCGATCACGAGCGCCGGGACGATGAGCACGGTGTCCAGTGCGGCGACGAGCTTGAAGGCCTCGGGTTCGATGGGCGTCGCATGTCCGAGAAATACGTAATCGGCCCAGAACTTCAGCCAGACGATCGCGAGTGCCAGACCGACGCCGACGAAGTAGATGCCGGCCAGATGAGCGGGCGCATCCGGACGGAACCGTACCGCCACCACGCGCGGATCGATGCGGGAAGCGAAGGCGATGAGGCCGGCCGCAGACGCCAGGACGGCGCATACGTAGAGCGGAAAAAAGACATTCAGCGCGGCGCCCAGCAGATAGTACGAATAGTTGTAGAACGCATAGGCGAAGACCCCGACGAGAAGCAGCAGTCCTCGAATCGAACCACGTGCGGCGAGCTCGAAACCGATTACGAGCAGCGGCACGGCGATGACGAGCGTCACCCAGTCATTGCCAAGCCATGTCGTCTTAATCCACGCCGCATCCCGGTAGTGATCGCGCAGCAACAGTCCCAGCTCCGACTGCGCGACCATGACGGCGCTCAGCAGCGCGGTCAGCCACGTCAGCGCAGGCTGAACGACAGCGTCACCGTGAGGATGAACGGCACTGGTGTGCCGTTCAAAATGAGCGGTTGATATCGCCATTGTTTCACCGCGTTGATGGCGGCCTGATCGAGCAGGATGATCGAACGCAGCGTTCTGACATCGGTCACCGCGCCTGCTTCGTTCACGGTCGCTTCGAGAATGACAATGCCGGTCACCTTTGCTGCGACGGCCATCGGCGGGTACTCAGGCTCGACACGATAGACGAGCGCGGGTGCCATGATGTCGCCGCCGACACGTCTGGGCGCCGGCCGGGGCGGCGGCGGAGGTGGCAGGCTTTCCGTGACCACCCCGCCGAGAATGCCTCCGAGCACGCCGCCGGGCACGCCGCCTTCAACGCCCCCCACCACCCCGCCCTCGCCGTCGAACACATCGAGCCCTTGCTCCGGTTGGATCCCGACCGGGATCGCAGCGGGCGCGGTAAACGCAGGCCCGGTGGTCGGAGCAGGCTTTGACGGTTCGGCGGCCTTCGATTTTGCCGCGGGCGGAGGTGGTGGAGGTGGAGGTGGCGGGGCTGGTGGTTCGGCGACGAAGGCGATCATATCCGGCACATCCGGCAGTGTCTCGTTGATGGAAAACATGACGACCCACGCGACGCTGCCAATCGCGGCGATGTGGACAACAGCCGAGATAAACGACGCCGATGCATGCTTGTCGCGAAAGGGACGGTCGAGAGTGCCTGCAGTGAGATCGAACATGTCCGGCCCAGGGGCAAGTCGCGTACCTGCTGGAATGCCGCGGAAATTCAATGAATTTGCGCGTGTCAGCGAACGGGCTGGTGAGGATTCCGCATCGCGGGAAATTTCCCGTCTTCCCGGGCAGGGAGGCGCGCTGGCCTTCCATTTGCTACAGGTCGGGCATGGCCACTACCGAGCCCAGCAATCTAACCATGCACCGTGCCCCTCACAGCGTCTGGGATCGTCAGGATCTCGAGCACTCCCGCGCCCGCACCATGGGGATGGCCGGCTTCTTTCTGATCGCGGCGGGAACGTGCCTCTTAGCCCGTGCCTACAAGGCCGAACTGGCGGCATTGAATCAGTTGATGCCCCGGCGATCGCGGAACGAAGACGAAATCAATCGCGCCGCCGAGGCCTCGTTTCCAGCGAGCGATCCCCCTGCCTGGACGCCCGCCACCGGCAGCCCCCGCACTGTCGACCGATAGCTGTTTGCAGGCTAGGCCTGATGGGTGATTGCGCGGCGGCCGGATGAGCGATAGGGTTATTGCGTGAGGCTCGTACATCTGTGTGCCGGGACGGCCGTTCTTGCGGTCGTGGTGTCGGCCGGCGCCTCTGCCCAGCTCCGTGGTTATTCACCACCGCGCCTGCTTCGCGCCGATATCCCGCCCGAGCCTCCATCCACCGTCATCGGCGGGGGCGAAGTCCTCATCGAGTTCATCGTCGACGTGCGAGGGACGGTCACGCGCCCGATCATCGTGCGAAGCACACCGCCCTATACGCAGATGGTGATGGAAGCCATCGCGCGATGGCAGTTCGAGCCGGCGCGGGTCGTCGACGAGCGTGGCACGCAGCGTGAGGTGCAGGCGCCGATTACGGTGAGCGCGTTGTTCCGGCCTCCAACCTTGTACAACGGACCGACGCTCGGCGAGTCTCCGACACAGGTTGCACGGCCCTCGGGCGATGTCGCGTATCCTCTCGAGATTGTGTCGCCCGCCTTTCCTCCGAACGCGCGCTTCGGCTCGGTGCTGCTCTACGAGGTGGGGCTGAGCGACAGCGGCCAGCTCGTGGAGGCGCGCGGTCTCGCACCATCTTCGGGATTTGATAGCGCGGCCCGCGACTCGCTGTCGAGGATGCGCTTCCAGGGTGCGACCTATCGGGCGCGGCCGGTGCCGTCGGTCACCTACGTCCTGTTCGGGTTCAGGCAGCCGACGTCGCCCGTAGCACTGCCGCTTCCCCGTTGACCTCGACGTCCGCCGCTTCTGCCAGACAACTCCGCCGCGCGTACTGGGCCTGGATCGCGGTCTGCGTGTCCTGGGGCACCACCTATCTCGCCACTCGCGTGGCCATCGACACCATCCCGCCGTTTGCGATGGCCGGGCCGAGGCACGTCATTGCCGGCATTGTCATCGCGATCGTGCTCAGGATGCGAGGCATCAAGCTGCCGCCGAGAGAATCGTGGGGCGGGCACGCGCTGCTGGGTCTCCTCATGATCGGTGTCGGCAACGGGTGCCTGGTGTGGGCGCAGCAGTTCGTGCCCACTGGGGTGGCGGCGGTGATGGTGTCGGTCATCCCGTTCTGGATGATCGGCGTCGAAGCCTTGATGCCCGACGGCGAGGCGATTCACACACGGCAGGTCGTCGGCCTGGTGCTGGGTTTCGCCGGCATCGTGCTGCTCACGAGCTCCAGCCTGGGCGGCGGCGCACCCGGGCCGCAAGTCGTGCTGGGCGTCATCATGACGCAGTGCTCATGCCTGGGCTGGGCGGTGGGGTCGGCCTATTCGAAGCGCCACAAGCGCGAAGACAACCTGTTTGCCGCGACGGCGGTGCAGATTATCTGTGGTGGCGTCATCCTGATGATCGTCGCGACGATCACCGGAGAGTGGTCGCACGCTTCCACCCCGAGCGCGCGCAGCCTGCTCGCGGTGCTCTACCTCGTCGTCGTCGGGACGTTCGTCGGTTATGTGTGTTACGTGTATGCGCTGAAGCACCTGCCCATCGCCATCGTGTCGCTCTATGCGTACTTCAACCCGGTGATTGCGGTGATTCTGGGCTCGCTCGTGCTCGGAGAACGGTTCACGACGCGGATGGCGATCGCCATCGCGACTATTTTTGTGGCGATGCTGATTGTGCGGACCGCTGATACATCGCGTAGTTCGTGAGCACCTGCCGGACGTAGGCGCGGGTCTGCTGGTACGGAATGCTGTCGATGAAGAGCTCTTCCGGCAGTCCTTTGGTGGCGTCCCACCACGTCTGCACGCGTTCCTTGTCGGCGTTGTACGACGCGATGGTCGGGGCCAGCTGCCCCTGATAGCGGGCGAGCAGGCCTGCGAGCAGCTTCGCGGCGAGCTCCGCGCTGACCGCCGGTTGCAGCAGGCGATCGATGGCCGCCGGGTTCTGGAACGCCGGGTCGAGCTCCGCGGCGGTGTAGGGCATCACCTGGAAGAGGCCGATCGCGCCGACGGGCGATCGGGCCGTGTGATCGAAATGCGATTCCTGCCTCGCCAGGCCCAGCATCAACAGCGGATCGACCGTGTGACGCGCGGCAGCGGCCGACACGTCGGGCCAGTACGCGCGCGGAAACGCGAGCGTCCAGAAATCGTCGGGCAGGTTCGACGCCGGCTGCTGCAGGTACGGCCCGAAGTACGACGACATCAGATTCGAGGACGATGAATGGTCGCCGGCGGCTTCCGAGGCGCGTGCCGTGAGGAGCGCGACGCCGTCGTCTCTGCGAAACGCGCCGTTCAGTTGCCGCGCGTACTCCGCCGCCTCGTCGATGAGTCCGGCGCGCGACAGGAGGGACGCCGCCTGGTAATCGGGATGCGCGAGCACGGTCTCGCCGAGCGTCAAGTCCGGGAAGATGAGGATGGGTTCGGGCGGGGGGGCGCCAATCCAGTACGCGGCGCGGGCGCCATAGTACGTGTACGGGAAGCGGCGCACGAGCGACGCCCATTGCGCCCTGGCTTCTTCCTTCGTGCCGGGCGTATCCAGTGCATAGGCCAGCCAGAATGTCGCGGCACGTTCCGTTTCGGAATCGGGGTTGAGCCGCAGGACCTGCTGGAGCTCTTTCGCGGCTCGGCCACGATTGCCGGCACGCAGCGACGCAATGGCCGTCCGCCATAAGACATCCACGCGCCCCGCGCGCGCGGTGGTCATCTTCAGAAGTTGATCGTAGACGACGAGAGCCTTGATGGGCTGTCCGACGCTCACAAGGTATTCCGCGAGCAGCCGCGCGGCCCCCTGGCGATCGTTCAGCGTGATGCCAGCGACCTGGCCGGTCATGATCGCGCGCCCGCCCCATTCCACGTCCGCCGTCCGCCCCTCGCGTACGTCGAGCCTGAAGATCGCGATGTGTACGTCGCGCGCGTCGGGACTGCTCTTGTGCTGCGCGAGAAACCGCGCGGCTTCCGACCGTGCTTCGTCGTTGGCGCGAAGAGAGTAAAGGTGCTGCACCCGGGCTGATTCGATCTGCAGACGGCGCGCGGAGCCCGAATACATCTTCAGCCACTCGCCCTGGACGTCCACCGCCCGCCGGAATGCCGCCATGCCGGCCAGACGATCGACGATCGCATCGTAGTCGGCCTCGGTCAGCGGTTCGCGATTGCCCAACTGGGCGGCAAGCCGCCGGGCGCCCGCATCGGCCGCATCATAGGCGGCGGCTGTTCTGAACGTGAGCTGAAGGTCGCGGTATGTTTCGAGCGCATCGCCGGGCTTGCCGCTGAGCTCGAACGTGGCGGCCAGGCCGAGCGCGGCCTGGTCGGCGACGGGCGATCGGCCGGCCGCCTGGCGCGTGCGGCGATACAGCGTGACGGCGTTGTCGAAGGACCGTGCGTTTCTGAACGCCTCGGCCGCACGCAGGAGCAGGTGCGCGGGGGCTGCCGTGCCAAGCTCGTTGAGGCCGCTTAGTGCCGGCTCGAGATCGCCGGCTGCGAGCCGTGCGGCGACAGACTCGCGCCGGGCGAGGCTGGCGAGCACCGGCTCGCGCGTCGCAATCGTCTGCCAGAGCGCCGCGCTTTCACGAGAGCTACCGGATGACGAGAGCGCCCGCGCGCGCTGGATCATCGCCTCGCTCTCGGAGGGCTCGGCGGCCGGGCCCGGCAGCCGCGGTTCCTGGCCGAGAAGCGCCGTGGGGCACAAAAGGAGGATGACTGCGATGAGGAATTTCATCAGGCGTCGATCTTATCGGCAGGATCGCCCCTCATTCTATAATGCCGGCCATGGGCGAGCACCATCACCACGAAGACAAGCACGCCGTGCATCTCGCGCTTGTACAGCGTCTTAGGGCTCAGGCCGCCGAAGTCAGGCGGCTGACGTCGGGGCTCGACGAAGCGTCGCTGGCCAAGCGGACGGTTCCTGATAAATGGTCGCTGAAGGAGCTGGTCTGCCACTTCAAACGGATGGAGACGGTCTTCGCGGAGCGGTTCAGCGGGATGCTGACCGAGGAAGTCACCATCGTGCCGTACGACGATCCCGACCACGACCCTGTTTTTGTCGCGCTCACGGAGCGTCCGGCGGCCGATGTGATTGCAGAGTATCTGAGCGAGCGCGAAGCCCTGTGCCGGCGTCTCGAGGGACTGACCCCCGCCGAATGGCACCGCAAGGCGAAGCACCCGCAGTTTGCGCACTACGACCTGCATTTCGGTGTCGAGTACATGGCGCACCACGAAGCGCACCACATCTATCAGTTGTTCCAACGGAGGGTCCCGTTCGGCAAGTTGCCGCACTGATTCTCACAGCAGATTAGGAGATCTAGGAGGCCAGGAGAATTTTCTCCACAAGAACTCCTCCTAACCTTCTGATCTCCTGTTGTCGTCAGAAGTCAACGCACCGAGATGAGCTTCACTTCCTGAATGACCGCGATCAGATCGTCATCGGAAAGCGTCTTCTGCAGATCGCATTTCGCGATGACGAGACGGTAGACCTGATCGAGCTCGAGGCGGGTCAATGTGTGCCCGAGCGCGTCGCAGCGATGCTTCACCGCGTGACGCCCCGAATGCTTGCCGAGGACGAGCGTCGTTTGCGGCACGCCGACGTCGGCCGGGTTCATGATTTCGTAGGTTCGCCGGTCCTTCAGCATGCCGTCCTGGTGAATGCCCGCTTCGTGCGCGAACGCGTTTCGTCCGACGATGGCTTTGTTGGCCTGGACGTGCTGGCCGGTGAGCGCGCAGAGGAGCTGGCTGGTGGGGAAGAGCTGTTCGGACCGGATGCCGGTGGTGAACGGCAGCCGATCCGGTCTAACTCGCATGCCCATGACGATCTCTTCCAGCGAGGCATTGCCCGCGCGCTCGCCGATACCGTTGACCGTGCACTCCACCTGACGCACGCCCGCCGTGACAGCGGCATGCGTGTTGGCCACCGCCAGCCCGAGATCGTCGTGGCAGTGCGCGCTGAACACGGCCTTGCCGGAGTTCGGCACCTTCGCCTGAATGGTCGTGAAGAAGTCGTGGATTTCGTCGGGTGTGGCGTACCCGACCGTGTCGGGCAGGTTGATCGTCGTCGCGCCGGCCCTGATGACTTCTTCCACGACGGACGCCAAAAAATCCATGTCCGAGCGGGTGGCGTCTTCGGCGGAGAACTGCACGTCGTCGGTGTAGGCGCGGGCCTGCCTGACGGCTGCAATCGCGTGCTCGCGGCATTGTTCTCTCGAGATGTTCAGCTTCTTCGAGAGATGCAGGTCGGACGTCGCGATGAACGTGTGGATGCGAGAGCGCTCGGCACCCTTCAGCGACTCGCCCGCGCGCTCGATGTCTTCGGGCCGGCAGCGGGCCAGGGCGGCGATCACGGGACGCCGCACGGTCGCGGCCACCTGCTTCACGCCTTCCGCATCGTCGAGCGAGGCGATGGGGAAGCCCGCCTCGATGAGGTCGACGCCCAGCGCATCCAGCTGTCTGGCGAGCTCGACCTTCTCGCGGGTCCGCAGGGAAAAGCCGGGTGCCTGCTCGCCGTCACGCAAGGTCGTGTCGAAGATTGTCACTCGGTTGGTGGCCATGCACACGTTTGTACGGCACTGACGCTCAATCGTCAAATCTATAATAATGAATTTGTCATAATAATAGTTTATACTGCCCGGGCGTGGATCTCGCGGAATTGCGCGTGTTTCTGACCGTGGCGGCCGAGCGCAGCTTTTCTCGCGCCGCGTCGAAGCTGCACCGCACCCAGCCCGCCGTCAGCCAGGCGATCCGCCGGCTCGAGGACGAGGTGGGGGAGCGGCTGTTCGATCGCTCCTCCAAGGACGGCACGCTGACCGAAGCGGGGCGGGTATTGCGGGAGTACGCCGAGCGGCTCCTCCGCCTGTCGGAGGAAGCGCAGCTCTCGGTACGCGAGCTGCGGGATCTGCAGCGCGGCCGCGTGCTGATCGGATCGAACGAAGGCGGCGTGCACGTGCTTCTGCCGCTCATCGAGAAGTTCCGCGAAAAGCACCAGCGCATCCTCGTCGACGTGCGGCGTGTCCCGGCGCGCCAGGTTGGCGTCGAGGTGGCACAGGGAAGCCTCGACTTCGGCATCGTCACGTTCGATCCGGCGGACAAGCGGCTGCTCTCGGTGACGCTCGGGCAGGATGAGCTGGTGCTGCTCGTGCACCCATCCCACGCGTTCGCCGGCCGCGACACGGTGCCGATCTCGGAGTTCGCCAACGAGACCGTCATCGCGCACAGCGACCCGTCGCCGGCGCGCGACCAGGTGCTTCGTCAGGCCGAGGTCCGGCACGCGCCGATCAATATTCAGATTGCGCTGCCGAGCCTCGAAGGCATCAAGCGGGCGGTCGAAAAGAAAATGGGTGTGGCGCTGTTGCCGCGCCGGTGCGCGATCGAAGAAATCCAGCGGAAGCAGCTGGTCGCGGTGAAGATTCCCGAGGTGCGATATCCGAGGCAGTTGCGGTTGTTGTACCGGAAGGGTGAGCTCTCACACGCCGCGCAGGCGTTCCTCGATGTTGCCCGTAAGTGAGCCATGTCACGAAATGCAAACAGGAGATCAAGAGATCAGGAGAAATTCTTCTTAAGAAAGAAATCTCCTAGTCTCCTAATCTCCTGTTTGTATTTCTTCGAACCTAGAACCCGCTGACGTAGGGAAGGTTCTTCGCGACGTTGCGCACCTGATCGAAATCATCGAGCAGCAGGCCCGTCGCATCCCAGATGCCGGTGGTGAACGCCTCGCGAGCGCCGGCGGGGATCGAGGCCTGGTACCTCGTGCCGTTCACCTCGACGAACTGGCCGGCGACGCTGAGCGCGACTTCCGTCCGAGGGTTGGCTTCGACGGCCGACAGCAGGGCCTCGGCGTCGCGGGCGCTCACGGTCAGGCACGGCATGCCGAGCGCCACGGAATTGCCGAAGAAAATCTCGGAGAACGATTCGCCGACGACCGCGCGAATGCCCCAGCGCTGGAGGGCCTGCGGCGCGTGCTCGCGCGACGAGCCGCACCCGAAATTCCCGTTCACAATCAGGATGCCCGCGCCCGAGTACTTCGGATCCGAGAACGGATGCGTCTGCCCGCGCTCGGCGAGCTGCTTCCGGTCGTCTTCGAACGCGTGCCTTTCGAGACCTTCGAAGCTGACGCACTTGAGGAACCGCGCCGGGATGATGCGATCGGTGTCGATGTCGTGACCGCGCAGCGGCAGGCCGCGACCCGAGAGCGTGTCGACGTAGCGGCTGTCCATTACGCGTGTACCTCGGCGGGCTCGAGCATCTTGCGGACGTCGACGACTTCGCCGGCCACTGCCGCCGCGGCGACCATGGCCGGGCTCATCAGGAGGGTGCGCCCCGTCGGGCTGCCCTGACGCCCTTTGAAGTTGCGATTCGAAGACGATGCGCAAATCTCCCGTCCCTGAAGCTGGTCGGGGTTCATGGCGAGGCACATCGAGCATCCCGCGCCGCGCCATTCGAAACCGGCGGCCGTGAAGATCTTGTCCAGGCCTTCCTCTTCGGCGATCTTGCGCACCGATTGCGAGCCCGGCACTACGAGCGCCTTCACGTGCTTGGCAACGTGATGCCCTTTCACCAGGCGCGCGGCTTCTCGAAGATCCGAGATGCGGCCGTTGGTGCAGGAGCCGATGAACGCGACGTCGATTTTCGTGCCGGCGATGGGCATGCCGCCCCGGAAGCTCATGAACTCGAGCGCTTCGGCCACCGACGCTCTTTCGTCGGCGCGAACATCGGACGCGGCGGGCAGCTTCTCGGTGATGCCCACCGACTGGCCGGGGTTGATGCCCCAGGTCACCGTGGGTTCGATCGCTGCCGCATCCATCAGCACGACATCGTCGTAGACCGCGTCGGCATCCGACGCAAGCGACTTCCACCATTCGCGTGCCTTGGCGAACGCGGCGCCCTGCGGCGCAAACGGCCGCCCTTCGATGTAGCTGAACGTGGTGTCGTCCGGATTGACGTACCCGACGCGGGCGGCGCCCTCGATCGACATGTTGCAGACCGTCATCCGTTCTTCCATGGTCATGCGGTCGAACGCATCGCCGCCGTACTGGTACGCGTACCCGCTGCCGCCCTTCACGCCGAGGCGGCGAATGATGTCGAGGATGACGTCTTTCGCATACACACCGCGCCGGAGCGTGCCGTTCACCGTGATGCGGCGCACCTTCAGCGGTTCCATCGCCAGACACTGCGAGGCGAGCACGTCGCGCACTTGAGAAGTCCCGATGCCGAAGGCAATCGCGCCGAAGGCCCCGTGTGTCGACGTGTGGCTGTCGCCGCAGGCAATCGTCATGCCCGGCTGTGTCAGACCGAGCTCGGGGCCGATGACGTGCACGATGCCCTGGTTGGCGCTGCTGATGTCGTACAGCGGAATACCGAACTCGCGGCAGTTCTTCTCGAGCGCCGACATCATTTCCTCGGCGAGCACGTCGAGAAACGGCCGGCGCTGGTTCAGCGTCGGCACGATGTGATCGACGGTGGCAAACGTGCGGTTCGGAAAGGCCACCCTGCTGCCGCGGCTGCGGAGCATGTCGAACGCCTGCGGGCTCGTGACTTCGTGAATCAGGTGCAAACCGATGAATAACTGTGTTTGTCCCGTCGGCAGCCTGCGTACGGCGTGGTTGTCCCAGACTTTCTGAAGGAGCGTCTTTCTCATGCGATAATGTTCAGATTATGACATACCCCGAATTCTTCGTAGCGCCCATGCGCCAGGAACTGACCAGCCTCGGCGTTCGTGAACTTCGCACTGCCGCGGACGTTGACGCGGTACTCGGCCGTCAACTCGGACAGCCCGGCGATCAGCAAGGCCCGACCGTCATGGTCGTCGTGAATTCCGTGTGCGGATGCGCGGCCGGAAAAGCCCGGCCCGGCGTTGCGCTCGCATTGGGCCATCAGACCAGGCCCGATATCGTGGCCACCGTTTTCGCCGGCGCCGACGTCGACGCGACCGACCGCGCGCGCAGCTATTTCGTCGGATACCCCCCGTCGTCGCCGTCGATCGCGCTCATGCGCGACGGCAAATTGCTCTGGATGCTGGAACGGCGCAACATCGAGAACCAGTCGGCGGAGATGATTGCGAAGAATCTGACGGACGCGTTCGACAGAGTACTGCGCGGCTTCTGCGGTAAAAGCGTAAACATTGCCGATTCTCGATTGACGATTGTCGATTGATTGCCGATCGGCAATCCGTCAATTGCCTACCCCCCTCGGGTATGCATCTCCAGATGAGGATTCTTCTTCAAGCTTGACGCGGGGACGAGCGGCGTGCGGTCTCTCAGGGCCAGGCGCTCTTCGGCGCCGCGATCGCCGCGCGCCGTCCATTCCTTTGTGATCAATTGCAGCAGATCGTCCCGCGACAGGCCGGCGCGAAGCGGCGTGCGGAGGTCGGTGCCGGCAGTGGCGTAAAGGCAGCGATACCACATGCCGTCGGCGGTCAGCCGGCTTCTGTCGCAGTTGCGGCAGAACGGATCGGTGGTCGACGAGATGATGCCGAAGGTCGTGCCGTCGGGTAGCCGGAAGCGATCGGCCGGAGCGCTGGAGTCTTCTTCGAAGGCGGTGACGGCCCCGTATTGGTGGCCGAGCACGGCCAGCATCTCCTGCCGCGACATGACGCGATCGCGCGACCACTGGGTTGCCCCGCCGACGTCCATGTATTCGATGAACCGGATTTCCGCGCCGATGCCGCGCGCATGCTCGAGAAGGGGCACCAGTTCATCGTCATTCGTGCCGCGAATGATCACCGAATCCAGCTTGAGCGTCCCGAACGTCTTGACGGCTTCTTCGATGCCGGCCAGCACCTGAGGCAGCGAATCGAAGCGGGTGAGCTCTTTGAAGCGATCGGCCCGCAGCGTGTCGAGGCTGACGGTCAGCCGATGCAGGCCGGCGCGCTTGAGTGCGTCCGACTGCCCGGCGAGCATGACGCCGTTGGTCGTCAGCGCGAGATCGCGAATCGCCGGCTTCCGGGCCAGCATCTCGACCAGTTCGGGGAGGTCGCGCCGCAGCAGGGGCTCGCCGCCCGTGAGGCGGATCCGATCGACGCCGGCGGCCGCGAACACATCCACCAGTGTGCTCATCTCCTCGAACTGCAGGATGTCCTGCCGCGGCAGCCACACGTACTCGGCTTCCGGCATGCAGTAGCTGCAGCGCAGATTGCACCGGTCGGTAACCGACAACCGCAGATTCTTCAGCGGCCGTCCGAGGAGGTCGCGCATCATCGCGTCAGATACCTCTCGAGGTGCAAGGGGATGGGAAACGCGGTGCGTTGTTCGGTAAAGGCATCACTCCAGCGTCCCGGGATTCGTGTGCCGCACGCGCGGCAGGCACCGTCCGGAGTCAGATTGTACGCGCGAATCAGATAGCCATGGCGCTCGACCACGGGCTCGCTGCAGTGCGGACACCGGGTGTCCTCCAGGTTGCCGACCTTGCCCGGAATGTTGCCGGCATAGACGTAACGCAACCCCGCCGCTGCGCCAATGGCGGCGGCGCGCTTCAGCATTGCCGGCGTGGTGCTGGACGGCTCGGTCATCTTGTAATCGCCGTGAAACGCCGTGACGTGCCACGGGATATCGCGCGAAACGCCGGCAACGAAGCCGGTCAGCCGCTTCAGTTCGTCGTCGCCGTCATTAAATCCCGGGATGAGGAGCGTGACGATCTCGAGCCAGACGCCCATGTCGTGCAGCCGCGTGATCGTGTCGAGAATGGGTTGCAGCCTGCCGCCGAGCTCGCGGTAGTGGCGATCGTCGAAGCTCTTGAGATCCACCTTGTACGCATCAATCCACGGCCGCAGATACTCGAGCACGCGTGGCGTGCCGTTGCCGTTGGAAACGAACCCGGTCATCAGCCCGGCGGCGCGCGCTTCCTTGAAGATGGCAACCGCCCATTCGCTCGTGATGAGCGGCTCGTTGTACGTGCTGACGATGATCCTCGCCCCACGCGCCAGCGCATCCTTCACCAGGAGTTCGGGTGTGACGTCAATGGGCGGCGCCACGGCCCGCGGATCGCGCAGCGCCTGCGAGGTGACCCAATTCTGGCAGTAGCCGCAGTGGAGGTCGCAGCCGAGCATACCCAGGCTGTACGCCAGCGCACCGGGATGGACGTGGAAAAACGGCTTCTTCTCGATGGGATCGCACTGCACGCCGCCGGCATATCCCCATGGCACCATCAACCGGCCGCTCTCGTTGAAGCGGACCTTGCACACGCCCAGGGCACCCGGAGGGATCCTGCAATCGTGGCCGCACGCATAACAGTGCACCCACCGGTTGTCGAGCGCCTCGTACAGATCGCCCTCCCGCGTGCGCGTGGCGAGAACGTCCTTCAGCGTTGCCATGTGCTTGTCTGTCTATCAATTGTACGCCATCGGGGGCCGCGGCCTCACGCGCATGCAATGCGAACGGTTTCCGTCCGATAATTCAGGCATATGAAACGTATCCTGGTCACCAACGACGATGGAGTGCGCTCGGAGGGCATTCACGCGCTTGCCGACGCGCTCAGGTCCCTTGGGGAAGTGACGATCGTGGCCCCGAACGCCGAATCCAGTGCGATCGGCCATGCGCTCACGCTGCGGCGTCCCCTTCGCCTCGAAACGATTGCCGAGCGGGTGTACGCGGTCGACGGCACGCCGTCGGACTGCGTCAACATCGCCATCACGAGCGTCCTCGGCGGCAAGCCCGACCTGGTCGTGTCGGGTATCAACAAAGGATGGAACCTCGGCGACGACGTGACCTATTCGGGCACGGTGTCCGGGGCGTTCGAGGCCGCTCTGCTTGGGGCTCCTGGTATTGCCATTTCCCTGCAGAACACCGGCGGAAAGTTTGATTTTTCCGAATCGGCGCGGGGCGCCCGCGTCGTCGCACAGGCGGTGCTCGAACGAGGGATTCCGTCGCGAACATTTCTGAACATCAACGTGCCGAAGGGGCCCACCAAGGGCTTCAGGGTGACGGTGCAGGCGCGCCGGAATCACATCACGAAAGTCGATGAACGGATCGATCCGCGCGGCCAGCGCTATTTCTGGATCGAGGAAGGCCAGAATGAATGGGAGCCGCACGATCGGTCAGATTTTCAGGCCGTGCGTGATGGCTACATTTCCGTGACGCCGCTCCAGCCCGATTTAACGGCGTACAACGTGATTCCCGCCGTCGAAGATTTCCTTCTGCAGCTCGAACCTGCCAGATAGGCACGGCCGTTGCACTCTTTCCGCCTGAACTAGCCAAGTCATGGACGGAGTGCAGCGATTTCACGATCGCCGCGAGAGGGTATAGCGGCGTGCAGATGCAGGAACAGGCGGTGCGATTCAATATTGACGGCGCCTCCATTGACGCCGACATCGCCATACCCGCCGGCGCGCTGGGCCTCGTGTTGTTCGTGCACGCCAGCGGCAGCAGCCGCCAGAATCCGCGAAACCAGTACGTGGCGGGGCAGTTGCGCGCCGAAGGGCTCGGGACCGTCCTTGTCGATCTGTTGACATCGATCGAAGAGCGCCAGGACCAGTTCAGCGGCCATCTTCGCTTCGATATCACTTTTCTGGCCCGCAGAGCCACCGTCGTCATGGAAGAGCTGCGCGCGCAGACCGCCTTGCCGCTTGGCCTCTTCGGCGCGAGCACCGGAGCGGCCGCCGCACTCGTGGCCGCGGCGAACCACCCTCGAAAGATTCATGCGGTGGTGTCGCGCGGCGGGCGGCCCGATCTCGCCGGGAACAAGCTTCCCCTGGTGATGGCGCCGACGCTGTTCATCGTGGGTGAGGACGACCGCGAGGTCCGGGAACTCAATCGAAGGGCGATCGAGCTGATGCGGGGCGAAGTGCGTCTCGAGATCGTACCTGGCGCAACCCACCTCTTTCACGAGCCGGGCGCCCTCGAGGCGGTCTCGCATCTCGGCGCCGACTGGTTCAAGCGCCACCTCGGTCGCCGCGACGACAATGTCGATCGGGTGTGAGAACGGGCGCGAGAGCTATTGAGCCAGTGACCAGCCGTCGAAGATGAGGTCCTCCGCAACACGCAGGCTGCGGGCTTCGGCCTGGCTCATCAGAAGATAGTGTTCGACGTGATCCTCGCCGTCCTGCGTGCACACGAGATCGAACCCGGCGCCGGCGGGCGCCGGGCGGATTTCGCACGTCAGCTGGTCTCCGTCCCTGATGAAGATTCGAGCCACGGGGCATCTATCGGCCCCTCGCGGCGCGACCTTCAGTCGCAGCCGTCGATACGTGCGCGGGGATTCGCCGCGGCGATCAAGCCCGCATCAGACGCCTGACCCTGTCGGTGATCGTCTGATAGCACTCGCACGATGCCAGCTCCAGTCCGGTCCGGTTGAGGATCTTCATGGAGCCGCGCCGGTAGCGAATGACCCCGGCGCGCTGCAGCGCCGCGGCGATGAGCGTAATCGTCGGCCGCCGCACGCCCAGCATCATCGCCAGCGTCTCGTGCGTCAGAGGAAATTCGTCGCGCTGAATCCGATCGTGCGACATGAGCAGCCAGCGGCAGCAGCGCTGCTCGGCCGAGTGAAGACCGTTGCACACGGTGGTCTGCATCACCTGCGTCATGAGCGCCTGGTGGTACTTGATCGTTCGGATGAAGAGCGCGCCCTTCCGCGCCATTTCGGCATTGAACGCTTCGGTCGTCAGCACGTCGGCCCACTGACCGGGCACCTGCACGACGCTCTGCGTGAACGATTCTTCCTGTCCGAAGTACACCGAGCCGCCGAGGAGTCCTTCGGCGCCGACCGTCGCAATTTCCGCCGCTTGACCGTCCTGCATGAGCTCGATGATCGAGCACGCGCCGCCGGTGGGGAAGTACACCTCGCGAATTCTGTCCCCCTGTTTGTGGAGGACTTGCTTCGCTCTCAAGCGCACGGCGCGGAGGTGCGGACGCAGGCGCTGCAGATCGTCGCCGGGCAGCGAGGCGAGCAGTTGGTTCGTCGCCGTCTGCGGCGGCGGAGCCCCGATCGCAGGGGTCGAATAGGCAAGGCCGGACATGATGCCTCCCTCGTGCGCGGTGGGGGCCGCGCACGTCAAAGATACGCTTGTCGAGCACTGTGACGAAGAATTTATTTATGCCGTCTGGTGCGTCGTGCAACGGAATCGAAGACAGGGTGAGAGGGCGATAACCCCGTGGTGTCTCGACGTTGTCGCGGGGCGCGTCATACCAAAGAAGCGAGTCTAGGAACCGCTGTCCGAGAGGTCTGTTCTGGTTCGAACCGATAGCATCGAAATTACACTCTGGTTACACACTTCGACGGACCGTCGACAGTGTTCCCTACGCCCTTGGTCCTACGGTTTATTGGGATTCGGCGAGATTCGGCGGTAGTGATTCAGCGAGGACAGGCCACTAGTGCTAAGATAGCCAGTCGTCGGGGCGTGGCTCAGCCTGGTAGAGCACTCGGTTCGGGACCGAGGGGTCGGAGGTTCAAATCCTCTCGCCCCGACCACTGAATCCAAAACAACAACTTGCGTTCACGGTGAATGGCCGGCAGATGCCGGCCATTCGTGCGTACAGAGTTGATTCATCTCACAACGCCCTGTCAGCCCATCTTTCCACTCCCCGGCATAGGCATTGTCCTTGCTACTGCCAGGGCAGGCGATCAGGCCTTTGAGGAGTGAGAATGAGAACGCTCTTACGACGTCAACGATCCGAAAGAGGCGCAATTGGGTACATCTTCCTGTGGTTGCTGGGAGTGCCGGCATCCGTGCTCTTCTTCATCTTCCTGCTTCGAGGATGTACTTAGAAAAGCGCACCAATGTTTTGGATAAGCCCGCGTATCGCGGGCTTTTTTCTTGTACGGGTGTTCGCGCGACGCGCGCGCGACCGGAATGTCGTTATGCGCGCGGCGTGCCGAGCATGCGCGTGAGGCACTCGACCAGGGTCGTGTAGCGCTGCGGCTTGTAGAAGACTTCAGCGTTGTGCTGTTGGATCAGGATCTCTTCTTCCTGCGACAGCGGCTGGCCGGTAAAGATCAGGACCGGCAGGTGCGCGTGATCCTTGCTCGCGCGCAGATAGGCGAGCAGCGTCAACCCCGATCGCTCCAGTCCTTTCGGATCGGGCAGCCGCACATCGAGTGACACGGCATCCACGCGTTCGGCGCCGAGAATCTCGAGCGCGCGATCGACCGTGTCGGCATGTTGCGTCTTGAATCCCATCAGCGTGAGCGTGGCGCAGAACGTGGTCTGCACGCTGGGCTCATCCTCGACCACGAGCACGACGGGGGCATGCGCCATTCGTGTTGTGTTTCGGCATGTGAGGGCCGAACCGACAGACCCGTCAGTCGTTCCTTGGGAGCCAAAATCGCACAGGACTGTATTCAGTCAATACACCTAATGGCTGGATATTGAATGACTTACCGAATTTGGGCTACCATGAATTCCGGACCCCAACTTACATGGAGCTGCCGTGTCGCACGTCCGTCTGATCCGTAAACTCGCGTTGTCGATGAACGGCATCGATGTCTCGGGCCTGAAAGTGGGGGACGTCATCGAACTGGATGATGCGCGCGCGGCCATGATGATCGATCACGGCTGGGCGGAAGCCTGCGGCGCAGACGACGTTATTTCTTCCGGCGGGACGGGGCCTTCTGAACCACGACGAAATCACTCAACTCCCAAGTGAACGGCGGCTTCTGACGTCGATCGTTCCTGCGCCGATCATCAGACCGCTCGCCGGAGACCTTGCGCCGTTCGTTCTCGCGCCGATCCCACGTGACCTCAACCGGCAGGCCTTCCGTTTTCTTCGTGAGTTTCTGAAAACGCCGAATCGCGCCGCGGCGCACGATGAGTTGAACGGTGACCGCGGGCCGCTTCGCCATCGATCTGTTATCGGCTGCCTGCGAGCGGTTCATAACGGCTTGCAGGCGCACGTCGATGGACGAAAATTGTGATCACGCGTGCGAGGAATTCGGGCCGGCCCGCAGGCCGCGCGTCGCAGGCCGACCCGACGTGCGGTTACTTGACCGGCGTGCCCGACGACGGTCCGATTCTCGTCGTCTGACGCGCGACGATCTGCCAGCCGTGCGGACCCTGCGCGCGGCGCACCATCACCCACAGAATATTCAGATGGTTGTCGAGCATCTTTCCCGGTGCGCCGTTGCGGAAGTCGACCACGCCCTTGGCGAGCGCGACGTCGCCGTAGACGCGGATGTTGGTGTCGCTGAACTTCATGAATTCCGCGACACCGGGACCCTGGATGTTCTTGAGGACCTGTGCCTTCGTTTCGGTCAGCGCCGAGGAGTGCGCATAGGTGATGTCGTCGCCGTAGATTTTGCCGAGCATGGCGACGTCCTTCTCGATCGTCGCCTTGGCCATGGCTTCGAGCGTGGCCATGACCGCTTTCGTGTCCGGCGAGTTGGCGGTGGCCGATCCCGCCTGCGCCCAGGCGACGGCCGAGACCCCGAGTGTTGCCGCAATCGTCAAGAAAACAAGATTTTTCATGCCTCCTGTCTACAGGAGATCGGCGTCCGGGCGCAAGCCTTCTATTTCCGCAGCGATCGGACGTACCAGTCGCGCCACGCCGCGCCCTGGCGGGGAAGGGTCTGGCCGGTGATGTCGCGCAGCGCCTGGAACACCCACGAGCGGGTCTGGTCGTCCAGCGTGGGATCCTCGGCGAAGTCCAGAAGTGAGGGAACCGCCTTCATCCGCAGCCTGGCGCTCAGCATCCCCGATTGCGCGAGCGAGCAGGCCGCGCGCTCGCGGATCATCGGCGACGGATCGTCGTGGAAGATGCCCAGGAGCGGCTCGATGGTGTCTTCCGTGCCGAGGTAGGCCAGTCCCTCGACCGCCCAGTACCGCACGTTGACGTTCTCGTCGCGAATCGAGCTCATCAGAATCTCGAACGCGCGATCGGGCACGACGCCGCGATTCCCCATCAGTCCAATCCGCCACAGCGCGTTCGCGCGTGGCCCCTGCGCGCCAAAGCGCGCTTCCGGTTCGAGGGCGTCGACGGTCGCGACGGTTTTCTCGACGCCGAGTGCGGCCAGGTCGAGATCGATGGCGGCGGCCCTGACCGCCAGATCGTCCGAGTTGAGCGCCACCATGAACAGGTTGTTCAAGCGTTGATCGAGCGTGATCTTTCCGCGCCACCCGTCCGCGCGCGCGTGGATCTCTTCGGTGGCGCCCTGGTACCGATTGATCGCCCGTTCGAGCAGGAACGCGGCCTGGGCGTCGGGGCGCATCGCGTCGAGCCCCTCGAGATGGTGCTCGGACAGCACGCCGGCCGAGGTCGGCTGCCGCCGCTGTGCCGCGACGCTCGCGGCGGACGCCAACACGACCGCGAGAACGGCCGCCGCGCGGCGATGACGATCTGAGAGTGCCATGGGGGCGTCGGATCGCAAGCCCGGTGCCGCGACGCTCGCGCCTCGCAACCTGGCAGCAGGCAAGGGCTTGGGGAAATCCGTGAATTCGAGGATTCGCAGATTCGCAGATTCGACGGACTCTCGTGTCACACCCGCCACGAAATCTGTAATCGCGGCCGACTTTTAACTTTCGACTTTTTACTTTTAACTTTCACCTTTTGACTTTCGCGACTACTCCCGCTCCACTTGACATTCCAGTAAAGCGGTCGCCATAATGCCGCCTACCACTAGGACGTCTAGTAATGTCGAGATCATCGAACAAACCGGTTGCGCTCCTGCAGGGCACGCTCGACCTCATCGTGCTCAGGGCCCTGTGGACCATGGGACCGCAGCACTCCTACGGCCTGGCGGCGCGGCTCGAGCAGGTCGCGGATCACCCGCTGTCGCTCAACCAGGGCACGCTCTATCCCGCGCTTGCCCGGCTGGAACGGCGGAACTGGATCAAGGGGAGCTGGCAGCGGACCGAAAGGCACCGCGACGCCAAGTACTACGCGATCACGGCGGCCGGCACGCGCGCGCTCACCGAACAGACCGAGCGTTGGCGGCGGCTGGCGGGTCTGGTCGACAAACTCCTCGCGAGCGACGCCGGAGGTCCGGGTAAGCTAGACGCGTGACGAACACCTGGGCGAGGGAGACCTATCGGCAGAACGCGGCCTATGTGCCCGCCCTGGGGGCGGCGGTGTTCGAGCTGCTGAACCCGCAGGCGGGCGAGCGCATCCTCGACCTGGGGTGCGGCGAAGGGACGCTCACGGAAAAAATCGCGGGCACGGGTGCGGAGGTCGTCGGCATCGACGCGTCAGAGGAGATGATCGCCGGCGCGAAAGCCCGCGGGCTCGACGCGCGCCTGATGGACGCCGAGCAGCTGCGCTTCGAGCACGAGTTCGACGGCGTCTTCTCCAACGCCGTGCTGCACTGGGTGCGCGACCATGACGCCATGCTCGAGGGCGTGCATCGTGCGCTCAAACCGGGCGGGCGATTCGTTGCGGAGTTTGGCGGCCATGGCAACCTTGCGGCCATCCAGGTCGCGATTCGCTCGGTGCTCGCGCGCCGTGGCTGGACCACCAACATCCTGCGCTATTACGCGACAGAGACCGAATATGCCGGGCGTCTCGAGCGGCACGGGTTCGTCGTGCGCCAGATTGCCCTGATTCCGCGGCCCACGCCGCTGCCCACGGGAATACGTGGATGGCTCGACACCTTCGAGCGCGCGACGCTCGATCGCATCCCGCCTGAACAGCTGGAGTCGTTCCTCCAGGAGGTCGAAGACCTGCTGCGCGCCGAGATCTGCGATCGGGAAGGCAACTGGACGGCACACTACGTTCGATTGCGCTTCAAGGCGCAGACGGCGTAGTGGACAACCTCACGCATTCGCTCGTGGGTGTCGCGCTGGCGGATGCGATGGCGGGACGTCGCACCGCCAAATCTCAGCGGCCGCTCCTGGTGGGCGCCGGCCTGATTGCCGCCAACCTTCCAGACGTCGATATCGCGTATTCGGTGATGACACCGGCACCGATCGGCTATCTCGTGCACCATCGCGGCCACACGCACACGATCGTGGGTCTTGGCGTGCTGGCGCTCGTCCTCGTGCTGGCCTATCGCATGATGCCGCCCGTGCGCGCCATGCGGACCGGCGACCGGCTGCGGCTCTGGCTGTTGATGGCGGCCGCCCTTGCCAGTCACCTGGCGATGGATGCGTTGAACCCGTACGGCGTCCACCCGTTCTATCCGTTCGACAACACCTGGTATTTCGGCGACGCGGTCTTCATCCTCGAGCCGTCGCTCTGGCTCGTCCTGGGCGTGGCGGCAGCCTGGAATGCCAGGACGAGAGCCTCGAAGCTGTTCGCGGCTCTGCCGATCGTGATGCTGATCATTACAATTCTGTCCAGCGATGTCGTGCCTTTTGACGCTGCGGTCGTGCTGGGCGTGGCAGGTGGCATCCTTGCCTGGTCCACGAGACGCATGTCGCCGCGTGCGCGGGCGGTGCTGGCGGTCGCGCTCTCGCTCGCGGTGATCACTGTTCAACTGACCGCATCGCGCGAAGCGCGCGTGCAGGCGCATCGGACGCTCGGGCCGCTCCTTCACGGGCGCCTGGTGGATGTCGTCCTCACGCCCAATCCCTCGTCGCCGCTGTGCTGGGGGGTGATTGGGATCGAGCTCCGCGAATCAGGCGGCGAGTACGTGTTATGGCGAGGCACGCTCTCGCTGGCGCCGTCCGTGACGGCTCCCACCGCGTGCGCGTCCCATCGATTGTCGGAAACCCGACAGAGCCGTATGGTGGGTGAGGGCCGATTGGCGCTGCGCGACGAGCTTCATCAGCCGTTGCAGCCGCTTCGCGACCTCGGCCGTCGCGACTGCTGGGCGCGCGCCTGGCTGCGGTTTGGGCGAGTGCCTGTGATCGCCGCGAACGTGCTCTTCGACTTGCGCTTCGAGGAGCGCCGCACGCAGGGGTTCACGCACATGCCGCTCGCCCGCGCGTCGAGCAACGCGCCTTGCCCCCCGTTCGTCCCTCAGTGGGAAATGCCGCGACGGGACCTCCTGGCGAACTAGCCGTTGTTGTTCATTTCCACTTTCACTCGTGTTGCAGAAATGACCACGCATGTAGTGGCGGAACGGAGGAGCGTTACGGTAAGACCGCGCCGTGAAGGAAGTCGTGTGACGTGGCGCCGTGCGTTCGGTGTGCTTACGATTCGACGAACGCGACGTCGTCGAGCACTCTCGGCCGCCGCTCGAACTGGAGGGCAGCAGTCGTGGCGATTCTGCACGAACGCGGGTCGATTTGAATGGCGTCGAGCGTGCCGGAACGGACCTGCTTGTACACGTAACGCCGGCTGACTAGCCAGTAGTCGGCCAGTTCGCCTACAGAAACATATTGAGTCGGATGGGTCTCGAGATCGTGAATGTGCATATGGAAACTGGACTCAGCTTTGAGGCGCACCTTGGATTAACGAACACCGCTGGCGACCGAACGCGAAGCCTCACTGCATGTCGCGCGCCAGGTCGACACTTCGTGTCAAAAATACTCTTCAAAGAACGAGTCTGAAATTAGCGATTGCGCGACAACGAACGAAGGCAACGATTTCCATTGCCCCTGCCACGGCTGGACTATCCGATCGAGTCGCTCGCCCGAGCCCGGTCCCGCCGGGCTTTTTTAGCGCCTGATTGGTCATATACTCTGGCACCCACACTCAAGGAGGCCGTATGCCGACTTCAGGTTCCGTGAAGCTTGCGCTGCTCGTATCGCTCGTCTGCGCCCAGGGCGTCGTCGCGCAATCGCCCGCCCCGACTAACGACGCGCCGAACCCGTACAAGACCGTCCCGAACTTCTTTCAGCTGCCGGAAGGCCGTTCGTGGGGATCGATCAGCACGGTCGAGCCGGACCTCGACGGGCGCTCGATCTGGATCGTCGATCGCTGCGGCGCGAATTCCTGCGTCGGCTCGAAGCTGCCGGTCGTGATGAAGTTCGATACCTCGGGCAAGCTCGTGCGCATGTTCGGCGAGGGGTTGTTCGTGTTTCCGCATGGCATCCATATCGATGCGCAGGGCAACGTCTGGGTCGTGGACGGCCTGCCCCCCGGGGGCGGGCGTGGCGACGCGGCGCCGCCGGCCGGCGGCCATCACATCGTGAAGTTCAGTCCTGAAGGCAAGATCCTGCTCCGTCTGGGAGTGCCCGGCGTGACGGGCGCCGACAGCACGCACTTCAACCAGCCGTCCGACGTCATTACGGCCCCGAACGGCGACATCTTCGTGGCCGACGGGCATGGCGGCAACAGCAACGCGCGCATCGTGAAATACGACCGGACCGGCAAGTTCATCAAGGAATGGGGCACCCGTGGAAGCGGCCGCGGTCAGCTCGACGCGCCCCACGCGCTGGCCATGGATTCGAAGGGCCGGATCTTCGTTGCCGATCGCGCCAACAATCGTCTGCAGATCTTCGATCAGAACGGCACGTACCTCGACGAGTGGCATCAGTTCAGCCGCCCGAGCGGGGTGTACATCGACAGGAACGACATCATCTATGTCGCCGATTCCGAGTCGAACAACTCGCGCAAGCACGGCGAATGGAAGCGCGGCATCCGCATCGGCAGCGCGCGCGACGGAAAAATCACGGCATTCATTCCCGACGACAACGCCAACGCCAACGAAGGTCCGCTTGCGGGGACGAGCGGTCCGGAAGGCGTCGCCGCCGACGCGAGTGGCAATGTGTACGGGGCAGAGGTGGGCCAGCGAGGGGTGAAGAAGTACATTCGGAAATGAGGGATTAGGGATTAGGGATTGGGGATTAGGGATTAGGATTGACGGTGATCGACAAACGGTGAGCGCCAGATGGTTGAGTGTTGTTGCTGTTTGCGTGGCCTGCACCGCGGGTCCGGCCCGGCCAGCGGCTGAATCGTGCGTTCCGGCAGGGAAGCCGCTTGCCCTGCCTGATGTACGGGAAGCCAGCGGCATCGCGGTGGGCCGGTTGCCGTGGATGATCAACGACTCGGGGAATCCGCCGCTGCTCTTCGCGCTCGATGCGGCCGGAATGATGTCGCGCGTCACCCTGACCGGCGCGAAGCTCGTCGACTGGGAAGACCTTTCGATCGGGAGATGCGGCGCGGCCGACTGTCTCTACATCGCCGATATCGGCGACAATCGCACGTCGCGCGATCGCATCACGATCTATCGCGTGCCGGAGCCCGCGGCCGGCAGCACCTCGACGATGCCCGCCGAGGCGTTTCATCTGACCTATCCGGACGATCCGCACGATGCCGAAGCGTTCGTCGTCGTACCCGGCCGTGTGCAGGAATTCTTCATCATTACCAAGGACGAACGCCCCGAGGTCTACCGTCTCGCACCGACGCTCGAGCCGGGGCAGAGCTCACCGCTCTCGTTCGTTCGTGTACTCGGCGCACGTGAGCGCATCACCGGCGCGGCAGCGTCGCACGACGGGCGCTGGATTGCCTTGCGTTCGAACCGGACGCTCTTCATCTATCCGTCGCTGACCTTCGCGACGGACGCCAATCCGATCAGCGTCGATTTGACCAGCTTCGACGAGCCGCAGGGCGAGGGGGTGGCGTTTGGCAGGAGCGGTGAGCTGTACCTCGTGAGCGAGAGCGGCGATGCGGATGTCGGCGCGGGAGTGCTGACCCGGCTTCGTTGCGACTTCATACGGGAATCGGTACAGTAGTGGCACAGAGGAGAACTATGAAGCGTTCGATGCTTGCGCTGGTAATCGGCTTTTTTGGTGTGGCCAGTTCGGTCGGCGTGAGCGGCCAGAAACCTGCCGCGCCGCAGCAGGCTGCTGCCTCGGCTGCGAAGGCGGGAGGCCTCCCTTCGTGCGATCCGGACAACGGCGGCCTGACGCTGCCGCCCGGTTTCTGCGCCCTGGTCGTGCACCCCGGCGGCATTGGCGAAGGCCGTCACATCGTGGTCAACGATAACGGCGACATCTACGTGATCACGCGGCGCGGGCCGCGGCCCGAACCCAAGGCGCCCTTCGGACCGGGTGGCATCATCGGGCTTCGCGACACCAACGGAGACGGCAAGGTCGACGTGGTCAGCGAGAAATTCGGTGAGGTGGGCGGCACCGGCCTCGAGCTGCGAAACGGCTATCTCTACTACGCGGCGGTCGATCACATCGGCCGCTTCAAGCTCTCGCCCGGCGAGCTGCGTCCGGGCGCGCCCGCGGAAATCGTCGTGAGCGGCTTTCCGGTCGGCGGCGGCCATGCCGAGAAGGACATCGCGTTCGACAACGCGGGCAACGTCTACGTGAACATCGGGCTGCCGTCCAACGCCTGTCAGATTCCCGATCGCCGTCCGGGCGCACCCGGCATCGATCCCTGCCCGCAGCTCGAAGAGCGCGGCGGCATCTGGCGCTTCAAGGCCGATGTCGTTGGGCAGACGTACACGAAGGAGGCGCGGTTCGCGAGCGGGCTGCGCCAGCCGGTGGCGCTCGCCTGGCACGACGGACATCTTTACGTGGCGATGAACAGCCGCGATTCGCTCGATACGCTGTTTCCTGAAAAAGGGTATACGGCGGAAGACAACGCCCTCGGGCCGAGCGAGCCGATGATGCAGGTCGAGCAGGGCGACGTGTACGGCTGGCCGTACTGCTATTACGACAGCCGCGTGAAAGCCATGATCCTCGCGCCGGAGTACGGCGGCGACGGCAAGGCGGTCGGCCGCTGCTCGCAATTCAAGGTGCCGTTCGCGACGTTTGGGGCGCATTACGCGCCCGTCGATCTGATGTTTTACACGCACACGCATTTCCCGGCGAAGTATCGCGGCGGCGCGTTCATGACGTCGCACGGTTCGTGGAACCGGGCGCCGCTGCCGATGGCGGGCTACAACATCATGTTTCAGCCCGTCGTGAAGGCGAAGAACGCGGGGCCGAACGAGGTGTTCGCGGATGGATTCAAGGGCATGGAGCCATTGAAGAGCCCGGACCTCGCCGCCGCAAGGCCCAACGGCACGAACGTCGGCCCCGACGGCACGCTGTACATCACCGAAAGCGTGAAGGGCAAAATCTGGCGGGTGATCTACCGCAACAAATAAATTAGGTACGCACTTAACGCACCCGTCGCACCCATCGCACCTAAATTACGTCACGGCGTGCCGCTTTGGCTCGACCAAGCGGCTTCAAGGCGTACCTATCCCACGCTTCGGGGCAGGCTGCACGCCGACGTCGCCATCATCGGCGGCGGCATCACCGGCGCGATCTGCGCGTATCTCTTCGCCCGCGCCGGCATCCGCGTCGTGCTCCTCGAATCGAATCTCGTCGCCCGGGGAAGCACAGCCGCGAGCACCGCTCTGCTGATGCATGAACCGGATCGCGACTTCACCGACCTTGCCGCGCGATTCGGGCGTCCCACGACTCGCCGCATCTGGTCGGCGCTGGCTCGAGCGACGCGCGATTTGTCTGCCACGATCGCCAGACTCAAACGCGATACCGGTCTGTGCCGATGCGACTCCGTGTACTTCGCGCTCGAGCCCGAGCGGGTCGCCGCGCTGCGACGCGAGTTCAACGTGCGGAAGAAGGCCGGCATGCCAGGGCGATGGCTTTCGCCGGCGGCACTCTATCGAATGACCGGCATCAGAGCGCAGGCGGCGATCCTGACCCCCGGCAACGCGCAAGTCGATCCCGTGAAGGCCTCCCGCGCCTTTCTGGAAGCCGCGGCCGCCGCGGGCGCGCAGATTTTCGAACGTTCGAAGGCGCGCGGCGTGAAAGCGTCTCGAGACGCCGTCGAAGTCCGAACCGGCGCGGGACGAGTGACAGCCAGGCGCGTCATCGTCGCGACCGGGTATGCCACGCCGGAATTTCGCGGGCTGGTCGGCCGGTTCCGGATGAAGGACACCTATGTCGTCGCGACACGCCGGCTTCCGAAGCGCGTGCTGCCGACAGGACTCGAGCGTGGCTCGACGGCGAGCGCCGGTCGCCGACGTCTGGTCATGGCGTGGGATACCGGCCGCCCCTACCATTATCTCCGGTGGACCGGGGATGGCCGGCTGCTCGTGGGGGGCGCGGATACAAACCATCGGTCCTCAAAGGGTTCGCGTCGGCGAATCGCGCTGGCGTGCGGACGGTTGCTCGAGTATCTCGCCCAGGTGCGGCCCGACCTCGCCGGCGAGCAGCCCGCGTACGAGTGGGAGGGGCTGTTTGCCGAGACTCCGGATGGTTTGCCGTACATCGGCGTCCATTCGAGATATCCAGGCCACCTGTTCGCCCTCGGCTATGGCGGAAACGGCATGACCGCCTCGTTTCTGGCCGCGCGCGTGCTGCTTGATTTGTATCAGGTCCGCGACAAGGGTCGCCCGAAGGCTCGATCGGACGCCAATTTGTTTGCGTTTCGGCGCGGGCGAAGGTAACCTAACGGCACAATTTTCAGTAACTTTGCGGTTTCAGGTCTTCGACTTCGCCCAGGCGAAGGAGGTCCCATGAAGCGGACACGAAATTTCTACGTTGGTGTCACCATCGCGGTCGTCATTGCCGTGCTGGCTATCGCGCAGTACACGCTGCAGACCGTAGCCAACGCGCAGGAGAACGGCCGTTCCAATCAGGCCGGTATCTACGAAGTTGACCGGATGTGGCCGAAGCCGCTTCCGAACAACTGGGTGCTGGGAGCGACCGTCGGACTCGCGATCGATGCGCGCGACCACGTGTTCGTCGTCCATCGCGGACAGGCATCGCTCGATCAGAAGTTCGCCAGCCAGATGGCCTTCACGCCTCCCGCCCCCCGTGGCGGGCGCGCTGGCGCGGCTCCGGCGCCGGCAGGCGGCTTTGCGGCGCCGAGCGCAGGCAATACCGTCACCGGGTACGCGGCGAGCGACATGACGAAGCCGATTTCCGAGTTCTGCTGTTCGGCGGCGCCGCCGGTGCTCGAGTTCGATGCTGACGGCAACCTGGTGAATCACTGGGGCGGTCCCGGTACCGGCTTCGAATGGCCGCCGTCGATGCACGGGATCACGATCGATGGCAAAGACAACGTGTGGCTCGCCGGCAACGGCGGCGACACCGTCCTGAAGTTCTCGAAAGACGGCAAGTTCCTGCTGCAGATCGGCAAGAACGGCGCGAGCAAGGGCAACAAGGACACGGCCAACCTGAGCCGTCCGGCGGAAGTTGAAGTCGACATGGCGGCCAACGAGGTGTACGTGGCCGACGGCTACGGCAACCGCCGCGTCATCGTGTACGACGCCGACAAGGGGACCTTCAAGCGGATGTGGGGCGCCTACGGAAAGCCGCCAACGGACGATCCGAACGTGACCTACGATCCGACGAAGCCGCTGGCGACCAACTGGCAGACGGTGCACTGCGCGACGCTCGCCAACGACGGTCTCGTGTATGTGTGCGACCGCGTGAACGACCGCATTCAGGTGTTCCGGAAGGACGGCACGTACCTCAAGGAAGCGCAGATCGCCAAGCGCACGCTCGGCGACGGCGTGACCTTCGACATCGCGTTCTCGAAGGACAAGGAACAGCGGCTGATGTATGTGGCCGACGGCGCGAACCACCGCGTATGGCAGCTGCTGCGCGAACCGCTGCAGGTGCTCAACCACATCGGCAACGGTGGACGTTACCCGGGGCAGTTCTACGCCACGCACAACGTGTCGCTCGACTCGAAGGGCCACATGTACACCGTCGAAACCTACACTGGCGCGCGCGTGCAGAAGTTCACCTACAAGGGTCTCGGCGCGGTCGCGAAGCCGGAAGGAAATCACAACTAGTCAAAAGGCGATAGTCGAAAGTCGTCAGGCGAAAGGCCAGTCAAAGGGGCGCTCGGATTTTCCGGGCGCCCCTTTTTTTTCGAACTCCCACGAACCCTACGAACCCCACGAACCCGACGAACCTTCGTATAATCTTGTCCCGTGCTCGTCGGCCGCCGTTACATCGTGACCGGGCGCGTCCAGCGCGTCGGGTTCCGGTTCTTCGTCGAGAACGCGGCGGCGCGCGAGGGGATACAGGGGTACGTCCGCAACCGGCACGATGGGAGCGTCGAGGTGGTCGCCGAAGGCGAGGCCGATGCGATGCAGCGCTTCGAGATGGCGATCAGGCGCGGACCTTCAGGGGCGCGTGTGGACGATGTCGAGACGACGGACGTTGGTGCGTCGAACCGGTTCGCCGGCTTTCATATGACGGGATGATCACAAACATGGACTCACTCAAGTCGAAAATCCGGAGCGTACCGGATTTCCCCAAGGCAGGCATTCTCTTCTACGACATCACCACGCTCCTGCGCGACCGCGACGGTTTTCGCTCGTCGATCGAGGCGCTCGCGACGCCCTTCGAAGACAAAAACATCGACGTCGTCGTCGGTGTCGAGAGCCGCGGCTTCATCCTGGGTGGGGCAGTGGCCGATCGCCTCGGGGCCGGGTTTGCGCCCGTCCGGAAGAAAGGCAAGCTGCCGGCCCACACGGTGCGCGAGACCTACGATCTCGAATACGGCACCGATTGCCTGGAGATCCACTCCGACGCGATCGAGGCGGGACAGCGCGTGCTGATCGTGGACGACGTGCTGGCCACGGGTGGCACGGCGGCGGCGACGACCGCGCTCGTGCGCAAGCTCGGCGGGCAGGTCCAGTCGCTGGCATTTCTCGTGGAGCTGGAGTTCCTGAACGGCCGCCGAAAAGTCGACGGCGAAGCGATTTACAGCGTGCTGAAATACTCGTCGTGACAGAAATTCTGATTCTTGCCGCTCTGGGGCTGATCTACTGGCGCATTCCAGATGTCTTGCAGCGGCGGTGGCACGACGAGACGATTCTGCAGATGCTGACGACCTTTGCGTCGGCCACCGTCGCGGTCCAGCAGGACCCGAAGCAGCTGCTCGTGTGGTATCCGATCGCGCAGGCCAGCCGGAAGCTCTTTCCCGATGTGTTCAAAACGCTGGACGACGCCTCGGGCGGCACGTTTCCCTTCACGAAGGAACAGGTGAAGGCCGCGCACGCACGGTGCAGTTCCGAGTGGCTCGCCTGGGAGCGCGCGCACGACGCCGAATACTCGCTGAAGGTGGCGGAAGTTCAAGACCAGATTGATCGTGCGCAGGGTCCGCCTTCGGTCCTGTTGCGCACCAGACTGGCGGCCATCGAGCAGCAGAAACTCGAGCGCTACCAGCAACGGTACGAAGAATACGTCAAGACGGCCAAGGCGCTCGCGGCGTTTTCAGACTAGGTCGAGGACCGTTGAACCATGCGCCGCATCCTGCACGTCGACATGGACGCGTTCTATGCGTCGGTCGAGCAGCGCGATAATCCGGGGCTGCGCGGCAAGCCGGTGGCCGTCGGCGGCCAGCCAAACAGGCGCGGCGTCGTTGCGGCGGCCAGCTACGAAGCACGGACGTTCGGGGTCCGCTCGGCCATGTCGATGGCGCAGGCGGTCAAGCTCTGCCCGTCGCTGGTGATCGTCCCGCCCGATTTCTCCCGCTACAAAGCGGCTTCGTCAACCATCTTCGGCCTCTATCGCGACGTGACCCCGCTCGTCGAGCCGCTGTCGCTCGACGAGGCCTATCTCGACGTCACCGAAAACAACTGGAACGAACCGCTCGCCACGCGGGTGGCCAAACGCCTGAAAGAGCGAATCCGCGAGGCCACCGGGCTGACCGCATCGGCCGGCGTCGCGCCGAACAAATTTCTCGCAAAGATTGCGTCGGGCTGGAAGAAACCAGATGGCCTGACCGTGATCGCGCCCGATCGCGTCGAGCCGTTTCTCCATCAGTTGCCCGTGGACGCACTGTGGGGCGTCGGACCCGTGACGGCGAAGAAATTGCGCGCGCGTGGCATCAGCCGCCTCGTCGATGTCCGCGCTGTTGACGAACGCGTGCTGCGCGAAGCCGTCGGGAGCATGGCGGACTGGCTGCGTCAGCTTGCCAACGGCGTGGACGATCGGCCGGTTATCGCGCATCACGAACCGAAGTCGTCGGGTACGGAGAACACGTACGCGGAAGATCTCACCGATCTCGAAGCGATCCGCAGGGAGATCGACGAGATGGCCCATCATGCGGTGCAGTGGCTCGAGCGCAAGGGGTTGCTCGCACGCACGGTGACCATTAAAGTGCGGTACTCCGATTTCACGACCATTACGCGCAGCCACACCGCGCCTGCAACCCGCGACGCGGCGGGTCTGTCCGCCCGGGCGCTGCAGCTTCTGGAAAAGACCGCGGCGGGTCAGCGTCCGGTTCGTCTGCTCGGCGTCAGCGTCCATAATCTGTGTACCGCGATCGAATTGAAGCCGGTGTCCGACGACTGGCTCCCGTTTTCGGAATGACTCGTACATCCTTCGGCAAGCGTTGTCCTGCGTGGGTGGTGTGCGTCGCTATGGCTCTGCTCGTGGCAGGCGGCGGTGACGCCGGCTCCGTGCGTGCGCAACGCACAACACCTCGGGTAGTCGCCATTGGCGACGTCCATGGCGATTTCAACGCCTTCATGACCATCCTGAGACGAGCCGGTCTCATCGACGAAGCACGGCACTGGGCTGGCGGCAGTACGCTCTTCGTGACAACCGGCGACTTCACCGATCGGGGGCCGAAGGCCCGGGAGATCATGGACCTGCTCATCGATCTCGAAGAGCAGGCCCCACGCACCGGCGGGCGCGTGGTCGTTCTGCTCGGCAACCATGAAGTCATGAATCTCCTGGGCGATCTGCGCTACGTCACCCCGGAGATTTACGCGAGCTTTGCCGGCCCGCAATCGGACAGCCGGCGAGAGTCGGCCTACGACGGCTACCTGAAACTGATCGCCGGGCAGGCCGAAACGGCGCGGCGCCGCGGAATCGACGCGCCTCAGGCCGTCGCCCGCGACGTGTGGATGACCGAGCATCCTGCGGGTGTCGTCGAGTACATGGAAGCCTTCGGGTCGCGAGGCCGCTACGGTTCCTGGCTCCGCCGGAAATCCGTCGTGTTCCATACGGGTGACGTGGCGTTTCTCCACGGAGGCCTCGATCCCGGGCGCGGCGCCGCGTCGCTCGATGCGATCAACGATACCGCCACGGCAGAAATACGGACGTTCGACGACCTGCGTGACCGGATGGTGGACCGCAGGCTCATCCTGCCGTACGCCACTTTTCAGGAAATCCTCGCGGTTGCCCGACGCGAGATCGACGCGCACGCGCCGGGCGCGCGCTGACGCGCGCCAACTGAAAACTGACAACAGAGAACTGAAGACTGAATCAAGGGGCGTCGAACGAGTAGAGCGCGACGTGTTCGCTGTGCTTCGTGACTTTGGCGTTGAACCACTCGACGATGAGATCGCGGCGCTTCAGCATGGCCTTGACCTCGTCGCCCGTCAGGCTGTCCTTCACCGCTTCTTTCACGCTCTCTTCGGTCAGCTTCTGCATTGCCTCGAACATGACTCGTTCGCAGCGTACGCGGACTTCGGGTGAGGTCAGCTTCTCGTTCAGCCTGAACGCCCGCGTGTGATCGATCAGCCACAAGGTCCCGTCGGTCGTCCACGCGCACATCGTCCACCCACCAGGTGACCGAGGCGCTCTTTGCATCGATGCGACGTTCGACAGACACCGGCACCTGGTGCACACCCAACAGGCGGCTCACCTTGTAGGCGGCGACGTCGTAGCGGTAGCTGTCCTTGAAGTTCAGCTCGGCAGGGCGGCCGGGAGGGTTGAACACGAGCATTAAGACATCCACGTCCTGGATTTGCGCGTCGTGGCTGATCTCTCCCTGTGAGAGCGTCGCTCGCCGTGTGTTGTTGATGCCCTGAGAAATCTCCTTCGAGTCGCCGATGCGGGCGTTCGACAGGAAGTCTTCGATCTGCTCGTCGGTGAGCTGTGGCCTGGCAGGAGCGACGGATTGCTGTGCCGCCGAAAGCCCAACCAGAGTCAGCGTGGCCAGCGTGTAAGAAAGCGCAGCGCGCCGAAACACGTTCATCGACTTGCTCCTGAGTGTGGAATGGCCTGCAAAGATACAACAAGAAATACTCGAACAGCGTTCAAGCCTCGATCGTCGATCGTTGAAGCAAGTAGATATGGCGTGGTGATTGCACTAATTCGGTACGTCGAGAGACAGGATGGTTGTCTTAAAAGCGCCGCTGCAAAGCGGGAGAGATACAGAAATCGATATGATCGAGCGCCAGATGGAAGGGGGCGTCGTCGTCCTCCAGCCGCTGGAAGTCCACGAACACTCTGTGGAAAAGAGGCTTGGCGGCCTTGTCGAGATCGAAGAGCACGTCGAAGCCCGCCCAATCCGCTCTAAGTCGACGGCGGCTCCCAAAGCCTGAGATCCTGCCCCACACGGGCCTTCGCGAGCAGGATGATCTGTCCGGTATGCATGCCGAAATGCTCGACGACGTGGTAAATCGCCTCAAGAACGTTCACGTCATAGTCTTGAATGCGGCGACGGTCCAGCAGCGCGCTGCCGTCAATCCTGCCCAGCACCTCGTCGGCCTGCCGCATGACGTCGCGTAAACGGCGGCGAAGATCGTCCGCCGGAATTTCCGTCCGCTCGTCGAACTCGAGTTGACGATTGCGCTCGAACCGCAATTCTCCTACGCCGCCAAGAATCCACATCGTGACGTTGCCGCACAGGTGAAGGATGAGGTTGCCGATGCTGTTCGACCGTTCGTTAGGACGCCACCAAATGTCGTGGGGCTCCAGCCCGTCGAGGCACCGCTCGATCTTGGGTACGTAATCCACCGCCAGCAGACTGCGGGATTTGTCGATAAAGGCGCGGGAGACGTCGTCCATGGCCATATCGTGCATGGTCCGCGTCTGTTCGGCAAGCCCACGAAGCCCTGAGCTTGCCGAAGGGCGACTCTAGTCCAGAGCTCTTTCTCGCGACGGTGGGGCCGCGCCTCGGGGTGCCGCGCCCGGCCCGTCCGCCAGGTGCACGACGATGTAATCGCGGCCCTGCCAGGTCTTGACGAGCTTCCGGCGGTCGGAGGCTCGGCGTTCGGGATACTGTCCCGCCACTTTCTGCTTCCGGATTTGCTTGACGCGACGGTCGAGGACGACCTTCACGTCGCGGGCCCCGGCGAACTGATAGGTGAGCCGCTGGAATGTTTGAAGCTTGCCGCGATCGACGACGATGAGTTTCATGGTTAGGTGCAGTCCATCTTTGCGACTCCCATGCCATGAAAAATTCCTCGAAAGGCGCATTTCTTCGCGCGGTTTTACAGAGGCGTCATATCAAGAATGTTAGAGCAATCACAAAGTGGTCGTCACTTCTGGACGGCGAGCGTGACGTCGATCCGCATCGTTTCTCCGCTGATGGGATCGGCCGCCGTCGTCAACTGGACTGTTTGACCGTCTTTCAGCAGGACGCTGTTTTGCGCGCGGAAACTCTTGAAGACTGGTACACCACTGATCGAAGGCGCGCCTTGCATCAAATTGGCGGTCGAGATCGACGTGTCGTCAACGGTCAAGTCCAGTCTGTAGATGGCAGCTTCGTAAAGCGAGACTGTCGCGTCGATGCTGATACCGACGTCTCTGTAGGAGTAGCCTGGCACCGGCTTTCCTTCCGACGCCGTCGTCGAGGCGTAGGGCACCTGCGCGCCGGTGCGCATGCTCACCCGCTCGCGTAGATTGCCGGTGATGATCGCGGAAATCGAATAGGGGAGCGAGCTCACTTTCTTGTCGTTCTGATATCTCGACACGACGACGTTCAGCTTGATCGGCACGAGGGTCCTTGGTGCCAAATGATCGGCAGGGGGCGCGGGCGGGGTCTTTTCGGCCGCCGGCTTGGGCGGGGCGGGTTGTGCAGGCATCGCGGGCAGGGGTGGCGCCGGCGGAGCCTGCGCCTGTACGGGAGGAGCGGGCAGCAGAGCAAGAGCGGTGAACACGAGCGCGATAACGAAAGCGTGATGTTTCACTTGGCGGCTCCTCAATTGTTGATGGCTGGTGGCTCGACGAGCGGTTCGATGCTGAGCGGCGCCACGGTCAGTTCGCTCATCGCCCACGCCGTCGACGGCGGCGTTTCGTCGAATGAGGCTTCGAATCGCCGATCCCGCGCGCTTGCGACCAGTTCTTGAAAGGCACGCGCAGCGTCGGAGGAGATGATGACCGCGGGCATCGCGCTGCTCACGGGCTCGCGCCTCAGAACTTCGAAGGCGGAAAACAGGCGCAACGGCGAAGCTCCAACGACAGGTGCTCGAGCGACGTTGCTTATTGGGCGACTCCCCAAAACGCCGATTTCATCAGCGATTTCGATTTGCGCCGGTCTGAGCACGAGAACGGCGGCGATCGCGGCGATCGACACCGCCACCGCCGCGGGCTTGAGCCATCCGATCGGGGTGGGCGCGGCCTCTGCCTGCGCGATCGTCATCCGCACGCGGGCCACGAACTCGGGCGACGGCGAAACCGACAGCGCGTCGTTCAGCGCCCGGTCGAGCTCGGCATCATCCATTTCAGTCTCTCTTTCATCTTTTCCCGCGCGTGAAACAGCCGCGACTTGACGGTGCCTTCGGGCAGCCCGAGCAGGGACGCGATCTCGCGGATGTCATGGCCTTCGATGCCCGAGAGCACGATTGGCAGCCGCAGCTTCTCGGGAAGCGCATCGATGGCCTGCCAGACCAGGTCTGACCGCTCGTTCGCGATCGCCGGATCGACGTTGTCGGTGTGCGGTGAAGCTCGTCCGTGCTCTGCATCGCGGTTGACGCGGCGGCGATTGGATTTCTGGCGATCGATGGCGAGCCGCCAGGTAAGCCGCACGAGCCAGGCCCGGAAACTTGCGCGCTGGCGCAGGCGGCGGAAGTTGCGGTGGGCCTTGATGAGCGCCTCCTGGGCCACGTCTTCGGCGTCCTCGCGCTGTCTCAGCACGCCATACGCGACGCGAAAGGCGAGTGAAGACGACTCGACGAGCAGCTCGTCGAACTCGCGGTCGAGCTCGTCGGCCACAGCCCTCAGGCTGTCCGGAAGGCGGTCAACGTATTCGTGCATCCCGGGTCCAGCGTCAATGTTCCCACGTCAGACCACTAGACGCCACGGCGGACGGACCGGTTCACTGGTGGTGGGAAGGCGCGACTTCGGTCGCATGCGGCTCGGCTGAAGCCGAGCCCTACGGTAGGGCGCGACTTCAGTCGCGCGCTCGGCTACATCAGCGGCGGAGGCTGAAGTTGACCGTCACCGTCATCTTCACCGGCACCGCCTTTCCGTCGACCATCGTCGGGTCGTACCGCCATTCGCGGACGGCTTTGAGCGCGGCCTCGTCCAGCACGGGGTTGGAATTCAAGACGCGGGCATCGGCCACGACGCCCTGCTCGTTGACGGTAATTTCCGCGGTGACCACGCCATCGACGCTGGCCGCCATGGCTTCGGCCGGGTAGACGGGGTTACCGAATCGTCGGGGCGGAGTAATGGCCCCGCCGACCTGGTAGACGCCGTTCCTGTCGGGCGATCCAGGAACGGTTTGTTCCTGCACGTCCTGCTTTTGCGCGTTGGCGTGCATAACGCCCGCGCGGCGTGCGTAGAACTGCGCGAGATGTTGAAACGTCTTGATTTCGGTTGGCTGCAGCCGCCTGGCGGAGAGCAGCGTCTCTTCCGCGGCGTCCGGCGAGACCTGTGATTCCTGGTATTTTGCCAGCCGGAACAACGGCTCGACATCGGTCGGCCGCAGCGCGATGAGCTCGCCGAACGCGGCAAGCATCTCGGCCTGATTGTTCAGCAGCGGCACGTCGAAAATCCTGAGGAGACGCTCGATGGCGGTGCTCTTGATGATCTCGTCAGCCGGCAGGCCGAGGCTCCGCTTGTAGAGGGCTGCCGCGGCTTCGACGTGCCGTCTCCATTCCTGACCGTCTTTCTGCGCCGATTCCCCGCGGGCGAGCTCTGTTTCCGCGAGGCAGATCTGCGTGGTCGCGGCGGACATGCCGCGCGCCATCGCGGCGGCGCAGTCGGTTTGAGCTACCTGGGCCTGCGCCATGGCGGCCGCCAGAAGAAGCGTCGGTGCGAGCATGGGTACCTCTGCGGCGGTTAGACACCTCGGCGCAAGATTGGCTCCCTCGCCGGGTCGTCTTTTAACAAGAGACTAGGAGATTAGGAGAATTCCTTTTAAAAAGATCCTGGTCTCATAGCCTCTTCGTCTCCTGTTTTCCGTCGAACAAGAGATCAGAAGATCAGAAGGAATCAGCTTCCTGCGAGGAACGGCCCGGTGCCAGGGTTGGCCAACCGTTTCACGACACGTCGAATGAATGCTGCGATCGCGAGCAGGATTCTCATGCGCGCCACTCCTTTCGGCGTGACAACGGTATCATCGGGAATGCGTTCCGATGTCTCCCGTGTGTCCGACGAACTGGAAACGGAGTTCGGCGGGATCGATATCTATTTGTTCGATCAACTCATGCGCGGCCGATTCGATCGCCGGCCGCGTGTGGTCGACGCCGGCTGCGGCGCCGGGCGCAATCTTCCGTATTTCCTCCGGCGCGGGTTCGACGTCCGGGCGGTGGATGCCGATGCCGTCGCGATTCGCTCGGTGCGCCAGCTCGTGGCCTCGCTGAATCCGTCGGTGCCGCCCGACCAGATTCACTGCGGGTCGCTCGAGGCGCTGCCGTGGCAGGATGGCTCGGCCGACGCCGTCATCTGCAGCGCCGTTCTGCATTTCGCGCGCGACGATCGGGAGTTCGCGGCGATGCTCGAGGAGATGTGGCGCATTCTCGCGCCCGGCGGCCTGTTTTTCGCGCGTCTGGCGACGAGCATCGGCCTCGAGCGTCACCTCTCGGCGGCCATAGGGCGAGTGCGTCTGCCCGACGGTTCCGAGCGCTTCGTCGTCGATGAGCCGACCATTCTGGCCTGGACGTCGAGGCTGGGCGGCACGCTGGTCGATCCGATCAAGACGACGAACGTGCAGAACCAGCGGTGCATGACGACCTGGGTGATGGAGAAGTAATGTGGACCTGCGAATGCTAGACTTGCGCCATCACATCAACTGATCCGATCGCGATCCGCCTCGAAGCCGAGAATGTGGCCGAGGTGCGTGCAGCCGTTCGCGGCGGCCTGCTGGAGTTCAACTTCACGGTCGTTCCTGTGACGGAGTTTATTCCGCTCGTCTTCGCGGCGCGAGATCCCGCCGGCAATCTGGTGGGGGGGCTCACAGGTGAAGTCATGCCGGGGTGGAAATGGCTCTCTATTTCGTTCCTGTGGATCTCATCGTCGCACCGGCGCGAGCGAATCGGCACGCGATTGATGCGTGAGGTCGAGGACGAGGCGCGCAGGCGCGGTTGCACCCATGCGTACACCTCGACGTTTCAGGCACTCGGCTTCTACGAAAAACTGGGCTACGTCGTATGGGGCGTGCAGGAAGACTTCCCGCCAGGACAGCGAAGGTTTTTCGTGAGCAAACAGCTGGGCTGATGACCACCAAGCTGGCCGTCCTGGTCGCGATGGTGTTGTGCGCGTCACCAGTGTGGGGATCCAGACGACCTGACGCGAAGCGACGCCGCGACTGCGCTGCAGGGTTTCGGGCAGGGCGCCGCGCGCCATGCCGGCGAGGTGCGCCAGGCGTTGGCCACCGAAAAGAACGAGGAGATTCGCGGCCTCCTCGAGGTGGGTCTCGCGGCGCTCGAATAGTCGGGACGAGCGATTATTGAATAAGCGTCGAACGGCACCTTCTGATGCGTTCGAGATTCGCCAGGAACACGTTTCTCCCCATGCCTTTTTCGCCGAGCGAGGTCTCGTACCGGTCGGTCTTCGCGTCGTAGTTCCACGACACGCCACAACTGTTGCTGCCGCTCAGTGAACCATCAGGGAGGACGGTGTTCTGCCATAACGTGCCGGTCCATGAATCCATGCCGGATTCGCGAGTGATTCCACCCGGACAACTCTGCACGACATACCGGTTTCCTGAGCTGTCCGTTCCCGACGTTTCCGTGCAGGGTGATTGGTTCGCATTGGCGCCCGCGGGCCGCGCGGGAGCGGATTGTGCGGCACAGGGCGCGGTCGATTCGAGCCGCTCGCGAAACGCGGCCTCCCCTTGCCTGGTGTCACCATCGTCGTTCTTGTAGCTCTTGGTTTCGGCGTCATACGTCCATCGCGAGCCGCACCGGTCCGTTCCGGATTGGGAGCCGTTCGCGTGGATCGTCAGGCTCCATGCTGCGCCAGTGCGAGCATTTGAGCCTTGAACGCGCGATGTGCCATCTGAGCAACGCGCGGTCAGGTAGGTATTACCCGACGCTGGTTCGTACTTGTGCTCCGCTGGTTGACAACCCGCGGAAGGGCCGGGTTCGGCAGGGCGAAGGTCGTCGTTGGTGTAGGTCTTCGACGGCTGCGCCGGGGTTTCTTTGCGTTTCTCCGCCTCCCGCGCGACGTCGCCCAGCGATGTTTGTTCGGCCGAGACCGACACGTTGCCGACCACCAGCGCCGCAATCAGGATGCGAAGAAATGGGTTCATCTGTGCTCGGATTCGGCTGTCAGTGGCGATGGTTCGAAGGGCGACGTCAAACCGGCTCAGGTACGATACCACGCGACATCTCTGAGGTCAGGACGAATTCCGAGCACCGCCGCACAAGCACGCGAAACCAGGCCGAATAGTGATCGGTGCACGGTGGCGCGCGCTCCCATCAAGAGGCGGCGACCATGCCCAGTATCCCAGCGTTGGGTTTGGCATAAACCCAGCGCTGGGTTTATGCTTTCATAGTGACGTGGGGCGAACTCATTCGCCGCCTGAAGGACGCGGGCTATGTTGAGCAGCGCACGGGAAAAGGGAGCCATCGCCAGTTCATACACCCTGAGACAGAACACGTCATCACTGTGGCGGTGCATACCAAAAGAGAGGTTGGCGCCGGGCTCGCAAATCGCATCCTGAAGGAAGCGGGGTTGAAATGACGAAGTATTTTCCAGTTGTCATCGAAGAGGAGTCCAACGGGACGTATAGCGCGTGGGTGCCGGGTGTCCCTGGGGTCTACGCAGCTGCCGATACGGTGCGAGAGGCCAAGCAGGCCCTTCGTGGGGCCCTGAAGGCGCATCTCGCGACACTCGAAGGGCTTGGCCGGGGCGTTGACAAGATGAAAACGGCGGAGCTCTCGATTCTCACGTTCGCGGCCAATAAAAGTCTCAAGTACGCCAACCTGGCCAGCACGCTGCTTGGACGCCGTACCAGCGCGGCGAAGGCGCGCGCGGCGCGCCTCAATGGACGCAAGGGTGGGCGCCCCGCCAGCCACGCGCGCTGAAACCCGCTCAGTCTGATTGCCTCGCGGACGGCGACCGAGCGCGGTGATTAGTTTAGAATCAACTGCTTACCACGATGCGCCCGTAGCTCAGCAGGATAGAGCACCGGTTTCCTAAACCGGGGGTCGCAGGTTCGAGACCTGCCGGGCGCACCAGCCTTCGCTCGCTCACGTTGCACACGAGCTTCGGCTGGCGGGCCACCCGAGCGCGCCGAAGTTCCGCTAGGAACGAAGGCGGGCCGGGCGCACCACCTTCGCCTTGCAACTTGCAACGAGATTGCAACGGGGATCCGGGCGGTGCTGTTTTTGGCCGAACCAACTTTCATCGCAGGCCACCGAAGTAGTGCCGTACCGCCCGTCACGAGAATCGTCTGGCCTCTCACTTGGCCTCAAACTGCGTGACCGTCAGCGTCGCGGTCTCGCCTGAGACGTAGAGACCATGCCCATACGAGCAGCCCCCGCCAAACACCAGCCCGATGCGACTCGGCTGCACGGCCTGCACGATCCACTCGAACCAGCGCAGCGCGACGTCGCTGGAGTTCGCCAACTGGCCGCTGACGCCGCCCCAGCGATCGGGTGTGAGCGGTACCGCAATCGAGAACGTCCCGGCTGTCACGAGCGGCACAAACCCCTGCCGGCTCCACCAGCGCATCGAGGTGTCGTCACGCGGCCCCGACTCCCAGCCGTTTGCCTGCATGTACGGACGCACGGACGGAGGCGTTTTGCACGTCGGCTCCGGTCCCTGCGCCAGATTGAAGACCGTCGACGGCGAGGCGTTCATCTGGATGGTGAGATACAACGTCGTCCCGACGCTCGACCCCGTCCATGCTGTCGTCAGCATGTTCACGGAGTCGCGCGAGTTCGTCGGGAACGTGATGACGGGTTGCCCGAGACTGTTCAGTGTGAGCGTGGTGCCCGTCGAGTAGAACAGCGCCCATTGACTCGGATTGACGTTGAGATCAGGCGTCGCCTTATCCAAGGACTGCATCGAACCACCGCCGTCCGAGAACGTGGGGCTGCCACACGCTGACAGGACGAGAAGCACGGCGAGATACAGCCGGTGTCGTGACATATGTCTGGCGACCTGATCCGTGGATACCGTAACCACCTTCAAATCGGACGCAATTACGGCACCAGAGTATCAGCCGCACGATCGAATTGGCTACATCCGAACACTAAGGCGACGCGGGACGAGCCAGAGGTCTGCCATCTCTGCTGACGGACTCTATGGAACCGGGACGAAGTACCCGGAAACAAAAGCCTCCAGATATCCTTGGCCGTTGATATTGGTTTCGAACAACACGCCTTCCCAGGCGTTGGTACATCCTGGTGTCGGCGTTGAACATGTACGGTTCATTTGGATCGATCTGATTGGGAACCAGGATGTCGACGCCGGTTCCGGCCCGTCGGCACGCCCGTGATTCCTACGGTTCCCGTGACTGTCGCATTGACCGCGAGTGTATTGACCAGCCTTGCCGACGTTCGGCGCGCGCGCGGCGTGATCGTCATGGCTTGGGTCTGTCGCTCGTGCCAACATCGCTGGACCGTCAAGTCTGAGCGCGCCATTCCCGCCAAAGCCACATCGCCGCGCCCAGCTCGTCGCCGTCATCCTCGAGCGCGATAGCGAACCCGCCTCGTAGCCCAGCCACAGCACCGATAGTAACGCCACAGGTGCTAGCTGATAAGTCAACTCATCGTTACCTACCCAAAGCACCTCGTGCTACGATCGGCGACCGTGCCCGCGTAACCGACAAACCGTCATCGAGGAGGCAGTATGCGCGCTTCGCTGTTTGTTCTTTTCGCGTGTGCCAGTCTCGGTGCGCAGATGCTCGAGCCTCCAGTTCACGAGACCCGTTTAACCGTCCATACGATTCTGCGCGAGGATATTTTCGCAGCATGGCTTGAGAACGACCTGCAGCGCCTCGCACGGGCAGAACGGAACATTCAAATTGTTCTAAAAGAACGCCCCGACCAGATAGCGGATGTGCTGGCTTGGAAAGCCGGTGCCGATTACTACCGCGCCGTACTCGCCCACGAGGCGGGAAGGTCCGATGACTTTCAACGATACTTCCAGCAAGCGCGCGACGGATTTGCGCAAGCCGGCAGCCTAAAAAGACCAAACACTGTAGGCGTTCCCGCAATTACCGGGGGGACGTTGGCGGTGCTCGCCGATCGCCTGCCGGCTGAACATCGTGCCGCCGCGTGGGTGGACGCGTACACGGCCTATTCAGATCTGTGGCGTCAGCAGAGTGCGACCATCGACAAACTGCCTTCGCACCTTCAAGGAGAGTTGCTTGCTGGTATGGCACAGACAGCATCGCGAACGGGACGTGTGGAAGAAGCCACTCGGTTCGCCGACCATATGATTGCTTCGCTTCCAGGCACGCCGTATGAAAGCGCGGCGACGGCATGGAAGAAGAATGCAAGCACGTCTAACTTGACGTGCAAGAGCTGTCACGCACCTGGCCGCCTACAAGATCGGCTGACTGCGCTCAACCCGTGACGTTAAACGGTTCGCGCGGCGGTCGGAATCCTGCGTTATTCAGTTATCAAAGATCCGCGAACCCTATCGCAGCGAGCTGGTTTCGCTCGGCTGAGTCAACGCCGAACCTCGTTAGATCGCTCCCTTAATTTGTGCTGGATTCGGTCGCGCTGTCTGCCCGTTAGCTGCCAGCGAACCTCCGGACGTATCTCATCCCTAAAGGATTACGGCGCGTTTAGTTTGGGACGGCGGCTGGCGATGTGTGTCGGTCACTCGCGGCGACGGTCCCCCTTTTTTTCACAGGAGATCCCATGATGGGCTTCACGCGCTCTACCTCCACCGCCATCGTCATCGGCCTCGTCGTCATTGCGGCTACGCTCGGTCCGATGCCGGCTCAGACCCAATCACCACAGATCGGCAGCTAACGCGCGCCTCGATCAGGCTTGACGCGGTGTGCCGCACGCACCAGACTGGTCGGCCTGAGCGAGGAGGCCGACAGTGCGAATGTCCAGTACGGCGTGGGTGGCGGTGATGGCGGCCGGATCAATTGCGTTCTCCAGCGACGCGGTAGCCCGTGTGCGGTCGAATGCGTCTCCGCCGGCGGTCCTGATGCAAGCGTGCCGGTTGGTGTCAGGTCAAACGCTGGAGACGTTCTATCCGGTCATGCCTGGCTGGCAACGTGGAGCACCGCAGAGCGAAACCGATACGCAGGAGTCGGTATCCAGGACGACTGTCGATTTCGAGCGGGGCGTCAGCCGCATCAGCGTGGAGCTCATGGATTCCTGCCGCAATCCCGATGTGCTCATGATGATGAACGAATCGCTGAAGCAACTGCCGCCGGCGACGAGAGGCACCGTGGTGCGTCACACCACCATCAACGGATTTCCCGGATACGAGGAATGGACCGCCGAGGCCGGTAACGGCGAAGTGCACGTGCTCGTGGCGGGGCGTTTCATGGTGAAGGTGACCGCGGCCACCAGCGACCTGGCGGCGCTGCAGAAAGCGGCCCAGTCGATTCCGATGCAAAAGCTCGCTGCGATCAGATAGGCGGGGCAGGGCTGAAGCCCTGCGCCACCGTAGATCCGACGTCCCCTAAAAATCTCTGCGTCTTTGCGTCTCTGCGTTGAGATACGGAGGGCTGGGATATCTAGATGAGCCACGCCGTCAGGCTGACGAGCGTGGCAATCGCGGCGCCGATGGCCAGTCGGCGCTTACGCTGACGCCATGCTGAAGGCCTCTTCCGGGGTCATACGTACCTGAATTATCGTCGCTTCGGCGGCAGGGCCTTACTGAAGGAGAAAAGGGAGAGGCTGCTCCCGAATTAACGGCCCAGCAGCCCCTCGGGGCGCCCTGGTCGGATGGCGCGTCCGCCATTCCCGACGCAGATGTCCGTGTTATCGGAGCGCCACAGTGCTCCAATAGTGGACACTTTTTCATTTGCGCGGGCCCGCGCGGCCTCTCGCGCCGGCACGAGTGGGTCCATCAGTTGGTTTCCAACTTGTGCACACCGCCGCGGCCGAACTGCACCGGTACCCATGAGCCGTCCTTCAGGCGGATCATCAACGTCCCGATCACCCGGCCTCTTTCGGTTGCCTCCACTCGTACGCCCAGGTCGGGAGCAGTGACGATGTTGCCAGGCGCGGGAAACGGAACGAGAGGGATCTGAGCCACCTGCTGTGCGTAGACCCATCCGCTGATTGCCACCACACCCGCCACGATCAGCCCGATTGCTGCTCTTCGCATGCCATCTACCTCCAGATGGCTGTTTAGACTGCCCGCGACGTTCCCTGGCCGTCCGAAGTACAGTGGCGCTGCATGGGACACGCTGACATGCTCGAAACGTGGCTCCGCGCGCTATGTGCGCATGAGGCGGCCGACCTGTTTCTCGTCGCGGGTTTTCCTCCGGCGATTCGTGTGAACGGCATCGTGACGCCGCTCGCGGAGCCGCCGCTCGACGGCAGCGCCATCGAGGGGGCCGTCATGCCGGCCCTCCATGCCCAGGCGCTGGAACGGTATCGCACGGCGGGCTCCGCCGATCTCTCGCTTCGCCGTCCCGATTTGGGCCGCTTCCGCGTCAATCTCCACCGCGAGCGCGGCCGCGCGGCCGCGACTATCCGGCGGTTGCCCGCCACGCCGCCGCTCGTCGGCGAGCTGGGCCTTCCGCCACAGGTCGAGCTGGTCACACGGCTTCATCACGGTCTGGTGCTTGTCGGCGGTGCCACGGGCTGCGGCAAGACGACGACCGTGGCGGCGCTCGTGAACGAGATCAACCGGCGCGAAGCCCGTCACATCATCACGATCGAAGATCCCATCGAATACGAGCACCCTCATCAGAAGAGCGTCGTCGAGCAGGTCGAGATCGGCATCGATGCGCCCGACTTTCCGACGGCGTTGCGTGCGGCCTTGCGGCAGGCGCCCGACGTCATCGTGATTGGCGAAATGCGCGATCCCGAGACGATGAAGATCGCGCTGACGGCCGGAGAGACGGGGCATCTGGTGTTCTCGACGCTGCACACGACGGATGTGACGTCGACGGTTGCGAGGGTGGCGGATTCGTTTCCGCCCGAGCGGCAGCCCACGGTCCGCCAGGATCTGTCGATGGCTCTCGCCGCGGTCATGATGCAGACGCTCGTGCCGCGCACGGGCGGTGGGCGGGTCCCGGCCGCCGAGCTGCTGATGATTGGCTACGGCGCCCGCCAGCACATCCGGAAGAACGCGCTGCAGCACCTCCATCAGGAGATCACGATCACCAAGCGCAACGGCTCGATCACGCTCGAAGAATCGCTCGCGCAACTGGTTCGCAAGGGCCTGATTGCGGCCGATGACGCGCGGACGCGCACGGTTCATGCGGAGGAGTTGGAGGGGTTGCTCCGCACTGCAGGTTCGTCTGGTTCGTCAAGTTCGTAAAGTTCGTAAAGTTCGTTGGGTTCGTGGAGTTCGTCGGTTCGACGGGTTCGTCGGGTTCCTACGGCGCGACTGAAGTCGCGCCCTGCCGCTGTTCGGTCGCAGAGATCGAACCAGACGAACCTGCCGACCGCACGACTCACGAACCCACGAACCCGACGAACCGACGAACTTCACGAACCCACGAACCGACTATGTGCACCCCGCGCTTTTCGGCACGATCGTGAACGTGTAGCTGGCCGACTCGTCAGACGTGTTCTCGACCAGGAATTTCATCCGATCGCGATTCTCCGGCCGCTGGTTCGTGGCGATGTTGCGAATCTCGCGCGGCGTCGAGGCGGGCGCCTCGATGGGATCGCTCAGGCGCGTGCAGCGATCCTCGTCGCCGGCCGGGCACGTCGGAACGAGCTCAGAGATGCGAAGGTTGCCGGACGACCAGGTAAGGATGAGATCCGACTGCGTGGTCCGGGCAGGGGGAACGAAATCGTGAACGGCCCTGCCGCCCGGAGCGACCGAGCCGGTAAAGACAACCGGCGCGCCCGTCTGCTGACTGCGGGAGGGGCAGCAGCCGACGGTGCACGCCAGTGCCGAAACGACCAGGAGAGCGCGCGGAATGCGCATTCGTGACCTCCATCACGGAATGCGTAAAGCGCGAGCGAAGAGGGTCAGACCACTTTAGGTTCGTGGAGTTCGTAGAGTTCGTAGAGTTCGTCGGTTCGTGAGGTTCGTGAGGTTCGCGTGTCGCGGTTCGTCCCGCGACCGAACCCCACGAACCGACGAACCAACGAACCCCACGAACCAACGAACCTTCTTACGACACCAAGCTCTTGCGCACGGCGTAGAGAACAATCTCCGCCGTGTTGTGCAGCCCGAGCTTCTGCATCAGGTTGGCGCGATGCGTTTCGACCGTCGACACCCCAACTTCGAGGATGTTCGCCACCTCTTTGTTGGTGCGCCCCTCGGCCAAGAGCTGCAGGACTTCCTTCTCGCGATCGGTGAGCAGCCGATACGAGTCCTCCTGTCCGCGCTGTTGCAGGTGGCGCATGTAATCGGACAGCAGCATGGCCGAGATCGTCGGGCTGAAGTACGGACGCCCCTGGCTGATCGTCCGCAAAGCCGGCACCAGATCCTGTTCGGTCGATTCCTTCAGCAGGTATCCACGCGCACCCGCCGACAGCGCCCGCAGCACATACGATTCGTCGGCGTACATGCTGAGGAACACGACCTTCAACTGTGGCTGATGCTTGATCGCCCGTTCGGCCACGTCGATGCCGTTCAAGCGCGGCATCGCGATGTCGAGAATGGCCACGTCGGGGCGGTGCGTTTCGCACATGCGCAGCGCTTCCAGGCCGTCGCCCGCCTCGCCGACGACTTCGATGTCGTCTTCGGCGTCGAGCAACGCCTTCAGCCCACGCCGAACGATGCCGTGATCGTCACCGAGCACTATTCGCAACGAGGTCCTCCTTGCTGCTGTCCGCAGCGGGCACCGGCAGCGTGATGTACACGATAGTTCCGGCGCCGGGTTTGGTTTGTATCGAGGTCGAGCCGTTGATGTCCTTGACGCGTTCCTTTATGCCGGTCAGTCCCAGCCCTTTGTGGCTGGCCGTCGGGTCCATGCCGACGCCGTTGTCGCGCACCGACACGTCGAGCCGCATCCGCCCGCGCACGACCTGCACCTGAATCTCCGTGGCCGCCGAATGCTTGGCGCAGTTGGTGAGCGCTTCCTGCACCACGCGGTAGACGCACGTGCGCTGCGGGTCGGGAAGCCGCTCGAGATCGCCCTCGACGACGAGATCGACCGGCACGTTGTAGCGGCGCGAGAACTCGCGCGCCTGCCAGGCGAGCGCCGGCTCGAGGCCCAGATCGTCGAGCATGCTCGGACGCAGCCCCATGGCGAGATCGCGCACCATCCGCATCATGCGATCGACCAGCGCCTTGCTCTCGGCCATCGTCGCGCTGAAGATGGGGCTGCCGATCGCCTGCGCGCGCTCGCCGCGTCCCATCTCCATGCGGAGCGCCGTGAGCATCTGCCCCAGCTCGTCGTGCAGCTCGCGTGCGAGGCTCTTGCGTTCTTCCTCCTGGGTCCTGACGAGCTGATTCGACAGCCGGCGCAGCTCCTGTTCGGCCTGCTGCGTCCGGCTGTGCTGCTCTTCCGAGCGCCCTTCGAGCACGCGAATCCGAATCACCGCCACAATGGCGACGATGAGGCCCAGTGCAAGGCTCAGGGCCAGCGTGCGCGTGAGGTATTGATGGAGCTCGCGCTGGCGTTCGGCTGCGGCCAGCTGTTGCGCGTGCAGGTTGCGGACGTTCAGCTCCTCGAGCTCCGCCGAAATGGTCATGACCGCGTCGCGGCGCGGCACGATTTCGCGGCGGAGGAAGACATAGCGATCGACCACCAGGGTCGTTTCGTCGAAGAGCGGCGCGTACAACGCCCAGTACTGGTTCAGCTCGTGCCGGAGCCGAGCGAACCGAATCGGATCGCTGGCGCGCATCAGCGGCTCGAGCTCCGCGATCATCCGATCGCTCTCCGTCCGGTAGGCGAGCAGCCGCGATCGGTACTCGTGGGCCGGCGTGGTCGTATCTAGAAGGGAGTCGCGCGCCAGGATGCCCGAGAGATGCAGGTCAGAGCGCACCCGCCGAAGGCGCACCTCCACGTCGCGGTACTGGGCGTTCAGGTTCTCCAGATGGGCGTAGGCTGTGTCGGTCTTGCGCTGCACGGCAAGGATCGACACGATGATGAGCCCGAGCAGGCCCATCAACGCCACCGCGACGACCGGCCAGGTGCGGAAGCGCATCCTGTCTAATCCTAACCTTTTGCGGGCAGGAAGGTTATCCTGCCTAAAGGGGATATAATCGGGTCGCTTATGAAGGGTTCAGAGCGGCATCGTCTCAAGGAAAACGAGATTTCTCAGGCACTCGGCGGGTCTATCGAACGCCTGCAGGAGAATCGCAGCGCCCTTTCGCTGGCCGGGGGCGTCGCGCTCCTCGTTCTGCTGCTGGCGGGCGGGTACTGGGCCTGGACCACCCGCAGTGAAAACCGCGCGCAGATGTTGCTCGCCGATGCCATCCTCGTCGTGCAGTCCCCGGTACAGGAAGCTAAGCCCGGCGCAAAACCGGCGCCCGGCAGCTATCCGACGATCCAGGCCCGCGCCGAAGCCGGGCTGGCGAAGTTTACCGAGGCCTTCAACGCTTACCCGTCGACCCAGGCCGGCATTGCTGCACGCTATTACGCGGCCGGCGCGCTCGCGATGCTGGGGCGCCATGGCGAGGCGGCGACGCGATACCAGGAGGTCGTGGATCGGGCGGGCACGAACAGTTTTTATGGTCGCGTCGCGCAGCTCGGGGTGATCGACTCGAATACCCAGGCCAAGCAGTACGACCGCGCGATCACGGCCGCACAGGCGCTCGTGAACAACACGGCGGACGAAACGATGCCCGCGCGATGCGGTGTTGATGGAGCTGGGACGCGTCCAGGCCGCGGCGGGGAAGAAAGCCGAGGCCAAGCAGACGCTCGACAAGGTGATTGCGGACTTCCCGGAATCCCCGTACATCGACGAAGCCAAGAAGATGCTCGGATCGGGAAGCTAGATTCTAGATTTTAGATTCTAGATTCCAGTTTCTTATCTCCTCCCGTACTGGTACGTGAGAATCTTGTAGACCAGCTTCGCGCAGAGGAAGTTCGGCGCCGCGACACCCGGCAGCGGCGACAGCTCCACGATATCGCAGCCCACCACCGTGCGCGCCGAGATGACGGCGCGCAAGAGCGAGAGCAGTTCGTGCCAGCTCAACCCGCCTGGCTCCGGCGTGCCCGTGGCCGGCATGATCGCGGGATCCAGTCCATCGACGTCAATCGTGATGTAGACCTTGTCGCCAAGCGATTTGACGACCGCGTCGATCCAGTTCCTGTCCTGGCGCATGTTGATGTCGTAGAAAATCCTGGTCGGCAGCGCCGGCGCCGCCTTCGCCTCTTCCGTCGACAGGCTGCGGATGCCCACCTGCGTGCACCGGGCGTGCTCGAGCACGCGGCGCATCGCGCAGGCGTGGTTGAAGCGCGTGCCCATGTAGGTGTCGCGAAGATCGGCGTGCGCGTCGATCTGCAGCACCGACACGCCCGGGTGTTTCGCCGCCACCGCGGCGACAACCGGCGAGGTGATCGAGTGTTCGCCGCCCAGCACGATGGGGAACTTGTCGTGTTCGAGGATGGCCGAGGTCACGCGCCGGATTTCGGCCATGATGTCGGCCATGTCGTCGAAGGGCAGCTCCATCTCCGGCAGCGTGTAGATGCCGATGGGATGGACGTCGGTGCCGGTTTCCTCGTCCCACAACTCGAGGTGCGTGGAGGCGACCAGAATCTCGCGTGGTCCGTTGCGTGTGCCGGGCACGTACGACGTGGTGCTCTCGAGCGGAACCGGCAGAATCACGGCTTTCGCGGTCTCGAACGTGGCAGACTCCGGAAGCGTGCCGCCGAACGCCAGCGGCGTAATGTGGTCGTACTGGATGGGGCAGCCTGAACCGCTCATTCCGTTTCCTCGAACCTCTCACGCGAAATGGGCTTGCCGTCGATCACCATCTCGCGGGCGCTGGGATCGATTGCCGGACGGGCACGGTGTTTCACCAGGTCACTGGAGCTGCGCGCGAGCGCCGTCGCGAGAATCGGCAGGGCGATGGTGGCGTCGGCGTGCACCGTCACCTGCGCGGCGTCGGTGGCGAGTTTGCCCCAGCTCTGGGCTTCTTCGAGCGTCGACCCCGAGGCGCCGCCGAAGTGCGGGACATCGGTGACGATCTGCAGGGCGTATTTGTGTCCGCCGACTTGCGGACTGAAGAACTCGGCCTGCACGCTGGCCTGGTTGATGAAGTTCTTCGGCGTCCCGCCGCCCAGCACGACGCTGGCGGTGCGGGGCCTGCGAATCACGAGGTTGGCCGACTCGACGATGTCGCCGATGATGTCGATGTAGCCGGAACCCGGCCTCTTGTGACGCCCCTGCGACAGTCCCATGCCGATCGACGAATCGGCGATCGCCGGGCAGAAGATCGGCACGCCGGCGCGGTAGGCGGCCGTCAGGATGCCGTTCTGCTTCGTTTCGTTCCACAGATGCCCGCCGAGGCGGTTCAGGAATTCCCGCGACGTGTACGGCCGCTGGTCGAGGGTCGCGACGAAGTCGCCAATCCACACGTCGTTGTCGCAGAACTCCTCTTCGCTCGCATAGGTGTCGTACACGCGATCGATCCGGTCTTCGGCCAGCGCGGCGTCGTTCGCGCGCGCCGAACCGAGATAGTGGTGCTGCCCGCGTGTCTCGTGCAGGTCGTGATAGAGGTTCGCGCCGGTCGAGACGAGGCAATCGACGAAGCGATGCTCGATGAGGTAGGCGACGACCATGCGCAGCCCGCCGGCGCTGAGCGCCCCGGCCATGCCCATGAAGATCGTGACGTCGTCGCCCAGCATCTTCTGCCAGACGCGATGCGCGGTTCCGAGCGAGCGCCCTTGAAACGAGATGCGCTCCATCTTCTCGAGCAACTCGTCGGCTTTCAGCTCGGGGTCGACGGTAAAGGGCTCGATCGGCACCTGCAGGAAGCGGGAGCGCTTTTTCATGCGTGACAATTCTATCGCGGACTAGCGGGAGACATTTCTGAGGAAGGTGAAGTCGCCTTGCGGCGTCAGCAGGACGCCGCGAACCTTCGAGTCCGACAACGCGAAATTGGTGCGATGCCAGAGGCTGATGTACGGCGCCGCCTCGGCGATGCGCTTCTGCACGTCTCCGTACAGCCGCTTCCGGCTTTCGTAGTCGGTCGCCTGAGAGGCCTCGTCGATGAGCCGATCGATTTCCGGATCGCTGAAGTAACCGCGATTGAAGCCGCCCGGTGGTACCTGCTGCGAGTGGAAGATGCGGCGCAGGATGTCGGGATCCGCCAGTGCCGTCCCGACCCACTGCAGCGAATAGGCCTGGAAATTGCCCTTGATGATGTCGTCGTACAACGTCGCGAACTCGTAGGAACGGACGTCGATGTCGATACCCACCCGGCGAAGATCCTGCTGGATGACCGCGGCCTGCAGCCTGTAGTACTCCACGTTCGATGTCTTGAACGAGAACGACAGCCGCGGACGCGGACCATCTCCGTCGGGATCGGGATATCCCGCTTCGTCGAGCAGCGCTTTGGCGCGCTCGGGATCGTAATCGAGCACCGCCACGTCGGGCTGATAGGCCCAGTTGGTGGGCGGCAGCATCGTGTCGGCGACCCTCGCAAGGCCGCGGCGCAGGTAATCGACGATGGCCTGGCGATCGATGGCATGGCCGATCGCGTGCCGCACACGAACATCTTTCAGCACCGGGTCGCGGAAGTTGAAACCGATGTACTGGTAGTCGACGCCGGGGGCTTTCGTCAGGCTGAGCCCTTCCTTTTCCAGCTGGTAGACCATGTCGGGGACGAGGTCGTTGACGATCAGATCCGCGGTGTGCTTCCGCAGCTCGAGCCCGCGCATGATGTCGTCGGGCACGATCTTCATGACGAGGCCGGTGTTGCGCGGGAGCCCGTCGAAATAGTCGCGGAACGCGCGCATCTGCAGACGGTCGTCGACCGCGTACGACACGTACTGGTACGGTCCGGTACCGACCGGATGGTTCCGCAGGTCCCGGCCGGCGCCGGCCGGCACGATCTTGAACACGAGGTTGGGGAGGAACGAGCCCGACGGTTGCGTGAGAATGAAGTCGACGGTGTATCGATCCACCGCGACGACCGTCTGCAGATCGCGAAACGCGCCTCGCCAGGGCGACGCCATCGCCGGGTCGAGCATGCTGGTGAAGGTGTAGACGACATCGGCCGACGTCAACTCGTGCCCGTCGTGGAACGGCACGCCGTGGCGCAGCTTGATGCGATAGGTCTTGTAGTCTGTCGTGTCCCACGATTCGGCCAGCCCTGGCGCAAGGCGGGTCTGCTCGTCCCACCTGAGCAGGTCGTTGAAAAGCAGTTCGTGGGCCCGCGCGGAATTCTCGTCGGTGCCGTACCGCGGGTCGAGGCTGTTGGGCGACGTCGGAATGGCGACGGTAATGACGCTCGGATCACTGGGGAGTTGAGAACAAGATAAAGAGAGGAAAAGGGCGAGGACGAGGACGAGGTTTGTCGAGTTCGTCGGGTTCGTAAAGTTCGTAAAGTTCGTAGGGTTCGTCAGGTTCGTTAAGTTCGTCAGGTTCGGCGGGTTCGGTTCGGCGACGCCGAACCGACGAACCTCCGCGAACCGACGAACCCACGAACCTACGAACTTCACGAACTTCACGAACCTTCCAATTCCTTTTTCAGCTCCGCCAACAGTGACAGGGCTTGAAGCGGCGTCAGGTTGTCGGTGTCGATGTCCCGGAGTCTTTGCGAAAGCCGTTCGGCGCCGGGGTCGGTGGGCGCCATCTGGAAGAGGCCGAGTTGCTGTTGCGGTTCGGACGGGGTGCCGCTGATTGAGGGGCGGCCGCCACGGGTCAGCTCGTCGTGCTCGAGCGACTGCAGAATCGCGCGGGCGCGCGCGATCACGGACGCCGGCATACCGGCCAGCCGCGCGACCTGGATACCGTAGCTGCGGTCCGATCGCCCCGGCACGATCTTGTGCAGGAATACGATGTCGTCCTGCCACTCCCGGGCGGCGACGTGCGCGTTTACCACGCCGGGCAGCGCGTCGGCCAGGTCGGTCAGCTCGTGGTAATGCGTCGCGAAGATCGTCTTCGGCCGTCCGCGCGCGTTCGTCGCCAGGTACTCGGCGACCGCCCAGGCGATGCTGAGGCCGTCGAAGGTCGCCGTCCCTCGGCCGATCTCGTCGAGCACGACGAGGCTGCGCGACGAAGCGCCGTGCAGGATGTTCGCCGTCTCCTGCATTTCGACCATGAACGTCGACTGCCCGCGGGTGATGTGGTCGGACGCGCCGACGCGCGCGTAAATGCGATCGAGGACAGCGATCTTGGCGCGGGTAGCCGGCACGAACGAACCAGCCTGCGCCATCAGACAGATGAGCGCGGTCTGCCGGAGATAGGTCGACTTGCCACCCATGTTCGGGCCCGTCAGGATCACCAGCTGGCTCGAGCTGCCGTCGAGCGCGGTGTCGTTCGGCACGAATCCGCCGTGGCAATGGCGTTCGACGACGGGATGGCGTCCGTCGGCGATCGTCAGCTCGTCGCCATCGTGCACGTGCGGCTTGATGTAGTTCGAGAGCGCGGCGGTTTCGGCCAGACCGGCGAGCACGTCGAGCGCCGCAAGCGCGCGCGCCGTTTCCTGGATGCGGGTCGCCTCGGCGGCGACGCGGGAGCGAAGCGCGTCGAAGAGCTCGATCTCCCGCTCGAGAATCCGCTCGTCGGCGCCGAGGACCTTTTCCTCGTGCTCTTTCAGCGCGGGCGTGATGAACCGCTCGCCGCCGGCGATCGTCTGCTTGCGGTGGTAGTCGGGCGGCACCGCGTGCAGGTTCGACTTGGAGACTTCGATGTAGTAGCCGAACACGCGGTTGTAGCGCACCTTCAGCGAGTTGATGCCGGTGCGCTGGCGCTCGCGCTCCTCGAGCTCGGCAATCACCTGCTTGCCGGACCGGCTGATGCGGCGCAGATCGTCGATCTCGGGGTCGAGCCCGTCGCGGATGTAGCCCCCCTCGCGCACCAGCGCCCCCGGCTCGTCGATGAGACAGCGGTCGATGTCGTCGCGGACGTCCGTCAGATCGTCCAGCGAGCTCACGAGCGATCGCGTCAGCGGGGCGTCGCAGGCCTCCAGCACGAGCCGGACGCGCGGGACGACCGCAATCGAGTGCTTCAGTCCCACGAGATCGCGCGGTCCCGCCGTGCCGAGCGCGGCGCGTGCGACGAGGCGCTCGAGATCCTGAACGGCCTTCAGCACTTCGCGGAACTTGCCGCGGTCGGTGCTGCGGAACGCGAACTCCTCGACGGCGTCCAGACGATCGCGGATGCGATCGAGCGAGACGAGCGGCCGTAATAGCCAGGCGCGCAGCAGGCGGCCCGCCATGGCAGTGACCGTGCGGTCGATCTCGTTCAGCACCGTCAGGTCCCGGCCGCCGTCCATCGATTCGACCACTTCGAGGTGCTTGAGCGTGACCGCGTCGATGAGCAGGTAATCGGACGCGGTCTTGTAGGCGACGCTCCGCACGTGGGCGAGGTCGGCCTTCTGGGTGTCGCGCAAATAGTGCAAGAGCGCACCAGCGGCCGACACGGCAGAGGCGTGCGTATCGAGGCCGAATCCTTCGAGGCCGTTCGTGCGGAACTGATCGAGGAGCGTCCGGCGCGCCGACTCGTGTTCGAACGTCCACGGCTCGACGCGCGTGACCGGCAGCCGATCGCCCGCGCCATCGACGAGCACCTGAGCCAGGTCGAGCCCAACGGGTGCGACGATCTCACGGGGCCGTAGCACCGTCACCTCGTCGGCCAGTGCGTGCAGGCCGGCCTGACCGGCATATTCGGCGCAGGAGAATTCGCCCGTGGTCAGATCGAGCAAGGCGACCCCGATAACGGGGTCTGACCCCCGTACTGTACCGGTACGGGGTCAGACCCCGGTACTGTACGGGGGTCAGACCCCACGTACAGCGAAAGCAGAAAGGCGGGGGCCCGCTCGTCCAGGTGCTGCGAATCGGTGAGCGTGCCGGGCGAGACGACGCGCACGATCTCGCGCTTGACGATGCCTTTCGCCTTTTTCGGGTCCTCCACCTGATCGCAGATCGCGACCCGGAATCCTTTCTTGACGAGCCGCGCGAGATAGGTGTCGGCAGCATGGTGCGGCACGCCACACATGGGAATCGACGTACCCTGACCGTCTTTCGAGCGCGACGTCAGCGTGAGATCGAGCGCGCGGGCGGCCACCAGCGCGTCCTCGTAGAACATCTCGTAGAAATCGCCCATGCGGAAGAACAGAATCGCGTCGCGATACTGCTGCTTCGCGTCGAGGTACTGCCGCATGGCCGGTGTGACATGCGGTGCGGGTCCGGTGGGAGAGGCGGACGCCTGGAGTGCCCCGCGCTCTGCACCAGGTGCGCGATCGGTGCCGTTGAAGGGCGGGGTAGCCATGTAGAATGGAATTTTACATGCTGGTGCTCGCGCTCGACACCACAACCCGGCAGGGCAGCATCGCGCTCGCGCGCGACGGTGCGCTCGTGGCCGTCTACGCGGGCGACGCGGGCACGACACACGGCGAACGGCTGCCCGGCGATGCGATGCAGGTGCTGGCCGCGCACACGCTGCGTGTCGCCGACGTCGATGTGTTTGCCGTGGCGTCCGGCCCGGGCTCGTTTACGGGACTGCGCATCGGCATCGCGACGATGCAGGGCCTGGCCCTGGCCAATGGAAAGCCACTCGTCGGCATCTCGGCCCTGGACGCGCTGAGCGCCCTCGTCACTTCCCTCAGCCCTCAGCCCTCAGCCCTTAGCTCTCCTTCAGCCCTCAGCCCTCACAACGAAGTGTGCACCTGGATGGATGCGCAGCGCGGCCAGGTGTTTTCGGCCGTCTACACAAACGGCGTGGCGGCCGAGAGCCCGATCGTTGAAAAACCGGCCGACATTCTCGCGCGCTGGCGGCGCGACGGGCGGCTGCCGCGCGTGTTCGCGGGTGATGGTGCGCTGGCGTATCGCGAGCTGATTCACCGCGCCGAGCCGCAGGCACAGATCATCGATCCGCTTCCACCGCTCGCACCGGCCATTGCGACGCTTGCCGAGGCCCACGTTCAACAGAGAGGACCGGCGTCACCCGATGAGATTCGGCCTCTCTACATCCGCCGATCGGATGCGGAGCTCGCTCGTGAGCGGAAAGCCGAAACGCCGGGTGCGGAGCCGACCTCCAGGGTGGGCAGGCCGGCATGAGCGGCGCCGACTGGACGATCGAACGGACCCTCTCGGATCGGGACCTCGACGAGATCGTGGCGATCGAAAAAGCCTCGTTCAGCAACCCGTGGACCCGCGAGATGTACGTCCGGGAGCTCCAGAACCCCGACGTGTCGTTTTTATACGTCCTCCGGACGCCGGGGGAGGGAGTTGTCGCATTTTGTTCCTTCTGGCTGGTCCTGGACGAGATTCACATCAACAATCTCGCCGTCAGAGATGACTTTCGGGGCCGGGGGGTGGGGACTTCGCTCCTGGAGCACGTGATTCAGGCCGGTGCAAACAGGGGAGCCGGCCGGGCTACGCTGGAAGTTCGCCGGTCGAACGCCCCGGCCAGGCGGCTGTACGAGCGTCTCGGCTTCGAAGTGGCGGCGACCCGGCCGAATTATTACGTCAGCCCGTCCGAAGATGCGCTTATCCTATGGAGAGGAGCCTCAAAATCCACGCGATGAGTCCTTGAACAGGCCGATGCCCTTATGTTACGGTTCGGCTCTCATGGGTCCAACACTTCCTAAAAAGGAGGCCGGGCATGCACACCGCGAATGTCCAGGAGTTGAAGGAGCTGCTTCTCAAAACTGACGAAGAGTTCCGACAACTCGCCACACAACATCACGAACTCGACGATCGCCTCCACGAACTTTCTGGTAAGTCATACCTGTCAGAACCCGAGCAAGTCGAAGAGACGACCCTCAAGAAACGCAAGCTGCAGCTCAAGGACAGGATGGAAGATATATTGCGCCGTCATCGGGGCGCCGCGTCCGGTCCATTCGCGTCATCGCCCATGATCTCGCACTGAGTGATTGAACTAAGATAAAAGGGTCTGACCCCTTTTTCCGCAACAGCCACGCGGAAAAGGGGTCGAGCCCTTTCATGGCGATCGATCGCGCGGGTTATCCCTTTATCGGTGGCACGGCCGCTCTTGCGATTGCGGCGGCTTTGACCGTCGGCTCCGCCGGCGCCGTGCCACCGCTAATCCTCGCGGCCTTCTTTCTTTACTTCTTTCGCGATCCCCATCGCGAGTCACCGCGGGATCCCGCGCTCGTGCTCTCGCCGGCCGATGGCCGTGTGCTCGTGGCCGGGCCCGCCGATCCGGCCGCGGCGCCGCCGGGGCAGTGGCGGCAGATCAGCATCTTCCTGTCGCCGATGGACGTGCACGTCAACCGTTCGCCCGTATCCGGGCGGGTGACGAAGGTGGATTTCCGCCGGGGGAAGTATTTGCCGGCGTACCACCGCGATGCGGCAGCCACCAACGAGCGCAGCGAGGTCTGGGTCGATCACCAGGGCCTGGCCGTCGTTTTCCGGCAGATCGTCGGCATCCTCGCGCGGCGAGTGGTCTGCCGGGTGAAGCCTGGAGCCGAGCTCGAGGCCGGCGAGCGGTTCGGGATCATGAAATTCGGCTCGCGGATGGATGTGTTCCTGCCCGTCGCGGCCGAGTTGCGCGTCTCGGTCGGAGACAGGGTCGTGGGTGGCGTGACGGTCGTGGCCGTATTGCCCCCTAATCCCTAATCCCCACTCCCTAATCCCCGGGCTCTCATCGTGCGATAGACTCCTTAGGCAGCATGCTCACCCCCCATCGCCGCCAGACGGACCTCCAGCAGCGCCGGCTCAGGCGCGGCGTGTACCTGATACCCAGTCTCATGACACTGGGCAATCTGTTCTGCGGGTACGCGTGCGTTATCTATGCAATGCGCGGAGAATTCGCCATCGCGGCGCCGTTTGTGGGTATCGCCATGGTGCTCGACACGCTCGACGGCCGCATCGCGCGGATGACCGGGACGACGAGCGAGTTCGGCCTGCAGTTCGATTCGCTTGCCGACATCATTTCGTTCGGAATCGCACCGGCGATTCTCACGTTCTCGTGGGGTCTCACGTCGCTCGGCAACTGGGGATGGGCCGCCGGCTTCGTGTATGTCACCTCGGCGGCAATGCGTCTGGCTCGCTTCAACATTCAGGCAGGGTCGGTCGACAAGCGGGTACTTCGTCGGGATGCCCAGTCCGGCGGCGGCGACCGTGCCAGCATCGACCATCTTTGCGTATCCGGCGGGATTCCAGGAGCCCGTGGGTGCCATCCCCGTGCTCGCCCTCGTGCTCGTGCCGGCGTTCCTCATGGTGAGCACGGTCCGGTTCCGAAGCTTCAAGACGTTCGACCTGCAGGCACGCCGCTCGTACACGGTGCTGCTCGCCCTCGCGCTGCTGATCGCGTTTGTGTCGGCGCACCCCGCGCTGGCGCTCGTCACCCTGTCGTACGGATATATGTCGTCGGCGTTCATCGAGATGATCTGGAACGCGTTGGCATCACCCCAAGGCGGAGGTGGTGGCGGCAGCGGGGCCGCAGAACGTGTACGCCATCAGGAAAGGCGATACCGATCTGGAAACTAAAATCTAAAAACTAGAATCTAAAATCTTCTCGGAGATCTCTCCGAAGATTCTAGTTTTCCAGTTTCTAGATTTCAGATTCTAGATTCCAGTTTTTAGTTTCTAGATTCCCAACGGGTAGCTCAATCACTACCGTCGTGCCCTTCCCCTGGGCCGATTCCACGTGGATTCGCCCCCCGTTCAGCTCCACATTCCGTTTCGCAATCGTCAGTCCCAGTCCCGTACCTGTTGCCTTCGTCGAGAAATAGGGCTCGAAGATCCGTCGCAGCGCCTCGGCGTCCATGCCGGTGCCGCTGTCTGTCACCGACAGGCGAACGGTCGAACCCGCCGCCACCGCCTTGATCGCGAGCGTGCCGTTGCCGGGCATGGCGTGCAGCGCGTTTTCAATCATGTTGGTCAGCGCGCGGGCGAGCAGGGTGCGATCGACGACAACGGCGGGAAGCGACGCGGGCACGTCCACGTCCACCGCCACGCGGCCGGCCAGCCCTGTGATGTAAGGCTCGACCACCGTCGGAATCAGCGCGGCGAGCGACGTGCGCTCCGGCCGCGGCGTCGGCCGTGACGCGAAGCTGGAGAACTCGGCCGAAATCTGCCGCAGGAGCTTCACCTGCGACAGGATCGAGGTGACGCACTCTTCGAGCACCGGTGTCAGCGGCTCGCCCTTGTCCTTGTTCACCCGCACCAGATGTTCGGACGACAACTGAATGGGCGTCAGCGGATTCTTGATCTCGTGGGCGACCTGCCTGGCCATTTCCGCCCACGCCTCGAGTCTGTGAGTACGCTGCAGCTCGTGACGTTGTCTCTCGAGATCGGCCGCCATCCGGTTGAAGTCGGCGACGAGCTTTCGCAGTTCGTCCGTCGACGTCTCGGCGACGCGCGCGCTGAAGTCTCCGCGCGCAATTCGACGTGTCGCGCGCGTCAGGCGGTTCACCGGGTCGCCGATGCGCTCGGCCATGTAGTAGCCGATGGCGGCGCCGAGCAGCGCGAACATCACGGCCGCGAGCAGCACACGCCGGTCGAGCGTGTCGATCTGGCGGTCCACCTCCTGCTGCCTGAGTGCGAGCGGCACGGTGAGAATCGCCCGGCCTTCCTCGAGCCGGACAGGCGCGGCCGCCAGGACGTGCGCCGCCGAGCCAATGATCTCCTGCCCGACGTGGCTCGATTGACGCTCGATCTCGATCGCCCGATACACATGTCCCGGCGTCCGTTCGGGAAGAAGGCCCGAGGTGAACAGGTCGCGCTCGCTCGTCGCCACGAGCGTCGGGCCGCGGTAGATGTTGACGTCCTGTGCGACAGCCCGGCTGAGCCACACCATGATGTCGTCGTTGGGATCGCCGGCTTCCGATGCCTGCAGCGCCACGTACTCTTCGATGACGCGTTGTGCGACGGCGGCCACGCGCACCGCATCGGACTGCACGCTCGATTGAAGCTGCAATTCGAAGAACGTTCGCGTCGCCAGCGCGAGGACCATGACCGGCAGCACGGCCGCCGCGAGGAAGGCGAGGAACAGCTTCCGATAGAAACTTGCGCGGACTTCGCGTAACAGCGCCTGGCCCGACGTCGCGGTCGTGCCACCGAGCGCGGTGACCAGCCAGGCCAGCGTCACCAGTGCGATATAGGTGAGGCCAACGAGCGTCGACAGCTCGGCAAGATTGATGAGGTGATCCATCCGCGTGATGACGGGAAACCCGATCACGTAAATGCCGCCGCGGTCGTTCTGAATGTAGGTCGAGTAGTTCTGCTCGCCGTCGCTCATGGTGGTCCAGAACGGCCGGCGCGACTGCGCGATCAGGTTCAACAGCGGGTCATCGAGCGGCCAGGCCCGCGGCGCCGAGGAGTACAACGACCCTCGGCCCCACCCATAGACGACAAACTGCACGGTTCGGCCGACCGAGCCCTCTGGCGGAAGCGTGTCGGCGCGGATGAGCTCGTTGTACGGATTTCGCGCCGTGATGAAGGGCAGCGTTTCGTAGTCGAGCATCACGTTCACGACGATTGAGCCGCCCGTCGGGAAATCGGAATTGCCCTCGCAGATGCCACGGCCCGCGTGCAGGAGGCGACGCTCCTCGGATCCGAAGAGCGAGGCCTCTTCGTACGTTTCCCAGTCGCAGCCCGGCTCCTTCCATTCCTGCGTCGTCGAGACGTAATCGGGGAGGTTGAGGGCGAACCGGCTGGCCAGCCGGCCCTGCGGCGTATACAGCTCGAGCGATGACGCCAGACGCTCGCTCGCCAGATTCGTGCGCGCCCAGAGCTCGAACGCCGCATTGGACATGGACAGCGGCGCTCGTGGCGCCGCCGTCAAGTGCGGCATTTCCAGCGTGTCGATCTGTTGCAGGACGCTTCGGAGCTTCGTGTTCAGCTCCTCGCGCTGATCCTTGACCTGCCGCGCGTATTCCTCCTCGATGAGACGGCGCAGACCACGATCGGCGAAGTGATGCACGGAGGGGTAGAGCACGAAGGCCGTGACGAGAAGGACGAGCGCGCCCGAGAAGAGGCGCAGCGCCTGTGAGGCATGCCGGTACCGCGGACGCACCCAGGATGCCGCCCAGGCCAGAGCCAGGCAGGACAACCCGGCGAAGGCCGTCGGAATGGCCGGCACGGTCGACGGTGCCGCCCCGATCGTTCGCGGAAAGACCGCGATGAGGAGAACCGGCAGCGCCTGGAGCACGAAGGCGCCGAGCATGACGCCGCCACTCCGCGGCAATCGCCACGGGACGGCGGTCAGCAGCACGATGAGGATGGCGGTCCAGAAGACCACGGCCTGCGCCAGGATCAAGCCGACCGCAAACGCGAGGCGTGCCGAAACCAGCGGGTGCAACGAAAAATGCAGCGCATCGACCGACGTCGCGCCGATGGCGTTGCCGAGCAGGACTTCGTACCCGACCAGCAGCAACGCGACCATGGCGCCGGCGGCGATTTGCGTGGCTGCGAAGATCATCCACGCTCGATGGCTGTCGGGAGGCGGCAGACGGCGTTTGAGCGTGCGCCTGAACCGTTCGACGAGATCGAAAGCCAGCACGACAATGGCGGCCGCGGTGGCCATGGTGAGCAGGAAGTCGATGGGCGTGCGCAGCAGCAGCCGGAGGCCGGGGCCGACGACGGCCGTCTGAAAGACCTGATCGGTCCATCGCGCGGTTGGCGCAAACCACAAGAGCAGCCGGCTCAGCAACAGGACGGCGAGCACGACAGCGCTGGCTTTCAGATGCGCCGTCAGTTGCGGGAAGGATAGCCGCCACCGGACGAGCGGCGGCAGCGACACGACGAGGGTCAGCGCGAGCGTCGCGAGCACGACCGCCGAAATGTTTTCCCGCCAGGCAATGCGCGTGTCGCGAACGGCCTGCGGGGTGACGCGCGCCACGAGCAGCGGCTGGCCGAGCGGCGACTGGATGACGAAGCCCTGGGTGGCCGCGCCGGACTCGTACGGACGCACGGTGACAGGGACGAGCGTCGGCAGCGAGAGCACGCCCTCTTCGGGGGCGGCGGTGAGAAGGCCTCGAGAGGACGAGATCACTCGCTCGGCGGCGATGACGCCGACGCGATGGCCGGTGAGCGCGTCGAGAATCGGCTTGATGTAGCACGAGCCGCAAGCCGAGCGGTCCGGGAGCCACGAAGAACGCCTCGGCGCCCGCGATGCGGTCGATGTCGATTTCCGATGGGACGCCGCTCCACGCGAGCGGCCACGCGCCGCTCGGACGGTAGGCGGTCACGGCGAAGACACCTGCCGTGCGCGCCTGCAGGGCTTGATCGGCACGGTCCAGAAGCGGACGTGCGCCGGCAGCGGGATCCGCGGCGGCTGTGTCGAAGAGCGCCGGCTCGCGCCCGACCGACGCCGCGATGTCGTTCAGCGCGCTGGCGACGGCGTCGATTTCGGCGCGCACCGATCGCTCGACGCGCGTCATCGCGTCCTGCGTCGGTGGGGCCGAATCGCGCCCGTTCGATGGCGATGCCCCCGAGAGCGGCGCCCACGGCGCACGCGAGTCCCGTCAAATAGATGCGACGAAGCGCGCGGCCGATGGCGAGGTTCGTCACTGTCTGGTGCTGGCGGCCCCCCGCGTCGCGTTCGCGCTAGGCGGCTCGTCATCTTCGTCAGGCTCGGTCGCTGGCGGTGTCTGGGCGGGGCTGGCGGCGGGAGCCGGCGGAGCGTCCGCGGGCACGGGCTTGCTGCCCACGCCGCGAACCTGTCCGCCTTTGGTCACCAGAATCAGCAGATCCTGTGACGTGAGGTGCGGAGGCGCGGCCAGCAGCATCTCTTCGTTTTCCGCTCCCTTCACGGCGAAGTCGCCCCCGGCCTGGCCGGTCTGCGCGTGGTACGCGTGCAGCTCGGCGGCGATCCCGGCCACGATGAGCAGGTCGCCGCTCAACAGCGGACCGGTGAAGGGGCGCATCGGCAACACACGCTTCCACATCATCGTGCCGCTGTTGCGGCTGTGGCCGCGAAGCACGTTATCGAGCGCGATGAAGTACGCGCGCCGCTCGTCGAGAACCGGCAGGCCCACGAGATCGGCGCCGGTCTTCCATCGCCAGTCCGCGTCGCCGTTTCTGGCATCGAGTGCGTGAAAGCGATTGTCCCGGGCGCCGACGAAGACACGATCGTTGGCCGGCAGCAGGCCCGTGGCCGACCCGGCGAGCTTCTGGGACCAGATTTCCTCGCCGGTCAGGAGCGAGAGCGCGAGCACGCGGCCATCGTTGAGCCCGACGTAAAGCCGATCGCCCGCGAGCGCCGCCGGCGCGCTGAGCGGCGATCCGAGATCGCGCTGCCAGAGCACCTCGCCATCCGCGGCGCGAATGGCGAGCAGCGGTCCGGCTTCGGTCGCGGCGATGAGCCAGCCGGTGTCCCAGTGCAGGGAGATCACTTTTCCCGTCACGGGCCGGCGCCATCGCGCGCGTCCATCCGTGTCGGCGCGCGCTTCGACGAGACCGTCGCTGCCGGCGAAGACGAGCGAGTCGCCCGCTGCGGGTGGCGCGGTCATCGGGCATTCGACCGACCAGACGGCGCTGCCGTCCTTTATGAGCAGCGCCGCGAGCTGGTTCGTCCGCAGCGCCACGTACACGTGATTGGCATCGAAGGCGGGCACATACGCGGGAGCGGCGGCGAGCGTCGCGCTCCATTTCACTTCGATCGGAAACGAGACGGCCGCCGCGGACGGACGCACGGCGATCAGCGCCGCAAAAAACACCGCAGCCACACAACATATTGGGGTGCGATGGAACTGCACACCGTTATAATAGCGTGTAACCAACGCCTTCGGCCTTCGCGCGGGCCAGATCCCCAATCCAGTGGCTGACCAAAACTTCGTTCACCTTCATTGTCACACCGAGTTCTCTCTGCTCGATGGGGCGTGCCGCATCGACGAACTGCTCGACCAGGCCGCCAGGCTCAAGATGCCCGCGCTGGCGGTGACCGAACACGGCAACATGTTCTCGTCGGTGATCTTTCATGACCATGCCAAGCAGCGTGGCGTGAAGCCGATCCTCGGCTGCGAGGTGTACGTCGCGCCGGGGAGCCGCCTGACCAAGAGCGGCAACATCGGCGAGACGGCGAACCACCTGGTCCTGCTCGCCGAGACCAACGAGGGGTTTCACAACCTGATCAAGCTCGTGTCGGCCGGCTACACCGAAGGGTTCTACTATAAGCCGCGCATCGACAAGGATCTCCTCGCGCAGCATGCGAAGGGGCTCATCGGCCTGAGCAGCTGTCTGAAGGGCGAGGTCGCCACGGAAATCCGGACCGGGCGCGATCGAAAGGCGCTCGAAGCCGCCGCCGCCTTCCGCGACATCCTCGGCCCGGGGAATTTCTTCCTCGAGATGCAGTACCAGGGGATAGACGAGCAGCTGGTTGTGAACCAGGGGCTGGCGCCGATCGCGCGCGACCTGAACATGCCGCTCGTGGCGACCAACGACGTTCACTACCTGACGCACGGCGACCATCGTCCGCACGACATTCTGCTCTGCATCGGGACCGGGAAGACGGTCAACGATCGGGACCGGTTGCGTTATCACGGCGATCAGTTCTATTTGAAGACCGCGGCCGAGATGCAGAAGGTCTTCGCCGAAGTGCCCGACGCGCTGGCCAACACGCTGCGGATTGCCGAGCGCTGCCAGGTCGATCTCGCCAGCAACAAGAACTACCTGCCGAACTTCGCCGTCCCCGCGCCGTACACCCTCAACGACTACTTCGAGCACGTGGTGCGCGAGGGGTTCGCGCAGCGCCTGGTGCGCTTGAAAACGCTGCTGGCGTCGGGATCGCTGCGGCATCCGATCGAGGAGTACGAGAACCGCCTCTCGTACGAGATCGAGATGATCAAGCGGATGGAATATCCCGGCTACTTTCTCATCGTCTGGGATTTCATCCGTTACGCGCGCGAGAAGAGCATTCCGGTGGGGCCGGGCCGCGGATCGGCGGCCGGCAGCCTGGTCGCCTACTGCCTGCGCATCACGGATGTCGATCCGCTCGACTACGACCTCATCTTCGAGCGCTTCCTGAATCCCGAGCGCGTGTCGCTGCCCGACATCGATATCGACTTCTGCGAGCGGCGGCGCGGCGAGGTGATCGAGTACGTCACACAGAAATACGGGCGCGAGAACGTGGCGCAGATCATCACGTTCGGCACCATGAAGGCGCGCGCCGTCGTGCGCGACGTCGGTCGCTCGCTCGACATCCCGTTCGCCGACGTCGATCGGGTCGCCAAGCTGATTCCGCCGTCGCTCGACATGACGCTCGAGAAGGCGCTCGAAGAAGTGCCGCAGCTCAAACAGCTGAACGAACAGGACGAACGCGTCAAGGAACTGATTGCCGTCGCGCGCCGCCTGGAAGGCATGACGCGGCACGCGTCGGTCCATGCAGCCGGGGTGGTGATTGCCCCGCGGGCCATTTCGGACTTCGCCCCTCTCTATAAAGGGAAGAACGACGAAATCACGACCCAGTGGGCCATGAAGGAGATCGAACGTATCGGCCTCCTGAAGATGGACTTCCTGGGGTTGAGCACGTTGACGCTGTTGAACGACGCGGTCGAGGAAATCCGCGCGACGACCGGCACGGTGGTCGATCTGGATTCGATCCCGCTCGACGATGCCAGGACGTATCAGATCTTCGCCGAGGGTGCGGCGTTCGGGATTTTCCAGTTCGAGAGCTCGGGCATGCGCGACATCCTGCGCAAAGCGAAGCCGCAGCGGCTGGACGATCTCATCGCGCTGAACGCGTTGTACCGCCCGGGGCCGCTGCGCAGCGGCATGGTGGACGACTTCATCGCGCGGAAGCACGGCAAGGTGAAGGTGACCTACGAGCTGAAAGAGCTCGAGCCTATCCTGGCCGACACGTATGGCGTCATCGTGTACCAGGAGCAGGTGATGCGCATCGCGCAGTCGCTTGCCGGCTTCACGATGGGACAGGCCGACATGCTGCGAAAGGCCATGGGGAAGAAAGACCCCAAGGTGATGGCCAAGCAGCGCGAAGTGTTCATGGACGGGGCGAAGGCCAAGGGGATCAGCGAGAAAAAGGCTGCGAAGATTTTCGAGCTGATGGAGTACTTCGCCGGATACGGCTTCAACAAGTCGCATTCGACGGCCTACGCGCTCCTGGCCTATCAGACCGCCTATCTGAAGGCGAACTATCCGTGGCACTTCGCGGCCGCGCTCTTGACCATCGAAGCGCAGAACACCGACAAGCTCGCGGTGTACCTGCAGGAGTGCCGCGATCGCGGTGTTCCCGTCCTGCCGCCCGACATCAACAAGAGCCAGCTGGCATTCACCGTGACGCCCGAAGGCGTGCGCTTCGGGTTGACCGCGGTGAAGAATGTGGGCGAGGGGGCGATCGCCTCAATTCTCGGGGCGCGTGCCGCGCTCGGCAGGATTACGTCGCTGCCTGCGCTCTGCGAGACCCTCGACCTGCGCCTCGTGAACAAACGCGTGCTCGAAAGTCTGGTGAAGGCGGGCGCCTTCGATTCGCTCGCCACCGGCCGGGAAGCGTCGTTGGGAGAGGTACGGGCCCGGCTCATGGCCACGATCGATCTCGCCTGCGAGTACGGCGTGCGGCACCAGCGCGACCTCGAGCTGGGCCAGGCGCAATTGTTCGGCGGTGCGGGGGGCGGCGACGGCTCGCCCGAGGCCGAGCTGTCGGGGCCGGTCAACGTCGAGCCCTGGACGGAGCAGCAGCAGCTTGGTTTCGAAAAAGAGGCGCTCGGTCTGTATTTCAGCGGGCATCCGATCGATCGCGTGGCGGCCGAGCTGAAAGGGTTCGGGGCCAGGACGACGGTGGAACTGGCGGCGCTGGGTTCAACGGGTGCGTCGGGTGCGACAGGTGCGTTGGGTGCGGTAGGTGCGACGGGTGCGATCAGGTGCGTCAGGTGCGGGGGGTGCGATAGGTGCATTGGGTGCGTCAGGTGCGCCAGGCCTGCCGCGCCGAAGCGACGAGAACGGCGGCGCGAAGGCGGGTGCGGGGGGATGGCAGCGCGAGTCGAGGGGCGTCGATGTCGCCATCGGCGGCATCATCGCGTCCATTCGCCAGCTCAAGACGCGCAAGGGCGATCGGATGGCCGTCATCATGCTCGAGGACGCGCATGGAAGCGTCGAGGTGGTGATTTTTCCCGAGGCGTACGGGAAGTGTGCGTCCGTGCTCGAAGCCGGCGCCATGGTGGTCGTGACCGGCAGGGCCGAGGTCGACGAAGAGACCATGCGGATGACCGCCAACGAAGTGATGCCGATCGAGGCGATGCGGCAGAAGATGTCGCGCGAGCTGTCGATCAAGCTCACCTCGCCGCCGCACGGCCGCGACACGTTCGAGGCGCTGGCAGACCTGTTCGCACGCCATCGCGGCGATCGGCGGGTCGTGCTCGAGCTGGAGCTGCGCGATCAGCAGCCGCCCGTTCGGGTCCGTGTGCCGCTGGCCGCGCAGGTGCGCGTGCGTCCCTCCGATCAACTCGCCACCGAGGTCGAGCGCATCTGCGGCGCCGGAACTGTGGTCTTGCGATGACGCTCTACGTGCTTTCCCACAGAGGGTGCGCCAAGATTGAGGAAAGACAAAGAGGAACTGTGTTCTCTTTACTTGTCCTCTGTTCGTCGTCGTCGGGCCTCTGTGGAAAAGATCACCTGCTCCCGTATGCCTACTGAGACCCTCGAGTTTGAGGAATCGCTCGCGCCACTCCTGAAAGAAGTGGACGCGCTGTCGGCGCTGCCCCGGACCGAAGCGCGCGAGCGGGAGCTCGAGCGGCTCAATCACCGGCTGCGCGTCGCGCGGACGGAAATCTACAGCCGGCTCACGCCCTGGCAGCGAGTGCTCGTCGCGCGCCACCCGAGCCGGCCCGACATGCTCGACTACGTCGAGCGCCTCTTCACCGACTTCGTCGAGCTGCACGGCGATCGCCGCTTTGCCGACGACCACGCGATCGTCGCCGGCACGGCCTGTTACAAAGGAGAGCCGGTGATGGTGGTCGGCCATCACAAGGGCGGCGACACGAAACAGAAGATCTACCGCAATTTCGGCTACGCCCGGCCCGAGGGGTACCGCAAGGCCATCCGTCTGATGCGCACGGCCGAGAAATTCCAGCGGCCGATCGTGGTCTTCGTCGATACCCCGGCCGCGTATCCAGGTGTCGAGTCGGAAGAGCGCGGCGTCGCCGAGGCGATCGCGTTCAACCTGCGCGAGATGTCGGTGTTGAAGGTCCCGATCGTCGTCATCATCACGGGCGAGGGGGGCAGCGGCGGCGCGCTCGGCATCGCGATCGGCGATCGCATCCTGATGCAGGAGTACGCCATCTACAGCGTCATTCCACCGGAAGGCTGTGCCGCGATTCTCTGGCGCGATTCGGGAAAGAAGATCGAGGCCGCGACCGCGCTGAAGCTGACCGCGCCCGATTTGCTCGCCAGGGGCATCATCGACGAGATCGTGCGCGAGCCCATCGGCGGCGCGCACACCAGCCTGGACGAAGCCGCGATGCTCGTCGACGGTCCGCTGCATGCGGCGCTGGAGGCCTCGAGCGCGCCCGACGTCGACGCCCGCCTGGCCAGGCGCTACGAGAAGTTCAGGGACATGGGTCGCGTGGGCGCAGATTTTACAGACGAAGGAAGCCCGTGACGTTGCATTTTCTGCACTCCGATTCCCACAGAGGGCATGCCGCGGAACGGAGGAAATACAAAGAGGACCCATCAACGCATAAGACGCTTGATGCCGTCGATCAGATGGGTGACGTTGAAATTCAGGAGAAGTCCGACGCGGAGACCACTCAACTGCAGATACGTGAGCATTTGTGCCTGGTGAACGTTGACGAGCGCTTCCACGGACTTGATCTCGACGAGCACCTTGCCTTCAACACGCAGATCCACGCGGTACGCGGCATCAATTTTGATTCCATCGTATACGACTGGCAGTACCACTTCGGATTCGACATGCAATCCATCCTTTCTCAGTTCGTGAACCAGACAGATTTGGTAGGTTCGCTCGAACAAGCCAGGCCCGAGGGCCGTGTGCACTTTGAACCCGGCGCGGAGAACTCGTCGCGTGATGTCGTTGATTTCAAGCCCTCCTTGTTTTTCCTCTTCTTTCTCTGTGGGAGAGGACAAGCGATTGGGGAGAGAGGGATTTGTTAGTGGCGATTCCATACTTATGGGAACGCCTCGCCTGCAACGATCAGGCCGCGGACGTCCTTGCGCGCGAGTTGAAGATCAGCCATGCGATCGCGCGGCTGCTGGCCATTCGCGGGATCGACGACCCGGAGACCGCGCAGCGATTTCTCCATCCGTCGCTGGACCATCTGCACGATCCGTTCAGGCTGACGGGAATGGCGGCGGCCGTGGAACGGATTCTCGCGGCGATCGAGAGGCACGAGTGCATCGCCATCCATGGCGACTACGATTGCGACGGCATCACCTCCACCGTCATTCTTCGGCGTGCGCTGGAACTGTTCGGCGCGAACGTCATCCACTTCCTGCCCGAACGCCTGCGGGACGGATACGGACTGCAACCGGAAACCTTCGATCGGCTGCAGGCGCAGGGCGTACGCCTGGTCATCTCGGTGGACTGCGGCATCCGCGGGATCGAGGCGGCGAAACGCGCGCGCGAGCTGGGCATCGATCTCATCATCACGGACCACCACGAACCGGATACCGAGCTGCCCGTGGCCGTGGCGGTCATCAACCCGCGGCGCCACGATTGCGAATATCCCGACAAGAACCTCGCGGGTGTCGGCGTGGCGCTCAAGCTGGTGCAGGCGTTGTGTCAGAAGCGCGGCCGCGAGCGGCTGCTGCCGGCGTTCGTCAAGGTTGCCGCCATCGGGACGCTCGCCGATGTCGTGCCGCTCGTCGGCGAGAACCGCGTCATCGCGAAGCTCGGCCTCGATATGCTGTCGCAGGGACCGCACAAGGTGGGCTTGCGCGCGCTGCTCGACGTCGCCGGCCTGAAGGGAAAGGCCATCGACAGCGGCCACGTCGCGTTTCAGATTGCGCCGCGGATGAATGCCGCGGGCCGCATGGCCAGCCCCGACATCGCGGCCCGGTTGCTGCTCGCCGCCGACGAGACGATGGCGATGGAAGCGCAGGAGCTGGCGCGCCAGCTTGACGGCGAAAATCTCAAGCGGCAGGAAGAGGAAGCCGGCATCCTCGCCAGCGCGAAGAAGATCGTCGAAAACGACCCCGTTGTCGGCGCCCGGAGCATTCTCGTCGTCGCGGGGGACGGATGGCACAGGGGCGTCATCGGCATCGTCGCGTCGAAGCTCGTCGATGCCTTCCATCGGCCGGCCATCGTCATTGCGGTCGAGGGGGAGGTCGCGCACGGGTCGTGCCGCAGCATTCGCGGTTTCAACGTGCTCGCCGCGCTCGAGCACGGCGCCGCCCATCTGAGCCGGTTTGGCGGCCACAAACAGGCGGCCGGATTGACGATGCCAGCGTCCAATGTGGGGAGGTTCCGCGAGACGATCGCCGACTATGCCGACAACCTGCTGGGCCCCGACGACCTCAAGCCGCGCCTGCGGATTGACGGCTGTCTCGGCTTCCGCGACATCAACGGCGATTTCGCCGGCGAGATGGCGCTGCTTGCGCCGTTCGGCACCGGCAATCCGCGGCCGCTCTTCGAGGCGCGCGGGGTGGAGGTCGTTGACGGCCCGCGCCGGCTCAAGGACAAGCACTTGAAGATGGCGTTGAAGCAGAACGGGCGCATCTTCCGCGCCATTGCCTGGCGCGCCGTCGAGCGGGAGCAGTTCATCTCGGACAACCGCACGTCGCTGGACCTTGCGTTTTCCCTCGAACACAATACCTACCAGGGCAATGACTATCTGGAGCTGTCGCTCAGCGACATCAAGGCCGCGGCAGGCGGCCATGGGGTCTGACCCCATGGCTGAAACCGCATGCTAGCGTGGCAGAAGCGCGCGCGCTGGGCGGTCCTCGCCCTGGCGGCGATGGTCATCGCCGCGGTGTTTCTCACCACCCGCCGGCGTGAAGAGCCGCCCCCGCCCGAGCCGATCGCCCGTGTCGATCCGGCTGCGGTCATCGAGAGCTCCGGCGCGCGCATGGTTCAGGTGAAGGGCGAGCGCGAAACGGTCCGGATTGAAGCCGAAAAGCAGTTGTCCTATCCCGACGGCAGTACCCGGCTCCTCCAGGTGAAGGTCACCTCCGTGCGCGAAGGCAAGACGTTCGTGGCGACCAGCGATGAAGCGAGAGTCGGCGAAAACCAGACCAACCTCGACATGAAGGGCAACGTCCTGATGAAGGCCAGCGACGGGCTCGAGGTGTCGGCCAACAGCGCCGTGTACAGCCAGAGTGAGGGCATCGTGCGCGCGCCCGGCCCTGTCACGTTCAAGCGTGGACGGATGAGCGGCAGCGGCGTCGATTTCAGCTACGACGAGGCGCGCGACCTGATCGGCATTTCAGATCAGAGCAACGTCAAGCTGGGGGGCGACAAGAGCGGGGCAGGGGCGACCAACGTGACGGCCGGCGCGTCGGTCCTCGCGCGCAAGGATAATTTCGTCAGCTTCGAGCGTGCCGTGCACATCGTGCGCGGCACGCAGGTCATCGATGCCGAGAGCGCCGTGGGCGAGCTCACCGACAAGGAAGAGCGTCTGCGCAGTCTGGATCTGCGGACCGCGGCCCGCATCGAAACACCCGCGGCGGCGCCCGGCGAGCTGAGAGCCATGTCGGGCGACGCCATCAACATCACCTATCAGGAGAACAGCGATCTGGTGGAAAGCGTGAGTATTGCCGGCGGCTCGGCGCTGCGGATTGCCGGCGCGAAGGATACGCCCGATCGCATCCTCCACGCCGACACCGTCGAAATCGTCATGGCGCCAGACGGCGCAACGGTGACGTCGTTGAACGGCCGGGATCATGTCGTGCTCGACCTGCCGGGCGTCAAGGATCAGCCGGCCAAGAAGGTGTCGTCGAACGTCCTGGTCGCGACCGGCACGCCGAAGGCGGGGCTGACCGACGCGTCGTTCACCGACAGGGTGGAGTACTCGGAAACGGGAGGCACCCCTCCCGTCAAGCGCACGGTCACGTCGCGCACGCTCGACACGGCGTTGAACGGCGGGCTCGGCGAGATTCGCGAAGCGATCTTCACCGGATCGGTGCGGTTCGACGATAACTCGACTGGCGCGGCCGCGTGGTACATGCGCTACAACATGCAGACCGGGCAGGTCGCGCTCAAGGGCGAGCCCGGTCAGCCGGTGCCGCGGGTCGTGAACGAGCAGATGCAGGTCGATGCCAACGAGATCGAGATGAACATCGAAGGCTCGAAGCTCAAAGCGACGAGCACATCGAAGCCCGTCCAGTCGATCATGTTTCCGGTCAAGCCCGGATCGAAGAGCACGCGCCGTACGCCGGGCCTGATGAAGCAGGATCAGCCGGTGAACGGTCTCAGCCGCGAGCTGGCCTACACGGGCGGCGACATGTCGATGCTCGTGCTCACCGGCGCCGCCACGCTGGTGCAGGGGGATAAGGCGGAGACCAACGTGAAAGCCGACACGATTACGGTCGACGGCAGCACCGGCAACCTTCTGGCGCAGGGCTCGGTGATTTCGAGGATGATCGTGCAGGAGGTGAGTCCCACGACCAAGGTGCGCGAAGCGAGCCCGTCGATTGGGTCCGGCCAGCGGATGAACTACGAGGACGCCATCCGCAAAGTGACCTACACGACCAAGGCGCATGTCGTCGGCCCGAACGGCGACCTCACGGGAGAGACCATCGTGCTCACCTTGGGCGAAAACGGGCAGGACATCGAGCACCTGGAAGCGACCGGCGACGTGAAGTTCACCGAAGTCGATCGGATTACCACGGGCGACCACCTGACGTACGCGGCGGCGAAAGAGGAATACACGATGACGGGCAAGGGCCGGCTCGTGCGGATGTTCCGGACCACCAGCGAGGGCTGCCGCCGGACAGACGGCCAGGTCCTGACGTTCGCGCGGGCGACCGAAGAGCTGCGCATCATCGGCCGGGATGAAACGCGGACGCAGACGGCTTCAGACAGTTCCTGTCCTCCACCCCCCAAACGCTGAATGGCGACGCTGCGCACGCAGGACCTCACCAAGTCGTACGGCGGGCGCACGGTCGTGCGTGGCGTCAGCCTCGACGTGCAGTCGGGCGAGGTTGTGGGCCTGCTGGGGCCGAACGGCGCCGGCAAGACCACCACGTTCTACATGACCGTCGGCCTCACGTCGCCCGATTCGGGCCGCGTGATTTTCAACGGCGAGGACGTCACCGATCTCCCCATGTACGCGCGCGCGCGGAAGGGCATCGGATACCTTCCGCAGGAGCCCTCGATCTTCCGCGGCCTCACGGTCGAGCAGAACATCATGGCGATCCTCGAGACGCTGGACCTCGACGCGGCCGCGCGCCGTGCGCGGTGCCGCGAGCTGCTCGCCGAGCTCAACCTGACGTCGCTGGCGTCGTCGCCCGCCTACACGCTGTCGGGCGGCGAGCGGCGGCGGGCGGAAATCACGCGCGCGCTGGTGGTCTCGCCCAAATTCCTCCTGCTCGACGAGCCGTTCGCGGGCATCGATCCCATCGCCATCACCGACATCCAGAAGATTATTTTTCACTTGAAAGATCGCGGCATCGGTGTGCTGATCACCGACCACAACGTGCGCGAGACCTTGCGCATCACCGATCGCGCCTATATCGTCCACGATGGCGGAATTTTCCATAGCGGCACACCCGACGCGCTGGCGGCCGATGAAGAAGTGAGAAGAGTGTACCTGGGCACCGAGTTCCGTCTCGACTGAACACAAAAATGACTTAAGATGGGAGGACGGTCCGGGGATGCCGGACCCTACGTATACTGGGAGGGCAGGTTTCGAACCGAGACGGGTATGGCGATTCAGCAGAAGCTCCACACAAAACTCGTTCAGAAGCTCATTCTGACGCCGTCGCTGCAGCAGGCCATCAAGCTGCTGCCGATGTCGACGCTCGAGCTGGCGGACCTGTTGAATCAGGAAGTCGTCGAGAACCCGATGCTCGAAGAGGTGCCCACCGAAGATCTGCAGCCGACGGAAGCCGCCGCGCAGGCCGAGAAGACCGAGGCCGCCGCCAAGGAAAAGGGCGACGCCTGGGACGACAGCGACTACGAATATTTCTTCGGCGACTACCTCGACGACGGCTACCGGCCGCACACGCCGCAGGAAGTGAAAGAGCTTCCGCCGATCGAAAACACCCTTGCCACCTCGTCTTCGCTGTCCGATCACCTGCTCTGGCAGCTCTCGCTCCTGGCCGACGACGACCAGAATCGCGAGATCGGCTCGGCGATCATCGGCAACCTCAACGACGACGGCATGCTCGTCGCGTCGCTCGAGGAGATTGCCGCCATGGGCCCGTGGCCGGTCGAGGCGGTCGAGCGCACGCTCAAGGTCGTGCAGGGGTTCGATCCCATCGGCGTCGCCGCGCGGGACCTCCAGGAATGCCTCCTCCTGCAGCTCCGCCACATCGGTCTCGAAGGCACGCCGACGGAGAAGATCGTCACCGAGCATCTGCGCCTGCTCCAGAACCACCAGGTCCCGGAGATCGCCAAGCGCCTCGGCATGTCGATCGAGGATCTGAAAGAGCACGTCGAGATCATCCGGCACCTCGATCCGAAGCCGGGCAGCCGCTACAACCCGTCGCAGTCCCACTACGTCATCCCCGACGTCTACGTCGTCAAGGTGGAAGACCAGTACGTGGCGGTGCTGAACGAAGAGGGATTGCCGCAGCTCCGCATCAGCCCGGTGTACCGGCGCCTGCTCGACAAGAGCGCCGAGAATACGACCGAGACGCGGGCGTACGTGAAAGACAAGTTCCGCTCGGCGCTCTGGCTGATCAAATCGGTCGAGCAGCGCCAGAAGACCATCCACAAGGTCGCGACGAGCATCATCAACTTCCAGCGCGACTTTCTCGACCACGGCATCGAGTACCTCAAGCCGCTCGTCCTGCGCGACGTGGCCAGCGACATCGGCATGCACGAATCGACGGTCAGCCGCGTCGTGACGAACAAGTACATGCACACGCCGCAGGGCGTGTTCGAAATGAAGTACTTCTTCCACTCCGGGATCAGCAGCTCCTACGGCGAGAGCGTTTCGTCGGTCACGATCAAGCAGCGCATCCGGAAAATCATCGAGGCCGAGGACCCGCGCAAGCCGCTGAGCGACTCGAAGATCGTCAGCATCCTGCAGCACGAAGGGCTGGTGCTGGCGCGGCGCACGATCGCGAAGTATCGCGAGGAGCTGAAGATTCCGACGTCCAATCAACGCAAGGTGCTGTACTGAAACATTCGCATGCGTCTACTGCTCACCGGCCGACAGGTAGAAATCACTCCCACGCTCAGACGGCTCGTCGATGCCAGGCTTGCCAAGCTCCAGCGCCACTTCAGCGACGCCCTCGTCTCGGTGCAGGTCGTGCTCTCGCGCGAGAAGAATCGCTTCGTCGCCGAAGTCGTCACCCACGCGCGGCAGGATCACATCCTGACCGGCGTCGGCACCGCCGCCTCGTGGAGCACGTCGCTCAGCGCGGCGGTCAAGAAAGTGCTGCAGCAGGCCGAAACCGTCAAGGGCAAGTGGCAGCAGCGCAAGCGGACGGCGGCATCGGTGCGCACGCTGTCGGCCGCAACGGGGCGGGCGCCGCGCTCGCGGCGGAGAGCGTGATAGAGGCCCTCCTGCCTCTGTGGTGAAAGACAGCCGATGACGACAGGCGTGACGGTCGGCACGCTCCTCCGAAGCCGCCCTGAAGCGCTGGGGCTGGATCTCGAGCTCCTCGCGGGCGCCGGCGGCCTCGATCGCCGGATTCTGAGCCCCTACGTCCAGAAGACCGGCCTGGCCCTCGCGGGCTTCCACGAGTACCTCCGCGAAGGACGCGTCCTCGTGTTCGGCAACAGCGAGGTCCGCTACCTGGAAAGCCTCAATTCGGTCGATCGCACCGATACCATGCGCCTGGTGTGCGAGCACGACGAGGTGCCGTGCATCCTGATCACCGGGGGCCTGCGGGCGTTCGGCGAGATGATTTTCGAAGCCGAGCGCGCGCATCTGCCGGTGCTGCGCACGGCGGTGCCAACGCCCGTGGCGATGGCGAAGGTGACCGCGATGCTCGAGGATAGCTTTGTCGCGCGGGAGCTCGTCCACGGCGTCCTGCTCGACATCCTGGGTCTCGGCGTGCTGATCGTCGGCGAGAGCGGCATCGGCAAGAGCGAGTGCGCGCTGGACCTCATCGTGCGCGGCAACCGGCTGGTCGCCGACGATACCGTGGAGATCAGGCGCCGCGCCGAAACGATGCTCATCGGCACGTGTCCCGCGCTGACGCGCCATCACATGGAGATCCGCGGCCTTGGCGTCATCAACATTCAAGACCTGTTCGGCATCGCCGCGACGAGGACGTCGAAGCGGGTCGAGCTGGTGGTGCAGCTCGAGCGCTGGGAACAGCACCGCGATTACGACCGCCTGGGCCTGAACGACGAGCGCTACCAGATCCTGAACCTGCCGCTGCCGCTCATCCGCATGCCGGTGGCGCCGGGGCGCAACCTCGCCATCCTCGTGGAAATCGCCGCACGCAATCAGCTGCTCCGGGCGCGCGGCCATCACGCGGCGCGCAAGCTCGCCGAACGGCTCGAGCACCGGCTCACGCTTGCCGGCGTGGACGAGATCGACGAGCCGGAGATTGACGATCTGTCGGATACAGGGGAAGAGCCGTGATTGTAGACGAGACCTCACCGCCGCGGCGTTCGACGCGGCGGATTCGAGTGCCGCGCACGAAGCAGGGGCGCCGCGCCTCGCGGGAGGCGCGTTTCATCGTGCTCACCGGCCTGTCCGGATCGGGGAAGTCGCAGGCCATCAGGGCGCTCGAAGACCTGGGCTACTTCTGCGTCGACAACATTCCGACCACCCTCATCCCGACGCTGGCCGAACTGGTGCGCCGCGAGGGCATCTCGCGTGTGGCCATCGTCGTGGACGTGCGCGAGAAGAACTTTCTGGCGGAGTTTCCGAAGACCTATCGGCGCCTGCGGCTCATGAAGGGACTGAATCCCGCGCTGATTTTCCTGGAAGCCACGCACGCCATCCTCGTGCGCCGGTTCAGCGAGACGCGGCGGCCGCACCCGCTGGCGCCGGGATCGTCGGCCTCGGAAGGCATCAGAGCCGAGCGCCGCCGCATGAACAGCATCCGGTCGATGGCCGATCACATCATCGACACATCCGACCTGACGGTGCATCAGCTGCGGCAGGCGTTCAAGACGTTTGCGTTTTCGGCCGGCGAGCTCAAGGGGGCCAAGTCGCGGATGGCGATTACGCTCGTCAGCTTCGGGTTCAAGCATGGCATCCCGATGGACGCGGATCTCGTCTTCGACGTGCGGTTTTTGCCGAACCCGCACTTCGTGCCGCGGCTGCGTCCGAAGACCGGGCGCGATCGCACGGTCGTCAAGTTCATGGAAGACCATCGCGCCACGGGCGAATTGCTCGCCCGCCTGAGCGAGCTGCTGAAATTCCTCATCCCGCAGTTCGTGGCGGAAGGGAAGAGCTACCTGACGATTGCCATTGGCTGCACAGGCGGTCGCCACCGGTCGGTGATGGTGGCCGAGGCATTGCGGAAGACCCTGCGCGGCGCGACCGGCACCCGCGTCCGGGTGCATCATCGGGATATTACCCATGAATAACTCATGGTTTTCAGTCGTCAGTTCTCAGTCATCAGTTGGGCTCCAGAACTAAATGTCGAATGAGCGCGTCTAACGACTGACAACCGGTAGCTGAAAACTGAAACTGAGAACCGAGGACGAATGATAGGCGTCATCGTGGTGACTCACGGGCAGCTCGCCAACGAGCTGGTGAATGCGGCGCGGACGATTGTGGGAGAGCTGCCGCAGTTTGTGGCCGTGTCGATCGGCTGGCACGACGATCCGAAAGTGGCGCGCGACGCCATTTCGGACGCGATTCGACAGGTGCAGGGCCCCGCGGGCGTCCTGATTCTCACCGACATGTTTGGCGGCACACCGTCGAATCTGGGCCTGACGTTCCTCGAGAGCAACCGCGTGGAGATCATCACCGGCGTGAACCTGCCGATGCTGATCAAGCTGGCGCATCTGCAGAGCTCGTCCGACCTGCTCGGCGTGGCGCGCGAGATGCGCGAGGTCGGCCGGAACGCCATCTGGGTGGCCTCCGATCTGCTCCACGCGGAGGTCAAATAGGTGCGTCGGGTGCGTCAGGTGCGATAGGTGCGGCCGGCATGACGTCACGATCGGTCGTCATCGCGAACCGTCTTGGCCTGCACGCGCGCGCGGCCGCGAAATTCGTGCATCTCGCCTCGCGCTTTCAGTCGCACGTCAAAGTCACGAGAGGCTCCCAGACGATGGACGGCAAGAGCATCATGGGAATACTGCTGCTGGCCGCCGCCGCAGGCACGATGTTGACCGTCTCGGCTGATGGACACGACGAACAGGCGGCGCTCGACGCGCTCTGCGGCTTCATCGAAGCCGGATTCGGCGAGGACACGTGCAACGCTTGAAGGGGATTGGCGTGTCGCCGGGCACCGGTGCCGGACGGGCCGTCGTGCTCATCCAGCGGGCGCAGGTGGTCCGCTTCTCGATCCCCGAGCCGCGCATCGACGGGGAAATTGCCCGGCTCGAGGAGGCGCGGCGCCGATCGGCGGTACAGCTCGATCGCATCCAGAAGCGCCTGCTGGGCGGCGACCTCAGCACGCTCTTCGAAGCGCAGCGCCTGATGCTGGACGATCCGATGCTGTTGCCGCGTGCGGCGACGATCATCAGCGAGCGGCGCGTGAACGCCGAGTGGGCGCTGCAGGAGGTCTTCGATCACCTGGGCGCGATCTTCGACGGCATCGAGGATCCCTACCTGCGCGAACGCAAAGGCGATCTGGCCGACGTCGTGGGCCGCGTTCGCATGAACCTGACGCCGGACGGCGTCGGCTTTCGCGGGCTGCTGGGGGAATGCGAAGCCCCCTGCATCCTGGTGGCTGACGAGCTGCCGCCCTCGCTCGCCGCCCAGCTCGACTGGAACATGTTTCAGGCGTTCATCACCGATGCCGGCAGCCGGACGTATCACACCGCGATTCTCGCGCGCTCGCTTCATGTCCCCGCGGTGGTCGGACTCCACGACGCGACCGAAAAGATCGTGCCCGGCACCTTCATCATGGTCGACGGAGAAGAGGGGACTGTTTCGGTCGATCCGCCCTCGGATGTGCAGCAGTCCGCTGTGTCGGGCTCGAGCGGCACTCGCCGATCGCGCGCCCGAGAGAAGGCAGACACCGTCGAGGTGGCGGCCCACACTGGTCCGGTCCGCACGGCGGACGGCGTGGACGTGCGCGTCGAAGCCAACGTCGACCTGCTGGGGGACGCGTCGTTCGCGAAAGCACAAGGGGCAGAAGGGATTGGGCTCTTCCGCTCGGAGCTCCTGCTGGCGGGTCGTTCCGCGGAAGAGCTCACCGAAGACATGCAGTACCAGATCTACCGCCAGTTGCTCGACGACGTGCGCCCGGCGCCCGTCACCGTCCGCACGTTCGACATCGACGAAGATCAGCTGACGAGCGGGGAGCAGCGCGGCGAGGCCATGTGGACGACCGGATACGAGGTGCCGCGCAGCCGGTTCGGTCTCCGATCGATTCGTCTCACCCTGAAGCGCCGCGAGTTGTTGCGGACGCAGTTGCGCGCGCTCGTGCGAGCCGCCGCGCACGGCGATCTTCGCGTGATGTTTCCCTTCGTGTCTGGCGTCGAAGAGCTGCGCGAAGCGCGCAGCGTGCTGGCCGAAGCGCGCCAGGAGGTGCAGGCCAGAGGCGGTGAGATCGGCCCGCTGCAGGTCGGCGTCATGATCGAAGTGCCGTCGGCGGCCTTCACGGCCGATCTGCTCGCGGCGGAATCCGATTTCCTGACCATCGGCACGAACGATCTCATTCAGTGCTGTCTTGCCGTGGATCGCACCGACGAGCGCGTGTCGCACCTCTACGAGCCGCTGCACCCGGCCATCCTCCGCGTCATCCGGCACATCCGTCGCGCCGCAACGAAGCGGAAGGTGCCCTTGTCGGTGTGCGGCGAGATGGCGTCCGACCCCGTCATGCTGGCGCTGCTCATCGGCATGGGGCTCGTGCGATTCAGCATGACGCCGGCCGCGATTCCGATCGCCCGTCAGGTCATCCAGGAGATGGACACGCGCGAACTGCGCCAGGTGGCCGCTCGCGCCCTGAAACTCGAAAGCGCGCCCGAGATCGAGCAGTTGCTCGCCGACGCGCTGACACGCCGGAGGATTCTTGAGCGTCACTAAAATCGACAAGCCGTGGGGGCACGAGCTCCACTGGGCCAAGACCGCGCGCTATGTGGGCAAGGTGCTGCACGTCAAGGCCGGCCATGCGCTGAGCCTGCAGTACCACAACGTGAAGGACGAAACGATCTTCCTCTGGACGGGGAAACTGCTATTTGAAATTCAGGAAGGCGAGTCGCTCGTCAAGCGCGAGATGCTGCCCGGCGAGAGCGTCCACATTACCCCGCACACCATCCATCGCATGACGGCGATCGAAGACAGCGACATCTTCGAAGTCTCGACGCCGGAACTGGACGATGTGGTGAGGTTGGAGGACAGGTACGGACGGATTAAGTGATCCCCGTCATGGCAAATGGCAAATGGCAAATCAAGATCTGCCATCTGCCCTGACCAGCGTCAGAGGCAATGCCATCTGCCCTGACAATCGTTAGAAGGGAATATCGTCGTCGGTCAGCTCCACCGAGCCGCCACCGCCGCCGGCTTCGGCGTGCGCGAACTCCTCGGTCGGGGCGCTGCCGCCGCGACTGCCGCCGCCATCGCCCCGGCTGCCGCCGCCCAAGAGCACGACGCGATCGCCGCGGATTTCGGTTGTGTACTTGTCGTTGCCGTCCTTGTCTTTCCACTTGCGCGTCTGCAACTTGCCCTCGACGTAGATCTGCTTGCCCTTCGTCAGGTAGTCCTGCAGCGTCTCCGCCGTTTTGCCCCACAGAATCACGCGGTGCCACTGTGTATCTTCTTTTTTCTGGCCCTCGCGATCCTTGAACACCTCTGTGGTCGCCATGTTGAGCGTCGCGACCGCGGCGCCGCCCGGCGTGTACCGGAGCTCGGCGTCGCGCCCGAGGTTGCCCACCAGAATCACTTTGTTTACGCTGCCCATCTTTGCCTCTTCCTCGTTCTCAGTTATCAGTTCTCAGTTATCAGTTTCCCGGATTTTCACGTTGTAGCGTGATCTTACTGAAAACTGACGACTGAAAACTGAAAACTGACGACTGACAACGAAAAACTATTTCCCCGGCTTGCTGCTGACCGCTTCGAGCCGCTGCCGCGCCATCGTGGCCTGGCTGGTCTCGGGGAATTGCTTGATCACCGCGTCGTACGATTCCTTGGCGCGTCCCGGTTCTCCAAGTTGCTCGAACGCGACCCCGCGCTTGAAGTAGGCCGTCGGCACCGATGCCGAGCCAGGGTAGTTCGAGATCACCCGCTCATACGCAACGACGGCTTCCGCGTCCTTCTTGTCCTGGAACAGGGCTTCACCGATGTACAGCTGCGCTTCGTGGGCCTGCTGGCCCTTGGGGAAATACTTGAGATAACTCTCGAAGCCCTGGATCGCGAGCGAGTAGTTCGCCGTGGTGTAGTCGGCAAACGACGACTGCCACAGCCGCTGAGGTTGAATGCCCGAAGGCGGCGTCACGGCCGCGGTTGTGGGTGGCGGCACGGCACCGACGGGACCGACGGGCGAGGTTCCTGGCGTGGTTGCCCCCGTTGGGTCGGTGGCGAGCGGGTTCGGCGGGGCGCTCGTGAACGCGCCGGGCTCGGGAATCGCCTGCTTGATCGACTCGAGCTCCTGCGTAATCGAGCCGAGCCGCACGTTGGTCTCGTCGACCTTCTCGCGCACGATGCGCAAATCGCCCGACATGGTGTCCATCTGCACCTTGCCGTCGGCGAACGCCTTGCGCTCGAGCCCTGTCTGATCCTCGATCCGCGAGCTGACCGCCTTGAGCGCTTCGCCCAGGTCGTTCATCAGCGCCTGCAGCTGCTGCGTCTGCTCCTGCAGCATCCGCAGGTCCGCCATGATCTGCTGGTGCTCGCGATCGGCGGCCGCGGGAGTGGCGGGCGTCAGCGCCAGATACGCCAGTGCCAGACACAGCGAGAGCACCGCGCGTGTCGGGGTGATTCGAATCGTCATAACCGAGATCTCCCTGTCAGTACGTAGTGTCCGGCTTCAGCCGGACCGCTATTTCGCGGTAATCACAAAATGGGCGCGGCGGTTCCGGCTCCACGCGGTTTCCTGATGCGCCGGGTCGAACGGGAACTCGCTGCCGTAGCTCACCGTGCGCAGGCGGTTGGCCTCGAGCCCGAGCGAGATGAGGTACTGGCGCGCCGCCACGGCCCGCCGTTCGCCCAGAGCCAGATTGTACTCCGCGGTTCCGCGCTCATCGCAGTGGCCTTCGATCGTGATGACCCACGTCGCGTACTTCTTCATCACCGCGGCGTTCGCCTGCAGCGTGGTGCGGCCGGCATCGTCCACGTCTGAACTGTCGTAAAGGAAAAATATCGGCTTCAACGGCGAATCGCGGTTCAAGTCGTCGAGCGATCGCGCAGCGACGTCGTCGCTCCGCAACGGCTCGGGCGGCATCGGCTCGCGCACGGGCGGGGGAGGCGCCGGCGGAGCGTTGGTGCTGGCCGTCGGCGGCGGTGGCGGCGGCAACGGCCGCGCGACGGGTGGCTGATTCTTGTGGCACGCAGCGGCTCCGGCGAGCAGCAGCACGGACAGGCCAATCAATAGTCGTCGTCTCATAAGTGTGTCGTCTTCGTCTGTCGTTTAGTGCGACCAGTTCGGGAACGTGTTGTTACCGGCCCGCGTCACCTGGCGCAGGTTTCTGCCGTCTCTCGCGATCGTGAAGATATTGACCTTGCCCGACCGCGACGAGGAGAACGCGATGTGGCGTCCGTTGAGTGAGAACGCCGGGCTCTCGTTGGTGCCCACGCCGTCGGTGATCGTTTTCGTCGTGCCGCTGGCCACGTCGAAGATCCTGATATCGAACCCGGGGCCCGAGCGGGCCGAGTACGCGATCTCGTTGAACGGCGCGGGCGACCAGGTTGCGCGATCGGCCCAGGATTCGCCGAACGTGATGCGCCGCACGTTCAAGCCTTCGGTGTCCATCACCCAGATCTGCGGTGAACCCGACCGGTCGGACGTGAACGCGATTTGCGTGCCGGTGGGCGACCATGTAGGCGTCGATTCCGCCGCGGTGTTGTTTGTAAGGCGGCGCACGCCCGAGCCGTCCTTGTTCATGACGTAGATCTCTGGATTCCCGTCGCGCTGCGACATGAACGCGATGCGGTTGCCGTCGGGTGAATACACCGGGAAGAACGCGCTCGACTTGTCGTCGGTCAGCGTTTGCCGCGTCCCCTGGTAAACATTCGAGACGATGATTTGCGGATGGATCAGCGCGTACGACGCGTACGCGATGCTGCGGCTGTCGGGCGACCAGGACGGCGTCACGTTGAGGCGGCGGTTCGCGGTCACGCGCACCTGGTTCGCGCCGTCGTAGTCGGTGACGTACACTTCCTTGACGTTTCGAAGCTCCACGGTGTCGACGACGCGCTCGTTGTCGCGATCGGAAATGAACGTCAGCTTCGTCCGCGCCACTCCCTTGAGACCGGTCTGCGTCTGGTGGATCTCGTCGGAAATCGTGTGCGCGGCGGCCCTGGGATTGCGCAGCGAGATGTTGTCGTACACGCGGCCGAGCGCCTGTGCGCGCGCACGGACGTTGAAGAGACGCATCTCGACCTGAAACGTATTGCCTGTCCTTTTGACCGTGCCCTTGATCACGCCGTCGGCCCCGAGCTCGCGCCAGCGGTCGAAGGCGATCGTCTCGGCCGTCGGTGTCTGCTCGATCGTGCGGTATGTGTCGCGCGGAATCATGTCGTATTCGCGCTCGAACGACAAATCGTCCCACAGCACCTGTGCGATTAGTTTGGCGGCTTCCGCGGTTTCCTTGTCGTTGGTCAGCGGAATGAAGTCGGGCACGGCGTAGTGTGGAGGGGCGCCCGCCTCGCCGCGGATCGAGACGCTGATTTCCGTGGCGCTCGACTGCGGAGGAGGCTGCTGGCTTTCGGGCGGCGCCTGTGCGGCCAGGATGGCCACCGCCGCGATGCACGCAGCCGTCGTCAGGAAATTCCGGACCGTGTTCGTCATGGGACCCTTCTTATCGCTCGTACACGAATTCAAGGTGCACGGGTAGTTGTCGTTCCGGAAACGCCGCTGGAAGCGGCGCCAGCATCTTTGTCGTCATCAGCGCCCGCTGCGAGGCGAGATCCAGGACCGGATTTCCGCTCGATCGCTCAACTTCGACTGCGGTGATCTCGCCGGTCCGCTGAATCGAGAAGAACATGATCACCACACCGGCTGTTTTCTGACTCTGATTCCAGTTCTTGATGATGCGATTCCGCATGTCAATGATGTACTCAGGGCAGCAGAAATTCTCCACGCCCAACCGCACGCCTCCATCCCCGCCACCGCCACCAGTTGACAGGCCGAACCCCTGACCCCTGGCGCCCGTTTCGACGCGTGCCGTGCCTGTTTGCGTTTCGAAACCCCGACCTCGTACCGTGCCCTTAGGATCTTTAGACGTCTCAGCCGGCTTGGGGGGCGTCCGGGGCTTCTGTTTTGGATCGGGCAACGTCATCTTTGGGGGCGTGACCGATGGAGGCGGATTTCGAACAATCGCTGGCGCGGTCGACGGTGCCGCGGCTTCGATGTTGCGGCCCCCCATCATCTGCATGCCGCCGTTGTTCGGTCCGGGTGCTCCGCCGAGGCTGATGCTCATGACCACGCGCGGCTTCTCGGCCGCTTTGGGCACGAGCCCGGAAACCAGCGCAAGGGCGCCCAGCGCTATCACATGGGCAGCAAAGGAGATACTGGCGGTCTTCGAGAGACCGTCAGGTGTGCTCTTGCGCTGCTGCAGGATGTCGCTGACGACGGCTTCCATAAGTTAGTTGTCGTGGGGCCCCACCCCCACGACCTGTGCCTTCGCCGCCTTGGGCGGCTCGGCCTTGGTTGTTGCGTCTATCTGCCTGGTGGGGCGTTCCAACATCGACCTCATTCAGTTCTGCGTTTTCTTCGACGAGTCCAGCGCGACGACGCCCACACCCTCGACGCCTCCGTCTTTGAGTGTGTCCATCACGGCCAGAAACTCCTGCGCGTTCATGCCCGCGTCCATCCGCAGATACACCTGCTTGCTGGCTCGCGAGACCAGCATCTGCCGCGCACGTTCGCCGAGTACGGCGAGCGGCACCGCTTCCTGTTTGCCTTCCGGGCCGATGAACACGCGCTGATCCTTACGATACGACAGCGCGAGCGTCACGAACACTGGTTCCGCGTTGATGGATGTGCCGCGGCGTGCGACCGGCAGGTTGATCTCTACACCACGCTGCATCATCGGTGCCGTCACCATGAAGATGATGAGCAGCACCAGCATCACGTCGACGAGCGGCACGACGTTAATCTCGGCGAGCGAAGACGAGGTCCTGCGGCCGCGGCGGGAATGCCCGCCTTTCTCGTGGTCGAAGGATTGAACTTTTGGCATTACGTGAAATTCCGCTCGACGATGTTCAGGAACTCCAGGGAGAAGTCATCCATTTCGGACGCCAGGTTCTTCACGCGCTGCGTGAGCAGGTTGTAGAAGTACACCGCGGGAATCGCCGCGGCCAGACCGGCGGCCGTTGCGATTAATGCATCGGCGATGCCGGGCGCCACCACGTCGAGGCTCGTCGAGCCTTGCGAGCCGATGCCCTGGAACGCCGCGATGATGCCGAGCACCGTGCCGAAGAGTCCGATAAACGGTGTGACCGCGGCGGTTGTGGCCAGAAAGGTGATGTGCTTCTCCAGCTTGTTGGTCTCCATGTTCGACGCCCGCATCAACGCGCGGTCGACCGAGACCAGCGACTTGAGAACCGGGCGCGCCGCGGGCGGCGCCGGGTTGTGCGCAGGATTTGCCGCACTTGATGCCTGACGAAGTTGCAGATTCAGCTCGGCGTACCCCGCGAGAAAAATTCCCACCAGCGGGCTGTCGTTCAGCGATTGGCAGACACCCTGCACTTCCGAGAACTTCTGTACTCCGGCGGAAGATCTCGAGGAAGCGCGAGGTCTGCGATCGAATCCGGTTGAACGTCAGCAGCTTGTAGAGAATGATCGCCCACGACACGATCGAAAAAATCACGAGCGTCGCGAGAACGGCCTTGCTGAGCGGTGTCGACTGTCTGATGAGATCGATGAAGCCGCCACCCAGCGCATGTGCAGAAGGGGCAGTGGCCGCATCGGCCTGCATCGCGATGAGCAGGTTGCCGAGCGTGCGCAAATAAGCCTCCGGGCAAAAGTTGCGCCGCTGGGACAGCGCGGACCGCCTTCGCCAAGGTTTCGACCGGAGAGATCGAAGCGTTTCGCGAGGCGGAGTGCTTAGAGTACCACGCGTTCCGAACGGCTGTCAAACATATGGTAGCATTGGAGTTCCCCGCCTTCGTCCGCCTTCGCTTCGGCTCCGGCGCGACTTCGGCGAGGCAGGCCTTCTGAGATGCTTCGCTTCCTTCGCATCGAGCACCTCGCCGTCATTGATGAGGTCCAGGTTGATTTCGAACCCGGGTTGAACGTCCTGACCGGCGAAACCGGCGCCGGCAAGTCGATGCTCGTCGAGGCGGTCGGGCTCCTCATGGGCGGCCGCGCGGCCGCGGACCTCGTCCGCACGGGCGAATCTCTGGCCAGCGTGCAGGCGGTGTTTGAGGTTGGGGGTCTGACCCCCGTACTGGTACGGGGGTCAGACCCCCTTAATGTTTCCCAAGAACTTATCGTCCGCCGCGAGATCAGCGCACAGGGGCGCAGCCGCGCCTTCATCGACGACGCCCTCGTGACGGCAACGGCGCTCGACGATCGAACGGCGCCGCTTGTCGAGCTGCACGGGCAGCACGAGCATCAGACGCTTCTCGATCCGCAAAGCCACCTGTCGATACTCGACGAGTTCGCCGGCCTGACGCCGTCACGCGATCGGACCGCCGCGGCGTTCCGACGCTGGAAACAACTGCAGTCCGAGTTCGACGCGTTCCAGATGGACGAGCGCGAGAAGGCGGCACGGCTCGACCTGTTGACGTTCCAGGTCGGCGAGCTCGAGAAGGCGAACGTGCGTCCCGGCGAGGACGAAGAGCTCGAGACGTCCCGGCGCGTTCTGGGCAGCGCTGAGAAGTTGCAGCGCCTGTGCAACGAGGCGTACTCGGCCCTGTACGACAGCGATGACGCGGCGCTGGTGCAGCTCGGTCACGTATGGAAGCGCGTCGCCGAGCTCGCGGAGGTCGATCCGATCTTCCTGCCCCACGTCGTCGAGGCTCGCGACGCGATCAAGCCCCAGCTCGAAGATCTCGCGACCACGCTGCGCGCCTACGGCGAGCACATCGACGCGTCACCCGCGCGGCTGCAGGAAGTCGAAGACCGGCTCGCGCTCGTCGAGCGTCTCAAGCGGAAGTTCGGTCCAGCGCTGTCTGACGTCATCGAAAAACGGAATGCGCTCTCGCGTCAGCTCGAGGCGTTGCAGAACGCCGACGAGCGGCGCGCGGGGCTTGAAGCCGAGACGGGCGCCGCCCGGAGCGAGTTTCTGACGCATGCCAGGGCGCTCTCGCGTCAGCGGCGCGACGCATCCAGGGATTTTGCCGCTCAGGTCGGCCGTCTCCTCGCGGATTTGGCGATGGGGCGGACCGAGTTCGAAGTGCGTTTCGCCACTGATGTCCCCGAAGCCGCGTGGACCGAGGCCGGCATCGACAGCGCGGAATGTTACCTGTCGGCGAACGTGGGCGAGGAACCCCGGCCGCTGGCCCGGATTGCGTCGGGCGGAGAGCTCTCGCGTGTGATGCTGGCCATCAGGACGCTGGCCGCCGCGGACGCGCCCGGCAAGACGCTGATCTTTGACGAGATTGACGCCGGCATCGGCGGGCGCGTGGCCGACGTGGTGGGGAAGACGTTGCGCCGGCTTGGCGAGCAGTTCCAGGTCCTGTGCATCACGCACCTGCCGCAGATCGCCGCGGCAGGCCACGTGCATTTCCAGATTTCGAAGGCGGTCGTGGACGGACGGACGCAGACGCGCGTCGTGCGTTTGAGCGCGGCAGAGCGCGTCGAGGAGCTGGCGCGTATGATCGGGGGAGCGGCGCCGACTGATGCGGCCCGCGCAGCAGCGCGCGAGCTGCTTGGCGAAAGCGAAACTAAATCAAAAGGCGAAAGCGAAAGAACGAAGAGTCGGGGAGTCGCGAAGAGTCGATAGAGTCGAGGGAGTCGGGGAAGAGTCGGGGGAGTCTTGGAGAGTCGGGGAGTCGGAAGAGTCGCGAGAGTCCAAGTGTGAAGTACTTCATTGAAACCTACGGTTGCCAGATGAACGTGCACGACTCCGAGCGCATGGCGGGGTTGCTCGAGCAGGCTGGCTACGAGGCGGCGCCGGACGCGGCGGATGCGGATGTTGTCGTCATCAACACCTGCAGCGTGCGCGAGCGCGCGGAAGAGAAGTTGTACACGCGGCTCGGCGAGATTCGTCAAGCGAGCGAGGAATCGGGCCGGGCGCCGGTTGTGGCGGTGGCCGGGTGTGTGGCGCAGCAGGAGGCGGGCGCGCTCTTGAAGCGGTCGAAGATGATCGACGTGATCGTCGGGACGCAGAGCCTCAAGCAGCTCCCCGTGCTGGTGAACCAGGCGGTGGCGGACGCGAGCGAGGTGGCGCGCATCGACGTCGACGCGTACGAAGACGTGTCGTTTCCGCTCGGCGTGGCCCGGCGGCACGATCCCGTGAAGGCGTACGTCACGATCATCGAAGGCTGCAACGAGTTCTGCGCGTTCTGCGTCGTGCCCTACACGCGCGGCCACGAGCGCATGCGGCCGAAGCGCGACATCGTCAACGAGGTGATTCAGGCCGCAGGGGAGGGGCATCGGGAGATCCAGCTGCTGGGTCAGATCGTGAATCACTATCAGGCGCCCGACGATCCCTCGTGCGATTTCGCCGCGCTGCTGGAAGCGGTGCACGACGTGCCGGGCGTCGAGCGGATCAGATTCGCCAGCCCGCACCCGCGTCATGTGCCGGCTCGTCTCGTTCAGGCGGTCCGCGATCTGCCGAAGGTGTGCAAGCACTTCCATCTGCCCGTGCAGTCGGGTTCTTCGCGGGTGCTCGAGGCCATGCGCCGCCGCTATACGCGCGAGAGCTACCTCGAGCTGGTGGACATGCTGCGCGAGACGGTGCCCGGCATCACGCTGTCGACCGACATGATCGTGGGTTTCCCCGGTGAGACCGATACTGAGTTCGACGACACGCTCAGCCTGACGCGGCTCGTCCGCTACGAGAGCATGTTCTCGTTCAAGTACTCCGAGCGTCCGAACACGCTGGCCCTGAAACGCCTGCCGGACGATGTGAGTGAGGACGAGAAGACGCGGCGCATCGTCGCGCTTCAGGCGCTGCAGCGCGAGATTCAACTCGAGCTGCACCAGGACGCGATCGGCGAGACGTTCGATGTGCTGGTCGATTCGGTGAGCCGGCGGCGAGCGTGGGAGCTCTCGGGCCGCACGTCGGGCAATACCGTCGTGAACTTTCCCGGGCCGCAAGAGTGGCTGGGCCGCACCGTCTCCGTGCGCATCACCCGCGCCGGTGCGTTCAGCATCGGCGGCGAAGCCATTCATCTTGACAGGGCGGGTACTGAAGCCTAGCGTTGAATCAGGGGGCTGCGAGTGCAGATTGAAATGACAATCAAAGGGTTGATGGTGGATCCCGTCACCAACATGCCCATCATCCTGCTGCGCGACGCCGAGGGCCAGAAAGTGCTCCCGATCTGGGTCGGCATCTACGAAGCGAACGCCATCGCGCTGCAAATCGAGAACGTCAGCACGCCGCGGCCGATGACCCACGATCTGCTCAAGAACGTCATCAGCGATCTCAAGGCCAGCGTGCGCAAGATCGTCGTGTCGGACCTCAAGGACAACACGTTCTTCGCGCTGATCTACCTGGATGTGAGCGGCGAGACCGTCGCGATCGACGCGCGTCCGAGCGACGCCATCGCGCTGGCGCTTCGGGCGAGGGCGCCGATTTTCGTCGAGGAGTCGGTCATCGACAACGCGAAGCCGTTCGACCCCGGCGGCGACAAACCCGATACCGATCGGCTGCAGAAGTGGCTCGAGAACCTCGACCCGGACGAGCTTGGGAAGTACAAGATGTAGTAGAGAAAGTTCGTTTCGCCGCTGCTTATAGCCCTTCCGCGTCGCTTATTTCTTGCTTTCGCCTGTTTCCCTCCCTAGAATGAACCCGCGTCCCACTTCAGGACGCTCCCCAGTTCGGTCCAAAGAGTCGCCGCATGATTGTTGCAATCGCGAACCAGAAGGGTGGGGTCGGCAAGACGACCACCGCCATTAATCTTGCCGCAGGCCTGGCCCTGCGCGGAAAACCGACGCTCCTCATCGATCTCGATCCGCAGGCGAACAGTACGATGTCGTTTCTGGACATGACCCAGGTGCAGCGCAGCGTGTACGACGCGATCTCTGATTCGGCCGTCGCGATGGCAGACGTCATTCAGAAGTCGTCGATGGAGCACTTGTGGGTGGCGCCATCACGCATCGCGCTGGCGAAGCTCGAAGCCAAGCTGATCGGGGAGATCGACGCGCACTTCCGGCTGAAGGACAAGCTCGAGCCGGTGCGGCGCAGCTATCCGAACATCGTCATCGACTGCCCGCCGACGCTGGGGCTGCTCACCGTTAACGCGCTGGTGGCGGCGACGCACCTTCTTATCCCGATTCAGTCGTCCTACTTCGCCCTCGAAGGCACCGACGATTTGCTGGAAACCATCGAGAAAGTGCGGCAGCGCCCCAATCCATCGCTGCAGATTCTGGGCGTCGTCATCACCATGCACGACAAGCGGACGTCGCTGGCCAAGGACATCCGCACGCAAATCAAGAAGGTGTTCGGCGGGAAGGTCTTCAAGACGGTCATCACCAAGAGCGTCCGCCTGGAGGAGAGCCCGGCGTACAAGGAATCGATTTTCACATACGCACCGGATTCGACCGGCGCGAGCGAATACTACAGTCTCTGCGAGGAGGTCATTGATCGTGCCTAGGCGAGGACTCCCCGAAACCATCCGGATGCGCCACGACGAGCATTACGTAGAAGCGCTGGCCGCTTCCGCGGGTGCCCCCATCGGCCGCCTGATTGCCATCGACCGGATCGATCCCAACCCGAACCAGCCCAGGCAAGTGATGGGGGATCTTTCCGAGCTCATGGCGTCGGTCGCCGAAAAAGGAGTGATCGAACCGCTCATCGTTCGGACGCGCGGCGACCGCTTCCAGATCATCGCCGGCGAGCGTCGCTACCAGGCTGCCGTTCAGGTGGGGCTTCGTGACCTGCCGGTCGTCATCCGCGACGTCGACGACACCGAAGTCATCGAGCTCGCGCTCGTGGAGAACATCCAGCGGAAGGACCTGACGCCGTTTGAAGAGGCGGAGGCGCTGCAACATCTCTCCCAGCGCAGCTCCTACACGCACGAGGCGCTCGCCAGGAAGCTGGGGAAGTCGCGCACGTCGATCACCGAGTCGCTGGCGCTGAACGCGATACCTGAGGACATCAAGAACCTTTGTCGGCTGGCCGACATTTCGTCTAAATCATTGCTTTTGCAGGTGGTTAGGCAGCCGACGCCTCAGAAAATGATCGCGCTGGTCGAGAAGATTGCCGCCCAGGGTGGCGCGACCCGGGCCGAGGTTCGGCAGGATCTGGCCAGGCCCAAGCCGGGCCGCCCGAAGGCGTACGTCTTCAATTACCGTCCGCAGAACAAGGCCTTCAACCTGAAGCTGAGGTTCCGCAAAGGGACGGTGCCGAAGGAAGAAGTGATCGAGGCGCTCGAGGCGATCCTGGATGAGTTGAGGCAAGGGTAGATCGGGTCTCAAGAGTCACGAGAGTCCAGAGAGTCCTGAGAGTCTGAAGAGTCAACAGAGTCACGAGAGTCCTGGGAGTCTGAAGAGTCCTAAGAGTCCTGAGAGTCTCAAGAGTCTCAAGAGTTTCAAGAGTCCTGAGAGTCCCGAGAGAGTCTCCAGGGTCGAGCGGGTCTGGGAGTCCGGGAGTCGTGGGAAGAGTCTCAAGAGGTCTCGGGAGTCATGGAGGTCGAAGGTTGTCCGACTAGAGCCGGACACGCGACCTCGCGGAAATTGAAACCTCTGGAGAGTTCGCCATCTGCAATCTGCTGCAATCTGAATCTGCAATCTGAAGCCTTCCGTTTACTTCACAGATCGCTAGTCAGGGATGCGCGTTTAAGGGCGGTGTAGGGACGTGACCCGTTTGCTCAAGACCGATGGGTGCGCGGGGGTCTTGCTGGCGGCGATCGGAGAGGCCCTTGGAAGCTCGTAGCGGGATGGTCAGCGGGTGCCGGCCGCTGGTATCAGGCTGTTCAGGGGCGTTTCCCCATGCGCTCTGAGTCGTTAGTTAACATAACATCCATTATTAGACCCAGCTCAAATGGGCCCAAAAAGGGCCCTGTGGAAATCCCGCGCGACTCTCCGGACTCCCAGACTCTTCAGACTCCCGGACTCTTCAGGACTCCCGGACTCTTCGGACTCCGAGACTCTTATTACGCTTTCCAGTTGTACTTTTCGAACGCGGGGTCAGGCACGGCCGTTTCGACCGGCCGGTGCGGCGGGTACCGTTCCAGCTCGTGTCCGTCGTTCTGAATCGACACGAAGAAGGCGAAGGGATGGTTGGGCCGAAGACCCAAATCCGCGAACGGGACGGCTGCCTCGATGATGTCCAGCGCGGCGATGGTGGGAGCCGCGGAGCGGACCGGCGCCCACTGCCCGCCCGGCGTGCGTTCCTGAAGCTCGGCGACCGCACCCCGGACGCTGGCCGACAGGACGAGACGCCGATCCGCGGGATTGGTGAAATTGATGCTGATGCGCATGCCGTCCGCGAGTTTCTGCCGGGCCTGCCCGGGCAGGTCGAAACGCAGGAACAGGGTCTCGAGATCGAAGCCAAACAGGATTTGCTTCACCGCCGGCTCCTGGCGGTCGCTGCCGGTCATGGCGCCGGCAGGCGGCGCGGTGGTCTCGACGATGCCCGCGGGAAGCCATTCGAAGTAGCTGGTGGCACGCCCGTCCAGGACCGGACGCAGCAGCCCGACCGGCATGACCGCCAACAGCGGAATCTGGCCGGTCGTGATGTTGGTCGCGAACAGCTCCTCCGGGATCGGCTGGCCCAGCATCTGGTAGACGTTGCGAATGTGCCTCCGGAAGAGCTCGTCGAATTCCAGATCGTGACTGGACGAGTGATCGTCTCCATACCACCAGAACCAGTCGCTGCCTTCGGCGATCAGCAGCTCTTTGAACGCCTTCTCACGTTCCTCCGGATCGATGTCCGGAGAGACGCGGCCGAACATCTGACGCGCCTCGCGCAATTGCCGCCATCCGCGAATATCGTCGGCGTGGCCAATCCAGATGAAGAAGTCGCCGTCAATCCAGGAGCCTGGAAAGATGCCGGTCAACGGGCGCCCGGGCTGCGCGGTGGCCTCGCTCATCGTCACCGGCCGAAGCTCGGGATGGCTGGCCAGCTTGCCGTACAGCGCCCGCAGAAACGGCCGCCCGCCTCCCTCGAAGTGCTCCCACGCGTTCTCGCCGTCGAGGATGATGGCGATGGTCGCCTCTTCCCCGCCGCTTGACGCCGAAAACCGCCGGCCGGCTTCCGCGAGACGGTTGACGAAGTCCGACGCGGCGCCGTCGGCATCCCATCCCGCGTAGACGAACCCGATGAGATCGGACAACGAGTGATCGCGGAAGAGGCAGCCGATTGTCGACGCACCGGCCCGCACCTCATACGGGCGGTACAGCAACTCTGGCTGTTCGAGCCAGCCGGCTGCGTCCCGGCGGAATTCGCGCCCGATCGTCCGGCCGAGAATGGCTTCGTCAGTGGCCATCCAGCGGAACCCCGCCTCGGCCGCCAGCGCGGCCGTGTCGTCCGACACCGAGCCTTCCGATGGCCACAGTCCAACCGGGTCGAGGCCGAACAGCCGCTTGTGACACGCGCGCGCCCGCGTCAGCTGCTCCGACGCGTCTTCCGGATGGCGGAACGGCGGCCGCGGCACGGGCGAGGACGGGTGGGTCTCCAGATAAATATCCGTGTCGCACAACAGCGGAAGAATCGGGTGGTAGAACGGCGACGTCGAGAGCTCGGCCTGCCCGCGCGCCGCGGCCTCGCGGTACTCGGGAATCACGCGGCGCAGAATCTCCAGCTCGACCTCGCGCAACTCGAGCTTGTCGTCCTCGGAAAAATTGTGCTGCTTCTGAAGGAGCCGGCCGATACGTGTGTCGGTATCCAGATAGATCGGATCGACCCAGGCGAGCTTGTGCCAGACCTGCAGGTCCAGAAAATCCTGGTCGGTGTATCCCCCGCGGCTGTCGCGCTTCTGCAGGAGGTCGGCGTACCGCGGATAGCGATCGATCATCCGGCCTCGAGGGGCGTGAAAGAACTCCGACAGGATGGTGGCGCGCTCGGTCTCGGTCAGCTCGGCGGCCGGTTTCAAGCCGAGCTCGAGGTGCCAGTCGCGCGCGCGGTCCTCGGCAAACGCCTCGAGCTGGACGAGCAGCGACGGCACGAGGTTGAAGGTGAGCTTCACCTGCGGAAACTCGCGCATCAACGCGGCCATGCCGTAGTAGTCCTTCAGGCCGTGCATCCGTACCCACGGCAGGACGTGCTCGCCGGTGGCGAGGTCTTCGTAGTACGGCTGGTGCATGTGCCAGAGGATAGCGATCTGAGTCATGAGGTGGTCTCGCTCGCCGCTGTGATATCTTCGAAATGCCCCGAATGTTGAAGATTCTCGACCGCTATCTCCTGCGGGAGCTCATGGCGCCCTTCGGGTTTGCGCTGGTCCTGCTCACCTTCACGCTCGAGATTCCGCCGATCCTGGACTACGGCGAATCCCTCATCAGCGAAGGCGCGTCGTGGGACGTCGTCGTGCGCGTGCTGGCCACGCTCGTGCCGCAGGCGCTCGGCATCACGATTCCCATGGCGCTGCTCTTCGGCGTTCTCTTCACGCTCGGCCGCCTGTCGGGCGATCGCGAGATCGTCGCCATGGAAGCCTGCGGCGTCAGCATCGCGCGGCTGCTTCGGCCGATGCTCCTCTTCGCGGTCATCGCCACCGTGTCGACGACCTACGTCATGATCGTCGCGCTGCCGTTCGCAAATCAAGCGTTCCGCGAAATAACTTTCAAGCTGCTGATGACACGCGGCGAAACCAAGATAAAGCCGCGGATCTTCTACACCGATTTTCCCAATCTGGTCATTTATGTCCGTGAAGTGACGCCGGGCGTGGGATGGTCCAACGTGTTCGTGACCGACACGAGCCTGCCGAACGAACCGAAGCTGTACCTCTCGAAAACAGGCCGGCTGCTGCTGAACGAGGAAAAACGCACGGTGCAGATGGTCCTCACCGACGGGACCCATCACTTCGCCAAGCTCGACGAGCCCGAGAAATACGAATCCGGCACCTTCAAGCAGACCACGCTCATCATCAATCCCGAGACCGTGTTCCCCAGCCAGGGCCCCATGAAGGGGCTGATGGAGATGACCATCGCGGAGCTGAAGAAAGACATGGCCGAGCTTCGCGCGCAGAATATCCACCCGCATAACCAGATCATGGCCTGGCAGAAGAAGTACTCCATTCCGGCTGCCTGCCTGGCCTTCATGCTGGTTGCGCTCGGGCTGGGCGTCAGCAACAGGCGTGACGGCAAACTGGCGGCCTTCGTCGTGGGGATCGGCGTGGTGTTCGTGTACTGGCTGCTGCTCTATCTGTCCGAAGCCCTCGCCAAAGGTGGACTCTTCCCGTGGTGGTTTGCGTGGGTCGCCATGTGGGTGCCGAACATCGTAGTGTCCTTGTGGGGCGCGATTCTCGTCGTCAAGAAGTTGCGGGCGCCAGAGGAGTCGGCCGTGCGGTTTGCCCTGCCGTTCCTGCGGCGGCGCGTGGCCGGGAATCAGGCCGGCGCGGCCGCCGGGTCGAGAGGTACGAAGGTCGTCGTCGTGATCAAGGTGCCGCAGATCACGCTGCCCCGTCTCAGCATCCTCGACTGGTACGTGTTGAAACACGGGCTCCGCGTGGCGGCCCTCGCGGCGGTCGGACTGCTCGGGCTCTTCTACATCGCGAGCTTCATCGATCTGTCGAATCACTTGTTCACGGGCCGCACGACGGGCTTGATGATCCTGCGATATCTCTGGTGGGCGTCGCCGCAGTTTGGCTACTACCTGGTTCCGCTGGCGGTGCTGATGGGCGCGCTGGTAACCATCGGCGCCCTCACGAAAAACAGCGAGCTCATCGTGATGCGCGCCTGCGGCATCAGCCTGTATCGTGCCGCATCGCCGCTGCTGATTCTCGCGATGCTCGGCAGCGCGATTCTCATCGGGCTCGAAGAGGGTGTGCTCGCCTACTCCAACCGGCGCGCCGATACGATCAACAACCAGATTCGAGGGCGCCTGCCGACGACCCAGGAACTGAATCGCCGGTGGGTGACGGCCCCCAACGGCAGCATCTACCAGTACCTGTATTTCGAGCCCGGCCGGAACCGGCTGAATGGGTTATCGATTTATGAGTTCGGCAAAGAGCCGTCGACGCTCGCCCGGCGCACGTACTTCGAGTCGGCCAGCTTTGCCGGCGACCGGGAGGAAAAAGGTCTAGTAACGTGGCAGGGCGTGAAGGGCTGGCGCCGCGAATTTCAGCCCAAGCTCCGATTTTCAATGTTCACCAATCAGCCCGTCAAGATGGAAGGTCCCGGCCATTTTTCGAGCGAGCGGCCCGACGCTCAGTACATGTCGTACGCGCAGTTGCGCGATTACGTGTCGTCGCTCCAGACCGGGGGCTTCAACGTCGTGCCCTACGTCGTGGCCTTGCATCGCAAGCTCGCGTTCCCGTTCGTGACGCTCATCATGGCGCTCATCGCCGTGCCGTTCGCAGTGACGACGGGCAAGCATGGCGCGATGTACGGCGTGGGCGCCGGCATCGTGCTCGCCATTCTCTACTGGACGGCCATCAGCGTGTTCGGGGCCATCGGCGCCGGCGGCCTCATGGCGCCCGCCCTCGCCGCCTGGGCGCCGAACATCATCTTCGGCTGCTGCGCGATGTACCTGCTGCTGACTGTTCGCACGTAGAAAAACAAGAGACTAGGAGACTAGGAGAAAAACGAATCTTGATCTCTTGATCTTCTGATCTTCTGTCTTTCTCGTCCTGTTTTTATCGTTCGATACGGAGATCGTGAATCGTGAATTGACCGGCGGTTCCCGGGCTCGAGTTCGTCAGGTCGACAACAAACAGCAGCGCGTCCGCCCTCGCGGGATGGAAAGCCCCACTCGCGCCCACCGAAGACATCTCGCTGAACGGAATCACCACGTCGCGAATCTCGCCGTCCAGATAGATCGATCGCTGCCACCGTTCACCGGATTGCGGCTGTCGCGCCTGCACCGAGACGCGCATCGGACGCGACGCCTGCGCGCGCAGCGCGAGGTGCGTGCGTTCGGTCAGTGCCGTTCCCACGCCGATCACGAGCGCTGCGTGCTGGTCCGTGCGCCCGCCGTCTGCGAGACGATACGTGAATTCCGCGGGGCCCTTGGGCGGCTCTGTCTGCGAAATCTCGGCGCTCGAGACTCCGTCGGTCTCGGTGTGCCACGGACCGCCCTGGATGCTCAACGAGATCGTCGGACTGTACGGCGCAGGTCTGGCCGGCATTCCCCAGCCGGCCGGCCGGACGTAAATCGGGTTGCTGACGATCCATGGGACGGGCTGCGAGCCGGGTGCGTTCGGCAGCTGCACTTCGATGCGGTATGTGCCGTACTCCCCTTTCCAGTCATACGTCAACGCGGGTGACGCCTGTTGCGACACGATGCGTCCGTCCTTGCGCAGCACGATGGTTCCGCCCGGTGCGTTCGTCCGCGCGGTGAGCGTTGTCCCGCTTCCGCCCAACTCGAGCGATGCCGGTCCTGCGATCGCATCGATCGCTGTGTACATCATGCCGGCCCGCAATGCAGACATGATTCGCGCTGCGTCGCCGCGTGCGTCAGTGCTGAGCGGGCCGATCGGCCTGTCGACCGGGACGCGCATCGCGAACGTGCGGAACGACGCGTCGTACGACGGTATGCGGAGAAACCAGCCGCGCGTGTATCCGTTCGCATCGTCGTCCAGCCACCCTGCCCTGGCGTGCGCGTCGGCGCCGGCGAGCCCCAGGACGGGACGGATCTGCGTCAGCGCGTCCCATCGCTGGAGGGTCACCTCGGGACGATCGAGCAGCGATCCGAGCGTTTCGGCCGGGCGGAACGGATACCGCGCGAGCGCGCGCAGAAGGTGCCCGCGGCTTTCGTCGCGCCACTCGGTGTCGGCATTGAGCCATTCGATCGCGTCGAACGGCAGGTTCCAGTCGTGCCACCGCAATGCGGGCTTGGCCGAGTCTGGGTGCGCGACGACGCCGAAGCCGCCGAAGCGCCTCACGTCCTCCACGACGTCACGCGCCTCACCGCGGAGCGGGTACGGCGTTCGCCGCAGGCCCAGCGCGATGTAGTGCCCTGTTTGCGTGCTCAGCTCGACGCCGTCGATGACGAGCACACCCGAACGGTACTGCGGCGGCTCCGGTTCGCGTGTGCCATCGCCGTGATCGGCGAGCACGATGAAGTTCAATCCTGCGCGCGCGGCCGCGGCGGCCACTTCGTCCGGCGTTCCGGATCCGTCGGAGCGGTTTGTGTGGACGTGAAAGGCTCCGATGGCCGTCGCTATCGGGGGATCTGCCAGAACGGCGGCGCGCGGCGGAAGCGGAAGCAACACAAAAAGAAAAGCGGCGGCCAGAACGGCCGCCGCCATCAAGATGAAACGTAGCTTTCGCACGTCGTAATCAGTCTTCAGTCATCAGTTTCAGTCATCAGTTTTCAGTCGTCAGTTAACAGTGCTGAGAACTGAAAACTGAAAACTGAGAACTGACGACTCACCACTCCTACAGTCCCGCAGCCTTGCGAAGCGCGTCGGCGCGGTCCGTTTTCTCCCAGGTAAACCCTTCCTCGGTGCGCCCGAAGTGGCCGAACGCTGCGGTCTTCTTGTAGATCGGCCTGCGCAAATCGAGATCTTCGATGATGCCCTTGGGCGTGAGCTTGAAGTGCTCGCGAACGAGCTCGGTAATCTTGCCGTCGGCAATCTTGCCCGTTCCGTACGTGTCCACCATCACCGAGACCGGATCGGCCACGCCGATGGCATAGGCGAGCTGCACCTGCAGCTTCTCCGCGAAGCCGGCCGCCACGCAGTTCTTGGCGATGTAGCGCGCCATATAGCAGGCCGATCGGTCCACCTTGGTGGGATCTTTTCCGGAGAAGGCTCCCCCGCCATGCGGCGCCGCTCCACCGTAGGTGTCGACGATGATCTTGCGGCCCGTGAGGCCGGCGTCGCCGTGCGGTCCGCCGACGACGAAACGGCCGGTCGGGTTCACGTAGATTTTCGTGTTCTTGTCCATCAGCGAGGCGGGCACGACGCGATTGATGATTTTCTCGACGAAGTCGGCGCGCATCTGCTCGTTGGTGACGTCCTCACGGTGCTGGCTGGAGATCACTACGGCGTCGACGCGAACGGGCTTACGGCCTTCGTACTCCACCGTGACCTGAGACTTGCCGTCGGGACGGAGGTAATCGAGCACGCCGTCGCGCCGTGCGCACGACAGGCCCTTGACCAGCTTGTGCGCCAGCATGATGGGCAGCGGCATCAACTCTTCGGTCTCGTTGCAGGCGTACCCGAACATGAGCCCCTGGTCGCCCGCGCCGCCGGTATCGACACCCTGGCTGATGTCGGGCGACTGCTTGTGGATCGACGAGAGCACCGCGCAGGTGTCGGCATCGAAGCCATACTTCGCCCGGGTATAGCCGACGTCTCTGACGGCCGCGCGCGCCACTTCCTGAAAGTCGACGATCGCGTTGGTCGTAATTTCGCCGGCCATGACGACCAGGCCGGTCGTGACCAGCGTCTCGCACGCGACCCGGCTCTTCGCATCCTGCGCGAGGATGGCATCGAGGACTGAATCGGAAATCTGATCGGCAATCTTGTCGGGGTGTCCTTCGGTGACTGACTCCGACGTAAACAGATGGCGGCCGTCACGGCTCATTACGCTGCGCTCCTTCGCTTGTTGGCGCAACTGAAGTTGCGCCCTACCGGTGGAACAGATCCGTGAATTCTATCATGCGCGAGGGTGAAACCGGTCGTACACCGCGCGCAGCCGGGCTTCGAGCACGTGCGTGTAAATCTGCGTGGTCGAGAGATCGGCGTGCCCCAGCATCATCTGAATCGACCGCAGGTCGGCGCCGTGCTCGAGGAGATGCGTGGCGAACGAGTGACGCAGCACGTGCGGGCTCAGCGACCGCGGCAGGCCGGCTTTCATCCCGTAGCCCTTCAGGATTTTCCAGAACCCGACGCGGGTCAGGCTGCTGCCGCGTTTCGCATTGAGGAACAGCCAGGGCGAGCTGCGCTTGCCGAGCAGGACGGGCCGGGCCTCGCGAATGTATTTCACGAGCCACGACGACGCCTCGTCGCCAATCGGCACGATGCGCTGTTTATTGCCTTTCCCGGTGGTCGAAAGGTAACCGGCATCGAGGTTCAAGTCGCTGGCGCGCAGGCGCACGAGCTCGGTGACGCGCAGGCCCGTCGCGTACAACACCTCGATCAACGCGCGATCTCTCAGCCCGCGCACCGTGGTGACGTCGGGTTGCCTGATGAGGCGCTCGACCTCCTCGAGGCCGAGAAACTTCGGCAGCCCCGGCCACGCGCGGGGCGGTTGGAGATCGTCGGCGGGATTGACGCTGAGATGCTGCGTGAGTATCGCGAAGCGGAAAAACCCTCTGACGGCGGCCACCATGCGCGCCACCGAGCGCGGCGAGAGGCCCTCGTTCATAAGGCTGTCGACAAACCGTTCGAGGTCGTGACGGCCGAGATCCCTTAGGGATTTGCCCTCGCCGGCGGCGAATTCTCCAAGCCGTTGGAGATCGCGGCTGTAGCTTTCGAGCGTGTGATCGGCGAGCCGCCGTTCGACACGTAAGTGCGTAAGGTAGGCGTCGACGAGATCATGGGCGGTTGACACTGTCGGAACCTGAGAGTAGCATCCGTCACTTTGTTGCGCTAAGGTTTCTTCATACCCGATGTCCCATCGTTCGAAATATCAACAGCTGCCAACCGAAGCCATCAACCCCGCGACGCTCGGCATCGACAAGGCCTCGTCGGCCGACATCATCGAGCTGATGCTGAACGACGACCGCAAGGTCCTGGCGGCCGTCCAGCGCGAAAAGCCGCGCATCGCCATCGGCGTCGACCTCATCGTCGAGATGCTGCGCAGACACGGCCGTGTCATCTTCGTCGGCGCAGGCACGAGCGGCAGGCTCGGGGTCGTCGAATCCGCGGAGATGCCGACGACGTTCGGCACCAATCCGGACTCGATTCAGGCCGTCATGGCAGGCGGCAAGGACGCGTTCCTCCACACCAAGGAGGGCGCGGAAGACAGCTACGAAGACGGGGCGCGGGCGATTACCCGGCTCAAGCCGACGAAAAAAGACGTCGTCATCGGCGTGTCGGCCAGCGGGATGACGCCCTACGTGCGGGGCGGACTGACGCGGGCGCGCAAGGCCGGATTCGAAGTCGATTTTCGTGACCTGCGATCCGCGGACCGAGCTCCAGATGTTCGTGGACCTGACGATCGCGCCGGCCGTCGGGCCGGAGGTCATCGCGGGTTCGACGCGCCTCAAGGCGGGCACGGCGACCAAGCTCGTGCTCAACATGCTGACGACCGCGGCGATGGTGCGCATCGGCAAGACCTACGGCAACTTGATGGTCGATCTCGCATACGACATCGGAGAAGGCGCGCGAGCGCGCGCGCCGGATCATCTCGATGGTGACGGGACTCGACAACGATCAGGCGGACGCCCTGCTGCAGAAGGCCAAATGGAACGTCAAGGCCGCGATCGTCATGCAGAAAACGAAGGGCGGCTACACCCAGGCCATCGCGCGCCTTCGCAAGGCGCACGATTCGGTGCGTGAAGCCATCGGCGAAGATATCGAGCCGCGCCTGCGCGACCTTCTCCACCTGGATCCCACCGACACGAATCCGTAGTACATTTCGATCGTTGCTCAACGGTCTTCACACAGCGCTGTCGATGGCCTGTGTCGGCGTTTTTGTGTCCGTCGCGTCCGGCTCCGGCCTGACGCAGAGCGCCGGTCCGGCCGGCGGCGCCGCGCCATCGGGTGAAGTGCGAGCGATGTGGGTGCAGCGTGGGAGCCTTGCCTCGCCCAAAATGATCCTGGCCGCTGTCGAGATGGCCAGGGCGGGAGGCTTCAACACGCTCATCGTTCAGGTCCGCGGCCGCGGCGACGCGTTCTACGAGAGCCGCTACGAGCCGCGGTCGTTCGTGCTCGCGAGACAGCCCGCTTCGTTCGATCCGCTTGCCGTCATGCTCGCCACCGCGCACCGTGCGGGTTGAAAGTCCACGCGTGGGTCAACGTCAACCTGGTGTCAGATGCCGAGCCGCCGGCGGCACGCCGGCACGTCGTGTACGTGCATCCCGAATGGCTCGATGGTGCCCCGGCCACTGGCGGCCGACCTTATCCGCATGAACCCGAAGAGCGCGGCGTATCTGAAACGCCTCTCGGACTACACGAAAGCGCGCACCGATCGTCTTGAAGGATTGTTCCTCTCGCCACTTCACGAGGACGCCGTCGAGTACACCGTCCGGGTGATTGGCGATATTGCCGACCGCTACGACGTCGACGGCATTCATCTCGACTACGTTACGCTTTCCGAACGACGAGTTCGACTACAGCGCTCGCGCGCTCGAGGAATTCCGGTCGGCTGTCACCGCAACGGCTTCGGGAGCCGAGCGTCGCGAGTACGCGTCGCGGGCGCGCGGCCGCCCGCTCTTCTACACCGAGATGTTTCCGCAGCGATGGCAGGAGTTTCGGCGGACGCAGATGACCGCGCTCCTCACGAAAATCCGTTCCACGGTGAAGGCGCGGCGGTCGAACGCCATGCTCTCGGCCGCCGTGTTTCCCGATGCGACCGAGGCCGCGAACCGCCGCTTTCAGGAATGGGGTCGCTGGCTCGAGTCCGGACTGCTCGATGCGATTTGTCCGATGGCTTACACCACCGATCCGACGCTGTTTCGCGCGCAGATCACGAACGTGAAGCACCTGGCCGGCCCCCGGCCTGTCTGGGCGGGCATCGGCGCGTACCAACTATCCGCGAACGCCACGATCGAGAACATTCGCGCGGCGAGGCAACTGGGCGCCGAAGGGTTCGTGCTGTTTTCCTATGACAACTTGAACGCGTCTGTACGTGACGACCGTGGCGAAGGAGGCATTCGCGCGGTGACCGATTTCTCGGGTGCCGCCGAGGTGGTCCAGCGTGGCGTGAACGAACGTGCGTTTCCCGCCGCGGTTGTCGAAGTCGGCCGGTCGGACACCGTGTTGTGGCAGCAGGCCTTCGGACGGCTCGACGCCGACGCCGATGCTCCCGCGACGCGTGCTGATACGATCTTCGATCTCGCGTCGCTGACCAAGGTCATCGCCACGACGAGTCTCGTCATGCGGCTGGTGGAGCGGGGAGCGCTCGCCCTCGACGTGCCGATTCGCGAACGGATTCCCGAATGGCGCGGACATGATCGCGAACACGTGCTGCTGCGTTCGCTTCTCAGCCACAGCTCGGGCCTCACCGCCTGGCTTCCCTTCTTCCGCGACTACGCCGGCCGGCAGGACTTCCAGCACGCGATCTGCGCGCTGCCGCTCGAATACGCGCCCGACACACAGTCGATCTACAGCGATCTGGGGTTCATGCTCCTGGGCTTCATCGCCGAAGATGTTGGCGACGATCCGTTCGCGCGGCAGGTCGAGCACCTGCTCCGCCGCATCACCGCCGGACCGCTGCTCTTCAATCCGCCCGCGGATTTGCGTCCGAACATCGCGCCCACCGAGCACGACGCGTGGCGCGGCCGTCGTCTGGTGGGCGAAGTCCACGACGAGAACTGCTGGGCGCTTGGCGGCGCCGCCGGGCATGCCGGGCTGTTTGGCACCGCTGGAGCGGTGGGAGATTTCGCGCGCGCCATGCTGGGCGCGCTGAATGGCACCGATGGCAGGCTGGGAAGCGTGAAGACCGTGCGCACGTTCGTGACGCGCGCCGGTGTCCCCGGATCGCGCGCGCTCGGGTGGGACACGATGCTGCCGACCTCCTCGTGTGGAACCAGGATGTCGGCTTCGGCATTCGGCCACACGGGATTTACGGGTACGACGCTGTGGATCGATCCGGAGCGCGGGACTCTATGTGGTGTTTTTAACCAACCGCGTCAATCCGACGCGCGAGAACACGGCCATACAGCAAGTGCGTCCCGCCCTGCACGATGCCGTCATCGCGGCGGTGACGTAGGTCCGCTTCTGGGCCCGAATGGATTCGGTCCATCGGGACCAGGGCGAAATGTTCCGGGGCCGCTGCGTCCGCCTCGATCGGATCCGTCCTGCCCACCGCGACCGCCACGTCCTCCAGGTTGAGGACCTCTTCCACCAGGTGGCATGCCGCCACCACCACCAGCACCACCGGGACCGCCGGCGCGTGGTGACATTTCCATTCCGATGAACTGCCACTCGTTGTAGCGGTTCTTGCCTTTGTACAGACGAATCGACTGTCCCGTGTTCTTGCTGGTGACCCCGACGATGGGGCCACCGCCCCGGACGTCGACGGGCCGATGCCGCCAACGGGTCCAGTGCCACCAGGTCCTGTCGGGCCGCCGCCTCTTCCCTGGCCAGCCCGTGCCGCCCGGGCCTTGCGGACCCGTGTTGCGTCCTCCCGTGCCCTGGCCCGGCCCCTGCGGGCCCATGCCTGGTCCCGAACCCTGCGGACCGGTTCCACTCGACATGTACAGCATCTGGAACTCGCCGTCTTTGTTGGGCGACAGGGGATCCTTGAACTTCTTGCGCAGCATGCGCTGCTCGATGAGCACGTCGAGGCTCGACGGAGACTGGTTGGCGAACTTCCGCTGATACTGGTTGATGGCCCTGGCGTACTGCTCGCCCCGGAAGATCAGTTCTTCCTCCCTGTCGCGGCGAACCATCTGCGACCAGGTCGGAAGGGCGACGCTCAACAGGACCGCTATCACCGACATGGCGACAAGAAGCGCAGCCATCGCGTACACCCCGCGGGAACTTGATTTCGCCGGTAAATTCCTGATATAATGGTAGTTACACACTTTTTCCTACGTTGAGATCTATCATAACAGGACTCGGTCAATTGAGAAAATACACGCTGTGGGCGCTGGTCGTGGGCGCCGGTCTCTCGACGTCTGCCTGCGACAAGCTTCCCCTCCTTGCGCCACAGCAGTCGACCATCACGTTGTCGACCGCAAACAGCATCGTGCAAGCCAATGGGGTGACCGAGGTTCGCGCGACCGTGCTCGAGCAGAGCGGGACGCCCGTCCAGAACGGGACGACCGTCACCTTTACCAGCACTCTCGGAGCGATGACGCCCAACGATGCCCGCACGTTGAATGGTGTCGCGGTGACGCAGTTCCGCGGCAATGGGCAGTCGGGGAAAGCGACGATCAAGGCCATCTCGGGCAGCGCGGCCTCCGACGCGCTCGAGCTGTCGGTCGGCGCAGCGGCGACCGGCCGGGTCAGCCTGACGGCGAACCCGTCGTCGGTGCCCTCGTCGGGCGGCACGACCACGATTACCGCCGTGGTCGTCGATGCGTCGAGCAACCCGATCGCCAACGTGCCCGTGACGTTCTCGACGACCGCGGGGTCGTTGAGCGCGCAAGTCGTCAACACGGACCTGAACGGGCGAGCGTCGAGCGTCCTGACGACGTCGCGGGAAGCCACCGTGACGGCGATCGCCGGCGCCATTACGTCATCGGGGCTCACGATTGCGGTTTCGGTCAGGCCGACGGTCTCGATTGCCGTGGCATCCGGCACGACGCCGACCAGGGGCGGCATTACCACGTTATCGGTCACGGCGAACACGGCGACCGGAGGCGCACCGCTGCAGAGCGTGGTGGTGAGCTATGGCGACGGATCGTCCGACGATCTCGGTGCGGTCAACGGTACCGTCTCGGTCCAGCATATCTACGGAGATGATGGAACGTTCACGCCGAGCGTGACGGCGACCGACACGTCCGGCGCGACATCGACGGCATCCACCGTCATCGTGGTCCAGCCCGTCCTGGTGAGCATCTCCGTAACTCCGCAAACCACGGCGAGGCTCTATAACTTCACGGCGAACGTCACTGCTGGCGTGACCGTGGCCAGCTACACGTGGACTTTCGGAGACGGCACGAGTGACACGACCACAGGCGCGGTCTCAAGCCACCTGTACACGACGGCAGGCACCAAGGAAGTGACGGTCACGATCCGGACGTCGACGAACGTCACGGCGAAGGGCGTCACCACCATCACCGTTCCCTAAGCAAGCTGCCAGAAAAAAACAAAAGACCAGAAGAAATTTCTTCTGGTCTTTTGATCTTCTGTTCAGATGTTCTGATTTGCTGTCTTGAGTGCCTTACCAGTCTGAGTAATTGGTCCCTTCGAGGCTTGTCCCGGCCGCGCCGCTTTTCACTCCCGAGATTCCAGGGACTTCGTCAGGATTCGAAGGATCGGGCTCCGACATCTGGGTCTGCCAGGTGTCGGCCGAGTCCGTGATGGGATCTTTCGGAATCTGTCGAAGGTAGTGTTCCGTGACGAGCGACGACAGGTCGGGCGGCCACTTGCCCTTGTCGGCCATGTACTGATCCAGGGCGTCGTTCATGCGGAAGAGGTTTTCCCTGAGGACGGCCTCCTTGGCGCGCCGCACGCTCGTCGTGTGCATCTGGATCGCGATCCCCGCCAGGATGACGATCAGGGTAATGACGATGAGCAGCTCCATCAGCGTGAAGCCGCGCGCCTGCCGCGCCGACGCCATGGCGGAGGCGGGCGCCGTCGCGAAGGGGCGTCTGTTACCAGTCACGATAGTTCGTCCCGTCGAGCGCCTTGCCGGTGCTCTTTGTGTAAACGTCAAACACGTTCTGTCCGCCCCACGATCTGGTATCGGGCTCGTCGCGCGTGGACCGCAATCCCCATTCCGACGTAGCGCGTCATCGGGTCTCGCGGTATGCGGCGGAGGTAGCGCAGCTTCCGGCCGGTCGTGTCGTTGGCGGGCGTGACGCCGGCGACGAGAATTTCGAGCGTGGGCGGATACCCTTCGGCGTCGTTGTCGACGTCGTTCGCCGAGACCAGGTTCTGCTCCACCGCGTCGTGATACTTGTCGATGGCGAGGCGGATTTCACGAAGGCTGCGGCGCAGCTCGATTTCGCGATTGCGCTGCATGGTGACGCGCGCCAGGGGAAGCGCGACCGATGCGAGGATCCCCACAACGGCGGTGACGATCACCATTTCGATGAACGTGAAGCCCCGCTGTTTCACACCCGTTATCGTACGACAATCGAGGCGGGCGCAAACCGGACCGGAATCGTTCCGCCGTTGGGATTGGCCATCACGCCGCTGACGGTCAACTGCCCGGTGCCCGCGCCCACCGCGTCGAACTGGAACGCCGCGAGCAGCCCCGAGCCGGACGCGCCGACGCTGTCGCCCGTCCGCACGAAGGCGATATCGATGCGGCCGGTCGCGGCATCGCTCGTCGGCGTGAACACGACGTTGGTGCCGTTCTGGCGCATGAAGCTGCCCTCCTGCACCATCCGCATGCGCAGGATCGCCGGGTTGTAGGTCACCGTCAGCGTGACGGTGGTGGCTCGCGAGACGTTGTTGACGTAAATCGGCACGAGATACGGTCCCGCGCCCACTCGAATTTCGCCCGTCGGCGGCGTAATCGACACCTCGGCCGTTGGTGCCAGCGTCGTCATGGCGCGCGGCCGTCGTTGCCTGCGGCTGGACACCCGGCGCCGTCTGGCTTTGAGGCTGAGGCGGCTGCAACGGCGGCGGTTGTGTCGTCGCCGGGGGCGTCGTGAACTGCCCCGCTGCGCCCGTCTGCGGCGCGCTCGGGCTCGGTCCTCCCGGCGGAACCGGCTGTGCCTGCGGCGCAGGCGGGGTCGCGGGCCCGGGAGCCGGCTCTTCCGGCGGCGGCGGAGCGATCAGCGGCGCCGGACCGGTCAGCCCGAAATTCTGGTTCGTGCCGACGTAAATCGGGTTGAGGTCGCGCTGGTTGAATTCGTGCGTCCGGATGATGCGCGGCGTCAGCAGCATCACGATATCGGTTTGCGCGATCATGTCGTCGGACTGCCGCGAAGAAGTATTTCAGGATGGGCACCTGCATCACGCCGGGCACGCCCGTCATCGACCGGCGCTCGTCGTCCTGGAGCAGACCCGCGAGCAGATGCGACTCGCCGTCGCGCAGCCGCAGTTTCGTGGTGACGCTGCGGGTTGGAAACGACGGTGCCGGCGACCCGCCGACCAGCCGGGTCGGTCCGAGCGTGTCGTTCGACATGATCAGGTCGAGCAGGATGTCGCCCTCCTCCGTGACGAGTCGCGGCGTCGCCTGGACGCTGATGCCGACCGTGCGGAAGTTGTACGACGACACCGGATTGATGTTCGGGCCGCCGCCGGCGATGGGCGAAAACGACGTCGCGAGATACGGTTCGTCCGCACCGACCTTGAGGGTCAACTGCGCCCCTTCCGAACCGCGCAACTGCGTCGTCGCGAGGAATCGCGTGTTGACGTCGGACGCGAGGAATCTCGACGATCGCCTGCGGCACGGTCAGGTAGAAGTCGGCCGTGCTGACGCCCTGCGAGATTGTGTTCAGGTTGAAGGGCCGGCCGTCGGTCGTGCCGGCCGCTCCGGCTCGGCGCGCCGACCGCGCCCGGTGGCGCCTGCTCCGGCGAGAAGATCCCGCCGATCTGCTTCTGCGACAGATTCACGCCCAGCTCTTTCGCACGCGCGCGGCTGACCTCGAGGATTTCGACGTCGAGCGTGATTTCGGCCCGCGGCTTGTCGTTGGTAATCACGAGCTCGCGGATGACCGCGACCACCGGTTCGGTGGCGCGAACCGTAATCGTGTTGTTCGTCTTGTTCGGGATGATCACCGGCGGAATCGTGACGCCCGTCGTCGTTCTCGTGATGGCCGTCAGCATGGTGGTCAGCTCGGTCGCGTCGGCGTACGAAAGCGGAATCGTGAGCGCGACCTGACGCTCGTACTTCAGGCGGTTCGGCGCCGAATCGAGCGCGACGACGATCGTGCGGTCGTCGAGCACGGTGAAGAAGAAGCCATTGGACGAGAGCAGCGTGTTGAGCACCTGCTCGATCGAGCCGGTGAGCGTGGTCGTCACCTGGCGATCCTGAAAGCTCGCGTCGTAGATGACGTTGATGCCCGTCGCGTTGCTGATGAACGTGAGGATGTCGCGCAGGCTGGCCGCCGTGAACCGGTATTCGAGCGGCGCTCGCGATGCCGGATTGAGGGTCGGCGTCGCGCTGGTCTGGCGTGCCGCGTCGCGCAGCTGCACGATCGGCGGCTTCGGACGCGCCGGCCTCGATGCGATCGCGAATGATCCGCTCGAGCATGACGGTCTTGTCGATCGCCTGCGTATTGCCCGGGTCGTACTCGACCGTTCGGCGATACTCCTGAAGCGCGGCGTCGAGCTGGTCCTTGGCCTCCAGTTGCCGCGCGCTGTCGAAGTGCACGCGCGAGGCGTTCAACATGGCGCGCTCGAGCGCGATGCGGTACTCGGGGATTTCCGGGCTCGCCTGCATCGCCTGCCGGTAATACGTGACGGCAGAATCCCAGTCGCCAACCTTGGCGCGCTCTTCGCCTCGTTTGAAGGCCTGGCCGGCCGCGCAGCCGGAAAGGAGAGCGAGTGCGAACAAGAGCACGAAGGCTCTGGAGGGTCGTGTCATGTCGTGACGTTATTGCCCAGTTTGTCTGATGGTTTGGCGCCCGCGCCCGTCCAAATACGCGAGATCGACCGATTCTACGCCTATCCTTAATATCTGATATCGGCCCTCGACGACCTCACCTTCACGGCCGTGGTACACGCTTCGTCCATCGCTGAGAATCGCGATCCTTCCCCCGGCTTCTTTGGATCGGCCATATCGCCGATGTACTTCAGCGCGATTCGCGGCAGTGGTGGCGGCGGTGGCGGCCCACTCGCGACCGTCTCGGCGTCCGGCACTTTCGTCCATGCGGTCGGCTGCGGCGGCGGGGGTGGCGGCGGCGGCTTGAACCTGAACGGATTCCGCGTGCTGGCCTCCGGTTCGGGCCGCTCGGCTTGAAGCGCATCGAGATTCACGCCGGCGAACGGATGTTTCGTGCCCGCCGGCGTCGTCTGCGTGCCCGTCGAAGCGGCCGGAGCCTGTGCCGGCATGGGCGCGCTGCCGCCGCGCACGGTCCACATCGCAATCGCCAGGACGGCCAGGGCGATCGACGCAAGCGTCAGTTCCCGCCGGCGCTTAGGCTCCATCGGGCCCCACGTGATAGTAGGTCGAGAGGCTCAGGTCGAACGTGAGCGACGCTCCGGGCTCCGTGCCCTGACGAAGCGCGATGCTGTCGATCACGATGAAGTCGGTACCCGATTCGACCTGATAAATGAAGCGGCGGATGTCGTCGTAGTCGCCGCGCAGCGACATCGACATGTGCATGCGCGCGAGCGAGGCGTCTTTCTCGGATTCGCGATCGCCCTGCCGCCCCGACCACTCGAGATTGTGCTGCTGGGCGAGCTGCGACAGCCGCAGGTACGAGGCACCGCGCGCCTGCGCGAAGTTGGGTGGCAGGACGTCCTTGTAGAACGCCTTCAGCGCGGCGTCGGTGCGATCGCGCCCCTGGGCCATGCCGCGCGCTTCGTTGTCTTCGCGCTGGGCCGCCTGCAGCTGCTGGAGGGAGGCCTGCGCCTGTGCTTCAGCGCTGCGCACGCGGGCGCTGAGCGGCAGGATCACGCCTGCGTACACCGCAACGTTCAGGAGCAGCCCGGCCGCAACCGGAATGGTGACCCGGCGCTTTTCATGAAAGATGCGCTTAAGGGGCAGGCGCATATTTCCCCTCGACCGTGGCCAGCACGAGGCCACTCTCGGTGCGTTCGTCCTGAACCGGAAAGACGTCGCTGAACACAGCCGTCTTCTCCAGGTTCGCCATGAATTCTTCGATGTCGTCGACGCTGCGTGCCGCCACGGTGATCTGCACCGTGATGGCGCCGTCCTTTTCCACTCTCGGCCGGAGCGATGTGATGCGCGCCTCGTCGGGCAGCGTGGTCTCGAACCGGTTCAGCAGATCCGTCCACGAGAACAGGCGCTGATTGATGATCGTGTTCGCCTCGCGCGCCGCCGAGGAGATCAGCTCGAGCTGCTTGGCGTCGAGGGCCTGCCGTGTCTGAGCGGCGTGCGTGCGCAACTCCTGCGTGCGCGCTTCTGCGGCGGCCGCCTGGCTTCTCACCCCCGAATAGCCCCTGGTGAGCATGACGAGCTGCGTGATATTGAACACCGTGAAGGCGCCGACGAGGAGCGCCGTCGCGGCGAGCACGCCGTGGACGCCGCGCTCGTTGTAGAACGGACGAGTGGAAAGGTTGGTGCGCAGCATGACGTTCAGGCCGCCTGCTCGCGCGCCAGCAGGCCGACGAGCGGCGCGAGCGCGTCGAGCAGCTCCGCGGTTGCGTTAATCCGATCCATCAGGCTCGCGGCGCCCCGCGGATCGATCGTGTCGACCCTGGCATTGAGCCGCTGCTCGAGCGCGCGCCGCAGGTATTCGGCGTCGTGGCCGCCGTCGGCTGGCAGGCCGCCGCCCGCGAGCACCACACGGTTGAACCCGGCGCCGCTGAGGCGATCTTCGTAGTACATGGCCGTCTGGTGAACCATGTCCGCCAGACTGCCCTCCCCTTCGGCCGTCCGGTTCCGGAAGAAGACCAGGTGGCGTCCCCGGAGAATCGCCATCGACGCGTCTTCGTGCGTGACGTGCACGAGCAGCCAGTCGTCGGAGGGGGCCCCGGGACCGGCCAGCACGGCGTTGATGACGTTGAAGGTCGACAGGTCGACGATCCCCGCTTGCGCGCCCGCTTCCTCGCAGGCCGCTTCGTATTCGCGCACGATGTCGCGGCGGGCCATGACCACGACAAATTCGGTGCTGCCGTCGGCCGCCTTCAGCCCGGGCACGTAGCTCAACTGCGCGTCTTCGATCCGGAACGGCGCCGCCTTGCGTACCTGCCACCTGATGAGCTCGTCGAGATCGCGCGCGCGCTCGGGCACTTTCTCGAATTTGAGAATCGACACCTTGGCGACCGAGTCGGGGAGGGCCAGCGCGACACGCCGGGGCCGCTGTCCCATGCGCTCGAACACGCGTTGCAGCGCAGAGGCCACCAGCTTCGGCTCGGCGATGTTGGTGTGGTTGAGCGCGGGAATGACGACACCGCCGGCGAGGGGTTCCATCGCATGCGCCGTCACCGACAGGTTGCTGCCGCTCCCGCTTACCGACGCGGCCGACACCATGTTGCGCGCGATCTGCACGGCAACGGTCGGCGGCGCGGCGGCGAGGAACGATTTACTCAACAAAGGTCACCTTGTTGATTTCGCGGAGCGTGGTGGCGCCCTGCAGCACTTTTTCCACCGCCGACTCGCGCAGGAACCGCATGCCTTCGTCGTGCGCCATCTTCTTGATTTCCGAGGACGGACGCCGGCCGAGAATCATTTCCCGGATGGAGTCGGTGAGGTCGAGCAATTCGCAGATGGCCATGCGGCCCTTGAACCCGGTTCCACCGCAGTCGATGCACCCGGCGCCTTCGTAGAAGATGTGCGTGTCGGCGAGCGCGGGATCCATGGCCGATTCCTCGAGCAGCGCGCGCGCGACTTTCACCGGCCGTTTGCAGTGCGCGCAGATGATGCGCACGAGGCGCTGGGCGAGCACGCAGTTGAGCGCCGACACGAACTGATAGGGCTCGACGCCCATGTTCAGGAACCGCCCGAGCACGTCGACGACGTTGTTGGCGTGGACAGTGGTGAACACGAGGTGGCCCGTCAGCGCCGACTGGATGGCAATCTGCGCCGTTTCCGGGTCGCGGATCTCGCCCACCATGATCTTGTCGGGATCGTGGCGCAGAATCGACCGCAGTCCGCGCGCGAACGTCAGCCCCTTCTTTTCGTTGATCGGAATCTGCGTGATACCCCGCAGCTGGTATTCGACCGGGTCCTCGATCGTGATGATCTTGTCTTCGATCGTTTTGATCTCGGACAGCGCCGCGTAGAGCGTGGTCGTCTTGCCGCTCCCCGTCGGGCCCGTGACGAGCACCATGCCGTACGGCTCGGCGATGTACTTCCGGAAACGCTTCAGCTCGGTCTCGGGAAACCCCAGAATGTCGAGCCGCAGCTCGCGGAACTGCTCGCTGATGGATTCCTTGTCGAGGATGCGGATGACCGCGTCCTCGCCGTGCACGCTCGGCATGATCGAGACGCGGAAGTCGATCGTCTTGCCGGGCACCTTGAGCTTGAAACGCCCGTCCTGCGGCACGCGCTTCTCGGCGATGTCGAGCTCGGCCATGACCTTGATGCGCGAGATGATCGGCGAGTGGAACTGCTTGGCGATCGCCCGCATGGCGGGCTGCAGCACGCCGTCGATCCGGTACTTGACGTGCACCGCGTCGTCGCCCGTCTCGATGTGGATGTCGCTCGCGCGGCGCTGGATGGCGGTGAAGATCGTCGAATCCACCAGCTTGATCACAGGGCTGATGTCGCTCGTCAGCCGCTCGACGGTGAGGTTCTCGTCGAGGTTGTCGTCGTCCTTGAGCAGCTGAATCTGGAAGCTCTCGGTCGCCTCTTCGAGCACGCGCTGCGAGCTTTCGCTTTTCTTCAGGATCGACTCGATGGCCGAACGCGCCCCCACCGTCACGGTGATCGGGGTGCCGAGCAGCTGCGAGAGCTCGTCGAGCAACGGCAGGTCGGTCGGATCGGGCACGACGATGACCAGGGCCTTGCCCTGTCGTCGGAACGGAACGAACGAATACCGCAGCATCAGGTCGGCGGGAATCGAGCGGAACAGTTCCTGGTCGATCGGAAACTGGTCCATGTCCACGAACTCGAGCCGGTACCGCTTGGCCAGACGCTGCGCGGCCTCGTATTCGGCGCGGCGCTCGTCGGCGGAAACGGCTATCTGGGGGTCGGGCATATAGAGTAGATATCGGCTGTTCCTGAGCCGGGTCGTGTTTCTTCCCGGCGCTCGTTACACAAACCTGCTCACTGGTTCACGACCGAGCTGAGCTGGAAGAGCGGCATGTACAGCGCCAGCACCAGCAGCGCGATGACGACGCCCATGGCGACCAGCAGCGCCGGCTCGATGACCGTGACGAAACGGCTGACCGCCGTTTCCACTTCCTCGTCGTAGAAGTCGGCCAGACTGCTCAGCATGTCCTGCAGCGAGCCGGTGGACTCGCCGACTTCGATCATCTTCAGTGCCACGTCCGGCACAACCCGGCGCGCGGCGAGCGATGCGGCCAGTCCCTGCCCCTCCCGCACGTTCTGGGTGACGATGTCCAGTTCCTTGCCGATGTACTGGTTGCCGACCGAACGTGCGGTCACCTCCATCGAATTCACGAGCGGGATGCCGCCGCCCAGGAGCGTGCCCAGCGTGCGGGCCATCTGTGCCGTGATGAACTTCCGCACCGTCCCTCCCACCAGCGGAATCGTCAGCAGCGCATGGTCGAACTGCGCCCGCTGGCCCGGCTGGCGAATCCAGGCGGCGAACGCGAGGCTTCCGATCGTCACCGCGCCGATGAGCAGGAGAAACTGCTGCTGCGCGAAATTGGAGATGCCCAGGATAATTCGCGTTGACAGCGGTAATTCGGCGTTGAAGCCGGCGTAGAAATCGCTGAACGCCGGCACGACTTTCAGCACGATGATGCCAACGAGCACGACCGCGAGTAGCACGAGGATGACCGGGTAGATCAGCGCGGAGATGGTTTTCCGGCGAATCGTGTCCAGCACCTTCTCGTAGACAACGTACCGCCGCAGAATGGCGTCCAGGTTGCCGCTGCGCTCGCCCGCCAGGAGCGACGCCGTGTAGACACGCGGAAACAGCGTGCCGTGCTCGGTAAAGGCTTCCGACAGGGCGGTTCCGCCCCTCACCTTCTCGTGCACGTCGTCGAGCACACCGCGGAACACCGGGTTCACGACCTGATGGCGCAGTAGATCTATAGACTGCACCAGCGGCATTCCGGCCTTCAGCAACGTGGCGAACTCTTGATTGAATACGAGGAATTCGTGCCGGGAGATTTTCTGCCGCTTCAGAAACGTGGTGCCGCCGCTGAGCACGCTTCGCTTGCGGAGCGAAAGGACATGGAGGCCCTGGGCTTCGAAATCATGGCGAAGGCGCGCTTCGTTTTCCGCCGCGTAGGTGCCTTCGACGATTTCGCCGGCCGCCGTCACCAGCCTGCATCGGAATTCCATGCTAAGTGGCTGAAATTATAACAGGTTGTCGGTTATCCGCGGCTGCACAGATTGGCACGCGACGCGAAAAGGCTCCCGGAGCCTTTCTTGCGGCGGGGCTATCGAAGCAGCCCGAGAATCCTGGACACGTACGCCTGCGTTTCGCTGTACGGAGGAATCCCCCCGAACTTCCGGACCGCCCCCTCGCCGGCGTTGTATGCAGCCAGCGCCAGCGGCAGCTCGAACTGGTCGAGGAGGCTCCTGAGATGTCTCGTGCCGGCCTCGATGTTGGCCGCCGGGTCGTACGGGTTGCGGGCGCGATACTGGCGCGCCGTTTCCGGCATCAACTGCATCAGTCCCATCGCTCCCTTGTGCGATCGCGCGCGGGGCTGAAACGCCGATTCCACCTGGATGAGCGCTTTCACGAGACGTGCGGGCACGCCGTTGCGGTCTGACGCGCTCTCGATGATGGGATCGTAGACGGTCTTCCCGATCAGCACGCCGGTGGCCTCGGGCACGATCACGTCCACGGCGGCCGCCTGCGTCTCTTCGGGATACGGCACCTCGTCGGGCGCAATCTTCAGGACGACTGATCGATCGAATGTCATCTCTCCCCCACCGCGCAGCGAGACGATGATGCGATCGCCCTCGAAGCGGTGGCTTTTGACCGACATCGACCGCGACTCAGAGAAAAAGATCAGCTCTGCCGAAGCGGGTGTGGCGATGGCCAGGGCGATGAGGGCGAAGACAACTTTCATGGTCAGCTGATGGGTTGCACGTAGGCGTGGAATACGCGCACGCCAAGCTCGCGCGGATCGCGATTGGCGCCATTGGTGATGACGGCCGGCACATACGATTTATCGACCGAAATCCTCAGATCCACCACATCGGCCGTTCCGAGCTGGGCGGCGGTGATCGTGGGCTTGCGAAGCACCTCTTTCTTCGGTTCGAGCACGAACGAGTCGATCGTCTGATCGCCGAGGGTGACGGTCACCTGCTGGGGTTCCGCAAACAATCCCGGCGAATCGAGGTGGAGATACAGCATCACGTCCTTTTTCGGATTTCTGACCGACAGGACGGCTTCCTTCCGCGTCCACTGCCATTCGACGGCGGCGTTGTCGGGCGGCGTTTCGGCCGCGTGCCAGCCTTCCTTGAACATGACGAAAATACCTTCGGTCCGCTTCAGCAGATCGAGATTGCCGACGACGTACGAACGCCGATCGTGGATGGTGCCAACCAGCGGAAGACGTGAGTCCGAGGCGTTCGAATAGAGCCCCATGAGCACTTTGGTCGTGCCCTCGTGCGGCACGATCGGCACGAACATCGTTCTGGTGTATTCGATGGTCTGCCCCGGCTTCCACTGCGTCGTCGGAACTGCCGGGTCGTGATCGTCGGCCCACAGCCGTTCGTTGTCGGCGTCGAGAAAGTGCACGAACACCCGGAAGTCCTCGGTGATTTTCGGGGCATCGTTCGCCACGACGAACTTGTAGGTGACTTCGACGGGGCTGCCCAGCGGCACGCGCGTCTGCTTGACGGAAAACGAGGGCGTGGCGACACCAGGCGGTTCTGGCTCTTCCTTGCGGCAGCCAGCCGCGGCGGTCACACAGACACCGATGACGGCCACCCAGGCCATGCTCCGGACAGTTTTTCTCATCGTCAAGACGTGATGGCTGAGACGGTTAAACCCGAAAAGAATCAACATTATAACCGGGTTGCCGCACCATGGCTAATCTGTTAAAGTCGCGCTCACATGTCGCTTGAAGCGCTCGGGATGGTCGAAACCAAAGGGCTCATCGGATCGATAGAGGCGGCTGACGCCATGGTGAAAGCGGCCAACGTCGTGCTCGTCGGCAAGGAGTACATCGGCGCCGGATACGTCACCGTGATGGTGCGGGGCGACGTCGGCGCCGTCAAGGCGGCCACCGATGCGGGGGCCGCGGCGGCCCGGCGTGTCGGAGAGCTCGTGTCGGTGCACGTCATTCCACGGCCACACGGCGAAGTCGAAAAAATTCTACCCAAGTCGTAACACCGGCGGGACATGGCGAGTCCTCAACCCGTTTCCTCTTCCAAAAGCTCCGATCGCGATCTCGCTTCGATGGCCGAAGCGCGCGCGCTCGCGCGCCGCGCCAGGCAGGCTCAGGCGGAGATCGCCGAGTTCTCGCAGGAACGGATCGACGCGATCGTCGACGCGATGGCCGCGGCCGTCGCCCCGCAATGCGAGGCGCTCGCGAAGCTGGCGGTCGAAGAGACCGGATACGGCGTCGTCGCCGACAAGGTTCAAAAGAACCAGTTTTCCGCCGATCGCGTGTATCGCTTCATCCGGCCGATGAAGACCGTTGGCGTGCTGAACCGCCTGGAAGATCGCAAGATCGTCGAGATTGCCGAGCCGTTCGGCGTGGTGGCGGCGATCGTGCCTTCCACCAATCCGACGTCGACGGCCATCTACAAGATCCTCATCTCCCTCAAGGCGCGCTGCGCGATTGTCATCAGCCCGCATCCGTCTGCCGTTCGCTGCATCACGCGCGTCGCCGAGATCATGAACGAGGCCGCGCGCGGCGCGGGCGCGCCGGAAGGCAGCATCAACTGGATGACGACCGTCACGCTCGAGGGTACCCAGGAGCTGATGAAGAGCCGCGACGTGGCAGTCATTCTTGCTACGGGCGGGATGGGGCTCGTGCGCGCCGCCTACAGTTCGGGCAAACCGGCCTATGGCGTCGGCCCCGGCAATGCCCCGTGCTACGTCGAAGGGTCGGCGGATATCAGGAAAGCGGCGTCAGACATCATCGTCGGCAAGACTTTCGACAACGGGCTGCTCTGCTCGTCTCCAAATTCGGTCGTGGTGGATGCGGGCATCAGCGAGGAGCTGAAGCGTGAATTCGTGGGTCAGGGTGCGTATTTCCTGAACGCGGCTGAAATCGATGCCGTCACGCGCGTCCTCGTCTCGCCGCAGCGGTTGCCGAATCCCGCCCTGGTTGGCCGATCGGCCACGTTGATTGCCGAGAAGGCCGGCATCACGGTGCCGTCGGGTACCCGCGTGCTCGTCGCGCCGCTGGCGGGCGTCGGCCGCGACTATCCCCTCTCGATCGAGAAATTGTGCCCGGTGTTGTCCTGGTACGTCGTGGCAGGACTGGCGCGAAGGCTGCGAACGGTGCAAAGAGATCCTGCGATACGGCGGCATGGGGCATACCATGTCGATCCACTCCCGCAACGACCAGATCATCCTGGAGTTCGGGCTCAAGAAGCCGGCCTTTCGCATCGTCGTCAATACGCCGACGACCCATGGATCGGTTGGCATGACGACCGGGCTGGATCCCGCCATGACGCTGGGATGCGGCGGGTGGGGTGGCAACATCACCTCGGACAACATCTCGCCGAAGCATCTGTTGAACATCAAGCGGCTCGCGTACGAGACGCAACCAGCGAAAGGGATCCGTCGCGCACGCGCACGGCGTCAACCGGCGCGCCGCCCGTTGTGGTCGTCACCATCAGTGCGTGCGGGCCTGAATCCGGATGTCCTCGGCCCGCGTATCGACCAGTTCCTCGCATCACGCGGCTTTGCGGGGTCTGACCCCCGTACAGTACGGGGGTCAGACCCCGGTACGCAGAGGCCTGCTGAATCTGGACCCGGTCAAAAGCCGGCTGCGTTTGTGTGTGAAGAGGATGTCCGCCAGGCGGTTCGCGCGGGGCTGAAAATCGTGCTCGACAGCCGCTCCATCGTGACCCCGGCCGCGCGCGATCTCGGCGAAGAAAAGCGTGTATTTGTTGACGCACGCTAGTGCACGTTCCCGCCCGATCACAAAGTTGTTATTGGCTGCATTCTGATCGCCTTTGGTTGGTTGACCCGGCCTAAACGCCGTGTTACGCTCCGATTCGGCTTTCCCCCAAGTCAGATTTCTGCTCGCTTTTGCCGGTCGTCTCTGTTGTTGGACCGCGTCAGGGACGAAATGCAGTAGTGCTGTAAGTAGAATTGATGAAATTCTGGTTATTGCTGCGCATAGCAGCTGCGATCGGCGTCAGCATATCGATTGCGGGATGTGGCCGGGGCCAAAAGACCGTCAAGGTGACGGTGACGCCTCCAGCTCCGCCCGTCGCTGCCGTCGCCCCGCCGCCCGCGCCCGTCAAGGATCCGGTCGAAGACCTCATAGCAGAATCGCAGCGGCACTTCGCGGCCGGCGAACGGGAGCTCGCGCTGGGCCACCTCGAGCAGGCGCGCGCCTCCTTCGATCTCTCGGTCGACGTGCTCTTGAAATCGCCATACGGCGCCCGGTCCGAGCCGCGCATCCGCAAGCAGTTCGACGGCTTGATCGAGCGGATCAGCGCGCACGAGATCACGGCCCTTTCGCAGGGCGACGGCTTCGTCGAGAAAAAGACCGAGCCGGCCATGATCGACGAGCTGCTGGCGATTTCGACCTTCGATCCGCCGGCGCCGACGACGGCCACGCAAAACACCGTGGCGAGCGACCTCAGCCAGACCAGCCACGACATCGACATCCCCCTCAACAACAAGGTTCTGTCGTACATCGAGCTCTTCCAAAGAGGGCGGATGCGCGAGTTCCTCGCCGAGGGGATGCAGCGCGGCGTGAAATATCTGCCGATGATCCAGGCCGAGTTCCGCGAGCAGGGGCTGCCGCTCGACCTGGCCTACATTCCGCTCGTCGAGAGCGCGTTCAAGAACACCGCGCGCTCGCGTGTGAAGGCGACCGGCATGTGGCAGTTCATGAGCTACACGGCGCGCGATCACGGGCTGGAGCTGAACTGGTACGTCGACGAGCGTTCCGATCCGGAGAAGGCGACGAAAGCCGCGGCGCAGTATCTGAAGACGCTGAACGGCATGTTCGATGGCGACTGGCACCTGGCCATGGCTTCCTATAACGGCGGCCCTGGACGTGTGCAGCGGGCGATGAAGCGATCGGGCAAGTCGGATTTCTGGGCGCTCACAGCGACGTCGCGCTATCTGCCGCGCGAGACGCGCGAGTACGTGCCGATGATCCTGGCGGCGGTGGTCATCGCGAAAAACCCGGCGCAGTACGGGTTCACGCTCGAGCCGGAGATGCCGCTCACCTACGAAAAGGTGCCGGTGAACGATGCGATCGACCTTCGCCTGGTGGCGGAGTGGGCCAACGCGCCGATCGACACTATCGAAACGCTCAATCCGGAATTGCGGCGCTGGACGACGCCCGTGCGGTCGCCGAACTACGAGATCAAGCTGCCCGTCGGCACCGGCGACGCGTTCAAGGCGCGTCTGGCGGAAGCGCCACCCGAAAGCCTGAATGCGTTCCAATGGCACTCGGTGAAGTCCGGCGAAACGCTGCTGTCGATTTCGCGGAAGCTGAAGGTGCGGCAGGCGGATCTGGCCGAAGCCAATTCGCTGACGCTGAAGTCCCGCGTCAGGCCCGGACAGCAGCTCATCATCCCGCGCGCCCCGACCACCCTTCTCGATGCCAGGCTGGAGACACCGGCGCCAGAGCCGGTTGTGGCCGACACCAGGCCGGCGGCCGCCGCGAAGGCCAGCGTCGACTCGTCAGATGACAAGAGCGAGAAGGACGAAGCAGCCGAGAGGCAGCGCATCGTGCACCGTGTCAAGCGCGGCGACACGCTTTCGTCGATTGCCAGGCGCTACAACACCTCGGTGGCCTCGCTGAAGTCGTGGAACACCCGCACCATCCGCGGCAACCGCATCAACATCGGCGATCGCCTCACGGTCTTCGCCGCCCGCTCATCCAACTAAAACCACGAAGACACGAAGGCGCGTGGCGTCGCAAAGCCATGATTGACGTTCGACGCGAAGAGCTGACGTCGGAGACCGCCGGCGCGCTCATTGCCGCGTTGAACGCCGAGCTGAGGGCGCGATATCCCGAAGACGGCGTCAACTATTTCCGGCTCGACGTCGATGAGGTGCGCCCGGGACACGGCGCGTTTCTGGTGGCGTGGGCGGAGCGCGACGCGATCGGATGCGGTGCCGTTCGCCTGATAGACAGCCAGACGGCCGAAATCAAACGCATGTTCGTCGTACCCGGCATGCGCGGCCGTGGCATCGCGCGACAGGTGCTCGACGCGCTCGAGCTGGAAGCCAGACGGCTTGGCGCCGCGCGGCTGCTGCTCGAAACGGGTACGCGACAGCCGGAGGCGATTGCCCTCTACAAACGTGCCGGGTTCTCGGAGACCGGGCCCTTCGGGGAGTACAGGCCCTCCCCTCTCAACACATTCATGGAGAAAACGCTATAAAGCAGTTATCAGTTATCAGTTGTCAGTCGTCAGTCGTCAGTTGTCAGTCGTCAGTCGTCAGTTCTCAGTCGCCGAAGCCACTGAAAGCTGATAACTGAAAACTGACGACTGATAGCTGATAATTGCCCACGTCGCTCAGGCCGTCTTCGCGTCGCCGTTCCCGTCGGGCACACGCGCCCCACCTCGACCTCGTCCACCAGCTTCTTGCGCGACGAAATGACGCCGAGCTTCTCCTCGGTCTGGCCGATGTTCGACAGCACTTCGTTGACGCTCAGCTTGATGGCCGCCACGTCGGCGCGATGCTCGGCCACGTACTGCAGGTCGGCCTTGCTGCGCGCCCCAATCTGGTTGACGCTTTCCACTTCGGCTTTCACGGCCGCGACGACGCTCTGACGGGCGGCGATGCCGTCGATCTGCTTGTCCACGTGGTCGGTCAACTGCTTGAGCTCCGAGATGCGCCCCTCGAACGCCCCGATCTTCTTCTCCGCGAACACGAGCTGCGCCCGCCGCTGCTCGAGCTGGTTGAACATCGTCTCGACGCGCTTGAGCTGATCGTCCGAGGCTTCGATGTGCGCGACCGTGTCGCGCTGACGGGCCTGGATGCGGGCGATCTCGGTGATCAGCTCTTCCTTCACGGCGGCCGATCGGGTGAGCTCTTCCGACACGCTCTGAATCTGCCGTTGCCGCTCGGTCACCTCGCTCGAGATCTCGCGCGTCGACTCGAGCAGCGCGGTGAGGCGGGTCTCCTGCTCGGCGATGACCCCTTCTTCGCGCTGCACGGCTTTCAGGCGCGTGAAGGCCTTTTCGATTTCGGCGCGCAGCATCGAGAGCTGCGCCGTCATCGGCAGCAGCTTCTGCTGCAGCGCGTTCACCCCCTCCAGCTTGCTCTGCGCGTCGGCGATGAGCGAGCCCAGCGTATCGATCTGGGTCTTGATCGTGTCGACTTCGGCCCGCCGCGCCATCTGGTCGTTGAGTTTCCGCTCGACGTCGGCGAGGACGCCGTTGAGCCCGTTGATGCGCGCCTCGACCTGCTGGACGAAGTGCAGCCTTGCCGACACGCGGTTGAGCTGCCCGTCGAGCTCGCTGGCGAGCTCGCCGACACGCGTGGCGCGCTGGGTGCCTTCCTCGATGAGGCCGAACTTCGCCTGGATCGCGTCCATCTTGGCTTCCAGTTCGGGCGTGCGGGCGGTCAGCGCGACCACGCGCTCGATGAAGCCTTCGAGCGCGCCGCGATCGGAGGCGAGCTTGTCGTGCAGGACCGTCGCATCGGCGTACGACTTATGGAGTCGATGATGTCCTTACGGAGCGTCTCGAGGTCGCGGCGGCTCTCGGTCGCCTGCAGCACGCGGAGGCGTTGATCGAACGCCTCGAACTCCTTCTTTTCGACCGTCAACCGTTCGACGTGGCCGCGGATCGCCTCGTTCAGGGCCTGACCGTCTTTCTCCACCCCGGCCATCTCGCGCGACAGCTCGTCCTTGGCCTGCGTCGCGCTGTCGAGTTGAGTCGTTGTCTCGACGGCGAGCTTCTCCATCCGCGCGAGGGTTTCCTCGGTGCGCGCAATCTGCTTGTTGCCTTCGTTGAGCTTGGCGATCTGCGAGTCCATCGACCACACCATCTCGTTCAGGCGATTCGCCTCGACCACCGCGTGGTCGATGGTGTGTTTCTGGCTTTCAAGGGCCTTGGCCTTGTGGGTGACGTGCTCGGCGAGCGCGTTAAGTGAAGTGAGGCGCTCCTCGGTATTTTTGCTCAGCTCGTGAAGCTGCGCGAGCGGTCCGAGCCGCTTCTCGACTTCCTTCACCGCCTCCATGGCGGCGCCGCTGTCTTCGCGCGCCTCGCGCGACATCTCCCGCATCCGGTTGTAGTCCTGTCCGAGGATGGTGGCGGCGGCACGCACCTGTTCGAGCTCGGTTTTCAGCGTGCTGGTCGAGTCGAGCGACTGGTTCAGCTGCCCCTGCGTCTGCTTCAGCTGCGTGCGGAGCTCTTCGAGCGACGCCCGCTCTTTCTTCAGCGTGTCGAGGCTGGCTTTTCGAAATTGATCAGCGCTTGAAGCTCGTCGGCAGCCGTTTTCCGCGCCTTCTTCGAGCTCGAACCGATTCCAAATGCGTCCAGCATGTCCTCTCCTTAGCTCACCGGTGTAATTCCTGCACGGCTCGTCCCACGTGATGCGCGCAGTTCTTTCAACGCAGTCTGCGCGCGCTCTCTAAAGTATCGGTATTGCACGGGTTAAGCCGAAGGCCAGGGGAGAAAAACTTGCAGCCGTGGCCGTGTGCTTGCCAGCCTCCGGAGTGCCGCCGTGTTCGGGGTCGAAGCCCTCGCGGTGCTCGTCGAGGTCGATGTGTCGTTCGGCCTGCCGGTCTTCACGATGGTGGGCCTGCCAGACGCGAGCGTGCGCGAGAGCCGCGATCGGGTTCGCACCGCTATCCGCAACTCCGGATTCGAGTTTCCCGGTCATCGCATTACTGTGAACCTGGCGCCGGCCGACATTCGCAAGGCAGGAGCGTCCTACGATCTGCCTATCGCCCTTGGCGTGCTCGCCGCCAACGGCGTCGTCGAGCCCCGTCTCTTCGACGGGGTGGTGTTGCTCGGAGAGCTGTCACTCGATGGCAGCATCCAACCCATCCGCGGCGTCTTGCCGGTGGCGGTTGCGATAAAACGTGAAGGCAAATCGGCGATTCTGCTCCCGCGCGCCAACGCGCCCGAGGCGCGTGTCGTGGAGGGACTCAAGGTGCTGCCGGTTGACTCACTGCTGGAGGCTGTACAGGCACTGAACGGGACTTACCCGAGCGAGAACCTCGGTGCGACCGCCGGCACGCCGGCCGCACAGCCTTGCACAGATCCCGAGCCCGATTTCGCCGACGTGGCCGGCCAGGGTCTGGCCAAGCGTGCGCTGGAGATAGCCGCCGCCGGCGGGCACAACATCCTGCTCATCGGAGCGCCGGGCGGCGGCAAGACGATGATGGCGCGACGGCTGGCGGGCGTCCTTCCGGCACTCGATTTCGAGGAAGCGCTGGATTGCACCTCGGTGCACTCGGTGGCGGGCACGCTCCCTGCCGGCACGGCGTTGATGCATTACCGGCCGTTCCGGGCTCCCCACCACACCATCTCCGAGGTCGCGATGGTCGGCGGCGGATCAATCCCGCGTCCTGGGGAAATCAGCCTCGCTCACAACGGCATCCTGTTTCTCGACGAACTGCCAGAGTTCGAGCGCCGGGTGCTCGAGGCGCTCCGCCAGCCGCTCGAGGAGGGCCGCGTCACGATCTCGCGAGCCTCGCGCACCGCGTCGTTCCCGGCGCGTTTCATGCTCGTTGCGGCGATGAACCCATGTCCCTGTGGGTTTTACGGCGATCGCCGCCGGCCATGCCGCTGTACCGATCCGCAGATTCAGCGCTATACGGGGCGGATTTCAGGGCCGCTTCGGGATCGCATCGATCTGGTCGTCGACGTACCGGCAGCAGGAGCGCTGGTTCGCGATGACGGCGATCGATCCCGGCGCGAGGGGTCGGCGGCCATTCGGGCACGTGTCGTCGAAGCACGGCGCCGGCAGCACGCGAGATTCGGCGAGCCTCAGTCCAGGTTGAACAGGCAATTGGAAGGCAGCGCGTTGCATCAGCACTGCCGCCTCGACGCGCGCGGGACGAGAGTGCTCGACGCCGCGATTGAGAAGTTCTGCCTGAGCGCGCGCGGCTGCGATCGGGTGCTGCGCGTCAGCCGGACGATTGCAGATCTGGCGGGACACCCCACGATTTCGTCACTGGACGTTGCCGAAGCGCTTCAATATCGACTTGTCTAAAACTGGTTCAGAACGAACTGCATTCGTCTGATCTTCGCCCAGCCCTGAACTTCCGGTACCATTTCTCCGATAACCTATGTTAAAGTGCTCAGGCTTTTCAGCTTGTAGTTCGTTATTGCGCTTCCCCTAATCGAAATCAGGCGCTTGTCCGACCTCCAAGCGGATACGTATTTGATGTCGAAACGATACACGATTGTCCTCGCAGACCGCCAAACCGGCACCGTTCGCCGTGTCACGATACGGTTACGTCCGTTCGCCTTGGCGTTGTTCGCCGTGCTCGCCTTCCCTGTTCTCGTGGGTGTTGGCCTCAGGGTCAGCGCCACGACCGAAGTGAACCACCTTCGCGTTTCGAACTCGACGCTCGAGCAGGAAAACGCCAGCTATCGCGAGGCGACGGGCGCGCTGACGACGCAAATCGAGTCTCTGCAGTCGGCCATCAGCGAGCTCGGTCTCCGGTCTCGTGTGGATCCGGTGTCGGCCACGGGCGATGGAAAAGCTGCCATCGGCGGTGAAGAATCGCGCGGAGGGTGGGACGTCGGTCGCGGGCGCCAGCGCGATGCTGACGCCGCACGTTCAGCGCGGCGTCGCACCTCGTCGCTCGATCAGACGTTCACCATGCTTCGCAACGTGCTGGGCAGCCTCGAAGGCCATCTCAGCATCGTGCGGCGCAACGTCGAAAATCGGGAATCCCTGATGAACGCGACGCCGTCCATCTGGCCGGTTCATGGCTGGCTGTCGGCGGGCTACGGCATGCGCTCCGATCCGTTCACGGGCGACAGAGACTTTCACCCCGGGCCTGGATATCTCAGCCGAGCGAGGCACGGCGGTGCGCGCGACGGCGGCCGGCCGAGTCGAGCTGGCTGCGCCGAGCGGCGACTACGGCAACCTGGTTGTCGTCGATCACGGCTATGGCATCGTGACCCGCTACGGGCATCTTTCGAAGTTTGCGGTCTGGCAGGGTCGCGACGTGAAGCGCGGCGACATTCTGGGCTACGTCGGCGCCACTGGCCGGGCCACGGGCCCTCACCTGCACTACGAAGTGCTCGCCAACGGCAAGCTGATGAATCCCGCTGCAGTTGCTACTCGAAACGGGCGAAGATCGCCGCAGCAGATCAGATAGCCGCAGTGAGATCGCGCTTGCCCTGCGGACGCTCGGGCACGCCGGCCTAACGTCCTACCCTGTGTTAGAATTGTCAGAATACCCTCGGAAATATTCCTCATGCTGGGTACTCTCCTCGCAAAAGTCATCGGAACTCAGAACGACCGAGAACTCAAACGGTTACGTCCGCTTGTCGAACAGGTCAATGCCCTCGAACCGTCGATCAAAGCGCTGACCGACGAGCAGCTTCGAGCCAAAACACCGGAATTCCGCGAGCGCCTGGCCAAGGGCGAGACGTTGACCGATCTCATGCCCGAAGCATTCGCCGTCGTCCGCGAGGCCGGCCGCCGGGTGCTGAACATGCGGCATTTCGACGTCCAGATCATCGGCGGGTCGGTTCTTCACAGCGGCGCCATCGCCGAGATGAAGACCGGCGAGGGCAAGACGCTGGTGGCGACGCTGCCGGCCTACCTGAACGCCCTGGAAGGCAAGGGCGTCCACGTCGTCACGACGAACGACTACCTGGCCCGCCGCGACTCGGAATGGATGGGCAAGATTCACCGCTTCCTGGGCATGACGGTGGGCGTCATCCAGCACGAGCTGAACGATGCCGAGCGCCAGCAGGCGTACTCGTCCGACATCACCTACGGCACCAACAACGAGTTCGGCTTCGACTATCTCCGCGACAACATGAAGTTCGAGTTGTCGCAGTACGTTCAACGCGGCCACTACTTTGCCATCGTCGACGAGGTGGACAGCATCCTCATCGACGAGGCGCGCACGCCGCTCATCATTTCGGGTCCGGCCGAGGCCTCGACCGAGCTGTATTACGAAGTCGATCGCATCATCCCCCGCTTGAAGGCCGGCGCGAAAACCAAGGGCGACGTCAAGGCCGAAGAACGAGAAGCGCTCGACCTGACGGGCGATTACATCGTCGACGAGAAGCACAAGACGGTCACGCTGACCGAGAGCGGCATGCAGGCGGCCGAGAAGCACCTCGCGAACCGTTTGAACGGCGGGCACCTTTACGACATGGAAAACGCGCACGTCAAGCACCATGTCGAGCAGGCCCTGCGCGCGCACGCGATCTTCAAGGTCGACGTCGACTACATGATCAAGGACGGTCAGGTCGTCATCGTCGACGAGTTCACCGGCCGTCTGATGCCGGGCCGCCGCTGGAGCGATGGTCTCCACCAGGCGGTCGAGGCCAAGGAAAAGGTCAAGATCGAGCGCGAGAACCAGACGCTCGCGACCATCACCTTCCAGAACTACTTCCGCAAATACAAGAAGCTGTCGGGCATGACCGGGACCGCCGAGACCGAGGCGGAAGAGTTCGCCAAGATCTACAAGCTCGATGTCATCGTCATTCCGCCCAACCGGACGTTGAGAAGGGTTGAAGAGCCCGACTCGATCTACCGGACGGGGACGGAAAAGAACGAGGCCATCGTCAACGACATTCTGACCAAGCAGGAGGCCGGGCGTCCGGTCCTGGTCGGCACGGTCTCCATTGAGAAGTCCGAGAAGCTGTCGTCGCAGCTCAAGCGCCGGGGCATCAAGCACGTGGTGCTGAACGCGAAGTACCACGCGCAGGAAGCCGAGTTCGTGGCGCAGGCTGGTCGCAAGGGAACCGTCACGATCGCCACCAACATGGCCGGTCGTGGCACCGACATCCTGCTCGGCGGCAATCCCGAGTACATGACGCGCCAGCAGCTCCTCGCCGAGGAGAAAGCGGAGCGGCTGCCGAAAGGCGAAGAGCGATTTACCGACGACGGCGAGTTCGTCTACTACTACCACATCGATGGGTTCTACAAAGCCGCCCGTGCGGATTGGGATCGCGTATTCGGACACTTCAAGCGGCAAACCGATGCCGAGCACGAGGAAGTCGTCGGTGTCGGCGGCCTGCACATTATTGGCACTGAGCGTCACGAGGCGCGCCGCATCGACAACCAGTTGCGCGGCCGCGCGGGCCGGCAGGGCGATCCCGGCTCGTCCCGCTTCTATTTGTCGCTCGAAGACGACCTGATGCGGATCTTCGGATCCGATCGCATCGCCGGCCTCATGCAGCGGCTGGGTATGGAAGAGGGCGTCCCCATCGAGCACGGGATGGTCACCCGGGCGATCGAGCGCGCGCAGAAGCAGGTCGAGGCGCAGAACTTCGGCACCAGAAAGCACCTCCTCGAATACGACGACGTCATGAACAAGCAGCGCGAGAACATCTACGCGCTGCGCCGCGAGCTGCTCGAGGGCAAGATTCGCGTCGAGGACGAGGAAGCCGAAGAGGTCAACGAGATCGACACCCGCGCGTACCTGATGATGCTCGGCGAGGACGTCGTCGACGACGCCATCGAGGCATATGCCGGCAAGGACACCGATCCCGAAGAATGGGACCTGGACGCGCTGAAGATGGACATGTCGCGCGTCTTCGGTCTCGACGCGGGAGACTACGTCGGCCTGGATCTCTCAGGGAAAACCGCGGAGGAGATTCGCGAGGCCGTGTGGGAGCGCGTCGTCAAGAAGTACGACACCAAGGAGCAGATGCTCGGCGCCGAAGGCGCCACGGCGATGCGGCAGGTCGAGCGATTCGTCATGCTCGAGACCGTCGATCGGCAGTGGAAGGACCACCTCTACAGCCTCGACCACCTGAAGGAAGGCATCGGGCTGCGTGGTTACGGCCAGAAGGATCCGCTCGTCGAGTACAAGAAAGAAAGCTTCGACTTGTTCCAGGACATGAAGCGTCGTGTCGACGAGGACATGGTGAACAGGCTCTGGACTGGGCACTTCGTCTTCAGAGAGGACGCGCCGCCACGTCCGCCACAGCGCCGCGCGGCAATGCCAATGACGTTGAACGAGCCGAGCGCCGAGCCGGTGGGTGCCTTCGCCTCTGCGCCGCGGGCCGCCGCGCCTGCGCCGATGGGGCTGCCGACGCGGCCAGCGACGCCGGCGCGCGTGGGCGGCGACGATGCCCCTGTGCAGACCGTACGCCGGGACGAGCCGAAGGTGGGCCGCAACGACCCGTGCCCGTGTGGCAGCGGCAAGAAATACAAGAAGTGCCACGGCGCCGCCGCGTGACGTCATGCCGTCCTTCAGAAGACGATCGTAGGGCCGACCTTCAGGTCGGCCGTTGAGGAGCGATGGACACCAAGAACGCAACGTCAATCCTTCAGTTGGGCGCGGCCGATCTCATCACGGACCTCCCGACCGCACTCACGTTCGACGATGTGCTGCTGGTTCCGAGGCTGTCGAAGGTCATCCCCAGCCAGGTGGACGTTACCACGCGGTTTACACGCAACATTCAATTGAACGTCCCGATTTCCAGCGCTGCGATGGACACGGTCACCGAGTCGGCGCTGGCGATTGCCATGGCGCAGCACGGCGGGATCGGGGTCATCCACAAGAACCTCTCGATCGAGGAGCAGGCCTCCGAAGTCGACCGCGTGAAGCGATCGGAAAGCGGCATGATCGTCAACCCGATCACGCTGTCGCCCGAGCATCGCATCTACGAGGCCCTCGAGTTGATGAAGAAGTACCGCATCTCGGGCGTGCCGATTACCGAAGGCGGCGCGAAGGAAGGGCGGCTCGTCGGGATTCTGACCAATCGCGACCTGCGCTTCGAGACCAACGTCGACCGGCCGATTTCGGCGGTGATGACGCGCGAGAACCTCATTACCGTGCCGGTCGGCACCACGCTCGACGCTGCGCGCGAGATTCTGCACCGTCACAAGGTCGAAAAACTGCTGGTGGTCGATCGCGATTTCAAGCTGAAGGGCTTGATTACGGTCAAGGACATCCAGAAGCAGATCAAGTATCCGAATGCGAGCAAGGACAGCCTGGGCCGCCTGCGGGTCGGCGCGGCGGTCGGCATCGCGCGCGACACACCCGAGCGGGCCGCTGCCCTGGTGGCCGCCTATGCGGACGTCGTCGTCGTCGACACGGCACACGGGCATTCGCAGAACGTGCTGGATATGGTCGCGAGAATCCGGCGCGAGCATCCGGAGATCGATCTCATCGCGGGCAACGTCGCCACGGCGGAAGCCACCGAGGCGCTCATCGAGCGCGGGGTCGATGCCGTCAAGGTCGGGATCGGCGCCGGGTCGATCTGCACGACGCGCGTCATCGCCGGCATCGGCGTGCCGATGATTACGGCGGTGATGGAATGCGCGCGTGCGGCGGCCGCGCACAACGTGCCGGTGATTGCCGATGGCGGCATCCGCTTTTCGGGCGACATCAGCAAGGCGCTCGCCGTGGGCGCAAGCTCGGTGATGATCGGCAACCTGTTTGCCGGCACAGACGAGAGCCCGGGCGAGCTCATCCTGTATCAGGGCCGCAGCTTCAAGGAATATCGGGGCATGGGATCGATCGGCGCGATGCGCCGGGGCAGCCGCGATCGGTACTTCCAGGATGAATTCGACCTGGAGAGTTCAGGAAAAGGCGGCTCGGAGAAGCTGGTGCCGGAAGGCATCGAAGGGCGCGTCGCGCACAAAGGCAGCGTCGCGTCGATGATCCATCAGCTCGTCGGCGGTCTCCGCGCCGGTATGGGCTACTGCGGCTGCGGGACTATTCCGACGCTGCAGAAGGAAGCGCGCCTCATCAAGATTACGCAGGCCGGGTTCCGCGAGAGCCACGTGCACGACGTGACGATCACGAAGGAAGCGCCGAACTACCGAACGGAGTGATCGAAGGGGTCGGGAGGGGTTTTCCCATGTCGCGGTGGAAAACCCCTCCCGACCCCTTCAATCGCTATCCTCCGGTTGTCTCCGCCCAGATCTTCAATCCGGACAACGACACTGCCCTCGGGCGACTGCGGTAAGCGTTCAGCCCACTCGATCGCGACGACTCCCCCGCTCGCCATTTCCTCAATCCCCAGATCATCGACCGCGGCGCCGCTGTCCAGGCGATAGAGGTCGACGTGCGTCAGCGGCAGGCGTCCCTTGTAGTGCTGGATGATCACGAATGTCGGGCTGGATACGTCTTCCGGGTCGGCGCCCAGGCCGGCGGCCATGCCGCGGACGAACGCCGTTTTGCCGGCCCCGAGATCGCCGTGCAGCAGCACGAACGTGCCGGGCGCCAGGGTTTCCGCCAGCCTCCTTCCGATCGCGAACGTCTCCTGTTCGGAACTGGTGGTGAAGATCTCAGGACTGGCCATTGGACGGCTTCACGCGGCGGCGCGCGGTCACATCGAGCACGGCGTCGCCGAGATGTGCCGCCAGGTCGCCCGCGGTCATGGCCACTTCGCCTTCGTCGGCTTCCGTGAGGTCGCCGGCGAGCGCGTGCAGGTACACGCCGAGCTTGCAGGCCGCCTCGGCGTCGAGGAGTTGCGCCAGCCACGCGGCAATGACGCCGGTGAGCACATCGCCGGTTCCCCCGGTGGCCATGCCCGGATTGCCCAGCGGGTTGATGAACACCTTGCCCTCGGGTGTGGCGATGAGCGTGCGATAACCCTTCAGCACGACATAGATCTGATGCTGCACGGCGAAGTCGCGAGCGACGTCGAGCCGGCTCGCCTGCACTTCGTCAACCGACGTGTTGGCGAGACGCGCCATCTCGCCCGGATGCGGCGTGATGATGATCGGGTGCGATCCTTCGCCGCTTCCCTGCAGCAGATCGGGCTCCGAGGCGAGCGCGTTGAGCGCATCCGCGTCGAGCACGAGCGGGCTCTCGCTCCTCGTGACGAGCCCATGGACGAACGCCGTCACTTCGGGGCTGGTCCCGAGCCCCGGCCCGGCGGCGATGACGTCGGGTTCGACATCGAGCACCTGATCGAGCCCGCCCAGGGCGACCTTGCCTTCGAATGTCTCTTCGAGCGGCATGGTCATGTATTCGGCACCCATGGCCGCAATCATGGGTTGCGACGAGCGCGGCGCCGCGACGCTCACGAGTCCTGCGCCCGACCGCAGCGCGCCCACCGCGGCGAGGTGTGCGGCGCCGGTCTTGCCGAGCGATCCGGCAATCAGGAGCACATGGCCGTAGTCACCCTTGTGTGAATCGGACTCGCGCGGCTGAAGAAGCTCTCGCATGCTCTCGCGCGTGAGCAGCTCGATGCGCGGGCCGGCCAGATTCTCGATGACCTCCGGAGGAATCCCGATGTCGGCGACCACGATGCTGCCGGCCTGTCCCTCGCCGGGCGGCAGCACCAGAGGCAGCTTGGGAGCGGCCAGCGTGACCGTCATGCTGGCGTGAATACATTCGCCGATGGGCTCCGGCGCGATCGGCCGACATACCGCTCGGCAGATCGACGGCGACCACGGGTATGCCCGACGCGTTCACGTCTGCGGCCACCGTCTCCATCATGCCGGCGAGCGGAGACTTGAGGCCCGTGCCGAAAATCGCGTCGACGATGAGGTCGCACTGGGAGATCTCGGAGAAATGAAGATCCCACGCCTGTTCGTCTGAAATCTCGACGACCGTCAGTCCAAGCCGCCCGAGAATCTCGAGATTCAGCCTGGCATCGCCCTTGATGGCGGCCATGGTGGCGAAGACAAACACGGAGACGTCGGTCCCGCGCTGATGCAGCGTGCGGGCGACGACGAAGCCGTCGCCACCGTTGTTGCCAGGACCGCACAGCACGGCGACATGACTGGTCCGAGAGGTCGTCGTTCCCCGCTTCGAGCGCGGCCACGACCTGACGGCCGGCATTCTCCATGAGCACCATCGACGGAATGCCGATCTCCTCGATGGTCTGGCGATCCGCGTCCCGCATTTGCGCCGCGTTGAGGACGCGCATGGCTGTGTCAGTCCTGTACTGCGTATTCGGCGACGTCAGGGCAGGTGCAAATCAGGTTCCTGTCCCCGTGCGCGTTGTCGATGCGACCGACCGGCGGCCAGAACTTGTCTGCTTTGACGAACGGCAGCGGAAACGCCGCCTGCTCGCGGGTGTAAGGGTGGGTCCAGTTGTCGGCGGCGATGGCGGCCGCGGTGTGCGGCGCGTTCTTCAATACGTTGTCCCTGGAATCGGCCTTGCCGTCGACGACCGCCTGGATCTCGCTGGCGGATCGCGATCATCGCCTCGCAGAACCGGTCGAGCTCTTCCTGCGACTCGCTTTCGGTTGGCTCGATCATCAACGTGCCGGCGACCGGAAACGAGACCGTCGGCGCGTGAAAGCCGTAGTCCATCAACCGCTTGGCCACGTCGAGCTCTTCGACGCCGGAGGCCTTGAAGCGGCGCAGGTCGAAGATCATCTCGTGGGCGACGGTGCCGTTCGGCCTCGTGTAGAGCACGTCGTAGTGCGCCTCGAGGCGTTTCTTGATGTAGTTGGCGTTCAGGATCGCGTGCTTCGTCGCGCTGGTCATCCCCTCGGCGCCGAGCATGCGGATGTACCCGTACGAGATCAGCAGGATGCTGGCCGAGCCCCATGGCGCGGCCGAGACCGCTCGAATCGCTTCCGGCCCGCCAACGCGGACGACGGCATGTCCGGGAAGGAACGGCGCAAGGTGCGACGCGACGCCAATCGGACCCATGCCGGGTCCGCCGCCGCCGTGCGGGATGGCGAACGTCTTGTGCAGGTTCAGGTGACAGACGTCGGCGCCGATCGCCGCGGGGCTCGTCAGACCCGACTTGCGCGTTCATGTTGGCCCCGTCCATGTACACCTGACCTCCGTGCTGATGCACGATGGCGCAGACCTCCTGGATCGAGTCCTCGAAAACACCGTGGGTCGACGGGTACGTGATCATGAGCGCCGCCAGACGCTCGCGGTGCTGCTCGGCTTTGGCCTTGAGATCCGGCACGTCGACGTTGCCGTTCGTGTCGGTGGCGACGACCACCACTTTGAGTGCCGCCATGACCGCGCTCGCCGGGTTGGTGCCGTGAGCCGACGAGGGTATCAGCACCACGTCGCGCCGGGCGTCGCCGCGCGAATGGTGGTAGGCGCGAATGGTCATGAGGCCCGCGAGCTCGCCCTGCGCGCCCGAGTTGGGTTGAAGCGATACGGCGGCGAACCCGGTGATTTCGGCGAGCGCCTGCTCGAGCTGGCTGATGATCTCCGCATAGCCCTGCACCTGTTCGACCGGCGTGAACGGATGCACCGCCGAGAATTCCGGCCAGGTGACCGGAATCATCTCGGAGGCGGCGTTCAGCTTCATCGTGCACGACCCGAGCGGAATCATCGAGCGATCGAGCCCGACGTCCTTGCGCTCGAGGCTCTTCAGGTAGCGCATCATCTTCGTTTCGGAGCGATGCGACGAGAAGACCGGATGCGTCATGAACGGCGACGTGCGCGCGAGAGCCGCCGGTAAATCGCGGGCCGCCTCCACGTCGGCGATCTGCGGAACCGGCTTCTTCGCGGCGTCCGCCAGCACCGCGGCGATGGCCCTCACGTCGCGCAGCGTCGTGGTTTCGTCGAGCGCGATGCCGACGTGGCGGCTGTCGATGTACCGGAAGTTGAGCCCGGCACGCTCGGCTACCGCCTTGATGCCCACGGTGGTCTCGCCGATGCCTTCGGGCACCTGGAGCCGGAGCGTGTCGAAGCAGATCTCGTTGTTCTGTGCGTAGCCGAGCGACCTGGCTGCCTTCTCGAGCGTCGCCGTGAGGGCATGGACGCGCCGGGCAATGGCTGTCAGGCCATCGGGGCCGTGATACACGCCGTACATCGCCGCGATGTTCGCCAGCAGCGCCTGCGCGGTGCAGATGTTCGATGTCGCCTTCTCGCGCCGGATGTGCTGCTCGCGTGTCTGCAGGGCCATGCGATAGGCCAGATTGCCGTGCGCATCGATCGAGACACCGATGATGCGGCCGGGCGCTTGGCGGACGAACGCTTCGCGCGTCGCCAGAAACGCGGCGTGCGGGCCCCCGTAGCCCATCGGAACGCCAAAGCGCTGCGCGCTGCCGACGACCACATCAGCGCCGATTTCGCCGGGAGGCACGGTGATGGTGAGCGCGAGCAGGTCTGTGGCAATCGCCACGAGCACGTGGCGCTCGTGCGCACGCGTCACGAACGCCCGCAGATCGAGCAGGGCGCCGAAATCGTCGGGCGACTGCACGTACGCGCCGAAGACGTCGTCGCCAAAGCTCGCGGCGGCCGGGTCGCCCATCACGATCGTGATGCCGAGCGGCTCCGCGCGTCCTTTCAGGACGTCGAGTACCTGCGGATAGGTGCGCTCCGATACCCAGAAGGTGTCCCGCGCGCCGGTGGCCTGGCGGGCCTGGACGCGATGCAGCAGCGTCATCGCTTCGCCGGCCGCCGTCGCCTCGTCGAGCAGCGAGGCCGTGGCCACCTCCATTGCCGTCAAATCGCGCACCATCGTCTGGAAGTTGAGGAGCGATTCCAGACGTCCCTGCGCAATCTCTGCCTGGTAGGGCGTATAGGGCGTGTACCACGACGGGTTTTCGAAGAGGCACCGCAGAATCACGCTAGGCGTGATGGTGCCGTAATACCCCATGCCGATGAACGACTTGAACCGCTGGTTCTTCGCGGCCACGCCGCGAAGGCGATCGAGATATTCGTGTTCCGTTTCGGCAGGCGGCAACTGCAGCGGTTTCTTGAGACGGATCGCGGCCGGGAGCGCCGCGTCGATGAGCGCATCGAGCGAGCGCGCGCCGATGACGCGCAGCATCGCGGCCTGTTGCTTCTCGTCTGGTCCGATGTGCCGTTGTCCGAAGGTGTCTGGAGAATCTATGGGCATGTCGCGCGTGAGTTACTTCACGAGTTCCGCGTACTGTTGATTATCGAGCAGATTCGCGACCTCGCCAGGATTGCTGAGCTCGATCTCGAACAGCCACGTACCGTGAGGGTCTGTGTTCACCAGCTCCGGCTTCGCACTGAGGTCGCCGTTCACCGCAATCACCTTGCCCGATGCGGGGCTGTAGAGTTCAGACACCGCCTTCACCGATTCGATATTGCCGGCGCTCTGTCCCTGCGACACCGCGCGGCCGACATCCGGCGGTTCGACGAACACGACGTCGCCGAGCTGCTTCTGCGCGTAGTCGGTGATGCCGACCCGCCCGAGGTTGCCGGTGACGACGATCCACTCGTGATCCTTGGTATAGCGACGGTCGGTTGGATACATGTGTCAGCTCTTTCCTCAGCGGGGACGTTTGTAGAACTGCCGTGGCACGACGCGCGCCGGGGTGCGGCGGCCGCGAATATCGATCTCGAACTCGGTGCCAGGCGTGGTCGCGGCGGTCGGCAGGTATGCCAGGCCGATCGCTTTCTTCAGCAGCGGCGTCTGCGTGCCGCTCGTCACGATGCCCTCGCCGCCGCCGGCGTGGGCCGGGTAGCCGTGGCGCGCGATCCCTGGCGCCGCCATTTCAAATCCGACGAGCTTGCGGGTGACGCCCGCCGCTTTCTGCTCGTCCAGCGCCGCCTTGCCGATGAAGTCGTGCTTCTTCCAGCCGACGAGCCAGCCGAGATCGGCCTCGAGCACGGTCGTCGTCTCGTCCATGTCCTGGCCCGACAGGTGCATGCCGGCTTCCAGGCGCAGCGTGTCGCGCGCGCCGAGGCCGACGGGCACGATTCCGGCGGACGCGCCGGCTTCGAGAATCGTATTCCACACGCGCTCCGCCGTTGCCGACGGGATGAACAGCTCGAACCCGTCTTCACCCGTGTAACCCGTGCGCGCGATGATGCTGCGAACCCCCGCGACTTCGCCGTGGGTGAACCAGTAGTACTTCACTTCGGTGAGATCGGCAGCCGTGAGTTGCTGAACGATTGCGGGTGCCGCCGGGCCTTGAACGGCCAACAGCGCGTATCGCGCGCTCGAGTTGACGACGGCGACGTCGCCAACCGCGCGGGTCTCGTCGGCGATCCACTTGTACGCCTTCTCGATGTTGCCGGCATTCACCACGAGCAGGAAGTGATCGCCCGCCAAGCGATAGACGATCAAATCGTCGATGAAGGTGCCGGCCGGCGTCGTCAGCGCCGAGTACTGCGCCTGGCCGACGCTCAACTTCGCGGCGTCGTTGGTGGAGATGCGCTGCACCGCGGCGAGGGCATCCCTCCCCGCCACCTCGATCTGCCCCATGTGGCTGACGTCGAACAGGCCGGCCCTGGTGCGTACGGCCATGTGCTCGTTGACGATGCCCGAGTACCTCGACCGGCATGTCCCAGCCGCCAAACGGCACCATGCGTGCGCCGTGCGCGCGGTGGCGCGCGTTCAGGGGTGTTTTCTTGAGCTGTTCGGTCGAAGGCTGGTTCATTGAGGCGCGAAGATGCGGTCGGCTAGAGACTGGGTCAGAACGACTCAAGGTACTATGCGCCCGAACGGCGGTCAAGCAATCGAATAAGCGGCGGTTACAGCCGGCGCTATCACGATTGACACACCACAGCCGATGTGGAAGGATGCAAAAAAAATGATCCTCGACGCTCGTACGCTCGCCGACGGCGCGACGCTCGAGGCTGATGTGTGCATTGCCGGCGCCGGCGCGGCTGGGATGACCATCGCATTGGATCTTCGCGCGTCCGGGCTGTCAGTCCTGCTGCTCGAGAGCGGTGGCGCTGAACAGGAACCGGAGGTCCAGTCGCTCTCCGAGGGTCGGATGATCGGTATCGATACCTGGAATGTTCGCACGATGCGGATTCGCGCGCTCGGCGGCACAACGGGCCACTGGGCTGGTTGGTGCCGCCCGCTCACGCCGCAGGATTTCGAAGAGCGAGACTACATTCCTCTAAGCGGCTGGCCGTTCAAGTATTCCGATCTGGTTCCGTTCTACCGCCGCGCGTGCGAAACCGTTCAGATTGCCGGGTTCGATTGGAGCTCGGCCGCGCGTGCGAAGGCGACCGGGAACCCGCTGCTGCCCCTGGGCGATGCCATCGACCAACGTTACTATCAGTTCAGCCCACCGACGCGTTTCGGTCGCGTCTATGCCGATGCGTTGGCACAGGCGGACGACGTTCGCGTGCTCACATTCGCCAACGTGCGGGATATCCGCCTGGATCAGCGGCGCGGGCGCGTTGAATCGTTTGCCTGCCGCACCCTGCAAGGCAACACGTTCAACGTTCACGCCGGCCGGTACGTGCTCGCGCTGGGAGGGATCGAGAACATCCGCGTTCTGCTGGCCTCACGATCCCAGGAATCCGATGGCGTGGCAAACGGGCACGGTGTGGTGGGCAAGTACTTCATGGAGCATCCCCATTACTACGGCTCGATCGGAGTGGTCCACCGGTCAGCGGTCAACCTGGCCTTTTACAAACGTGGCCCGTCAGATCTCAGGCGGGCAGACGGGACCGTCGTTGAAACGCTCGGCGCGCTTGGCCTCGCCGCCAAAATTTCGCGCCGCGAGAAGCTCCTGAACTTCTCGGCGACGTTTCAGGGGCCACGTGCCGGACGTGCGGGTCCGAGCAAGGCAGAGAGCGACGTTCTCCCCGCGAGCGCTGCGCAGGCCCTGGTGACGCACGGCGACGGTGAGGTCAGTGCGACCGACCTGACCGTCAGGTCCGAGCAGTCGCCGTTTCGGGAGAGCCGCATCGCGTTGACAGAGGATCTCGATGCGCTGGGAATGCCGAGGGTGGCGCTCGACTGGCGAATCGATCCGGAGGATGACGTCAGGATGCGCCGCGCGATGGTGATTCTGGCGCGCGAGCTGGGCGCGGCGGGCCTTGGGCGCCTGTGGATTCCGGGCGACGCCTCGCGCCTGGTGTGGCGCCAGGATCCCGGCGGACATCACATGGGCGCGACGCGCATGGGAACCGACCCGGCCGTCAGCGTCGTCAATGCCGATTCCCGGACCCACCAGGTCGACAATCTCTACATCACCGGCGGTTCGGTCTTCACGACGGGGGGAGATTCCAATCCGACCCTGACGATCGTGGCGCTGGCCCACCGGCTGGCGGATACGCTAAAACGGGGCACCTCCCCGGTAAAGAAGAGCGCATGAAGAGCTATCCCAGACGCGAGTTCCTGGTACGGGCGCTGGCGGCGTGCGGCACACCGTTCCTCGTGCCTTTGGCATCTCTTGAAGGCTGGCAGAACTCGCAGGCGGACACGGCGCTCACTCGAGGATCTCAAGACACGCAGACCGCTGCCGGCTATTTCGGCGTCCGCATCGACGCAGCCCGGACGATTGGCGACGCTTACGTGCGGCACCTGGGGCTCGACACGAGCGAGGAGTCGATTCGCAAGGCGTCGCGGAGTGCGCTCGAGATCATCAAACGGGCTTCAACCAGGCAGAATGCGATCACCGCGCTGGAACGTGCGGTACGTCGCGATTTCCAGGAGGGACGATCGGTCCAGCTCGAAGGCTGGATTCTCTCCCGCACAGAAGCGGAGCTCTGTGCCCTCACTCTCCTTCCGGCGACGAACTGACGCCTGAGGCAGACAAGCACGCTGCCGTTGATTGCCTGCCGGACGCGGGCCGCCCCTTGCGGTCGGTCAGGCCGTCACACGGATGTTGTCGTGCAGAAATTCGGGCGCGAAATCCGCCCCGTTCGGCCAAACAAGCGTCCGAAACTCTGGGTGAATGCTGAACTGCCTGAAGTACGTCGTTTCCTTAAGGGGCTCCATGACCGGTCCCCGGAGTGCCATTGAAAGATCGATCTCGCCTGCCGTGCCGTCCTTGAAGCGGAGCCACACTGTGTGCCCATGGAGGTACCGGGCTTCGGACGCGATTACCGTAGGCCCTTGCTAGATGCCCAGGATGAACCCGCCTTGAACCTGCATGCGCCGTCTCCCTGCAAGACATAAGTTCGCAAGACGTGACCAGCGGAAAGAGCGATCTGACGGGTGACCCGCCCGTCAGATCGGACAGTTTCACGTGTGTGCATTCAGCGCCGGATCCACCGGTTGATCGCGCTGCCGGGGCGAAAGAGTACGGCGGCCGTCACGCAAAGGAAAACCGCCACGATGACGGCCCCGGGCACGATGTCGCCGTCACCGGCCTGCAGCGGCCTGTATCGATGCACGAGCGGCACGACGACGGCCAGGATGAGGCCGGACAACGAGATACCGACAATCGCCTCGAGGATGACGCTGAAAAGAAGTTTGACCATAGCGCCTCAAAACGGAAACATGAAACATCCGATGAACTGCCAGACATACTGCTGCGATCTGAGCGCCCATTCCCATTCGCACAGCTTGAAAAGAAGGCTTCTGCTCCACCAGTACGAATCATTGGCCTCGACCCAGCACTCTCCATATTGCGTGGACGCGTCCATAAGAGCGATTTCGTAAAGGCCGACGCAATCGCGAAACTCGTCCGGCGCGCGCCTGGCAGCGACCAGACGAAGCGCCGCGCGATGTTTGCGAGTCACCCTTCGGCCGATGCGCCTTGGCGCGTCAGCGTCGCCATCCAGCAGTTGCACAATGGCGCCGTCGACGAGTGCCACGATGGCGAGCGCGCCATCCTCTTCGCTTTCGTCGCGGTTTTCGAGCGCCGCGGTGAGCCGCTTGAATGAGCGGACCGCACGCGAACCCAGAAGGAGCGCACGCACGTTGTCGATGCCGTCACCTTTGTCTGTCCGCGGGTCGAGACGCACGGTGCGCCGTCCTCGGCCAACGACGAACCCCGATTGGTTGATAGCGATCGTGACGACATCCTTTTCCTGGGTCAGGCGAAGCGTGGCATCGCCAGTTGGCGAGACGACCTTCTCGAACGAGAAGTCGCCGCCTTTCGCCGTGAACACGGCATTGCCGGCGGCATCGGCCGTGGCCGTGAAAGTCGTGGCGGTGAGGCGATCCTGTTCCTGATACCCGCGCTGAACCGGTGGGTCGCCATTGCGCCGGCCTTGCGCGGCGGCAAGGCCTGGAGTCGTCAATGCGAGAACGAGGCCACCTGCCACCAGTCTGATCCGAGACATACGCACCTCCTCTTTCCCGCCTTCGCGCTACGCGCTACGGCGGACAAGCCGCCTTCGCACTTCGTGCGTCGGCGGACAAGCCACCCACGCGCTGCGCGCGAAGGCGGAACGACCTGGATGTGCGCATGACCTCGCATGGCGATAACCGCCCTGCCCCGCTCCCGCCAATCCGTTACGCCGGGTGCGTCCGGCGTCTGTGTCCTTCGGGGACACTAGCTATCCGCCGAATACTCCGGCGGCGATTCCTGCACGCCGCTCGCCTGCAACTTGTGGGCGTACCGCAAGATAGGCCTGCAGAGTGTGATAGCTGATTCCGAGCGCGCGACACGCTTTGCGCTTGTTGCGGCCGCTCCGTTCGAGCACCAGCCGCACGTACCGGCTTCCCCACGCGCGCAGCGTGTCGTTGCGGACCATGGACGGCAGCAGCACGTCGCCGTACCCGTCGCTCAGACGAATCGGGAGATCCGCAACGGCGATGGTCGAATGACGGGCGAGCGTCAGCGTGCGTTCCATCATCCGCTCGAGCTCGCGGACGTTGCCGGGCCAGTCGTAGGTGAGCAAGGCGTCGCCCGCGGCCCGCGAGATAGTCAACCGGCGATCCTCTGCGTGCCGCTCGAGGAAGTACGACGCGAGCTCGAGGATGTCGTCGCGGCGTTCGCGCAGCGGCGGCACGTGAATCTCGATGCCCGACAGGCGGTAGAACAAGTCGGCCCGGAACAGCATCGCTTGCACCTGGGCCGGCAACTTTTTATTGGTGGCTGCAATGACGCGCGTGTTGACCCGGTGGAGGCCATTGCCACCGACGCGCTCGATGGCCAGATCCTGGAGCGCCCGCAACAGCTTGGCCTGCGCCGCCGTGGACAGGTCGGCGACTTCATCGAGAAAGAGCGTGCCGCCATCGGCACACTCGAACTTGCCGCGCCGCCCGCGCACACCGGTGGCCGTACGGTCTTCGATGCCGAACAGCTCGGCCTCGAGCAGCGATTCAACCAGCGCCGCGCAGTTGACGGCCACGAACGGCCCGCGTCGTCGTCCGCTGATGTCGTGAATCTGCCGCGCGACGAGCTCCTTGCCGACGCCGCTCTCTCCATCGATGAGGACGGTGAAGTCGGTCGCGGCCACCCGCTCGATACGCTCGCGCACGCTGCGCATGACGGCGCTCGAGCCGATGAGCGCCGCCGCGCCGTCTCGTCGCATGGCGTGACGCGGAAACAAGGCGTATGCCATCGAGTCTTTCTGGGAATGAGGAGTGAGTGTGTCCAAGGTAACTGAACCTCCGGGTAGTGTCTTCCCGCGTTGCTGGGACCCGTGCCGTCTCGTGCGCCCCGCTGACCACCCGCACTAGGTCGGGGTCGTATCTTCCCCAAAGGGAATACGTTCGTCGAATGACAGACCGGCCCGATACCTGATCCGCTCGCGGCTCAAGAGGGCTACGTGACACCGGAGAATGCGTGCACCCACCTTGCACAGCGGCACCGGATCGCCAAGCTGCACCTCGACGCGCAAGCCGGGCAAGAGACGCCAGTCGGTCTCGATGAGCGCGCCCACGGACGACAAATCGACGATGCGCGCCGACCGTCCGGGTCGAAGGCGCGCCCGATCTTTCCCGCTGTCTGCGTCCGGCGACACGCGCGGCGCCGCGCGGCGCTCGACGGCTATCGTCTGTGCCATCTGGCGTCTCCGAAGTGGAACTCGAACGTGCGTGTCCGGCCGGTGGCGCCCAGCACCCGCACCGCGAATTGCGTGCCCCGCTGGCCGCGAATGAAGAGCGTGCCCGACGTCGACGACCCCAGCGGACTGAAGCTGAGCAGCGTCGAAGACCCGATTTGCACCGGATCGCCCGCATTGAAGGGCTGCCCCGGATCGAGGCCCGTGACGTTGGGCAGAATGCCGAACGTGATGCCCGAGAAGTGATGGTCGAGCCGCTCGTCGGGCGTGATCGGCGTGTCGATGCCACGTGTGATGTCGCCGGACAAGACGCCGTTACGGTTGCCGTCGAGGTAGGTGCGAAGCCAGAACCCATCGCTGTGCTGCACAAACCGGATGGCGACGTAGGCCGAGCGCCTGACAGCCTCGAAACGTGCGCTTGCCATGCGCCCGGCCACGTAGCGGACTGCCCCTGCGGCTCTGGTTCGGTCGACGCCGTTGTTCGCAAGCGGGATCGCCGTACCGCTGATCACGATCGAGACACTGACAACCATGAGCAACTCGAGCACGGAGTAGCCCTCGCTCTTCACGGCCTATTTCTCGCTCTTGGGCTGGGCGACGGTGAGCCGATCCTTGATGCGGAGGAAACTCTTCTCGCCGACTCCCTTCACGTTCATGATTTCCTCGATCTTCTTGAAGGGGCCGTTCTTCTCGCGGTACTGCACGACGAGCTCGGCCGTCTTGAGGCCGATGCCCGGCAACGAGGCGATTTGCGCCGCCGTGCCGGTGTTGAGGTTGACGACCTCCGTTGGCGCGGCGACCGGCGGCTTGGACGCGCGCTGGGCTTCCGCGGACCACGGGGTGAGACAGACGAGGGCGGCGACGAGGGCAAGCGCTGACCGGTTCATACTCTCTCCTCCTTGTTTGATGCGTGGCGGGGCCCCACCCCCGCCACCTGTACCTCGCGACCTTTGGTCGCTCGGCCCAGACCTGTGAAAACAAAAGGCCCTGGTGGTTAGCCCGGCATATTTCGATGGGGTCAGGCACCGTCACACGCGCGCGGATGACCAGGGCCGGCGAGACCTATGGCAAGCCGCGCGCCGCGTGGCGCGATCGGGAATCGTCTTTGGATGTGCTTGAGCGCGAGTCGCTTCGCTCCGCGAACCTCAGCGGTGGCGAATTGGAGGGTGAGTGCCGTGAAAGGAATGCCTACGCGAGTTGTCTCTCTATCTCAATTCAGCTCCGGGCCGCCGACCACTCTGATGATGCTCCGATCCGTTGCCGCGCTGCGGTCGTTGCGGCGGACCGTTGCGCGCACTTCGAATTCGCCCGCCGGCAAGTTGCGCACCAGGAAGAGGTAAGCCCGCGGTGCGTCCGCACCGGCGAGCTCCATCGTGCTGCTCCGATAGTAGCTCGGCCCGTCGACTTCCCAGACGAGGGAGCGGTTCCTTTCGTCGCGCGTCACGAGCACTTTCAGTTGCGCGACGGCACCAAGCGGCGCGACGGGTCTGACCGTGATCGAAATCGGTTCGTCAGCGCTCGACTGCAGGGGTCCCGCCAGAACGGCTGCCGCAATGACGACACCTGCGTAGCGTTTCATGCGCACGTAGAGTACAGCCGATGGTTGCGAGAGAAAATTACCCAGATGGGGCAGCCCGAAGGATAAGAAACATCCGTCCGATAAGAGATGAGGGACGCATCCCCGCGAGAAGCGCTGAACGCTGCTCCGATGCTGGAGGACCACATGACCCCACATGCCGCCCGTCTCCCGCTCGCGCTGCTTGCACTTGTCCTGCTCCTCTCGGTGGGCCCATCGACTCAGGCCCCGCCGGCCGGTAACGACCCCAGGGACGCCCGGCCATTCGATCAGGCCGCGCTCTTCTTCGAGCTCAACCACACAGACAAGGATCTGGGCATTCACGCATCGCTCGACGGCGCGCCCTGGTCCTTGCTGCAGATCGAAGGGCCCGGCGCTGGCACACTGCTCGAGATTGCGGCCCTTCGAGGATTGGGCGCGCAGGGACTGACCGAGTTCTCCTTCGAGAGCGCCGAGCCGTCGTTCCAGGCGCTTGCACCGAAGGCGCTTTTCGAACGGTTTCCCGAAGGCCGATACGATATCGTCGCCCGCACCCTGGAGGGCGGACGGCTCCAGAGCCCGGCGACCCTGTCGCACGTCATGCCCGCACCGCCAGGCAATATCCTGATCAACGGCGTGCGTGCCGCCGAACGCTGTGCCGGTTCTCCGCCAGAGGTGACGGCGCCGGTGAAGATCGACTGGGATCCCGTGACGCGTTCACATCCCGAAGTGGGCGTGAACGGCCCCGTCGCGATCGCGAAGTATCAGCTCTTCGTCGAAGGCGCCGAGATCGCGCTCAGCGTCGATCTGCCGCCGCCGACGACCGAGTTCGACGTTCCGCGAAGCGTGACCGGGCGCGGCACGAACCTCAAATTCGAGATCCTCGCGCGCAGCACGGCCGGCAACAACACGGCCGTGGAGAGCTGCTTCCTCGTGCGGTAACGAAACCTGAAGTTGAAGCGTGGGTGGCGTGAAAAGAATGTCTACGCGAGTTGCTTTTCCGATCGATACCACTCGAGGGTCTGGCGGAGTCCTTCTTCGAACGACACGATGGGCTTGTAGCCGAGCAGCTCGCGCGCGCGCGTGATGTCGGCCTGTGAGTCTCGCACGTCACCCGAGCGCGTGGGCCCGTAACTGACGTTGACGCCGCTCCCAACCAGATCGCGCATCGTCGTGAAGAGCCGATTGAGCGAAATCCGCGACTCGGTCGCGACGTTGATCACCTGGCCAGATGCCTTCGGCGCCGTCACCGCCCGCAGCACGCCGTCAACGACATTGCCGATATAGGTGAAGTCGCGCGTCTGCTCGCCGTCTCCGTAGATCGTGGGCGTCTTGTTCTCGAGCAGCGCCTTGGCAAAGACGGAAATGACGCCGGAGTAGGGCGAAGACGGATCCTGCCGCGGACCGAAGACGTTGAAGTAACGGATCGTCACGGTCTCGAGTCCATACAGCGCCGTGAACAACTGCATGTACTGCTCGCCCACCAGCTTCTGCAGGGCGTACGGAGAGAGCGGGTGCGTCGGCATGTCCTCGCGCTTGGGCAATGTCTCGGTATTGCCGTAGGCCGACGACGAGCCGGCATAGACGACGCGCTTGATCTTGGCATCGCGCGCCGCGACGAGCACGTTCAGCGTGGCGTCGATGTTCGCGCGATTCGAGGTAATCGGATCTTCGACCGATCGCGGCACCGAGGGAATGGCCGCCTGGTGAAGGACATAGTCCATGCCCTGCACCGCCCGCTGTGCGACGGCGAGGTCCGCGAGGTCGCCTTCGAGGAAGTCGACGCCGGGCACGTGCGCAAGATTGCGGCGATGGCCCGTAATGAGGCTATCGGCGACACGCACGCGTTCGCCGCGGCGGGTGAGCTCTTCTGCGAGGTGGGACCCGATGAAGCCGGCCCCGCCGGTGACGAGGTAATTGGACATGATAGTCGCCAGTCGTCAGTCGTCAGTCGGCAGTCGCCAGTCAGTCGCCAGTCGTCAGAACTGGAAACCGAGAACTGAAGACTGAGAACTGAAAACTGAGAACTAAAAAAAGTACCGCAGTCGGCCGTAAGCCGAATTCTGTCCGCCTAGGCCCGCCTTCGCCTTTCGGCTACGGCGAGGCTTCGGCGGGACGATCATTCCTCTAGGCCCGGCATTACTGACGGGCTCAAGCGACCTACCCGGAGACTTCGGACGGGCCGTCCTCAAACGTCTCCCTATTTGGTCTTGCTCCGTGCGGGGTTTTGCCTGCCATCTGCTTTACAGCAGACGCGGTGCGCTCTTACCGCACCTTTTCACCCTTACCCTCCTTCGCTCGCCAGAATCTGGCGAGCTTCGGAGGGCGGTATATTTTCTGTGCCACTTTCCTTCAAGTTGCCCCGACCGGGCGTTACCCGGCGCACTGCCCTGCGGAGTTCGGACTTTCCTCCCCGCCTGCGCTCGCCAGAACATGACGAGCTTCGGCGCGGCGATCGTCTGGTCGACTACGGTATCGAACGATCTCTGATTGTACCTTAACCGTCAGTTTCTTGACGGATTGCGTACTGCTCGAGCTTCTTGTAGAGGTTGCTGCGGGGCGTGCCGATGACCTCGGCCGTCTTCGAAATATTCCAGCTGTTTTCCCGCAATTTCTCGACGAGCCAGGCGCGCTCGGCCGACTCTTTGAACTCGCGGAGGGTGCCGGCATCCGAGGCCCCGCCCGACGAGGGCGCGGGCGCTCCAGGGGCCGCCGGCCGTGGCGTATTGCGGTCGGCTTTGACGACATCGGGGAGATCGGCGACGTCGATCACTTCCCCTTCGGTCATGATGATCATGCGCTCGATGGTATTGCGCAGCTCGCGGATATTGCCGCGCCACCGGTAGCGCTTCATCATGTCCATCGCGGGCGGCGTCATCTGCTTGGGGCGTCTGTTGTTCTCGCGCCCGAGCTGATTCAGGAAGTGCTTGACGAGCAGCGGGATGTCTTCGCCACGCTCACGCAGCGGCGGTACGTGGATCGGGATGACGGCCAGGCGGAAATAGAGATCTTCGCGGAAGTTGCCCTTCTCGATTTCCGCTTCGAGGTTCTTGTTCGTCGCGGCAATCACGCGGACTTCGACGTTCACGGTCTTGGCCGATCCCAGGCGCTCGACCTCGCCTTCCTGCAGCACGCGCAGCACCTTCGCCTGCGTCTTCAGGCTCATGTCGCCGACTTCGTCGAGGAAAATCGTGCCGCGATCGGCCTGCTCGAACTTGCCGACCTGGCGTTCGGTCGCGCCGGTGAACGACCCTTTTTCGTGGCCGAAGAGCTCCGACTCGATGAGGTCTTCGGGAATGGCCGCGCAGTTCACCTGCACGAAGCGCTCGCGGCTGCGCGGGCTGAAGCGATGGATCGTGCGCGCCACCAGCTCTTTGCCGACGCCGCTTTCTCCCTGCAACAAAACCGTCGCGTGCGTCGGTGCGGCTTTGCGAATCGCTTCCTCCACCTTGCGCAACGCGCCGCTGTTGCCCACCATCTGGTACTTCGCGTCGATCTCGCGCCGGTAGGTGCGATTTTCATCCTGCGTCCGGCTGAGGTTCAGCTCTTTCTCAATCCGCTCCAGGAGAACCGGCTCGGAAAACGGCTTCTCGATGAAACCCGAGGCGCCACGCCGGCTCGCGTCGTAGCCGGTCTGCGCCGTCCCGTGCCCCGAGACCATCACGACCGGCAGTTCGGGATGCGCGGCCTTGATGCGATCGAGCACGTCGAGGCCGTCCATGCCGGGCATCTTGATGTCGAGAAACACCAGATCGGGCGGATCGCGCTCGATGAGCGCAATGCCTTCCTGACCGGACGAGGCGCCGATGAACTGGTAGCCCTGATATTCGAGCGTGCGGCGCATCGAGTCGCGGATGCCCGCTTCGTCATCGATGACAAGAATTCGTGATTTCATGTTCAGTCGCGGGGGCTCCCCGCCCCGGGCCGCTCGCGGCTCATCAGCGCGCGTCCACGCGGACGGCGCGAATGGAGCGCTGATCGGAGGCGGGGATGTAGACGTAGACGGCCAGGACGTCGCCCGCGATCGCCGCCTGCGTCAGCCGGGTGTAGGCGTCGGCCGAGTTCACTGGCCGGCGGTTGATTTCCATCACGACGTGATCGCGCTGAATGCCGGCGTCGTAGGCGGCGCTGAGCGGATCGACACGCGTGACGACCACGCCGCTCACCCCGTCAGGCAGGCGCAGCCGATTGGCGGTGGCGCGATCGATGTCGCGCACGCTGAGACCCAGCGGCGTAGCGGTGTTGGTCGACGGGCGGACCGAGGGCGCATCTTCCTCGACGGCGCGGCCCGGCTGACGGCTCGGCCGCTCGCCGAGTCGTACGGTGACGGTCTGGGCCCCGCCATCGCGCAAAATCTTCAGGCGCGCCAGGGTGCCCGGACCACGTCGCGCCACTTCGCGGATGATCTCGGTGTTGTTCGACACGCGCTTGTCGTCGATGGCCGTGATGAGATCGTACGCGCGCAAGCCGGCGCGATGGCCTGGCGACCCGCTCGTCACGTCCTGCACCAGCGCGCCCTGAGTCGACGTGAGGCGGAGCGAGCGCTGAAGATCCGGATCGACATCGGTCAGCACCACGCCCATGAAGCCGCGGGCGACACGTCCTTCGGTTCTGAGTTGCGGGAGAATCGCGCGCGCTTCGTTGATGGGCACGGCAAAGCCGATGTTGCTCGCCTTCTGGCTGATCGCCGAGTTGATGCCCACCACCTCGCCGCGGCCGTTGATGAGCGGCCCGCCGCTGTTGCCGAAATTGATGGCAGCATCGGTCTGGATGTAGTTGTCGAGACTGCTGTCGAAGAGCTTGCGGCCGAGAAAGCTGACCACACCGACCGTGACGGTGTGCTCGTAGGCCAGGGGGTTGCCGATCGCGCAGACCCATTCGCCGACGCGCAGATTTTCGGAATCGCCCATCGGCGCCACCGGCAGGTTCTTCGCATCGACTTTGATGAGCGCGATATCGGTATCGGGATCGATCCCGAGCACGTGCGCCTGCAGGTTACGGCCGTCCGAGAACTTCACCATGATCCGCTCGGCGTTCTGGATCACGTGGTAGTTGGTCAGGATCTGTCCATCGGCTTCGATGATGAATCCGCTTCCCGATTGCGGCCGGAGCGAAGAGGGCCCCTGGGGATTGCCTTCAAAGGGCATCGGCTCGACCGACCGCCGCCGCCGGTTCTGGCTGCGGCTCGTGGCCTCGATGTTGACGACGGCCGGATTGATGCTCTCGGCCACGTCGGCGAAGTTCACCATGCCGGGCGCGCTGACGACAGGCGTCATGACGGCCGGCTGTGCCGGCGGGTTGATGGCCGGGGCGATTTGAGGTTCCGGCTGTGGTTCGATGTCGGTCGCAGCCGGGGCGGCCGGCGCGGGCGTGCGCACGTTGCCCGTGGTAATGCCCAACAGAAAGGCCATGACAGCCGTCAACGCGAGCAGCACGACGCCAAACGACCGGGACATGAGCAAATTATAAGCCGAGTAGGTTCCGGAACGCGGCCTCGTCGAGCACGGAAATGCCCAGGCTTTCGGCCTTTGCGAGTTTGCTGCCCGCCTCGGCGCCGGCGACGACGTGGTCGGTCTTCTTGCTCACCGAGCCGGTCACCTTGCCGCCGCGCGACTGGATCGCTTCGGTCGCCTCTTCGCGCGACATCGTGCCGAGCGTACCGGTCAGGACGAACGTCTTGCCGCTCAATGGCCCGGGTGCGGCCGCGGCCACTATCGGCGCGTCCATCTTGAGGCCGATGGCGTTGAGCTCGGCAATCAGCGTCCGATTCGGCGGCTGAGCAAAATACTCGTGCACGGCGGCGGCCACCACGGGCCCGATATCGGGCACCGCCTGAAGCTGGTCCTCGGACGCCGCCAGCAGGGCGTCCATGGTGCCGAACGCGGACGCCAGCGCCTGCGCACCGCGCTCGCCGACATGACGGATGCCCAGGCCGTAGATCAGCCGCCAGAAATCGCGCGTCTTGCTGCGCTCGATCTCTCCGAGGAGATTCGCGGCCGACTTCTTCCCCATCCGCTCGACTTGTTCGAGACGTTCCTTCGTCAGCCGGTAGACGTCGGCATAGCTGGCGACGAGGCCGTCGGCGATGAGCCGCGCGATGAGCGACTCGCCCAGCCCTTCGATGTTCATGGCATGGCGCGCCGCAAAATGTTCGAGGCCGCGTTGAAGCTTGGCCGGGCACGACGTGTTCTCGCAGCGCCAGACCGCCTCGTCCTCGCCGCGCACGAGCTCGCTCTGGCACCGCGGACAGTGCGTCGGCATCTGCCAGCGCGGCCCGCGATCGGCCCGATCGGGATCCACGACGCGCACGACCTGCGGAATGATGTCGCCGGCCTTTTCGACGATGACGCGATCGCCGTCGCGGATGTCCTTCCGCGCCACCTCGTTGGCGTTGTGCAGCGTCGCCATCGACACGGTCGTGCCGGCGATGAACACCGGGTCGAGCACGGCAAACGGCGTCACCGCGCCGGTGCGGCCGACGTTGATGTCGATCTTCCGCAGGGTCGTTTCCGCCTGCTCGGGCGGAAACTTGAACGCGACGGCCCATCGCGGGAATTTCGACGTCGTGCCAAGCCGCCCGCGCAAGCGCGATGGTGTCGAGCTTGATGACGACCCCGTCGGTGTCGAAGGCGAGCACGCGCGTGGCGGCCGAGCGTTTCTCGCCCCATTCGCGGCAATACTTCGCAACCTCGTCGATGCCCGCGAGCGCGCTCCAGTGCGGCTCGACGGGCAGCCCCCAGGCCTTGAGGCTTTCGAGCAGCTCGTGATGCGTGTCGGGCGCTCCGTCCTGGCTGACCATCTGATACAGAAACGCCCGCAGCCCACGCTTTTTCACCTGAGCGGGATCGATTTGACGGATCGCGCCTGACGCGGCGTTGCGCGGATTGGCGAAGCGGGGCTCGCCCGCCTTCTCGCGCTCGTCGTTGGTGCGCTCGAATTCCTGGCGCGGCAGATAGACCTCGCCGCGGATCTCGATCGTGCCTTTCGGCCCGCCGAGCAACGTGTGAGGAATGTCCTTGATCGTCCGGACGTTGGCGGTGACGTCTTCGCCTGTGATGCCGTCGCCTCGCGTGGCGGCGCGCACGAGGCGGCCGTCGCGATACTGAAGGGCGATGCTGAGGCCGTCGATCTTCAGTTCGGCGACATACGGCACGGGTCCCTCGAAATTATCCAGCCCGCGCCGCAGCCGCTCGTCGAACGCCTTCAGCTCGTCTTCGTTGTAGGCGTTGTCGAGACTGAGCATCGGCTCGGCATGACGGACAGAGGCGAAGCCTTCGGCCGGCCGGCCGCCGACGCGCTGGGTCGGTGAATCGGCGGTGACCAGGTCGGGATGATCTCGCTCGAGATTCTGGAGCTCGTGCAGGAGCGCGTCGAACTCGGCGTCGGAGATCGCCGAGTCCTGGTGGACGTAGTAGCGCTCTTCGAAATGACGGATCTGCTGGCGAAGCTCTTCGATGCGGGTTGCGGGATCCAAGGGGAGTCTGAAATCTAAAAACTAGAATCTGAAATCTAGAATCTAGAAACTGAAACTGACGACTGAGAACTGAAAACTGATAACTAGAGTTTCGGGCCTCAGCGATCTCTCGCCAGGATGTAGTCCGGCAGTGCCATCAGCGCGTCGCGGGCGTCGGATGGCGGAAAGAGATACAGCTGCTTCTTGGCCAGCGCCGCCTGTTCCTGCGCCTTGTCCATGGCGTAGTCGACCGAGCCGGTTTCGTGCAGCAGCCGGCAGATCAGCCGCCACCGTTCGGGCGTGACCGATCGCTCGCGCACGACATCGTGAATCATCTCGGCCGTCTGCGTGTCGGCGTGCTGGAGCAGGCGAATCACCGGCAGGGTCACCTTCCCCTCGCGCAGGTCGCCGCCGACCGGCTTGCCGAGGGCGGATTCATCGCCTGAAAATCCAGCAGATCGTCGATGAGCTGGAACGACATCCCGAGGCTGATGCCGTACTGTTCCAGCGCGCGCTCCTGCTCGGGCGACGCTTTTCCCAGAATGCCGCCGATACGCGCACACCCGCCGAAGAGATACGCCGTTTTGCGGCGGACGATGTCGAGGTGCTCGTCCTCGCTAATCAGCACGTCACCCTTCTTGGAGAGCTGATAGAGCTCGCCTTCGATCATCCTCAAGGTGACGTCGCACAACTGCCGGACGATGTCGAGGCGGTCGGGCGTCAGCGCCAGCCCCATCGACTTGATGTACAGGTAGTCGCCCAGAAGGACCGTCACGTCGCTGCCCCACCGCGAATGCACGGAGGGCTGCCCCCGGCGCCATTGCGAGTCGTCGATGATGTCGTCGTGCACCAGCGTCGCGGTGTGAATGAACTCCACGACCGCGGCGTACAGCACGGCTAGCTCGCCGGTGTATCCCCCGAGGCGGGCCGCCATCAGCAACACGGCGGGCCGTATGCGCTTGCCGCCGCCGTTCTGGATGTATCGCCCTATCTTCGGAATCAGATCGACTTGTGATTCGACATGGCGGTAGAACTCTGTCTCGACCCGCTCCAGGTCTTCCCGGATCGGCTCGAACATCTGGACGAGGGTGGAGAATGAAGGGTGCTGCTCGACGGCGTCAGCGTTCTTCAAGGCCCGTTGATCTCACCATATTCCTTGATGGGGTGTCAACGAATAGACGGTTGTGGTGCAGGGGTTTACGGTCGAAACAGGGCGTCGAAATTGGCCACCGATCTGCCGGTGGAGGTCTTCGAGCGGCACGCCGCGCAGGGCCGCAAGCTCCTCGGCCACCCGCACGACCCACGCGGGTTCGTTCCGTTTGCCGCGGTTGGGCGTCGGCGCCAGATACGGGCTGTCGGTCTCGCACAGGAGCCGATCGGCCGGCACCTGGGGCACGATCTCGCGCACGTTCGCGCCTTTCGGGAACGTGACGATGCCGGCGAATGAGAGGTGCATGCCCAGGGCGAGGGCCTCGTCGGCCAGCCGCCGCGTGCCCGTGAAGCAGTGCATCACCCCCTGAATCCGGCCGCCGCCTTCCTCCCGAAGGATGGCCATGGTGTCGTCTTCGGCCTCCCGCGTGTGAATGATGATGGGCAGATTGAGCTCGCGCGCGAGGCGAATCTGGAGGCGGAACACGGTCTGCTGGACGTCTTTCGGCGAGAAGTCGTAGTGGTAGTCGAGGCCGATCTCGCCGAGGGCCCGGGCCTCGGGATTGGCGACGATCACGCTCCGGACGAGCGGTACGACCTCAGCTTCGCGGCCGCTGAAGCGCCCGGCCTGATGGGGGTGGATGCCGATGCCATACCGAAGCGCCGGCCACGTCCTGGTCAGCTGCCTGGCGCGTTGGGACTCGACGTCGTTTTCGGCCGCGAGAATACACAGCGCCCGGGTCAAGCCGGCGGTCTGGGCGCGGGTGATGACCGCGTCGACATCGTGCACGAACGCGTCATCGGCCAGGTGGCAATGGGAGTCAATCACCGTCAGTCGTCAGTCTACAGTCGTCAGTCTAGAGTCAACAGTCGGGAGTCGGCAGGCGGAGTCGCAAGGCGACAGTCGAAAGTCGCTAGGCGACAGTCAGAGCATCACCGTAGCGCAGGGCTTCAGCCCTGCCACACCGGCAATACTATTCCGGTGGCGCAGGGCTTTTAACCCTGCCAGCTCGGACAGGTTGCCTGACTCGCCCAACCGATGGTACTTTCCCTGCTCTTGAGACTATGACCTCCGACCAGATTCCGATTTCGTTGACCGACGATCCCCGCCCGGTGCTCCGCCGCATCGTCGCGACTCTCGCCTATCGAGCCGCGAAGGTGTTGCGGGACGCGCCGGCGGATTTTGGCGGGATGCAGGCGGGCCCCGCGACGCGCCGGCCGGTTGAGATCGTGGCGCACATGGCCGACCTCATGACGTGGGCGCTTTCGCTCTCCCAGGGCCATTCCATCTGGAAGGCGGCCGGGAGCGATGATTGGGACGTCGAAATCGCGCGCTTCTTCGACGGCCTGGCTGCGCTCGACGCCGAACTCTCGGGAGACCGGCCGTTCGCGGGCTCGGAGGAGCGGCTGATTCAAGGACCGCTGGCCGATGCGCTGACCCATGTCGGACAACTGGCGATGCTGCGCGGGATGGCGGGCGTTCCCATCAAGCCTGAGAGCTATGCCGGAGCCGAGATCGAGATTGGACGAGTGGGTCCCGCTCAGGCGGCGCCGCGCCGCGAGTTCGACGGCGATGCGAGCAAGCCTTCTCAAGGCTAGGGGCTAGGGGCTAGGGATTGGGGATTAGGGATTGGGGATTAGGGATTAGGCCTAGCGTGTCAGCACAGCCGTGATGACGCCAACTGTCAGAGTGACCATCACGCCAATCGTCCAGCGGAACTGCTTTGAAAGCTCCACCTGAAGAGTATCGAACCTTCGATCGAGCTTCTCGTCGAGCCTGTCGATACGGCCCGACAGGACGTCAATCCGAGCTGACAGGGCGTCGCTGACGGTGTCGATTCGGGCCGACAACCTGTCACTGACGGTATCGATTCGGGCCGCCAGTGTGTCGAGTCGGGCCGACGTCACGTCGATTCTCTGATCGACGCGCCCGATGTCGGCAAACAGCCGCTCCCAGTTTCGGGACTGCTCTTCCACACGCCCCTCGAGCATATCGAGCCGCGATTCCGCGTCCATCGCCTGTCCTCCCGCGGCTCTCGTCGGAGTATACCGTCGTCTGTCAAGCCGCCTGCGAGGACTGAAGCAGCGCGCACGAGACGCAACTTCCGCCATCTCGATCGCGCTTGGCGGACCTATACTTACGGCTTCTTCTCGAGAGGAGTCAGCCATGTCGTATCGACCTTTGAAGGTCCTCATCGCCGTCTTGGTTGTGGCGGGTGCGGCCGCTGTCTCGTCGCAGCAGACCGGCCCTTCCGCCGACGCCACCCGTCGCGCGGTGACGGCGGCAGACGCGTTTCTCGCCACGCTGACGCCGGCGCAGCGCACCAAGGCGAACATCGATCTCAACGAGAAGACGCGAACGGTCTGGTCGAATCTGCCGAGCGGCACCACGATGCAGACCGGTGCGACCGAGCGCAACGGTCTGAAGCTCGGCGACATGACGCCGGCGCAGGAAAAGGCCGCGCTCGCGCTGGTGGCTGTCGTCCTCAGCGCCGACGGGTACCGGAAGGCCATGCAGGTGGTGGATGCCGACCAGGTGCTCGAAGACCGGGCCGCGCCGACGCGGAAGCCGGACTCGCGTACTCGATTCGGGCGTGCGGAGTACTACGTGGCGATTCTCGGCAAGCCGTCGACGACCGATCTCTGGATGATGCAGTTCGGCGGCCATCATCTGGCGATCAACGTCACGATCGCCGGCGGGCAGAACGTGCTCGCGCCGACGCACACGGGCACGCAGCCGGCGTCGTACCAGCTCGAGGGGCGCATGGTGCGTCCGCTGGGGGACGAAAACGACAAGGCGTTCGCGCTCGTCAACGCATTGACCGAGGAGCAGAAAAAGCAGGCCATTCTCGGGTTCGAGGTGCGGAACCTCGTGCTGGGGCCGGGCGCCGACGGCAAAACGATTGCGCCCGAAGGCGCGCGCGCGTCGACGTTCAACGCAGCGCAGCGGAAGATGCTGGTCGATCTCACGCGCGAGTGGGTCGAGATCGTCGGCGACGCCGCGGCCGCTGCGAGGATGAAGGAAATTGAGGCTGGCCTCGGCGAGACGTACTTCGCCTGGGCCGGCGCGACGGCCAATGGCAAGGGCGCGTACTTCCGCATACACGGGCCGGCGGTGTTCATCGAGTACGCACCGCAAGGATCCGGCGACAACAACATCGACCACATCCACACGATTTACCGGGATCCCACCAACGACTACGCGGCGAAGGCGGCACGCCGATGAAACGGGTGCTGCTTGCCGCCGTCGCGCTTGCGCCGACGATGTCGGCCAGGACGGCCGCGCATCAGCTGGATGAGTACCTGCAGGCCGCGCGCATTGCGTTCGCGCGCGATCGCGTCGTGCTGGAGCTCGACCTCACTCCTGGCGCGAACATCGCGGGCGAGATTGTTGCCGCGGTGGATGGTGATGGCGACGGAATCGTGCTTCCGCTCGAGGCGCGTGCGTACGCGGAGGCAGTTGTCGGCGACCTCGATCTGACGTTCGACGGCCAGCCCGTTCGGCTCACGCTGGAGGCCGTCGAGGTTCCCACGTTGGCCGAGATGCGCCGTGGTGTTGGCACCATGCAGTTGACCGTGTCTGGCGCGATCGGCGGGGCGCGCGCCGGGACGCGCCACGTGCGTTTCACGAATCGCCATCATCCGGCGACGAGCGTCTACCTGGCTAATGCGCTCGTGTCTGCCGATCGCGACGTTCAGGTGGTGGCGCAGCGTCGCGACCACCGGCAGCAGCAGATCGACGTGGAGTACAAGATAGGCTCGCGGTGGCCTCTTCAACTCATCTGGGTACTGGTGGGCGTCACCGTGATCGGCTCGCGCATGGCCGCGAGGCGGGCACGCTCTGCTTGAACGCGTAAGGGCCCCTGGTGGCTACGGTCTCGCACACGCAAAGTTCACGGCTTCGTCGATGTTGCCAGAGCCCTTGTACTTGGCCACCTCCGGGTAGGGGCACAACGGACGCGTACGCACGGGTTTGCCATCCACGACTCTGGCGGCCGGAATGGTCGACGGCGCCACCCCCTTCTCCACCCATTGAATGAGCGGAGTGACAGCATCGAACGTTCCCGTGCCGACGCCGCCCGCGCAATGGAACATCCCGGGTACCATGAAGAGGCGGTAGAAATCCGGCGTGGATGGTCCCATCGTCTCGAGGACGCGTTCGTAGTACGTGACGCCCATCATCGGATTCAGCGCCTGATCGGCCCAGCCGAAGTAGCTGAGAATCTTTCCCCCGAGCGCCTTGAATCGCGAGAGATCGGGATCGGTCGCATCGAGTGCCGCGCGCGTTGCCGCCATCCGATCGTAATCCTCGTAATCAACCTCCACATCGAAGCGCATCCATTCGAACGACGGTTCCGGCCGCCCGAAGGCCATGTATCGGAAGAAGCTCTCGCCGAAGTTCTGTTGGATCGGGCGCCCCCCGGGCGCTGCAACAAGCCACGGCACCCACCCGCTCACGCTGGTGGCGTTCTGAGTCGCCACGGCAATCTCGGCGCCCTGCGGCCAGCCGGTCGAGTAAGGTGCCGACGGCGTGCGGACGCCGCGATAGATCGTTTCGAGAGCGGCGATTTCTGCCGCGGAGAAGCACGCCGAACCGCCGGCTTCGTCTGGGCAGCGGGGCAAGTCGGCCGATGCCTTGAAGGGGCAACGCCGAGGATCGTCAATCACGCTGTCTTTCACTCCATCAGCGGCATCACATTTCGTATAAACGGTGTCAGCAAGGAGCTTCAGCTTCGCGGCCGACAGCGGCGCCGCCGCAAGCGCGCGCTGAATGTGCGCGTAGCCCATCATCGTGCCCGAGAAACTGAGCACCGGGGCGCCGACGACGATGCCGTCGAAGTCGTCCGGGAAGCGCTGGGCGGACATCAACCCTTGTCGGCCGCCAGTCGAACAGCCGTTGAAATAGGCGCGCCGCGCCGGCGATCCGAAGTAGAGATGTGCCAGTCGCTTGGCCGTCACGGCCGTGATGTGCACCGCGCGGTAGGCATAGTCGAGAAACTTCTGCCGGTTGACGGCGAATGTGGCAAGCGGTTCAGCCGCGCTGTCGTGACCGGTGTTGGTCTGCGCGACGGCAAACCCGCGTGAGATCGCCGCGAGCGTCTGCGCGACTCGATTGGGGGCTTCGAGCGATTCGCCCGCGAATCCCCCGTTGCCAAACATGAACAGGCGGCCGTTCCAGGTGGCGGGCAGGCTGACCTCGAACTGGATGTCCGGCTGAATCATCCCCTGCACCCGGCAGGTCCTGCTGGCCGCTTCCGGGCACCGGCACGAGCGTGGCGGTCGTGATGGAGAATTCGTAGCCCGTTTGCGCGACGAGCGAGGCACACGGCATCTTGGCTTGAAGCTGAAGGCTGTCTGCCAGCGCCGCTCCGGTCCAGGTAGACCAGGCCGACGTTCCCTGAGCGAACGAGTGCCCCACTCCAAGCAGCAGAATCGAGACCACGAACGTCATGCGCGAAATGACCAGTGCCATGCTGCAGACTCCTCGCAAGCCGATTACCGATGCCGCACGCCGTAATATTGCCTGAATAGCAGTGGTAAAGGCAGAGATCCTGCATACTACGGCCGTGCGTGGCAGTCGAATCGTTGGAGTAGTCGGCGGTTCGGCGCTCATTCTTGTCGGCGGTCAGGCCGGCCTGACCCAGCAATGCGCCACAACCGGGCACCGACTGGCCGATGTACCGCCACGACTATGCCGGCACCGGCTATTCCCCGCTCTCCCAAATCAACCCGAAAAACGTCGCGAGCTTGCGAGAGGCATGGTCGTATCGCCTGCAGGGCGAGACGCCCCGCTCAGGCCCGCCCGGAAGAGGCGGTGCCGGCGGGTACCGAATTCCCAGGCCACGCCAATCGTCGTCGACGGCACGATGTATCTGCCCACCGCGAACGCCGTTGTGGCGCTCGATCCGGAAACAGGCATGGAACGCTGGCGCCACATCGTCGCCGACGGCGCCGTCGCGTCGCGGCGTGGCGTACTGGTCGGGCGACGGCGGCGCCGCTCGCGTCATCTTCATGGCCGGCCGCCGGCTCTTGGCGCTGGACGCCCGACGGGTAAACCCGCCGCTGAATTTGGTAAGACCGGTGAAGTCGATATCGTCGGTGCCATACAACTCGGTGCCGCTCGTTTATAAGAACGTCGTGGTGGTGGGCGCCAACAACCCGCCGGGCTCTGGAGGCGCGGTTGGAAATGCGCGTGCGTTCGACGCCCGCACCGGTACGAAGCTTTGGGAATTCAGTTCAGTGGCGCAGCTCGGCAACGTTGGTCACGACACATGGGAAGGTGATAGCTGGAAAGGCCGCTTCGGCGCCAACGCGTGGCCGTTCTACTTCACGCTGGACGAACAACGAGGTCTTTTGTATCTCCCACTCGCGTCGCCGATTCCTGGCGGCTACGGCGGAGATCGACCGGGCGCCAATCTTTACGGAAACTCGGTCGTGGCGGTCGATGTTCAAACCGGCACGTACAAGTGGCACTTCCAAACCATCCACCACGACCTGTGGGATGCAGATCCTCCTGCGCCGCCGGGGCTCATCGACATCGCCAGAGACGGACGCCGGATTCCGTCCATGGCACTCACGACCAAGTCGGGTTACCTGTACATCCTGAATCGCGAGACAGGCCAGCCGATCTTTGGTGTCGTGGAACGGCCGATGCCGAAAAGTGACGTTCCTGGCGAGCGGGTCTTCGCCACGCAACCCATTCCAGTGAAGCCGCCGGCCCTCGCGCGTGTGGCGTACGGTCCGCAGGATCTCGTCACCGGGGCAGATACGACTCCGGAACACGCGGCCGCGTGCCGGGAACTCGTCGAGAAAAGCGGCGGCGTACTCAATGCGGGACCGTTCACGCCGTGGAAGTATCGGGCGCTGGGAGCGACGACACCGATTTCCCTCGTCTTCCCGGGCGGACTGGGTGGACCGAACTGGGGTGGCACAGCGTCGGACGTTGTGTCTGGATATGTTTTCGTTGCGACGCAGGACGTCGGCGCGCTCGGCTTTGTCCGGCAGGCTCGCGAAGGCGCCGCTGTTGCCTACGAGAAGGCGACGCCGGGACGCAGTTCTTTCGATGTGCCGATGGGCGATCAGAACTGGCCGTGCCAGAAACCGCCATGGGGCAGCCTGCTCGCGGTGAACGCGGCGACGGGCGATATCGCATGGCGCGTTCCGCTCGGCATCACAGAGCAGCTTCCTGCCGGGAAACAGCACACCGGCCGTCCCGTCCTGGCCGGTCCGATTGCAACGGCCGGCGGCGTGCTGTTCATCGCGTCAACGGACGACAATCGCCTCCGGGCGTTCGATTCGAGAAGTGGCAGGGAACTCTGGGCGCTCGCCCTGGAACGAAGGGGCAACGCCAACCCCATTACCTACCTCGGCCGGAATGGCAAACAGTATGTCGCCGTTGTCGCCACCGACACCCTCAAGGTGTTTGCGTTGCCACGCATCTTTTAGTTAGCACTGGCACGGATTTCGACTTGACCCTCGCCGTTCGACGATGCCATCGTCGTCGTCGAGGACATCAGAACGATTCTGAGTCTCTCCGGTAGTTCGTGTTCTGAGGTCAGATTGAGGCGGGTGTGAGGAAAGCAGCCATGTCCAGTCACCACACGATGACGACGGCCGAGTACCTGAGGACGCCAGAGTCGGTTCTCCCCACGGAGTTGATTTACGGAGTCTTGCGTGTCGCCGAGTCGCCGCTCCCTCGTCACCAGGCGGTCGTCTTCGATCTCGGCCTTGCGCTCGCGGAGCACGTGCGCGAACGGCGGCTCGGCGAGGTGTGGCTGGCGCCATTCGATGTCATCCTCGATGCCGGGCGCTCGTTGATTATTCAGCCCGATCTGTTCTTCGTTTCGAACGAGCGTGGCCACATCATGAACGACCGGGTTCGTGGTGCCCCGATCTGGTGGTCGAAGTGCTCTCCCCCAATCCCCGCATCGGCAAGCTCGGGGAGCGCATCGAGTGGTTTGCACGCTACGGTGTTTCGGAGTGCTGGCTGGTCTACCAATACGAATCGCGAGTGGAAGTGTTGAACTTCGATGGCAACGTCATCGCCCGGGCGCAGTTCGAGTCGAAGCGACCCATTCGCTCGCGCGTGCTGCCGGAGTTCGATCGTACGCTGGCGTCGATGCTTCGGTGGGTGTGACCGCCGTTACTGTTGCGCTGTGAAGCTGACGGGTAGTCCCTGTTTTGGTCTCGCGCAGGATTTCGATGATGGCGCGGCGACCGTCCGGCGACAAGTTCGAGTAGTCCCAGTCTTTCGCTGCGCCAGACGAGTACTTCCCATAGCCGTTGGTATACCAGCGCTTTCGCCTGTTGAGGCAGCGCATCGAACGCTTCTGAGTAAATCATGTAACTGCACGGATAGCGCAGGAGCCTCCGCGTGAGATCGAGCTCGCGCAGCGACCGTCCTTTCGCGTCACGCGGGCCTCTGGCGGCAAAATCATTCGCGAAGCCGGATGCGCCGGCGATGGGCGACGGAAGAGGCGCCTCGTCCGCGAACAACATGTAGTCGGCGAGCTCGATCGCCGTCTCGCGCACGTCTCGCGGGGAGACAGCGGGCTTCTGTGGCCCTCCATCCGCGGCGATTCGCGCCTGCCAACTCAACCGAATCAGCAGGTTCGTCATGTGCGTCTGATGGTTGAGCACCATCAACGCGGCGATATCACTGTGCGGCGTGAGATAGGCGGCGGTGTCGAAGGCCGCGCTGCCGGTCGTCAGCTTCGGTGCTGTGTCGGCGCGTACGTACGAGCGCGGCACATGCAGAACAGGTACGTTGCCGAGGTGCCTGACAGGCACCTGCGTTCCCGTCACATACCAGCCTCCCCAGCGATCTTCGATCGGCGTTCGATGGTCCATCGGCCAGCCTTGAGCGTATTCGTTCTTGTCGTCCGAGAGCGGCAGCACGCTCATCGTGACAAGGCCTGGAACGCCGTGTGTTTGTGGAAGCAGGTGGCACTGGAGGCAGTCGGCGTCGCGGCGGACGAACGCCGGCTTCTCCTGCTTCTGCTGCGGCATCGAGTAGAAGTGAACGCCCTGGGTGGCATCGAACACCGTCGCCTCGACGGTATCCGCGCCCTTTGCCCAGCCGATGGCGACGCTGTCGTTGAAGTAAATGGCGCGGGGCGTGGCCTTGTTGATGTGCGCGCGCTGAAGGCTGTTTTCCGAGAACACGAGCGTCTGCGACGAGACGGGCACGTCGAGCGCCTTCAGCACCGCCGGCAGATAGCCGCGCGGCGGCGCGTCGAACGCCAGTTGAATCTCCCCGTTCTCGATGCGCTCGTTCAACCTGACGACCGGGTCCTGGACGGGCCGCGTCGAGTATTGAATGGCGGGATGGTCGCGCGAGACCCAGATATTGCTGTTCTGTGCCGAGACCAGCGCGGCGCCGACCGCGGCAGCCAGTCCAGCGACGAGCGTCAGAAATCGACGCGTAGATAATCTCTCGAGCCTCACCCTAATCCCTAATCCCCAATCCCTAATCCGTCGTCAGGCTTCAGTATAAGCCCATGCTCCGGCGATTCCGGCGACGATGGTCTCGACCAGTTGCCAGCCCGTCGTGAGAACGATCATGCTTCGCGGGAAGACGACAGTTGCTTTGCCTTTCGCCTTACGACTCTCGATTATCGCCTTGCGACTAACGCACTCGCCAGCCAGGCTCGGCATCGACACTCAGGAGCACCGGCTGACCGGTTTCTGAACTTGCGGCCAGCACCATGCCGTTCGATTCGATGCCCATCAGTTTTGCCGGTTTGAGATTCGCCACCACGACAATCGTCCGACCGACGAGCGACTCTGGCTGATAGGCCTCCGCGATGCCGGCGAGAATCGTGCGCTGTTCGGTGCCGAGGTCGACCAGAAGCTTCAACAGCTTCTTCGATTTCGGCACGTTCTCGGCGGTGATGACCTTTGCCGTCCGCAGCTCGACACCCATGAATTGATCGATCGAAATACGCCCATCGGCGGCGGGCGTGGCCAGCACAGGTGGGGTGGCGGCGGCGGGTGGCGTTGCCGTGGCAGCCGAAGTGGCTGGCGCGGGCGCGGTTGGTGCTGGCGGCTGGGTCTCAGACACAATTTTCTCCTTCGCACTCTTACGGTCGAAACGGGGCCAGAGCGGCACGTCCTGAATGAGCCTGCGCTCGCCCTCGGAGCGCCAGCGGCCATCGCGATTGAAGCCGAGCACCTCGGACCATGCGCCGACACGGCGCAGGATTTCGCTCGACGACGCGGGCATGACCGGCGAGAGAAGGACGGCTGTCAGACGAAGTGCTTCGGCCGAGTCGTACAACACCTGCGAGAGCGCGTCGGCCTTGGACGGATCTTTCGCAAGCGCCCACGGCGCATGGGATGCGATGTACTCGTTCGTGGCATCGACGATCCGGTAAGCAGCCGCAACCCCGGTATGGATCTCGAGGCCGTCCATGGCCTTCTGATAGTCGCGCGCGGCGTCATCGCCGATGCGAGCCAGGCGATCGGTTCCGACTCCGGTTGGCGCCAATAGTCCCTGACGGTACTGATTGGCCATCGCCGTGACCCGGCTGACGAGATTGCCGAGGTTGTTCGCGAGGTCGGCGTTGTACTTCTCGTCGAATCGCTCCCATGCAAAATCGCCGTCGTCGCCGAAGATGATTTCCTTCACCAGATACAAGCGAAGCGGATCGATGCCGTGACGCTGCGCAGCGTCGGCCGGGTTTACGATCGTTCCAGGGTTCGATTTGCTCATGCGCTGCCCTGCCAGGGTCATGAACCCATGCGCAAAGACTTTTCTGGGCACGGGCAGCTTCGCGCTCATCAGCATCGCCGGCCAGATGACCGTGTGGAACCGCGTGATGTCCTTGCCGATCAGGTGCACGTCGGCGGGCCACCACTTCTCCAGGCGTTGAGGATCGGTGCCCAGTCCCACCGCCGAGGCGTAGTTGATGAGGGCGTCGAACCACACGTAGACGACACTCGATGGGTCCCACGGCAGCGGAATACCCCACGACTGCCCTGCGCGGCTGATCGAAATGTCTTCCAGACCGCTTTCGAGCAAGCGGAGCTGTTCGTTCCGGCGCGCCTCTGGCTCGGAAAATCCAGGGTTTGTCGTAAAGAGATCGAGCAGCGGCTTCTGGTACTTCGACAGCCTGAAGAAGTAGTTCTTTTCCTTGATCCACTGCGGCTCGCTCTGCGGATGCAGCGGGCATCGTCCGTCAACAAGCTCCTTTTCGGGCTTGAATGCCTCGCATCCGACGCAGTACCAGCCTTCGTACACACCTTCGTAGATGTCCCCGGCGGCGTAAATTCGCTTCACCAGTTCCGTGACACCCGCTTTGTGATTCGGTTCGGTCGTACGGATGAAGTAGTCGTAAGAAAGATCCAGCGACCGCCAGGTCTTCTCAAACAGCTCTTCCATCCGATCGCAATATTCGAGCGGAGTAATACCCTGCTCCTGGGCCCTCTTGTAGACGTTTTGGGAGTGCTCGTCGTTGCCCATGAGAAAGTACGTGTCGGCGCCGCTCAGCCGCTTGTAGCGGGCGATGACATCGCCGCAGACCTTCTCGTAGGCCGTGCCCAGATGCGGAGCGCTGTTGACGTAATCGATGGCGGTCGTGATATAGAAGCGCGACACGAATCCCTCTTAAGCCCTAAGCCTTCAGCCCTTAGCCCTCAGCCCTGTCCAGGTACGCCTTGCCCGCCGCGGCTTGGACGTCCTTCACCGGCAGACCGCGTTCCGATGCGATTCGCAGGCAATCGTCGAATTCGGGCGAGGCATTGACGACGATCTTGCCCAGACGCGCCAGCTTGAACTTCACGGGACCCAGCGGTGTGCGCACCACAACGATTTCACGCTCGAGGCGCTCTCGCAAGACCTCGTGATACCGCACCCCAATTGTGGTGGTCTCGCGAAAGATGATGCCGGTGAGCGTCTCGCGATCCTCAGGACGCGCCAGCGATCGTGAGCAGCGTGCCCGGACGGTTTTTTTTCATCTGGACCGCGGCGAAGTACACCTCGAGCGCCCCGGCGGCATAGAGCCGATCCATCACGAGGCCGAAGATCTGCGGGTTCATGTCATCGATCTCGCACTCGAGCACGACGATGCGCTCTGTGTTCTGCGCGTCTGTGCCAGTGCCGAGGAGCACCCGCAACACGTTCGGCGTGTTCGGCAGGTCGCGATCGCCGGCGCCGTATCCCACGCTGTCGATCGTCATGGCGGGAACCGGGCCGAATGAGGTGGCATACGCCCGTCACGAGCAGGGCGCCAGTTGGCGTCACCAGCTCGCTCTGGACGCCGGAGGAGTACACGGGCGCGTTGCCGAGCAGCTTCACGGTGGCGGGCGCAGGCACAGGAAAGTGGCCATGCGCCGAGTTCACCATGCCCCCGCCGACGTTCAGCGCGGAGCTCACGATGCGATCGGCGTTGAACCACTCGAGCGCGTAGACGGCCCCGACGATGTCGATAATCGAGTCGAGCGCGCCGACTTCGTGCAGGTGTATCTGGTCGATCGGGATCTGATGGATGGCCGCTTCGGCTTCTCCCAGACGATGGAAGAGCGCCTTCGCGCGATCCTTGCCTGCCGGCGAAAGCGCCGAGCGCTCGATAAGCCGGTAGATCTCCGTCAGGCTGCGATGGGGATGATGGGGATGGGCGACCGCCGCAGGCGCGTGCTCGTGGGTGTGCGGGTGCGCATGAGCGTGATCGTGACCGTGTTCATCGTGGTGATGATGGACATGATCGTCGTGACCGCCGGCGTGAGTGGCGGTGCCGTTTTCATCGACGATGAACTTGGTGGCAGAGACACCGGCGCGAAGCACGCGCCTGGACGAGACCGAGGCTCCGTCGATGGCAAGGCTGCCCAGCGCGCGGCGCAACTCTTCGAGCGGCAGGCCGGCGTCGAGGAAGGCGCCCAGCACCATATCGCCCGACGCGCCGTTGAAACAGTCGAAATAGAGAATGCGGGACATGATCGGCTGCAGCCAGCATCATAGTTTACCTGCTTCGCGGAAGCTGAAATAGCGCGTGTCGGCCAGGATGACGTGGTCGATGACATCGATCCCCATGATCTCCCCCGCCTGGACCAGCCTCCGCGTCAGGTCCACATCGTCGCGGCTCGGGAGCGGATCGCCGGACGGGTGATTGTGAAAGAGCACGATCGCGGCGGCGGCTGCCGATGCCGCTTCGCGGAAGATCTCGCGGGGATGCGCGGGACTCGAGTTGAGCGTGCCGACCGAGATGATCGACGTTCGGATGAGCCGGTGCCGGGTATCGAGCATCATCAGCCCGAAGTGTTCGACGGGCCTCGAGCCGAACTGCGGCAGCAGGTAGCCGGCGGTTTCGCGCGGCGTGACAAACTGCAGCCGCGCCTGAGGGCATCGGAGCAGCGTGCGGCGCCCGAGCTCGACCGCCGCCAGCACCTGGGCGGCCTTGGCCATGCCCATGCCGTCGATCCGGCGAAGCTCGTCCACGCTGGTCCGTGGAATGCCGTGCAACCCGCCCGTGGTCTCCAGTACTTCATTGGCGACCGCCAGCGCATTTCCGCGCCGCGAGCCGTTCCCGAGAACGATCGCCACCAGCTCGTTGTCGCCGAGCCCGGCCGCTCCCAGCCGAAACAGCTTTTCGCGCGGGCGATCGTTTACCGACAGCGCTTTCATGGCCACGTTATACTCAGGCGAGATGCCGCGCCGAAATCTGTCCGGGCTGTCTGCCGCATGTCTCTGTTCCCTTCTTGTCACCGTGGCCTGCGCGACGCCGCCGACACGGGAAATGGATCAGGCCCAGGGCGCGATCGATGCCGCTAGAGCCGCAGGCGCCGATCGCTACGCCACTGCGCAGTACCAGGGCGCAGTACAAGCGCTGGCGAGCGCGCACACAGCCGTCGAGCTACGCGACTATCGTCTGGCGCTGAATCACGCGCTCGACAGCCGCGAGCGTGCGCAGAACGCGGCGAAGGAAGCGGCCAGCCAGCAGGGCATCCTGCGCGGCGACGCAGAGCGGCGTCTCGTTCAGGTGACGGCGCTTCTCGATCAGACCAGGCAAAGGCTCAAGGCGGCCGAAACCGCGCGGGTGCCACGCCGTTCGCTCGTCACCGCGCGCATCGCCATCGGCGACGCCGAAGCTTCTCTGCAAAAAGCGGGCACGGACATCCAGGAAGGCAATTACCGGGAAAGCCAGGACCGACTGGCGGAATCTGCCAAGAAACTTCAGTCAGCGATTGCAGAAATCGAAACGGTCACGAAGAGCCGCGCCAAAACGGGTTCATAGACCTTCTGATCTTCTGTTAACCCGGGGTCCACGGTTCCTTCGAAGACCAGCCTCGCCCACCCCGTCAGAAAGATGCTGCCATCGTCGAGCCACTCGACGCGCTGGCTGCCTCCCGGCGAAACAATCTCGACGTCGCGCAACGCACCGCCGAACGACGCCGCAGCCACCGCCGCGCCGCAGGCGCCGGTGCCCGACGCCTGCGTGGGCCCGACGCCACGTTCCCAGATCAGGATGCGCACGCGGCCGGGGGCTTCCACGCTGGCGAACGAGACGTTCGTGCGATTCGGAAAGTGTGGATGATGCTCGAGCGCCGGCCCAAGCTTGTGCAGCCGCGCTTCGAGGAGCGGGTCGCCGAGCACGACGCATTGCGGGTTGCCGACCGACAACGTCACGGCGCGAACCTGCTCGCCGGCTGCCTGCAGGTCGACCTCTCTCACGTCTCGTGGCGCACCCATGGCCGCGCGGAACGTCAGCGTGTCGCCGTCCCTCCCCTTCAACTCCAGTACCTTGGGGCCCGCCGGCGTGTCGATCGTCACCTGGGTCGTGCCAGGACGCTCACGGACCGCAAGCGCGGCCAGGCAGCGGATTCCATTGCCGGACACTTCGGAAGGGCTGCCGTCGGCGTTGAACAGCTGCATGCTGATGGATGACGAGCCGAGGGTGTAGATCATCAATCCATCGGCGCCGACACCCTCGTGGCGGCTGCACATCGCGCGGGCCAGCACACCGGGATCGCTACCGCGGACAGCCGGCTCCGGGGCCAGGAGAAAGTCGTTGCCATACGCGTGCCCCTTGACGATTGGAATGCCCTTCGGCATCAGCTACACCTCACAGAATGCCAGCAGGTGCCATCCGAAGCGCCGCGTCAGGGATCGCGGCAGCGCATTGAACAGCCCGACGAAGCACGTGTTGTACAGCGTGCCTTTTAGGCCGCCGTGCAGCCTGGTCTTCACCGGAAATCGCTCGGGCACGATGCGCACGCGCGAAAAATCTCTCAGGAGATCGCGGAATTCGCCGATGGAATACTTCTTGAGCATCGGCGCATCGACATGTTCCAGATCGACCTTGGTGATGTGCGACAACGCATTCAGCCAGGAGATCCGGTTGTAGACCTGAAACACGGCGACGCCGCCCGGCTTCAACACGCGGCGGCACTCGCCGACGAGCGCGCGATCGTCCGAGGTGTACTGCACGACGCCGTGGGCGTAAACGAGATCGAACGACCCGTCACGAAACGGCAGCGCTTCGCCGTCGGCCACCGCCAGGACAACAGGAAGCTTCTCGAGCGCGAAGTTCTGCGCGGCGAGCGCGATCGAGGACGGCGCAAGGTCGATCCCAGTGGCGTGTGCACCGTGGCGGGCAAACCGGATCAAATCGGTTCCAGCACCGCATCCGACCTCGAGTACGCGGCGACCGCGATACCGATCGAAGGGAACGAGCTGGGGCAGATGGTGGAGTTTCTCGAAGTGGTACTGCTCGAGATCGGCAAAAAAACCCGGAGAGCCCGGCGGATGCGTGGTGATCTCGAGATCGTGGATGTGCGTATTCCAGTACGCGCGCACGTCACGCTGGGACGAGAGGCGATCCGAACGGTTGGGCACGGACGCCTACTATAAGATAGTTCCCGCTTGATTCGAGATCTCCAGCGGCTTGCCGAACGCGAGTTCGACGTGCTCGTGGTGGGCGGTGGCATCTACGGGCTGACCATTGCCTACGACGCCGCGCAGCGCGGGGTGTCTGTCGCGCTCGTCGAACGCGGCGATTTCGGCGGCGCCACGTCGTTCAATCATCTGAAGACCATCCACGGCGGTTTGCGGTACCTCCAGTCGGCCGACATCCGCCGCATGCGCGAATCGAACCGCGAGCGCCGGGCGTTTGGACGGATTGCCCCGCGATTCGTGTCACCGCTGGCGTTTGCCATGCCGACCGGTTCGTCTCTCACGCGTAATCCTCTTGCGATGAAGACGGCGCTCGCGCTCGAGGCCATGGTCGGCTCCGATCGGAACGAGGGTGTCGACCCGTCACGTCACCTTCCGGCCGGCCGCGTGATTGCCGGGGTCGAGTGCCGCGAGTTGTTCGAGGGAGCACTGCGATCCGTCGCTTCCGCTGCCGTCTGGCACGATTATCAGACCACTGACGGCGATCGCCTGACGCTCTCGTTTGCCAGGGCCGCGGTCAAGCACGGCGCCGTTTTGGCGAACTACACGGAGGCCTCCGGGCCGCTCCGTGCCGGGCAACGGCTTGCTGGTGTGAAGGCGCGCGATCGACTGACGGGAAAGGATTTCGATATCCGAGGACGCGTGGTGGTGAACGCCGCGGGACCCTGGGCCGCGACGCTGCTCGATCGCGCGGGAGTGCGGTGCCGGTGGCCGCTCGTGAAAGCCATGAACCTGATCACATCGCGGCCGGCTCGCAAGGCCGCGCTGGTGGCGCCGATGCGCGAGGGGCGGGCGCTCGTCATGCTCCCCTGGCGGGAACGGACGCTCATCGGGACCAGCGAATCGGCCGACGAACGCCAGCCCGACGATCAGGACGCGCGGCGCGATGAGGTCGATGGCTTCGTTCGCGAAATCAACGACACCTTCCCTGCCCTCAAGCTGGATGTTCGAGAAATCACCTTCGTTCACCGGGGCATCGTCCCCGCCGCGATCGAGGGCCAGCGCCTGTCGCTGCTTCGCCACTCGCGGATCATCGATCACGAGCGCGAAGGCGCCGAGCCGGGGCTGATTTCAATCGTCGGCGTGAAGTACACGACCGCGCGCCTGGTTGCCGAACAGACCGTTGATCTGTTGCTGCAGAAACTTGGACGCGCGCCGGTTGCCTGCCGTACCGCCGACACGCTGTTGCCCGGCGCCGGCTTGAACGATGCCGATCCTTCCGACCCGATCGCGCACGCGATCCGCGAAGAAATGGCCCAAACTCTGGTCGACGTGGTCGTCCGACGAACGGGTTTGGGGTCCGCCGGCCATCCCGGCGAGGCTGTGGCGAGCGACGTCGCGGACCGGATGGGCGCGGCTCTCGGATGGCCCGGGGATCGAACGCAACGCGAAATCGAGGCGCTTCGCAACTTCTATCGGATTGTGTGACAGGACCTGCCATGTACAAGCCGAGATCCGTTGTGTTCGTGATCGCTGCCCTGGTGGTTTCAACATCCTGTACGACGGCACCGGGGACAGCGCCGGAGTACGACGTCATCATCCGCGGGGGTGACGTGTACGACGGTTCGGGCGCGGCCCCGGTCCGTGCCGACGTCGGCGTTCGGGGCGATCAGATCGCCACCATCGGCGATCTCGGCGAGGCAAAAGCCGCCAACGATGTCGATGCCCGCGGACTTGCGGTGGCACCCGGCTTCATCAACATGCTGAGCTGGGCCACCGAATCCCTCCTGCACGACCCGAAGTCGCAGAGCGACATCAGGCAGGGGGTGACGCTCGAAGTCATGGGCGAAGGCGAGTCGATGGGCCCGCTGAATCCGTCGATGAAGAAGATGGCGGCGGAGCTTCAGGGGGATATCAAATACCCATCTCCTGGACGACGCTTGGAGAGTATCTGGCGTTTCTCGAAAAGAAAGGCACCTCGACGAACGTGGCGTCGTTTGTCGGAGCGACGACGGTGCGGATCCACGAGCTTGGGTATGCGGATCGGCCACCGACTCCGGAAGAGCTCGGCCGCATGCGCGCGCTGGTTCGCGCGGCCATGGAAGAGGGCGCGCTCGGCGTCGGGTCGTCGCTCATCTACGCTCCGGCGTTTTACGCAAAGACGGACGAATTGATCGCGCTCTGTGAAGAGGCGGCGACATACGGCGGGATGTACATCTCCCACATCCGCAGCGAGGGCAATGCCCTGCTCGAAGCCGTGGATGAGTTGATTCGCATCGCGCGCGAGGCGAAGCTGCCCGCCGAGATCTATCACCTGAAGGCCGCCGGCGAGCAGAACTGGCCGAAGATGGATCAGGTGATCGCCCGCATCGAAGCCGCCCGCGCACAGGGACTGCAGATTACCGCCGACATGTACACCTATCCTGCCGGCGCGACCGGGCTCGACGCGGCGATGCCGCCGTGGGTGCAGGAAGGCGGGCTGCGCGAATGGATTCGGCGGCTGAAGGATCCCGCTATCCGCGCGCGCGTCAGGCGCGAGATGAGCACGCCGACAAACGCGTGGGAGAGCCTGTATCTTGCGGCGGGCTCAGCGGAGCGGGTCCTGCTCGTGGCGTTCAAACAGGACGCGCTGAAGCCGCTCACAGGGAAAACCCTCGCCGAGGTCGCGAAGATGCGGGGCAAGTCTCCCGAGGAGACCGCGATGGATCTGGTCATCGAGGATGACAGCCGCGTCGGGACGGTGTATTTCCTGATGTCGGAAGACAACATCCGCAAACAGCTCAAACGGCCATGGGTCAGCCTGGACTCCGACGCGGAATCGCTGGCGCCAGAAGGCGTCTTCCTGAAGTCGAACCCGCATCCGCGCGCGTATGGGAACTTCGCGCGTCTGCTCGGGCGTTACGTGCGCGATGAGAAACTGATGCCCCTCGAAGAAGGGATCCGGCGCCTCACATCGTTGCCTGCCACGAACATGAAACTCGACAGGCGCGGCGCGCTCAAGCCAGGCCACTACGCCGACGTCGTGGTGTTCGATCCGAAGACGATTCAGGACCACGCGACGTTCGACAAGCCTCATCAGTACAGCACCGGCGTTGCGCATGTGTTCGTCAACGGCGTACAGGTGCTGAAAGCCGGCGAGCACACCGGCGCGACGCCCGGGCGATTCGTCCGCGGACCCGGTTTCAGGAAGAAGACTTAACAGGAGACTAGGAGATTAGGAGAATAACTGAGGTTTTTTCTTAGTCTCCTGATCTCCTGTTAATTCTCTTACGGCGTGGCTCTGCCGGAGATCACATACGTGGCGCCTGCCGATATGCCGAAGGTCGGATCGCGTTCCGTGAAGCCCGCCAGGATACCGAAGTCGAGGCGCATCATCCGGTAGGTATAGCGCCCGGCGAGGCGGAAGACGCCGCGGCTCTCGAGACCAGCGGGAGTAAAGTCGCCGAACGGCGGCAGCCGGCCGTTGAATTCGCCCACCATCTCGAACTCGTTGGTCAGCGCGCGCGCAATCGAGGCGCCGAAGGTGAGGGCGGTGACCGATTCCTGCGGCTCCGCAGGATCCTCCAGAACGATCAGACCGACGTTGCCGACCGTGCGCACGGATCGGACGGTTTTGGCGATGAGAAACGAGGCGAAGAAGTCGGTCGTGCCGAGGCCAATGCCCTTTTCGGGTTCAGCCACCGGCAGCCTGGTGCCGAAGCGTAAGCCGACCGCGGGTCGCGAGGCGGACTCGGACGCCATCCGGATCTTGGTCGCGACGACGAGATCTTCAAGGCCCGAGGCGCTGTCACCCGGGAGCAGCAAGGTCATGTTCTCGAGCGGGGCTTTGAAACGCCCGTTCACGTCGATGTTCTGATAGAAGCCTCCGTCGATCTGCACCTCGGCGGTCGCCCCGGCGCCGATGCTGACGCCGAGGGTGGCGATGCGCTCGATGTCCCCTTCGAGCCCGTTGGCAAAATTCCGCTGATCCTTATCGAACGTAACGCCACCCTCGAGCAACACGCGTCCGGCGCCGATCGTCTCGGGATCTTCCGTGGCGAGCGGCCGCTGCTGCGCCTGCGCGCTCGTCGTGACGCCCAGCACGAGGGCAAACACCATGAAGCTTCGGATTGTTGTGAGCATTAGTCGTTCCCCCAGGTTCACCATCGCCGCCGGCTGTCGAGAAGAATCGTGACAGGGCCGTCGTTGGCCAGCTCCACCTCCATATGCGCCTGGAACTCGCCTGTTTCCACGTTCAGGTTCAGTGCGCGCAGCTCGCGGACGAGGGCCTCGTAGATCGGCCTCGCGCGTGCTGGCGCCTCGGCGTCGTCGAACGACGGGCGCCGGCCTTTTCGGCAGTCACCGCAGAGGGTGAACTGCGACACGGCGAGCACGGAGCCGCCCGCCTCGCCCAGTGACACGTTCATCTTGCCCGCATCATCCTCGAAGATTCGAAGACCGCTCACTTTACCGGCGACGTACTTGATGTCGTCGGGACCGTCACCCTTTTCGACGCCGGCGAAGACGAGCAGGCCTCGTCCGATCTCGCCGACGGTGCGGCCGTCTACGCGCACGCGCGCGAAGGTCACGCGCTGAACGACCGCACGCAAGGGTCAGTAGCGAATCTGGAGCAGCTGGGGGGGATCCTGCTCCTCGAGAATGTCCACCGCCGGATTGAGCCGCGTGTCGAGCAGATGCCGCGGCGATACGTTCGAAAGCGCTTTGAGCATGGAGTTCTTGACGCCCACGTTCTCGCGCTCGAGATCCATCAACAGCTGCTTGATGCGCTGGCGCTGCAGGCTCAAGTCGCCGCACGCCGGACAGCAGCAGCTGATGACGGGCAGCTTCATCGACGTCGTGTAATCCCGGCAGTCGGCCTCGTTGATGTACACGAGCGGCCGAATCACGATGTGTTTCCGGTCGTCCGACACCAGGCGCGCCGGCATGGCCTTCAGACTGCCTTCGAAGAACAGGTTCAGCAGCAGCGTTTCGATGAAGTCGTCGGCGTGATGACCCAGCGCGATCTTGGTCGCGCCGACCTTGTCGGCGAGCCGGTACAGGGCGCCCCGGCGCAGGCGCGCGCACAACGAGCACGGCGTGCTGTTGGCGCCGAGCAGGTCGTCCATCACTTCGCCGATCGAGGTGTGTTCAACGTGGCACTCCCATCCGTGCGCCTCGCACGTCCCTTTGATGGTGCCGTGTTGAAAATCCTCGTATCCCGAGTCGATGTTCACGCCGATGATCGAAAAGCTGATCGGTGCGCGCTTGCGGAGCACGTCGAGGATCTGAATCAGCGCCCAGCTGTCCTTGCCGCCGGACAGCCCGACCATGACGCGGTCGCCGTCCTCGATCAGGTTGAAGTCGTGGATCGCCTTCGTGACTTTTCTGGCAACCTTGGCTTCAAGGTGCGTCGAGTACCCCACTTCTCTTCGTCCTTTCGCCGGGTCGGTGCGGCCGCCGGGCGGCACCCATCCGGTCGTGATATCTGCGTCAGTGTACTCCGGGACGAGGTGAATCATCGCGCCCAGAAAGCGCGGGTCCTGCGGACACGGCCCCTGTGGCTTGTCGCAGGGAACTCTGAGGAACGGTACGAACCCGGCCGTCGTGCGGACGGAAATCTTGTAGAGATAGCTCGTGGGCTGCACGTCGCGGCGGAACGGTACGCCGCCGGGCAGTGCGAGCGAGACGGACTTTTTTTCGTCGGGGGCCATGTCGAGCGTCTGCGATTCGCTGCCGGTCGCGACCGTCACACGGTTCTCGACCGCACCGTTCTGAATCTCGACGTTCAATCGCGTGATCGTTTTCGATACCCATTTGTCGCCGCCGAGGCTGGCGACAGGTCCGCGCAGCACGACCTCGGCTTTCGCGTTGCCCTTGACCCAGAACCACCAGTCATCCGACTTGGCCGGTGTCTCCTCGGGGTTGAACGCGTTGTCATCGGGGAAATACGCGAACATGTGCGGGGCGGGGTTCGGCGGACCGATGACCCTGCGCATGCGGTCGCCGTCCTGCGCCACCGGGAGATCGTGCAGCAGCGTGAGCTCGATCGGCAGCCAACGCAGCGGACCGGCTTTGGTGTGTTCACCCGGACGCAGCGAGACATAGAGGGGGTTGAAGACGAGCTGCGCGGTGAAGAGCGAGCCCGACAGCAAACGCCATCAATGCCGACCCGAGTCCAGCCGTGGGCGGAATCAGGACGAGAAACAGCGCGTAGAACGGCATGAAGTACCGGCTCCCGACCGGGCCGCCTCCCCCGTTCCAGGTGAACGGCCACACGAAGACGTGCATCACCACGATTCCGGCGATCGTGACGAGCGCCAGCCATTGCCAGAGCTGCTTGTCCTTCGACAACAGGAACAGCACGATCGCGAGGATGCCCGGGAAGAAATACGGCACGAGCCCCGCATTCCTCCCGGCGACGAAGTACCACAGGTTGTGAAGAAACACCGAACCCGAATGGGCATTCACCAGCACGTCGCCGACCAGCAAATCTTCGCGGCCCCTGACCGGACCGATCGTGTCGAAGGTCTCGTAGGTGTTGGCGAACGGGAATCCGGTGTGGAAATAGAACGTTTTCCGATCGCCCCCCTGATAGTTGAACTCGCCCGTAATGGCGGCATTCGCGCCGAAGAGTGCGCCAGTCACAGCAGCGCAGATGGCGAGGCTGGCGAGCCGCGTGCTTCCATTGACGCCGGCTTGCGGCCAGCAACAGCATCGGCCCGAGGACGAGCAGGTGTGGCGGCTTCGAAAACGTGGCCACGCCAATGAGCACGGCCGCGATGTAATCGGACGCACGACCGGCTAGCAGCGAGCGCGCCTGGTCGCGCGCAACCTCTTTGTACGCCCAGAAGAAGACGGCGTAGAGCACGAGCGAGAAATTGAACAGCTCGGGCACGAGCCAGACGAAGTAACACGGGAACGACCGACGTCCCGAGAAACGCGAACGCAAGGGGCAAGGCGACCCAGTTGGACCGGGTAGCCCCATGGATGAACAGATAGATGACCAGCAGATCGAAGGCGAGCAGCAGCGCGTGAAACACCAGAAACCCGTTCGTGCCGAACAGGTACACGAACGGCGCCGCCACCAGCGGATAGATGTACGACTTCGAGATGTAGAGGCGCGTGTCGCGTCCGGGGTCCTCGCGCTTCTGCCATTGGACGAACGGGAACGAGCTCGAGCCCCGAATCTCGACGTCCTTCCCGCGTTTGAGGAAGATGCCCTGCGGGCCTGAGTATTCCTCCCAGACTCTGACGAGATCTTTTCGTTCGAACTGGAAATCGAAGTCGCGTGCGAGGCTGAGGCCAAGCACGTAGTAGGTCGATTCGTCCCCTTTGAAGGCGCCACCGTTGGCCTTCGGGAAATTCACCGAAAAGGCAAACGCCAGCAGCAGAATGCCCAGCAGTGCCGAGGCGATGACGCCGGGTCTTGGTCGTCACGGCGTCATCAACCGGTGCACGGCCTTGGGCCAAGTCATGCCTGACACCTTCTCGAAGCCGGCCTGCCCCATTCGCTCGGCTGCCGGTGTGTCTTCCATCATCTCGCGCAGGGCGACGGCGAGCGTCTCGGGCCGAGGGGCGCAGACCCGGCCGTTCACGCTGTCACTTACCAGCTCCGCCGGGCCGCCGCTGTCGGTGCAGGTGATGACCGCCTTGCGCGATGCGAACGCTTCGACGGTGACGAACCCGTAGTCCTCATCATAGGGAGGAAAGCACACCGCGCGGCATCGCGCGAGGTGCTCCAGCATCTGGCGATCGTCAATCCGTCCAATCAGCTTGACGCGCGACGACAGCCCTCTGGTGGCGATCGCGTGTTCGAGCGCCTGATGTTCTTCACCCTCGCCGGCGATGACGCACCTGATGCCGGCCGCTTCGGGATTCGCGAGCGCGTCGATGAGCAGTGACAGCCTCTTCAATGGCGCAAGCCGCGAGATCGCAAAGACATAGTCGTCGTAGGCTTCACAACGATAAGCCCGTTGCGGAGGTGGCGGGTACAGCGGTTCCGACCTGATGCCGCCGAACCGGGTCAGGCGTTCGCTGACGGTCTGCGAGATCGTAAACACCTTTCGCACGTGTCTGGTCAGCAGGCGCCGATCGGCCCAGCGGATCAACTGACGCCTCGTCAGCTCCTTGAGTCGCCCCTTCCACCGCAACGGGGCGCTGAACGCGTCCCACCGATCGTCGTACTCGCGCATGGTGTGGTTCAACCACACCACGTGATTGGGATGCCGTACCGCGTAGCTCGGTACCGGAGCGAGATGACCTGGTCGATCTGACGGTTGTTGTGCCCCAGCCCGACGTCGGTCAGCCAGGCGGCCAGATACGCCGCACCCTGGCGGCCGAAGCGATTTTGCGGCGTCAGGACCAGCTCGGCGGCATGGCCTTCGTCGCGCAGCGCCTGAACGAGCGCGCGCGCCATCACGAGATGCCCGCCATCGACGAACATCGGCGACGATGTGACCACCGCGATTGATTTCATGATCGCTCGCGGCTCATGCCAGGAACGATAAGTCGGCCCCGAGCGGCGCGCTCCGGCTGCCGGCCTTCCTCGCCCGCGAGCCGTCGCAGAGCAGCACGTAGAGCTGCTCCATTTTTCGCACGAACGCCGCGATGTCGTAACGCTCGGCCGTCACGCGAGCGGCGGCCGCCAGGCGCGCACGCTCGTCGGGCCGGTTCATCAGATCGAGAATGGCGCCGGCCAGGGCTGCGGCGTCGCGTTTCGGCACGATGCGCGCGTCGCGGGCGTCGGTCAGAATGTCGACGAGGCCATCGGCGTCGGTGGCCACAATCGGCTTCCCCGAGGCGAGCGCCTCGAAGGCGGTCAACGGTGTGCCCTCCCAGAGAGACGGGAACACGCTCAAGTCGAACGCGCTGAGCACGGCGGCCACATCTTTGGCGAACCCGACGAACACGAATCGATCGCCCAGGCCCAGCTGGCGCGCCTGCGCTTCGAGCGATTCCCGCAGAGGGCCCTCGCCGACGAGGAAGAAACGGGCGCGTGACTGCTGCTGGATGACGAGGTGCGCGGCCTCGACCAGGTACGAATTCCCCTTGGACTCGTGCAGCCTCGTCACTGTCCCGACGGCGAAGTCATCCGGGCGGATCTGAAGGTCGTGCCGGGCGGCCGCGATCTCGTCGGCCGAGCGCGCGCGGCTGAACTCATCATGAGGCGCGCCCAGGTACACGACTTTCACCTTGGACGGCTGGACGAGCCGTGCATGGACGACGAATTCGGCGGTGCTCTTCGAGACGGCGATGGCGATATCGGTGTAGCGCTCGAGCGCGCGATCGGCGATCTTCTGAAACCACGGCGTGTCGGTGAGGTTCGCGTGCTCGTGCAGGATTGCGGGGATCCCGCGCATCGCCGCCGCCAGCCGTCCGAACGTCGTCGCGCCGTAGCCGTGGAGGTGGAGGACGTCGATCTTCTTCCGGTCGATGATCTTCAGGAGTGCCGGCAGCGTCGACGGATCGAACTTGCCTTTGTGCAGATACGTGATGTCGATGCCGAGGGCGTCGAGCGTTTCCTCCGACAGGTCCTTCTTGCGCAGGCTGACGAGCGAGACGTCGAAGCGGGTCGCGATCGAACCGGGGAATCATCCAGGCAAACAGACGCTTCACGCCGTGCATGCGGGAGCCTTCCCAGCCGAGATGATCGCAGACCTGGAGCACGCGAATCATGCGCGCGTTCCCACGATCCGGGCGGGCACGCCGACCGCCGTCGCTCGATCGGGAACCGCCTCGCGCACGACGGCGCCCGCGCCGATCACGGCATGCGCGCCGATGATGACGCCATCCAGGACCTTGACCCCGGCCCCCAGCCAGGCCCCTTCGCCCACGCTGATGCCGGCCGACGTGCGCGGCTGATCCAGGACCGGACGCGACGGATCGCTGAAGTCGTGATCGCCGCCGACGAGGTAGCTGTAGGCGGCGATGAGCGCGTTCCGGCCGACGTGCACGCGGCTCGCCGAAAAAATTTCGCAGTTGAAGCCGATATTGACCCCGTCGGCCAGCTCGATATTGCCGTTCTTGCACGAGAGAATCGTGTTGCGCCCGATGAACGCACCGCTGCCGATGCGGATGCCGGTGTTCGATTCGCCTTTGGCGTCGATCAGGCAGTTGTCGTCGATGACGACGTTGTCGGCGATGCTGATTTTGTGCGGATGGCGCAATACGACGTTGTGGCCGAACACGACATTGCGTCCGCAGGCGCCGAGGAGCCACGGATACAACGTCTTGCGCAGCACGAGCCCGAGGGCGCCGGGCACGTGTTGCGACAGCGTCACGATGAGCTCGTATTTGATGAGCGCGCCCAGGCCGGGTTTACCGATGATGAGGGATGCGTATTTCTCGCGGGCGGACATGCCGGGATGTGCGAGCTCGTCCTGGACGCGCGGAATGGGCTTCACAGCCATCCGCGTTCCCGTACCACGCGAGCGTCCTGCGGATGCCTTCGCGAAGGCCGACGCGCGGGTCGTAACCGATTTCGGCGCGCGCACGGCCGATGTCGAAGGCGCGGCTCTTGGTGAAGAAGTCCACTCTCCGGCGATAAATCGGCGGCTCGAGGCCCAGCGGCACGCACACAGCTTCGCACGCCGCCCCGGCGAACCAGAACGGCCAGACCGGCAGCTTGAGGGCGGGCGGCCGAACGTGCGCCTCGGCAGCGATCAACCCTATAAGTTCGTTGAGTGTCGTGACTTCGCCTCCCGCGAGAATGTACGTCCGGTTGGCCGCGGCCGGCACTTCCCCGCACAACCGGAATCCCTCGACGAGGTCGTCGATGTACGTCAGATGATAGAAGATGTCTCCGGACCCGAGCACGACAAAACGCCGCCGCGCCACGCCTCGGAAGAGCTTGAGCAGGCGGCGATCGCCGGGACCGTAGATGCCCGACGGACGCGCAATTGTCACGGCCAGCCCGGTACGGGCGGCCGCCTCTCGCGCCACGCGCTCCCCTTCGACTTTCGTCTCCTGGTAAATGTCGCCCGGCCGAAGAGGGGCGTCTTCGGTGGCCGGGGGATGCTCGATATCGCCATGCACGCCGACAGTGCTGCAGTGCACGACGCGGCGGGCGCCCGCTTCGGCCGCCGCGTCGATGACATCGCCGACCGCGGTGGCGTTCACCGCGCGATACGCCGACGCTGGAAGCCCTGCCTGCCGATAGACGGCGGCGACGTGATAGACGATCTCGATTCGTCTGACAGCCCGCGCGAGCGCGGCACGGTCCTCGAGCGTGCCGATCGCCGGTTCGATGCCTGCCGCTTCGAGCTCTCCCGCCTGTATGCGCTGCCGCACCAGCCCGCGAACGTGATACCCGCGCCGGGCCAGCGTCCGCGCAAGATGGCCACCTGTAAACCCGGTCGCGCCGGTGACTAAGACGCGCACCGCTCTGCTGCCACGGTAACGGGCGAACCGGCCAGCTTCAACAATCCAACGCTCGCGAGGCCCCCTTCGAGGCCGCGCGTGAAGCCCGGAGATCCGATCGCCTTGTGAAACGCGATCGGCAGTACGAACTGCCGGTGGCTTGCGACGATGCGAAACCCGTGGCGGTCGAGCTCGCGAGCGATGTCGCCGGCGCCGAACACGCGATAGGCCTCGACCGTGCTGCCCATGGCCTGCGCGAGGTGCCGCCAGACCGCCTGCACAGAGGCGACGCTGCAGACCGCCGGATAGTCGAACACAACCCGGTGGCGGCTTACGCGGCACAGTTCCGCAAGCGCGCGCCGCCAGTCGGGAACGTGCATGAGCATGCGCAGGCAGACAACGCCGTCGAACGACCGGTCGGCGAAGGTGAGCGCATGCGCGTCACCCTCGCGAAAGTCGATGGTCAGTCCCAGCGCTGCCGCGCGTGTGCGTGCAACGCCCAGCATCTCGCTCGAGGCATCGGCGCCCGTGACGTAGGCGCCTCGCTGCGCCAGCGCCAAGGCCGCGCGCCCCGTGCCCGTGGCCATGTCAAGGATGGTTTTGCCGGATACGTCGCCGAGGAACTCCATGAGCACGCGCGCCTGATCCTCGAGGAGCATCTTGCCAATCGGCCCGCCGAAGCGCCTGGCGTCGAAGCTTGCCGCCATCGCGGGATCGGCGTACGCCGAATAGCTGTAGTGCGACCCGTTTCTTCTCCATCATGCCACCAGCGCTGCGCACGCTTCGCGGGTCCGCTGCAGGTACGCCTCGTAGGTGTAACGGGTCTCGGCGAGCTGTTTTTGCGGCGTGGCCGACGCTTCTTGCGTGTGCTGGATCGTTGACGGCTCGAAGGATGCCACGGGCGAAGCCGTCGGGCGTCGGCTCGGCCAGAATCGCGACCTCGTCGGACAGCACCTGGGTGTGCGTCAACAGACGGGTCGCGACAATCGCGCGACCCGAGCGCAGGTACTGGTAAATCTTCAGCGGTGTGTTCGTGCCGGTGCTGCGCGGCGACACGAGCACATCGGCGGCGTCGAGATAGCTCGGAATCGAATCCGCCGGCAGCTCGCCGGTAAAGATCAACCCTTCCGCCCCCATCGACACCGCCTGCGCTTTGGCGCGTGCCACCTGTTCGGGCTTTCCACCGGCAAGAACAAAGCGCACGTCCGGCCGCTCCCGACGCACCAGTGCCGCCGCCTGGAACAGAAGATCCAGCCCTTGGTACGCCTCGAAGGTGCCGGTGTACAACACGACTGGCGAGCTTGCGTCCAGCGCGAGCCCTTCGCGAATGGCTTTGCCGCTGCCATGAACCGGCGTCTCACCAGACCCGGGCGCGTTCTCAATCAGCACCGTTCGTGCACCGGGCACCACCCGGCGCGCCGTCTCCTCGAGATGTGGACAGATGACGATGGTCACCCGCGATCGTTTGATGGCCGTCCGTTCGAGCCGCTGAAAGATCCAGCGGAGGATCGCCGATCGGCTGAAGGCGAAGTTCTCGAGCTGCTGCGGCAGGCTCGAGTGCATGTCGTACAGATGCGGCACGCCGAGCGCGGCCGAGATGACGACGCCAATTGCGGCCGCTTCCTCGTGCGAGTGAACGGCGTCGTAGCGGCCCAGCCGCGCGCGATTGAGCGCCGTCGCGGTCAGGGTCAGATCGAGAAACAACTTGGCTGCTGACGGGCCAATCTTCACATGCGAGACGAAGGGAGGCCGGGCCGCACGGAAGATGCGGAGACCCGGCAACTGCACGTCGGCGCCAAATGGATACGTGACGAGATCGACCGTATGGCCGAGATCGAGGAGTGCCCTGATGCGGTGGTATTCGCTGAACGGGGTGCCCCGAGGCTCGAAGAACGGCTCGGGCGCAATCATCAGAATCCGCATTCCACGGTGGCGATTGTAGGAAACCAGCGGCAATCCGTCAAACGCGAATCCTCGGATGTGACGGACCAGTAAGCACTTGTGTTACCATGATTGGCGTTCGTGTCGACCGATACATTCCGCCTCCAATACCTCGCCAGGAGCGCCGCGGGGGTTCCGCGCGACCTGGTGAACTCCCTGGTCGTTTCGCGGTTCAAGGCCATTCGCCCTACCGTACTCATCTATAACTGTACATTCGTCTGCGACGCCCGCTGCGAGATGTGCGGCAACTGGAAGATGGGCGATCGCAAGTCGGACATGACGCTGGAGCAGCTCGACGGCGTCATGGCGCACGATTTCTGGGGAGCCGTCGAAAACCTGAACATCTCGGGCGGCGAGCCCACGACGCGCAACGATCTGCCGGAAATGGTGGAGCTGTTCCATCGCCGGTTGCCCCGCATCAGGAAGATCGGCGTCAACACGACGGGCCTCACACCACATCGGGCCATCCCGATGCTGACGCGCATCGTGGAATTCTGTGCCGAGAAGAACGTGCTGCTGAGCGTCCGCGTGTCGCTCGACGGCATCGGCGACATCCACAATCAGGTGCGGCAGGTGAAGGCGGGGTTCGACAAGGCGTGTCAGACGATCGACGCGATGCAGGCGCTCGCCGAGAAGCAGCTCGAATTTTCAGTTCGGCCTGGCGGCGACGATCTTCGCGATGAATCTCGAGGACTCCGACAAACTGCTGGCCTGGGCGAAGAGCCGGCGGCTCGACATCGTGTTCAACATGTTGCGCTTCACCGAGAACATGTTGAACAACAAGAGCCTCGAAGACCAGATTCAGTTCCGGCAGCGCGAGAAAGGATTTCATGCGCAGGTTCTTCCTCGATCGCGTCTCGGAAGATTCGGTGCTCAGCGGCCAGTCGTTCATGTACCTGCACTACGCCGACATGATCGCCAACGGGTATCACCGGACGATGCCGTGCCCGTTTCAGGGCCAGGGTCTGCTGCTCAACCCCGAAGGCAATCTCTTCTACTGCGAGAACTCCGAGAAGCTCGGCAACGTGCTCGACGAGAGCGCCGAATCGCTGTACTTCAAGGTTGCCAACCTCGCGCATCGCGAAGTGCTCAAGGACAAAGTCTGTCCGACGTGCCTGAGCCCCTGCCAGGTCAACGTGGGCGCGATGAAGCAGGTCGTGCCCTACGTGAAGTTCCTGCGCCGCGCGTACAAAGTGAAGCACGATCCGTCACGACATCTCGAAACCATTCCGCCGGTCCGTTGAACTCGGGAACGACCGTTCCCCGTGCCCCATCACGCGGGCCCGCGCTCCTGCGGCTGGCCTTTGCCGCCGCCCTCGTCTGTTACTTCTTTGCGCGCGCCGATCCCCGGGCGGTTCTTCAGGCGTTCACCCGCATCAGCGCCGCACCGCTCGTCATCGTGGCCGGCCTGGTGCTCGTCGATCGCGCGCTCATGGCGTATCGATGGTTCGTCCTCCTTCGTCCCCTCGAGCGCGAGCGGATGCCATCGTTCGGCGTGGTGCTGGACATCTTTTTCGTCAGCACGTTTCTCGGGACGTTCCTGCCAGGCAGCATCGGCGGTGACGCCGTGCGTGCGTATTCGTCTGTCGAAGCACGGTGTCCCGATTGGCGATTCGACGGCGTCGGTCTTCGTTGACAGGATGCTCGGCGTCCTGTCGCTGCTCGTCGTCGCCCTCGTCAGCGTGACGCTCGCGCGCGACCTCGCATCCGAGCGTGCGATTGTCGTGGGCCTGGCGACGACCGCGACGATCTGCGCCGCGGCTGCCCTGCTCGTGTTCAGCAACCGAACGGAGGCCGTCGCGGAATCGCTGCTCGCGCGGTTGCCGCGCGAATCGATCCGCCGCGTGCCGGCCCAGATTCTGGCGTCGATCCGGCGATACGCGCTGCACCGTGGCGCATTGACTCCACGTGCTTGCAGCGTCGGTGGCCGTCCAGGTCCTGCGCGTATCTCCAGGCTTACTACCTAGGTGTGGCGATGGGTTTGCCGCATTCGCTCGCAGGTGTATTTCGCCTTTGTCCCGTTGATCCTCCTCATCATGCTCTTGCCCATTACGGTCAACGGTCTCGGCACGTCCCAGGCCGCATTCGTCTGGTTGTTCGGAAGAGTACAGACTCCTCCACCCGAGGCATTCGTCCTGTCGGTGCTCTTTGTCGGACTGCAGATTGTCGGCAATTTTCCTGGCGCCCTGCTCGTGCTGGCGAAGACGGCCAGAGACGTCGGGGAGCGCGGCCCGACACACTAAAGCCTTGACAACCAGCAGCTTCGTTCCGTACCATCCTTTTACCCTCCAGCTCGGTGGTCCGAGTTTCCCGGCTCAGACCGCACACTAATTCACTGGCACGTTTGTTCCGATAAACCGAAAAAGAGCTCAGAAATGGGCCGGGGCTATTTTTTTGTACACAGGGTATCCCATGGTGAACACGAACAAGTCTTGCTGGGTCATCGGTCTCGCAATCTCGGCTTTTGTCGGTGCTGGTTGTCAGGTGGAGAAGAGCGCCAATCCGCTGAGTCCATCGGTGGCCGGTCCGATCGCCGGGGTGGCGATTTCGCAGCCCGCCCTGCTCGAGCCGGGCCAGGACTGGCAGATTCTGCCACGCGATCAGCCGGTCCGGCTGATGTTTCAGAACGCCGGTTCGTCGGGTGCGCGCGCGCTGTACTACACGCTGGAAGTGGCGACGGATGCCGAGTTCAAGAACATCGTGTTCACGCGAACCCGCGTCGAGCCCGGTACCGGCCCTGTGACGACGTTCCAGCTGCCCGACGCGCTGCCGGCCGGCCGCACCTATTGGTGGCGGGTGCGCGCGGAAGACGGCGCCAACATCGGCGAGTATTCAAAGCCCATCAGCTTTGCCGCCGTGGCTCCGGTCACCCTGACCGCGCCAACGGCTGTCACGCCGAGCGGCTCGATCACCACGCTCACACCGGAGTTCAGGGTTCGCGCGGGCAACAAGACGGGACCGTCCGAGCGCATCACCTACATGCTGCAGGTCAGCAACAACACCGCGTTCTCGTCGATTGCGGCGACGTTCGTCGTGGATGAGGCCGGAGGGGAAACGGTCGTCGCGCAGAACTATTCATTCCTCAACGGCCGGACCTATTACTGGCGCGTGCAGGCCAGGGATAGCGGCGAGAGCCGGGCGGTGAGCCCGTGGTCTGCCGTGAGGACATTCTCGGTCAACGTGCCGCTGCCCCCGACGCCACCACCACCCGGAGGTGGGGGTGGAGATGACGATCCACCGGGCGGTCCCACGGGTGACTGGAATTCGTGCGGATCCACGCCCGGGAAGGCGATTGTGGATTGCGTCCGGGACAGGGTCTATCGCCGCAGCACGCTCGAAAATGCGTTTGACGTCACAAAACGCGTCGCCTGGCTCCTGCGCGGCAAGGGGTACGGGTTGCTGGAGAAGCCCGGCGGCGAGAACATCATCACGTGGAAGGGCGACACTGTCTCGATCAGCCGGATCGCAATGCCGAGCGGGAAGATCATCAAGATTCTTTCCGACGCAGGTCCCGGCGGTTCGAACGGTGCCGGCTGGAGTGAGTGCTCCGATAAGGGCGACCTCGAGTGCTATGTCGAAGCCAATCGCTACGTGCCGGCAAAGCAACCGGAGTGGTGAGCTTGTAAACCCGGACCTGCCATCGAGCAGGTCCGGGTTGAAAGACAGTTAAAAGCGCAACCGCCCGCCGATGCCGAGCTGGACGCCGCCTACTTTCAGATTGTCGAACGAATCGAAATCAGCGTTCGCTCCGGCGTATCTGAGGAAGACTCCCCCGCCGTAGTTGCGGTGGAGGTAGTAGTTGATGTTGGCGCCGATATTTACACCGGCCGTTCGCGCCCGTTCACGTGTGCTGCCGAGAGTCAGGCTTTGCGTGCCTGTCGGGACCGATGACGTCGTGAAGTCCTGGCTCACGTTGTAGAAGACCGGGCCGATCGACAGCACGGCTTCGATCTTGTCCGTGAGGGGACGGAAGTACGAGATCAGCACGCTGGTACCGACTTCTTTATGTTTGAGACCAGTACCCGTTGCCGTGACGTTTGCCGGTCTGTTGATGGCAATGGGGCTTGGAATCGACGCGGCGACCGACGAGACACCTTCGTCGCTGAAGATCGAGACGCCGAGACTGACGCCGAACTGCGCGTTGATGCGATACCCTGCGCTGATGTCGAATAGACCTCCGCCGTCGACGCCCTGGGCCGTGTTGATGATGGCCGTTTCGCCGTACAGCGGAAAGCTGTTGGTCATTTCGATCGATTCGCTCTGCGTCTGTGCGCCGCCGTTGACGTCAAACCAGTACTTGGTGGGAGCCTGCGTCGCCTGCGTCTGAGCTGCAGCGATTGAACTGCCTGCGAGGCAGAATGCCGCCATCAGTGCTGCGCGGGTCGTCAGTTTGTGCATCGATGTCCTCAGTGTGGGTTGATGAAGTGGCGATCTCATGCGGTGTTCACCGTACCGTGCGGTGACGGCGCCCATCGTAACATGATCCGCCGTCAGAATTCTCGACAGGAATCGCGTTTCAGGGTTTACACAAAATCGACTGGCGTTTATTATTGAGCGCGACGTGTACCACTGCGTCGCACCCGCAGCACAATCTGTTTGTCCAGATCATCAGGAGTGTTCATGCATCAGAGGTTTTTGTTCGCGCTGTGCAGCCTTTCACTCGTCGTACTCGCGTTCGGTTGTTCGGAGTCGCAGCCGCTCACGCCGACTCCTCCGGCGCCCCCGACGACAAGCTCTTCGGACGGCACCACCCTTAAGGTGACCGCGCCACCGCTGGTGTCGCCTTTGAACGACGTGCGATTGGAAGGTTTCACGGCTCCGGCGCTGAATGCCGGTGACGCACAGTCAACCCAGGGCGCCAGCGTCTCGCCTCAGTACCGGTTCCAACTGCTCAACGCGTCCGGCGGTCTTCTGCAGGATTCCGGCCTGCGGTCGTCGACGACCTGGACCCCGACGTTCCCGCTCGCGTACGACACGCGATATTTGTGGCAGGTGCGGGCGGAGCTCAACGAGGACATCGGTCCCTGGTCGTCGCGCGGATCGTTCCTCAGCGCGAAAGGCAGCTTCTTCCGGGGACAGGAAGTGCTCGATCTGCTCACGACCGGTCAGACGGTCGGCGCTCGCCGCGGTGGCCAGTTCGTTGCGGGCGGCTGGCAGGCCACGTCGAACCAGGACGGGATCGACTACGACATCCCGACCTGCAGCGCGTGCACGGTCGAGTGGGACGTGACGGCGTTCGGGAAGAAGGAAGGCGCGCAGGTCCAGAAGGATCTCAAGTGGCTCGCCATGGGTGACGGCACCACCTGGGGCAACTTCGGCGCGTTTCGCAATCACCCGTGGAAGATGCACCTCGAGCAGCGCGGCGACGGCAACGGAACCGGCATGAAGCTCATCTGGCGCAATGGCAAGAACGGTGACGGCGAACCGGGCGACCACGACGAGAAGATCGACCCGACGGATATGGACTGGCGTCAGACGGGCGTCTTCCATTTCGTCGTCACCTGGACGCCGGGGAGCTATCGGGTGATGGTCGGTGAGATCCAGAACGGGGTGGTTGTCGGCATGAAGACGTACTTCGCGGGCTCGTTCTCCCGGGCGTATGCCCCGCCGAATCACCGCGTCTCGATCGGGACCAGCCCGCGGAGCGAGACGCTCGAGGGCACGTACCGAAACTTCAAGATCTATCCAGGCCCGCCCCGCTAACTGATTTTCGCGGGATTGACGTTCTGAAGACGCGAACCGGAGATGGCCCATTGCGGGCGTCTCCGGTTCGTTTTCGACGTACGCCCGATCTCAGAAGAGCTTTTTTCCCAGCCCGATCAGTCCCTGCTTCCAGGGCGCCCGATGCGAAATGCCGGTCGTCGTCTGGAACTGTTGAAGGTGGCGTACATACCAGTCGTAGTTCCTGATGAGGGCCTCGCGGTTGGAGTAGCGGGGCTGGAAACCCAGCACGCGCTCGGCCCGTTCGGTTGACACCCACGAATCCACCGCGGCCGTTTCGTAGACCCATTCGTAGACGGGCGACAGTTTCAGCGCCTCCAGAATCTTGAGGACCGCGATGATCGGGCCGGCCGGCAGCGGCCGCACCTTGCGACCGTGGCCGGCGTGGTCGAGGACGGCTTGAAAGTCGTCACGCAGGCTGCCGTACTCTTTGGCGCCGATGTTGAAGACCGTGTTGACCCGCGAGGGTTCGCCCGTCATGGTCGCGTAGATCGCGTCACAGAGATCCTGCACGTCGAGCAGTTGGTACCTGTTCTGGCCGCGGCCGATCACGGGAAATCCACTGCCCGAGTGCGCCCAGTCGTAAAGAATCGACCATACTCCCGAGCCGCTCCGGCCCGACAAACGTTTTGGGCCGAAGCACGGGGACGCACAGCCCTCGCGCACGAAAGGCATCGCACTCCTGCTCTGCCAGCACCTTGGCCTCGGCGTACGGTCCAATCACTTCGATGGCGCTGTCTTCAGCCGCGCCGGAGGCCTTCGTGCCATAGACCGCCGTCGAAGAAATGTGGATGACGCGCGAGCTCTGGTTCTCGGCCGCCGCCTGCAGCACGTTCCGCGTTCCGGTGACGTCGGTGGACATGATCGCGTCTGCCGTGTACGAGGGAAGCGCGGCCGCACCATGGACGACGATGTCGCAGCCCCGCATGGCCTCGCGGAGTGCGACGGCGTCGCGGATGTCTCCCGTGATGGCCCGGATCCGATTCAGCTCCGGATAGTCGAACGACGCGATGTCGAACGACACGATCGCATGGCCACGGTCGAGCAGGTAGCGGATGAGATTGATGCCGAGGAAGCCGGAGCCGCCGGTGATGAAAACGGCGCGGGTCGTGGTGTCACTCATTCAAGGGCCGCAGCGATAAAGGGTCACATCGGGAAACGACATCAGAGGCGTGAGCTTTGCCAGGACGTCGGGATGCACGCGATCGCGATCCGGTCGCACCACGACATGCGTGACATGGTAGCGGCGCAGGATGTCGATCGTTTCTTCCGGACTACGCTTTGCGGATCCGAAGAACCGATCCACATCGCGGGCGCGCTCGGCGCTGCCCACCGCATACTGTCCCCTTCCCCACCCGAGGACGACGCGCCGATCGGCGGCCACGGTCATCAGGGACGGTGCCGTCGGCCGGTCGTGAAGAATGACGGTCGAGTGGGCGTCCTGGGTCTTCAGATAGTCGGCAATGCTCAACTCGTTGCGGGTCAACGCCGCGAGTGCCGGGCGCTCGTTGTCGGTCCACTTGCGCGCCAGGTAGTGAACCGACGAAGGCGTGGACACGACGAGCGTCAACGCGATCGCCGCCGCACCGGCCGCGCGATGAGATCGCGCGAGCGCCGACAGAGCGGCGGCCGCGAAAATCCACCACACGTAAAGACCGGTTTGATAGAACTGCAACGTGTCGTTGTACGGATCGGTGGCCAGCACGAACGGAATCGCGACGCCTGCGGCAACGACCCACGCCAGCAATCGCCACGCCGAGCCGTCCGGCTGCGTTGCGTCCCTGAGCGCCCGCCAGATGCGGGGCGCGCCGAGCCAGCGCACGCCCGGTCCCACCGCCAGGAACATCGCCGTCGCGGCGACGAGAAAGATCGGACGTTGAAGGGCGCCGATCGGCATCGCCGTCTCGGCAAACCGGGAAAATGCCCCCGTCAAGTCCAGCTTGATCAACATGCGTTCCGGCAGCACGAACCAGGCGACGACCAGCGACGATCGCCGATCTTCGGGCGGCAGCGTCAGCACGTTGTAGACGAAGGGGATCGTCATGAACCCGGTCACACCGACGACAAACGCGAGCCGGCGCCGGACCGTCCAGTCATTGCCAGCGAAGACGATCGCGCCACACACACCGGCCATCAGGATGATGTACGCGAACGGCTTGAACTGAAACAGGACCGCAATCAGAAACGCGCCCGCCACCGTCCATCCCACACCTGGCGTCTGCAGGCATCGCACGAGCGCGTAGAGTGCCGTAAAAAACAGCGGCAGCGAAGGCGTCCACGTGTTGAAGTGAAGCACCTCCATCGTCGGCGCCAGGAAATTCGTCGGCCACAGGACGTAGTCCCACTGCCCCGTTTGTTCCGGCAGCAGCCAGGCGGCGAGGTAGGAAAAGTCGCTGCCGACCAGCAGCAACACGACGGCGAGCACTGCGGTTCCGGCCGACGCGAGCCGGCGAACGAGCACAAAGGCGGTGAGCGCGCCGAGCGCCAGAAACGTCGGCCACGCAAACCGGAAATACATCGGCAGGAACCCGACCCCTGTGAACCGGTGCACCAGCGTCAGGACGAGCTGTGGATAATAGGCCGCGTGCAGTCCATGACCGGAATAGAACGACGCTTTTGGTGGAATCGTGTGCGTCGCGTCCGAGGCCCAGGCGGCGTAGTGACTCAGGTCGTACGAATCGTAGTCGCCGTAAACCGCCAGACCGTCAGGCGTCTCGACAAGACGGTTCGCAAAGACGATCGCGCCCAGGGCGAACGCCAGTGCCGCGATCGCGACGCACGCGGCGAGATCGAGTCTCGATGTCCGTGGCGAGTCGGTCTGTCGTTCGGTCATCGACAGACCCAGACCTCCGAGCGCACAGGCGAGGTAAGGAAAAATCTGGATGAGCCCAACTCGTCCCATGAGCTCAACGAGTACGGGAACGGCGGCACTTCCAAGGCCCATCTGGATGATGGTGCCCTGCAAGGGGTCGATCCCGCGCGTGAGATGCGCGCCGAGCGCCAGTCCTGGACCCGCGGTGAAGATGACCCAGGCCACGAGAAAGCGAGCCGGTTCGGGGAGAAACGCGAGGAGTGGATGCAGTACGAACCAGGCGAGACCGCCTGCCATCGCAGCGAGTGTCACACGTCGGAACAAGACGCGGTATTGTACCGCGGGAGCTGAAACGGTTCGACGTTCTGGGTTCTGAGGTTCTGAGTTCTTGAAGCCAGAACCCAGAACCAGAACCTCAGAACTCAGAACCCTAGAACCTCAGAACCGTCCCTATCGGCAACGTTACCGGCGATAAATCTCGACGTTGAATCCGTCGCTGTTGTCCTGCAGCGCGTCGTCGTTCACGCCCAGATACAATCGGCCGCCGGTAGACATGTCGATAGGACCTTTGATCGATCCGATGGCGAACGGACGTCCGTCGCCGATACGCGCAATCAAGCCGCCAACCGCCATTTCGGGCACCGGGTATCTCGCGTTGGGCGGAAAGTCCTTGTTCCCATCGGGACCGGCGGTCATGTTGGCGCCAAAGGTGACGGTGCCATCGACCACGTTGAAGGCCAGGCGCTCTCCGGCACGCACGACGAGACCAGTGTCGGTCCAGGCGCGATTCGCCTCGACTCTCACGCGGGTCTGCGGATCGCCCGTCCAGCCTCCACGTCCGCGACCACGGCCGGAGGTGGCCGCAGGCGGGTTGGTGTTCGCCCCAGGCGGGTTGACGATGCTGTTGAACACGTTTCGCGCGGGCGGACCGTTGAGGTAGAGCCGTGCCACGTCATTGGCGTGATAGGTCGCGCGGCCGGCGGGCGTGTCGAACGTCACCGCGTCGCTCTCCCAGTGATACACCTTCCCTTTGAGAATGCGGCCATTACGCATCACGAGGGTGTGCCGCTCCAGCTCCGGCGGATTACCCGACGTCGGGAGCTGCAGCAATTCGTCCCGCGATGGATCGCCCGCCGCATAAAGAATGACGGCGATATCGCGGACGGGATAGGTCCGCTTCTGTCCGTTGGCGACGACGCCTACGTTTGTCCCAGTCTCGTAAAACAACTGTCCTGTATGACGGTCACCGTTGTTCATCACAAACGTCACTTCCGCCGCTGAAGCCACACTCCCGGCCCCGATGCACAGCGTGACCAGTGTGGCCGCTAAGATTTGCCTCATAAGTCCTCCTGCTGAACGCCCGCACGTGTCGCACGCCGATACACTTCGGCCCGACATTTGATTACAACTGATTACAACAGCAATTAGCACGCCAGCCGGCGCGCTTGTCAGGAGTTGACCGTAACGGGGGACTTCTTTACGAGCGGTGTCGCCGAGAGGGCTGCCTTGCCCAGATTGCCGAGGATGGTGGGATAGGCCTCGCAGGGTGTCCAGCAGTGCGAGCAATGTTCCTCGACGACGTCCTGGCGGAGTTGCCGGCGGCGGTCGCTGTTCCACAACGCCTGCAGGTCGAACTGGCTTTCGCGAAGGTTGCCGATCTTCGCATCCCAGATAGAGCACGCAAAGAGGTTCCAGTACGCGTCGATGAAGCACGAGGACGACAGCGCGCTGCACGGCAGGGGCGACTTGCCGGTCTCGTAGTAGTTGGGAATCAGCGCCTGGTAGCGATCCTCGAGAAAGTGCACCGGATGCACAGACGCACCGTTGATTTCGCGATGGCGCTGAACCGCCTCGATGACCTTCGCATGATGCGGTGCGACGCCGCCGTACCCCAGATTCGCGAAGTAGTGCCCCGACTCGTGCCCGATGTTCAGGTGCAGCTCTTTGCGCGTGAAGTCCGGAATCACGCTCTGAATGGCGGCGATGGTTTCGTCCACCTTCGTGGCGTTCTTCTCCATCAGCGTCATGCCGATGACGGTCTGGAAATTCGAACGCCTGATGCCGCGGAGACGGCGATACGTTTCGATCGCCTTGTCCCAGCTCCCCGGCAGGCCGCGCATTTCCTCGTGCAGCGCTTTCGGCCCGTCCATGCTGATGGTCACCATCAGCCGCCCGACGCCGCGTTCGAGCGTGCGCTCGACGAGTTGAAGGGTCTTGTCGCCGAACCAGCCGGTCGTCGGGAAATTCAGCAGATACAGCGACCGGCAACTGCGCTGGATGGCCGCGACCACATCGTCGAGGTCGCGCCGCATGAAGAGCTCGCCGCCGGTCAGGTGCACCCAGCGGAATTGCGGGTACCGGCTGAAGAACTGCTCCACTTCGTCCGGCGTCATCTCGTTCACGCTCTTCTTCTGCCAGATGTTGCACATCTCGCAGCGGAAGTTGCAGTGATACGTGGCGACGAAGGTAACCTTGTAAGGCAGGGCCGGGGACCGCAGGTTTGCTCCGAGGATCGCCTTGCCGAGCCCGACTTGTCTGGTAAACACGTGAGTGTATTTTAGCACGTGGTACCATGCTGCTATGCGCTATTCGGCTACATGGCGCTGCGCGCTGCTGCTGCCACTCGCCGTGTCAGGGTGTGCGGCAGATCGACCGGCCACCACAGAAGCTGCGGCCGCCCCGGCTGCGTCGCCGGCCCCGGCTCGCGAGAGCGCCGCCGTTCAGCTTCCCTCCAGCAGTAAGAAGCCGACCGCGCTTCGCGCATTCACCGGCGCGCACACACGTGTCGTCTGGGTCCAGGGCGACGGGACCGACCCGGAGACGGAGGGCGTCAATCTGATCCTGATGGGATTAGATTCCGATGACGGCAAAGGCGAGCGGGTCATCGTGGGCCAACCTCGCAGCATCGTGAAACCCCGGCTCACGGCACGGGGCGATCGCATCGTGTTCTCGAGCCGTATCCTTCCCGGCCCATCCGAGATCTTCATCGTGAACTGGGACGGGACCGGCTTGCGGAAGCTTGCAGACGGGTTCGCGATGGCGTTGTGGCGGAATCCCGCTGACGGCAGCGACTGGGTGTATGCCGGCACGGAGAACAGGAAATACGATTTCGCGACAGTCACGCGGTTCCCGATCGATGAGCCGGAGAAGCGCGCACTGGTGTGGGACAAGACGCTCGTGAGCATGGAAGGCTTCAACGTCTCGCCCGACGGACGTTACGCGGGAGGGCTGTGGCCGTGGCCTGCGGCTGGTGTGGCCGACCTCAGGAACAAGACCTGGAAACGATTCGGCGAGGGCTGCTGGACAGGGCTGACCGAAGCGCGCGGTCCGCTGTTCTGGTATTTCGACGGCGCGCACCGGAACGTGACCCTGGTCGACGTGGAGACGGGGGCGAAATGGATGGTGAACATCAACGCCGCACCCGGCTTCGACGGCGCGGAAGTCTCGCATCCGCGGTGGGCGAACCATCCACGATTCTTCGCGATTTCAGGACCGTACAACCAGGGAGGCCGCAACCAGGTGCGCAGCGGCGGCAAGCAGGTTGAAATCCATCTCGGACGATTCAGCGCGGATTTTTCGAAGGTCGAGGCGTGGGAGCGGCTGACGAGCAATTCCGGGGGCGACGCCCACCCCGACGTCTGGATCGATCCCGCGGCGAGCGCCTATTCGCGACGGCCTGCCGGCCCGATCGGTCCACCGCATGCGTCGGTGGCGAAGGCCGCGCCCGCCGGCGCCGACGCGGCCGCCGGCAGAATCGTGCTGAACGTCCGCGTGAAGCGGCCCGGCACCGTTCCCGACCCCCAAGCGATCCTTCCGTATCGCCACGGTCTCGTCGTGAGCGAATACGAGGTCGTGGACGTCGTTCAAGGCCGCCACGCCGACAAAGAGATTCGAATCGCGCAGTGGGCGATCCGCGACGGCAAAGTCCTCGCGGGCGCGCGCAAGGTCGCGGGCGCCGCGTTCACGCTGACCGCCGAACGCTACGACGCACATCCGGAGCTCGAAGGCGAGCGGCTCCTCTCGGACAGCGAGAAATCCGCGCTGCCGCTCTACTACGACGTTACGAACCCGTAGCGGATGGTCTTCAGCTCGTTCCTCTTCCTTTTCTATTTCCTGCCGGTTGCTCTGCTGTTGTATTACGCCGTTCCGCGGCGTGCCCAGCACCTCACGCTGACGCTCGTGAGTTTTGTCTTCTACGGCTGGGCGAATCCGCTTTTCTCGTTCCTGCTCCTCTTCTCCACGCTCACCGACTACATCGCGGGGCTCGTGATCGCCCTCGGGGGACCGCGTCAGTGGTCGCGCTCGATCGAAAGGCTCGACCCGAACGGTCCGAGGGTCCGGCGCCAGCGCGCTGCGATGGTCGTCTCGATCGGCGCAAACCTGACGCTGCTGGCCTTCTTCAAGTACTTCAACTTCGGCATCAACAGCTACAACGACCTCGTGGACTGGCTCGGCCTGCCCGACGCCGGTTTCGACGTCACGCTGAGGGTGGCGCTCCCGCTCGGCATCAGCCTGTACATCCTTCAGTCGCTGAGTTACGTGATCGATGTCTATCGCGGCCACTCGACCGCGATGAAGAGCTTCAACGATTTTCTCTGCTTCGAGATGATGTACCCGCAGCTCGTCGCGGGGCCCATCATCCGTTACTCGGAAATAGAGGACCAGCTTCGACAGCGAACATCGACTCCGACGAAGTTCGCGCGTGGCATCGCGTTCTTCGCGCTTGGCATGGCGAAGAAGATTCTGCTCGCCAACCCGTGCGGAAAGGTCGCCGACCTCGCGTTCGAGGCCGGCTCTCTGGCACCCATGGAAGCGTGGTATGGGGTCACCGTGTACGCGTTTCAGATCTATTTTGACTTCAGCGGCTACTCCGACATGGCGATCGGTCTGGGTCTGATGCTGGGCTTCGTGTTTCCCAAAAACTTCGACTCTCCTTACAAATCGCAGTCCATCACCGAATTCTGGCACCGCTGGCACATCTCGCTGTCCGCGTGGCTGCGCGACTATTTGTACGTGCCGCTGGGCGGTAACCGGAAGGGTCGCGCGCGCACCTACGTGAATCTGCTGCTGGTGATGCTGATTGGCGGTCTCTGGCATGGGGCCGCGTGGAACTTCGTGATCTGGGGAGCGCTGCATGGTGTGCTGCTCGCCAGCGAACGGCTTCGCGGAAAGTCGGCGCTCTACGGCGCGTGGCCCGCACCCGCGCGGGTCGGGATGACGTTCGGGCTGGTTCTTGTCACCTGGGTGTTCTTTCGCGCCCCGGACGTGACACAGGCGTTCAGGTATCTCGGGAACATGTTTGCGCTGGTCCAACCACAGGACGGCACGGGTCTGCTGCGCGGGATTGTCTATCAGCCTTATTACCTCGGCACGTTTCTGGTGGCGGGCCTCATCGCGTGGAGCGCGCCGCAAACGTGGGACTGGACGCGAACCATCACGCTGCCAAAGGCTGCCGCGGTCGTGGCGGTCTTCGTATTGTCGGTGGTCGTGCTGGCGATTCAATCGTACAACCCGTTTATCTACTTCTTCTTCTAATGTCGAGAACAGAGCAACCGCTGCCGGCAGGTGGTCACAGACGCGAGGTCGTCGCGCTCATCGAGATCGAGCACACGACCGTCTCACCGCTCGTCGTGCGCCTGCTGATGGTGTTGTTCCTCACCGCCATCACCAGCGTCCCAATCGTGGAGATGGCCATGGCGCGCGTGCGTGCCGATGAAAGCATCGCGGTCGCATGGATCCACCTCTCCAGCATTCCTGGCGGGATTCGCTCGTCTCTCGCTCAGGCAGCCGACTCGAGCGTGTGGCAGCGCATCGTCGAGGCGAACCGGATTGCGCTGACCGGGCTGAGCGGCTTCGAACGCTCGTTGGAAAACGAATCGTTCGTCGGCCGAACACTGAGGCCGCCGGCGCAGAGTGTGATGACCCGTTGGCTCGGCGCCGGCAACGAGCGGGTGTATCCCGGCCGGGAGGGCTGGCTCTTCTACCGTCAGGATGTCGAGTACAGCACGGGCCCGGGGTTCCTGGATCCGGTACAGCTCGAGCGGCGAATCGCCGTGGCGCCTGAATGGACGAATCCCCCTCAGCCCGATCCTCGCCCGGCGATCGCGCAGATGAAGCGCGATCTCGATGCGCGCGGCATCACGCTGATCGTGATGCCAACGCCGCTCAAGTCCGTCGTTCATCCGGAAATGCTGGTGCCGCGTTACGCGTCGCTCAACCGAACACTCCACAATCCGTCCTACGACGCCCTGGTCGCGGATCTCAGGCGAGACGGCGTGGTCGTGTTCGATCCATCGGACATCCTGGCGGCTGGGCGGCGCAGTGGTCCGCAGTACCTGGCGACCGATACCCACTGGCGGCCCGAGGCGATGGAGGCGGTGGCGGCATCGCTTGCGGGGCTCATGACGACGCGAGCCCCTTTGCCGGGTGGCGCGGATCCCGGTTATCTGGTCGAGCGGCTCGAAGTGCGGAGCATCGGCGACACGGCCCGCATGCTGGACCTCCGCGAAGACTCGACGCTCTTCCCGCCCGAGGCGGTCTGGCTGCGGCGCATCCTGCAACCCGATCGATCCCTGTGGCGGCCATCGCGCGATGCGAGCGTGCTGCTCCTGGGCGACAGCTTCAGCAACATCTACACGCTCGAGTCGATGGGGTGGGGTACGTCCGCGGGATTTGCCGAGCAGTTGAGCTATAGCCTGGGCATGACCATCGATCGGCTGCTGCAGAACGACCAGGGGGCATTCGCGACGCGCGCCCTGCTGCAGCGAGAGCCAGAGAGGCTCAACGGCAAGCGCGTCGTCATCTACCAGTTCGCGGCGCGCGAGCTCATCGATGGCGATTGGACGGTTCTTACACTTCCGCCGCCCTGAGTGACGCCGATCGCCAGTTGACCCTGCAGCCTTAATTTCCTATATTGCTCAAGTTCCTGTGCCGACTCGCCCCGCGTAATCCTTCATCGAAGTGTCCACGCCCCAGATCAGCGTTGTTATTCCAACCCGGGACGAAGAAGGCCTGATCGCCACCATCATCAACTCCGTACGTCCGTACGCCGATGAAGTGCTCGTGATCGATGGACACTCGCGCGATCGGACGCGCGACATCGCCCTGTCCAGTGGTGCGCGGGTCGTGCTCGATCGCGGCAAGGGCAAGGGTGACGCCGTCCGCCTGGCCTTCGACGAGGCCGCCGGCGACATCGTCGTGTTCATCGACGCCGATGGATCGCACGAGCCGAAAGACATCCCCGCGATGGTCGCGCCGATTCAGTCCGGGCAGTTCGACATGGTCGTCGGGTCACGTGGCAAAGGCGGGAGCGACGAACTGCACGGCACGCTGGGACAGCTGATCCGCTATGTCGGGTCACAGCTGATCATGCTGGGCATCAACTACCGCTGGAACGTCCGCCTGACCGACAGCCAGAACGGCTTCCGCGCGATTCGCCGCGACGTGGGCAAGCGCCTCGGGCTGACGTCGAATCTGACGACCATCGAGCAGGAAATGCTCATGAAGGCCCTGAAGCAGGGATTTCGCGTCACGGAAATTCCCAGCCACGAGTACGAGCGCCAATGGGGCACGTCGAAGGTCGTCGTCTGGAAGCTGTGGTTTGCGTACGTCTGGTCATTCCTCAGGAATCTCTTCTAAGGCTGGACAAGCCCGCCGTATTTGTCTCGTAGAAACTCTGCACTCGGTCATTTTTATTGTAAATAACCACCATCTTTTGTAAAGTGCGTACTCGTGAGAGTGCTTTTCGCAAGCGCCATGCTTGCCTCGTTGACAACCCTTGCGGCATGCGGCTCCAAGGCAGAAACACCCATACAGCCCAGCGCCCCACCCCCGACCACAACTCAGCAGGCCCGTTCAGTCGCGGCGCCCGGGCTCTCGTCGCCGGTCAACGGTACGCAACTGACCGAAGCGGCCGTCATTCTGAAAGCAGCGAACGCGCAAACCACGGGCAGCGTGCAGGGCGTCAAGTACCGCTTCGAATGGTCGGAGGTTGATAGTTTCCCCGGGGGTAGCCGTACCGGATTCAAGGAAGACGTCGAGCAGGGCGGCGACACGACGTCGTTTCAGATCAGCGACACGCTGAAGCCCGGTTTCAGGTACTTCTGGCGCGTGCTCGCCTCGTCGGGCGACCTGACAAGCGAATGGTCGGCAACCGGATCGTTCGTCACCCTGAACAAGGGCTATGTGCGAGGCCAGGAAATCTACGACCCGCTCACCGGAGGCGACACCGTTGGCGCGCGGATTGGCGGGACGTTTATCGCCAATCAGGGCTGGAAGGCGACCAGCACCAGCGATGGCATCGACTACGACATCCCCACCTGCAGTGCCTGCACGGTGGAATTCGATGTGACGGACTTTGGAAAGAAAGTGGGCGCGCCCCTGAGCAAGGACTTGAAGTGGCTCTCCATGGGCGACGCGTCGACCTGGGGCAACTTCAGCGCGTTCCGCAATCACGCCTGGAAAATGCACCTCGAACAGCGCGCCGACGGCGACGGGACCGGGATGAAGCTCATCTGGCGGAACGGTCGGGATGGTGGTGGCGACCCTGGCGATCACGAGGGCCGGCTTGAGCCGACGATGAACTGGCGGTCGGGCGCCGTCTTCCATTTCACGATCACGTGGACGCAGACGAGCTACGAAGTCTGGGTCGGAGAGGTGAGCGCCGACGGGTCGCTCTCGGGCAACCGCATCTGGTTCCAGGGAGGGTTCGCACGCCCTTATGCACCACCGAATCATCGAGTGTCGATCGGCACGCGGTCTCGCAGCGAGACGATTTTCGGGCTTTTCCGGAACGTCAGAATCTACCCGGGGCCGCCGCGGCCGCGGTAGACGATCGGCCGTTACGCGCTTCGACGGCGGCGGGCTTCGAGCACGATGATGGTTCGTTCTTCGGGGGTGACGTCGCGAGACACACGGGCAGTCCGGAGAATGCCCGCGACGGCGTCGAGCGTGTTCCGTTCGGGCTCGGACAATCCCTTCTGTGTCAGGAGATCGCGGATATCGAGCTCCAATCGCGGAAACGAGTATGGCGGCTCCAGCGCAATCAGGCAGCGACCATTGCCAATGGGCACGAGCTGCACGCCCGGCAAGCGGCGCAGGGCGCGCGCGTCCGGGACGATGATGACCGAACGATGACCGTAGGCGGCGATCTCCGCCGGTGTTTTGCGCGCGACCGCCAGCGTCTTGCCGCGACGCTCGACGAGCTTCACAATCGCCCGTCCGAGATCGCTGTCGGCCGCGCTCAAGGTCGCCAGAATGTCTTCAGGAAGCGTGACGGTGACCGCACGAGCCGGCCGGCCGTATTTCCTGGGCCGTCCTCGTCCTTGTGTCGCCAGCAGGGGTACGGAACGCATGCGGCCCAGATTCTAGCGCGCGTTACGTTATTTTCTCCGCGAAAATTATCACTCCGGTCATTTAGCTGGTAGATATCCCTGAAGTCCCCAGTACCCACGAACCATCGACGCGGGGGCAATTCTGAATACCTTCAGTCCGGTGTGGAGGCGTTGAGCCGAGACGCCGATAAATTACGCGTCCTCGAGCCCCCTCGGTGGCACAGCCCGGAGAACTCATGAACATTCTGGCCAGAAGAGTCCAAATCGTAGTGACGTGCGTGTTAACCGCCGCCTGTGGATCGAAGTCGACGGCCGGGGGTGGCCCGCCCACGACGCCCAGTCCAACGGTGACGGTCGCGCGCCTGACCGCGCCGACGCCGGACTCTCCGGCCAACCAGTTCCAGTTGAATACACTGCGTCCCACGCTCACGGTGACCAACGGCACGTCCGACCAGCCCCAGGGGACGCGGACCTACGAGTTCCAGATCTCGGATCGCGCCGATTTCACGTCGCTGGCGGCTGGTTCGTCGCTATCGGTGAAAAGCGGAATCTCGTTTCTTGTCGTGGCGACGAAGACGGGAGTGGCCGAGGGCAGCGGCCAGACGACCTTCACGCCGGATGAGGATCTGCAGCCTACGACCCGCTTTTACTGGCGGGCGCGCCTGACCCAGGGCACCGCGACCTCCGAGTGGTCCGAGGTGCGGAGCTTCAAGACCAAGCTGGTGGGCTTCAATCGGCCGGGCGAGCTGTACGACCCCCTGATCCACGGGGAGACCGTCGGTGCGCGGATCGGGTCGACGACGTTCGTCAATGGCAAAGGCATCCGCGTCAACGACGGCAATTCGTATGTCCGCTATGTCCTGGCGCAGACCATCACGAACGGCGAGTTTTCGGCTGACGTGACAGGGCTATATGGGAACAGTCCCGGCGGCAAAAAACGCGTGTTCTCCATGATGGATGGCGGCGACAACCTCTGCAAAAGCAAGTTCCTGTTCAACGTGCAATATCGCGGCATCCCGGGCAATCCTGACAACGCGTTCTCGTACAAGGCCTTGTTTGGCGACGAGGATTTCAAGAACGAGCCGAACAAGACGATCCGCACGGCGTCGGTCCGGATGCTCGACCCCTCGCGCACCTATCACTGGAAGGCGACCTGGAGCGCCGGTATCAACGTGGTCGTGCAGGAAGACCGGAGGGGTGGGAACAGCATCTTCGAGCATGGAACCACGACTGGCGGCATCTACAACCCGACGCCGCACGTCGCTTACCTGGGTGCCAACAACGGCGGTAAGTGTGAGGAAGAGGGATCCTTCCCCGGGCTGACCTTCAGCAACGTCTGGATTGGCAACCGGCCGCGGCCCGAGTCGCTCGGCTCGGCCCTGGAGGCCCCGTAGAAAGACCCCCTGATGGGCTATAATCACTGAGCGCATGGCAGTTATCACGCTGGTCCGGCCACCGTTGCTGGTGCCGACCTGGTCAGATTCGGGCCCCATGACGCCGCCCATTGGTCCAGCCTACCTGGCGGCGAGTCTGAGGCAAGCCGGTCACACCCCGCGAATCATCGATGGTCTCGGCGAGAACCCGTTCGAGGTGACCTCGCTCTTCGACAACAAGGTCACCGCGATTGGCCTGAGGAGCGAGGAGATCGTCGAGCGGATCAAGCCCGATACCGACCTCATCGGGGTCAGCTGCATGTTTTCGCAGGACTGGCCCGAAGTTGCGCGCCTCATTCGCCTGGCGCGGAAGCGGTTTCCGGGCATCCCCATCGTCGCCGGCGGCGAACACATCACCGCCGTGCCCGATTTCACCCTGGAGTCCACGCCGGAAGTCGATGCGTGCGCGATCGGCGAGGGCGAGGAAACCATCGTCGATCTGGCCAATGCGATCGCGTGCGGCGCCAGTTTTGACGGCATCCCCGGATTGGTGATCAGGAGCGACGGCGGCACGCGATCCACGGGTGTGCGCAATCGGATTCGGAACATCGACGACATTCCGATGCCCGCGTGGGATCTGGTTCCCCTCGACAACTACCTGGATCACGGGCTGGGTTATGGCGTCGATCGCGGCCGCAGCATGCCGATGCTGGCGACGCGCGGGTGTCCGTACGAATGCACGTTCTGCTCGAACCCAGAGATGTGGACGACCCGGTGGATCGCGCGGAATCCCACGAAGGTGCTCGACGAGATGCGGCTGTACCAGGAGCGGTACGGTGCGACCAACTTCGACTTCTACGATCTCACGGCGATCGTCAAGCGAAGCTGGATCATCGAGTTCACGCAGATGATCCTCGATAAGAAGTTGCAGTTCACCTGGCAGTTGCCGAGCGGCACGCGATCGGAAGCCATCGACGGCGAGGTCAGCCGCCTGCTCTACGAGTCTGGCTGCCGCAACATGAGCTATGCCCCGGAAAGCGGCTCACCCGAGGTGCTCAAGCGCATCAAGAAGGTCGTCAAGCTCGATCGACTCGAGAAGTCGGTGCGGGGCGCCGTCAACAGCAAGCTGAACGTGAAGCTCAACATCATCATGGGCTTCCCGAACGAGTCGACCAAAGAGCTGCGCCAGACGATCAGCTTTCTGTTCAGGATGGGACTGGCCGGGGTGCACGACATGAGCATCTCGATCTTTTCGCCCTACCCCGGCTCGGAGCTGTATCACGACCTGCGGAAGTCCGGAAAGATTCCGGAGCTCTCGGATGAGTATTTCCTCGGACTGGGCGCCTACAAGGACTTCTCAGCGCCGGTGTCGTTCACCGAAGGCCTGAGCCCCAGCAAGCTGAACGCCTACCGAATCATGGGGTTTCTCGTTTTTTACGGCACCGAGTACACGGTACGTCCGTGGCGTCTCGTGCGACTGATCCAGAACCTGGTGCAGCATCGCCAGGAATCGCGCCTCGACAAGTCGCTGCAAGACCTTGCCCACCGCATCCGCAACAAACGCCCCGGGCGGACCGCCGACCGCGCGGGCGCGACTGCCTGATACACGCGACTGCCTGATACAGATGTGACGAGACAACGCTCTTTGTTGATTCTGGCTGCGATTGTTGCGGTGGGGGCCGCTTTTCGTTTCTACAACCTCGCGTGGGGGGCTCCTGTACTACCACTTTCACATGGACGAGCACTTCGTGATCGGCCCGGCCGACACGCTTCGGCGCGACGTGCGTGCGGCGGCGATGGGATCGAAGTTCTTCATGTACTCCCCGATGATGATGTACCTGATCAACATCGTCAGAGGAGTGTACGAAGCGCTCATCCAACCGATCAATTTGGACGTCCCGCGCGATCAGGTCACCTACACGGTGTTGAGCCGTGCGATTGCCGCGACGTTTGGCACGGCGACGATTCTCGTCACGTACGCGGTTGCCGCGCGCATCGGCGGCCGACTGGCGGGTCTATTGGGGGCATTTTTCGTCGCCTGCGCTGTTCTCCATCTCCGCGATTCGCATTTCGCCACCACCGACATGCCGATGGTCTTCTTCTGCATGGTGACGCTGTGGTGCGCGATCCGGGTTGCTGAACGAGCCACGTGGCCCTGGCTCATCGCGGCCGGCGCATCGGTGGGTGCGGCTGTGGCATCGAAATACACGGGGCTTATTTCGCTCGGCACGGTGGGCATCGCGTATTTCCTGGCTCCGGTTCGACCCCTGCAGATCCAGCCGGTTCGAGCATGGGTTGTCTGGGTGCTGCGGGGACTCATTCCGATCGCCGCAGCGATTGTGAGCTTCTTCCTGCTGGACCCGCTGGTGTGGTGGTATCCCCAGAAATTCATGCTCGATTTTCGGCAGCAGGTGATTGAACCTCTCACCGGCGTGACACAGCCGATCTTCTTCGCGCAGTTCGCCGATATTGGCAGCCCGCGGGTCTATTGGTTCACCAACCTCCTCTGGTGGAGCCTGGGTCCCGCTCTCGAAATACTGGGGCTGGCAGGGGTCGTGTGGCTGCTCCTACGCCGTGACAGATATGCCGCCGTTGCGGCCTCGTTCCCCATCATCTATTACGTGGTGGCTGGTCAAAGCGTCGCGCCCATGATTCGGTATACGCTTCCGATCCTCCCGGCGCTGGCGGTTGCCGCCGGCGTGCTCGGGGCCGATTGGCTGGGTCGCCCGCGGTGGCGCGTGGCATCCACGCTGGCGGTTGGGGTTACCGTTGTTCTGACTGGACTGTATGCACTCGCCTACATGAATGTGTTCAGACAACCGGACTCGCGTGTCGAAACATCGAAATGGCTCGTCGACAACGTGCCCGCGGGAGAACGGATTCTGGTGGAACCGTCGCAGAACGTTCCGCCGATGGGTTCGTATTACACCGATACGAAGTTCCGGCACGATTACGTGTTGTGGGGCGCCGGGAACTCGCGTCGCCAGGCCGAGCGTGAGCGAAAGGATTACTACCATTTGTTCATGCTCGATACGTACCGCTATTTGTACGCCGATCGCTACGATGATGCCGAAAAGCGCCGCTACATTGCATCCCGTCTCGCGGAGGTGGATTGGATCGTCATGGATGACACGTACGTGCAGTGGTACGACACGCTGAGCCGTTCCGTCAAACCCGACGATCGCATTCACAACGCCGTTGTCGCTCAGCACTATCGGGATCTATTCGACGGCAAGCTCGGATTCGAGATGGTCAAGACGTTCAAGGTCTATCCGGAAATTTTCGGCGTAACAATTCACGACGAGGCGGCAGAGTTCACTTTCCGGCTCTTCGATCATCCACGCGTGTATATCTTCAAGCGGACCGCGCCGCGCGGTTGACACTGTGCTGAACGTTCATCTGTTCCGGCGTTCGACAATGGCAATTCTGCTTGCCTGGTTGCTGGCGACCAGCGCGTGCGGCGGCAAATCGCCTATTCCGCCGACTCCCGCCACGCCGAAGCTGCAGCTCGTGAGTCCAACGCAGCTCGTCCGCGATGCGACGAGCCCGATTGGCACCGACGTGATCTTCGACTACCCGAAGCCGACCGGAGGGCGCGAGCCGTATCAGGTGACGTGTGACCCTGGCCCGGGCACCATCTTTCCAATTGGTGAGACAGCCGTCTCCTGCACGGCCACCGATGCAGACATGGCGCAGGCGTCGTGCGGATTCACGGTGAGGGTACGGGTCCCGCAAACGATCGCAAAAACGAAGTTCGTGGCGTTTGGAGACAGCATCACCGTTGGAGCGGTGAGCCTCGTGCCGTTCATCAGGCTCGCGCTCTCGGAAACCTACCCCGATAAACTCGAGCAGTTCCTGCGCCAGCGATATCCGGCGCAGGAGATCGTTGTCCTCAATCGCGGGGTTGGCGGTGAACAGACGACCCGTGGCGCGACACGGCTGCCCGGTGTGCTCGACGCCGACCATCCGCAGGTCGTCCTGATACTCGAAGGTATCAACGCGTCATGGGCTCTGACGGTGAACCGGCAAGCGGACGCCATCCGTTCGATGATTGTCACCTCGCAGCAGCGCGGTGTTGACGTGATCCTGGCCACCGTCATGGCGGTCACGCCAGAGTGGGAAGCCAACGGTCATGCGGGGGCCATTTTGCGCATCAAAGAGCTCAACGCGCGAATCAAGCAGATGGCGGCGGAATTCAAGCTTGGGCCTGTCGTCGACCTGTATGCGCTGTTCGAGGCCAATCCTCAACTGCTCGGCGTGGACGGGCTGCATCCAACGGCTCAGGGACAGACGCGAATTTCAGAGGCGTTTGCCGAGGAGATCGTGCGGCGGTATGACATGCCGTCAGCCGACGAGGGGTCGTCTGGCGAGTTGTCGACGCTCAGGGGACGAGCCCCTTGAGCACGTCGGCCAACGAGGTGCTGCCCGACTGGAACGCGCTGTCGCACAGGCGCCAGCGCTTCTGGCTGGGGTAGTACATGGCAGCGACCTGGTCGATCCCGGTCGCGACAGTGGTTTCTCCCTCACGCAGGACGATCCGTCCTCGCGAGTCGTACAAGTCGCGCTTCGCCCTCGACCTCCAGAAAACCGGCACGCGCGCGCACGAGTCTCCGGGGCGGTTCCTGTACGAGCACGCCCCGCCGAATGCGACGGTCGTGCTGGCGGCGCCGATGTTCGACTCGATGATCGTGAAGTCCTGACGATTGTCGGCGACGTCGCTGGTCTCGGCTTCGGTCCCGTAGCATCCCGGCTCGAAGTTCCGCATCACGTAGTCGACGCTCAGACTCGAGCTCGAAAAGTCGAGGAGGAATTGTCTCGCGAGGTCGCTGACTTCCTGAATGGAATTGTGGAGGCTGACCGTGGTCGACCCAGTCACGCGATTCTCGACGTTCCGTCCTTGCGACTGATACGTTTCGACCACCTCGAGGGCGAGCGTCACGTCCATCGGGGTCGTCGCGCTTGCCGGCGCCCGCCATGTCACGGCAGGGCCGGTGCCGCTGAACGTTCCTGCGGTGGACGCCCAGTTGAACGTCAGGCCGCTTGCAGCCGATTCCGGATCGGTGACGGTCACACTGAGGGCTATCGATTCACCGAGATCGACAAAATTCGCCGGCTGACCCGTTCGCGATCCCTGCGCGCGGAACGCGCCGATCGTGGGTGGAGTGTTCTGCACCACAGGCCCCGGGCCCGGACCCTGGTCGGGTGGCGTCGGTTTCGAAGGCGTGGACGTGCAGGCCGTGCCGAAGACGAGAAGACCGCCTAGCAAGAGACGAGCAATGGTCACGTGTTGGGGGTACTGATTATACGAGGATTCGGGCGTGCAGCCAAGCGACGGCGGCCCCTACGTGGCTCGAGAATGCTAGAATGTCGCCGGAGATTCATGAGGATAGCCTTCATCTGCTTCGTACTCCTGTTTGTGTGGGTCTCGGAAACCAGAGTGGATGCCTACCTCGATCCGGGCAGCGGCAGCATGCTCGTGCAGTTGCTTCTCGGGGGCGTGGCGGGCGTGGCGGTTATCGCCAGGCTCGGCTGGCAACGGTTCCGCGATCTCTTCCGCTCATCCAGTTCAAAGCCCGAGGGCCCCACGAAATCGCATGAGTGAGATCGCGGCCGAGCCTGGATCTTTCCGCGATCGAACGGCACGCGTCTTCTACCACGACGGACACATCTTCCGGGGGCTCTCTGCCATCGCGTTGAAGGAATGGCAGGCCCTGTCGGCGACCAGCCTGTATCGACGGTTTGCGGAGAGCGGCGCGATCGTCACGACCCGGCAGCGTGAGATCGGCTCCCTGCCGTTCCGCCTCGACGAGCCCTGGGCGGCCGTGCTCGAACACGAGCGTCTGCCCTTTGTCTCGTACCCCTACGAGTGGTCGTTCGAGATGCTCCGCGACGCCGCGCTTCTCCAGCTCGATCTCGTGCTGGCGGGGCTCGACGAAGGGATCGGTCTGAAAGATGCCTCGGCGTACAACGTCCAGTGGAAAGGCCCCACTCCGGTCTTTGTCGACATCGCGTCGTTCTACAAACGGGCGGAAGGCGAACCGTGGGTAGGATACCGGCAGTTCTGCCAGATGTTCCTCTACCCTCTCCTGCTGCAGGCGTATCGCGACGTCCCCTTTCAGGCGTGGATGCGCGGCAACATCGATGGCATGGATGCCGAGGTGTGTCTCAATCTCCTCAGCGCGCGCGACTACGTCCGTGGCGGAGTCCTCGCGCATGTGTACCTGCAGGCGAAAGCGCAGAAGGCGTACAACAGCACGACGCGAGACGTGCGAGCGGAACTGAACAAGGCCGGATTCGACACACGCATCATCAAGACCAATGCCGGAGGGCTTCGCAAACTCGTGGCGTCGCTCGAGTGGAAGCCGAAGCAGTCAACCTGGTCGGACTACCTGAAGTGCGGTCATTACGAAGCCGCCGACGCCGAGCAGAAACGCCAGTTCGTCCGCGATGTGGCGGCGACGCGCCCCTGGAACATGACCTGGGACATTGGCTGTAACGTCGGCGTGTTCTCGCGGATTGCGGCCGAACGATCGGTCTCGGTCGTGGCCATGGACGCCGATCATCTCGCGATCGACAAGTTGTACCGCGCGCTGAAGAGCGAGCGCGTGCCGAACATCCTGCCGCTCGTCGTCAACGTCACCGATCCGTCGCCGAATCTGGGATGGCGGAACCTGGAACGCAAGCGCATCAACGAGCGGGGACGGCCCGATCTCGTGCTGGCGCTCGCGCTGATTCATCACGTCGTCATCGGCGGCAATATCCCGCTCGCCGAGTTCGTGCAGTGGCTGCGGGATCTGGGTGGAGAGCTGGTGATCGAGTTCGTGACGCGCCAGGATCCGATGGTGGCGACACTGCTGCGGAACAAGGACGATCACTACACCGACTATACGGAAGAAAGCTTCGAGCGCGAGCTGTCGGCCAGGTTCAGGATTGCCCGCCGTCAACCCCTGGGATCGGGCACGCGCATCATGTACCACGCCCAATAACCACGAGCTCGCGGCTGCCCTCCAGAGGAATCTTGCCTCCGGCCGCCATCGTTTGCTGCAGAAGGACCTTGCCTGTTGCGGCATCTCGAATCGTAATGTTCGCACCCACTCTCGTCCGCAGCGTTGCGCCCTTGCCCACGTCGACAGCGAGCGCGACGAAGCGTGAACCGGAAGAAGCGGTGTAGAGACGGCCGAATCCGTGGAGAGGGGCGACCGGTGCGTTGGGCTCGTGACGGGTCCAATTAGCCAGCCCCGCCGGCAGATACCGTCGCGCGGCCGCCAGCGCCGTCGCGATCGACTGGAACGCCGGAAGCTCGGCGAACTCGCCGCTCCGCGGAGGGATCTGCGCCAGATCGGCGACGCCTCCACCCCGAATGCCAGGACCCATGTGCAGTACGTAAGCCGCATGGCCGGCAAGAAACGTCATCACGTACGCACCGGCAATGCGTGAGGGGTCATCGTCCTGCTCGACTGAGCTCTCCGGCCCGATGGGCTCGTTGTTCAGCACGGCCTGCGGCAACGCGTTGCGGCACCGCTTGTCCAGCGGCAAAGACATCCATGGAAGGAGCATTGGAGCCGTCGGCCCTTCGTCGCCGAACTGCCGGGCATAGTGGATGGTCATCGCCTGGACGCCCGACTGTGCGTAGGTATCACAAATGGCGCCGGTTGCCGGGGCGCTCAACGCCACCAGCACCGCCGTTCGATCGTTGAGCCGTTTGCCGAAACGCCGCAGCTCCGCGATGCCGTCCGGGCCGTCGAACCCGTTCTGCCACGCCTCGTTGGCGATCTCGAACGCGAAGATCTTGTGCTCGCGTCCCCGCGCCATGGCGGCGAATCGATCCACAACCGAGATACGGCTGGCCGCGCTTGCATTGAAGGGCGCGCCCCCGAACAGCGTCCACTGCACGCGCATTCCGTAACGGTCGTACGCGAGATCGGTCAGGCCGGCGATCACCTTCTCGTAGTCGGGCCACCGAGGGTCAACTTCCCTGTCCTGCCAGCCGTCTCCTCCCACCGATCCCAGGACACGGATGTAGTCGACACCAGCGGCGTTCAACGCCTCGAGATTGCGGTCGAGCCGCGGCCGATCGAACTTGTAGCCCCAGGCACCCCAGAAGAGCGTCGCGCCAAGCGCGTTGAACGGTCCGCCGGCGTCTGCGACCGCCCGACTTTGCGTGCGAACCGGTCCGCGCCTCGCCGTTGAAGGAGCCTGTCCGCTCACCACGACAAGCGCAAGCAGCAGGAACCCGACGCACAGAGCCGTTTTGATCATCTCTTGGTGAATCATATTCAGTTATCGTGCCGGTTCAGATCGACGTGGTCGATGTCCTCTGTTGAACCTTGCTATACTGCAGCAGCCACACCGCTGATGACGAGTCCTCCAGCCGCCGAGGCCGAGCGCGAGATCAAATTCACACTCCCGGCGGGACGCGCGCATGTAGCCAGGGGCTGGCTCGAGCACCTCTGCCGTCGCGACCCGCGGTATCCCGCCGCCATCGTCTGGACGATGTACTACGACACACCCGCATTGATTTCGCTTCGCGAGAAGGTCAACAGCGAGTATCTGAAACGGAAGATCCGGGTCCGGTGGTATGCCGATCTCGATGGCCGTCTGCTGGAGCCCGTCTTCGTCGAAGCCAAGCTTCGCGCAGGCGCGCTTCGGACGAAGGTACGCGAGCGGGTGCCCGTGCCGGCGGCCGAGATCGCGCAGTGGGACCTGCAGGATCCGCGGCTCTCGAGCCTGCCGCGAATGCTCCGGGCCGGCGGGATGCTCGGCCTCGAACCGTGGCAGCCGATCATGCTGATCCGGTATCGACGCGATCGGTTCGTCGAGCCCCGCAGCCGCGCCCGCGTCAGCCTCGATACGGATATCGCCGCGGCGGCCGTGCATCCGCGGCTGGCCCATGCGGCAGACGCGACGCCGCTCGGAAGCGCCGTGCTCGAGGTGAAGGGCCAGGACGATACGCTCCCGTTGACGCTTCACCCGCTCCTTTCGCTCGGCATTCGGAAAAGCGCGTTTTCGAAATTGTTCGCGGTGTACACGCACGCGGCGCACCAGCTGGTGTAGGCAAGGAAGAGGTGCAATGCAGCAGCAGTTGAACAACATCTTCGGAGTGCTGGCGCAGCGGACGGGCCCCGAGGTATCACCGCTGGCCTTCCTGATGTTGATGGCCATTTCGCTAGTCTGTTCGCTCTTCATCGCGTACCTCTACGTGCACTTCTATGCGAGCCGGGCGACGGGCAGCCAGGTGCATCGGGCCTTTCCGCTGCTCGGTATTTCGATCACCGCCATCTTCATTTCGATTCAGTTTTCCCTTCCCCTTTCGCTTGGTCTTCTGGGGGCGCTGTCGATCGTGCGTTTCAGGACGCCGATTAAGGAGCCCGAGGAGATCGGGTTCATCATGCTCGTCATTGCCACCTCGCTCGCCGTGGCGACCTTCAAGCTGGGGTTCGTGGGGATCATCCTGCTCGTCGCGCTCGCGGCGAATTTTGGCCAGGTGCTGGCGCGGCGGTTCATGTCTTCCGAAGGCGACGGCACGATCGTGATCTCCCTCTCCTCGAACGGCCGGGCGGTCGATCCGTCGGCGATCACGGCCGTGCTTCGGAAGCGACTCTCCAAGGCGACGCTCGAAAGCGTGTCGTACAACGAACGCGAAACCGTGGTGTTGTACAACTTCCAGGGGATTGCCGATACGGCGCTGTCGGGCCTGCAGGCCGAGCTCGACGCAACGGCTGGACCCTCGACGTTCAACGTATTCTTCAACAAGCCGGGCGCATTCTAGATGCGGCCAACCCCCCACAGGCTGCCCTGGTGGCTGCTCATCGTCGCCACGCTGTCGATCGCAATGGCGCTGGCGGTGATCGAGGCAGCGGACTGGTTTCCCTTGTGGCGCTTCGCCGTGCACTGGAGCCCGGAGGCGCTTCCGAGTACGAACGCGGTCCCAAATAAGGAAGTCGCCACCGGGAGGCCCATCCTTTCCCTGACGCTCGACGACGCCGACCTGAACGATCCCGCCAGCGGAATCCTCGCCAACAAACACGAGCACGGAGTGGAATGGGAGCGCGAAGGCAGCGTGTCGTATTTCGAGGCCGGGCGGTTGATGTTCGCGGGCGGCGTCGGCGTGCGCATCCATGGAGGCGGAAGCCGCATCACGGCACCACGCCCCGGATTCCGCCTGTATTTCCGGCGCAAGTACGGCCCGCGTGAGGTTCCGCAGGATGTTCTCTTCAGCCCTGCCGCACAACCCATCCGCCGCCTCGTGATCCACGACGATGTCCGGCGCACGGGAGGCGCGAACTGGTACTTCATCAATCCGCTCGCGTACGATATTTCGCGGGCCATCGGCGCCATCGCGCCGGAAACGAAGCCGGTGCGGTTCTACCTCAACGGCAAGTACGACGGTCCCTTCGTCCTGACCGAACGGTTCGACCAGCGGTTCTTCGCGGCGCACTGGGGCTACGACGACATCGTGCTCAACCAGGACGAGATGAACAAGCTCTGGGATTGGGTGCGCACGACTCGCCCGCTGACGATGAAGAACGTGGCGGAGCACGTGAACCTCGAGAACCTGACACGCTGGTTCGTGGCGGTGGCCTTTTCCGCCACGCGCGACGCGTATCAGGGGCCCGGACAGTTTCTCGACGCGACGAAACCAAACGGCTGGTTCTGGGTGAACTGGGATATGGACCAGGGCTTTCGTGACTGGAACCACGACAGCTACCAGTATCTGCTCGAACGCGCGGGAGAAGCGCGTCGCGGCAGAAATCCCGCCGAACCGCGGTCGGTGATTCTCACGGAATTGATTGCCGGCGATCCCGAGTATCGCGACTACCTGAAGCGTGTCGTCCAGACGGCCCTGAATCATCAGCTCACGCAGGCGTTTCTCATGGAGCGGTACCAGCACTATCAGAGCGTCGCCAAAGAGCTTCAAATCCCGCGTCTCGACTACCTGCCCCGCCTGCGTCAGTTCCTGGAGCAGCGCCGGAATTTCTTCAGGCTCATCAGCGAGCAGTGGTTGAACGCCCAGCCTTCTCAGCGCGTGGTCGTCGTGGCGCCGTCTGGCGTCGAGCTGCTGATGGAGGGCGAGCGGGTCGGGAACGGCTACGAGGGGTTGTACTTCCCCGATCTGGAGTTGACCGCTGAGATTCCTGAGGAACACCGGCGCGGGTTCACCGAATGGCGAATCAACGGGCGCTCGTCTGGTTCGGCGCCGCTGAAGTTCAAGGCGGACCGCTTCATTCACCTCGAGGCGGTGTACGACAATGCATCGTCAGCCTACCGGCCAACACCGCTTGCGCCTGACGATCAAAAACCTGTGACTCCCGCGCGTCTCGAGTGGAAGCTCATTCCGAGCGGCACATCGTGGCTGGGATGTGCGCCGCAGGACGACCTGTGCGGCGAATCAGAAAAGCCGCGCGTGCGGGTCGCGTTTGCTCAGCCGTTCCAGATGCTCGATCGTGAGGTGTCGGCCAACGACTTTCGGGCGTATGCCACCGCGACATCGACGCCCATGCCTCGCCAGCCAGAGTGGTACGCGGATGGCACCCATCCTGTTGTCAACGTGACCTGGGATGAGGCACACGCGTACTGTTCCTGGGCGGGAGGCCGGCTGCCGACCGAGGAGGAGTGGGAATACGCGGCGCGCGGCGGCGTTGAGAACCGCATATTTCCATGGGACGGTGAATTCACCGGACAAGCCCATGTGCGGCACGATCTGACGCCGAGGCCGTTCGAATTTACCGCGCCGGTGGGATCGTTCCCGCCCAACAGCTACGGTCTGCACGACATGGCCGGCAACGTGTGGGAATGGACCGCGAGCGAATTCACGACGACACATGCCTCGCCGCCAGACCACAACGGATACGACCTCCGCACGATCAAGGGCGGTGGCTGGGACAACATCGTTCCACGGCTGCGGATTTCCGAGCGGGCGGCGCGGTCGCGGCTCGGCCGCCACAACCTCTACGTGGGCTTCCGTTGTGCGAAGGGATCCATGAGCGTCGCGCGAACGCAGCCGTGACCATGCTTCGTCGTGTGCTCTTTCATCCAATTGCCGCTGCGACGCTGGCAGGTATGGCGTTGTGGGTAAGCCGCGCGTCGTTCGATGTCGCCGGCCGCGCGCAGTTGCCCGTCCGGGTTGCCATGATGCCATCGGCAGCGGAGCTCCTCGGACTGGTCATGATGTTCCTGCTCATCGCGGCAGGTGTGGCGTTGTCGCTGCGCAAGAGCGCCGACCCTGATGCCCAATTCTGGGGCGCCGCTTCCGATATCCTTCTGCCACTGTTTGGCCTCGGACTCCTGCTTCTGCCCTACCTGCCATTTCTGGCCGACTGGATACCGGCGCTTCGTCTTCTGGCCGGCCCCGGTCGAATCCTGGTCTGGGTCGTCGTGATTGGGCAGACGCTCTGGATCTTCCTGCCGCAGTTGGTGCGCCGGATCGGGCTTGCGGCACCGTTACTGGATGAAACGAAGGCCTCGGTCGTGTTCGCCTGCACGGCGGTGTTTCTGAGCGCCCCGTTTGTCTTCAATGCGCCTGCTTTGACCCAGGCGTTCGGCGATCTTCTGGAGAACGCCAGGCATTTACCGTCGGCTGACCTGTCGGCGGTGCCGGCAGCCAGTCTCGCTATCCTGTTCGACCAGGAGTTCGGCGTTCTAGCCACTGCTCCAGTGTTGGCGTTGGCCTTCATCGGTCTGGCTGCCATGATGCGGGATCGATCGCAGCGATGGGTGGGGATTGCGCTCAGCCTCGCCTCGTTGTGCGTGATTGCGTTGGCGGCGTCGGCCGATCCCTGGTGGCGGCGGTCGTTCGCGCCGGGCCGGCAACTCGTTCTCCTGCTGCCGCTCCTGACGGTCCCGATCGCCTCTCTTTATTCGCGCCTGCCGCGGTTCTCCGTATCCCGGGCGGCCGCGCAGGTGTCGTACCTGGTGACCCTGGGCATCACGCTGGTGTTCCTGTTCTTTGAAGAGCCCGTCCCAGTCCAGCAGGACGGAATCGGCGCCTCTTCTCTGTTGCGATGGCTGTCGCCCACCTGGCAGCTTTGGAGTGAAGTACCGACGTTCGTCACGACCGGGGCGTTTGTCGCGTCCACGCGAGTTGTGCTGTGGATGGCCGGCTTTACGCTCATGGGCTGGCTCCTTTCCCGGCGATCCGCCAACTCCGAGGGCCGAGTGGCACTTCTCGTCACGCTGGGCGCGACCGTCGCGTGCGTGACGATCTCAACGATGACCGCCGCGGCGCTGTCTGATCCCAACAGTCGATTCAACGCGGAATCGCGGGGGCTGATCCCGCTGCTCGAAACGTTCGATCCCGTCGCGCGGCCCGTAGCCCTGCGATACGACCCGTTCTCGCTGGCGCGGCCCGACCAACTGCCGCCGCTCTTTGCGTTGTCGGCGGTACCAGGTCAGCGCACAGGGCGCCAGCCGCTGCGTGTCGTGCTCAACGCGCGGTTTCGCCTGCCGGCGGGCTCGTACGAGCTGGACGTGGAGGGGTCGAAGTCGGCTGGGAGCGTCCCCGACGCGGCAATTTTTCTGCAGTTAGGCCGCGAAGGCGGCGCGCTCACGTCGTGGCCGTTGACCATGACCGCAGGTCAACACGCGCGGCACGTGTTCGACGTGCCGCTCGATTCGGAGTTCGTCGCCTTTCGTGCCGCACCCTCCCTCGAGCCGACGATCGCGAGCATACGGATCACGCCCGTCACGGTGGCCGCAATCCGAAAGCGGTTCCCTGCTCCCAGGGTGCTCGGCGCGTCTGCGTTTGCGACGGTCACGGCGTTTTTTCACGGGGGTGCGTTTCCGGAGAGCGACGGATTCTGGGTGCAGGGCCGCGAGACGACGCGCGTCACGCTCTTGAAGCGGAGGGACAGCGATCAGGGTGTGACGCTGGCGATCCACAGCGGCGCGCGGCCGAACACCGTGACGCTCGCGACAGACACGTGGTCTCAGACGCTGAATCTGGTGCAGGGTGTGACCGAACGGGTGGTCGTGCCGACCAAAGAGGGCGACGCGTTCATTCCGCTCGCGATTACAGCGACTGGCGGGTTTGTTCCGGCAGAAATCGAGCGGAGTCCGGATCGTCGCGTGCTCGGGGCGTGGATCGCGTTCATTCCGGATGAAACGAGTCTTCGGTAGTTTTCAGTTCTCAGTCGTCAGTTCTCAGTCGTGATGCCACTGATAACTGACAACTGAAAACTGACAACCCAAAACTCAAACGCTCAGCGGATGTGGGCGCGGCTCGCTTTGCGCGGACTCGCACACTTCCCTGATGACGTAGATCGGCTTGTCCTGCGACTCGTGGTAGGTGCGGGACATGATTTCTGCAAGCAGGCCCATCGTGACGAATTGAATGCCGGCGAAGATCAGCAGCACACCGAGCAGGAGCAAGGGGCGGTTGGCGATCGATTCATGTCCGAACAGCCGCTGATACGAGAGATACGCGCCGATGAGAAAGCCCAGTAGTCCCATCGGCAGGCCGATGAGCCCGAACATCTGGAGCGGCCGCGTCGAGTAGCTCAGCAGAAATTTCACCGTCAACAAATCGAGCACGACGCGGAACGTTCGCGAGAGGCCGTATTTCGACGAGCCATGGCTGCGCGGCCGATGGTTCACGACGACTTCCGTGATCGTGACGCCCATCTCGCTGGCGATGGCGGGAAGGAAGCGGTGCATCTCTCCATACAGCTTGAGCGGCTTGACGACCTCGGCGCGAAAGACCTTCAGAGAGCACCCGTAGTCGTGCAGCCTGACGCCGGTCGACCAGGAGATCAGTTTGTTCGCCAGCTCAGACGGGAGACGGCGCGTCAACCAGGTGTCTTTCCGATGCTTCCGCCATCCGCAGACGATGTCGTTGCCGTCTTCGATGCGGCGGACCATGTCGGGAAGATCGCGCAGATCGTTCTGCAGATCGCCATCAGCCGTTGCGATGAGTCTGCCCCGGGCATGGCGAAAGCCGGCGGCAAACGCCGCTGTCTGCCCGAAGTTGCGTCTGAACCGGATGATCCGCCAGCGGGGATCGCGGTGCTGGCAGCGAACGAGGCGCTCGTAGCTGTCGTCGGTGCTGCCGTCGTCGATCGCCAGCACTTCATAGCTCCGCCCCCACCGCTCGAGCGCCTCGGTCAGTTCGACGTAGAGGGGCTCGATATTCGGCGACTCGTTGCGGATGGGAATGACGACTGAGAGTTCAGGGTTCATTCATCTCTCAGAGGCCCGCTGGCCCCTGGATTGAAGTCGCTATTATACAGTCAGTTAGCCGATGTCGGCTGCGAGCCGCGCTTCCAGAGGTAGTAGCCCGCCCCGCCGGCCAGCACGAGCAGTCCGAGCACCAGGCCCACCAGCCGGCCGTTCTCGTGAATGTAGTCGAGGGCGCGCTGGCCGTACATGACCGCCAGAAGCCCTTCGCCAAAATAGCGGACGCCGCGACCGAGCGCGATCGCCCAGATGAACGTCTTCAGCGGAATGTTGGCGACGCCCCCCATGAGCACGAAAATCTTGAAGGGCGCCGGCGGCGGCAGAAGGGCGGGCACGATGAGCGCCATCGCGCCGTACTTGCGCATGAGATCGGCCGCCCGCTCGACCGTGCCTCCTTTGAACCGTTTCCGTACGCAGCGCGTCTCCGCCTTTGCGGCCCACGAAGTACAGCGCGAGGCAGCCCGCAATCGAGCCCAGCGTCGACATGGTGGCGTAGAACACCATGCGCTCGGGATGGTTGATCACGAGCAGCACGATCAGCAGATCGTTGACTTCGGGAAAGGACAGGAAGGACGAGTCGAGGAACGCGATGATGAAGAGTCCCGGACCGCCGATGCTGAGTGCGAATGCTTCAATCGCTGCTGTGAATCGAGCCATCAATGCGCGCCGGGATCTCCGCCTGATCGGACCGTGTGGGTTACTATTCTAGCCGCGAAGTGACCGACCGCCTTCCCAAGCTTGCTGCCGCAGTCGGCCTGACGATCGGCACCGCGGCAGCCATTTATTACAGCCATCAGGGACTGACCCTCAGCCATTACGACGCAAAGGCGCATCTGGTCGTCGCCCGGCGCGTGCTCGACAGCCTGACGCCCGAGTACTCGCAGATAGGGGCCGTCTGGCTGCCGTTGCCGCACCTCCTCAACCTGCTTCCCGTGCAAGTCGACGCGTTCTATCGGACAGGCGCCTCGGCCGTCGCGATCTCGATTCTTTCCTTCGCGCTCGCTTGTTATTCGATCGCCTGGCTGGTGCTCGCTGTCACGAGCTCGCGCGTGGCCGCGGCCATTGCCGTTGCGATGTTCGCGCTCGATCCGAACGTCCTGTATCTGCAGTCCACGCCGATGACCGAGCCGCTGCTCTTCGGACTGGTCCTCTTCAGCGTCGTGCTCGTGCACGACCTGGTGGAGAAACGGTTCCGGGATCCGTTTTCGCCGGCGAACCAGGAAAACGGATCCCGGAACCGTTTCTATCCGCGGGCGCGGATGCTGACGGGCTGGACGCTCGTGGCGTCCTGCCTGACGCGCTACGAAGCCTGGCCCGTGACCGCGGCCTTGCTCGTGCTTTTCGCCGTCGCCCTCTGGCGCCGGGGCCTCGCGCCGGCGGCCGCCTTGCGCGACGCTGTCGATCTCGGGATTTTTCCGCTCCTCGCGATCGTGGCGTTCTTCTTTCACAGCTGGTTCACGACCGGGGCCTGGTTTGTCACGGGCGGCTTCTATGTTTCCGACAACGTGGCCACCGGAAATCTCTACAGGGCCTTCATGGCGGTCGTCTACGGCATGCGCGTGCTCATCGGCCGGCCGCTCGTGTTCGTTGCGCTCGCGGGCGTTGTGTGGGTGCTGGTGCGAGGATTCGCGCGCCGCGAGCGCGCCGCTTCGCTCGTCGTGCTGGCGCTGGCGGGGCTGATGACGCTGCCGACCTATGCGTTCTTCGAAGGGCACCCGTTCCGGATGCGGTATATGGTGGCGCCGACGGTCGGCGCGGCCGTGTTCGCCGGTATTACCATCGGCCTGCTGAAAGGCTGGATGCGCCATGCCGCAGCGGTCGCGGTCGTCCTGTGGCTCGCCGTTCACGCGAGACCACTCGACGCGCAGGCACCGATGGTGCAGGAGGCGCAATGGGACGTGCCTTTCAGCGTCGGCCGAACGCACGTGACGGCGTGCCTGATGCGCGAGTACAACGGCGAGCCTATCCTCGCCAGCATGGGTTCGCTCGCCCACTACATGCAGGAGCTGTCGCAGGAAGGCATCGACATCCGCGACTTCATTCACGAAGGGAATCTTCCGTACTGGCAGGAGGCCATTGAAGCGCCGTCAGGCCGCGTGACGTGGATTCTCGTCGAGGAACGGGCCGAAGGCGGCGACATGCTCGCCACACGCGTGCGCGAATCGTCGGCATTTGCCACGGGCTTTACCCGCGTGTGCGCGGATGGAGGCGTGGCGCTATACAGAGCGGTGAGATCTAGAAACTAGAATCTAGAAACTAGAATCTGGAAACTAGAATCTTCAAGGTGATCGGAGTTTAGATTCTAGATTTTAGATTCTAGATTTTAGATCTCAGAAACTCCCCCGTCACCTTCAGCACCTCGTCGTGGATCAGCCCGTTGGTGGCGAGCAGCTGATGCCGCCGTGACGAGTGCGGCTGGCCGGCGAAATCGGTCACTCTCCCTCCGGCTTCTTCGACGATGATGGTGCCGGCGGCGATGTCCCACGGCTTCAGGTCCTGTTCCCAGAAGCCGTCCATCCGTCCGGCCGCGACGTAACACAGGTCGAGTGCGGCAGAGCCGAGCCGCCGCACCGCGCGGGCGCGGCCCACGAACTCGCCGAACAAACCAACGATTTCGGGAATGCGTGAGTGAATGTCGTACGGGAATCCTGTGACGAGCATCGACTCGACGAGGGTCGGCGCCTTCGACACATGAATGGGCCGGCCGTTCAGAAACGCCCCGCCACCACGCTCGGCCACGAAGAGCTCTTTGCGCGTCGGGTCGTAAATGGCGCCAATCTCTCCGCGACCGTCTATCTCGAGGGCCAGCGACGAGCAGAAAATCGGCAGACCGTGCGCGTAGTTGTTCGTGCCGTCAATGGGATCGAAGACCCAGCAGTGCTGGGCGCCCCTGGTCGCGGCATCTTCGCCGAATTCCTCGGCCAGGATCGTATGGTCCGGGAAGCGCTCGCCCACCATCTTCCGGAACATGGTCTCGACGGCGACGTCGGCTTCCGTCACAAGGTCGATCGTGCCCTTGTGCGACACCTGAAAGCCGCTGTCGATGAAGCTCATCTGAATCTCGCCGGCCTTGATGACGGCCTCGATGGCCGTTGAGAGGAAAAGAGGGTTCCTCATCCACGTGCAGGGATGTGCTTGATCATCCGCATTTCCATCCCGCCCTGACGCGCGGGCGTGATCGACACTTCGTCCATGAACTGTCGAATCAGGAAGATTCCCCGCCCGCTGGCCCTGAGCATGTTTTCGGGGCTCAAGGGGTCTTTGATGGCTGTCGGGTCGAAGCCGTTCCCCTCGTCGCGCACGCAGACGATGAAGTCCACCGGCTCGGGTTCGGGCCTCACGCTGAAATCGATGAAGACGCGCTTGGCGGGGTCGCTCCGGTTGCCGTGGGAGATCGCGTTGACGACCGATTCCCGGACCGCCATCGTCGTCCAGTGCAGCAAGTCGTCCTCGAACCCAAGCCGCCGTGCGATGTGCTCGCTGATGGCCTGGACGAGGTCCAGCGCTTCGATGGTGCTCCGAATCTCGAGATGCACGTCCTGGAAACCGCGGGGCATCGTGTCGGACGTAGTATAGTCTCCCGATGGCTTCAATCGCCGCTGCGACGGTGAGGCCTGCCCGGCGCATCAGGGGCACGGTCGGGCTCGCCGGCGACAAATCCATTTCCCATCGTTACGCGCTGCTTGGCGCCCTGGCGTCGGGCCGTTCGACGATTCACCAGTACTCGCTGGGGGCCGACTGCGCTGCGACGCTTCAGTGTCTCGAGGACGCCGGCGTCGAGATCCGCCGGAGCCGATCGGCGGACCGCGGCCTGACCGTGGAGATCACCGGGCGGGGATTACGAGGACTGGTGCAGCCGGCTGCCCCACTGGACGCCCGGAACTCGGGCACGACCATGCGGCTGCTCTCGGGCATCCTCGCCGCGCATCCGTTTACCTCCATCCTCAAGGGAGACGACTCGCTGAGCCGGCGCCCCATGGGCAGGGTCATCGTGCCCCTCGAGTTGATGGGCGCCCGCATCGAGTCGTCCGACAAGAAGCCGCCGCTGACCATCCACGGCGGCGCGCTCAACGGCATCCGTTACCGGACTGAGGTGCCGAGTGCGCAAGTGAAGAGCGCGGTCCTGCTGGCGGGCATCCAGTCGGAGGGCAAGACGGTCGTCGAGGAATCGGCAGCAACCCGCAATCATACCGAGCTCGCGCTGCGTGCGTTCGGCGCACGTGTGCACACCGCGGGCACCACCGTCGAGGTCGCGGGTGGGCAGCCGCTGCGCGGTGGCGAGTTCGTGGTCCCCGGCGACATCTCCTCGGCCGCGTTCTGGGTTGCGGCCGCGGCCGCCATTCCCGACTCGGACATCGAGATTCAGAACGTCGGCCTCAACCCGACGCGGACGGCGCTGCTCGACGTCATGCGCCGTGGCGGCGCCCTGGTGGACGAGCACGTTGAGCGCGAAGCCGGTGGCGAGCCGTCGGGACGCGTGCGTGTCCGTTACGGGCGGCCTCGTCCGTTGACGCTTGGACCGGACCACGTCCCGTATCTGATTGACGAGATTCCTGCCCTTGCCGCCTGGGCGAGCCATGGCGGGGAGCTGCACGTGACAGGCGCCGCCGAGCTGCGCGTGAAGGAAAGCGACCGGATCAGCGCGCTCGTCCGTGGGTTTCAGGCGCTGGGGGCCGACGTCGAGGAGTTCAGCGACGGATTCCATCTGCGCGGGTCGCGGCCCCTGCGTGGCGGCGAGGCGGACGCCGCCGGCGATCACCGGCTCGCCATGGCCTTTGCAATCGCGGCCCTCGGGGCCGAATCTCCATCGGTCATCAGCGGGGCCGATTCGGTGGCGATCTCCTATCCAGAGTTCTTCGCGACCCTGGAATCGCTCTGCGGTTGACGATCCCCTCTTGAAGACGGACAAAATCTACTTGGTCGGATTCATGGCGGCGGGTAAGACGACACTGGCCCAGAGCCTTGCGCGGCGGCTCGGCTGGCGCGCCGAAGACGTCGACCAGCTCATCGAGGCGCGCGAGCGGCGCACGGTGGCCGATATCTTCGCCCGCGACGGTGAGGCGTACTTCCGCTCCATCGAGCGTCAGGTGATCTACGCGCTTCTCCCGCTCCGCCACACGGTGGTCGCGACAGGCGGCGGGACGTTCATCGATCCCGAAACGCGCGCGGCCATCAATGCCGATGGCGTGTCGGTGTGGATCGACGTGCCCTTCGAGGTGTTGCTCAGCCGGATCCCCGCCGACGGGCGCAGGCCGCTGGCCAACGATCGCGTGCAGATGGCCCTGCTCTTCGAGAGCCGCCGGCTCGCCTACCAACAAGCTCAGGTCCGCCTCGACGCGTCGCGGGCGCGCTCCGAAGAGCTGGTCGAGCAACTTATCGAGCAGCTCGAATAGCCATGCGGTACCTGGTCATCAGCGATATCCACAGCAATCTCGAAGCGCTCGAGGCGGTGCTCCGCGCCGCGCAGAAATACGACGCCGTGCTCGTGCTGGGCGATCTGGTGGGCTACGGGGCCGATCCGAATGGTGTGGTCGAGCGCGTGCGGGCGCTTGCGCCTGCGGCTATCGTGCGCGGCAATCACGACAAGGTCGCCGCGGGACTGGATACCGCGGAGGATTTCAATCCGATGGCCAGGTCGGCGGCGCAATGGACGCGCGACGCCTTGTCCCCTTCCACGCTGGACTATCTGCGCGCGTTGCCGGAGGGTCCAAACGTCGTCGACGAGACCCTGGAGATTTGCCACGGCTCGCCGCTCGACGAGGACCTGTATGTTGTTGCCGACCTCGACGCGGCGCGATCGATTGCCGTCTCGAGGGTCCCCGTCTGCCTCTTCGGTCACACCCACGTGGCGCTCAGCGCCAGAATGGACGGCCAGCGCCGTCTCGAAATCGAAGCGCCTCAGGGGCACCCCGAATTCGAGACGCGCCTCGACCCGGACTGCAAATATCTCATCAACCCGGGCTCGGTCGGTCAGCCACGGGACGGCGACGCCCGTGCGGCCTATGCCATCGCGGACACGGACCGGAGACTCGTGACGTTGTACCGCGTGGCGTATCCGATAGAGGCGGCGCAGAAGAAGATTCTGGAAGCAGGCTTGCCGCCGATGCTGGCCTACAGACTGGGAATGGGTCGATAAAGATCTAACAGGAGATTAGGAGATTAGGAGGTCTTGGGCTTTTCAGAAAAAGCCTCCTGAACTCCTGATCTCTTGTTCCGCCTTTGCAGCTCCATCGCAAACGCATCCTGCGCCGCCCGCGAGCCGAGAATCCAGCCGATCACGATCCCGATGAACAGGACGACGGGGATGAAGATGAAGTGCGCCGACGTCATGTTCCCGAAGTTCATGGTCTCGCTCTCGGCTTGGAGATCTGCGCCGACAAGGTCGTAATCTCCTGCTCGACCTTTCCCAGCTTTTTCCACATCGTCCAGGCGTAAAACAGGAACGCGGCCCAGACAAACGCGTAGGCGGTAATGACGAGTGGCAACGAGGGCAACTGCTCGCTCGCCGGCACTTCCGTCACGGGCACGAATCCGCCCTGCGGATCCTGGGCAGCGAGCGCCGCGGTCCGCAGCAGCATCAGAGTCAGGAAGATTCTTGTCCTCATTCCTCGCTCTCGAGATAAAGCTGATCGACGAGCGCGCGTTGTTCTTCGATCCGCACGCGCATGGTCATCAGCGCGATGTACAACAGGAGAAAACCGAGAAACGCGTACCAGAGCGCAAGCGCGAAGTCCACCGGCAAGGTCGGCACGACCGACGTCAGGGGATGCAGGGTTCGCCAGATGTTGACGGAGAGATACACGAAGGGCGAGGTGGCCATGCCGAACAACGCCAGGCCGGCGGCCAGCGTTTCGGAGCCAGGTCCGCCATACCGTCGGAGCAGCAGATAGGAGATGAACACCATCCACAGGAGCAACGACATCGTAAGGCGGGCGTCCCACACCCACCAGACGCCCCATGCCTTTCGCGCCCACAACGGACCGGTGACCATGGCAAGCGCGCCGTACAGGACCGTGAGCTCCGCCGCGGCGAAGGCGATCCAGTCGTAAACCGGACGCTTCTTGATCAGGTACAGCATGCTGATCAACCCGCAGAAGATCGCGGACAGCAGCATGAGCATCGCCGGGGGCATGTGAAAGTAGAAAATCTTCTGCACGAGGCCCATCGTCGATTCGTAGCGCGCCCGCATGATGAGAATGGGCGCCGTCATGAAGATGAGCCCTGCGAGGAAAAGAAGAGGAACGAACGCTTTGCGCATGGTTATTCGGTCATCACCGACTCAAACGTCCAGAGAGACAGCGTCACAAATACTACGTCAAAGCTCAACAGCAGCATCGTCCAGACGCGCGCCATCTCGATCTGCGGCTCTGCGGCCAGGAGCGCCGCGGTGCCCCGCACCCCTGCGATCATGACCGGGATTGTGACGGGATACAACAGGATCGGCAGGAGCACATCGCGGCTGCGCGCGCGGCCCAGCATCGCCGCGAAGAGCGTGCCCACACAGGCAAAGCCCACGGTGCCGAAGACGAGCAGGGCCACCAGCAGCAGGGCGTGATCGAAGAGCCTCGCCTGGAACAGAAAGGCCACGAGCGGCACGATGATGACTTCGGTCGCCAGGAGCAGCATGACGACCCCGAGCAGCTTGCCGACGTACACCGCCGGCCGCGCGCCCGGCGCCAGCAGCAGCGCCCGCAGCGTATCGCCGTAGCGTTCACGCTCGAACGTGCGGCCAAGCGCCAGCGTTCCGGAAAAGGCAATCGCGATCCAGAGGATGCCGGCCGCCGCCTCTCCCATCGCCCTGCCATCACCGCCTTCGCCAACGAACGACACGGAAAACACCACCACGCACGACAGGGCGAAGAACACCGTCGTGTTGATCAGCTCACGGCTGCGCGCTTCGATCGCCAGATCCTTCCTGGCGATGATCCACACGGCGCGCCAGAACGCGGTCACGACGCCGCCCCCGTTCGAAGCCGGGCCTGGTAGCGCGTGCGCAGGCCGCGCACGTCGGGCTCGCTCGCCACCAGCTTGCCGTCCTGCAGGATCACGGCCCTGTCGAGGACGACCTCGGCCACGTCGAGGTCGTGTGTCGCGACGAGCGTGATGCAGCCAGCCGATCGCAGCTCGCGTAAACGCTCGACCAGGGCTCCCGTCGACGCATCGTCCAGCCCGGTGAAGGGCTCGTCGAGCAGGAGCAGTCGCGGGGCGTGCAGCAGCGCACGTTCGAGCGCGAGACGCTGACGCATGCCGCGAGAAAACCCCGAGACGAGATCGCCGCCGCGGTCGCCCAGGCGGGCACGCTCCAGCGCGGCCGCGGCGACCGCCTCGGGGTTGGCGACACCGTAAAGACGGCCGAAGAAGATCAGGTTCTCTTTCGCGGTGAGCTCGGAATAGAGATGAAGATCGTGCGACAGGACGCCAATCCTGCCGCGGAGCGCCGCGCCGATTTCTCCCGCGGTTTTGCCCCCGTATCGCACGTCACCTGACGATGGCGTGGCCAGCGTCGAGACGATGGCCAGGAGCGTGGACTTGCCGGCGCCGTTGGGGCCGAGCAGCCCGACGGTCTCTCCGGCGCGGCAGTCCAGCGAAACGCGCGACAGCGCGCGGCGGCGGCCGAAGTTGCGGCTGAGCTCGCGGATGGAAAGTTCGAGAAAGTCGAGGCTCACGCGGCCACGCCGGGGCCCCCGCCGCGCGGACCTGGCGCGGTGGGGTGCCGGCCTGGCCGCCCTCGGCGTCCAGGTCGCGATAGACGCGCTCGAGCTGTGCGATGAGCGCGGGGCGCCGTTCGGCGTACTTGGCGGCGTCCACGCTGCCCGCCCGCCGCTGCTGTTCGAGCCGAACGAGCTCGTTGAAGATCTTCTCGCGCTTGCCGGTCAGCTGCTTGACGCGCGCGGCGTTTGCCGACGGCGATGGCTTGCGCGCCCCCGCCCAGACGGCCACGCCGAGAATGAGCATGGCCAGTGAGAGGGCCAGACGCCTGGGAACGGCGCTGTGATGCGGCAGTCCAGAGAACGTCAGCGAGAGTGTCCCGCCCGCTGCAATCGCAGGCCCCTGCGCGAGGATGTATCGCTCCCCTTCGAACTCGCGTTCCTGCACGTTCGGTAGTTGCGGCGACGAGAGCGACATGTCGCCGAGATTCTTCATCAACACGGCCAGGTTTGGCACCGCCAGCGGCATCTTCTGCTCGATGGTGACTTCGCCGGCGTCAAAGGGCACGCGATAGGCGAGCTCCACCGGGGTCTTCCCCGGGGCAAACGGGCCGCTGATGGTGACCCGATCGCCGCGCGCGACCGCTTGAGGCGCTCCGGCAAGCACGGTCGTGCTGAGCGCGCCAGTGGGCATGTCCATCACGACGCCTTCGGCGGGCTGGACCGGTGTGCGGGCGGAATTCTGAATGTCGAGGATGTAGTAGATCTGCAGCGCACCATCGGTGTGATCGACGATCACCCGCGTCTGGTCGCCAAGCATGACGTTCCCGGGCTGCGGCTGAAACACGGGCGCCGGTGCGCCGGCGGTTTTCAGCGTGGCGACGAGCATCACGCGGATACCATCCCGGGCCGGCCACGGGAATTCCTGCGATTCGAGCCGCTCGCCATCGACCGTGGCCACCGCCCGGACCGATGTACCGGCGGCGATGCCGCTGAACTCGGCGCGCCCGTTTTCGTCGGTCTTGACTGTCGTCACCTTTCCACCGGCATGCATTTCAACTGGATGCCCCTGGATGTTGTTCGACAGTTGTCCGCGGATGAGCCGTACAGAAACGTGGCCTGCCGGAAGGTCGGTGACGGGGCGAGGGATGCCCGACATCTCCTTCGGATCGGGCATCTGGAACTGAGCTGATGCGGGTGAAAGTGAAAAGTAAAAAGTGGAAAGTAGAAAGTGGAAAGTGAAAAGTAAGACGAGCGCGAGGAGCTTCGTGCCGCAGGATTTGCAGAACTTCGCGTCGTCGTCGTTGACGGTGGCGCATGATGGGCAGGCGCCGGTGACAGGGCTGAAGCCCTGTGCCACTCCGGTCTCTTCGACGCGACTGAAGTCGCGCCCTACCGACGAGGGTTCGTCGACCCGGTACGGCTCGATCTCACGGTAGGGCTCGACTTCACGGTAGGGCTCGACTTTGGCCGAGCCTTCCCCCGCCACGCTTGTCTTACCCAGCCGCTTCGCGAGCTCGCGCTCGATCAGCTCGCGATATCCGCTGCTCGTGTGGTCGAGCTGCTCGATCAGTCGAACGGCGCGCGCGCGCAGGCGCAACGACATGTCCTGGAAATCGTCCTCGCCGACCTTGCCCATCGCGTGGTCGAACTCGAGCTCCTTGATGGATCGCAAGAGCAGGTTCTTCTCACGCTCGAGCGCGACCCTCGTGTGGCTGCCGACCATTTCGGGCTGTCGTGTTTCGCCCGTCACGAGCGGCCGCAGTGCGTTGAGCGCTGCCAGAGCGACCAGCGCGGCTCCAAAAATACCCAGGCAGACGAAGATCAGATTGCCTGGCGTGGTGCCGCGAATCAGGAAGACCGCCACGGTCGCGCACACGAGCGCACCGAGCGTGAAGAACTGCCACGGCCGCAGTGAATCGGACGTTGGTTCGGTTGGAGACAAGGGACTAGTCGAGGTTTTCGAGCTCCCGGTCGAGACGTGCCTGCAAAGCCGCGTCTCCGGCCGGAGTGGCGCCCGCAGTTGCCAGCACCGGCTCTTGCTCTTCGCTGGACCGACGCGACCACTTCCTGATGGCAAAGGCTCCGCCGATTGCGCCGAGTCCCGCCAGCGCGTAGGGAAACGCCCAGGCGATGCGATTGAGACCCTTATCGTTCGGCTCGATCAGAATGTCCTGACCGCCGAAGTCGCGGATGAACGTCGCGATGATGCTGTCGTGGTCTTTCCCTTCCGCCATCAACGCCCGGATTTTTTCCGACTGCGCGGCATGGCCGCCGCAGTTCGGCATCCCGCAGTTGTCGAGCGCCCGACGGCAGCCGCACGTGCAGACAATCTCCGAGTGCAGCCGCTTTTCGAGCGGATCCTTTGGCACCGGCAGGACGCTCTGGGTTGTGGACTGGGCGAACATCGGGGCCGCGAGGCCCAGTATCAGCCAGAGCGCCATCGCCGTGGTCGCGACCTCGGGTGACGGGAACTTGGCCATGGCGAAGGCGAACGTGCGTTCCGGCAACAACACGATGCCGGTGCCGATGGCCATCACCGCGAAGCCCAGCCAGATCCAGTTGACCAGCGGGTTGATCGTAATCTCGAGGCTCGCCGACTTGTCCTTCACCTGAAAGGCCGGCATGTTCAGGTAGAAGTCCTCGGACAGCCGCCGTCGAATCGCGACTTCGGTGGTCGGCTCGTCGTGTTTGAAAAAGGCCCATCGCGCCGGATACATCCGGGCCAGCTCGACGCCGTTGTGGAACAGCGTGAAGTGCCCGGTGATCATCTGCTTCTGGCTGTCCTCGGTGACCCGCAGGTCGTCCATGCGCACGGTGTAGTCGCCGAGCGTCGTCTGCTGTCCCGGCTTCATCTGGACGAGCTCGCTCTGCTTGTATCCCTGACCGGCAAATCCGAGGAACATCAGCACGATGCCCACGTGAACGATGTAGCCGCCGTATCGGCGTCGCGAGCGGCCGACCAGGCCGATGGTCGCGGTAAAGAGGTCCGTGCCGGTGCTTTTGCGGCGGATCACCGCGCCGCGCCAGAATTCCTGCCAGACCGTGCCGAGCACGAACCCCGACAGCACGAAGCAGATACCCGACGACCACACACGGATACCAAACGCCACGACCAGCGCCAGACTGACGAGCGCGCCCACGGTGGGCCACATGAACTGATACTTGAGGTTCGACACCGTCGTCTTCCGCCACGCGAGCAGCGGTCCGATGCCGGTGAGAAGCAGCAGGATCAGGCCAATCGGCACCATCCAGCGGTTGAAGAACGGGGGACCAATCGTGATGCGCTCGCCGGTGATCGCCTCGCTGAGCGTCGGGAACATCGTCACGAACAGGATGAAAAACGCCGAGAACAGCAGAATCCAGTTGTTCAGCATGAAGGCCGCTTCACGCGACGCCCACGAATCGAGCTCGTTGCTCGCGCGCAGGAGCGGCAGCCTGTAGATGACCATGCCGAAGCTGAAGATCAGAATCACCGCCATGAAGATGCTGAACATCATGGCCAGCTCGGGGTTCTCGCCGAACGAGTGCACCGACTGCACGACGCCGGAACGCGTCATGAACGTGCCGAAGATGGTGAGGAAGAACGTCAGGATGAGGAGCGTGACGTTCCACACGCGCAGCATGCTGCGGCGCTCCTGAACCATCACGGAGTGGAAGAACGCCGTCGCCGTAAACCACGGCAGCGCGCCGGCATTTTCGACGGGATCCCAGCCCCAGAATCCGCCCCACCCCAGCTCTTCGTACGCCCAGATCATGCCAAGCGTGAGCCCGAAGGTGAGGAAGAACCAGGCGAACATCGTCCAGCGCCGCACCGCACGCAGCCACGCGTCGTCGAGGTGCCCCGTGATAAGCGCCGCCATCCCGAACGCGTAGGGAATCGTCATCCCGACCAGGCCGATGTACAGCGACGGCGGGTGGATGATCATGTAGATGTTCTGCAGCAGCGGGCTCAGGCCGTTGCCGTCGGGCGGTGTTTCGGTGAGGTAGGTCTGGAACGGGTTGTTGTGGATGATCATGAGGAACAGAAAGAACATCTGTACCGTCGAGATCACGGCCACGACATACGGAATCAGCTCGCGGTGCCGATCGCGGTTGACGTGCACCGCGAGGCTGCCGAAACAGGCGAGCAGAAAGACCCAGAACATGATCGAGCCGTCGAGCCCTCCCCAGTAGGACGTGAGCTTGAAGAACAGCGGCTGGACCGAATCCGAGTAGCGCGAGACGTATCTGATGGTGAAGTCGTCGGTGACGAACGCCCGGACGATGAGCACCGAGGCCAGCACCATGAGCGCCGTCACCATGTGGAACGCGCCGATGCCGCTGTCAATCAGCCGCTGCGACCCGCGCCGCGCGCCTGCCACCGACACACCCACGGCATAGCTGCAGACGACGAAGGTTGTCAGGAGAACGATGTAGCCAAGGGTGGCCATAGGGTGAACCTGAGATCTGTAGATCTGTCGATCTATAGATCTTGAGATCTAATCAGTTACTGGTGCCTGTCTTGGCGTCGTACTTCGGCACTTCTTCGTACTTCGACGGACATTTCGCCATGACGCCGTTGGGTGCGACCTGAAAGTGGGCGTTGTCGATGAGGCGCCCCTTGAGCACGACCTCGGCCTCGTCCTTGAACGTGTCCGGGAGGACGCCGGTGTACGACGCATGGACGACGGCGCCCTTGCTCTCGACCTTGAACTGGTATTCGAGCGTGTTGGGCTTCTGCTTCCAGGTGCCCTTTACGACATACCCGTGGAGCTGCAGCGACTTGCCATGCCACTGCGCCGGGCTGGCCATCACCTCGTCGACGTGCTTGTAGTAGGCCGCATCACCCTGCAGCGAATACCAGAGCAATCCGCCCAGCGCGGAGACCAGCACGACGGCCGTGAGCGTAATCTTGGCAACCTTGTTCGTCATAAGCCGGATCTTCCCAGATCCACGTCTACCGGGGTGTCTTGAAATGTCGCGATTTTCAGGGTGCTATCGTCAAGCCCAGAATATCACAGCCCAGCTCCTTCAAAAGCTCGTAAACACGGGAGATAGGCAGCCCGACCACATTCGAGTACGACCCATCGAGCCCCTCGACGAACCGCGCGGCAAGCCCCTGGACGGCGTAGGCCCCTGCCTTGTCGTATGGTTCCGCGGTCGAGACATACCACTCAATCTCCGGCTCCCCCATCCGAGCCATGCGCACCCGTGTCGTTTCGACGTGTACCAGGCGCTGCCGGCCGTGGCACAGGCAGATTCCCGTCAGCACGTCGTGTACGCGTCCCGACAACAGCCGCAGCATGCGCGCCGCGTCGGCCGGGTCCGCCGGCTTCGCCAGGGCCTGGCCGTCGATGACCACCGTGGTGTCGGCGCCGAGCACGATCGTGTCGGGTCGGATGGCCGCCCCGGCGGCGGCCTTGGCTTCGGCCAGACGCGCCACTGCCTTCTCCGGCGTTTCATCCGGATGGAATCGCTCGTCAACGTCGACAGGCAGCACATCGAAGACGATGCCGGCCGCGCGCAGGAGCTCTGCCCGGCGCGGAGATGCCGACGCCAGTGTCAGTCGCATGGGCATGCGAATGTTACACTGCGGATCGGTACTCGACATGGAGTCGCTCTACTCTCTCGTGCCGCGAGCGGTCACCGAGTTGCTCCGCAGCGGGCCGCTCTCGCAGGGCAAGCTCGACCTGGCCTGGCGCGTCGCAGTTGGCGACGCGTTGAGCCGTGTCAGCACCGCCCACCTCCAGCCGGATGGCGTGGTGGAAGTGAGGCCGTCGGATCAGCGCTGGCAGAAGGAGCTGAGACGCTCATCGTCAACGATTCTTCACCGGCTGAACACGCTTCTCGGGACGCACGCCGTCACGCGTCTCGTCGTGAAATGACATGCGCAAAGCCGTCATTGTGTCCGCGGTTCGAACGCCGTCCGGCAAGTTCCTCGGCAGCCTGAAGGGACTTCAGGCGCCACAGCTTGGAGCCATCGCGGTGCGCGAAGCCGTCGCGCGTGCGCGCGTCGATCCGGCAGGCGTCGAGGAGTGCATCATGGGCAACGTGCTGTCGGCCGGCGTGGGACAGGCCCCGGCCCGGCAGGCGGCGCTGAATGGTGGACTGAGCAACGACGTCGCCGCGCTCACGATCAACAAGGTGTGTGGGTCGGGCTTGAAGGCGGTCATGCTGGCGGCGCAGGGCATCGCGCTCGGCGACATCGACATCGCCGTCGCCGGCGGCATGGAGTCGATGAGCAACGCGCCCTACCTTCTCTCCCGCGCACGGGAAGGGCTGCGCATGGGCGACGCAAGCCTGGTGGACTCGATGATTCACGACGGCTTGTGGTGTGCCTTCGAGCACTGCCATATGGGCGTTTCCGCCGAGCACGTCGTGGACGTGTATGGCGTGGCGCGCGACGCGCAGGACGAATACGCCGCCGAAAGCCATCAGAAGGCCGCCCGTGCCCAGTCGGCGGGACATTTCACATCAGAGATCGTGCCGGTGCAGATCCCGCAGGCCAAAGGCGCCAGCACGCTGATGGAGTCGGACGAAACGATTCGCCCGGACTCGACGGCCGCGATTCTCAAAGGACTGAAGCCGGCGTTCAAGAAAGACGGATCGGTGACGGCGGGAAACGCCCCCGGGGTCAATGATGGCGCGGCCGCGCTGGTGGTCATGTCCGACGAGCGCGCGCGGGCGCTGGGCGCTCAGCCGCTGGCGGAAATCGTGGGCTACGCGACGAGCGGTCTGGCGCCAAAACTGCTCCTCATGACACCGGTGGGCGCCATTCGAAAGCTGCTGACGAAGATTCGCTGGACCATCGAGGATGTGGATCTCGTCGAGATCAACGAAGCGTTTGCCGCGCAGATGGTCGCCGTCATCAAGGAACTGGGCCTCGACCCCCGGCGTGTCAACGTAAACGGCGGCGCGATCGCGCTGGGTCATCCCATCGGCGCGAGCGGTGCGCGCGTCCTGACCACATTGCTGTACGCCATGAAACAGCGCGGCGCGCGGCGCGGCATCGCGTCGCTGTGCCTCGGCGGAGGCAATGGTGTGGCGGTGGCGGTGGAGAGACGGGGTGAGTGAAGTAAAAAGTTGAAAGTAAAAAGTCAAAAGTAGAGAGTAGAGCTTTTGCCTTTTCACTTTCTACTTTTCACTTTCTACTTTCCCCTCTTCACCCAACGTCTTTCCACTCCAGAATGCCCAGGCGAACAGCAGCAACGGTACCAGCAGCACCATTTCCCACGCGAGCGCTCGGAGATTTCCGAGGATGAATTCCGAAGGCAGCCAGTACCCTGCGAGACACTTCGCTAAACACGTTCCAGCCGGTGATGTCAGTACTTCGATGAGAGCGGCCACAGGACCAGCAAGCCCCGCGGAACGCGCGTATCCTTCCCGAGCAGATCGAGCACCGCATGTGATCCGAACGCGGCCGCAAGCGCGAGCGCGAGCGGCAGCGCGTCGGGCACGCGCCGGCGCAGGACCATCCACGCCGCGAGTCCAACCGCCGCGACGGCGGCCATGCTGTGCGAATGGGTGCGGTGCAATCCGGCGACGATATCGAGGTCCGGCAGCACGGCCAGCACCGCGGCCGACACCAGTATCGGCTTCGTCAATCGTGGCCGACGAGCGATGGCATTGGTCAGGAACGCGGCTGCAACGCCGGCGATCGCGTGTCCGGCAGGGGTCGGCATTCTTCGCCATATTCTTCAACAGAAACGATGGAAGAAACTGCAACGCGGGGCAAATGCCCGAAGAGGGGCGAAAGTGTCCGTCTGCGTAAATGATTGAAAATAAGGCTTATGCGGTCCTGAACAGGATCGTTTTCGCTTGACATTCGCCCGGCACGTCCCTAGAATGCGCTCACGCTAAGGAGATGACGAATGCCCCCATCAACAGATAAGCAGGAGCGAGACGAACGCACCGAACGCGGCAAAGCCGTGGAGCTCGCGGTCGGACAAATCGAGAAGCAATTCGGCAAGGGCTCGATCATGCGGCTGGGCCAGCGCGGCGCGGTGCAGCCCATCGATTCGATTCCCACCGGCTCCATCAGCATCGACTACGCCCTCGGCGTCGGTGGCGTGCCGCGCGGTCGTGTCATCGAAATCTTCGGACCGGAGTCGTCTGGCAAAACCACCCTGGCGCTGCAGGTCATCGCGCAGTCGCAGAAAACCGGCGGCATGGCGGCATTCGTCGATGCCGAGCACGCGCTCGACGCCGCGTATGCGAAGAAACTGGGCGTCGACCTCGACAACCTGCTGGTGTCACAGCCCGACAACGGCGAGCAGGCGCTCGAGATCGTCGAAGTGCTCATTCGCTCGGGCGGCGTCGATGTGGTGGTCGTCGACTCGGTCGCCGCGCTGGTGCCGCGGGCCGAAATCGAAGGCGAGATGGGCGATGCGCAGATGGGCCTTCAGGCGCGACTCATGTCACAGGCATTGCGCAAGCTCACCGGCGTGGTGTCGAAGTCGAAGACGTGCCTCATCTTCATCAATCAGCTGCGCGAGAAGATCGGCGTCATGTTCGGCAACCCGGAAACCACGACCGGCGGCCGCGCCCTCAAGTTCTACGCCTCGGTGCGTATCGATATCCGCCGCATCGCGAGCATCAAGGACGGCGATGTCGTCGTCGGCGGACGCACGCGGGTGAAAGTGGTGAAAAACAAAGTCGCCCCACCGTTCCGCGAGGCCGAATTCGATGTGATGTACGGAGAAGGCATTTCGCGCGAGGGCGATCTGCTCGACCTCGCCGTCGACAAGCGGATTGTCGAAAAGAGCGGCACCTGGTTCGCCTACGGTGGCGAGCGGCTGGGCCAGGGGCGCGAAAACGCGAAGACGTTCCTCCGCGAAAATCCGGAGACGTTCAAGAAGATCGAAGAGCGCGTGCGCAAAGAGCTCGGGCTGACCCGCGACGTCGAGGTCGCAACTCCTGCGTAGTGTCCGCCTTTAGGCGGACCGAGCGGACCGTCGCTTATGCCAGCCGTCTTCGAAGCCATTGGAAGGATCGACTTTGCCGCCTTCCAATGGCTTCGTGCTCACCACTGGCCGTTTCTCGATCCCGTCATGGCCGGCCTCAGCGACATCGCGCGCGGCGGAGCGATCTGGATCGGGCTCGCCCTGTTGATTGCGGTGCTGCACCCCTCCAGGTGGCCGGCGGCCACGCAGGTCGTCCTGGCTGTCGTGCTCACGGGACTTCTCTCCGATCACGTCGCCAAACCGCTCTTCAACCGTGCGCGCCCTTTCGAAAGCTACGTCGAGACCCAGGTCTACGGCTACAGACCGACGACCCGCTCGCTGCCATCGGGGCATGCCGCTCAGGCGCTTGCGGCCGCGTACGCGCTGTCACGACTGGCGCCCGATGCACGGAACATCTTCTGGTTCCTGGGCCTGATGGTCGCGTTGTCGCGCGTGTACCTCGGGGTCCACTACCCCACTGACCTCATCGCCGGGGCGCTTCTCGGAGCGGCTGTCGCGAAGTTTGTCGTCGGCGGTACAACCTGGCGTTTCGCACATCGACCGGCGGCGGGGCTGTAGCCGGCTTCTGCGGGCGAATGGCTGCCACGAAGCAGCTGTGGTGCTGAATGCACCGGCTGCGGACGATGTACGGCATCGCCGCCTTACGCCGCCAGTGTGCCGTGGCCGGTCTGGAGAATCGCGACGGTGATCGCCAGCGCGGCAGGCAGCAGCCCGACCGAAACGCGGGGCCGGATCCATTCCACTGAATTGGGATCCCCGACAGTCGCCCCGCGTTCGTCGTTTCTCAGGGGCTCGACCGTCGCGTCGGCGACGGAGTTCGGGTCGAAGATCCGGAAGGGCTCTGTAAACGGCAGAATCGTCAGGACGAGAATGGTGAGGGCGCAGAGTTGATGCAGCCGCCAGGGCGACGGACTCTTCTGAGCTTTCTGGTCAACCTGTACCTGACCCAAGAATACGACGGATGTGGCGGACCCCCAATAACCATGAACCAGGTGTGTAATTACGGGCAGCACTAACAAGCCCCGGGCAGGCGAGTCTCAATCAGGACTCTGGGAGGAGGATGGTGGCCAGGGGCAGAATTGAACTGCCGACACTACGATTTTCAGTCGTATGCTCTACCAACTGAGCTACCTGGCCGCGCCCGGACGCGCTCAACAGCGTGCGTTGAGCCAATAACTATATCAAATCATCAGAAATGGATGCGACCTTCGAGCTCGAACGTGCCATCCACGCGTGCCCGGACTCGCTCTGGGACGACCGCGCACGGCCAGCCCGATTCTGCCGCGCCGACTGTTACGATGATGCAAAACGGCACACGATGGTGCGGCGATTTTCTCGCTCAACGTGTTCGAAAACGGACTGAGCCAAGGAGTTGCAGACAGTACGCTTGACGTGGAGAACCATGAACAAAGCTGCGTCGCCGCTTGTCGTGCAGCGCATCCGCGCCGAATATCTCGAGATGCCCGGTCTCACACTGAAGCCCGATCAAGTTCAGCGTCTCTGTGGTGTCGAGCGCACGGTGTGCGAAACCGCGCTCGCCTCGCTCGTCGACACCGGGTTTCTGTCGATGCGTCCGGACGGCGCATACGGACGGTTCAAGAATCCCGACATCACGCGCGCGCGGCCCGCGAAAGCGAGCCTCGAACCCAGCGTCATGTCGACGATGTCAGTCGTCCGCCGCCCGCACGCCAGCTAGCGATTTCTCTTCGCCTTTTCAGATGAAGCGCTCCCACAACGCAGGGCGACGTGTGTTGATCGTGGACGACGATCGCGACACACGCGAGATGTACGGCGAATCGCTTCGGGCGATGGGGTTCGACGTGATGACGGCTTCGTCAGCGGAAGAAGCGCTGCGTCGAGCCGCTCAGGTGGCTCCAGCGGTGTTCGTCACCGACCTGCGCTTGAGGGGACACATGGATGGATTCGAGCTCGCACGGCGGCTGCGCGAGGATGCCCGTACGAGAGCCACTCGCATCATCATGCTCACCGGTGCCGCCTTCGGCGCCGAGCGCGAGCTTGCCGAAGCCAGCGGGTGCGATCGCTTTCTCTTGAAGCCCTGTCTGCCCGATGAGCTCGCAGCGGAAATCCGGCGGTTGGCGAACACCGGCGCTGACCTAGCCACTGACATCGGCGCTCAGACGCGGGTCCATGATTCGCGAACCCGTCGAAGCGTCCCGCGCAAGACCTGAAGCCGCCGACTCGCGTTGCTCCCATTTCCACGCCGAGCTGATAATTTCCTCGAGCGAGCTGTGTTGCGGTTGCCACCCGAGGGCCTTCGCGATGCGCGCAGAGCTCGCGACCAGCGCCGCCGGATCGCCCGCACGGCGGGCACCTTCGCGGACCGGAATGTCCTGATCGGTTGCGGCCCGCGCGGCGTCGATGACCTCCTGAACGGTCCATCCGTCGCCACAGCCCAGGTTGAAGATATCCGCACCAAGCTTCCCCGCCTCGAGCGCGTGTAGCGCACGCACGTGCGCGTCCGCGAGATCCGAGACATGAATGTAGTCGCGCACGCACGTGCCGTCGCGTGTCGGGTAGTCACGGCCGAACACCGTGATGGGTTGCGCGGTGTCTCTCGCGGCGCGCAGCACGAGCGGGATGAGATGTGTTTCGGGATCATGGCGCTCGCCGCGCCGGTTGGTGGCGCCGGCGGCATTGAAGTAGCGGAGTGACGCATAGCGCAGACCGTGCGCCGCGTGATACCAGTGCAGCGCTCGCTCGATCGCCAGCTTCGTCTCGCCGTAGGTGTTGGTCGGACTGGTCGTCGCGTCTTCGCCAATCGGCACGCTCGCGGGCTCGCCGTACACGGCGGCCGTCGACGAAAACACGAACGTGTCCACGTTGGCCTCGACGAGCGCGTTCAACAGCGTGATGCCGGCGGCGACGTTGTTGGTGTAATAGCGGCCGGGGCTGGCCATCGATTCGCCGACGAGCGAGGATGCGGCCATGTGCACCACGGCCTCGATCGAGTGGGACACCAGCGTGTGTTTGACGATGGCGGCGTCGACGCAGATCGCCATGGACGAACGTCGCGTGTTCGTTGACGGCATCCCTGTGGCCCTTGGACAGGTTGTCGAGCACGACGACTCGATGGCCTCCGGCGACGAGCTGATCGGTGATCACGCTGCCGATGTAGCCCGCGCCGCCAGTCACCAACACTCGCATGCCACCTCCGTCCCGGATATCGGACGAATCGGCTACCACGAATACCTTCGTCGCGTCACCGGGGCGTAACGGCTGGAGCGACGTGTGCCATGACCAGCCTGACCGTGTGCTGGCCGCTGCCCGGTATGAGAGGAATCCTCCCGCTGTGCGCCACGCTTCCATCGAGCGTCAACACGCGCGTCGCACCATCCGTGTTGCTGCCATGTTCGACCTGTATGACATATTCAGCACCGTCGATCCGCAATGTGATCCGATAGCCTGGCCATCGGGCAGGAACCGCGGGCTCGATTCGGAGAAAGTCGCCTTCGCGCTTGAGGCCGAGGACGCTTTCGAGCGTCAGACGGTACATCCACCCCGCCGCGCCGGTGTACCACGTCCAGCCACCACGTCCGACGTGACCGGGCGCCGAATAGATGTCGGCGGCAATCACGTAGGGCTCGACGCGGTATCGCTTCACGTCGTTCACATCGCGCGATCGATTGATCGGATTGATCCAGCTCAGCAGTTCGTGCGCCGCGTCTCCGCGGCCGAGCATTGCCTGCGCCATGACCGCCCACAACGCCGCATGGGTGTACTGTCCGCCGTTTTCGCGAACGCCAGGGACATAGCCTTTGATGTATCCGGGGTTCGGCTGCGCTTTGTCGAACGGCGGCGCCAGCAGGAGGATGAGCCGCGCATCGCGATCGATCAAGAGCTTCTCCATCGATTCCATGGCCTGGCGCGCGCGCCCGGCCTCGCCGAGACCCGAGATGACGGACCAGCTCTGCGCGATGGCGTCGATGCGACACTCGGCGTTCCCGGCCGAACCCAGCGGCGTACCGTCGTCGAAGTACGCGCGCCGGTACCACGCGCCATCCCACGCGGCCTCGAGCGCGTCCTTGAGTCTTGCGGCATGGGCTCGATACGTGGCGGCTTCCTGAACGTCGCCACGAGCCTCGGCGATCGCCGCGAACGGACCCAGCAGCGATCCGAGAAACCAACCCAACCAGACGCTTTCGCCTCGTCCCTGCGCGCCGACTTCGTCCATCCCGTCGTTCCAGTCGCCGGTGCCCATGAGCGGCAGACCGTGCGCGCCCGTGTCCATGGTCCTGGCGATCGCACGCGAGCAGTGGTCGTAGATGGGCAGCTCGAGCGGCACGGGCCTGGGCGTCTCGTACACGCTGTTCTCATCAGGTCCCGGCGATCGCTGCGTGATGAATGGCGCCGGCTGGTCGAAGATGTCCTGCCTGCCCGTCACGCGCGCGTATTCGAGCGCCGCGTATACGAGCCACAGCCGGTCATCCTGAATGCGCGTGCGTACGCCTTCGCCGCCAGGCTCGTGCCACCAATGCTGAACATCCCCCTCCGGAAACTGCCGCCCCGCCGCCCGGATAATGTGGCGTCGCGCGAGATCCGGATCGCAATGCAGACACGCGAGCACGTCCTGCAGCTGATCGCGAAACCCGAACGCACCGCCGGACTGATAGAAGGCCGACCGTGCGTGGAACCGGCAACTGAGCGTCTGATACAGCAGCCACCTGTTGGTCAGCAGGTTGAGCGCCGTGTCCGGTGTCTCCACCTCGACCGACGACAGGAGCGCGTTCCACCTCTCACGGACCTGCGAGAGCTCCGCATCCACGGCACCCGGCTGTCGAAATCGTTCGACCAGCGCGCGCGCGGCCGATTCGTCGATGCCCTCGCCGAGCATGAACGTGACCTCGACGGTGCCGGAAGATGGCACGATGAGCCTGGTTTGCACGGCGCCACAGGGATCCAGTGCGGGACCCACGCGACCGGGAAGCTGCGTCAGTTCCATCGCCAGCGGGTCGGCCAGCGTTCCGTTCCGGCCGATGAAGCTGGAGCGATCGCCCGTGAACGTGCGCATGCGGGCAGTCGCGTCGATGAAGGCGATGCGCGAGCCGAATTCCGTCCGGAAGGCGTTGCGCGCGACGAGGGCTCCGCTTACCGTGTCGATGGACGTGACGATATGGGCAGCCGAACGCGCCCGGTTATCGGCGAGACACCAATCCACGTAGTAGAACGCGCTCAGCTCGCGGGCGGACCCTGTCATGTTGCGCACGCGCAGCCGCATGAGCTTGATCGGCTCGGTGGCCGCGACGAACGCCGTCAACTCGATGTGCAGCCCGCGGTGCCGGTGCTCGTAGATCGCGTATCCCTGGCCGAACCGCGCGACATGCGAGACCGCGCCGGGCGCGGGCGACGCGGTTGCGGTCCAGAACTCGCCGCTGGCCTCGTCTCGCAGATAGACGACTTCGCCCGGCGGATCGACGACCGGGTCGTTGCTCCAGGGAGTCAGCCGGTTGTGATGGCTGTTTTCAGACCACGTATTTCCCAGGCTCGACTCGGTGGCCACGAAGCCAAAACGTTCGTTCGCGATGACGTTCGACCAGGGTGCGGGGGGCCGCTTGGTGACGTAGAACTCGCGCCCGTCCCTGGTGAAGCCACCGAAGCCGTTGTCGAACACCAGCGGCTGGTCCGGAACAGGCGGGGCATCGCTCCGCTTGGGAACGCCGGGGCGTGCCTTGATCCGCGCCGGGATTGCCAGCGGCAGCAGGAGCCGACGCAACTGCACTTCCAGGCCTCCGCGAGGACCCTCGAACACCGCGCGCGCGACCGCGCGGAGCAGCACGCGATCGTCTTCGGTCATCACGTCCGCCCGGCGAAGGAAGAGCCCGCCGGGACGATCGATCCACGCATGCGAGGGCCCGCCTTCGGCAATGCGCTGAAGCTCGTCCTGCACATCCTGCCGGTAGCTCGTCGGAATCTCGTTCAGCACCACGAGATCGAACTTGAATCCCCGCCCGCGGAGGTACTCCTGCGCCCGCACGAGCTCCTGCGCCAGGCCAACCTCTCCGGTATCGGCGATCGTGACGAGCAGGATCGGGAGATCACCGGAAATCCCGAACTTCCAGAGGTCGGGAGGCGCACCGGTACTGCGCAGCATGGCTTCTGGCGACCGGAGACGCGGGTCCGCGTACATCAGTCGCCCGGCCAGCCGCTGGTAGCGGGCCTCGTCGTCGCGGCTCACGCCCAGATGCCGCAGTTCGATCTCGCTGTGCGTGCTGGCGAGCGCGAAAGCGCGCGCGCACACCTGAGGGTCGTGATACTTCTCGATGAGCGCGCGGACGCCGTCTTCGTTCTCCGCGACGACGGTCGTAAACGAGACGCGGGCGGTCACGCCCGGCGGGATGCGCAGCCGAACGCGAAGGCTGACAATCGGATCGAGCACCGCACCGGTTGCGCCCGACAGCGGCTCTGAACCAACCAGCGCTGCCGGCAGGCGCGGCGTCCCGCCGCGGCCGATGAAGTGCTCGCGATCGGTCTCGAACTCAATGCCTTCGCCGATGCGTCCGCGCCCGGCCAGCACATGACCCATGTAGAGGCGCGGCTCGTGTCCCCTCGGCCGGCGGGCGCAAATGATGCCCTCGTGCTCGGGCACGGCGGTCGATTCGACGAACAGGTTGCTGAAGACCGGATGCGCCAGATCCGCCGCATGCGGCGCCATGACGACCTCGGCGTAGCTGGTCAGCTCGAGCTCGCGGATGTCACGCGAGTGATTCGTTACCGAAAGGCGGCGGATTTCCGCATCGTCTTCTGGCGACACGGTGACTTCGGTGAACGTCTCGATGCCTTCGTCGCGCCGCCTGATGACGCCGCGATCGGGGGCGAAGGTCACCTCGTAGTTGTCGGTGTCGCGGCCGCTCGGATGAAATCCAGACGACCAGAACAGGCCGCTCTCGAGGTCGCGGACGTAGCAGAACGATCCCCAGCCGTCCGACGTCAAGTCTTCGCGCCATCGGGTGACGGCGATGTCGCGCCAGCGCGTGTATCCCCCGCCCGAATTGGTCATCATCACCACCATCGACCCGTTCGAGAGGAGGTGCGCGCGCGGCGTGACCGTGTGCGGGGTCACGTATCGGCGAACGCGCGACTGCACCGCCCGGCCCGGCGCCTCCTCGACCTTGTGCTCGTCGGGCGGGCGATCGAGCGGCACCAATTGCGGGCTCCGCTCCTGCAGCAGCAGCTCCGCCGCCTGCACGCGGGGATCGGCGTGGAAGCGCGACTGCATCACGTTCGCGTTCACGCAATTGTTGAGCGCGACCAGGCTCATGCCGTGATGGTGCGCCATGTAGGTCTTCACGATCGCCTTCCGCTCGCCGGGTTCGAGACGGTCTTTCGTGTAGTCGATGGCCTCATAGAATCCCATCGGGCCGAGCGCGCCTTCGGATTCGAGATACGAGAGGTTCTCGAGCACGTCTTTGGGTTTGATGGCCGCGGCCAGGATGCTTGCGTACGGAGCGATGACGAGATCGTCGGCCAGCCCCCGCTTCAACCCGATTCCCGGCACACCGAACGCGCGGTACTGGTAGTTGGCGCCCGTGTCCTGCAGGTTGTACGCGGATTCGGAAATGCCCCATGGCACCCCCAGCGATCGGGCGTACTCGATGTGGCGGCTGACGACCGCCTCATATGTCTCGTCGAGCAGCGTATGGGCATACGTGCGCATGACGAGCAGCGGCATGAGGTACTCGAACATCGACGCGCTCCACGACACCAGCGCGCGATGACGACCCACCGGTGTCATCAGCCGCCCGAGCTTGAACCAGTGTTCCTGCGACACGTGACGCATCGCGATGGCCAGAAAGCTCGCCAGCCGCGCCTCGGATGCCAGCGCGTCGTAGAACGTGGAATCGCGGCGTCCTTCGGTGACGTTGTAGCCAATGGCAAAAAGATGCCGCTCCTTGTCGAAGAGAAAATCCAGCTCTGTACCGTCGACGAACTGCTCGAGCGCCGACTGGATGCGCTCGGCCCTCGCCTCGCGTGCGGCGCGCACGTCGTCGGGAGCCTTTTCAAACGCCTGGACTTCGCGCTGCCGATCGGCCACGAGCGCCGCGGCCGCATCGAGCCAGCCCGCCGCTGCGCGTACCTTGCTGTCGCGCGCGGGCAACCGCTCCTGTGCGTCGTGAAAGCGCGTCGCCAGGACCGTCAGGTCCCCGGAAATCCCCTGGAGCCAGGCCTTCTCGTCGCCCAGTGCCGAGGGAGTCCGTTCCAGACGCGCGTGCAACCGCCGGAAATCGGCGCGAAAGTCCCGGGCGCGCTCGCGGCCGAGGCCGGCCATGGCGGGCGTCCCATCCTGCTCGAACAGATCGAGGGCGTCGGACAGGCCGTCCCGAAATCGTTCCGCGTCGAGCGGGCTGCTCTGAACGATCTCGGGCAGCGTCGAGCTGATCGTCATCAGGTAGCCGAGAAGATTGCCACTGTCGACCGTGGAGACATACAGGGGCGCGAGCGGTACGAGCGACTGTGTGTCGTACCAATTGAAAAAATGGCCGCGGTATCTCGGAAGCTTGTAGAGGGTGTCGATCGTCCGCTCCAGTTGTTCGAGGCAGGCCGCCGACGAGATGTAGCCGAGGTCCCAAGCCGAGACGGCCGCCATCATCTGGAGTCCGATGTTGGTTGGCGACGTGCGGTGCGCGATGGGGTCCGGCCGGTTTTCCTGATAGTTGTCCGGCACCAGCCAGTTGTCGCCAGGCGTGATGACCTGCTCGAAGAAACGCCATGTCAGGCGCGCGGTGCGGCGGAACTGACGCCGCTCCCGAGGCTCGAGATCGTGGCGCGCATCGACGTGCGGCAGCCCGGTCTGGTAGGCGAGGTATGGCGACACCGCCCAAAGCGCCACGATCGGAACGGCCCAGACGAGGCTTCCGGGCTCAAACGTCAGCACCGCGACGGTCACGATGAGCGCGACGACCGGTGCCGTCCACATGCGATGAAACACCTGCGTCCGATCGACCTGCAGACGGGCCGCGGCATCGGCCGCCGTTTCCCATTCGAGAAGATGCGTTCGCGAGCGCAGGCGGACGAGCGTTCGCCCGATCGCATGGAGCATCACGATCGACTGATGCGCGAGAAATGCGATGTGGAGGAGCACCTGACGCAGGCTCGACGCGAGATTGTCACGCTCGATCCGAAGGTGATCGCTCAGCGGCACACCCCGTGCGCGATTGGTGAAGGTCTGCCCCCACTGCACGTACGCGGGAAAGAAGAGGACCAGGAAGGCGACACCGGTCCACAAGGACGGGCCGCCCGGGAGCGCCATCCACCCGGCGGCCAGAAGCAGCAGCAATGACGGCGGAAGCAGACTGCGCCGGAGGTTGTCGGCGATCTTCCATCGCGCGATGGCCGGAAGCGTGTTCCTTCGCCGGCCGTCGTGTGCCGGCACTGTCCGGCCCAACCAGGGCAGCAACTGCCAATCGCCGCGCACCCAGCGCTGCAGGCGTCCTGTCCACGTCAGGTAGTGGTTCGGATAATCGTCGATGACCTCGAGATCGGTGCACAGAGCCACCCGCGCGAACAGGCCTTCGAACAGGTCGTGGCTCAGGAGCGCATTTTCGGGGACGCGATTCTCGAGGGCGCGCTCGAAGGCCTCCACGTCGTAAATGCCCTTGCCGACGTAACTGCCTTCACAGAACAGATCCTGATACACATCGGAAACCGCCGTCGTGTACGGGTCGAGTCCCACGTGCCCCGAGAACACCTCCGCGAACGACGTCGATGCCGCGCTCACCGCGCCGATCGCCACACGCGGTTGCAGGATGCCGTAGCCCTCGCTCACCCGCCCGGTTTTCGAATCAAACCGCGCACGGTTCAAGGGGTGTGCGAGAGTGCCGACCAGCTTGCGCGCCGCGTCGAGCGGCAGGTCCGTATCGGAATCTAGCGTGATGACATAGCGGACGTTGCGGAGGCGCTGGACGTCGCCCACGAGTGCTTCGAAACTCGTGTCATCGGCCCCTCGCAGCAGGCGATTGAACTCGTGCAGCTTTCCGCGCTTGCGCTCCCATCCCATCCACCGCCCTTCGGACGCGTTCCACTGGCGCCTGCGATGGAGAAGATAGAAGCGCTCGGTCCCGTATCCGGCATTCAACGCCGCCACGCGTTCGCGGGCCGCCTCGATAATCGGGAGATCCGATTCCAGCGTCTCGGCAGCGGCATCGGGAAAATCGCCGAGGAGCGCGAACCTCAGGTTCTCGTCGTTGTTGGCGAGCGAGCGCACCTCCAGCGCATCCACGAGTTCCTGCACTCGGTCCGGTGACGAGAGGATGGTTGGAACCGCGACAACCGTCGTCATCGACTCGGGCACGCCGTTGCGTAACCCCAGTTTCGGCAGAGACCGCGGCGGAATCATGGTGGTGAGAATCGTGTTGAGAAAGCTGACCGCCAGCTCGCTGATGGGCACGATCGTGACGAAGGCGACCAGGAGCATCATCCAAACGGTCGCGCCGTTGTTCCGCGCATACATGAGGATGCTGGTCTCGAACAACGCGGTCGTCAGGGCGAGGGTGCCCAGATAGCCGAGCGCGGGATGCCGGAATGCCAGCCTCGAGATCAATTCGTGGAGGGTCGGCGGGTATCCCACGGCTTTTTCCAGCTCGAACCGGCCGCGCGCGATCAGGTAGTAGCCGACGTGATGCGATCGTTCGTATTCGGGGCGTTCCTGGCGGGCCCGCTCGGCGCACGCGATCGCGCGTTCGGCGACCGTCAGCTCGTCGGCGTCAGAACGCCGTGCAAGCTGCTCGACGGACTTGCGGTACCGATCGCGTGTCGGGCGATCCATGTCGGCATAGGCTTCGGCGGGATCGCGTCTGAGGATTCTCTCGACCCGGCTGACCGCTTCGACGAAGGTCGGCCAGTCGAGGGCGGAGAGTGCCCGCATCGTGTTGATGATGTTGGCAATCGACAACTGGTCGATCGCTTCACGGTGCTGTTCGGTTCGCAGCATTTCGTCGGCCGACTGTCCGCGCGCGGTCAACCGCGTCTCCAGCCATCGCCAGGCAGCGGTCGACGCCACCGATTGATCCCGCAGGTTGTGGAGAATCTCGACGAGAAACGTGGACGAGGCCTTTGCCGCCGCCTGCAGAGGCGTTCTGCCCTTCGCCCGTTCCTCGAGGAGGCTGGCCGCGAACGCACGCGCGGATTCCCGTTCCTGTCTCGCCTTGAGAGTGTGCCCCGCCAGGCCGCACAGGTTCTCAACCAGCGCCAGTCGAAGCATGATCGGAATCGCCCAGAGCTCGCCGATCTTCAGCGGGGTGACGTCCTGGTACGCGTCGGCGAACCGGCGGAGCGACTCCTGGTTGAAACGGCCCGCGGTGTGAGCCACGAAATCCCGCGCGAACACGTAGACGCGCGGATAGCGCCGCCATCGCCCGCTCGTCAGCGTCGGCAGTTCCTGGTAGTACTTCCGGGGCAGGTTGCGTCGGATCTCGAGCAGCTGCGCCCTGACCACATAGTGGTTGTCGCGCAGCCATTCCTCAGACGGCGTTTCGGGCGTTTCGCCGAACCCCTCCTCTGACAGCGCCTTGTAAACATTCTCGAGACGCGCCGCATTCCGGTCGAGGCGCGCGAGCAGTTCGCGGCGCGGACCGCCGCTGCCGGTTTCGGCGTGCCCGGCGGCAAGCTGGCGGGCGTGGATTTCGAGCTGCTCCAGGGGCAGGGGCGCACGCGTGCCTGGATAGTCGTCGTCGAACTCCGGAGGCGCAGGGGTACCTTGTGGATTCTGGGTGGCCGTCGTCACTACCGACTAAGAGACGGTAGCGTAGCACGCCCGGTGCCACCACGGCTCGCTCTCGATCGTTCAAAATCCAGTCGCGTTTGTCCTGATCTGAACGGACGTGGGCGAAAGGTGACGCGAAATACGACAGTTACTGTTGCCGCTCGAGGAACCAGGCGAAGGGCTCGATGATCTTCTCGATGAGGGGCCGTTGCTTCCACCTCTCCAGGGTCACCTCTTCGCAGGCCTTCAGGTCGTTCACGAAGTCTGTCGTGAGGCGCGCTGCCATCTCTTCGTCCCGGACAGCCAGATTGACTTCGTCGTTGTGCTCGAAAGACCGGTTGTCGAAGTTGGTGGTGCCGAGGATGACCCAGAGGTCGTCGGCGCACAGCGCCTTCGCGTGCGTCATGCCGGCACGATATTCGTAGATGCGGATCCCGGCACGGAGCAGCTCGCTGTACGTTCGCCGGCTGACGAGCCGGACCCAGCGCTGGTCGGTGTGCGACCCGGGCACGATAATCTCGATCTTCACGCCGCGACGGGCGCTCGCGACGAGCGCCCGTCGAAGCGATTGGTCTGGCAGGAAGTACGGAGTGATGATGCGCAACCGGCAACTCGCGCCCTCGACGAGCATCTGAAACACCACACGGCAGGCGGTCGCGCGGTCGGCCGGAGAGCTCTTGACGATGAGGGACGAAGTGTCGCCGCACTTCTCCAAATCGGGGAAGTACGCGGGGCCGCAGAGAATCTCGCCGCAGCATTCCGTCCAGTTCTCGGCAAAGACACCCTGGATTGACGAGACGACCGGTCCGGTGGCCCGCGCCATCGTGTCGCGCCACGGCCGCTTGCCGCGCTCCCCTTTCGACCACTGATCGCCGACCCCGGCTCCACCGAGAAACGCCACGCGTCCGTCGACAATCAGCAGCTCGCGGTGCGTGCGGTTGTTCAGCCGCGACAACCGGTACCACTTCAGGCGTTGATAGAGCTCGACCCGGCAGCCCGCCTTGCGCATCTCGCGTGCCGCAGACCCGCCGAAACGAAAGCTCCCGACTGCGTCCACCACGAGGGTCACCACGACGCCGGCCCTGGCGCGCTCCATCATTGCCCGCATGAACCTCCGGCCTGTTTCGTCGGGGCGGAAGATGTAGCATTCCATGTTGATCGAATGCCGGGCGTTCGAGATGGCCTCGAGCATTGCGGGATAGAACTGCTCGGCGTTGGTCAGGACCTCGAAGCGGCTGTCGCGATGCACCGCGGTGAGCATCACGCTGCTGAGGCTGTGGATGAAGTGCGCGGAACGGCAGTCGACGCGCTGATGCAGGGTGTAGGGGATGTGCGGAGCGAACAGGGTGACGATCACCAGCCACACGATGAAGAGGCAGCCGATGAGCGCGAGCAGTTCGCTGTAGGTCATGAGTCAGACTACGACAACCATCCGCCTGGATGTCTGGTTGGATGTGGCGTGCCTCTATCGTACGCGCTCAGAGGCCCAGCGAGCGTGCCAGGGGGGCAAGGTGGAGGTGAACGGCGAGAGCTGTAAGCCGCACCGCCAGCTCAAGATCGGCGACCAATTGCGTCTGAGCCGGCCCTACGGGCGTAAACAGACCCTGACGGTTGTCGGCCTCGCCGACAAGCACATACCCAGGGCCGAGGCCCGGCTGCTCTACCAGGACACCACGCCGCCGATCTCGGAAGAGGAAAAGGAGCTGCGCCGGCTGGAGAGGATTTACCGCGCCGGCATGCAGCGGACGCACGCGCCCGACAAACGCGAACGGCGCGCCATCAGAAAGCTCAAGGGACGCTAGAGCACGTCCTCCAGTTCGTCCACATCCTTGGCGGCTCGCTCCTCTTCGGGCTCGACGCGGGGATGCTTTCGCGCATACATGAAGGCGAGCGCGAAGATGACGATGATGAGACCGAGAGACAGCCACTTCGGAATCAGGAAGTGCACGTACCCCTCCTGATGGGCGAATTCCAGCAGCAGCTTGATGCCGACCCAGGCAATGATGATGAACGCCCCGTCCACAAGCGCCGGATACTGCTGGATCAGCGACAGCAGCTTGCCGATCACGAGCCTCATGGCGATGATGCCCAGGACGCCGCCGGTCAGGATGACCCACGTCTTGCTCGACATCGCCACCGCGACGAGGATGGAATCGATCGCAAACACGATGTCCGTCAACTCGACCTTGACGACGGTCGCCCAGAACGCCGTCAGCCCGAACATCGGCTTCGCCAGCTTCGGTGCGCGGCGATCGTGCCCCTCCCCTCCCCCGGCAAAGTGCGCGTAGGTCAGGTACAGCAGGTACCCCGCGCCGAGAAGCTTCACCCAGCTCAGCTCGATGAGATACACGGCGAGCAGCGTCGCCACGGCGCGGAAAAAGAACGCACCGAGGATGCCGTAGCGCAGCGCTTTCTTCTGTTGATCTTTGGGTAGGCCTAAGACGAGAACGGCAAGAACGAGTGCGTTATCGGCACTGAGCAAGCCCTCGAGCAGAACCAGAAGACCAACTGTGAGGACATCGGACCACTCAACCATCGGTATCGACGAACACGTTCGCAGCGTCCTCCGCCGTAAGGCCCTTGAGATGTCGCACGCGATGCCGTGCCGCTTCCTGCCGCGCGTAGAACAACGACACGACGAAGATGCCCACGATCACCGTCAACGAGAACCACTGCGGAATTTCCAGCGGAATGAAACCTTCCGCATGAAGGTACCCAGCAAGAAGCCTACATCATACCCGGCATTGACTAGATTTTTTGCAGATCCTACAGTTGCAACGAGGGTTGATGGATTTCAAGGACTACTATGCGACGCTGGGCATCCCCAAGACCGCCTCCGAAAAAGAGGTCAAGCAGGCCTTCAGGAAGCTCGCGCGCAAACACCACCCCGACGTGAATCCCGGCGACAAGGCCGCCGAGTCGAAATTCAAGGAAATCAACGAAGCCTACGAGGTGATCGGCGACCCCGACAAGCGCCGGAAATACGACGAGCTGGGGTCGAACTGGAAGATGTACGAGCAGGCGCAGCGCGCCGGGGGCGGTCCGGGTACGCCTGGATTCGATCCCCGTCAGTGGGGAGACATGTTCGGCGGGGGCGGAGCGCCCGGCGGCGGACAGGGTTCCTACCGCACCATGACGGCCGAAGAGATGCGCGATCTGTTCGGCAATGAAGATCCCTTCTCCGACTTTTTCCATGCGTTCTTCTCGGGCAGCGGCGAGCCCCAGATGCGGGGACGCGGCGGGCGCGCGGGCTCTCGGAGTACGCGGGCCCGGCAGGGCCGTGACGTCGAGCATCCAATCGATCTCTCGCTCGAAGAAGCCTATCGCGGCGCCATGCGGCGCCTCTCCTCGGAGCACGAGGGACGATCGCGCACGGTGGACGTGAGAATTCCCGCAGGTGTGGGAGATGGTTCGCGGGTGCGCGTCTCGGGCGAGGGCGAGCAAGGCGACGGCGGGGGGCGTTCGGGGGATCTCGTATCTGCGGGTACACGTCGCGCCCGACTCCCGGTTCGAGCGTAAGGGCCAGGATCTCCATGCAAAGATTCGCGTTCCGGTGACGACGGCCGTGCTGGGCGGCGAAGCCGAGGTGCCCAACCTCGGCGGCAAACCAATTCGGCTCAAGATTCCACCTGGAACGCAGAACGGGCAGGTTTTCCGTCTAAAGGGCAAGGGGATGCCGCTCGTCGGCAAATCCGACGAGTTTGGCGACCTCTATGCAACGATCGAGGCGGAATTGCCGCGCGAGCTGACCCCCGAGGAGCGCACGCACTACGAAGCGCTGGCCAAACTGGCGGGTGGCAAGAGCTCGGCGGCGTAGTCTTTGAGATGCAGCGATGAACCTCAACAAGTACACGGAAAAGGCCCAGGAAGCCGTGCACGGGGCGCAGAAGCTCGCCGGCGACCTGAACCACGCGCAAATCGAGCCCGAACACCTGTTCCTGGCCCTCACGGAACAGGCCGACGGCATCGTGCCCGCCCTGTTACGCAAGCTGGGCATCGAGCCAAAGCCCATCGCCGACGAGCTTCGCGAAGAGCTCGCGCGGCAGCCCGCCGCGTATGGCGGCTCTCAGCCCGGCCTGTCGCCTCGCATCAGGAAAGTGACCGACGCTGCCGAAGCCGAAGCCGGACGCCTCAAGGACGATTTCGTCAGCACGGAGCATCTCCTGCTCGGCATCGCCTCGGAAGGCGGCCGCACGGGTGCCGCGCGCATCCTGCAACAGCACCACATCACCAAGGATCGGATTTTCGAGGTGCTGACGCAGGTGCGCGGCGCGCAGCGCGTGACCGATCAGAATCCCGAGGCGAAGTATCAGGCCCTCGAAAAATACGGCCGCGATCTCACCGAGCTCGCCCGCCGCGGCAAGCTCGATCCGGTCATCGGCCGGGACGAGGAGATTCGCCGCGTCATCCAGGTATTGTCGAGGCGCACGAAGAACAATCCCGTGCTCATCGGCGAGCCCGGCGTCGGCAAGACGGCGATCGTCGAAGGACTGGCGGGCCGGATCGTCAAGGAGGACGTGCCCGAAGGCCTGAAAAACAAGAAGGTCGTCTCGCTCGACATGGGCGCGCTCATCGCGGGCGCGAAGTATCGCGGCGAGTTCGAGGATCGTCTGAAGGCCGTGCTGAACGAGGTCGTGCAGTCGGAAGGCGAAATCATCCTCTTCATCGACGAATTGCATACCGTGGTCGGCGCGGGGGCGTCGGAGGGCTCGATGGACGCCTCGAACATGTTGAAGCCGATGCTCGCGCGCGGAGAGCTTCATACCATTGGCGCCACGACGCTCGACGAATACCGAAAGTACATCGAGAAGGACGCGGCGCTCGAACGGCGGTTTCAGCCGGTCATGGTGGCCGAGCCGACCGTCGAAGACACGATCAGCATCCTTCGCGGGCTTCGCGAGCGTTACGAGATTCACCACGGCGTCAGGATCAAGGATGCGGCGCTGGTCGCGGCCGCGGTCCTTTCCTACCGCTACATCACGGATCGATTCCTGCCCGACAAGGCCATCGACCTGGTCGACGAGGCCGGGTCGAAGCTGCGCATGGAAATCGACTCGATGCCGGCCGAGCTCGACGAGATCAACCGCCGCGTCATGCAGCTCGAGATCGAACGCGAGGCGCTGCGGAAGGAAAAGGACAAGGCGTCGAAGGAGCGGCTCGGCAAGCTCGAAAAAGAGCTCGCCGATCTCAAGGAGGAACACACGCGGCTGATGGCCCGCTGGCAGCAGGAAAAGGAAGCCATCCAGCGCCAGCGCAAGCTCAAGGAAGAGCTGGAACAACTGCGTCTGGAGATCGAACGCGCCCAGAGAGGCGGCGATTACGGCAAGGCCTCAGAGCTGCAGTACGGCCGTCTGCCGGGCCTGGAGCAGCAGATGCGCGCGGATGAAGAACGGCTCGCCGCCGCGGCCAAACAAGGCCTCGGCATGCTGAAGGAAGAGGTCGACGAAGAAGACATTGCCGAAGTCGTCAGCAAGTGGACGCATATTCCGGTCAGCCGTCTCGTCGAGGGAGAGATTCAGAAGCTCATTCACATGGAAGAACGGCTGCACCTCCGCGTCGTGGGACAGGACGAGGCCATTCAGGCCGTCGCCAACGCCATTCGCCGCGCGCGGGCGGGGCTGCAGGACCCGAACCGGCCGCTCGGCAGCTTCGTGTTTCTCGGTCCAACCGGAGTGGGCAAGACCGAGCTGGCGCGCGCGCTGGGCGAGTTCCTCTTCGACGACGAACACGCCATGATCCGGATCGACATGTCCGAGTATCAGGAGAAGCACACCGTGTCGCGTCTGATCGGTGCGCCGCCCGGATATGTCGGGTACGAAGAGGCGGGACAGCTCACCGAGGCGGTGCGCCGGCGTCCTTACTCTGTCGTGCTGTTCGACGAAATCGAGAAGGCCCATCCGGAAGTGCTGAACGTCCTGCTGCAGCTGCTCGACGATGGCCGGCTGACCGACGGCCAGGGGCGAACCATCGACTTCAAGAACACCGTGGTGATCATGACGTCGAACCTCGGAAGCGCGTCGCTCGCCGATCTCGGCGAGCGCGGTATCGACGAAGGCGTGCGCCGTCAGGTGCAGGAGGCGCTGCGGGCGCACTTCAGGCCCGAGTTCATCAATCGCATCGACGAAGTCATCATCTTCCATCCGCTCGACCGGGAGCAGTTGAAGCAGGTGGTCGACATTCAGGTGAAGGGGTTGTTGAAGCGCCTCGAAGAGCGGAAGATTTTCGTGACGCTGACCGACGCCGCCAAAGACTGGCTCGTTCGCGAGGGCTACGACCCCACGTACGGCGCGCGGCCGCTGAAGCGGGCGATTCAGCGTCACATCCTCGATCGTCTCGCGATGCGCGTGCTCGAGGGCGAGTTCCGCGAGGGCGACACGATCAAGGTCGATGCGGGGCCATCCGGACTCCAGTTCGTCAAGCAGCAGCCAAGCGCGGTCGCGGGCTGATCATGCCATCCATTCCTCGACCACCGAATCCTCGAGGCGAGCGGAGGACACCGCCGCGACGGCCCGTCGGCACCGTATGGTATGGCCTCGCCTTCCTGCTCCTGCTGGTGCTGGTTCAGACCTACTTTCTCGTGCCCGGCGGCCGGCAGATCCCTTACAGCGAGTTCAAGTCGCTCGTTCAGCAGGGAAAGGTTGCCGAGGCCGTCGTCGGCGAACAGATCATCCGGGGCGCGCTGACACCGGCCACCTCGGGCGCGAAACCCGAGGCGATTCTCACCACACGAATAGAAGACCCTCAACTCGTCGCCGATCTCGAGAAAGCCCGCGTGAAGTATTCGGGGGAAATGACCAACCGATGGCTCGCCGATCTCCTCGGCTGGATCTTTCCGCTGCTCCTGCTCGTGGCCGTCTGGAGCTTCCTGTTCCGCCGGATGGGCGGCGCCGAGGGCGGGGTCATGTCGTTCGCGCGCAGCCGGGCGAAGATCTACGCGGAAGACGACGTCAAGGTGCGCTTCGGCGATGTGGCGGGTGTCGACGAGGCCAAGGACGAGCTGAAAGAGATCGTCGAGTTCCTGCAGAATCCGAAGAAGTACACGAGCATCGGCGGCCGCATCCCCAAGGGCGTCCTGCTGGTCGGCCCGCCGGGCACCGGCAAGACCCTGCTGGCCAAGGCGGTCGCGGGCGAAGCCAAGGTGCCGTTTTTCAGCCTCAGCGGCTCGGAGTTCGTGGAGATGTTCGTCGGCGTCGGCGCGGCGCGCGTGCGCGATCTCTTCGGTCAGGCAGAAGCCAAGGCGCCGTGCATCGTCTTCATCGACGAGCTCGACGCGCTCGGCAAGGTGCGCGTGCAGAGCCCGATGGGCAGCCACGAAGAGCGCGAGCAGACGCTCAACCAGTTGCTGGCGGAAATGGACGGTTTCGATTCGCGCAAGGGCGTCATCATCATGGGCGCCACCAACCGGCCCGAAGTGCTCGATCCCGCGCTGCTGCGCGCCTGGACGGTTCGACCGCCAGGTCCTCGTCGACAAGCCAGACGTCCGCGGACGCGAGGAGATTCTTCGCATCCACGCGCGTTCGGTGAAGATGGCGGCGAGTGCGGACCTGAAGGTTGTCGCCCAGCGGACCGCGGGATTTGCCGGCGCCGATCTCGCCAACCTCGTCAACGAAGCAGCGCTGCTGGCTGCGCGACGCGGTAAGAGCGCCGTCGAGATGAGCGATCTCAACGATGCGATCGACCGTCTCATCGCCGGGCTCGAGAAGAAGCGCGTCATGAGCGTGCGCGAGCGCGAGATGGTCGCGTACCACGAATCGGGGCATGCCATCGTCGCGACTGCCCTCCCGGGACTCGACCCTGTGCACAAGATCTCGATCGTGCAGCGCGGCTTTGGCGCGCTCGGATACACCATGCAGATCCCGCTCGAGGATCGCTACCTGCTGACGCGCAGGGACCTCGAGAACCAGATGGCCGTCCTGCTCGGTGGGCGCACCGCCGAAGAGATTGCGATTGGCGAGATCTCCACGGGGGCGCAGAACGATCTCCAGCGCGCGACCGACATCGCGCGCGCGATGGTCACGCAGTTCGGCATGAGCGAAGAGCTTGGAACCGTCAACTACGAGGGCTCACGCCGGAACGCGTTCCTCGACATTCCCATGGGCCCCGAGCGCGGCCCGTACGGCGAGGAAACAGCCCAACGCATCGATGCCGAGGTCAAGCGGCTCCTCGACGAAGCGCACGACAGCGCGCGCCGTGTCCTGACGGATCAGCGCCAACTGCTCGAAGCGGTCACGCGGCGATTGCTGGAGAAGGAAGTGATCGAGGGAGAGGAACTGAGGGAGTTGATCGCCCAATCCGAATTGCCGATTGGCAATTGACGATGCCCGGAAATCCGGCAATCGCCAATCGCCAATCACAAACTGACAATGTCTCAACTCACCATTACCACTTCATCTGGAACGCCAGGCGCATCAGCCGGCCCTGCAGAATCGTCTGGATCTGCCCGAGCGAGCTGCCCACCGCGCTGTTGCGGGAGAACACGGCGTTACCGTTGAGCAGATTGAACCAGTCGATCTGCCCCGAGTAGGTCTTTCGGCCCGCCCGGAACGTCTTCTTGATGTTGAAGTCGACCTGGTTGTAGCGCGGATAGTACAGCGAGCCGGGCTCGTTCAACATGAGCGTTTCCGTCCGCGTGCGTCCGGCTGGGGCCGGGAACACCGCCGCAGCCGGCTGCCAGGTGATGATGCGCTCGCTGCCGGCATAGCTCTGCAGCACGACGCCCAGGTCGATGCCATAGCGGACCGGCACGCTGCCGGCCAACTTGAACTCGTGCCGGAGAGGCACATCGAAGTTGCCCTGATCGCAGAACGCGCCGCCAGCGTAAACGGCCGTGCCGGTGTAGCGGTCGGCCGTCGAGATCCCGTTGGGGTTGTCGTCGTTGGCGCAGTAGTTCGAGAGATTCCGCTCGACCGTCCAGCTGCCGAAGACCGTCCCGCCTCCCGCAATTCTGGCGTTCACGGCAAAGTCGAAGCCGTTGTACACCGACGTGAGGTCGGGCACCGTCTTGTCGCGCTGTTGCGACGTATAGACCGGCAGTTTCGCCCGGTTGAGGTTGTACACGGTGACCAGCTGTCCCGGCGAGAGAATCTCCGCGACTTCGGGATCGCGCGCCACGTCGGCCGGCAGCGGCGCCTGGAATGACGTGTAGTCGGCATTAGTGATGAGCTCGCGGTCGAGCATCTCCATGTCCTGGAACGTCCGCCTGTAGTACTGCCCGATCACCGAGACGCGCGAGAACAACTGGTGCTGGACGCCGACCGTGTATTCCGTGTTGCGCTCGCGCTGGATGTCCGGGGCGAAATCGCGATCTTCCCGGATGCCGAAGGTCGCGCCGCCCGGGCCGATTTCGTGCGCCTGCGCGATGTCGTCGCCGTCGGTCGGCAACGGCGTGCCTCCCGCACACGCGTTACCCGCCGCGTTGATGCTGCAGTCGAACCAGTTGCGGGTCTCGTTCCCGGCGCCGGGTGCATATCGGTCGGCGAAGCCGCCGGTCAACGGATCGATATACCGGGCGAAGCTCGCTTTCAGCGCCGTGCGACCGTCTCCGAACAGGTCGTACGCTCCGCTGCAATCGCGGCGACACGTCCCACAGCCACTGCGGGACGTGCTCGCGCTCGGGGAAGTACCGCTCGCCGGCAAACCGTCCCGCCGGCATCGACGTCGCCTCGATCATCGAATCGAAGTTGTCGAGCCGGACGCCGGCATTGAGCGTCAGACGTTTGATCGTCCAGGAATCCTGCGCGAAGATCCCGAGGTCGTAGTTGACGTAGCTGAACCGGTTGTACGGGGTCGTGTAAACGGTTACCGACTGCGGACGCCCGTTGTTGTAGGTCTGCACCAGATCGGCCTGGCGATCGGTGAACACGTGGACCGGCCCGAACGAGTCAGTGAACCCGACCTTGAAGTTGTGGCTGCCGGTGACGTACGACATCGAGCTGGCGACGCGGAAGCCCGCGTCGGCCGTCCGCTGATCCTGACCGTTCGAGACCCACGCCGTGCAACCGAACGAGTACGCGCAGCGTGGCGTCACGAAGAGCGCGTTGGCCTCGCGCCGGGCGTTGTTCAGCCATGCCGGGTTGATGTTGCCATTCGGAAGATAGCGCTCTTGCACGATCTCCGGTTGGTTGAAACCGGTCCAGTGCTGGTAGGAGCTCGAGTAGCCGGCCTCGTACAGGATCTTGCTGGTCAGCGTGCTCGTGAACTTGCCCTGACCCACGCCGTAGTGGGCTTTGTGCGGATCGCGCTGCGTTCCAGATCGCGGGTCGGCGCCGAAGCCGAAGTCCTTGCCCTTGCGCTTCCACGTCCGCTCGAAGAACACGGCCAGCTTGTTCCTGGAGCTGATCTGCCATGTGACCCGCCCGAGCACGTCCCGGATGTACTGGTCGAGCGTGCTGCGAATGAGCTCGCCGTCAGGCGCGGTCACATACTCGTCAACGTTCGCGACGAGCTCGTCGGTCGAGATGTGCCGCGCAGAGATGAAAAACCACAGCTTGTCGCGCATGATGGGGCCGCCCATCGATGCGTTGAAGTTTTGGATGTGGGCGATGCCGTTGGCGCTCGTGAAATTCTGCTTTTTCATCTCCTCGCTGACGTTATTGCTCTGCCACCCGCCATCGGAGCCGCCGAAGAAAATGCTGCCGCTCACGATGTTGCCGCCGTCTTTCGGGATCATGTTCGTGCGCAGACCGCCCGACTGAATCTCCGCCGGATGCGCGCTGGTGCTGACCGTCACTTCGGCGCTGAGCGCGTCGTTGACGTAGCTCTGCTGGTTCGACGTCTCCTGGCTGTTCACGCTCATGCCGTCGATGTGCTGCACGGTGTGCTTCGCCGCGATGCCGTGGCCGCGCGGATTGGTCTGCTCCATCTGGCGCGAACCGCCGACGTCGGGCGTGCCGAGCCGGATCCCCGGCACCATCATGCCCACCGACATGATGTTGCGCGTGGACGGCAGCGCATCGATGAGATCGCGCGTCAGCACCTGCGTGCGTGTCGCCTGCGTCACGTCGACGAGCGGTGTCTGTCCCGACACCGTGATCGTTTCTTCGAGCGCGCCGACCTTGAGATCGGCGTTCGAGGTGACCGCCACGCCGCCCGGCACTTCGACGCCCTCGCGAACGACGGTGTTGAAGCCGGTCAGCGTAAAGGTGATCCTGTACATACCGGGACGCAGATCGACGATGGCGAACCGCCCCTGATCGTCGGTGACGGCAGTGCGGACTTTTTCAATCAGGACCGGGCTCGACACTTCCACCGTGACGCCAGGCAGCACGCCGCCCGACTCGTCGCGCACGGTTCCGTTGATTTGACTCTGTGCTGCGGCAATTGCGGGCAGGAGAACCAGACAGGCGAGAAATAACAGCAGGATACGACCAGGATTCCGCTGCATGGAACCACCTCCATCGATCGCATGGCCGATACGGCGGTGTGCCCCGGCACGAACGCCGTGGACTAATCTGATTACCCTAGGTTTTCAGCCGTTATACCACGAATAATTTGATTGCGGAGGCATTATCGTTAGAGACTGAGTCGATCCATTTCCATGAATCGCACGATCCGGATCTCGCTGATCCTCGTCGGCCTGTGCCTCAATTCCGTAAGCCTCCGCGCGCAGGCCGAACGGGTGACGTTTACGAAGCAAGTGGCGCCGATTCTGTATTCCCAGTGCGGTCCCTGCCATCGGCCAGGCCAGGCCGCTCCGTTCAGCCTGCTCACCTACGAAGATGCGCGGCCCCGCGCCAGGCAGATCGCGGACATCACTCGGGCACGCCAGATGCCGCCGTGGAAACCGGAACCGGGCTACGGCCAGTTTCAGGGCGAGCGCAGGCTGAGCGAGTCGCAGATCGCGCTGCTTCAGCAATGGGTGGCGGAGGGCATGATGCGGGGCGATCCGGCCGACCTCCCCCGCATGCCGGCATGGACCGACGGCTGGCAACTCGGCATGCCCGACGTCGTCGTCTCCATGCCCCAGCCCTACGTGCTGCCGTCGAAGGGACGCGATGTCTTTCGCACGTTTGTGATGCCCATTCCGGTCAAGGCGGCTTCCTATGTGAAGGCCGTCGAGTTTCGTCCGGGCAACGCCGCCGTCGTGCATCACGCCAACATCAAGATCGATCGCACGCGCCTGTCGCGCCGCCGCGATGCAGACGAAGCCGGAGCCGGGTATGAAGGCGGCGGCAGCCGCGAAGCAAAATTTCCTGACGGGACATTCCTCGGATGGACGCCGGGCCAGTCGCCGCGCGCCTCTGCCGACGGCATGAGCTGGCACCTCGAGCCGCAGAGCGATCTCGTCGTCGAGCTCCATCTGATGCCTGGTGCGAAGCCTGAGCCCGTGCAGGTGAGCGTCGGGTTCTTCTTTACGAACAGTCCGCCCGCGCGAACCGGCTACATGCTGAGGCTTGGCCGTCAGGACATCGATATCGCGCCCGACCGCCGCGATTACGTCAACAGCGACGAGTACACCCTGCCCGTCGATGTCGACGCGCTGGCCGTCCAGCCGCACGCGCATTTCCTCGCACGGGAGATCCGCGCCTGGGCCACGCTGCCCGGCGGAACGACACAGCCGCTCATCACCATCAACGACTGGGATTTTCACTGGCAGGATGTGTACACCTACGCGCAGCCGATCCGGCTGCCGAAGGGGACGCGCGTCCAGATGGAATACCGCTACGACAATTCACAGGACAATCAGCGAAATCCGAATCGGCCCTCCAGACGTGTGACGTTCGGCCAGACCAGCACATCCGAGATGGGATCGCTGTGGCTGCAGGTCGTTCCCCGCAACCCCGGCGATCTGGTGGTGCTCGAGCGCGACTTCGGGCCGAAGATTCTCCGCGACGATATCGCGGGCAACGAGAAGTGGCTCGAGGTGGAGCCGCGCAACGCCGAGCTGCGCGCAGAGCTGGCCGCGTGCTACCTGGAAGCGAACCGCATCGATGACGCGCTGGTTCAGCTCGAGGAGGCGGTGCGGCTGGATCCGGCGCCGGGACGTCACTACGACGTCGCGGGCGTGCTCCTCCTGCAGCAGAAATACGACGAAGCCGAACGGTCGTTCCGCCTGGCGCTGGCCGGGCGCCCGGCATTCGTCGAAGCGATGTATGGCCTGGCCGTGGCGCTCCACGGCCAGAACAGGATTGAAGACGCGATCGAGTTATACCAGCAGGTGCTGAGCCGCGATTCGGTCAACGTTGCGGCGCATTACAACCTGGGGCGCGCGTTCGCCGCGCGGGGTCAGAACGACCGCGCGATTCAAAATTATCAAAGGGCGATCGAGCTGGATCCGGAGGATGCCGATGCGCGTCAGGGCCTGGCGCGCGCGCTTGTGATGGTGAATCAGCTGTCCGAGGCCATGTATCAGTACCGGCGGACGCTGGAGATCGATCCGACCCGCCTCGGGGCGCTGCTGGATCTGGCGTGGATCATCGCAACCGCTCCGAATCTGGAACTGCGTGTTCCGGCGGAAGGTGTGCGGCTGGCCGAACGTGCCGTCGCGATAACGAACCGGCAGGACGCGACGGCGCTCGACACGCTGGCCGCCGCCTATGCCACGGCCGATCGTGTCGATGAGGCGATTCGGGCGGCGGAGGAAGCGATCGGTATCGCGCGAGCTGCCGGCGATGCCGCTCTTGCCGGGCAGATTTCGGTCCGCCTCGACGGATATCGCGCGAGACGGAAATAAAAGGATCCGGGATCCGTTTTCTGGTTGGGACTTGCGGTGGCACAGGGCTTTAGCCCTGTCTTAGATCGCTGGTTTGTCTTCGGATCCGGGTACGGCGGCCTCAGCCGCCTGGAATCCGATCTTCGAATGGGTGCCGTCGCAGAAGGGCTTGGTCGTCGAGCCCCCGCAGCGGCACAACGCGACGGGATAACGGGTAATCGTATAGGGATTGCCGTTCCAATCGAGGACCGTGACATCATCGGCTTCGATCCGATACGGCCCGTTCTGGCGGACGCGGATGACAGTTCCCATCGCCGACTCCAAGACTCTTCCGACTCCTAGACTTCCGGACTCTCAGGACTCTCGTCAGCCCATCTTTTGCATTGCCGACAGGAACTCGGTGTTCCCCTTGGTCTTGCCCATCTTGTCGAGCAGCAGTTCCATCGCTTCAACGGGCGACAGCGGAGCGAGCACCTTGCGGAGGACCCAGATCCGGTTGAGGTCGTCCTTCGGAATCAGCAGCTCTTCCTTTCGCGTGCCGCTCTTTTGCAGGTCGATCGCGGGGAACACGCGCTTGTCAGCCAGCTTCCGGTCGAGGTGGATTTCCATGTTGCCCGTTCCCTTGAACTCTTCAAAGATGACGTCGTCCATGCGCGAGCCCGTGTCGATGAGCGCCGTTGCGATGATCGTGAGCGAGCCACCCTCTTCGATATTTCGGGCCGCACCGAAGAAGCGCTTCGGTTTCTGGAGCGCGTTCGAATCGAGACCGCCCGAGAGCACCTTGCCCGACGGAGGAATCACGGTGTTGTAGGCGCGAGCGAGGCGCGTAATCGAGTCGAGCAGGATAAGCACGTCCTTCTTGTGCTCGACCAGCCGCTTCGCCTTCTCGATGACCATCTCGGCCACCTGCACATGCCGCTGGGCCGGCTCGTCGAAGGTCGAGGAGATGACTTCCCCATCGACCGAGCGCTGCATATCTGTGACTTCTTCCGGCCGCTCGTCGATGAGGAGCACGATGAGGAAGACCTCGGGGTGGTTCTGCACCACCGACTGCGCGATGTTCTGCAGCAGCATGGTCTTGCCGGTGCGCGGTGGCGCGACGATGAGGCCGCGCTGCCCCTTGCCGATGGGCGTCCAGAGATCCATTACCCGTGCGGAAAGGTTCTCGGTTGCGGTCTCGAGCTTCAGCCGCTCCTGTGGATACAGGGGCGTGAGGTTTTCGAAGAAGAGCTTGTCGCGCGCCTGCTCGGGCTGCTCGAAGTTGACGGCTTCGACCTTGATCAGCGCGAAATACCGCTCACCCTCCTTGGGCGGGCGGATCTGGCCGGAGACGGTGTCGCCCGTCTGCAGGTCGAACTTCCGAATCTGCGACGGCGACACGTAGATGTCGTCGGGACCCGGCAGGTAGTTGTAGTCGGGCGCGCGCAGGAACCCGAACCCGTCGGGCAGCACTTCCAGGACGCCTTCCGAGAAGATGAAGCCGCTCTGCTCGGTCTGGGCCTTCAGGATCTGGAAGATCAGCTCCTGCTTCCGCATGCCCGTGGCGCCGGCCACGTTCAATTCCTTGGCGATCTGGGTGAGCTTCTGGATGCTCATGTCCTTCAGTTCGCCGATGTTGAGCCCTTCCCCGCGCCGCTGGCCCTGGCCCTGCTGCTGAGGCCGTTGTGGCTGCGCCGGTGGCGCCTGCTGCGATGCGGGTGCCGCTGGCTGTTGTGGTGTCGGGGGGTCGGCTGGCGCGCTCGCCGTGGTGGCGGGTGCCTCGCTGGTGGTCGTCGTGGTGGTGGTTGGTTCGGGGGTCACCGCGACTTCACTGGCGGAAGCGCGCGGCGCCGGATTTTGGCGCTTGTGATTTGTGGGCATAGACTCGTGCTTGTGATGTTTTGGAAGGTGTCGTGCGCGTGCTTACGCGCTGCTCTTCGGAAACGAAATTGAAAGTGTGATCAAATTGCGGGGAAATCCGTGCTTATCAACACCGCGGGGCCGAGAGAAAAAGCCCGCGTCCCTTTGACAGGAAATTCAGTACTGGTTGCGAGTATAGGACCCCATCAAACCGATGTCAAGCGACCTTGTCACGAAATGCCAATTCATGCATATGGATTTTCACCGACCGCGAGGATGCTGCAGGCCACGATTGGTTCGATGCCGAGCGATCGCGCCAGGCGGATCAGCGGTTCGCTTTCCGCCCCCGGATTCAGCCAGACCTCCGGAATCTGCTTTTTCGCCACTTCGGGCATCACCCGTTCGCCGGTCTCCGGCGGGACATAAAACGTGGCCATGTCGATCGGATCGGGAAAATCGAGCACCGAGGCGTACGTCTTCAAACCCTCAATCAGCGGCTTTCTCGGGTTGATCGGGACCACCGTGTAGCCTTGGCGCTGGAACGCCCGCACCGCTCGATTGCCGAACTTCCGCGGATCGGCGGACGCACCAATCACCGCAACCGTTTTACCCATCTGGAAAGATCTTACCCGGATTGAGAATGCCGTTGGGGTCGAAGGCCGCCTTCACGCGCCGCATCAGCGCGATTTCGTCGCGGGACAGCTCCAGCCCGAGATAGGGCCGCTTCGTGAATCCGATACCGTGCTCGCCGCTGATCGATCCTTCGAGCCCCACGACCCCTTCGAAGAGACGCCGGACGGCCTGGTCGCCGCGCCGCCTGCGCTCGACGATCTCGGCGTCGCTGCCCGCGTCGGGCACCATGATGTTGACGTGGATGTTGCCGTCGCCGGCGTGGCCGAAACAGGCGATGGGAAAGCCGAATTCCTGCTTGATGGCGTGCACCAGCGCGAACAACTGTGGCACGCGTCCGCGAGGCACCACGACGTCGTTGTTCAGCTTGATCGTCGAGATCTTCTTCAACGCGGGCGACAACTCGCGGCGCAGGGCCCAGATCTCATCGCGCTCCGCGTCGGACGCCGCGCGCCTGACGGCGCGTGCCTGCACGGCCCGGCACGCGTGCTCCACGAGGAGCATCTCCTCGTCCACCGCGGCCTTCGAGCCATCGACTTCGATGATGAGCACGGCGGCGGTCTCGGGGCTGGCCATCGGACGCCCGGCGTACTGTGCGATCGCACGCAGCGAATCGGCGTCGACGAGCTCGACGGCGGCCGGCACCACGCGGCGCTGAATCAACTGCGTCACCGCGTCGACTGCCCCGTCGATGCTCTCGAATTCCGCCAGCAATGTCGCCTGCGCCGCCGGCCTCGGAATCAGCCGGAGCGTGATCTCCGTGATGATCGCCAGCGTGCCTTCCGAGCCGACGAGCAATTGCGTCAGGTCGTAGCCGACCACGTTCTTGACCGCCTTCGAGCCGGTGTGGATGACTTCACCGGTCGGCAGCACCGCCTCGAGGGCCAGCACGTAGCGCTTGGTCGTGCCGTACTTGAACGCGCGCGGTCCGCCCGCGCACTCGGCGACGTTGCCGCCAATGGCCGACTGCCGCAGGCTCGCCGGATCCGGTGGATAGAACAGGCCGACGTGTTCCACGGCGTCCTGCAGATCGCCCGTGATGACGTTGGGCTGTACGCGCGCGAGGAGGTTCACCTCGTCGATCTCGAGAATGCGGTTCATGCGCTCGAGCGAGATGAGGAGCCCGCCGCGGATCGGAACCGCACCTCCGCTGTAACCCGTGCCCGCTCCTCGGACGACCATCGGCACGCGGGCGTCGTTGCAGAGCGCGGCGAGCCGGGCGATCTCCTGCGTCGAGGCCGGCAGCACGACGAGATCCGCCGGCGCGCCCTGTCTGGTGCCGTCGGTGCCGTACGTTTCGCGGGAGGTCGCGTCCTGAAGAACGAACGGGCCGCCGGTGATGCCGGCGACCCGTGAGATGAAGCTCGAGGGAAGTGCGGTCACGCTAGCGCGCGGCGGCGCCCTGGCGTTCGTGCTTCTTCACGAACTCGAGGATGCGCGTCGCGCCTTCGCGCAGGCGGTCGAGCGAGGTCGCGTACGAGATGCGCAGGAAGCCCGGCGCATCGAAGCCCTCGCCGGCGGCCAGCGCCACGCGCGCCTCGTCGAGGAGCATCTGCGAGAAGTCCCCGGTTGTCGCGATGCCTGTCGCGTCGAGCACCTGGGTGATGCGCGGGAACAGGTAGAACGCGCCCCGTGGCGTGACGCATTCGAAGCGTGAATCCTCCGAGAACCAGCCCATCAGTTTGTCGCGCCGGGTCTTGTACTCGCTGAGCATCGCGCCGACCGGATCCTGCGAGCCAGTCAGCGCCTGCAGCGCCGCCTTCTGCGTGATCGACGCGACGTTCGACGTCGAATGTCCCTGCAGCGTGTCGGCCGCGGCGACGACCTCCTTCGGCGCGAGAATCCATCCGCAGCGCCAGCCGGTCATCGAGTACGCCTTCGAGGCCGACCCGCAGAAGATGGCGCGATCGCGCATGCGATCGGTCAGCACCTTGACGAGGTTGTGCGGGACGTTGTCGTAGATCAGCTTCTCGTAGCAGAGATCCACCACGACCCAGATGCCGCGTTTCGCCGCGGCGTCGCCAATCGCCGCCATCGCCTCTTCGCTGATGACCGCTCCGGTCGGATTGCCCGGCGAGTTGATGATGACCGCCTTCGTGCGCGGCGTCATGGCCGCGATGATCGCCTCGGGATGTACCGAGAAGCCATCCTGCGGGCTCGTCTGCACGATGACCGGCGTGGCATCGGCCAGCTTGATCTGCTCGGGAATCGTCGGCCAGTACGGCGCATGCGTAATCACCTCGTCGCCAGGTCCGTACAACACCATCGCGGTGTTGTAGAGTGCCTGCTTGCCTCCGGCCGTCGCGATCACTTCGTTCTCGGCGAAGCTCACGCCGTAGTCGGCTTTGTAGCGCGCGCAGATCGCCAGCTTCAGGTCGGGCATACCGGCCGGCGGGGTGTATTTGGTGAAGTTCTGGTCGATGGCGACCTTGGCCGCGTCCTTCGCCGGTTCCGGCGTCGGGAAATCGGGCTCGCCGGCGCCGAAGTCGACGACGTCGACGCCTTGACGCTTCAGTTTCGCCGCCTCGCCCGCAACCTTCATCGTCGGCGAGGTGGACACTCTGCTCATGCGTTCAGCTAACATGTGTGCTCCTCAACTGCTTCTGCTTCAACCGGGTCTCGACGACCTCCGGCACGAGACCGTGCACCTGCCCACCCAGCGAAAAGACTTCCTTGATCAGGCGCGAGCTGATGTAGGTGTACTTCTCGGCGGGCATCATGAACACGGTTTCGACGTGCGGGCTCAACCGCCGGTTCATCAGGGCCATCTGGAATTCCGCCTCGAAGTCCGACAACGCGCGCAGCCCCCGGACGATGACGTCGGCCTGTCGCGTGGCCACGTAGTCGACCAGCAGCCCTTCGAAGGTGTCGACCTCGACGTTTGGCTGTCCCTTGAACACGTCGCGCAGGATCTCGATGCGCTCCTGCATGGTGAACAGCGGCGACTTCTCCACGTTGACCAGCACGGCCACGATGATCTTGTCGAACAGGTGCATGCCCCGCTCGATGATGTCGACGTGTCCGTTGGTCAACGGATCGAACGAGCCCGGATACACGGCTAATTTCATGATTGATCCGGGTGCCCTTCGGCCCCGCTCTCGCCCGGCGTGTAAAACGCCAGCGCACTGTCGCCCGACGCCAGGTCCCGCGTCTTCCGCAGCCGTCCCACGTGGTCCGGAGCCGGCCGCCGGCGCGCGTGCTCGAGCACGAGCAACCCGCCAGGCGCCATCAGGGGCTCGGCCGCGGCGATCGAGGCCGTCAAATCGGGTTCGTCGTAAGGCGGATCCAGCACGGCCAGGTCGAACGTCCCGGCCGGCAGGGCTTGCGGCGTCCGGATAATAGCATAGCGGTCCTGGACGCCGCAGTGACGCAGGTTCTCTTCGATGAGATGGCGTGCGCGCGTGTCGGTGTCGACAAACGTCACGTGCGACGCGCCCCGGCTCAACGCTTCGATGCCGATGGCGCCCGTGCCCGCATAGCAATCGAGCACGCGGGCGCCGGGGAGGCGCACGGCGACGACGTTGAACAACGTCTCCCGCAGCTTGTCCGATGTGGGACGGAGCCCGTCCCACTTCGGGGTCTTGAGGCGCCGCCCCTTCAGGTCACCGGCAATAATCCGCATCGTTCGTCTGTTTTGCACAGGAGATTAGGAGACTAGGAGTTTTTGTCTTTGACAAGAATTCTCCTGATCTCTTGATCTCCTGTTTGATCTTCACCCGATATCCATTAATCCGAACCTGTGGGGCCACGCGGCCTTCATCCGTTCCACGAGCGGCGCCGCGAGCGTCTGTTCCTCGAGGAAGCGCGAGGCTTCGTCGCGCGCCCGCTCCATCAGCGCGTGATCGCGCAGAAGGTCGCCCGTGCGAAGCGTCGGCAGACCCGATTGCCGCGTGCCGAAGAAATCGCCCGGCCCGCGCAGCTCGAGATCGCGTTCGGCGATCTCGAAGCCGTTGGTCGTGGCGGCGAGCGCCTGAAGCCGCGCTTTTCCCTGCTTGGAGATGGGATATTGGTAGAGAAGCACGCAGTGCGACTGATGCGCCGCGCGACCCACGCGGCCCCGCAGCTGATGCAGCTGCGAGAGGCCGAAGCGTTCGGCGTGCTCGATCACCATCACGCTGGCGTTGGGCACATCGATGCCCACCTCGATGACCGTGGTCGAGACGAGGATGTGGACCTCTCCCGACGCGAACGCCCGCATCACGCGATCCTTGGCGTCTTGTTTCATTTTCCCGTGAAGCAGCGCGACGCGGAACTCCGGGAAGGCGTCCTGCAGCGTGTCCGCCATTTCGGTCGCCGCCTTGAGATCGACTTTCTCGGACTCCTCGATGAGCGGATACACGACGTAGGCCTGGCGGTTCTCTTCGAGCTGTTGTCGAACGAGCCTGTAGACCTCGTCGCGCTTCGATTCCGGACGGACGGTCGTGAAAATCGGCCGGCGGCCTGGCGGCATGTCCCGGACGACCGAGACGTCGAGATCGCCGTACACCGTCAGCGCCAGCGTTCTCGGAATCGGTGTGGCCGTCATCACGAGCACGTCGGGCAGCAGGCCTTTCGCCCGCAGCGTCGCGCGCTGGACGACGCCGAAGCGATGTTGTTCGTCGATGATCGCCAGCCCCAGCGAGTGAAAGTTGACCGTTCCCTGCACCAGCGCGTGCGTGCCGACAATCAAATCGATATCGCCCGACGAGAGACGCGCGAGCAGATCGCGTCGCCGCAACCCGCTCGTGGCGCCGGTGATCAGTTCGATGCGGAAGCGCGATCGCTCGAGCAGCTTCCGCAGGCTCAGGAAGTGCTGCTCGGCGAGAATCTCCGTCGGCGCCATGAATGCGACCTGCAGGCCGTTTTCCATCGCCACCACGGCCGCCAGCAGCGCGACGATCGTCTTGCCGGCGCCGACGTCGCCCTGAAGCAGGCGGTTCATCGGTGCCGGGCGCTGCATGTCTTCGACGATTTCCTTCAGCGCCGTCCGCTGCCCTTCCGTCAGCTTGAAAGGGAGAATCGAACGCGCGGATTCTCGAATGCGGTCGTCGACCGTGATAGTCCGTGGCTTCGACTCGCGGACCGCCGCCCGCTTGCGCATGAGCAGGCCGAGCTGAAACAGAAAGAACTCTTCGAAAATGACGCGCACCTGTGCCGGCGTGCGGAACGTGTTCAGAAGATCGCTCGGAGTGCCCGCCGGCGGGAAATGCGTCGCCACGAGCGCCGTACGGCGATCGGGCAGATTGAGCCGCCGGCGCACCTCTTCGGGAAACGGATCGGCGAGATCCGCAGGCATCCGTCCAATGAGGTCGAAGACGAGCCGACGCTGCATCTTCGGCGTCATCGCCCCGGCCTTTTCGTAGACCGGCACGATGCGGCCCGTGTGGACGGTCAGCGCATCTTCCGATTCCTCGCCATCGGTGTCGGCCGTGTCGATGACCTCGTACTCGGGATTGATGAGCTGCAGCCGCGGACGGGCTTCGACCGCACCGAAGAGCACGACGTGCGCGTCGCGTCGCAGAATGTCCTGCAGGTACGGCTGATTCATCCAGACCGCGACAATCGAGCCGCTCGCGTCGCCCACCAGCGCTTCGAAAATCCTGAAGCCGGGGCGCCGCGTCGTCCGCAGCCGGCTGCTTTGAATCCGCCCCGCGATCGCCACTTCCTCACCGGCCTTCAGCGATGAGATGGGCCGCAGATGCCCGCGGTCCTCATAGCGGAGAGGAAAACGGTACAGAAGGTCTTCGATCGTGGAGAGGCCGACGCGCTGGAGATCGGCGGCCCGCTTTGGCCCGACACCTTTCAGATATTGCAGTGGGGTTTGAAGGAAGTCAGTCGAGACGCTCGCCATAAGTGCACGTGGAACCTCACAGGGTCGCAGCTTACTGGACGACCAGAGCCTGTCCCTTGGCGAGCTGAATCTCGCGGATGCCTGATGGGAGCGCGAACGGCTTTTCGATCGAGACGCCGCTGGGCGCCGACGACGATTTGGAATAGTAGCTGACGATTTCCTGCAGCATCCAGGCGGGCACGGGCACGCCCGAGATCTGCGCCGATTCCAGGGCGAACGTTCCGACGCCGTTCTTGGTTTTCAGCACGCCGTTGACCGCGAGCGGCAACGAGCCCGTCAGCAGCGTAAACGGATCGAGCATGCCGGTCGATTTGCGGCTTTGTCCGACACGCGCCAGATCGACCGTCGCCGTGCCCGCCAGACGTCCGTTGTCCAGCAGCGAGACCCACGGCTCGGTTACGCCAGGGGGAATCCGGTCGGCCAGTTCGTATCGGAGGTAGGAATTGACTTCCGCTTCCGTGATCGATGTCGTCGCCGCTTTCGCGCGGCTTTCACCGTTCTTGTTGATCCGATCGAGCTTGGCCTGCAGGCGGGCCGCGTCGCGTCGCGACACCGGCTCGGCGCCCGAAAGGCCACACACGAAGACAGCAGCAAGCAGGACCGATGAGATCGTCCGTTTCATGGGCTGATCAGCTATCTCACAGGAAAGGCGCTATTTGCAGTGTACAGCAACTTCCGGCGTTGCTCAGCCGTGGCAATCACGTCTTCGACAGACCCAAGTAGAACCCCATCCACACCGCGAGCAAGCTGAGGCCGACCTGCCCGACGACATTCCAGAGCGCCTGGAGGGGAAACCCCTCCCTCGCGAGCGCCAGGGTATCGAAACTGAACGACGAGAAGGTCGTAAAGCCGCCCAGTATTCCGACAATGACGAAAGTCCGGGCCGGATAACCCCACGTGAGGCGCTCGCTCGCCAACAGGCCGCCGAGCAACCCGATAACGAACGACCCAGCGACGTTGACAGCGAAGATGCCCCACGGGAAACGGGCACTGAGTAACCGTTGATGGACCACCGAATTGACGGCATGGCGGGCTACTGCTCCCACTGCGCCGCCCAGCCCGACCATGAGGTATGTAGTCACACTAAAGGTTAACCCGACCGGGTCGTTGACCTTCGCCTTTCTTTTGCGTATAGTAAGCCCCGTTCATCCGGTCATCCCTGCTGAATGGAGGCACCAGTGCTGCCGCTCACAAAACGCCAACGGGAAATCCTCGACTATCTGCAGGACTTCATCCAGCAGCACGGCTACGCGCCCAGTCTCGAGGAAATCGGCCGTCGCTTCGGCCTCTCTTCGCTGGCCACCGTGCACAAGCACCTGACCAACCTTCAGGAAAAAGGCTTCATCAAGCGCGCCTGGAACCGCAGCCGCTCGGTGGAGATGATTCCCACCACCTCCGCGGGCCGGGCCGTCGACCTGCCCCTTCTGGGTTACGTCGCGGCGGGCGCCCCGATCGAAGCGGTGGCCACCAGCGAGACGATCGCCGTGCCGGAAGATCTTGTGGGCCGGCGCGACACCTACGTCCTGCGCGTGCGCGGGAACTCGATGATCGACGAGCAAATCTGCGATGGCGACTTCGTCATCGTCGAAGACCGCAAGAGCGCCCAGAACGGGGAAACGGTGGTGGCGCTGTTGAGCGGGTCGGATGTCACCCTGAAGAAGCTCTATCGGGAAAACGGCCGAGTCCGGCTTCAGCCGGCGAATCCGTCCATGCAGCCCATCTTTGTCGAGGCCGACCAGGTGCAGGTGCAGGGCGTCGTGGTGGGTGTCATGCGAAAATATTGAGATGAGCGATTCGAAGCAGATCAACTTCACGATTATCCCGGACGAAACCACCGACACCTCGCGCACGTACGCCAATTTCTGCGCCGTCAACCACACGCCGTTCGATTTCACGCTCACCTTCTGTGAGATGGCGCCGCTCTCGGAACGGGATATCCGTGCGGCCGAGTCGGAGCACGTCGTCCGCGCGCAGATAAAGTCGCGCGTGGTCGTGCCCGTGCAGGTGGTGCCGACGCTGATTGCGGCATTGCAGGAGCAATTGCGCATCTACACGGAGTCTGCCGGGAACGCTGGCCGTGGCCCGGTCCACTAAGACCCATCCGAAAAGGCGCCGCACCGGTCGCGCTCTCTCGGTACTGCGCACGCTCTACACGCAGCACCCCGACGCCGACACCGAGCTCGACTACGAGAACGCGTATCAGCTGCTGGTTGCGACGATTCTCTCGGCCCAGTCGACCGATGCCGGCGTGAATCGCGTCACGCCTGCCCTGTTCGCGCGCTACCCCGATGCCGCGGCGCTCGCCGCGGCACGAACCGAAGAGCTCGAACCGCAGATTCACTCGACCGGCTTCTTCCGTTCGAAAGCCAAATCGCTCATGGGCATGGCGCGCGCGCTGGTCGAGCGCCATGGGGGCGACGTACCGTCTTCGATGGATGCGCTCGTCGAGCTGCCCGGGGTTGGGCGAAAGACGGCGAACGTCGTGCTCGGGCACGCGTTGGGGATTCCGGGCCTGCCGGTCGATCGGCATGTGCTGCGCGTCTCGAACCGCATCGGCATCGCGCACTCCGACGATCCTGTTGACGTGGAGCAGCAGCTCGGCGCCGCGTTCCCCGCCAAGGAGTGGACGAAAGCGTCGGACACGCTCATCCTGCACGGCCGCCGCATCTGCAAACCCAAACCCCTCTGCGACCAGTGCGCCGTGCAGGACGAGTGCGATTACTATCGCAACGTCGTCTCCAGGCAGGCACGACGCACGACCCGGTCGCGATGATGCGCACTCGCAAGCGCTTCGGACAACATTTCCTCGAGAGAGTCTGGGCCGACAAGGTCATCGATGCGATCGCCCCGCGTCCCGACGATGCGTTTCTGGAAATCGGGCCGGGGCCGGGCATCCTGACGCTGAAGCTCGCACCGAAAGTGTCGAGGCTGGTAGGAATCGAGATCGATCGCGATCTCGCGCAGGCCCTTGAGCCGAAATTGCCGGCGCATGCGTCGATCGCGACCGGTGACGTCCGGGAGATCGATATCGAGCGCGTCCTGTTGGCCGCCGGCATCGCGGGGCCGCTTCGGATCGCCGGCAACCTTCCCTATAACATCTCTTCGCCGATTCTCGTCCGCCTGATGGATCTCCAGTCACGGCGTCAGGTCATCGACGCCACGCTGATGCTCCAGCGCGAGGTGGCAGACCGGATTGCGGCGCGCCCGGGCAGCCGGGAATATGGCGTGCTGAGCGTGCTGGTGCAGTGGCGGGCCGATGTCACCACGCTGCTCGCCATTCCGCCGGGCGCATTCAGACCCCCGCCCGAGGTGCGATCGGCGCTGATTCGGCTCTCGTTCCGCCCTCCCCCGTTTTGCCTGAAAGACCCGGCCATCTTCGATCGGATGGTGCGCGCGATGTTCACCCAGCGGCGCAAGACTCTGGCGAACGCGCTGGCGCCCTTTTCCGGCCAACTGGGCGTCGTGCCGACGACCATCCTCGGCGAAGCCGCCATCGACCCGCGCCGGCGTCCGGAGACGCTGGAGATCGTTGAAATAGCGAGACTTGCCGACCTTTTTGCTACGGCAAAAAGGTGAGCTGTGCTATCCTGCTCCCCTCTCCGCAGGCAGCTCCCAGCGGCCTGGCCGGTGTGGTCGCGCGTAATGGCGCACCACCAACGACAAAAGGGATCCGGGATCCCTTCTTATCCGTCTCGCCCTCCAGGGCGACGTGCGATCTGTTTCCTGTTTCCTTATGGCGCCAGTGCTACAGGTCGTCCCGCTCGGCGGGCTCGGCGAATTTGGAATGAACTCGATGGCCGTGTCGACCGATGTCGCCACGCTCGTCATCGATGCGGGTGTGATGTTCGCGGGACCGGAGTTGCCGGGAGTGGATCTCCTGATTCCGGATCTGGCCTATCTGCATCAGTGCCAGCCGCGCCCGTCCGCATTGGTTCTGACACATGGCCACGAGGATCACATCGGCGGCGTTCCGTACATCTGGCCGCTCATCGATGGACCGGTGTACGGCACTCCGCTGACGTTGGCGCTTGTACGCCCGAAGCTCGAGGAACACGGCATCGACCCGGGCGATCGGCTCGTGGCGGTGCAGCCACGTCAGCGGGTGCAGGTCGGCGATTGCGAGGTCGAGTTCCTGCGGGTCACGCACAGCATGCCCGATTGCATCGCGCTGGCCGTGCACACGCCCGCGGGTACGATCGTGCACACGGGGGATTTCAAGATCGATCAGACCCCCATCGATGGCCAGCACTTCGACGTGCATCGCTTTGCGGAGCTCGGGACCGCGGGGGTGCTGGCGCTGTTTGGCGACAGCACGAACATCGATCGCAAGGGGTTTACCGGCTCCGAGCTCGAGGTCAAGGACGCGTTCGAGGAGATTTTCACGACGACCACCGGCAAGCTGATCGTCACCGCGTTTGCCTCGAGCGTGTACCGGATGCAGATCCTCGCTGATCTGGCCGCGCAGTTCGGCCGCCAGGTGGCGTTCGTCGGGCGAGGCATGCTGCAGATGTCGGAGGCGGCACAGCGCCTGGGATACCTGCGGCTGCCGGCCGGGCTGACTATTCGCGACAGCGACGTCGACGCGCTGCCGCCGTCAAAGGTGTTGTGCCTCACGACGGGCTCGCAGGGCGAACCATTCGCCGCGATGTCTCGTATTGCGATCGACGATCACCGGTTCGTGAAGGTGGGAAAAAGCGACACGGTTGTCTTTTCGGCGCGGGCGATTCCAGGCAACGAGCGGCGCATCGGGCACGTGATGAATCACCTGGCCCGGCGGGGCGCCGACGTGATCTATGAGGGCATCAAACATGTGCACGTGTCGGGACACGGCAGCGAAGAGGAGCTGAAGCTGATGCTGTCGCTCGTGCGACCGCGGCACTTCATCCCCATCCACGGGGAGTACCGGCAGTTGTCGCAGCACGCCCGTGTCGCCGAGCGGGTTACCGCGGGTGTGACGCCGGCCATCAACGTGATGCTTATCGAGAACGGCGACCTGCTTCGCTTCGACGAAAACGGGGCGTCGGTGACCGGCAAGGTGCCTGCCGGACGCGTGCTCATCGATGCGTCGGGCGAAGTCGCCGACGAAGTTTTGCGCGATCGCCGCCACCTGTCGGAGGACGGTCTCTTAGTACCCGTCGTGGCGATCAACAAACAGACGGGCGAACTCGAAGGCGATCCGGACGTCGTGAGCCGCGGTCTCGCGCAGGACGCGGACAGCGCCGACCTGCTGCGCGAGAGCGCGAAGCTCGTCGCCGACGTCATTCAGGGAGCGAGTATTGAGGAACGGACCGACCAGGGGCTCATCAAGGAAAAGATCCGCGTCGAGCTACGGCGCTTCTTCAGGAAACGGTCGGGACGGCGGCCGCTCATCGTACCGGTCATCATGGAGGTCTAGCGTGGCAGGATCGACCCTCTCGCGCCGGGTCAGGGAGTTCGCCGGTGTCGCGCTCTTCGCCGCGGCGCTCATCTGGCTGATCGCGCTGGCGACCTACGAGCCGACCGATCCCGTCTGGTTTTTCAGCGCGGGTTCCGGCGCGCATCCCGTGAACTTCGCCGGGCGCGTCGGCGCCTTTCTCGCCGAGTTGTCGTTCCAGCTGCTCGGCTACGGTTCCTACCTGCTTCCCGCGGCGATGGTCATTCTGGGCTGGCACTACTTCTGGTGCCGGTCCGTCGACGCGCAGTACACCAAGCTGGTGGGGGCGGGCCTGCTCTTCGCCTGCGTCAGCTCGCTTCTGGCGCTGTCGTTCGGCAGCGTGGACGTCGCCGGCAAACCGTTTCGCGCCGGCGGGTACATGGGCGAGTGGCTCGCGTTGTGGATGTCGGAGTACCTGAACCGCATCGGCTCGATCGTCGTCATCCTGACGTTGTTGTTCCTCGCGATCGTGCTCTCGACGCAGCTCTCGCTCGGACGTGTGTTCTCGTCGGCGACCAGGGTGAGCCGGGCGGGCAGTTCCAGGATGTTCGGTGCGCTCAGAAGCTGGCTCGACGAGCGCCGGCGCGCGCGTCAGCGCCGTGCGCTCATTGAAAAACAGGCGAAGAAGGACAAGCCCTCGCCGCCTCCTCTCATGCCTGCACCCGCGCCGCCAGTGGCGATTGCGAAAAAGCCCGCGGAGAGCGTGCCCATTCGCCCCGCGCCGGTGGCCATCGCCATCCAGGACGATGTGCCTCCGGTCGACGATCGGCGGCCACCGGTCATGGCCAAACGACAGAAGGCGCTCGAGTCTCCGCCGTTGCCGCTCCCCGATCCCGAGCCACGGCCGGCACGTCGGGTTGGCGCCTTCACGGTTCCACCGCTGTCGCTTCTGGACGCGCCGAAGACCGAGCGCAAGATCGACGAGCGCGAGCTGATGGAAGGCGCGCGCCTGCTCGAGGAGAAGTGCCGCGAGTTTGCCGTCGAGGGCGCGGTCGCGCAGATTCATCCCGGCCCGGTTGTGACGACTTTCGAGTTCAAGCCGGATGCGGGCGTGAAGTACGGCAAAATCACCGGTCTGGCCGATGACCTCTGCCTCGCGATGCAGGCCGAGTCGGTCCTGATCGATCGCATCCCCGGCAAGTCGACGGTCGGCATCCAGATTCCAAACCACGCGCGGGAGCAGATCTCGCTGCGCGAGCTGCTGCAGTCCGAGATCTACCAGCGATCGCATTCAAAGCTGACGCTCGCCCTCGGCAAGACGATTCACGGCGAGCCGTACATGACCGACCTGGCGATCATGCCGCACCTGCTCATCGCGGGCTCGACCGGGACCGGCAAATCGGTGGCGATCAACTCGATGCTGTCGAGCATTCTGTTCCGCGCGTCGCCCGACGAAGTACGCCTCATCATGATCGACCCCAAGCGCGTCGAGCTGGGGATGTACGAGGACATCCCCCACCTGATGACGCCGGTCGTCGTCGATCCGAAGCAGGCCGTCAACGCGCTGCGCTGGGCCGTAAAGGAAATGGAAGAGCGGTACAAGAAACTGGCCGCGGCCGGCGTCCGCAACATCGAGCAGTTCAACCGCAACGCCGCGCACATGGCGAAGGAGCCGCCCTCGGAGTCCGAGGCGCCGCTGCTGCCCCTTCCCTACATCGTGGTCGTGATCGACGAGCTGGCCGACCTGATGATGGTGGCCAGGGGCGACGTCGAGGAATCGATCGCGCGGCTGGCCCAGATGGCGCGTGCGGTCGGCGTCCACCTGCTGCTCGCGACCCAGCGGCCGTCGGTGGATGTCATCACCGGGCTCATCAAGGCCAACCTGCCATCGCGGATCTCGTTCCGCGTGCAGTCGAAGATCGACTCGCGCACGATTCTCGATGGCAACGGCGCCGAGCAACTGCTCGGCCGCGGCGACATGCTCTTCATGCCTCCGGGCTCGTCGCGCGCCATCCGGCTGCACGGGCCGTACATCTCCGAGCAGGAAAGCGCGCGCCTGGCGAGCTTCCTCCGCAAGCAGGGTAAGCCGGTTTACAACACGGCCATTACCGCGGAGGAAAAGAAGCTCGACGCGATCGACATGGAAAAGGACGACCTCTACGACGAAGCGTCGCGGATCGTCGTGACGAGCGGTCAGGCGTCGATTTCGTATCTGCAGCGGCGCCTTCGCATCGGGTTCAGCCGTGCCGCACGGCTCGTCGACATGATGGAAATCGATGGACTCGTATCGCCGGGGGTCGGCGGGAAGCCACGGGAAGTGCTTGTGGACAAGGGGTACTTTGACGAAGTGGATGCGCAGCTTCGGTAACGGTCTGACGGCCGCGTGCATGTTGCTCACGCTGGCAGGATTCGTGTGTGCGCAGACCGCCGAACCGGCGGTTGATGTGGTGCCGGAGTCGCAACCGGCTGCCGCCTCGCCGGTGGCCCTGCGCTATCAGGCGATCCACGAGCAGGACTTGATCGTCATCAATTCCCCCGCGTCGGCGGCTTCCGATTTTCGCCTCGTCATCGAACGCTACTGGAGCTTCGTACGCCGTAATGCGACGAGCGGGTACTCGGACAACGCGCTGTGGCAGGCGGCGAACCTGTCTGCCGAGTCGTACCGCCGGTTCAACGAAGACCGGGACCGGACGCGGACCGTGCTGCTCCTGCAGTGGCTCAGGGATCAGTATCCGCACAGCAGTCTTCGGGCCTTCGCGCTCAGCAGGCTGTCCGGGCTCGATGCGCTTCCAGCCGTGGCCGCCGTGGCGACCACAACACCGGATCCGGAAGCGGCGGCCGAGCCGGCCGCCACACCTGTTGACACATCCGGCGTGGCGGGCGCTGCCATGACGGTGATTCGATCGATTCAGCGCGAGGTCCTGGCCGAGGTCGTGCGAGTGACGCTCGAGCTCGATCGCGAGGTCCCCTTCTACCAGGAACGCATCGACGGTCCCTCGCGGCTGTTCTTCGATCTCAAGAGCACGCGGACCGTGCCGAAGCTGGTGGATGCCACCTTCCGCTACGATTCCGACATCGTCCGGCACATTCGCCTCGGCCGTCAGCCGAACAGCACCACGCGTATCGTGCTCGACTTCGAAAACGTCAGCGCCTACAGCGTGTTCACGCTGTACAACCCCTATCGCATCGTGATTGACGCGGAGCGAAAGACGGAGCAAAAGCAACCGCCGGTGGCCGCCACCCGAACGCGGTCCGCACGGTCTGGACAACCATCTGTGCTCCCGACGCTGCGAAGCGCGCCGGTGACACGCACGGGCTGGATGCGTCCGCTTCCGTCCATTGCCTCGACGACCCCCGCGCGCGTCATACCCGTGCCGGCTCGTTCTGTGGCTGTACGCACTGGGCCTGCGCGGCCCGTCGCCACCGCACTGCTTGTCACACAAAGCACACCGTATGGCACAGTCGCCTCGGCGCCGGCGCCGGTTCTCGCTTACGCTCCGATTCCGCCGTTGCCACCTGCCGCGCCTCCCGCGCCTGCCGCGCCCCGCAGGAATTCGAGCGGCAAGTTTTCGGTCGCCCGTCAACTCGGCCTCGGTGTGTCGCGCATCGTGATCGATCCCGGCCATGGCGGCCACGATCCCGGCGCGTCGGCGAACGACATTTCCGAAGCAGAGCTCGTGCTCGACATCGCGCTGCGGCTCGAGACGCTGCTCTCGAAGCAAGCGGAGATGGACGTCGTCCTGACCCGGCGAACGAACGAGTACGTCGCGCTCGACGAGCGCACGGAGATCGCGAACCGCGAATCGGCCGACCTGTTCCTGTCGATTCACGCCAATGCGAGCGCGAACCCCGCCGCGCGCGGCATCGAGACCTACTTCCTGAACTTCGCGCTCGATCCGCAGGCCGAAGCCGTGGCGGCTCGCGAGAATGCGGCGTCCGGCAAGACGATGAACAGCCTGCCGAGCATCGTCAAGGCCATCACGCTCAACAACAAGCTGAACGAATCGCGCGACTTCGCGGGCAGCATCCAGCGCGCGATGGTGAGCGGGCTGCGGCCGGGCAACAAGACGCTTCGCGACCTCGGCGTGAAGCAGGCGCCGTTCGTCGTGCTCATCGGCGCGTCGATGCCGAGCGTGCTGGCGGAGATCTCGTTCGTGACCAACCGCCAGGAAGGGCGCCTCTTGAAGACACCGTCCTACCGCCAGAAGATTGCCGAGTCGCTCCTCAAGGGGATCCTCCGCTACCAGGCCTCGCTCGAGAAAGTGGAGACTGCGGCGTTGCAGTGAGGAGATGCTCGAATCTAAAATCTAGGATCTAAAATCTAGAATCTGAAAAGACCTGGCGAAATGCAACAGGAGATTAGGAGGTTTTCTTCTAAAAGGAATTCTCCTGATCTTCTGATCTCCTGTTTTGTCTTTTCTTGTTTCTGTTTATTGCGTAGCCAAAGAACCACAAGAGATCAGAAGGCCAGGAGTTATCGTTGGGAAACCTGCTCGCACGGTGGAAATGGCGGCGTGGCAGTAGGCGCTAGCTCAGTTCGATCTGCCTGAGTTGCTCTAAGCTCTCTGCCTCTGTTGGCGGGTGAAGTACGTAGCGCACCGAGAGCTCTTCAGCATTTGGATAGCCGGTTTGTCGAATCTGCTCGGCAGCCACAATGAAATCGTAGGCTGTGCGGCGCAATTGGACGTCTGGTCCCAGAAGAACCCAACAGGCACCGGGTGGTTGCGAAAACGGCATTCCCACGCTTCCAGCATTCACGACTCGTCGGCTGCCAATCATCCTGTCAAACTGCATGTGAGTGTGACCGCAGACCACTGTTGATGCCGTGACACCTGCAAAAACAGGCGCCAGGCGGTCTATCGGTGTTAGCCGAGTGAAGCACTCGGTGTCGTTTCGCGGAGTCGCGTGGCAAAACAGGACTTCGCCCAGTCCGTCGATCTCGACTCGGCATTTGGGTGGCCAACCGCCCAGCCACTTTCTGTCTTCATGGCTAACGCATGCCGCCGTCCAGTGAATCGACTCTCGAAACTGTTCAGGCACTTCGTCGATGGGTTCGCCCGCCATGTGCGTAAGCACCACGCGATCGCCATTGCCGTGGATGAATTGGACTGGAATGCTGATGTCAGCCAGACACGCAAGCGTCTCAGCCGGCATCGGACCAGGCAGGACGTCCCCGCCGATCACGATTTGCTCGACGTCCTCGCGACGGAGCTCATCGAGAACAGCCTTTAACGCGGGGAGGTTGCCGTGAATGTCATACAGCGCAGCAACCCGCACTTGAACCTCAGACTCTAGATTCTAGATTTTAGATCTTAGATTACAGACTCCCCCGCCGTCAGTTCTCTAACAGCTTCTCTATCTCGTCCATCACCCGATTCATCTTGCGGATCGTCAGCTCGAGCGGTGCGTCGCCGGTCATGTCGACGCCGGCGTCTTTCAGCAGGTCGATCGGGTACTTCGAGCCGCCAGAGGACAGGAACCGCAGGTATCGCTTCGTCGCGTCCGCGCCCGCCGCGCCGGGAGCCAGCACGCCTTCCGACAACGCGGTGGCGGCCGTGAACGACGTCGCGTACCTGAAACACGTAATAGCTGTTGTAGAAGTGCGGAATCGCGCTCCACTCGTGCGCGATGTAGTCGTCAACCACGCAGACGCCCTGATCGTGGCCGTAGTACTTCCTGGTGATCTCGAGATAGAGCCTGGCGAGCGAATCGCCCGTCAGCGGCTTCCCCTGCTCTGCCATCTGGTGCGCGCGCAACTCGAAGTCGGCGAACTGCGTCTGCCGGAAGACGGTCGCCTTCAGCGTTTCCAGGTAGTTGCCGAGGATCGCGATGCGCGTCGGCTTGTCGTTCACGCGTTTGAGGATGTAGTCGAGCAGGAGATCTTCGTTGAACTGCGACGCGACTTCCGCCACGAACGTGTGATATCCCGCCAGCTCGAACGGCTGCGTGCTGTTCGAATAGTAGCTGTGCATCGCGTGCCCCAGCTCGTGCGCGATGGTCGACATGTCGTAATACTTGCCGTTGTAGTTGATGAGCGAGTACGGGTGCACGTCGTACGCGGCACCCGTGGCATACGCGCCCGCGCGCTTGCCCACGTTCGGCAGCAGGTCGACCCAGCGCTCGGTGAACGCGCGATTGATGGTGCGGACGTAATCGGCGCCGAGCGGCGCCACGGCCGCGGCGACATGCGTCTGCGCCTCTTCCGGCGTGTACGACAGATCGACCGATCCCACGAGCGGTGCGTACAGGTCGTAGTAGTGGAGCGCGTCGACGCCCAGCATCCGCTTCCGGAGCTTCAGGTATCGATGGAACGACGGCAGATGCCGGTTGACGCCGTCAATCAGGCGCGAGTACACGGGGACGGGAATGTTCGAATAGTCCAGCCGCGCCGCCAGATCGGATTCGTAGTTGCGCGCCTTCGCGTAGAACTGGCTGGCTCGAATCGAGCCGCTCAGCGTCGAACCGAGCGTCTGGCTGAAGTTACCGAGCGCCTTGAAATAGGCCGACATCACCGTCTCGCGATCGGCGCGATTGGACGACGCCCGCGCGTTGGCGAACGTCTGCTGGTCGAGCCGCACCGATGTCCCGTCGGAGAGCGTGACCGTCGGAAACGGAAACTCGGCGTTCAGCAAGAGACCCGATGTCGTCGACGGGGCGCCTGTGACCGGCGCCGCCGAGGCGAGGAGCTTTTCTTCCGGCTCGCTCAAGGTGTGACGTTCGCGCCGGAGCAGCTCGTTCACGTAGAAGCGGTGCGACGCGAGGCGCGCCTCGGACGAGAGGAAGCGCTGCAGCGAGTCGCTGCCGATACGAAGGATCTCGGGCTCGATATAGGCGGTCTCCGATCCGAACGCCGTGTAGGCGAGCGTCATCTCCTGCCTCATGCCCTGATGTTCGGCTATGCGCGTATCTTCGTCCGCCTGCAGGTTCGCGTAGACGGACAGCCTGGCGAGCGTCTTTTCGAGTGCCGTCACGCGCTCGAGTGCCGTGGCCAGCGCCGCCGGCGACGTGCCGAGCGTGCCCTTGAACGCGCGCACCGACAGGATGTCCTGCTCGAGTTGCTCCTTCGCGGCGCGCCAGGCCGAATCGGACGGGTAGATCTGCGTGAGGTCCCACTTGTATTTCTCGGGAACGCTCGCGCGATCGCGTTGCTGCGTCCACACCGTGGCGGACAGCACGACGAGAACGGCGACGAGAACGGTGCGGTTGTGCATACCGAGCTCCTTCTGAACCCTGCTGTACAATCGATCGATGCAAGCGCCCAGCACGCCGATTATCGTCAAGATCGTCGAGACGAACGAGATCGCGGGCCTCGGCGACGTCATGCTCGAAGCGATGGGCCTGACGGGCGTCATGGCCGTGGGCGCCGCGCTCTTCGGTCTGGTGCTGGCCGTCCTCATTATCAGCTATCGCAAGCTGCGAGCGCGCCTGGACCCGGACGAGGACGCCAAGACGCAGCCGTTGGGCTTGACGCCGACCGACGGCAAGGATCTGAATCTAAAAACTAGAATCTAAAAACTAGAATCTGGAGTCCGGGATCTGGAATCTAGAGTCTGGAGCCAGGAAACTCGTCAGGAAACTGGAGTCCTAAGTATGAAATGGGGCCGCGACTGCGCTCTCTTTGAGGCACGGTAGTTCGACCAGGAGGACGTTGCTGCTTCGTAGAACTGCACACCTGGCACCTGCGCCTCTTTCGATTTCGGCAATCTTCTGTAGAAACTGAGCGACGCAAGCGCAAACCGTTCTGCTCGCTCGAGGAGTTCAGCCGAATTCATGCATCCAGCGAACGCAGAAGATGTGCCAACGCACATGTGGAAAGACTGGGCCCAACCCCGTCATGTGTTGCAGATTCCGCCCTCTGCATCAGCGAAGAAGCTTTCGGTTTTTAGATTCTAGTTTTTAGATTTTAGATTCTAGATTCTAGATTCCACCCTCGCCATAGACTCCGCCAGGGCGATGAGCGTGCGGACGCCTACACCGGTGGGGCCCTTGGGCATGAACGGCTTGTTGTCGACGGCCCACGCAGTGCCGGCGATGTCGAGGTGAATCCACGGCAGGCCGCCGGTGAATTCCTGGAGGAACATCGCCGCGGTAATCGCGCCGCCAAACCGCCCCGCGGTGTTGATCATGTCGGCGATGTCACTGCGCAGATCGTCCTTGTACTCCTCGAACAGCGGCAGCGGCCACGCACGATCGCCGGCGCGTTCGGCGAGCGTCCGCACCTCGTCGACAAACGTCTCCGGCGTGCCGAACAGACCGGTGGTGAGTCGACCGAGCGCCACGCTGATGGCGCCCGTCAGCGTGGCGATATCGACCAGGTGCGTCGCGCCCAGTTGCTGCGCGTACCAGAGTCCGTCGCCGAGAATGAGCCGTCCTTCCGCATCGGTATTCACCACTTCGACGGTCTTGCCGGACGCGCTCTTCAGGACGTCGCCTGGCTTGATGGCGCGGCCGCCGGGCATGTTTTCCGCGATCGGAATGACGCCAATCACTCGCACCGGCACGCCGAGCGTCGCGATGGCGCGCATGGCGCAGGCGACGGCCGCGCCGCCGGCCATGTCATCTTTCATGCGGTCCATGTCGAGCGCGGGCTTGATGGAGATGCCGCCCGTGTCGAACGTAATGCCTTTGCCGACCAGCCCGAGCACGGGCGATGCCGGCGCTCCAGCCGGCTCATGACGAATCGCGACCAGCCGTGGCGGCTCGACGCTCCCGCGGCCGACGCCGAGCAGCATCCCCATGCCGAGACGCTCGAGCGCCTCGTGCTCGAGCACCTCGACGGCTAGGCCGCCACTGCGCGCGAGCTCGGCGAGGCGTCCGGCAAACACGGCCGGCGTCAGCGCGTTGCCGGGCTCGTTATCGAGTTGGCGCGCCATGTTGCAGTGCTCGCCGATGACGCGACCACGGCGAGCCGCGTCGGCCGCCATCTGTCGAGCCTCCTCGCTCACGACGATCGCGGCGCCGAGAAGAACGAACGGTGCATCGCCGGACGTTTTGTATCGGCCCGCATCGAATTCGGCGAGCGTCAGCCCCTCGGCGATGGCCTGAATCATCTCCGCGGACTCGAGCGCGCCGTAGGCGCTGAAGGCAATGCGCCCGATCTTCCGCTGGCGCGCGCAAAGACCGATCGCCGTCGCCGCCCGGCGGGCGCGATCGACCGTGAAACCGGCTCGCGGGCCAAGCCCAACCGCGGCGAGGCGGCGTGCTCGCGACGCACTGGCGACAATCGGCGTGAAAAACGTTTCGAACAATTTTGCACTGAACTCGTGCGACACGATCGCGCGATCGATCTCGCCGCCCGTGGCGGCCCCCCACTCGCCGAGCGCGGGCGCCTCGCCCTCGAACGCCGGCACGATTACAAGATCGGTATCCACGCTCTGTGGTGGGCCCGCGAACACATCCATGGGTTTGGATTCTATTGCACTCTTGCCCTCGGCAATCCGGGGCGGTAGGATGGGATCACATGCTGCGCCCACTTCTGGCGATGGCGTTCTTCTCGGTTTTGCTCATCGTCAATTCGAGCGTGCCTGTCGCCCAATCCGACAAAGACGACCGGAAGTCCGACCAGGAGGACCAGAAGAAAGAACCGAAGCGGCCTTCCCTCTCGCTCAAGGCGACACCCGTAACCGGAATGGTGCCCGCACGTATTTCCGCGACCGCGGAATTCAAGGGTGGAGACGACGACTTTCAGGACTACTACTGCCCGTCGATCGAGTGGAACTGGGGTGACGGAACGGTCTCGGAAGCCTCGAGCGACTGCGAACCATATGAAGCCCGTGTGTCGCAGATCAAGCGCCGGTATTCGCAGTCCCACACCTACAAGCGCCCCGGCGCGTTCCGCATCGTCTTCCGGTTGAAGCACCGCGACCGGGTGCTGACCTCGCAGACCACGCTCGTCAGGCTGCTTGGAGGGGGATTCTGACGGCCGTGCCCTCGTCGATCCGATAGGCGCGCACATCTTCGTCCACGAGCGACACAATCAGATACACGAAGCCCGCGCCGCTGGTGGCCTCCGCGATGTCGGTGGCCGAAGGGATAGCCGCGCTTGCGGGATGCGAGTGATAGGCGCCCATCACCTCCAGGCCGTCGGCACGCGCGCCACGAATCGCTCTGAAGTGATCGATTGGATCGATCGAATAGCGCGTCGGAGCGGGGTCGAGATTCGCCGCGCGGACGGTACGGACCACTGAATCGCCGGAGCCGACGAGCAGCCCGCAGCATTCGCGCGGCGCCGTTTCGCGCGCATGGCGCAGGATGTCGGAAAGCGCCGACGCCGCAATCTGCATGTGCCTGTTATGCCATCTGCCATCCGCCATCTGCCATAACACTCACTGATTCTTCTTAGCGGCGAGCACCTCGCGCCAGGAATTCGCCGACGCGAAGACGGCTTCGATCGACTGCCCTGTTTCGAGATCCGCGCGAAGCTCGCCCAGCACGGCCATCAGCGCATCGAGCGCCGCCCCGAGCTCGTCGGCGTTGGTGACCGACACTTCCTTCCAGATGTCCGCGGGGCTCGACGCCAGGCGGGTGGTGTCCTGCAACCCGCGCCCGCTCAAGCTCAGGCCGTCGCTTCCCGCCGCCTGTCCGACGACGTGCATGAGGGCGCTGACGGTGAGTTGAGGGAGATGGCTGATGAAGGCGAGCAGACGATCGTGCTCTTCGGGCGAAACCGCGCGCGGGAGGGCGCCAAGGCCGGAGGCAAACGACATCAGTTTGTCGAGCGCCTGAACGTCGTGACCCGGGGTCGGCGTAAAGAGCCACGGGCGCCCGGTAAACAGATCCGGGCGGGCGTGTTCGATGCCGCCGCGGGCCGCGCCACCAAGGGGGTGCCCGCCGAGAAACGTCAGGCGATCGGGAAGCGCCTTTGCGGCGTCCACCATCTGCCGCTTCGTACTGCCGGTATCGGTCACGATCGCGGCGCCAGCCACGTTGTCTTCCAGCTCGCGCAGCAGCTCGAGGTTCTGCTGAATGGGTGCCGCAAGAATGACGAGGTCGGCGTCGGCGAGCACGATCGGGTCGTCGGCGGCGACGTCGATGGCGTGGAGGATCATCGCGCGCTCGAGCACGTCCTTGCGATCGACGCCGATGACGAGCCCCGCCGGCCACGTCTGACGGGCGGCCAGTGCGATCGATCCGCCGATGAGACCGAGACCGACGATGCCGACACGTTGAAAGATCGGCGTCTGCCCGGGACTGCGCCCCGGCTGCAGCACCGGCAGCTGCTTCCCCTCAGACACTACGCTCTCGTCCCTTCCAAATCCCGAATCCCCAATCCCCAATCCCTCCGCGTGTCTAACGGCCCCAGCCGCGCTTTACCACGGGCTCCACGCAAATGCTGCGTCCAATTGCCGGGGCGATGATGCGAAGCTCGGCCATGACGCGATCGAACTGCGCCGGGAACATCGACTGAGCGCCGTCGCTCAGCGCCTTGTCCGGATTGCAGTGGACTTCCACGATGATCCCGTCCGCGCCGGCGGCCACCGATGCGCGTGCCATGGGCGCCACCTTGTTGCGCTTTCCTGTCGCATGGCTCGGGTCGGTGATGATCGGCAGGTGGCTCAGCTTCTTGATGACCGGAATCGCCGAGATGTCGAGCGTGTTTCGCGTGTAGCTCTCGAAGGTGCGGATGCCGCGCTCGCACAGGATGACGTCGTTGTTGCCGCCCGCGAGGACGTATTCCGCAGAGAGGAGCCACTCCTCGATGGTCGCGGCGATGCCGCGCTTCAGCAGCACCGGCTTCCGGGTCCGCCCCAGTTCCCGCAGCAGCGTGAAGTTCTGCATGTTCCGGGCGCCGACCTGGTAGATGTCCGAGTAACGCCCCACGACCTCAATCTGGCTGACGTCCATGACCTCGGACACGAGCTTCATGTTGTGCTGATCGGCGGCCGCACGCAGCATCCGCAGGCCTTCCTCGCCCAGCCCCTGGAAGCTGTACGGCGAGCTGCGCGGCTTGAACGCCCCGCCTCGGAGGATCTTCGCGCCGGCTTTCTTGACCGCCGCGGCGGTCGTGAAGACCTGCTCTTCGCTCTCGGCCGAGCATGGCCCGGCCATGACGATGACCTCGTCACCGCCGATCCGCACATCGTCGATCACGACCACCGTCCCTTCTGGCTTGAAGGTGCGGCTCGCGAGCTTGTACGGCTCGGTGATGCGCAGTACCTCGTGCACGCCGTCCATGACGGAGATCAATGCCGAATCCACTTTGTGTGCTCCTACGACACCGAGGACGGTGCGGTTCACGCCCGTCGATCGATGTACATCCATGCCTGCGTCAACCAGAGTCGCGACGACTTTTTCGATCTGCGCCTCGGTTGCCCGCTCTTCCATCACCACTACCATGGCTATCGATCCTCCACTTTTCCAGCTTGCCCGGCCGACGCGTCATCGCGAAGGCGGGCCGAGTCATGTGCGGTGGCGCGCTCGATGCGCCGCGCCTCGTCGATAATCCGCTCGAATACCCGAACGATCGCGTCACCCTCGAGCGGGCTCCCCGTGTGCTTGCCGTGCGAGCGCACGTGCTGCAGCACCTGCGCCTCGCGATCGGGCTGGTACACTTCGAGGCCGAGCACCTGTTTCAACTTGCCGATCTCGAGCGCGCAGTGCGCGCGCTCGCTGAGCAGCTCGACCAGCCGTTCATCGAGTTGATCGATCCGCTGCCTGAGCTCGTCGATTGTCATCAATCCCCTCGCCGCCATTCTTGAGCCAGCGAACATACGATTCTACCTTCTCCGTCAGATCCGGCCCCGTCCCAGCCTCGGCGATGACCTTCACGAGGCCGCTGCCCACGACCGCCGCATCGGCGAACCGGCCGATCTGCCGCACGTGATCGGGCGACGAGATACCGAACCCGAGAGCGATCGGCAGCGACGTCACCCGGCGCATGCGGCCCGCCAGCGCTTCGGCGCCGTCCGCAACCGTGTCGCGCGTGCCGGTGACACCCAGCCGCGAGATGCCGTAAAGAAATCCCCTGCCGAGCGCGGCGGCCTGCCTCATCCGCGCATCGGTGGTCGTCGGGCTCAACAGAAAGATCATGTCGATGTCGCGCGCGGCCATCGCGTCGCGAAAGCTGCCGGCTTCTTCGATCGGCAGATCGAGGACGAGGACGCCGTCTACTCCAGCCTCACGTGCGCGATCGCCGAACGTCTCAACGCCCATCCGCAGCACCGGGTTGGCGTAGGTGAAGAGCACGATCGGCGCCTTGATCGTGGCGCGAACCCGCCGAACGAGATCGAGGACGGCCGCCGCCGTCGTGCCTGCGGCCAGCGCCCGCTCTGCTGCGCGCTGGATGACAGGGCCATCCGCGAGCGGCTCGGAAAACGGGATCCCCACCTCGAGCACATCGGCACCCGCGCGGTCGAGCGCACAGAGAATCTCACCCGAGCGCGCGAGATCCGGATCGCCCGCGGTGACATAGGTCACGAGCCCCGTTCGCCTGTCCGCGCGAATCCGATCGAACGCCTGCGAAATCCTAGACACGAGCCTGACCGCCTTCCTGGCCCACGAGCCGGGCGACGCTGTCGACGTCTTTGTCGCCGCGGCCCGACAGATTGACCAGCACGAACGCCGACGGCCCGAGATCCTGCGCGAGCCGGCAGGCGTAGGACACGCCATGTGCCGATTCGAGGGCCGGGAGGATTCCTTCGGTCCGCGCCAGTTGCTGGAATGCGTCGAGCGCATCGTTGTCGCCAATCCACGAGTACTCCGCGCGTCCCATATCGCGCAGCCATGCGTGCTCGGGGCCGACGGCCGCGTAGTCGAGACCTGCCGAGACCGAGTGCGTCAGCTCGATGTTGCCGTTCGCGTCCTGCAGGATGTAGGTGCGCGTCCCCTGAAGCACGCCGGCCAGCCCGGTCGCGAACCGTGCGGCATGCCGGCCGGCCGACAGCCCTTCTCCGCCCGCCTCCACGCCAATCAAGCGCACCGACTCATCCTTGATGAACGCATCGAAGATGCCGAGGGCATTGCTGCCGCCACCCACGCAGGCGACCACGGCGTCGGGCAGGCGGCCGTTCATTTCTTGAAATTGCGCGCGCGCTTCGCGGCCGATGACCGATTGAAATTCCCGGACCATCAGCGGGTATGGGTGCGGCCCGAGCACCGAGCCCAGCAGGTAGTAACTGTCGGTCACGTTGGTCACCCAGTCGCGCATTGCTTCGTTGATCGCGTCCTTCAGCGTGCGGCTGCCCGCAGACACACCGCGCACGGTCGCGCCAAGCAGCCGCATGCGCACGACGTTGAGCGCCTGGCGAGCCATGTCGTCGGTTCCCATGTAGACGTCGCATTCGAGCCCGAGCAGCGCGCAGACGGTCGCCGTCGCCACACCGTGCTGTCCGGCGCCCGTCTCGGCAATGACGCGTTTCTTGCCCATGCGGCGGGCGAGCAGCGCCTGTCCGAGCGCGTTGTTGATCTTGTGGGCGCCGGTATGCGCCAGGTCCTCGCGCTTCAGGAAGATGCGCGCCGCCGGCCCCGGCAGCGACGCTCTCAAGCGCTCCGCCTCGTACACCGGCGTCGGGCGACCGACGTACTCCGCGAGCAACCGATCGAACTCGGCCAGGAATGCGAGGTCGCCGCGCGCGTCGAGATACGCACGCTCCAGCTCCTCGACAGGAGCGACGAGCGTCTCGGGCACGAATTTGCCGCCGTATTCCCCGTAGTAGCCCCGCGCGTTCGGGTCGCGGTGGCCGAATCGTGTATCAGTCATGCAGGGCCTCGAAGAAGCTTCTCATTCGATTCGGATCCTTGATGCCCGGCGACGATTCCACGCCGGACGACACGTCGATGCCATACGGCCGCACGGAACGAATCGCCAGCTTGATGTTGGCGGCGTTCAAGCCTCCGGCGAGAATCGTGGGACGCATCGCCGCGATGTCGCGCGCCACGTCCCAGTTCACCGTCTTGCCCGTCCCCCCGCGCCTCTCCGGATCGTGCGCGTCCAGAAGGAGCACGATATCGGAATCAAACTCGCTGACGTTCACGGCGCCGCCATTCTTGAGGCCGATGGCCTTGATCACCCGTCGCGGGACATCGGGCGCGCTGGCGGAGAGCCGCACCTTCAACTCGCGGCAGAATTCCGGACTCTCGTGCCCATGGAGCTGCGCGACGTCCAGCCCGGCCCCGTCCATGACCCGCGCGATCTCTTCTGCCGTCTCGTCAACGAACACGCCCACTTTTGCAACGCCGGCCGGTACACCCGCCGCGATCGCCTTGGCTGCCTGCGGGTCGATCCGGCGAGGGCTGTCCGCCCAGAACACGAATCCCACGGCGCGGGCCCCGAGACCAATCGCCAGCTCAGCATCCTGCGGGCGGGTGATGCCGCAAATCTTCACCAGCAGATTCGTCACGCGCCAGCGCCTTTCAGCAAATCGCCAAGCGCGAGGCCGGGATCGTCGGCGGTCATGAACCGCTCGCCCACGAGAAACGCGTCGTAGCCGGCCGCGCTCAGCCGACGCAGGTCATCGGCCGCTTTCAGGCCGCTCTCGGCCACGGCAATAACGTCTTCGGGAATCTGCTCGACCGCCCTCTGGCTGACGTCGGTATCGACGGCCAGTGTTCGCAGATTGCGATTGTTGACGCCGACGATCGAGGCCCCGGCGTCGATCGCGATCGGCAGCTCGGCCAGGTCGTGAATTTCCACCAGCACATCGAGGCCCGCATCGGAGGCCGCGTGGTGCAGTTCTGCCAGCGCGTCGATCGTCACTCCGGCCACGATCAGCAGAACGGCATCGGCGCCCGCTGCGCGCGCTTCGAGAATCTGATACCGGTCGACGATGAAGTCCTTCCGGAGCAGCGGGAGCTGTGTGGCCTGGCGCACCGCCACTAAGTGATCGAGGCACCCATCGAAAAACGCCGGCTCGGTCAGGACCGAAATTGCCGCGGCTCCGGCGCGTTCGTAGGACGAAGCGATCGCCGCCGGCGCGTAGTCTCGTCTCAGCACGCCCCGCGATGGCGATCGGCGCTTGCACTCGGCAATGACATTGACGCGTCCGGCTTTCACCAGCGCGGCCCGGAACGCGCCGGGGCGAGGTTCGACGGCGGCAGCTCTACGCTCCATCTCACCGAGCGGCACGTCGCTCGACCGGACGCTGACCCCACGCCTCGTCGAGGCGACGATCGCGGCAAGGATGTCCGGCGCCTGCACGGTCGAGGTCATGCCGCCCCCTGGCCCTTCGACGCGGCGACCATGGCGTCGAGCTTGGCGCGGACGGCACCAGAATCGATTGCCGCCGCCGCCCGCTCGATGCCCTCGCGAACCGACGAGGCCGCGCCCCCGACAAAGAGCGAGGCCCCCGCGTTCAACAGCACGACGTTCCGTCGCGGTCCTTTCTCGCCGGCGAGAATCTCGCGCACAATCCCCGCGTTGGTCGCGGCATCTCCTCCCCGCAGGTCGTTCGGCTCGGCCCTGGGAATACCGAAATCCGATGGATGCACGTAGAACGTCGAGACCGAGCCGTCGCGGCACTCCGAAATCTTCGTATGACCGGTCGTTGACAGTTCGTCGATGCCATCGGCGCCGTGAACGACCCACGCGCGCGTCGAGCCGAGAAGCATCAGCGACCGCGCGATGAGCTCGGTCAACTCGGAGTGTGGAACGCCCACGAGCTGGCGTCGCGTGCCCGCGGGATTGGTGAGCGGTCCGAGCAGATTGAAGGCCGTACGCACGGCGAGCTCGCGCCGCACGGGAGCCGCGTGACGCATCGATGGGTGGAACGTCGGCGCGAAGAAGAATGCGATCCCCACCTTGTCCAGCGACTCCTCGACGACAGCGGGATCCGCACCGATGTTCACGCCGAGCGCCTCGTACACGTCGGCACTCCCGCACTGGCTCGACACCGATCGGTTGCCGTGCTTGGCGATGCGCAGGCCCGACGCCGCGGCCACGAGCGCCGCCGCGGAGGAGATATTGAACGTGCCCGCCCGGTCGCCGCCGGTGCCGCACGTGTCGAACACGTTGTCGAAGGTTCTGGACAACTGCACCGCGTTGGCCCGCATGGTTTTCGCCAGGCCGACGATTTCGGCGGGACGCTCACCCTTCATCGTCAGACCGACGAGCAGCGCGCCAATCTGCGCCGGCGTGGCGTCGCCGCTCATGATCGCGGCCATCGCCTCGGCCGATTCCTCGACCGAGAGATTCTCCCGCCGCATCAGCTTCTCGAGCACTCCGGCAATCTTCATAGGTTCAGAAAGTTGCGCAGAAGATGCTGGCCTTCGCGCGTCATGATTGATTCCGGGTGGAACTGCACGCCGTGGATCGGGAGCGTCCGGTGCCGCAGCGCCATGACCGTCCCGTCGTGGTCGACCTGGGCGGCCACCTCGAGATCGGCCGGCCAGCCTTTCCGGTCGACGATCAGCGAGTGATAACGGGCCACGTTGAGCGGGCTTGCAATGCCCGCAAACACGCCCTGGCCGTCGTGGGTGATGTTCGACGTCTTGCCGTGCATCGGCACGCTTGCGCGAACGACCTCCCCGCCGAACGCCATCCCGATGGCCTGGTGTCCAAGGCACACGCCCAGAAGCGGCGTCGTGGGGCCGAACGTCTTGATCACGTCGATCGTGATGCCCGCCTGCTCGGGGCGTCCCGGTCCCGGCGAGATGACGATGCGCTCGGGTTTGAGCGCGGCGATCTCGTCGAGCGTGATCTCGTTGTTCCGCCGCACGAACGGCTGCGAGCCGAGCTCGCCCAGATACTGGACGAGGTTGTACGTGAACGAATCGTAATTGTCGATAACTAGGATCATTCTTTAGTGGCCTCGGCTCGCTCCCGCTCGCCGAGCAACCACCTCGAGCTCGCTGCTATCAGCTCGCTCTCGGCGCTGCTAGAGGCCCTCCTGCGCCAGCTCGAGCGCTCGAATCAACGCCCGCGCCTTGTCCTGCGTCTCCTGGTACTCCGCCTGCGGATTCGAATCGGCCACGATCCCGGCGCCTGCCTGCACCATGGCCCGGTGTCCGGTAATCACCAGCGTGCGGATCGTGATGCAGAAATCGAGATTCCCCGCGAAATCGAGATAGCCGACCGCCCCCGCGTAGATGCCCCGGCGATCGGGTTCGAGCTCCGCGATGATTTCCATCGCGCGCACCTTCGGCGCGCCCGACACGGTGCCCGCGGGAAAGCACGCGACGAGCGCATCCAGCCGGTCCTGGTCGTCCGCGAGCTTGCCCTCAACGATCGACACGAGATGCATGACGTGCGAGTACTTCTCGAGTCCCATGAACTGCGGCACGCGCACCGTGCCGAACTGCGACACGCGCCCCAGATCGTTGCGGCCGAGATCGACGAGCATCACGTGCTCCGACCGCTCTTTTTCGTTCCGCTTCAGCTCCTCGGCGAGGCGTGTGTCTTCCTCGTCGGTCTTCCCGCGCGGGCGGGTACCCGCAATCGGATGGGTCTGCGCCATCCCGCCCTCGACGCGCACGAGCATCTCGGGCGACGAGCCCACAATCGACACGGGGCCCATCCGAAGGAAGTACATATAGGGCGACGGATTGACGTGCCGGAGGGCGCGATACACCGTAAAGGGGTCCGCGCTGATCTCCGCCTCGAACCGCTGGGACAGCACCACCTGGTAGACATCCCCGGCGGCGATGTATTCCTTGGCCGTCTTCACCATCTCGAGGAAGCGTTCGCGCGGAATGTTCGAGCGCACCTCGACGGCATGGCCCGGCTTTGGATGCGGGTGCGACAGGTCGCGCCGCAGCTCGCGTTCCAGGAAGTCGATCTTCGTGCACGCGAACTGATACAGCGCCTCGAGATCGTCGTCGGGCGTAATGCGCGCGTTCGCGATGATCAGGATGCGGTGCTGGACGTGGTCGAAGGCCAGCACCGTATCGAAAATCATGAACCCGGCTTCGTCCTTGAGCGCCGGATCGGGCTGCCCATTCGTCTGCAGTGTGACCGGCTCGAACCACGCCGCCGTGTCGTATCCGAGATAGCCGACCGCCCCGCCGGTGAACCGCGGCAATTCAGGGACGAACGGCGAGCTGAAGTCCGCCATCATCCGCCGCAGCACCGTGACGAACTCTTCGGCGCTCTCGCTCGTGACGCCCGCCTTTTCGACGATCGTCTGGCCGTCGCGCGCGCGGAGCATGACGAACGGATCCTTGCCCAGGAACGAATAGCGGCCGACGTGCTCGCCACCCTCCACGCTTTCGAGCAGGAAGGCGTAGTCTGAATGTTCGGCGATGCGCAGGAACGCCGAGACCGGGGTCAGCAAATCGGCCACGAGCTCCTTCACCACGGGCACGAAGGTGCTGCGCCTCGCAAGCTCGACGAACGTTTCAAACGATGTCTGTTTCATAAGGTCGCAAAGGCCCGCCTCATTGCAGGGACGGCCCGGCTGAAGCCGGACACTACGTACTACTCACGACGCGAAGCGCGGCCTCGCGCATCAAGCCGGCTGGCGGCCGTTTACCCAGCCACCATTCCGACTGGTCCTCCGCCTGCGCCACGAGCATGTCGAGGCCGCCAATGACGCCGCACCCGGCGGCTGCCGCTTCCTTCAACAGCCGCGTATCCATCGGGTTGTAGACGAGGTCGTAGACCACCCGACCGTCGAATACGCCTTCGAACGGCGTCTCGTCGACGTTTGGAAACATCCCGACGGGCGTGGTGTTCACCAGCAGATCCCAGCTCGCCGGCGCCACCGGAAACGCTGCGGCGTCTCCTCCACACAATGCCGCGACGTTCTTCGCGCGTCCGCGGTTTCTGCCGTAGACGGTGATCGCGCTGCCAGCCGAGGCCAGCGCCACCGCGACCGCACGGGCTGCCCCGCCGGTGCCCAGAATGGCCGCGCGGGCGCCCTGGAGATTCAGCCGCCCGGCCAGCGGCGCGAGAAAGCCGCTCACGTCCGTGTTCCGCGCCTCCCACCGAAGGCCATTTCGGCGATATGTATTCACCGCACCAACCTTCGTGGCGAGGTCGTCGACGTCAGCGGCGCGCTCAAACAGATCGACCTTGTAGGGAATCGTGATGCTCACACCCTGCACGCCGAGGGCCGTGGCGAAGATCGTGAAGTCGTCGGCACTCGACGCGACAAGCGGCAGATAGACCGCATCGACGCCCGCGGCGCGGAAGGCTGCGTTGTGCATGGCCGGCGAGGCCGAGTGCGTCAGCGGCGAGCCGACCACCCCGTAGATCGCCGTGGCATCCGTGACCTCGCGGAACCTGAACTCGTCGAGCATCCGCGCGGCGGAAATCATTCCGGGGGCATGCTCGTCGCCGGCATACGTCCAGTGCGAATGGAAATGGGCCGCGAGCACGCGCGTCGGGGCGCCGACCGGCCCCATCCCAATCAGCACGGTGTTCCGGGCACGCTCGAGTTGCAGGAGGTGAAGGTTGTCGGAAAGCGAGCGGGCCGTAATGGCGACCTTGACGATTTCGGCACCCGCCGCCCGCATCGTCCGCACACGTTCGGGCAGATCCCTGGGAATCCCCTCGAAGTCGTGCGACGACAGGACGATGCGCTTCCCGCCGGTGGAGCCGATCAGCTCGGACGCGAACGCCGCCTTGAACTCCAGATCGACGTATTCCGCGCCCCGCTGGAGCGCGCAGTCGAGCAGCTTCTTGCGCTCCGATTCCGCGTCCTTGAACGCCCCGCCTTCCCACTCGGGCCGGCACGTCACGATGCAGGGGCTCATCCGTCCCGCCAGCGCGCCGGTCACGTCGGGGTCGCTTACCGAGTCGAGGCGCAGCTCGACGAGGTCGGCGCCCGCCTGCGACGCCGCGTCGCGCCGGCGGCGCAGCTCTGCCGTTGTGGGTGCGGCAACGGTGATGACAAACAGCGGTTTGGACATAAAAAAAGCCTCTTCAACCTGTCGGCTGAAGAGGCTTGGTTGGCTCCGGGTTACGTCGGTCTCAGGCCAAGGCAGTTGCCCCTTCAGTCTGGGCGTAATACCACCATCCAAAACCAAACGAGAAATTCCCACGCGATTCGTGCGCGATCACGATCGGCTTGGGCTGGCGTTTGGTCGAGGCCATGAAGCCGTGACGATAGCAGGAAGCCTTTGAAAATGTCAAGACATGTGCCACTATACTTAAAAGGATTTCCCAATAGATTCAACAACATGAAGAGACTTTTATTCGCCCTCTCCGCGAGCCTGGCGCTCGTCGCGGTGTCGCTGCCGGCGGCTCCGCCGTGACTATCCGCTCGACCAGGTCAAGACGGGCGTCGAAGCCACGGGCTACACGGTCTGGCAGGGCGAGAAAATCGAGCCGTTCAAGGTCCACATCATCGGCGTGCTGCGGAATGTCATCGGACCCAAGCGCGATCTGATCATTGCGAAGCTCGAGGGAGGACCGCTCGCCGAAACGGGTGTGATCGCCGGCATGAGCGGGAGCCCCGTTTACATCGACGGTCAACTGGTGGGCGCCGTCTGGTACTCCCTCGGACAGTTTGCCAAGGAACCCATCGCGGGCATCACGCCGATTGCTGAAATGATCGATGCGGCCATGCTCGAAACGCCAAGGCCGGTCGGCACCCGCGCGCGGCTCGAAATGCCGGTCACCCGCGAGAGTGTCGCCGCGGCCTTGCGTGCCTCGCTGTCGTGGACGCGGCCGTTTGCCGATCGCCCCGGCGACGTCCAGACATTCGGCGGCGGCATCGATCGGCAGGTCGCGACGATGCTCCGGCCGATCGCCACGCCCTTGAATCTGGGCGGATTGTCGCCAGAGCTGGCCGATATGGTGGGTTCGGCGTTTCGCGATTTCGGTTTCCTGCCGATCGCCGGAGCGGCCGCAGGACAGGCAACCGGCGCGACGAACGCCCCTCTGCGCCCCGGCTCGGCCGTCGGCGTGAACATCGTGAGCGGCGACTTCAACATGGGCGCGACCGGAACGGTGACCGAAGTCATCGGCAATCGGGTCTACGCATTCGGCCATCCGTTCCTCAGCCTCGGCCCCATCGCATTTCCGATGACCAAGGCGTACGTCCATACGCTGCTGCCAAGCCTGACGTCATCGATGAAGATCGCCACGCTCGGCGACGTCGTCGGCACCGTTCAGCAGGATCGCGCCACGACCATCGCCGGGCTGACGGGTGATGCCCCCTCAACTATTCCGGTCAAGCTCTCACTCGAGTCCGATCGCGGGTACAACAAGCAGTTCGAGTTCCGTATCGTGAACGACCAGATGCTGACGCCGCTCTTTACGTACGTCTCGATCGTGAGCACGCTCACCTCGTACGAGCGGGAGACCGGCGCCGCCACGTTCAACATGAAAGGCACGATGAACGTGAGATCCCATGGCGCGATCAAGTTCGAGGATCTCTTCTCGGGCAACAGCGCGTCGCTCAACGCGGCGGGCTCGGTCATGGCGCCGCTCACGTTCCTGCTCGACAACGACTTCGAGCCGATTCAGATCGAGTCGGTCGATCTGGTCATCCAGTCGACCGAGCAGCCGCGGACGGCGACGATCGAGCGCGTCTGGCTCGACGGCATCCGCGCGCGGGCCGGCCGTTCCGTGCCGTTGAAGGTCCTCATGCGGACGTATCGCGGCGAAGAAGTCATCCACACCGTGCCGCTCGAGATCCCGGCCAACGCGACGGGATCGCTCTCCGTCATGGTGTCTGACGGGAACCGGCTGGCGCAGTGGGAGCGCCGGGAAGTCCGGCAGCCGGCCGAACCGCGCAGTGTGCCGCAATTGATGCGCGCGCTGAACACCACCCGCAAGAACAACCGTCTCTACGTGCGCCTGCTCGCGGCCGACGCCGGTGCCGTCGTCCGGGGAGAGCCGCTGGCGTCGCTGCCGCCCTCGGTGCTCGGCGTCCTCGAGGCCGATCGCAGCACTGGCGATTTCGTGCCCCTGCGCAACGCGACGCTCGGCGAATGGAACCTCCCCACCGACTACGCGGTGGTCGGGTCGCGTATGCTGACCATCAACCTCGAGTAAGGACCGAATGCGTCCCTTTCAGCGAAATCTTCTCGCACTCGCTCTAGTTGCGGCTGCCGCCGGAGCGGTGTCGGCCTCGAAGCCCGTCTTCTGGCAAACCGCGACACTCAACGACTTTCTGCGCGGCGAGGTCGAGAACCTGTCGGTCGACAGTCACGGCCGTCTGGTGCTCGGGCCGGCTACCGAACTGGTTGCCGAAACGACAGCGCCGTTCCTGTGGGCCATGGCGCTCGCGCCAGATGGCTCCATCTACGTCGGCACCGGCAACGAGGGCAAGGTCCTGAAGATTGACGGCGCCGGAAAAACGTCGACGTTCTTCGATTCAACCGAGCTCGAAGTGCACTCGCTCGCTCTGGCCCCCGACGGCACGCTGTACGCGGCCACGTCGCCTGACGGGCGTATTTACAAAATCGATCGCAGCGGCAAGAGTGCGCCGTACTTTGATCCCGACGACAAGTACATCTGGAGCCTGGCGCTCGATCCGAAGGGAAACCTCTATGCAGGCACCGGCGAGAAGGGCCTGATCTACAAGATCACGCCCGACGGCAAGGGCAGCGTCTTCTACGCCACGAAGGCGACGCACGTCATCACGCTCGCGTTCGATCGCACCGGACAACTTCTCGCCGGCACCGAGGGCAGCGGGCGCCTCTTCCGCATCGATCCGGCCGGCAAAGCCTTTCTATTGCTCGATTCGACGTTTCAGGAGATCCACGCCATCCGGCTCGATCAGCAGGGAAACATCTATCTCGCGGCACTCAGCGGACGGACGTCGCCCACGGCCCAGCCCGCTCCGTCCCCTGCTGCCGATGCGACGGCCTCATCCGCCCGCGAGCCCGTTCCGACCGTCACAACCGAAGTGACGGCGATCGCCGTTGTCGACACCGGCGCCGCCTCGATCGCGACTTCTGAAACGCCGGCCCGCGAGGATCGCCGCAGCGGCCGTGGAGCCATCTATCGGATTCGGCCCGATGGGTTGTGGGACATTCTCTGGGAATCGGGTGAAGACTCGCCGTACGACCTGATGTTCGATCCGAACGGCTCGCTGATTGTCGGAACAGGCCGCAACGGCAAGCTATACGGCTTGAGCGGCGATCCCGTGACGGCCACGCTGTTGATGCAGGCCTCGGCGCAGCAGGTGACCGGCTTCGCGCGCGACGCCAAAGGGACCGTGTATTACGCGACCTCGAATCCGGGAAAGGTCTTCAAGCTTTCGTCGCAGCGTGCGGCGGAAGGCACCTACACGTCGCTCGTGCGCGACGCGCAGACGGTTGCCGACTGGGGTACGTTGAGCTGGCGCACGTCGCTGCCGGCGGGTGCTCGCGTCGATGTGTTTACGCGCTCGGGCAACACCGCCACGCCCGATGACACGTGGAGCCCCTGGAGCGAACCGTATTCGGTCGCCACCGGCGAAGAGATCAAGAGCCCCAATGCGCGCTATCTGCAATGGAAGGCGGTACTGACGGGCAAGCAGAACAGCCCTGTCCTGACATCTGTATCCGCAGCCTACGTACAGCGCAATCTGCGGCCAAAGGTTACAAGCCTGACCGTTCATCCGGCGGGAACGGTGTTCCAGAAGCCCTATCCGACGGGCGATCCGGACATTGCCGGCTACGACGACCAGGCACCCGATCGACGCATTCTGAGCACCACAGGCAACAACCCGGTCAGCTCCTCTCCCCTCGGGCGCCGGGTGTATCAACGCGGGCTCCAGACTTTCGTCTGGCGGGCGGAAGATACCAACGACGATGAGCTGCGGTACGAGATTCTCTACCGGCGCGAGGGCGAGACGACGTGGAAGTCTCTGAAGAGCGATCTCGAAGACGAGATCTTCGTCTGGGATACGACGTCGGTTCCCAATGGCACGTATCTCGTCAAAGTGGTCGCGTCGGATCAGCCTTCGAACACGCCCGGAGCGGCGCTCGAAGGCGACCTCGAGAGCTCGGCGTTCGACATCGATAACGGTCCGCCCACAGTGGTCGTCACCTCGTCGCGCCCGGCCAACGGCCGCACGACGATTCAGTTTGAGGTGCGCGACGACTGGTCTTCGATCTCGAAGGTGGAATACTCGCTCGATGCGCAGCGCTGGCTGGTGATTTATCCCCGGGACGGGATCTTCGATTCGCGCAACGAGCAATTCGAGTTGACGCTCGACAACGCCGACGCCGCCAGGGGGCTCATCATCCGCGCGTACGACGCGAAGAACAATTCGGCCACGGCAAAGGGTGATGTTGAAACTAAAAAGTAGAATCTAGAATCTAAAAACTAAGAACCAAACTAATCTGGAGTCCCGAGAACCTGCGGCTACGCTTTCAGATTTTAGTTTCTAGATTCTAGATTTCAGATTCCTAGAGCATCTTCCACCCGCCCACGCGCACGTGCACGTAGGCGCGGAGGGGCGCCCGGACGGTTGTGTGCGACACCAGCCACACCACGTTCTGCGCGACCGGTGCGCCTGCGGCACGGGCGGGCTCGAAGCGCGCCGTGGCGGCGGCATTCAGCAACTCTGACAACTGCTCGTGCGTGGGAAGTTCGCGGTGGCCCCGGCTGCGCTCGCCGATGAGCTCGAGGTCCTCGAGATAGCCGTCGGTCGTGACAAGCGCGGCGAATGCCACCTCTTCGTCATCACCATTCACGACGGTCGCGGGCATGATGGCGTCGGCATAGGCGCGCGGGAGCATCTCGACGGCCGGAAGGTAAATATCGGTGGTACGGGCGCGCGCGCTCAGCGTCATCGCGGCCTTCAACGACTCCGGATGCCGGATGGGACTCTGGGCCACCAGAAACGCCCCCAGGGCCAGGCACATCGACATGACGACCGACACGCCGATACACGCGGACGTGCGGCGCCCGTCGTCGAAGAGATCCAGGATGGTCTGCGCCAGAGAGGCGCTCTCTTCCGCGTTCCACCGCTCGATGACGTCGGTCTGCAGACGGCTCAGCCCCGGCATGACCGCCACGTCCTCGATACGCGCGGTCGCTTGAAGCGCCGAGCTCATGGATTCCACGTCGTCCGCTTCGAGGCGGCACGAGGGGCAGGCCTCGAGGTGATCGGCGATCGCGATGCGATCGGCCACCGGCAGCTCTTCGTCGTAGAAGGCCGAGAGCTCGGTGCGGACGCGCTGGCAGGTCCAGGTCAGCATCGCAGGTCTCCCAGCTCTTCGCGCAACGCCTGACGGGCGCGCGTGAGCCTCGACTTGACGGTGCCGACCGGGAGCCCGAGGGAGAACGCGATCTCTTCGTATCTCAACCCTTGAACCTCGCGCAGCACCAGCGCCGTGCGCTGCTCGAACGGCAGGTGCTGGATCGCCGTTTTGAGCCGCGCGCCGAGCTCCTTGCGCGTCAGTTCCCGATCTGGCGTGCAGGCCTCGGCGCCGAGCACCATCTCGCCGTGATCGCGGATGTGCTCGTCGAGCGACACCTGATTTGAACGCTGCCGCCGCCGCCACCACCGCTGACGGTTACGCACCTGGTTGACGACGATCCGGAAGATCCAGGTTCGGAGCGACGACTGCCCTCGGAAGCGGTGCAGCGTGCGGAAGACGCGTAAAAAGACTTCCTGGGACAGGTCGAGCGCTTCTTCGCGATCGCCCAGGAGGTGGGTCGCCAGGCCCAGTACCAGACGGTGGTGTTCGAAGACCAGGGCCGCATGGGCCGTCTCGTCACCGGCGAGACAGCGCTCGATGAGCATGGCTTCGCCGCTGGCGACCTCGGACGTCCAACCTATTGCACCGGCCGGCTTAGCTGAAAAATCTCCTGCCACAGGGTCGCCTCCGAATATAGCAGGTTCTACAGGATTGGACACTCCGCCCGGCGGAATGTTCCCTTCCTTACCTCCCACTCCCCTGACGTTTTTGGTACCATCTGGCTGGGTGAAAAAGCTCGTCGCGACCGCAATAGTCATCGCCGGCCTGGCGGCGGCCGGTTTCCTGGCCGACCAGGCGATCGAACGAGACAACGATTACGAACGCCTCATCGACCTGGGCAACGACGCCATGAGCCGGGAGCAGACGTTCGTGGCGATCGAGCACTACAGCGGCGCCATTGCGCTCAAGCAGGGGTCGATGCTCGCCTATCTGAAGCGCGGCGAGGCCCACCAGCGCCGGGGGGACACCCCCGAGATGCTGTCGGCGGCCCTTCGCGACCTGCGAACCGCGGCGGCGCTCGACCCCGGCTCCACCCGGACGCTCGAACGGCTCGGCGACGTCAACTTTCAGCTTCGGCGGTATGCGAACGCCGCCGAGAGCTACGAGGGCTACATCCGCCTCGACGACCATTCTCCCGAGCTTTTCTACAAGCTCGCGCTCGCGGCGCGCGGCGATGGACGCCTGGCGCGCGCGACCACTGCCTTGCAGCAGGCAGTCAAGCTCAACCCCACCTTTCACGAAGCGCACTACGTGCTCGGACTCTGCCTGAGAGATCGCGGCCAGCTTTCGGAGGCCCGCGCGGCGTTCGATCGCGCCATCACCATCTCGCCCGCGTTCATCCCGGCACGCGAAGAGCTCGCAGACCTGTACCGGCTGGAGGATCGCGACCGTGAAGAGATCGAACAGCTCGAGGCGCTGTTTGCGCTGGATCCAGCCAAAGCCGAGCGCCTGATTGCGGTCGGCCTTGCGCATCTGCGAGCCGGCAATCGCGACCTCGCGGTCGTCACGCTGGGCCGGGCCGCGGAGCTCTTCCCCGACATGCCGAACGTGTACGCGGCACTGGGACAGGTGTGGCTCGAGGCGGCCGAAGACTGGGGAGACCCGACCGACTTGCGCAAGGCCCTCGAGGCGTTCGAACGGGTCGTCACCGAGACCAGTGCCAGCAGCGAGACGCTGGGCCATTACGGACGCGCGCTCATGCTCGCGGGTCAGCACGCGCGAGCCGAGGCGACGTTGCGCCAGGCGGCGCAACGGTTCCCGACCGATCCCGAGGTGCTGCCCCATTTCGCAGCGGTCGCCGAGCGGCTTGGACATCTCGACGACGCACGCCAGGCGCTCGTGAGGTATTCAATTCTCGTGGATGAGGATCGCGACGAGGCTTCGCACGCGTTGCACATCGGGGATCTGTCGATGCAGCTCAACGACGCGGTGTCGGCCGTCGCCTGGTATCAGAAATCAGCGTCGCTTGGGACTGGTGACGCGTCGTTCCTCGTCAGGCTCGCCGAGGCCCAGGCCAGGGCGGGACATCTGGATCAGGCGCGGACCACCGTTGACCGTGCTCTGGAACAGGACCCGCAGAACGCCGCTGCGCGTGGTCTCTCCGTCCGCATTCAGGCTCGATAGCGCTTCGGATCGAGCAGGTCGCGCAGCCCATCGCCCAGAAAATTGAAGCCGAGCACGAGCGCCGCAATCGCCGCGCCGGGAAAGATCGTCAGGTGCGGGGCGTCGAGCAGGTGCAGCCGCCCCCCGCTCAGCATCGTGCCCCAGCTTGGCGTCGGCGGCTGCACGCCAAGGCCGAGAAAGCTCAGCGACGCTTCCGCGAGAATGGCGCCCGCCATCCCCAGCGTCGCCTGAACCATGACGGCCGGCAGCGTCGTCGGCACGACGTGCCTGAAGAGGATTCGCGGCGTGCCCGCACCGAGCGCGCGCGCGGCCTGAACGAACTCGAGCTCGCGCACCTTCAGCACCTGGCCGCGGACCAGCCGCGCGTATCCCACCCAGCCGATCACCGACAGCGCCATCACCACGTTCCTGAGGTTCGGACCGAGCACCGCGACGAGGGCGATCGCGAGCAGAATGCCCGGAAACGCCAGCAGCACATCCACGGTACGGCTGACGAGATCGTCGAGCCACCCGCCGAAGTAGCCCGCAATCGCGCCGAGGAGCACACCCACGAGCGTCGAAATGCCCACGACCGTGAGGCCGACAAACAACGATATCCGTGCGCCGGCGAGCACGCGGGAAAGAATGTCGCGTCCCAGCTCGTCGAGGCCGAATGGATGCGCCACGCTGGGACGCTCGAGGCGCAACGCGAGATTCTGGCTTGCCGGATCGTAGGGCACGACCCACGGCGCCAACAAGGCGGCAAGGACGCTGATCAGCACGATCGCCGCGCCGACGCGAATCATCTTTTGAGGTCGACCCGGATGCGCGGGTCGAGGAAGCTGTAGGTGAGGTCCGTCAGGAGATTCACGCCGACGTAAGTGACGGCAATCAGCAGCACACAACCCTGCACGAGCGGGTAATCGCGGAAGCTGATCGACTGAATCAGCAGCCGCCCGATGCCGGGCCACGCAAAAATCGTTTCGGTGATGACGGCGCCCGTGAGCACGACGCCGAACTGCAAGCCAAGGATCGTCACGATGGGGATGAGGCTGTTGCGAAATGCGTGATAGAGGACGGCCCGGGTGCGCGAGACGCCTTTGGCGCGCGCGGCCAGCACGTACGGCTCGCGCAGTTCCTCGAGCAGGCTGGCCCGCGTCATGCGCGCCAGAATCGCGGCCAGCGCGGCGCCCAGAGTGACCGCAGGCAGCACGAGGTGTGCGAGCGTGCCACGACCGCCGACGGGCAACCAGCCGAGCTCGACGGAAAAGATGATGGCCAGCAGCGGACCCAGCCAGAAATTCGGCACGGAGATGCCGACGAGCGACAGCGTCATCGCGCCGAAATCGATGGCGGTGCCCCGCCAGACCGCCGCCACGATCCCCAGCGGTACCGCAAGCAGGATGGCAACCGTCATCGACGGCAAAGGCCAGCTCCGCGGTCGCCGGCATCCGTTCGAGGATCTGCGCCGTTACCGGCCGGTCGTTGCGCAGCGACACGCCCAGGTCGCCGTGCGCGAGGCCTTTGAGAAACGACCCGTACTGCACGATGAGCGGACGGTTCAGGCCGAGGCGCTCGCGCAACTGTTGGACTTCTTCGGGAGTGGCGCCTTCGCCGAGCATGGCTTGAGCGGGATCGCCTGGAATGAAATGGATGAGCGCGAACACCAGCGTGGCCACGCCGAGGAGGACCGGAATCGTGAGCACGAGCCGGCGGATGAGATACCTATGCATCGAGATGAAGACGCTGCATCAGTTTGGCGAGACCCTGGCGGCTGAGGCCAAGCGCGACCGCCGCCCGGCCGCGATGTCCGGCCGCACGCGCCAGCGCCGCACGAACGAATCGCTGTTCGAATTGCAGGCGCGCGCGTTCGAGCGACTCTGCCGGCGCATCCTGGGCGCCTTGCGCAAGCGCCGGGGGCAGCAGGGTGGCGCCGACGACCCCGCGCGCTGGCGCCGCGACGACGAGCGCCGTCAGCACGTTCTGCAGTTCTCGAACGTTGCCCGGCCAATGATAGCGCGCCAGCGCAGAAAGCGCGTTCTGGCCGAGCACGGCTCTGCTTGCGATCCGATCGGCCGCCTGCTTCCAGAACCGGCCGGCCAGCAGCGGAATGTCTTCCGCGCGATCGCGCAGCGGCGGCACGTGAATGCGGATCACGTCGAGACGATACAAGAGGTCCTGACGAAATCGGCGCGCCTCGACTTCGCCGCGCAACGGACGGTTGGTTGCGGCAACAAGGCGGGCGTCGATGGATCTGGTGAAATGCTCGCCCACGCGCCGAACCTCGCCTTCCTGTAAGACCCGCAGGACCTTTGCCTGCGCACGAGCCGACAACTCGCCAATCTCGTCGAGGAACACCGTGCCGCCGTCGGCGCTCTCGAAGAGTCCCAGCCGCTCGGCCGTCGCGCCGGTGAACGCGCCCTTCGCATGGCCAAAGAGCTCCGCATCGACGAGATCTTCCGGCATGGCGGCGCAGTTGAGCGCGAGAAACCGCCGGTCGCGACGGCATCCAGCGCGATGCAGTGCGCGCGCCACAAGCTCTTTGCCCGTTCCGCTTTCGCCCTCAATCAGTACCGTGAACGGCGCATTGGCCGCGCGGGCAATCGCGTTCCGCAGAACGCTCATTGCCTGACTTACCCCGACGATGTCGAAGGCGACGTCGTCGGCTGCCGGCACGTGGCAGCGCTCGATCGCCACGTATACCAGCGGGGCGCACACCGCGGCCGCAGCGGCACCGAACGCGCGCATCCGCTCCGCCTGGGCGGGCCCGTCGATGGCCCACCGGAACACCATGGCGCCGATCGATCGTCCGAGGTACTCGACGGGAATCGCGCTTTCCACCCAGCTCTCATGGCGCTCGGGCGTAATCGGCTGCCCCATGTTGACAACACGTTGTGCCAGCGGCTCGCTCGACGAACCTGAGCCGCCGACCAGCCGAACAACGCCGCGCTCCGCTCCGAAGATACCGACGCCGGCGGCATGCGTGTGCTGACGAATGGCGGTCGCCGCGCGCGCAAGGACGCTGGCCTCGTCTTCGGCCTGGTGCGATAGCGTCAGAAGATTCCGCAATTCGTCGAGCTCGGAGACGCCGCTTGCCGTGCCCGCCATGTGCAGGCACGCCGCCGGTTCTCGAGCAACGGGCGGCTTGTCCAATTCCTTCAGCACCGCCTGAATTTGCATGCGCAGGAGCGGTGGCACGGCACCTTCGCGGATGTTGTGCAGATGCCTGGCCGCCACTCGTGCAAGGCCCGATCGTGAGGTTCTGATAAGGCTCTCGATGTGCACCAGCTTCAATTTGATCGTCTGCAGCGGCAGGTGGGCGGCGCGGGCCGCGGCCAGGCCAGCCGTGACGTGAACGCGGACGGCTTCGAGATCGCCGATACGCGCCTGGACCGAGGCTTCCTGCAACCGCACTACGGATTCGAGCTCTGGCGAGATACCGCACGACATCGGCCGCGCCCGCGCGACCGCATGCCACGCGTCGGGCAGCGCATTCGCCATGTTCCTCAGACGGGCCACCAGGCACCAATAGCGCACGCAGAGCCCCGCGTCGCCTGCAGGTGTGGTCGACTCCAGGACCGATCGCGCATCCGCATGGCGTTCCTGCCAGAGCAGGTTCCGCGCGAGGCCCACGCCGGCAAACAACATCGACTCGGTACAGCGCAGGGCTGTCGCTGCCGAGCGGGCTGCCCGACACGTCTGCTCCCCTTCGCTCAACTCTCCCAGATCCGTCTCGGCGAGGCCGACATAGATGGTTGCGGCGATGGCCCGTGCCGCGGAGCGCCCTCGTTGAAAGTACGTATGAGCCTCTTCGAACGTACCCTTCGCATCGGACGCCCGGCCGCGCGCGAGAAGCAGTTTGCCGAGCATCAGCGCCGCATCCCCCGCACGAACGCAGTCGCCGCGCCGCTCGTACGCGCCGATCGCGCCACGGAGCACGCGCCGGGCCGAGGCATGGCGTCCGCGAAAGAGCAGGCGATCGGCTTCGACCATCATCTGTGCGACGCGGGCATCCGGTGTGGAAGGCGATCGGCTGTACGACGCACGGCTCTCGGCGGCCGCTTCAACTCGAGCGGGTGTCGCGTGGCTTCGCAAGGCGAGCACGCACACCTCCCGCGCCTGCAGCCGCCGCAGCCGCAAAATCGCCATTGCGATGCGGGCCGGGTCGCTCCGCGCGTTCAGAAGCAGCACCGAACGCTTGGCCAGCAGCGGCCAAATCGCCACGGACAGTCCAGGGTCTTCGAGGAGCGCGAGCTCGCACAGCACGAATCCCCGTAAGCGAAGCTCGCGCGTATCCGGGAGCTCGTCGACGTACAGGACCCGCCGGGACGCGGGACTCGAATGCTCGAGCCATTCCAGAAGGCCGGGCGGAGACGGCCTGGCGCACTTCCGTATCCCGTTGTCCGACAGTGCCGCCTCGAATCGGTGGGACGCGTCGAGAAATCCGAAATCGACGAGTCGCCCGTCGGCGTACGCGCGGGCGCACGCCTCGGCCCAGGACTGCTGCCCGTCCCGTGCACCTGCCGGTGCGATCTGGACGTTTACGCGATCGCCCGAGGCGAGATCGATGGTGGCGACGGCAAGGTCTTCGGCGGCCGCCGGGACGCCGCAGAAAAGGAACCGATCGGCAATCAGTGTAGTCATGCGACCGATCTCCATCTGCAAGCGCGTGGCCCGCTCAAAACAGGCGCGATCGCGCGCGGTGGCGCCCGGACCTCGCAGAAACTTCGTATAGAATTAGCGGGAAATGCTGCGTTTTCTCACTGCCGGCGAATCGCACGGCAAGGGCCTCGTCGCCATTCTCGAAGGCATGCCCGCCGGTCTGCACCTCGACTTCGATGCGATTACGGAACAGTTGAAGCGGCGTCAGGGCGGTTACGGTCGCGGCCGCCGGATGGCCATCGAATCGGACAAGGCAGAAGTGCTGTCGGGCGTGCGGGCCGGCGAGACGCTCGGATCGCCGATCTCGCTGCTCATCCGCAACAAGGACTGGGAGAACTGGCAGCAGACGATGCATGCCGAAGACACGCCGCCGCCCGACGCCACCGGTGCGATTCGGCCTGTCGTGACGAGGCCGCGCCCCGGTCATGCCGACCTGGCGGGTGTCATCAAGTACGACCGGACGGATATTCGCGATGTGCTCGAACGCGCCAGCGCGCGCGAGACCGCCGCGCGCGTGGCCGTCGCGGCGATCGCTCGGCAGCTCCTGAAGAAGTTCAACGTCGACATCGTGAGCCACGTGTACCAGGTGAACGGCATCGGCCTCGACTCGCCGCTCCTGGTCACCTACGAATCGGCGCGCGAGATTGGTGAGGAGTCGGCGCTCCACTGCGCGGACGCCGGCGCGGAAGCCAGGATGATCGCGGAAATCGATCGCTGCCGCGACGCCGGCGACACGGCGGGGGGCGCTTTCGAGGTCATCGTGCGTGGCCTGCCCGTGGGCCTCGGAAGCTACGTGCAATGGGATCGCAAGCTGGACGGACGGCTGGCCCAGGCCGTCATGTCGATTCCTGCGATCAAGGGCGTTGGCATCGGCATCGGCCCGAAGGCAGCGTCGGTGCCAGGCTCGCAGATGCACGACGAAATCGTCCCCGCGCCGGGCCGCACGCAGCCTCCGATCGGCGTGGCTCGGCCTACCAACAACGCGGGCGGCCTCGAAGGCGGCGTGACCAATGGCGAAGACCTCAGAGTCTCGGGCTTCATGAAGCCGATCGCGACGCTGATGAAGCCGCTGCGGTCGGTCGACCTCTCGGCCATGAGCGAAGCGCCCGCCGTCATCGAGCGCAGCGACGTGTGCGCGATTTCCGCGGCGGCGGTCGTAGGCGAAGCGGTGGTCAGTCTCGTGCTGGCCGATGCCTTTCTCGAGAAGTTCAGCGGCGATTCGCTCGGTGAAATCGAGCGCAACTACGCTGCGGCCACCAGCCGGCTGCAGGCGAGATTCAACGCGCCGGCAAGCCGGAAGCGCGCCGAGGTCGGGGGCGCGTAGGCGGGTGATTCTTCCGATTCTGAAGTATGGTGAAGCCCCGCTGCACGAGCGCGCGGCAGACGTCGGCGAGCTGACCCGCGATATTCAGAAGCTCATCGATGACATGATCGACACGATGTATGCGGCGCCTGGCATCGGCCTGGCGGCCCCCCAGGTGGGCGTGTCGCTCAGACTCTTCGTTATCGACGTGTCGGTCGGCCGGCGAGCCGAAGACCTGATGGTGTTCGTGAACCCCGAGTTCATCGAGCTCGAAGGGATGCAGCTCGAGGAAGAAGGCTGCCTGAGCGTTCCCGGTTTCAACGCGACGGTCGCTCGTCCGATGCGCGCGGTCGTTCGCGGTCTCGATCGCCGCGGCGAGCCGCACACCGTCGAAGGCAAGGATCTGCTGGCCCGGGCCTTCCAGCACGAGATGGATCACCTCGACGGCCGGCTGTTCCTCGATCGGGTCCGCGGCATCAAGCGCGACCTCATCGTGAAGAAGATCCGCAAGCTCTCGCGCACCGGCAAATGGTAGACGGCCCGATTCGCGTCGTCTTCTTCGGCACTCCCGAGTTCGCGGTTCCCACACTTCAGGCGCTTCACCAGTCGCGGCACCGGGTCGTTGCGGTCGTCACGCAACCCGATCGTGCGCGGGGGCGTGGGCAGAAACCGCAACCGGGTCCGGTTAAACAGTTTGCCGAGCAGCACTCCCTGCCACTGCTGCAGCCTTCCCGCCTTCGCGACCAAGGCTTTCTCGACACGTTGAGGCGTCATGCAGCAGATCTTGGCGTCGTCGCGGCGTACGGGAGGATTCTGACAGACGACGTTCTGCACATCCCGCGGTTGGGGCTCATCAACGTACATGCGTCGCTCCTGCCGAAGTACCGAGGCGCCGCACCGATTCACCGTGCCATCATCGCCGGCGAACTGGAGACCGGCGTCACGATCATGCGCGTCGTCAAGGCGCTGGACGCAGGGCCGATGATGGCGAAAGTGACCCGGCCGATCGACGCGGACGAAACCAGTGCGGACGTCGAGCGCGATCTCGCGCAGACGGGAGCGCGGGCGCTCGTCGACACGATCGATGCGCTGGCCGACGGGTGTGCGCAGGAGATGCCCCAGGACGAGTCGGGGGCCACCTACGCGTCGAAAATCGAGAAGTCCGACGGCATCGTCGATTGGTCGCGGTCTGCCCGCGAGATTCACAATCAGATTCGTGGACTCCATCCATGGCCCCATGCCTTTTCGGACCTCGACGGCGAGCGCACAATCCTCTTGAAGTCGGCGGTCGAGGATGAGTCCGCCCGCGAAACGGATCCCGGAACCGTTTTCGAAGCGCGGGGCGACCGGTTGACCGTGGCAACGGGCCGGGGCATCTTGCGCCTGATGACGCTTCAGCGAGAGGGCCGGCGGTCTGTCTCGGCGCGCGAATTTCTGTCCGGCAGGCCTGTCAGCCCGGGTATGCGCTTCGTCCGCTCCAGCCAGCCATGATCGCGGCGGCCCGCACGGCAGCGTTCAGCGCCCTCTGTGATGTCAATACAGGGCGGCTCGATCTCCCCGCCGCGTTGGCCCACGTCCGCCCCACTCTGCAGGATGAGCGCGATCGAGCGCTCGCGACAGATCTGGTGACGGGTACGTTGCGATGGCAGCGACAGCTCGACCATCTCATCGAGCACTTCGCGAAGCGACCCGTTGCCAGGCTCGACTTCGAGGTGTTGCAGATTCTGCGGCTCGGCGGGTACCAACTACTCCACCTCGACCGCGTCCCGGCCGCCGCTGCCGTGAACGATGCCGTCGCGATGACCCGGCGCGCCCGAAAAACCAGCGCGGCCGGCCTGGTCAACGCGGTGCTTCGCGCCATCTCGAGAAATTCACACCGGCTTCCGCTTCCGGCACGGCCTCCGGAGGGCGACGCGCTCCCCTATCTCGAGGTGGCGCTGTCGCATCCTGCCTGGCTCGCAAAAAGGTGGCTCGACAGGTATGGATTCGAACGGGCTGAATCCTGGGAGCAGTTCAACAACAGCGCCGCACCGCTGACGTTGCGGCTCAACCGGTTGAAGACCGACGCCGCCGCGCTCGCCACGTCGCTTTCCCGGCATGGCGTTGCGGTGCAACCCGCGCGCTTCGCGCCAGATGGATTCATCGTCACGTCGGGAAACCCGATTCGAACGCCTCTCGCAGGCACGGGCGTGTTTGTGCTGCAGGACGAAGCCTCGCAGCTCGTGGCCCTGCTCGGGGCTCCCGAGCCCGGCATGCGCGTGCTCGACACCTGCGCGTCGCCGGGCGGCAAGACCACCGCGATGGCGTCGATGTCTGGCGACCGGGCCGAGATTGTCGCGACCGACGTGCGGAGCGCGCGGCTCGAGCTGCTTCGCGACACGGTCGCCGCCAGCGGCGCCAGCAACATCCGCGTGCAGCAGGCCGATCTCGAGGCGGGCCTGCCGTTCGCGTCGGAATTCGACATCGTGTTCGTCGATGCGCCGTGTTCCGGCCTCGGAACAGTGCGCCGCGATCCCGATATTCGCTGGCGGAGGCAGGAAAGCGATCTGGTCTCGTTCGCAAAGGCCCAATTAACGATGATCCGCAACGCTGCGGAAGCCGTCAGACCCGGCGGACGGTTGATCTATTCGACCTGTTCGAGCGAGCCGGACGAAAACGACGCAGTGGTCGGCGCTTTTCTGGAATCGGACAGCCGGTTCAGGCTGATCGATCTCAACGCCGAGCGCCCGGCACAGTTTGACGCCCTCCGCCCAGTGCTCGACCAGTCGGGCGTGCTGCGTACCCTGCCCGACGTTCACGGCCTCGAGGCCTTCTACGGCGCCGTTCTACGCCGTGTAAAATAGGGGTCGGGAGGGGTTTTCGCCCGAAGCCCGAGAAAACCCCTCCCGACCCCTTTTCTTCATGCCGCTACACAACCGTATACGGAACGCCGGCCGGTGGCTCACGATCGCCGCGTGTCTCGTCGCCACCTATCTGATTTTTGCGGTCACCGCCATGCGCGTGGCGCTCAGGGTCAGCGAAATGCCAGCGCCCGATTTGCGTAGTCGCACGGTGGCCGAGGCAACGGCCCTGCTGCAGGAACAAGGCCTCGCATTGTCTGTTGACGAGAGCGGCCGCCTCGACCCGAAGATCCCCGCCGGACGCATTGCGCTGCAGGAGCCCGCGCCCGGCGCGGTGACGCGCCGTCAACGCACCATCCACGTGTGGATGAGCCAGGGTCCGCGCGTCACCATCATTCCGGCGCTGACCGGCGAATCGGAACGCGCCGCCCAACTGCGGTTGCAGCAGGACGGCCTGTCGCTCGCCTCGCTCGCAGAAGTCCGCTCGGCGGACTTTCCAAGCGGCACCGTCATCGCCCAGGAACCCCAGGAGCGGGCGCGCGGCACCGAGGTCGCCCTCCTTGTCAATCGTGGCGAGCAGAGCCGCCATTACGTCATGCCGGATCTGATCGGCGTCGCCGGCAGCCGGGCCGTCGATTTGATGCGCACGCGCGGCTTCCGCGTGACCATCGTCGGCCAGCTTCCGTATCCAGGCGTGCCGGCCGGCACCGTGCTGCGGCAGTTTCCGTCGGCCGGGTTCCAGATCGCCGCGGGCGATCCGATCTCGCTGGAGGTCAGCCAGTGACGCGCAGGCCCGTGCGCATCGCGCCGTCGATACTCTCCGCCGATTTCGCGGCGCTTGGCGCCGCCGTCATCGCCGCCGAGAAAGGTGGCGCCGATCTCATACACGTCGACGTGATGGACGGCCACTTCGTGCCCGAACATCACGATCGGTCCGCTGGTCGTGAAATCGGTGAAGCGCATCGCGAGCGTACCGCTCGACGTGCACCTGATGATCACCAATCCCGACATGCACGCCGAAGCCTTCGTGCAGGCGGGCGCCGACATGCTTTCGGTACACGTTGAAGTGCTGCCGCATCTGCATCGGACAATCAGCTTCATCAAGAGCCTCGGCGCGAAAGCCGGCGTCGTGCTGAACCCGTCGACCCCGCCGGCAGCCATGGAGGAAGTCGCCGGCGACGTCGATTTCGTGCTGGTGATGTCGGTGAACCCCGGCTTCGGCGGGCAGAAGTTCATTCCGAAGAGCCTTCAGAAGGTGGCCGCGATTCGAGCCATCCTCGACCGTGCGGGCAACACCGGCGCGCCGATCGAAATCGACGGCGGCGTGGACCTGTCGAACATCGCCCGGGTCGTCGATGCCGGCGTCGAGATCGTCGTCGCCGGCTCGGCCATCTTCAACGCGGCCGATCCCACCGCAGCGACCAAGGCCCTGAAGGACGCCGCGGCGGCCGTCGCTTCCTGATGAGCGCCAAGCCGCCACAAACCATCGACATCCGGGTGCGGTACGCCGAAACCGACAAGATGGGTGTCGTCTATCACGCGAACTACTTCATGTGGTTCGAAATCGGCCGCTGCGAGCTGCTGCGCACGATCGGACGCAGCTATCGTCAGATGGAGGCTGAGGGCATCGGGCTGCCGGTCATCGAAGCCCACTGCGAGTACAAATCCCCCGCCCGCTACGACGATGAGCTGCAGGTCAGGACGAGGGGCCGGCTGCTGTCGCCGGCACGCGTCGAGTTCGAATACGAAATCTGCCGTCCCTGCGACGGCACCATCAACGCCACCGGCCGCACCATTCACGCGGCCATCGACACGACCGGGCGGCCCTGCCGGCTGCCCGACTACATTCGGGAGCTCCTGGAATGAAGGCTCTGGTTACCGGTGTCGCGGGGTTCATCGGATCGCATCTCTCGGCGGCCCTGCTCGACTGCGGGTGCGAGCGTCATCGGCATCGACTGCTTTACCGATTACTATCCACGCCCCCTGAAAGAGGCCAACCTGGCGACCGTCAAGGATCGCCCGGGCTTCACCTTTCGTCGAAGCCGCACTGCAGGACATGGACCTCGAAGCCTGTGCTCGCGGGGGTGACGCACGTTTTCCACCAGGCCGCGCAGGCCGGAGTCCGGAAAAGCTGGGGACGCGATTTCGACGTCTACACTAGGAACAATATCGAGGCGACCCAGCGCCTTCTGGAAGCGATGGTGGGGTTGCCGATCCAAAAATACGTTTACGCCTCGAGTTCGTCGGTTTATGGCGACAATGTGCCCCTTCCGATGCGCGAAGACACATATTTGCAGCCCTTGTCACCCTACGGCGTGTCGAAGCTGGCGGCCGAACACCTGGGTCAGCTCTACTGGGCCAACCACGGGGTCCCGGCCGTCTCGCTGCGGTATTTCACGGTGTACGGCCCGCGCCAGCGGCCCGATATGGGCTTCACGCGCTTTCTGACGGCGGTCAGGGACGGCAAGCCCATCACCGTGTACGGTGACGGAGAACAGACGCGCGACTTCACGTTTGTCGGCGACATCGTCGCCGCGAACCTTGCGGCCGCCGAACGGGGCCATCCCGGGGGCGTGTACAATATTGGTGGTGGCTCCCGGGTCACGCTGAACCACGTGCTCGAGTTGATTGGAAAGGTGACGGGCAAGAAGGTCACCATTCAACGCGAACCGGATCAGAAAGGCGACATGCGCCACACCTACGCGGATACTGCGGCCGCTCGCCGCGATCTCGCCTTCAATCCCAGGGTCAGCCTCGAGAACGGTCTGGACCAGCAATATCGTTGGCTCACGAAATGAACAGATCCCGCGTCAGACTCGCAGCCGTTTTCGCGCTGCTCTTCGCGCCCGCACTCTTCCTCGCCGGCTGCGGGGGTAACCCGCCCGTCACGGCGGCGCCGGGTGAAGCCGACAAACTGCTGCTCGAGCGGGGTGACGCGGCGCTCAAAGAACGTCAGTGGACGCGCGCGCGGACGTACTATGCCGAACTGCTCGAGTCGTATCCTCAGAGCGCGCTGCGCGCCGACGCCAAGCTCGGCGTCGGCGATTCGTATCTCGGCGAGAACAACAGCGGGTCGTACGTGTACGCCCAGAACGAGTACCGCGAGTTCCTGGCGTTCTACCCGACCAACCCGCGCGCCGACTACGCGCAGATGCAACTGGGGATGGTGCACTTCAACCAGATGCTGAACCCCCAGCGCGACCAGACGGAAACGAAGGAAGCCATCAAAGAGTTCCAGACGTTCGTCGAGCGGTATCCGAACAGCAAGCTCATCGGCGAGGTGCGCAAGCGCTTGCGCGAATCCCGCGACCGCCTCTCCGACTGGGATCTCCAGGTCGGCAATTTCTACCTCAGCATCCGCAACGTGGCGGGCGCAGTAAGCCGGTACCGGGGCATCCTCGCGAACGACCCGGAATACTCGCGAAAAGACTCCCTCTATTTCCACCTAGCGGAAGCCCTCGAAAAGTCCGATAACAAGGCCGAAGCTCTGCCCTATTACGAGCGCCTCCTGACCGAGTACGAGCAAAGCGAGTATCTCGAAGAGGCGAAGAAGCGAATCGAGCGGCTCAGGCAAGAGCTCGCCGCCGTCGCCCCGGCAGAGCGTTAACCTACGCTCCCCGAAGGACTTGCAATATGCGGTATTGCTACACCCCGTGTGCGCTGTTGTACGCCTTGTTCATGGCCGTGCCCGTTTTGGCACAGACGCCGGCCGCACAGCCTGCCGACGAGCTGGTACCACCGCCCTCGTGGGCCTATAACGACCTGGCCTGCGCCCCCGCGATCCAGACCGGGAAGGGAACCACAGCGAGCGAGAACCCCTTGCGCGTCATCGGTTCGCAGGACTCCTCCATCAAGGACCTGCTGGCCCCGCCCGATGTCCTCGTGGTCAGCGGCGGCTCCACTGCCGGGCTGCAGACCGGCCAGCGCTATTTCGTGCGCCGTCTCACTCGGTCGCGCGCCGACGAGGATCTGCCGGCAACCATCCACACCGCGGGATGGATTCAGATTATGGGTGTCGATACCTCCGTGGCCACCGCCAATATCGTGCACGCCTGCGACGGCATTCTGCTCGACGACTACCTCGATCCGTTCGTCGAGCCCAGGATTGCCGCCAAACCCTTTTCGGGAGCCGTGCCGCAGTACCAGAACATGGGGCACATCGTGACCGGCGTCGAAGGACAGCACACGGGCGGTGCCGGCAACCTGATGGTGATCGATCGAGGCACCACGGACAACATCGCCGTCGGCCAGCGCTTCCTCATCTTCAGACAAAAGCGCGACGATGTGATCGAGCTGGCCGGCAAGTCGGCCGCGTTTGTGGCCGCATCGAAGGAACCGCCGCTCGTGGAGATCGGCCAGGCGCTCGTCATCTCGGCCCGGCCGAACGATGCGACCGTTCAGATTACGGTGGCAAAAACCGCGATCACGACAGGCGATCTGGTCGCCCCGATACGGTAGGCTCCCAGGGTTCCGGGGTCCAGTTCCGGGTTCCGCGTTCGTAGTTTCTCAGGAAGCTTTTGACCGGCGCTGCTCCGCCGACGGGAAGGGTTCGACTCTCGCGGGAATCCTGCTGAAGCGGCGGTAGTAATCCACGGCCGATATCAACGCCGCTGCCACCACCACCCAGAGCGCGGCATATCCCACAAGCCCGAGGAACTGCAGGCGTTCCTCTTCTCCGAGAATCAGCGCAAGAATCGCAATCACCTGCGCCACCATTTTTGTCTTGCCCAGCGGCGAGGCCGGAATCACCACACCGCGTGCGTACGCGATGCTGCGCAGTGTCGTCACGGCCAGCTCGCGCCCGATGATGACGGCCACCATCCACGCCGGCGCCAGCCCCATCTGAATGAGCGAAATGAAGGCGGCCGAGGTGAGCAGCTTGTCCGCAATCGGATCGATCATCTGGCCGAAGGCCGTCACCTGCTTGCGCCGCCGCGCCAGGTAGCCGTCCAGCCAGTCCGTAATCGAGGCGAGCCCGAAGATGGCAGCGCCGATGAGCTCTTTGCGGACGCCGAAGATGAGGCGCCCTTCGAAGTTCGTCAGGAGCACGACCACCAGCAGCGGCACGAGGAAAATGCGCGTGGCCGTGAGGGCGTTCGGCAGGTTGATGGTGTGCCGCACTCTGGCCTCAATTGTAATGCAGTATTCACGCCTGAGCATTGACTAGAACGGCTCAGGCCGGGCTGGCGTGGATTCTCCGCAAACCGCGACCTCGATGTGGAACTGCGCAGGGCCGCACTGATCGTGATCAGCTAGCGGAGCTCGATTGGCAGGACAGCTTCCGCGCTGTCGTAGCGGATGACCAGCGCATACGTCCCCTCGTCCCAGAGCTGCGTCGGCGACTCGAACAGAAGATCGCCGAGCGCGAGCTCGCTCCGCCGGAGATAGACGATCTCCTGCACGGTGCCCATGCCAGGAGGACGCGCGAAGAAACGCAGCCCTGTCCGACCGTTCGCCGGCGTGAAATAGGAAGAGACCTGGTGGCGCAACACACTGGCCTGCTGAAGCAGGAGCGTGTTGCGGCGTGCATCTGACGCCCAGCGCGCCTGGGACGCGAGCGGCACGACGCGGCCGTTCGGAGTGACGAGCTCGATCCGGTTTCGAGCGATCTCCAGGACGTCCTTGCCGAGGGCGCCAAGCTGGATCAGCAACCAGGGAGACTCGTGATTGAGCTGCGAGTAGTAGTAGGCCGCGACCACGTGGATCCGGCCGTCCCGAAACTCGGACAATGCGCGTCCCAGAGTACGCACATGGGCGAACTCTTTCGGCACCGTGCGGCTCTGCGCAGCGAGTGAGCCGCCTGCGACAATCACGATCAATGACAGCACGTGAATTGATCGACGCATCTTGCTCTCCATCATGGGCTGATGGACGCCTACGGAAGTATACCAATTGTTGAAGAGCGAGCTGCGACGCGATAGGTCGCGCAGTACCTGTTGAAGTATCATCTCGCTTCGATATGAAGGCACTTTTGCTCGTGGGAGGACAGGGCACGCGGCTTCGTCCCCTTACGATTCATGCTCCCAAGTCAATCGTTCCGATATTCAATCGGCCGTTTCTCCACTATCAACTGGACCTCATCAAGCAGGTCCCCGAGATCGACGAGGTGATCCTCAGCCTCAACTACCAGCCACGCCGGATCGAAGAGGTCTTCGGCGACGGCCGCGATGCCGGCGTCAAGATCCGGTACGTGGTCGAACCGACACCGCTCGGTACCGCCGGCGCCGTACGTTATGCCGCCAAGGGCGTGAGCGACACGATCGTGGTGTTCAACGGCGACGTCCTGACGCAAGTCGATCTGGGCAGCCTCATCGATTTTCACCGCCGGCGCGAGGCACGCGCGACCATCGTGCTCACACCGGTCGACAATCCGACGGCGTACGGCCTCGTCGAGACCGACGAGCACGGCAACATCCTGCGATTTCTCGAGAAGCCCAAGCCCGAGGAAATCACGTGCAATACGATCAATGCCGGCATTTACGTCCTCGAGCCGGATACCTTCGACCGGATCCCCGAGAACGTGGCCTGGTCGATCGAGCGCAGTTTTTTTCCCTCATTCATCGATCGCGGAGAAACGTTTCTGGCGTGGATCTATCGCGACTACTGGATCGACATCGGCACGCCTGAAAAGTACATGCAAGTGCATCGCGACATCATGGACGGACGCTACTCGATGCCGCCCTTCAATGGCGAGGCCGGCAAGGCGTGGGTATCGCCGGGAGCCCGCGTCGACCCGAGCGTGCGCCTCGAGGGCCCGCTCTTCGTCGATGACGGGTGTATCGTGAAAGCAGGAGCCCGTCTCGCTCCCTACACGGTGCTCGGCAGGAATTGCCAGGTTGGCGAGGACGCGAACATCGCAGGAGCCATTGTCTGGGCCGAGTCTCAGATCGGACGAGAGGCCAGGCTCGTGGATACCATCATCGGTCGGTCCGGAGAAATCGGCCGCAACGCTCAAGTCGAGCGCGGCGTGCTCGGCGACCAGACCCACATCGCGGAATACAGCCGTTTATGAACCCAAATATTTTCAAAGCCTACGATGTTCGCGGCGTCTACCCCACCGAGCTCGACGAAGCCGTGTTTCACGAGATCGGCCGCGCCTTTGTCACCTACCTCAAGGCGCGCCGCATCGGCGTCGGGCGCGACATGCGCGTCTCGTCGCCCGGTCTGGCTGCCGCGTTCATCGCCGGCGCCCGGGAGCAGGGCGCCGACGTCGTCGACTACGGCATGATTGCGACCGACATGATCTACTACGCCGTCGGCACCGACGATCTGGACGGCGGCGCGCAGATCACGGCGTCGCACAATCCGAAGCAGTACAACGGCTGCAAGATGGTGGGCCGCGGCAACGTGCCGCTCAGCGGCGACGCCGGCATCTCGGACATTCGCGACATGATCGCGGGCAAGCGCATCCCGCCGGCCGCCGCCAAACCCGGCAACCTGACCCAGCGATCGGTCCTCGACGGGTACGTGCGGCACGTGCTCAGCTTCATCGATCCGGCCATCATCAAGCCGTTCAGGACCGTGCTCGACGCCGGCTGCGGCATGGGCGGCCTGGTGGCCCCGCCGCTTTTCAAGGCGCTGCCGTGCAAGGTCGACGCGCTCTGCTTCACCGTGGACGGCACCTTCCCCACGCACGAAGCCAACCCCTTGATTGAGGAAAATCGACGCGACATCGTCGAGCGGGTCAGGTCCACCGGCGCGGAAATCGGCATCGCCTGGGACGGCGACGCCGATCGGTGTTTTTTCATCGACGAAGATGGCGAGTTCGTCTCTGGCGATTTCGTGACCGCGCTCCTCTCCGAGGCCTTCATGCTGAAGGAACCCGCGGCGACAGTCGTCTACGACCTGCGCGCGAGCTATGCGGTGAAGGACATGGCGGCGAAGTACGGCGGCAAGGCCGTGATGAACCGGGTCGGCCACGCGTTCTTCAAGGGCCGCATGCGCGAGCTGAACGCCGTGTTCGGCGGCGAGGTGACCGGCCACTATTACTTCCGCGAGAACTTCTACTGCGACAACGGCTTCATTCCGGCGCTCCTCATCCTCGAGCTGATGTCGAAGAAGAATCAGACGCTCAAGCAGCTCCTCGAGCCGCTACGTGCGAAGTACTTCATCTCTGGCGAAATCAACACCAAGGTCCCGACGATGGATGCGGTGGGCGCCAAGCTGGCGGCCATCGAGGCGCGCTACAAGGACGCGAAGATCTCGAAGCTCGACGGTGTGTCGGTCGAGTATCCCGACTGGCACTTCAACGTGCGGCCGTCGAATACCGAGCCCCTGTTGCGGCTGAACCTCGAAGGTACAACGCCTGCCGAGATGGAGGTCAGGCGCGACGAAGTGCTGGCGATTATTCGCTCGTAGTCACCCACCCGATCGCAGCGCCGCCATCGGATCGAGCTTCGACGCTCGTCGCGCGGGCAGATAGGTCGCCATCAGCGCCACCGCCATCAGGATTCCGGCAGCCGAGAAGTAAGTGGCGGGATCGAGCGGGCCCACGCCAAACAGCAACGCCGACATGACGCGCGTCAGCATCGAGGCTCGCGCCGATGCCGAGCGCGATGCCGGTTGTCGCCAGCGTCAGGCCATGGCGCAGGAAGAGCCGGCGAACGTCGCCTGACTGCGCGCCCAGTGCGACGCGTGTGGCGATCTCGCGAGTCCGCTGCGTGACGATATACGCGATAACCCCGTAGAGGCCCACGACACCGAGCAGCCAAGCCTCGAGCGAGAAATCGCATGGCTCGATTGAACAGCCTTTTGCCCTCTCGACGCTTCGGCTCCTCAGCGATACGCTGTTTTGTGTGGGGTTGTTCGTCCTGGCGTTAGAGCTATGGTCAAGCACGGCTCTGACGAAGTCCCTGTCTCTCTTTGCAAGCGGCTGCTTCGGTTATCTCTCTTGCCTGGTACTGTCGAGACCGATTAGATCTCCACAGGGTCATACCCACCGCTGAATCTGCCATAGGCAGTCACGTTTTAGTCGTAGTACCTGCTTCGAAATCCTGCTCATCGCGTTGAGGTGAGGATATAGGCATCCTACTCGAAGGTGAACAAGATGCCCTCCCGCGGGCGACGTTGGCGCGTCTGTTGCAACTCAGGAATGCAGGAGCGTCCGATGTTTAAGATCACGTCATTTTTCGCCGGGGTGTGGCTCGCTGGGGCAACACTCGCAAACGCTCAATCGACCGTTCAGAAGAACCTTCCCGTCAATTCCACGCCGACGATTCAGGGATGTGTGGCGCAGGTTCAACGCGACGGCTCTCTGGCGCCGAAAGCGGGCGCCACTGCCACGCCGGAGACCGTGTCTCAGGAAGCGAACAATCCGGATCCCACCGGTGTCTACCAGTTGCTCGACGCGCGGTTGGCCGGCGCGACGGATGCCAAGCCCACGTCCTATTCGCTCTCCGGACATGAGGCCGAGTTCGCCAAACTCGAAGGACAGCGCGTGGAGGTGAGCGGGACGGTCGTGCCGCCGCTCGGGGACAACCGTCCGGGACAGCCGGCCGCCGGGGACGGCGCCCAGCGGATTCGTGTGTCGGCCGTGAAAAAAATTGAAGGACAGTGTTCCGCCGCCAAGAAGTAGCGGGCGGCGTCACGTCGAATCGCGGAAGATGCGCCGATTGACGATGACCTGGCTTGTGAGTGACTCTCCGTAAGGGTGGCTTGGTGATCCTATCGCTGGCTGTGTAGATCTTGCAGCCATGAGTGGAACGAATAGAAGCTCCGTGGAGCGAAAGATGCCCTTGTGTCACACTCCTGTCGAATGCCTTTGGCGCTACGTTTCTGGCGTTGTTGATGGCGGGGTCTCCGCACTCACATACTTAGCGCAGTTGCCTGCGATCGACATGTCTGCGATTCGTCTCCACAATCCGCCGATCCTCAGCCTGCCAAATATGCTCGCAGTAACCGCAACAGTAGGTCAGTGACGTTTCACGCCCTTTCACAACCACTTCAAAGCGAACGAATCCCATTCGACCGCATTGAAGACAAGGCGTCTTGTCCACGACAGTTCCCCAGCATAAGACGGGCCACGGGTGGGGGCACAAATCATGCTCATTCGAGTCAATCTGGACAAGCCTGTTGCAAGCTTTTCGGACAGTGAGCCATCTGCTGGTCGACACGCTCGTATGGAATCACTGCATACCTATGCGAGTCGGTCGATGCAGGAGTTATCGCCGTGTTTGATCGGCCGAATGCTGAGTGGACTGAGAGTTGTAGGTTGAGTTTCAAGCGTCGCTTGACACTCAGCTTGTTGATGTCTCGGCCTTCTTCCAATCTGTAGCAACCGCCATTGCCTCTTGAAGCGGGCCTTGCACGATTGGCAGGCCGCGAATCCCAACTCATCCGCCTGAACACGTCCGTTGCTAGCTGCCCTTACGGCGAGTCACCTTGAGGAACTCACCCAGACCGAAGGAACATTCGCGGCCGGGCGAAAAATCCGAGGGGGCGAGAGCCGTGATGAAGCGCATCGGCTAGAATGAGCACTCCGGGGTAAACTTACGTCCACGACGGGGCAACTCGGGTGTTCAGGGTTAGTCGAGAACGTTCGGATCGGTAGTTTTGATCAATAAATCCGGCCTTACGCGGGGTTAGCATAGTGGTAATGCTCTGGCTTCCCAAGCCAGCTAGGCGGGTCCGATTCCCGTACCCCGCTCCATTCTTAGCTTTCAGTTTTCAGTCTTCAGTTTTCAGATCAGGCGATTTTCAGATCGCGGGTTTCTCAGGTACGACGATTTGGCTGGCGCCGTCGTTTGGGATGACGTCTGAGTCCCGCCTTTTGATTCCTGCACGATCTTGACGCCTGCACTCGCACCCACGCGGCTCGCGCCAGCGCTCACGAGATTCTTCAGCGCTTCGTAGTCGCGCACCCCACCGGCGGCCTTGACGCCGATGTCGGGACCCACGACGCGGCGCATCAGCGCGACGTCCGCCACGGTCGCACCACCCGGTCCGAAGCCTGTGGAGGTCTTGACGTAATCAGCACCGGCGGCCTTCGACAGCGCGCACGCGCTGATCTTTTCCTCGTCGGTCAAGAGCGCCGCTTCGATGATGACCTTGCTCAGCACGCCGCATTCACGGCACGCACTCGCGACGGCCGCGATGTCGCGCTCGACCACCGTGAGATCGCCGGATTTCAACGCGCCGACATTGATGACCATGTCGACCTCGTTGGCGCCGTCGTAGATGACGCGGCGCGTCTCGTACTGCTTCACATCGGTGGTCGTGGCACCAAGCGGAAAGCCCACCACGGTGCACACCCCGGTCGACGATTCGCGCAGCAGCCGCGCGGCCAGCGACACCCAGGTGGGGTTGATGCAGACGGTGGCGAAGCCGAACTCGCGGGCCTCGTGGCAGAGCTTTTCGATTTCCTTCTGCGAGGCGTCGGCCTTGAGCAGCGTGTGATCGATAAAACCTGCTACCCCCGACGGCACTTTCTCGCCCGCATACAGCCCCAGGCGCGACGCTCCGGCATCGATGACGCCGCGAACGCGATCGGGGCAGCAATCGTAGAGAACTGAGTGACACTCGCAGGTACGCGGGCGCCCGCGCGAAAGGGCCGCGGCCACTTCTTCGGCGATGATCCGTTGGAGCTCAGACCATTGCATGGCCACACTCGCCTCTCACCGTTTGCCCTCTGCCATTTGCCATGTGCCATCTAGCCATTGGCCATGTGCCATCTGCCATTTCAGATCTTCTCCAACGCCCGTATCTTGGCGAGCCGTCGGATATAGCGCGGTTCGGTCATCGGCGTCGCCAGCCAGATTCCTACCACGTCGAGCGCGGCCTTCGTATCGATCAACGTCGCACCCAGGCTCAGCACGTTCGCGCCGTTGTGCTGCCGTGCATAGCGGGCCATGGTCGCATCATGGCACACGGCCGCTCTCACGCCGGCAACCTTGTTGGCCGCAATCGCCGATCCGATTCCCGCCCCATCGATCACGATGCCCGCATCCGCTTCGCCGCGCGCCACAGCCCTAGCCACGCGGCTTGCCGTGTCGGGATAGTCCACCGGGTCGCTCGTCAGCGTGCCCAGGTCGTCGACCGCGATTCCCCTGGACCGCAGGGCCGCCACGATCGCCGCCTTCAATGACAGGCCGCCGTGATCGCTGCCGATGGCGAGCCGCCTGATATCGGACACCGGGGCCAGCCCTTCATCGGCGCGATCCAGCTTTTCGTCATCAATAACCGTCACACGCCGCTCTTTCAGCGTGTCGGCAGCCAGCGGCGTCACATGTCCGCCCTTGCGCAGGGCCACGGTCTCGCCCAGTTCGAGCACGCGGGCATCCGCTTCGGTAATGATGTCGAACTGTTTCATGTTATCTTTCGCGCCACTGTGACGACCCTATTTACCGCAGAACAGATTCACGCGCGCATCCAGACGCTGGCGGCCGAGATCAACGCCTCCTACCCGGACGGCGCCGCTTTGCACTTCGTCGCGGTCCTCAAGGGCGCGTTCATCTTCTTGTCGGATCTCGCGCGCGCCATTGCCCCGCGCCCCGTCACGCTCGACTTCATCGCGGTGTCGAGTTACGGGGCGGCCACCAAAAGCTCGGGCGAGGTCCGCCTGCTCAAGGACCTCGACGCGCCGCTCCAGGGCCGCGACGTCATTATCGTCGAAGACATCGTCGATACGGGCCTGACGCTGAGCTACCTGCAGGATGTCCTTCGCGCGCGCGATCCGAAAACGCTGCGTACGGCGTGCCTGCTGAGCAAGCCGAGCCGCCGGAAGGTCGACGTGAAGGTGGAATATATCGGATTCGAGATCGAGGACAAGTTCGTCGTCGGCTACGGCCTCGATCACGCGGGACAGTTCAGGCATCTCCCTTTCATCGGCGTCCAGGAATAGGGGCAGGGCTCAAGCCCTGCGCTACTTCATGCCCACAGCCGCACGTACCGATGCGGCCAGCTTGCGCGCTTCGGCCAGAACAGCCGGCTCGTCGAGCGTCAGCATCTTGCGGTCGCGCATCAACAGACGCCCGTTCACCATGACCGTCCGCACATCGTCGCCGTGCACCGCGTACACGAGATGCGAGACGGGATCGTACATCGGGGTCAACCGGGCGCTTGCCGTGGACACGATGACGAGGTCCGCCCGCTTCCCCGCCTCGAGCGAGCCGATCTGTTTTTCCAGCCCGAGCGCGCGTGCCCCGTTGATGGTCGCCATTTCCAGGGCCACCGACGCCGGAACAACCTGCGGATTGCCGGTCTTCACCTTGTGCAGCAACGCCGCGAACCGCATGGCCTCGAACATATCGAGGTCGTTGTTGCTGGCCGCCCCGTCGGTGCCAAGGCCAACCGTAATGCCGGCGGCCAGATATTCCGGTACCGGCGCGATGCCGCTGGCCAGCTTCATATTGCTTTCGGGATTGTGCGACACCGCCACCTGTTGGCTCTTCAGAATCTTCATGTCGGCCGCGTTCACCCACACACCGTGGTTGATGAGCGTTCGCGGGCCGAAGAACTTGATCGAGTCCAGGTATCCCACCGGTGAGAGGCCAGAATGCGCCTTCCTCGAGCTGCCCAGCTCCGTTTCGGTCTCGGCGACATGAATGATCACGGGGGCGCCGTACTTCGTCGCCAGGGCACGCGACGCCTGGAGCGTTTGGGAGTCGAGCGTGTATGGTGAATGCGGCGCAATCGCCGGGACGATGAGGTCGTCTTTCGCAAATTCCTTCAGGAAGGCTTCGGTCCGTGCGAGACCCTCGGCCGGCGTCTTCGCGTCGGGCACCGGAAACTGGATGATGGTCTGACCCAGCACGCCGCGCATGCCCGCCGCTTTGGTCGTCCGCGCGATCTCTTCTTCGAAGTAGTACATGTCGGCGTAGACCGTCGTGCCCGACTGGATCATCTCGAGCGCGGCCAGCTTCGTTCCGGCGCGCACCATTTCGCGCGAGACGGTTTTCGCTTCGGCGGGAAAAATGTACTTTTCGAGCCATTCCTGCAGCCGTAGATCGTCGGCCAGACCCCGATAGAGGACCATCGGGGCGTGCGTATGGGCGTTGATGAGGCCGGGAATGACGATCGAGCCGGTTGCATCGATCTGCGTCGCAGCCTTGAACCTGCCGGCGATGTCCGCTGCCGGCCCCACCGCCACGATGCTGGTTCCGTCTATCGCAACCGAGCCGGGGTTGTAGACGCTGCGCTTCGCGTCGACCGTGACGACGGCGCCGCCGGAGACGATCGTGCCTACCGATTTCGGCGCGTTCTGGGCGGCCGTGGTTGCCACGACGAGCGCACTCAAGGTCAGACCCGACAGCAGTGCCGAAGATTTCATCGCGCGATTCTACTAATCCCCAATCCCTAATCCCTAATCCCTAATCTTTAATCCCTAGTGTTATAGTCCGCCCATGTCAGTCCACATCGTGGGCCACCCCCTCATCCACGACGCGCTCAGCCAGCTTCGCGACGTCAACACTGAAACCGAAATGTTCCGGCAGATCGCCAACCGAATCAGTGTCCTGCTTGTGGCCGAAGCACTGCGCGATCTCCCTACCGAACGGGCTGTCGTCGACACGCCGCTCGAAAAGGCCGAGGGGCGCCGTGTGGCGCGTGATGTCGTGGTGGTGCCGGTCCTGCGCGCGGGCCTGGGGATGCTGGACGCGGTGCTCGAGCTATTACCCGCCGCACGCGTCGGCCACATCGGTCTCCAGCGCAACGAATCGACGGCCGTGGCGTCGCAGTACTACGCCAAGCTTCCAGAGAATCTCCCGTCGAGTTACGTCGTGCTCGTCGATCCCATGCTGGCCACCGGCGGCAGCGCAATCGCGGCGCTGGACGTCTTGAAGAAAGCCGGCGCCAACAACATCCGCATCGTGTGCATCGTCGCCGCGCCGGAAGGGATCGCGCTGGTCGAGAAGTCGCATCCTGACGTCGAGATCTACACGCCGGTCGTCGATCGCGAGCTGAACGCGCAGAAATACATCCTGCCCGGCCTCGGCGACTTCGGGGATCGGTTGTACGGGACCTGCTGACGAACGCGTCTATCCCTTCTTGCGCCGATTCTTCCGGCGCCAGGCGCTAAGGATCTGTTTGCGTTTCGCCATTGCATGGCCGAGTGGGTTCCTGGTCTTGCGCCCGATCCTCACCGCCGGCGACACGACGAAGTCCGTTGCCTGGTTCGGCTGGGCGGGTATCGGATCCTTTGAGATCCGCTCGGGCAACTGTACCTCCGCGAATCGCTTGCCTTTGATATCGCCGCGCCGTGCGACCACGCGCCACGAAAACGCGATTCGGCGTGGCGCCTTGACCCCTGTCTGTTCGACGGCACGAACGACAAAGCGATCGCGTTTCCGATCCGCTATCCAGAGCACCGCCGGACCGTAGGATGTGACGTGCACCTGATAGTCGCCGGCAATGGCTTTGACGTATGCAGGATCAAGTGTGACCTCAGCCTCCCCATTGACGAGAACCGACTCTCCCATGTCTTCGAACCAGGGCTCGGGCGCTTCGACGCAATAGAGCTGCTGGAGACCGCCGCCCGGCGCCGGCACAACGGCGCTTTTCGCGCCAAGCACGAGCAACGACCCGTCGATGACGACATCGCCACGAAACTGCCCCGCGGTCTTGCCTGATGCGCGCAGTCCAATCCCGCGTGACACGGCCACCACCCCGATGCCTCGGTCGGACTGTCCGACGACCCCTTGTCCGTTGAGAGAGGTGCCGTGCACTCCCATCTGCGGCCCCACGCCTTCGACGCCCTTGGTGCGTTCGGATGATCCGTGGACGCCGACAGCATCGCCGGAGAAACCGCGCACGCCCGGGCCGGATGTCGACGTTCCGGCCACACCCGCGTCGAGGTTCGACCTCCCGCCCACACCTGGTTTGCTGCCGGATTCGCCAAACACACCGGGCGCTGAGCTCGAGACCCCTTCGACTCCAGCGCTCGTGTCTCCTTCGCCCCGGACACCGGGGCGCTGCCCTTCCTGGTTGCGGCCGAGAACGCCACAGCCAAACCATGAAAGGCCGAAGACGCCCGCGTTATCAACCGCGTCACCGATCACGCCGATGTCTGCTCCGGGCGAAATCGGCGCACCTGGCAATGCTGTCGGGATACCGTTCCCCCAGACGGCCGTGTCGCCGCCCGTTCCATATACCCCGGTCGCGCCGGGGTTTCTGGCAAGCCCGACGACCCCCGCGCCCTGGCTGTTATAGGACTGGCCTACGATTCCTGTCGTTCCTTCGCCCTGGATCGCAATGAAATCGCGAGGCCAGAGTCCGGTGATGACTGGCGCACCAGGACGAAACACGTAGTTGCGTACCAGCAGTCCTGCGCCGCGACTGGGATAGGGATAGCAATCCAGGATCGTGTCAGCGGTTGCGTCGACGCGTTGGCCCGCGCGCAGCGGATCTCCATTAGCCATGTTCTGCTCCTCGAATTTGAAAGGTGGTGAACGCTGGCGGGGATTCAGCGTCGATACGGCACCTACAAGTGTACGCGTGAACTCGGCGCTCGCCGGGTCATCCCTGCGGCAAGACCACGGCGACCGGTTGTATGGGACGTGTTGATGTGAGATAGAATTGAACGTTCCGAAGGTTGGGCGCTTGGCTCAGCGGTAGAGCATCGCCTTCACACGGCGGGGGTCAGTGGTTCGAATCCACTAGCGCCCACCAACCCTTCACAAACATTCTCTGGGTTCCAGGGTTCCTGGTTCCGTTCGCGGTTGGCGGCTGATTCAGTACGCCATCTTTTCAATCGGACAGTAGGGACAGGTCCTGAGGCTCAACTAAAGTTGAGCCCTACTTGAGGGCTCTCGGACCTGACCTCGACTCCCGGACTCTGGGACTCTCCGACTCTAGGACTCGTCGACTCTCAGGGTTCTCTGGACTCGAAAGACTCTGCCCGCGTTACTTCTTCGCTTCCGCCAGCAGCGCGCTCAGAATCCTCGCGTACTCCTCATCGGCGGCCGCGAACGCCTTCGCGTAATCGCCGTCCGACATCTTCTGCTTGTCCGGATCGCCGTCGAAGGTCACAACCTTCCCCGCACGATTCCAGGTGTCGAACATGCCGTCCTGCCTCTTCGACGAGAGGCCCGGCTCGCCCATGTCCTGCACGAAGATCTTCGTATCGGGCGTCACCGTCCCGCTCAATTCCATGTAGGTGTCGCGGTACTGCTTGGCGGCCAGACGCGGTTCCATCAACTGCGGCGCCGAGTAGTGGCCCGACACCACCAGCAGCTGCACGTTCGGGAAATACAGCGCGGCGGCATAGGTGCCGTCGGGGGTCGTCATCTTCGCCGCGATCGAATCCAGTTTCTTGCCGGCCATCACCGTCACCAGCTCCTTGGCAATCGGCGCCGATTTCGACGCGCCCGACTGAGGCGACGCGGCGGGCGGGAGACACGCGAGCATCAGGCACATAGCGACGCCTGTGTGTACGGACGCACGGTTGCTCATACGACCCCCCTCGGCCAAGGCCCTGCAGTGAATTGTCGAAGAATGATTGTCGGATTTCTACCACCCTTACGGGTTGGCGTCAATCGGGCCGAGCCGGGACGCGGTCCAAACCGGGCATTTGACGGGCCCTGCGCGGCACCTAGCCGATAAAGAGGGCGTCTTCGTCGTCGGTCCGTCCGCGGCCGTCGGACGGGCGTCTGTTGAGCTCGCGGAACAGCTCGATGGCCGCCTTCACGCCGCTCATGAGGGCTGCCCCGTCGCGGAGGGGTCGAAGGATGGTGTCCTGGACGGTCGTCGCGGTGTGCTCGATGCGCGACGTCACGTCGTACACCAGCCGGTCGAGGCGCTCGACCTGCCCGGATGCCAGCGAGCTGATGCCGGCCGCGTCGCGGGCGATGGAATTCAGGCTCTCGGCGAGCGGCTTCATCTGCTGCTCGACCTCGCTCAGCGACCGCTCGAGCCGGCGCGCCACGTTCCACCCGTATAGGACCATGACGACCTGAAGGGTCGCCATCGTGAGCGTGGCTAACGCGATGACGCCGAGGAACACTTCCGACCAGAAACCCACTCGGTCTCCTTGGGCCTGAAGCCCTGCGCTACCGATTCGACTTCCCTAGAAGATGCTCATCCGGAGATTGAGGAACTTCTTTGGATCCTTACGAATGTCGGCCAGCAACTGTTGCATCTCCGTCACGGTGCGGTTCATGTTGTCATACAGCTGCTTGTCGTTCATCAGCTGGCCCATGGTGCCCTGGCCCTGATTCAGACTCCTGGTCAGCTGCTCGAGGTTGGCCGTCACCGCATCGAGCCGCTTGTACAGGGAGTCGTTGTTCATCAACTGGCCCATCGTGCCCTGGCCCTGGTTGAGCTTACTCGACAAGCTCCCGAAATTGGCAGTCGCCTCGTTGAGGTTCTTTGCCAGCGTCGGGTCGTTCATCAGCTGCCCCAGGGTGCCCTGCCCGGCGTTGATTTTCGCCGTAATCGTGTTCAGGTTCTTCAGCGATGCCTCCAACTGCCGCGCGCTTTCGGGGTTGTTGAGCAGCTGGCCGAGCGTCCCCTTGCCCCGCGAGAGCCCCTCGGTCACTTCCCGGGCCGCCGCCGTGAACTGCCGCAGCTCCACATACAACTGGTCGTCGGTCATCAGCTTGCCGGCCGTCCCCTTGCCCGCCCGCAGGTCTGTGATAAGCCCCGTCAGCTCTGCAATGCCCTTGTTGGCCTGGGCCGTGACGTCGGCCAGTTGCGGCGGAAGCGCATCGCTCGGCACGTACCCCCCTTCCGGGATGGGATCGCCGCTCGTGCTGGCGCTGATGTCGACCGCCCCTTCGCCGAGGAGCGACACCGAGCCTATCGTTGCCCGCGAGGTCGTCCGCACGCGCTGCTGCATATCGTCGCGCAATTCGAGCAGCATCTCGACTTCGGATCCGACAAACGTCAGCTCCTGTACCGCGCCCACCGTGACGCCCGCCACCCGCACGGGCGATCCCCGCTGCACACCCGCGGCGTTCGGAAACTTCACCTTCAGGCTATAGCGCTCCCAGAAAAACCCGCCTTCACCGCCCAATGCAAGAATGAGGGCCGCCGCGATCAGCAACGCCACCACGGCCATGACGCCGATCTTCAGTTCCGACCATTTCAACGAACGCGTACGAGGCATGAAGAATTCCTTTACGTACTACTCACGACAGGAACGCCTGAATGTACGGATCCTTCGGAGGCCCGCAGTTCATCGGCGGTGCCTTCGAAGATGATGATGCCGTCCTTCAGCATCATGAACTCGGCTTCTTCCATTTTCTCCGGACCGGCGTCCACGAAGTCGACGGTCTCGCCCTGCCTGACGGCTTCCTGCGTCGCCACGAAAAACGCGTCGCGCAACTGGTGCGTGACGAGAATCGACGTGACTTCCTCGAAATCCCGGAGCTTGACGATCTCCTCGTCTATGGTTGTCGAGGTAATCGGATCGAGGCCGGTCGTCGGCTCGTCGTACAGAAGAATCCCCGGCTTCACCGTCATCGCCCGCGCAATCGCCACCCGGCGCCGCTGCCCTCCGGACAGCTCCGACGGCCTGCGGTCGATGAACTGCGACAGCCTGACGAACCCGAGCACCTCTTCGACGCGCTTCCGAATCACGTCGAGCGGCTGGCTGGTCTCTTCGTACAGTTTGTAGCCCACGTTTTCCGCGACGGTCAGCGAATCGAACAGCGCGCCCTCCTGAAAGACCATCCCGATGTCGGCGCGCACCTTCATCATCTGCTCTTCGGTGTAGTCGTTCACGAGCTGACCGTTCACGTACACCTTGCCGTTGTCCGGCTTCAGCAGGCCGAGAATCAGCTTCAGCGAGATCGATTTCCCGGCGCCGCTCGCGCCCAGGATGATCTTGGTGTGCCCCTTCCCCAGCCTGAAGCTGACGTCCCGCAGGACGACCGTATCGTCAAACGCGAGCGAGACGTGCTCGAACACGATGACCGGTTCGTCGCCGGCCGTCGGTCTCTCAGCGATGCCGACCTGTGATTGATATCCGTCCATTCTCCATAACAGCGCTAAAGCGCTGTGCCACCGTTGTAAGTATCGCCGCCCGTGGTACGTTCAAAGTGTCGCCACAAGTGGCACAGGGCTTCGGCCCTGTTCTAGTAGAACAAGGTGATCATCAAACGCGTAATGAAGAAATCCAGCACGAGCACGGCCACCGAGGCGGCCACGACCGCGTTGGTCGTCGCGCGGCCGACGCCCTGAGTGCCCCCCTTGGTGCGCAGCCCGACATGGCACCCGATGCTCACGATGGCAAACCCGAGCAGGAATGGCTTGGTGATGCCCATCCACACGTCATCCATGTAGAGGCCGTCGGTAATCGACTTCCAGTACACGCTGGACGGCACCTGCAGTTGCTGAATCGCGATGATGCCACCGCCAAGGATACCCATGAAGTCGGAAATGACCGTCAGCACCGGCGCCATGACCACGCCGGCTATCACACGCGGCACGACCAGCTTGCGCACCGGGTCGGTGCCGAGCGCCCGCAGCGCGTTGATCTGGTCGGTGACGACCATCGATCCCAGCTCGGCCGCGATGCCCGAACCGACACGCCCCGCCAGCATCAGCGCCGTCAACACCGGACCGAGCTCTTTCACCATCGACGCGCTGACGAGCCGCCCGACCACGGGCCGGGCACCAAATTGATCGAGCGTCAGCCCGCTTTGCAGCGCAAGGACGGCTCCCGTGAAAATGCCGGTCAGCAGCACGACCGTGAGCGACCCGACACCGATCGCTTCGAGCTGCTCGATGACGTCGTGAAAATAGAAGGGCCGCGTGAATGCGCCCCGCGCCGCGGCCCAGCTGAGCCTGACGTATTCCTGCACTTCCAGGATCGCTGACTTCAGCCACTTGTCGAGCGCCGTCAGCACATCAGCCCCGGGTCGAGCGCATGTTGGCCAGCCCCAGTTCCCGGCCCTTCAACGCCTTGATCTTGTCGCGCAGCGTGGCGGCGCGCTCGAAATCGAGATTGGCGGCCGCCTGGCGCATCTGCGTCTGCAGCGATTCGATACGCGCATCGATCTCCTGCGGCGTCAGATAGGCCTCTCGCTCCTCCATCACCGCGGGCGTCCCATAGTCGAGGTTGTAGACGCTCAGCGACACGTCGTCGATGGCTTTCACGATCGATGCCGGGGTGATGCCGTGTTCCTGGTTGTAGGCCTCCTGGAGCGCCCGCCGCCGCGTCGTTTCTTCCAGCGCGACGCGCATCGACTCGGTCATCGTGTCAGCATACATGATGACCCGCCCGCTCACGTTGCGAGCGGCCCGTCCCGAGGTCTGGATGAGCGAGCCGGCCGACCGCAGAAACCCCTCCTTGTCGGCGTCCAGAATGGCGACAAGCGACACTTCCGGCAGATCCAGACCTTCCCGCAGCAGATTGATACCAACCAGCACGTCGAACACCCCCAGCCGCAGGTCGCGCAGGATCTGAATGCGATCGAGCGTCTCGACTTCGGAGTGCAGGTAATTGACCTTCACGCCGAGCTCCTGATAGTAGGTCGTCAGGTCTTCGGCCATTCGCTTGGTGAGCGTGGTGACGAGCGTACGCGTGCCTTCCGCTGCCCGCGTACGGATCTCACCCAGCAGGTCGTCGATCTGCCCTTTCACGGGCCGCACCTCGATGGGCGGGTCCGTCAGTCCGGTGGGGCGGATAATCTGCTCGACCACGACGCCGCCCGATTTCGACAGCTCGTACGACCCCGGCGTCGCGGAGACGAAGACCAGCTGCCGGGCACGCTCCTGCCATTCCTCGAACGTCAGCGGGCGGTTGTCGAGCGCCGAGGGCAGCCTGAATCCGAATTCCACCAGCGTTGCTTTGCGCGATCGATCGCCGTGGTACATCCCGCGAATCTGCGGAATCGTCTGGTGGCTTTCGTCGATCACCATCAGGGCATCATCGGGCAGATAGTCGAGCAGCGTCGGCGGCGGCTCGCCCGGCGCCCGCCCGGTGAGGTGGCGCGAGTAGTTCTCGATGCCGTGGCAGTAGCCGATCTCTTTCATCATCTCGAGATCGAACATCGTCCGCTGGTGAAGCCGCTGCGCCTCGAGCACCTTGCCCAGCTTCTCCAGCTCGGTCCGCCGCACCACCAGCTCGGCCTTGATCGACTCGACCGCGCTTCTCGTCTGGTCGCGCGGCGCCACGAAGTGCGACTTGGGGTAGATTGCGATCTTGTCGTGCTTGCGCCCGCTCTTTCCGGTGAGCGGATCGAATGTCGTCAGCGCGTCCACGTCGTCGCCGAAGAGCTCGATGCGCAGGGCCTGCTCTTCGTACGACGGGTAGACCTCGACGATGTCGCCGCGCACGCGAAACGTGCCGCGATTGAATTCCACGTCGTTCCGCTCGTACTGGATGTCGACGAGCTTGCGCAGGATCTGGTCGCGAGGGATCCGCTGCCCCAACTGGAGCGGCAGCAGCATGCCGTAATACGCTTCGGGCGAGCCGAGACCGTAGATACACGACACGCTCGAGACGATGATGACGTCGCGGCGCTCGAAGAGCGACCGGGTGGCCGACAGCCGCATGCGATCGATTTCGTCGTTGATGATCGCTTCCTTCTCGATGTACGAATCGGTGGACGGCACGTAGGCTTCGGGCTGGTAGTAGTCGTAATAGCTGACGAAGTACTCGACCGCGTTCTCGGGGAAGAACCGGCGGAACTCCTGGTAGAGCTGCGCCGCCAGGGTCTTGTTGTGGACCATGACGAGCGTCGGCCGGTTCACTTCGGCGATGACCTTCGCCATCGTGAAGGTCTTTCCCGAGCCGGTGACCCCGAGCAGCACCTGATGCCGGTCGCCGCGCTCGAGGCCCTCGACGAGCTCGGGAATGGCCCGCGCCTGGTCCCCTTTCAGCTCGAAGTCGGTGACGATCTTGAATTTGTCGTAGAGAGAAGGCATAAGTCCATGCGGCACGGCGCGGAAATTTGCGGAGTGCCGAACAGGGAATCGTACTACAAGAGTCTGGGAGTCGAAAGAGTCTGGGAGTCAAAAGAGTCTGAGAGTCAGAAAGAGTCTGGAGACTACGAAACGAAACAGGAGATTAGAAGATTAGGAGACGCAGGCCGTCAGATCCTCCGTGGAGGGCATTGATCGCCGATAGACGATTCTATCGGCACTTCTTCCTGGGCGCTTTTCGAGTGTTCTGCCAGGCCAGGGTCAAGGCTTCGCCGAGCGATTCCTCGTCGACCGACTTCAGGATGACTCTGGTACAGCCGCTGCGTCCCCAGGCGCCGGCCTCGGGCGTGAATGCGGCTGGATGATCCTCGAGAAACAATGCCTGCTGGTCCGGCGTGAGCTTCACCATTCCGAACTGATCATCGGAATGAAGCGACGCGAAGATGCGCTTGTCGACGCGGAAGTCGGGGTGGCCCATGTGGGCGCCCTCGAGGGCGCCGTCGAGGGCCAGCGCCATCCGGCGAAATTGCTGAGCGGTCACGAGCCGGGGAGCCACCCGCAAATTGTGTCACGTAATGCGAGGGTTCGAGCGGTTCTCGGTTCCGGGTTCTGGAGCGCTTTTCAGAATCGAGTAGCGCGGCGCGGGAGTTGGGTTGGCGTGGCTGCGGCGCGAAGCCGTGCGCAGGCGGCCGACGGGTGACGCCTGACCGCGCGAGAAGCCTGCGGGCCTCGAGGCCAACCCAACTCCCGTTCGGACCGAACTTACCCGGTCCGACTCGGGTGCATGCATGAACTGCGAAGCCCGGAAGAACGATGCGTGAGAACGCAGACCGCCGGTTCACTTCGAGGGTGCGAAGTACCCCTCCCGCGTCCGGAGCTGGACCTTCTGGGACGGCGGGTTCTTCAGCGTGATCACCACCTTCCGCCACTTGCCATCGCGCAGCGCGTTGGTGGGAACATAACCCAGCAGATACTGGCCGTGGATTTCCCTGGCGATGCTTTCGTACATCGGCTCGAGCTCTTTCATCGAGTCGGGAAACAACGCCCGCCCGCCGGTCAGCCGGGCAATTTCATTCAGGCGCGACTGCAGCATCAGGCGCGGCGACCCGCGGTCGGCAAAGAACCCGATGGGGTACACCGTGACATCCGATGCCCGCAAGGTGCGCAGCGTGTCGTTCCAGGTGCGCGAGCTGGCCGTATCGTCGCCATCGGTGTAGATGACCAGCACCTTCCGGCCCGTCTGATCGAATGCGCCGCCCAGGTACACGGTTGCCGCGTCGTAGAGCGACGTGCGTCCCTTCGCCTTGCTGTTGCGGATACGCTCGACGAGCCGTGGAAATTCCTCCTGTGAATACCTCGCCGCCCGCACGTCGTCGCTGAACTCGACGAGCGTGAAATCTTCCGCCTTGGGAAAGGTATTGAGAAATTTGATCGCGGCGTTGCGCGAAAAACCCAGGTCGCGCCGCATGCTTTCGCTGATGTCGAAGAGGAGCCCGATGTGCAGCGGGACGGCGTCTTGTGCGGCGGCCGTGCTGAAATACGACACCGACTGGGGGGCGCCGTCCTCTTTCACCTCGAAGTCGTCGGCTTCGAGGTTCTGCATCGGCTCGCCGGCTTTATCCACGACCGTCACCGTAAATCCCGCGACGTCGATCCCCGTCCTGTAACGGAATTGCCCAGCAACCGACAGGCTGCTCAGCCCGACAAGGGCCGCTACGACGATCACCGATTGGCGAGGCCGTCTCATAAGGGGCGTATAATATGTAGTTTACAGCGAGAGTAAGGGCCTATCCGATGGGCTAGGACAGATCTCCTAGTACTGGAGCGAGGACGCCGGGGGTAGGGGCCTCCGAATCACATATGCGGTGTCTGGCCGTTTGCCAAGACGAACTGGTGATCAGGATGCTCGACGAGATCCTGGCTGCCAGCATCGAGGTGGAGTTCCTGGTCGAGAGCCGCGCGCTCGCGCGCAAGCTCCAGGCTGCCGGCCTGCCCGTCACGGCCGGCGACGTGAAGCGCACCGACACCTACCTGAAGGCCGACATCTCCCCCCAGACCTGCATCATCATCGAAGACACCGGACGGAAATACCTTCCCAAGATGATCGAGTCCGTTCGCGATGCGGGCGGCGCGCTCATCTACGTCCTCGGGGTCGGCATTCCCAACGACGATCGCGAAAAGCGCGCTCAGGCGGTGCGCGACCAGTTTTCCGATGTTTCGTACTTGTCGCTGTCCGAGCTCTTCGAAGCGCCGCTCCTCACCGAGTTCAGCCGTGCCCTGACACGGGCCCGCGTCCAGCAATACCAGCGCTACCTGGCTGACGCCGATCGCATTCTGATTTTGCTCCATAACGAACCAGACCCCGATGCGATGGCCAGCGGTCTCGCCCTTCGAACGGTGCTGCACCGTACGCGCACGACCGCCGTGATTGCCGCGCTGGAAGGCGTCACGCGTCCCGAAAACATGCGCATGGTCAACCTGCTCGACATCCACGTCGAAACGATCGCGCTCGAGGCCATTCAGGACTTCGACCGCGTCTGCATGGTCGACGTGCAGCCCCACTATTTCCCCGGGCTGGATCGCGTCGATCTCGTGATCGACCACCATCCCGAGCAGCACGGCTACAACGCCGTCTTCAAGGACATCCGCGAAGACTACGGCTCGACCTGCACGATCCTGACCGAGCATCTGCGCGCGATCGACGCCAGCATCTCCGAACGCACCGCCACCGCGATGCTCTACGCCATCAAGTCCGACACGCTGTTCTTCAACCGCCAGGCGAACCGTTGCGACATCGACGCGTTCTCCTATCTCTATCCGCTGGCCGACGCCAACCTCATTCGAAAGATGGAAGGCGCGGAAATCACCATGGAGCGGCTGCAACTGATTACGAAGGCGACGCGCCAGGGCCGCATGGTGGAACAGGTGTTTTCGGTCTTCCTCGGCGACGTTCCGCGCGACGACGCGATTCCGTATGTGGCGGATTTCTTTCTTCAGCTCGAAAACGTCCGGTGGACCCTCGTGTCGGGGGTCGTCAACGGCATGTTCGTCATGTCCGTTCGCAACCTCGGCTACACGAAGAACGCCGGCGATTTCGTGCGGCGCTATTTTGTCGACATCGGTTCGGCCGGCGGCCACCGGGCGATGGCGAAGGCCGTCATCGCGCTCGAGGCGTTCCAGGCCCGCTTCGGCGCCATCGATGACGAGATCGGCCGGAAGATGTCAGAGCTGCTGCTGGAGTTCCTGCACGAAGCGACGGATGACAAGAAGAAGAAGGAGCCGGTGGGCAGTCACTAGGGAACAAGTCTCTGTCATGGCAGATGGCAGATGGCAAATCGAAGCATGCAGCACTGCAATGCCATTTGCCATGTGCCAGTTGCCATGATGGGCGACAGCGTCAGTCCCCACCGCCGACCACCGGCTCGATGAACTGGCGGTACGCGTCCTCGTAACCACGATCCATCAGCTCGCCCAGGCTCTGATAGCGATCCGATCGCTCGTCGTAGGTGCCTTCGAAATCGAGAGGACCGATCGGGTTGTGGCTCGGCTGGATCAGGAACAACCCCTTGAATCGCTTCTTGTGCAGCGCGACGGCATCACGCACCCCCGTCGTCTCGGCGGCCGCAATTTGCTCTGCCACGCGCGAGCGCAGCGACCCTGTCGGCTTGCCCAGCCGGTGTGGAGCGGAGCGATCGGAATCCGGGCAGACGATGACGACCTGATCGACGCCCGCGGCCGCGAGCTCCTCGAGCAACCGCTCAACCGCCCCGATGCGGTCGCAGATGCGATGCGCTTCCCCCTTCCAGAAGCTCTCCGGCGAGAACGCGATCAGGTGTGGATCGGTGAGCACGGGAATCGCCAGCGCCGCGGCCAGCGCATCCAGGATCTGACTGCGCCCGACGCCTGAGAGGTCGACCAGATCGCCACGGCCCCGCTGAAAGAACGTCTGCCTGCGAGTTTCGGCAATCGCCGCGAAGACCAGATCGGTCCGCGTCTCCAGATCGAGCGTCGTCACGATGAGCTCGCGAAACCCGGGTTGTCCGAGGTTCTCGAAAAGCAGTTCCGCATATCGCCGGCTCAGATCCGGCGCCGCCGGCTCTTTTGCTCTGACGGGGCCTTGAAACAGTTGCCATAACACCGCGCGGACGTGCCGGAGCCCCGGCTCGGTGCTCCACGGCGCGCCGATGACCCGCGCCCACCATCGGCCCCGATCTCGATGGCCGGCAGGCCCGCCGTCCCGTCCGCTGGCGAGCGTCGCCGGGACTGGCCGAACCCGATAGGCCGCCACCGCGAGCACCGCGAAAGCGCCCGCAAAGCACAGCATCACCAGTCTCGGTACCATCGTCGGGAGCGCGTCGGCCGAAAAGGCATACCGGACCATTTCCGTGTACGCCGAGGCCAGCCGCAGCCCGAGATCGACGTTGATCATCTGGACGAGAAAGCCCATCGGATAGGCGACCAGTCCGGTGGCCAGCACGAGAAGCGGCACAGCGAGTACGGCAACCCCGGCCATCGCGATCGCGGCCGCCCACCGAAGCGCGCCGCGCCATTCGTACATCCGAATCGCGGGACGCCGCCGCCACACGCCGCCGTCTTCCCAGGTCTTGGCACCGGCATCGATCGCGCCGAACAACGCACAGACGATGCCCACACCTCGCCCGCTCATGACGTCGATTTTGACGCCCGCCTCGTGGAGCGCGCGCAGCACGCCCGCGTGATAGGCGCCGCCCGTCCCGTTACCGGTCAGCAGGACCGCGGTTCTGAGTTGTGGTGAATAGCTCACGCCTCGTCGTGGATCGTGACGAGCTTGATAATCTCGAAATTGCGCGTGCCGCTCGGAGTGGTGACCTTGATCTCGTCCCCCGGGATCCTGCCAACGATCGCGCGGCCGATCGGCGAGCTGGTCGAGATGAGGCCCTTCGCGGCGTCCGCCTCTTCGGGCATGACGAGCTGGTAGGTAATCGACTCGCCGTTATCCTCGCGGAGGTTCACGGTCGATCCAAAGGCGGCGCGATCGTGCGGAATCTTGTCGAGATTCATGATCGAGATCTCGGCAATGCGTTTCTTGAGCATCGCAATGCGCGCGTTGACGATGCCCTGGCGATCTTTGGCGGCCTGGTACTCCGCGTTCTCGCGCAGGTCGCCGAGCTCGCGCGCCCGCTGAATTTCCTTCGGCAGCTCGTGGTGCAGCTCGCGCTCGAGCTCCGCGACTTCCTCTTCGAAACGCTTGAGGATCTTCGCCTTCATTCGAAGGAAGATCCTAGCACATCTGTTATGCTCTCCAGATGACTGGAGCGCCGCACTCCAGCGTCAAACGCTACCGCGACCTCGCTCGTACTTCCCAGACAAACGGTCTCGAACGCGAGATGCTGCTCGACGGCCCGCATCTGCTCTTCGAAGCGCGCAAGTCGGGTGTGAAGGTCGTGAGCGCCGCCTTCGAGCATCACGTCCTCGACGATCCGCCGATGCGCGCACTGGCCCAGGCGCTCGTGGCCGACGGCGCCGACGTCCTGATCGTCTCGAGAAAAACGCTCGAGTCGATGAGCCCGGTGAAGACGCCAACCGGCGTGGTGGGCATCGCGCGCCGCTCGCTTTCGTCGCTCGACGCTGCGCTCGACGGCCCGTCTCCCTTGATCGTCGTCGCGCACGACGTGCAGGATCCCGGCAACGTCGGCGGCATCATGCGGTCGGCCGAGGCCGCGGGCGCGACGGCGTTTATCGCCACGCCCTCGACGGCCGATCCGCTCGGCTGGAAAGCCCTGCGCGGCTCGATGGGCAGTGCCTTCCGATTGCCGGTGGCGCGCGCCGGCTTCACGGAAACGCTCGCGGCCCTCGAACGGAGACGCATCGTGCCGGCCGCCCTGGTCCCGCGCGGCGGCGAGCCGCTCTTTGCGATCGATTTCAGGGCGCCGACCGCGCTCATCCTCGGCGGAGAGGGTGCCGGGTTGCCACGCGATGTCGTCAAGGCCGATCGGGCGGCGGGTCTCGATTCCCATGGCCCCGGCCGTCGATTCTCTCAACGTCGGCGTCGCGGCGGCTCTCGTGCTGTATGAAGCATTCCGGCAACGATCGTGACCCATGAGCCTATTCGAAGACCCGTCAACCGACTCCTCGCCTTCGCAGATCCCCGGCACACCGCTCGCCGAACGGATGCGCCCGGCGACGTTCGACGAGTTTGTCGGCCAGCAGGACATTCTCGCCCCGGGAAAACCCCTGCGCGAAGCGATCGAACGCGATCGCCTGCGATCGATCATCCTGTGGGGTCCACCCGGCACCGGCAAGACGACGCTGGCCCGCCTGATTGCGAAAGCGACGCGCGCCCGGTTCGTCTCGTTCAGCGCCGTGATGGCCGGCATCAAGGAAATCAAGGACGTGATGGCGGCGGCAGAGACCTCGCGCCGCCAGATGAACCGGCGCACGATCGTGTTCGTGGACGAAATCCACCGCTTCAACAAATCGCAGCAGGACGCGTTTCTGCCTCGCGTCGAGGCCGGCGACATCGTGCTGATCGGCGCCACCACCGAGAACCCGTCGTTCGAAGTGAACGCCGCGCTGCTCTCGCGGTCGAAGGTGTACACCCTTCGTGGCCTGACGGAATCGGAAATCACCTCGATCCTCGATCGCGCGCTGCACGACAGGGAGCGTGGACTCGGCAACGAGCCGATCACGATCGGCGAAGGTGTGCTGCCGGCGATCGCGCGGTACGCCAACGGCGACGCCAGAGGGGCCCTGAACCTGCTCGAACTGACGACGGCCGCCGCGCCTCGTGAAGCGGACGGCTCGACGCGACATCTCGGACTCGAGACGGTGCAGCAATCGGTGCAGAAGCGGGCGCTTCTCTACGACAAGAGCGGCGAAGAGCATTACAACATCATGTCGGCGCTGCACAAGTCGATGCGCAACAGCGATCCCGATGCGTCGGTCTACTGGCTCGCGCGTATGCTCGAGGCGGGCGAAGACCCGATGTATGTCGCTCGGCGGTTGATCAGATTTGCGTCCGAAGACATCGGCAACGCCGACCCGCAGGCCCTGGCGGTGACGGTCGCGGCCAAGGACGCCGTGCACTTCATCGGCATGCCGGAGGGGAACACCGCGCTGGCACAGGCCGCGATCTATCTCGCCACCGCGCCCAAGAGCAATGCCGTCTATGCGGCCTACACCGAGGCGGCCGAGGATGCGCTGCGGGAGATTGCCGAACCCGTTCCGCTTCACATCCGGAATGCGCCGACCAGGCTGATGAAGGAGATGAACTACGGAAAGGGATACAAGTACGCGCACGACGAAGCCGACGGCATCGCCGACATGGACTGCCTTCCGCCGTCGTTGTCCGGCAAAACTGTACTACCAGCCGACCGATCGTGGTTTCGAGGAAACGATTCGCAAACGACTCGCGGACTGGAAACGAGCGAAGAGAAAATCCACCGGGGATTAGGGATTAGGGATTGGGGATTAGGGGAAGGCCCGTCGCTGGGGTAGACTTCCGCCGTGAATCGCCGTGACCTGTTCAAAGCCGCTCTTCTAACCCTTCTGCCGCGGTCTGCGATGGCCGCACCCACGGTTTCGACGCTCATCGGTACGGGCGCCGCTGGATTCTCCGATTCTCAAGTGAGCAATCCCTACGGCGTCATCATCGGCCGCGACGGCGGGCTGTATTTCTGCGACCTCGACAATCAGCGCATCCGCCGCTTCGATCTGAAGACCCGCGCCACGCGGACGATTGCCGGCGACGGCCAGCGCGCCTACAACGGCGACGGCGGACCCGCTACGTCCGGGTCGCTCAACATGCCGCACGAGGCCGTCTTCGATGTACGAAACCACATGTACATCGCCGAGCGCGACAACCATGTGGTGCGAAAAGTCGACGGCGCGACAGGCGTCATCTCGACGCTCGCGGGAACGGGCAGCGCGGGATTTTCCGGGGACGGCGGACCTGCATCCAAGGCCCTGCTCAGGCAGCCGCACAGCATCGCGATTGGCCCCGATGGCCGCCTGCTGATTTGCGACATCGGCAACCACCGCATCCGTGCGGTCGATCTGTCCACCGGCGTCATCGAAACCATCGGAGGGACGGGCGAGCGTCTGTCGACGCCAGACGGTGCGCCGTTGACAGGCACGCCGCTGAACGGTCCGAGAACGATGGTGATCGATCGCGACGGCACGATCTATCTCGCCCTGCGCGAAGGCAACCAGCTGTACCGCATTGCGCCGAAAACCCGCACGCTCCACCATCTCGCCGGCACCGGCGAACAAGGTTGGTCCGGAGACGGCGGCCCGGCGCGCACCGCGAAGCTGGCCGGACCCAAGGGCCTGGCGCTCGCCGGCCGAAGTCTGTACGTGGCCGATACCGAGAGCCACATCATCCGCCGCGTGAACCTCGACACGGGCATCATCACGACGGTGCTCGGAACGGGCGTCCGCGGTGACGGCCCGGAAACCGATCCGCTGCAGTGCAAGCTGTCGAGGCCACACGGCGTCTTCGCCGACACCGATGGGACGCTGTACGTGACCGACAGCGAGGCGCACCGCATTCGCGTGCTGCGGCAGTGACGCAGGCCGCGGCTGCGCTCGCGCTTGCCGTCGCCTTCGCCTTTCCCAACCAGGACGGCTCGAAACTCCTGGCCACCGGCAACCTCGCACAGCCGGCCATGCTGCGAACCGCTCTCTGCAGCAGCGGGCAACGCCTGGCGGTCGAGTTCGAGCGGCGGCAAGCCGAAGGCAAGGACAGCACCGGCCGGCAAACCACGGCCAACTTCGACAGGACTGCAGGGTCGATCTTTCGCGTAGTCGGCGGCAAGGCGCCCGCCGGCACGACGTGCATGCTCGCAGATGAGCCCTTCCTGAGCGGCGCCACACTCGTCCAGCTGACGCGTCCGCAGCAGGATGCGCGCTGTTCGAAGAGCGAATACCCGTTGATCCAGGCGGCGAAATCCCGGCCGGTCGTCGCCTGCTGGCCCATTGGCGAGTCGCCAGCCGGAATTCAGGTCGCGATCGTGGAATTCGCGCGCCGGCTATCGGACGCACTGGCCAGCTTCATCCTCATCGATGGCGATCGTCGCGTGTACATCGACTACCCCGCGACATTCAACGGACCTGGCACCGACTTGTGGCGAGTAGACGACGGCGGCGAGATTCACGCGGAAGCGTTCGATGTGGTGTGTCTGCTGAAGCGCGGATCGACGTATCTCCTGGCCATCGACTGGCGCGGCGCCGAAGGGAGCAATCTCTCGCTTCAGACCGTTGAATCCGGCGATCAATTCAGGGAAGTCCTTGCCACTTACTGGTACCGCTCGCCGCTTTAGCTAAACAGGCGCGCCGCAGAGCACTCGGCCCACGCGCGAGCCGGATCCGTCTGCGCCGCGGCCGGGCCCTTATGCTGAGCCACGATTCCTGCCAGGTTTCTTGGCGCTACTTCTCCCACAACTGACCTAGGAGCGGAATCTCGTTCGGCGCGCGTGCCGCCGGAAGCGCCTTCAAATGGACATAGATGTCGATCAGTTCCTGATCGGACAGAATCTTTTCGGTAAACGCCGGCATGGCGCCCCCGGGCTGGCGCACGTACCGGATGAACGCCGGCGCGCTCATCGCGGTCACGGCGAGCCGCGGGCCGTCCCGTCCTCCCTGTGCGGCGATGCCGTGGCAGTAGTAGCAGGTTTTTTTCTCGTAGAGCTGTTTGCCGCTTGCGGCATTCCCTTTCGCAACGGCTTGGCCGGTTGCGCCGGCTTGACCCATCGCGGCGCCTTCGAAGGTCGCCAGCCCCGCGACTACCGCAACCACAAGAAACACCCACGTCTTCATCGCATCACCCTCATCTCGGCTGCGAGACCACGTCGACGAGCACAGGCTCGCCGCGTTTCACGGCCTCGACGGCCTTCTTGAGCGCGGGACCAAGATCAGCTGGATTTTCAATGGGTCCGATACCCAACATGCCGTATGCCCTGGCCATCGTCGCGTAGTCGATGTTGGGGCTCGTGATGTCGTTACCGATGCCGACGCGTGACACGTCGCGCTCCGCGCGCGCCGCCATGTCGGCAACGTACATCCGTTCCTGGTGGTAGCTGCGGTTATTGTGCATGACGGTTAGCAGCGGGATGCGATGGTGGACGGCCGTCCACAACACGCCGGGCGCGTAGTTCAGATCGCCATCGGACTGAATGTTGATCGTCAGGCGGCCGTGCTTCTTGTTCGCGAGCGCGGCGCCCACGGCGGCTGGTGCCCCATAGCCGATGCCGTACGCGCCGTGTCCGCCGATAAACTGATGATGCTTCCCGAAGTCCCACAGCCGCGTCGGCCACGAGCTTTGGAATACGTCGGTCGAAACGAGCGACCAGTCTTCACCCCTGACCTGGTTCCAAAGTTCCGCAGACAGCCGGGCTGTGGAGATGGGGCTCGCGTCCCAGCCCCATGCCGCTTCACGCAGGGCCTGATCGTGACGGCGCCTGGCGTTCCCGGCGAAGCTCGTTCGGCGCTCGTCGAAGATTCTCCTCCGATCCGGTGTAATGAGACGCTTGCACGCGTCGATGAGTCCCGGCAGCGTGGCCTCCGCGTCGGCGGCGATCGCCAGATCGACTTCGTTGTAGCGCCCCATGTCCTGATAATTGCTCTTTGTCAGGAGGTCGAGAGACGAGATCGTCACCACTTTGGCGCCGGCCTTGATCAGGCGCTGCGACTCCATCCCCATCCTGTTGACCGGTGTTAGTCGGTGCGTGACTGAATACAGATCGGGAACCTCGAGCGCCAGAATGACGTCGGCAGTGGCCACGTTCCCCGCAGCGTACAGGGGATGCCGTGTGGGAAAGTTCATGCGCATACGCCTGTCGGAGACTGGCGCTTCGAGCAGCTCGGCCAGTTCCACCAGCAGTGCGAGCCCATTCGGCGTCCGTGCCGATCGACCGGTCACGATGAGCGGGTTCTCGGCCCCAACCAGCATCCGCGCGACTTCGGCGACGGCTCCGGAATCGCCGGTCGGCGGCGAGGTCATTGACAGCTTCGGGACGCGGAGACGATGCCGGTCCTCCTGTGAGATCGGCTCTTCCTGCAACACCGCATCGGCCACCAGCACGACGGGGGCCATCGGGGGCGTCGTGGCGATCTTGTACGCGCGTACAGCGGATTCGGCGAACTGCGTCAGCGAGATCGGTGAATCGTCGAATTTCGTGTAATCGCGGACCATCGCTGCCGCGTCCTGCACAGCGTGGGTCCATTCGACGTCGCTCCGCCGCCAGGGCCCGTCGGCGATGTTGCCGATAACGATGTAGACCGGCACCCGGTCGGCGTAGGCGTTGTAGATAGCCATCGACGCGTGCTGCAGTCCCACGGTGCCGTGCGCCATCACCATGATGGGCTTGCCTTCGATCTTGGCGTAGCCGTGAGCCATCGCCACAGAGGATTCTTCGTGGCAGCACGTGAGCAGTTCAGGGGCCTGATTGCCGCCGTAGTTGATGATCGACTCGTGCAACGCGCGGAACGTTGAGCCCGGGTTGGCGGCGACGTACTCGAAGCCGAGCGACTTGATCACGTCGATCATGAAGTCGGACCCTGGACGGTCCGTCGTGTACGTCGCGATGCGTGGTGGCGGTGGAGTGGTTTCGGCTGCCGCGAGCGTGCCCGAGGGCAGCGGCGTTGCGGGCGGAGTCGGGGTTTGCGGCTGCGCGATCGACACCGAGGGGTTGGCGACCAATGCCGCGGCACCGGCGGCTGCGCCCCTCAGGAAGTCGCGCCGGTCGACGGAGCCTTTCTTGGCCATGTGTCATTCCCTCGCTCAGGCGGAATTTCCCATTGGACGACCGCTGCTCTAGATTATTCCAATTCCAGGATTGAGTGGATCTGTCCAAAAGAGAACATCGCGATGCTTATGAGCCCGGACAACGAAGTTGAACGCGTGGCGACGCGGTTCGTGACAACCAATAACCGTGGATTATAGGGCGATGCGCATCCTGACAGCAGTTTGAAACTCCTGCCAGGTTCGATTAATTCTGATGGCCGGCTGCGGGCGCCAGCTTCATTCGTGCCAGGCGCTGGTTGAACCGGGGGTCGACGCGCAGGCTGTCCCATTGCGGCGCGATGGCGAGATGCACGAGGACGGGGTCATGGCCATCCATGGCTCGATCGAGATGCTCGAACGCGCTGTCGAGATCTCCAGCCCCTGCGCAAAGGATCGCGCGCTGCACCGACGCCGAACCGCCCTCGACCTGAGGCATCTGTTCGAGCATGTAGCGGGCCAGCCCGCGAGGCCCGGTGTTGGCATAGGTGTTCTGCATCGCCGCGCACACATGCTGCAGCCGCGCCATTGCCTCGACGGACGCGCCGAAGACTTCGGCACGTCTGAGGTTTTCCGCGACAAAACGGTCCATGTCTCCTTGTTTCCAATAGGCGCCTGCGAGGAATTCCCCTGCCAGCAGGTGTCGCGGATCCACCTCGAGTGCCCTGTTCGCCCACGCGATCGCATCGTCGTACCGCCGTTGATGCCAGTACGAGCTGGCGACTTGCACCAGAACGAGCGGCGACCGCGGATCGCGCTCGAGCGCCTGCAGCTTGAACCGCAGACCCTGATCCGGTTTTCCAAGCGCCTCCATGAGGCTGCCGTAATGGAGCAGGGCCTCGGGATGAGCGGAGTTGATTTCGAGGGCACGGCGCAGGCTTTTCTCGGCGCCGACCCAATCCCATTCGCTGAGAAACAGGACCGTGCCCAATGCCACCTGCGCATCGGCGGACGCATCATCCAGCGCAAGCGCACGCATGGCCGATGTCTTGGCCTGCGCATACGCTTCCAGGTGCGGCACGGACCGAAGGCTCGCCTGCGCGCAACAGCTCAAGGCCAGACCGGCATGCGCGGGTGCGTAGGTCGAATCGATCTCAATGGCAGCGCGAAAGTTTGACACCGCGTGAGGCAGCTCGAAATACGACCCTGACATCAAGTGCAAACGTCCGCGCCCGACGAGCTCATAGACTTCAAGCGGTCGCACTGCCTCACGAGCGGCATGCAACTCATCCTGCGACTGCACGGTCGAGACGGGTGCGATGAAGCGATATCCCGACCGCGAGACGGTCTCGATGTAGGTCGCAGACCGGACGCCGTCACCGAGAGCCTTCCGCAAGGCAGAAACATGCACCGTCAGGATGCCCTCTTCCACGAAGGTATCCGGCCAGATGCGCGCGAGCAATTCGTCCTTTGTGAGCAGCCGTCCCGGCTGCTGAACCAGCATCACCAGCAGATCATGGGCTTTCGGTGGCAAGTGCACCGGTGCCTCGCCGCGTGAGAGACGCCGCTCGTCAACCGCAAGCGTGAACTCGCCGAATTGGTAGACCTCCCGCATAGCCATTGAGCTTTAGGCGAATCTTAGCAAAACCTTCGGGACGGGCGACCATGGTGGAGGCTACGCTCTGAATCAAGGAGATCGGCCATGTCCACAACAACAATGCAGGAGATTCTCCTGCAGGAAGAGCAATTGGCGGACGCGAAGCGGACCCTGGACCTCGTCGCCCTCGATCGTATCTACGCCGATGAGCTGTTAATGACGGGAGTGCTGGGTGAACCTACCTGTACCAAGGCAGCGATCATAGACGAGGCGAAGCGCGGCATCGCCCAGCGCGAAAGCGCGGTTGCCGGCGGGCAGTCGTTCGAGACGTCCTGCAACAACGAAGACGTCACGGTGACGACACACGGCGATACTGCCATCGCCAACTATCGGTTCGTCGTGAAGTTTACAGGCCCGAACGTCGACGTCCATCGGCGCTACCGGACGACGAACGTTTGGATCAAGCGCGACGGCCGCTGGCAAATCATCGGGGCGCACACCGCGTTCGTGCTCGACGCGAAGCAGGCCGCAATGCTCACGGGTGAGGCGCGGCCATGACCTCAGCAGCGCGTGGCAGCGCTCATCGATCGGGATCGGCCCGCGAAGGCCATCCCTGCCTGAGCGCCATGGCATTAATCAGAAGACCAGCCGTCACGGTTTCGATGTCTGCCTGACGATGAACCAGCCGATGAGGAACATCACGATGCCGATGTAGAAGGGGTTCGGCTGAGGACCGCTTGGGCCCGCCATGAAGATGTCGACGAGCAGGATCCACATGGCGAGGAGCTGCAGAAAGCGCCCCACGTACCAAAGCGCGGCGCCGAACCGTGGATTCATATTCGCTGAAAATTCTTCTCGATCTCGCGGCGCGTGAGCCGGAGCATCACCGGGCGTCCGTGCGGGCACACCGACGAATACGCCGTGCGCCGGAGCTCTTCGAGAATGTGCAGCATCTTCTCGTGCGTCAGCGGATAGTTCGCCTTGACAGCCGCATGACAGGCTGTGGTGGCGGCCAGTCGCCGCAGCGCATCGCCGACCTCCCTGCCCCGATCCAGACCTTCCAGATCCTCCGCGAGCGCGCGCAATGCCACAACAGCAGCCTCGCGTCCCAGCAGAGCCGGGACCCCGGTCAGCCTCAGCGTGTCGCCCCCAAAGTCGTCGACGCCAAATCCCAGGCGATCGAGATCGGCCGAGTGATTCAACAGGGCCTGACGACTCTCGATCGAGAGCTCGACCAGGACGGGATCCAGCAGCCGCTGGCTTTCGAGCCGTCCCGTCGTCAAACGCTCCATCACCCGCTCGAACAGCACGCGCTCGTGGGCGACGTGCTGGTCGATGATGGCGATGCCATCGGCATCGACCGCAATGATGAACGTGTCGCGGAACTGTCCCAACGGCATGAGGGGCTTCAGCGGTTCTACGTTCTGGGTGCTGGATTCTACGTTCTCGGTTCCGGGTTCGAGGCTCGACACCGCACCTGGTGCACCCAACGCACCTAGCGCACCCAACGCACCTATCCCCCCTCCCGCACCTGATTGAGTCCATCGGCTCGGATAAGATCCCTCCGCTCAGCACGCCCGGAATCGACTGGGCCGTCGGCATCGGCTCGCGATAGCTCTCGGGCAGCAGCTGGAGCTCGGGCACGACGCCCTTCCCGATGGCGTCGGCGATCGCATGCTTGACGCCCTCGTGCACGAACGACTGATCGCGGAAGCGTACTTCGGCTTTCGTCGGATGCACGTTCACATCCACGCGGTCGGCGGGAATCTCGATGAAGAGGTGGACCTCGGGACTGCGCTCCTTGATCGAGGCGTTGCTGTACGCGTCGATAATCGCGTGGGCAATCGTCCGATCCTTCACGATGCGGCGGTTCACGAACACGTTCTGCGTCCCTCGCGTCGGTCCCTGCTCGGTGAGGGCAGCCACGAAGCCTTTGATGCCGAACCCCGTCAGCGACTTGCCCACCGGCACCAGGTCGGGACGCTCGCCGAAGATCTGAAACAGCCGATCTTCGAACTTCGCGACAACGGGCCAGTTGGCGAGGGTGCGGGGCCCGCTCGTCAGGGAGAATCCGATTTCCGGGTAGCCGAGCGCAAACTGCGTCACCACCCGCGACACCTGCGTGGCTTCACCCGTGTCGGTCTTGAGAAACTTCCGGCGCGCCGGCAGGTTGTAGAAGAGGTCGCCGACTTCGATGGACGTGCCTTCGGGAGTGCCGATCTCCTGAACCGAGGCAACCGCGCCGCCGTTGACCCTGATCTCGGTCCCCGCGATCTCGCCGCGCAAACGGCTCTTCATGACGAAATGCGAGACCGACGCAATGCTGGGCAGGGCTTCGCCGCGGAAGCCGAGCGTGTGGATGGCCGCCAGATCGTCTGCCCGCCGGATCTTGCTCGTCGCGTGACGCTCGAGCGACAGGCGCGCATCCTCCGGGCCCATGCCCTCGCCGTCGTCCTCGACCCGCACGAGACGCTTCCCGCCCAGCTCGATGTAGACCTGAATGCGCCGCGCGCCGGCGTCGATCGCGTTTTCGACGAGCTCCTTGACGACCGAGGCCGGCCGCTCGACTACTTCGCCGGCAGCAATCTGGTTCGCTAAGTCGCTCGCAAGAACTGTGATGCGACCCATGACAGGACTTCTAGGGATTAGAGGTTGGGGATTGGGGATTAGATCTGTCACGCGTATCAGGTGCGTTCAGCTCGTTCAGACCTAATCCCAAATCCCTACTCCCCAATCCCAAGGATCAGTCCCCGACTTTGACCGACAACGCGGCTTGAGCCGCGGCCAACCGCGCTACCGGGACGCGATACGGCGACATCGAGACGTAATTCAGTCCGACTTTCTCGAAGAAGTGAATCGACGAGGGGTCGCCGCCGTGTTCGCCGCAGATGCCGAGCTTGATGCCGGGGCGCGTCGCGCGTCCCTTCTCGACGGCCATGCGCACGAGCAACCCGACGCCGACGGTGTCGATGGTGCTGAACGGATCTTTCTCGAGAATTTTCTTGTCCTGATACGCGCCGAGGAACTTGCCGATGTCATCGCGCGAGAAACCGAAGGTCGTTTGCGTCAGATCGTTCGTGCCGAACGAGAAGAACTCGGCTTCGCGTGGCGATCTCGTCGGCCGTCACGGCGCCGCGGGGCACTTCGATCATCGTGCCCACGAGATAATCGATCTTCACGCCCTTCTCTTTCATCGTCTCCGCCGCCACGCGATCGACGATCGTCTTCTGGTCGCGCAGCTCCTTCACGAGTCCCACGAGCGGAATCATGATCTCGGGCACCACCTTCAGCCCTTCCTTCTTCAGCTGGATGGCCGCCTCGATAATCGCCCGCGTCTGCATCTCGGTGATTTCAGGATAGGTAATCCCGAGCCGGACGCCGCGATGGCCCAGCATCGGGTTGAACTCGTGCAGTTGCTCCACGCGCGCGAGCAGCTTCTTCTTGCTCTCGAGCACCTTCTTGTCGCCGTTGGTCACCTCGAGCTTGGCGATCTCGACCATGAGATCTTCGCGCTTCGGCAGAAACTCGTGCAGCGGCGGGTCGATCGTCCGGATGGTCACGGGCGATCCGTGCATCGCCTTGAACACGCCGTAGAAGTCCGAACGCTGCATCGGCAGCAGCTCGGCGACCGCCTTCTTCCGATCGGCCAGGTTGTCCGCGAGAATCATGCGCTGCACGATGGGCAGCCGATCCTCGCCGAAGAACATGTGCTCGGTGCGGCAGAGGCCGATGCCGCGCGCGCCGAACGCGTAGGCCAGCTCGGCCTGGTCGGGCAGGTCCGCGTTCGCGCGAATGCCAAGGCGGCGTGACTTGTCGGCCCACTCGAGAATCTTGTTGAACCGGCGGTAGATGTCCGATTTCTTCGCGTCCAGCTGGCCGTTCACGACCTGCAGAATCTCGCTCGGCTTGGATGCCATCTTGCCGAGCTTGATCTCCCCCTTGAGGCCGTCGAACGACACGTAGTCGCCTTCCTTTACGACTTTGCCATCGACGGTGAACTGCCGGTCTTTTTCCGAAATGTGCAATGCGCCCGCACCCACAATCGACGGCTTGCCCATCTGGCGGCCGACGACAGCCGCATGCGAGGTCATGCCGCCGGTCGCCGTCAGAATGCCCTGGGCGACGTGCATCCCGTGAATATCGTCAGGCACCGTTTCCTTGCGGACCAGAATCACCTGCTTGCCCTGACGCGTCCATTCGACCGCGTGGTCCGCCGTAAACACCACCTGGCCCGATGCGGCCCCGGGCGACGCCGGAAGCCCCTTCGCCAGCACCGGCACCTTCGCCCATTCGGTCGGATCGAACCCGGGTGAAAGCAGCTGCGACAACGCCTCGGGATCGACCAGGAGCAACGCCTCCTTCGGCGACACGATCTTCTCGTCGGCGAGATCGGTCGCAATCACCACGGCGGCGTAGCCGGTCCGCTTGCCGCTGCGCGTCTGCAGCATGAACAGCTTCTCGTCCTGGATGGTGAACTCGAAGTCCTGGACGTCCTTGTAGTGCTTCTCGAGCCGCGTGGTGATCTCGCGCAGTTGTTTGTACGCCTTCGGCAGCACCCCTTCGAGCTCGCGAATCGGCTGCGGCGTGCGGACACCGGAGACGACGTCTTCGCCCTGCGCGTTGACCAGGAACTCTCCGTAGAACTCCTTCGCGCCGGTCGCCGGGCTCCGAGTAAAGCCGACACCCGTCGCCGACCGATCGCCGGTATTGCCGAACACCATCTGCTGGACGTTTACCGCCGTGCCGATGTAGTCGGGAATGTCGTAGATGCGGCGGTACTCGATGGCGCGGGGATTCTGCCAGGATCGGAACACGGCGTTGCGCGAGCCCTTGAGCTGCTCGATCGGATCCTGCGGAAAGGATTTGCCGGTCTTCTTCTGCACGACCTGCTTGTAGCGGGCGATGACATCGCGCAGCGCGGCCTCGTCGAGGTCCGTGTCGGCCTTCACACCACGCGCCTTCTTCACGGCATCCAGTTCGTGCTCGAACACGTCTTTTCCGATCTCGAGCACGACGTTGCCGAACATCTGGATGAAGCGGCGATAGCTGTCGGCCGCGAATCGTCCGTTGCCGGTCTCGGCTTTCAGCGTTTCAACGGTTGCGTCGTTCAGGCCAAGATTGAGAATCGTGTCCATCATGCCGGGCATCGAGAACTTCGCGCCCGACCGGACCGACACGAGCAGCGGCTTCTTCGTGTCGCCCAGCTTTCGGCCGGCCGACTTCTCGAGCTTCCGCAGGTTGTCGATCATCTCCTTCTCGATCGACGCGGGAATCTTGCCGCCTTCCTTGTAGTAGATGCTGCAGACGGGCGTCGAGATGGTAAACCCCGCGGGCACCGGCAGCTTGGCGTTGGTCATCTCCGCGAGGCCCGAGCCCTTGCCGCCGAGCAGCTCTTTCATCGTGCGATCGCCGTCGGCCTTGCCGTCGCCGAAGAAATATATGTACTTGCCGGGCCTGGCCAGCTTCGCAATCTTGTCGGTCTCGAGGGGTTTCTTCGCTGCCGCTTTCTTTGCCATTCGACTGTTTACTCCGTCTCCGAAACAATTTCGGAAATATCCGCGATGCGTAAGATCTGCTGTTCGAGGCGCTTCATGAGACGCAGGCGGGCCTTTCGCAAGGCGAGGTCGTCTACCATCACAAATATTTCGGTGAAGAATCGATCGACTGCAGGACCGAACTGGGCCGCCTCGACGAATGCGCGGCGCAAATTTTCGCCCGATTCGAGCACGCTGTCAATTGCAGGACCGCGCCGCTCAAGTTCTTGCAGCAGCGCGAGTTCCGCCGGTTCCTTGAGCATCTTTGCGAGCGGCGCCTCAACCATGTCGACTACAGCGTAGTCGCCGTCTGGCAGCTCGCGCGCGATGTTCTTCACGCGTTTGAAGGCGACGGCCAGCTTTTGAAAGTCCGGCGATGCCGTGAACTCCGGCAACACGTCGAGCTTGCGCTTGGCGTCCACTGGGCTGTCTTCCAGGCGAGCCACCGCCCGCACGTTGCGAACGTCGTAGCCGCGCTGCTCAAGGACGTACTGATAACGCTCGCTCAGGAACGCCATCATTTCGTTGACGGCGCCATCAGGCCATTTGGCAAGTTCTGCGAACGGCTCGGCCGCCTTTTCCACAATCGGCCACAACGCAGGCCTGACAGACAGGCTGGTCAGTTCCCTGAGATCCACGAGCACCTTGAAAATCCCGTGCACCTGACGACGCAATCCAAACGGATCGCGCGAGCCGGTCGGCTTCTCGCCGGCGTAGAACATGCCGACAACCGTATCCAGCTTGTCTGCCAGCGAGACGGCCGCCCACGTGACGGCCGCATCGCCCAGATGCTGGCGTGTGGGTGGCGCATCGGGCGTGATCGCGTCGGGTAGATACTGGTAGTAGATCGCCTTCCACACCCGCTCCGGCTGCCCATCCTCGCGGGCGTAAATGCCTCCCATCACACCCTGCAGCTCGGTCAGCTCGGCAACCATCTCGGTGGCAAGGTCGGCCTTTGCCAGGCGGCCGGCCGTCGCGGCCGATTCTGCCACGTCGGGCGACGCCAGCGGCCCGGACGCGATCCATCGTGCGAGTTTCTCAACGCGCTGGGCCTTCTCGAAATAGCTGCCGAGCTTCTTGTGAAACCGGATCGTCTTCAGCCGCTCGAGACGATCGTCGAGCCGGTGCTGGCGATCGGCGTCCCAGAAGAATTGCGCGTCGCGCAAACGGGCTCCCAGCACCCGCTCGTAGTTGCGAGCCACGTTCTTCTCGTTCCCGGCATCGGTGTTGGTGACGACGAGAAACGCCGGTTTCAGGTGACCGGTATCGTCGACGACGGGGAAGTTGTGCTGATGGTGAATCATGGTGGTCGTCAGCACTTCTTCGGGCAGCGACAGAAATTCACGCGCGAAGGTCCCCGCCATGACGGTCGGGTACTCGATCAAGTCGGGCACCTCCTCGAGGAGCGTCGAGTGCAGCATCGCCGCGCCACCCACGCGTCCGCCGAGACTGCGCGCCTTTGCCTCGAGCGTCCGCCCGATGCGATCCTGCCGTTCCTGCCGATCGAGAATGACGAAATGTTCCGCGAGGCGCGCCTGATAGTCGTCGAACGTTCGCACCTTGACGGCCCGCCCGGCGCGCCCGCTGGTCGTCAGAAACCGATGGCCGTAGGTGACGGCCGCCGAGACGACCTCCTGCACCGCGGCCGATTCCGAGAGCTCCGTCCGGCGAATCGTGAATGGCACGACGCGGCCACCATAGAGGTAGAGAATCCAGCGAATCGGCCGGCCGAACAGCAGCTCGCCTTTGCCATCTTCCAGATAGGCGTCCCAGTGCATCGCCTTGGGGAAGCTGAACGAGCGAAGCGTCGTCGCCAGCACGTCGGGCAGCACGTCGACGGCCGCCTTGCCGCGCTGGTGCCGGCGATACCCCAGATACGTTCCCTTCGGCGTTTCCACGCGCTCGAGGAGGTTGACGTCGACATTGTTCTTGCGCGCGAATCCGACGGCCGCAGGCGTGGGCTGGCCCGCCGCATCGAAGGCGGCTCCCACCGGCGGCCCCGTGAGCACCTCGTCGATGTCGTTCTGACGCTCGGCGATTTTCGCGATCCGCGCGGTCAGCCGCCGGGGCGTGCTGTAGCTTTCAATGGGCGCGTCCGGGTTCAACCGGTGCGCCCGCAACGCGCCGTCGATCCCGTCGCGAATCTGGCGCGTCAGGCCGGGCAGCCACGAGGCAGGAAGCTCTTCCGTGCCGAGCTCGAGCAACAGTTCTCGATCCATTACGTCAGTTCCGGCTGTTCCACAGCCGGTGTCCCCTGCTCGCCTGCGGCGTAGGCCTGCGCGATGGCGATCGCAATCTGGCGCACGCGCAGAATGTAGGCGGCGCGCTCGGTCACGCCGACGCTCCCGCTCGAGTCGAGGATATTGAAGAGGTGCGAACACTTGAGCGCGTGTTCGAGTGCCGGCAGAATCAGGCCGCTCTTCAACAGCCGCTCGGCCATCACGTAGTACTTGTCGAACAGATCGCGGTGGAACGCGGCAAACTCGTCGCGCGACATGCCGTCAACCTGGCCGTACACATACTTCGACTGCTCGATCTCTTCACGCAGCCGCACGTCGCCGTACTTCACGCCGCCTCCCCACTCGAGGTCGAAGATGTTCTCGACCTTCTGCAGGAGCATCGCGATGCGCTCGAGCCCGTAGGTCAGCTCGGCGCTCACGGGCGCCAGCGTGACGCCGCCCACCTGCTGGAAATACGTGAATTGCGTGATTTCGAGACCGTCCAACAGCACCTGCCATCCGATGCCCCAGGCGCCGAGCGTCGGCGACTCCCAGTTGTCGTCTTCGAAGCGGATGTCGTGCGCGCGCGGATCGATGCCGACCGCTTCGAGGCTCTGCAGATAGATCTGCTGGACCTCGTCGGGCGCCGGTTTGAGAATCACCTGAAACTGGTGGTGCTTGAACACCCGGTTCGGATTCTGGCCGAAGCGTCCGTCATCGGGACGCCGCGACGGCTGCACGTAGGCCACGTTCCAGGGCTTCGGCCCGAGCACGCGCAGCAGCGTTTCCGGGTGCGAGGTGCCGGCACCGACTTCGAGGTCGAGCCCCTGCTGGATGATGCACCCCTGCGACGCCCAGAACGCACTCAGTTTCAGAATGAGATCTTGGAGGGTCACAGCCGCGTCATGTCCTTCAGCACTTTGAGCGAACGAGGCTCGCGCTCGAGGTGCATGGCAATCACGCTGCGATGCAGCGACTCGAGCTCGCGCAGCATCGCGCGGTCGGCGGTCATGCCGGTCAATTCCTGCGGGCCGATCTTGCGTGCCGCGGTCAGAAACGACTGGGCTTCGGGCGAGAGCGTCTGCACCCGCGCCGCCGGATACACACCCTGCAGGCTGAGCAGCCAGAACTCGAAGTACCGCGTCAACGGCTCTGGCGGCACCCCGGCCACGAGCGCTTCGACCATCGACACCCCGAGGCGGTACAGCCGCTCGTCTTCGTGGCTTTCGGCCGCCCACTCGTCGATTAGCTCCGCGAAATAGGTCGCGCAGCCGAGCGCCTCGATGGTACCGCTCGACAACGCCGAACGCGAAGCCTCCGAATAGTTCAGGTTCACCAGCTCGCGCCGTTCCTTCTCGAAATACGCCACCCTGACATGCGTCAGCGGCTCGAGCGCGCCGACGAAATTCGATTTCGTCCGCCGCGCACCCCTGGCCACGCCCCGCTTTTTGCCCCGATCGCGGGTGAGAAACACGACAATCCGGTCTGCCTCGCCGAGCTTGTAGGTTCGGAGGATGAGCGCGTCGGCGCTGTACAGGGGCATTATCTGGGCTCGCCCGCCGAAGCTCGCGAAGCCAGCGAAGGCGGGCTCCTCATTCTACCCCGCGCGTTGGAAGAACCGCGTGAACAGGGTGGCGAGTCCGAGGAACGACGCAAACCCCGCGACGTCGGTAAAAGTGGTGATGAACACGGCCGACGCGAGGGCGGGATCGATTTTGAGTGCCTTCAAACCGAGCGGAATCAGCGTGCCGGCCAGGCCGGCGACGAAGAGATTGACGACCATCGCCATGGCCAGGATGATGCCCAGCCGGGCGTCGCCGTTCATCACCGAGGCGACGACCGCCGCGATCGAGCCGACGACAAGGCCGTTGCCGATGCCGACCAGCAGCTCCTTCCCGAGAGCCTTCTTCGAGTTGCTCCAGGTGAGCTCGCCGAGCGCGATGCCCCGGACGATCACCGTCAGGGTCTGAGTCGCCGCGTTTCCTCCCATGCCGGCCACCACGGGCATGAAGATGGCCAGGGCCACCCAGCCGCTGATCGTGTCCTGGAACAGACCGACGACCGCCGCGGCCAGAAACGCGGTAGCGAGGTTGACGATCAGCCAGGGCATCCGCTTGCGCAGTGACTCGGATGCCGGCGTGAAGACCCGCTCATCGCTCGACACGCCCGCCAGGCGGTAGAGGTCTTCGGTCGCCTCGTCCTTGATGACGTCGATCACGTCGTCCACGGTGATGACGCCGACGAGCTTGTTCGCCTCGTCTACGACAGGAATCGCCAGCAGGTTGTAGGAGGCCACGAGGCGCGCGACCTCTTCCTGGTCCATGTCGACCCGGGCGCTGCTCGGGTCGGGCACCATGATTCTTTTCAGGGGCGTCTCGGGCGACACGAGCAGCAGCCGCCGCAACGACGTCACCCCCACCAGGTGCCCCCGCTCGTCGACGATGTAGAGATAGAAGACCATCTCGACGTCGCGCGCGTTCTGCAGGGCCGTGATAGCCTCGCCCACCGTCATGTCCTCGGACGAGGCAAAGACGTGCGGGTTCATGATGCGGCCCGCCGTCTGCTCGGGGTACTCGAGGAGGTTCTCGACCTCGCCCGATTCCTTGCGGCCCATCAACTCGAGGACGGCCGTCGACAGCTCTTCGGGCAGGTTGTCGATGATGGCCGCCGCATCGTCTGAGGGCAGCTCCTGCACGAGCTTGGCGATCTCCTCGGCCGAGCGGCCCGCCAGCAGTTGCGCGGCGGCCTGGGGCCCCAACTCGCTGAGGGTCTCCATCGCGAGCCGGCTGTTGCGTTCGACCAGCACCGAGAAGCTCGCCAGGCGGTCGCGTTCGGGAAGCTCGCCGAAAATCTGTGCGAGATCGGCCGGATGTTGCTTTTGAAGAAGATTCGACAGGTTGGCCGTGGCGCCAACCCTGAGCAGGCGCTTCACCGAGTCCAGGACGAGATCGACCTTCCGTTGCGGTGGCATTACGAACCCGTTACTGTAACACGCGCGATCTGGTGATTAGAAGGGCTCGTGGTAGCATCCCTCCAACCAATTCAGCGGAGCCGCATCATGAATACGAACCTGTTTCGGACCTTGCTCGCCGGTCTGGTGACGTTCCTCGCCCTCGGCTCGTTGCACCCGTTGACCCGCTCGTTCGCGCAACAACCAGCCAGCGACGTCGCGATCGACAACGACGACATCGGCGGTGTCGTCACGAGCCCCAAGGGGCCTGAAGCCGGTGTCTGGGTCATCGCGGAAACCCGCGACCTCCCCGTCCGCTACATCAAGAGCGTCGTCACCGACGACCGCGGCCGGTTCGTGATTCCTGATCTTCCGGCGGCAAGTTACCAGGTCTGGGCGCGTGGCTACGGCCTGGTTGACAGTCCCAGGGCCACGTCCAAGCCTGGACAGCGGCTTGCTATTACAGCAGTGATCGCGCCAAGCGAAGCCGCCGCCGCGCACTACTACCCCGCGATCTACTGGTATTCGATGCTGACGATCCCCGCCGCCGATCAGTTCGGCGGCAAGAGCAGCATTCCCGCGCGCCTGACCCAGATGAACTGGATCAGCTCGATGAAGAACACCGGCTGCATCGGCTGCCATCAGCTCGGCCAGCAATCGACGCGGACGATTCCTGCGGTGTTCGGCAAGTTTCCCTCGTCGGCCGACGCGTGGCGCCGGCGAGTGCAGGCCGGCCAGTCCGGTCAGCAGATGCTCGGACAATTGACGGCTCTCGGCGATCTCTCGTTCGCCAACTACGGCGACTGGACGGATCGGATCGCCAAAGGCGAGCTGCCGTTTGCCAGGCCGCCCCGGCCACAGGGTACCGAGCGCAACATCGTTGTGACGCTGCGCGACTGGATGACCGACAGGCACTATCTGCACGATCTGATCGCGAGTGACCGCCGCCATCCCACTGTCAACGCCTACGGACCTCTGGTCGGATCGCCCGAGTACAGCTCCGACACGCTGCCGATCCTCGATCCCATCAAGAACGTGACGACGACATTCAAGGCCCCGGTGCGCGATCCCAACATGCCCTTGAACCTCGGGCCTGGACATGCGGCCGCGCTCGACGCGCTGCAGTCGTCGGCGTATTGGGGCATGGACCGCATCTGGGAAACGCGCGCCAACAATCACAACGCCATGTTCGGCCGCGACGGCCGGGTGTGGCTGGCCGCCTCCGTACGCGCCGCCGAGAATCCGGCTTTCTGTAAAGCGGGGTCGGACCATCCGTCGGCCAAGGCGGTTCCGATGGAGCGGGCCGTCCGCCACATCGCGGTGCTCGATCTCAAGACGCAGAAGTACAGCTTCATCGAGACCTGTTTCTCGACCCACCACCTGCAATTCGGCTACGACGCCAACGAGACGCTCTGGACGAGCGGCGGTGGTCCGGTCGTCGGCTGGGTCAACACAAAGATGTTCGACCAGACCGGCGACGTGGCGAAATCACAAGGGTGGACGGCACTGGTGCTCGACACCAACGGCAACGGCAAGCGGGATCCGTACGTCGAAGGCGAGCAACCGGCTGACCCGACGAAAGACACTCGAATCATGTCGCCCTTCTATTCGATCATGCCAAGTCCTGCCGACGGCTCGATCTGGGGATCCACGCTGGGAGTTCCTGGCGCTGTTGTGAGAATTGCGCCAGGGTCGAATCCTCCTGAAACGGCACTCGCGGAGATCTATCGCGTGCCGCTGCCCGGCTTTGGCGCGCGGGGCGCCGACATCGACAGCAAGGGTGTGGTGTGGGTGTCACTCGGCAGCGGGCACATCGGCAGTTTCGATCGGAGAAAGTGCAAAGGACCGCTCAATGGCCCCAAAGCCACCGGCGACCATTGCCCCGAGGGCTGGTCGTTCCATCAGTATCCCGGTCCGGGCTTCAAGGGCATCGGTGAGAACAGCGCCGAGTCGAGCTACTACTCGTGGGTAGACCAGCACAACACGTTCGGGCTCGGTAACGATGTGCCCATGTCTACCGGCAACCTGAACGACGGCATCATCGTGTACGCAAACGGCCGGATGGTCGTGCTTCGCGTGCCCTATCCGATCGGCTTCTACGCGAAGGGATTCGACGGGCGGATCGACGATCCGAAGGCGGGCTGGAAAGGACGGGGGCTCTGGGCGGCCAACGGCGACCGCACGCCGTGGCTGATTGAGGGTGGCAAGGGCACCAGACCGCTCGCGGCGCACTTCCAGTTGCGCCCCGACCCGCTGGCGAAGTAGAGAACGCGCTTTGAATCGAATCTGCTAGACCAGAACGGTCTGCGAGCCGATTACTTGATGTTCAGCGGCGATCAGGTTGGAGATCCGGAGCAGCGTGCCGCGCTAGTGGTTCACGGGACCGTCAGTTCTTGAGCGTCGCCGTCCAGTTCACAATCACTTGGATGCGATTGGCCCCGCCGGATTCGGAAGGTACATTGAAAAGAAACCGGCCGTCGGGTGCGACGTCGTAGAGGAGAGTGGGAGCGGCGAACAGGTCTGCCGAAGATTTCACCGCAAACGCGTCGTCCGTCGAAACCGACACGGCCACCATCCGCCGGTCGCCGTTGATATAGAAGAGTTCGCGTCCGTCACGGCTCCAGGCCGGACTGGTGCCACCTTTGGCCGAAATCTGATACCGACTAAGTTCGGGATTTGGGAAGGACTGCACCATCACCTGCTGCATGCCCCCAGTGTGGGCCACATACGCCATCCAGCGGCCGTCCGGCGACAACGCGGCTCTACCACGAGCCACACGCGGAAGGTACAAAAGGGCGTTCGCTCGCCCACCAGCGGGATCCCCACCAACTCCGGAGACGACTCTTCGTCGAGCGACCTGGCCCGTAAGAACACGATGAAATCGCGGCCCCAGGCCTCAGCGGAGATCTGCTCTCCGGCTTCGACGCGTAGACCGTTTGCTCGGCTCCGGTGCCATCGGCTCGCATTTCGTAGAGAAATTGAGGCCCATCCCGGTGGCCGTCGAACACGACCCGAGCGTCGTCCGGAGACCAGATCGCGTTGTGGTCGCGATTGGGATGCCGTGTCAGCTGGGCTGTCACATTTCGCTCGAGATCGTGGACGTAAACATCCTCGCCAAGCGCATCGCCCCTCGACTCGCTGAACGTCACACGCTTCCCATCGCCCGAGAGCCTGATCAGTGCATCGGCACTGAGCGCACCCACAGGAGCACTCACTCTACCGGTCCGATCGATCCAGACCAGCGATCGAACTTGCGCGTCGGCTGTGCGATACACCAGCGTGCCACCGTCAGAGACGGCGAACGCCGCGCCCGCATTCGCCGACACGCTGATGTCATCCGCGATCGAAACAGGGTTTCCCACGAGCCTAGCGTCGAGAATCATCCGCTGCGCCAGCAGCACCCGGCTGCGGGTGAACAACACGAAATGCGGACGCGCGAAGGCCGCGTGCGATCCAGCGGTCATCAGACAAGACGCCTCAGACGAATCGAGCGATCGCACGAGAATCGCACGCTGCACTGGCCAGAACAGGCCCCTTGATAGAGATACCGGCGACCGTCCGGCAACATCTGCGGCCAGCGGAATGCCGTCGTGAGATTACCCGGATCGGACGGCCCTCGCCTGGCCAGGAGCACCGGGGTCCCGCCGCTGGCAGGCACGCGATAAATCGCGGCACCGGAACTGAACACGATCGTGTTGTCTGCACTCCAGGTGGCACCCTCGAAATTTGGATGCGGCACTTCCGCGATGACACGCGGCTGTCCTCCGATCTCGACCGCCTTCAGCCGGCGCTCTTCTGGAGAATGAAATCCGACCACTCGATTGTCGGGCGACCAGAAAGGCAGCACGCCATTCGTCGTTCCCGCCAACGGCTGAGACTCGTCTAAATCGAGACGCCTTATGAACAGAAGCGGCGCCTCATTGAACCTGGGGCTGGCCGTGAACGCGATGCTGTGCCCGTCGGGCGAAACGGCCATCGAGTGCGCCAGAAACGGCGGAGGGGTTTCAATCGAAAAGCGGATCGCTCCCGATTCGCCCCCGCGCGCAGATCGATTTGCGAGGAGCCAAACCATCAACGACCCCGCGGCTACGGTGCCGATGAGAAGTCCGGCGCCCGGACCGATCCACCGACGAACATCTGCCTTGGCCGAGGCACCTTTAGCGCGGCGCTCATCGCCACTCGTGAGAGCCACCTTGAGCTCGATTCGAGCGTCACCGATGTGTTGCAGGCGGTCCTTCACGTCGCGCTCGAGGCACCGGCGAAGCAGCCGATCGACCTCTTCTGGCGTCCTGGACGGCAGTCTCTTCCAGGCGATCGGCCGATCGAGCACCGCGGCAAGCGTCTCTGCAACGCTCGATGCCTTGAACGGCGATTGCCCGGTCAACATCTCGAACAAGACGCAGCCGAAGGCCCACACGTCGCTTCGACGATCGGCAGGCTTTCCGCGGGCCTGTTCGGGGCTCATGTACGCGGGGGTTCCGGCGATGGCACCCTCTGGTGTTGGCTCGGCCCTGCCCGGCTCGGCGCTCAACGGCCCGAGTAGCTTCGCCAGACCGAAATCCAGCACCTTGACCACCCCCTGCGGTGTGATCTTGATGTTCGACGGTTTCAAGTCGCGATGAACGATTCCAATGTCGTGGGCAGCCTCCAGCGCTTCCGCAATCTGACGCGCAATCGCCAGACTCTCACCCACCGATACCGGCCCGCTCGCCAGGCACTCGGCGAGCGTTTCGCCCTCCACGAGCTCCATCACCAATGCCGGCGTATCCCCAGCCGCTTCCAGACCGTAGATCCCCGCGATGCCGGGATGGTTCAGGGACGCGAGCAACCTCGCCTCGCGTTCCATGCGCGAGACATGTTGTTTGTCATCGACAAACACCAACCCGAGCACCTTGATGGCAACATCACGCCCGAGCTTCTCGTCGTGCGCGCGATAGACGTCGCCCATGCCGCCCGATCCGAGGAGCGCCCGAACGTCGTACGAACCGATGCGCCGGCCGACGAGCGTCAAATGCTGTTCTGGGAGCTCCAGGCGCTCAGCCTGACTGTCGTCGGTCAGCAGGGATTCCAACTCCACCAACATGCCCGCATCGTGGCCGCATGCCTTGCGGAGGAACACCGCACGCCCTTCAGGCTCGAGCGCGATGGCTTCGTGGTAGAGCTGTGAAATCTGCCGCCATCGCTGATCTGACATCTGATTGAATACGCCCGTCCGCGTTAGACCCGAGCCCTCCGGAGCTCTCTCCCCAGCCAGGCCTTGGCAAGCTTCCAGTCCCGCTTGACGGTGTCGGTGGAGACGCCGAGCACCCCGGCGATCTCGTCGACGCGCAAACCGCCAAAGAACTTCATCTCAACCACCTGGCCGCGCCGCTCGTCGATTCTCGCAATTGCGTCCAGCGCTTCGTCAAGAGCGACGATCTCCTCTGCACGATCCGGAATGTGAAGTCCCCCGGACAGTGACACCTTTTCATAGCCGCCGCCGCGTTTCAGATTGCCCCGCTTCCGCGCCGCGTCGATAAGGATCCGTCGCATTAACCTGGCGGCAATAGCGAAGAAATGCGCGCGGTCCTGCCAATCAACCGAGTTGATGTCAACCAGGCGCAGGTAGGCCTCGTTCACAAGCGCGGTCGCCTGCAGCGTGTGGCCGTTTCTCTCCCGCGCCAGATGCCACTGAGCGAGTCGTCGCAATTCCTTCTGGACGCGAGGTATGAGCTGCTCAAGTGCGGCTTTGTCGCCATGACCCCATGCCACCAGGAGATGCGTCAGGGGGAGCGCCGGCGGTGAAGCAGCTCGGGCCATCTCTTGAGTTGGAATCTGGATTCTAAGTCAGAAACGGCTGACCTTCCACTTTTGGCGTCGCGTCTGCGCATGTCTGTTCGAGGGGAATTCGCCCCCTCCCTCGAGCAAGCGCCGAACGCAATGTCACAAACGCTTCCCATCCTCAGTGCCGGGCTTCTGCTGATATGCGGCGCTGGACAGCCGCTGTGGGCACAGGCCGCAACAGAGACTCTAACTGTCCATCTCAGGAACGATGCCAGCGTGCCTGAAGACACGTTAAAAGGCGCACGCCAATTGGTGGACGACATCTTTTCTCGAGCAGGTGTGCTTGTGAAATGGACAGACGGTACTGACGCACTCGTCGTCATTCTCTCTCGTGACGCATCTCGAAGCATGCCGTGGCTCCGTCACGACGCAGTGGGTTACACGCCTGGCACTGGCGGCCGGCTCACGACGTCCTGGTGAACCGCGTGTCAGCTCTCGCGATTCGCCATGGTATTCAACGATCCGTTGTGCTCGGCATCGCGATCGCACACGAGCTCGGGCACGTGTTGTTAAAGGACGGTCACTCAACCACGGGCATCATGAAGCCGGACATGAATCGAAATGACTTTCACAAGGGCGGGAATCGCGAGCTGATCTTCAGCCAGGAACAGGCATTGAAACTTTCTCAGGCGATCTGGCGGAGAGCAGTATAGGCTGATCACCACTCGGCCTGTCAGCTCTGAAGCCCTGCGCTACATGACCGGGACTTCGGAGAGGAAGCGCTTGTACCGGCCTTGCGCCTTACGACCTTCGACTCTCGCCTTCCGACTAACTAGTCGCTGTTCGGTCCCTTCGACGCCGAGGCGATCGAGCATCCGCGTGTCCTCCCGCCACTCCTCGCGCACGGCGACGCGCAGGTCGAGAAACACCTGCGCTGGAAGAAATCCGCCATCTCCTTGCGGGCGGCGGTCCCGATGGTCTTGATCATGTCCCCGCCGCGGCCGATGACGATCGGCTTCTGCGACTCGCGCTCGACCAGAATCGTGGCGTAGATCCGCGTCATCGGGGATCCTCGTCGGTCGGCTCCTGAAACTGATCGATCAGCACCGCCGTCGAGAACGGCAGCTCGTCGTGCGTCAGCCGCAGCACCTGCTCCCGGACCATCTCGGCCACCATCTCGCGCTCGGGTTGATCGGTCAGGTAGTCCGCCGGGATACAGCGGCTCCCCTTCGGGCAGCGCGTTCAGCAGGACTTCCTCGAGGTGCGCGACGTTGTCGCCCGTCGTGGCCGACACCGGGACGATGGCCTCCCAGTCGCGCTCCTTGCTCAACTGGTCGATGATCGGCAGCATCTTGTGCTTCTTGATGAGATCGATCTTGTTGAGGATCAGGACGGCCTTCGCCTGCGTGTCCTTCGCGAGGTCAGGAGCAGATAGCGGAGACCCGCGCCAGGGCTTCTCAGACACGTCGACGACCACGCCGACGACATCGACCTCGCGCAAGCGTCTCGACGGCCGTATCCACCATGCGCACGTTCATGCGATGGAGCGGCCGGTGGATCCCAGGCGTGTCGACGAACACCACCTGACCGGTCCCGGGTAGTTCTTGACGCCGAGAATTCGCGGCGGGTGGTCTGGGGTTTGTCCGAGACGATGGCGAGCTTTTCGCCGACGATGCGATTCAGGAGAGAAGACTTGCCGCGTTCGGGCGTCCGACGAGCGAGACGAAGCCGGACTTCACGTCTACTCGCTGCGGGCCCAGGGCCCGCTCCTCGCTGGCGCCGGTCATGGCTTCGCCGCGGCCGATCGCACTTCCACTTCGCCGCGACGAATGCGGACTTTTCGCACGCGGCGCCGCTCGGCGTCGATCACTTCCACGTGCAGGCCGTCGATGTCGAACGCCTCGCCGATCGCCGGCACGTGGCCGAGATGGCTCAACAGGAAGCCGCCAACCGTTTCGAACCCTTCGCGCTCGATCGGCACGTGCAGACGATCGCACGATCTCGTCGACGTCTGCCGTTGCCGCTGAAGACGAACGACCCGTTGCCCTCGTCGACCACCGGCTCGGCCTCGACGTCGTACTCGTCGCGAATCTCGCCGACAATCTCCTCGACGAGATCTTCGAGCGTCACGAGCCCGGCCGTCCCGCCGTATTCGTCCACGACGATCGCGCTCTGGATGCGCTGCGGCTGGAATTCGCGCAAGAGCTCGCTCACCAGCTTGGTTTCGGGCACGAAGTGCGCCGGACGCAGATAGTTGCGTGATGGGCGCGTCGCCTTTCGGCGCGTCGCCGAGCAGCACGAGGTCTTTCACGTAGACGAAGCCGAGAATGTTGTCGAGGTTGTCGCGGAACACCGGGATGCGCGAATACTCCTGCTCGCGGAACAGCGCGCGCAGATCGTCGAGCGTGGCATCGGCATCGATCGCGACGATGTCGGGCCGCGGCTTCATCACCTCGCGAACGAGCGTGTCGCCGAAGTCGACGATCGATTTCAGCAGCTTGCGCTCGTCCTGATGCCCGGCGCCCTCATCGTCCTTGCCGGCTCCCGCGCCGTTGATCACTTCGCCGTCGTCGTTCACCTCGTCGCGATTCACCGACACGGGCCCTGGGCGCTCGCGACGCTGCGCGATTCAGCAGATGCAGCAGCCCCGTGGTCACGGGCTCGAATGGCCGGCTGACCATTCGGAAACTCGGCAGAAGGACCTCGAGCACTCGCTCGGGTCTCGCGACACGATCAGAAACGGCAGCAGGAACTCGCAGATCGCCGCAAAGGCAACCATCGAGGCGGCCAGCAGAATGAGCGCCGAAGGGCTGGAGACGCCGATCAGACGGCCAGCAGCAGCACGATGAACCCTTCACCAGACCGAGCATCGTCCGAAGCGGCAGGAACAGCAGCAGCGGCTCCTGGAGGTATCGCTCGAGATCGGGCGCTGGCCGCTGCCCTCGGCCAGCAGGCGCAGCGAGACGCGCATCAACGCGTTGAATGCCGCCTGGATGGTGCCCAGGTAGAGCGCACAGCAAGCGAGGAGGAAGAGGGTCAGCGGAATCATGAGGAGCGCGCAATCAGCCCGAGCGGCAGCCCGGCTCTTTCGTCTGAGGCGAGCTTCAGCGCGGGCCATCCGCCCGGCATCACGCTCATGATCGTAACCGAGAAGGTGCAAAAGACCATGTAGGGCAAGAACCCTAAATTCGGCCTTCAAGAATGACCAAGCCGTTTCGCCTGGCGCCGGGCCATTCCCCGCGCAATGGCGATATCGCCAAGGAATAGCGCCGGGAGACTCCGACTGGGAACGACAGGACGTCTGTCGCCTTGTCGACGCCGCCGGAAGCGCCGGTTGAGCGCCCGATCCTGCCGTCCGACACAATCGCGACGCGTGACTGCCCCGCGCGCGCGACGCGGCGCGATACGAGCCAGCCAGGCCCCAAGTCCCTTCGCGGCCGCAACGCCGCGCCCTGCTGGACGACGCTCACCTTCACGCTCAGGTCTGTCCGCCTTTACCGCCAAACGCCTCGTAGGCCTTCACGATCTGCTGCACGAGCTTGTGCCGCACCACGTCGCGATCGTCGAAGTGAATGAACGCAATCCCTTCGATCTTCGACACCACCTTCATCGCCTCGACGAGGCCCGAGACGCGACCAGTCGGCAAATCGATCTGCGTGATGTCGCCCGTGACCACGGCCTTCGATCCGAAGCCGAGTCGCGTGAGAAACATCTTCATCTGCTCCGACGTGGTGTTCTGCGCCTCGTCGAGAATGACGAACGCGTCGTTCAACGTCCGGCCGCGCATGAACGCGATCGGCGCGATTTCGATCGTGCCCCGCTCGATGAGGCGCTCGGCGCGCTCGACTTCGACCATGTCGTAGAGCGCGTCGTAGAGCGGCCGCAGGTACGGATTCACTTTCTCCTGCAGATCGCCTGGAAGGAAGCCGAGCTTCTCGCCGGCCTCGACGGCCGGACGCGCCAGAATGATGCGAGTCACACGCTTCGCGAGCAGAAACGACACCGCCTGCGCCATTGCGAGGTACGTCTTGCCGGTGCCTGCCGGTCCGATGCCGAACACGATGTCGTGCTGTTCGATGGCGTCGAGATAGCGCCGCTGATTGACCGACTTGGGCGCGATCCGTTTGCTTGCCCGACTGCGTCTGCGTGCTCTTGAGGAAGTACTCGCGCAGATCGATGTTCGGCTGGTCGCCACGAGCTGCGCGGCGGTCTTCACGTCGCCATTCGAGACGCGTATCCCTCCTGCACGAGCGCGGCGAGCTGAGTGAAGAGCGCTTCGACCTTGGCTGACCTCGGCCGGCGGGCCGTCGACGATCACATCGTGGCCCTGCGTGCGCAGCCGGACGCGGAACTGCGCCTCCACGTGCTTGAGGTTCTCGTCGTAGGTGCCGAAAAGCGTTTCGACCCCTTCCTCGGGAAGCGTGATCCTCGCCACGTGTCTCTAGTATAGCCTCCGCTACTTCGGCCGCTTCGGCTCGCGGATCTGGATGTGCAGCTCGCGCAGCTGCTTCTCCGTGACCGGCGACGGCGCGCCCATCAACAAGTCCTCGGCGTTCTGCGTCATCGGAAACGCGATCACCTCGCGGATGTTCGGCTCCTTCGCCAGCAGCATGACGATGCGATCGACGCCAGGCGCGAGCCCGCCGTGCGGCGGCGCGCCATAGCGGAATGCATTCAGCATGCCGCCGAATCGCTTCTCCACCTCTTCGGGCCCGTACCCGGCGATCTCGAACGCGCGCAGCATGATGTCGGGGCGATGGTTCCGGATCGCGCCGCTCGACAGCTCGACGCCGTTGCAGACGATGTCGTACTGGAACGCCTTGATGGACAGCGGATCCTGCGTGTTGAGCGCCTCCAGCCCGCCCTGCGGCATCGAGAACGGATTGTGGCTGAACGCCACCTGCCCGGTTTCGGGATCCCGCTCGTAGAACGGAAAATCGGTAATCCAGCAGAACTTGTAGGTGTTCGACTTCGATGAGCTCGAGCTCGCGCGCCAAGATGGCCGCGCAGTCCGTCGACCGGCCGGCCGATCTTGCCCGGCTCTCGGACACGAAGAAGATCGCGTCGCCGGTCTTCGCGCCGGTCGCCGTCGACGAGCTCCGCCGCGCTTGTCGTCGGACAGAAACTTCGCCATCGGGCCCTTGGCCTGCTCCGCGAGCACGAGATACGCCACGCCGGCAAGGCCGAGCGCCTGACCGGCCTCGACGGTCTTGTCGAAGAAGCTGCGCGATCTGCTCGGCCGCGCCGGGCGCAACAATGGCGCGCACGACGTTGCCGGCAGCAACGGCCTTGGCAAACACCGCGAAACCCGATCACGAAAGATCTCGGTGACGTCGACCGCGCGAATCGGGTTTCGCAGGTCGGGCTTGTCGGTGCCGAACGCCGTCATCGCCTCGTCGTACGGGATGCGCGGAAACGGCGGCGCCGTGACCTGCCAGTCGAAAACTCCGACGAACAGCCCCGACAGCACCGGCTCGATCGCGCGCGAACACATCGTCCTGTTCGACGAACGACATCTCGAGGTCGAGCTGATAGAACTCGCCCGGCGAGCGATCGGCGCGCGCGTCCTCGTCGCGGAAGCACGGCGCGATCTGGAAATACCGGTCGAAGCCCGACACCATCAGCAGCTGCTTGAACTGCTGCGGCGCCTGCGGCAGCGCGTAGAACTTGCCCGGATGCAGGCGGCTCGGCACGAGGTAGTCGCGCGCCCCTTCGGGTGAGCTCGACGTCAGAATCGGCGTCTGGTATTCGAGAAAGCCCTGCTCCACCATCCGGCGCCGGATGCTCGAAATCACCTTCGACCGCAGGACGATGTTGCTGTGAATCTTCTCGCGGCGCAGGTCGAGGAAGCGGTAGCGCAGGCGCTGCTCTTCGGGGATCTCCTGCGTGCCCGCCACCTGAAACGGCAGCGTCTCGGCGGCCGACAGCACCTCGAGCCGGTCGGCGACCACCTCGATCTGCCCGGTCGGCAGCGTCGGATTGACGTTCTCGTCGGTTCGGGCGAGGACCTTGCCCGTCACGCTGATGACGCTCTCCAGCCGGACGCGCTTCCGCCGCCTTGAACGCGTCGGAGTCGGGCGTGAACACGCACTGCGTCACGCCGTAGTGATCGCGCAGGTCGATGAACAGCAGCTTGCCCGTGATCGCGCTTCCGGTGGACCCAGCCGGAGACGCGGACCGTCTGCCCCACGTGCTCGGGCCGCAGCTCGTCGTTGGTGTGGGTTCGATACTTGTTGCCTTGGTGTCATGTCATCCTTAATGGCTCGACGCTCTCCTGCCGTTCTGAATGACACGACGCTCGCGCCCGCGCGCGGTCGGCTGTGCTTCAGCTGTCGCATCGCTGCTGCCGCTGCGCTCTTGCACGTCCTTGTCTTGTCGCGACGTTACGCAGCGGTCACCGTGCCGGCCGCCACTTCGTCGCCGCCGAGCATGGCAATGAATCGCGCCTTGCGCTGGTCGACGTACTTGAAAATCCTGTCCATCTTCTTCGCGACGTCCGGATACAAATCGACGCGCAGCGCCCGCGCTCGCCGAAGCTCGGCCGCCATCTCCAGCGCCGCCGTCTGCGCGCTCTCGTCGATCGCGGCGACGACGACGTCGACGAGCGACTGCTCGACCGCGGCGGAAACATGCCGCGCTCCTGCATGACGACGAGGATCCGCTCGAGACCCAGCGAAAAGCCGCAGGCCGGCACATCGCTGCCGAGGAACATGCCGATCAGGTTGTCGTACCGCCCGCCGCCGCCGAGACTGCCGGGCAAGATCCGGCACGGTGATCTCCATGATCGCGCCCGTGTAATACGAGAGCCCTCGCGCGAGCGCGGATCGATCCGAAGCTTGCCGGCGCTGCTGGAGTCGCACGCCAGACGCACGATCTGCGCGCAGGTTCTCGAGCCGCTGTCGTGCCGCGCCGTCGAGCATCGTGCAGCTGCCGAGCGAATCGCAGCCACTGCCGGCGTGATGATCGCGCGCCAATCCACGCTGATGCGCGTCGATCTGCGCGTCGGTGAACCCTTCTCGCGTCCGAGCTCCCTCGCCACGCCCTCCTCGCCGATCTTGTCGAGCTTGTCGAGCGCGACCAGCACGTCCGCGTGGCGGTCGGCGGCAACCTGCGATCGCTTCGAGCCATGCCGCGATGAACACGCCGGTGATTCAAGCGAATGACGAAGTCGCTCGAACCCGAGCGTCGTCAGCATCTCCGACACCGCCGCGATCTGCTCGGCTTCGACCACCGGCGACGTCGATCCGATCGCGTCGATGTCGCACTGATAGAACTCGCGGAAGCGCCCGCGCGCCGGTCGCTCGGCGCGCCACACGGGCTGAATCTGATAGCGCTTGAAGAACTTCGGCAGCTTCGCCTGGTACTCGGCCACGACGCGCGCGAGGGGCACCGTCAGGTCGTAGCGCAGCGCGAGATCGGCCTGGCCGCTGGCCTCGTGCTCGCCGCGCTTGAGAATCTTGAAGATGAGCTTGCTGCCTTCCTCTCCGTACTTGCCGAGCAGCGTCTCGATGTTCTCGGCTGCGGGCGTCTCGAGCGGCTCGAACCCGTAGCGATCGTAGACGCTCGCGGATGATCGCCGACGACGTACTCGCGGCGGCGCACGTCTTCCGGCAGAAAATCGCGCATGCCGCGCGCGGGCTGCGTCGACATTCATTCGCTGCGCGCGCGGCATGTAGTCTTTGCGGTAGCCGACGTAGCGCTCCGCGTAGTCGCGGATGCTCGCGACTTCCTTCGTCGGTCAGCTCCCGCTTGAGCGCCGCCGGCCGCCCCATCAGCAGCGAGCGCGGCGGGAAACTTCTTCTCCTCGGGCACCAGCGTGCCCGCCGCCACGATCGAGTCCTCGCCGATCTCGGCGCCGTTCAGCAGCATGCGCGCCCATCCCGATCAGCACGCGATCGTGAATCGTGCAGCCGTGCAGCATCGCCGCATGGCCCACCGTCACCTCGTGGCCGATCCGCGTCGGATGCGTGCCGCGCATCACGTGGATGACGGTGCCGTCCTGGATGTTGGTCCGGTCGCCAATCCGGATGGTGTTCACGTCGCCCGAATGACGACGTTCATCCAGACGCTGCTCTCCTGCCCGATCTCCACGTCGCCGATGACCTGGGCGCTCTGATCGACGTAGGCGGTCGGATGGACCTTGGGGAGGACGGACCGGAACGGGCGAAGCACGGGCGGAATTATATGCGGCATGCAGGCTGCGGATCGGCGGATGGGCATGACGGCAGAAGACGCTGATCAGGCCGCTCTCAGCCCTCATGCCCTCTGATCCCTGAGCGCGTCAGTTCGTACTCTGCGACGCGCGTCGGCCGGCGCGGGCTCGGGCCGCCTCGGAGCGTCATCAAGTGATCCCGGATCGCCCGGATCTGCGGCTCCGCGTCCCCGCCGAGCTGCGGGAACGACGACTTCGGATACGGCGGCGTCGGCCAGAACTGCGGCATCCGCGTGCCCGGCTGAATCGCGGCCGGGATTGCGCAGCCAGTCGAGAATCCACTCCGGCTTCAGCCGCTCGTGCGCCATCCGCAGATCGGGCGCGAGATTCGACAGCGGCTGATCCGCCGGAATCGCCCCGAGCACGTGGCACTGCTGGCACTGCAGCAAGTCGAACAGCTCGCGTCCCGGGCCGGCCATGCTCGTCAGCTCGCGCGTGGTCGTAGGTGCGGAACGACCCGATCGAGTTACCGGTCGCCTCGAAGTAGTCGATGATCGCGTTCCAGCGTCCGTCGTCCAGCCCGAACGTCGGCATGCGCACGTTCAGCCACGGCCGAATCGTGATCGGCCCCTGCAGGAACGCGTACAGCCAGTCCGGCTGCACTTTCGCGCCTTCGGGCGTCAGCAGCGGCGGCGCCGAGCGTCGGATCGCTCACGACCGTCCGGTAGTCGCCGCCGTCGCCTTCGATCTCGTGACAACCGACGCAGTTCTGACGCCGCACCAGCGCGCGGCCGCGCACGGTGTAGTCGCGCTTCGCCGTTCGCGCCGGCAGCGCCGAGGCCGGCTGCACGTCGCGCTGGAAGCTCATGATCGCCGTCCGCAGCCGCTCGTTCTCGACCTCACTGAAATGGAAATCGGGCATGCGCAGCTTCTCGAGCGGCTCGCAGAACGCGGCCCTGATCGAACGAGCGCGGATCCTGCAGCTTCTGATGGAACCACTCGAGCTTCGAGTGCTCGATGTCGACGAACGCGAAGTCGAGGCGCGTGACGAGCTTGCTGCCCTCTTCCGACAGATCGACGCCGATCGGCTGCGTCGTCTCGAAGCCTTTGATGTCGTGGCAGCTGAAGCAGCCGTAGCGCGCGATGACGCGCTGGCCGAGATCGAGCTGCTTGGCCGTCGGTGTCCATCTTCGCCAGGCGCCCCTGCGCTTCGGCCAGCGGCATCAGGTTGCGCAGGTAGTCGAGCAGCACCTCATCGGTCTGCGCCTGCGTCGGCGTGCACCGGCGCCGGCGTGCCCGCCGGGCCCTGTCAGCGTCGTCAGATACGTCGCGACGTCGGCCACCTGCGGATCGGTGAGCCGCAGGTCCGGCATGTACGTGCCGGGGTTGTAGTGCTTCGGATCGCGCACCCAGTTGTAGAGCCAGGCGTAAGTCGTCTTGCTGCCGACGCTCTTCAGCGGCTGGCCGAACGTGCGGCGCGGACCGACGGCCGCGCGATCGTTCTCGTCGATGATGTGGCAGCCCAGGCAGCCGACCGAGCGGACGATCTGCTCGCCCGCCTTCGGGTCGCCGCGCGGCGGCGATGCGACCGCGGGCGTGTAGGTCTCGCTGTTGGCGAACAGATAGGCGACCGCGGCGTTGATTTCCGCTTCGTTGCGCGGATGGTCGGCGGGCGCGTTGCTGTTCGAGTTGTACCAGACCTTCGGCATCCAGGTGACGTTCTTGATCGGCGTACGGATCGCGCACCCAGTTCTTCACCCAGTCCTCGGTCAGCTTGCCGCTGATCTTCGTCAGGATCGGTCCGGGCTTCCGCAGGTTCTCGAAGCCCTTCGTCTTGTGGCAGGCGTAGCAGCCGGCGCGCTCGAAGGTCGCATACGCGACGGCCAGCTTCGGCGCGTTCGGCACGTAGATTTCCTGCCGGTGGCACTGCACGCACGACGCTTCCGTCATGTTCGTCGGCAGCATCGGGTAGTCCCACATGTGCGGCTCGTGCCAGTGGTACTTCTCTTCCCACTCCTGCCGCTGCTTCGCGTTGCTCGGATAGTGCGACGCGTCGTTGAAGCTGGTCGATCCGCCGAGTCCCTGATGGCACACCGTGCAGCCGGTCGTCGCCAGCGGATGCGGCGAGTCGCTGCCGACGTAGGCCGAAGGTTCGGGTGCGTCCGGAACGGCTGCGGATACTTCTCGTAGCCGCGCCGATCGATCGCCAGGTGGCACGTCGTGCACCGATCCATCTTCGTCACGCGCGCGAAGTTCACGTCGTCGACGACGTTCGGCGTGACGACCTGGCGCACCGTCAGCGTCGGCGCCATGAAGTCGAGCAGCGGCGCGTTGCGGAAGTAGTCCTTCACGAAGCTCGGCTCGATGTTTGCGACGACGCGCTGCAGGCGGTTCTGCTCGAAGTTGATCTGGTCGATCTCCTTCTGCAGCCGGCCGACCTCGGACGTGTACTTCCCGAGCTCGGCCTGCAGCGCGGCGCGCTCGGCCTCGACCTTCTGCACCTCGAGGTTCAGCTCGCGCAGCCGCTGCGCCTCCGCCTCGATCTCCTTCTGCTGCTCGCCGACGCCTTCGGGATTCGCTGTCCGCTGCGTCTTCGAACGCGTATCGGTTGACGTCGTAGGTCGCCTTGGCGAACTGCGCCGCCTGATTGACGCGGATACAGTCGCGCGTCGACCTCGGCGAGCCGCTCGTTGATCTCGTCGATGCGCTGCGCGATTGGCCTCCATCGCCTTCTGCGCGGCGGCCAGCTGCTGCTGCAGCCCGGTGAGCTTGGCCTTGTCGATGCCGCGCTCGCGCCTGCGCAAGCTGCTGGCGCGTCACCTCCAGCTCGAGCTGGGTGAACTGCCGCTGCGTGTTCTTCCACTCGCGATCGAAGTCGTCCCAGACCATCCAGATCGTCGAGAGGAACAGGAAGATGCTCGACGCCGCGAAGACGACGTTCAGGAAGTCGATGTTATAGGCGTGCCCGACAGCCTTTTTTTCAGCCATAGCGTCTCAGATGTTGAAGAAGATCTCAGGAATCGCCACGATGTACTTCAGGTTGAAGATCCACCGAAGCAGCATCTTGATCGGCAGCGACATCATCATCAGGAACAGAAACACGGTCACGTAGAACCGCGGCGCGCCCAGCTTGTCGTAGATACGTCTTGAACCCGCGCTTCGCCAGCATCACCGGCAGACCGCCGACGTAGATCAGCACAGCAGAATGCCCGGCAGCTCTCGGATGAAGTAGTTCGTCGGCAGCCCCTGGCCGAGCATCGCGCACCCAGAAGTACTCGGACAGATTGACGTTGGTCAGCGCCTCGAGCTTGTGCGTGTCCCAGTACTCGAACGGCCCGAAGAAGTTCCAGTTCGGGCCGCGCAGGAACGTGCCGAGCACGATCAGCGACGACCAGAGGATGACGAAGCCGAACAGGAAGAGCGTGATCTCGACCTTGCGCTCGGCGAACGTGTAGTAGCCGTTCCCCTTCGGGTTCTTGTCGATGTACGGAATCGCGATGAGGCCCACGATGATCAGGCTCGGCAGCACGACGCCGGCGAGCCACGGGTCGAAGTACACGAGCATTTCCTGCAGGCCCAGGAAGTACCACGGCGCCTTCGACGGGTTCGGCGTCACGGCGCGGTTGGCCGGCTGCTCGAGCGGCGCCTTCAGCAGGATCGACCAGACGATCAGCACGACCGAGCACAGGATCAGCGCAGATGAGCTCGGTGTAGACCAGGTCGGGCCACACCCACACGCGATCGGACTCGGCCTTCTCGATCGGGCCCTCGCCCTTCGCGATGCGCCGATCGTTCAGCACCGCCTCGCGCATCGAATACCAGGTGAAGAACACGAGCAGGAAGATCAGGCCGACGATGGGCACGTTGTCGGGCTTGGTGATGATGAGCTGGAAGTTCGGGTCCAGGCCGCCGAGGGAGAAGAACAGCGTCAGGAAGATCAGCACGCCGTAGCCGACGGCCTTCGACGCGAAGATCTCGCGCTTCCACACCATCAAGACGAGCGACAGCACCATCAGGAAGAAGTACAGCCGCGGGTCGGCGAGGACGTTGAAGATGCCTTTGATGAAATCCATAGTTGCCTTCGCTATCAGCTACGAGCTACCGGCTACCGAGCTACAGCGGTCCCGAGATGCCGCCGTCCTTGCGCACGCGCCAGAAGTGCACCGCCATCAGCACCGCGATCGCCAGCGGCAAGCCGACGCAGTGGAGCACGTAGAACCGCAGCAGCGCGCCTTCGCCGACGAACGTGCCGCCCAGCAGCGCGAACCGCGCGTCGTCTGCCGCGTGGATCAGCTTGACGTCGCCGAGCGCGAGCAGCGCGGCGCCGGGCCCTCGTGGCCCGAGGAACGGCGTCGCGCGCGCCATGTTCGAGCCGACCGTGATGGCCCAGATCGCCAGCTGGTCCCACGGCAGCAGGTAGCCCGTGAACGACAGCAGCAGCGTGAGCACGAGCATGATGACGCCGATGCTCCAGTTGAACTCGCGCGGCGGCTTGTACGAGCCGGTCATGAACACGCGGAACATGTGGAGCCACACCGTGATGACCATCGCGTGGGCGCCCCAGCGGTGCATCTCGCGCATGATGCCGAGCGGCACGTGCTCGCGCAGGCCGACGATGTCGCTGTAGGCGTATTCGAGCGTCGGCCGGTAGTAGAACATCAGCAGCAGGCCGGTGAACGTCAGCACCAGGAAGAGGAAGAAGCTCAGCCCGCCCATGCACCACGTGTAGCGCAGCTTGACGCCGGACTTCCGGATCCGCACCGGGTGCAGATGCAGGAAGACGTTCGACAGCATCACGAGCACGCGGTTGCGATCGGTGTTCGGGCCGCTCGTGGCGGAACACCGACGTCCAGACCTGCGTTTCGGTCAGCCAGTTCCAGAAGCGCGTGGCCGCAGCCTTCCTGCGGTTTGACGTCTTTGGTCTCTGTAGCCATAGTTTGTTCAGATTTCAGTCTGCAGAAACGCATTCGGGATCGATCCACTGGCCCAGCTCGTGCTGGAACTTCCGGCTCTTGTCGATCGAGGATCTGGCCGTCTTCGGCGAGCACGATGCGGTTGCGCTCGAGCGGCCGCGGCGCCGGGCCCTCGAAGTTGATGCCGGTCGGCCGGAAGCCGCTGCCGTGGCACGGGCACTTGAACTTCGACTTCGGCCGCCAGGAAGTTCGGCGTGCACCCGAGGTGCGTGCAGGTCGTGTTCAGCACGTAGAACCCGCTGGCGTGATGCACGATGTCGTCGTTGGTTCGGACAATCCAGACGCCGTTCGACTCCTTGTAGCGCTCGTCGACGCCCATGCCGAAATCGGCACGGCAACCCACCTTGAACTGCTGCGGCGGCTCGTTGAGCACGTTCGGGAACATGAAGCGGCCGGTCGCCGCCAGCGCCGCCGCCGAGGCGGCCGAGAACGCACCCCAGGCCATACCCAGCCACACGCGCCGCGTCACGAGCGGCGAGCTGTCGTCGGGATCGCGCGAGCTCACCTTCGCCGCGGTCGCGGCCGCCGTGGTGGTCTTGCCGGCCAGATCGACAGCGGCGGTGGAGGCGCCGCGGTGCGCGGCGCGACGGCTTGGGTGCGACAGGTGCGCGGCGGCGCGCAGCAGGTGCAGCGCGTGCCGGCGCGCAGCCGGTGCGCGGCAGGTGCAGCGGGTGCGCTGGGTGCGCCGGGCTTGGCCGCCGTAGCGCCTTAGCGGTGCGGAGGAGGGTGGTTTCGTCTCGTCAGCCATTGGTGTTTGATTCTCAGAGATTCTTCAAGCGCTTCGATCGCCGCCTGCCGCACCTTGAGGTTCTGGTCGTCGGTGCTCAGCGCTCTCACCTGCTCCGACAAGCGCCGCTTCTTTCAGCGCCGCGATCGCCCGCAGCCCGCTGATCATCACTTCGCCGACCGGATCGACCTCTTCGCGCGGCTGCGGCTGCCGCGTCACGTTCCGCTCGACGTACGCGCGGTCGAGCATGCGGCGCAGCACCGGCACCCCTTCGTGGCGGCCGTGCCGCGCCAGCGCGACCGCGGCGTTCCACTGCACGTCGGCCTCCGGATCCTCGAGCGCCTTCACGAGCGTCTCGTTGCCCGCCTCGACCGGCATCGACCCGAGCGCGTACACCGCCATTTTGCGCACGCCCGCGTCCTCGGACTGCGTACATGCCGCTCGATGTCGGCGCGCGACCGTCGCGTCGCCCGTCGACCCGAGCGCCCAGATGGCGCTGATCCGCGTCTGACTGTCCTGGTCGTTGAGCGCGTCTACCAGAAGCTGCCGCGCCTCGGCGGGAAGGGGCGGCGTCAGCCGGCCCAGCGTCAACGCGAGATACTGCCGAACCCTCGGGTCGTCGTTCTTCGACTCCGCAAACGCCTTGGTCAGCTCGGGCGCGAGCGTCGCTTCTTCTCGCTTGACGAACTCCGGATCGGCCATCAGCCGCGACAGCTCGTACGCGGCCGGCCACCGCCGGTTGCTGCCGCCCGATCGGATATCGGTGAGATATTCCTCGGCCGACCGGTCCTCGCTGAGCAAGCTGCGAAAACCGATATAAACCAGCACCGTGGCGCCGACGACGAGCAACGGGATGAGGAAGAACTGAACGGCGATGGCGGGCGCTGTAGCCAGCTGGTTGCGAGCGGCCGCCTCTCGCTCGACTAGTTTGTCCATTTAGCGCGAAACAGAACCCTGGGTTTGTCGGAGTAATCGCGCCAATTTATATACGGATGTACGGAGTACGTCAAATCTTCGGCAGCGTCACGCCGGTCTGCGCCTGGTATTTCCCCTTCTTGTCCTTGTACGACATCTCGCAGGGCTCATCGCTCTGGAAGAACAGGACTTGCGCGATCCCCTCGTTGGCGTAGATTTTCGCCGGCAGCGGGGTCGTATTCGAGATCTCGAGGGTCACCGTGCCCTCCCACTCGGGCTCGAACGGGGTGACGTTGACGATGATGCCGCAGCGCGCGTAGGTGGACTTGCCGAGGCAGATCGTCAGCACGTCGCGGGGAATGCGGAAGTACTCGATCGTGCGCGCCAGCGCGAACGAGTTCGGCGGCACGATGCAGACGTCGGTCTTGACGTCGACAAACGAGCGCGGATCGAAGTTCTTGGGATCGATGACGGTGTTGTTGATGTTGGTGAAGATCTTGAACTCGTCGGCCACGCGGATGTCGTAGCCGTACGACGACACGCCGTACGAGATCGCGCTGCCGCGCACCTGGCTCTCGACGAACGGCTCGATCATCCTGTGCTCGCGAGCCATTCGCTTGATCCATCGATCGGATTTGATAGTCATCGATCGTCGTAGGTCCTAGGTCGTCATCGTCGGAACGAACATCATCACCGGAAGAACGTCAGAACAGAATGCTCAACAGGATCGACGTGGCCAGCGGGAAATAGAACGTCACCGGGCCGCGCCGCACGGTGAAGTCGCCGGGCAGCCGGAACAGCGGGAACCCGGCCATCACGAGCAGCCCGAGCACGACAGAATAGCGCCGCCGAGGACGAGAATCTTGCCCATGACCTGCGGACCGCGAGTTTCGAACTCACGACGGTCGACGCAGCCTACTCGACAGTCCATGCCCGCGAAAGAAATACCCGATCTCGAACGCCGCGGTCTCGGGCGCGTCCGAGCCGTGCGTGGCGTTCTCGCCAATCGAGCTCGCGAACTCCTTGCGAATCGTGCCGGGCTCGGCCTTCGCCGGATCGGTGGCACCCATCAGCGTGCGCCACTTCTTGATCGCGTCTGGCGCCTCGAGCACCATCGCCACGATCGGCCCCGACGCCATGAACTCGGTGAGGCCCCTTGAAGAACGGGCGCTCGCGGTGGACCGCGTAGAAGCCCTCGGCTTCCTGTCTGCGTCAGCCGCAGCGTTTTCATGGCACGGATTCTGAATCCGGCTTCCTCGATTCGCTGAAGAATCTTGCCCGTGTATGCCTCGCCGTGGCGTCCGGCTTGATGATGGCGAATGTTCGTTCCATAGAAGTTGCCAATTATATAGCCCTGTCGCAAGGAGACCGAGATGCGCCGCTCCAACGCGAGCTCTGCCCGAAACCAACTGACCCGGATCAGGACAAAGGCGCGGTCGAAGGTGACCGTCCTACGGACAAACAGCAAGGCAACGAGAACGCGCCTGGCGCCCTCGACAGCAACGGGCTGCCCAAGGATCGGCTGGCGATTGCCGAGGATGTGATTGGGGCGAACGCGGACCAGACGCAAGGGTAACTCGTCGTCAGGGCGTTGGATGATGGCAGGTGGGCAGAACGACGTGCTTATGCCATCCGCCATCCCATCGGCCTGACCCGGGTCAGCGAAGGCTCTCCATAATCTCGTCGAGCGCGGCCTTGGGCGGGCGGTGCGCTCGAGCGGCAATGAGGCAAGCGGCTCGTCGACGACGTTGAGCTGGCGGAGGAAATCGTCGCGATCGGGCTCGATGTAGATCAGGCCGGTCGCGAATTCGCCGCGGCGTGTCGTCTCGTGCAGGACGCGCATGGCCGCGAGCTTGTCGGTCGGGTCGTAGGACTCCTCGAGCTTCTTCAGGAACAGGCGCGACCCGTCGTGCATCTTCACTTCCTGGGTCGTGCCCGGGTCGTATTCCACCGAGATGTCCTCGAAGAACGGCACGAAGCTCACCTCTTCGAGCGGATCGTCGTGATCCTTCACGTACGCATAGCTCTTCGTCGACCCTTCGTGGTCGTTGAAGGTCACGCACGGCGAGATGACGTCGAGCATCACGGTTCCGCGATGGCTGAGCGCCGCCTTCAGCAGCGCGAGCAGCTGCTTCTTGTCGCCCGAAAACGACCGCGCCACGAACGTCGCGCCGAGCTGGATGGCCAGCGCGCACGTGTCGATCGGCTGCAGGTCGTTGACCACCCCGTTCTTCAGCTTCGACCCGACGTCGGCCGTCGGCGAGAACTGCCCCTTCGTCAGCCCGTAGCAGCCGTTGTCTTCGATGATGTAAATGATGGGCAGATTGCGGCGCATCAGGTGGACGAACTGACCGATGCCGATGGCGCCGGTGTCGCCGTCGCCGCTGACGCCGATAGCGATGAGCTTCTGGTTCGCCAGCATCGCGCCCGTCCCCACCGACGGCATCCGGCCGTGCACGGCGTTGAAACCGTGCGAGCCGCCCAGGAAATACGCCGGGCTCTTGCTCGAGCAGCCGATGCCCGACAGCTTGATTACCTGTTTGCGGATCGACGCCCATCTCATAAAACGCCTCGATGATGCGCTCTGAAATCGCGTTGTGCCCGCAACCGGCGCACAGCGTCGTCTTGCCGCCCTTGTAGATCTGCGGTTCCAGCCCGATTCGATTGACCTTTATTGGAGTCGCCATGTATTTGTCCTAATCCCCACTCCCTAATCCCTAATCCCCTAATGCCCTGCTAGTCCTATTCTCCGCCCGTCATCGAAGATGCGGAGGCGGGTGTCGCCTTCTTGGCCACTTCGAACCCTTCCTGCGACAGGATGTCGTCGCTGATGCTGCGAGCATCGATCGGCAGCCCGTTGTAATGGAGCACGCTGCGAAGCTTCGCCACGCGCTCGGGCGAAAGCTCCAGCTTCATCAGCATCAGCAACTGGGCGTCCCGGTTCTGCTCGACGATGTAGATCCGTTCGTGCGCGTCGATGAATGCCCCGAGTTCCTGGGTAAACGGATACGCCCGCAGCCGGAAATACGAGGTCTCGACCTGCGTCTCTTCGCGAAGCTGATCGCGGCTTTCGCCAATCGCCCAGTGCGACGTGCCGTAGCCGATGATGCCGATTTTGGCGTCCCGGTTCTGGTCCACGATCGGCGCCGGCACGTAGTTCCGAGCCGTTTCGAACTTGCGGCTCAGCCTGTCGACGTTCTCCACGTAGTCGTCCGGCCGCTCGCTGTACTGGGCCTTCGGGTTGTGGCCCGAACCGCGCGTGAAAAATGCGGGCATGCCGTCGCCCGGCACCGTGCGATACGCGATGCCGTCGCCGTCCACGTCCTTGTAGCGGCCCCACTCTCCCAGCTTCTTCAGCACTTCCGCCGTCAGCCGCTTGCCCCGATCGATCGGCCGGGTCGGGTATTCAAAGCCATTCGACATCCAGTTGTTCATGCCGAGGTCGAGATCCATCATCACGAAGATCGGCGTCTGGAATCGCTCGGACAGGTCGAAGGCGCTGCATCGCAAGCTCGTAGCACTCCTCGACCGAGCTTGGAATCAGCAGGATGTGCCTGGTGTCGCCGTGCGAGAGGAACGCGGTGCTCAGCAGGTCGCCTTGCGCAGTGCGCGTCGGCAGCCCCGTTGACGGCCCCACACGCTGCACGTCGAAGATGACGGCCGGCGTCTCGGCGTAGTACGCGAGGCCCGCGAACTCCGACATGAGCGAGATGCCGGGACCGGCGGTTGCGGTCATCGCTCGCGCCCCTGCCCAGCCCGCGCCGATGACCATCCCGAGCGAGGCGATCTCATCTTCGGCCTGGACGATGGCAAATGTCGCCTTTCCGGTCTCCTTGTCGATGCGGTACTTGCGCATGTAGCCGATGAGCGATTCGCACAGCGAGGAGGATGGGGTAATCGGATACCACGCGACGACGGTGACGCCGGCCATCATGCAGCCGATGGCGGCCGCCGCGTTGCCCTCGATGAGAATCTTGCCCGCCGTTTCGTTCATCTTCTCGATGTGAAACGGATCCTGCTTCGTAAAGGTCGCCTCGGCGTAGTCCCAGCCGGCCTTCAATGCCCCCTGGTTCAGCGTCACCGCTTTCGCTTTTTTGCCGAGTTGGCGGCCCAGCGCCTGCTCCATCATGCCCATGTCGATGCCCAGGAGCTTCGCCAGGATGCCGTCGTAGATCATGTTGCGGACGAGGCGGCGGAGCTTGGCATCCGGACAGACCGGCGTCACGAGCTTGTCGAACGGCACCGGATAAAAGGTCAGGTCCGAGCGGAGCGCGTTCAGCTTGAGCGGCTCGTCGTAGACCACCGCAGAGCCGGCGTCGAGGGTCATCACGTCCTCTTTCGCCGTCTCCGGGTTCATCGCGATGAGGAAATCGACTTCCTTTTTCCGTCCGACATAGCCGCGCTTGCTGGCGCGGATGGTGTACCAGGTGGGTAAGCCGGCAATATTTGAGGGGAACATGTTCTTCCCCGAGACCGGAACACCCATCAGGAGGATGGAGCGAAGGAGGACGAGGTTGGCGGTCTGACTGCCGGAGCCGTTGACGGTGGCAACCTGAATACTGAAATCGTTGATGACCTTGGTGCGGGCCTGGGGGGGCTTCTCCTGCGATACGACGTCTGTCGGTGACATGCCTGGTCCTTGATGTGGCGCTACGGCGCGATGGCTACTGGGGAAATTTCCTAACCCCAACCACACATTATATCGCCAAATCTCGGCAAACCGCTTACAGCAGGCTCTTTACAGCAGTTCCGATGTCTGCCGGGCTCTTCACCACCGTGACGCCGGCCGCCGTCAGAGCCGCCATCTTCTCGTTCGCGGTGCCCTTGCCGCCGGCAATGATCGCCCCGGCATGCCCCATGCGGCGCCCGGGAGGCGCCGTCTGACCCGCAATGAAGCCCACCACCGGCTTCTTGAAGGACCTCTTAATGTACTGCGCGGCCTCCTCTTCGGCCGTGCCGCCGATCTCGCCAATCATCACCACCGCGTCGGTTTCGGGATCGTCCTGAAACAGCGTCAGCACATCCACGAACGAGGTGCCGATGATCGGGTCGCCGCCGATGCCGATGCACGACGACTGACCCAGGCCGAGCTGGCTGAGCTGGTGAATGGCTTCGTAGGTGAGGGTACCGCTCTTCGACACGATCCCGATGCGCCCTTCGCGGCAGATGTGGCCTGGGATGATGCCCGCCTTCGCCTTGCCCGGCGAAATCGCACCCGGACAGTTCGGTCCGACGACGCGCGTCGGCTTTTCTCTGAGATAGGTGAACGTGCGCATCATGTCGAGCGTGGGAATGCCTTCGGTGATGCACACGACGAGGCGCAGGCCGGCGTCGGCCGCCTCCATCACCGCGTCGGCCGCAAACGCTGCCGGCACGAAGATCACCGAGGTGTTGGCGCCGGTGTCTTTCACCGCGTCGGCGACCGTGTTGAACACGGGCCAGCCTTCGTGGGTCGAGCCGCCCTTCCCCGGCGTGACGCCGCCGACGACCTGCGTGCCGTACGCCGCCGCCTGCTTCGCGTGAAAGGTGCCTTCCTTGCCGGTGAGGCCTTGAACGATCAACCGCGTGGATTTGTCCAGGAGTATCGCCATGTGTCGGATGGTAGTCGTCAGTTGTCAGTCGTCAGTTGTCAGTGTGCGCGCGACAGCGCGACGACCTTCTCCGCGGCCTCGCCCATCGAGTTGGCCGTCGTGAAATTCAAGCCGCTCTCGCGGAGCATCTTCTTGCCTTCTTCGACGTTGGTGCCCTCCATGCGGATGACGATGGGCACGGGCACGCCAAGTTCCTGCACGGCGGCAATCACCCCTGCGGCGAGCATGTCGCAGCGCAGGATTCCGCCGAAGATGTTGATGAGGACCGCGCGAACGTTCTTATCCGCCATCAGGATCTTGAAGGCGTTGCGGATCTGCTCCTTGTTCGCGCCGCCGCCGACGTCGAGAAAGTTCGCGGGCTCTCCGCCGGCGAGCTTGATGATGTCCATCGTGGCCATCGCCAGCCCGGCGCCGTTCACCATGCACCCGATCGTGCCGTCGAGACGGATGTAGTTGAGGCTGAATTTCGACGCTTCGATTTCGAGCGGGTCCTCTTCCTCGAGATCGCGCAGCTCTTTCAACTCGGGATGGCGCCCGAGCGCGCTGTCGTCGAAGTTCATCTTCGCGTCGAGCGCGATGAGGTCGCCGGTTTTCGTGACGATGAGCGGGTTGATTTCGAGGAGCGACGCGTCGGTGCCGACGAACGCGGTATAAAGCGACGCGACCATCTTGCCGAACTTGCCGACTTGATCGCCCTCGAGGCCCAACGCGAACGCGAGCTTCCGTCCCTGGAACGGGATGAGGCCGGTCGCCGGGTCGACGTACTCTTTGTGAATCCGCTCCGGCGTTTTCTCTGCGACCGTCTCGATTTCCATGCCACCGTCGGGGCTCGCCATGATGACCACCCGTCCCGCGGCCCGATCGATGACGATGCCGAGGTAGAGCTCGCGCGCAATCGGCAGCCCCTCTTCGATGAGCAACCGCGATACCTTGCGGCCTTCGGGCCCCGTCTGATGCGTCACCAGCGTCATCCCGTGGATTTGCGCCGCCAGCGTATCGGCCTCGCCCGGATTCTTCGCAAGCTTGACGCCGCCGCCCTTGCCGCGCCCTCCAGCGTGAATTTGCGCTTTCACGACGACGGTGCCACCGCCAAGTCGCTCGGCAACGCCTTTGGCGTCTCCCGCCTTCAGGATGGCCTCGCCCCGCGGAACCGGCACACCGTACTTTGCAAGGATCTGTTTGGCTTGATACTCGTGAATTTTCATATGCGGGAAACGGTGAATCGTATCATCTTTTTCCGCACCGCCCAACGCGCGCGCGGGTTGTTTGTCGGCGCAGGGCGCTTGCGAATAGAATTCAAGACATGACGACCCGACGGAGCGTCCTCGCGTCGCTGATCTCGACCAAGCTGATCATCGGCGTGACGGGCGTTCTGCTCTTCCTGTATCTGATCGTCCACATCATCGGCAACCTGATGATCTTCCTCGGGCGCGAGACCTACAACGGCTACGCGCACTTCCTGACGAGCAACCCGCTCATCATTCCGATCGAGATTGGATTGCTCCTGGTCTTCCTCATTCACCTCGTCAAGGCGATCAGGATGACCTTTCAGAATCAGCAGGCGCGTCCGGCCAAGTACGCTACGAAGGCCTGGGCGGGCGGGACGAGTCAAAAGAGCCTCGGTTCCACGTCGATGATCCTGACCGGGCTGGCCATCGTGATCTTCGTGCCGATTCACGTGTGGCAGTTCAAGTTCCGGGCGCACTACCAAGTCGAGGGGGTCACCGATCTCTACCGCATCGAGCTCGAGAACTTCAGCTCGCCCATCACCGTCGCGCTCTACATCGGGATGATGGTGCTCGTCGGGCTGCATCTCTGGCACGGCGTCGCCAGTTCCTTTCAGTCGCTGGGGCTGAGCGGCCCGCGCTTCACGCCGCTCATCCGCACGGTCGGCAAGGTCTCGGCCGTCATCATCGCCGGCGGGTTCATCGTGATTGCGCTCTGGGTATTTTTTGCGGGAGGGCGATCATGACGCTCGACTCCAGGATTCCCGGCGGTTCCCTTGCTGACAAGTGGGAACGGCGCAAATTCGAAAACAAGCTGGTCAATCCGGCGAACCGCCGCAAGTACGAAGTCATCATTGTCGGCACGGGCCTGGCGGGCGCGTCGGCAGCCGCCGCGCTCGGCGAACAGGGATACCGGGTCAAGCTGTTCTGCATCCTCGACAGCGCGCGCCGCGCCCACAGCATCGCCGCACAGGGCGGCATCAACGCGGCGAAGAACTACCGCAACGACGGCGACAGCGTCTATCGGCTCTTCTATGACACCGTCAAGGGAGGCGACTACCGCGCCCGGGAAGCGAACGTCTATCGTCTCGCGCAACTGAGCGTCAACATCATCGACCAGTGCGTGGCGACCGGCGTGCCGTTCGCCCGCGAGTACGGCGGCCTGCTCGACAACCGCTCGTTTGGCGGCGCCCAGCTGGCGCGAACGTTCTATGCCCGCGGGCAGACCGGGCAGCAACTGCTGCTCGGGGCTTACCAGTCGATGCTCCGGCAGGTCGACGCGGGAACCGTGACGCTGTTCACCCGGCGTGAGATGCTCGACCTCGTTGTCGTCGACGGCCAGGCGCGCGGCATCATCACGCGCAACCTCATCACCGGTGACCTGGAACGGCACGGGGCCCAGGCGGTGCTGCTCTGCACGGGCGGCTACAGCACGCTCTACTACCTGTCGACCAACGCGGTGAACTGCAACGTGACCGCCGCGTGGCGTGCCCACAAGCGCGGCGCCCTCTTCGCCAATCCGTGCTTCACGCAGATTCACCCGACGTGTATTCCGGTCAGTGGCGACCACCAGTCGAAGCTGACGCTCATGTCAGAGTCGTTGCGCAATGACGGCCGCGTCTGGGTGCCCAAGAACCAGGGCGACAAACGGCCGCCCGAGCAGATTCCGGAGTCCGAGCGCGACTACTACCTCGAACGGCGCTATCCCAGCTTCGGCAATCTCGTCCCGCGTGACGTCGCGTCGCGCGCCGCAAAGCAGCAGTCCGACGATGGGCGCGGCGTCGGCGACACCGGCCTGGCGGTGTATCTCGATTTCCATGACGCCATACAGCGCCTGGGCGTCGAGGTCATCAAGGCCCGATACGGCAACCTCTTCGAAATGTACGAGCGGATTACCGCGGAAGACCCGTACAAGGTTCCGATGCGCATTTACCCGGCCGTCCACTACACGATGGGTGGCCTGTGGGTCGACTACAACCTCGAGAGCACGATTCCCGGCCTCTTCGTCCTGGGCGAAGCCAACTTTTCCGATCACGGCGCCAATCGCCTGGGCGCCAGCGCGCTCATGCAGGGCCTCGCCGACGGCTACTTCGTCGCGCCCTACACGGTTGCCCACTACCTCGCAAGCGCGGCGCTGCCCACGATCTCGACCGACCATGACGCTTTCAAGGAAGCGGTCAGCGCCTCGCAAGGACGCATCGACAAGGTGCTCGGCATCCGTGGCAAGCGCACCGTGCGGCAGTTGCACCGCCAGCTCGGCCACATCATGTGGGACTACGTCGGTATGGCGCGCAATGCCGCCGGGCTCACCGAGGCGCTCGGAAAGATTCGCCAGCTTCGCGAGGAATTCTGGCAGGACCTCACCGTGCCTGGCGACAAGAACAACCTCAACCCGATGCTCGACTATGCCGGCCGGGTGGCCGACTACATGGAGTTCGGCGAGCTGCTGACCCTCGATGCCCTCCAGCGCAACGAATCGTGCGGCGGACATTTCCGCGAGGAGTTCCAGACGCCCGACGGCGAAGCGCTCCGCGACGACGCCAATTACAGTTATGTCGCGGCCTGGGAGTTCACAGGCGTGGGGACGAACCCGAAGCTGCACAAGGAAACGCTCACATTCGACGAAGCGCACCCATCGCAGCGGAGCTATAAATGATACACGTCAGGGGATTATGGCGATGGCGAGGCATTCATGCGGCATTTGCCAGGCCCTCAGCTGAGACCGACCGCGTGTCTGCGAAGACGATTACCGTCAATCTCAAAGTATGGCGCCAGCCGGCAAAGGATCAGCCAGGCCGTCTGGTCGACTACGTCGCCAAGGACATCTCGATCGACATGTCATTTCTCGAGATGCTCGACGTCGTCAACGAAGACCTCATCCGCAAAGGCGAAGACACCATCGCCTTCGACTCGGACTGCCGCGAGGGCATCTGCGGGGCCTGCGGCTGCGTGATCAACGGCGTCGCGCATGGGCCCGACCGGGGCGCCACCACCTGCCAGCTGCACATGCGCCGGTTCAGCGACGGCCAGACCATCGTCATCGAGCCGTGGCGCGCCAAGGGCTTCCCGGTGTTGAAGGATCTGACGGTCGATCGCTCGGCGTTCGATCGAATCCTCGCGGCCGGCGGCTACATCTCGGTGGGTGTGGGCGGCGCGCAGGATGCCAACGCGATTCCGGTGCCGAAGGACAAGTCGGATCTCGCCATGGACGCGGCGGCCTGTATCGGCTGCGGTGCGTGCGTCGCCGCGTGCAAGAACGCGGCCGCGCACTCTGTTCACCAGCGCAAAAATCAGCCATCTGGCCCTGCTGCCGCAGGGAGAGCCCGAACGCGAGCGCCGCGTGGTGCGGATGGTCGAGCAGATGGAGGCCGAAGGCTTCGGCAACTGCTCCAACGAGGGCGAATGCGAAGCCGTCTGCCCCAAACTGATCCCGATTTCGAACATCGCGCGGATGATTCGGGAATACGGCCGGGCGATCTGGAAAGGCGTGGGGGCTTAAAACAAGGTTCGTTGGGTTCATGCAGTTCGTCGGTTCGTGAAGTTCGTGAGGCTCCGTCGGTTCGTCGTTTGGCGACCGAACCTCGCGAACCCACGAACCGACGAACCTGACGAACCCACGAACTGACTTACATCTTTATCACGTCGACCAGCTCCTTAACCGCCGCGGCCGACTTCATCAGCGCCGCCTGCTCCTCGGGCTCCAGCTTGATCTGAATGATTTGTTCGACTCCGCGCGCGCCCAGCTTCACGGGCACGCCGAGAAATTGCCCTTTCACGCCGTACTCGCCTTCCAGGTACACCGAGCACGGCAGAATCTTCTTCTTGTCCTTGAGGATCGCCTCGACCATTTCGGCGGCGGACTCTCCCGGCGCATACCACGCGCTGGTGCCCACCAATTTTGTAATCTCCGCGCCGCCGTCAGCCGTCCGTTTACAGATGGCCTCGATTCGATCCTGTGACAGAAGCTGCGTGATCGGAATGCCCGCGACGGTCGACAGGCGCGGCAGCGGCACCATCGTGTCGCCGTGGCCGCCCAGCACGAACGCATGGACGTTCTCCACCGACACTTTCAACTCCTGTGCAATGAACGTGCGCATGCGGGCCGAGTCGAGCACGCCGGCCATGCCGATGACGCGCTCGCGCGGGAACTTGCTGAGCTTGTATACCGCCTGACACATCGCGTCGAGCGGATTGGCCACCGGCACGATGATGCAGTTGGGCGAGTATTTGATCACCTGCTCGGTGACCGATTTCATAATGTTGAAATTCACGTTTAATAAGTCGTCACGACTCATGCCAGGTTTTCTGGGCACGCCCGAGGTGACGACCACGACGTCGGAGTTGGCGCTCTGCGCGTAATCGGATCCGCCGATGACGAGGCTGTCGGATCCAATAATGGGACACGTCTCGAGAATGTCGAGCGCAACGCCCGATGCTTTCTGATCGGCGATGTCGACGATCACCACATCGGCAAGTTCCTTTTCCGCGATGCTGCGCGCAACCGTCGCACCTACGTTGCCCGCACCGCCCACCACCGTCACCTTGCGATTCATCGAAGCTCCTGAAAATTAGGTCAACCCACTTCCACCATCGACATCCGTTCAACAGGAATTGTGGAAAACCCTGTTGAAAAGATCCACGAAAACCGCTTCTGCGTTGGACTATTCGAAGAAATTAGCGGATTGCACCATCATGGTGCGATTCGCCCGGCACCGCGTCACCGCGTCGCCGCCACGCAAAGCCGACGGATTATACTTTAATCACTTCATGAAAATTGTCATCGCGGACGGCCTGCCTTCTTCTGCAATCGACCTACTTCGACAACCGGACTGGAACATCGACACCCGCCAGGGGCGGTCGGCCGCGGAGTTGATGGCCGATCTCAAGGACGCCGACGGGCTCATCGTCCGGAGCGCGACGAAAGTCAGCCGCGAGATCATCGAGGCGGCCACCAGGCTCCGCGTCATCGCCCGGGCTGGCACGGGTGTTGACAACGTCGACGTGGCGGCGGCCACCGCACGCGGCATCGTCGTGATGAACGCGCCCGGCGCGAACAGCCTGAGCGTGGCCGAGCTTGCGATGGGTTTGATTCTGTCGCTCGCGAGAAACATTCCCGCCGCGGACGCTTCGATGAAGAACGCGAAGTGGGAGAAGTCGAAGTTCGCAGGCGCCGAAATTCGGTCAAAGACCCTTGGCCTGGTTGGCCTCGGCCGGATCGGACAGGAAGTGGCGGCACGCGCCCACGCGTTCGAGATGAACGTGGTCGCGCACGATCCGTTCATCTCGGCCGACATGGCCGGCTCGCTCGGCGTCGAGCTCGTCACCCTCGACGATCTGTGCGCGCGTGCGGATTACATTTCTCTCCACGTGCCGTCGCTGCCCTCGACCAGGCATCTCTTCAACGCCGAGCGGCTCGCGAAATGCAAGAAGGGCGTGCGCATCATCAACACCGCGCGCGGCGAACTGGTGGATCCGTCGGCTCTGGCCGATGCCATCGAGAGCGGCCACGTGGCCGGCGCCGGCCTGGATGTGTTCGATCCCGAACCGCCTCAGGATTGGCGGCTCGCCACGCTGCCGACAGGTCGTGGCCACCCCGCATATCGCGGCGTCCACCAAAGAAGCGCAGGAACAAGTTGGCAGTGAGACCGCGGCGGCGTTGCGGGACTTTCTCAATGAGGGCATCATCCGCAACGCCGTGAACTTTCCTTCCGTGTCGCAGGAGGCGTACAAGCGGCTGCGGCCGTATCTCCTGCTTGCGCGATCGCTCGGCTCGGTCGTCGCCCAGATGGGTGAGGCGCGAATCAACGCGATCGGCGTCCGCTATTACGGCGAGCTGGCGGCCGAGGACAATCAACTGCTCGGCAGCGCGGTGCTCGAGGGCGTGCTGTCCGCCATCCTCTCATCGGGCGGGGTGACGCCCGTGAACGCGCGCACGATTGCGGCCGAGCGCGGCATCGAGCTGGTCGAATCGCGCAGCACGCGCGCGCGCAACTACACGAGCCTCATTTCCGTAAAGCTGCACACCAGCGACCCTTCGACGACTGGAGAGCCTCAGGGGCGCTCAGGCTCGCCCCGAGCGGAGTCGAGGGGTGCGGGCGAGCGCTGGGTGGAGGGCACGGTCTTCGCCAATGGCAGCCTGCGCCTGGTGCTGGTCGACGGCGTCGGCGTCGAATCACCACTCGAAGGGACGCTGCTCATCATCAGGAACAACGATCAGCCCGGCGTCATCGGCGACGTCGGCACGCTGCTCGGCCGTCACGGGGTCAACATCGCCAACTTCGCGCTCGGGCGCGATCCCGAGTGCCTGGTCAATTGCGCCATCGGCGTCGTCAAGGTGGACGAGCATCCGGACAACGGGCCTGCCGCCACGGTCACCGACCAGGTGCTCGCCGAGATTCAGAAGATTCCCAACATCATCAGCGTATGGCGCGTGCGGCTCGACGCGCCGGGACAGGGCTGAAGCCCTGTGCCACCGCAACTCGCTGTTCCGGATCCCTGGCAGCGGAGTAACTGATCGCGGTCCGGCCAAAGCCGGACACTACTGATGAGGGAATTCTTCAACAGAATTCTCCTGATCTCCTGATCTCTTGTTTTGAATTTTTCTGGCGTAGCTTACGGAAGGACGAGGCGCTGCTCGGCGCCGTTGGTGTCGCGGACCAGAACGGTCTCTGCATCGATTTTGACGACCGCGTAGCGGCCGGCCAGCGAGTCGCCCTCGCGCACCAGATACAACTGCCCCGCGATCGTGATGATGGCGGTGCGCTTGCCGGCCGTCTGCGCGATGCCTGCCAGCGTGATGACTGGAGCCGGCGGCGCGACTGGCACCGGCGACGCGAGCGCCATGGGCTCCGCATCCTGCTCGCGCGGCGTTCCGGCGTTCGAGCGCGTGCGTGTCGAATTGAATTGAAATGGATTGCGCGTCGACGTCCGCAAGCTGACGGCGGCCGTGCGCTCGCGAAGTCGATCGGCCTGCGCGTTCAACCCCTCGGCCGACGAATCTGTTCTGGCCGTCGTACTCGGCACGGAGAACTGCTGCGCGGCAGCCGGCGGACCTGGATTTGGAGACACGCGCGAGCCACGTGGCGAGGACACCGCCCCCGCCAACCCAGAGCGCCTTCAATGTGCTCCGCGTCGTCAGCATTACCTGATCATCCTAGCATTTCCCTGGCGCGATCGCAGCGAAAATACCGGCAAACCTGTGTTAGTATTCACCGTGCGGCCCGCAGGTTGCTCCGAAAGCATCCGCGATCGTTCCCAAAATCATAAACATACTGTCGCTGTCATCCCTGCCCGCTACGCGTCCACCCGTTTTCCCGGGAAGGCGCTCGCCGATATCGCGGGGCGGCCGATGATCGAGCACGTCTATCGGCGCGCCGCTGCGGCGCGCAATGTCGACGCCGTGCTGGTAGCCACCGACGACCAGCGGATTGCCGACGCGGTGACCAGATTTGGCGGCGATGTGCGTCTGACGAAATCGACGCACGCCACCGGCACCGATCGCATCGCCGAAGTTGCCGAAGCGCTCGACTGCGACCTGGTCGTCAATCTGCAGGGCGACGAACCGCTCATCGAGCCGGCCGCCATCGACGAGGCCATCGAGCCGTTTCGCCACGACGCGGCGCTGAACATGACGTCGCTCTGCCGGCGTTTCGGCGCCGACGACGACGTGCGCGATCCGCATGTCGTCAAGGTCGTGACCAACCGATTCGGCGATGCGCTGTACTTTTCCCGCGCACCCGTTCCACACGTCCGCGACACCACCGGCCGGTCCGATGCGCCGGTGCCACTGAAACATATCGGTCTGTACGTCCAGCGGCGTGAATTTCTGCTCAAGATTGCGTCGCTCGAGCCGACGCCGCTCGAGCGCGCCGAAGCGCTCGAGCAACTGCGGACGCTCGAGCACGGATTTTCCATCAGGATGGTCGAGACCACGCACGACTCGATTGGCGTCGATACTCACGAAGATCTCGAACGCGTGCGGCGGCTGTTGACGGCCGACGCGCGCGTCTGAAGCCGGGTCTGAAAAACAAGCCCGGCCCACGTAGGGCGGGTCTTGTTCTTTGGACCCGCCGAAAAGGAGACCCTGAGCCGCTATGGTGAACAAGGAAACCCGTCCGGTGAAATACATCTTCGTGACAGGCGGCGTGGTGTCGTCGCTCGGCAAGGGCCTCGCCGCGGCGTCCATCGGCGCCCTCCTCGAGGGCCACGGCTACAAGGTCACGCTGCAGAAGTTCGATCCATATATCAATGTCGATCCGGGCACGATGAGCCCGTACCAGCACGGCGAGGTCTACGTCACCGATGATGGCGCCGAAACCGACCTCGATCTGGGCCATTACGAGCGGTTCACCAACACGCAGACCACGCGAAACCACAACTGGACGACGGGCAAGATTTATCAATCGGTCATCCAGAAGGAGCGCCGGGGCGATTACCTCGGCCGCACGGTGCAGGTCATTCCGCACATCACCAACGAGATCAAGGACAGCATCCGGGCGGTCTCGTCGGATGTCGATATCGTGCTGGTCGAAATCGGCGGCACGGTCGGCGACATCGAAAGCCTGCCGTTTCTCGAAGCCATCCGCCAGTTCCGTCAGGACGTCGGGCGCGAGCACACGCTGTACATTCACCTCACGCTCGTGCCGTTCATCGGCGCGGCCGGCGAGTTGAAAACCAAGCCGACCCAGCACAGCGTTCGCGACCTGCGGTCGATCGGTATCCAGCCCGACATCCTGCTGTGCCGCACCGACCGCTTTCTTGACGCCGACCTGAAGAAGAAGATCGCGCTGTTCTGCGACGTCGACCAGGAAGCCGTCATCACGGCGAAAGACGTCTCGACCATCTACGAAGTGCCGCTCGTGCTCGGCGCCGAGGGGCTCGACAAGATCGTGCTCGAAGCACCTGGGCCTCCCGCTCACCGAAAAGCACATGGAGCCCTGGGAACAGCTCGTCGAGCGCATCAAGAATCCCAAGGATCGGGTCACGATTCACGTGGTCGGCAAGTACGTGGGCTACGAGGACTCGTACAAGAGCCTCAACGAGGCGCTCTACCACGGCGGGTTCGCGCATCGCCTCAAGGTCGACATCAAATGGGTCGAGGCCGAGGCGCTCGAACAGCCCGACGGCGAGCAACTGCTCGAAGGGGCGGACGGCATTCTGGTTCCCGGCGGCTTCGGCACCCGCGGCACGCGGGGCATGATGAAGGCCGCGCAGATCGCGCGCGAGAAGGGCATCCCCTACTTCGGTATCTGCTACGGCTTCCAGTGGGCGGCCGTCGAATACGCCCGCGGGGTGTGCGGGTTGTCGGAAGCCGACTCGACGGAATGCTCGCCCGACGCCGAGCACAAGCTTATCTACAAACTGCGCGACCTGCTCGGCGTGGACGACCTCGGCGGAACGATGCGGCTCGGACAGTACGAATGCGTGCTGGCCCCCGGGTCGCTCGGACAGAAGATTTACGGTGCGTCGAACATCGTCGAGCGGCACCGCCATCGCTACGAGTTCAACTGCCTTTACGAGCCGACGCTCGTCGACAAGGGCCTGCGCATTTCGGGCAAATCCCCTGATGGCAAGTTCGTCGAGATGATCGAGCTGCCGGGCCATCCCTGGTACATCGCCGTGCAGTTCCATCCCGAGTTCAAGTCGAAGCCGCTTCGACCGCACCCGCTGTTCGCCAGCTTCGTGGAAGCGAGCCACAGGCACAAGACTTCAGATCTGGCGCCGAACGGCCGGCAGAAGCCGGCATCGCCTGATGCCCGACACCAGACGTGTCGCTGCCGGAAGCGTGGTCCTCGGCTCGGGCGCGCCCCTGGCGTTGATCGCCGGGCCCGTGCGTCATCGAGAGCGCCGATCACGCGGCGATGATCGCCGAATCGCTCGTCAAGATCACCGTCGCGCTGCGGGCTGCCGTTCATCTTCAAGGCGTCGTACGACAAGGCGAACCGCACGTCGCTCGACGTCATTTCGCGGCCCCGGCCTGCGGGAAGGGCTCGCGGTGCTCGCCGGCATCAAGGCGCGCTTCGGCGTTCCGGTCCTGACCGACATCCACGACGCCAGCCAGGCGGCGCCGGTCGCCGAAGTCGCCGACGTGCTGCAGATTCCGGCCTTTCTCTCCCGTCAGACCGATCTGATCGTCGCGGCCGCACGAACGGGCCGGGTCGTCAATCATCAAGAAGGGGCAATTTCTGGCGCCGGCCGACATGAAGCACGCGATCGCCAAGGTCGTCGATTCGGGGAATTCGCAGGTGTTCATCACCGAGCGGGGATTCAGTTTCGGCTACAACAACCTGGTCGTCGACATGCGCGCCTTCCCGATCCTGCGATCGCTCGGCTATCCAGTGGTTTATGATGCGACCCACAGTCTGCAGCTGCCCGGGGGCGGGGACGGGGTGACGGCCGGCCAGGCGGAGTACATCGAGCCGCTCGCCTCGGCGGCCGTGGCCGCCGGCATCGATGGGTTGTTCGTCGAAGTGCACGACAACCCGGCGCGGGCCAAAAGCGACGGACAGAACGCGCTGCCGCTCGAACGCCTCGAGCCGCTGTTGCGCCACCTGCTGCGACTGGACTCGGTGAGACGCGAAGCCGCGTCCGTCCGATAAGAGGGGTCGGGAGGGGTTTTCCGGGAATCTCCGTAAAACCCCTCCCAACCCGGACACAGAACCCGACATGGCCATATCACGGACACCAGCGAAAACCGATCGCGCCCTCGCGCGCAAGGTTCTCCAGACCGAGGCCGCGGCCATCACGGCGCTCATCCATCGGCTCGACGAGAACTTCGATCGCGCCGTCAAGATGCTCTATGAGTGCCAGGGCCGCGTCCTCGTCACGGGGATGGGCAAGTCGGGCATCATCTGCCGCAAAATCGCGGCCACGCTGGCCAGCACGGGCACGTCAGCATTCTTCCTGCATCCAGCCGAAGCGACGCACGGCGATCTCGGGGTCATCCAGCCGGAAGACGTGCTGCTGGCGATCTCGCACAGCGGCGAGACGCAGGAAGTGCTGCGGCTGCTCGAAGCGATCCGGCGGATTGGCGCGCGCATCGTGGCCATCACCGGCAATCCGGCTTCCACGCTCGCCCAGTCGGCCGATGTGTCCATCGACTGCCAGGTCTCGGAGGAAGCGTGCCCGCTGAATCTGGTGCCGACCGCCAGCACGACCGCCGCGCTCGCGATGGGCGACGCGCTCTGCATGACGCTCCTCGTCGAAAAGGGATTCCGCGAGGAGGACTTCGCGAAGATCCATCCCGGCGGCAAGCTCGGCAAGAAGCTGATGCGTGTCGATCAGCTGATGCAGCAGGGCGCAGATGCCCCGATCGTCACGGCGGACACGCCGATGCGGGACGTCCTCTCGCAGATGTCGAGCAAAGGCCTCGGCATGACGTGCGTCGTCAACGAGACCGCACCAACTGGTGGGCATCATCACGGACGGCGATCTTCGACGCTACATGGTCGGCAACAGCGGGCTGCTCGAGATGACCGCCGGCGACGTCATGACGCGCCGGCCGATCGTGATCGATCCCTCGACGCTTGCGGCGCAGGCGCTGCTCATCATGGAGCAGCGCAAGATTACGTCGCTCGTCGTCGCGGGCCACGACCAGACGGTCGCAGGCGTGATCCATCTCCACGACCTCTGGCGGACAGAGTTGTTTTGAGCGCCTACTATCCCTTCCTCGCCGCACTCGTCGCGCTGCTCATCGGGCTGACGGTCGGGAAAGCGTGGGAGCGCTACAAGCTGCGGTCGGGCCGGCTGATCGATCGCCGCCGCGTGCCCGAATCGCTGCACTACATCGTCGGCCTGAATTTCCTCGTCACCAACCAGATCGATCTCGCCATCGACGAGCTGAGCAAGGCCGCCGAAAATCTCGGCGATGCGCTGGAGATCCATCTCCTGCTCGGCAGCCTGTATCGCGAGAAGGGGCAGGTGGCCAGGGCCATCAACATTCACCAGAGCCTCCTGCAGCGGCCCCGGTTGACGCGCCTCGAGCATGCCCACGTGCTGCTGTGCCTCGGTCTCGACTTCAAGCGCGGCGGCTTCGTCGATCGCGCGCTCGAGGCGTTCAACGAGGTCATCAAGCTCGATCCGAAGAACCAGTACGCGCTGCTCAATATCGAGAAACTGCACGAGGATCAGCATCAGTGGCAGGAAGCATACGAAGTGCGGCGCTCGCTCGGCAGCCAGGCCGGCGCCGAGGACGGCCGCAGCCAGGCGATCCTCGCGTTTCTCGAAAACGAGCTCGGCCTGCAGGCGGTCGCCAGGGGCGACTATGCGGGCGCCACGGCGCGATTTCAGTCGGCGATCGATCTCGATCCCGGGGTCGTTCCCGCGTATCTGAATCTCGGCGACATCCATGCGCGCGAGGATCGCATGGCGCAGGCGACGGGCATCTGGGAGGAAGTGATCGGCAAGGCGCCCGAGCGCGCCTACCTCACGTTCGATCGTCTCTCGCTCGCCTACGAGAAGATGGGCACGCCAGAACGGTTCGCCCAGTTGCTCGGCAAGCTGATTGCCGCGAACGCGCAGGACTGGCGCGCCCGGCTGGCGCTGGCCAAACATCGTCGAAGCGCGCGGCGACGCCGGCCGTGCTCTGGAACTGCTCTTCGAGGCGCTGGTCCACAATCCTCACGCCCTGACGCTGCACCAGGCCATCTGGCAGGTGCTCGCGCGTCTCGACTTCGAAAGCTCGCTGGTGCAGCGCTACGTCGATCTCACCAAGCATGCGGTCTTCTACATGGACCCGCATATCTGTATGCGATGCCGGTATCGCAGCACCGAGCTGCTCTGGCAGTGTCCGCACTGCCACGAATGGAACACCTTTGTCGAAGATCGGATCGCGCCGGCAAAGGAACCTGAAGAGCTGGGAGTCTGAAGTACAACAGAAGATCAGAAGATCAAGAGATCAAGAGATCTGAAAGCTCTTAGTCTCCTGATCTCTTGTTTGCCCGTAGAAGCGTCTTCACCAGCTCGTCCACCTGCCGATCGGTCGTCGGCTTCGTGCCGCCGGTCTGAATCACGAAGTTCGCACGCCGCGCTTTTTCGTCCGCGGGCATCTGGGCCGCGATCCGCTGCAGCGCGTCCTCTTCTGAAATGCGATCCCGATCGAGTATTCGCCGCAGTTGCATTTCCGGCGGACAGAACGTCACCACGACGAAATCGAAGTCTCTCTCATGGTTTGTCTCGTAGAGCAACGGGATCGACGCGACGCCCATGGCCTGCGCGAGCGCGTCGAACCACCGGCGAATCGTGTCCCAGACGAGGGGGTGAACAATCGCTTCGAGCTTTTCCCGCATCGGCGGATCGCCGAACACCTTCGCCCCGAGAAGCGCGCGGTGCACGCTTCCATCAGGCCGTCAGAAACTCGCCCCCGAACGTGGCCGCGATCGTCTTCGCGGTAGCGGTGCCGGGACCGAGCGCGTCGTGGACGATTTCGTCGGCGTCGATGGTGGGAATATCGCGGTCCTTCAACCGTGCGACGACATAGCTCTTGCCCGTCGCGATACCGCCGGTCAGTGCGACTTTCAGCATCATCGTCCGGTAATGATCACGGTCCGGCGAAAGCCGGACACTGACGTGACGATCGATGACGACCAGCGGCGGTGCGAAGCTCCGCTGCCTTGATGGTGTTGGCCATCAGCATCGCGATCGTCAGCGGCCCGACGCCGCCCGGAACCGGGGTCAGCGCGCCGGCGACCTCCGCGACCTCCGGATGCACATCGCCAACCAGCACCGACCCTTTCCGCTCGAACAACCCGCGCCGGGGATGCCCTTCGCCGAAGATCTCGCCGGCCACCTTCGGATCGGTCACGAGATTGATCCCCACGTCGATGACCGTCGCGCCCGGCTTGACGAACGATCGCCGCACGAATCCCGGCCGTCCCAGCGCGGCGACCAGAATGTCGGCCGTGGCCGCGACCGCCGAAAGGTCCTGCGTACGCGAGTGACAGACGGTGACCGTGGCATGGCGGTGCAGCAGGAGCAGCGAAACAGGCTTGCCGACGATGTCGCTGCGACCGATGACGACCGCATGCTTGCCCGCCACGTCGAGACCGCTGCGCTTCAACAATTCCATGATGCCGGCCGGCGTGCACGCGACAAGATCGGCGCGATTCTGAACCAGCCGCCCGACGTTGGCGGGCGTCACGCCGTCGACGTCCTTCGCCGGATCGATCGCATCGAACACTCGTGTCATCGCACCCGGACCCAGCGACTCCGGCAACGGTGCCTGCACCAGAATCCCGTCGACTGCCGGATCGGCGTTCAGCTGCGCGATGCGCGCGAGCAGATCATCGGCCGACGTGGTCGCCGGCAGGTGCGAGAGCGTGGCGCTCATGCCCTCGTCGCCTGCCGATTTCAACTTGCTGTTGACGTAAATCAGCGAGTCGGCTTTGTCGCCGACCAGCACGATGTGCAGGCCCGGCCGCCGCCCCGCCCGCGCCGCAAACGCGGCCGCTCGAGCCGACAGCTCGCTTCTGATTTGCAGGGCCACGCCGGCCCCATCGAGCATTCGCGCAGGCATGGATCTATCTGGCCGCCTGGCTGAGGTCTTTCAGCATCGACGCGCTGCCGAGCACGATGAGGTGATCCCCGGCGTGAAGCACGGTGTCTCGCGTGGGATTGAATTCCATGCGTCCATGCGCGTGCTGAATGCCCACGACGACCACGTTCATCTTATCGCGTTGGATGACCTCGGCCAGCGGGCGTCCGGCCAGCGTCGACTTCTCCTCGACGCGAATTTCCTCGATCGACAGCTCCAGGTTGTCCGAGCTCGTCGCGATTTCCACGAAGTCGACGACGCCGGGCCGCAGCGCCGTCTGCGCGATCTGCACCGCGCCGATCCTGTACGGCGAAATCACGCGGTCGGCGCCGGCCTTCTTCAGCTTCGACACCGACTCCTCACCCTCGGCGCGCGCGATGATGAACAGATCGCTCTTCATCACCCGGGCGGTGAGGACGGCATACACGTTCTCGGCGTCCGTTCCCACGGCCGCAACCAGCCCCCGCGCCCGTTCGATGCCGAGCGGCTTCAACGTGTCCTCCCGGCTCGCGTCGCCTTCCACCGCGAGATGCCCGTGCTGGTTGGCCTGGAGCACGCGCGCCGGATCGCGATCGACGATGACGAACGGCATCTTCTGACGGGCGAACTCGGCGGCCACGATCGACCCGATCCGCCCGTACCCGCAGATGACGTAGTGATCGGACAGGTTCTTGATCATGCGCACGTACCGCCATCGTTCCACGTACCTCGGCCATCCGCCTTCGACGACCATGGCCGCCAGAACGGAGAAAGCATACAGTGCCGTGCCGACTCCCACGAAGATCAGAAGGAGCGTAAACGCCTGCCCGGCCATCGAAAGCGGGTGTACCTCGCGGAATCCCACCGTCGCGACCGTCGTCACCGTCATGTAGAACGCGTCCCAGACGGGCCACCCTTCGATGGCCACGTAGCCAGCCGTGCCCGCGACGATCACCGCGGTCAGCAGACAGCAGCGTCGGCAGCAGGCGGTTTTTCATGTCCGGGCGAAGCTCCTCCCGATGGCGTGTCTAGGCAAGCGCGCGCAGATACTCGCGGACGCGCCCTTCGGGATCTCTCGTCGAAAGCAGATCGGAAATGACGGCGACCGACGCCGCCCCGGCACGAATGACGTCTGCCGCCCGCTCCAGCGTGATCCCGCCAATCGCGACGATCGGCATCACGGCGCCCGCGTCGCGCACGATCGCGGCGGCGTCTCTCACCAGTTGGAGCCCGACTTCGCGATACCCCGTGTCCTTGGTCGTCGTCCCGAACACGGGGCCGACCGCGATGTAGTCCACCGGCAGGCCCAATCCCTGCGCGCACCTGATCGGCGGAGTGCGTGGACAAGCCGACGATCGCCGGGCGGCCGAAGAGCCGGCGCACGGACGCGGGATCGAGGTCTTCCTGCCCGACGTGGACTCCATCGGCGCCGGCGAGCGTAGCGATGTCCGCGCGATCGTTGACGATGACCGTGGCGTCGTGCGCACGCGCGCGGGCCACCACATCCTCGCACATCGCGAGAAATGCGGCGCTCGACGCGTGTTTGGAGCGAATCTGAAGGAACCGCGCCCCGCCCGCCAGGTACGCGTCGGTCAGGGCACTAACGGTCCATCCCGCACGGCGAGTCACCTCGTCGTCGATGATGGCGTTGAGAGGAGCACGTATCAGACGGCCTCGGCGCGGGTCGCGGCCTTCTCGGGAGTGGGCGCGAAGCGCTCCATGAACTTCGTGGTCATCCGGCCGGCCACGAAATCCGGGTCGTTGAGGATGCGCAGGTGCATCGGAATGGTGGTCTTGACGCCTTCGACCACCGCCATTTCGAGCGCCCGCTTCATGCGCACGATCGCTTCGTGCCGATCGCGGCCGTACGAAATGACCTTCGCGATCATCGAATCGTAGTACGGGGGAATCGTGCAGTCCGAGTGCGCGGCCGAGTCGACGCGAACGCCGGGCCCACCGCCGATGCTGAAGACGCTGATGTAGCCGGGCGACGGCACGAACGTTTCCGGATCTTCGGCATTGACGCGGCACTCGATCGAGTGCCCGTTGAAGGTGATCTCGCCCTGCCGGAACGACAGGCGCTCGCCGGCCGCGATGCGAATCTGCTCCTTCACGATGTCGATACCGGTGACGAACTCGGTGACCGGATGCTCGACCTGCAGGCGCGTGTTCGCCTCCATGAAGTAGAACCGGCTCTGTTCGTCCATGAGGAACTCGAAGGTTCCCGCGTTGGTGTACTGCACGGCCTTGGCCGCGTCGACAACCAGGTTCCCGAGCTTGCGACGCTGCTTCTCGCTGAGCGCCGGCGACGGCGATTCCTCGAGCAGCTTCTGATGCCGCCGCTGGATCGAGCACTCACGCTCCCCGAGGTGGACGACGGCGCCATGGTGGTCGCCAAGCACCTGGACCTCGATGTGCCGCGGGCTCTCGAGATACTTCTCGATATACACGTCAGGGACGCCGAACGCCGCTTCCGCCTCGCGTTGGGCCGTCTTGATCGCGTGGCCCAGTTCCTGCGGCGTCCTGACGACGCGCATGCCGCGGCCGCCCCCGCCCGCGGTCGCCTTCACGATGACCGGGAAGCCGCACCCAGTCGCAAACTTCAGCGCCGCTTCTTCGTTCTCGACCGGACCGTCGGTGCCGGGCAGCAACGGCAGGCCTGCCTTCTTCATGGCACGGCGCGCGCGGGCCTTGTCGCCCATCAGACGAATCACCTTGGGATCGGGTCCGATGAAGCGAATATGGCAGGCCTCGCAGACCTCCGCGAGGTACGCCGACTCGGAAAGGAAGCCATAGCCGGGATGGATCGCGTCGGCCCCCGTGATTTCGGCGGCGCTGATAATCGCCGGAACGTTCAGATAGCTCTCGGCGCTCCGCGCCGGCCCGATACGCACGTCTTCGTCGGCAAACCGGACGTGCAGCGCGTGCTCGTCGGCTTCCGAATACACCGCCACGGTCTTGATGCCGAGCTCGCGGCACGCGATGATGACGCGCATGGCGATCTCACCGCGGTTCGCAATCAGGATTTTTTTGAACATGCTTGGCTGCGGGGCCCTAATGAAACCCACTCACACCTTGATGGCGAAGAGCCGCTCGCCGTACTGAACGGGCTGTCCGTTCTCGACGTAGACCTTCGCAATCTCACCATCGTACTCCGACTCGATCTCGTTCATCAGCTTCATCGCTTCGATGATGCACAGAACCTGACCCTTTTTCACGATGTTGCCCACATCGACAAACGCGGCGGCGCCAGGCTCCGCCGAGCGGAAAAACGTCCCGACGATGGGCGATTTCACGATGGCGAAATCGATTTCGTCGGAGGCCGGCGGCGGTGAACTCGGTACGGCTTCGAGCGGCGGCGGCGCCGGAACCGCGGCAGGCGGCGGGGGGGCTGCCACGACGTGCGGCACGCTCGGCGGCGCAAACGCTCCCGTGCCCTGGACGGGCGAACCTTTCTTGATGCGTATTTTGAATCCCTCGCGCTCGAGCTCGAACTCGCTGAGGTCGTGCTCGCGAACGATATCCAGGATGCGATTGATCTCGTCGAATTCCATTCGTTTTGGGTCCTTGGACAGGGCTGAAGCCCTGTGCCACCGATGCAACAGCAGCTCAATTCAGCAGCCGCGGCACAGGACCTCAGTCCTCTTGCAACAGCTGTGGCACAGGACTTTAGTCCTGTTTTAGAACCGTAGGAACATTGGTCAGCACTTCGACCCCGTCGGACGTCACCAGCACATCGTCTTCGATCCGCACGCCCCCCCAACCGGGAAGATAGGCGCCCGGTTCGATGGTGAAGACCATGCCCGGCTCGATCGCGACATCCGGGGGCGCCGGCCCGTTTCCGGTCGCCTCTCGTCGAGGACCTATCCGCGGCGTCTCATGAATCTCAACACCCAGGCCGTGACCCGTGCTGTGTCCGAAGGCCTCCGCCAGTTTATGCCGATGCAGCGTGCCCCGGGCCGCCGCGTCGATGTCTCCTGCCAGTACCCCAGGTCGTACCGCCCCGATGGCGGCCTTCTGGGCCTCCAGCACGGCGCCGTAGACCCGCGTCATCTCAGCATCGGGCTGCCCCAGGGCGATTGTCCGGGTCAGGTCGACGCAGTATCCGCCGTAGACGCCGCCAAAGTCCAGCACCACCAGGTCGCCGTCCTTCATGACACGCTCGCTGGCATGGGCGTGTGGCTGCGCGGCATTCGGGCCGCTCGCCACGATCGTTTCGAACGAGCACCGCTCGAATCCGGCGTTCTTGATGCGCCAGTCGATCTTCGCGGCAAACTCCTGCTCCTTCATGCCGGCCTTGATTTCGCCGAGCACGTCGACCGCAACCGTCGAAAGCAGTTCACCGCCGCGACGCAACATCTCGATCTCGTGCGCATCCTTCACGATGCGCAAGTGTTCGACGAGGGCGTCGGTTGCCACGACCGTAACGGGACGGACCGCCCCATTCGAGCCACGCTCCTCGAAGATGATGCCCGATCCGGCCTGCACCGTGGCGTCCAGGCTCTTCGCGAGGTCGTGCGCGCGGTTGACCGACACGTACGCGCCCTCGATGCCGAGCCGCTGCAACTGGAGCTTCTTGATGAACGCCGTCAGCGTCTCGTCATACGTCCGGTCGACCGGCACGATTTCGGCGTCCGGACACCCATACGGGGTGTCCCACAACGCGCTCGCCGCCGCACTGTACCGGAAATCGAGAATCAAGTACAGCCTGTCCAGTGTCACCACCGCAATGCCGGCGGTTCCCTGGAAGTTCGTGAGATAGAACACGTTTGGCAGATGCGTCACGACGAGGCTGTCGAGATCGGCCGCGTGGACCGCTTCTCGAAGCTTGCCGTGCCGGGCCGCCAGGGTTTCGCGAGGAGCGAGGCGCACGGGAGGATTCTAGACCGCCCGGCGCCGGCGGTAGGTATGAATCGCGTCGAGGAAGCGCTCGAGTTGGTAAAGCTCTGAAGTTCCGGGCGCGCCGGCCCCTACCAGCACGCCGTCTTCGATCGGTTCCAGCGCCTCGTCGGGTTCGGCCGGAGCGAGTGACGCGAGCGGGACCGGTTCTGGCGAATCGGGCTCGGCCGCCGCGGACACCGCAAGCTCCGCCAGCGATTCTTCGTGCTCGGCGGCGCCCAGCGCCTCGAACCCTTCCAAGGCCGCAAGAAACTCGGCCTGCGCCTCCGCGAACGACATCCCATCGTCGTCGGCAGGCGCCGGCTGTTCGGCGGTGAGCGCCCGGGAAATCTCGTCGACTGTCTGCTCGAGGTCGGGATCGTGCTTCGCGATCCCGAGGGCAGATTGATAGAACTGCAGTGCTTCGGGCAATTGACCGCGGCGATGGTGGATCTCGGCCAGCCCTCGAATGGCCGCGAGATTTTCAGACGCGATCTGCAGAACCTGACGCAGTTCCACCTCGGCGGCATCCAGGTCGCCCACTTCGATGAGCGCGCGCCCCAGCGTCACACGCGCAGACAGATAGGCCGGATGGATTTTGAGCCCGGCGTCGCAGGCAGCAATCGCCTCTTGATAGCTGCCCGCTCGACGGTACTCTTCCGCGAGCTGGGCAAAAGCAATTGACGCCGGGTCCGTCTGGACCCGGCGTCGAAGCTCCTCGATGCGAGGATTGTCTGGCACGACTAATCGAAACCTATGGTGATACCGGTATGGTCTGGGCGAAGGTCGACGTCTGCCCGGCCTCGTCCGTGACCGTCAATACGACGACGAAGTTCCCGGTCTTCGGTGAGGCGCTGCCGCCGAAGACGTGCGACCGCGTCGACCCGCCCTGCGATGGCTGTCCATCACCCCAATCCCACCTGTAGCTCACGATCTGATGTCCGGGCCCGGCCGTCGACGTGGCGGCATTAAAGAAGACCGTATCGCCGACGATGGGTTCCAGCGGCGAGAACACGAACGCAGCAACCGGCGCCACGCCGTCGCCCACCTCCACGACCTGGCTTGCCGATGTCGCGGTCGCGCCCTGCGAGTCCGTGACCGTCAGCCGCACAGCGTAGGAGCCCGGGGTCGAGTATGCGTGGGTCGCCGCCGAACTGCTGCTCGACGTTGACGTCCCATCGCCGAATGTCCAATCGTAACGCGTGATGATCGTGCCTCTCCCCGCCGTGGAGGACGAGGCGTCGAACCTGACGGTCTGGTGAGCTGCCGGCGTGGAAGGAAGGAACACGAAGATCGGCGACAGCCCGCCAGTGTTGATTGTTCCATCGGGCCTCAGTCGAATATTCACGACCCGCGACAAAGACGAGGCGAAGTCCGTTTCTTTCGGCCTTACGCGAATCGCGACATCTTGAACCGTTCCGTCTCCCGCCGGAGGCGCGGTGTAGGTGAATTCCGCTTCACCGTTAATCGTGGTGACTTCACGAGTCGACAGGGTGCCAAAGTCACCCCCTTCGATTTCCACGTAGAGTGTCCGCGACACGGGCTGATTGTTCGGATCCCGCGCTGTGACTCTGATTCGCGATACCGACCGGCCGTCCTGCGAAAGGACGTCTGGGTTCGCGGTGATCGCCAGCGATAAGCTCATCTCCGACGGTCCCGCCAGCGGCGGCGCCGGGGTATCGGTCACCGTGCACGCGGCCAGACCAGCGGCCAGCGCGAGCACGAGCGCGTGTTTGAGATGTGTGGTCATGACCATTCCTATTCTGGGTCTCCGTAATCGCCGAAGCTCACGCTGATGGTGCCCAACGCCTGCACTTCGTTCCCAGCCAGATCCGTTCCATAGAACGTGACCTCGGCAATCGTCGAGATGAAGATGCGGCCGCCGCCAAAGGCCATGGCGCGAAGGGGCGCTTCGAGCTTGGCCTGGTGGCGCACCATTTCGAAGGGGATAAGCACCGTGCCACCGGTCAGGGTCACCGTCACCCCGCCATCAACTGGCCATGGCACATCCACCCCAGGGGTGTTGCGTCCATCCGCCCGGCGGTAGTTGATGTGATAGCGGTTCAGCGTCACGGCGTTCAACGTCGTCGGCAGCGTGCCGGTGGGGCCCTGATCTTTCAGGACCAATCGCAGGGTCGCCTGCCCGACGTCGTTGAAGATGGTCGGCACTCTCACGGTCTCACCTTCGATGGTCTGGTCCACCAGCGTCACGACGTCCGACAGCAGAAATGCGCTCATGCTGCCCGGATCGGCGCCCGACGCGGCCTGCAGCGAGTCGATGACGATCATCGAGGGCGACTTCCCCGTCCGTGCCACGTCGCCGCATGAGACCGAACCGGCCAGCGCGATAGCCACCGCCGCGCCTGCGATTCCCGAACGAATAACTGCGCGCATGTCCACTCTTCTCCCTTTGCCCATGGCTAGCCCTTGATGATGCGCGGCGTGATGAAGATCAACAGCTCGCGGGTCTCTTCGGTCAGCTCGCGCCGCTGGAACAACCAGCCCAAAAGCGGAATCTTGTAGACCCCGGGGACTCGATCGTCCGACGAATCGCGGGAATTGATGTAGATGCCGCCGATCACCGACGTCTGCCCGTCCGAGACGAGCAGCGAGGTCACCGCGCGCTGCGTGTTGATGGGCGGAATCCCCGTGACCGCGCGGCTGAAGTCGGGCGACGAGTTCTCGAGCACGATGCTCATGATGACGGTGTTCGCCGCCGTAATCTGCGGCGTGACGTTCAGCTTCAGCGCCGCGTCGCGGAACGACACGGTCACGGTGTTGTTGGCCACCGTCTGAATCGGAATCTGCACGCCCTGCGTGATTTCGGCGGGCACGTTGTTCTGCGTTGCCACGCGCGGCGTCGACAGAATGCGGCCGTTGCCCGACTCTTCGAGCGCCGTCAGCACCACGTCGAGGTTGAACGCGCCGTTCACCGAGCCCAGCGCAAGCCCAATGGCGCTGCTCGCCGAATTGACACCAAGGCCGACCGCGGTGGACGGTCGCATCGGCACCGCTTGCCCTGCGTGCCGCCGGTCCGCCCGCCCAGCGATCCCTGATTCGGAAACGCCAGGCCCGTCGTGTTGCCGAGGTCGGGCGCCACGCGGCCGTTGAAGCCCCACTGCACGCCGAGCTTGCGCGCGTAGTCACGCGTGGTCTGGATGATCCGGGCTTCGATTTCGACCTGCGGCTGCGGCCGATCGAGCGAATCGATCAGCGCCGACGCGCCCTGAAGCCGGCTCGCCAGGTCGCGGATGATGATGGTGTTGGTCCGCGGATCGACCTGGATATCGCCGCGCGACGACAGCGCGGTGCGCGTCAGAAGCGGCGTCAGCTCCGCCGCCTTGGCGTAACTGAGCGGGCGGGTCAGCAGCTCGAGCTCGCCCGAGAGCGCGCGCTCTTCGGCCAGCTTGCGGCGCTGCCCTTCCTCGTCGGCCAGAACGGCGAGCGGCGCGATGCGCACGATGGTGCCTTCGACCGAGTAGCCCAGCTTGTGATCGCGCAGGATGATGTCGAGCGCCTGGTCCCACGGCACTTCGTGCAGCGAGACGTCGACGGCGCCCTGCACCGCCTGATCGATCACGATGTTCAGCCCGCTGATGTTCGCGAAAGTCCGGAGCACCGTCCGCAGATCCGCGCTTTCGAATTCCAGCGACACCGGATGGCCCGTGAAGCGCGGCTGCGATGCCTGTGACCCGGAGCCGGCAACTGCGGTGTCGCCCCCTGCGGCGCCTGCGCCAGCGGGCCCGTGCCCCGGGCCGGACCGGCCGCGCCGCGCGACAGGAGCGCATTGATCGGATCGAGCGCCGCCACGGTGTTGCTGCCCGGCGTCGTCGCGGCCGGCGCTGGCGGCATGACCAGGGCGGCGGCCTCTTCCTCGAGCAGGATCGTGAAGGTCCGGCCGAAGTCCTCCGGCGGAATGACTCGATAGGTTGCGGGTCGCATCAGGTCGATGGTGACCCGCGTCGTCGGCACGGCGTCGACGCTGAGGTGGCCACATGCAGGACCGACACCGGACCGCGGCCGACGGCCATTTCCTCGGGCGCCGTCGATTTGACGTTCGGAAAATCGAGCACGATGCGCGGCGTGCCGTCGCTCATCGGCGTGACCGATGCCGCCACGAGCTCGCCGTTGCCGACGAGCGTGACGCTCGCACCCGTTGGCTTCGGCTCGGCGCGCATGCTTTCGAGCATCGTGGCGTAGCGCGTCGGCGACACACGCGCGCCGCGACCGGCCGGTACGCGCATTGCCGAGGCTGTCGGCCGCGAACGCGCTGTCGAAGTCGACATAGATCAGGTTGCGTTTGGTCCGCACCTGATGCGCCGCCGCCTGCGTGAGCTGGATGCGCACGCGCGCCACGCGCGCGCCGTCGGCGCCCGTCGCTTTTTCGACCGAGGCGCCCGCCACCAGCCCTTTGGCGCCGAGCACCACGCTGGCCGCACGCGCGGCGTCGACGTCGCGCAGATCGACGACCAGCGTCTTCGGATCCGGCCGCTGCGTGAGATACGCCACCGGATCGGTCGTCTCGATGGTCACCGTCGTGATGCGCCGCCCCGCGCTGGCGGAAAGCCCCTTCAACTGCGGCGACGGCTCGGCAGTGGTTTCCGGCGCGGGCCCGAAGGCGCCGACCGGCGCGAGGCCGGCCGCCCACAGTCCTGCCAGGACGAGCAGAATCGTGCCGGGTCTAAAGAGCAAGACCCGGCCTACGCTAGAGAACAAGACCCGGCCTACGTGGGATCTCCAATGTAGTACGTAGGGCGCGTCCTGTTCTTTGGACCCGCCAGATGGGAGAGCTGGTTATTTGACATCTTCCGCGGTCCTGAGTCCCTTTCGCACTTCCCGCTGCTTGACCAGCGAGAGCGGATCGTTGACTTCCTGCATGATGACGATGCCGTTCGCCGTCACAGTTCGGATGACGCCGTCGAGCAGCCGATCGTTGGGATGCGCTGCGTACGTCTTTCCGTCCGGTCCCGACACCATCGCGACGAACGCGCCGCGGCTCGCGAGCACGCCGCGCAGCATCACGTCGCCGGTGGCCAGCCCCGACAGGCCGGACGTCTTCCGGCCTGGAGTCGCCTGATCGGCGCCCCGCGACAAGAGGTTGATAAATGGATCGCGCCGGCCGTCGGGCTCGTAGGTGTACGCCTCGGCCGCCGGCGCGGCCGGCGCCGGTGCGGCCGGTGCACCGGGCTGAGCGGCGGCCGGCTGCGGAGCCGTGGGCTGCGCCGCCGGCGCACCCTGCGCCGAGGCAAGCACGGATGCGCCAAGCAGCAGTCCGACGCACAAGGCAGCGCGCGTAAGAATTGAGGTCACGTCAGTTCGCCTTTGCCGCGACTGGCTTCGCGGCCTCGAGCAGCACGAACGTCGTCGCCATGCATTCGACCGTGATCGTGGACGTCGCATCGGGCTTTTCCTTGCCCCGAATCGAGATGTTGCTCACATTGATGATTCGGGAGAACTTGCTGACGCGATCGAAGAACATCGCCAGGTTGTGGTACGTGCCGTCCAGCTGGAGCTGGATGGGCCATTCCGCGTGGAGCTGCTTGGTGACCGACGGCGCCGGCTTGAAGCCGCGAATCGCCAGATTCGACTGCGTCGCCAGCGTCTGAATGCGCCGGAGCAGATCGCTCACGTCCTTCTGTTCGGGCAGCACCGCCTTCAGACCCTCGAGCCGCGTCTCCAGTTCGCTGACCTGCTGCTTGAACTGGGGCAACTGGGCCGCCGTCGACGCGCCTTTCGCGATGTCGGTGCGGAGCGCCGTCAACTGCGTCTCGCGCGTCGCCATCTCGGCCTCGGTCGGCACGACGTAGAAGTAGTAGAACGCGCCCACCATCGCCAGCGCGATGACGACGAACATGCCGACCTGGCCGTACCACGGGATCTTGTTGAGATTCAGGTCCATGCCGTTAATTCGCAGCTCCCGCGAGGAGCTTTCCTTTCACCGAAAAACTAATCAGCTCGGGCGTCGTCGTCGTCGCCAGCTCGACACGGCTGTCGACAATCTCGACGGCGCTCGAAACAGCTTCGAGCCTTCCAGCCCGCTGATGAAGTCCGACAGCGAGGTGAGCGACGTGCACCGGCCGTCGATGGCCACATCGGCGCCCGCGTTCTTCAAGTCGGTCAGCCACATCGAGTCGGGCAGCGCGCGGCTCACGTGGTCGAGCAGATGCACCGGCCCCGTCTGCCCCTTGCGCAGCTGCTCGATGAGCGTGACGCGCTGCTGCAGCTGCGCACGCCGCGCCTCGAACTGCTGCACCTGCAGGATGACGCTCTGCAGGCGCTGCGTCTCGCGCTGCGCCGCCGCGATCTGCTGATCGAGCTCCGCGGACGTGCGCTGCAAATACCAGAACCACCAGCCCACGCCCAGCGCGGCGACGACGAGCATCGAGGCTGCACGCGGCGGTGATCTTCTGGCCGATCTGGAACTTCGCCTTGCGCTTGGCGCGATCGCGATCGACGGCGAGCAGGTTGATTTTGATCACCGGTCACCTGCCCGTCTCAGCGCCAGCCCGACCGCCACCGCCGCCGTGTGGCGCGATCGTCTCGCGCTGATCGGCGGAGTACTTCTTGCCGTCGAGCGTCACCTTCCGGAACGGATCGAACATCTCGACCGGCGTGCCGAACCGCTCCTGCAGAGCCTCGGCGAACCCTTCGACGCGCGAGGCGCCACCGCTGAGCATGATGCGGTCGATGCGATCGGTCGACGCCGTCGCCTTGAAGAAGTCGAACGTCTTCTGCACTTCGAGCAGCACGTTCTCGGTCATCGCCCGGAGGACGGGCATGACGTCTTCAAACGTCGCGCCATCGACCGGCGTCCCCTTTTTCAGGAGCTCCGCGCTCTCGAATGGCAGATTCAGCTCACGCTGCACGGCCTCGGTGTAGGCGTTTCCGCCAAGCGAGATGTCGCGCGTGAACACCGACTGCGCGTTCGCGATGATGTTGATGTTGATGGCGCTCGCGCCCGCATTGAGCAGCACGACGACCGCGCCCGGCTCGAAGCCGTAGTTCAGCTCGTAGGCGTTCTGCAGCGCGAAGGCGTCCACATCGACCACGACCGGCGTGCGGCCGGCCTGGGCAATCACGCCGGTGTAGTCCGCGATCTTTTCCTTCTTGGCGGCGACCAGGAGCACTTCCATCGTGCCCTTCGCGTCGGCGCCGCCGGCGTCGAGAATCTGGTAGTCCAGGTTGACGTCCTGGATGTCGAACGGGATGTACTGCTCCGCTTCCCAGTAGATGGACTCGTCGAGCTCGCTGGCCGTCATCACCGGCAGCGAGATCTTCTTGACGATGACGGCGTTGCCCGAGAGCGACGCCGCGACGTCCTTGGTCTTGAAGGCCTTCGACTCGAACACGCGTCGGATCGCTTCGGCCACCGCGGTGCCGTCGATGATGGCGCCATCGACGATGCTGTCGGGCGGCACGGGCTCGGTGCCGTAGCGCCGCGACGCGATAGCCCTTACCGGCGGCCTTCAGTTCGACCGCCTTGACGGCGCTCGAGCCAATATCGAGTCCGACCACGGATCGGCTCTTGGTGAATAAAGAAAAGCTCTTCACGGTTCGTGCGCTCCGACGGGCAAGGCCGGTGCCACCGGCGCCCGCAACATCACCGACGAAAATCGGCGATCCACGGCAGTTCCGATCACGCTTTTGTCGCCGAGTAACGAAGCTGTGATCTGCATCGATGCCGCCGTTGTAGGTATCGGCGTTCGCGCTTTCGAGCTTGATGGGGAAATCACTTACGCGTGCAATGCTGTACGCGCCGTTCACTTGACACTCTTGACAACTCCACGTAAGATTTGGGTTTACCGTTGTGCCAGTTTTTCTCAGAGGATCCATCGTTTCATGCGGACGTATGTAGCCACTCCGAAGACCATTGAAAGCCGTTGGCACGTCATCGATGCCGACGGGCAGGTGCTCGGCCGGTCGCGACCGTGGCGGCCAGATTGCTTCAGGGAAAGCACAAGGCCACCTACACCCCGTTTATCGACACCGGCGATCACGTTGTCATTGTCAATGCGGCCAAGGTGAAACTGACCGGGCGCAAGGAAGAGCAGAAGTTGTATCGGCGGCACAGCGGCTACGAGGGCGGCTTGCGCGAAGAGCGCGCGAAGATCGTCCGCCAGGCCCGCCCGACGCGCATCGTCGAGGAGGCCGTGCACGGCATGCTTCCCAAAACGACGCTCGGCGCGGCCATGTACCGCAAGCTGAAGGTGTACGCCGGCCCCGATCATCCACACACGGCTCAGAAGCCACAGTCACGCGAGGTCGCATAAGTTGCCAGTCACAGAATTTTACGCAACCGGCCGCCGGAAGACGTCGTCCGCACGAGTCTTCCTGAGGCCAGGTAAGGGTAACGTCACCGTTAACCACCGCGAGTTCGACGCGTTCTTCCCCACCGAAGCCCTGCGAACCCAAATCAAAACGCCGCTGGTGCTGACGCAGACCGTTGAGCAGTTCGACGTGGTCTGCACCGTCGCGGGCGGCGGCATCAACGGGCAGGCGGGGGCCGTGCGGCTCGGGATCGCGCGCGCGCTGGTGGCATACAACGCCGAACTGCGCAAAGCGTTGAAAAAGGGCGGCTTGCTGACACGCGACGCCCGCGCGAAAGAGCGCAAGAAATACGGCATGGCTGGCGCGCGTAAGCGTTTCCAGTTCAGCAAACGTTAAATACAGACGGCAGGGCGCAACTGTCAGTTGCGCCGGTGCCGAGGAGGAGATTGGAAAGGTATGGAGGCCGCTTGACCCCGATCGCCATGAAGGATTTGCTGGAAGCCGGAGTGCACTTCGGGCACCAGACGAAGCGCTGGAACCCGAAGATGAAGGAGTACATTTTCGGCGAGCGCAACGGTATCTACATCATTGACCTCGGCAAGACGGTCAAGCTGTTCAAGGAAGCCGAAGACTTCGTCATGAATCTCGCCGCCGAGGGAAAGACCCTCCTCTTTGTCGGGACGAAGCGGCAGGCCCAGGACGTGATCGCCGAAGAGGCGGTGCGCTCGGGCATGTACTTCGTCAACCAGCGATGGCTTGGCGGACTCCTCACCAATTTCAACACCATCCAGCGCAGCCTGGCGCGCCTCCGCGACCTCGAGTCGATGTCCACCGACGGCCGGTACGACACCCTGTCGAAGAAGGAAGTCGCACGCCTCGAGAAGGAGCGCCGCAAGCTCGAGAAGAACCTCGAGGGCATTCGCGGCATGGCGAAGCTGCCCGACGCGGTCTTCATTGTCGACACGCGCAAAGAGAAAATCGCGGTGGACGAAGCGCGGAAGCTCAAGATTCCGATCATCGGCATCGTCGACACCAACTGCGATCCCGATGAAGTCGACTTCCGTATTCCCGGCAACGACGACGCGCTGCGCGCGATCCGGCTGTTCGCCGCGCGGATTGCCGACGCCGTCAACGCGGGCCGCGGCGCCCGCGAATCGGCGCAGGCCGAATCGGCCGCCGCACAGGACAATGGCGGCGCCGACGACAAGCGGGGCGCGCGCCCGACCCGGCGAGCGGTCGCGGAAGCGGCCACGTCTCCCGCCGGCGTGTAGGTATCCCTGAACTGACCGAGCGCCGGTCGAACGCCGACCGGCGCTTTTTCTTGTACCGTCGGAGATGAGATGGAAATTTCTGCTGCACTCGTAAAGAAGCTTCGTGACATGACCGGCGCCGGCTTCATGGAATGCAAGGCGGCGCTCACCGAAGCGAACGGCGACATCGAAGCGGCCACCACCCTGCTCCGCAAGCGCGGGCTGGCGTCGGCCGCCAAGAAAGCGGGCCGGACCACCAGCCAGGGGTCGATCGGCAGCTACATCCACATGGGCGGCAAGATCGGCGTCCTGGTGGAAGTGAACTGCGAATCCGATTTCGTGGCGCGCACCGACCAGTTCGGCGCGCTCGTGAAGGAAATCGCGATGCACATCGCGGCGGCCGATCCCAAGTACGCGCGGCGCGACGAGGTGCCCGCGGCCCTGCTGGAGAAGGAAAAGGACATCTATCGCGCCCAGATGGCCCAGTCGGGCAAGAAGCCGGAAATCATCGAGAAGATCGTCGAGGGCAAGCTCGACGCGTTTTTCGAACAGGTCGTCCTGCTCGATCAGAAGTCCATCCGCGATCCGAACGTGAAGATCTCGCAGCTCATCGCCGACGCCACCGCGAAAATGGGCGAGAACATCGCGATCAGCCGCTTCGCGCGTTACAAGATCGGCGAAAGCGCGGCGGAGTAAGTCGCAAGGCGCAAGTCGGAAGTCGTTAGGCGCAAGGCAAGGCGCAGGCGACCAGCCTTGCGCCTTCCGACTGTCGACTTGCGCCTTTCGACTATAATTTCCCCCAACCATGCCCGCCGCCCCCGTATATAAACGCGTCCTGTTGAAACTGTCGGGGGAGGCGTTGATGGGCGAGCACACCTTCGGCATCGATCCCGCCGTCACCACGCGCATCGCCGTGGACATCCAGGACGTTCAGAGCCTCGGCGTCGAGGTCGGCATCGTCATCGGCGGGGGCAATATCTTCCGCGGCGTGGCGGCCAGCGCAAAAGGCATGGATCGCGCCACGGGCGACTACATGGGCATGCTGGCGACCGTCATCAACGGGCTGGCCATGCAGGACGCGCTCGAGCAGCAGGGCGTGGTGACGCGCGTCGTCACGGCCATCGAGATGCGCGCCGTGGCCGAGCCGTTCATCAGGCGCCGGGCGATCCGCCACCTCGAAAAAGGCCGCGTCGTCATTTTTGCCGCGGGCACGGGCAACCCGTACTTCACGACCGATACCGCGGCCGCGCTCCGCGCGATGGAAATGAAGGCCGACGTCATCCTGAAGGGCACGAAGGTCGACGGCATCTACACCGCCGACCCCATGATCGACAAGCAGGCCACGCGGTTCGACAGGATTTCCTACCTCGAAATCATCGACAAGGGATTGCGGGTGATGGACTCCACGGCGATCACGCTCTGCATGGACAATCACCTGCCCATCATTATTTTCAACCTGCGTACACCCGGCAACCTGCGCCGGACCATCATGGGCGAGCCCGTCGGTTCACTCGTGACGGTCTGAACGGCGGGGAGATCGATTTATGGACGTCAACGACCTCAAAGGCATCTTCGGCGAAGTCAATAAGCGGATGGACGGCATTCTCGAGCACGTCAAACACGAGCTGGCCGGCGTACGCACCGGCCGGGCGTCGACCGCCCTGCTCGATCACGTACAGGTGGAGGCCTACGGCACCAAGGTTCCGCTCAACCAGGTGGCGGGCCTCTCGATTCCCGAGCCCACGCTCATCGTGGCGCAGCCGTTCGATCCCTCCCTGATTGGCGCGGTCGAGCGTGCGATTCGGATTTCCGATCTCGGCCTGAACCCCGCCAACGACGGGAAGGTCGTGCGCATCCCCATTCCGGCACTGACCGACGAGCGGCGCAAAGAGTTGTCTCGACACGTCCACAAGATGGCCGAGGAAGGTCGCAACACCGTTCGCGGCATCCGGCGCGACGCGAACGACCGCCTCAAGAAGCTGTTGAAGGACTCGAAGATTTCCGAAGACGACGAGCGGAAGGGGCTGGACGAAGTTCAGAGAATCACCGATCAGCACGTCAAGCTCATCGACGACGCCCAGAAGAAGAAGGACGCCGACCTGCTGGGACACTAGACCTCTGACGTCAGTCATGGCAGATGGCAGATGGCAAATGGCACGGAACGCGAAGCCTGCCATCTGCGCCATCTGCCATCTGCCATCTGCCATGACAGGAATCATGTCTCAGGGCTGGTCAGTCGAAGACTGGCCCAATGTCTCTTCTACGCAAATCTCCCCGGATTTCGAGCGCAGTCGGGCCAGGAGTGTTGGCGCTCCCCTTGCACATGAAGCCAGGCGGAGGAGTCTTCATATGAAAAGGGTTTTGCTGAGTCTGCCGATTTGCCTCATCGTCGGTATGGCAGGTCAGGCGGCCGCGCAGACGGCCGCAAAGGATATTCACGACGAGATCGAGCAAACGACGAAAGCGGCAACCATATTCCGCGAAATCATGAGCGCGCCCGACAAGGGCGTTCCGCAGGGGGTTCTCGACGACGCCGACTGCATCGCCGTATTTCCCTCGGTGCTCAAGGCGGCGTTCGGCTTCGGCGGACGGGGCGGGCGTGGCGTCGCGGCCTGCCGCACTGGCGGCCACTGGAGCGCGCCGGCGTACTTGAACATCGGCGGTGGCAGCTTTGGCTTTCAGATCGGCGTGGAATCCACCGATTACATCATGCTGTTCATGACGCCTGACAGCGCGAAGAGCCTTCTGGAATCGAAGGTCAAGCTGGGCGGGAGCCTGTCAGTGGCCGCCGGTCCGGTTGGCCGCGAGGCGGCCGCGGACACCGACGCCAAGTTCAACGCGAAGATTCTGAGCTACTCGCGCAGCAAAGGGCTCTTTGCGGGCGTCGCGCTCGAGGGCGCCGTCATCGAAACCGCAGACAGCGACATGAAGGACGTCTACGGTCCGAACACAACGGCGCGTGAGGTGCTGTTCGGTGGCGTCAAGCCGCGGGACGAAGTAACGGCGTTCGCCAAGACGCTTGACAGCTACACGGCAACGTCGGCGGTCAGCACGAGCGGCACCAAGTAAGAACTGCGCTGAGAACAGCTCGACGCAGAGACGCAGGGAAACTTAGTTTTCAGAAGAAATATTCTTTGCGCCTCTGCGCCTCTGCGTCAAAGACGAGCCTCATCGCCAAACGAGATCCCAAGCGCGCGTGCGGTGCGGACGAGATCGAAGTCCGTCGGCACGCGCTTCTGCTTTCCGCCTATCTCTTCGAGCGGCACCGTCACGATCTCTGGCGGCTGTGAAGCCACCATCACATCGAACTCCCCTCTCATGATGCAGTCAACGGCTTTACCGCCGAAGCGGGTCGCCAGGACGCGATCGAAGCTCGTCGGCGTGCCGCCGCGCTGCAGGTGGCCGAGCACGACGTACCGCGTTTCCTTGCCGGTCAGCTTCTCGAGCTCGCGCGCGCAGAGCGCGCTGAGGCCGCCGAGCCGTTCGGCCGTGGCCGCATCGCCTTCCGCGATGAGCGATACCTTCCCGCCCTTCGGGACCGCACCTTCGGCGACAACGACGATGCTGAAGCGCGCGCCGAAACTCTCGCGTTCATTGAGGCGATCGGCGACGATTTTCAAGTCGAACGGGATCTCCGGTATCAGAATCACGTCGGCGCCGCCTGCCACGCCGGCGTAGAGCGCGATCCACCCCGCATACCGTCCCATCACCTCGACCACCATGACGCGGTGATGCGCCTCCGCCGTGCTGTGCAGCCGATCGATCGCCTCGGTCGCGAAATCGACGGCCGTGTCGAAGCCGAACGTGCTGACCGTGCCCACGATGTCGTTGTCGATGGTTTTCGGCACGCCGACGATCGGAATGCCTTGCTGGACGAGGCGATGGGCGATGCTGAGCGTGCCGTCTCCCCCGATGACGACGAGCGCGTCGAGACGGTGCTTCCGGAAATTCTCGACCACCCGCACCGAGTAGTCGACCTTGCCGTCCTTTGTTTCGACCGGATACGCGAACGGGTTGCCGCGATTGGTGGTGCCGAGGATGGTGCCGCCGAGGCGGAGGATGCCGGTGACGTCTTTCGGGGTCAGCGGCCAGATGCGCCCTTCGTGAATGAGGCCGTCGAAGCTGTCCTCGATGCCCAGGACCTCGAGGCCGGCGTTGCAGCCCGTTTTCACGACCGCCCGGATGACCGCGTTCAGTCCCGGGGCGTCGCCGCCGCCCGTGAGCACGCCGATGCGTTTGAGAGGAGCCATGGAGGGTGAATTGTATCGCCTGTGGTAAAATTGCCGTTCGCACGCAGCACGTGTGCGACATCGGTGGGCGGCTAGCTCAGCTGGGAGAGCGCCGCGTTCGCAATGCGGAGGCCGGGAGTTCGATCCTCCCGCCGTCCACCAACTTTTCAATCCCTGCCCACATCCTGCCCATCGCCGGTATTAGCGAAGGACATGCGTTACCGGTGAAGTTGTGTCGGAATGAGACTCGCTGCTTCGATTCGGCGCATTTCGACAATCGTCCAAATATGTAAGTGCTTGAACCGCCTCGACTCGGCGCTGGCGACTGGATTGCTCTGCTGAATCGCCGGGAGGACATACACATGAAGACCGATTTTGAACGCCGTCAGGCAATCGCAGAATTACTGGCGCAATCCGATCCCCCTGAGCTCCCGCGACGCAGCCATCGCGTACGGTTGAAGGGCAAGCCTGAGCGATACGCGTTGCTGCCATGGTTGTCATCCTTGTTTGTTCAGCAGCAGTTGGTGACTCTTGAAGAGAAGCGCGCATCGCATCTGGAGAGAGTCCGTCGCAACATCCAGTCGCGCCGTTCCTCAGCATTCCGAAGGGAGACGCATGCATAGCGCAAACGGCGTCCATCCCGCCCCTATCGCGGCGGATCCGTAACACTTTATTCGGGTCGGTAACGCGTCTGCAGCCACCCTGGGGAGGTCAGGAATTCGATCCTCCTGCCGTCCACCAACCTCCGCTCATGAATGCAGGCGGAGGTTGCCCGCCGTAGCCTCGGCGAAGCCGGGCACCGGCGAGAAGCCCAACGAGCTTCGGCTTGCAAGCCAGCTTTCCTTAACAAATCCTTCAGTTCTGCGGCTTCCCTTTCCTGCCGAGCCTTCTCAGAATCGCTGCGTGCCAATCCGTGACCAGATGAATTATCGGGATGTGTCGTGTTCAATTTCGAACAGCCCGTCAGAGCGTCGCGCGATATGCTCACAGCCCACGGATCGCGCCATACCGCTCACCGGAAACTCGAGAGGAGTGCACTATGAATATCGTAGTTGTCCTGCTGATCCTTCTGTTGCTGCTCGGTGGAGGCGGGTTTTACGCAGGTGGCCCGTTAGTAGGGGGCAGCCTTGGCGGGCTGGTTCTCGTCGTGCTGCTTGTTTTGTTCTTAACCGGCGGGTTGGGTAGCCGGGCGTAACCACGCACAAATAGCGGCTAGCAATAATCCCAGTGCATCGTATGTATGGGCCAGGCACTCAATCCGGATGAAGATCACGCAAACGAAAAGCGGAACCAGTATTGTTTTGAACGGTGTGTGAGTGCTCTACGACTTTATTGCCCTCAATCGTGGAGAGATCATCGACCGATGTCGCGCGAAGGTCGCAGCGCGGTTGATTCCGACACCCACTGAATCGGAAATCAACCACGGCGTGCCTTTGTTTCTCGACCAGGTGGTCGAGGCGCTGCGCCATCAAGAAACGCCCACTCCCGAGATCGGCAGGAGCGCCTCGCTTCACGGCCACGATCTCTTGAAGCGCGGCTTCACCGTCGGTCAGGTCGTGCACGACTACGGCGACGTGTGTCAGTCCGTGACCGAGATCGCGGTGGAGACCAACGCACCTATCGACGCCGATGAATTTCGCACGCTGAACCGCTGCCTGGACGATGCGATTGCCGACGCCGTCACGGCCTACGGGTCAGAACGCAACGAATCAACGCTGGCCAACGAGAGTGCTCGTGAAAACGCACGCCTCGGTTTCTTTGTTCACGAACTCCGCAACCTGCTTCAGGCCGCCACGTTTGCATCCGAAGCACTGTTAACCGGGAAGGTCGCGCTGAAAGGGAGCACGGCGGGCGTGCTGCGCCGGAGCCTCAGTGGATTGCGATTGCTCATCGACGAGTCGATCGCGGACGTGCGACACACCCACAGCCAGCACCCAGGGGTGTTCTCGCTCGCAACATTTATCGAAGAGATCGCCGCCTCCGCTACTCTGGACGCCATAAGCCATGGTGTCACGTTGAAGGTGCTATCCACGAGTGATGGCGCCGAGATCCTGGGGGATCGGCAGCATCTCGCGGCCGCAATCAACAACCTGCTCCAAAACGCCATGAAGTTCACTCGACCCGGATCTGAAGTCATGCTGACTACAGCCGCGTCAGATGGTCGCATTCGCATCGAGGTGCAGGACGAGTGCGGCGGGCTGCCTGAGGGGAAGAGCGCTGAATTGTTTCATCCGTTCGAGCAGCGAGCCTCCGACCGCTCCGGCCTCGGTCTGGGACTGGCCTACAGCCAGTGGGCTGTTGTCGCGAACGGAGGCCGTCTCTACGTGCGCAACTTGCCGGGCTCTGGTTGCGTCTTCATCGTCGATCTGCCTCGACATCCACCACACTCTGATGAGGTAGAGTCCGACGCCGCAACTACCAGCCACAAGGGTCGCAAGGACCGGCGAGCACAAGGTTAGACTGACGGCGCTAGCGGATAGTGCGGGCTACTCGGAATCCGACATTGTCCCGGATCTGATTCGGGAAATAGGTGACATCGCCACGGTGGGCGGATCGCACTGTTGTCCAATCGTACGCAAATGAACCCCCACGCCGAGTCCTCGCCACATCGTTCGACACACGAAGCACCGAGTCTTCAACGTCGTCTCGTACAGCACCTTCCGATGGATACGCTCGCCGACGATCAAACGTCCATTCCCATACGTTGCCAAGCATGTCGTAAAGTGCCCATTGGTTGGGGAGCAATTGGGCGACCGGAAATGCGCGCTCCTTTCCTGTTGTCGCGTCATACCAGGCGTACTTCGGAAGTAGACCTTCATTGTCGCCAAAGTGGTGACTCGTGGTCGTTCCCGCGCGAGCGGCATACTCCCATTCCGCCTCAGTCGGAAGGCGGTACCCTGTGCGATGCAGATAGTCCGCCGGCAGTTCGAACCCATCCACGGCGTCGATAAGCTCCGGGTACACCCATTCGCTCATCGGCAGGCCGGCCTGTTCGCTCAACCAGTTACAGTACCTGGCTGCGTCGTACCAGCTAACCGCGACCTGTGGACTGTCTTGCGTCAGCGAGAACTGCTGAAAGCGTGGCGGATCGCCGAAGCGGTTTGTCGCAGCGGCTTTCCACATCGCCGCATACTCCGGCACTGCCGCGAGAAAACGACCGAACTCGGCGTTTGTAGTCTCGGTGTTCGCAATGGCAAACGTGCGGGGAATGGTGACGCGATGAAGCACTTCCTCAAGAGCGCGTCCACGCTCATTGACTGGAGACCCCATCATGAACGTACCGCCGGCAAGCACGACCAACATCTGTCCCTGATGCTGATACGTTCGCTGCGGTGTGGCACGGATGACGGCGACTACCATAAGTAAGCAGAGCGCATTCGTCAGCACAGCAGCTGGAACACGAGGGAATTTCATTCCCGGGTTTTGACGATGGCTGTCGCGTTTTCGTTGTCTAAGCCTTGTTGGGACGGGCCCAGCGGGGGTGGAAACGGTGTCGTCGCCGGGACGGCAATGATAGATGGCCAGGCCATTCAGTTCATGACCGAGTAGTCTGCTGAGATCGCTCCGACGATGGTTCAATGAGACAGTCTATCGGGTGGGACTCTTGACCATGCGCAGCTGACCCGTCGCTCTTGCGGCCTTGGGCGCATCCATTGACGTGTCGGCGTAGCTCGACGCGGCCGGCCGCTTGTCGAGCATCCAGCCCGGCGACCGCCATCCGCACCGGTCGCACTTGAGCGCGAGCGTGCCGGAACCCACCTCGACTGCGTTGCGGTGGCCGAGCACCCGGCAGGCCATCTGTCGGGAAACCCTCCACAACCGGCGCAGAACGTCGTTCGATCTGACAGGCGACCGGTGAATCACGATGTGGATCTGCATGGCTCCTGAAAACCCGCCGCAAACGCATTCCATAGCTGCAAACGCCGCACCACTGCACCTTTCCCGGCCCGCCTCACGTATATGAGTCAGATGCTGACGGCTGCCACGTCCCCGGACGTGCCGGTGCCCTCGGAAGACGACGTCCTGGCACAGGCGCGGGCGGGCGTTCCAGAGGCCTTCGCGGCGCTCGTGCGCGAGCACCAGGCGATGGTCTTCGGGCTGGCCTACCACTTCCTCCAGAGCTGGAGTCAGGCGGAAGAGCTGGCGCAGGACGTGTTCCTGGTGCTCCACCAGAATCTGGCGCGCATTGAATCGGCCCGGCATCTGGTCTTCTGGCTGCGGCGCGTCACGAGCAACCGGTGCATCGACTGGGTCAGAAGTCCCCGTCACCGCCGCGAGGTCTCGATGGAAGTCAGGTGCACGAGCCCGCGGCCGTCGCGCGACTCCAGGACCCGATGCTCGACGCGCTGTTGCGCCGGCTCGTGGCCGAACTGCCTCCGCACCCGCGAATCGTCGTCACGCTGCGGTTCCAGGAGGACCTCGACCTGGCCGAGATCGCCGCCGTCGTCGACATGCCGCTGAACACCGTGAAGAGCCATCTGCGGCGCTCGCTGGAAGTGCTGCGCCGCAAGCTGGCAGATCGGGGACACGTCCATGGATCTTGAACGCGAACTGCGGCAGGCGCTTACACGCAAGAGCCCACCGCGTGGATTCGACGAGAAGGTGCTCGGCAGAATCGCGTCGGGCGAAAAGGTCGGCCCGCCGGAGCCGCCGGCGCGGTGGACCGCTATGCGTTGCCAGTCGCGGCCTCGCTCGCGATCGTTGCCGGCGGGACTTTCTACTCCTGGCAGCACGAACGGCAACGGCAGATGGACACCGAACAGACGGCCCGCGATGTCGTGCTGGCGTTACAGATTGCCAGCGCGAAAGTGTCGGCGGTCCAAATGAAGGTTCAGGAGATTTCCAATATGAACGCCAGGCTCAGTACTAGCAGCTGCGTCCTCGTCCTTGCTTCTATTTGTCCTGTTCCCCGGGATCGCCTCGGCGCAGGGTGCTCGAATTCAGATGGACCATTTGAGCCGCCTTGCCGAGAAGGCCACGGAAAGCGTCGATGTGACGGTCGACTCGGCCATGCTGAAGAAGTCGGCCGGCTTTCTCGCCGGCAGGGGCGGAGACACCGCGAAGCTCCAGGAACTGATCGACGGAATCAGGGGCATCTATGTCAAGATTTCGAGTTCGGCGTCCCGGCGCCTATACCGATGCGGACGTCGAGGCTGTTCGCAAGCAGGTCGCACGCGAGGGATGGTCGCGTATTGTCGGAGTGAGAGCAAAGGGAGAGCTGGCGGAGATCTACCTCTGGAAAGAGGGCGGCACCAACGGCGGCCTCGTGGTGATCGCCGCGGAGGCCAACGAACTGACGGTCGTCAACATCGTCGGCAACGTCGACCTGGCGTCACTCGCCGCGCTGGGGCCGATGATTCCGAAATTCGGAAAAGGCAATAGGTCCGGCTATAGCCGGCTCTACTCCCTCGACTCGGTTATCTCGAACACCCGCGGCCACAACTTCCCCGTCACGAAGATCCGGTTCTTCTGCGCGTCGTATGCGATGCCGTTGAGCACCGCATCTGACGGCATCTTCGCGTTGGGCGCGCCCAGCAACCCTTTGAGATTGATCCAGCCCAGCACGCGGCCCTCTTTGGGCGAAATTCTCGCGATGTAGTCGGTCTGCCACACGTTCGCCCAGATCTCGCCGCGAATCATCTCGAGCTCGTTCAGGTTGCCGATGGCCACGCCGGCATCGACCACCTTGAGGCGCCGTTTTTCCTGAAAGCGTGTCGTCTCGAGAAATCGCAACGTGCTCGTACCATCGCTCATGATGATGCCGAGCGGATCGTGCGTCAGCCCCCACCCTTCGCCGAAGTAGGTGAAGTTCCTGATGAACTTCATCGTCTTCGCGTCGTAGATGAATCCCTGACGGTCTTTCCAGGTCACCTGGAAAATCTTGCCTTGCGCGATGGTGAGACCCTCGCCGAAGTACTGCGGATGCAGCTTCTCTTCCTGCACGACCTTGCCGCTCTCCAGCTCGACCTTGCGAGCGGCCGACTGCCCTTTCTGCCCCGTTCCCTCGTAGAGATAGCCATCGAAGTACTCGAGACCCTGGGTGAAGGCCTTAGGATCGTGTGGAAAACTGCGCACGACTGTGTACCCGGACACCGGCGCTTTCGATCCCGGCGGCGGAATGGTCTGGGGAGTCTGAGCCCCGAGCACCAGGGTTAAGGTGACCGCGATCAGCGAAACAAGGGCGATTTTCGGCATACCAACATGCTAGATCGAGTGTGCCACCGACTGCCACGGCCCACCGTCCGCTAACACAGTTACAATGCCGGTCATGACCCTCGACGGCTGTCGCGGCCGGCACCATCATCGCCAGCGCGTCGTATGCCGGCGGGCGCCGTATTGGCGAAGTTCCGATCGACGACATCAGCGAAGTCCTGAAGCGGCCCGAGACATTCGTGTGGATCGGGCTCTACGAGCCCAACGAGCCGCTGCTCCGCAAGATTCAGGAAGAGTTCGGTCTCCACGATCTGGCCATCGAAGACGCGTTGTCGGCCCACCAGCGCCCGAAAGTCGAGCGCTACGACAATTCGCTCTTCGTCGTCCTGCGCACGGCACAGATCGAGGATCCGAAGCCAGGCAAGCCGTGCGATGTCCGATACGGCGAAGTCCACATGTTTCTCGGCCGCAACTTCATCGTCACGGTGCGGCACGGGTATGCGACCACATTCACTCCCGTCCGTTCGCGTGCCGAGTCGACGCCGGAGCTGCTCAAGCAGGGCCCTGCGTTTGTGCTCTACGCGGTGATGGATTTCATCGTCGATCAGTACTTCCCGATCGTGGATGCGCTCGGCGAAGAGCTCGAGCTGCTCGAACAGCGCGTGTTCACCGGTTCGTTCAACCGGCGGACCACCACCAAGATTTACAAGCTGAAGCGCGATCTGATCGCGCTGCAGGCGCGTGGTCTCGCCCGTCATCGAGCTCTCGGCCCGCCTCATCCGGCTCGAAGACGACGAGCTCGTGCCCTCGCAGACCCGTCCCTACTTCAGGGACGTCTACGACCATGCGATGCGCATCAATGACATGATCGACAGCGTGCGCGACCTGCTGAGCACGACGCTCGAAGCGCATCTGTCGCTCGTGTCCGTTTCGCAGAACGAGGACACGCGGCGGCTCGCCGCCTGGGCGGCGATTTTTGCCGTCCCGACGGCCATCGCGGGCATTTACGGGATGAATTTCGCCGACGATGCCCGAGCTCAGATGGCGGTTTGGGTATCCGCTCGTGCTCGCGGTGATTTTCGGGCTGTGCGGATTGTTGTACGTGAGGTTCAAACAGGCGAAGTGGCTCTAGCATCCACCGATGCGGCCCTTCCGTGATCTCCCAATCGCGCGAAAAACGCTGACCCTCGGCCTCGTGCCGACGGTCTTCGCGCTCCTCGTCGCCATCCTCGCGTCGCTCGTCACCACCTTCGTCATGGCGCGGCGCAATCAGCACATCGACGTCGAATCGCAGGCCTCCGGTCGTCGCCCATAACGCTCGGCGCCGCTCTTACGTTCCGGCGATAGACGGGCGGTTGACGGCATGGTCGAAGCCCTCGATGAGCGCGCCGAACATCGACCTGGTGTGCGTGTACGACCGGGTTGGCCAGCTGTTCAGCCGATTCCAGCGCACCGGGTTCACGTGCCCGGCGAGTTGGCCCGCCACGACGGCGGCTGGACGTCCCTACGGCCGTCCAGCACGCCATGGCCGGCAACCAGGCCGTCGGCACCGTCTACATCCAGCGGGAACTATTCGGCCCTGCTTGCGCTGGATGCGCCGTCAGATCGCTCGTCGCGCTCATCGCGCTCGCCACCGGCTTTCTGGTCGCCGTTCTGCTGACGCAGCCATTTGAAGCGGTATCTCGTCGACACCGATCGTCGAGCTTTCCTCCACGCTGGATCGCGTGGTCGTCAAGCGGCGACTACTCCATGCGCGCGCAGGCTACAACCGGCGACGAAGTCGGCCGCCTGGTTCACTCGTTCAATACCATGCTCGAGGTCATCCAGAAGAAAGACAGCGAGCGGAACGATGCTGCTCGAGAAGTCTCAGGAAAGTAATCGCATCAAGGACGAGTTCCTCGCCACGCTGTCGCACGAGCTCAGGACGCCCTTGAACGCGATGCTCGGCTGGCTCCAGATCATCCGCACGACGAGCATGGATCCGGCCACGCTCGAGAAGCGCCATGGCCAGCATCGAACGCAACGCACAGTCGCAGGCCCGCGTTGTCGAAGACTTGATTGAAGTGTCGCGCGTGGCGACCGGCAAGCTTCAGCTTCGCACCAAAGCCGGTCGACGCGCGTTCGGTCGTGGAAGCCTCGCTCGATGTCGTTCAAACCGCGGCAGCGGCGAAGGGCGTGGCGCTGAAATCCAACCTCGCCCCCTCGCCCATGCATGGTCTCGGGCGATCGCGACCGGCTGCAGCAGGTCGTCTGGAACCTGTTGTCGAACGCGGTCAAATTCACCGAATCGGGCGGCGCCGATCGGCGTCGAGCTGACCGCGGATGAGCGCAGCTGTGTCGATCGTCGTTACCGACACCGGCATCGGCATCCCACCCGAGTTTCTGCCCTACATTTTCGAGCGCTTCCGGCAGGACGAATCAGTCGATCGACGCGCGAGCACGGGGGGCTCGGGCTGGGCCTCGCGATTGCCAGAGGAAATCACCGAACTGCACGGCGGCATGCTGCGGGCGACGAGTGCCGGCCGCGGCCGTGGCAGCCGGTTCACGCTTTCGCTGCCCCGGCTGGTGGGAGCGGACGTGCCGGCGAGCCAGGTGGATACCCGTCGAGCGGCCAGACCTCTACTGGCAAACGTATTCTTGTCGTTGACGATGACGTCGACAGCCGCGAAATCGCGGCACAGGCGCTGGCAGGGGCGGGCGCCGCCATTACCGAGGCCAGCTCGGGGCAACAGGCCCTGGACGAATTGAACAGGCAGCTCTTCGACGTGCTCATCTGCGACCTGGCTATGCCGGGGATGGACGGGTACGAACTGTTGCGGCGCATCAGGGTTGCGCATGCGGACGGATCGCCCAGCCTGGCGATTGCGCTGACGGCCCTGGCCTCTGACGCAGACCGGCGGGCCGTGCTCGACGCCGGCTTCGACGATCACGTCGCGAAGCCGTTCAACTTCCCAGACTTGCTCAGAGCGGTGTCGCGGACTGCGTAAAACTGTGAAAGGGTGCTGCCAGCGGGTTCAGAACGATTGATCCCGTAGACGGTGCTGGAGCTGTCCAACCGCTCGATCGTCGGCAACACTTCGCGTGTCGCCGGTGGTCTCGATCTCCATGCTCCGGGTTTCCCCGTGGTCGTCCACCACTTCGAGCACCTGCGCCTTCCAACCCCGATCGTTGGGCTCGGACACAATCCAGAATCTGCGGCTGCCGATTTTGACTTCCTTTGCCATGTGGTCTGTAAGGATATGTCGGACGAAGGCGCCTCGCAGCCTTACACGGCGTTCAGCCGCGTCCGGGCAGCTAAACACGTAATCCAGCTGTCAGATTTGGTTTCCGTCCACACGCCCGGCGCCACTCGAACGGGCCGTCTACTGACGCGCGCGCGAGCAACGGGATTCGATTTTGCTGCGAAATCGCCCGCTCGTGCACACCTCTGCGTGGCGTACACGTCATGGACGAAGGCGGCACCTGACTTGCGATACGCGCGTGTACAACGAAGAAAGAGGTCCGATATGTGGAACTTGTTGAACTGCTACCTGTCGGGACGGCACGATTTCGGCGTCACCTGCGCGTCGGGCTCGGTCTTTCTTTGCTGCGTTCACTGCGGTAAGCGGTCAAGCGGGTGGGAGGTGCGGACCAAACGGCCGGAGCTCGTTCCGATTCCGGTGGCCGCCACCACCAACCACCACGCCGCGCCGAAGGGCCGCCGAAGCCGCTAACTTGACGTCTGTCCGGGGCATGGCGAGAATAGCGCGTGCCCGTCGAACGCATCAGCAAAGAACAACTGAAGGAACGTCTGGATCGTGGGGACAAACCCACCATCCTCGACGTGCGTCTGAAATACGCGTATGAGCACAGCACGGTCAAGCTGCCGGGCGCCATCCGGGTGCCGCCATATGCGATCGAATCGGTCCCAATCCCGACCGGCGGCGATATCGTCGCCTACGATTCGGATCCCAACGAGATCGTCAGCACACACGTAGCGGCCGAGCTGCTGCGGAAGGGGATCAAGATCAGGGTCCTCAAAGGCGGGGTCCCAGAATGGCTCGCCGCCAACTTTCCCATCGAAACGAAGGAAGCACCACGCTCGGCTCCGCCCGAACCCGGATCGCTGGCCAAGGGCTAGTCTCGGCGCTCGTCGCGGTCGTCGCGTTCCTCTGCTACTACGCGACGCTTCTTCCCGGGCTCGATTTCGGCGACAGCGCCTCGTTTCAGACCGGTGTCAGCTCGCTCACGCTGACGCCGCGGCAGGCCTACCCTCTGTATTACGGCCTCGGTCACCTCTTCGTCCTGTTCCATCCCGGCGAGCCCGCGCGCGCCCTGAATCTCGCGTCCGCGGTCTACGGCGCCCTGGCGGTGGGCCTGGCGACGTGGCTTGGCGCACGTGTGGCCCAGTCTCTTTTCGCCGGCGCCGCGGCCGGGTTGTTTCTCGCCTTTTCGTATACGTTCTGGTCGCAGGCCGTCACCGCCGAGGTTTACACGCTTCACCTGCTCGTCGTGGGCGCATCGATGCTGGCGCTGCTCGCATGGGGCGACGAGCCAACAGCGGCACGGCTCGCGTGCGTTCTACGCGATCTACGCCCTCGGGTTCGGCAATCACTTGAGCATGGTGCTGCTCCTGCCGGGGTTCACCATCTTCCTGCTGATGCATCGGCGCGGCCCGCGCGGGATCCCTTGAAGGCCCGGATGATAGCGATGGCCCTCGTCATTGCAACTCTGGGCGCGCTTCAATACGCGTGGAATTTCCGCGGGCTGTGGGCCGAACTCGAGCCGCCTGCGTCACTTGCCGAAGCGTTCGGCAAGTTCTGGTTCGACGTCACGAAGGCGGACTGGCGGGAAACGCTCGTGATGAACGTCTCCGAAACCGGTCTGCACACGCGCCCGGCGATGTACTGGTTCGACCTGCGGCAGCAATTCGGCTTGCCCGGCATCGCTCCTCGCCGTTGCGGGAATCGGATACGTCACCTCCCGCTGGCCTGGACGAGGTGTGCTGCTCCTGCTGCTCTATGCCGCAAACCTCGCGTTTGCGTGGACCTACAACGTCGGCGACGCCTACATCTTCTTCCTCCCTTCCCACTACGTCGTCGCGCTCTGTGCCGGCGCCGGCGTGGCCGCGCTCGTCGGCGGGCTCATGCGACTGCCCCTTCGCGGAGTGGCCGTGTCGGCGGGACTCGTGCTTCTGCTATATCCCGCCTGGCGAGGCTACGACACGTTTCCGGCCGTCGATCGAAGCCAGGACAACCGCGCCGTTCGGCTGCTCCACGCGTTCACGCGGTCGAACCGTCCGACGGTGTTTGGCGTCGACAGCAACTGGCAGGTGCAGAACGCGTTCGAGTACTTCATGCGCGAGCACAGGCCCGGCGTGCCCTGGTTTGCGACCGAGGAGCTGACGTGGCTGGCGTGGCCGGGTGGACGCGATCGATTCGGGGTATTGGTCGCCGAGAATGCGATAGCCGCGCGCGACGTCGTGCTGACACGTCGGGCTTATGACACGGTCCACCCCCCGAGCCCATCCCAATGGCAGCACGACCCCCCTCCAGACAAACTGCAGTTCAGCGATGATCTGAAGTCGATTCGCAGTGGCACTCCGTACGTGCTCGCGATCCTGCGACCGGACCGCGAGTTCCCCTTGAATCCCATCAGCGTCGGTCGCGGCTGGACAGCGCTGACTACGGCGACCGCGGAGCCAACCCTCCTCCAATACAACGTGATCGCCGGGAGAGTCGGCGAGCGCCCCGACCTTGTCCAAACGAGCGACCGGCCGTTTCGGGTTCGCGTGCGGATCGAGCCGTTCGATCTCGACATTCGCATGGAGTCCTGGCTGCCGACCGACACCATCCGCCGCGCCGGCTTCGGCCACGTCATCGTCAACGGCCGCCACGAGCTGACGCTGGAACGCGGCATCAGCTTCAGGACTCTGGGTCCCGGTAGCGACACCCTGTACGACTCGGGCATCTTCGCGCCCATCCCGGTAGTCCGTCTTTCTCCTAATCCCCAATCCCTAATCCCTAATCCCTAGTCCCTACCTCAGCCCTGAGCCCTGAGCCCTGGAAAGTGCTATCTTTAAGCTACTGTGGGACTTCGCCTTCTCACTGCGGCCCTAGTCGTCACCCTGGCCAGCCAGGTGGGGGCCCAGTCGGCCCAGACGGCCGACGCCCTCGCGCGCGACCTGCAGCGCAGGTACGACAAGGTGGCCGACTTTTCCGCCGACTTCGTCCATGCCTACCGTGGCGGCGTGCTCAAGCAGCAGGCCACCGAGCGCGGCAAGCTCCTGGTCAAGAAACCAGGAAAGATGAGATGGGAGTACACTGCTCCCGAGCGGAAGCTCTTCGTTTCGGACGGGCGCAAGATCTACTCCTATATTCCGCTCGACAAACAGGTTGTCGTCGGCACGATGCCGCGCGACGAACAGGCCCCGACGCCGGCGCTGTTCCTGACGGGCAAGGGCGACATCACCCGCGACTTCAACCCCGCGTACGACAAGGTGCCCGATGCGCCCGCCGGATCGATCGCGTTGAAGCTGACGCCCAAGCGGCGCGAGCCCGAGTACGAGTCGTTGACGCTGGTCGTCGAGCCCAAAACACTGAATTTGCAGATGCTCATCACGATCGACGCGCAGGGCGGCCGCTCGGCGTTCACCTTCTCGAATTTCAAGGAAAATGTCGGCATTGCCGATAACCAGTTCGTGTTTCAGATGCCGCGCAACGTTGAAGTGGTCACCGATGGCGGGGGCCGTTAGCGTGCTCGTGCGATGCTCATTCGGGCGATCGATTTCAGTTCTCTTGATCGCCGCGGCGTTCTCCGGTTGCATAACCAGTGCGGCGCTTCGGGAAGCACGAAAAGCCGAAGACCGGCAGGACTACGACGTGGCGGTCGTCGAGTACACCCGAGCGCTCCAGAGCGATCCGGACGACGTGAACGCGCGAACCGGCCTGCAGCGCGCCAAGCTGCGCGCGTCGCAGGATCACTTCACGCAGGCGCGCCGCCTCGCCGGCACCGGCCGGCTCGACGAAGCGGTCTCCGAATATCAAATGGCCGCCGAGCTCAATCCAGCGAACGCCCAGGTGCAGAAAGAGCTGGCGGACACGCAAAGCGTGCTCCGCGCCAAGGTGCCCGTGCGGAAGGATGGAAAAACCGAGCTCGAGGCGCTGGTCGAGCGCATGCGTGACCAGCCGCTGCCCGGAATCTCGATTCCGGCCGATCCTTTGCCGGATGAGCTGAACTTCCGCAACGCGAGCAGCGACATCGTCATTCGCGCGCTGGCGCAGATGTCGAAAGTGAACGTCGTCTTCGACCCGGCCTTCCGGCCGCAGCCGATCAACATCGAGATTCGCAATCAGACGTTGGACCAGGCGCTCCGCGCCATTACCGCCAGCACGCAGACCTTCTATCGGGTGACGGCGCCACGCACGATTGCCATCGTGCCCGATACACCGGCGAAACGGCGCGAGTACGAAGAAGACCTGGTGCGCACGTTTTATCTCAGCAATGCCGACGTCAAAGAAACGATGGACATGCTGCGGATCGTCATCGACGCCCGCCGTATCGCCGCGATCGCGGGGACCAACGCCATCACCATTACCGACACGGCCGAACGGATTGACGCGGCGGGCCGGCTGATCAGCATGATCGACAAGGCCCGTCCCGAAGTGATGACCGATGTCGAGCTGCTCGAGGTGAACCGGACGCGGCTGAACGAATGGGGCTTGCAGTTCGCGTCGCCGAACTCGGCCGGCATCAACGGCGTGGCCGACGTCAACAAGCCAGGCCTGACGCTCCAGGACCTGCGGAACCTGACCGCCTCCAACGTATTCATGACCAACGTGCCGGGCCTGTACTACCGGCTCATCAAGCAGGATCGCGCGACGCGCGTGCTCGCGAATCCCCAGCTCCGGTCCCAGGTCGGCATCGCCGCGCAGGCCCAGTTCGGCGAGCGCGTGCCGGTACCCGTCACGACGTTCTCCCCCATCGCGACCGGTGGCGTGAACCAGCAGCCGATTACGTCGTTCAACTACGAGAACATCGGCGTCAACATCGACATCACGCCCCGCACGCACATGGACAACGACGTGACGCTGGCGCTGGCGATCTCGGTGACGAGCATCTCGGGCGAGGGATTTGGGGGATTGCCGACGTTCGGCAACCGGCTCATCAAGACGACGATTCGCCTGCGCGACGGCGAGACGAACATGCTCGCAGGCCTGATTCGCGATGACGAGCGGAAGGTCCGCGATGGCATCCCCGGGTTGAGCGACATTCCGGCTGTCGGGCACATCTTCGGGCACTCGAGCAACGAACGGCAGCAGACCGACGTCATCCTGATGCTGACACCGCGCATCGTGCGCGTGCTCGATATCACCGAGGACGACCTGCGCGCCTTCCAGATGGGTCGCGACTCGGGACCGGGCGCCGGACCTGTCGGCCCCGCCCCGGCTGGCGGCGTGGATCTGCCGCTTCCGGAAGACCAGGCGCCCCCGCCGGGGGATTTGCCCGAGCGGCCGGCTCCGAGTGGGCTGCCATCCTCGAAGCCGATCTTTCCACCGGTACCTCAAGCTCCGCCCAACCCGGGGCAATCACCACCGCCGCAGTAGCATGGCTCCCGTGGTGCCTGCCATCGTGGCGCGCGCACGCGCTCATGGGGCTCGTACGGCCATTCTCGATCGCAATGGACGCTACACGTACGATGAGCTGTGCGCCGCGGCGGCGGCCGTGGCCGCGCGGCTGCTCGACGGGCGCCGCGATCTCGATGAGGCACGCGTCGCGTTCCTCGTCACGCCGGGATTCGAGCACGTGGCCGTGCAGTGGGGCATCTGGCTCGCCGGCAGCATCGCCGTCCCGCTGCCGCTGTCTCACCCACCGGCCGAGCTCGCGTACCTGATTCAGGATTCGGACGCGTCCATTGTGGTTGCCGACGCTGAGAACCAGACGGCAATCGAATCCCTCGCGAACTCGGTTGGTGCGCGCTTCTACACGAGCATGAACCTCACGAACTTGACGAACCCCACGAACCTTACGAACCTACGAACCGACGAACCGACGAACCGACGAACCCTACGAACCGCCCCGCTCTAATCGTGTACACGAGCGGCACCACCGGCCGCCCGAAGGGTGTCGTCACGACGCACGCCAATCTCACCGCGCAGATCGAGTCGCTCGTGACCGCCTGGGAATGGACCGCATCCGATCGCACGCTGCTCGTCCTTCCCCTGCATCACGTGCACGGAATCCTCAATGTCGTCTCGTGCGCGTTGTGGAGCGGCGCGGTCGTCGAAATGGCGCCCCGGTTCGAGAGCGAATCGACGTGGGAACGCCTCTCGTCGGGCGAGCTCACGCTGTTCAGCGCGGTCCCGACGGTCTATCACCGGCTGATCGGTTCGTGGGACGCCGCGCCGGCGGATGGTCGCGAGTCACGCTCGCGCGGCTGCCACGCGCTGCGCCTGATGATGAGCGGGTCTGCGGCGCTTCCCCGAATCGTGCTCGATCGATGGAACGAGATCAGCGGGCACGTCCTCCTCGAACGGTATGGCATGACAGAGGTCGGGATGGCGCTCTCGAATCCTCTGCACGGCGATCGTCGGCCCGGATATGTCGGCCAGCCCCTGCCGGGCGTATCGGCACGCATCGTTGACGGCGAGCTGCAGCTCAAGGGGCCAGGAGTGTTCCCGGAATACTGGAGGCAGCCCGACGCCACGCGAGAGGCCTTCGTGGATGGCTGGTTTCGTACCGGCGATGCCGCCGTCGTCGAAGACGGCGCCTATCGCCTGCTCGGACGCGCGAGCGTCGACATCCTCAAATCCGGCGGCCACAAGATCTCCGCCCTCGAAATAGAAGAGGTGCTGCGCACGCATCCCGCCATTGCCGAGTGTGTCGTCGTGGGCGTGGACGATGTGGAATGGGGTCAGCGCGTCTGCTGCGCGGCCGAACTGCGGCCGGACGCGAGGCTCGATCTCGAAGAGTTGAAACAATGGGCCAGAACACGCCTGGCCCCGTACAAAATTCCGAGGAACCTTGCGTGCGTGTCGCAGCTGCCGCGAAACGCCATGGGCAAGGTCGTCAAGCCTGAGGTTGCGGCACTCTTTGCTCGATCTGCTCAACCCGCGCGCCCAGCATCTTGAGGCGGTCGACCAGGTGCCCGTAGCCGCGTTCGACAGTCTCGAGCGGGCTCAGGCGGCTCTGCCCTTCGGCGGCCAGCCCGGCGGCAATCAGCGCCATTCCAGAACGCAGATCGCGGCTGTCGAGCTTGCGTCCCCGCAGCTTGCTGGGCCCGGTCACGATGATCCGGTGGGGATCGCAGAGAAACAGATCCGCCCGCATGCCGCTGAGCTGCTCCAGCGCGAACAGACGCAATTCGTACATCCAGTCGTGAATCAGCGTTCGGCCCTCGGCCTGGGTCGCCAGCACGGTGACGAGGCTGACGAAATCGCTTGGGAAGCTCGGCCACAGGCCGGTGGTAATCCGTCCTGCCGCAATCGGGCTCGAGGGTTGAATCGTCATGAGACCGTCTTCGAACGTGCATTCGATGCGCATCCGCTTCAGCACGAAGGCGATCCCTTCGACGTCCTCCGCGCGTGCGCCGCGGACCTCGATGGCCCCGCCCGTCACCGCGGCGACCACCGCCCAGCTTCCAGCCTCGATGTAGTCACCGTTCAGCGTGTGGGTCGCACCTCTCGGCCGCGTCGTGCCTTCGATGCGGATCGTCGACGAGCCTGCGCCGGTGATTCCGACGCCCATCTGCTGCAGGAACTCGCACACCTCGACCACGTGTGGCTCGGTGGCGGCATGACGGATTTCCGTGACACCCTCGATTGTCGCCGCCGCGAGAAGCGCGGTCTCGGTACCTGTCACCGACGCTTCGTCGAGATACATCGACGCCGGGTGCAGCCCGTCAGGGGCCTCCAACGCATGCCCCGTCGATGGCAGAACCGTCGCCCCGAGGTGTACGAGCGCATCGATATGTGTGCCGATGGTGCGGCGGGCCGGGAAGTCGCCGCCCGGGGTCGCCAGCACCGCGCGTCCGGTACGCGCCAGCAGCGGACCGAGCAGCAGCACCGAGCCTCGCAGCTTGCCCACCAGTTCGCTGGTCGGCTCTGATGTGAGAATGTCGCGGCACCTCACGCGCACCGTGGTGGTGCCGACGCCATGGACTTCGGCGCCCACTTCGGTCAGCAGCTTCGCCATGACCTCGACATCGCCGATGCGCGGCATGTTCGTCAGCACGCACTCTTCGGTCGTCAGCAGGCACGCCGCCAGCAGCGGAAGCGCGGCGTTCTTGTTGCCCTCGACGTCGATTCGTCCCGAGATCGGGCGGCCACCTTCAATCAACAGACTCGACATCAGAAATCTCCCAGGTAGACGATCTCTTCCTGCAGCGCGACACCAAACCGCTCACTCACCCGCGACCGGCACAAATCGATCAGGCCGCGAATATCGGCTGCCGTCGCACGCCCTTCGTTGACGATGAAGTTGCCGTGCGTCGGGGAGACCCGGGCGTCGCCACGCGCGACGCCCTTCAGCCCGGCTCGATCGACCAGGGCACCGGCCGACGCGGGAATGTCCGACGGCACATCCTGACGCCCGGGATTCTGAAAGATGCAACCCGCGCTCGGCGTATCGAGCGGCTGCGTCTTCTTGCGATACGCGAGCGACTGGCGGGCGACGTCGCGAAGCGCCGCGGGATCGCCCGACGACACGCGGAAGAGCGCCGACAGCAGGATTTCGCCGGTTTTCTGCAAGCGGCTTCGATCGTACCCGAAATCCATTTCGTCGCGGGGAACATCGCGGGTCGATCCGTCGGCGCAGGCGACCCGCACCGATTCCACCAGCTCGCCGATGAGGCGGCCCCCAAAGTGCGCGTTGCCGAAGATGGCGCCGCCAACCGTGCCGGGCGTACCGGCCCACGCTTCGAGCCCGGCGATGCCCCGCTGGACCGTCCAGCGGACCAGCCCGTTGATGGTCGTGGCCGCGTCGGCGCGCACGTGGCCGGCATCGAGCTGCTCGATCTGGCCGCCACGAGGCCGCACCACAAGTCCGCGGACGCCGCGATCGCCGACGAGCACATTCGACCCGCCGCCAAGCAGGGTCACCCTCACGCCGTTGGCATGCGCGATACGGATCGCCTCCCTGATTTCGTCGGACGATCGCGTCTCCAGCAACCACTCCGCCGGGCCGCCGACCCTGAACGTCGTCAAGGGTGCGAGCGGCGCCTCGCTGCGGAGGCGTCCTTCGCCAAACTTCGACGTCATCTGCTCCACAAACGCGTCAATGGGGAGCCAAGCAGGGCCTCCAGCTGGCGCAGTTCCTTGTCGGCCGTCTCGACAGAACAAGTTTCAAACTCCACCCAGTCACCGGGTGCTAGCTGGCCTGCCACTGGCAGGTCGGCCGTGATGACAACCCCGGCAATCTGGTATCCACCGGTCGTTGCGTGGTCGTTCATCAGGAGGATCGGTTGCCCGGTGGGCGGTATCTGGATGGCCCCGGTCGGCACCGCCGTCGAAACGAGCTCTCCCGTCGCTTTGGCCGCCACGGTCGCACCTTCAAGCCGGTATCCCATGCGATTGGACTGCGACGAAATCCGGAAGCGCGCTCCTGTCAGATGTTTGGTCATCCCCGGGTCGACGGGAACAACTCGAAGTTTTCGCCACGGAAAGAGAGGCCCTGGGTCTGACAGTGCTTCCAGATCCATCTTCGCTGCAGCGGATTCAGGAACCGTTTTCCCTTGAGCAAGCGTGTCACCCACCCGGAGGGCTCGGCCCTCGTGACCGCCCATGGCGGTCAGGACGTGTGTCGAGCGGCTCCCCAGAACCGGGGGAACATCTACTCCGCCGGCAATCGCGATGTAGGCTCGTGCGCCCCGTATCCGATCGCCAAAGCGCAGGACCGATGCCGCCGCCGCCTCGATTGCCTGGTTCATCCCGACCGCCCGGTCGTCGAGCGTCAGCTCAAACTCCGCCCCGGTCACCGCGAAGCTCGTCGCACGCTCGAATCGAAGCTGCGGTCCTGTCAGCGTGACTTCCAGCCCTGCCGACGTGGGATCGTTGCCCACCAGCAAATTCGCTAAACGGTGTGAAAACCAGTCGAGGGCGCCGCTCACCGGCACACCCCGAGACTGATAGCCCCAACGCCCGAGATCCTGCACCGTCGTGAACATGCCTGGGCGAATAATGGACAGATCCGCCATCGCGTCACGCCGCCACGAACTTCACGCGGTCGCCGGCTTTCAGCAGGAAGGGCTCGGCGCGCGCCGCATCGAACAGTCTGAGCGATGTTCTCCCGATGATTCTCCAGCCGCCAGGCGACTCGCACGGATAGATCCCCGTCTGCGTCCCGGCGATTCCCACAGACCCCGCCGCCACGCGTAAACGCGGGGCATCCAGCCTTGGCATGGCGATTCTCGCGTTCACCGCAGCCATGTATGGGAATCCTGGGAGAAAACCCAGCATGTACACGCGGTATTCAGTCGCGGTGTGCAGTCCAATCACCTCGTCCTGCGAACATCGCGCAAACGCCGCAACCGCAGACAAATCCGGACCGGCCTCGCCACCATAGCTCACCGGCACTTCGACGGTCCGCGTATCGGCATTCGCTTCGCCGACGGTCCGCACGGCAAGCGCCTTGATTTCTATGCAAAGCGAGTCCCGATTCATCGAGCGCGGATCAAAATGGACCGTGACGGCGTTGTACGTAGGCACCACGTCGCGCACCCCGTCGAGGGCGAGGCCCTCGAGCAACCGTGCGAAAGCCACGCATCGTGCATTGATCCCGTCATCGATTGTCGTGCCGAATTCAATCGAGACGCAGGTATCTCCCACAATGGCGACGCGACCCTGGCTCATACGCCAAGCGCCTGCAGCGTCTTTTGATGGATACCGCCAAAGCCGCCGTTCGACATAAAGACGACCAGATCTCCGGCTTTTCTCTCTTTGACGATCGTCGTCACGATGTCGTCGATCGACGCGGCCGCCCTCGCACGCTGACCCGCGCCTTTGAGGTCGCTCACAAGCTCCTGAGCTGACAGCCGCTCGTCCTCCGACAGACTCGTGCGGAACACGGGCGCAATGATGACCTCGTCGGCGGGTCCGAACGCGCGCGCGAAGTCCTGCTGGAAGACGCGGCGGCTCGACGACGCCGAGCGTGGCTCGAAAATGGCCCAGATGCGCTTATGAGGATTCGCCGCGCGGAGACCCGCCAGCGTCTCGGCGATGGCCGTCGGGTGGTGGGCGAAGTCATCGTACACGGTCACGCCAGCCGCCTCGCCGTAGATCTCGAGCCGCCGCTTCACACCCTGGAACGTCGCCAGCCCTTCGGCGATGCGCTCCGCTGGTACGGAGACGGTATACGCCACCGCGATCGCGGCAAGCGCGTTGCGAACGTTGTGCGCACCGAACAGCGGCAGCTGCATCGCGCCGACGAGCGAGCCCCGGTGCAGTACGTTGAACGACTGCCCCGCGTTCGAGACGGTGATATCCGATGCGCGCCAGTCGGACGACTCGTCGAGTCCGAATGTCTCGACGGGGCTTACAGCCCATTTCTTCAACGCCAGCGCGTCCGGCGAATCGGCCCCGAGCAACAGCAGTCCGGAGCGCGGCACGAGGTTGACGAGCCGCCGGAACGCCAGCCGAACAGCGTCGAGATCGCTGTAGATATCGGCGTGATCGAACTCGACGTTGTTGATGACGGCGATGTCCGGCAGATACTTCAGGAACTTCGCCGTTTTGTCGAAGTAGGCGCTGTCGTATTCATCGCCCTCGATGACGAACTCGCGGCCCTGGCCCAGTCGATAGCTCGATCCATCGTGCCCAAGATTGCGGGCGATGCCGCCCACCAGAATGCTCGGGTCCAGGCCGCCGTGCACGAGCAGCCAGCCGGCCAGCGACGTCGTGGTCGTCTTGCCGTGTGTGCCCGCGATGACAATCGACGTCGCGTCCCAGAGAAAGTGTTCCCTGACGGCTTCGGGCAGCGAGCAGTACCGCACCTTCCGGTCGAGCACGATCTCGAGCTCGATGTTTCCCCGGGAAATCGCGTTGCCGACCACCACGAGATCGATGGCCGGCGTGATGTGTTCCGCGCGATAGCCGGACAGCGTCCGAATCTTCTCGGATTCCAGAAACGTGCTCATCGGCGGGTAGACGTTCTCGTCGGAGCCCTGCACGTCGTGGCCCTTGCGCTTCAACAGCGCCGCCAGTGTCGCCATAGCCGTCCCGCATACACCGATGAAATGAATCGTCACTCGACGCCCGCCTCTTCGATAATCAACCGCGACCGTCCGTTTGCGACGACGCGCGCGCGCACGCCGAACGGCAGCGTCACGAACGGCGCGGTTGTGTGTCCCGACGGAAAGCCGTAAACCACAGGCCCCTCGAAGTCCTTCAGTAACGCCGCCAGCACACCCTTCGCCGACGGCTCTCCGCGTGGCTCATCGCAATCCTTGAACTCGCCGAGCACGATCGCTGATGCCGAGTCGACGACACCCGCCAGGCGCAACTGCGTCAGCATGCGATCGAGCCGATACGGACGCTCGCCCGCGTCTTCGAGAAAGAGGACGTGACCGTGCGGCGGCTTGAACGCGTAGGGCGTGCCGAGCGACGCCACGAGCTGCGCGAGCGTCCCGCCCATCAGCGGGCCCGCCGCTTCCCCCGGTCGCAACGCCTCGAGCGTGGCCCCGCCAAGCTCGCCGAGCGGCTCTGCCTGGGTGAGCGCGCGGACAAACGAGTCGCGATCGTAACCCTCGACGCCGCGGCCGAGCCTCCGATCCAGCATCGGACCGTGGAACGAGACGATGCCATGGAGCGCTGTCAGGTACGTGAGAACCGTCGTCAAGTCGCTGTAGCCGATGAAGGCCTTCGGCGTCCGGCGAAGATCTTCCTTGTCGAGGAGCGGCAGCACGTGCACGCTGCCGAAACCGCCGCGGACCGCGACGAGCGCCTTCACCGACGGGTCTCGCCACGCACCGAGGAACGCCTGCGCGCGAAGGGACCCGGTGCCGGCGACATAGCCGGCATGTCGAGCGAACACGGTGTCGTCGAAGACGGGCTCGAAACCGAGGTCGTGGAGCTCGCGGACGCCCTTGTCGAACTCTTCGCGTTGGAATGAACTGGCAGGCGCGACGACGGCGATGCGGTCTCCCGCGGCGCAGGCGTGGTGGTTTCAACATTCGGTTCAGGCGAACTGCGACATCCGCTCCGAAATCGCTCGATGCTCTTCCAGGCCGATCATGCTGCCGCAGTTGCGCCGCCGTCGGAGGACGCCACTCGCGCAGAAAGCCCTCCTTCGCCCGGCGGTTGCGCTCGAGCGCGGCTTCCACCTGCTTCAACGGCAACCGCTGGTCCTCGACCGCGCGGATCAGGGCCTCCAATGCCTGGACCTGAAGCCCGATGTCCACCGCCTTGCCGCTGCCGCACATGAGAAGGGCATCACAGCCCGCGGATATCGCGGCGACGGCCGCATCGCCCGGCAGAATAGTTATCGGCAATCGCCTTCATTTCGAGATCGTCCGAGACGATCACACCGTTGAACCCCAGTTCTTCTCGCAGGATCTTCTGAACGATCTTTTTCGACAACGTCGCCGGGCGCTCATCATCGATCGTCGTCACGAGCACGTGCGCGGTCATGATGAACGCCACGCCGGGCTTCGATCGCCATCCTGAACGGCGCAAACTCCACCGCACGCAACCTGTCTGGTGGATGCTCGACGATCGGAAGCTCGGCATGGGAATCGGTCGCGGTATCGCCGTGACCTGGAAAATGTTTGCCGCAGGCGGCCACGCCGGCACGCTGCAGCTCTTCGATGATCACGCGGCCGAGCTTCGAGACGACTTCCGGCTTCTCGCCAAGCGCGCGGTCGCCGATGACCGGATTCTTCGGATTCGTGTGGATGTCGAGCACCGGCGCGTAATCGAGGGTGATGCCGACGGCCGCCATCTCGGCCGCCAGCGCTGCCGCAAACTTTCGCGTCAGCGCGATGTCGTCGCTTCGTCCGAGCGTCGCCATCGGCGGCCACTCCGTGAAGGGCGACTTCAGGCGGGCGACACGCCCTCCCTCCTGGTCGATACCGACCCAGCCGGGCATTTCGACACCCAGGTTCCTGATATCGAAGGCCAGGCCGGCCACCTGCTCGGGATCCTCGATATTTCCCAGGCGGCGAAAGATCGTGATACCGCCGAGATCGAACTCGCGCGCCAGCGCGCGCATTTCTACGGGAATCTGACTACCGGCGAAACTGCCGATGAGCAGCTGGCCGATGCGGCGGCGAAGCGGTTGAGGCGACACGACTTATCATTATAGGATGGCCGCGACCGATAAGGTGGCTATGGAACGGGAACCCGACGCCGCACCGGACGAATCGTGGGGACCGCCCTCACGCCTGAGCCTTCCCGAAGTCCACGGAACCATTCCTATTCCGGTGACCGGCGGCTTCTGGCGGAAGATGCTGGCCTTCGCCGGCCCCGGCTATCTCGTCGCGGTCGGCTACATGGACCCGGGCAACTGGGCCACCGACATCGCTGGAGGGGCCAAGTTCGGGTACACGCTGCTCAGCGTGATCGTGCTCTCGAACTTCATGGCGATTCTGCTCCAGTCGCTCGCCGCGCGGCTGGGCATCGCCAGCGGCCGCGATCTGGCGCAGGCCTGCCGCGATGCGTACTCGCGCCGCACGGCATTTGCCCTCTGGATCGTGTGCGAGATCGCCATCGCGGCCTGCGATCTCGCCGAAGTCCTGGGCGCGGCCATCGCGCTGCAATTGCTCTTCGGCATCCCGCTGCTCTGGGGTGTGTGTCTGACGGCCACCGACGTGTTCCTCGTGTTGTACCTGCAGAATCGCGGCTTCCGCTATGTCGAAGCCATCGTGCTGACGCTGATTCTCGGCATCGCGGGCTGTTTTGCGATCGAGTTGTGGATGGCGCGCCCCGACATGGGCGCGCTCGCCTTTGGCCTGGTCCCGCAGCCAGACATCCTGCGCAATCCAGAGATGCTGTACATCTCGATCGGGATTCTTGGCGCAACGGTCATGCCCCACAACCTGTACCTGCACTCGTCGATCGTGCAGACGCGGAAGTACGGCGATTCGTCGCCGCCAGAGAGGAAGCGATTCGCTACGCGACGATTGATTCCACCGTTGCCCTGATGTCGGCGCTCTTCATCAACGCCGCCATTCTCATCATGGCGGCAGCGGTGTTCAACCCGGATCCGAAATACCATGAGGTCGCAGACATCGGCGACGCCTACCTGCTGCTGGATCCCCTGCTCGGCGCAACGGGCGCCAGCGTGCTGTTTGCCGTCGCGCTGCTCTTCTCCGGTCAGAACGCGACGCTGACGGGCACCCTGGCCGGCCAGATCGTGATGGAAGGCTTCCTCAACATCCGCCTTCGACCCTGGCTGCGCCGGCTCATCACCCGTCTCATCGCCATCGTGCCGGCGGTCATCGTCATCGCCATCAAGGGCGAGGAGGGCTCCGGACCTTTGCTCGTGCTCAGTCAGGTCGTGCTCAGCCTTCAACTGCCGTTTGCGATCTTCCCGCTCATCCAGTTCACGAGCAACCCGAAGATCATGGGACCGTTCGCATCCGGTTTCTGGATCAAAGCGCTGGCATGGCCCATTTGCATTATCATCGCAGGGCTGAACGTGTACCTGCTTTACCAGACCGCCATTGAGTTCTTCGGGGGTTGATGTGTATCAGCACATTCTCGTCGCGGTCGAGAACTCGAAGGCCGACGAAGCGATCATCGATCACATCATCAGCCTCGCCCGAATGACGAGCGGCCGCCTGCTGCTGGTGCACGTTGCCGACGGCTTCGCCGCCCGCCATTTTGAAGATCTCGAGCTGCGCGAGTCGGAGGAAATCCGCGACGATCGCGCGTATCTCCACCGCCGGGTCGTTGAACTTCGCAATGCCGGGCTCCAGGTCGACTGCCGGCTGGCCATGGGCGATCCAGCCACCGAGATCATCAGGATTGCCGACGAGGAACACGTCGATCTGATCGCCATGTCCACGCACGGCCACCGCTTCCTGTCAGACATCATCCACGGCACCACGGTCGACAAGGTCCGTCACACGGTTCGTGTTCCGGTCCTGCTGCTGCGCGCCCATTGACCCGCCTTCGCGCGTTGCCCTTCGGCGAGTCACGCCACCCATGCACATAACGACATCTGCTCCGACACGAATAGACCTGGCGGGCGGCACGGTAGACATCTGGCCGCTGTACCTCTTCCACGAGAACGCGCAGACCGTGAACGCCGCGATCAGCCTGCGCGCGCACGCCGAGATCGTGCCGCGCACCGACGGCCGGGTCGTGCTGGAATCGATCGACTCCTCGAAAACGGTTGAAGCGTCGAGCTGGGAGGCGCTGGCCGACGGCGACGGCCTTCCGCTGCTCAGCAAGCTCGCGTATTTTTTCAAAGCGAGGAACCTGACGCTTCGTACCCGCGGAGAGTCTCCCACCGGCGCGGGCATCGCCGGTTCCTCGGCGCTGAACGTCGCCGTCTGCGGCGCCTTCGCCGCATGGGCCGGCATGCCGCTCGAGGGAGAAGACCTGCTGACCATCGCCATGAACGTCGAGGCGCAGGTGATTCACGTACCGACCGGCGTGCAGGACTATCGCCCCGCCTACTATGGCGGGGTCGCGGCCATCGAGCTGCGACCCGAGGGCGTCAGGCGAGCCGTCATCGACGTCGATCCCGTTGCCTTGCAGGAGAGGGTCGTCCTTGCCTACACGGGCGCGCCGCATTTTTCCGGCACGAACAACTGGGAAATCATGAAGCGGCACATCGATGGCGACCGCCATGTCATCGCGTGCTTCGATCGGATCGTGGAAGCGACCGCCGGTCTTCGCGACGCCCTCAGCCGGGCGGACTGGACCGCCGCCGCCAACCAGATCAACCGTGAATGGGAGGCGCGCAAGAAACTTGCGCCGGGCGTCACGACGCCGATGATCGAAACGTTGATGCAGGCGGCTTTCGCGGCCGGCGCACGCGCCGCCAAGGTGTGCGGCGCCGGTGGCGGCGGGTGCCTGTTCTGCCTTGCAGATCCGAAAGACGTGCCGGCCGTCCAGCAGGCCCTTTCCTCGGGCGGCGCAAGGCTCCTAGACTACCGAATCGAAACCGACGGGCTCCGTGTTGAACGAACAAGAGATTAGGAGTTTAGGAGAAATCTTTTGAAAAGAATTCTCCTAGTCTCGTAAGCTCTTGTTCAGAACATGGAAAACGTCGGTATCGCGCGCATTTTTGATGAGATCGCCGATCTCCTCGAAATCAAGAACGAAAACGCGTTCAAGATACGCGCGTACCGCAACGCCGCTGAAACCATCGCCAACGCCACCGACAAGCTCGCCTCCTGCACCGACGGCGAGCTTCGCGCGATTCCCGGCATCGGCAAGGACCTGGCCGCGAAGATCCGCGAGATTGCCGACACTGGCGAATCGCGATATCACCGGGAACTTCTCGAACAGTTTCCGCCGACGATCCTCGATCTTCTCCATCTCCAGGGCGTCGGACCGAAGACCGTCGCCATGCTCTACTCGCAGCTCGGCATCAAGACGATCGAAGAGCTCGAGACGGCCTGTCACGACGGCCGCATCCGCGCGCTGAAAGGACTCGGCCCGAAAAAGGAGCAGTTGATTCTGCGCGCCTGCGTGGAGCGCAGGCAGAACTCGGGGCGCCATCTCCTGCCGGACGCCGCCGAGGCGGCCGCTCTCCTGCGTCGAGTACCTCCGCGGCGCGTGTCCGACCGTCATCTTCGACAACGTCGGCAGCATCAGGCGCGGCGCCGAAACCTCGGGAGACATCGACATTCTCGCGACGGGAGAGGGCCCCGCCGTCATGCCGGCGTTCACGGGCTACAAGCTGGTCGAGCGTATTCTCGGGCAAGGCGACACGAAGTCGAGCGTCCTGCTCGGGGGTGGCATTCAGGCCGACCTGCGGCTCGTCGAGCCCGACAGCCGCGGCGCCGCTCTGCAGTATTTCACCGGCTCCAAATCGCACAACATCGCGCTGCGCGATCGGGCGATCTCGCATGGCTTCAAGCTGAACGAGTACGGCCTCTTCCGCGTTGACGACGGCTCGATGGTGGCGGGGCGAACCGAAGCCGACATCTACGCGGCGCTTGGTCTCGAAGAAATACCGCCCGAGCTTCGCGAGGGCCGGGGAGAGCTCGAAGCGGCCGAGCGCCGCGCGCTGCCCCGCCTTGTCACGCTCGAGGATATTCAAGGCGATATCCATTCGCACACGACCGAGACCGACGGCCGCGAAGACATCGAGACCATGGCGATCGCGGCACGCGAGCCTGGGCCTGAAGTACCTCGCGATTACCGATCACAGCAAGGCGCTGGCGATGGCCAACGGGCTCGACGAGCACCGCGCCATCCAGCACGCGCGGCGCATCCGGGAGATTGGCGGGCGGCTCGAGGGCATCACGCTGCTGGCCGGAATCGAGTGCGACATTCGCACGGACGGCTCCATGGATCTCGCCGACGACTGCCTGGCGGAGCTCGACGTTGTCGTGGCATCGGTGCACTCGTCGTTCAACCTCGACGAAGCGCACATGACCGACCGCATGCTGCGGGCGATCGCGAACCCCTATGTGGACATCATCGGCCATCCGATGGGCCGCCGGCTGCTGCGACGCGAGCCCTACAAGCTGGACATCAACCGGTTCATCGACGCGGCGGCCGCGGCTGGTGTGGCGCTCGAGATCAACTGCCAGATCGACCGCCTCGATCTCTCGGACATCAATGCCAGGGCGGCGCGCGACCGCGGGGTCAAGATCGTCATCAGCACGGATGCGCACGCGACCAGCCGCATTCAGGTACATGAAATGGGGTGTCCAGATGGCCCGCCGGGCGTGGCTGACGAAGGAGGATGTGCTGAATACGAGGAGTGTGGAGGACTTTAGAGGTGCACTGAGACGGGGGAAAGTAAAAAGTGAAAAGTGAAAAGTAGAAAGTGAAAAGTAGAAAGTTACCTTCGCCTTTTTACTTTCTCCTCTTTACTTTTAACTTTCCACTTTTTACTTTCCACTTTTTACTTTTCACTTTCCCCGCCCCCCTTGCCCAGTCCGACCGCATCTGTGACAGCCCGTCCATGTACACCGCCACTCGTTCCCGTTCTTCTTCGCTCGGCATCGACTTCAGCAGCTCGATGGCCTTGGCGAAATCCTGCTTAATCGTGGCGCGGGAAGTCTGGTAGTACAGGTTCTTGATTTCGGCCAGCTTGTCCTCGGCCGAGAGCATCCTGAATCATTTTTTTTCGGGCGAGGTCAGACGCTTGCGGACGGCGAGCTTGAGCGGCTCCTGCAGGTTCCGGTCGAGGGCGATCATCTTGAGGTCCTTGTCGTTCAGACGCTGCACGAAATGCATCGATATGGCCAACGGCGTCTTCGGGTTCTTCGTCAAGGCGACGATGACCCCGTAGTTCTTCACCCACGCCCGGTTCATGCCGATGATGCGAAGCACCTCTTCGGACACGTTCGCCATTTTCGCGAACTGCTCCACTTCCGACTCGGTCAGCTTCGGGCTGCTCAGCACAGACGACGACACCAGCTTGTTCGGATCGCGGATGAGAATCGAGCGCTCTTCTTTCGATCCCTTCATCGCCGCCTTCATGCGTTCGGCGACGTTCATCTGCCCGAGCTGCTGGCTGGCGCTTTCGCGCGAGCCGTCCCCTTCCTCGCCCTCGGCGATGTCCCCTTCGGCGCCGGGTCCGGGGTCGGTGTCGACCAGCGGATCGTCGCCGGCCACGCCGCCCAGTGTCGGCTCGATGCCCCGCCCGCGGAAAAAATCGCGCAGCCCCTCCGAGACGTCCGATCTCCCGAGAAAGCCCGAGAGCGATTCGGCCGGGATCGACGCGAGCGTCGCTTCGGCGGCCCCGCGCACCTCGGGATCGGCGTCCTCGGTGAGAATCGCGAGCAGCGCCACCTGTTCGTGCGCGCGGGGCGCGAGCGCGCCGCGCGCCGCCAGAAGGCGAACATCCTTGGCGACTTCTCCACGCTTGAAAAAGTCCAGGAGCGGGCTGCGGAGACCGACTTCCATTACGGGGCGAGGAACTCGCTGAAGTTGGAGAGCGTAATTCGCTTGCTGACGACCTCGCCCGGAGCGCCCAGCGCCCGGCCCGGCCGCCCGTTCAACGTGTACTCGAACGCACCGGCATCGCCGACGTTCACGACAATCTGTTCTCTGGCCGTCACGGCATGCTTCTCACCGGCGGCCATCAGCCCCGAGAACACCCGCTCGCCGTCGGCGTTCACCGACACCCAGCACGTCGCGCGCGGCGCCATCTGCATCGTCAGGTCCCTGACAGGGACGCCCGCCGCGGGCACGGCCATGCCCGCCTCGCGTGGTAACGCTGTCGGCTCGGGCGGCGACGCAACCGGATCCGACACAGCCGATGACACAACCGTCGCAGCGGGAGATCTCTCGATCTCGAGCTGCGGCCGCGAACTGTAGTACATGAAGAGGCCAACGATCGGCACGCTGACAAGAATCAGGCGGAACGCCGTCGTCACGGCCCTGCGATCGCTCTCGAGCTTCTCGCCGTCTTCGACCGCGGCGGGATGCGCCGTGGCGGTCGCGGCCTCCGCCGGAAGCTCCGCGATGAAGTCCTGAATCGTCCGATCGGGATCGAGACCGACTTCCTGCGCGTACGCGCGGATGAACGAGCGCGTGAAGATACCTCCGGGCAGGCGGGACAGGTCGCTGCGCTCCAGGGCTTCGAGTGACATCACGGATATGCGTGTGCTGTTCGCGATCTGCCTGAGCGAAACGCCTCGCTTTTCGCGTGCTTCGCGCAAGCGAGCTCCGACAGTACGGGCTGGGGGACCCTGGGGCATGACCGTTGATTTGCCGTCAATGTTAGGTAACCGCTTCGACGCTGTCAAACGTCCGGCGCAGACGCGAGACCACGGCCTGCAGGTAACCGTCGCCCTCCTGCCCCGCCGGCGGGATGAAAAGGCCTATGCCCGCGACACCGGATGCGCCCGCCCGGCGGACCAGCGACGCGCTTTCCAGCGTGATCCCGCCGATCGCCAGCACGGGGATGCCGCGTCCAGCCTTCCGGTCCATGCCCGGTCGCTCGGACAACCCTGCGCTGGCGACGCGGCAGGCGGCGGCCAGCTCGTCAAGGGTGGCAAGCTGATGGTTCGGCTCCTTCGAACCGGTCTCGAAGAGCGTTCCGAAAATCAGGTAGTCGAGCCCGCCCGCACGGGAGACGGCCGACGTCTCCTCGACCCTGTGGACCGAGCGGCCAACGATGGCGCCGGCGGGAAGCAGGGATCGAGCCGCACCGGCCGGGATGGAATCGCCGCGCAGGTGCACGCCATGCGCGCCGGACGCCAGCGCCACGTCGGCGCGATCGTTCACGACGACACGTGCGCCGGTTCGCTCGACGCCCTTCACGCACCGGCGGACCAGCGCCCCGAGGATCGCGCGCGTCGAGATCCCGCTCCCGGATGTGAATCAGATCGACGCCCGCACGTGCAGCCGCCGTCACGAGATCGACGAGTCGATCGATCGCATCACGGCCGCCGGACAGGCGCCGGCGATCGGTGACGAGACACATCATGACTGTTCGATCGTCTCCATCGTCTCCATGCGACGGCGCGCCATCAGCAGCGAGGCCAGCTCGTTGAACCCCATGAGCAGATTGACGACGCCGAGACCGGACACGCCGCCCCGGACGTAGTGGTTGCGGATGATGGTCGTGAATGGCAGGAAACGCGGTCACGAAATAATTGCGCTCCCAGAATGGAGACCAGGGGACCAGCACGAGGAGCAGTCCGACCTCGATGAAGTAGGCGACGAGCAGCAGGCGCTTCAACATCAGCTTCCCATCTGGACTTTCAGTTGCTCCAGCCGGCTCGATACGTCCCGGTACTCGCCGGCCTCGGCCTGCAGTTCGAGGAACACTGCGAGCGCCCGCGCGCTCTCACCGTTGGCCTCCAGCAGCAAGGCGAGATCATAGAGGAGTGCGTGAAGCGCCACTGGACTCGGTGCGGACGCCTCGACTGCACGCCCGAACCAGTCGATGGCGTTCGACGCGATCGCCGGCATCCAGATAGGCCTTGCCCAGCATGGCGCCCGCGCGAAACCGGTGGCGAGGCGAACGGGCCGCCACTTCGAGCGCCTTCATGGCCTCGTCCTGCATGCCCATATCCATGTAGGTGCCGGCCAGCTTGAAATGCTGCTCCGCGGTCTCGGGCGACGAATCGTGAGCGGCCTCGTCGCGCAGCCCCTTCAAGACACTCTCGAGGGGCGGCGCCGGCGGCGCAGGCCCCGCGCCTGCCGGCTGCCTTACGAAGGTCGTGAAGCACATCGCTCAAGTCCACCTCGGCCGATTCCGGTTTGGCGCTTCCGCCTCCTGAGTGTGCGGATCCGAACCGCCGTGCCTCGCACCGAAATCGGCAGCAGTGCCGAAATTGGCAGCCAGAATGCTGTCCACATCGATCGCGAACGCATCGCGGTTTGGACCGCGCGGCGCGGCTGATGGCGCCGGCACAGGCGGCTTCACCTCGACGACGGGATCGGGAATGACGGCCTCGGGCTGCACCTGCGGCGGAGGCGCGGGCGGCGTGATGACCGGATCGCCGATCGGCGTCGGTACGATCTCCGTGGCAGCGGGCTCGGCAGGCCACAGAAAGTCGGTGCTGGTAAACGGGGTCTGGCCGCTCAGTCTGTCCGCGATGATGGCGTCGACGTCGGTTTCCCCCAGCATCGTGAGCGCCCGGCGGAATCGGTCGATGTTGAGACGGTCCCACGGCTCGCGCGCCACGAGATCTTCCGCGATGACCCGCGCCTCCACGCCGGCGCCTGCCGTCAGGTACGCATCGGCGAGCTGTGCCTGCGCGCTGTACATCGTCGCTTCCAGGCCGCCGTCCACGCAGACTTCCACGAGGCGCATCAGCGCCGGGATGTGATTCGGGAACCGGCTGACGAACTCATTCAGCGCAGCTGCCGCCGAACCCCACTCGTCGCCGGCGATGGCCGCTCGCGCCGCCAGCTCGATGCATTCGTACCCGGCATCCGGGTTCACTTCGGCCACCGAACAACCAAGAATGACCAGGCCGTCCCGCCGGCCCGGGTCTTCGGCGAGAACCCGCTGAAGCACCGCCGTGCCTTCCTCGACCCGCCCGTCGCGCAGCTCCATCTCCGCCAGGATCCACAACAGGCCCGGGTCGCTGCCCGCCACCTCCGGCGTGAGGACGACGCGCGCACCCGCCAGGTCGCCGCGTGCGACCAGCCTGTTCACGAGGTCGACCCGCATGCTGATGTCAGCGGGATCCGCGTCCGCCGCGCTCGCCAGCACGTTGAGCCCCTCGTCGTCGCGCCCCAGCGTGAACAGGGCGTCGGCCACACTGCGCAGGTCGGCGGCCGTCGTGGCAAACTGGCAGGCCGCCTCGAAGTCGCCGCGCGCCATGTATGCCTGCATCAGCAGCAGGCGCAGATCCAGGTCTTCCGGATTGAACTGCGCCGCCTCGGTCAGCAGCCGCAGCGCGTCGGCGTCCTTGCCTTTTTCCTGCAGATCGGCGGCGGCCTGTTTGAGGCGATCGACGGCTGTTTTCGTGTCCCCCAACTCGACGCGCGCGCGCGCGCCGGCAATGCGGGAATCGATGTCGGCGCCGTCGAGGTCACCCAGCCGGATGCGGACCTCGGCTTCTCCCCGGACGTCGCCGCGGACCCGCCGCCGGTCGGCCAGCGTATTGAAATACGAACGGGAATCCAGGAGCAGTCCCTGGCGCGCGGAGATATTGCCCAGATGCCACAGGGCTTTCTCTTCGTCCGGCTTGATCTTGAGAATCTTCTTGTAGAGCGCGGCGGCCTTGGGCAGGAAGCCCTCGCCGCCCAGGTGTTCGGCGATCTTGTTGTATTCGAAGACGGCCTTATCGGTCTGCCCGGCGCGCACGTAGAGGTCGCCCAGCGCGTTGGCGGTATTCCAGTCGGAGGGCTGATCCTCGATGACCGCGCGGTACTCCGCAATGGCCTGATCGAGCTTCCCCTGGCGGAGGAGCTTTTCGGCTTTCTTGAGTGTTCCCTCGCGATCAAATGGCACAGGCAGCGATCAGTCAGTCAATCGTATCAAATTCCAGCGGCAGCGCAGGGGGGCTGAACGACCGCCGGTGCACAGAAGAATAGCCAAACTGCTTCACGGCAGCCAGGTGATCGGCCGTCGCGTAGCCCTTATGGCGATCAAAACCGTAACGTGGATCCCGATCGTGTAAATCCCGCATCTGCCGATCACGCGTCACTTTCGCTACTATCGACGCGGCCGCGATGGCGGAACAGCGCTGGTCGCCGTGCACGACGCCCCGCTGGGCCATGAGCAAATCCGGGATGCGGAACGCATCCACCAGAACCACGTCGGGCAGCGGCGCCAGCAACAGGACGGCCCGGCGCATGGCCTGGAGCGACGCCTGATGGATGTTGATGGTGTCGATTTCGCCCGGGGTGGCCTCCGCAACCGCCCATGCCACCGCGCGCGCGGTGATTTCGTCGAACAGATCCTCGCGCTCGGCGGGAGGAACCTTTTTCGAATCGCTCAACCACCGAATGTGGCGATCGGGATGCAACACAACCGCACCCGCCACCACGGGACCCGCCAGACACCCGCGGCCGACCTCGTCGACGCCGCACACCCGGTTGAAGCCGAGCTTGCGCAGCGCATTTTCGAGCGTGCGAGTGGCGGCGACGCGGGTCATAGATCGAACGGTTCGGGGTTCCAGGTTCTAGGTTCTGGGGTTCTGGTTCTCAGGTTCGGGTGCCGGAACCAGAACCTGGAACCAAGAACCAGAACGTAGAACCCAGCACCCAGAACCAAGAACCGTTTATGTCTACTTCCCGCCTTCGCGCATCCTCGCCGCCTTGCCCTTGAGGTCGCGGAGAAAGTAGAGCTTGGCGCGCCGCACTTTCGCCGACCGCAGCACTTCGACCTTCTGAATGATGGGCGAGTGCAGCGGAAAGATGCGCTCTACGCCCTGGCCGAACGAGATCTTGCGGACCGTGAACGACGCGCGGGCGCCGCCGCGATGCATGCCGATGACCACACCCTCGAACACCTGCACACGTTCCTTGTCGCCTTCGCGCACTTTCACGTGCACGCGCACGGTGTCTCCGGACTTCATCGCCGGCCGTTCGGTCATCTGTGTCTTGTCTACGATTTCAATCGCTCCCATGGGCGACTCCCTTCTTCGCTTCCATCAACTCTCGCAGGATTTCCTGCTCTTCGACATCCAGTTCGGCGCCGGCCAGCAGATCGGGCCGCCGCATCAGCGTCAGTTCAATCGCCTGCCGCTTTCTCCACTTGCGAATCTCCCCGTGATGGCCGGACACCAGCACATCGGGGACTTTCCAGTCCCTGAACTCCGCGGGCCGCGTGTAGTGCGGATAGTCGAGCAGTCCGCGCGCAAACGAATCGCCGGCGACCGAGTCTTCGTCGCCCACGACACCCGGAATCAGCCGGGCCACCGCATCCACGATGACCAGCGCCGGCAGCTCGCCGCCGCTGAGCACGTAGTCGCCCACCGACAGCTCTTCGGTGGCCAGATTCATGCGGACGCGATCGTCGATCCCTTCGTAGCGCCCGCAGAGAATCACCACGTGGCTCAGACCCGACAACCGCGCCGCCTCGATCTGCGAAAACCGGCGGCCGTGCGGTGACACCAGCACGATGGCTTCCGGCTCGCCCGTGTCCTCGCGAATGGCATCGACCGCCTTGAACAGCGGCTCCGGTTTCAGAACCATCCCCGGACCGCCGCCATAGGGCACGTCGTCCACGGTGCGATGCCGATCTTCGGTGAACTCCCGAAGGTCGCGCGCGTGCACCGACAGCACCTCTCGCTGGATCGCCCTTGCGAGAATCCCTTCGGCAAGGGCCGCCTCGATCATGCGAGGAAAGATCGTGACGATATCAAAACGCAAATCGAACTCGAATCTTGAAATCTAGAATCTGTTTCGCTTCGTCACGTTCAAGTCGAGCAGCCCTTCCGGCGGCTCGACGACGATCTTCCGGCCCGCCACATCGACCGTGACGACGATGCCCTCCGCGAGCGGGACCAGAACTTCCCCGCTCCTGCTCTCGACGATCAGCCGGCTGCCGGCCGCGTCGCCCTCCACGCCTGTCACGCGCCCGATGGCCTCGCCTCGCGGCGTTTCGACGGCGCAGTCGATCAAGTCGTGACGGTAAAACGACCCCGCAGGCAGCGGTTGCAGCGCGTCGGCGCCGATGCGCAACTCGCTGCCGGCCAGCGCCTCGGCCGCGTCCATCGTGTCGATGCCCGCCAGGCCGATAATCGGCCGTCCCCGGTGAAACCGCACATGTTCGACGGCCACCGATTCGGTCGCATCTCCGCGACGTATCTGCAGCACCGACCCCGGCTTGAATCGCTCTTCCGGAAAATCGGTCGCCGGATCGACGATGACCTGGCCGCGGTTCCCGTGAGCGCGCGCGATGCGGCCCACCACCGCCATATCGTCCCACTCGCTCATCGGCTTCAGACTTCGGGTGTCAGGCTTCGGGCGTCTTCGCCCTAATCCCTAATCCCCAACCCCTAATCCCTAGGTTTTAGTCCCTGACTTCGAGGGTGACCCTCTTCCCGAGTCTCTCGCCGGCGATCGACGCAATTGCCCGCATGGCCTGAATCGTGCGCCCCTGGCGGCCGATCATCTTGCCGACGTCGGGCGGCGCCACGGTCACTTCCACGAGCGTCGTGCCATGATGCTCTGTTTCGGTCACCAGCACCTTCTGCGGCGCATCCGCGAGCGCTTTCGCCACCGTCTCGATGACGTCGCGGACGGCCGTCACGCCGTTGTGCCTGCCGTCTTGTCCGCCGCGGCGGCGGCGGGCACGGTCAGGTGCCGCTTGAGCAACGTGCGCACCGTGTCGGACAACTGGGCGCCCTTGCCGACCCAGTGATCGATCCGCTCGCGCTTGATCTCGACCTTGGCGGGCTTCGTGCGCGGGTTGTAGTGCCCGACGATCTCCACGAAGCTGCTGTCGCGCGCCGTGCGCGAGTCGGTGACCACCACGCGGAAGAACGGCCGTTTCTTCGAACCCATCTTTCTCATGCGAATGACTAACATTCTCTACCTCATTCTCCCCATCAATGAACCGAGCCTCGCGCGGGTCTTCCGGTCGGGCTTGCCGCCCGCCATGCCGCCCATCACCTTCAGCATCTTGCGCATCTGCACGAACTGCTTCAGCAGCCGGTTCACTTCCTCCACCGACGTCCCGCTGCCGCGCGCGATGCGCTTGCGCCGGCTGCCGTTGATGACGTCGCTGCGCCGCCGTTCGTGCGGCGTCATCGAGCTGATCATCGCCTCGATGCGCCCGATCTGCTTGTCGTCCGGCTTCTGCTGCGCGAGCTGCTTGATGTTCCCCATGCCGGGAATCATGCCGACGATCTGCTCGAGCGGGCCCATCTTCTTGATGGCCTGCAGCTGATCGCGGAAGTCGTCCAGCGTGAAATCGTCGTTCCGGACTTTCTGTTCGAGCTTCTGCGCTTCCTCGACATCGATCGCCTGCTCGGCGCGCTCGATGAGCGAGAGCACGTCGCCCATCCCGAGCAATCGCGAGACGAGACGATCGGGATAGAACTGCTCGAGATCTTCCAGGCGCTCGCCGCTGCCGACAAACGCAATCGGCACGCCCACCACCGCCACCACCGACAGCGCCGCGCCCCCGCGGGCATCGCCGTCGAGCTTGGTGAGAATCACTCCGCTGACGCCGAGCCGGCGGTTGAACTCGCCCGCGCTCTTGATGGCGTCCTGCCCCGTCATGGCGTCGGCCACGTACAACAGGTCTGACGCCTGCGTCGTATCGCGAATCGATTCGAGCTCGGTCATGAGCTCGTCGTCGATGTGCAGGCGGCCGGCCGAGTCGACGATGACGACGTCGTACCCGAGATTGGTGGCCTCGCTCACCGCGCCTTTCGCGCGCGCGACCGGATCCATCTGCCCGGCCGGATCGTGGACGCGGACGCCGAGTCCGGCCTTCTGCGCGACGACGTTCAACTGCTGAATGGCCGCCGGCCGTTTGACGTCGGTCGACACGAGCAAGGCGTGCTTTCCCTGCCTGGTCAGCCACTTCGCCAGCTTGCCCGCGGTCGTGGTCTTGCCGGCGCCCTGCAACCCCAGCAGCAGAATCACGCGCGGCCGCTTGCTGGTCGCCTTCAGTCCGCCCTGGGTATCGCCGAAGAGCGCGACCATTTCGTCGCGCACGATCTTGACGACCTGCTGCGAGGGCGACAGGCTGCGCAAGACGTCCTGCCCCAGCGCCCGATCGCGCACCCGATCGACGAATGCCTTGACGACCTTGAAGTTGACGTCGGCTTCGAGCAGCGCGAGCCTGATCTCGCGAAGCGCCGCCTCGACGTTCTCGGGCGTCAGCCGCGTCTCGCCGCGCAGGGTCTTGAAGACGTCCTGCAGGCGGTTACTGAGCGAATCAAACATGTTTCAGGATTTCCGTGGGTTCCAAGGTTCCGGTTCCAGTTCCAAGGTTCGGGTTCAGGTTCCTCGTTCTGTTCTGGGCCCTCAAAAGGATGCGCCCGGAACCTCGGGCGCCACCACGAACCAGGAACGGGAACAGGAACACGGAACCCTGTAAGGTCCTCTAGCGCAATCTCTTATCGTAGTGGAGGGGGGCGGATTTGTCAACGAAGACGGGGAGGGTTCGTCAGGTTCGTCGGTTCGTCGGTCGTGAGGTTCGTGGGTTCGTGAGGTTCGGCAGGTTCGTCGCTCCGAACCTACGAACCCCGAACTTACGAACCCGACGAACCTACGAACTCCACGAACCTACGAACCGCGAAGCTCGGTCATTGCCCCTCGTCCGCGTCGAACGAGTGTGACAAGTCCACATACCCGTTCATCGCGAGCCGGCAGGATGGCCCGTCTCCGCCGAAGCTCGCCAGGTGGTACCGCATCTTCGGCACATAGACGATGTCGCCCTGCGACGCTTCGAAGACCGGCATCCCCTCGATGTTGTAGCGAATCTTGTTCAGGAGAATGAACCAGAATTCCGCGCTCTCGGGGTGGAAATGCCCTTTTCTGGTCAGCGCCGGCGGCGGAATCCCGGGACCGATGATGATGTTCGCAACCGCGCGATCGTCGTGGACGAAGCGGCGCGTCTTGTCGGTGCCCGCCGCCACGGCATTGAAATCCACCCACGGCTTGTTGCCTTCGGCGTAGGTGCCCTTCCCCCCAACCCTGGCGCGCACGAAGTCGATGCCGGGAATCGGCGTGGGCTTCGCGTCGATGGGATACATCTTTCTCGCCTTCGCGATGTTCACCTCGAAGCGCAGCGACGGTTGATCGCCGACCGTCTCCATCGTGTACATGTTGCGATACGGCACCTGAACCAGATACCCCTTTGACGCGACGAACGGCTGCTGCCCGTCGATCGTGAAGCGAATCTGGCCGTCCTGAACCACCCACCACTCACGGGTATCGGCATTCATCCTGCGCGGCGTCGACTTGCCTGGTCCCATCGAGATGTAGTCGGCATGCAGGTTGTCGTCGTCGACGATCGGCTCGACCCAGTCGGTTTGCCCCTTGTGCTTCGCCAGCACATCAGCCAGCTTCGTGTGCGGCTTGTGCGGAGCGACGTACTCGTTCAACTTCTTCACTTTCGGCGAGAGCACCAGTTGCTCTTCGGGCCCGGCGCCGCGGCCTCCGCGCGCGGGCGCCTGGCCAGCCTCCTGCGCGGACACGACGGCGAATCCGGCGACAACGAGCACGAGTCCAAACGCACGCTTCATCATGATGGCGTCTCCTACTTTTTACTTTCTACTTTTTACTTTCTACTTTTTCTACTTTCTACTTACACCGAAGACAACTTGTGCCCGAGCTTGTCCTTCTTCGTTTTCAGATAGCGGCGCGTTGACTCGGAGGCGGGAATCTCCAGCGGCAGCCACTCCGAGATGCTCAAGCCGTACCCTTCGATGCCGACGAGTTTGCGCGGATTATTGCTCAAAAGCCGCATCGAGCGCACACCGAGCTCGCGCAGGATCTGCACCCCGATGCCGTAGTCGCGCTGATCGGCCTTGAACCCGAGCTTCTCGTTCGCCTCGACGGTGTCGAGCCCCTGGTCCTGCAGCTCGTACGCGCGGATCTTGTTGGCGAGTCCGATGCCCCGCCCTTCCTGGTTCAGGTACAGCAGCACGCCGCGTCCTTCGTCTGAAATACGCTGCATCGCCGTATTCAGCTGGCCGCCGCAATCGCAGCGCAGCGAATGCAGCACGTCGCCGGTCAGGCACTGCGAGTGTACGCGCACCATGAGGTCCCTGCCGTCGCCGACCTCGCCGTAGACGAGCGCGATGTGCGTCTGCCGGTCGAGCTGATTTTCGAAGGCGTGCACCTCGAACTCGCCGAACTCGGTGGGAAGCTTCGCCCTGGCCACCTGCCTCACCATCGACTCGTTGTGCATGCGGTACTTGATCAGATCGGCGATCGTGATCATCAGCAGATGGTGCCGCCTCGCGAACTTCGTCAGCTCCGGCACGCGCGCCATCGACCCGTCGTCGTTCATGATTTCGCAGATGACGCCGGCTGGATACAGCCCGGCGATGCGCGCCAGGTCGACCGCCGCTTCGGTCTGCCCCGCGCGCACGAGCACGCCGCCCGGCTGCGCGCGCAGCGGAAACATATGGCCGGGACGCGCGAGATCCGAGGGCCTGGTCCGCGCATCGATCGCGGCGATGACGGTGTTGGCGCGATCGTTGGCCGAGATGCCCGTGCTCGTGGAGTGCTTCGCTTCGATCGTGACGCAGAACGCGGTGCCGAGCCTGGCGGTGTTCTGATTCACCATCAGCGGAATGTCGAGCTCGTCGAGCCGCTCGCCGGTCATCGGCATGCAGATGAGGCCGCGGCCGTATTTCGCCATGAAATTGATGGCCTTCGGCGTCACCTTGTCGGCCGCGAGGGTGAGATCGCCTTCGTTTTCGCGATCCTCGTCGTCACAGACGATGATGATTTCGCCGGCGCGAAACGCCTCGATGGCGTCCTCGATGCGGGCGAACGGACCCGATTTCTTCTTCCGGCCTTTTGCGATTTTCAGTGGTGCACTCATGAATCCCTCTTACGCAGCGGTTCCTAGAACCGCACGCTCCGGACAGTTCCATCGCTCGAACCACGTACTTCCCCACGATGTCGCACTCGAGGTTCACGCGATCGCCGTTGCGCGTCTGCCGCAGATTCGTTTGCGACCAGGTGAAGGGCACGATCTGCACGTCGAACGACGCCGCGTCGAGCTTCGCCACGGTCAGGCTGATGCCGTCGACGGCAATCGATCCCCGATGAATGAGATACGCCGCGAGCGACGCCGGATAGCCGATCGTCATCCAGGTGAACTCGGCCTCGGGGCGGATCGCCTGCACGGTGCCGGTGCCGTCCACATGCCCGAGCACCAGATGGCCGCCGAATCGGCCGTTGGCCGGCATGGCCCGCTCGAGATTGACGAGCGAACCGGCGTGCAGGCTGCCGAGGCTCGTCACCTTCGCCGTTTCCGGACCGATCTCGGCAGAAAAGGATCCGGGATCCGTTTTCACGACGGTCAGGCAGACGCCGTTCACCGAGATGCTCTCGCCCTGACGGAAGTCGCCGGCGAGGTCCGTCGTGATGCGCAGCAGGTAGCCACCGGCAATCGCCGACAAATCGGCTACCTCGCCGACCGATTCAATCAATCCGGTGAACATAGCCTTCCATGAACGTGTCCGGGCCGAGCGGCATCGAGCGGTAATCGGCGAGCGCTGCGACCGATACGAGACGGCCGTCGATCCACGGAACCCCGCCGGCGCCAATCGTCATCGGCGCGACATACAGGTGGACCGCATCGACGAGGCCCTCGGACCAGGCGGATGACTGCAGCGATGCACCACCTTCGAGCACGAGCGAGACGATCTGCCGCTCGCCCAGACGCTCGAACGCATCGGCCAGCGCTCCTGTACCTATCGGCTCGAGCTCCGCGCCCGCCTTCTCCAGCGCGCGCGCGCGATCGGGCCTGGCCTCTATGCCAGCGGGCGTGGTGACGATTATTACCGGTCCGGCCTCCAGCGTCGAGAAGACCCGCGCCGAGGGCGATACCCGCAGCCGGCGGTCGAACAGGACCCTCGTCAGCGCCCGCCCGCGGTGGATCTCGCGCACGGTCAACATCGGATCGTCCACCAGCATCGTTTCCGAGCCGACCGCGATGGCGTCGACTTCGGCCCGAACCGCGTGCGCGTGCCTGCGGGAGTCGCCCGAACTGATCTCGGTACGCTGGCCCGCGCGTGCCGCCACCATGTTGTCGAGGCTGGTCGCCGCTTTCATGATGACGAAGGGCCGGTGCCTGGTTTTGAAGGTGAAGTAGGCCCGGTTCAATCGGAGGGCCCGCGCGCGGCCGGCGCCGATGGCCACGTCGATGCCCTGCTGGCGGAGGAAATCGAACCCCCGGCCGCTGACACGGGGATCGGCGTCAACCGTGGCCGCGACCACGCGAGTGATGCCGGCGGCCGTGACGCGTTCGACGCAGGGACCGGTGCGCCCGACATGGCAGCAGGGCTCGAGCGTGCAGTAGAGGGACGCCGCGCGCGCCAGCTCGCCGGCCTCGTCGAGCGCGCGAACTTCGGCGTGCGGTCCGCCGGCGCGCTCGTGATACCCCTGCCCCACGATCGTCCCGTCGCGGCTCACGACCACCGCGCCCACCATCGGATTGGGACTGGTGGTGCCCCGACCGCGCTCGGCCAAATCGAGCGCGCGGTCCATGTACTCGAGGTCGGTAAGCATACTGGTGAGCGTGCGGTTCTGGGTTCTAGAACCGCTGATCCTAAAACCGCTGTTCGAAGAGCGCCTCCACGTATTCGTCGACGTCGAAGGGGATCAGGTCGTCGATCGTTTCGCCGACGCCCACATAGCGAATCGGCAGCTTCAGTTCCTCGGCGATTGCCACGGCAATCCCCCCCTTGGCCGTGCCGTCCAGCTTGGTCAACACCACGCCGTTCACCCCGGCCACGTTCATGAATTCGCGGGCCTGGCTCAATCCGTTCTGACCGACGGTCGCGTCGAGGACGAGCAACACTTCGTGCGGCGCGCCCGTCACTTCGCGCGCGGCGACGCGACGGATCTTTTCGAGCTCGCCCATCAGGTTCACCTTGGTGTGAAGGCGTCCCGCCGTATCGACGAGGATCGGATCGCGGCCCTTCGCCTTGCCCGACGCGATGCCGTCGAACACCACGGCCGCCGGATCGGCGCCCTCGCGCGCGCGAATCAGATCCACGCCGGCACGCCCGGCCCACACCTCGAGCTGCTCGACCGCCGCGGCACGAAAGGTGTCGGCAGCCACGACGAGCGGCGTCTTGCCGGAGGCTTTCAGCAGCTGCGCCAGCTTTCCGACCGTCGTGGTCTTGCCCGTTCCGTTGACCCCGACGATCAACACGACGCGCGGAACGTGTCCGTTCGACGGCGGGAGGGGAAGGCCGGCAAAGATCGCGCGGATCTCGTCCTTGACCGAATCGCGAAGATTCTTGCCGGACGATGTCTGCCGCTTGACCGCGTCGATGATGCGATCGGTGGCCGCCACGCCGATGTCGGCCATGATGAGCAGCTCTTCGAGCGCCTCGATCGTGTCGACATCAATCGGCTTCCCCCGGCGTTCGGGAGCATCGGTCCTGATGACGAGCTCGTCGAACCGCTGGACGATCTGCTGCTTGGTTCGGGACAGCCCCTCCCGGATACGATCGAAAAAACCCATACGTGTTTCGCGCGCCGCTTCGCGGCGCTAGCGGGATTCCTGTTCGGTTTTCTGCGGCCGAAGCATCAGCTCTTCCACGGCAACGGCGGCACTGCGATGCCCCGCCAGGACCTCCGCCATCTGAGTCGTGATCGGCAACTCGATGCCATGGTTGCGCCCGAGCGCCAGCGCGGCGCCGGTCGTCCGGACGCCCTCGGCCACCATCTTCATGCCGGCCACGACCTCTGCAATCGGACGCCCGTGCGCCAGCTCCACTCCGACGTGCCGGTTGCGGCTGAGCGAACCGGTACACGTCAGCACGAGGTCGCCGAGGCCGCTCAGGCCCGCAAGCGTTTCGCGCCGCGCCCCCACGGCGCAGGCCAGGCGCGTAATTTCGGCAAGGCCGCGCGTAATCAGCGCCGCGAGCGCGTTCTGTCCAAGTCCGAGGCCTTCGACCACGCCGGCGGCAATCGCGATGATGTTCTTCAACGCGCCGCCGATTTCAACACCAACCACGTCCGTGCTGCCGTACAACCTGAAGTACGACGCGCGAAACTCCCGCTGCACGTCCTCGGCCAGCACCGGATCGGCGCACGCCACGGCCACGGCTGTCGGCAGGCCCCGCGCGACCTCGATCGCGAAGCTCGGCCCCGACAGCACCACGACCGGCCGCGCGCCCCGGACTTCCTGCGCGATCACTTCCGACACGCGTAGCAGCGTGTCCTGCTCGATGCCTTTCGTGGCGCTGACAATCAGCGCCTGCCGCGGAATGAACGGCGCCGCCGATCGGATGACGGCCCGCGTCCCGTGGGACGGCAGGGCTGCCACGACAATCTCGGCACGATGCAACGATTCTTCGAACGAAGCGGTCGGTGCGACACCGGCCGGCAGCACGACGTCGGGCAGATAAATGGCGTTGGCGCGCCGCGCCTTCATCTCGTTGATGAGCTCGGCGTTTCTGCCCCACAGCCGAACGTCATGGCCCGCGTTGGCGAGATGAAAGGCGAGAGCCGTGCCCCAGCTGCCCGATCCGAGAATCGCGACCGTTTTCATGCGCTTTGTCCAATCCTCCGCTCGATGCCCGCAAAAACCCGCCTCAGATTCGATCGATGCCGGTGCACGACGATGGCCGCAACGATGATGGCGGCAAGGACGGTCACATCCGACCCGCCCATGACGTAGGCGAGCGGCGCCAGAATCACCGAGCCCGCGACAGAGCCGAGCGAGATGTACCTCGTCCACCAGACGAGCACCAGAAAGACCACCGTTGCGATCGCCGTGGCTTGCGGCGCGAGAATCGAAAACACGCCGCAGGTTGTCGCCACGCCCTTGCCGCCGCGGAACCCGAGCCATACCGGGTAGATGTGGCCGAGCACCGCCGCGATGCCCGCAACCGCGGGACCGGTCGCACCCGGATCGATTTGCCGGGCCAGCAGGACGCTCGCAATGCCCTTGCACACGTCGAGTGCCATCGCACTGACGCCGATTTTTTTCGTCGTCGTCCGAAGCAGATTGGCGGCGCCGACGTTCCCGCTGCCGGCGGTTCGCAGATCGATGCCGCGGTGGCGGCGTGCCAGCAGGTAGGCGAACGGAATCGAGCCGAGCAGATACCCGGCCACGAGCACGGTGAAGGTGGTGAAGGTCACAATCGCAGAGGCGCTTCCGCCAGTCGGAAATAAGTAAAACCGCCAGGCGAGAGACGGCTTTCGTACAAGGTTACACGATCGATCCGGCTGGGGCCCGCCTGGGCGCGAAAATCGGCAATTTCCCCCAAGGCGCCGCGGGACATGCGCTCCCGGAACCGCGCCAGGGTGAGATGGGGTGTGAACGGCTCGGGCGGCAACGCCAGCCGTTCGCGAACGATCTGCTGCACGCGCCGGAGCTCGGCCTCACCATTGCGGATGCCCAGCCACAGGACCCGGGGCGAGCCGCGCGCGGGGAAGAATCCGAGGCCGTCGAACGACAGGTCGAAGGCACGCGCGTCGAGCGCACCGCCGAGCGCGGCCATGATCCGTTCTTCGAGGGCGGCGTCAGCGGCGGCGAAAAACTGCAACGTCAGGTGCATGCGATCGGCCCGCGCCCACGACGCCCTGGCGCGCGTGCCGATCGCGTCACGCAGCAATCGCGAAATGATCTCGATTTGAGCCTTCGCGGCGTCGTCGATATCCGCAGCTACGAAGAGTCGCTTCACCCGACGCATCTATCGCACCTGACGCACCTATCGCACCCGACGCACCTAGCTCTCGGTTAACCAGCGTCGCACCATGTCGAGCGCGGCCTGCGACGCCTGGAACCTGACCATTTCCCTCCCGCCGACGAACTTGTAGGTGCGGACCCGCGTCTCGATCGCGTGCTGTCGCGCCCAGGCCGCCGCGATGACGACCATGCCGACCGGTTTCTCGGGTGTGCCACCTCCGGGCCCGGCCACGCCGGTGATGCCGACCGCGAGATCGGTGCCCGCCATCTTCACCATGCCGCGCGCCATCGCGTCCGCAACCGGTTCGCTGACCGCTCCATGCTGCGCGATCAGGTCGGCGGGCACGCCAAGGAGGTCTGTCTTGGACTGGTTGCTGTAGACGACGACGCCACGATCGACGTAGTCCGAGCTTCCGGGAACCTCGGTGAGCCGCGCCATCACCAGTCCTCCGGTGCACGATTCGGCGGCGGAAATTCTGAATCCCCGCGCGCGGCAGAGCGCGCCGACGATTTCCTGCATCGACTCGCCTTTCGTGCTGAACAAATCGTGCCCGAGCGCGGCGCGTACCTCCGTCATCGCCTCGTCGAGCGCGCGCTGTCCCTCGTCCACGCTCGTGGCGACCGCCGTCAGGTGCAGTTCGATCTGCCCCAGCGACGCGAGAATCGTCGTCGTGATCTTCGTCGGCGATGCGAGCCACCTGGCGTACAGCGGCTGCATCTTCTCCTCGACAGACGACTCGCTCTGCCCGGTGACGCGCAGGACCCGCCTGAAGAGACGCGACGCCCCCACGTGCTCGAGCAGCCGCTCCTGGATCGCGGCTTCGAGCATCGGCTTCAATTCGCGCGGCGGCCCGGGCAGGAGGAGGATGAGCTTTCGATCGTGCTCGATCCACAACCCCGGCGCCGTGCCGTTCTTGTTCGGCAGCACCGCGGCGCCGCGCGGCACCATGGCCTGCCGGCGGTTGATCGCCGGCGTGCGCAGGCCCCGCGAGGTAAAGCGCTCGTCGATGCGCTCGAAAATGTCGGCGTGGTATTCGAGCGGTTCGCCGATCAGGTCGGCGACGACATCGCGCGTCAGGTCGTCGTCGGTCGGCCCGAGACCGCCGGTGAGAATCAACAGATCGCTTCTCCGCAGCGCATCCGCCACGATCGCTTTGAGCGCGTCGCGGTCGTCGCCGGCGACGGCCTTCCCCTGGAGGTCGATGCCCAGCTCGTTGAGCCGCTCGGTAATGAAGAGCGAATTCGTATCGAGATGCGTGGGCGTCAGCATCTCGCTGCCCACCGCGACAATCTCTGCTCTCACGACAACCATCCGGGCGCGAGATAGTACGCACCGCGAAGCAGCAGGTTGGCATAGACGGCCGCCATGGCGTCGTCGGCCATCACGCCCAGGCCGCCGTGCAGCCGCTCGAGCTGACGGGCGGGAAACGGCTTGACCACGTCGAGCGCGCGGAAGAGGAGAAAGCCGACGAGCAGCCCCACCCACCCCACCGGAATCATGAAGACGGTGATCAGCATGCCCATGACTTCGTCAATCACCACCGGGCCAGGGTCGGTGCATCGCAACTCTTCCTCGCACGCCCTGGTCAAGGCGACACCGGCGGCAAACAGCGCCGCGATCAGCAGCGGCTGGAGATACGGAACCGGGCTGTGTGTCGCGGCCAGATAGATCGCCACGCCGGCGACCGAGCCAAATGTGCCTGGCGCAAAGGGAACAAAGCCAATGTACCCAAAACTGCAGATAAAGACCGCGAGCCGGCGCATGCAGCTGGAACTACATCGAGGATGGGCGAACGACGCGAGTGTGGGCCAGCCGATCGTGCAACGCCAGCCGATCGGCGCTGATGACGCCAGGCAGGAAGCCGGCGCCGAGCGGCAGCGCCGATGCGATGTACGCAAGCGTGCGAAGCGCGGCGCGGCCGACCGACACGGAGCTCTCTTCGTCGCTGACGACTTTGATGCCCAGCGCCATCTTGCCGATCGACTGCCCGCCGACCGTCGTGAAGGCGACGAAGTACCCGCCATTGAGCAGCAGGAAGAACGCCGCAAGCGGGAGAAACGGCAACTCGAAGAGTTCCGACGTGGTCAGGCTGAGCAGCCGCAGCGTGAAATAGACGACAACCGAATCGACAGCGGAGAGGAGGGCCACGTCCACCAGCGCCGCCGTGATCCGCCTCACCGGCGAGGCCGGGAGATCGCTCGTGGTGGCAGACGCTTTGGCGTGGAATACCTGGCCCACCACGGCAGCCGGCACCGGTGGCGGTTCGAACAGCGTGTCATCCTCCAGCACCGGACGCCTGGTCGTGCGGGGACGTGCCCGCGGCACCTCTCCAGTCGCCCGGCGCACACCCAACGGCGCACGTGGACGCGCGGACGCGCTGATGAGTGGGAGGTCGTCGGCAGCCGTCCCCAAGCCTGCGGCGCGCCTCGCTGCGAGCGCACGCTGGGCGGCATCGGACTGAGACGCGCCGAACAACGGCAAGTCGCCGAGCGCCTCGGGCTCGGGCGCGCCGATCACGCGGTCGAGGTCGAGCGGCGGCGTGGGGTGTTCGGGACCGGGATCGAGGACCAGGTCTAACGCTTCGGATGGAGGTGATGCCAATGAGAAGTCGTAGCCGCAGTTGCGGCAGCGATCGCCGCGTTCGAATCCCAGATACCCGCACTTCGGGCACTTCATCGTCGCCTGGCCTGTCTCATGGCTTGGTCAGCTCCGCTCCGCCGGGCGAGGTCTGGTAGGCCAGGAGATCGTGCTGGATTTCCGCCTTCAGCTTGTCGGCCTCCGCGCGCAGTGGATCGGTCGGACGCACGAGATCGACCGCGCGCAGCGCATCGTAGAGGCGGCCCGACGCGTAGAGCGACCGCGCCCGATCGAGCGCGGTTTCAGAACTTCGGGGAACGATGAGCGGCTCCTCCGGGGTCTTCACCGGTGTCAGCCCGTCCTCCGCGCCCGTGCTCAGGGCCGGCATCGCCGTACGCAGGCGATCCCACGATCGCACCACCACCACCGTCGCCGCCATCAGCACCAGGATGAGCGCGACGAACGGCCAGGGCGAGACCGACCGGGCCGCGACAACCGGACGCGGACGGAACGGAAGCCTCGACGGCGCCGCGGCCGGCGCCGGCGCCGCCGGCGTGGCCGCGTTGATGCGGTCGATGCGGGTCAGGAACGCGAGCGCGACGTCGTGCGCGCCGCCGCGCTTGACCGCGGCGTTCAACATCTGCCGGGCCGCCTCGATTTCGCCCCGCTCGAATGCCGCCACGCCGTTGTGCAGGAGCTCTTCGGATTCGCGCTGCTCTTCGGCCATCGCGCTTCGCGCGCGCTCGATGTAGGCGCGCGCCCGCGCATGATTGCGATCGAGAAACAGCGCACGGGTCCAGACGTCGATCGCCTGGGCGTAGTCGGCGGCGAAGTAGTGGTCCAGGCCCGCGATGAGCAGGCTTTCGATTTTGGCGTCGCGCTCGGCGCCTCCGTCTGTCGACGGCGCCATGGCGTTGAGATTCGTGCGGAGCGGGTCGGACATAGGTACTGACGTCGACTTGTCAGATTGAGGGATTGCTGTCTTCCGACGCTAGCGCCGAAATTATGAGGCAGAACGACCTGTGATACAAGGGGCCATGTCGCTTGTTGAGTGCGTACCGAACGTCAGCGAAGGCCGCCGGGCCGACGTCATCGCGGCGATCGCGGCCACGATCGCCGCGCCTGGTGTGCACCTGCTCGATCAGTCTTCCGATCCATCGCACAACCGGTCCGTGTACACCTTTGCCGGCGAGGCGTCAGCCGTGCGCGACGCTGCACAGCGTCTCGTCGAGACCGCCATCGCGTCGATCGATCTTCGAACCCACGAAGGCGTGCACCCTCGAATCGGCGCGGTGGACGTCGTGCCGTTCGTGCCGCTGGACGGCACGGCCATGGATGAATGCGTGCGGCTGGCGAAGGAACGTCGCCCGAAGCGTGTCGGACAAGTTCGGACTGCCGGTGTTCCTGTACGAGGAGGCTGCCGCGACCGATGAGCGCCGGAATCTCGCAGACGTGCGGCGCGGTGGCCTCAACGGGCTCGCCCACCGGATGAAGCAGCCCGCATGGCGACCCGATTTCGGACCCGATCGGCCCCACCCCAGCGCCGGAGCGACCGCCATCGGCGCGCGACAGATTCTCATCGCCTACAACATCAATCTGGCTTCCAACCGGGCGAGTGTGGCCAAGCGGATTGCGTCGGTCATCCGGACCAGCGGCGGCGGTCTTCCGTTTCTCAAAGCGATGGGCGTCCAGCTCGAGCACCGCGGCATCGTGCAGGTGTCGATGAACCTCACCAACTACAAAGAGACGTCGATGACGGCCGTCTTCGACGCCGTGGCGCGCGAAGCCTCGGCCGACGGGGTGCGCATCCTCGAGAGTGAGATTGTGGGCCTGGTCCCGGCGGACGCCCTGCCGCCAGACCCGGCGAGACGGCTGAAGGTTCGAAAAGAGGACCTGGACAGGGTGTTGGAAGTGCGGCTGGATAAGTCGCAAGGCGAAAGTCGGGAGTCGTAAGGCGCAAGGCCCGTGACTTTCGCCTTACGACTTCCGACTTGCGCCTCTCGACTTACACCGCCTCTTCCTCACTATCCTCCGCCGCTTCCATTCGCCTCGGGGCGATGCCGAACGCCCTCATCTTGCGGTACAGATTGCTGCGCTCCACGCCGAGCACTTCGGCGGTGCGCGAGATGTTGCCCTGCTGGTGCGCCAGCTCTCTGAGGATGTAATCCCGTTCGAACTGATCGCGCGCCGTGTGGAGCGGAACCGACGGCAGGACGGGCTCCTCCACCGGCTTCTCCGCGACCGAGTCGCTCGCAAGAAACGCCAGATCGCGCTCGTTAATCTCGTCTCCGGGCGCCATGATGATCACCCGCTCGATGACGTTGCGCAGCTCGCGAACATTGCCCGGCCACCGGTAGGTCTGCAGTCGCGTCATCGCAGAGGGTGTGACCGTCTTCGCGCTCCGGCCTGTACTCCAGCGCGAAATCCGCGATGAAGTGCTCGACCAGCAGCGGAATGTCTTCGGCGCGCTCGCGAAGCGGCGGGACGAATATCGGGATGACGTTCAAACGGAAATACAGGTCTTCGCGGAAGTGTCCGGCGCGGATCTCCGCCAGGAGATCCTTGTTGGTGGCCGCCAGCACACGCACGTCCACCTGCACGCGCGACGTGCTGCCGACCGGCTCGGTCACCTGCTCCTGCAGGACGCGCAGCACCTTGGCCTGGGTCTTCAGGCTCATGTCGCCGATTTCGTCGAGGAAGATCGTGCCGTTCTGCGCGGCTTCGAACTTGCCTTTGCGATCGGCCACCGCGCCCGTAAAGGCGCCCTTCACGTGGCCGAACAGCTCGCTCTCGATCAGCTCTTCGGGAATCGCGGCGCAGTTGACCTCGACGAACGGCTGATTCCGCCGGCGGCTCAGCGCGTGCACCGTCCGGGCCACAACTTCCTTGCCGGTGCCGTTCTCGCCGAAGATCAGCACGCGGCCGTTGGTCGGCGCGGCCATCGCCACCTGCTCGCGCAACTGGCGGATGATCGTGCTCTCGCCCACCATCCTGCCGGCCCGATCCGCCCGCGCGCGCAGCGCGCGGTTCTCGGCTTCGAGACGCCGCTGTCTCAGCGCGTTGCGCACGACCAGCACGGTTTTCTCGAGTGATAGAGGCTTCTCGACGAAGTCGAACGCCCCCATCTTGATGGCCTTCACCGCCGACTCGATGTTGCCGTGCCCCGAGATCATCACGACCTGCGATTCGATCTTCATCTGACGCAGGCGGCCGAGCGTGGCGAGACCATCCAGACCCGGCAGCCACACGTCGAGCACGACGACGTCGAACACCTCTCGCACCAGGCGGTCGATGCACCCCTCGCCGCTTTCGACCGAATCGACGTCGTAGCCCTCGTCGCGCAGCACACCGCTGAGCGCGGTCCGCACGCCCGGCTCATCGTCGACGATCAGTATTGATGCTTTGGTCACGAACGCTGTCACGCGCCAGGGCGATGCATCGAAACACTCATCAGCATGGCAATTCAATCGTGAACTTCGTTCCGCGCGGCTCGTTGTCGCCGACCTCGATCGTCCCGCCGTGCTCGGCGACAATCCGCCGGACGATGGCGAGCCCGAGCCCGCTGCCGCGGCGCTTGGTCGAATAATACGGCAGGAACAGCTTCTCCCGCTCTGCTGCGGGAATGCCCGGCCCGTTGTCGGTCACGACGAGCCGGACGAGCGACGCGCTCGCGTCATGGTGTGTCTCGAGGGTGATGACGCCCGATCGATTCATCGCCTCGATCGCATTGTCGACCAGATTGATGACCACGCGGCGAATCTGCTCGGCGTCGACCCGCACCTTCGGCAGCGGCTCCGCGAAGCACCGCACGAAGCGGACCTCGCCCAGCAGCCCGTCGTACAGCGCAAGGGCCTCGCTCAGGATGCTGTGGAGGTCGGTCGGCGTCACGCGCGGCGGCGCCATGCGCGCGAACTGCGAGAACTCGTCCACGAGCGCCTTCAGCGAATCGACCTCTCCCACGATGGTCGACGTGCACTCTTCGACGAGGGCGTGCGCCGGTTCCGCGGCGTTGCTGAAGTGGCGCCGGATTCGTTCGGCACACAGTTGAATCGGCGTCAGCGGATTCTTGATCTCGTGCGCGAGGCGCCGTGCCACTTCCCGCCAGGCCGCGGTCTTCTGCGCCCGGATAAGCGGCGTCATGTCGTCCACCACGAGCACCAGCCCGTCGGAACCTTCGGTACCCCGCAGCGCCGTCGCCACGGCGGCAAGTTGAAGCTCCCGGTCGTCCCGCATCAGCGCGACTTCCTGCGCCGAGGGTTCCGCCTTGCCCGTGCCCGCGGCGCGAAGCAGCGCGCCGAACGGCTGCAGATCCTCGCGTCCAAACACCTCGGACGCCTGCTGACCGATCGCCGACGGCCCGAGGTCGAGCAACCGCATCGCCGCGCGGTTGAGCGTGCTCACGCGCTCCGGATGCATCGATCGACACGACGCCCGTGGCAATCCGTTCGAGAATCGTCTCGATGTAGCGCCGGCGCCCTTCGACCTCCAGATGCTTGCGCTCGAGATCGACGGTCGAGCGTTCCAGCCGTCTGCGGCTCTTCCCCACTTCGGTGGCCATGCTGTTGAACGCTTCGACGAGCGACCCGAACTCGTCGTCGCTGACCGTCTCGCGATCGACGCGATAGTCGAGATGCCCGGCCTCGATCTCGCGAGCGGCGGTCGCCAGCCGCTGCACGGGCTCGGTGATCCGCTTCGCCAGGTACAAGCCCATCCACGTCGCGCCCACGAGAATCATGAGCGTCATCATCAGGAAGAACGACAGGTAGACGCCCGCGAGCGGCTGCCGCAGCACGCGCAGATAGCTGTAGTCCTCGTAGGCATCCTGAATCCGCCGCGCCCGGCCGGCAAGATCCCCGACAAGGAAGTCGCTCGCGACGACGATGGCCACCGGTTGAGCCGCGCCCGCCCGGCGCACGACCGCGGCGGCGCGGATGAGCTCGCCACCGCCAGGCAGCTGCTCCGGGGTCGGCGGCTCGACTTTTCCAACCGCGGCCTGCGCCGCCATGCGATCGGCCACTGCCTGCGCGTAGCCCTGCGGCATCTCGGGCGAGGCGATGGCGACATAGGGCATCGCTTCGGGCGGCTGCGTACCGGGGACCACGCGATAGATTTCGACCATCTTCACGCGTCCCTGCATCACCTCCGGCACAATCCGATCGCGCACCGCAGCGACGTCGGCGCCGTCGAACGCCGCTGCCGCCAGCACGCCTGCCATTCTCCGGGCGTCGGCCGTCACCCGTTCCTGACGATCGCGGTAGTAGTCGCTCGCGATCAGATCGGCGGCGGTGAGCACTTCCTCGACCGGCGCGCTGAACCAGCGATCGACGCTGTTGCGAATCAGCTCGCTGCCCACGAGCAGGACGAGCACGGCGGGAATGAGCGTCATGCCGAGCAGCACGGCCACGAGCTTCCCGCGGAAGCGCGCGAACGGCAGCGCGCGGCGCCGCTCGATGATGAGCTTGATGACGTTGCGCGCGAGCACGAACGTGAGGCCGAGGAGGATCGTGAGGTCGGCCGCCCACAACCCGTAAAGGACGAATTCGGTGAGAAAGTCGGGAGAGAGTCCGGCCGATCGATTCGCCAGCGCAACAATCCCCACCAGCGCGGCGAGCAGGACGATCATGCCTGCCAGAATGAGCCGCGGATTGTCGCGCAACGAGCGGCGCGGCGGCACCATGGTCAGCCCTGTCTCATTCCTTGGCGTTCAGCAGATCTTTCAACTCGGTCATGAACTCGCCGATGTCGCGGAAGTGCCTGTAGACGGATGCGAAACGGACGTACGCGACCTTGTCGAGCTTCTTCAGCTCCTGCATGACGAACCCGCCGATCTCGTGGGTGCTGATTTCCTTCTCCGATTTCTCCTGCAGCGTGGCTTCCACGCGGTCGGCGACCGCCTCGAGCGACGCGACGCTGACCGGGCGCTTTTCGCACGCCTTCAGGAGTCCCGCGACGAGCTTCTGGCGCTCGAAGCGCTCGCGGCTGCCGTCCTTCTTCACCACCATGTACGGGATCTCGTCGATCCGCTCGTAGCTGGTAAAGCGCTTGCCGCAGCCGAGACATTCGCGCCGGCGGCGAATGACCTCCCCCTCGCGGCTCTCGCGCGAGTCGACGACCTTATCGCCGAGATGGGCGCAATACGGACACTTCATTCAGCAGTACCAAACAAAACAGGAGATCAAGAGATCAGGAGTTTTTTGTCTTTTCAAGAAGATTTCTCCTGACCTCCTGATCTCTTGTTCAAGATTTTCCTTCAGCGGCGACATGCGCGAGATTGCGCATCCCGCCGAACCCGAGGCCGGCCTGAATCACGAACACGAATCCGAGCACGATCGTCGGCAGCAGCGACACCGCATGCAGCACCAGGGCCGCACCCACCGCGCGATCGTTGGGCACGCCGTAAAACGATGTCAGCCCTATCTGCACGGCCGCCTCGAACCCCCCCACGCCGCCGGGCGTCGGCACCGACACGCCGACGATCAGCAGCGCGATGAGGAGAAACGTCCCCGTAAACGGCAGGTTGATGCCAAACGCGGTCGTGACGCACCAGATACCCCAGCCGATCGACACCCAGAGCGGCAGCGACAACGCCACCGCCAGCAACAGCCGTCGTGGCGTGCGCACGACCGCAAGCCCCTCGGAGAACTTCAACAGCACGGCGGCGAGCTTGTGCGTGATCTTCCCGGGCAACAGGTGCTCCAGCTTGTACGCCCAGCGCCCCGCCGCCGCCGGATCGCGCGCCGCCACGAACATCGCACCGAGTACCGCAAACGCGGCGGCGCCGACGACAATGCCGCCGACCTCGACCAGCCAGTACAGACGGCGATCGGCGCGGTCCATGCCCGAATCGAACACCAGGACGTAGGACGCCAGCAGAAACACGCACGTCACCGCATCGAGCACCCGCTCGATGATGATCGTCGCGAAGGTGGCGGTCGCGCTCAGGCCTTCCTGGCGCGCCAGCAGAAACGGGCGAATCACCTCGCCGGCCCGCGCCGGCAGCACGGCGCTCGCGGCAAAGCCGATCGTCGTCGTGCGAAACGCCGGACCGAAGCGCGCGTGGCCGATCGGCGCCAGCAGGTACTGCCACCGCAGCGCGCGCAGCACCATCGTCAGCACCGTGATGGCCGCCGAGAGCGCCAGCAGCCACGGGTTCGCCTGCCTGATCTCCCCCCAGACGATATCGAGATGCGCGCCGCGAAGGAAAAGGGCGAGCAGGCCGACCGAGAGCGCGACAATGACGACCGTGCGAAGCGCTTTGCGCATGAGTCCCAGGGGAGAACGGCGCGTCTACTATAAGGGGGGTTGCAGGGAATGCCAAGAACGCATTAGTTGTGGTTGCGGCCTGTCGGCGTCCCCGATAAGATTGGCCCCTTTCGCCTTTTGCCGAGGATCACTATTGGCTGCGCCGTCCCTCATCCTTGAAACAGACTTCAGCGGTCTCACACGCCATAACCAGGGCAAAGTTCGCGACATCTACGCGTTCCCGGAGGACCCGGGCGTTCTTTTGATCGTCGCGACCGATCGCATTTCTGCGTTCGATTACGTCCTGGGCTCCGGCATTCCGGACAAGGGAAAGGTGCTGACGCAACTCTCGGCGTTCTGGTTCGGCGAAACGAGCGACATCGTCCCGAATCACATGCGCTCGACCCGCGCGGACGAGTATCCGGCGGCCACACGGCCCTATGCCGAGGATCTGCACGGGCGGTCGATGCTCGTCAGGAAGACCGAGCCCTTTCCGATTGAGTGCGTCGCGCGCGGCTATCTTTCCGGTTCAGGGTGGAAGGAATACCAGCAGAGCGGCTCGGTCTGCGGCATCAGGCTGCCGGCCGGACTGCGCGAATCGGACCGGCTGCCCGAGCCGATTTTTACGCCGGCCACCAAAGCCACGACGGGACACGACGTCAACATCAGCGAAGACGAAGCCGGGCGGATCGTCGGGCGCGAGGCGATCGAAAAGCTGCGCAATATGACGCTGCGGCTGTATTCGCGCGGCGCCGCGCACGCCGAACACAGGGGCATCATCGTCGCCGACACGAAATTCGAGTTCGGGCGGCTCGTCGATGGCCCGAACGCCGGCGAGATCATCCTCATCGACGAAGTGCTGACGCCCGATTCCTCGCGCTTCTGGCCGCGCGACATCTTCATGCCCGGCGGCCCGCAGCCCAGCTTCGACAAACAGTTCGTGCGCGACTATCTGGAGTCGATCCGCTGGAACAAGCAGCCGCCGGTTCCGAGCCTCCCCGACGACGTCATCAAGAACACCAGCGAGAAGTACATCCAGGCGTTCCAGCTCCTAACCGGCCTGGACCTCGAATGATGACGGACCGCGACGGATGAACGAAAAACTCCAGCGGCTGATTGACGAAATGGTCGAGCGGGGGGTGCGCTTTCCTGAGGCGTGCCGCGAATTCGAGCGCCGGTTCATCGCCAAGGTGCTGGCCGAGTCGGACGGCAACCTGTCGAAGGCCGCCGATGCGCTCGGCGTGCACCGGAACACCCTGAGCCGGAAGATCGCGGAGCTGCGGATTAAGCGCCGCCCGTAGCACAGAGATCCACGACCTTCCCGTTTTCATTCGCCACGCCGGACGTCGGCGTGACCCCTGCAGCAGGGGTGTCCCATTGACCGTGAGGCGTGCCGACGCGATCAGTTGCGCAAGCTGATTGGCCGCGCCACTTCAGAGATGACAAAGTAGTCCTGGCACGGGAGTGGGCTACTTTGACTCGACTCGAAATCCGCGGCGGACCCAAGCGAGGCCAAGGCCGAACACATAAACCGCCACGACTGGGATGATCCACAGTCGCATCACGAACAGGGCGCTCTGGACGGTCTGATCGCGGTCCGGCTGAAGAATCCCTGCAAGTAACAGGATCACAACTGCCCAAAGAATCGAAGCTAGTAGCCAAATCCGTTGCCAGCCGTTGAGGGTCGTCATCGCCGCACCTACTCGACCTGATTAGACACCGCTTCTCTAAGAACTGGTCCGGGATACTTTCATCGCTCGCGCCGCTTTTTTGCCCTCTGTGGTTCCGAGCAACGCCACTCATGGGCAAAGGGACCCACTACCCGGTTAGCAGTCACCCCTTGACAGCGCCAAAAGAGATTGACTAAATTAGCACTCTTGTAAGGCGAGTGCTAAACGCCGCCTATGCCCCGGACCTCGGCCGAGGGGGACTGGCGCGGCGCGCCGCCAAAGGTTGTCCTGAACGTCAAGGAAAACACGTTATTTCACTCAATCAGCTGGAGCGACCTATGAACGCTAGACCGCTACACGACCGCATCCTCGTTCAGCGCATCGAGGAGGGGGAACAGAAAGTCGGCGGGATCATCATCCCGGATTCCGCCAAGGAAAAACCGCAACAGGGCAAAGTCGTCGCCGTCGGCAACGGCAAGGTCAAGGACGACGGCGGCCGCATCGCCCTGGACGTCAAAGCCGGGGATCTCATTCTGTTCGGCAAGTACTCGGGACAGGAGATCAAGCTCGACGGCGAGGAATACCTCATCATGCGCGAGGACGAAGTCCTGGCCGTGATCGACTCGGGCACCGGCAAAAAGAAGTAGCGCAGAGCTTCAGCTCTGCCACTGCGGCAGAAAGGTAGCGCAGGGCGTTGGCCCTGCCTCAGCTTTACTAATCAGGAGCACACGATGGCAAAACAGATTATTTACGGAGAAGAGTCGCGACAGGCGATTCTTCGCGGCGTCAACCAGCTGGCCGACGCCGTCAAGGTGACGCTCGGGCCGAAGGGCCGCAACGTCGTTCTCGACAAGAAATTCGGATCGCCCACCATCACCAAGGACGGCGTGACCGTCGCCAAAGAGATCGACCTCAAGGATCCGCTGGCGAACATGGGCGCGCAGATGGTGCGTGAAGTGGCGAGCAAGACCTCGGACATCGCCGGCGACGGCACGACCACCGCAACGGTGCTCGCGCAGGCGATCTATCGCGAAGGCGTCAAGAACGTCGTCTCGGGCGCCAATCCGATGGACATCAAGCGCGGCATCGATCGCGCGGTGGAAAAGGTCATCGAAGGGCTGAAAGCCCAGTCCAAGCCGGTGACCGGCAAGATGATCGCCCAGGTCGGCACCATCTCGGCGAACAGCGATGCCGAGATCGGCAAGTTCATCGCCGACGCGATGGAAAAGGTCGGCAAGGACGGCGTCATCACCGTTGAAGAAGCGAAGACGCTCGAGACCTCGCTCGACGTCGTCGAGGGCATGCAGTTCGATCGCGGCTACCTGTCGCCCTACTTCGTCACCGATCCCGAGCGCATGGAAGTGGTGCTCGAGAATCCGGTCATCCTGATCCACGAGAAGAAGATCAGCTCGATGAAGGATCTGCTCCCCGTGCTCGAGCAGGTCGCGCGCATGGGCCGTCCTCTTCTGATCATCGCTGAAGACGTCGAAGGCGAAGCGCTCGCCACCCTCGTCGTCAACAAGCTGCGTGGCACGCTCCAGGCCGCCGCCGTCAAGGCGCCCGGCTTCGGCGATCGCCGCAAGGCCATGCTCGAGGACATCGCGACGCTGAGCGGCGGACGCGCCATCACGGAAGACCTCGGCATCAAGCTCGAGAACATCAAGATGGAAGACCTCGGCAAGGCCAAGAAGGTCACCATCGACAAGGACAACACGACGATCGTCGAAGGCGCCGGCAACTCGAAGGACATCGAGGGACGCGTCAAGCAGATCCGGACGCAGATCGAGGAAACGACCTCGGACTACGACCGCGAGAAGTTGCAGGAGCGGCTGGCGAAGCTCGTCGGCGGCGTCGCCGTCATCAAGGTCGGTGCGGCCACTGAGACCGAGATGAAGGAGAAGAAGGCGCGCGTCGAGGACGCGATGCACGCCACCAAAGCAGCCGTTGAAGAGGGCATCGTGCCCGGCGGCGGCGTCGCGCTCATCCGCGCGGGCAAGGCGCTCGAGGGGATGAAGCTCGAGGGCGATCAGCAGGTCGGCGTCAACATCATCCGCCGCGCCATCGAGGAACCGCTCCGCTGGATCGCGACCAACGCCGGCATGGAGGGTTCGATCATCCTGGCGAAGGTAAAGGACGCCACCGGCTCGACCGGTTACAACGCACAGGACGACAAGATGGAAGACCTGATTGCGGCCGGCGTCATCGACCCGACCAAGGTCGTGCGCTCCGCGCTGCAGAACGCCTCGTCCATTGCCTCGCTGCTGCTCACGACCGAAGCGCTCGTGGCGGAGATTCCCGAAGAGAAGAAGGAAGCGGCGATGCCCGGCGGCCACGGCGGCGGCATGGGCGGAATGTACTGACGCTGTAAGTAAAAAGTAGAAAGTAGAAAGTAAAAAGTAGAAAGTAAAAAGGCCCGGGGAGAAATCCTCGGGCCTTTCGTTTTTCGAACCCTACGAACCCACGAACTTTACGAACCCTACGAACTTTACGAACCTACCGTAACGTGAACGCGATCGCGATCGTGACGAGCACCGCCACCGGCTGACCTTGCTTCGTGCCGGGCGCGAAGCGCCACTGGCGCGCCGCCTTGATGGCTTCCTGATCGAGGCCGAACGACGAATCCAGCGATCGCACCACGCGGATATTGCCCACCTGGCCGTCGGGGCCGACGATGCACTCGAGCAGCACCTCGCCCTGGATCTTCGCGCGCATGGCCTGCGCGGTGTACTGCGGCTTCACTTCCTTCAGCAGCCGCGGTGTTTCGACGCCATTGCCAGGACGATACGCGCCGCCGCCGGTGCCACCGCCCCATCCTTCTCCGAGACCAGAGCCTCGCCCCGATCCGATACCGGTGCCCACGCCCGTTCCGGCGCCACCGCCGCGCCCAAGGCCCAGCGAATCCGACGTCGGAATCCCTTCCATCGCTCCCGCCTGAGCCAGATCGGCCGATGCCAGCGTCTGCGCGGGGATCGTCAGGTTCTGAAGCGGATCTTCCGGCGGTTTGTCCCTGGGCTGTTCCATCTCCGGCTTTTTCACGGCCGGCACGGTGATCTTGTCCTCGCCCTTGAGCTCGACTTTCTTGACGGGCTCGACTTTCTGGTTCCCGCCGCCGCCGCCGCCGCCGCCCGGTCCCGGCACGTCGAGCCAGACAATCTGATCGCTCAGCCTGTCGGGCGTCTGCACCGGACGAGGCGCCACGAAGGGATGCATCGCGAGCCAGATCGCGAGCGCGAAAAAAGCGAAGTGGATCCCCAGGGACACACCCAGCGCACCCGTGGAACGCTTGCGCGATTCCTCGAATAGAAAATGAACTTCAGGCGGTGCGTCGGGACGAAAATCACTCATCTTAGGGAAAGGACGAGGCCTACAAATCTATTTTGCGCCTTGAACCCGGATGGCGCAAGCTGCAAAACGCGAACCAGCTGCGAGACACCGGTTCTACACCCGTCCCGTCCAGGCACCAATGGCGGCGTTGCCGCCACCGTACGAGTGCAGCACGGCCAGCGCGTCGGCAGCCCTCGGCTCGCTGTGAATCGCCACCATGACGCCACCGCGGCCCGTCAGCACATGAAAAATCCGGCCGTCGTGCGCCTGAAACCCCACGCGCCGCATGGTGCCGGCGATCCCGATCTTCGTCAGCCCCTGGTCGTCGCCCTGCAGCGCCGCGACGAGGGGACCGCGCGCCATGGCCGGGCCGAGATCGTGGAGATCCAGCGCCTGCGCCGCGCCGAGCGTGCGCTCGATCAAGCCCGACACCTCCGGCGACGCCTTTGCAAGAATTGACAGCGACTCGACGGCAATTCCCTGCCGCCGGAGCGCATCGACGCCTTTTTCCGCCGACGCAATATCCTGAAAGACCCCGACGGTAAACCGGCCCGTTTCGACTTCGACTGACATTCAGCCTCGCATTCTCAAATTGCCAATCTCACAATCTGCCAATCTGCCAATCTGCGAATACTGCGTCAGCCCCATTGGGCGTCAGCCCCATTGCGTCTGAATGACCTGCCCGATGCTCTGTCCCGACATCGCGGCTTCAACGGCGCGGGCGTCCACCGATCGCGCGTGCGCGCCGAGAAGAATCGCGTCGCCCCTCTCGATCTGCGCGCGCCATCGCTCCGCCTCCGATTCAGACAGCCCGGCCTTGACGAGCGTGGCTTTCAGGTCGCCGGCCACGTCCCCGGCCATGTGTCCTGCCACTTCACCGAGCTCCGCGGCAAGCGGCCCCGCTGCCACCACCGCGCCCGTTCCCGGAAGCCCGATCGCAATCGCGGCCAGGACATATCCACTCAGTTCCCCGAGGCGGGACGCGGTGAGTGAATCCTCAAGCTCGGAGCCGGGGCTTGCATCGATCTGGCTCGCAATCGCCCCCTCGGCCGTATGATCGCGCGCGACGACCGACAAGTCGCTGGGACCGAGTCCCAGCGCGTGAAGGGCGCGCGCCGCCTCGGCTGCCCCGCTGACATTTTGAAAGAGCGCCATGACCAGACTGTGCGACATCGCTGATTTAATCTATATCAGCTGACGGCTGAGAGCTAATGTGACGATCGCCATCATCGGCGCGGGCCCGGCGGGAGCGATGGCAGCCCTCCGCCTGGCACGCGCGGGTGCGCCGGCCACCTTGTTCGATCCAAGCCATCCGCGCGAAAAGCCCTGTGGCGGAGGACTCACGGGGCGCGCCCTCGCGCTCGTCGCCGATGCCGTCGATATCCGCTCGCTGCCGTCGGTGGTCGTACGGTCTGCCACCATCGAACCTCCCGGGCCCGCGCGAGACGGCGCCGTTCACGCGGCCGACGTACCGTTGACCGCCGGCGACGAGGGCCCCGCGCTCGTCATCGTGAGCCGCATGGTGTTCGATCGCGCGCTCGTCGACGTGGCGGTCTCCGCCGGCGCCCGGCTCATCACGGAAAGAGTCGTCGATGTCTGCAGGCGCAGCTCGCGTTTCATCGTCAAGACCGATCGCGGCGAACACGTGGTCGATTGCATCATCGGCGCGGACGGGCCGAACAGCATCGTGCGGAAGAAACTTGCCCGGCCGTTCTCCCGGGGCCAGCTTTCGGTGGCCGCCGGCTACTTCGTACGCGGCGCCACTTCGTCGGCCATCGTCATCAAGTCGATGCGCGAGCAGCCCGGCTACCTCTGGTCGTTTCCACGCCCCGATCATCTTGCGGTCGGCATCTGCGCGCCGGCGGCGCATCGCGTCTCTTCGGCTCTTCTGCGTACGCAGTCGTATCACTGGATCCAGCAACACGGGCTCGACCGCGGCGCCACGCTCACGCCCTATGCGTGGCCCATCCCCAGTGTCGGCGACCGCGACGCGATGCACATGACGGTGGAAGGGCCGGGATGGATGCTGGTGGGCGATGCCGCGGGGCTGGTCGATCCGCTGACGCGCGAAGGCATTTATTATGCCCTCCTGTCTGCGCAGTGGGCGGCCGACGCCCTCGCCACCGCCTCGCCAGCGCGCGCGGCCAGCCTCTACGCCTCGCGGGTCGATGACGAAATCAGGCCCGAGATCGCGTGCGCCGCCTGCCTGAGCGGCCCGTTCTTCAGCCCTGCCTTCTCGTCGCTCCTGGTTCGGGCCCTGCAGGAAAGCGGCGCTATTCGGGAAGTCTTCGTCGATCTGGTCACCGGCGTGCAGCCCTACCGCGGGCTGCGGCGGCGCCTGCTGGCAACCCGCGAATGGGCGCTCGCCGCACGCGCAATTCGGCTGCTCCTGGCCTAGGAGCCTGTCCGAGTAATAGCATGGGCCGCGTTCCGCGCGCCGCACCGGCAGCTGCAAGGCGCGACGACCGAAGATATCGGGAATATCTGAGGGAGGAGCAACGCCGCAGATGCCGGTGCGCCGCCGGAACCCGAAGGGCGCATGGGGGTTGCGGGCGAGTTCATCGTTCCTCGTCGTCGGCGATGTCCCGCATCGCCTCCTCCTCGCGCCTCGAACTCGCCTCGCAAGCCCCATGCGCGCGACCCATGCTGTTACTCGGACAGGCTCCTCGGTTTGGCAGTACCAATGAACAGCGTCGGTTAATACCAAGGAGTCAGACATGGGCCGTATTGGTCTGCCGGAGCTCTTCATCATCCTGTTCATCGTCGTGCTGATTTTCGGTGCGAACCGTCTGCCTCAACTCGCCACCGGCATCGGCAAGTCGCTCCGCAACTTCAAGGACGGGATGAAAGAGGGCGAGAACGACAAGAACGGCTAGCGCCGCCCGCGCTTAGACTTCAGGCGCTCGCGACGGCCAGGCCGCCCGCTGCGGCGCTTCGGCTGCCGGCGCTGTTCATGCTTGGGCCGTGCCTTGCTTCGACGAGGCCCGCGCCGTCTTTCATCGCTCCTCACCGTCTCCAGGATTTCCACAAGCCCCAGATCAATCTGCCGCCGCTCCATGTCGACGCGGACCACCTGCACGTCCACGCGATCGCCGAGCTGATAGACCTTGTGCGTGTTCTCCCCGCGCAGCGAGTGGCTCTTTTCGAGAAAGCGATAGTAATCGTCCGCCATGCTCGAGACGTGCACGAGCCCTTCGACGTAGTGCTCGACGAGCTGGACGAAGAGTCCGAACGCCGCCACGCCGGTGATGTACCCCTCGAACTCGTCGCCGACCTTGTCGGCCATGAAGCGCACCTTCTTCCACTGCACGAGCTCGCGCTCGGCCTCGTCGGCGCGCCGCTCCATCTCCGATGAATGGCGCGCGACCTCGGGCAGGTCGGCTTCCAATTCCTCGACTCGTTCGGCATCGACGCCCTTGTGCCGAAGCTCCCGGAGCATCCGATGGACGACGAGATCGGGATAGCGGCGGATGGGTGACGTGAAATGCGTGTACGAGTCGGCCGCGAGGCCGAAGTGGCCCAGGTTCCGCTCGGCGTACCTCGCCTTCTGCATCGTGCGCAGCATGAGAAACGCAATCGGGCGCTCCTCGGGCTTGCCGTGCAGCTTCTCGAGCAGTCGCTGAAAGTGCCTCGGGCGCACCGCGCCGGGCGGCGCGGCGAGCGAACAGCCGAAGCCCGAGATGAACTCTTCGAACTCCTCGACCTTCAACACGTCGGGCTGCTCGTGGATGCGATAGAGGCAGGGCATGCCGCGCCCTTCGACGAACGACGCGACGGTCTCGTTCGCCAGGAGCATGAACTCCTCGATCAGCTTGTGGGCGATATTGCGTTCGGCTTCGACGATCGACTCCACCCGGCCGGCCTTGTCGATGATGACCTCGGCTTCGGGCAGATCGAAGTCGATCGATCCGCGCCGCTTCCGCCGTCCGTTCAGGACGTGGAACAGTTCGGCCATCAGCCGGAATTTCGGAACCAGGTCGCGGTACTGCTGCATCAGTTCCGGCGGCCTGGTCGTCAGTATCGCGTTCACGTCGGTGTAGGTCATCCGCGCGGCGGTGTTGATGACGCCGTCGTGGAACTCGGAGCGCACGACCGAGCCGGTGGCATCGATCTCCATCAGGCACGACTGGACCAGTCGGTCGACCCGCGGGTTCAGGCTGCAGATGCCCGTGGCCAGCTCCGACGGAAACATGTGAACGGCGCGCTCGGGGAAATACACCGACGTCGCACGCTCGTAGCCTTCCAGATCGAGCGCGCTGCCCTCCGTCACATAGTGGGCGACGTCGGCGATGTGAACGCCCAGCCAGTAGTGGCCGTTCGGCAGCATCTCGATGCTGATCGCGTCGTCGAAATCGCGCGCGTGCTCGCCGTCGATGGTGACCGTCACGGTCGGACGGAAATCCGTGCGCCCGACGATGTCGTCGGGGCCGACCGGCGCGAACCTGAGCGCCTCTTCGATGGCGGCCTCGCCGTGCGCGTCGGGAATGCCGAACTTGCGGATGATGATTTCCGTGTCGACGCCCTGCTCGTCGATATCGCCGAGCACCTCGACGACCTTCCCGACCGGACCGCGCGCGGCGGTGGGCCATGTCGTGATCTGGACGAGCACCATCTCGCCCCGCTCGGCCTCACCCGACTGCCCGGACGGCACGTGCACGTCGCTCGCAATCCGTCGATCGAAGGGCTGCACGAAGCCGAGGCCCGAGTCGTCGATGTCGAAACGGCCGACGATCGTCGTGTTCCCGCGCGCGAGCACGCGGATGATGCGTCCCTCGACGCGGTCGTCGCCCGTCCGGCGCTCGATGCGCGCGAGCACGCGATCGCCGTGCATCGCCTCCTTGATGTTCATCGGCGGCGACGTACACGTCGGGTGCGTCGCCACCCGCCTTGTCGGGAACGACAAAGCCGTAGCCGGCCGCGTGCATCTGCAGGCGGCCGACGACGAGATCCATTTTGTCCGGCAGCCCCACGCGGCCGCCTTTGGTCTCCACGAGCTCGCCCGCCGACACCAGCGCCTTGACCAGGCGTCGGAACGTCGCGCGTTCTTCACGGGGAATTTTCAGAATTCGAAGCAACTCGCTGGGAGTCGCGGGATGTGTGACTTTCTCACGCAGTAATTTGACGATTTGTTCTCTGGATAGCATTGATTCTGACTATAGCTGTTACTAAATACTGGGAACTGCGGATCTGGGTTCTGATGCCGAAAACCGACTATCGAAAAAGTACGATTTGCAGATCGCCGACGTTGGTCGTCGACGGTCCGGTGATGATGAGGTCGTTCGAGGCGCTGGAAAAACGCGTAGGCGTTGTTGTCGGCGAGATACGCTTCGGCGTCGAGCGATTGTTGCCGGGCGCGGTGGAGGGTCGTTCGATCCACGATAGGCGCCGGCCGCGTCCGTCGGACCGTCGATCCCGTCGGTGCCCATGCTGGCGAGCGCGACCTCGTCCCGATCGGCGGCGAGCGCCTTGCGACCGACAAGGCCATCTCCTGATTGCGCCCCCTTTTCCCTTGCCGACGACTTTGACGGTGGTCTCGCCGCTCGCGATGACAGCCAGCGGCCGCGTTCCGGCCCGCGCAAGCGACCGTGCGCGGTCCAGCACGATCGGTCCCATCGTGCGCGCGTCGCCGACGATTGGCTCCTCGCTCAGCACGATCTCGTAGCCAAGCTGCGCGCTGCCTCGGCGGCGCCTTTCATCGCGTTGAATCGCCCGCCGATGACGCGCGTCAGCAGACCGCGTCAAACGCTCGATCGCCGGCCTTGGGCGTCTCGGCGATCGTCCCTTCGAGTCCCGCGCGGAGGTAATCGCTTCGCCGGCTGCGTGAGCTGACTCTCTACTCCGAACCGCTCGATGTAGCTCCAGGCATCGCGGTAGGTCGACGGATCCGGCACGGTCGGCCCTGAACCGATGACGCTGAGGTCGTCGCCCACGACGTCCGAAATCGCGAGGCATACCGTCGGGCCGGCGCGGCCGCCGCCAGACGGCCGCCCTTCACCGCCGACAGGTGTTTGCGGATCGTGTTGAGCGCGGTAATGTCGGCGCCGCCCTTGAGCAGCGCGTTGACGGCGGTGCGCTTGTCCTCGAGCGTCAGGTCGCCGGCGGGAACCGCCATCAACGCCGACGCGCCGCCGGACAGCAGCACGACCAGCGAGTCGCCCGGATCGCTTTGACGCGCGACCTCGAGCGCACGCCGCCCCGCCGCGACGCTGCGCTCATCGGGCAGCGGATGGCTCGAGGGGATCCATTCGAGCATCGGCGGCAGCGCGATCGGCAGATGCGTCCCGATGACGATGCCGTCGCGGATCCGATCGCCGGCGATGCGCGCAACACGTTCCGCCATGAACGGCGCCGCCTTGCCGACCGCGATGACGCGCAGCGTCTTCCCCTGCAGCCGGGATGCGATGGCCGGATCCGGACGGCGCGATCGATCAGGTGGTGGGGCGACGCAGCTTCGATCGCGCGCGTGCAATGGCAGAAAGTGTTGGCGAAAATCGGACAGTGTCGAAAATCTCAGTGAACGTTCTTCGGATCGGTCCAGCCCGACAGCCCCGTCACGACATTGAACTTCCGAAGCAGACCGCTGACGAGCTGGTCGGCGTCTTTCTTGTTGAAAGCTGTTCGAGTTGGGAAATGATGCGAGTGAGGGCGGCTTCGACCGATGTGATGGCGCTGTCTGAGTAATACTCGCGCTGTTGCTCGAGACAGCGTCGATGTTTCAGGAACTCCTCCCGATAGAAATCGGTGAGGTTGGTCCCGGGTCTTGCCTTCGATTGCGCCATTGAGGGATGGATCCAGTCTACGAAGCGGCCGGAGAACTGTCAACGAGTTTCATCATAGCGCGCGGCGCGCGACAAGTTGCGCCCTGCGAGAGCGCGCCCGGCGCGCACCTCTCGCACTCGGCGCACTTCGCGCGTGCCTGCGTGCGGCGATGAATCCACCGAGCGATCCGACGCGCCATGCCCGCCAGAAGCAGGCCCGCGGCGGTCGGGAAGCGAAAGAAATACCAGCGATCGCCGGATCGATGGCGGCCTCGACAAGGGCCTCGGCCCGGCTCCGGACCACGAAAAATGTGATCCACAGCACGACCAGCGCCACGATCGCACCGACTCCCCCCTGAATCAGTCCTTCGACCACGAACGGCCCGCGAATGTACGCGATGGGCGCTCCGACCAGTTGCATGATGTGAATCTCTTCGCGTCTGGCCACCAGGGCGAACCGCACGACGCTGGCCACCGTGAGGGCCGCGGCAAACACCAGCATGCGCGGCCAGCGCAAATCCGCCCGTCCGCACGGCGCCGGCCGCATCGCATCAACCGCTCGAATCCACTGCCGGTCGTACCGCACGTCGGCCACGCCCGGCAAGCCGGCCGCGCTCCGTGCGAGCGATTCGATCGTCGGACGGGCTCGCCTCCGGGCGCAAACGAATCTCGAAGGAGGCCGGCAGCGGGTTGGCCGGCAAATCCCCCGCGGCGTCCGCGAGCGTGGGAAAATTCTGCCTGAAGCGGCGAAGCGCTTCCTCTTTCGAGACCGGCTCTGCCGCACCCACGACCGTGCTCTCCCGCAGCGCCTTCTCGACCGCGCTTCGCTCGTCTGCGGTGACCGTGTCTGCGAGGTAGACCGAAAATTCTGCAGCGTTCTGCCAGCGCGCGAACAGGCGCTCCAGGTTGCTGGTCAGAATCAGGAACGCGCCCAGCACGATAAACGCGACCGCAATCGTCGCGGTCGCGATGGCGGCCGTCTTCAGGCCGCGCATGAGGCTCGCCAGCGCCTCGTCGAAGAAATACTTAAGCGCCCGCATTGGCTTCCAGACGCCGTCGTCGCGCGCTCGTCGGCGTCGATGAGCCGGCCGTGATCGATCGCGATCGCGCGGCGGCCGACACGGTGGATCAAATCGCGATCGTGGGTCGCGATGAGGACGGTGGTCCCGCGCGCGTTGACCTCGCGGAACAGGTTCATGATGTCGAGCGACAGGTCGGGATCGAGGTTGCCGGTCGGCTCGTCGGCGAGGATGAGCATGGGATCGTTCACCAGCGCGCGGGCGATCGCGATGCGCTGCTGTTCGCCGCCCGACAGCTCCTGCGGGTACGCGTTCATCCGGTGCTGGAGCCCGACCCATTTCAGTACCTGAAACGTCTTGCGCTGCTGGGTCGAGACGGGCGCGCCGAGGACACGCGGCACGATCGACACGTTCTCGAGCACGGTCTTGCGCGGAATCAGCTTGAAGTCCTGGAACACGAATCCCACACTGCGCCGGTACGCCTGCACCTGGCCGGGCGTCAGCCTGGCGAGATTCCGCCCGGCGACGGTGACCGCGCCGTCGCTCGGCAGGCTTTCGCGCAGCAGCAGGCGCAGGAACGTCGACTTGCCCGCGCCGCTGGGACCGGTGAGGAACACGAACTCACCCTTCTCGACGCGGATCGAGAGGTCGCGCAGCGCGTACACGCCACGGCTGTAAAGTTTTGAAAGATGATGGGTTTCTATCAAGAGCCGCTGTGAATATTCTACCGGTCGAGCTCCCGGCGCAATAGCTCATTCACGAGCTTCGGGTTCGCCTTGCCCCCCGTTTTCTTCATCACCTGGCCGACGAGGAACCCGAACGTGCCGGTCTTGCCGTTGCGAATCTGTGCAACGGCGTCCTGATTCGCCACGAGGACCTCGCGCACGCTCGACAGGATCGCCTCCTCGTCGCCAATTTGTGCCAGCCCGTCGGCGGCCACGATGTCGTCGGCGCTGCGCCCCGTGTCGTACATCTTCTCGAACACCGTCTTGCCGATCGACGCGCTGATGGTCGACCGATCGACCAGCCCGATGAATCCCGCCAGCGCCGCGGCGGACACGCGCTGCCGATCGAAACGCTCGCCCAGATCGTTGAGCTTCCTGGCGACTTCACCGGACACCCAGTTGAACGCCGCGCGCGGATGGCCCGACGCCCTGGCGGTTTCCTCGAAGAGCGCGATCGAGCTCGGTGTTCTCGAGCGCCGTCACTTCCTGCTCTGACAACGCATACTCGGCCATCACGCGCTGGCGCCGCGCTTCGGGCAGCTCGACGATCGAGCCGCGAATCGCGTCGATGCGCTCGCGCGACAGGAGGACCGGCGGGAGATCGGGCTCGGGAAAGTAGCGATAGTCGTGCGCGTCTTCCTTGGTGCGCATCGAGAACGTTTCGCGCGCCGTTCGCGTCCCACAGCCGCGTCTCCTGCACGATCGGTGCCGCCGTGTTCGAGCACGCCGATCTGGCGGTCGATCTCGTACTCGAGCGCTTTTTCGAGGTAGCGGAAGGAGTTGATGTTCTTCACTTCGGTTTTCGTCCCGAGCGTTTCGACGCCTGCCGGCCGCACCGACACGTTGGCATCGCAGCGCAGGCTCCCCTCTTCCATGTTGCCGTCGTTCACGCCGATCGCGATGAGAATCTCGCGCAGTCTCCGGAACGCATTGGCCGCGTCGGCGGCCGAGCGCAGATCGGGCTCGGTCACGATTTCGATGAGCGGTGTGCCGCTGCGATTGAAATCGAGATACGTCTTGCGGTCGGAGTCGGCGAAGCCCTCGTGCAGCGACTTGCCGGCGTCTTCTTCCATGTGGACGCGGGTGATGCGCACGCGCCTGCTCGCGCCGCCGGCCGTGAACTCGAGCACTCCGGCGGTCGCCAGCGGCAGTTCGTATTGCGAGATCTGATAGCCCTTGGGCAGGTCGGGATAGAAGTAGTTCTTCCGGGCAAAAATCGACTGTTCCTGAACGGCGCAGTTGAGCGCCAGCGCGGCCTTGGCGGCAAATTCGACCGCCCGGCGGTTCAGAACCGGCAGGGCGCCGGGAAACCCCAGGCAGACCGGGCAGACGCTGGTGTTGGGGGCGTGGCCGAAACGGGTGCTGCACCCGCAGAAGATCTTGGTATTTGTGAGCAGGCGGGCATGGATTTCGAGGCCAATTACCGGTTCAAATCCCACGAGCGGTGATGCTATCATCTTTGTGTCAGGTCTCTCGGCCCGATTCCCTGTAACCGCCTGTAAATGAAAGGCCAGCACAGTCGTATCCATGAGTAGGCACGATCCGATGGCAGCCGGCGGCTCCGCCCTTTCAGCTCCTGCAGAGGGACCCCGCGGCGAGAACACGCTCGCCACGCCGGGCGCGGCTCGTCCCGCGGATGTCGAATCGACGCTGGCCGGACAGGTCCAGGACTTCCTCGCCGCGGGCAACGACCACGCGGCGCGCGACGTGTTTACGCAAATCGTTACCCGTCAGCAGCGCCGGGCGTCGCGCATCGCCTGGCACTATCTGCGCGACGTGGCCGAGGCCGACGAGGCCGTGCAGGACGCCTTCGTCAAGGCGTACACCCACATCGCCTCGTTCCAGCGGCATCTCGTCGTTCGAAGTCTGGTTCACGCGAATCCTGATCAACGGCTGTCTCGATCGCCAGAAAGCGCGGGCACGGCGTTCGCGCTGGATGCTGCCGGTTGGCGACGCCGGACGCCGCGATCAGGACGCGATCGAGCGCGCCACGCGGCCGACCGATCGCACGCCCGAGGCCGAGCTCATGGCGCGCGAATGGCGCGATGCGCTCATCGCCGCCGTGCAGAAGCTGCCCGATCGCCAGCGCCTCGTCTTCATGCTCTGTCATTACAACGATCATTCGACGCGCGACGTCGCCGAGATGACCGGATTGAACGAATCGACTGTGAGGGTTCACTTGTTCCGCGCTATCCGGAAGCTCCGCACGGCCATGGAAGGACAGCGTCATGCGATTTGAAGACCGCATCGCTCCCATCAAGGGGTCGCATCTGTCTGACGACCAGCTGATGGAAACCTACGTGCTCGCCAGCGAGAACCGGCACATCAGTGCCTGCCGCCAGTGCGCCGCGAGGCTCGACGAGCTGGTGCGCACGCTGCACGACATGCACGAAGCCGCCGTCCGCGAGGCCGACAGCGCGTTCGACGCGGACCGGCTGCACGACCAGCGCGAGCGCATCATGCGGCGCATCGAGCGGCACGATCATCCTGCCGCGGTCGTCGCGTTTCCGCACCGCACCGTCACGCACCCGGCCGTGCATCGTCTGCTGGGTCCGGCGCGGCGATGGGTCGCGGGCGCGGCCGCGGCCGGGCTGGCGGCCGGCATGTTCCTGGGCTTTGCCATGGATCGGCGCATGCACTATGCGGCCGCCAATCAGGCCCTCCAGCAGTCCGCGATCACGCGCGCGGCCGCCTGGCAGATCGCCGACGCTCGTGACGAGCAGTTGCTCAACGAAGTGGACGAGGCCCTGGTCGGCTCGCGCGTTCGCGAGATGCGGCCGGACCTGGGCGCCATCGACCTCATGACGACCCCGATCGAGATCGCCGAAGTGAGCTATCTTCGTTGACGAGCGAGCGTTGCGGCCGCGCGACCAGACCATGACCTCCTCGCTCGTGTTTCGAAAGGGCCTCGACCTGAAAAACATGGTCGCGGCCGAGCTGAATCAGAACTACCACAGCGATCTCGTCGAGCAGATCAAAGCGGAGAACTTTCAGTTTCGCGAGGGGCGGCTCACCGTTCATCTCGCGCGCGAATTCGGATTCTGTTACGGCGTGGACCGCGCGGTCGACTACGCGTACCAGACGCGCGAGCGCTTTCCCGATCGCCGCGTCTTCCTGACCGGCGAGATCATCCACAACCCGCATGTGAACGATCGGCTGCGCAGCAAGGGCATCCAGTTCCTGACCGACGCGGCGGAACGCGAGCCTCTTGGTCCGCATGACGTCGTGGTGCTGCCCGCCTTCGGCGTCACCACCGCGGAAATGCAGCGGTTCTCCTCTATCGGCTGCGTCATGGTCGATACCACCTGCGGGTCGGTGCTGAACGTGTGGAAGAACGTGAAGCGATACTCGCAGGAGGGCCTCACGTCGATTATTCACGGGAAGGTCTGGCACGAGGAGACGCAGGCGACCGCGTCGCACGCGCTCGAATAGCGCGGGCGGTCACTTTCTGGTCGTGCTGGACCTGCACGAGACCGCCGAGGTGTGCCGCTATATCCGGGAGGGCGGCGATCGCGACGCCTTCCTCGCGCGATTTCGCGATGCCGTGTCGCCGGGATTCGACCCCGACCGCGACCTGGCGCGTATCGGCCTGGCCAACCAGACGACCATGCTCATGTCCGAGTCGCTCCAGGTTCAGGAACTTCTCCGGCAGGCCATCGTGGACCGGTACGGGCCCGACGAGGCCGCCGCGCGATTCCGCGCGTTTGACACCATCTGCAGTGCGACGCAGGACCGCCAGGACGCCGTCGTGGCGCTCTTACGGGAACAGCCGATCGACCTCATGGTGGTCATCGGCGGCTACAACAGCAGCAACACCTGCAATCTGGCGCGAATTTGCGCCGAAAAGGTGCCCACGTTCCATATTGCCGACCCCGAATGCCTGCAGTCGGCGACGACCATCCGCCACAGGCCGGCCGGGGGGAAAATCGAGGTGGAGGCCACCGGATGGCTCCCCCCTCTGGGAAACGTGTCGGTTGGGCTGACATCCGGGGCTTCGACTCCCGACAATCTTGTCGGAACGGCGGTCAGGCGGCTCGGGTCGCTCTGCAACTCGTAAACACCCTGTATACCAGCGTCGTATTTAGGGTTAGTAACCGGCAGAGGTAAATTTAATGCGAACAATTTTGACCCTCGCGATCATCGGCGCTCTGGCTGTGCCGGCGGGCCTGGCTGGCCGGCTCGAGGCTCGCGAACAGGACAAGTCGTCGAGCGCCCACTCCAGCGCGCGTCCTCCTTCGAACTGGTGGAAGACGCAGAAATACATGCAGGAGCTGAAGCTCACGGCCGAGCAGTCGTCGCAAATCGAGCAGATCGTGCAGACCTCGATGACCAGGCTCAGGGCCGACAAGGACGACCTCGACCGCGCGCAGGGCGATTTCCGGATCCTCATGGAGCAGCCGCAGGCGGCGCAGCGCGAGCTGTTGAAAGCCGCCGAGCGTCTGGAGATGGCGCGCTTCCTCATCAGCAAGGAACGGACGCAGATGCTCGTGCGGATTCACAGCGTGTTGACGCCCGACCAGCGGAAGGGCCTCGACACCATCGCGAAGCGGCACGAGGCGGAACGCAACCGCCAGAACCAGAACCAGGCCACAAATAGCTTTCAGACCTGTTCAATAAACAACCAGGTGTCCGGCGCCTGCCGGGCCCGATTAATGGAGCGTGGGAATGTTGGGAAGAAAGTTCGTCGCGTCGGCGTCGTTACTGTTGCTCGTCTCGGGGACCGCTCACGGCCAGACCAAGGCCGCCGATACGGCGCGAACCGATGACCTGGTGAAGCAGGCCGTCGAACGGTACGCCGCCGGGCTCGACGCGGCCCGCTGCGCGCGCCGCGCAGCAGCCGGCCGATGCCGCGTCGGTGCCGTTGACGCTCGAAGAGGCCGTCCGGCGCGCCGTCGACAACAACCTCGAGATTGCGGTCGAGCGGCTGAACCCGCAGACCTTCGATTTCACCCTCGCGTCGTTCCGCGCGAACTACAAGCCGACCGCGACCTCCGCGTTCGGACGCCGCGACAACGTGCGGCCGCCGACGAACCTGCTGAACCCCGGCAGTCCGAACGTGTCGACGATGACCTACAACGCGGGCATCACGAAGAACCTGCAGTGGGGCGGCGGCGCCCTGACGCTCGGCTTCAACAACTCGAAGGTCGTGTCGCCAACGGACCAGCTGGCCTCGTTCGATCCGCAGTACAACAGCTCGTACCTGATGAGCTATGCGCAGCCGCTGCTGCGCGGATTCAAGATCGACCAGACACGGCAGCAGATTGCGACGACCGAAATCAACCACAGCAACGCCGAGCTGAACCTGAAGGCGCGCACGACCAATACGCTCGCCCAGGTGCGCTCCTCGTACTGGGATTACGTGTTCACGATCCAGGCGGTCGCGGTCGCCAGGGAATCGCTCTCGCTCGCGTCGAAGCTGCTCTCCGACAACAAGATTCGCGTGGAAGTCGGCACGATGGCGCCGATGGACGTCGTCCAGGCCGAGGCGGAAGAAGCCACACGCCTCCAGGCGCTGACGACGGCAACGGCGACGATGCGGACGGCGGAACTGTCGTTGAAGCGTCTCATCGTGAGCGGCACGAACGATCCGCTCTGGGCGCAGCACATCGAACCGACCGACCGTCCGGACTACCAGCCCACCGCGATCGACGTCGAAGGCGCGGTGCGGACGGCGTTGCAGCAACGCACCGATTTGCATGATCGCCCGGAACAACTTCGAGAGCAACAACGTGCTGTTGAAGTACCAGAGCAATTCCGCGCTGCCCGACGTCGATGCGCTCGTCACCTACGGCGCATCCGGCCTCGGCGGCACGCAGTACAACTTCACGGGCGGCGGCCTCGATCGCGTGCGCCAGGGCATCGCCGTGCAAGGCGGCTACAACGACGCGCTCGGCACGCTGCTTGGCCGCGACTACCCCAACTGGCAGTTCGCCCTGAACGTCAGCTATCCGATCGGCGGCAACAACTTCGAGGCACAGGCCGCGCGCACGAAACTGCTCATGCAGCAGAACCAGGCGCAGATTCGCGCGACCGAGCTCAGCATCGCCACCGAGGTGACCAACGCCGCGCTGCAGGTCACCAACAACATGGAGGCGCTGGCCGCGTCGCAGAAAGCGCGCGAGCTGTCGCAGCGCCGTCTCGACGCCGAGATGAGCCGCTTCGACGTCGGCATGTCGAACAACTACCAGGTCGTGCAGATGCAGCGCGACCTTCGCGAAGCTCAGAATTCCGAACTGCGCGCGCTCTTGAACTATCGCAAGGCGCTTGTCGAGTTCGACCGCGCGCAGCAGGCGGGCGCGCGCTAGAAGGGTCCGCGTTTTTCATATGCGCAAATACGGCATCATTTTGCTGCTCCTGGTCGTCACCGGCGGCGCGGCAGTCTATTACTTCTCGGGTGACCGCGCCGACGCGGCCGCGCAGGCCGAGGTGCAGCGCGAGGCACGCGCGCAGCGTGGCGGTGGTGGCGGTGGCGGCGGCGGCAGCTTTGGCGGGGGTGGCGGCGGATTCGGCCGCGGTCCACGTCCGCCCATGACCGTCGAGCTCGCTCCTGTCACGCGCAGGCTGATGACCGACACCATCATGGTCGTCGGCAACCTCGTCGGCGACGCCACGGTCGACGCGGTCCCGCGCGGACAGGGCCGTCTCGAAGCGGTGTACGTGAAGCTGGGAGATTCGGTGCGCCGCGGACAGGCGATTGCCAAGATCGAGGATCGCGAGATCGTCGAGCAGATCAAGCAGGCGGAGGCGACCTACAGCGTGTCGGAGGCGACGATCCGGCAGCGGCAGGCCGACTTGAAGCTCGCGCAGAACAACATGGAGCGCTCGAAGAGCCTCTACGAACGCGACCTGCTGCCCCGCCAGACGTTCGATGATACCGACGCGCGCCACCAGGCGGCGATGGCGCAGCTCGAGCTCGCGCAGGCGCAGATGGCGCAGGCGCGCGCGCGCCTCGACGAGCTGAAGATCAACCTCTCGAACACCATCATCACCGCCCCGGTCGACGGGTTCATCGGCAAGCGCACGCTCGATCCGGGCGCCAGCGTCGGCGTGAACACGTCGTTCATGTCCGTGGTCGACATCCGCACGGTGCGCCTCGTCATCAACGTCGTCGAAAAGGAATTGCGAAGAATTCACCAGGGCATCGACGCCGACGTCCAGGTCGACGCGTATCCCGACGAGCATTTCAAGGGGCGCGTCGCGCGGCTGGCGCCGATTCTCGATCCGGCGACGCGGACGGCGCAGGTGGAGATCGAGATTCCGAATCCCGGCTACCGCCTGAAGCCCGGGATGTACGCCCGCGTGGTGTTCACGGTCGAGAAGCACGACAACGCGCTCGTGGTGCCCACGGCCGCGGTGGTCGACCTCCAGGGGAAAATGGGAGTCTGGGTGCCGGGCGAAGGCGATCAGCCGTCGTTCCAGCCCGTGACGATCGGCATCGAGCAGCAGGAATTTACTGAGCTCACGACTGGCGTGACCGAAGGTCAGAAGATCATTTCAACAGGCGCGGCCGGCGCTCCGTGCTGGCGATCGCATCGTGCTGGCCGGACAGCGCGCCGGTGGCGGCGGACGTGCCGGTGGCGCGTGGTGGCCGTCGTGGCGGTGGTGCGCCGGCCGACGGCGTGAACGCGAACCGCGGACAGCAGCCCGGCGAGTCAGGGACAGCGAGAAATAGAGCGCGAGGGTGTGGGGCGTTGGTGCCCCGCACGCAAGCGGCGCCGTGCAGGGCGTGGGCCTCCAACGTTGGAACAGCGATGAGTATTCCTCGCATCGCAATCGCCCGCCCCGTCACGATGTTCATGATCAGCGCGATCATCATCCTGCTGGGCGGGATCTCAGTCACACGCCTGCCGGTCGATCTGCTGCCCGACGTGACGTATCCGACCGTCAGCGTCATCGTGCGGTATCCGGGCGTCGGACCGCAGGAGATTGAGCAGCTCATCACGCGGCCGATCGAGCAGACGGTCAGCGCCGTCGCGGGGCTCGAACAGCTGAACTCGTCGTCCAATGAGGGCTCCAGCCGCGTGTCGCTGTCGTTCGCGTGGGGCACCGACCTCAGCGAGGCGATGGACGACATGCGCATGCGGCTCGACCGCGTGCGCGGCCGCCTGCCGCTCGAGGCCGAGCCGATGCAGATCTTCCGGCAGGACTCGAACGCGCATGCCGATCATGAGCCTCGGCATCGAAGGCAACTACGACCGCGTCACGCTGCGCGAGATGGCCGAGAACCAGATCGGCCCGCGGCTCGAGCGCGTGGACGGCGTCGCGGCCGTGACGACCATGGGCGGGCTCCGCCGCCAGATTCACGTCCAGTTGTCGAAGGAAAAGATCGCCGCGCTCGAACTGCCGGTCGAACGCATCACGGCGCTGCTCCGCTCGGAAAACCAGAACACGCCTCTTGGCGAAGTCAACCAGGGCGAGCGGACCTACCTCCTGCGCAGCCAGGCGCAGTTCCAGAGCCTCGACGAAATCCGCAACCTCGTGCTGATGACGCGCGGCGGCGTCCCCATTTATGTTCGCGACGTCGCCGAGGTCGTCGATACGACCGAAGACATTCGATCGATCCTGCGCATCAACGGCCGCCCCGGCGTGCGTCTCTCGGTGCAGAAGCAGTCGGGCACGAACACCGTGCAGGTGGCAGATGGCATCCGCGCGGAGATCGACCGCATCAATACGGAGATGCCCAACATCAAGCTGAACGTGCTCGACGACAGCTCGGTGTACATCAAGCGATCGATCCACTCCGTGCAGGAGCACGCGATGCTCGGCGCCGGGCTCGTGACGCTCATCATCTTCTGCTTCCTGCGAAGCTTCCGATCGACGCTCATCGTCTGCACGTCGATTCCGATTTCGGTCGTCGGCACGTTCGCGCTGCTCTACTTCGCCGGCTACACGCTGAACATCATGACGTTCGGTGGTCTCGCGCTTGGCATCGGCATGGTCGTCGACGCGGCGATCGTCGTGCTCGAGAACGCGTACCGCCACATGGAGCACGGCAAGGATCGCAGTCACCGCGGCGGTCGAGGGCAGCGAGGAAGTGTGGGGCGCGATTGTCGCGTCGATCCTGACGCACATCGCGGTGTTCGTGCCGCTGCTCTTCCTGACGGGCATCTCGAGCATCCTGTTCAAGCAGCTCTCGGTCGTCGTCATCTTCTCGCTGCTGATGTCGCTGCTGGTGGCGGTCACGCTCGTGCCGGTGCTGTGCGCGAACCTGCTGAAGCTGCCGCCGCCTGAGTCGGAGCGGAAAGGCATCGGCGGCCGACTGTTCACGGTGAGCGAGACACTTCCTCGAGGGCATGGACGACGCGCTATCGCCGCTTCCTGCACAAGGCGCTCGCGCATCGTCCGATCGTGCGTCGCGATCGGCGTCGCGTCGGTCGTCGCCGCGGTGCTCTGTTCCCGCTGCTCAATACCGAGCTGGCGCCGCAGACCGATGAGGGCGTCGTCTCGGTGTCGGCGGAGCTCGCCGCCGGCACGCGCATCGAGCGCACGGACGCGATCATGGCGCGACTCGAGGAAATGACGCGGCAGCTCGTGCCCGAAGCGCAGACCTTCATCGCCAGCGCCGGCGTCGGTGGCGGCGGCGGTGGCGGCGGCGGCATGGGCGGCGGCGGCACCAGCCGCGGCTTCATTCAGATGTTCCTCGTTCCGAAGGACCATCGCACACGCTCGAGCGACCAGATTGCCTTCGACCTGCGCCGGCAGTTGGCCGGCATCCCGGGCGTCATCGTCCGCGCCAACGCCAGCGGCGGCAACAACCAGATCAATCGCCTGATGTCAGGCGGCCAGGGCAACGACAGCCGCATGGCCATCGAAATCCGCGGCGAAGATCTCGAGGCGGCGCGCCGCATCGCGCTGGAGGTGCAGGACCTGCTGCAGACGACGCCCGGCATCGCGGACCCGCGACTCGCGCGCGACGAAGCGCGCCCGGAGCTCGCGGTGCAGGTGGATCGACCCAAGGCGGCCCTCTTCGGCCTGAATACCACGCACGGTCGCCAACACGATTCGAACGAACGTGGCGGGCACGATCGCGGCGCAGTTCCGCCAGGGCGGCTACGAATATCCGATCATCGTCCGCCTCAAGCAGGAAGATCGCGAGTTCGTGTCGGACGTGAACGACGTGATGGTCAACACCGCCAGCGGCGTGTCGCTGCCCGTCAAGAACGTGATGGTGATTCAGTCGCAGCTCGGACCGAGCCAGATCGAGCGCAAGAACCAGGAGCGTCTCGTCATGGTGAGCGCCGAGCCCGAAATCCCGCTCAGCCAGGCGGTCGCGGCGGTGCAGCAGCGCCTGCCGGAAATCAGCCGGCCCCAGAATTTCTCGATTGGGTTCGGCGCCGAGGTCGAGCAGCAGGAGAAGACGTTCAACGAGCTGCGCCTCGTGCTGATTCTCGCGCTCATCCTCGTCTATGCGGTCATGGCATCGCAGTACGAATCGCTGCGCGATCCGTTCATCATCATGTTCTCCGTGCCGACGGCGGCCATCGGCGTCGTGCTGGCGCTGTACCTGACGAACACGTCGTTCAACCTCCAGGCGTATCTGGGCGTCATCATGCTCGGCGGGATCGTCGTCAGCAACGGCATCCTCCTCGTCGACTACACGAACATCCTGCGGCGGCGCGACGGCATGGAGCTGCGCGAGGCCGTCGAAGTGGCAGGGCGGACGCGGCTGCGGCCCATCCTCATGACCGCGCTGGCGACCATGCTCGGCCTCGTGCCGATGGCGCTGGGCATCGGCGAAGGCAGCGAGCTGCAGGTGCCGCTGGCGCGTGTCGTCATCGGCGGCCTGCTGACGTCGACGTTCATCACGCTGGTGGTCGTCCCGACGGTCTACACGCTGTTCGAAGAGGGTTTATCCGGCCTGCGCAGGAAACGGCCGCATCAGGAGCAAGCCGCCGCCACTGACGTCTTCCCGCGTCACAGAAGTTTCACAGGGGCGCGCCGAACGGCATCGGCGCGCCCTGCGTCAAAATAACTGATGCGAAGACTCACGCTGGTCACCGTCGTTCTCGCCATTCTGGCCGGCGGCGGCTACGCCTACTACCAATACACGCACAAGCCGGTCGCGCCGACGATCAACACCGCCCGGGTCACGCGCGGCGATCTCGCCGAAACGGTCGGGGCCACCGGTGCGCTGCAGGCCGTGACGACCGTCCAGGTGGGCACGCAGGTCTCGGGCACCATCCAGCAACTCAACGCCGATTTCAACTCGCTCGTTCGCAAGGGCCAGGTGCTGGCGCGGCTCGACCCTTCCCTCTTTCAAACGCAGATCGAGCAGGCCCGCGCCAACCTGATTCGCGCCGAAGCCGACCTCGAGCGCCTGCGGGTGTCGCTCGACGATGCGCACACGAAGTTGAATCGCGCCCGCGAGCTGTCTGCGAAGAAGCTCATCGCGCAGACCGAGCTCGAAGCAGCTGAAATCGCGGTGCGTTCGGCCGAGGCGCAGCTGCGATCGCAGCAGGCCGGGGTTACGCAGTCGCAGGCATCCCTGCAGCAGAACCAGGTGAACCTGCAGCACACGGTCATCGAGTCGCCGATCGACGGTCTCGTCATCTCGCGCAACGTCGACGTCGGACAGACGGTGGCGGCAAGCATGTCGGCGCCCACGCTCTTCGTGCTCGCCGCGGACCTGACGAAAATGCAGGTCCTCGCCAGCCTCGACGAATCCGACGTCGGCCGCATCCGTCCGGGGCAGCTCGTGCGGTTTCGCGTCGACGCCTTTCCGAACGACGAATTCCGCGGGGCCGTCACGCAGGTGCGCCTCCAGCCGACCACGATTCAGAACGTCGTGACCTATCAGACCGTCATCGACGTGCCGAATCCCGAGTTGAAGCTGAAGCCTGGCATGACCGCGAACGTCAACATCGAGATCGCACGCCGCGAAAACGTGCTGCGCATCCCGAACACCGCGCTTCGGTTCCGTCCGACGACGGAGATTTTCACGGCGCTCGGCCAGACGCCGCCGCCGACGGGCGGAGGTGGCCGCGGCCGCGGAGCCGGCGAAGGACCGGACACGCGAAACGCGATACCGGGGCAGCCGCCCGCCGCGCAGCCACAACCGGTGGCGCAGCAGAAACCCGAACGCGAGCGGCCTGCCGCGCGCGAGCGCGCCCCGGAGCCGCGTGCCGCCAGCCAGGGCGCGCCGGAAACGCCGCGTCCGGCAGACGCGAGCGCGTCCGCAGCACCTCCGATGCGTGGTGGCGGCGACCGCGTTGACGCAGGACCCGGCTCGGGGACTGGCGCAGGGCGCGGTGGCGGCGGCGCGGCGCGGCGGGAACTACCAGGAGCGCATGGCGAACATGACACCCGAGGAGCGCGAGCAATTCATGGAACGCATGCGCGCACGCGGCGTCGAGTTGCCAACCGATGGTCAGACCGCGGCGCCACAGCGCGGCCGCGGCCAGGGTCCGCGGACGGCAGCGCGCGTGGCGGCCGATCCTGCCACCGTCTCAGGGCGGCGCCACAACGTTCGACGCGCTCTTCCCACCGCTTCCGCCGACCGAAAGCTTTGGCCAGGTCTGGCTGAACGTCGAGGGCAAGCTGCAGCGTGTGCGCATGAGGCTGGGCGTCACCGACGGCCAGCAAACGGAGCTCATTCAGGCCATGGATGGCCGCATCGAAGAGGGAACGGAGGTCGTCACGAACGTCATCACCGGCGCCGTTCGCCAGGCCGTCACGCCCGCGGGCGGCAATGCCTTCCCCGGCATGGGCGGAGGCCGCGGCTTTGATCGTGGCGGTGGATTCGGCGGTGGCGGCGCCGGCCGGGGCGGTGGCCGAGGGCAGTAATGCCGGTCATCTCCGTCCGCGATCTCACGAGAACCTACGATATCGGCGAAGTGAAGGTGCACGCCCTGCGCGGCGTCTCACTCGACATCGAGCAGGGGGAATTCGTCGCCGCAACGGGGCCGTCGGGATCGGGCAAGTCGACGTTGATGCACATTCTCGGCTGTCTCGATCATCCGACGAGCGGCCAGTACCTGCTCGACGGGCGCGACGTGGCCAAGCTGAGCCGGAACGAGCTGGCGGAGGTACGCAATCGCAAGATCGGGTTCGTGTTCCAGGGATTCAACCTGCTCGCACGCACGACGGCACTCGACAACGTCGAGCTTCCCCTGCTCTACATGAACCAGACGCTCAAGACCGCCGAGCGGCGCGCGCGCGCCATGGCGGCGCTGAAGGCCGTGGGGTTGAGCGAGCGGGCGCATCATCATCCCAATCAGCTGTCGGGCGGCCAGCAGCAGCGCGTCGCGATCGCCCGCGCGCTGATCAATCAGCCGTCGCTCCTGCTGGCCGACGAGCCGACGGGCAATCTCGACTCGCGGACGAGCGTCGAGGTGATGGGTATCTTCCAGCGGCTGAATGCCGAGCAAGGGATCACCGTGCTCCTGATTACGCACGAGCGCGACATCGCGGAGTACGCCACGCGCGTCGTCAGCTTCCGCGACGGCCGCATCGTCGGCAATGTGCCGGTGACGAACAGACGAAACGCCGAAACAGAGCTGGCCTTGATGCCGGCCATCGCGTGAAGCCTGCAATGCCATATTCTCAATTGCCGATTGCCAATCAATCTGGCAATCGCCCATCGCCAATCAGCAATGCCCGGAGGCACCGATGTCTCCTGTCATGACCACGCGTATCGCGTTCAAGGCGCTCGCGCGCAACAAGATGCGCACAGCCCTGACCATGCTCGGCATGATCATCGGCGTCTCGGCCGTGATTACGCTGGTCGCGCTCGGCAACGGCGCCCAGGTACGCATCGAGGAGCAGATTCGATCGGGCGGCACGAACCTCGTCACCATCATGGCCGGCAACTTCACCATGGGCGGCGTGCGCGGCGGCGTGGGCGCGGCCTCCAGCCTCAAGATCGAGGATGTCGACGCCATCAAGAAGGAAGTGCCGAACATCCAGTACATCGCCCCCGGCGTGAACACCCGCGCGCAGGTGATTGCGGGCAATCAGAACTGGTCGACGCGCCTGGAAGGCACCGACGTCGACTTCCCGCTCATGCGTGAGTGGAACGTGAAACACGGCATGTTCTTCAGCCCGCAGGACGTGAGCAGCGCGGCGAAAGTCGCGGTGCTGGGTAAGACGGTCAGCGATCAGCTCTTCGGGCCCGAGGTCGATCCGACGGGACAGATGATCCGCGTGCGGAATCAGCCGTTCAAGGTCATCGGCGTCATGGACACGAAGGGTCAGGCGGCCATGGGCAACGACCAGGACGACACGATCTTCGCGCCGTACACCACCGTCCAGAAGCGCCTGCAGGGGCAGCAGAACATCCAGAACATCACGATCTCGGCGTCGAGCGCCGATGCGGTCCCTGACGTCGCCGACGCGGTCGCGATGCTGATGAGAACGCCAGCACAAGCTCATCGCCGGCGACCCCGACGACTTCACCGTACGGACGCAGGAAGAGATCGCCGACATCCGGACCGCGTTCATCGAGACGTTCACGAACCTGCTGGCGGGCATCGCGGCGGTGTCGCTGCTGGTCGGCGGCATCGGCATCATGAACATCATGCTGGTGTCGGTGACCGAACGGACGCGCGAGATCGGCATCCGCATGGCCATCGGCGCCAAGGGGCGCGACGTGCTGCTGCAGTTCCTCGTCGAAGCCATCGTGGTTTCCATGATCGGCGGAGGCACCGGCATCGCGCTGGGCTTCGGGTTTGCGGAGCTGGCGACGCGCATCTGGGACTACCCGACGCAGGTGTCGATGGATGCCATTGCCATGGCCTTCGGCTTCTCCGCCATCATCGGCATCTTCTTCGGCTTCTACCCTGCCCGGAAAGCCGCCGCGCTCGATCCGATCGTCGCGCTCCGGTACGAGTAGCCACGCAACCGAAGTCGGAAAACAAAACAAGATGACTAGGAGATTAGGAGAATTCTTTGAAAGGAATTCTCCTAGCCCTCTTAATCTCCTAATCTCTTGTTGAGTTTTTTAGGCGCAGCTCGGCGACCGACTTCCCCGTGACCGGGTCGACCATCTCCGGCGCGATTTCGGCGAGCGGGCCCAGCACGAACCCGCGCTCGCGAAAGTGCGGGTGCGGAACCCGCAGACCGTCCTCGTTGATGATTTCGTTGCCGTAGAGCACGAGATCGAGATCGAGCGTTCTGGGCGCCATCGGGTAGGGCCGCATCCGGCCCCGCTCTTCTTCGATCTCCAGCAGGCGGTCCATCAAGTCGCGCGGCGACAGCCGCGTAAATCCCGACACGGCCGCGTTCAGATAAGGACCGTGCTCGGCCCCGACGCCGACGGATCCGTTTCCACAAAGGTCGAAACCTTCATGTCGTCGAGATCGATCGTCAGCGCCTCGACGGCGTATTCGAGATGCGCACGCCGATCGCCGAGATTGCTGCCAAGGGCAATCGCCACACGCATGGCATAAGCCTCCGACCTCTAGTTTTGCGGGCGCGCGGCCATCACCTGGCCGCGCAGGATCTTGCCCTCCGAGTGGCGGCCGAGCAGGTCGGTCCGGCCTTCGGCGGCCTGTTGCAGCACACGCAGGTGCTCGTTCATCTCTCCCAGGATCAGCTGGAGCATCTTCCGATTTCGCGCGTGGGTCACCTGGCGGACGCGCGGCATCCATCGATCGATGAAGGCCTGCTGGCTGCGGACGTCGGATTCCATCAGCGATCGGCCGCCGTCGCCGGCCGCCGGTTTCCCGGCTCGCTCTGGGCCGGCGTCTCGACAGGTGTTCCGCCGAGCGCCTCGATCGCGTCGGTCAGCCACCTGAGATGCACGTCCTGGCGGCCCAGCACCTGCTGGTAGCCGTTGTTGGCATCGTAGGCCTCGACCGATCGCGCAGATCGAGAGCCGCGTGTTGAACAGCTCGAGCGTATCCCGGTGGAAGTCCTGAAGCAGCGCCTGCAGCTCGGCGGGGGTCACGAATTCTGTTTGGCCTTGCAGGTGATACACACCCGCGTCCAGGGGATCGCGTTGAGGCGCGCCTCGGCAATGGGCTCGCCGCAGTCGCGGCACACCCCGTAGATACCTTTTTGAATGCGCTCGAGCGCTTCTTCGATGGCCTGGAGAATCTTCGCGTCGGTCTGCTTGAGCTTCAGCTGGATGTGGACCTCGTTGTTGCCGGTGGCCTGATCGGCCAGATCGCCCTGGCGGGTGTTGGTGTCGAGGGTGACCGTAAGCGGATCGCGTCCACCACCGGTGAGGATGTCCCCCCGTTTCCGCAGCAGCATCTCTTTGAACGCGTTTACGTCCATCGCAATCCTACTATTGTAGCTATTCGGCCCGCAGTGCCGCAAGCGGCTTGCGCGTCAGCACGTCGGCGCTCGCCACCACGCCAATCACCATAATCAGCAGCGACGTCACGATAGTGCTCGCCGCGTTCTCGTGAAGGACCGGCCGCCATGGAATGTCGAGCGCGAACCGGCTGATGCCCCAGACCAGCGCCAGCGCGCCGAACGACCCGACGGCGCCGGCCAGCGTCCCGAGCAGGCCGTACTCGACCATCAGCATGGCCGCAATCGAGCGCGAGCTGGCGCCAAGCGTTTTGAAGATCGCCGCCTCGTAGACACGCTGGAATTTCGTCACCGCCACCGCACCCACGAGGATGAGCGCGCCGGTGAGCATGACAAGGCTGCCCACCACGTCGATGGCCACTGTCACGACACCGAACACTTTCCGGATGGTCTCGAGGACTTCGCGCAGGTCGATCACCGAGACGTTCGGGAACCTGACGACCAGATCGTGGGTCAGCCGCGCACGCCGGGCGGGGTCGGGCATGTTGGCGCGCACCGGCGCGATGTACCAATGCGGTGCGCTTTCGAACGTTCCGGCGCCGAACACGAACATGAACCCGCCGCTTCGCCCGTCGCGCCATTCCACTCGACGGATGCCGCTGACCCGCGCGAACATCGGCCGCCCGAGCACGTCGAAGCGCATCACGTCGCCCACCGAAATGCCGAATCGTTCGACGATGCCCTCTTCGATCGAGACTTCGGGAAGCTGATCCGGCGATCGGACGTCCGTACGCGCGAGCGGGTCTGGCCCTGCCGACGGCCTCGGAAATCGCCCGGTCAAGAGTGTCTCGTTTGCTTCGAGGCCGCCCGCGATAGGTGATCGTGTACTCCCGCGACAGCATGCCGCGCCCCTGCAGGTCCTCGACGTCCTCGAGGTTGACGCCGCGTCCCGTCACCCGCGCGCGCAACACCGGAATCAACGTCGATTCGGCGCCGGGTGGCAGATGGTCGGCGAGAAACGCCTTCATGCCGTCCAGTTGATCCTGCTGGATGTCCACGAGAAACAGATCCGGCGTGGTGTCGCCCATCTGCAGCGCGAACTGGCTGAGCAGATTCACCTGCAGCCCGCGCACGCCCATGATGAAGAACGTGCCGAGTCCAACCGCCAGCAGGATGACGCGCGTCTGATTGCCGGGCCTGCCGAGATGCAGCACCGCCTGCCGCATCGGAAACCACCGCGATCGCGCGAGCGGCAGCGTCGCGCGCGTCAAGACCCAGCCGAGGCCGTGCAGCACGAGCGTCAGGCCGACGAACCCGAGGCAGACGCTCAGGCCCAATACGCAGCGACGCCGCCTGCCACGATGCCAGCGCGACCAGCGCCCCGGCAACGACGACCGTCGCGCCTATCTGGAACCAGTCGACGCGCCGCGCGGTCGTCTCCTGACGCAGCAGCAGCGAGGGCTTAACCTGCCGCACTTCGAGCAGCGGCACCATCGCGAACAACAACGACACCAGGACGCCGACACCAACACCCTGCACGACCGCCGACCACGACACGCCGTAGGTCACAGTCAGCGTGCCAATCTGGTTGAGCGTATCGGGAATGGCCGCGATCGGCCGCGGCGGCAAACGCCGACGCCGGCAAGGCTTCCCGCCAGGCCCAGCGCCAAGCGCCTGGACGAGATAGACGGACAGAATCTGCCGGCTCGTGCCGCCGACGCACTTCATCACGGCGATGCTCTTGATCTTCTGGCGCACGAACACGCGCGTCACGCTCGACACGGCGATGCCACCGAGCACGACGATCACCAGCCCCACCAGGCTCAGATAGTTCTCCGCGCGGAGAAAGTCTTCGCCGATCTGTTCCTGGCGATCGCGATACGAGCGTACGCGGACGAACTGCGGCCGAAGCTCGGTCTGCAAGTCGCGCGTCAGCGTGTCGATCCGATCGTCGGGCACGCGCAGCAGCATCTGCCGGACGACGCGACTGCCTGTCGCCAGCAGCCCCGTGCCGGCCAGATCCTCGTAGTCGACCATCACGCGCGGACCGAGGCTGAACGCGCTGAGCGAGCGGCCGGGCTCGACGCCGATGACGCCGCGTATCGTGAAGCGCGACCGGCCGATGACGAGCTCGTCGCCGACGTTCAGTCCGAGCTGCGCCAGCAGTTCGGGTCGTGCCAGCGCTCCCTTGCCGCGAAGCATCGAATGGTCGTACGGCCGGCCATCCGGCGAGCGTGAACTGCCCGTAGAACGGAAACCCTCGCTGGACCGCGCGCAGCTCGACGACCTTGCTGATGCCCGCGCGCTCGTCCACCGGCCTGGCCATCGTCGCCATCTCGATGGAATCGATCCTCGATGTTCCCGGTATCGCTGCCAGCCGGTCCGCAATCCGCTCGGGTGTCCCCTGCTGCCACGGACGATCGCTCGAGATCAGGATATCGGCGGCAATCAGCGTGCGTGCTTCGGTCGTCAGCACGAGCCGCACGCTCTGGATGACCGACCTGAGCGCGACGATCGCGCCGACCCCAATCGCGATGCAGACGAAGAAAAATATCAGCCGCTTCCAGGCCGATCGGGTCTCGCGCCACGCCGCTCAGCTAGCCAGGATGAACTCAGCCATCTTAGATCCCCACTCGCTCTGCGATCCTGCCGTCGCGCAGGAACACGCGTCCGTCGGCGACCGAGGCGATCTCCTGGTCGTGCGTCACGACAACGAGCGTCGCGCCCCGTTGGTTGTTAATCGACAGGAGCAGCTCGATGACCTGGTGGCCCGTCCGGCTGTCGAGGTTCCCGGTCGGTTCGTCCGCGAGCAGGATAACCGGCTCGTTCGACAGCGCGCGCGCGATCGCCACACGCTGCTGCTCACCGCCCGAGAGCTGCGACGGGTAGTGATGACCGCGATCGTCGAGCCCGACCTCCACGAGCAGGTCGCGCGCCCGCCTGGCCGCGTCGCGCCGCCCGGCGATTTCCATGGGCACGAGAATGTTCTCGAGAGCCGTGAGGGAAGGGATCAGGTGGAACGACTGGAATACGAACCCGATCTTCTCGCCACGCAGCCGCGCGAGCTGATCCTCGCTCAGCGTCGTGATGTCGGTCTCGTCGATGACAATCGCCCCGCTGGATGGTGCGTCGAGACCGGCGATGAGCCCCAGCAGCGTCGATTTGCCGCTGCCCGAAGGACCGACAATGGCGAGGCGCTGTCCCGAAGGCACCTTCAGATCGATCGGATGAAGAATCGTGAGCAGATGATCGCCGCTCTTGACTGTTTTGGAAACGCCGCGCAGCTCGATCATTTCGCGATCATCGTCTTCACGTCCGGCCAGAGATGATCGGCGATGCGGGCGGCGCCGGCGCTGGTGGGATGGATCCCATCGGACTGGTTCAAATCGGGCACGCCTGCGACACCTTCCAGCAGGAACGGAACGAACGTGACCCTGTTCTCCCGCGCGAGATCCTGAAACACCTGACGAAACGCGCGCGCATATTGTTCCCCGTAGTTCGGCGGTGCTTCCATGCCGACGAGCAGCACGGGAATGCCTCGCTGTTTTGCGCGATGGATCGATCGCCTGCAGATTGTCTTTCATCTGCGCCCGCGGGCAGGCCACGGAGCCCGTCGTTCGCGCCGAGGGCCAGAATCAAAAGGCGCACATCTCCCTCGAGCGCCCAGTTTGCGCGACGCAAGCCGTCGGCCGACGTGTCACCCGAGACGCCGGCATTGATGACTTCCAGGTCGGAGCCCTGCTCTTTCAGCTTGCGCTGGAGGAGTGCCGGGTAGGCCTGCTCCTGCGGAAGGCCGAGCCCCGCGGTCAGGCTGTCGCCCAGCGCCACGATGCGAGGTGCGGTTGGCCGCGCGGGCGCCGACGGCACCGGTGTCCGCGCCACCTCCGCAGGGGGCGGTTCCACGGTGTCGGCGCGGCCGCAGGCGATCGCCGCAAGCACAAGGAGGCAAAGGGGAACGCGAGCCAATCACCCTATTTTACCTGTCGTATACTCGCCACGGTGGTCACGATCGCCTTTCAGCCGGCGCTGGCCCGTGCGAAAGCGGCCATGGAACGCGGCCGGCACGCCGACGCCATTGCCGTGCTCATGCAAGCGCTCAAGTCGTCTGGGCTCAAGCATGAGGACGTGCTCGCGCTGAAATGCACGCTCGCCGAGGCCTGGCTGATAGGCGACGATGTCGCCCAGGCCGCCGGTGTGCTGGGACGGCCCCCGGACTCGCCGCGCGACGATCTTCCGCCCGCTCTGCTCTCGGCACTCTGGCGGCTTCACGGCCGCATCGCCTTTGCCAAGGGCGATCAATCCCGCGCGATCGCGCTCCTGGGGCGTGCGCTGCGCCACGCTGAGCAGGCGCACGATTCCGAAGCCATCGGCCTCGCTCATTTCGAGTTCGGCCTTTGCTACAACCAGGTTGGCGACATCGCTATCGTTCGCGAGCACATCGCCAAGGCCGCTCCGGCTCTTCATGCCGCTGGCAACCGCCGGCACCTCGCGCTGTTGCACTCGCTCTCGAGCCGGGTACTTGTTCAGGGCGGGCGCATGGAAGAAGCGATGGCCGCGCTTCGTCAAGCGGAAAATCTCGCTGCGTCGGTCCATGCAGAGGATGTGCTCGGCATCATTTGCAACAACCAGGCAAACGTCGCGCTGGTTCAGCACCGCCACGACCTGGCGCTGACGCTCTCCGAGCAAGCCGCGGCGTTGCAGGAGCAGAACGGCCGCGGGCGGGGATTCGCCATATCGCTCGCGACACTCGGCCAGATTCTCGTCCACCTCGGCAAACTCGACCGCGCGGAAAAGATCGCTGCATCGCGCGCTCGAGGCCCGCGGTCAGACCCAATTCAACGAGATTACCGGCGCCGTCTACGACTCGCTGGCGCAAATCGCGCTGATGCGCGGCGACTACGAATCGGCCGGCGACTATCTGCGCCAGGCGGGCGACGCGTACGGGAGCTACGGAGGCCAGACCGGGCTCTGGTACGTCTGGTCGATCCGTGTGCTCGAGGCCAAGCTCGCGGTTCGCCGTGGTGCCACTGACGACGCCCTGAGGCTGGCGAACGAAATCGCGCGAGATGGCGCCCCCTGTCCGAATCCATCCAGGCAGAGCTCATTGCGTGCGAAGCCCTGCTGGCCGGCGGCCGCGCGCCAGAGGGAGAGCGCGCGACTCATCGACATCGGTTCGCGCATCGACGCACGCGTCATCCCCGGCGCATGGGGCGAGTATCTCCGCCTGCGCGGCTCCATCCATGCCGCCGCGGACATTGGTCCGAGGCGTATCACGACATCGCCCAGAGCGCGAGCGTCTTCGAGGTGATCGGTGAAGGGTACCAAAGCGCGCTCAGCCATCTCGCACTCGGCAAGCTGGCCGGACGCGCGGGTGCGCGCTCGCAGTCCGAACATCAGTTCAGGCTCGCCGCCACGATATTCGAATCGCTCGGCGCGGCGCGCGATCTCCTGGAAACCCAGAAGGCCGCGGCAACACTGCCGGCGGCAACACCGACCGAGGCCGTGGTCGTGGCGATCGACGCCGATGACGCCATCGTGAGACGCCTGGTCGACGCCGCGGCGTTTCCCGAGCTGCTGGGCCACGAAACCGCCGCCGCGGTTCGCGATACGCTCGACGCTGATTGCGCGGTCGTGTTCGTCGCCCCTTCGCAAGGCGACCTCAGGCTGATGGCCTGGACCGGTGGTGATGCCGATCGGGCGCAGGACGATCGCGACGCGCGCGATCGGACGCACGCAGGGAACCGGCTGGGTCGTCTCCGAACCGGCGGGACGCGACACGACGGCCCTCGATACGTCGCAATCCTCTCACCACGGCCGATCGCCGACGCGCTTCGACGCCGGCTGCGGATGATCGCGGCGATTGCCGCGCAGGGGTTCGACCTCTGCAACGCGCGTCAACGGCCGGCGGCGCCGGCGGAGATCGTGCCACGAGCAACGCCTCGACCCGCTGCTACCTGGCTTCCTTTGCGCCAGCCCGGCGATGATGCGCGTCGTCGAACAGATTCAGCGCCTGCAGGGTAACGAGCTGACCGTGCTCATCACGGGCGAAAGCGGCACCGGCAAAGAACTGGTCGCGCGCGCGATTCACGTCGGCTCGCTGCGAAGCTCGGCCGTCTTCCTTCCGTACAACTGCACGACGACCACGCGCGAGCTCGCAGACAGCCAGCTCTTCGGACACCGCCGCGGAAGCTTTACCGGCGCGGTGAACGATCAGCTTGGACTCGTGAAAACCGCCGTCGGGCGGGACGCTGTTCCTCGACGAAATCGGCGACCTCCCGATAGACGTGCAGCCGAAGCTGCTGCGCTTCCTCGAGCAGAGCGAGATCATGCCGATTGGCGAAACGCGCCCGCAGCGCGTCGACGTGCGCGTGATTGCGGCGACCAACGCCGACCTCGAGCAGCGCGTGGCCGAAGGAAAATTCAGGGAAGATCTTTACTACCGGCTGACGGTGATCCGCCTGATCATCCCGCCGCTTCGCGAGCGGCGCGAAGAGATTCCGCACCTCACGAGCCTGTTCCTGCGCGAAGCGTCCGAACGCCTCGTGAAGCCAGATGTGTTCCTGACGCCAGAGACGCTCGAAATGCTCGCGCAGTACTGGTGGCCCGGTAACATCCGCCAGCTTCGAAACGAGATCCAGCGGCTGGTCGCGCTCAGCCGATCTGGTCAGGGTATTGGACCTGAACACCTTTCGCCCGAGATTACGTCTACCGCGATCCGCCAGCAGCAGCTTGCGACCGATTCGCCGCAGCGTCACGCCGCGCGGCTGCCGGTGACATCGCTTGCCGATGCCGTGGACGGGCTCGAGCGCGAGATCATCGAGGCGACGCTTCACCAGAGCAGTGGGAATATTTCCGAAGCCGCTCGAACGCTCGGCCTCACGCGACGAGGTCTCTACCTGAAGCTTCGCCGGCTCGGCTTCGAGAGCGGTCCGCTTCGGGACTGAAGTGTCGTGATTTGCTGCAGCGGAATTTTGTCGCGTTCTTAGTTGGGAACGCCATTGTGGCTAGCACAATTCCCTGCTACCTTTCTCGCCTTGTCGAAGCCGAAACGATCCGAGAGAACCCAGACCTGCCCTCAGTGCCCGAACTGCGGTTCGACGCAAACCATCGCGGTGAAGGCGCGTAGCTGGGATCCACCGTCGTGCCTGTGCCTGAAGTGTGAGCACGTATGGGAAATACCGGATCAGGCCAAGCCCAAATAGCGCTGCCGCACAGGATACCAAGTAATCAGTTGAGGCGACGTATGGATACTCAGTATCCTGCCTCGCCGATATCACACCCACGCGCGTTCGTCTTATCAACAACTAACGTTATATACATCAACAGTTTAACTGGCTCATCGCATTTCGGCATAGGTGGCTAATCTGGTTGGCCTATCGATTGATACACAGTCCAGGCATCACGGTTCCCTGGAGGTCAACTCAATGCAGGCACTGAGCATCGCGACGAAGACGACAAAACCCTCGCCCGGACAGAGCAGCGCGCCGTTCGCTGGCGCTGGCGGGCCGGGTGACGTGGAAAGATGCGCGAGGCACGACCCGGTTCGCATCGCGTCGTGACGCGTGACATCAGCGACACAGGGGTCTTCATCGAGTGGAGCGAATCGACGTCGATTCCGCTGTACCGGCTCGTCACGTTCCAGCTCGAGCGCGACGCCCGGAACGCCGACGGATTGCCTGCCGCGCTGCGGACCGGCAAAGTGCTCTCGGCCGTCTATCGCGCCGGCACCTTTCAGAGAACGACAGGCACGCCCGATGGCTATGGGCTTCGTCTCCTCGTCGAACCTGCGATCATCTCGCGCAGCGCCTCTGCCGAACGTGTGGAGGCGACGGCGTAGATCAGCATTGCCACATTCGCAATTGACGATTGCCCAATTGACGGGTGATCTTCAATTCGACAATCGCCAATTGAAAATCCGGCAATCTAGATTGCCGCTTGTATTGCAGCGGCCATTTCCTTGGTACTGGCCTTTCCACCCATGTCGGGTGTCCTCGTATCGCCGCTCGACAGCACTTTCGTGATGGCCGCGACGATCGTGTCGTGCGCCTTGTGCTCGCCGAGGTGATCGAGCATCAGCGCGCCTGCCCAGATGGCGCCGATGGGATTGGCAATGCCCTTTCCCTTGATATCCGGCGCCGATCCATGAATCGGCTCGAACATCGACGGGTACTTTCGTTCCGGGATTGATGTTGCCGCTGGCCGCCAGACCGAGGCTGCCTGAAATGGCGGCGCCCAGATCCGTCAGGATGTCGCCGAACAGATTCGAGGCGACGATGACATCGAGCGTCTGGGGGTGGGTCACCATGCGCGCCGCGAGCGCGTCGACGTGATATTTCTTGAACGACACGTTCGGAAATTCCTTGCGGACGTCGTCGACGACCGCATCCCAGAGCACCATGGAGTGCTGAAGCGCATTCGACTTGGTGGCGCTCGCCAGTTCGCGTCTCGGCCGCTTCGCCGCCAGCTCGAACGCGTAGCGCGCGATACGGCTGATGCCGTGGCGCGTGAAGAGCCCGGCCTGCTCCACGGCCTCGAACGGCGTGCCGGCGTGTATCTTTCCACCGATCCCCGCGTACTCCCCTTCGGAGTTCTCGCGCACGCAAATCATGTCGATGTCGGCGGGCCCGCGGTTGGCGAGCGGTGAATTGACGCCGGGAAAGAGCCGCATCGGCCGAGGTTGACGTACTGATCGAAGCGCTGCCGCAGCGGCAGAATCAGCTCCCAGACCGCGATGTGGTCGGGGACAGACGGATCGCCGACCGCGCCGAAATAGATCACCGGGAACTCGGCGAGACGCTCGAACGCATCGGCGGCCATCATGCGGCCGTGCTTCGCGTAGTACGCGCATCCGTACGGAAACTCGACGAGATCGAAGCTGAAGCCGCCGCGCGAGGCCACCGCATCGAGCACCGCCCAGCGCCGCCGGAATCACTTCCTGACCGATACCATCACCTGGGATCACCGCTACCCGATGCTTCGCCGCCATTCATCCTCCGAGTTGTCGAAGTACGTAGTGTCCGGCTTAGCCGGACCTCTCATTTCGTCATTGAATGTCCCGCGCGGCGGGATAGCCAGGGATGCTCGTCGCCGCGCGAACCGCCCGCACGATCGCCTCCGCCATCGCGTCCGCCGCCAGCGCGCCAATGCGCGACACGTCGCTCGTGTCGATCTGTCCCGTTGAAAGCGCAAAGATCACGTCGCCATCGCCCATCGTGTGCGACGGGTAGATCGCCCTGGCGAATCCATCCTGCGCCATCTGCGCCACCTTGGTCGCCTGTACCTTTGTGAGGCGCGCGTTGGTGGCGACAACGCCGATCGTAGTGTTCTGGCCCCCTCTCGCGGGCGCGGTACTTGGGCCTCGCAGCAGCTTTCGCGCATCCGCCAGCCCTTTTCCGTCCGGCGTTCGCACGCCCGCGATGAGGTTACCGGAGCTCGGGTCGATGATGTCGCCCACCGCGTTCACGGCCACAAGCGCGGCGACAACGAGCGACTCGGTGCCCGCGGCCACGCGAATGGACGCCGTGCCGAGCCCACCCTTCATGGGTCCTCCGGCCCCGGGCGTCTTGCCGATCGTGGCGCCCGCGCCCGCCCCGACGTTGCCCTCCTGTACGGGCCCGGTGCCGGCTGCAGCGGCCGCGCGATAGCCGCAATCGGCTGTGGGCCAGATGTCGGGCCGATCGCCGACGTGGAGATCGAAGAGAATGGCGCCCGGCACGATCGGCACCCTCGCGCCCCTCACCTCGAAGCCAACCTTGTGCTCGTACAAATACGTTCGAACGCCCGTCGCGACGTCGAGACCAAACGCGCTGCCGCCGGAGAGAAACACCGCGTGCACCTGCTGCACGAGGTTCACCGGATCGAGCAGATCCGTTTCGATCGTTCCCGGAGCGGATCCGCGCACATCGACACCCGCAACGGCACCGGCTTCCGACAGGATCACCGTGCACCCGGTCGGCCGCTCGGCGCGCGTAAAGTGTCCAACCTTGAGACCGGGCACGTCTGTCAGTCCGGAGCTCATCGACATGCCTGGCGCGTTGCGCCCCTCCTGCTGTCTCGCGACCGGACCGGCGGATGCAGCCAGAAGTACAGCCACAACCGAGGCCACCGGCACTCGTTGCATCGCGCCATTCTACCCGCCTTCGCTCGATTGACGCGCGCGAGCTACGGCGAGGCAGGCCCCGCCTTCGCTCGAAACTCGCGGACACGAGCTACGGCGGGCAAGCCCGCCTTCGCTCGCCAGTGCTTTTGGCGCTTGAATCGCCGCAGCGTCGGTGTCAGATTCGTAGCAGATGCCCGACCAACTCGCGAGGCAGCGAAGCACCACGCTGCTCTTTTATGGGTGCGTGCTCCTTCTCGGCTACCTGCTCTTTCTCATATTCGAACCGTTTCTGCGGCCGCTGGCCTGGGCCGCCATCCTGGCGGCCTTTTTCTACTCGCCGTACAAGCATCTCGAACGGCGCTACGGCAAGGCGCGCGCCGCGCCGCTCGCCACGGCCGCCGTCACGCTCATGATCGTCGTGCCGTTCGTGCTGGTGACGCTCGCGTTCATCGACGAGGCGCGGCAGACGCTCGGGTCGATGGATCTCGCAACGGGCAGCTCGAAAGGATGGGCGCGGGCCCAAAGCGCGTGGGGCTGGCTGCAGCGGCAACGGTTCGGCCGCGAGATTCCCAACCTGGACCAGGTGGTGCGCATGGCGAGCACGCGCATGGGCGGTGCGCTCGCCGAGAGCGCGGGTTTCGTGGCGCGCGGCGTGGTCTTCGTCATCGTCAACGTCGTGATCGTGCTGTTCGCGCTGTTCTTTTTCTTCAAGGACGGCGACGCCATCATGGGCCGCATCCGGCGCGTGCTGCCGTTCGATCCGTCCTTCAGCGAGGGACGGATTGCCGAGACGGCCAATCTCATCCGCGCGAGCATCAGCTCGGGGCTGATTGTCGCCCTGGTGCAGGGCGCCATCGGCGGGCTCGCGTTCGCCATCCTCGGCCTGGGCGCTCCGATCTTCTGGGGCGTCATCATCGCGTTCTTCTCGCTGCTCCCGCTGGGCGCGTGGATTGTGTGGTTCCCGGCGGCGATCTGGCTGCTCCTGACCGACCAGATGGCCCGCGGCATCGCGCTGATCGTGATTGGCGCGGGCGGCATCAGCCTGATCGATAATTTCCTGCGTCCGTGGCTGCTGGCCGGCCGTACCGAGATGAACGGCCTGCTGGTGTTCATCAGCCTCCTCGGAGGCATTTCCGCATTCGGCCTGGTTGGTCTCGTGCTCGGTCCCGTCATCATGGCGACCGCGATCAGCTTCGTCGATGCCTACGCAACAGACCGCAGAGAGGTGGCCGAGACCGATGACGTTTTCCCAGAGAGCGATCGGCGCAGCAAGACTTGAAGTGCCCGTCTTCGAGGAGATCGAAGCCGATCGTCACGCGACCACTCAGGCGCTCCTCATCGTCGTGCTGTCGAGCATGGCCGCCGGGATCGGCGTCACCACCAGTTACTACAACGTCCCGGTCCTCCACCGTGTGATGCTGGCCCTATTGTTGTGGGTGTTCTGGGCCACGTCGACGTATGTCGTCGGCGTGTACCTGATGCCCGAACCGCAGACCAAGACCAGCGTCGGCGAGCTGCTTCGCACCATCGGATTCGCCGCCTCGCCTGGCGTGCTCCGGGTTCTCGGCGTCGTTCCCGCGCTGGGCACCGTCATCTACGGCCTCTCGACGGCGTGGATGTTCGTCGCGATGGTCATCGCCATCCGGCAGGCGCTCGACTACAAGAGCACCGCCCGCGCGGTCGTGGTGTGCCTGGTGACCTGGATCATCGCGCTCATCCTCGCGGCCATGGCGGGTGCGCTGCTGTTTGTCTTCGCCGAAGAGGTCGCCTCTTGAGCGTCGAGCAGACTCCACAACCAGTCAAGACATCTCCGCAGCCTGAAGATCGGATCCTGCTGGAAGGCCCGCACTCGCGGCTTCGCGAGGCGCGGTTGCTCTTCAACGCGGTGAGGGACTTCATCGCCGGGTTCCGCACGCTGCATTTCTGCGGGCCGTGCGTGACGGTGTTTGGATCGGCGCGCATCAAGGAAGGACATCCCTATTACCAGCTCGGCATCGAGGCCGGCAAAGGACTCGCGAAGCTTGGCTTCACCGTGATGACCGGAGGGGGGCCTGGATTGATGGAGGCCGCGAACCGCGGCGCGCGCGAGGCCGGCGGCCGATCGGTCGGCATCAACATCGTGCTGCCGTTCGAGCAGGCGCCCAACCGGTATTGCGATCGCATCGTCACGTGCCGCTACTTCTTCGTGCGCAAGGTACTGCTCTTCAGGTACTCATACGCGTTCCTGGCGCTGCCCGGAGGCCTGGGCACGCTCGACGAGCTGAACGAGGCGTTGACGCTGATTCAAACCAGGAAGATCCTGCACTATCCGGTCGTGCTGATGGGCGCGGCCTACTGGCGTGGCTATCTGGCGCTGCTCGAGGACATGGTCAAGGCAGGCACGGTCAGCGCGAACGATCTGAAGCTCTTCCTGGTGACCGACGATCTCACCGAAGCGCTCGAGCACATCCGCAAGCATGCGATCGAAGAGTTCAGGCTGATGCGAAAGCCGCCCATCAAACCGTCGCGGATCCTGCGAGAGGAATCGTACCCTGTGGTGTTAACGGATCGACCCGGCGGGCCTAATCCCTAATCCCCAATCCCTAATCCCTTAGCTGTCCGTGTCATCCTTCTCCTCAAACGGCTGCACAGCGCTGTTCAGCGCCGAGAGCGAGACGCTGCGCTGAAACGCGGCCCACACGGCCTTTGACAGGAGCGTGCGGAAGCCGCCCTTTTCGAGCTGATACAACGCGTGCGCGCTCGTACCGCCGGGCGAGGTCACGAGATTGCGCATCTCCGCTGGATGCGAGGGCGAGTGCTCGGCGTAGATAGCCGAGCCGCGCACGGTCTGCGTGACCAGCGTGCGCGCGTCCTCGCGGGAAAACCCGAGGTGCACCGCGGCGTCGATGAGCGCCTCCATGAACAGGAACACATAGCTCGGGCCCGAACCGCTGATGGCCGTCGCCATGTCGAGAAACGCCTCGTCGGCGACGTAGAGCTCCTTGCCGAACGCCTTGAGAATCGTCTGGGCCTGGTCGCGCTGCGCGGCGGTGACGGCTGCGTTCGAGGTCCACACGGTCATGCCTTCGGCAACCTGGGCCGGTGTATTCGGCATGGAGCGCACGATGGCGCCGTGCTTGAGCCCCTGCGTCATCGACTCGATTCTCGCGCCGGCGATAATCGACAGCACGAGCGCGTCCTTCCCAAGCTTGCCGCACAGGTCGCGGAAGACGAACCGCAGCATCTGCGGCTTGACCGACAGAATCACGATCTCGGCGTTCCTGGCCGCCTTCAGGTTGTCGCCCGTCGTGGCGACACCGAAACGTTTTTCGAGATCCTGGATGCGATCGGCGTGCGGATCGCTCGCTGTAATCGCTTTCGACTCGACGGCGTGCGAGCTCAGCAACCCGCCGATCATCGCGCCGGCCATCGCGCCGCCGCCGATGAACGCGATCGAGCGCCCGCTCAACGCGTTCGCCGCGCGCTTGTCCGCCAGCTTTGCTACTTTTTCCATTTCCAGTTCTCAGTTTTCAGTTTTCAGTTTTCAGTTTCAGCGTTCGTCGATTCGTAATCTACCAATCTGCCAATCTACCAATGCTATGTTCGGATTTGCCCTGTTCCCTCGATCACCCATTTATAGGTCGTCAGCTCGCGCAGTCCCATCGGACCTCTCGCGTGCAGCTTCTGCGTCGAAATGCCGACTTCGGCTCCCAGGCCGAACTCGCCACCGTCGGTGAACTGCGTGCTGGCGTTCACGAAGACCGCCGCCGCGTCGACTTCGTTCAGGAACCGGGCGGCGGCAGCATCGTCGCCGGTGACGATCGCCTCCGAGTGCCCCGACCCGTACTCGCGGATGTGGTCGAGCGCTTCGTCCAGGCTGCCGACCACCTTGACCGCGGCGACAAGCGACAGGAACTCTTTACCCCAGTCCTCGGGTGCGGCCGGCACGCAGGGGGCCCCGGCCGCGCTCAGGTAGCGCGACGATTCGTCGTCGGCGCGAATCTCGACGCGCGCCTTGCCCCATTCGGCCGCCATCTTCGGCAGCCACATCGGGGCGAGGTCGCGATGCACGAGCAGCGTGTCGAGCGCGTTGCAGATGGTCGGCCGGCGCACCTTGGCGTTGTAGACGATCCGCAGCGCCATGTCCTGATCCGCCGATCGATCGACATAGGTATGACAGACGCCCGCACCCGTTTCGATGACGGGGATGGTTGCGTTCTCGATCGTCGCTTTGATCAGCCCCCCGCCCCCACGAGGAATGATGACGTCGATGAACTCGCGCAGCTTCAGCATGCGCTGCACGAGCGCGCGATCGGTCGAGGTGATGAGCTGCACCGACGTCTCCGGCAATCCAGCGCCCTTCAGGCCATCCTGAATCGCCGCCGCAATCGCCTGGTTGCTCGCCAGCGCCTCGCTGCCCCCGCGCAGCACGACCGCATTGCCGGTCTTGATGCAGATGGCCGCCACGTCGCTCGTGACATTCGGACGCGATTCGTAGACGACGCCGACCACGCCAAGCGGCACGCGCCGCTTCGAAATCGTCAAGCCATTCGGCCGCACGACCGCGTCGAACGTCTCGCCGACGGGGTCTATCAGCCCGGCGACCGCCTCGACATCGCGAGCCATCGTACCGATGCGCTCGGACGTCAGTCGCAGGCGATCGACTTCAATCCTGGGTGACGCGTTCGCCACGTCCTGGCCGTTGGCCGCCAGAATCTCCTTTTCCCGCGACCGAATCGCGTTGGCGATCGCCGTCAGCGCCCGGTTCTTGAGATCGGTCGACGCCTGCGCCAGCACGACGGACGCTTTCTTCGCGCCCGACGCTTTGTCGACGAGCTCGTCAGTGACTACAGGCATTTCCAATCCCTAATCCCTAATCCCTAATCCCAAGTGGCTACAGCATCACCACGTTATTGCGATGGATCACTTCATCCCCGAAGTTATACCCGAGAATCTGCGTGATCTGGGCAGACCGGCATCCCTTGAGCCGCTCCAGGTCCGCCGAGCTGTAGTTCGCGACACCGCAGCCAATCGACTTTCCTTCCGGCCCGACGATGTTGACGCTGTCACCGCGATCGAACGGTCCCTTCACGTTCACGACTCCTGCCGGCAGAAGCGAGCGGCCGCGGCCGAGCGCCGTCACCGCGCCCGCGTCGATGTGCGCCGCCGCCTTGCCCGCGAGGCCCGCGAGAATCCAGCGCTTGCGGCTTTCCATCCGCGTGCGGCTCGATGGGAACCGCGTACCCACGGCCTCTCCCCTGGCGGCCTTGACCAGAACATTCTCCGTCGTCCCGCCGGCGACGAGCACGGTAATTCCTGATTCGGTCGCCAGACGGGCCGCCTGCAGCTTGGTCATCATGCCGCCCGTGCCCCGGCTCGTGCCAGCCCCCGCGGCCAGGGCAAGAATGGCGTCGGAGATGACCGGGACTTCGGCAATCAGGGTCGCCGACGCGTTGCGACGGGGATCGGCGGTGTAGAGGCCTTCCTGGTCGGTCAAGAGAATCAACAGGTCGGCATCAATCAGATTCGCCACGAGCGCCGACAGGTTGTCGTTGTCTCCGATCTTGATTTCCTCGGTCGCGACCACGTCGTTCTCGTTGATGATGGGCACAACCTTCCGCTCGAGCAGCGCGAGCAGCGTGTTGCGCGCGTTCAGATAGCCTTGCCGGTCGGCGAGATCCGCACGCGTGAGGAGCGTCTGCGCGACAATGATGTCGTCGCGCGAGAAGAGCTCGTCCCACATCTGCATCAGCTTGGTTTGGCCGACCGCGGCGAGAACCTGCTTGAAAGGGATGTCTTTCCCATTTCGAGCGATGTCCAGTGCCTGTCGTCCGGCGACGATGGCGCCCGAGGAGACCAGCGCCACCTGGTGACCTTCGCCGACAAGGCGGGCGATCTGACGCACCACACCCTCCATGGCCGGCCGCGCGAGGTGGTCCCCGCCGCCGGTCAGCGTGTTGGTGCCGACCTTCACCACGAGCCGCTTCTTCGTTGGTTCCCCCACCTTTCGGCCTCATTTTATATCGAGCTATAATCGCCTCACTTTTAACCAGGATAGGAGACTGCATGTCGCGGAAGCTCTCGATCATCGGTGTGCTGCTATGCGCGAGCCTGCCCCTCGCCGCGCAGAACGGTGCGAAGAACGGCGAATGGCGCTCGTACGCCGCCGAGCCCGGCAGCACCAAATACTCACCGCTTGATCAAATCAACCGGGACAACGTCAAGAACCTGCGCATCGCGTGGCGGTTCAAGACCGACAATCTCGGTCAGCGTCCCGACTTCAACATGCAGTCCACGCCCATCGTCATCGGCGAGACCATGTACGTGCAGGCCGGCACCCGCCGCGCGGTCGTCGCGCTGAATGCCACTACTGGTGAGATGTTGTGGATGTGGCGGATGGACGAGGGCAAGCGCGGTGCGGCAGCCCCGCGCCAGGGCTCTGGCCGCGGCCTCGCGTACTGGACCGACGGCAAGGGGGACGAGCGGATCGTCACCGTGACGCCGGGCTACCATCTGGTCCAGCTGAACGCGAAGACGGGCGCCCCGGTTTCGACGTTCGGCAAGAACGGTGTCGTCGATCTGAAGACCGAGATCGACCAGCCGGGCATCGACGTCGAGACCGCGGATATCGGCCTCAACTCGCCGCCGGCGCTGGGCAACAACGTGATCGTGGTCGGCGCCGCGCATCTGCCTGGTGGCGCGCCGCGCGCGAAAGAGAACATCAAGGGGTACATCCGTGGCTACGATGTGCGCACGGGCAAACGCCTGTGGATTTTCCACACCATTCCTCAGCCCGGTGAATTCGGCAACGACACGTGGGAGAACGACTCGTGGTCGTACAGCGGCAACGCCGGAAACTGGGCGCCCATCTCGATCGACGAAGAACTGAACCGCGTCTATCTCGCCACTGAAGATGCCACCGGCGATTACTTCGGAGGGCATCGTCCGGGCGCCAACCTGTTTACGAGCACCGTGGTCTGTCTCGACCTGAACACCGGTAAGCGGTACTGGTATTTCCAGGCAATCCATCACGATATCTGGGACTGGGATTTTCCGGCGCCGCCGATCCTGATGGACATCACGGTGAACGGCAAGCCCATCAAGGCCATCGGCGTGCCGTCGAAGCAGGCATTTCTTTACGTGTTCGATCGCGTCAGCGGTCAGCCGGTCTGGCCGATCGAAGAGCGCCCGGTGCCGCGCGGCAAAGTGCCGACCGAGTGGTACTCGCCCACGCAGCCGTATCCGACCAAACCCGCCGCGTACGACATGCAGGGGATTCGTGAAAGCGATGTGAACGACTGGACGCCGGAGATCAAGGCCGAAGCACTGCGCGTGCTGAATCTTCACAAGTACAGCGACAACCTGTTCGAGCCGCCGATCGACCGCGGGCAGGACGGCAAATACGGCATGATCATGATGCCCGGCAACAACGGGGGCACCAACTGGGAAGGCGGCGCCTTCGATCCCGAGACGAAAATCGCCTACATCTTCTCGTCGACCGAGTTCAACCGCCGGTCGCTCATCAACGATCCCGCCCGCTCCAACATGAACTACATCGACGGCGGTGGCGGCGGCCGCGGCGGACGAGGCCGGGGCGAAGGCGGCGCCGAAGAAGCCGGCGGCGGCGCGCCCGCGGGCCGTGGTGCCGGCGGGGGCGGTGGCGGTCGTGGCGCGGCGGGCGGCGGCGATGGACGCGCGGGTGGCGCCGGTGGCGCCGAGGCGGCGCCGCCGTTGAACGCGTTCGGTCTGCCGCTCATCAAGCCGCCCTACGGCCGCGTGACCGCGATCAACATGAACACGGGCGATCACGTATGGATGCAGCCGATTGGCGGCACGCCAGAGAACATCAAGAACCACAAGCTCCTGAAGGGCGTCACGATTCCGCGCACGGGGCGCCCGGGGCGAACCGGCATCATGGCTGACCAAGACGCTCTTGTGGGCCGGCGAACGCGGCCCGCTCGACAACCTCGACGGTCAGACCGTGTCGTGGTTCCGCTCGTACGACAAGGCCACGGGCGCCATCGTGTCGGAGATGCAGATTCCGGCCAACGTGACCAACGTGCCGATGACCTACATGGCCGGCGGCAAGCAGTACATCGTGGTTGCCGTGGCCGCCGTCGGTAAGCCGGCGGAGCTGCTCGCTCTCGCATTGCCTTAGCTTCGCTACGGTTCTAGGTTCTGCGTTCTGGGGTTCTGGAGTTCTGGTTCTTCGAGACCTAGAACCCAGAACCTGGAACCCCAACCCAGAACCTAGAACCCAGAACCTAGAACCGCTCCCTCCGTTATAATCCGCCTACTCTCTCACCCTCAGCTAGGAGGTTCGATGGCGCGCAGGACGTTCGTGCTCGCAGGGTTGCTGGTCGTCGGCGCTGTCGTGTCGATCTCGGCACAGTTCGGCACGAAAAACGGCGAATGGCGTTCGTATGCCGGCGAGCCGGGCAGCACCAAGTACTCCCCTCTCGATCAGATCAACAAAGAGAACGCGAAGAGCCTGCGGATTGCGTGGCGGTTCAAGACCGACAACCTCGGCATGCGGCCCGACTACAACATGCAGTCGACACCGCTCATGGTAGGCGGCGTGCTCTACGCACAGGTGGGCATGCGCCGCGCGGTCGTCGCGATCGATCCCCAGACGGGCGAGCAGCTGTGGATGTGGCGGATGGACGAGGGCAAGCGTGGCGAAGTCGCGCCTCGCCTGGGATCGGGCCGTGGCGTGGCTTACTGGACCGACGGCAAGGGCGATGAGCGGATTCTCTCGGTGACGCCGGGCTACCAGCTCGTGGCGCTGAACGCGAAGAACGGCATCCCCGTCTCCACGTTCGGCAGGAACGGCATCGTCGATCTGAAGACGGAGCTCGATCAGCCCGGCCTCGACCTCATCACCGCCGACATCGGGCTCAACGCACCGCCCGCTGTCGGAAACAACGTAGTCGTCATCGGCGCCGCGCACACACCCGGAAGCGCACCCCGCACGAAGGAGAACGTCAAGGGATACATCCGCGGCTACGACGTGCGCACGGGCAAGCGGCTGTGGATCTTCCACACCATTCCGCAGCCAGGCGAGCAGGGCAACGAGACCTGGGAGAACGACTCGTGGTCGTACACCGGCAACGCCGGCAACTGGGGCGCGATCACCATCGACGAAGCGGCTAATCGCGTGTACCTCGCGACGGAGATGGCCACGGGCGATTACTACGGTGGTCATCGACCGGGCGCCAACCTCTTTACCGACTGCGTCGTCAGCCTCGATCTCAATACGGGCAAACGCTACTGGTATTTCCAGGCCATCCATCACGACATCTGGGACTGGGACTTCCCTTCCCCGGGCATCCTGATGGACATCAACGTGAACGGAAAGCCGATCAAGGCGATCGGCGTGCCATCCAAGCAAGGATGGCTCTACACGTTCGACCGCATGACGGGCGAACCCGTGTGGCCGATCGTCGAGAAACCCGTCGAGAAGGGCACCGTGCCGGGCGAGTGGTACTCGCCAACACAGCCGTTTCCAACCAGGCCGGCGCCGTTCGAACGTCAGGGTGTGTCCGAAGCTGATTTGAACGACTGGACACCGGAGATCAAAGCCGAAGCATTGCGCATTGCGAGCCTCCACAAGATCGGGCCGATCTTCACGCCGCCCATCACGATGGGTGACGGTGGCAAGGCCGGGCTCCTCATGCTGCCGAACGCCACGGGCGGCGCGAACTGGGAAGGCGGCGCCTTCGATCCCGAGACCGGGATCGTCTACATCTTCTCCACCACGAATCCCACACGCCTCAGCCTCATCAACGATCCCGCGCGCTCGAACATGAACTACATCCAGGGCGGCGGCGGTGGCGGCGAAGGTCGCGGCGGCGACGATGGTGGACGAGGCGGACGCGGCGCGGCCGGACCCGGTGCAGCACCTGCTGCAGCACCTGCCGCAGCTCCGGCTCGCGCGGCCCTTCCGCCGATTACAGTCTTCGGGTTACCGCTGATCAAGCCGCCGTACGGCCGCGTCACCGCCATCAACATGAACACGGGCGACCACGTGTGGATGCAGCCCATCGGCGACACCCCCGACAACATCAAGAATCACGAACGGCTGAAGGGCGTGACGATTCCCCGCACCGGACGCGGCGGACGTCTCGGCATCATGCTGACGAAAACGCTGCTGTGGGCCGGCGAGCGCGGTCCGCTCGTCACGGTGAACGGTCAGCAGGGATCGTGGTTCCGCTCGTATGACAAGGCGACGGGCGAGATTGTGTCGGAGACGCTGCTGCCGGCGAATACGACCGGCGTGCCGATGACCTACATGGTGAACAACAAGCAGTACATCGTAGTGGCGGTGTCGGCGGCCGGCCGTCCCGCGGAGTTCATCGCGCTGACGCTGCCGTAAAGGACAACGGGCCCGGGAAACCCCGGGCCCGTTTCATATCTTCAGATCGACCGATCTCGCGATCGTTCTCTAGATCCTTAGATCCTTAGGTCTCCAGTTACCCTTATCTGTTCCCATAATCGCGAATGTCGTCGGCGCTGAGCCGGAAGTCGACGTTGTCGCCGCCAACCGTCACCTTAAACGGTTCGAACAGATCGATCTTCTTCGGCAGCTCGGCCAGCCCCTGAATCGTCTCGCCCTTGGCCACTTTCCCACCTGCGAAGTTCTTCATCGACGTCACCTTTCCGGTGATCGTTTCGCCCTTCTGGATGACGTTGACGTCGGGCTTCAGCTGGAATTCCTTGTTGACGGTCCCCTGCACGAAGAAGACGCTCGTGATCCGCGCCTTGGTCCGGAACGCCGCCTTGGCCGGTGACTGGCCGAACAGCGCTTCGACCGTGCGGTCGTTGAGCACGATGACCTGCAGGTTGCCCCAGTCGGTACGCTGCTGCGCCGAGAATATCTGCAACATTTTCGCGTTGTCGCCCTGGGCGCCGACAAGAACCGGCAGCGCGCAGGCCGCCACTGCGAGGAGAGCGAGCACCTTCTTCATCACGTTTGCCCCTTCAAAATAGAGTTATCCGGCCGGAAGGAAGAGCATAACCGGAAGCAGGGGCGGTTGGAAAGCATCGGTCTCCCGTCAGGCGGCCTTGCGGCGGTGCCGCCGGCGCTGCCCGCGCAGCGAGTCCTCGTAGCAGTCAATCGCGCGGACGAAGATCTCGAGCCGCGACAGTCCCGTGGATCTCGTCAGCGCCGCCAGTTGGTGGAACAGCTTCGGCGGCACACGAATGCTGACCTGCGGATAATCCCGCACGCGCTGGCCGTTTACTCCGCCCGGGGGACGGCCGGCTTTCCTGCGAGTCGGTAGTTTTTTCCTCATATCCTTCCCCACGTTTTCGCGTTACGACGTTTGTGCTTTCACAAATCCGTTGGACGCGTCACATGAAACAGGCTGTAGCAAGGAGTCTGCCAGCATCGGGATGGTCCTGGAATCGCGGTTTGTCGAGAAATATGTCTCAACCGAAAACAGGGTTGTTTGCGGTTGAACAGTGTTGAACCTGACAGTTGAAAGGTAACACCAGTCCTGCGCCCGCCGACGTACGAAGTGTGAAACGGGGATTATTCCGTGAATATTCTGCGTACACGGCAGATGCGCGATAATCGTCAACCGCGGAAGGTCAGGAGGGTACATGTCAGAGCCCACCCGGGCAGATACGGACTGGGTCGCCGGACGCAGCCAGTGCACCACCTACGAGCGCGCGCTCGCCCGGCAGGTGAAGGCGGACGTCGAGAAGCGCAACGACATCTTGAGCCGGATCGATTTCGGATTCGAGGATAACGACCGCGAGGACTATGTCGTCGTGTTGTCGCGGCAGGGCGGGCGGCTCGACGTGTCGTTCGAGGCCCGGGCCGTCTACACGACCGCCGGGAAGTGCCGGCTCCTGGTCGGCGACGCGCATCTGCACGTCTGGCAAGTCGCCCGGCTGGCGCTGGAAGAGATGTTCTTCGATGCCTAGACGGCTGCGCTATCAGGTGGCCACGAGCCTCGATGGGTTCATCGCGGGGCCGCACGGCGAGTTCGACTGGATCACGATGGACCCGGACATCGATTTCGCCGCCATCTTCGAGCAGTTCGACACGGCGATTATGGGCCGCAAGACGTTTCTCTCGACGCTGCAGCACGGCGGCGACGGGTCGATGAAGGGGCTCGATGTGATCGTGTGCTCGACCACGTTGCGCCAGGAAGCCTATCCGGCCGTCACCATCGTCAACAGCAGCCCCGCGGAGCACGTGCGGTCGCTCAAGGCGAAACCGGGGAAGGATATCTGGCTCTTCGGCGGCGGCGAGCTGTTCCGCACGTTTCTCGAAGCCGGGCTGGTGGATACGGTTGAACCGGCCGTGGTCCCGGTGCTCCTCGGCGCCGGCATTCCCATGCTCTCGCCACCGTCGTTACGCGCCAGGCTCTCGCTGACCGGCCATCATCTGTATCCGAAGTCCGGCATCATGCTGCTCGAGTACACGGTGGACGACTCGTCTCGTCCTTGAGGGACGTGCCATACTTCCCCGAACGCCGGGGTGGCGGAACTGGCAGACGCACAGGACTTAAAATCGTGTGACGCGCTTGAGCAGCGCGTCGCCGGAGGTGTTCCAGAAACCGGTCTTCAGTCCTTCTAGCCTTCCAGCGTTTGTCGAATCGCAACCGTACCCTGGTTGATGAGCATTTGAATGTCGCCGGCCATGCCGTCTGGCAGAATATCCGTAATCCATATGAGCCGGCTCGACCGATCGCCATCGTCCAGCACCTGCATCGACGCGTTATGGTGTGTCAGTGGCGCCCCCACCGCCGCCCACACGAATCGACGTGCCTCATCATCGATGTCGACGATCAATTCGCGAACGACCATGCCATTCGCGAACGTCACAATTCTCGCGTCGTTCTCCAGGCGAGCGTCTACGAGCACACCCGGGCAGAGTCGCTTATGGACCGCACCGACATCGCGAACGGCATCCCATACGTCCTTCGAAGGTACTTTCAGTGCTATTTCTTTACGAATCGACGCCATGTGGGGCTCTCCCTTCCTCGTCTATGGGCGGGTCTCAGCGCGCGGCCCGACTGCACCTCGAAGGCCAGACCCAAAACGCATTCCGGGCGGGTTGATGAGATAGACGCGCTACTGATACGCCGTGCAGTCGGAACTGGCAGACGCACTAGGCAGGCGCGGTATAGCCCTGCTCAATCGCCGAGCGAATCAAAGCGCGCCCCTCCTCCGCTGTAAGACCTGGCCGCGACGCGATGGCAGCAGCAGAATCTGCAAGGTCATTGTCTCTGATGGTCGAACGGAACCAATTTGCGTAGTCGCCGCGCTGCAGATGGTAGAGCCACGTCTCATCGTCCACGCCATCCCCGATTTGGAGAAATAGCAGTAGATTCTGGGCGCGAAGGCAGAATTTACGCTCCCTGCCGGTGAAGTAGAAACTATGCTCCGACGGAATGACCCCCGCTGTGTACTTGCGCATGTGACGCTGTCGGGCAGTGCGCGTCAGGAGGCTCTGAAAACGGATGGGAGACGCATTCTCGCGGGGCGTCCAGAAGACGCCCTCGCCTTGCTGCAATGGACGTGCATCGAAAGGCGGCAGGCTGATTCCTACGACGTCGGCGAACTCTTTCAAGGTCTTCTCTGGCGCTTCTCCGATGGCGACAACGACATCGACGCGTTTCAGAACGGGAGCAGCCAGATGCCCCGGCTTCATCGTAATCAACATCAGGCCGGTGACCTCTTGCGGTAACACGACGGGCGTTGACCTCTGCAGTGCCGGAATCAAATGGTGCGCTTCGTCCACGATAAGCCAGTGTGGATGTCCAACCGTGGAACGCATCCGCTGAATACGCGGAAGCAACTGATCGAAAAATGCCGGACGATCCTCCATTCGCACGGCAAGCAGGTTCACGACCCCGCTCTGTTCCGGCTTGCTCAGCAGACTGATCACCTCCTCGACCGTAGGTTTCTGATCGGGATCGCCCAGGCAGACGGTCTGTTCCAGATTTGAATAATCGCCTTCGGGATCGAGAATGCAGAGCCGATAGCGATGGTCGAGCAGGCGCTCCACTACGCCGGTCGCCAGCGTGGTTTTGCCGCCATGGGACGTTCCTGCCAACAGCACGTTGACACCATACGGCTTGAGACGCAGTTCCCGCCCGTCTTCGCCCACGCCAAGCGTAATTTCGTGGCGTTCGAGCCGATATTCTATCTCCCGAAGGTCTGACGCGATGAGCCTGTCGACCAACTCCCCGACGCCGGCGCCATGATCCTTCTGCGTAATCCAATCGGCGCGCTCTTTGACCATCGGCAGGGCATTCGCGACGGCGAACGAGCATTCACACAACTGCATGAAGGCATGATCGTTCTCCGCATCACCAATACCCACCACATTGTGCGGTGACAGTCGGAGATCATCGAGCGCGACACGCAGCCCGCTCGCCTTGTTGACACCTGACGGAAGAACCATCACTGCGCCCTTGTTGAACACAACCTGAAGTTCGAGTCCCAGATCGCGAATCGTATTGAGCACGATATTTTCGTTCGGCGTCCAGGTCGCCACGATCACCTGCCCGACGTCGAGAGGCGCAACGCCGCGGCGCTGCAGGCTTTCAATGAACTTGTCGGGTGGCCGTTCACCGAGAATGGTTTCGCTTTTGTTGTCCGGGCGGTAGAGCAGCGCGCCGTTTTCCGCGACGACCCGATCGAACAGTGCAAGGTGAGGACAAATGCGTATCAGATCATCGAGCATTCGTCCCGTCAGGAGAATGAGCTTGCGCCCCGTGGCGCGCAGGCGCTCGAGCGCGTTGACCATGGCGTCATCGATCGCGCCGTGGTGCGCGAGCGTACCGTCATAATCGGTGGCCAGGGCGAGATAGCGCATGCAGGAACCCTCCGCGAAAATGCGATCTCCTCCGTACCGATCATGCCGCCAATGACGATCGGTATCCTGAACCTATTCTAGTGCGATCCTTCGGACGTGAAGATGATTCGCGCACTAAGACATTATGCTGTTGACATGAACGAACCACGGACGAGGCTGGCAGGAGGGCGGTGCAAATCGTGAGGGCCAGTCACGGCTCTCCTCTGTTCGTCTGCTATGCGAACTGCTGCCGCTCTGTTCTGGCCTGCTACCTCTATAGAAATCTCTGCAACGAGGCGCCGGCTCTCTCGGCGGGACTGGAGATTGGGGATCGGATCAGCCATCGAGCGGAACAGATGCTTCGAGAATGGGGCATAGACGCGAGCGCACATCGGCCCTTGAAGCTCTCACGCGACTTGTGTACTGAGGCATCGGCGATCTTCGTGATGGCGCCGTCGTACTTGCACCGCGTCGTGTGGGAATACGGCGAAGACCTTGCGGACAAGGCATACCTCTTTGCCGATCCGTTCACCAAACCAACCTGTCTAAACAATGGAGAGTACAGGGTTCTGGATCCTTCGTTCGACAGTCAACCGACCAGTCAGCTCCTGAGGGAGTTCGGATGGATGCGCGAGCGGGTGCTGCAAATCCGGCTCGCGCTGCTCGGGGACGGCAAGCGTCTTGTCCCGCTGCGGGAGTATTTCGAGGTCTGTAAAACCGTCGATCGTGGCAGTCATTGAGGGGCGATAACGACACCACGTCCTGTCGCATGCAATACTTGCCTCGCGCCGGGGTGGCGGAACTGGCAGACGCACAGGACTTAAAATCCTGTGACGCGAAAGCGTCGTGCGGGTTCGATCCCCGCCCCCGGCACTCGTGAGACATACGAAGCACTTTAAACCGGAGCAGAGTCGTCACGCACGAATGCTGCGGTCGGACGATGTCGCGCCGTTCAGCTGATCTACCAGCCGCCCGGCCACGCTCGACGCCTCGAAGTACTCTTCAGCGATCGCCCGCGCCGCGCGGCAATGCCGCTCGTAATCGCCGTTGATCGCATCGATCGCCACAAGCGCTTCATCGGTGGTCGAGACCGCAAACAGGCCCTCCCCCGTCGGCAGGACGTTTGCGAATCCCGTGTCCTGCGCGATCACGGGCTTACCCGATGCCAGATAGCAGGCATCGCGCTCGCTGAACCAGCCGCTGCGCAACCGCACGTTCTGATCTTTAGCCACAGTGAATTCCGCACGTGAGTTGCGGATGAAATCCGGATAAGCCCCGAACGTGTCAAGCGACATCTCGTATGGACAGAACAGCCGCCATCCATGCGAGGTCAGCCGCTTCCGATCCTCCGGGTCGTCGGGAAACACGCCGAGCTCGAACTCCTGCCGCGTGCGTCGCGGCAGGTCCATGAACTTGGCCCACTCGTAGTGCTTGCTCCATCGATAGGTGTCTCCGTTGAACGCGACGTCGTTTCCCTCCTGACGGTAGTTGCCGATGGTCGTCACAAACCGCGCCTGCGGCGTGAAGTGAAATATCCAGAGGCGCAGGTCGATCGGCTGTCGGGTCGTCCCGTATTCGATGTTGCAGAGCGGTACCCCGCAATCGGGGGCGCCGTAATTTTCGCCGTAGCTGAAAATCCTGTGATGGCAGTTGAAAGCGTGCTGGGTGCGCTCGTCGCCGCTGGCGAGCCGCAGCTGCGACATGACAGGGTCGGACTCGATGTGGATCCGCAGCGGCGCGGCAAGATGCTCATCACGGAGCTCCGTGGTCCCGAACGTGAAGAGCGCATCGCACGAGCGGTAGAGATCGTCCAGTCGTCGATTGGACAAGCCCCAGCTGCGGCCGTTCCGCCCACCAAGCCGGAATGCCCAGTTCGAGGGCAGGCCTATTCGCGCCATGCAGCTGGCAATGTGCTCGACGGCATAGGAGCAGTCGTCGGTGAGGGTTCGCTTCACCGGATCGTAGGGCCAGGCGGTGTCGTCTTCGACGTACCAGACGTCGTGCCCGAGCTGCTGAAAACCGCGCAGCCAGTTGAGCGACAGCCACGTCTGCCCGCCGAACGGACATCGGCCCATCATGCCGAAGACGACGAATCGCATCGTGGAACGTCCTCCGCCTTCATACGTGCATGTGTGGCCGCAGGTCGAATATCACCAGGCGATCGTTGTCAAGGATGCAGCGGCCCGCCGATCGCAGATGGTCGGCCAGCTCGGTGTAATAGTCGAACCACCAGAACGCCGTCCAGGCAAACACGGCAAAGGCGATGCCTCCCGCCCGCATCCGCTCGAGCTGACCAATCGCGTCGGCGCTGCTTGCAGGTGGGCCGCTCGGTTCGCCGTCGTGTTGAGGAAAGGGCGACGCCTCGGGCCGTCCGGACACAACTTCACCGAGCTCGCCGTGATCAATCCACATGAATCGCTCATTGTTCGGAACTACCGCATCGAGGTCGTCCCGTGCCGCGAGGATGCGTCGATCCCAACCCACCGCCTTCAGGTAATTGGCCGGATGTATAAGGGAGAGCGGAACGGTCCGGGTTCGCTGCCGTTCGGCGATCAGGTGTCCGTGCGCGGCGCAATACTCCGGGCGGGCGTACAGGAGCATGTTCTGCGCGTACCACCACTCAACGTTGGCATCGTTCCACAGGTGGCGGCGCAGAAAGTCGACGGGCGCATATCCTCGCTTCGAAAAGCGGGCAGCCCAGAATTCCGGCCACTGCTCGTTCACGTGCGTGGTGCCACCTTGATACGGAATGGCCGCCGAAAACAGTACGGCCTGGCCGAGCTCGGTCAACGATTGGACGAATGTGTCGGCGCACGGCCACGGCAGATGCTCGGCAACCTCGAGTGACACGACCAGATCGAACGTTCTGTCGACCCGAAGCGGCTTCGTCAGATCGAATGCAACAAACCTGTCGCGCGGAATCTCGAGCAAGCCGGGATCGATGTACGGTCCATCCACCCCGAGGACGTCAGTAATCCCGTGGTCCCGAAAGACGGCGAGCCACGTGCCTGTGCCGCAGCCAACGTCGACGACGCTCGCCGGCGCGAGGGCATCGAGCACTCGTGGAACGACGACCTTCGCCGAACGGCGGGCTGATGCCCGTTGCGCCTTGAAGAACTCGCCGGTATAGCCGCTTTCGATCGTTGCCATAAGTAATATCAACGGAGATCGAAAATGAATATGTTCGGGCCTTCTTGCGCCAGCCGGTACCGCGAGAAGAGGTGCGTCACCAGTTCCGGGTACGCCTCCAGCCACCAGAACGCAGTCCAGGCAAACACGAGATCTGTGACACCGGTGAGTCGATGCTGTTCGAGGGCCTGGATGGCGGCACGTCCATCAGCGGGCGGTCCCCAATCCTGACCGGCACGTTCGACAAATGGTCGCCCTCGTCTCATGTGCGGATGGACCGCGACGAGCTCTCCCTGGTCGACGAGGATGAATTCCCGCGGTGCGGGTACTTGCCGCTCGATCTCGTCAACGGCCTGATCGATTCGCCCCAGCCATTCCCGCGTATCGTTCCAATTGGTACCTCCCTTCCGGAAGAGCGCACAACGGTACCCCGCGTAGCCGTCTTCGGTCGACGTCACCCCCTCGATGCGATGCGCGAGCTGGCGCGAACCCATGAACTCGTGAACGGCGACCGCCGCTCCGTCGAACGTGAAATAGTCGTCCAGCACAACGAAACCGTTGGGACTGACGAGGTCGTAACAGTTGTCCAGGCAGCACCGCACGCTGTTGTACAAGTCGCAGTCGAGCCGTAACAGGCTGATCGGGCCAACGGTAGTTCGGTGGGCAGGCAGACTCTGGTCGAACCAGCCTTTAACGAACCGAAGCTGTTCGGTGAGGCCGAAGTCGGCCGCGGCCTGCTGAACACCTTCGAGAGATGCCTCGCAGTTATTGAAGTACCATCGGCTGTTCGGGTTCTCTGCGTACTCAACGACCGCTCGCCCGTCGATCGGCTGCGGTGCCGGGAGCCCCTCGAATGAGTCGAACAACCAGACTCGGCGATCGTCGATTCCGGCTTTTCGCAAGCAGTCGGCCACGAGGAACGCGGCGCCGCCGCGCCAGACGCCGCACTCCACAAAATCCCCGGGGATACCGTAAACGAGAACGGCGCGGACCTGCAGGGCGAGATCGCGAAGCGCTCCGTCGCGCACCATGGTGTAGGGCCGTATCTTCGCGATCGACTCGGCGATCTCGTCGCCGGTCCACCAGTTGCTCACGGCCGCGGTCCGATGGCTTCGTAGAGTCATGCGATTACCTGATACTCGGCCCTCACGTCGAATACGATGAGCCGGTCATTTTTCAGCACACATCGGAACCGGCGCTCGAGATCGGCGCGAAAGCCGGTGTAGTGGTCGAGAAACCAGAAGGCCGGCCACGCGAACACGACGAAATCCATCCCCTGCGATCGAAGCCGTTCCAACTCGGACGTGGCGTCGTCGTCATCGGAGGGCGGCCCCCGGTACTCACCATGCCGTTCGCGAAAGGGCACGACGGCCCTTGCCGCGACGACCTCCACACCAACACCGGCGTCGTCTACGAGCATGACTGTTGCGTCGGCCGGAACGAGCGACGCCAGCTCGTCGCGCGCCCTCATGAATCTGTAAAGCCAGGATTGGGATCTCCACCGCTCGACATCCACGGCGATCCCAACTGTTCGGGAATGATCGGCGAGGGCCCGACAGCACTCCTCGAATCCCCAGAGGTTCTGTTTCAACTTCTCCTCGAAACGAAGGGACGAGTAGTTATTCTTGCCGTGCACGCGGTAAAGGCCCTGCGGTTCCTCGACGCGCTCGACGAGACCGTACAGTGGAGCCAGATTGGACAGGTACGTGTCGGCGCCGCCCAGTCGAAAGCCGCCGACTTCGGGCAGTGGAAACACGCGCGAGAGGAAGGAGCGCGCCCAGAGATTGCCGGACGTCGGCGGATATGTGATGGCCTCGGGTCCGTGCTCAATGACTGTCGCACGTAAGTCACCGTGTGAGAGCGGAACGGTCGGCCGCACGCGGCCTGTTCTTGCCCCATTCGCATCGATCTCGAAGAGCGGCCAGTGGATTTTCGCACACTTCGCCATGGCCAGTGCCCGCGCCTGTGCCTGCGCGATTGCAGTGGGAAGCAGCGCATCGTCGGAATCCAGAAAACACACGAGGTCGCCGGCCGACTCCCGGAAGCCCACGTTCAGGCTCGACGCCTGGCCGCCGTTGGACTTGCTGACAACTCGGACGACACCGGCAAAGGATCGAAGCACCTCAAGCGACTCGTCGGTCGACCCGTCGTCGACCACGATCACCTCGATATGCGGATATGTCTGCCCCAGCGAGCTTTCAATGGCCTGGGACAGATAACGCCCGTAGTTGTAGTTGTTGATTACGACGCTGACGAGAGGTGCGCCTGTCATCGCGAGATCAACCCTTCGGCAATCGTGACCGCCCTGTTGCCAAGGGTTCGCCACGTGTACGTGCCCATAATGCGTTCCCGTCCGGCGTTGCCCACCTCACGCGCCATTCCTGGATTTGCAAGCACGGTGTCGAGGAGCCGGCTCAACGCCGGTTGGTCACCAGCCGGATACAGCCAGCCGGTGCGTTCGTGCTCGATGATGTCCAGGGTCTGTTCAATCGCCGTCGAGATGGACGGCGTTCCCGCCGCCATGTACTCGAATAGCTTCATCGGCGACCCGTAGAGGTGATCTTTGCGCCACTTAAACGCTGCAACAGCGACGTCCATCGCCGCTATCAGCCCTGGGACACGTTCGTGGGGGACGGCGCCGAGTACCATGACGCGGTCGCGGATGCCGAGACGATCGATAAGGCTCTCGGCGTCGGGCCGTTCGGGACCATCTCCGACAAGAAGGAGGCGGGCTCTGCAATCCTTCCGGGCCACTGCTGCAAACGCTTCGATGAGGCCGCTGGTATCGTGCCAGTACCTGATACGTGGCAACGCATCCGACAACACGCTCGCCGTTGACGAGCCCAAGCTGTGCGCGTGTGCTCCCCCGCGACTCTGGTGATGCGAACAATCGCTCGGCGACGCCGTTCTCGATGACGTGCACGCTCTCCGCATTGGCTCCGCGCTTCACGATGAAATCACGCAGCCATTCAGAGACGACGACGACCGCGTCGGTGCTGCGGTAGATTTCGTCCTCGAGCGTTTGAGCGGAACGGTGTAGCGGAAACTTCCCATATCCCTCTTGCTCTATGCACAGCGGAGCATTGACCTCCAGGATGTGCGGGATCCCGTGGCGATGAGCGAGGTCGATTCCGCCGCTGCCGAACAAGGCGTACACCTCATAGAGAACATCCGGCCGCTCGTCGGCGATGATGGCGGACGCTGCGCCCTGCAGCCAGAAGTTGTGCATGATGAGACGAAGGTCCCGCTCCAGGTCGTGCGACCAGATTGCCTCCTCGTCCAACGTTCGAAACAGCAGTTCATTGAGGTGGCCATGCCCCAGGTCGATGACCCGGGCTTTGACGGTGACCGGTACAGGCTTCCCCAGTTCGGCGCAGAGCAGGAACACATCGTGGCCCTGGTCGACGAGCGCGTTGGTGAACTCGCGAATGCGCACCGAGCATCCCTCGTGGCCGTAGAGGGGGATGTCGAAATCAGAGCAGAGGTATCCGATCTTCATCGCGTGCCCTGCAAATCCGCCAGCTTCTGCTTTGAACGTTCGATGGCCTCTTCGTAAGCAGACAAGACGCGGGAGATGTACTTGTCCACCGCAAAGTACTCTTCGGCGCGACGCCGCGCCGCTCGGCCCATTCGCAACCGGAGATCGCGGTCGGCGAGAAGGGTATCGATGGCCGCTGCCGTCGCATCGACGTCTGCAGGCGGCACAAGGATTCCGCACTGGCCGTCGATGACGGCTTCGGCGGCGCCGCCGCTGGTGCTTGCGACAACCGGGCAGCCGCAGGCCATCGCCTCGACGTAGACGTTTGCCACGCCGGTTTCGTGCCGGCTTGGCGCGGCGAAGACGTCCGCGTCTCTGAAGACGCTGGGCAGTTCAGCACGTTCCTGCTTGAAGCCGAGCGATTCGACGATGCCGTCAGCGCCGTGTTTGCGAGCCACGCTCTGACAGTGGCTGAATACATCGTCGGTATCCTTGCCCAAGAGGCGGAGGCGAATGTCTGGATACTTCGGGCGCAGTCGCATCACGGCGTCAAAGACCGTGAACACGCCCTTGCTGCCGACCAGGTTGCCCGCAAACAGCACCCTCCGCGGCCGGCCGTTCGGTTCCGTGCTGTCACCCGGGGTGAAAAGGTTGCAGTCGATCCCACAATGGACCACCCGGATACGATCCCGCGCGACGTTGTAATAGTTCGCCGTGAAGTCGGCGATGTTTGCGCTCGATGCCATAAGGCCGTCGGCCAGCCGGATCGACTCTCCCTCCATGAAGCTCACGATCCGATGGAATTCGCTTCCCACTTCGGGCCAGCCGACTCGCTCGGCAAACATCGCGAGCGGACCGTGAAGCTGAGTGACGACGGGCACCCAATTCCATGGCGATCGGTCGAGCTGGAAGGCAAATCCCTCTGCGCCGTACTCGGGAAAGTTCACGAGGTCGAACGTTTGGGTGCGCATCAGTTCACGCAGGTATGCCATGACCTTCCAGGCGTAACCGATCGCATAGGCTGCCGGAGTGTTGACCTGGAACTCGTGGCCCGGCGGTGACAGACGATGAACGTGCACATCGTCGATGAGCTCGGAGCGTGTCTCCCGGGCCGTACCTGCACTGCACGACACGACATGAACCGTGTGTCCCAGCCGGGTCAGCATCTGCGATTTGATCCACGTCTGCGTACCGATGCCGCCGTGGGCGGTTTCGGGCGGATATTCCTGCGATACGAGGCAGACGTTCATGTGCGGGCCTGCATGTCGAACATCCGACGGTAGGCGCCCTGAGCCTCCATCAACTGTTCATGTGTTCCCGATTCCACGATTTGGCCGTCGGAGAGGACAAGAATTCGATCGGCGGCCCTGATCGTCGAGGACCGATGAGCGATGATGAACGTCGTCCGCCCCGACATCACCCTGCGCAGCGCCTCCATGATGTCGGACTCGGTCTTGGCGTCGAGAGACGCCGTGGGCTCGTCCAGGATCAGAATCGGCGCATCCTTCAGCAATGCCCTCGCGATCGCGATTCGCTGACGCTCACCACCTGAGAGGGTGGCACCGCGCTCGCTCAGGATCGTGTCGTATCCCTGAGGCAGAGCACGAATGAACCCATCGGCATTCGCCGCCCAGGCGGCGTTCTGGATGTCTTCCCGTGGGGCATCCGGGCGACCGTACCCGATGTTGTCGGCCACGCTCAGCGGCAGAAGAATCGGATCCTGGAGCACGATCGAGAACTGCGCCCGCAGGCTCGCAAGCTTGAGGTTGCGCAGATCGATACCGTCGAGCGTAATCCGCCCTTCCGTGGGATCGTAGAAGCGCATGACGAGGCCGACCAGGGTGCTCTTGCCTGCGCCCGTCGCCCCCACGAGCGCGACCGTTTCACCGGGTTGGACGTCGAACGTGATGTGCTTGAGAACCGGACGAGCGGGCTCGTACCCGAAACTGACCTGCTCGAGGCGAACGTGGCCAGACTGGCCGGCCGGCTCGCTACGACGGCAGGATCTCGCGTGTGGAGCGTCTCGAACCTCACGTTCGACATCGAGAATCTCCATCACACGCCGCGACTGGCCGACTACCGACGCGAACCCCGATGACAGCCAGGCCAACGTTTCGAGCGGCGCATAGATCGATGTCACATAGCTCACCAGCACCAACAGGCTGCCAACCGACAGGGAGCCGTTCAGGACATGCAATCCGCCGAGGACCAGTACCGCGGCGCTGCTGATTGCAGTCACCGACGTGGTACCAACCTGGAATCGCATTTCGGCGGTAATCATGCGCCGATAGGTCTGCCCGGTCTGCTGCGTAACCTGTCGAAACCGAGCGTCTTCGTACGATTCGCAGCCGTATGCCTGGACTATTGGCAACGCCGTGAGTGTCTGTTCGGCCATCGCGTAGACTCGTCCTTCGTTGGTCGAATGGGCATAGCGGCAGCTGGCCATCGGTCGAGTGAGAAAGGGAATCAGGGCCGCAAGCAGCGGTACGACCACAAGCGCAACCAACGACAGACCCGGATCGAGAGTCCACACCAGCGTGACCATCGCGCACAGGCTCAAAAGAGACGTCAGCAGAGGCAGGGTGACGTTGATAATCAACTCGCGCACGCATCCCGAGTCGTTGATCACTCGCTGGACGAGATCGCCCGTTGGGCGGCGGCCGTGGAAGCGAAGCGAAAGTCGCTGGAGATGATCGAACAGGTCGGCACCAAGGTCGTATGTCAGGCGCGTGCCGAGGCCCGTCTTCACGTACAGCTGGCCCGCGCGGCAGAGCCACGCAACCGCGAACAGCAGGATGCTGCCTGCAGTGAGCCATGCGAGCAGCCCAGTCGGCTGCGCCGCGCCTGGCAGGCCCGCGAGCCACGCGACCGACGGGGGAAGCGGTGTGCCCGTCAGCGCGTGGTCGACGATCAGCTTGATTGGCCACGGCTTGACAGTTTCGAGGGCAACCAGCAGCAGCGTCAGAACGAACAGCAGCGACGCATCGCCACGGTGTCGAACGGCGTACCCGGCCAGCCGTGCCCACCACCGAGTCATGAAGCGATCTCCACCGATGGCTCCGGACACTGCAGGTGGTGGTAGCCGCAGTACACACCGCCGGCACGCATCAGGGCATCGTGCGTGCCTCGTTCAACGATTCGTCCGTGCTGAAAGACGACGATCTCGGCGGCATGGCGCAACGTCGACAGCCTGTGACCGATGATGAAGGTCGTCCGGCCGGCCATCAATCGCTTCAGCGCGTCAACGAGAGACGCCTCGGTCTCGGCGTCGAGCGCCGACGTCGGCTCGTCGAGAATGAGAATGGGTGCATCCTTCAGCAGGGCACGGGCGATCGCCAGGCGCTGCTTTTCGCCGCCAGACAGCGTTGCGCCTCGCTCGCCGACCATGCTGTCGTACCCGCCTGGCAGCCGGTCGATGAAGCGATCGGCCTGAGCTGCTCTAGCGGCTGCGACGATGTTGTGGCGCGGTGCGGAAGGATTTCCGTATGCGATGTTGTCGGCAATGGAGATCGGGAGGATGAATGGCTCCTGCAGCACGACCGCAACGTTCCGTCGCAGGCTCGCCAGCTGCAGCTCACGCACGTCGACGCCGTCGATCGTGACGCGACCATCCCATGGGTCGTAGAAGCGGGGAATCAACCCCGCGACAGTGGTTTTGCCGGCGCCGGTCGCGCCGACCAGGGCAATCGTCTGTCCTGCTTCGACAGCGATGTGTACGTGTTCGATTACAGGGTGTCCTGGTTCGTAACCGAAGCTCACGTTCTCGAGTTGCACGCGACAACCCGATGCACCGACCGGGATCACCAGAGCCGGCGCACCGCGCCGCTCGGGAATGTGGTCAGCGGCATCGAGGATGTCGAGGACGCGATCGATGCGGACCTCCAGCGGCTTGAGCGTTCCATACAAGTTCAGCAGTCCTGCCGACGCCGATTGCAGGCTGTTGATATACGTGAGAAACACGAGGAGATCGCCGACGGAGAGCGTCCCAGCGAGGACGCGCTGTCCGCTCACGTACAGGACGATCGCGCCACCGATCGTTGTAATCAGCCCCGTTGTCATTCCGTACCAGCTGCCGACGAGCACGCCCTGCTGGGACGTGTGAGTAGACTCTTTGGCGAGGGTGTCGAAGCGCTGGCGGTTGATGTCTTCGCGGCCAAACGCCTGCACGACGGGGATCGCCGCCAGCGTCTGCTGCACGAAGCTGACGAGCCGTGTGTGTGCTTCGCGATCCTGCCTGGCGCGGCTCTTCATCCTGACGCCAAACAAGCGCGACGATACCGCCAGCAAGGGGGCCACCATCAGCGTGAGCAGGGCGACCTGTTTATCCATCTGCCAGCTGATCGTGCCAACCAGCGCGAGACTCAGGAACCGCGTGAACGGCGAAATGACGAGGGCGTGGCTCAGATCGACGAGGCACCAGGCATCGGTCCCCAACCGGCTCAATGAGTCACCGACGCTGCTCCTGTAGTGAAGCAGCAGAGAGCGTCGTTGCAGCCGGCTGAAGAGATCGACTGAGAGCGCATTCGTCATCGACCAGCCGGCGATGGTCCAGAGCCAATTCAAGCCGCACGTCGTGGCGGTGCTCAGGACAAAGAGCGCGAGGCTCGACAGCCCCGCAACAAAGACGAGTGACCGCGCGGTTGGCTCGGCCACAAGCGGGCGCATCGCTGTTTGCAGCCACAGTGGGAGCGGATCGCCTCTCAGCGCGTAGTCGACCAGTATTTTCATGGTCCATGGCTGCAGCGCCGCGATGGCCACCGACAAGCCGGTGAGTGCGACGATGGCTGCGAGACGAGCCTCTTGACCGACGGCATAAGTCCGTAGCAGCCTGGCGTATCGAGCGAGTCGAAGTCCTCCAGCCATCAGATGAAGGGCCAACCTACAAACGGAAGAGGTAGCTCATCTTCACAAACACCTGCTGCCCGGTTGTTCCCAGTCTTCCCAGTCGAGGCGCCGCCAACCGCACGCCTCTCGTCGTAGGATCGAAAAGCAGGTCTTCGAGCCGGTTGCTGAAGCCCGCATACACGGCCGTCCCGGGATGGATGAGCCAGGTCAGCAGAATGTCTCCATTGAGCTGCTGATACGGGTCTGCATCAAACAGCGTCGAATTCGGCACAAGGTCGTAGTAGTCCACGAGCGTGCGGACGGAGAGCGCACGAGTCAGTTGCACGTTGATCTTCGTTCGCATCACCCGAGTGTCGAAAATACGTGGAGACACACCCAGAGCGATGAGGTGACGCGGAGAACGGAAGGTGGTGTAACTCATGTGTTGCTGCACGATGAGCCAGGTGGCCGGTCGCAGCGTGACGCCGGCCGACGCTTCCTGCGAGTCGCCAAGGAAAGGCTGGAGGCTGCCGGCTGGAGAGTAATTGATGGCGTCGCCGCGGCCATACGAAGCATCGACGGTCAACCATTTCACCGTGCTGACGTAAATCGACCCCGACGTTCGCGCCATGCGAAACCCCCTGTCGAGGAAACGTTCGTAGGACTCGTATCGCGACACGCTGAGGCCCGCCGGCCCCGCAAAATCCATGGCCACGTTGGTATCGAGCCACCAGTCCTGCAGCCTGCCATCGTGATCCCAATTGCCGCCTAAACTGACACCGGGCCCGAAACTGAGCACGCGCGACGCTGTTGGCCTCCAGAAGTAACCGGCGTATTGCTCGGTGCGACGAAGATCCGCTCGCGGAACGAACCCGAGTTGCGGCCGGAACTCGGGACTGATGTCCAGGTAGCTCGCTTCATACGCGAAGTGCTCGCCGCCATGTGACAGCTCGGCGGAATAGCCGGCACCTTGCCGTTGACGGCTTTGGAGGTCATGGTCGATGCTGTACGCCGCCTGCCCCGTGAAGTACCAGTTCTCTGAGAGCCCCAGACGCGTATCGATCGCGCCGACCTTGTTGCGAACGGGGCCGAAGTCGCGAACCGTCACCAATCCGCCGACCCTGGAGTCCCTGGCAAACTCGCGCTGCATACGCGCGACGCCGACTGCCGCCCGGTCTTCGAATAATCCCCCGGTCGCGTCCGCTCGCCGGCCGTCGGCTCGATCGTCGGCGGCCAGAACCGCTATCCCCCAGCGGCCGAATTTGCCCGTAAAACGCGCGCCGACGCTCGGGTCGGCCACGCGCCTCGAGAAGAACAGGTTGATCGGCGTTTGAAAGTACCCGGCATTCTCGAGAAAAAACGGCCGCTTCTCAGGGAAGACGACCTCGTACCGTTGATTTACGATCACCTGTGGATCGTCCGATTCGACCTGGCTGAAGTCGGGGTTGACCGTAATGTCCAGCGCTCCCGCATTGCGAACGACGAACTTCGAGTCGACACCCCAACGTCGATCGCGAGTGTCCGCAAAACCCGGAAGGCCGGTATCGAGGAGCCGGGTGCCCGTAAACGTCGCGTAAGGGTTCACTTCGATCGCGCGGGCACCGGACACTTGCTCGAGCCCTTCGAGGGTGGCCATCTGCCCCATGAAGGCGACGCGCTTGCGCGTGATGTATGGCCAGTACGAGCCTTCGGCGTTTCGTTGAATCGTCCTGCTGAGGGCGATGCCCCAGCGCTGAACAGAGGTTCGTGGGAAGCGCAAGCTCTTGAAGGGAATCGCCATTCGCACCACGAAGCCGTCGGCAGTAATCTGCCCGCTCGATTGCCAAATCATGTCGTACCGAAAATCGGTGCCTTGCCCTTCGGTTGCCATCCCATCCCGTTGCACTCCGAATGCGTTGCTGGACAATACGTACGCCCGCTGGCCGTCGTAAAACGAGTCGAGATAAATCGTCACGCGGTCGTCATCGCTGATGTCTTCCCGCTTCGCCATCCGGGCGCGCACATTATCCGGCGCGTCCCTGCACACGAACACGACATACAGATTCACGTTGTCGTACGACAGAAATGCTGATGTCTCCTCAGTGGCCGGCTGCCCGTCATGCGGTTCGCGCTGCCGAAAACCGCTGACGTGCGCTTCTGCTTCCCTCGCGCGTCCCTGCACGAAATCGTCAAGTCTTGGTGGCCGCGACGTCCTCGGCACGTGCAGCGAAGGCCGCACGTCCAGCGTCGTCTGCTGATCTAGCTGAGCAGCCTGCGGGTAACCGGCGGCAAGCGTGACGAGGCACCACGAGGGCGCCAACAGCGCGAGCGCGCACGCGCGTGCGGTCGAATGGCGCTGACCGGTGCCTCTCATGACACGTGCGCGCCTTCCTGTGCGAGGCGATCGAGCCTCGGGTATTCGGCGAAACTCGTCAGCTCAATGCCAAGCTCGCGGATGGTGTCGCGGATGCGAGGGTCGGTGAGCGTGGCGAGCTCGGTCTCGCGTTCGGCGAGGTAGACCGCGCGATAGTCATCGCTGGCGTACCCAGGGTGGCAGCCCATCTCGGAGAAACCGGGGAGGACCTCGGTTCGAAGCAGTGTCTGCAGGAATGCGACGCCGACGTACTGCAGTTCGGTGACCCCCCATTCCCATTGCGCGTAAAACCCGCTCAGGTACGCGACACGGCCGTCGCCGCGAACCGGGATACCGAGGGGCGCCACGACTTCTTCGAATATGGACATGACTTCTCGATGGGCGTGACGATGCGAATCGACGTGGGTCGGGAGCCTGCCGGTAACGTCCTCAAAACGTTTGAGTTGCCCGTCGAGTTCTGCACGCACGGCATCGCGATTCTCCAGGTCGAACGCTCGTTCGTCTTCCCCGAAGACATCCCAATGCAAGCCGAGCGCAAGTCGGGGGTGCCCGCGGCTCATTGCGACCGCCTCGGTGAGCGCGCGGCCGGTGACCATCAGGCTTGCGCTCGTCACGACACCTCGCTCGTGCGCCTCGAGGATGCCCCGGTTCACGCCCGTGGATGCGCCGAAATCATCGGCATTGAAAATGAGATGCCGTGTCATCGACAATCTTTTGCCTCGTTCAGCTCCCGGGCGACATCCTCGCTCGCGCCTTGAATCACCGCTTCCAGCCGATTCGCCTCGACAATCGGCGCCACCCACGCGAGCGCCAGAATGGCCGCTGAGACGAGGAGTCCCGCTGGTTGCTGGCTTATGGCGGCGGCAGCCACGCAGCCTGCGGCCGACATCTGAACCGAGTGGAGCGACCGTGTCGGCCGCAGGATCGCGGAGAGACGTGCCAGCCGCTTGGCGCCGCCGTGATGCTCGACCACCATGTGGACTTGCGCTTCTCCGAGGACCCCACGCCGCACTTTCAGGTCCCATGGTTGCGCATCCGAATTCCAGCCGACCGCGCAGTTGCGAAGCCTGAGCGTCGCGGTCAGTTGTTCGAGGAAGGGCGTCCGATCGAGCGCCGGTCCGCCACCATGCGTCCATAACACGCGCCGCCTGAAGGGCTGAAGGCGCTGCCACCAGCGGCTTATGCGTGCGCCGGCGGCCGTGGGAGAACCGAACACGACACTCCGCCACGGCGTGAGTCCGCCTTTGAGCCGACCCCAATCTCGCGCGAGCGGTTCGATGAAGTTGAACCACGCCAATGTGGCCCGCCATTTGAGCTGGCGCGCGAGCGTCGGCGGTCCATCGACCGCCGCCACGTTCTGGACATCCGCCGACAGCGCGCACACGGCGCAGTAAAACGCCGTGTACAGAACGCACAGCATGCACAGGACCATCGCCCAGTGCGAGTAGATGCCCATGGCCGCGATTGCGAGCACACCGAAATGCCACTCCATCGCTCGCGGGAGAAATGTCAGCGGGCCGCCGCCTCCGGGATCGTACATGGATTGAAACGGCGCCGATCCCCATAGCCCCTGGTAGACGACCGGGCGGCTGAAGAGCCTGAAGAATGGATAAGGCGCATAGATCCGTCCCCCCCAGAACGTATGTCCCCACGGATTGAATTTGCTTGGGAATTTCCGCTCGAGGAGGGCTTCCGATTCGCCGTACCCGACCTGCTGGCGCCAGTACGCTCTTAATGGATGGACGCCGGTGGTGCCAGACAATCGCGGATGGACTGAACCCGATCTTGAATCCGTGCTCGATCAGCCGCCAGCAGATATCGACATCGTCTGCCGCTTTGCGGAACTGTTCGTCGAAGCCGCCGACGGCCTCGAGCGCGGCTTTGCGGAAGGACATGTTGCAGCCGGGGATATGCTCGGCATACCGGTCGTTGAACATGACTTGCGTTGGGCCGCCAGGTGCGCGGTAGACGCACTGTGCCATCCAGGCATCTTCCGGCGGAACGATGTTCGGCCCTCCAACGCCCTCGACGCCGGTTTCCAGATACGTCGCCGCCAGATATGACAACCAATCGGGTTCGGCGCGGGCGTCGGCATCTATATATGCGACGATTTCCCCTGTCGCGGCTCGCAGTCCGACGTTGCGCCCGGCGCTGATTCCGCTGTTGGTGGCGAGCGTGACATTCCGGAAGGGATACCGCTCCATGATTGCGGCCGACGCGTCGGTCGATCCGTCGTTGACGACGATCACCTCGTAATCGGGATAGCTGAGCGCCACGAGCGAGCTGAGGCAGTCATCGAGCGTCGTGGCTGCGTTGTGCAACGCGACGACCACGGATATTCGTGGCCACTTGCGATCGCTCGCGAATGGGACCGCGGCGTTGAAGCGCCGCTCGACGACCGAGTACGAAGGCTTTTCATTGCGATCGGCGTCGACGAGGCCGAACCCCCATTCGGTGACGAGACAGTTGTCTTGATAGAAGGGGTCGGTCCAGCCAAACACGATGGCACCGCTAAGCCCGTGGTCGAAGATCTCTTCGAGCTGCCAGTCGAGAAACGCCGCCTGGCCTCCGCATCCATGGCGAAAGCTGCACATGCCGATTTCGGTCATGAGCAGCGGCAGCTCTCCCGCCAGGTGCTGCAGTCGAGAGAGGTATTTGCAGAAGTCGGGTCGCTCGTGCAGGTAGACGTTGAACGTGCACACATCGACGAACGGCAGCTCGAGGTATTCGGTCGTCGGAAAGTTCGTGTAGGTCACCAGTCCAGAGGGATCAACATCCTTGGCGATCGCACAGAGATCCTTTAAGAACCCCTCCATCTTTCTTGCGCCATACCAGCGCACGATCGGCGGCGGAATTTCCTTGCCGATGCAGTACATCAGGACTGCGGGGTGCTGTCTGCACGCGGCCACCCCACTGCGGACCTCACGCATGACCTCACGGCGATTCTTGCTGTTTTCCAGAAAACAGACGTACTCCATCCACGGCACCGTCACGAGAACCCTGATGCCGTGCTCCTGCGCGAGATCCAGCAGCCAGAGGGGCGGAACGGTATAGGTGAGAATCGTGTTGATTCCTGCCGCGCGCATCAGCGACAAATCTCGCGCCGCGTCGCAGGCTTCGGGAAACTGCTCGCCAGCCCGGTTGGGCGCGAACGCACCGTAAGTCGTTCCGCAAACATACAGCTTGCGGTCGCCCTCGAAGAGAAACTTCCCGCGAACGGTCGGCCGCGTAAGCGCGGTTTGCAACCTGCTTCCAACATCAGTACGCCCGATTTCCATTAGAGAGATGTCCTCATCTTTTTTTTGCGGAACTGCGGCGAAACAGGCTGGGGGAGAAGCTTCCTGTTGCCGGCAAGTCGCAGGTCTTGAGTCGCACGTCCCGGTACCCGTGAGGGTGAGCCAGTCGGCGATGACTCAGAGGATCCGATGCGCTTCTAAGACTTACGCGATCGGACACACAGCGCAATACGCTGCGCGGATGATTTTTCTATGACTTTAGATAGAGCGATGGACACATGGACTTGCGCGTCACACCAGGCCACGCTCGCGCGCGTAGATGATCAATTCGAATCGGCTGCGGACCTGAAGCTTCTTGAACACGTTGTGCACGTGCGTCTTCACCGTGCCCTCAGACACGACAAATTTCTGCGCGATTTCACAATTACTGAAGCCGGACGCTACGCTTCTGACAGTCTCCAGTTCACGAGGTGTGAGCACTCGTGATATCTCCCGTACTCCTGTTTCACGCTGCACCATGCGATCAACAGCGCGACTGGCGACCGTCGGCTCCAACCAGACCTCACCCGAGTGAACCTTGCGGACACATTGCACGAGGACGTCGGTGGGCAGATCCTTGAGGACGACCCCTTTGACACCGAGCCGCATCGCCTCGAGCACTTCATCTTCACTCAAGGATTCAGTAACGATGTACCGGGCGACTGGCGATCGCTTCGCTCTTCAGTTCCCGCAACACGGTAAATCCGCCCAGTTTTGCCATTTTGAGCTCGAGCACGAGCACATCGGGCCGATGTGTGCGGACCGCTCGCAGCGCCTGGTCGCCGTCCTTGCAGGCTGACACGATCTCGAAGCCCCGCTGTATGCTGAACAGATGCACCAGCCCCGCAAGCGCGATGGGTTGGCTGTCAGCGAGCACGAGCCGGACCGCGTCGGTCGATCCTATTGAGCAGTGAGAGCGTGAGCGATCACCATCGCCGACGGGTCGCTGCATTTTCATGAGCGTGACCATCCTCATCGAACACATTGGCTATCATGCAGCGATTCGGCACATTTTGCCGAGACTTTTTCAGTCGAAACGACAAAACTGTTGAGATTTCGAACCGTACTGATCGCCGTTCAGAAATCCCGTACGTGTCACATGGAAGAAGACGCGATGACAAGAACAGCTCATGACCAGGCAGTTGTCATAAATCAGTACTGTAGCTGCGCAAAAATGCACACAGCGTAGTCGTGCTAGCAAGAATGCAGCGTCGGCTCGCGGATTCAGAGGCGCTGGCGAAGACGTGGCGCTGGAATGGAGAGGTGCTTGACGGAGTCGCCGCTCGACTGACACTGTCAACCGACCACAAGACGATGTCAACGCAACGACGAACGCCAAGCCGACACGGTGCTCGGTCAAAAAGAGTTTCCTGATCGGCTTCGCTGCCGGCGCAACAGTAGCCAACCCTCTTACCGAAATCCCGCGGCTGGGCGGTCTTAGCGCAGGCCCTGCTGCTGATTGCCTGCTTGCACGGTCGTCCCTGCCCTCTTCGACTGGCCGGTGAGATTTCGTGGTCTCGAGCGCCCTCCGATCGCCGCAACTCCTTGACGCGCCATGCGATGCGCGTGAGCCCCGCCCCAGCGGTCGGGCGGACGCGGAGTTGCCGGCGTCCGACGCATCGCGCCAGCGGCGCGACTGCTTAAGGAGAAGCGACATGCTTTCAACCAGAGCCATCGGCACTGCGCTCGTCGCGATCCCGCTCGCGCCGGTACCCGCGCGGGCAGACACACTGCTTATCCCGTTCTTCGGCGTGAATTTCGGCGGCGACTCCGGCAAGGAGTTCTCGGAGGCGTTCGACACCAGTCAGTTCAACGGGGGCGTGAGCCGTCCCTACGGCCTCGTCGGCACGGGCCTGCTGAAATCGACGTCGGACTTCGGTACCGGCGCCGCCGAGATCGACGAGAGCGATCTGACGTGGAGCGCCGGCGGCGGGGTGCTGCTGTTCTTCGGGACCCGCGCCGGTCTCCGTTTCGACGTCCGCTACTTCAAGACGTTCGACGACCTGGAGATCCTCGGCGTCCCGGTCGCCCAGTCGCCCGGGAAGATCGATTTCACCAGAACCTCGCTGGGTTTCGTGCTCAGGTTCTGACCCTTCACCACGGCGTCATCCGTTTTGCGTACCTTGCCCATGCGGAGGCGCAGGCGACGTCGCAACTGTCCACGCGTGGTTGCAGTAGGGACAACGAAAATGTAAAAGCCCGGCTTCGTGCTCGTCGAGTTTCGCGATACCGTCGCACTTCGGACACCGATGCACGGTGGTCGGCGTCACTGCGCGGCCGTCACGCGCCCACGGGGTTCGCGGGTCAGGTGTGGCCGTACCTTGCTGATCGAGCAGGCGGTTGAGCTGGTAACACTCGCACGCGTACCGCGCAAGTGCGTCGTGATCGTCGATCTGAATGCGGCCACGTGCCGTCGATATGATCCCGGCCCGTTCGAACTGCTGCAACACAAGAGAGACGGTCGGCCGGCGAACCCCAAGGAGGTGCGCCAGCAGCTCGTGCGTCACGGGGAGCTCCTGGGTCGCAAGCCGCATCTCCGCCTCCAGGAGCCATCGGCTGCATCGCTCCTCGGCCGAGTGCCGCGCGTTGCACGCCACCGACACGGCCAGTGACCCGACGAAGGTGTTGACGTATTCCAGGACGTGGGCATAGAACACCTCCCGCCGGCCGAGCTCACGACGGAATGCGTCTACGTTCATCACGCTGGCCATGCCATCGCCCACAATGTGCATGGTCGCATCGCAGTAGGCCGCGGATACGCCGAGAAATGCCTCGACGCCCACAAAGCCCTCCGAGCCAACACTCGCGACCTCAGCCGTGGAGCCATCGGCGCTCGTCATCGTGAACGAGCACAGGCTGCGGTCCAGAAACCAGATCTCACGCAACGGCTCGCCGCGCTTCTGGATCACCTGGCCAGCCCGAAACGAGACAACCTCGAGATCAGCCGCGAGGTGCGCCAACTCTTCGGCAGGCAGCGACGTGAGCAATGTGTTTCGAAATGACGGTGCCATTCATCGAGCCTACCCCTCCTGCAAGGGAAAAGTTGTCCGATGCCTGACAAGAATGAAATTGGGTATTCTTGAATGCCTGCGTGCGAGCTACGGCAGGAGGCGGTCAAACGCGCTCTTCACGACGCGATAGCACTCGCAGGACGTGTCTTCCAATCGTGCTCGATTTACGATGGTGATTTTCTTGGTGCCGTTCTGAATCATGCCTGCCTTGTCGAGCGTGCCGAGCACCAGGCTGACGGTGGGCCGGCGCACCCCGAGCATGTAGCCGAGAAATTCGTGCGTGAGCTGAAATGCGTCGCCATCAACTCGATCGTGCGTCATCAACAGCCAGCGCGAGCAGCGTTCCTCGACAGAGTGGAGGGAATTGCACGCCGTCGACTGCATGATCAGAATCTGCAATGCCTGAGAATAGCGGCTCATCAGACCGTAGAACGCGCCGCGCCGATCCAGCTCTTTTGTGAAGGCGCCCGCCGACATCGTCTGACTATCGCCATCCGGCACCTGGATGAACGCCTCGCCTGGCGACACCGTGCCGCCCATGAACACGGTCATACCAACGACACCCTCGTTGCCGATGGTCGCGACTTCCACCATACGACCATCCCTCATCACGTTGGTGACAGACGCGACACCTCCACCGATGAAATACACGGTGTCGATCGGCTCGCCATGCTTGTGCATGACCTGTCTGAACTTCAACGGGACCCGAGTGAGGGTGGGAAGGATGCGGCGATAGTCGGCGGCGGGCAGCGCAGCTAAGAGCTTGTTGGGCGATCGCTCGTCGGGCGGCGGACGAGTAAGCACGTGGGAACGAGCCTTGACCATCATGTCGACACCTCTTTGTGGCGGGTATGTGAGGGCTTTGGTGGTCTGGGGCTTGGCCTCGGGCGAGGCGGCAGCAGGCTCAGGAAAGCAAGAGCACGTTAGCACGTTAGCACGTTCGTTTGTCGCCAATTACTGCGGTTTTTGAAGAAAGTTGTCAGGTTCCTGACAACTTCACAAGTGCGTGCCCTCAGAATCACTGAGAATCCGACCAACTCGATTTGGCCTGCGACTTGCTCCATTTTGCAACACTCCTCCAGGTGACATACGCGCAGATGCCGCCTTCTGGTTTGCCAGTAGAAAGGCGGTCGTGTGCGTGTTCGGCTGAAGAAAAAACTTGCAAGCGTCATGGACGGTGTGGACGTGTCGCACGTGCGCGCCGGAGACATTCTGCAGCTCCCCGACTCTGACGCGGAGGTGTTGATTAGCGAAGGCTGGGCGGAACGAGTGGTGGAGGACCCGGGATCCGTAACCGTCTCAAAAGCGTCTGGATCGGACTGAGGGTGTGTATGCGACTTGCGGAATGCGCACATTGCGGCCACGCGTTCGCGGATCTGCTGAGATTCAGAACCACTACTTCGGGCCGTGTGACGCACCTGGTCTGCCGAAAGTGCTTCAACCAATGGACCGAGCCCGAGCCGTTCGAGACTGACCTGCTCCTTCCTCTCGACACGGTGGCACCGTCGGCTCCTGAAAAGAGCGATTCGCAGAGTTTCGCGAGGCTGGTCTTCAGATCATCGAACTGATGCGGGAGACCGATTGACCGTGTATTCCCTGTTGTTGCGGTCGATCTGCCGGCTGGTGTGGTATCCGAGTGAGCGCACGAACGCCTCGAGCTCGTTCACGGACGTACCCATGTTTGCGAGCTGGCGTGGAACGACTTCCAGGATCAATTTCGGGTGAAATCGCTCGAGCGTGTGCGTCGCGCCGCGTAAGACGACGACCTCGGCGCCCTCGACGTCCGCCTTCAAGACGTCAAGCCGCTGCAGCCCCAGCTCCATGACGACATCATCGATGGGTCGACCCCGGACGCTGTAAGACCTCGTGATTGGTCCTGCATTTTCGCGAGAGAGCGAGCTCGACCCGCTGTTCCCGCCAAGCGTCGAGTCGAACAGCGTCAGCGTCGTGTCTGTATCGGTGCACGCGATCGGCTGCACGATCACATTGCGTGCGGCGCTGGCTTCGATGTTCGACCTGAGCTGTAACAACGTGTGCGGGTTGGGCTCGAACGCGACGACGCGGCCTTCGTCGCCCACCATGACGCTGGCCTTGAGCGTGTCGTAGCCGATATGCGCGCCGACGTCGAAGAAGACCGCGCCCTTGGACAATCCGCTCGAGATCGCGTTCCAGATCTCCGGCTCCCATTGCCCCGCGCGGTTCACCAGGATCGTGCGCGAGACGGCATCTTCTGGATTCAGGGTCAGCGTGATCCCGGGCTCGACTTCAACCCGCACGGGCCGCAGCAGGCCCACCCGCACGAGCGCGGGGTCCAGCCGCCGGAGAAAGCCTTTCGCAGAGATGATGGGAAAGTCGCGCGACCACAGCCGCTCGGCGCGTACGTACGATCGGACCGTGAACACACGGCCCCATTCCGTCAGTTGGAGGACCCCGACGAGCGCGGCCAGCAGGAGGAGGGCCCACAGCAAGCCGCGAAACGCCCGCATCACCGACATTGTCCCGCAGGTCCTGGCCACCGACGCTCACCGCGCCCAGGAACCGGGTCAGATTGTGCAACTCGATTAAGGAATCCGGCGCATCCCCAGCGCGACGCAGAGCCACGCCACCGTCAGGCATCCGAACGCCACGAACAGCGTCACGAGCGACTCGGCGAGGCCGAGGGCCATGATGCGCGACGGCGACTCCGGATTCTGCCTCGCATACCATTGCAGCACGTTCATCAACCCGACCACCGCTCCGCCCAGGCCGCTGAAGATGCCGGCGAGCGAGATGGGACGCATCAGTGCAAGCCCTGGCTCGGTCGGCCGAATGACATAGGCGACCCCCGCCGCCAACGGAAACAAGGTGACCAGCAGGCTGAGTTTCGCGAAGAGCCCCATCTGGCCGAACATATTGAACAGTTCCATGCGTGAACAGCCTCCGCTGTGTTACAACGCGCCATCGGGCGCCGCGTGACGTGTCACGATCCGGCGCGCCGCGCGTTATGACCGGCATGGACCGGGAGCTCGAGCTCCAGCTCGTGGCGCAGTTGCGGGCAGGCGAAGCCGCGGCGTTCGACCGCGTCTACGCGGAATTCAACGCCCGCCTCTTCAGCTTCCTGGCGCGCCTCTCTCGCCGTCGTGACGTCGCCGAGGATCTGCTCGAGGAGACGTGGCTGCGCGTCGTCGATCGGGCGCCGAAGCTGCGGCCCGATACGAACCTGGGCCCGTTCCTTTTCACCGTCGCGCGCAACCTGTATTTCAGCTACTGCCGCTCGCGGCTGATGGAGGACTCGCAGACCGCGGACATGATCGGGCTCTGGCCGCTCGGCACGCCACCCCCTTCGCCGTTCGAGTCGACCGTGGCCAGCGAAACCGGCAGGCGCATCGAAGCGGCCCTGGCCGATCTCCCTGCCGTCTATCGCGAAGCCCTGCTGCTCGTAGCCATCGAAGGCCTGCGTCCTGCCGAAGCGGCCATCGTCTGCGGCATCACGCCCGAAGCGATGCGCCAGCGGCTCAGCCGCGCTCGCGCGGCGATTGCCAGACGGCTCGACGAGTGCGATCAACGTCTGCTGGTCGCGCTGAAAGAGGTGACGACATGATCGAGACCCTTCCCCTTCTCACACCAGACGCGCCACGCGGCGCGCGCACGATCGCACGCTGCCATCGGCGGCTGTCGCGCCGGCGTCAACACATGGAAGCGGCCGCAAGCCGCGCCGACGCGCGATACCTCGCGGTCGAACGCGTGCTCGTGCTCGGGTTGTGCGTGATTTACCTCTCCGGCGTCGTGATTCTTGCCATCCAGATGCTCAGCCGAGGTTAGCTCCCCGCGCTCAGTCGCATGGTCAGGTCGTCCCGGCGCGCACACCGAGTGCAGCCATGAGCAACCCGACGCAACGCACTCCCCGTTTCACGGGCGTACCTCCTTTCCGCCCACGAAATACCGAAGAAATGATTGAAGCCACGGGCGCCGGATCGGTAAGCTTCGCGGGGAGGTTACCTTTGACGTGTGAATGGATGGTCCTCTGCGAGGAATACGACGGGCGCGCGCCCGGCAACCCGTCGATCATCGGCATGATCAGCGCGCTCGTCACCGAGACGGTGCCGGCTAGAATCGAGCAGCTCGTCGCCGCCTTCAGGCTGGTCGGCCATCCCGACGAGCACGCGACCATCTCGCTCGTCGTCCAGGACGAATCGGGCGCCGATGTGAAGGGCCATCCTCAGTCGCTGCGCCTGCCTGGAGTGGGCGTCTGCGACGCACACATTTCGCTCGCGCCCATCGAGCTGAAATCATTCGGGAAGTATTCCGTCGTGCTGCGCCTCGACGGTACCGACGCGTTCCGCACGACCTTCTGGGTGACCGCGACACACGCGCTTCCGCTTTGAGCGCGACCGCCTTTCACGGCTGGCCGCTAGGCGAACGTCGTCGATGTCTCGTCGCGGTGGCCACAGAACAGGCATCGACCGAACTTCGGCGAGATCATCGCGTCGCACTTGGGGCACCGCTTCGGCTTGGGCGACATCCGGCCGTCCGCCTGTCCGTCGCGCAGATCGATTTCGGTGACCTTGGCGCTCAATTGGGCTTCCGAGATACCGCTCGCCTGCATCAACTCGAACATCGCCCGCGTAATCAGCGCCAGGCGGTCGAGCTTTTCCTCGAGCCGAACGAGCGAGTCGCGCGCGAGACCGTCGGCAGTCGGCGTGCCCTGCATCGAGTTGATCTTCGCGTCGAGTTGGTAGATTCGGATCTGTTGATACAAGTCCCACAGCATCGGCCGTTCCTCCGTCGAAGTGGCAGGGCTAAAGCCCTGCGCTACCTGATTGGTTGTCAAAAGGCTGCGCTCCGTGCTGGGCAGTCGCATCACCTAACGGCGGTAGCGCAGGGCTTCAGCCCTGCCCTACCTCTTTCGTACAGGCGGACTTTGAAGACGATCACACCAAGCACGACGGGCAGGAAGATCCGCCAGAAGTTGTCGAGGACCAGGATCGGCACAGGCCCGTACAGCACGTCGAGCGCCAGCACGCGGCTGAACGCCTGCAGCAGGAACTGATCGGACAGCCGCCACGCCAGGCTCAGCATCATCCCGAGCTGAAGCGTCGTCACGAGCAGGTCCTCGCGCCAGTCGAGAGCGCGATGGTCGCCGACGACGAGCCAGGTCATCGCCGGCAGCAGCAGCACGCCGTTGTACGGCTGGTTGTAGAACGCGAACAGCGACCACGTGCACAACACCGAGAGCAGCACGACGTCGAACGACCGGCCGAGCGACTCCCGCGCGCTGAATACCCGCCGGCACAACCACGCCAGCAGCAGCGTCATCGCCATGAAATGCGCGGCATCGGCCAGCCGGTCAGAGTCGATCAGGCTGTGAAAGATGAGCCGCGCGCTCATCGCGCTGTACTCGCCAATGCGGTCTTCGCCGACGTAGATGTGCGTCAGCATGTCCCAGTAGGCCGCCACCACGTCGAGCGGCGCGGCCCCTACGCGCAGCGCATACACCCCTACACCCGCTATGACGACGCCTGCCGCCGCGCCAACCATCGTCAGTTGCCCCGTCAGCACCGCCCACATCACAAATGGGGCGCCGAACTGCGGCTTGATCAGCGCCACGCCGAAGAGCACGCCTGCCAGCACCGGCCGCCGGCGCGCGAGCATGACGCGCAGGACGCCCGCGCCCAGAAGCGGCAGCGCAATCTGGCCCGTCCAGAGGGAAATGCGCACGCTGCCCCAGGAGCAGAACATCGCGACCGGCAACGCCGCCACCGCCCAGGTAGCGGAAGGCCGGACGAACCGCACGGCGAGATACGCAACAGCCGGCGCCAGCACGAGCTTGGTGGACGCCCAGACGATCGGCAGCCACGCCGTGTCGACCAACGAGAACAGCGACAGGAACACAATGGCATGCGGCGGGTAATCGGCCTGCGTGCCGAGATCCGCATACACATTCTTTCCGTCGAGCCACTGCACGACCCAGCTGTGCATCCACATCAGGTCTTCGCTGTGGTTGGGGTGAACCGCCTGATGAAAGGCGACGGCCAGACTGAGGGCCGCGAGACCGCCCCACACGAGGCACTTCACGGTGTGACTCATGAAGAAGTGTGTCGGCCGTTCGCGGACGCACGGACATCCCGTCTTCATGGAATGTCCGTACCGGAAAATATTTCCCGGTCACGAATTTGTTACGCTGCGCCTGAAAATTGACGTTCGTGAGGTACTTGTGACGGCTCTGCCACTTAGCCGCATCGCAGGCCGGCTCGAAATCGCGCCCGGATCTTGCTACATCAACATACGCAGATCCCGATGCAAAAGCTCGAAGTCCGACGTGCCTGCCGCCATTCCGTCACGTGGCCTGTACGTGTGCGTGGGCTGACCGACACAGACTGGCATCCCGGCCGCGTGGTCAACTTGAGCGTCACCGGGGTGCTCCTGCAGACAGACCGGCAATATGAAGTGGGCGAGCGCGTCGAGGTCGAGATCGATTTTCTGACGCAGCCCGAGATGAAGACGGTCGTCGGCGGTGTGGGCCACGTCGTGCGAGGCAACGGGGCGCCGAAACGTGCAGCCATCCACTTCGATCTCGGATGCGCCCCGAGGCCCGCTTCGTCGTAACCGTCCATCCAGACGATCGACGATCGACGTGGCCGATCGACGATGGACGATCTACCGCGCCAGCCGCGCGCGCCGCGCTTCCTTGAACGACTTCACGCCCAGCGCAATATAGACGCCGAGCAGCACCGCCATCGCGATCTGCGCGAGGACGGCCGGCCGCGCCAGATTGCCGCCCGCCAGGGCCGGCACCACCCGCGCGAGCGTCGCCAGCAGTCCAATCAGCGCCAGCGCGACCGCGGCGTGCATCGCGTGTTTGCGCGCGGCTTCATTTCTGGCCACGAGGGCCAGGATCACGAACACCGCACCGAAAAAGGCCGGGATGAGCGCGGTGACGCTCGGTACGGCCGGTCAGCACATAGCTCGCGAGCCCGAGCAGAATCAGAACAATCCCAAACGACCGAGTGGTGGACGCCATAAGTCCTCTAGATTTCAGATTAGTGAATCGATCCGGTGGGCTTATCAACAGTCTGCTGGGCAATCGCGCGCGAGATCATGTCTTCGAGCTGTTTCTTGTCGATGCGAAACGGGCCGGCCACGGCCGCACCGGTCTGGATTTCGATCGCCACGACGACCCCGCTGTCTTCGAACGGGTTGACGATCCAGCTGAATCCTCTAAGGAACACCGGCGTGTCGGTCGATTCGGGATTTTTCGCGCGATGGATGGCCAGGAGCATCGCCTTCAACAGCTTGGACACATCGTTGTCGGTCCACGCCGCCGGATCGGCGTTGATACCGGAAATTGCCTGCGTCCGCGCGAAATCAGTCCCACGAAGCCAGATATCTACATTGAATTCCATTTTTTGTCGCGGGACTCCAACACCCGCTCAGATTGTACGAGACAGCCGTTCGGCCAGTCCAGCCGCGTCGGTGGCCGGCTCGGAGCACGTGAAGTCGTGGCACACGTACGCCGTCGCGCGCCCGTCGCGCATGTCCATCGACGCGATGAACGGCAGCAGGCGCGCGAGCTCCGACTGCAACGGTCCCGGCTGCACCGGCACGATCACGCTGAACGGATCGTACTTCGCCACGGCCTCGCGCATCAGCGCCTCTGTGTTCTCGGCGCCGGGTTGGCCCACGATGACCACCTGCGCAACCCCGGCGTGATAGGTGGAAAGCGCCGACATCATCATCGGCACCGCACGCGCGACCTGGCCGATGCGCGGACCGAACATCTTCAGTGTTCGATCGATGCGATCGAAGAGCTCCGCCTCGTTCGTCAGGTGCGCCAGCGTCAGCAGATTGAACACCGCAACCGAGCTCGGCGACGGCTCCGCGCCGTCGTAGTCCTCTTTCATCCGCAGGATGACGCTCGGATCGTTGCCTGTCGTATTGAACCAGCCGCCGTGCTCCGCATCCCAGAACTGCTCGTCCTGCCGACGCTGCAGCAAGCGTGCGAATTCGAGCCAGTGGGGGTTACCACTCGACTGAAACAGCTCGAGGAGCCCAAACACGGCGTACGCGTAGTCCTCGGCGTATCCGTCGATCGCCGCGTCGCCGTCGCGATAGCGTCGCCTGAGGATTTGGCGCGCGGGATCCCACATGCGCTCTTCGAGAAACCGTGCCGATCGATCGGCGGCCTCGAGATACCGCGACCTCTGCGCCGCCAGCGGCAAGACACGAGCCGCGCGTGCAAACGCGGCGAGCATCAGCCCATTCCACCCTGTCAGCACCTTGTCGTCGAGGTGAGGACGCGGCCTCGTCAGCCGAGCCTCGAACAACGTCATGCGCGAGCGTCGCAGCACCTCTTCGACCTCGTCACGCGATTTGCCGCTTCGCTCGATCAGCTCCTCGATCGAGCCGGCGACGTACAGCAGATTCTTGCCTTTGAACTCCCCCTGCGGATCTTCGGGCGCGTTCCCGTCGGGCCTGATGCCGAACCGATGGCGCACGATCTCGAAGTCGTCCTTCAGCAGACCCTCCAGTTCGGTCTGGGTCCACAGATAGAACGCGCCCTCCGTCTTGTGCGCGTGCGGGCGCGCCGCGTCTTCGGGCGGCACGCTGTCGGCGTCTTCGGCCGAGAAAAAACCGCCGTCGGGGCTGGTCATCTCGCGCAGGACGTACTCGAGCGTGTCTTCCGCGACCTCGCCAAAGAACGGGTCGCCCGCCACCTGGAAAATCTCGAGCGACGCCAGCGTAATCTGCGCCTGGTCGTAGAGCATCTTCTCGAAGTGCGGCACACGCCAGTTGGCGTCCACCGAATACCGGTGGAATCCACCGCCCACGTGGTCGCGCATGCCGCCGAGCGACATCGCCTGCAGCGTCTTGGCCACCATGAACGCCGGCGTGTAGTCGCCCGTGCGGGCCGTTTCGCGCAACAGAAACAGCAGCTCGCTCGGCCGCGGAAACTTCGGTGCGCCGCCGAATCCACCGCGAACCTGGTCGAAGGTCTGCGCGAACTGCGCGACCCCCTCCTGCAGCGCATCGGGTCCCGGCACGTCCGCCCCGGGGTCCACCGCGCGCAGGCTCCTGATCTGTTCGGTCAGATTCTCGGCCGAGACCTGCACCTTGGGCCGCTCCTCGCGCCACACGCGGCCAATCTCGCGCAGGATCTCCGGAAATCCCACCCTCCCCCATCGCGCATCGGGCGGGAAGTACGTGCCGCCGTAAAAGGGCTTCAGATCCGGCGTCAGCCACACGCTCATCGGCCAGCCGCCCGACCCGGTCGTCGCCTGCACGAAGGTCATGTACACGCGATCGACGTCCGGACGCTCTTCGCGATCCACCTTGATCGAGATGAAATCGCGGTTCAGGATGGCCGCGATGTCCTCGTTCTCGAACGACTCGTGAGCCATGACGTGGCACCAGTGACAGGTCGAGTACCCGATCGACAGAAAGATCGGCCTGTCGAGCGCGCGTGCCTTGTCGAAGGCGTCCGCCCCCCAGGCATACCATTCCACCGGGTTGTCGGCATGCTGCAGCAGATACGGGCTCTTCTCGCCCGCGAGATGATTAGCCATGCGATTCGGCTCCAGCGGCCCTGATGTCGCGCCGCATCTTGTTGTACGACGCCGTGAACTCGACGCCCCAGAGCAGGATGACCGCCGAGAAATAGATCCAGATGAGGAAGACGATGACGGTCGCGATCGATCCGTGAATGCGCGTGAACCGTGAGGCGTCGCGGATGAACCACGAGAAGCCCTTGAAGCCCGCGTCCCACAAGAGGCCGGTGATGAGGGCGCCCAGCCACACGTCCTTCAGCAGCACCTTCACGTTCGGCACGAAGTAATAGATCAGGCCAAACACGAATGCCGGCAGAAGCAGCAGCGCATTGCGGATGATGAAACCCTGCATCACCCGAAGCGCCGGGTAGCTGTCGGACACGCCAGCAAACCAGCGGGCGCCGATAATCTGCGCGGCGGTCGCCCCGAGGAGCCCGATCATCAGCATAAGGCCGGCTGTCAGCAGCATGAGAAACGAGAACAGCCTGTGGCTCCAGAAGCTGCGGGTCTTTTCGACGCCCCAGGCATGGTTGACCGCCGTGCTGATCGCACCGAACACGCCCAGCGCGCCCCAGACCATGAGAATCGCGCCACCGACGCCCAGGCGAATCGGGTTCTGCCGGAAGGCGTCGAGCTGGCGGGTGATGAAGTCGAATTGTCCGGGAAAGTACCGCAGGGCGAAATCCAGCACTCGCTGACGCGTCGGCTCGTCGGCGGTGACGCTGCCCAGAATCGAGATGCTGATGAGCGCGAACGGAAACAGCGAGAGCAGCGCGTAATAGGCAATCGAGGCCGCGTAGGTCAGGTTATCGGCCTCGTAGAACTCGATGACGGCGCGCCACGCCGACAACCGCGTAATGCGCCAGGTCTCTTTCAGTTCCGCACCGAGGTCGCGCTCGCGCCAGAGCAAGGTCCCTTTATAATGCCTTTACATGGCGGAGACGCCCAAGAAAGACGCCATCACGCCAGTCAGGTCCATGCTGGAGACGCCGAAGTGCGAGGCCAGGGACGATCAAATGGTGTGCGAGCGATGCGGGGCGGAAATGTATCGCATGCATGCCGTGTGGCGGTGCAGCGGATGCGGATTCAAGACGGATTGTTGTGGGTGGTAGCTACAGCGACGCCGCAACAGACGTCGTCGTTTCTTCCTTCTCCGAGGCCTCGAGCACCTTCACCACCAGATCGAACGGCATCATGTTGATGGCGTCGTAGTCGGGGGGGCACCCGAACTCACGCACCTGGGGTGCGGTTGGGTTGCCCAGCGTCACGCACAGGCCGCAGCCGATGCACAGGTCGGCGCGAACGGCGCACACCATGCGGCCATCCCGGTCCTTCTCCTCGACGATGCAGCCGGCCACCGGGCAGGCAGCCTGGCAAATCGAGCACGCAAACGCGCCGAAACACCGGTCGGGGTCGATGACCGCTATGGTCTTGGGGGCCTTCTTGCGCGGCCCGCTCATCATCTTGGTCCACATGTTGTTCGGATTATAGCGGTTCTGCGGTTCTGGGTGCTAGGTTCTGGGTTCCAGGGACTGAAGGTTCTGAGATTAAAGATTTTAGATTCTAGATCTTAGACTGCTGCGTCCCTTCGGGACTGCGCAGCATCGGCAGGTACGTGATCCAGATACCGTTCCGCATCGATGGCCGCCATGCAGCCCGAGCCCGCGGCGGTAATCGCCTGCCGGTACACGTGATCCTGCACATCGCCGGCCGCAAACACCCCGGGAACGCTGGTGCGCGTGCCGTTGGTCGTCACGATGTAGCCGTTGGCGTCGGTGTCGAGCTGCCCCTTGAAGAGGCTGGTGTTCGGCGTGTGTCCGATCGCCACGAACACGCCCTCGACGGGGAGCTCCTTGCGCTCGCCGGTCACGTTGTCGCGGAGGACGATCGCGGTCACGACGCCTTTCTTCACGTCGAGCACGTCTTCGACCTCGCTGTTCCAGGCAAAGTCGATCTTCGGATGCGCGAAAGCCTTGTCCTGCATGATCTTGGACGCGCGAAGCGTGTCGCGGCGGTGCACGACGGTCACCTTCGACGCGAATTTCGTCAGGAAGATCGCTTCCTCCATGGCAGAGTCGCCACCACCGACGACGGCAATGGGCTTACCCCGGAAGAAAAAGCCGTCGCAGGTGGCGCACGTCGACACGCCGTGTCCCATGAGGGTGCGCTCGGAGGGAAACCCCAGCAGGCGCGCAGATGCCCCCGTCGCGATGATGAGCGACTCGGTATAGATGGCCTGTTCGCTGACGTCGATCTTGATCGGGCACCGGCTCAGGTCGACCTTCGAAACATTGCCCTGCACGATCTCGGTCCCGAAGCGCTCGGCCTGGGCGCGCATGTCGGCCATCAGCTCCGGTCCCATGATGCCGTCCCGGAATCCGGGATAGTTCTCCACCATGGTGGTCATCATCAGCTGACCGCCGGCCTCGAGCCCCTCGATGAGCAGCGGCTTCAGGTTGGCGCGGGCGGCATAGAGCGCGGCCGTCAGTCCGGCCGGGCCCGACCCGATGATCGTGACGTTCCGATGTGCGCTCATTAGACGTGTTTGTCGATGAGTTGCTGCAGGTGATCCTTGTCGGCCAGGCCCACGATCGATTCCACGATCTCGCCACCCTTGAAAATGAGGAGCGTGGGGATGCCGCGGATGCTGAAGCGGCTCGCCGTGTTGGGGTTTTCGTCGACGTTCAGCTTTCCCACCGTCACCTTCCCGTCGTACTGGTTCGCCAGCGCGTCAACGGTCGGCGCGAGACGCCGGCACGGACCGCACCATTCCGCCCAGAAATCGACGAGCACGGGCTTATCGGACTTGACCACGGTCTGGTCGAAGTTGCCATCGGTAAAAATCTGAATCTTTTCTGAGGCCATTGACGCTCCAAATGAACCGGGTCGACGAACCTACGAACCTTCCTGCCCGCCCCGTCTTTTCCTGGTACTCTCATACAGTTTGACGTACTCGCGGGCCGATCGGTCCCACGAAAAATCCTGCCGCATGCCAGCGACCTGCAATCTCTTCCAGTTGCTCGGGTTAGCGAAGACGGCCCTGGCCCGGTCGAGCGCGGCGCCCAGAGCCGTCGCCGTATAGGCCGTAAAGGTGAATCCGGTCCCCGTGCCGGCCGCATCATTGTAGTCCGTAACGGTGTCGCTCAACCCGCCGGTGGCGCGTACAACCGGCACCGTGCCGTACCGCATGCTGTACATCTGGTTCAGTCCGCAAGGCTCGAAACGAGACGGCATCAGAAAGATGTCGGCAGCACCCTCGATGAGATGCGCCAGCGCCTCGTCGAATCCGATCTTCACGGCAAACCGGTCGGGATGCGCGGCGGCCAGGTCGCGCCACATCTTTTCGTAGCGCGGGTCGCCGGTGCCGAGCACGGCAAAGCTTCCAAAGGCCGGCAGCGTGGAGGCCAGTTCGGCCACCAGGTCGAAGCCCTTCTGATCCACCAGTCGCGACACGACGCCGACAAGCGGTCTCTTCAACTGGTCGGGAGGCATGCCCGGCAGGAGGAGATCCACGAGGGCACGGCGCGCGGCATCCTTCCCGTCGAGCGTCTCCTCGTCGTAGGGCTCGGGGAGATACGGATCGCGCCGGGGATCCCACCGGTCGGTGTCGATCCCGTTCAGGATGCCGTGCAGGTCGGCCGCGCGCGTTGCCAGCACACCCTCGAACCCGAAGCCATATTCCCTGGTCTGAATCTCACGGGCGTAGGTCGGGCTCACCGTCGTGATGCTGTCGGAAAACGCAATGCCGCCCTTGAGCAGGCTGATGCCGCCCCAGTACTCCAGCGCGTTCATCGCCAGCATCTCGGGTCCCAGGCCGAGCGGCGTCAGCCATTCGGCGCCGTAGTTGCCTTGATAGGCGAGGTTGTGAATGGTGAAGATCGTCGTCACGTCGCGCAGCCGCGGCTCGCCGGCATACCGCGCCCGCAGGTACGTCGGCGCAAGCCCGCCCTGCCAGTCGTGCGCGTGCAGGATGTCGACGGGCTGAGCGGCCTGAAGGGCGTACTCCAGGGCCGCGGCACAAAGAAATCCAAACCGGCGGGGGCTGTCCGGATAGTCGCCTCCGACTCCGTACAGGCTCTCGCGGTCGTACAGCTCCGGTCGATCGACGAGCACGGCCTTCACGTTCTCGGCGAGCGGCTGCTCGGTGACGCGCGTGTCCACCACCGCTCCGTCGATGCCGCCGACATGTATGGTTCGAGTGGTGCCCTGCGCACGCGTCCCGCGATATTTCGGCGTGACGAGGGTCACGTGATGGCCCAGCCTGCCAAGGGCGAGGGGCAGCGCGCCGAGCACATCGGCCAGCCCTCCTGTTTTCGAAAACGGCAGGGCTTCCGATCCGATCATCAAGATGGAGAGGCTCATAGGCATCTGGTAACGGTTCGTAGGTTCGTCAGGTTCGTGGGGTTCGGGGGTTCGTTCGGCAGAACCTCGAACCTCACCAACCCCACGAACCTCACGAACCCTACGAACCGACGAACTTTACGAACTCCACGAACCTCACGAACCGGTCCGTTCCTGAACAGCGTACGACGGATACTATTGCATCAGTACGATCCGCTGAGCCACAATCCTCGCGTGACCACTTCGAAGACAGATCCTCCGTCAGAACGGCCTCCCGACCGGCCTGCGCGCGCTGAAACGCGCGAGGTCCGCGAGCTGCGCGAGCTCAAGAACGCGCAGCCCGATCTGGCGTCGGCGGCCGACATGCAGATCGAGCTCCTCGGCGCCCAACGCCGCGTCCAATCGCGGATCCCGCTGCCCTCGGCCACGTTCGATCGCCGAAAACCGGACAACACCGAGTGCCGCCCCGTCCTTCAATTCAAGGACATTCCGATCGACTGGACCGACTTCCGGCTGATGGTCCGGCAGACGGCAGATATCCTGCGCCGGTTCGAGACACTGGAGCTGCCCGACTACGAGCGCCTGCAGGCGCTTGCGCGAGACGGGCAGATTGAAGCCGTGGTGGCGGGCTGGTACGAGTCGGCGATGGCGCCAGCGCGGCGCCGATCCGACGCACGGACGCCCGAGAAGGAGATGCTGGATCAGGTGCTGCTGCTGGCGATGCGCCCGTTTCTGGCGCGCTGTGCCGAGGCGCTCCTGCCAAGGCTGGAGCTGGCCGACTGGCGTCAGCCCTGCTGCCCGCTCTGCGGCGGCGAGCCGGAGTTCGCGTTCATCAACCCCGCCGCCGAGCGTATGTTGATCTGCAGCCGCTGCACGGGTCAGTGGCGGTTCGATCCGATTACCTGCCCCTATTGCGAGAACAGCGATCGCAGCCGCATTACCTCGTTCACCAGTGGCCGTTACCGCATCTATGCCTGCGACGAATGCCATCGGTACCTGAAAGCGTTCGATGGACGCGACGGCAGCCGGCCGGCGATGCTGGCGGTCGATTCCATTGCCACGCTGCCGCTCGATGCCGCCGCCATTCAGCGCGGCTACACCAGCTGAACGGTCGTCTCAACGCAGAGACGCGAAGGCGCAAAGACAGAGAACTCTTCTTCCAAAGAGATCTTGGCGTCTTGGCGTCTTTGCGTTGGGACTGCGACTACTTGGCTGTTGAGACGGCGGGCGTGGCAAGCCCGATCGTGGTGCCGGTGTGCTCGGAGAGCCACGACATCAGGTGACGCGTTTCCCAGAACCGGCCCAGGTTCGACGTCGCGCCCAGCACGACGACCGCAAACGAAGACCCGCTGGGCATCTTGAGCAGCGTCGCCAGGCAGTAGCCCGCCTTGGTGATGAACCCGGTCTTGCCGCCGAGCACGTCGATTTCGCCGCTGCGAAGAATCTGGTTCGTGCTGCGGACGGTCACGATGCGGCCCGCCCGCTTGGCCGCCGGAATCGTGCGGAACGAATATTCGGGTGTCCGCATGATCGGGCCGATGCGATCGTCTTCGGAGGCGAACGAAATGAGCCGGGCCATGTCGTAGGCCGACGAGATGTTGTCGGCATACAGGCCGGACGGGTCGATGTACGCCGTATGGTCGAGGCCGAGGTCGTCCGCCTTCTGGTTCATTCTGGCGATGAACCCGTCGTAGCCGAGCGGCGAAATGCGCGCGAGCGCACGGGCTGCCGCGTTGTCGGACGGAATCAGCAGCAGGTGCAGCAGATCGGCCACCCGCACGCGGTCGTTCGTGCGCAGATAGGTCGTCGACGCCCGAAGCGTGTCGGCGCGCACGATTTGCACTTCCTGGTTGAGGTCGGTGGCGGTCTCGAGGAACACGATCGCGGTCATCACCTTCGTGATGCTGGCGATCGAGCGCTCGTCCATCGCGTTTTCCTCGTAGAGCACCTTGCCGGTGGCCGGGTCGTAGATAATCGCGGCGGCTGCCCGAACATCGGGAACCACGTTACCGGCGTCGTCGGTGCGGAAGCGCGGGACTTTGGCTTCGGCGAGCGCCCGGGAGCTTCGCGCAGCCCTGGCGCGGGCGGCACGGATGCGCGCCGCGCGAGCACGAGCTTTGGCCGACGCGGACGTCTTCGTGCCGGCCTCGAGCGTCGGCGCAACCTGGCTGGTCAGCGACTGAATGGTCGCGGCGTCCGCGCCTGTGGCGAAAAGGCTTACGCCCGCCCACAGAACACAGAGGCGACCAATGTTCAAGGAAGTCCTGTAAATTGACAAAGTTAGAATCTCGAAAAGCTTCATCGGTATTCTAGCAAAGCCCCTATAGGGCTCCAAACAAAAAAATGCCTCGAAGGGACTGAAAATGGGCGGGATAACGTTCGATATCGTAGGTTGGGACCCTAACCCCTGACAAACATGTCGCTTTCCGAACTCGACCGGCTCGAATACGAGGTGCTCCGGGCCACCATCCGCGAGCGCGGGACCGCCCGCCTCGTGGCGGTGGGAGTGGGCGTGGCGGCCTGGGCCACCCTGGCCATGGCGCTCCGCCTGATCGATCAATCCGGAGCCGTGACGCTCGTCCCGCTCCTCGTCCTCGCCGCCACCTTCGAAGTCAATTTCTTCATCCACGTCGGCGTCGAGCGCATCGGCCGGTACCTTCAAGTCTTCTACGAAGAGCGCGCCGGATCGATCGGATGGGAAACAACCGCGATGAACTTCGGCGCGAAGTTTCCGGCGCGCGGACTCGATCCGCTTTTCTCTGTCGTGTTCTTCTCCGCCGGTGTGCTGAACTTCTTCAACGCGCTCGCGACGAGCGAGCTTCGCTCCGGCTGGACGCTCGTCTCGCTCGCGGCGCATCTCGCATTCAATTACAGAATCGTGGTGGCGCGTCGCATTTCAGCAACGCAGCGAGCGACCGACCTCGACGCGTTCCGAAATCTCGCGAATCACTGATCGCGCGCTGAACGCACTGCAGCAGTCGCCCACCATCCAAATTCCACGACGCACCTCCAATATCTTGGAACCGTGCGCCAAAACTACGCACCACGTGGTCCAGACGCCACACATCTCCGGTGATGCGCGACCCACCGAATGTGCGCGAGTTCGTCCAAATTGTTAGAAAAAGTTCGACGATCGCGAACACATCGTTATCTCTGTGGAGTAGATCCTGAGCAAATAATTCGGTACGAAATTTGCTCAGGCGCATCCCGGAGGCTGGCCATGGGCAGCTTTGTGAGACTGCTGGGATTCACGACGCTCGGTTGCGGCTGCATCGTTGGCCGCTACCGCGAACTGGCCACCAACCGCGACGTGAACTACATCGAAGAGAAAGGCACGGCGTGTAAGACCCACGGGCATCGCAGGAATCACACGATTCAGGATCGCCTGTCGGCGCCTCCGGTCCTGACGGCCGTCAAGACCGCGTAACGCGAATGCCAGTCGCGGGCGGGACGCGCTATTTGCGCGGCTTGCTCTGCGCGGGCACCGGCTTCAGCGTGTACTCACGCCGGTACATCAGTTCGAGATTGCCGCCCTCCGCATCCTTCTTGTTCAGCTTGATTTCAATCTGCCGGCGCCGCTGCGTGGGATCGGGGTTGGTCGAGTAGTACCCGAGCACGTAGTAGTCGCTCGTCTCGGCGTCGATGCGCCGCAAGGCTTTCGTATGGTCGTTCGTGTTGACGACGGCGATGCCCCCCGTCAGCTCGGCCAGCACGCGCAGGCTGTCCTGCGACTTGCGAAGATGGCTCTCCCACTCGACCGGGTCGACGGGCTCGTCGATGTCGCCGCCGGCCACGAGCCCTCGTGGGTCGAACGTGTAAAAAGTCGCGTTGGCGCGGTTGGCCTGACGCGTGAGCTCGGCCAGCCGCATCGACAGCTCGGCGTCGTTGAACTGCTGCCCCTGGTTGAACATCGCATTCGACGGGTTGGTCGGATCGACGTTGCGGTTGTTCAGGAACACGCTGTCCGCGGTGCCGGCGCGCGACCCGGCAAACGGGTCGAAGTCGTACCCGTTGCTGATGAGCACCACAGCCTTCCGGCGGTTCTGCGTCTGCTGCAGGTTGTTCAGCATGTCGTACACCGTCTCGAACGCCACGTTGGCGCGGTGCATCACTTCCTGCGGCGTCTCCCCGGTGGCCGACTGCTGAATGATTTCCGACGGCTTCAACCCGCCGCCCGTAATCCTGTTGGCTGCCTCCTCCATGCGCGCGCGGTCGTAGGTGAGGTCGATGGCAATCGACGAGGTCCCGGTCGAGACGATGCCGAACAGGTCGCCGTCATGGATCAGTTCCTTGGCCATGTCGCGAAAGAGCCGGCGGATACGGTGCGTGTCGCGAAACTCGAGGTGAAGGTCGTCGATGACGAAGATGATGATGCGGCCGGCCGCGTCGTTTACAGGGCGCGACGGCGGCAGGATGATGCCTTCGCGCACGGGCGCCACCGTGGCCGACTGGGTCTGGAACACGCGGCCACCGTGCACGAGCGTGAACGACGTCAGCGACTGCGGGACGCCGTCCTCGAGGACCTCGAAATCCTCTTTCGCGAGATCCGCCTGGAACTGGCCGCGGCCGTTCCGGACGATCACGTCCGAGGTGACGAGGTTGACGGCCGTGCGGAACGTCGGGGTTGGCGCGTCCGGTACCTGCACCGCCGGTTGCGGAGCGGGCGCAGGCGCCTCCTGTTGTGCGTGAGGCACGTCGCCAAAAACCGGGATCACCGCCAGAAAACCCGCAACAAGCCAGGGTGCAGTGCGTGCAGCTGTCATGATGGCTCCAGTATACGCCCGCCTTCGCTCGACAGAACCACTCGAGCTACGGCGGGCAAGCCCCGTTTTCCGCCTTCGCGAGCACGATCCTCAAGCGCCTAACCCGGACATCATCGTTGGCGATCGGCGCGCCACCGAGACCTTGGATTTGCGGTCGACACCGGCATCGGTGGCACAGGGCTTCAGCCCTGTATTAGAGCAAGCCCTATCAACCCTCGTTGTTAGACGACTCGGGCGGCGCGCCAGCCGGAGGCGTGCCTCCCCCGCCGCCGCCATGCCGGCGACGGCCGCCACGACGCGATCGGCGGCGCCGGCGAAGGCCGAGCGCCTGCCGAAGGTCTCGAATCTTCGGCTCGAAGGATTCAATACCCTGGCGCACTTCTTCGTCGGTCACCCAGGTGTCGGGATTGAGCGGCTCGGCCTGCGCCCTCAGCGCGTCGATGCGGGCGGGGTCTCCACCGCGCTCGGTGATACGCGCCTGTAACTCGGCGAAGCGGGCGCGCAGCCGCGTCAATTGCTCGCGCCCGACGGCGCCTTCAATCGGCAGCGGCACCGGCTCGGTCTTTTCCTCGGTCTCCGGGTGGGTCAGCTGCTCGAAGGCCTCGACGATCTCTTCTTCGTCGATCGGCTCCGCTTCTCCCATCGGCGCCGCCGCGTCCATCGACTCGGTGTCTCTCTCATCGTCCGCGCCGAAAGTAGTCTCGGGGGCAACGGGGACCTCGGGCGCTTCCGCCGGGGTGACGGTCACGGCCATAGGTGGCGGCGCATCGGTCTGGGCCGGCGCAGATGGCCTGGACGGTCTGCGCGGCTGGGGCTTGTCGCGCCGGACTCGACGCGGGCGCGCCTCATCTGGGGGCGCGTCAGGCGGCCGGGCCTCGAGAATCTTCGGCCAGTTGAACTCGATGTCGGGATTCTGCTCTTCGATCCGGCGGATAGCCTCTTCGTCCAGCGCAGGACGGCCGACCTTGACGCCGGGCGGCGTGCGGAACCAGTAGAGAATGCGCTGCCTTGACCGGCCGCCGCGGCGAGCCGCATGCACGAGCGAGGTTGTTTCGTACCCGCGCTTGTCGCGGGTAAACCGCAGAAATGGCAAAGCTATTTGCGTTTGGATGAACGAGTGGCCTTCTTGCCCGCCTTCACCGGCTTCACCGGCTTCCTGGCCGGGGGCTTGACCGATTTCTTCTGCGCGACTGCCCGGGCTGGCGTCTTTGCCGCGGCAGCGCGTGCGGGCGCGTCGACGCTCGCATGCTTCGCCACCACCGGAGCCTTGGCGGCCGCGGCAGCACGGCCATCCGCCGGTGCCTTGTAGACGGGCAGGAATCGCATCTCGTCGCCGATCCAGTGATAGGTGTGGATCTCGGCCACGGGAATGTTGCTGTCGGTGCACATCCGGCGGGCGACGTCTAACATTTGTGCAGGGACATATAAATGAAAGGCAGACTTCAGTCTGCCAAACGGCACCCATTCGGCCAGCGCTTCGAGATTGTTGACCGACTCGACGGTCTCCACTTCGATGATCGCCATCACCTTGCGGCCCCGATCCTGTGACAGGAGCACGACATCGGGGTACAGGGTCGATCCGCCACTGGCGATTGCACTGTTTTGCTCGGAGCCCGGGTTGATGCCGACATCGAAGCGACGGCGAAACCTGGCTTGCAGGAGGCGTATGACGCGGTCGTGTTCAAGTTGTTCACGAACCGGCCTGACGAGAATGGGGCTCACGAAATCGCGACTATAACATAGCCGCGCCTAAGTAAAGACCCTAGTTAAGGGGGTTTGGGGCATTTTGGGCGTCTAACGGAAGGCCCCGAACGGGCCGATAACATTCTTGAAGCGCTACAATGACCTACGAAACCTCTAAACCCATGTCGAGCCTCGCTGTATCCACGCCCGCGGCGACACGCACGATTCTCATCGTGGACGACGATCCGAGCGTGACGGAGACCTTCGAACGGATGCTCCGCCTCGAGGGCTACCACGTCGTCACCGCGTTGTCGGCCGAGGCGGGACTGAACCAGGCGGAACGTTCGCACCCGCACGCGATCATCCTCGACCTGCGCATGCCGCTCGTCGACGGGCTTCAGTTTCTGCGGACGCTTCGCGCGAAAGACGACCTCCAGAAGATGCCGGTGGCGATCGTCACCGGTGATTACTTCCTCGACGATGCCGTCTCGCGCGAATTGCGTGGCCTCGGCGCCGAAGTGCGCTTCAAGCCGCTCTGGCTGGAAGACCTGCTCGCGCTTGCACGGAACCTTCTAAAAGCCTAGCGGTTCTGGAACCAGAACCTCAGAACCTCAGAACCCAGAACCCCGAACCGTTCCAGTCTTTGTAGTACCGATTCCGCAACATGAACGACCGTTTTCTGAAAGCGTGCAGGCGCGAGCCTGTCGATCGTACGCCCGTCTGGTTCATGCGCCAGGCCGGCCGGTACATGCCGGAATACCGCGAAATTCGCAGCCGGCACTCGCTGCTCGACATCTGCCGCTCGCCCGAACTGGCCACCATCGTCACGCTGCAGCCGGTGCGCCGGATCGACGTGGATGCGGCGATCCTCTTTTCCGATCTGCTCCTGCCGCTCGAGCCGATGGGCATTCCGTTCGATTTCGTGCGCGGCGAGGGGCCCTCGATCGACAATCCGCTTCGCACCGAAGCCGATATCGATCGCCTGAAGTGCTTCGAACCGCGCGAAGGGCTGTCGCACGTGCTCGAAGCGATTCGCCTGATTCGCCAGGAGCTCGACGATGCGCACGGCGTACCGTTGATTGGATTCGGTGGCGCGCCGTTTACCCTGGCGTCGTATGCGATCGAAGGCGGCCATTCCCAGAACTTCGCGCTCACCAAGGCGCTGATGTACTCCAATCCGAGAGCGTGGCACCGGCTGTGCGAGATGCTGAGCTCGATCGTGAGCGAGTACATGAAGGCGCAGGTCGAAGCGGGCGCCCAGGTGATTCAGATTTTCGACTCGTGGGCCGGCGCGCTGAGCTCGGCCGACTATCGCGAGTTCGTGTTGCCGCACACGCGTCGCATCTTCGAGGCCCTTCGCGGCCTGGGCGCGCCGACGATCCACTTCGGCACGGGCACCGCGAACATTCTGCAGGATCTGCGCGAAGCCGGCGGCGACGTGATTGGCGCCGACTGGCGCATTCCGCTCGACGAAGCGTGGGACCGCATCGGTCACGACCGCGCCATCCAGGGCAATCTCGATCCCACTCTGCTGCTCGCGCCGCTCGACCGCATGCTCAACGGGGCCGACGACGTGCTCGAGCGCGCCGCCGGGCGGCCGGGACACATCTTCAATCTGGGTCACGGCATCCTGCCGTCCACGCCGGTCGATCACGTGCAGGCGCTCGCGCAACACGTGCACCGCTATCGTCTCGCACATGCTTGAGAAGCCAGACACCGCGGTGCTGTTGATGGCGCACGGCACGCCGGAGTCGGTGGGTCAGATGGCGGAGTACCTGCGTCTGGTGCGCGGCGGACGCGAACCCTCAGCCGAGTTGATCGAAGAAATGACCCGCAACTGGGACGCGATTGGCGGCCGCTCGCCGCTGACCGACATCACGCTGCAGCAGGGTCGCGCGCTGCAGGCGCAGCTCGCAGCCGACGGTCTCGCCCTGCCAGTGGCCGTGGGCATGCGCAACTGGCGTCCGTTCATCGCCGATGCCGTACGCGAGATCCACCGCAGCGGCGCCGTCCGCATCGTCGGGATCCCGCTCGCGCCGCAGTTTTCCACGCTCAGCGTCCAGAAATACATGGATGCCGCGAAAGCGGCCCTTCCGGCGGACATTGCGTTTTCGTGCGTGCGGTCGTTCCACGATCATCCGCTGCTGATTGACGCGTTTGCCGAAAAGGTTCGGGCCGCGTCGCCGCAATCGGACGAGGACGTCGTCTTCACCGCGCACAGCCTGCCGCAGCGCGTGGCACAGGCCGGCGACCCGTATCCACACGAGGTGGCCTCGACCGCTAGGGCCGTGGCCGATCGGTGCGGAATTCGGTCGTTCCGCACGGCATACCAGAGCGCGGGACGAACACCGGAGCCGTGGCTCGGACCAGATCTGTCGGATGTCGTGAGAGAGCGCGCGGCAGCGGGTGTCCGCCGCATGCTGGTGGTGCCGATCGGCTTTGTTTGCGACCACACGGAAATTCTGTTCGACATCGACGTGCAGGGGGCCGGCGTGGCCCGTGAGTCCGGTGTAGAGCTGCGCCGTACCGAGTCGCTGAACGCATCGCCGACATTCGTCAGGATGCTGGCCGCGCTGGTCGCGCGGGAGGTTTCAGTCGGCAGCCGGCAATCAGCGGTCGGCAATCGGCACACCTCGTAGCCATTCTCGGTGGCGCAGGCCTAGGCCTGCCCTCCGCGTCGGCAGGGCTAAAGCCCTGCGCTACCGTGGAAACTTCCGTGGAAACACTCCATGTCTAACCCTTCGGGGATCGAAACCGTCGACGTCGCCGTCATTGGCGGCGGCATCTCCGGTCTGTCGGCCGCCTTCGAGCTCGGCAAGCGCAAGCGATCGGTGGTGGTGCTCGAGCGCGCCGAGCGGCCCGGCGGCGTCATCCAGACCGAACGGGTGGGCGATCTGGTTATCGACGCCGGCCCCGACGCGTTGCTCGTGCAGAAACCTGCCGCGATCGCGCTCTGCAACGAGCTGAGGCTTGGCGACCGCCTCTTCCCCACAAAGCTCCCGCGCACGGCCTTCATCCTGCGCGATGGGAAGCTGCACGCGCTGCCCGGCGCGTCGGTCCTCGGATTTCCCACGCGCGTCAGGCCGATGTTGCACAGCACGCTGTTCGGGCTGGGCGCGAAGCTGAGAATGGGTGCCGAGCTGTTCATCCCGCGGCGAACGCAGTCCGACGATGAGTCGATCGCGGCGTTCGTCGGGAGGCGGTTTGGTTCCGAGGCGGTGACCTACATCGCCGAGCCGCTGCTCGCCGGCATTCATGCCGGCGATGTCGAGCGTCTGTCGATGCGTGCGCTCTTTCCACGTTTGATCGACGCGGAGACAAACGCCGGCAGCGTTATCAGGGCCTTCCGTCGGGCTCGCGGGCCGCTGAACGCGGATGGCATGTTTCGATCGTTTCCGAACGGCCTGGGCGAGCTCATCGATGGGCTCATGCGGGCGGTGCCCAGAGAGTCTGTCCGGCTGGGATCGAACGTGACGCGCATCGAAGAGGGCGACGGCTTTACCGCACACATCGATGGCCGGGCGCCGATTCGCGCCCGCGCCCTCATCCTCGCCGTCCCCGCTTTTGCCGCGGCCGATCTCGTCCGGCCGATCGACGGTTATCTGGCCGCTTCGTGCACCTCGATTCGGTATCTGTCCACCGCCACGGTGGTGTTCGCGTTCCCACGCGACGCGGTCCGGCACGATCTGCAGGGAACCGGCTTCGTCGTGCCGCGCGTCGAGGGCATCAGCATTACGGCCGGCGCCTGGATTTCGTCGAAGTGGCCGCAGCGAGCGCCCGAAGGACAGGCGCTGCTGCGGGCCTTTCTCGGCGGCGCACGCGATCCCGACGTGCTCTCGAAGTCCGATGCCGAGTTGATCAGCGCCGCGCTCGGCGACCTGACGAAGATTCTCGGCATCCGAGGGCTGCCGACGCTGACGCGCGTGTATCGATGGCATCGTTCGAGCCCGCAGCAGGAGGTCGGCCACGCGGATGTGGTGCAACGGATCGATGCGCGGCTCGCCGGCCATCCTGGCTTGTTCATGTCGGCGGCCGGATTTCGAGGGGTCGGCATTCCCGACTGCATCGGCGATGCTCGCAGCACGGCCGGTGCCGCCGCGGACTTCGTTATCGGATCTGCGCACACCTGATTGCCGTTTTCGACGCAAAGCCGCAGAGACGCAGAGACGCAGAGAATCCTCTAAAATATACCCCGATGAAGATACGTGTCCTGGTTTTGACCTTTGTGCTCGCTCTTCCAAATCTCGTTCTCGCGCAGGATGTGCCCGCACCTGTCGAGACCCTGCTCAAGCAGATCAAGGCGGCCGACAAAGATCTCCTCGCCGTCTCCGAGGAAGATGGTCGATTTCTCCGGCTGCTCGTGGTGACCCGTGGCGCGAAGCACGCGCTCGAGATTGGCGCTGCCAGCGGTTACAGCGCCATCTGGATGGGTCTCGGCATGCGCGAGACCGGCGGCAGGCTCGTGACGATTGAATACGACAAGGCGCGTGCGGCCCAGGCGGCCGCCAATATCAAGAAAGCCGGTTTGTCGGATATCGTGCAGGTGATTTCCGGCGATGCGTTCGCCGAAATTCCGAAGGTGCCCGGCACGTTCGATTTCGTCTTCTGCGATGCGTGGAAGCGCGACTACCAGAAGTTCTTTTCGATGGTCTTTCCGCGGATGGACAAGGGCGGCCTCTTTCTCGGTCACAACGTGCTGAACAAGCGCGACGAGATGGAGGATTTTCTCAAGACCATTCACACCAGCCCATCCGTGCTCACCTCGATCGTGGCCCCGTCGGGCGAAGGCATGTCGGTCACGTTGAAACGCTGAAATGAGGCCCACCGCCGCGCTGGTTGTCATCGCACTTCTCGCCACCTGCGCAGCGGCATCCGCCCAGACGCGAACGATCCGCGGCCGGGTCACCGATGACAGCCGGCGGTCCGGTCGCCGGTGCCCTCGTCGAAGTGACGAGCGTTTCGGACGCGCTCGTGGGGTTCGTCGCACGAGAACGGCGGCGCACGGACGGAATGACGTGGCGAGCCACGACCAACGACAACGGCGAGTTCGTGGTCGGCGTGCCGGCGTCGGGCATCTATCTGGTGGCGGCCAGCAAGGAGGGTGTCGGCCGCCAGGAAACCGACATCATCGTGGAATACGCCAGTGTCCCGTCAGTGAATCTGACGCTGGCGAAGGCGTCCGTGCCGGATGCGGCGCAAGGCTGCGCTTACGCTGCGACCTTGAAAACCTTCAACGAGAGCACGGCGGCCGCGAAGGCAGGCCATCCGGCACTCGCCCGCCTGCTTCGCTGGCTCGAAGCGGTTCAACTGCATACGGCCGGCTGCAACGACTCGCCGATGCTCGAAGTGGGGCGCTGGTCCCGCGCGGACCTCGAGACGCTGCTGGCCGATCTCGCCAACCTCTCGGCGTTTCGGCGGTGGATCAAAGAGAAGCCCCTCGAAACGAGCACGAATGCGAGAAGCGGTGTCGAACCGTTGAGTGGCGGTGGATCGCGCCGGCAGAGCGAGGCTCGATTCGTTCGCGACTCCGATCGGGTGGCAGCCATCGTTCTGTACAACCGCCGATTCAAGGTCGAGGACATCGACAGGATTTTCCACGGCAACGATACGCTGCGGCGTGGTGCGCTCCTCCATACCGATATCGCGATCTTTGTTCCTGGTGATTTCAGCCAGTACCCGACGGTCGACGACGGCCGAAGCCAGGGCGCGCGGCCAGGCACGGTTCACTGGCAGATTGGCCGGCAACTCCTCGAGGACGTGACGCCGGCGCCCGGAAGCGATCCTGGCGTGCTTCTCTGGTATCGCGCCGTGTCCGCCCATCTCCTTGCGGAAGGCAATCTCGCCGAGGCGTTTCAGCACCTGGCCAAAGCACGGCAGGTGTTTCCGAATCATCCGCACTTCCTGCTCGACAGCGCGTATTTCCACCTGGAGTTGTCGTCTCCGGCCGTTCAGGCCTCCGTCCAGGAGCTTCGTGCTGGCGGCAGTGACCCGGCGGTCGACTCCCGACGCACCGAACTGCAGCGGGCTGAGCGGTTCCTCCGGGACACCGTGAGCGTCGAGCCCGGCAGCGTCGATGCGCGCATCCGCCTGGGTCACACGCTCGGCGAACTCGGGCGCCATTCGGATGCCGCCGTAGAGCTGCGAAAAGTCTTCGACGCGCAACCTCAGTCGGAGCCGTTGTACCTGGCGGAACTGTTCCTCGGGCGCGAGGAGCACGCCCTCGGAAGTAAAGGCGAAGCGAAGCGGCGATACGAGCGCGCGTCGGCGCTGTACCCGGACGCGCAGTCGCCACAGCTGGCTCTCGCCTACCTCGCGAGAGAATCGGGCGATCGCGCCGCCGCGCATCGCGCGCTTCGAACCATCACGAGTCCGCCGGAGTCCAATCCGGACGACCCCTGGTTGTGGTACTACAAGCCCCACCGCACCGACGCGGAACCTCTGATGCAGTCGATGCAAACGCAGCTCTCGAGCGGCTCGCCATGATCCGCCAGAGCCTCGCGCTCGCCGCGATCGTCGTCGCCGCGGCCGGGGTCGGTTCGGCGCAAACCGCGTCGTTTTCGACCAGCGTCGAATCGGTGCGGGTCGATGTGCTCGTGACACGCGATGGCCAGCCCGTCGCAGGTCTTGGTCCCGACGATTTCGAGGTGCGAGACAACGGTGTCGTGCAGAAGGTCGACCTCGTCAGCGACGACGACATTCCGCTGAACGTCGTCATGGTGCTCGACATGAGCTCGAGCCTCGACGCGAGACGGATCGAGTATCTGCGCGTCGCCGGCCGCGCACTGCTGGATGGACTGCGGGACGTCGATCAGGCCGCGCTCGTGTCGTTCAGCCACTTCGTGTCGCAGACCGCGCCCTTGACGTCCGATTTCGAACGCGTTCGTGCGGCGCTCGACCAGGCGTCGGCCTCGGGGCAGACGAACCTGATCGACGCGGCGTTTGCGGCAATGGTGATTGGCGAGTCCAGTGTCGGCCGGCCGCTTCTGATAGTGTTCAGCGACGGCGTCGATTCGACCAGCTGGCTCGAGTCCGAGGCCGTTCTCGACATCGCGAAACGCACCGACGCGGTCGTCTACAGTGCGGAAGTCGGCGGCCGCCGATTCGAGTTTTCTCGGCGATCTGACGAGCGCCACCGGCGGCCGCTCGATTGAGATCGAATCGGCGAAGGATCTCCGGGGGACGTTCCGCGGCCATCCTGGAAGAGTTCCGCCAGCGGTATCTCATCAGCTATTCGCCCGAGGTGGTGACGCCCGGCGGGTGGCACCGGCTCGAGGTGCGGGTCCGGGGCCGCGGGCTGTCGGTCCGCGCAAGGCCTGGATATCTCTCCGAAAAATAAGCGTGAAGAGGTGGCCCGTTGGTGCCGATAAGACCAAAGATGACGACCCCTGCGCCTCCGTTGGTTCTACTGGTCGAGGACGACCAGGGCGTCCGGCGTCCGCTCGAGAAGTTCCTCGAGATGCATCAGTTCAAGGTCGTGTCGGCCGAGACCGCCGACGATGCGATCGACGCGATCCATCAGCACCGCCCGGTGGCGGCGATCGTCGACCTGCGTCTCGCCCGCGGTTCGGGGCGCGACGTGGTGATTTCGATGCCGGCCGGCACACCGGTCATCATCTTCTCCGGCGTGCCGTCCGAATCTGCCGAGCTCGAGCGTCTGCGCCCGCGGACGCGCCTCGTGCAGAAACCCTACTCGCTCACCATGCTCGTGGAAGCGCTGAACGACATGATCAACAGCGCGAAACTCCCCACACAAGCGTAGCCGGCCCTACGCAGTATCCGGCTTCAGCCGAACCGTGCGCGCACATCTGATAGAATTTTGTGTTCGCGGACGTCGGCGACCGGGGTAGCTCAGTGGTAGAGCAGCGCACTTTTGAGACTTGTCAAACCCGAACGGTCGGCCCGTTTTTCCTAACAAAAGCGAGCGTTAACAAGCGGCGGCGCGTTTCGTGGTAACACAATGGTAACAGCATGACCCGGTAGCTCAGTCGGTAGAGCATCGCACTTTTAATGCGAGGGTCGCGGGTTCGAGTCCCGCCCGGGTCACTACTTTCCTTGGCAAATCCGTCGAGATTTGCGCCAAATGCAACGCGCGGAAGAACGCTAGGCCTAGGGCTCTGACTCATATGTGCCGACGCGCTGCGACTTGCTTGACTGCCATAGCGACGGTCGTCATCTGCCCATCTGCTCAAACACCGCCAAGCGCTCAATTTCGTGCCGGCGTAACGCTCGTGGAACTTGAAGTCACCGCCGTCGATGGACGCGGGCTTCCGGTGGCAGGGCTAGCGAAGGCTGACTTCTCTGTCCTGGAGAATGGAAGTGCACGACGCGTTGTGAATGCGATTGAAATCGGTTCCGTCGCCAGCACTGCCACGGAACTCTCTCAACTGGCGCAGCACCCACCTGAATCTCAACTCGTGACCATCATTCTTGATGACGCTCAAATTCCTGGTAATCCGAGAACAGCCCAACAAGCACGAGCACTTGCTCAAACAGTCATACAGTCTCTCAGTGCTTCGGATCATGCCGCCGTTGTCTTTACACGAAGCACTCACCAGTCAGTAGACTTCACCACGAACCACTCGAAATTGATTGAGACTGTGAAGGCCTTCACGCCCGCACACACGTCTGGAAGTGCGCCAACGGCAATGTCGGCGACGTTGTACGAGATTAGGAACGCTCTGAATGTGCTCGAGAGCGTCGTGCGGCATGTCGGCACGATGGCCGGCCGCAGAAAAGCGATCTTTTATGTCAGTACGGGCGTGGCGCTGCCACCGCAGGGCACTCAGGCATTCAACGAAGTGATTCAGGCCATGCGTCGAGTGTTCGACGTAGCCCAAGCCGGAAATGTGATGATTTATGGGCTTGATCCAGGCGGGCTTGAGGTCGGTCCTGGAACGCGTGCCGAGAATTCAACGTCTGGATCGGGCGCCGCGGGTGGCCTGAGGTCTCGTCATGAATTTCTGCTCATGCTGGCGGAAAACACTGGAGGTCGTTCGATTGTTGATCGCAACAATCCCGAGAAGGCCGTTACGACGCTCCTTGCTGAGCACAATCATTACTACCACGTCGCGTATGAATCCCCCCTTGCCGACTCGGAACCGCCAAGACAAATTGCGGTCAAGGTCAGTCGGAGAGGTGCGGCAGCGCGTTTTCGGTCAATGAATACGCCTTGGCGTCCGTAGAACCGAAGCTTGATCCCTTCGGCGCCCGGCCACATGTGTCACTGCCAAGCCAAACAGAACGCTCAGAGCGGCGATCCTTGCCATAGTCTGATTAGACACCTTGACTCTGTTATCAGCTCCGGACCGAACGCACCGAGCGCAATCGTTTCGCAACGAATTGCGCGCGCTTTTGTGTGGTCGATCTTGTTAGCGTCGTCCGTCTATGACGAAGTCGCAACGACGGCGAGTGATTCGCGAAGTGGAATTGTTTTTATCGCGCGGCGAGGATCGCTCTATGGCAAGTCTCCGCGCCGATAGGTTCGGCTGCGGGCGACACGCCGAGTGTCGTCGCGGCATACATATCGGTCCACATCCCGACATCTTAACGACTGACGTTACGTTCCGATCGGCCTTTATACGGACAGGCGACGGCGCAGCGCGTGCTGCGTGAAACAAACCCGCTCTCCGTTAAATGCTTTCGGGACGAAGCTTTCTGGCAGGAGATAGTCGTAGGCTCTCACGTCGCTGATGGCGCGTAAATTCTCTCGATTGGATTAACATGCGCTCGGCGCGCTTTCGAGTCTTAACCGCCGCCCGTCGCATTCTCTCTAGCCGCTCGCCCAATTTTTTTAGCCGGTCCATAAGCCACTCGTCGATTCGGTCCGCGCTCGCCTTAACTAAAAGCACAATTCATGCCGTCTAACGCAAGCGTTTGGCTTGTTCTATGCTTTCGAGCGTTATCGATGGATAAGACGCCTTGCCGTCACTGCAAACGCGTCGGGCTCGTCCGTTTTGAAGTGGTTGTGAAGGGACGAGAAGCCATACTCACGTACTATTGCGGCTATTGTGAGAGGACGTGGCAGCAAGCGGATCGAGACATAAACCGTCGCGCTCGTGAACGAACGCTCAGATCGCGGGCGTGACGCGGGGATAAAGCGCGCGCCATAAGTATGGATGGTTCCGACGCGGCGGGAGTCACCGCGACATGCGCGCGCCTGACTCGCGGGCGTCCGGGATCAATCTCTTGCTACCTACCCGCGCGCACGCTCGCCGGCAACCAGGAAGTCGTAATCGCCTCGCCCGGTGTCCAGTATCCCCTTGATGTATCCCTCGATAATCAACGCCTGATCTACCTCGAAGAGGATCGCATCACGAGGGCGGACTTGTGGATGCTGCCGCTGACCGGCGAACGAAAGCCACTCCCGCTTCTTCGAACGCCGTTCGAGGAGCGAGATGCGGTGTTCTCGCCCGATGGGCGCTGGATCGCGTTCGAATCCGATGAGTCGGGTGCGCCTGAAGTCTACGTGACGCCGATCGACGCCGTCGGCTCGCGGCGCCGAGTGTCCCTCACCGGCGGCCAGACGCCGCGATGGCGGCGCGACGGGAAAGAGTTGTTCTACATGGCGCCAAACGGCGGCGTCATGAGCGTGACGATCGCACTCGGTCCGGTGCTGCAGGTTGCGCCGGCACGGCAGCTGTTCGTGGTGGCCGATCGTGCGGTCAACGACATCTACGACGTGTCACCCGACGGGCAACGGTTTCTCGTCAACACCGCCACTGAGAGAGACCCCACGCCCATTACGGTCGTCCTCAATTGGAGTGAAGAGCTGAAGCGGCTGGTTCCGGTGCGGTGAGATCAGGTAACGAGCAGTCGCGTAGTGGCGAGCGACCAGCAGATAAGATCAGTCGCCACTGCGGCGTCAGGCAGGAGTAATCCTCTTCGCCGGGAGCAGCTGCCCTATAATTCACAGAAGTCTGGCCCTTGCCCCCGGCACGCGCCTCGGTGCCTATGAAATCACTGCCCAGATCGGCGCGGGCGGGATGGGCGAGGTTTATCGCGCCACAGACACGAACCTCAAGCGCGCGGTCGCCATCAAAGTCCTGCCCGAGTCAGTGGCCGCGGATCGAGATCGGCTTGCGCGATTTCAGCGTGAAGCTGAAGTGCTCGCCTCACTGAACCACTCAAACATCGCGGCGATTTATGGCTTAGAGCGATCAAATGGCGTGACGGCCCTCGTTATGGAGCTGGTGGAAGGGCCCACGTTGGCGGATCGCATCGCTCAAGGGCCGGTTCCCATGGACGAAGCGCTGTCGATCGCCAAACAGATCGCCGAGGCGTTGGAGTCGGCGCACGAGCACGGCATCATCCACCGCGATCTGAAGCCTGCGAACATCAAATTGCGCGACGACGGCACCGTGAAGGTGCTCGACTTTGGGCTCGCGAAAGCGATGGAACCGATGCCCTCGGCAATGAACATGTCGCGGTCGCCCACGATCACCAGTCCCGCCATGATGACCGGTGTTGGCTTGCTGCTGGGCACCGCGGCGTATATGGCACCGGAGCAGGCGCGGGGGAAGCCGGTAGACAAGCGCGCCGACATCTGGGCGTTCGGCTGTGTGCTCTACGAGATGTTGAGCGGCACGCGTCTCTTCGAGGGCGAGAGCGTGTCCGACGTCCTTGCTGCCGTGCTCACTCGCGAGCCTGATTGGAAGGCGCTGCCCGCCTCGACGCCGCCGGGGCTCCTGCGACTCCTGCGCCGCTGCCTGGAGCGCGAGCCCCGCAGGCGCCTCCACGACATCGCGGACTCTCACTTCGATCTTGAAGACGCCGCGCAGCCCCCGAGCCACAATGGAGGCCGCCTGTCCGCGGGCGCGTCCGGCGAACATCCGTCAGCGCGATGGCTTACGGGTGCTGCAGCCCTCACCATACTGGGCGTGCTGGCCGGAGGATTCGCGGTCCGCCGCCTTGACCGCGCGCCGGCTGCCAAGCCGATCCACTTCGCAGCTGAGTTGTCGTTGGGCGACGATCTGCTGCAGCAGGCTTCGGGCCTGACCATCAGCCCGGACGGAACCAGGATCGCGTTTGGAGGCTCGCAGGGCGGTCAACGCGGGCTCTTCCTTCGCTCGTTCGACGAGCTGGAACAGCGGTTCATCCCAGGCTCGAACGATGGGTTTGCGCCTTTCTTCTCCCCGGACGGTCAGTGGCTGGCGTTCTTCTCCGTGTCACAGGGCACGCGAGGGCCGGAACTGAAAAAAGTCAAGATTGAAGGAGGAGGCGCTCCCATCCGTATCACGGACGCCACGAGCATCGCTCTCGCGGGATTCACGGCGGCGGGATCCTGGTCTGAGAGCGGGCAGATCCTCTTCTCCGGGTCCTCGCCCACCATTCAGCGGATCTCCGCATCGGGCGGACCCGCCGTCGCCGTCACGGCGCTGGACGCCTCTCGCGCGGAACAGAGTCACGTCCAACCGCATTGGCTCCCGGGCGGCAGAGCGCTGCTCTACGTGGCCAACGTGGCCGGCGGGCGCCAGGACGTCATGATCGCCTCCGGAGATTCCGGGAAGGGAAGAGTGCTGGTCGAGGGAGGCGGCTCACCACGGTTCGCACTGACCGGGCATCTGTTGTTCGTGCGGGAGAAGACTCTTCTTGCCGCGCCCTTCGACGTTCAGAAACTGGAGTTGACCGGCGAGTCCTTCCCGGTGGTCGAGGCGCTCGGTGTCGCGGCCCTTGGGGTTTATCGTTCCGCACGGTTCGACGTTTCCCAGAACGGCACCCTCGGTTACGTCGTTGACAGGGCGTCCTCTCGCAGCGGCCAGTTGGTGTTTGTGGATCGTCAGGGGAAGACCACGGCGGCGTTCGAGGAGAGGGGAATGTATCTCGTCCCCCGGCTGTCGCCCGACGGAGGGCAAATCGCCTACGCCGCCATCGACGCGCAATCCGGCCAGCGGAACATCTGGGTCGGGGACCTGAAGCGCGGCACCCGCACAAGACTGACTCTTGGAACAGGTTCCTCCAGCGACCCGATCTGGACCCCGGACGGCCAGGGCATCACCTACGCCTCAACCCAGGAGCAGGGCGCGTTCGCCATTTTCACCTCACCCCCAGACGGCAGCCGGGAACCTATCAAGCTGACGCACGGCCAAGACCCTAACCGTCACCTCTTTCCTCGGATCTGGTTCCGCGATGGCAGCGGGCTGGCATTCCATGCCATCAAGGCCTCGGACGATATCGGCATCTGGCGGAAGAGCTCGGGTACGGAGGAGATGCTCCTCGCCACCGCCGTCGCCGAACTCCAGCCCAGCCTGTCGCCGGACGAGCGCTTTATGGCCTACGTCTCCGATGAATCCGGACGTCGGGAGGTATATATCCGCGCGATCCGCGGCGCTGCACACCGTGTTCAGGTTTCGAGCGACGGCGGCGACGAGCCGGTCTGGTCTCCCCAAGGGAGTGAGCTCTTCTATCGACGAGGCGCCCAGATGATCGCGGTTCCGGTTTCCACGGCTGCGGGCGTCACCCTCGGCCATCCCACGGTCCTGTTCGAAGGCCGCTACGATGTCGACCCGTTCGCCGGCGACACCACCAACTACGACGTCGCCCGGGACGGACAGCGGTTCGTCATGGTTCGTCCGGCGGCCGATCCCGCGCCTTCACTCCTGCAGCTGAACGTCGTCGTTAACTGGACAGAAGAGCTGAAGCGCCTCGTGCCGACGAAGTGACGCTCGCGAGGAGGATTCCTCCTGCCCAGTCGCTAGTGTGGAGCGATCGATATGTCTTCACTACGGCGTCACACAGGACCTAGGATGTTTAGTCCCACGGTGTGGTGGTGAGACGATGAGCGTCGCCACCAAGGAGACACTGTGGGACAGATACTTCACGGAAGCGCCACGACCACTCACGCCATCCGAGCAGCAATACAGCGATCGAAGGCTTCGATCCAGGCGCTGAGCGAGCGGTACGGGATCAATCCGAACGGAAAGCGGTTCCGCCTGTACTCCATCATCAGCGGCGTGGTGCTGATCACGTTCGGCGCCCTGACGTTTGTCGAAGCTCCACGTCTCGAATCCGGTCGACCACGCCGTGGATTGGGCTGTGGGAGCGCATCAACATCGCGGTGTTCCTGGCGTGGGTTGCGGTGCTGGCGATCGTGCTGATGCGGACCGCAACAGCCAAAGCGTAATCGCACCTTCGCCCTAAGTCCTCGCCTGCTAAACTAACGGGCAATCCTTGCCATGGATCTTTCCATCAACGAAGGCACGCTCGTCGTCACCGGCGGTCCCGGCGACTCCCCCGCCACCGCCATCGTCATCAAGAAGACCCCGCGCGGGCTCAGCGCGGCCGGCGCCGAGCATATGTTGCTGCAGAAGTGGTTTGGCGTCCGTGGTACGGACTGGACGCTGAGCAGGCAGGAGTTGTTGCAGAGCGACAGCAAGACCTACGACCTCTATGAGGTCGTGCTGGGCGATGGCGCGACGCGTCGTTTGTATTTCGATGTCACCGAGTGGCTGTCCCGTCTCCGCACGTGACGGAGCGTGTTACTCAGTCACGGTCCATACAAAGCTCTGACTGGACGATGCCGTCTGGTCAGTCGCGGTAACGGTGACCTGATAGGTGCCCGCAGAGTCCGGCGTCACTGTCCCGGTGATCAGCCCGGTCTGCGGATGCAGCGTGAGTCCTGGTGGCAGATTCGCCGCCGTGTACGACAGAGGATCGCCGTCGGGGTCGGTGCCGGAGAGCGGCAGCGTGATTTCGCTGAATCCGAGCGTGCTCCTGGCGTAGTGCGCGGCGACCTGGGCCGGGGTGAGGGCGAGCGGATAGAGCGCCACCTCGTCGAGCCGGCCGGTCACATACCGGTCGGCGGTCTTCGCCCGGCCAATCGACACCGGCGAGGTCCCCGCGGCCGCCGCGACCCCGATCACCCGCGTGCCCTTGATCACCCCGTTGACGTAGAACGTAATCGTGTTGGTCGCCGCCGTGCGCGTCACCACCACGTGCTGCCACTGATTCGGTTGCACCGACCCGCCCGGCGACAGCACGTTGGCGCCGGCACTCCCGTTCCCCTGATAGAAATTCAGCGCGCCGCTGGTCTCGACCGTCAGCTCGAACTCGCGGATGTAATCCTTTGAGATCAACGTCTGCCGGATCCCTGGCGCCACATGGACCCACAGCTCGATTGTGAGATCGCCTGCCAGGGGCAGTGTCGCGGCGCCTGGTACGTGGATATAACCGTTGATCCCGTCGAAGACCATCGCGCGATTCCCATCAGCCAGCGCGCCCGGTTGACCCACCGCGATCTGTCCCATCAGCGTGCCCGGCCTCGACCCGACGCTGTCTCCGGCCGTCTGCCCGTTCATCTCGCCCAGCCGCCAATACGCTGCGGGCCGATCGCTTGTCACCGCCCTCGCATACTCGCCTTGCGCGTAGTATGTCTGCGCACCCGGATTCACCAGCACTGGCGCGCGATTCGTGTTGACGACGACCCAGGTGAACGTCCTCGTTGCCGAGACTCGCCCGTCGGAAACGGTCACCGTCACCGGATACTCACCAGCGCTCGTGTACGACAACGTGCCCGCGACGATCCCGGTGGCGGGATCCAGGACGATCGAGGCCGGCAGACCGGTTGCGCTGTAGACCAGCACGTCACCATCAGGATCGCTCGCAGCAAATGCGAAAGAGGCGCTTGCTCCTTCCATGCTGGTCCGATTCGCCGGCATCTCCAGGACAGGCGGTTGATTGACACGCTCGATGGTCCATGTGAACGATTCGCTGTCAGACAAGGCGCCGTCGCTGACCGTCACCGTGACGTGAGACGTGCCCGGCTGGGCAGGTTGTCCTGAGAGTAAACCTGTCGCAGGGTTGATGACCATGCCCTGGGGCAAGCCAGTCGCGCTGTAGGCGAGCACGTCGCCATCAGGATCGAATGCCGACAACTGCAGTGTGATTTCGGCGAATCCGGTCGATGTGCTCCTGGCGTAGTGCGCGGCGACCTGGGCCGGGGTGAGGGCGAGCGGATAGAGCGCCACCTCGTCGAGCCGGCCGTTCACATAACGGTCTGCCGTCTTCGCCCGGCCGATCGAAATCGGCGAGCTCCCCGATGCCGCCGTGATACCGATCACCCCCGTGCCCTTGATCACTCCATTGACGTAGAACGTAATCGTGTTCGTCGCGGCCGCGCGCGTCACCACCACGTGCTGCCACTGATTCGGTTTCACCGACCCGCCCGGCGACAGCACATTGCCACCGGCACTCCCATTCCCCTGGTAGAAATTCAGCGCGCCGCTGGCCTCGATCGTCAGCTCGAACTCGCGGATGTAGTCCTTCGAGATCAACGTCTGCCGGCCCCCCTGCGCCACATGCGCCCACAGCTCGATCGTCAGATCGCCCGCCAGCGGCAGTGTCGCTGCCCCCGGCACGTGCATGTAGCCGTTGGTCCCGTCGAAGACCATGGCGCGATCGCCGTCGGCCAGCGCGCCCGGTTGTCCGACCGCGATCTGCCCCATCAGCGTGCCCGGCCTCGACCCGACGCTGTCTCCGGCCGTCTGCCCGCTCAGCTCGCCCAGCCGCCAATACGCCGACGGGTTGTCACGGAGCACGGCCATCGCATACTGGCCGCGCGCAAACTGTGCCTGCGCACCCGGATTCACCAGGACGGGCGCGCGGTTCGTGTTGACGACGACCCAGGTGAAGGTGCCGGCTGCCGAATCGACGCCGTCTGACGCCCTCACGGTCACCGCGTAGCTACCGGCGCTCGCATAGGAAAGCAGACCGGAAATGGCTCCGGTGGCAGGATCGATCGTCAATGGGGCCGGCAGACCGACGGCGCTGAATGTCAATGGATCGCCGTCCGGATCGGCAGCCGCGATCTGCAATGCCGCCGATGTGTTCTCGGCATGCATCTGCGCTTCGGGCGTCGTCAATATCGGAGCTGTGTTGACGTAGCTGACCGACCACAGGAACGCCTGATTGTGAGAAAGCAGCCCGTCTGACACCGTGGCCACAACCTGATAGACCCCGGCGCTGGCCTGCACGAGCGTGCCGGAAATGAGACCGGTCGACGAGTTGATGGTGAGGCCCGGCGGCAATCCCTGCGCAACATAGCTGAGCGCATCGCCATTCACGTCGGTCGCGATCAGGGGCAACTGGACCGGCAGGCCCGCGCCGTCGGCGAGCCTCATGACGTAGTGCTTCAGCACCTGCGCCGCGGTCAGCTCGGCCGCGTACAACGCGACCTCATCCAGACGGCCATTCACATACTGAGAACCCGATGTGCTCCGACCAATCGCCACGGCTCGTGTTCCGGGAGCCGGATCGACCGCGTAGTTTCCGCTTCCCTTCGCCACACCGTTGACATAAAACCGGACGGTCCTCGTGGCAGCGGACCGGGTTACCACGACGTGTTGCCAGACGAGCGGCGTGATGGCACCACTCGCCGACAACACGTTGCTGCTCGTGGTTCCATTCCCCTGGTAGAAATTCAGCGTGCCGCTTTTCTCGAGCGTCAGCTCGAACTCCCGGATGTAGTCCTTCGAGATCAACGTCTGCCGTGTGTCGAGCGACACGTTGACCCACATTTCGATCGTCAGATCTCCCGCAACCTGGAGCGCGGGCGCGTTCGGAACGCCGACATATCCGCTCGTGCCATCGAACCTGGCCGCACTCCTGCCCTCGGCGAGCGCGCCCGGCTGAACCGGCACAACCTGTCCGAACCGGTTCCCGGTATGGTTGCCCATGCGATCGACGGCGGCGGCGCCGCCATCCTCATCGAACCGCCAGTACGCGACGGGGCGATCGAAAACGACGGCATCGCCATACGAGCGCAGGTGAACGTTGTCAACTTGATCGCCGGGGTTCACGAGAACAGGAGCGGCCTGGGCCAGAACGATGACGCTGACCGATGCTGATCGCTCGCAGGCACCCATCGTGCCCCGGTTGCGAACGCAGACGCGAACCGTATACGACCCTGGCAGCACCGCCGACTTGTCAAAGTTCAAGGCATTCGCATCGCCATAGAACTGCATCGTCGAGGTGTTGCCCGAAGACTCTATGAGCTCGAACCTGTACCTGGTCCGATCCGCTTCCCCCCGACGCGCTCGCCGAAAACGACGCGGTCGTCGCGCTCATCGCCGTCAACTGCAATTGTACCTGCTGAACCGCAGGCCCGCCGTAAAGCCGTTCTCCTTCCTGGTTCCCGATCTGATCCACGCCACGGAATTTCACGACACCGCCAGCAGGCACCATGAACGGCGTGGTGTAAACGGACGACGCCTCGGATGGCGTAGTGCCATCCGTCGTGTAGTAGATCGTGGCGGTTTCGCTGCTCGTCAGCGTGACGGGCTCCTGCGTGTTGTAGACACCGGATGGCTGCGTGGCCATTGTGAACGGCGGCTCGGCATCCACGACCCACGCGGCAAGCGTCGGCTGCGCATCCCAGTTTCCCTGCGCATTCTTGGTGACGACCCGCAGCTCCGGCGTGTTCGACCATCCGATCGACTGGATGACAAGGGGCATTCTGACGGTTCCGGAGAATCCCTCAGGCACGATCAGGCGGGCGTTTGCATACGACGGAACGCGCGTCGCGTAGATCGAAGATAACGGGACGTCGTAGATGTCTGGGAACTCGAGCGTTCCTCCTGGCGGAATCTCGAAAGCCATCGACGAGTCGCCCAGGACGGGAACCGAGTCGTACCATGGATGCACGGCATTGTCGAACGAGGTCGAATAGATGCCAGCGACAATGGGGTCGTAGGCGATCGGCAACGCGCCTGGCAGCCTCGTTATTGGCTGGAGAATCAAATCCGGTTGGGCCGCAAGCTCCTCTACGCCCGCAACGAGACCGCTGTGGTTGAAGTAATGAACCTGCAGGTCCGTATCCCACATCTCCCAACGATTGTCGATGTGCACTTCGGCCACGATGTGTCCGCTCAGTCCCCACACACGTGACTCGTAACCCATAGCCGCCATCAGATGGCGAAACAGTGAGGCGCTGTCGTCGCAGTACCCGATCCGATCGAACTGAAAAACAGCGCCGGCGAGTGATTCCATCTGGCCAAGGTCAAAGGATCGGCGTGGTACCGATTGTCGCGAACGAAGCGCCACACCTTGCGGGACATCGCCTCGCCGGGATACTCGGGCGCCATCTCCTGGATCTCCCGGACAAGATCCTGAACGGTGAGGCCGAATTTCTGATTGAAGCTCAGGTTGTAATCGACGAGGCCTGTGCCGATGTTGTGGATGCTGACATACGACGAAGCAGGCACGAACGCGCGCAGGTAGTACGCGCGGCACTCGGTCGACGGCAGCGCGGCGTCATAGCGGATTTCGATCTCGTAGGTCGTCACCAGGCTGTCGGGCCCCACGGTCTGGATGTTAACCGACTGTCCCTCTCCAGGCGCCGGCAGCACGACTGTTTGACCGGAGGGCGACGGCTGGCCGTTGACGACGATGGCCGTCTGACTGTTGTTCACGTGCGGCGTCAGCGCAATGTCGTGCGTCGTACTCGGCAGCGACAAGGTGAACTGTCGCAGAGTGGCCGAGCTCGATCGTTGTACAAGCCTTCCTCCGCCGATCGCGAGGGCGCTCAGCTCGAACCGAGGGCCGACAGCAGTCTTCTCCTTCAGGGTGACGCTCAGATCTGCCACGCCCGCACCCTGAAGGTTCAGGATGTTTTCCGGCGCGACCGCTGTGCGCTTGTTGTTGACCGTGTAGGTGACCTGCACCTGCGATGCGAGGTGATCGAATCCGATCCGGTCGAGGAAGTCGGTGAACTCGGTGTCGGTGCTTCTCAATCGCAGAAACTCGATGAGCGCACGGCTTCCTGCCGTAAAGGGAATGCCGCCGAGCTCGACGTCGCCGGAGAGCCTGATGGGCGTGGCAATCGGCAGCTCAGGAGAGTAAGGCCCACCGTTGAAGCTGTCCTTGTACGCGACCTTATCGGGTGCGACGACACCAATCTCGGGATTCGTGTTGTTCGTCGTGCCCGTCGGCGCGGAGGCCAGGCTTACCTGCGCCTGCAAGGAGACAGGCGCCGTCAGGACGGCCGCCAGCAGCATCGCCGTGGCGCGCGCAATGCGACACTCGCGTGCGGACCATGCCGCACACGCAGAGATCGCGCGCAACCAAAAGGCTGGACTCATGCTTGGACGAGGTAGACGAACCGATAGCGTGGTGACCGCCCCGGGTCCTGGTCTGTTTAGGCAAATTTGCTGCCGGTGCGCGCTGTGAGTTCAGGCCCAAATTGCGCCTGGTTTCGGTGGGTGCGACTGGGACGCAGACTTTTGTCTCCCGGAGGCGGGACTATCTGTTTGCCGGCGGTCTGCCGTTAGAATCTGGTATGCCTCAGCTTTCCCGACGCGAGTTCGCCACCCTGGCGACGACCGCCGCTGTGCCGTTTGTGTTCGGCCAGCCAGCCTGTGCGGCGATCGCCGCACAGGACGTCATCGATCTCATCAAGAAGAATCTCGGCAGCGAGTGGAAGCCCGACACCGTCGACGGCGTGAAAGCCGGCGATCCCTCAATCGTGCTCAAGGGCATCGTGACCACATCGATGGCCACGCTCGATGTGCTTCAGCGAGCGGTGAAGGCCGGCGCCAACATGGTGATCACCGCGCAGCCCACGTTCTACTCGAGAACCGACGCCCAGACTCCACCTCAGCCACGTGGCGGTGGTCCAGCCAACGCAGTTGCCGAACCGGATCGCGTATTCACGGCAAAGGCAGAATTCATCAAGAAGAGCAACCTGCTGGTCTTCCGGTTCAGCGAGCATTGGCGCTTGAGGCAGCCCGATCCCCTCGCACGAGGGATTGCAGAATCCCTCGGCTGGACCAGATATCAAGCCCTGAACGATCCGCTCCGTTTTGATGTACCCGCCCTGACACTGGATGCACTGGCGGCCAGCGTCAAAAAGAACCTGGAGTCGCGTGGCGGCATTCGCGTCATCGGCGACCCGCGCACGAACGTACGGCGCGTCGGGCTGCTCCCGGGAACGACGCCCATTCAGGCCGCGCTCAAGATGCTCCCAGGCGTGGATGCCATCGTGGCCGGCGAGGTCCGCGAATGGGAAACGGCCGAGTACGCCAGAGACAAGGCCTTCGCCGGCGCCGGCAAGGGTTTGATTCTGGTCGGCCGCGTCGTCTCTGAGGAGCCCGGCATGAAGGTCTGCGCCGACTGGCTCAAGACGTTCGTGACAGAAGCACCCATCCGGCACATTCCGGCCGGCGATCCGTACTGGAGACCGGCATCATGACCGCAGGAGAGGTCGTTGACCGCATCAAGAAGAATCTGGGCGTGCCGTGGCGCGACGCGACGTATCGCGACACCTTCAAATCAGGAGGACCCGATACCCTCGTCAGGGGCATCGCGACGACGGTGTTCGTGTCGCTCGAGGTAATCGAGCGTGCCGGCGCAGCCGGTCTCAACATGATCATCCCGCACGAAGACACCTTCTGGAACGATCGCGACGACTCCACGATCGTCAGCGCGGATCCGCTCTACAAGACCAAGGTCGATCTGCTGAAGAAGTACGACATCGTCATCTTCCGCATGCACGACCACATGCACGCGCAGCGGCCCGACTTCACCTATGTGGGTTCGGCGCGGGCCATCGGCCTGGAAAGCCGGTATGAGACGGCGCCAGGCTCGCACCGCTTCGTCATTCCCGAAACCACGCTCGGCCAACTGGCCGCCGACGTGCAGAAGCGCAGCGGCGCGCGCGCGTTGAGAGTCGTGGGGAATCCGAACGCGAGGGTCAGCCGCATCCAGCTCGGTGTCGGCTATGCCACTCCGCCGGTACTCAGCACCGAGATCGATGTCGTGATCAGCGGTGAACAGCAGGAGACCGACGGCACGCTGGACAGTCCGGCGTACGTGCTCGACGCGATGACGCTGGGGATCACCAAAGGCTGGATCATGCTCGGCCACGCGATTTCCGAGGAAGCCGGCATGCTCGAGATGGCCGACTGGATCAAGGGGTTCGTGCCCGAGGTGCCCGTCCAGCTCGTCAAGGCCGGCGAGCCGCTCTGGGCACCGCGGTGATTCTCAGCGCGACGGCGTCTCGACAACGACGGCCGTGACCGCATTGTCTCCATCTCGCAGCGACGTTTCCGGGATGAGCGTCGCAAACATGTGGGTGTCGCGTTCGCGATATGACTGCGTGACCGCGGCGACGATCCCGTTGACCGCCACCGCCACGGTGAGCGGTTCCGATCGCGACGTGCTCAGCACTCCGCTGACGTAGAGCGGAAGGGGATCGCGGGCGACGTTCACCGCTTGAAATTGCCGCTCGTTTCGCAGCGTCACCTGCACATCCTGGACTGCCTGCATCGGCGCGCGACTGACAGTCGTGCCCAACAGATGGCGCGCCTCGGGTGGCGCGTACAACGCCGCTGGATCTCCAGGGCCAAACCGTCGTTCTCTCCGCCCGAGGCTGGCGGCTCGTTCTGCGGACAAATCGTCGATGGTCCGCAACTCCACGTTGGATCGATTTCGCCAGACGAACGTCCGCGAGGAGCGTGCCGGCGCCCGGCCGTCCAAAAGCGAATGTCCGTCGAATCGAAGCGATGCATTCGCGCCGATGACGTCGAGAATGGTTGGCAGGATGTCGACCGATTCGACAATCCGGTCCACGACCTCACCGCGTTGCTGGCCCGGCACCCTCACCAGCAGGGGCACTGAGAGGATGTCGGACAGATTGCGGTGCTCCTGCGGCTGCCGTCTCGAGCGGTCTTCGCGATAGCTCGCGCCGTGGTCGGACGTGATGATGACGAGTGCCTTGTCGTAGACCCCAACCTGGCGAAGCCGCGAGACCAGGTCGCCCACCAGTCGATCCACGAATCCGGCCTGCGCCAGATGCCGCTGGTGGAGAACATCGGTGTACGCGGCGCTGGCTCCTTCGAACATCCGGTTTCGCCGGAACACCTGATTTTCGTTTTCGGGCCGCCGGTAGCGCCGCCCCGACGGCACGTACTCGAACGGCATGTGCGGCACCATTGAGTGGATGAAGTGAAGTCGCGCCGGCCGCGCATCGATGCCCGATACGAATTCCGCAAACACACCGCCGCGGCCGTATTGGCCTTCACCCGCTCTCGTCTGACGAGGCTGGCCGAATTCCGCCCAGTCTTCGGTCACAGGCGGCAGCCCTTCGGCAAACGTCCGGGGCAGAACGATGTGCAGCCACACCAGGCCAAGGTCCGACACGAGCGACTCGACTGTGTCCCCGGCCATGCCGGCCCCGGCTTGACACGCCCGGGGCGGACAGAGCTGCTGAAATCTCAACGACGCCTGGATCTCGTAATGCCGCGCGAGCGTCGTGAACAGGTTGACGGGATAGTACCCGAAGCGTCGGGACGGCGTGGGGCGATGTCGGATATCGACCCGACAGAATAGCGGGCACGGCGTGCTCGGTGTTCGACGCGACGGTGCTGGCGTTCGGAAACCAGTATGCGTCGCGCGCCAGCGCCGCAACATTCGGGAACCGCGCGGCATCGATGTTGCCCCCGGCATCGAGCAGACTCATCAACGGCAACTCATCGAATACGACGAACACGATCGGAGGCGCCCGTTCGATCGTCCGCACACCGGCCGCTGATTCCGACGGCAGAAAAATCTGTCTGACACCCGGATCGAAGACGAACAGCACAGGAACGATAAGAGCGGCGGGCGCAAGGGCGGTGAGGAACTGGCGAACGACGCGGCTGCGAGCGGCGAGGACTACCGCAACCGCTCCGATACCAGCGGCCAGGCCGTCCCACGGCGGTGTGACACGGTTCGTCCGCTGGACGATCGGCATCAGAATGGCCGCCGACAGGACCGCCAGCGTTATGCCGTAAAACGCGTTCGCCGCGCGCGGGCTGACCATACGAATCGCCCGCTCGATCCCGAGGAGCACCGCAGGCACGCCGGCACAGATCACCACCACTGCTGCGACAGCCGTCGCGGCAGTCGTGCCCCGCGCCGCGAAAAACTCTGGACTGTTCGACACCACTTCGAAGACGGGTTGAGCGATGGCGATCGCCGAGAGCCCGGACACCATTGCGCCTCGTTCGAACGTCAGCTCGTGGCGCTTCCAGTACCGGGCGGCACGCGCGACGTTGCCGGCGAGCGCCGCGAGTGTCCCCGAACGTCGCAAACCCGAGGGAATCGTTGCGACCCACCTCGCCCCGGCGTGGAGGACGCCCGGTGCGAAGAGTCCGGCGGCGAGCAGCAGGAAGGTGGACGGCGACAACAGTACCCGGTAAGCAGAGAATGCCGGAAGGAGCAGGCAGATCAGACTGAGGACGAATGCCGACCACGCGAGGGCGCTGGCGACCAATCGCAGTGACGGTCGCGCGGGCTTCGGCTCGAGCGCGTTCACGATCGCCAGAACACAAAGCAACAGCGTGACAGGCAGGAACCCCGTTCCGGGCGCATGCGCGGCTGGACCCTTCGCCAGTACCACCAACTTGAGCGGATCGCCCACACGAGCGTGATAGTTGCGAATCTCGACGCCGGTGATGGTCCAGCCATCCGCATCGCCCGTGAATTCCAGCGTCCTCGCTCTCTCGCCCCCCTCCCTGTCGAGCGCCCGGATGACCTCCGCCGGCAACACGATGTCCCAGCCGATCGCGCTGCTCGGCGGCAGCACGAGGGGCTCGGGCGGGAAGCCGGCGCGCAACACGCCAATCCGCCTTGGTACGAGGAGCGTGTTCTGAAGCCGTACGCCGAGCTCGGCCGTCTGCCCACGCAGGATCGACAAATCGGGAAGGGCAACGCTGACGACATGACCCGACGACTGGAGCCTCGCGCTCACAACGTCCGCCCGGATCGGTTCAAATTGGGAGAAGACGCAGGTGCGATAGAGGGCGGCGGCGACTGCCGCCGTCAGGATGGCAACGAGAAGATCGGCAATCCACGGGCGGACCAAACGCGGTTTCACTGGCCGCCGGTAGTATATCGAGTACGGCACGGCAATGTGATACAAGGGGCGCGTGTTTTCCAGGGTCGTCCGCCGGACGCACATGTACCTCGCGCTGTTCTTGACGCCGTGGATGATCGTCTACGCGATCAGCACCATCGCAATGCAGCATCGAATGGCGCGGCCGACGACGTTCATCAAAGAGCAGGAGGAGACCTACGACAACACGTTCGAGCCCGGCACGCCGCCCCGCGAAATCGCCCGGCAGATCCTCGTCGATCTGAATCTCGACGGCGCTTTCGGCGTGCAGGGACCGGGAGCGGACGGGCGGCTCACGATCAATCGCCAGGGCATGCTGTCGCCCCGGCGCATCACCTTCACCCCGCAGGATCGCCGCATCGTCGTCGAGCGGCTCGATCTCGAAACCAGCGGCTTCCTCAATCGCTTTCACCGCCGGCGCGGATATCAGCAGCCGTACGCGGCCGACATGGCCATGGCGGTGAGCGTCGATGCCGTGATCGTCGCCATGGTGTTCTGGGCCTTGTCGGGTTTGTGGATGTGGTGGGAAATGCGCGCGACCCGCTGGTGGGGACTTGCGTGCGCCGTGACCGGCGCCGGAATCTTTGCGCTCTTCGCGCTCACCATATGACGTTCCTGCATTTCATCCGTCGCACGCACCTCTACATGGGGCTGTTCCTGCTGCCGTGGATGATCATGTTCGGTGTCAGCACGATCCCCATCAACCACACGTTCTCGCCCAATCCCGTCACCTGGACGCAGGTCGCCGAACGCGAGTTCGACGCGACCGTACCCGCCGCGGGAGAGAATCTCCGTCCGATCGGCCGCGAGATGATGAACGCCGCAGGGGTCCAAGGTGGCTATTTCGTCAACCGCGCCAATCCGCGACAGGTGAACGTCAACCATCCGAACTTTCTGACGCCGGTTCGCATCATCTACTACGCCGATCGAAGCAGGATTACGGTCGAGCACCGAAACTTCTCCGCGCGGCAGTTCATCACGAGCATGCACACGCGCGGCGGCTACGACATGGGCGGCGTCTGGGACTCGGTCTGGGCGCTGTTTGTCGACACGGTTTGCGTGGCGCTGCTGCTGTGGATTGCGACCGGCATCTACATGTGGTGGCACTTGCCGGCCACGCGGGGATGGGGATGGCTGGCGCTCGGGTCCGGCGCCATCTGCTTCGCGATCATTGTCGCGACGCTCTGAGGCTCGACGGCCGCATCCCCTGCACCGCATACAGCTGCTTCCCGTCGCCCGACGTGATGAGGTCCATATCGAGCGTGCCGCGCACGTATTCGACTAACTCGGGCGACGCCGTGTTCGTATCAAGGACGAGGTAGCGGAATGGCAGCCCAACCGGTGTGTCGTCCGTGATGACGTCTTCGCCGCTCGAGAGCCGAAGCAGATTTCCCACAACCGGCATGGCTTCGTACGCCTGCGCGACGTTCGGCGGCATGCGGCCGATGTAGCCGCCGACGAGGGGATGGCCGTGAATCGTGGCGTGGTACAGCAGCCGGCGCTCCTGGCTGCCACGGCCCGGCGAAAGACCGTCGCCGATCCCGAATGGAACTTCGATGACCGCGCTGCTGTCGTCGATCGTCCGGAGCTGCTCGTAGACGGCGGGCCGATCGAGCGCGGTCAGCGGGATGGGCGCGGGGAGATAGTCGAGCGCGAGGAGCACAATAAGTACCCAGACATAGCCAGGGCTAAAGCCCTGGGCCACCGATGCCGGGGCAGGGCTAAAGCCCTGCGCGACCGGCAGCTGGTCATTGATAGCCTGGTTATTGGTAGCCTGGTTATTGGTAGCGCAGGGCTTTAGCCCTGCCCGATCGTCCGCCCCGGTGGCGCAGGGCTTCAGCCCTGCCATACCTCCCACCCGCAACGCCATCAACACGCCCAGCGCAAGGTACACACCGACCATCGCGCGCCCGGGCATGCGCGCGTTCTCGACGACCGGCACGAATCGGGCGAGCGCCTGCGGCAACGGGAGGCCCGCGTCGAAGCCGGCTATCGTCAGGAACGGCCCGAGAGCCCAGACCGCGAACACGCAAAGCACGACCTTCCAGCGCCGCGCCTCCTCGACGTCACTCCACTTCCCCCTTCCCATCAGCAACACAACGAACGGCACCACCCCCAGCCACCCGACCGCCTCGATTCGATCGAGACCCAGCCGTTCGTACAAACCGGTTGCGAGGCCGCCGAACAGCGGGTGAAACGGATTGCCGAGCGCCGGCGCCAGCGCATCGATGCCGCGCGGAGCGCTGCGCCAGAAATAGATCTGGCTGACGTACCGTCCGCTCACGGCGAGCCGGAACGCCTGAACAACCAGCGGCAGGCAGACCACGGCGAACGTGGCCACGGCAATCATCACGGCTTGCGCACCGCGCCAGAACATTTCAGCGCCCGGACGCTCCAATCGAAATCTCACGCGCCACTTCGTGAGCACCCAGGCGAGCAGGATGAGCCACAGGATGAGCAGCGGATTCTGGACGCCACGGGCAGAAATCGCGGTTCCACCAACAGAGAACGTCCCTCCTCCGGTCGTGGCGATCAGAAAAATCAGGAAGGCGTCGAGCGCGGCGAGTCCCACGAGGACCAGACGCACGGTAAAGAGCGCTTGATGCTGTGGCCTTGTTTCGATCGAGGCGCGACCAATGTGCCACGACGCCGCCACGTACGCCACAGCCAGCAACGCGAGATAGACGACGTGGTAGTAGGCTGCATAGGCCGCCACCGCGAGACACACGCCGCCGCCGATCGCCGGCGCGACGCGGCCAGTCCGAAGAGACCGGCGTAGAAACAGCGCGAAGAGCGGAATCACCCACGCCGTCAGCAAGTCGAAGTGACCCAGCAGGTGCGCGCCCACATACGGCGAGCCGCCAAAAGCGACGCCCGCAAGCAACGCCATGCGGCGGTCGCCCGTCATGTCGCACGCGAGCGCGTACGCGCACACTGCGTTCAGGAACACGGACGTGATGACGTAGAAGTTCTCAGCCTGGATTATGGACAGCCCGGAGAAGACGGTGGCGCTCAGGTAGGCCTGAAGCGCCGTGTGCGGATGGTTGATCAGATCGACGCCGAACGGGCTGAAGAGATACTGCGACTGGAAGAAATCGAGCTCGGGTGCGCTCAGGGCCTTGCGCATCCACCACAGGTTCCACAGAAAGCTGTAGTTGTCGCCGGGAAGTCCAGGGATGTGATCCTGCAGGTGGAGGACGAGCGGCCAGGTCCACAGAATCGACATGGCCGCCAGCAATGTCAGAGGAACGACGTGCGATCGGAACGACCCCGCGCGCGAGAGCACGGAGGGATTCTATTCCGATCGCTGTGGCAGGGCTAAAGCCCTGCGCCACCGAGGATCAATCGCTACCGACAATCAATTGCCGACGCAGAGCCGCAAAGGCGCGGAGAATTTCTTTTGAAAGAGATCTCTGCGTCTCTGCGCCTCTGCGTCAAAAGCAGCTCAATGGCTACGCGGCGAACCGGCCCGTCTTCCGCCGCTCGCCGTCCAGTCCGTCCCAGAACACCTTCACGCCGTCGAGCATTTTCACGCCCGCGGTGAGAAACGGCTCTTCGCGGAACTTGGACGACTCGTAGCACTCGCGCAGCTCGTCCCACACGTGCGCCTTGTGCTGATCCTCGATCTTGTCGTGCCAGGTGAAGAACGCGAGCGGCATGTCGGGCACGCGGGTCGCCTTCATCCGCTCGAGCCCGGCAATCAGTTCTTTCCAGAACCCGGCTGCGGCCCAGTTCTCGACGGCGAACGCCGCGCCCATCGCCTGGTTGTAGTCGTCGCTCCCGTACAGCCGGAACAACTCGTCGCAGAAGTGCAGCGTGCTCGGAATACCGTGCCGGCGCTTGCCCATGTCGTCGAACGTGAGACCCAGCGACTGGCCGAAACGCAGCAGCCACTCGAAGTGCGCGGCCTGGAAACGGAACTTGCCGCCGTCCACCGTGCCCTCGGTCGCGACCAGCGCGGGATCGCCTTCCCGGTCCGAGTCGTGGCTCGATCCGGTCGGCTCCCCTGCCGCCATGCCATGCCCGCCCTTGTTGTTGTAGATGACGCCAAGCTCGTTCATCAGAATCTCTTTCGATTCCCTTGAGGCGTGCAGCGAGTCGGCGTTGATCGCTCGATTGAGCGCGGCGAGCAGGAACTGGTTCGAAAACACGGAAAACTCGACGGTGAACCGCCGGAGGTGATCCACAGGCATGTCGCCGCGCGAAAACCACTTCGTGTAGGCGTTGTCGGTCACCACCGGATGGCCCATGAACCGTTCTTCGATGGTCTGCTTGAACGCCTCGAAATTCTTCCCAGCCATGAATGCCTCCTTGATGCTGCGTCTCAGGCGCGATGGGTCCAACTGAACGGGTACGTCGTGTTCTCCAGAGCAAGTGCGTGAGTCGTGAGCTGCAGCGGCCGGAACGTGTCGACCATCACCGCCAGCTCGTCGGTGCGTGTCTTGCCGATCGATCCTTCGTAGGTGCCAGGATGCGGCCCGTGCGGAATGCCGTTGGGATGCACCGTGATGCGCCGCCGATTCGATGCCCTTGCGCGACATGAAGTCGCCTTTGACGTAGTAAATCACCTCGTCCGAGTCGACGTTCGAATGGTTGTAGGGCGCCGGGATTGACTGCGGGTGATAGTCGAACAGACGCGGCACGAACGAACACAGCACGAAGCCGGGACCGTCGAAGGTCTGGTGCACCGGCGGCGGCTGATGAACCCGCCCCGTGATCGGCTCGAAATCCTCGATGTTGAACGCAAACGGCCAGAGGTGCCCGTCCCAGCCCACCACGTCGAGCGGATGGTGTGGATAGAGATACCGCGAGACGTAATCCGCGCGCCTTCACGCGAACTTCGAATTCCCCTGTTTCGTCGTGCGTGACCAGCGCATCGGGCGGGCGAATATCGCGTTCCGAATAGGGCGCGCTCTCGAGGAACTGTCCGTACTGGTTCACGTAGCGTCGTGGGGGTCGAATGTGGCCGCCCGAGGTTTCGACGACGAGCATCCGCTGCTCGACGCCGGCGTCGAGCACGATGCGCCAGATGACCCCGGTCGGAATCACGAGGTAATCGCCCGGCCCATAGCGCAGCGTGCCGAACTGGCTCTCGAGAATGCCCGTACCCTCGTGGACGAAGATCACTTCGTCGCCGTGCGCGTAGCGGTACCAGTACGGCATCTGGTCTGTGGGCCGTGCGACCGAGATGCACACGTCGCTGTTGGCCATCAGCGGCACCCGGCCGCTGATCGCGTCGCCGCCCGCCGGCAGTTTGCCGTGTCGCAGCAGCCGGTGCTGAACGGGCCCTGGGTCGGCATACGGAATCTTCACTTCGCAGCCGCGCTCGATTTGCGTCACCTGAGTGGGCGGACGCAGGTGGTAGAGCAGCGACTTGTTGCCCACGAAGCCGTGAATGCCCATCAGCTCTTCGTGGTACAGCGAGCCGTCGGGCTGACGGAACTGCGTGTGACGCTTGTGCGGAATCCGGCCGAGCTTGAAGTAATAGCTCATACCAGATTGCCTCGTCGCGCCTGCTCCCGCTCGATGGCTTCGAACAGCGACTTGAAGTTGCCTTCGCCAAACCCGCGACAGCCGTGCCGCTCGATGACCTCGAAGAACAGCGTGGGCCGGTCCTGCACCGGCTGCGTGAAGATCTGAAGCAGGTAGCCCTCCTCGTCGCGATCCGACGAGAATGCCCAGCTCGGCGAGCTCGGCCGACGGGCTCTTCGATCTTCCCGATGCGCCGCTCGAGATCGTCGTAATAGGTGGGGGGCACGCGGAGAAACTCCACGCCCCACGCGCGCAGCCGGCGCACGGTCTTGACGATGTCGTCGGTGGCGCAGGCGATGTGCTGCACGCCGGGGCCGTGGTAGTAGTCGAGATATTCCTGAATCTGCGACTTGCGCTTGCCGGTCGCCGGCTCGTTGATCGGAAACTTGACGCGCCCGTGCCGTCCTGCATCACCTTCGACATCAGCGCCGAGTACTCGGTCGTGATGGTCTTGTCGTCGAAATGCACGAGCTGGGTGAAGCCCATCGTCTCGGCAAAGAACCTGCACCCACTTCTCCATCTCGCCCAGCTCGACGTTGCCGACGATGTGATCGATCGCCTTCAGGACGCCCGGGCTGAGCGGGAGTCGCGCCGGCAGAGGCCGGAAGCCGGGCGCGAAGCTTCCCGCATAATCGTCGCGCTCGACGAACTTGATGAGCGTGTCGCCGTAGGCATGGATGGCCGCGGTCCGCAGCACGCCTTTCTCGTCGCTGGCGTCTCGACGGCGGCATGGCCGGCTCGGCGCCCCGACTGGTCGTCTCTTCGAAGGCGGCCGCGGCGTCGGGCACCTGGAGCGCGATGACGCCGACGCCATCGCCGTGCTCGGCGCACGAACTCCGCGGCATAGTGGTCCGGGCCGAGCGGCGTCGTCAGCACAAACCGGATATCCCCCTGCTCGACGACATAGGAAGCCGAATCGCGGCAGCCGGTTTCGAGACCCGCGATACGCGGTGCGCTGAAATCCGAAGCAACCCTCGTAAAACGCGGCAGACTGCCTGGCATTGCCCACGTAGAACTCGAGATGGTCGATCCGCTTGATGGGACAGAAGTCAGCCATAATACAACCATTTTCGCACTCGGCCAGCATAATGCAAACAAAAAATGCAGAAACGGTTTTGAATCGTAACCATGACAAATGTGCAATCGGGATCCCGGGCGGTCGCCGCCCCGGCTCGACGATCTCGACCGGCGGTTGCTGGTGCATCTGCAGGAAGATGCCCGGGTACCGACCGCCGAGCTGGCGCGGCGGCTCGATCTCTCGGGCCCGGGCCTCCAGAAACGCCTCCGCAAGCTCGAGGACCAGGGCGTGATTCGCGGGTACTCGACCATCATCAATCGCGAGGCTGTGGGGCTCGACCTGCTCTGCTTCATCCATGTCACGCTGGCGCATCACCGGACGAACTCGGTCAAGCAATTTCCTGAGAAGATCAAGAACATGCCGGAAGTGCTCGAGTGCCACTTCCTGACCGGCGAGTTCGATTACCTGCTGAAGGTGGTCGTCGCCAATCACGACCACCTGGAGAAGTTCCTGTTCGGCAAGCTCATGAAGGCCGGTGGCATCGACCGCACCAGAACGAGCATCGTCGTCAAGGAAGTCAAGACGTCGACCTCGCTGCCCCTGTGACCGCTCCGCTCTCGACCTTCGCGCTGCTCCAACGCTCTGTCGACTACGCCGGAACGTTTCCGCCCGCCACGCTGTCGCTGTCCCAGGCCGTCGCGAACTACGCGCAGGAACGAAGCGGTCCCCGGGCCTGGCTCCTGGGACGGCTCGTCGTGCCCGCCGCGGCCCTCGACGCGCTCGAGACACTGCTCCCTCAACCATCAGGCGACGAGCACGAGATCAGCGTCATCCTGAGCGGCGACCCGCTGCCGCAGCTTGCGCGCGTTGCGGCGTTCAACCAGCAAGGAGTGGGACGCGCGCGGGTCGTGTCTGTCGAGTACCCGCCTGCAGCGGCGACGGACATTGCCCGCCTGGCGGAAAGACCGGAGCCGTCCTTGCTGAGGTTCTTCGAGACGCCCCTGGACGCGGATCTCGACAGCCGCCTCGACGCGATCGCGAAGGCGCGCGCCGCCGCGAAGGTCCGCACCGGCGGAACGGTGGCGACCGCGATTCCGCAGATCTCCCCGGTCGCGCGCTTCCTCCATGGGTGCGCGTCGCGCGGTCTTGCCTTCAAGGCGACGGCGGGCCTTCATCACGCCACCCGAAACTGTTACTCTCTAACCTACGAGCGCGACAGCGCTTCAGCTGTGATGCATGGTTTTCTGAACGTCAGCGTTGCCGCGGCGCTCGCTCGAAAGGGCGCGCCGCCGGCCGACATCGAGGAGGCGCTGGCCGAATCGTCCGCGGGAGCGTTTGCGTTCGGCGCGGACGGCCTCGTCTACCGGCACTACGCGGTCGGATTGCAGGATCTCGCGAACACCCGGCGGCATTTCTTTCGCTCGTTCGGCTCCTGCAGCTTTCGCGAGCCTGCCGACGAGCTTGCGGCGCTGCATCTCCTCTGACGTGGCTCACCTCAACGAGACGCACGATCCTCAACGACGCAGCTGGGTGGCGTCCGCGAATGCGGACGAGACCGACTTCCCCATTCAGAATCTGCCGCTCGGCGTGTTTCGACGCCGCGGCAGTTCCAGCGCTCCGGCCATCGGCATCGCCATCGGCGATCACATTCTCGACCTGCGCCTGGCCGGAACCCGCGGCCTCCTCGAGGGACTCTCGCCCGCGCTTCACGCCGCAACCGCGGCGCCGACGCTGAATCCCCTGATCGCGCTCGGCCACGGCGAAGCGTCGGCTCTGCGACGGCAAGCCAGCAGGATCCTCGGAGCCGACGGATGGGGCGCCGACGAGCGTCTGCTCACGCCGGCAGCCGACGCCGAGCTCTTCGTTCCCGTCGCGATCGCCAACTACTCGGACTTCTACGCGTCGATTCACCACGCGCGCAATGTCGGCAAGCTCTTCAGGCCCGACAATCCGCTGCTGCCCAACTACCGGCATGTGCCGATCGCGTACCACGGGCGCGCCTCGTCGATTGTCGTCAGCGGCACGCGCGTCAGGCGGCCCGCGGGTCAAATGAAAGGTGCGGGAGACGTACCGGTGTTTGGGCCCTGCGAGCGGCTCGACTACGAAGCCGAGGTTGGATGCTTCTGCGGCCCGGGTAATGTGCTCGGCGAGCCTGTTCCCATCGCTGCCGCCGAATCTCAGATCTTCGGACTGTGCCTGGTCAACGACTGGTCCGCGCGCGACATTCAAGCCTGGGAGTACCAGCCTCTGGGGCCGTTTCTCGGCAAGAGCTTCGCGACCACCGTGTCGCCGTGGGTCGTCACCTACGACGCGCTCGCGCCGTTCCGCAGTCCTGCCGCTCCGCGCGAGGCGGGCGACCCTGCGCCGCTCGCGTATCTGTCGTCACGCGCGATCGAGGAATCTGGCGGCTTCGACGTGGTGGTGGACGTGCTGCTGCGGTCGGCGGAGATGTGCCGGCGCGGCATGCCGCCCGAGCGGCTCAGCCGATCCTTGCTTCGCGACATGTACTGGACCCTCGGGCAGATGGTCGCGCACCAGACGAGCAACGGCTGCAATATCATCCCGGGCGATCTGATCGCGACGGGCACGCTCTCGGGACCGACGAGAGACGCCAGAGGATCGTTGATAGAAATGACCGAGGGCGGCAAGGTCCCGCTGCAGCTATCGACCGGCGAGTCCCGCACCTACCTCGAAGACGGCGATGAGATCGTCATGCGCGCCTGCTGCGAGCGGGCCGGTTGCCGGCGGATTGGCTTTGGCGAGTGCACCGGCATCATCACATGAAGCTTCACGAATTCCTCTTCGATCAACTGCACGCGAACGGCGTCCGCCACATTTTCGGGATTCCCGGCGACTTCGTGCTGAGCTTGTACAACGCGCTGCAACAGGACCAGCGCTTTCGTCTCGTGACCCTGGGCCACGAGCCCGCCGTGGGCTTCGCCGCCGATGGCGCGTCGCGCATCACCAACGGGCTGGGCGTGTGTCTGGTCACCTACGGCGCCGGCGGCCTCAACATGATCAATTCGATCGCCTGCGCGTACGCGGAGGAATCGCCGCTCATCGTCATTTCGGGCGGCCCGAGCAGGCTCGAGCGTACCTCCGGGCTGCTGGTGCATCACGAGGTGAAGTCGTTCGAGTCGCAGATCAGGATTTATCAGGAGGTCGTCGAATTCGCCGCGATCGTCGACAACAAGCAGACGGCCGCGGCCGTGATTCACCGCGCCATCGACGTCGCGCGCAAGTTCAAGCGGCCGGTCTATCTCGAGATTCCACGCGACATGGTGTTTGCCGAGATCACCGTGCCGACGAGCTTCGACGAGGTCGAGCTCGAGGTCAACGAGAGCGCCGTCGCCGAGGCGGCCGCTGAAATCATCGACCATCTGTCGCGGGCGGAGCGTCCGGTGCTGATTGTCGGCGTCGAGGTGCACCGGTTCCAGTTGACCGACCAGGTGATTCGGCTCGCCGAACGCCTGCGCATTCCGGTGACCTCGTCGTTTCTCGGCCGCGGCATCTTCCCGACCCGTCATCCGCAGTTCATCGGCACCTATCTCGGAGCGGTCAGTCCCCAACCGATGCGGACGCTCGTCGAAGGCTCGGATTGCCTGCTGCTGCTCGGCGAGCGGCTCAGCGATGTCAGCCTCGGCGTCTCGGCGGATCTCCTGAAGGGGCACGACCTCATCACGGCCGTCGCGCGCGACGTCTTCATCGGGCAGCATCAGTACGAGCACACGCCGCTCGAGCTGGTGGTCGACCGCCTGCTGACCGCGCCGGCCCTTCCGGTGTCCCGCGATCCGATCAAAGCGATCGGCACCGACGTCTCTCCCGAGGTCTTCGATCCCTTCAAGCAGGACGAAGCGATCAAGATGCGTCACGCGATCAACCTGCTGAACGAGTTCGTCCGCGAGCACGACGAGATGCCGCTCATCGCCGACACGGGCGACGCGCTGTTCGCGAGCGTCGACATCCGCGCCAATCAGTGCATCGCGCCCGCCTACTACGGCACGATGGGATTTGCCGTACCGGCGGCGCTCGGTGTGCAGATTGCCGGCGGCCGCCGGCCGCTGGTGCTCGTCGGCGACGGCGCGTTTCAGATGACGGGCAGCGAAATCTCGCAGGCCCGCCGCTACGGGTGCAACCCGATCATCGTGCTCTTCAACAACCAGCGCTGGGAAATGCTCCAGGCCTTCTTCCCCGACGCGAACTACAACGACACGGTCGGCTGGCCGTTTGCCAAGCTGGCCGATCTCTGGGGCGGACGCGGCTTCCGCGCGTTCACGCCACGCCAGCTTCGCGACGCGCTGAACGCGGCATACGACGAAACGCGATTCACGCTGATCGAGGTTGGACTGCAGCAGGGCGACGTGTCGCCCATCCTGCGCGGCTTCGTCGAGGCGTTCAAGAAGCGCGTGTATGCCCACTAATGAGCGGCGATTTCCAACTGTCCGGCTAAAGCCGGACACTACGGTACTGCGTCGTCGCTATGCGGAGGACCGATCCGTATGCCAGCCGGACGTGTTCGTACAGCGTCAGTTCCGGCCGGCAGGCAGACGGATCGGGCCTCGGCGTTGGTGCCGACGCGGCCGAATGCCGGCTCGACAGGCTGAAGCCCTGTGCCACCTGAGGTCTGATTGGACTTGAACGCACAGAACGAGTTCGCGTGGCGGCCGGCGCCGGACGTCGTCGCGAAGAGCCAGCTTCGTCGATTCATGTCGGCGCACGGCATTCAGGAGCTTTCTGAGCTGCATCGCCGCTCCATCGACGATCCGCAGTGGTTCTGGAATGCGGTGCTGGCCGATCTCGACATCGAGTTCTCCAAACCCTACGAGACGGTCATCGACACGTCCCCCGGCCTGCCATGGACGCGATGGTGCGTCGGCGGCGAGATGAACATCGTCCACAACTGTGTCGACAAGTGGAATGGGACGCCAACAGAACACCGGGCGGCGATTCGATGGACGGCCGAGGAAGGTACGAGCGGCATCCTGACCTACGGGGAGCTGTCGCAGCAGGTGAATCGCGCGGCCAACGCGCTGCAGCGGCTCGGATTTTCGAAAGGTGACGTCATCGGCATCTGCATGCCGATGGTGCCGGAGATTGTTGTGGCGTTCTTCGCCATCATCAAGATCGGCGCCATCGCACTGCCGCTCTTTTCCGGCTATGGCGCCGATGCCATCGCCACCCGTCTCGCAGGACGCGGGCGCCGCAGGGCTCATCACCGCCGACGGCAGCGCGGCGTCGGGGGCGCTCGATTCTCATGAAGCCGGTCGCCGACGACGCCGTCACACGGGTGCCATCGCTGCGGCACGTCATCGTCGTCCGGCGGCTCGGAGACGCCGTCGCGATGCAGCAGGGTCGCGACTGGTGGTGGGACGACATCGTGCCAGGCCGAATCGCCCGATTGCAGCACCTCGCGCACCGCCGCCGAAGACCCCTTCATGCTGATCTACACGTCGGGCACCACGGGCAGGCCGAAAGGCGCGGTCCACACGCACTGCGGATTTCCGATCAAGGCCGCACAGGATCTCCAGCACGGGCTCGACATGTCGGCGGCCGACACGATGCTGTGGGTCACCGATCTGGGATGGATGATGGGTCCGTGGGAGCTTCTGGGCACCACCCTCCTCGGCGCAACCGCCGTGCTGTACGACGGTGCGCTCGACTACCCGACGCCCAACCGCCTGTGGAGCATCGTGGACGAGCACCGCGTGACGATCCTCGGCATCTCGCCCACGCTCGTCCGGCATGTTGATGCATGCGCGCGGTTCGGCGCCGGAACAGCACGATCTTTCATCGCTTCGAGTCCTCGGCTCGACCGGTGAGCCCTGGAATCCGGATCCGTGGTGGTGGTTGTTCGACACAGTTGGAAAGCGCCGGCTTCCGATCATCAACTACGCGGGCGGCACCGAAATCTCCGGCGGCATCCTCTCGGGCAACGTCATGTCGCCGATGAAGCCGTGTGCGTTTGCCGGGCCGCTGCCCGGCATGGCTGCCGATGTCGTCGACGCCGACGGGAAGCCCGTGCGCGGCACCGTCGGCGAGCTCGTGATCCGCGCGCCGTGGATCGGCATGTGCCGCGGATTCTGGAACGATCCCGACCGCTACCTGCAGAGCTACTGGTCGCGATTTCCCGACGTGTGGGTGCACGGCGACTGGGCGCTCGTAGACGACGACGGCCAGTGGTTCATCGTCGGCCGCTCCGACGACACGCTGAAGATTGCCGGCAAGCGCGTCGGGCCCGCCGAAATCGAATCCGTCCTCGTGGCGCATCCGGCCGTCGCCGAAGCCGCGGCCGTCGGCCTTCCCGACGAGATCAAGGGCGAACGCCTGGTGTGCGTGTGCGTGCTCAGCGATGGAACCGCAGGCAGCGCGGCGCTCGAACAGGAGCTGAAAGAGTCGGTGCGGAACGCGATGGGGCCCGCCCTGAAGCCCGACGAGATCGTCTTCGTCCCGCAGCTGCCGAAGACCAGGAACGGGAAGGTGATGCGGCGCGTCATCCGCGCCGTGTATTCGGGCCAGGATCCCGGCGATGTGTCAGCGCTCGAGGATGTGCGGGTACTGGATCAGTTGCGGGGTGGGACATAACAGGAGATCAAGAGATCAGAAGGATTTTTGTCTCCTAAACTCTTAATCTCCTGTTTACCGAACCGATTTGACCGAACCCGATCAGGTTCTGAGTTGCCCTTTCAGCGTCTCGGTCAGGTATTTCTTGTGCGCGTCCATGAACTGTTCAACCGTGCCCGCGCCGGGCCTCGGCATGTCGAAGTCCATGGTCACCCACCCGTCGTAGTTTCGCTTCCGCAACTCCTGGAAGAACGCGACGAAGTCCACGCCACCGCTCCCCATCAGCTTGTAGAGATTCACGCGCTCGTGTTCTTCCTGGCTTGGCGCGGGGCCTTTCCATCCCTTGGCCGTGCTGTATTTCCCTTCCGCGTCCTTCAAGTGAATGGCGGCGATGCGCGAGTAGTAGTCGCGCAGGGCCTTGACGGGATCGATGCCGCCGAGCGTCGCGTGACCGGTGTCGAGCACCAGCCAGACGTACTTCGGATCGGTCAGCTCCATCACCATGTCGAGCTCGGGCTGCCGCTCGACGAGCGTCCACGCGTGCGGATGGAAGGCGAACCTGATGCCCGCGTCAGCGGTGCGCTTCCCCACTTCGTTGAGGTTGCGCCCGAGCACCTTCGCATTCTCGGCGCTGAGATTCTCGGGGCCGACCCGCTGGCTCAGATTCACCTTCAGATGCTTGCAGCCGAAGTGCGCGATGTAGCGCGCGCGTGCGGCATTGCTCTCGATCGTTTCGGGCACGCGCTTCGGATCGAGATACTGGCCGCCGCTCCCGACCGTGCACAACGCCAGGCCCGACGCGTCCATCACCTTCTTGAAAACCTCGGGCGGCTGCGTCAGGTACTGCGGCATGTCGTCCTGGAACGGCTCGAGCCCGTGATAGCCGTACTGAGCCGCCATCTTGATGCCGGTCTCCGGATGCGGCTTCATCCCTCGAAACTGATGACCGCTCATGGCATAGCGCATCTTGTCGCCGGGGAGCGCAAATGCCTGCGCGGCCACCGTCGCACCGATGCCCGTACCGATGAACTCGCGACGAGTCAGCATGGTGTACCTCCTACACTGGTAGTGCTCGGCTTTAGCCGAGCTTCAGCCTGACCTTGGAGCGTGAGCATGTTACACCCGATTTTGCGCATTCTGGAGTGATGGCTCTTCCGCCGCCTGTCCCGCCGCCCGGCACGTTCGTACGCGTCGGACGACATCGTCTTCACTACCGATGCGAAGGGGTCGGCACGCCCGCCGTGGTCTTCGATGCGGGCATCGCCGCCTCGTCCCTGAGCTGGAGCCGCGTCCAGCCCGAAGTGGCGCGCTTCACGCGCGCGTGCAGCTACGACCGGGCCGGGCTCGCCTGGAGCGACCTGAGCGACACCCCGCGGACGATGCCGACGCTGGTCGACGAGCTCCGTCAGGTGATGGCTCACGCACAGATCGCTGCACCCGTCGTGCTCGTCGGACACTCGTTCGGCGCCCTCGTCATCAGGGCCTACGCGCGCGCGCATCCTTCCGAGGTAGCGGGTCTGGTGTTCGTCGATCCGCTCCATCCCGAGGAGTGGTGTCGATCCATCCAGCGAGCAACGCCGCAGGCTTCGGGGAGGCATGCTCTTCTCGCGGGTTGGCGAAGGCCTCGCGCGCACCGGTCTCGTGCGATTTCTTCTCTCGCGGCTCAGCGGCGGCGCCCCGGGCCTGCCGAGGCGCGTCAGCCGCATGTTCGGTCCTTCAGCCGCGACGCTGCTCACCAACATGGTGGGCGAAGTACAAAAGCTGCCATCCGAGGCACAGGCAGCCGTGCGTGAACACTGGTCGAATCCGAAATCGTTTCGCGGCATGTGGCAGCATCTCGCGGCGCTGCAAGCCTGCAGCGCCGAGATGCTGCAGGGGGATGATGCCTTCGGTGAGATGCCGATCGTGGTGCTGTCGGCCGAGCGCCGCGATCCACGCTGGATCGCGGCCGACCAGCGGCTCGCGGGCTCGTCACGCCGCGGCCGCCACGTCGTGTCGCCGCAGAGCGGGCACTGGATTCACCTCGACGATGTGGGGCTCGTCGCCGGCGCGATCCGCGATCTCGTGATGCAGGCCCGCGGTGTCCCGCTACTTTGAGGCGTACTCGAAGGGGCCGACCGCCATGTATTGACCCGAATGGTCGTACCCCATCGCGTGATTCACCGTGAAGCGCGTCGTGGCGCCAAGATCGCCGTGCTTGAAGATGATCCCTTCGGGCAACACGACGCCCGGCCGCACCTCGGCGCCGGTCACGGGGTTCTTGATCGGCGCGCATGCGATCTCGACGTAGTCGCCACATTTCGCTGTCGAGTGAATGCCATTGAAGGCGATGTCGTAGGCCACGCGATAGGGACCGTGCGCGGTCGGCCACGTCCAGCCCAGCACTTCCCAGGGTCCGCCGACTTTTCCGCCAAGCAACGTTTCGATGGCCGATTGCTGATCGGCGTTGGCGCGCTCGTCGATCAGAAGCAGCGCTTCGCCCTTGCCTTCGTGAATGGCGCCGGGCCAGTTGGCGTAGACGGAAAAACACAGGCCGTCGAGCCTGATATCACCATAGCGTCCGCGCCGGACCTGCCACGTCCAGCCGCCTTCGCATTTGCCCTTCGTCGGCCGCGCATTGAAGTTGCACGGACAACCCCAGTCGCAGTTACAGGACACGAGAACCTCACCTTTCAGTTCCCACTTCTCCGCCATCCGGGCACCTCCCGAGTCCGATAATAGCGGCATCGCTTTTGCTGAGCCAGCGCCCATGAAACGATACGCCCTGCTCCTCCTGTTGGCGTTGGTCGTGGCAAGCGCGCGCGTTCACGTTCAGTCTCCGGCGTCTGCTCCGGCGATTGCCGATCCCAGCGGCGCGTACCGCTGCGACGGCACAAGTCCCGACGGTCTGAAATATCGTGCGGCCGTCCACATCGCCAAGAACGGCGAGACCTTCGTCGTGCAGTGGCTGACGCCCAAGGGCGTCGTCAATGTGGGCGTCGGGGTGTTGAACGGCAACACGCTCGCGGTGGGCTATGTGGGGACGACCGCGGGGGTCGTGATTTACAAGCTCAACGGCACGAAAGAGATGACTGGTGAGTGGACCGACCTCGAAGCGGGCGGCCACGTCTACACGGAAACCCTGACAAAGCTGGCCGACGGCGAGAAGATCGTCATGCCGAAGGGCGGCGGTCCGGTGTTCTAGCGCAGGAAGACTTTAGTCTGCGTTTTACCGGACTTGTGTCCTTATCGGCGCGCCAGGTAGCCGGCCCGGTAGAAGGCCTGGACGCCCGATTGTTTCACCGTGATCTGCGTCCGGCGATACTTTCCGTCGGCTTTGTCGTTGGTCGACACGTACGACAGCAGATAGTAGGTGCCGCTCTCTCTCACGATCCGGTCGAACGGATCGCGATAGTTGTTCGTGTCGGTCACCGGAAATCCGCCGGTGTGATCCGATAACACGTAGAACCCGTCGAGCACGCTGGGCCTCCCCAACTCGGTGGCAGCCATGCGGCTTCGAGCCGCATCGGGGCCGCCTCGTCCGTCGACGGTGGGACTGATCCATCCCCGATTCAAAAGCCCACGCGGATCGATCGCATACAGGCTGACGTTGGCCTGAACGGCGGCGCGCACGGCGTCCCACAACTCTCCGTTGCAGAGAATCTGGTCCGCTGAAAGCACGATCGACTCGGACTGTTGCTGGAGGGACGGTGCGAAGTTCTGCGTCGCTTCGAACGAGACCTGGCAGCCGACGCGTGAACCGAGATAGATCAGGCTCTTGTGCGCACGAAGGCGCCCTTGCCATCGACGACGCGAACAGGCAACTGGACGAGCGTCGTGTCCGTGCGAAACGTCGGCGTTTGCGCGGCGACAGCCCACGACGACAGCAGAACCGCGCCGAGCGCAAGGCGGCTTTTCATGGGTATTTCCAGTCTAGATGGCAGCCGACGGCCACGAACTCCCGTATTTCGGCGCCCCAGACTGCCCCCCTAAGGGAACCGCCCGTCGGGCCGATACATCTGTCATGGGGACGCGAAAGCCAGATGTTGACCTCATCGTGCGGCGGGGCGCGATCCGCCGGTTTCACAAGCTCAAACAGAAGGCCGCTGAACTGCCCGTGAACGTCTCATGGGATCGCCGCCAGCAGGACCGCCGTGCGGAGTCGAGCGAGGTGCGCGGTGACCGGCGCACAGCCGATCGGCGCGCGAAGCCACCCTTCACCTGGGAAGTGGGCGACTTCGTCGTGGTTCGAATGAAAGATCGCGCTCGCGCCTGAGCCTCACACCTCAGCTTTCTCCTCGACGCGAAGCCGGCGGCGCCGGTCGGCGCCTCGGCGCTCGCCGAGCCGTGCCGGCGGTGCCGTTTCGACCCGCCACTCGTGATTGCAACGGCCGCAGTAGTACGCACTGCTGACCCGCCGGCCAGACAGCAGCCATTCCACGCGCACAAAGAGATTGTCCTGGCAATGCGGGCACGGCGGCAGACGCGTAGGCATCTCGGAGTACCGGTGTTGTTCGCAGTGATCGCGCGAGGGGGGACGCCGCGCGGACGGAAATTATCCACGAGCGAAACGGCCGCGTCAACCTGTGTCAAGATCTGTTCGCGAACGTACCACGCCTCTGAAGCTTGTGAACAACGAGGGCGTGCTAGCGTCGCGCGACAAGCGATGAGTCACGACGCGGTGGTCCGGGAGTATTGTGCGGCCGATGCGCGCGCGATCGAAGCGTGCATCGTGGAGCTGCAGGACTACGAGCGCCGGATCGATCCCCGTCTGAGGCCCGGCTCGTCGATGGCGGCCGAGTACCTCGCACAGACGCTGGCGCGCTGCAACGACTACACCGGCCGCGTGTTCGTCGCTGAGTGCGCGAACGTGGTGGCGGGATTCACCACCGTGCTCGCGCGCATGCCGTTCCTCGAGCTCGACGATCCGCCCGGCGAGTTCGCGCTCATCACCGATCTCGTGGTGCTCGAGCGCTTCCGCCGGCAAGGATACGGACGCGCGCTCCTGGACGCCGCCGAACGATTCGCCCGCGACTGCGGCGCCACGGAGTTACGGATCGGCGTCCTGAGCGCGAACCGCACGGCAAAGGACCTCTATGCACGTGCGGGGTTCGGCAGCCACGCGGAAGTCCTCACGAAGCGTTTCGATCGCTAAGTCGGACCTCTCGACGCTCCCGGACTCTTCGACTCTTCCCGACTCTCCGGACTCTTCCGACTCCGGGACTCTTCCGGACTCCCGGACTCTACTGCGTCACCACCACTTCATCGACCAGGACCTCCACGACCTCGCCGGACGCGCTCTTTCCGCTGAGATAGCCGCCGAGCGCCAGCACGTTGGTGCCCGCCGGGAGCGGTCCGAGAGTGATCGTCACCTGCTGCCACCCGGTCGTGGAGCTGACGCCACCCAGGCCACCGAGGACCTGCGCAACCCAGGTATTGGGCGGCACGCCGTAGAGGACGCCGTTGACGCTCACCAGCATCTGGCCGAACCTGTCGCTCTTGAGGCTCGTCGCGCTGAGCTTGTAACGGAACGACAGCGTTGCCGTTCCAGCGCTCGCAAGCGAGAAGCTGCGTTGCCAGCCGCCCGACATCTTCTGAATATTCGATCCGTTGATCCCGCCCAGGAGGACCTGCAGGCCTCCGCCGGCAAACCCGCCGCTGCCAAGCTGCGCGCCACTCGCATAGTTCGGCTGCGTAGTTGCACGGAACAGATCGTCGGCGTAGGCAAAGCCATCCGCACCCGTATCGAAGTTGGCCTCGATAAGGTTCGCCCCTCCACCATTGAGCACGGTCAGCGTGGCAGCCGAGCTGGTAACAGTGCTCGCGCTGTTGGACACGTCGACGCTGAACTGCGCGCCGTTATCACCTGCCGCCGACGTCGGGTTCAACACGTAGCTTGCGCTCGTCGCACCAGGGATCGCCGTGCCGTTGCGCCGCCACTGATAACTCAGCGGGGCCGTGCCGGCGGCGACGACCGAGAAGGTGGCCTGGGCCGGGGCGGTCACGGTGACATTCGCAGGTTGCGTCGTAATGCTTGGCGCAACTGGTGCCTGATTCACCGTCAGCACAGCCACCGAGCTTGTGACATTGCCTACGCCGTTGGTCACGACGACATCAAAGAACGCGCCGTTGTCAGCAAGCGCCGTCGAATTCAGCGTGTAGGTCGCGCTGGTGGCGCCTGCCATCGGCGCATTATTCCGCCGCCACTGATAACTCAGAGGCGCCGATCCCTCGGCCACAACTGAGAAGCTGGCGGGAGCTCCCACTGTGACGGTTACGCTCGCAGGCTGCGTCGTAATGCTCGGCGCAGTGGGCGCGGCGTTCACCGTCAGCGTGGCAGCCGCGCTCGTCGCGTTGCCTGCGGAATTCGATACGACGACATCGAAGATCGCGCCGTTGTCGACCGTTGTTGTGGGCGTGAGGGTGTACGACGCACCGGTAGCGCCCGGGATCGGCATGCCATCCCGCCGCCACACATAGCTCAGCGGCGCGGTGCCGGCGGCAACCACTGAGAAGGTCGCCTGAGCAGGTGCGGTGACCGTCAGATTGGACGGCGGTGTGGTAATGCTCGGCGGCGTTGGCGCCGAGCCACCCCCCTGCACGACGAGGACGTCGTCGATCACTACCTCCGCCAATTCATCCAAAGCGGTCTTCTTGTTGTTGTAGGCGCCGAGCGCCACCACGTGATTGCCGGCTCCAAGCGTGCCCAGATCGATCTGCACGAGCTGCCAGCCGGTCGTGGTCGGTCCTCCACCAACGACCTGCGCAACGTAGTCGTTGGGCGCCACGCCCCGCAGGACGCCATCGAGGCTCACGAGCATTTGAACGAACTCGTCTGTCTCGTACGTGGGCTGCTCTGTCAATCGCTGACGGAATGTCAACGTCACAGGCGCGGCGACCGGCAACGTGAAGCTGCGTGACCAACCGCCGGACATGTTCGAGATGTTCTGGCTGTTGATACCGCCCACGTTGACACGCAAACCACCGCCGGTAAAGCCGCCGCTGCCAATCCACACGCCGCTGGCGTAGTTAGGCGCGTTGCTGCCGCGGAACAGATCGTCGGCATACGCGAAGCCGTTGGCATCGGCGTCGAAATGCGCCTCGATAAGCGTCGAGGTTCCGCCACCGCCGCTCGACACCGTCAGTGTGGCCGCCGCGCTCGTGACGTTCCCCACCGAGTTGGAGACGAAGACGTCGAACGATGCGCCATTGTCGGCAAGCACGGTCGACGGAATGGTGTACGACGGGCCGGTCGCTCCCGGAATCGCTCCGCCATTGCGCCGCCACTGATAACTGAGCGGTGCCGTGCCTGCCGCGACGACCGAGAAGGTTGCCGGCGTACCGACGGTGACGCTCTGGCCAGACGGCTGCGTGGTGATCGATGGCGCAACCGGCCCTGAATTCACCGTCAATGTAGCCGCCGCGCTGGTGACGTTGCCCACGCTATTGGAAACGAAGACCGTGAACGATGCGCCGTTGTCGGCGAGCACCGTCGTCGCGAGCGTATAAGACGAGCCCGTGGCTCCCGGAATCGGACCGCCGTTGCGCCGCCACTGGTAACTGAGTGGTGCCGTTCCCGCCGCGACCACAGAGAACGTTGCACCTGCAGGCACCGTCACCGTCGCACTCGCAGGTTGCGTCGTGATGCTGGGTGCGGTGGCTGCCCCATTTACCGTGAGCGTGGCTGCTGCGCTGGTGGCATTGCCCGCGCCGTTGGACACCACGCAATCGAACGTGGCTCCGTTGTCGCTCATCGACGTCGAGGCGAGGTTATAGGACGTCGCGGTCGCGCCTGGGATAGCCGAGCCGTTCCGTCGCCATTGATAGGCGAGCGGTGCGGCGCCGGTCGCCCCAACCGTGAAGCTCGCCGGGCTTCCCGCAGTGACGGTCGCACTCGCGGGCTGTGCTGTGATGCTCGGCGGTCCGCTTGCGACTGTGTTCGCCAGCAGCAACACGTCGTCGATGAGCACGTCGGCGGTTTCGTCGTGATAGCTCTTCTTGTTGTTGTAAGCGCCGAGGGTCAGCACATGTGTGCCGGGCGCCACAATGCCGAGATCGATCTGCACGAGCTGCCAGCCTGTCGTGGTCGGACCGCCGCCGACGACCTGGGCGATGTAATCGTTGGGCGCCAGCCCGCGCAACACGCCATCGAAACTGACCAGCGTCTGACTGAACTCGTCGGTCTCGTAGGTCGGCAGTTCGGTCAACCGATGCCTGAACACGAGTGCGAGAGACACGGAGCTTCCTATCGTGAAGCTGCGCGTCCAGCCGCCCGACATGTTCAACACGTTCTGGCTGTTGATCCCGCCGACCGTCACCTGGACGGCTCCAGTTGTAAAGCCGCCGCTCGACAAGTACGCCCCGTTTGCATAGCCCGGCTGATTTGAGCCCCGGAAGGCGTCGTCAACATACGCGAAACCATTCGCATCGCTGTCGAAATGTGCTTCGACGAGCGTCACCGTTCCGCTGCCGCTGCCGAACACCGAAAGCATGGCGGCCGAGCTTGTGACGCTGCCGGCCACGTTCGACACGACGACGGTGAAAGACGAGGCGTTGAGCGCGGCCGTCGTGGGACTGACGACGTAGCTGCTGCTGGTGGCGCCGGGAATGGGCGCGCCGTTGCGATGCCACTGATAGCTGAGCGGCGACGTGCCTGTGGCGACCACCGAGAACGATGCGGCATTCGGTTCGAACGCCATCGTGCTGGACGGCTGCGTGGTGATGCTCGGTGGAACGGGCGCGGGGCTCACCGTGAGACTGGCGGCCGTGCTTGTAAGGCTGCCGCCGCCGTTGGAGACCACGACGCTGTAAGTCGAGCCTGTGTCGCTGACCGCCGTCGGTGTGCGAACGTATGTCGCGCTGGTGGCACCGGCGATATTGGATCCATTGCGCCGCCACTGATAACTGAGCGGTGCGGGGCCGCTGGCCACAACCGTGAACGTTGCCGGTTGCGGAGCGGTGACCGTCTGATTCGAAGGCTGCGTCAAAATCTGCGGCGCAGGAGGCTGCTGAATGCTATCCGTGTCGGTCGCGCTGTTATTGTTCGGCTGTGGATCGATGCCGTTGGTGGCCGACACAGTCGCCGTGTTAACGAGGGTTCCGGCTGGCCCTGCACTTACCGTCGCCGTGAGTGAATAGGTGACGCTGCTCCCGACCGGCATGTCCGCAATCTCGTTGAGGCCTCCCGTCCCGCTGTTCGTGCAAGACGCACCGCCGCTGGATGTGCACGTCCAGGTCGCCGCTGCCACTCTCGATGGCAGCACATCTGATATCACCGCCTTCACACCATCCGGACCAAGGTTGTTGACTTGAATGGTGTAGGTCGTCGACTGGCCCGCCAATATGTTCGAAATGCCGTCGCTCTTCGTGATGACGAGATCGCCGAACGGCACTCTCGCCAGCTCGGTAATCTCCACGGCGCTCAGCGCCCGGCGGTAGATCCGCACGTCATCCAGGTGCCCGCGGAATTTGCGAGCGCCGTCGCTTTGCGCGCCGAGACCCACGTTGATGAGATTGGCCGCGATTGAAGGTGGCCCGAGCTCGGACCGCTCTTCTTCTCCGTTGATATACATGCGCATTGCGGTGCCGTCATAGGTGGCCGCAATGTGCATCCACGTGCTTCCGTTGGTCGGGTATTGCGTGGTTGAGTTGACGCGATAGGTGTTGCCCGAGCTCGCCTCGTTCAGCTGCATCACGACCGTGCGAGGGTTCGTCGGGGCATTCGACGGCGTCAGCGACAAGGCGTATCCATCGACACTTCCGGCCATTGCCCGGCTGATGATGTCGAGGCTGCCCTGGGCCTCTGGTTTGATCCATGCGGACAGCGTCAAGCTCGTCGTCGGATCGAGCGCCCATTGATCGGACACGACACCATAGCTCGTGGAACCGTTGAAATTAACGGCAAGTTCTTTCGGGCTTGGCGACCACGTCGGCGATCCGACGAGGTTCGCGTGGTTGCCCCATCCTGATGCGTCCTTTGCAATCGAGCCGCTGCCTTCGTCCATCTTCCAGTAGCCGACCAGACTGGGGTCGGTGGAAATCAGCACACCGCCAGTGCCGGAATTCGTCGCCAGCACGACGAGCCGCCCCGACCAGGGATCTTTGGTGCTGGTCACATACTCGAATCCACCGTCCAGCACCTGGTTCCGCGGTCCGAAGCTGACCTCTGTCGCGTCGGACTCCCGGAAATAAATCCGGCCTCCAGAATCGTGATAGAAGACGCGCAGGGTGTGCGCATCATCGTTCACCACCACGAGCGGCCGCCGGCCGCTGCCAGATTCGCTTTGGCCGGGAGTTATCGCGTCAATTGGATACAGCGTGTTGTCCCAGGTGCCGCCAGGTCCGCTGGGATTCGGGCGTCGCACCATCATGTACACCGGTGGCACGGTCGTGGACGGGTGCTTGGCTTTGAGGGCCGCGTACAGAGTTACCATTCCCTGAGACTGCGAGATTGATGTGGTCGTCGGCCATTTCCTGGCCGGCATACGCCGCACCGGGCGTTTCATCCGCGAGCCACACCGTAGGGTCGGTCCCGTCGACGTGCACCCGAAATCCAAAGTGCTCAACGACGCCATTTCCCCAGAAAACACCAATCGTGTTGTTCGGGAACGCGACGATTTGGTTGACGTCGCCGAGGCCGGTTTCCTCGGTCAGGAGGATTGGACCGGTGAATGTCGAGAACGGATAGTCCGCGTAATACACGTATACCCAGTTGAAGTGGTCTGTCGCGAGCCACAGTCTGCCTGTTGAGTCGACTTCGAGGCTTCCCGTTTCGCCGACGAACACCGATGCCGGCGTGGGATTGTCGGGCCACAAGCGATAGGTCTGAAGCTCGGGCATGTACTCGATGGTCACGACTTGCGCACTGCTACCCACGATGAGCACGTGCGTCAGATTCCCGTTGGCCTTGGTGTCGGCTCTGCCCTTCATCGAAGACACCCGCAAGACGGGCGTCCACGTGTTGTTGGCCTCCAGCCGGAACAGCCACGAGCCATTGCTCGGCGTGCTGGTTGGCAACACGGCCCACCACGTGTGACCGTGGAACCAAACCTTCGACTGGACCGTCGTGGACGTGTCTTCCGACGTGGCAATCGTCGGAAGCACTGTCCACGTCTCCTGCGCGTCTAACACGGCAGACCCGGACAAGCATGAGCGGGCCGAGAACAATCTGCAGAATGAAAGCAAGACGTCCGACGATGGAGAGTCGCGACGCACGGGTAGGCGACGGGCCAAACAAGCCCAGCGGGGTCAGCATGGTGTCCCATTCAGCAACGGCCATGCCTGACCCGACAGGTGCGAAAACTGTTGTTATCCCCTATTGACCGGACGGATTTTCGGCGGAAATTCTGCTTTGTTCAGGACTATTGTCGGATTTGTCTGCGCCAACCGGGATATTTGCAGCCCTCCCGCTCGTTACGGAGCGGATACAACCCCGATGCACCAGTGATACAGAGTCATCACGGGAGATGACTCTCTGGCGGGTCTACAGAACAAGACCCGCCCTACATCAGCACTCGCCGGATTCGCGTTCTGATCATTCGTAGCGCAGCGCCACGAGCGGATCGATGTGGGTCGCACGACGAACAGGTAAATACGCGGCAAGCACGGATGCGGCAATCATCACGCCTGCCGCACCAGACATCGTCACGGGATCCAGCGAATCGACGCCGTAGAGCATGCCCTGCACGAGGCGTGCAGCACCCAAAGCCCCGCCCAGGCCGATGGCCGCACCGAGGCCGGCCAAAGACACGGCTTCCCCGAACACGAGCCGCTGCACATCAGCGGTCGTCGCACCCAGCGCCCTGCGGACGGCAATATCGCGATCCCGCTGGCGAACGTACGTGCTCATCACGGCGTACAGGCCGATGGCCGACAGCAGCACGGCGACGATCCCGAACAGATTCAGCAGAAACGCGTTGAATCTCGGGGCCGCCAGCGGCGCGTCCATCAGCGAGGCGAACGAGCTGACGCGCATGACGTGTGCGCGCGGATTGGCGGCTTCGACGTGCGTGCGCGCGACCGACATCACCTGGTCGAGCGGCGCTGCGGTGCGTACGGCAAGAATCTGGGCGGTGACGAGGAATTGCGCCGCCGGGAGATACAACATCGGAGTGGCCTCGGTCAGCGCTCGGTACCGCAAGGGGGCCGTCACGCCTACCACGGTGAGCCAGTCGTCTGTCGACGACGGCCCACCGAGCTTCATGCGCTTGCCGATGGGGTTCTGGCCGGGCCACGTGCCGCGCGCAACATCCTCACTGATGATGGCCACCTTCTGCGCGCCTTCCCGATCCGCGTCGGTGAAGGGACGCCCGGCGGCGATCCTCGCGCCGAACGTCCGGAAGTAGTTCGGGTAGATCGACTCGAAGTTCATCGACGGATTCGTCGCGGCTTGTTCGGCAGTCTGCCCTTCGGCCGCGATTCTCGGGACCGCCCACCCGACGGTCCCCGAAAATGGCGGCATGTTGATGGGCGTCGCCGCCTCGACAAAAGGAAGCGCCTCGAGCCGTTGCACGACGGTATTCAGGAACTGAGAGTGGCGCGCCACCTGATCGGCGTTTTCCGCCCACGGCACGCTGAGCTCGACCAGGACCAGTCGATCCGCGGCCAGGCCCGTGTCGATGGACTGCAGGTTCAGGACCGTGCGGGTCAGCAACCCCGCCGCGGCAATGATCGTGACCGCCAGCGCCACCTGCACCACGACGAAGGCTCTGCGAAGAGCTCGCGATGCCGATCCCGTCGCCCCGCGGCCCGCGCTTCTCAAGTGCGAGACGAGATCGGAGCTGATCGACAGGGCCGGCGCCAGTCCGGAGATCGCCGCGGTCGTGAGCGCGATCCCAATCGCCATCAGGCAAACCGTCCAATCGACGCGGACCGACTCGACTCGCGGCAGTCCGTCTGGAACAAGCCGCACGAGGGGCTGAAGCGACCACCATGTCAGCGCCAGCCCCGCGGCGCCCGCGGCAACCCCCAGCACCAGGCTCTCGGTCAGCACCTGCGCCACAATCCGTCCGCGTCCCGCCCCGAGCGCCATGCGCACGGCCAGTTCCGACCTGCGTGCTTCGTTCCGCATCAGCAGCAGGTTCGCCGCGTTCGCGCTCGCAATCAGCAGCATGAGCAGAACCGCGGCCGAGAGAGCCAGCATCGTCAACCGGACGTTTCCGATGACTTCGTCTTTGAAGGGATGGACGACGGGAAGGAGTCCTCGAGGCGCGTCAGGCGGTGCCTGCGATTCGAGCTGGCGTATCAACACCGCGAGCTCGCTGGCGGCCTGCTCTTGCGTGACGCCCGGCCGAAGCCTGGCGATCAGATCGACTTCCCTCAGTGCGGCGTCTTTGAATTCCCCCTTCAAGGATCGCGGGGTTCGCCAGATGTCCACTCCTCTCGGGTAGTCGAGGTCGGGCGGCATGACGCCGACGATGGCGAAGCCATCTTTGCCCCAGATGCGGCGTCCGATGACATCTCGCGATCCGTGATAGCGACGCTGCCACAGGGCGTAGCTGATGACGACCACGCGCTCGGCCCCATCCGCATCGTGGGCACGGGTAAGTGTCCGGCCCAGGATGGGCTTGACACCAAGGACCTCGAAGAATCCTCCGGTGACCAGCGCATCGTTCACATAGTCGGTGGTGCCTTCGTCATCGACCGCGGAGCGCGAGACACCATTGGTGCTCACACCCGCCACGCTCTCGAGAAGCCGGCTCGATCGGGCAGCCTCTTCAATACCGGTATCGCCGAACGGATAGTGGGCGTAACCCGACGACCGCAACTCTGTCCACGCGACGATGAGGCGGTCCTCATCGCGTACCGGCAGCGGCCTGACGAGCACGCCCTGGACGAGCGCGACCATCACCGCCGTTCCTGCGATGCCGATGGCGAGGATCAGCACCGTCAGCAGGGTGAAGCCGGGCGACTTCATCAAGCTCCGCAGCGCGTACCGGACATGCTCCAGAAACCCGCTCATCATCGCTGCTTCATTCTGCCATCAAGGCCACCGCCAGCAGACACATTCCAACACCCGCCCATTGCTGCGGCGCGACAGGCTCCCGCCAGACGATGCGGGCCAGCACGACCGTGGCGACCGGATACAGGGACGACAGCACCGCGGCCACGTCGAGCCGCGTGTGCTGGCGCGCCAACACGAAGAAGATGTTGCCGCCCGCGTCGAGCGCGCCGGCCACCAGCGCGAGCGGATTGGACGTCAGCCCGGGGAAGCTGATGCCGCGGACGATCATCAGCACAAGGCCCATGGCCAGCATGACCGTCCGCGCGACGACCAGTGGGCCGAACACGAGCGTGCGGTCCACCTGTGCGATCAAAATCAGGAACGTCCCGAATCCGATTCCTGCGGCAAGGGCCTGCCTGATGCCCTTGCGCGACGGTGCGTCGGCCGCCCGCGGCTGGCGTGTGACGAGCCAGATGCCGGCGACCGCCGCCAGAAACCCGGCCAGCTGCCATGGACTCGGCGGGGCGACGGCAAGGGCTGTGTAGATAGCGGGAATCGCCGCCGTCACGACGGCGGCGACCGGCGCCACCATCGCCGCGCCGCCGACAGCCAGCCCGTGATAGAGCGAGGCGATGCCGACCGCGCCCGCCAGACCGGCCGCGGCCGCCCACGCCGCGTTCGCGCGCGATGGAAAAGGCTCGAAGATCCACGCGAGCATCGTCAACAGCACGATGCCCGAGAGCGCCGAGAGGGCCAGGACCTGAAACTGATGGCTGCGCCTGGTCGCGGCGCCGCCGACAAAGTCGCCACTACCCCACACGATGGCGGAGATGAGGGCGAGAAGGACTCCGGGAGACATGAACAGAGTCTATAGGTGCGTTGTGTGCGACGGGTGCGGGTCTACAGAGTCTTGGGAGAGTCTGAAGAGTCCGGGGAGTCTGGAGAGTCCGGGAGTCTGGAGAGTCTGGGAGAGTCCGAGAGTCTGGAGAGTCCGAGAGTCTGGAGAGTCCAGGGAGTCCGAGAGTGCTCACTGGTAGCGCAGGACTTTAGTCCTGCCATGCCGCCCCATCGGTGGCGCAGGGCTTCCGCCTTCGCGCAAGGCTTCGGCGGACCACCGTAGCCTTGGCGGAGGTGGTTAGCCCTGCCCGATCGCCGTCTACGCGCGACTGCACTCGCCGAACAGAAAGAACTTCCCACTCGACTGAACTCTAGCCTGCCAGCCCAGCTGCGAGAGGCGCCGTTCCAGCTCTTCCGGTTGGTAAAACATTTTCACGATCTCGAACTCGCGGCCGTCGTTCAGCTTCCGTCGGACGACACCCGAGTCGTCTATTGCAGGGTGATCGGTCGCGGTTGAGGTTTGCTCGAGCAGGCTGTCGACAAAGAACACCGTCCCGCCAGGCTCGACCGATGCTCTGACGGTCTGCCAGAAGCTCTCGAACCGGCTCGCAGGGACGTGCGAGAGCCAGAACGCAAAGAAGACCGCATCGAACAGCGTGGGCGGCGTCCAGGAAAAGATGTCTGCCGATTCGTATCGCACATGCGGGGCGTGAACCCTGGTCTGGTTGATGGCGATGACTTCGGGTGAAGCATCGACGGCGAGGACACCGCGATTCTCCCGTGCGAGCTGCCCGGTCCAGAGTCCCGTGCCGCACGCCAGCTCGAGCACGTTCCGATCGTTCACTGACGCGCTCAGCGCACGTCGTATCGTCGGCGATCTCGCCAAACCATTGCGCACGGTGTTCTGGCGCCGCGATCGTAGCGTCCTTCGCGAAGGAACCACTGGTCGTACTCGCCGGCTCGCTCGCGGTAGTACGCAACCTGATCGTTGAGAATCACCTCGTCGTGCATCCTGAAAAGGACCTTACCACAGGGTATTCGTCAGCAAGGCAGGGCTGAAGCCCTGCGCGACCGCACCCACCGCACCTGTCGCACCCAACTATTCGTACTTGAGCGCGACGAGCGGATCGATACGCGCGGCGCGGCGCGCGGGAAAGTAACAGCCGGCGAGCGCCACCGTCGTCAAGAGCAGCGAGACGCCGACGTATGTCACCGGGTCCATCGACGAGACGCCGAAGAGCAGGCTCGATCCCAGGTGTCCCAGCCACAGGGCTCCAACGAGACCGAGCGCCAGACCGGTCAGGCTCATCTTCAGCCCTTCCCCCACCACCATCTTGAAGATGTCGCGATGATCGGCGCCGACCGCCATGCGCACGCCGATTTCCCGAGTGCGCGTCGAAATCGAATACTGCACCACGCCGTAGATCCCAATCGCGGCCAGAAGCAGCGCGAGGGCGGAGAACACCATCAGGAGCGACGTCTGGAATCGCCGCTCTGCCTGAAACCCCGAGAGCCGCGCGCTAAGAGTGTTCGTGCCGTACACCAACCCGCGCCGATCGACCTCATGGATGGCCGAGCGCAACGTGGCAGCCATCCCGATCGGCTGGTTCGAGGTCCGCACCAGAAGGGTCGCGAGCCGCGACGGGTTCTGGGCGACGGGCTCGAACATCTGTGCGGCCGGCTCTTCTTCGAGCCCCTGCCGGCGTACGTCGCCGACCACGCCGACCACCGTGAACCAGGGCCCATCAGCCGAGGCCCCGCCCATCTTGAATCGTTTGCCGACGGAATCCTGCTCCGGCCACAACCGGCGCGCCATGGCTTCGTTGACGATGGCCGCCCTCGGCGCGTTCGGCCCATCTTCCGACGAGAACGAGCGGCCCCGCACGATTGGAATCCGAAGGGTGTCGAAGAGGCCGCTGCTCACCTCGTCGCGCCGCAGCCGCAACCGCTCGGCGCCGCGCGCGTTGCCTTCGACCGTGACAATCTGTTCAGGGCTCCCATTGATGAAGAGGTCGCCGATGACGCCGGCGCTTTCAACGCCGCCCGTGGCCGAGACACGATCGAGGACCTGCTGGTAGTAGTCGGCCCGCTGGCTCGTCGTCTCGAGCGGAGGAATCGCGAGCTGCATCGAGAGCACGCGCTCGGAGCTGAAGCCAGGATTGATGTGCTGCACGTTCATCAGGCTCCGAGTCAGCAGCCCTGCGCCGACGAGCAGCACGATGGCCAGCGCAAATTCCGCCACCACGAGCGACCGGCGTGTGAGACGCGCTGATGCGCTGGCCGACGTCCCTCGTCCGGCTTCGTGCAGCGACGCCTGCAGATTCCAGCGAGTCGTCGTGGCCGCCGGAACGAGCCCCACGAGCACACCGGTGAGGAGGGACAGCCCGAACGTCCACGCGAACGTGGGCACGTCGAGACGGATGTCTCCCAGCGTCACCAGGGCGGCCGGCTTGAACGCGATGATGATCGGAAGCGCGGCCCACGCGACAACGAGCCCGGCAATACCCGCGAGGGCCGCCAGTACCAGGCTCTCGGCAAACAACTGACGCACCACCCGGCCACGGCTGGCCCCGAGCGCGGCGCGAAGCGCGAACTCGCGCGTCCGGCCGGCGCTGCGGGCCAGTGACAGGCTGGTGATGTTGGTCACGCCGATGAGCAGCACGAAGAACACGGCGCCCGTCAACATCCACAGAGCGAGCCGCCATCGAGCGCCGATGAGGTACAGGCCCATGGGCATCACGCTGATGCCGCGCCCCTGTTCTGACGCGCTCCTCCGTTCGTCGAGGCCCCGCGCGATGGCGCTCAGCTCGGCCTGACCCTGCTCGATCGTGACGTTCGGCCTGAACCGCGCAACCACCAACCAGGACGCACCGCCCTGCTCGCCTCGACGGACGTCCCAGTCGGGAAACAAGGTGTGCGGTTCCCACACGTCGGAGTCGGACCACCGGAAATCCGCGGGCAGAATACCGATCACTTCGGACGGAAGGCCGTCGAGCTCGATCGTCGAGCCGATAACGTTGTCGGCGCCACCGAGGCGGGACTGCCAGAAGCGGTAGCTGACGACGGCTACCCTGCGGCGATCGTCGGCTTCCTCACTCGAAAACACCCGCCCCCGAAAAGCCTGTATGCCCAGTATCGTAAAAACATTCGGCGAGAGGCGCAGTGTACTGATTCGCTCCAGCTCGCCCGGTGCGGTCAGCCTGGCCGTCATCGGATCGAAAACCCCGACGTCTGCCAGCGTGCGGCTGCGCGCGCGCCATTCTTCGACGTCGCGGTAGGCCGACCGCCCCTCTCGCAGGTTCTGGTTCGGCCGCTCCGTCCACAACATCGCGAGCTCGTGGGGAGCCGGATATGGAAGCGGCCTCAGCAACACGGCGTTGAGCACGCTGAACATCGCGGTGTTGGCGCCGATGCCGAGCGCCAGGGTGACGAGCGCGACCGACGTGAACGCCGGGTTTCTTCTCAAACCGCGAAGCGCGTACCGCAGGTCCTGGACGATGCCGCTCATGCGGGGATCCTCCTCGGGGGAATTAGACGAAAAGGAGATCATAATAGGCTGCGGTGGCTAACCCGTTGGCATTAGCCCGATGGAGGATTGCCTGCCAGGGGCCACTGTCGTATCTTTGGTCACTTCCGTGGCCGAAGCAGTACCCCACCGAAACTCCCGAACGAAGAGCCTGGCCCCGCGTCTCGACCGCGGACTGGACCGGCATGTCCACCGGCCGCCTGCGACCCGGTCGAAGCGCCCGCATCGTCGATGTCAGCCCCGGGGGCGTGCTGCTCGAGACCGAATGCCGGATGTTCCCAGGCATGCGGGTCGAACTGCAGTTGGGCAGCGTGACGGCCCCGTACAGGGTCAAGGCCACCGTGCTCCGATGTCACGTGGCCACGCTCACGAGCGAGCGCGTTCAGTATCACGGCGCGCTGGCGTTCGAAGACCTGCTCGTTCTTCAATAAGCCTTCAGGGCCCAGCTGAAGCTGCCCCCGCGCGTGCCCGGGGGCACGGCTGGAAGTGACTCTTGCCGATCAACTGTGCGACACTCTCGTCTCACCAACTCGTTTGCAGGAGGCTGAAATGAAGGGACGCGCTGTTGCCGGAGTCGTCTGTGTGGCTGCGGGTGTGATGTGGGCCACGACGCTGACGTTCTCTCAAACGAAGCCGCCAGTCGAAGGTCCGGCTGCCGACGGCTCGCCTGCCTGGTTCCTGCAGGGGTCGTTTCCCGACCCGACCGGACGAACGATTGTCGACGACAAAGGCAACGTCACGGTGCCGGCCCGCAGCGGGGGGCCGGGGCGTGGCGCCGGCGCCGCGGACGGTGCGAACTCGCCGGTTGTCCAGGTGCCGCCATGCCGCCAGTCGCCCGTGTGCGGCCGGCGAGGCGGCTTCCCGCGCGGGCAGATGCAGCGCGTGCAATGGAAGCAGACGATGGGGTACACGTTCACGTATCCGGTCGTTCTTCCTCCGGGCTTTGGCGGCGTGCCTGCCGTCGCGCTCGATTCGAAGGGCAACCTCTGGGTGTTCCAGCGCGCGGACGTCGGCAAGCCGCAACTCTTCAAATTCGATCCGAACTTCAAGCTCATCCTTCAGGTCGCACCCGATGTGATCGGCTACCAGACGAAGGCGCACGGCATGGCCGTCGACCCGGAAGACAACGTCTGGATTACGGCCGCGGGCAGCGCGACCGTGTTGAAGATCAGTCCAGAAGGCAAGCTGCTTCTCAAGATCGGCGAGACGGGACGCCGGGGTGACTGGGATGAAGCCAAGGGACAACGGCTGCTGTGGGAGCCGGTGATGGTGGCGTTCGCGCCGAACGGCGACGTTTACATTGCAGAGGGGCACGGCAACGAGAGCCCGAACGACACCGATTCGAACGACGCGGCCAACAGCATCGGCGCGTCGCGCATCATTCATCTCGACAAGAACGGCAAGTTCAAGAACCAGTGGTACGGCAACGAAGTAGGCATGGGCAAGTTCAATTCCGCGCACGGCCTCGCCGTCGATCCCAGCAACGGCGACGTGTGGATCGGCGATCGCGAGGACTATCGCATCGTCATCTACAGCGGCGATGGCAAATTCCTCAAGACGATCCAGACGAGAAATCTCGTGTGCGCGTTGAAATTCGATCCGCAAGGCCAGCCCTGGATGGCGAGCGGGCAGGACGGGCAGTTCCTGAAGCTCGATCGGAACGGCAAAGTGCTTGGCGCGATCGGCAACGGCATGGGCATCGGCCACGGCCAGTTCATCGAGGCCAGCTACTGGGTGTTCGACAAACAGAACAACCTGTATGCGGGGGACACGAGCGTGGGCCGCGTCACCAAAATGCTCGCGCCAAAGTAGTGCTCGACTTTAGAGGTAGGGCTCGACTTTAGTCGAGCGAAACACTATTCAGGAGAAACACACATGAAACGCACCGTACTCGCCGCAACATTCGCGCTGCTGGTTATCGCTCCTCTCCTCGCACAGGCGCCGAAGGGCTGGATGGTGCGCGCCGATCGCAGCACGAGCGCGTCCGATCCGGACGCGGCAGGCGCCATCAAGTTCGTCAGCATGGGAAAAGGCTTCCATGCGACCAATCCTCAAGCGGCCGTGTACTGGAATCCCGTCAACACGGCGACCGGCAATTACACGCTCAGGGGCACGTTCGTCCTCCAGAAGCCGAGCGGTCACACGAACTACTACGGCCTCGTCTTCGGCGGCAGCGATCTCGAAGGCGCCACTCAGAACTATCTGTACTTTCTGGTCGCGCAGGACGGCACCTGGCTCGTCAAGCGACGCACTGGCGACAAGGAGACGCAGAACGTCGCGGAAAAAGCGGCCAACGACGCGGTGAAGAAACCCGATGCCACGGGTCAGTCCACCAATACGCTCGAAGTACGGGTGACCGCCGACAAGATCGAATACGTGGTTAACGGAACGACCGTGCACACGACGCCCAAGACCGGTCTCACGGCGAAGACCGACGGCATCTACGGCATTCGCGTCAACCACCAGCTCGAGGTGCACATCGACGGGTTCGGCGCGAAGTAGGACGGGACGGCAAAGTCTCCTTTCCGACGGGCTTAGTCGTCCCACGCGAAGACTTTGTTGACCTGTGTCAGCGCGAATCTGACAAATACATCGGATATCTGACTGGCCTCGCGGCAGCGATCCTGCAATTGCCGCGAGGCCAGTCATGAAACACGCATCAGGGCCGCTCGCGCCCGAGCCGTCTCCGCCCTCGCAAAACGGCGCCAGGAGCGTCCCTCGCCGGCACTCTGAGGCCGCTCCGAAGCTCAAGGATCTGGCGCACAGATCGGGCCCTCCGCTGACGACCACCGAGCTCGCCCGGATGATCGGGATGAGCGCGACGTTCATCCGCAAGGAAATCGCGTCCGGCTATCTTCGGGCCGATCGCGGTCGGCCGCGGACGGAAGCGTGTGTTCCGCATCGCCCCGCACGAAGCCCGTCGCTACGCCAGAGCCCTCGGCCTCCTGTAGTTCGTCACCTCCTCTCACTTTCGTCCTTTCCGCTACGCGCGTCGATGCGCGCGATGCGCGCGATGCGCGCCATCGGGCGCTTTCATGGATTTTCAATGGTGCTTGCACGAATAGTAGTCACACGGTCGAACTCTGGCCGGAGTCCACCTTCCCCCTTGCCCAAAAGAGGACCTGTCGATGACGCAACGAGCCCGCGCCAGATTCACCAGAGCCACGCGCTTCGGAGTGATGGCTTTCGCCGTTGTGGTGCTTGCGCTGATGAGCGGGGATCGGCCCGCGGGGCAGATCGCCACGCTCCCCAACGCGATTGATTTTGATGGCGTAGACGACTACGTCACGTTCGGTGCCGCTACCGGACCGAATGGCCTAAACGCCACAGACTTCACTCTCGAACTGTGGTTCAAGCGGGAAACGACCCCGACAGGCGCACCCACCAGCACTGGAGCACTCACATCGGTCGTACCGCTTGTATCAAAGGGTCGAGGAGAGTCGGACGGGACCAATGTTGATCTCAACTACTTTCTAGGGATAAACACGTCCGCCACGTCTCCGAATGTCGCGAACACGCTTGCGGCCGATTTCGAGGAAGCAGCCGGACAAACCGCTGCGGCTGGCGCCAATCGTCCCGTAACGTCTACGACCGTCATCAGTCCTAATGTCTGGCATCACGCGGCCGCGTCGTACGACAGCACGACAGGCGCATTCATTTTGTATCTTGACGGCGTTCAAGTTGGTATCACAAATGTCCCGGCCGGCGATCGTTCGCCCAGGGCCGACAGCATTCAGCACGCATCAATCGGAAGCGCGCTCACCTCAAACGGAACTGCCGCCGGGTTCTTCAACGGTGTCATCGACGAAGTGCGCATCTGGAACGTCGCGCGCACCCAGGCACAGGTCGTCGCCAGCATGAACCAGGAGTTGACCTCCGGAGCTGGCTTGATTGGGCGCTGGGGCCTGAACGAGGGAAGTGGAGGAGCAGTTTTCAATTCTGTTGCTGACCGCCCGCATGGAACACTCCTGAACGCAGCGGCGGCGGCCCGGATCGTCGGTGGCGTCCCCGCCGACACCGTAGCACCATCAGCGCCGCAGAATGTCGCCGCCAACACTGGGAACAGTCTCGTCACGATTACGTGGGATCACACTCCCGCGTTCGATCTGACGGGCTACAACGTATACAGGAACGCGTCGGGCACTGGCACTCCTCTTAACATCGCACCGCTGACGAGCCCCATCTATACCGACAACACTGTCACCAATGGCACGTTGTACAGCTATACCGTCAAGGCCATCGACACGGCCTCCAACCTGTCCGCCCCATCGAGTGCGGTAACCGCCACACCAGGCGCGTTGCTGGGAGCGGGCATGCAGTTCAATGGTACCAATCAGTACGTCACCTTCGGTGCAGCGGCCGGAACCGGCGCGCTCGGTGCGCAAACCTTCACGCTCGAAACCTGGTTCAAGCGCACGGGATCTGGCGCCGTGACTTCGACAGGGACCGGTGGAACGTTGCCGGGCGTCACCAACGTGATTCCCCTCATCAGCAAAGGCATGGCCGAGGCTGAAACGCCCGTCGAAGCCAACATGAACTATTTCCTTGGCATCAGTGCTGCGAGCGGTCGCCTCGTAGCCGACTTCGAAGACACGGTAAACGGTGGCAACCATCCGATCACCGGCAACACGCCAATTCCGATCAGCACCACCGAGTGGCACCACGCAGCGGCGACCTATGACGGCTCCACGTGGCGACTGTATCTTGACGGCCAAGCGGATGGCACGCTGAATGTCGGAGCGTTCACACCGGAATCCCTGAGTACTCAACATGCCGCCATCGGAACCGCGCTCACCAGAGCCGGCACACCCGGAAGCCCGCAGGGCTACTTCGCCGGCCTGATGGACGAAGTGCGGATCTGGAACGTAGCGCGAAGCCAGGCAGACATTCAGGCGAAGATGTTTCAGGAGGTCAACCCGTCAGACCCGGCAATAACCACCCTGATTGGATATTGGAAATTGAACGAGGCATCGGGCCCAATCGCGGCTTCTTCCACAAGAAATATCCCCGGCACGCTGATGGGCACGCCGACCTGGACCGCCGGGTATCCGTACCCGGGGTACACGACACCGCCGGCAGCACCGCAGGATCTCGTCGCCGACCCGGGCAATGCGCGCGTCTCGCTCACGTGGACGCCAGATGCCGAACCCGTCGGATACAACGTCTATCGCAGCACGTCGAGTCCGGTCTCCCTCGCCGATCCGCCGTTGAATGGCTCGACGCCGCTGACCTTACCCAACTATCTCAATCTCGGTCTTACCAACGGCACGCCGTACTTCTACGTTGTCACGGCGGTTAACTCGTTCGGCACTCAGTCGTCGCCGTCGAATGAAGCCAACGCGACACCGCTTGCGAGCCTGAACCAGACCCCCGTCGTAACCGCGGGCGACGACAGGGTCATCGACTTTGCCGGCACCGTCCCGCTAGCCGGTGCGGCCACCGATGACGGGGCGTTCATCGCAACCTGGACGCAGATCAGCGGACCCGCCGCCGTAACGTTTGGCAATGCGAATTCTCCGGCGACCAACGCCACGCTCACAGAACCAGGCACGTACGTGCTCCGGCTCACCGCGGACGACGGCGCGAAATCGGCGTTCGACGAGATGACGGTCACCGTCAACTTCGGTACTCATCGGCGCTGGCGACCTCGCCCCGAACTGCATCGTGGGAGATTCGCTGACCAACTCGCTCGCCACCGCCACGCTGCTCGAGGGGACTGCCCGGTCCGATCTTCACGCTCGGCGACAACTCGTACGTGAACGGCACGGCTGCCGAGTTCGACACCTGCTACACGCCGACCTGGGGCCGTCCCAGCATCAAGTCGCGCACGCGGCCGGTCACCGGCAATCACGACTACAACACGCCGGGCGCGACCGGTTACTACGACTACTTCAACGGCGACGGCGTGCAGACCGGCCCTGCCGGCGATCGCACGCCTGGCGGCTACTACAGCTACAACGTCGGCAACTGGCACATCGTCGTGCTCAACAGCGAGTGCACGTCAATCTCTGGAACACGAACGGGTGCGCCCCGGTTCGCCGCAGGAGCAGTGGCTGCGCAACGACCTGGCGAACAGCCCGACGAACAACATCATCGCGATGTGGCACAGGCCGCGCTACAGCTCGAGCAGTGACGACGCCGCGCACGCGTACGTGCAGCCGCTCTGGCAGGCGATGTACGACTACGGCGTCGACATCTCACTGGGCGGACACTGGCACAACTACGAGCGGCTGGCACCCATAGGCGCATCCGGTCAGCCCGACGACAACTTCGGCATCCGGACGTTCGTCATCGGCACCGGCGGAGTCCCCGTGAGCGGCAGCCTTTCCAAACCAACGCACGACGAGTCAGGTACGGAACAACACCGCGCACGGCGTCATGAAGTTCACGCTGAAGGACAACTCGTTACGACTGGCAGTTCTACCAGGTTGCCGGAGAGCAGCCGGCATTCACGGATTCGGGTTCTGGAACCGTGCACGGCGCGCCTGGAACCAACCGCCTGTCGTGAATGCGGGAGCCGATCAGACCGTCGGCGCCGGTGCGGCCGAGCTGAACGGCAGCGTCACCGATGACGGCCCGAACACGACGACATGGAGTCAGGTGAGCGGGCCGGCAACAGCGGTGTTCGGTAATGCCAACTCCGCGGTGACGTCCGTCGGCTTCCCCGCCGCCGGCACCTATGTTCTGCAATTGACCGCCAACGACGGTCTCTACGTCCGCAGCGATACGGTCAACATTGCCGTGACGGCCGCCTCGGGCAACTTGCCGCCGATGGTCTACGCCGGACCTGATCAGACGATCGCGCTGCCCAACGGTGTGTCGCTTTCCGGAACGATCAACGACGACGGTTTCACGGGCATCGACATCAGCCCGCAGTGGACGAACCGGACGCCGGCCGTTGGAACGGTTACGTTCGCCGACCCCGACACGACCACGACGACGGCGACCTTCTCAGGTCCTGGAACCTACGTACTTCGGCTGACGGCCAACGACGGAGAGCTCAACGGTTTTGATGAGCTGACCGTCACCGTCAATCCGGTCGAGCCGAACAACGCGATCGATTTCACAGGCACCAACGCGTACGTGACATTAGGTGTGGCGCCTCAGCTCGGCGCGTCGAAGCTGACCATCGAGGCCTGGTTCCGGCGTGACGGAGCAGGCACGACGGCCGATACCGGCTCCGGGGGCTTCATCGCGGTGCCGATAGTCACCAAAGGGCGCGCCCAGGACGAAGCCACAACCAACAACATGAACTATTTCCTCGGCATCGTGCCGGGCACCGGTGGTGCTCCCGATGTGCTGGGCGCCGACTTCGAGGACAACGCCACAGGACTCAATCATCCGGCCAGGGGTCTGAAACCCGTTCCAGCAGACGGCGTGTGGCATCACGCTGCAGCGACCTACGACGGTAAGGATTGGCGTCTGTATCTCGACGGCGCGCTTGACACCACGACGCCCGTCGGCAATCAAGACCAGTTCCTGCCACGGTCCGACAGCATTCAGCATGCCTCCATCGGCTCCGCGCTCAACGCGGGTGGAACATTTGAGGGCCTCTTCAACGGCGTCATCGACGAGGTCCGCATCTGGAATCGTGCGCTGTCGCTGGCCGAACTGCAGGCGCGCATCAACACCCCAATCTTGAATGACGGAAATCTCATCGGCCGGTTTGGCCTCAACGAGACCGGCGGCGGGACAACCGTTGTCAACTCGATCATTTACAACCCTGTGGTGAACGGCACGATCAGCGGGAGCGGGTGGACGCGCGTGGCCGGTGCGCCGTTCAACCTGGTGTTCAACAGCGCCCCGAGCATGCCGGTGCTGAACACGCCGGCTAACGGCGCCACTGGGGAGACCACCTCACCAAGCCTGAGCGTCAGCGTATTGGATCCCGAGAGCCAGCCGCTGAACGTGACGTTCTTCGGCCGGGCCGTTAACGGGCCGCCGGCGGCTGACTTCACCATCGTCGCGATCCCCGATACGCAGCACTACGTCGACAACGCGGCCAATGCTGCGACGTTTACCCAGCAAACGGAATGGATTGTCAGCAGTAAGAGCGCATTGAATACCATCTGGGTCTCGCATCTCGGAGATATCGTCGAACACATCGACGCTCAGACCATCGAATGGGACCGGGCAAGTACGAGCATGCAAGTGCTCGACAACGCGGATGTGCCGTACGGGATTGCCCCCGGCAATCACGACATGAGCTCGGCTGGAGTCTCGACCAACTACGACATCAAATTTCCGCTGGAACGAATGTGGTTCTATCCGACAATTGGCGTAGATGGCGGCTATCTTGGTCAGAACCTCTTCGGCCCCGATCCCATCAACCGTCAGAACAAGAACAACTTCTCGCTGTTCTCCGCAGGCGGGATGGATTTCGTCGTCATCCACCTCGAGTACCGACATGCCGACCTACTCGGTGGCGTGGGCGGACCGGGTGCTCAAGGCATTCCCGAATCGTAAGGCCATCATCGCCACGCACCTGTTCCTGAGCGACTCGGGCAGCCGTCCAACGACGGTGCTCAACCGGACGACGGATGGCACGCCGGCCGCGACCGTCTGGACCAATCTGATCGTTCCAAACTGCAATGTCGTCATGGTGCTGAATGGACACTATCCGGGAGAGGCGAACCGGACGGATGCGACGCCGACCAACGCCGCCTGCCCGAGCCGCACGGTTCACCAGCTCGAGTCGGATTACCAGAGCCGCATCAACGGCGGCGACGGCTGGCTGCGCTACATGACGTTCAAGCCGTCCGAGAACAAGATCTACGTCTACACCTACTCACCAAAGCTCAGCCAGTTCGAAACCGACGCGAACAGCCAGTTCGTGCTCGACTTCAACATGCAAGGTGTGCCGTTCACGCAGATCGGGACGGACAACAGCGTGCCGTCGGGCACGCCGGCTGAGATCGCGTGGGCTGGCCGGACACCGAATACTCAATATCAGTGGTACGCGACGGTCAGCGACGGGAACCAGACGGTGACCGGGCCAACCTGGTCGTTCACGACGGCCGCGCCCGGCACCCCGCCAAGCATCGGCACGCACCCCCAGAGCCAGACAATCTTGTCGGGGGCGACGGCCAATCTCAGCGTCGTTGCCACCGGGACGGCCCCGCTCGCCTATCAGTGGTACCAAGGAACGGCGCCGGATGCCTCGACCCCGATCGGCACCAACAGCGCCAGCTTCACCACGCCCGCATTGACTACGCAGGCCAGTTACTGGGTCCGCGTCAGCAACGCGGAAGGCACGGCCGACTCGAACACGGCCACGATCTCGATCGGCGTGGGTGCCGCGGTTGGCACATCGCCGCAAAGTCAGACGATTGCGTCCAACACCGCGGCCTCGCTCAGCGTCACGGCCACCGGGACGGCCCCGCTTACCTATCAGTGGTATCGCGGCACCGCGCCGGACACAACGAATCTCGTAGGCAGTAATAGCCCCAACTTCACCACCCCCGCGCTGACCACACAGACCAGCTACTGGGTGCGTGTCAGCAATGCCTTCGGGCCTGGTGTCGATTCAGCGACGGCCGTCATCTCGATCGGCGCCGCCGCCGCCATCGGCACGCAGCCGCAGAGTCAGACGATCGCATCGAACGCCACGGCCAATCTCAGCGTGGGCGCCACCGGCACCAATCTCACGTATCAGTGGTATCGCGGCACAGCCCCCAACACGACGAATCTCGTGGGCACAAATAGCCCCAACTTCACCACGCCGAATCTGACCACGCAGACCAGTTACTGGGTACGTGTCGGCAATGCCTTCGGCCCCAGTGTCGATTCGGCAACCGCGGTCATCTCGATCGGCGTCGGCGCCGCCATTGGCACCTCACCCCAGAACCAGACGATCGCCTCCGGCGCGACGGCCAACCTCAGCGTGTCGGCCACCGGGACGGCCCCGCTCACCTATGAGTGGTTCCAGGGGACGGCGCCCAATGTCTCGACCCCGGTCGGCACCAACAGCGCCAGCTTCACGACTCCGCCGTTGACCACGCAGACCAACTACTGGGTCCGCGTCAGCAACCCGTACGGCACCGCCAACTCGAGCACGGCCACCATCTCCATCGGGGTGGGTGCCGCCATTGGAACATCGCCGCAGAGCCAGACGATTGCGTCCAACTCCGCGGCCGCGCTCAGCGTCACGGCCACCGGGACGGCCCCGCTCACCTATCAGTGGTATCGCGGTACCGCGCCGGATACAACGAATCTCGTCGGCAGTAACAGCGCCAACTTCACCACCCCGGCGCTGACTACCCAGACCAGCTACTGGGTGCGTGTTAGTAATGCCTTCGGGCCCAGCGTCGATTCGGCGACCGCCATCATCTCGATCGGCGCCGGCCCAGGCATCAACACGCAGCCGCAGGCTCAAACAATCGCATCGGGCACGTCGGCCAATCTCAGCGTCGGCGCGACCGGCACCAATCTCTCTTATCAGTGGTATCAAGGGGCATCCGGCGTGACGACGACGCTGGTGGGCACAAATAGCCCCAACTTCACCACGCCGAATCTGACCACGACCACGAGCTATTGGGTGCGGGTCAACAGCAGCTTCGGCACGGTCGACTCCAGCGCCGCTACCATCACGATCGGCGCTGGCGCGGCGATCGCCACGTCGCCCCAGAATCAAACGGTTGCCTCCGGCGCGACTGCCAACCTCAGCGTTGTAGCCACCGGAACGGCCCCGCTCACCTATCAGTGGTTCCAGGGGACGGCGCCAGATGTCTCGATCCCGGTCGGCACCGACAGCGCCAGCTTCACCACTCCCGAGCTGACCACGCAGACCAGCTACTGGGTCCGCGTCAGCAATACCTACGGCACCGCCAGCTCGAGCACCTCCACCATCTCCATCGGCGTGGGTGCCGCCATTGGCACGTCGCCGCAGAGCCAGACGATTGCGTCCAACACAACGGCCAATCTCAGCGTCGCGGCCACCGGCACGAACCTGTCGTATCAGTGGTATCGCGGCACCGCGCCGGATACAACGAATCTCGTAGGCACCAACAGCGCGAACTTCACCACCCCGGCGCTGACCACACAGACCAGCTACTGGGTCCGCGTCAGCAATGCCTTCGGGCCCAGCGTCGATTCGGCGACCGCCATCATCTCGATCGGCGTCCCCGCCGCTATCAACACGCAGCCGCAGAGTCAGACGATCGCAGCGGGGGCGTCGGCCAATCTCAGCGTCGGAGCCACCGGCACGGATCTGACCTATCAGTGGTACCAAGGTGCGCCCGGCGTGACGACCACGTCGGTCGGCGGCAACAGTGCCAACTTCACCACGCCGTCGCTGACCACCACGACGAGCTACTGGGTCCGCGTAAGCAACACACTTGGCGGCGTGAACTCCGCCGCCGCGGTGATTACGATCGGCGCCGCGCCGTCCATCATTACGCAGCCGCAGAGTCAGACGATCGCGTCAGGCGCCACCGCCAATCTCAGCGTCGGCGCGACGGGCACGAATCTGACCTACCAGTGGTACCAGGGCCCGTCCGGCGTGACGAGCACTCAGGTTGGCGGTAACAGCGCCAACTTCACCACACCGGCGCTGACCACCGAGACCAGCTACTGGGTCCGCGTCAGCAATGCCTTCGGCCCCAGCGTCGACTCGAGTGCCGCCACTATCTCGATCACGGTCGCTCCACCGGTGCTGTTCACGCCGCTTGGCGTGGGCACGCACTTCCCGACCGTAGACGCCGCCGACCAGGGCGCCGGGCCCGGCCCGCGGGCGATTACTCCGCCGGCCGTTCAGCTCGGCGACCTGGTGGTGGTTGTCGCGGCGTACCGCGGCACGGCCACCCTGACGATGGCCCAGACGGGCGGACAGGTGTGGACCTCGGAGGCCAATACTCAGGCGAACACTCAGACGGTACGTGTCTTCTGGACCCAGTTCAACGGCATCTGGTCGGGGAACCCCGCGGTGACGAACACCACGGGCACGTCGCCGCTCACGGTTTACAGCTTCGCGGTCCGCATGGCGCCGGGTACGTATCCCGAGATCGACGTGCCCTTCGGCTCCGGCACTCACACCGGCGGCACGGCCACGGTGCCGGCCTTCAGCACCAACTCGAATAGCGCGCTGGCACTGGTGGGATGGATCTCGAGCGACGACAACACGTGGGGTGCGCCGACCGCGGGTTGGAGCACGCCGGGTTCGCAATCGCAATGGCGCAACGCCAATGGCTCCGACAATTCGATCGCGCTCGCCTTCCGGAACGTGCCCTCAATGGGCACGACCGGAACGATCGCCCGTACCCAGGCCACACTTGGGCCCGACAGCGGTCTCTACTTCCGGATGGCGTTCAAGGCGACGCTGATCAACCCCGCGGCGGCGCCCGGTGCGCCGGCGAACCTGCTGGCCAGCGCATCGCTGGGCCAGGTCAGCCTGTCGTGGCAGGACGGTGCGACGAACGAATCCGCGTTCCAGATCGAGCGCTGCGCAACCGAGGCGTGCACGAACTTCGTGCCGATCGTCGCTCTTGGATCGAACACGACGAGTCACAACGACACGACCGTCGCCAACTCGACGACCTACCGGTATCGCGTCAGGGCCGTCAACGCGCTCGGCACCTCCCAGTACCGGAGATCGCCGATGCCACGACGCCAACCCCACCCTTCACGTTCCGCGCGGTCGGCGCGCACTTCCCGAGCGTGGAAAACGCCGATCAGGGAGGCGGACCTGGACCGCGGGCGATCACACCGCCGGCAACGCTTGCGACCGGCGACCTCATGGTAATCGTCGCCGCATATCGGGGAACCGCGACCCTGACGATGAGCGAGACCGGAGGGCAGGTCTGGACGAGCGAGCCGAATACCCAGGCCAACGGTCAGACAGTGCGCGTGTTCTGGTCTCACTTCAATGGCTTCTGGACGGCGAATCCGGCGGTGACGAACACCTCTGGAACGTTGCCGCTGACGGTCTACGGCTTTGCGTTCGACATGGCGTCAGGGCTGTATCCGGTGGTCGACGTCCCGTTTGCCTCGGGCACCCACGCCGGCGGAACGATTACGGTGCCGACCTTCAACTCAAACACCGAGGGGGCTCTGGCACTAATCGGGTGGATCTCCGGTGACAACAACTCGTGGGGTGCGCCGACGGCAGGATGGAGCACGCCGGGCGGTCAGGCGCAGTGGCGCAACAGCAACGGATCGGACAGCTCGGTCTCGTTCGCGTACCGGCTGCTGGGTCAGGCCGGTCCATCCGGAAACATCGTTCGCACACAGAGTGCGAGCGGGCCGGACAACGGCATCTACTTCCGGATGGCGTTCCGCGCGCTGGAAATTCCGGCGAACCCGCCGGCCGATCCGTCGAACCTGGAGGCCGTGGCCTCGGCAGGACAGGTGGCCCTGACCTGGCTGGACCACGCAACGAACGAAGCCGGATTCACCGTCGAGCGCTGCCTCGGGGAGGGCTGCACCACCAACTTCACTCAGATCGGTGTGGTCGGACCGAACGTGCTGAGCTACAACGACACGACGGTTGCCGGCTCGACGCACTATGGCTATCAGGTGCGGGCCTTCAACCTGTTCAGTCCGTCGAACCCCTCGAACATCGCGTACGCGCTGACGCCCACGCCACCGCCACCGCCACCCGTTCCGTTCACGTTCCGCTCGGTCGGCACGCACTTCCCGACCATGGACAACACAGCGGGCGCGGGTCCGGGACCACGCGCGGTGACACCGCCGGCGACGCTGCAGACCGGCGACTTGTACGTCATGGTGGCGGCGTATCGCGGGACCGCAACGCTGAGCCTCTCGGCGACGGGCGGGCAGACATGGACGTCCGAGGCGCAATCGCAGGCCAACGGCGTGACGGCACGCGTCTTCTGGACCCGCTTCAACGGCACCTGGGCCGGAACGCCATCGGTGACCAACACGTCGGGAACCGAAGCGCTGACCGTCTATAGCTTCGCGTTCGCGATGTCGGCCGGCATGCACCCGGAGATAGACGTGCCGGTGACCTCCGGGGGCTTCAGCGGCAGCAGTACCGGTGACGGTGCCAAGCCTGATGACCAATACGGCCGGAACAGCTGGTACTGGCCGGCTGGCTCTCGAACGAGAACAACACGTGGACGGCGCCGACCGCGGGCTGGAGCGTGCCGGGCACCCAGCAGTGGCGCAACACGCAAGGCGAAGACACGTCGTTGTCACTCGCCTACCGGGTCTTCACCACGACCGGAGCGACCGGAACGGTTGTCCGCACGAGCGACGGCAACGACCCCGGGGTGTACTTCTCGCTCGCGTGGAAGCAAGTGCCGGACTAGCGCCCCGACGATAGGCTGAGCGGGCGGTCTCAAAGGCCGCCCGCTCCGCTTTCACACGGCACGCCCGGGCATGGCCTCGTAACTAATTGACAATGCACGACTTTAACTGCATGGCTTGACGCCGTTCGGGCGCAGGCGTATGTTGCGTAGTACGTCTAAGACGCCCACCGGGCGTCGCGGGGGACCCACGGCGCGAATCAACGCGCACCGGGGCGAATTCCGCTGAACGGTTCTCTTCTGACCTTCTGTGAAGGGCGAACCGGAACGCGGATAGAGCAACTCCAGGCTCGAGCCCGTCAGCTAACCTCGCCGGCGTGTGGAGGCCTGCCGTGTTGCCGTTCCGTCATGGCGATGGCGATTCTGCCGTCGCGTCTCTCCGATCCATGCTTCGTCGCGGCGTTCCAATTGGGCTGGTGCTCCTGTTCCTCTTAGGCGGCATCTCGCCTCCGTTGTCTGGGTGCTGGGATCTCGCAATCCCTACACACCCGCCGGGTACGTCGGTTATCTCACTAAGGGAGCGGTCTTCGGACAAAGCCGCTTCTACGGCATCCAGCGGGGACCGACGTCGCCCGGCCGCAGCTGGCTCGTCGACGTCACCAACGTCAGCGTCACGCCCTACACGTACACCGAGGAGTTCGTCGGCGATCAGGCGGTGCTCAGCCGCGACAACCTGAAGATCTCCTTCGCGGTGCACACCGTGTGGCGCCTCGACGACCAACGCGTGCCGTTGTTCATGGAGCGGTTCAGCACGACCGTCACCAACGGGGACGCCGAGAAATCGCCCGACGCCATTGTGCGGGTGGCGTACGCGCACTTCGTCCGCGAACCGCTGCGCACCTACGCACGCGATGAGGTGCAGCGCCGCAACGGCTTGTCGGTCAAGGACGAGCTGATCCCGATCGGCGACGCCGTTCTCGCCCGCATTCGCGGGTATGCCGACGCGAGCCCCTTCGTCATCAGCAGCGTCGTCGTCGGGAATGTCCAGTATCCGTCGGAAATCGCGGATGCGGTCTCACGGAAACTCGCCGCGACACAGGAGCTCGAGCGTAAGGACACGGAAATCGAGATCGAGCGGAAGGAGCGGACAAAACGCGAGGTCCAGGCGGCGGGCATCGCGAACGCGATGCAGATTATCCGCGGTCAACTGAGCGCCCTCTACATTCAACACGAAGCCATCGAGGCGCAGAAGCTGATGGTGAACTCACCCAATCACACGACGGTGTACATCCCGGTCGGCCCGATGGGCGTGCCGCTCACGGGTGTTCTGCCTTCTCCGAATCAGGCCGAGGCGCCGCGCGTCGCCGCGACGGCGGAACGACGAGCCAGGTAATCGCGGGTGAACCGCGCCAGTGCGGCAGGCAGGTTCGCTACCGCGCTGGCGCGGCTTGACAGTGAAAATCGAGTTAAGCCGGATGCGGGTTGACTACCAGGAAACCTGTAGCCGCGTCGCCCCAAGATAATAGGGGCTGACAACCTCGTCATTGAACGTCTTGCGCACGCAGTTGACCTGCAACTTCACGTAGCGGCCGTCGAGGAAATAGTTGAACCCGGCGATATAGTCGCGCTCGGTCACGCTGGCGGGCGTCGCCTCGAGATGCCTGTCAGGATCCCATGCGTCGTAGCGCAGGGTCGCTTCCCACTTCGGAGTGAGCTTGTAGGCGAAGTGGGCGTAGTGCCCTTCGCGCTCGAGCAAGCCATCCTGGCCCGTCATGTACTCTGCTTTCAAGGTCAGCGGACCATTGATGTAGCGCACCTCCGCCCCCAGACGGTCTCGACGCGCACGCGCGTCGCTGGTGCCGCTCCCCCACACGCGTGAAGTCCCGACCTGCAGCCCCGGCACGACGCCGGGCCGATAGACCAGGCGACCCGCAATCGCTTTCTGATCGTAGTTGATGCCGTCATCCGGCGTATCGCCGATGCCGTCAAAGAGGCCGACCTGGTAGTCGAGTCGATCGGTGAGCGGCCCGTACGCCATTACGCCGATATTACGAATGTCTCCGTATGCACCGCCGCGGGCCCGATCGGAGATGAAAAGGGCGCGTTCGGTGTCGAGCGCTGCCGAGGACTCCAGGCCCTCGAGGCTCAGGGGGACCTTGAACTGCCCGACACTTACGTTCAGGCGCTGGTGGAAGGTCAGTGTGACAAACACATCCTGCACGATGCCGGTCGCGATGCTGTCATCGCGCCGTGCTGGCGGATTCCTCATGATCGACAGCGCCTTTGCCGGGTCCACCATCAACGTCCACTTGACCTTCGGTGAAACCACGCCGGTCAACTTCAGCTCCGAGCGCCGGAGTTTCAACGTATCGTCGAAGTCTCCGCTGCCGCTGAGATACCAGGCTTGCAGCAGGCCGCTGAAAGTCACGTGGCCGAACACGGTCTGGTTTTCCTGTTGTGCCGGTGGTCTCTCCTGCGCCCTCGCGTCCGACGGTCTGAGGATCAGGGCGAGGCAGAATAGCGAGAGGTAGAACGCGGCTTTCATCACGAGGAGTATTCTTCACACCACAGATGAAGAGACGGTGAACGCATCACGCGCCACTGCTTCATCCGGCCTTCATGCACTCACGGCCTGTCGCCGAAGCGCGGCGTGGAGCGGAATTACTCACTTCGGGTTACTTAACCCGGCTAATGCGTTGAGGGCATTGATCGATACCGGCGAATTCGGCAGAATCCTGGCCAACTCGAAAGGGGGAAGACGCCAATGATTGCGTTGGTTATCTGCGCCTATCTCGCAGGGTCGATTGGGTTCGTGCTCGGGGCCGCGTGGGCATCGAGGCCGTCAGACACAGCCGAGTCATAGGGCATCGCTCCGATGAATCCGAATCCATTGACGAATCGCTCGTTGCCGCACAGAGAAGTGGTCCGCCGTTTTCTCGACGGGCTCCGTGACGGTTCGCAACCGAAACAGCCCGAGGCGACGGGCTCGTCACCGGCAGAGCCCCAGGCGGCGGGCGTGCCGGGAGAGCCCCCAGCGACGTGCGTACCGGAAGAGCACCGAGCGACGGGCTCGATGGCCGCCGAGCAACTGGTCACCACGGCGGCCGCAGAAGAACTGGCGCGCTGGTTCAAGCAATAGAACTTCACTCCCCATCCCACGCAAATCGACTCCCTCAATCGAACTAACCCGCTCGCCTACGTCTCTTGGGGACTAGACGAGTCCTCTGTCTGGCGAGTACACATGTCCTGCAATTCGCAGCACTTAGGCATGTCGAACTGCCAGTCACAACACGCGAACGAGAGCACCGCAAACCACAGATCACGTGAGGGAATGGAGACCAAGATGACAGGAACATGCGCGCGGCGGCTCAGATGGGTATTGGGGGCGCTGGCAGTCGTGGCGGTTGTCGGCTTCTCGGCGGCCCGGGCACAGGCCACAGTGGAGTCGGTTATCGGATGCGGCGCTTACCTGACGGGCGACGAGACTTACGTCCTCGTCTCGGACGTCCTGGATTGTGGCGAGGGCACGCCGGCCATCAGGGTCGTCGGGCCAGCCAAACTGAAACTGAACGGGCACACCGTCAGCTGCGCGCCGGCAGTTGAAGAGTCGGAGAATCCAACGATCGGAATACTCCTGGAAGGAAAGGGAGCGAGCCTCATCGGCGGTACCAGACCACCCTTCGGAGTCCACGGCGTAACAGGTTGTGAGCAGGGCGTCGTCTTGAACGGCGAGGGCGATCACTCTGTTCAGGGTGTCACCGTCACCAGGAGCTCGAGCGGCGCCTTTGTCATCGAGTCCGACGGGAACACGCTGGTGGGCAATATCGTGCGGCAGGCTCTGCCCTGGGCCAACTCCGATCCCATCGAGGGCAGCGGCTTTCTGGTCTCTGGAGACCAGAACGAACTGCTGGGAAACGTCGCATCGGACAATGACAGTGACGATGAAGGCGGCTTCACCATCGAGGGCAACGAGAACCACCTGAAAGACAACATCAGCAAAGACAACGCCGGCTATGGGTACCTCGTGCAGGGTCGCGGAAACCTGCTGAGCGACAACACCGCCCTCAAGAACGAAGACCACGGCTTCGTCGTGGCTGAAGAGGCACACGGCAACGTTCTCAAGGGCAACAAAAGCCTCGAGAACGGCGACGAGCCGGCGGCTGATCTGGCCGCGTCAGGATTCGTCGTCGAGGGATCCGGCAACCACCTCGAGGGGAACCTCTCGATCCGCAACGGTATCTACGGCATTCATCTCACGGAGTCGGCGGAAGGCAACATCGTTTCGCGCAACACGGCAGCCGACAACTTCGGAGTACTCATCGGACTGGATGCCCTGGGCAACCCGATCGGCACCGGGCTCGACCTGGTGGACGAGAGCGACTGCAGCACCACGTGGTACAAGAACATTTTTGGCACCAGATCCGCCAGGTGCATCAAGTAAAACGTTACCGACCGCTTCGGCGCTGATGCTATGGCAGATGGCGGAGGGCAGATGGCAGACCGGCGTGGCACGTCGTCGAGTTCTGCCATCATCCATCTGCCGTCTGCCATGACTGCCCTACCACAGACTTTTTGCTGGCAACGCCTGTCAGATCAATAGATCATTAGTTCACAAGATCATTAGTTCATAGGTCAGTCGATCTCCAGGTGCCAGATGCTCCGCATCATACTCGCGGCGGTCGCCGGCGTCATCGCTCTCGCGGCGGTGACGGTGACGGCGGGCATTCCCTTTTCGGATCCACCACTCGGCTCGCATTGTGCGTGCAACCGCGGCGTCTGCCCGCTCGATTCGAACGGCCGCCGGTGCTCGTGCGGGTGCTCGCTCAAGGTTGACGCGCAGCCCGTGCGGCGCCTCGACGGGTTCCTCGACCTCAGTTGTGCAGACGGCTTTGCGGGGCCCTTCCCCTGTCGCGACATCGACCTGCTGGCGTTCCTCTCGCACTTCGAGATCGGCGGCGGGAGCGGCAACGACATCTGGGGATGGTCCGATCCGTTGACCGGCCGCGAGTACGCGCTGGTTGGCCGCTCAACCGGCACCGCATTCGTCGATATTTCCCTTCCGACCCAGCCTGTTTACATTGGCAACCTGCCGACAAAGACCGACAGCTCGACATGGCGCGGCATCAAGGTATTCGCCGACCATGCCTTCATCGTCAGCGAAGCGCTCAACCACGGGATGCAGGTCTTCGACCTCAGACAGCTTCGCGACGTGGCGTCTCCGCCGGTCACCTTCACAGAGACCGCGCACTATGCGGGCTTTGGATCGACGCATACGCTCGCGATAAACACTCGCACCGGATTCGCATATGCCGCCGGCACACGCACGTGCGAAGGCGGCCTGCACGCGGTCGACGTCCGCACGCCGGCCGCGCCGCGCGCGGCCGGCTGCTTCAGCTTCGATGGCTACACTCACGAAGCGCAGTGCGTCGTCTACAACGGTCCCGACACCTTCTATCAAGGGCGCGAGATCTGCTTCAACTCCAACGAAGACACGCTGACAATCGTGGATGTCTCCGATAAGCTCGAACAGGTTCAGCTGTCGCGGACCGGCTATGACGGGAGCGCGTACACACACCAGGGATGGCTCACGGAAGATCAGCGGTTCTTCCTCGTGAACGATGAAGGCGACGAAGCGGCCTTCGGTCATCCGACTCGAACGTGGATCTGGGACGTGTCCGATATCGACGCGCCGGTGCTCGCGAGTCACTACGAAGGCGCCACTCCGTCGATCGATCACAATCTCTACGTTCGCGGCAATCTCGTCTACGAGTCGAACTACCGGAGCGGACTGCGGGTGCTCGACGCGAGCGAGATCGCGCAGGGCGTGCTGCGCGAGGTCGGATTCTTCGACATTTTTCCGTTCGACGACCAGCCGGCCTACAACGGCGCCTGGTCCAACTATCCCTTTTTCGCGAGCGGATCGGTCGTCGTCAACGGCATCGAGCAGGGCCTGTTCGTCGTCAGGCCGCGCGCGACGCCTCAGGGTCTGCCGACCGGCCTCCGCGTGACGATAGCTGGGACCTGGCAACGCCGTGCCGATCGATCGGGAGTGGTCGTTTGTCGTGATGGTGACCAACCATGGACCAGGTCGGGTTGCCGGGACGAATGTCATCGAGATGCCGCCGTCGGCGGCGCAGCTGATGTCGGCGCGCGCGTCGCAGGGCGAGTGCACGGTCACCGCTATCGCGAGCTGCAACCTGGGGAGCCTCGCTCCAGGATCCGAGGCATTCGTCGTCGTCTCGGTTCGCGCGGCGAGCGAAGGCGACTTCGTGAGCACGGCGCTGGCCACCGCGACGACCGAAGACGGGGCGAAACAGGAATCCTCTGCGGTGACGACGACGCGCGGCGTCAGGCACTCCCCCACCCTGGCGCTTCGCCGGCCAGACGGAGGGACGACGTTCTGGATCGGGCGCAACAACACCGTCCAATGGACGCTGCGCGGCGTTGGGGGCGGCGTTTCTATCGATCTGTCGCGCGACGACGGGGCGAGCTGGACGAGGTTGGTCGATGAGGCAGGAAACGTGGGGTTTTATGACTGGACGGGAATTGGCGGACGAAACGTCTCGCGCCAGGATTCGTGTCACCAGTGTGAGCAGGCCCGAGCTCACCCAGACCTCACAAACCTTTTCGATCGCGAGCCGCTTCGCTCGGGCGGCGGAGCGGATCAGATGAACAACAGCCCGGGATTCGAGGCGACGCCGGGAATCACCTTCGGCAGCAGCTCCCGCTCGCGGCAGGACTGACACCGGAAGAACACGAACTTCGTCGTGCGGATGACCGCCACGACGAACCGGTCGCTCCCGCAATGCGGACACGCGGGAGTTTCCAGCCGGTTGGCACTTCGACGATCGACATCGAGAACAGGTGCGGCTGACGACATGGACATATGGAATACCTCGGCCCACAGGATCGCCCACGGGTGTGTCGGTTGCGTAAAACGTCGGTTCCGTCCGGGTTAATTCCGCTAACCAATAGACTCGTCTGATGTAACATCGCCCCCGCCGAGCGAACTCCTTCGGCGATACAACCTGCGACAAGCGGGCCCGGCTGACGGGCGGCGATCTCGTATACTTCTTGTAAGTTCACATCCTTATAGAGATAGCTATGCCCGGACCTCGTCCACTCGCTCTCGTTGTCATCCTCGCGGCGGCCGGTGCCGCCTGTTCAGGCTCCGACTCCGCACGGGCTGGAACAACCGATGGTCAGCCCAAACAGGTGTCGGTGGTGCCGGTGAAGCGCGACTCCGTTCGTCGAGCGGTCGACGTGGTTGGCACCCTGACTGCCGTGGACCAGGTGACGGTGTCGTCGGAAGCCGAAGGCACGGTGCGCGCCATCCTGGCCGACCTCGGCGATCGGGTGCAGACGGGGCAAATCCTCGTCAAGATCGACAACGAACGTCAGCAGTACGCGTTTCAACAGCAACAAGCCGCGCTGGCACGCACGCTCGCGCAGTACGGGGCCAAAGATCCCCAGCATCTGCCCGACCCCGAAAACACGCCCGACGTGCGGCGCGCGAGCGCCGAGCTGGCGCAGGCGCAGAGCGCGTTCGATCGCGCGCAGACGCTCCTCAAGCGCGAGCTCGTGGCGCAGCAGGCCTTCGACGACGCCCACGCCGAGCTGAAAACCAAGCAGGCGGGTTATGAAGTCGCGCTGCAGAACGCCCGGAATCTGACCGCCAACATCCAGGCCGCCGAGGCCGAGATGAAGCTCGCCGAACGCCGGCTTCGCGACACCGACATTCGCGCGCCCTTCGAGGGATATGTCGAACGGCGGCTCGTGAATCTCGGCGAGCTGGTCAAGTCGCAGATGCCCGTCATGTCCATCGTGCGGCTCGATCCCTTGAAGGTGATCGCCGAGATTCCCGAGCGCATGGCGCCCTGGATCGACGACGGCCGCCCGGTCGAGCTGCGCGTCGACGCGTATCCCACGCGGGCCTTCGTCGGCAAGGTGACGCGCATCAGCCCGGCGGTGAACACCGGCACGCGCGCGTTCCCGTTCGAGGCCGCCGTGCCCAATTCGGACGGCGCCCTCAAACCCGGCACGTTCGCGCGCGTTCACGTCGAGAGCGGCAAGGTGGACGAAGTGCTCACGCTGCCGTACAGCGCGCTTCAGTATCGATACGGCGTCAATCGCGTCTTCGTGGTGAACGGCGATCGACTCGAGATGCGCGAGCTGCAGGTCGGCGAGCGGCTGGGCGACCGCATTGAAATCATGAGCGGCGTCAAACCCGGCGAGCGGGTCGTGGTCTCGGATGTCGAAACGTTGAACGGCGGCGAGTTCGTCGTCGCGACGAGTTAAAGCAGTCTTCGGGAGATCCTATGTTGTCGGAATTCTGCGTCCGTCGGCCCGTCTCGGCGACCATGCTGATCATGTCGCTCGTCGTGCTGGGAACGTTCTCGTTCCGCGATCTCGGCGTCGACCTGTTCCCCAGGGCCGATCCCGCGACGGTCAGCGTTTCGTTGTCGCTGCCGGGGGCGAGCCCCGACGAGATGTCCACGTCGGTCGTCGAGCCGATGGAACAGGCCATCAGCGGCGTGTCGGGCATCGACGAAATTCAGGCACGCATTGCCGAGGGCAGCGCGCGCATCATCGTGCGATTCGTCCTCGAGCGCGATCTGAACGAAGCGGTCAGCGACGTCCGCGAAAAAGTGGCCGGCGCCCTCCGGACCGTGCCGCCCACGCTGCTTCCGCCGGTCATCACGAAGATCGATCCCGACGCCGATCCGGTCATGTCGCTGATCGTCTCGTCCAAGACGATGAGCCTGCGCACGCTGACCGAGCTGGCCGACAAGCAGATCGCACGCGGCATCCAGACGATCAACGGCGTCGGCGAGGTGAGCCTGACCGGCGGCCGTGCGCGCGAAATTCACATCGTCGTCGACATCGAGAAGCTCAACTCGTACGGGCTGTCGATGAACCAGGTGCGCGAGGCGGTCATCTCGGAGAACGTCGAGATTCCCGGCGGCACGATCGAGCAGGGCAAGGGCCAGCTGCTGCTGCGCACGCTGGGCCGCGTGGACGCGTCCGCGGATTTCAACAACATCGTCATCGCCACCAAGGACGCGACCCCGATTCGCATCGCCGACATCGGGCGCGCCGAAGACACCTTCGAGCGTCCGACGAGCGCCGTCTGGCTCGGCGAAGATCCGGCCGTGATGATCGACATTCGCCGCGCGATGGGCGAAAACACTGTCGCCGTGGTCGAGGGGGTCCGCGGGGCGCTCGCGCGAATCGAACGCACGCTCCCGCCCGGCATCGACGTGACCATCATCCGCGACGACTCGCGCTTCATCTACGCGTCGGTGGCATCGCTCGAAGAGCACCTGGTGTTCGGCGCGCTGTTCGCCGCCATCGTGGTCATGTTCTTCATCCGGAATCTCCGCGCCGTCATCATCTCGGCGCTCGCGATTCCGGCCTCGATCATCGCCACCTTCACGCTGATGCGCATCATGGGGTTCACGCTGAACAACATGACGCTCCTGGCCATCACGCTCGCCGTCGGCATCGTCATCGACGATGCGATCGTCGTGCTCGAGAACATCTTCCGCTACATCGAAGAGAAGAAGTGCTCGCCGTTCGAGGCGGCCATCCAGGGCACGCGCGAGGTGGCCCTGCCGGTCATGGCCACCACGCTGTCGCTCGTGGTCATCTTCCTGCCGATTGCCTTCATGCAGGGATACGCCGAGCGATTCATCTACCCGTTCGGCTGGACGATGGCGTTCGCCATTCTCGTGTCGATGCTCGTCAGCTTCACGATGACGCCGATGCTCAGCTCGCGGTTCCTGAAGCCATCGGACGGCGAGGCGGATCACAAGTCGAAGGAATCCGGCTTCTTCCACTGGCTCGACCAGCGGTACATGGGGATGTTGAACTGGTCGCTCGATCATCCGCGCCACATCTTCGCGATTTCCGCCGTCGTCGTCCTGATGGCGGTGCCCTTGAACTACATGGTGGGCCGCGAGTTCGTGCCGAACGAAGACATGGGCGAATGGATTGTCCACCTCGACGCCCCCGAGGGCACGTCGCTCGAAGGATCGGCGGAAATCGGGTTCAAGCTGGTCAGGGCCATGCAGGGCATCGAGGGAATTGCGGCCATCCAGCCCTCCATCGGCGTCTCAGGCGGTTCTGGTGCGTCCACGCACGTTCACCTGATGTGTCAGGCGCTGCCGCTCGACCAGCGCAAGAGCACGCAAGCCCAGATGATCAACGAGATGCGCAAACGCCTCGCGGCGTTCCCTGCGTACCGCCCGAGCATCACGGCGCGCAACGCGCTCGGCAGCGGCGAAGGCACGGGCGGCTTCGCGATTTCGGCGAACATCCTCGGGCCCGATCTCCCGCAAATCGCCGAATACTCGACAAGGGCGCTCGCAGCGGCGCAGAAGATCCCCAGCCTGGCCGACGCCAAGATCAACCTCAGCCTGTCGAATCCCGAGGTGCACGTGGCCGTCGACCGCAAGCGCGCCGCCGACCTCGGGGTGCGGATGTCCACCGTCGGCAACACGCTGCGGATGGCGGTCTCGGGAGACGATCAGATCTCCTTCTACAAGGAGGGGGCCGAACAATACCCGGTCAAGATGCGCGTCCTCGAGGAACAGCGCCGCGACATCGAGGAGATTGGACGGCTCACGGTTCCGTCGGCAACCGGTCCCGTGCGGGTCGACAACATCGCCACGCTTCGGCGCGGCGTCGGTCCGTCCACGCTGTCGCGATCGAACCGGCAGTTCACGGTGATGTTGATTTCGGACGTGGCCGCGGGGCATGCGCTCGACGAAGCGGCCAGCGACGTGCGCCGGATGCTCGCCGGCCTGCAGCTGCCGGGCACGATGTCGTATCGACTGCAGGGCCAGTCGAGAATTCTCGACGAGACGACCGCCAACCTGATCATGGCGATCGGCCTCGCGATGATCTTCGTCTACATGGTGCTCGCGTCGCAGTTCGAGAGCTTCCTGCAGCCCATCGTCATCATGATGGCGCTGCCGATTGCCGTCCCGTTCGCGCTCTTCACGCTGTGGGCGACCGGGCGCACGCTGAACCTGTGGAGCGCGCTCGGCATGCTGCTGCTGCTCGGCATCGTCAAGAAGAACTCGATTCTGCAGGTGGACTACGCGAACGTGCTGCGGGCCCGCGGTCTGCCGCTGCGCGAGGCCATCGTCGAATCGTGCCGGACACGGCTGCGCCCGATTCTGATGACGACGACCGCCATCATCGCGGGGCTGATCCCCACGTCGCTCGGCATCGGGATCGGCGGGACGGGCCGCGCCGCCATCGCCGTGACGATCATCGGCGGACAGTCGCTGTGCCTGCTGCTGACGCTGCTGCTCGTGCCGGTGGCCTACGTGAAATTCGACGCGCTCGAGCGTGCGTTCATCGGGGACGGAGCGAAGGCCTGGCTGGGCAGGGTATCGGCCGCCACAATCGGCCGCTTCCGTCCCGCCCCAACCGCGCGGTAGGAATCAGGGGTCGGGACCCCATGCTATTGCGCCGGCAGCGGCTTGAGCGAGCCGAAGAAGCCCACGACTTTCCTGAGCCGTCCGTCCGCCGTCACCTCGGCAAAATCAACGCCTTCGGTCTGGACCTTGCCGTCGGCGACGATGAACTTCCATGCGAATCGCAGCATGCCGTGATGCACGTCGGCATGGCTCGCGGGGACGATCCTGCTTCCGGGAAACTTCTGAAGGTGCGTCGAGATCCGGTTCACGAGCGCCTCGCGGCCAGCAACATCCGTCACGGGATCGGTATACGACGCCTCGTCGGTCCACACACGCTGCAGCAGTTGACGCCGTTTCGCGACATCAGGCTCGCCCCAGGCCTCGCAGTAGACCCTGACGATCTCGTCCACCGCCGCTTGCGAGGGCATCGGTCCTTGCCCGGCGGCGGGTACGGCTCCGAGCATCACCAGCACGAGCGACGTGAGAAGTCCTTGAATGATTCGCATGGCTTACCGGCCCTCCGCCGGCAGCACAAAGGGAGGCCCGACCAGCCTGGCTGGATCGGCGTTCTTTTTCGGCCGGAACTTCGCGACGTTGTTGCCCTGCGCGTTGGCGACGTAGAGATTCCCGGCGTTGTCCACGTTCAGCTGATGCGGTCCCCACAGGAACCCCGGCATCCGGCCGAACGTGCCCCACGAGTACAGCAGGCGGCCGTCGAGATCGAATTTCATGATCTTGTGTATGAGCCCGTCGCCGACCCACAGGTGCTGATCCCTGGCCATGTACAGAAAATAGGGATGCGGAATGTTCGGCCACTCGTCGAGGTACTTGCCGTTCTCGTCGAAGATCTGGATCCGCGCGTTCTCGCGATCGCCAACATAGATGCGCCGCTTCGCGTCGATGGCAATCCCGTGGACGGTCTGGAACTCCCCCGGTCCTGATCCGGGCTTGCCCCACTCCATCAGGTACTTCCCGTCCTTCGAAAACTTCACGACGCGCGTATTGCGATAGCCGTCGGTCACGTAGAAATCGCCGTTGGGCATGAACAGCATGTCCGACGGCTGATTGAAGTGGGTCTTGTCGTTGCCGGGAACGCCCTTCTCGCCCAGCCGCATGACGAGCTTCGATCCGTCGTTGGTGAATTTCATGATCTGGTGGCTGAGGTGCTCGACCAGCCAGACGTGTTTCTCGGGATCGTAGGGACTGATCTGAATGCGATGGGCCCCTCCGTCGGTGAAGAGGTTCTTGTGCTGGCCCCAGGAATCGATCAGCTTGCCGCGGCGATCGAAGATCATCAGCGCATGCTCGTCGAACCGGCCCTGCTGGCTCACCTGCGCGCGGACACCTTCCAGGAGGCCGAGCGCCCGCCCTTTGATGTCGCCTCGTGCGGGCACCTCTTTCATGGCGGGCTTTTCCCCACGCATGAAGACGAGCACGCGATCTTCCGACTCGGCCCACACGGCCGGTATCGAGCCCCACGTCCATCCGTCGGCATGCACCGGCAACGGCCAGTTCTCGACGTACTTGTACGGTCCGGTGACCTCCGCACCGCCCTTCTCCTGCGCGACGAGGGTGTGTCCGTTCACCACGACCGCAATCAGGCAGCCCACGGTCACTGACAGCAGAGTCCACTGCATCCAGCGATTACTTCATCTCTCGGGCGCTCCTTCCGTCGACGGCATTCTTCCGGCCGCGAGGGGTCGCGGTCAACCGGAAAGTCCGGCGCTGAAGGAACGCTGAGCCGTCTGAGGACGATTGCACGCATTCGATGACATGGAGGCCAACATGCACAGGATTCTCGTGGCGCTCATCGTTGGTGTGGTCATGACCCCGGCGGCCGGATTGGCCCAGGCGAGGGTTGGGATACGCGAATTCGCAGATTCGCAGATTGGTGGATTGGCAGACTGGAAGGCTGAAGAGTCGCCTTACCGGTTGGCAACACGTCCGCCTGCGCTGCCCCAGCAACCTGCGAAAAAGCGAAGCTGGCCGGGCCGGCATCCGGTGCTGTTCGGCGCGCTCGTCGGTGCAGGCGCAGGCCTTGCGATCGAAGCGGCGGTAATTCCGGGCGCAAGCGGCGGCGAACCCCACGGCGCGTACATTCCGATGTTCGTCTGCACCGGCGCCGGCATCGGATCGCTGGTGGGGTTGATTATTTCGGCGCGCAGATGACTGCCCGCAGCTGGTCAGTCGCATAGAATGGTCGGCGTTCGGACAGAGTCCGGCTAAAGCCGGACACTACGTACTGATCATGTCCACACCCCTTTCGCGCCGCCAGTGGCTGGCTGCCACGATTTCAGGTGCAGCTGGCCTCACGATCACGGGGCGAGCTCAAACACAGAAATGGAACGCAGGTTCGGTTCGCCACCTGCTCCCGGGCGTCAGCCACAATCGCGTGCTGCTGAAGGCCAGCTTCGTTCGACCGCTTTCAGCACTGCCGATCCTGCGCGCCGGATCGCGGAAAGCGGCAGGGGTACCGTCTCGACACCGGCGGCGAGTTCTACTCGTTCGATCTGACCTCGCTGGAACCCGAGCGCACGTATCAACTGGTGCTTGAAGACGCGGGAGGCCGTGCTCTCTGCGATCCGTGGCCGATTACGACCTTTCCCGGCCCCGACGCGCAGCCGAAGCGCTTCCGGTTGTTCGTGTTCACCTGCGCCGGCGGTCATCCGGCCACCTGGAATCCCGATACCAATCGTCCGTACTGGGTCTCGATCGCGAATCGGCGAAAGATGCTGCTGACCGGGCTGTCGCACAAGCCCGACGCCATGATCGCGATCGGCGACCACGTCTACTGGGATTTGCGCTCGCCGGTGGGGTCGCTGATGCTCGGCAACGCGCCGGAAGCGCAGAAGCTCGTCGGCCAGTTCACGCGCGACATCCCCGTCCTCGGCACCGACAACGAGCGCAAGCTCAAGCTCGTCGCCACGCCGCAGATCGGCGATCTCTACGGCACGGATTTTCGCTCCACGCCGGTGTTCTTCGTGCAGGACGATCACGACTACTTCGAGAACGACGAAGCCACCGAGCAGATGGTGACGTTTCCGCCCGACGACTTCATGCTCCGGCTCGCGCGCGCGACACAGCGGTTGTACTACCCGGAATTCCTGCCAGATGCCGGCCGCCCCGAGGGCCTGCCGTCGAGCGGATCCGCCGATCGCGCATCAGGCGTGTCGGAATCGTTCGGGACCTTGCGATTCGGCAGGCTGCTGGAAATCCTGATGTACGACTGCCGGCGCTACATGACGCTGACTGGTCCGGTGGGGGGATTCGTGCCCGAGACGGTCGAGGCGTGGCTGATGAGGCGCATGGCTGCGCAGGAAACCCGCCACGTCGTGAACCTGCCGTCCACGCCGGTCGGCTGGAGCGCCGGCAAGTGGGGCGAATGGTACCCGGACCTCCTCCAGAACGGCCAACTGGGCGTGACGACACCGAAGTACCTGTGGCAGTCCGGCTGGAACCTGCAGCACAACCGCCTGCTGCAGGCCGCGTCGGCCATGCGGGGCATTCCGCTTTTCCTGAGCGGCGACCTGCACGCGCTCGGCGAAGGGCGAATCCATCGCTACGGCAGCCTCGACATGCGGAAGAACCCCATCGTTTCCGTGCTGACCGGCCCGATCAGCACCGGCCCCAAGGCCTGGCCATCCGCGTGGCGCGGCACGCCGCCGCGCACGCCGACCGGGATCGAGCTCGACGCGGGGCTGAACCCGCTCGAGAAGAACGGCTTCTGCATCATCGATTTCACCGACGATCGCATCGACGGGCAGATGTTCAGCTGGAAAATGGACGAGCCCGAAGAACGGCTCGACAACATGCAGCCGTTCCACCGGTTCAGTGCGTCCGTCTCTCGCTAGACGTTACTGAGAGCTGACTACTGAAAACTGAAAACTGCTTGGGTATCTAGAGCGGACTTGGCTGCTCGTTCGTGCGCTTGACGTACTTGTAGACGCGCGCGGCGTTCCTCCAGAAATACTTCTCTGCCTGCGCGCGCGTTTTGGTCGAGAAAAACTTCTTCATCAGGCCGACCTCTTCCGAAATCGTGGCGACGCCGTACGAATTCGGATAGTCGGTGCCGAAGATCACGCGGTCCTCGCCGAACATGCCGAAGAGGTATTCCAACCGGTCGCGCAGGCGCGCGTAGTCGTCCACCACCTGCTTGGTGTCGATGCGCGGATGGTAGACCTCCGAGAGCTTGACGAAGATATTGGGACGCGCCGCCATCTCCTTGACGACCGCCTCGTAGGCAGCCTGGTTCTCGGGCGTGGGATCGAACGATGGCAGGTGGTCCATGATGATCCGCGCGTTCGGAATCGCGTCGGCGAGCATCACGTTGGCCGTCATCAGCGGCATCGAGGGGTTCGCCGTGTCCTGCGCGAGGTCTGCCTGCGCCAGCAACTTCAGGTTGTCCACGGCGGCCTTGTCGAGCGTCACCTTCCCATCGGTGTTGGTGTAGAAGCGGCTCGCGCGGATGGCGCGGTAGAGCGGATTGCGGTGATACCGCTCGACGTACTCGCCGAACTCGGGCTTGTAGGGATCGAGCCGGCCGGAGACACCGACCATGATCGGATCGGCCTGCGAGACCATCAGGTACCAGAGGTTGTCTTCCACCCACCCGCTGGATTCGACGATGATGGCGCCGACGATGCCCGAAGGACGTGCCAGCGGGGCGTAGAGATTCGGCAGCGACGTTCTGGACTTCTCGCGATACGCCGCCGAGCCCATGTAGCCCGCGCCCTGCGGCCGTGTGCCGTCGAAGAGGTGAATGTGCGCGTCGATGATCGGAATACCGTCGACGCTCGGGCCGAACGTGTCGGTGCCCTGTGGCCGTCCGGCCGTCGCAACCTCGGGAGGGGCGATGGGCTTGTCGGGGACCGGCGCGCTCTGCGCGGACGCCACCTGACTCGAGGGCCGAGCGGCAAGAGGCGCAGCCGCCGCAGCTAATCCGAAGAATTTACGGCGCGACATGTCGTTGGACATGCCGCACATTGTGTGCCCGAACCGGAAAAGAAGAAAGCCAGTACCTGACGGCACTGGCTTTTCCTATCTGCCGATTACCAGCGGGGCTCGCGCTTCTTGAAGCCGCCGCCGCCACCACCCTTGGAACGGCCGCCGCCACCGCCACCACCGAAACCGCCACCACCGCCGCTGGTGGTCTTCGGTCTGGCCTCGTTGACGGCCAGGGCGCGACCGCCCAGCTGCGTCTCGTTCAGCTCGGCAATCGCCCGCTGAGCTTCCTCGTCGGTGCTCATTTCGACGAAGGCAAAGCCTCGTGCGCGGCCCGTCATCTGGTCGCGCATCACCCTCACCGATTCAACGGTGCCGGTCTTCGCGAACAAGTCCTGGAGATCGCCCTCGGCGGTGTCGAACGGAAGGTTTCCGACAAACAGTTTTCTACCCATCATCTACCCCACTGCCGCCTAACATGCGGCCTTATCAGCATCCGGTGCGGATGCCATTCTTGGAATGCTGGTTCATTACTCGACTGAGCTTGGCTGGACCGAGTCAGGGAAGAATCTCGTTCGACCAGAGAGTGCAGAGCACTAGCAGAATCCCGTAAGTAGCATATCACGGTTCGAGAAAAGCGGCTCAATGCGCCGCGACGGGTGTCAACGAGCTCCACTGCGCATCGGCGTGCCGGACGAGCGTGTTGACGTCCTCTTCAAGCAGATAACCCTGCTGCACCAGGTCCCTGGCCACCGCCGTCACGCGGTCGAGATACTGCTGCTTGCCCTGGTACCGCTCTTCGATCGATGGGCGCGGATCCTTGGTGCGCTCGCGATCGGCGCGCGTGCGGGACAGCGGGATATACGACCCCTGCATGCTCGACAGCAGGTTCGTGGGACCCGATTCGGCGTTGAAGAGGTTCCAGCCCGTGTAGGTCGCCAGCGGCACCGCGACTTCTGGCATCTTCAGTCCGGCCAGCTCGTTGCCGTCGGCATCAACCTGGGGCACGAGGATCGGGAACGCTTCGTTCACCTCGGGCGGATCCACGCTGATGATGCCCTTCGACGCGAAGTCGAGACCGTAGAACACGCGGTAAGCCTTGTGCGGTTCGGTCGGCTTGCCGACGCCGTCGAGCGTTGGGAACTTCAGCGAATCGAGCTGCACCAGCGTGTTGTCGGCGATCCGTGGATACCGGCTCGGCGGCGGCGCCACGCCGTCCTTGATCCAGCGGTTCATCGACAGCAGGAGCGCGCGCATCGACCAGCGGTAGTCGTTCGGGTTGTTCAACTGCTGCCCGATGCTCCGCCGCGGCGGAAACGGTCCAGGACCGTGCTGGCCGCCCGCGAACATGTAGATGCGCGTGCCGTCCGGCAGCGGGGCATCCTGTTTGCCGTCGACGCTGGTGTGAATCAGCGACGCCGCACGGCCCCAGGTACTCATATGACGAGTTCGTGTAGAAGATCCGCGGCGTGAACTCGGGCTTCACGCGCAGCAGCAGCCCGTCCTTCTCCCCCGTCTTCGGGTCCGTCTGCGCGAGGTCCGCGAACGGGAAGATGTCGGTCGGGTAGAACTTGTTCAGGAACGGATGGCCGTCGCGAGAGGCCTGCGCGAAGCGCAGATTGAAGCTGCCGCGGCCGGCGCCGGCCACGTGCGCCATGACGCCGTCGAACACCTTGCGGCGCCCCTCGTCTTCGTTGAACCCGTAGTACAGGTACGTCCGCAGGAAGCGCCCGCTCTGAGACACGCCGAACGCAATCGCGCGCTGAATCGACCCGGCCGGAATCGACAGCGGATCGGCCGACGCGTATTTCAGGTGAGAGATCACGTCGCGCACGGCCGCCGGGCCCACACCCACGACAGGTGGATTCTGCGATTTGTAAACGACTTCGTAGATCTTGCCGGGCTGGAAGCCGCCGTTGAGATAGACGCGCGTCAGGTCGGGCACGACCTTTCCATCCGTGAGACGCGCGAACTTCCAGTCGCTCCTCGGGATGAAGCGGCGCGAACCCTCGATCGTGTCGCGCACGCTCAAGGTGTTGGCCGGATCGTTCGGGTCGGCCACGGGATACGCGGTATGGTCGCGATCGGCGAGCGACGCATCGAATGCTGTTTTCGCGACGATCACCTCGCTGCGGACGATGCCGACGAGCGGCGATCCGTTGTTGGTGGCAACCGGCGGATAGACGTGGACGAGGCCGTCACGCATCGGCGGATCGAATTGCCACCCCACCCACAGCAGCGTGAAGCCCTGCTTCATCAGGAAGCCGTCGCCCATGTGCTCGTCGGTGGCGGGATCCAGGCTCCCGGCAGCGTGGTTGTAGAAGCCGAGCATGCCCTTGCCGCCGCGATTCGAAACTTCGTACAGCACGGTGCCGTTGCCGCGCCCGATCTCTTTCGGCTTGATCAGATAGAAGTCCGCCGAGAACTCCACGCGCCCGCGTGCGTTTCTCGGGGCCTTGTCGATGTCGGTGATGATCTTGTTGGCGTCGTTGGAAGGGTCTACTTCGAAGTAGATGCGGCCCATCAGTTTTTCATAGGGCCCGGTCGCGCCGAACGGCTTCCCATTGACGAGGTCGGCCCGCGACGCGACCTCGATCCGCACGACCTCGGCCACGGCCGGCGACATGGTGACCAGAACGATCAGGATGGCGCAGAGAGTTCGTGACAGCATCATGCCCTCCGGAAAGCCCCCGCCCTTATTGGTATCGCTTGGAGTGATAAGTGTAGTCGAAAATCGGGGATTTATTACGGCGTGCGCTTCACGCAGGCTGGACTCGCCGCGACTTTCTCGAACTGCCCGCTGCGGTGAAGCTCGACAAAGGTGACGACGAGCTCACTGCGACACCAGCCGGACGCCGCGTCCTTCAGCATGATGTCGTACGCGGCCTGCGTGGGCAGCGACTTCCGGTACGGGCGGTTGGTCGTCAGCGCGTCGAAGACATCGACAACGCCGACAATCTGGGCGAGCAGCGGGATTTCCCCGCGGCAGAGGCCGTCGGGATATCCGCGTCCGTCTTCCCGTTCGTGGTGCGACCGGACGATCGGCCGCACGCGTTCGAGCGATCGCACGGTGCGGCACAGGCTGTCGCCAATCACCGGATGCTGTCTCATCAGCATCAGTTCCTCGGCGTTCAGCGGGCCCGGCTTGAGAAGCACGCCGTCGGTAATGCCGATTTTTCCCACGTCGTGCAGGACCGCACCGCGATTCAGCGTGTCGAGATCGAAGTCTGACAGTCCCAGCGCCGCGCCAAGACCGGTCGCATAGGCGGCAAGACGCTCGCAATGCCCTTCCGTGTACGGATCGCGCGCCTCGACGATTTGTCCGAGCATCGAGACGATCGCTTCGGTCGATTCCAGTTCATCGGTCAGGCGCTTCATGCGGAGAAGCGAGCGGACTCGCGTACGGAACTCGGGGATATCGAGCGGCTTTTTGATGAAGTCGTCGGCGCCGGCCTCGAGTCCGTCGAGGCGGTACGTGTGCTCCGAATTGCCGGTGACTAGCACAACCGGCGTCAACCGCGTGAGGCTGCGCGCCTTCAGTTCGCGGCAGACTTCCACGCCGGACATCCCCGGCATCACCACGTCGAGCACGATCAGGTCGGGCGGCTCCTCCGACGCAACTTGCAGCGCGTCGATGCCGTTGTACGCGACGCGCACAGTGTGGCCTGCCGCCACGAGGAGGTCGCGCATCCCCTTGGCATTCGGTTCGTAATCATCCACAACGAGCACTTTCGCGCTTTGTTCCATTGGGTGACCGCAGCCTTAGTGCAAATGACAGACCGCTACGGCGTTCTGGAGGGCGTCCTTAAACCCAACTTGGCGCGGCGTTTAGGACACGGCCTCTCAGGCAGCGCGCCGTTGACGCGTGAAATTGTGCGGAAGTTGGACAGTGAACGTGCAGAGTTGAAAGCGGAGATGCCGGCCAGCGGCACGCCGTCAGAAGGCTTCCTGGACCATCAGGTAGATGCCGCGGTTTCCACGTTCGCCGAACCCGACGTCGAACGCGAGATTGGTTTTCGATCGTTTGTTGAGGAGCAGCCGCAATCCGGCTCCTCCACCCGGAGCGAAGTTGTCGAAGAGACGCTCGCCTTCCTGATGATTGGAAATCGTCGTCGTGTTGAAGAAGGCCACGACACCAAGAAGATCGTTGCGCGTTAGCGGTCCGCGATACTCGAGCTCGAGGAACGCGAGCTTCTCTCCGCGAAAATGCCCCTCGGCGTAGCCGCGGCCCGAACGGCCGTACGAATCGCCGGCGGTCGTCGGCAGATCGAAATACGGCGCGACACCATCAACGACGAGGTCGGCGTACGCCCACACCGCAAGCCTGTGCCGGCGATCCGATGAGAGCGGCGCGTAGCTGCGCAGATCGAGATTGACCTTCTCCCAGCTCGAGCTGCCGCCAAGCAGCCCGTCGATGTGCACACGATAGCCTGCGCGCGCGAGCCAGCCGCGACCAGGGTTGATGAAGCTGTCGCGGGTGTCCCACATGATCTCGACGCTCGGCCCGACCGACATCTGGGTGTCGAGCGGCAGGCCGTTCGTGGTGCTGTAGAGGTAGTACGGCGACTGCGGCCAGCTGTCTTCCGCGTCTTCGCCGGGCCTTACGTCCGTGTGGCTGTCGAAGTACAGGCCGCCACCTGCGAACAGATGCGGGCGCAGGCGGCGGTAGAGTGATTGATAGAGCCGGTAGAAATCGAATTTCGCGAGATCGCCGGTCGGCGAGCTGGTGCTCGTGCCCAGTCCAAAGGTTTCCTGAGAGGTCCACTGAAACCGGTAGTCCCCTTCGAACAGCCAGCCGTCGTCGCGGGTGTACATCGTCGTGTGCGCGCCGATGCCCGCCTGTTTCTTGCTCGTGACCGTCGCGCTCACCACGCTCGACGAGATGCGCGTCGTCGCGGGATCGCCCCGATAGAAGGCGACATTCCCCGCCACCCCCCCGATGACGCCGCTCGATGGCTTCGCACCGATCACCGGCGCGATCGCGCGCATCTTTGGCCGATCGCTGGCCGCCGCCGGTGGCGGCGGATCCTTGTGACGCAGCTTGCGAATCAGGTCGACCACGTCCATGGTGCTGACGAGGTCGGACTGCTGTTCAGCCGCGGGGTCGGCCGGCGCCTGGCACAAGGCACGTTCGGGCGTCAGCGCCAGCGACGCCAACACAACCATGCCCGAACGGAGCCATCGAGAGGCTATGACACACCTACTCGACGCTGATGACCAGGGCCTGGGTGTACGTGATGTCGACCTTGTCGCCAACCTTCACGCCTTCGAGATTCTTGGGGTTCTCCACTTTGAACGACATCTTCGCGCCATCGGCTGCCGTGATCGTGACCGACGGGACCTTTGTGTCGATCGCAGCGACGGTGACCGTCGCGGTCATCTGCTGCGAGAGCGTCCCGCCCGGCTTCTCTCCTGGCGTCCGCACGAGGCCGCCTGTCTCCGACGCGGCGGGCTTCGCCGAGCCGGGCTTCTGGATCGCGTAGACCACAGACTCGTAATAGCGGAAGTTGACCTTGTCGCCGACCTTGAGCTTGTCGAAGCGCGTCACCTCGGGTCCGCAATACATCGTGTCGGACTCACCCTTGGCGTCGCGCAAGGTGACAAGCCGCGACTTGTAGTCGATGGCGGTGATGGTGAAGCTTTCGCTGACGGCGGCGCCCTGCGTCACCGGTTTCTGTGCGCTAACGGGCACGGCGGTCGCGACGAACGCGGCAACGGCGAGGGCGAGCATCAATTGGGTACCTGCGGAACGACTCATCATGTCTTTTCCTCCTAAGAAGATGGCAAACGGACGGCACATCGCAAGAGGGGGGCCAGAAGGAGCGGAATTCCGGCACTTGCGTAAATAGTTGATGGCAAGTCGCTTCGCCCATCGTGTGTCGGACAGATTACCGAGGCGGCTCCACCATAGCGGAGCCGCCTCCGGGATAATGCAGGCGCGCGCGACGGTTCGTGGGCGGTTCTACGCCACCTCGATGCTGAAGATATAGCCGCTGTGCGGGCTCTCTAACCCCTTCCATCCGGGGTGGATGCCGGCATCACAGCTGATGAGCCGCCCCTCGTGCCACACGAGCCCGTGCGGATCGCACGATCCGGGCGCAAGCTCGACCGTCATCAGGTGCTGGCCGCTCCGGCCGTCATACTTATTGATGGCCATCTTCCCTTCGGCATAGCTGGTGCTGTTGTTGCCGTTCACGACCCAGATGTTGTCCTCGTTGTCGAAGGCCACGTCGTGCAGGCGCGGTCTCTCCTCGGAGCTGATCCGGATCAGGACTTCGGGCGCCCACGACTTCGGATCGACACGCATGATGCCGCCCAGCCGCAGGGCTGCGATCCAGAGCTTGCCTTTGTGCCACTTCACGCCATGCGTCCCGCCGCCTCGGCCGTCGATGCTGAGCGGAATCTGACGGTGCGAGATCTGCTTCGAGTTCTGGTCGACCTGGAAGATGCCATAAGGCTCTGAGTTCGCCCCCATCCACACGTAGCCATCTCCGTAGGCCATCCCGGAGGTATTGCGCGCCTGCGTCGTGACCGTCTTGACCAGCTTGCCGCTCCAATCGACCAGCCATGCGGCCTCGCTGGGATCTTTCTCCACCGGCAGGTTGTACGTCTTGCTGTTGTCGGCGGTGATCTTCTGCTGGCCGATCCACAGCCCCCCTGGTGCGTCGGTCATGACGGCCAGCGCGTTGGGATACATGCCGGGGGACTTGAACATCCGGGTCGTCTTTCCAACGCGGGTCTGAACAGAGCCGCGGCCCCTGCCACCGCCGCCGGCACGAGCGGGCGCCGCCCCACCCTGAGCCAGCACAGCCGCCGCCGCACCGAGGTTCAACGCGAGACCGGTCGCCAGAAATTCTCTTCGTTTGATTTCCATGGAATCACCTCTCAACGGTGTTGCCGATTCCGCAGGAACGCTGAATTTGACTCGAGGCCGACGTTATACCACACAACCGGGAGGCGTTATCATGTCGGCACCGCGCTGGAGGAAGCCGCCATGTTGACGCGCTGCTGGTCTGCGATTCTCGTCTCGATTCTGGTCGCGGGTGCCGCCGCGCAGGAGAAGCCCTTGCCCACCGTCGTCCTGGTCGGCGATTCCATCCGCATGGGCTACGCGCCTTTTGTGGCAAAGCTGCTCGCCGGCAAGGCGATCGTCGTCAGCGCGAAGCCGAACGGCGAGGACAGCGGCAACGTCCTCAGAAACCTCGACGAATGGGTCATCAAGGCGAAGCCCGCCGTCGTTCACCTGAACGCCGGCCTCCACGATCTGAAGCTGACGGACAAGGGCTATCAGGTTCCGCTCTCCGAGTACGAGAAGAACCTGAAGGCCATCCTCGATCGCATACGGAAGGAAACGAAGGCCACCGTCGTATTCGGAACGACGACGCCAATCATCGACAACCTGCATGCGCAACGAAAAGCAGGGTTCGACCGCTTCGAGGCCGACGTACAGAAATATAACGTCACTGCGGTCTCGGTGATGAAGCAGGCCGGCGTGCCGATCGACGATCTGCACACTCTGGTCGAAACCCGCGGCCGGGAAAAGATGATGGGCCCTGATGGGACGCACTACACGCAAGAGGGATATGAAGTGCTCGCCGCGGCGGTGACCGACAGCATCCTTCGCAGCCTGGGCAAATAGTTATCAGTTCTCAGTAATCAGTTCTCGGTGGCACAGGGCTTCAGCCCTGTCAACGCTGCTAGTTGCCCCCTAGAGCCGCCCAATTCACGCGCACGCTGATGGGCGTCGCCGTGATGCCCGTGACGGGCACCGTGAGCAGGAAGCGTTGTCCATCGGGCGCCACATCGTATGGGAACCCCCCACCGCCGACTTGCACCGGCAGCTGCAGAGGAGTCTGGATCGTCAGCGTCGTCTGCTGAACGCTGAAGTCGGGAACCGTGGTTACGGACACGCCGATGAGACGGCCCTTCAAGTCGATGTAGTACAACTCCCGCCCGTCGCGGCGCCATCGCGGGGCCGAACCGCCCTCAGTGGAAATCTGCCAGCGGCCGCCACTGGGATCCGGAAACGGCTGCACGATGACCTCGTTCCTGCCCGACTCGTTCGACGTGAATGCGAGGAACCGGCCGCTGGGCGACAACGACGCTTCGTTTTCGCTGAAGTCGCCGTTGCGATACGGAAACGGTTTGCGGTTGCCGGTCAGCGGAAGCCCCCACAGATTCCAGCGCCCGTTCTGCCCCTGCCTGGCAAAGATGAGCACGCTCCCGTCGCTTGACCAGTCGCGCGGCGAGTGCTGGACGCCGTTCTCACGATCGAGAATCGGCTGCTCCGCGGTCGCTCCATTCGAAGGCTTTTCGTACAGACCGGCCCCCTCACCCCTGCCACCTGGATCGGGGCGATGCGAATCAAACACCACCCTGCTGCCGTCTGGTGACCATACAGCGCTGTGGTCGACCGCGGGGTTGGTCGTCAACCTCGTCTTGACGCGGCGATCGAGGTCGTAGAGAAAGATGTCGGGAGGGATCCCTTCTATAAACGCGATCTGCTTGCCGCTCGGCGACAACTTCATGCCGGGGGCCATGGAAAATTCGGCATCCGCGGCTTTGACTGTCTTGCCTTCGCGATCCATCCACAGAAACTGTCGAGTGGGCGCGCCGGTACCCGGCTCGCGGTAGATGAGCGTACCGGTGTCGGACACCGAAAACGCGCCCACCTCCTGGGCGACCTTGGCCACACGCACGCCGAGCGCCACGGCCTCGCCGGTGAACCGCCGACCTTCCGGATCGAAGGGTTGTGCTACCAGCGTATCGGCACGGAGAAACAGCAGACGCCCCTGGCTGTATGCCGCGTTCGATTCGGCGGTCATCAGCCGTGTGCGTGATGGCGAATCGAGCGAGCCGATGAAGATTGCGCGATTCTCCGGTTTTGCGTTGCTCCAGGCGAGATACAGGAAGTGCCTTCCATCGGGAAGGAACACGGGGTTGTCGTGAAAGATCTCTTCGAGCGACGTGTCGCGTTCGCTGACCGCACTCACCTCGCCCCCGGACGCCGAGATTCTCCGCAGGCCGTGATCGTTGCTGGCGAAGATGATGACGTTGTCGCGATTCCACGTCGCCCCGCCAATCTGGCCGCCAAGCGCGGTGAGCGTTTGCGGCGGCCCGCCGGTTATATCGACCTTCTTCAGATTTCCATCCGCGGCAAAGACGAGGTATCGGCTGTCGGGAGACCAGGCCGGGTACACGGGCTGCGGCACGGTATTCTCGGTACCGGCCAGCAGCCGCGTCGTGGGTGCATCGAGCTCGCGAATCCAGATGCCGTCGCGGCCGCTCGGCGTCGCCGCTGCGAACGCGACGCGGCGGCCGTCCGGCGATATCGCGATGTCGCTGAGGAAGCGCATCTGCGTGACGGGTATCTCGAAGTGCACTTCAGGAGGCGGCGCCGGCACAGGACGACTGTAGTACGCCGCGCCACCCGCAACTGCTGCGGCGCCAACGACACCGGCAGCCCACGCCGCGCGTTCCCACCGCGACCGCGAGCCCGCCGACGCGGTTTGCGAGATCTCCGGACGCGCCGTCAAGGCATCGTCGATCTCCAGCCGAGCCACTTCGATGCCGGACAGGCGCTGGCGTGGATCCTTCGCCAGGCACCGGCGCAACAAACGATGGACCGCCGGCGGAACTGAAGCGGGAATGGCCCCGAACTCGACATCGCGCTCGAGCACGCGCGCGAGGACATCGGTCACGTCGTCTCCGCCAAAGGCGCGCCGGCCGGTCAGCATTTCGTAAAGCACGCAACCGAACGCCCACACGTCCGAGCGCTTGTCGACGGCCTTGCCGCGCGCCTGCTCCGGACTCATGTACGAGGCGGTACCCAGGATGATGCCGGCGCCAGTGAGCAGCGCCGGCGACGTGATGGTCGGAGACATCGAAAGCGCGGAAGGATGACCGGGCGCGCCAGGGGCCGACGCCGTGGATCCGGCTGTGTCCATCGCCTTTGCCAGACCGAAGTCCAGCACCTTCACCGTGCCGTCAGGCCTGACTTTGATGTTGGCCGGCTTCAGATCCCGATGAACGATGCCGAGCTCGTGCGCCGCTTCGAGCGCTTCGGCAATCTGCCGGGCGATGGCCAGCGCCTCGTTCACCGGAATCGGGCCCTGCGCAATGCGCTCGGCAAGCGTGGAACCCTCGACCAGCTCCATTACGAGCGCGCGGACACCGTCCGCTTTCTCCAGCCCGTAAATCTGCGCGATGTTGGAATGGTTCAGTGCGGCAAGCGTCTTCGCTTCGCGCTCGAAACGCGCCAGCCGTTCGGGGTCGCGGGCGAACGTGTCGGGTAGAACCTTGATGGCGACCTGACGCCCAAGGTTGGGATCGAGCGCGCGATACACCTCACCCATCCCACCTTTGCCGATTTGGGTGGCGATCTGTACGGGCCCAGCCGGGTGCCGGAAATCAATGCCAATGGGAAGCGGCGCAATTATAGTGGAACGGCTTGCCTCCCGGTGTAATCAGGACCATAGTGTCCTGACATGCAGGCCTTGCCCAGCGGCAGGATCATCGACGATGTCAAGTGCCAGCAGGACGAGTCCCAGCACTACGCGCTCTACCTCCCCTCGTACTTCACCTCGTCACGCCAGTGGCCGGTCATTTTTGCCTTCGACGGCGGGGGCGGTGGCCGCGAGGGGGTCGAGCGCTATCGCGATGCCGCCGAGCAGTACGGCTACGTCGTGGCCGGCTCGAACAACTCGCGGAACGGGCCATGGAATGTGGGGCTCGACGCGGCAGCGGCGATGAGCGCCGACGTCAGGCAGCGCTTTGCCATCGATCCCAAACGGATGTACACGGCCGGCATGTCGGGAGGCGGACGCGTGGCGATCATGGTCGCGCAGAACTCACCCGAGATCGCCGGGGTCTTTGCCTCGAGCGCGGGCTACTCGACGGCCTTCCGCAGAGCCGAGCGCTTTCCCATCTTCGGCAGCGCCGGCACGGAAGACTTCAACTACCGCGAGATGCGCACGCTCGACCGGCTGATGACGAGCCCGCATCGTGTCGAGATTTTCGAGGGCGGCCACACGTGGCTGCCCGTCGAGGTAGCGACCAGCGGTGTCGAGTGGATGGAAATTCAGGCTATCAAGCGCGGCCTCCGCTCGCAGGACGCCGCGTTTGTTGCCGGCCTCTTCTCGAAACGAATGGCGCATGCCGACGCGCAGCCTGAAGGCGTGTCGAAGCTGCGGGAGCTGAAGCACGTCGCCGCCGATTTCGAGGGTCTCCGCGATGTCGCAACCGTTGTCGCGTCGGCCGCCGCGCTCGAAGCGCGCCAGGACGTCGCCGCGCGATGAACGCGGAAGATGCCGAGGATGCGCGTGAGCTGCGGGTGCAGAACGAAGTCGACTCGCTGGTGCGGCAGTTGAACTGGCCGGAAGCGGCAGACGCGGCGCTCGCGAGCCTGCAGCCGATCGTGACGTCGCTCCTGGACGTCGCGCGCCATGACGCGGACTCGCCCGATCGCCGCATCGCGCGGCGAGTGCTGGCGGGTTTGCGCGCGTCGAGAAGCAGCGTCGCGAATCGGAAGTATCAGGAGTGGATGCAGGAAATCCACGTCCCTACCCCTCCGCCGTCCCAGTAGGGCCCGGCTTTAGCCAGGGCGTAGTACGTAGTGTCCGGCTTTAGCCGGACCGTCTAGCGTCCGCGGGACGCACTTGGGCTGGCATTCCTGCCGCTCGAATCCGAAGCTCCGGGGCCGGACGCGCGCTGCGATGCCGACGTGGGCCGCAACGCCGCGAGGACACCTCTTCCGCCCATTTGTCCTCGCTTGATGCCCTCGGGCTTCTCGCGCGGTCAGTTGTCACCCCTCGGCCGCCTGCGCACGGATTCGCGCCGCAGCAATGCCAACCCAAGTGCTCCGATCGCCCGCTGAGGTGGCTTATCGCGCGACGTTCATCTGCCGCGCGATAAACGCCTTGACCATATCGCGCGCACGGTCTGTCTGCGGCCCTGGCTGGGCCACCCATTCGTGCGGACTGCCCTCGAAGAGCTGGTAGTCGCACTGACCGCCGGCCGCCTTGTAGGTCTTCGCGAACTTCTCTTGAATGGCCGGGAGCATGTTGTCGTCGAGCGCTCCCTGCATGATGAGCATCGGCACGAGCGTCACCTTCTCGCGGCGCTCGAGCATTTCCTGCGGATTGCTCTCGTGGATCGTCTCCCACGGTTTGAAGAACGTCGTGTGGTTGGCGATCATGGGCTCGCGCTTCAGCCGTTCTGCGTTCTGGAACCGTGCGAACGGATCGCTGATCGGGGAACGCGCCGCGACGTACGCCACTGTCGCGTCAACCTTCGGCGCATCGGGCAGCGGAATCGCGTTGTAGCGCGCGTCGCCGGGGCGCATCGCCAGGAGCTCGCCCACGTGGCCGCCGCTCGAGCTGCCGTAGATGCCGATCTTCGACGGGTCGCCGTTCCAGGATGCCGCCTTCGACTTGAGCCAGCGCACGGCGTAGTTGGCGTCCTGCACGCACGCCGGGTAGGGCGCCTCGGGCGCCAGCGTCATGTCGATCGCCACGACGAGGACGCCGCTCGCGGCCAGCGCCCGATCCATCGGTTCTTCCGCGCGGCGATCTTTGCCGTTCCAGGCGCCGCCATGCAGATCGAGGACGGTCGGGAACGGCCCTGCGCCATTCGGTCGGTAGATTCGGGCCATCAGCATCCGTCCGGCCTGATTGCGGCGAAGCTCGACTTCGCTGACCGCGATCTCCAGCCTGGCCGCGGGATCGTAGGTGACCGCCCGGGCCTCTGCCGGGGCGGCGGAACCGAACCCGTGCACGGCTGCGCCGAGGGCCGACATCTGAATAAGGAAGTCGCGGCGGTCGAGACAATGCTTCTGCATGCGCACACTATGGGGCATCGCCCCCTGTGCCGGCAAGCGCCAATCTTTAGACTCCTGACGAGCGGTGTCGGTTTCTATCGCGATTAGCGCCGCAGCGCGTTCAGTTCACGCGCGCCGGCTCTCCATCGCGTAGTGAATCAGCGCTGCGGCTCGATAGATGCCGTGTACGAACTTCCCATACGGAAGGGTCAGAAAGAGGGCGAGCACGACGCCGAGGTGCACCACAAGAACTGCGCTCATCACCGCCTGCTCGCGAAGCGCCAGCAGCAGAAATCCGGTCAGGCTGGTGAGGAACAAGAGCGCCATGAACGACTCGTCCATGCCGCGCTGGCCGGGATCGGCGAGCGCGGGGTCCCGTTGCCCTCGCAGAATCAGGAGCCCGGCCGGCCCGATAAGTAGTCCCGCGCCGCCTGCCATCCCGAGCAGAACGGGAAGACTACCGTAAGCATAGGGCGCCAGCCACCCGAACCACGTGTGATAGAGGGCCGCCACCGACGTTGACGCAAAGCACAGCAGGAATCCGTAGAACGTGCAGTGGTGGAACCAGCGTCGCAGCGGTGCGCGCTGCTCCTCGTCCGAGGTGCAATCAACGCCGCCACCCTGCAGGTGCCGAAGCGTCAGCACATCGCCGAACGCCCGGCCGGCGTCGGCCGCGGTCACCCTCCGTGCGGCCGCGCCCAGCACATCCCGCCAGAACCGGATGACCCCGATTCCAATCGCCGCAACGACGAACAGAAAGACAGCGCCGAACAGACCGACCATGAAGCCATGCGGAAGGACGGCGTAGAAGTCGCCGGGGCCAACGGGTCGAGGCAACACGCCCCCGTTGACGATCAAGGCGGCGGCAAACATGACCGCACTCAGCGCGGCTGCGAGAACGAGACCGGTCATCAGGTTGTGATGCCTGAAGGCGCTCGACAGGGAAGACGGCCAGCAATAGGCCTCGTACGACTGCGCGCGAATCTCCGCCATCGCCCTCGGCACGTTGATACCGAACTCGTGCGGCGGCGCATACTGGCAGGCGTAGAGACACTCGCCGCAGTTGTGACACAGGTTGGCGAGATACGCGAGATCCGCTTCCGCAAACGTCAGGCGGCTTTCCATCGCCGGAAACACCGGACAGAATTGCTCGCAGTAGCGGCACGCGTTACAAACGGTCATCACGTGCGCGCCGTGTGCGACCGGGTCAGCGTGCGGCATGCCGCGCGGCCTCCCCGCCGGCGATGCGGCCGAACACAGTGCCGATGGTCATGCCAACACCGGCGACGTACCCCTTTCGAAGAATGTTCCCCGCCATGATTTCCCCGGCCGCACAGATGTTGAATGCGGGTTCTCCTCCGGTCATCAGCACTTGCGCGCGCTCGTTCACCTTCAAACCAAGATAGGTGAACGTGATCCCAGGGCGGAGCGGATAGCCCCAGTACGGAGGCGTATCGATGCGCTGCGCCCAGTGCGTTTTCTCGGGGCTGACACCGACGGTCCGGCAGTCGTCGAGGGACGCGTGGTTGAACGATCCGGGGCGCACCGCCCGATTGAAGGCGTCAACTGTCGCCTCGAGCTTCTCGGGCGACAGGTTCAGCTCCGTCGCCAGCTCTCTGATGGAGTTCGCGGCCTTCGGCGGAAACACCGACGGTATGAATTGGCCGGCTGCCTTGGCATCAACGATCGAAAACGCAATCTGGTCTGGCTGCCGGGCGACGAGCGTGCCCCAGACGGCGTAGCGCTTCGGCCAGAAGTCCTCGCCCTCGTCTGAGAATCGTTCGGCATGTTTGTTGACGACGATGCCGAGCGAGAGGCAGTCGAGGCGCGTCACGATACCGCCGTCGAACTTCGGCGCGCGTGCATCGACGGCGACAGCGTGACAGTCCCGCGCGTCGCCGACCGGCTGCGCGCCGGCGTCGAGCATCAGCCTGAGGAGCCTGCCCTTGTTGTACGGTGTTCCGCGGATGATGAAGTTGGCCGCCGCGTCACCCCAGATCTCGCGCAGCCAGTCGAGATTCGACTCGAACCCGCCTGTTGCCATCACCGCGGCCCTGGCGCGGATCGTCCGGTCGCGGCCACCGGTCTGCACGGTCGCACCGCGAAACTGCCCATCGAGCAGATCGAGGCCAATGACCTCGGCGTCGTACACGATCCGAATCCCGACACGCTCCGCGGCGGCGTAGTAGCTGTTCATGAGCGCCTTCCCGCCGCCCAGAAAGAACGCGTTGGTGCGCGCCAGATGCAGCGTGCCCCGCAGGGGCGATTGAAACCGGACACCGAATCGCCGCATCCACTCAGGACAGCCCGCCGATCCGCGAATGACCAGCCGCGCCAGCGCTTCGTCGGTCTCAGGTCCGCTCGCGCGGAGCAGGTCGGAGACAAACTCGTCTTCAGAGTACGACTCGGCCAGCAGTTGACTGGGTGTCGCGTGCATGCACCGGAGGTTCCGCGTGTGGCGACTGTTTCCGCCGCGGAAGTGCCGGGGCGCGCTCTCCACGACAATGACGCGGGCGCCAGCTTCGCGTGCGGTCAGCGCGGCGCAGAGGCCCGCGTTGCCGCCGCCAAGCACCGCGACGTCGTAGATATCCTGGTCGTCACCGGAGGGCACGGACGCCCATTGTAAGGGGTCTACGCCTCGCCGCGCGGCGGCATCCATCGATCGAGAATGCGAGGCGCCGCAAGCACCGCGACGGCTACAACGAGGAGGGCGGCACTGATCGGCCGCGTGACGAAGACCGAGAGATCGCCTTCGCTGATCGCCAAGGCTCGCCGGAACTGCTGCTCGGCCATCGGCCCGAGAATCAGGCCGATCACCGCTGGTGCCATCGGGACGTCGTTCGCGCGCATCGCGCAGCCAACGATACCGATCGCGTACAACACGGCCAGATCGAGCACCGATCGGTTGAGGCTGTACGCCCCGAGCGACGCCAGCACGAGGATGACGCCAAAGAGCAGCCGCCTGGGCACCAGCATGACGCGCGCCCACACACCGGCGAGCGGCAGGTTCAGGACGAGCAGCATCACGTTGCCGATGAACAGGCTCGCGACCAGCGTCCAGACGAGGTCTGGCCGCGAGGCGAACAGCAGCGGACCCGGCTGCAGGCCGTACTGCTGAAATGCCGCGAGCATGATCGCCGCCGTCGCCGACGAGGGCAGACCGAGCGTGAGCAGCGGCACCAGCACGCCCGCGGCCGCCGCGTTGTTGGCGGCCTCCGGGCCGGCCACGCCTTCGATGGCGCCGTGCCCGAATCGTTCGGGCTCGCGGCTCAGCCGCTTCTCGACCATATACGAAAGGAACGTCGGGATCACCGAGCCACCGCATGGCAGCACGCCCAATGGGAATCCGATGGCCGTTCCCCGCAGCCAGGGCTTCCACGATCGCTTCCAGTCGTCGCGCGCTCATGCCCGTGAAGTCGTGCAGCGTGACGACCTCCATTTCATCGCGGCCATGACGCCAGGCCTGAAACAGCGTCTCCCCCACCGCAAACAATCCGATGACGAAGATGACGACATCGATGCCGTCGAGCAGTTGCGAGATCCCGAACGAGAACCGCGCCTCGCCCGTCAGTTGGTCGATGCCGACCAATCCCAGCGCCAGGCCCAGGAAGAGGCTGACGAGCCCCCGGGCGATCGACGAGCCGAGCAGCACCGAGACAGTGGTGAACGCAACGACCGCCAGCGCGAAGTATTCGGCCGGACCGAAGCGCAGCGCGAACGACGCCAGCGGCGGTGCGAAAAACGCCAGCGCGAGCGTGGCGAGCGTGCCCGCCACGAACGATCCGATGGCCGCGGTCGTCAGCGCCGCCGCCCCGCGGCCCTGGCGCGCCATCATGTGTCCGTCGATGGCGGTGACGATCGACGCCGTCTCGCCCGGCGTGTTCAGCAGGATGCTGGTCGTCGACCCGCCGTACATCGCGCCGTAGTAGATGCCGGCGAACATGATGAACGCGCTCGTGGGTTCGAGCGTGAATGTCGCGGGGAGGAGCAGCGCAACCGTCAGCGCAGGGCCAATGCCTGGAAGCACGCCGACCGCAGTACCAAGCGTGACGCCCGCCAACGCCCACCCGAGGTGTGGCAGTGTGAGCGCGCTGGCAAACCCCTGGCTGAGCGCGTGCAGTGTGTCCACTCAGAGCCAGCGCGCGATGACGCCTGCCGGCAGCGTCACGTTGAGCACGCGAACAAACAGGAGATATGCGCCGGTCGAGACCGCAAGCGCGAACAGCGCATCGCGTCCAGGGTGCTGACGGTCGAAAGCCCGTGCCGTCAGCCAGAAGAGCGCTGCAGACGCCAGCACGAATCCGGCCTGCTCCATCAGCGCCAGGTCGAGAGCCATTCCCGCAGCCATCAATGCGGCCGGTCGCCATCGTCCAGCGTCCATCGTCGATCGCTTGCCCACCGTAGCGCGCGCGCGAGGTGGTCCATCGTCGGCGTTCCGCCGTGATGCCGCACGGGCTCGAACAGTCTCCAGCACCGCTGCGCCGACCCAGAACACCACACCAGCGAGCACCAGCAGGGGATACATACCGGCGGTGCGTGGTGTCGTTTCACCCGTTCCCAACCCGAGTTTGGTCAGGATCGCGCGCACGCGCTGGTCTTCAGATTGAGCGAATCGGGTGAACTCGTCGCCGGCCAGATAGCGATCGATCCAGCGATAGCGCTCGAGCTCCTGACGCCATTCGGCCGACCGCACCATGGTCTCGACGGCCCGCTCGAGACGCTCCCGATCGACAGAACTGATACCGGGCGGCGCAACGAGCGAGCGCCAGTTCTCGAGCTCGACGTCGACACCCTGCTCACGGAGCGTCGGGATCGCAACGCCGGGCAACCGCTCGGCGCTCGAGATGCCGAGCGCGCGCACGGTGCCCGCGGCAATCTGCGGAGCGAACTCTGCCAGGCCGTTGATGCCCGCCGACACCTGTCCGCCGAGAATCGCAGACATCGATTCGCCACCACCAGAGAATGCGATGTAGTTGACGCGCCGCGGCGACACGCCGACGGCGTCGGCGACGAGTCCGGCCAGCATCTGATCGGTCCCACCCGCCGATCCGCCTCCCCACGAAATCGACTCGGGCCGTTCCCGGAACGCTCGAACGAGATCGTCGAGCGATCGGAACGGTGACGCCGCAGGAACCACGATGACTTCGTATTCGCCTGTCAGCCGCGCAATGGGCGTGACCTCGCGGAGCGTCACCGGTGATGCGTGCGTGACGATGGCGCCGAGCATGATCAGACCCGAGACCATCACGACGTCGCCGTTCCCACGCTCGGCGCCGATGAACCGCGCGAGGCCGATCGTGCCTGCCGCGCCGGGAATATTTTCAACAGATGAGGTGTGAACGATGCCGGCGCGCTGCAGTACCTGCTGCATGACGCGGGCAGTCTGATCCCATCCTCCGCCCGGAGCCGCGGGCGCGATAATCCGGAGGTGCTGATAGACGGGTTGTGCCGCAGCGGGCGCCGCAACAGCGCTGACGATCAGCGCGACACTCCGATCGAGCGAACGAGTCGAAGATGAGGCCAGGATCAGATCACGGCGCGACGCACGCGAAGTTCGCCGCTTCGTCGATGCTCCCCGTGCCCTTGTAGCGTGCGACCTGCGGATACGGACAGAGCGGACGCGTACGGGTCACCTTCCCCGCGGTGATCTTCGACGCTTCGATCCGCTGCGGCAGCTGCCCCTTCTCGACCCAGGAATCGAGCGCGCTCATCATGTCGAACGTGTCCGGCCCTTCCCCGCCGCCGCAGTGGCCCATCCCCGGCACCATGTAGAGACGCAACCAAGTGGACCCGCTGGCGGGAGCCTTTGTCGCACCGAGCGCGCTCGTGTAGAAGTTGACGCTCGCCTGCGGCGCGATGCTCGGATCGCTCCAGCCGTGATACATGAGGAGCTTGCCGCCACGCTGCGGTGAATGCCGTCAGGTTCGGATCGACGGCCGACAGCGTGCCGTGACCAGCCTTTTCGGCAATCGCGAGATCCCGCTCGAGATCGAACGTCCGCCAGTTCCAATTCGGATCCTTGAAGATGACGTACTTGAACGATTCCAGAGCATTCACGTACGGGTCCGGACCGCCGAGCATGCGCGTCCACCCGAGCTCGGTGCCCGGCTCGAAGCCGGGGAAGATCATCTCGCCGGTGCGACGATTCTTCACCGGGCTCATGACGACCTTGGCGGCTTCCAGTTGCGCGGCAGTCAGGCAATTCGGACCGTCGGCGCCGCGGCACGCGAGCACGGCCGGGTCGAAGCGGCAGCGCGTCGGATTCTCGATGAGTCCATCCTTGACACCGTCGAGCGTGTCGCACGCATCGAGCACCGCCTGATGGATGACGCGATGCTTTTCCGGCGGGATGAAGCTCGCCTGATCCTTCAACATCGCCTGCGTCATCCAGACGCGCCAGGCGTCGAGGTGGGTCTTCGGATTGGCGGCGGCGCCGGCGACGATGCCGTCGAAGTCGTTCGGGAATCGCTGTGCCGCGACGAGGGCCTGCCGTCCGCCGGTCGAGCACCCGTTGAAGTACCGAGCGCTTCACATCCGTGCCGTAGAAGGCGTTGACGATCGCCTTGCTCTTCACGGTCATCTCGTGCACAGACCGATAGGCGTAGTCGATCAGTTTCTCGGGATGGCCGAGGGCAAAGCTCGCTGACCTGCCGGTGTGTCCTGTGTCGGTGGAGCTCGTCGCGTACCCGTCGCGGAGGGCTCGAGCCATCGCGGCATACCCGATTGAACCGGCCCACCCGCCGTTTCCAACCGCCTGGTACTTCCCGTTCCACCCGGACGCGGGGAGCCACACTTCAACTTTGATGTCGGAATCGGACGTCGGCTTGATCGTTGCGGCCACGCGGCAGAATGCGGGCAGCCCGCTGAATGCCTGTCCTCCGCCACCGGCTGCCGGCGGCGAGAATCCGCCCGAAGCAACCGACTGCGCCATCGTGATTGTCGTGTTGGGCAGCTGTCAACGCCGACAGGCTCTCGCACGAGCCGGCGGCCGTCAGCGCCTCGATCGAAACCCAGAGGGTTACGCACACCGCCGACAATGTGATCCTCACCAGCTTCATGGCATCTCCTCCGCGTGGATGATACATCCCACTCTATTGACTGCGGAACTATCCTTACTTACTGTTTCCAACCATCTGACATCCGAAAGATAGAGGTGGCGCCGTGGCGCGATCGAAGCTACCCAAAACGACATCCATCGAGCGGCGGAAGTTTCTGCAAAGCGGCGCGATGGTGGGCGCGGCCACGCTCATGGCCCCCGCTGATGTCGTCGGCGCTCAGCAAGCGACGCCACCCGAGACCGCGCGCCCACCAGCCACGCCCGTCATGACCGCGGCGGCCGAAGCGACGCCGCCGCTGAAGACGACGGGCTCACGACAGACAGCGCCGGGTCCGACTTCATGGTGGACGTCATCAAGTCGCTCGGGTTCGAGTACATCTGCGCCAATCCCGGTTCGAGCTTTCGCGGTCTCCACGAATCGGTCATCAACTACGGCGGCAATCAGAAGCCCGAGCTCATCACCTGCTGTCACGAAGAGTCGTCTGTGGCCATGGGCCACGGCTACTTCAAAGTTGAAGGCAAGCCGCTGGCCGTGATGGCGCACGGCACGGTCGGCCTGCAGCACGCGGCGATGGCGATCTACAACGCGTGGTGCGACCGCGTGCCCGTGTACATCATCCTGGGCAACTACGCCGATGCCGCGACCCGTCGCGGAGCCGAGTGGTACCACGGCGCGCAAGACGTCGCCGCCATGGTTCGCGACTACACGAAATGGGACGACACGCCGTGGTCGCTCGGCCACTTCGCCGAGTCGGCGGTGCGCGCGTACCGGATCGGCATGACGCCGCCGATGGCGCCGGTGGTGATCGTCGCCGACGGCCCGCTTCAAGAGGACGGCATCAAGGACCGCGGCCAGCTCTCGATTCCGAAGCTCACGATGCCGACGGCTCCTCAAGGCGACGCGGCCGCTGTGGCGGAGCTGGCGCGGCTGCTGGTCGCCGCCGAAAATCCCGTGCTGGTCGCCGATCGGCTCGCGCGGACGCCGGCCGCGATGCCGCTGCTCGTGGAGCTGGCGGAGACGCTGCAGGCTGCCGTCATCGACAAGGGCGGACGGATGAACTTCCCCTCGCTCCACCCTCTCAATCAGTCGGAGCGGGCGAACGCCGTCATCGCCACAGCGGACGTCGTCCTGGGCCTCGAGGTGACAGACTTCTGGGGAACCGTCAACGCGATGCGAGATCAGCAGCATCGCACCCAGCGACCGCTCACCAAGCCGGGCGCCAAGCTCGTCACCATCACAACCGGCGAGCTGTATGTCCGGTCGAACTACCAGGACTTCCGACGCATGGCGGAAGTTGACCTCGCGATCGCCGCCGACGGAGAGGCGACGCTCCCGGCGCTCATCGAAGCGGTGAAGCGGCTCGTCACCGGCGACCGCCGGCGTGTCTTCGAAGAGCGAGGGGCGCGGTTGGCCGAGGCCAGACGAGCCACGCTCGAACGTGCGCGGCTCGCGGCCTCGTACGCCTGGGACGCGAGCCCCGTGAGCACCGCTCGCTCTGTGTGCGGAACTCTGGGCGCAGATCAAGCACGAGGACTGGTCGCTGGTGTCGAGCTACTACAGCGATGGTGGCGGCTGGCCCAGGCGGCTGTGGGATTTCAACAAGCCCTATCACTGGCTTGGCGATGCCGGCGGGGGCGGAATCGGCTATGGCGCGCCCGCCTCGGTCGGCGCCGCGCTCGCCAACAAGCGGCACGGGCGGTTGTCGGTGGCCATTCAGACCGACGGCGATCTCATGTACGCGCCCGGGGTGCTGTGGACCGCCGCGCACCACAAGATTCCGCTGCTGAGCATCATGAACAACAACCGCGCGTACCACATGGAAGTGATGCACGTGCAGCGCATGTGCAACCGGCGCAGCCGGGGTGTCGATCGCGGTACAGATCGGCAGCATGCTCTCCGATCCCAACATCGACTTCTCGAAGCTCGCGCAGGGACTGGGCGTGCACGCAGAGGGGCCCATCACCGATCCAAAGGATGTCGGTCCGGCGATTGCGCGAGCCCTGGCGGTGGTGAAGCGTGGCGAGCCGGCGCTTGTGGATGTCGTCACTCAGGCGCGTTGAGAGGTCGACTGATGATGATGTGATGACCTAGACATTGGCGCGCTACAGCGATTGGAGTTTCTCTCGCGGCGATCGCAGTGCTGTCCTCGGCTCCGGCCGCCGCGCAGAACCAGGCCGCGCCGCCAGCAGAGACAGCAGGCACCGCGCCGGTTGGAAACGCCGTCAAAGGCAAAGCGCTGTACGGGAGGATCGGCTGCTATCAGTGCCACAGCGAACAAGGGCAAGGAGGCACGCAAGGGCCCCGGCTCGGGCCGAGGCCGATTCCGTTCCAGGCGTTTCTGAGATATCTGCGCTCGCCGAGAGGCGAGATGCCGCCGTACAAAGCGAAGGTGATGTCCGACCAGGACGTCGCCGACGTGTATGCGTTCCTGCAGGCGCTGCCGCCTCCCCCACCGCTCAATAGCCTGCCGTTGCTGCAGCCGTAGGAGATACACGAAACTAGAAACTAGAAAAATCTGGAAGCTGGAAGCTGTGGAGGTGACGTGCTGACTCGCCGGAACGTGCTGCAGGGGCTCATCGCGACCCTCGCGCCGGCTGCCACTGGGCCCACGCGTGCGCGCCGCTCAAGTCACGAGCGGCGAAGCAACGCCGTACAGTCCCGCAATGCTTCCACCGGGCATCCGTTCTCGTCTCGTCAATGACATCAACGGAATCCGGATGCACGTTCTCGAATCGGGCTTCGAAACGCCGGACCGCCCTGCCGTGCTCCTGCTCCACGGTTTTCCGGAGCTGGCGTACAGCTGGCGGAAGGTCATGCGGCCGATCGCCGCCGCCGGGTTTCACGTTTTTGCGCCAGACGTGCGCGGGTACGGGCGCACGTCAGGTGCGGACGTCAACTACACAGACGATCTCAGACCGTTTGGCAACGTCAACAAGATCCGCGACATGCTCGCGTTGGTATCCGCGCTGGGGTATCGCTCGGTCGCCGCCGTCATCGGGCACGACCAGGGTTCGCCCCTTGCAGGCTGGTGCGCGCTCGCACGACCGGATGTCTTCCGCTCGGTGGTCATGATGAGCGCCCCCTTCGGGGGACCGCCAGCGCTGCCGTTCAATACCGTGAACGCGCCTCGAGCGGCAGCACCAAGTGTGGACGCCGACGCGATCTACGGCGACCTGGCGGCTCTCACACCTCCGCGCAAGCACTATCAGCGGTATTACACGACGAGCGCGGCCAACGACAACATGTCGCGCCCGCCACAGGGAATTCACGCGTTCCTGCGCGCGTACTACCATATGAAAAGCGCAGACTGGAAACAGAACCAGCCGTTTCCCCTTGCGGCGAGAACCGCAGCCGAATGGGCGAAGCTGCCGCGCTACTACGTCATGGACCTGAACAAGGGGATGGCGGAAACGGTGGCTGCGGAAATGCCGTCGGCCGCGGAGATTGCGGCGTGCCGATGGCTGCCGGACGCCGAACTCCGCGTTTACAGTGAAGAGTACGGCCGGACAGGATTTCAAGGGGGCCTGAACGGCTATCGGGGCAACCCGGGGAATGCCGACCTTCAGCTCTTCTCGGGCCGGACGATTGATGTGCCGTCGCTGTTCATCGGCGGCAAGAGCGACTGGGGTGTCTATCAGAACCCGGGTGCGCTCGAGCGGCTGCAGAAGACGCTGACGACGAAGATGCAGGGCACACATTTGGTGGACGGCGCCGGCCACTGGGTGCAGCAGGAGCAGCCCGAGGCGGTGAGCCGGATCCTCCTGCAGTTTCTCCGCGGCTGATCAGAGGCCCGCAGAATCCGGAATCCGCTATAGTGGGCCCTTTCCTGAGGAGGTGTCGTGCGCGGGCCCTCGCTGTGTCTCCTGGCGGCGCTTTTCATCGCGAGTTCAGATCCCGGAGCGCAGAGTGCGCCCGGTCAATCGCGTACCCTCCGCGCCGCGTTTCTTGCGGCCAATCCCGCGATGACCGTGAAGGATCCGGTCACCGGCGCCATTGGTGGGCCGGCCGTCGAGCTCGCACGGGAACTGGCCCGCCGGCGTGGGGTGGACGTCACCCTGATCGGCGTCCAGACGCCGCAGAACGTCATCGATGCCGTTCGAAATGGCGACGCCGACATCGGGCTGGTCGCCTACAACCCCGAGCGCGAAGGGCCTATCCTCTTCTCCCAGCCGTTCATGCTGGTGCTGCAGACATTCGTCGTCCGTCAGGATTCGCCGCTTCAGTCCGTAAAGGAGATCGACCGTGCGAATCAGAAGATCGCCGCCCGGCGCGCGGACTCGATGGCCCTGTATCTGGCGCGCACGTTGAAGCAGGCTCAACTCGTCGAGATTTCCGAAACCGCGGGCTCCGAGGGCATCCAGGGTGTGCTGAATAAGGAGTGGGACGCGTTCGGCACGAATCGCCAGCGGCTGACCGAGGCCCTCCGAAACGCACCCGGACTGCGTCTGCTGAAGGACGATCTGTACGGCGTCGAGCAGACCATCATCGTGGCGAAGGGGGCTGAGGAGGATCTGAAAGCCGTCAATCAGTTCATCGATGACATCCGGACGTCGGGATTCTTCGCACAGACCATCGAGCGGAGCGGCATCATTGGGATCGCCGTCGCGCCGGCAGCCGCCGGACCAGCCAGGACAATGGAGAAGACCAGATGAAACCATTCATCGCACGTCGGCGTCCTGTCGATGTTGGCTGTCACCGCCGCCCTGGCACAGGAGCGCCAGCCCCGGCGCAGCCGGCTCAGAATCGGCGGGCCAGTCGCAACGATCCGCATATCGTTCCGCCCCGCGCTACGCCCAATCTCCAACCGCCCAACGCGCCGGCGCTGCCGTACCACTTCGTCACGCAGCCGGCCCCGATGCCGGGTCAGAAATTCGGCAACGTGTCGGGCGTGGCGTTGACGCCCCAGGGGCATCTGCTCGTCTTCAACCGCAACCCCGTCATGACGATGCTGGAGTACGACGCGCAGGGGAAACTCCTCCGCACGTTCAACCCCAACATCGCCATCAACCCGCACGCGTTGCGGGTCGATCGCTACGGCAACATCTGGATCCTCGACGCCTTTCTGAACGTGCTGTGGAAGCTGAAGCCGAACGGCGAGCCGCTGATGACCGTGGGCACGCGCGGCGAAGTCGCGAAGTGGGACGAGGCGAAATGGAATGGGATGTTCAACCAGCCCATGGACGTCGCGTTCGACCAGGACGACAATTTTTATGTCGTACAGGGTCATGGCGGCACCTCTTCGCCGCCCGACTGTACTTACTGTGCAACCTACGAGACCGCCACACCGCCAGTGACGCAGGGGTCCGATCCGCGGGTGTTCAAGTTCGACAAGAACGGCAAGTACATCACGAGCCGCGCACTGCCCCACGCCGACGGCACCTATCCCACGATTCACGGCGTGATCGTCACGCCGAAGGGAGAACTGTGGGTGACGGATCGGCAGGTGCGCAAGATCCTGGTACTCGACACCAATCTCACTCCGCTCCGTGAAATTCAGCAGCCGATGTTGACGAGCGGCCTGTTCGTGGACGCGAAGGGGCACATCTGGATGTCGTCGGGGATGGACGGAATGATCGCGTCGCTCGACGACAACGGCACCATCACGGGCTGGCTCGGCAAGGGCGGGCGGGATGCCGAGGGTGCGACGTCGAACCTGATCGGCGAAGCGCACTATCTCGTCGTCACGCCGGATCAGAAAACCATCTACATCGCGGATACCGTGAACGCCAAGGTGTTGAAGCTGGAACATGACTGAGGGCCGCGCTATGTCCCACGATGATTTGATCGCCCTGCTCGACCGGTTCGCCGCCGCGTGGAACCGGCACGATCTCGACGCGCTGATGTCGATGATGACGGATGACTGTGTGTTCCAGGCCTCGGCGGGTCCTGACGCCGACGGCGAGCGCAGCGAGGGGCGGCAGGCGGTGCGCGCCGCGTTCGCGTCCGTCTTCGACGCGTTTCCAGACGCGCGCTGGGGCGACGCCCGGCATTTCGTGACCGGCACGCGCGGGGTGTCGGAGTGGACGTTTACCGGCACGCGGAAAGACGGTCAGTACGTGGAGGTGACCGGCTGCGACCTCTTGACGTTTCGCGACGGCGGGATCGCGGTCAAGAACTCGTACCGCAAGAATCGGCCGGCGATGTCACGGCCGGCGGCGCGGTCGTAGCTCACCAACTTTCCTGCATGCTAAGATGATGGGCTGTAGTTCGCCCTCCGTGCGTCCCCATCGTCCAGAGGCCCAGGACACGGCCCTTTCAAGGCTGAAACACGGGTTCGAATCCCGTTGGGGACGCCATCGCTACAGGTAAGTTCCCGTTCAAACAAGCCCGCGAGTGTTCCTTGACCAGCAAGCTTCCATCGCTTCCGCTCGAGCGGCGTGTACGTCACGCGCCCGATGAGCAACGCCGACACAATCGGCCGAGCGTTTGACGGATCGTCCGTGAGCACCCTTCGCCAGGTGTGCGCGATCTCGAGCAGCTCGCTGCGGATACGTGCGGCGTTCTGTCGTGGTCGTGGCGTGCCGATCGCCTGGCGCTCCATCTCAAGCGCCGTCCGGCGCGTCTCGCGCTCTCTGAGGGCTGATACAAGTCCAGGCATATCGCCACCAGCAGCAATCGCGGAAACGAGTCGCGCCTGCTCACGCGAGACAGTCTCGATCTTGGCCTCGAGTTGCTCTACACGTGCGGCCGCACTTGTGTCGTCGCCCTGGATTAGGCGCAGGGCCCCGTCTGCCGCTTCAGTGAGCATGGTCTCGTCGAGTACGTCATCGAGCAGTGCCTCAATCAGGATCTCGTTTGCGTCGTCCATCGGCACGTCGGCCCCATTCCGGCAGACATGCTCGCCGCGCCCGTGATAGACCGAGCAGCCGTAATAGAACTTCCGGCCCGTCCCGTGAGATCGTGAGCGAACCCAGAGCGCCCCGCCGCAGTCGCCGCAGAGCGCCAGATTCGTCAGGAGATATTTTGAAGGATTGCCTCGTGCTGGCCGTCCGAACGCTCGGCCACCGGTGCTCGTCAGATATTGCGCTCGAGCGACTTCGAGTTGACGATGCGCCGCGCGCCATTCGTCATCGGTGACAATGCGTAGCGCGGGCGCCGGCCGCCTGATCCACTCCGTCTCCGGTCTCGCGTTCTGCCGCTTCTGGCCCCTCTTGTCGCGTTTCGCCGTTTGCGCCCAGACGATCTCGCCGCGGTAGAGCGGCCGCCGCAACACGGCATACACCGATGTCGGCGCCCATGACTGGGAACGGCCTCGCTGTGCTCTTGGTGCTTGCGCCCCTTCCGCGTTCAACAGTTTCGCGATTGCCCTGGTCCCGTGCCCCTCCGCCGACAATCGGAAAATCCGGCGCACGATTTCCGCTTCAACAGGCTCGACCGTCCGCTCCACATGCGAGCGCCGACCATCGGTGCCGACAATCTCGATGTTCCGATAGCCGAAGCACGCGCCGCCCGTCACATGGCCGGCCTTCGCCTTCCGTACCATTGCCTCGCGTGTCCATCGCCCGATCTGGCGTCTGAACTCCGCATTCATTTCCGCGCGCACGATGCCAGTGATGTTTGCCGCGAAGTTCCCGTACTCGAACTGGGTACCGTCCTGGTAGAACCAGATCGCCACGCCGGCCTGCGCGATGCGCTTCAGCTCGCCGAACGCCTCATCGCCATCCCGACGGCTGAAGCGCGAGGCGTCGCGCATGATGAGCACACGAAAGGCCGGGGCCGCGCTGATGGCTCCGAGCAACCGCTGGCGACTGATGAGTTTGCTGGTCTCCGCACCGCCGATCCCGTCGTCAACATAGACATGCTCGTCAGCGACGGTCCAACCTTTTGTGGCGGCGAACGCGCGGGCGTTCTCGACCTGGCGCGCGACCGACTTCTGCTCGTCGGCCACGTCGTTCTGCTCTGTGCTCTGTCTCGCGTAGATTGCTGCAAGCATCACCAGTCCCACTCCAATCCAGAACCGACTTTCATTCCGGGCCATTGGGCCACGTTCACCGTTGCCTGCTCCGACATCAGCTTGGAGCAGGATTGTCTGGACCCCTCGGATCTCGTCCGCGCGCCCGTCGAGCTTTCCTCGCGTCCCGTTTGACCAAAACACGGACAGACGGGATGTGCCATCTCCCATAGGGAAGAGTTCGACCGAAGCAGGGACCAGCCAGAGATCAGGCATTTGTCACGACTTTAGCGAAGCTTGCGGGCAGCCGCCCGTTTGCCCAGCCCTTTGACCTTGACGCCCTTCGCTTCGATCCATTGTTTTAGCGCCCGACGGACCTGCTCACTCACTGGAACCCCATCGCGATTGCGGATCTCGTTGAGTGCGTCCATGATTTCGGTTTCTAGTCGGAAGGTTGTCGGCTTTAGAGGAGTCACGTCAGCACCCATCTTACGCTCATCGTATTAACATGTCAATACACATGGTACGTGTAAGATTCAATTGAGATGAAATCGCCTTGCCCCGACTGCGGCACCCACGGCGTGTGGGCGAGTCTCGCGGAAGTGAAGCGCGAACGAGGAGCGATGATCATGCGGTGGCGTTGCACGATCTGCGGTCATGAATGGACCGTCGGAACGCCGCGCACGAAACCACCCAAAGCAGCCTTGCGACCGAAACGCCGCCGGCGACGCGCCTGAAAACGTACTCAACTGGCTTTGAGTCTTTCCGCCTGATCTGTAGTAAGCTCCCGCCACTTTACCCGCGAACCGCATCCGGTCTGTCATCAGGATTCCCGTCAACAACAGACACGAAGGAGTGTTTTGCATGCCTCGCGCACGGTCAATCGCAGTCCTTGTGTTCGCAATCGGAGCGGTGTTCGAAATGGGATGCACGCAGATCTCGCCGTCTGGCCCATCCGTGGTGCAATCCCTCACTTCGCAGTCCGATCGCGGCATAGCCGCCTCTGGCGCTGTACCGAATGGTTCCACACCGTCGGAGCTGCCATCAGCTACTCGGGGATCCTTCGCTGAGGCTGCAGCTGCGCGCGTCACAAACGTCATAGTGCCCTTCGACACCGTCCTCCAGGGACCGACGGAACCAATCGCGGCGGTAGGTCGCCTTCATGTGACAGTCGTAGAACGTGCCGGTTTGGTAACGGTTCACAGCAACCTGCTTGGTGCTACTGGCGTCGGCGAAGACTCAGGAACGCTCTTTGTCATCTCAGGCGCAGACGTTCAACAATTGAGCTCGCCGCCCAGCAGCGGGGACATCGGTTCAATAATTTGGTTCCTCATCGTTCAATCGTCTCGTGATGCACAGAAGGACTTGAAATATCTGATGGAGTTTCGCTACTACCTTCGCCGTACCGCGTCAGGGCAACTCATTGTTTCGGTTGACGATCATCCTTGCATCGAGTGCACGTTGTAATCTCGGGACGCGACTGTCGACAGCAACTAGAAACGGCCGCGTCGAGGTAATCACACGGCGCATGGCTCTGTCACAACTTGCCGCGCTGGTTCCAACCGCCGCATCCCTGACGCTCTCGCCAAGAGGTGCGCCGGACTGCCGCATGGCCGACCAGTGACGGATGTCCACCGGCCGGCTATTCAGTTGTTCAAAGATCCGCCAACCTCATCGCAGCGAGCTAGTTACGCTCGGCTGAGTCAACGCCGAACCTTGTTAGATCGCTCATCACAGTTTGTGCTAGAGTCCCCGCCACTGTCTGCCCGTTGGCTGCCAGCGACCCGCACTTTCATTACCTCTACAACGCGCGTTTAGTTGGGACGGCGGCGTGGCGATCCGTGTCGGTCACGCGGCGACGGCCCGTTTCCCCTAGGAGAGTCGTGATGGATGTCATTCGCACCGCCGTCGCCGTCGTCGCCGCCATTGATCGGCCAAATCGGACAGATCTCGTCACTCGTGACGGTTACCTTTGCCAAGTGCGCCTGGCAGGAAAAGAGAAGGTTGCCATGCTCCGAAACGCTGTAACCTCCACGGTCGGCGTTCTGTTGTTGCTACTGCTGTGGCCTCCATCACCGGTTGTGGCTCAAAAACAGAGCCCGTTGCAGGTCCGGGTGACGGGAAGCTGCGCGGAAGGATCATCCATCCGCGTCATCAATACCGACGGCTCGGTGGTCTGCCAGGTGGACACTGGCGCCGGCGTGACGAGTGTCACTGCCTCATCTCCCTTGGGTTCGAGTGGTGGAACCACGCCGAATATCTCGTTATCGCACTTCATTATCGAGACTGAGCCCGGGGAGAACACCGCCATCGGGGTCAGTGCGCTTTCCAGCAACACGACCGGCCGCCTCAACACTGCCACCGGGCTCGGTGCGCTCTCCAGCAACACGACCGGCCTCCGCAACACCGCCACCGGGTACTATGCGCTCGCCAGCAACACGACCGGCAGCGGGAACACCGCGATAGGCTTTGGGGCAGGTGTCACCTCCAATGACCTTTCCAACGCCACGGCCATCGGCGCCGCCGCCCTTGTGGATGCCAGTAACAAGGTCCGGATAGGCAGTACGGACGTCACCGTCATAGAGGGCCAGGTGGCTTTCACTTTTCCCTCCGATAAGAGCCAGAAGGAGAATTTCCAGCCGGTGGATGGCGAGGACGTGCTCCGAAAGATTCGCGGGTTCAACCTCGCGAGCTGGAATTACATCGGCCACGACCCGAAAGAGTTCCGCCACTACGGTCCTGTGGCGCAGGAGTTTTTCGCGGCGTTTGGGCACGACGGCATCGGGACGGCCGGTTCGCCCACGACCATCAACTCGGGGGATGTGGCGGGAATCTTGATGAGCGCAGTGCAGGAGTTGTCAAAGCAGAACTTGGAATTGAAGGCCCGGCTAGACTCTTTGGAGCGACTGGTCACGAGCGACCATACGGGTCGTGTCTTAAGTGTGGTGGAAAAGTAGCAAGCACGTCAGCGTCGAGTTGGTCACCAATACTTGCGCTGTGAGTTCTCTTTTGTGGGGTCTGCGAACGATGAGCGCGCCCACGGCCACGTGAGCGTAGGCGACGCTCAGGCGCGACTACTCCAATGCGGCCCAGTTCGGTTCGCGTCCGGCGGGTCGCAGCAGGCGCTCTTCCGCACGCGAGCCGACACTTCTCGGCCTTCCTGAGCAAACGTCAAATGCAACAGAAACCGGACAGACTGCGCGCGAAGTGACAGGCGGCGTGGTGAACCCCCCGGCACTGGATCGGTATTCGTTAGCCGAAGCGTGCTAGCCACTATTTCCGCTGACCATTAGATTGGTTTGTGCTAGATTCCGTCGCGCTGTCTGCCCGTTCGCGGCCAGCGACCCTCCGGACATCTCACCCCTAAAGGATTACGGCGCGTTTAGTCGGGACGGCGGCGTGGCGATCCGTGTCGGTCACGCGGCGACGGCCCTTTTTCCCCCAGGAGAGTCGTGATGAATGTCACACGCACCGCCGTCGCCGTCGTCGGCTTCGTCCTCGCTCTCGCGATTCTCCGGCCGATACCCACAGAAACGCAGGGGCCGAGCGTGGCGGCGAGACTTACCGCGCTGGAGAATCAGGTCGCCGCGCTGCAAACAAGCCTCGCCGCCGAAACCGCCGCTCGTCAGGCGGCCGACACACTGCTCCAACAGAACATCGACGCCGAAGCGGCCATTCGTGCGGCAGCTGACGCCGCAGGCGGCGGCGTGCCGCAGAATCTGCTGGACTTAGCAACCTATGTCTCAGTCGATCAGAACACGCTCCACGGCCTCCTCGGCCCGCACGTTATCTTCTCGGGCGCGAACGTGCATATCCAAAACGGCTCGGGGGCCACAAATGGCAATCCTGGCGATCCCGCCGGCCCTGGCACACCGAACGGCCTGGGCAACCTCATGGTCGGGTACAACGAACTCCATCCACAAGCTCCCGCATTTCCGAGGACAGGCTCGCACAACCTCATCGTCGGCCTGGGGCATGGGCACTCCTCGTATGGCGGATTCGTAGTCGGCCTCGCGAACCAAATCGAGGGGCAGTACAGCTCGGTGACCGGCGGCCATGCCGGAAAGGCCAGCGGCGACTCCTCGTCAGTTAGTGGTGGCGCCGCCAACCTCGCGAGCGGTATCTATTCCTCGGTTAGCGGCGGTATTTCCAACACTGCCAGCAGCCACGGGGCGTCGGTCGCCGGCGGCGTCGGCAACACCGCAAGTGGCCCAGTAGCGTCGGTCGTCGGCGGCGGTGACAACATTGCCAGCGGCCGCTTTGCGGCAGTCAGCGGTGGCAAGTTCAACAATGCGGCCAACGATTATGCGACCGTCAGTGGCGGCGAAAGTAACTTGGCCTCGGGACACGGTTCAACGGTGAGCGGTGGTTCCAACAACGACGCCCTCCATTTTTATTCGACAGTCAGCGGGGGAGAAAACCTAGCCACCAACGCGAACTATCAGCACGTCGCGCCGTAAGCGCAGGTCAGCACCCACAAGCCCGGCCGCTGCATTCGGCGGCGGCCGGGGTCCTGCAATATTTCAGTTATCAAAGATCCGCGTACCCTATCGCAGCGCGATGGTTTCGCTCGGCTGAGTCAACGCCCTCGCAATTACGCGTTGACGCTTATCGAACTGGATCAAGCCGCCAGTCGCCCGCATGCGGGCCGTCGCCGCGCCGCCGCACAGGGTTTTGCAGCACCGTTTGGGCGTCGTCAGATTTCTCTCTGTTCCGCCGGAGCGTGGCGCCGTCGTCATGGTCTGGGTCTGTCCGTTGTGACCGAGCGACAAATTCCACTTACGACGTCCAAGTCACATCCTGCTCGTCGCCGTCATCGTCGCCGCGGTTAATCCATTCAGACAATTGCTAACCATGCGCGCCTCGCCCATACTCGGCGCGCTCCCCTCATGACCCATCAAACCACCTGTCCAAACTGCCGGAAGGTCGGTTTCGTCCGTGTGGAATACGTGATTACCGGTCCAACCTCGAGTCGTGCGTACTACTGTGGCGCCTGCGACTATCGATGGAACGTGCAGGACACCTCAATTACATCGAACCCGCTGGGCGATCTTAGGCAACGACTACCCAAGAAAACTCCAACACCGAAGCGCCGCGGCTGACGACTGCCGATTCGTCATGGCTTGGGTCTGTCGTTCGTGCCAACATCACTGAGCGTCAAGTCTTAGGCGCGCAGTCGGTACCACGCCCACGCCGCTCCGATTCGCTCCACCGCGCCTACCTGGTTGCGCTCTTCGGTGATTGCCTCGAACCACTCCTCGCGAGTAGAATTTGCGGCCACACACCCACTCCGACCCGCACACACAACCGAAAGAGAGAGAGGCCACCATGACGCGCATGTCCGTCCGACGCCTCGCAGTCCTCGGCGCGATTCTGCTCGTGCAGGGACAGCCGACCGCCGCCCCGGCCATTACCTCCAACCTCGTCGTCCCGTTCGAGGGCATCGTCGAAGTGCCCCTCTTCGGTGACATCACTGACAGCGTTGAGCTGACGGGCGTGATTCACGTCACGAGCGTCCTACAACCGGTGGACCCCTGTCGCTGCCAAATCAAAGTCAACCTCGTCGGCGTCTCCGGCGAAGGCAGCGAGACCGGCTTACACTACCAAGCCGTCGGCTCCGATGTCCTCCAGCCTAGTCCCCCGCCGATTTCCGAGAGTTTGGACTTTCTCCTTTTCGTGCCGCCCAACCCGATTGTCCCGCCCAACCCGACTGTCCCGCCCAACCCGGTCGTCCCGCCCAACCCGATCCTCCCGTTGCGCGTGACCCTAGCGTTCGAGTTCGACGGGGCAGTGTTGATCGACGTAACGGTCGTCGATGTGACCATTCCCAGCTGTGGTTTTGATGTCTGCCCCGAATAGGGAACGAGTGACCTTCAGAACCTCAAGAGACCACGCGGGGGCCGACTAGTACCTGATGCTGTGCGACGAACTGCCGAGTCCAGAGATCGAACGCGGCGCTCGTCGGCGGCTCGCCCGTCTCGAAGTGTGGGCGAAACCCGCAACAACCTGACGATTTCCTCTGACGCGATTGTCACTCGCAGGCTCCACCTTGCCGACGTCCGGCGCGAGCAGGGCGTGGTGGTCATGGCCGGGAGGAGAGAAGCGTTACCATCCGCGCGGCGGTCGTTGCGGCAACGGTCTGTCAGATTGATGAGCGCGAGCACGGCCAACCGAAGCGGCGTTGCAAGGATCTGCAGCTCCAGGACTCGCCGTTTTGGGACAATGGAGGTTGACTGAGGGCCATGCCACCGACGACGCCGGGCGGGCGCCACACCGTCCGGCCGTCGCATTTTCGCGGCCCGTTCTCTGCGGATTCAGTTGTCAAATAGCCGCGAACCCTATCGGAGCGAGATTGTGACTCCAAAATTGTGTCGAACCCGGTCCCTGCATCGATCCGTTCTTCGAGCCTACGCCCTTTACACCTTCTTGCGCCTTACACATCGAGGCCAGCGGCCCGTGCCTGCGCCAGCCAAGTGGATGCCTTGCGCCATTCCTCCGGTCCGAACTCCTGCCAGCTGGGTACGGGAAGCGTGACAAGTTGGAAGGCCTCGAGGCGCCGCAACTCCTGATTAGAGGTCATCGCGTCGATCAACGCGGCGGCCATGCGCGTGATCACGGCCGTGCCCTCGCGCTGAATCTGCTCGCGCAGTTCGTTCTCGATCGCGCCTCGGACTTCGCCGCCGAGGGCTTCCAGCCGGCGGAGAGCTTCCCTCACTGCGTCCTCGCGGGCGCGGGTACGCCCAATCTCGCCGTCGAGTTCGGCCAGTCGCGCCGTCACGCGCGGGCTCGTGTCACCGGCTGGCACGGGATCGCCCAAGACCTTCCGGACCGCATGCTCCTGCTGCTCCTCTTGGAGGCGTTGCTGTTCGGCAACGAGCTGAGCGAGGGTGTCGGCCAGTGGGATCGCCAGGTCGAGCACCTGCGACAGCGGCAGTCCGCCGGGCGTGACGAGCGTGGAGAGATCGCGACCGTCGACCAGCTCCATCGTCAGAAAGCGCGTGCCCGCCACGTCCTCGATGGAGTGTAAGGTGACGATGTTCGGATGATTGAGCGTCGCGACCGTCTTGGCTTCGCGCTCGAAGCGGGCCAGGCGATCCGGCGAAGAGGCCACGTCCTCGGGCAGCACCTTGAGGGCGATGTCGCGGCCGAGACGCGTGTCGCGCGCGCGGTACACCTCGCCCATCCCGCCCGCACCGAGCGGGGCGACGATCTCGTAGACACCGAGACGGGTGCCGGGCGCAAGACGCATACGTGGAGAGCTGGGAGGGGGATTATAACGAGCCGGGGAAGGGGCGAGCCTCACTTTATGCACGGGAGAAAAACGGACTGCTCAGGATCGGGAAGCCGCGAAACGTCGATCAACGTTGATTTTGCAGATCGTGCTTGGACTTGTGCTTCTGACGACGACCGGACGGAGAGGATCTGCGCCCTTGACTCGGGGAGGCCTGATAGTTGGTAGGCCGCCGCTTCGCGGGTTCCCTTTGCTGGGGCGCGCGGATTTTACAACTATGCGGCGCGCCTCTTACTTAGCCATTTCCCTCGAAAAACCGCTTCGTAACTAAGCCCGGTTCCCGTTGGGGACGCCACATAATGTAAAACGGCGACGAGCCCCTCGCGCTTCGCGTTCGCGGATCTTCGGTGCAATCGGTCAGGTCGGAGGCGCTTGTTTAAAAGCCGGAGCGCGGATGATAGCAGTTACTGTGTGAAGTGCAGAACTCCTCGCGGCGACGTGAACTCCAGCGTGCCACCCGACAGCGACACAGTGCTTTCGCCGGCAAGCAACTTCATGTAGGTGTTCTCGAACGCCATCGTCGGGCACGCGGCTCGCGTGCACGCCATCAATGGCGCTGCCATGAGTGTCTGCCCGTTCAGGGTGTACGTGCCGCCGCAGATGTTGCAGTCCGCGCGCGTCGACAGACGGCCATCGACCAGGGTTAGTGTGTAGCTGACGCCGGACGGTTTGGCCTGCTCGGCCTCCCCCGCCGGTCGAATCGAGACCAGGTTCCAGGTGCCGGGGAGCTGCGGGGCCGTCGGGGCCAGCGAAGAAGCGGACGTCAGAGTGGGAGTTGATCCTGAGCAACCAAGGGCGAAAGAGGCGACGAACGAAAGACCGACAAGCAAGCCAATAATTTTCATGTCTGCTAATGCGAAACTCGACTCAAAACCGGCTCACGGACCTCCGCGGGTGTCAAAATTTTGTCAGATTTAGGCGACTCGTAGATCGACGTATCCCTCGACGTTCAAGGCCGCGCACTCACTCACGACCGTACCCCTTGGGGGACGCCATGTCAGTCAATGCTTTTCCCCGCCAATTGGCAGTTTTTACCGAAACCGCATTGACCGTGGCGCCCTAAGTCCGCCGGCACGAGCAGATCGCAAGGCCACAACCGTCGCCTATATCGAGCAGCATTTCCCACTGACCGATGCCGACAGGGAACTGGAGGGGAGAAAAAGCAGCCGGCGCGTGGGTAACGAGGGTTGCGTGGGACGCGTCGGTCATGCGGCGGGATGGTGAGCTGCTCAAAGCGTAAGCGCGGCATTTGGGAACTAGTCTCAAAGTTCGACACGATCCCATTGGCCGAGACGGCCTGGAACATGAAAGCCCCGTTGTTGCGCGACAAGGTAAATTAGTAGCGCTGCCCGATCAATGTCGAGGTGCCGGCTCCAGCGCGTTGTTAGGCCGGATGCCGATGCTCGTTCATCGCTGAGCGAACGTTGACTCAACGCGACGACGCAAATGCGCGCAGTTCTCTTAAGACGTCCGCTTCGTTCGACAGGAACATGTAAAGACTCGCGCCGGGCAGCTCCACAATTCGCGCCGTCGGGACCGCAGCGAGAAGGTCCTGTTGCCATCTCGCATACATGGCACGCGTGGCCGCGTACTCCTGGCGAAGCGCGGCACGCTCCTCCTCGTTGCGGATATCGAACTGCTTCGCCACTTCCTCGAACGGAAGTTGCGCTTGATACATCGCCAGCACTGGCACGCGAATGCCCGTGTAGTTCGGCTTTATCCTGGCGTCCACCGTGATTGCCCTGCGAACCTCTGGGGTGAAAGGCGTTGCCCTTTGTTGGGCCTCGGGAAAAGTCACTCTCGGACCGCTTCGCAGCGGACGCGGCAGCTTCGTGAGATCCGGCATGGGCGGGTCATATGCGGGAGTCGTCGGGTCGCCGGCTCCGTCGAGATAGACGAGCCCGCTGAGACGATCTGAGTGCTGCGAGGCGAACAGCGTCAGGATCTGACCAGCGCATGAATGGCCGACCAGAAGAGACCTCTGAGCGTCGAGCGAATCAAGCACCTCGGCCACGTCATCCGCTGACCGCTGCACGGTATATCCGTCAGCCGGCCTGTCGGAGGCGCCGATCCCTCGACGGGTAATTCCGTAGACATGGAACTGATTCGTCAGTTTGGGCGCGATGTCGTCGTACGCATGGGCGGTTAGATAACAGCCGAGCAATACGAGAGGCGGGCCTGATCCGCCCCAGTCCAGCACTTCCAAGCGAACCGACGAATCCACCGTGACCCACCGAACTTGGTGCGACGAGGGATCGCGCCACGACGCGGTGGCCTGTGTGCCCGCCACATCGTCGGAGAACAGTGCCGACAGGAGGCCGAGGGCGACGACTAGCGATGCTGCGCTCTTCATGATTCCCCCTCTCGGCCTAACACTCGCCTTCACATGCAAAGCGCGCGCCTCAACAACTGCTCCGCGAAGCGGTCACACCTGCGCGCTTTGTCAGGTGCAACGCATTGTTCGGCGGCGCGAGAGAAGTCGCCGATTCATGATCCCGCATCAGTGGAGTCCTTAAGCGACCGAACGACCCGCCTCCAGTCGCGCCATCCAAGGGGCAGAGCGACGGCTAGGACAGCAAGCGCCAGCGATGTCAATACCAATACGAATCGCGGCAAGCGTGGTAGCACGTCGCTCGGCACGGCTGTTGGTGGCAGGACCGCGAGAACGAAAACACACAGCCAGAAATAGTAGAACGCCGCACGCGGACCGATCAGAGCCCCCGGCCCTTGACGTTGGAGGTCATGCCACACTTCTCGTTGCGTTTGGCGATGATGTGCGCGTAGGGCATCTCCGAAGCGCTGCTCTTCGTCGGGGGTGAGTTGATCGCGGGCGCCGAGCTCCTGCACTTCACTCGGAAACACGAGCCGCGGCGCACGTCTGGCCTCGAGCAACCAAGTCACCATGACGCCGGCGATGCAGACCAGCATCACGATCCAGCCAGCCAAAAGGGCGCCTTTATCGAAGCGAAGCCAGGCCGATAAGGTCGAGCCGAGAAGAAAGATCGCCGCCGCAGGGAAATGGGTCATTGGCTCGCATGCCGTGCAAGTACGTCCGCCGAACTAGTAATCCGCCGACCGGCATATCACGGCCGACCCTGCGAGGCCCGCAGCATAGCGCCAAACCGGCCCCGTCGAAAGAATGTCTGCAACTCTCTTTGGTCACAGGCACTTGTTGGAGGACGCGGGCTCCCGTGAAACCTGATGAGGCCGACGCATAACACCACCAAGGTCGCCGCATATCGCGGTTGGGCGCCATAGGTCCTGCTTTGTCGCCTACTGACGACCGATCGGCCCGTCAGTTGTCAGTGCGGCGTTTTGCGGAGTTATCTCTCTCGAGCGGGCTTCGCTTTTGTTATCGAGGTCCAACTCCCCCGCCAACGTAAAGGTACGCGTCAGCCATTTGGCCGAGAGTAAGCGGGCTACCCTGAAACGTCGAGCAGAGAGGCGCGTTCGAGTTATTCTCCCGGCGTTGGCACGATCCACTGAGGTCTGGGGGTAGACCCTAATGCGACAGGCTTGCTGTGATTGATAGGCTTGTTGAACTCCTTTCCGCCCCTGGTAATGGCGCGATTGTATATTCGTCGCTACGGGCTCGATCATGGGTGATGACCGAGCTCAATCAGCGGCTGGGTCGCCCCTCAACGCCTCGTTCCGGAATCCTTCTTTACCCAAGCGGCGCGCGCGTGGCGTTGCACGACGGCGACGGCGCGGTTCACACGATGCGCGGTCAGCAATTCGACTGGTGTGCCCTGGTCGCCGACACACGGCCGATCCCGGATGCGTCCGTCCTGGTCGCTCGTCTCTCCGCACGGCATGTGATCAGCATTGAAATCAACGCCTGACCTTGGCAGCCGAAGACGCCCGGCTGGCCCTACGATGTGATCGCCGATCGCACCGGCGAGGCTTGGGCACCAAGGTCGCCAAGCGGATTCATGGGCTGAGCCAGGTCGGGGTTCTGCGCTGTGAGCCTGACGAGGTTCGGGGCCGTCAGCAACGCCAGAACGAGAAGCAGAAAGGCACTGTGGATACTTGAGCGCTTGTTGTCGTTTCGCATCGTGTTTGCTCCGTAAAACGTGGTGATTGAGATCTAAACCACGCCGGTTCCGACACCCCAGTCGTCCCGGATTCTTCCGATCGAAGGCACAGTGGTTCGGACGCCGTCGGTCTCCTCTGTGTCACCAGCGGTCCTCGTCGCCGGTAGTAACGACATGGTGGTGAGCATTAGCGGTTCCGGCTTCGGACGTTTCCCTAGCCAACACAGTTACAGTTTTGTGCTGTGGTGGGCAACCGGCACTGAGACCTGGTTGAGCGCGCAGATTGTCAGCGACACTCTGATGACAGCCATCGTCAAACCACTCCGGTCAAAGGCTTCACGCCATCGCGCGCAGTTCGTCGCCGTCATCCTCGAGCGCGATAGCGAACCCGCCTTCTACGACCGACCATAAGGTCGCTCCCCAATTTGTGCTAGATTCTTCGCCGCTGTCTGCCCGTTGGCTGCCAGCGACCCCGCACTTCATTACCTCCACAATGCGCGTTTGGTTGGGACGGCGGCGTGGCGATCGTGTCGGTCACGCGGCGGCGGCCCTTTTCCCCCAAGGAGAGTCGTGATGAATCTCACTCGCACCGCCGTCGCCGCCGTCGCCGCCATTTATCGGCCAAATCGGACAGGCCTGGTCACTCGTGACGGTTATCTCGGCCAAGTGCGCTTGGCAGGAAAAGAGAAGGCCATGTTCCGAAACGCTGTTATCACCACGATCGGCGTGCTGGTGCTCCTGTTGTGGCCTACTGCGCCGGTTGTGGCTCAACAAAATGCCCCATTTCAGCTCAAAGTGACGGGAAGTTGCGCCGCAGGATCATCCATCCGCATCATCAATGCCGATGGCTCGGTAGTGTGCCAGGTGGACAGTGGCGCCGGCGTGACGGATGTCACCGCCTCTGCCCCCTTGAGTTCGAGTGGTGGAACCACGCCGAATATCTCGCTGCCGGACGTCAATATCAACGGCGCGTACTTGAACACCGCCATTGGACCTGCTGCGCTCGTCGCCAACACGAGCGGCAGCAACAACACCGCCAGCGGGTTCGGTGCGCTCGCCAGCAACACGAGCGGCAGCATCAACAGCGCCAGCGGGGCCTTTGCGCTCGTAGCCAACACCACCGGCCGCGCCAACACCGCCAGCGGTGCCAGTGCGCTTTTCAGCAACACCGAGGGCATCGCCAACACCGCCAGCGGGTACGGTGCGCTCGGCAGCAACACGACAGGCGTCAACAACACCGCCAGCGGGTACGGTGCGCTCTTCAACAACACGAGCGGCGGCGGTAACACCGCCAGCGGGGTCAATGCGCTCCGCACCAACACGACCGGCAACTTCAACACCGCGATAGGCCATTTGGCAAATGTCGCCTCGACTGACCTTTCCAACGCCACGGCCATCGGCGCCAACGCCGGTGTGGATGCCAGCAACAAGATCCGCTTGGGTGATGCGAACGTCAGCGTCATAGAGGGCAACGTGGCCTATACCTTTACCTCCGACAAGAACCAAAAGGAAAACTTCCAGCCGGTGGATGGCAAGGACGTGCTCCGAAAGCTTCGCGGGTTCAACCTCACGAGCTGGAATTACATCGGCCACGACCCGAAAGAGTTCCGCCACTACGGTCCTGTGGCGCAGGAGTTCTTCGCGGCGTTTGGGCACGACGGCATCGGGACAGCCGGTTCGCCCACGACCATCAACTCGGGGGACCTGGCGGGAATCTTGATGAGTGCGGTGCAGGAGTTGGCGAAACAGAACCTGGAATTGAAGTCAGACAACGCTGCCATGAGGTCAGACAACGCTGCCATCAGGGCCCGGCTGGACTCGTTGGAGCAACTGATCAGGAGCGACAATGTGGCGCGTGTCGTAACTTTGGTGGAAAAGTAACGAGCGCCGACTATGCCCAACAAAGCCCGGCCGCTGCGTTCGCGCGGCGGCCGGGTTTCTGTCTATTCAGGTGTCAATTCAAGCCGGAACCTAGGGCGTCAGGCTGCGGCGATCTCGACCACATATTCCCGCCTCAAGATACGAATGAATCCCGTTGGGGACGTACCACCTACCGAAAAAATCCTCTCAGACAGCCCCGATAAGATCGCATCGCCAGTGATTCGCCAGCGCCCATCATCGACCGGCGCGAATGTGACGCGACCAACAAGCATCAACGACACGATCGGTCGCGCGTTGTTGGGATCGTCGTACCTTTGGCCCCGCATACGTTCAAGCGGACGATGAACGTCTATTTCGTGAGCACCACCGGCATCGTCAGCGTTCCAAAGCCGTTCTTGTAGACCGCCTTGAGCGTGCCTTTTACCTGGTTCCCGACAATGTTGCCGGAAAATGTCCCGGTCGAGACCCCCATCAACAAACCTGTCCTGGCAATGTTCGTCCCGCTGATGATGACCGGCTTGATGTCGGTGTACGTGCGTTGCCCTGCAAGGCAGGTAAACCACGAGTGGCTAGAAAATCCCCTGGGCTCGCTGGAGCTCCCGGTCAGCTTCATGATGCCAACCAGGCCGCTTTTCGGCGAGTGATCCGTAATCAATTCGAGCTTGCCCCTGTAGGTGTGGTGCCACCGGCAGGTGACGACGCCAAACGTGCGTATGATGGTGCCGCTCCCGAAGAACGTCCCGTCGTACACACTGCGGCCTGTGCCAACGGTGACCTCCGTGGTCGCGAGTGGACCTTTGCCGGCGTCGTTCCTGCCGTACACGCCCACGAAGTACCGGCCGGGCGTCGCCGTAAACGAGAACGACGTGCTCAGGTTGACCGTCTTGGGCGGCAGGCCTTTGTAGACGACGAAGTACTCCTTCGGGGCGCCGCCTGTTGCTCCCTTCTTCCAGTTGAATGTCACCGAGTTGCCCTTTGCGCTGGCGCTTACAATGACCGGGCGGCCGGGTGCCCCCGCCGCGGTCGTGCCGGCGTCGAGTCCGGTGACGTCGAGCCCTGTGCCGGCGACATCCGGTTCTGTGGCGAGGGCGCTGTCGAAGAACGCTTCGACAGAAAGCTCCCCGGCGGTCTCAGAGGCGAGATCCTGCGGCGATTCAAAGTCGTCAGCTCCCATCTCCATGGGCATTGGCGCTGCCGGCGATGACGGATCCGTCCGCAGCAACGGTGCTTCCGCGAGGGCCGACGGCGACACCGGAAGCTCCGGGTTGGTTCCGTTGCAGGCCGACACCACCAGCGCCAAAAGAAGGAGCGATCGCATTTTCATGGCTATTTCCTTGTGAGATGCTGAACGAACGGAGGCCGCCGGATGCGGGGACGCGCACAGCTTTTCGCGGAAACCGGGTGCGGACCGCAAGGACACCCTGTCCTCGTATCCGCAGGGCGATGAGCAATCTAGCCGCCAGGAGCTAGTGCTTACGAGGATGCGCCTCAAGTATCGTGTTTAAAGTAAGTTCACTCGAAAGGCAGATGACGTAACTCGCCCTATCACCCCACCGAGTGTGCCAATCCGTGGCACACGACTGTCTTGTTATGGCCCAAGTCAGAATTTTCGGAACCCGCCATGCTCGCCGCGAGCGATTCACCATACTGCGAATCGGCCCCTTGGTTTTGTACGGCACGGAAGCAGCGCCTGGAGCGTGACGAGCGGATGTTTGCGCACACCGAGCGGATGCTCGATCACCAACGCATGGATAAAATATCGCCGGTGGGCTTGATCCGTTTTGTGGACACTTTCCGAAAGGCGGATACGATGTCCCCACCGATGGCAGACACCCCCAAGAGGCGACGAGGACTTCAAAGCGCAGGCCATCCGGCTGGTACTCGACTGCCGCAGGCGAGTAGGGAAAACTAAGCAACCTTTTCAGAACCTGCGGCGCGCACCTCGCCCGGAACTTCGTGCGTCCACTCCAGTATTCCCCCCGTTGGGGACGCCACCTTACGTTACCGATACGAAATGTCTTTCCCTTGGGGACGCCAATTTTGGTACAGGAATAAGGCACGAGGAAATCGTAGCGTTGTCTACGCCAACGGCGATTGATGCGAGTCCGCGTGACGCCTTTTGAGCGTCGGCAGCGACTCCTGCGTGTCCTGTTGGAGAAATCGGAGGCCCAGGACTCCAACATCCGTATGGAATTTCCAGCCCAGCCCAAGACGCATGTCCCATCTTAGCCAAGCAGGCCGTCGAGCAAAACGATATCCGTCTCGCTTTCCGCAACCGCGGCATACAACTGTTGGCTATCGGCGGACCAGGAGACGCTGCGGGCGATCAAGATGGCTCGATCGCCGAAATCGGTTACGGCCCACATGGGTCCTCCTGTCACCGGTAGCACCCAGACATTCGTCGTTGCGCCGTTTTTCAGTGGTGCTGCCAGCCACCGGCCATCCGGAGACACGAACCACTGGTGCGTAAACGGCCAGAGAGGGACCCTCGAAGCCGGAATCCTCGCAAGAACCTGTGTCGGTCCATTTCCCGCCATGGCCGCCGCATGAACTCGGCCTCACCCCACGTGCCCCAGAATTGCGATCGGAGCCAGCGCACGAAAAATAATCATCGCCGTTGGACGCAACGGCATTCCAGCCGGCATCGGATCGCACTGCGATCGGTATCCGCCGTCTACATGCACTTTCTCGATGTGTTGCGATGTCGCGCGCCACTGAGTGATACAGCCGCTGGCCGTCGGCCGACCAGCAGGGCGCCCAGCCGGATGGCACGAGCTCACGCAAGCCGCAACCGTCGGGTTCGATGACCGACACTCCAATCTGGTCGCCGAGTTCAGTGATGAATGCGATGTGAGTTCCAGCTGGTGACCAGACCGGCATGCCAATGACCACAGCCGGATCCCGCTCGAACGTGATCTGGCGCAGGCCCGTGGCGTCGGTTCGCATCACCCACAGATTGCCGTGTCCGCCGTTGTCCGAGAGGAAAACGAGCTCAGCGCCGTCCAGACTAACAGATGGCGTTTGTGCCAGGCCGGTCTGCCGCGTGACGCGAACTGCATTCCGCATGTTGTCGGTGGGTGTCCCTGCAACCGGGAATCTCCATTTGTCGGACTGTCCGCGAAGGCGTCCCGCGACCAATCGTCCTGCAAGATCAACGTCCGGATCGACATTACGAGCATCGCCGAACGTGAGCTGCTGGTCTTGTCCATCTGCGGTTCTCACCATTCGCAGGTTGAACACAGGCGGATACAGCACCGTGCTGCCGTACGATGAGCTGTATATCAGGCCTGAGCCGTCGGGCAGCCACGAAAACCCGTGCATCCTGTCGCCGCGCGCCACTTCACGCCGCTCACCGTTTGCCACAGCGACAACCTCCAGGCGCATGTCGAAAAACCGCACACCTCCAGTACGCTGGAACGCAATTGCCTTGTCGTCGGGGGCCCATCGCGGCGTCGAGCACACATCGCCATGGGCGAGCGCGGCGACACACTGTCTCCGTGAGCCGTCGCGGGCCGCCGTAACAACTTCTGGCCGCCCGCCGGTGGATTGGACGACGGCAATTCGCTTTCCGTCGTGGCTGACATCTCCACCAGACAATGCCGCCGTCACGCGTCGTGGCGGGCCACCGAGCGTGCCTATTTCCCAAATCGTCCCAAGTCCGTCGCGGTTGGGTCCCGACGAGAAATAGATAATCGAGCTCGAGTCGGGCGTCCAGCGCGGCTGTTCGTGATCGACATCATCATGGGTCACCTGCAACGGTGCTCCTCCGGCGAGCGTCCGGAATCCAGATCTGACGTCGATTGCCGACGAGGGCAACGAAGGCCACCATCTTGCCGTCGGGGGACACGGCGGGCAACTCTTTCATCCCGATGAGATCGGTGAGTCGCCGGAACTCGATTTCGCGTTTCGATCTCGCGGCAACGGTTGCGGAGGCCGCAGTCTGGGATCGCGGAAGATCGGCTTCCTCGATGTCGAGGCGCGCGTCGGCAATGTCGTGGAGCCTCCGCCTCAGGTCCTTCTCGAGACAGCGACGCAATAGCCGGCTCACGGCCACTGGTGTTTCTGCGCGCAGTACTTCCCACTGTGGCGTTCGCTCCAGCACCCCCGCGATGATGTCTGGTACACTCTCCCCGCTGAAGGCGGGCTGAGCGGTCAGCATCTCATAGAGCACGCAACCGAAGGCCCAGATATCCGTCCGCTTGTCGACGGCCTGCCCCCGTGCCTGCTCTGGACTCATGTAGGCGGC
>CAWGSZ010000008.1:0-71125 GCA_963825295.1 Vicinamibacterales bacterium | reverse complement strand
AGCGACAAGAAGGCGCACGGCTTCGGCACACGAGTCATCCATGGCGGGCAGAGACCAGATCCGCTGACCGGCGCGGTCGTCCCGCCGATCTACGCCACATCCACGTACGTGCAATCGAGCCCCGGAGTACACAAAGGATACGAATACTCGCGCACCGCGAATCCGACGCGTGACGCGCTCCAGAACAGCCTCTCGGATCTCGAGGGGGGCGCAGCCGGTTTCGCGTTTGCCTCGGGCCTCGCCGCCACCGCCACGATCCTGGAGCTCGTCGACAGCGGCTCGCACATCGTCGCGATGAACGATCTCTACGGCGGCAGCTACCGCCTGTTCGAGAACGTGCGCAAGCGCTCGGCGGGGCTTCAGACGTCGTTCGTCGACCTCACGGACATGGGCGCACTCGAGGCGGCGCTGCGGCCGAACACGCGCATGATCTGGGTGGAAACGCCGACCAATCCACTCCTGGCGATCGTCGACCTCAGCGCCGTCGCGGCCGTCGCCAAGCGCCGCGGCATCATGACCGTCTGCGACAACACGTTCGCGACGCCGTACCTGCAGAACCCGCTGGAGCACGGGTTCGATCTCGTCATGCACTCGACGACCAAGTACCTGAACGGTCATTCGGACGCGGTCGGCGGCGCGGCGGTCGTCCGGCACGGCGCCGATGATCTCCGCGAGAAGCTCGGCTACCTGCAGAACGCGGTCGGCGGCGTGCCCGGGCCGTTCGATGCCTTCCTGACGCTGCGCGGCATCAAGACGCTGGCGCTGCGCATGGAGCGCCACTGCTCGAACGCCCTCGCCATCGCGCAGTTCCTGGCGAAGCACCCCAAGGTCGAGCATGTGATCTATCCGGGTCTGCCGGACCATCCGCATCACGAACTGGCGAAGCGCCAGATGCACGGCGGCTTCGGTGGCATCATCAGCGCCCGGCTGCGCGGCGGGCTCGAAGACGCGCGCCGCTTCCTCGAGCGTTGTCATCTCTTCGCGCTCGCCGAAAGTCTCGGCGGCGTGGAAAGCCTCATCGAGCATCCCGGCATCATGACGCACGCCTCGCTGCCCCCTGCCATGCGCGCAACGCTGGGCATCAGCGACAGTCTGGTGCGACTGTCGGTCGGCGTGGAGTCGGTCGATGATCTGATCGCGGAATTGAACGACGCGCTGAGTTGAACCACGAGACCACGAAGACACGAGGATGCGACACGACGACACGACGACACGACGACACGAAGATACGAAATGCCAGGAGTACGACCACCGGCGTGTGTTTCGAGCGCGCACACGCCGGTGTCGCGGTCGGGGCTAAACAGCGGCCACAGGAGCGAGCGTGTATGCGCCCTCCCAGTTCCCTTTGACGGTAGTGGGAGACGTGAGCCTGGTCTTGAACGTGCCACTCCCTTTGATACCGGCGAATTCCCCTTCCCCGCCGGTATATTGCCACTTGCCCTCCACGACGATTTCGTCGCCCGCAATGGACACGTTGCCTTCGAAGCTGCCTCTGTCCTGGCCGGCGGCCCCGTGATCGTTCAGAAAATAGCCGCGCTGTACACCCTGGAGACCCTGCATGTCGGTGGTTCCCCAATAGGTGATTGAGGAATTGTTCCACCTTGGATCGCTGGAGCTCTGGGTACCTTGGACTTCGGCGATTCCCAGAGAATGACCGGGCTCGTCGTTGAGTGAGATGACGCTCTGGGTATGGATACTGCCTGAGAACGCACCGGACACTGCGGGCATGGGGAAGCTCCCTTTCTGATTCCGGTCCGGGAAGTCGGCCGGAACGTTGTGAAGGCCTTCTTATACAGCCGTTGCCCTTTCGAGTGAAGCACAATTGTGTGAGCACCTCGTGTAACATCGAAGAGAGACCGTGGCGAACCGTCCTGGCACGAAAATCAGCAACACCATCCTCGATACCATCGGCAATACGCCGATGGTGCGCATCAACCGGATCACCCGCGCCGTCACCGAAGCGACCGTCCTCGCCAAGATCGAGACCTTCAATCCCGGCAACTCGATCAAGGACCGGATGGCCGTGCGGATGATCGAAGACGCCGAGAAGAGCGGCAAGCTCCAGCCCGGCGGCACCATCATCGAAGGCACGTCGGGCAACACGGGGATGGGCCTGGCGATCGCGGCGATCGTGAAGGGCTACAAGTGCATCTTCACGACAACCGACAAGCAGTCGAAGGAGAAGGCCGACGCGCTCAAGGCGTTTGGCGCCGAAGTGATCGTCTGCCCCACCGACGTGGATCCCGAGGATCCGCGGTCGTACTACTCCGTCTCGTCGCGGCTCGAGCGTGAGATTCCGAACGCGTGGAAGGCCAACCAGTACGACAACCTGTCGAATTCCGCGGCGCACTACGAGTGGACGGCGCCCGAGATCTGGGACCAGACCGACGGCCGCGTGACGCAGCTCGTGGTGGGTGTCGGGACCGGCGGCACGGCGAGCGGCGTCGGACGCTACCTGAAAGAGCGCAACCCGGCGATTCGTGTGTGGGGGATCGACACCTACGGGTCCGTCTTCAAAAAGTACAAGGAGACCGGCATCTTCGACAAAAACGAGATTTACCCGTACATCACCGAAGGGATCGGCGAGGACTTCCTGCCCCAAAACGTCGACTTCAGCGTCATCGATCATTTCGAGAAGGTCACCGACAAGGATGCCGCGATCATGACGCGCCGTCTGGCGCGCGAGGAGGGGATCTTCGCGGGCAACTCGGCCGGCTCGGCGATGGCCGGTCTCGTGCAGCTGGCCGACCGCTTCACGCGCGACGACGTAATCGTCGTGATCTTCCACGACCACGGCTCGCGCTACCTCGCCAAGATGTACAACGACGAGTGGATGCGCGAGAAGGGCTTCCTCGAGGTGACGGGCATGACCGCGCGCGATCTCGTCGCGCTCCACGTGTCGGGCGAGCTCTACGCCGTCGAGGCGGCACGTCCGATCGAAGAGGCCGTGAGGGTGATGAGCGAGCACGACTTCTCGCAGATCTCGGTCACCAGGGACGGACGCGTCGTCGGGTCGCTGAACGAAGCGCACCTGTACAAGGAGTTCGTGCGCGATCCGCACCTGAAGCACAAGGCGATCGAGGCGATCATGCAGCCGGCGTTCCCGTTCGTCGACATCTCGACACCGGTGGTGCTGCTGTCGACGATGATCACGCCGGAGAACCCTGCGGTGCTCGTGCGCGACTTCAAGACCGAGAAGACGTTCATCATCACGCGATCCGACATCATTCGCGTGATGTTATAGGGCGCTCCTCCTCCTCACAGGAGATTAGGAGATTAGGAGTTTTCCCAGGCCAAAATTTCTTCCTGATCTTCTGATCTTCGGTTGATCCGTCTCTGAGGTAGGGCGGAACTTCAGTTCCGCCGGGTCTCCAGGGCAAGAGCCGGCCTACACACGGTTTTCTCCTGATCTCTTCAACTCCTGTTCGACATCTGGGAACCCCCGGGGAATTCAGGTACGATACGCCCGCCGGAACAACGTTTGGCTCAGGTTCAGCCCAGTACACCCGTCGACGTCGAAGCCCCTGTTCCACTCAAGGGCCTCAGGCGCATTGCCGCGGCCCTGCACCATCGCGATTTCCGCGTGCTCTGGGTCGGCGCCTGCCTCTCGAGCATCGGCACCTGGATGCAGAGCCTGGCCGAAAACTGGCTCGTGCTCTCGCTGACGGCGTCGGCCTTCTACCTCGGCCTCGACGCGTTCCTGCAGCAACTGCCGATCATGCTCTTCACGCTCATCGGCGGGGTCGTCGCCGACCGCCACGATCGGCGCCTCACGCTGCTGACGTCGCAGTGGGTACAGCTGTCGACCGCGGCAACGCTGGCCGTGCTCGTGTATTTCGGGCGCGTGCAGGTGTGGCACATCCTGCTGCTGTCGTTCGTCACCGGCACCGCGCAGGCGTTCGGCGGACCGGCCTATCAGTCGCTGATTCCGTCGCTCGTCGGCAAGAAAGATCTGACCAACGCGATCGCGCTGAACTCGATTCAGTTCAACGTCGCGCGCATGCTCGGCCCGCTGCTCGCCGGCGCGACGCTGGCCGCGCTGAAGCGCTGGGGTGTTGCCGACATGACGGCGCTCGCCGTCTGCTTCGGCTTGAACGCGCTGTCGTTTCTCGCGGTCATCCTGTCGCTGATGTCGCTGCACATCAAGCACATCGCGGCGGCGCGCATGCACAACATGTTTGCGGACCTGAAACACGGGATTGCCTACGTGCAGAAGCAGCGCAGCATCATGGCGCTGATGGTGCTGGGCGCGGCCACGGCGTTCTTCGGGATTCCGATGCTCACGTTGCTGCCGGTCTTCGCGCGCAACGTGTTCGGCGCGGGCGTCGAAGACTACAGCGCGCTGCTCTCGTGTTCCGGCGCCGGCGCGGTGGTGGGCGCGACCGTCGTCGCGTGGCTCGGCCGTTTCCCCCGTATGGGCATGACGACGCTGCTCGTGCAGGCGGGCCTGGGCGCCGCTATCATCCTGCTCGCGTTCAACCGGGCGCTGTACCTCAGTTATGCGCTGCTCTTCGTCTGCGGCCTTTCCTGGATGATCGTCATTTCGTGCCTGATGTCGCTCGTCCAGATCATCGCGCCCAACGAGATGCGCGGCCGTGTCATGAGTATTTACATGGTCGCGTTTCGCGGCGCGATGCCGCTGGGCAGCCTCGTGAGCGGCTACGCCGCCAGCATCAGCTCGGCGCCAACCGTGATCGCGATCAATGGCCTCGCGCTCATTCTCGCGAGCGTGTACTTCCTGGTGAAGACCCAGGAAATAAGGGCCCTTTAGTTCTCAGTCATCCGTTGTCAGTTATCAGTTCAACTGAGAACTGAAAACTGAGAACTGGAAACTGCTCTAAGCAGGCCAAATCCAGAACACGCCCAGCGCGAGCGAGCCGACAGCGGTCGCCGCGGCCGAGAACCGGGCCAACTGACCGGTCATGCGCCGCGCCGAGAGCGTGTGCGCCAGCACGATGCCGAAGAGCGTCATCGACATCAGGATGCCCAGCGCGAAGATCGTGACGAGGAACAGCAGCGACCAGAAGTGATCGACGCCGCCGGACGTGCTCCACAGCGGCAGCGACAGGATGAGCGCGCGCAGTCCGCTCACGGCAAACACCGCGCCGAGAACTCCCGGCAGCACCGTGTGAATCGCCGGCTGATGCGAGTGCCGGCGACCAAGATGAAGATGCCAGTGGCTGTGCGTCTCGTCGTGTCCGTTGGTGTGGGTGTGCGAGTGGACGTACAGACGGCCCGACACCGTGAGCCATCCCACGACGAGCCCGAGCACGATCAAGAGGCAGCCGCCGACGAATTCGCCGCTCTCTTCGACGCGCACGGGGATCTGCCACCCGAAAAAGAGGACCAGGCCCGCGCCGCAGGCAAGCAGCAGCGCGTGTCCGACCGCGAATCTCAGCGCGAGACCGAACGCCCGCGCGTAACGCGCCGGGCCGAGCGGTGTGGCGAGCGAGAGCGCCGCGATGGCCATGAGGTGGTCGGCGCCAAGGCCGTGAAGAAATCCGAGAGCGAGGACGGAGCCTGTCAACACGGACGGATTATATCGGAGTCGGGATTAGAGATAGGGATTAGGGATTGGGGATTCGGGATTAGATCTGCGACGGGTATCACACGTGTTCATCGCGGTCATGCCTAATCCCTAATCCCGAATCCCCAATCCCTGATATGCGAGCCTGCGAGCGCTTGCATTCTCTATATCTATGGATGTATATTCATGTATGTATGAAGCGCGCGGGCGAGCTGTACCGCCTTCTGGGGGACGAGGTCAGGCTCCGGTTGCTGCGCGTGCTGGCCGGCAAACACGGGCGGCTGAATGTCACCGAACTGACGTCGGTCCTCGGCATCGCGCAATCCGGGGTGTCACGCCATCTGCGGCTCTTGAAGGAAGCGGGGCTCGTCGTCGAGGAACGCGGCGGCGGATTCGCCTTCTATCGCCTCTCCCCTGCCCTGCTCGATGGCGGGGTCGGCGGCCTCTGGCCGGCGTTGCAGACCCAGTTTGCCGGCGCCGCCGAGACCGCGACCATCCGCGGCGACGAGGCACGGCTGCAGGAGGTGATCCGGCTTCGCAAGGAGAACTTCGAAGTGCACGGCACCGACCGCGCCCAGTTCGTGCCGGGCCGAAGCTGGGCGGCCTGGTCGCGGGCACTCGGCCTGCTGCTGCCGGCGGTTGATGTCGCCGATATCGCGTGCGGGGAAGGATACCTGGCTGTTGAATCGGCGCAGTGGGCCAAACGCGTCGTCGGCATCGATCGATCGGCCGAGGTGCTGAAACGTGCCAAAGCGCTCGCCGAGCGTCGCGGCGTGAAGAACATCAGCTGGAAGCGTGGCAAGATGGAATCGCTGCCGCTCGAGAACGCCTCGGTCGACGTGGCGCTGCTCTCGCAGGCGCTGCACCATGCGGCCGATCCGGCGCAGGCCGTCAAGGAAGCCGCGCGCGTGGTGCGGCCGGGCGGGCGGGTGCTCGTCCTCGACCTGCGCGAGCACGACCAGGAATGGGTCCGCGATCGCGTGGGCGATCGATGGCTCGGCTTCAAGGACGATGACCTCGAGGGGTTTCTTGCCGGTGCGGGGTTGACCGGGGTACAAGTGCGGGTCGGGTCGCGGCTGCCCGGCGACCCATTCACGGTGCTGATCGCGGCCGGCACCAAGAGCTGATATGGCAAATATTCGAACACGGCTGGAAGAACTGCTCGCCCGACGCATCCTCGTGCTCGACGGCGCCATGGGCACGATGATTCAGCGCCACAAGCTGACGGAAGCGGATTTCCGCGGCGAGCGCTTCGCGTCGCATGCCCGGGACCTGCGCGGCAACAACGACATGCTCGTGCTGACCCGCCCCGACATCATCCTCGCGATTCACGAGGAGTACCTCGAAGCGGGCTCCGACATCATCGAGACCAACTCGTTCAGCGGCACGACGATCGCACAGGCCGACTACCAGTTCGAACCGCTCGTCTACGAGCTGAATTTCGAGGCGGCGAAGCTCGCGCGCCAGGCGGTCGACAAATGGTCCACCCCCGACAAACCGCGATTCGTGGCCGGGGCCATCGGGCCGACGAACAAGACGCTGTCGATTTCGCCGGACGTCAACGATCCCGCGTTCCGCGCGATTACCTTCGATCAGATGAAGACCGCGTTCGCCGAGCAGACGCGCGCGCTCATCGACGGCGGCGTCGACGTGCTGCTCATCGAAACCATCATCGACACGCTCAGCGCGAAGGCCGCGCTCGTGGCGGCGGCGGAAGTGGATCCCGAAGGCCGGGTGCCCCTCATCCTCTCGGCCACCATTACCGATCGCAGCGGCCGCATGCTGGCGGGACAAACGATCGACGCGTTCTGGGTCTCCGTGATGCACGCGAAGCCGCTGGCCGTGGGCATCAACTGCGCGCTCGGCGCGCGCGAAATGAGGCCCTATCTGGCGGAATTGTCCCGTGTGGCGACGACCTTCGTCAGCAGCTATCCGAATGCCGGCCTGCCGAATGCGTTCGGTGAGTACCGATCAGCACCCGCCCGAAACCGGCGAGCTCGTCTGCGACTTCGCCGTCAGCAGCTTCGTGAACATCGTCGGCGGCTGCTGCGGCACGACGCCCGATCACATTCGAGCGATTGCAGAGCGGGTCGCGGCCGTGCCGCCGCGCAAGATCCCGACGGCTGACGGCCGTCCGTCCTACAAGTCGCCGCACAGCCAGTTCGCGGGCCTCGAAGTGCTGACGATCCGGCCCGACAGCAACTTCCAGATGATCGGCGAGCGCACCAACGTGACCGGCTCGAAGAAATTCCAGAGGCTGATCAAGGACGGCAGGTTCGGCGATGCGGTCGACGTCGCGCTCGATCAGGTGCGCGGCGGCGCGAACCTGATCGACGTCAACATGGACGAAGGCCTGCTCGACTCGGAGCAGGCGATGACGCATTTCCTGAACCTCATCGCCACCGAGCCCGAGATCGCGCGCGTGCCGATCATGGTAGACAGCTCGAAGTGGTCGGTGCTCGAGGCCGGATTGAAGTGCGTGCAGGGGAAGCCGGTCGTCAATTCGATCAGCCTCAAGGAAGGCGAAGACGATTTCCTCAGGAAAGCGCGCCGCATTCAGCAGTTCGGCGCGGGCGTCGTCGTGATGGCCTTCGACGAGACCGGCCAGGCCGACACGATCGCGCGCAAGCTCGAGATCTGCAAGCGGGCCTATACGCTGCTCACCGAACGCCTCGACTTCGATCCGGCCGACATCATCTTCGACCCGAACATCCTGGCAATCGCGACAGGACTCGAAGAGCACAACGAGTACGCCATCAACTTCATCGAGGCGTGCCGGCAGATCAAGGCCGCGTGCCCGGGGGTGAACTTCAGCGGCGGCGTCAGCAACCTGTCGTTCTCGTTCCGCGGCAACGAGGTCGTGCGCGAAGCGATTCACTCGGCGTTCCTCTTCCACGCCATCAAGGCGGGCCTGAACATGGGCATCGTCAATGCCGGCCAGCTGGTGGTGTACGAAGACATCCCGAAAGAGCTGCTCGAGCACGTCGAAGACATCATCTTCAACAGAAGGCCCGATGCCACCGAGCGGATGGTGCAGTTCGCGGAATCGGTGAAGGGATCCGGCACGAAGCGCGAAGTCGACTTGAAGTGGCGCGACGCCACGGTCCAGGCGCGCCTGTCGCATGCGCTCGTCCACGGCGTGCTCGATTTCCTCGAGCCCGACCTCGAAGAAGCACGGCAGATCTACGAGCGGCCGCTCGAAATCATCGAAGGCCCGCTGATGGATGGCATGAAGGTCGTCGGCGATCTGTTCGGCGCCGGCAAGATGTTCCTGCCCCAGGTCGTCAAGAGCGCGCGGGCGATGAAGAAGGCCGTCGCGTACCTGATGCCCTACATGGAGGACGAAAAGGCGAAGGCGAGGCGCGGCCGGCGACGCGTCGCAGGGTAAGGTCCTGCTCGCGACCGTGAAGGGAGACGTGCACGACATCGGCAAGAACATCGTCGGCGTGGTGCTCGGGTGCAACAACTACGACGTCATCGACCTCGGCGTGATGGTGCCGACCGACAAGATTCTCCAGACCGCGATCGACGAGAAGGTCGACATGGTCGGCCTGAGCGGGCTCATTACTCCCTCGCTCGACGAGATGGTGTTCGTGGCCAGCGAGATGGAGCGCCGCGGCTTCACGCTGCCGCTGCTTATCGGCGGCGCGACCACGAGCAAGCAGCACACGGCGGTGAAGATTGCGCCGGCCTACGAGAAGGCGACCGTGCACGTGCTCGACGCCTCGCGCGCGGTGGACGTCGTCTCGACGCTCCTGAATCCGGACAAGATTGCCGGGTTCGACCGGGAGAACAAGAAGAAGCAGGCCGAGATTCGCGAGCAATACGCCGGGCGCGCGCGGCGTCCCCTGCTCTCGTACGGCGATGCTCGCGCGAACGCGCCCAGGCTCGACTGGAACGACGTGCCCACGCCCCGGTTCACCGGTCGACAGTTTCTGGACGATGAGCCGCTGGGCGAGATCGCGAAGTACATCGACTGGACGCTGTTTTTCTCGACGTGGGAGCTGAAGGGTTCGTTTCCGGCCATCCTCGAACATCCGCAGTACGGACCCGCGGCGACCGAGCTCTACCAGCACGCGCAGGAACTGCTCGGACGCATCGTCGAGAGCCGGCTGCTGAAGGCGCGCGGGTCGTACGGGTTCTGGCCGGCCAACAGCGACGGCGACGACATTATCGTGTACGCGGACGACACGCGAGCCATCGAGCTGTTCCGGTTCAACATGCTCCGGCAGCAGGAGGCGATGCCGAGCGGCCAGCCGAATCGATCGCTCGCCGATTTCGTGGCGCCGCGCTCATCGGGAATTGCGGACTACGTTGGGGCCTTTGCGATCACCGCGGGGCTGGGAGCCGACGAGCTGGTGAAGCGGTACGAACGCCAGCACGACGATTACCGCGCCATCATGGTGAAGGCGCTGGCCGATCGTCTTGCCGAGGCGTTCGCCGAGTACCTGCACGCGCGCGTGCGCCGCGAGTGGGGCTACGGCGTGCAGGAGGCGCTGACCCACGACGACCTGATCGCCGAAAAGTATCGCGGCATCCGCCCCGCGTTCGGCTACCCTGCCTGCCCCGATCACACGGAGAAGATCAAGCTGTTCGATCTGCTGGCGGCGGAACGCGTGGGGATGAAGCTGACCGAAAGCTGCGCGATGATACCGGCCGCGAGCGTGAGCGGGATGTATCTGAGCCATCCCCAGGCGCGCTACTTCATGCTGGGCCGCATCGGGCGGGATCAACTGCAGGACTACGCGGCCAGAAAGTCGCAGACGGTGGAAGACACGCAGCGGTGGATCGCGGAGCATCTCGATGAACGGGATGCCGTTCCGGTGTCCTAATTAGGGATTAGGGATTAGGGATTAGGGATTAGGTAAGTCGCAAGTCGACAGTCGACAGTCGCAAGTCGACAGTCAGGTGATGCGGTAGCGCAGGGCTTCAGCCCTGCCGTTCGCTTCGGTGGCGCAGGGCTTCAGCCCTGCCTGTGGATCACACGTCATGGAAATCTCTGTCGAATGTCCCTACTGCGGCGAGCCGCTCGAGCTCGCTGTCGATCCCAGCGGCGGCTCGACCCAGAAGTACGTCGAAGACTGCGCCGTGTGCTGCCAGCCGATGGAAGTGCTCGTCGAGATTGAAGGCGACGAGGAGTGTTCGGTGTCGGTGCGCCGGTTCGACGACTGAACCACGAAGCCACGACGATTCGACGGATTCAACCACGAAGACACGAAGGCACGAAGAACGGCGCGGCTAGATGCTGCGGTGGCGCAGGGCTTTAGCCCTGCCATGGCCGACAGTACGAAGTGTCCGGCTTCAGCCGGACCGTTACTGGGGCGTCAGTCGTTCTGCGGTAGCGCAGGCTTCAGCCCTGCAACGCTCGCGACTTTCTGGGTTGGGCTAAGGTGAGGACTGCCAGCAGAACGACGAATGGGATCCAACCACGCATTTGTTCGCGGAATACGTCAGTGTACGCGAGAGGTATCGCTGAGACATAGAACACGCTGGCGTAGACGGCAAATCCGCGAATGCCGCTGAGGGTCGGCCACCGTCGCTGCACCAGCGCCATGGGCACCATGGGCCACATCCAGCGCGTGTCGATGGCATCGAACCGCACACTCCAGATGGCGCCGGTTCGGACCCATGTTTCAGCCAGCTTGATGAGTACGATCACCGTCGCAAGAACGCCCGGAAATGGAAACGCGTCCCGCCAGGTAAGGTCGAGGATCTCACCCCGCAAGCCACGCAGAGCGCCAGAACCAAGCGCACGCCAGAAGGCACCGTAACCTCGCGCTAGAACAACCCCTTTTGCGACGGCTCCACTCGTCGTCGTCCACTCGTGCTGCCAATCGGCCAGCTGAGCTTCGACGACACGGCTGCGAAACTCGTCAGAGCAGAACCATCGGGCGAGCTGATGGAGGAGACGGCCTGGAATCATGAGTGGCTCGCCACCGCCCTCACGTCACGACGGGTCGAGTACGACAGGGCGAGGATCGTGGCCGCCGCCAATGCCATGTTCGGCAGCCATGCACCAGCGAAGGGCGTCATGTAGTCGCGTCGTATCGCGAACTCCCCGATGTACATCAGCGCCCAATATACGAAGCACGTTACGAATGCGATAAGTCCCCGAAACAAACGATGATCGACCGGTACCGCGAGCAGAAAGGCCGCGACGGCCAGCACCGCGACCGCGAGCGTGAAGCGCAAATGGAAGGTCCACGAATATCGCCGGGCCAGTTGGTGTCTGCCACTCGCGGCAAAGCTTGATATGTCCCGGCTCAGCTCCGACAGCGTCATCTCGTTTGGGCCCTTTTGGGGATTCGAGGGGACGAGCTCGCCGTTCGATCGCGCGACCTCCGCAACGCGCGTCCGGAATGCCTGACTGCCGGCCGGGATGCCCCACGTCAGCGTCGCGAAGCTCAGCAGCGAGGCGGCAGCCATCGCCAATACCATGGCTTTGGCCACGTTCATCGTTGCCCGCCCGGACACACCGACAGCGACGGCGAATGCCAGCCCGATCGGGATTGCCAGCGGCAGCGCTTGCGGCAACAGCGCCATCGCGGCGACCCAGCCCGACACTTCGGGGAAACTCGAGAGCGGTGGCAGAACGAGCAACATCGTCATCGCACACGTGAACGCGAACGCCCAGACGAGCGTTCTCTTGACGGCGCGACGGTCGTCGTTTGTCGCGTCCGAGATGTCGAGGGCACACATGCCGAGCACTTTGAGGACGGCGAGATAGCTTCCCAGCAACGCCGCCGCGCCTTGCTCCCGCTGCAGATCGGCAATCGCCGGCTCGACGACGCGCTCGAGCGATTTCGTGCTGCAGATCAACGACGCCAGGCGATGGAGTGCGCGGCCAGGGATCATGTGGCGGGCCTCAGTTGCGGCCGCCGCTTCAAGGTACGCGCGGCCGCTTCGCAGGCTTCGAGCACGCGCAAACCGTAGGCGGTCGGACGATACAAACGTCGTGGAAGACCGATCGCGCCCGGGGCCTGCTTCTCCGTCCAGGATTCGACGTAGCCCTTGTCCTGCATGCGGCCCAGCGTGACGTACACGGTGCCGCGCTTGAGCGCACCCCTCGACTGCTCGACCAGTTGAAGGCCGAACATTTCGTCACCGGCCAGGAGCTGCAGGATGAGGTGCTCGGTGCCGGACAGTCTCGGAATGTCCATTTACTTCAGATATTATCGATCTTACATTTTGTAAGTCAAGCGATTTCAGGGTCGAAGGACCATGTGATATTCCGCGAGATCCTGTCCCTGCACGCGCAGCCCTGACGGCTCGACTCCCCAGACGACGAATCCGAGAGATTCGTAGAGCGTCCGGGCGGCCGCGGCCCGTTCGGTCGCGGTCAGGTGCAGCTGCACGACGCCGTCCTCGCGCGCAACGCGAATCGCCTCCTCGACCAGCCGGCGTCCGAGACCCTGGCGACGGGAGTCCGCGCGCACGTACATCCCCCAGAGAACCGCCTTATGTCGAAGCTTCGCACGCATCTCCCGCCGCACGCCCACGGCGCCGGCCAGCTCGGGTGTAAACGCCCCGATCACCAGGTGCGAAGGATCCCTCAGCATCTCGCGGACGGCCTCGACAGACCGAAAACGGTCATCGTCTGGCGAGCTGCCAAACGCAAACGGTTCGCGCTCGAGCGCCTCACCCCGCAGCTCGAAGTACGCGGTCGCGTCGCTCTCGACAAGCCTTCTCACGATCGGACCAGGCAAGGGTTCTCTTCCTTCGTGTCTACGCCTGGCGCGCCCACTTGATGAGCGTCGCAACGTTCGGCGGCCGGCCGTGCATGAGCAGGCCAATCTTGAAAATGCGCGACGCGAACCACAGCGACCCCAGGGCCGCCGCCACGCCCACCGCGATCGACAGCCAGACCTGCCACATCGGCGGCGGTGAGGTCGACGTCATCCGCAGCAGCATCGCGAACGCGTTCATCGGCGGGACGAAGCTCACAACCGTCGCGAAGACCGAATTGGGATCGCGCGAGATCGGGTACCAGAACAGCCACGGCACCGTCATCAGCAGGGTAATGGGACTCATCAACGCCTGCGCTTCGCGGAGCTCGTTGACGGACGCGCCGATGGCCGCCATCAGCGAGCCCATCACGACATAAGTAATCAGGAAGAAGATGAAAAGATACACCAGCAGCGCCGCATCGAGCAGTCCAAACATGGCCATGGAGATGAGACTGAGGATTCCGATCGAGGAGTACGCAAGGAGGATGGTGAGCCCCACGGCCATCTGACCCAGAATCTTGCCGGTCAACAACTCGAGCGGCGACACCGCAGACAAGATCACTTCCATCGTCCGGCTGGATTTTTCCTCAATCGTCGTCGTCAGCAGATATTGCCCGCTGCTCATCACGGAAATCATCAACAGGAGCGCGAAGCCCACCGGCAGCATGCTATTGAACGCGTTCGACGTCACCGACTCTCCAGTCTCGGTGACCGTGACCGACGGTCCGCGGTCAACTGTCGTCAGCGCGTCGATCTTCTGGCGATCGAATCCAGCCGCCGTCATTCTTGCGGCGACGATCGCGTCCCTCGCCGCATCCCGAATCTCGTTCTGAATCCGGTTGTCGAGATTCGGACGGACAAACAGATCGTAGTCGCCGAATCTTGCCGTTGCAGACTGAACGGCATCGGGATCGATCACGAAGACGGCCAGGCGGCGCGGGCCGCCGCGCCCGGTCAACAGTTTTTTCTCCTCGATCAACGCGGAGGGCGGTCGTTCGATCACATGGATCTCCGGCACCTCTCCGAGAGCCGACTTCCCGATGCCGGCCGCGCCGGCGCCGGCCGCGCCGCCTATAGGACTCGATTGCAGGGAACGGTCGAGCAGGGTCTGGCGACGTTCAAGAATCGCCTCGCGGGCCAGATACTGTCGAATTCGGCCCGCCACTTGCCCCGTCTGATCGATGACCACCACCTGTCCGCTCACGGCCGGCATGCGGTTGTTCATCATGCGCGGAAACGCGAGCGCGATCGCCCCAAAGGTGAGAAGCGGCACGAGCACCGCGATGATGAACCCTTTGGTGATGACGGTCGCCAGAAAGTCTCGACGAGCGACGAGCAGGATTTTCTTCATGTCACCAGCCCGATGAAGATGTCTTCGAGCGACGGACGATGAAGCTCGAGGCGCGCAGGCGGAATGGCCAGGGCGACGCTCCGCATCACGCCGACCGGATCGGCGCCTTCCCGCATGTCCACACGATAGGTGCCGGCGTCACCCGTCACGCCCGCCACACCTTCGAGCTCCCGCAGCACCGCGACATCCGCTTCCCGCTCGAACGGCTCGAACACAAGAGCACGGGGATTGTGGCGCCGGCGGATGGATGAGAGATCTTCGTCGAGCACCTTGCGACCCTGGTGCAGCATGATGATGTGCTCGCAGATCTCTTCCGCCTGCACCATGACGTGCGTCGAAAACAGGACCGTCGCGCCGCGGCGGTGCTCGGCCTGAATCACGTCGCGCAGCAGGCGCATGTTGACCGGGTCGAGCCCGCTGAAGGGCTCGTCGAGGATCAGCAGATCCGGCTGGTGCACTACGGCGGTGATGAGCTGCACTTTCTGGAGCATGCCCTTCGAGAGCTCTTCGCACCGCTTGTCCTGCACGTCGCCGAGCCCGAGGCGCTGGAGCCACCTCGCCGCGTCCGGCGATGAGAAATGGTCCAGCCCCTTGAGACGCGCCATGTAGATCAGAAACGCGCCCACTTTCATCTTTCGATAGACGCCGCGCTCTTCCGGCAGATACCCGATGCGATCCTTCGCCTCGATCGCCGCCGACCTCCCCAGGACAGAGAGCTCGCCGCGATCGGGAAACAGAATCGACATGATCATGCGGAGGGTTGTCGTCTTCCCCGCGCCGTTCGGTCCGATGAAGCCGTACAGCGCACCCTTCGGCACCGCGAGATCGAGATTGTCCACGGCAACGGTCGATCCGAAGGTTTTGGTGACGCCGCGGAGCGAGATGGCGGGCTCCACGGTCAACTGCGGAAGACGAAGTACACCGCGGCCATGATGCAGAGCGCCGCCCAGAGGTAGTCGAGCTTGAATGGTTGCTTCATGTACAGCATCACGAACGGCACGAACACTGTCAGGGTGATGGCTTCCTGCAGAATCTTCAGCTTCGTCAGCAACCCGATCGTCGTGACCAGCACGGGCATCCGATCGACTCTCCCTTCGACGGTTACCAGTCCTCGGCGAGGATGGCCCATCGCTCGTGGTCGCGCCAGCGACCGTTGATCTTCAAGTAACGCGGTGAAAGACCCTCGCGATGGAAGCCGAGCTTCTTGACGAGCGCTCTCGACCGGACGTTGCGGGGCTGAATATTCGCCTCGAGCCGATGCAGCTTCATCGCATCGAATGCGTGCGTCACCACCTCCGACAACCCTTGCCGCATCAAGCCCTGCCCGGCGTAGGGCACGAACGCGTAGTAGCCCAGGTACGCGCTCATGAAACACCCGCGCACGATCTCGTCGAGATTGACGACACCCACGAGTCCTTCCGGCTCGTCCGTCCAGATGAAAAACGACGCCCCGCGGGGGTCCTGGCGCTTGACGAGAAAGTCGCGGAACGCGTCAGGCGTGGCAGGCGGCTGCACCCAGGGATGGTGCAGCTTGCGGCTTCGACGGACAGCGGCGAGAAACAGATCCTCGTCGTCGAGGCTTCCGGGTCTGATGGACACGCGCTCGTCTGTCATGCGTAGTGCAGCGCGGCGCCGGCGGCCGCCCCGATGATCGTCCCCAGTGCCACGTCAGGCAATGTGTGCCGCTCGAGCGTGAGACGCGACCACACGAGCGCCGGCAGCGCCATCAGCAGAGCATAGCCGACCGGCGAGCGCGTCAGTACCAGCGCCGTCGCGGCCAGCGTGGCGAACGCCATGTGGAGCGAGACTTTGATCCATCTCGTCAGGAACGCGCAGCACGCCATCATGCCGAGCGTCACCAGCGCGCCACGGACCATGAAGGATTGCGGTCGAAGCACAACGAGATACGCCAGCAACGCCAGGAGGGCCGCGCCGCCGACCACGTACAGGATCGGGCGTTCGCTCCGGTTGGACGCATCGACATTGTCCCAGGCGCCGCGGCGCACCTGCCGCACCATCAGGATCGCCAGCGGCACGATCGTGAAGAGCACGACGATCGACACCGTGCGCAGCGCCTCTCCGGCGGTTTGCCGCTCCGCGGCCGACGTCCCGACCATCACCCCGACCATGACGAACGGGTGAAAGATGATCGACAACCAGCGCGCGATCATTCGCCACGCGGTATCGAGTACGACAGCATGACGATGCCGCTCTTCGGCAGCGTCTTGCACGTGTCGAGTTTCATTCCGGTGATGCGCCTGCCGGGAGGCAGCAGCGGCACGCCTTGCGACAGGAGCACCGGCATGATGGCCACCTCGACGGTATCGACGAGCTTTTCGTCGACGAGCGTTCGAAACAACGAGCCGCCGCCGAACAGCCAGATGTCCTTGCCGTCGTCCTCATCTTCAGGTCGCGAACGGTGTCGGCCGGCGACGTCTTCACTACCTTGACGCCCGGGCGAGGCGCTGCCTCGAGCGTTCGTGAAAACACGATCACTTCGCTCGTGCCGAACATCTGCACGAACTCGGTTTGCGCCGAAACATCCCACGTCTTGCGCCCCATCACGAACGTGTCGAATTCCTCGAACATCTTCGCGAAGTCGATCGACTCGTCCATGATGATCCAGTCGTAGCCGCCATCGGGGTCGGCAATGAACCCGTCGAGCGTCGCCGCAACGGAATAGCGCAGCCGTCTCGTCATGGCCGCCGCGCCTCGACGACCAGTTCGTCGCCGTCACGCTCGAACGGACGGCCGGTGAAATCGCCTGAGATCCGCAGGAGCTCGAACCCCGAGTGCTCGAGAAGGCGCTTGATGTCGGCCGGATAGAGGTACGCCAGCTCCAGGTCCATCACGTGAGTACGCACCAGCGATCCGCTCCTGTCGAACTCTTCCGTGCGAATCAACGACGACACCCGCTGGCGAACCGTGTCGTACCTGGAGGCTATCCGAATACACCACGAAGCCACCGCTCGGGAGCCTCTGCGTGTCACGGGCGCGCCAGACTCCTGCCTGCGCTCCGGCGTTGGCCGCCATGAATTCCAGCGAAGGATGAAACACGTTGAAGGCGAGCTCCCCGCCTGGCTTCAAGTGGTCGAAGGCGCGCCGCAGCGCGGCAAGCTGATCGTCCCAGGTCAGGTTGTGGAGAAACGCACGGAACGGAATGATGACGAGCGCGAACCGGTCATCGAGTGTGACCGAGCGCATGTCGGCGCGATGCATCGAGATGCGCGATTGCACGTCTTCAGGGAGCGAGACCTTCTTTCGCGCGAGCTTCTCGAGCATGCCCTCGTCGAGATCGCTCGCCGTAATCCGAATGCCCGCCTGCGCGACCGCGAGCGCGATGCGCCCGGTCCCGGCGCCCAGCTCCAGCACCGGCCCGCCCGAGGCCACAGCTTTCCGGCAGTACCACTCGATGTCACCCCGCAGGCTGTCGGGGTGCATCACGTCGTAGATGTCCGCGTCGTAGTTCGTGATTCCGGAATTCTAGTCCAGGAGGGCAGGGCTAAAGCCCTGCGCCACCGATGGGACACGGTCCGGCTAAAGCCGGACACTACGACTCGTCGACGTGCGCCTTGCGACTCTCGACCCGCGCCTTGCGACTCTAAACGTCGAGCTCCTGCGCCTCTTCCGCCCGATCCATGATGAACCGGAATCGCGCGCTCGCGTCCTTCCCCATCAGCTCGTTGATCACGCGGTCGGTCGCGATCTGGTCGGAGACATCGACGCGCAGGAGCCGGCGGGTCTTCGGGTTCAGCGTCGTTTCCCACAACACCTTCGGCATCATCTCGCCCAGCCCCTTGAAGCGCGTGATCTCGGGCTTGCCGCGCCCGTTGCCGTGCTTCTTCAGAATCGCATCACGCTGCGCGTCGTCGAGCGCCCAGAACGTCTCCTTCCCGATGTCGATGCGGTACAACGGCGGCTGCGCAAGGTAGATCTTCCCCTCCTTCAAGAGCTGCGGAATGTGGCGGTAGATAAACGTCAGGAGCAGCGTCGCGATGTGGTTGCCGTCGGAATCGGCGTCGGCGAGGATGATGAGCTTGCCGTATCGCAGCCGCGAGAGATCGAAGTTCTTGCCCAGGCCGCAACCCAGCGCCGTGACCAGATCCGACAGCTCCTTGTTTTCGAGCACTTTCGCCAGCGACGCGTTCTCGGTGTTCAACACCTTGCCTCGCAGCGGCAGGATGGCCTGCCGCGTGCGATCGCGCCCCTGCTTCGCCGACCCGCCCGCCGAATCTCCTTCGACGACGAACAGCTCCGAATCGGAGCGTCCGGATCCGGTACAGTCGCTCAGCTTGCCAGGCAGGTTCAGCCGGCCCGACGTGGCGCTCTTGCGCGTCACCTCCGCCTGCGCCGCGCGGCTCGCCTCGCGCGCCCGCGCCGCCAGAATCGCCCGAGCCACGATCGACTCGGCCACGCTCCGGTTGTGGTTCAGCCAGTGCTCGAGAGCCGGGCGCACAACCGAATCAACCGCGGACAGCACTTCGGGATTGTTCAGCCGATCTTTGGTCTGCCCCTGAAACTGCGGCTCGGCAACGAACACGCTCAAGACCCCCGTCATGCCTTCGCGAATATCCTCGGCCGTCAGCGTCACTCCCTTTGGCGACAGATTGTGCGTGTCGATGTAGTTGCGCATCGCCTTGCCGAGGCCGGCGCGCATGCCGTTCTCGTGCGTGCCGCCCGACCCGGTCGGGATGCCGTTCACGTAGCTGCGAAGGTGCTCGTCGGTCGCCTCTGTCCACTGGAGCGCCAGATCCACCCGCATCCCGTTCTGCTTCTCCAGCAGGAACGTGGTCTCGTGAACCGCCTTGGCACCTCTCTCGGCGACGATCTTCTTCAGGTACGCCAGCAGCCCTTCGGTGTGCTCGAAGCTCTCTTTGGTCTTCTCGCTCTCGTCTTCGAATGAGAGCTTCAGGCCTTTGTGAAGGTAGCTCGCCACTTCGAGCCGCTCGCGGATGACGGCTGCGTCGAACTCGATTCTGGGAAAGATGCCGGAATCGGGATGGAAGTACACCTTCGTGCCGCTGCCCCGCGCCGCACCGACTTTCTTCGGCGGCCCGAGCGGCTTGCCCTGCTTGAATCGCTGCTCCCACTCGGCGCCATCGCGCCGCACGGTGGCGATGAGCTCTTTCGAGAGCGCATTGACGACGCTTGCGCCGACGCCGTGCAGACCACCGGCCGTCTTGTAATTGTCGTGATCGAATTTCCCGCCGGCGTGGAGCACGGTGAAGATGACCTCGAGCGCGCTCTTCTTGCTGGTCGGATGCTTGTCGATGGGAATGCCCCGCCCGTCGTCTTCGATCGTGATCGAGGAGGCGTCCTTGTGCAGGGTCACCCACACATTCGACGCGTGACCGTTCATCGCCTCGTCGATCGAGTTGTCGAGGATTTCCCAGACCAGGTGGTGGAGGCCGGAACTGCCGACGCCGCCGATGTACATCCCCGGGCGGCGGCGAACCGGCTCGAGCCCTTCGAGAACGGTGATGTCTTTCGCTGTATAGGCCATTAAGCGCTGTTCTTACGCTGATCGGGATTCAGAGAATAGTGACTCGTGATTGGTCCGCCGGGAGCTGAATTGTACCAAACGTGAGCGAAAAGTACGAGTGTGCAATCAGGCACATCGCTTGCACCTTTGGAAGGGGATGATCAACCAGGACATAAGAGGGAGAAAAGCCATGAGAGTTCCAGTGCAAATCGGCCTGGCCGTGGCCGTCATCGCAATCGCCGCGGACGCCGGGGCTCAGATGCGTTTTCAAGGCCTGGATCGCAACAACGACGGCGTGATCACGCGCGACGAGTGGCAGGGCAACGATCGCTCGTTCCGGAACCAGGATTGGAACGGCGACGGTGTGCTCTCAGGCGAAGAGGTGCGTGTCGGCGCCCGCCGCCAGAGCAACTGGGGCCAGGATTGGAACCGGGACGGCCGCGTCGACAGTTTCGACACCCAGATCGCACAGCGCTATCGCGGGTACGACATGAACAACGACGACCGCGTCGGCCGCAGCGAATGGCCAGGCGACCCGCGTCTCTTCACGCGCCTCGACGCCAGCCGCGACGGCTATCTCACCATGCAGGAGTACACGCAGGGTGGCGGTTTCAATCTCGACGCGCTCGGTGGGCCATCATTCCGCTTCTCGAATCTCGACAACAACCGCGACGGCTGGGTGACGCGCAACGAATGGACCATGGGCAACACGGACTTCGACCGCCTCGACCTCAACCGCGACAACCGGATCAGCCGCTTCGAGTTCGAAAACGAGACAGGTGCCGGCAACAACGTCGGTGAATCGCTCGGGCAGTTCAACTCGTACGACGCGAACCGCGACGGGTGGCTGACGCGTCCCGAATCGCGCATGCCGAACACAGAGTTCGATCGGCTCGACACGAACAACGACAACCGGATCAGCCGCTTCGAGTACGAGAACGCGTCGGATTTTGACAACGGCGCTCCTCGAAACGGCGCCTGGCAGACAGGCTACGACCGTGGCGTGCAGGAAGGCCGCGCGGCCGGCCGAGAGGACTACCTCAGGAACCAGGGATGGGATCTCGAGGGGCAGCGCGAGTTGGAGCGTGCCGACTCGGGCTACACGCCGCAAGCGGGTTCGCTTGGGGAATACCAGGCAGGGTATCGGGAAGGATTCAGGAGCGCGTATCGCGAAGGGTTCAACGACGCACGGGACAACAGGTAGCCGGGTCTGAAATGGCAGATGGCACATGGCAGATGGCAGATTTGCCATGTGCCATGTGCCATTGCCATGACAGGCACTCGCCCTAGTTGCTCTGCAACACCGGTAGCTCGGGCAGGACCGGCAACACGCGCGTGAACTCGCCCCGCTGGAGCAGTTCGCGTCCGCGTCCGCCGCGGCTCGTCAGGCTATATTTCGCCGTGCTGATGGTCTGCTCGGCACCGCGGCTCGTTTCGACGGTCAGCAGATCGCGGTCGCCTGCCGACGCGACGAACCCGAGCACGCGATCCTCGTCTTTGCCGAGCTTGATGAGGATGACACCTCGTCCGGGGCCCGCAAGGAAATTCACTTCGTCGACCTTGCACAGGAGCGCCCGCGCCTGCTGCGTGGCGGTAATCAGCACTTCCCCGCCCTTGACGACCGACACACCGACGACCTCGGCCCCCTGGCCGACGCGGGCGAACCGCCTGCCGGCTCGCGTGCTGACCTCGACGAACGGCTCGAGGCCGAAGCGCAGGCTGTAGCCGTCGCTCGTCACCGCGACCGCGTGCCGCGGCGGCACGTCCCCTTCTTTCTTCGCCGTGATGCCGGTGGCCACGCGCGGATCGAGGCTCGCCGCCGCCACCACCTTCTCGCCGTCTTTCAGCTTGAACAGGCTCTGCACCGGCTCGCCGTATCCGGTCGATGCGGGCACATCGACGATGCGCGCCGTGTAGGCCGTACCGAAATTCGTGAAGAACACCGCCGTCGCCCTGGTGCTGCCGCCGAGGACGGCGAGCACCGAGTCCCCCTCGCGCAGCCTCGTCGTCGACAGATCCTTCACTTCCTTCTGCCGCTTCACCCACCCGTCGCGAGACACGATGACGATGTTGTCTTCCTCGATGATGAAGTCGTCGGCGGTGTACTCGACGGCCGCTTCGGCTTCGATCAGCGTCCGCCGCCGGTCGAGCTTCGCGTCGCCGTAGGTCTTGTGGATGGCTTCGAGCTCTTCGCGGACGAGCTTCCAGCGGCTCTCCTCGTTCTTCAGCAGCCCGCCGATCTGCCGCGCGCGCTTCCGTTTCTCGTCGAGCTCCTGCTGGATGACGAGAATTTCCAGGCGCGCCAGCCGGTAAATCTTCAGCTCGAGGATGGCGTCGGTCTGTTCGGCATCGAGGCCGAACCGCTTGATGATCTTCTCCGCCGCGTCGGCCTTGCCCTCGGACTTGCGCACGATGCGCAGCACTTCGTCGAGCGCATCGAAGACTTTCTCGAACCCTTCGAGGATGTGGATGCGCTTCTTCAGCGCCTCGAGCTCGTGCTCGAGGCGCGCGGTCACCACGTCGAGCCGGAAATGCAGGAAGTGCCAGAGGATCGACTTCAGGTCGAGCCGCTCGGGCCTGCCGACCTCCGGATTCTCGGTCGGAATCAGGCACGTCAGGTTCACCGGGAAGGTGATCTGCATCGCGGTGTGCTTGTAGAGGTACGCCATCACCATCTTTTCGTCGGCGTCCTTCTTCATTTCGAGCGCGATGCGCACGTCCTCGGTCGAGACGTCCTTCACGTCGAGAAGCTGCGGCAGCTTGCGCTTCTCGATCACCTCGCCGATCTGGGTGACGAGCTGCGACTTGTCCACGGTGTAGGGAATGCTGTCGATGAAAATCGTCTTGGTCGATCGCGACTCCTCGCCGATGTCCCACGTGCCGCGCAGCCGGATGCTGCCGCTCCCGGTCTTGTAGATCGCCTTGATCTCGTCGAGCGAGTTGAGAATCTGCCCGCCGGTGGGAAAGTCCGGCCCCTTGATGTAGCGCGAGAGCTGCGCGTTGCCCAGCTCGTCGTTGTCGAGCAGCTTGATGAGCGCCGTGCAGACTTCCCCGAGGTTGTGCGGCGGGATGTTGGTTGCCATCCCGACCGCGATACCCGTGGCGCCGTTGACGAGCAGGTTCGGCAGGCGCGCGGGCAGCACGACGGGCTCGGTCTTGGTGCCGTCGTAGTTGGCCCGCTCGTGCACGGTGTCCTGCTCGATCTCGGTCAGCAGCTCGTCGCTGAGGCGCGTCAGGCGGCACTCGGTGTAGCGCATCGCGGCGGCGGGATCGCCGTCGAGCGAACCGAAATTTCCGGATCCGTCCACGAGCGGATATCGCAGGGAAAACGGCTGCGCCATGCGTACGAGCGTCTCGTAAATGGCCGCGTCGCCGTGGGGGTGGTAGCTGCCCATCACGTCGCCGACGACCTTCGCGCACTTCCGGTGCTTGGCGTCGGCGGTCAGCCCCTGCTGCCACATCGTGTACAGGATGCGGCGCTGCACCGGCTTCAATCCGTCGCGGACATCCGGCAACGCACGCGACGTGATGACCGACAGCGCGTAGTTCAGATAGCGCGACTGCGCCGCCTCGTGCAGCTGCACCGCGCCGTCGCCCGAGCCGTTGCCGCCGGCCGTGCCGGCATCGACCGGCGCATCGAAATCAAATGATCCGTCTGAAGGTTTCCGCTTCTTGGCCATGGCCGATGAGGAGTGTAGCGGGATTTTCGTGTGATGTACAGACGCCGCATGGTCGGGCAAGGCAAACCGCCTTCGCCGAGGCTACGGCGGTCAAGAAGCCCCGCGCCACCGCAACGGACTCTCTACTTTTTACTTTCTACTTTTTACTTTCTACTTTTTACTTTCTTACTTTCTACTTTCTACTTAGTCCCCGGCAGTAACCACCGTCCTCATGCTGCGGTGCGCGTCGAGCACCTGCTGGCTCAGCCGCTTGCTCAGGTACACCTTCGATTCGTGGTTGTCGGCGTGCTGTTCGTATTTGACGACGTCGAAGCGCAGATGGTCGAGGGTGCCGCGCATCTCGTAGAACTTGTTTTTCGTTTTCACGAGGATCTCGTCGAAGCCGTTGTCGATCGCCCACGCTTCCTGCTGCTCGGTAAGCGCGCGGAAGTGGCCCTGGCCGCGCCAGTCGCGGCGGGTGCCGCCAATCCAGGTGTAGAGGATGCGGCGATCGTTGAAATTCACGTGCTCGCGCAAACGCTGCACGAGATCCGCCAGCTTCGGAATCTCTTCGTTCGGCCGGATTTCGTGGGCGACCTTGTAGGAAACGGGGACCACCGCGCCGGGGTCGTCGGGCAGCGGCGCCATTGCCATCAGGATCAGGTGGTCGCGGTTCTGCAACCGCCCGAGGATCTCGGACGAGGTCTTGCGGCGCTTGTACTCGCCGAAGTATTCCTCGATGTATTCAATCTCCAGCGCGCCTTGCTCGAGTGGGTACTTCGTAATCCTGTGCTCCAACGTGTCCCCTTCTTTAACAGGAGATTAAGAGATTAGGAGAACCTTTTTCGTCTCCTGTTTACCGGCCCAGATCGATGTTCAGCTCGGCGCCGAAGAGCATCGTCCGGTCGTTGTCGCGCGCGGCCCATTTCAGCATGGTGGCCACACTCGGCTCGACCAATCCGTCGAACACGGGACGGCCGTTCGCCACCACGCGAATCGGCCGGCGGAAATCGAAGACCGAGGGCGAGAGCAGGAGCGTGAATGCCCGCACGCCTTCGGTCGAGGCTTCCACGACATTGCCCTGGCGCACGAGATCGACGCGGCCCGACGGCTTCTTTCGAGGAAAGATCGGCGCCGGCGGCACGTCGACCTCGATCGGCTGAAACACGCCCTCCAGCACGACCCGTTTGCCGTCGCGCTCGACGACGAAGCGAAGCGGGTCACCGACCTGCCATGCCTCCATGCCTTCAGCGATGTCGCGTCCGGTCTGCACCGTCGTGCCGTTGATTTCCACAAATCGATCGCCCTGCCGCAGCCCGATCTGAAACGCGTTCGAGCCCTGGACGACCTCGTGGGCCCGACGGCCGCGATCGACCGCGGAGCTGATCCGCAGGCCGAAGTCGAGCTCGCGGCCGCGCTGGAGCAGGTTGGTATCGACCAGATGGCTTTCGCCGGGCGCCGCGCCCAGGCGATCGATCACCAGCCAATGCGCGCGGTTGTAGCGATCGGTCCGCTCGGTCTGCCACGACACCTTGTCCGGCAGCGGCTCGCGCGGGTGCTCCTGCACGAATTCCTCGAACGATACGCGCTCGTCGGGCCACCACGACGTCGAATGGTCCGACTCCGCGTACACGCGAAACACGACGTCGCCTCCCAGCACGCGCAGGTGGTTCGCGTACACCTGCGTCACATGCGCCGGGTACAGCCGATCGCGCCCGCCGTTGACGATGTAGAACGGCTTGTTGACGGCGTTGCCGGGAAACATCTCGCCATCAGCGCGCACCGACGCACTCGCGAGCACCATCATGTCGCCAATCAGCGGCAGGAAGCTGGCCCAGGGGGTCGTGTCCTTGAAGGCGATGAAATACGCACCCGTACCACCGTCGGACGCACCCGTCAGATACACGCGGTTTTCGTCGACGTTGTAGGTGCGCTTCAACTGATCGAGAATCCGGTTGAGATTGTCGGTTTGCGACGCCGACCACCACATCGACTCCGCCCAGCCGGCAGGAAAGACGGAGATTTCGTCGACCACGCCGGGCAGCGCATCGACCCGAATCCGGTTGATGGCGGGCGGTCTCGGCCGCCCCACGCCGCCATGCAGCTGCACGCGTACCTGGTGCGGCCGCGTCGAATCGTAGGTGTCCGGCACGACGAACGCGTACACCTGTTCGACGCCGTCGGACGTCCGATGACGGCCGAACTGACGGCCGCGGGAGACGCCGGCCTCGTACTCGCGCCCTTGCCGCAGCCGCGTCAGCGCATCCTCGAACGTCACGCCGGCGGCGAGGATGGCGTCGATCCGTTCGGCCGCAGCCTTCGGATCGCGCGCCGCCCAGAAGGCCTGAAACGTGCGGTCCACGTCGGCGCGCTCGGCGGCGGACGGGCCGCCCGCGCTTCCCTGTCGCGCTTCGACGGACAAGGCGCCCGCGACGGCACTGGCCAAGACCATGCCGCCGGCAACAAGCGCAAGGCCGAGAGCGCGCACAGCGCATTATAGGGGCGGGACGCCGTTCGCCGGGAATCCGCCGCCACTCGCCGATATCCTCAACCGCCGCTCCCGGCCGCCGGATAGGATGCGCGCTGGAGGACGGAACATGACAGTCGATGAAACACGCCCCAGGGTGACTCCCAATCTCGCCTACGGTATCTGCCTCGTGCTGCTGGGCGGCACGCTCATCCTCGACCGGATGCAGCTCGTGGATGCCCGCCAGATTCTGCAGTTCTGGCCGCTGGCGCTCGTCCTGGTCGGCGCCACGCTGGTCATCCAATCCTTTCAAGCGACCATCGAGCCCGGCGGCGAGGCCGTCATCAGCGTCTTCACCATCATGGGCGGCCACGAAATCTGGGTGCCGCCAGGATGGACGGTCGTGTCCGAGGTCATTCCCGTGCTCGGCAGCGTGGAAGACAAACGCCTGCCCTCGATTGACTCGACGCCTCCGCCCGGCGAAGCGCAACCTCGTCTCGTGCTTGAGGGGCTCGTCATCCTCGGCGGGCTCATCATCAAGAACTGATGCATCCGATTCTCGAGGATCGGCGCCGTCTGGCCCTGTATCTCCTGGCCTGGCTGCTCGCCGGCGTGCTGCTGACGATTGGCCTCCAGTCGGAGGCCGAATGGCTGACATCGGCCGCGGTACTGTTGCCGCTCTGCCTCCTCTACAGCTTCATCGGTCTGTCCACGTGGTACCTCTGCAGAGCGTTTCCCATCGACGCCAACGCCCGTCTCTCGACGCTTGTCGCCGTCCAGGTGGCGGCGGCCGCCACCGCGAGCGCGATCTGGCTGAGCATCGGCTATCTCTGGGCAGAAGCGCTCGACGGACTGGTCGCCGATCTCGGCGCACAGCCGTTTTACGCCCAGCAGCGGCCGGCGCTCTTCGTCGTGGGGGCGCTGCTGTACTGGCTGGCAGCCGCGGGACATTACATGCTGATTGCGTTCGAGGCGTCGCGCGAGGCCGACGTGCGCGCGTTCCAGCAGACGGTGCTCGCGCGCGAGGCCGAGCTCAAGGCGCTGCGCGCGCAGATCGATCCGCACTTCATCTTCAACAGCCTGCACTCGATCAGCGCGCTGACGGCCACCGACGCGGCCGCCGCGCGCAAGATGTGCATCCTGCTGGCGGATTTTCTGCGCGACACGCTCCGGCTCGGCTCGAACGCCCGCATCCCGTTTGCCGACGAGTGGGCGCTGGCCGAGCGCTTCCTCGCCATCGAGCAGATTCGCCTCGGGTCGCGTCTGCAGATCAGCCGCGAGACCGATCCGCACGCGGTCGGATGCGAGGTGCCACACCGATATCCTCAACCGCCGCTCCAGGCCGCCCGACTTCGAGATCGTCGCCGAGTGTGCGAACGGGTTCGAAGCGGTGAAGGCGGCCGCCGAGCTGAGTCCGGATCTCATGATGCTCGACATCCAGATGCCGAAGCTCGACGGCTTCGACGTGCTCGAGCTGGTGGGCGACATCCCTGTCATTTTCATCACGGCGTACGACAGTTATGCCGTCCGGGCCTTCGACGTGCACGCCGTGGACTATCTCTTGAAGCCCTTCAGCGAAGAGCGGTTCGCGGAGGCGCTCGACCGCGCCCGTGGCCGCATCCGGTCGCGGGAGGCGCCGCCGGTGAAGGCCCTTCTGGAGGCACGCCAGGCCCCATCGATCGCCGCTGAGACGGATTCTGATCCGCGACCGCGCCGAAGTGCACGTGATTCCGGTCGAGAAAATCGACTATCTGGAATCGCAGGACGACTATGTGGCCGTCAAATCGGCCGGACGGAGCTATTTGAAGGAACAGCCGCTCGGCGAGCTGGAAACGCTGCTCGAGCCAGCCGCGTTCGTGCGCATTCATCGCCGGTACATCCTCAACCTGTCCAGGCTCGCGAAAATCGAGATGGGGCTGACCGACAGCCGGATCGCGGTGCTGACCGACGGCACCGAATTACCTGTTAGTAAAACTGGGTATGCGAGGCTGAAAGAATTGCTTTGAGAAGTAAAAAGTCGAAAGTGAAAAGTGAAAAGTGAAAATCAGGAAAAGGTGTGAAGAAATGAAAAAGCCGGGATGAAGGGGTGCGCCCTTGATCCCGGCTATGCCCGGGTCGTGCCGACGGCCGGACGGTTACGCCTGTTCGCCGCTTGGCGCCACCGACGTACGGCCGCAATCTTCGCATTGCAGGTAAATCACGGGCAGGCTCTCCGATCGCCCGATAATTCGCGCGGCCAGCATTCCGCATCTCGGACAAACCACCCCGACGGCTGCGTTGGTTCTTCTTGCCATTCGCTCGCTCCTCGCCCGTTTAGACGCCTCTGGACGTCCGACGGTTCTATGGTCTCTTGCCTTTCTATCGGCCGGACGCCCGTGGGCCCCCGGAATGTCGTGAAATGAGTCGTTTTGCACTGACCCTACATTTGTGGATACGACACAACCCCGCCCGACATTTCCGTCGCCCGCCAGAACGCGCGCAGCAGGCCTTTCGAGGTGTAATCCTACATGTTTGTGGCCACGTTGGCAAGTATCGACGTGATTGTCGGAATAAGCGGCTTGCGGGCATGCGCAGACACGAGAAAAACCGCAAAAACAGGCCTGAAAACGTGAACCCGGCGTTCCGCCGGCAGGTGGTACAGGCGTTGCTATCTGGGGTTGCGGAGAAACGCCATGAGCCCATCCAGACACATACTCAACCGCGTCCGAAGTGAGTTCATCGAAATGCCCGGTTTGCGGCTGCGGATCGATCAGGCTCAGCGGTTGTTCACCCTCGAGAGGGCGGTCTGCGAGACCGTGCTGCATTCGCTCGTGGAGGCCAAGTTCCTGGGACGGTTTGAGGACGAGGTTTACGGGCGGCTCTAACCTCTTCGCCCGTCATGGCAGATGGCTAATGGCAGATGGCAGGAGCCGCCACACTGTATGCCGTTAGCCATTTGCCATTCGCCATGAACAGGAATTACTGCGTCTGAGCATCCCCGCCAGGCGCGCTCGCGATGGCCGCCCGCAGCCGCTCCATCGTCTCGGGCGCCCCGGTGAACAGCCCTTCCGGATACTTCTTGTGCCGCAGGATCTCGGCGTAGATTGGTCCGCTCTGATAGAGATTCAGCCCGAGCCCCGCCAGATACTGCAGCCGCAGATCGCGGTCGTGGTTGATTTGCGCGTCCGCGAGGTAGGCCTTCATCTCTGACGCGCGGCCGGCGTAGTTGGCGAACAGGTCGACGGCCGAGTAGATGCTGATCTCGCGCAGCGATTCCTTGACCGCCGCGTATTGCGGGCTGTTGAGCCGCGCTTCCCACTCGTCCACGTTGAACTGCGGCGGATCGACCGTGCCCATCAGCACGGTGTCGTAGCCCCGTCCCTGGTGCGTATTGCCCCAGATGACCCCGTTCGGAAACACGTCGAAGAACGTGCCGATCTCGCTCTTCACCGCCTCCGGGGTGCTCTCGTACAGCTGTACGAACAGCGTGACCGTGCCGCCCGGGTTCAGCTTCGACTTCGCCAGCTCGAAGAACTCTTTTGTGTAAAGCGTGGCGGCGCCCTTCACCCACGGGTCGAGCGGGTCCGACGTAATCGCATCGAACTTCTCGTCGGTCGTCAGCAGGTAGTGGCGCGCGTCGTCGATGACGACGTGCGTCTTCGGATTCCGGACGACGTGGAAATTGTGCTCGCCGAAATGCTCGGACACGACGCGGGGCACCAGCGGCTCGATTTCGGCGATGACGAGCGACTCGACGTTCTGGTCGATGCTCACCGCGCCCGCCGTCGCGCCCGCGCCGCAGCCGATCACCAGCACCTTTTTGGGCGACTTCGGCACGAGCGTCGTGAAATGCCCCAGCATCCGCTGCAGCCGCATGTCCTGCGGCTGGCTGGACGCCTGCACCTTGCCGGCGTTGTGATAGTTCATGACCTCGCCGAAGCGCGACACGGCGACCGACGAGCTCAGCCCTTCGCCCACGTAGAAGATGTCGCCTTCCTGTCCGAGCCACGTCGCGGCGTACCGGCCGTACGCGACGAGGATGCCGGGAATGGTCGGCACCGTTCGAATGAGGAACGCGGCCATGCCAAGCGACACGATCAGCGCCGCCGGTGCCAGCCAGCGCAGCGGCCGTTTGCTGGTCGAGGAGCCCAGCTCGGCCGGCGCGAGCAGCAGCAGGCCGGACACGCCCGACACGATCATGAGCACCTGCTGCGCACGCTGCGAGCCGAACCAGTACACGAGGACGAGGCTGGCGATGACCGATCCGAAGATCGCGCCGACGGTGTTCGCGGCATAGACGCCGCCCACGAGCCGGCCGGGATCCTCACCCTTTCTCGCGACGGCTGGCCAGGGCCAGCGGGAAGCTGGCGCCCCAGAGAATCGGGGCCGGCAGGACCGCCCAGAACGCGCGGACGAAATCGAGCTGGAAGTTGTACCAGATGCTGGTCGTGATCGACGTGTTGATGGGCCAGTACGGCAGCGACTTCAGCAGCATGTACGCGGTCCATGCCATGGCGCCGACGTTCAGCAGCTGACACCATCCCAGCGCCACCCGGGGACGCGTGATGCCCTTGGCGATGACCGATCCAAGACTGCTCCCGATGCCCAGCCCGATGAGAAAGACCGCGAGAATCAGCGAGAAGGTGTAGGTGGACGCACCGAACAGCAGGCTGAGGATGCGCGTCCAGATGACCTGTGCCGCCAATGCACAAAACCCTGACAGAGCGATCGCCACATAGACCAAGGCCCGGTCGCCCGACGCTCTCGAGCCGGGATTAGGGATTGGGGATTGGGGATTAGGATCCGAGTCCCTCACGCCCGCTGTCGCCGGAGTTCTCGCAGCGACAAGTAATCCGAGTCCGCCGACGGCGAAGTTGATTGCCACGGCGACATAGGTGGCCATGCTCATGTCGAAGACGCGCAGCAGGTAGAACCCCGCGAGCAGCGTTCCCATCACCGCGCCGGCGATGTTGCCCGCGTAGAAGAATCCGAGCCAGGACACGCCCGCTGGTGTCGTCTGCACCCAGCGCGCGACGGCGGGAAGGGTGGCCCCCATCGCCAGCGTGGGCGGCAACAGGCAGATGCTGGCGACGAGCCCGCGCAGCAGATATCCAGTGATGCCGTATCCGCCCCACGCGATGTACACGTGGCCGACCAGCGGCAGCACGACGAGGAGCAGCAGGCCGATGACGCCGATGGCGATCTCGAGCAGCGCGTATACCCTGAGCGGATGGCGCGAGCGCGGGATATAGCGCGGCAGCAGGAAGCTCCCGAGGCACATGCCTCCCATGAACGTCCCCAGCAGCACGCCGATCGACACCGATGAGGAGCCGACGAAGAGCTCCAGCATCTGGAACCACACGATTTCGTAGATGAGCGCCGCGGCGCCGCTGCCCACGAACAACAGCAGCAGCACCGGCAGCCATTGGTCGGGAGTATCCGCCTCTGTCGCCTCGATTGCTCCGATTCCCTCGATTGTCTGTGTACTCACCTGGTTCCTCTAGCTATCGCTGGTCGCTGCTCAATGAGCGCTTTGATAATGGTCCTTCAGAACGTCGTCGCCAAAATCACCGTTGAAGTCGCGCCAGACGCTGTGGATGTGGTTGCCGTCGGACTGCACGTTGTCGAATTCGATGAGGAAGGTCGGCCCCTGCACGCGATAGTAGTGCGGCTCGTGCAGCGCGTCGGCGCCAATCCACGCGAACGCCACTTTGCCGAATCCCGCCGCGCTGATGCGTCGAATCCGCTCGGAGGAGATGTCCTCGACCATGCGTGCGGTGTATTCGTTGATCAAATCATGCAGGAGTGTCTGTTGACTCGCTGTCATGCTCGCCGCTGAAAGGCCGTTCGGCGAAAGCGGGTCGACACGCCGCGCGTTGGTCGTAATCATGTCGCCGGGAACCTTCTCGTCGAGAACCGCGACCTCTCGCTGCGACTTGTTGAGCGCGCGCAGCAGCGCGAATGCCTTGTCTTCTTCCGCTGCGAGCACGCGGAGCCCCTTGCGGGATCCACTCAGCACTTCTGCCGGATTGGCGCCGTAGAAATCCGGCGTCCACGACGCGAGCGTCCCGCTCGCAATCGTGAAGTTCTGCGAGAGATGATGTCCTTCGACGCGCCAGCCCCAGGCCGCCTTGTCTCCCGGTGTGCCGAATACGGTGAAGTAGTAGAGCTCCGGATCGCGGTTCGGCGCCGGCTTCGGGCCGTCGCCCCTGAGCACGAGCTCGAGATCGTTCATGATCTGGCCGCTCTGTCTGAGGCCCTTCGCGCTGAGCGTGGTCGACAGCAGCTTCTGCGCGGCCTGACGCTGCGGCGCCGTCATTTCTTTCAAAGGAAGCCCTTTGCGCTGGCCCGGCCGCGGCACGTAGTGCCAGTCGAAGCGATTCGCATCGCCGAAGGTGATGACGGCTTTCGCGCGCTGTTCGGGCGTCAGCGACGACAGAAATTGCGTAGCGGCGGTGGTCGTGTCGGCGGTCGCGCGTTTCTGCCCCTGCACGGCAGCGCGGCCGATGAGCAACCCGAGGCACAGGAGAACGACGACGGCTTTGACGGCGTGGAGTGTGTTCTTCATGTTTCAATCCTCCCTGCCAGCACTTCCGCAACATGTACCGCGCGGCGGTCTGTGTTCTGAGCGACCTGCTCGCGGCAACTGAATCCGTCGGTGACGATGAGCGTGCCGGGCTCCGCGGTGCGGACCGCGGGCAACAGGACGCGCTCGCCGAGGGTCTGCGACACGTCGTAGCTCTTCTTCTCGAATCCGAACGGCCCGGCCATGCCGCAGCAGCCCGAATCCAGCACCGTCACCTGGCCGCCGGTGGCGGCGAGCACGAACACTTCGTCCTTCATGTTGAAGAGGGACCGATGATGGCAGTGCATGTGCACCAGCATCGACCGTCCCGTCGGCGCCGGCCTGTAGCCAGGCGCGTGCTTCACCAGGAACTCGCTCAACAGCCAGGTCTGCTGCCTCACCTTCGCCACGCGCGGGTCGTCGGGCATCAGGTTGGGCGCTTCATCCTTGAATACGCTCGCGCAGCTCGGTTCGAGTACCACGATCGGCGTTCCGGCGGATATTTCTTCCGACAGGGCGTCCAGGGCACCCGTCAGATACGTCTTGGCCTGATCGAGCATGCCGAAGTCGTAAAGCGGCCGCCCGCAACATACGTGACGCTGCAGGACCTTGACGTTGAAACCCGCATCCGAAAGCACCTGGTGGGCCGCTTCAGCGATGTGGGGCTGGAAGTAGTTCGTGAAAGTGTCGGCCCACAGTAACACAGTACCCGCGTCCGCCTTCGCACCGCCGGCACCAGACGGTGCTTCGGCGCGACCTCGCCGCGCGAGATTCACGGCTCGGGCCCGGAAGGTCTTGGTCGCAAACTCCGGGAGCCGGCGTGACGGATGGATATGCAACAAACCCGAGACGAGGCTGCGGATCGGCCCGAACCGGCCGAGCGCGTTTGCCAGCCGCGGCGTGTGCGACGCCAGGCGCGCCCATCGATCGATCATGCCGAACGCATAGGCCTGGAGCGGACGCCGCCGCCCCTCGTAGTAGTGAGAAAGAAACTCGGCCTTGTAGGTCGCGAGATCGACGTTGGTCGGACACTCGCTCTTGCAGGCCTTGCACGACAGGCACAGATCGAGCGCATCCTTGACCTCGTCGTTCTGCCAGCCCCCTTCGAGCACTTCGCCCTGCAGCAACTCCCACAAGAGATGCGCCCGGCCGCGCGTGGAGTGCTTCTCCTCGCGCGTCGCCATGTAACTCGGGCACATGGTGCCCGCGTCCTCTTTGCGGCACGCACCCACGCCCACGCACCGCAGCGTCGCGTTGGCGAGCGATCCGTTGTCGTGTGGGAAGCGGAAATGGGTCTCGACCGGCCTCGGTCTGTAATCGGCGCCCAGCCGAAGGTCGGCGTGCGGCTCGCGCGCATCGATCAGCTTGCCGGGATTCATCCGGTTGTCGGGATCCCAGAGGCGCTTGAACTCGCGAAACGCCCCCATCAGCTCCGGCCCGAACATCTTGGGCAGCAGCGCGCCGCGCGACTGGCCGTCGCCATGTTCGCCCGAAATCGATCCGCCATGCTCGATGACGACGTCGGCCGCGCGATCGATGAACTCGCGGAACTGCAGGATGCCGTGCTCGGTCTCGAGATCGAAGTTGATGCGCATGTGCACGCATCCCTCGCCGAAGTGCCCGTACAACGGGCTCTCGTACCCGGTACTCGGCCATCAGCGTCCAAATCGCGCGCAGGTACGAGCCGAGGCGATCGGGAGGGACCGCGGCATCCTCCCATCCCTCCCACCCGTGCTTTTTACCCGGCTGAATCGCGACGGCCCCGAGCGCCGACTCGCGCACGTGCCAGATGGCGGCGGCCTCGTGCGGATTGCAGACGATGAAGTTCGGACGGGCATCGAGGGCGGACGCCCATTCACCAAACCGTTCGGCCTGCGCGTCGGCCTCCTCGGCGGTCCACGCACCGAACTCGACGAGCAGCGTGCCCTTGCCAAGCGGCAGCAGCTTGATTTCGTCGAGCCGCATCCCCTTGGCGCGAAGCGAATCGGAGATCGCGTTGTCGAACCCTTCGAGACCGATCGGCTTGTGGGTCAGGATCGCGGGCACGTGGTCGGCCGCGATGAACGCGTCCGGAAAGCCGAGGCACACCAGACGCCGGAACGGGGGGCTTGCGGTGAGGCGAAGCGTCGCTTCGAGCACCGTGACGCAGGTGCCTTCGCTGCCGACGAGCGCGCGCGCGACGTTGAAGCCGTTCTCGGGCAGCAGTTCGTCGAGGTTGTAGCCGGAGACCCGGCGCGGAATGCGGGGAAATTTCGCTCGAATCAGCGGCGCGAAGCGATCGCGGATGCTCTTGAGCCCGGCGTAGATCTCTCCCTGCCGCCCGCCTGCCGCGATGATGGCTTCGAGCTCTCCATCGCTGGTCTTCCCGACGGTCATGCGCGTGCCGTCGTACAACATCACGTCGAGCGCGTGGATGTTGTCGACGGTCTTGCCGCCCATCAGCGCGTGCACGCCGCACGAGTTGTTGCCGATCATGCCACCCAGGGTGCAGCGGCTGTGCGTGGCGGGGTCGGGCGCAAACGTCAAGTGATGCCGCTCGGCGGCGTCGCGCACGCGATCGAGCACGATGCCGGGCTCGACCCGCGCGACCTGCGCCCCCGGATCGAGCGCGATAATGCGGTTCAGATACTTCGAAAAATCCATGATGACCGCGACGTTGCAGCACTGGCCGGCGAGGCTGGTGCCGGCGCCGCGCGGCACGATGGGTGCGCCGGCGTCGCGGCACGCGCGAATGGTCGCGGCCACATCGGCAGCGTCCAGCGGGATCACCAGGCCAATGGGGACCTGCCGGTAGTTCGACGAGTCGGTGGCGTAGAGGGCCCGCGCGCCGTCATCGAAGCGGACCTCGCCGCGCACCGCCTGCTTCAGCGCGCGCTCGAGGCTGTCGGCGCCCGCGAACCGGGCGCGCGCATGCGCGTGCGAGCTCGGGAGGGACTTAAACATCTGCGGTTCTAGGCGAACCAGAACAGAGAACCGCAGAACCCGGAATGCAGAACCGCCCCAATCACTTCCAGACGGCTTCGATCGCCTCGAAGCGCGTCTTGCCGACATTGGTGATGGTGTGCGTCGTGGGACCCGTGTGCCATTCGAATTCGCCCGCCTTGATTTCCATGCGGTGCGGCTGGCTTCCGGGGCGTTCGACCGTGATGATGCCGTCGCGCGCGGCGATATACATTCCCGACTTTGGAAGCGTGTAGCGTCCGGTTGACTGGCCCGGCTCGAGGATCAGCCGCTCGACGTAGACGAGCTCGTTGTCGAGGACCGGCTTGGCCTGGTATCCGGCCGGCTTTGGCGTCGCGTGGAACGATGTGCCGGGCGACACGTCGTCTCGCGACTGAATCTGGACGGTGATGTTTCGAAACGGTGTCGCGGCGATGTTGCCCACACGATGCGTGAGGGCGGGCGAATATCTCACCTCGGCGTCGACCGGCTCGATGTTGATGATCTCTTTCGCGCCGAGGCTCTGCCCGCGCAGCGTCGCGGCCCCGATGGAAATCCAGAAGTACGGGTTTTCGTGAATGTGATACAGCGTGCCGCTGAACGGCTCGACCGTGACGTCCAGGACGCGCGCGTACTTGTTGTCGAGCTTGACGAAATGGTGAGGCTCGCGAATCGCGGGGACCTGCATTTCGGGAGTCGTAGAGCCCTGCGCCATCAGGCGGGTCGCGACGACGGCCATGGCGAGCCCGACTGCCGAAATTTTCCTCATGGGGCGGGATAATACTATGATCCTGCAGCCATGCCCTATGTGCTCGTCGTCGACGACGAAGAGTCGATTCGGACGCTCCTGACGCGCTGGTTAACGGGTTGGGGTTACGACGCGAGGCAGGCCGCGAGCGCCGACGAGGCCATCGCGCAGATGACGAGCGAGCCGGCGTCCATCGTGCTGTGCGACGTGAAAATGCCCGTGCACGACGGCATCTGGCTGACCGAACAGGTGCGTGCGCGCTGGCCCCAGACAGCGGTCATCATGGCCAGCAGCGCACTCGATATGGAGACCGTGATGCGCATGCGCAAGCAGGGCGCGGTCGACTACGTGACCAAGCCGTTCGGACGCGAGATGCTGCGCCAGGCGCTTCAGCGGGCCACTCAGGCGTAGCCCTTGCGACGCTGCCGGACGGCACGCGCCGTGCGCATCTTGGGGATCATCATGTTCGATTTCTTGACCCCCCGCTTCGACGCAACCGGTTTGCGGTGCCGTTTCCCGGGCGCGTGCGCGGGATCGGCGGGCCGGGTGACTGCTGCGGAGACACGCTTCACGGGCTTGCCGCGCACCGCGGAGCGTGCTTTGGCAGCGCCCGCGCCAAGGGTCTCGAGCATCTCCGCCGCGGCATCGCGCACACGAGTCAGCTCTTCGGCCAGCTTCTGACGCTTCAGCCACGTTTCGGCCGTGCCCTGGATGGTGCCGGCGGCGCGGCCCAGTTGTTCGGCAAGCGCCATCGCCTGCTCGGACAGGTCGGATGCCTTCTTCGAATCCTGTGTGGACATTGACAGTTGTTCCTCCGGCTTCTTCGAGAGCAAGAACAGCGCCACAACCACGTTTCTCGGATAAAATGTCCGCTCCAATTCCCTTCTAGAGGTGAGATATGCGGAGAGTGTATGGCCTTCTCGCGTTCCTCAGTCTCTCCGCCGTGGCCTCGGCGCAGCAGACCTTGACGCTGGAACTGAGAGACTTCGCCACCATCCCGGTGACGGGCGCACCACTGGGTAAAGCCAGCAACGAGATGCTGCTCGCCCGGGTGAACGCCATTCGCGAGGAGCCAGGCGGCGCGACCCGCCTGTTCGTGACCGACATGAACGGTCCGCTCTACATCCTGGACAAGAAGACGAAACAGCTCACGAAGTATCTCGATTTCGACGGCCGCGACGATCGGCCCGGACTGTTTCACCGCCTCTTCATCACCTCGGGATATGGCAACGGCCTCAACGGGTTTCACTTCGATCCCGACTACCGCCGCACGGGGAAGTTCTACACGGTGCACATGGAAGACCCGCTCCTGACGGTGTCGAACATGCCCGATGCCAAGGGTCACCCGGGGCTGAAGCTCGACGGCTACACGACGACCGAGACCATTGCCACGCCCGGCACGACGATCAATGAAGGCGTGCTCATCGAGTGGACCGACACCAATACGTCGAATACGACCTTCGAAGGCACCGCCCGAGAGCTGATGCGAGTCCGGCTCAACACGCGCAGCCACCCGATGGGCGAGGTGACGTTCAACCCGATGGCGCGCGCCGGCGACCCCGACTGGCGTGTGCTGTACTGCGAGGTCGGCGACGGCGCCTCCGGCGAATCGCGCATCGTCGCGATCCGCAACAACCCGCAGCGGCTCGACAACCTGGTCGGCAAGATCATCCGCATCATTCCGGATCTCAACGAGCAGACCTCGTCGAGCACGGTGAGCGAGAACGGGCGTTATCGCATTCCGAACGACAACCCGTTCGTGACGACAAAGGGCGCGCGTCCGGAGATCTGGGCCTATGGCTTGCGTAATCCGCACAGGCTGAGCTGGGCGCCGGACCCCGCGAACCCGCGATCGGCGAAGCTGATCGCCAACTCGGTTGGCTACCGCACGTGGGAAACGGTGAACGTCATCGAGCGCGGCAGCAATCACGGCTGGCCCTATCGCGAGGGTAACCAGGTGTTGTCGCCCGATCAGCGATCGCATGCGCCGGTGCCCGAGCTGGACAAGATTCCGACACAGATCGGCGACGAGATCACCGACCAGGTGATCACGCCGAAATATCCGGTCATTCAGTACCGGCACGATCCCAAGGGTGGCGACGCGATCGGCAGCGGGTATGTCTACAACGGGAAGTCGATACCCGCGCTGCGGGGCAAGTACATCTTTGGCGACATCACCACGGGCCGTTTCTGGTACGCGGACTACAAGGAGATGCTCGCGGCCGATTCCGACGGAAAACCCGAGACGCTCGCAAACTTCCACGAAGTGAAGTTCCTCTGGGACAACCCGAACGACTCGCCGGACGCCGGCAAGCAGACGTTCGACACGACGTTCCCGATCAACGAATGGACCTACCATCATCGCGGAGGCAAAGAAGAGCACCTTGCCTCGCGGCAGCGCGTCGCCAACCAGGGGCGGGCCGACGCGCGTCTCGCGATCGACAACGATGGTGAGCTCTACATCTACAGCAAGAGCGACGCGATGATCCGTCAGGTGGTCGCCGGCACGTTGAAGTAGCGGATGAGGTTGCTCACTGCCGCGCTCGTCGCGTCTGCAACCGCGGGACTCCTTGCGGCGCCGCCGGAAGGGCCGGCGCGGCTGACCCTGGAGCTCGAGGATTTCGCGGAGCTCCCGATTACGGGCAAACCTGACGGCACCGGGCAGGTTGACGGCATGCTGGCACGCGTCAACTCGATTCGCGAGGAGCCCGGCCGAAGAGGCCGTTTCTTCGTCGTCGACATGAATGGCCCGATCTACATCCTCGAGAAAAAGGCCGGAGCCCGCACGACCTACCTCGACTTCGACGGACGCGGCGATCGGACAGGCCTGTTCGATCGCTTCTTCCCCGATCCCGGCTACAGCAGCGGCATCAGCCAGTTTCAGTTCGACCCCGACTACGTGCGCAACGGCAAGTTCTACACCGTGCACATGGAAAGCCCCACGCCCGGATCGCAGCGGCCCGACGCGACGCATCTTCCTGGCCTCACCTTCGGTCCCTTTGGCTACGAACCGACCGCGGCGATCAGGACTCCCGGTCCGACCCTGTACGAGTCAGTGCTCGTCGAGTGGACGGACACGAATCCGCGGAACACGACGTTCGAAGGCACGGCACGCGAGGTGATGCGCGTGCAGCTGAACCACCGGATTCATCCGATGGGCGAGGTGGTGTTTCACCCGGCCGCCCGGCGCGGCGATCCGGAATGGCGCGTCATGTACATCGGCCACGGCGACAGCGGATCCGGCGAGATGCGTACGATGACGCGCCCCAACCCGCAGCGCCTCGACACGCTCGTCGGCAAGATCCTGCGCATCATTCCCGATCCCGCGGAACATGCCACCTCCAGCACGCTGAGCGAGAACGGCCGCTACCGCATCCCGAACGACAACCCGTTTGCATCGACGCCTGGCGCCCGGAAAGAGATATGGGCGTACGGTCTTCGCAACCCTCACCGGTTGAGCTGGGCCGCCGATCCGAAGAACCCGCGGACCTGGCATCTGATTGCCGCCGTCGTCGGCCTGCGGACCTGGGAAACGATCGACATCATCCGCAAGGGCGCGAATTTCGGATATCCGCAGCGTGAGGGCAACCAGCAACTGAAACCCGATAACACCACCACGTCGCTGCCAGAGGTCGACAAGATCGCCATCCAGATCGGCGATGCGGTGACCGACGAGGTCGTAGTGCCAACGTACCCGGTCGTCCAGTACGGGCATGTACCAACCGGCGGCGATGGTATCGGGAGCGGATATGTGTACACCGGCAAGGCGCTGCCGGCTCTGCGGGGGAAGTACATCTTCACGGATTTGTCCACCGGACGCGTGTGGTACGCCGATTTCGCGGAGATGCTCGCAGCCGACGACGGGGATCCCGCGACGATGGCGCCGATGCACGAAGTGAAGTTGTTCTGGAACGCCCAGGTACACGACACCTTCATGTCGATCACGCAGGCCGCGTATCAGGCGCGCGGTGGGCAGGATCCCGATCTGCCCGGCCGCGGTACGGTGTCGGGCTCGAAACGGGCAGACGCGCGGTTCGCGCTCGACGCGTCTGGCGAGCTGGTGGTGTACAGCAAGACGGACGGCGTTATACGCCAGGTTGTCGGTGTGAAGTAACGCCGGGTCTATAAGGCAAGACCCGGCCTACATATACACGTAGGGCGGGTCCTTCACGTAGGGCGGGTCCTTTGGACCCGCCAAGGAGCTTCGATGCGCAAACTCTTTCTACCCGTCCTTGCCCTGCTTGTCCTCGCCTATGCGCTGCTCGCGCAGGCGCAACGCGGCGGGGGCGCCATGACGATGCCGCCCGAGCCTGGCTCGCTGCCCGCCCACAGATTTGAGAAGGTGACCGAAGGGGTGTACTACGGCACGGCCACGGGGTCTGTCAACATCGGCAGCAATGTGGTCGTCATCGTGAACGACGCCGACGTCCTCGTGGTCGATCCGGGCATCACGGCGGCCGCCGCGACGACGCTCATCGCCGACGTCAAGACGCTGACGCCGAAACCCATCAAGTACGTCGTCGATTCGCACTACCACTACGACCATGCGTTCGGTAACCAGGTGTTCGGGCCCGACGTGACGATCATCGGCCACGATACGACCTGGCGGCGGTTGAACGGGCCCGGCTCGCTGAAGGAACGGACGTATCTGACCAACAGCACGGCGGCGATTGCGACGCGCTTCACGACGTTGAAGCGCCAAATCTCGGAAGCCACAGATCCGCAGCAGCGCGCGATCCTGCAGCGCCAGCTCGCCATCCATCAGCAGTACGCCGACGAACAGGCGAAGATCCGGCCGACGCCACCCAACTCGACGCTGTCGCGCGACATGACGCTGCACCGCGGCAGCCGGGAAATCCAGATCCGGTTTTTTGGCCGCGCGCACACCGACGGCGACATCGTCGTCTTTCTGCCGAAGGAACGGATGGTGGCGACCGGCGACTTGATCACCAGCGCGCTTTCGTACACAGGCGACGCGTTCGTCGAGGAATGGCCGGCGACGATCGAGGGCGTGATGTCGCTCGACTTCGACACGGTGCTGCCCGGACACGGCAGCGTGTTCAAGGGCAAAGACCACCTCCGCAATCTGCAGGCGTACTGGCGCGACTTCTTCCAGCAGGCGACGGCGTTCCGCAAGCAGGGCGTGCCGCCGGAAGAGGCCGCCAAGCGCATCGACCTCACAAAACACGCCCAGGCGATCGAAGCGGCGAAAAATCCTGGCGTCGACGTGCGCGGTGTCGATCGCATTTACGATCTCGCGGCGAATCCCAACGCGCCCGTACGGTAAATCACAAAGGAGTCATCCATCGTTTACATTTTTACAGCGTAATTTTTACCGTCACGGAACGAGATCCCAACAGTCCAATCACGACCTCCGTGTGAATCATGTGCTTTTCAGCGGTGAAATCCGTCGAACACTGGATGGCGCGCTTCCTGCACCACACCCCGCGCCGAGCCCCAGTTCACCCAAGGAGAACACGTGATGAAACAGGTTTTCAGTTTTACGGTCGCTGCGTTCGTACTCGGCGCCGCGATTGCGAGCTCCCAGACTCCACCCGCCGCACAAGCCCCGACACCCGCACCGGCACAGCCGGCAGCTGGTCAGGCACAGCCGGCCGAACCGCGCGCAGCGGCACCGCGAACGACAACGTACAAAGGCATCCTGAAAGGCTCAGCAACCACCGGCTGGACGCTGTCGCCGGTTCGCAGCGCTTCCGGCACGGCAGGTGCCACGGCTACCGCGGGTGGCGCCGACGCCGTGACCTATTCGATCGTGGCGGCGGACGGTTCGAAAGTGGACCTGGCCTCGATGGCCGACAAGTGCGTGGAAGTGGGAGGCGTTCTTGCTCCGGCGGCAGGCGGTGATGCGAAGGCGGCGAACAGAACGTTCACGGTCGCGACCATCAAGTCAGCCGAAGACTGCAAGTAGTCTCGTTCGTTTGTTCCAGGCTGAGTGGATCGATCGGGCTCGGGCCGAGCACTTCGAAGTGCGAGGCCCGAGCCGCTTTTTTTGAGGCTCGACGCCAGCATGATTCTCCTGATCCGCCACGCGATGGTCGATGCCCACGGCCGGTTTCTTCCCGGCCGCATGCCCGGCATCCATCTCAACGAAGAAGGACGGCGCCAGGCGGCAGCGCTCGGTACCGCGCTGCGCCAGATGCCCCTCGCCGCCGTGTACAGCAGCCCGCTCGAGCGGGCTTGGGAAACCGCCGAGGCCCTTGCGGACAGTCCCGGGCAGGTGACTATCGTCGACGAGCTCAACGAAATCGATTTCGGGCAATGGACCGGGCTGCCCTACACCGAGCTCGACCGCCAATACGACTGGGTCGCGTTCATGCGCCACCGCGCACGGAGCCCGATTCCGGGCGGAGAGTGGATGCTCAACGTCCAGATGCGCGCCTGGCGCGCGATCGGCCGGCTGCAGCGCGCGCACCACGGCGCGGCCATCGCCGTCGTCAGCCACCTTGATGTGCTGCGGTCGATCATGGCCAAGGTCATGGACGTGCCGCTCGACCGGCTCGACGCGTTCAGAATCGACCCGGCGTCGGTGTCGTCGCTCGAGTGGACCTCCACGGGCTTCGAGATCACACAGCTGAACAACCGCTCGTACTGCGAGCGTCCCGTCCCGCACGCGATCGAACTGGCTCAGGCACAATAGACTTCGATCGGGCCGGCGTGGCGCTGTCCCTCCGGATCGAACCGGGCGAGGTCGGAAGGCACCTGGCCGGGTGCGTCAACCTCGCCTAACGCTCGCACCGTCATCTTGTCGCCCGACACATCCACCAGCAGAAAGTGACACTCGGTTGACCATGTCACCGTGTGTGCTTCCGCGAACTGGTCCGGGACCGAACGCCGAAGCCGACCCGCGGCTCCCGTGATGAAGTAATCGATCCCGTCGGCGTAGGAGTGCTGAAAATTGTGCTCGTGACCCGAGAACACCGCCTTGACGCCCGAGCGCTGGAACAGCGGGACGAGCCGCTGCATGCTCTTCGTGTTGTGGTGCTGGGGGCCGGCGCAATAGGGCGGGTGATGACAGAACGGGATCGTCCACAGCCCGGCCGTCCGATCGGCCGGAAACGCTCCCTCGACAAATTCCCAGTGCCTCGGGTACTCGAATAGACGGCGACCACGGAAAAAGGCTTCTTTCGACGTATCGAGACACACGAATTCGATGCTGGAGCCGTAACGAAAACGATAAAACAGGCCAGGGCTGAACGATGCCCGGCCGGCCGCCTCTTCGCCCCCGGTGAGACGCTCGCGAAGGTAGAAGTTGTCCTCCACCTGGGCGCGATCGTCGCGTTCTTCTGTCTCGCTTCCATCGTGATTGCCGATTGAGGGAAACACCGGCACGCGGTTGATGACATAGCGGTACGGCTGAAAGTAGGTAAAGAACCAGTCGTCGTCTTCGTCGCCGGTCCCGCCGATCGGAATGCCGAGCAGACGAGCGCCCGCATAGATGTTGTCGCCCGTCGTCAGTATCAGCCGGACGTCGTGTGTGTCGATTGACCAGCGCAGCGCGTTCGCGACCTGCTGCTGCCGTCGCGTCGGTGAATCCTTTCTCACGCCAACGCCGAAATCGCCGATGACGGCGAAGCGAAGACCGCCGGCCTGCTTCGACGGGTCCGGGTTCGTGCAGAAACGGTTGTCATAGCGGTTGCCTGCCTGAACGAGCCCTCTGTCAGCCGCGGACCAGTCCCATCGCTCCCCCGCCCCCCACTCCGCGCCTTTGACAAAGACTTTGTATGAATATTCGGTGTCGGGCTTCAACCCGGGAAGCCAGCAGTGATTCGCGACATCCGTTCTGGCAAGCGAGACGAGCGAGCCCGCCTTGTCGTACACCTCTACACGAGCGGGACCATACGGCGCCGACAGCGCTCCGATCGAGTCCTTGCGCGGCGGATGGACGTAGTTCAGGTCCTGATCGTCGATGAGCTTCGATTGGCCCCGGCTGGTCGTGCGGAAGTAGAACGCCCCCCAGGCGACGAGCGCGGAGGTGTGTGTCACGGCCGGCAAGTAGACGTACGGTTCGGCGTGGAACTCAGGCATTCGTCACCCCGTGTTCCGCATCCCGGCGGCAATCCCATTCACCGTCACGACGAAGGCGTCGAACAGCGACGCATCCGCGTCCGGCTCGCGCAATCGGCGAAGCAGCTCCACCTGCACGAGGTTGATGGGATCGACGTAGGGATTGCGGACGTCGATCGACCGCCGCAGGACGGGGTTGGCTTCGAGCAGCACGTGGTGGCCCGTCACGGCCAGCACCGCATCGATGGCGCGCGCGAGCCGCGCACGCAGCTCCGCGCCAAGCGGACGCAATTCTTCGGCCGCAAGCGAATCGTAGTGCGCGGCAATACGGCCATCGGCTTTCGCCAGGGTCATCTCCATGAGATCGATCGTCGAGGCAAAGAATGGCCAGTTCGTGTACATCTCGCGCAGTATGCCGCCGCCGTTGGACATCAGCGCATCTTCGATGCCGAGCCACGAGGGGAGCATCAGTCGCGTCTGCGTCCAGGCGAACTGCCAGGGAATCGCCCTCAGGCTCTCGACACCGCCACCGGGCGTGCGGCGCGCAGGACGGCTGCCGATGACGACCTGGGTCAGCTCGGGCTCGGGCGTGGCGGTTCGAAAGTACGGAATAAAGCGCGGCTCCTCATAGACGATCGAGCGATACGTCGCCCGGGCTCGAGCGGCGACCTCATCCATGCACGCACGCCATTCCGGCTTCGGCGCCTCTCGAGGCGAAACCGCGGCCTCGAGCGTGGCGGTCGTGTACACCTCGAGCGTGCGGATGGCTATGTCGACGAGGCCGAACTTGGCCTGAATCATCTCCCCCTGCTCGGTGGCCCGCAGCGTCCCGCGAATCGATCCGGGGGGCTGCGACTGAATCGCCAGATACGTCGGGCCGCCGCCGCGGCCGATGCTGCCGCCGCGGCCGTGAAAGAGCGTCAAGTGCACGCCTGCGCTCGCGCAGGCGGCGACGACCTCTTCCTGCGCGCGGTAAAGCGCCCAGTCGGCGCTCAAGCGCCCCGCGTCTTTGGCGGAATCGGAGTAGCCGATCATGACTTCCTGCCGATTCCCGATCCGGGCGCGGTACCAGGGGAGCGCGAACAGATCGGCCATGATCGACCCCGCCCGCTCGAGATCGCGGCCGGTCTCGAACAGCGGCGCGACGCGTTGCGGATGATGCGTGCCGGCCGCCATCTGGAGAAACTCGACGGCGAGAACATCTGAGGGCGCGCTCGCCATGGTGATGACGTAGGCCCCGAGCGACTCGGGATGGATGGTCGCGGCTGTGCGAAACGTGTCGAGCACATCGCGCACGCTTTCGGGGGCGGTCGATATCGGGAGATCGTCGAGCCGCACGTCGCCTCTGGTCAGTTGATCCACGAGCATCGTCTGACGGGCATGCTCGTCGAGGGCGGCGTACCGTCCGATGCCGGCCGCCGCCGCAACCCAGTCCACCGCCTCTGTGTGCCGGCCGGCTTCCTGCCGGAGATCCAACCGCGCCAGCGTGACGCCGAAGGTAGCGACCCGTCGCAGCACATCGGTGAGACGGCCGGCCGCAATCATCTCGTTCCCGGTTGCGGTGAGCGATCGATGGCACAGCTCCAGAGGTTCGGCCAGCTCGGCCGCCGAAAGGTACGGCACCGCCCCGGTCAGTTTCGGCTCGGACTCGTCGAGCGCCTCCTCCGCGAGCGAACGCGTGGCGGCGAGCCGATCGCGGACCTCGGCCAGGAGCGTGCGATACGGTTCGTGCACGGGACCGACACGGGCTCGAAGCTCCTCGCTGGCATACGACGAGGACAGCGACAACTCGCTGCGCAACGCGACGATTTCCTTCAAGTACAGGTCGGCCGCCTGCCAGCGTGCCAGCCATGTGGCCTGTCGCGTCACTTCGGGCGTGACGCTGGCGTTGCCATCGCGATCGCCTCCCATCCACGAGCCGAACCGGATCGGCGTCACCTCGTGCGCGAGCGGCGTGCCGGACACGTCCTGCAGCGCGCGTTCCACCGCCCGGAGGTATTGCGGGATGGCTTCCCACAGACTCTGCTCGAACACCACGAGGCCGGCACGCACCTCGTCGAGGGGCGTGACACGGGCCCGCCGCACTTCGTCGGTCTGCCAGGCGGCCGCGATCTCGCGATGCAGATCGTCGAGCGCCTGTTCGCGCTCGGCCGGTGTCAGGTCGGGACGATCGCGGACGGCGAGCATCTCGGCAATCCGGTTGTGCTTCTGCAGAAGCGTACGCCGGACGATCTCGGTTGGATGGGCGGTGAATACGAGCTCCACCCGCATCGATCGGATCGCTGCCGCCAGCGTGTCGGGAGACACGCCAGCCCCGCACAACCGCCGAAATGTCTCGGCGCAGGACCCCCGTTGCGGCTGGCCGTCCGGATCGCGGGCGTGATCGCGCCTCCGGTGCACGCGATGGTGCTGCTCGGCGATGTTGGCGAGCGTTAGAAAGTGCGCAAAGGCGCGGGCAACGGTCAGCGCCGACACAATCGGCATCTCGCGAAGCAGCAAGTCCGCCTCCGCCTTCGCGCCGTCTTCGCCCAACGCTACGGCGGACAAGCCCGCCGCACCCATCGCACCTGACGCACTCATCGCACCCAGTTCGGTTCGAGTTCGCTTCGCGGCTTCGCGCACCCGTTCGACGTGCTCGAACAGTTCATCACCTTCGTGATGCCGCAGCACGCGGCCGAGCACTTCTCCAAGCGTGCGCACGTCATCGCGCAGCGGCTGATGCGGATCGTGTCCCACATCGCCCATCCTAGCAGGCCGCCCGCACCCTGACGGATCGGGCCTGACCATCAGACCGGCTAATATCGACAAAAATGACGACGGCTGAAGCAGTACAGATCCTCGCCGGCGTGACGGCCGGCGCCGTCGTCGTCTTCTGGCTGGTCTTCGCGTTCTGGCGCGTACGTTCGAGTATCCGGCGCCGGGTCGCTGGTGACGCACCACTTCGGTCGAGGCGCGCGGTCATCTGGCGCGATCCCGGCCTTGCCGAGAGCCTCGACCTGGCCGCGGGGCCTGGGGGTCACAATGGTGCGCCCGCTCCCCCATTCAGGTTCGTCGAGGAGCATGTCACGGGCAGCTTTCCATCTGTATCCGTGCGCGATGCGCGCGGACGTATCTGGCGGGTGAAATGGGGCAACGAGGTGCACACGGAGGTATTTGCCACCCGTATGGCGTGGGCCGCCGGGTACTTCGTGGAAGTGAACTACTTCGTGCCGTCCGGCTCGATCGAGGGTGCGGCCGGCCTGCAGCGTGCCCGCGCATGCATTGCCGATGACACCACGTTTCGCGATGCGCGTTTCGAGCTCGACGAGGCCGGCGTCGTCAAGCATTTCGACGAGCACAGCTGGGCGTGGAACGACAACCCGTTCGTCGGTACGCGCGAGCTGAACGGCCTGAAGATCGTCATCATGCTGCTGTCGAACTGGGACAACAAGGACGTGCGCGACGTCGCGCGCGGATCGAACACGGCCATCTTCGAGCATCACATCGCGCGCGGAGTGCTGGAGGCACGTTATCTGATTATCGACTGGGGCGCCGCGCTCGGCGCGTGGGGCAGCAACGTGTTGAAGCGCGGGCGGTGGGATCCGGCCGCCTATGCGGCGCAGAACAGCCAGTTCGTCCTCGGCACCGACAACGGCGGCATACAGTGGGGCTACAAGGGGCAGCGCACCACGGATGCGGTCGCCGATATCACGCGGCGCGACGTGGAATGGATCTACAGGTATCTGGGAGGGATCAGCGACGAACAGCTCGCCGCCGGCCTGAGGGCCAGCGGCGGCACGGAGACGGAGATTGCAGACTTCACGCGGGCGCTGCGCGAAAGACTCGACCGGTTAGGAGAAATCGCCCATACCTGAGATCACGAAGACAAGCTTCGTTTCTTTGTGATCTTGTCTCTGACGTCTCTTTGTGATCTTCGTGATTCTATTTTGGAACCTGTTCGTAATTGATCAGGATCACCAGATCTTCCTTGCCGACCTGCTTCAAACCGTGCGAGCTGCCCGGGCGCGTCAGGACGGCGTCACCGGGACCGACCTCGAACTCCTTGCCGTCGATCTTCATCATCCCGCGGCCGCTGAGCACGTAGTAGATCTCGTCCTCGCGCTGCACGTGATAGCCGATGGCCGACCCCGGCTTGAACGCGCGCTTGCGGAACACCAGCTTGAGGTTCGGCGTCTTGCTGAAAAACGAATACCCGATCGTTTCGCCGCCGCCGTTGTGCGTGCCGGGCTCGTTCTTCGCGACTTCCTTGTCCCGTTCGAGCACGTAACCGCCCGGAGACTTTCCCGCCGCGGCGCGTGCGATTCCTGCGCGTAAGCGGGAGCCGACGACGAGGCCAACCCGGTCCCCAGGACGACGATCACGAGCCAACAGGAAATATTGTTTCGTCATGGCGCAAGAATAGCACTCGGCGGATCGAAATCTAAAATCTAGAATCTAAAAGGCGATGTATGCGCGGAGTGGCTTATGCCCCGATGTTTCGAGCCAAACTGATGGCGCTGCATGAGCAAGGGGTTCCCCTCACGACCCTCAGTGCCGAATTCGGCGTGGCCCGCGAAGTCCTCGGCCGCTGGTGGCGCCGGTATCAGCGCGACGATCTGGCTGGGCTGACGCCGCACAGCCGGCGCCCCCACGATTCGCCGGCGCGTGTCTCGGCGCGGACGGAGCAGCAGATTCTTCGCCTGCGCGCGCAACGCCTGAGTGCGCGGCGGATTGCCTATGCCCTGAAAATCGGCCATGGCACCGCCCAACGCGTCCTTGAGCGGCATGGCCAGAATCAGCTGCCGCGCCCCCCGCGGCCTGTCCCGCGGCGCTATGAGAAACAACAGCCCGGGGAGCTCGTGCACATCGACCTGAAATATCTGCCGGCGCTCCGAAATGCCCGGAATGACTTCGAATTTGCTGCGGTCGATGACTTCAGTCGTGAAGCGGTCGTCTCTATTCACACAACTTAGAATCTTCGGAATCAGGCGAAGATTCCGGTCGAAGATTATAGTTTCCAGATTCTAGTTTCTAGATTCGAGTTTCTTCAGCGGCCCAGCCGCTCCAGATCGGCTGCCAATCCTTCGAGCAGCGTGGTTTCGCGCTTGAGCGCTTCGGACACGCGCAGCACTTCCCGCTCCACGTCCCCGTACCGCTTGTCTTCAATCGCCTCCCGCACGCCGGGCAGCGTCTTCACGCCGTAGCCGGTGTAGTACCCGGGCGCATAGAGGAGATGCCGGTACCAGGCGCGGCGCGCCAACCCCTGCTCGTCGATGAACTGCCGCTCGCTTTGAATCAGCCGGGCATTCAACGCCTGAAGCTGTGCCAGATCGGCGGCCACCCGCCCGCGCGCCGCCGCCAGGGCTTTTTGATAGCGGCCGGCCGCACGCGTCAGCGCCGATGCGGCGTTCTCGAGCGGCGCGAAGTTGAGCGCCGGGGGCACTTCCTCGACGGCAGGAATCGGCCGCGGCCGCTGCGGGTCGCGTACGGCGGCAAACACGCCATCGGTCACCTGACGATTCCGCTCTGAGATCTCGTCCTGCCGCTGCTTGAGCAGCGCCTGCACTTCGCGGACATAGGTCTGCACCGTATCGGCAAGCCCGGTGAATTCATAGGGCAGGATGTCGGCGTCGGTCAGACGGATGACAGCCGTGCCGACCAGCTGCGCGAGCGCCCGGCCGTAGAGGAAGCCGGGATCGGAGAACTTCTTGAAGTGATAGAAGTCGTCGTAGATCGAGTGATAGATCCCGTCATCGTCGAACCCACCGAACGACAGGTTCAGCGACGCCACGCCGTGATGCTGGAGAAACGGCGTGTAGTCCGATCCAGATCCAAGCGCGCCAATCCGCACATTGGCCCGCGAGCGGCTTTCGGCGCGGCGGTCGGCGGGGCCATCGGCGATGCGGCGCGCCTGCCAGCGCGCCCACACCGTGCCCCTGGTTTCCGGATCCTCGATGCTGCGCGCCACGTCGTTGACGAACTGCTCGAGCGTGTGCGATCCCGACGCCTGGAGAAACCCACGGCCGTTGCCGTCGCTGTTGATGTAGACAACGGCCTTGCGGCGCAGGTCTTCGTGGTGCTGTTCCACGAACTCGGTCGATCCGATCAGCCCCGGCTCTTCGCCATCCCAGGCCGTGTAGACAATCGTCCGCTTCGGGCGCCATCCCTCTTTCACGAGCTGGCCGAGCGCGCGCGCCTCCTCGAGCTCCGGCGCCATGCCGCTGACCGGATCGGCCGCGCCGTTCACCCACGCGTCGTGGTGGTTGCCGCGCACGATCCACTCGTCGGGAAACGTGGAGCCGCGAAGGGTTGCCACGACGTTGTAGAGCGGCTTCGTGTCCCAGTTGAACGACACCTTCAGGTGCACCTGCGCCGGACCCGGGCCCAGGCGATACGAGATCGGCAGCGCGCCTCGCCAGGCGGCAGGCGCGATCGGCCCGCTCATCGCGGCGAGCAGCGGTTGCGCATCGCCGTAGGAAATCGGCAGGACCGGTATCTTCGTGATGGTGGCCGCCTCGGGGATCGAGAGTCGCATCACTCCCGGCACGGCCGCGATACCTGGAGTGAGCGGATCGCCCGAGTAGGTCGGCAGATCCATGACGCTGCCGCGCTGGACGCCGTCCTTGTTGCGCATGGGACCGTCGGGAAACACTGCGTCCGCGTCAGTACCCATCGTCTCTCGGATCGGAATAGATGAGGCAGCCGATGGCGCCATGCTCGGCGGCGATCTTCGGCTTCGTCCCGCGGAAAGACCCGCCGTAGCGCGCGATGACGATCGCACCGCGGACCGAGATGCCCAGCGTATCCAGCTCGGCGTAGTCTTCGGGACGGCCGTAGTTCACATACACCAGCGGCGCGGTGACGTCGCCATCGATCGAGTACACGTTGTAGGTCGGAAGCTGCTCGGCCTTCTGGCCCGATGTCGGGTCCACGGCAACCGCCGGTTCTTCGAGCGTTGCCTTGAACGTTGTCGGCGCGATCATCTCGAGCAGTCGTTCCTTCGGCGTCGGGAACAGCACGTCGTAGGTCTCGATGTGCGCTTCCCAGCCCCATTCGCGGAACCGGGCGCGCATCCACTCGGCGATCTCCTTCGTGTAGGGCGCCCCCACGTGATGGGGGCGCGCGCTGAGCCGCTCCATGTAGCGGCCGATCGCGGCGGCGTCCGGGATGGCGCGGTAGCGTTCTTCCACGCTCGGCGCGCTCTGCGCCTGCATCCCCCACGATCCAGCGAGGGCCATTCCAGCCACAACCAGGGCGAGTACGTTTCGCATCGGATGACGATAACGTGTCCGGTTTACGCGCGTCGAGAGAAATGAAGGATGGCGCAACTAAAGCCTGTCGACGAACATCTGTTTGTAATACCGGTACCAATCGCTCTGGAATCGTTCCTGCGGATCATGCTTGCGCTTCAGGCGTAAGAACTCGGCCATCTGCGGATAGCACGCTTCGACCTGATCGCGACGCGCATGCCGGTGATACGTCAGGTAGTACCGGCCGCCGCGCTTCATGCCCATGTCGATGAGATCGCGAAACGCCTGCCCCGCCTGCGCGAGGCCGTCGGGTGTGTGCACCGTGTGCAGATTGAAGATGATGCACGCGTACGGCTGCTTCGCCCACGCCAGATAACTCTCGTTGTCCTGCTCGATCAGCCGGACGGTCCCGTACACGATGGCCACGTTGTTCCCGCGGAACGTCTTCGCGACCTCCATCATGAACGACGGCAGGTCGCGCCTCGGCACGTAGATCTCGGTAATCATTTCCGTCGCGCGATGCGCCGCACCCAGCTCTTTGTCGAGCCGCACGTGGTAATCGTCGAGATACGTGCTCATCTGGTGCGTGTCCGACCAGTACACCTGTCCCGAGGTGGACAGGTAGTACGTCGAATACCGGTCGAAGGCCGTCGCCTTGCTGTTGTGCGCCAGCAGCAGCAGCCCGTGCCAGTCTTCGTCCACGAGCTCGCGCTGCCCATCCGGTAGCGGTGTATCCGCGGCAACCGGGCGATAGCAGGAAAACACGCCTTTCTTCAAGAAATCGTCCGACTTCTCGTCGACGGCGAACTGGAAGTCTCCGAACAGGTAGCCTTCGGCAATGCGCCGGTCGAAAGCCTCCGGCAGCGTGTCGATCGCGCGAACCTCGACGACCCGCTGGATCTTCTGCCGCGGGCTGAGCCGGAGTTTGACGGTTGACACGACACCGAACAGACCGTAGCCGCCGATCGCCAGACGAAACAGCTCGGCGTTCTGCGTCCGGCTGCACGTGCGGCTCCCGCCTTTTGCGTCAACGAGCACAAACGATTCCACGTCGTCGATGAAGGGCTTCATCTTCAGCCCGCGACCGTGGACGTTGGCGGCCAGCGCGCCGCCGATCGTGAGGCGGTCGGCGCCGGTCTGCTTCTGCCGGATCCCCCACTGGCGTGCCTCACCCGCTTGCGAGTTCGACAGATAGTCCATGAGCGCGGGCCACATGATCCCCGCGTCCACCTCGACGATACCCGACGCACGATCGAGCGAGTGGACCTTCGTGAACTTCGTCATATCGAGGAGCACCGAGTCGGTCGCGAACTGCTGGGCGCCCATCGCGTGACGGCCGCCGGCAATCGAGATCGCCTGGCCCGCCGATGCGGCACGAGTCACCGCGCCCGTGATATCCGCAGCGGATGCCACCTGAACGATCTCGCGCACGCGCGTCCGATTCAACTGGGAGTGGATGTCGTTGACGAAGGTCTCTTCGCCGGCCGGCCACGCCGGCGCCGCTGCGAGAAGCCCCGTCGCTTTCAGAAAATCCCGGCGATTCATGTATGTCGTCTCCAGCGGTTCGTCAGGTTCGTCGGTTCGTTTAGTTCGTTGGGTTCGTTAAGTTCGCACGTCGAGTCATCGTGCTCGTCGTGCCGTCGTGTTTCGGTCTTCGTGCCTTCGTGCCTTCGTGTTGATCTTGTGAGCTCTTCGGCCTTCGTGATCTTCGTGTCTACGGTTTGTCCCGGAGCAGGCCGCCACCTTTGTAGAGCAGCCAGACACCACCCATCTGCACCACGTGCATCAAATCGTTGTGGTTGAAGTGCTGGTGAAGCCGGAAGCCGCTCTGCTGTACGACCGCGGCCGCAATCGAGACCAGGATGCCCGACGCGATCCACGCCCGATGGCCGGCCACGCCCTGGGTCTGTCCCGCGGCGACAAGGATCAGGAGAATCGCGAGCGTCGAGCCGTAGTCGTAGATGACGAACCGGAATTCGTCGTGTCCGATCATCCACGCGACATACACGGCGAGCTTCAGTGCTGCCGCCGCGATCAGCCACGTTCTCGCCGGGCCCGAAGAGGCGGAACTGAACGCCGAGGCCAGGAGCAGGAAACTCGCGACCCCCATCGCGATCGTCGTCAATTTCCAGAGCCAGCCGGCGGTCTCCGGACCCAGGGCGTGCTGGAACCCATGGTAGGTGCCGCCCGCATAGCTGCCTGCAGCCGCGGCCATAAGTGCCAGTGCCCACAACGAGATGCTGGTCTGGCGAAGGGTCCTGTTCCGGCTCAGGAGGAGCACGCCGAAGACTTCGGACAACGTGCCCAGCAGGTAGTCGGTGACGAGGGTTGTGGGCTCGGAAATGGTCACCACGGATCTTTTCGGCAAAAAAGCTTGACGGGAACATTCGGCTCGATGTAACCTTCAATCCGGATTAACGGATTAATGGCTGTCGCCCGTCCCCCCGCGATCCTCGACCACCTCTCGGCTCTGGCCGATACGACGCGCAGCCGCATCCTGCTGCTGCTCGATCGCCACGAGCTTGCCGTGTCCGAGCTGTGCGGAATCATGCAGCTGCCCCAGTCGACGGTCAGCCGGCACCTGAAGGCGCTGGCCGACAGCGGATGGATTGCGGCGAGGGCCGAGGGGACGAGCAACGTGTACGGCATGACCAGCGACGGGCTCGACACCTCCGCCAGGCGATTGTGGGTGCTCGTTCGCGAGCAGGTGGGTGCGACGCCGGCCGCCGCCCACGATCAGCGCCGCGTGCAGACGGTTCTTGCCGAGCGGCGGACGAAATCGCAGGAGTTCTTCTCGTCGTCGGCCGGCCAGTGGGATCGGCTGCGCGACGATTTGTTCGGCGAGCGTGTCCACCTGGCGGCGCTGCCCGCGTTCGCCAGTGCCGATTGGACCGTCGGCGATCTCGGTTGCGGGACCGGTCAGATGACAGCCGCGCTCGCGCCGTTTGTGCGCCATGTGATCGCGGTGGACGGATCCGCTGCGATGCTGCAGGCGGCGAAGAAGCGCCTTCAAGGGTTCGACAACATCGAGCTGCGCCGGGGCGACCTGGAGGCGCTGCCGATTGACGATGCGAGGCTCGACGCGGCGACGCTGGCGCTGGTGCTGCATCACCTCGCCGATCCCAGGCGGGTGCTCGCGGAAGTCGCGCGCGTGCTGAAGCCAGGCGGCCATCTGCTCGTCGTCGACATGTTGCCGCACGATCGCGAGAGCTATCGCCAGCAGATGGGCCACGTGTGGCTGGGGTTTTCCGAAGAACACATCCGGCGTATCCTCGACGAGAGCGGACTCGGCAACGTTCGCATCGTGCCGCTCTCGCCGGATCCGAAATCAAAGGGCCCGGGATTATTCGTGGCCACGGCGAGCAAGACGGCACGGGTTATCGCGTAGGTTGTGTCACCAAGAGAAGTTGCACTAAGCAGATAGGCGTTTCAACCAAGGCCGAGTCCTGAGCGAAGTCGAAGGACGCGGCACAGGCGCGTGGGGTGGGTCCCACGCGCAATTAAGAGAAAGAGATCTCTCATGAGTACTGCCGTCCAGCAACCACATCCCTTCGCCGCCGCCAAAGCCGCCGGCCGCGAGCCCTTCAAAGTGAAAGATCTGTCGCTCGCCGACTTCGGCCGCAAAGAGCTGCGCCTCGCAGAACAGGAAATGCCTGGTCTGATGGCGCTGCGCAAGCAGCACGGGGCCAGGAAGCCGCTCGCGGGCTCGCGTGTCATGGGCAGCCTGCACATGACGATTCAGACCGGCGTGCTGATCGAAACGCTGGCCGAGCTGGGCGCCGACGTGCGCTGGGTCTCGTGCAACATCTTCTCGACGCAGGATCACGCCGCGGCGGCCGTCGTCGTGGGCCGGCCGGAAACGGGCGGCACGCCCAAGGATCCCAAAGGCATCCCGGTCTTCGCGTGGAAGGGCGAGACGCTCGAAGAGTACTGGTGGTGCACGAGCGAAGCGCTCGAATGGCCCGACGGCAGCGGACCGACGCTCATCGTCGATGACGGCGGCGACGCGACGCTGGTCGTCCACAAGGGCGCGGAGTTCGAGAAGGCCGGCAAGGTGCCGGCGTTCAATCCCGACAAGGACCCGGAAGAGTGGGGCGTCATCCTCGACTGCATCAACGAGTCGATCAGGAAGGACAAGTCGCGCTGGACGCGGCTGGCGTCAACGATCCGCGGCGTCAGCGAAGAGACGACGACGGGCGTGCACCGTCTGTATCAGATGATGGACGCGGGCACGCTGCTCTTCCCCGCCATCAACGTGAACGACTCGGTGACCAAGAGCAAGTTCGACAACATCTACGGCTGCCGGCACTCGCTGCCCGACGGGCTGGCGCGGTCGACCGACGTCATGCTCGGCGGCAAGGTGGCGGTCGTCTTCGGCTATGGCGAAGTCGGCAAGGGCTGCGCACAGGCGCTGCGCGGCCAGGGTTGCCGCGTCATCGTGACCGAGATCGATCCGATTTGTGCGCTGCAGGCGGCGATGGAGGGTTACCAGGTGACCACGATCGACGAGGTGGTGGACAAAGCCGACATCTTCATCACGGCCACGGGCAACCACAACATCATCACGCTCGACCACATGAAGCGGATGAAGGACAAAGCCATCGTCGGCAACATCGGCCACTTCGACAACGAGATCGACATGGCGGGCCTCAAGAAAGCAGGCGTCGAGCGGATCAACATCAAACCCCAGTACGACGAGTTCCGCTTCCCCGATGGCCACAGCGTGATGATTCTCGCCGAAGGCCGTCTGTTGAACCTCGGCTGCGCGACGGGTCACCCGAGCTTCGTCATGTCGGCGTCATTCACCAATCAGGTGATCGCGCAGCTCGAGCTGCACCAGAACACCGGCAAGTACGAAAGAAGGTGTACATGCTGCCGAAGCACCTCGACGAGCAGGTGGCGCGGCTGCATCTCGACCATCTCGGCGTAAAGCTGACGAAGTTGAGCAAGGACCAGGCGGATTACATCGGTGTGCCGGTGGAAGGGCCGTACAAGCCGGACCATTACCGATACTAGAAAGTGAAAAGTAGAAAGTAAAAAGTAGAAAGTAAAAAGTAAAAAGTAGGGCGGGCGGGTCTTGCAGCTGAGACCCGCCCTTTTTTTCTTATGCTGTGTCGCCCACGGCTTACGATTTCAGGCTGGCGTGCAGCGTCTCAACCAGATACTTACGGTGCGCAGCCATGTCCTGCTCGATCGTCACGCCGGGCGGCATGTCGACGTAGTTGAAGTCTAGGCTGATCCAGCCGGCGTACTGCCGGTCGCGCAGTACCTGGATCAGCGCGGGGAAATCGACGCCGCCCGTACCCAGCCGCTGATAGATCGGATCTGGCGTCGGCGGAAGCCCGAGCTTTTTGGCCATCGCGGCTTCCTCTTCCTTGCTCGGCGCCGGGCCTTTCCATCCCTTCCCGGCACTCCACACCGGGAGCGTGTCCTTGAAATGGAAATGCGCGATGCGCGAGTAGTGATCGCGCGCGAAGGCCACCGGGTCGAAGCCACCCACTGACGCGTGGCACGTGTCGAGCGTCACGAACACGAGCTTCGGATCGGTGGCATCCAGAAGCTGCTCGACCTCTCCTTTGCGCTCCATCATCGTCCAGGCGTGCGGATGGAAGGCGAACTTCACGCCGTGGACGAGCGTCCGCTTGCCGACCTCGTTCAGATTTCTGGCGAGAATCTTGACGTTGGCCGCACTGAGATCCTCTGGGCCCAGACGCCGGTTGAGGTTGGCCTTGAGGGCTGTCACACCGAAATACGACGCCCACTTCGCATTGGCTTCGTTGTTTGCAATCGTGTCCTTCACACGGGTGGTGTCGAAGTATTCACCGCCACTCGCGACCGACGAGATGCTGATGCCAGACTCGTCGAGGATCTTCTTGAACTCGGCGGGAGGCCGGTTCAAGTAGCTCTGCAGTTCGTTGCCCCACGGCTCGATGCCGTGGAACCCGAACTTCGCCGCCATCTTGATCCCCATCTCGGGATGTGGCTTCAGCGGCGTGAACATGTGGCTGCTCATCGCCCATCTGAATTTGTCGCCCGGCATCGCAAACGCACGACGCGCGGCAACAGCAGCACCGGCAACGGTCCAGACGAACTCGCGACGATTCAGCATATGAACCTCAGAAACAGGGCTGAAGCCCTGTTCCACCGATGTGGCGGTTATGGCACGCCGTCCGCCAGCCATTTGCCATTTGCCATTTAGCATCTGCCATGTCACTGCTTCACATACTTCTGCACGATGCCGCTCAGCTGCGCGAGATAAATGCTGCCGGCCGCATCCTCGGCCGCACCGTGAGCTGCCTGAGCCTCTGGCAGCTTGACGACGACGTTGCCGCTCAGATCGCGGACGACGGCGCCGGTGATCATGCGGCCATCCCTTGTCATGGCAAGGCCGGACACGCCGCCGGTTTTCGACCACTCGCTCAAGTACTTGCCGTTCGCATCAAAAATCTGAATCCGCTGGTTGTCGCGGTCGGTCACATACACGCGACCCTGACCGTCCACGACCACGTTGTGCGGCAGGCCGAACTCGCCCGGACCCGTTCCCCGTTTGCCCCACTCGAGCAGGAACTTCCCGTCCTTCGAAAATTTCACGACACGTGCGCCGCCATAGCCGTCGGTGACGTAGAGATCGCCGTTCGGCGCAAACGCGATGTCGGTGGGAAGATTGAAGTTCGACGGTCCGGCGCCCACGGCACCGCGGGTGCCAAGGCGCATGATCTCCTTCCCATCCGGGTTCATCTTGTAAATCACGTGACCCGTCGCGTCGACCACCCAGATATTGCCTTGCGGATCGACTCGCACGGAGTGTGCGCCGCACGACGAGCAGCCGGCCGGTCCGTACACCGCTGAATAGTGCGAGCGGGTTGGTGCCCAGTTCGACTCGGGAATCGCGGCCACCTTCCCTTCGCTGATGAGGCCGTCTCCCCACGATCGAAGCAGCTTGCCGCTGGTGTCGAACTCCAGAATCGGATGCGCGCCGCGGTGCAGAACGAGCACCGTGCCTTTCTGCGTGATGGCCACGCTCGAGGCCTGAATCAGATTCCACGCACTGGGAAATCCGGCCGCGCTGGTGGGCGGCGCCGGAAACTCCACGAGCTTGTAGGACGCGCCACCGCCGGCCGTGGGACTGCCACCCTGGCCGCTACTCCCTGCGACGGCAAGGCTGACAAACACTAGCGCGAGCAAAGGCATTCGAGAGCGTCGCATGGCTGCCTCCCGGTTTCTTGGTGAATGTGACCCGGACATCATGTGACAAAAGTATGTCGGCCGCAATCTCGCTGTCACTGTTCGAGAGCAGTCCGCGTCTGTTCGAGGTGACACGCTATCCATAATCTCGCGGCACGTCCGTTGCACACGCGCGGGCCGACCTCGCGTCCCTGACTTGATTCCCCCAAGGAGCACCCGTAGATGACAAATCATGCCGGCGCCGGATTCGCCGCGGCAGTCGTGATCGCGATGAGCTCTCTTGCCTGTGGCGGCGGCGGCACTCCCACGGAGCCGGCCCCGGTCTACGAACAGAAGACCGAAACCTACAGCGGTACGTTGAACACGGGCGGTAGCGCCGCGTTCGGCTTCACCGTCACCAATCCGGGCGACATCGTGGCGAAGATTACCGAACTTTCGCCCGTCAACACGCTGACGATGGGGCTGTCGCTCGGATACTGGGACACCACAACCTCCCTTTGCAGCCAGGACATCACAGGTTCGGTGGCGCTCAACACCGCTGTGTCCGGCTCGCCGCCCGGACCGGCCACCTACTGCGTTGGGATTTTCGACGTCGGCAATGTGCAGGCGCCGACGACTTTCACGATCGTCGTCACGCACTACTGAGCATCACTTTGCCTCTCGCCTCTCGCCTTCTGCCTTTCGCCCGCCTTGCCTCTCGCCCGCCTTGTCGTCACTCTCCTCCCGGCTGGAACGTGTGAGTTCGCATAGCCCACAAAGGCCAGCCGGGTGGCCATGCCCGCGCCCTACTTCAGCAGGTGCGCGATTTTTTCGATGCCGGCCTTGGCGCAGATCTCGTCCTTGTCGCCACCGACGGCGCCGCTGACGCCGACGGCCCCGATGGCAACATCTCCCACCTTGATAGGAACTCCGCCCCCGACGCCGACGGTGCCTTCCACGTTCGATGCCGCAGAGCCGAGCGTGGACCCTCGAGCCGTTGCGAACTCGAGTGTGCTCGCGAATCGTGTCGCAAAGGTCAATGCTGTATAGGCCTTGCGCTGGCTCAAATCGATCGTGTGCAACCCGGTTCCCTCATCACGCGCAAACGCTTTGAGGTGACCGCCCGCGTCGATCACCGACACGCTCGCACGAAATCCGTCGGCGCGGCAGCGCTCAATCGTGCCCTGGACTACCATCTGGGCCATCTCCATCGACAACGCTTTCTGCGTGACCAGTCCCTGCGCCGCGGCGCCACACGGCAACCCGGCGACCAACACTCCAACCATCAGAAACAACCGCATAAGAAACCTCCGGGAAGGGTGTATCTTTACACCTTTCCGGGCCCATTACATACGTCGTTGAAAGCGGAGGTTGCCGTGAAGAGAATCGCGATCGCTCTTTCGCTTGTCGGAATTGCCCTCACGACGCTGGTGTCCGCGCAGGGCGGCAATGCCGGCTACAAGCCCAAGCGCATCAACAAGATGATCGAGCTGCTCGAGGCCGGGCAACCCGTCTACGACATCAGCGTGGAAGGCGTGGGGTACGAGGAAGGGAAGAAACTGGCCCAGGAACGATACGACCTGATCCAGTACCAGATGGAACACGGGGTCTTCGAGCCGCACCTGCTTCGACAGTTCATGCAGGGGCTGGTCGATGGCGGGCCCACCAAGAGCGGCCATCGCACGCCGACGGTCATCGTGACGCTGCCCGTGCTGGGCCTGGATGCGGTGACCGTGAAGAACAATCACTGGGTCATCGAGCAGATTCTGAGCGCCGGCGTCCACGGGCTCATGTTGTGCCACGCGCGCAACGCCGATGCCGTCCGGACGTTTGTCTCGACCGCCCGCTATCAGTTCGAGCGGCCCGAGTTGAAGGGCGCCGACAAGAGCATCCCCGAAGGGCTGCGCGGGTCCGGGAGCCAGGCCTATGCGTCGCGCATCTGGGGCATCACCGGCACGCAGTACATCGAGAAAGCCGATCCGTGGCCGATGAATCCCAACGGCGAGCTGATCCTCTCGCTGAAGATGGAAGACAAGTACTCGCTGATGAACATCGACGAGATCACCAGAACGCCCGGCGTCGCATGGGGCGAGTGGGGACCCGGCGATCAGGCGATGTCGCTGATGGGCCTCGCCTATCTGAAGAGCGGCGGCAGCCAGGGGCGCAGCACGCCGGGCACGAAGCCGACGGGCGGACTGCCGCCGATCGGCGAACCGAAGCTCGACGACGCGCGCGCGCGCATCATGAACGCGATGAAGGCCAACAAGTGGGCGCCGCTCCACTCGGCGAACCTCGACAACATCATCGATCTCATCAAAGCCGGCGTCATGGTGACGCATGGTGACTCGCTCGAGCTGACCAACAAGGGGCGGGCGTTTACAAAGAGAGAGATGCCTTATTGATTCACGCAATGGCAGATTGGTAGATTGGAAGATTGGCAGATTACGAGGAGAGGGTCATGAGGCGGATGGTGCTTGCACTCGCCGGCGCAGCGATGATCACCACCGGTGTCGTCGCACAAAAGGCGGCGCTGAAGCTCGAGCCGATTGAGCGGAAGATCCCGGCATACATTCAGGAACGCCTGAGTGCCGAGGATCGCGTGCTCTTCGACAAGCTGATGCGGGTCGGCCTCGAGTCGGCCTGGTCGCTCGTCACGGCGGAAGGCTACCCGCAGAACTTCATCAACGAGCTGACGCCGCTGAAGTCCAACATGCGCATGGTCGGCCGGGCCCGCACCATGCGCTACCTTCCCAATCGCAAGGACGTGCGCGAGAAGCTGTACTCGGCCGGACCGCAGCTCAACTACAAGTCAGCCGAGGAAGCACAGCCCGGCGACGTCCTGGTGTTCGACGCAGGCGGCGAAACGCGCGCCGGCGTATCGGGCGGCGTGACGACGGTCCGGTTCCTCGTCCGGGGAGGAGCGGGGCTCGTCATCGACGGCGCCATGCGCGATGTGCCCGAGCTCGAAGCGATGCCGATTCAGACCTACATGCGGCGGGGCCATGCGTCATCGGTGGCCCCGATCATGATGAGCGTCGACTATCAGGTGCCGGTCCGCATCGGATCTGTGACAGTCATTCCGGGCGACATCCTCGTTGGCGAGAGCACCGGGATTCTCGTCATCCCCGCAGCCATCGCGTCGAAGATTGCCGACAAGGCGCTCGAGCACGACGAGGAAGAAGAATTTCAGCGTGGGCTGCTGCTCCAGGGCGAATCGATCTACGGCGTGTATCCGATGAACCCCGCCACGCGAAAGCGATTTGAAGAATGGCAAAAGAAGAAAGCCGGTAGCCGGTAGAGACAGCGCTAAAGCGCTGTGCCACCGTTATCGCAGCGGTAGCACAGGCCTTTAGGCCTGTGAGAGCAGACACTTCATGAGGAGATCAACTGTGAAGGTTCTTGCGGCACTTGTTGCGACGGTCCTGCTTCCCGGCCTTGCGCTCGCGCAAGCGGTGCCCATCGATACGACCGCGGTGCGGCCAGGTGCCGTGACCGTCGCGACCACGGCCGGCGCCGTTTCAGTGTCGTGGCCGGACGAAACGTCGCGCACCTGGACGGCGACATTTTCGCTCGATCCGGCGCGGCCGCTCATCTCCTCAATCTCCGCCGGAGGCTCGCCCATCGTCGCGGACGCGAGGGCGGTTTACCAGGGCGAAATGGGCAAGCGGCGAGGTGGATGGAACGCGTTCTTCGACGATCCCGTCGCGCATCCCGATGGGACACGTCATGTCACCGGCACATTCAAGCTGCAGGGCGCCAAGGCACATTCGATCGGCGATCGCGTGGAACTTCGGTTCGACGGCATGCGCATGGGCAGCTTCGAGGGTGCGCTCGTCTACACGTTCTATCCCGGCAGCCGGCTCATCCAGCAGGAAGCGGTGCTGACGACCAACGATCCCGATGTCGCGTACTACTACGACGCCGGCCTCGACATGTCGGCGCCGGCCGATCGCACGGCCGGCAACAACATGAAGTCCGAGGTGGCCTATTACGACACCGAGGGCGCGCTCACGCGGGTGATTCACAACGGGCTGCAGGCCGAGCGCGAGCCCGTGAAAGTCAGGTACCGCACGCTCGCGGCGCGAACGGCCGGCGGCAGCATCGCGGTCTTTCCCGCGCCACATCAATATTTCTTTCCGCGCGATTTCTCCTCGAACCTCGCCTATCTCTGGCATCGCGGCTGGCGCGGGCGCGTCGGCATCGGCGTGCGGCAGCTGCGCGACGAGAACTGGCAGTACTATCCGTGGGCCAACGCGCCGCCGGGACGCGCGCAGCGGATGAGCGTCTTTTTCCTGGTCTCGAATGGTGCGCCTGAGACGGCGCTCGACTCGGTCCTGCGCTACACCAACCGCGATCGCTTTCCAGCGCTGGCCGGCTACAAGACGATGAGCACGCATTGGCACCTGGCGGATACCGTTCAAGCGATGGCGAACGGCTTCCAGTGGACGCCGCCGTTCAAGCCGGTGCTCAAGGCCATGGGCGTGGATGCGTCGATGATCATGGACTTTCACGGTGACGGCCATCCCGCCGATCTCACGGACCTGCGCCTCGACGAGCTCGACGACTACTTCCGCGCGCTGAAGGCGCAGTCGGATCCAGAGTTCCTGTTGATTCCCGCGGAAGAAGCGAACGTGCACCTCGGCGGACACTGGTCGGTGGTGTTTCCGAAGCCGGTGTACTGGTTCATGAACCGGCCGAAAGACCCGAAGGCGTCATTCGAGATGCAGCACGCGAAGTACGGCAAGGTCTACAGCACGGCCAACGCCCAGGAAATGCTCGATCTCGTCCGCCGTGAAGGCGGTTACATGTATCAGACCCACCCGCGCACCAAGGGGTCCACTGGATTCCCGGACAAGATCTTCGAGACCGATCACTTCCGCGACCCACGCTACCTTGGCGCCGGATGGAAGGCGATGCCTTCCGATCTCTCGTCCCCACGGCTTGGCGACCGTTCGTTCGATCTGCTCGACGATCTCAGCAATCTGGGCATGCGCAAGAAGATTTTCGGCGAGGTCGACATGTTCCAGTTCGACCACACGCACGAGCTCTACGCGCACATGAACATCAACTACATCAGGCTCGATCGCCTGCCGTCGTTCGATCGATGGGGCGACGCGCTCGAGCCGCTCGCCCGCGGCGAGTTCTTTACGACGACCGGCGAGGTGCTGCTGCCGACAGTGGATTGGTCGAAGTCGACCGCGAACGAGGTCGTCGCGGTCGTCGAGGCACAGTGGACCTTCCCGCTTCGATTCGCGGAAATCGTGTGGAGCGACGGCAAGACCACGCATCATGAGACGATTCCGCTCTCAGAGAGCCGCGAATTCGGCAAGCGCAGCTTCGAATGGCGCGCCCCCGCCGCCGCCTGGCAGTGGGCGAGAGTGGCGGTGTGGGACGTGGCGGGCAATGGGGCGTTCGTGAATCCGATCTGGAAGTAAATCAACAGGAGATTAAGAGACTAGGAGAACTCTTTTTCAAAGAGCTTTTTCAAAGAGAAATTTCTCCTAATCTCCTGATCTCCTGTTTATCGTGGCTGGCGTCAGAACCGAACGCCGACACCAAACCTCAACTGATGCACATCTAGCTGATCCCCCGCGCTGAGAATCGAGCTCAGCGTGCTGCCGGCGAGAATCCGCTTGTAGCGGTAACCGAGATCGATCTGAAGCGGACCGCCGTGCAGCAGAACGCCGCCGCCGCCACCGACAATCGGGTCACTCGTGTCCACAAAGCTCAGCGCCGCCCTGACGATGGCATTGGTGGCCGACCCAAGCCCGTTGACGCCGAACTGGAGGTGGGCGACACCCGCGCTCCCTTCCACATACGGGCTGATCGCCGATCGCGGCGATGCGAGCAGGCGTACGCCTCCTTCGCCGTAGAACGCCGACGCCGTCAGGTTGAGGCCGGCGAACCCCAGCCCGGTGGCGATGAGATCGGGCATGATGTTGCCCAGCCGTCCGAACTCTCCCATCACTTGAACGCCGGGTAGGACATCGAATCCGACTCGCCCGCCGAAATCGAACGGAACACCGGAATCGCCGAACGAAGACAACTGATTGGTCGGAAGCGCGCCGAACGCGTCGAGCGAGGTCTGGGCGTCGGTACGAACCGGGGCCGCGAGGCTCAGCACCGCAACGGCAACGGCACATGCGAAGCGCATGGTGGTTCCTTTGGCGCAACCGTAGGGCGCAACCGTAGGGCGCCCAACTGAAGTTGCGCACTACCGTAGGGAGCGCACTACCGTGGCGCCCATCGTAAATGGCAGGCACCCGTCAAAGTGCAAAGCCTGCACCAAACCATGCGGGCCTTCCTGGCCGCCTTTACCTGTTCTTTACACTGTCTTACCCGTTCTTCACAGCGGGGACGCCCCCTTTCGGAGACAATCTGACCGCCATGTCCCGGACCATTCTGATCGTCGACGACGACCGCGAGCTCTGCGAGCTGGTCGGCGAGCTGCTGCGCGCCGAGGGGTTCGACGTCGAGGCGCACCACACTGGTGACGGTGCCGTCGAGCTGGCGGCCAGCGGCCGCTTCGCCCTCGTCATTCTCGACGTGATGCTGCCGGTGCAGAACGGGTTCGAGATTCTGCGCGCCCTTCGCAACCGCTCTGCCGTGCCGGTCATTCTCCTGACCGCCCGCGGCGAGGACATCGATCGCATCGTCGGCCTCGAAATCGGGGCCGACGACTATCTGCCCAAGCCCTTCAACTCGCGCGAGCTCACCGCGCGCAACACAGCGGCGAATTGTGCCCCGCTCACCGGCGCGAACGTCGAGATCTGGCAATGCGATGCGGGCGGAAACTACTCGCAGTACGGCAGCGAGCGGGCGCAGACCTACCTGCGCGGCATCCAGACGAGCGACGCCAACGGGCAGGTGAAATTCACGACGGTCTACCCCGGCTGGTACCAGGGGCGCGCCACGCACATCCACGTCGAAGTCACGCAGAACGGGCGGTCGCTCAAGGTCACCCAGATCGCATTTCCCGAGTCGACCAACGCAGAGGTGTACGGCACGGGCGTGTACGCGTCGAGAGGGTCCAATCCGACGACCAACGCGCGCGACGGCATCTTCGCCGACAGCCTCAGTTCCGAGATGGCGACGATCTCGGGAAGCCCCTCGAGCGGGTATGCGGCGAACTTCACCATTGGCCTCTTGGCCTAGCCTCCGACCACCAGGTTCTTTGTGACAAAACTGTGACAGAGGCGTCCCGTTTGGCGGAAACAGGACTCCGACAAGGGGACACCTTAGGTATTGGCAGTTCGATTCCGGCCGAAATCAGCGTGCGACATGGGGCACCCGGCTTGCACAGCCGCCCCGCTGGAGGAATTCTCTCGATGTCTTACGGTCTCCGGATTTTTGTATTGCTACTCCTTACATGCAGTCTGGCTCACACCGCGGCGGCCCAGGGAAGTAGTGGACCACGCGTCGCCGGTTCCTTTTCGGGTGTCTTCGGCGAGGGAGAAACGAATATCGCCGCAAGCGGGTCGGTCGGCTACCGTTTCACCCGCCAGTTCGGCTTCGAGTTCGAGGTGCTGTCGCTGCCGGATTTCCAGATTAGCGACATCACCAAAGGGGGACGTGGGGTCGGATTCCTCACGAACTTCGTGATGGAATTTCCAAGCGATGCGCGCTGGCTGGTACCTTACGTTCAGGGCGGCGGCGGCGTGGTCAATATCCGGGTCGAGCCGGATGTCCGGATCCTCGAGGTCGACAATCGTTTCGACAATCGCGCCATCTCGGCGCCCCTCCGGAATTTCCTTCGAGGCCGGTTCCCGAATGGCGACGGCGGGCGTCCGATTCAGATCCCGACTCAGCTCGTCCCGAGTTACAGCGAAACGAACCTCGCGCTCTCGGTGGGCGGCGGCGTCGACTTCCGCGTCTGGGAGGAGCTCTCCGTCGGTCCCAACATCACGTTCACGAAGCTGTTTGGCAACTTTCGCGACATCGAGCTCACGCGCATCGGCGCGCGCGCGAGCTATCGATTCTGAGGTGTCATGAGCCACGCACACACGCGCCCGGACGCCGGCGTTTCGAAGTCCGGGCGATATTTTTCGCTCGCAGATTTTTTCAGACACGACATTCGCGAAGGTCAGGCCGGCACCCTGCTGAGGCTGACCGTCAAGGTCGTGAATGTAGCGAACGGCGCGGGTGTCGCGGATGCGCACGTCGAAATCTGGCATGCCGATGCGTCAGGCAACTATTCGCAGTACGGCAACCAGTCGGGCCACACGTACCTGCGCGGCTTCCAGACGACCGACGCCCGGGGCGAGGTCACGTTCACGACGATCTATCCCGGCTGGTATCAGGGCCACGCGACGCACATCCACGCCGAAGTCAGCATGGGCGCCCGTTCCGTCAAGGTGACGCAGTTGGCGTTTCCGGAATCGGCCAGCAAGGCGGTGTACATGCAGGGTCCGTACGCCGGACGCGGACCGAATCCGGTTGGCAATGCGAGTGATGGCTTTTTCCGGGACGGTCTCGCGCCGCTTCTGGTGGCACTCACCGGCAACCCCGTCACGGGATTTTCGGCCACGGCACGGATCGAGATCGCGATCTAGAGAGACCGTCACACGATAGGTTCACAGAAATACAACAAGAGATCAGGAGACTAGGAGATCATTCTTCGAAAAGAATTCTCCTGAACTCCTGATCTACGGCCGTACAAACAAAACGGGCAGCGCTTGGGGCGCCGCCCGTACGTCACGGTCACTGAATTTCACCTTTCAGTATATCGCTTACTTGGATCAAGTCGCCGCGCCACTGTAGCCTGACGCCATGATCATCAACGTCAACGGTTTTCAGCTCCACTACGAAGAGCGCGGCGATGGCGACCCGCTGCTGCTCCTGCACGGCGGCACCGGCATCGGCAGCGATTGGCAGGTCGTCTTCACTGGCGGCGATCCGGACGGCTTCCGAGTCATCGTGCCCGACCTGCGCGGACACGGGCGCTCGACGAACCCGTCGCGCGCGTTCACGTTTCGCCAAGCTGCTCTCGACATGTTCGCGCTGCTCGATCACCTGGACATCCAGCGCGTGAAGGCGGTCGGCCTGAGCATGGGCGCCAAAACGTTGCTCCACATGGCGACGCTACGGCCGGATCGCGTCGACGCGATGGTGCTCGTCAGCGCAACGCCGTACTTTCCAGCGCAGGCCCGCGCGGCAATGGAGCAGCTGTCGGTCGACGCGTTCTCCGAAGCCGACTGGGCCACTCAACGCCAGCGACACACGCATGGCGACGATCAGATCCGGATGCTGATCGAACAGATGCGCGGTCTGAAAGACAGCTACGACGACATGGCATTCACGCCGCCGCTGTTGGCAACAATCGCCGCCCGCACGCTGATCGTGCATGGCGATCGCGATCCGCTCTACCCAGTCGAGCTCGCATTGGAGATGTATCGCGCCATCCCGTCGTCGGCGCTGTGGGTCGTGCCGAACGGAGGGCACGGACCGATCTTCGGCGCGATGGCCGGGCCGTTCGTCGAGACGGCGCTCGCGCATCTGACGCATCACCCGTAGACCGATTTCTTGACGTAGCCGTTGCCGACCTCGTTAAAGCGCGTCGACAAGCAGATCCATTCTTCGAAAAAGCATTCTCCTAAACTCTTAATCTCTTGTTCTCTTCTACGAACCGCGATTACTTCTTCACCACCAGGCCCCGATCCCATGGAAAGGCCAGCGTCGGCTGGTTCACATACCGCTGCACGTTGATGGTCAGGGTCTCGCCGGCGCCCGGCGCCAGCCTCACCGTGAGATACGGCGCATCGACCGTGATTGTCCGCCCGCCCGCCACGACGCTGGTCGCGCGATGCTCGCCGTACGCGCCCATCTGCACCGTCACCGTTCTCGGCTGCAGCGGGTTGACGTTCACGAGCGTCAAGGTCACCGCCTCGGGCCGGATTCGCTCGACGAGCGCCGCGACATCCTGCGGCAGACCTGCCCGCCGCCGCTCGGAATCGAAATGCCGCACCTGCGCGTGCAGCGGCAACGGTCCGTGCCCGGACCCGTTGGGATCGTTGGCGCCCAGCGTCAGGTTGACGAGCGCTTCGGTGGCCACCGGATTCACCCCTGAGCCACGCGTATGGTGCGGCGGAAAATCCGCCGTGCTCGTATCGGCGCGCAGGCGCGACGCCGCGCGCTGGATTTCCGCGAGCCCCTGCTGGAGCGCGGTGAGAGGATAGGACGCGTCGCCAGACGTCAGATACCCGATCCATCCGCGCTTCGGCAGGCGTTCGAGATCGCCCGGCTGCAGCCCCCAGAGGTAGATGTCGGTTTCGACCTCCCGGAGGTTCGTCAAACCGCCGGCCGATCCCTTTTCGCCATCGTGATGGCCGTACCAACCCTTGTCGCCGTAGTACCGGGGCAGCAGCACGCGACCGTTCTCGACCCTGCTGTTGGCGTGGAGGTTATCGACCTGTTTCCGCAGCACCTGCGTGTATTTCTGATCGCCGGTCAGGAGCAGCGCGTTGCCGAACGCTTCCGGCGGACCTCGCAGCACGTAGTTGCGAACACCTTCGTCCGGAGAGTTCCATCCGAACACCCCGCCGTACCACTTACCGCCCCATTCGGCGCCGATCTCGCCGTTCCGCCCGATGTTGGACGGAATGTTGCCGCCGTTGGCTTCAATTCTCGTCTTCCACGCATCGACGTACTCGACGAGCCACGCCTTGTATTTCGCGTCCTGCGTCACCAGATACGCGTGAAAGGCCAGATTCGTCGAGGCGAGATTCAGCGGATGATCGCCGAGGATGTTGGTCGCTTTCAGAAATCTCGTGCTCGGTTTCGTCCCCGGCAGAAGCCGTCCGTTCCAGTCCTCCTGCGTGTTGACGGTGAGCTTCGCGCCCTTGCTGCCGTTGAAGAGGCTGGGAATGATCTTCAGCTTCGCGTCGTAGTTCCTGGCGTCGGGGTCCTCGTTCATGTAGAGCCCGGCCCAGCGTCGCAACCGGATCGCGTAGCGTTCGTCGGCCGGCCGGCTCAGCCCGTACCAGTAGAAAGGACCAAGCCCTTCGCCGATGTGCTCCCAGTCATAGGAGGTTGGAAACTCCTTGTAGTACATCCCGTCCCTGGCCAGCTCGGTCGACGGGTCCTTCGCCTTCGTGTACTGATCGAGATGGCCTTCCCATGCGCGATCCCACGCGTCGATGATCGATTCCGGACCACCGAGGGCGTGCGCCAGCGGCCAGTTGCGAATGCTTTCGACCGCATCGTCCGGACCATCTTCGATGCCCCAGTTGGCGGCGCCCAGCAGGTAGCCGTTCTTGTCGAGGTACTTCGACGCCCACAGGTCAACGCCTTCGGCGTTGCGGCCAAGCAGCTCCCGCTCGGCGAGCGCCCAGGCGGGCGCGGGCATCAATTTGTCGATCGCGATCAGCACGTCGCCTTGTCCCCGGAGAGGTCCGGAGCCGAGGACAATTCCGAAGGCCATCACAAGCCACATCAGGAAGCACACCTGTCGGCGAACCATCAGCAAATCCCTTCGAAGGTGGCACAGGGCTTCCCGCCTTCGCCGAGGCTACGGCGGGTCTCGCCAAAGCTCGCGTGCTTCACGCGAGCGACGGCGGACAACCCTGTCCTCAGCGATCCCATGGGAACTGGAGCGTCGGATCGTTCACCAGCCGCCTGATTCCAATCACGATCTGCTCGCCCGCACCCGGCGCGAGCTGCACTTCGAAGAACGGTGCATTCACCGTAACCGTGCGAACGCCCGCCTGCACGGTCGTGGCCTGATGCTCGGCGTAGGCGCCCATCTGCACGATGGTCCGGCGCGACGCCGTGCGGCTCGTGTTGACGAGCGTGAGCGTCACGCTGTCCGGCGCGATCTTCTCGACCAGGGCGGCGACGTCTTCCGCAAGGCCGGCGCGCCGGCGTCCCGCATCGAAGTACCGCACCTGGCTTCGCAGCACATCACCGGAGCCATACAGGTTCGCCGCGCCGAGCGTGAGGTTGGCGAGCGACTCGAACGCGACAGGACTCGCACCGAATCCGCTCGCCTTTTTGGCCGTACGTTCGGCGGTGCGCCGCACCTCCTGCGCGTCGGCCTGCAAGGCCTCGAGCGGATAGGCGGGCCGGTTCCCTTGCAGGAACTCGATCCAGCCCTGGACCGAACGCCGATCGGGCGGGTTGGGAAGGATGCGTTTCAGATCCGCCGGATTCAACGACCAGAGGTACAGCTCGATCGTGGTCTCGGAAAGATTGCCAAGCGCGCCGGTCGGATAGAACTCCCCTTCCCGGTATCCGTACCATCCGACCTTGCCGCCCGCTTGCCCCG
>CAWGSZ010000007.1:0-464023 GCA_963825295.1 Vicinamibacterales bacterium | reverse complement strand
GGAGGCGGAACCATAGAGTAGGGCGGAACTTTTAGTTCCGCAGTGTCAGTCGCAAGTCTGGGCGAGCTCTGAAATTTCAGGGCTCGCCTTTTTTTTGTCGCACGTCGCGGGCAACACCGAGACAGTCGGCGGGGATGGCTATATTATTCTCTGCCGCTATTGGGAAGGGCGAACGCGAGAACGGCGTGTCCATCAAAGCCCCAGTGAACAGTCAGCAGCGGAGGTCACATGCGAACCGTCGCGAGTTCCTTCACCGGGTCCTGGCGGGTAGTGCGGGCTGGTCCCGATGGGCCGAGGAGGCTTCGAGACAGCGGCCGCCACATGTCAGGTTCCATCGGCACGACGTCAGGTGATGGTGAATGGCCGACAGGTAAAAATGGTCGACACGCACGCGCACTGCGTCATCCCGGTGCAGGACATCGTCAACGGCACTTCGCTGGCCAGGTTGGGAGGCGGTGTCGGGAACAACATCCTGGGCCCGCAGCGCCTGCACGATGATGGATCAGCAGGGCGTTGACATTCAGGCGCTCACCATCAACGGGTATTGGTGGTACGCCGCCGACAGGATCTCGCGCGCCGGATCGTTCAAGCCCAGAACGAGGGACTGGCGAAATGGGTGACGAGCCACCCCGATCGCTTTGTCGCGGCATCCGTCGCCTTGCAGCATCCCGAGTTGGCGCCGGGCAGCTCCAGGATGGAGTCAGGCGTCTGGGTCTTCGGGGAGCCTCGATTGGTGGACACGTGAACGGCGAAGATCTCTCGCTCCCGAAGTACGACCCGTTCTGGGCGAAAGCCGCGGAGCTTGGCGTGCTGGTCTTCATGCACCCGGAGGAGCCGAGAACATCGTCAAAGCGGGCGCATTCCGGCAGACGGGCGATCTCGGCAACATCATCGGCAACCCGCTCAAAACAACCTACTTCCTGTCGCGATTGATTTTCGACGGGACGTTCGACAAGTTTCCCGGTCTCCGTGTCTGCGCGTCGCACGCCGGCGGCTATCTGCCGTCGTATCTTGGACGGACGGAAGCGGCGTGCGTGGTGCGCAGCAACGCGAACTGCGCGAACAAGCGGAAACCCAGTGAGTATTTGAAGTCGCAAATTCTCGTCGACACGATGGTTTTTTCCGAAGAGGGACTGCGTCATCTGGTGGCCGAGGTGGGCATCGGGCCAGGTTGTGTATGGCACCGACATACCCTTCAACTGGCCTGTGACCGTCAATCTCGTCCTGAATGCGCCGTTCCTTAGCGACCCGGACAAAGAAGCAATCCTCAGCGGGAACATGATGAAGCTGCTTCGAATCGTCTCGTAGCCGACCATGTCCATCGGCTACACTCTCGGGCCAAGGGGAGCTGAGAATGACCGCGAGTCGCCGACAATTTTTCCGGATGCTGGCCGGAAGCCCACTCATTGCGCTCGCCTATCCGGCCCTGCCGCCCAGCTGGCAGCGGGCAGTCGACAGAGAGCTGCGCTGCGCCAACTGCGGAACCACCGTGGCGTTTGCACAAGCGCAGGCGAACCCCAGATGGTCGGCGCGCTCGCGTCGCATCTGACAGGACAGCCGGTCGACTCGGTCGACCAGGCGATTAACGTCTGGGATTTCGAGCGGGTCGCGCAGGCCGGCAATCTTCCCGAGCACTGGGCGTACATCCACATGGGCGTGGACGACTACGAAACGAGAAGGGCCAACCGCGAGGGTTTCCAGCGCCTCCTGCTGCGGCCACGACGGCTCGGTCCTCAGCTCGCCAAGCTCGACACGTCGGTCGAGCTGTTTGGGCGCCGATGGAGCACCCCGTTGTTTCTCTGCCCGGTGGCTGCGCTCGAGGCGTATCACACCGAGGGGGAGAGCGGGGCGGCCCGGGCCGCGCGGGCGCGCGGCATATTGCAGATGCAGTCGCACGTGAGCTCCCAGTCCTACGAGACCATTGCCGAGGCGCGAGGCGAGCCGCACTGGTTTCAGTTGTATGCCAACCAGGACTGGAACGCCAACAAGCGAATCCTCGATCGGGTCGCGAAGGCAGGATGTCCGGTTCTGGTGTGGACGATCGACCTCATTGGCGGCAGCAATCGCGAGCTCTCCCGGCGCTCGCAGGGGACCGACGGCTACAACCGCCCGCTCTGTCAGAACTGCCACAATCACAAGCCAGGCTATCAGCGGCCGATGAATCGCGATATCCAGGGGCCGCCTGGACCGCGTCCGCCGTTCGACTGGGACTACGTCAAGCGGCTCAAAGATGCCACATCAATGAAGGTGGTGCTGAAGGGCATCGTCACGCGCGAAGAGGCCGAGCTGGCCGTCGCGAACGGCGCCGACGGGATTTTCGTCTCCAACCATGGCGGCCGTGCGGAAAACAGCCTTCGCGGGACGATCGACTCGCTGCCCGAAGTCGTTGCGGCGGTCAAGGGGAGGGTGCCGGTGTTCCTCGACAGCGGCGTCCGCCGCGGCGCTGATATTTTCAAGGCGCTCGCGCTCGGCGCAACCGCGGTCGGCATTGGCCGGCCCTACGTATGGGGGCTCGGCGCTTTTGGTCAGCAGGGCGTGGACAAGGTGATCGAACTGATGCTCGATGAGTTCCAGATGGTGATGCGGCAGACGCGTACGACATCGATCAAGGACATCGGGCCGCAGTTCGTGATGCCGGGACAGGCACCCATCATGATGCGCCACAACGACCTCGGCTTCGGCCTCTGAGTGGCGAACGCCGATCGGAAAGGAATGCTTCGCATGCGGCTCGCCACATTGATCTTCGCCGGGCTCGTCTTCGGGCACGCCGTGTCGCCGGCCGCGCAGCAACCGACCATCGACTTCAGCGTCACCGGCACGTCCACCGTTCGGGGCTGGACCTGCACGGCCACGGGCGTCGTGGCCGTGACGCCGGGCGCCGGGGCGTCGCAGCCTGTGCCTGGCTTCAAGAGCGGCGTCCAGTCCGCGACCGTGACGGTCCCCGTCAAGAGCTTCGTCTGCCCCAACGAAGAGATGACGCAGCACCTGTTCGAGGCGATGAAAGCCGACAAGTTTGCCGAGATCGTGTATCGGCTGGAGAAGTACGAGGTGGTTGGGACGCAGACGCAGGCGATCGGGACGATGACGATCACTGGCGTGTCTCAGCCGGTCATGTTCCCGATTGCGTTGAAAGCATCGTCTCAGGGCGTGCTGCTGTCGGGCAACACGCGGCTCGACATGACGAAGTTCGGCCTCGAGCCGCCGGTCGTGATGCTCGGCATGCTGAAGGTGGGGCCGCAGATCCGCATCGAGTTCAAGGGGGTGGTCGCGCCATAGGCTGGGGCGGCAGAGTAGGGCGGAACGGTAGGGCGGAACTTCAGTTCCGCCGTGTCAGTCGAAAGGCGCAAGTCAGAAGTCGTGAGGCGCAAGGCGAAAAAACGTAGGGCGGGTCCTGAACTTTGGACCCGCCTTTCTTGTTGTACGCCGCTGTGTCTCACTGCGAGCGCCGCCAACGCGATCGTCAATCCGAAGCTGCCGATCCGTCGGCTGGTCGCGGATTAAGGCCCCGGCTAGCTTCTGGTAGTCGGTCTGGCATCGGCTTGCAGCCGACGCGGCAGCACTACCGTCACGACGGTCCACGGGTCTCTCCATACGGCCGTTCTCGATAGAAGTAGCCCAGCATGCCGCGTTTGTTCTCCGGCGTCTCTTGACGTGAGAGAAATGCCGGTTGAAGCGCGGCGTGGAGCCTCGCGAAGCGATCCCGGGTTTCCCCATTGTCGTCGGGCAGGGGCGTGCTGCCCGCGACCACGAGGAGGCCGCCATGATTCAACCGATCGACGCGGATCCCGTTCAGGTGCTCGCGCAGCTCCTCTTCGCCGCCGGCAAGCTCCACGTGCATGGCGGACAGAAAGTTGGCCCAGAACGCGCCTTTGACGCCACGCCCACGGCAGTAGAGCGACTCGAGGTTTCCCTCGATGTCGTTGCCGGTATAGGCCACCGGCACGGCGTGTGCGCGCTCTTCTGGCGGCTTGATGTGTTCCCACGGAAGCGGCGCACCAGGCGCTCGAGGCGTTCGAGGGTCGAACACCGGCCTTGAAAGAATTCTCGCGATGTGTCCGTAGCCGTAGGCCGGTCCTCCGTTGACGCCGTTCCACGCCCGCTTTGCCAGCGCCAGCAACGCCTCGACCTTCTCGGGTGATGCGGCCAGATGACGCAAGTAAGAGATGCTGCAGGAAACCTCGATGGTACCGGACACGTGCAACTCGTTCCAGCCTGCCGGGTTGACGTGGATGGACAGCCTGATCGTCTGATTCGGAAAGTCCGGTATGTGCGCTTCGATCCAGACAACCGCGTACTCTCGATTGAGAATGCGCTTCGTCGCTGCCTTCCAGCGCGCAGCCGTAAACCCACCCATGTTCAGCTTGCGGCCCATGCCTGCGCGCTTGGTGTGAAGGTCAGTCAGATGACAGCCCGGGAAGAGCAGATTCGAGCGAAACGTCTCGGCGATCTCCACGATCAGCTCGCCGCCGACCTCCGTCTCGTGGCGCAGGTAGAGCGGAAGGGCGAAGTGCGTGACGGTCTGGCCATAAAGCGTCTGAGGTGGTTCCATGCTCGCGTGAGAATCCTACATCTACACCGTGAAGCCTGCACTCGCGCAGTCGTCCGCGCAGGGCAAGTCCGTGTGCTAATCTCTGGCGCGTTCGGTAGAAGGAAAGCCGGGCAGGGTATGAGGCGGCACCGCCGATGAGACACGTGGTCGAAGCGGGCACGGATGCGGCGATGCTGGTGCTCTTCGACCGCGCCGCCTTGCCCGACGACCTCGACTCCCGATTGCGGCGGGATGGTCCCGGTCTCCTCGATCGACTCAGCCACGAGGGGCGCATGTTCAGCCTCAATACCGGTGCGGACGGCGCATACCTGCTTCACGCCTTCGTTGACGAAGCCATTCCGGAATCACTCCGCCCCGACCTCTTCGATCCGCTGACGAGGCCGAGCTTCCCAGTCCCTTCCGGGCGCTTGTCCTTCGGAGGCGCTCTCCTCCTCGGGGCAGTCAGCCCCCATCCCTTGTCGCCCACCTGGAGTTCACCGATGTGGCCTGACACGACCGCCGACGAGCGGGCGGGCCTTGCCGCAATCAGGAGGTCCGTTCATGTCAGAGATGAGCACCGCCGAGAACGAAGAGCTGGTGTCGCGCGTGTATACCCAGGCATTGGAAGACCGGGAGCAGGGTCGGGACCTCGACGCGGCGGCGCTCATGGTCTATCACATCGAAATGCTGTCGCAGGAAGTGAACAGCGGCGCGTCCTTCGAGCAGTACTTTCGCTGGGCATCGGTCGATGAGATCGCGCGGGCGTCAGACCGTTTGGAGTCGCTGAAGCTGTCAGACGTCGCGGAACTGGTTCGCCGGGCGATTGCCGCCGCCTTTCCCGATGGTGTGCCCTCGAGCGATGAAGAGAAGAACGACCTGACCGAGTGGACTGTAGAACAGGAGGAGCGCCTCAGCGCCCTCGCCGGAGAGTTCGAGCAGTTCAACGGGAGGATCATCAACGTGCTTGCGGATTTCTATCGGGGAAGCCGTGAAGCGTGAAGATGTCTGTTCGTTCCGCGCGGACATATCTTGAAAGGCCGTCTTCGAAGAGGAGCAGGTGGATGACCGATATCACTCGGAGAGACTTCGTCCGCGCCGGTGTCCTGGTGGGCGCGGCGTCGGGGTTGGCCGATGAGCCCGCGCATGCGCAGGCGCCCGCCGTCAGAAAGAGCGCGGCAAGGCCGGTCGTCATCGCATCGGGCAACGGGAACCGCTTCAAGAACGGCGGCGATCGCACCTGTGTCGAAGAGGCGTTTCGACTGCTCGTCGGCGGCTCCGATCCCCTCGACGCCGTGATCGCGGGTGTGAACATCGTCGAACGGGATCCCGAAGATACGAGCGTGGGCTACGGTGGACTGCCAAATGCCGATGGCATCGTCCAACTGGATTCGTGCTGCATGCACGGGCCGAAAAAGCGGGCCGGCGGTGTTGCGGCGCTGGAGGGTGTGCGCACGCCGTCGCTGGTGGCAAAGGCCGTCATGGACGAGACAGACCATCACCTGCTCGTGGGGGCAGGTGCTCAGACCTTCGCCCGCCAGATGGGCTTCGAGGTCGAGGCGGATCTGAATACGCCGCGCTCGCGGCAACTGTGGCTCGAATGGAAGCGTCGAGTCGATCCGTTGCACTATCTGGATCCGCAGAAGCGCGCACGTGCGGGATTCGAGGCCGGATTGCAGATGGTCGCGGAGGGCCTCATCGAGCCTGATCATTTCTACGGGACCATCAACTGCAACGGGTTGTCTCCTCGCGGCGAGCTTGCCGGAGTGACGACGACCAGTGGGCTGGCGTGGAAAATTCCGGGGCGTGCAGGTGATTCGCCAATCCTGGGCGCCGGTCTTTATGTTGATGGCGATGTCGGGGCGGCCGGGTCGACGGGTCGAGGCGAAGCGAACCTTTACAACCTGTGTTCGTTCCTCATCGTCGAGCACATGCGGCGCGGGATGAGTCCCAGGGATGCCGGGATGGAAGCGCTCAAGCGGATCAAGGCGGCCACGGTCGAGCAGCGACTGCTCAACAGCCGCGGAGAACCGAACTTCAACGTCAATTTCTACATCCTCAATGCCAGGGGCGAGCACGCGGGTGTGGCCCTGTATGCGGGCCCGACGGCAGTCTATGGCGTGTGCACGGAGAATGGAGCCGAGAATCGGCCCATCGACCCGCTGCTGTCCGGCGCACCGAACGCGTGACGGGACGAGGTCTGCGTCATGATTAATGCGACCTGGCACAAGAACCATCCCATGCCCGCGCGCCCGACCGCCCGGCAGCGCCTGCGCTGGCACTTGGCGCATGCGAAAGCGTGCGGCTGTCGGAAACTGACCGCGTCGAGGCTCCGCGAATTGCGCCGTCGCGCCCTACTTGCAAAAAGCAGATAATTGGCCACCGTTCGAAAATGCAAAAGAGACGATTGATTTCCAGCGGTAGTCCATACGAGCCCCGCGTGGGAATTTCCCGCGCCGTCCGCGTGGGATCGATTGTGGCGGTGTCGGGGACAGCGCCGCTCGGTCCAGACGGACAGACGGTCGCCAAGGGCGATGCGGCAGGGCAGGCCAGAAGGTGCCTCGAGATCATCAAAGAAGCGCTGGAGCGGGCGGGCACTTCGCTGGATCAGGTCGTGCGCACGCGGACTCTGTTGACGAGGATCGAAGACTGGCAGGTGGTCGCTGCAGTACATGGCGAGTTCTTCGGTGCGATTAGGCCTGCGAATACGATCATGCAGATCTCGCGGTTCATCGATCCGGACTGGCTCGTAGAGCTCGAGGCGGATGCGGTCATCGAAGGCGGAGACTAGACGAGACGGAGGAATTCATGGCGACGACAACCAGCCGCAGAACGTTCGTCAAGCAGACGGCATTCGCATTCGCCGCGATCCATGCTGGTGCGTGGACCAGGCTTGCCGCGGCAGAGACCGAAACGGTGGTCGCGCCGACGTCGGCCGGCCAGGTTCGCGGGACCGTGGTCGAGGGCATCAGAATCTTCAAGGGCATTCCATACGGCGGGCCCACATCGGAAAAAAACCGCTTCATGCCGCCGACCAAACCGGCGCCATGGACCGGTACGCGCGATGCCCTCGCGTTTGGCCCTACGGCGCCGCAGACCGTGAATGCGGCCGCCACCGGAACCGGTGCCCCCGTTGAAAATGAAGAGTGCCTCGTGCTGAACGTGTTTACGCCGGCACTCGGCAACGGAGCGAAGCGGCCGGTCATGGTGTGGCTGCACGGAGGCGGTTTTTCCACGGGGTCGGGCTCCGGTCGCATGGTTGACGGCACCAGGCTGGCTCGAAGCGGCGACGCGGTCGTGGTCACGATCAACCATCGCCTCAACGTCTTCGGGTTTACGTCTCTCGCCGAATCGTTCGGGTCCGAGTTCGCGGGCTCCAGCGCCGCTGGTTTGCTCGACATCATCGCGGCGCTCCAATGGGTGCGCAACAACATCGATCGCTTCGGCGGCGATCCGAATCTCGTGACGATCTTCGGACAGTCCGGTGGTGGCCGCAAAGTCGCGACGCTCATGGCGATGCCAGGCGCCAAGGGCCTGTTCCATCGGGCCATCATCGAAAGCGGCGCCGTACTCCGCTTGACGACGCCCGCCGACGCGCAGAAGTACACGTTGATGCTCCTTGCCCAGCTCGACGTGAAGCCAGGCGACGCTCGCGCGCTTCAGAATGTTCCGATGAACCAGGTGCTGCAGGCGAATGCCGCGGTGCTGGCGAAGATGACGGATCGTGCGCCGGGCTGGACGGCCAATTCACCGATGGTCGATGGGCGGATGATTCCCGTTCATCCATGGGATCCCGCGGCGCCGGATCTGTCGGCCGCGATTCCACTGTTGATCGGGTACGCCAGGACAGAGGAAACGCTGTACGACAGACCTACACCGGAGAAACTGGCACTCGACGAAGCCGGATTGAAGCAGCGTGTCGCGGATCGTCTCGGGATCGATCCGGCGCCGGTCATCGATGCGTACCGCCGGGCCCATCCCGACGCCAGCCCGTGGGACCTGCACATCCTGATTGCGACGGATCATCCGCGCGGCACCTACGCGCGCGAGCTCGCAAAGCGCAAAGCCAGTCAGGGCAGCGCCCCCGCGTACTTTTATCGCTTCGACTGGGAAACGCCAGAGGGCGGCGGGCACATGCGCTCGCCACACGGCGTCGAGGTGCAGTTCGTCTTCAACAACATCGCGCTCGGCGGAGCGCTGATTTCCAGGCGAGCCGATGCCCAGGCGCTGGCCGACAAGGTCAGCGCGTCCTGGGTCGCGTTCGCGCGCACGGGCAATCCCAATATTCCGCAGTTGCCCAGGTGGCCGGCCTACGCGAGCGATCGGCGCGACACGATGCTCTTCAACAGCGAGTGCCGCGTCGAGCAGGATCCCGATCGCGGCGCCCGCCTGGCCATGGAACGCGTGCTGAAGCTGTCGTAGCGTATTGAAGGAGTACTCATGCGACTGACTGTTTCCGGACTCTGCGCGCTCGTCCTCCTCCTGGCCGCATCTACGGGCTTCGGCGAGGATGGCGCGCGCCTTCTCTCCCTGGACCACTACGTCCGTGTGAAGTCGACCGCGCCCGACATCGCCGGTCAGGCGGCGCAGATCTACGTTCGCGAGGTCGTGGTCGCGGGCACGGCGTTGCGCGCCAATCCAGGTCCCGACCGCGTGGTGCTCTTCGTGCATGGCGCGGGCACGCCGGCCGAAGTGGCGTTCGACGTGCCCCACCAGGATTACAGCTGGATGGCGTATCTCGCCAGGGCCGGCTTCGACACGTTCTCGATGGACATGACGGGCTACGGCCGCTCCACGCGCCCGCCGGCGATGAACGACCCGTGCAACTTTTCGAAAGAGCAGCAGAAACAGTTCGTGCCGGCATTGATTCCCGCGCCGTGTGCCCCGTCACGTTCCACGGCGATCACGACGATCGGCTCGGACTGGAACGACATCGGCGCTGTCGTCGATCACCTGCGCGCCCTGCGGCGCGTCGACAAAGTGTCGCTCGTCGCCTGGTCGCAGGGTGGACCTCGTTCGGCCGGCTACGCGGCGAAAAATCCGGAGAAGGTGGCGCGGCTGGTTGTGCTGGCGCCTGCGTTACAACCGCACGATGCCGCTCGACGCACCGAACCCGCTTCCCACGAGCAACGGTCCGATGACCGCGCAATCGCACGCGGACTTCGCGGCCAACTGGGATCGTCAGGTCGGATGCCCGGCACAGTACGATCCGGCGACCAGTGCCGTGGTCTGGAAGGACATGCTCGCGTCAGATCCCGTCGGCGCCACCTGGGGCCCGGGGGTTCGTCGCGCACCGCAGGTACCCACCTGGGGTTTCAACCAGGCGGTCGTCACGAAGATGCGCACGCCGTTCCTGATGGTGGCGGGTGTGCACGACAAGCAGGTGATGCCCGAGCGCGTGCGCGAGCTCTACACCGACCTGGGCTCGACCGAGAAAGTCTTCATCGATCTCGCGTGCTCGTCTCATAACGCCATGTGGGAGAAGAACCACGTGATGCTCTTCGAGGCCTCGCTCGAATGGCTGAGGGACGGCAAGGTGAAGGGCATGTCCCAGGGCGAGATCAAGCTGGGGTATTAAAGCAGTTTTCAGTTCTCAGTAGTCAGTTCTCAGTTGCGAAGCCACTGAAGACTGAAAACTGAAAACGTCACTACAGCGAAGTGAAGAACGGTATGGTGTCTCGCTATCCCTATACGGTCGACAACGGCAACGGCGAGCGGCTGACGTTTACGGGCATCACGCAGGGACCCGATGGCGAGCGCCTGGGCGCCGACGGCGTCGCCCAGCCGGGCGCAGGCCCGCCGATGCACGTTCACTACCTTCAGGACGAGGCGGTCCGCGTCGTGCGGGGAAGGCTTGGCTACCAGGCGCCTGGTGGCGAGGCCCAGTTTGCCGGTCCAGGCGAGCTTGTCGTGTGGCCGGCCGGCACGCCGCACAAGTGGTGGAACGCGGGCAACGACGAGCTGCAGATCACGGGCTGGTGCAGTCCGCCGGACAACCTCGAGTTCTTCCTGCGCACGCTGTTCGAGTCGACGAAGGCGAACGGTGGTGTGCGGCCAGGGCTCTTCGACGCGGCGTTCCTGGCGACGCGCTATCGCACGGAATTCGCGGTGCTCGAGATACCGGCTCTCGTGCGTCAGGTCGTGATTCCCGTCGTCTACGTGCTCGGATCCGTGCTGGGGAAGTACTCGAAGTTCAAGGATGCGCCGGCGCCGATTTCGCGCGATCGCAAATGAACCCCCTCATTCACGACAGGAGCGTTATGACACCGAGCATGAGATCACGTGTGCTTGCCGCGATGGTCGGCCTGGTCCTGGTGTCCTTGGTCACGCTGCGGTTGGCGGCGGAGACCGCAATCGCGAAGCCTGAAGAGGTCGGGCTCTCGACCGAGCGGCTGACGCGCATCACCGACATGGTGAAGCGCCATATCGCCGCGGGCGAGATCTCCGGCGGCGTCACGCTCGTGGCGCGCCACGGGAAGATCGCGCATTTCGAGGCGACGGGCGCGACCGACATCGAGTCGAAGAAGCCGATGGCGAAAGACGCCGTGTTCCGCATCGCGTCGATGACCAAGCCGGTCGTTGGCGTCGGCATCATGATGATGATGGAAGAAGGGAAGCTGCGCATCACGGATCCGGTGTCGAAGTACATCCCGTCGTTCAAGGATCTCAAGGTTGCCGTCGAAGAGCCGCGCCAGGGCGCCCAGAACCCGCCAGGGGCTCCGAAGGTACTACGCCGTTCCCGCGGCGCGTGAGATCACGATCCGCGATCTTCTGACGCACGTCTCCGGACTCGGAAGCGGGCCGATGGCCGGCGCCTCGATCGGCGCCGCCGAGATCGCGCGGAAGCCCACGGATGGCCTGTCCGACTACGTGCCCCGGCTCGGCAGGAGCGTCCTCGAGTTCCAGCCCGGCTCGCGCTGGACCTACAGTCCGGGCGCCGCCTTCGATACGCTCGGACGCATCGTCGAGATCACGTCTGGACAGCCACTCGACGCCTTCCTTCGACTGCGCGTGTTCGAGCCGCTCGGAATGAAGGATGTGGGGTTCTCCCCGCCGCCGGCGCTCGAGCCGAGGCTGGTGACGGCGTACCTGCTCGATCCCGGCGGGCAAGCGCGAAAGGACTCCAACCCGAATCGGATGCAGAGCAAAGTGTACTTCTCAGGGGGCGGCGGCCTCGTGGCGACGGCCGAAGACTACGCGAACTTCGCGCAGATGCTCCTCAACGGGGGCGAACTGAACGGCAAAAGACTATTGAGCCCGCGCACCATCGCGTACATGTCGTCGGTGCACGCGCCAGACACGTTGGCGGGACGTACGCCAGGCGAGGGCTACGGCCTGAGCGTGCGTGTGGTTCATAACGCCGCGGCCAGCGGCTCGCGCGTCTCCGACGGCAGTTTTGGGTGGAGCGGTGCCTTCGGCACGCACTTCTGGGTCGATCCCAAAGAAGATCTCATTGCCATCCTGATGATCCAGACACCTGCCCGCGACATGCGGCCGGAGTTCGAAAACGCGGTCATGCAGGCCATCATCAGGTAAGACCATGCAGATGTGCGTGTACCCTGAGCTTCCAGGGAGACTGCGAAGCGGCGTTCAAATTTTACGAGCGGTGTCTTGGCGCCGAGCCCGCGTCGATCTTCCGATACGGGGGGAGCCCGATGGCCGACCAGGCTCCTGCCGGCTGGGCGGACAAAGTGATGCACGGCAGCGTGACCGTCGGCGACCAGGTCTTGATGGGGGCCGACGTCGCACCGGATCACTACCAGGCGCCAAAGGGCTTTACGCTCTCGATTCAGATGAAAAGCACGGCCGATGGCGAGCGCATCTTTCGAGAGTTGGCGGAAGGGGGGACGGTGGTCTTGCCCCTCGAGCAGACGTTCTGGGCCGCGCGTTTTGGCATGCTGATCGATCGCTTCGGCATTCCCTGGCAGATCAACTGCGAAGGATCGTGACCGATCGCATCACCGCCGCCGGCTGGCGCATCGTGCTGCTCGCCAGTCTCGGCGGCACGCTCGAGTTCTACGACTTCGTCATCTTCGGCATCTTCGCCCGCGACATCGCCGACGCCATCTTTCCCGCGAGCTCGCCGCTCGCGTCGCTGATGGCCTCGTTTGCCGCGTTTGCCGCCGGCTACCTCGCGCGGCCGATCGGCGGCATCGTGCTCAGTCACTACGGCGATCGCTACGGACGGCGCCGCGTGTTTCTCTGGTCGGTGTTCGTGATGTCGGGCGCGACGCTCGGCATGGGACTCGTGCCGTCGTATGTGCACTGGGGCGTCGCCGCCAGCGCGACGATGGTGGCGCTCCGGGTGGTGCAGGGTTTCTGTCTCGGCGGCGAGCTGCCCGGCGCGCTCACCTATGTGGTCGAGACCGCTCCGCGCATCGCGCCGTTCGTGTGCGGCGTCGTCTTTGCCTGCGTCACGATGGGAGTGGCCGCCGCAACCGGCGTCAGCCTGACGCTTCGCACGCTGCTGCCGCCCGAGGATGTGCCCGTGCTGGCGTGGCGTCTCGCGTTCGTCCTCGGTGGTCTCGGGGGCGTGCTCAGCTTCGTGCTGCGCCGGTCGCTCGAGGAGTCGCCCGAGTTTTCGCGCATGCGCAGCCTGGCGTCGCGGCTGCCGTTCCGGGAGCTGCTGGGTACGCACGCCAGGCCTGTGCTCGTGGGCTGCGCGGTGCTCGCGGGCACCGCGTGCTTCAACGGTCTGTTCTTTTCCCACATGCCGGCGTATCTCGCCGGCGTTCTGAAGTACGACCCGCGCCAGGCCATCTACTCGCAGACGGTCGGCGTCATCGCCAACGCGATTGGAATTCTTGCCACGGGCTGGCTGGCCGATCGCGTGCCGTCCGCGCTATCTGCTGCGACTGGGCGTTGGCCTCCTGGTCGTGCTGGCCTATCCGTTCTACATTGCGGTCGCCACGCGATCCGCGGGCCTCACGGTGCTGCTCATGCTGGCGGGGCTTGCCGCCGGTCTGACCAACGGCTCCTTCGCGTGCCTGCTGACGGATTTGTTTCCCACGCGCATTCGATTCACCGGCGTCGCGCTGGTGTTCAATATCAGCTTCACGATCTTCAGCGGCACGGCGCCGCTTCTGGCCACGACGCTGATTCGCGAGTCAGGATCGGTGACGGCACCGGCGCTGCTGATGATCGGCTGTGGCGTGCTGGCGCTGGTGGGGAGCCTCTGGGTCGACCGCTATGGAGGCCATGTGCTTCGTCGATCGTCGATCGTCCATCGTCCGTCGTCAGAGGTGGGGAGCCCGCTCGATCAACTCTAACGGGCTCGCGTTGCCGTGTTACTCTTTGCCGATCCTGGAGATAGACTCGAAGTCAGCCGAAGGCCAAGGCGTTCGTATGCCTGCGGAGCGGTTGAAGCGGTCTACTCCAGGACCAGTTAGGCCGACTTCCTCGAGGTCAATATGGAGCCGAGCATCGCTCAGTGCCGTTATCTCCTCTCTCTCGCAGAGCCAATCCTCGCAGGTCTTGACGACAGTCATCGTGCGCTAGAGCCGCAGACCGGCACGAAAACGGCAGGATGGTTGATCGGACACCTCGCTGTCAGCGGGGACTTTGCGCGGCGACTTTGCGGAAGACCGCCATTATGCCCCGTGGAGTGGCGCTCCCTGTTCAATCCAGGAACTCAGCCATCGCCGCAGGCGACTGATTATCCAGAAATGAGCAGTCTGTGTGAGACCTTGCGCCTGGTGTATGCCGACTTGTGCGACGCCGTCACCGATGCCGATCGGCAAATGCTGGCGGGTGTGAATCCGTTTGCGCCGGCGCGCACGGCGTTCCCGACTTCGGGGGAGTTCGTCGCGTACTTGATGACGGGGCATCTTGGTTATCACCTCGGGCAACTGGTGGCGTGGCGAGCCGCCGCCGGCTTCGGGCGGCTGCGTCGACCCGCCACGTTGGCCGCCTAATCCCCAAATGGAGCCGAGGTGCGCGGGCTCGCGCTCGCGCGCGGCTCATTCGGATCGTTAGACCGCGAAGCTCCGGCATCCTTCTAAGGGAGGTAAAGATGGCCAACATGTTCGACTATCGACTGGAACACATTTTCTCGTTCTCAGGCACTCTGAAGACAGAAGTGATAGGGCCATTGCCGGAGGGAATCCGAGTCAACTTCTATGTTACCGGCGGCGAGGTCGAGGGCCCAATGGTAAAGGGGCAAGTGCTTCCCGTGGGCGGGGATTGGTTAACTATTCGCTCCGACGGCATCGGGATACTCGATGTCCGGGCGACATTCCAGACACACGATGGTGCTCTCATCTATGCGACCTATTCGGGTGTGGCCGACCTCGGGGCTGATGGATATCAGAAGTTCCTGCAACAAGACCTCCCGCCGTTCATCCCCTTACGAATCGTGCCGACCCTTTCACACGGCTCATCCAGCCTACGTCTGGTTGAATCGGATTCAGTGCTTGGGGATTGGACAGGCAGACATGGCACGTTTGGAAGCCAAGTACGACATATACGCGGTACGCTAGCGGAAACCCGCCGTCTAACAGGCGCTGCACCCGTCGGCGCCACGCGGGACCTGCCTACTTCGATACAATCCTGAGCGGCGCCGCGGGTGAGCGCTAGCCCTTAGACGGACGGTAGGCGCTGGTGCAACGTCTTTTGAGTGGCGACGTTCTGATCAGTCTGGTAGTCCTATCCATCATTTTCGTGCGGACATTCTGTGCGGATTACGGAGAACGACCATGAGGATCGTGTATGCCGCGCTGTTCTTTCTAGCCCTTTCGGCGCTCCCCTCGATGTCACGGACAACGGTGACAGCGCAGACATCGTGTGAGAGGTTGTCGTCATTGTCCGTGGCGAATGCCACGATCACATCGATCCAAAATGTGCCGGCGGGTAGCTCCAGTTTGATACCGGGACGCTCGGTCAATCTGCCCGCATTCTGCCGCGTGGCAGCAACATTGAAACCGGCGACATATTCCGACATTCGCATTGAGGTATGGCTGCCGACTTCGACTTGGAACGGCAGGTTTCAGGCCGTTGATAGTGCCGGAGGTTCAATCAACTACGCAGGAGGAACCGACGCGGTCCAGATGCCGGGCTCAACGGACCAAGAAAGTGGCATGATCCGCGCCCTTCGGGGAGGTTATGCCACCGCGGGTGGAACGGTGGCTACTGCGGCTGGCTTGTCTGGCTATCCGGAAGTGAGGGCCGCTGACGTCGCATACCGAGCCGTCCACGAGATGACACTCAACGCGAAAGCCATCCTCGAGGCCTTCTACAGCAAGGCGCCGGTATTTTCATATTTCAATGGTTGCTCGGCTGGCGGGGGACAAGGTGTCATGGAAGCGCATCGGTTTCCTGAAGATTATGACGGTATCATCGCCGGCGCACCGGGCAGCCCGTTGAGTTATGGATACGCGGCCGGGAAGCTTTGGCTGGCCAGTGCAACTCTCAAAGACCCTTCTAGTGCGATTTCACCACGCCTGTACCCCATGATTCACAAAGCTGTGCTCCAGGCGTGCGATGGCGGCGATGGATTGAGCGATGGCGTCATTGACGATCCCCGTCGCTGCAACTTCAATCCGGACGACCTCGTTTGTAACGGCTCGAACAGGGAGGGATGCCTGACGGTTCCACAGGTACAGACGGTCAAAAGACTTTTCAGTCCAGTTGTCAATCCTCGAACAGGCACTTTGATCTATCCGCCTGTGGAGCCGGGCTCGGAACTGAGTTGGACTGCTGTTGCCGCCTTCGCTGGCCAGGAGCCGCCGTATGCGAACCAGTTTCGGAATTTGTGGCTAAAGAATCAAAATTGGGACTGGCGGGCGATGGACCTGGATCGGGATGTCACCGTTGCCAACGACGTGATCGAGGCGCAGAGGACACACGCGCTGGAGCCGGACCTCAGGTCTTTCGCGGATCGCGGCGGGAAGTTGCTGCTGTATCAGGGCTGGAGCGACGTCTCTAATGCCCCACAGTCAACCATCAATTACTACAATGCTATACAGAAGCTCATGGGCGGAGTCGCAACATCAAGGTCAGTCCGTCTGTTCATGGCGCCGGGTATGGGACACTGCGGCTACGGTGAAGGGCCGAACACCTTCGACGGGATAGGCGCATTGACACAGTGGGTGGAAAGAGCGAAGGCGCCCGATCGGATCATCGCCTCTCACGGCCTCCCCACCAACGCCAATAGCGCCGACGTCCAAATTGACCACACGCGCCCATTGTGCCCGTATCCTCAAGTTGCGCGGTACGACGGAACGGGCAGCATCGACGATGCCGCGAACTTCGCGTGCAAGATGCCTTGACATGTTTGATAGTGGAACCTGAACGCACCCGTCTTAACAGAGATTTGCAGCCGTCGGCTGGCTGGCTGGACTATGCACCGCCGCGGCTGAAATCTGGCGTTAGACGGCAAGAGGTGAGCATGCACTCTGGGCTTGGATCACGGATACTTCTTTTTCTCCTATCTGGATCTTCGTTACTAACTGGATGCAACTCAACATCATCAGACTTTGAAACATTTATGCAAATACCACTTCCCTCCAACGTGGAGATTATCAAGATGGACGGGAATTGGGGAAACGATCCGTGGCGGTGCTGGGAAATTTCACCGGTAGATGATGGGCTCAAAAGAAAACTCATTGCGAAATGGAATTTAGTCCCAAACTCAAAAGCTTTTCATGGTGTGGCCACCGGAGGGAAAACGTATTGCCGATTTGAGGAGGACGACTTGAGTGAGGGATATAGTGGGAACTCCGACTCCTATAGGGCGGTAGGAATCAATAAGAAAACTAACATGATGGTGGTTTATTTTTACAACGGTTGAGGTCTTAGCCGCCTGATTCGTTAGGCGGACTGAAGGACGTCTTACGGCTTGAGTTGATTTAGAACGGCGTGGGTGCCAATGGATACACCGAAGGGCAAAAGGCGTCGTTCAAACAAGAGTTTGCTGTAAGGCGCAAGCGTCAGCTCATTCTCGCTGTGCCCTTGGTGGTTATTTTCATCGGATTTGCGGTACTTGATGACGAACGGAAAGGCGCAATGCTCGGCATGCCAGCCGCGGTACTCGTGCCGGCCTTCGTTGTATTTGTGGGCGCCGCGCTCGTGTTTTCTTTCAGGAATTGGCGTTGCCCGGCCTGTGACAAGTATCTCGGCAAGGGGATGAGCCTTCGTTTTTGTCCGAAATGTGGAGTGGCCCTCCAGTAGCGAGAAGTGGCTTCCCTAACACGGCATGTGCTCGCGTTTAGCGAGTTGGCCACATGGCGCAGCCGTCGACACGATGAATGACATCCTCTTCATGCACAACGATGCTCCCGACCGTGCCGGCGACCGCGCTGATGGGTGGAGCGCGTATTTCGCGAAGTTACGCCAGGCAGGGGCTTTTCAGGGTGGCAGCGTAATCGGAGACGGCATCTGCGCGTCGAGGTCTTCACCCACGCGCGGCATCACACAGCACCTCTCGGGGTACATCCGTATCCAGGCGGAGAGTCTCGATCGCGCCCGCGAACTGGTGATCGGTAATCCCGTCTTCGAATCTGGCGGTACTGTCGAGATCAGGGAACTACCAAAAACCTAGGTCGCTCTGCCGGACCGTGACTGTTCAAAGGAGGACTCAATAAGTCAGTCTGGGAACACCTCCGACTACCGACAAACTGCGCTGGAGTTCGCCAACGTGTTGGTCGCGCGCGACTACCCAAGGGCTTACGCAATGACGGCCCAGGCGTACCGGGAGCGACACACCGTCGAGCAACTACGCATCGCCTTCGAAACGATTGTGCCCGATGATTTTGGTCCAATCGGCCCCGTCGAAGTAGCCCAGACCATGGAAGACTGGCCGGGCAAGCAACCGGGTGACATAGGCTGGGCCTATGTCAGCATCGGTGGCGATGTCTACAGCGAAGCTGTTACCGTCGTTGTCGCGTTGGAAAATGGAGAAGCAAAGATCCGGGAGATTGAGTTCGGTCGGCCATAATTCAGTGGCAGACCTCATGACACGAACCTGAATAAGTTTGGGTCCGCTGGTTGAGAAGGAACGGTGCTTAACCATGAATCCGTGGATCGCGAAGGCGGTGGTGCTCGCAGGCACGCTCATCATGATCGCCATTCGCGCGCCGCACGGTCGCCGTTGTCGAAACGTCAGAGTCGCCAGGAGTCACAAGACTCCACTGGAAACTGGGCTCTTGGTTCTTGTTTGGGCCGGATTCTTTATCCCCCTCATCTGGATTGCTTCGCCCGCGTTCGCATTCGCTGAGTACCCACTGCGAAGCGGCCCACTGGTCGCGGGTGTGGCATGTTTCGTGACCGGTCTTTGGCTCTTCTACCGTTCACACGCTGATCTTGGGACGAATTGGTCGATAACACTGGAAATACGTGAACAGCATCGACTCATCACGGAAGGCATCTATCGCCGGATCCGCCATCCGATGTACTCGGCGTTGGTCCTGTATTCCCTCGGTCACGCGCTCGTGATCCCGAACTGGGTGGCAGGTCCATCGAACTTGGTCGCGTTCATGATCCTTTTCGCGCTTCGCATTCGTCCGGAGGAAAAGATGATGGCCGCTGAGTTTGGCAGTGAATACACGGCTTATGCGGCACGGACGAGGCGTCTCGTTCCTGGCATCTGGTAAAACTAGGGCCGGCAGCCAGATTCAGAGTTATGACTTCTGGTGAAGCACCAGTCGAAATCGTGTCCTACGATCCTTCCTGGCCCGGGCAGTTCATTCAGGAAGAGAAGATACTTCGTGGCGCACTTGGCGCTTGGCTCGCTGGCCCTATCGAGCACATCGGCAGCACGGCCATCCCTGGGGTCCCCGCGAAGGCTGTGATCGATATCATCGCGGGCGTCGATACGCTCGAGGCCTCACGGCCGGCAATCACGGCTTTGGCCGATCTGGGTTACTGCTATTTCCCATACCGCGCTGATGCCGAGCACTGGTTCTGCAAGCCTTCTCCGACATTTCGAACCCACCACCTTCATCTCATTCCGTTGGCAAGCCCGCGATGGAATGAGGCGATTGCCTTTCGCGACTACCTGCGGTCGCATTCAGGGATCGCTGCCGAGTACGCAGCTCTGAAGCGACGGCTTGCGCAAGAACACCGGCTCGATCGAGAGGCTTACACGAACGCCAAGGGCCCATTTATCACACGCATAACTGATCTTGCCTTGCAGGAGCGTTAGCCATTCAAATGCAGGTCTGCTTACCGGGCGCTGGAGCCGTCGCGCAATTGCCCGTGATACCTTGTGGCCTTGGCCACCAACAGGCATGACGTGCGTTGTTGGCGCGTGTCGGGGATCGCCTGGGAAGACAACTTCGTCAAGCAACAGGAGACCTGATGGAGAGATCTGTTGAAGTCCTTGCCGTGATTCTGTCCGGAGTCATTGGTCTCTCGCACATCCTGCAACCCAAGGCATGGGCCGAGTTCTTCATCCTCCTGCGAGGCAAGGGGGAAGCCGGCGCCTTCGTGGACGGGTTTCTGAATCTGCAAGTGGCAGCCGTCATCATCGGGTTTCATAACGTCTGGTCGGGGATACCTGCCGTCCTGACGGTGGTGGGCTGGTGCCTCCTCATCAAGAGCCTGATTCGCTTCTGTGCACCGAAGCTGGCGTTGCGTATGATGTCGCGGGTTTCTGTGGAACGGTCCTGGGAATTCCAGGTGGCTGGCGCCGCCCTTGTGGTGCTTGGCGGTCTCATCGGTTATGGAGTCTACCTTCGGGATCGTTAGCTTGCGATACTCAGTGAGATAGGGTGCGATGTTCGAGCGATACACGGAAGCCGCCAGACGAGCGCTCTTCTTTGCCAGGTACGAAGCGTCGAGGCTAGGCGGCATCTCAATCGAGGCCGAGCATCTGTTGCTTGGTTTGCTTCGCGAGCCCAAAGGGGTCACGGGGCGGGTCTTTGCACAAACGCACGTTCCGCTCGAGGAGATCCGAAAAGAGATCGAGCGCATGACGACATTTCGGGAGAAGATCGCGACCTCCATCGAGGTTCCGTTCAGCGATCAGACCAGGCGGATATTGCAGCATGCGGCTGCAGAAGCCGATCGCTTGCTGCACACCGACATCAATACCGAGCACCTGCTCCTGGGGATTCTGTGCGAGGAGCGATGCGGTGCCGCGTCCGTCCTCGCCAAAAAAGGGATGCGCCTCGACGCGATCCGGCTGGATGTCGTGCAGGCACGCAACCAACTGGCCTCATATGGTCAGCCAGCGCTCCAGATCGGTCCACTCCGCATCTGGGTGCACGGAAGGCAGTTCCCTGATGCGATGGACGCGTGGGATGGGAACTGGCTGAACGTGACCGCTCACTATGTCGCGCATGGTGCCTCGGTGGTCGTTGCCGGGCCTGTTTTGGACACTGTGAGCTTCGCGTCGTTCGGCAAGGAACTGAAGACGCTCCACCAATGGCTCAGCGGCGAGGCGAAGCTTGAATCGGTTGAACCGGACGTCATGGTCCGCATTGTCGGCGGCGGCGAAACAGGCCGAATGCAGTTACGAGTCGAGATGACGCCAGACAATGTCGCGCAGGGACATTGGTTTGAGCAAGAGATCGATCAGTCGTATCTCCCAGCGGCGATCGCCGCTTGCGAGGCAGTTGTTGAGCGATATCCCGTCCGCAACGGTGCGGAGCGCGGCGCCTGACCAGCGAGTCAGGTGTACCACGGCGGCGAAGGTGGGGAAACTGGCATCGACGAGGACTTCGCGGCTCGCGCACGAAACGGTCGACGAATGGCCCAATGGCGACTGTCCCCGATCATGAGTCGCTGCGGCTGAAACGCAGACGTCAGGCAGGAGAACGAGGGCGATGAGGACTGAGATCGAGAATGTTCGGGAGTTCTGGAACCGGGTGGCTGACGACTGGCAATTGCAGGTTGGCACCGACGGAGACGCAAACCGGCGATTGAATTCCGACCCCGTCCTCTGGGCTTTCGCGGGAGATGTTCGAGGGCTCAAGGTGCTCGATGCTGGTTGCGGGACAGGCTATCTGTCGATCAAGCTCGCGGCATGTGGCGCTGCGGTCACTGGTATCGACTTCTCCGAGCGGATGATTGCGATTGCCGGGGCGGCCGATCCCACCGGAGACTTTCGCGTGGACTCTGTCTCGGAGCTTTCGACGCTCAAGGACGATGAATTCGATATGGTCGTGGCGAACTACGTGCTGATGGACACCCCTGACCTCGAGCGGCGCCATCAAGGCTTTCCATCGCGTGCTCAAGCCGGGCGGTGTCGCGGTGCTCGTGTTTTCACATCCGTGTTTTCCAGCCGGACGCGCCATACTGCCGACGAGTGGCGACGGCGTCACGTATGTGTGGGACTCTCCTTATTTTCAGCAACAGAAATGCGTCGATCCACCGTGGGCGCACTTTACGACTGAATTTATCTGGTTTCATCGCCCTCTCTCTGACTACTGGAAAGCATTCACTATGGCCGGGTTTGCGGTTATCGGGTTCGAGGAGCCAAGGCTGACCCCGGAGCGGTATCACCTTGCTCAAACGGCCGCGGCACTGAGGAAGAGTCAGGCTTGTCCGTACTCGGTGGCATTCAAGCTACAGAAGAGTCCGACTTAGCCCAGACTTCGGCTTGCAGCCGACGACGCTCAAGTGCGATCGTGACGGGGCGCGTTCGTAAGATAAGGTGTCACAGGGAGACGGCACAATGGCACGACTGGTCGCTCGCGGCTTCACGATCTCCCTCGACGGATACGGCGCAGGCCCAAGTCAGTCGTTGGAGAATCCGCTCGGTGTCGGCGGCCTCGACCTGCACGACTGGCTGGTCTCCACCCGCACCTTCAAGCGCATGTACGGCGGCGAGGGTGGGGACACCGGCATCGACGAGGACTTCGCGGCTCGGAGCATGGCAGGTATCGGCGCGTGGATACTCGGTCGCAACATGTTCGGCCCGATCCGAGGTCCCTGGCACGACGAGTCCTGGCGCGGCTGGTGGGGCAAGAATCCGCCCTATCACACGCCCGTTTTCGTCCTCACGCACCACAGGCGGGCGCCGCTGGAAATGGAAGGTGGGACCGTCTTTCACTTCGTCACGGAGGGGATCCACGCGGCGCTGGAGCGTGCGCGGGCCGCAGCAGGTCCACTGGATATTCGCCTCGGTGGCGGTGTCGCGACCCTTCGCCAGTATCTGCAGGCTGGCCTGGTTGATGAAATGCACCTAGCGGTGTCGCCGATTCTGCTCGGCTCCGGCGAGCACCTGCTTACGGGCCTCGACCTGCCGGCGCTCGGCTACAGATGCACGGAGAGCGTTCCCGGCGCGAAGGCGGTGCACTACGTCATAGCCCGGAGCTAGGCCGCGCGCAAAACGGCCGCGGCACTGTCGCACCGACGGGCAGGCGATGAGCGGTGCGGTAGTATGGGAAAGCATGAGCCATGTTCGCATCGCGCTCGCGAATATCCGCGTGCCGGCGACACCGCAGGAGTCCGTCCTCCTGGCAACATCGGCGGTCGCCGACGCAGGCCGGCAGGGCGCAACCGTGATCTGCTTTCCCGAATGCTTCATTCCCGGCTATCGGTGGCCAGGTACCACACCGCCGCCCCCGGATCCTCCGTTCCTCGAGCGGGCATGGGCTGATGTCGCGGATGCCGCCCGGGATGCCAGAATCACGGTCGCGCTGGGCACGGAGCGCGTGACCGATCGCGGCTTGCAGATTACCGTCTGCATCTTCAATCCCGACGGCTCGGTTGCGGGATGGCAGGACAAGGGTCAACTCGACCCTTCGGAGGAGTCCATCTATCCCTCGCTCGGAACCGAACGCCGGGTGTTCACCGCCGGGCCGCTGACCTTCGGCGTGGCGATCTGTCACGAAGGCTTCCGCTATCCAGAAACGGTCCGGTGGGCCGTGCGTCGTGGCGCGCAGCTGGTATTTCATCCCCACGCGTCGGTCGCCGAACCCGGCAGCTATCGTCCCGTCACGTTCGCCGATCCAGCCAACACGTTTCACGAGAAAACGATCCTGTGTCGCGCGGCGGAGAACACGTGCTACGTGGCGTCGGTGAACTGCGCGAGCGAAGGTTCCCCCACCACGTCGGCGGTCGCACGTCCGGATGGAACGCTGCAGTGCTTTCAGCCGTATGGGCAGGAAGGGTTGCTCGTGGCCGATCTGGACCTCAGCACAGCCACCGGTCTGCTTGCGTCCCGCTGCCGCACGTCGCCGATGTAGGGTTGCCTATGGAACCGTTTATCGACCACATAGAAATCACCGTCAGAGACATGGCTACGGCCGTGCCTTTCTACGACCGGTTGCTTCCACTGCTGGGCTTTGACCTCAAGGATCGAAGTAGTGCCGTCATCGAGCGGCACGAGAAACACGTCGTGTCGTACGAGCATCCGCGACTGGGCTTTGCGATCACCTCTCCACGAAGCGCCTTTGCAGGCGAGACCGTCAATCGTCGCAAGCCCGGGGCACTCCATCATCTTGCGTTCAGGGCCACGTCGAGGGCGGAAGTCGACAGGCTGCATCTGGAACTGAAGGCCATCGGGGCGACGATCGTGAGTCCGCCGCGGGAGTACCCTGAATACACGCCGGCCGGCTACTACGCCCTGTACTTCAAGGATCCCGAGGGCATCAAGTACGAGATCGTGTGCTGTGACCAGGTCGGGACTGCGGCTGAAAGCGCGGGGACGAGAACATGAAAAAGCCAGGTGCGGGCCAGGACCAGTCGGCGTCGGAGATCATCTCGAACAGAATCGCCGAGCTCGGAGACTGGCGCGGGCAAACCCTCAGCAGAATGCGCCAGCTCATCAGGGACGCAGACCCGGACGTCGTCGAGGAGTGGAAGTGGGTCAAGCCAACCCATCCCGGTACCCCGGTCTGGTCGCATGACGGCATCATCTGTACTGGCGAATCGTACAAGAAGGTGGTGAAGCTGACCTTCGCGAAGGGCGCGTCTCTGAAGGATCCGGCCCGTCTCTTCAACTCGAGCCTCGACGGAAACGTTCGCCGGGCGATCGACATCCAGGAAGGAGAAAACATTGATGAGTCCGCCTTCAAGACGCTCGTTCGCCAAGCGGTCGCCCTCAACAGTGGCAAGTCAAAGCCTTCGAAGAAAGCGAAGTCGTAAGAAGGTCTTCGCCAGGAAGCCAGCCCTCCTCGCAGGTGGCAACCCTCAGATCGCGAAGGCCGACGGCGATGTCCCCGTGCAGGCCTACATCGCGGCCATGCCGGGCTGGAAACGCGACGTCGGGCGCCGTCTCGACGCGCTCATCGTGCGCACGTCCCGCGGCGTGCGCAAGGCCGTCAAATGGAACTCGCCCTTCTACGGAGTCGAGGGCCAAGGCTGGTTTCTCAGCGTCCATTGCTTCACGAAGTACATCAAGGTGGCGTTCTTCCGCGGGACGTCGCTGCGTCCTGTCCCTCCGGGTGTGTCAAAGCACAAGGAAGTCCGCTACGTCGACATCCACGAAGATGAGCTCGACGAGATGCAGATGGCGTCGTGGATCCGGCAGGCGGCGTCCATCCCGGGCTGGGACGGCCGATGACGTGTTCCGGTTTTTGGAGAGCGCCAAGTAATGGAGAACCTGCCGCATGCACTGGTCGCCGAATTCTTGGACGTCGTCCCACCTCCTTTACACTCTTAGACCTCCTTTAGCGTGGAGCACTGACGATGCGCCGTTCCATGAGAGTGCCGGTCCGTTTGAGCGCCGTGGCCCTCGCTCTGAGTCTTCACGCGTCCGTGTCGCCACCTGTCAAGGCGCAGGACCGCGACAGTCATCTTGAAGCCATCGCCTCGTGGGTGGCGGTCGATGCTGCCACCGGTTACGAGCTCCGAGCAGCACCTGGATTGGCCGCTGCGCTCGGTGGTTGGACCGCTGACGCGTACGGCAACGTGATGACGACGGTCGGCACCGGCTCGCCGCACCGCCTCGTCGCATGCGCACTGGATCGCCCCGGCTATGCTGTTTCGCAGATCACGAACGACGGCTACTTGCGCCTCCATAGGATCGGCGCTGGATCCCGGCATCCGCTCTGGGACCAGCAGTTCGAGGCGCAGCAGGTGCGCGTGCTGACGGCCACCGGCCCCATCGCCGGGGTCGTTGCCAGATCGAACGGACACTTCGCGGTCCAGCACGCTGGTGAGACCGCGCTCGTGACGGCTGACAATCTCTGGGTCGACGTGGGCGCCGAGTCGCGCGCGGATGTCGAGGCGCTCGGCATCGCATTGCTGGACCCGGTTACGCGCCATCTGCCGCCATGGCCGATCGCCGGTGCGGTGGCGGGGCCGGATGCTGGACGCCGGACCGGGTGTGCCGCCGTCGTCGCTGTCGCGGCGGCTGCGCGCAGTGGTGGCGCGCAGGGACGCACGACTTTTGTGTTGAGCGCGCAGCAAGTGACCGGGTGGGTCGGTCTGTCGTCACTGGTGGCACGCGGTGAGCGGATCGACGAGCTGACCCTGCTTGCGCCAGGAGAAAACGTGCGGGCCGAAAGCAACCGGCCGGTACGAGAGCTCAACCAGTTCGGGGCCGTGCTCGAGGCCTCCGGTCTCAAGACGGTGCGGTGGCTGGCGCCATCGGTCGATCAGGCGGGCTCGCACATGGAGATCGTGCGCGTCGCCGAGGCGGAATGGTTGCTTGGTGCGACGGCCGCCGCCGCCGGTCTCGCCGCTGCTCCGAGTCGAGGCTGGGTCGCGGCGCCCTCTCGGGCTGCGCTGCGGACCAATGGTGCCGACGGCTCATTCAACGAGGTATCGAGCGTCCTGTCCGATCTCGTCGAGCGCTACGGGGTTTCAGGACACGAATGGTCCGTCCGTCGTGCGGTGCTGGCCTCGCTTCCGGCCTGGGCCCGCGACCGCGCAGTCGTGGACGACATCGGCAACATCATGGTCGAGGCTGGACCGCAGGGTCCTGCCACCGTTTTCATGGCTCACATGGATGAAGTGGGCTACGTGATCGAGTCGATTGCCCCGGATGGGACCGCGACGCTTGCCGCGCAGGGAGGGCCCGTCGCATCGGCCTGGGAAGGCCAGACGGCGCTCGTGCATTTCGATCCGCAAGGTGCACCGAGCACCGTGCGTGGACTGGGCGATGACATCGATCCGCGATGGAAGGCACAGTCACTTGTTGCGACGGCGCCGCCGCCGTTGCGTGGCGTGTTCCGTGTCCGAGCAGCGGCACAGCAGAAGAATCCCGGCCCGATGCAGGCATGGTTTGGAGTGAACGCCGAAGGTCTGGCCGCGCGCGGTGTCGTTGTGGGCATGCAGGTGACGAGTCACAAGGAGGGACTGCGACTGGGCCGGGCACGCTATGCGGCGCGCGCCCTGGACGACCGCGCGGGAACGACTGCCCTCGTCCGCGCGACAAACCGGATCGATCCCGCTCGCCTGCCTGGCAGAGTGATCTTCGCGTGGTCGGTCCACGAGGAGGGTGGCCTGCGGGGCGCGGCGGCGATGGCGCGTCGCTTCGGTCGCACGACGGCGCGCATCTACTCGATCGACACGTTCGTGACCTCGGATACGCCGCTCGAGTCGCCGCACTTCGCGTATGTACCGCTCGGGAAAGGCCCGGTCTTTCGCGCGATCGAGAACGCGAGTGTATCTCCAGACCAGGAGCGGCTGCGAGTGCGCCGTGCCGCCGACGCCGCGCGCATCCCTTTGCAGATCGGCCTGACACAGGGCGGCACCGACGGCACAACCTTCACGTTCTGGGGCGCGCCGAATCAGGGTCTGTCGTGGCCGGGCAGATACAGCCACTCTCCAGGTGAGGTGCTCGACCTGCGCGACATCGAGATGCTGACCCAGCTGATCGTGACGGTCGCATCGACAACTGAACGGTAGCGGCCAGAGCACGATGCAACCTTGGTACATTGCGACCGGGACGTTTACGCCCCGCCACGAAGGGTGGGCAACGTATATTGCCTGGTGTGGACTGACGCAATTGGACGAGGTGGTCTCGCTCGATCCGATGCTTTGTCCTTCTCTTCTACCTGACATCAAGACCGAGTACTGGCCACACATCGTCAACGAAGACTTCATGCTGAATTTCTTCGTCGATCTCGAGTTTCTGCTTGGTGAGCTGCCGGATGGGGTAGAACGAAATCTCCTCTGCGTATTCCGTAATCCCGTGAGTGAGCCGACGTTGCCGGCGGCCTCGGTGAATTTCGAGATCCTGGGCTACGACCTGGTCGACGTTCAAGCGAGCGCCAGCGCGCTCACCAACTGCGGCGGGTTTCCCGAGGTGTTCGAGAATTCGGAGCTGTCGCCCAAAGGTCTGCTGACGTCCTGCACGCGCGCGTTGGAAGTGCAGTCGGAGCTGCGCCGGAGGTATCCGGAAGAGCCGCACGCAAATTGTCACGTCTGGGCGATTCTTCGAGCCCAGAGCCAGACCAGCTTCAGTACGTAAAGTGTCCGGCTTCAGCCGGAACACCAGGGTGATGGAAGTTCATGTTACCCTCTGCAGGTTCTGGAGGCCGCGTTGAACCCGCTCTCTTCCGTCACGCTCGAGCTTTTTCAGGCCGACGAGGCCGGTGCGCTCTTCTTCTCGCCGGCCCTCACCGATTGGGCGCCGCTCGAGGCTCGCGGTATCGACACCGTGATCGACCTCGAGGGTGGCCTCGACTACTGCATTCCAACGGTACCCAATCGCGTCCTCTACGTGTATTTTCCTATCTACGATGAAAACCTGCCCGATCTCGCCAAGCTCAACGCGATTGCGGACCTGGGGGCGGGCCTGATCCGATCGGGCCACCGCGTGCTCTCTCACTGCGGAATGGGCTTCAATCGTTCGGCGCTGGTTGCCGGGCTCATTCTCGTTCGTCTCGGCATTCCCGGTTGTGAGGCTGTCAACCGTTTGCGCGGCTGTCGGCCTGGAGCGCTGTTCAACGAAGTGTTCGCGGCACACCTCGACTCGTGTGGACCACTCTAGGGACAGATGCTGGCGGATATTCGGGCCGTGCTTTTCGACCTGGACGGAACCCTGCTCGACCGTCGTCGAAGCTTCGACCGGTTTGTCCGAGATCAATGGAAACGGCATTCAGAGCTCTTTCGAACCGTAGACGACGAGCAGTACGTGCAAACCATGGTCGCGCTCGATCGCGACGGGTACGCTCCGCGCAGGGATGTCTTTACCGGAATGGTTGCCGAGCTCGAACTTCCATTGCACCTGGCCGAAACGCTCCTGGACGATTACCGGGCCGGTTTTCCACGTGCGTGCGTGTTGTTCCCTGATGCCGCAGGAACGCTTGAAACACTACGCGCATCGGGCCGCAAGCTCGGTCTGATTACGAACGGTTCGGTCAGCATGCAGAGCCGGAAGCTGGAATGTCTTGAACTTTCTCCGGCGTTCGACGCCATTCTGATCTCAGACGCGGAGGGCATCGTAAAACCCGACGCCCGGATATTTCATCGTGCACTGGAACGACTCGATACCGGTCCCGCCCACGCTGTCTTTGTGGGCGACAACCCTGAAGTGGACGTGGCGGGGGCGCGGGCTGCAGGCATGCGTGCAATCTGGCGTCGCGATTCGACAGTGTTGCGAGCGGTCGAGGCCGATGGAATCATCGACGAAGTGGGTGAGCTTCTTGTGTTGCTCGGTTAGGAGGACGCGTATGACGAGAAGATCGCTCGTGAAGTGGCTGGCGTTCGCCGCCCTCTTCGTGGTGTTGCCTGTCCGCGCAGCCGACGCGGAGGACTGTATCGTCATGACGTCCGGCGCGCTTGCCGCCGCGTATCTCGAGCTGGCCCCGAGCTTCGAACGTTTGACGAAGAACACGCTGGTGACGGCGGCGACGAGCATGGGCACCGGCGAGCAAGCGATCCGGGCTCGCGTCGCACGCGGAGAGGCTGTTGATGTCGTCATCGTCGACGCGGACTCCCTCGACGACATGGTTCGAAATGGTCTGGTGGTGGCGGCCAGCCGTGTGGCATTGGCGCGCTCCGGCATCGGCATGGCGGTTCGGGCTGGCGCGCCGAAGCCCGATATCAGTTCCGTCGATGCGTTGAAGCGGGCTTTGCTCGAAGCAAAGTCCGTGGCCTACTCGGCGAGCGTCAGCGGGGACTATCTCGTGAAGGAAGTCTTTCCCAGGCTGGGGATCGCCGATCAAATGAAAGCAAAGGGCCGGAGAATCGTGGGCGAGCGGGTGGGCGCCGTCGTGGCCCGGGGCGAGGCAGAGATTGGTTTTCAGCAACTCAGCGAACTGCTGCCCATTCAGGGCATCGAGGTCGTTGGTCCGCTGCCGTCTGATGTCCAGCGGATCACGACGTTCTCCGCCGGCATCTCCGTACGTGCACCGCATCCTGATGCGGCGAAGGCCTTAATCGACTTTCTGGCCTCGCGTGCCGCGTCCGATGTCGTGGCCAGGAGTGGAATGGAACCGCTGGCCGCGAAGCCGCAGTCGGCCGACGAGCAAATGATTCGAGACGCGCGTGCACGCTCGAACGCCGCCATTGCCGCTCATGACCCGACGGCCATGGCGCGACTGTGGATGGACGATGTGCACGTCGTCAGGTCGACGGGTTCCCAGGTTGCCGGTCGCGAGCGCAACCAGGAACGCATGGCGCAACAATTTGCGACGCGACCGGACACGATTTACGTCCGCCAACCGTCGGCCATCGATGTGTACTCACCCTGGGCGATGGCATCGGAGCGTGGCGAGTGGACGGCCAGATGGACCGAGCCGGATGGAATCGTGGATATGGCCGGCACGTACATGGCGCAGTGGCGTCGAATCGATGGCCGGTGGTTGATCCAGGCCGAAGTCTACGTACCTACGCGCTGTGCGGGCAGCCGATACTGCTCGCAGCGGCCTTAGCAAGCTAGTCGGGAGGCGCAAGTCGAATGTCGGAGGGCGCAAGGCGTCGTTTTCGGTGGCGCAGGGCTTCAGCCCTGCCCGGCGTCTCCGTATGGATTCTGGTCGCTCTCCTCTCTGGCCCTGCCGCCGTCACGTCGGTCTGGTTGCTCAAGGCAGCCGCTGCCGGAACCGGCTTCGTCGTCCTGCCTCAACAAGCTCCTCGCTTCTCCGGGCCTCAGGGCAGAGAAGGGGATATCACCGAGATGCTGGCCACGCGGGACCAGACCGGCGGTTCGGTCGGGTTGATTCGTCAGACCGTCGCGCCCAGGAGCGGGCCACCCACGCACGTCCATCAGACGGAGGACGAATTCTTCTACGTGGTCAGCGGCGAGTTCAGGGTCAAGCTCGCCGACCGCATCGTCAGCGCGCCCGCGCAATCCGTGATGTTCGTGCCTCGTGGTACCGCACACACGTTCCAGAACGTCGGAGCGAAGCCAGGCGTGTTGCTGGTTGGCGTGACGCCGGGTGGGTTCGAGAAGATGTTCGAAGAACGGCAGGGCGTAAACGCCGAGACGAACCGGGCGCTCATGAAAAAGCACAACATGGAAGTGGTGGGACCGCCGCTGCCGTGAGATGACATCATTCAGCGTCCTTCGCCGTACCTTCAGGACAGGCTTCGTTCACGACGACGATCTCGCGTTCGTCGAGACGATGTTCGTGGCCGCGACGCTCCCGCGCACGCGCTCTTGCAGCGGCCGGCGATGTGGCGAGGACTCGGCGTTTGTCGTCAAGGGCTGCCTGCGCAAGTAGTCATCGACGCCCAGGGCAAGGAGCACATCGTCCAGTTCGCTCCCGAGACCTGGTGGGCGGCCGACTGCCGCCAGCCTGGAGCGGCGGCCGTCTCAGTATTTCATCGACGCCGTAGAGGATTCCGATGTGCTGTTGCTCGATCCGCCCTCGCACGAGACGCTCATCGACAAGATCCCTGGATACGCGGCATCCTTTCGCAAGGGATTGCGCGGCATGCCGCGGCCAGGACGAGCGCATCGTCAGCTCCTTGAGCGCGTCGGCAGAGGAGCGCTACACGCAGTTCCTGCCACCTACCCCTCAATGCGACCCGAGTCCGCAACGGATGCTCGCGTCGTACTCGGCGTGTCGCCCGAGACCATCAGCCGCATCCGCGGGAAGCCGCGCGCGGAAGTACCCGGCTCGGCCGCCACCGACGGCTGCGGCGGCAACGCCAGCAGCAGCGCCATCGTCGCCCACTCGTGCCGGCGCCGAGTCCACTGGTGCTCCGTGAGGAAATCCGCTGTCCTTCGGCATCTGCACCGGAAGCTGCGCGTGCGAACAGCCACGAGCCATCCGGAAACTGCGTGCGCAGGAGGAACCCTACACCTTTCTGATATTGCGGGCTCGAAACGGGTGCCCGCCGTCTGCAGCGCGACCAGCGCCTGTCCTGTCGCATACGCATCTGTTCGAGCGTCGGCAGCTGCGCCCATCCTCCGTCCGGTCGCTGCAACGCCAGCAGGACGTCGGAAGTGCGGATGACGTCCGGTTGTCTTGCCCATGCGAGGCCGAGCAACTGCATCGCCGCGTCTTCGGTCGTGTGGGCTTCGCCGAGCAGCCACCTGGCTGCTCGTGCCACCTGCTCGTCCTGATGCGAACCGTAGAGCTGAATCGCGCGCAGGCTCATGGCCGTGGCGGTGATATCGCTCGACTCGATCGGCGGCCGATCGGCGGCAGCGTGTGGAACGCGCCGTCGTCGCTTTGCCACGCGGCGATCACCCGTGCCATCGCGGCCGTCACCTCTCTGGCGGATACTCGGCGGCGCCATTCCGCCAGCGCGTAGCTGACGATCGGCGATCGGATCCGATCGCGGTTGCGCAGTGCCTCTGTCGCGACCGATCTTCATTGGACGATGAGTTCTATGCTGGCGTATGACGGGTTCGTCCGTTCGACCACGGTTCGAGCGACGCCAACGTCCTGCGGTAGCCTGGTGGTGGCACGAGCTGCACTTCGACACGCCGGCGATGCATCGCTCTGCTGCGAGCGCAAGAGACTTCTGTGCCGCCGAGTGCCCGTGTTGTGTTCATCCCCGGGCTTCAGCCCTGCCCGCGATGCTTCAAGGTAGGCCGGCCATCCAGAGACGCACATTGATCTGGATCAAGAAATGAGGTGAGAGTCCGCATCCGGCCGTCAGACAGAGGCATTACCACCCCACGCACAACTTATCCAGATGGCGATGGGAAATCTGGTGTCCCGGATGGTGTACGTCGCGGCGAGTGTCTGGCCGATCTCCTGGCATCCGGCCACAAAGCGCCGAGGAGCTGGCCGTCGCCTACCGGACCCCGCACGCTCGCTTTATCGATTCATGCGCTCGCTGGCGAACCTGGCGATTCTGACGGGAGTGACACACAGCGCTTTGGCTGACGCCCCTCGGCGAGGCGCTCAAGACCGGTGCGCCAGGTTCGGCACGCGCGTCGGTGCTGACTCGCGAGCGACTGGTGGGTTCGCGGATTTGACGAGATTCCGCACTCCACTGCAGACGGCAGAGCGCGTTCTTGATCGCTCGCATGCCGATTTTCGACTTTCTCGCGGCCAATCCTGACGGCGTCCATGTTCAGCGACGATGATTGGTTTCCATGGCGCCGACCGCCGGCCGTGGCGGACGCGTACGATTTTCAGGTGTCACCACGCTCATGGACATCGGCGGAGCCTCCGGTCATCTGCTGGCCACGATCCTGCCGGCATCCAGCACTGCGCGGCATTCTCTTCGACCTCCCGCATGTGGTTCGAATCGCCCGCGCCGCTCTGCCGTCATGTGGCAGACCGCGTCACGATCAGCCAGCAGCTTTCGACCCCAGGCGCCGGCGTATCTGATGTCGCACATCATCCACGATTATAAGCAGTGCCTCACCATCCTCATCCCTGCCATGTCAAAGCCTCTGCCATCTCAGATTGCTTCCCATACCCCACCCCAAATGCTCATCTCATCATCTCATCCCAACAAGCACAATACCCTCTCACACTCCCTACATCCCCACCCATCCCGTGAGCTCGTCGAGCGTATCGGGCGAACGATGGCACTTGTGGTTCTGTTGAGAGGCGTCAACGTCGGGGGTTACAAGACCTTCCGGCCGGCGCAGCTCGCCGCCGAGCTCAAACACCTGGATGCCGTCAACATTGGTGCCGCGGGAACGTTCGTGATCCGGCGGCCAATCACCCAGGCGAAGCTTCGCGCCGAGCTGGCGCGAAGGCTGCCATTTGAGACAGAGACCATGATTTGTCAGGGGCGCGAGATCGCCGGGCTGATGTCGCGCGATCCTTTTGCGCGGTACCCCGAGCGACCTGATATCGTCCGCTTCGTCAGCGTGCTGAGGGGGCGCCAACGCTCGGATCCGCCGACCCCTCTCGACCTTCCGCCGAAGGGCCAGTGGCTGCTGCGCATTCTCGCGAGAGAGGGGCGGTTCGTCCTCGGCCTCTACCGGCGCCAGATGAAGGCGGTCGGCTATCTGGGATTGATCGACCGCCTCTTCGGGGTGCCGGCGACCACGCGCAACTGGAACACGATCACCGCGATTGCCAACGTGCTTGGCAACGGGAGAAGCAGGGAATGATCCGTGCGAAGCGCTTCTATCTGCTGATCCTACTGTTCTTCTTCCTTGCCTCCGGAGTGGCCCTTGGCCAGGAGCCGCAGCGGCGAGTGGAAATCTTCGCGGGCGCCGGATTGTCCCGCGTAGGGGGTGACGAAGGCTCGCTTGGGAATGGAGCCTGTTTCGTGGGGGGAATCGGATTCCGTGTTGCGGCCAGAACTTCGGTCGAGATCGATCTGATAAGGGCGCAACATGAACGGGACATCGCCGGCGGACCGCTGTCCGGCACCGCCACCGGTGTGTTCGGGGATGTTCTCTACCACTTTGCGGAGGGCCGGACGCAGTTCTTCGTCATGGGGAGTGCCGGCCTCCTGAGTTCCCGGACGACACACACCTACTCGCCGTCTGGTGGTCCGCCCGAGACCTTCAGATCGGAGGACACCACCTTCGCCTGGGGTGGGGGAGTCGGCGCGAAGATCTTCCTGAAGCCACAACTCTCGCTGCGGCCGCAATTTCGCATCGTCTTCAGCGAGACGACCGGTGTCATGGGACTGACCGCCACGTCGGTTGCCGTGGGTTATCACTGGTAGGCCGCAACCAGAATGGATCGCCGTGAGCGCGCCATGTCAAAGACTAAACCAGCAACCATTCCCGAGTACATCGCCGCCGCCCCCAGAGGCAGCGCACAAGAATCTGCGCGAGATATATGCCATTCTCAAGAAGGTGGCACCGGGCGCGAGGGAAGGCGTGAAATGGCGGACACCGGTGTTTGAAGAGAACCGCATTCTTTTTGCGTTTGCCGCGTTCAAATCGCACCTCAATTTCATGCCGACTCCTTCGGCGATGAAGCCGTTCAAGAAGGAGCTGGCGAAGTACACGACCGGCAAGGGTTCCATTCAATTTCCGCACGACCAGCGGCTGCCGAAGTCGCTCATACGTAAAATCGCGGCATTTCGCGTCAAGGAACTCAGAGAGAAGGATGTGAGATGGATGTAAAGGCGAGCGCGCTCGTTCGATAGAGAGTCGGGCACTGGTTAAGCGTGAGGGATCCACTTGCTTGAGAGGCTCACAGAAGACTCGCTCCGCGTCGGCTCAGTGAGCCGCGTCTGAAACGCCTCGAGGATCAAGGAAGACATGTCAAAATCGCTGACCGATCGCAAAGCCCACCGGCGGTGGTTCTGGCGCCGAATGCTGGCGCATGGGGGGATCGTGGTGGGGATCCTCAGCGTGTCCTTGCTGGCGGGTATCTGGGGCTATCAGGTACTACGAGGACATGCCATGGCGGGATGCCTTCCTGAATGCGGCGATGCTCCTCGGCGGCATGGGTCCGATACAGACGGAACTGTCGGAGTCTGGAAAGGTCTTTGCCGGCGTTTACGCGCTGTATGCCGGGCTGGTGGTGATCGCCGTCACAGGATTGCTCCTGGCTCCTGGCGTGCACCATCTCATGCACAACGTGCACTGGGACGACCACGTGAAAGGTAAGTGAGGGCGTGTGCTGTAACCGGGAACATGATGGAACGGGAGGATGGCAATGGTCGATCCGATGAGACGCAAGATACTGAAAACGGGCGCGGCGGCGACGGTGATGGCTGCGGCCCCGGGCGTGTTTGCGCAGCAGAACGGGCCGCAAGGCGCATCCATGTCCTTCTATGAGAGAGGCCCCGTTCGCATCCGTTATCAGCAGACCGGATCCGGGTTCCCGCTGCTGCTCATCGCCGGGGGCGGACTGAACTCGACGATCGCCGGCCTCGCCAATCCCTTCAACGCGATCGAGGAATTCAAGGGAGAGTTCCGCTGCATCGCGTCGGACTTGCGTAATGCCTATGCCGGCCAGTCCACCGGCCCGCTCGAGATCGATCGGCCGTGGGACGCATTTACCGATGACCATCTCGGTCTGATGGATCACCTGGGCATCGACAAGTTCATGGTGATGGGCTTCTGCATCGGCGGGCCCTTCATCTGGAACCTCCTCGAGCGGGCGCCGAATCGTGTCGTCGCGGCCGTGCTGGCGCAGCCCAGCGGGTCGCGTCCCGAGATGCGCGATCTGTTTTACGAAACGAACATGAAGGGCTGGGGGCCCGAGCTGGTCAAGCGGCGGCCCGAGATCACGATGGAGATGATCGACAAGTTCCTGACCAGGATGTACCGCACCAACCCCGACTTCGTCTTCACGGTGACACGCGACTTCGTGCGCCAGTGCCAGACGCCGGTGCTCATCCTGCCGGACGATATCCCGTCGCATCCGTACGCGGTTGCCATGGAAGCCGCGATGCTCGCGCCCAGGGCCGAAGTCAGCATGTTCCCGTGGAAGGAGCCCAAGGAACGGATTCCTCTGGCAGTGCGCCAGATACGTTCGTTCCTCCGGGCGCATCGACCGTAGACGTGCGGTTTCTCGCTGGAGGAGCGCGATGAAGAAGTGCCCGTTCTGCGCAGCGATTGTATTCGCGTCGAGTCTCGTTCTCGCGCAGCAGAGCGCCAGGCCAGGCATCGACTGGCCTCAGTTCCGAGGCATCGGCGCCGCCGGAACCGCCGAAGGCTTTGCGCTGCCGGAGCAATGGAACGCGGCCACGGGCCAGAACGTCCGTTGGACTGCCGCAGTCCCCGGTCTCTCCCATTCCAGTCCCGTCGTCTGGGGCGACATGGTGTGCGTGACGACGGCGGTTGCGCAGGGCAAGGAAGAGGCGCTTAAAGTCGGCCTGTACGGCAACATCACGCCGGTCGACGACGCGACGCCGCTGAGCTGGGAGGTGCACTGCTTCGACAGAAAGACGGGTGCGAAGCGGTGGAACGCCGTCGCTCACAAGGGGATCCCGAAAATCAAGCGTCACCCCAAGGGCACGCACGCGAACTCGACGCTCGCGACCAACGGACGCCAGATCGTGGCGATGTTCGGATCGGAAGGGTTGTTTGCCTACGATACCCGCGGGACGTTGTTGTGGAAGAAAGACCTGGGTCTCCTGGAGTCGAGCTTCTTCCAGGTGCCGGAGGCGCAGTGGGGATTTGCCAGCTCGCCGGTCATTCAGGGCGATCGCGTCATCGTCCAGGCCGACGTGCTCAAGGGGTCGTTCCTGGCCGCATTCGACATCGCGACCGGACGAGAGCTCTGGCGAACGGAACGGAACGACTACCCGACGTGGAGCACTCCGACCGTGCATTCGTCGAACGGCCGCACCCAGGTGATCGTGAACGGGTTCAAGCACGTCGGCGGCTACGACCTGGCCACCGGTAAAGAGTTGTGGAGGATGAACGGCGGTGGCGATATTCCCGTGCCGACGCCCGTCGTTTACCGCGATCTCGCGATCATCACCAACGCGCACGGTCCGTCGGCGCCGATCTTCGCGGTCCGGCTCGGCGCGTCGGGAGACATCAGCCTCGCCGCCGGCGCGCAGGCCAACGATCACGTCGCGTGGAGCCAGCCGCGCGACGGTGCCTACATGCAGACGCCGATCGTGTACCGGGATCAGCTCTATGTCTGTCGAGACAACGGTGTGTTGAACGTCTACGACGTGGCAACCGGCAACCGTCTTTATCAACAGCGGCTCGCGGACGGCACCACTGGCTTTTCCGCATCTGCCGTGGCCGGTGACGGGAAGATCTACTACTCGAGCGAGGATGGATCGGTCGTCGTGCTCAAGGCGGGCCCCACCTTCGAGCAGATTGCCGAGAACGAGATGGGCGAGACGCTGATGGCGACGCCGGCGATCTCGGAAGGCACGATCATCTTCAGAACCCGAACGCGCCTCGTTTCCGTGGCGAGATAGGGATGCAGGCGGGTCTAAAGACCCGCCCTACTTCAGCATCAATCCGAGCGTACAGCGCAGCGCACCCTGGTTGCCCTTGAGCATCGCTCGTCCGTTGTTCAGGTTGCCTTCGTACCTCGCGGCGACTTTGGCGCCGCGGCTGCGGCCGGCTGCCGGCATGATGAACCCGTTGAGCACGAGCGTGCCGTCCGCGTCGGGCTTTCCGCGGAGGTCGACGCTGCCCGGTTGACCCGCCGTGCCCACCTCGATGATGACTTCTCCGTCGACAACCCGCACCGGGCCGCGCACGATCGGACCGGGTTTGCCGTCCGGGCGTTCGCATCGGCCCTGCGCCATTCCCATCGTATAGGCCGCCGTTGACGTCTGGCTCTGGGGCGCGGCCGGTGGCGGCGCCGATGCACGAGCCGCGAGAGGCGTGGATGGCGGCTGTGCCGGCGGCGGAGTCTCGGGGATGGGAGGTGCGACAGGCGCGGTTTGCGGTGCAACGGGCTGAGCGGTTTCCGTTGCCGGGGCTGATTGTACGGCTTGCGAGACCTGGGCAGGCGGTGGCGCGGTGTCGTGGCCGTTCGTGCGCGCCAGGTAGAACACGCCGAGGCCGACAACGACGAGGGCCGCGACGCCGGCAGCGGACGCGATCGCCATCCGCTGCGAACTGACACCCCGGGGCTGCCGAGCACCCTCGCGGGCAAGACGATACGCTCGCACCGGTCTCCCGATATTCTTCAGCGATCGCTCGCCGATGTCTTCGAACCCGAGATTGAGTTTGCCGGAAATCTGATCGAACACGGACGAAGCGATGCAGATGCCGCCTGGATCGGCGATGCTCTCCAGTCGCGACGCCACGTTCACGCCGTCGCCGAGAATATCTGCGCCATCGACGATGACGTCGCCGAGGTTGATGCCGATGCGGAACTGCATGCGCTCGGGCGCGGCAAGCGAGTCGTTTCGCGTCGCGAGGGCTTCCTGGATCTCCACGGCACATCGCACCGCCTCGACCGAACTGCCGAACTCGGCCAGCACGCTGTCGCCGGCCGTCCCGACGATGCGGCCGCCGTGGTCCGCGATGAGGCTGTCGATGAGCCGCCGGTGGCCCTGCAGCGTTCGCAGCGCGCGCTCTTCGTTTTCCGCCATCCGCGCGGAATAGCCCACCGCATCGGCGGCGAGGATGGCGGTCAGCCTGCGCTTGACGGGACCCGTCGCGTCCATTCGGCGGTGATTCTAGTCCACCAGGCCCCCTGCCGATCGGCTGATTGACGGCGCGGGTGGCCCCGCCTAACATCCGCGGGATGGTAATCAGCGGGCGTTCCACATTCTGGCTGACGCTCCTCGTCGGGGTTTGCGTCGTGTCGTTGCGCGCGCAGGCGCCGTACGACCTCGTCATCAGAAACGCCAGGGTGATTGATGGAACGGGAAGCCCCTGGTATCGAGCCGATATCGGCATTCGCGGCGACGAGATCGCCGCGATCGCGCGCCGAATCGATGCGGCATCCGTGCGAACCGTCGATGCCGCCGGTCAGGTTGTGGCGCCGGGATTCATCGACATCCACGTGCATGCCTTTGGCGGTGCGGGAGTGCCGCCGGCGACGGTTCCCATCGTGGAAGTGCCCACCGCCGACAACTACGTCCGCCAGGGCGTCACCACCCTCATCACGGGCCCGGACGGGTTTTCACCGGTTCCGATCAAGCCCATCCTCGAGCTGGTGGCGAAGACGGGCATCGTTCCCAACCTGGGCACCTTCATCGGGCACGGGTCCATTCGCGAAGCGGTGTTCGGCCGCGTCAACCGTGCGCCGACGCCGGACGAGCTCGACCGCATGCGCGCGCTTGCGCGCCAGGGGATGACCGAGGGCGCTTTCGGCCTGAGCACCGGGCTCTTCTACGTCCCCGCGACATTCAGCACGACCGGCGAAGTCGTCGAGCTCGCGAAGGTCGTCGGCGAGATGGGCGGCATCCACATCTCGCACATGCGCGACGAGGAGTCGGGCGTCGAAGCCAGTGTGCGCGAGACGATTGCGATCGGCGAGCAGGGCGGGCTCCCGACGCAGGTAACGCATCACAAGACCATCGGGAAGAAGTTCTGGGGCAAGACCGCCGACACGCTTCGTCTCGTCGACGAGGCCCGGCAGCGAGGTGTTGACGTCACCGTGGATGCGTATCCATATCCAGCATCCGCGACGAGCATTTCCGCTGCGCTCATGCCCATCTGGGCGCAGGAGGGAAGCCGGGAGGCGGTGTTGAAGCGTCTGAGCGATCCGCAGACAAGGCGCCGCATCATGGTCGAGACGATGCAGATCATCCTGGAAGGCCGGGGCGGCGGAGACGCGCGCAACATCATGGTCTCGCGCTGCGACTGGAATCCGGCGCTGGCGGGCAAGCGGCTCGACGACGTGGCGCGCTCGCGAGGGAAACCTGGTTCGATCGAGGACGCCGCGGACAGCGCGCTGTGGCTCGTGGAGAACGGCGACTGCGGCGGCATCTACTTCGCCATCAGCGAAGACGACATCCAGCGTGTGCTGCGGCACCCGGCATCGATGGTGGCGTCGGACGGACAGGTGGTGTTGTTCGGACGGGCGAGCCCACATCCCCGCAGCTATGGAACGTTTGCGCGCGTGCTGGGCCGATACGTCCGCGATCTCAAGACGGTGACGCTCGAGGATGCGATTCGCAAGATGTCGTCGTACCCGGCTCAGCGCCTCGGCTTGCCGGATCGCGGGGTTCTTCGGGAGCGGATGAAGGCCGACGTCGTGATCTTCGATCCCGAAACCGTGCGCGACGAGGCGACCTTCGACGAGCCGCACAAATATGCGCGAGGCGTCTCGCTCGTCATCATCAACGGGCAGGTGGCGTTCGAGAACGGCGCGATGACGCCCGCGCGGCCGGGCCGGATACTCTACGGTCCGGCGCATTGACCATGAGCCACATCGACACAACCCATCGGTACGTCAGTGTCCGGCTTCAGCCGGACCAGGAGCGTTAAATGAGCGGCAGGTTGTCACCGGAAAAGATTCTTCAGACGGGCCTCGCGTTCTGGCCCTCGAAAACGCTGTTGAGCGCGATTGAAATGGGGGTCTTTACCGAGCTGGCGCACGGCTCCGAGCGCTTCGACGCGCTCAGCGGGCGTCTCGGCCTGCATCCGCGTTCGGCGCGCGACTTTCTCGATACGCTGGTGGCCCTCGGGTTCCTCACACGCTCGGGAGACCAATACTCGAACACGCCCGAGACCGATGTCTTCCTCGATCGGAAAAAGCCGACCTACGTGGGTGGCATCCTCGAGATGGCGAACCATCGCCTGTATCCCTTCTGGGGCCACCTTACCGAGGCGCTTCGAACGGGACAACCGCAGAACGAGGTGAAGGGCGGCGGTGCTGGTGTCTTCGAAACGCTTTACGCCGACCCCGCGCGGTTGAAGCAGTTCCTCTCTGCGATGACCGGCATCAGCCAGGGCGCGAACATGACGATCGCCTTGAAATTCCCCTGGAAGGAACTACCGCACCTTCGTCGACGTCGGTACGGCGCAGGGCGATCTGGCGACGCAAATCGTCCTGGCCAATCAGCACGTGCGGGGTGTCGGATTCGACCTGCCCGAAGTCGCTCCGATTTTCGAGGAGTACGTCGAGAAGGCCGGCGTCGCAGACCGGCTGACGTTCGTGCCGGGCAGCTTCTTCGAACGCGACCTGCCCAAGGCCGACGTCGTGCTGATGGGACACATCCTGCACGATTGGGATTTGCCCACAAAGAAGATGCTCATCAAGAAAGCGTTCGATGCGGTCCCGCCCGGCGGGGCGCTCATCGTCTATGAGGCGATCATCGACGACGACCGGTCGAAGAACGCTTTTGGGTTGATGATGAGCCTCAACATGCTCATCGAGACGCCGGGCGGCTTCGATTACACGGGGGCGGATTGCTCGGGATGGATGCGCGAGGCCGGGTTTTCGTCGACGCGAGTGGAGCCGCTCGTCGGCCCCGATTCGATGGTCATCGGCATCAAGTAGGAGAGAACTGATGAAGCGGACGGCGATCTCGGGGGCGCTCGTGCTGATTCTCACGGCGCCGGTGCGCGTCGGTCTCGCGCAGGGTCAGGCGCCTGCCTTGAACTGGTATCGAGGCAACCTGCACACGCATACCATCAATTCGGACGGCGACTCGGCGCCCTATGAAGTGATGGCCTGGTACAAGCGGAACGGCTATCAGTTTCTGGCGATCACCGACCACAACACCTTCACCGATCCCGCGTTGTTCGACACGAATCCGAACGACAACTTCCTGCTGATCGGCGCCGAGGAGGTAACCAACCCGCTGACCGTTCACGTGAACGCGATCGGGATCAGCCGTGTCGTTCCGGCGCAGACCGGGTCGAGCGCCGGCGAACTGCTGCAATCGAGCATCGACGCCATCCGCGAGCAGGGCGGCATTCCGCTCATCAATCACCCGAACTTCCGCTGGGCCTTCACCGCCAGGGAGATGCTGCCGCTGCAGCGCACCGGGCTCCTTGAAATTGCCAGCGGCCACCCCACGGTGAACCACGACGGCGATGGAGTCGTGCCCTCCACCGAGCAGATGTGGGACGAGTTGCTGTCGGCGGGGCTGCGCATCTTTGGCGTCGCCGTTGACGATGTGCACAACTTCCGTGAGGAGTTCACGGTGGGCCGGGCCAACCCGGGGAGGGGATGGGTGGTCGTGCGGGCCGCGGTCCTGACTCGCGACGCGATCCTGTCGGCGTTGGACCGGGGCGACTTCTACGCGTCGACCGGCGTCGTGCTGAAGGACGTGGCGTCGACGCCGCGTGGAATCGCCATCGACATCGCGCCCGATCCGCCGGCGGTGTCGTCGCCGAAGCGATATCGCGTGACGTTTGTCGGCAAGCAGGGGCGGGTGTTGTCGGTGTCGCGCGAGAATCCGGCACGGTATACGTTCGCCGGAGACGAAGGCTACGTTCGTGCGCGAATCGAAGACAGCAACGGCCTTCGAGCCTGGACGCAGCCCGTGATCGTCAAGGCGGGCTCGAAGTAGAGTGCGACATCGATGGCGCAACTCGCGTGGCGTGCCCGGACTAGCGGCGCTCACTCGCCCACGATCTGAATCACGATTTCACGCTGCCGCGGACCTGTGTCGAACTCCATCAGCATGATCTGCTGCCAGGTGCCGAGGCGCAGCGTGCCGCGCGTGAACGGGATCGTTACAGACGGACCGAGCAGCGCGGCACGGACGTGGCTCGAGCCGTTGTCGTCTCCCCAGCGGAGGTGGTGTCGATACCGGCCGTCGCGAGGCGCGAGCGATTCGAACACGGCATTCAGATCGTGGATCGCGCCGGGCTCGAATTCGATGGTGGTGATGGCTGCGGTCGATCCGACGACGAAGACGGTGACGAGGCCGTGGGCGAGGCCCGACTCCAAAAGGGCGCGCGCGGCGATCGCGGTGAGATCGTGGGCGTCGCCCTGACCGGTGGTCGAGACGGTGTGCGCGTGTGTGGCGACCATGCGCCGCAAGCATAGCGCGGCGTCGTCGATCCGGCATTGAATATGGTGTCCACTCAAGGTCAGATTCTGATTCGGTCCGAAACTCCCGCGGACGAAGCCGGCATTCGCGACGTCACCAGGCGGGCCTTCGCCGGTCACGCCTATGCCGAGGGCACCGAACAGGACATCATCGACGCGCTTCGCCTTCGAAACGCTCTCTCTGTTTCTCTTGTGGCCGATCGCGGCGGCAGGATTCTCGGGCACGTCGCCTTCTCACCGGCGAGCCCGGAAGACGGGACGACTGGCTGGTACACCCTCGGTCCGGTATCGGTGGCGCCAGAGGTTCAGCGCCAGGGCATCGGGCACGCGCTCATCACAACAGGTCTCGACAGGCTCCGCGAAACAGGCGCTTCGGGATGTATCGTCGTTGGCGACACCAACTACTACTCACGCTTCGGATTCGTGAAGGCTCCGCGGCTGGCGCCGCCCGGTGGCTTGGAAGATCACTTCATGATTCTGTGTCTTGGCTCGCCGGCGCCGGATTGCGTCATCAATTTTCACGACGCCTTCCTCGACCCGCAGGGCTATAGCCCTGCGCCACCATGCAGAGGCGCCATCGCGCGGCAGGGCTGAAGCCCTGCGCCACCGATGTGGCAGCCCTGCGCTACTTCTTCTCCGCCGGTTTCGGCGGCTCGGGCTGCTTCTCGTAGATATCGACAATCGCCGGCCGCTCGCCCTCGGTGGAGAGTCCCGCGGCCAGCATCAGCTTCGTCACGGCCTCGATCGTCGGAAGATCCGGCCGCGGCAGGCGGCCGTGATACCCCTCGGCGATGAAGAGCGGCGTCCTGCCGAAGTTGTCCTTCTCTTTCCAGATCTGCGGGTCGGCGCCGCGCTCGGCCAGCAGCTTCACGACGGACGGGTAGGCGTTGTAGGCGGCGCCATGCATGGCGGTTTCGCCGTCGTTGTCTATCGCGTTCACGTTGGCGCCGAGGTCGAGCAGCATCTTGACCGCCTCCACCGCTTCGACTTCTTCGCCGGCTTCCTCGAGCGGCTCGGTCGTGCCGAGGCCCGCGGCCGCCATCAACGGCGTCGTGTTGTTGAAGTTGGGCAGCAGCGGATCGGCTCCCAGTTCCAGGAGCAGCTTCATCAACGGAACGTCGGCGCGATCGGCCGCGAGGAGAAACGGCGTGGCGCCGTCAGCTCCCGATGCGCGAGGACGTATTGGGAAGCTTGGGTGTGTCTTTGTCCAGGCGCAGGTTCACGTTCGCGCCCCGCTTGACGAGCTCCCGCACGAACTGAAGGCTCGTCAGGCGGCCCGATCCGGCGGGGACGGCCGGATCGCTGATGTCGCTGGAATCCGGCTTGCGTACCCAGCTGATGGTGTGGAGCGGCGTGTATCCCGTCTGCACGTCGTTCGGATTGGCGCCTGCGTCGGCCAGCGCGATCGCCAGCTCGAAGTGGCCGTTCTGCACGGCCAGCAGGATCGGGCTCGTGCCCCGCGCAGGCGGGCGAGCGTAGATGGTCGTCGCCGCTTCGGGCTTGTCACGTCGCCGCAGCGGCTGGTTGACGTCCACTCCCGCTGCGAGCAACGCGCGGACGACGTCGATGTGCCCCTCGCGTACGGCAAAGAAGAACGGCGTGAACCCGGAATCGAGAGACGCGTTGATGTCGGCGCCGGCCTCGAGAAGCGCGCGGACGACGGCGGCGTGCCCTTCGGCCGCCGCCCACATGAGCGCGCTCTGATTTTTCCGTTCATGCGCCTCGGGTTTCGCGCCGCGCACGAGCAGCGCCTTCACTGCGTCCACGCTGCCCGATCGCGAGGCGAGCATCAGCACGGTCTCGCCGCCTTTCATCGTGCCATTCGCGTCGGCCCCGGCATCGAGCAACAGCCTGACCATCGCGGTGTTGCCGTTGGTGCACGCGACCGCAAGCGGCGGAATGCCATAGCGATTGACGGCGTTGACGTTGGCGCCCGCTTTCACCAGCAACGCGGCCGTCTCGGCATCGTCGTGATAGGCGGCCCAGTGCAGCGCCGTGGTGCCGTCAACCTGCGGCGCGTTCACGTTGCCGCCGGTCTTCAACAGGGTGCGGACGGTTGCCCGGTCGCGGTGTTCCACCGCATCAGCCACCGTTGCGCGCTCGGCCGCCAGCGCGGTGACGGCTACGGCAAGCGCCACGAGACCCAGTCCAGCCGTTCGTCGCCAATACATGTGCATCTCCTGAAAAAACGGATCCCGGAACCGTTTCCTGGCGCGACTGAAGTCGCGCCCTACCATTGACGTCGCGCCTACAGCGTGACCGGCTCGAAGAGGTCGTTGATCCGGCCGTCGCTGTCGCCGAACGAATCGAGCCGCACGCCAACCCTGTCGAGCAGCGTGAGGTGAAGGTTCGCCAGCGGTGTGCCCTTGTCGAACTTGATGTGCCGCCCGCCCCTCATGCCGCTCGCCGAGCCGCCGGCGACGAGGACGGGCAGGTTCTCGTGATCGTGCAGGCTCGGGTTGCCCATGCCGCTTCCGTACAGATAGACCGTATTGTCGAGCAACGATCCGTCGGCGTCCGGCGTGTCCTTCATCTTCTGGAGGAACTGCGAGAACAGCGACACATGGAAGGTGTTGATCTTGGCGATCTTCGCCACCTTTTCCGGATCGTTCCCGTGATGGCTCGTCGGATGGTGCGGGTCGGCCACACCGATTTCGGGATAGCTGCGGTTGCTCAGCTCGCGCGTCATCTGGAAGGTGATGACGCGCGTGATGTCGGCCTGGAAGGCCAGCAGCTGCAGGTCGAACATCAGCTTCGCATGATCCTCGAACGCGGCAGGCACGCCGACGGGGCGATCCAGATCCGGCATCAGATTGTCGTTCGCGCTGGCCTCGGCACGCTGAATCTGCCGCTCGATCTCGCGCACGCTTTCGAGGTACTGATCGACGCGGTTGCGATCGGGCACGCCCACGCGCTGCTTCAATCTGGCGATATCGTCGTTGAACGAGTCGAGGAGGCTGGCCCGGCTGCGAAGCGCCGCCCTGCGTACCGCTGACGTGCCGCCCTCGCCGAAGAGACGCTCGAAGACGATGCGCGGATGGGCTTCCGAGGGGAGCGGCGTCGTCGGCGACGACCACGAGAGGCAGTTCTGATAGACGCACGCGTAGCCGTTGTTGCAGACGCCCGCGAGCGGGTTCAGATCCATCGACAGCTCGAGCGACGCCAACTGCGTCTCGCGGCCGATCTGTTTGGCCGCGATCTGGTCCATCGTCGTGCCCAGGTAGTAGTCCGAGCTTTCGGTGTGCTTCGAGAACGCCGCGCTCAGGAATCCCGAGTTCGAGGTGTCGTGCGTCCCCGGATAGGAATTCTGCAGCCGCGTGTTCGTGACGACCGTGATGTGGTCCTTGATCGGTTCGAGCGAGTGCAGGATGGGCGACAGCTCGGTCAGCTTCTCCTGAGCCGGCGGCGTCCATCGCGCGTGGTCGCATCCCATCGGAATGTAGACGAAGCCGAGCCGCCGGACCGGTTTGGCCGGGGTCTGCGCCCAGGCCGTTGCCGCCGGAATCATCGCGTCGAGCAAGGGCAGCGCCAGCGCGGCTTGCGCGCCCTTCAGAAACGTCCGCCGGGCGAGTGCTTTTTTCGTAATGATCATGATGTTTTTCTCATCTGGAACGGAACGCTTCTCACAATGCCCAGGATGATCGACGAGAAGCGGTACTTGTCCTTCGCCGCGTCGCGAACGATCGTACGGACGGCAGGAGCGTCGTAGGACTCGATGCCGCGGCCCAGGCCGAAGGTCAGCAGCTTCTCGGTCAACGTCGCCGCAAAGAGTTCGGGGCGGCTCAACAGCGCATCCTCGAGCCCCGACACGCCGCGGAATTCGCCGACGCCCGGGAGCGCGCCCGAGGCGTCAATCGGTTCGCCTTCCCCTTCGTAGTCGCGCCACTGGCCGACGGCGTTGAAGCTTTCGAGCGAAAAACCCACCGGATCGATCGTGCGATGGCAGCTTGCGCACACCGCGTTGCTGCGATGGGCGGCCAGCCGCTCGCGCATCGGCAGGTTGGCCGATACCGTGCTTTCGTCGAGCGCGGGCACGTTCGGCAGCGGCGGTGGCGGCGGCGCCCCGAAGATATTCGACAGCACGTACACGCCCCGGATGACCGGCGACGTCCGCGTGGCATACGCCGTCACCGACAGCACGCTGCCGTGGCGTAGCAGGCCACCGCGCCGGCTCTCGGGCGCGAGCGTTACGCGGCGCATCCGCGTGCCGTACACGTTCGGGATGCCGTAGTGCTTCGCGAGTCGCTCGTTGAGGAACGTGTAGTCGGTCCTGATCAGATCGAGGATGCTGCGATCCTCGCGCACCACGCTGTCGAGGAAGAGCTCGGTCTCCTGCCGGAACGCTCGGCGCACGTTATCGTCGAAATCGGGGAACAGCCGCGTGCTCGGCGTGACCGCGTCGAGATTGCGCAGCCGCAGCCACTGGCCGGCGAAATTTGTGGCCAGGTTGAACGAGCGCGGATCGGCCAGCATCCGGCGCGTCTGCTTTTCGAGCTCCTGCGGCTGACCGAGCTTCCCGCGAACGGCCGCATCGAGCAGTTCCTCGTCTGGAATACTGCTCCAGAGAAAGAACGAGAGCCGCGAGGCCAGTTCGAGATCGCTGATGCGGTAGACGCCGCCTTCAGGGACTTTCTTCGGGTCGGTTTCGACGCGGAACAGGAATTCGGGGTTGATGAGCACGGCGCTCAACGCCGCGCCGATGCCGGCGTCGAAATCGCCGTCAGCGCGCGATTCGCGATAGAACGCCATCGGCCCTTCGACCTCGGCGCTGGTGACCGGCCGGCGATAGGCGCGCCGCGCCAGCGTGGACACAATCTTCCTGGCGCACTCAATTTCCTTCGATGCCGGGGCCTGCGCTTCGGGCTGGCACACGAACAACCGCTGACGGCTCGGCGTGTTCTCGGCGCCCTTCGCACCGTACGGGCCGGTGACCGATACCTGGTCGATGGCGGGCGCGGTTCGCGGCTGACGCCGTTCGTTGTACCGCGCCTGAAGCGGCTGCCGTGCCGTTTCGATGAGCGACGAGCCGTCCCTGACGAAGGTGACGCCGATCTCGTGCGGGCCCGCGCGGACGGCGACGCGGGCCTTCAAATCCTTGTCGAGCTGCGTGTCGTCGCCAGCGGGCTTGTGAATCGTGAAGGTCGCCACCGGCTCGCGGTCGACGAGGAGGACCAGCTCGTGCGTGCGGGGCTCGCGAAGCCCTCCGACGTTCCCGTTCAAATCGCGCGCCAGCCACATCTGGATCTCGTACTCGCCATCCTGCGCGAACGTGTACGGGATCGACACGCCGCCGCGCGTGCCGATCGGAAGCCCCGCGATGTGGTTCTCCTGAGTGGCGTCCGCCGGCAATCGAACGACGTCGGCCAAGAGCGACGTCTGCGTGCTGCCGATCGCGAGACGGCTGACTTTCTGCGCAGCCGAGATGTAGCGGTCGAGAAGCGTCGGCGGAAGATCGCCCACGGTGACGTTGTCGAAGCCGTAGCCGCTCTCGTCGGGAGGTAAGAGCGATGCCGCGTCGATGTCGAGCGCCAGCAGATCTCTGACGGCGTTCTGATATTCGGTTCTGTTCAGGCGGCGCAGCGTCTCGGTGCGGCCGGGGTTCGGTTTGGTGACGGCCGCCGCGTCGAGCTCCGTGACCAGCCGCGTCAACAATGCGTGGCGGTCATCCTTTGAAGGCTGTGCCATCGCCGGTGGCGGCATCGTGCCGGTGTTCACCTTGCGCACGACCTTCTCCCAGATTTCGGGCGCATCACCCGGTCTGGCGGGATCGATGCGCTCCAGGCTGAGGCCTGCCGTCTTCGCGCGATCGTTATGACAGCTGACGCAGTACCGATCGAGGAGCTGGCGTTGCCCGGATGCGCTCGAGGGGCTCGTCGGAGCCGACGGATCGGGCTTGCCCCGAGCAGAGTCGAGGGGCTGCTGCGCGGACGTATCCACCTGCAGGCCCACAAACAGGGCCGCGGACAGTCCGGCGAATCCAAGCGAGAGCGCCCGTCGGAACCAGAACGGCTGGGACATCTGCCTCCGGGAAAACGACTAAGTGACGGTAATACATAAGGTTGCCCTTGGGGGGAGGGGGGTGTCAAGGAAATCAGTAAGGAAAAAGGAAAAAGGTTAAAGGATTAAAGTTCTGTAGCGCAGGGCTTTAGCCCTGCCGCTCCTCGACAGAAATGTCCGCGTCCGCCGGCCCGTGACGTCACCGTGTTACCCTCGCGCCTTTCGAGACCAGGGGTGGCTATGGCGGTAGACCTCGCGAGCGGAGTTACAGAAGAGCGCATCGATGTCGGCGGGTTCAAGATCGTCGTCCGATCGCGGCGCCCGGTGTCTCAACCGCGCGCCGTCGTTGTCGTGTGTCATGGTGTCAACTCGCACGGCGGCCAGTATCTGTGGACGCTCGATCAGCTCGCCGCCGGTGGGCTCGCGGCGTACGCGCTCGATCTGCGCGGCCGCGGAAAATCGGAAGGCGACCGGTTCTACATCGAGAACGTCGCGGAATACGTTGCCAACGTGGCGGCCGTCATCAACCTCGCCAAGTCGCGCGATCGCGGGCTGCCGGTGTTTCTCCTCGGACACAGCGCCGGTGGCGTCGTGTCGTGCTCGTACCCGTTGGACCAGCAGGCCGAGCTGGCCGGCCTTGTGTGTGAGAGCTTTGCCTTCAAGGTGCCCGCGCCCGATTTCGTCCTGGCCATCATCAAGGGACTCAGCCGGATCGCGCCCCGTCTGCCGGTGCTGAAGCTCAAGAACGAAGATTTTTCACGTGATCCCGACGCGGTAAAGGCGCTGAATGCCGATCCCCTCATCGCCAACGAGATTCAGCCGGCGATCACGGTGGCCGCGCTTGTCCGTGCCAACGAGCGCCTCAAGAGAGAGTTCCCGACGATCACGCTCCCGGTGTTCATCCTTCACGGCACCAGCGACAAGGCGACGCTCGCGAGCGGCAGCCAGCTCTTCTACGACACGGCCGGATCGAAAGACAAGACGCTCAAGCTCTACGAGGGGCACTACCACGATCTGCTGAACGACATCGGCAAGGAGAAGGTGATGGCCGATATCATGGTCTGGCTCGACAAACATCTCGCGTAACCATATTCAGGTTCAGGTGATGCTGATGAAGATCATGCCGTTCATCGTGGCGCTGAGTGCGCTGGCAGCGCCGGCCGCCATGCAACTTCCCGCGCCGAAGTCCACGTCTGTTCCCCTCGTGCGGGCTGCGGTGAAGATCGACGGCATCCTCGATGAACAGGTGTGGGACAAAGTGCCGCGCCTGACGCCGTTCGTCCATCACGACACGATGGCGCCGGCCCGCGTCACCACCGAAGCGCGCATCTGGTACGACGAGTCGGCGCTGTACGTCGGCTGGATTTGTGGCGATACCGACATCCAGGCCACCTTCACGCAGCGCGACAGTCGATTCTGGGAGGAAGAAGTCGTCGAGTTCTTCGTCACGCCCGGCCCGCTCGATCGGTATTTCGAGCTCCAGTGGAATCCGCTGGGCGGCACGTTCGACGCGATTATCGCCAACACGATTGCGCCCGACGGCCAGTCGACTGGCATCAAGGGCGACTGGTCGTACACCGCGCCGAACATGACCTACGCCGTGCAGGTGAGCGGGTCGGTCCAGAATTCCAGCGATCGCGACGAACGCTGGACCGTGGAGGCGCGCATTCCGTTCGGCGATCTGAAAGTGAGCACGCCGCGTAACGGCGATGTCTGGCGGGGCAACTTCTATCGTTTCAACCGCGACCGTGGCGGGGAGCCCGAACAACTCAGCTGGTCGCCGACCGTGTGGCGCGGATTCCATCAACCCAATAGGTTCGGATATCTGCGGTTCGGTGGGGAGTGAAGCGACCTGCCGTGTTGAAGGAGCGGCCATGAGGATTCCGATCGTCGCGCTCTCAACAGCGTTCATCCTCGCCGCCGCGAACGCCGCCGTCCAGACACAACGTCCCGGCCGTCCGAATATCCTCTTCATCATGACCGACGATCACGCGGCGCACGCCATCGGCGCCTACGGGTCGCGGGTCAACAAGACGCCTCATCTCGATCGCCTGGCTCGAGAGGGGGCGCTCTTTTCGAACGTCTTTGCCACCAATTCAATCTGCACGCCCAGCCGCGCGGCGATTCTGACCGGTCAGTACTCGCACCTGAACGGCGTGACGATGTTCAACCGGTTCGACAGTTCGCGGATGACTGTTGCCCGATTGCTCCAGCAGAGCGGGTATCACACCGGGATGTTCGGCAAGTGGCATCTGGGGAGCGATCCCGTGGGATTCGATCGTTGGGAGATCCTGCCCGGACAGGGCGTGTACCACGATCCTCAGCTGTACACGGCAGCCGGCGAGAAAACATATACCGGTGGTTATGTCACCGAAGTCATCACCGATCTGGCGCTCCGGTTCATAGAAGAGCGCCCGAGGGACAAGCCGTTCTTTCTGATGCTGCACCACAAGGCCCCGCATCGTCCGTGGGAGCCGAATGCCGCGTACGCGGCCGCCTTTGCCGCCCAGCGGATCCCGGAACCGGTCACGTTCTGGGATTCGTACCAGACACGCACCGATGCGCTTCATGAAAACCAGCAGCGCGTCGCGGCCGATCTGACCAACCGCGATTTGAAACTGCCGCCGCCGGCGGGCCTCTCGCCAGAGGAGCTCGCGAAATGGCGGCAGATCAAACCTGACTCGGTCGTAATCGTTCGCGACGGACAGAGCCTGACGCTGACGGGCGAAGCGCTCGCCCGCTGGAAATATCAGCGCTACATGCAGGACTATCTTGCGACGGTCCAGTCGGTGGACGACAGTGTCGGTCGCGTCCTGGCGTCGCTCGACAAGTCGGGCCTGGCGCGCGAGACGATCGTCGTGTACACGAGCGACCAGGGATTCTTTCTCGGCGATCACGGTCTCTTCGACAAACGCTTCATGTACGACGAGTCCATCCGCATGCCGTTTCTCGTGCGCTGGCCGTCACGCATCAAGCCGGGCACGAAGAGCGAGGCCCTGGCCCTGAACATCGATTTCGCGCCGACGTTCCTCGAGGCCGCCGGTTTGCCTGCGTCGGCGGAGATGCAGGGACGCAGCCTGCTTCCTCTCTTCAGTGGCCGTACACCGCCTGGTTGGCGCACGTCCATGTACTATCGCTATTACCACGATCCCGGCGATCACAACACCCGAGCCCACTATGGCGTTCGAACCCGCACGCACAAGCTGATTTACTTCTGGAAAAAGGATCAGTGGGAGCTGTTCGACCTGGTCCATGATCCGTCCGAACTCCACAACCTGTACGGCGAACCAGGGCAGGAGGCATTGACGGCGAGTCTGAAGAACGAGCTCTCGCGGCTGAAGCGGGACGTCGGCGACGACGATCAACTGGCGGACCGGCAATTGCCGAACGGCGTCGACGGCCCGGTGGCACGCTTGCGAGGAAAATGACCGTGGAGATGACCGAGTCGCACCGGCAGCACGCGATGGAGTGCAACAACCTGGCGTGGGCGCTCAGCGAATCCACGCATCGAACGCCCCTTCAGAATGACGAGATGTTGCACGCGGCCCACGCATCGGCATACCACTGGGCCAGAATCGGAACCGACCTCCATCGAGCCAGAGCCCGGATGCTGCTTGGGACACGTCCATGCTGCGCTCGGGATGGGCACGACTGCCTTGGTGTACGCCAGGAGAGCTTCGAGTACCTTGCCGCGCACAATCCTCCGGATTGGGAGATGGCGTTCGCGCATGCTGTCCTCGCCCATGCGGCGTTTGCCGCCGGCGAGGTCGATCTCCACCGCCGGCACTTCGCCAGCGCGAACGAGCTCGGCCGGGCGATCGCGGATCCCGAAGACAGGGAGATCTTCTTCAAGATGTTCAACGTGATCCCGGCGCCCTGATGGCGTCGAACAGGAGGAGTCATGTCCCGTGATGGCGTTGCGTGTTCACGACGCGCGTTTCTGCAGGCCGGTGCCGTGGTGATGATGGGTGCCTCGCATGGATCCGGCCGCGCGATGGCGGCGGGCCAGGCGCAGGGAAGCGGGCGCTCGACTGCTGCGGCAGGAACGGTAAAAGCCCTCGTCTTCGATACCTTCGGCACCGTCGTCGACTGGCGCACGTCGGTGACGCAAGAGGTGGAAGCGCTGGCGAAGCGGAAAGGATTCACGATTGACGCGGCGAGGTTCGCCGACGCCTGGCGTGGTGGATACGGGCCCAGCATGAATCGAGTGAGAAGCGGCGAGCTGGCCTGGACCAAGCTCGATCGGCTGCACCGGATGACCCTCGACAGAATCCTGGTCGACTTCGGCATCACGGGGCTTTCGGCATCCGAAACCGATGCGCTCAACCGTGCGTGGCATCGATTGCGGCCGTGGCCCGATGCCGTGGCCGGGCTGACCCGGCTGAAAAAGAAATTCACGATCGCGCCGCTCTCGAACGGCAACGTTTCGCTCATCACGAACATGGCGAAACACTCCGGCTTGCCTTGGGACTGTGTGCTCGGCGCCGAGCTCGTCCGTCACTACAAACCCGACCGCGAGGTCTACCAGTCTGCGGCCGATTTTCTCGACCTCGAGCCGGCGGAAGTCATGATGGTCGCGGCGCATCTGGGCGATCTACGCGCGGCGAAAGCCGTGGGACTGAAGACGGCGTTCGTGAAACGGCCGCTCGAGTTCGGACCGGGCGGCAAGGCCGAGCTGAATGCGGATGCCTCGGTCGATGTCTCGGCGGCGGACTTCAACGATCTGGCCGGCCAGCTGGGTGCCTAGGAACGTAGTGTCCGGCTTCAGCCGGACAGAACAGGCGGCTTTACGCTTCTCTCGCATTAGACATACCATCGCTCCTGCCAGCGTACAGGAGCCGTCGAGATGACCAGCCGCGTTCTACTCGCGATCGGCGTCGCGGGATTGCTCGTCGCGCGTACTCACGCACAGACGCCGGCGCAGACCTTTCGCACCGACGTCGACCTCGTCGACGTCGACGTCAGCGTCGTTGACGAGCAAGGCACGCCTGTTTCTGGTCTCACCCAGGCCGATTTCGAGGTCTTCGAGGACGGCAAGCCGCAGAAGATCGTGGCCTTCTCGCAGGTCGACATCGCGCTGACGGCGCCTCAGCAGTTTGCCGGCGTCGATCGGCCGGTATCGCCGGACGTGCGGTCGAACCTCGCAGCCTGCCAGCGGGCGCCTGTACCTGATCGTGCTCGACGACATGAACATCAACCCGATCCGCGTCAACAGCGTGCGGTCGGCGGCGCGGGAATTCATCGAATCGTATTTCGGCGCCGGTGATGTGGCAGCGGTCGTCTACACGAGCGGGCGTGTGGATGCGTCGCAGGACTTCACCCCCGACGCGCAGCTGCTCATCGCATCGGTCGATAAGTTCATGGGTCGTGGTGTGCAGTCGAGCGCGATCGAAGCGGCCGAAAAATACTATGCCGATCGGCTGACGCTCCAGACCGATCCGGCCACGGCCGGGTTGCCGCCTGACCAGCAGGCCCAGATCGCGGCCGACATGCAGGACGCGCGTTCGCGCACGCTCGGCACTTCGGCCAAGCCGACCGTCGACATCCAGGATTTCGAGCGCGCGCAGCGTGTGATCACGGTGCTTGACACGGTCAGAACGCTGGCAGAATCGCTGGCGCCGCTTCGCGGCCGGCGCAAGGCAATCGTCATGTTCAGCGAAGGGCTCAACTATCAGATGACCGAGCCGTTCGGCATGAGGAGCGTCAGCGATGTGATGCGCGCCACCGAGGACACGCTCAACGCCGCGGCGCGCGTCAACGTGAGCTTCTACACGATCGATCCCCGGGGCCTCGACGGCGTCGGCAACGATTTCATGCAGATGAGCGGTCCAGGGATGCCCAACGGGGCGACGCAGGCGCAGATTCGCGAAGAGCTTCAACGGTCGCAGGACAGCCTCCGCGTGCTCGCCGAACAAACCGGCGGGTTCGCGACGCTCAATACCGGCGCCTTCGCGTCGGCTTTCGATCGCATCGTCGAGAACAACAGCCAGTACTACATCATCGGTTACACCCCTCCGTCTCATCCTCCGAACGGCCGGTTTCATTCGATCGAGGTGCGTGTGAAACGTCCGGGCCTGAAGGTGACGGCCCGGCGCGGATATGCATCCGAGCGCGAGCAAACGGCCGCGGACAGAAGAAGCGAGAGGCCGAGCGTCTGGCCCGCGAGGCGAGGCGGCCCAATGCCGACAGGACGACGGCGGAGTTGAGAGATGTGCTGGGCGCGCCGCTTCAGCAGACCCGCATCGGGTTGTCCGTACAGGCGGCGCCGTTCCGGAACTCCGACAAGGACGCGTCTGTGGCGCTGGCGATCGAAATCGACGGGGCACGCCTGCCGTGGTCGCCGCCCGGCACGCTCGAGCTGTCCTTCTATGACGTGAACGATCGCGGGCGGGCCGGCAACGGCGTGCGAAAGGAAATCAACCTGGCGCTGAAGCCCGAGACGGTCGAGCGCGTGAAGGCCCATGGCATCAGGCTGAACCCGCGCATCACGCTCGCGCCCGGACGCTATCAGTTGCGCGTCGGCGTCCGCGAGAGCGCACGCGGCGACAACGGATCGGTGTTCTACGATCTGGCGGTTCCCGACTTCCGGAAAGATCCGCTCGTGTTGAGCGGCCTGCTCGTGACGTCGGTGTCGGCTCAGCAGACGCCGACGGCCGAACCGGATGCGGCGATGGCGAAACAGTTGCCGGGCGCGGCGACGAGCCGCCGCGAATTTCCCGTCGGCGATACGCTGGCGGTGTATGCCGAGGCGTACGCCAACGGCACGCCGGGTCCGCAAATCAACGTCGTGGTGCGCGTGATTTCCGAAGCCGGCGAGGATGTGTTCACCGCGAAGGATTCGATGGCCCCCGACAAGTCTGGTGCGGCGAATATCTTCGGGCAGTTCGCGCTGGAGGATCTGCCGCCTGGCGCCTATCTGCTGCGCGTCGAAGTGGCATTGTCGGGCGTGGATGAGAACACGGTCTCGCGCGAGACGCTGATCACAGTCGTGCCGTGACGCGGTCGGCGATGGGCAATGGTCGTGGGGCAATGGGCAATGGGCTGATGGCTCTGATTCGCGCGATCGCTTCACACGACGCGGAGAAGGCGTCGCGCATGCTCGAGGTGTCTCCCGACCTCGCCCGGCACGCGGTCGAGCGGGGAGCGACCCGCGAGAACTCGACGTCGTACTTTTTCACCGGGATCGAGCACTACGTGTACGCCGGCGATACGGCGCTGCACATTGCCGCCGCGGCGTATGCGCGAGATATCGCCACGATGCTTCTCGCGAGAGGCGCCGGCGTCCGTTCGCGCAACCGGCGCGGCGCCGAGCCGCTTCACTACGCCGTCGACGGCAGTCCCGGCTCGCCTGCGTGGAATTCCTCATCCCAGGAAGCCATCGTCGAGTGCCTGATCGAGGCAGGCGCCGATCCGAATGCGGCGGACAAGAGCGGCGTCGGCCCGTTGCACAGGGCAGTGCGCACGCGCTGCGCGGGAGCGGTGCGGATGCTCCTCGAGCACGGCGCCGATCCGCGTCGAAAGAACGGGAGCGGCTCGACGCCGCTTCATCTCGCGGTGCAGAACACCGGGCGCGGCGGCGCCGGATCACCGGCTTCGCGAGACGAGCAGCGGGCGATCATCGCGTTGCTCTTGAAGCACGGCGCGCGGCCGACCGACAGGAACACCGCCGGCAAGTCGGTCGTCGACAGCGCCACAGCCGACTGGGTCAGGCAGGCGCTCGTCATGGCTGCGCGATGACGTGTTGGGCGATGGTCAATGGTCAATGGGCGATCCCGCACCGTCCGCGGGCGTATTCGTGCTATCGAGTTCCGCACATCCGGGCACCGTTGGTCGCAGGCTCCCGGGTAAGTGTCGACGACGATTCGCGATCGTCGTCGGACTCTTCTGGGTGTTACCCATGACTGCCGGCCTCAAGGCCGCGCGCCGGAAGAACCGGTCGCCACACTGGATGTGGTTCGCCATCGCGACCAACCTGCTCGAAGCTGAGTGAACTACTTCCGCTTCGTGCTGTGCTGCCGAATCCAGTCAGCGAGTGCGTCCTCAGAGAAAGTTCCATCGGCCAAGCCCAGGATCTCGGCGACAACCTCGGCATCGGTGGCCGTCAGATCGTAGCCATTCAGTCCGAGGAATGTGACCATCGCCAGGAATCCGATGCGCTTGTTGCCGTCGCGGTACGGGTGGTTCTTGACCAGGCCAAAAGCGTACGCCGCCGCCAGGAGCGGCACATCGGTGCGATCGGAGTAGTGCCACTTCTGTCGGGGGCGTGCCAAAGCAGACTCGAGGACGTTGTCGTCCCGAATCCCCGACAAGCCCCCATGCTCGCGCAGTTGATCGTGATGGATGGCATCAACGATGACACGACTGAGCCACTGGGGCTCGGGACGCCGCCTGGCCACCGGCTACTTCGCCAGTTCTCGAAGGGCGTTGCGATACTTCTTCGCGGCGCGAGCGGCGATCTTCAAGGCGCGTTCGGCTTCAGGGTTGTAGGGGGTCAGGAGAATCCCGCGGTCGGTTTCCACCGCCAGAACGCGGTCGCCGGCTTCCAGACGCAGGCGATCCGCCATGTCTTTCGGCAGCGTGGCGCTGACGGAACCGCCCGCTTGGCGCAGGGTAACTTCCTTGGTCATCGTCACATAGTAGCATATTAGTGCTACGGCCGCCTGGGCTTGCAGCCGTCGGCGGCAGATGCGATCATGAGCCGCCGCGGCCCGCAACGCTGACGGTTGGCGCGAGCACTCGCAAATGCGATACACCCAAGTCGATTCAGAACCAGGTAAAGCTGCTATGAAGGATTTCGTCGCCGCCGCGTTTGCGCTCTGGTTGCTGACGGTTCCAACCGTCGCTGCCGCGCAGGGAGCGGTGTTTGTCGTACGTCACGCGGAACGCGCGGACACGTCTACGGACTCACCCTTGTCCGCCGCGGGAGAAGCCCGAGCCGTGCGCCTGGCGAGATCCTCAAGGGCGCCGGCATTACTCAGATCTACACGACCACACTCCGTCGGACGGTTCAGACTGCCGCACCGCTTGCGGCCGCATTGCGGGTGACGCCGACCGAGCTGCCGGTCAGCGATCTCGACGCGCTGTTTGCCAGGCTCCACGCGGCGACGCCGAACGACCGCGTGCTTGTCGTCGGCCATTCGAACACACTTCCTGAGATATTGCAGAGGCTTGGCGTGACGACTCCGGTCACGATAGGTGACACGGAATACGACAACCTGTTCATTGCCATCCCCCAGAAAGATGCGGCGACGCTCTTTGTACGACTGAGTTATTGACGCTAAGCTACCGCATTCAGTGAGAGAATCCGCCTCGAGACCATCCATGAAGATGCCTCCCAGGCCTCGATGCGCGGCGCTCGTACTCCTGGTCGCACTTTCTCTGAGCACCGCCGCTTGCGGTAGCACACAGCCGTCGGACAGCACCAATCGCCCTGACGCGGCGCCGGCGCCGGCGAAGGCGCTCCGGCTCTATGTGTTCGATTGCGGCAGTCTGAACGTCGACCCGGTCCGATTCCGCCTGAAGCGGGAAGAAGTGGCGACGACCGAGCTGTCCATCGCCTGCTTCCTCGTGACCCATCCGAAGGGAAGCCTGATGTGGGACCCTGGCGCGGTGCCGGATGCCGACTGGGTCGCGACCGGCAATCCCGTTGTTCATCACCTCGTGCTGCCGGATCTGGGCGAGCGGGATGTGACGTTGAGAAAGCCGCTGATGGCGCAGTTGTCCGAGGTGGGCTACTCACCGGCGGACATCACCTATCTGGCGTTCTCTCACCATCACTGGGACCACACGGCCAACGCCAACGCGTTCGCGGGGGCGACGTGGCTCGTCCGGCAGGCCGAACGCGACGTGATGTTCGCCGAAAAGGCGCCAGGCGTGACGCAGCCTTCCAGCTATGCGGCATTGAAAAACAGCAAGACCGTCATCGTCCGAAACGAGGAGCACGACGTCTTCGGCGATGGCACGGTCATCATCAAACTTGCCGCTGGTCACACGCCCGGTCACCAGGTTCTGTACGTGAACCTGCCGAAGACCGGCGGCGTGGTGCTGGGCGGCGATCTCTATCACTTCTCTGAAGCCCGCACGCTGAAGCGCGTGGCGACATTCGACTTCGACCAGGCCCAGTCGGCCGTGTCGCGAGAAATCCTCGAGTCATTTCTCGCGAAGACGCGGTCGCAACTCTGGATTCAGCACGATCTGGCTGGCAACAAAGGTTTGAAGAAAGCGCCGGAATATTACGAGTAAGCCTGTAAGGAGGAAGGATGTCACGGAAGATGGCGATGAAATGCGCTTCGACATTGGCTGCGATTGCGGGTCTGGCGCTGAGCGTCTGTACAGGCCCAGTCCGCGCCGAGTGTGCTCTTTATCGGCAACAGCTTCCTGTTCGGCGCCGGCTCACCCGTGCGGTTTTATCGCTCCCACAGCGTCACCGATCTCAACAGTGAAGGCATTGGCGGCGTACCCGCCCTCTTCAAGTCGTTTGCAGACCAGGCCGGCCTCAACTATGACGTCTACCTGGAGACTCGTGGTGGCAGCGGGTTCGAGTTCCATCTCGAGAACAAACTGGGCGTGATTGGCCAGCGTCCCTGGGACGTCGTCGTCATGAATGGCCAGAGCACTCTCGACCTGCAGAAGCATGGCGACCCGACCAAACTCGTGGCCACAGCCAGACAATTGGCAGACGTCTTACACGGTCGCAATCCGAAGGTACAGATACACCTGGTGGCGACGTGGTCTCGCGCCGATCAGACCTATCCGTCCGGTGGCACGTGGTTCGGCAAGCCGATCGAGGCCATGGCTCGGGACGTGCGCCTGGGCAACGACAAGGCCGCAGCCGGCGCGCCCGCCATCACGTCGGTCATCCCGGTTGGCGAAGCCTGGACCCGTGCGATGCAGACAGGGGTGGCCGATGCGAATCCCTACGACGGCATCGAGCCGAAGAAGCTGAATCTCTGGACCTACGACCACTATCATGCCGGCACGCCCGGGTATTACCTTGAAGCGCTCGTCATCTTCGGCCGGCTCACCGGACGGGATCCCCGCTCGCTTGGGGAAAATGAATGCTCTGCCTACGAATTGGGGTTGCCTCGTCCGGATGTCAAAGCGTTGCAGCAGGTGGCCTTCGACCAGCTCGCGGCGGAAGGCAAGATTGCTGCGGCGCCGCTGGTCCTACCCAAGCCGGTCAATCCTGAACGCTGCGTGACCGTGCGCTGACGCACCGGTAGTGTCCGGCTTTGCATGCTCTATTCGTCCAGGAGGTGTCGAATGATCAGCCGTCGCGATTTCTCCCGTCTGCTCGCGTTGAGCGGCTCGATGCTGCTGCCGCGGGAGTTGTCGGCGTGGCCGGCGCAATTGGCGCAGACGCCGCCGCAGCCCGACGAGCGCTTCTGGGGCGCGGTGCGCGAGCAGTTCCTGATGCCCGCCGGTCTGAGCGTGATGAACGCCGCCAATCTCTGCCCGTCTCCCGCGCCGGTGCTCGAAGCGATGTACCGGAGCACAAAAGACATGGACGCCGATCCGTCGTTCGACAACCGGCAGAAGATGAGCACCGGAAAGGAAAACGCGCGGCGTCTGCTCGCCGAGTTCCTTCGCGTGATGCCCGAGGAGATTGTCATCACCCGCAACACGAGCGAGGCGAACAACATCGTCTCGAGCGGGCTCGACCTCAAGGCGGGCGACGAAGTGGTCATCTTCGCCGACAACCATCCCAGCAACAACGCCGCGTGGCTGCAGAAGTCCAAGCGATTCGGATACGCCGTCACCGTCATCGCGCAGCCGAATCCGCACCCGGGTGCTGATTACTTCGTCGACGCGGCGAAGAAAGCGATGACGCCGCGCACGCGGGTGCTCGCGTTCACCCACCAGACCAGCACAGCCGGCGACGTGCTGCCGGCCAACGAGCTGTGCAAGGCCGCGCGCGAGCGGGGTGTGCTGACGCTCGTCGACGGCGCCTCGGCGCTCGGGTTCCTCGACGTCGATCTCAGCGCGATGCAGCCGGACTTCTACTCCGGCAGCTCGCACAAGTGGCCGTGCGGGCCGAAAGAAGTGGGTGTCCTGTACGTCAACGCCCGCGCGCAGTCGTCCGTCCATCCGAGCATCATCAGCGCTTACCCGGGTGCCATCGGCGTATCGCGCACGCTGGAAGCGATGGGACAGCGCGACGAGCCCGCCATCATCGGCTTCGCCGAGTCGCTGACCTTCCAGTCGAAGATTGGCCGCAAGGTCATCGAAGAGCGATCGCGGTCGCTCTCGCAGGCGCTCATGGCCGGCCTGCGCAGAATCGACGGCGTTCAACTCTGGACGCATCCGGATCCCGCGCGGTCGGGAGCCGTCGTCACGTTCCGTCCGGGCAACCTGGATATCCCCAAGCTGTCGGCGGCGTTCTACCGCAACGATCGCATCGGCTGCGCGACGCGGACCGGAAGCGATCGCCCCGGCATCCGCTTCTCGCCGCACATCTACAACACGATGGCGGAGATCGATCGCGCCGTCGCGGCGACGGCGAAGTACATGAAACAGGGCGTGTGACGAAAAAAAATATCGCTCCTCGTGTTGCCGCCGCCGCCATCGTGGGCGTGCTGGCTGCCGCCGCGGTTCTGGGACAGGGAACGCCGTACCCCAACGCCAGAACCGGCGGCAACTACATGCACAACTACTACCTGCCGCCGGCGCCCAGCTCGACGCCGTGGGCCCCTGCGTGGTCTCCGGACGGCCGCTCGATCGCGGTGGCGATGAGCGGCTCGATCTGGAGGGTCGATCCCGCAACCGGGATCGCCAGCGAAATCACCTACGACGGGAAATATCATTCGATGCCATCCTGGTCGCCCGACGGCAACTGGATTGTCTACACGGCCGACGATGGCGGAAAGACGATCCAGTTGGTCATCGTGAACGTCGCGACGGGGGAGTCGCGCGCGCTGACGAACGACGGGTTCGTTTACACGGATCCTGTCTTCTCTCCAGACGGCACGCGCGTCGCGTACGTGTCGACGAAGCCCAACGGCTTTTTCAACGTCTACATCAGACCGATCAAGGACGGGCAGTGGGCCGGCGACGAGATCGCCGTGTCGACCGACGCGAAGTACCGCAATTCGCGTCTGTACTTCGGCACAGAAGACGTGCATATCACTCCATCCTGGTCGCGCGACGGCAGGCAGCTTCTGCTCGTCTCGAACCGCGGCGTCCCGCTGGGATCGGGCTTCATCTGGCTCGTACCGGCCGCCGCCGGCGGCATGAACGACGCGCAGTCGGTGGTGGTCGAGCAGACGCTCTATCGTGCCCGGCCGGACGTGTCGCTCGACGGCAAGCGCTTCGTCTATTCGTCCACCCGGGGCGCGGCCGATCAGTTTTCCAATCTGTACGTGCAGCCGGTCACCGGCGGCGAGCCGTACAAGCTCACGTTCTTCAATCACGATGCCTTCCATCCGCGCTGGTCGCCCGATGGCGAATGGATCGCCTATATCGACAACCGCGAGGGGCTGCCGCAGCTCGCGCTGCTCGAGGTGTACGGGGGCGCGAATCGCATCGTGCGCGTCACCGAACGCCGGTGGAAGCAGCCGATGGGGGTGCTCTCGGTCCGGACGGTCGACGAGCAGGGTCGGACGACCGGTGCGCGGGTGCACATCACGGCGTCCGACGGAAAGTTTTACGCGCCGGCCGAGGCGTACGCGCGCGTGAGCGCCGCGGGCGACAGGCTGTTGCATTCCACCGGCGAGTTCCGTGTCGAGCTGCCGGTCGGGAAGGCGAAGCTGACGGCCGTGAAGGGTTTCGAGACGTTCCCGGAAACCGTCGAAGTGGACATCGCCGCGCGCGAAACGGCGACGGTCCGGATTCCGTTGAAGCGGATGACCGACCTGTCGGCGAAGGGATGGCACGGCGGCTCGACGCACGTGCACATGAACTACGGTGGGAATCTGCACAACACGCTCGAGAACCTGATGATGATGTCCGAGGCCGAAGACCAGGACATCGTGCTCGAGCTGGTGGCCAACAAGGACAACCGCATTCTCGACTATCAGTTTTTCGTGCCCGGCGGCGGTCCGCACCCGCTTTCGCGCAAGGACATGGTGCTCGTGGTGGGTCAGGAGTACCGGCCGCCCTTCTGGGGCCACGTGTTCATGCTCGGGATGCGCGACCACCTGATCTCGCCGTTCACCACCGGATACGAAGGCACGGCGATCGAGAGCCTCTATCCGACCAACACCGACATGCTGCGCAAGGCGCGTGCGCAGGGGGCCTATGTTGGCTACGTCCATCCCTATGCCGGCGAGAACGATCCGCTCGACGGGGATCTCGGCGGCGGGAAGGGCGCGATCGTCGACGCCGCGCTCGGCACGACGGACGCCATTGAATGGTCCGCCGCCGGGCGCGCGGGTTTCTTTCCGCTCTATGCGCTGTGGAACAACGGTCTCAAGGTGACGGCCGTCGGCGGCGAAGATTCGATCAGCAATCTCCACAACAGCAAGCTCGTCGGTTCCGAGCGCACCTACGTGTTTACGGGCGGGCGCGGCCTCGACATGCAGGCGTGGCTCGAGGGCATGCGCGCCGGACGCGCGTTTGTCACCAACGGGCCGCTCGTCGAGTTGTCGGTGAATGGCGTCACGCCGGGCGAAACAGTGAACGTCGCCGCGCAGGGCGGCACCGTCGGCGTCAAGGTGGGCGTTCGCTCGATTGTCCCGCTCCAGAAGGTGACGCTGTACTTCAACGGACGGCCTGTCGAAGACATCCCGCTTGCCGCCGATCGCCGAAGCGCCGACTTCAGCAGGACGCTGCCGGTCGCCACGAGCGGCTGGTACCACGTGCGTGCGGAAGGCGCGCCAGCCGACCGTTTTCCGCTCGACACCGCATATCCGCAGGGATTCACGAATCCCGTCTGGGTGATCGCAGGGAACCAGCCGGTTCGCGACCGCGCGTCGGCCGAGTACGCGCTCCGCTGGATCGACAAGCTCCAGAAGCTGGCCGAAGCCTGGCCTGGGTGGCGATCGCAGAAAGAAAAAGACCACACCTACGCGCAGTTCGACGAGGCCCGCGCAGTGTACCGGCGCCTTGCTGCCGAGGCGGGGAAATCAGAAAGTAAAAAGTAAAAAGTAAAAAGTAAAGAAGTGAAAAGTCAAAAGTGAAAAGTAGAAAGTAGAAAGTTGTATGCACAGAAGAGTTGCCGGCTTGATGCTGATCGTTGCCAGCGCCGCGATCGTCGGGGCGCAGGTACCCGACAGTCGCCCGTTCACGCGTGTGCTGTTCCTCGAGCCGTCGGCAGAGACCTCGGCGAATGTCAGCATCGGCGACCTGAATGGCGACGGGTTTGCCGACATCGTGCTCGCCAAGGGACGGCACTGGCCGCTCGTCGATCGCGTCCTCCTGAACGACGGCAAAGCGCGATTCGCCGCCGCGCACGACCTTGGCGAAACCGCTGACCGGTCGTATTCCGTCACGCTGGCCGACATCGATCGTGACGGCGATCTCGACGTCGTCGTCGGCAACGATGCGCCCGATCCGAAACGGGTGCATGCCAACGACGGCAAGGGCCGTTTCCACCTGCTGTCGACCTTCGGCCGTCCGGAGTGGCCGACCCGAAATGCCACCGTTGCGGATCTCAATGGCGACAAGCTGCCCGACATCATCGTTGCGAACCGCACGGGCAAGAGCATGGGGTCCAACTTCATCTGCCTCAACAAGGGCGGCGGCCGATTCGACGCCGACTGCATCGCGTTCTCGAAAGAATCGACGACGACGATCACGCCGGCGGATGTCAACGGCGACGGCATCGTCGATCTCGTCGTTCCTCATCGCGAGGGAGGACAGGCGTACGTCCACCTCAACGACGGCCATGCGCGATTCGAGAAGCGGATTCCGTTCGGCCGGCCCGATGCGGCGATTCGGCTGGCCGAAGCTGCCGACTTCAACGGGGACGGGCGCATCGACATCGTCGCGATCGACGAACGGCGCGGCGCGTTCATCGCTTTCAATGAACCGGACGGGACGTTTTCGGCCCCGCTCGACATCTCGGACGGCAAGGTCATGCCATACGCGCTCAGCGTGGGCGATGTGAACCTCGACAACAAAGTGGACGTTGTCGTGGGGCACGTGAAAGCGCCGTCAACGGTCTACCTCAATGACGGTTCCGGCCGGCACTTCGCCCCGCTGTCGTTCGGCGACAGTGAAGGCACGGTTTACGGCTTTGCGATTGGCGATCTCGATCGGGACGGCCATCCCGATATCGCCGTCGCCCGGTCGGAGGCCCGGAACGTTGTGTACTTCGGAGCGCCGATGGCGCGACAGACGCGGTGAATCGCCGTCTGCTCGTCAGGGTCTCGGTGCCGGTCCGATGCCTTCAGCTTCTGGCGACTCTGGTTCTGCTTGTCACGACCGCCATTCATGCTCAGCAGAACGACATCCGCATTCGTGCCGCGCGCGTGATCGATGGCGCCGGGCAGGTGATTCCGAACGCGACGGTCGTGGTGAGCGGTTCGACGATCAAAGCGATCGAGCCCTCAGGTTCCAGCGTGGCCGACATCGATCTCGGTCCCTCGACGCTGCTCCCCGGCCTGATCGACGTGCACGCCCACATCGGCTGGCACTTCGGCGCGAACGGCCGCTTCGAGCCGCGCGCGGCGACTCCGGCTCAGGACGCGCTCTACGCCGCGGAGAATGCGTACCTGACGCTGATGGCCGGGTTCACGACCGTTCAAAGTCCCGGACAGCCCGGCGACGTCGACTTGCGCGATGCCATCGCGCGCGGCGTGCTGCCCGGCCCCCGCATCCTGACGTCGATCGTGCAAATCACGCCGAATGGCGAGGCACCGGCCGTGCTTCGTCAGAGGGTCCGCGAGCTGAAGGAGCGGCGCGCCGACGTCGTCAAGATCTTCGACTCGGTGGTGCGTGGCGGCGTCGAGCAGTTGATGACGCGCGAGCAGTTCGTCGCGCTCTGCGGCGAGGCGAAGGCCGTCGGCTTGAGAACGATGGTGCACGCCCAGACGAGCGAATCGGTGAAGACGGCGGTCGAGGCCGGCTGCGCGCAAATCGAGCACGGCACCGGCGTCGACGATTCGGCGCTGAAGGTGATGGCCGAACGCGGCGTGTATTTCGACCCGCACGTGGGCGTTCTCTGGCAGAACTACCGGCGCAACAGGAACAGATTCATCGGCGTGGGTACTTACACCGAAGACACCTTCGCGTCGCTTGACGAGACCATGCGCCTCAACGCCGCCATGATTCGAAAGGCCGTGGCCACTCCCGGGTTGAAGCTGGTGATGGGCTCCGACGCCGTGGCGGGTGCGCACGGGCGCAACGCCGACGAGCTGGTAGAGCGTGTCCGGCAGGGGAAGCAGAAGCCGATCGACGCCATCATCTCGGCGACGTCGCTGGCCGCGGAATCGCTCGGTCTGGAGAAGACGATTGGAAGACTCGCCCCCGGCTATCAGGCCGACATCATCGCGGTTGACGGCGATCCCACCACCGACATTGCGGCGCTGACCCGAGTGACGTTCGTCATGCGCGACGGCAAAGTCTACAAGCCATTCGCGCGGTAGAATGGCACGCACCTCACCAAGGAAATCCATGAAGAGAGCCCTGCTGCTCGTCCTGACGCTCACGGCAGCGACGCTGTCGGCGCAGTCGTCGCAGGCCGATCGCGATCTGAAAGGCGCCATCGACCTCCACATCTACACCGAGCCGGACAGCATCGCGCGATCGATCGATGCGCTCGAGGCCGCAAAGCTGGCGCGCGACCGTGGCCTGCGTGCGATTGCGCTGAAGCATCACTACGACGAGACGGCCGGACTCGCCTACCTCGCCAGAAAAGCGTTTCCGGGCATCGAGGTCTTCGGCGGTGTGGCGCTGAATCTGACGGTCGGTGGTCTCAATCCCAGGGCCGTCGAGTACCTCACACAGGTGACCGGCGGATACGGCAAGTTCGTGTTCATGCCGACGAACGATTCCGAGGCGCAGGTGAAATACGGCAAGCAGACCCGGCCGTTCGTGAAAGTGTCCGAGAACGGCGAGCTGGTGCCCGAAGCCAGGGCCATCATCGCGCTGGTTGCGAAGTACGACCTGATTCTCGGCAGCGGCAACATCTCCGCCGAAGAAACCCTGATGGTGTTTCGCGAAGGGCAGCGGCAGGGCGTCAAGCGCATGATCGGGACGCACGCCACGGCCGCGCCCACGTTTCTGACGATCGAGCAGGGAAAAGAGGCCGCCAGGCTCGGCGCGTTCATCGAGATCGTCGGCGGCAACCTGACGGGCAAGGACGCGCAGAACAAGATCGATCGCTTTGCCGAGCAGGTGCGCGGCATTGGCGTCCAGTCGATCATCATGGCCTCCGACCTCGGCCAGAAGGCGAACGCGCTGCCGCCCGAAGGCTTCGCGGTGTTCATCGACGCGATGCGGAAGAAAGGGTTCACCGACGAAGAGCTCGACGTGATGACCCGCAGGAACCCGGCCACGCTGCTCGGGCTGAAGTAACGTGGAGGCGTGGCTCCGCGGGCCGATCGAGGGCGTGCCCGCACTTCTGCAGCCGGTCGCGCACGCGCTCCAGCAGGCGCGTGAGGAAGCCCGGGAAATCGTCCGGGATTTTCCCGCCGACAAGCTCTGGGCTCGTCCTGCCGGCCTGGCGTCGGCCGGCTTTCATCTGCAGCACCTCTCCGGTGTGGTCGATCGCCTGTTCACTTACGCGCGCGCTGAAACTCTTTCCGACAGGCAACAGCAAGCGCGCGAAGCAGAAGGCCGTCCGCCAGCATCGCACGGGAGTGCCGGCGATTTGCTCGATGCCTTCGACGCGCAGGTGGAGCGCGCGTTGACCCAATTGCGCGCAACTCCGCCGCACACGCTGACCGATGCGCGATCGGTGGGCCGGCAGCATCTGCCATCCACTCACCTGGGACTGCTGGTCCATGCCGCCGAGCACGTGCAGCGTCACATCGGGCAACTGCTCGTGACGGTGCGGGTACAGCGATGAGCGACACGCCGTCCGGCGATCTGCGCCGGGTCGTGGGCTTCTGGGGCGGCACCGCCCTCATCGTCGGCATCACGATCGGGAGCGGCATCTTCAGGACGCCACCCACCATTGCCGGGTTCATTCCGAGCCCCGTCGCGATCATGGTGCTCTGGGTGGTCTTTGGCCTCATCAGTTTGTGCGGTGCGCTGGCGGTCGCCGAGCTGAGCTCGATGCTGCCGAAGAGCGGCGGGGCGTACGTGTTTCTTCGGGAGGCCTATGGCGACGCCGCCGCGTTCGTATTCGGCTGGATCTACGTGCTCATCGCGACCCCGGCCAGCATCGCGGCATTGGCCACGGTCTTTGGCGAGTTTCTGCTGAGCCTGTTGAACCTTCCGCCGGCGCCTGCCACGGTCCAGGCCATTGCGATCGTGGCCATCCTCTCGCTCACGTTCGCCAACGTGCTCGGCGCGCGAGTCGGGGCGGGGATCAGCGGCATGACCACGTTCGTGAAAGTCACGGCGCTCGCGGCCATCATTCTCGGGACGTTCCTGCTGGGAGAAGGCAGCGCGGCGAACTTCGCGCCGGCCGGTCCTGTGCGGGTCGAGGGGCTGGCGCGCGCGATGGCATCGGTCATCTGGACCTACGACGGCTGGGTCGCCGTCAGCATGATCGCCGGCGAGGTGGTCGCGCCCGAGCGGCTGATGAAACGCATCATCATCTCGGGGATGCTCATCATCATGGCGCTCTACATCGGCGCCAACCTCGCCTATTTCTACATGATGCCGATCGACGTGCTCGCCGTGCAGAAAGCCGCGGTCGCACGCACGGTGATGCAGTCGATCGCAGGTCCCGTTGGTGGCGCGGCCATCATCCTTGCGATGATGACGAGCGTCTTCGGCGCATTGAATGGCAACTTCCTCGCCTACCCGCGCGTGACCTATGCGATGGCGCGCGACGGGCTGACGTTTGCCTTTCTCGGAACGATCCATCGGCGATGGTCGTCGCCGTGGATCGCGATCGTCGTCGAAGGCGTGGCCGCCATCGTGCTGGTGCTCACGCTGCGCGATTTCGACCGGCTGACGACCTTCTTCATCGTCGTGCTGTGGGCGGCGCTCGTCTTTGCCGTCGCGTCGATCTTCGTGCTGCGACGGACGATGCCCGATGCGCCACGGCCGTTCCGCACGCCGGGATACCCGTGGGTGCCGCTGTGCTTCGTGGTGGGGACGCTCGCCGGCGTGTCGGCGATCGTGTGGGGCGAAATCGACGGAGGGAACTATTCGCCGCTGTATGGATTGTTCATCGCGGCCGCGGGGTTTCCCGTCCATCATTTCTGGCGTCGTCTTGGGCGATAGAGCATCGACTCGCACCATCGTCTTTACCATGCTGGCGCTCGTCGCGTTCGCGGCCAATTCGGTGCTGTGCCGCCTTGCGCTTCAGCAGCACGCCATCGACGCCGCGACGTTTTCCAGCATCCGATTCGCCTCTGGGGCCGCGGTGCTGCTTGCCATCACGGGCGGGCGCAGAAGCGTGCGCCCTTCCGCCGGCTCGTGGACGTCCGCCGTCATCCTCGCGCTGTACGCCATTCCGTTCGCGCTCGCATACGTGCGTCTGAGCACCGGAACCGGCGCCTTGATCCTGTTCGGGACCGTCCAGGTGACGATGCTGATCGGTGCGCGCCGCATCGGCGAGCACATCGGAGGCATGCAGGCGTTCGGTATCGGCCTCGCCGTGATTGGGTTGCTGTATCTCGTATGGCCGGGGTTGTCGGCTCCGTCACCGATCGGTGCGGCACTCATGACGACCGCCGGCATCGGGTGGGGTCTCTACTCGTTGCGAGGGCGCGGGACGGATGAACCCCTGCTGCAAACCACGAGCAACTTCGTGCGGTCTGTCCCGCTTATCTTCCTCGCAAGCCTGGCGTCGATCGCGCAGTTTCACATCAGTCCGGCCGGCGCAGTCCTGGCCGTCGCGTCGGGGGCGCTCGCGTCGGGTCTCGGATATGTGGCCTGGTTTGCGGCGTTGCGCGGGCTGACTGCCGTGCGGGCGGCGGTGGTGCAGCTCGCCGTGCCCGTCCTTGCCGCGGCAGGCGGAGTCGTCCTTCTTTCCGAGCCCGTTCCGGTGCGTCTTGTCGTGGCGACGATCCTCGTGCTGGGCGGCATCGCCCTGGCCATCCTCACCGGCCGCTCGGCCCGCGAGTTACGAGCGGCGGGTCTAACAAGCAAGACCCGCCCTACAAAAGACCGCAAGTAGGCCGGGTCTTGTTCTCCAGACCCGGCATCACCGGCACCTTTACAAGTTGTGCTTGCGCCGCCGGGGGCCGTGGGTATCATGGCGGTTTGTCACAGGGAGGTTTTGAGCAATGAGCACGCAGACGACATCAACATTGCAGCAGAGTCTTCGAGGGCGGGTCGTCGAACAGCAGGATGCGGACTACGATGCGGTTCGCGCGTTGTACAACGGCATGACCGCGCGCATCCGGTGAGCAGCGTGTACGCCGGGCCGATTTTCTGGGATGCGTCCCTTCACGGACAGGAGGTCATGAAGGCCTATCGCGAGTTCCTGCCGACGACGGTGGAGGATCTCGGCACGTTCGTAGGCCTGAAGACGGTTCCTCCGGGCGATCCGTTCCCGAAAGAGCACTGGGGCAAGCGTGCGTGCGCGGTCATCTCCTGCTACAACGGCTCGGGCGCCGACGGAGCGCGCGCGATGGCGCCACTGCTGAAGGCCACGCCGCCGCCGCTGTTCAACTGGATGGGCGAGATGCCGTTGCCGGCGTTTCAATCTCTCTTCGATGGGCTGTTCCCGAAGGGCCTGCAGTGGTACTGGAAAGGGGACTTCGTGAAGACCCTGCCGGACGAAGCGATCGCGATACACATCCGCGAAGCGGCCAGAGCGCCGAGCCACTTGTCGCTGATGCACCTGTACCCCATCGACGGCGCCGTGCGTCGAGTGGCGAAGGACGCGACGGCCTGGAGCGCACGCGACGCGACATGGTCGATGGTCATCGCCGGCGTCGACGCGGATCCCAAACGTGCCGACCAGTTGAAGACCTGGGGCCGGGAGTACTGGAAGGCCGTGCATCCGTTCAACATGGCGGGGGCGTACGTCAACTTCATGATGGACGATGAGGCCGACGGGCGCGTGCAGGCGACCTATGGCGAGAACTACGCGCGCCTGGCGTCGATCAAAGCGAAGTACGATCCGAAGAACCTGTTCCGCGTCAATCAGAACATCAAGCCGGCTGTCTGATGGTGGACGCCCGGCGAGGGCGTCGCCGACGTGTTACCGTCACGAGCCCGCTGAACCGCGGGCTCGTGATGCGATCAAAGGCCTTGAAGTGAGGATTCGCATGCGCATGAAAACGACAGGTCTGGTGTGTCTCGTGATGACGTGTGCCGTGTGGGCACAGCAGCCGCAGCCGGAGATCGCCGCGACGGTGGCGTTCACGGAAGGCCCGACGGTGGATCGCGAAGGGAACGTCTACTTCACGGAGATCACGTCGCAGCGAATCATGAAGCTGGGCACCAACGGCCAGCTCTCGACCTACCGCGAGAAGAGCAACGCCGCGAACGGCCTCCTCATCGATCCGGAGGGGCGACTGATTGCCTGCGAAGGCGGCGAGTTCGAACGTCCCGGCGTGAAAGTCGCCGGCTCGCCGCGCGTGACGCGAACGGACCTGAAGACGGGGAAGATCGAGGTGCTGGCCGACAACTATCAGGGCAAGTCTTTCACGGCGCCGAACGATGTCACCATCGACGGCAAGGGACGGTTGTATTTCACCGATCTCGCCGGCGTGGCGGTGTACCGCCTCGACGGGCCGGGCAAGCTCGAGCGAATCCTGGCCGCGCCCGACATTCAGCGTCCCAACGGCATTCAGATTTCGCCCGACGATCGAAAGCTGTATCTCATCGAGGCCAACGGGGCGCAGGGCGGCGCGCGCATGATTCGCAGCTACGACCTGCAGCCCAACGGCACGGTCACCAACATGAAAGTGCACTACAACTTCTATCCCGGACGCAGCGCCGACGGCATGAGCATCGATACGCAGGGCAATCTCTGGGCGTCGGCCGGCCTGAACCAGCTGCGCGGCACGTCCGAGACGCTCGACACCAAAGCCGGTGTCCACGTGATTTCGCCCGAAGGCAAGCTCATCCAGTTCATTCCGATCCTCGAAGACACGATTACGAACAATGCCTTCGGCGGCCCGGACATGAAGACGCTCTACGTGACCGCGGGCAAGAATCTATACAGGATACGGACCGATATCGCCGGGCTCCCACGGTAGCGATGCGCAAGATCGACGTCTTCACTCACATCTTCCCGGCGGCGTATGCCGAGCGGATGGGAGAAGTGGCGCCCGGATTCAAGGACGCAGGGAAACGTGTGCGCGGCGTGCCGATGCTCGTCGATCTGGACGAGCGATTCCGCGTCATGGATCGATTCGACGGCTACGAGCAGGTTCTGTCCATTGCGACGCCGCCCATCGAGGTCTTTGCGAGCCCTCGAGACGCGGTCGAGCTCGCCCGCCGCGCCAACGACGGGATGGCGGAGCTGGTGCAGAAGTATCCGCGGCGGTTTCCCGGATTCGTGGCGTCGCTGCCGCTCAACGATCCCGGCGAGGCGCTTCGCGAAACGCACCGGGCGATCGGCGAGCTTGGCGCCCGTGGCATTCAGCTCTTCACGAACATCTGCGGCAAGCCGCTCGTCGCGCCGGAGTTCCTGCCGCTCTTCGACGCCATGGCCGGGTTCGACCTGCCGATCTGGCTCCATCCGTATCGTGGAGCGGACATCCCGGACTACGCGTCCGAAGATCGCTCGGAGTACGAGATCTGGTGGACGTTCGGCTGGCCGTACGAGACCAGCGTGGCGATGGCGCGCATGGTCTTTGCCGGGTTGTTCGACAAACACCCGAACCTGAAGATCATCACGCATCACATGGGCGCGATGGCGCCGTACTTCGAGGGGCGCCTGGGTCCCGGATGGGATCAGCTGGGGGCCAGGACGTCGGATCGGGACTACACCCAGGTGCTGACGCGGCTGAAGAAGCGCCCGATCGACTACTTCCGGATGTTCTACGCCGATACGGCGCTCTTCGGCGCCTACGACGCGACACTCTGCGGTCTCGGCTTTTTCAAGTCCGATCATGTGTTGTTCGCGTCGGACTCGCCGTTCGATCCCGAAAAAGGCCCGATGTACATCCGCGAGACGATCGGCATCATCGATCGGCTGCCCATTGCCGAAGACGAGCGGGCCGCGATCTACTACGGCAATGCGATTCGACTCTTGAAACTCGAGTGAGGGACCTATGAAGGTGCTTCTTGTTCTGCTTGCGTTCATCCTGTCTGCCGCGCCGGCGTCGGCGCAGCTTCCCGTGGAATTGCATCCGAATCAGCAGGCGCTGCTGCAAAGCACCGATCCGCAGCTGGCGGCCAACAAGAAGCTGGTATTTGATTTCTGGCGCGAAGTCTTCCAGGCCCGCAACATGGATCTGGCGCCCAAGTACATGGCCGAGAACTACATGCAGCACAACCCGACGGTGGCGACCGGCCGTCAGCCGTTCATGGACTTCTTCGGGCGTCTCGAGCGCCAGCCGGTGAAGCCGACGATCGACAACCTCGTCACGATCATGGCCGAGCGCGACCTGGTCGTGCTGGCGTTCCGGCGTGAGCTGCCGGACCCGAAGAATCCCGGCCAGCGCTACACGACGACCTGGTTCGACATGCTTCGCGTCGAAAACGGCAAGATTGCCGAACACTGGGACTACGGGACGAAGAGTCCGTAGCGGTGTCAGTCGCCCCTCGACGATGTTCGGGGCGACCCTGAGCTTGTCGAAGGGTCGCAAGGCGCAGGTCGACGGTCGGCAGGCGCAAGTCTCAGTACGTAGTGTCCGGCTTCCGCCCTCGCTGAAGCTACGGCATGGTTCGCACGCGCCGCTGCGAAGCCGTGAAGAGGTCTACTCCAAGTCTTGTCAGCTTACGGCAACGGGACGCCCAGATCTTTACAGATCTTTCTGGCTAAGTCGTTATTGATCTCGGTATGACGTGGAACTGCGGATGTCTTGCCGGCTGCGCGATTGACGTAGATCGAATGGTTGGCTCCTTCGCGCAGGATCTCACATCCATGCTGTTCGAGGTGCCTGATCAGGTCACGCCGTTTCACGCCGTGATCTTCAATGGTTCTCGAATCACGTCTTTGCCGTCTGTGGTTTCCTGGGCGAGCGTTCGGTTGGCTTCGAGCACCAGCGCAACGGCTTCCCGAAGGTTGGCGCGCACTTCTTCGAGTGTGGCGCCTTGGGTATTTGCGCCTGACAACTCTTCGACGAACCCGATGTAACCTTCCGGCACGCGTCGAAAAACGGCCGTGAACTGCAACTCCATGCGTCTATCATACGCTTGGTGTCAGCCGAAGCCCAACAGCCGCTGCAGCCCACGATCGCCGCGCGAAGGTTGGGGTAATCAAGAAGTTGAAAGCGCCGCTCGTGGCCGAGCGGCAGGCGTTAGGCGGCTAATCGGCGGATGATCGCCGTCCTCGACGGCACGAAGAAGAGATCCTGAAAGGCCGAATGCCCATCCTCCATCTCATTTCAGGACTGCCGTGCTCCGGAAAGACGACATATGCGACGGGCCTGCGGGTGGACCTCGACTGCGCGCTATTCTCGCTGGACCGCTGGCTCATCACGGCCTTCGGGAAGTACGACATCGCCGAGGTCGGTCACGAAGAACACACGCGTCGGGTGCTGGCGTCGCGCGCACTCATCTGGGATGCGGCCTCCGAGCTGCTGCGTCGGTCGGTGGACGTTATCCTGGACGACGGGTTCTTTCTTCGGGTGCATCGCATGAGGCACGTCGAACTCGCGGCTACTGTGGGAGCGCGCACCAAGACCCACTTCATTGACACTCCCATCGAAGTGGTTCGAGCGCGACTCGACCAGCGAAACGTGAGACTGCCGCGGTTCAACTTTCAAATCAATCCTGACACTCTCAGGGGATTTGCAGCGCTGTTTGAGATTCCGTCAGATGCGGAGGGCGCCGAAGTCGTCGTCGTTAGAGAGCCTGGACCAGTAACCTACGACGTTCAGTAAGCGGCGGCGCCTGATAACGCATGTACCCGACGAACATCCGCAGGAGCGACGCGCTTCGCTATGGCCTCTTTGGCGCAGTCACGTTCCTTCTGTACTTCTGGCTCGCGGTCAACTGGCTGACCGTTGCGGCGTGGCTGATGGGCCGCGAACGCGTCATCTTCGACGAACAACCCTCGCGACGCCATATTTCCGGGAGTACGACTACGTCTACTGGCTTGGACCAGAACGTGGCCTCTTCTCGATCGATTCCGAGTGGCTCGTCGTGAAAATCAACGAGGGTGTCGTCGTCAGCGCGAGAATCGTGACGGACTGAGGGGGTTGCATTCCCGTGCCGAAGGCCCTGTTCCTGAGTCTGCCGTTACATGGGCATGTCAATCCCTCGCTGCCTCTCGTTCGCGAGCTCGCCAGACGAGGCGACGAGATCGTGTACTACTCGGCCGGGGCGTTCGCGGCGGAAATAGAACGGGCGGGCGCCCGCTATCGGCCCTATCGGAACGCGTTCCTCACCGATCTGAGCCAGCTTCCGGCACGGACGCACGAGATCTCGTGGCTGCTCATGCGTACCGCGGCGAGCGTGCTCGAAGGGGAACTGGACGCGTTTCGCGAGGAGCATCCCGACTACGTCATCGCGGACTCGGTGGCGCCATGGGGGCAGTGGGTTGGGAGGATCCTGCGTGTGCCGGTCGTGACGTCCGTCAGCACGTTCGCCTTCAACCGTCAGGTCGTGGCGTTCGGTCTGGCGTACGGCGTCCGGCCCAAAAGCGCCCGGCTTCTCCTCTCCAAACTGCGTTACATGAGCAAGGCGTTCCTGCTCCACCGGCGGCTGTGTCGCGTGCATGGCGTCAGCGGTCCTGGCGTCATGGGCTCGGTGATGGGCCGTTCGGATTTGAACATCGTGTACACGTCGCGGTATTTTCAGCCCTGCGCAGAGTCGTTCGACGACCGCTTTCAGTTTGTCGGGCCGATGACGTCCCGGACCGAGACCACGATGTTCCCCTGGGAACACGTGCGGCTGTCCGACGTGGTGTATGTATCGCTCGGCACCTTGTTCAACGCCGACCCTGCGTTCTACAGGAAATGCTTCGAGGCGTTTGCCGGGCAGGCCTTTCAGGTGATCCTGTCCACCGGGGCCAACGTGCCGAGGGAGACTCTGGGTGTCGCGCCGCCGAACTTCATTGTGGCCTCTCATGTACCGCAACTCGCGGTGCTCCAGCGCGTCAAAGCATTCGTGACGCACGGTGGTATGAACAGCGTGAGCGAGAGTCTCTCTTATAGTGTGCCCATGGTGGTCGTTCCCCAGATGGGCGAGCAGGCCATCGTCGGACGGCGGGTCGCACAGCTCGGCGCGGGCCTCTGCCTGACGAAGGAGGAGGTGACGGTCGAAACGCTGCGGGACGCGGTTCGGCGGCTGCTCGTCGAGGACCGGTTCCGGAGCCAGGCCGCAACGGTGTGCCAGTCGTTTCGCGAGGCAGGCGGTGTGGCGCAGGCCACCGACGCCATCTTCGCGTTTACGAGGGCACAGGCGTGAAGATGTTCGGGCTCGTGACATCAATGGAGAAGGTGGAGGTTGGGATGAAGAACGTTCTTCTTGGATGGGGCGTGGCGGCGTGTTGCGGCGTGGCGATGATTGCGCAGGCTCGGGTGAATCCCACCGACCCGCAGCCGATGTGCAACATGTGTCCCGGCACCTACATTCCGCTTTCCGAGCTCGAGGCGTACACGAAGAAAGCCGTACAGGAGAAGCTGACCGACCAGCAGGTGCGGGATATCGAGCTCGGGCGCGCCCACGTTGCCATCGGCATGGTCTATCGTTCCAGGCTCGACAAGCCGGCGCCGGATTCCGTGGCCGAACACGACCTTGTCAGCGAGGTCTACCACGTGATTTCAGGCACGGCCACGCTGGTGCTCGGTCCGGACATCATCAACCGGCAGCGGCGTCCGGCAACCCTCCGCACCGTCATCGAGTACAACGGGCCGGGACACAATGGCTCAGAGATTCGCAACGGCGTGGCACACCAGCTCAAGGCCGGTGATGTCGTGGTGATCCCCGCAGGCACCGGTCACTGGTTCACGAAGATCGACGATCATATCAACTACCTGATGGTCCGCATCGATCCCGACAAGGTGACGCCGCTCAAGAACGAAGCGCAGTCGAAGGAGTATTTGAGCAAATGACCCTCCGTCTCGTCTCCATCGTGTTGGCCTCGGTGCTGGTCAGCACCGGTTACGCCTGGCAGTCTTCTCCAGCCGCTGATGTGGGCCGTCCGCGTGCTGCTGCGGTCGACGCGGTGCTTGCCGAGGCCGTCAAGCGGGGGGACATCCCCGGTGTCGTCGCGGTCGTCGTCGATCGCCGCGGCATCATCTATCAGGGGGCGTTCGGGAAGGCGGATGTCGCGACAGGGAAGCCGCTGACAGCCGATGCGATCTTCCGCATTGCGTCGATGACCAAGCCGATTACGTCGACGGCGGCAATGCAGCTGTTCGAACAGGGCAAGTTCCGCCTCGAGGATCCCGCGGAGAAGTACCTGCCCGACCTTGCGAACATGAAGGTGTTCGAATCGTTCGACCAGGCGACGGGGGCGTACACGCTGCGGCCGGCGGCGAGGCCCATCACCATTCGGCACCTCCTGACCCACACCTCGGGCCTCAGCCAGAATTTCACGAGCCCCATCGTCAGGGACTTCAAGCCTCGCTCTGGCGAGCACTATCCAGCGGGTCCACTGCTCTTCGATCCCGGCGATCAATGGATCTACGGCACGAGCATCGACTGGGCAGGACGGCTGGTCGAATCGCTGTCGGGCATGCCGCTCGAGTCGTACTTCCGCGAGCGCATTCTCGGCCCGCTGAACATGAACGACACGTTCTACAACCTGCCCCAGGACAAGCACGCGCGTGTCGTGCCTGTTCATAAACGGCGTGCTGACGGGACGTTCGAGGTCGACCCCGCACAGCCGCCGTTTTCAATACCGAGGCCTGTCGGCGGCGGCGGGCTTTCATCCACCGCGGCCGACTACGCACGCGTCGTGCGCATGTTTCTCAACCAGGGCACGCTCGACAACGTGCGCATTCTGTCGCCCGATGCGGTCACGCTGATGAGCGCGAACCAGATCGGCAGCGTTGGGGTTCGTGCGTTGAAGAGCGCGATGCCCGAGCGCAGCAGCGACTTCACGTTCGTCGATGACGGCCGCGACAAGTGGGGCATTGGATTTCTCATGACCCCGAACGGACGTCCGGGCAAGCGATCGGCGGGGAGCCTCAGCTGGGGCGGCATCAACAACACGTACTTCTGGATCGATCCAGCCCGCGGCATCGGCGGGATCATTCTGATGCAGCTGCTTCCGTTCGCCGACAGCAAGGCACTTGCCGTATACGACTCGTTCGAGCGCGCCGCATACCAGTTCGCGCCATAGGGTATGGCGGTCAGCCATCCGCGCATCGCACTGATCGGCGACTACAACGCGGCCGTCAAGGCGCACCAGGGCATCCCGCGTGCGCTCGCGCTCGCCGGCGAATCTCTCGGACACGGTTGCGCGTGTGAATGGCTGCACACCGGGACGCTTCGCGAGGATCCGTCCGAGCAGCTCGTCCCATACGACGGTATCTGGTGTGTGCCGGCCTCGCCGTATGTCAACCCTCGCGGCGCCATTGCGGCCATCAGGATGGCCCGCGAGACAGGCAAACCGTTCCTCGGCACGTGCGGCGGATTCCAGCATGCGATGCTGGAATACGCCGAGGCCGTCTGGGGAGTGGCGCGAGCCGTCCACGCCGAGCTGGATCCCACCGCCGACAATCCGGTGATTGCGCCGCTCGAGTGCAGCCTCGTCGATAAAGACGGCGAGGTGCGCTTCGCCGCGGGCTCGAGAGTCGGTTCGCTGTATGGAGTGCCGTCAGCCCGCGAGGAGTACCACTGCCGGTACGGCCTCAGTCGCGAGCACAGCGCCCGGCTCGCGAGCGGACCGCTGCGCGCCAGTGCGTGGGATGCCGACGGCGACGTGCGGGCGGTCGAGCTCGACGGGCATCCATTTTTTCTTGCGACGCTGTTCCAGCCGGAGCAATCGGCTCTTTCGGGCCGGACCCATCCGCTGATCCGGGCATTCGTCCACGCCGCCCAGTCCGCTAACCGCCACGCGTCCGGCTGAAGCCGGACACTACGTATGCGACGGACCTGCCCATCGCCCAGACGGTTGTCGAAATCCGCGTCCGCCAAACGTCATTGTCGCAGCAGGGCATAATGCCAGGCTGAAACAAGGGAGACGTCATGAAGTACATGTTGATGGTTTTCAACGACGACAAGCGTTTTCAGGCCATGAGCGAGGCCGACCGCGCGAAAGCCGTGGCCCCATACGGGGCCTACACGGAGGCGCTCAAGACCGCCGGTGTTTACGGTGGCGGCGAGCGGCTGCGGCCGGTCGAGATGGCGACGACCGTGCGCGTGGCCAACGGCAAGACCGAAGTGTTGAACGGACCCTACGCGGAGACCAAGGAACAGCTCGGCGGCTATTTCCTGATCGACGTGCCCGATCTGGACGCCGCCATTTCGTGGGCCTCGCGCTGCCCCGGCGCCAGCCATGGCATCGTCGAGGTGCGTCCGATTTGGCCGATGTAGCGCTCGAACGGGTGGCGCGCGAAAGCTACGGCAAGCTCGTCGCCTTTCTCGCCGCACGCACGCGCGACGTGGCGGGGGCAGAGGATGCGCTTTCCGAAGCCTTCGCCGCCGCTCTCGTCGATTGGCCGAAGAATGGCATCCCGAACAATCCCGAAGGGTGGCTGCTGACTGTCGCGCGTCGCCGGCAGATCGACGTCGTCCGGCAGCGGCGGACGGCTGAGGGTGCCGCCGATCATCTGAAGTTTCTTTCGGAGATGACATCAGCACAATCAGACCTCGACGCCGGGATCCCTGACGAGCGGCTTGCGCTGATGTTCGCGTGCGCGCATCCGGCGATCGACGCCGGCATTCGCGCGCCCCTGATGCTGCAGGCGGTGCTCGGGTTCGACGCCGCGGCCATCGCGTCGGCGTTCCTGGTCTCTCCTTCGACGATGGGGCAGCGTCTCGTACGGGCGAAGAACAAGATCAAGCAGGCCGGCATTCCGTTTCGCGTGCCCGATCGCGACGAGCTTGGTCCGCGGCTCGATGCGGTGCTGGACGCGATCTACGCGACCTACGCGGAAGGCTGGGCCGATCCCGCCGGAACGGATGCGCGCCGCCGGAATCTCGCGGAAGAGGCGATCTGGCTCGGCCGTCTGGTCGAGTCACTGCTGCCCGGAGAGCCCGAGGCGCTTGGCCTCCTGTCGTTGATGCTGCACACGCACGCGCGGCGGGCAGCGAGGCGCGACGAACACGGAGAGTACGTGCCGCTGTCGCAGCAGGATCCCGGGTTGTGGGACGCGACCCTCATAGACGAGGCGGAAGCGTTGCTGGTACGGGCGAGCAGGACTGGGGCGGACGGGCCGCTATCAACTCGAAGCGGCGGTGCAGTCGGCGCACGTCATTCGCCGCCACACCGGCAGGCCCGACTGGATTGCCATCGAGCGGTTGTACGACGCGCTCCTCGCGATCACCGGATCGCCCGTGGTCGCCATCAATCGAGCCGTCGCCGTCGCGGAAACGCGCGGCCCTCTCGCGGCGCTGGCCGCCCTCGACGAGTTGAAAGACGATGCGCGGTTGAGCGAGTATCAGCCGTACTGGGCGGCGCGCGCGGGCGTGCTGGCGCAACTGGGAGACGTCGCCGCCGCGGATCTCGCCTACGAGCGGGCAATCGGGCTCGAGCGAGAGCCGTCGGTGCGTCACTTCCTTCAGCAGAAACGCGCCTCGATCGGGACACGCGCCTGAGCACCGACCATCACATGGCACACACAACCGAGAAAAAGGTCTACCAGTTGTCCGCGCTCTGCGCGTTTGCAACTGCGCTCGCGTTCATCGTGCCGCGCTTCGTGCCGAATCGGGAGGGCGGGTTCGCCAGCGCCGCGACAGCCATCCTCGTTTTTCTCGCCCTGCTCATCAGCGCCGCGGGGATGTCGTTGCGTCTGTTGTTGCTGACCGTCCGGGCCTACCGCGAGCTCTCGTTCGTGCCCCGCCTGGCTGGTATCGCGCCGAGCGTGATTCTGGTTGGCGCGGTCGTGTTCCTGCTGGTGTTTCTGAGGGTCCTGAAGGAAGAGGAGTTCTAGACCTCCACGGTAGCGCAGGGCTTTAGCCCTGCCATGCCCCAACCATTTCGAGCAGCCTGCGTATTCTTGAATCTTCGTTCTTCGTGTCTTCGTGTTATGTCTTCGTGGTTATCGGAGCCCGAATACGAACAGGGAATTGCTCGCGCTCACGGCCACGTACTGACGCCCGTTGACCGCGTAGGTCATCGGTCCGTTCTGCGTCGGGCCGCCCAGCTGCATCCTCCACAGAAGGGCGCCCGTCCTCGCATCGAGGGCGAAAAAGTAGCCTTCGCGCCCGCCCGTGAAGAGGAGATCGGTTGCCGTGGTGAGAATACCCGCGTCGGTCAGGTCACTCTGCTTGTATTCCCATCGCCACTTTCCGGTCTGCGGATCGAACGCGCGCACCGTGCCGAAATTCTCTTCTTCCTTACGAAGATTCGGCCGTTGGATGGCGCGCATCCCCGCCGCGATCCCTCGTCCGGGATAGTTGGTCGAGAGCCTGCCCGCTGTGTACGACAGCCCTTCCTGATACTCCTGATCGGCACGCGCGAAGATGTGGTGAGAGTTCTCCCACACGTTCACGTAAAAGAGGCCGGTTCGCGGGCTGTACCAGGGGCTGAACCAGTTGGTCGCGCCCTGGTTGCCCGGATAGATGAGCACGCCCTCGCGCGACGCCATGGAGTTCGGCGTCCGAATCGGCCTCCCGTTGTCGAAGCCGGCGTTCCAGTTCTGCTTGGCGATCGGCGTGGCTTGCAGGAACTCGCCCGTGCGGCGATCGAGCACGTAGAAGAAACCGTTGCGATTGGCCCAGAGCATGGCCTTTCGCGGTTGCCCCTTCCACGGGATGTCGGCCAGCACCGGAACCTGCACCGCATCCCAGTCGAATTCGTCGTTCGGCATGAACTGGTAATGCCACTTGAGTTTTCCGGTATCGGCGTCCAGCGCGACGACCGAGCAGCTGTACAGATTGTCACCGGGCCGTGTCTCGGCGTTGTAATCGGGGCCCGGGTTACCGACGCCCCAGAACGTCAGGTTCGTTTCCGGATCGTAGGATCCCGTGACCCAGATTGACCCGCCGCCGTGCTGCCAGCCCTGGCCCCACGTGTCGTGCCCGACTTCTCCCGGCAGCGGCACGGTGTTGAACCTCCACGCCTCCTTGCCGGTGGCGGCATCGTAGGCCGCGATGAAGCCGCGAATGCCGAACTCGCCGCCGGCCGGTCCGACGATGACCTTGTCTTTGATCACGAGTGGCGCCGTCGTCAGCGAGTATCCGGCCGCACCTGACGCGACGATGCGGTTCCAGATCGGGCGTCCGGTTTTCGCGTCGATGGCGATCAGGTGCGCGTCTACGGTCGCGAGAAAGAGCGTGTCGCCGTGGATCGCGAGGCCGCGGGTAATGCGGCCGCAACAGGACTTCGCATCGGACGAAGGCGTGTAGGGATAGATCCAGAAGATCTTTCCGGTCGCCGCATCCAGCGCGACGACGTCGTTGCCCTGTGTCGTGTACATGACTCCGTCCACGACCAGCGGCGTCGCCTGGTTGTAGTCGAGCCATCGAGCCTGGAACACCCACTTCAGCTCCAGATCCTTGACGTTCGCCGGCGCGATCTGCGTGAGCTGGCTGTGGCGCTGGCTCATGTAGCCGCCCGAATACGTCAGCCAGTTCTGCGATTCCTTCTGGGCGTTCAGGAGGCGATCGGAAGACACCTGGGCCAGCAGGAGTTGACTCAGCGCGATGATGGTGACTCCGAGGATCGGCAAACGGGCCGTCATTGGGCGACGACTCCTTTCAGCGTGCCCAGATAGGCGAGGACGTCGGCCAGTTCCTGGGGCGAGAGCGTGGTTCGAAACGACGGCATGGGCGACGCCTGGACGAACCCGTGTTCGCGCAGGTCCGCTTTGACGAAGCGCAGCAACTGATCCTTCGGGTCGCGCATCAGGACCTGAAACGTATCGAGGTTCAGAAGCCGGCCGGTCGTGGTGACGCCATCACGCGTCACGACGCGATAGAAGCGGTTCTCGGGAAGAATCTCGGCATCGGGGTCGAGGAGCGAGGCCCTGAGCTGTTCAGGCGTGCGGTTGGCCCCGATGTCGGTGAGATCGGGACCGAGGCGCGATCCCGTCGTGAGAATGCGGTGGCACGTCAGGCATTTCCCCGTCCCGGCAACGATGGCCGCGCCGGCGGCCTCGTTACCGGGTGGGAGCGTGTCGGCCGTCGATTGGCCGGAAGCCGCCGCCGTGCCGACAACGGCGGCCGACAGGACCAGCGCGAGTAGTCGTCTCATCGATTATCGATGGCGGATGGTGACAAGGCGTGCCGACCTTGTCAAGCAGTCTTCTCGGGTATCCTGTCACACTGATCGTAGTTCCCGAGATTGGCAACGCAGAGTCAGAGGAGGGCACATGACACGCAGCGTAGTCACCGCGTGCGTCGTTGTGGCGCTGGCGGCCGTCGCGGCCGCACAGGGCACGGGTCGCACGCACGACTTGCCGCTTGCGCCGCAGAACGTCCACTGGGGGTACTACGACGCGCGCGTGAAACCGGCGTTGCGCGTGGCCTCCGGCGATCGTGTGCGCCTCGAAACGATGATCGCGCGCGGGCTCGAGCGATTGAAGCTCGCCGGAGTGAGCGACGCCGACATCCCCGAGTCGATGCGCGCCGTTGAAGCCGCCGTCAAGGAAAGAGGGCCCGGCCCGCATCCGATGACCGGACCCATCTACGTCGAAGGGGCCGAGCCCGGAGACGTGCTCGAGGTGCACCTCGTCGCGATCGACCTCCTCCATCCGTACGGTGTGGCGGCGTTCAGTCCCGGTGGTGGCGTGCTGCCCGGCGATTTTCCGGTACGCGCACCAGCGATTGATTCGCTGGCCGGCGGGAGCGACGAGCATCGAGTTCCGGCCCGGCATACGGTTGCCGATCGCGCCGTTCTTCGGTTCCATCGGCGTGGCGCCGCCCACCTTGAGCGGCAGACTCTCCAGCACGCCCCCGGGCTGGCACGGCGGGAATCTCGACAACAAGGATCTCGTCGCGGGCTCGGTGTTGTACCTGCCGGTGCACACGGCGGGTGGGTTGCTGTCGATTGGCGACGGGCACGCCATGCAGGGCGACGGTGAAGTCAGCGGCGCCGCGCTCGAAACGTCGCTGCGGGGGACCATCGAAGTGCGCCTGCGCAAAGGGCAGCCGCTCAAGTGGCCTCGCGCGGAGACGCCCACGCACTACATGACGATGGGACTCGATCCCGACCTGGACGAGGCCACGCGCCTCGCCACGCGGGAGATGGTGGAATACCTCGTCGCCGAAAAAAAGCTGTCGCGCGAAGACGCGTACCTGTTGTGTTCGCTCGCAGCCGATCTTCGTGTCACGCAGGCCGTCGACGGCACGAAGGGCATTCACGCGCTCATCGCGAAGTCGATTTTCAAATAGACAGCACGCCTTGCGCCTCCCGACTCTCGACTTGCGCCTTCGACTTACTCAGCCCACGCGCCCTTGGCCATCAGCCCGCCGTCGACGCACACATACTCGCCCGTGATGAACGACGCGCGCTCGCTCGCGAGGAACAGCACCACTTCGGCGATCTCGTCTGGCCGGCCGATGCGGCCGAGCGGATGTTTGCGTCCCCACTCGGCCAACGTCTGATCGGGATTCTGAGGCATGGCCATCGCCGCCGTGGCGCGCAACATCGGCGTGTCCACCGATCCCGGACAGATCGCCACGACCCTGATGTTGTGTTCGGCGAAGTCCAGCGCGAGATTGCGCGTGAGCGACAGCACGGCTCCCTTGCTGGCGGCATAGGCCGGCACCAGCTTCTGCGACTGAAGGCCCTGCGCGCTCGCGTTGTTGATGATGACGCCGCCGCCTCGCTTGATCATCTCGGGAACGGCGTGCTTGCAGAGCAGGAAGCAGCTCTTGACGTTCACGTCCATGATGCGGTCCCAGACCGCTTCGTCGAGATGCTCGACGGTCTTGTAGCTGTCGGCGGGCTGGATGCCGGCGTTGTTGAACAGGATGTCGAGGCCGCCGAACGCGGCGACCGTCTTGTGAACAGCGTCGCCGGCCTGGTCGGCGCGCGAGACGTCGGCTCGAACGAAGAGGATCTCGCCGGCCAGCGACCGGCCGTGCTCGCTCAGCGCGGTGCCGGCGGGCTCGTCGACATCCGCCACCGCGACGCGATGTCCGTCACGGGCGAACGCGACGGCCGCGGCCTTGCCGATGCCATGGGCGCCGCCGGACACGAGCACCGATTTCCCGCTGCGCATATCGCGTGAAATTACCACACGTTCGTGCGATACTCCCGCCCTTCCCCTTCAAAGGAGAGTCACCATGTTGCGAGGAAAGATCGGCTTCCTGGTGTTGCTGGCAGCCGTCGTCTCGGCGGCAGCCTGGCCCGGCGCGCAGGGCGGCGGTCAGCCCGTGAAGCACGCGAACGGCACGTTGACGCCGATGGCGCTCGATCCCGGGAGGCCGTGGGGATGGGCGACCAGGGCGTTCATGGTCAATCCCAATCGCAAGCTGTACAACACCGCCAAGGCGAAGCTGCTGTCGGGGCAGCAGGTGTTCAGCTTCACCCAGAGCACGTTCAACCCCGAGCAGGTACTGCCAGCTGGCGCCGCACTACGACTACACCTGGTTCGAGATGCAGCACTCGCGGCTGCGGTTCGACGAAGTGGAGAAGATGATGCACGCCTGTCCGGGCATCGGCGCGACGCCGATGATCCGCATGCCGGATGCGCTCGAGGCGAACATGCAGAAGGCGTACGACATGGGCATTCTCGGCACGATCGTCCCGACGGTTGACGACGTGCTCGAGGCGAGGGACGCCGCGCGCTACGCGCGGTTCCCGCCCATCGGCCGGCGCAGCCAGGGCGGCAGCCAGTTCTGGAACAAGTTCCTCAATCCCGGCGAGACCTATCGCAACTCGATCGACGACAACGTGTTGAGCGTCGTGATGATCGAAACCGTCGAGGGGGTCGACAACGCCTACGAGATCGCGGCCATGCCCGGCATCGACGTCGTCATCCTGGGCAACAGCGATCTGACGAGCTTCAGCGGCTTCCCGCAGACCGACGATCGCTATCAGGATCTGCTGACGAAGGTGCGCGACGCGACGTACAAGGCCGGCAAGTACTGGGGCAACGCCGGATTCCAGTTCGCGACGGGCAATCGCCTGAGCGCCGACTCGCGGTTCCATCAGAACGGGCCGTCGAAGGATGGCTTCGTGCCGCCCGCCCGGACCGGAGGAGCCGGTGCCGCCGCGCCTGCACGCGGCGCCGCGCGGGGGCAATAAGTCGCAAGGCGAAAGTCGCTAGTCGGAAGGCGCAAGGCAGGCGGGTTCTCCGGTCATCGGGGGACCCGCCATATTTTTTGCCCGCAGGTGCTAAGCTCACTCTATGAACCTGAAGCACCTTCATCCGGGCTGGGCGGTCATTGGTGTGTTGTCGCTCGGCCTGTCAGGGGCCGCCCAGCAGCCGACGTTCCGATCCGGGTCTCGAGTCGTGCCGTCCTTTGTCACGGTGACCGACGTCAATAACCGCCTCGTGACCGATCTGTCGCGCGAAGACTTCGAGATTCTCGACAACAACCGTCCGCAGGAGGTGACGATCTTCGACAACGAGGTGAGGCCGTTCACGGCGGTCGTCATGCTCGACACCAGCATCAGCATGACCGACCGGCTGAAGGATCTCTACGCCGGTGCGGAGCAGTTCCTGCTGCGCCTCCTGCCGCAGGACAAGGCGATGGTCGGCGCATTCAACGACAAGATCGAGTTCGTCACCGGGTTCACCGGCGATCGCAACAGCCTGGTGAGCGCGTTGAAGCACCTCGACTTCGGCAACCAGACGCGCCTCTACGACGCCGTGCACGCGAGCCTCGACCAGTTCGAGAAGGTCGAAGGCCGCAAGGTGATTCTCCTGTTCACCGATGGCGCCGACTTCGGCAGCCGCCTGGGGTCGGGCAAGGCATTGGAGCGTGCCCGTGCGGGAGAGGTGATGATCTACGGCATCGGCCTCGAGACCGAGTTCTTCAACGGCCAGAGCGTCGTCAGGAGCAAGCCGGACTCCATCCTCAATCGTTTCGCGAACGAAACCGGCGGCGGCTTCTTCGATCTGAAGAAGGATGCGGACCTTGGCTCGTCGTTCACCCGCATCGCGCAGGAGCTGCGCAGCCAGTATCTGCTCGGCTTCAGCCCGGCGGCGCTCGACGGCAAGGTCCACAAGCTGGAAGTGCTCGTCAAGCGGCCTGGGCTGAAGGCGCGGAGCCGCCGCAGCTACGTGGCGACCACCGAAGGCACGACGAACTAATCGCCGCGACCCGCATGCCGTCCGCAGATGGGACGCACCGTCCCGGATGTGACCGGTAAATTTGCCCGACACCCGCCTTTTCCGCCTCAGCTGGACGGCACATCGCTTGTAACGCCGTCGCTTTAGCATGTTCGACCATCTTTTTCAGACGGCGCGAATTGCCGCGCGCACGCTCGCGAGGGAGCGGACGTTCAGCGTTCTCGCGGCAACCGTCCTTGCGCTCGGCATCTGCGGAGTCACGACCCAGTTCAGCATCGTCCACGCGTTTCTCCTGCGTGGCCTGCCCGTGGCGGAACCGGAGCGGCTCGTCAGCGTGAAATTCCGGGATCCGGCAGAACCCGCAGCTCGCACGCAGTTCCCGTCGTACGCGGACTACGTGGATTGGAATCGCCAGCAGACCACCCTTGAAGGGCTCGCCGCCTACTACACGAGAGGCTCGTTCATCGTCGTGCGCAACGGCTCGGCCGAGCGCGTCGATGGGGGGCACGTCACCGAGAGTTTCTTCTCGCTGCTGCGCGTCTCGCCTTTGCTCGGCCGCGATTTCACCGCTGCGGACAACAGGCCCGAAGCCGAGCGTGTGACGATTCTCAGTCACGCGATGTGGCAGAACGACTTCGGCGGCGATGCGAACATCCTCGGCCGCAGCTTCAGGCTGAACGGACGCATGGCCACGGTGGTTGGCGTCCTGCCTGCCGATTTCACGTTCACCCGCGATCGGCTCTGGATCCCGCTTTTCAATGAATATCAGGTCGGCACTCGACGCGGCGCCGGAAACCTCTCCGTATTCGGCCGGCTGAAGCCCGGACGCTCGATCGACGAAGCGGAAGCCGGGATGACCGGCATCGTGCAGAGAATTGCCCGCGACTTCCCGGCGTCGAATGCGCGGCTGACCCAGGCGAGCGTGGAGCCGCTGCTGAATCGCTTTGTCGATGCCGAGACGCGAGGCCTGCTCATCGTGATGCTGGCGGCGGTCGCGGCCGTGCTGGCGATTGCCTGTGTAAACGTGACCAATCTTCAGTTCGCGCGCTCGATCGCGCGCCGCCGCGAGCTGGCCGTGCGCGGAGCGCTGGGCGCATCGCGCAGCGATCTGATCGTGCAAATCGTCATCGAGTGCGTGCTGCTCGTCGCGATCGGCGGTGTGGCCGGCGTCCTGGCGTCGGGCTGGGCGACGACGCTCGTGCAGAACCTGGTGCAAGCGGCAGGCACGTCCGGCGTGATCCAGCCTCCGCCGTGGCTGGAGTTTCGTGTCGATCGCCCTGTCCTCACCGTCACGCTGGCTGCCGCAGCCGTGTCCGTGCTGATTGCTGGACTGCTTCCAGCACTCTCGGCGTCGCGGACCAATCCGATCGAGGCGTTGCGCGACGGTGCGCGGGGCCAGACGAGCCGATTCACGGGCAGGCTGATGGGCTCGCTGGTGGTGGGGCAGATCGCGCTCACGTTCACGCTGCTCGTCATTTCGCTGCTGCTCGTTCGTTCGATCGTCAACCGCGAGACGCAGCCGCTTGGCTACGACGGCGATGCCGTGATGATTGCGCGGATGAATCTGGAAACGGAGTACCGATCGTCAGACGACGCGCGCGTGTTCTATTCCCAGTTGCTCGCCGCGCTTCGCGCGGCGCCGGGTGTCACCGACGTGGCGCTGACGTCGCGGCGGAACGTGGCCGACGTCAACCAGGCGGAATTCGAAATCGAAGGGCGCCCGGCGTCGAGGCCAGGCGAGCAGCCGCGTGGTGCGCTCGAGATCGTGTCGGACGGCTACTTCGCGGCGCTGGGGCTGCACCCGCGGACCGGCCGCGAGTTTGCGTCCGATGCCGGCCGCGGCGATCGCGCCGAGGTCATGCTCGTCAACGAGACGCTTGCCAGGCTCTATTTTCCCGGGACCGATCCAATTGGTCGTCGATTGCGCCTGAACGCGAAAATGCCTTGGACGACGATCGTCGGCGTTGTCCCGGATACGCTGATGCAGGGCCCTGTGGACGCCGGCGCTTTCAGCGGTGCAGGTCTCTTCCTGCCCATCTCGGCATATCCCCGGTCTTACGTCACCGTTGTGGCGCGTGGCCACGCGCCGGCGCTGCAGTTGTTCGACGCGCTGCGCCGGGCGACGGCGTCGGTCAATCCGAACATCGCGCTCTATTCCGCCACCACCCCTCAACGCACGTTCGACGATGCGTTGCTGGCGGGACGAATGATCGCAGGGATGTTTGCGCTTTTTGCCGTGGTCGCGGTCGTGCTTGCGACGCTGGGCCTGTACGGCGTGATATCGCTCGCGGTGAACCAGCGCCTGCATGAATTCGGCATCCGCATGGCACTCGGCGCGCAGGCGAGCGAAATCGCGCGGATGGTTCTCCGCCGGGGAGCGCTGCAGCTCGGCCTCGGCCTCGTCATCGGAGGCGCCGTCACGCTCGCGCTGATTCAGATGGGCGGCTCGTTGCTCGAGTTCTTCCTGTTCCGGGTCGGGTCGCACGACCCGGTTGTCTTCGGGGGAGTGGTCTCGGTGCTGGCCGTTGCGACGATCGTCGCCTGTGTCTGGCCGGCCCGTGCGGCCGCGAGGGTCGATCCCATGATTGCGCTGCGCGCGGAATCGGCGCCTCGTCCGTAGGCCGCTTTGCCGTAACATTGACATCTGATGATGCGCGCGAGCACGTGCGGGTACACCCTCATCGGCTGCCTGCTGGTCGTCACCGCGACGACGGGCTGCGGCACCCGAGTTCCGCCGAAGGTGTCGCCGGCGGTGCCTCCGTCTTTCTCCGGCATCGAGATGATCGGCGAGCTGAAGGATTTCGCCGAGGCGATGGGCTCGCAGCCGACCGACAACTTCCGGACGACGTCCGCGCGCGTCGTGTCCGACGAGCGCTGCTATTTCACCGGCAGGCTGCAGCTGCCCGAGTTCTACAGCAATCTGCGTCTGGTCCGCGAGAACGAATCGCGATGCGCGGCGCGCGCCGGCGGGTTCGACGTCTTCTTCTATCCCGTGCAGGCCGTCGCGAGCGGCGACGAAACGATTACGGTGGCGCTCGCCGAAGCGCCCACCGAGCGCGTGCTCGTCGTCGTGCCGCACGAAGATTTTCACAACCAGATTGAAGCGAGCAAGGCGCCGACCGAGGTGGCCGAGTCGGCGGCCACGCTGGTCGGATTTCTCACCGCGAGCGCGTTCGCGCGCGAGAGGCTTGGCGAAGGGGCGTCGACCTCCCGTCTGCTGGCACGCGATGTCGACCTCTTTCTTCGCAAGTCGCTCGTCGTCAACGCGTACTACGACCGCGTGAGCGAGTTGTACAAGTCGTTTCGCGCAGGGGCGATCAGCGAAACCGAGACGCTGGTGAGGAAGTCGGCGTTGTTTGCCGAGCTGGAGCGCGCGTGCTCGGCGATTTCTCCGGATCCGGTGTCCTTCAACAAATGTCCCGCGGCGTTGAACAACGCCGGCCTCGCCTTCGATCGCACTTACACGCGCCACTACCCGCTGATGTACGACCTCTACATATCGCTCGGCCGCGATCCATTGGCGCTCGTCCAGACGCTGAAGCAATTGATGCCCAGGTGGCCCAGCTCGGTCACGAGCGTGGCCGACCTCATGCACGTTCAGCCGTAGGCCTTAGAAAAACTTGACGCCGAGAATGGCGCCGACCCTCCCAGGATTTTGCGGCCCACCGAGCGGCTTCGAGGCCGATCGGGCGCCTGCCTGGCTGATGTTGTGTTATCAGTCTTCAGTTATCAGTTTTTAGTGGCTTCGCAACTGAGAACTGACGACTGAGAACTGAAAACTGCTAATAGAGCCCGGCATCTGCTACGCTGTGCGCCTTAGCCTTAGAAAGGAGCGGATTTCATGAGCGATCGACGCACGTGCCTGGGCGCGGTCCTTCTCGTCGCGCTGATATGGTCTGCCACATCCGCGCTGCCACTCCTGGCGAGACAGGCGACTGAGATCCCGGCGTTCACCGTCGATACAGCATGGCCGAAGCCTCTTCCCAACAACTGGGCCGTCGGGCCCGTCAGCGGCATCGCGACTGATTCACGCGATCACATCTGGATCATCCATCGAGGCGAAGCCGTGAAAGAGCGTGCGCCGGCGCCGCCGGTCATCGAGTTCGACCAGGCGGGAGCCATTGTCCAGACCTGGGGCGGGCCTGGCACCGGTTACGAGTGGCCGCAGCAGGTGCACGGCATCACGATCGACGGCAAAGATCGCGTGTGGATCAGCGGCAACGGCGAGAAAGATAATCAGATCCTCGTTTTTACCCGCGCGGGGAAATTTTTGTTTCAGATCGGCCGCGCCGGACAGAACGGCGGCAACAGCGACACGGCGAATGTCGCGCGTGCCACGCAGATGCGCCTGGACCTTCGCACGAACGAAGTGTTCGTCTCTGATGGCGAGAGCAATCAACACCATCGCGTGATTGTCTTCGACTCGGAAACGGGCGCGTACAAACGTCACTGGGGCGCCTACGGCGCGAAACCCGACGACTCGGCCGCGACGGCAACCGCCGATCGCTCCGGCCCGCCGTCGAAACATTTCGGTACCGCCGTTCACTGTCTGCGCGTCGATCGAGACAACCTCGTGTACGTGTGCGATCGCAGCAACAACCGGGTCCAGATCTTCCGCAAGGACGGGATGTTTCAGAAGGAGTTTTTCGTCGCTCGGGATTCCGGGGCCGCCGGCACCGTTTACGATCTCGAGTTCTCGCCCGATCACAAGTACGTGTATGTCGCCGATGGCGGGAATCAGAAGGTGTGGATCTTCCTTCGCGACGGCCTGCGCCTCCTCGGCTCATTTGGCGAGCGCGGTCCGGCCGCGGGACAGTTCGCGACGTCGCTGCACGATCTGACCGTCGACTCGAAGGGAAACGTGTATACCGGGGAAGCCGCCGCGGGCGGCCGCGTGCAGAAGTTCGCGCTGCGGTAGTGCGCGGCTTCAGCCGCGCTGTGGACAGGGCTGAAGCCCTGTGCCACCGGAGACGGATACGGTGGACAGGTGGGGCGCGCTGAAGAGGTCGGGTCCGGTGAACAGGTAGGGCGCGGCTTTAGCCGCGCCGCTTCCGTGACGATTCCGCGCACCGGCCGCATCGGACCGATCGGCCTTGACGACGAAGTCGACTTCGCGAGTGCTCAGGACGTAGTGTCCGGCTTCAGCCGGACCGTGATCGTGCAGCCACATATGACGACGGAGGTTTCGCGTGCGATCCGCCGCTGATGCGGAGAAGGTGAAGCGGTATCTGGCACGGCTGCCACCCGGCTCGCGCCGGAAGCTCAAGAATGTGCGCGACGCGATCCGACGTGCGGCGCCCGGCGCGACCGAGAGCATCAGTTACGGTATCCCGGCCTTCAAGCTCGACGGAAGAGTGCTCGTGTACTGCGCGGCGTGGACGAGCCACATGAGCTTGTATCCGCTGACCGCCGCGGTCCGCCGTGCGCTTCGCGCCGATCTCGATCGCTACGAGACGTCCAAAGGCACGCTTCGGTTTCCGCTGGCCAGGCCCGTGCCCGTGGCGCTCGTCACGCGATTCGTGAAGACACGCGCCGCTGAATCGAAGAAGAAGGTCAAGCCATGAGCCGCATCGTGCACATCAGGGTCGCGCTCGCGATATCGCTGACGATGGGGGCCGGGCTTCGAGCGGAAGTCAGGCCTATCGATGGCGGACGCTCGACGCTGACGGTGTTCGCGTACAAGTCCGGCCTCTTTTCGGCGTTTGCCGACGACCACACCATTCGCGCGCCGATTGCGCGTGGATCGATTTCCGATTCCGGCACGCTCTCGGTCGAGATTGCCGTCCGGTCGGCCGACATGACCGTGCTCGATCCGAACCTCTCGGCCTCGAAGCGGGCAGAAGTACAGACCCGGATGGTTGGTGCGGAGGTGCTGGACGTCTCGCGTTATCCGGAGATCACGTTTGCGTCGACCGCGGTCGAGCCGGCTGGCCCCGATCGATGGACCGTCCGCGGCAATCTCACCCTGCACGGCGCGACGCGTCCTGTGACCCTCGCCGTCACGCGGCAGGACGGCCGGTATCGCGGCAGCGCCATGCTGAAGCAGAGCGACTTCGGCATCCAGCCCATCAGCATCGTCGGCGGCACGGTGAAGGTGAAAGACGATCTGAAAATCGAATTCGACATCCTGCCTGGCGTAGGCTGACGCTGCGATGACCGACGATCGTTGGGCGCTCGTCGACAAATACATCACCGAGCGTCTTCTTCCTCCGGACGCGGCACTCGAGTCGGCGCTCGCGGCCAGCGACGCCGCTGGCCTGCGGGCCATCAGCATTTCGCCGGCGCAGGGCAAGCTGTTGTTCCTTCTGGCGAAGAGCATGGGTGCGCGACGCGTGCTCGAGCTGGGAACGTTGGGCGGGTACAGCGCTATCTGGCTGGCGCGGGCGTTGCCGGCCGGAGGCCGCCTTGTGACGATCGAGGTGGACGATCACGCGGCTGCCGTCGCCCGCAAGAACTTCGCCCACGCGGGGTGTGAAAAGCTCGTAGACCTACGGGTCGGATCGGCGCTCGACGTGCTTCCGCGTCTCGAGGCGGAAGGATCCGGCCCGTTCGACTTCGTCTTCATCGACGCCGACAAGGTGAGCTATCAGGAATATTTGAAATGGTCGATCAGGCTTGGCGGCGTTGGCACCATGATCGTGGCCGACAACGTGGTGCGAAAAGGCGGCGTTGCGGATTCGGCATCGGGCGACGCGGCGGTCGAGGGCGTGCGGCGATTTTACGAGGCGCTCGCGGCCGAGCCACGCGTCAGCGCCACAGCGATCCAGACCGTCGGCGTGAAGGGGTACGATGGATTTGCGGTGATCCTGATCACGGGATGAGCACGCGGGGCAGGGCTGAAGCCCTGCGCTACCGGGTCCAGCGGCCGAGTGGGCTGAAGCCCTGCGCTAGCGGGATCAACTTTACTGAAGGATCAACCTGCGCGACCGGATGAACCGTGATGAACGTTGACGCGTATCTCGAGCGGATCGGATACACCGGGTCGCGCGCGCCCACGGCCGAGACGCTCGGGCACCTGCATCGATTGCACCTCTTGTCCGTACCGTTTGAAAATCTCGATATCGCGCTGGGCCGGCGGATTGTCCCCTCGCTCGAGCGGTTCTTCGACAAGATCGTCTCTGCCCGCCGCGGCGGGTTCTGTTACGAGCTCAACGGGTTGTTCGCGTGGCTGCTGGAGCAGCTGGGATATCCGGTGACGCTGCTGTCCGCGCGCGTGTACGATGGCGCGCAGCCGGGGCCCGAGTTCGATCACCTGACGCTCGTGGTGGGGCGCGAGCAGAACATGATTGCCGACGTGGGCTTTGGCGACTCCTTTCTCGAGCCGTTGACGATCGGCGCGATTGCCGTGCATCAGAACAGCGCGTACCGTGTGACAGGGTCGGAGGCCGAACGGGTGCTCGAGCGCCGGCGGGAGGTGGAATGGAGGCGTCAGTACATCTTCTCGATGGCGCCGCGCCGGCTGGCCGATTTCGGCGGGATGCTCGAGTATCACCAGACGTCTCCCGCGTCGCACTTCACGCATAAGGCGATCTGTTCCATGGCGACGCCGGATGGGCGCCTCACGCTGTCCGGCCGGCGCGCAATCAGGACGAGGGGCTCGCACCGCGAAGAGCGTGAGGTGGCGAACCCCGACGAGTATCGAATTCTGTTGAAAGACTGGTTCAAGATCGATCTCGGCGACGACACGCTCGCCGAAACACTGTTCGGATGAATCCCGTTTGGCATGCAGGCAGGGGTGAAGCCCTGCGCTACCGCTTCGGAACTGCTGCCGCTTCGGACTCCGACAGACCGCTGACGCACAACAAGAGTCGGCGGTCAGCACTTGCAGTCGGCGCGGGGCGGTGGAATGATCAGCCCCCCACACATGAAATTCGCCACACGCGTCTACCTCGGCGCCGGCATTTACGGCCTCATCTTCCTGCTGCCGCTCTATTTTCTCGAGGCCAGGACCGGCCGCGACTATCCCCCGCCGATCACGCATCCCGAGTACTACTACGGTTTCATCGGCGTCGCCGTCGCATGGCAGCTCGTGTTCCTGGTCATGTCGCGCGATCCCATCCGCTATCGCCCGCTCATGATCCCGTCGATGGTCGAGAAGGCGGCGTTCGGCTTTCCGGCTGTCGTGCTGTACGCCCAGGGGAGGCTGAGTGCCGCGTCGCTGGGCGCCGGGTTGATCGACATGACGCTGGGCGTGCTCTTCGCGATCGCGTACGTCAAAACGAGAGGAGGACAATGATGGTCCAGAGGCTCGAAACCGACCATGGCTGACAATCCCAGGCGAATCCAGGTGTACGAGACACCAGAGGTGACGGTGACGTTCGATCCGAACCTGTGCCGCCATACCGGTGTCTGCCTGCGGGGGCTGCCCGCGGTATTCGATATTCGCGAGAAGCGCTGGGTGCGGCCGGAGAAGGCGCCGGCGGCCGATGTCATCGCGCAGGTCGCGCGCTGTCCGTCGGGGGCGCTGCAGATTCGTGATTCCAATTCCTGAGTCGCTCGCCGGCATCACGTCGGGATGGCTCACGGCCGTGCTTCGCTGAGCTCACAAAGGAGGCTCGATGGTTCCGCTGACATCGCTCGTCGTTCCCATTGTGCTGTCCGCCATAGTCGTATTCCTCGCGAGCTCCGTCATCCATATGGTGCTCACTTATCACCGCACCGATGTCGTCAAGCTGCCGGACGCGCAGGAGGATGCCGTGCTCGACACGCTGCGACGGCTGAATCTCGCGCCTGGCGACTACGGTGTGCCGCATCCCGGTTCGCCGAACCGCATGAATGATCCGGCGTTCGTGGCCAGGATGACCAAGGGGCCGCTCGTCTTCATGACCGTCGCACCCGGCGCTCCGCCGTCGCTGGGAAAGAGCCTCGCGCTCTGGTTCGTGCACGTCGTCATCGTGTCGACGTTTGCGGCGTACGTCGCGGGCAGAGCCATCGGGCCGGGCACCGAATATCTGACGGTGTTTCGATTCATCGGTACAACCGCGTTCATGGGGTACGCTCTTGGCGCCGTGCCCGAGTCGATCTGGTACAAGCGGCCCTGGTCGCGTACGATGAAACAAGTGTTCGACGGGCTCGTGTATGCGTCGTTGAGCGCTGGCGTGTTCGGATGGTTATGGCCTGGGTAGTCGCAAGGCGCGAGTCGGAAGTCGGTAGGCGCAAGTCCAGTCGGAAGTCGACAGGAGAGAATCATGCTGACCTTACGCGTCGTCGTGACGTCGTCTATCGTGCTCGTCGGTGCTCTGGCCATCGGTCAACACGTCGTCACCACCCAGCAGCCTGAGACGAACGAGCAGCGGGCCGCCCGGTTCCGGCAGATGTCGGTGGAGGCAGAGTCGAAGGGCCTTGCCGAGGCGTTTCGCGGCATCACTACGAACGGCACGGTCGAGCCCGGCGTGTTTGCGGTGAAGTCGACGGGTGTTTCGACAGAGCCCGTGCGCAAGGCGGCCGACGCGTTCCTTCGTACGCTCACTCAACCGCAGCGAACCAAGACGATGTTCGCCGTAGACGACGTCGAGTGGCGGAAGTGGATGAACCAGGATTACTACGTCCGCCAGGGCGTGAGCTTTCTGGACATGACCGCCGCCGAGCGCGAGGCGGCCATCGAACTGCTACGGCAGGGACTTAGCGCGCGCGGCTTGAAACAGACGCGCGACATCATGCGGCTCAACCACACCCTGGGCGAGTTGAACGACAACGATTTCGATCGCTACGGCGAGTGGCGCTATCACATGACCGTGATGGGCACGCCCTCGGCCACCGAGCCCTGGGGCTGGCAGTTCGACGGCCACCACGCCATCATCAACTACTTCATCCTCGGCGATCAGGTCGTGATGACACCGTTGTTTGCCGGCTCCGAGCCGGTCATCGCCGAGGCCGGCAAGTACAAGGGCACCGTGGTGCTGCAGGACGAGCAGGCTGGCGGGCTCGCGATGATCAAAGGCTTCACGGAAGACCAGCGGCGGAAGGCGATCCTGCGGACATCGAAAACCGCGAACGACAACCTGACCGAGGCGTGGAAAGACAATGTCGTGCTCGATTACGCGGGCTTGAAGACGACCGAGATGACCGCCGCGCAGCGCAAGCAGTTGCTCGGGCTGATCGGCACCTACGTCTCGAACATGGACGACGGCCACGCACGGGTCAGGATGGACGAGGTCGCGCGCCACCTCGACCGCACGTGGTTCGCGTGGATTGGCGGCACTGAACCGGGGACGGTGTTCTACTACCGGATTCACAGTCCCGTTATCCTGATCGAATTCGACCATCAGCGGCCCGCGAACCTCCGGCAGTACGCGAAGGATCCGATGGCGCCGAATCCTCAGCACATTCACGTCGTGGTTCGCACGCCGAATGGCAACGACTACGGGAAGGATCTGCTGCGGCAGCACTACGAACAGCATCCGCACGGGGGCGTTGGAGGCGGAGGCGGATAGTCGATGGTCAACAGTCGATGGTCGCTAGTCGTGCGCGGCACCGGTGATCCCGACCGCTGCCGCGTTGGTCTATAGTCGTTGCCAAGGGTGATGCCTACCCGGCGCGACTTTCTCATCGGCGCAGCCTCGCTGGCGACGGCGGCGATATCGGGAGAATCACTGTACGCCGCGCAAACGCTGGCCGGACAGGCGTGGAACGCCGGCGATGTCGCGCACCTGCTGCCGGCGGCAACGCACGACAGATTCCTCATCAAAGCATCGTTCAGGACACCTCACCGTACACCTCTTGGTACTGCTGGCCGGCGGGCGGAAGATTCCCGGACGTGCCGGCGACACGCTCGGCTTCTTCTGGTCGTTCGACGTCACCGGGCTCGAACCGGCGCACCGCTACAACCTGCAGGTACTCGACGCGCGCGGACGCCAGCTGTGCGATCCCTGGCCGCTTTCGACGCTGCCCGCTCCCGGCGACAACCCGAAGAGCGTCAGGCTGCTGATCTATTCGTGTGCGGGCGGACACGACATCCTGCCCGACCACCAGCCGACCGAGATCAGCACGCATCGATTTCTCACGCTTGCGGTTCGCCGCCGCATGCTCGAGCGCGCGATGTCGTTCAATCCCGATGTCGTCGTGGCCAACGGCGACCACATTTACTGGGATCTCTTCTCGGCACGCGCCAACCTGCTCGGCATGTCGCCGGCCGCGAAGGCATATGCGGGCGTGTTCGATCGGACGCTTCCCGTGCTGGGCACGGCAAACGAACAGGTATTGAAGAAAGCCGTCGGTCCACAAATAGCCGATCTCTACGGCACGATGATGCGATCGACGCCGGTCTGCTTCCTGCAGGACGACCACGACTACTTCGAAACCGATGAGGCCGACGACACATTCGTAACGATGCCGCCCGACGCGTTCATGCTGAATCTCGCGCGTGCGTCGCAGCTGCTGTACTACCCGGAATTTCTGCCCGACGCGCACCGCGGCGCCGGTCTTCCCTCCGGCTCGGCGGCCGATCGCCCGGCCGGCGTGTCCGAAAGCTTCGGCACCTTGAGGTACGGCAGGCTGCTCGAGCTGCTCATGTACGACTGCCGTCGCTACATGACGATGAACGGACCGAGCGCGGTGTTCGTGCCTCCGATCATCGAGGACTGGCTCAAGGCGCGCATGGCAGGCTCCGATGCCCTTCATGTCGTGAACATGCCGTCGATTCCGCCGGGGTGGAGCGCCGGCAAGTGGGGCGAATGGTATGCCGACATGGACGGCGGCAATCAACGGTTGACGACGAAGATTCCGAAGCCCTACTGGCAGTCCGGCTGGCGGTCGCAGCACGATCGGCTGTTTCAGGCGGCGTCGGCGATGCGCAGCCGCATGCCGCTCTTCATCAGCGGCGACCTGCACTCTCTTGGCGAAATGCGCGTCTTCAAGACAGGGGATATCAATCTGCGATCCAATCCTGTTGTCTCTGTTCTTCCTGGTACGGTGGGCACCGGCCGGCCGGGATGGCCGTCGCTCGTCCGCGGGTTGCGCGGACTTCCGCCCGAAGGCCTCGAGGTGGAGGAGGGGTTGCCCGCGCTCGAGGAGAACGGCTTTACGATTGCCGACTTCACGCCCGAGCGCGTGACGTTGCGCTACTTCAGATGGAAGCTGGGACAGCCCGAGTCGGTGCTGGATACGCTCGAGCCGTTTCGCACGACAAACCTGATGGTGCCGGCATGATCGACAGACGTTCGTGGATTGCCCACTGTGCGAAGGCCCTTGCCGGTGCGGCGTGGCTGTCCCGACATCCTCGAAGCGGCTCCGCGATTGCGGGTCACCACACTCGAATTGTTACCCATGCGGGCGACAGCGCGAACGGTGTGGCTGTTCGTTCGCCTCGGCACCGACGCCGGTCTGACGGGACTCGGCGAGGCGTCCGACGCGTTCGGCTTTGCGAACACCAGCAAGCAGAACGCGGCGCAGATGGAATCGGAACTGCGCGCGATGTTCCGCCTCGTCGAAGGCAAATCCCCTCTCGAGATTGCCGCGTATCGTCGAGAGGGCGAGCGTCTCGCCGCCGGGAGAGGGCTGATCCCCGCGACCGCATACAGCGCCATCGAGCAGGCGCTCTGGGATCTTTCGGGAAAAGCCCTCGACGTGCCCACCTACGCGCTGCTGGGCGGCAAGCTCAGAGACAGCCTGCCTGTCTATGCGAACGTCAATCGTGCCACGCAGCCGCGCACGCCGCAGGGGTTTGCCGCGTCGGCGCTCGCCGCGGTCAAGCAGGGATTTCGCGCGGTCAAGGCCGCGCCGTGGGACGGCTTTCCACCTCCGGGGTCGCCGCAGGCGGCCATCGACGCCGCCGTCGAGAGCGGGATTGCCAGCACCGCGGCGATGCGCGAGGCGATCGGCCCCGACGTGGAACTGATGGTCGACTGCCACAGCTTCTTCGACGTGCCGCTCGCCGAGCGGGTCGCGCGGCGGCTCGAACCGCAGAAGCTGGCGTGGTACGAAGAGCCGGTCGCTCCGGAGCGAGTCCAGGAGACGATCGAGATCCGCAAGCGGATACAGCAACCGATGGCGGGCGGCGAGATTCTCTTCGGTATTTCCGGCTTCGCCCCGCTGTGCCGATCGCGCGCGGTGAACGTGATCATGCCCGATGTGAAGCACTGCGGCGGGCTGATGGAACTCGTCCGCATTGCGGCGATGGCCGAGGCCGACGGCATCGAGGTGGCGCCGCACAATCCCAGCGGACCGGTGTCGACGGCCGCGAGCGTTCACGTGTGCGCGGTGCTGAAGAACTTCCGGCTGCTCGAGCTTCAATGGGGCGAAGTCGACTGGCGGCACGAGGTCGTGCAGCCGTCCGAAGTGTTCGAGCGGGGATCGATCGCCGTTCCCGACCGGCCCGGCTTCGGCATCGCGCTCAACGAGCCGTCGTGCGCGCGCACCCCGTGTAGGAGGTGAAGGTTGGCGCTGGCACTGGAAAGCCGGAGAATCGGCGACATCATCGTGCTGAAATGCGGCGGCCGCATCGTCGAAGGTGACGAGTCGGCGCCGCTGTACGAGCAGGTGACCGCCGGCCTGCCTCACGATCCGCACATCGTGCTCGACCTCTCGGCGGTCGAATCGATCGACAGCGGCGGGCTCGGACTGCTCGTGCGGCTGCACAGCCGGGTGCAGAACGCGGGCGGCGACGTCAAGCTGTGCGCGGTGCCCTCGAGAATCGCGGAGATCCTGCGCGTGACGAAGCTGCAGACGATCTTCGACGTTCACGAATCCGAAAGCGGCGCGGTGGCGGCGTTCTACCACGACGCGAAGACGAACCCTGTTCCCGATCGACTGGCCACCGATATCCTGTGCGTGGCGCCGTCGCTCGACGTCATCGCCTACCTCCGCGAAGTGCTGCGTCAGGCGGGGCATGGCGTGATGACCTCGGACAATCTCCCCGACGCGCTGATGCTCGTTCGGGCCACGCGTCCGAAGCTCATCGTGATGAGCGCCGAGTTCCGATCGGGCAAGCACGCGCCGGCGGCCGCGGCGTTCCTGGATGCGGCGGCGGCCTGTCCGGTCGTCGAACTGCCCTCGGATTTTTCTCACCGTGACGCCGGAGATGCCGCCCGGCGGCTTCTCGAACAAGTTCGAGACGCCTCACGCTAGTCGCCGCGAATGACTGGTCCAGCGGCCTCACCGCCCACGCTGCGGCGCGCGCTTGGCAAATGGGATCTCACCGCGATCGGCATCAACCAGGTCATCGGCAGCGCCATCTTCATCCTGCCGTCGCAGGTGGTCGCGCAGATCGGAAACTGGAGTCCGCTCGCGTTTCTCGCGATCGGCTCGGCATCGCTGCTCGTCGCGCTCTGCTTTGCCGAAGTCGGCAGCCGATTCGAACGCACGGGCGGGCCCTACCTCTACACCCGCGCGGCGTTCGGACGGTTCGTCGGATTCGAGGTCGGCTGGATGCAATGGGTGACGCGGGTGACCAGCCAGGCCAGCGTCGTGAACGCGATCGCGCTGGCGCTGGGATTCTACTGGCCGGCCATCACCAACGGCGTGGTCCGCGGCACCGTGATCACCGTCATCACGCTGGGAGTCGGCGTCATCAATTACCGGGGCATCCGTCCGAGCGCCTTCGTGCTGAACCTGTTCACCATTGCCAAGCTCGTGCCCCTGGCGATGTTCATTCTGGTCGGCGTGTGGTTCATCGATCCCGGCCGCTTTACGCTTCCCGGCGCCGTCTCGCTGTCACAGGTCTCGACCGCTGCGCTGCTCCTGATCTTCGCGTTCGGCGGATACGACGTCATCGGCGTGCCGGCAGGCGAGGCGGCCGATCCGCGCCGGCATCTGCCGTTTGCCTTCGTCACCACGCTCGTCGCCGTGACGGCCATCATGACGCTCGCGCAGATTGTGGCGATCGGCACGCTGCCCGGCCTGGTGGCGTCGAAGACGCCGCTGGCCGATGCGTCTCTGCTGTTCATCGGCGCGGCCGGCGCGCTCATCATCAGCGCCGGATCGGTCGCGTCGATGATGGGCAACAACCTGGGCGCCGTGCTCACCGGCTCGCGCATGCTCTTTGCCCTCGCGGAAAACGGCGCGCTGCCGCGTTTCTTCGGCACGATCCATCCACGCTACCGCACGCCGTCCAATGCCGTCGTCTTCTCGACGATTGTCGCCCTCGGGCTGTCGCTCTCCGGCTCGTTCGTCATCCTTGCGGTTGCGAGCGCGGTCGCCCGGCTCGTCATCTACACGGGCGCCTGCGCGGCCACACTGCGCCTGCGTCATCCGCGATTCCAGGGAGTCGTCGCGCCGGCGACGTTCGTGGCACCCGGAGGACCGCTGGTGCCGCTGGCGGCAATTGGCGTATCGTTGCTGATTCTCGCGGGGGCCACCCGCGAGCAACTGCTCGGAGGGCTCGCCGGACTTGCGGTTGGCGGCCTGTTGTTTCTCGTTAACGATCGCCGGTAGGGCCCGGCTTCCGCCTTCGCGCCGAAGGCGCTTCGGCGAGACTCGCCGTAGCCTTGGCGAAGGCGGTCAGCCGGGCGAGTGGAGGAACACGATGCGCAGATCTCATCTCGGTATCGTCTGTCTGATGCTGGTGGGCGCCCAGGCGGCAGGCGACGCGCATTTCAAGCTGCTGGAGCCGGCGTCGTGGCTGGTGGCGAGCGATCGCGGCGATCCGCAGAAGGCGGCCCCTTGTGGCGGTGACAACAAGGACAAGGGCACGCCCAGCAACATCGTCGGAAAGGCCGTCGGCGGTCAGAAGGTGCACATCCGCGTGCTCGAAACCGTCTACCATCCCGGCCACTACCGTGTGGCGCTGGCCGTGAACTCTCGCGATGAGCTGCCGCCCGATCCGGTCACGACGACCAGAGAGACCGAGAAGGGGCCGCGCTCGATATGGGCGGTCATCCAGAGCCCGCCGCAAAAGCCGGTGCTGGCCGACGGCCTGTTTCCGCACTACACGAAGCCGAGCGGGCCCATGACCTGGGAGACCGACGTCGAGCTGCCGAACATCAGCTGCAAGAAATGCACGCTGCAGATCGTGCAGTGGATGGCCGAGCACGGCTACAACAACCCTGGCGGCTACACCTACCATCACTGCGCCGATCTGGAGATCACGGCAGATCCTTCGAAGCCGCTCGATATGGGATGGGGGGCGACGGCCACCAAAGCGAATTGACGTGAAGCTGCTGATCCTCGGTGCGACGGGCGGTACGGGAAAGCAGTTCGTTGCGCAGGCGCTCGAGGCCGGCCACAGCGTGACGGCGTTCGTGCGGAGTCCAGACAAGATTTCGTCTCGGCACGATCGCCTCCGGCTCATCAAGGGCGACGTGCTCGACGGTGGCGTTGCGCTCGCCGAGGCGATGCGCGGGCAGGACGCCGTCGTCAGCGCGCTCGGCCGGGGCCTGTCCTTCAAGTCGGAGCATCTCATTCAGCGGAGCGTGCCGCCCATTCTCTCGGCGATGCAAAGCCAGGGCATTCAGCGGCTCGTCTTCACGTCCGCGATCGGCGTGGGCGAGACGGTGCATCACGTTCCGCTGTTCCCGCGATTGATGGCGCGGTTTCCGCTCAGGAACATCTACGCCGACAAAGCGATCGGTGACGATCTGATACGGCGCAGCGCCCTCGCGTGGACGCTCGTACAACCTGCGATGCTCACGGACGGACCGCTGACACGCACGTACCGCTCTGGTGAGCGCCTCGAGATGCGCGGTATCCCGAAAATCTCAAAGGCCGATGTGGCGCATTTCATCTTGACGGAGCTCGACAATGAGCGGTATGTCAGGAAGACAGTGTTGCTCGCCTATTAGAAGTGTTCGGATGCAAACATTCGGAGGTCACCATGAAGAAGAATCCGATCGTGCACTTTGAGATTTACGCCGATGATCCGGAGCAGCTCGGGAAGTTCTATTCGACGCTCTTCGACTGGTCGATCGAGCCGGTGCCTGGCATGGATTACCGGATGGTGAAGACCGTCGAGACCGACGAAAAAGGTACGCCCACGCAAACAGGCGGTGGCATCAACGGCGGCATCGTGAAACGCCCCGACGGCTACAACGTTCGCGCCCCGGTGAACTATGTCAACGTGCCGTCGCTCGACAACGCGGTGAAGCGCGCGCAGGATCTGGGCGCGAAGATCACCAAGGGGCGAGCGCCGGTTCCCGGCATGGGCTGGTTCGCGATGCTGGTCGATCCGCAGGGGAACCATTTCGCGATGTGGGAGCAGGACGCGAACGCCCAGTAGGAGGACCTGAACAGGAGATCAGGAGATTAGGAGGCAGGAATGTTTTGTTCGTTTTTTCTGACCTTTGATCTTTTGATCTTCTGATCTTCTGTCCCGATGAACATCCCCCGGCCCTCCAGAAGGTGCGGGATGCGCTTCAGAAGTGCGGACGAGCCTCACCGGTACGGACCCGGCGTTTATTCGTCTGTGCGCGGTGCAACACAGCTTTCGCGCGCGGCTGACGCCGAAGCCGTGGCGCTGCGGCGTTGGACCGCCTCCGGGCGAGCATCCACGCCAGGAGGAGGCGATGCGGCAACGATTCGATAACTGACGACTGACAACCACAAGTCAGCCCGGCTGAAGACCGGCCCTACCGTACCAACGATCGTTACGTACTGACGATCGCTGGCAGCACATCGCCGATGCGTTCTCGAAAGACCACGTCGGCGACCTCGTCAAACCCCGTCGGCTCGGCGTTCACGATCACGATGCGGGCGCCGGCCGCCCTGGCGCGCGCCACGGTACCGGCCACGGGAAACACCTGCAGCGTCGAGCCGATCGCGAGAAAGAGGTCGGCCTCGGCCGAAACGTCCATGGCGCGATCGATGACTTCGGGCACGAGCGCCTGACCGAATGAGATCGTAGCGCTCTTGAGGATGCCGTTGCAGTCCGTGCATGGCGGATCGTCTTCACCCGCACGCACGCGATCGAGGACCTTCTGCATTGGTCCACGCGCGTCGCAGCTCATGCACATATACTCGAGAACCGTCCCGTGCACTTCGATCACCATCCCCGGTGAGTTGCCGGCGCGCTGGTGCAGGCCGTCGATGTTCTGCGTGACGAGCGCGTGCAGCCGCCCCGCGCGCTCGAGATCGGCCAGCGCCTGATGACCGCGGTTGGGCACCGCCTGCCATGCGGGGTGGACGAGGCGCTGCTGCCACGCCTGCCGTCGCACCTCGGGATCCGACATGTAGTAGTGGATATTCGAGAGCTTCTCGGCCTTCGGGTTCTTCGTCCAGACGCCCTGGGGCCCGCGGAAGTCGGGGATGCCCGAATCGGTGGAGATGCCGGCGCCGGTCAGCGCGACGATGCGCTCGGAGGCGTGCACCCAGCGCCGCACCCGATCGATGTCGGTCATGGGCTGAGTCTATACTTGGCGATCAAGAAATAGACCGTGGAGATTTCAGGAGTTCTCATGCGCACTGCCATCGTTTTCGTGACCGGACTCATCGTCGGACTGGCGGTCCAGTCCGGCCTCGCCCAGCAGGGCCGCGTGGTCGGGCTGAATCATGTGTCCATCAGCGTCCAGGACTACGCGGCCGCCACCAGCTTCTACGCGAAGCAGATGGGATTTCGCGAGGCGTTCTCGTTTCGCGAGCCTGACGGGACGCCGTACTTCACGTACTTTCAAATCAGCCGCGAGACGTTTCTCGAGGTGATGCAGGCGACTCCCGCGCGGCCCGCCGGGTGCCCGCATTTCGGTCTCGACGTGGAGAATCTCGACGCCTACGTAGGGCAACTGAAAGAGCGCGGTGTGGAGGTGCGTGCCCCGTCGCTCAGCCCGCGCACGGGCACGAAGATCGCGCTGGCGACGGGCCCGGGCGGCATCAACATGGAGCTGCTCGAGATGGGGCCGAATTCGCTGCACCGGAAGGTGATCAATGATTGGAAGTAGGAGGCGGCACGTCGGGCGGATGGTGGTGATCCTGGCGATCACCGCGTTGTCGCTGGCGGCATGCGGTACGGCGTCGGACCCGCCGCGGCCTGCTGCTTCGTCGGGAGACGCCGCATTCAACGAGGTCGCGCGGTTGTATCTCGAGGACTACTACAAGCGAAGTCCGACCGCTGCCACCTACCTGGGCATCCATCGCTACAACGAGCTGCTCGACGACTATTCCCGCCAGGGCGTGACCGACGCGGTCGCCTCGGCGCGGCAGTTCCGCGCGCGTGTGGCCGCGATCGACGCCGCCTCGCTTTCGCCCGACAACCAGCTCGACCGCGAACAACTGCTGCGCGCCATCGACTCGCGCGTGCTGACGCTCGAGACCATCCGGCCGTGGGCCCGCGACCCCGACAGCTACAGCAGCGGCCTGACGCGCACGGCCTACATCATGATCAAGCGCAATTTCGCGCCCGCGGAGACACGCCTCCGCCAGCTGATCGCGCGCGAGAAAGCGATGCCCGCCGCGCTGGCCGAAGCGAGGAAGAATCTCGAGAATCCTCCGCGCGTGTACACGGAAATTGCCATCGAGCAGCTGGATGGCAACCGCGGGTTCTTCGAGGACGCGGTGGCGTCGGCGTTTCCGGATGTCACCGACAAGGCGCTGCTGGCCGAATTCAAGACGGCCAACGATGCCGTGATTGCCGCGTTGGCCGACTACAAGAAGTGGCTGCAGGACGATCTCCTGAAACGATCGAACGGCGATTTTGCCTTCGGCGAGGAGACGTTCCGCCGGAAGCTCGCGGCCGACGAGATGATCGAGATGCCGCTCGACGATTTGCTGGCCATCGCGGATCGCGATCTGAAGAAGAACCAGGCGGCATTCGCCGAGGCCGCGCGGCAGATCGATCCCAAACGCACGCCGATGGAGGTGTTGAAGTCCGTCGAGGCCGATCATCCGCCACCAGAGAAGCTGCTCGCCATCACGCAGGCCGAGCTCGATTCGCTCGGCCGCTTCATGACCGAGAAGCACATCATCACGATTCCGAACGCACCGCCGGCGCGCGTGGAAGAGACGCCGCCGTTCATGCGCGCGATGACCTCGGCCTCCATGGACATTCCCGGCCCGTTCGAGACGGTAGCCACCGAGGCGTACTACAACATGACGCTGCCCGATCCGAAGCTGACGGCGGCCGAGAAGAACGAGTTCATGGCGCAGTGGTACTACGCGATCATCACGAACGTCTCGGTGCACGAAGTGTGGCCGGGACACTACCTGCAGTTTCTCTACTTCCGCAACCTTCCGTCCGACATCCGGAAAGTGCTTCGGCGCGGCGACCAACAGCGAAGGGTGGGCGCACTACTGCGAGCAGATGGTCATCGACGAAGGCTTCCACGCGGACGATCCGAAATACCGGCTCGCACAGCTACAGGATGCGCTTCTTCGCGATGCCCGCTTTATCGTCGGTATCCGCATGCACACGAAGGGCATGACGATGGCCCAGGCAGAGGAGTTCTTTGTCAAAGAGGGCTATCAACCGCGTCCGAACGCCAGGTCTGAAACCAAGCGCGGGACGTCCGATGCGACCTACGGGTACTACACGATGGGCAAGCTGATGATCCAGAAGCTGCGCGACGACTACAGGGCGAAGATGGGCGCCGGATACTCGCTGCAGAAGTTCCACGACACGTTCATCAGCCTGGGACCTTTACCGCTGCCGCTCATCCGGAAAGCGATGCTCGGTGAGACTGGGGAACTGTTTCCGCGGCAGTGAGCCTGTAACATGAAGTCGTACCTCCTCACGCTGCCCGAGCGCCTCGTGCGCTCGACGCTTGGTCTCAGCGCCGGCGTGGCGCGCGAGGTCGGAGAGGTCGCGCTCCCCGTGGCGCTGCGGCGCAGCCAGCTGTATCAGAATCTCGTCGACACCACGTTGCGGTTCTTCATCGAACAGGTCGGTCAGGTCGAGGGCGTCTACGCAGGACCGGATGCGCTGCCCGGGAATTTCCTCGCGCGCCGGACGGCCGGCAATGCGATCGAGCTGATGGGCATCGTGGCGTTTCGCGCGTCGCCCGTCTGGGTGCTGGCGGCGATGGCCGACCTCTGCGGCATGGGACGGCACCTGATTCCGGAAATGGCCGACGCGCTCAAGGCGCAGGGCCTGCTCGACGAAGACGCGAGCGTCACGAGCGTCGACCAGCTGCTCGACGGTCTCGAGCGGACCTCGTCGCGCCTGGCCTCCAACGTCAACACGCCTCCGCTCGACGTGGCGGGCCTGCGGGAGGAGTGGAACGCGCTTCGAGCCGACGCACGAAACCTGCAGCCGGGCGGCCTGCCGTCGCGCGAGACCATCGGCAGGATGTGGGACGAAGTGAAAACGGAATCCGCCCGCCACGATCGATCGATCTTTGAAACGTCCTCGATGATGGCCTTGTCGGCTGTGCGTGCGTTTCCCGATCGCGTGCAGTGGCTTTATGCGTCGACGCGCGCGGGCGCCGCGCGCACCGGGCAAATCTTCGGAGCGGTGCTGCTCGCCCACTACACGCAGACACTGAACGAAATCAGGCAAACGGGATACCTGAATTACGCCGCCCAGCAGTTTCGTCCGTACGCGCGCGCCGCGGTCAGGCAGTTCTCGCCCGAAACGAAGACGCTGACGCAACGCATGCTCGACAAGCTTAGAATGGGCCGTCATGAAACGCCTGGCTAGCTCGATCCTTCTCGCCGCCGCTCTTTTCCCCGCGGCGGGTGCGTTCATCGCCGCGCAGGCTCCGCCGAAGGTGGAATTCATTTTCGAGTCCGCTCCGTTCCCCAGCGTGCACGCGTCGACCATCGCCGAGACGCGCGACGGTCTGGTGACCGCCTGGTTTGGCGGTACGCGCGAAGGCGCCAGCGACGTGGGCATCTGGGTGTCGCGCCAGGTCAACGGCAAGTGGACGCCTCCCGTTGAGGCCGGGAACGGCGCGCAGGCTGACGGCACGCGGCATCCCGCGTGGAATCCCGTGCTGTTCGAGCTTCGCACGGGAGAGCTGACGCTCTTCTACAAAGTCGGCCCGAGCCCCCGCGAGTGGTGGGGGATGGCGCGGACGTCGAAAGACAACGGCCGCACCTGGGGCGCCGCGCGCCGGTTGCCAGACGGTTTTCTTGGACCGGTCAAGAACAAGCCGGTGCGGCTGTCCGACGGGACGATCATCGCGCCGAGCAGCACGGAATCGCTCGACACGCCCGCCCGCTGGCGGGTGCACTTCGAGCGCAGCCGCGATGGCGGCGCCACGTGGGACATTGTCCGTCCGCCTGCGGACGCGGGCGCGCCGATCGACGCGATTCAGCCGAGCATCCTGACGCACGCCGACGGCACGCTGCAGGCGCTTGGCCGTTCGCGATCGGGACGGCTGTTCGAGACGTGGTCGCGCGATCGCGGTCAAACCTGGTCGCCCCTCTCGCTCGTCGACCTGCCCAATCCCAGCGCGGGTACCGACGCGGTGACGCTGAAAGATGGCCGGCATCTGCTCGTCTACAATCACACGCCGAAAGGACGCACGCCACTGAACGTGGCGATGTCGCGCGACGGGAAGACATGGCGCGGCGCGCACGTGCTCGAGAGCGAGCCGGGCGAGTACTCGTATCCGGCGGTCATTCAAACCTCCGACAATCTCGTGCACATTACCTATACGTGGCGGCGCGAGCGCATCAGGCACGTCGTGATCGATCCGGCAACGCTGAAGATCGACTGAACTCTTCGCAAAGGAGCGTCGTATGAGGCCGCGAGCCGTGCTGCGGGGCGTCTTGTTTCTGTCCGTGGTCATCGTTGCGGCGGGCCAGGGATTCCCGGCCGCGCAGTCGAAGCCGATCCTCGCCGAGACCTACTACAACACGTTTTCGCGCGCGCACCCCGTGCTCGCGCGCATCAAGCCGGGCGCGGTCGTGAGCACGAAGACACTCGATGCGAGCGGACGCGACGACATGAGCATGGTTCGCGCCAATCCGCCGAATCCGCTGACCGGGCCCTTCTATGTCGAGGGCGCCGAGCCAGGTGACGCGCTCGTCGTCCGGTTCAACAGAGTGCGGATGAATCGCAACTGGGGATTCACGTCGTACCGCCTGGGCTTGTACTCGCTGACGCCCGAGTCGATCGAAGGGCTCTACCCGAATCGCTACCGGCCGAACGAGATCATCAAGGAGCGCGTCAACGTCGTGCCGTGGGATCTCGATCTCAAGAGCCAGACGGTGCGCCTGCGGGAACCGTCGAGCGCCGTGCACAAGATGACGTTTGCCGCAAGACCGATGCTTGGCTGCGTGGGTGTGGCGCCGGCAGGCGACTTCGCGCCCACCTCGTCGCCGGCCGGCAACTACGGCGGCAATCTCGACTACAACGAGATCGGCGAGGGCACGACGGTCATCCTGCCGGTCTTCCATCCGGGCGCGCTGCTGTTCATCGGCGATGGGCACGCGCTGCAGGGCGATGGCGAGCCCACGGGCACCGGCATTGAGACGTCGATGGACGTGGAGTTCACCGTCGACGTGCGGAAGAAGCAGCCGCTCTCGGGGCCGCGCGCCGAAACCGCCGAGTACATCATCAGCATCGGCAGCCAGCCCGAGTTCGTCAGCTCGACCAATCGCGGGCTGCAGCTCGCCACGAGCGACATGGTCAACTGGCTGACGTCCGATACAAGATGGAGCCGTGGGCCGCGCACCTGCTCATCGGCTACCAGGGCCGCTACGACGTCGTGACGGTCGCGGGAACGGTTGCGCTGAAGATTTCGAAGAAACAGCTGCCGCAATAGTGACGGTCCCGTGAAGGGCCGGTTCGGTCCGATTGTCGGCTCGATTGTCTTCTTCGCGATCGCTCCAGGAACGATCGCCGGGTTGATCCCGTACGCGCTGACGGGATGGACGCCTGGTGCGCCGTCATCCGTTATGCCGGCCATCCCCGTGGCAGGCATCGTGTTGTGTGCCGCGGGTCTCGCGCTCATCATCGATTGCTTCGCCCGCTTCGCGCTCCAGGGACGAGGGACTCCCGCGCCGATCGCACCGACCGAGCACCTGGTCGTATCGGGCGCGTACCGGTATGTCCGGAATCCGATGTATGTCGCGGTCCTGTCGATCGTCGCCGGACAGGCGCTTTTCTTCGGCAGCACGCGACTGATGGTGTACGCGGCCGTCGTCTGGCTTGCGTTCCACCTGTTCGTGCGGCTGTACGAAGAGCCGACGCTGCGCGCGAGGTACGGCGCGTCGTACGACCAGGACCGTGCGCAGGTGGGGCGGTGGTGGCCGACCTTCAAATACTAGGGATTAGGGATTGGTGATTAGGGATTAGTAACCGAGTCCCGAGAGGACGCGAGGTACCGGTGGCGGGAGTGGGGTTCTGGTTCCCGGGTGGTTCCGTGAACCGAACTTTGAACCAGACCAGAACCCCCGAACTGGAACAGAACCACTGGAACCGGAACAGAACCCTGAACCCGAACCGGAACCGGCACAGGAACCGGAACGCGGGCCCCCGAGACTTGCCACGTCCCCCCGCCTTTCTTTAATGTTGAGGGATGTGCCGGAATATCAAGACCCTCGCCAACTTCGAGCCGCCGGCGACGCCGGACGAGATTCGTGCGTCGGCGCTTCAATTCGTTCGCAAGCTGAGCGGCATGCATCATCCGTCGCGCGCGAACGAGGCCGCGTTCAATTCCGCCGTCGACGAGGTGACGGCGGTGGCCGAGCGCCTGATCAGCTCGCTCAGCACCAACGCCCCGCCGCGCAATCGCGAAGAAGAGGCGCGGAAGGCGCAGGAACGCGCGCGCGAGCGCTTTGCCTGACGCGCCCGCGGCGCTGACGCTCGCCGAGCTCGGCGACCGCTTCAACCGGTTTGCCGACGAAGCGCGCACGTACGCCGGGCCGCTCTACGCGGCGCTCTCGCGCGAGATCGCGAAGGACAACGACGTGCTCGCGCTGGCCGGCCACGTGCGGCGGCCGCCCGTGCCGAACGTGCTGCTCGCGGCGGTGCATTATCTGCTCGCCGAAACGCCCACCCATCCGCTGGCGAGGTTCTACGGCAGCCTGTCGGAGCATCCGCTGCCGGCCGGGGGCGCCTATCCCGACTTCCGCGGCTTCGTGCTCGCGAACCGCGCGACGTTGATCCCGCTGCTCGAAACGCGCATTACCCAGACGAACGAAGTCGGCCGGTGCTCGTCTCTCATGCCGGCCTTGACGGTGGTGCATCGGTCGGGCGACGGCCGTCCGCTGGCGTTGATTGACGTCGGGTGCAGCGCGGGCCTGCACTTGCGCTGGGATCGATACTTTTACGATTACGGGACCGCCACCGCGGGCGATCCGGCATCGCCGGTCACGATACGGTGCGAGTTGCTCGGTCCGGTGATGCCGCCGCTTCCGCAGAGCTTTCCCGATTGCGTCTTCAGGCTCGGCATCGACCTCAACCCCGTCGATCTCTCGGACCCCGTCGAACGGCGCTGGTTCGAGGCGTTGATCTGGCCCGAGCACGCCGAGCGCCGGCGGCTGGCCGAAGCCGCGATTGCCGTGCTCCTGCGCGATCCGCCACGCCTGGTCAAGGGCGACGCGACCCGGGTGCTCGAGGCGCAGCTTGACGATGTCCCACCCGACACGCTGCTCGTGGTGTACAACAGTGCCGCGCTCTGCCAGGGGGGCGTGGCCGACCAGAACGCTGTCAGGTCGGCGCTCGCGGCCTTCTCGGCCCGCCGCCCGGTGTACTGGCTGTACTGCGAAAACGAGGAAGTGTTGCTGCGCACGCTCGATAACGGCCACACGATGGAACGGAAGCTGGCCAACAAAGACGGGCACGGCCGGTGGCTCGAATGGCTGTGACGCCTTCCACGCTGACGTTCGTGCGGCGCTCGTACCTGTTCTGGACAGGTCTGCTCCTGCTCGCAATCGGGGCGATTTTTCTCGGGGTGGGATCGACGTTCGTGCTCGAGGAACGGCGATACCAGCACGAAGGGCAGACCGCCACTGGTATCGTGCTGACCAAGGCCATCGAGCGGGCGACGCGCTCGGGCTCGGGCGGAATGAAGACCGAGACGCACTACACCGTGACGTATCGCTTCACGTCCGCTGACGGCCAGTCATATCAGGGAAGCGGCGACGTGTCTGTGTCGAGCGTGGGAACGGCTGCGCGAACAGGAACCGGTGCAGGTGGAATACATCGCGTCGTATCCGATGACCAATCGCGTGGCGGGCGAGGCGTCTCGTGCGATCCAGTACGTGTTCCCGGGAATTGGCCTCATTGCCGTGGTGATCGGATCGACGCTGCTCGTCCGCGCGCTCGGCGCCGCCCAGATGAAGAGCCGCGTCTGGTCGCAGGGTACGGCTGCCGATGCGACGGTGGCCGCCGTGGAAGAGACCAACTTCAAGGTCAACAAGCGGCCGATGTGGGTCGTACGCTACCAGTATCGCGATCTGACCGGCGGCACGCACCAGGGCACGAGCGAGTACATGACTGCGGAGAAGGCACACGCGTGGAAGACGGGTGACGTCATCCGCGTGCGTTTCGATCCGGCGAAGCCTGAATTGAGCGTCTGGGTCGAGAAGACCTAGGATGGTAGTCCTCATCACGGGCGCTGCGGGCAATCTCGGCAGCCTGCTCGCGCGACACCTCGTTCAGACAGGCCATCCCCTGCGGTTGATGTATCACCGCACGCCGCTCGCCGCCGATCTCCTGTCGGCGCCCAACGTGCGGGCCGTTCAGGCCGATCTTGCGAAACCGGAGACCTTGAAGCCGGCGGTGGACGGCGCCGATGTCGTCATGCATTTTGCCGGCCGGCTGTTCGCGCCCCGGCCCGAACGGTTTCTCGCCGAAACGAACACCCGCTGGTTTGCCAATCTCGTGACGGCCGCGATCGCGGCGAACGTGAGCCGCGTCATCCTTGCGTCGTTTCCTCATGTGGAAGGTCCTTCGTCTGTCGCGCGGCCGGCGACCGGCCGGCTCGATCGCGAGCCGATTTCCGTGCATGCCCGTACACGACTGGAAGAAGAACAGTTGCTGTTCGAACGAACGCGTCAGTCTGCGACGACACCGGTCGTGCTGAGGCTGGGCATGATCTACGGCCGCGGCATCCTGATGGTCGACGCGGCCCGCTGGCTCGCGAGACGCCGCCTGCTCTGTGTGTGGAAAGAGCCGACGTTGTTCCACCTGCTGTCCACGGCGGATTTTTTGCGCGCGACCGAGGCGGCGATCGTCAAAGCCGGCGTTCAAGGCATTTATCACGTCGGCGACGAGCGTCCGGTGTCGTTGCAGGAATTTCTCGACGCCGCGTGCCGCGTATGGGGCTGCCCGCGGCCACGGCGCGTGCCCTTCCCGCTCGTCTATGCCGCGGCCTGGCTGTGCGAGCAGGCGGCCACGGTCGCCCGCACCCAGTCGCCGCTCACGCGTGATTTCGTGCGCCTGGGCCGCGTGCCCCACTGGGGCGACACGACGCGCGCCCGTCAGGAGCTCGTGCCGGATCTGATCTACCCGACGCTCGAGTCCGGGCTGTCCACCCTCTGATCGTCGCGCGTCGCGTCCGTCGCGTCGTCGTGTTTTCGTGCTCGTCGCGCCGTCGCGTTTTCGTCCCGTCGTGTCGTCGTGGTTCGCGTGCTAGACTCTGCGCCTCCAATCACTGGACGTCCTTCTAATTCTCAGGAGGCCTGATGAAGAGACTGCGCGTGGGGCTGCTTGCGGCCGGCTGTGTGCTTGCCGGTGCCATGTTCGCGATGCCGCAGGGAGTGCAGGGGCAGGCCGGCGGCAACGGCCAGGCGGGTCCGGGCCACGGACCGTACGGCGCGCCGGGCAAGGCCACGCCGATGCCCGTCGATCCCGGGCGTCCATGGGGTTGGGCGGTCAAAGCGTTCATGGACGAGCCGGGACAGTCGCTCTACAACACCACGAAGCAAAAACTGCTCGAGGGCAAACAGGTCTTCAGCCAGACGATTACGCAGTTCGACATCAAGGCGTATTGCGACGGCGCCGCGAAGTTCGACTTCTCGCGATTCGAGATGCAGCACTCGACGCTGCGCTTCGACGAAGTGGAGAAGATGATCGCGGCGTGCCCGCGCGCGGCCGCCACGCCGATTCTGCGGATTCCGGACGCGACCGAAACCCACGTACAGCGGGCCGTGGACATCGGCGTCCTCGGCATCATCGTGCCGACCGTGGACGATGCGATCGAAGCGCGATCGGTCGCGATGTTCGCGCGGTTTCCGCCGATTGCGCGGCGCAGTACGGGCGGCGGCCAGGCAGGCAGCATCTGGACGCCTGTCATTCAGAAGCCGAAAACGTTCCGCTCGACGATCAACGACAACATGCTCGTCGTCGTGATGATCGAAACGCAGGAAGCAGTGAAGAACGCGCTCGAGATTGCCTCGCAGCCGGGCGTCGACGTCGTGATTATCGGCAACGCCGACTTCGAGTCGTTCTCCGGATTCCCACCCAACAGCGCGGGCTACCTGGACTTGCAGACGCGCGTTCGCAATGCCACGTATCTGGCCGGAAAATTCTGGGGCAACGCGAATCCTGGTTTCGCCCGGAACAACCCGCTGGCGGCGGACTCGCGGTTCCACCTCGGCGTGCCGCCGGAAAAGTAGTCGCAAGGCGAAAGTCGGAAGTCGTAAGGCGCAAGGCCAGGCGCTAGCGCGAGGCGAGGGCAGGACAATGAACACGAGTCAGGTAGCGAAGACGCTCGCGATGTTGCTCGGCGAGCTGGTCAATGGCTCCGCGAAAGACAGCGGGTACATGCTGAATGGCGGCGACGAAGGATTGCTGAAGTCGCTCGAGAAAATCTCGGCGGCCGAAGCGTCGGCGTTGACCGTCACCGGGTCGTCCATCGCGGCGCACACCGATCATCTGCGCTACGGGCTGTCGCTGATGAATCGCTGGAACAAGGGAGAGAACCCGTTCCAGAGTGCCAACTGGGGCGCGAGCTGGCGGAAGACCACCGTATCGGCAGACGAGTGGCGGCGGCTGCGCGACGACCTGCGCGCCGAAACCTCGGCGTGGCTCGACGCCGTGGGCCAGCCGCGAGAGGTTGATGAAGAAGGCCTCGGCGGGATGATCGGCAGCATCGCCCATCTCGGCTACCACTTCGGCGCCATCCGGCAAATCAACGCGTCCACTCGAGGGCCGCGCGATGGCGAAACGGGAGCGTGAGAGTCGAAAGAATCGGTGAATCCTGAGAGTCCGTCGAGTCCTGAGAGTCCATGAGTCGGAGAGTCCTTTAGAGTCGGAGAGTCCTTTCAGAGTCGAAAGTTCGTCGGAGGTCACTATGTTGAGACTTCAATTCGTATCGGCGGTGGGTATTGCCGTGCTCTGGATCGGATCGGCCGTCGCGCAGACTCCGGGAACGGGAACCCTGGTGCTCAACCCGATTGCGGCCACGTCGGGCTCGGGCGTCAGCAACGTGGCGCTCATCAATCGCGACGAGATTCGCGTGTTGCGCGTCGACGTCGCGCCCAACGGCGTGCGCAACGTCCACACCCACGACGATGTGCAATATCACCTCTTTATTCCGACCTCTGCCGGCATGGAGTTCGGGATCGAAGGCGAGAAGCCCGCGCAGATGGCCGCGTGGCAGGCGCAGTTCGTGAAAGGCGGCACGAAGCACGGTTTCACGAACAAAGGCCAGTCGACCGTGACCATCATGGAGATCTTCGTCAAGAAGTGATGCCTGGATGGAACAGGAGATTAGGAGACTAGAAGAATTCTTTTGAAAGAATTTCTCCTAAACTCCTAATCTCTTGTTTTGTCTTTGTCTTTCAGGGTTTCGGGATTCTCAACGTCGCGCTGATCATCGCGCTGCCGCTGAGTCCGTACAGAAGCGCCAGCGGATGGAGATCGGCGGGGCCCAGACGCACGCTGCCGAACCAGAGCCGCTCGTCGATGCGACCGACGAGCGATGCCACGCCCAGCAGCGCAACGATGAGGATGCTCGTGGGGATGGGCGTGCCTTCGAAGTACTTCACCTTGCCCGTCACGCGGTCGGCCAGGGCGTTGGCGGTGACGTTGAACCGGGCCAGACGGCTGACGCCGCAGATGACGAAGTAGGTCAGAATCACCATGTCCCAGCCGCCGCGCAGCCCGAGAGTGAAGCCCAGCACGGCCGGCGCCACGCCGAACGAGATGACGTCGGCGAGCGAGTCGAGGTCGGCCCCGAGCGCCGACTGGCGCGTACGGTCGAGGCGTGCGACGTAGCCGTCGAGCACGTCGCAGACGAGCGCGAGCGGCAGCAGGAAGAAGGCCGTCCAGAGAAACTGGCGGTTGTCCGCGGCGATGTAATCCAGACAGAGAAAGATGGCGATGGTGCCACAGGCCGCATTCCCGATCGTGAGGGCGTCGGCGGGGGTGTACGACCGCAACATCGACAGGTGGCGGCGGTCCGTGCTCATTAGCTGCTAGAGTACCGCACACTGATGCCCGCGCGCGATCAGGCCGGCGTAATCCCGTTCCGTCACAAGCGGAATGGCATTGAGATTTGTCTCATCCGCGACAAGGGGCGGAAGAAATGGAAGATTCCCAAGGGTTTCGTCGACCCGGGGGATACGCACCGGCAGACCGCTCTGAAGGAAGCATGGGAGGAAGCCGGACTGCGCGGCCGCCTCGTCGGGGAATTGATCGGGTCGTACGAGTACGCGAAGTGGAACCTCGAGCTGACCGTCGTCGTGTTCCTCATGGAAGTGAAGGAAGTGGCCGACGAGTGGGAAGAGTCCGGAACGCGCGAGCGCGGCTGGGCGTTGCTCGATGACGCGCTGGCCCGGCTCAGGAAGCATCCGGTGAAGCCGCTGCTCCCGCATGTGTCCCGGAGGCTGGGGCGGAGAAAGCCGGCGCCGGCGCGCGACTGATCAGCACGGAGGAACTGAAGTTCCGCCCTACCGGTAATCCCTACATGTAATATTGATGAGGGTGATGCGTCGCGTCTTCGCTTTCAGCGCTGTCTGCGTCCTCCTCTGCGCCGGTGCGTTGGCGCAACCCGCGATTCCGGCCGAGCGCGCCCTCGCGCGCGAGATTCTCAAGGATCTGATCGAAATTCCTTCGACCGCCTCCGATGGCACTGCACGTGCTGCCCAGATGCTGGCGGGCCGGCTTGCCGCCGCCGGGTTTCCGAAGGAAGACGCCCAGGTGCTGGGACCCGATGCGAAGACCCAGAATCTCGTGGCGCGCCTCCGGGGCAGCAATCCGCGCGCGCGGCCCGTGCTGCTGCTGGCGCATATCGACGTCGTGCCCGCGCGGCGCGAAGACTGGTCTCTGGATCCGTGGACGTTTGTCGAGCGCGAGGGCTGGTACTACGGCCGGGGCACCAGCGACAACAAGGGGGGCGCCGCCATGCTCGTGGCCAACCTCATCCGGTTGAAGCGCGAAGGGTGGCAGCCGGCGCGCGACATCGTCGTGCTGCTGACCGGCGACGAAGAGACGGATCAGAACGGCATCAAGTGGATGCTCAGTGATCGCCGCGCGCTCATCGATGCCGAGATCGCGCTGAACACCGACGGCGGTGGAATCAGGACGAGAGACGGCGTCCCGGTATTCTTCGACGTGCAGGCGAGCGAAAAAATCTATGCCGACTATCAGCTCGAAGTGACCGACGCCGGCGGTCACAGCTCGCTCGTCAGGCCCGGCAATCCCATCTACACGCTGTCGGCCGCGCTCAACCGCATCGGCGAGCATGTGTTTCCGCTGCACGTCAACGACGCTGCGCGGATCTTCCTGGAGCGATCCTCGTACACCGAGACCGGCCAGACGGCCATCGACATGCGAGCCGTCGCGGCGGTGCCGCCCGACCAGGCCGCGGCTGCGCGTCTGTCGCGCGCGCCGGTGTACAACGCGCAGCTGCGCACGACCTGTGTCGCGACGCGTGTCGAGGCCGGGCATGCCAACAACGCGCTGCCTCAGCTCGCGCGAGCCGTCGTCAACTGCCGGATCCTTCCCGGCCTGCCGGGCGCGGAGGTCGAACGGGTGATCCGGCAGCTCGCGGGCGACAAGGTGAAGGTCACCGTGCTCGAGCCGCCCGTCAGCAGCCCGCCTTCGCCGCTCACACCGGCGTTGCTGGATCGTCTCGATCGGCTCGTGGCCCGGCACTGGCCGAAGCTGCCGGTCATTCCGACGATGATTGCCGGGGCGACCGACGGGATGTACACGCGCAGCGCGGGCATTCCCACCTATGGCGTCTCGGCGATCAACGAAGATCCCGAGGACGTGCGCGCGCACGGGAGGGACGAGCGCGTGGGTGTCGAGTCGTTCCACAAGGCGACCGAGTTCTGGCTGAGTCTCATGAGGACATTTAGCGATGACACACCATAGGCTCGTCATCCTTGTCGCGCTGAGCCTGAACGTGGCCGTGTTCGCCCAGCAGGCGCCGATCGGCTACGACGACACGCCCATGCAGCCGAACAACAAATGGCGCGTGCACGACGGCGCGCGGCCGTATCCGCCGCTGGTGACGCCGGGTCCTCCCGGAGGCGCCATCGGAGGCCATCCGTCGGATGCGATCGTGCTCATCGGCGCGGGCAGCGACCTCAGTGCGTGGCAGATGGCCGACGGATCGCGGGCGACATGGAAGATGAACGATGGCGTGCTGCTGACGGGGAAGGGGGTCGTGCAAACCCGGCAGCAGTTCACCGATTTTCAGCTGCACGTCGAGTTTGCCACGCCGGCCGAGGTGAAGGGCGACAGCCAGGGGCGCGGCAACAGCGGCGTGTTCCTGCTGGGCAAGTTCGAAGTGCAGGTGCTCGACAGCTACAACAACATCACCTATCCCGATGGACAGGCCGCCGCGATGTACGGCCAGTATCCGCCGCTCGTGAACGTCGCGCGCGCGCCAGGCGAGTGGCAGACCTACGACATCGTGTTCACGGCGCCCCGTTTCGCCGCCGATGGCACGCTGGCGAAACAGGCCATCGTCACCGTCCTCCACAACGGTGTGGTGGTGCACAACGCTGCGGCGTACTGGGGGCCGACCCGGCACAAGAGCGTGCTGCCGTACACGCCCGACATGGCGTTCGGCCCGATCGCGCTGCAGGATCACGGCAACCCGGTCCGTTACCGCAACATCTGGATTCGGCCGCTGGGGCCATACGATACGACCGGCAAATAGCACAAAAGATTTCTCCTAATCTCCTAACCTCTTGTAATGTATCGCTCACGGAGGACAGCCATGAGACCGTTATTGATAGCGTTTGCGCTCCTCGTCGCGCATCCCGCCTACGCGCAGCTCGCGCCACACAACGAGATGGGCGTGACGTTTGGACACGTGCATTTGAGCGTCGCCGATCCCAAGGTTCATCACCAGATGTGGGTCGACCAGTTCGGTGGCGTCGTCTCGACCAAGGGCACCTTCACCATCGTCAAGCTGCCGAACATGATGATCGCGTTCCGCGGCACCAAGCCGACGGGCGGCACCGAAAACACGGCCTTCAACCATTTCGGCCTGAAGGTGCCGAGCATGGCCAACGCGCTCAAGAAGTGGAAAGACGCGGGCTACACCGTCGAACGCGAGTTCAAGGGGAGCGAGGGCTTTCCGAATGCCTTCCTCATTGGCCCCGATGGTCTGCGGTTCGAACTGCAGGAAGACACCACGTTGAAAGTACCGGCGGTGGCGTACCACCTTCACTTCACGCTGCCCGAGCCGGAGAAGCTGCGCGACTGGTACGTCGACACGTACGGCTTGAAGCCGAGCAAGTCGGGCAACTTCGAGATCGCCGACGCGCCGGGCATGCGCCTGGTGTTCGCGCCGTCGAAAACCGCGCCCACGGCGGTCAACACGCGCGGAACGACGGTCGATCACATCGGCTTCGAGATCAAGAACCTCGCGGAGTTCCTGAAGAAGCTCGAGGCCAAGGGCCTCAAGCTGGAGACCGCCTATCGCGAGATCCCGGCGATCGGTCTGAACATCTCGTATCTCTACGACCCGACCGGCGTGTACATCGAGATGACCGAAGGGTACACAGGCTACTAGTCCTGAGCTCCAAACGAAAAGAAACAGGAGATTAGGAGACTAGGAGGACCAGGAGAAATTCAACAGAAGATCAAAAGATCAGAAGGTTTTTTTCTCTTGATCTTCTGATCTTCTGTTTCCTGGAAGACACTCCTGAGCTTCTGATCTTCTGTGTTCATGCGTCTTGTCGCCCAGCTCGTCGACATCACGACCCTGGATGTCGATGCCATCGTCAATGCGGCCAACAGCAGCCTTGCGCCCGGTGGCGGCGTGTGCGGCGCGATCCATCGAGCCGCCGGCCCGCAGCTGGCGCGCGCCTGTGCGCAGCTGGCGTCCTGCCCGACGGGCGACGCCCGCATTACGCCGGGATTCGATCTGCCGGCGCGCTTCGTTATCCATGCCGTCGGGCCGGTGTGGCAGGGAGGCCGGGCGGGTGAACCCGACGAGCTGGCGTCGGCTTACCGCCGCTCGCTCGAGCTGGCGTGCGACCATACGCTGACCTCGATCGCCTTTCCGGCCATCAGCACGGGCATCTTCGGATATCCGCTCGGCGCCGCCACCCATGTCGCCGTGACGACGGTACGCGCGTTCGCCCGCGATCCGGGGCCGGTGAGACGCGTCGTCTTCGCCTGCTTCAACGACGCCGCGATGAATGCGTTTGCCTCTGAAGGTGTGGAAGGCGGGTGGCCGTGAGCGGCTGGATCGATCTGAAGACGTGGAAGCGGCGCGATCACTATCTCTTGTTCCGCAAATACGAACGGCCGTATTTCAGCGTCACGGTAGATGTTGACGTGACACGTATCTGGAATCAAAGCCGCAAGCCCGGCTCCCCGTCGTTTTTTCTGACGTCGGTGTTTCTGATGCTGAATGCTGTCAACGCCGTCGAGGCCTTCCGCTTGCGGCTGCGGCCTCGCGGCATCTGGCGTCACGATCGCATCGCCGTTGGGCCCACGATCCTCCGGCCGGACGAAACCTTCGGATTTGCGCGCTTCGAGCCGACCCGAAGTTTCGATCGGTTCGTTGCGCAAAGCACCGCGGCCATCAGGAGAGCGATGCGGCGTGGCGTCCGCGAGCCGGCGAGGCCGCCCGACGATGTGGTGTATCACTCAGTTCTGCCGTGGTTTCGCTTCACGGCCTATGCCAACGCGCTGCCGGGCCACGACTCGATTCCGCGCATCGTCTTCGGCCAGGTGACGCGCGAAGGCCGTCGAATGACCATGCCCGTCGCTGTCGAAGTTCATCACGCGGTGGTCGATGGCCTCGACGTGGCGAGGTTCTTCGAGCGCTTCAATCAGGCACTTGCGGGCGCCCAAAGTAAAAAACAAAAAGTAGAAAGTAAAAAGTGAAAAGTGAAAAGTGAGTCTCTTTGAAGATATTCTCTGCGACTCGGCGTCTTTGCGTTGGATCAGACGCGAGCTTCGATCTCGTCCGGTTGCTGCTGTTCGGGTTCATCCTGTCGTATTGGCCGTGATGGAGGCATCTATGAGACGCGCGTTGTTCGTGGTCGTTGCAGTCGCGGCGTGTGCGGCTGTTCTTTCGGCGCAGTCGAAAACGTTCGACATCTACATCCTCGACGTCGAGGGCGGCAACGCGACGTTGTTCGTCACGCCGTCCAGAGAGGCGGTGTTGATCGACACGGGCAACGGAGGCCCCGCCGCGAAGCGCGATGCGGACCGCATCATGGCGGCGGCCACTGCGGCGGGCATTACCCAGATCGACGCGCTCGTCACGTCACACTGGCACGGCGATCACATGGGCTCCATGGGCGAGCTGTCGGGCCGTATTCCGATTCGCCACTATCTGGATCACGGCACCAGCGTCCAGCCCAATGCGGTGGTCGATGAGTTCCTGCAGAAGATCTACCCGGCCCTCGTCGCCAAGGCGAAGCATACGGTCGTGAAAGCAGGCGACACGCTGCCGCTCAAAGGCGTCGAATGGCGGTTCGTCACCTCCGCGCAGGGGACCATTGGGAATGCCCTGCCGGGCGCGGGGCGCTCGAATCCCTATTGCGCCGGATTCAAGCCGCACACGGTCAACCCGGTCTCCGGCCAGCCCGTCGGCAACACGGAAGACGAGCACTCCGTGGGTTCGCACATCACCTTCGGAAAATTCCGCGGCGTCTATCTCGCTGATTTTCCGTGGAACAAGGAGTTCGAGCTGATGTGTCCGGCCAACCGCCTGGGAACCACGGATTTTCTGCTCGTCTCGCGGCACGGCCAGCACAGCTCGAATTCCGAGCTGCTGGTGCACGCGCTGCGGCCGCGTGTGGCCGTCATGAACAACGGCATCCGGAAAGGCGGGCAGCCCGAGACGATGCGCGTGCTGTATTCGGCGCCGGGGCTGGAAGATCTATGGCAGCTTCACGTCGCGCAGTTGAGCGGCGCGGAGTACGACAGCGCGGGAATATTTATCGCGAACGTTGGAGAGGACCCCGATCACAGCGGGGCGCACTGGATCAAGGTGGCGGCGCAGGCCGACGGGGCGTTCACGGTCACGAACAGCCGCAACGGCTTCAGCAAGACCTACGACCCGCGCTGACTACGCCGCCTGTGGGGTGAGAATCTTTTCGAGCCGCTGCACGACCTCGCGATAGCCGTAGCGCTTGTAGAGCAGGTGTGCGCCATGGCGCTCGATGACTTCCGCCTCGTGCGGCTCGACTTCGGTCACACCGGTCAGCACGACAACCGGCACGTCATCGAAACGCTCGTCGAGCCGCATCTGTTCGAGCACTTCGAGCCCCGAGCGATCGTCGGCGAGCCGCAGGTCGAGAATCACGGCGTCGACGTCGCTGGCTTTCAGCCGCATCAAGGCGGTATCGGGGTCGCCGGCCTGCAGCACGTCGCAGCCCGCGCGCGCGAAAAACTGCTCGAGAATGCACCGCGTCGTCAGCGCATCCTCGACTATGAGCACTGTACGCCGCGTCCGGGTTTGAATAAGTCGAGTCATGGTTCGTTCGGCGGCTACGCTGGCGGAGCCCCATTGCCCCGCGCCGGTGGCCGGCCGGACAGGGCTATAACAACATCGATACCAGAAGCGCCAGACGGCCCAGCCCTTCGTTTCCGAGCAGTTTCTGGCCTTCACAGTCCGGCAATGCACCCTCGTGTCCCGCCTTGGAACAAGACTGTTGCACCGTTGTAAGCCGTGCTTTACCGTTAAACCATGAAAAAAACTGGTGTTGCGGTGCTGGTGGCGGCCGCCGCTATCCACCTCCATGCCCAGCAGGACCAGACGCCGATTTTCCGCGCCGGGACGACGCTGGTCGAATTCACCATCGTGGCGACGGACCAAAACGGTAAGCCGATTACCGATCTGAAACAGGAAGACGTGGCGATCCTGCAGAACGGCAAACCGCAGCCGGTGGCTTTCTTCCGATTTGAAGGCGCGGCGTTCGGCCCGGACGCGGTCGAAGCGGCGCACGAGCCGATCGCGCCGGGCATTTTCACCAACCGTCCCGAATACTCGCCCGGTCCGGCGCGCAACGTCACCGCGATCGTCATCGATTCGCTGAACACGCTGCCCGAGGATCAGGTGGCCGTGAGGGCGCAGGTGATGCAGTACCTGCGGGCGCTCGCGCCGAATACGCGCGTCGCGATCTACTCGCTGGGGTCGACGTTCCGCATCGTTCACGATTTCAGCGCCGACCTCAACGCGCTGCGCGCGCGGCTGGCGAAGCTCCCGACCGAGTACAACCTTCAGCCGGTACCGGCCGACGAGCTGGTTCGACGCCAGGTGCAGGAAGCCGAGCATCTCAACACCGTGAGTCAGGGTGATACGGACACCAGCCAGGACGCGCAGGCCGACGCCGAACTGCAAGCCGAGTGGGCCAAGGCCCGCGCGCAGATGGCGAGATCCGAGGAGTACTTTCAGGAGCAGTTGCAGTTGCGGCGCACGAACCAGACGGTCTCGTCGCTCGAGGCGCTCGGCAATCATCTCGCGGGGATTCCCGGCCGGAAAAACCTGGTGTGGATCGGCGGCGGTATTCCGGTCCTGACACAGGGTGCCTACGATCGGTGGGTGAACAGCTATTCCTCGCAGATCCGCGGCGTGGCGCAGCGACTGGCCACACAAGGCATCACCGTGTATCCGGTTCAGGCGACGGGGCTCGAGGTGGGACTGCTCGGCACAGCCACGACCGCGCCAGGGTCGGCGAAGGGATCGCCCGAAAAGGATCAGCTTCGTCCGATGACGCGCGAAAACCAGCTTCGCATCTGGGGCACGATGGACATCCTGGCCGACGTGACGGGCGGCCGGGCGTTCAAGAACACCAACGACCTGACGGCAGGCGTCAGCGCCGCCGCGAACGACATGCGCGGCTCGTACTCCGTCGGTTTCTACGTGCCCGACAGCGGCGACCATCGCTGGCACGGTTTCGACGTACGCGTCAGTCGTCCAGGCGTCCGCGTGCTGCATCGCAAGGGGTACATGGCGCTCGCGCCGGTGAGGCAGCCCGTCAACTGGGTCGAGTCGGAATGGCAGGCCGCCATGCAGAACCCCCTGGGGTCGAATGCGATCAGACTCGACGCCCGCGTTGACTCTGTCCCGTATGGCGTGAACGTGGTGCTTCAGATCGCGGCCGACGACCTCTATTACAAGACCGTCAATGGACAACCCGTCACCGATCTGGAAATCGGGTTCGGCGAGCGCAACCCCAGGCAGTGGACCCGCGTGCGGCGCGACGGCGCGACGATCACGATCAAGGAGAATCCGCAGGCAACGGTCAAGCCGTCGATCGTCCGGTTTGCGAAAGTGTGGACGGTGGAGCCGGACACGTCTCACGTGCGCCTGATCGTGCGCGACCGCATGACAGGTCGCTACGGATCGCTGGATATGCCGCTGGGGCAAATAAGAAAGTAAAAAGTAGAAAGTAAAAAGTAAAAAGTGGAAAGTAAAAAGTGGAAAGTAAAAAGTTAAAAGTGAAAGTGGAAAGTATGAAAGTGAATGACGGACGGCGATTTTTCAGTCTCCTTTTTACTTCTACTTTTTACTTTTCACTTTTCACTTTCTCCTTCCACGTTTCCTCCGCCGCCCAGTCCACACCCCTCTTCCGTGCGGCGGCCGACGTCGTTGTCGTTCCCGTCACCGTGACCGATCGCTCGGGCCGGTTCGTGCGCGGCCTCACGGCGGACCAGTTCGACATTTCCGAAGGCGGGACGGGGCGCCCGATCGTGCAGTTCAGCGCCGACCGGGTTCCCGTCAGCCTTGTCATCCTGCTCGACGCCAGCGGCAGCATGGCCCAGAACCCGCAGGAGCGTGCAGAGGGCGATGCGCGGTGGGCCGATACGCGCCGCGCGCTCGAGCTCCTTCTGGCACGGCTCAATGCCGCCGACGAAGTGCTCTTGGCGGCGTTCAGCGACAAGGTCGCAGCGTCTCCCTGGACACGCGAGCGCGCCGGCATTCTGAAAGGGTTTGATTCGATTCTGCCGGGAGGTGGGACGGCGTTGCTGGATGCCGTCAGGTTGATCGTGCCGGCGTTTCAACGCGCGCGACACGAGCGGAAAGCGCTGCTGCTGATTTCGGATGGCAACGACACGCAGGCCCTGGTCGCAGGCTATGTACCGCCGCCTCCTGGGCAGAACGAGAGTCCCAATCAAAATCCACTAGCCGACATCGATCCGGAACGGGCGCGTCGCGAACGCGCCATTCAGGGCTCGAGAAATGCTGTGCGCAAGTCCGGGGCCCTGATGTATGCCGTCGGCATCGGCACGCGCAAGGGCGTGGCTGTGGACGCGGCGCTGCTCGAAAGCCTGACCAGGGATTCGGGCGGGTATGCGGCAATATTGCGCGACCCGTCTCAGATTTCCGCGGCCGTTGCGGGGATCGCCGATGACCTCCAGTCGCATTACCTGCTGGCATTCGAACCCGGTCGCGCCGACGGCGAGTTTCATGCAATACGGGTGAGGACGAAGGACACGCGGCTGCGGGTGCGCGTACGCGCCGGCTACATCGCGCCCTCAGCCACACCCGTCCCCAATCCCTGAGCGCGAAAACTGTTGTGACCATCATTCCAACCCGAGTGAGTGTGCGGCTGGCTGCAGCCCTGGTGGTCTATTCCTTCTTCCTTCTTCCATCTTCCGATTTCCTTCTTGCCCGGGTGTCTGCTCAGAACCCTCCGACTTTCCGCGTCAGTGCCGAGGCAGTCGTCGTGCCAGTTACGGTGACCGATCGTTCCGGCCGGTTTGTGCACGGCCTCACGGCAGACCAGTTCGAGATTTCAGAAGGGGGGACACGGCGACCCGTCGTGCAATTCAGCGCCGGGCGCGTCCCCGTCAGCCTCGGCATCCTGCTCGATATCAGCGGCAGCATGACGGAGAGCCCGAATGCGCGCGCGGCCGAGGATGCGCGATGGGCTGACACGCGCCACGCGCTCGAACTGCTCCTGGCACGGCTCACTGCGACCGACGAAGTGTTCTTTGCGGCGTTCAGCGACAAAGTCGCGGCGGCGCCCTGGACGAACGACCGTGCCGCCATCCTGCGAGTGATCGATTTGCTCCAGCCCGGCGGCGGTACCGCCCTGTTGGATGCCATAAGGCTGATCTTGCCGGCCTTTCAGCGCGCGCGGTACCAGCGCAAGGTGTTGCTGCTGATTTCCGATGGCAACGACACCAGTCTGCCGGCCGCGGGCATTGTTCCTCCGTACCCTGCCGACTCGCCGATCGGAGCCGGCGCCCGGCTCGGTCAATCCCAACAGACCCAGCGCCAGAAATTCATCGATGGCACGAAGGTCGACGTGAGCAGGTCCGGCGCGATGCTGTACACCATCGGCATCGGCACGCGCAAGGGCGCGCCGGTGGATACGGTGCTGCTCGAGAGTCTGACGACAGAATCGGGCGGGTACGTGGAGCCGCTGCGCGATCCGTCAGAGATCGCGGCGGCGGTTCGGCGCATCTGCGACGACCTCCAGGCCCAGTACCTGCTTGCCTTCGAACCGGGACACGCCGATGGCAGGCACCACGCCATACGGGTGAGGACGAAAGACAGGCAGCTGCGGGTGCGCGCACGCGCCGGCTACATCGCACCGTCCGCTGCACCGAAGTGATGCCCGCGCGCGCCGGGCGGCGCGCCGCCACTCCCTCCCATCAAGCTCGTTCCGGAACGAGCGCGCGTGCTCACGCAAATTTTCGAAGAAAAGAGTTGACACTCTTTTTTGTGCCGTACCGCTTGCGAATTCGCTTGATGTGAAATGGCCTCGCCACGCGCGCTCAATGGCCGATCAGGCGCACGATTCTCAGCGGTTGACGTTTTGCGATGATGCGACCACGTTCGTCGCGTGGGAGGCGAATTCAGGCACGAAAAAAGACGATGCTATACAAGGAGCATGATCACAGATGCCACGTCTGAGTTGTGCCAGCTGTCGGATCGCGATCTGCTGGCTTGTATTCACCGCGCCGCGCTCGACGAGCGGTCCGCAACGAGCCACCTGATTGCGCTGTTGAGTGAGCTTGATGCCCGTCGGCTCTATCTCGGGGAGGGCTTCTCCTCGCTCTTCACCTACTGCACACAGGCATTGCACCTCTCCGAGCATGCGACGTACAACCGAATCGAAGCCGCTCGGGCGGCGAGGCGCTTTCCCTTGATCCTCGACCTTCTCGAAGCTGGCAGCGTGACGCTGACCACTGTCCGCCTCCTCGCGCCACACCTGACGGAAGCGAATCATCGTGAACTGCTGGAGCGCGTACATGACAAGAGCAAGCGCGACGTGGAGATCGCAATTGCGACGCTCGCGCCAGCGCCCGACGTTCCGTCAGTCGTGCGCAAGCTCCCCACGCCGCTGCCGGCGAGAATTCCCGAAGTGTCGGACGCGGCGAAGACCGCGGTTGTTGAAGTGAGCAGGTTGCCGCAGAACACCGCGCCTGCCGCGACACCGTCACGCCACGCCGAGGTGAAGCCCCTCGCACCAGAGCGATACAGGATTCAGGTTACCGTGAGTCGCGAAGCCCACGACAAGCTGCGGCGAGCGCAGGATCTACTACGACATGTCGTGCCGAATGGCGATCCCGCAATCATTCTGGAACGGGCGCTCGACTTGCTGGTGGCCGATCTCGAGCGCACCAGGCTGTGTCAGACGGCTCGATCACAACCCCCGCGCAAATCGCAGCGCGAAACGCGGCACATTCCGTCTGCGGTCAAACGTGAAGTATGGCATCGCGACGGCGGGCAATGCACATTCCGGGGAGAACAAGGGAAGTGTGCCGAAACGGGCTTCCTGGAATTCCATCACGTGGTGCCGTATGCAGAGGGTGGCCCAACGACCGCGAGCAATCTTGAACTGCGGTGCCGAAGTCACAACCAGTACCGAGGCGGAGCAGTGGTTTGGCGCTGGCCGGCCGCCCACGATGCGTGAAAGAAGCAGATATTTTCGGCCCGTACAGCGACTCGTTCTGGAACGAGTTAATGCGCCTGTGAGACCGACCTCCAGTCGCAGTATTTGCTGGCGTTCGAACCGGGGAGTGCCGATGGCAGTTACCATGCCATACGAGTGAGGACGAAGAACACGCAACTGCGCGTGCGCGCGCGAGCCGGCTATGTCGCCCCGTCCATAGCGTCGAAGTAATTCCCGCCTCCGGGTTGCGCAGGACGCAGGGGCGCGCGGATCACCACCCTCCGCCCCATCTCGGCTTCGAGTCTCAGGCGGCGAAAATCGGCGAGAGTCGATCCCAGACCCGCTGTGCCGTGCCCACCGGATCGTACCCAGTCTGGCTGAAGACGTCGGTGCTCACCTCGACGACGATGGGCCCCTTATACCCAACCTCTTCCATCGTCCTCAGAAAGAGCCGATAGTCGACCCCGCCGTCGCCCGGCAGCACGAACCGGTGATCCGGTGCCTTCCCTACGGCATCCTTGATATGGATGAAGCCGGCATGCTGTCCGACCTGGCGGATAGTGGCCACGAGGTCGAGCCCGAACGCCATGAAATGGCCGTAGTCGTAGACGCCCCGCATCCTCGGATGATTCACCTGCTGAAGCATCCAGAGCATCTCTTCCGGGCGACCCATCGTCTGCTTGGAGTGCGGCTTGATACAGAACGTCACGTCCAGCTCGTCGAGCTTGCTGGCCCAGATCGCCAGTTCCTCCGCCATCGCCGTACGACGCTCCATCCAGGCGCCCGGCCGACCGCCGATCGGGCACTGGATCAGGGCAGGCGCGCCTGGCGAGCATTCGTGCGCCACCTCGGCGGCCATGCGCAAGCGCTCGAGGTTCGACTCGACGCTCGCATTGGAAGCGGGCTGTATGCCCTCCATCACGTCTACCAGGGTGAGCCCCAGGTCCGAGATACGCTGGCGGATTGCCGCGCGGCTCGCTCGGTTGAGCAGTTTGGGCTCGGTATCCCAGCCAGGTCGGAGGGTGATCTCGGCGTGCTTGTAGCCGATGCGCGCGATGTGGCCCAGCCCTTCCATGTGGGGGAGCGAACGCATGCCATAGAGGCCGTACCCGAGCTGGTAACGCGTACGTTGCGCGGAGCCGATCGCGGGACTGGCCACCATCGCGGCTAAGGCGGCGCCCGCGCCGGCGATTTGCTTGAGGGCATTCCGTCGCGTGATGGTTTGCGGATTGTGCGGCATGTTTGCCTCCGCGTTAGCATAACGCTCCTTCCCGGTCGCACATCAGGCCGCTTCCTGCGCGCGGCCGTTGTCACGCGAGTGCCGCGCTGCAGCGGGCTGCCGTTGCGTCAGGCTCACTTTACCGGTAAAGTCAGCGCGACCGATGACGATGATTGCCCCAGGCCGCTGGATGCTCGGTGGCGCCGCACTCGCAGTCGCGATTGCATCGGCGCTTCAGGCGCAGGAGCCGCAGTCGTACACGAAGTGGGATCAATACGGCGGGTCATCGGACTCGATGCAGTACTCCGCGCTCGCCCAAATCAACAAGAACAACGTCAACCAACTGCAGCGCGCGTGGTTCTATCCGGTTCCGGGAAATCCGGCACGTCTCGCGTTCAACCCGCTCATCGTCGACAACGTGATGTATGTCGCGGGTGTGCGCGGCGTCCTCGTCGCGCTCGACGCGACGACCGGCAAGGAGCTGTGGATGTCCACCCTCCAGACGCCGGATCGCGGGCTCGCGTACTGGGAGAGCAACGATCGCTCGGATCGCCGCCTCATTCTGACGGCGACGAACGGCATCCGCGAGGCCGACGCGCGCACCGGTCAGCAGATTCTCACCTTCGGCACGAAGGGCTTCGTCGACATGCGTGTCGGCACCCCGCGCCGAAACGGCGGGCCGAACAGCAGCCCCGGCCGCGTCTTCGAAAACCTGATCATCGTCGGATCGAACGTCGGCGAAGGGTACGGGTCCCCGCCCGGCGATATCCGCGCGTATGACGTCATCACCGGGAAACTTGCATGGACGTTCCATACGATTCCCCGGCCGGGTGAATACGGATACGAGACGTGGCCGGAAAACGCCTTCAGATACGCCGGTGGCGCGAACACGTGGGGCGACATCACGCTCGACGAGAAGAACGGCATCGTCTTTCTGCCGACCGGATCGCCGACCCACGACTTGTATGGAGGCGATCGGCAGGGCAACAACCTGTTCGGCAATTGCCTGCTGGCGCTCGACGCACGGACCGGCAAGCGGCTGTGGCACTTTCAGATCGTTCATCACGATCTCTGGGACTACGACAACGCCGCCGCGCCGAAATTGCTGACGGTGCAACACAACGGCAAACCGATCGACATCGTGGCGCAGGCCGGCAAGACCGGATTCCTCTACGTATTCGAACGGAAGACCGGCACGCCGCTCTGGCCCATCGAAGAGCGGCCGGTTCCGAAAAGCGAGGTCCCGGGCGAGTTCTCGTCGCCCACGCAGCCGATTCCCACCAGGCCGCCGCCGTTCGCGCGGCAGTCGATGACGCCGGAAGAAGTGAATCCGTTCGTCAGTGCCGAAGAGCAGGAGTCGCTGAAGCAACTCGTGCGCGACGCGGCGAACCAGGGCGTGTTCACGCCGTCGAGCCACCTGCGCCCGCACATCCAGTTTCCAGGCGCCTGGGGCGGCGCCAACTGGGGCAGCACCGCGGGCGATCCCCAGACCGGGATGGTCTACGTGCGCAGCCTCGAGATGATCAGTTACCGCAAGATGTCGCTTGTGACGCCGGGCAGCGGCGGTGGCGGTGGCGGCGGACGCGGACAAGGCGCGCCGCCTGGACCGCGCGAGCAGGAAGGCCAGAGCGTCTACATGCAGCGATGCTCCGGGTGTCACGGGCCGGGGCAGATGCCGATGCGATCGCTGCAGGCGATCGGATCGCAGGGATTCCGCTCGATCGTGCGACAGGGCGCGAACGCGATGCCGGCGTTCGCTGTTTCGACGATCTCGAATGACGCGCTCGAGGCGCTCGAAACGTATCTGATGTCGCTGCCGGCGAGCGACGAGCAGGCCGGGAATCCATCGGAGATTCGTCTCCCGCAGAATCCCAACCGCTATCAAGGCCCACCAACGCGGTATGGCGGATCGTTTTCGGCAGGCTGGTACACCAGCAACGGCTATCCGGCTTCGGGTCCGCCCTGGTCGCAGCTCGTGGCCTACGACCTGAACGACGGGACGATCAAGTGGCGCGTCGCCGATGGCACAGCGCCGGGCCTGGCGGACAAAGGACTGAAGACGACCACGGGTACGGTGCGGCCGCGCAACGGTCCGGTCGTCACCGCCGGCGGACTCGTCTTCCTCGCCAACTCGCAGGATCGCTTTCTGCGCGCGTTCGACAAGGAAACGGGGCGCCTCATCTGGGAGCACGAGCTCGAAGCCAATCCGGAGGGCATTCCCGCCGTGTACCAGGTGAACGGACGGCAGTACATTGCTTTTGCCGTCGGCGCGTCATGGGGTGATGGCGGGGATCCGGTGTGGAGGAATCCGCTTCACCGCAAGCAGGGGAAGATCGAAGCGCAGGGATACCACGTGTACGCGATCCCTGAAAGTAGAAAGTAGAAAGTAGAAAGTGAAAAGTGAAAAGTAAAAAGTTTCAGGAAACAGAAGGTCAGATGATCAGAAGAACATGTTTCTTTTGATCTTCTGATCTTCTGTTAAGAATTGAGGACCGTGATGAAAACACGAATCGCGATTGCCACCCTGTTTGCCGCCTGCATGGTGACGCTCGTCGCGCAGCAGAACCAGGCGCCCGACTTTCCGCGCGCGGCCGATGCGATGGAGCGCGTCACCTGGCGCACGCGCACGCTGGTGGCGAACGACCGTCTCACAAACTGGGATCTCGCCATTCCCGGCATGGGCCTCACGTTCCAGGAATCGGTCGTGAGGGCCGATGCGGCCCTTGTGCCGTTTGTCGAAGGCTCGAGCGCACAGCGCGTCGGCCCGCAGGTCCAGAAAAGCCTCGATTACAACCTGACGGCCGCCGAAATCGCGGCGATCAAGACGGGGATGGGGCCCAGCGTCCGGGTGAGCGCATATCGCATTGAAAGCCTGCCGGCAGACGCCGCGCGCCGGCGCGTGTTCGACTTCGCGCGGGAGCTTGGCGCGACCACGCTCGTCGTGCCCGGCAACACCGATCTCGCCGGCCTCGATGCGCTGGCCGAGGAATTCCGCGTCAATGTCGCGGTGCTGAACAGCTCTGACGCCACGCTGAAAGCGATGGACGGCCGCAGCCGCCGGCTCGGCATCGGCATCGACACGGGCACGTGGGCGCAGGACGCCGCGAACGTCCGCAACGAAGTGGCACGGGTGAGAGATCGCCTGATCTACGTGAACCTTCGCGACCGCTCGGCCCGCGGCGCCAGCGCGCAGAACGTGCCGCTGGGCAAAGGCGTGGGCAATCTCCGCGACTTCTTTGCCGAACTCGAGCGGCTGGACGACCGCCAGATTTCCGTTCGCCTTGGCGGCGACGGCAGCCCGGTCGTGACCACCAGAGTGCCCATCGCGATGACCATCGATACGACGGGCGTCGTCAAGGCGCCCGGCGATATTTTCGCGGCCGTGTCGGCGTTCGAGGATGTCGTGCAGCCCGCGTATGCCGTCAACTTCAACGAGTTCGCGCGCACGCGTCCGATTCGCTTCGATCTCGTGACGCCGTCGCGCGGCGAGACGCTGGCGCCGGCCGAGATCGATCGCCGCGCCGCGGAGACGCGCACGAAAATCGACGCGGCGATTCCGAACAAGCCGTTCGCGTCGCCGAAGAAGCCACGGAAGCTCCTCGTCATCGAGAGCCTCGAAGGGATGTCGCACAACACCATTCCGCACACCAACGTCATGATTCAGCGGATGGGCGAGAAGACCGGCGCCTGGACGACGGTGTTCAGCAACGATCTGAGCAACCTCCGCTATCCGAAAGTGAAGGAGTTCGACGCGGTCTTCCTGAACAGCATCGTCGGCGAGTTCCTCCCGGATCCGGCGATGCGGGCCGATTTGGTGCGCTACGTGAACGAAGGGGGCGGCATCGGCGGCATTCACGGCACGCCCTGGGCGTCACGCAACTGGGACGAGTTTGCCGAGATGATCGGCGCGCAGAGCGCGCCGCACCGGATCGAGAACGGCGTCCTGAAGGTGTACGACAAGGACAACCCGATCGTGCGGCCGTTCAACTACGAAGACCTGCCGTTCCGCGAGGAGTACTACCGCTTCGAAGATCAGGGCAACGGCCGGCTGCGCTGGGACAAGGTGCGCGTGCTGTTGATCGTCGATCTCGACGAGAAGGTGCCGAACGCGACCGACAAGCCGTGGCCCGGCTACCGCCGGCCCGACAAGGTCTACCCGGTTGCATGGATCCGCGAATACGGGAAGGGGCGCGTCTTCTACAACTCGATGGGTCACATGACGGAAACCTTCATGCGCCCGGAAATCGTCGGTCATTTCCTGGTGGGTATGCAGTACATCCTCGGCGACGTCGACGCGAACGCGACACCGAATCCGCTCAAGTAGCGCAGGCCTTTAGGCCTGCCGCGCCGCGATGGCAGGGCTTAAGCCCTGCGCCACCAGAGCGGCGCGCCCTCCGATAGCCGGTAGGCGGGAGCCGGTAGCCGTGATAAAAAGGGCGGCGATGACTACCACCCATCGCCGCCCTTTTGCGTTTTCGGTCGCCGTCCTGCTGTCGATGCTGGCGCCCGCGCCTCGGCTGATGCAGGCGGCGCCCGCGCCGGCCAGTTGTGAAAGCCTCACCTCGCTGAAGATTCTTCACGGCAAGATCGATTCCGCGGCCGAAGTCGCCCAGGGCGCGTTCAAGCCGCCGGCGCCGGGCAACGTCAATGCCGCGGCGGCGCGTGCCTACGGCGCGGCCCCGGCGTTCTGCCGCGTGACGGCGACGCTGACGCCGACCACCGACTCGGACATCAAGGTCGAGGTCTGGCTGCCGAAATCGGGTTGGAATGGAAAGCTTCAGGCCGTCGGCAACGGCGGATGGGCGGGCACGATCTCGTACACCGCCCTCGCGGCGGCGGTGACGAACGGCTACGCCGCCACAGCGACCGACACCGGACATTCGACGCCGGGCAGCACGTTTGCGATCGACCACCCCGAGAAGCTGATCGACTACGCGCACCGATCGCTCCATGAAATGGCCGTCGTCTCGAAGGCGGTCGCCACGCAGTTCTATGACGGGGCGCCGAAACTCGCGTTGTGGAACGGCTGCTCGACCGGTGGCAACCAGGGGCTGACGATCGCGTCGAAGTACCCGGCCGATTTCGATGCGATCGTGGCTGGTGCGCCTCCCGACCCCCGCGCGCGGCTCATGAGCGTCCGCCTGCTGATGAACCGCCTCGTGCACCGGACGCCCGACAGCTACATCCCGCCGGAGAAATACCCGGCCCTCCACGAGGCGGTGCTCAACGCGTGCGACACGCTCGACGGCGCGAAAGACGGCGTCATCGAAAATCCGCGCGCCTGCAAATTCGACCCGAAGGCGATCGAGTGCAAGGGCGCCGATGGCGCCTCGTGCCTGACGCCGGCGCAAGTCGAGACCGCAAAGCTCATCTATTCGGACGTGAAATTTCCGAAGACGGAACGGACGCTCTATCCGCCTCTGCTGCAGCCTGGCTCGGAGCTCGCGTGGGGAACGCTGGCGGGACCGCAACCGTTCGCCAACGCCGTCGACGCATACCGGTTGGTCCACAAGGATCCGGCGTGGTCGCCCGATCGCTTCGACATGGCCACCGATTTCGAGTTGATGGAGAACGAGTTAAAGGTGCTGAACACGGTGACGCCCGATCTGCGTCCGTTCTTCAAGCGCGGCGGCAAGCTGCTCATGTACCACGGCTGGAACGATCGTCAGGTGCCCGCGATGAGCAGCGTCACGTATTTCGAACGCGTGCTCGAGACCGCCGGACGGAGCGCGGCGGGCCGATCGATTCAGCTCTACATGGTTCCTGGCATGGATCACTGTCAGGGTGGCGTCGGCACCGACACGTTCAACAAGGTCGCGGCGATGGAAGAGTGGGTCTCGAACGGCAGCGCGCCAGCGCAGATCGTCGCGTCGCATTCGACCGAAGGAAAGGTCGATCGCACGCGGCCGCTGTGCCCGTATCCGCAGATTGCGCGCTACAAGGGTACCGGGAGCCTCGCCGACGCCGAAAACTTTGCCTGTGCCGCCAAGTAGTGCGGCCAGGTAGCGCAGGCTTTAGCCCTGCCAGGAACCTATGAAAACACCGATCGCTGGGTTTCTTCTTGTCGCGACCGCCAGCCTCTTCGCACAGGCGCCACCCGCCATCGACTGGGCCAGGGTCGAAGCCGAAACACTGCAGCACTTTCAAGCGGTCGTTCGGCTCGACACGACCGACCCTCCGGGAAACGAACGGCCCGCGGCGGAGTACCTCAAGCAGGTGCTCGAACGTGAAGGCATTCCGACCAAGGTGTTCGAGAGCGAGCCGAACCGCCTGAACGTCGTCGCGCGGCTCAAGGGCAACGGGTCGAAGCGGCCGCTGTTGATGATGGGGCACACCGACACGGTGAACGTCGACCCGGCAAAGTGGACGTTTCCGCCGTTCAGCGCGACACGCGAGGGCGGCTACATCTACGGGCGGGGCACCGTCGACGATAAAGACAACGTTGCCGCCGCGCTCATGACGATGCTGCTGCTGAAGCGGTCGAACCTGCCCCTGGCGCGTGACGTTATTTTTCTGGCGGAGGCGGGCGAAGAAGGCACGACGCGCGTCGGCATTCAGTTCATGGTGAAGCAGCACTTCGCCGAGATCGAGGCGGAGTACTGTCTCGCCGAGGGCGGGAGCGTGCCGCGAAGCGGCGGCCGCGTGCGCTTTGCGTCGGTGGAGACCGCCGAGAAGATTCCTCGCGCGATTCAACTGACGGCGATTGGCGTGGCGGGACATGGCTCGGTGCCGCTCGAAACGAACTCGGTCCTCACGCTGTCGCGGGCGATTACCGCGGCGGCGACGTGGAAGGCGCCGATTCAGTTGAGCGAAACCACCCGCACCTACTTTACGAGGCTGGCCGCGATCTCGCCGCCCGCCGAGGCCGCCCGGTACCGGGCGGTCGTCGGCAACGATCCCAAAGCCGCGCAGGACGCCGTCGATTACTTCGCGAAGCGCGATCCGCGCTTCGCGTCGATGCTCCGCAGCTCGATTTCGCCGACCATCATCCAGGGCGGCTATCGCGTGAACGTGATTCCGTCCGAGGCCAGGGCTACGCTCGACGTACGGCTGATGTCGGGACAGGATCCGGACGCGTTCATCGTCGAGCTTCGAAAGGTCATCAACGATCCGGCCGTTCGCGTCGAGTGGATCCCGCGCGACGTCCGGCCCAGTACGCCGAGCGCGCGGCTCGACACCGAAGTGTTCAAGGTGCTGGAATCGGCCTACGCGCGCCTCTACGACACGACCGTGCTGCCCACTTTGAGTACTGGCGCCACAGACATGTCGTATCTGCGCGAGAAGGGGGTCCAGTGCTACGGTGTCGGGCCGGCTCTTGACGAGGAAGACGGCCCGAAGGGATTCGGCGCGCACAGCGATCAGGAGCGGATTCTCGAGGCCGAGCTGCACAAGTTCGTGCGCTTCCACTACGAGGTCGCACGCGATCTGGCGCGTGCCAACTAGTACAGCCGGTTAAACAGATGATCAAAAGATCAGAAGAAAAATATTCTTCTGATCTTCTGTCACTGACGTGCGTACAGCGGCGAGCGACAGCGGATATTTCCTGGCCCGTTTCGGTTCGTCGCGATCGTAGACGATCGGAATCACCGACCCAATCTCCGGCGCTCGCTTCTTGTTGTGGTGTATCGCCCCGTGCGTGTGGCGCCGCTCAGCAGCCTCCACTGGTATTGCACGCGCCAGGACGTGCCGTGGTCCGACACTCCCTTCTTCACGCTCGTGATGGTGGCCAGGGCCGGTGTGCCGTTGCGCAAGATCTCCACCTGGCGCCGGATACACGCCGCCATCAGTAGCGTGCAGAGGAGCCCACCGACAGGAACGACGTACGCCGGCCAGATCTTGTCCCGTGATGGTGTGTTCCCGCTCAACCAGCTGGCGCCGGGATGAGAAGGCAGGTAGGTGACCGTCGTGGCAGAGCCGACGGCGTAGCGGTCGAGGGCGGCGCCGCGCACGGTCGCTCGCCCCTTGTAAGGCGCGTTGTCCACGACGTACTCGTAATCGACTCTCGTCTCCCGCCGATTCCGTTCTCCACGCTCGCGTACGCGGACGACGCGTGCCTGGGTCGGGACCGCCTCCGACTTGAACAGCGCCACATAGCGCTCCGACAGGCGGGCACGACGATACAGTTCTGCGCCTCCCCAAAGCCCACCGACGGCCGACGCCAGGGCCAGGATCGCCACGAAGATGCCGCAGGCGTTCAGCCGTACGTCGCGTGGCGTTGCGCGGAGCAGCTCTGCGGGCAGCGGCGGGTTACTTCTGGCGTTTGCGTCTGGCATCGGCAGCCTCTGAATTCTGCGCCCGGTCGGTGGTCAGCCGTCCGGCATCGCGCAGCGCCGAGCGGAGCAGATACTCGATCTGCCCGTTGACGCTGCGCAGCTCGGACGCGGCCCAGCGCTGAAGCGCATCATAGACCTCGGGATCGAGCCGAAGAGGAAAGCCTTTTCTGTCAGGCATTATTCAGTTGGCCGTGGGGCCCCACCCCCACGGCCTGTATCTCGCGACCGTTGGTCGCTCGACTTGGTTGCGTCGGCGATCTGCTTCAGTGTTAGCCGCAACTCTATTGATACAAAGTGCCCGTGTTCACAACCGGTTCGACGCCCTTTTCACTGCACAGGACGACCAGCAGGTTGCTCACCATCGCGGCCTTGCGCTCTTCGTCGAGCGTGACGACGTTCTTCCGGCTGATCTCGGCGAGCGCCATCTCGACCATGCCCACGGCGCCCTCCACGATTTTCTGGCGGGCGGCAATGATGGCCGAGGCCTGCTGACGCCGCAGCATCGCGCCCGCGATCTCGGGTGCGTACGCGAGGTGGCTGATCCGCGCCTCGATGACTTCGATACCGGCCTTGCTGAGGCGGTCCTGGATTTCGTGGCGCATCCGATCCGCGACCTCGCCGGCCGAGAGACGAAGCGACACGTTGCCATCTTCGTGGGAGTCGTACGGGATAGCTGGTGGCCAGGTTCCGCACCGCCGCTTCGCTTTGCACGTGCATGAAGTTCTGGTAGTCGTCGACGTTGAACACCGCCTCGAACGTTTCGACGATGCGCCACACGACGACCGCGGCGATTTCGATGGGGTTGCCGTCGCGCTCGTTCACCTTCAGCTTGGCGCTCTCGAAGTTGCGCACGCGCAGCGAAAGCTTGCGGCGCGTCGTCAGCGGGTTGACCCACCAGAATCCGGCGCGCTTGATCGTGCCTTTGTAGACGCCGAACAGCGTGACGACAAATGCCTCGTTGGGATTGACCACTGTGAACCCGGCGACACTCACGCCGTCGAGCACGAGGACCAGGACGCCCGCGGCGATGATCCAGTCGAGACCGTCCCCGCTGCTCTCGAGCGTGGCCATCACCCAGACGGCGCCCGCGCCCACGAGCAGCATGACGAACACCATGAGCCAACCCGACAGGCCGCCGACTTCTTTTTCATGTGCCATCGCTGTAACCTCGACATCATTGTGATATCACTTTGATGTCGCAGTCAAGAGCCGCTCGGCCGATCCGGATTCTCGTAGCGCGATCGCCGGTCCTTGGATTTCACACGATGAGCTATAGCGGTAAAGTTACAGGCTTTACCGGTCAAGTTTCCCTTGACACTCTCCCGACCCCTGAGTAATTTACCGGCACACATTCGTCTCTTCTGAAGCCACGACACATACCACCAAGAAGGGGGAGGGTATGAGGGATCTCTTCAGGCCAATGATCGCGTTGGTCCTTGTGCTGGCCGCCGCTGCGACAGCGTCAGCACAGACCACTTCCGGATCGATGTCCGGTACCGTCGTCGACACGCAAGACCAGGTCGTACCCGGCGCCGACGTCGTCCTCACCAATCAACAGACTCAGGAAGTCCGCCGCACCGTCACGAACGATGTGGGCCTCTTTACGTTTCCCGCGCTGCAGCCGGGACCCTACACGGTGCGCGTCGAGCTGGCCGGCTTCCGGCCCATCGAACGGCGCGACAACATGGTGGTCTCGAACAGTCGCCTGGCGGTCCCGCCGCTGCGCCTCGAGGTCGGCTCTCTAAGCGAGGCCGTCACGGTCAGCGCGGTCGGCGAAGTCATAGCCACGTCGCAGACGTCGCAGATGGCGCTCCTCGATTTGAAGCAGGTCGAAAACCTCTCGATTCGCGGGCGCGACCCGATTTCCTTCCTGAAGGTGCTGCCGGGTGTCGGCCTGCTGGCCAACGACCAGGAGACTTTCGGCGGCAGCTTTTCGACACCCGTGCCCAACATTCAGGGCGGCACCGGGCAGACGATCTACGTCGATGGCATCAACGGTGGTGACGGCGGCGGTGGCGGCAGCTTCAGCAACGCCACCAACGTCGACGCGATTGCCGAAATCAACGTGCAGATGAGTAACTACACGGCCGAGTACGGGCTGAAGGGCGGCGCGCAGGTGAACATCATCACCAAGCGCGGCGGCTCGGAATACCACGGCACCGGTTACTGGTACAAGCGCCACGAGATGTGGAACGCGACCAACTTCTTCAACAACCGCGCGGGCCTGCCGAAGCCGTTCTACCGGTATTCGACGCTGGGCGGAACGATCGGCGGTCCCATTCCCAAGATTGCGACCAACAAGCTCTTCTTCTTCTACTCGGTTGACGATACGCAGTTGAAGGACCTGAACATTAATCGGCGCTACACGATGCCGACCGCGCTCGAAAGGGCCGGCAATTTTTCGCAGACACGGCGGCCGAACGGCACGCTGATCCAGATCATCGATCCGAACACGGGCCAGCCGTTCCCGAACAACATCATTCCCGCCAACCGGCTCGACCCGCGCGGCCAGGCGATGTTGAACCTGCTGCCGATGCCGAACATCACGGGCGATCCGGGCGCGAACTTCCAGTACCAGGAGCCGAGCATCGACCATCCGCGGCGTCAGCAGCTCGTGCGCGTCGACTACCGGCCGACCGATCGCGATTCGATCTCGGTCAAGTACTCGAACTGGTTCACCAAGAGCGTCGGCTACAACGTCGCCGGCGCATCGTCGCGATGGGGTCTCGTCAGCCAGCGCTACGACTTCTTTGTCAACGCCGTCAAAGCGGACTACACGCGCGTGCTGAATACGTCGACCGTGCTGGAGTTCAACGCCGGATTCTCGGACCAGGTCGAAGACGGGCCGCCGGGAAGTGACGAGGCGTTGCGGGGCATCCAGAGATCCACGTATCCGCAAATCCAGAGACTCCCTCAATTTGCCGCGCAGCACAACCCGCTCGGTTTGATTCCGGTCGGTACGGTTCGGTGCCCTGCCAAGCGGCTCGGGAACGGCCGATTGCGGCGGCAACCAGGTGAACCCCTGCTCCGACATCTTCTATGACGGGCGCTGGCCGATCACGGGCGACGACATCAACGCGAACGTGGCGATCAACCTGACGCACACGCGCGGCAGGCACACCTACAAGATGGGCATCATGCGCGAGGACGAGCTCTTCGGTCAGGCCCGCTCGGGTGTGTTCGGTGGCGAATTCAACTTCGCGCACGACGCCAACGATTCGCTGAGCACACAGTACGCCTATGCGAACGCCGCAATCGGACATGTCTTCCGCTACACCGAGTCGATGGGCCGGGTGCCGGACGACCGCCGCCAGAAAGCGTGGGCGTGGTTCGTCCAGGATACGTGGAAGCCAACTCAGCAGCTCACAGTCGACCTCGGCGTCCGCATGTATACCTGGGCGGTCCCGCTGACGATGGCCGACGAGGCGTCGGCGTTCGCCCAGGAGCGTTTCGACCCGCGCTGGGGTGGCAATCCCCCCGTGTTCTTCCGCCCCGTGACGACACCGCAAGGCCGGCGCGCGCAGAACCCGGTGACGGGCCAGATCCTGCCCCAGACCTACGTTGGTCAGATCGTGCCGGGAACCGGCTATACGTGCGGTGTGATCACGCCGGACAAGCCGTGTACCGATCAACGGCTTCGTCACGCAGGAAGATGGCAACTATCTGGAAAGCGGCAGTGAAGGGTTCATCGACTATCCGGGTATTCAGTTCGATCCGCGCGTGGGCGTGGCGTGGGCGCTGAACCCGAGGACCGTCGTCCGGGCCGGCGTCGGCTCGTTCCATGACAGCTACGCGGGGAACAGCTACCAGCAGGGCGGAGGCAACGCCGCGTTCCGCTACAACCGCGAAGTTTTGTTTACGGACCTCGACTCCTATCTCACAGGATCATCGGCGACCGCCGTCGTGCCGAATACCAGCGGTCCCATTCGGACCGAGAACGCACGGCCGAACAACATCCGCTACACCGCCGCCATTCAGAGAGAGGTTGGCCGGAACATCGTCGTGGATGCCGCGTGGGTTGCGTCGCGGACGAAAAACGTGGTGCGCGAGGTAAACATCAACGACGTACCGTCAGGAGCACGGTTCCAGCCGCAGAATCGCGACACGACGGTGGCGGCAACCCCCCAGAATCCAGGCGCGCTTCCCGACGTGTACCTGAGGCCGATCCTCGGATTCAACGACATCGAGATTGGCCAGCCGAACGGGTGGCAGTCGTACGACTCCTTGCAGTTGCAGGTCACTCGCCGGTTCACCGGACGCTTCGAGATGGCCGGCAGCTATACGTGGGCACGCGGTTATGAAGACACGTATGGTGGCACCGGCACCAACGACCTGTATTCGACGTTGCCGAATATCGATCAGAAAAGGGATATTCAGGAACACGTGCTCGTCGCGTCGTACCAGGTCGAGCTGCCGGCCGCGAGCCCGCACATGGGCAACAACAAGGTCGCCCGGTGGGTACTCGACAACTGGCGGATTTCGGGGATCAGCACGTTTGGAACCGGTGGGCGCGGCAACATCGGCACGAACACCAACAGAAACCCCGGAGTCGTGACCTACAGTCCGAGCTTCGACTTTACCGGCGGCGGCGAGCAGTGCGGTCTGTACAACATCGACGGGGAGCTCGATCTTCCGGGCGGCGAGCACAGCGTCGACAAGTGGTTCAACACCAGCGCGGTCAAGCCGCTGACGGCGCGCGGACAAAGTGGCAACGACTGCCGTTCGTGGAAGTTCACCCAGCCCGGCTGGCACAATCACGACCTTTCGTTCTTCAAGGACATCAGGCTCAAGGGCAGCCAGCAGCTGCAGTACCGACTGGAAATCTACAACCTGTTCAACCAGGTTTCGTTCCAGGACGTCGACAACACGCCCGTCTTCGACTCGAATACGGGCGCCCAGACCGACACGAACTTCGGCAAGGTCACGTCGGCCCGTAACGAGCGGCGGATGCAGATGTCGATTCGGTTTATTTTCTGACGGAGGCGGTTCGTTAGGTTCGTAAAGTTCGTAACGTTCGTAAAGTTCGTCGGGTTCGTTGGGTTCGGGGCGACGGCTGAAAAGGCCGTCGCCCTTTTTTGTAGTACACAGTGATCCATGAAAATCGGGAGACGTCAGATCGGAGTTCTCGTCGTCGTCGCGCTGTTGCTGGCGGCTCGTCCTGCCGGTCAGTCGCCGACGCCACAGCACGCATGGCTCACGATCCTCTCGACGACGGATCTGCACGGCAACATCCTGCCGATCGACTACTACACGGGACAGCCGGACGCGCGCGGGCTGGCGAAGATCGCGTCGCTCGTGCGGCAGATTCGCAAAGAGAATCCGTCGGGCACGCTGCTGCTGAACTCGGGCGACACCATTCAGGGTGCGCCGCTCGCGTACGTCCACAACACGCGCAACAACACGCCGCCCGATCCGATGATGCTCACGATGAGCGCCATCGGCGTCGACGCCATGGCCGTCGGCAATCACGAGTACAACTTCGGGTTGACGGTGCTCGAGAAGGCCCGGAAGGAAGCAGCCTTCCCGTGGCTGTCAGCGAATACCTACGACGTTGGCACGGGGCGCCCGCACTACGCGCCGTACATCATGAAAGACCTGCAGGGCGTTCGCGTCGGCATCCTCGGCTTGACGACGCCCGGCGTTCCGTCCTGGGACGATCCGAAAAACTATGCCGGCCTCGAATTCCGGGAACCTCTGGCCGAGGCGAGGAAGTGGGTGGCGCATCTGAGGACGGAAGAGCGTGCCGACGTGATCGTCATCGCGATGCACATGGGGCTCGAAGAGGATCTCCGAACGGGTGTTGTCCACCCGGGGCAGGTGCCGAATGAAAATCAGGCGCTGGCGATTGCCCGGCAGGTCGATGGCGTCGATCTCATCGTCATGGGCCATACGCATCGCGACGTCAGTGCGCTCGTCGTCAACGGCACGCTGATGACCCAGGCGAGCGCCTGGGGGCGGCATCTTGCCCGGGCCGACATCCATCTCCAGCGAGACGCCAACCAGCGCTGGCGGGTCGCGACGAGGCAGGCCAATACGATTCCGGTGACCGACGGCACGCCGGCCGATCCCGAGATCGTCAAGCTGGCCGAGCCGTACGATCGCGAGACGCGGGCTTTCTTGAGCCGCGTGATCGGCCACTCGGACGCCGAGCTCAGCCTCAACGACTTCCGCGATCGCGACACGGCCATCCTCGATCTCGTGCATCGCGTGCAGCTCGATGCCGGCAAGGCCGATGTCTCGATGGTGGCGCCCTTCAACGAGCAGGCGCGGGTTCCGAAAGGCGACGTGCGCGTCCGCGACATCGCAGGCCTTTACGTGTACGACAACACGCTGGTGGTGCTCGATGTGTCCGGCCAGCAGTTGAAAGACGCGCTCGAGCATTCCGCGCGGTTCCTGGACGGTGGTATCCCCGCGTACAACTACGACCAGGCCGAGGGTGTGACCTACGAGCTCGATAGCCGCAAGGCGGCCGGAGAACGGATCCAGAACCTGCGCTTCCAGGGCAAGCCGCTCGGTCCCACCCGGCGCCTCCGGCTGGCCACGAACAACTACCGCGTCAATGGGGGCGGCGGTTATGTGATGTACCGCGGTGCTCCAGAGGTGTACCGATCGTCAAAGGAAATCCGGGAGCTGATTGTCGAATGGGTCGAACAGCACCAAGAGATCCCTTCGCAGCCGACGAACAACTGGCGTACCGTTGCCCGCTAACGACCGGTACACAGAAGATCAGAAGCTCACGCTAAACAGAAGATCAAGAAGATCAGAAGAAGATCAGATTCTGATCCCAGAAGCATCAAAGGCTCACTTCCTCGTGTACCTGTCAGGATGGTCGAGGCGCCGTAAGCCGGATCGCAGTGACATCACGTTGAAGTTCATCAGGAGTCCCACCGGATAGTTGCCAACTTCAAGTAAGTAATCACCTGGGCAAGATGAATGGCGTGAATCTGTTCAATAGCCTTGAGTTCGAGGACGACACAGCCACTGACCAGAAGATCTAGTATGAGTGTGCTATTCGCGCGTTGCCCCTTATAGATGACCGGAACGCGCAGCTCGCTTTCGACAGGGAAGGAGTTTGTCGAAGCTCAATCAACAGGCATTCACGGTAAACCGGATTCCAAAAGTCCGGGACCCAGGTGGCGATGTACTTCTATCGCGCACCCAATGATCGTGTTGACGATTCGCTCGAGGTCTTCGGATGTCACCCCTGTTTGACTCGCACAAACCGATCCATCGTGCAGCAGGCCGGTTTCCTGATGCGAGTCGTGGTGCGTTAGCAATTTCTGCTAATTTAACTGTCAGAACTATGCAGAACTGCTACCTGCACCTCGCCGTTGTCGTGATTCGATCTGATCTGATTCCTTGTAGTTGCCTTCTGATCTTCTGACCTTCTGTAACCCCGTCGATCCCGTTACCTTCTGATCTTCTGATCTTCTGTGAGAGGGCTAGGCTAGGTCAGCGTCGCGACGTACAGATCGAAATCGTTGCGCGCGTCCGTTGGACCGGTGGGATGGCGCGAGGAGAACGCGATCACCGAGCCGGTGGCGTCGATCGACGGGCCGACGCTGGGCTCGATCCATGCCCCGTCGGGATCGCCGCTGACGCGCACCATCGTGCCGTCCTGCCGATCGTAGACGAACACGTCCCACAGCAGATTGAAGTCCTCGCCCGCCACCAGATCGCTGGCTTCCGATTGAAAGACGACGAATCGGCCATTCGAGGACATGGCGGGGTTGGCGCTCGCACCATTGGCCAGTCCACGTGTCACGCTTCTCGTAATGATCCGGACGGTGCCCGTGTGAAGGTCGGCGACATGGATGTGCGAAAGCCCGCCACCATCGGGGCCGACAAACGCCAGCACGCCCGCGTCGCCGCTGATCGACGGTGCCCAGCCGCTGCCGATGCGTCGTGTGGTGCCCAGGAGCATATCGCGCACGAACACCTGTGAACTGGGACGGCGGCGCGCGTCGAAAGGCGGCCTCGCCGAAAACGCGACGTACCGGCCGTCTGCGCTCGGACTCGGGCCGAAGCTCCACGTCAACGCTGTGTCGAGCCCGGTCCATCGATGATGCTTACGCGACGGGGGACACCGCCGCGGGGATCGATCGAAAAAACATCGTGCTCCGACGTGAGAAACACGACGCCGTTTCCGGCGACGGACGGCTGCCGTCCTTTGCCGACGATCCGATCGACATTGTCGACCGTGTCGCGCCACAGGATGGTGCCGTCGGTCTGATAGACGAGGTAGCGGCCGTCTGCGCTGATGTCAGGATCCTGGCAGTCGACTGGTCCGCACGCGGGGCTCTCGAAGGTGACCCGTTGCAGGACCCGATCGAGCACGTAGACATCAAAGGTGCGGTCGGTGTCGGCATCGGTAAGCGGCGACATGCGTGAGAAACGCGACGTAACGGCCGTCCGCGCTGACCGAAGCCGACGGGCGATCGAGCGCTGCCCGGTGGGCATCTTTCTGATCGATGGTGAGCATCCCGCTCATGATCAGCGCGGCGACCTGCGCCTTCATGGCGACCCGCGCATCTCGCCGGCAACCTTCCGACCTATCCGCGTGGCGCGTACTGTCTCGAACATGGCCAGCGGCCCCGTCTGTGCGTGAACGCCAGTGCGCGGCCGCGCCGCGTGCGCGGCCAGATCGACGCCGTCCAGTTGTTCGACGATGTGCTCGAACTCGTGGGCGATGAGCTCGACGAGGTCCTGCCGCGGCGTGATGGCGATGTGCGCGACCTGGCGGCCATCAGGCTCTCGTGTGATGGTCGTCATGGCGCGGATGTCCGATCGCGATGACGGAGGCGCGAAGATGAGATGAATCGTCAGCTTCGGTTCGCCGGCAATCCGCAGGCATTGCCGTCGGAACGTGGGCGAGTCGTGCAGCATGGTCTCGACGACAGGGACGAAAGTCGTCGGGCACGATGAAATTTGGCGGAAGGGCCAGCCGCGCAGGGACGGTTTCGGCGGCGACGTACTGCCGCACCGACGTGAATGACGTGTGCGCCTGTTCGAATCCGGAACTCGTTTGTGCGATTGCGGGACGCATCGGCCCCATCCACGCGAAGATCGCCATGACAAGAACCGTGCGTCGCTGCATGTTCGTTCTCTCGTGCGTTAGACGGCACGCCTCATGGTTTCGTTGTCCGGGCATGTCTCATGAACAATTACGCGCACCTGCCACGAATGGTTAATCGACGTAAAATGCGGTCGTATCCATGCAAGACGGTGCGCAGGGTCAGACGGTTGCAAGGCACGGGCCCATCGGCGTGTTCGATTCGGGTGTGGGCGGACTGTCCGTGCTCCGCGCGATCCGAATGGAGCTGCCCGGCGAGCATCTTCTGTATGTCGCCGATTCCGGGTGTGCTCCCTACGGCGAACGATCGTCGGCGTTTGTCGTCGAGCGTGCGCTGACGATTACGGATTTCCTGGTCCGCCAGGGTGCAAAAGCGATCGTTGTGGCGTGCAACACCGCGACGGGCGCAGCGGTCGAGTCGCTTCGGGAGCGTTTCACGATTCCGATCGTCGCCATCGAGCCCGCGGTGAAGCCCGCGGCGGCGCGAACGCGATCCCGAGTCGTGGGTGTGCTTGCGACCACCGGTACGCTATCGAGCCCGAACGTCGGCAAGCTTCTGGCGAATTACGGAGCCGACGTCGAGTTCGTCATTCAACCGTGCCCGGGCCTTGCCGATCGCGTGGAGAAGGGCGATCTGGATTCCGGCCAGACGCGGGACCTCGTGAGGCGATACGTCCAGCCGATCGTCGCCAGGCGTGCGGATATCCTCGTGCTGGGATGCACGCACTACCCGTTTCTGCGGACGCTCATCGAAGAGGTCGCGGGCCCGGGCGTGGACATCATCGATCCAGCCGGCGCCGTGGCCCGCGAGTTGCGGCGACGGCTCGAAGCGGCCGGCCTCGTCGACGGATCCGCGACTGCGGGAGGCGAGCAGTTCTGGACAACCGGCAAGACCGTCGACGTCGAGCCGGTCGTGCGTCAATTGTGGGGACAGGATGTGATGGTGTCCGCTCTGAGTGGAGGCCGATGATGCGTATCGTGCGTCGCGCCGGTGTCGTCTCGCTGGGAGTCGTGGCTCTGCTCGCGATCGCGAAGCCATTCGCGGCCGAAAGCACCGAGATCCTCTGGGATCGGTACGGCGTGCCGCATATCTATGCTTCCGACCGCGAGGCGATGTTCTACGCGCACGGGTGGGCGCAGATGCGCAACCACGCCGACCTGCTGCTGCGCTTGTACGGCGAGTCGCGCGGGCGTGCCGCGGAGTACTGGGGCGGCGACGCCAATCTCGAGCTCGACAAGTGGGTACACCTGAACGGCGTGCCCGAGCGCGCGCGCAGCTGGTACGACGCCCAGGATCCTCAGTTCCGAAAATATCTCGACGCGTTCGCCCGCGGCATCAACGATTTCGCCGCGAAGAATCCCGATTCGATCGGTCAGGCGGCTCGCGTGGTGCTGCCGGTGAGCGGCGTCGACGTCGTGCAGCACCCGCTGCGCGCGGTCCACTACGGATACATGGGATCGCGCGCGCGGATGGAAACCGAGGTCAATGCGTGGTTGAAGCGCGCTTCCGTCAGTGCAGATGGCAAAGGGCAGATGGCACCGGATACTCTCTGCCATGAGCCATCTGCCATCTGCCTTGACAACGAGCTGTCTGCGGGATCCAATACCTGGGGAGTGGCGCCGTCACGTTCCGAGAGCGGGAACGCCATGCTCATCATCAATCCCCATCTTTCGTGGGGCCACACGTTCTACCGCTACATGCAGGTCCACCTCGTCGGCCCGGACTACGATCAGGTTGGCGCGCCCCAGGTAGGATTTCCCGTCGCCGTCGTTGGCTTCAACCGCCACACGGGCTGGGGTCGCACCGTCAACACGATCGATACGGTCGACTTCTACAGGCTGACGGTGCAGGGCGACGAATACCTGTTCGACGGCGCGGCGCGGCCGTTCGATCGTGAGACCCGCACCATCAAGGCCAGGCAGGCCGACGGCTCGATGCGCGACGAACGGCTCGATGTTCGCCGCAGCGTTCATGGCCCTGTCGTCTACGACCAGAACGGCGTCACGGTGGCGATGCGCGTGGCCGGTCTCGATCGCCCGAAGATGCTCGAGCAGTGGTTCCGGATGGGCGAAGCGCGCACGCTCGAGGAATTTCAGTCCGCGCTGCGGATGATGTCGGTGCCGATGTGGCACGCCAACTACGCCGACGATCGCGGACACATCATGTTCGTGTTCGACGGCCTCGTGCCCAGGCGCCGCCTTCACGACTTTCAGTACTGGTCGGGCGTCGTGCCGGGCGACTCGTCGGACACCCTCTGGACCGACTATCTCTCGTTCGACGAGCTGCCCAAATCGATCGATCCCGCCAGCGGATTCCATCAGAACGCCAACGAACCGCCGTGGCTGATGACGCTGCCGCAGGTCGATCGCGCGAAGTATCCGGCCTACGTCGCCCCGTCCGGCCAGGCACTGCCGCAGATGCGCACGCTGCGATCGCTGCGGTTGATCACCGAAGGGCGGAAAATCTCGTACGAGCAGCTCATCGCGCGGAAACATTCCACCCGGATGGAGCTCGCCGACAAGGTCCTTCCCGATCTGCTCCAGGCGGCAGCGGGGACCGAAGCCGGAAACGTCCTCGCGAGGTGGGATCGTCTGACCGACGTGGACAGCCGCGGCGCCGTCCTTTTCCAGATGTTCGCCGATCGGTACTTTGCGGCGGCCAACGGCGGCATGGCCAGCAAGCTTCGCGTCGCGTACGATCCCGCACGTCCCCTGGATTCCGCCTACGGCCTCGCCGATCCGGCGTCAGCCGCGGTCGCTCTGGCGGCAGCCGCGGACGAATGTCGCAAGCTCTACGGCGCGCTCGACGTGAAGTGGGGCGACGTCTTCCGATTCGCCAGCGGATCGGCCGATCTGCCGGGCAATGGCGGGCCGGGTGGCTCCGGTCTGTTCCGGACGATCGCCTTTTCGCGAAGAGAGGGCAACAAGTACTACGCCGCGAGCGGCGAAACGATAGTATGTGCCATTGAATTCGGCCGGACCCAGCGGGCCCAGTGCCTGCTGGGATACGGCAACGCGACGCAGCCCGGCTCGCCGCACCTTGCGGACCAGTTGCCGTTGATGGTGCAGAAGAAGCTGTTGCCGGTGCGCCGCGACAAAAGAGAGATTGAAGGCAGCGTCGAATTGCGCGAACGTGTAGGCGGGCCGTGAAGGCGGCGGGTCCACAGGACCCGCCCTACATCTGGTTTGTAGGCCGGGTCTTGCCGTATAGACCCGGCGGAGGATCTCCGGTGAAACGAACGCTTGCCATCGTCTGCGCGACCCTCGTGGGCGCGCTCGTCCTGGTTACGGCGCAGACGGCCCCGTACGATCTCGTCATCCGCAACGGCCGGATCGTCGATGGAACCGGGAGCCCGTGGTACCGCGGTGACATTGCCGTGCGCGGCGACACCATCGCGCTCGTTGCCTCGTCCATTACCGAACCCGCAACGCGGGTGATCGACGCCGGCGGCCAGATTGTCTCGCCGGGCTTCATCGATGTTCACAATCACGGCCGCGAAAACATCTTCAAGGTTCCAACGGCCGACAACTACATCAGGCAGGGCGTCACGACCATCATCGAAGGACCCGATGGCGGATCCGTCGTGCCGCTCGGTCCGTTTTTCGACAAGCTCGACGCGCTGCAGAAGTCCATCAACATCGGTTCGTTCGTCGGCCAGGGCTCGGTGCGCGAGGCGGTCCTTGGACGCGCGAACCGGCGGCCGACGCCCGCCGAGCTCGACAAGATGCGCGGCCTGGTCGAGGAAGGGATGAAAGCCGGCGCCTTCGGCATGAGCACCGGCCTTTTCTACGTTCCCGGCGCCTTTACCCCCATCGAGGAAGTAATCGAGCTCGCCAAGGTCGCGGCCAAGTACGGCGGCATCCACATCTCTCACATGCGCGACGAGGCGTTCGGCGTCATCGACAGCGTGAAGGAGACGATCCGGATCGGCGAGGAAGGCGGCCTGCCGACGCAGATCACCCATCACAAGATCGTGGGACCGGCCAACTACGGCAAGAGCGTCGAGACGCTCAAGCTGCTGGAGGCCGCGCGTGGCCGCGGCGTGGACACGACGAGCGATCAATATCCATATACTGCGTCGAGCAACGCGTTTGTCGCGTCGATGATCCCGCAGTGGGCGCAGGAAGGCGGGCGCGAGCAGATGCTCGCGCGCATGAAGAACCCTTCGTCGCGCAAGGAAATCGCGGCCGAGACGGTCCGGATTATCAAGGAAGAGCGCGGCGGCGGCGATCCCAAGAACGTGTTCCTCGCGCATTGCGACTTCGACGCCGCGATGGCAGGCAAGAACCTCGCGGACGTCGCGAAGATGCGCGGCCTCGAGCCGACCATCGAGAACGGCGCCGAAGCCGCGCTGTGGATCGTCGAGCAGGGCAACTGCCAGGGCGTGTATCACGCCATGGCGGAGCAGGATCTCGAGCGCATCATGCGGCATCCCGCCACGATGGTGGCGTCCGATGGCTGGGTGCAGGTGTTCAACGAGGGTGTGCCGCATCCGAGAAGCTACGGCACGTTTGCGCGCGTGCTGGGTGTGTACGTGCGCGAGCGGAACGTGATCGCGCTGGAAGACGCGATCAGGAGGATGACGTCGTTTCCCGCCCAGCGCATCCGGGTGAACGATCGCGGTATCCTGCGTCCAGGCATGAAAGCCGACATCGTCGTCTTCGACCCGGCGCGCGTGCGCGACATGGCCACGTTTGAAAAGCCGCATCAGTACGCGGAAGGATTCTCGTCGGTGATTGTGAACGGCCAGCTCGTCTTCGATGGAAAAGCCATGACATCGGCACGTCCCGGGAAGGTGGTTCGCAAGAACTGAACAAGAGATCAGGAGATCAGACTCCTGGTCTCCTGAACTCTTGTTCTGTGTTTCTCTAGGAGGGCATATGAGAAGGTTGTATCTGGCGTGTGGAGTCGTCGCCGTTCTGAGCCTCGTGCTGCTCCTTTCCTCGCGCAGCCCGATGAGCGCCCAGCAGGGCGCGGCCATTCCCGTGGACAACGACGATCTTGGAGGCACGGTTACCGGGCCGAAGGGCCCCGAAGCGGGCGTCTGGGTCATCGCGGAGACCACCGACCTGCCGACGAGGTTCGTGAAGATCGTCGTGACCGACGATCGCGGGCGCTATCTCATTCCCGACATGCCGAAGGCGAACTACAGCGTGTGGGTACGGGGATACGGACTGGTGGATTCGCCGAAGACGCAGTCCATGCCGGGGAAGGTCCTCGACTTGAAAGCGGTGGCCGCCCCGAATCCGCGTGCGGCCGCCCACTACTATCCTGCGGGCTACTGGCTCTCGCTGATGAAAGTGCCCGACAAGAGCGAATTCCCCGGCACCGGCGACATGGGCAACGGCATCTCGGCAAACATGCAGAACCAGGCGATGTGGCTGCGCAGCTTGAAGTCGGGCGGTTGCACCGCGTGCCACGCCATCGGCAACAAGGCGATGCGGGAGATTCCGAAAGAGCTCGGCATGTTCGCCTCGACGACCGCGGCATGGGATCGTCGGGTGTTGTCCGGCCAGGCCGGTCTCGGGATGAGCAACGGCCTCAACAACTTCGGACGCCGCCGCGTGCTGGAGATGTTCGCCGACTGGACCGACCGCATCGCGGCCGGGGAAGTGCCTCAGGCACCACCGCGCCCGCGCGGCATCGAGCGCAACGTCGTCATTACTCAGTGGGACTGGGCCGATCCCAAATCGTACCTGCACGATTCGGTGTCGACCGATCGCCGGAATCCGCGGTTGAATCCGTACGGACCCATCTACGGCGCGCTCGAGCTGAGCGCCGACTACGTGCCGGTGCTGGATCCAAAGACGCACACCGTCAGCCGGATTCCGCTGACCGTGCGCGATCCGGATACGCCGCCGACCAACCCGAAGATGCCGGCGAGCTCGCCGTACTGGGGCGACGAGGTGATCTGGACGAGCAAGAACAACGTCCACAACCCGATGCTCGACGAGAAGAACCGGCTGTGGCTGACCTCGGCTGTGTCGCCGTTCGACAACCCGGCATTCTGCAAGGCCGGCTCGACGCACCCGTCGGCGAAGGCATTTCCCGTCAACAACGCGAGCCGCCATCTGCAGATGTACGACCCGCAAACGAAGAAGCTCACGCATATCCGGACGTGCTACGCCACGCATCACCTGATGTTCGGCGAAGACGCCAACCGTACGCTGTGGACGAGCGGTGGCGGTCAAGTGCTCGGCTGGCTCAACACGAAGATGTTCGACGAGACCGGTGATGAGGTCGCGTCGCAGGGGTGGACGCCGCTCATCGTCGACACCAACGGCAACGGCAGGCGCGACGCGTGGACCGAGCCGGATCAGCCGGCCGATCCCGCGAAGGATCGGCGTATCAATGCGCCGTTCTATGCCGTGTCCCCGGCGCCGGACGGATCGATCTGGGGTTCGTCGCTCAGCTTCCCTGGTGCGATCATGCGCGTCATTCCTGGACCGAATCCGTCTGAGACGGCCCTGACCGAAATCTACGAATTGCCCGCCGTCACCGATCCGAAAGCCGACGTGCTCGGCTTCTCGCCGCGTGGCGCCGATGTCGATCGCAACGGCGTGTTCTGGTCGGCACTGTCGAGCGGGCATCTCGCCAGCTTCGATCGGCGCAAGTGCAAAGGGCCGCTGAACGGTCCCAAGGCCACAGGCCAGCACTGCCGTGAGGGGTGGACGTTCCATGCCGAGCCGCTCCCGCAGTTCAGAGGCGTGACGGACAACGGCAGCGTCGAAGGCAGTTATTACACCTGGGTCGATCAGTTCAACACGTCGGGGCTCGGCGCCAACACGCCGATCAACACCGGCAACGCGTCGGAAGCGCTGCTCGCGTTGCAGAACGGCAACTGGGTCGTGATGCGCGTGCCGTATCCGCTGGGGTTCTACACGAAGTGGATGGACGGGCGCATCGACAATGAGAAGGCCGGGTGGAAGGGGCGAGGCCTCTGGGCGACGATCAGCACGCGCGCGCCGTTCCACATGGAGACAGGGAAGGGCACGACGAGCAAGGTGATGCAGTTCCAGGTCCGGCCCGATCCGCTCGCGAAGTAGGCAGCTTGAACAGGAGATTAGGAGACTAGGAGAATTCTTTTGAAAAGAAAGCTCTTAGCCCTCCTAATCTCCTGATCTCCTGTAAAACGTGATTCAAATTCGGGAGGCCCGCATCGAGGATGCCGAAGACATGGTGGGCATCCTGAATCCGATCATCGCGGCGAGGATCTACACGGCCCTCGATACCCGGTTTTCCGTTGACCAGCAGCGCGAGTTCATCCGCACGTTTCCCGAACGCGGGATCTTTCTCGTGGCCGTCGATGCCGGCTCGAACCGTGTCGTCGGCCTGCAGGACGTCTCGCCGTTCGGCGATTTCACCCCCGCCTTCGATCACGTCGGCGTCATCGGCACGTTCGTCGACCTGAGCCGGCGCCGCGAGGGCATCGCCACGCGGCTCTTCGCGGCGACCTTCGACGCCGCGCCGAAGAAGGGCTACGAGAAGTTCTTCACCTACGTCCGGGCCGACAACACAGCGGCGCTCGAGACCTACCTCCGCCAAGGCTTCCGCGTCGTGGGGACAGCCGAGCGTCACGCGAAAATCGACGGGCGGTATGTCGATGAGGTGATGATCGAAAAGTTCCTCCACGCACCGTGACAGGGCTGAAGCCCTGTGCCACCGGCGACTCTCGTCGACTGTCGACTTTCGACTATCGACTGTCGACTTTCGACTAGAATGGCCACGCCATGCAATGGTGGCACTGGCTGGTCATCGGCTTCGTCCTCATCGCCCTCGAGATGGCGGCGTCGGGCGGGTTCTACGTCATTTTTTTCGGCATCGCCGCCCTGGCGATCGCCGGTCTCCACGTCCTCGACCTGGCCGGGCCCGTGTGGCTGCAGCTGGCGCTGTTCTCGACCATCTCGGTCGCCTCTCTGCTGTTCTTCCGCGGCCCGCTCATGAAATGGATGATGCTCGACCAGCCCGGCCACGACGTCGATTCCATGGTGGGAGACATTGCCGTGCCGCTGGACGACATTCCCGCCGGCGCGGTCGGCAAGGCCGAGCTGCGGGGCACGGTCTGGTCGGCGCGCAATCAGGATGCGGCGACCCTTGCGCGAGGGCAGCGGTGCAAGGTCGTCGAGGTTGACCGTCTCATGATTTTCCTCAAACCAGAAAGCGAGCGCTCATGACCGGTGGTCTTCTTGCGTTGCTTGTTCTCACGTTCCTCGTGCTCGTCATCATTGCGAAGACGGCCATTGTTGTCCCGCAGCAGAGCGCGTTCGTCGTCGAACGGCTGGGACGTTTCTCTGCGATTCTCAACGCCGGCTTCCACGTGCTGCTGCCGTTTGTCGACGTGATCCGCTACCGCCATTCGCTGAAGGAAATCGCCGTCGACATCCCGGCGCAGGTCTGCATCACACGCGACAACGTGCAGGTCGGCGTCGACGGCGTCCTCTACCTGAAGGTGCTGAACCCGGAGCGCGCCTCATACGGCATCTCGGACTACATGTTTGCGATCAGCCAGCTCGCGCAGACGACGCTGCGCAGCGAGGTCGGCAAGATCGACCTCGACCGCACGTTCGAGGAGCGCACGAACATCAACACCCAGGTGGTCAGCGAGCTCGACAAGGCATCCGAAGCGTGGGGTGTGAAAGTGCTTCGCTACGAAATCAAGAACATCACGCCGCCGGCGGATATCCTCGCGGCGATGGAGAAGCAGATGCGCGCCGAGCGGGAGAAGCGCGCGGTGATTCTCACCTCCGAAGGCACGCGCGATGCGGCGATCAACACGGCGGAGGGCGTGAAGCAGGAAGTGATCAAGCAGTCGGAGGCCCGCAGGCTGCAGCAGATTAACGAAGCCGAAGGGCAGGCCGCGGCGATTACGTCTGTCGCCACCGCGACGGCCGCGGGCATCCGCAGCGTCGCCGAGGCGATCAGGCTGCCAGGAGGTCAGGAAGCCGTTCAACTGCGTGTGGCGGAGCAGTACATCGGCCAGTTCGGCGAGATTGCCAAAAAGGGCAACACCATCGTGCTGCCGGCGAACGTCGCGGACGTCGGATCGATGATCGCGCTCGCCATGAAGATGACGGGGCGGAGTCCGGAGAGTCCGAAGGCCTAGAGTCTGGGAGTCGACAAGAGTCGAAAGAGTCGAGGGAGTCGAGGAGTCTGGGAGAGTCCGGGAGTCAGAGATGAAAGCCAGAGTCGTCTTGATTCTGCTGGCGGCCGTGTTCGTGCCGTTGAGCGCTGAAGAGCGTATCGACCTCGACGTCTACGGCAGGATCCGGCAGGAAGCCACGGCCCACTCCCAGATTCTGCGGACGACGCAGGTGCTGACCGATCGATACGGGCCGCGTCCCACCGGATCGCCGAACCTGAAAGCCGCGGGAGAGTGGGCCGTCGCGCAGCTCGAATCGTGGGGGCTGGAGAACGGCCGGATGGAGCCCTGGAACTGGGGCAATCCTGGCTGGTTGAACGAGCGGCTATCGGCGCACATCATTTCACCCGTCAAAGATCATCTGGTTGCCGAAGCGCTGGCCTGGACGCCGGGCACCGATGGCCCCGTCAAAGGCCCGGCGGTCCAGATCACCATTCCAACCCGTCCGACGAAAGACGCGCTCACCAGGCACCTCGAGGGTCTGCGTAATACCGTCCGGGGACGGATCGTGCTGGTCGGTCCGCATCAGGTTGTACGGGTCACGTTCAACGACAGGGACGAGCGCCTCGATGACAGCGACGTGATGCAGCTGCTCAACGCGCCCGCCCGTGGCGGCGGACCTGGCCCGCAGAGCGCTCCCCAGAATACGCAGCCGGCGCGCGGACCGATGGCGCCGCTGACCAACGCCCAGATCACCGCGCAGGTGTACGAGTTCCTGCAATCGAGCGGCGCGCTCGTGCGCGTGAATGATGCAGGCCGCGATCACGGGATGATCCGCGCCTTCGCGAATAACACCTACGATACCGGCAAGGCGATTCCCACGGTCGTGCTGCGTAACGAAGACTACGGCCGCATCTCGCGGCTGCTTGCCGACAAGCAGGACGTCGAGCTCGAATTCGACATCGTGAACCGGACGTACCCGGAAGGCCGGACCAGTTTCAACGCCATCGCGGAGATTCCCGGCACGACCGACGAAGTCGTGATGCTGGGCGGACACCTCGACTCGTGGCACGCCGCAACCGGCGCCACCGACAACGCCGTCGGCTGCGCGGTCGTGATGGAAGCCGCGCGCATCCTGAAAGCGATCGGTGTCAAGCCGCGGCGGACGATTCGCGTCGCACTGTGGAGCGGCGAAGAGCAGGGCCTGCGCGGGTCGCGCGCGTACGTCCGCGAGCACTTCGGTTCGTTCGAAGAGCCGAAAGAGGCGTTCGGCAAGTTCGGCGGCTACGTCAACATCGACAACGGGACCGGCCGGCCGCGCTACATGAGCGTGTTCGGTCCGGAGTCCGCGGCGGTTGTGCTGCGCGAGGCGCTCGCACCGTTGAAGGACCTCGGAATGCTCGGCGCGAACACCATCGTCCGTCGCCAGGGTTTCAGCAGCGATTACGGCGCGTTCAACGAAGCCGGGCTTCCGGGTATATACATCGGGCAGGATCCGATCGAGTACAACAACTACACGTGGCACAGCAGTCTCGACACCTACGAACGCATCGTGGAAGAAGACGTGATGAAGTCGGCGATCGTGATCGCCGCAACCGTCTACCATCTCGCCACGCGCGATGAGCTGCTGCCGAGGCTGTCGAAAGGCGACATGCCGAAACGCGCGAACACGCGATGAGCTCCGGCGTGCGGCAGCTCGTCGCGATTCTCGATCAGGCGTACAACAAACCTTCCTGGCATGGCACGAACCTTCGTGGCGCCGTCCGGCGCGTCACCGCCAGGCAGGCCGCGTGGCGGCCGTCTCCACGCCGTCACAACATCTGGGAGCTGGTCGTCCATGCCGCGTACTGGAAGTACGCTGCGACGAGGCGCTTCACGGACGCCGCGCGGGGATCGTTTCCGCCTCCTGATTGGCTCGCGAGGCGTCCCGAGCGAAGCCGAGGGGCGCACAAGGGATCGAACTGGTTCCGGCGGCCGATCGATGCGGCGAATGCCGGCGACAAGGCATGGCGGGCCGATCTCGAACTGCTCGACGAGATGCACGCACGGCTGCGGGTCGCCGTGATGCGGCTGTCGCCGCGCGATCTCGCACGCACACCCGCCGGCCGGAAAGTCAGCAACTTCGCCCTCCTTTCCGGCGTGGCGGCGCACGACCTCTACCACGCCGGCCAGATTCAGTTGTTGAAGCGGCTAGGGTCGCTTTAGCGGTAAACTAGGCGCGTTTCTTCATATTCAAAGCCGGCTCTCGAGGGGTACCGACATGAGAACACGTGTTTGCGCCGTGATCTTTTTCTTCGCCATGGCGGCCGGTGCCGTCAACGTGGCTCAACAGGGCGGGCAAGGGCGGGGCGGCCCCGGAGGCGCGCCACAGCAGCCGCCGCCGGTCCCCTCCGTATCGAAGAGGCCCAACGGTGGCGGTCTTGCGACGATTCGAATGGGTGCCCCCGATAACAACATGTGGTTCGGCTGGCGCGTGGCCATGCCCACCACGGCAGTGAAAGGGATGACGTTCTCCGACGCGCTCGCGAAGGCAGACGTGATCCCCTTCTCCTCGGTTGAAGCCTCGAGCACCCAGATCACCAGCTTCGAAGTGCCGAAGCCGCTCGACCAGCGCCTTCAGGCCAACGAGCGTGCCGCGGTCGTCTATCGTCTTCGCGAGCTTGCCGAGTCGATCGCGGCGTATCGTGTCGACAGCATCGGCACCGATTCCGCCATGCGGCGGCGGGTGTTCGAGTTCGCCAGGTCGATCAACGTGCCGCTCCTCATCACGAGCGCAGATGCGGCGAATCTCGCCGAGCTCGACACGCTTGCGCAGGAGTTCGAGATAAACCTTGCGCTCGAGAGCAAGGGCGATCCGAAGGCCGTGATGGCCGCGCTCGAAGGCCGCAGCAAACGACTGGGCGTCAGCGCGCATCTCGGCGGATGGGCACAGGCCGGCATCAAAGCCGTGAACGGCCTTGCGCTCGTCAAGGACAGGCTGCTGCACGTGACGGCCTCCGATCGGAGCGCGCCTGGCGCACGAGGCCGCGTCGTGCCGCTGGGCGAGGGTGCGGCGGGAGTGGCCGATTTCTTTCTGGCGGTCTACGAGGGCGGGCATCAAGCCGCTGACCGTCACCGTGGAGTCGACCGGCGCGACCGACGCCGACATGATGAAGAACGTCAACGCGTTCGAACGCGTGATGTGGCCGGCGATGTCGGCGCGCGTCAACGCCATGCTGAAAACTCCCGCCGGCCAGATTCGCGGCGGCGATCGCCTCGACGCGGCGATGCGCGCGGAGATTGACGCGGCGATTCCCCGCCAGGCGCCGGCGAAGCCGGCGAAGTCCGCGCAAGCTGCTCGTCACCGATATCCAGATGTACTCCGGTCACAGCACGATTCCGCACGGCAACTACATGATCGAGCTGATGGCGAAGTACACCGGCGCGTTCGACGCGACCTTCAGCAACGATCCGGCGATGCTGAAGTATCCGAAGATCAAGGAGTTCGACGCCGTCTTCTTCAACAACGTGTGCGGCATGGTGCACAACGATCCCGAGGTGCGCGAAAGCCTGTTGCGCTACATTCGCGAAGGCGGGGGCCTTGGCGGCAACCACGCCGTGACCTACGCCAACCTGAACTGGCCGGAATTTGCCGACATGATGGGGGGCTGGGCGGGGCAGCACCGTGTCGAGGAGCAGGTGCTCAAGATCGAAGACCCGACGAGCCCGCTCATGAAGCCGTTCGGCAGCGAGCCGTTTACGCACACCGACGAGTTCTACATCTTCCCGCCCTCCTCGCCGTACTCGCGGGAGAAGCAGCATGTGCTGATGAGCATCGACGTCGAGAAATCGGACCGCGGATTTGGCGGGCGTTTCAGCGAGCTCAGCACACGCCCCGATCAGGACTACGGCGTGGCGTGGGTGAAGGGATACGGCAAGGGCCGCACGTACTTCACACCGCTCGGACACACGAACATCATGTATACGGACAAGCGCTGGACGGGCCACCTGCTGGCCGCGATTCAGTACATCCTCGGCGATTTACCGACCGACGAGACGCCGTCGGCAAAGGCTCGGAAGACAAACTGACATGAAAACACAACTCTTCGTCTTTACGCTGTTCCTGACGGCAGCATCGCCCGTGTTCGCTCAGTCGTGGGCCCCGCCGAGCGACGCACAACGGTGTCCATCGAAGTGGGGCGCGAACGACCAGCGCGGGTCGGGGAATCACATGAAACCCGAGAGCGTGCTGCGGGCGGTCAAGCTCATCCGTACCGGTGAGGTCATCGAGCTGGGACGCGTGCTCAGGACCGACATGCCGTTTTCGGTCGGCCGCCGGTTCGAGATGCACAACAAGCGGACGAACATGAACACCGGCTCGAACCGCCGCGGCAGCAACGAAGAGATCATGTTCACCGAGATGGGGCAGGTCGGCACGCAGTTCGACGGCTTCACGCACCAGACGATCGGCGACAGCCTCTACAACTGCGTGAAGATGGACGATGTGGCGACGCGCGGCGGGTTTACGAAGCTGGGCATCGAGAACGTCGGGTCGCTCATCACGCGCGGCGTGCTCATCGACGTGGCGGCGCTGAAGGGCGTCGAGATGCTGCCCGCGACCTATCCCATCACCGTGGCCGATCTGCAGGCCGCGCTGCAGCGCCAGAAGATTGCGCTCCAGCCGGGCGACGCGGTCATCGTCAACAGCGGCTGGGGCCGGTTGTGGGACACCGAGGGAGAGCGCTACCTCAAGACGAATCCGGGGCTCACGACGGCGGCCGCGGAGTGGCTGGCCAAACAGGATCCCATGCTCATCGGCATGGACAACGGGCCGGTGAGCGTCACGCCCGACCCCGACCCGAACCTGAACAACCCGGTGCATCAGATCGCGCTCGTCGTGCACGGCATACACCTGCTCGAGAACCTGAAGCTCGACGAGCTGGCCGGCAAACAGGTGTACGAGTTCGCGTTCGTCATGCAGCCGCTCAAGATCAAGGGGGCGACGGGATCGACCGTGGCGCCGGTGGCGATCCGGTAACGCCGGGGAAGATCACGAAGAACACCAAGGGTGTGAGGCACAAAAGATCACGAAGGTACGAGAGCGTCCTATGAATCTTCGACGGGGAGTGACATTCGTTGGACTGGCGGTCGGCCTGTGTGCGGCGCTGGTGAACGTGACGCACCTTCGCGGTCAAAGCGGGCCCAGGCTCTACACGACCTGGAGCCAGCCTGGCGGCAGCATCGAAGGCGCGCAGTACTCGGCACTGAAGCAGATCGACAAGACCAATGTGCATCAGCTCGAGCTGCAATGGTTCTTTCCCGCGCCTGGTCCCATCGGCCGGTTCGCTTTCAGCCCGCTCGTCGTCGACAACGTGATGTTCGTCGTCGGCAAGGACAGTGCGGTCTTCGCGCTCGATGCCGTGACGGGCAGGGAACTCTGGCGGTTCGATACCGAAGGGACGCCGACCAACCGCGGCTTCAACTACTGGGAAAACAACGATCGTTCCGATCGCCGCCTCATCTTCGCGTCGCGCAGCTACCTTCAGGAGATCGATGCGCGAACCGGGAAGGCGATCGCGAGCTTCGGCACCAACGGCCTCGTGAACCTGCGCGAGGGCCTCGGCCGCACCCCGCTGCCCACGGGTGGCGCGCAATCGGGATCGCCCGGTCAGGTCTGGGGCAATCTGCTCGTGCTCGGTTCGGCTCCCGGAGAGGGCTACAACTCACCACCCGGCGACATCCGGGCGTTCGACGTGCAGACCGGCAAGCTGGTGTGGACGTTCCACACGATTCCCCGGCCCGGCGAGTTCGGCTACGACACGTGGCCGCCCGACGCGTGGAAGACCGCCGGCGGCGCCAACACCTGGGCCGAGTTCGCGATCGACGAGAAACGTGGCATCGGATATTTCCCAACCGGATCGCCGACGTTCGATTTGTGGGGCGGCGATCGAAAAGGCCACAACCTTTTCGGCAACACGCTCCTCGCCCTCGATCTGCGCACGGGCACGCGTCTCTGGCACTATCAAGCGCTTCATCACGATCTGTGGGACTACGATCTGGTGACTGGACCGAAGCTGCTGACGGTGAAGCCGAACGGGAAGCCGGTCGACATCGTCGCGCAGGCGACGAAATACGGCCTGCTGTTCGTCTTCGATCGCGTCACCGGCAAGCCGATCTGGCCCATTGAGGAACGGCCCGTCCCGCAGAGCGACGTGCCCGGCGAGCAGTCGTCGCCGACCCAGCCCTTTCCGACCCGACCCGCGCCGTTCGCACGGCTGAAGTTCACCGAAGCGGATGTGAACCCGTACCTCGACGCGGACGAGCGTCAGCGGATTCTCGAGATCGTGCGCACGTCGCGCAATGAAGGGATCTTCACGCCGCTCAGTATCACGCGGCGTCAGATTTCAGTGCCCGGCGAACTGGGCGGCGCCAACTGGGGCGGGGCTGCCGCGGATCCCGAAACCGGGGTGCTGTACGTGCGGTCGGCCGATCAGCCCGCCCTGCACGAGCCGATGACGCTCGTGGAAGACAGCGAAGCCGTCAGCCGGATGGCGCCGCAGCCACGCTACACGGGGCGTCTCGGATCGATGTTCTTCGCGTCGAACGGCCTGAACGCGATGAGCCCGCCCTGGGCGCAGATTACCGCGTACGATTTGAACAGCGGGGCGATCAAGTGGCAGGCGCCGTTCGGCGTCGTGCCGTCGCTCGCCGCGAAAGGGATCACGAACACCGGGAACAACTATCGCGCGCACAGGAACGGCCCAGTCGTTACGGCGGGCGGACTGATTTTCATCGCGCACTTCGCCGATCGCACCGTTCGCGCCTACGACAAAGACAACGGGAAAATTCTCTGGGAGAAGAAAATGCCCCCCAACTTCGCGGGCATCCCATCGGTGTACGAGGTCAACGGACGGCAGTTCGTCGCCTTCTACGGCAGCAGTTTCGAGAGCCCGGCCGACGGCAACATCGCGTGGGAAGGCGGAGAGCCCGGGGCGCAGGGGTACTATGTCTTCGCACTCGGGGGACAATAGAAAGTAGAAAGTAAAAAGTAGAAAGTAAAAAGTGGAAAGTAAAAAGGCGGCCATGACTTTCAAACTTACTTTTCACTTTTCACTTTTAACTTTCTACTTTCTTTCTGCCGCCAGCGCGCAACCCACCGACTGGCCCCAGTTCCGCGGTCCGGATGGGCAGGGACACTCGACGGAAACCAACCTGCCGCTCGAGTGGAGCGAGACGAAAAACGTCGCCTGGAAGACCGCCATCCGCGGCCGCGGATGGTCGTCGCCGGTCGTGGCCGACGGCCGCGTCTGGGTGACGGCTGCTGTCGATCAGGCGCGCGGTGCGTCGCTGCGCGCGCTGGCGTTCGATGTCGAGAGCGGCCGCGAGCTCGTCAACGCCGAGGTGTTCCGGCTGTCGAATGCCACGCTGAAGAATCCTAAAAACAGCAACGCGTCTCCCACTCCGATCGTCGAAGGCAATCGGGTCTACCTCCACTTCGGGGCCGACGGCACGGCGGCGATCGATGCCGCGACGGGAGCGCTCGTCTGGAAGGCGCAGTTTCCCTATGAGTCGCAGCATGGCGCCGGCGGGTCGCCGGCGCTGTACAAGGATCTGCTGATCTTCAGCGGCGACGGTCACTACGAAGCCTGGGTCATCGCGCTCGACAAGAACACCGGCAAGGTGCGGTGGAAAACAGAGCGCCGGAAGCCCTTCGCCCAGGCCTACACGACGCCGCTCGTGATTTCCGTCGGCGGGCGCGACCAGGTGGTCAGCGTCGGCGCGTTCCGGGCGGAGGCCTACAATCCCGAGACCGGCAAGGAAATCTGGTACGTGCGCTACGAGGACGGATTCTCGAATGTGCCCCGGCCGGTGTTCGGGCACGGCCTCGTGTACATCACGACCGGATTTTTCGAGCCCGCGGTCCTGGCGGTCCGGCCCGATGGCACGGGCGACGTCACGTCGACGCACAAGGCCTGGTCGATCTCGCGCGGCGCCCCCTTCACCCCCTCGCCCATCCTCGTCGGCGACGAGCTCTACATCGTCAGCGATCTCGGCATCCTCACGTGCGCCGATGCCAAGACGGGCAAGGTGCTGTGGCAGCAACGGCTGGGGGGCAATCACTCGGCGTCCCCGATTTTCGCCGACGGCCGTCTGTACTTTCTCAGTGAAGAGGGCGTGGCCACGGTGATTGCGGCGGGAAAGACGTTCCAGAAGCTCGCGGTCAACGAGCTCGACGGCGCCACGCTCGCCTCGATGGCCGTCGCGCGCGGCTCCATCTTCATCCGCAGCCTGACGCATCTCTACAGAATCTCAGCGGGATAGTTCAGTCCATGCGTGGCGCTCTGCCGACTGGACTGTGCGGCGCCTGCGTGCTGGGTGTCGGTCGATAGGTCACAGCCCGAAGGCGTCAGTCCAAAAACAACGGCGGCGGCGACCTCCGCGGACGACCAACCCTGGTCGGCCGCGCCATGGCACAGACCGATGATGCCGCCGCGTTGTTTTTCCGGGCTGTCGACCGTGACCGACACCCAGTACGCGGGTGCCGCGCAGTCCAGGAAAAGCACAACGAGACGAGAGACTAGATGCACGTCCGGACATCGGTCGCAGTAGAATGCGCCACTGATGACTTGGAGGCTAGCCATGACGCGTCTGTTGACGATTGGTGTGCTCGCGTTGATGCCCATGCAGGTGTTCGCCCAGGGGGCGGCGCCGCCGACCCCGCCGACCCCGTCCGATATCAAGCCGGGCAGCATCACCTGTGAGGACGTGCCGTATCCGTATCCGGTGTCCTATCTGCCGATGACGCTGTACGGGCAGGACATCCGGATGGCCTACATGGACGTTCCCGCCGGGGGCCAGCCGAACGGCAAGACGGTCGTGCTCTTTCACGGGATGAATTTCGCCGGCTTCTACTGGGGCGGACCGATCGACGCGCTGAGGAAAGAAGGCTTTCGCGTGATCGTGCCCGATCAGATCGGCTTCGGCCGGTCGTCCAAGCCGATCATTCCTTACAACTTCCACGACATGGCGCGGAACACGTCGCTGCTCCTGCAGCACCTCAAGATCGACAAGGCGTTCATCGTCGGTCATTCGATGGGCGGCATGCTGGCGGCGCGGTTCGCGACGCAGTATCCCGACGTGGCCGAACGCGTCGTCATCTACAACCCGATTGGCCTGCTCGATCCGCGCTACGAGCGTCCGTGGGGCAGCATCGACGAAGCGTACAAGCGGAATCTGAGCACCACCTACCAGCAGATTCACGCGGGTATCTTCCGCTACTTCTCGCACAACCCGGCGGCATGGAAGCCGGAGTTCGACAAGTATCCGCGCATCCGTTACGCCTGGACGCTGAGCGCGGACTGGCCGCGCTACGCCATGGTGCAGGCGCTGCTCGGGCAGATGACGTATCTCGACCCCGTCGTCAGCGACTGGGCGCACATCAAGGCGCCGACGCTTGCGTTCGGAGGGGCCGAAGACAGCCTCGCCGGACCGGCGCGCGTCTTTCAGGAGCGGATGAAGTTCATCGCAGACACGATTCCCAACGGCAAGGGGAAGCTGCATCTGATCCCGGGACTGGGGCACGTCCCGCACTTCGAGGCGCCGGAGAAAACGTATCCGCCGCTCATCGCATTTCTCAAGGAAGGGTTGGCGGCGAAATGAATCTCAAGAACGCAACGGCGCTCATCACCGGCGGCTCGAGCGGCATCGGGCTCGCCATCGCACACACGCTGGCCGAGGCCGGATCGCGCGTCGCGATTACGGGCCGCGACGAAGGCCGGCTGAAAGAGGCGGCGAAGGCCGTTTCGGCGCACGCGATCAAAGCCGACGTCGGGAGCGAGGAAGACGTCAAGCGCACCTACCGCGAGTTCTTCGACAAGTTCGGCCACCTCGACATCCTGGTCAACAGCGCCGGCTTCGGCGTGCGCCGGCAGCTCGTCGACATGGATCTGGCGAAGTTCGAGGCCATCTTCCGGACCAACGTGACGGGCACCATGCTGATGTCGCGCGAAGCGGCGAAGCACTTCATCGAGCGCAAGCGCGGCAACATCGTCAATCTCGCGTCGACGGCCGCGCTCCGTGGCGCGGCCAACGGCACGGCCTACTACGGCAGCAAGTTTGCGGTCCGCGGCATGACCGAATGCTGGCGCACGGAGCTGCGGCAGCACAACGTCCGCGTGTTCCTCGTCAATCCGAGCGAGGTGCTGACCAACTTCGCCGCCAACGCCGGCTTCGGTCAGGACGACAACAACCCGACGAAGCTGCAGTCGGAAGACATCGCCCATGCGGTGAAGGCGGCGCTCGAGATGAACGACCGCGGGTTTACCGTCGAGTTCACGGTCTTTGCCACCAACCCCAAAGACTAAGGCCACCAGCGCCGTTGAGCATTCACGAAGCACACATGCGCGAGGTGTTCTCGGTGGCGCGGCGGGCGCGCGCGCACGGGAATCGTCCGTTCGGCGCGCTGCTGGTCGCCGGGAACGGGGCGGTCCTCGCGGCGGCGGAAAACAGCCAGCTGACCGACGGCCAGATTCTGGCGCACGCGGAGATGAACCTGCTGCACCGGGCGGTCAGGGAGTTCGGCGCCGAGGTGCTCGAGCAGGCCACCTTGTACACGAGCGCGGAGCCGTGCGCGATGTGCGCGGGCGCGATCTTCTGGAGTGGTATCGGCAGGCTGGTGTACGGACTCAGCGGCAATCGGCTGCACGAGCTCTCGGGCTTTACGCCGCAGATGCTCGTGGCCAGCGCGCGCGACGTCCTGTCGAACGCAGGCCGGCAGGTCGAAATCGTTGGCCCGTTGTTCGAAGCCGAAGCCGCGTCGCTGTTCGAGGGAGGCGCGGTGTGACGCTCAGGCCGCGGCGGGTGCTCGAGACGGCCGTGTATTGCGACGATCTCTCGCGCACGACCGGTTTCTACCGCGACCTGCTGGCGACAGACCCCATGCTTGCGGTCGAGCGGGTGGTGGCGTTCGATGCGGGGGAGGGAACGGTGCTGCTCCTCTTCCAGCGTGGTGCGTCGGATCACGCGTTCCAGACTTCCGGTGGTGTCGTGCCCGGGCATACGAGCACAGGGCCCGCGCATGTTGCGTTTGCGATCGACAAGGCAGACGTGCCCACATGGCTCGACAGGCTGGAGACGCTGCACATCGCCATCGAGAGCCGCGTGGACTGGCCGCGCGGCGGGCACAGCATCTACTTTCGCGATCCCGACGGACGATCGGTCGAGCTGGCCACGCCCGGCACGTGGGCGAGTTACTGAGAATCGATCTCGGTTTCGCACGTAATGGTTGAGATCCCGTCGCACATTGGGACCGGACCCGGCCGGCCGATATAATCGGCCACAGACAAGGAGACTCCTGTGTTGATTAGCCCAAAGCTCGCGAAAGCGTTCAACCAACAAATCGGTCACGAATTCGGTGCCAGCCTGCAATACCTCGCCATCGCGGCGCATTTCTATCAGCGTTCGCTGACGCTCCTGGCGAAGCTGTTCGGCGACCAGGCCGAGGAAGAAAAGCAGCACGCGATGAAGTTCGTCAAGTACCTGCAGGACACCAGCGGTGGACTGCAGATTCCGTCGATCCCCGCGCCAACGCCCACGTTCGCTTCGGCCGAAGCTGCCGTGCAGGCCGCGTTGAGCTGGGAGAGGGACGTCACAAAGCAGATCACGTCGCTGATGGATCTGGCCATCAAGGAGAACGATTACCTCGCGCAGAGCTTTCTGCAGTGGTTCATCGACGAGCAGCTCGAGGAAGTCGTCAAGATGGAGCGCATCCTGAGCGTCGTCAAGCAGTCCGGCGAGAAGAACCTGCTGATGGTCGAGGCCTACCTCATCCACATCGAGAAAGCTCATTGATCGAGCGGCACTACCTCGACGATTGCCTTGTCCAGCTGCGCAGGCTCAAGACGCAGGTGGACAAGGCCATCGCGCAGATCGACGATCGGCAGTTCTTCGCCGCGCTCGACCCCGAGGCCAACAGCATCGCCCTCCTGATGAAGCACATCTCGGGCAACATCCGTTCGCGCTCGACCGACTTCCTGACGACCGACGGCGAAAAGCCCCATCGGAATCGCGACGGCGAATTCGAGCTCGCCGGCGAGGACACCCGCGCGGCCATCCAGTCGCGATGGGAGGAGAGCTGGCGGTTGTTGTTCGAGACGATTGGCTCGCTTCAGCCCGGGGATCTCGAGAAGACCGTCACGATTCGGGGAGAAGCCCACACGGTCGTGCAGGCGTTGAACCGCCAGGTGTCGCACTACTCAGCCCACGTGGGCCAGATCGTGCTGCTCGCCAAGCACTTCGCGGGGTCGCGCTGGCAGACGCTGAGTATGCCGCGGAGAAGGCCGGGTTAACCCGCGGGTTCCGGTTCCTGTTCCGGTTCCAGTTCGCGGTTGGCGGCGTGATTCAGTACGCCATCTTCTTTCCAAAGAACGCGCTGGTCCGTCGGGGCGCCATCGAACGGGGAACCAGAACGGGAACGGGAACCGGAACTGGAACGCGCGTCAGCCTTCCACGCCGCGCATCCGGCTGAGGTGCAGCTCCAGCTCTCTCAGCCGTTGCTGCTCCTCTTTCAGCCGCGCGATCTCGGCCTTGCGCATGCGGTCGAATCCACCACCGAGAATGAACTGCACCACCTGGTGCAGTTCGCCGCGATCGAGGAACGTGCCGTGGCCGATGCACGTGTCGACGATCGCGCCCGAGAGGCGGCCGAAATTCTGGCGGTTCATCATCTTGCCGCACTGGGGACAGGGCCGGTACCGGATGCGATCGGCCGGCGACGGCACGTGAGCGGCGGCTTTGCCCGCTTCGACCCTCTTCTGCACCACGATCGCCTGCTGCTCGCGCTGCGCGCACAGGCGATCGAAGCTGACGGCCTCGATCCACGTGCCGTCGCAGCTTGCGCACTCGAGCAGATCGACGTCGCCCACGCGGATCCAGTGCATGTCGCCCCGGCACGCCGGGCATTTGGTCGAGTGTGGCTGAGCCTCTTCGGATCGGCTGCGTGCCGAGCCGCACGACGGACAGAACGCCGCCCCCTGGAACAGCAGGTTCAGGCACACCGGGCACCCGATGGCCGCGAGGCGCGACTGGCAGTACGCGCACCGGCCGACGTCGGGCGCGGCCGGTGCGCCGCAGCTTGGACACCGGAGCATGGCTACACTGGTCTGCACGATTTGTATATCGGCGTGTGGGCCTGGGGCCGATAACAGGGGGCATGGGATTGATGGATTTCATCAAGGGCGAGCTCATCGAGATCGTGGAGTGGACCGACGATACGAGAGACACGCTCACGCACCGGTTCCCCGACGCGGACAAGGCCATCAAGAACGGCGCGCAGCTCATCGTGCGCGAATCGCAGTGCGCCCAGTTCGTCTACCTGGGCCAGTTCGGCGATGCCTTCGGGCCCGGCAAGCACACGCTGACGACCGACAACATCCCGGTGCTCACGAGGCTCCGGTCGTGGAAGTACGGGTTCGACTCGCCGTTCAAGGCCGATGTGTACTTCCTCAACACCAGGCTCTTCACCGGGAACAAGTGGGGCACGACCAATCCCGTGATGATGCCCGACGAAGACCTCGGCGTGGTCCGCCTCAGGGCGTTCGGCACCTACGATTTCAAGATCGTGGAGGTCAGGACGTTCCTTCGCGAGGTCGCCGGATCGGATCACGATTTCACCGTCGACGAGTTCATTGACGTCATGCGCTCGCGCATGGTCAGCGCGTTCAGCGATGCGGTGGCCGCCGCCAGAATTCCCGTGCTGCAGATCGCCAGCCGCTACCGCGAAATCGGCGAAGCGCTGCTGCCCGTCATCAATCCCGCGATACGCGAGAAGTACGGCCTGCAGATTTCCAGCTTCGTCGTCGAGAACGTCTCGGTGCCCGCCGAAGTCGAACAGGCGCTCGACAAGCGTTCGAGCATGGCGGCTGTGGGCGACCTCAACGACTACGTGAAATACCAGATGGCTCAGGGCATGGAGAAGGGCGGCAGCACCGCCGGTGTCGCCACCGAGATGGCGGTGGGCCTGTCGATGGCCCAGCAGATCATCCAGGCCCAGGGCGCTCTGGGCGCGACCGATCTCATGTCGCCCGCCGACGTTGCCCGCCGCCTGAACGTGAACGAGCCCGACGTCATCGCGCTCATCGAATCGGGCGAGCTGGCGGCCAAGAAAATCGGCTCGACCTATCGCATCCGTCGCGCGGAGCTCGAAGCCTACCTGAGCCGATAGAGACGGTCCTTACGACGCTGTTTCGTCGTAAGCTAGCCGTCTCATATGTCGCGCATTCTTCTGGGCAAGGGCGACGAGCCCGTTTTTCTCCAGGCACAATACGGTAATCGTCACGGTCTGATTGCCGGCGCCACCGGTACCGGCAAAACCGTCTCGCTGATGGTCATGGCCGAGGGGTTTTCGCGCCTCGGCGTGCCGGTGTTCATGCCCGACATCAAGGGCGACGTCGCCGGGCTCGCCATGCCCGGCAAGGGCGGCGAGAAGATTCAGCAGCGAGCCACGCAGGTCGGGGTCGAAGCCTACGCCCCGGAGGCGAATCCGGTCGTGTTGTGGGATCTCTATGGGACCTCCGGGCATCCGGTCCGGACAACCGTCAGCGAGCTGGGGCCCACGTTGCTCAGCCGGATTCTGGAACTGAGCCCGGCACAGGTCGGCGCGCTCGAGATTGCCTTCAAGCTGGCGGACGACCGCGGATTGCTGCTGCTCGATCTCGACGATCTGCGGGCGCTGCTCACCTTCGTCGCCGACAACCGCAAAGAGATTTCTTCGAGCTACGGGCTCGTCAGCACCCAATCGGTGGCCGCCATCCAGCGGTCGCTGCTGTCGCTCGAGCGCGAGGGGGCGACGTCGCTCTTCGGCGAGCCGGCGCTGGAGCTGATCGATCTGTTTCGCACCGATCTGAGCGGCCGCGGCATCATCAACGTGCTCGCCGCCGATCAGCTGATCCTCAAGCCGCGCCTCTTCTCGAGCTTCCTGTTGTGGCTGCTGTCGGAGCTGTTCGAGAACCTTCCCGAAGTCGGCGATCTCGAGAAGCCCAAGCTGGTGTTCATCTTCGACGAGGCGCACCTGCTCTTCGACGACGCGCCCGAAGCGCTGCGCGATCGCGTGGAGCAGGTGGTGCGCATCATCCGGTCGAAGGGCGTCGGCGTGTATTTCTGCTCGCAGTTTCCCGACGACGTGCCGGACGAAATTCTCGGACAGCTGGGCAACCGCGTGCAGCACGCGCTGCGGGCGTTCACGCCGCGCGACCAGAAGGCGGTGCGCACGGCTGCCGAGACATTCGTGGCGAATCCGAAGCTGGACGTGGCCCAGGTGATTTCCACGCTTGGTGTGGGCGAGGCGCTCGTGTCGACGTTGCAGGACAACGGTGTACCGATGCCCGTCCAGCGCGCGATGATGGCGCCGCCGCGAAGCCGCATCGGGGCGATTACCGCCGAAGAGCGCGCGACGGTGCGCGCGCGCAGCCCCATCGGGCCGAAGTACGACACAGCGGTCAATCGCGAGTCGGCCTATGAGATGCTGAAAGCCGGCATAGGTGCGAGGGGTGCGTCGGGTGCGGGAGGTGCGACGGGTGCGGGGGGTGCGACGGGTGCGGGGGGTGCGACGGGTGCGGGGGGTGCGACGGGTGCGGGGGGTGCGACAGGTGCGGGAGGTGCGACGGGTGCCACAGGTGTGGGCGGGGCGATAAGCGATTTTCTCTGGGGCACGAAGCGGCGTCAGGGGATGGTGGAGACGATGGCGAAGCAGACTGCGCGTACTGTGGGCGGCCAACTGGGAAGGCAGATCCTTCGCGGCATGTTTGGTGGCATTCTCGGAGGACGACAGTCGCGCTGACGCGCGAGAGATTGCGGTGACGTTCGACGAGCTGGAAACCGATCGGCTGAAGCTGCGCATGTGGCGTGAGAGCGATCTCGACGCGTACGCCGACATGTGCGCCGATCCGCTCGTCATGCGCTATCTCGGCCCGGGAAAGGTGATGACCCGCCCGGAATCGTGGCGCAGCATGGCTGTGTTCATCGGACACTGGCACATGAGGGGCTACAGCCACTGGGCCGTCGAAGAGAAGGCGACGCAGAAGATGATCGGGCGGATCGGGTTCCTCAACCCGGAAGGATGGCCGGGCTTCGAGATCGGCTGGACGCTCGCGCGGCACGCGTGGGGCAAAGGCTATGCGACCGAAGGTGCGAAGGTCGCACTCCAGTACGCGTTCAAGGAGCTGGATCAGCGCCACGTCATCAGCTTGATTCATCCGTGCAACGTGGCATCGATGAAGGTGGCCGAGCGCATCGGCGAGAAGTTCGAGCGCAAGACCAGACTGTTCGAGTGGGATGTGCTGGTGTACGGAATAGACCGCCCCTGATCGACTGCTAGTGAGGAGCCGCGTCTGCGCGCATCTGCCCTTCAGCTTTACCATCAGTTTCCGAAGAAATTCTGGATTGTCGTGGGCGTCCACTTCATCGACAAGATCGGCGCCACGATCATGTTTCCGTTCTTCGCGCTCTACATCACGCGGAAGTTCCAGGTCGGCATGACCGAGGCCGGCGTCCTGCTCGGCTTGCTCTCGCTCGCAGGCATGGTCGGATCGGTCATCGGCGGGGCGCTGACCGACCGGCTCGGGCGGCGCAAGCTGATTCTCTTCGGCCTCGTGGCGAGCGCGCTGAGCGCGCTGACGCTGGGGTCCGTCAACCGCTTCGCGTGGCTGTTTCCCGTGGCCACGCTCGTCGGCCTCTTCTCCGAAGTCGGCGGGCCGGCGCATGCCGCGATGATTGCCGACATCCTGCCGAAGGAGCAGCGCCAGGAAGGCTTCGGTATCTTGCGCGTGGTCGGAAACATGGCCTGGCTTGTCGGGCCGACGGTCGGCGGGTTCGTGGCGCGCACGTCGTTTTTCGCACTGTTCGTCATCGACGCCTCGATCAGCTGCGTCGTGGCCGTGCTCTTCTATCTCTTCATGAGTGAAACGAAGCCCACAGCTGACGAGCAGCACGAAGAGGAGGGGTTTCTCCAGACGTTCCGCAATTACCGCCTCGTGCTGCACGACAGACCGTTCGTTGCGTTCGTGGTTGCCGCGGTGCTCATGGGGACGGTATACATTCAGATGTACAACTCGCTTTCGGTGTACTTGCGGGACAACCACGGCATCGAGCCTCAGGGCTACGGATTTCTCCTGACGTCGAGCGCCATCACCGTCATTTGTTTTCAGATCTGGACGATGCGTGTCATCAAGACCAGGCCGCAGTTTCTGATGATGGCATTCGGCACGCTCTTCTTTCTCGTCGGCTTCGGGATGTTCGGCATGGTGTCGGCGTACTGGCTGTTCGTGGCCGCGGTGGTCATCATCACGATCGGCGAGATGATCGTCATGCCGACGAGCCAGGCCATTGCCGCCGGTTTTGCCCGGATGGATATGCGCGGGCGCTATATGGCCGTGTTCGGCCTGTCGATCAGCGTGCCGGCGGCCGTGGGGCCGGTTGCGGCCGGGCTGGTCCTCGACAACTTCAGGCCGAACCTTCTCTGGCAACTCAGCATGCTGTTCTGTGCGGTTTCGGCGATCGGTTTTTACGCGCTTCACGTGCGGCTCGGCGCCGAGAGCCGGTTCGCGCCAGGACCGGCGCCCGTCGACGCCACACGTTTCGCGACCGACTGATGCTGCGAGTGTTGCTGGTCATCGTGCTCGCGCTGACTCCGCTGGCTGGTGCACAGACGGGCGTCAGCTTGCCGAGGGGCGTCAAGAGCGTGGCCTTCGGGACGGCGCATCGCTATTTCGGTCCCGGCAAGGAGATGTGCGTCATCGTGTATCCGCTGCCGAGCGCGATGTTCGCGCGAGGCGTGACCGAGCTGACCTACGCGGTCGAGCTCGAGCCGCGGACGGTCAAGCAGGCCTCAGCGCAAGTGGTCGGCGATTCGCCTCAGCAACTGCGCTCGACCCCGTGCAACGTGTTCACACCGGTCCCCGGCGGGTTCAGCCAGACGCAAATCGGCAATACGATCTCGCGATCCGACAAGAAGCCGCTCGCCCCGGGTCAGTACAAACTGCGCATCGTCGTCGATGGCCAGACGGCCGATGTGCCCTTCAGCATCAAATAAGGGGTCGGATGCACCCGACCCCTAAGCGTATGAATCCTCACGCCATCCTGCTCGATCTCGACGACACGATTCTCGACGACAGCAGCCTCGTGCACGAGTGCTGGCGCGAGGCGTGTGTCGATCAGGCGCATCGATTTGCGCCCCTCGATCAAGCTGTCATCGTCGAGGCCATCCGCACCGCGTCGCGCTGGTACTGGGGCGATGCCGACCGGCATCGTACCGGGCGCCTCGAGCTCGAAGCCGCGCGGCGCGAGGTCGTCAGCATCGCGTTGACGGAGCTCGGCATCGACGATGCGTCCCTTGCCGCCGCGATCGGCGACGCGTACAGCCATCGGCGCGACGCTGGCATGGAGCCGCTGCCCGAAGCGATCGACACGGTCCGGTGGCTTCGCGATTCGGGACGCCGGCTGGCGCTCCTGACCAACGGCGCCGGACCGGCCCAGCGAAAGAAGGTCGTGCGGTTCGGGCTGGCCGATTTCTTCGACGTCATTCTCATCGAAGGGGAGATGGGATTCGGCAAGCCGGATGATCGCGTGTACCAACGGGCACTGATGGCACTCGACGTACCGTCGTCAGATGCCTGGATGATCGGCGACAACCTCGAATGGGATGTCGCCGCACCGCAGAAGCTGGGCATTGCGGGGATCTGGATCGATCTCCGCGGCCGCGGCGTCCCGGAGGAATCCACGGTTCGGCCCGATCACGTGGTGAAGGGCCTTTCAGACGTGCGTTCGTTGATCGAAAAACCCTCCCGACCCCTTTTCCTGTAGCATATGCGCCATCAGGAGCCACATATGAACCGTACCAGGGCCTCTATTCTTGCCGGATCGGCTGTCTTCATCGGATTCACGATCGCCGCGACGGGCCGCCAGCAGCAGCCGGCAGCCGGCGGCGGCATATTCACGACAGCGCAGGCACAAGCCGGACTGGCCTCATACGCCCAGCAATGTGCGGGGTGCCACGGACAGGACTTCCGCGGTTCCGCCGACGCACCGGCGCTCGAGGGTCCGGATTTCCGCGCCAAGTGGGGACCGCGCGCCGCGAACGAGTTGTTCACCTTGCTCGTTCAAACGATGCCTCCGACCAATCCAGGCGCGCTTGGCGAAGAGGGAACGCTTGCCATGACGGCGTTTCTCCTCCAGCTCAACGGTGCGCCCGCGGGCGCGCAACCGTTGACGCCGCGAAGCGGCAATCAGATCAGCACGTTGTTGACCGGCCCGGCAGGCGCTCCCGCCGGAGGCGGGCGGGGCGGACGCGGCGGACGCGGTGCAGCCGCGGCGCCGATGGTCGTCGGGGCGGGGACGGCGGCCCGTGGCCGCGAGGGTTCGCCGAACATCGGCGTGACCGTGCCCGGCGAAGTCAGGAACTACGTGCCGGTGACGGCGGAGATGCTCAAGAACCCGCCGCCGGGAGACTGGCTCATCTTCCGCCGCAACTACTACGGGCAGAGCCACAGCCCGCTGAATCAGATTACGCCCGCCAATGTGAAGAACCTGCAGTTGCAATGGGTGTGGGCGATGAACGACTCGGGCGCGAATCAGACGACGCCGATCGTGCACAACGGCATCATCTATCTGGCGACCCCCAGCAACATCGTTCAGGCGCTGGATGGCAAAACAGGCAGCCTGATTTGGGAAACGCGTGCCGGCCCGGACCAGGCGCCCGGTTATGGCGGCATTCGCAGCATCGCGATTGCCGACGACAAGATCTTTCTGCCGGCGAGCAACGCGACCATGGTGGCGATCAGCGCGCGCAACGGTCAGATCCTGTGGTCGACGCCGGCAGCGCCGGAAACGCAGCGCGTCAACACCAGCGGCGCCGTGGTCATCGGCAACAAGGTGCTTCAGGGCCTGACGGGATGCACGCGGTTCGATGGCGTCGGGTGCTTCATCAGCGCGTACGATATCAATACGGGCAAGCAGGCGTGGCGCTTCTACACCGTGCCGAGACAGGGTGAGCCGGGCAGCGAGACCTGGGGCAACCTGCCGATGACATTCCGCGGCGGCGGCGATACCTGGATCGCCGGCAGCTACGATCCGGATCTCAACCTGACCTACTGGGGCGTGTCGCAGGCGAAACCGTGGAACTTCCTGAGCCGCAAGCTCACGCTCCTCGACAAGACGCTCTACGCCAACTCCACCGTCGCGCTGAATCCGGATACCGGAAAGCTCGCGTGGCACTACCAGCACGCTCCCGCCGAATCGTTCGATCTCGACGAGGTGTTCGAGCGTGTCCTCGTGGACATCGGCGATCAGAAAGTGTCGTTCAGCGCCGGCAAGGCCGGCGTGTTGTGGAAGATCGATCGGCGCACCGGCCAGTTCCTCGGGCACAAGGAGATGGTCTATCAGAACGTCTGGGATCGCATCGATCCGAAGACGGGCGTGCCGAGCTACAGGGCCGAGATCCTCGAAATGCAGATTGGCAAGCCGATCTTCATCTGCCCGAGCACGGCGGGCGGGAAGAACTGGCAGGCGATGACCTACTACCAGCCCGGCGGACTCCTGATCGCGCCGCTGAGCCAGTCGTGCATGGACTTCACCGCGAATAACGTGACGCTGACGGAAGGCGGCGGCGGATCGGGCGCCGATCGCGTGTTCAAGCATTCTCCGGGCAGCAACGAGCAGACGGGCAAGCTCGGGGCTTACGACGTCCGGACGATGCAGGAAGTCTGGAAGTTCGAGCAGCGGGCGCCGTTTCTCACCGCCGCGCTGTCGACCGCGGGCGGTCTGGTGTTCATCGGCGATCTCGATCGGTACGTGCGCGCGCTCGACGCCAAGACCGGCCAGGTGGTCTGGCAGACGAGGCTCGGCACCTCGGCGCAGGGCTATCCGGTGAGCTTCAGCATCGACGGCCGTCAATACATCGCGGTGATGTCGGGGCTTGGCGGCGGCAGCCCGCGCAACGTGCCGGCCGCGATCGTGCCGGACATCAAGATTCCGCAGAGCGGCCAGGCGTTGTACGTGTTTGCGTTACCGGAAGGCACGAAGTAAGTCGCAAGGCGCAGGTCGGAAGTCGTAAGGCGCAAGTCGTGGGCGGGTCCTTTGGACCCGCCCTACGTTTTTTCAGGAGGACCTCATGCGCAGGAAAGCTCTCATCGCCGGAGTGGCCGTCACGCTCGCGGCCGTGCTCCACGGTCAATCGGGTTCCAGCGTCACGCCCGACGACTACAAGCGCTGGCGCACCGAATTGCGCAACTGGGGGCGCTGGGGCCCGAACGATCAGAAGGGCACCGCCAATCTCATCACGGAGAAGAAAGTCCTCGAGGCTGCGCGCCTGGTCCGAAATGGCATCGTCGTGTCGATGTCGGGCCCCGTGCCGCAGGCCGAGGCAGCCGATGTCGGCCCAAATCAGGTGTTCAAACGTACCACCAACGCCATCGGCCCGAACACGACCACCGACACGTATTCGGTGAGCTACCACGGCCTGTCGACCGGCCACACCGATGCCTTCTGTCACTTCTTCATGGACGACCAGATGTACAACGGCTACTCGGCGAAGGAGAACATCTCCACCGAGAGCGGGTGCAAACAGGGCAGCATCATGAGCCGCCGCGACGGCATCGTGACGCGTGGCGTGCTGTACGACATGCCGCAGTTGAAGGGCGTCGAATGGATTGAGCCGGGTACGCCCGTCACGCGCGCCGATCTCGAGGCGTGGGAGAAACGATCGGGAGTGCGCGTCGGTCCTGGTGATGTGATCGTGCTGTATGTCGGCCGCTGGAAGCGCCGCGCCGCCAAGGGTCCGTGGTCGGGGCAGGTCGCCGGGTTCTATGCCGACGCGATTCCGTTCTTCAAGGCCCGGGACATCGCGTTTGCCGCGCACGACATGAACATCGATTGGAACCCGCGTCCTGGCTGGGGCGCCGAGCAGGGGATTCCCGGCAATCCGATCCACCACGCGCTGCTCGGCTGGCTCGGAGCGGGCATCGTCGAAAACCTCGATCTCGAGAATCTTGCGCAGACCGCGCGCAGGCTGAAGCGCTACGAGTTCATGATGTCGTTCGCGCCGCTCCCGGTGGAGGGAGGCAGCGGCTCGCCGGTCAATCCCATCGCCGTGTTCTAGCGAGGCATGAGGCGCCCAAAAAGACCGGTTGCCATCGCCTTCTCAAAGTTGTAAACCATCGTTTTACCGCCGCTCGTGAGCGTTCCCTTCCGCGCACGATCGATCGGGGTCACACCCCGGAACAGGAGTCGAACGGACATGACACTACTTCGACGCATTGGCTGCGTGACGGCAGCCCTCGGCCTGTTCGCGATGTTCATGGGCCCGCAGGCAGACCTGCACGGCCAGCAACCAGAGCGAGGTGCCGGCGGCGGCCGGGGACAAGGAGCCGGCGGCGGCGGCCGCGGCATGATGGACGTCTGGGTGCCGATGCCGGTCAAAGCCAACCCGTTCGTTCCGCCGAACAAGCCGCACACGAAGCTGTCCGATGTCGTCGCCAAACACAAAGGGCAGCAGAACTGGAGCGAGGTCGTCTTTCACGATCATCTGTTCCACGGCGAGTACATCTCGCTGGCGGCCGGCGCGAAAACACCCCGCCGGTTTCATCAGGATCATCGCGTGTGGTGGGTCGTGCAGGACGGCCAGATGCGCGTGACCGTCGAGGGACAGGAGCCGTTCGTGGCCTCGAAGGGATTCCTCGTCCAGGTGCCGAAGCGTCTCGTGTACAGCATCGAGACGGTCGGCGATCGCCCCTCGCTGCGGTTCGAAGTGACCAACCCTGCCGCGATCGTGATGTATCCGGGCGATGAAACACCGTCACCGCTGCCGGGCATGAAGTACGAACGGGCCCGCGTGGCGTCGGCCAAGGGCGCGTACGACGAGGCCAACGTTCCGTACATCGATTACAACCTGACGATTGCGGGAACGCAGAAGCCCAAGCGCAACCCGACGCAGTTCATCGGCGACGCGCATGACGGCGGCTACGTCAACGTGGGCATCGTGAACATCCTGCGGGGCGACCCGAAAACACAGAAACCGGCCGCGCCCGGCGACAAGGGGCACTTCCATCTGACAGGCCCCGAAGCGTGGTTCATTCTCGAGGGGCAGAACGAGTTCCTGATCGGTGACGTGCCGCTCTTCGTGGCGAACCAGGGTGACCTCGTCTATGCGCCCGCACAGACGTGGCATCGGCCGCGGCACGTGGGTGACGGCATGGCGACCAGGCTCGCGATCGTGGGCTATGCCAATTCGCACGTCTACTCAGCTACTGGAGGAGCGGAATAGGCGCGACGTATTGAGCACCGAAGTCGAGGGTCAGACAAGGAGTGCACCTTGGCCACCGATATCCGGAACAAGTCGGACACCGGCCACGAGACGGATCCGTTTGTCACCCGCTACAAGGTGCAGGTGTTGGAGCGCGCGCTGGCGCTGCTCGACGCCCTCGCCATAGCCAATAAGGAAGTCGGTCCGGCCGAGCTGGCCGCCGTTCTTCATCTTCACAAGAGCACCATTCACCGGCTGCTCAAGGTGCTCGAAGGCCACCGCTTCGTCAGGCGCAATCAGCAAGGCAAATACGACCTGGGTCTCAGGCCCGGCTGCCGGAATTGGCGAGAACCGTCGCCTCGGTGGCGAACGCATTGTCCACTGAGCTCGGATATCACGAGGCTGCGTCATAAAAACAGCGTCGAGAAGGAGGATGGTATGGTCGCGTTGCATTACGGCGCTCGATCGTTCCTGGGGAGACTGGCGGTCGCTGTCCTCTTTCTCAGCGCGCTGCTTTTACTCGCAGCGCCGGCGTCAGGTCAGGCGACCCTGGCCTCCATCATCGGCGTCGTCACCGACACATCGAGCTCGATTCTTCCCGGTGTGACGGTCAACGCGACGGGGCCCGCTCTGCAGGTTCCTCAAGTCACCGCGGTGACCAACGAGCGAGGCGAATATCGTCTCGGCCTGCCTCCGGGCACCTACACGCTGACGTTCGAGCTCGCCGGCTTCCAGCAGGTGAAGCGCGAGGGGGTGCGGCTGGCCGTGGGGTTTACGGCGACCATTGACCAGAGCATGAGCCTGGGGACGGTTGAAGAAACGATCACCGTGTCAGGTCAATCGCCGCTGGTCGACGTGACCAATCCCGCCACCAGCGTGGATCTGGCGTCTGACGCGCTGGAGCTGCTGCCGACGACGAGAGACGGGCTGAAGGCGTTCATGGCTCAGGTGCCGGGCATGCGGACCAACCTCGACGTCGGGGCGTCGAGCATGACCGACACGATCGTGATCCGCGCTTACGGCCAGCAGGGTGCGCCCTGGCAGATGCTCGAAGGCATCATGTTCGCCTCGTCGGGCGGTAACGGTGTGCAGGGCGCGCACGTCGACTTCAACTCCATCGAGTCGACGCGGCTGCAGACGGTTGGCAGCAGCGCCGAAATGCCGCGGCGCGGTCCGTTCATCGACTCGATCGTGAAGTCTGGCGGCAACCAGTTCAACGGCGAGTTCGTGGCCTACGGATCGTCGGATGCGCTCGAAGGCGATAACGTCGACGAAGAGCTGGCGGCGTCGGGCGTGCGAAACGTGCCGAAGCTGCACGGGATGTGGGACTACAGTGGCGCCTTTGGCGGCCGGATCGTTCGCAATAAGTTGTGGTTCTTCGTGTCGGCCCGATCCGAAGGATACAACCGGGAAATCCTGAACGCCTTCTATCCCGACGGCACGCCGATCCTCATCGAAACGGATCAGGCGTTCCATTCGGAGAAGCTGCAGTGGCAGCTGTCGCCGCAGAACAAGGTGACACTCTTCTATCATGGCGCGCTCGACATCCAGAGACGAGGCGCCAGCCAGTTCCGCCCGCCGGAATCGATGGAGATCCATCGCGGACCGGTGTCGATGTACAAAGGCGAGTGGCAGAACGTGCGGGGCAATTCGATGGTGGCCTCGCTGCAGTACGGCAACTGGTACAAGCACGCGTACTACTTTGCGTTGCCCGGGTACAACGGAGAGGGACACAAGACCGCGACGATCGACAACGCCACTCAGTTCGTCACCGGGGATCACCTGAGCGATCAGCGCGTGGAGGACTACTTCCGGAATCATTTCAAGGGATCGGCCAGTATCTTCGGGTCCGAATTCATCGGTCCCGGCACACACCAGCTGAAGACGGGATTCGACTACCTGTTCGGCGGATATCCGCACAAGAACGGCCCACGTCCGGGGGAAATTATCAGCTCCAGTTCCAGAACAGTGTGCCGTTTGCCGTCGACACGTTCAACTATCCGGTGAGACCGTTCAACGACAACAGCTACCTCGGCCTCTATCTGCAGGATGCGTGGGCCGTCAACCGCCGGCTCAATCTCAGTCTCGGTGTGCGTTACGCCCATGACAACGCGTACGCCCCTCCACAGTGCCTCGGCCAGACCGACTTCGCGCCGGCCGCCTGCTACGACAAGATCCAGATGCGAATCTGGAATTCCGTCGTCCCGCGCATCCACTTCGCGCTCGATCTCATGGGCGACGGCAAGTCGGTGCTCAAAGGCGGATACGGCATGTTCGTGAATCTGCGCGAGGTCAATCCGGAAGTGGTCACCGCCAATCGCAACAATCGGACGGCGACCAACTGGGTCTGGCACGACAACAACAACAATCGTCTGCTCGACAACGGAGAAATCAACTTCGATCCGAATGGTCCGGACTTCCGGTCGATCTCGGGCGTGACCGACGCCGTGGCCAATCCGGACGAAGTCCAGCCGAAGTCGGACGAGTGGTCGCTCACGTTCGAGCGGGAGGTCAACGGCAGGTGGGGCGTTCGAGGGACCGCGGTGTATGCGAGGAACTACGATCTTCGCCGGACGCAGGAAATCTACAGACCGTATTCCGCGTACAACATTGCGATCACCAACCCTGATCCTGGCGCCGACGGACGAGTCGGGACCAGTGACGATCCCGGGACGACGCAGACCTACTACGAGTACCCGCTGGCCCTGAGCGGCCGGCAATTCGCAGGTACGACGCTGGTCGACTGGCCCGGCAACCAGGTCTACAAGACCTTCGAGGTCGCCGGAACGAGGCGGCTGGCCGGCGGCTGGCAGATGAACGCATCGATGTCGTTCACCAGGGCCGATGCGGACTTCGCCGATCGTCAGGCGCTGAATCCAAATTCAGAGATCAACACATCCGAGCGGTTCTGGGAGAATACTGCCAAAATATCTGGAGGGTATGTGCTGCCGTGGGAGATCATCGCGTCGGCAAACTTCGAGCGCAGGCTGGGCGCTCCGCAGTCGCGACAGGTGCAGTACACTGGCGGGCAGACCATTCGATCGATCGTGCTCAATACCGATCCGTTGGGGACGATCCGGCTGCCGAGCACGAACCTGGTGGATTTCCGGTTTGCCAAGCGGATCAGAATCCACGGCTCGGGTACGCTGGAGGGGCGGTTCGACTTCTTCAACGTGTTCAACGCGAACTTCGTGACAAACCGGAATCTGCGGTCGGGTTCGACCTATCTCGTTCCGTCCGCGATCATTCTGCCGCGCATCCTTCAGATGGGCGTGACGTACAACTTCTAGCGACAGGAGCCGAAGATGAAGTGCCGTGGAGCTCGGGCCGTGACGTTCGTGACGATGGCCGGCGTCTTCGTCTGTGTCTTCGCCCTCGCGCTGTTGTCGGCACAAGAGCGCGGCGGCCGCGGCCGCGGAGGCGCACCACAGGCGCCTGCCACCAATACGGTGGCACCTGCCATTCCTGGAGTCGTGGCGGCGGGAACGCCCGTGACCGTCATCAAGGAGGGGTTTCAGGGCACTGAAGGACCGATCACGCTGCCCGATGGAAGCCTGATCTTCTCGGAGCCGCAGGCCAATCGGATCTCGAAAATCGACAAGGACGGCAATGTGTCGACGTTTCTCGAGAATACGAACGGGTCGAACGGGCTCGCGTTCGACGCGAAGGGGCGACTGATCTCGACGCAAACCGCGGCGGGCCAGGAACGTATCGGCGTGATCTATCCGAAAGGGCAGCGAGGCGACGCTCGCCGAGGGCGTGGGGCGGCCGAACGATCTCGTCGTGAACAAGGCGGGCGGCATTTATTTCACCGCGCCCGGCGCGACGCCCCTCGTATACTACATTCCGTACGGCGGCATGGCCGTAAAAGTGGCGGACGGGATTGAGAATCCGAATGGCATTCAGTTGAGCCGCGACGAGAAGACGCTCTACGTCAACAACACGCGCGGCGAATACGTGATTGCCTTCGACATCCAGCCCAATGGCAATCTGGGCAACCCGCGGAACTTCGCCAGGTATGAGGGGACCACGAAAAATGAGACCGGCGTCACCAGCGGCGCCGACGGCCTGGCCGTCGACAGTGAGGGTCGCGTGTATGTGGCCATCAATTCCACCGGCGGCGTGCAGGTGTTCAGCCCGCAGGGGCAATATCTGGGCACGATTCCCACATCGCTGGGCGCACAGAACATCGCCTTCGCCGGTGCTGACAAGAAGACCCTTTACATCGTTGGCCGAGGTGCGGCGTTCAAAGTGCAGATGCTGTCGCAGGGATATCAGGGGCGGGCCAAGTAACGGCATTCGAACGGGCGGTCGTGGATGAAGGCCTTCCATCGTTCCAGCGCAGCGTTGGTCGTCGTTCTGGGAGGCGTGCTCTGTACCTCGGTCGCCTCCCAGGAACTTCCCACATTCAAAGCCGAGGTCGAATACGTCGAAGTCGATGCGCTGGTGACGGATCAGAACGGCGCGCTCGTCAGGGACCTCAAGAAGGAAGACTTCCAGATCTTCGAAGACGGCAAGTCGCAGTCGATCGCGGGATTCGCGTTTATCGAGATTCCCGTTGAAACCGGCGACCGGTTGTCCACCGCCTCGCCGCAGCCGGATGTCGCCACGAACGAACAACCCTTCGCAGGGCGCGTGTACGTCCTGATCCTGGACGCCCTCCATACCGCGCCCGAGCGGGCTCCCCGCGTGAAGCGCGCAGCGCAGCAGTTCATCGACAAGCACCTGGCGGCGAACGATCTCATGGCGGTCCTGCACAACGGAGGGTCGTCGGCGGGCTCCCAGGAGTTCACGAGCGACAAGCGTCTTCTTTCCGCGGCTGTTGACCGTTTCATGGGCCAGAAGCTCATGTCTGCCACGCTCGCGCGCAACGAGCTGTTTTACGCAGGTGCGTCGGTGGCCGCCGGGACCATTGACGATCCGCTCGACGCCGAGCGGGGCTTCAACGCGCGCGCGACGACGCGAGTGCTGACCGAGGTCGCCGACAAGCTGAGCGCGATACGCGGGAGGCGGAAGTCGATTCTCTTCGTCAGCGAGGGCCTCGACTACGACATCACCGACGTGATGAACAACCGTTCGGCGTCGATCGTGCTCGACGGCATCCGCGACGCCATCGCCGCGGCGACCCGATCGAACGTCAGCATCTACGCCATCGATCCGCGAGGGCTCACGACGCTGGGCGACGACACGATCGGAGTCGGCATGCTCGCCGATCAGCGGCCGATCACGGCTCAGGACACACCCGATGCCCTGCCCGGCGCCGATCAACGGCAAACCGGCATTGGCATGAGCTCGCTCCGAAACGAATTGCAGGTGTCGCAGGACAGCCTGAGGACGCTTTCAGACGAGACCAACGGGTTCGCCGCGGTCAACGCCAACGATTTCAGCGCCGCCTTCGAGCGGATTGTCAGCGCCAACAGCTCGTACTACGTGCTGGCGTACTATCCGCCCTCGGGCAGGCGGGATGGCAGGTTCCATCGGATCGAGGTTCGCACGTCCCGTCCCGGCCTCACGATTCGCGCCCGGCGAGGCTACGTCGTGCCCAAGAGCAATACGAAGGACCAGCGCGCCGGAACGAACGACGTCTCACCGCAGTTGATGCGGGCGCTGACGAGCATCGTGCCAGCCACCGGATTGAAAATGCGGCTCTTCGTGGCGCCGTTCCTGGGCGCGGGCGCGAACGCCTCGGTGCTCGTGGGGCTCGAGTTGCGAGGCGCCGATCTCGCGCTGGCCGACAGTCAGCGCGTGGATCTCGCGTACGTGGCCCTGGACTCATCGGGCGAGACCCGCACCGACAAGGAGTCCTTCACTCTGAAGCTGCCGCCGGACGCCAAGGCGCGGATCAAGCAGACGGGCATTCGCTTTCTGAAGCGGCTGAATCTCCCGCCTGGTCGCTACCAGCTTCGGGTCGGGGCGCACGACACCACGAACGGGGCGATCGGCACGGTGATGTACGACCTCGATATTCCCGCCTTCAGCAAGCTGCCGTTCAGCATGAGCGGTCTGCTCGTCACGTCGAGAGCGGCGGTCTCGACGGTGACGGCGCGCGGCGACCCCGAGCTGCAGAAGTTCATGAAGCTGCCTCCCGCAGGGCTCCGCACCTTCCCCCGGGACGACGAGGTGGCGGTGGTGACCGAAATCTACGATTGGTCCGGTCCCACGGCGCACACGGTCGACGTCAAGACGACGGTCACGTCGCGCGAAGGAAAGGTCGTGTTCGAGCACAACGACCAGCGGTCGTCTGACGAGCTCAAGGGCGCCAACGGCGCGTACGTGCACGGCATCGGTCTTCCTGTCGGTGAGCTGCCGCCCGGCAGCTACCTCCTGACCATCGACGCGCGCTCGCGCCTCGGGCAGTCTGTGAGCAGGCAGATTGAGTTCTCGGTGGCGGCGGCGCCATAGCGATCGGCGAACGGCCTTCCTTGGAAGAGACTCAAATCGTTCCGACGGCCATCAGGTACGCGGAAAGCTTCAATGCTGCCGTGGATACCGTTGCGAGGGAGCGGAAGGACATCGGCTTCGTCGAAGGGCCGCCACTCGAGGGCACGCGCCAGTTCATTCAACGCCTCGTCGACGGGTTCGGTATCCAGATGCTGGCGGTCACGCCGACGAACACGGTCGTGGGCTGGTGCGACATCATCCGCAATCCGCACGAAGGATTTCGACACGTGGGCCGACTGGAATGGGCTCTTCCGGAATATCGCGGGCGAGGGTTGGGCAGGCAATTGGCGGTTCACGCCATCAGGGCGGCGCGACAGATGGGCATCGAGCGCATCGAGCTCGAGGTGTTCGCGTCCAACACAGCCGCCATCGCCCTCTATCGTGCGCTCGGGTTTGTCACCGAAGGCACGAAGTGGCGTGCCCGAAAACTGGACGGCGAGTACGATGACAACGTCGTCATGGCTCTGCTGGCAGACACCTCGATATGAGCAACCGGACCGAATATCTGCTTGGGATGGAGCTGGCCGAAGTTGCGCGGCTCGAGTGGCAGCACGCCGCCTGGCGTGCCCAGACCCACAAGGTTTGGGAACTGGCTGGCTTTGGTGCCGGTCAGACGCTCGTCGACCTGGGCAGTGGTCCCGGGTTCGCTGCGGTCGAGCTCGCGCATCTCGTGGGCAGGCCGGGTCGTGTGATTGCCGTCGATGCTTCCAGTACCGCAACCGATCAGCTTCGGAGGATCGCTGAAGAGAGGGCCATCGAGAACGTCGAGATCGTGAAGGCAGACGTCGCTGAATTTGTTCCGTCTCCGTGGAACCCGGATGGCCTGTTCGCACGGTGGCTCTTCTCCTTCGTGGAACGGCCAGAGGCCGCGATCGCGGGCCTCACCTCAGGGCTTCGTGCCGGAGCGACGGTGGCCGTCATGGATTACTGGAACTATCTCGCGATGCGCACCGAGCCAGCCAGCCCCTTGTTCGCAAAAGTCTTCAGGGCGGTCTATGACAGTTTCGCCGACGCCGGAGGCTCCTCGACATTGCCGGGCGGTTGCCCGCGATGTTCGACCGGGCGGGGCTGACCGTCACGCACGTGGAGGCGCTGTGTCAGACGGGGCAGCCAGGGTCGTCCGTGTGGGAGTGGGTTGCAGAGTTCCAGCGGCTCTACCTTCCCGTGCTGGTGCGGAAAGGGTATCTCACACAATCCGAGTCCGAGATCTACCAAGCGTGGTGGCGGACGCAAGAAGAGAATCGCACCGCGGTCCTCTTCGGTCCGCCGCTTCTCGGTGTCATCGCAGTGAAGAATTCCGTGTAGTACGTAGTGTCCGGCTTGAGCCGGAATTGACGCGGTCCGCCTGAAGGCGGACACTACTTACAATCGGACACGCTCTAGAACGAGTACCGCGCTTCGAACTGGAAAATCCTCGGCGGCGTCAGCCCGGTCCCGTTCTGCCCGCCGTTCTGGACGCCGTCGCGTTGCCAAACGTTGGCCCTGCCCGGACGACAATCGACGTCACTGGATTGACGTTCATCACGTTGAAGCAGTCGAGTCGAAGCTCGAGGTTCTGTCCACCGAAGCGGAACCGCTTCGCGGCCCTCACGTCGACCAGGCCGACGTTTTCGAGGCTGAGGCTGCCGATGGGCTCAGCATTGACGACGAGCGTCGTAATCGATCCACCGCCTCTCAGCAGGACCCGCCGCGCGAGACGATTGCCGTTTCGGAGGCTGTAGTTGATGCCGCCGATGATGTCCCACGGAAAGATGTACGACCCTGACATCTTCCCGATCCACGTCCAGGTCTCATCCGCCGTGTTGATCTCCGCGTTCGGCGAGAGCGCCGATCCGTCCACGAACGGGACGTGGCGTTTGGTGGCCAGGTACGATGACATGAACTGCCACTCGTTCGCGAGCCGCTTGGTGGCCGCGAACTCGATCGTCTTGAACGTCGCGTCGTTCTTTGGATCGTCATTGACCAGCTTGGTCCCCTCGAACGCCGCGCCTCGATAGGCGGCGGGGTAGTCGAAGTAGGTCAGCAGGACGCCCGTGTCGTCAGACGTACCCAGGTTGCCGTCCAGTCCCGGATCGAGGCTCGAAATCGGAATGTTGAACGCGCTGTACGGCCGGAGCGGGTTCAGGTTGCGATTGACGTTGTAGTTCTTCAGGTAGACGCCGGTCACGCGAACCGCGAAATCCGTGGACAGTTGCCGCTCAATCCGGCCGAGGACTCCTCCGAGCCAGGGATGCGCTCATCGGGATTCAGGAACGCGTTCAGTTGCGCACCGCCAGACCTGAATTCCAACCCGTTCGGGTCGAGATCGACTTCACCCGCGTCGTAGTTGCGATTGCCGTTGTTGTCGTGCCAGTCGTAGGTCATTGTCCGCTGGCCGTTCTTGTTGAAGTTGTTGATCTCGCCCTGGTTGAGCGGATGTGCACGAAGCGGCCGTAGCCGCCTTTGATTACCGATTGACCGTCGCCGCTCAGGTCGAAGGCGGCGTGGATGCGCGGCGTGACCGAGTCGAAGATGTTCGGATGCACCTCGTCGTTGCAGTTTGGCGGAAACGCCTGCACGAATGCGCCGACACGCTGACATTGTGCGGGAACCCACCCGCGATTCCGCTGCGCGCGAACGCCGAGACAGAGCGTCAGCCTGCTGTTGATCGTCCACGAATCCTGGACGTAGCCCGAGAGGTAGCGTGTCTTCAGTTCCGGGGCGTTCGGCGTGTTGTAGATCTCGATCAGAAACGGGTTGTTGCCGCTGAACAGGAGGCGATAGTCGCCGCTCCGCCGGGCCGGATTGGTCGCGCCGTTGCCGCCGTCGAGGAAGTCGACGCCGAACGTAAACCCGTGGTTGCCCGCGAGCAGATTCGGCTTGTACCAGGAGAGCACGGCCCTGTCATGAATCTGGCCCGTCGTGCTGTAACGCCCATCGGAGACCGCATCGCCGTCTTCCATGAGCGTCACGATGTCGCGGCTTCGCGGTATGCTGGGCGCGAAGCCGGTGAACTGATTGACGTGCTCGAAGCGGCCGTGCTGCACCGACAAGGTGAGGGACTGTCCGATGGTCGACTGCCACTCGAGCTTCCACGTTTCTCCCCACGCGTTGTTCTGTTCCATCGCGCGCTCGGGCACGAACTGGCTCGCGCTGCGCTTTTCATGGTCGCCGTACCGGTGCCAGAACGCGATGAGCTTGTTCGTCCTGTTGAGTTGCCCCGAGACTTTGTAGGCCTGGAAGAATTGATGCTGGGGTCTCTCGATGACCGACCCGTCGGGCCTGTACGGCAAACGGAATCGTCCTGATGACCTGACGATACCGAAGGTCTGCGAAGAACCACAACCGGTCCTGAATGAGCTTGCCTCCAAGCTGGCCGCCCCCGTCCTTTCGCGTGATGAGCTTCGGCGCGGAAACGACCCCCTGCTTCTTGAGCGCGGGGGTGATGTTGTCGCTCTCGAAGTTGTGGTCCGTGAAGCTGCCCTCCAGCGCACCGTGGTAGGCGTTGCCGCCCGATTTCGTGATGAGGTTGACGCTCATACCGCGCTTCGGCATCTCGGCGCCGTTGCCGCTCGTCTGCACGCGCGCTTCCTCGATGCTGAACTTGTAGTGGTGCCGCTGGCGCTCGCTGCTCGCGGCGGCATAGACGCCTTCGAGCAGCGACCACAATTCATTGCCTTGCCCGTTGGAGACGAAGATGTTCGTGTCGGTGATGGCCGAGCGGCGCCGACCTCGATGTTGCTCTGCGCGCCGGGCACCTGTGACAGGAAGCCGACGATCCCGTTGGTCCCTGACGGAATCATCTCGAGCGCTTCGGTCTCGAGCAGCGTGGCGGTGGATGCCTGCGTCACGTCAACCAGAGGCGACTGGCCCGAGACCGTCACGGTTTCCGCCAGCTGTCCGATCTGCAGCACCTGGTCGAGCTTTGCCGAGAAGTTCGTCGCCAGCCTCAGATCTTCGACCCGGAGGGTCTGAAATCCGGTGAGCGATACCGGATGGTGTAGACGCCGATGGGCAGCGGTGTGATTCGTACTCACCGCGCTCGTCGGTGATCGCGGTGACCTCGGGCACCTGCAGCGCGGGGCTTCTGAGGGTGACCGTGACGCCGGGAAGCGCTCCACCCGCATCGTCGGTGACCTGTCCAAGGATGGTGCCCGATCCGGTCTGGGCACGCGCCGGCGCCGCCAGGGCGAGCACGCCCACAGCCGTGGCAAAGGCGAGGCAAAGAGCGACGAATCGTCGAGGGAACAGTGACATCAGCATCGCGTTCCTCCCGTGCAATTTCTCGAATTGTCACCCCGAGGCGGGTCAAGTCAAGGCGGTCCACCTTGTGAGACCGGCTAGAATCTGGAATCTAAAATCTAGAATCTGAAAACTGAGAACTGAAGACTGAAGACTGAAAACTGAAGACTGAATGGAGGGCATGATGAATCGTCGAGCATTCGGCATGACGCTGGTCGGACTGGCCGCGGCGGCTCGTGCCGCGTCCGCACAGGCGCCCGCAATTCCGAGCTGGAGCCAGTTCAAGCCACTCCCCGGATCGCTGAAAGAGAAGATGCACACCGGCCAGCGGATCGATCGGCGGCCGCGACCATCGACACGACACGCGCCCAGCTCCAGGAAATCAGCAAGAAGGCCGGCGGGGCAGAGCTCTTCAGTCTCGACGCGCAGCATCGCCCGCTGCCGGACGAACGCGAGCTGGTGAAGTTCTGCAAGATGGCGGAGGAGCTTGACGCGGGCGTGCAGCTCGGCTCCAACATCCCAGGCTGGCGTACCTGGCCGGGCGTACGCGGATCTCGGCGTGCTCGCCGTCATGATGCCCCTCGTCGAGGACGTGGAGACCGTCAACGACGCCATCAACAACTTCTACTATCCGCCGCTCGGCAATCGGAGCTGGGGTGGAGAATTCCGATTTCGGGAGAAGCCGCCCACCGATCGCCTGAAGTACGCCCAGTGGTGGAATGGCAACGCGCTGCTGGGATTTCAAATCGAAACGCTGCGCGGCGCCCTCAACGCCAGGAACATCGTGAAGCCGGGCATCGACTGGATCTCATGGGGACCGGGCGACATGGCGTTCGACATCGAGCGGCATTCGAACAGCCCGTTCAAGACGATCGAAGACGCGCACAGATACGTGATTGAGCAGTTGAAGGGCTACGACGTGCGGTTTCCCGACTCGTAAAGAGAGCTGCAACGCCCGGCATTGAGATCTCACAAGAAAAATGGCAGGTGGTTGTCCACATGCCCTTACGTCCACGGCCAGCTGAAGCCATACGCCATCTCTGTCATCTGCTCGTCGCGTCGTCATGCTCAGAATTTGTAGTTCACCGCCAGCCTCGGGAAGCGCCCCGTCATGATCGTCGTGGCATTGCCGAGGCTCGCGCCAACGGAGTTGTTGGCCGCGCGAATGGCGTTGGCGTTCAACACGTTGAAGATGTCGATCTGGAACGTCAGCACGTTGTTGTTGTGCCGGATGTTCTTCTTGACGTTGATGTCGAGCTGGTTCCAGCGGTCGTAGAAGACCGATCCGGGCGGCGACAGGATGAACGTCTGCGCCTGCGTGCGCTGGTTGTTCGGGAACCGTGCCTGTTCGGGCGCCCAGGTGATCACGCGTTCCTGGCCGCCATAGCTCTGCATGACCGCACCGACGTCGATCGAGTACGGGAATGAGTAGTTTCCCGCGAACTTCACTTCCTGGATGAACGGGTAGTCGAACTGCGTCTGATCGCAGTAGCGGCCTCCCAGCGGCGCATCCACGCCCGTGGTGGCGGCCGTCGGGTTGAATTGCCCGGTCGTCGTCGGGCCGTTCGGGTCGTCGTTGTTGTCGCACCACCGCTGAAGGGTGTGCTCCGCGGTCCAGCTGCCAAACAGCATCGCTCCGCCCGGAAGCCTCACGTTGAACGACGCTTCGAAACCAGTGTAGAGCGTGTCGTTGGTCGTGTCGCTGCGATCGACGACGCCCACGTTGAAGACGCCCAGCTTCGCCTGGTTCAGGTTGTAGACCGGAACCATCTCGCCTGCCTTCAGGACGGCCGCAACGTCGGGATCTCGCGAGACGTCGGGCATCGGCGTTTCGAACCGGGTGTAGTCGGTTTCGGCGATGTTCAACCGATCCTGGAACGCCAGGTCGGCGATCTTGCGCTTGTAGAACATCGCGCCGATGGCGAGCCGCTGATTGACCTGATGCTGCACGCCGGCCGTGAACTCGTCGTTGTACTGCCGCTCGAGATTCAGCGGCTGGCGATCCGGCCTGTTCGGGCTGGCAAACGCGCCGTTGCTCGGGCTCAGTCCGATCTCGTTGTCCTGCGCAACGCCGTCGCAATCGGTCGGCAGGACTTTGATCCCGGGACAGAGGCCCGCAGCCCCTGACGGGTTGTTGCTGCCGGTGACGAGGTTCCGGTCGAGCCAGGTGCGCATCTCGCTGCGTTCGCCGGCTCTGCCGTAGGCGTTGGCCGCGATGTCGCCGTCGTAGTTGCGATAGTACTTGCTCCAGCTGCCCTTCAGCGCCGTACGGCCGTCGCCAAACAGGTCGTACACCGCGCTGAAGCGCGGAGAGTAGTCGGCGCCGAAATCGATGAGGCCCCTCTCCTCTTCGATGAAGCGGGCCGGCGCGAACCGCCCTGCCGCCATGCTGCTTTCATACATGCCGGTCTCGACCCACTGAACGCGAATGCCGGGGTTGATCGTCAAGCGCTTGAGCGTCCAGCTGTCCTGCACGAAGATGCCGACGTCGTACGCGACATAGGCGGGCTGGATGACCGGGTTGTTGAAGACCTCGACGGTCGTCGGCTGATTGTTGACATAGCGCTGCTGCAAATGGCCGTTGCGCGTGTTCTTGCGCTGCCGGCCGGGACCCCAGTCGTTCTCGATGCCGAACTTGAGGTTGTGAGATCCGGTGACGTACGAGGCCATGAACTTCGCCTCGTTGTGGACGCTTTCCTGGCGCTGTTCGCGGGTGGCGTTCCACCCGGTGCAGCCGTTGGGGGCAGGCAGCAGCGCATAAATGCACTTGTCCGGGAAGTTGCGGTTGAGTGCGGTGTCGGTTGTCGGCGCCGTCGCATACCATTCCGGCGTGAACGGGAAGTCGTGTGCTGTCCCTGCCGGCGTGCCGGACGGGCTGCCGCCCCTCCAGTAGAACTCGGCAAAGGACCAACCGGCCTCGACCAGCCATTTGCTGGTGACCGGTGCGGTCAACTTCATGTTGCCGATCGCGTGGTGCGCATTGCGCGGGTCGCGTTGTTCTCCGGCGCGAGGGTCGACGCCGGCGCCAATCGAATGGCCCTTCTTGTGCCACCACCGCTCGAGGAACCCGGCGACCTTGTATTTCTCGGCCGCCTGCCACGTCAGTCGCGTCGACAGGCTCCGCACGTACAGGTCGTTGGTCGCTTTGTACTGCGTGCCGTCTGCCGCCGTCACGAACTTCGGCACGTTCGCGACCGTTGTTTCCGTTGACTGATGGCGGGCCGAGAGAATCCACCACAGCTTGTCTCTCAGGATAGGACCACCGAGCGATCCGGTGAACGCCTCGAGGTGATCGATGCCGTTGGCGACGTTCAAGCTCGCGCGAGCGCAACCGATCGTCGATGTTGTTGGCCACCCACGTGCCCTTGGTGCCGCCCATGAACGCGGAGCCGCTGAACTGGTTGCCGCCGTCCTTGAGGATGCTGTTCAAGCGGATGCCGCCGCCGCCGGTGTCGGCCGGAATCGCGGCCGTGCTGACCGTCATTTCCGACTGCAGGGTGTCGTCGAGAAAGCTCAACGATGTGCCCTCGTAGCTCTGAATCGACATGCCTTCGACGAGCTGATCGCCATCGAGGCCTCCGAGCCCGCGCGCACGCAAACCGACCTGTTCGGTCGTCTGGATACCGCCCATGTCGGGAGTACCCGGGCGCACGCCGGGAACAATCACCGCGAGCCCCATGACGTTGCGCGAAATCGGCAGCGCGTCGATGACGTCGCGCGCGATCGTGGTCGTGCGGGTAGCCTGCTGCACGTCAACCTGCGGCGAGGTGCCAGAGACGTTGATCGTTTCTTCGAGCGAGCCGACCTTCATCTCGGCATTGACGGTGGCCGTGAAGTTTGCAGGAAGGGCAACGCCCTCTCGAACGACCGTGCCGAAACCGGTGAGCGAAAACGTCAGCTTGTAAGTGCCGGGCCGCATCGCCTCAAACCGATAGCGTCCCTGGCCGTCTGTGACCGTCGTCTTTGAGCCTTCGATCATCACCGGGCTGCTGACTTCGACGGACACGCCGGGAAGCACGCCTCCCGAATCGTCCGTCAGCAGACCGACGATCGAGCTCTGAGCCGAAGACACTGCCGGGACCATCAAGAGCATGGCCAGACCAAGCAGGATCCCCAGACCGAGTCTCTGCTTCATACTTGCTTACCTCCGTGGTCGTGCTGACGTGTCGGAATCGTGTGGACGAATTCTAGCGCGTCAAAACTTGAAGTCAAACTAATCCTTTACCGGTAAACCACGAGATCTGCACGGACGGAATTTTGGATCGAATGCGAAAGATGGCGTCCCCGACCTGTACAACCGTTTCATCCTGCCTCGCCTGATCAACTTTGCGATGCAACGCGACGACGCGACGCGGCTGCGGGCGGCCTACGTTCCCAAGGGCGACCGGTACGGTTCTCGAGGTAGGCATCGGTTCGGGTCTGAATCTGCCGCACTACGCGCACGGCGTCGCGACACCTTTACGGGATCGATCCCTCCGCGGAGCTCCTCGCGATGGCGACCGCGCACGCCTCGTCGGCTGCCATTTCCGGTCGACCTCTCCAGGCAGAGCGCCGAGCGCATTCAACTGGCGGACGCCACGGTCGATACGGTCGTCGTCACGTGGTCGCTCTGTTCCATTGAAAATCCCCGCGCGGCCCTTGGCGAGATCCGCCGGGTGCTGAAGCCCGGCGGCCGGTTCATTTTTGTCGAGCACGGCCTCGCACCCGATGCGGACGTGCAACGGTGGCAGAATCGTCTCACGCCGGTGTGGCGCCGGCTCGCCGGAGGCTGCCACTTGAACCGGCCGATCGCGGACCTGATTCGCGAATCGGGATTCGCGATCGCCGATCTGAAAACGGAATATCTGCCCGGACCCCGGCCGATGACGTTCATGTACGAAGGAATCGCTCATGCCAACGATTCGTCTCGCACGCGAAGCTGACGCGCCGTCTGTCGCTGAAATCTACGCGCCGTATTGCAACGAGACCGTCATCTCGTTCGAGGAAGCGGGGCCGACCTCCGACGAGATGGCCGGGCGCATTGGCAGGATCGGCCGAACCCATCCCTGGATCGTGCTGGAAGACGCGGGAGCGATCGTCGGATATGCGTACGCGTCGCCGCACCACGAACGTGCCGCCTACCGCTGGTCGGTGAGCACGGCGATCTACATCGGCCGCGCGCTCCATCGGCGGGGCGCCGGGCGCGCCTTGTATACGACCCTGTTCGAATTGCTGCGCCATCTCGGTTATTACACCGCCACCGCGGGCATCACCTTACCGAACGCGGCCAGCGTTGGCCTGCACGAAGCCTTTGGATTCACGCTGGTTGGCGTGTATCGTGACATCGGACACAAGATGGGCGCCTGGCACGACGTCGCGTGGTACCAGACGACGGTGCAGCCGGCGACGGCGCAGCCGTCCGATCCCCGTCCGATTGGCGCCATACACGGTTCGCCGTCCTGGCACGATGCCGTGGCGCGAGGAGTCGCCTTGTATGCCGAGCGCGCCTGACGAGCTCACCGAATTCGTGAAAGCGGCGCTCGCGCGCGGCGTGCCGCGCGCCGAGATTGAGGCGGTGCTGCGCCAGGCCGGATGGACGATCGATCAGACCCGGATGGCGCTGGCCGGTTTCGCCGACACGACGTTTCCCGTTCCGGTGCCGAAACCGCGCCCGTATCTCGATGCGCGCGACGCGTTCATGTACCTCGTGCTGTTTTCCACGCTGTACTGGAGCGCCTACCATCTCGGCAGCCTGCTGTTCGACATCATCAACGTGATGTTTCCAGATCCGGCCATCGACCAGAGGCCAGTTCATGCCTTACACGCGCAGCGCGATGCGTTTCTCCATCGCGTCGCTCATCGTCGCCTTCCCTGTGTTCCTGTACATGTCGCGACTTATCGCGCGCGACATGGCGGCCGATCCGAACAAGAGGTATTCGAAAGTGCGGCGCTGGCTGACGTACCTGACGCTGTTCTTCGCGTCGAGTGTCGTCATCGGCGACGTCATCTCGCTCCTGTACAACCTGCTCGGGGGCGAGCTGACGATTCGATTCGTCCTGAAAACGCTCGTTGTCGCGTTCATCGCCGGCACGACGTTCTGGTATTACCTGACGTCGCTCGAGGATGCCGTTCAGCGACGGTCCGGCTGAAGCCGGACACTACGTACACTGCAGCACTAAGCAGGACGTCGCCACAAACATCGTCGAGTCCCGAGCGAAGTCGAGGGACGAGATACAGGTCGCGGGGGTGGGGCCCCGCGACAAACTGAATAATGCGAAAAGTCATTGTCGTCATCGCCGTCCTCGTGGTGCTGGGTGCGCTTGGCGGCGGGTTCTATCTCATCGGGCCTCCCGCGGAGGAACGCGCGCGGCAATTCGACGCCCGGCGGGAAGCCGACCTGCAGCGGCTGCGTCTGGCTGCCGATCTGTACTGGACCCGCAACCGGCGTCTGCCCGCGTCGCTCGACGAGCTTCACAAGGAAGCCGGGACGAACATCTTTGCCCGCGATCCGGAGTCCGGCGCGACGTACGGGTACGCGGTGAAAGCCGGCGACGCGTACGAGCTGTGCGCCGAATTCGCCCGCGCATCCGAGGTGCGCGGTGACTTCTGGTCGCATGGGGCAGGGAATGCAGTGCTTCTCGATAACGTGCCAGAACGGTGACTCCGTAGGGGAGAAGTAGAAAGTGAAAAGTAGAAAGTGAAAAGTGAAAAGTAGAAAGTAGAGGAATAGAGCGAATGTTGATGCGACTGAGGTTGCCGTCTCGCTATACTTTTTACTTTTTACTTTTCACTTTTCACTTTTTACTTTCCACTTTCTCCTCCGCCCAACCCCCATTCTCCGTCGTCGAAGCCACCATGGCGGACATGCAGGCCGCGATGCAGCAGAAACGCGTGACCTCGCGCGGCATCGTCCAGCAGTACCTCGACCGCATCGCGAAGTACCGAAGATCGCCTGAACGCTATCATCACGCTCAATCCCCGCGCGCTCGAAGAGGCCGACCGGCTCGATCGAGAGCGGGCGCAGGGCCGGATCCGCGGCCCGCTGCACGGCATACCGATCGCGCTCAAGGACAACATTCACACGACCGACATGCCCACGACCGGCGGCGCGCTCGCGTTCAAGGGGTTCGTGCCGCCGTACGAGGCTACCCTGACGAAGCGATCTCCGCGAGGCGGGCGCGATCATCATCGCGAAGACGAACATGACCGAGCTGGCCAACTGGATTGCCGCCGGCATGCCGGGCAACTACAACGGCCTCGCCGGCTACGGCTTCAATCCCTACGATCCACGGCCCGATCCGCGCGAGGGGACCAGCGACGGCAGACCCGCGTTGACGCCCGCCGGATCGAGCTCGGGCGCTGGCACGGCGGCCAGTCTGTGGGCGGCGAATGTCGGCACCGAAACGTCCGGATCGATTCTCTCCCCCTCAAACCAGACGATGATTGTGGGGATCAAGCCGACGGTAGGACGGATCAGCCGGTACGGCATCATCCCGATTACTGCGGATCAGGACACCGCCGGACCGATGGCGCGAACGGTGGCGGACGCCGCAACGCTCTTCGGCGTGCTCGAAGGTGCGACGCCGGACCCGAACGATGCGGCAACGCGGACGTGTCCACGAACGCCCAACGGTGACTACACCCGTCATCTGAACGCACGCGGACTGGAGGGCGCGCGTATCGGCATTCCGCGCGCGACGTTCGTCGATGAGGCAAGGCAAGGCGACGTCGTACGCGAGGTTATCGCCATTCTCCGAAAGGCCGGGGCGGTGATCGTTGATCCGGCCGACCTGCCCGAGCAACCGCCGCCGGTCTGCCGCGACGATACGGGCATCAGGGGCAAGGACGTCAATTGCTCGATCGTGTTCAAGTACGGCATGAAGCGCGACTTCAACGCCTGGCTGGCCACGCTGGGTGCCGGCGCTCCGGTGAAGACGCTCGCGCAGCTGCGCGAGTGGAACCTCGCCCATCGCGCCGAAGGCGCCATCAAGTACGGCCAGATCCAGCTCGACAACTCGGATGCGGTGGATCTCGAGGCCGATCGCGCGCGCTATCTTGCCGATCGGCAGAAGGATGTGCGCGTGACCGGCACGGATGGCATCGACGCGGTCTTCAAGCGCGAGCGGCTCGACGCGCTGCTGTTTGTCGGTTCGAGCGGATCGGCGTTTGCCGCCAAGCCCGGCTATCCGACCGTGATTGTGCCGTTCGCCTTTGTGCCGAACGCCCCGACGCCGCCGTTCCCGGCGGGCTTCGATGCGAAGCCGTCACCGCTCGGCATCAGTTTTACGGGTACCGCGTGCAGCGAGCCGCGCTTGATCGAACTGGCGTATGCGTTCGAGCAGGCCACGAGACGAAGAGTGGCGCCGGGAGAATTCCCATGACCAGAGTCCGGGAGTCCGGGAGTCCGGGAGTCCGGGGAGTCTGGCGAGTCCTGGAGAGTCCAAAGAGTCAAGCGTCCGAAGAGTCCAGGGAATCAGGAGTCTGTGAGAATATTTCAAGCCTCCTAATCTCTTAATCTCCTGTTTCGTTGTTTTTCGTGATCGGGGCCGAAGATGGGAAGAACGGTGAGCGTTGAAATCGAGCAGGTGGGGCCGTCGACGGGGCAGGCGACGGCGCGGACGCATACGGTGTTCATCGATCGGCCCACCGACAAAGGTGGCCACGATCGCGGACCGCTGGGTGGAGAGTACTTGCTGGTGTCGCTGGGGGGCTGCTTTCTGAGCACGCTTCTGGCCGCCGTCAAGACGCGCGGCGCCGACGTCTCGAACGTGCGCGTGTCGGTGGCCGGCACCATCGGCGGCGTGCCCGAACGGTTCGAGTCGATGGCCGTGCGCGTCAATGCCACCTACAAAGACAAGGACGAGATGCGCAAGCTCCTGACGATCGCCGAGCGCGGTTGCCTCGTGACCAACACGCTGAGGGACGCCGTGGCGCTCTCACTCTATCTCGAGCCGTCACAGTGAGCGCGCGCGCACTCGCGGCCCTCGTCATCGCGCTGGCGTGCGAGGTGACGGCCTCGCAGTCTGCCGGCATTCAGCGCGCCGCGTGGCTGCAGGGGTGCTGGGAGATGACCACACCGGGGAGGAGCGTCGAAGAAATCTGGACCACGCCGAAGGGCGGCAGCATGATCGGCGTCAGCCGGACGATTCGCGACGGCAAGCTCGCGGAGTACGAAATGATCGTGCTCCGCGAAGATGGCGATCGGCTCGCATACGACGCGCATCCATCGGGCCAGAAGGCGGCGACATTCCTGTCCACGCGCGTCACCGCCTCCGAGCTCGTGTTCGAAGATCCGGCGCACGACTTTCCGCAGCAGGTTGGCTACCGCATCGACGGAGACGCGTTGCTGGCCTGGGTCAGCGGAACCCGGGACGGCAAGGTGCGAAGGATTGAGTTTCCCTACAAGCGCGCCAGGTGCGCGGCGCCATGACCGTCGATTTTCGAAAAACCCCTCCCGACCCCGTTTGCTTCGGGTCAGGCGATTCTTCTGATTAGCGCGCCGGCGCGCGTGGCGAGTGGACGCGCCTGAAAACGCAGCACCGGGCGGCTCGTGGGTTCAACCGTCCAGCCGGGCGACTCGTGACCGCAGGCGACACACTGCAGACACACCCTGTTCTTGTCGAAGTGCATGTACTCTTCGTGTCCCCGTAACGCACAATACAATCGGTTCAAAGACTCCATGGCATGTCCCACCCTATAAGACGCAGAACCCACCTTCTGTGGTTCCCTTTGTGAGGATTAACGCTGGGGCGCTTCAGAATGAACAAGTTAGGTCAGTTGACCATCGCAGAAGCGTGCATCGATGACGCCCCGATCCTGCTGGCGCTGATGCAGGCGGCCTTTGAGGAGTACGAAGGCGTACTCATGCCGCCTTCCGGCGCACACGACGAAACGGCCGATACCGTCCGCGCCCGGCTGACAGCCGGTGCCGCCGCGCTGGCGCGCGTGGGCGAGGATGCAGCTGGTTTTGCGTTCTACGAGCCCGCCGGCGATCTCGTGTATCTGGGCCGGCTCTCGGTGCTGCCGCGATTCCGCAACAACGGAATCGGCGGCGCGCTCGTCGTCTACGTCGAGCGCCGGGCGAAAGAGCTGGGCGCCGCCGGCGTGCGCCTCGGCGTGCGGCTGCAACTGCCGCATCTCGTCGCGCGCTACGAACGGCTGGGCTACCGCATCACCCGTTACAAGACCCATCGCGGCTACGATCAACCCACGTGGGTGTATATGGAGAAACGGTGGGCTTGAAGAATTGGCAGAGTGGCGATTGCTAGACTCACAGTGCTAGCATGCGGGCCTTTATGAAGTCTCTCACGTTCACGTTGCTCATCGTGGTGGCGGCTGGTGCGCCCGCTGCGAGACAGGTCATTCCGCAGGCGACCGGCTCCAACGTCGCCCGCGACTTGCGGGGCGCGGTCGATATTCACGTGCACGGCAATCCCGACAACGTCCCGCGATCGGTCGATGGCCTCGAAGCCGCGCGGTTCGCGAGGGACAAGGGGATGCGCGCGATCGTGCTGAAGAGCCACTTCGATTCGACCGCCGGGCTCGCGTGGCTGGCGCGCAAGGCTGTGCCGGGCATCGAGGTGTTCGGCGGTATCGATCTCAATCTGCCCGTTGGCGGCATGAATGCACACGCCGTCGAGCACATGGCGCGGGTGAACGGCGGGTGGGGGCGCATGGTCTGGATGTCGACGTTCGACGCCGAGAATCAGATCAGGTCCGGCAAATCGAACGCGCCATTCGTGCGCGTCTCGCAGAATGGCGCGCTGCTGCCGGAAACGAAAGCCGTCATTGCCGCGATTCGGAAACACAATCTCGTGCTGGCGAGCGGGCACGTGTCGGCGCAGGAAGCGTTGCTGATGTTCGAGGAAGGGCAGCGGCTCGGCATTCGCAGCATGGTCGCGACGCACGGTATGGGGGCGCCGACCTCGCTCACAGCCGAGCAGGCGCAGCAGGCCGCGCGGTTCGGCGCGTTCATCGAATTCGTCAGCGGCACGCTGGCCACGGCAAACGCGCAGGCGAAGATCGATGGCCTGGCCGACAACATCCGCAAGGTCGGCGTCGAGCACGCAATCCTCTCCTCCGACCTCGGACAGGCCGGCAACCCACTGCCGGCCGACGGCTACGCGACGTACATGGAAGCGCTGCGCAGGAAGGGATTCACGGATCAGGAACTGGATCGGATGGCGAAACAGAATCCGGCGCGTCTTCTCGGGCTCGAATAGATTTTAGATGCCAGTTTCTGGATTTCACATTCAGGAGCCCCGTATGCGTCGCTTCTTGTTCGCTGTTCTGCTCGGCCTCGTCGCAATGGCCGTTGGTGCGGCGCAGGTTCCGTCGCCAAACCCTCCGGTCTTTCTTTATGCGGCAGTGGGATCCGAGCTCTCCACATATGCGGTGGGCGGGGCCTACGGGTCGCTGAGGCAAACATCGAGTGTGAAGCTGCCGTTCGCCGTGCAGTATGTCTGGCCCCATCCCTCCACGAGATTTCTGTACGCCGCGTGGAGCAACGGGATGCAGGGCGATCGTCATGGCGTCAGCGCGTTCCGGGTGGACGCCGCCACGGGCGCACTGTCGCCCCACGGATCACCGATCGAGATTCGCCACCGTCCCGTCCATCTGACGGTCGATGCGGATGCGACGCACGTGCTCGTGGCCTACAACAACCCGAGCGGATCGAGCGTGCACGGGCTGAAGAGCGACGGGACGCTCGGCGGGGAAGTGGCGCCCCAGGCGCCGCTGGACGCCGGCATCTACGCGCACCAGATTCGCGTGCACCCGTCCAACCGGATGGTCGTGATGGTGACGCGTGGCAATGGCCCGACGCGAGATCGGCCCGAAGATCCGGGCGCGCTGAAGATTTACGGCTACACCAGCGGACGGCTGACCAGTCGCCAGTCGATCGCGCCCAACGGCGGTTTCGGGTATCAGCCACGCCACGTGGATTTCCATCCTGCGCTGCCGTTCATGTATCTCAACCTCGAGCGGCAGAACCAGCTTCAGGTCTACCGGGTCAGCGGCGACTCCATCGATCCCCAGGCCCTGTTCACCCGCAACACGCTCGATCGCCCCGAGCTAGGCAAGCCGGCGCAGATGACGGGTGCCATCCACATCCATCCAAACGGACGCGTCGTGTATCTCAGCAATCGTGCGAGCGGCACCCACGTCGTCGATGGCAAGACGGTCTGGGAGGGTGGCGAGAACACCATCGGCGTCTATGCGATCGACCAGAAGACAGGCGAGCCCACGCGCCTTCAGAACGTCGACAGCGGCGGGATGCACGCGCGCACGTTTACGCTCGACGCGGATGCCGGCCTGCTCGTGGCGGCCAATCAGAATGCGGTGACGAAAGCCGACGGGACGCGCGTGTCCGCGTCGCTGGCCGTCTTTCGCATCGGGAGCACGGGCACGCTCACGTTCTTACGCAAATACGACGTCGAGACGGGCCTGGGCGGCTCGCTCATGTGGGCGGGCTTCGTGCGAATCCGAAACTAGAAACTGAAATCTAGAGAAACTAAAATCTAGAAACCGGAAACTGAAGACTGAGAACTGAAAACTGGAGTGCCGAGATGCGCGTGATGGTCGCTGTGCTGATGCTGTTTGCTGTTACGATGCCCGCTGTGGCACAGGATCGGCTGCCGCCCATTCCGGCGGACAAGCAGACGCCAGAGCAGCAGAAGGCATCCGAGGCGTTTCGGGCGAACCGGAAACAGGATGTGTTCGGACCGTTCGTGCCGCTCCATCGCAGCCCCGAAGTCATGCTGCGCGCGATGGCGATGGGCGATTTTCTTCGCTACCGCACGGTGTTTCCCACCAGGCTGAACGAGCTCATCATCCTGATTACCGCGAGGCATTTCACGCAGCAGTACCGAATGGTACGTGCACCAGCCGATCGCGTTGAAGGAAGGCCTGGACCGCGGGGTCGTCGACGCCATCGCCGACGGCCGGCGGCCATCGGGCATGGCGCCCGACGAGGAGTTGATCTACGAGTTCTGCACCGAGCTTCTGCGGAACCACAGCGTGAGCGACGCCACGTATGCGCGGGCCGTGCAGCGCTTCGGCGAACAGGGCATGATCGAGATGGTGGGCGTGGTGGGGTACTACACGTTCCAGTCGATGGTCCTGAACACCGCCCGCACGCCCGTACCACCGGGCGCGCCGGCATTGAAACCCTTCCCCAGGTGAGTACTCTTAACAAGAGATTAGGAGACTAAGAGAAATTCTTTTCAAAAGAATTCTCCTAATCTCTTAGTCTCCTGTTTCCGTTTAAACAAAAGAATCAGAAGATCAGAAGAACTTATTTCTTCTTGATCTCTTGATCTCTGATCTCTTGATCTCTTGATCTCCTGTTTGAATTTCTTCAGACGAGCTTGCACATCCAGCTCGACGCCGCGTCGCAGTACCACAGCGTGCCGCCCGGATCGATGTCGAGCCCGTGCGGCGCCGGATCGTCTTTGCTGAGCTGAATCTTCGACACGACCGTGCCGTTTTTCGGATCGAGCTTGAAGATGATGCGATCGTCGGAATTGATGACCCACAGCATCCCCTTGTCGATCGCCATGCCGTGCGTGCGCGGCGTGCTGCCCGGGCCCGGAATACTGCGCACGATCTCGCCGGTCTCGGGTTCCATGAGGAACACCTTATTGGCAGCCGGGACGGCCATCCAGTATTTGCCGTCGATCCACTTCAGGCCGTGCGCGCCCGACGGCGTGTCGCCCCGCTCGAGGCTCATGCGTCCGTACAGGCCCGACCCCGGCGTGACGAACACCTTGAGCGTCTTGCCGCTGTGCGGATCGACTTTCAGCGTCTTGGGCGGATCCTGCGCGTTCTTGCCTTTGGTGGAGCCAATCCACAGGGCGCCGTTGCCGTAGGTGATGCCGCTCGCGTGCAGCGCTTCGGTCTGGATTTCGCGAATCACGCTGCCGTCGTCGGGCTTCACGAGGAACGCCTTGTTGGTCGGCTGGTCGACCTGATCCAGCACCCAGAGTCCCTCGGGCACGAACTGCAGGTCGTTGGGCTCTTTCGATCCCGCAACTTTGTAAAGCTTTTCGACCCGTTTGGTGATGGTCGGCACTTCCTGGGCATGTGCCGCGCGAAGCGCCGCCACGGTGCCGGCCACGCCCGCGAAAAACGCACGCCGCGAGACCGCTCGATCCATATATGCGCCTCCTATTGTCAGACCAAGGGATTCCGGGCAGTATAGCTCTGAAATGACCAAGATGACATGCGTCGCGTGCGCGGCGGTCGTGCTGGTTGCCTTCTTTGCGGGATGCGGGCCGGCGCAGCCTCCACCGGCCGATACCCCCGCACCTCGTCAGGAGGTGGCCGTGCCGAGCGACCCGTATCAGGCGGAGATCGCAACGTTCCGTCAGGACCGGGAAAACACGCTGAAGGGCGACGCGGGCTGGCTGACGATCGGCGGACTGTGGTTTCTGACCCAGCCGAAGACGGCGTTCGGGTCCGATCCCTTGAGCGATATTGTCTTTCCCGCCAGCGCGCCCGCGCAGGCGGGCACGTTCGAACTGCAGAATGGCAAAGTCACGGTGAGGGCCGCCAGCGGCGTCACATTTCTGCTCGATGGCAAACCCTTCACCTCGGGCGAGCTGAAACCGGACGTGCCCGGGCCGGCCGATCGGCTGTCGCTGGGCGAGCACCTGCAGTTCTGGGTGCACGTCAGCGGCGATCGCCTGTCGATTCGCCTGCGCGACCAGAACCACTCGCTCCGGAAGGAGTTCGTCGGGCTCAGCTGGTTCCCCGCCAACCCGGCATATCGCGTCGAGGCCCGCTACGCGCCCTACGACAAAGCGAAGACGGTGGACGTGCCGACGATTCTCGGCGATATTGACAAGGCCACGATCCCGGGCATCGTATCGTTCACGTTGAACGGCCAGGAGTACAAGCTCGAGCCGTACGCCGAGCCGGGCGCGCCGCAGTTCTGGTTCGTGTTCCGCGATCTCACGAGCCAGAAGGAGACGTATCAGGCGGCTCGATTTCTGTACGCGCCGGCGCCCGTGGACGGCAAGATGATGCTCGACTTCAACAAGACCGTGAATCCGCCCTGTGCCTACAACCCGTACTCGACGTGCCCGCTGCCCAGCGAGCAGAATCGGCTGCGCACGCGCGTGGAGGCCGGGGAAAGGCGGTACGGTGAAAGTAAAAAGTAGAAAGTAAAAAGTAGAAAGTAAAAAGTAGTCCGTCACCCACCGTTCCGCCGGGCGTTGGTCAACGACGAGGTTAGCATGGCGCAGATTTCCTTCGCTTCCGACAGGAGCGTGCTGTCCGAGCTGATTCCTCCGTCCCGCATGAATTCCAGCCAACCCACGGCTTCGTCCGATTCCTCGACGGCGACGCCAAGTTTTGCGATGAACTCCGCACGCGAACGGCCTCGCTGCGACGCGCGATAGTTCACCCACGTCGACGTGGCCGCCTTGTAAAACTGAACGCCCGGCACCTGTGCGTCCGGACTCTTAGGCAGTTTCCGGTAGAATCTGAGGGCCGCAATCGAGAACCGGTACGTGCGGCCGACAAGAGCAGGTAATTGCTTCACGGGCGATCGTCACTTGCACGACCCCGGCCAGGTGCCCCGATTATTTCGCTGGGAAAACGGGCACGTCGTCGACCATAGTCGAAGTTTTTGCCCCACTTTTTACTTTTTCTTTTTACTTTTTACTTTTTACTTTCCCCCCTCCCCCATGACCCGTGAACTCCTCAACGCACTCCTCATTCTCCTTGGCATTCTCTCGGCCGGCCTCGGCCTGAAGGGATTCCTGCTGCCCAGCGGGTTCATCGACGGTGGCGTGACCGGCGTGTCGCTGCTGCTGACCACGATCACCGGAACGCCGCTGGCCTTCTGGCTGCCCGTCATCAACGTGCCCTTCGTGTTCATCGGGAATCGCTACCTGGGCACCAGCTTCGCGGTACGCAGCGCGCTGGCGATTGGCGCGCTGGCGGCCGTCATTGCGCTGGTCGAGTACCCGACGGTGACCCAGGATCGCCTGCTCGACGCCGTGTTCGGCGGGTTCTTCCTGGGCGCGGGCATCGGCCTGGCCGTGCGCGGCGGCGCGGTACTCGATGGCACCGAGATCGCCGCCCTGTTGATCAGCAGGCGCAGCACGCTCTTGCGCGTCGGCGACGTCATCCTCGGGTTCAACGTCGTGCTGTTTCTCGTGGCCATGGCGGTGCTCGGCGTCGAGGCGGCGCTCTATTCGATCCTGACGTATCTCACGGCCGCGCGCACGCTCGACTTCGTCATTCACGGCATCGAGGAGTACACGGCGATGACGATCGTCTCGAGCCGCAGCGCGGAAATCAGGGACAAGATCACCGGCGTGCTTGGACGAGGCGTGACCGTGTATCGAGGACGCGGCGGGCTGACCGACGTCGAACAGGACATCCTCTATTGCGTGGTCACGCGCCTCGAGATTGGCAAGATCAAGTCGATCGCGCGTGCGATCGACGAAGGCGCGTTCATCGTGTCCCACGCGCTGTCTGACGTCGAAGGCGGGGTCGTCAAGAAGACCGCGCTCCACATGGACGAAAAAAAGCGGTAGGTGGACTCCACATCTATTTCGTCGTCTCGATCCGTCTGTCGGGCACCAGCCACATGAGGGCCACGCCGACATAGATCGCGTAGGCGATCCAGTGATTCACGAACGACAGCGCAATCCCGATCGCCCAGAGCCAGATTGACGCCTGTCCTTTGCGGTCGCGCCCCAGCGCCCGTGCCAGCCTCGAGTCAGGCCCCTGCTCGGCCAGGAGCAGATGGGCGAGGATGTAATACGCAATGCCCGCGAACAACATGACGATACCGTAGGCCGCGGTTGGAGCGGACTCGAAGTGATTCTGTCCCATCCATCCCGTGACGAACGGAATCAGTGACAGCCAGAACAGCAGATGCAGGTTCGCCCACAGGACCTTGCCGTTGATGCGGTCGGCGGCGTGCATCATGTGATGGTGGTTGTTCCAGTAGATCCCCAGGAAGACGTAGCTCAGCACGTAGCTGAGAAAAATCGGCATCAAGGGGTGCAGGGCGTCCCACGACGGCTCGTGCGGGACGTGCAGTTCGAGCACCATGATCGTAATCAGGATGGCGACCACCCCGTCGCTGAACGCTTCGAGACGAGCCTTTGTCATGGCTGCATAAGGTATTAGAATTCTCTCACCCAAAACCACACAAAAGCGGCCGGAACGCCGGACGCGGAAGGGAATCCTCGTGATCGAGAGAGACGCCACCGAGCGACGGCACGATGCGAAGGCCGTTGCCGTTCCGGCCGGCCGGACGTTGCTGGATATGAACGCCTACCAGTGGACGGTGTTGTTTGCCGCATGGCTGGGCTGGGGCTTCGATATCTTCGACAGTCTCCTCTTCAACTACGTGGCGCCCAACGCGGTGCCGGTGCTGCTGGACATCCCGCTCGGATCGCCCGCCGCGCGTGCGGCGACGCTGCAGTGGACCGGCATTCTCACCGCGCTGCTCCTGGTGGGCTGGGCAGTCGGCGGCATCATCTTCGGGCGCGTCGCCGATCGGCTCGGGCGCACGCGGACGCTGCTCCTCACGATGCTGATGTACGCGATTGGGACAGCGGCGTGCGCCTTTGCCCCGAACATGGCGGTGCTGGTGTTTTTCCGCATCATCGCGTCGCTGGGCATCGGCGGAGAGTGGGCCGCGGGTGCGGCCATGGTGGCGGAAGTGGTTCCCGAAAAGCGCCGTGTGGAAGCGGGCGCGATTCTGTACACCGCTGCGCCGCTCGGGCTATTCCTCGCCACGGTCGTCACCTACCAGGTGCAGGGCGTGTACTTCGCCGGCAGTCCTGAAACGTCGTGGCGGTATGTGTTCCTGTTCGGTCTTCTTCCCGCGGCCGTCGCGTTCCTCGTCCGGCTGTTCGTGAAAGAACCTGAGCGCTGGCAGAAAGCGACCAGCCACGCGGCGCCGCCCACCATCGCGGAGCTCTTTACGCCGCAGTACCGCGCCATCACGATCAGCGGGCTGCTGATGGCCGTCGTCGCGCTCATCACGTGGTGGAGCTGCAACGCGTTCCTCGGTGTCGTCTCCACCGGCCTGGCCGCCGAAGCGGCGGCCGGCCTTCCTGCGGTTCAGGCGACGGCGCTCATCGAGGAATGGAAGCAGACAGCCGGCAACTGGTTCAACGTCGGCGGCCTCATCGGCACGCTCCTCACCGTGCCGGCGTCGAAGATGCTCGGCCGCCGGACGATGTTCTCGATCTACTTTCTCGCATCGGGCCTGGCCGTGCTGGCCGCCTTCGGTCTCGACATGGAGCCGCGCACGCGCCTGTTCATGTATTTCCCCATCGGCCTGTCGGTCTTCGGTGTGTTCGGCGCGTTTACGTATTACCTCCCCGAGCTCTATCCGACACGTCTGCGCGGCACTGGCGCGGGGTTCTGCTACAACGCCGGCCGTCTGATTGCGGCCCCAGGTCCGTTTCTCGTCGGCGCGATCGCGTCGCGCGGCGCAGGGGCGCTGGGTGGTGCGCTGGAAGTGTTGTTCTATGTCGGCTTCGTGCCCCTGCTCGGCCTGCTCGTGATGCCGTGGGTCATGGAAACCAAAGGAAAGGTGCTGGCGGATTGATGGCGCAACTATCGATGGCGCAAACGGTCGGGCGCAACTTCAGTTGCGCCGGGATGATATAGTCCGAATTCCAACATTCAGGAAAAAGGCAACCCCTTTTTTGGAGGAGAGACCATGGATCGCCGCGAATTCGTCAGGCTGGCGGGGAGCGGAATGGCTGCGGGCGCGCTGGCCGAGACCCTCGTGTCCGCGCAGGTGGCGAGGAACCCGCGCACGCCGGCGGCGGGCGCCTCAACGTCCAAGGTGAAGTTCAAGGTCGGCACGCAGCACGGCGACTCCGACGCCATTCTCAAGGCGATGGCGGCGTTCGGGTGCAACAACATCTGCGGCAGCATGCCGTCGCGCAAGCTCGACGAGAAGTGGTCGGTCGAGGCGCTGACCAAACATCGCGAGCGTGTCGAGTCGTACGGGATCGCGCTCGACATGATGCCGATTACGATGACCTCGGCGCCGATCGACCGGGCCGAGATGCCCGCGATCATGCTCGGGCAGAGCCCCGAACGCGACCGCAACATCGAGGATATCTGCACGCAGATCCGCAACTGCGCGAAGGCGGGCATCTTCCAGGTGAAGTACAACTTCACGATTCTGGGCATCCCGCGGACCGGTCCGGTGAAAGGGCGTGGTCCGTCCACCTACAGCGAGTTCGACCTGTCCAAGGACAAGAACAAGGACACGCCCACGATTGCGGGCAAGGTTGACGCCGACGCCTACTGGGAGCGGATCACGTACTTCCTCGAGCGGGTGGTTCCCGTCGCCGAGGAGTACAAGGTGAAGCTGGGGTGCCATCCGCAGGATCCCGGCGTGCCGAAGGGCTACCGCGGGATCGCCGAGGTGCCGCTCGCGACGCCGGCCGGGCTGAAGCGGTTCGTATCGATCAAGGCGAGCCCGTATCACGGGCTGAACTTCTGCCAGGGCACGGTGTCGGAACAGCTCGAAAAGCCGGGTGAGCAGATTTACGGCGTCATCCGCGACTTCGGTCCCGCAAAAGATCTTCAACGTCCACTTCCGGAACATCGAAGGCGGGTACCTGAACTTCCGCGAGTCGTTCATCGACAACGGCAGCGTCGACATGCTCAGGGCCGCGCGCACCTACAAGGAAATCGGCTACGACGGCATGCTGATGCCCGACCATGTGCCGAGCGTCGACGGCGATCCCGATCACATGCAGGGCTTCGCGTTCGCGATCGGCTACATCAAGGCGAGTGATTGCGGCGGTAAGCGCCGAAGCGTAATGGGCGATGGGCTGTGGTCGGTGGGCCATGGTCTATAGTCGGCAGGGCGGTCTTACACAGGGCGAGTCTGTTTCTTGACCCGCCTTTCCTTTTGGTTCGTCAGTTTTTCGGCGCAAACATGAAAACTATGACGATACGCGAGGCCATTCCAGGGGACGAAACCGCCTTGGCCCAGTTGAATCGCATGGTTCATGACTTGCACGTGGGCGCTCGTGCCGACGTCTTCGCTTCGGTTTCGGCAGACGACCTTGCTGGCTGGTTCGGCACCGTTCTGAGAAAGGAGGACCACAGGGTTTGGATGGCGGAGATTAATGGAGTTGGCAGGATACCTCCTCGTGATGATTGACGAGCGCCCAGCGACGCTGCCAATCTGCCTCGACATGGTGTGAGAGAGATCAATTGGGCGTAGGCGAGGGAATGCGCATGCGTGGTGTCGCGCGCGGATTGATAGAGACCGCAATTATGTGGGCCAACGCGCAGGGTCTAGAGCGGGTCTCGGTGCAGTGCTGGTCGTTCAACTCTGCGGCGCAGGCGACCTTCGCCAGGCTTGGCTTCACGCCGATGAACATACGGCTGGAGCGAAACACTTCCACCTGACAGTTGCTCGAGTTTCTGTGCCTTCCGATTCTGAGCTTCAGTCAATCATGGGCGGGCGCGTGCAGAGAAACGATTTAGTTCTCCTAATCTCTTACTCTCCGGTTTAGGCCATCTGGAGGATCGCTTCAGCGAGGTGCACCGGCTTGCGTCCCGTCGCCTGTTCGATCTGTTCCCGACAACTGAAACCGTCGGAAATAATCAGCGTGTCCTGCGGGGCGTTGCGCACGGCGGGCAGCAGCACGCGCTCGCCGATCGCCATCGACACGTCGAACTTCTTCGCCTCGAACCCGAACGGTCCGGCCATCCCGCAGCACCCGGCATCGGGCATCGTCACCGTCGCGCCCATCTTCTTCAACAGCGCTTCCTCGTCGGTCATCTTCATCAACGCCTTGTGATGACAGTGACCGTGCACGAGGACGCGTCGCTCCAGTCTTGGCGGCGAGAAGCCCGGCGCATGCCGTTCGAGAAACTCGCTGAGCAGGAACGTCTGCGCCCGCAGCTTCCCGGCACGCTCGTCGGAGGGGAACAGGCTCCGCAGCTCGTCGCGGAACACTGACGCGCAGCTCGGCTCGAGCACGACCATCGGCACGCCCGCAGCGATGTGCGGCGCAAGATCGTCGAGGACGCTGCCGAGATACGCCTTCGCGCGATCGAGCATCCCGAAGTCGTAGAGCGGCCGGCCGCAACAGAGCCGCGTCGACGGCACCATGACGTGAAACCCGGCCGACTTCAACACGGCGAGCGCTGCCTGGCTCGTTTCAGGATGGAAGTAGTTGTTGAACGTGTCGGCCCAGAGCATGACCGGGGGTTTTCCGCCGTTTTCCGAACCGGGCGTCGGCACGCTCGTCGACCGTGCCCATCGCGTGAAGCTTTGCGGCGCGAGCTTCGGCAGCGCTCGCTGAGGCGCGAGATGCAGCAGGCGTTTGATGAGCGGGGCCACTCCGGGCACGTTCAGCGTCAGGTTCGCGAGCCCGGGAGCCACCGAGCCCAGCGACGCCCACCGGTCGACGAGGCCGAAGGCATACGCCGCGAGCGGCCGCGACCGGGTTTCGTAGTAGTGCGCCAGAAACTCCGAGCGGTAGGTCGCCATGTCGACGTTCGTCGGGCACTCCGATTTGCACGCCTTGCACGAGAGACACAAGTCGAGCGCTTCCTTCGTCTGCTCGTTCTTCCACGAATCGGTCAGCACCTCGCCCTGAAGGAGCTCCCACAGGAGCCGCGCGCGGCCCCGGGTGCTGTGGCGCTCTTCGAGCGTCGCCATGTAGCTCGGGCACATCGTGCCGTAGTCGTGCTTGCGGCACTCGCCGAGGCCGATGCAGCGCATCGCGGCCTTCGCAAACGATCCCTTGTCGTCCGGGAACGTGAAAAACGTCGCGGGCGTCGCGGGGTTGTAGTCGGCGCCCAGGCGCAGGTTCTCGGTCGGCTGGTACGCATCGATCACCTTGTGCGGGTTCATCCGGTTGCCCGGATCCCACACGGCCTTGAACTCGCCGAAGGCCTGCATCAGCTCCGGGCCGAACATCTTCGGCAGCAGCGCGCCCGCGCGACTGGCCGTCGCCATGTTCGCCCGAGAGCGACCCGCCGTAGCGCACCACGAGATCCGCGCCGCGATTGATGAACGTTTCGTACTTGCGGATGCCTTCTTCCGTTTCGAAGTCGAAGCTCACCTGCATGTGAATGCAGCCGTGGCCGAAATGGCCGTAGAACGCCGCCTGGTAGCCGTATTCGTCGAGCAGATTCCGCAGCTCGCGGAGATATGGGCCCAGCCGTTCGGGCGCCACCGAGGCATCGTCCCAGCCCTCCCAGCGGGGCAGCGAGCCCGGCACCGCCGATGCCATTCGCGGACCCGATTCGCGAATCTTCCAGACGGCTTTGGCTTCGGCCGCCGTGTAGATCCGCGTCGCAGGTGCGCCGGGCAGGCCCGACAGTTTCTGCACGAGCCGCTCGGCCGTTGCGCGGCTTTCCGCGGGATCGTTCGATCCGTATTCGGCCAGCAGGATGCCACGTCCCGGCGGCAGCAGGTCGAGGTTGGGCGCGCCCTTGTAGTTCAGCCCGTCGATGATTCCGCCTTCGAAGCCCTCGAGACCGATCGGCGACGTCTCGAGAATCGCCGGCACGTGATCCGCCGCCGCAAACGAGTCCGGATAGCCGAGGCCGACGAGCACGCGATGCTGCGGGCTCTCGATCAGGCGTAGTGTCGCGCCGAGCACGATCGCGCACGTGCCTTCGGTGCCGACGAGCGCCCTGGCGACGTGGAAGCCCTGTTCCGGAAGGAGCTGATCGAGGTTGTAGCCGGAGACCCGCCGCGGAATCTGAGGAAAGCCGGCGCGTATGTGCGCGAGGTACCGATCGCGAATCGACCGCAGGCCCGCGTAAATCTCGCCGCGGCGGCCGCCCTCGCGCACGATAGCCTCGAGCTCGGCTTCCGGTGTCGCGCCCACGGTCAGCTCGGTGCCGTCGTAGAGGAGAATCCGAAGCTCGTGGACGTTGTCCACGGTCTTGCCGGAGATCAGGGAATGGGTGCCGCAGGAGTTGTTCCCGATCATGCCTCCCAGGCTGCAACGGCTGTGCGTCGAGGGGTCGGGTCCGAAGGTGAGCGTCTTCTGCTCGGCGCGGCTCCGCAGCGTGTCGAGGATGACGCCAGGCTGCACGCGTGCGATCCGCTTCTCGTAATCGATCTCGAGAATGCGGTTCATGTATTTCGTGAAGTCGACGACGACCGCGACGTTGCAGCTCTGGCCGGCCAGGCTCGTGCCCGATCCGCGCGCGAGAATCGGCGCGCCGAAGCGCCGGCACACCGACACGGCCGCGCGCACGTCGTCTTCGTCGCGTGGCACGACGACCCCGATCGGCACCTGGCGGTAATTCGAGGCGTCGGTGGCGTACAGGGCGCGGCTGCCGCGATCGAATCGCACCTCTCCCCGGATGGCTCGCCGGAGCTCCTGATCGAGCTCGGCGGCCTGACCGAACGTGTCGATGGGTTTGCCGTGAGAGCTGGGCGGAAGCGGTCTCACCGAATGGCCGGCGCGGTTTTTTCGCTTCCTATCGCCGAAGCGGCCAGCGATTCGAGCGCAGCGGCAACGCCTCCCGGGCGATGCGGAATGCCCGCGATTTTGAGGCCCATCTCGACGCCGCTGAGCGTGCCGGCGAGCATTAGATCGTTGAACGCGCCGAGATGTCCGATGCGAAACACCTTGCCGGCAAGCTTGCCGAGGCCGGTGCCAAGGGACATGTCGAAGTTGTCGAGAATCACCTGGCGCAGGCGATCGGCATTGTGCCCTTCGGGCGTGTAGAGCGCGGTCAGCGAGCCCGAATACTCCGACGGATCTTCCGGAACGATGTCGAGCCCCCAGGCTTTCGCGGCGGCGCGCGTGGCCACGCCGTGACGGGTGTGGCGCTCGAGCACGTTCTCGAATCCTTCTTCGTCCAGCATGCGGAGCGCCTCGCGCAGACCGTAGAGCAGATTCGTGGCGGGCGTATACGGGAAGAAGCCCGACGTGTTCGCCTTCAGCATCTCGTCCCAGTTCCAGTACGACCTCGGCAGCTTCGCTTTCGCGCTGGCGGCGATCGCTTTCTCAGATAGCGCGTTGAACGCGAGACCCGGCGGCACCATCAGGCCCTTCTGCGAGCCGCACACCGTGACGTCGATTTCCCATTCGTCGTGCCGCAGATCGACCGACGCGAGCGACGAGATAGCGTCGACAATCAGCAGCGCCGGATGACCGGTCCGGTTCATGGCGCGCCGCAGGTCCGCGATCCGGCTTACCACGCCGGTTGACGTCTCGTTGTGCACGACAACGACCGCCTTCAGATCGTGGTTCTTGTCGTCCTTCAGCCGCTGCTCGAGCGTTTCCGGAGACGCGCCGCGCCGCCACGTGCCGGGCACGTACTCCACGACGATGCCCAGACGTTCGGCGACGTAGCGCCAGGCGATGTGCGAGAACCAGCCGGTTTCGAAGATGAGAATGCGATCGCCGGGCGAGAGCGTGTTGACGAGCGCCGCTTCGGCGGCACCCGTGCCCGACGAGGGAAAGATCACAACAGGTCCCCGCGTGCGGAAGACACCCTTCAGCCGATCGAGCACTTCGAGGCCCAGGCCCGCGAACTCGGGTCCTCGATGGTCGATCGTCGCCTGGGCAATCTCCTTGAGCACCCGATCGGGAACGTTCGTCGGGCCGGGAATCTGCAGGAAGTGACGTCCAGTGTGAATCATGGGTGCCTCTAGCCCGGCTGAAGCCGGGCCCTACATTTTAGTTCGTCTTCGCCGCCGGTCCCAGTGCCGTCAGGAACGTGTTCCAGGGAACGGGACTGCCGTGCACAGGCGCGATGGTGGCGACGTCGAGCTTCATCCGCTGGATTTGATTGTGAAAACTGCGCATCGCCGGCATCTGCGATGCTCTGGGCGCTTCGTGCGTGTCGAAGAGGTCCGCCTCGAACGCGATGCGCTCGGCCGGCAGGTAGGCCATGAGCATGCCCGCGACGTGGTTCAGGGGCTGCACGTAGTACACGCGCAGGATGCGGCTGTTGTCGGTGATGACGAAGTTCTCCTGAATCGCCTCGTAGTTGTAGCCCTCGGCCACCTCGGTGGGCGGCCACAGCGAGAGAATGTCCGGCTTGACGGTTCTGGGCCTGTAGGTCAGCACGTCCCTGTTCAGGAACTTCAGATTGATCATGTGCGTCACGACCGTGGCGCCGATGTGGTTGTACGTGCGGATGCCGCCGATGTGATCGAAGTGCGGATGAGAGCTGATGAGCCAGCGGATTGGCTTGTTGGGCGCCAGCTTGGCCACCTGTTCGATCACCGCCAGGCTGCGCTCTTCGCTGCCCGGCGCTTCGAACACGGCGACGAAATCCCTGAACTCGATCATGTAGCTGTTGGCGGGGCCGCCGCCAAGCAGGTACACGCCGTCGGCCAGCTTGTCGACCGTCACCGTTGCGGGATTGGGCGGCTGCGCCTGTTTCACCGATTCCGGAACGGGCACGGGATCGTCGCAGGCGTTGGCCTGCACGTTCGCGAACTTGCCGCCGTACGCGTTGTGGCCGGTGCTCTCCGAATTGAACTGCCAGTTGTCGTCCCACCCCTGGTGCGAGTGCCAGTTGATCGGCCATTGCGACGGTCCCGCGGGCACGAACTCGGTCGATTCCTGTTCGATGTTGAAATCGCCCAGCACGTGCTCGTTCACGGTCGCCTTGAGCCGGGTGATGATGTTCTGGCTGTTGATGGTGGCGTCGACGCGGAATTTGCCGAGGACCGTGATGCCGACGACGTGGACCTTCTCGGGCGTCACGACGTTGCCGTCGCGGCCCTTTTCAATCTGCTCCCAGCGCCACATCGCCCTGGGATTCGCGCCAGGCTTTCGCGCGGCTTTCAGAAACCCATGAGGATTCATCCAGACGTCGAGCTGATAGACATCGGCCATCTCGGGCGGCGCCGCGACGGGCGCGCCGCTGCCGTCGATGTGCCACGCGTGCGAGCCGTTGACGATGTGCGTCTGGCGCAGGTTCGCCTGCGTCGGGGTGCCGCCGACCCAGCCGAGCCCGTATTTCCACGACGCGGGATTGTTGCCGGGCTTGCGATCGAAGGTTTCCTTGCTCGTGCCGGATTCCCAGTTGATCGTGCGCGTGTAGTTCGCCATCTCGCTGCGGGGCCAGTCGATGTTGACGGCGTTCTCGAACGTCTGCCCGACGGGGCCGCTGTAGCCGGTTCCTGAAAAGGTAATGCAGCGCAGGCTCTGCTCGTTGATGGCCTTCGACGCTGCGGCCAGCACCGGCCCCGGATCGACGAATCCCGGCGGAAACTGCTGCGCCGGCAGTTGGGCGCCTGCCGCAATCACGAGGACGAGCAGACACAAGCTTTTCGCCATCCCGTAGCTCCTCATGAACAAGAGAGTAGGAGAGTAGGAGAAATAGACTTTCAAAAAGGAGATCTCCTGGCCCTCCTATTCTCCTAGTCTGCTGTGAAGACAGGCCTAGTCTCGGGCCGGAATGCGAATCATAATAAGTCTTCCCACTTATGTCCAAAGTCCCTATCAACCGATCGCAGGGCCGTTCCCTCGTGGTGTCCAACCGCGGTGTCGTCGCCAGCGAGCATCCGCTCGCCTCGCAGGCCGGCGCGATGGTGCTCGCGGCGGGCGGCCACGCCGTCGATGCCGCGATTGCGGCCAACGCGGTCATGGGCGTCGTCTGCCCGATGATGTGCGGTGTCGGCGGCGACCTGTTCGCGATCGTGCACGAGGCGGGCGGCAAGCTGCACGGCGTGAACGCCAGCGGCTGGTCACCGGCCGCCCTGACGCCCGAAGTGCTCGAGGCGCGCGGCGTCACCAGCATGCCGCAGAGCGGCGTCCATTCCGTGACGGTGCCGGGCGCGGTTGCGGGCTGGGCCGCGCTGGGGGAGCGCTTCGGACGCGCGCCGCTGTCGCGCATGCTCGAGCCGGCGATCGCGATGGCCGACGAGGGATTTCCGGTCGCCGAAATCACCAGCGAGGAATGGCAGATCCAGGAGTCGTTCCTGCGCGGCGATCCCGAGGCGGCGCGGGTGTTTCTCCCCGACGCGCAGCCGCTCGGCCTTGGCGAGATTTTCCGCAACCGCGACCTCGCGTGGACGTACCGGCAGATTGCCGAACGCGGCCGCGACGGCTTCTACGAAGGCGAGGTGGCGCGGCGTCTGGTCGCCGGCCTGAAGCGCCGCGGCTCGACGCTCGCGGCCGCCGATTTCGCGAAGTTTCAGGCGCAATGGGTCGAACCGATTTCGACGAGCTATCGTGGATGGGACGTCTTCGAGATTCCGCCCAACGGCGCCGGCATCGCCGCTCTGATGATGCTGAACATCATGGAGGTCTTCCCGCTCGGCGAGGTCGCGCACAACTCGGTCGACGCGCTGCACATCATGATCGAAGCGAAGAAGCTGGCCTACGCGGACATGCAGCGGTATGTCGCCGACCCCAGGTTCGCGGATGTGCCCGTGGCCGCGATGTTGAGCAAGGACTACGGCCGCGAGCGGGCCACGCGGATCGAGAATTCCATTGCGCACGAGAACGTCGAGGCGGGGTCGTTGCCCGTACACGCGGGAGACACGGTGTACCTGTCCGTGGCCGATCGCGACGGCAACATGGTGTCGCTCATCCAGAGCAACTTCGCCAGCTTCGGATCGGGCGTCGTCTGCGAAGGCACCGGGTTCGCGCTTCAGAATCGCGGCGCGCTGTTCACGCTCGATCGCCGGCATCCAAACGTGCTCGGGCCCCGCAAGCGGCCGCTACACACGATCATTCCGGCGTTCATGACCAACGGCGAGACCCGGATCGCCTTCGGCATCATGGGGGGCTGGAATCAATCACTGGCACACGCACAGTTCGTGTCCAACGTCGTCGATCACGAGATGAACATCCAGGCCGCGCTCGAGGCCCCGCGCTTCACCAAGCTGTCGTTCGAGGGGCGCGACGTCGCCATCGAGCGCAGGATTCCCGCCGAGATTCAGGCAGGGCTGACCTCGCGGGGGCACGAGCTCGAGATCCACGGCGACTGCTGCAGCTTCATGGGCGGAGGGCAGGCGGTGCTGCGGAAGGACACCGTCAACTACGGCGCGTCGGATCCGCGGAAAGATGGCGCGGCCGTGCCCGAACCAATAAGGAATAAGGAATAAGGCAGAAGGAATACAGACAAAAAAAGCGGGCCCAGCTTTCGGGCCCGCCTTCTCCTTCGTGCTCTTGCCTTCCCGTCCTGCCTTAGTGAGCTTCGTGCATCAGAACTTGAACTGGTAGCCGATTCTCGGGAACCGTCCCGGCATGATCGCGGTGACCTGTCCGAGCGACGCGCCCACCGTATCGTTCATCGTGCGAATCGAGTTGTTGTTGAACACGTTGAAGATGTCGAGCTGGAACGTGTGCACCTTGCTGCCATACCGGATGTTCTTCTTGAAGTTGACGTCGAGCTGATCCCATCGCTCGCCGTACAGCGCGCCCGGCTCGGTGAGGATGAGCGTCTGCGCCTGCGTCCGCTGGCCGTTCGGGAACACGCCCGCCGCCGGCGCCCACTGGATGACGCGCTCGAGCCCGCCGAAGCTCTGCAGCACCGCGCCGATGTCGACGCCGTACGGCAGTGAGTAGTTGCCCGCCAGCTTGAGCTCGTGTAGGAACGGCATGTCGAAGTTGCGCTGGTCGCAGAAGCGGCCGCCGCGTGCGACGTTACGTCCCTGATACAGGTCGCCGGTCGGCGGCCCGTTCGGGTTGTCGTCGTTCTCGCAGAACACCGAGGTGTTCTTTTCCATGGTCCAACTGCCGAACAGCACGGCGCCGCCCGGGAGCCTGGTGGAGAACGACGTCTCGAACCCGGTGTACAACGATCGATCCGCCTGGGCGCTGCGATCGACGAGTCCCTGTCCGAAGACCGCATTCTTGTCCGCGTTGAGGTTATAGACGGTGACCAGCTCGTTCGGATCGAGCACGGCCGCCACGGCCGGGTCTCTCGAAATGTCGGCCGGCATGCGCGTCTGGAACGCCGTGTAGTCGGTCGTGGTGATGAACGAGCGGTCCGTCATCTGGATTTCGTGAATCGTCCGCTTGTACATCATCGCGCCGACGGCCAGCCACGGCTTCAACTGGTGCTGGACGCCCAGCGTGAACTCCCAGTTGTACCGGCGATCGAGATCGCCGAGCGTGTTGTTGCGGACCGTCCCGAACGTACCACCCGCCGGGCTCGGTCCGATCTCGGAATCCTGGACGATGCCGTCGCGGTTGGTCGGAAGGACCACTGCGGTGTTGCAGCCGGTGCCCGCCGCATTCAGCGCGCAGTCGAACCAGTTGCGCCGCTCGCTGAGGATGCCGATGGGCGAATACGCCGCCGCCGGGTCCGCATCGTATTGACGGTGATACTTGCTGTAGTTGGTCTTCAGCGCCGTGCGGCCGTTGCCGAACAGGTCGTAGGCGGCGGCAAAGCGTGGCGCGTAATTCGGTCCCCACTGCAGCAGTCCGCGCTCTTCGGCGAAGTACCGGGCGGGCACGAACCGGCCGGCCGGCGACGAAGCGGCCCGCATGCCGGCGCTGAACCACTCGACCCGCAGACCCGGGTTGAGCGTCAGCCGCTTGATGGTCCACGTGTCCTGCAGGAAGAACGCGGCGTCGTAGTCCACGATGCCCGGCGCCTCGACGGGCGTGTTCCACACGTCCACCGAGCTCGGCTGACCCGCGGTGTAGTTCTGGTAGAGGTCGCCGTTGTGCGTGTTGCCCATGCGGCCGTCAGGGCCGATTTCGTGGTTGTAGCCGAACTTGAAGCTGTGCGAGCCGGTGACATACGACATCACGCCCTGAAACACGTGGCGCGTGTTGTCCTGCCGCTGAATCTGGTTCGAGCCCCAGGTCGTGCAACCAGCGACCGCGCTGTTCTGCAACGTGAACGCGCATTCGTCGTCCACCTGGCGCTGCGTGTCGGTCTTTCTCGTCTTGACGAACCACAGGGGCGTGCCGCGCTCCTGCTCGACACCGGGCATCGGCGCGCCCAGCCAGTCGAACAACGTCCAGGAGTACCCCGCCTCGAAGAGCAGGCGGCTCGTCAGCGGCGATGTCCAGCGGACGTTGCCAACCGTGTGGTGCGCGTGCTTCGGATCGCGGAACTGCGACGCGCGCGGGTCCTGTCCGGCGCCGAAGTCCTTCCCCTTGCGCTTCCACCAGCGCTGGACGAACGAGGCAAGCTTGTGCTTCGGTGCGGCCTGCCACGTCACGCGCAGCGAAGGGCCGCGGACGTAGGTGTCGAGATACGAATTGATGAACTCGCCGTCGGGCGCGGTGATGGCGACCGGCACGTCGGTGATGAGCTCGTCAGACGACTGATGGCGCGCCGCGACGAGGAACCACATCTTGTCGCGCATGATCGGCCCGCCCAGCGAGCCCGTGAACATGTGAATGTGCTTGATCGCGTTCGGGCTGTTGATGCTCTGCGGTGAGGCGCGCAGGAAACTGTCGATGTTGCTGCTCTGCCACGAGCCGCTGCTGAAGCCGAGGAACGCCGCGCCGCTGAAGATGTTGCCGCCGTCCTTCAGCACGCTGTTCATGCGGATGCCGCCGCCCGACGTGTCGGCGGGGATGGCGGCCGTCATGATCGTGATCTCCGACTGCAGCATGTCGTCGAAGTAGGCCTGCGAGGCGCCCTCGAGGCTCTGGATCGACATCCCTTCCACGAGCTGCTCCGCATCGTCGCCGGACAGGCCGTGTGCGCGGAGGCCGACCTGCTCGGTCATGCGCGAGCCGCCCACGTCGGGTGTGCCCTGGCGCACGCCGGGCGACAGGACGCCAATCGACATGACGTTGCGCGAGACCGGCAGCGTGTCGATGATGTCGCGCGTGATGACCTGCGTGCGCGACGCCTGCGTCACGTCAACCTGCGGCGTTTCACCCGACACGGTCACGGTTTCTTCGAGCGCGCCGACTTTCAGGTCGGCGTTGATCGTGACGACGACTTCCGACGGGACGTCGATGTTCTCCCGCAGCACCGTGCTGAAGCCGGTGAGGGAAAACGTCAGTTTGTAGGTGCCGGGCCGCAGCGCTTCGATGCGATAGCGCCCCTGATCGTCGGTGACCACGGTGCGGACCTTTTCGATAATCGCCGGGCTGGCCGCTTCGACCGTCACCCCGGGAAGTACACCGCCTGATTCGTCGCGAACCTGTCCGACAATTTGCGCCTGTGCATGCGCCACTGTCGGCACCAGAACTGCTGCCGCCAGAACCAGCAGGGCAAACACAAGATGATTGCTGAGCCGTGCCTTCATGAGGCTTCCTCCCTGATTGACGCCCGAAACATCGAGGGAACCGCTAGCAACCCCGGGCCCCAGTTCCGTCGATTACAGTTGTCAGATGCTCTTAAAGGATATGAAAGGTATATGGCTGAAACAAGAACAACGTGTCTGGCGTAAATCCAATTAATTGAACGTGCTACAGCCGTTGGTGGTAAGCTTCGCGGCGATTGCAGACAGGAGAAAGCACATGAATTTGAGGAAATCGGCGGGAGCGCTATCGCTCCTGCTCCTGAGCGGCGCTTCTGCACTCTCCGGCCAGTCTCAGCCCACGCAGGCCGTCTGGACGTTCGACCGTTTGGAGAATATCGGGGGCTTCAAGACCACCGTCGAGGGCACGCCGAAAGTCGTCGACACCCCGGGGGGGAAGGCCATCGAGTTCGACGGCGTGGACGATGCCATCTGGATTGAGAAGCACCCGCTGGCGGGCGCATCGACGTTTACGTTCGAAGCCATTTTCCGTCCCGACGGCGGCGCCTTCGAGCAGCGGTGGTTCCACATGGCCGAACGGGAGCCCAAGACCGGTCTGCTGGCGAGCGCCGAGCATCCGACAACCGGGCAGGACGCGAACGCGCGCTTCCTGTTCGAGCTTCGGGTCGTGGACAAGAGCTGGTATCTCGACGCGTTCGTGAACGGCCCCGGCTACAATCGCGCGCTGATGTTCAAGGACAAGCTGCACCCCCTCGGCCAGTGGTACCACGTCGCGCAGACCTTCGACGGGAAGATGTTTCGCAGCTACGTCAACGGCGAGCTGCAGGGCGAAGCGGAGGTCGCGTTCAAGCCGCAAGGCGAAGGCGCCACGTCGCTCGGCACGCGGATCAATCGCCGGAACTACTTCAAGGGCGCCATTCGTCAGGCGCGGTTTACGCCCAGGGCGCTGACGCCAGGGGAGTTTTTGAAGATCAAATAAGGAAGAAGGAAGAAGGAATAGAGAGGCGGGCTCGTGATTGGGGATTGGGGATTAGCCATGAAAAAGATCGCCCTTGTCGTTTTTGCGCTGTGCCTGATGGCCGCGCACGGCGCCGCGCAGTCGGTTGGTCCTTCAACTTTTCTCAAGGCAGACTATTTCGTGTACATCGGCAGCTATACGAACCCGACGCCAACGACAAAGTCCGAGGCCAAGGGAATCTATGGTTTTCGCTTCGATTCGAGAACCGGCACACTCTCTCCGCTGGGCCTCGTGGCTGAGACTGTAAACCCGGCGCATGTGTGGGCACATCCGAACGGGCGGTTTCTGTACGCGTCGAACTGGGAAGACGGCACGCCTGGCGACCACGTGAGCGCGTTCGCCATCGATCCTTATACCGGGAGGCTCACCTTCCTGAACAAAGTGGGCGCGCACGGCGATCGGGCCAACCAGGTGGTCCTGGATCCCGGCGGGAAATTCGCGGCGACGGTCACCTACAACAGCGGGACGTTTTCCGTGTTCGGCGTGGAAGCCGACGGCAAGCTCACCGAAGCCATCTACACCAGTCAGCACGCGGGCAAACCGTTGAGCGAAAAGCAGCCCGGCCCGAAGGCGCACGGGATCGTATTTTCCAAAGACAGCCGGTTCGTGTACGTCGCGGAGCTCGGGCTCGATCGCGTCTATACCTATCTTCTCGATCCCGTGAAGCGGACCGTGCGGCCGGCCGATCCGCCATTCGTGGCGATGAACGCGGGAGGCTCGGGTCCGCGCCGGCTGCAGCTGCATCCCAACGGGAAGTTTCTGTACGTGAATCACGAGACCGATTCGAAGGTCAGCGTCTTCGAGGTCAACGGCGCCGCTCTCAAGCAGGTTCAGACGCTGTCGACGCTGCCGGCCGACCACAAGGGCAACAACACGACGGCCGAAATCCAGATCGATCAGACGGGGAAGTGGCTGTATGTCACCAATCGCGGCAACGACAGCATCGCGCGGTTCGCGGTGGATGCGGGCAAGGGCACGCTAACGCCGCTGGGCCACACGCCGGCGGGTGGCCGCACGCCGCGCAACATCACGATCGATCCGACCAATCAGTACCTGATTTCTGCCAACCAGAACGGCGAAAACATCGTGGTCTTCAAGCTGGATGCGAAGACGGGCGATCTGACGCCCACCGGCGCGACCGGACAGGTGCCCCAACCGGGCGGCGTGTTCTTCGTCAAGGCCCAGTGACGGACGATAAACAGGAGACTAAGAGACTAGGAGAAAAGAGATCTATTCCTCCTAATCTCTTAATCTCCTGTTCCCCGTATTTCCTGTAAAATTCCTCGATTCGAGGAGGCGTAATGTCCGTGTTCAAGAAAACCGTCGTGCTGTGTGTGCTGGCCGCAGCCGTTGCCTTTGCGCAGGGGCAGGAGAAGGTCTTTCCGCCGAGCGCCGACCAGAAAGCTGAGATCCACAAGAAGCTCGCCGAGTTGAGCGCGCGGATTGCCGCCCTCGGCGACAAGACCGACCCGGCGCTGCTGGCCGACGTGCGGATTTACCAGAAGGGCGTCGACTACATCCTCCGGTTCCCCGAAGAGTTCTTCGGCCAGAATTACGTGGCCGACACGATCACGGCGCTCGACACGGGCATCGGCCGCTCCATCGAGCTCGAAAACGGCACCTCGTCGTGGACGCGAAAGACCGGCAACGTCGTTCGTGGCTTTGCCTCGCGTATCGATGGCAGCGCGCAGCCCTACGGCCTGACGATTCCGGCCTCCTACGACGGCAAGAGGCCGATGCGCCTCGACGTGTGGCTGCACGGGACGCAGATGCAGATGAACGAAATTCGATTCATGCAGCAGCAGGCGGGGCCGCACGAGACATCGCAGATTCCGGCTGAGGACTACATCCAGCTCGAGCCGTTCGCGCGCATGAACCACTCGTACAAGTTCTACGCCGAGACCGATGTCTACGAGGCCATTGCCGCCGTGAGAAAGCACTACAACATCGATCCGGAGCGCATCGTGATTCGCGGCCATTCCATGGGCGGCCACCAGGGATCGGCGCGGCTGGCGATTCAGAACCCCACGTTTTTCGCGGCGTTCGAGGCGAGCGCGGGCTACTCGGAAACGCGGGAGTACGCGCGCACGCGGCTGCCCAAAGAGGGGCTGACGCCGTATCAGGAAGCCGCGCTCCACTACGTCGACGCGGAAGATTACGCGCTGAATGCGTTCAACATGCCGTTTGTCAGCTACGGCGGCGAGAAAGACGCACAGTTGAGGGCTTCGGTTCGCTTCCGCGAAGCGGTCGAACGCGAAGGCTTCAAGCTGACGAAGGAGTCGCCCTACAAGTGGACGACGACCGACATGCGTGGGCTGTTCCTGGTCGGACCCGACACAGGTCATGCATGGCACAAGCAGAGCAAGCAGGAGTCGGAAGCCTTTCTCCGGAAGGCTATCGACGAAACGGCCGGCAAATCTCCCAACCACGTGAGGTTCGTCACCTACACCATGCGCTATAACAATGCCCATTGGGTGACGGTGGAAGGCCTCGAGGCCAGCTACACGCGCGCAGACGTCGATGCGAAGCGCAGCGACGACATGACGCAGTACACGGTGACCACCAAAAACGTCAGCCGCGTGAAGTTCGACGTGCCGGGGGCGTCGTTCACGATCGACGGGCAGACGATCAAGGCCGGCGCCAACCCGACGTTCGCAAAGACCGGCGGCAAGTGGGCTGTTGCCACGGCGCGTCCAGCGGGACTGTACAAGGTGCACGGCATGCAGGGGCCGATCGAGGACGCGTTTACCGACGCGTTCCTGGTCGTGCGCGGCAGCGGCCAGCCGTGGAACGACAACGTGCAGAGCTACACCAACCAGCGCTACGACAGCTTCAAGTCGGAGTTCGCGAAGTGGATGCGCGGCGACGTCCGGGTGAAGAGCGACAGCTCGGTGACGCCGGGAGACATTGCGAACTACAACCTGGTGCTCTTTGGCGATCCCGGCAGCAACAGCGTCATCGCGAAAGTGATCGGACGCCTCCCGGTCCAGTGGACGCGGACCGAGATCACGGTGGGCGCCCAGAAGTTCCCGACCGCCGATCATGCCCTGGTGCTGGTCTATCCGAATCCGCTGAACCCGCAGAAGTACGTCGTGCTGAACACGGGGCAGACGTTCTCGGCCAACCGGGTCACGTCGGGTACCGAGGCCGTGTTCTTCCCGCGTCTTGGCGATTACGCGGTGCTGACGACGGGCGGGCAGACCAAGGTGGCCGGATACTTCGATGAGAGCTGGAAACTGAAATAGGAGTCGGAGGAGCCTGGGAGTCGGAAGAGTCGAAAGAGTCCCGGGGAGTCGGAAGAGTCCTGGAGTCGGAAGAGTCCGGGGAGTCGGAAGAGTCCGGAGAGTCAAGAGTCCGGAGAGTCGGTAGCGCAGCCCTTCAGGGCTGCCCGAAATTGGCAAAAAAGGAGCTCGTTATGGCGTCACGTCGTGTGTTGAAGCGTGTCATCGTCGGGCTCTTCGTGTGTACGGTCGTCGCGAGTGCGCAGGACGGCGGCCCGTCCGGCGACGCGTTGTATTCGGCCATCCGCGCGAACGACCTGGCCCGGCTCCAAACCATGCTCGACGGTGGCGCCGACGTGAATGCCAGCGAGCCACGTGGCGGCTCGACGCCGCTGATGCATGCCTCCGCTGCGGGCTCCGTCGAGTCGATGAAGCTGCTCATCGACCGCAAGGCCAACGTCAACGCCGTCAACAGCGGCGGCGCCACGGCGCTGATGATGGCCGTCACCGATATCGACAAGGTACGGCTGCTCCTCGCGGCGGGCGCCGATGTGAACGTCGCCACCAAGCGGGGCCGGACGGCGTTGGTGCTGGCGGCCCTGAGCGATCGCTCCGCGCCCATCGTCCGCCTGCTGGTGTCCAACGGTGCCAGCACGAAAGCCGTCGACGTACTCAAGGTCACGGCGCTTGGCGCGGCCACCATGGGTGGTGACCTCGAAACGATTCAGATGATGGTCGATGCCGGCGTACCGGTTGATGATCCCGATTTTGCGGGGTTCACGCCCCTGATGAATGCGTCGTTCGGGGGCAACCTCGCAGCCGTCAAACTGCTCCTCTCGAAGGGCGCGAAGGTCAACGCCGTCTCGGGCGACGGCTCGTTCCAGAAAGTCAAGGCCGGCACGATCGCGCTGGGTAACTTCACCCCGCTCCTTGGTGCCGCCTCGACGGGATCGCCCGAGATGATCAAGACGTTGCTCGAGGCCGGAGCCAACGTCGATGCCCGCGACGTGCGAGGCATGACGCCGCTGATGTTGGCCGTCGCTACCGATCGTCAGAATGCCGCGGTCATCCGCTTGCTCGTCGACCGCAAGGCCGACGTCAACGTTCGCAGCCTGGCCGGAGAAACCGCGCTCGACTGGGCAAGGAAGATCGGCAATCCTCCGGTGATCACCATGCTCGAGCGCGCCGGCGCCGTTGCGAGCTCGGCCCAGCCGGCGGCACGTCCGGCATTTGCGCCGGCCGATCCGGCGACGAGCGTGCGGCGCAGCCTGGCCCTGCTCGAAAAGAGCTCGACCCAGGCGGCCGCCAATGGCGGATGCGCATCGTGCCACCACCACAACATCACCGACATTGCCGCATCGGTGGCGCAGAAAAAAGGCATTGCCATCGACGAGAAGGCCGCCGCCGATCGCCGGCAGTTGACGCGGGCGAGATTCTTCGCGCCGATGACGTTCTTCGAACGGCTCGAGACCGGCGGTTTCCCCGACGTCGAAATCTACGCGCTCTCCGCGCTCGGCGCGAGCAGCCAGGAGCCCGATCGCAACACCGACGCGGTGGTGGCGAGCCTTCTGGCGCGGCAGCGCGCCGACGGATCGTGGTCGCTCGGCGGCATCGCCAGGCCGCCCATCGAAGACGGCGACATCTTTCGCACGGCGCTCGCCATCACGGTCATCAAAGCGTTCGGTCCTCCGGGACGCGCGGCAGAGACATCGCGCCGGTTGTCACAGGCGGCGCGCTGGCTCGAGCGCGCGCACGCGACGACGGCCGAAGATCGCAGCATGCAGCTCCTGGGCCTCGAGTGCATGGGGGCCGGCGACAGCACGCTGCGGAAGCTGGCGAAGACGATCCTCGCCGCCCAGCGCGCCGACGGCGGGTGGGCGCAGAATGCGTTCCTTTCGAGTGATGCGTATGCCACCGGTCAAACCCTGGCCGCGCTCGCGAAAACAGGCATGTTGAAGCCGGGCGATCCCGTCTATCAGCGCGCGCTCAAGTATCTGCTCTCCACGCAATCCGCCGACGGGTCCTGGTACGTCCGCAGCCGCTCGCCCAAGTTCCAGCCCTTCTTCGAGAGCGGCTTTCCGTACGGTCACGACCAGTGGATCTCTGCGATGGCCACCGGATGGGCGACGACTGCCGTGGCGATGGCGCTGCCTTAAGAGTCGCAAGGCGAAAGTCGAAAGTCTGAAGTCGTAAGGCGGCGCATCGCTCCCGCGGTGTTCCGTTCCGAGTCAAATTCGCGATCCCCGCGCGGGCGTCGTACACTCGGAGTATGGGCCGGTGGGTGCTGGGGGTATGGCTTGCGGCGGCGGCGATCGTGGCGGCGGCGCAGCAGCGGCCTGTCCCGGGCGGAGTCGGGGGACCTGCCCCGGGCGGCGTCGAGAGACCCCTTCCCGACTTCAAGACGTTCTCGGCGAGGGTCAGGGAGCATCTCGCCACCGACACGGAGCGGCAGAGCGGGTATGTCTTCCAGGAGCGGCGGACCGAGCAAAAGGTGGACGCGTCGGGCAAGGTAACCGACGAGGACGTGAAGGTCTTCGAGGTCTACCCGGGCCTCGAAGGGGAAGAGCGCTACCGCCGCCTCATCGAAGAAAACGGCAAGCGCGTGCCGTCAGACAAGCTGGCCAAAGAGGATCGCGAGCGTAAAGAGGAAGTGGAGAAGTACGTCAGACAGGTGGCGACCCCCGCGTCCCGCGAGAAGCACGCGCGGGAGATGGATCGCCGGCGCCGGCGTTATGCGGCGGCCATCGACGATCTGTTCAGGGTGTACGACATCAAGATGATCCGCCGCGAGCGGATTGACGGGCACGACACGATCTTCTCGACTTTGACCCCGAACGGCGTGAAGGCGCAGACCGACGACGGCAAGATGATGTCGCACTTCAAGGCGCGCGCCTGGGTCAGCGAGTCCGAATACGAACTGGTCCGCGTGGAGGTCGAGGCCGTCCGCGATCTGTCAATCGGCATGGGACTGCTCGCGCGGGTGCACCAGGGGACCGTCGCCTCGTTCGAGCGTCGCAAGGTGAACAACGAGGCCTGGCTGCCCGCGAAGGTCACCTGGACGGCCAGCGGCCGGCTGCTGCTCTTCCGGCGCCTGCGGCTGCGCGGCATCTCCGAGTTTTCCGGCTACCGGAAATTCAGCGTTGACACCGATTGGAGGATCAACGAGAAATAATCCACCCCCGAACCATGGAGGTGGCATCGATGACGAAATGTCCGGCCATCGCAATCACGCTGGCAATCACGCTGCTGTCGACCGGCTCGGCCGTTGCGCAGACAGCGAACCCCCCCGTTCCAATCGAGTACTCCGGCACGACGGCCGGCCTGGCGCCAGGATCCGGCATCGTCCTCACGTTCAGGATCTTCAACTGGTCGACTGCTGATGACCGTCAGCGCGTGCTTCAGGTGCTGACGAGCGCATCGAAGGAAAACAGCGGACTACCGGATCTCACCAAACTACTCGCGGGCAGCCGCTCGATGGGACAAATCTGGACCGAGGGACCCGGAGGCTACGCGCTGAAGTACACGCATCGCGAGGAACTGCCCGACGGGGGTCAGCGTATCGTGGTCATCACCGATCGGCCGATCGGCGCGCTCAACCCGCCTGGACCATGGAAGGCGGACGGCCAGACCACCGACGTCGCTCCGTTCACGGTCATCGAGATGCACGTGAGCAAGGACGGAAAGGGCGAAGGCAAGATGTCGCTGGGGGTGCCGTTCACGATCGATCCGGGCGATCACACGGTCGATCTCTCGAATTACGCCGCCGCGCCGGTCACGATCCGGAACGTTCAGCTCAGACGGGGCGCTGCTGGGGGCTACTAGACGGATGGCACATGGCAGATGGCAAATGGCAAATGGCGCATGGGATGGCAAATGGCCATTCGGGGCCTTGCCATCTGCCATCCGCCATTTGCCATGACAGGATTCACACCTATTCGCTGAGGAACTTCACCATCGCGGCGCGATAGTCCACATACTGATCGCCGCGCGGCATGTTCGATTTCAGATAGCGCTCGATGTACCGGGGATGCTTGACGTCCGCCGGCCCACCCTCGAGCGCGTTTTCCAGCAGCACGCCGCTCACCCGGCCGAGGTTCTTCGGCACGTTCGCGTCGAGATGGCCGCGCAGCGGCGGAAGTCCGAGGAAATAGTTCGTCATGACTGCGACATCGGGCCCTTCCGCGTACGGAATGCGGGCGCCGCGCTTCACGCCAGGGCCGTAGAACGCCATGAACGTCTGCCACGACGAGAGCACCGATTGCGGGTGTCCGCTCTGGCTCGTCTGTCCCATGCCGTGGTCGGATCCGAAGATGATGTAGGTGCGGTCCCACACCCCAGCGGTCTTGAGTCCCGCGATGAGCCGCGCCAGCTGCGGATCGACGGTCTTGACGAAGTACTGCACGTAGTCCGATTTCGGATTGGTCGTGTCGCCGGGTCCCTTCCAGGCGTTCCTGATGTGCTGGAGGTGCAGCCGAAGGAGCCGCGCGTTATCTTTCGTCAGGTGCTGCAGGCCGCGATCGACCACGATCTCGTCGGTCAATTCGTCGGCGCCGTAATAGAGATGGTCGGTATTCTTGAAAATGGCATAGTTCCGCGAGCCGCCCGCGAACATCGACACGATGCCGGCCCGCTTGGCGCTGAGGAAGATATCGTCGATGTTGTACGACTCGTAGAGATGCGTGCCCGTGTGCATCGCGACGTTCGAGCTGGTGCTGCCACCCCAGGGGGTCGAGCCGTCCGGCAGCGCCAACCGCGGCGCGGGGCTCGTGCAGTAGTAGGTATCAGCGACCACGCTCTGCTTGAGCAGCGCCCCGAGCGTCGTTGCGCCGGCGGCAATGGCGGTCTTCACGGTGTTGGCGTCGATGCCGTCGACCATGAACTGGATGACAACGGGGTTGGCGACTCTGGGCATCGCGCCTTGCTGCGCAGTGAGCGCTGGCGCGACGACAAGCAGAGCCAGAGCGATGAAAATGGAGATGGGCTTCATGCGGGGCATTGTATACGGAACCGGAGGGCACGAAGAAGATTCAACACGGAGGCACTGGGGCACGGAGGAACACGGAGAATTCTCTTGAAAAGAACTCTCCGTGTCTCCGTGCCTCCGTGTTGGGATCAGTGACAACTCAGTGCCTCTAGAACGTGAACTTCAACCCGAACTGAATGATGCGCGGATCGCCCTGGTTCGCGTGGGTAGTCGTGATCCGTCCGAACGACGCGGCGTTGTTCAGGGCCGTGGACGGGTTGGCGAAATTCACCTGGTTGAAGATATTGAAGAACTCCGCCCGGAACTGCATGCTCATGTCGTTGCTGAAGCGCACGTTCTTGCTCAATCCCATATCGAAGTAGTAGGTGCTCGGCCCGAAGTAGGCGCCTCTGCCAACAGTGCCGAACGTGCCGACGTCGGCGGCCGCGAAGGCCGCCGGATTGAACCACACCGTCTGATCGGATCCGTCCAGTGGGTCCATACTGACGCCCGTCGTTTTCCCCCGATCGCCGCCGATACCATCGCGCGAGGTGTCATTCCCTGTCGTGATCGTATAGGGCTGCCCGCTCTGGTACTGGAGAATACCAGTCAGTTGCCAGCCGTTCAGCGCCGCTCGCGCCACCACGTTGTCCGTTCCCACGTCAGGAACCTCGAGCACCCATGACGTGACAAACCGATGCCTGCGCATCTCATCGAGCGGCCCCTCCACCAGCGCGGGATCCTGTGGCATGAAGTACGGAATCAGCTCGCCTCCGAAGTTGCCGACAGAGTCGGAGAGCGTGTAGTTGGAATTGATCGTGAAGCCGCGTGAGAAGCGGCGATTGAGCGTCAGCTGCATCGCGTGGTACTGGGACCACCCATTCTGCACGTAAGTCGGGATGGCGCTGTACGGCTGGAGTGCACGACGCGCATCGGTCGTGCCGGTCGTCGCGTTCGAGCCCGGCACATAGATGGCCGGGTTCAAGCTGATTGTGTACTGGCCACCCGTGGTCTTCGCTCCGACATATGCGGCGCGCGCCATCCATCCCGACAGGATTTCCCGCTCCAGCGTGAGGTTGTAGTTGTAGGTCAGCGGCGTATTGAACTTCTCGTCATAGCTGTTGGCGCTTACCGGAGTTGGGAACGGAGCATCCCGTCTGCCGACCCCCGCCAGGGAGATGCTATTGAAATCCGAGCGGCCCCGGTATGGATCTGAAAACGGGCCCACTGGCTCCGTGACATTGATCCTGATGCTCCATGGCGGATTGTTCACGGCACCGTTGTTGAACCGGCCAATGATGTGCTGGTCGTAGAACATGCCCCAGCCGCCGCGAAGACTCGTCTTGCCATCGCCTGTCAGGTCCCAGGCCGCCCCGCCGCGGAAGCTCACGTTGTTATAGTCAGCCAGCGTGCCGTCTTCGGGCACTCCCGGGTCTCCGCGGAAGAACACTCCGGGCGGCGCGTTGTCGAACAGCGTCGTCTTGCGGCCCGCATGGTAGGCCTCGAGATCGAAGATCTGGATGCGGCCGACCACCTCGTGCCACGGCCGTGTCGGCTCGTAGCGCAGGCCGAGATTCAATGACAGCCGCGGATGAATCTTGTAGTCGTCCTGGAAGAACGCCGACGAGTAGAAATTCTTGTTGTCCTTGTACTCTCCGGTGCCCTGATCGAAGGTTCGCATGTCGCCCAGCATGAAATCGGCCATGGCATTGCCCGTGGCGCTGCCGCTGAAGGTGAACGAGCCTGGCACGCGGTACTCGCTGTCGATCGTCGCGTGGTACCACTGGGCTTCTCCGCCAAACTGGATGCTGTGCTTGCCCTTCATCCAGTTCGTCCGATTGTTGACCTCGATGCCGTTTCGCACGAAGTCTGATGGCGCATCGGCGCCGACACTGAAATACCCGTCTACGCTGATCGACTGAAGATTCGGCGTGGTCGGATACAGCGGGAGCCGAATCCCCAGCTCCTGCAGGCTTGGTGTGTCGGGCGTCACACGGCCGGCGTGCATGCGCTGGAAGCCGACATGTGTTTCGGTCAGCGCGGTCGCCGACAGCGTTTTCTTCCAGGCATAGACGCCGCTCTGGGTGCGCACCCGTGATTTGGGACTGCCCGTGCGATAGCTGAGCAGATCGCCAGGCGTCATGATCGCGGCGTTATCGAAATGGTCGATGAAGTAGCGGCCGGTGAGGTGGTCGTTGTTGGTCACCTGGTGGTCGACCTTCAACACGACCTGATTGAAATCCATCGCGCTCGCGCGAGAAACATGATGCTGGCCGGTTCCGCCGACTCGAGCAAAGTGACTCATCAGTTTCACCGACGCCGGATCGAAGCGCGAGACGGGAATCTGATTGCCTGGGAACGGCTGATTCGGTCAGCGGGTCAGCGAGATCGGCATGTTGCATGGCGCACCGCACGTGGCAAAGTTGCCGTTGCGCTGGTCGTTCGTCGGCGCGAACACGGTCGTTGTTGCGGTCGTGTTCTTGAGGAGCGTGCCTTGCCAGCCGAGAAAGAAGAACGTGCGGTTCGTGCCGTCATAGCCTGGCAGCTTCACCGGGCCGCCGAGAAACCCGCCGTACTGCCGACGATCGAGGGCGTCGGGCTCGGTTGCGAAGTAAGTTGCGCGCATTGAACGCCTTGTTCCGCACGTAGCCGAACGCGCCCCCGTGAAAGGCGTTGGTGCCCGAGCGGGTGACGGCATTGATGACGGCGCCGGAGCTGTTGCCCTGGGCCGCGCTGTAGTTGCTGGTCTGAATACTGAACTCCTGCAGCGCCTCCGGAAATGGGAACGTCAGGTTTTCATGCTCGTAGAGGTCGGTATTGCTGGTGCCGTCCAATCGAAACGACACCGACAGCGCCTGCGAACCGTTCGAGCTCAGCCGCAGCGCGCCGGGGATCGTCTTGCCGGTTTCAGTACTGACCGACGAGATCACGGTGCCGGCGACGAGCGTCGTCAGTTTCGCCGCGTCGCGCCCGTTGAGCGGCAACTCGACGATGCGCGCGTGATCGACGACTTCGCTGAGCGTCGCCGACGTGATGTCCACGTTCGCGGCCTCGCCAGCGACGCTGATGGTCTCGCTCAGCTCACCCAGCTCGAGCGTCACGTTGACCGTGAGGTTCTGGTTGGCGGCCAGGTCGATGCCCGTGCGCCTGACGGTCCTGAACCCCGTAAGAGACGGCCCTGATTTCATAACTGGCCGGCCGCAGCGATGGGAACGTAAACAGGCCGTTGGCGCCGCTGACCGTGTCGCGCGACAGGCCCGGTCTGCTCCTCGACGGCGGTCACTGTCGCGCCCGGGCACGACTGCACCGGTGCTGTCCGTGACGACGCCGTTGATTTGTCCTTGTTGAGCAAACGCCGGACCGGCAATAAGCACGAGCAGGATCGCTGCTGCGGGAACTACGGATCGCATCGAGGCACCCCTTTCATCAAAAGGCGAAAGCGGCGAGTGTTGTGGAAGTTCAGAATATAGGTGATGGGCCGCGGGCTGTCCAACGAAAAATACGCGAATTGTCACGTTCTTATCATGTGAAGCGAAGGTCTGATTTCGCTACTACTCCCCGGCAGTCAGGCAACGCACAAAAAAGGGGTGAGGAGCCGTGGCTCCCCACCCCGGAAGTCCGGCTGAAGCCGGACACTACGTACTCTTCGTGTTCGTGGTAACTGCGTTGTTCTTTGTGTTCTTCGTGCCTTCGCTCTCCTTCGTGCTCTTCGTGCTTCTTAGAAGAGGAACTTGAAACCGAACTGCATGATCCGCGGATCCTCCGCCGCGGTGATGCGGCCGAACGTTGCCGCCGAGTTCACCGTCGTGCCCGGGTTGTTGAAGTTCACCGTGTTGAACAGATTGAAGATCTCCGCGCGGAACTGGAAGCTCGTGCTGTTCGAGAAGGTGAAGCGCTTGAACAGGCCAAGGTCGACGGTCGTGCGGTTCGGACCGAAGAACTCGCCCCTGAGCGTCTCGCCGAACGTCCCGTTCGGGTTGACGGCAAACGCGGCCGGGTTGAACCAGACGGTCTGGTCGGCGCCCGCCAGCTGGTTCGAGCGGCTGGCCCGTTCGAATCGCGCGATTGTCTCCCAGGCCCCAGCCTGCGTTGTCCACGCCGCTGGAGATGGTGTACGGCTGTCCGCTCTGCCACTGGTAGATGCCGGTCACCTGCCATCCGCCGATCACGTGGCTGGCCGCGCCTTCGGTCGGACCCGGGATGTCATACACCCACGATGTCACGAAGCGGTGCCGGCGCGCATCGCCGAGCCGCCCATACCGCAGGGTATCGACGATGTTCTGGTAGTCCGGGTGGAAGTAGGGCACCAGTTCCGGTCCGCCGATCGTGCCCTTCAGGTCCGAAAACGTGTAGTTCGAGTTGATCGTGAAGCCATTGTTATAGCGCCGGTTCAACGTGAGCTGCAGCGACTGATACTGACTCTCTCTGTCCTGCACGAAGTGGTTGATGCCGCTGTATTCCGGGAGTTTTCTGCGGGCCTGCGTATTCCCGACCGGCCCGCCGGGCGTGTAGATCGCCGGGTTCAGCGAGAGGCTCGAGCGCCCGGTGGTGGCCTTCGATCCGACGTAGGCGGCGCGCGCCATCCATCCGGTCTTGATTTCGCGCTCGAACGTGAGGTTGTAGTTGTAGGTCAGCGGCGTGTTGAACACCTCGTCGAACGACTCGACGAGCACGGGTCGCGGGAACGGTGCGTTCGCGGCGCCGATGATCGTTGTCTTTGTCCTCGTAGTCGTGCACGAGGGCGTTGAAGTCGGAGCGCGGGCGGTAGGGATCGGACAACGGTCCCACCTGGGCGGCGAATCGACGACGTTGACGCGGATGCTCCAGGGCGGTGCGTTCACGCCGCCGTTGTTGTAGTCCCCCTGCAAGTGGGTGTCGTAGAACATGCCGCCGCCGCCGCGGATGCTGGTACGGCCGTCGCCGGTGACGTCCCATGCGAAGCCGAAGCGTCCCGACACGTTGTTCAAGTCCGGCTCCGTGCCGTCCACAGGCACGCCCGGATCGCCGCGGAAGAACAGTCCCGGAGGCGCTTGGCTGTATTGGGTCGTCCTGGTGCCCTGCGTTGTACGCGTCCATGTCGAAGACCTGGAAGCGTCCGACCAGATCGTGCCAGGGACCGATGGGCTCGTAGCGCGCGCCAAAATTCAGCGTGACGCGGTCGCTGAGCTTGAAGTCGTCCTGGAAGAAGTACGTCTGATAGAGGTTTCGGTAGTTCTTGTACTCACCCGTTCCGTGATCGAAGGTGCGAAGCCGCCCGAGCAGGAAATCGGCGAGCGCATGCCCGCCGCTCGCCGCGCCAGGCGCACGCGTGTATATTGCCGTTCGAGATGAAGTGCCCGGCACGGCGGAAATCGTTGTAGATCTCGGACCGCTGGTACTCGAGCTCGAAGCCGAACTGGAACCCGTGGCGTCCCTTAATCCAGTTCGTCTTGTTAATGAACTGGAACCCGTCGCGCGGGAATGACGCTTCGAGGTTGTCGCCGAAGTTGAAGTAGCCGTCCGCCCTGATTTCGGAGACAGACGGAATCCGCGGGTAGTACGGCAGCCGGATGCCGAAGTCCTGCGTGGACGGCACGTCCGGATGCGGCCGCCGCGCCGTGTGGAGGCGGTTGTATCCGAACGTGCTTTCGTTGAGCAGCGTCGAGCTCATCGTCCGCTTCCAGCTCGTGACGATGCTCTGACTGCGCGGATCCGACTCGAGGCTCGGGCCCGTGTAGCTGAGGATGTTCTCGGGAACGAACTGCGACGCGTTGTCGAAGTCGTCGATGAAGTAGCGGACGCTGAGCTGGTTGTTCCCGCCCAGCTGCTGATCCACCTTCGCCACGAACTGGTTGGAATCCTGGCCGGTGCCCCGCGGCACGGTGACCTGGCCGTTCGGGAGTGAGGACGCGGGCAGCGCGTTGAAGACCTTTACGGCGCTCGGGTCCCAGAGCTCCTGGGGAATCTGGTTGTTGGCGAACGGCAGCCCCGTGGCCGGGTTGTAGAGCTGCGGACACGCCGGCGTGCAGCTCGAAAAGTCGCCGCGACGCTGAGCCGCCGTGGGAACGAACCTGATGAGCTCCGACGCGCGGTTCGTGATTTTGGTGCGCTGCCAGCCGCCGAAGAAGAACGTGCTGTTCCGCTTGATCGGACCGCCGCCGAACCCGCCGTACTGATTGCGGCTCAGATAGTCTTTCTCAGCCGCGAAAAAGCCCTTCGAGTTGAACGTGCGGTCGCGCAGGTACTCGAACGCCCCGCCATGGAACGTATTCGTTCCCGAGCGCGTGACGACGTTGACGACGGCGCCCGCGTTGTTGCCCTGCGATGCGCTGTAGTTCGACGTCTGGATCGAGAATTCCTGGAGCGCGTCCGGGAATGGGAAGCTCTGATTCTCCTGGAAGTACGGGTCGGTGTTGTTGGCCCCGTCCAGCCGGTACGAGTTCTGGCGTTCGCCGGCGCCGTTGGCGGAGATGCGGACCGCGCCGGGAATCGACTTGCCGGTTTCTTCGCTGACCGACGACAGCACGGTGCCCGCGACCAGCGTCTGCAGCCGTGCCACCTCGCGGCCGGCGATCGGCAGCTCGACGATGCGCGCGTGATCGACGACCTCGCTGATGGTCGCCGAGGAGATGTCGACGGTGGCCGCCTGGCCGGCGACCGTGATCGTTTCCGCCAAGTCACCCAGTTCGAGGGTGATGTTCACGGTGAGATTCTGGTTGGCCTGAAGGGTGACGTCCGTGCGGCGCACGGTCTTGAAGCCCGTCAGCTCGGCGCGAATCTCGTAGGTCGTCGGACGAAGCGATGGGAACGAGTAGCGTCCGTTGGCACCCGTGACCGTGTCGGTCCTGATACCTGTTGCGCTTTCGATGGCCCCCACGGTTGCACCTGGAATGACGCCGCCGGTGCTGTCGGTCAGGGCTCCGTTGATTTGGCCGGTGCCTTGCGCGAACGCCGTTTCTGGTCGTAAGCCGGCCAGGCAGACCACGAGAGCGGTGAACAGAACTAGGCGAGCTGTTGCTCCCATATTGACACCTCTGCTGATCGAGTTGACGTGCAGTTCGATGCTGTGCGCGGATGGGCGCGATGGTAGGAGAGCGAGAGCGCGCGTCGTAAGCACCATAGGTTACCCCTTCAGAAAACCTTGGGACCGACGTCGAATGATTGGAGAATAGGACTGTAAGAGAACTGCGCGCAGGTGTCTACCAAAAAATGGGCAGATTCGTTTGAAATTACGCCTGAACGACCCATCCCAGGAAGACCGGATTTGTTGATACAAATCAAAACACGGTGATACAAACTATCCAAAAAAATGCAGCGGTTGGCGCACACGTCAAACCGAACTGAATGGTTAGAATTCAACGGGACCAGTGAAAAAACGTGACCGCAAGGTGGCGGCGAAGCACGAAGCCGCCAGGAAACCGCAAGCGGAACGTGTTCAGGACGTCGAGCGCGTCGAGGGTCGAGCCGGCCCGTTTCGCTGGAAGGTTGCCGCCATTTTCGCGATGGCCCTGGCGGTTCGACTCGCACACCTCTGGCACATTCGTTCCTCACCGTTTTTCGACACGCTTCTGGGCGACGCGCGCGGGTACGACGCCTGGGCGCAACAGATCGCCGGGGGCGACTGGATCGGGCAGGGGGTGTTCTATCAGGCGCCCTTATACCCGTACTTTCTTGGAGCGCTTTACTCGATCGCCGGGCGCGATCTGTTCCTGGTGCGGATCTGTCAGGCGGCGATTGGCGCGGCCGGATGCGCACTCCTCGCGCTTGCGGGCCGGCGGCTCCACTCCGAACGAGTCGGGGTGATCGCGGGGCTGGGTCTGGCGATCTATTCATCCGCGATTTTCTTCGACGGCCTGCTTCAGAAATCGGTCCTCGACCTGTTTTTCCTGTCGCTCGTGCTCTGGCTCTTCAGTGGCATCATCGACAACCCGGACAAGCGTTCACGCTGGTTCTCCCTCGGGTTGTCCCTCGGCACGCTGGCGCTTACCCGGGAGAATGCGCTGCTGTTGATCATTCCGATTCTGTGGTGGCGCCTCCGGCAGTCGAACGTGTCGCTGCGGTCTCGCGCGGTGCCCTCGACAGTCGTGGCCTTTTCCCTGGGCTTGCTGGTTGTGTTATCGCCCGTCGCCGTTCGCAATCGTCTGGTCGGTGGCGAATGGCACCTGACCACCTCGCAGTTCGGCCCCAACTTCTATCTGGGAAACAACTGCAGGATCCGACGGGACGGCGGGAGCGTTGCGCGAGGGGAGGGGGTCGGTGGAGTACGAGCGCCAGGACGCCACCGATCTTGCGCAGGCCGCCGAGGGACGGACTCTGACACCGCGTGACGTCTCCAATTTCTGGGCGGGGCAGGCATTGGCGTTCATTCGCGCACAATCCCTGGCAGTGGATAGGGCTCGAGGCGAGAAAGGCCGTATTGCTGGTCAACAGGACCGAGTTGATCGATACCGAAAGCCAGGAGAGCTACGAGGAGTGGTCGCCGGTTCTACGCGCTCGCAGGCCGCATCGCCCATTTCGGCATTCTTTTGCCGATCGCCGTGCTGGGCGTCATCGTGGGCTGGCCCGCCCGTCGAAGGCTTTGGCCGTTTTACGCGATGGCCGGTACCTACGCGGCCAGTGTGGTGTTCTTCTACGTGTCGGCGCGCTACAGGCTGCCGCTTGTCCCGTTTTTGATGCTGTTCGCGGCGGTTGCGCTTGTCGCTGCTGCCGAACTTCATCACGATCCGCGGAGCGCATCACTGCTCGCGGCGACCGCGCTGGCCGTCGATCGTCGCTCGCCATATTCGTGAACTGGCCGTTGTGGCCGGCAGGGTTGATGCGCGCCGTCACCGAGAACAACCTCGGCAACGCCTTGCAAACCAGCAACAGGCTTCACGACGCCGAAGCGCACTACAGGCGCGCTATCGAGCTTCATCCTGAATACGCACCCGCGTACGTCAATCTGGGTGAGGTCCTGCTGGCTCAGAATCGGCCGGAGCAGGCGGTCGAGGTGTACAAACAGGCACGTGCCATCGCGCCCGCCGGTATCGACCTCGACACGAGAATGGGCACGGCGATGTTGCGTGCCGGGAGATCGGGGGACGCGGTGTCGTCATTTCAGCAAGCGCTCGCGGGTGGCGAGCACTCCCTGGAACTCTACGCAAACCTGACCGATGCATTGGTGGCCGCGGGCCGCCAGGAAGAAGCCGTGGGTGTGTATGCCGAAGCACTTCAGCGGTATCCGGACAACGGGGCCCTGAAGTTCCGGCTCGGCACATTGCTGTTGCAACTCGGTCGTTTCGAGGCGGCGGCCGATCAATTCAGGGCCGTCGTCAGGGTGAGGCCGCAGGCGGCGGAAGCGCACGGGAACCTGGGTGCGGCGCTGGCGGCGTCGGGCCGCACGGAAGAAGCCATTGCGGAATTCGAAGAAGCCTTGCGGTTGAACCCCGATCTCGTGAGCGCGCGCCGCAACCTCGAAATCGCGCGACAGGCGCTGGGGAAATAGCCCGTCTTTCAAACAAGAGATTAAGAGATCAGGAGGTTCTGGTTTCCTTCGTGTCGTCATGTCTTCGTGGTCCGCTGAATGCGCCCGCCGTCTTTGGATATCAGAAGTTCAGAAGATCTAATTTCTCCTGATCTCCTGATCTGTTCAAGAAGAGTGTTCAAAAAAAAGGGGTGAGAGGCCGTTGCCTCCCACCCCGTACGAACCTGACGAACCCACGAACTTACGAACTCCGACGTACCTTCGTAACCTAGAAGACAAACTTCAAACCGAACTGGATGATGCGCGGATCACCGAAGCTCGGATCGGTCCGCGTGATGCGGCCGAACGTCGCCGGAGTTCACAGCGGTGGCCGGGATGTCGAAGTTCACCTGGTTGAAGACGTTGAAGAACTCCGCGCGGAACTGCACGTTCATGTCGCCGCCCATGCGGAAGTTCTTGAACAATCCCATATCCCAGCTGTGCAGCGACGGCCCGTAGTACGACCCGCGGCCGGTTTCGCCGAACGTACGGAGATCGTTCGCCGCGAACGCCGCCGCGTTGAACCACACGGTCTGCGCCGAACCCGACGGAGCCTCGAACGGCTGACCCGTGATCTTCGCGCGGTCGTTGCCGATGCCGTCGAGCGAGTTGTCCTGACCGCTGGTGACGGTGAACGGACGGCCCGTCTGGAACTGCATGACACCGGTCCACTGCCAGCCGCCGAGGAGCCACTTCATCGCGTTGTCCTGGTTGCCGCCCGGCAGGTCCCACACCCACGACGTGGTGAAGCGATGGCGGTGATCCTGATCGAGCGGCCCCCACAGGAGCGCCTGATCCTGGTTCATGGTGTACGGGATGACCTCGCCGCCGAAGTCGCCTTCGACCTTCGACAGCGTGTAGTTGCTCGTGATCGTGAAGCCGTCCGAGTACCGCTTGATCAACGCCAACTGCATCGAGTTGTAGTTGGACCGGCGGTCCTGCACCTGCGAGTTGATCTGGCCGAGGCCCGGCCGCCGCATACAGCCGGCGCGCGTCGGTGTTGCCGGTCGTCGCGCCCGCGATGGTGTTGTCGGCGTAGTTCAGCTGAATGGCCCAAGCGGCCGTTGCGGTTGCGCGAGCCGACGTACGCCGCACGCGCCATGATGCCGGTCAGCACTTCGCGCTCGAACGTGAGGTTGAAGTTGTAGGTCACCGGCACCTTGTATTCATCCCCGAACGTCGAGATGAGCACGGGCGTCGGGAACGGCGCCTGCTGCGTGCCGACGACCTCGTCCTTGATGAGGTTGAAGTCGCTCCGGCCGCGATACGGGTCGGTGAACGGACCCGGGGGGCGGGTCAAGGCCAGGCGCAGGCTGAACGGCGAGGCGTTGACCGCACCGTTGCCCGACTCGCCGTCGCGCCGCTGATCGTAGAACGTGCCGCCGCCGCCGCGCAGTGACGTGCGGCCGTCGCCGGTGATGTCCCACGCGAATCCGGCACGGATGCTCGACCGTGTTCGGAGACGCCTCGACACCTTCTTCGCCGACGAACGCCGCGTCGCCGCGGTACGACTCGCCGCGAGGCGCCGCCGGGAACATCGTGGATCGGACGTTGGCGTTGTAGTCGGCGACGCTCCAGTGCATGATGCGTCCCTCGACCTCGTGCCATGGCGGTGAGTGCTCGAAGCGCGCGCCCACGTTCAACGTGACGCGGTCCGACACCTTGTAGTCGTCCTGGAAGAACGACGAGCCATAGAACACCTTGTAGTCCTTGTACTCGCCCGTGCCCTGGTCGAACGAGTTCAGGATGCCCAGCGAGAAGTCGGCAAGGGCGTGTCCGGTGCCCGCCGTCGCGCTGGTCGTGAACGTGTTGTGTCCGGCGCGCCGGAACTCGTTGCGAATCTTCACGTCCTGGAACGCCATCTCGCCGCCGAACTGGATCTGGTGCTTGCCCTTGGCCCAGTTCACGCGATCGTTTATCTCGACCCCGTGACGCGGGAACGTGGCGAACAGGTTGTCGCCGATGCCGAAGAACCCGGTCGCCTCGATCTGCGAGATCGACGGATCGGTCGGATAGATCGGCAGACGGACCTTCATATCCTGCATGCTGGGCACGCCTGTCGGCGGGTACCGGCTCGACGCGAACTTGTTGAAGCCGACACGGAACTCGTTGAGCAGCGTGGACGTCATCGTCCGCTGCCACGTGCCCACGATGTTCTGGATGCGCTGGCGCGAGCCGAGCGTCGGACCGCGATAGCTCAGCAGGTTCACGGCCTGACCATCGACTCCACCGCCAGTCGTGGACAAGGTCGGATCGTTGGTGAAGTGATCGAAGAAGTAGCGCGCGCTCACCTGGTTGTTCTGTTGAGCTGGGTGTCGACCTTCGCGATGATCTGGTTGTCGTCCTGGCCGATGCGGCGCGGCACCTGCACGAGCCCGCCGACGCCGTTGCCGGGGCCGACCGGCAGGTACTTCAGCACCTCGAGAGACGACTGATCGAACCGCGAAAGCGGGATCTGGTTGTTCGGGAAGAACCCACCGTTCGGGTCGCGGAGCGGCGTCGTGATGGCGCTGAAGTCGCCGGCGCGCATCGCGGCCGTCGGCACCGTGTTGTTCAGCGTGCCGCCGACGTTCTGAATCGTCGTGCCCTGCCAGCCCGGCGAAGAAGAACACCTTGTTGCGCCTTGATCGGACCGCCGGCATACCCGCCGTACTGTTTGCGCTTCAGGAAGTCCCGCTCGGGCAGGAAGAAGTTCTTCGAGTTGAACGTGCGATCGCGCGCGTAGCCGAACGCGCCGCCGTGGAGGTTGTTCGTGCCAGAGCGGGTGACGGCGTTGACGACCGCGCCGGCGCTCGCACCCTGCGCCGCGCTGTAGTTGGAGGTCTGAATCGAGAACTCCTGCAGCGCGTCGGGGAACGGGAACGGCTGGTTCTGCTGGAAGTACGAGTCGGTGTGGTTCGTGCCGTCGAGGCGGAACGACGCCTGCCGCGACTCGGTGCCGTTGGTCGAGAGCCGCAGCGCGCCGGGAATCGTCTTGCCCGACTCCTGATCGACTTGCGTGACGACCATGCCCGAGACGAGCATGCTCAATCGCGCGGCATCGCGTCCGTTGAGCGGCAGCTCGACGATGCGCTTGGAATCGACGACTTCGGAGATGGTCGCTGTCGTGACGTCGACGGTGGCGGCTTCGCCCGCGACCGTGACCGTTTCGGACAGGTCGCCCAGCTCGAGCGTGATGTTGAGCGTCAGGTTCTGGTTCGCCTGCAGGACCACGTCGGTCTGGCGAACGGTTCTGAAGCCCGTGAGCTCGGCTCTGATTTCATAGGTGGTCGGCCGCATCGAGGCGAACTGATACCGCCCATTCGCGCCCGTAACGGTGTCGCGCGAAATGCCGGTGCCGCTTTCGACTGCCGTCACCGTGACGCCCGGCACCACACCGCCGGTATTGTCGGAGACGGCACCGCCGATTTGCCCTGTTGCCTGAGCGAACGCGCTCGAGGCACAGAGCCCGAGAACTAAGACCGTGAGTAATGCTCGTCGCATCTTGACACCCCTTCGTGTTGACGAACTACGAGACCCTTGCGACCGACGCGAAAAATGTTGTGAAGTGCCAAGAATTTTGAGGGAAATCGCCCGTAAGTGTCCAGCAAAAATCATCAGGTTTTAGCTGATAAACGCCCTGTAAAGTGACTCCAGAAAATTGGAATAAATGCAGAAATTTGGAGATCGCAAAAATGCGAAAAAGGCCGAAAAATCAGGGGTTTTTGCGAGGTCGTTGCCGGTTGTCGTTACATCGCGAGGATGGCCGCGAACGAGACGATCGCCTCCCACAGATTCTGGAGCCGGATGTTCTCGTTGTCGCTGTGTTGATTGTTGTCGAAATTCACCACCGGCACGCTCACGGCAGGCATGCCGAGTGCCTGAATGAAGAAGTCGATCGGCACCGTTCCACCCATCGTGCGCGCGCGGAGCGGTGGCTCGCCCCACGCGCGCTCGAGCGCGCGAATCACCGCCTGTGATTCGGGGAGCGTCATCTCGGTGCGGTACGCGTTGGTCCAGGTGACGCGGCTGACGCGCACGATGCGCGGGTAGCGCGCACGCAGCTCGTCGTCTGGCTCCTTGTCCACCAGCACGTGAAAGCCCTGCGCGCGGATGTGCGCGAGCACGCGCTGCAGCATGCGCTCGGCGTCGGTTTCCTTCACCAGGCGCACGTCGATCTCGGCAATGGCGCGATCGGGAATGATGGTGCGCGCCTGGTCGCCGATGTCGCCGCTGTGCAGGCCGCGGATGTTCAGCGAGGGATACTGCAGCGCTTCCTGCAGGTTGTCGCCCACCTGTTCGGTGCGCCCGATGCCGAAAAAGCGCATCAGCTCGTCGCCGCGATCGGGCACGGCGGCCAGAATCTTCCGCTCCTCCTCGGACAGCTTCGGCACGTCGTCGTAGAACCCGGCGACGGTGACGCGCCCGTTCGCGTCTTTCATCGATGCGAGCAGCTGGACGAGATCGAGCGCGGGGTTGGGCGCCCAGTTGCCGTAGTGGCCGCTGTGCAGCGCGAACTTCGGACCGAAGGCCGTGAGCTGAAACACGAGATTCCCACGCGCGCCGAAGGCCAGCGTTGGCTTGCCGCTCGTGTGCAGAGGACCGTCGAGAATCAGCATCAGGTCGGCCCGGTATTTCTCGCGGTAGCGGCCCATCGTCGCCGCCAGGCTCGGCGATCGGGCTTCCTCTTCGCCGTCGAGGATGACCTTCACGTTCGACGTGATCGGTTGTGCGGACGCTTTCATGGCGTCCACGGCGGACAGCAGCGCGACGATCGGCGCCTTGTCGTCTGACGCCGAGCGGGCGTAGAGACGCGCCTCGGGCGGAAACTGCTTCAGCGAGAGAAAATCAGGAATCTCCTTGGCGCCGTCTTCAAGCCGGCCGGTCCGCACGACAGGCGTGAACGGGCTGGCCTGGCTCCAGGCCTTGGGATCGATCGGCTGACCGTCGTAGTGCGCGTAGAACAGGATCGTGCGCCGTGCACCGGGTACGGCCAGCTCGGCAAACACGAGCGGGTTGCCGTCGGTCGGCAGAATCTCGACGGCAAAGCCGCGCTTGAGGAACAGCGTGCGCAGCAGATCGGCGTTGCGTTTGACGTTGGCGCGATCGGCGGCGACGTTCGGAATCGAGAGCAGCTCGACGAACTCGGTCACGATCGGCTGCTGATGAGCCGCGACGTAGGCGTCAACCTCCTTGTGCTGGGCCGACAGGGCCGCGCCAATGAACAGCCACGCAATCGCAACGACGCAGATCAGGCGCTTCATGCCGACAATTATAGGTTCGTTGGTTCGTTGGTTCGTGCAGTTCGTAAGTTCGTGAGGTTCGGGCGCGCTCCGGATTCGTCGCGCGCGGAAGGCACGAACCCCACGAACCCCACGAACCCCACGAACTCCACGAACTTTACGAACTTTACGAACCTGTTGGATTTCTGGTCTTATTGCGCTACATTTCAAGCATCCGATCCATTTCAAACCGTATGAATTCAAAGTGTTTAGTGGCGCTGACGTGTGCCGTGCTCGTCGTCAGCGCACCGCTGCCGCTCGTCGCGCAGCAGTCCTCGGATCGCATCGTGGCGGAGCGCGTGTTGAGGCTGGGCGGCGCGGTCATCCTGGAAGGTCAGAAGCAGCCGGTTCTCGACCTCCAGCAGCTGCCCGACACCGACTTCCGCATCCACACACTCGATCTGGTCGGCGTGTCGATGGGGGCCTGGGGGCTCCGTGACGAGATTCTCCGGTGGCCGGCCTTGCCAGAGCTGAAGGCGCTCTATTTGAACGGCCGGCTGTGGTACGGCCAGCCCAACACGCTGGTGGCCGACACGATCGCGCTCTTCAACGGCTCGCCGAACCTCGAGAAGTTCGTCCTCAGCAAGCCCGTCCAGACCTACATTCCGATGGAAGACACGGTCGTGAAGCGGATGATGTTGCCCGGCCTCGAGGAGCTGCGTCTGCACCAGACGCGCCTGCCCGGCGACGCCCTGGCGCCCTTCACCAGATTGAAACATCTCGATTTGACCCACAACATCTTCTTCGACGATCGCGGCCTGCGGCACGTCTCGAACATGTCCGGGCTCACCAAGCTGTATCTCGAAGACACGTCCGTTTCCGATCAAGGGCTGAAGAATCTGGCGGGCCTCGTGCAGCTGACCGAGCTGGATCTCGACGGCACGAAGACGACCGATTCCGGGCTGGCGGCCCTGTCGGGGCTCACCAACCTGCGCCGTCTCGAGCTGGTCGGCACGGACATCACCGACGGCGGCATCGAGTCGCTGATGCGGATGACGCAACTGCAGACGCTGACGCTCTATCGCACGCGCATTTCGAACGCCGGCCTCGCGCAGCTGGCCGCGCTGAAAAATCTTCGCGACCTCGACGTGCGGTACACGCGCGTCACGGCGTCTGCCGTCAAGGAGCTTCAGGCGAAGCTGCCGGGTCTGACGGTGCTCTTCCAGGACTCGTCGGTCCGCACGACCAAGCGCGCGGTCGACATGGGGACGGTGACCGGGAAGGGCGAAGCCGCGATCGGAAAGTGGCTTGCGGCCATCGGCGCGTCCGTCAGCATGCGCGACGGCCACGCCGTGGGCCTGAGCCTCGCGTCGACGTCGATTGCCGACCGCGAGCTGGCCCTGCTGAAAGAATTGCCGCAGCTCGAAGAGCTGAGCCTGCGCGATACCGAGGTCAGCGACGTCGGTCTCGCGCATCTCGCGAACCTGCGCGCGTTGAAGAAGCTCGATCTCAGCTCGACGACGCTCGCCGATTCCGGTCTCGCGTATCTGAAGAGTCTGACGGGCCTGCAGAGCCTCGACCTGAGCCACACGCTCGTCGAGGGCAGCGGTCTGGCCGCGTTGTCGGGCATGACCCGGCTTCGCGAGCTGAGGCTGAACAGCGCGCCCCTCGGCGACGCCGGCATGACGCACCTGCGAGGGCTGACGTCGATCGAGAAGCTCTCGCTGAACTACACCGACCTCACCGATCCAGGCCTGGCGCCGGTTGCTGCGTTGTCGAACATCGTGGAGCTCGATCTCGCCGGTGTGGACGTGCGCGACGCCGGCCTTGCGCACATCGGCAAGCTTTCGAAGCTCGAGGTCCTGGATCTGAGCTTCACGCGTTTGACCGACATGGGGCTCGTGCACCTGCCGGCGCTCGGGCGCCTGCGCGTTCTGAATCTGCAGAACACGATCGCCACCGACAAGAGCATGGCGGAGATCGGCAAGCTGACGAACCTGGAGTCGCTCAACCTGGGATACACGACCGTCGGCGACGCTGGCCTCGCGAACCTGTCGGGGCTGACGAAGCTGACGAGCCTGCAGCTCGATACCGTGGATCTGACGGACGCAGGCGTGGTTCATGTGGCTGGATTCAAGGGGCTGCAGCAGCTCGACCTGTATCACACGCTCGTGACCGACAAGGGATACTTGCAGCTGAAGCAGGCGTTGCCCGGCTGCGTCATTCATTACTCGCGCGATTCCGCGCGACGGCGCGGGTAAGGTATGAAAACAATCACCGCAACAGTCGGGATTCTGCTGTGTGCTTCGCTCCTGGACAGCCCTGAAGGGCTGTGCCACCGATTCTGACAGTCACCAGTCCGGTGGCACAGGGCTTTAGCCCTGTCCGCTGCAGAACTGCCTGATGCGGCGCTCGCCGCCGACATCGAGAAACAGGGCGGCCACGTCGTCCGCGACGCAAAAGGAAACATCGTCGAAGTGTCGCTGGCGCGGACCTGGGCGACCGATGCCGACGTGGAGCGTGTCGCGGCCATCAAGACGCTGAAGAAGCTCGACCTGTCGCTGACCTATGTCTCCGACAAAGGCGCCGAAGCCATCGGCAGGGCAAGCCAGCTCGAAGAGCTGAACCTGTTCACGGCTGAATTCATCACCGACGCGGCGGTCGCGTACCTGCGCGGCAACACGAACCTGCGCGTGCTGAACCTGCGCGGAACCGATGTGACCGACACGAGCCTCGAATACGTGGCGAAGCTCTCGAACCTCCGGTCGCTCGACATCAGCTTCACGCAGATTGGCGACGTCGGCATGGAGCACCTCGCGCCGTTGTCGCTGCTCGAAGAGCTGAACGTCGGAGGCATGAAGATCAGCGGGTCTGCGCTGCACGTGCTGAAGTATCTGCCGAACCTGAAGCGCTTGAGCTTCTACGGCGTGCAGCGCCGCAACGCGGGCATGTGCTGGGCGCCGGTGATGACCGACCTCGAGCTCGATACCATCGCGCTGCTCACGGGGCTCGAAGAGCTGAATATCGGCGACGGCGTGGGGCTCGGGGCTCCGCGGCCGGAGGCGCTCGGTCCGCGGACCGGCGAAGCGGAATGCCGCATCACCGGCGGGACGCGCATCACCGATGCCGGCGTGGCGAAGCTCGCGAGCCTCAAGAAACTGCGCGACCTCAATCTGAGCGGCTCGCTCGTGACCGCCGGCGCCCTGAAGACGCTGGCGACGCTCCCGAACCTTCAGCGGTTGAGCCTCTGGAATGCCGAAGGCATCAACGACTCGGCCGCGGCCGGGTTGGCGTCGCTGCAGGGCATCACCAGTCTTGATCTTTCGAATACCGGCATTGGCGATCGCACGCTCGTCGCGCTCGCGAAGCTGTCGACGCTGCAGCGGCTGTACATCAGCGACACGGCGGTGACACAGGGTGGCGTGGCGGCGTTCAGGCAACAGCATGCGTCGACCGTCGTCTCGTGGGGAACGCGGCCCGAGCCGAAAGAGCCGCTGGTGGGATCGACGAAACCGCGTGGGGCATATACGGAATGAAGACCACAGATTCTGGGTTGACGCCGGGTCTGAAAGCAAGACCCGGCCTACGTACGTAGGGCGGGTCCTGTTCTTTGGACCCGCCATCGCTGTTCTCGCCGCGGTTGGGCTGCAATGGCCTGTCCTCGAGGCGCAGGCGCCGGCTCCGTCGTTTGCCGCGACCGTCTATCCGGTTCTCGAGAAGGCTGACTGTCGCGCGTGTCACACCGACGAAGGCGTGGCGTCGGGCACGCGGTTGCATTTTCCGGCCGGCACGGCGAGCGCCGATGAGATCGACGCGTTTGGCCTGACGCTGGCGGCGCTCGTGAATCGCGACGATCCGTCGAGCTCGCTGTTGCTCAACAAGCCCACCAACCGCGTGCGTCACGTGGGTGGTCTGAAGATAGAGCCGGGCTCGCCCGACGAGCAGGCCGTGCGGATGTGGGTCCAGCATCTCGCGACGGTACCCGACAGCGCGGTCGCCGCGGCACGTGCACGACTGGCGACGGTTGCGCCGGCCGTCTCGCACCAGGTCGGACTTCGACGGCTGACGCACAGCCAGTACAACAACACCGTCCGCGATTTGCTCGGCGACCACAGCCGGCCCGCCGATCGGTTCCCGCCGGAGGATTTCGTCGGCGGCTTCAAGAATCAGACGCGAACCCAGGGCATTCCTCCGGTTCTCGAAGACGCGTACAGCACGGCCGCCGAGCGCATGGCGACGAACGCGTTTCGTGCCGGCGACGTGAACGGGCTCGTGCCGTGCAAGAACCCGGCGGCGCGCGATGTGAAGTGCCGCGATCAATTTGTGCGCAGCTTCGGTGAAAAGGCGTTCCGGCGCCCGCTCAACGACGTCGAGGTTCGCAGATACACAGAGCTGTTTGCCGGGCAGGCCAACACCACCGGCAAGTTCCTCGAGGGTGCGCGAGTCGTCGTCGAGGCGATGCTGCAGTCGCCGAAGTTCCTCTTTCACGTCACCGCGGGCGATGCGGGCGGCCTTCGTGACTACGCCATCGCGAATCGGCTGTCGTATCTGCTCTGGGACACGATGCCCGATCGCGCACTGCTCGACGCGGCAGCGAAGGGCGGGCTGCGGACAGCGGATGGCATCGAGCGCATTGCGCGCGGCATGCTTCGCGACAAGCGTGGGCAGCAGGCGGCCGGCGAGTTTTTCGGCCAGTGGCTGCGCTTCGATCGGATGCTCACGGCGGCAAAGGATGATGGACGCTTTCCATCGTTCACGCCCGAGCTCGCGGCGACGATGGTGCAGGAGACCCGGATGCTCCTGGACCATCTGGTGTGGAACGACCTCAACTTCATGGACGCGTTCACGGCCGACTACAGCTTTCTCAACGCCGAGCTCGCGCGGCTGTACGGCCTGCCCGAGCCGGCAGGCGAGTTCGAGATCGTGAAGTTTCCCGCCACGCTTCCGCGAGCGGGCATCCTCGGCCAGGCGACGTTCCTGGCCTCGACGACCGGTCCGGTCGACACGTCGCCCACCGCGCGCGGCTTGTTCGTGCGCGAGCACCTGCTCTGCCAGGTCGTGCCGAATCCGCCGCCCGGCGTGAACACGAACCTGCCGGATCCGGCGACCGCTGATGCCGCGCGCGCCAAGCGCGAGCGCTTGCTGCAGCACGTGGAAAATCAGTCATGTTCGGGCTGCCATCGTCTGATGGATCCGATCGGATTCGGTCTCGAGAAGTACGATGCCGTCGGCGCGTGGCGCGACAAGGAGACTGTCGATATCTATTCGGGCTCCGGCGAAGGACGCCGAAGCAAGCCCGTGAACGTCGATATCACGGCGACGGGCGAAATCGCGGGCGTGCCGAATTCGACGTTCGAGGACTCGCGCGCGCTCGGAAAGGTGCTGGCCGCGAGCCCGATTTGCCAGGATTGCGTGGTGAAACAGGTGTTTCGCTATGCTTTCGGCCGCCCGGAAGCGGCGCCCGGACCGGTCCACGATCGCGGCCGCCGCGGCCACGTTCCGGAGCTCGGGGTTCAAATTCAAAGAAGTGTTGCTTTCCCTCGTCCGTTCGCCACAATTCTTAGAGGGCTTGTGAACCTGGAAACTACAAACTAGAAACTAGAATAATCTATCTAATCGGAATGTGGATTTGAGATTGTAGTTTTTAGATCTTAGATTCTAGTTTCAGATGCTGAGGAGATTCCGATGCATGTAACGAGACGCCGTTTCCTCCATGGCGTGGGTATGGCCGGTGCGGCGATCCGGGTCGGTCTTCCGCCGCTCGCGGCCTGGTTCACGACCAACGGCACGGCGTACGCGGCAACCGCCAAGCCCGTTGCGCCCCGCTTTGTGTTCTGGTTCAACGGCAACGGCATCCCGGAGCGCTACTGGATTCCGTCGGAGGTCGGCACCGGATATGAGCTGACGCCGTGCCTGGCGCCGCTCAAGTCCCTGCGGGACGACATTCACATCATCAGCAGCATCGACAACGCGGGCGCGCGGTCGTCGGGCCCCGGCAACGGCCATCACAAGTCGATCAGCGGCGTCCTCTCCGGCGCGGCGTACACCGGTCGCGGCGCCGGCGGCGCGTCCGTCGATCAGGTCATCGCGGCCGGGATGGTCGGCAAGACGCGGTTCAGCTCGCTGCAGGTGGGCGTCTGCCAGGAATCGCACGGCGAGAACATCCACCGCAACATGAGCTGGGCGGGCCCCGATCGCGCGCTGCCGCCCGAGATGATTCCGCAGAATCTGTTCGATCGCATGTTCGGCGTGCGCGACCAGAGCTGGGTGAATCGCAAGAAGAGCGTGCTCGACGCGGTGCGCAGCGACCTCGACGATTTGCAGCCGACGCTCGGCCAGAGCGATCGCGCGCGGCTCGACGAACATCTGACGTCGGTGCGCGACCTCGAGCGCGCCATTGCCAGCCTGCCGGCCGACTACGGCAAGAACCTCCGGGAGCCGGAAGACGTCGCCGACCTGACGGACTACCCGCGCATCGCGAAGATTCAGAGCGATCTCGTGGTGCACGCGCTGGCGTCGGGCCAGACCAACGTCGTCTCTACATGCTGTCGAAGGGGCAGAGCCTCACGCGGTTCCCCTGGCTGGGGCTCACCCGGCTGCGGCACCACGACTACACGCACAACAACGCCGCGTCGCCGGAATCGCAGCGCATCTTGCGCGACATCACCCGGTGGCACGTCGAGGAGTTCGCGTATTTCCTGAACAAGCTGAAAGTCGGTGCCCGAAGGCGACGGCAACCTCCTCGACAACACCTGCGTGCTGTTTGCGCACGAGCACGCCGAAGCGAACCCGCACAAGAACAGCGGGCTGGCGATGATTCTCGCGGGCCATGCCGGCGGCATGAAGACCGGCATGCACTCGAGGATGCGCAACACCAACGGCGACGTCTACATGACGATTGCCGAGGAAGTCTTCAAGCAGAAGCTCGACCGGGGCTTCCCGAGCGCAGAGACGAAGGTGGCGGGGATCGTGTAAGTCGAAAGTCGAAAGTAAAAAGTAGAAAGTAAAAAGTAGGTACGGGAAACTAGGTCAGGGCAGGAGGCGGATGATGCCGGCCTGCCCATTGTGTTGCCGGTTTTCGATTCCCTCCCTTTCTGACTTTCTTACTTTCCCCTTTTTACTTTCTACTTTTTACTTTCTTTTATAGGATCACCTCTCCAAACCATCACCAGTAAGAGGACTTAAACGATGAGCGTTCAAACGGCACCTTCACGCGCGGGCTTGCTGGATTCCAAGGACAAGCAGCGGCTCGAAGACGTCGGGTTCATGACGTGCATGACCCTGACCCTGCTCGGCAACTACTCACAGACCGGCCACTTCGGCGGGCCGCTTGCCTATACGCCCTACAACGTCGCGGTGCACCTCGCCGGGCCGAAGCTCGGCGGCCTGCGGCACGACTACCGGCGTCCGAAACATCCCTACGGCGACAAGTTCATGCTCGCCGCGGGCCACTGCGCGCCCACGTGTTATGCGCTGTGGATGATCATGGGCGAGGCGCTCTACCGGAAGTTCAAGGCGACCGGCGACAAGAAATACTACGTGGCGCCGAAAGACGGGTTCCTCTCCATCGACGCGCTCGGATTCCGGCGCGGTGCGGGCGCGCTCAAGACGCTGCTTCAGGAGCAGGGGCTCGCCGACGAGCCGCTGTTCGCGCAGGCGAAAGAGGGCAGCCGCGGCGTTCACGCGCTGTCGGGCCATATCGAGTCGATCGACCAGAGCAATGACGTCAACGGCGGACCGTCGGGGGTGGGCCTGTCGAGCGCAGCCGGGAAGGCCGCGTTCTGGGACATGGTGGGCGCGCCCGTGGGCCAGCCCAAGGTGATCGCCTTCGAAGGCGAGTTCGCGCTGTGCGCCGGTCACGCGCAGGAGCTGAAGACGCAGGCGCTCGCGCTGAAGGTCGGCAAGCGGCTTCGCGTCATGTTCTCGGAAAACAACGCGGGCATCGACGACTCGCTCATGGGCGGCGTCATCGACGCGAAGTACACCGGCTACGATTTCATCGAGCAGTGGAAATCGTACGGGTGGAACGTGATGACGATGTCCAACGGACACGATTACGACCAGATCGTCGGCGCGCTCAAGGCGATGGATGACGTCGACCCGTCGGATCGCCGGCCGATCATCGTCATCGGCAAGACGATCAAGGGCTACTGGCCGACGGCGGCCAACGGCAAGATCGCCGCATCGACCGATCAGGTCGTCGGGTATCCGAGCCATCCGTATGCGATGAAGATGAACTCGGACTACTTCGTCGCGCTGTGCAAGACCTTCGAGGACAAGTACGGCGTCGAGTTCCAGGGCATCCGGAACGGCGCGGTGACGGATACGAAAGAGCGCCTGATCCAGTTCAAGACGAACATGGACGTGGCCATGTCGCTCCTCGACAAGAACGGCCTCGGCGACTGGCTCGCCGACCGCATCGTCGAGATCGGCGACCAGGTGAAGGACGACTTCAAGCTGAGCATCGACGTCAAGCAGGACCCGTTCCTCGACGAGCGCCTGCGCGTCGCGAACCTGCCGACCGACACGCAGGCCGTCAAAGTGAAGAACCCGTCTTCGGGCGCGGAAAAGGAGAGTGAAGATCGCGCTGTTCAAGAAGGCGGGCGAAGTGGCCGGCGCGCGCCGCGGGATTTCGGAAGTGATCAAGTGGTGCAACTACGTGACCGGCGGACGGGTGGCGACGATCGCCGCCGACCTCTCCGAGTCGGTGAACATGGAACACGGCAGCCTGTGGGGCCACTACGATCCGGAAAAGAATCCGCACGGCACGCGCCTGAAGGCCGCCATCCAGGAGGCAGGCAACTCATCGACGGCGATCGGCATCGTCGGGCAGAGCGCGTCGCTCGATCCCGAGAAGTTCGCGGGCATGTGGGCGTGGAGCGGCACCTACGGCGCGTTCACGCCGCTGATGTATCTGCCGGCTCGTGTCTGGAGCCAGCAGAATCAGGACAGCAAATTCCGCACGGGCGTGCTCCACATTCTCGCCGGCCACTCGGGTCCGGAAACGGCGGCCGACGCGCGCACGCACTTCGGCATTTTCGCGCCGCAGGTGTGGAAGCTGTTCCCGCGCGGGCAGGTCATCAACGTCAGCTTCTGGGACTACAACGACGTGGCGGCCGGCTATTTCGCGGCAGCGGAAATCGCCGCGCGCGAGAAGAAGGTGGGCATCATCGCCATCGAGGTGGCTCGTCCCGACTTTCCCGTCGCCGACCGCAGCAAGTTCGCCGACACCGACGTCAAGGCGGCCGCGAAGGGCCTGTACGTCATTCGCGACTTCGCGCCGGGCAAGCCGAAGCACGGCTACGTGGTCGCGCAGGGCTCGAGCGCGACGTTCAACCTCGTGCAGCTGCTCCCGAAGCTCGAAGAAGCCGGCATCAACGTGAAGGTGATTTCGGCGATCAGCGAGGAGCTGTTCGATCATCAACCGGAGGCGTACCGCAACTCGGTGCTCCCGCCGGAGGCCGTCTACGATTTGATGTTCATCAGCAGCGGCACGCGGCGGATGTGGCCGCTCCGCAACGTCGGCCCGATGACCGACGAGTACTCGATGACCTCGGACTTCGCGCAATCAGTGGCTGACCGGCGGCCTCGAGCCCGACGTCATTGCCGAGGCGCACCTGGATCAGAAGTCGATCCTCGCCGGCGTGACGCGGTTCGCGAACGATCGCGGCAAGCGGCTGGACTCGACAAGTCGCTGCTTGGGAAGCTGTAGGGCACAGTACGTAGTGTCCGGCTTTAGCCGGACCGCAGTGAAAAGTAAAAAGTAGAAAGTAGAAAGTAAAAAGTAGGGCGGGTCTTGCTTGTCCACCGAAGCCTGTGGCGACGGTGGGCACTTCAGACCCGCCCTTTTTACGAAAGCACGACGCATGACACCCGAGCGCTGGCGGCGCGTTGAGGATCTCTGTCACGCGGCGTTCGAGCGTGACGCCCGCGACCGGGCGCGGTTTCTGAAAGACGCCTGTGCGGGCGATGACGCATTACTACGCGATGTCGAGTCGCTCGTCTCGCAGCGCACGTCGGCGGAGGTCTCTCTCGGAGAACCAGCTGTCGTCTTGGCGGCACGCCTTAGCAGTCCCGGCCCGTCGATACACGCTGGCGACCAAATCGGCGCGTATCAGGTTCAGGGCCCCCTCGGCGAAGGTGGCATGGGCGTCGTCTACCGCGCGCTCGACACGAAGCTGAATCGCCCCGTTGCCATCAAGTTTCTGTCAGACGACCTGGCCGACGCCACTGCTCGCCGCCGTTTTCAGCGCGAAGCGCAGACGGCATCCTCGCTGAACCACCCGCACATTCTGACGGTGCACGACGTCGGGGAGCTCGATGGCCGTCAGTATCTGGTCACCGAGTTCGTCGACGGCGGCACGCTCAGGGACTGGGCTCGGGCCACGGCGCGCACCTGGCGACAGATGATCGAGCTTCTGACAGGCGTGGCCGACGGACTCGCCGCCGCACATGCGGCCGGCATCGTGCACCGGGACATCAAGCCTGAGAACATCCTGGTGGCAAAAAACGGCTACGCCAAGCTCGCGGATTTCGGCCTTGCCAAACTCTGGGAAGTCACCGGCAGCCAGGCGGTGACGCGAACGCTGTCGGCAGGACGCACCCAAACCGGCTTGATCGTGGGGACCGTCGCCTATATGTCGCCAGAACAGGCGGCGGGCCAGCCAGTGGACGCGCGCAGCGACATCTTCTCGTTCGGCGTCGTCCTGTACGAGCTGCTCGCGGGCCGGCGGCCCTTTGAAGGCGCGACAGACCTGGAACGGTTGCAGGCCCTAATCAGCCGGCCGGCACCGCCCTTGGCCGAATCGTCGCTGGACCTGCCTGCGGACTTGAGGAATATCGTCGAGAAGGCTCTGGAAAAGGATCCTGCCGACCGCTATCAGACCGCACGTGAGTTGGTCGTCGACTTGCGCCGGTTGACGCGGGCGCCAAATGGAACCGCGACTGCCGGTGTCGGTCGCGCGGCGTCCGCGCACGCGCGACGAGGCATGCTGTTGGTGACCGCGGGAGCGCTGCTTGCGATCGCGGCGATTGGTGGCGGCTATTGGTACCGTCGTACTCGCGCCGCCCAGCGCCGCTCACCGACAAGGAAACCGTGGTGCTCGCCGACTTCGCAAACACCACTGGCGATCCGGTATTCGACGGCACTCTGCGACAAGGGCTGGCGATTCAGCTCCAGCAGTCAACGTTCCTTAGCCTGGCTTCGGACACGCGCATCCAGCAGCTGCTGCGGCTGATGGGCCAGCCCGCGGACGCGAAGCTCACTCCAGCTTTCGCCCGTGACATCTGCGAGCGGATGGGCGGCGGCGCCATTCTCGAAGGGAGCATCGCCAGCCTCGGCGCTCAATACGTACTTGGTGTGCGCGCCACCGGATGCCGCAGCGGCGAGGTGCTCGGCGAGGAACAGGCGCAGCTCGCGAAGAAGGAAGACGTGTTGAACGCGTTGAGCGACATCGCGAGCCGGTTGAGAGTGCGGCTCGGTGAGTCACTCTCGACGCTCGATGAGCACAACCGGCCGCTTCCCGACGTCAGCACGTCATCGCTCGAAGCGTTGAAAGCGTACAGCGCCGGATTGCAGGCGCAACGGACCGAAGGGCGGCGGGTGCCGATAGAGCTATTCAAGCGCGCCGTCGAGATCGACGACCGCTTTGCTGTGGCGCACGCACGATTAGGAACCGCGTACAGCCTCTCGGGCGAGTTGGTGCTCGGAGCTCGACACACTACGCGGGCGTTCGAGCTTCGTGAGCGGGCCACTGACGATGAAGAGTTCTTCATTACGGCGACCTACCATCGCCAGGTCACCGGCAACCTCGATCTGGCGCTCCAGGCGTTCGACCTGTGGGCACAGACCTATCCGCGCACGTTCGACTCGTACGGTCTGGCCTCCGGCTTCGTGACGAAGGGAACGGGCCGGTACGAGGGCTGCATCGAACGCGCTGCGAAAGCGGAGGCTGCGGACCCGCAGTTGCCGTTCGGATATTTCAATGCCGCAGCCTGCTATATGTATCTCGATCGGCTCGACGAAGCTGCGGCGGCGCTCCAGCGAGCGGCGGACCGAAAGCTACCGGGGCCCGAGCCCATCCTCTGGCAATTTCACCTCGCGTTCCTCAGAGGCGACGACGCAGCCATGGAACGGGAGTTTGCGCGGGCCCGGGGGAACGAGCCCGAGTCGAGAATGACCAACATCAAGTCGCTCACCCTCGCTCGACTCGGGCCAACTGAAGCGCGCTGACTCGCTTACGCGGCGCGCGGTCGATCTGTCCCAGAGGGCCCGCCAGACCGAGCGTGCGGCGCTGTTTCAAACGGCGTCGGCCGTCTGGCACGCGTTCGTCGGCAACGTCGCGGAGGCGCGTCGTGTGGCCGCCATGGCCCTGGACCTGTCAACAGGTCGCGACGTGGCATACGCCGCCGCCTTCGCACTGGCGCTGACCGGGGAGCTGTCGCGATCGCAAGACCTCAGCAAAGAGCTCGAATCGCGCTATCCGCAGGACACGACCGTGCAAATCAGCTATCTGCCAGCGCTCCGTGGCCTGATTGCACTCCAGCAGGGAAAACCGGCGGATGCACTCCAGAAGCTCGAGCCCGCTCTGTCGAACGAATTCGCGTTGCCCGGCACGGCATTCTTCGCCAGCTTTGGAAGCCTCTATCCGGCCTACGTGCGCGGCCAGACGTATCTGGCCGCAAAAAGGCCGGCGGATGCGGCCGTCGAATTCCGGAAGATCATCAGCCACCGCGGTCTTGTCATGGAAGATCCCGTCGACGCCCTCGCGCGCCTGCAACTGGCCAGAGCGCTCGTGGCCAGCGGTGACACGGTGCGCGCCCGTGTGGCCTACCAGGACTTCCTCGCGCTCTGGAAAGACGCGGACCCCGACATCCCGATTCTCACGCAAGCCAGGGCAGAACACACCAAGCTCTCGACTCCTAATCCCTAATCCCCAATCCCTAATCCCCGTTTTTTGATCAAGAATTTTGTGTGCCCTCAGCCGTTAATCTGAAGACGCTGTGTCCCGTTCTCGTGTGGATGGCGGCGTGGATCGTTCTGGCGGCGCCAGTTGTCGCTCAGACACCGTTCGATCCGGCGCTCAAGGCCGCAAGCGAGTTGCCCAGGCTCTACAGTCTCGTCGTGTCCCAGCGCGGAACCGTCATTCTCGAGCGCTATTTCAACGGCCGGCGCGCGACGACGCCGGCCAACATCAAGTCCGCATCGAAAAGCGTCATCTCCGCGCTCGTCGGCATTGCGGTCGAGCGCAAGCTCCTGTCGCTGACGCAGCCGATCGGTACCTGGTTTCCCGATCTGCCCGACGCCAAGCGAGCCATTACAATCGAAGACCTGCTGACGATGCGGTCCGGGCTCGAGTCGACGAGCAACCGTAACTACGGAACGTGGGTTCAGAGCCCGAACTGGGTCCGTCACGCGCTCGCGAAACCGCTGGTGGAACGCCCGGGCACCGAGATGATCTACAGCACGGGGAACACGCACATCCTCTCGGCGATCCTCACCAGGGTGACCGCAACAGCACCTGGCAGTTCGCGCAGGAGGCGCTCGCGAAGCCGCTCGGCTTCACGCTGGCGCAGTGGCCGCGCGATCCGCAGGGCGTGTATTTCGGCGGCAACGAGATGGTCATGACGCCGCGGCAGATGCTCGCCTTCGGCGAGCTCTACCTCAACGGCGGGCAGGTCGGCGGTCGGCCGATCATCTCGAAGACGTTCATCGACGAAACCTTCAGGGCGCGCGGCCGCTCGCGCATCAGCGGCCGCGAGTACGGCTACGGGTGGTGGATGCGGGAGATGGCGGGCCGGCAGACGTACTATGCGTGGGGCTTCGGCGGCCAGTTCATCGTGCTCGTTCCCAGCCTCGATCTGGTCGTGGTCTCGACGTCGGCCGCCACGGTGAGCGACGATCGGCGGGAACACCGGCGAAGCGTCGACGACATCATCGAAACGCTCATCATCGCGCCGCTGGCCAACTGACGAGGTCGGGAGGGGTTTTTCGCGGAAGACGTGAGAAAAACCCTCCCGACCCCGTTTCGCCCCTTCGCGACAATCTGCGATGGTTCCGCAACCCGATTCGCCATAAAATCCGGCTCAAATGCGCCATGCACTCATCGCCTCACTCGTCGTCTGTCTGTGTGCGGTAGCGGCCGCGCAGGTGACCGACAAAGACCTGCTGAATCCCGATCCGAACGACTTCCTGCTGTACTCAGGAACGTACGATTCGCAGCGTCATTCGCCACTGAAGCAGATCAACACCTCGAACATCGCCAACCTGCAGGCGAAATGGATCTTCCACCTGACCGGTGCGAAAGATCTCGAGGCGCCGCCCATCGTGTACAAGGGCGTGATGTATGTCGGTCAGTACAACCGCGTGCACGCGCTCGACGCGGCAACCGGACGCCTCATCTGGGAATACATGCGGCAGCCGCCGAGCGTCGGCTGGCAGCGCGGCATCGGCATCTACGGCGACATGGTCTACATGGTTGCGCAGGATTCCGCGCTCGTCGCGCTCGATCGGCGCACCGGCAACCCGCTGTGGGAGGCGCGCCCGTCGCAACAGGGCAAGCGCTTCCAGGGTCCGATGCCGTTTGCCGCCAAGGGGCTCATCATCATGAGCGGCAGCGGCCAGGGCGGCGGCTTCATCGAGGCCTTCGACGCGAAGACCGGTCAATCGAAGTGGACGTGGAACACCATCCCGAAACCGGGCGAGCCGGGGAGCGAAACTTGGGCCGGCGACTCGTGGCGAAACGGCGGCGGCCCGGTGTGGGTGAGCGGCAGCTACGACCCGCAGCTCAACCTGATTTACTGGGGAACCGGACAGCCGTCACCGGATTTCGTCGGTGACAACCGCGAGGGCGACAACCTCTACACCGACAGCATCGTCGCGCTCGACATCGACACCGGCAGGCTGAAGTGGCACTTCCAGAACACGCCGCACGACGTGCACGACTGGGATTCGAACGAGATGCCGATCCTGATCGATGCGCCGTTCAACGGCCAGATGCGCAAGCTGCTGCTGCAGGCGAACCGCAACGGCATCTACTACATCCTCGATCGCACCGATGGAAAGTTCCTGCGCGGCGTGCCCTTTGTCAGCAAGGTCGACTGGATGAGCGGCCTGAGTCCGGAAGGTCGGCCGATTCTGACGCCGGGACACGAGCCAACGGTTCAGGGATCCAAGACGTGTCCGTCCACCGCCGGTGCGACCAACTGGCCATCGCCCGCTTACAGCCCGGACACGAAGCTGTTCTACCTGATTGCCCAGGAAGGTTGCGGCGTCACGTATCGTTCGACGACGAACTTCCGTCCGGGACAGGGTGGCAGCGGCACGGCGTACATGGAAAGCGGCGAGGACCAGGAACGCTGGCAGCTCTACGTGCGCGCGCTCGATGCCCTGACGGGCAAGAAGGTGTGGGACTTCGAGCAGATCAGCTCGTTTCACTACGGGCCCGGGCTGCTCTCCACCGCCGGCGGCCTGATCTTCGCGCCCGAGCAGCAGGGGATGTTCACCGTGCTGGATGCGAAGAGCGGCAAGCCGCTCTGGAACTTCAACACCGGGGCGCTGATCACGTCGGCGCCTTCGACCTACATGGTCGATGGACATCAATACGTCGCGTTGACGTCGTTCTCCAATGTGATCGCGTTCGCGTTACCGGACGCGAAGTAGCTGGTCATGAAAGGCGATCCAATGAGAAATGGCAAATCGCAGATGGCTGATGGCAAAAGGCGCGCTGCTGCTCGTCGCGCGCTGGTCCTTGCCGGCAGCGCACTGCTGTCTGTCCTCGTGCCATCCGCCATCGGCCCTCTGCCATATCTGGTTGCTCCCGTGAACGCGCAGCGCGGTGGCGGGCCGGCGACGGCCAAGCCGGCGCATCCGGCCATTGGAAACCGCGAGGCGATTGCCGAAGGAGAAAAGCTCTACAACGAGACGTGCACGGCCTGTCACGGCAAGGACGGTAAAGGCGGCGAGCTCGGCCCACCGGTTGCCTCGCAGAACCGCCGCTATCTGCGGCGCACCGACGATGAGCTTTTCGATGCCGTGAAGAACGGCGTCTCCGGTACGCAGATGCCGCCGTTCTCGGGACAGTTCAACGACGATCAGACTCTGGCGCATCACCGCCTACATCCGCGGCCTTCGCGGCACGGCTGTTGACGCGCCTGCCGCGGGCAACGTCGCGGGAGGCGAAGCGGTCTTCTGGGGCAAGGGGACCTGCGGCAACTGTCACATGATCAAGGCCAGGGGCGGCATCATCGGACCGGACCTGTCCAATCTTGGCGGCCAGCGCAAGGTCCAGGACATCGCGGACGCGCTCACGAAGCTGGAGCACAAGATCGCGGCCGACGGGGGCACGCACGACACGACGTTGTTGCCGATGTCGCACCTACCAGCCGGTTCGCGTCACGACGAAGGATGGGAAGGTCGTCTCGGGCATTCTTAAGAACGAAGACAGCTTCTCACTTCAGGTGCTGGGCAGGGACGATCTCGACATCCACCGCTTCAAGCGGCAGGACGTGCAGGTGTACTACGATCCCAACAGCATCATGCCGCACGACTGGGACAAGCGCCTGTCGCCGTCGGAGTTCCAGGATCTGATGGCGTTTCTGACGAGACTCTACGTGCCTCCGCCCCCGCCGCCTCCCGCGCGCGGCGGAGGAGCGCCGGTAGGCTAGGGGAAGCGAATCTGGAATCTAGAATCTAAAAACTAGAATCTAAAAACTGAAAACTGAAAACAGGAGACCAGGAGATTAGGAGAAATTCTTCTTTTTTGAAAGAATTCCTCCTGACCTTCTGATCTTCTGTCTTGTATCTAGGGCGTGCGCTCGGCGAACGTAATCACGTAGCCATCCGGGTCCTCGAACGCAAACTCCGTTACGCCGTACCACTTCTTCTCCAGCGGCATCGTGACCTTCACCTTCATCTTGAGCTCGTCGTAGACCTTCTCGATGGCCACCACCTCGATGAAGAGCGTCAGGGTGCCGCCAATCGGCTTGCCCGCGAAGACCGGGTACTCCTCGGTCGCCGGGCCCGGGGCGTTGAGGAAAATCTCCACCGGACCCGACTGCACGCCCGCAAACACGAACGGCGAGGCATCGGGCACCGCGTGCGTGCGCGCGAAGCCGAGCACGTCGCAGTAGAACGCGAGACTCCGCTCGACGTTGGAGACGATCAGGTTGGGCGTGAGTTTCTGCAGCGTGAATGGCATCGCCGTATTGTATTCTTTGCCGCCTATGCCATCGACCCGGCGCGTGACGCCACGCTCGAGCATGCGCAAGAGAGCCGATCCTCGCGCACGTCGTCAGAGCGGCGGGCAGTCGCTCGTGGATCGCGCGTATCGGGAAATCCGGCGAAGGATTCTGGACAACGAGTATCCTCCCGCGCACCAAGTGCTCGAGCAGGATCTCGCGGCAGACCTCGGCATGAGCCGCACGCCGCTGCGAGAGGCGCTGGTTCGCCTTCAAGACGAGCACTTCGTCCAGTTGATCCCGCGACACGGGATGCGCGTCGTGCCGCTGTCGCTCCAGGATCTCCACGACACCTATGAAGTCCTGACCGCGCTCGAACTGACCGCGATCGAGCGTCTCGTGAAGTCCGGGCTGAATCCGAAGGCGGCGGGCCGGCTCGACGAGGCGCTCGACGACATGGACGCGTCCTTGAAGCAGCGCGATCGCGACGCGTGGGTCAAGGCCGACGAGCGCTTTCACCGGACGCTCATCGACCTCTGCGGAAATGCGCGTCTGGCCGCCATGGCCTACATGCTCTGGGATCATGGTCATCGCGCCCGCATGACCACCGTGCGACTCCGTCCGGCGCTGGGCTCGTCGAACCAGGAGCATCGGGCGGTTGTCGACGCCATCAAGCGCGGCAACTGGCGCGACGCGAGGGCCATCCACCTGAAGCACCGTGCCAGAACCAGTCAGGAGATCATCGCGCTTCTCGAGCAATGCCGTCTCGGTAGCTTTTGAACAGCCTCGTGGCGTGCTCGATTACGACCGACGGAAATGCCAGTGTGGCGGCGCGGCGCCAGGGACGTCGGTCCGGAATCGGAAGATGCAATCGGTGTGGAGGCAGCCGATGTAGACAGTACCGCAGATCTGATGCGCCGAACGCCACGCTGGTGACATGTTGCAGCCGGGTTCCGGGGATGGGACCCAGATGGTCCGCACGCATCTGGTCCCGGCCGAACGCGTCTTCAACCTCATCGACATGCGTCGCGTTGAGCTCTTCGACGATGGTCTCCAGGGACGACCCGTCGAACCGGAGCAGGCGGTTGCTGATCAGGCTGGTGATCCAGATGCGGTTCTGCTGGTCGAACACGAACCCGTCGGGCCAGCAGCCGTGGCCGAAGGCGATGACCGTTTCCGGCGTTTTCAAGTCTCCGCCCGCGCCGATTCGAAATCGCGTCAGGCGGCGGCCGAACGTTTCGACGACGTAGAGCCACTCGCCGGCGGGGTCGGGCCGGCACTCGTTGGTGTAGTGCAGCCCGTCCGCGACGATGCGCGCGCCGCGATCGTCGACGAGCACGATGAATCCGTCGCGGACGTCGGATCGCCATGCGAGTTGTCGAGGGTGCCGCGTGGTGCTCACGGTAATCCAGGTGCGGCCCCGTTCATCGGTCATCACGTAATTGGCCGGAGGCAACGTGATTCCGTCAACCTCGACGAGCCAGGGCGTGAGCGTGCCGTCCCGATCGAGCCGCCAGACGCCGCCGGCGTCGCCGAGATTGGCGATGAGGAACGACCCGTCTTCATTCAAGGCGATGCCGTTGGGACGCAGTTCAACGCCGTCCGCGCGCGCGAGCCAGGCGTCCTGCGCGCCGTCGGCCCGGACGACCGCGACACCGCCGCGCCAGTCGGGCACGAACACGTCGCCGGCCGCCGTGCCGAGCACGCATTCGGGCCGGTACAATGCACGTCCGAACGGTTCGAACGAGGCGGGCAGGATGTTTGACACTGAATTCGCTAACGCATACGATGACCGGTCTCCGGTCAAACCAGTCTGGACGTCATGCATCTGGGTGTAATCGCCGACGATGTGACCGGTGCGACCGATCTGGCCTCGGTGCTGCGCCGGGATGGATGGTCCGTCATCCAGACCCTCGGCGTCCCGGACTCTGCGGTGCCGCCGGCCGACGTCGTCATTATCTCCCTGAAAACGCGCACGGCTCCGGTTCACGTGGCGACGGCCGCGGCCTGTGCGGCAGGGGCCTGCCTGACGAACGCCGGCGCCCGGCAGATCTACTTCAAGTACTGCTCGACCTTCGACTCCACGGATGCCGGCAACATCGGTCCCGTGATCGAGCGCCTGCTGGAACAGATGGACGAGCCGTTTACGATCGCGTGCCCGGCTTATCCGTCGCTGGGTCGCACGGTCTATCTCGGTCATTTGTTTGTCGGCGACCAACTGCTGTCGGAATCGTCGATGCGGCATCATCCGCTGACGCCGATGACCGATTCCAACCTCGTGCGCGTGCTGGCGAGACAGTCGGCTTTCCCGATTGGGCTCGTGCCGTTCACGGACGTGGAGAAGGGATCCGACGCTGTTCGCGCGCGCTGTGGAACACTGAGGGCCGGCGGCCACAAGGTGGCCATCGTCGATGCGGTGGCCGACCGGCATCTCGATACCATCGCGTCGGCCTGCCGGGATTTTCGACTCATCACGGGAGGCGCCGCGCTCGGCGGCGCGTTGGCCAGAACGATGTCGCACCGGCACGGCGAGGCCAGACCTCCGGCGCTGTCTTCGCCACCCGGATCTGTTGCGGTCCTCAGTGGAAGCGGATCGGCCGCCACGCAGGCGCAGGTCCGGCACCTGGCGCGGCTCGTGCCGCATCGGCAGGTCGATCCGGTGACGCTGGCCTCAGATGACGGCGCTCTGGCGGAATTGGTGAGCTGGTCGCGTGCGCAGTCACAACATGGCCACGTCCTCCTCTATTCGACGACAACGCCGGAAGATGTGCAGAAAGCCCAGCAGGCGCTGGGCGGGCCGGAAGCCGCGGCGATTCTCGAGCGGGCGTTCAGCACGCTGGCGGTCGCGCTTGCATCGGATGGCGTGCGCGCGTTCGTCGTGGCCGGCGGCGAAACCTCCGGTGCGGTGCTCGACGCCATCGGCGTGAAGACGCTGGGCTTTGGCGACGAAATCGAGCCGGGCGTGCCGTGGACGCACAGCATCGAGCCGAAGGGCTTTCATCTCGCGTTGAAATCGGGAAATTTCGGAAGCGTCGAGTTTTTCGCCAGGGCGCTGGGGATTGCGGCATGAACGAGGAACAGGCACGCGAGGCGCTGGCCCGCCATGGGCGCTCGCTCTTCGCGCGGGGGTACAGTTGCGGTACGTCGGGGAATCTCAGCGTCCGCCTCGACACAGGTGGCTACATGATGTCGCCGACGAACGTGTCGTTGGGACGTCTCGAGCCGGGCGCTCTCAGCAGGCTGGACGTCAACGGACGGCACGTGGACGGCCCCGCTCCGACCAAGGAAGCGTGGCTGCACTTCGCGATGTTCAAGAGCAGGCCCGACGATGCGGCTGTCGTGCACCTGCATTCCACGTACGCGACCGCCCTGTCCTGCCTGACCGATCGTCCTTCCGACGATGTGCTTCCCGCGATTACGCCGTACGTCGTCATGAGAGTCGGGCGTGTCGCGCGGGTGCCGTACTTCAGGCCCGGCAACGCCGACGCTGCCGGGACGATTTCGCAGTTGGCCGTTTCGCATCGTGCGCTCCTGCTCGCCAACCATGGGCCTGTCGTCTCGGGGCCCGATCTCGACACGGCCGTCTCGGCTGCCGAGGAGCTCGAGGAAACCGCAAAGCTGTTCTTCATTCTTGGAGACCGGCCCCAGTGGCGGCTTGGCCCGGCGGAAATCGACGAGCTCCGCCGCGTGTTTGGATCCTGAAAGAGATGAGGCAACCGCTTCGAGGCGTGGCCGTGGGTGCCGGGTATTTCAGCCGGTTTCACTACGATGCCTGGCCGCGCGTGTCGGGTGCGCAGCTGGTCGCCGTGTGCGACCTCGACCGGTCTCGCGCAGACGCCGTCGCCGGGCAGCTTCCTCATGCGAAGGCCTATTCCGACACGGCCGTCATGCTCGACGCGGAACGCCCCGACTTCATCGATATCATCACGCCGCCGCATACGCATGCGGCGCTGACGACGCTGGCCGCCGAGCGCGGCGTGCACGTACTCTGTCAAAAGGCCCTCGCACCCGGATTCGAAGCTGCGGTCGCGATCGTCGAGTCGGCCGAGCGTGCCGGAATCCGTTTGATGGTGCACGACAACTTTCGATTTCAGCCCTGGCACCGCGAGTTCCGGCGGTTGCTCGATAAGGGACGTATCGGCCGGCTTCATTCGATCTCGTGCCGCACGCGCATGGGCGACGGGTGGCAGCCCGATGCCTACCTGGCGAGGCAGCCGTACTTCCGCACGATGCCTCAATTGCTCATCTACGAGACCGGCGTGCACTTCATCGATGTGTTTCGCTATCTGGGCGGCGAGGTGCGGCGTGTGTTCGCGAGGCTGCGCCGCCTCAACGCGGATATTGCCGGAGAGGACACGGGCCTCGTGGTCTTCGAGTTCGCGAGCGGTGGTCAGGGACTCTGGGATGCGAACCGCTACAACGAGTCGACGGCCATGGACCCTCGTTACACATTCGGTGAGTTCGTGCTCGAAGGCGATGGCGGTTCGCTGCGGCTCGACGAGGAAGGCCGGATGTGGATCCATCCGCTCGGGGCCGGTACAAGCGCTCACGAGTACGTTCACGAGCGCCGCGGGTTCGCCGGCGACTGCGTGCGCGCGACGCTGCAGCATTTTATCGACGGTCTTCTCGCCGGTACCGCGTTCGAGACAGACGGCCGGTGCTACCTGCAGACGCTCGCGGTGCAGGAAGCCGTCTATCAGTCCGCAGCGTCTGGTGTGCCTGTCGTCATCGCGGAGGTTCCAGATCGGTAGAGGTCCAGATCGGTAGTGCGGACTTAGCCCCGCCACAGAAGCGCGGGTCTTCAGTCCCGCCCGCAGAGGTAGCGCAGGGCTTCAGCCCTGCCTATAAATTCGGAGGATGACACATGCGTGAGTTTCGAATTGCGGTGTTCCCAGGTGACGGCATCGGCCGGGAAGTAATGGCGCCGTGCCTCACCTTGCTGGATATCGCTGTCGCTCGAGCCGGTGGCTTCCGCCTGGCCTTCGACCAGTACGACGCCGGCGCCGACTTGTATCGCCGGACGGGCACCGCGCTGCCCGACAGCGCGATGCGCGCGGCGGAATCGGCCGACGCGATCCTGCTCGGTGCCATGGGCCTGCCCGAGGTCCGCTATCCGGACGGCACCGAAGTGCAACCGCATCTCGACTTCCGCGAACGGTTCGATCTCTATGCCGGCGTGCGCCCGTTCCGCTTGTTGAACGGTGCGCCCACGCCGCTCGCCGATCCGCGCGCGAAGAACATCGATTGCGTGCTGGTGCGCGAATCGACCGAAGGCCTGTTTGCCTCGCGGACGATGACACGCCGGGAGGGCAACGAGGCGGTGTTCGACACGATGCGCATCACGCGGCGCACATCAGAGCGGCTCTTCGACTTTGCGTTTCGACTCGCCCGGTCGCGGCGGAAGCGAGGCCGGCCGGGCCGCGTGACGTGCGTGGACAAAGCGAACGTCATTCCATCGCTGGCCTTTTTCCGATCGATCTTTCTCGAGTGCGCGTCGCGGCATCCGGATATCGCGGCCGACTGCGCCTACGTGGATGCGGTGGGTCTCAAATTGGTGCGGGCGCCCTGGGAATTCGACGTCCTGGTCACCGAGAACATGTTCGGCGACATCCTGTCCGACGTGGGGGCGGCGCTCATCGGCGGCATGGGGATGGCCCCGTCCGCCGATCTGGGCGACAAGCATGGCGTGTTCCAACCCTGTCATGGCACGGCCCCCGACATTGCCGGCCGCGGCGTGGCGAACCCGACGGCCATGATCCTGTCGGCGGCGATGATGCTCGACTGGCTCGGCGAACGTCACGACGTGCCCGCGTGTTCGTCGGCCGGAGCGGCGCTCACGCAGGCCGTCGAGTCAGCGTTCGGAGACGGAGATCTGCGGAGCCTCGAGCACGGCGGTGCCTCTGGTACCGCGCAGATTGCGGCTCGTGTGCAGGCGCATCTCGAACGTCTTCCGGTGGGCCTCGGCGCGTCGGGTGCGAGATGAGCGCCGACAAGCAGGCGGCGGAGGCGGTTGTCCCGGGCGCGCTCGCCACAGCGGGTGCGGTGCCGACGCGGTACAAACTGATTGCCGTCACGTTCTCCCTGTCGATGCTGCTCTACATCGATCGCGTGGCGATCTCGACGGCCCGCAATCCCGTCTCAGAGGCATTTGGTCTCAGCGACACCCAGTTCGGCTGGGTGTTGTCGGCGTTCGCGCTGGGGTACGCGCTGTTCCAGACGCCGGCAGGCGCCCTCGCCGATCGCTACGGTGCGCGCATCGTGCTGGCGGCCGTGGTGGGATTGTGGTCGGTCTTTACGGCGCTGACAGGCATCGCGTGGAGCTTTGCGTCGCTGCTCCTGTTCCGGTTCCTGTTCGGTGCGGCCGAAGCCGGCGCCTATCCCACGTGCGCCCGTGCGTTTTACGCATGGCTGCCCGCCGGCGAGCGGGGCCTCGCGCAGGGCATCAATTTTTCGGGCTCGCGTCTCGGGGCCGCGTTCGCGCTGCCGGCGGTCGCGTGGCTGGTAATGGCTGCCGGATGGCGGCGCGCCTTTCGTCATGCTCGGAGCGTTCGGCATCGTGTGGGCCGCCGCCTGGTTTGCGTGGTTCCGAAACACGCCGGATGAGCACGGTGGCGTCTCGGAGGCCGAACGCCAGTTGATTCAACGAGGGCGCCCTGCATCGTCGAGCGCCGCGCCCGCGGCGATCGGGCTTGGCGCGCTCGTCCGATCGGCGAACATGCGGCTGGCCATGGGGCAGTACTTCGCGTCGAACTTCACGTTCTTCTTCTGTCTGACGTGGCTGTTCCCCTACCTGCAGCGCACGTATCGGCTCGAGGCACTGCAGACCGGACTGCTCGCCGCGCTGCCGCTCGTTGGAGGAGCGATCGGCAACTGGGTGGGTGGCGCGATCGTCGATTCGCTGTACCGACGCGGCCGGTGGCGCGAGTCGCGTCAGTACGCGGCGATTGCGGGGTTCGTGCTGTCTGCCGCCGGTCTCCTCGCCAGCCTGGCGTTTCAGACGCCGCTGCCTGCTGTGCTGTGCCTGACCATTGCGATGCTGGGATCGGACATGACGCTTCCACCGTCGTGGGCGTTCTGCATCGACATCGGCCGCGCGAATGCCGGGACGGTATCGGGCACGATGAACATGGCCGGCAACATCGGCTCGTTCGTCACGAGCCTGGCGTTTCCGTATCTGCTGGCCATGACGGGATCGACGACGCCGTTCTTTGTCCTCGGCGCCGTGCTGAACCTGATGGCCGCATGGCTGTGGACCAGGGCCCGTCCCGATGTTCCGGTCGTCGCTAATTCGTGACGAAGAGGAGACTCCCGATGATGAAGCACCGGACCGTTGTATTCGGAACCGCGTGCGTGGCCCTCGTGGCGGGGCTCGCGCTCGTGAACGCACAGAGGGGCGGTGGCGCCAATGACATCACCGTGTCCGGAGAGCTTCGGCAATGGCACAAGGTGACGCTGACGTTGGCCGGTCCGCAGGCCGACGAGACGGCGAGTGCGCCGAACCCGTTTCTGGACTATCGCCTGTCGGTTGTCTTCACCCACGAATCGGGCACACCGTCATACTCGGTGCCCGGTTATTTCGCCGGTGACGGGAACGCCGCCAACTCGTCGGCCACCTCTGGAGACAAGTGGCGCGCGCACCTGGCGCCCGACAAGACGGGCAGGTGGAACTATCGAATTGCGTTTGTCAGCGGAAAAGGTGTCGCGCTCGCAAGCGGGTCTGCCGGTCAGGCAGTCGCGCCGCTCCACGGCCGGACGGGCGCGATTCAAATCGCCGTTAGCGACAAACGCGCACCGGACTTCCGCGCTCGTGGCCGGCTGCAGTATGCCGGGAAGCACTATCTGCAATTTGCCGGCAGCGGTGAATACTTCCTGAAGCTCGGGACGGACTCGCCCGAGACGTTGCTGGCGTATGCCGACTTCGACGGCACCGTGGCGCGAAAGGCGCAGGTGCCGTTGCACACCTATGCGCCGCATCTCGAGGACTGGACCGCCGGCGACCCGACCTGGAAGGACACGAAAGGCAAGGCGCTCATTGGCGCCATCAACTATCTGGCGTCGAGAGGCGTGAACTCGATTTCGTTCCTGCCGTACAACGCGGGCGGTGACGGCGACAATGTCTGGCCGTTCGTCGAGCGCGACGACAAGTTCCACTACGACGTGTCGAAGCTCGACCAATGGCAGATTGTGTTCGACCACGCGCAGCGAAAGGGGCTGTACCTGCATTTCAAGCTGCAGGAAAACGAAATCGACGACCACTTTCGCGGAGGAAAGACCGTCGTCATTCCGGAATCGCTCGATGCCGGTGAGACCGGGCCAGAGCGACGGTTGTACATACGCGAGCTTGTGGCGCGATTCGGTTATGCGCTCGCGCTGAACTGGAACATCGGGGAAGAGAACACGCAGTCGAGCGAGCAGCAGCTGGCGATGGCGATGAGTCTCACCGGCACCGATCCATACGGCGGCGATCACATCGTCGTCCACACCTTTCCGAACGAACAGGAGAAGGTGTATCCGTCGCTGCTGGGCAAGCAGTCGCCCTTTACCGGCGCGTCCCTGCAGATGATGTGGAACACGGTGCACGAACGGACCTTGCGATGGGTCACTGCCTCCTCGCAAGCGAAGAAACCGTGGGTCGTGCCCAACGACGAGCAGGGGCCGGCGAACCTTGGAGTGCCCCCCGATCCCGGGTACTCGGGTTTCGCAGGAAAAGATGTCAAGGGCGCCGACGTCGGCTACACGCTCCACGACATTCGCAAGAACGTCTTGTGGGGAAATCTGATGGCCGGCGGCGCCGGCATCGAGTACTACTTCGGTTACGGTCTGCCGGACAACGATCTGGTGGCAGAGAACTTCCGCAGCCGCGAGAAGAGTTGGGAGTACGGCCGGCTGGCGATCGACTTCTTCCACGCTCAGAAGATTCCGTTCTGGGAGATGGCAAACGCCGATGCGCTGGTGGGCAACGACGCGCACGACAACAGCCGGTACTGTTTCGCGAAGGCCAACGAGGTCTACCTGGTGTATCTGCCGTCGGGTGGTGCCGCGAGTCTCGATCTGTCGAAGGCGACGGGCCAGTTCGGCGTGAGTTGGTTCGACCCGCGGAATGGAGGGCCGTTGAAGAGAGGCAGCGTCTCAACGGTCAAGGGTGGCGCCAGCGCCGCGCTTGGCGAGCCGCCCGACAATCCCGCCGAGGACTGGGTGATTGTCGTGAGGAGAAGCTAGCGCGGTTTCCGATCGTACGTGGTGTCCGCCTTCGCCAGCCTGCTGCTGATTACCGGCTTCAGCCTGATCTGATTTCGCGGGTTGTCATTCAGGCAGCCTGAGCTCCTTTTTCAAGGCCGCTATTCGCGGATCCTGTCGAAGGAGCGCCATCTCGGGCCTGCGCATCCACGTCGCGGCTCGCCACCAGTTCACTTCGGCCGTGCGCGTGAGCGCCTCAAAGGCCCGATCCTTGTCGCCCAGCCCGGCGTAGATGAGCATGTTCCGCGACACCGCATCGGGATTTTTCGCCGCGAGCGCCGCCGCCTCTTCCCGGCGGCCGCTGACGGCGAGGAGATAGCCGAGGTACCCGAAGAACTGCGGCGGGGCGCCCCTGAGTACTTTCTCCGCCTCATCGAATCGCCCAGAGAGATACAAGGCCCGGCTCAGCCACAAGTCCACAAAGGGGAACGCAGGATCGTGCTGCAGGATCCACTGGCAATTCTCGATCGCGTCGCTATAGCGGCCGGCCTCGATCAGCACGTGCGCCTGCGTTCGTCTGACATCGAGCGACAACGGATCGGCGATGCGCGCAGCCTCGAGCTGGCGTACGGCTTCGGTGATGTCACCGATGGGCATCAGGACGCCGAGCACGAAGTCGCTGTGTATCTCCGTCAACGTGGGATTCAACGCGAGCGCCTTCAGAAACGACATGCGCGCGTTCACCCAGTCGCGATCGCTGGCGTACATGGCTGCGAGCGCGGCATGGGCTTCTGCCAGGAGCGGATCGAGTTGAAGCGCCTTCATCGCCGCGGGGCCCAGCCTCGGATCCGGAGGGATGATCTCTTCGCCTGTCGAAGGCCGTGAAAGCTGCGCCAGCGCGCTGGCCAGCCCGGCCCATGCCGGCGCATAGTCCGGGGCGCGCAATACCACCTGCTGGAACAGTTCGGCGGCCTTGGCGCTGTTGTCGGCTCCCCGCATCGCATGGAACGCCCGTGCCCGGAGAAATTGATAGTACAGATCCGGGTCGAGCTCGTAGCGCCGCCGATCGCGCCGCAGCGTGACGCGCAGTTCGTTCACGATCGCCGACGAGATGTCCTCGAGAATGGCCGACACCGATCTCGCGTCGCGCTCGAAGCGCTTCGTCCAGACGACGAGCCCGTCGGGCACCCGAACGAACCGGGTGTCTACTTGCAAGCGGTCGTTCGATCGGGAGATGGACCCGTCAACGACGAAGTCCACGCCGAGCTGCGACGCGATCGCATGAAGATTCGGCGGCCGGCTCCTGAAGGCGAACGACGAGCTGGTCGATCGCAGCGCCAGGCCTTCGATGCCCGCAAGGCTGCGCTGGACCTCGTCGCTCAGTCCGTCGGCGAACTCCTGGCTGCCCGGGGCGTTGTCTTTCGTCTCGAATGGCAGCACGGCCATTGTTGCGCCCGGGTCAGATACGGGACCGCGTCCGAGCCAGACCACGGCCAGGCCGCCGGCAAGAACGACGGTCGCGGCCGCAGCCCCATAGATTAGCCGGCGGCGGGCGGCTCCATGTGCGGCGTGCCGAAGGGCGGTGCCGAACGACGCGGCGCTTTGATGGCGACGCTCGGGTGGCGCGTCGAGGGCTCGCTCGACGACACGCGCGAGCTGGGAGGGAACGTCAGGGCGGATGGTGCGAAGGCTGGTACGCGTGCCGGCCCCGTGCGCGGCCCGGATTTCGACGAGTCTGTTCCCTTGAACTGGATACGAATTCGTCAGCACGTGGAACAGCAGGACGCCCAGACTGTAGACATCGCTTTGAGCCGTCGCGGACCGTCCGCCAAGGACTTCTGGAGCCACATACAGCGGCGTTCCCGTCAAATCCGACGATGACGAGTCGTCCCGCTCGCGACCCGTCCCGAAATCCATCAGCACGACACGGCCGTCGTCACCGACCATCACGTTGTGGGCCTTGATATCGCGATGGATCAGTCCGGCGGCATGGACGGCCTCGACCGCGCTGCAGAGATCGACGCCGATTCTCACCGCTTCCGCGGGGCTGAACGACGCGCCGTGAGCCAGCATCTCTTCCAGCGTGCGTCCACGCACGAGCTCCATCCAGAGGCCGATGCGATCGCCAATCTGTTCGGCCCCATGAATCGTCACGATGTTGGGGTGATGGACGCGGGCGAGCAGGCGTCCTTCGTGGATGATGGACGACGTCTGGCGATCGTCGCGAGGGTCGGCGGGCAGCAACTTGAGCGCGACCTCGCGATCGAGGCGCGAATCCCAGGCGCGGTAGACGTCGCCGAACGAGCCGCTGCCGATGCGCTCGATGACGCGAAGGTGCCCCCACGGGTCCGGCATGCGGTGCACGCCGGCAACGGCCGCGACGACTTTCAGATGCTGGACGAGGCGCTGACGCGCAGGGTCCGCGTCGGACTCGGCCGTTTTCCAGTCTACGGGGCTGCCGTCCAGAACGGCCCCGGCAAGCTGTTCGAGACGTTCGTCATCCGTTGCCACGCGCCATCTCCTCGACGAGCCGCACCAGGGCTCGTTGCGCGGCCTTGCGAGCCGCATCGGGTGTGGGCTTGCCGAGCGCCCTCGCCAGTTCCTCGTAGGTGTAGCCGAACTCGACACGGCCGACAATCGCGTCCTGTTCCTCCGGCCTGAGGCTGGAGAGCGCCTTCTCGTATCGTTCGACAGCCTCGTTCCCGATGGCCTGTTCGAGTGGCGACAGGTGCCCGTCGGCTTCCAGCGCGCTCAGCCCCGTCGCATCAGGGCGCCGCCCCTTTCGGCGCAGCTCTTCGCGAATGCGGTTCAGGACCGCCTGACGCAGATACGCGTTGAGCGCGCCGACGCCGCGGGGTTCAAAGTGCTCGATCCTCTTAAACGTCTGAAGCAGCGTTTCCTGGACAAGATCATCGGTGTCGGTCACATCGCGGGCCCACTTCGGGAGGCGGCCACTGGCCCACCGTCGCAGAGGGCGGGCGTGCCGGGCGAACAGACGATTGGCCGCTTCCTCGTCACCCGAGCGGGCACGCTCGAGGAGGCGCACCGTCGATTCGGAGCTGTCGTCCTGCATATCGAGGTCTGCGGACCTGTGGATGCGCCGAGATGTTACCCCCAAGGGCGAGTCTTGTCCGCTTTTGCCTGTCGTGACCGTTTTGAGTCGTGATGGCCGGTCTTCTTTCTTCTGCGTTTCCCTGAAGGAGTTCAGAGATGGCAATGCGATGGAACGTCATATCCGCGGCGTGCGCGGCGCTTCTCCTGGCGGCCTGCAATGCGGGCGATCCGCCCGCAGCGCCGACGCCGCTGGGCCAGAGTCAGAGCAGCGGAGCCGCGAACGATCACGTGCGTGCAATGCCGATGACCGGCACTCTGCAGGTGAACGGCACGATTCCCAGCTGGATCCTCAATCCGGAGACGCTGCCGCCTGGCAGGAGGGGCAAGAACAACTGCACGTTTCAATATGGGCAGAACATACCGCAGTGGGACTTTCACCCTGACGCGGGATGCTGGGAGCACTCCGGGCCGGATGGGTGGGTCCGCCAGCAACAGTACAAGCTTCACGTTCCCAACCATCCTGATTGCGGGGGCGGGCCGGCCGACGTTTCGCCGATTCGCGTGTGTCAGGCCCCGGGCATGGCAAACCCGTGTCCGATCAACCCGACGACGGGCCCGTTGGGATGCGCGCTTTGCGTGCGCTCGCTGACGTGCCACTGACGGGATGTATGAACGATGGCCAACGACGATCGACGATGGACGATCGACGTGGACGATCGACGATCACTCCACCGTATACGTGACGTACATCAGCCGCCCTTCGCGCTGAATCTGCAGCACGACCGGCGCGCCTGGCTTGAGCGCTCGCACCGCGTCCCGCAGCGCCAGCAGCGTCGGCACCCGCGCATTGTTGACGCTCCGGACGACGTCTCTCGCCAGGAGAGGCACTTCGCTCGTCGATCCTGCCACGCGCGCGACCACGATGATGCCGTACGGATCCCTGAGACCGCGGGCGGCGGCGGCAATCTTCTGGTCGATTTCGACGCCGAGAATCCCCAGCTCGGGCACCAGATTCTTCTGCGTGTCCGCCATCGATGAGACGGCATCGAATTCGTTGCGTTCCTCGACCGTGGCGAGACTGAGCGGGTGTTGCATGGCACCGCGCTGCACCACAACCTTGACGTTCTCGGTGGAATCTCTCAGCCGGAAGAAATAGTTGACCGTCGGCAGGTTGTCGGCCGGCTGCCCGTCGACCGACAGGAGAATGTCGCCGACCTGCAGGCCGCCTTTCTCCGCCGGACCGCCAGGCCAGACATCCGACACGATCAGCCCGTAGTCCTTCGTCAGGCCGAGGGCGGCGGCCATTCCAGGCGTGATCGTCTGGATGCTCATCCCCGTTTCCTGCCGCCGAAGCTGACCGTACTTCTGGAACTGCCTGAATGCGGTTCTCACCGTGGCCGATGGAATGGCAAAGCCGAGACCCTCGCTGCCTCCCGACTGCGACACGATGAACGTGTTCATGCCGACCACTTCGCCGCGCGTGTTCACGAGCGGTCCGCCCGAGTTACCCGGATTGATCGGCGCGTCGGTCTGCACGTAGATGAGCGGCGAATCGATGTCGACTTGCCTGGCGACGGCCGAGACCATTCCGTGGGTCAGCGTCTGACGAAGTCCCCCTGGGCTTCCAAAGGCGAAGACCGTTTCACCCTGCCGGAGGTTTGAGTACGTCGCAAGGGGCAGCGCGGGCAGCTTGGTGCCCTCGACCTTGATGAGCGCCATATCCAGCTCGCTCGAGATGCCGATCAGGCGCGCCGCAAAGCTCGTCGTTTTGTTCGAGAGCGCCGTCGCGAGCCTGCCGTCGGCGTTGGCCGGCGCCATCATGACTTCAATCCGCTGCGCGTTGTTCACGACGTGTGCGTTGGTCATGATGTAGCCGTCCGGATCGATGACGAATCCAGACCCGACCGATCGCTGCTGGCCGATCACGACGTTGGCGTCGCCGCGGGCGTTTTCTTCCCGTGCCGCGCCGTAACTGGTCACCTGGATTTGCACGACGCTCGGCCAGACTTTCTTCGTCAGCGCGTCGATCGACTCGTTCAAGCGCTCGAGCGGGTCCTGCACTTGTGGCGCCAGCACCGGTTTCTGCTGGGCGTTCGCCGGGGCGCCGAAGAGAATGAGGCCCAGGGCAGCGGCGGTGCTCAGAATGCGCGATCGTCGATCTCCGAGTCTTGGTGTCGTCATGCTCAATCTCCGTGATAAGCCGTGAGGAGCGGGTTCGCCCTGTGACGGGCCATCGCCCATGGCCCTAAGACTATTGACTATTGACCAGCGGAAGACCCTCGATGTCGAGATACGCGACTGGCGCGATCTTCGTCCCGCGCAACGGCTCCTCAATCGCCTTCCTGTCGCCGACAACCACGATGGCCATGTGCTCGAGATCGACATACTTCTTCGCGACGCCCACGACGTCGCCGGCTGTGATGGCCGTCACCGACTTCGTGAATCGCTGATAGTAGTCGTCGGGCAGCGACTGCAACCACAAACCGCTGATGGCACCGTTGATGGCGCTCACCGACGCGAACGTGCCGGGCAGGCTCTGGATGAGCGATTCCTTGGCGGTCCGCAATTCCTCCTCGGTAATCGGCCGGGCGCCGACGATGCCCCGCAGCTCCTTCATGAACTCGACGAGCGCGGCGTCGGTCTTGTCTCCGACGATGTCGCCGCCCGTGCGGAAGGGGCCAGGCCCCTTGCCGAACCCGAAGCCAGAAGACACGCCGTAGCTGTAGCCTTTTTCCTCGCGGATGTTCGCGTTGAGGCGCGACTGGAACATGCCGCCGAGAATCGTGTTCATCACGCGAAGCGCGTAGTAGTCGGGCGTGGTGCGAGGCGGTCCCGGCAAGCCGATCGCGAAGATCGATTGCGCCGAGCCCGGCTTGTCGACGAGATAGATCGTCGTCGGTCGCGAAGCCGGCAGCGCCGGAAACGAGAACGTGGGACGTTCGCCGCCGGGGACCCAGCCGGCAAGGCCCCGCTCGATCACGGGGCGAATCGCCGCAGGCGTGACGTCGCCCACGACCGTCACCAGCGCGCGCCCGGGCTTGAAGAACCGCTGATGAAAATCGACGACATCGGCTCGTGTGATGGCTTTGTAGCTCTGCTCGGTCGGCGACTGTCCCAGGGGATGGGCGTCGCCGTAGAGCACGCGCGGAAACACGCGCGACGCGATGGCGCCCGGCTGAGCCTTCGCCTGCTCGAGCGCGACGAGCCGCTGCGCGCGCAGCCGTTCGAGCGCTTCGGGCGGGAACGTCGAATTCATCAGCATGTCGGCGAGGATGCCGAGCGTGTCGGCGAAGCGCGCGGTCGTGCTGACGAAGCTGATGGCGCCGCTTTCCGAACCGACGCCGACCGACACGTTCGTGCCGAGCAGCTGCAGGGCGTTCGAGAGATCGTCGCCGCTCCGCGTCTTCGTTCCCTCGCTCATCATCGCGGCGGTCAGCCCCGCGACGCCCCTGCGATCGGCCGACTCGAACTGGTCTGCGCCGCCAAGGAATGTGATCGAAAACGACACGAGCGGCAGGTCGTGCTTCTCGGACACGACGAGCTCGGCGCCGTTGGCGAGCTTCGATTTGGTCCAGGTGGGCACGCGCAGCTCGGGCGTCTTGCCGAGGGGAGGTTGTTTGGAGCGATCGAGGGTTTGCGCATAGGCAGGACTAAAGTCCTGCGCCACCGCAACAACCGCCGCTGCCGAAAGGGCAAGAACGAGAACGAATGCCAGGTATCGGCGCGTCATTGGACCTTCGTGCTTTCTGCCGGCTTCGAGGCCTGGCCGGTCTGCCCGGGCGGCACGACGCTCAACACGATGCGGCCGCTGGTCAGATACTTGTTCGCCACGCGCTGCACGTCGGCCGGTGTCACCGCGAGGGTCTTTTGATATTCAGTGCGGAAGTAGCCGGCGTCGCCGTGGATCGCGGCACCGTTGACCAGCTGGAACGCCTTGCCGAGGTTCGACTCGAGTCCGCGCACGAACGACAGCTCTTCGCCGGCGGTCGCCTTCTGCACTTCTTCCAGCGTCGGCCCTTCGCGCTTCAGCCGATCGATGACGGCGTCGGCGGCCGTCTCGAGGTCGGTGAGCGTATGTCCCGGGCGCGGTGTAATCGAGACGATGAACTCGCCGACGTCTTCGTTCGTGTTGTGCCCGGCCGAGACCGACGCGGCCGCCTGCTCGTCGTAGACGAGCGCCTTGGTCAGCCGGGCCGTCCGCGGGCCCGACAGGATGGCGCCGAGTATCGCGAGCGCGAAGCGGTCGTCGTTCTTGTCGCCGACCGCCGGCCAGAGCATGTACAGCCGCGGCACCTGCACGCGATCTTCGTACACCAGCCGCTGGGCGGACGACAACGTCACCGGCCCGGCATCGGGCCGCTTGATGGCGTTGCCGCGCGGAATGTCGCCGAAATATTTCGTCACCCACGCCTTGACCTGCGCGGGGTCGAAATCTCCCACGATGCTCAGGAACGCGTTGTTCGGGGCGTAATACACGCGGAAGAAATTCTTGACGTCCTCTTCGGAGGCGGCCGAGAGATCCTCCATGCTGCCGATCACCGGCCACGAGTACGGATGCTCGGCGGGGTAGGTGGCCTTCGACAGAATCTCGAACACGCGCCCGTACGGCTGGTTGTCGATCCGCTGGCGCCGCTCGTTCTTCACGATGTCGCGCTGCGCGTTCAGCTTCGCGAGGTCGAGCGCATCGAGCAGGAAGCCCATGCGGTCGGACTCGATCCACAGCATCGATTCGAGGTAGTTCGAGGGGACCGACTCGTAGTAGGTCGTGATGTCGTTGGATGTCGACCCGTTGTTCATGCCGCCCGCGCCCTCGGTGAGGCGGTCGTGCACGCCGTAGCCGATGTTCTTGGATCCGGTGAACATGACGTGCTCGAAGAGATGGGCGAATCCGGTGCGCCCGGGCAATTCGTTTTTCGAGCCGACGTGATACCAGATGTTCACGGCCACGGTCGGCGTGGTGTGGTCGGTCGACAACACCACCGTGAGGCCGTTCGGCAACGTGTAGGACTCGAATGGAATGTTGATCGTGCTTTGCGCAGCGAGCGGCAGGCCCGATGCGACGAGCAGAACGGCGGCAGCAAGACGCTTCATAACCGCATTATGAACTAGAATGTGCGCTTGTGCCTCCCGCCGGAAACGCACCGGAAAAATTCAGTTTTCTCAAACTGGCCGGCCCTGGCCTCGTCGTGGCTGCGACGGGAATCGGCTCGGGCGATGTCGTGGCGGCGACGGTCGGCGGCGCGCGCTACGGCGTCATTCTCCTCTGGGCGATTGCCCTCGGCGCGTTCTTCAAGTACGTCCTGAACGAGGGCATCGCCCGCTGGCAACTGGCCACCGGCAAGACGGCGCTCGAAGGGTGGGCCGAACATCTTCCGGTCTGGGTCACCTACACGTTTGCGGTCTATCTCGTCATCTGGACGGTCGCGGTGACGGCCGCGTTGACCAACGCCACCGGTCTTGGCATCAGCAACCTGACCGGCGGACGGATTCCGCAATCGTGGGGCGCGATTCTTCACAGCCTGGTCGGCTTCGGCTTCGTGATCCTGGGCGGATACGGCGGGTTCGAGAAGCTGATGAAGACGCTCGTCGGCGTCATGGGCTTCAGCATTCTCGTCTGCGCCGCGTTGACGTTCCACGATCCGGTCTCGGCCGTGCGCGGCGTGCTCGTGCCTTCAATTCCCGAAGGCGGCGGCTTGAATGTCCTTTCGATCATCGGCGGCATCGGCGGGTCGGTGACGATGCTCTCGTACAACTACTGGATGCGCGAAGAGAAGATCAGCGGCGCCGAACACGTGTCGTACGTGCGCGGTGACATCGCGATCGCGTACCTGTTCACGGCGCTCTTCGGCATGGCGATCATGATGACCGCCAACCAGGCCTTCTACATTCCCGGCATCGCCATCACGAACGCGCAGGCCGTGCCGAAAATGGCCGAGATGCTCGGCAGCATTCTCGGCGCGTTCGGACGCATCGCCTACTCGGTGGGGTTCTGGGCCGCCGTTTTCGCATCGCTCCTCGGCGTGTGGCAGAGCGTGCCGTATCTCTATGCCGACTTCTACGGCATCATGAAAAAAGTGACGCCGGAAGAGCGAAAGCGCCTGACGGAGGTCACGAGCACGCCGTACCGCATCGCGCTCGTGTTTGTCACCTTCGTCCCGATGGCCTTCGCGTTTACCGGCCAGCCCATCCAGGTGATCGTCGTCTACACGATCGTGGGCAGCGTGTTCGTCCCGTTTCTGGCGGCGACGCTGCTGTACCTGAACAACCGCATTCGCTGGACCAACGCCGTTCCGAAAAACGGCTGGGCCGCCAATGGCCTGCTGCTGGTGATCCTCGCGCTGTTTGTGGTGATCTGGATCGACGAGATCAGGAGGGCACTTGGATAGAGAGTGCCCCGGTCATGGCAAATGGCAAATGGCACATGGCACATAGCTGAGTTCACTTGCGCCTTTGCCATCCGCCATGTGCCATCTGCCATGACGGGCGCCCACTAAGTGCGCGTCAGCGGGAACCGGAAGATCATCTGAGGCTTCGTGCCCGGGCTGGGCTTGCGGCCGCCTCCAAGACCCGCGTCGGTGAAGTACACGTGGTTGTCGTAGAGGCTCATGCCGTGCGGATCGGGATCGTTCGGCCCGAACGCCCAGATTTCCTGCACGCGGCCGTTTTCAGGATCGATCCGCTGTACCAGCCGATCCGCACCGTCGATGACCCAGAACGATCCGTCGTAGAAGTCCAGTCCGTGCGGCACGTTCTGGCGGATCTGCAGCATGCGGCTGATCCGCAGGTCGTCTTTCGGATCCATCTCGCAGAGGAAACCCAGACCGGGCACGACCGCCCAGAGCTTATCCGTCTGGCGGTTGTAGTACGTGCCGTGGACGCCGCCCCAGGGCGTCCGGTAGCCCTTCACCTGCTTGCCCTTCATATCGAGCTTCACGATCTCGCCGTAGTTCTTGTCGTACGGGCGCTTGAACTCGCGCAGGCTCGCGGCCGTGCCGGCGCCGTTGCAGCCGACCCAGATAAATCCGCCGCCGACGGCAAGACCGCTCGTATTGTGTGCCTCGCCGACGAAATCCTCGAGCACCTTGCCGGTTTTCCAGTCCAGCAGGTTGATGCGCTCGGAGACCTGGTCGCCCACCCACAACCCTTCGGGCGACGATTCGAGCGCGTTCGGATAACGATCCGGGCTCTTCCACAGCATCTCGATCTTCGGTGTGAAGCTCGCCGGTTTCGGCGCGCCGCCGCCGCGCGCCGGAGCGTCCTGCGCCGACACCTGTGAGCCCGCTATCAAGCCGGCGCCCGCCACGGCCGCCGTGCTGAAAAACTCTCTTCGTCGCATCTTCATAAGTGTCTCCGTGACTGGAGCCGATCCGTCTATTGCGGGGCCGCGCCGCGTGCCGGCCCCGCGCCGCGCCCGAAGGGCGCATACACGTCGAACGGTTTCATCCGCGTGTAGGTCGCACTGAATTTCTGTCCGGCCGCATCGGTGCCCTGCCATGTGAAGGTATCACCCTTCAGCGCGAACGCGCCCGTGCTGAGCTTGTCTTCGAGATTGGGATCGGTATCGGCGATGTGGCGCCGTACGAACGTCGTGCCGGACACGTTGTAGGTGCCGCGCGAGGCGGACATACCGTCGTAGGCCGCCGCGTATTGCTCGGGGGTCCATTTGTCCGCCGGCACTTTGGGCACGCCCTTGCGGCCGGCGGGAAGGGTCGTGGCGTGGAACCACCCGTCCTCGCCGAGCAGCAGGTGCTCCGGTGTCGTCGTGCCCGCCGCGCCGTTCACCGTGTACGCCGTGCGTTCCCACGATCCGACGAGCGCGGTGGAGCCAAGCTTCTGGTTCGGCAGCTTGCGCGCATGAACCTGCGGCGATTTGGTGGGGCCCGTGCCTTCGAGAATCAGCACGTTGCCTTCAAACCGCCAGGCGCGTTCCTGCGTGTTCTCGCCGCCGCCAGGGCCGAGGCCCACCTTGTGATGGCGGTAGTTCACCTGCCCGCTGTGGCTGTAGTTCCCCCAGCCGCCTCCCATCTTGTCGAAGCGCGCGAAGAGCTCTTTTGTCGTTTGCTGGGCGAGGGGCTTGTTGACCTTCGGCCGGCTGGCCGGGAACTCCATCATCGACCAGTAGCCGTCGTTCATGAACTTCACGTAGAGCGGCGCATCGGGCGGCTGCACGCTGAAGCCGTTGCGCAGGAGGGAATAGCGCACCCACGTCCCGACGAGCGGGTTGTAGTCGGGTGGCGGCGCCGGCGCCTGGTCGCACGCATTTTCGTCGCGATTCGAGCAGCCGTATTCGCTCATATCGTGCGGATAGCTCGCCGGGTCCTGCGCGCGCAGGGCCGCTATCGAGAGCGCAGCCGCGGCAAGGGACACCACGAACAACGCACGTGTGCGTGAACTGATAACCGGGTACATCGGGCCTCCTGACGAGCTGAAAAGATGCGGAAAAGCTTAGCATACTGACACTTCAGGTTCCGGTTCCAAAGGTTGGGATTCCCGAGGTTCTGGTTTCGGACGCCCGCTCTTCATACGCCGTGCGTGGCAATTTGCGTGGGAATTGAAGGAACGAGTCTATGGATTTACTGAAAGGTCTGGGACAAAGGCGCTCGGCACAGTGAAGGTTGCGCCGATCGTGGCGGACTTTAACGTTAGCTCGCCGAGGTGCAACCAATCATTCCGCGCGGAGCGCCACCATTGGGTCGATGCGCGACGCACGCCGGGCCGGCAGGTAGCCAGCCACGAGAGCGACGATCGCCAGAACGGCGATCATGCCAACGAACGTCTGCGGATCGCCCGCGGTCACGCCGAAGAGCAGCCCCGACGCGCTGCGGGCCAGTAGCGAAGAGGCGCTGGCGCCAATCACGAGGCCAATCACCGCCAGGCGAAGCGTCTGCCCGATGATGCGCGCCTGCACGTCGCGCGCCGAGGCCCCGAGGGCCATGCGAATCCCGATCTCCTGTGTGCGCTGGTTGACGGAGTACGAGATCAGAGCGTAGATGCCAAGCGACGCCAGGATCAGCGCGAACACGGCAAAGCCCCCCAGCAGAAGCACCGTAAAGCGCCGCGGCGAAACCGACCGGTCCACGATCTGCTGCAGCGTGCGGAAGTCGTTGCTGGCAAGGTTGGGCGCAATCGGCATGAGCGCGGAGCGTAGCGTCGCCGCCACCTGACCCGGGGGGAGAGTCGAACGCACGACCAGGTACGAACCGGCAAGGTCGTCGCACTGGCGCGCCGGAATGTACATCTCGTTACCTGACGACTGCTCCAGCGACAGATGCCGCACGTCGCTGACAACGCCGACCACGCGGCGTTCCTTGGCGCACGGCCCGGCAACGTACCTGCCAATCGGATCCTCGCCCGGCCAGAGCGTCTCTGCGAGGGTCTTGTTGATCAGCATCACGGGTTCCTTGCCCGCCGTGTCGCTTGCCGAAAAGTCGCGCCCGGCCAGGAACGGGATGCCCATGGCTGCGGGGTAGCCTTCGCTGACCAGCCGCACGAACGCCAGCGGGTACTTGCCGCGCTCGTAGGTCACACCTTTGGCCCCCGCGCCCCAGGTGCGGTTGCGCCCGAAGGGGAGTGTGTCGGTGATGGCCGCGCGCTCGATGCCCGGCGCCTGGCCGACACGCCGCAGGACCTCGTCCATATACGTGAGGCGCTGAGCCGGCGTGACCCGGCTGTCGGGATCGACCCGCATCGTGGACGTGCGCGCCGGGTCGAAGCCCATCTCCACTTCCAGCACGGTGACGAGACTGCGGATCAGGAGGCCGGCGCCGACCACCAGGACGCAGGCGAATGCTATCTCCGACACCACCAGCGCGTTGCGTACCGAGGGCCCGTTTTCGGCCCTCGGTAGATCCGCGGCTCGCGTCCTTCAGCGCGCCGGTCATGTCGGCCCCGAACGCCTGCAGCGCCGGCGCCAGGCCGAAGACGAGGCCCGTAATGAGCGTGGTACCGACGGTGAACACGAGCGCGGCTACGTCAATACGCACGTCACGCAGCAACGGGATGCTGACCGCATCGAGCTGGGTCAGTAGTCGCGTGCTGGCGACCGCGAACGCGAGACCGAGGACGGCGCCTCCGGATGAGAGGACGAGCCCTTCAGTAAGCATCTGAGCGAGCAGTCGCTTCCGACCGGCGCCGAGCGCCATTCGGATCGCGATTTCCTTCTGTCGTGCCGCCGTGCGTGCGAGCAGCAGGTTCGAGAGGTTGGCGCAGACGATCAGCATGACCATCCCCACAGCGCCGGCGAGCACCAGGGCGGAAAGCCGAACGTTGCCGCTGACGTGCTGGGACAACGGCTTGACGATGCCCTCGAAGCCGTTGCGCTCCGGATGCTCACGCCTCATCAGCTGCGCAAGCACGCGGACTTCGGCGTGCGCATTGGCCGCCGTCGCACCGGGCTTCAGCCGACCAATCATCGCCGTGGTGTTGCCCCAGCGATTGGTCTCCGGGCTGAGCGGGAATGGAAAGTAGAGGTCGAACCGGCTGCCCGGCGCGAAGATGGTCGCGAAGTCGAACGACGGCGGGAGCACGCCGACCACCGTGTGCGGCGCGTCGTTGATGACGAGCGACGTGCCGACGATCGTGGGATCGCGGTTGAAGCGGCGCTCCCACAGCGCGTAGCCGAGCATCACGGCCTTCGGGCCGTTCCATGCGCTCTCCTGGGCAGTGAACGCGCGGCCCAACAGGGGCTTCACGCCGAGCACGTGGAAGAAGTTCTCCGACACGGGCACGCCGCTCAGCCGTTCGGGCTCGCCTCGGCCGCTCAGGAGATTGTCACCGACGCCGTAGAAGGCGAAGTAGCCGGCAACGGCGGACAGGGTCTGCGTTCTCTCTCGCAGGTCCAGCAAGTACCCCACCTGAGTCGTCTGGCCCGAGAGGTCGGGGAGGTCGCGATTGGCAATCCACACCAGCTCGGAGGGCTTCTCGAAGGGGAGTGGGCGCAGGAGCAGTGTGTTGACGACGCTGAAGACGGTGGCGCTGGCGCCAACACCAAGCCCGGCGATCAGGATGGCAAAGACGGCAAAGCCGGCGTTGCGGCGCATGCTTCGAAAGGAGTAACGGAGATCCTGGAGGAGGTGAGGGAAAACCATAATCGGCTTTTAGACGAAAGCATCGTTCGGAACGTTGCCCGCTGTGACAGACCGTACCGAGGGCCACTTACGACGCTTCGCGGCGCCCCTTCGGCGGGCAACCTTCCCGGGTCACGAGCGAAGGTTGTTGAACCTGAACGGAACGGAACCGAACCGGAACCCGGAACGGAACCAATGAACCAGAACCGGAACCGGAACTGGAACCGGAACCCCCGTTAACCTAGAATTCCCGCCCATGCCAACAACCGTCCGGCTGAAGCTGTCCGCGATGATGTTTCTCGAGTTCTTCGTCTGGGGCGCGTGGTACGTGACCATGGGCACCTGGCTGGGAGCGTTGGGGTTTTCGGGAGAACAGATCGGCCTGACCTACGGCACGACCGCGCTGGCGGCGATCATCTCGCCGTTTTTCGTCGGCATGATCGCCGATCGGTTTTTTGCCACCGAGCGTCTGCTCGCGGTGCTGCACCTGTTCGGCGGCGCGGCGCTGTTCTACGCGTCCACGCAAAGCACCTTCGGACCGCTGTACGCCGCCGTCCTCATCCACACGCTGTTCTACATGCCGACGCTGGCGCTCACCAACTCGATCTCGTTCCGGCAGATGAAAGATCCCGGGCGCGAGTTTCCGCCGATTCGCGTGCTCGGCACGCTGGGCTGGATTGTCGCGGGCCTTCTCGTCGGCACGCTTGGCGTCGAAGCGACCGGCCGGCCGATGCAACTGGCGGCGGCGGGCTCGATGCTGCTCGCCGTGTTCTGCCTGGTGCTGCCACACACGCCGCCCCACACATCGGGACGCGTGCGCTTCCGCGACGTGCTCGGGCTCGATGCGCTGCAGTTGATGAAAGATCGATCGTTTGCGATCTTCGTGCTCGGGTCTTTTCTCGTCTGCATCCCGCTGCAGTTCTACTACGCGTTCGCCAATCCGTTCCTGAACGCTATTGGCGTTTCCAACGCGGCAGGGAAGATGACGCTCGGCCAGATGTCCGAAGTCGGGTTCATGCTGCTCATGCCGTGGTTCTTCAAGCGTCTCGGTGTGAAGCAGCTGCTGCTGGTGGGCATGGCCGCGTGGGTGGCGCGGTACGTGCTCTTTGCCTACGGCAACAACGACGCGCTCGTCTGGATGCTGTATCTGGGCATCCTGCTGCACGGCATCTGCTACGACTTCTTCTTCGTGACGGGGCAGATCTACGTCGATCAGAAAGCGCCGTCTACCCTTCGCGCCGCGGCGCAGGGGTTCATCACGTTTGTCACCTACGGCGTGGGCATGCTGATCGGATCGTGGTTGTCCGGCCGCGTGGTCGACGCCTACGTGGTCGCCGGCGACGTGGGCCACGACTGGCAGAGCATCTGGATCGTCCCCGCCGTGATGGCGGCCGCGGTGCTCGTGCTCTTCGCGCTGTTTTTCCGAAGTGAGCGCACGGCGGAGGCTCGCACATGAGGAACACACGGCTGGTTGGGGTACTGGCGCTCGTGCTGACCGCGTCGGGCCTGGTGGGCCTGGCCCGGCAGGACGCGCCGGTTCAGAGCGGCAGCTTCATTTTCAGAGGGCAGAGCCCGACGTCACCGGTGACGCTGGACGAGGCGGATGGCACGACGGGCTTCGTGTGGCCGCAGGCAGGTGTGTGGGATACGGCCGTGGTCCAACTGAGCGTCACCGTTGCGGCAGACGCGCAGAATCCCTTCGTCGAGATTGCGAGCGGCGGTGTGTCAGACCGCCAGTATTTCGCGCCGGGCGATTCGGGCGTCCGCTGGCTGAACCTGAGTTTCCTGCGCGGCAGGCTGGCGCCCGGCCACCGTGTCTCGCTTCGCGCGGAAGGCGTGACGCTTTCGCCCGATGCGATCGTCCGGCTGTTCTCGGCCAGTCCCGATCTGTCGAAGGCGATGCTCGTGCTCGCTCCGCATCCCGATGACGCCGAGATTGCGGCGTTCGGCATCTACGCCAACAGACGGGCCACGGTCGTGACCGTGACGGCCGGCAACGCCGGCGCGCCAACCTACGAAGCGGTCTTTGACGATCTGCCCGAGCTGTACTTGTTCAAGGGGCGTATCAGGCTGATCGACAGCATCACGGTACCGTTGCAGGGAGGCATTCCACCCGATCGCACGTTCAATATGGGTTACTTCGACGCGCGCGTCGCGGCGATGTACGAGAAACGCGACGAGGTCGTGCCCGAGATGTACCGGCAGAACTCGGACATCAACGTCTATCGCACGGTAAACGTCGGATCGCTCCTGCCGAAGCGCCCGCGCGATTCGAAGTGGAGCCATCTGGTCGACGACACGCTCGCGCTGCTGAAGAAGGTGAAGCCGGAGGTCATCGTCGCGCCTCACCCGCAGCTCGACACGCACCGCGATCATCAGTACACCACCGTGGCGCTGTCGGAGGCGCTGGCGCGGTGGAAGAATCCGGTGATGCTCCTGCTGTATACCAACCACGCCGATCGCAATCGCTATCCGTACGGTCCGGCGGGGACGCTGATGTCGCTTCCGCCACCGCCACCGGGAGAGATCGCGCTCGATCGCGTGTATTCGCATCCGGTGCCGGCAAGCCTGCAGCGGTTGAAGCTGTTTGCGCTCGAATCGATGCACGACCTCCGCTACACGCCGAGCCGGCAGTTCCAGCTCGCCCGTCCCGAGTTGCGAACCATGGCCGTGGAGAAAACAGGCCCAGAGCCCGACATCACGTACCTGCGCCGCGCCCCTCGCTCGAACGAGCTGTTCTATGTCTATGACCGGAACAGCTTCGCCGAGATGGTCCGCCAGTTTCTAACTGTGAAGAAATCTTGAACACGAAGACGCGACGAGCGCGACGTAATCACGAGTCTTTCGGGATCTGCCCTTCGCGTCATTGCATCGTCGCGTCGTCGTGTTTTGATGTTCGCGATTGTTGCGCGTGATTCTCGAGGAAGTCGATGACCTTCTGACGGTAGCGGTAGTACCTGCGGATGCTCGAGCACGTCCCGCCGTTCCCGCGGTCTTGAAAACGGCAGCGTGATGACTTCGCCGATACGCGCTTCCGGCCCGTCGGTCATCAGCACGACGCGATCGGCCAGAAACAGCGCTTCGTCGACGTCGTGGGTGACCATCACCACGATTCGCCGATTCTGTTCCCACGCCCGCAGCAGCGTGTCCTGCAGGTCGAGCCGCGTCAGCGAATCGAGCATCGAGAAAGGCTCGTCGAGCAGCAGCAGGTCGGGCTCGAGCGCCAGCGCACGGGCCAGCGACACGCATTGCTGCGTGCCGAGGGACAGCTCAGACGGAAGCTGATCCATGGCGTCGGCCACGCCCGTCAGCTCGAGGTATTGTTCCGCGTGAATCCGTCTGGCCTCGGCCTTCGAGTGGCGGAACTTCTGCTTCACCGCCAGCAACACGTTCTCCTTGGCGGTCAACCACGGGAGCAGGCAAGGCGTCTGAAAGACGACGGCCCTGTCTTCGCCGGGCTCGATCGTCTGACGGCCCTTGATGACGACGCCGCCGTGCGTGGCCTGTTGAAGGCCGGCGATGATCGAGAGCACGGTGGACTTGCCGCAGCCCGAGTGTCCGACGATGCAGATGAACTCGGAACGCTGAACGCGCAGGTTGACGTCCTTCACCGCGACGAAGGGGCCTGCCGGCGTGGGAAACACCTTGGTCAGCCCCGTCAGTTCGAGCGGCACGATGAGGCTCATGCGTCGGCCTCGCGCGAGTCCGCCCGCACCAGGGGCGGGGGAACGACCACGGTGCGCGATCGCGTCTGGGCGTGGCGCGCGTTCGCCGCGTGCACGTGATCGGTGAGCGATTCGACGATACGCGTCCGGGCACGCATCGCCGGTTCGTCGTGGAGCAACTGCTCCGCGCTGCGCGGCCGGGGCAGGTCGACGACCACCGGCGGGCCGAGCGTGGCACGGGGCCCCCGGGTCATCGGGATGATGCGGTCCGAGAGCAGCAGGGCTTCGTCGAGGTTGTTCGAGATCATCACCGTCGTCACGATTCGTCCCGTGTCCGACGAGAGCCGCGTCAGCTCCTGCTGCAGATTGGCGCGCGTCAGCGCGTCGAGCGCGCCGAAGGGCTCGTCGAGAAACAGCAGTTCGGGCTCTGTTGCGAAGGCCCTGGCGATTGCGACCCGCTGGCGCATGCCGCCAGAAAGCTGGTTTGGTCGCCGATGCATCGCGTTCCCGAGGCCGACGAGCGTCAGATAACGCTCGGCCTGGGCCCGCTGCTCCGCGCGCGACCATTCCGGCTTGGCGGCGTTGACCGCCAGTCGAACGTTCTCGAGCGCCGAAAACCAGGGGAGCAGCGAGTAGTTCTGAAACACGATCGACGCGCGCGGGTTGACGCCCGTCGTCGGGTAGCCATCGACGCGAACCTCGCCCGTGTCCGCCGCGATCACACCCGAGAGAATGTTGAGCAGCGTCGATTTGCCGCATCCCATGAAGCCGACAATCGAGACGAACTCTCCGCGGTCGACCGAGAGGGACACGCGTTCGAGGACATGGCGCGTGGCCGCGCCCGATGCGAATGATTTGGTGATGTTCGACGCTTCGATGTATGCCATAAGGTTCTGCCGGGTCTAAAGAACAAGACCCGGCCTACATATCGCCGGGTCTAAAGAGCAAGACCCGGCCTACGTACAAGGTGTAGGGCGGGTCCTGCTCTTTGGACCCGCCATTACAGCGCCCGCAGTCGTGCCTCGGCCACTCCCATCATGCGATCGAGCAGGAATCCCACCACGCCGATCGTCAGAATTGCGAGCAGGATGTGCGAGTAGATCAGGCTGTTGTATTCCTGCCACAGGAATCCGCCCACGCCGGGCGTGCCCGTCAGCATTTCGCTGGCGACGATGACGAGCCACGCGATGCCCAGGCTGAGGCGGAAGCCGGTGAACATGTACGGCAGCGTGGCGGGAAGCACGACCTTCGTAAATGTCGTGAGCCGCGAAAGGCGGAGCACTTTGGCCACGTTCCAGTAGTCCTGCGGAATGGCTCTGACGCCGGACATCGTGTTCAGCACGGTCGGCCACATCGAGCACACCGCAATGGCGAACAAGGCCGCCGGCTCCGATTTCTGGAAGAGCACGAGACCCAGTGGAAGCCAGGCGAGGGGCGAAATCGGCCTCAGTATCTGGATGACCGGATCGAACATGCGATGCGCGGTCACCGATACGCCGAGCAGAAACCCGAGCGGCGTGCCGATGGCGATGCCGAGCAGAAAACCGCGCGCGACGCGCAGAAGGCTGTAGCTGGCGAGGCGCGCGATGCCCTGATCCATTTCGCCCCGCTTCGCCCAGGGCTCCATGATGTAGACCCGGCTCTCCTCCCACGTCTTGACGGGCGACGGGAGATCGGCGACATACATGCTCGCCACCCACCACACCACCCCCGCCAGCACGATGCCGACCATCGGCAGCACAAAGTTTCCAACCGCTTTCACATTCACTCTCACCTCCGCACCCTTAGCCCTCAGCCCTCAGCCCCCGGTCAGCCGGTCAGGCTGTTGACGGGAAACGATCGCGCGTACTGTTCCGGGTTGGCCGCATCGAACGCGACGCCGTCCCAGAACGTCCACTTCGTCATGGGAGCGACCTTCGGCGTGACGCCGATCTCTTTCATCGCTTCCAGGTAGATGTCGGGGCGCATCACCCGCTTGACGACGCCCGCGTAGTCGGGCGCACCTTTCACCATGCCCCACCGCCGGAACTGCGTGAGCCACCATGTCGCGAACGCGGGCTCCGGGTAGTTGCAGTTCCGATCCGAATAAATCATGTAGTACGGGTCCTGTTCCTTGCGGCCGTCGCCGTATTCGTATTTGCCCAGCAGCCTGCCGAGAATGATTTCGGGCGGGCAATTGATGTAGGTCGGACGCGAGATGATCTCCGCGAGCTTCGGCCGGTTCGCGAGCTTGTCGAGCTCGAGGCTCGCCAGGTGCAGCGCCTTCAAGGCGGCTTTCACTGTTCGAGGATTTTTCAACGCGAACTCTTCGGTGAAGGCGCAGACCTTCTCCGGATGGTCGCGCCACATCTGCTGCGTGGTGATGCTGGTGAAGCCGATGCCATCGGCGACCGCCCGCGCGTTCCACGGCTCGCCCACGCAGAAGCCGTCCATCTTGTCGACCTTCATGTTCGCGACCATCTGGGGCGGCGGGATCGTGATGAGCGTGACGTCCTTGTCGGGGTGGATGCCGCCGCTGCCGAGCCAGTAGCGCATCCACATCGCGTGGGTGCCCGGAGGGAAGGTCATGGCGAACGTCAGCGGATCGCCGGCGGCGCGTGCGCGATCGGCGAGCGGCTTCACGTCCTTCGGCCCTTTCACACCGGCCTGCTTCAGCTTGTTGTTGAGCGTAATCGCCTGTCCGTTGCGGTTCAGCAGCCAGGGGATCACCATCGGTTTCACGGGAGATCCGGCGAGCCCCATCGTCGAGGCGAGCGGCATGCCGATCAGCATGTGCGTGCCCTGGTTTTCGCCCAGGTTCATCTTGTCGCGAATGACCGCCCACGACGCTTCCTTCGAGACCACCGAATCGATGCCGAACTTCTTGAAGAAGCCGAGCTCGTGCGCGATCACGATCGGCGCGCAATCGGTGAGCGCGATGATGCCGAACCGCATCGTTCTGGTTTCGGGCGAGTCGTCTGCGTAGACGCCGCCCGTCCATCCCGACGGAACACCCGCCATCAAACCCGCCAGCGTCGAGGCGCCTGCGGCCTGCTTCAGAAACTCGCGGCGGGAAGTTTTGACCTGGGTCATGCCCTACCTCTCCATTCCAAGAAGCATCGTCGTCACCATGATGTAAGGACCGCTGTACGACTCTCCCGGCGTTGCGGCTTTCAGGAACGCTCCGGTGAAGAGGTGCGAGTAACCGCCGTGCACCTGGATGCGCGGAGACGGCGTGAAGGTCGCCTGCACGTCGAGCTCCTGTCCGACGTGTCGATCCGCCGTGCCGCCCGGGATGCGTGCGATGACGGCGCCGCCTGCGTTGTAGAGGGCGTCGCGCGAGCTGGCGAGCCAGAACGAGTGGTACCCGCCCGCCAGCGCGAGCCTGGGCTGCGGCTTGAACTCGACGCCCGTTCGAAGATGGTGGATGTTCTTCCAGCCGATCTGATCGGCCAGCCCGTACTTGTCGTGTGGAGTTGGATACAGTTGATCGAAGGTGCCGCGCCGGCCGTCCGCGGGTGTTTCGTCGCCGGATGCGTAGTTGTACTCGCCGAACACGCGGTAGGCGATGCGTCCGGCGGGAACGGTGCGGCCGACCGCCCAATGTCCGGCCCATGCCGCGATGTCGTCCGTCCCGAGCGAGCCCCGCTGGATGGCTGCTTCGACGTTGTAGTCGATCGACGGCGAGAGCTTTCCGGCCAGCCGTACGCCGGTGGTCGACGACACAAGCGTGGCGAGCGCGCCTGCGTCAGACCGCTGGCCGCGAGTGGACCGCACGAACTCATAGGGCTCCAGCACTCCGCCGAACGGGAGGATCGCGAGCGGCGCATCGGCTCCGTAGAAATAATTCCCGTCGCCGCTCTGATTGAACTCGTCGGGCTGCATCGCGATGACCGACGCCGCAAACGTATCGACGCGGAGCTTGTTGCGACGGAACACGCCACGCACGGCGTCGAACGATCGCGCGGTGTTCAGCCAGTTCACGTGCCCGACGAGGCGCTGATCGCCGAACGCCAGCTCCTGGCGCCCGACGCGAACGGCCGCGCGGCTGCGCTCGAAGGCGCCGACGTCTGCGTGCGCGAGACGGAGATCGAACTGATCGCGGAACGGCGCTCCGGCGGTCGGACCGTTGCGTCCTTCCACGCGGGCGTCCTGTCCCTGCACCACCGCCGACAGCCACGGCTGGATTGAAAACCTGCCGTGACGCGAAACCGATTCAGCCAGTAGAGATCCTCACGGTCTTCGGCGAACCCGATGCCCATCGGTCCTTCCAGGCGGCCGCGATACTCGACGCCCAGACGTACCCATGAAGGCAACTGCAGGTTTGCGAACGCGACTGGAGGCACAGCCGGCGCCGGAGATTGTGCTGCGCTATGAGTGGCCGACGCGATGAGTACGAGCGCGACGAGAACTCCACGTTTCGTCATGCGCCAGATGTTGAGCAACAGCAGTGCCAGCGACCATTCGTGAAGATAACGGGTGAAACCCTAGAAAAAAACGAAATCGACGAGGCGAGCGGAGTCGTTCGGGCACCGGAACGAGCGGACGAAAATGTTCATCGGCGGTTTGTACTCCAACGAAGATGTTCATCGCGCGTTCGGGCGAACGCGCTCCGATGGCCCACGCCGCGCGGATCTACGCGGCACATCGTCAATTTTGTTCATCACGCCATTGGCTTCCGACATTCGTGAACATGAGTCGATTGAGATGACCATCCGCAACTCGAATTCCGCCTGTTATTTGCGCAGATCGACCGGTCGCGTGAGGGCACGGTCCTTGCTCTCGCGATGGCCGGATGGATTCGCCGAGCGGCGCCCCGACTCATTGTCCGTACTGCGCGCTTCAATGCGGCATGCACGTGATTCCCTCCCGCGGTGCGACCGCGGTGACGGGCAATCCCAAGTTTCCGGTGAACGAAGGCGGCCTGTGCGCGAAGGGCTGGTCGGCCGCAGACACGCTGCGGCATCCGGATCGCCTGCTCACGCCACTCGCGCGCGACAGCAACGACGCGCTCGCGCCCGTGGGATGGGACGAGGCGCTCGATCGCATCGCGTCGGCGTTCCGGCGCATCCGTGACAACTACGGTCGCAACGCGGTTGGTGTTTTCGGCGGCGGCTCGCTGACCAACGAGAAGGCCTATCTGCTGGGAAAATTTGCGCGCGTGGCGCTCGGCACGGCGAACATCGATTACAACGGCCGGTTCTGCATGTCGTCGGCGGCCGCGGCGGCTTCGCGCGCGTTCGGCCTCGATCGTGGATTGCCGTTTCCGCTCGAAGACATCCCCAAAGCACAGACCATCCTGCTCGTCGGCGCCAATCCGGCAGAGACGATGCCGCCTGTCATGCGGTACTTCGAGGCACAGCAGCGAAACGGCGGCGCGCTCGTGGTGGCCGACCCGCGGCGATCGTCGACGGCTCAGTGGGCCAAGCTCCACCTGCGTCTTCGTCCCGGCACCGATGCGGCGCTCGCCAACGGGCTGCTGCACCTGCTGATTCGAGAGGGACAGATCGACACCGAGTACATCCGCGAGCGTACGGAGGGCTTCGACGACGTGAAGCGGCTGGCGGCGGCGTACTGGCCCGAGCGCGTGGAGATGCTGACGGGCGTGCCGCAACGCGACTTGATCGATACCGCGCGCATGCTCGGAAGCGCCAGAACCGCCATGGTGCTCACCGCCCGTGGCGCCGAGCAGCACGCGACCGGCGTCAACAACGTGCTGGCGTTCATCAACCTCGCGCTTGCGCTTGGAAAGGTCGGCCGCCCGTTCAGCGGATTCGGTACCTTGACGGGACAGGGCAACGGGCAGGGCGGCCGTGAGCACGGGCAGAAGGCGGATCAACTGCCCGGGTATCGGTCGATTCACGATCCCGCGGCGCGATACCACATCGCCGCCACCTGGGGGATTCCCGAGTCCGATCTGCCGACGGCGGGCAAGTCGGCCTACGAGCTGCTCGACTCGGCCGGCGAGCCCGACGGCATTCGCGGGCTGTTCGTCATGGGCTCCAACCCGGTGGTCTCGGCCCCCAATGCCAGCCACGTGATCGATCGGCTGCAGCAGCTCGACTTTCTCGTGGTCACCGACTTCTTTCCGTCGGAGACGGCGGAACTGGCCGACGTCGTGCTGCCGTCCGCGCAATGGGCGGAAGAGGAAGGCACGATGACCAATCTCGAAGGACGGGTGATTCGTCGCCATCGTGCGATGGAGCCGCCGGGGGATGTGCGGACCGACATCGACATCCTCTGCAATCTGGCCGGCCGGTTCGGCAGGCGCGCGTTGTTCGCCTACGGAAGCGCGCGCGAGGTGTTCGACGAGCTGCGCGAGGCCACACGCGGTGGACCAGCGGACTATTCCGGCATCAGCTACGACCGGATCGATGCGGAAGCCGGCGTGTTCTGGCCGTGCGCGGCGGGCCAGGCAGGAACCCCGAGGCTGTTTGCCGAGAGCTTTCCCACAGCGACCGGAAAGGCGCGCTTCCATCCGATCGATTACGAGCGGCCTCCGGAAGAGACCGACGAGTCCTTCCCCTGTCACGTCACGACAGGGCGTGCGCTGACGCAGTACCAATCGGGCACGCAGACGCGGCGTGTGACGCAACTCGTCGATCTCGCGCCCGAACCACTCGTGGAGATGCACCCGCAGCAGGCACGCCGCCACGGGATTGGCGATGGCGAGCGCGTCGTGCTTCGTACGCGCCGCGGCTCGGCGATCTTCAAGGCTCGCATTACCGCGGATATCAGGCCCGACACGGTCTTCGTGCCGTTTCACTGGCCGGGCGAGCGTTCGGCGAACCGGCTGACCCACGACGCGCTCGATCCCGTGAGCCGGATGCCGCAGTTCAAGGTGTGTGCGGGGCGAATCGAGAAGCCGGATGCGTAAGCGCCTCATCGTCATCGGCAACGGCATGGCCGGCGCGCGACTGGTCGAGGATCTCATCCAGCGCGGCGGTCGCGAACGCTTCGAGATGATCGTGTTCGGCGACGAGCCGTGCGGCAACTACAACAGGATTCTCCTGTCGAGCGTGCTGTCGGGGAGTCATAAACCGGACGACATCTTCATCAACCCGACCTCCTGGTACGCCGCCAATGGCGTCACGCTCCATGCCGGCAAGCCGGTGGAGCGGATCGATCTCGGCGAGAGGCTCGTGCATGCCGCGGGGGGAATGTCGGAGCCGTACGACACGCTCGTGATTGCGACCGGGAGCAGCCCGCTGATTCCGCCCATTGCCAACGTCCGGAACGAGGACGGGCGTTTCAAAGAGGGCGTGTTCGTCTTCCGCACGCTGGACGACTGCCATCGCATCATGAGTTGTGCGGCGCGTGCGAAGCGCGCGGCGGTCATCGGCGGCGGATTGCTCGGGCTCGAGGCCGCCCGCGGGCTCCTGCACCAGGGCCTCGAGACGCACGTCGTGCACCTGATGCCTCATCTCATGGAAGCGCAGATCGATCCGCCCGCGGGCGCGGTGCTTCTGGGACAGTTCGAGCGCATGGGACTTCGCACGCATCTCGAAGCGCGCACGTCGGCGATTCTGGGCAACGGCCACGTGCAGGGACTCGAGTTCGCGGGCGGGTCGCGGCTCGACTGCGATCTCGTCGTCATTGCGGCAGGCATTCGGCCCAACGTGAAGCTGGCGGTTGAGGCCGGCCTCGATGTCGGCCGTGGCATCGTCGTCGGCGACGATCTGTCGTGTGCGCCCGGCGTGTATGCGGTCGGGGAGTGCGCCGAGCATCGCGGCAAGGTGTACGGCCTGGTGGCGCCGTTGTGGGAGCAGACGGCGCAGCTCGCCGATCGCCTCAGCGGCCGGAATCCGGACGCGGTGTATGTCGGATCGAAGGTATCGACCAAGCTGAAGGTGATGGGCATCGACCTCGCCGTTATGGGCGAGAAAGAGCCGGCGCACGAAACCGACGAAGTCGTCAGCTACAGCGAACCCTCGCGTGGGATTTACAAGAAACTGATCGTCCGGAACGGACGCCTCGCCGGCGCGATTGTGCTTGGCGACGCCGCGATCGCACCGTCGCTCTTGCAGACCTTTGCCGGCGGCCTGCCGATTGCCGAGAACCGTGCCGACATCCTGTTTTCGAATGCCGGCGCCGTGGATGCGGCCGCGCTTCGGCAGCCCGAATCGATGCCCGACGACACGCGTGTCTGCGACTGCAACAACGTGACGAAGGCGCAGATCATCGAGGCGGTGCTGCAGGGTGCGACGAGCGTCCGCGCCGTCTGCGACGCCACACGCGCATCGACCGGGTGCGGCTCGTGCCGGCCCGAGGTCGAAGCCCTCGTCGCGCTCGCGTGTCAGCGTGTCGAGCCTGGACCGCGTGCTCCGGAATCCGGCGCGCGTGCGCCCGAACCCAACAAGATCGAGCGGCTCAAACACGAGAGAGACGGCCTCGACGTGGCCGGCGACCTCCAGAAGTTCGCGCGCGATGGCTGGGAGAGCATCGGCGACGCCGATCGCGAGCGGCTGAAGTGGCTCGGCGTGTTCTTCAGGCGCCAGACGCCCGGCCGCTTCATGATGCGGATCCGCATGTCGAACGGCATCACCAACGCCGCGCAGTTGAGAGCGATCGGCGAGCTCAGTCAGGAATGCGGCACCGGATTCGTCGACATCACGACGCGGCAGCAGATTCAGTTGCGCGGCTTTGCGATTGGCGACGTGCCTCGCATCTGGGAGCGCCTGACGGCGGTCGAGCTCGTCTCGCTCCAGACAGGCATGGACAACATCCGCAACGTCGTCGGCTGCGCGGTTGCCGGAGTCGGAGCCGACGAGTTGTTCGATGCGTCGCCGGTCGTGCGGGAATTCACCAGCGCGTTCCTGAAGAACAAGGCGTTCACGAACCTGCCCAGGAAGTTCAACGTCGCGATTACGGCCTGCACCGCCAGTTGCACGCACGCCGAAACGCAGGATCTCGCGCTGACGCCGGCGATCAAGATCGTCGACGGCGAGGAGATCAAGGGATTCAACGTGTCGGTCGGCGGCAAGGTGGGCTCGGGCGGGCTCCGGCTCGCGTCGCCGCTTGGCGTGTTCGTCGGCCCCGAGGTAGCGGCGTCGCTGTGCAGCCACATCACCTTGCTGTTCCGCGACTACGGATCGCGCCGTGCCCGGAATCGTGCGCGGCTGGCGTTTCTCATCGATGCGTGGGGCGTCGGGCGATTCCGCGACGAACTGGAGCGCAGGGTCGGCCACCGGCTGATGACGGCGGGCCGCGACGTGCGGACGGCCAAACACGCCGATCACCTCGGCGTCATGCCGCAGCGAGAGCCGGGCTTCCACTCGGTTGGCTTGAGCGTGCCGGTCGGCCGGATTACGGCTCGACAGCTCTCGGACGTGGCTCGACTTGCCGAGGTGTACGGCACCGGAGACGTTCGCATTACAACCGGGCAGAACCTCATCGTGACGAACGTCCACGAGTCGCGGCTCGAACCGATGCTGGCCGAACCGGTTCTCCAGGAACTGCCGCACAACCCATCTGGCATGATGCGCGGCCTGGTCAGCTGCACCGGCATCGATTACTGCCACATGGCGCTCATCGAAACGAAAGAGCTTGCGCTGAAGACCGCGCGCGAGCTCGAGAAGAACATGGGACCGGGTCGAAAGCCGTTGACGATGCACTGGTCGGGTTGCCCGGCGGGCTGCGGGAATCATTCGACGGCCGACATCGGTCTGCTCGGGAAGAACGCGAAGATCGGCGATGAGATCGTGGATGCCGTTGACGTCTTCGTGGGCGGGCGATCGGGTCCCGACGCGAAGGCCGGCACGCGGCTCCTCGAGGACGTTCCGTGCCGCGAGCTGCCCGCCGTGCTCGAGCGCCTCATTCCTTACCTGTCCAACAAGCGCGCGCTGAAGGAAGTGGCCAGGAGCGCGGCCAAGGAATCCATCGCCGTCAAATGACCACATTGAGGTCCGGCGCGCTGGCAGGTGTTCGTGTCGCGCTCCTCGAGGCGAGGATGAGCGGCGAGATGGGCGAGCTCGTCCGGCGGCATGGCGGCCTGCCTCGCTTCGCTCCCGCGGTCCGCGAAACGGCGATCGATTGCCGCGAGCCGGTCGCCGCGTTTCTCAAGACGCTGGCGTCGCCCGCTCCGCGCATCATGGTCTTCCTGACGGGAGCCGGCGCCAACGCCCTCTTCGATGAAGCCGAGCGCCAGGGCTGGCTTCCGTTTCTACTGGAATCGCTGTCGCGCGCGACGCTCGTCTGCCGGGGACCGAAACCGGTGGCGGCGCTGAAGCGCCGCGGCCTCACTCCGACGCTCGTGGCCCGCGACCCGTTCACGAGCGCAGAAGTGCTCGAAGCGCTCGACACTCGCGAACTGAACCGGGCGCAGGTCGTCCTGATTCACTACGGCGAGCGCAGCGACACGCTTGCCGAAGCGATTCGCGCGCGCGGCGCGTGCCTGGACGAGCTGTGCCTCTACGAGTGGCAGTTGCCGGAAGATACACAGCCGATGATCGACCTTGTCGGCGCGGTTCTGGCGGGCGCGGTCGATGCGGTGGTGTTTACGAGTCAGGTTCAAGGACGCCATCTGCTGCAGATCGCCGCGGCGATGGGCGCCGAAGCCACCCTCATCGAGGCGCTGAACACGAACGTGGTGGTTGCCGCTGTGGGGCCGGTGTGCCGGGCCGCGCTCGAAGAGTCCGGCATCGTGCCGAAGGTCGTTCCCACCAATCCAAAGATGGGTCCGTTGATTGCGTCGCTTGCCGACTACTTCGTCAGTTGCCGCGCCGGAACGTAACCACGAAGAGTCCTTATTTCAACGAAGCCGCACAGTATTGCCTCAGACGATCAGCTTCGGACTTCGGACCCTCTGCATCCAGCCGGCCGAGCCGCAGTGTCATGTAGCCCGCATCGGCACAACGAGCCCTCGGCAGCTCGGCAGTGGTCATCGTGGAGGGTGGACCCAGATAGAGCACCGCGTCAAACTGCTCTTCCATGCGGAGGGCGCGCCATTCTTCGCGTGGAACCGGCGAGACCTTACCTGACTTCATAAGCACACGAGGCAGGGGCGCACCGTAGAAGAACTCGAAATCGGCGGCGCCGAGCACCGTGCCTCGAACGAGAGCGAGGCTTGGACGTGTCCATTCGGCGATGGACGGCTGTAACATGGCAAGGTCGGCCCGCGAGTTTCCCCACACGGTAAAAACACTCACTCCCTGACCTGCGAGCAAACTGACGACCGTCTGCGCAATCGGGTGGGACATGTCGTAATTGGTCGCCATCTGCGCTCGTTGAAGGTGCATTTGTCCATAAACGACGACGGCGCGACGACGTTTTGCGAGCACTTCCTTCTGGATGACCTGAGCGGGATGGCTGTCACGCATAGCCATGAACGTACTGCGATCTTGTCTGGCCGTCGGGCTGTTCCAATCGACAGGAGGATCGCCGAGAAGCACGCGGATTCGCCGTTGTGCTGGAAGCGCCGCATTCACCGACCTCATGGTCCGGTAAAGTTCCTCGTGAATCGGCACATCACAGCCGTCGTGTGGCTGGGTGGTGTCCTGCCAGGTCCGTCGCAAGGACTCGTCCGGAACCTCCTCACCGCCAATGAACCGGTCCATCACATCCTGGTACAACGCGTTGCCACACTCGACGATCAAGTCTGCTTCAGAGGCAGGAAATTCGGGGTGACGGACGAGCGACAGCAGGAACGCATGTCCTTGCTCGTTGTTGTGTGCGCCCAGGCCGAGGCCGACGACTTGATGGGATCGAAGGGCCTCGAGAATCGATCTGACGGGCTCACCAGGGACCGCCGCACGGGGAGCCTGGGCGTGCAGCGTAGCCATCGAGATCCATATCACCACGAACGCCCGCTCGAGAGCAGTGCGATTCATTCACAAAGTGTGAATAAATTGCGGTGCTTCTGTCAAGCGAGACATCCTTTGTCATCTCGTCCTGCTCTTCGTGTCTTCGTGTCTTCGTGGTAAGTTCACCTGCACATTTTCAACGCGGAGGCCTCCATGATCACTCGCCGTGAGTTCACAACAATCGCGTTGTCGGGGTTGCTGGTGCGGCCGTCCGCCGTCGCTCGCGGGACATCGGCGAGCTTTGGCGAGACCCGCCGTAGCCTTGGCGAAGGCGGGTCCGGCCTTGCTGACGGCGCAGCCGCCCGGGCCGCGCAAGCGGGCGCCGGCGCGGCGGGTTCCATGATCAACGGCGTACGAATCGGCGCGCAGACCTACAGCTTTCGCGCGCTGCCGAGGCCGGCCGAGGGGGACATGTCGGATGCGCTGGTGGCGGCGTTCACCGAATGCGGCCTGCGTGAATGCGAGCTCTGGTCGCCGCAGCTCGAGCCGGCCAAGGTGCCGCGCGAGGAGCTTCGCCGCTGGCGGATCGAGACGCCGCTCGGCCATTTCACCGGCATCCGCAAGAAGTTCAACTCTGCGAACATCATGATTCGCGCCTTCAATTACAGCTTCAACGACAGCTTCACGGAGCCCGAGATCGACCGGGGCTTCGAGATCGCGCGGGCCCTGGGCGCGGAGTTCATCACGGCCTCGAGCACGCTTTCAGCATCAAAACGGGTGGTGCCGTTCGCGGAGAAGCACAAGATGATCGTCGCGATGCACAACCACTCGAACCTGAAAGATCCCAACGAGTTCGCGACACCCGAGAGCTTCGCCGCCGCACAGAAGCTGTCGAAGTATTTCAAGGTGAACCTCGACATCGGCCACTTCACCGCGGCGAACTTCGACGCGGTCGAATACATTCGCGCGCATCACGACAGCATCACCAACCTGCACATCAAGGATCGCAAGAAAAACCAGGGCGACAACATGCCGTGGGGCGAGGGGGAGACGCCGATCCGCGAGGTCCTGCAGCTGCTGAAGCAGAACAAGTGGCCGATTACCGCGAATCTCGAGTACCAGGTACAAGGGAGCGGGCACGCCGGTTGAAGAGGTGAAAAAGGGGCTCGACTACATCAGAAAGGCGCTCGCGTAGATGCGGCGAATCGGCATGGGAATCGTGGGCCCTGGATTCGTCGGGGCGCATCACGTCGACGCCGTGCGCCGCCTGGGCTTCGTGGACGTCGTCGCGGTGGCCGCGAGTTCCGAGGCCTCGGCCCGGAAGAAGGCCGACGCGCTCGGTATCCCGAAAGCCTATGGCAGCTACGAGGCGCTCGCCGCCGACCCCGACGTGCACGTCGTGCACAATACGACGCCGAACAACCTGCACGTGCCCGTCATCATGGCGGCGCTCGGCCACCGCAAACACGTCATCTCGGACAAGCCGCTGGCGGTCAGCGCCGAGGATGCGCGCTTGCTCGTGGAAGCCGCCCGCAAAGCCGGGGTGGTCCATGCGGTCACCTTCAACTATCGGGGGAACCCGCTCGTCCAGCAGGCGCGCGGCATGATTGCGGCCGGTGAGATCGGCGAGCCGCATTTCGTGCACGGCGCCTATCTGCAGGACTGGCTGCTGCACCCGACCGATTTTTCCTGGCGGCTCGAGCAGGACAAAGGCGGGAGGACCTCCGCCATCGGCGACATCGGATCGCATTGGTGCGATCTCGTCCAGCACGTCGTCGGCAAGCGCATCACGTCGGTGCTCGCCGATTTTCAGACGGTGATTCCCACGCGCTTCAAGCCGTCGAAAAACCGCGAGGCCTTCGCGAAGGCCGACGAGCGCGGCGAGGCGTTCACGGTCGAGAGCGAAGATCTGGCGGCCGTGCTCGTGCGCTTCGAGAACGGCGCGACCGGCGCCGTGTGCGTCGGACAGGTCTGTGCCGGCCACAAGAACGATCTCTGGTTCGAGGTGAACGGACGCACGTCCTCGGTGCGCTGGATTCAGGAACGGCAGAACGAGCTCTGGCTCGGCCACCGCGAGGGGCCGAACGGCGTGCTCCTGAAAGACCCGTCGCTCCTGGGAAAGGACGCGCTGCCCTACGCGCACCTGCCTGGCGGGCACCAGGAAGCATGGGCCGACGCGTTCTGCAATCTGATGAGAGATATCTACGGTTTCATTGCGAGCGGTCAAAAACCTGACGCGGCAAAGCCTCCGGCGTTCGCGACATTCGACGACGGCTATCGGTCGGCGTGTATCGTCGATGCGATCATCGATAGCAACGCGGCCGGCGGCGTTTGGAAGAACGTTCGATATGACTGATGGTTCGTCAGGTTCGTTAAGTTCGTCGAGTTCGTTGGGTTCGTGCGGTTCGTCGCGTTCGCGCGCTTCGCGCCGAACCCCGCGAACTAACGAACCCACGAACCAACGAACTTTACGAACCGTTATCGAGGAGTAGTGATGAAGCTTGGTCTGTTTACCCCCGTTTTTGGAAAGCTTGGCGTCAGGGAGATGCTGGCGAAGGTGCGATCGCTGGAAAAGGTCACGGCTATCGAGCTGGGTACGGGCTCGTGGCCCGGAAGCGATCACGTCGATGTCGATTTGTACCTGAGTGACAAGAAGCGAGCCCGCGAGTTCCGGCAGATGGTGACGGATGCGGGGCTCACCATCAGCGCCCTGTCGTGCCATGGCGATCCGCTCCATCCGGACAGGGCACGGGCGAAAAGCGAGGACCAGACGTTCCGCAAGACCGTCCGGCTTGCCGAGCGCCTGGAGGTACCCGTCGTGGTGACCTTCTCCGGATGCCCGGGCGATTCGGAGAAGGCGAAGCACCCGAACTGGGTGACCGCCGCATGGCCGCCCGAGTTTCTCGAGATCCTCGACTGGCAGTGGGAGAAGAAGGCGATTCCGTACTGGACCAGGACCGCGAAATTCGCCAAAGACCACGGCGTGAAGATCGCGCTCGAGGCGCATCCGGGCTTCATCGTCTACAACGTCGAGACGGCGCTGCGGCTGCGCAAGGCCGTCGGCGACACGGTGGGCGTCAACTTCGATCCGAGCCACTACTTCTGGCAGGGCGTGGATGTGCCGGCGGCGATCCGTGCGCTGGGGCCCGCGATTTTCCACATGCATGCCAAGGACGTCGCGCTCGACCCGCAGAACGTGGCGGTGAACGGCGTCATCGACACGAAGACGTACCGCCGCATGCCAGAGCGCTCGTGGTTGTTCCGGAGCGTCGGATACGGCCACGACGAGTTCGAGTGGAAGCGCATCGTCAGCGCGCTGCGGATGGCCGGCTACGATTACGTGATGAGCATCGAGCACGAGGATGCGCTCGCGTCGATCGACGAAGGCCTGAAGTCGGCCATCGACGTGCTGTCGCGCGCGATTCTGACGGAACCAGCGGTTGAAGCGTGGTGGACATGAGAGCAACAGAAAGATCGACGCAGAGCCGCAAAGGCGCAGAGATCTCTTTCAAAAATAAATCTCTGCGTCTCGGCGCCTCTGCGTCAGTTCTTCTCGTGACGGCGTTCATTTGTTCGAATGGCTGGGCGCAGGGCCGGGGCGGCATCGCGAGCTTTCCGGCGCAACAGCGCGATCCGGATCCGCCCGAGCTCGTCGCGAAAGGGCGCGCGATTTACGACACCGAGTGCCGGAGCTGCCACGGCCCCGATCTGCGCGGTGGCGAGCGGGGCGGGTCGAACCTGCTGCGCTCGGCCGTGATGCTCAACGATCGAGCGGGCGAGCTCGTCGAACCGGTCATGCGCAGCTCTCACAAGGATCGGCTGCCGGCGTCCGGCCTGACGGCGGATGACATCAAGGCGGTGGCGTCGCACATTCACAGCATCCTCGCGCTGGCGCCCGGCCAGGGTGCGCCGCCTCCGGGACCGCCGGTCGAATTGAAGGTGCTCGTCGGCGACGTTGGCGCCGGCGCGGAGTATTTCGCCCAGAAATGTGGAAGCTGTCATACCGCCACGGGCGATCTCAAGGGCATCGGCGCCCGCGACCTGGGTCCCGCGCAGCTCCAGAACTTGTGGATCGCGGGTGGTCGGGGCGCCGGCGGAGGGCGCGGTGCGGCGCCCCTCGCAGGACCAAGGCCGGCTCCGATGACGACGAGGCGCGAAACGACGGTCGTCGTCACACTTCCGACCGGTGAGACGGTCGAAGGACGGCTCGAGCGCATCGACGACTTCCTGGTGGCCTTGACGCAGAAAGACGGCACGTCGCGATCGTTCCGCCGGACCGGCGCGGTGCCGAAAGTCGACGTGCACGATCCGCTCGAAGCCCACCGGAATCTGCTGCCGGTGTACACCGACAAGGACATTCACGACGTGACCGCTTACCTGACGAGTCTGAAATGAGAATGCGTAGAGCCAGACTCGACGCAGAGACGCAAAGACGCAGAGAACGATTTGAAGAAAAAAACTCTGCGCCTCTGCGGCTCTGCGTCAGAACACTGCTACTGCTTGCTGTTGTCGCAGTGGTCTTTGGGGGTGTACCGAGTGCTCAGAGTCCCGCAGCGCTCCTCGATCCTGCCTCTCTTACAAAGCCCCTCGGAGAGTCGTGGCCGACGTTTGCGGGCGATTACACCAGCCGCCGCTTCAGCACGCTGAAGCACGTCAACACGTCGAACGTCAAAAACCTCACCCTCGCCTGGATGACCCGGGTTCTGACCGGACCGCGGGGCGGCGTGCCGCCGACGATCATCGGCGGTGTCGGCACGCGCGAGTTCACCGGCGGCACCATCAAGGGCGCGGTCCTGCAGGTGGGCGGCGTTCTGTATCCGACCGCTCCCGACAACGTGTGGGCGATCGACGCGCTCGACGGCCGCGAGATCTGGCACTACTTCTGGAAGACGCGCGGCGCCACGCACATCGGCAACCGCGGCGTCGGCATCTGGCGGAACTATCTGTTCTTCGAGACACCCGACAACTACCTCGTGTCGCTCGATGCCAGAACCGGCGAAGAGCGCTGGCACGTCGAGATCGCCGATTTCGACCAGCAGTACTTCTCGACGCCGGCGCCGATCATCGTCGGCGATCACGTCATCGTTGGAACCGGAAACGACCTCGACGGTCCGGGATTCCTGCAGTCCTTCGATCCCGAGACCGGCAAGCTGCAGTGGAAGTTCTACACGGTGCCGATGAACGAGGGCGACCCGGGGCTCGAGACGTGGCCCAACCTCGACGCCGCGCGTTACGGCGGCGGCCACACGTGGATGCCCGGCTCGTACGATCCCGAAACGAAGCTCTATATCTTCGGGACCGGCAACCCGACGCCGGCGTACACCGGCGTGGCGCGCCCCGGCGACAACCTTTACACGTGCGCGCTCGTGGCGCTGAACGTCGACACCGGCAAGATGGCGTGGCACTACCAGATGTCGCCGCACGACACGCACGACTGGGACACCGTGCAGTCGCCCATCCTGCTCGACGCGCGCGTCAACGGCAAGCCGCGGAAGCTGGTGTCGGTGGCCGCGCGCAACGGGTACTTCTTCACGGTCGACCGCGTCACCGGCGAGCACATCGTCACCACGCGGTACGGCACGCACACCAACTGGGCGGGCGGACTCAATAAGACACAGGCGCCGTGGCCCGCGCCCGCCAAGGAAGCGACGATTCCGGGCGCGCTCGTGTCGCCGGTCGAAGGCGGCACCACCAACTGGCAGCCGCCCGCGTATTCACCCGATACCGGCCTGCTCTACACGCAGGAAGACAACGCGTTCAACATGCTGTACCTCACCGATCCCGATCCGCGTGGGTCGATGGGGCTGGGAGGGAAGATGCGGGTCGAGGTCGGATCGGGCGGGAAGTTTCTGACCGCCATCGACCCCGCCACCGGCAAGGTCGCCTGGCGGCGCCGCTATCCGAACCCCGGCGGCGGCGGTATCGGATTTCTCGCGACCGCGGGCGGACTCCTGTTCGGCTCGGACGGCAGCGGCAATTTCGTCGCGCACGACGCGAAGGACGGCAAGCCGCTGTGGCACACGCGCATCGGCACCATCTCGAACGCGCCGCAAACCTACATGCACGACGGCCGTCAGTACATCACCATCGCCACCGGCGACATGCTGTGGGCCTTTACCTTGTACTGACTATTGGCAGATTCGCAGATTGGTGGATTGGTAGATTGTTTTCAGAGTGACGATGGTGTGATTGAAGATTAATTGAAGATTGGTCAAGACGGAACGCGGAGGATGACGTGGCGCTCGCCACGGTCGTTCGGCGTTACATTCAGTTCCGCACGCACTTCCTCGGGCGCGAGCCAGCGGTCGCCCACCGACAGCAGGTGGAACGAAAAGCTTCCCGGCGTGCCCAGCACCGCCACTTCGCCGAGCTTGTCCACCGGCATTTCGAAGGTCGCCGATGTCGAGGGAATTGAGAAACTCACCTTCGCGCCAGGCACCGTCGTGCCGGCCGAGTCCTCGACTCTCACCACCACGACAACCGGAATATCGACCTCGACGGTGACGAGGCAGGCGCTGATCTCCTGAGGACGGATGGCCCCGGACACAGGGAAGAAGGGGACGTCGTATCTGCGGCTGTCGTTTCGCCGGGTCACCGTCAACTCGGAAAGCATCGCGTCGAACTCGATCGGGCCCTCGACGAGCACGCCGTCGATCGAGCCCTCGGTGATTCGGCCAATGCGGAAGTCGCCATCCGAGAAGAGCCGGGCCCCCTTCATGAACGTGACGGCGGCGGACTGGATGGCGAACTGAGGACTCGTGAAATGGAAGGAGACGGTGGTGGTCACGGGGGGATATGGCAAATGGCAAATGGCAAATGGCAGAACCCGGGATTGCCATCTGCCATCCGCCATCTGCCATGACTGAGATCTAGTTCGTCTTTGACCAGAGTGCGCCGTACCTGAGCTCCTGTCCGGTCAGCTTCGCCGGATCGGCGCCCTTGCGCGGGCGGAACTTCTGCGCGCGGCCGTTGAACACTTCGGCGACGTAGAGGTTGTTCTCCTGATCGACCGAGAACTGGTGCACCCCGTTGAGACGGCCCGGCATCGGGCCGAAGGTGCCCCAGCCGTACAGGAACTTGCCGCTCAGGTCGTACTTCAGCATCTTGTGGGTCTCGCCGTCCGACACCCACAGGAACTGGTCGCGGCTCATCAGCACGTGATACGGACGGCGGATGTTCGTCCACATCTCGAGGAACTTGCCGTTCTCGTCGAAGATCTGGATCCGGCTGTTCGTCCGATCCGAGACATACACCTTGCGGTCGCGGCCGACGGCGACGCTGTGTACCGTGTGCATCTCGTTCGGGCCGGGGTTGGTCTTGCCTTCGCTCGACGTGCCCCAGGACGTCAGGTACTTGCCCTCGGGGCTGAACTTGACGACGCGTGTGTTGGTGTAGCCGTCGCTGACGAAGAACGTGCCGTCGGGCAGCCAGTCGATGTCGGTCGGGCGGCCGAAGTGCGACTGGTCTTCGCCGCGCACGAGCTGCTCGCCCCAGGTCTGGACGAGCGTGCCGTCGTAGGTGAACTTGAAGAGCTGGTGCAGGTTGTCGTCCATGATCCACACGTGCTTCTGCGGATCGTAGGGATTCATCTTGATCTTGTGCGGACCGCGCGCGCCTTTCACCGCGAAGATCTTGTCGTGCTGGGTCCACGACTGCACCATCCTGCCGTTCCGATCGACCACGAAAATGCAGTGCTGCCACTTCTGGTTGGTCGTGCCGGTGGCGTTGGCCGGCAGCGGGACGCCGAACTTCGCGCCGGGCGGCAGCGGAATCATGCCGCGCTGGACGATCCAGACGCGATCGGGCGTTTCAGCGAAGATGCCGCCGGTCGATCCCCAGGTGTACCCGTCCATGCCCGGAATCGGCTGCGGCCAGTTGGGCACGACTTCGTAGGGGCCGAACTCGTCTTCGCCGCCTTTTTCCTGCATCAGCGCCGAAGAGGGTACGAGCGCAACGAGCGTGACGAGGAGAACCCAGCGCTTCATCGAAACCTCCTGTTGGAGCGCACGGACGTGATCTCAACACGGAGGCACGGAGACACGGAGACGTACAGGACTTTCTTGAAAACCCTTACCCGTGCGACTCCGTGGCTTCGTGTCTCCGTGTTGAGATTCCTCCGCGACCTATGGGCTACGGGACGACAGTTATGACCGTTTCGCGCGCAACCGGCTTCGCATCGTCGAAATCACCGCGCACCTGAGCTTCGACGCGAAGCAGGTAGCGGCCGGCGGGGACGTCTTTCAGGGAAATCTGCTTCGGATAACCGTACGACTCCCAGGGCTTTTCACCGGGCTTCGGCGCGTTCGCCAGCTCGTCGTGGCTCGTGAACACCTCTGTGCCGTCCTCCGACAGCAGGCGGATGGTCACGTCGAAGCGCCGTGCCTGGCGAGCCGTGATGTTGTCGTAGATCTCCGTGTACAGCGCGAGGATGTCGCCCCGCGGGAACTCCCGCTTGGTTGTGGCGGCGGCTGGAAGCAGCTTCGCGACAACCGGATCGGGCTGAATGCTCGGCGTCTGCTGCGTTGACGCGGCGGCCAGCAGCAACCCGCCCATCATCACCTTCTCCTTGCGGAAGTCGGGCACGTCGAGGTCGTAGAACACGGTGCCCGTCAGCCCGCCGAGCTCTTCGCGCGCACCGATGCGGAGCTGATAGCGGCCCGGTGGCAGATTCATCCGCGGGTTGATGCGCACGCCGTTCGCGGTGACGCGCTCGCGCGTCTCGGGACGGAGCGTGAGATCGAGCTCCGTCCGTGTGCCGGCCACGGCCTTGCCCAGGTCGGTCAGGCCGAAGTACGACATCTCGATTTTGTTGGCCACGAGGCCTTTTTCATTCGGCGGATTGAACGGCAGCCGATTGCCGTCGAGCTCGATCGCCAGGGCTACCGACGCTTCCTTTGCGGTGTTCTTGAACGGCGCCGCCTGAATGCTGAAGTTGAGGCCGCCCTGCTGCATCGGGCTGCCCAGCACGTCGCGGAGCTGGCTCGAGGTCTTGTCGCCGTTGGGCTTTCTCGCTTCGCGTGTGCGCCGGGCTTCTTCGTCGCGCTTGCGTTCTTCGGCGTTTTTGCCGCGAGGAGACGCATAGCCGCGCCTGGCCGCCACTCGGAGGCCGGGCCTGTTCACCTTCACCTCGATCTTGTGGAACCGCCCGTCGCGCTGATGCGTGGGCGGGTAGTAGCCGAGCACGTAATACCGGCTGTTGGCCTGCACGACCTGCTCGAATGTTCTGGTCAGCGAGTTGGTGTTCACCGACGCGATACCGCCGGTCATTTCCGCCAGCTCGCGCAGGCTGTTCTGGCTGACCATCAGCTCGTTCATCAGCTCGGACTGCGCGTTGAACACCCCGCTCCCCAGCGGCGTGTTCGTGCCGGACTGCACCATGGCCGGACCGCCTGCCATCTCGGGCGCTCCACCGCCCTGCATCTCCATCCACTCGTTGGACATGCCGACGAGACCGCGCGGATCGATCGTGTAGAAGTTCACGTTGGCGCGCGCCGCCATGGTGATGGCGTCCTGCGTGGAGCGGATCACGTCCGACGCATTCTGGGCGTTGAACGAGTCGTAAATCGGATAGTCGATCCCTTCGCTGAAGAAGAGAACGGCCTTCCGCCGCCCGCGGACGCTGGCGAGGAACTCGGCCGTGTATCGGAGCGTGTCGAGCACGCCGATCGCGCGGTAGCCGCGCTCGAAATCGCTCGGCTCCAGCCGGCTGTAGCCGCCTGGATCGGTCGACGCGGGCGCCTGCGAGTTGCCGTCGTCGGTCGAAGCAGTTTCCTCCGTCGGCAGGAGGTTCATGTAGTACGTATCGAGCCGCTCGATCGTGCGCGAGCGCATGCGGCGGCCAAGGAACTTGTCAATCGCGGTATAGAGCAGCTGCTTGTTGCTCGTGAACTCCTGCGCCGCATCACTACGGCCGCTCGTGTGGATGACGGCGGCGACGTCGTTCTCGCCCATGTACTTCTGGACGAACTCTTTGGCCGATTTCTTCACCTGCGAGGTGCGCATCGAGGCGACGTCCTGGTCGTCGAGGACGATCACATACAGCCTGCCGGCAAACGGCTGGCGGTTCGAATGTGTGTCGACGGCGACCGGCCGGTCGGCAAACACGTACCGGCTCTGCCGTTCGACGGGGATCTCCACGTAGGAGAACATCTCGACTTTCTGCGGCTTGCCGTCCTCGAAGACCTCAAAGCTGTCTTTCGCAAGGTCCGACACGAAATTGCCCTGGTTGTCGGTCACGACGACGTCGACGTCGACGTAGTTCACCTCGACCTGGAAGGTGACCGAAGGCGGGGCCTGGGGAGCCTGGGCTTTGACGAAAGGCGACTGCAGAATCGCCGTGATGAGCGTGAGTGCAACGAGGGTTCTTTTCATCATGGAGTGCTTACCGTTGGATCGTAATCAGTGTTTCTCGAATCACCGGATTGGCGACCTGCGCTTGTCGAAGGTCGCGCAGCCCGGCTTCCACCTTCAGGAGGTACCGGCCGGCCGCGACGTTCTTCAGGGGCACCTCGCGCGCAAACCCATAGGCGGTCCAGTAACCCGCCGCGCCTGCCCCGAGCGCAGTCGAGGGATTGGGAATACTGTCCCTGGCGTTGAACACTTCCTGTCCGGTCTCCGAAATCAGGCTGACGGCGGCTTCAATCTGGCGCGGCTGCTGGCTCGAGATATTGTCGTAGATTTCGGCGAAAACTGTCAGGGTATCGTTCTGTGAAAAGATCCGCCGGCTGATCGCCGGTCCCGGCAGCACCTTCGGGGCGTCCGGGTCGGGCTGGGCCGTCATCGCGGTCCCGGCGGAAGCCGCGGTCAGGAGCATGCCGCTCAGCATCACCGGGTCCCTGCGGAAGTCCGGCACCAGCAGCTCGTAAAAGACCGTACCGACCCGGGCGTTGCTGTCGCGGACACCCACACGAATCTGGTAGCGGCCGGGATCGAGCGTCATGCGCGGGTTCAACCGGAGGCCTCCGCTCTGTACCCGCTTGAACGACTCGGGCCGGAGCGTGAGGTTCATCTCCGAGCGGGTCGTGCGCCGCGCCCGGCCGTCCTGGTTGATGCCGAAAAACGACACCTCCAGGTTGTTGGCGAACAGCCCGTCTGCGTTCTGGGCAAACTGCAGTCGTGTGCCGTCGAGCTCGATGGCCAGCGCGACCGACGCTTCCTTCTGGTTCAGCCGGAACGGCGCTGCCTGCACCGAGAACGCGAGACCGCTCTGATAGAGCGGTGCGTTGAGCGCCTCGCGCAGCCCGGCCGACATGTTGTTCACGCCGCCTCGTCTGGCCTCGCGCGCGCGGCGCGCCTCCTCGTCCCGCTTGCGCTCGGCAGGCGTGCGACCGCGTGGCGACGCGTATCCGCGCCTGGCCGACACGCGCAAGCCGGGCCGCTTCGTTCGGACTTCGATGCGATGGAACCGGCCGTCGCGCGCCGACGAGGGCGGGTAGTAGCCGAGCACGTAGTACCGGCTGTTCAGATCCACGATGCGCGCGAACGCCGAGCCGAGCATGTTCAAATTGACGGCGGCAAATCCGCCGGTTTCCTCGGAGAGCGTCCGCAGACTGTCCTGCGAGACCTTCATGTCGGTCAGCAGGCCCTGCTGGGCGTTCAACGAGCCGAACGCGCCCAGCGCGACTTCGGGCGCGTGCGATCCGGCGATCTCGATGTACTCGCTGGTCATACCGATGAGCCCGCGCGGATCGAGGGCGTAGAAGCTCACGTTCGATCGCGCGGCCGCCGTGATGGCGTCCTTGATGGCGCCCACGACATCGGTCGCCGTGTGCACGCCGTAGATTTCGCTCATCGGTATCTCGAGCCCTTCGCTGAAGAGCAGCACGGCCTTGCGCCGCCCGCGCACGCCGGCCATGAACTCGCCCAGGTTCTTCAGCGTGTCGAGTACGGCATAGGTGCGCTGCTCGCGCTCCATGTCGCGGATGTTGACCGGTGCCGCCGCGTCCTTCACGTTCGCGTCTCGGATTGACAGCGAGCTCGTAGTCGCGATCGCCGAGCCCCTTGTTCAGCTCGTTCTGATAGTGCCGGTCGAGCGCCTCGATGGCCGCCGACTGCAGCCGGCGGCCGATGAACTTGTCGACGGCCGCGACGAGCAGGCTCCGGTCGTTCGTGAAGTCCTGCGTCGCGTCGCTGCGTCCGCTGGTGAAGACCACCGCGGCGATATCGTTCGCGCCGAAGTGTTGTTCGATGAACTCGCGCGCCGACCGCTTGACGATGGAGGTGCGCAGCGGGCTGATGTCGAGGTCGTCCATCACGAGCACGTACACGCGCCCGTCGAACGTCCGCTCGTTCGATCGGACGTCGCTCGTTACGGGCCGGTTGAGCGGGGCGAATCGCTCGACCCGCTCGACCGGCAGCTCGACGTACGAGAACATTTCGATCTTCTGCGGTTTGCCGTCTTCGAACACCTCGAAGTCGTCGCGCGTCAGCCCGGACACGAAGGCGCCGTTCTCGTCGGTGACGACCGCATCGACGTCAACGTAGTTGACCTCGACCTGGAAGGTCACCGAGGGAGGCGCCTGCGAGGTCTGTGGGGCCTGGGCGGCGCCCGACGTGCCCAGTACGACGGCGACGGCCGCCGCCAGCGAGATTCGACGAAGCTGCATGGATAGACCTGAAATTCGTGGACGTCCCATTATAAAGCGACGGCCAATTTGGGTGCGATGGGGTGCGATGGGTGCGAGAGGTGCGAGGGGGTGCGATAGGTGCGTTGGGTGCGGCTGGGAGTGCCGACGATCGGTCAGCACTCCCAGCCAGTCAATCACTAGATCACTCAATCACTCAACAATCTCCCAATCCACCAATCTGCCAATCTACGAATGGTGCGTTAGAACCCCAGCCGCAGTCCGATCTGCGACTGGCGCGGGAAGCCGGTGCCACCCTGGAGGCCGGAAAGCCGCAAGAAGTCCGCTGTCAGGCGGCGGTTGCCGCCCGGGTTCGTAAAGTTCGCCCGATCGGTCACGTTGAACGTCTCGTAGAAGATGTCCAGCGTGCGGCGTCCGCCCAGGCGCGCCCGGTAGCCAACGCGCATGTCGAACTGCATGAATCCGGGGCCGCGTGCGCCGTTCCGGCCGCCTTCGCTCACCACATCGCGCATGACGTGGGGCTCGGCCTGCGGGGCCGGGTTGTACGTGCCGGCCGGCAGCGGCGCGAAGTTGATGCGGTTGCGATCGGAATCCAGCGTGTCGTCCTGAATCGTGAACGGCGTGCCCGTCATCGAGCGCAACGTTCCGCTGACCGTCACGCCCTTCGTTTTCGGAATCTCCACCCGTCCGCTCAACGTGAAGTTGTGCGCGCGGTCGGTGCCCGCGGTTGCCTCGTATTCCGGGAGGTGCAGATCGGCGAGCGTTTGCAGCTGCGGCGTGTCCCCCTGGCCGGCCGTGATGCCGCGCGAGTGTCCGAACGAATACGCGCCACGGGCGCTGAAGTTGTGCGAGTAGCGCTTTTCGACCGACATGTTCAGCGCGTCGTAGTCGCTGTATCCGTACTGCGTCGTGATGTAGCGGACCGTCGTGTTCGCGGTGTACATCGGCTCACCAGGCGCGAGGCTGGGTCGCAGCACGCCGAACGGATCGGGCCCGGGATCCTGCCGAGGGCCATCACGCGTGTCGTTCGTCCCGAGCGCGATGTTCAGGTTCGGGTTGAAGAACATGTTGCGGCCGTTCATGCGGACGTAGTCGACCGATGCCGACACGCCCTGGAAGATCTCGCGCTCGTACCCCATGCTGATCTGATGGAAGTAGGGTTGCTGACGGTCCGGGTCGTCCCAGCTGACCGTGCCGGTGTTGCGCACCGTCGAGCCTGGCCGGATACAGCGAGTTCAGGATGTTCCGCTGCGCCTGCGTGAGCGACTGCAGCTGCGTGACCTGCAGCATCGGCTCGGTCGGGAACGTGCCGTTGCGCGGCCCGAGGTCGGGGCCGGAGGCCGGGAAATTCGCCGTGAACGACGGAGAGTACTTGTAGTCGGTCAGGAAGTTGTCGACGGTGCCGAGCAAGGTTCTGTCGTAGAACATCCCGTAGCCCGCCCGTACAACCGACTTGCTCTGGCCATCGGGGTTCCACACCAGGCCGACACGCGGCGCGATGTTGCCCTTGTCCGTCGGGGCCTTCGTCACCGCTGGATTGCCGATGGGGGCCGGGTCGTACGGGAAGACTTCGATGTCGTACCGGACGCCGACGCTCAGCGTGAGGCCGGGCTTCATCTGCCACTTGTCCTGCGCGAACAGCTCGCCGATGTGCATGTACATGTTGTAGTCGAGGGCGCCGGGCGCACGGATCGTGAAGCGTTCCGGATACGTGCGGGGATTCGAGGCGTTGAACTCGGGGTCGCCCGTGCCGCGGAACTGATACGTGCCCTGCAGGTTGCCCCAGGCCGGATTGCTCAGCCAGATGTGCGAATAGCGGGCGCCGAACTTCAGGTCGTGGCGCCCTTTCGCTTCGGGGATGAACCAGGAGAAGGTGTTGTCGATCGAGTGCCCCGTCTGATCGGAATAGTCCATCGTGCCGTTCGACTGGATGTCGAACGTCTCGTAGTCGAGGATCGGTCCCGCCGTCACGATGTCGGCGCCCGCGCCCTCCGGGCACGGCACGCAGCGCGCGTACTCGGGCTTGAGAGCCCGCCACGCCGGGTTCGCGTGGACGGTGTTTTCGAGCACGAGACCGTATCGAATGGTGTTGACCTTGGTGTCGGTCAGGACCGAGGTCATCGTGGCGACGATCGTCTGATCGAGGTCGGTCTCGTCGCCGTAGCTCGTCAGCGTTTCCTGGTCACCGTCGAGCCGGTTGAACTGCGGCGCGCTTTCACGGAGCCAGCGGAACGCCCACGTGTGTTTGGAGCTCAGCTGATGGTCGAGGCGCCACATCGTGTTCCACGCCGACTCTTCGCTCGACGTGGCGAAGTTGAGCGAGGGGCGCGCCGGGAACGTGTTGGTGAAATTGCGATTGACGTAGAGCCGCTCGAGGCTGCCGAAAAAGTGCAGTTTGTTCCGGATAATCGGGCCGCCGACAGTGCCGCCCCATTCTTTCTTGCCGACGTCCGGCTTCGGGGCATCGATGGCCTTCGCGAAGTAGTCGCGGTTGGTCATCGCCTTGCTCGTGTAGAAGTTGAACGCGGAGCCGGTGAACTGGTTGGTGCCCGATTTGGTGACGGCGTTGATGACCGCACCAGAGGCGCGTCCCCATTCCGCGTCGAACTGGTTGGTCAGGATCTGCACTTCCGCGATCGATTCGTTGGCCGCGCGCGTCTGGCCGCCGACGTTCGATCCGCGCTGCTCGTCGGTGTTGTTCGCGCCGTCGAACACGATGTTGTTGGCCGCCGTCGGCTGGCCGTTGGCCTGGAAGCTGTCGTTCAGGAACTCGGCGCTCGGGATGAACACCGTGCCGGGCACGTTGCCGACAAACGCCATGTAGTTGCGGCTGGCCGACGGCAGATCGCTCAGCTCTTCCGCAGCTGATGTGGCCGCCGACCGCCGCCGTCGTCACGTCGACGAGCGGCGCTTCACCGGTGACGGTCAGCGTTTCGGCCAGGCCGCCGACTTCCATCAACAAGTCGAGCGTCGTCGTTTGGCCGACCGTGAGCGAGATCCCGCGCCGGTCGAGCGCCTTGAAGCCCTCGAGCTTCGCGGTGATCCGGTAATGGCCGGGCACCATCTGCGACGCGAAATAGCCGCCTTCGGCCGTGCTGGTGATCTCCCGCGTGATGCCGGTTTCTTCGTTGGTGATGACGATCGTGACACCCGGCAGTACGGCGCCTTGCGCGTCGCTGATCTTGCCGCCGAGTTGTGCTGTGCCTTGCTGAGCCAGTGCTGGCGTGGACACGCCCAGGAGAAGTACGGAGAGCCCCAGGTACTAGTCGTCGCATCTGCCCCTCCTCAGGTAACCGTCGAAGGTTGAATCGAGACCCATAGGTACGCTGCCGGTTCGGAAGCCGCCGAACTTACAGAATCAATTGTGGAATCGGTCTGTAATAATGCGCCCCGATTCTTGGAACTTCAAGGGTTTTTCAGCGGATCGAAGTTGCATGCGATGCAACCAAGTTTCTGGATTCAAATCCAACAAGATGGAAATCAAACCAAGAGGGCAAAATCCAGAGATCCTGGGAAATTTTTCCCGAATTGACAGGATGGTCAGGGAAGTGCGAACACGAAAATCGAATTCGTCGCCGCGGGTATGCGGGCCTCGGGGATCGTATCGGTCACGATGCTGCTCGCCCACGACCCACCGCCTGTGCCCACCGGCACGGCGATGTACTGTTTCCCGTTTACCGCGTACGTGATCGGGAAGCCCTGGACGAGTGTCGGCATGCGCGGGCTCGTGTAGAGGATCCTTCCGGTCGCGGCGTCGTAGACGCGGAAGTGCCGATCCCAGTGTCCTTCCAGCACAAGGTCGTCGCCCATCGTGAGGGCCGACGTATTTGGTGGCGTTCGCGTGCGATGGCGCCACAGGATCTTGCCGTTGACGTCCATGGCCAGCAGCTCGCCGAGGCCGTCGGGGCTCTCGGGATGCATCAGGTTGATACGCCGCACAGGGCCCGAACCGCCGCCGCCTTCCACGAGCGTGACCGGACCGAACGTGCCGTCTTCGCACGTCAGGTTGAGCGGGATGTAGAACGCGCGCGTGGCCGGGTGATAGGCCATCGAACGCAGGCTCTTGAAGCCTCCTGTGCTCGGGCAGAAGCGAAACTCCACGCCCTCTTTCGGAACAGTGTTGGCTCGATAGGCGGCGCGGCCCGTTTTCGGATCGACGTCGATCAACGTCTGATATCCCGGATCGTGCGCGGCGACGAACCTGCCAGTCGTGCGATCGAGATGCCAGAGGATCGCCAGTTTGCCCATCGAGAACACCGACGGCCGGCCATCGACGTCCACCAGCACGCGCTCGAACACTTCATCCATGTCGTGCGTTTCGCCGGGAATGTGCTGGAAGTACCACTGCAGCTTTCCGGTCTTCGGATCCAGCGCGAGCGTGCTGTTCGTATAGAGCGCGTCTCCTGCGGTGCCTCGCTGGAACTGTGCCCACGGCTTCGCCTGCGCTGTTCCCCAGTAGACGAGATTGGTGGCGGGATCGTAGCTGCCGGTCATCCACGCGTCGCCGCCCGCGCGGAACATCAGCGGCTGGTTGTCCCACGTATCGCCGCCAGGTTCCCCGGGTCGTGCGATCGTCGAGGTCCGCCACAACTCTTTCCCCGTTTGCGCGTCGTGACCGAGGACATAGCACGTGTCGTTCTTGAATCTCTGGCAGCCGGTCAGCGACGAGATGATGACACCCTTCACCGCCAGCGCGCCCGCGGTGTACGTGTAGCCCTGCTTAGGATCCATCACCTGCGTGTCCCACACCGGGTCGCCCGTTCTCGCGTTGACCGCGATGAGACGCGCGTCGCCGGTGGTCACGTAGATCTTGTCGTCGTAGATGGCGATGTTGCGCGTCGGCGTGGGCCGCACGCTGCCGTTCCCTTCTTTTGGCGCCGGGGCACGGAATTCCCACAGGAAGTCGCCGTTCGTGGCATCGACCGCCTGGGCGCCGCCGCCGGGCGTTGGCAGGAACATGACGCCGTCGTGCACGAGCGGCGTCGGTTGATGCTGGCCTGGCGGCATGCCCCACGCCCACGCGAGCTGCAACTGGCCGACGTTGGTCCTGTTGATCTGATTCAGCGGGCTGTACCCGGTGCCGTCGTAGGTCCGGCGCCAGTTGATCCACTCCCCGGGGTCGGGCTTCTCGAGCATGCTGTCGGTGACCGGACGAAACACGCGATCGCCGAGCCCGAGATTGCGAACCTGCCGCTGCACCTGCGCGGCACCGCCCGTCACGGTGACGAGACATGCAGCCAGTATCGACGCGACCGATATAAGTACTCGCGGGTGCGAGATGACAGGTGAACGCATCACTTTTTACTTTTGACTTTCGACTTTTGACTTTCGACTTTTGACTTTCTACTTTTTATGTTCGACTTTCTATGTTCTAACGGGCCCCCAGTCTACTATGGGGGCGCTGCGATGCGGAACCTCATCGCCACTCTGATCGTGTGCGCGGTCGCCCACGCGGTGCCGCGTGCGCAGGGGCATGCCACCGGCGACAGGTTCGTCGCGTTCCGGGCCGGGGCCAACGTCGTAGGCAATGCGTTCAGGGTGCGCGAAACCAAACCCGAGCCCGGCGCCGGTGGATCGATCGGCACCTTCCTGTCGCCGAACTGGGCCCTCGAGTTCGAGACCTGGATACGCGCGGCGAATCCCGCGGCGTGCTGTACGCCTCGCCACCACGAAACGCTCTATAGTCTGAGCGTGATGCGCCTCCTGGCCTCTGGACGCCTGCAGCCCTACATGGTGGGCGGCCTGACGCTCCTCGATGGCAGCAAGACCGAGTTGCAAGTGCAGGTCGGAGTCGGCGCGCAGATTCCCGTGCACCGGCGTTTCGATATTTCCGTCGACCTCCGCGGCAACGGCGGCGGCTCGACGATGGTCGTGCGCCCGACGGCGGCACTGATCTATCACTTCAGATAGACGACGGTTCGTCGGGTTCGTCTGGGTTCGTGGGTTCGTCGGGTTCGTCGGGTTCGTGGGTTCGTGAGGTTCGTGAGGTTCGTCGGGCTTTTGCGTCGCTCGGCGTTGAACCGCTCGACGCGCGATGTGACGGGCGCGTGCCCGGTCGGCGTTCTGCTTCGCCTCAGGGGAGCGCAGATACTGCTGAAGCCCGGAAAGCGCTTTCAACGCGCGGCTCGCCAGCGCGTCGGCCTCGAGGCAGTCCTGTTCCTGGAAATGCCGCCGGTCGTACCCTTCGCCGATGCCGTTCTTGACCTCCAGCAGTGACGCTCGCGAATGATCGAGGAAATGCGCAAAATCGGCCGGCGCAAACCGGCCGAATCCTTCCGGGAAATTGCGCTGGGCCGAATCGGCGGCATCGCGCAGGTTATCGCGAAACTTGAAGTCGCGAGATGCCGATCCCGTGGACGTCATCGAGATGACTTTTCTGTGGAGCTCGCGCGCGAGTTGCCACGCCTTGAAATCCTGATAGCGGCGCATGGTCTTGTGGAAGAGCAAAGCCGTCGCCGGACGAAAACCTTCGAGAAACCGAGGAAGGGCGGTGGCACATCGCAATTTGCGCATCGAAGAGCGTCGCAACAGTACGCAGAACCTTCGAACCCCGCGAACTCCACGAACCTCACGAACCTCACGAACCCAACGAACCCACGAACTGAACGAACCTACGAACCAACGTACGCGTCGGCCTCGATTTCGACGAGCATCTGCGGATCGATGAGGCGCGGCACTTCGACCATCGCGGTGGCCGGCCGCGTGTCGACGAAGAACTCACCGTGTGCCTTGCCCACCTTCTCCCAGTTCACCGCGATGCCGACGACGTAGATTCGCGTCCGGACGACGTCTTTCATCGACGCGCCTGCCTTGGCAAGCGCCGATTCGATGTTCTTCAGCGTCTGCACCGTTTGCCGGTACGGATCGTCCGGACCGACGATCTCTCCGTTCGCGCCGGTCGCCGTCGTGCCCGACACCCACACGTGGCTGCCAATGCGCACCGCGCGCGAATAGCCGATGATTGGCTCCCATTTGCTGCCCGTTGAAATCAGTTGTCTTGTCATCTGAAGTGTCCCGCCTTCCACCACGAACCCAACGAACCCAACGAACCCAACGAACCTCACGAACCTCACGAACCTCACGAACCCCACGAACCCCACGAACCCCACGAACCTCACGAACCAAACGAACCCCACGAACTTTACGAACTTTACGACCCCCCCTGTTTATTGAGATATTCCCGCCGGAGCCTGTCGGGGAACTTTTCGATCGCGTATCGCAACATCGTCCGCGGCATCGTGCGCGCGTGCCGCCGCAGAAAACGCTCTTCGGCCTGCCGGTCGCGGCTGCCGACCTCGCGAAGCATCCAGCCAACGGCTTTGTGGATGAGATCGTGCTCGTCTTCGACGAGCATGCCGGCGATCGCGAGCGCGTCGGCGAAGTCGCCGTTCCTGATGTAGTGCGAGGTCGCGATCATCGCGATGCGCCGCTCCCATACGGACTTCGATCGCGCGAGCCGCCGGAGGACCGTTCGCTCTCCCTTGCCGAGATGGGCACCCACGACTTGCGCGGCTGATGTGTCGACGAGATCCCAGCTGTTGATCCAGCGCGTATTGCGCAGATACAGCCGGTGAATCACGCGGCGCCCGCCCTCGTCGGCGCGCGCGTACTGGCGCACGAGGATGAGCAGCGCGAGCAGCCGTTCCTCGTGCCACTTCGACCGAAGCAGGCGAAGGACGTCGTTCAGCGGCAGAGTCTCGTTCGCGCGCGCGATGCGCCGGAGGTCGGGCACCGCGATGCCGAGGAAGCGATCGCCCTCGCCGTAGTCGCCCGGCCCGGTCTTGAAGAACCACCGGTTCACCGCGGCGCGCCTGGCGCTCGACACCGCGCGAAGATCCCGACGGACGCTACGAACCATTGAACTGTGCCAGCCTTTTCAACGCGCCCACGCGCTCCGAGCGATCGATGTGCGCGCGATCGACGGCGTGCTTCAGGATCTCGATTGTCCGATCGTATGTGGGCCGATCGACGGGGAAGGGAATGCCGTCCTTGCCGCCGTGGGCGAAGGCAAAGCGCGCCGGATCGCGTGTGCTGACCGATGTGCCGTAGATGAGCTCCGACGCGAGCGCCAGCGCGCGTAAGGTTTTTGCGCCGACGCCTTCCAGGCCGAGCAGTGCTTCGAAGTGTTCCGGCGCGCGCTCGTACGTCTTGATCAGGATTTTCGACAGATACCGCGAGTCGACGTCCACCTCGGGAAACAGCCGATGCCGTGCCGGCAGCCTGAGGTCGGGGACCGAGCGAAGGGCGGCGAGCGTCGTCTCGGGCGGTTGTCCCGCGAGCTCGGCGCTGGCACGCCGCACGTCGTCGCTTTCGCGCGCGACCAGATTCAACGTGGCCCCGCGCGTGTCGCAGCACACCGCGTCGTGCGGCTCCTCGACGAAGCTCGTCACATGTTCCGACAGCCAGTGGTAGCGCCGTGCCGTCGACGTCCGATCGTTCATGCCCTGCTGCACGACGGACCAGTCGCCTGACGCCGTGAAGAAAAAGACGTGATGGTAGAGCTGATATCCGTCCTGGACGGCGGCGTTATCGACCTTTGCCGCGATGCGGCTGGCATACACGAGGGCGTCGGGTGCGCGGCCCAGGCGATCGCAGACTTCTACAATCTGCGCAGGGCTTTTCTTCGAGGTTGCGCCCTTGCCTCCGGCGGCGAACAGCCCCCACTCGGGTCCCGCCTCGCGCAGCGATTCCTTGACGGCGCCGCAGACGGTCGTCGTGACGCCGCTGGAATGCCAGTCGAAGCCCAGCACGCAGCCAAATGCTTGAAACCAGAACGGATCGGACATCCGGCGCAGCACCTCGTTCGCGCCGTACTCCTCGACGATGTGGGTAAGGATTTCTCTGGAGAGGAGCACCATCCGGGAGAACAACCAGGCCGGGGCCCGGCCGCCATGCAGCGGAAGCGAGGCATAGCCCGTTCGCTTTCCCGGATACACCAATCGATTCTATGCGACACTATGGGCCGACGCGTCGCCGTTTTCGACTCGACCGCGAGCGCTTAAAGGAGATTTGATGGCCAAGACAGCGAAGAAGAAGACCGCACGGAAAGCCAATGCCGCATTCATGAAGCCCATGCAGCCAAGCAAGGATCTCGGTGCGGTGATCGGTGACAAGCCGATGCCACGCACGGAAGTCACCAAGAAGCTCTGGGCGTACATCAAGAAGAATGGCCTGCAGGATTCGAAGAACAGGCGCAACATCAATGCCGACGACAAGCTCAAGGCCGTGTTCAGCGGCAAGAAGACCGTCAGCATGTTCGAGATGACCAAGCTCGTCAGCAAGCACCTGAAGTAATCGCCCGATGTTGGATGGTAGGTGATTGCCAAATCACCTATCATCCAGGGCGCCGGCTCATCGATGTTCATCGGGCACTTTGCGCTCGGATACGCGGCGAAGCGCTGGGTGCCGCGTGTGTCGCTCGCGGTGCTCTTTGCCGCCGCCCAGTTGGCCGACTTCCTGTGGCCCGTGCTCGTCGCTCTGGGCATCGAGCGCGTGCGCATCGTTCCTGGCTTCACGGCCTCCACGCCTCTCGAGTTCATCAGCTATCCGTACTCGCATTCGCTGGCGACGCTCGTTCTCTGGGGCGCGCTCTTCGGGTGGATCTGCACGCGGTGGGTCGCAGGTGCGCGCGTGTTCCTCGTCGTGCTCGCCCTTGTCGTCAGTCACTGGGTGCTCGACTTCGTGACGCACGTGCCCGACATGCCGCTGTATCCCGGCGGTCCGCGGTACGGGCTCGGGTTGTGGAATGCGCCAGCGGCCACGTTCGCCGTTGAAATCGCGATGTTCGTGGTTGGCGTCTGGATATACTCGCGCGCGACCCGCGCGGAGGATCGCGTCGGGCGCTGGGGATTTATCGGCGTGACCGCATTCCTCCTGATCGGATTTCTCGCAAACGCGAACGGCACGCCTCCTCCGTCGGTGACCTGGATGGTCGCGGCGGCGATCGTGCTCGGCTGGCTCACGCTCGCGGTGGCGTGGTGGGCTGATGGACATCGGAAAGTAGAAAGTAAAAAGTAGAAAGTAAAAAGTAGAAAGTATGGCGACGACCAGTCCCGTCGAGACGCAGCGCGTGGCGATCTGGGAAGACTTCATCGATATCTTCTACGCGCCCTCTGCCGTGTTTCGGCGCCGCGAGCACGGCAGCGTGTTCATTCCGCTCATCGTCGTCACGCTGTTGACCGGCACGATCTTCTATCTCAACAGCGGCGCACTTCAGCCGCTGTTCGACGCGGAGTTCGATCGTCAGATGGCCGCGGCCATGCGGGACAACCCGAAGATCACGCCCGAAGTGATCGAGAACATGCGGGGCGTCACGTCACGCATCGGCCAGGTCGGCGTATTCATCTTTCTACCGATTGCCATGCTGGGCGTCGGCGTTGTCACCTGGGCCGCCGGGAAACTGGTGGATGCGAGGGAGTCGTTCCATACGGCGCTGGTCGTGGCCGCGTACGCATTCGTGCCGCGCGTGCTCGAGGGCGTCACCAACGGCCTGCAGGCGCTGTTCCTCGATCCGGCCCGGTTCAACGGCCGTTTTCGCATCACGTTCGGTCCCGGCCGTTTTCTCGATCCCGACACGGCCTCGGCGCTGTTGATCGCGGTGGTGGGGCGGTTGGACGTCTTTACGCTGTGGATTACGGTCCTCGTCGCGATCGGTCTGAGCGTGACAGGCCGCATTCCGCTCAGCCGCGCCGCCCTGGTGGCCGCGATCGTGTGGCTCGTGGGCGGTCTCCCGACCATCCTGCAGGCGATCCGCACGATGTAACCACGAAGACACGAAGACACGAATAGAATCAGATCTTGACGGCTTCACTGGAGGACGTTCGATGACCATGCCCGAACTCAAGCCGCTGCGAACGCCGCAGGCGGTTGTGGACGAACATCTCGATGCGCTCAATCGCGGGGACTGGAATCGCCTGATGGCGCAGTATCCGGATGATGTCGAGATCTTTCTGCCGCGCGGCGTCACCGTCCGCGGCCGCCGGCAGGTGGGCGACGCGTTTGCAGGGCTCGTGAAACCGTGGAGCGAGGGCGGGCTGCTCGGCGTGACGTTTACACCCGAACACGTCGGAGCGTCTGGTGACACCATCAACGTGCAGTGGCGCGTGGAGGCTCCATTTCTCTCGAAGCCTTATCGCGGATCGGATGCCTACATCACCCGCGACGGCCTGCTGGCCTCCCAGGTCAGCACGTTCGACATGCAGGAGCTCAGGAGCTTCGAGCAAACGCCGGTGGCCGATCGCGAGCGGGTGATCGACGAGTTCTTTGGAGACGCGGCGACACCGATCGAGTGGCAGAGCGACGACGAAAAGGGCCTGCACTTCTGGCTCGACGACCTGCACTGTCCCCAGCCGATTTCGCCGATGTGGTTCGACGTCGGCGGATGGTGGCTGACCTGCGACTACATGTACCGGCGGTTTGGCGTGCCGTTCGGCAAGGACTGGGTCGCCAAGACCATCAACGGCTATGTGATGAGCGCGGTCGTCCCGCGGACCGCCGACGAGGAATCGTCGCTCTGGCCCTACTACAACCTCGTGATGCCGGTGTATGCCGACAAGTTCCTCGATTGGTGGAAAGAGCGCTATCTCCCCGAGATCGTGCGGAACTTCGAGTATCTCGACACGTTCCCGGCCGAGTCGGCGTCGACGGCCGAGATGATGATCCTGCTCGAGGACGCCCTCGACATCCAGGAGCGCCACTGGCGGCTCCACTGGATGCTCAACCTGGCGCAGTTCCAGGCGTCGATCACGTTCGAAGGCGCGCTTCTGCCGCTCATCGGCCAGGAGCACAAGCCGCTGGTCGGCCGCATCCTCATCTCGGACGAAGATCGAAACTGGGATTCGGTGAAGGCGCTGTGGGTGCTCAAGAACAAGGTGAAGGCGACGAAGACGCTGCAGCGGGCGTTCGATGAGAACGAGACCGCTGCGGGCGTCATGAAAGCGCTGGCCGCGTCGGACGAGGGACGTGAGCTGCTGAAGGACATCGACGCGTACAAGTTCGAATACGGCAACAAGTCGATGTACGCGCACGAGTATCTCTATTCCACATGGCGCGAGAATCCGACGCCCATCGTCGAGGCGCTGCGGGGATACCTCCTGTCCGACTACGACTACGAGAAGGACGTCAGGCAACTGCGCGAGAACCGCGACAAGGCCATTGCCGAAATGTGGTCGCTCGTCCCAGCCACCGCCGCCGAGCAGGCGCGCGATCAGCTGAAGACGGCACTCGAGCTCGCCCTCAAGATGACGCCGCTCACGCCCGACCATCATTTCTATATGGACCAGGGCACCTACGCGCGCGTCCGGCTCGTGCTGATGGCCCTCGGTCGCAAGCTCGTCGCCGCCGGCATTCTCGACCAGCCCGATGACGTGATGTACCTGAAGTACGACGAACTGCGACGGCTGGCCGCCAGTCCGTCGACGATCGATGGCCGGCGCATCGTGAAGGACCGTCGCAGCGAGCGCGAGAAGTCGTTTTCGACGCGGCCCCGGCTCTGGGCGGGCACCATTACGCAGTGGTCGATGTACGGCGAGCCGTACAAACAGGTGCTGTGGGACTGGCCGGGCATCTACGAGCGATCGAAGGATGCGTCACCGCAACCCTCGGATTCGCTCAGGGGGCTGGGCGCATCGGCTGGCGTCTACGAAGGCCCTGCCCGCGTCGTCGAGTCGCCGGAACAGTTCGACGATGTGAAGAAGGGCGAAGTGCTGGTGTGCAAGATGACGAGTCCGTCGTGGGTCGTCCTCTTCACGAAGATCGGTGCGCTCGTCACCGATTCTGGCGGCGCCTTGTCGCACCCGGCCGTCGTGTCGCGCGAGTTCGGCATCCCGGCCGTGGTCGGCACGCGGACCGGCACCGAGCGCATTCGAACCGGTCAGCGCGTGCGCATCAACGGCGCGGCCGGGTTGGTCGAGATCATTGGCTGAGATCACGCTCGCGCTCGATAAGCTGCCCGAAGTTGCGACGGCCATCGCCGGGGGAAAGGGCGCAAGCCTTGGACGCATGTCGCGTGCGGGTTTGCCCGTGCCTCCAGGATTTGTCGTGACCGCCGCCGCGTTCGAGACGTTTCTCGAGACGTCGGGCGTAGCCGGGCGCATCGCAAGCCTGATCGGATCGCTCGACGTGGACGACGGTGCCGCAGTCGAGGCGGCTGCGGGCGAGATGCGGCGCCTCATCGTCGGAGCGGTCATTCCCGACATCACTGCCGCATCCATTCGCCAGGCACATGCACGTTTGCCCGCCGGCGAGCCGGTTGCCGTCCGCTCGAGTGCCGTGGCCGAGGATGGCGAGGCCGCGAGCTTTGCCGGGCAGCAGGAGACCTATCTCAACGTTTCCGGCGCCGACGAGGTGCTCGAACGGATTCGCGACTGCTGGGCTTCCTTCTTCTCTCCCCGCGCGCTTTTCTACCGCGCGCGCAAGGCCGTGCTCGCTGACCGCCGGATGGCGGTCGTCGTGCAGACGATGGTGCAGGCCGACACCAGCGGCGTGTTGTTCACCGTTGATCCGATTCATCAGCGGCGCGACCGTATGATCGTCGAAGCGGCGCCAGGGCTGGGCGAAGCGATCGTGTCGGGTGCGATCACGCCCGATCACTACGTGATCTCGAGAAGCGACGGCAGCGTGCTCGATCGCTTTCTCGCCGATGAGACGCGCGGGCGGGTGCTTCGCGACGAGGATCTCGCGCACTTGTGCAACGTGGGGCTGACGGTCGAAGGGTTCTTCGGGCTGCCACAGGACATCGAGTGGTGCATGCGCCAGGGTCGGCTGTTTCTTCTGCAGAGCCGGCCGATCACGACGCTGGCGGCCCATGGCTGACCGCGGCGAAACCCGTCTCGTCGCGCTCGGCCGATCGTGGGTGATCGAGCACTATCCCTACAACCGGACCCACCTTCTGAAAACGCTCGACTGGCTCGATCGCCTGCAGCCAGAGGCGCCAGAAGCCGTGCGGCTGGCCGCGCTCACGCACGACATGGAACGCGCGTTTGGTGGTCCCGACGCGATTCCCATCGTGATGAACAGCCGCGAGTACCGAGGAGGCGCACTCGAACCGGAGCGCGAGGATCGTCGGCGCGTGGCTTCGCGAACAGAAGGCCGATGAGGAGCTCGTCGATCGCGTCGAATCGCTGATTCGCGTTCACGAATGGGGAGGTTCGCCGGACGCCGATCTGGTGCAGGCGGCCGACAGCCTGAGCTTTCTCGAAACCAACGTCGAGCTGATGGCGTCGTTTATCGAAAGCGGCAAGCACGCGAAGCCGGTGATTGCCGCCAAGATCGACCAGATGTACGAGCGGATTCGCGTGCCCGAAGCGAAGACGCTCGCGCGCCCGATGTGGGAGGCGGCGGTCGCCCGTCTGATGCGCACGTGAGGCCCTTCGTCTACCATCGGCCCGAATCGCTTGCCGACGCTCTGCGGCTGCTTCGCGAACATGGCGCGGGCGCCCGTGTGCTTGCGGGCGGCACCGACCTGATCGTGCGGCTCCGGAAGCGTCAGGAAGTGCCCGGTATCGTTGTCGATCTCAAGCGTGTCGCCGAACTTCGCGCCGACATCGTCCCGCTTCGACAGGCTCAGGGCGTCGCGAGCGGGTCGAGGGACGGTGTTCGCATCGGCGCGCGTACCGTCATCTCCGATATCGTCGAGCACCAGCAGATTCGCGAGCGCTTTCCCGCGCTGGTGGAAGCCGGCCTCGTGCTCGGCTCCATTCAGATTCGCAATCGCGCGACGCTGGCGGGCAACCTCTGCAATGCGTCGCCCGCGGCCGATACGGCCCCCGCTCTTCTCGTGTACGGCGCGCGAGTGACGATCGTTGGACCTCGCGGCACCCGCGAAGCGCCGCTGGACGAGTTTCTGACGGGGCCGGGGCGGACGGCGCTCGGCAGCGACGAGCTGGTCGCGGCCATCGATGTTCCATGGCCGCCCGACGAGTCGGGCGCCGCCTTCGCGAGACTGACACGCCGGCGTGGGGTCGATCTTGCGATCGTGAGCGTGGCGTGTCTGGCCAGCCGATCTGGAGAGATCCGTTTCGCGTTTGGCGCCGTCGGACCACGGCCGTTCCTTGTCGTCCGGAATGAGGCGGCCCTCCTCGAGTCGAACATCGATCCCGAACGGCGCGATGCGATGCTCAGCAGGTTCTTCGCATCGGCGTCGCCGATTTCCGATCTGCGGGCGCACGACCGCTACCGCGCGGCGATGCTGCCGGTCGTCGCCCGGCGCGCACTCGGAGCGGCCGTCGCCCGGATGAACAGAGGGCGGGGGCCTCGATGATCATCGGCGTCACCGTCAACGGGAGCCTTCACACGATCGACGTCGATCCGCATCGCACCCTCCTGGACCTGCTGCGCGATCGCCTCGGTCTGACCGGAACCAAGGAGTGCTGCGCCGAGGGAGAGTGCGGGGCCTGTACGGTGCTGCTGAACGGCCGGGCGGTGAATGCATGCCTCGTGCTCGCTGTCGAATGCGACGGCGAGGCCGTTGTCACGATCGAAGGGATTGGGCGGCCCGGTGCCATGAGCCGGCTGCAGGACGCGTTCGTGCGCACCGGCGCCGTGCAATGTGGCTTCTGCATCCCCGGCATGATCATGGCGGCGACAGCGCTCCTCGCACGAACGCCGCACCCGACGCGCGACGAGATTCTGGAGGGTCTGGCAGGCAATCTCTGCCGCTGTGGGGGCTACAGCCGCATCGTCGAAGCCGTGGTGCGAGCTTCGGGTGCAGAGCAGGGCTGAAGGTCCGGCTAAAGCCGGACACTACGTACTGACTGTCAGAACTTCATCGGTGGCACAGGGCTTTAGCCCTGTCAAAAGACTATGGAGATCGTCGGCACTTCACTCCCACGAATCGGCGCGGTCGAGCGCGTCACCGGGCTGCAGCAGTACGCAGCCGACATCCGGCTCGACAACGTACTCCACCTGAAGCTCGTCACCCTTCCCTGCGCGCATGCTCGCATCGTCGGCGTCGATCGCGAAGCCGCCTCGCAGGTGCCCGGCGTGCGCGCCATCTTCACCGCTCGCGATCTGCCGCAGCCAATTGCGCGCTACGGACCGGTCGTCGCAGATCGGCCGCTACTCGCCATAAGCGAGACGAAGTTTCCGGGCGAGCCCGTGGCCGTGGTTGCGGCTGACACAGACGATGCGGCGGAGCGAGCGGCCTCGCTGGTGCATGTCGACTTCGCCGAGCTTCCTGCGGTGTTGTCGGTGAGCGACGCGCTCGATTCTGCGTCGCCGCTGGTTCAGGATCCGGACCTGCGTGAAAACGATCCGCTGGCGCGCACGAACACGATGGGGCGCTGGCAATTCGGCTGGGGCCATCTCGACAGCGCCTCCGCCGACATCGTGCTTGATAACGACTACAGCTTCCCGATGGTCACGCACTTCGCCATCGAACCCCACGCCTTTCTCGCGGCGCCCGACGCCAACGGCGTCACCGTGTGGAGCCCGACTCAGCACCCGTATGTGCTGCAGCGGGTCGTGGCCGCCGCGCTCCAGCGTCCAATCGCTTCGATCCGCATCGTCGCGCCCGATCCGGGAGGCGGATTTGGCGGCAAAGGATGGCCGAAGTTCGAGCCGCTCCTGGCATGGCTCGCGCTCGAGCTGGGACGACCGGTGAGGCTCGTCCTCACGCTCGAAGAATCGTTTCAGGCGGCACGCAGGACATCTGCCGCGATTCATGCACGTACGGGATTCAGCCGCGACGGCCGCATTGCCTTTCAGGACATCCGTGCGGATTTCCTGATTGGCGCCTACGCCGACATCGGCACCCGGGTCGTGAGCAAGGCCAGCTACGCCGCGTGCGGCCCGTATCGTACGCCCCACGCACGCATCGTCGCGCAGGCGCTTCTTTCGCACACGACACCGTCCACGGCGTTTCGCGGCTTCGGCACGCCGCAGGCCTCGTGGGCGGTCGAGTCGCAGCTCAACGAAGCCGCCGCCTTGCTGGGACTCGATCCCGTCGAAATCCGGCGTCGAAACCTGCCCGCAAAGGGCGAAGCGTTCATCCCCGGGGACACGCCGGCCGATGGCGACTGGCGCCTGGCGCTCGAGAGGGCGGCGTCGGCCGTCGCGTGGACCACGCCACTCGGACCGAATCGGGGTCGAGGCATCTCGATCGGGCTCAAGAGCTCGTCCACGGCGTCGAATTCGGTGGCGTTGGTCCGGCTCCACTTCGACGGGAGCGCGACGGTCATCTGCGGCACATCGGACATGGGTCAAGGCGCGCGCACGGTGCTGACGCAGCTCGCGGCCGACGAGCTCGGGGTGACGCCGGATCGGATCGCCATTGTCATGGGCGACACCGCCCTGGTGCCCTATGACTCTTCGACATCTGCGAGTCGTTCGACCGTTTTCATGGGCGGCGCCGTGGCGAGCGCGTGCCGCAACATCAAGGAACAGCTCGCGCGTACGGCAGCGTCGTACGGCCTTCCGGCCGATTCGAATCCCGCTGACCTTCTGCGTGCGCGGTTCGGGCCGCCGCGCGGAGAGCTCATCGGCATCGGCGAAGCGGGCAACGCCTTCGACCCGTCCCATCCGCTGGGAGGCCGCGCCGCTTTCTGGGAAGTGATGTGCGCCGCGTGTGAGGTCGAGGTCGATCCGGAGACCGGAGAGACCGTCATCCACAAGCTTGTGCTCGTCAGCGACGTCGGCAAGGCGCTGAATCCCGCTCAGGTGCATGCGCAGGACGAGGGGGCCGCGGTGATGGGCCTCGGTCACACGCTCATGGAGCAGCTCGTTCTTGGCCGCGATGGGCGCATCCTGAATCTCGGATCGCTGGATTACCGGATTCCCTCGATCAAGGATGTGCCGTCGGATCTACAGACGAGCTTTATCGAGCAGGGCGACGGTCCCGGTCCGCACGGCGCCAAAGGCGCCGGTGAGGGGGGCACGCTCGCCGTCGCCGCCGCGGTGGGTGCGGCGATCAACCAGGCCGCCGGCGTCACGATTCGTCGTCTGCCGTTGACGCCGGAGCGGATCTGGGAGGCTAATGAGAACGAACGCTGAAACTAGAAACTAAAATCTAAAAACTAAAATCTTAGATCAAGCCATCCAGGTCGGGCAGACGCCGCTCGTATTCCTCGTCCATCAACGGGCTCGAGAGAAGAAAGTCGGCCGTCGCGCGATTGCAGGCGATCGGCACGTTGTAGACCACGGCGACGCGCAGGAGCGCTTTGACGTCGACGTCGTGCGAATGCGGCGCCAGCGGATCCCAGAAAAAAATGATGAAGTCGATCCGGCCTTCGGCCACACCGGCGCCCACCTGCTGATCGCCGCCGAGCGGCCCGCTGCGGAATCGATGGACCGTCAAGCCGAGCTCGGTATTCAGCATGCCGCCAGTGGTGCCCGTTCCAAACAGGTCGTGACGGCTCAGCGTGCCGCGATTGTAGGTGGCCCACTCGAGCAGATCTCTCTTCATGTTGTCGTGCGCGATGAGGGCAATGCGCTTGCACCGCGCCGTCGTGATGCTTCGAAAAGACATGGTAGATTCTCCCATGCCTAGACTTATCGCCGCGCCGTCAGTGATTCACGCTGCAGGTCATCCGCCCAAACGCATCGAGGAATACGCCGGACGCGTGAACTCCGCCCATGCCAATGTCAGCGTCGCGCGCATGCAGTCACCGTCGGGATGGTCGGAGCCCGGACAGCGTCCAGAGTTCGAGGAGATTACGGTTGTCCTGCGCGGGATGGTGCGCGTGGAGCACGAGCAGGGTGTGACGGACGTGCATGCCGGCCAGGCGGTCGTGACGCATCCGGGCGAATGGGTACGCTACAGCTCACCGGGGCCCGACGGCGCCGAGTACGTGGCGGTCTGCCTGCCGGCGTTTTCGATCGACACCGTCCATCGCGATGCCTAGCCAGATGCCGATCGCGGAATTGCTGCTGCCTGAGTTCGATCACGAAACGGCGACCACCCGCGTCCTGCTCGAGCGTGTGCCCGAGACGAGCGCCGGCTGGACGCCTCACGCGCGATCGAGATCGCTCGGCCAGTTGGCGATGCACATCGCGAACATTCCGATTTGGGCATCCATCACGCTGGAACGCCTGGAGTTCGACACGAATCCGCCGGAAGGCCCTGCGATCGTCACGCCGCCGTTCGAATCGTCCCGGCAGTTGCTGCGCACCTACGACGTCAACGTGCAGGCGGCCCGCGCCCTGCTCGTCCGGACGACCGACGGCGAATTCCTGGTGCAGTGGACGCTGAAGAACGCAGGGAAGAACCTGTTCAGCCTGCCGCGCGTGGCGGTGTTCCGTTCGTTCATCCTGAACCACGCCGTGCATCATCGCGGCCAGTTGAGCGTGTATCTGAGGCTGCTCGACGTGCCGATTCCCAACATCTACGGGCCTACTGCAGATACATAGGGTCGCCCCTTACGTGTCTTTGACGCAGAGCCGCAAAGGCGCAGAGTCTTGTTTTCGAAAAGAATTCTCTGCGTCTTGGCGCCTCTGCGTCGAATCTACCGCTCGGTGACGAGCGCGCGCAGCACGAACGCGACGTTCGCCGGCCGCTCGCCGAGCCGGCGCATGAAGTACGGGAACCACTCCTTGCCGAACGGCACGTACACGCGCATCCGGTAGCCGGCGTCGCGAAGGGCTTTCTGCAGATCGCGGCGAATGCCGTAGAGCATCTGGAACTCAAAGGCGTCTTTGCCGACGCCGCGCTCGTCCGCGAACCGCTTCACCTCGGCCAGGATGGCCTCGTCGTGCGTCGCGATGGCGGGATACGTTCCCTCGGTGAGCAGCCGCCGCGCCAGTCGCACGTACGCCGCATCCACATCGGATTTGAGCTGATGCGCGACGCTCCTGGGCTCGCGATATGCGCCTTTGACGAGCCTGATGCGCGCGCCCAGGACGTTCACCCGCTCGAAGTCCTGCTCGGTGCGATACAGGCACGACTGCAGCACGACGCCCACGTTGCGATCGCCGAGCTTCCAGAGCGTCTCGAAGATGTCGAGCGTGACCTCGGTGTGCGCGGAGCTCTCCATGTCGATCCGGACGAAAAACCCGCAGCGGCCAGCGGCGTGGAGAATCTTCCGCAGGTTGTCGACGCACATGGCGCGATCGACGTCCAGGCCGAGCTGCGTCAGCTTCAGCGACAGGTTCCGTTCGACGCCGGCTCGATCGACGGTGTCGATGAGCGTCAGGTACTCCCGTGTGGCGGTTTCGGCGGCGGCCAGCGACCCGACGCTCTCGCCGAGATAGTCGAGCGTCGAATGCAGTCCCTGCGCCTGAATCTCGCGCAGGGCGGCGATCGCATCATCGAGGTGTTCTCCCGCGATGAACCGGCGCGCGAAGGCGCGCGGGCCGGAGATGCCATGGCGCGACGCCAGTCGTTTCAGTGTGCGGCTGTTGGAGAGCGACTGAAAAAAGGCTTTGGATGCGGCATCCAGCATCAGTGCGTACGGCTGGACCCGGCCGAGAGCAGGTGTTCGATGCCTCGGGCGTAGTACTTCAGCACGTTGCGGTCGCGCACGCGGAAGCGCCCGCGATCGTAAACGATGATGCCGCGCGCTTCGAGGGGTTCCGCCGCTTCTTCGATGGCCTGGCGGCCGCTCGACACGCCGAGATTCGCGCCGACGGCGCGCAGGGTGTCGATGATCGCATCCGCGCGCGACTCGAGATCGCGTCGGCTCAGCGAGGGCCGCATCACCGTGGCGACAACCGAGGTCGGCAGGACCTTCACGAGCTTGCCGATCGTGGTGCGCGTCAGCTTGCCGAGCTCGAGCACGTCGCGCCTCGATTCCGGATCCCAGCCGTCGAGCGGAATGGGCCGCCCGAAGGTGACGAACGCGCGCGACCGATAGCCGACGGCGTATCTGACCATCTCGGCCAGCTCGCGCGTGAACGGCCGCTGGCTCCGCTTCACGCGCTGCCTGGCCAGGATGTGATCTTCCAGCACGAGGTCGTAGGAAATCGCCGTCGGCACGATCTTCAGCCCCGGCGTTCCCGAGAGCAGCGCGGCGTGCAGCAGGCCGGTCTTCGGCGGCTTCAACTCGCCGCTGTAGCTGCGCCCGCCTTCGGGATAGAACAGGAGATCCTGGCTGCGCAGCACCTCGGCGACGTAGGCCTTGAGCGTGATCAGGTACGCCGGGTCTTTCGTGTTCCGGCGAATCGGAATCGCGCCCGTGACGTGCTTGTGAATGAGGCCGAGCGGCCCGCCGAAGAGGTTGATGCCGGCGGCGATGATGGGCGGCCGCACGCCGTTGTCGTCGAGCACGAGCGGCTCGACGAGATAGTCGGTGTGGCTCTTGTGATTCGAGGCGTAGATGACGCGTCCCGCCCGCGTGGCCGACTCGACGATCTCGAGGTGCTCGACCTGGCGGTCGATCTTCCGCAGAATCGGATACAGCGGGTGCTTGAGCGCCCGATAGAACTGGTACCGCTGCGTCGTCCTGAGCTCTTCGAGGTAGGCAAAGACACGCTCGCGCCCGTCGGACCCTCCGTGAGCGCTGCGAAGATACCGCACCACGTCCTCGCGCGAGAGGACAGCCTGGGCGAGATCGTCAGGAATCATGCCTGGTCATGGAGTGCTTGCACTATAGCATGCGCGAACTCGGTGGTTGACGCCTTCCCGCCCAGATCCCGTGTCGTCCCCCCGGCGGCCAGCACCGCAATCAGCGCCGATTCGATCCGCCGGGCTGCCGCTGTCTCGCCGATGTGGTCGAGCATCAACAGCGCCGAGCGCAGAAGAGCGGTCGGGTTTGCCAGGTTCTTGCCGGCGATGTCGGGCGCGGTGCCATGCACCGCCTCGAAGACGGCGCCACCTTCACCCAGATTGGCGGCGCCGACGATGCCGAGACCTCCGACGAGGCCGGCGCACAGGTCCGAGACGATGTCGCCGTACAGATTCGGGAGGAGCAGCGTGTCGAATTTTTCCGGCTTCATCACGAGGTTCATGCAGGCGGCGTCCACGATTTGCTCGTCGTAGGCCACATCGGGGTACTGTGCCGCGACGGCACGGGCCGACCGGATGAAGAGACCATCGCTCATCTTCATGATGTTGGCCTTGTGGATCGACGTGATGCGCTTGCGTCCCAGGCGCCTCGCGTATTCGAAGGCGAACCGCGCGATCCGCGTGGACGCCCGCTCGGTGATGATCTTCAGGCTTTCGACCACCCCGGGCACGACTTCGTGTTCAAGTCCCGCGTAGAGATCTTCGGTGTTCTCGCGCACGATGACGAGGTCCACGTGTTCGAAGCGGGAACGGACGTGCGGGAGATTCGAGACCGGCCTCAGGTTCGCGTACAGATCGAGCGCTTTGCGCAGGCCGACGTTGACGCTCGCAAACCCTCCGCCGATGGGTGTGCCGACCGGGCCTTTCAGCGCGACCTTGTTCCGCCGGATCGACTCGATGAGATCGTCGGGTAGTGGAGTGCCGTGCGTTTCGACGGCCTTCTCGCCCGCGTCGTGACGCTCCCAGGCGATCTGGACGCCCGAGGCTTCGACGATGCTGACGACAGCCTCGGTGACTTCAGGGCCGATGCCATCGCCCGGAATGAGCGTGATCGCATGTTTGCCGGTCATGCCGCGCGGGTGCCGTCGCGAGCTTCCCAGAACAGCAGCGCCAGGCCGCCGACGGCGGTCAGCGCCAGCAGGTTGACCGGCAGGGTGCGCAGCTGCAGGCCCGCGTACAACGTGATGGCCAGCATGCCCAGCGCGACAGCGACCCGTGCGAAAAACCCCGACGGACGGGGGCCGAGCAGCGCCATCCCCAGCAGCGTCGTCAGCACGAGCGCCGCGGAGATGTACGACGTGAGAAGAAAACGCCTCAGCGTGTCGTCAGACACCGGCGAGACGATCGCGCCGACCATGATGATGCCGCCGAACCAGGTTGAAAGCGCGAGCACGTATACGTACCGCAGCGCGAGCACACCGGTCATTATAATTTGGCTGGCGCCGAAGCGCCGCATATGCCTTCTCCCCTCACGTGGCAGGATTGGTCGCCCTTGGCGTTCACACAGGCGTCCGAACAACACAAACCCGTGCTGTTGTCGCTCGTGACGAGCTGGTCTGACGAGTGCGCGGCGATGGACGGCACTACCTACGTGCATCCTGACGTGGCGTCGATCGTCAACGAGCGCTTCGTCGCCGTCCGCGTGGACGCCGATCGGCGTCCGGATCTCAACGAACGCTACAACCTCGGCGGCTGGCCTTCGACGGTGTTTCTTACCGGTACGGGAGATGTGTTGTGCGGCGGGACCTATTTCGATACACCGGCCCTGCTGGCGATGCTTCGACAGGTGGCCGACGCGTACCGCGATCGCGCCGACGAGCTGGCGTCGCGCGCGTCCAGGGTTCGTGGTGACCGCCTTCAGCCGGACCGCCACGACGCCGAGGGTCGCGACACCCTTCAACCGGTCCGCGACTCGATCGGGCGATTCCGGTCGGTCCTCATCGAACGCTTCGATCGCGTGCACGGCGGTTTCGGGTCGTTCGCGAAGCTGCCGCATCCCTACGCCCTGCTGTTTGCCGTATCGCTGGCCGCCGACGGCGACACGGAAATGGGCGAGATCGTCCAGGTGACGCTCGACCGCCTGCAGCTCTTGTGGGACAGCTCGGGCGGCGGTTTCTGCCGCTACGCCGATTCCGCCGACTGGAGTTGGCCGGCCAGCGAGAAGACGCTCGAAGACAACGCCGCGCTGCTGCACGTGCTGGTCGACGCGGCGCTGCGGCTGCGCGAGCCGCGATACGGAGAGCGTGCGGCCACCCTCGTCCGGTGGATCAGAAGCACGATGGCCGACGACGATCGCAGCGGATTTTTCAATGCCGTTTCTGCCAGGACGATCGACAAGACGAAGTACGTCGACAGGAACGCGCTGGTCACAGGCGCGCTCATCCGTGCCGCCGCATTGTTCGATGACGTGTGGCTGAGAGACCTCGCGCTCGGGGCCTTCGAATCGGTCGTCGTTCCCACCTACACGCCGGGCGACGGCGTTGGACACGTCGCGGCCGCGGGCAGCACCGGGGCACTGCGGGGCCTGCTGGGCGATCAGATTCACGCCGGCCTCGCCTTGATCTGGGCGCACGCTGCAACCGGCCAGCTTCCGTACTCGATGCTCGCGGCCGAGGTGCTGCAGTTTGCGGTCCGCACCATGTGGGACGAGCGCGCCGGCCGGTTCCGCGATCGTGCCGACGCGGACGATCCGCTGCTGCCGTTCGAGCTCAACTGCCACGCGGCGTGTGCCTTCGACCGGCTCGCCGTGATCACGGGCGATCGCGCCCATCAGGAGCGCGCGCTCACCATTCTTCGATCGCTGGAGGGGGAGGCTGCCGGGCGGGATCTCTATGCGGCTCCCTATGCGCTGGCTGTCCGGGAAGTCCTCGAGCGGCATCCGCCGGCCGGGTTGGAGTTGAGCAAGGTGGACTGGAAACTCGAGCGAAACGTGAATTGGCAGCATTCTGCCAATTCAGGGCGACCACCGTCACCGTTGTCTCTCGTACCGCCGGCTTCGCGGTGCCGCCGAGCGCACGCGCTTCGAGCCGAAGCGCGTAACGCCCCGCGCGCAGCTCCTTGAGCGGAATCTGCCGCGTCACCGGGATGCGCGCGTTTGTCGCGTTGCCGGCTGTGGTCGTGCCACCGAGTGTTTCGCGCGACGAGAACGCCGCCACGCCGTCTTCGCCGACCAGCGTCGTGATGACCTCGATGCGCTGGGCGGTGCGGGATGACACATTGTCGTAGATCTCCGCGAACAGGCTCAGCACGTCACCGCGCGCGAACGCGCGCCGGCTCGTGGCTGGCGCCGGCAGCGAATCCTGGGGCAACTGGTCGTCGGGCTGAGGCGTGAACTGGGCGCGCGCGGTGTCCGACGTCAGCAGCAGCCCGCTCATGGCGAGCCCGTTCGCCGAGTAGTCGGGCACCTGCAGGTCGTAGAAGACCGTTCCCATTTCTCCTGCGCCGCTTTCGCGCACGCCGACTCGCAGCTGGTACCGTCCCGGCGGGAGCGCTATCCGTGGGTTCATCCGCACGATCGACTCGCGGACTCGCTGGTAGGTGTCCGGCCTCAGGGCCAGGTTGAATTGATAGAAATTTCCGCCGTGGGGCTTGCCGCGCTCGTCGAGCGCGAACATTGACACTTCGATGCCATCGGCAAAGGTCTTGTTCGGCTGCTCGGTGAACGACAGCCGGCTGGCATCGAGCTCCAGCGCGATGGCGACCGAGGCTTGCCGCGTCGCGCTTCTGAACGGCGCGGCCTGCACGGCCAGCGTCAGCCCGTTTCGCTGAAGCGGCTGGTTCAGCACCTGTCGCAACTCGTCGGATGTCTGGGCCGAGCCGGATCGCCCGCGGGCGCGCTCGCGCATCCGGTCCTGTTCGGCGCGTTCCGACGCCGAGAGGGGACGCGGCGACACATAGCCTTTTCGAGCCGAGACGCGCAGTCCGGGGCGCTTCACGCGGACTTCGATCTTGTGAAAGCGTCCGTCCTTCGTCGCCGAAGCCGGGTAGTAGCCCAGCACGTAGTACGTGCTGTTGGCCCGCACGATGCGGTTCAACGAGTTTCCGATGTTGTTCGAGTTGACCGCCGCGTACCCGCCGGTTTCTTCCGCGAGCGTGCGCAGGCTGTCCTGGGAGAGGTACATGTCGGCCAGCAGGCCTTTGGCGTCGAAACCGAGAGTCGGATCGGTGGTGCCGTAGTTGAGCTCGATCGCTTCGCTCGTCATTCCGGTCAGACCGCGCGGATCCACGGCAAAGAAGCTCACGTTTCCGCGCGCCGCGGCGGAGATGGCATTCTGCGTCGCCATGATGACGTCGGTGGCCGCCTGCGACCCGAAAATGTCGTAGATCGGATAGTCGATCCCTTCGCTGAACATCAGGATCGCCTTCCGGCGGCCACGAATGCCTCCCATCACGTCGGAGAGGCGCTGCAGCACCCTCAGCACCTGCTGCGCACGATGGCCGCGCTCGAAGTCGTCGGGATCGGTCGTGATGTCGGAGTAGCCGCCCGGTCCGCGCACGGTGCCCGACTTGGGGTCGCTCTGAACGTAATCCGGATCGTTCGGGTCCGGCGCGTTGATTTCGAGCTCTTTCAGCGTCTGGGTGAAGTACTGTTCGGCCTTCTCGATGACGGTGGGCCGCAGCCGTCGCCCCACGAAACGATCGATGGCAGCCAGGAGCCGCGTGCGGTCGGAGGTGAATTCCTGCGCGCCGTCGGTGCGCCCGCTCGTATATACAATCGCGGCGATGTCGTTGTCGGCGAAGTGGCGCTCGATGAACTGCCGCGCGGCGTTGATGACCACCTTGGTACGCATCCCGCTGACGTTGAGATCGTCGAGCACGATGACATACAGGCGGCCGCTGATCGGTTGCGCGTTGGACCGCACATCTGACACCGCCGGAGCGGTGGTCGCCGGTCGCGCGCTTGCGGCCGGCAGCGGGATGTCCACGAGAGAGAACGTGCTGATCTCCTGGGGCTTGCCGTCTTCGAACAGCGCGAAGTCTTCCTTGCTCAACCCCGGGACGAAATTCCCGCGCTCGTCGGTCACCACGGCGTCGATGTCGACGTAGTTCACCTCGACCTGGAAGGTGACCGATGGCGCCGGAGCCTGCTGAGCGGACGGGACGGTGACCAGCAGGACGGCCGCCATCGCGGCGATCGCACAGACACGTCGGATGTGGATCGAGGGCAAGACCCGATGATAGCGAGTTAGGACAGGGCCGACAAGATCACGCCGGATTGGCGCCCTCGGGCGCATGCTAGACTCAGCCGCGATCCATGAAGCGAATCTGCAGGCCGACGATCGCGCTTCTTGCGTGCGTACTGGTGATGACGTTCGGCGTGGCGGCCGATGCGCAGACGGTCGTCGTGAAGGCCGCGCGTCTGATCGATGGACGTGGCGGCCCGCCGCTCGAACCCGCGATGGTGCGCATCAGCGGCGACCGGATCGAAGAGGTCTCGAAGTCGCTCGCGGTGCCCCCAGGCGCGACGGTCATCGATCTTGGCGCCGCAACGCTCCTGCCCGGCCTGATCGATCTCCATACACATCTGACGAGCCGCGAAGGCGTTCACTGGGAAACGGCGCTGACGACCACGACGCCGCCAGAGGCCGCGTTGTGGGGCGCGCGCAACGCGCGCGTGACGCTGATGGCGGGAGTGACGACCTGCCGCGACATGGGGCCGAATTGGCCGTACGTGGACGTCGAGCTGCGCGACGCGATCGAAGCGGGAGCCGTGCCGGGCCCGCGGATGTTCGTCGCGGGCAACTACGTGTCGTCCACCGGCGGCGCCGGCGACGCGCGTCAGTTTTCGACGTACGTCGACGTGCCGATCGTCCGGAATCTGGCCGACGGTCCCGACGAGGTCGCGAAGGCCGTACGGACCAATCTCAAGTTCGGCGCCGACTTCATCAAGATTCTGGCGACCGGAGCCGTGTTGTCGAAAGGCATTTCCCCGGGCGCGCAGCAGTATTCCGACGCAGAGATCAAGGCGGCGGTGACCGAAGCGACGCGATGGGGACGGCAGGTGGCCGCCCACGCACATGGCGCCGAGGGCATCAAGGCGGCCATTCGGGCGGGTGTGCGGACCGTGGACCACGGCTCGTATCTCGATGCCGAAGCCGTGACCATGCTGCAGTCATCCAGCCGATCGACGTTCTACGTTCCGACACTGGCTTTGTATTCGTACCTGCTCCAGGCGTCACACGTTCCTGATTCAGAGAAGGCGCGGGGACGCATGGTGAACGACGTGTCGGTTGCGGCGTTCAAGCGCGCGCTCGCCGCCGGCCTTCCGATTGGCCTGGCCACCGATGCGCCTGTGATGCCCCACGGTCTCATCGCGCGCGAGATCGCGTATCGAGCGGAGCTCGGCGAGCCCGCCATGCGCGCGATCGTGTCGGCGACATCGCTCAACGCGGAAATCATGGGCTGGCAGGACCGCGTCGGCGCGGTCACACCGGGCAAGCTCGCGGACGTGATCGCGGTGAACGGAAATCCGCTGACCGACATCAGCACGCTGCAGCACGTGCGTTTCGTGATGAAGGGCGGTACGGTCTACAGGAACGAACCGCCATGAGCCAGCAACGCAATGAAATCGATCAGGCTGCGGGATTGGCCGGCGAGCCGGCACGCGTCAGTGCGGCCGGCGTCACCCGCACCGGCACCCGCCTGCTGACGATCGAGAACGGCGCACCGTTCGCCGCGTCGACGCAGTCGCGCCTCGTCATCGTCGCGGACGATGAACGGTCGGCGCGCGCGACGATCGACGCGATTCGATGGTTCAAGACGCGTGCGCCGCAGCGGCTGCGCGATCGGTGGGCCATCAGCGCGCTGCTCTATGCCTACCAGAACGACGCGACGCCGGTACAGCGGCTGGAGTTTCCTCCGGTCAAGGGCTTCTTCGATCATCCGGAGCAGCCGGAGAGCCGGTATGCCTGGCGGTGGGTGACCTATCAGGCGCCCGATTTGCTGCTCCAGGTCAGAGGCGGTGACGTGTTATCGCGCGGCACGCCCCCCGGCGGGTCCCTGGCCGCCGCGATGGCCGGCGGATCGGAAATCGGAACGCTGCCTGTCGTGTTTGGCAGCGTGCGCGAGACGGATGGCCCGACGCTCGTGCAACAGGTGTTGACCGACACGACGATCGCCGGACGGTCGGAGATTCGCCCAACGCTCGCGGCGAGGGTCGCCCGGACTCCGCTGGCCGTCGCACGTGTGCTGGCGAATCGCTATCCGCAGACGCCGCTCGTCAGCTACATCCCGTCGGTGGCCTGGGCCAGCACGTTGCGCCTGGCGAACGTCACCAAAGATGATGCCCTGAGGAAGAAGGTGCTGAGCGAAACGCGGCCGTGGCTGTCGGGCGAGCGGCCGCTCTTCGGCGAACGGCCGGCGCTGACGGCTGCCGCCGGCACGTTGATCTACGCAGAGCTCGCCCAATTGGGAGAAGAATCCGCGCGGGCGCTGGCGATTCAGGGCGCCGATGCGGCGTTGCAAGTGGGGCCGAACGGCTTCGCACAGTACGGCCAGGGGTGGACCGACGACATGTTCATGATGTCGGCGATCCTTTCGCGGAGCGGCAACATGCCCGGGCGCGCGGGCGATCACGATCACCTTGCGAAGATGCTCAGCGCGTACGCCGGGCGGCTCCAGCGCGAAGACGGCATCTTCGTCCACTTCACGGACGGCCGGGTTTCGTGGGGACGGGGCAATGGATTTGCCGCGCTGGGACTCACCGAAGCGCTCACGCACATGCCCGCCGGCCATCCATCACGGACGTCGCTGGTCGAGATCTACAGACGCCAGATGCGCGGCATGACGCCGATGCAGGCGCCCGACGGCATGTGGCGGCAGGTCGTCGACGAGCCCGGCGCCTACCGGGAACAATCGGTGACGGCGATGACGCTGACGGCGATGGCGCGCGGCATCCGCCTGGGCTGGCTCGACGCCAAGGTGTATCGTCCCGTCGTCGATCGCGCGTGGCGCGCGCTCGCCGCGCACATCACCGAGGACGGCGGTATCGTGGATATCTGCACCGGCACCGGCTCGCAGGCGACGCTGCGCCTCTATCTCGACCGGGCCGCTATCAGCGGCTTCGACGATCGCGGCGGCGGAATGGGATTGCTGGCGTCGATGGAGATGAACGAGCTACTTGCAGCTCGAGGCTAGCGATTCGAGCACCGTCACGTTGATGCGCGTCGCCGTCGCGGTCTTGATGAACAGGCCCTTCACCATCACCTTGTGCTGACGGAACGCCGCGGGGCTCGGAAACACGCTGATGAGCTCGATCGCCTGCGTGCCGGGCGCGCCGCCGGCCAGCGCTTTCTTGTCCCCATCTGTAACTGGGTCGAGCGTCGTCACCTGCGGATCGGTGCTGTCGCTCAGCATCCAGCCGTTCGTACCGCTTTGCTGCAGGCAGCCGATCGTCTGCACGAGCGCGCCCGAGCGGGGCGCCGTGGCGCCTCCTTTCGGAACGAGCCGGATGGACGCGAAGCCCGGGGCGGTATCGGTCAATTCGGTGCTGCCCGCGGGAAATCCGTTCTGCTGCAGGATGTAGGCGACCGCGTCGAGCTTTTCCTTCTCGCTCACGTCGGTGCTGCCGCGACTCGGCATCGTGTCGCGGATCTTCTCGAACAGCCGCTCGACGGTGTGCGTTTCCCACTTGATCATGAAGGTGGAGCCGGTCAGGGCCGGCGCTTCGCCGCCACCGAAATCTTCGCCATGGCACTCACCGCAGTGCTGCTGCATCACCGCGTGACCGCGTTCGGCCTGCGCGTCCGTATACACCCCCGCCCAGATCGGCGGGGAATCCTGCGCGAAGGTTGTCCAGGAAAATGAGGCGACTAGGACCAGGAAAAGTGCCGCGACCGCCGACCGCATATATATAAGGATAGGGTACACCTCGTCACGACGGAACCGGTTCCCACTTCCTGGTGCTGGCCGAGAGCAGCACCGCGTCGGTGACAAGATCGGTGGCAAGCCCGTCACGGAATGTCGGCTCCACGGGCCGCCCGCTGCCAAGTGCTTCGAGAAAATCGGCGAACTGGTGCGTGAACGTGTGCTCGTAGCCGATCTGCAGCCCAGGGACCCACCATCGCTTCATGTAGGGATGGTCGCCGTCGGTGATGTGGATGCTCTTCCAGCCCCGCAGCGTGCTTTCATCCTTATGGTCGAAAAACTGCAGCCGGTGCAGATCGTGCAGATCCCAGAACGCCGATCCGTGCTCGCCGTTGATCTCGAGCGTGTAGAGCGCCTTGTGGCCGCGCGCGTACCGCGTCGCTTCGAACGTGGCCAGCGAGCCGTTGGCGAACCGGCACAGGAACGCGCTGGCGTCGTCGATGCCGACCGGTTCCACCCGTCCGCTCAGGCTGTGCTTGCGCTCCTTGATGAACGTCTCGGTCATCGCCGTCACCTCGGCGATGGGTCCGTTGAGCCACATGGCCGTATCGATGCAGTGCGCGAGCAGATCGCCGGTCACGCCGCTGCCCGCGACCGCCACGTCGAGCCGCCACAGCCCTTCGCCGCCCTGGGGCAGGTCGCCCGAGATGGTCCAGTCCTGCAGAAATTTCGCGCGGTAGTGAAACACGCGGCCCAGGCGGCCGTTGTCGATCATCGACTTGATCAGCGTCACCGCCGGCACGCGGCGGTAGTTGTACCAGACCATGTTCCGCACGCCCGCTTTTTCGACCGCGCTGACCATCTGCTTCGCTTCGTCGCCGTTCCGGCCGAGCGGTTTTTCGCACAGCACCATCTTGCCCGCGCGCGCCGCGGCGATGGCGATCTCGGCGTGGGTGTCGTTCGGGCTCGCGATGTCGATGACGTCGATGTCGCGCCGCTCGACGAGCGCGCGCCAGTCGCTTTCCACCGATTCGTATCCCCAGTTGGCGGCAAACGCCTTCGCGCGGTCGGGATTTCGCGCGCACACGGCCTTCAAAACAGGCGTGTAGGGCAGCGTGAAAAACCGGGGCGCCTGGAGGAAGGCGTTGGAATGCGCCCGCCCCATGAAGCCGTACCCGACCAGTCCGATGTTGAGCTGTTTGTTGGCCATGGTGTCTCTTGGCCACAGAGCGAGTGCTCTCAATGGAGGAAAGGTTCTCTTCCTAATCCTCTGTTCGTGACTCACCCTCTGTGGTTTCGCGTTAATCGGTGCCGTGCGCGTTGCGGACGTCGATCATCGTCGACAGCACATCGCGCCATGTTTGCGGGTCCATCATCGTGGCATTCGAGAACATGCAGCCGTCCCAGCAGATGTGCTCGAAGGCGTGCGTCGGTTTGCCGTCCTCATCGCGCAGCCACGCCCCGGCGACGTGTACGACGTTCATCTTCCCGTTGGGATCGTTGGGCAGGCAGTGCCGTCCGGTCTTGTCGTGAGAGCCCGAGCCCTTCACCGTGGCGTCGTTCTGCGCGACGTGGAAGTCGATGGTCCACGGGCGAAGCGCGCTCGTCATCGTCGAGATGGCCCTGTCGAGCGTTGTCTGGTCGGACCAGTCGAAGTCCTTCGGCAGGATGCGATCCTCAGGCGCGTTGCAGCCCATCGTAAAGAGGAGCGTGTGCGCCATGTCGGCCTGGAATCCGAGCGTGCGCGGGCGATCCACCGTTTCCAGCAGCTCGACCATGCGCTTCCAGCTGTGCATGCCGCCCCAGCAGATTTCCCCCTCGGCCGCAAGCCGCTCGCCGTAGTCTTCGGCAATCGTGCAGGCCTCTCGGAAGGTTTCCGCGATGCGCCGCGTATTGCCTTTCGGATCGTTCGACCAGTCTCCAGGGCCCACCGCCGAGTCGATGCGCACGACCCCGTATTTCCGGATGCCGATCTCGCGCAGCGTCTTGCCAATCGCGCATGCCTTCCTCACCTGTGTGAGGAAGCGCTTGCGATCCTCGTCGGTGCCCATCGCCGAGCCGCCGCCGGTCGGCGCCCAGACCGGCGCGACGAGCGACCCGACGACGAAGCCGCGGCGCCGGATGCGCTCGGCGAGCCGCTCGAGATCGCCGCGGCCCGCGTCGATGTCGACGTGCGGATCGAACAGGAAGAGGTCGACGCCGTCGAAGCGCACGCCGTTCACGTTCGCGGCGGCCGTCAGATCGAGCATCGTGTCGAGGTCGATCGGCGGCTCCGAGTCGGGGCCCTTGCCGACCAGTCCCGGCCACATCGCGTTGTGCAGCGCCGGTTTCGTATGCGTGGAAGTCGCAGTCATATCATTGCCGTCGCAAAGGTTCGGCGTCGGGATTGCCCGGGCCGAAGTGTTTCAGGATGACCAGCGGATCGGAGTCGCTGAGGTTTTCGATGCGCACGCCATGGGCGGCGACGTCGGCGGTGACGAACAGTTCGTCTTCTGTCATTTCGCCAAACCGAATCATCGCCGGTGTCGAGACGTGGTGCGTGCCAATCGTGCCGTTCCCCTGCGTCACGATGAGGCCGTACGCGGCCGCATCCTTGATCGTCGCCGTACGGCGCGGAAGGACCGTGAGCTCCTTGGCCGAGTACCATCCGGTGCCATAGGACACCCATTGTTCGAGATATCCCTGGGCGGCGGTGTCGGCCCCCTCGTTGGCCGCTTTGGGAAATACGCGGTTCGTCCGGCCGAACTCGGGATTCACGTTGGCGTCCCAGTCGAGCATGCTTACGAGGTAATCGAGGTCGTGGTGATACTCGGGGCGCACGTCCTTGGTCAGCAGGCTCCAGTCGACGACGCGGCCGTCGACCATTGATTGGAACATCGCGAAGACGTCGCTGTTGACCTGCGGCTCGTAGGTGACGAGCGATCCGGGCGCATGCAGGATGCCGGGGTTGATCTGCCAGCCGGTGCCGGGCTGCAGCTTGTAGGCACGGGACAAGTACAGCAGGCCGTTATCGCCTTTGTTCCAATTCTCGAGGCAGCGGCGCACGTCGGCCTTCGTCGTGCCCGGCTCGAGCCCCATGAACGTGAACGGAAAATCGTTCTCGATCTGGTTGTACTGGGGAGGAAAGTAATAGGCCTCCGGCTTGCCCTTCTGCCCGACGAGCTTCGCCAGCGCGTCGTTCTGGTGCAGGTGATGGGGAATCGCGCCCATGTTGTCGAAGAACTTGCAGAGCAGATTCCATCCGCCCTCGCGCTGCATGGTGGCCGAGCCCAGCAGCAAATCGCCCGCTTCGTCGATGAGCGACTTGAACAGCACGCGAGACCCGCCCGACCTCACATAGCTGAGCCCCTCGTCGTCGGGCGTTCCAGGTCCGTTCGAGGCGTGCGTCGTGGACGAAAACCATCGTTCGTTGATGCCGCCCCGATGCGCGCCCAGCGCATAGAGATCGTCTGGGTGCAGCCGCAGCCGCCGGCCAGGTACCATGAACGTGCGTGGCACCCAGCAGGGCTCGAGTCGTAGAATGCCGGCGCCCGCATCGATCACGTCCTGCGCACCAGCTCGGGTAGAGTTCGTCTTCAGGGCCATTGTCTCCTCGTGAGTACCAGCTACCAACTACGAGCTAGGTGATGTATCACTGCAGGCGACATATCTGCAAGGAGAACTGTTGAGCGCGAGACGATATCGCGGCCGCCGAGCCGTCAGTGTCGAGGGGCGCGACCTCCGGGTGACCGTGCTCGAAGAGGGCGGCCACATTGCGGAGATCTTCGACAAGGCCGCGGGGGTGAACCCGCTGTGGACGCCGCCCTGGGCCTCGATCGAGCCGTCCGAATACGGTCGCGCGCACGCGGCCACCTACGGTGATGGCATCGATGCCACGTTACTCGCGGGCATCATGGGGCACAACCTGTGTCTCGATCTGTTCGGCCCGCCATCAGAAGCGGATGCCCGGACAGGTCTGACGGCCCACGGCGAAAGCTCGGTCGCTCGGTACGACCTCGACGTGAACGGCCAGTCGCTCGTGGCACGCGCGCATTTTCCCATCGCGGGCCTGCAGTTCGAGCGGCGTCTCGAGATTCTTGATCGCGTGGTGGCGATTCGCGAACGGGTCGAGAACGTCTCTGGCTCGGATCGATCGATCGGCTGGACCGAACACGTGACGCTCGGCCCGCCGTTTCTCGAACCAGGCACGACGGAGTTTCGCGCCTCGGCGACGCGATCCCGGGTATTCGAGTCGACCTTCGGCGCGGACGACTATCTTCGGCCGGCGGCCGACTTCGACTGGCCGCATGGACCGATGGAAAACGGCCAGCCGATCGATCTCCGCTTGTTTCGTGCCGCGGAACGATCGAGCGCGTTCACGACGCACCTGATGGACCAGCACCAGCGCGCGGCCTGGTTCGTGGCCTTTGCGCCCGCGTTCGAGCTTGCGTTTGGATATGTGTGGAAGCCGGACGATTTTCCATGGCTGGGCATCTGGGAAGAAAATCGCAGCCGTACGCAGCCGCCGTGGCACGGCAAGACCGTGACGCGCGGCATGGAGTTCGGCGTGTCGCCGTTTCCCGAGACGCGGGAGGAGATGGTCGAACGCGGCCGGCTCTTCGGCGTGCCGTGCTATCGCCAGATCGCGGCCGGCCAGACGATGAGCGTCGAGTACTACGCCGTCGCGCGCCGGACGCGGTCAATTCCCGAATCGCTCGACTGGCCGGCGTGATACTCTTCGGCACATATTCACTGACGTTTACAGGAGATTAAGAGACTAGGAGGACGGGAGAATTTTTTTCCAAAAGATTTCTCCTAGTCTCCTAATCTCCTGTTCAATTCTGGGGAGCTTTCATGCAGTCAGTGTGCGTACTTGTCGTGGTCTGCGCCGCTGCGACGGCACCGGTTTTCGCGCAGCAGCCCGCCGCCGACGCCTCCAAAGCGAATTACGAGCGTCTGTGCGGGACGTGTCACGAGCCTGAACGGGGAACGTCGTCGCGCCGCACGCGTGAGCAGTGGCTGCAAACCGTCAACGGCATGGTCGCGCGCGGCGCGCAAGGTACCGATGCCGAGCTGATGGAGGTGGTCGAGTACCTGACGCGCGAGCACGGCCGCGTCAACGTGAACCTGGCGACTCCAGAAGACCTCGCACGGGTGCTGGGACTGACGCCGGCCGAGGCGGCTGCGATCGTTCAGGCCCGCCGCGAACGCGGCACGTTCGAAGACGCGGCTGCCGTCGCGCGCGTGCCGGGTGTCGACGCAAAGAAGCTGGCCGCTCGAAACGACGCGATGTTCTTCGGATCGCGCGTCGCGCCGAGTGCGGGCCGCGTGCCTGTCGCCGCATTGACGGCCTACAACAACTGGCCTGGTGTCAACGGAGGCCCGCAGCGCGAGGGCTGGGCGAGACCCGAAGCGATTCTTTCAAAGAATACGGCGGCTGCGATCGAGCTGCTTTACACGCGGAAGCTCGACAACCGGAATCGCGGCACGAACGCGCTGACGCCTCCGCTCGTCCTGGGCAACCTCATCTCGTACCGCGGCTTCAAGGAAATGCTGTTTCTCGGCGGCAGCTCCGACGTGGTCTATTCCATCGACGCCGCACTGAATCGTGTGCTCTGGACGGCGAAGCTGCCGGTTCAATCTCAGCCCGGACGTCGCCGGGAATCCCGGTGCATGTCCGGGCGGGCTGATGGGCATCGTCATGAACGGCAGCGCGGCGAGTGGATTCGGCGCACCTGCCGGCATCCGGCGTCCCGGCGTGCCTCCGCCGGGATTCGCCCCACCTGTCGTCTCGAAGGACCCGGTTGTGTTGGGCTTGGCGGGTGGTTTCGGACGCAATGGGCTGGTTGTGGCGGTTGGCAGCGACGGGCGCGCATATCCGCTGTCGCAGTCCAACGGCGCGCTGGTCGGACAGCCGATTCCGTTCGTGCCGGCCTCGGCGAATGTGCGCAGCGTGAATCTGTTCGACTACACGCTTTACGCGACCAATCTTGCGGGATGTGGAGAGGATGCCGTTTACGCCCTCGATCTGGCATCCGACAGCAAGGCGGTCGTGAAGTTCACATCCGCCAGTCGCATTCACGGATCGGCAGGTCCGGCGATCGGGAACGACGGCACCGTCTATGTGCACTCGGGCGACAGAATCATCGCGCTCACGGCGAAGACGTTGAAGGAAAAGGATCACTTTGCGATCCCCGCTCCCGTCTCGACAGGCATGACGCCTCTGGTCTTTCAGCACAACGGCAAGGACATCGTCGTGGCCGGTGCGGGCAGCGAGGTCTACCTGCTCGATAGCGGTGCATTGGGAGGGCAGGACCATTCCACGCCGTTCGCCCGTGTGCGGGTTGAGGGGGCTGTCCGGGCGGCTTTTGCAGGTTGGGAAGATCCCGAAACACGCACGCGATGGATTTATGTGCCGGTCTCGAGCGCGGACCCGGCGGCCGGAGGTATCGCGGCGTTCACGATCGAAGAGCGCGACGGCCGTCTGTCCCTCGTGCCGCGCTGGACGGCACGCGGCATGGCTGCGCCTGCCGCGCCGGTCGTCGCGAACGGACTGGTGTTCGCGCTTTCGACCGGCGGGAAGAGCAACGCGAAGCTGTTCGTGCTGGATGCTGCGGGTGGAAAAGAAGTGTTCACGAGCCGCGACACCGTGACCGGCGCCGCCAACCCGGACACGGGATTGGCGGTGGCGAACGGCCAGGTGTATTTCAGCACGCAGGACAACACGGTGTACTGCTTCGGGATTCCGACGGAACATTGATGCGGCGCCGGGTCTGAAAAGCAAGACCCGGCCTACGTAGGGCCACAAGGCTGCGTACGTAGGGCGGGTCCTGTTCTTTGGACCCGCCCTGGACAAGGGGAACTGGTGATGCGAAAGCTTCTGCTTCCAACCGTCTTTGTCGTCTGGTGTGGCCTGACGCTCGATACCGGTGCGCAATCGCCTGCGAAGGCGAACTGGCTGACCGACGGCGGCGACGTGCAGCGCACCGGCTGGCAGCCGAACGAGACGACGCTCACCACCGCGAACGTCAAGGATCTCAGGATTGTCTGGAAGCTGAAGCTCGACAACGAGCCGCGCGAGATGCACGCGCTGTTGCCGGCTCTCATCGTCGGGGAGATCAACACCGCCGCGGGTCCGAAGGAAATCGCCGTGGTTGCCGGCTCGTCCGACAACATCTATGCGATCGACGTCCAGGCGGGGCAGATCCTGTGGAAGAGACACTTCGAGTATCCGCCCGCCAAGTCCACACGGCGGCCAGGTGACGCGTTGTGTCCTGGCGGTCAGACGGCCACGCCGGTCATCGGTCCTGCCGATGCATCCGGACGCCGCACGATTTACGCGCTCGACGGCAGCGGTGCGTTGCGTCAGCTGAACGTGGCCGATGGACGCGAGATCGCGCCTCCGATCCACTACACCTGGCGCGATGGCAAGGCCTACGCGCTGAACCTCGTCAACAACGTGCTCTACACGACGACCGCTCAAGGCTGTGCCGGGAACCCCAACCAGGTGTGGGCGATGGATCTCGCCAACGTCGAGCAGGTGAAGACATTCAATCCCGGCAGCGGCGGGCTCTGGGGCCGGACCGGCGCGGCCATCAGTTCTGACGGGACCGTGTTTGCGCCGACCGGCGACGGCACGTACGACGCCGAGAATCAGGTCTACGGCAATGGCTTGATCGGCGTACGGCTCGAGGGCGGTCAGCTCAAGCTCAAGGATTACTTCATCCCGTCGAACTGGGCCTGGCTGCGCAAGCGCGATCTCGACATGAACGTGACGCCCGCGATTTTCACCTACAAGGGGCGCGAGCTGATGGTCACGTCGAGCAAAGAGTGCCGCATCTGGCTGCTCGATCCGAAATCGATTGGCGGTGCCGATCATCAGACGCCGATGTACCGAACGCCGCTCCTCTGCAACGAAGAGGTCGACTTCGCGGCCGCCGGCATCTGGGGCAGCATGGCCACGTGGGAAGAGCCGCCTTCGCGCAGCCGCTCCGGCGAGCCAGGCGCGCCGGGAACGCGCTGGATTCTGACGCCGATCTGGGGACCGCCGCACTCCGAGTTCAAGGCGCCCATCTCGAACGGCACCGTCACGCACGGCGCGGTCGTCGCCTTGAAGCTCGAAGAGAAGGGCGGCAAGTACGTGCTGACGCCGGCGTGGATCTCGCGCGACATGGATCTCGCGGAGCCGCCGGTCATCGCCAACGGCGTTGTCTACACCTTCGGTAACGGCGAGGATGCGACGCAGGCGACCGCCGAGGGCGGACTCAACTCGAGCGCCCCACGCCGGATCCCGCTGTCGAAGCACGCGGTGCTGTACGCGCTCGACGCACAAACAGGACGTGAGCTGTATTCGAGCGGCACACAGGTCACCTCGTTCAACCACTTCAGCGGCTTGTCGATCGCGAACGGACGCGTGTATCTCGGTACATTCGACGGCATGCTCTACTGCTTTGGCTTATGAGATTGCTGATTGTTGTTCTTGCCGCGGCCGTGACGTTGTCCGCACAGACGACGCCGTACGCGCCGAAACAAAGCGATCGTCCCGAAGTCATCACCGGCGACGAGCCAGGATTCCAGCCGATCTTTGACGGCACATCGCTCGCCGGATGGGAAGGCAATCCCACCTACTGGCGGGTCGAGAACGGCGTGCTGGTTGGCGAAATCGTGCCGGCGACGGTGATCAAGAGCAATACGTTCATCATCTGGCGGGGCGGCATGCCGGCCGACTTCGAGCTGAAGATGGACTACCGGATTACCGAAGGCGGCAACAGCGGCATCAACTACCGGAGCGTCGTCGTACCCGACCCGGTGACGCCCGAGAACAAGTTCGCCATGCGCGGCTACCAGTTCGATCTCGATGGCCGCAAGCGCTACGACGGGAACAACTACGAGGAGAAGGGCCGGCTGTTTCTCGCCGTGCGCGGCCAGATGACGCACGTGGTCGGCGGCCGTCCACCGATCGTGCTGAATTCCTTTGGAACCGCGGACGAGCTGGCGGGCGTGTCGACGGCCGACTGGAACGCCGCGCACCTCATCGTGCGCGGCAACACCCTGACGCACATGCTGAACGGACGGCTGATGAGCATCACGGTCGATGACGATGCGCCGAACAGAAAGATGGAAGGGCTGATCGGGATGCAGGTGCATGTGGGGCCGCCGATGAAGGTCGAGTACCGGAATATTCGGTTGAAGAAGTGGTGACGATCGCGGGTAATGGCAAATGGCAGATGGCAGATGGCAGATGGCAAAGGAGACCGCAGATGCGTCATGCAGTGATCTCGTGCGCGGCACTCATCCTGATTCTCATCGCAGGGCTTGGGGCTCAGACCGAGCCGCGCTATCAGGTGCTCTTCAACCGCTACCAGGTGCCGGTGATGACACTGCACATCGCCGACGCCGATGGAAAGCGGGAGCGGGCGGTGCTGTCGTCACCGTCGCTCGATTACTCGCCGACATTTTCACGCGATGGGCAGTGGATCACCTTCACCAGCGAGCGTGACGGGCAGGCCGAGATCTATCGCGTCCATCCGGATGGCAGCGATCTGCAGCGATTGACCGAACATCCCGCCTTTGATGATCAGGCGGCGTTGTCGCCGGACGGCAAGACGCTGGCGTTCGTCTCGACGAGAGACGGCGGGACCGCCAACATCTGGTTGGTGGACCTCGCGTCGAAGAAGACGACCAATCTCACCGCGAGCCGGTCGGGCAATTTCCGCCCGAGCTGGTCGCCCGACGGCCAATGGATCGCCTTCACGTCGGACCGTGACGCGGACCCGGGGTACTGGCCGGGACGATGGGAGCACCTCCAATCCACAGGGGTCTACGTCATCAGCGCGCGAGGCGGCGATCTCAGAAGGCTGACCAGGAAGGATGGCGTCTCCGGAAGCCCGGCCTGGTCGGCCGATGGACGGAGGATTCTGTTCTACGAAACCGATGAGCTGGGCGCGTATCTCGCAAAGAGCTCAGGTTCGCGAACCGAAGTCGTCTCGGTCGATATGGCGACGGGCGAGCGGAAGTTTTACACCGCGTCGAACGAAACGAAGCTGTCGCCGCAATGGCTGTCGCAGGGACGAATCAGCTACATCAAGCGGGGCGGCGATGCGACGAGCGGACTGCGCATCTGGCATCCGGATCTGCGGGTTGAGACCCTCATCCCGGGCGCCGTTCGTCATGCCACCTGGTCGCCCGATGGCGCCTCGGTGGTGTTCGAGCGGATCACGCAGCTTGGCTCGACCGAACATCTCGTTTCCACGCCGAGCCCCGATCGGCAGTTCGATCTCTTCATGAGCGAACCATTTCCTTCGTTCTCTCCGGACGGCACGAAGCTGATGTACAGCCAGTACGGCCGCACGAAATCCGGTGCGACCGGGCTCGAAGCGTCGTCTCCCGGCAACACGAGCGTGGAAATCATGAGCGATCGCGGCGCCGACAAGCGCTCGCTGTTCCATCGCGAAGGGTTCAGCGCATTTTCTGCCGTGTTTTCACCAAAGGGCGACGAGATCGCGTTGTCTGTCGGCCGGTATTTCCGGGCGGCGGGTATGCCGCCTGCGCAGATCGCCTTGATCAAGCCGGACGGATCGGACTTCAGGCTCATCGTCGATGACAAGGTGAACAACGGGTTCCCGAGCTGGTCGCGCGACGGCAGCCGGCTCGTCTTCAAGCGCGGCAAGCAGCTGGTCACGATGACGCTGGCCGATCGCACGATGACGCCGCTGACCGACGGCGCGCACTACGACAACTTTCCACAGTGGTCGCCGGCGAGCGATCTGATCATGTACACGAGCGATCGCGACGGCGATTTCGAGCTCTACACGATTCGCCCCGACGGAACCGATCGGCGTCGGCTGACGAGCGTACGGGGCAACGACGCGCACTCCTCCTGGTGCTCCGACGGCAACTGGATCGTGTTCAGCAGCGGGCGGCATGGATTCAAGGACGAGATGGCCTTGTACGACGGCGTGCCGCAGCCTTACGGTGAAATCTTCGCCATGCGTGCCGACGGATCGGACGTGCGCCAGCTCACCGACAACAAATGGGAAGACGCGAGCGCGGCGTGCAGGCAGATCGGTCCCGCGGGCCGGTTGACTCGCAACCAGTGAACGGCCTCGAGCCGCCGATCATCGAGTTCCTCGAACGGTCCGGTCTCGTGGCGGCCGGCGAGTCCCCGGACGTGGACCGGCTTCCGGGCGGTGTCTCCTCCGACATCTGGGTCGTCCGCACGCGCCAGGGCCGCGCGTTCTGCCTCAAAAAGGCGCTGCCGCGACTGCGGGTCGCGGCCGAGTGGCTTGCCGATCCCCGGCGGAACGCGACCGAAGTCGCGTGGCTGGGCCGCGTGGCCCAAGTGAATCCCGACGCCGTTCCGAAGATTCTCGCGAGTGACGCCACGCTTGGCGTCTTCGCCATGGAATTTCTGCCGCCATCGGAGTTCGAGCCATGGAAGGCGCGGCTCGCGCGTGGCGAGGTCAGCATCGAAACCGCGGCGCAGGTCGGCCGGCAACTCGCCGCGATTCACGCATGGTTCGCGCGCCAGCCGGCATCGCCCGTCGATTTCGACACGGGTCCGGCATTCCATGCGCTCCGCCTCGAGCCGTACCTGCTGGCCACCGCGCGCGTACATCGGGACCTGGCGCCCACGCTCGAGTCGCTTGCCGAGCGAACCGCGACGACGAAGCTCACCGTGGTGCATGGCGATGTCAGCCCCAAGAACATCCTGCTCGGCCCGCGCGGTCCCGTCTTTCTCGACGCCGAGTGCGCGTGGTTCGGCGACCCGGCCTTCGATCTGGCGTTCTGTCTCAACCACCTTCTGTTGAAAACGGTCTGGGTGCCGTCGGCTGCATCGCTGCTCCTGGAATCGTTCGATGCGCTCTCGCGTGCGTACCTTGCGGGCGTGGATTGGGAGCCGACGGCGGCGCTGAATGGCCGCACCGCCACCTTGCTGCCCGCGTTGCTGCTGGCGCGGATCGATGGGAAATCGCCTGTGGAGTACTTGACGGATGACGCGTCGAAAGAGAAAGTGCGGCGGAAGGCACGTGCGATGCTGAAGGACTCGCCGAAGAACGTAGACGACGTTAAGGAGAGCTGGAGACCATCGCCGATTGCCGATCGACCATTGACCATCGCCCATGTCGTCGGGCGACGCGTGTGGGACTCGCGGGGGCGGCCGACCGTCGAAGCCGAAGTGGTGCTCAGCAACGGCGCGCGCGGCCGGGCGATTGCGCCGTCGGGCGCGTCGACCGGCAGGAACGAAGCCATCGATCTTCGTGACGGCGGGGACGCATTCGGCGGCCTCGGCGTCGATCGTGCGGTGCGCAACGTGTCGACCGAAATCGCCGAGGCGCTCCGCGGAATGCCGGCGCTGGATCAGCAGGCCATCGACCGGCGCCTCGTCGAGCTCGATGGCACGCCGCAAAAGGCGCGTCTCGGCGGCAATGCCACGGTCGCCGTGTCGATGGCCGCACTCCACGCCGGGGCGGCCGCGACGGGCGAGCCCCTGTGGCGTCATCTGGCCGCCGGCGGCACGCCCACGATTCCGATGCCGATGATTCAGATCTTCGGTGGCGGGGCGCACGCGGGACGGCGGATCGACATCCAGGATTTTCTGATCGTGCCGATCGGGGCGGGTTCGTTCGATCGGGCCATGGTCATGACCGCCGACGTGTATGCCGCCGCCGGACGCATCATGGCGGCGCGCGGCGCGCTGCACGGCGTGGCGGACGAGGGCGGTTGGTGGCCCGATTTTTCCTCGAACGTCGATGCGCTCGATACGCTGGTCGCGGCCATCGAGCAGGCGGGTCTCGTGCCGGGCACCGATGCGGCGATTGCCATCGATGTTGCGGCCTCGCAACTGCGCAAGGGATCCGGCTACCTGCTTGCCGCCGAACGGCGCCAGCTGACGGGCGACGAACTCGCGGACCTGCTTCTCCAGTGGTGCCGGACCTATCCCATCATCTCGATCGAGGATCCACTCGCCGAAGACGATGACGAGGGCATGCGCGCGTTTACCGCCCGTGCCGGCGAACGCCTCCAGGTGATCGGCGATGACTATCTCGTGACGTCGGCCGCACGGATTGCCGCCGCGGCGCAGGCGAAGGCGTGCAACGCCGTTCTGTTGAAGCCGAATCAGGCCGGAACGGTCACGGAAACAGCCGAGGCATTGGCCGCCGCCCGTGCAGCGGGCTGGAACAGCATCATTTCGGCGCGTTCGGGAGAAACCGAGGATGTGACGATCGTGCACCTTGCCATCGGGTGGGGCGTGGGCCAGTTGAAGGTCGGCTCGTTCGCGCGCGGCGAACGCACGGCCAAATGGAACGAAGTGCTGAGAATCGAAGAGGCGCTCGGCGGCTCGGCCCGATTCGGGCAGTCACTCAACTTGAACAAGAGACTAGGAGACTAGGAGCTTTCTTTTCCAAAAAATTTCTATTCCTCCTACTCTCCTAATCTCCTGTAAAAGAATGGGCACGAATGAAAGCCGTTCTCCATTACCGCGCGACGCCTGGATTCCGGCAGAAGGTCGCCGCTCTCGAAAACGACTGGCTGCGCGTTGCCATCGTGGCCGAGACCGACCGCGCCGCGTTCGCACGCGAGATGGTCGATACCGAGGTGCTGCTGCACGTGCTCGAGCGGATTACCGCGGCTGACGTCGAATCAGCGCCCCGGCTGAAGCTGATTCAGAAGCTCGGCGTGGGCGTCGATACGATCGATCTCGAAGCGGCGAAGCGCCGCGGCGTGGCGGTGTGCAACATGCCGGGCGCGAACACGCGCGCCGTGGCCGAGCTCACGCTGCTGTTGATGCTCGCGACGCTGCGCCGCCTGACCGAGCTCGATGCTCAAACGCGGATGGGCAGGGGATGGGCGCTCGATTCCAGCGTGCTCGACGACCTGGGTGAGCTCGGCGGACGAACCGTCGGACTCGTCGGGTTCGGTTCGGTCGGGAAGTGTCTCGCGCCGATGCTTCACGGCGTCGGCGCGCGTGTGGTGTACACCAGCCGCCACGAACGCCCGGAGCCGCACGCGACGTTCGTCTCGTTCCAGGACCTCGTGCGATCGGCCGATGTCGTCTCGCTGCACGTGCCGCTGACGCCCGACACGGCGGGGATCATCAACGAGGCGACACTCGCCGTGATGAAGCCCAACGCGATTCTCATCAACACTGCCCGCGGCGGGCTCGTCGACTACGACGCCCTCCATCGCGCGCTCGCCGGCGGCCGTTTGCGCGGCGCCGGCCTCGATGTGTTCGATGCCGAGCCGGTCGACCCTTCTCATCCCCTGTTTCGCCTACCGAACGTGACTGTAACTCCCCACCTCGCGTGGCTCACGTCTGAGACGTTGAACAGAAGCCTCAGCGTGTTTGTGGAAAATTGCCGACGGCTGCGGGACGGCGAGGCACTGCTCAATCGCGTCGTTTGATGCGAATTGAGACAATTCGAGACAGTGGATACAAAGAACTGAACTGCACGTTCCAAATCTCTGGATTGTGGCGTCGGCACTGGCGCGCACATGGCGAGATGCTGATTCGAGAGATGAAACTGGCGTTGACCCTCAAGAACCTGCGTGTTATATCCTAACCAACTTAATCAGATCTTCATCTTTGCGTCGGCCGCCGGTGCGATCGCGCGGGTTCTGGTCAGCATTTTTTTTCTGAATGAGGTAGGTATGCGACACAGTCAAAAGGTCCTTCTGTCGGCAGTGCTGCTCCTGGCGCTCTCGGTTGCGGCACACGCGCAGGTGACCACGGCAACGCTGGTCGGATTGGTCCGCGACGCGTCGAACGCCGTCATCCCCGGCGCCACGGTCGTGGCCACGAACGAGGGTACCGGCGTGACGCGCGAAGGGGTATCGGACTCGAATGGCGAGTTCGTCTTCTCGGCGCTCCCGGCCGGCGCCTACACAGTGAAGGTCGAGCTGACCGGATTCAAGACGCTTCAGAACCAGGGCATGCAGCTCGGCGCGGGCCAGACGGTGCGCCAGTCGTTCACCCTCGAAGTCGGCACGCTTGCCGAGACGGTGACCGTCGCCGGTGAAGCGCCGTTAATCGAGACGGCTGCTTCGCTCCAGTCAGATACTCTCGGCGCGCAGGACGTGACGGAATTGCCGGTCAACCGGCGAAACCTCACCAACCTGATGAGCCTCACTGCCGGCGTGAACGTGAGCGGCGACGGCATGGTGCAGATGAACGGCGTCGCGGCCGGCGGCACTGGCATCACGGTGGACGGCACCGAAGCGAACTCGAACCCCGAGGCGAGGTCGCTTTCTCAATACGGCGGCCAGAACCAGATCTCGGTCATGAGCCTCGACTCGGTATCGGAAGTCCAGATCGTCAAGGGTGTCCTGCCTGCCGAATACGGCGGAGTGGTCGGCGGCCAGATCAACGTCATCAGCCGCTCGGGCACGAACATCTTCCATGGCTCGGCGTTCTTCAGCGGTCAGAACGAGAAATGGAACGCGCGGCAATTCTTCTCGACGGCAGCGCAGCCCGTCGGTACGTTCAACCAGTACGGCGGAACGCTTGGCGGCCCGGTCATGCGCAACAAGGTGTTCTTCTTCGCGGCCTATGAAGGCTATCAGGAGGAAATTCAGACGAACCTGAACACCACAGTGCCATATCAGGCGGTCCGCAACGAGATTCTCCAGGCGCTCCCGTATCAGGAAACGAAGATCGTGCTCGACATCCTGAACCTGCCGACCGAGCAGATCGTCTCGTCTGCAGGCGTCGTCAACACACAGGTCGGCATGTGGCGCGGGCTCGGATTGCGCAAGCGCGACGAGAACCACGTTGTGGCCAAGGCGGACGTCTCGATGTTCAACGGCGCGAACCTGGGCGTCACCTACACGCGGCTGCACCCGTTCACGCTGGAACCCAGGCCGGTGCTCAACAACGCCAACGATCGCGAATTCCCGAACGAGCAGGATCGAATTGCCGCGCAGTTCGTCATGACCAAGGGTGCGTGGGTGTCCGAGAGCCGGGTTGGCTGGAATAAAACCTACCTCGCCCGGCTCGATGGATTCCTGGGCACGATCGGTCCCAACACGCCGGCGGAAGTCCTCCCGTACGGGCGGCGAGTCGGCCGGCTCGACATCACCGGGTTGTTCGCGACCGCCGACGCTGAAATCTGGGACATGGCGGGAACCTCGTACAGCTTCGAGCAGAAGTTCAGTCGTGGCTACCAGCGCCATCTCGTCAAGGGGGGATTCCGTTTCTTGCGCGAAACCGGAGGACGGCTGAATCCGGAGATTCCGAAGTTCATCTACCAAACATATGGCGATCTGCTGGTGAACAGTCCGACGTCGCAGAACACGTCTGTACGGCGCCCCGCCGCACAAGTCGCACATGGACAACTACAGCGCCTTCATCCAGGACGACTGGCGCCTCGGTTCCAACTTCGTGCTGAACCTCGGCATGCGCTACGACTATTACGGCGTCGTCAAGGTCTACCCAACTACTCAGGTCCCGGTCGAGATCGTCAATTACGAGGCGGCCACCGACTTGACCAAGCTCGATTTTGGTCCGCTGCGGGATCCGCTGGAGCCGTACAACCCGGATGGCATGAACTTCGGCCCGAGAGCCGGTTTTGCCTGGACGGTCAACGGCAATGAATCGACGGTGGTCCGCGGTGGCGTCGGCTTTCTGTATAGCCCGCAATTGATCGCAACGGTGCGCCAGAGCGTTGCGAACCCGTTCATCCCGTTCCGTATCGTGTACAACAGGACCGAAAACCTCTCGAGGGACGTCAAGTGGCCGCTGTACACCGACGACATGAGCAAGTTCGCGCTGGCAGATGCGAATGGCCAGCGATCGGTGTTCTCGGTCTTCGACCCCGACATGAGAAACCCCTACACGATTCAGTCGATGCTGAGCGTGCAGCATGCGGTTGGGCGCTCGATGTCGGCCGAGGTCAGCTATATCCGGACTGACGGCCGCGACTTTCCGCTGCAGCGGCAGTTCACGCAGGCGTTCGACCGCCAGACGGGCGTGCGTCCCAATCCGTCGCTCGGCGCGCCCGGCGGCTACTACGTGGACAGCAGCCAGACGATGGACTACAACGGCCTGCAGACGTCGGTCAGAAAGCGTTTCTCCAATCGCTACTCCTGGGACGTGAACTACACGCTGGGCAAGAGCACCGCCACTCAGGGCGGCGACCTTTCTGCGTATTACATCGCGGCGTTCGAGAACAACCAGGATTTCTGGGATCCCGAATTCGATCGCGGGCCGTCAAGCAACGACATCCGGCACCGGTTCAACGCGGCGTTCATCTACGAGCTACCGGCCATCAACGGCGGTCAGGGCGTCACGAATGCCATTCTCGGTGGCTGGCAGATTTCGGGCATCGTCCAGGCGCGCTCGGGCAACGCGCTGCTCATTACGCAGCCGTCGGGAATCACCCGCAGTAGGCCCGACGTCGTGCCAGGAGAGGACCTGATTGTCAGTGACTGGAAGGACACCTGTTCGGCGACGGGGTGCAACTATCTGAATACCGCGGGTTTTGTCCGCGTGCCGGTCAGCACGGTGACCAACGCGACGCTCAGACCCGGCACCTACATCCACGACATGGCGCGCGGTCCTGGTCGCATTGACAACAACTTGACCTTTGCGAAGAGCTTCGGAATTGGCGGCGGGAGACGAGTCCAGGCCCGTGCAGACATTTTCAATACTCTAAATGTGAGAAACCTTGACAATCCGCAGGTAGCCATCAACAACGTGAACTTCGGCCGTATTACGGCTGCCTCCGCCGACGGGAAAAGGGCTCGCGTTTTCCAGCTTGGCGTCCGTTTTACGTTCTAAAGAGTTCCCAGACCAGAGCCGCCCGCGCTTGAAACGCGGGCGGCCCGCACTCCCGGAAGCGCCCCTCGATTTTTCTCAGCAATACCCACCTAAGTTGTTCAAGGGAAGCTACAAATCGCGACAACCCGGACTCCGTGGACTGGTAAACTAGAAGGACCCTTTGAGGCTCGTTTGTAAGACCGGAGGTTGAATGAATCGGCGTTGGCTCCTTCGCGCTGTCGGGCTTCCCGCCGTGATGTTTGCGGCGGCAGCCTATCTGCAGGCGCGTCCGCAGCAATCAACTGAGACGGCCAGGCCGGAACAGCCGCGCCAGGTGAGGACGCCCGCCGCCGATTCGAGCGCGGCCGACCGCGCGCTACTCGCCAAGTACTGCAACGGGTGTCACAACGAGAAAACCAAACTGGGCAATCTCGTTCTCAGCACGCTTGACGTGGCCAATGCCGGCGCGGATGCCGAACGATGGGAGCTCGTCACCCGTAAGCTTCGTGCGCGCGCGATGCCGCCTCCCGGCAGACCGCGGCCGGAAGAGGCCGCATACGACGCGCTGATTGCCCATCTCGAAACGTCGCTCGACAAGGTGGCCGCGGCCAATCCCGATCCTGGCCGCACCGACACGTTCCGGCGTCTGAACCGGACCGAATACCAGAACGCGATCCGCGATCTGCTCAACGTGGAAGTCGACGTCGACACGCTCCTTCCGAGCGACGACTCGAGCCACGGGTTCGACAACATCAGCGTCGGCGGGCTCTCGCCGATGCTGCTCGAACGGTATCTGTCTGCCGCCCAGAAGATCAGCCGGCTGGCGGTGGGAACGCCGGTGCGCTCGGCTGGCGCCGAAACGGTCGTGCTGCCCAACGATCTCACGCAGGAAGACCATTTCGACGGCTTGCCCTTCGGCACTCGGGCCGGCGCCGCCGTGCCCTACACGTTTCCCGCGGATGGCGAATATCAGTTCGAACTTCGCCTGACCCGCGATCGCAACGAGTTGATCGAAGGCCTCAGCGAGCCTCACCAGATGGAGGTGAGCATCGATGGCGTCCGCCAGCAGGTGTTCACGCTCACGCCTGCCCAGCGGAACGGTCCGGTTGATCCGATGGGCCCGCAGTACGACCCGGCGCAGGCCAGCGACTCGCACCTGAATTTCCGTACGCGCGTGACAGGCGGGCCTCACGTCATCCAGGTGGCGTTCCTGAAAAGGCCGTCGGCGCTCGTCGAAACCGAGCGACAGCCCTACCTCGCGAGCTTCAACAGCGATCGTACGCCACGAACCCAGCCCGCGCTCTACAGCGTGTCGGTCGCCGGACCGTTCAATCAGACGGGCATCGGCGACACGCCAAGCCGTCAACGCATCTTCACGTGCCGGCCGGTGGCGTCCACGCGAGGATCGTCGTCCGGCAACGAGACGTCGTGCGCGCGAAGCATCCTGACGACGTTTGCGCGGCGCGCGTATCGCAGGCCGCCCACGAACGAGGAAGTGCAGACGCTGCTGGGGTTCTACACGCAAGGCAGGGCCGACGGCAGCTTCGAACAGGGTGTCGAAATGGGCTTGCGTGCGATGCTCACGAGCCCAGCGTTCCTGTTCCGCATCGAGCGCGAGCCCGCCTCTGTGGCTGACGCCGCTCCTGCGGGCAAGCCTGGTGCGGCTTATCGCATCAGCGATCTCGAACTGGCGTCGCGGCTGTCGTTTTTCCTGTGGAGCAGCATCCCGGACGATGCGCTGCTCGACGTCGCCGTCAAGGGACGGCTCGACGAGCCGGCCGTGCTCGAGCAGCAGGTGCGACGGATGCTGGCCGATCCGCGCAGCAAGGCGCTGGTGACGAACTTTGCCGCCCAGTGGCTCTACCTGCGCAACCTCGACAGCCAGAAGCCCGACAATCGTCTGTTCCCCGACTTCGACGACAACCTGCGTCAGGCGTTCCGGCGCGAGACGGAGATGTTGTTCGAGAGCGTGCTGAACGAAGATCGCAGCGTGCTCGATCTGCTGCGCGCCGACTACACGTTCCTCAACGAGCGCCTTGCCAAGCACTACGGCATTTCAAACGTCTACGGCAGCCATTTCAGGCGGGTTGACCTCGGCAAGGGTCACGTGCGCGGCGGGCTGCTCGGACAGGGCAGCATCATGACCGTCACGTCGTACGCCAACCGGACATCGCCGGTGAAGCGCGGCAAGTGGATTCTCGAGAACCTGCTCGGGACGCCCGTCCCGCCGCCCCCGGCGAACGTGCCGCCGCTCCCGGAGAACAGCCCGGGTGCGAAGGCGTTGAGCGTGCGCGAGCGGATGGTCGAGCACCGCAAGAATCCGGCATGCGCGAGCTGCCACCAGTTGATGGATCCCGTGGGTCTGGCGACCGAGAACTTCGATGCGATCGGACGCTGGCGCACGCAGAGCGAAGCGGGCACACCGGTTGACGCCACTGGCGGATTTCCGGACGGCAGCACGTTCGACGGCGCCATCGGGCTCCGCGAGGCCGTGCTGAGCCGGCCGGAGCTCTTCGTGACGACGATGACCGGGAAGTTGATGACGTTCGCGCTCGGCCGCGGCCTCGAGTACTACGACGAGCCGTCGGTACGCGCGATTACCCGCGGTGCGCGGACGAAGGACTATCGGTTTTCTTCGGTTGTGCTCGGGATTGTGAACAGCACGCCGTTCCGCATGAGGAGCGTGGCGCAGGGCGCCAGGGCCCCGCAGGCGGAGCGACGAATGGCGAGCGGGGAAAGTATCCCCGCGACCAAACAATAGGAGCAGCACATGATCGTGACCAAACTGGCGTTGCCGCGACGGACCTTTCTGCGCGGCGTGGGAGCGACGCTCGCGCTGCCCATGCTCGACGCCATGGTGCCCGCCTTCGGCGGCCTCAAGGCCGCGACTCAGCCGATCAAGCGTCTCGGCGTCGTCTACATTCCGATGGGATCGAACATCACGGAATGGATGCCGAAGCAGGAGGGGCAGCTCACCGAGCTCTCGCCCACGCTGGCGCCGCTCATGCCGTTCCTGAAGCATCTGACGGTCCTGAGCAACCTCGAGCTGAAGAACGCGTATTCGACGGGCAACCACGCGACCGCCAACTGCACGTTCCTGAGCGGCGTGAAGGCCAAGATGACCGAAGGCTCGGATTACGAGATGGGCGTCACGGCCGATCAGATTGCCGCGCAGACGCTCGGCAAGGACACCCAGTTGCCCTCGCTGGAGCTTGCGACCGACTTCAACTACGTGGTCGGCAACTGCGACAACGGGTTCAATTGCGTGTACATGAACACGCTGGCCTGGTCCGGCAAGACGACGCCGCTGCCGACCGAGGCGAACCCGCGGGTGGTGTTCGAACGCCTGTTCGGCGACGGCGGCTCGGCCGCCGACCGCAAGGCCGAGCTGCGCAAGAACGGCAGCATCCTCGACTGGGTCACCGAAGACATGGCGCGCCTGGGCCGGAAACTGGGGCCGGGCGACAAGGGCCGCGTGGATGAATATCTCGACACGCTGCGCGAGGTCGAGCGGCGCATTCAGAAAGCCGAGCAGCTCGACGGCGACGCGCTGCCCGAGGTGCTGACGCGTCCCGTCGGCGTGCCGGCGGACTGGGAAGAGCACGCGAAGCTGATGTTCGATCTCCAGGTGCTCGCGCTGCAGGCCGACATCACGCGGGTCGTCACCTTCCAGCTGGCCCGCGAGGTGAGCACGCGGACCTATCCGCAGATTGGCGTCTCCGAGCCGCATCACGCGACGTCGCATCACCAGAACTCGCCGGAGAAGCTCGCGAAGCTGGCGAAGATCAACGCGTACCACGTGTCGCTCTTCGGCTACCTGCTCGAGAAGCTGCAGGCCACGAAGGATGGCGACGGCACCCTGCTCGACAACTCGCTGTACCTGCTGGGCAGCGGGCTCGGCAACCCCGACGTGCACGATCACACGAACCTGCCGATTCTGGTGGCGGGTGGCGGTGCGGGCATGAAGGGCGGGCGCCACATCAAATACGCCAAGCCGGCGCCGCTCACCAACCTGCACGCCACGCTGCTCGACAAAGTGGGCGTGCCGACCGAGCGGTTCGCCGACAGTACCGGGAAGGTCGATGAACTGCTGGAGCCGTTGAGCTTATAGGTGTTCGGAAGCTGCACTAAGCAGATCGTCGACGCAAACATCGCCGAGCCCGAAAGGGCGAAGTGGCAGGTCGCGGGGGTGGGGCCCCGCGACAAGCTAAAGAGGTTGACCAAGATGCGGCTGTTTTATCGCGCGGCAGTAGTCATCGCCGCGATGGTTTGCGTCAGCGGTGCAGGTATCGCCGCGCAGCGCGCCTCGGCGAACAACGCCGCCGGCGCCGTCGATCCCGACGGCACGACGCCCCTGCACCATGCCGTGCATCGCAACGATCTGAAGGGCGCCGAGTCGCTCGTGCGCGGCGGCGCGAACGTCAACGCCACGAACCGGTACGGTGTGCCACCGCTGGCGCTTGCGGCCACCAACGGCAACGCTGCGATGGTCGAGCTGCTGCTGAAGGCCGGCGCCAACCCGAACGCCGCGCAGGCGGAAGGGGAGACCGTCCTCATGACCGCCGCGCGCACCGGCATTCCGGCGGCGGTGAAGGCGCTCCTCGCCTACGGCGCCGATGTGAACGCGAAAGAGAGCTGGCGCGGCCAGACGCCGCTCATGTGGGCCGCGGCCGAAGGACACGCCGAGACGTTACAGATGCTCGTCGAAGCCGGCGCGCAGGTGAACGCGCGGTCGACCGCTGGATGGACGGCGCTGCTGTTCGCCGCCCGCGAAGGGCAGATCGCGGCGGTCAAGACGCTCGTTGCAGCCGGAGCGGACGTCAACGACGCGCTGCTGGCTCGTGGGGGCCGCGGCCGCGGAGCCGGCGCCGGTGGTGGCGGAGGGCGGCCTCCGACAGGCGGGTCGAGCGCGCTCGTGCTGGCGGTCGGCAGCGGACATTTCGAGCTGGCCTCGACCCTGCTCGGCCTTGGTGCCAATCCCAATGCCGCCGCACAGGGCTGGACGGCGCTCCACCACATCACCTGGATTCGCAAGCCGGGCACGGGCAGCAACGACCCCGCGCCCTACGGGTCGGGCAATCTGGACAGCCTGACGCTCGTCAGGCAGTTGAAAGCGCACGGGGCCGACGTGAACGCGCGCGTGACGCGGCGGCCGAACGTGGGCGTCACGGCGCTGAACTTCGTCGGCGCGACCCCGTTCTTCATGGCGGCACGCGGCGGGGATACGGAGTTGATGCGGCTGCTCGTCGATCTCGGCGCCGACCCGCTCCTGCCGAACGAGGACGGCACCACGCCGCTGATGGTGGCGGCCGGCGTCGGCACGCATTCCCCGGGCGAAGACGCGGGCGCGCCTCCCGAAGCGCTCGCGGCCGTGAAGCTGGCGCTGGAGCTCGGCGGCGACGTCAACGTCGTCGACAGGAACGGGAACACCGCCATGCATGGCGCCGCGTTCAAGCAACTGCCCGACGTCGTCAAGCTGCTCGATGCGAATGGCGCGAAGGTCGAGATCTGGAATAGTAAGAACGTGTCGGGCTGGACGCCGCTGCGGGTCGCCGTGGGCGTGCACCGCGGGATGAACTTCCGGTTCCACGTGCCGACGGCCGACGCGTTGCGCGACATCATGGTGCGTGCCGGCGTGTCTACCGAGGTCGACCCGGAGACCGTGATCAGCGGCGGGACACCGACGAAGTGATTCCCGTCATGGCAAATGGCGGATGGCAAATGGCAAACCTGAAAATGCCATCTGCCATGTGCCATCTGCCATGACCGGCTTCAGATTTCTATCAGCTTGCCACCGGTAATCCGCACATTCACCTGCGCGATGTGGGGTTCGGGGCTGTCCGCGAACGTGCGCTTCGCGTCGTACATTTTCCTGTCGGCCAGCGCGACGAGCTTGCGGGCGATATCGTACGACGACCCCTCCGCCACCTCGACCGACCTGTCGAACCGCTGCTCGGGCTGCAGGTTCACCAGCTTGTCACACTGAGCCATCCGCGTCCGTTCGTCTCTCGACGGTTGCTCGCAGTAGACGAGGCCGATGCTGATGCGCGGCGGCTGCTCGGCGAAGCGCTCGTCGAGCGCCTCCCATGCAAACGAATCGACCAGCTCCGCATCGCGGCCCGCGATGAGGCCCAGCTGCGTTTCGGTCACCAGGTTCCTGACGATCCGCAGGTATTCGTCGCCGCCCCACCGGACGCCGATGTCGCCTTCGCGGTGCATGCGAAAGAGGCGCCCGGTCGTGCTCAGCACGAGGTCGCCGATTTCGTGGCCGTAGGTGTCGTTGTAGTGCTTGAAGCGATCGTGGTCGACCATCTCGATCCCGAATCCGTGGCCGCGGTGGTCTTCGCGAATCGTCGTCAGCAGCCGCTCTTCGCCGAGCTCGCGCCGATAGAGCAGGGTGCGGCCGTCGCGGCGCATCCGAAGCAGCAGCGCCTCGCGCTGCTCGAGCTCGACCCCCTTCTGCTTCAGCTCTTCGAGGACGTGGAGAAAGACCTGGTTCCAGTCCTCGATCTTGTCTCCGATGGCGAGATCGAGCGTGTCGAATCCGGGGCGGATGAGGTCGAGCTGGCCGGGCGTGAGCTTCAGCATGCGGCCGACGTAGTCGAAGAGATAACGGACCGAGCCGGTGAGCTGCGCTTCGCTCGCGATGATCTCGGCGGGCAACGGCGCTCCATTTCTCAGGAGGGTCAGCTTCTGGTCCACTAATGACTCGTGGCTCCCATCAAGAGCAAGTTCAATACCAGCGTCAGTTACACGCTCGTGATCGGTTTTGCGCGGTTCGGCGCGGATTTTCCGAGGCTTGTGCGCCTCGCCACTTTCGGATTTCGTGGGCTGGCCTGTCAAACTGCGACGCCGTGTGTCCACCGAGTGACACCTTGCCCGGCAGGGCTGACCACCTTCGCCAAGGCTACGGTGGTCCGCCGTAGCTTTACGCGAAGGCGGAAGCCCTGCGCCACCAGAATCCTGCTGGTCCGGCAGGGCTGAAGCCCTGCGCTACCGAATTCTGCTGAAGCCCTGCGCTACCGAATCCTGCTGAAGCGCTGCGCTACCGAAGTGCTTGCTCGACGATGGGTGGCTCGGGACGAGCGACTGGTGCGCTGGCGATGTACCCGGCGTGCGCGAGCCGGCTCTGGAAGAGAGCCGTCTGCGATGCGAGAAACACCAGCCTGGCCCACAGACGCGCGGCCACATAGATCTGGCTGACGATAAATCCGAGCACCATGCCGGCGCCAGTCGACTCGGCGCCTGGCGCGATCAGCGCGTACGCGAGCAGAACGAGGACGAACAGAGCGGCGTTGAGGAGATAGAGCCCGGCGACGGCGCCCGGGTTGCGTCTGACGAACCGGGCGCCCGCCGCGAGCGCGCCGATCATGCTGCGGCGATCTTCGACGACCGCGCGCACCTTGGCGTAGTCGATCACGACGTTGACGGTCGCGAGGAGTGCGCCAAACAGCAGGTAGAGCGCCAGCCGGAGGAAGAAGGCGCTGCGCTCGACGGAAATATCCCGTATGAGCTCGCCGTAGACCTGGTCGAGCAGCAGCGGGTGCACGACGGCGAAGAGCACGTAGTAGGCGATCGCCACGATGGGCGCCAGCCTCAGGAAGCGGACGAAATAGATGCCGCACGCCGTGAAGAACTCGTACGACCGCGTCGGCCGCCGCCGGGCGTACCGATCGAGGATGCCCCCCGAGAGAAACAGCCACAACACGAGGTAAAGAGCGCCCGCCCACAGAATCGGCATCGGGCGCCGGTTGGCGTCGGCGAGCGTGCTGAGGTTGTCCAGCACGGCGGCAAATCCGATGATCGTCGTCTGAAACGTGCGGCCAAGGGGTCCCGTGCGTGCGATGAACTCGGACCACCATTGCACGTTGACGCCGCGCGCGACCTGCTCGGCCATCATGCTGTTGCCGAGGTGCGACTGCAGCGTCTGGCGCATCATCAGCGAGAAGGGGAGAGCGGTGAGAAGCGTCACGAGATACACGCACGCCAGAATGACGGGCGCCCGCTTCACCAGCCTGACGCCGTCGGTAAGGGCCTCGGTGCTCTTCATATCAGATGAAGAAGGCCCAGGAGAGCATCTGGTCCTGCAGCCAGACCATCCAGATGGCCGCCCACTTGGTTGCCGCGCGTGCGGCCTGGGACTCGGTCGTGAAGCTGTTGTTCGTGAAGTTGGTGTCGAGGAGCAGGATCTGCTCGGGATCGACCTGGGCCGACACCGCCCGGCTCGCGTGCTCGACCGTTACGCGGTGCCAGCGGCTGCCGCCGTCCCAGGCAAACCGGCGCTGCTCGCCATTGGCGAGCGTCACGAGAATGGTGACCGGGAAGATACCGTCGCCATGCCGGCGGACGATGACGTCGCTCGCGAACCGCTCGTCATCCGTTTCGGCGCTGGTCACCGAGTCGACGCCGTAGTCGAAGACGGCGGAGCCGCGATACACCTGGTCGAAGAACGGCGTGAGGTCTCGTCCGCTGACTTCGTTGGCCACTTGAAAGAGATCGTCGGGTCCTGGATGCCTGAACTTCCAGCGATCGAAGAACGTCCCCAGGATCTGCTGCATCATCGTCCAGCCGAGCGCACGCTCGAGCGTGTGCAGCCAGAGCGCCGGCTTTGCGTAGGTCATGGGTCCCGATGTGCGCGGCCAGTACCGGAATGACGGCGTGGAAGGGACATCAACCGTCGGGCTGCCGATGTAGTCGTTGCGGAACTCCCCGGCCGTGACGCGGTCCCACCGCGCGTCCTCGATGACCCACGGCACGAAACCGCCGAAGAAGCGCCGCACCTCGCGGCCGTCTGAAAACTCCTCCGCCATCACGCGCGCGTTCGCGTACTGATTGATGCCCTCGTCCATCCACGCGTCTTCGACTTCGTTGGTGCCGACCATCCCGTACCACCATTGGTGGCCGGTTTCGTGCACGAGCGTATCGTCGAGATACGAATCCCGCCGCGGCGTCAGCCACGAGGTACCGGCGGTGAACAGCGTGGGATACTCCATGCCGCCGGTGTGGTTGTTCCAGGCCGGATCGACGATCGTGATGTGGCCGTACGGATAAGCGCCGAACATCTCGCCGTACTGCCGCAGGGTCGCGCGTGTTCCCTCGAAGTGGCGGCCGGCCTGACCTGCGTGCTCGGGCTGGAGCAGGAGCCGCATGTCGACCGCCGGCAGCCCTGGATACTCGAACCGTTCGCGGTGTTCCACGAAATCCGGGCTCGTGGTCCATGCGAAATCGTGCACGTCTTCCTGGTAGTAACGGTGCGTTGTCGTGCCGTCGGCATTGTCCGTGCGCTCGCGCTCGCGGCCGGTCGCACCCACCAGCCAGCCCTGCGGAACGGTCATGCGGACGTCGTAGACGCCGAAATCCGAGAAGAACTCCGTTCCGACGTGAAACTGGTGGCCGTTCCACTTGCCGGTCGCATCCAGCACGCCGATCTTCGGAAACCACTGGCCCAGGAAATAGTAGTTGCCGATGACGCCCGTTCGCGCGAACGTACGCGGAACCTTCGCCGTGAACGCGATATCGATCGTGACGCTCTGGCCGGGACCGATCGGCGAGGGCAGCGCGACCGCCATGAGAGTCCGGTCGTTCTGATTTCCGTCATCCGGTGCGATGAAGCGCATCTTGCTGGTGAGATCGGCCGGTGAAACGGCCCCGCCCGTGACTTTCAGACTGGAAATGTCGATAGCGGCAAAGTCCCCGGCGCGTCGCGCGCGCGCCGCGCTCCACCACGTCGCCAGACCCAGCTCGCGCATCCAGGTGGAGTCCCGATCGCGCCACGCGTTGTAATAGAGGTGGAACTGAAGCTCGTCGGCCGGTGCCGGCGTGTTGTTCGTCCAGACGAGGGTCTCGCGCGCGGTGAGCGTGCGCGCCCGCGTGTCCAATCGCACGTCAATCGTGTAGTTCGCGTTGCGCGGCGAGAGCGCCTGCGCAGCCGCGGCGGTGGCACCGATGTGCACGATCGCGATCACGAAGAAGACGCGCCGAATCACCGCAGAATCCTATCATTCTCGTATACTGCTGAAGATCTGGCAGGGCTCAAGCCCTGCGCTACAGGTCCGCGATGATCAGAGTCCTTGTCTATGGCCTCGGGCCTATCGGTTTGATGGTGGCGCGACAACTGGCGGCGCGCGACGGGTTTCGGATCGTCGGCGCCGTCGACGTCGATCCTGCGAAAGTCGGTCGCGACGCTGGTGAGATTGCCGGTCTGCCCCGTCCGCTTCGTGTGAAGGTCGATCCGGATGCCCGCAGGGCCCTGCGGAAGGCTCGACCCGACGTCGTCGTGTTGTGCACGGCGTCATCGCTCCGCGCCGTGATGCCGCAAATCGAAGGCATCCTCAAGGCGAAGATTCCGATCGTGACGACGACCGAGGAGCTGAGCTATCCGGTGAAGCGCAACCTGCCGCTGGCCAGGAGAATCGACGCGCTGGCCAGAAAAGCCAGGGTGGCGGTGCTGTCGACCGGCGTCAATCCCGGGTTCGTCATGGATGCGCTGCCCATCACGCTCACGGTCGCCTGCGAGCGTATCGAATCGATCTCGGTGAACCGCGTTCAGGACGCACGCAGCCGCCGATTACCCTTCCAGCAGAAGATCGGCGCGGGACTGTCGCGCGAGCAGTTCGCGCGCGAGGTCGAGCGTGGCTCGATCCGCCACGTGGGGCTTGCCGAGTCGATCTCGATGATCGCCGCCGCCCTCGGGTGGCAGCTCGACCGCATTGCCGACACCGTGAAGCCGAAAATTGCCGATGCGACCGTGGCGAGCGAGTTCTTCGCCGTCGATCCCGGCTATGTCAGCGGCATCATTCAGGACGGCGTCGGGTACCGGCACGGCACGCCGGTCATCGCCATGCACATGGAGGCATATCTCGGCGCACCGGACCCGTATGACGAGGTCAAGGTGAGCGGCGTGCCCAACCTGACATTGAGAATTCCCGGCGGGGTACCCGGCGACGCGGCGACGGCGTCCATTGTCGTGAATTCGATACCCAAGGTGCTCTCGGCGACGCCGGGGCTGAAGACCATGCGGGATCTGCCCGTCCCGTCCTACTACTCCGGGCGCTGATTCCGGCGCCGGAATCGGCCGGCTGTGACTCTATAATGGAGCCACCCATTTGTTTCTGACAGACTGCGAGGGAATATGACGAAGTCCTCCCGCCGCGATTTTCTGGCGTCGGCCGCCGGCACGGGCGCCGCGAGCTTCTGGATTCCCAAGAAAGTGCATGGCTACAGCATGGCTCATGTCGTCGATCTGAAGGCAACCCGCGGCATGTCGAAATGGGATCTCGATACGCCGGCCCTGGTGCTCGATCTCGACAAGCTCGAGCAGAACATCGCGAAGATGCGGGCCAGCCTCGCGTCGACGAAGGTCGGGTTCCGGCCGCACGCAAAAACGCACAAGTCGGCCGACATCGCGAAGCTGCAGCTGGCCGCGGGCGCGGTCGGCATCTGCACGGCCAAGCTGACCGAAGCGGAAGCGTTGTTCGACAACGGTGTGCAGAAGATCTGCATGACGACGGCGAATCTGAGCAAGGCGAAGATTCAGCGTGCGATGGGCCTGCGCAAGAAGAACCGCGACTTCATCCAGGCCGTCGACTTCGCGCAGAACGCGCAGGATTTGTCGGACGCGGCCAAAGCCACCGGCGTCACCGCCGATGTGGTCATCGACGTCGCGGTCGGCACGCGCAGCGGCGTGCCGGCGGACGATCGGGCCATCGAGCTCGCGCAGATGGTGGACAAGCTGCCGAACCTGAAGCTGCGCGGCATGCTGGCCTACGACGGCGGCGCCCAGCACATCAAGGGTTACAAGGCGCGGCACGATCAGTCGCTCACACGGTACGAAGGCGCCATCAAGACGTTCGAGCGCATGAAGGCGTCCGGCTTGAACACGGAGATCTTCAGCGGCGGCGGCACCGGTACCTACAACATCATGACGGAGGTGCCAGGCTTCACCGACGTCCAGGTGGGCAGCTACGTCTTCATGGACGCGCAGTATCTCGAGATCGGCAACGAGAAAGGGGACATCTTCACCGACTTCGCTCCGTCGCTCACCGTGATGACGACGGTGCTGAACACCTATTTCCCGAAGCGCATCACGACCGATGCCGGCTCGAAGGCGTTGACGCTGAACAAGCCCGATCCGATTGTCATCGGCGAGCCCGGTTTCCGTTACACCGCCGGATCGGACGAGTTCGGCTCGATTCAATACGACAACGCCAACAAGACGTACAAGGTCGGCGACAAGCTGGAGCTCATCATCCCGCACTGCGATCCCGTCGTGAATCTGTACGACGTGTTCTACGGGGTGCGAAACGATCGGGTCGAGGCAGTATGGCCGGTCACCGCGCGCGGCAAATCGCAGTAGGGCTGGCCGCTGCCGCCGTCATCGGACTCTCCGCTCAGGACGAGCAGCCGGCGCCCACGTTCCGTTCCGAAATCAACTACGTGCAGGTGCCCGTGCGCGTGCTCGACGCGAACGGGCAGTTCGTCTCCGGCCTGGCGCAGGCGGATTTCCGGATCATCGAAGACGGCCGTCCCCAGACGATCACGGCGTTCAGCGCCGTCGACATTCCCTTCATTCCGGCGGATTCGACCGTGCCCGCGGCGCCGCTGGCCGGGCTCGACGCGATCGCCTCGAACGAAGCGCCTCAGGTCGATGGGCGCGCCTACCTGTTCGTCCTGGACGATTACCACGCGGAAGCCGCCGACACGCACAAGGTGCGGAGCCTGCTGCACGGCTTCATCCGCGATCGCCTGAGCGCGAACGATCTCGCGGCGATCAGCATCATCGGGGGCGCGCGGGCGCAGAACTTTACGCGTAACCGGCAGCTGCTGCACGATGCCGTTGATCGTTTCATTGGCGATCGGGTCGACGATCACGACAACAGTCTTCCCATGGAGACGCTCGCGCCAATGAGCGCGATGGCGGACATGCGCCGCCGGCAGGCCCTGAACACGGTGACCAGAATGGCCGAGTGGCTGGGGGCCATCAAGGGCCGGCGCAAAGCGCTCGTGCTGGTGTCTTCCTCGCCAATCTGCCAGCTCTCGAGCGACGACTGCCGCGAGCCGCTTCAGCACGCCCTTCGCATGGCGATGCAGGCCGACGTCAGCATCTACGTCCTCGATCCGAACGGCGCCCAGGCGTCGCAGCGCTCGCGCGCCGAGAACAGCAACCCCAATTCGAGATATACCGGGGACGGCTATACGGAGGCGACGAACCAGGCGGCCAGGCAGGCCGCGTTCGCCGAGCTGGCCACACAATCTCGTGGACCGCTCGACGGCGCGCGCTACCTTGCGGAAGAGAGCGGAGGCCTCGCGGTCGTGAACACGAACGATCTGCAGGGCGGGATCGAGCGGATGGTTCGCGACACGAGCTCGTACTACCTGCTGGGCTATCACTCGACGAACGCTCGTGCCGACGGCAAGTTCAGGCGCAACGACGTCAAGGTGTCGCGACCCGGTGTGCGCGTGGTGCACCGCAACGGTTACTTTGCCGCCCGCGAGTCCCGTACCGCTGATGCACCGGTAAGGACCTCCGTCGTCGATCAACTGCAGGACCTGGCGCGCAGCCCGGTGCCTGTCAGCGCCATGCCGCTGCGCGTGGCGGCCACGCCGTTTCTCTCTGCCGACAACAAAGCACGGGTCGCCGTCGTCGTCGAGATGCCGCCCGAGGGGCTCAGGCCGGCGACAGACAATGAACGCTATCGGCTGAACATCAGCCTGTCGATCGGGTTCTACGATCGCAGCGGAAAAGCCGTTGCCAGCGACGATCCCCATATCGATCTCGACATCCCGCTCAACGCCGCGCCGAAGGTCACGCCCAACGGCATGCGCTTCGTGTCGCGCCTGACCGTGCCTCCCGGCGCCTATCGGTTCTGGGTCGGCGCCGTGCAGCCTGGCAGCGGGCTGCGCGGAAGCGTCATGACCGAAATCGACATTCCCGATTTCGACAAACAGCCGCTCGCGCTCAGCGGTATCGCCGTGTCGTCGACCGACGCCAGGCGCATCTACACCGCTCGCACCGACGATCTGCTCGACGACATCTTCGGCGGACCGCCGGTGGCGCATCGCGAGTTCCTGCTCAACAGCGACCTGTGGCTCTACGGCGAGATCTACGACCATCGCTCGAACGGCGGTGATGTCGAAGCGGACGTCACGGTGCGATCCGCCGATGGGAAAGTGGTCCACAAGGCGGCGCTCGAAGCGGCGCCGGTCCAGTTCGGGCACCTCGCGCGCATTCCGCTCAAGGAAATCGGGACGGGTTCCTTCGAGGCGACGATCGAGGCCCGGTCGAGCTCGCCGCAGCCCATCTCGACGACGCGCACGGTGGCCTTTCGAGTGAAATGAGAATCGCGATCGTCCTCGCGCTCGCCCTGTCGACCGCGTTACTGCACGCGCAGGCGGAGCCGGCGTTGGACGCCGTGCTCGGGCGGATGCATGCGTATCTCAAGGACTACGCCAAGAAGTTGCCGGCCATGATTGCCACCGAACGCTACCAGCAGCGGTTCGGTTCGGGCATGCGAAAAAGTCAGCGCCTGCTCATGTCCGACTATGGCCTCATTCAGGTCCAGGGCGACACCGAATGGCTCGGGTTCCGCGAAGTGTTGTCGGTCGACGGCAAGCCAGTGACCGATTCGGCGCGCCGCCTTGCCGAGTTGCTCGCCAGGCCGTCTGTGCAGGCGCTGCAGCAGGCCCGGCTGATTGCGGAAGAGAGCGCACGGTACAACATCGGTCCCGTCGTGCGGACGATCAACGACCCGGCCATCGTGCTCGAGCTGCTCGACGGGCGGCATAGCCCTCGTATGCGCTTTTCTCACAACGGCGAAAACACGATTAACGGTGTTCGTACATGGGTGATTCGCTACCAGGAGCTGGGAAACCCGACGATCATCAGAACACGCGACAGAAAAGACGTTCCGGCGCGCGGCCGGGCGTGGGTCGAGCCCGAGAGCGGCCGGATTCTGCGCGCCGAGGCCAGCGTCGAGCCCGGTCTGGGGGTCACCGGCACCATCGATGTGACGTTCGAGCTCGACGAACGGATGGGCTTTGCCGTGCCGTCGAAAATGAGCGAACGATATGCGAACAGAAATCTCGTCACCGTGTCTTCAGGTGAAGCCACCTACAGCAACTACCGGCGGTTTACGGTCGATACCGAAGAAAATATTCAGATAAAGCCGTAAGACTCTGTACACCATTTGGCATGTCGGGTGCATCGCCCTGATCATGACTAATTTCTTTGTCTACATGCTCGGCGTCGTCCTCTTCGTCGGAGCGCTCGCCTATGGCCTCAACCTCGCCGGGCTCAGCGCGACCTGGATCGCGGTTGTCGCGATCGCCGCCGTTGGCGTCGGCGTGATGGGAGCTATCGTCAAAACACGTCAGAAAGAACCGTCGTAGACGCGGCCGGTTCGGTCGGTACCGGGTCCGTATGGTGGCCGTCGCAGGTTTCATACGGCCCCGTGCCTGCCATGAACAGATCCTCGTAAGCGTTCGAGCGCCCATCATCCATTGAGGCGCTTCTGCACTCCGGCGCCGCGCGCTGTCCGCTCTTGCGGCACACGGCAATCCGCTCGACATCCGACGGCATGTCAAACCATTTCGGCGCAGTGCCGTCGGTCATCTTCCTCATGAAGCGCGCCCACGCAGGCACGGCGACCGTGCCCGCAAATCCCCGCTTCATGATGGTCTTCTTCTCGTCGAAGCCGAACCAGACGCCGGTGACGAGATCTGGCGTGTAGCCGACGAACCAGGCATCGCCGTAGTCATCTGTCGTTCCGGTCTTCCCGGCCGCGGGCTGCCTGAAGCCCTCTGCCCGTGCCCGCACACCCGTGCCGCGATTGATCACGTCGGCCAGCATGCTCGACATCAGATACGCGGTCCCTTCGCGAATGGCGCGATACGCGCGGCGAGCGTCCGAGTCTTCCAGGACTCGTCCCTGACGATCTTCGCACGCGTGTCACGAGCGTGTATGGCGCGACGATGCCGCCGTTGGCGAACACGCCGTAGGCGGATGTCAGATCGGCCAGCGTCACCTCGCCCGTGCCCAGGGCGAGTGAAGGGACGTCAGGTAGAGACGAGCGGATCCCCAGGCGCCTTGCGTAGGTCTGGGTCGTGCCTATACCGATCAACTGCATTACGCGGACCGCCGCCCGGTTGCTCGACACCGTCAGCGCCTGGCGCAGGGTATAGCCTGCCGATTCGTGTTCTCCCGACGGCAGCCACGCGCCCTGCGCGGTGGCGATGGGGGTGTCCATGTCGGTGACCAGCGAGCTTGGCGCGTATCCCTGCTCGATGGCGGCGGCGAAGAGCAGCGGTTTGAATGCCGAGCCCGGCTGCCGTTTCGCCTGCATGGCGCGGTTAAACGGGCTCGCATGGAAATCGCGTCCGCCGACGAGCGCCAGCACTTCGCCCGTGCGCGGATCCAGCGCGACGAGCGCACCTTCGAGCCGGCCGCTCTTGTCGAGCTCGCCCAGCCTCGTGGCGATGGCTTCCTCGGCGTGGCGCTGCGCGCTCATGTCGATCGTCGTGTGAATGCGCAGCCCGCCTGTCAGGACTTCGTCGACGCCGAAACGGCTCATGACCTGCAGCCGCACGGCTTCGAGGAAATAAAGCCCACGGGTGTCGTCGCCGCGTTCGAAACGCTCCGGGGCAAGCGCGATTGGCGCCGCCAGAGCCGTTTCATAGGCCGCGGGCGTGATGGCGCCGGTTCTGCGCATGGCCGCGAGCACGCGGTCGCGGCGCTTTCTCGCGACTTCAGGAGCAGTCCGGGGCGAGCAGACCGACGGGCAGGGAATGATGCCGGCCAGGAGCGCACCCTCGGCGGGCGCCAGGTCCGATGCCGGCTTGCCGAAGTAGCCGCGAGCGGCGGCCTCGATGCCGTAGTGGCCGTTGCCGAGGTAGATGCGGTTGAGATACGCCTCGAGGATCTTTTCCTTGTTGAACCTGCGCTCGACGCGCACGGCGAGGAGCGCCTCCTTGATCTTGCGCTGGAAATTCCGATCGCGCGAGAGCGCCACGTGGCGAATCAGCTGCTGCGTAATGGTACTGGCGCCCTGCTTCACGGCGCGCGCGTTCAGGTCGATCCAGGCCGCCCGCATGACCGCGACGACGTCCATGCCCGCGTGCCGGAAGAAGTGCCGATCTTCGGCGGCGACCACGGCCGCGATCATCGCCTGGGAGACGCGGTCGAGCGGCACCGTCGTGCGATCTTCGCTCGCAAAGGAAAAGACGAGGTTGCCGTGCCGGTCGTACACCAGCGAGGCTTCAGGTGCCGTGTCAAGCGACATATCGCTCGTCACACGATCGAGGTCGGTCGCGAACACGTGCAGCGATCCAAGACAAAACGAAAAAAACACCGCCGCGGTCGACCAGGCCAGCCAACGCGCGATCTGCTTCGCTCTTTTCATGACGCCCTGTTTTCAAGGAATTGCAAGGGAAGGGCCAGCATCCGAACCAATCACAGAACTGGCATCGAGGTTGCTCGTGAAACGCCCATCACATCCATATGCGACCCTACGTACCGCGAAACATTCGACAGTTGCGCCGCCTGCTGAAAGACATGCCGATCGGCATGCTCACCACACAGACCGGAGGAGGCGCCCCGCACAGCCGGCCGATGATGGTGCACGAGCTCGACGACGACGGCTGGCTCTGGTTTCACACCGATCGCCACTCGCGCAAGGCATGGGAGCTCGTCCACAACCCGCAGGCCACGATCGCCTTTCAATCGCGGAAAGGCGATCGATACATTTCGGTACAAGGTACGGCGGTCGTCATTCGGGACGATGTCAAGTTGAAGAAGATGTGGAAGCCGACGTTCCGGATGTGGTTTACGCGCGGTCAGCAGGAGCCAGAAATCGTGCTCGTCGCTGTCCGCGTGATGCGCGCGGAATACTGGCTGGTCCCGCGATGGTCGTTGTCGCGATTGTTCAGCGCGACATCAGCCGTGGTCGCCGGCAAGACCGGCGAGCCCGGCCGGCACGGGATTTTGGATCTGCATCCCGCCCCCTTTTAGGCAGCTTCACGCCAACAAGGCATGCGGCATCGGAAACGCGGACGTAGCCGGTGTCGTATGAGAGAAAGGAAGTGTCATCGCGAACTCTGATCCTGGGCATCGTCTGCCTCGCAGCCGTGGCCGACGCCGGTGCACAGAGCGACAGCTGGCGTCAGTGTCTGGCCGACACCACACCCGCCGCGATCGAGGCCTGCACGTCAGTCATTTTTTTGGATCCGAAGAACGACGGGGCGTTCATCAACAGGGGGATCGCCTACCGGCGGATCGGCGATCTCGAGCGGGCCCTCAGCGACTACAACGAAGCCATTCGGCTGAACCCGCTCGCCGCGGACGCCTTCAACAATCGCGGCAATACGTACAAGGACCTACATCGCTTCGACCGGGCGATGCAGGACTACGACGAGGCGATTCGACTGAACCCGCACTATGCGCACGCGTACAACAATCGCGGCGTCATCTTTCTCGAGTCCGGCCGGCCCGATCGGGCCGCCGCCGACTTCGACCAGGCGATCGGCTGCGATCCCGCCTACGCCAATGCGTTTCGCAACCGTGGACTGGCGCGCACCGATCAACGCGAGTTCGATCGCGCGCTGAAGGACTTCGACGCCGCCTTCCGGTTGAATCCTGAAATGGGGCACGGCTCGGAATACGCGCTGGCGCTGTACGGCCGCGGGCTCGCGCGTCAGCGGGCCGGGGAGGCCGGCGGCGACGAGGACATCCAGGAGGCCAGGCGCCTGTTGCCCGAGGTGGCAGAGGTGATGGCCGAAGAAGGCGTCAAATGAGCGTGCCCGTCAACGCGCGCACGATCACGTTCTCCTGACGGAACCGCGTTTCGAGATCCTTCCGGAAGCCGGCCCACCATTCCCGATCGAGCGACTCGGTCATCACTTCGAAGATCACGATGTCGTCGCGCGTGGTTTCGCCCGCATCGTCTCGCCAGACACCGCGCGCGGGTGCGCGCGTGTAGGCGGTCACGCCGCCGAAGCGATCGGCCAGCTCCGAACGCAACTGCACAAACTCGTGCGCGTCGAACGCGTGTCCCTCGTTGTCGTACACCGGCAGAAGAATCTGCACGAGGTGCATCGCTATTCGGTCGTGGCCGCCACGAGCGAGAGCGGGTCGACGCGGGCGCCGTTCAAGCGCACGCTCCAATGCAGATGGGGGCCGGTGACGCGTCCTGTCGCGCCGATGAGCCCGACGATCGTCTGCGCCTCGACCATCTCACCAGGCTTCACTCTGAATTCGGAAAGGTGCGCGAACACCGAGAAGAGCCTGGCGCCGTGATCGATCACGATCGTGTTGCCGGTGAAATACAGCGGAGCGGCGAGCACCACCGTTCCCAGGTTCCCGGCGCGAATCGGCGTGCCTGTGGCGCCCGTGAAATCGATGCCGGCATGTGGAGAGCGACGCTGGCCGTTGTAGTAGCTGCGCGTGCCGAAATTGCTGTTCGGCTTGCCGTCGACGGGCAGCAGGAACCGTCCCGCCCACTGGCGCGGAGACACGATCGCGTACGCGTCGGCGAGCGCCTTGCCGTCGAGCTCAATCTGCGCGACCGTCTCGGGCGGCGGATCGACGAACTCGGGCGACACGGTGAGTCGTCTGACGCGAAACTGCCTGGGCACGATGCGCGCCGTGTGCGTCGATGTCGTGCCGTCGCCGCGCTGTATCGACAGATCGTACGCGCCAGGCTCGGTGTCGAGGTCAACGCCGAAGAGCCCGCGCCACTGCTGGCGCCGCTCGTCATGCACCAGATCGAGATCCTGCCCCAGCACATTGGCGTGCAATTCGTCCGCGGCTGGCACGTTTGCGATCTCCACGCGGACGACGTCTCCAGGGCGGATGGAAGCCGGTACGAATGACACCTGAAGAGTGCGCTGTCCCTGCGACTGGGCGGCGGATGCGCCGAGCCACAAAAGTGACAAAACGATGGCAGCTCTACCTACGCGATCCGAAATCATTGCGAAATCGACGATACCACTCTTCGCGCGCGACATCGAACCCGAAGTGCAACCGCGGGCATAGTGATTGCAAAGCCTCGCGGCCATGGACAATACGAAAACCACAAGACGAGACTTTTGCGGGCATGCGATTTCGTTCGTGACCGTGGCGTCGCTCATGGAAGCCTGCGGCGGCGGCGGGAATCCAGGCGGTCCGAGCGGCGGCGGAAACGTGCCGCAACTCACGCAGGTGACCGGAACCACATCGGGCAATACCGTCACGGTGAACGTCGATGCCGCGTCGCCTCTCAATTCCGTCGGGGGAGCCGCGCTGGTGCAGGCTGGAAACAGCAGTTTTCTCGCCGCCAGAACCGCACAGGACACGATCAACGTTTTTACGGCCGTCTGCACGCACGAACAGTGCATCGTGAATGGCTTTTCCTCGAGTACCTTCGTGTGCCCGTGCCACGGTTCGCAGTACAGCACGGGCGGCGCAGTGGTGCAGGGCCCGGCCACCCAACGGCTCCGTCAGTTCAACTCGCAACTTACGAATAACGTACTCACATTTACCCTCTAGGTAAATTTCATGACTCAACGCCTGCTCGTTGTGATGCTCGTTGTGTGCGGGTTTGCGCTGGGTGCCCGATCGGCATCCGCCGAGCCCATCTTCCTCGCGAAGTCGGAAACCCGGTGTACTTCGTGCCACTATTCGCCAACCGGCGGCGGGCTGCTGACGCCGTACGGCCGCCTGCAATCGCGTCAGGAGTTGTCGACGTCGAGCGGCGGTAGAGAGGGATTCCTCTGGGGCATGTTGGGCGACAACCTTGGCCCGGTCGATCTCGGCATCGACGCGCGGCCCACGCAGCTGCACGTGGAATTTCCCGGCGGCACGGACGACCGGTTTCTGCAGATGAACCTCGATCTGCACGGCGCCGTTCAAGCCCGCGGATGGACGTTCTACGGAGAAGTCGGGCGGCGGCCGGAAGCGGCCGGCGGCGATGCCTATTCGTACCAGTACTGGGGCGCGAAACAGATCACCAGCGAATGGGCGGTGCGCGCCGGCCGATTCTTTCCCGCCTACGGGATCAGGTTTGCCGACCACACGTCGTACAACCGCGTCAATCTCGGATTCGACAAATACGATCAGGTGTTTGGCGCCGAGGTCAGTCACACGACGAACCGGAGCCTGATTCAGGTCGCGGTTGGTCCCGGCCGTGCCGAGGCGGTGCTGAACGAGCCCGGTGAGAATCCGATTACGACCAGCGGACGCGTGCAGTTCGACTTGAATGCCAGGAACGTGCTGGTGGGATCGGGCATCTACCGCACCGAGTCGGAAGCGGACGTCAGCAACGGCGCGGCCGGTCTTGCGTATGGATTTGCGCTGGGATCGCGCGTCACGGTCTGGACGCAGGTCGACAGCAAGTTCAGAGACGAGCCCGACGGCGATTCTGTCGTCTTCATCAACGAAACGTCGTTCGAAGCGTTTCGCGGTATCTGGCTGAAGTTCTCACCGCAGATTCGCACGGAAACGGGCACGGTGCCGGGATTCCTCAGATACAAGTTCGAAGCAAACCTGCTTCCGCACACCCACTGGAATGTCGACATCGCGTACTACCGCGACAAGAACAGGCAAACTGACTTTGTCACGCACATCCTGATGAGCCAGCTGCACCTGTACCTGTGATCCTGAAACTAAACACTAAGAACACTAAAATCGGAACCTCTCACAGTCACCATGAATATTTAATTCTGATTTCGTTTGTGATTCGTCGGTTTCTATCTTTCGTGACTTCCCTTGCGCGATCTACTTGTTCGGCAGCCTGAACGCGATGTACTCCCCCGAGTACGCGCCGCCGCTCACCGCCACCACGATGTACTGACGGCCGTCGATGCTGTAGGTCATCGGCGAGCCGCTCTGCTGCGCGGGAATGTACACCGCACCGACCTGCTCTCCGGTCATCTTGTTGTACGCGCGCAGCATCGCGCCACGGCCGCGGGGTGTGGTCGTCGCTAACGGATCGCCCATGATGACCAGCGTCTTCGTGACGAGCAGGCCGACCGCGCCGTTCTGGCCGGTCTTCGGGATGTTCAAACCCTTCAGCGCAGGGTGATTGCGCACGCCGTCCGGCGTGTCGCCATGCGGTACCTGCCACAACAGCTCGCCGCGATCGAGTTGAACGGCGGCGAGCACGCCGTACGGCGGCTTCATGATCGAGAGCCCGTCGACCGTGAGCCCGCCGGGCGGAAGGGTTGACGCCGGGCCGCTGCCCGATCGTGCGGGCGCCGGAGTTGCGGCCGGTGCCGCCGGAGCCTCTGCGGCCGCGGCAGCCTGCGCGATGGCACGTGGAGAATCGGCCGCGCAGCAATCCCCCGGTCCGAACACCTCGACGAACGGCTGACCTTCGACACCTCTCACGTACCGGATGTCCGAGAAGCCCTTCGGGGGTGTGACGAGCGAATGCGAATTGATGCCGGCGTTCGACGCGGGCGCGAAGGCGATGTGCGTCTCCGGGTCGTACCCGCCGCCCGGCCAGTTCGTGCCGCCGCCAAGATTGCCGATGCTCAGCGACCCGAGCAGTCCATCCGCTTTCCCGAGAATCGGCGGGTTGAAGAGCGGCCCCGGCTTGTATCGCGACAACTGGGAGAGCGCTTTCGCCCGCAGTTCCGGCGTGAAGTCGATGATGTCGTCCGGAATGCTCACGAAGTTTCGCGCGTAAGCCGGGGGCCTGGTGGGAAATGGCTGCGTCTTCGAGTACGTCTCGCCGGGCACGTCACCCGCAGGAACCGGGCGTTCTTCGATCGGCCACACGGGCTGACCCGTGACCCGATCGAAGACGTACATGAAGTTCTGCTTGCTCGGCACCGCGACCGCCTTGATGGCGCGGCCGCCCACGGTGATGTCGGCGAGCAACGGCGCCGACGACATGTCGAGATTCCACAGCGGGTGATGGACGAACTGGAAATGCCACTTGCGCACGCCCGTTTTCAAGTCGACGCACACCAGGCTTTCGGCGAACAGGTTGTTGCCAGGCCGATGGCCGCCGTAGTGATCGGATGTGGGTGTCTCGACCGGCAGGTACACGAGCCCGAGCTGTTCGTCGACGCTGATTTGCGTCCACACGCCGACGTTGCCGTTGTTGGCCCACGAGTCGTTGAGCCACGTCTCGTGGCCGAAGTCGCCGGGATTCGGAATCGTGTTGAAGCGCCAGATCTGCTTCCCCGTGCGCACGTCGAAGGCGCGCACGAGCCCTTTGGTGTTGTTGTGCGTCGAGACCGTCGCGCCTTCACGGAACGACGAGCCGATGATGACGATATCGCCGACGACGGCCGGGGTGGAGTGGATGCCGATTTCGCCGCTGTCGAGATCGATCTGCTGGTTGACGCCCTTGTACACGCCCACTTTCAGGTCGAGCACGCCGTTCTTTCCGAAGGTCGGGATCATCGCACCCGTTTTGGCGTTGAGCTCGACGAGCTGGTATCCGGTCGTGACATAGACGACCCGCTCGTCTCCCTTCCCGTCGGTCCAGTACGAGACCCCACGCCCCGACAGCTGCCGGGGCGACACCGCGGCGCGCGTCCCTTCGCGAAGGCTGTGGGCCCAGTTGAGCTCGCCCGTGCGGCCGTCGAGCGACACGACGGAACGCCGCGTGCCGCCCGTGGTGTACAGCGTTCCCCTGATCATGAGCGGCGTGCCCTCGAGCTTGTATCGGGGCGCGGACCAAGGTTGTCGGTCTTGAAGCGCCACGCAACCTGGAGCTGGTTGAAATTCGACGCGTTGATCTGGTCGAGCGGCGAGTACCTCCACCCGCGCAGGTCGCCCGAGTAGTCGGGCCATTCGCCGTTGTCAATGCTGGGCTTGCCTGTTTGAGGGGCCTGACCTGCAAGAGGAGCCACGACCGCCGCAATCGCCAGGACGAGCAACAACCGGGGAAGGCGCGCCATCAACCCACCACCTTTCATTTTTTGTGTGGCGGATTATACGCCGGTTGGCCGGAACCTCGGAACTTCGGCAAGGTTCGTCAAGTTCGTCGGTTCGTGAGGTTCGTGAGTTCGCGAGGTTCGGGCGCGCTCCGCAGTCGTCGCGCGCCGGGAGTTCGCCGCCGAACCTACGAACTCGACGAACCTACGAACTCGACGAACCTCACGAACCTCACGAACTTCACGAACTCACCGAACTCAACGATCGCGCGACAGGGCGAAATACAGGGCGACCGGCGCCACGACGAGGCAGCACGCGGCGACGATGGCGAGGCGGATGTGGGGAAAGGCCATCGAGAACGTCGAGGATTCACTGAACTGCAGCATCGGCAGTGTCAGACGACCCGCGAGCGAGACCAGCAAGCCGACGAGCGCGGCGATGGCCAGCGCCTGTGTAAACAGGATGGGGCGCGCCGCTTTGCGGGCGGCATCTTCGCGCGCGCGCATCTGCGCCCGCCACCAGACGATCTCCGCCGTCGGAATGCGGGCTTCGCTCTTCGTCTGCTCGAACTCCAGGCGGATCGCTTCCGCCAGCCCCACGAGCGGTCCGCACTGCGGGCAATCGGCCCGCTCGCACTGGCAGTCGCGGAGCGTCATGATTTCAGCATCCTCGCGAGTTTCCGGCGGGCGCGGAAGAGGAGCGGCTTGATGCTCCCTTTCTTCAACCCCAGTGCGCCCGCAATCTCCTGGTGCGTCGAGCCCTGCCCGTAGGCCAGCCACACGAGCTCGCGCTCGCGCTGTGAAAGACGCGCCATGGCGCGTTGAAGGTCCGCGCGTTGCTGCGTCTGCCTCGCCAGATCGCCCGAGGCCGGAATATCGCCGTCTCCATGCTCCGGAAGCTGCGCGTTGTCGAGGCGAGGCCGCCTGTAGCGATCGCGGATCAGGTTCGTGGCGATCCGGAACAGATAGTTGCGACGATGATCTTCCGACTCGAAGGTCGTCGTCGAGCGCAGAAGACGGTAGTAGGCGTCCTGAAGCAGGTCGTCGGCCGCGGACGGGTCGTTGGTCGCGCGGACGATGTACGCCCAGACCATTCCTGACGTCCGTGTGTAGAAGCCGCGAAACGCTTCTTCGTCCATCTGGAGCGTGTCAATCGCGGAACCGTCGGTGGCCGGCGCAATCTGATCCGGGCTGTCCATGAATGGAAACGCGTAAGCCAGGAGGCGTCTCGTCATGATGCAGGCGTTTCTCCACCGTAGCGGGCGGCCAGTGATTGCACCAGGCCAAGGCGGTGCGACAGGAAGTACGATACGGCGGCCGAGAGCGTGAAGCCGATGCCGATGAGGAGCACGATGATGCCCATGCCGTTGAGCACGTCGCCGAACTCATCGCGCGCGATCCCCTTTCCCACGACGATGAAACCCGTTCCGAGCGCGCTGACCACGATGCCGGACTGGAGCGACCAGAAAATGCGGCTCAGCGGAGCGTTCATCGGCTTCGACGCGGTCTGCGGCATGGAGAGCGGTTCGGTCAGCGCCCGTCCAACAGGCGTTTGCAGGTAGGCGATGAGGTCGTCGCTGGAAGCGAAGCGATCGATCAGCTTCGTCTGCAATTCGTTCTGGGCACGCATCGCCCGCTGCCAGCGGCGGTGCTCGACGAGCATCCGCGCGAGGAAGAAGATGCCCGACGTGATGATGCCGATCGCGAAGATGATCGTGACGAATTCGACCGTTTGCGTGAACGCTCGATACCCCTCGGACCCGGGGCTACGGTCCCGGTATTGGTATTCCCCGAGAAAGAATGCCGGATTGTGCGCGATCTCCGGGTGCTGCTGGAGGAACGCGGCGAGCACCGGATAGCTGGCGAGGTAGTCGGCGCGAGAGAGGAGCGTCGGATCGATGCGCAGCACTTCGCGGACAGAAGGGGGATGCTGCTCGAAGATCTCGCGCAAACGCTGTTGTGTTTCCCGCGCGTTGGGCGGGTCGCCCTGGAAAGTGACGGCGACCGAAGGTTGCTGCGGGCTTGCCGGCGTCGAGGGCGTTTGCGGCGCCGAAGGGGTGGCAGGCCGCTGTGACGCGGCTGCCTGCGCCTGCAGAACTGACGGCGTCATCGACAAGCCCGCAACAAGCGCCAGAATCGGGAAGTGTCTCATTGCAGCCTAATACGCCCTGCAGCCGTCCAAGGTTAGCGCAACCAGGCCAGCGCGCGCCCGCCCAGGAAGATGTAAATCGCGCAAATAGTTCCCTCACCGAGAGTTACACCCAAAAGGCACTTCTTCAGGTCGACCTTGAGCGCTCCGCACACGTAGCAGATCAGGTCGGTGGGAGCGATCGGGAAAAAACTCCATACCACCACGATAGGAAATTCCCTGCGCGACAGCACGTCCCGAAGCCTGGCGACCTGGGGAGCGTAATGCCGTTCGAAGAACCGGTCGAGCTCCATGACCTCGGCGAACAGGTACACCGCCGCCGACGACACAACAATACCGGCGAGAGTCAAGAGGTAGAGCGGCACGGGAGGCAGCACGAGCATGCCGGCCAGGACGAGATAGGTGGCCGGAACAAGCGTAAACCCGCGAAGACAACCGAGAATCAGGTACAGGGCATACGCCCATAGAGGCGGGGCGCCTGCGAGCGTTGACGCAGCCCTTTGCAGCAGGTTGCGGTCGAAGAAATACACGTAGAGAGCGGCCGACGCGGTTGCAGCCCACAGCAACAAAACCAGGTGACGTCGGCTCATTCGGGAAAATTCGAGAAACGGTGTATGGATTATCGGACAGGCTGTCTGGATCTCAGCGGGATCGCGGCCAGCGCGACACTGAGAACTCTGGCATGAGAGGTGCTACTGAAGGTAGCAGGGAGTTTATGGAAACGAAACCTGGCTTCATTCAGCTCATCTCGGCCGTGATTGGTTTGTCTCTCGGCGTCAGCGTCATGACCGCCACCGTCCTGCTCGGCATGGCCGCCCTCTTCCAGTAACCAGCCAGCCGCCGCACTCCGGCCCTCGCGATACTTTACCGCTAAAGTAAACAGCTTTCGTTGACTTTAACTGTAAAGTGTAGTACTCCAGAGCACCTTTGTTCAACCTCAATGGGAAGGTCGCCGTCGTGACGGGCGGCGGCTCAGGAATCGGACGCGCGATCGCTCTTACGTTCGGCCGCCAGGGCGCACACGTGACGGTGCTCGATCAGGATGGGCGGGCCGCCGCCGAGACCGCGTCGGCGATTACCGCGGCAGATGGCCGGTCCGACTGGGTCGAGTGCGATGTCTCGGATTCGCGCAGCGTGACCGCGGCATTCGACGGCATCATCGGCCGCACCCGCCGTCTCGACATTCTGGTCAACAATGCCGGCGTCGCCCATGTGGGAAACATCGAGCGCACTTCGGAAGACGACTTCGACCGGCTCTATCGAGTCAACGTCAAGGGCGTGTTCCTGTGCACGCAGGCCGCGGTGCCGGTGATGGTCCGGCAGGGTGGGGGCGTCATCCTCAACATGGCCTCCATCGTCTCGTTCATCGGCGTTGCCGACCGCTTCGCGTACTCGATGACGAAGGGCGCCGTGCTCACCATGACCAAATCGGTGGCCGTCGACTACGTCGCCCGGAAGATCCGCTGCAACTGCATTTGCCCGGCGCGTATTCATACGCCCTTCGTCGACGGGTTCGTGAAGAAGAACTTTCCGGGACGCGAGCAGGAAGTGCTCGAGGAATTGTCCGCCTATCAGCCGATGGGCCGCATGGGCACACCCGACGAGGTGGCCTGGCTCGCGCTGTATTTGTGTTCGGACGAAGCGGCGTTCGTGACCGGCCAGGCGTATCCACTCGACGGCGGGGTACTCAACCAATGACCGTGCTCACGATCAATCTCAAGGATGATCCGGCGGTGATCGAGGCGTATCGACGGTATCATCGCGAGGTCTGGCCCGAAGTGCAGCAGAGTCTGACGCGGTGCGGGGTCAGGCGCATGGACATCCATCTGCTCGGGCGGCGGCTGGTGATGATCGTCGAGATGAAGGACGGCACGGACTACGCCGCGGCGTTCAAACTGCATGCGGCTTCCAGCCCGCGCGTGGTGGAATGGGAGCGCCTCATGAAATCGTTTCAGGAACCTGTACCCGGAGCGGCGAAGGACGAGTGGTGGGCTGTGATGGAGCCCATGTTTCATTTGGACGAAGGGTGAGAGCCCCGACGGATCTCCGCCAGGCATGGGGCGTGCCTTCCCGCCCGCGCCCGATTGTCATCATCGGCGCCGGCGGCATCGTGCGCACCGCGCACCTGCCGGTTTACCAGCGCCTGAAATTTCCCGTTGCCGGCATTTACGACGTCAAACCTGACGTGTCGAGCGAAACAGCGCATCGCTTCGGCGTGTCGAAGGTGTTTGCCTCGCTCGCCGAAGCGGCCGGTTCGCCGGACGCGGTTTTCGATGTCGCCGTTCCCGGCGATCAGATCGCGGGCGTCCTGAAAGACCTGCCGAGGGGCGCGCCGGTGCTGATTCAGAAGCCGATGGGTGAGAATCTCGCGGCCGCGCGGACGATCCTGAACACGTCGCGCGATTTGGGGCTGGTCGCGGCCATGAATTTCCAGCTTCGCTTCAGCCCGAACGTCCTGGCGCTGCGCGATCTGATGAGCCGGGGACATCTCGGCGACATCGTCGACATCGAGGTCCGGCTGGTCGTCAAGCAGCCGTGGCATCTGTGGGCGTTTCTCGAGCGTGCCCCGCGTCTCGAAATTCTCTATCATTCGATTCACTACCTGGACACGATACGGGCGATCGCCGGCGAGCCGCGCGGCGTGCACTGTCGCGCCGTCGCTCATCCGTCGATACCGGCGTTCCAGGATACGCGGAGCACGATCATCCTCGACTACGGAAACAGCGTGCGCTGCTCGCTGCTGCTCAACCACACGCACGAGCAGGATACGTTGCACCGCGCGTCGTTCCTCAAGGTGGAAGGCACGCGCGGCGCCGCGCAGTTGACGATGGGCGTCAACATCGACTATCCAAAGGGGCCGCCCGACACGCTCGAGGTGGCGCTCGACGAGCCGCACTGGCAGCACGTCGATCTCCGGGGCTCGTGGTTCATCGAGGCGTTCGAGGGGCCGATGTCGAACCTGCAGCGGTATGTCTCCGGCGAGGACGCTGCGCTCGTGTCTCCCGTCAGCGACGCCATCAGGACGATGGCGCTGGTCGAGGCGTGCTATCTGTCGAACGTCGCGGGTGGGACGCCGATACCTGAAGCCTGAATTGGCAGATTGGCAGATTCGCAGATTGATTGACGGATTGTTTGTGCGTATTGATTCACACCAGCATTTCTGGCGCTACAGCGCCGCCGAATACGGGTGGATAGACGACTCGATGTCGGTGTTGCGTCGCGACTTTCTGCCGTCCGATGCCAGACGGGAGATGGACCTTGCGGGCATCGATGCCTGTGTCGCGGTACAAGCGCGACAGACGCTCGAGGAGACTCGCTGGCTGCTCGAGCTTGCCGACTCGGCAACGTTCATCGCGGCGGTCGTGGGCTGGGTCGATCTGCAGGCCGACGATGCCGAGGCACAGTTGGCGCGGTTCGCGACGCATGCCAAGCTGGTTGGCGTGCGGCACATCGTGCAGTCTGAGCCCGATCCGCGCTTTCTGCTACGTCCGGCGTTCTGCCGGGGCATCGCGCTCCTCGAGGAGCTTCACCTCACGTACGACATCCTGATTTATCCTCGACATCTGCCGGCTGCCATCGAGCTCGTGTCGCGGTTCCCACGTCAGCGGTTCGTCCTCGATCATCTGGCGAAGCCGGAGGTCCGGACGGGCGAGATTCGGGAATGGGAGCGGCACATCCGCGAGCTGGCAGAGGCCCGGAATGTGTGGTGCAAAGTGTCGGGCCTGGTGACCGAAGCTGACTGGACACGATGGACGGCGTCAGATGTTCGTCCGTATCTGGATGTGGCGTTCGATTGTTTCGGCGCCGAACGATTGCTCGCGGGATCGGATTGGCCGGTCTGCACGGTGGCCGCCGGCTACGGTCGAACGATGTCCCTGCTCACCGACTATCTGGAACACCGGCCGTCTTCCGAGCGGGACGCGGTGTTGGGCGGAAATGCCGCCCGGTTCTGGGGCCTGCCTGCTGGAGAGTTTGTATGAGGAAATGTGCCGCGAGTCTGGTTGTCGCTCTGGCGATTCTCGTTTCTTCCGGATGCGGATCTCGTGACGCGGGAAAGACGACCATCGCCGTCATTCCGAAGGGGACGTCGCACGTATTCTGGCAAAGCATTCACGCTGGTGCCGCAAAGGCGGCGCGTGAGTTCGGGGTGGACATCATCTGGAGAGGTCCGCTTCGGGAAGACGATCGCGCGTCTCAAATTTCCGAAGTCGAGGGCTTCATCACGCGCGGCGTGTCCGGTATCGTCCTGGCGCCGCTCGACGAAGCGGCGCTCGTGGGTCCGGTCGCCGACGCGGCGCGGGCGAGCATTCCCGTCGTCATTTTCGATTCAGGATTGAAGAGCAGCGACTATGTGAGCTTCGTCGCCACCGACAATCGAAAGGGCGGCACGATGGCCGCCGAGGCGCTCGCGAAGCTGCTGCCCGACGGCGGCAGGGTCGTGATGCTCCGGTATTCAGAGGGGTCGGCGAGCACGCTCGATCGGGAAGACGGCTTTCTCCGGGAGATCGCCAGGCACACGAACATTCTGATGGTTACCACGAACCAGTACGGCGGCGCCGATGTCGAAGGGGCGTACAAGAAAGCCGAGGCGATGCTGCATCGCTTCCGGCGGCCAGATGGATCGCTGGACCTGCAGGGCATCTTTACGCCGAACGAGTCGACGACGCTGGCGATGCTTCGCGTGCTGACCGACAGCGGCTGGGCGGGCAAGGTGAAGTTCATCGGCTTCGATGCGTCGGACACGCTCGTCAAAGGGTTGAGCGACGGCGCCATCGACGGCCTGGTCCTGCAGAATCCCGTCAACATGGGTTACCTCGGCGTCAAGGCGATGGTGGATCATCTTCAAGGCCGGCCGGTCGAGAAACGCATCGATACCGGCGCGCAGCTCGTTACCCGCGACAGGATGGAGGAGCCTGCGGTCAAAGAGCTGCTGTACCCCGATCTTTCCATCCTCGGCGAATCAGGCACCGGGCGAAGTGCGCCCTAGGTTGGATCCTCGATTCGAAATGCGCGGCGTTCGCAAGGCGTTTGGCGGCACCGTTGCGCTCGATGGTGTCGACTTCGCTGTGCGTGCGGGCGAAGTGTGCGCGCTGGTCGGGCAGAACGGCGCCGGCAAGAGCACGCTGATGTCGGTGCTCGCCGGTGCGACGTCGCCCGATGCCGGCACGATGATGCTGGCCGGAACGCCGTACGCCCCTCGTAGTCCGCGCGCCGCGCGAAACGCCGGTGTGGCGATGATCTATCAGGAGCTCTCGCTGGCGCCGGACTTGAGCGTGATGGACAACATCGCGCTTGGCGCCGAGCCGCCTAGGCCGGATGCGCTGGGTGCACTCGGCTTCATCGACCGCAATCGTGTCAGCCGCACCGCACGGGCCGCCCTCGACGAGCTCGGACATCCGGAACTTCCCATCGAGGCCCGCGCCGGCGAGCTGCCGCCGGCCTCGCAGCAGCTTGTCGAGATTGCTCGCGCGCTGGTGTCCGGTTGCGGCGTGCTGGTGCTGGACGAGCCGACCAGCAGCCTCGCGCATGCCGACGTGCAGAAGCTGTTCGAGCTCGTCGCGCGCCTCAAGCAGCGGGGCCTCGCCATCGTCTACATCTCGCATTTCATCGAAGAGGTGATGCAGGTGTCGGACCGTTTCGTCGTGCTGCGCGACGGCCGCAATGCCGGCGAAGGGCAGACGAGCGGGACGTCTGCCGGCGAGATTGTCAGCCTGATGGTGGGCCGGACGCTGGAGGATCTCTATCCACGCGGCGCGCGTACCGCCGGCGAAGCGATTCTGGAGCTGCACGCCTTTGCGCCCGAACATCTCGGGCCGGTGTCGCTGACGCTGCACCGTGGCGAAGTCTTCGGCATCGCGGGGCTGCTGGGAGCCGGCCGCACGCGTCTCTTGCGCGGGCTGTTTGGCCTGGACGCCGTCAGGAGCGGGCGGGTGAAGCTGGGCGTGCACAGCGGTCCAGGCGCGCCGGCGGAGTGGTGGGAGCGCGGCATGGGGATGGTCAGCGAAAACCGCACAGGCGAAGGGCTCGCGACCAACCTCAATATCGCCGACAACATGACGCTCACGCGGCTGAAGGGCCTCGGGCCGGGATTTTTCGTGTCACCGTCTACGCAGCGTCGGGCCGCGGCTGCGTGGGTCGAACGTCTGGGCATTCGCGCCGCAAGCACGGCGCAGGATGTTGCGAGCCTCTCTGGAGGCAACCAGCAGAAGGTGGCGATCGCGCGCCTCCTGCACCACGATGTCGACGTGCTCGTGCTGGACGAGCCTACGCGCGGCATCGATGTCGCGAGCAAGGCGCAGATCTACGCGCTCATCGACGAGCTCGTACGTGGGCCGGGTCCTGAAGGACCCGGCGACCCTGCACCCGCCAAGTCAGTGCTCATCGTCAGCAGTTACTTTCCCGAACTGCTCGCCGTGTGCGACCGGATTGCGGTGATGTCGCGCGGGCGTCTCGGTGCGCCACGTGCGGCATCGGAGTGGACGGAGCACGAACTTCTGCTCGACGCGTCGGGAGCCCGCACCGCCTCATGAGGCGCTTTCCCGACGCTGGGGTGCTCGCGGGCCTGGCTCTCGTTGCGCTGCTCTTCGGCGTTCTCATCGGCCCGCAATTTTTCAGCCCGGTCAATCTCGAGCTCATGGCGCGGCAGACGGCCATCGTCTGCATCGCCGCGCTGGGCATGACGATGGTGATCGTGGCGGGTGGCATCGACCTGTCGGTCGGATCGGTCATCGCCCTCAGCACCATCGTGATCGCGCAGATCCTTCGCGGCGGCTTCAGTCCTGTTGTCGCGGCCGCGGGCGCCGTCGCGGCGGGAACCGCGTGCGGGCTGATGAACGGCGTGCTCATCACCGGACTGCGCGTGGTGCCGTTCATCATTACTCTGGGCACGATGCTGCTCGTGCGCGGTGCGGCGAAAGGTCTCGCCGACGAGCGCCGTCTGGAAGCGCCGATTACCTGGCTCAACGGCCTCCTGCGTACGGTGAGGGACGGCAGCGGGCAGTTGTTGCCCTGGGGCATCTGGATTGCCATCGTGCTGGCGGTCGCCGTGGCGGTGACGCTGCAGTACACCCGGTTCGGGCGGCATCTGTTCGCCATCGGCTCGAACGAGCGCACCGCCCGGTTGTGCGGTGTCCGGGTGGAGCGGTGCAAGATCGCCGTCTACGGTCTCGCCGGGGCGTTTACGGGCCTCGCCGGCGTGATGGAATTCTCACGGTTGTCGGTTGGCGACCCGACCGTCGCGATCGGCGCGGAGCTGAACGTGATTGCGGCCGTCATCATCGGAGGCGGCAGCCTTTCGGGCGGCAAGGGCACGGTCGTCGGCACGATCGCCGGTGCGGGCATCATGACGGTGATTCAGATCGGATGCTCGCAGCACGGCCTGCCCAACTGGGTGCAGGAGATCGTGACCGGTACCATCATCGTCTTTGCCGTCGCGCTCGATCACTTCAGGTCGAAAGTATCCAAATGAAAATCACAAATGTGCAGGTACTGGATCTCCGTTTTCCGACGTCCAAAGATCAGGTCGGCAGCGATGCGGTGCACACCGACCCTGACTATTCCGCCGCGTACGTGATCCTCGAGACCGACAAGAAACTCGAAGGCCACGGCCTGACGTTCACGATCGGGCGAGGGAACGAAGTGTGCGCGGCGGCGATCGACTCGTTCAGGCATCTGGTCGTCGGCCGCGATCTCCGTGACATCACGGCCGACTTCGGCGGTTTCTGGCACAGCCTGGCCGGCGAATCGCAGCTGCGATGGCTCGGTCCCGAGAAGGGGGTCATCCACCTCGCGCTGGCGGCCGTCGTCAATGCCGTGTGGGACCTGTACGGGAAGGCCGAAGGGAAGCCGGTGTGGAAGCTTCTGGCCGACATGACGCCGGCCGAGCTCGTGTCGTGCATCGATTTCCACCACATCACCGATGCGCTCACACGCGAAGAGGCGCTCTCGATCCTCGAGCGTCAGGCATCCGGGAAGCCGGCGCGCGAAGCGGAGCTTCTGAAGCTCGGCTATCCCGCGTACACGACGTCGGTCGGATGGCTTGGCTATTCGGACGAGAAGATTCACCGCCTGTGTCGCGAAGCGATGGCCGACGGGTGGACGCACTTCAAGGTGAAAGTGGGCGGCAGGCCGGAAGACGATCTCCGGCGCCTTTCCGCGGTGCGGGCGGCGATCGGTCCCGATCGCAAGCTGATGATCGACTCGAACCAGCGATGGGATGTCGATGAAGCGATCGCGCGCATCAGGGAGCTGTCGCACCTGAATCTGTGGTGGGCCGAGGAACCCACGCACCCGGACGACGTGCTCGGTCACGCGCGGATTGCCAGAGCCATCGCGCCCGTGGGCGTCGCCACGGGCGAGCATGCCGCGAACCGCGTGGTGTTCAAGCAGTTGCTGCAGGCCAACGCCATCAGCTTCTGCCAGATCGACAGCTGCCGCCTCGGCGGCGTGAACGAGAACCTCGCCGTCATCCTGATGGCGGCCAAGTTCGGGGTGCCGGTGTGCCCGCACGCGGGCGGCGTCGGCTTGTGCGAGTACGTCCAGCACCTCTCGATGTTCGACTTCATCGCGGTGACCGGCACGATGGAAGGGCGCGTCATCGAGTTCGTCGATCACCTGCACGAACATTTCGAAGAGCCCGTCACGGTTCGCCGGGGCCGCTACCTTGCGCCCGTCGAGCCTGGCTACAGCATCACGATCAAGCCGGACTCCAGAAAGCGATATCGGTTCCCTGACGGGGAGGCATGGAGCGGTTGAGCTTCGCAGATTGGCAGATTGGCAGATTACGGGACGACCGTTTGTAAAGTGAACGCGTTCGATACTAGACTTTACCGGTAAAGCCACCAGGGATTCCCGAAGGATAAGCACCCCATGCCCCGACCCACGATGCGCCGGATCGCCGGCGAGCTCGGCGTGTCCGTTATGACGGTCTCCAAGGTTCTCAACAACCATGGCGACATCAGCGAAGCCACCCGAGGCCGCGTTCTCGCCAAGATCGAAGAGCTTGGCTACCAGCGCAATGCCGTCGCGAGGAGCCTCACCCTCCGCCGCAGCCACACGATCGGCATCGTCATTCCCGATCTCATGCACTCGTTTTTCGTCGAGATTATCGCGGGCATCGAGCCCGTCGCCAGCGCGCGCGGCTACGGACTGCTGCTGTGCAGCTCGGGCGAGGATCCGGCGAAAGAGCGCGCGGAGCTCGAGATGCTGCGCAGCCGGCAGGTCGATGGCATCGTGCTCGCGTCGGTGCATGGTTCCGCCAACGAAGATCTGCTCAGGCAGTTGTCCAGCATCGGGACGGCGATCGTGATGATCGACCGCGACGACCATCAGAAGGTCGAGTGCCACCGGGTTCTCACCGACGACGAGCGCGTCGGCGTGCTCGCGACGACGCACCTCCTCGATCTGGGATGCAAGGCCATCGCGCACATCGGTGGCCCGAACATCACGCACGCCAAGCGGCGCGAAAAAGGCTGGCGCGACACGTTGAAGGCGCGCGGCGTGAAGTCGGCTCCCGACTGGTTCGTCGAAGGGGGATTCATGGAGAGCGACGGGTACCGCGCGATGAAGCGCCTGCTCGACGTCCGTCCCCGCATCGATGCCGTGTTTGCGGCGAACGACCCCGCGGCGATCGGCGCGATGAAGGCGATATGGGAAGCGGGGATGCGCGTGCCCGAAGACATCGCCGTGGTGGGCGCCGGCGACATCGCGCACGGCGACATGCTGAAGGTTCCGCTGACGACGATCAGCTGGTCGCGGAGAGATCAGGGGTTGAACGCCGCCGAGCTGCTCCTCAACGGCCTCGACAGCGACGACAAAGACGCGCCACGCCGCATCATCATTCCGCCGCGCCTTGTGGTTCGTGAGTCATCTCGGAAAGGACAGGACTGAAGTCCTGTGCCACCGGTGATGTTGACGGCGCGCATTCCCATGAAACTCCCATGAAACTTCTTCGTTATGGTCCGCAGGGCAGAGAAAAGCCGGGTCTGCTCGATTCCCGCGGCGACATCCGCGATCTCTCGGCCATCGTCTCCGACCTGTCCGGCGATGCGCTCCACCCGGATTCGATCGATCGCCTTCGCCGTCTGGATCCCGCAAGCCTGCCGCGTGTGGATGGCGGTCCGCGCCTTGGCCCGTGCGTGGCCGGTGTCGGCAAGTTCATCTGTATCGGCCTGAACTACTCCGACCACGCGGCCGAGTCGAACATGCCTGTCCCGGCCGAGCCGATCCTCTTCATGAAGGCGACTTCGGCGATTTGCGGACCGAACGATGGCATCGTCATCCCGCGCGGCTCGCAGAAGACCGACTGGGAAGTCGAGCTGGGCGTCATCATCGGCAAGACCGCGAAATACGTCACGGAGCCCGATGCGCTGTCGCACGTCGCGGGCTACTGCGTCGTCAACGATCTATCCGAGCGCGCGTTTCAACTCGAGGGAACCGGCCAGTGGGTGAAAGGAAAGAGCGCCGATTCGTTTGGTCCGATCGGGCCCTGGCTCGTGACCGCGGATGAAGTGCCGGACCCGCAGAATCTGGATCTGTGGCTCGAGGTCGACGGCCGTTCGTATCAGCGTGGCAGCACCAGGCACATGATCTTCAGCGTGGCGCGGCTCGTCAGCTACATCAGCCGATTCATGAGCCTGCAGCCCGGCGACATCATTTCCACCGGCACGCCGCCGGGTATCGGTATGGGGCAGCATCCACCGGTGTTCCTGCGGCCCGGCAACCGCGTGCGGCTTGGCATTCACACTCTCGGCGAGCAGAGTCAGATCGTGACCGCGGCGGATGCTAGTATGTGAGCCATCCAAGCCGAATACGCGGTTCAGCAGGCAACCCCCGCGAAAGTGGAATACGGCCCGGTGGCGATTGTGATCGCCCACGGCATGGGCCAGCAAATCCCGTTTCAAACCCTCGATGACGTGGCCGAAGGCACGTCGAGTACTGGCGCAACGACAAGCTCTTCGAGACGCTTGTCGAGGCGCTGGAAGCGCCCCTGGCTACGGCGCCACGTTGAAGTCGACGGCGCGCGAAAAACTCGTTCCGTCGTTGTCCACGAACGCATAGGTGAGCGTGACGACGCACTCTTTCCGAAGGCTTGGAAGGTCGTACCACATCTCAACCGTCAACGAGATCGGGGATCCGACGGCTGCGAACTGATTGCCGGTGGCGCTCAGGGGCACGTATTCATACTTTTCCGTGTCGGTGCCGGTCGGCGGTGTGATGATGCCGCCCGTGGCCTGCTTCACGCTGAGCGTCGCGCCGGTGACGCGGACGGGGAAGTCCAGGTCGAGCTTTTCATCGGTCGCCTTCTCGGTCAGGACGAGCGTCGACGAGAAGGTCGAATGCCAGTCGTACGGCAGCATTTCGTCGGGCTGGTTGTTGCCTCGTACGACGCGATACGTCTTTCCGCCGGTCTGATTGTCCGCCTGGATTGGATCGGGCGACACGCTGACGGTGAGAGCATCGTTGTAGTTGGCCGTTTCGTCGGCACTGGCCGGGTTTTGGCATCCGGTCATCGCCGTACCGGCTAATGCGACGGTCAGCACCCATGCCGCTGTCTTGTTGCACCTGACAATCATTCGGATCTCCTTTATCTGTAATGGCGCATGCGGGACGCGCTCTAGAAGGTCGTGCCGACCGCGAACCGAAATCCTCTCGGCGGCTGAAACGGATCGCGATACAGGTTCCACGAGTAAATCAGTCGCATCGGCATGTTGACGACCGGCAGCACGACACGCAGCTCGACTCCTGTCGACGTCCGCAGCTCGCGGAGGTTGATGCGCGTGCTCTCGTCGAATGCCTGGCCGGCGTCGTGAAACGCGAGCGCGCGCACCTGCGCCATGATGTCGAGGTAGTACTCCGCGTTGAACAGGACGAACTTGTTGCCGCCGACGAGCTGGTTCTTGTCGTTGATGGGGCCGACCGTGCGCAGATCGAAACCGCGAATCTGGTACTCCCCGCCCAGGAAATAGCGGAGGTATTGCGGCAGCACCTCGGTGCCGGCGTATGGGTGGAGGTAGCCGATTTGTCCGCGCACGCCGATGGCGGTGCGGCGGGTATGCGGGCGATACATGATCAGTTCTACTTCGGGCCTTATGTAGTTGACCGTGCCGCCCAGCATGCCGCCGGCCAGCCTCGCCCCGCCGGTCAGGCGCATCCCGCGGCGCGGCATGAACGGGGTGTCGACCGTGTCGTACACGAGCGTTGGCTCGACGCGGCTCTCGATGTAGCGTGCCTGCTCGACGATATAGTCGAGCGTCGGCGTGATCGCGGTGGTCCGCGTGTAGGTGGTGGTGCCGCTCGCGGTCGTCACCGTCACCAGCGATGAGGGCGTCTGCTGCGCCGCGGCGCTGGATGCGTTCTGCGATTGCTGAAACTCTTCGCTCGATGCGCTGTCGACCGTCTCCCAGGTGTAGCCGCCGTAGAGCCTCATGAAGCCTCGGAGCGGCTTCCCCATCGTGATCGACGTGCCCTCGCGCACTTCGCTGTAGACGGGATCCGACGAATAGAAAAAGTACTGGGTCTTGCGCGAGAAGAGGCTCGCCGCCATCGAGATCGGCCGGTCGAAGATATACGGCTCGGTGATCGACAACTGATAGTTGTTGCTGCGTGTGCCGGATTCGACGGCGACCGAGAGCGTTTCCCCTCGACCGAGGAAATTGGTCGTCGCGTACGAGGCGTTGGCGAAGACGCCGTACGAGCCGGACATCCCGGCGCCGAAGCTCAGCTGATTGCGGTTCTGCTCTTCGAGCTTCAGCGTCAGGTCCACTTTGCCGGTTTCGTTCGGCGTCTTGTCGACCTGGATGCCCTTCTGCTCTTCGATGGGCTTGAAGTATCCGAGCTGGTTGAGCCGCCTGATGCTCATCTTCAGCGCTTCGCTGTTGAAGATACCCCCTTCGAACACCCGCAATTCCCGCCGGATGACCTGATCGCGGGTCGTCGTGTTGCCCACGAACATGATCCGGTTGATCGTGTACCGCGGCCCCTCGTCCACGCGAAGGGTGACGTCGACGACCGGGCTTGCAGCGGGGCCTGAATCGGCGGCGGCATCGGCATCGCGGGGCCGCAGGTCGGGATACGCCGTGAACTCGAAGCGCCCGAGCGCGCCGTACAGCTCTCGCGCCTTGTTCAACCCTTCGCGAATCTCTTTCTCACTGTAGAGCTCGCCTCGTCGAAGCTTGAAGAGCGAGAGGAGATAGTCGGCCGGCACCTCCTTGTTGCCTTCGATCGTGAACTCGGCGACCCGGTACTGAATTCCTTCGGTGACGGGAATCCTCAGGGCCACCCATCGCGTGCGGCCATCCTCCGTGTCTTCGAGCGTCTGAAGGGCGGGTTGTCCGACGCGCACGGCCAGGTAGCCACGATCGCGATAGAAGCTCATGATGCGATCGGCGTCTTCTTCGTAGCCCGTCTGCTTGTAGGTGCTGCCGAACCTGGGAATCGGAAACCATCGCTTCGCCTGATTCTGTTTCATGGCCGACGCGAGCGTGCCGTCGTCAAAGGCGGTGTTTCCCTCGAACTCGACCCGCCTGAGCTTGATTTGCGGACCCTCGTCAATCGTGAACGTCAGCTGCGACGTCTTCGGCCCGCCCGGCAGCGCCTGGATCTCGGAGGTCACCTGAGATTCGGGAAAGCCGAGCTCCGACAGCATCTCGCCGATCGTCGTCCTGATGCGCCTGATCCGCATCTCGTCGACGAACGTGTCGATGCGCACCATGAGATCGAGCTCGCGCAGCTTCTCCTCGAGCTTGTTCTGCTCGAGGTGCTTCAATCCCTTGTAGTTGACGATCTTGATGCGCCGCCGTTCGTCCATGCGGTAGACGATGAGCTTGCCGACGACGCCGTTGGCAAATGTGTACTCGCTTGTCTCAATCGTCAGGTCGTCGAGAAAACCGGTGGCCCAGAGGCGCTTGAAATCCTCGAGGATCGATTCGCGGATCGCCTCGTTGAAGGCGATCCATTCGCCTCGCGACGGCCGGCTCACCGCGGTCTGGATGTAGTGAAGATAGGTCTGGGGCTCGATCATCGACACGTTGCCCTGCCGGTCGAAGCACGGAACGATTTGAAAGACCACAGGCGGGCTTCCGGCGGGTGGCAGTTGTGCCGGCGCGGGAATCGGGAGATTGCACACCGTGAGAGATTCGGCCGGCGCCGGTCGCTGCGCGCCGGCGGAAAGCGGCGCAAGCGCGACCAGCACGGCAGCCGACGTGATGCAGGGAATCGTTCGCGGCACGGGCGTGCCGGACTGCAACCGATGTGCCGCGCGTCGCGTCACAGTTCGGCAATGTTTTCAGACTCGGCGAATTTGTATCCGACGCCCCACACGGTGAGGATCCAACGCGGTTTGTCCGGCGCGCGCTCGATCTTGCGGCGAAGCCGGCTGACAATCGGATCGACCAGCCGGACGTCCTTGAACCCGCTGTTGGTCCAATGGCGGGCGAGTAGTTCCTGCCGGCTGAAAACGACGCCAGGGGACGAGGCGAGGGCATAGAGCAGCTCGAACTCCTGCCTGGAGCACTCGACCTCCTGCCCTCGCACGATCACCCGCCGTCGCGAGGGATCGACATGAAGATCGGGCCGCTCGACGACAGCCGGCGCACATCGATCGACAATGCGCGATGCCCGCCGCATCACGGCGGACACGCGTGCCAGGAACTCGTGGATGGCGACCGGTTTGGTGACGTAGTCGTCGGCGCCGTTGGTGAACGCGGCGATCTTGTCCGACTCGGCGGCGGACGAGGCGACGAGAAGAACCGCGGCGCCGGCATTGATGTTGCTCAGGCGGATTGCGCGGCATAGCGCAATGCCGTCAAGACCACGCAGGGCGGCATCGAGCACGATCAGATCGAAGGACGACCCGTGGACGCGATCGAGCGCCTCACGCCCGTCCGTGCACGCGTCGATCGAGAAGCCATCGATCGCGAGATGGTGCGACAGCAACAGCCGGGTCGACAGATCGCCATCGGCGACGAGCGCGCGTTGTCGTGTGTCTGGCAAGCGCCCGGCCGCGGTGCAAAGCAAATGCCGGGAGCCGGGGCGAAGTTACGGGTCAGCGTCTACGCAAAGGGGAAGAAGTATTGAAGATGTGTGACGCGATTGTCCTCTCGAGCGCGGCCGGCGTCGCCGGGACAAGACAATTGCAGAAAGTTCCAAAAAAAACGGGCGGGGTAGACCCCGCCGCTGCTTACGCCACTGTGAACTTGCGGACGAACTGGCCGTTGTTTTCCCACTGCGATCGCTTGGTGGGATGGTCCTGTTCGGGTTGCACGTCCGCAACCCCTGTAACCTATCAGATCGCAAACGTGCAGGACCGTTTAGCCGTCACACTTCTTTCACATTCTTGCCACAACAAATGCGCACCTCGACCGTTGTAACCTTCCTGGCGACAGCCTCGACCGGTCTCGGCTTAACGCTTCTTAACTAGCGTAACGAATTCGCGACGCGTACTCTCGACAGTGCCGATGATCGACGCCAAAGAGACGAGAGCGCATGCGTTCGAAATCAAGTTCGTCGTAGATTCGCAGATGGGCGAACGAATTCGTGAGTGGGCACGCACCTTTCTCGATGCGGATCCGCATGGCACCGGTCCCTTCGGTGACGAATATCGGACGAGCACGCTGTACTTCGACACGGCCGAGGGGCACGTCTTCCACAGATGGGGCTCTTATGGCCGCGCCAAGTACCGCATTCGCCGGTACGGGGACAGTGACGTGGCCTTTCTCGAGCGCAAGCTGCGCCGCCAAGGCGTGCTTGTCAAGCGCCGCACGCAGGTGCCGCTCCACGAACTGGAACGATCGGGCGACGTCAGTGGCTCGCACATATCGTCCGGTGAATGGTTTCATCGTCGCGCGGAAACACGCGCGCTGAGCGTCGTCTGCCAGGTGTCGTACAACCGCATGGCACGCGCCATGAACACCAGCACAGGATCGGCCCGCCTTACGCTTGACCAGTCGCTCCGCGCGGCCGCTGTATGCGGCGCCCAATTCCGTTCCGATCCGGGAGCCGTCATTTTCCCCCACCTGATTCTCGAGTTGAAGTTCAAGTCACATGTGCCGACCATCTTCAAGCAGTTAGTCGAGGAGTGTGGCTTGAGTCCGCAGACGGCATCGAAGTATCGACTCGCAATGGCCGCGCTCAATGTCTATACATCAAGCGGGCTTGCCTCGCCATCTGCTGTGGCGACGGGACGGACGGAACATGCCTGAGTTCCCGTCGCCCTTTCCAGCCCATATTGCTGCGCCGGTCGCCGTTCTCGGCCGACTTATCGCCGCGATGGTGCTTGGTGGGATCGTCGCCCAGATCTATCGTCACAGTCGTGCAGAACCCCCATCCTCGTTCACCGTCACGTTGGTCCTCCTCGCGATTCTGATTGCCATGGTGACCCAGGTGATTGGCGACAACGTCGCCCGCGCCTTCAGCCTTGTCGGTGCGCTGTCTATTGTCCGATTCAGGACGGTCGTCCGAGACACCCAGGACACGGCGTATGTGATCTTCGCCGTCGCTGTAGGCATGGCCGTCGGCGCACACAATTTCTGGGTCGCTATTGGCGGCATCGGCGTGATCGCGATCGCGGCGTTTGCCATGCGGCGCGTGCCCGCTGCTGACCTGAAGCGTCCGTTCACTCTTCGTGTGCGGATTGGACTGGGCCACGACGTGAACGCGCTGATCAATCCAACGCTGGACATCTTCGTTCGGAGTCAACACATCACGCAGGTGGCTACGACGCGGCAGGGGTTGTCCACGGAGGTGTCTTACCAAACCACTCTCCGCCATGACGACCAGGCCTACGCGTTCGTTACTGCTCTGAATCGCATCGAAGGGGTACAGGGCGCGGAACTTCAACGGACTACGGAAGACGATGCATAGAAATTCGGGCTGGATGGCTCGGCTTGGTGCCGTTCTCGCGTCCCTCATGTGGCAGCAGGCGCCAATGGCGCAGATCGTCACCGCCCGGTCGGGAGGGCGGTCCCATGATGGAAGAGCGGCAGATCGTGGAGCTCTTCGACAAGGACGGCAACCACCGGCTGAATCGTATCGAACGCGACGCTGCGAGAGACTGGCTGGCGAATCAGCCGCGTAGCGGGCGTCTTCGGCGCGAATCCACCCGCTGTTGTCATGCGCCCGCCCTGGTTCGGTGGAGGCGATTTCGCACGCGCCTCTCCTGGCCCATCGATCAAGCCCGCGGATCTCCCGTCAGCAGGGTCGGCGACACTCTATGATTTGAAGACGCTCCGCACGATCTTTCTGCGATTCGAAAACACAAACTGGGAGCGCGAGCTCGCGGATTTCAACAATACGGACGTAGACGTGCCAGCCTCGTTGACGCTGGACGGCGTTACCTATCGCGACGTCGGCGTCCACTTCCGCGGGATGTCGTCGTTCATGATGGTGCCAGAGAGATCAAAGCGGTCGCTCAATCTGTCAATCGACTACGTGCACCATACGCAGCGGCTGCTCGGATACCGCACGCTCAATCTTTTGAACGCGAACGGCGATCCCACGTTTTTGCGACAGGTGCTGTACACGGAAATTTCAAGGCACTACGTACCGACACCGAGCGCCAACTACATCCGGGTCGTCATCAACGGCGAGTATTGGGGCGTCTACATCAATACCCAACAGTTCAACGCCGACTTCACGAGGGAGTGGTTTGCAAGCACGAAGGGTGCGCGGTGGAAGGTCCCAGGCTCGCCGCGGGGCCGGGGAGGTATCGAGTACCTCGGCGAGGACGCCGACGCGTACAGAGCCATCTATGAGATCAAAACCAAGGAAGACCCGGCGGCATGGCGATCGCTGATTCGAATGTTCCGGGTGTTGAGCGAGACGGCACCGGAGAAGTTGGAGGCTGCCCTTTCGCCCATGCTCGACGTCGACGGTGCGCTCAAGTTCCTCGCTATCGAGATGGCGCTCGCCAACAGCGACGGCTATTGGGCGCGGCGAGTGACTACAGCCTTTATCTGGACGAGAGCGGGCGTTTTCACGTCATTCCCCATGACGTGAACGAAGGATTGGCAGACGAGTCCCTTCGCCGCGGAAGGCCGCCCGCCGGAATGCGACGCGGAATGCCCCCCGCACGCGGTCCTGTCATGTTCGGCCGAGGACCGGCACGCGTGGAAGTGACCGCTGGAGCCGCTGGTGGGTCTCGACGATTCCAGCAAGCCGTTACGGTCCAAGCTGCTCGCGGTTCCAGCGCTCAGAGCGCGATATCTCAGGTATGTGCGCGAGATCGCAGAGCAATGGCTCGACTGGCGGACGCTGGAGCCGATCGTGCGACTGCACCACGCGCTCATCGCCGACGCTGTCAGGGCAGATACCAAGAAGCTCTATACGTTTCAAGCATTCGAATCCGGTGTCACCGAAGGCAGCGAGAGCCTAAAAAGTTTTGTCGATCGCCGGCGCGCCTTCCTATTACAGGAGAAATAAGTTGCGAACTGTTCTACAAACGCGTGTTAGGCGTGGCGTTCGGGTTCGCAGCGCTCTTGATCGGATTCTCTGCGGCGGAGCGAGAAAGGGCGTACGCGTCGGGACGCGACGCCGATACGCACGGGCGTGATGCGATTCCTGATTATGGGCGCGTGTTCATTCAAGATCAGGTCAGCCGGCTGGATTTGAAGATTGCCGCGAGCGATTGGCAAATTGCCATTGACGACATGACGGACATGGCCGGTGCGGCGGGTGGTCAGTTTGCGGGCGGGCAGCAACCTGGACGGGGGCAGCCCGGCGGTGGGCAGCCGCCTGGCGGTTTTCCTGGCGGTGGGCAGCCGCCAACAGGCATGCCCGGCCGGGGCTTCTCGCCGGAGTCGAGCGCGGCCTGCGCGAATCTTCTGGAAGGGAGTGCGTGCGTCTTTGGCAATCCACCGACGAGCGGGCGATGCGTGCAGATTGCGGACGGAGGAGGGCTGGCGTGTGTGGTTCTCGGTGGCGGCGGGGCCAATCCCACCGGCGCAGGCGCAGCGAATCCGGCCCGCGATGACGTCGAACTCCTGCCGCGGACGCCGGTCTACATTCCAGCCGACGTCACGTTCGACGGTGAGACGTTCGAAAATGTCGGCTTCCGGTTCAAGGGCAATTCGAGTCTGGTCAATACCTGGCGGGCCGGTAGCGAGAAGCTGCCGTTTCGGCTGAACATCGATGGCCTTGAATCTCGGTTTCCGGATTCGCGCGATCAAACCTTCTTCGGCTTTACCAATCTGAGTTTCAGCAACAACGCTCTCGACAGCTCATATCTGCGTGCCAAGGTCGTCACCGACCTCTTCAGCGACGCTGGCCTTCCGGCGCCACGCACCGCCTTTGTGCGCGTCTATCTCGATAGGGGTGCGGGAGCGATCTACTTGGGTCTCTACACAATGATCGAGGTACCGGATGAGCCGATGCTCGACCGACTGTTCGGTGCCGATTCAGGGAATCTGTACAAACCGCACAGTACCGGTGGGCGATGGACGCTCTTCGATAAGGACGACTTTCCAAAGAAGACGAATGAATTCGACGAGGACTGGACCGATATCCAGGGCGCGGTCGCCGCGCTGAATGCCTCTAAACAGGATCGCGTTCTATGGAGAAGCCGGCTCGAGGCGCGCTTCAACGTCGACGGATTTCTCCGGTGGTTGGCTCTCAATACGATCGTCGGAAACAACGATGCCTATGGAGGTCTGTCGGCGCACAACTACTACCTGTACGGCAGCCCACGTCATCGGGATCGGCTGTTTTGGATTCCGTGGGATCACGATCTGTCCATGTCCTCTGGTTTCGCGGGCGCAGTTGCTGGCGGCGGCGGTGCGCAGACCGTCGACATTTTCCACACCGGCCTCAACGCCACCTGGCCGCTGATTCGCTTTCTGATGGATGACCCTGTATATCGGGCGACGTATCGGGCTCACGTGGAAGACCTGCTGGCGACAGTCTTCGACCCATCCCGTGTGAGCGCGGTTTTTCGCGTCGAACAGGCCCGAATCGCGACATTTGTCATCGGCGCCGAGGGGAAGATCCGGCTCGAACGTTTGCAGGGACGCCTGAGCAATTTGACGCGACTGTTTACGGTCCCACGGGCCTCATCGCATATGTGACGAACCGGGCGGCCGCTGTTCGACGAGCACTCGGAGGCGCACAATGAGCCGCCGAAGCGCAGTGATCCGGCGTACCGCCATCGCCCTGTTCATCTGCACCATGTGTGTGAAGCCCGCTCACGCTCAGCCGAGTCAGGCGGACCCCAGTGCGAATACCAATGAGCGCTTTGAGATATCACCTCGCGGGTATGTGCAGTTCGATTGGCGTGGATATCCTGATGGACCGTGGCCACCGGATCAGGACGGCTCGAGTATGAAACATTCGCAGTGCGGCGGCTGCGCGCCGGTATCGACGGACAGTGGCGCCAGATGTCGTTCGAGTTCACCGTTGACCCGATGGACGATCTCGACGATACGCTGATAAAGGACGCGTACATACAGATTCGAATCACGCGAGCGCTGCGACTTCGTGGCGGCCAATTCAAGCTCCCAGGCAGCCGCGAGTATGGAACCTCAGCGCGTTCGCTGGACTTCCTTGAACGATCGGCTTTTGCGCAATCAATTGCTCCTGGGCGCGACATCGGCGGGTTAGTGTACGGGCAGCTCGGCAGGCGGTTCGCCTATGAGGCTGGTCTCTTCGCAGGCGATGCGAATGGGCGGAACTCACGTTCCGGTATTACCTCCGCCGGCCGCCTTGTTTGGAATGGCCCGAGAGATGTCGAGCTGGCCGGGTCGTTCACCGAAGGTCGTACCGCGGCTGTTGATACGGAATCGGCGAATGGTCTCGAAGGACGTTCGCAGTCCGGTTACCGGTTTTTCGAACGGTTGTACGTCGATGGTCGGCGTACGCGTGTCGGCGGGGACGCGCAATGGACACCCGGGCTTTGGCAACTGAGCGGCCGAGGCGATGCGCGTGCGAGACGAACGGTCCGGGCAAGGCCTTGATCTGGAAGACTTACCGAGTGTCGTCGGAATCGGCTGGAGTGCGGCGGTCACGCGCGAATTTGGCCGGCGGCCCGGGCCGACGCGCTCGAGACTGCGTGAATGGGCGCTGGGGATTCGGTTTGATTCTTTGGAGTTCGATGACGAAGGTCCTGAAACGCTCGAGGAGAGTGTCCGACCACGCGCCACGGACGTCCGCGCACGGGAGGACAAACACTGACGACTGGCATATCGTGGAATTTCTCACGCTGGGCGCGCGTCATGGGAAATGCGGCGCTCGAGCAGTACGCTGAGGCGCGTTCCGCCCCTCAGCCAGGCAACCGAGGCCTCTATTGGGCGTTCGGCACGCGCTTGCAGTTTCAGATGCCATAAAACTCTCGAGCCCATTCGATCTCTCTGTCTCTGCAACGTCCCGCACAGACAGGCGTCCTTGCTCCTGATCGACGATGACCGACAGCTGTGTCGTCTGATGCGCGATTCTGAACGGCAGGGATTCGCCGTCTCCGTCGCTTATGACGGCCTGACAGGGCTGGCCATGGCCTCTCAGGAGCCGCACGATCTCGTACTTACTCGATGTGGTGCTGCCGGGCCTGGGCGGTTTCGCCGTACTCGACGAGCTGAGGCGGGTAGCGATATTCCAGTGTTGATGCTGACGGCGCGTGGCGAGCCGAGCGATCGCGTGTTCGGATTGTCAGCCGCGCCGACGACTACCTGGCTAAGCCTTTCGATCCTGCGGAACTGGTCGCCAGGATTCGTGCCATTCTCCGACGGTCGCCTGCGTTGGCGCGCAGTAAAAAGGTGCCAGTCATCGAGATTGCAGGCGTGTGTCTCGACACGCGGCGAGGCAGGTCAGCATGGCACGATCGCGAGTCGATCTGACCAGCGCCGAGTACAGAATCTTGGAGATGCTCATGCGGGCAGCGGGGCGTCCTGTATCGCGCGACGAGATTTCTATACGGCTCAACCAACGGGAAGCGGCAGCGCTGGATCGCGCCGTTGATGTTCATATCAGCCGTATTCGTCACAAGCTCAGCCCAAAAGGGGCGCTCATTCAACGGTCCGAGGCGCTGGTTATCTGTTCGCGCTTGACGCGGCATCAGGATTGACCTCGTGAGGTTGTTTTCGAAGCTGACGGCGTGGTTCTTTGTCACACTGGCACTCTCATTCCTTGCGTTTGGCGTGACCACCCGCTTGTCCAGACCGCCGAGTTCGACCAGCGTGCGCCGTGGAAGGCCATGCACCAGCTCAAGCTGGAAACCGCGGTGCGTGCCTGGCAGGAGGAGGGCGCCGCTGGCTTGCGGGCCACGCTGGAGCGGATGGATGAGATGTTTCCTGAAGGGCATTTCTTGCTCGATGCCGAAGGACGCGACCTGCTCACCGGAGAAGATCGCTCGGCCTTACGCGGCCGATCGCGGCCGTGGTTCAATGAGATCAATACACAAGATGGCCGTTACACGCTGGTGTCGCGATGCCGGCGCCGCCAGCGCCGCCGCTGTGGTTGTGGCCGTACTCTCCTATTCATTGCCCTCTTGATAGCGGTGATGTGCTGGGTATTTACGCTGCATCTCGTCAATCCGGTTCGCCACCTCCGAGCCACGGTTCGTGCATTCGGCGCAGGGAATCTTACGCTGCGGATGGAATCGAAACGGCACGATGAACTCGGGGATCTCGGCCGCGATTTTGATTCGATGGCGGATAGGATCGAGACGCTTCTGACATCGGAGCGGCGGTTGCTGCAGGACGTGTCGCACGAGCTGCGAACCCCGTTGGCGAGGCTTGTCCTTGCAGTGGAACTGATGCTACCGGAAGAGGCCAAACAGGAAGTTGCACGACTGAGTTCGCTGATCGGAGAGCTGGTCGACATGACGAGAGCCGAGGGCGGTATGGAGAAGCTTCAAGGGGAAACCGTCGACGTCTCGGCGCTGCTCGAGGAGAGTGCCTGTCGGCACAAGGTTGTCGTCGCAGCCGACAAGCACCTGGTCTGTCATGGACATGAGGCCTTACTTCGACGAGCGTTAGACAATGTGCTTCAAAATGCCGTGCGCTATTCGCCGGAAGGGAATCCGCCTACACTGTCCGCGACGAGTAGAGACGGTTGCGTGGTGATCTGTGTTCGCGACTTCGGACCCGGAGTACCGGAGAAGCACTCGTCGACATGTTCCGTCCGTTCTATCGCGCAGTCCCGAACGATGCACACGGGGTTGGGTTAGGCCTGGCAATAGCCCAACGTGCGGTCCGATTGCACCGGGAGAAATTCGCGCGCGAAACGTGTATCCGGGGTTGGAGGTGGCGATCAGTCTTCGGCCATCGCGTAGCGTACAATCTTACCGCCGCCGGGCGGCCCAACCCCTTTCTTAGATCGTGAACTTGCGGACGAACTGGCCGTTGTTTTCCCACTGCGATCGCTTGGTGGGATGGTCCTGTTCGGGTTGCACGTCGCCCCGCGCGTCGATGGCCCGCGACACGACCGTGTGCTCGCCGGGCTCCGCGCCGGTCCACTCGTAGGTGAACAGCTTCCACGAATACGGCGTGTTTTCCTTCCACAGCGACGCGGGCTTCCACGCTCCGCCGTCCACGCGCACTTCGATGGCCTTCAGCGGCGTCCCGTCGGTCAGGGCGAAGCCGACCGCCTTGAAGTTGTTGCCGGTTCGCGTGAGACGCGCGACCGCGGACTTCAGCCTGATGCGGCTGACCCACGATTCCATCCACAGCGTCTCGCCGCTCACGTCTTCGCTCTTCAACGTCACGTAATCGCGGCCCATGAAGCGTCCCATGTGCCGTGAATCCTGCACGTGAACGTGATCGAGCCACTTCACGTTGGCGACGCCGTACCAGCCGGGTGCGATAAGGCGCAGCGGCAACCCGTTCTTCTGCGGCAGCGGCTGGCCGTTCATCTCGTAGGCGAGGAAGACTTCCGGGCGCGTGGCGTCGGCCACGTCCATCCCGCGCGAGAAATGCTGCTCGACCTTGGCGTTGCCGCGGCCGTGGGTCACATCCTCGTTGCCCCGGTCGGCCGAGAAGAACACGACCTCGCGTCCGTTCGCCTTGATGCCCGCTTCCTTCAGGATCGGGGCGAGCGGTGTGCCGGCCCATCGTGCGTTGCCCACCAGCGGATTGCCGCGCGCGTTGTTGTTGCCCGAGCATTCGAAGCCCACCGCGTGCTCGACGCGCGGCCGCTTCTTCAGATTGTCGAGCGTCAACTCGAGCGGGCGTTCCACCAGTCCGGTGATGCGCAGTTTGTACGAGGCCGGATCGACCGTCGGAATGCCGTAGTGCGCCACGGCGAAGAACTCGTCATTCGACACGATGAAGCTCGTGAGGTTCTTCGGATCGAACCGGACCGGCGGAGGGGCCGCGCCGGGCGCCGGAGGGGCCGGTGGTGGCACGTCGGTAAAGGGCACGACGGTCTCGCCTTGCGCCAGCACGAGGACGGGCGCGCCGCCGAACTCATACGCCACGCTGGCGGCAAACAACCCCTGCAGCACATCTCTGCGCGTCACATTCGACATGTCGGCTCCTTCGGAATGGCCCAATCTTATCGTGTGTGGCCGATATCCTTCAGGATTTCGCGGGCGGCGTTCATGCCCGAGAGTCCCGACACGCCGTACCCTGGGTGTGTGCCGGCGCCGCACAAGTACAGCCCTCGAATCGGTGTGCGATAGCGTGCCCATCCGAGCAGCGGGCGCATCGTGAACAGCTGATCGAGCGCCAGCTCGCCGTGAAAGATGTGGCCGCCGGTCAGGCCGTAGGTCGATTCCAGCTCAACGGGCGTGATCACCTGCCGCCCGAGAACGAGACGTTTCAGATTCGGCGCGTACTCGGCCAGCGCGTCGATGACGGCCCCGGCAAATGCGGGACCGGCCGTGCTCCAGTCGCCGTCGCGAAGGTGATACGGAGCGAATTGCGCGGCGATCGACATCACGTGGGCGCCCGAAGGTGCCAGCGCCGGATCGGTCAGCGACGGAATCGACACTTCGAGATGCGGCCGAGGCGACCAGTTGCCGTACTTCGACGCGTCGAACGCGCGCTCGAGATACTCGAGATCGGGACCGATGTGGATGAAGCCGCCGAGCGCCCGTGTGTCCCCAGCCGCGGCGGGAAAGTCCGGGAGGCCACTCAGCGCGAGGTTGAGCTTCAGCAGGTTGCCGGTGGACCGGTAGCTTCGCATGCGCGCGAGGTACCCGGGCTCGAGGAACACCGGGTCGATCAGTCCGAGCATCGTGCGGCGCGGATCGGCGTTCGAGACGACGACCTTCGCCTCCAAATCCTCGCCTGTGCTCAGTGTGACGCCCGTTGCCTGGCCGTTTCGTACGTTGATGCGTTCGACGCTGGCATCGATGCGAATCTCGGCGCCCGCCGCACGCGATGCAGCGGCCAGGGCCGACGTGAACGCGCCAAGGCCCCCACGCACCAGTTGCTGGCTGCCGTTGCCCGACCCCGTGCGCAGGAGCAGCACGGCCGTGCTGCCGGCCGAGCGCGGCCCCAGCGCAGTGCCGAAAATACCGCCGGCCGCGATCGCCGCGCGCAGCGGCTCCGCTTCGAACCAGTCGGACACGAAATCCGCGACCGACATCGGCGCCCACCGCAGCAGGCGGTACGCGTCTTTCTTCCCCAAGCCGCGGAAGCGGCGTCCCGTCATCAGCATCCCCCAGAGATCGCGGTGCGAGGGGCGCTCGATTTCGGGCGGCGTGGCGGCCATGACGTGCGAGACGAAGCCTCGGATTCGCTCCAGCGTCGCGAGGAATTCGGGATACCGGCGCGCGTCGGCGGCCGAAAATCTGCCGATGCTCGCCGCCGTGGCCTCCACATCGTGTCCCAGCACGAGGCTGCGACCGTCTGGCAGGGGAGCGAACAGATACGGGTCCGGATCGATCAGTTGGAGACCATGCTCCGCCAGACGAAGCTCGTTGACCAGGGCCGAAGCGGGCCGCGCCGCATGGGCCAGCGTGGAAATTCTGAACCCCGGATGGAACTCTTCGGTAATCGCCGCGCCGCCCACGACCGGACGCCGCTCGAGCACGAGCGTCTTCAGACCACGCCGTGCGAGCAGGGTGGCCGCTGCCAGCCCGTTGTGCCCGCCGCCGACGAAGATGACGTCGATCACTTGAGGATTTCCAATGCGGCGTTCCGGCCTGGCGCGCCCATGATGCCGCCGCCGGGATGCGTGGCCGACCCGCACATATAGAGGTTGGCGATCGGGGTGCGGTATTTGGCCCACCCGGGAACGGGTCGAAGAAACAGCAACTGCTCGAGCGCGAGCTCTCCTTGAAAGATGTTGCCCTCACTCAATCCCCATTCCCGTTCCAGATCGAGCGGCGTGACGACCTGGCGATGCAGAATCAGCGATTTCAGATTGGGGGCGTACTGCGAGAGCGTGTCGATGACCGCATCGCCGAACGCGTCGCGCTCCGCGTCCCATGTCGTGTTCTTCAGATGGTACGGCGCGTACTGGACGAAGCAGGTCATGACGTGTTTGCCGGCGGGCGCGATCGACGGATCGGTCAGGCTCGGTATGACCACGTCCATGTAGGGGTGTCGCGAAAATCGGCCGTACTTCGCGTCGTCGTAGGCGCGCTCCATGTACTCGAGGCTGGGCGAGATCGAAATCGCCCCCCGAAGATGGCGGGTCTCGCCGGGCACGCTGACGAAGTTCGGCAAACCGTCGAGCGCCAGGTTGACCTTTCCCGACGAACCCCGGAATTTGTAGCGACGTACCTCGTCGAGGAAGTCTCCTGGCAGATCGCGGGGGTCGAGGAATTTCGTGAACGTCAGCCGGGGATCGACGGAAGAAGAGACGATCGTGGCGTCGATCTGGTCGCCGTTCTCCAGCGCCACACCGGTCGCACGCCCGTTCTTCGTGACGATTCGGCTCACTCCCGCGCTGGTGCGGATTTCGACGCCGGCCTCGCGTGCGGCCGCCGCGATGGCGTTCGAGATGGCGCCGGTGCCGCCTTTCGCGAAGCCCCATGAACGGAACGCACCATCGATCTCGCCCATGTAGTGGTGAAGCAGGACATAGGCCGTACCGGGCGAGCGCACGCCCTGAAACGTGCCGATGATGCCCGACGCCGACATCGTCGCTTTCAGCACGTCGGTCTCGAACCACTGATCGAGAAAGTCGGCGGCGCTCATCGTCATGAGCTGAACGAGCCGGTATCGCGATTCCGACGACATCGACTGAAACCGGCGCCCCAGGCGCAGCAGGTCGCGCAGATCGGCCGGCGACAGCGACAGCGGATCGGGGGCGCGCCGGTCCAGCGTCGGCTTGACGAAACGCGCCATGTCGATCATCGCCCTGCCGTACTCGTCGTACGCTTCGGCGTCGAGGCGCGAATGGCGCAGGATCTCGCGCCGCGTCCGTCCGTGATCGTTCACCCGCCACAGGTAGTTGCCGTCCGGCATCGGTGTGAACGTGCCGTCGAGCGGCAGCACCTCGAAGCCGTGGCGCGCCAGGTCGAGCTCGCGGATGATTTGCGGGCGGAGCAGGGACACGACGTAGGAGCAGACCGAGACATGGAATCCGGGGAAAACCTCCTCGGTGACCGCCGCGCCCCCCAGCACGTGCCGGCGCTCGAGCACGAGCACACGCCGGCCCGCGCGTGCCAGATACGCGGCGTGCACGAGCCCGTTGTGGCCGCCGCCGATGACGATTGCGTCGTACTTGGACATGGATTAGCTAGAGATCTAGAGATCTAGGGAACGGCTGATCTTCCGACCTGACATCGGTCGCGCCGGAAGCGCACCAGTTCTCCAGATCCCTAGATCCGTAGATCCGTAGATCTATAGATTCTATAATCTCCCACGTGCCCATTGGCTCCGCCTTTCACGAGCGTACGTTCCCGCTGTGCGAAAGCCTGAACTACCGCGACTGGGCGGGCTACTATGCGGTCAGCGCATACGAAACGCACCACGAGCACGAATACAACGCCATCCGGAACGCCGCCGCGCTGATCGACGTCTCGCCGCTCTTCAAGTACATCGTCACGGGGCGCGATGCCGCGAAGCTGGTCGACAGGCTCATCACGCGCGACGCGACGAAGCTTGCCGTCGGACAGGTGATCTACACGCCCTGGTGCGACGAGCAGGGGAAGGTCATCGACGACGGGACGGTCTCGAGGCTCGACGACCAGCGCTATCGATGGACCGCCGCCGATCCCAGCCTCCGGTGGTTCGTCCAGAATGCCGCGGGACTGGACGTCACGATTGACGATGTGTCGGAAACCGTGGCGGCGCTCGCCGTGCAGGGCCCGACATCGGGTGCGCTGCTGCGCGTGGCAGCGCAGGCCGACGTCGACTCGCTCAAGTACTTCCGGGTGACGAGCGGCACCATTGCCGGCGTGCCGGTCGATATTTCGCGCACCGGATACACGGGCGATCTGGGCTACGAAATCTGGATGCCCTGGGATCGCGCGACCGAGGTCTGGGACGCGCTCGTGGCGGCCGGGGGACCATTCGACCTGCGGCCCGCCGGGATGCTGGCGCTCGACGTCGCACGGATCGAAGCCGGACTGCTGCTGATCGAGGTCGACTTCTTCAGCTGCCGCAAGGCGCTCATTCCCGATCAACAGTACTCGCCCCTGGAGATGGGCCTGGGCCGGCTGGTGCAGATCGAGAAGGGGCCGTTCGTGGGTCAGGCCGCGTTACGGCAGGAGAAGGCCAAGGGCCCGCGACGTCAGATTGTGGGTCTCGAGGTGAACTGGGAGGAGGTGGAAGTTCTGTACGAGAAGCTCGACCTTCCACCCCAGGCGCCTGCGTCAGCGTCCAGGGTAGCGGTGCCGGTTTATCGCGACGGCCATCAGGTCGGCAAGGCGACGTCGACCACGTGGTCACCGATTCTCAAGAAGCTGATCGTGCTCGCAACCATCGATCGCGGTTCGTATGAAACGGGAAGCGCGCTTCAGATGGAAGTGACGGTCGAAGCGGTGCGCCATCGTGTGGGGGCGAGGGTCGTGCAGACGCCGTTTTTCAATCCCGCGAGAAAGACAGCGTTACTGCATCCGTGAATTCGCAGATTGGCAGATAGAAGATTGAAGGAGTGTTGCCAGAATTCTGATTGTTGAACCAACATTCTTCCAATCTGCCAATCTTCGAATCTCTCAGTTCTGGATTTCAGTTCACCTTGCTGGCCGTCAGATTGCCACCGGCGATCGCGTTGCCCGCTGGATTGACGCGGCCGTTGTAGGCGGTGCCACTCGCCGTGAAGGAAATCTGATCGCCGTTCATGCGCCCGCCGGAGATCGGGCTTCCGTTCAGGTTGCCCGTCAGCATCTGGAAACTCTGCGTCAGCGTCAGCGAGCCCTGCGCGGTTTTCCACGTTCCCTGCACCTTGGCGGGGACGATCCACAGGAGCGCCGTACACCAGCTCGAGCAGTTGTCGGTGACCGATTCGGTCTGATCGGCTTCCCAGTCTTCCATCGTGAACGTGTTCGCGACGATCCGCGTGCCGGGCTTCAGGTTCAGGATGCTCGGCCGCAGCTGCATGTTGATGCTCGGCAGCAGGAACATGGTGATGACGGTGGCTTTGCTCAGGTCCGTCTTGAACAGGTCGGCCTGCACGAACGTCGCTTTGTCAGTCACACCGGCTTTCTGGGCCGCAGCCTTCGACAGGGTCACCATGTCGGGGTTGTATTCCACGCCCATCGCCGTCGCGCCGCGCTTTGCCGCGGTGATCACGGTTCGGCCGTCACCCGAGCCCAGGTCCATCAGGAAATCCTTGGGCGTCAGCTTCGCGAGATCGAGCATCTTTTCCACGAGGGCCTGAGGCGTCGGGACCCACACGACGTCCTTACCCGGCTGCCCGACGCGCGGCTCGAACTGGGCGTCCGGCTTGGCAGGCGCTGGTGTCTGGGCGAGGGCGGCGGTTGCGAATAAGACCGTAAAAAGCGTCAAAAATGACTGACGGAAGACCTTCGATACATGCATGTGGCTGACTCCTCAGGCGGTTAAGGCGGCTATTGTATATCCATCCCTACGCGCTTACGCCACGGAACGTCACGCTGTTTCACGTGGCGTCCGGCATCAGCGCGTTCGGATCTCCAGGAAGTCCTGACCCTCGCGTACGAACGGTTGCGATCGCACGAACCACGATCCGGGTCTGAAAATTCCAGCGCTCACGCGTCGCCGGTCGAATGTTGAAGGAGCGGGATCGGTCGTGAAAGTTTTCACTTGACCGACCAATTTGGTCGGATATACAGTTTGATGGAAATTGAGACTGAGTCTCAGTTTCAGAGTTGCAAGCGCCCGCCGGATGCGCGAACACCCGGCGGGCCGTGCCGAACGTCGGCTCAGGACCGTTTTCATCACACGCGTAGCGCATGACCGTCCGGCTCGCCCATTGTAGCCGCCGCGTCGGTCATCGCGACTCCGCAATCGGAGAACAGCAGCGATGGCTCGAATCACCCGTCACCGACACCACAGCAAGAAATCGCGTTCCGGTTGGGCCCTCATGGGCGCCGTGGTCACCTCGGCCACGCTGGCGCCCGGGCTCGCCACGCCGGCTCGCGCCAACGATTTCACCCGCCGGCTCGAGTCGCTGCGGTTCGCCGTGCCGGGCGAGACGCGCCTCGCTCAGGCCTGGCGCACGCAGGCGCCGAGCGGTGACGCGCGACAAGTGCAGTTCGAGATTCCCGCAGGTCCGCTGAGCGTGGTGCTCGCCGAGATCCAGCGTCTCACCGGCCTCACCATCGCGCTGGCCAACCAGGCGATAGGCGACGTCGCGTCGCCCGGCGTTCGCGGCCTGTTCACGCCCGCCGACGGGCTCGCGCGCGCGCTCGAGGGCACCAGGGTGACGGCCCGCCAGACCGCACCCAACAGCGTGACGCTCGAGATTCGAGTGACGGAAGAAGCGGTTGACGTCAGCGTCGACGCGCCGCAGCCGCGCCCATCGTCACCCAAGTACGCGCAGCCTCTCAGCGAGGTGCCGCAGACCATCGAGGTGATTCCCCGTGCGGTGATGGAGGCCCAGGGCGTCACGACGTTGACCGAGGCGCTGCGGAACGTGCCGGGCATCAGCATCCAGGCGGGCGAGGGCGGTGGCGCATCGAGCACCACCGGAGACATGTTCAACCTGCGCGGCTTCAGCGCCAACAACAGCCTGTTCGTGGACGGCGTTCGAGACGACGGTCTGATGTCGCGCGACGTGTACAACCTGGAGCAGGTGGAAGTGTTCATGGGGCCGACCGGATCGGACGTCGGTCGAGGCAACGCCGCGGGCTACGTGAACATGCAGACGAAAGCACCGCTCGCCGAATCCGCGTACGCGGTGACGTACGCGTACGGCAGCGGCGGCCAGAACCGTACCACCGTCGATGCCAACCACGCGCTTCCGCTCGGCGACCAGAACAGCTGGCTCGGTCGTTCGGCGGTCCGCCTCAATGCGCTCTGGGACGAAGGCGGCTACCCCGGGCGCGAGGTCACCTCGCGTAAGAACCAGTCCATCGCGCCTTCAATCGCGCTCGGTATCAACACCGCGACGCGCGTCACGGGCGCCGTGCAGATCACGCGGCAGGACAACCTCCCGGACTACGGGATTCCGGGATCGGCCTGGACTGAATATCCGCTCGCGCCAACCACGGTCATCGCCACGAACCCGGTGGACACCGAGAACTTCTACGGAACCTCCGCCTACGATTCCGACAAGGTCGAACAGGACAGCTACACGGCGCGCGTCGAGCACGACCTCAACAGCAATCTCACGCTGAGAAACCAGACGCGCTACAACCAGACGCACCGGACGGCCATCATTTCGACGGTGCAGAATCCGGCGGCCTTCATCCCCGAGAACCAGACGGTGGCCATCGCCCGTCAGGGCAACGAGCGGGAGAACGAAATCACCTCGAACCAGACCAGCCTGACGACCCGGTTTGTGACCGGCCGCATACAACACGCGGCGAACGCCGGCCTCGAGTTTGCCAGTGAAGAGCAGTTTGCCCCGACCCTTGGCGGTGTGGGCACGAGAAATCCGGCGGCCGTCAGCATTTACGATCCGAACCCGCTGGATGCCGTGACGGGTTACGCGCCTGAGCGGACCCTGGCCTACAACCGGGGGAAAACGAATACGGTCGCCGTCTATGTCTTCGACAGCATCGAGCTCGGCGCGCGATGGCAGCTCAGCGGAGGATTGCGCTGGGAGCACTACGACGCGGCATACAAGGTGGCCGACGCGACCGGCGCCCTCACGACCGACCTCACGTCAGCCGACGGGCTGTTCAGCGGCAAGGCCGGCCTTCTCTACAGGCTGACGGACGACGCGAACCTGTACGTGTCCTATGGCTCGGTGGTGACGCCGCCGGGCACGGCGAACTTCACGCTGAGCTCGCAGCCGAACAACCAGAACAACCCCAACGTCGACCCGCAGGAGTCGACCAACTACGAAGTGGGCGGCAAGTTCGGCGTCTTCGACAACAAACTGTCGGTGAGCCTCGCGGCGTTCAGGACCGAAAACAAGAACGTCATCTTCACGGTCGACGCCACTGCGATCCCGCCCATCTACAACCAGGACGACGCGCAGAAAGTGAACGGCTTCTCCGTCGGCGCGCTCGGGCAGATCACGCCGCGATGGCAGCTGCTCGCGAATTTCGGGTATCTCGACTCGAGGCAGGTCAGTCAGAACCCGGCGAACAACGGCAGGCAGTTGACGTTGACGCCCGAATTTTCGGGCAGCCTCTGGACCACCTACGACTTTCCGGAGCGTCTCACGATCGGCGGCGGCCTGCGGTTGATGGACGAGGTGTACGTGAACGCCCCGAACACGATTCGCGTCCCCAGCTACAGCCTCATCGACACGATGGTGGAGTACGACGTCAACACGCACCTGTCGCTGCGGCTCAACCTGAACAATCTCACCGACAGGCTCTACATCAAGAACGTCAACAACAACGGCGGCCGCTACAACCCCGGGACGCCGCGCTCGGCGATCGTCACCACGCAGGTGCGGTTCTAGGGAGTCGACATGCTTCTCGCGATTCCCGATCTTCTGACGGCCGAAGAGGTGGCGTCAGCGCGCGCGCTGCTCGACAAGGCCGAATGGATCGACGGCCGGGTGACGGCGGGACCGCAGTCGGCGCGTGCGAAAAACAACCAGCAACTACCGGAGGGATCTGCCGTCGCCGAGTCGATCGGCGACGTGATCCTGACGGCGTTGCAGCGGAACGCGCTCTTCGTGTCCGCCGCGTTGCCTCTGCGTGTGTTTCCTCCGCTGTTCAATCGCTACCAGGGAGGACATACGTTCGGCAACCACGTGGACAACGCGATCCGGCAGATCGGCTCGACCGGCCATCGCATCCGCACGGATCTGTCGGCGACGCTGTTTCTGGCCGAGCCCGATGAATACGACGGTGGCGAGCTGACGGTGGAGGACACCTACGGCGTGCACAAGGCGAAGCTGCCCGCCGGCGACATGCTGCTCTACCCCTCGTCCAGCCTGCACAGCGTGAGCCCCGTGACGCGCGGTGCGCGCGTCGCATCGTTCTTCTGGATCCAAAGCATGATTCGCGACGACGGGCGGCGGACGCTGCTCTTCGATCTCGATGTGTCGATTCAACAGCTCTCGCGGGACGTGCCGGCGCATCCGTCAGTGGTCCAGCTGACCGGTGTCTATCACAACCTGCTTCGTCAGTGGTCGGAGATGTGAGGCGCTCATGAAGCTGAGATCGGTGTTGTTCTGGCTGCACCTCGCGTGCGGAGTCGTGGCAGGCGTCGTCATTTTCATCATGTCGGTCACCGGGGCGCTGCTGACCTATCAGCGCCAGATGACGGCGTGGGCCGACATGCGGGGGTATCTGGAGTGAGCCATCCGAGGGTTCGAAACGCCTTCCCGCCGACGAGATCCTTGCGAAGGTCACCAGCGCACAACCCGATCTGGCGCCGACGACGATCGTGATCCGATCGGCGCCCGGCGCGCCGGCATCGCTGGCGGCCGGTCCGGGGCGTCAGGTGTTCGTCAATCCCTACTCGGGCGCGGTCCTGGGCGAAGGCAACGGACAGGGGATGCGCGACTTCTTCCGCACGGTCGTCGAGTGGCATCGATACGTCGCGATGGCGGGCGACAGCCGTGCGACGGGAAAGGCCATCACCGGCGCGTCGAACCTGATGTTTCTCTTCATCGTGGTGAGCGGACTGTTCCTCTGGTGGCCCCGGACGTGGACGTCGGCGGCGCTGAGGAACATCCTCTGGTTCCGCGGCGGCCTCTCGAGCAAGGCGCGCGACTTCAACTGGCACAACACCATCGGCTTCTGGTCGGCGATTCCTCTCGCGATTGTCGTGGCAGGCGGAGTCGTGATTTCCTACCCGTGGGCAACGGCGCTCGTGTACCAGGCGTACGGCGAACAACCGCCTGCGCCCGGCGGGGGAGTGGGCGCTCGCGGCGGTGGGCCGGGTGGCAGAGCCGGCGGACCAGCCGCCGACATCGCCGCCAATGTTCCGCTCGAAACGCTCGTGGCCAAGGCCGAAGGCCAGATGCCGGACTGGAAGACGATCAGCATCGCGCTGCCATCGGGGAATGCGCCGCGAGTCGTGCTGACGCTCGACGCCGGCGATGGCGGACAACCGCACAAGCGCGCCACGCTGATGCTCGATCGGCGAACCGGCGCGGTCGAGCGATGGGAGCCCTATTCGAGCCAGTCCGCAGGAAGACGCGCCCGCACGTGGCTGCGCTTTGCGCACACCGGCGAAGTGTACGGTCTGGCGGGCCAGACGGTGGCCGGGCTGGTCACGACAGGCGGGGCGGTGCTCGTCTTTACGGGACTGTCCCTGGCGTTGCGGCGCTTCCTCTCATGGAGGAACCGTGCGCGCGGTGCGCTCGCGAAAGCGGCGTGAGGGTGCAGGTGTCCTAACCGCAAACAGCCGGTCGCGCCGCGGACGCTCGACGGTTACACGCGGAACGTGAGCACGCCGAGACCGATCAGTCCGGTCAGCACGAGGTAGGTGGCGACGAGATAGTTCAGAAGCTTGGGAAAAACGAAGATCAGGACTCCGAACAGCACCGCCAGAACCGGGCTGAGACTCGCTGCGGTGAACACCATATAAGTTCCTCCGTCCGTTCGTTCGCAAGTCTCGTGCCCTGGCCTCCGGCTTGCACCTCTCCGTGCATTTGGGAGGTAGACCAATGTTCAGACAGTTTGTGACTCGACAGGCAGTCGGCGTCAGCGCTGCGGCGCTGCTCGTTGCCCCGACCGCCGTGAACGCTCAAGGATGGAGCTACGTCAATCCGATTCCCGCCGGCACAACCGTGGAAGTGCGGACAACCGAACGGATCGACACGCAATCGATGGACGGACGGATCTTCACGGGCACCGTCGAAAACGACGTCCGCGACACGCAGGGCCGCCTCGCGATTCCAAGCGGCTCGACAGCGGAGCTGGTCGTGCGCCGGGGTGAAGACAACGATCTCGTGCTCGACCTCGACTCGGTGACGGTAAACGGTCGCCGGTACGGTCTCGACGCCACGCGCAATACGGTAGGCACGAGCGGGAACGTCGTCCGCGACAGCGGCATCGGCGCGAACAAGGACACCGCGGTTCATGTCGGCGGCGGCGCCCTGCTGGGCGCCATTCTCGGCGCGGCCATCGGTGGCGGCGATGGGGCGGCGGCCGGCGCGGCCATCGGCGCCGCGGGCGGTGCGGCCACGCAGATTCTCACGAAGGGCCGCCGTGTGAACGTGCCGGCGGAGTCGCTCCTGACCTATCGTTTGCGGAGTGATCTCAACCTGGATGCGCGCGACAGCGGCTACGACCGTGACGGCCATCACTATCACCGCGCGGAATAAATGAACCGACGCACCATTCGCCAATCTGCGAATGGTGCGACGTCCCTAAACCTGTTCCTGAAACAGCGACACGACCGCCTGCAGCGATTTTGCGAGCGTGCCGCGATTGCGCCACGTGTCCAACGTGATGCGTTCGCAGCCTTTCATGTCGTCGATGAAAATGCCCTCCAGCTTCCGGGCCAGCGCCACGTCGCGGAAACAGACGTTGTTCTCCTCGTTGTGCGCGAATGAGCGGCTGTCGAAGTTCGTAGTGCCCACGGTCGACCACACGCCGTCGACGACCATCGTTTTCTGGTGAAGCATCGTGTGGTTGTACTCGAAGATGTCGATGCCGGCCTTCAGGAAAGGACCGTAGAGCCGGACGCTGTTGTGCCGCGCCATCCAGTTGTCGTTGTGAATGCCCGCCACCATCACGCGGACGTCGACGCCCCGGCCTTTGGCGGCCACGAGCAGATCGATCGCGCCCTGGTCGGGCACGAAGTAAGGATTGGCGATGAAGATGGATCGCCGCGCCGCGGCAATTGACAGGTAGTAGAACGTGCGCGCCGTGGATGCACCCGTTTCGGGAGAGCTCAGGATCGTCTGCACGGCGAGGGTGCCCGCCGGCGCGTCGAGGGCAGGGTAGAACTCGAATCCGGTCACGATTTCGCCGGTCGATTGCAGCCAGTTCTGCGCGAACCCGGTCTGCAGCGGCACGACGGCGGGCCCCTCCATGCGTATCTGAATGTCGCGCCAGTGCCGGTCGTCTTCGGCGTGTCCCATCCAGTGATCCGCGATGCCCGCGCCCCCGGTGAACGCGATGCGGCCGTCGACGATGAGCGATTTGCGGTGTGTCCGGTGATTGAACCGGCCGATGCTGTACGGACGCGCGGGGTTGTACCACGCGAGCTGGCACCCGCCTTTTTCGAGCACCTCGAGAATCTCATCGCCGATCGTCGACGACCCGACGGCATCGAGCAGGATCTTCACGCAGACGCCGGCGCTGGCGCGTTCGGCGAGCGCGGCCGCGAACCGCCGGCCGATGTCGCCGGCCCAGTAGATGTACGCTTCGATCGTCACGGAGCACTGCGCGCGCGCGACCGCCTTCAGCATCGCCGGATAGAACTCGTCGCCGTTGTTCAGAATCTCGAGGGCGTTGCCGTCGAAGAACGGGATGCCTGTCGAGCCCGCCATCGTCGTCAGAAACTCGTCGTCGTCCACCGAGAACTCATGATCGAGGCCGACACGAGGTGGCACTTCGCTCGGCCAGGCAAGGAAGGCGAAGACCGCCATCAGCCCGGTTCCGATCGCCCAGCCCCAGTTGTCGTAGATCAGGGCGGCGATCAGGGCGAAGGCCCACACCCACCACGCAAAGAGGATCTGCCGCACCTTGGCCCAGACCGTGCGCACGCCGATCTGACGGCGCACCTTTGGATGCTGGTGGAGCCCCGCGCGCCATCGCCTGGGCACGCGCCGCCGCAGGTTCGAAGGAAGGCGTAGCGCGCGGCGCCTGGGGGGAAGCACATGCGCGACGGGTTCGATCGCCATCCGATGGCGGCTGTGCAAAGGCAGTTCCAAGGCACGTCTATTGCTGACTTCCGTGCGCGATGCCGGGATCTGTATGACGTACGCTACACAAGCTGTCGAAGTCCGACGCCGAACACAATGGACCCGAAGTCCAGGTGTGGCCGTTCGACGGGCTCGACGCGCAGAGCGTCGCGCTCATCGTCATCGCGCTGGGCGTCATCGTGTTTCTGCTGCAGTACATGCAGGCGTTTCTCGCGCCGCTCGCATTCGGACTCCTCCTCTTCTACGCGCTCGATCCGGCCGTCGATGCCATGGAACGCATGCGGGTGCCCCGGTGGATCGCGGCGGCACTGGCACTTGGCCTGACCATGGGCACGATCCTGGGCGGCGCGTATACCCTCCAGGACGAGGCGCTGACGGTCATCAACGAGCTGCCGGCGGGCGCGCGCCGTGTCGCGGCGCTCGTCGAGCGACGGCCCAGGACGGACCCGGGTCCCCTCGACAAGGTCGAGCAGGCTGCCGAGGAGCTTGCGAAGACCGACAAGCCGAAACCACCGCCGGGCGTCATGCGCGTGCAGGTGGAAGAGCCCGGAATCACGGCCACCGGTCTCCTGTGGTCCGGATCGATCGGCGCGGTCAGCGCGGTCAACCAGCTGATCATGATTCTGTTTCTGACCTACTTCGTGCTGCTCTCCGACAAGATGTTCCGGCGGAAGTTCGTCGAGCTGGCCGGTCCGACGCTGTCGAAGAAGAAGGTCACGCTGGAAATCATCGACGACATCTCGTCGCAGATCGGCCGGTTCCTCGGCGTGCAGATCTTGACGAGCGTCATCGTCGGGGTCGCGACGTGGGCCGTGCTCGCGTACATGGATCTCGAGCAGGCGGCGTTGTGGGGCCTGCTGGCGGGCGTCTTCAATTCGATTCCCTACTATGGCCCGCTCATCGTCAGCGGTGGATTATCGCTCGTGGCATTTCTCCAGTTCGGCACCGCATCCATGATGCTCGCCATCGCCAGCATTTCCCTCGTCATCACCTCGCTCGAGGGGTGGCTGCTGACGCCGCTTCTGATGGGCAAAGTCGCGTCGATGAACCGGGTTGCGGTCTTCGTCGGCCTCCTGTTCTGGAGCTGGGCATGGGGCGTGTGGGGCATGCTTCTGGCCGTCCCGATGATGATGTCCATCAAGGTCATCTGCGACCATGTCGAAGACCTGAAGCCCATTGGCCGGTTCCTCGGCGAATAGGGAAGACCCCGCCTTCGTGTAAAATTTCCTGCATGAAATATGTGCTCCCGGCAGGTGTGCTCGTTCTTGCGGCAGGTCTGGCCATCAGCGCGCAGCAGCAGAAGCCTGCGGCGCCGAAGCCCGCAGGTTCGGATCGGGCGGACGGCGGGGCCGCGGTACACGGCGGCGGGCGAGCTGGTTCGCCCGACCGATTTTCGCGAGTGGAGCTTCGTGACCGCCGGGCTCGGCATGACCTACAACGAGCCCACCGGCGCGGCACGCGCGCCGAACTTTACCAACGTCTGGGTCAATCCCTCTTCCTATGACGCTTTCATGAAGACAGGGCAGTGGCCGGACAAGACCATGCTCATTCTCGAGATACGCGCGTCATCGAGCGAAGGCTCGATCAACAAGGGCGGGCACTTCCAGTCGAAGCTCGTGGTCGTCGAGGCGGCGGTGAAAGACGAAGCGCGGTTCCCCGGTAAATGGGCCTACTTCGATTTCGGCCGCGACATGAAGCCCCAGGTGCAGGCACTTCCGGTAACCGAGCGCTGCTACGCCTGCCATTCGGAGAATGCTGCCGTCGACAACACGTTCGTGCAGTTCTATCCCACGCTGCTCGAAGTCGCCGAGCGGATGGGCACGTTGCGACCCTCCTATACGAACGCACCAGCCGCTCACTGACGGCCATGCTCCGGGTTCTCGCCGGCGTCCTGTGCGTGCTGTGGGGCGTGGCGCCTGGTTTCGCGCAGGACCGGGAGGAAACCTGGAAGCGGTGCCGCGGTAACGACCCCGACGAGCGCCTGACGGCGTGCACGTCGCTCATCGAAGGCGGGCAGGAGCCGTCGGCGGAGCTCGCCAGCGCCTACTACGCACGCGGCTCGGCGTACCGGCAGAAGAATCTTTTCGCGCTCGCGCTCGACGACTTGAACGCGGCGATCAAGGCCAACCCTGCTCTGATCGATGCCTACGGCGATCGCGGCATCACGCTCACCATCATGGGCCGCTTTGCTGACGCCATTCCCGACTACTCCCGTGTCATCGAGGCGTACCCGAAGCTGGCCTATGCGTATTACAACCGGGGGTTGTGCTACGAGCTGATCGGCCTGGACGATCTCGCGCTGGAAGACATCACGGCGGCGATCGAGATCGAGCCGCGCGCCGAGTATCGGTACGAACGGCGCGGCACGATCTATTTCCGCAAGGATCAACTCGACAAGGCGCTCGCCGACTACGAGGAAGCGCTGGTGATCAATCCCCAGTACTCCGCCGCCCTCTACGGCCGCGGCATCATCCGCATGAAAAACGGCGATCTCGCCGGCGGCGGCGCCGATGTCGCGCAGGCGAAGCGGTACCGCGCGACCATTGCCGAAGAGATGGAGCGGGCCGGCGTCAAGTAAGCGCACACGACTCTTGTATTGCGGGGCGTTAGAACTGCCCGCCAGTGCGCATTCGTACGTAGGTGAAAACCTGATGGCTAAAAGAGTGCATCCGCATCAAAATTCTGTGCAGACGCATGGCACGTATTCTCGTTGTCGACGACGAAACCACGATTCGAGAACTCCTGGCGCGGCGGCTCTCGCAGTGGGGACATGAAGTGGTGACCGCTCACAACTCGGAAGCGGCTGTTGAGGAGATGACCCGGGCGCCCGCGCAGATCGTGTTCTCCGACGTCATCATGCCGATCTACGACGGCGTGTGGCTGCGCCAAGCAGATTCGCGAGCGGTGGCCCGAGACCGTGATTGTGGCGGTCAGCGGCGCGCAGGAGATGGATACGATCGTCAAGATGCGCAAGTACGGCGCCGTCGACTACGTGGTGAAGCCCATCGGCCGCGAGATGCTGCACCAGGCGCTCGAGCGCGCGCTGGCCAGTCTCAGCGAGCCGCAGACGCCGGCCGGCTGATAGAATTCGCGGCATCGATTCGCCCCTGCCGCTTTCCGCTTCGTTTTCCGACGCCGAGCGCCTCCGCCTGGCGCTCGAGGCCGCGCGCCTCGGCGACTGGAGTTGGGACGCCGCCAGCGACGTCGTCACCTTTTCGCCGCGTGCCGCGGAAATCTTCGATATTCCTCCCGGTCCGGTCCTCACCTGGACCGAAATGCGCGAGATTCTGCATCCCGACGACCGCGAACGGGCGCGCCTCGCGGTGGACAAGGCGATCGCCGACCGCTCCGACTACGACATCGAGTACCGCATCAAGACCCGCGCAGGCGAACGATGGGTGGCCGCGCGCGGACACGCCGCGTACAGCGAGCACGGCGCCGTCCTGGGCATGCTCGGCATCGTGCAGGACGTCACCGACCAGCGGGCAACGAAAGAGCTGTTGCGGGAGCAGGCCGAGACGCTGCAGATCATCAACAACTTCGGACGCGTGCTCTCGGCCGAGCTCGAACTGCAGAAGCTCGTGCAGGCGCTGACCGACGCCGCCACCGAGCTGGCGGGCGCCGAGTTCGGCGCCTTCTTCTACAACGCCCTCGACGAGGGCGGCGGGTCGTACATGCTCTACACGGTGTCGGGAGCGGACCGCCGGCAATTCGAACGGTTTCCGTTACCGCGCGCGGCGTCGCTGTTCGGCGTGACGTTCCGGGGCGAGGGGGTCGTCAGGCTTGGCGATGTCACGACGGATCCGCGCTATGGGTTGAACGAGCCTCATTTCGGCCTTCCGCGGGGCCATCCAGCGGTGCGGAGCTATCTCGCCATTCCAGTCGTGGGCCGATCGGGAGAGGTGCTCGGCGGCCTGTTCTTCGGCCACTCCAGGCCGGACGTGTTCGCGGAGAACGCCGAACGTGTCATCGCCGGCCTCGCGGCCCAGGCCGCCATTGCCATCGACAACGCGAGGCTGTTCGATGCGGTGCAGAGGGCCCGCGAGTCGGCGGAAGTCGCCAACCGCTTGAAGGACGAATTTCTCGCGACGGTGTCGCACGAACTGCGCACGCCGCTCAACGCCGTGCTGGGCTGGACGTCGCTTCTGCGCAGCACGCACATGGACGCCGAGCGCCGGGAGAAGGCGCTCGAGACCATCGAGCGCAACGCGAAGCTTCAGCAGAAGATCGTGGAAGACATTCTCGATGTGTCGAGGATTATCGCGGGGCAGCTGCGGCTCGAGCGGGAACCCATGCCGTTCCGGCCGGTGGTGGAGGCGGCCATCGAGTCGATCCGCCCGATGGCCGCGGCGAAAAGCCTTCAAACCAACGTCGAGCTGGACGACGACCCCGCCATCATCATTGGCGATTCGGCGCGTCTTCACCAGGTCGTGTGGAACCTGCTGTCGAACAGCGTCAAGTTCACGCCCGATGGGGGCCGGATGCGGGTGACATTGGCGGTGACCGAATCGTGCGTCGAGCTGGTCGTTGCCGATACGGGCATCGGCATTGCGCCCGAGTTCCAGCCGCACGTGTTCGAGCGATTCAGGCAGGGCGACGCGCGCGTCAGCCGCACACACGGAGGCCTTGGCCTGGGCCTGGCCATCGTGCGCCATCTCACCGAGATGCACGGGGGGACTGTCGCCGCCGTCAGTGCCGGCGAAGGCAAGGGTGCGACGTTTATCCTCCGCCTGCCGACCGCTTAGGACTCTCAGCCCGCGTGGATCTTGCCGGTCACGGTGGCGCCGTCGGCCATGCTGAATTTCGGGGCCGTGATGTCGCCGGTGACCGACGCGGTGGAGCTGAGGTCCACCTTCTCGACCCCCTTGATGTTGCCCTTCACCTTGCCGCTGATTACCACGGTTTTGGCGAGCAGATCGGCCTTGATGTTGGCTTCCTGCCCGATCGTCAGGCTGTGGCCGCCGAGCTCGATCGACCCTTCCACATCGCCGTCGATGGTCAGGTCCTCGCCGCCGATGACCTTCCCCTCCACCCGGACCGCCCTCCCGATCCATGCCACCACGCGGCGTTCGGAGGCATATGATGGCGGTTTCACATCTGTAGCATTCGACATGTCGTTTGACTCCCTGGACTGGACACGGCCCGGTCCCTAGCCGGACACTAAAGTTCGTCGGATGCGCAGGACTGCAGTCGCGCTCGTACTTGTATCGGCACTGTGGCGCTCGAGCGTGAGTGCTCAACCCCGTTGTGGCGACCGGGATCCCGAAATTTCCATCAGCATCTGTTCCGCCCTCATCCAGTCGGGGCGGGCACGGGGTCCCGACCTGGCCACCGCCCACGTCGAGCGCGGTATCGCATATGTCACGCTGCTGGATTACGACCGCGCGCTCAAGGACTTCGACGAAGCCGTCAGGCTCGATCCCCGGTCGGCCCGTGCCTTTGCCAACCGGGGCGCCGTGCACGGGGCGAAGCAGGATTTCGGCAAGGCCATCGACGATCTCACCCAGGCCCTGAAGCTCGAGCCGCGCTCCGCGACCGCGTTTGCCGATCGCGCGGGCATGTACCGCCTCAACGGCCAGTACGAGGAGGCCATCCGCGATTACGGCGAGGCGATTCGCCTCGATCCCGGGTTCGAAGAGGCGCTGCTGAACCGCGCGCTGACGCTCGCCGGCACATCGCGCTGCGCCGACGCGATTCCTGATTTCACGCGCGTCATCGAGCTGAACCCGAAACAGGCGCTCGCCTACATCGACCGCGCGGTGTGTTACGAAGGCGCCGGGCGCGACGATCTCGCTCTGGCGGATTTCTCGAAACACATCGAGATCGATCCGCGCTCGGGCGAGGGCTTCGAGCGCCGTGCGGCTTTACACTTCCGCACCCGTGATTATGCGCGCGCCCTCGCGGATTTTGCCGAGGCGCTGGTGATTAATCCGAGCTCCGCGACGGCGCTGTACGGGCGAGGGGTTGTAAAGCGTACGATGGGCGACACGCGCGGGGGTGCGCAGGACATGGACACCGCGACCGCCCTGCGACCAAATGTCGCGACAGTACTGGCCCGGCGCGGCCTGAAGCCCGAGTGAGCGGCGCGGCCGTTGCCGGTGACGGTCCGGGCACTGGCGCGCCGGCGGCGTCGGTCAGCGCGCGCGTGAGCGCGTGGGTGTCGTGGCGATGTAGCCGCGGCGCGACCGCACGCGATGGCCGGGAGTGGTGACACGCACGCGAATGCTGCGGTAGCTGCCGTCGAGCGGCTTCAGCGTGTGATAGCCGAGCACGTACTGGCTGTTGAGCTCTTCGGCGATGCGGGCTGTCGCCTCGACGATCTCGGTCGTTTGATGGACCAGTTCGGTGTTCCCGCCGCTGCCGCCGGTAATCTCGTTCAGCGCCCCGACGTTGACCGTTTCGTTGATGGCGCGCTTCGCCGGCGGATCGACGGCGATCGCATAGACGAACGCGTCGGTGCGCAAGAGCGCCGATCGCACCTCCCGCAACGCCGCATCGCTGGCCGTATCGGCGCCGTCCGAGATGATGACGATAGACGCGCGCTGCTTGCCGCGCGTGTTCATCATCGGCAGAACTGTCAGCAGGGAATCGTAGAGGGCCGTCGAGCCGAACGGCTTCAGCGTCGACATCGCATCGCGGACGACGTCGGGCGCCTGCGTCCACGGGGTCAGCGGCCGCGCTTCGTGGTTGAACGCGACGACCGAGAACTCGTCGTTCTTGTCGAGCAGATCGAACAGGAACCGCTCGACGGCGGATCGCGCGTCGACGAGGCGTTGCCCGTACATGCTGTCGCTCACATCGAGCAGGACGGCCAGGCTGACGGGTACGCGTTCGTTGGTGAATTGCGCGATCGTCTGGCGCTCGCCGTCCTCGAAGACTTCGAACGCGTCGCGCGGAAGGCCGGTGACCAGACGCCCGTCGCCATTGAGGACGGTGGCCGTGATGCTGATGAGATCGACGCCGCTTTGAAAGCGAGCCGGCGTATCTTGCGCGGTGAGGACCAGATGGCCCGCGGCGACTAGGAGGAGGGCGCCGAGGGCGTTGCGCACGGCACTATCCTACGCTTAATCCCTGGCCTAATCGACTGCCAGGCCAGAACCCCACGAACCCACGAACTCTACGAACCCACGAACTCTACGAACCCTGCTGAATCCCTATCGAATATCTATCGAGCCCGATCCCGTCCTGATGCGTACCAGGTTGCCGCCGCCCCGTACCGTCCCCTCGACGTGATTGCGTCGAATCCGGCCCTGCATGGTGATGGGCTGCGCGGTGTTGATCGACCCCGATCCGGTGCTGGCTTCGAGCGCATATGCCGCATCGGACGGCAGCTGGAGCGTGACGTCGCCGGATCCCGTCTGCACGTTGACGTCGGCCTTCGTGATCTGCGTCACGTCGACGTTGCCGCTGCCGGTTTGCGCACGGACTTCGCCGCCCACCGATGCGACGCGGATGTTGCCGCTGCCGGTCTGGGCACTGAGGCTGCCGCCGGCGCGCTCGATGTGGATGTCTCCGGAGCCCGTGCGCGCGCGCACGGCGCCGTTCACGCTGCCGATCGCCTGATTGCCCGATCCCGTGTTCGCGCTCACTTGCGTGTTTGCCGGCACGACGATCTCGTAGCTGATGCTGACGTTGTTGTACAGCTCGTCGCCGTTGGTCTCGCCGATGCTGATCGTGTTGCCGTTCTGAACGATCGGCGGCTCGGCTTCGACGCGGCGGACCCGCTCGGCCGGACTGAGCGTGGTGCGCCGCGACTCGCTGGCGCGGATGCGGCCAAGCACCTGGACTCGATTGCCATCGCTCGTGCGAATCTGAATATCCCCCGACCCGGTACGGACGGTCAGCTCGACAGGGCCGGTCACCGTGAGGGTGCGCTCGAACGACCCGCGCGTCTGTTCGGACTGCGCCGCGATGTCGATGGCCACGCAGCTCGTGAGCACGGTGAGACAGATTGCCAGAAACGAAAGGCGCCAGACGGCTCGCATAGGTATCCCTCCAAATTCCTGTTCGCCGATATTACGCAAACTGGTGGCTCCAGGTTGCAGAGATGAAAACGGATCCCGGAACCGTTCCTTTGACGATTCCACTAAGAGGGGAGTTGCCAGCGGGCTTCGTGACAAATTCCCCGGTCTTGGGGGAGGGGTCACCGGGGCAGGCCCATAATCCCTGAGCTGACGCTGGATCGGGTTTCGCATGTTCTCCTAGGGGGGCGCACTTGCGAAGCCGCGTTTTAGTGGTCATCCTGCTTGTCGCAATCCTGACACTGCCGAATATGGCTGCTGCCCAAGTCAGCGTATTGAAGGCTCAGCCGTTGTCACAGTCGGACTTCGACCTTCCGGCCGATTTAGCTCGGGCCGTTCAGTTTCATAACGACAATCAGAAGAAGGGGGATTCGCTCGCCAACGGCATGCTGATCGGCGCCGGGATCGGTGTTGTCGTGGGCATGCTGGTCGTTCCCCGCGCGATGTGCGGACCGAACGACTCGGAGTGTTCGACGATTGTGCGGGTTGCGGTTGGCCTGCCCGTCGTCGCCGGCGGGATCGGAATCGGCGCGCTCGTGGACAGTCGGCACAAGCAGGATGCACGCCCTGCCGGTGTGGCCTTCAACGTGCGCTGGTAGCCTCAATATGCGCTGGTAGCGCAGGACTTCAGTCCTGCCTGTGGGCAATCCGGTGGCGCAGGGCTTCAGCCCTGCCTAGGCGACCAGCACGTTCCGGTGGCAGAACCCTTCGATGACGTTGGAGTCGGGATCGACAAAGCTGACGCCGGCGCGGTACTTGATCTCGGAATGCGCGAGCTCCACGGTCGACCACGCCACGAGCGCGCGAACCCGCTTCTCTGTCGTGTGGTCGACGAGCGTCAACAGGATGCTCTGGCGCGGCTGGACGCGGGCGGGCATCACAAGCTGGGCGCCGGTGATCGACAGGTTCACCAGGCGGCTCCGCTCGCCATCGACGACCACCTCCATATCGGCCTTCATGGGAAAGCGTTTCGCGCCGCGTGTGCCACATCCATCGAGGGGCTGCGACGCGGTGTGGAGCGCCATGTCCTGCTGCGAGAGGATGACGGGCAGGCTGCCCTCGTCTTCGCACAGCACGCGCACGTCGACACCTTTTTGCTCGCGGAGACGCGCCACGATGAGCGCGCCGCGGGCCGTTTTGACGACGGCCGAGTCGAGCGCCAGCACCTTCGGCGGGTTCTCGAGCACCATCCGCAGCGCTTCGAGCGCCTCTGATTCGGCGAAGACCTTGACGAGCGGATCGTGCTCCAGCCGGCGGCGAAGGGCCGCGGCGTGAGCGGATCCCGCTATCACGAACGCCGTCATGGACGAACCGGAAGGATGATGCACGCTGGCTGGCCGAAGAGCAATCCTCCTGCCGCAGAAGGGTCGATTCCCTAACTGCTCCAAAAAAAGGACTTACGAATAACCGGGCCGCGTGCGACGATCGCTCGATTTTCTGCTTTCAACACATGCGAACACCCGGTAATTGCGCCAACTTGCTCAGGTCGCTGCAGATATGCTCCTCTGTGCCGTTCTGGGACAGCGTGTCTCAATCGAACAGAATCCTGAGATGGTGACTCGCGAGCATTTCGGCACCCTGCCAGACGGTACGCCGGTCGACATCATCACGATTCGAAATGCCCGGGGCTTCGAGTTGGCCGCTCTCACTTACGGATGTCTCATCGTCGCGGTGAACGTGCCTGATGCGGACGGGAAGGTCGTGAACGTCGTGCACGGCTACGATCAGCTCGAACCCTATATCCATTCGTCGCCGTACTTCGGTGCACTGGTCGGCCGTTTCGCCAACAGGATTGCGAACGCCACCTTCGTCATCGACGGCCGGCCGTACTCCCTTTCGCGAAATGAGGGGTCGAATCACGTGCACGGCGGCGTCAAGGGATTCGACAAGCACGTCTGGCACGCCGAGACGGATGCGCACACGAACGCCGTTCGCTTTCGCAGGCGAAGTCCTGACGGCGAAGAGGGCTATCCAGGTACGCTCGATGTGGAGGTGACCTATTCGCTCGGCGATCTCGACGATGTGTCGATGACCTGCGAGGCGGTCACCGATGCGCCGACGCACGTGAACCTGACCCAGCACTCCTACTTCAACCTTCGAGGCGACGGGGATGTGCTGGCGTATCTGCTCACGATCGACGCGAGCACCTACTTGCCCGTGGGCGGCAATCTCATTCCCACGGGCGAGCGCCGTCCGGTGTCGAACACACCGTTCGACTTTCGCGAGCCGTGCGCGATCGGCGCTCGCATCGGCAGCGATGACGAGCAGTTGAGGATGGCCGGCGGTTACGACCACGCGTTCGTGCTGAACCGTGGAGAGGCCGATCTCACCCTTGCGGCGCGTATAGCGGATCCATTCAGCGGCCGGGCGCTCGAAGTGGGCACTACAGAGCCGGGTCTCCAGCTCTACTCGGGCCAGGTGGTGGGGAATCGCGGTGTGTGCCTGGAGCCGCAGCACTTCCCGGATTCACCCAATCAGCCCGGGTTTCCCTCTACATTATTGCGGCCGGGCGAGCGTTACCGGTCCGTCACGCGATACACTTTCAGTTCATAGCCATGCGTGTTCGAGTCTCGCATCTGAAAGATCGCAAGCAGCGCCACGAGAAGTTCGCGGTGCTGACCGCCTACGACGCCACCATGGCGCGGTTACTCGAGCGCGCCGGTGTCGACGTGCTGCTCGTCGGCGATTCAGTCGCAACCGCCGTTCTCGGGTACGACACGACCCTGCCTGTCACGCTCGACGTGATGATTCATCACACGGCCGCGGTCGTGCGTGGAACGGAGCGCGCGCTCGTCATCGCCGACATGCCGTTTCTGACCTACCAGGTGACGGCATCCGAAGCCGTGCGCAATGCCGGACGCCTGTTGAAGGACGCCGGCGCGGCGGCCGTCAAGGTCGAGGGTGGCAGTTCGGTGATCGATGTCGTCCGCAGGCTCGTCGACGTGGGCATACCGGTGATGGGGCACCTCGGCGTGACGCCGCAGTCGGTGAACCAGCAGAGCGGCTACCGGCAGCGCGGCGGCAATCCACGCGACGCGGAGATCATCTTCAACGACGCGCTCGCGCTGCAGGATGCCGGAGCGTTCGCCATCGTGCTCGAATCGATTCCGCCCGATCTCGCGGCCCGCGCGACCGCCGCACTTGAAGTGCCGACCATCGGCATTGGCGCGGGACCGGATTGCGATGGCCAGGTGCTGGTCTCGCTCGGACCTGCTGGGCCTGCACGACCGCGTGCCGCCCTTTGCGACCAAGTACGTCGATCTCTCCGAGATCATCGTCAACGCCGCGCGTGCGTTTGTCGAAGATGTACGAGCCGGATCCCGTGCTCGAGCTCATCGAGACCATTGACCGGCTGCGGGAACGCCTGTCGAAGCGTTCCGATGGCACGCTCGGCCTGGTGCCGACTATGGGTGCGCTGCACGCCGGTCATGCCGCACTCATCGAAGAAGCCCGCCGTGAAAATGGCGAGGTTGTCGTCACCGTCTTCGTCAATCCGCTGCAGTTCACCAACCAGGACGACCTGGCGCGGTATCCGCGCACGCTCGAGGCCGACGTGGCGTTCTGCCGCGCGCTCGACGTCGACGTCGTGTTTGCGCCGTCTGCGGCCGAGGTGTACCCGCAGCCGCCCGAGTGCAGCGTCGACGTCGGCAGGCTCGCCGACCATCTGTGTGGAAAATTCCGTCCAGGGCACTTCAGTGGCGTCGCGACCGTGGTGCTGAAGCTGTTTCAGATGGTGCAGCCGCATCGAGCGTATTTCGGCGAGAAGGATGCGCAGCAGCTTGCCATCATCAGGCGGCTCGTCGCCGACTTCAACGTGCCGGTCGCGATCGTCGAGGTGCCGACGGTCCGGGAATCAGATGGCCTGGCGTTGAGCTCGCGAAACCGTCTCCTCGGCCCGGACGAACGTGCGCTTGCGCCCTCGCTCTACCAGGCGCTCGTCGAAGCCAGGGCTCAGATCGGTCGCGGCAACCTGCGGGCGAGCGATATTCGCCGCGCGGCCGCCGCATGCATTCCTCCCAATCCGGTCCTGAGGCTCGAGTACTTCGAAATCGTGGACCCGGCAACGATGCAACCGGTCGAGGAGGTCGCGCGGCCTGTTCGCGTGGCAGCGGCCATGTGGGTGGGAACCACGCGGTTGATCGATAACATCCTGGTGAGCTGACGATGCTTCGCCTCGCCACCGTCGCGGACGCCCCGACGCTTGCGCGGATCATCAACGACGCGTTCATCGTCGAAGCGTTCTTCAAGATTGGCGATCGCACCAGCACCGACGAGGTCGTCGAGCTGATGGACGGCGGTGGCGAATTTCTCACCGTCGACGATGCCGAAGGGAACATGGCAGGGTGCGTGTATCTGCAGTGCCGCGGCGAGCGCGCCTATTTCGGCATGCTCTCGATCGATCCGGCGCGGCAGGGCCGGGGCCTGGGCAGGACGCTCGTCGAATCCGTCGAGGCGCGTGCCCGCGATCGCGGCTGCCGCTTCATGGACATCCACATCGTCAACCTGCGCGAAGAGCTGCCCCCCTACTATCGACGGCTTGGCTATGCCGAGCGGGGGACCCTGCCGTTTTCGGCCCCCGAGCGTGCCAGCCGCCCGTGTCACTTCATCGTGATGACGAAGCCGCTAAGCTGACTGAAAAGACGACACACATTCGATGTCAGCCTTTTGGCAGGTGGTTTGCTACTAGTCCTTCTATGAGGGTTCGAATGATCCGCGAGCCGAGAGGGAGGGTCGACGGCATGTCGCTGCGCTACTACCACGCGGGCGAGGCGTACGACGTGTCGGCGGTGCTCGCGGAATATCTCGTGGCTGAAGGGTTTGCTTCCATCGAAATGCGCCAGCACCAGCGGTCGTTCCGCCATCGTTCCGAGCGTCGCCGGTACCGTTCGGGCGTCTAGCTCCGGTCCTGCCCCCCAACATCCGTTCAACGAACACCGGCTGTTTGCCGTCAGTACAGTCCGGGGCGACGCGCTCTGTATCCTTCCGCTTCGCATGTATAGTGTCGGTTCGATCATGACACCTGAGTCTGACGCGCTCGTCGTGTTCGGGGTGACCGGCGATCTCGCGTACAAGAAGATCTTTCCCGCGCTCCAGTCGCTCGTCCGGCGGGGGCAGCTCAACGTCCCGATTGTCGGCGTCGGCCGGGCACCCGTCAGCCGTGACGAGCTCGTCGCGCGCGTGCGCGACAGCGTCGGCGAGCGCGGGCCGGTCGACGAGGAAGCGTTCTCGCAGCTCGTCTCGCAGCTGACATACGTGTCGGGGGACTACGCCAACATCGAGACCTTCACGAAGATCAGGCAGGCGCTCGGCGATGCGCGTCACCCGATGTTCTACCTCGCCATCCCGCCCAGCGCGTTTCCCGTGATCGTCGAGCACCTCTCGCGCGCCGGCTGCGCCTCCGGCGCGCGCGTTGTCATCGAGAAGCCGTTCGGGCGCGACCTCGAGTCGGCACGCGCGCTGAACGCCACGCTCCATCGTGCCTTCCCGGAAGATGCCATCTTCCGCATCGATCACTATCTGGGGAAGGAGGCGGTTCAGAACATTCTGTATTTCCGCTTCGCGAACGCGTTCCTCGAGCCCATCTGGTCGCGCCAGTACGTCGAGAGCGTGCACATCACGATGTCCGAGTCGTTCGGCGTCGAGGGGCGCGGTGGGTTCTACGAGGAAGCCGGTGTGATTCGCGACGTGGTGCAGAACCATCTGCTCCAGATTGTCGGCTACCTCGCCATGGAGCCGCCCTCGTCGGCATGGCAGGAGGCGCTGCGCGACGAACAGGCCAAGGTCCTGCGCACGATCCGTCCGTTGTCGCCGGCCGAGATCGTGCTCGGTCAGTTTCGCGGCTACCGCGACGAGCAGGGCGTCAGCAGGCAGTCGAACGTGCCCACGTATGCCGCGCTCCATCTGTTCGTCGACTCGTGGCGGTGGCAGGGCGTGCCCTTTCACGTGACGGCCGGCAAGTGCCTGAACGTGACGCGCACCGACGTGCTGGTGAAGTTGAAGCCGGCGCCGGGCGTCGTGTTTCGCGAGCTCGGGATGCCCGAGGGCAACCACGTCCGTTTCACGCTCTCGCCGCGGGTGAGCATCGCGATCGGCGCGCGCGCGAAGCGGCCAGGGGAGGGGATGTTCGGCGAGCCCGTGGAACTGTCGGTCGTCGAAAGCGAATCGGCAGGCCGGCTCGACGCCTACGAGCGGCTGATCGGCGATGCGATGGAAGGAGACCCCACACTGTTCGCGCGACAGGATTCGGTCGAGGCGGCCTGGGCCATCGTCGAACCCGTGCTCGAACGAACTTCCGGATCCCCGCTGTTCGTCTACGAGTGCGGCAGCGCCGGGCCGGTCGAAGCCCGCAGGCTCGTCGGGGCAGGTTGGGCTTAGAGAATCTCGAATTGGCAGATTGAAAGATTGGTAGATTGGAAGATTGATTGGCGATTGACGATTGACGATTGAAGATTGGTGAATACCAGACTGAGTGTGGTGGTCGATGCGCTGCCCGCGCTCCAGCGGCTTGTCGCGCTGGAATTCTCGGCTCGCGCCGAAGAGGCCATCGATGCGCGAGGCCGGTGTGTCATGGCTCTTCCCGGCGGGTCTGTTGCGGCGGCGTTCTTTCCCACGCTCGCGCGGGCTCCCATCAACTGGGGGCGCGTGGAGTTGTTCTGGATCGACGAGCGCGCCGTTCCTCCGGACCATCCCGATTCGAATTACGCGCTCGCGGCGAAGCTGTTGCTGCGGCCGGCGGGCATCGTGCCGTCGCGCGTGCATCGCATGCGGGGAGAGTTGGAGGATTTGGACGACGCGGCCCGGCGCGCGTCTGACGATTTCACGGCGATCGCGGGGAATCCGGCGCAGATCGATCTCGCGCTGGTGGGCGTCGGCGAGGACGGTCACATTGCATCGATCTTCAAGGGTGGCGCAGCGCTTCAGCCCTCTCCAATCATCCCGGTCTACGATGCGCCCAAACCTCCGCCTCGACGGCTCACGATGACGCTGCCGGTGATGGCGAGCGCTGCGCGTGTGGTCGTTGCCGCATTCGGGACAGAGAAAGCCAGGATCGTGAACCACGCGGTGCGCCACGCCGAGGACCGCTCGCCGGTAGCGGAACTGTTGAGGCGCGCGCCCTCGTCCATGGTGTTGCTCGACGTCGACTCGCATTAAAATAGGCCGCATGTACAAACTTCTCATGACCATCATTGTTGCCACCGCGCTGGTTTCGTGCGGCGGATCGCCCGAACCTGCGCAGCCGGCGGCTCAACCCGCAGCGCCTCCTCCGGCGCCTTCGCCGGCTCCCGCGTCGCAGCCGCCTGCCGTGAAAGCCGGCTGGACGGTCACCGACATGCGGACGCCCGAGAGCGTGTACCTCGACGAGGGGTCGGGCTATCTCTTTGTGTCGCAGATTGACGGGGCGCCGGATCAGAAGGACAAGAAAGGCCGCATTTCGAAGCTCGGTCTCGACGGCACGGTCGTGACGGCAGACTGGTTCACGGCCCTGCATGCCCCCAAGGGTCTGCGTAGTTTCGGCGGGACGTTGTGGGTGGCCGACATCGACGAGGTCGTGGGTATCGATATCGCGACCGCCAAGGAAACCGCGCGCATCAAGATCGACGGCGCCAAGTTCCTGAACGACCTGGCGACTGGCGCCGACGGCACGGTTTACGTGTCGGACATGATGGACAACAAGATCATCGCGATCAAGGACGGCAAGGCCTCGGTCTTCGCCGAGGGCGAGCAGCTCGAACATCCGAACGGGCTGTTTGTCGATGGCGAACGGTTGGTCGTCGGCGGATGGGGCACCCCGATCGCGGCGGATTTCTCGACGAAAACGCCCGGCCATCTCTTCATGCTCGACCTGAAGACCAAACAGAAGACGCTCATCACCAAACAGCCGCTGGGCAACATCGACGGCGTCGAGCAGGAGGCGCGCGGCGGATTCCTGGTGACGGACTATCTGGCCGGCAAACTGATTCAGGTGGGGCAGGACGGCTCGTCACGCGTCGTGCGCACGTTCAAGCCCGGTCTGGCCGATCACACGTTCCTGTACGCGCAGGGCGACGTGCTCATCGCTCCGCACATGAACGAGAACACGGTGAGCGCGTACGAGATCGGTGGCGACATGAAATAGGGCCGGAGATTAAGAAATAAAACAGGAGATTAGGAGACTAGGAGGGCCAAGAGAATTCTTTTCAAAAGAATTTCTCCTAATCTCCTGATCTCCTGTTATGTCTTATTTTCCGGCGTACGTAATCCGGTAGATCACACCCGCCTGGTCGTCCGACACCAGCATCGATCCATCAGGCAGCACTTCCAGATCCGCTGGACGGCCCCAGCGCTGACGGCCATCCGCGCCGCCAAGCCATCCTTCGGCGAACGGCTCGTAGCCGACGGCCTTGTTGTCCTGCACGCGCACGATCGACACGCGTGTGCCCGTGTAAGGCACGCCAGGGCTGCGGTTCCATGAGCCGTGTTCGGCAATGAAAATCTGATTGCGGTACTGCTCTGGAAATTGCGTTCCCGTATAGAAGCGCATGCCGATCGCGCCGGCATGAGGGACCAGGCGCTGGGCGGGCGGTTCGAACTCGCTGCAATTCCGCTTGGCGCCAAACTCGGGGTCCGGCACCTTGCCCTCGTGGCAGAACGGATAACCGAAGTGCATGCCGGCCTTCGGCGCGCGGTTCAGCTCGTCGGTGGGGACGTCGTTGCCGAGATTGTCGCGGCCGTTGTCGGTGAACCACAGCTCGCGCGACGTCGGATGCCAGTCGAAGCCCACGGTGTTACGGACGCCGCGCGCGTAAATCTCCATCCCGGTGCCATCGGGCTTCATGCGCCAGATCGTGTTGTACGGATCGCCGCGATCGCAGATGTTGCAGGGCGCACCGACCGGCACATACAGCAGGCCGTCGGGGCCGAACCGGATGAACTTCCACCCGTGATGACGGTCGGTCGGAAACTTGTCGGTGACGACGGCCGGCGTCCCCGCGGACTCGAGCTTCGACTCGATGTTGTCGAAGCGCAGGATGCGGTTGATCTCGGCGACGTACAGCGCGCCGTCGCGGAAGGCGACGCCGTTCGGCATGTTCTTCAGGCCGCTGACGATGGTGATGACCTTGTCGGCTTTGCCGTCCTTGTTGTCGTCGCGCAGCGCGTACACGTTGCCGGCGTTCCACGTCCCGACGAACACCGTGCCGCCGGGGCTTTGCGCGATCGACCGCGCGTTGACCACGCCGTCGGCCCAGACGGAAATCTGAAAGCCTTGCGGCAATTTGATACGCGAGAGCTGCACCTTCGCCTGACCGGACGTAATCGATCCGGCGCCAGCCGCCACGATGAGCGCGGCGGCAATCGTCAGTTTCTTCAACACATGGCCTCCTCGGCAGGAATTCTACTATTCGTTGAATAGAATACTCGCAAGGAGTACCTGGGAAGTAGAAAGTAGAAAGTAAAAAGTAGAAAGTGGAAAGTAGAAAGTGAAAAGAAAGAAGTAGAAAAAAAGTAGAAGAAGTAAAAAACAATGTCTTTATTGCGATTTCTGGGGCTGGGTGGCGGTGCTGAATCGGACGAGCACGAGCTCGAGGGCGTCCGGACGATTGTTGGCGCACTCGAAACGCTGGAACCCGATCGCGCGAGATATCTCGCCGCGTTCGCGTACATCCTCAGCCGGGTCGCCCATGTCGATCAGCAGGTCAGCGCCGAGGAGACGACGGTCATCGAGGAGGTCGTCGCGCGCGAGGGGCACCTGCCGCCTGACCAGGCGAGGCTCGTGGTCGAGATTGCCAAGGCCCAAAGCGTGCTGTTCGGCGGGGTCGAGGATTTCCTGGTGACGCGGGAATTCTCGACCCGCGCGACCGACGAGCAGAAGCTCGCGCTGCTGCACTGCTTGTTTGCGGTCTCATCCGCCGACGAATCGATTGCCGTCGCCGAGGACAACGAGATTCGCCGGATCACGCGCGAGCTGCGTATCGAGCACGCCGATTACATCGCCGCCCGTCTGGCGCATCGACAGCACCTCAACGTGTTGAAGCCGGGTGAGTCGTGACGTGGTCCAGGCGCGAACGCGCTACCAGATCACCGGAACGCCGCCGGAGTCGCGGATCGCGGTGTCCCGCGTCAGGAGGGGCAGATCTTCCGTGCGCGCGGCCGCGACGATGAGCCCGTCGAACGGATCGCGGGTGAAGCGAAGCTCGTCGGCAAGAAACACCTGTTCCGGCGTGAGCTCGAGGGGTTGGTACGCCGGATTGCTGAAGAGATCGTCGAAGAACGCACGGACGCTCCGCCGGAGGTTGACCCGCGCCACGCGAGCCAGCAGGCTACATTCCCAGATCACCGCCATCGGCACGTACAGGATGGCGTCCCGGCGCTCGCATCGATCGAAGAACGCGGCTGCGCGACGGCCCAGCTGACCGCCGCCGGCCGCGTGAAAGATGAGCGCGTGCGTATCGGTGACGGCGCTCTGCGGCTCAGCCACGGCGCTTCCGCGCTTTTCGCTTTGGGAAATACGAAGCTCGCGGTTCATGTACCGCCAGCGGTCGGCCGAGCGATGTCTCGAACGCCGCACGCACCAGCGCGTCGGCATGCTCCAGCAGGGGATCGGACGAATCGATGTCGATCGTGCCAACCACCGTTCGCGCCGTGCCCGCGTACGCACCGTGACGCGCCGACGTCACGATCTGATCGAGCAGCTCGCTGACGCTCTCGCCCACGGCGCCGGCGCGGCCCTTGAGCCAGGTCACGTTGTCGGCTTCCAGGGTCACGGAGAGGGCTCGCCGTGTCATCGTATGAATATACTATGAATTATACTTATCCTACAACGTGCCGGCCTTGACCGTGGCTGCGAACAGGCGCAGATAGGCGCGCATCGCCCGTCCCATGCGATGACGAGCTCGCTGATTCACCACGATCCCGCGCCAAACTCATACACGAAGCGCACATTGTGCGGACGTTGCATCGAATTGGCGCGTAATCCGACCCTGCCGCCGAGAAACCGCAGGAACCGGATACGCTCGGCCGAGAAGCGGTAGCGTATGCCGATTTCTTCGACAGGCTCCCAACTTGCCACTCCCGTCTGCGCATCGTGCAGGCGCTCGCCGCCGACGGCGACATACCAGTCGAACGGCCGTGACGCCGACGGGGCGTACATCGCTTCGTAGCTCGTGGTCGAGAAACGATGAGGACGGTTGAGCGTCTGCGCGATCAGGTTCACTCGCATGATGGCCCATCCGCCGACGAACGGCACTTCGCCGCCTACAGGCACGATCGCCGACACGCCGTGTCCCTCGTCATAGCGGTACGCAAAGCTGAAACGCTCGGCGACGCTCTGGAATCCGTATTGGCCATCGGGGCCGGGCGATACTTTGCTAAGTCCTTCGAAGAGCGTTGCGACTGCGCCCGGACGCGGCGGAAGCACTTCGGTGGCGCTCTCGGGCGCGCAGAATTTCTTGGCACTCAGGAATCCGAGCAGCCGGTCGTCGGAATTCTTTGTCGAGCTCCTTAGCGACTCGAGCTGTTGGCACACCGCATCGGTTCGTGACTCGATGAGGTCGTACGCACGGTCCGGCTTGTTGAGGTTGTTGAGGCAGCCGCCATCGTCGCCGTTCGGCGCCAGGCCTGCCAGTGCTGCGGCGTGGTGTTCGATCAAGCGCGCAGACGGCGTCGGCGGACACACCTGCGTAAAAGGCCGTCGTGTGCGGGAGAACTCGGCGCTGAACGTGCTCCCGCCAAGTTTTCCCGTTCCCGCCACATCGCGGATTCCCCACGCATCGTTCGATTGCCGGTTCACATCGTAGTGCGGCATGTAGGTCCCATCGCCGTCGCGGTCGGGCGAGGTGGCGTGTTTGTTCTCTTCGACGAGCGCCACCAGCGGCAGCACCGTGTCGCGCGTCGAAAGCACCTGCAGCGTGTTCGTGTACCAGCCGACGCCATGCGCCGAGCCGGAGACGCTTTCGAGTTGCGCGGCCGCAAAGCACTCGTCGGGTTTGGGTGGCTGCGGGCGTGGCGGGTCCTGTTGATCGACGATGCTGCGGCAGGCCTGCCTCATGCGCACGCGCACTTCCAAGGCCTCGAGATCGTGAGGATGCCCGCCGACACCGCGATCCTCCGGGTAATAGAAGAAGAAGGTGATGTACACGTAATCGAGCTCGTCGAGCGGCAACGCACCCGATTCGCTCGACCAGACGTTCTGCGGCTGCTGGACGCGTGCATCATCCCGCCGCGAGAGCTGGGGTCTGGCGGGCGGATTCTTCAGCCGCACGCGCCGAATCCGGTAGTAGACGGTCCTGCCGCCATTCCTGACAGCGACCCGGCCAGGTGCGTCGGCGCGTCTGGATTCAAGCAGCAGAAACTCACGCGGCGACAGCCACAGGATGGGCGCCGTCACTTCGGCAAGGCGGCGCAGGGAGAACGGTCCTTCCTCGGGTTTCTTGTTGCCGATCCAGACGGGTTGCACCGATGTGCATTCGGTCTCGTGGTCGTACACGATACATGTCGTGCCCGACGGATCGAGCACCCGTTGCGCATGCGCGGGCTGCTGGCTGAACCCGAGCAGAAGCACGCAGGCAACGAGAGCGCTTCGTGTAGTCATGAGATACCTCTTAGCTGGCCGTCAATCGGGACCGGCAGGAACCTGTTATACCGAACTGTCGAACGAGGGGACAATCGGGTTAACGAAGGAGGAGGGGCGGACGAACGGTTGTCTCGACGCGCGCGCGAGACCACGGCGTGTCGCCCGAATACGTGCGCGAGATACGGACGCAAGGTTACAGGGGCTTTCGCTCGACGAGCTCATCCGGCAGCGCGACCACGGCGTGTCGCCGGCATACCTTCGAGAGCAGAACGAACTGGGCTACAAGGGGCTGACGGTCGACGATCTCGTGGGCTTGCGCAACCACGGCGTGTCGCCCGAGCGCATCCGCACCGCGAACGAGCGCGCGGGCACGCCCCTGACGATTGACGCGCTCAAGAGCGCTGCCGCGAACGGTTGGAGGTAGATCGCCGGCGACGTGAGCCGTTCTTATCGATGACGGGGCCGCCAATCGAGGTAGGTGCCGTCGTAGTCAGGGCCGGCGCCAGCGCCGTCGGAGCTGCGTCTTCCACGAACCGAATCCCGGCGGCGAACGTCCGCATGTGGCAGTTCGAGCGCGCATTGCTCACAGTCGTGCCCGCAATCACAGAGCGTGCGGGATTGACACGGCGCCTCGTGCTGGCTGTCTCCACCCGAATGGCTTCGCATGAAGACCAGATCGGAGCAATGGATGTACCCGCCATCCGGAAGGGATACAGGGTCGTTTCCGCCGAAAGTCACCCCTGGCGGAGACCAAAGTCCGTTGCCCCGGCCGCTTAAGTCTCCCGGCCGATGGAAAGTTCGCTGAGAGGCAGTAATCTGCGAATCTACCAATCTGCGAATGGTCAGCTCTTCAGACAGTTATGCCGTACGACTCGTCGAAGAACCCGGCGGCGATATACGCCGGCGTGACGTAGCCGAAGCCGTTATCGCCCCAACCCGTGCCCCAGCTGTTTCGCACGATGAACCGGCCCGATGTGAGGTAGCCGACGATGCAGATCGCGTGGCCGCCGCGCGCGGTGTTGGGCATGAACGTGTCGATGTTGCCTCCCGTCGTGGCGGCGTTGTCCCAGGTGTCGTCCACGGTCAGCGCCGCGAGGACGGGGCCCTTTGACGCCAGCCACGCCTTCCACTGCGTCAGATTGCGCTGCAGGTTGAAGTACGAGGCGATCTTGCGTTGTGCCGCGGCGGCATAGAAGGCGTTTTCGCTGCCGGTGTGCATCTTCGTCACGATGTGAAACGGCAACTGGTCTTCGGTGACCGCGCCGTACTTGCGCGTGATGTCGAGCGCGGCTTTCAGGGAGGTGCCGGCCTCTTCGATGAACGTCCCCGCCCGCGTCGTGAACTCGTCGGTTTCCTTCGACGCCATCCAGACGAATCGCGGCGAGAGCAGCCTGGTTTTTGTCAGCCTGCCGGCCTTCACCATGTGGTACCGCACCAGGCCGTCGGCCGTGGCCCAGCCGACGCACGACCCCGTGTCTTCCTGGTCGTTGATGCTCCACCACGCGGCGCGCAGGTCGACCGATGGTGGGGGCGCGGCAATCGCGGTCAGCACGCCGCCCGCGACGCTGTCGAGAAAGCTCCAGTCGGTCTCGGTGTCCCTGGAAGGTTCGAGGTTGCAGATGCGGCGCGAGACCGCGACCGTGCTCGATTGTCCTTTCGCCGGCTTCTTCTGACGTTTGCGTTTTTTGGCCATACCAAAGGTTTAACGCCATGCGTGGGCGAGGTCAATATCGCCAGGCAACCACTTGCAGATATCGTGCAATGGGGTCTCCCGACCCCATTCCGGCTGGAACCATCAAGGGAACCCGCGCGTAATATCAGGTGTCTCTTACAGTGCCCGTGGAGGTGTGCCTTTGAACAGCCTCATTCAGGACCTTCGCTATGCCGCGCGCCGGCTCGTCAAAGACCCGCGCTTCACGCTGGCCGCCGTGGCCGCGCTGGCGCTGGGCATCGGCGCCACGAGCGCGGTCTTCACGCTGGTGAATGCGGTGCTGCTGCGAACGCTGCCGTTCGACGATCCAGACCGCATCATGATGATCAACACGCGCGACGCCCAGAGCCGCACGTTTGGCGTATCCGAGCCCGATTTCGAGGATTGGCGCCGCGCGAGCCGCACGTTTTCGGGCATCTCGCTCGTCCAGATGTCCCCGGTCAACTTCAGCGCCGACGATCGCGCGCCCGAGCAGTACGACGGCGCCTACATTTCCTGGAACGGCCTGTCGCTCATCGGCATGCAGGCCGCGATCGGACGGGGATTTTCCGCCGAGGACGATCGACCGGGCGCTCCTGCGGTGATGCTCCTGAGCCACAAGGTGTGGCAAAGCCGCTACCAGGGCGAGAAGGCGGTGATCGGACGAACGATCCGGATGAACTCGGAACCCGTGATGATCGTGGGCGTCATGGCGCCAGGCATGGAGTTTCCGTTCAATTCCGAGGTCTGGCTGCCATTGGCGCAGCGGCCCACGGCGCAAACGCGCGCCGGACGATCGGGGCGTCTGCTGATGGCGTACGGCCGGCTCGCCGATGGCATGACCATCGAACAGGCGCGCTCGGAGATGACGAGCATCACGCAGGAATTAGCGACGCAATTTCCAGACTCGAACAAGGGGATCAGCGCGGTCGTGCAACCCTTCTCCGAGCAGGTGGTTGGCACCCAGATACGCGTCATCTTCTGGTCGCTGATGGGCGCGGTGGCGTTCGTGCTGCTCATCGCGTGCGCGAACGTCGCCAATCTGCTGCTCGCGCGCGCGTCCGGCCGTTCGCGCGAGATTGCCGTGCGCGTGTCGATTGGCGCGACGCGATGGCGCATCGTGCGGCAACTGCTGGTCGAGAGCGTGCTGCTTGCGTTCGTCGCGGGTGTGGCCGGCCTGGGCCTCGCGTATCTCGGCGTACGGTGGTTCGACGCCAGCACGCAGGACATCGGCAAGCCGTACTGGATGGTGTTCTCGATGGACCCCGCCGTCTTCGGATTCATCGCCGCGGTCTGCCTGCTCACCGGCATCGTGTTCGGCCTGGCGCCGGCCATTTACGTGTCGCGCACGAGCGTCTCCGAGGTGATGAAGGACGGCGGACGCTCGGGATCGGCGGGCTCGCGCGCGCGGCGCTGGACGACCGCCCTGATCGTCGCGGAGCTCACGCTGACGCTGGTGCTGCTCTCGGGCGCCGGCCTGATGATGCGCAGCTTCCTGAACCTCTATCGCATGGACATCGGCGTCGACACGTCCCGGCTCGTCGTGATGCAGCTGATTTTTCCGACTCGCACCTACTCGAGCCTCGAATCGCGCGCCCTGTTTCTTCAGCAGGTCGACGATCGGCTCAACGGCATCGGCGCCATCGAGGGCGCGAGCTCGTCAAACTACCTGCCGTTCAGCGGTGCGTCGCAGCGGCGCCTCGAGATCGACGGCCGGTCCGACATGACGGGAGAGCAGCGGCCGCTCGTCAGCATCGTGGCGGTCGGATCGCGATACTTCGATGCGCTCGGCGTACAAATGGTGCGCGGCCGCGCGTTCAGGGCCGGCGACGGCGAGCCGGGCCGCGAAGCGATGATCATCAACCAGCGGCTGGCCGACATGCATTTCCGTGGTGAAGATCCCGTCGGCAAGCGCATCCGCATGATCAACGACGGCAATATCCCGGGGGCGCCCAGGTTCTACCAGGCCACCGTGGTCGGCGTCTCGCCGACGATTCGCCAGCGCGGTTTCGAGCGCGATCCCGATCCCGTCGTCTACTTCACGCACGCGCAGAACATGCTGATGGCGATGAGCTCCAACCTGATCGTGCGCGCCCGCGGCAATCCGGTTGCGGTCGTGGAGCTGCTGCGGAAGGAACTGTCGGCCATGGATCCGAACGTGCCGGTGACCGACATACGCACGATGGACGACATTCTCGCAAGAAATCGATGGCCACAACGCACGTTCGGCACGATGTTCCTGGCGTTTGCGGTGATTGCGATCGTGCTGGCCGCGGTGGGACTGTACAGCGTGACCGCGTACTCCGTGTCGCAGCGCACGCAGGAGATCGGGATCCGCATGGCGCTTGGCGCCGAAGCCGAGCAAGTGCGGTGGCTCATCCTCCGGCGGGGCATGATTGAGCTTGGCGTCGGTCTCTGTCTTGGCATTGGAGCGGCGCTCGGCACCGGACGGCTGCTTCAGGGCATGCTCGTCGGCACCGGCCCCGCCGACATCGTCACGCTCGTGTCGACGAGCGTGGTGCTCATTACGGTCGCGCTGATGGCGTGCTTCCTGCCGGCCCGCCGCGCGACGCGCCTCGACCCGGTGAAAGCACTGAGATACGAGTAGGGATTGGGGATTGGGGATTCGGGATTAGGACATCAGACAGTACGTAGTGTCCGGCTTCAGCCGGACCCCACCAGCCTTTCACCCGAATCCTCCACGAGAAACCCACCTGACTGATGCGCCCAGAGCGACGCGTACACGCCATCGCGTTTCAACAGCGCGTCGTGCGAGCCTCGTTCGACAATCCGTCCCCGGTCGAGAATGATCAGCTCGTCCATCCTGCGCACCGTCGACAGCCGGTGCGCGATGACGATGGCGGTCCGGCCCGCGAGCAGCGCCCACAGCGCGTCCTGGATTAACGCTTCGCTTTCGGAATCGAGCGCGCTCGTCGCCTCGTCGAGCACGAGGATGGGCGCGTCCTTCAAGAATCGCGCGCGCGATCGCCACGCGCTGGCGCTGCCCGCCCGACAGCTTCACCCCACGCTCGCCGACCAGCGTCTCGTAGCCCGCCGGCAGGGCATCGATGAACTCGGCGGCGTGCGCGAGCCCGGCCGCATGCCGCACCTCGGCGTCCGTCGCATCGGGCCGGCCGACCCTGATGTTGTCGGCGATGCTGCGATGGAACATGGAAGGGTCCTGCGGCACGTACGCGATGAGGTTGCGCAGCGCCGCCTGCGGCACGCGCGCGATCGACTGGCCGCCGATGAGGATCGCCCCGGACTCGATGTCGGCGAACCGCAGCAGCAGCCGGGTCAACGTGGTCTTGCCGCCGCCGGAACGCCCGACCAGGCCGATCTTCGCGCCAGGCGGGATGGGCAGGGAGAGACGATCGAACAGCAGCGGCTGCGACGGCGAGTAGCGGAAGCACACCTCTCGCAATTCCACGCCGAAATCGGCCGGCGACAACACCTCGGCCGTTTCCGCGTCGACGACCGACGGCGGATCGAGCAACAGGTCGGCGAACTGCGCCGCATCGGTGAGCGCGCCTTCCAGGCTTCTGTAGATGCGGTTGAACTCCCACATCACGCGCGTCGCGGTGGCGTAGTAGCTGAAGGTGATGAACACCACTTCGAGGCTCGCGCCCGCCGTGCCGCTCAGCGAGAGCGCCAGGACGAGCCCGAGCGTGTTGGTGATGACGAACATCGGCGACGTCACGAGATCGACGCGCAGGTTCTGGTAGTCCCACGATCGCAGCGTCTTCGCGCCGTAATCGCCCACGTTGCCGGCGTGGATGCGCGCCTCGTCGGCCTCGCGCGCGAACGCGCGTACGGCTTCGGCGTTGGTAATCGAATCGGCGACGTGGCCGGCCAGCACGTTCGACGCGACCTCGCGGATGTCGACCAGCCGCCGCCGCCGGCGAATCAACGGCACCACCATGACGAGCGTCGTCGCGAGCATGGCCACGAGGAGCACGATGAGCCATGGGGAGTACGACCACAGCACGGTGCCGACAAACGCGAGCGGTAGCAGCGATGGCCCCACCTGAAACGACATCACGTCGAACACGTCCTCGAAGCGCCGCGCGTAGCCGAGGGCGCGCTTGGTGAGCGATCCCGCGTAGTTGTTCTGGAAAAACGCGAGATCCTTGGCGAGGAGCTCGTCCATCGCTTCGATGTACAGCCCTTCGATGCCCCGAATCTCGACGCGGGCGATCAGGACCACCGCCAGCCGCCAGGCGATCTGGCCGCTCAGCCACAGCGCCACGAAGGTGGCCACGTAGGGCGCGAGCTCGGCGGGCGTGAGGCGCTCGCCCCGGGCGATCGTGCCCAGCAGCCGGGCGACGACCAGCGGGGGAGCGTAGTAGGTGAGGATGTCGGCCAGCGCCGGCAGCACGAGCGCGCCCAGCGCCGCGGCGCGCCGGCGGCGCACTTGTCCCCAGTATTGGCGGATGACCAGCCGAATCGCGGCCGTCAAACGCCTGGCATCCCGTTCTGTGTCGGTGTTCGTCGTCATAAAAGCAAAAAGGCCATCACCTCGTTACAGGTGATGGCCTTGGAAAATCCGGAAACCCGGGCGCTGCAGCCTATCTCACCTGCGTTGACTCGCATGAAGCACGATGCGGTGCATCGTGCTTTGCGGGAACGTCGAAACGTAGGTGGCGCGCACGAAACGAGTGGAACACGACACCGGCGTCCTTGTCAAACGCACTAGCTGACGCAGACGGGATTGGGGATTAGGGATTGGGGATTGGGGATTGGCAGGCGGTTGATATCAAACGGCATTTCGACATCGTCGCCGAGAGTCTGGAAGAGAAGTTACGCAAGGTGGCTGATGGTGTTGCCGACCCTGGTCGCCTCTGCCAGTCGATCCAATCGATACACGCCGCGTTGAAGCATGGTGGCATAGCCTTCCGCCACGAGCGCGCGGTTGCCGCGTCCCGCTTCCGGCCGCGATAAGCCGGTAACGCGCGCCAGTTCGCCGAGCACGGTCATGCCGGCGGAATCGAGAAAACAACGCGCGATTTCGCCGAGCGCGACGTCGCGATCCATGCGCCTGGTCAGCTCGTCGGGAAACCGATCGATCCCGAGCGACCAGATGTAAGTGAACTTCGGGGCATAAGCGGCGGCGGTCGGAATCACGATCATGGCGCTCTGGAGCTCGTCGACGGCCCGGGTAAACGCCGCACGATCCTTGACTCCCGATTCGGCACGCAGATCGGAGGTGGCCATCTCCCATTCCTTGCGCAGCACCTTCAGCACCGCAAGGGCGGGTTTCGTCAATTTCCGCTTCTCGTCGGATCGGCGCATTCCCCACACCGCGTGAAAGCAGGGGATCATGCGCCGTGCGAGGAACATCGGCTTGCCGCGCGCGAGCTTGGCGTAGTACACGTGGCCGCGCGACATCATCTCGTCCTTCAACTCCCAGGTGAGGGACGTTTCCGGATCTTTCTGCACGTTGCGGGGCAGCACGGCGTCGCGGCGTCCGCACACCGCGACATACAGCGACGGACCCGGCCGCCGCGAGTCGGTGAATCCGGTGGCGAACCCGACCTCCTCGACGAAGCGTTCGGCGTCGACCACCGACTCGACCTGGCGGGTGCCTTCGCGGCACCAGCGCCAGTCGCGGAACTCTTCGATGTCTTCTGGAATTTCTGACCGCTGCCTCGAGCTTGTGTGTACCTGCACCGTGTTAGTTTCCGCGAACGATAGTAAAGGAGCCAGGTCGTGCCGCCGGCCGCACCACCCACCCGGAGTTCAGAGTGGCGCTCCAGCCGTCCCCCTTCAGGGTGGTCCCTTCGAGCGGCCCGGTAACCGGGACGGACAGTGTGGCCCCATCGGCAGCGCGCAAGACGCCGCCGTCGGCGTTGAGACGACCCCATTGAGCGGAAAGGGTGAAATTGCGAAAAAACACGGTACCGGCCCCCGGAATGCCGACGTTGCCGGTGGTATCGCTGGTCCCGCTGCCCCCGGCAGGCATCGTCAGCACGGGCCCATCAACGAAGCGTCGACGCAATTCGGCGACGCGGACCTGCCGCGCCCGATCGCGTGTCTCCTCCGCCGTTCGCAGCGTTGCCCCATCGTAGCGCGCCGCTGCCACGGCAACATCCGTCGTCGGTGGCCTGTTGATTGCGGAGGCGAGCAAGTCGCCAAGGTCCGAGGTGACACGAACCTGTCGGCGCCATCCCGGCAGGAGATCGTCCAGCAGCACACCGTAGGCGGGTCCGGACGCGGCTTCGAACAATCCGACGAAGGACGGCTGCGCTTCGCCTCCTGCGAGGGCCGACGCTGCGGCACGATGGGCATCGGCGGGCGAATTGGCCCAGGCCGCAACGCCCGTGTAGGAGGCAAGCCCTTCGCGAATCTCGTCGCGCCGTTCGTTGTCTGCCGCGCCGGGAAACAGGCGGCGTCGCTCGCGCCTGAAGGCCAGCGCATCGGCAATCGCCTCGGCCCGGCCGCTCCCGCTCGATTCGACCGCCCGGCGGAGCGCTCGCCATTCGAGCTGCATCCAGACGCGCCCTTCGAGCGTCTCGAGATGCTCGTTGTAGCCGTCGTCGTCCCCGCAGGAACCCCAGCTCGGGCTGAATACGATGGAACAGCCCGTGAAGCATGATTTGCTGGCGTGACATCGGCATCCTTCTCCGGGAGCATGTACAGGGGGAAGCTGAACCACCGCAACCCGCCCCAGGAGACGGGGCCGTCCACGAAACCCGGAAGGCGGGGTGGCGGCCCCTCCGGTTCCGGCTGGCTTGTGGCACGCGTTCCGGTCGCCTGGTCAACGATCACCATCGGACCACAGAGCGATACACCCCACAACCGGCCCGCGTCTCGCTCGCAGAGCTTCGTGGCTTCCTCGAAATAGCGCTTGGCGAGCTGTGGTTGGACCTGCGCTTCCGCTGCCGTCGCACCGCCGAGCAGCAAGAGCAGGAATACCGTGTTGAGTGTGTACCGAGTCGGCATTACGGCACGATGTTGGCGTTCATCCGGAATACGTTCGTCGGGTCGTACACCCCTTTCACCTGCCGCAGCCTCGCGTAGTTCTCTCCGAACGACGCACGGACTTTTTCAGGCCGATCGTCAGACGACAGATGATTGACGTAGGCCGTGCCAAGCAGGTGCGGCTCCATCCTGCCCCACAGGGACTTGACCCAGGCGACGTGATCGGCGGATTCGCCGGCACTGGCCCATTGTCCGACCAGATCGACATCCCACAGCGGACGCCTGGGCGCGAATGCCGTGTCGGCCGAAGCGACTCGTGTCGCGGCGCCATGCATATAGAAGAAGATGATCGCGCTCATTGGCGAACTGAATCGCGAAGCGCCGTCCACCAGCTCGTGGATCAACTCGTCCGGAATCTGCTCGGTGAAGGCCGAGCGCCAGTACCGTTGCAAACCGTGCGTCGCGTTCGGGTCGTCCAGCATCTTCTGACGTGCGCTGTACGGGACCGGTCCCGACGAGATCGGCGATCGGCTTTCCAAACCCTCGAGCGGGCGCAAGAACCTTTTCGCCCTCTGCGATCGGACCGTTGTAGCCAAGGATCAAGGCGACCACCGGCATCCCCTGAGGCGCCGTCAGGAGTGCAAGGTAGGCTTCGGCTTCGTCTGGCAGCGTGCCGCAGAAATCCCTGTAAAAGAAGAGCACGTCCCGTGCTTGATCGAGCGGAAACAGCACCAGACCACCGAGAACCTGCGAGACTTCATGCACGCGATACTCCACGGCCGTCACAACGCCGAAGTTGCCGCCGCCGCCCCGAAGCGCCCAGAAGAGGTCCGGGTGTTCCGTGGCGCTCGCCGTTCGGAATTGACCGTCGGCCGTCACGACGTCCGCCGAAATCAGGTTGTCGACCGCGAGGCCGTGCTTGCCCATCAACCAGCCGAGACCGCCGCCGAGCGTCAGCCCGACGACGCCGGTGTTCGAGACCGTGCCGCCGGTGGTTGCGAGTCCAAATGCCTGCGTCTCGTGGTCCAACTCGCGCCAGAGTACGCCACCCTGAGCTCGTGCCGTTCGCGCGACTGGATTGACACGAATACCCTTCATCGCTGCCATGTCGATCACGAGGCCGCCGTCGTTCGTGCCATAGCCCGGGGCGCTGTGGCCGCCACCCCGAATCGACAGACGCAGCGAATGTGTTCGAGCGAAAGTCACGGCCTGCTGCACGTCGGCGACACCGGCGCACCGCGCGATCAATCCGGGCCGGCGATCGATGTTGCCGTTCCAGACGTGCCGAGCGTTCTCGTACCCCGCGTCATCGGCCGCCATCACGTCGCCGCGCAACGCACTTCGGAATTCGGCGATCTTCGTGTCGTCGAGCGTCGTGCGAGCGCCATCGGAGGTTGTCAAAATCATCCGTGGATTATACGGGCCGGACGGGCCGCGTGAAGTGGGATTAGTCCTGCGGTGAAGAGCGCGGCAGGCCGGACGCTTGGTAAGCTGTCACGACGAGAATGGCTCAACCAACCCGACGAAGATGGATTGCGGCGATCGGATCGTTCGGGGTGTATGCCATCCCTATCGTGGGCCCACATGCGGCGTGGTTTCTCGGCGTGTCGCTTCTGCAGGGCTTCGGGTCAAACCACCAGATCGCGTGGATGGCCGCCAATGTGGCGGTGGCGGTCGCCGCGCAGGTGCTCGCCGGCGTCGTCCTCTACTGGTCGCTCGGTCGAGGGTGGGTGCGCAAGATGGCATGGCTCGGGGTTATCCCGCTCACGGCGGCGCTGAACGTGGCGTACATGTCGGCGATCCCCGCGCTTTTCCTCATCGAAGCAGACACTGCGGCGGAGAGGAATTCGTGGACCGAACACTGTCTTGTTCGAGGGGCTGAACTGCGGCCGATTCGAACGCCGGTCACAAAAGCCTCGCCAGGTCCACGTGCGTGGTGGGCTGCCCGGCCACCCGACGGGCGTGACACGTTGTTACGAGTTCCCGAGTGCTCGCTCACTGACGCCGTGCTCCCGAAGCCGGGCCAGAGCCCCGAGGGCTATCTCGATTTCTTCACAAGTCTCCAGTTCGCTTCGCCAGAGGGCGCCGCCATCATCGAACAGATGGACCGGCGCACGTCGGTGCGGACCTGGTCGATGCTGGTCGAACCAGGTACCCTCCTTCAGCCTCTGGCCGCCTCGAGCGATCGCTATCAGAGCCCGCCGGTGCTGTCGCGCCGCGGCGACGCCGTGGCGTATCTCGAGACCATCGTTGGATTCCGGCCCACCCGTGCTTCATCGGGTGCAGGTGCGCCAGGCGACCTCGAAGTCAACGGCGCCAGAACTCGAGGTGGACCTGGCCCCGCTGGGGCCGGCCTCGTACGTGCTGATGGATGTCGACACTCAGACGCGGGAGATTCTCGTCTGGCGGAACGACCGGCCTCTGGTTGTCGGCTTCGATGGCCAGTCGCGACCCATCCCGTTCGAGCCCGGTGAGATTCGCGCGCAGTACTCGACCTACCTTCGACTTGGCGAGGGGTGGGTGGCGTGGGACGCCTACCGTGAAGACGGTCCCTATCAGAATCGGCTGGTCGCTCCCGGGTGGCTCCGGGCGTCATCGGACGAATACCGGGCGCAGCGTCACCTCGATAGCGGTCGACCCGACCGGCAGGCTCATCGCGATCAGCGAAACAACCACGCTGTCCATTGGCCACGCCCGGGACGTCGTGTATGTGCTGCGTACCGACACCGGTGCGGACGTGTTCCGCACCTACTTACCCCGCTATACACGAAGCCAGGTCGTCTTCTTCGAAGGCGGCCTGTTCGGATATTCGAATCTCGAGGGCACGCGCATCCTGAAGGTGCCCGAAGCCCAGTAGGACGACGTGCTACTGCGGTAACGCGAACGCCGTCAGTGCACTCCCGGACGGCACGAGAAGATGCTGGCGGCCATCGACCATATAGGTGGTTCCGCCCGTGAGCCCGCCGACGTAATCAGGAGGTCATCGGTTCAAGTCCGATCGCCGGCTCCAGATTCCCTAGACGCAACCTGACGATCGCCTTCACATCGAGAAGGTGGCCCCTCCTGAATACCCTCTACGGCATCGGTTTCGGTAGCGGTGTAACAAGTCCCTGAAGGGACCTCACCGCTCGGACGGCATGGGCGCCACCTGGCTTGGGAACGCCCGCGCTGCTGGCAAAACTCACGAGGTCCTCTTCCACCGTCCAGTACCCCGTCGCCCGCGTCAGGCCGAAGATCGGGTCGATCCGCGGAAGACCAGCGGTGTTGTCAACGATCGACCGCAGCTCGTCTTCCGTCGGCACACGCCAGTCGCTGAACCCTGCAAAGGATTCTGCGTTCACCTCATCAATCCACGAATCTGAAATATCAGTACAGATGTCGCGGACGCCGCCTTTTACGATGGGTGTGCACCAGGCGTACGTGTTGTCCACATCATGAAGCAAGCCGCTGTCGTCCTTCTTCTCCCACATCAGGTTCGTCTGCGAGTCAAAGATGATCGGCCCCAAATCCACGAAGCGATCGTTCGTGGATATGCCGACGGCACAGACCGCACTTTTCAGTGGGCCAACCAGCAGCGAGGTAGTAGCGACGTTGGCTGCGGTTACACACGGGAGATCGGCGAGATCTTCGTAGGCCGTCAGCCCGCCGCCCTGGAGTGCCGCCAATTGCCGCTCCAGGTCCGCGACCTTGGTCTCCGCCGCCGCCAGGTCTTGGTGCAACTGGCCCACGAGCTGCTGAAGGCTTGTCAGTTGCTCGCCCACCTGGCTGCTCAGCGCCGACAGCGCAGCGTTCAGATCTTCCAGTTGGGGCTCGAGCGTGCCGACTCGCGCCTCGAGCGCTTGGAGACCCCCTCCCTCGGGTGGTAGCCCGCCGCGCCCTTGCGCCGCGGAAGCGGCCGGCATCAAGGTGACCATGATCACGAGCGCAATCTCGAATCGAAGACCGGCAACCGTATCTCGAACCGTCATGACGGACCTCCTTCGCCAACCCGTGTCGAGTACGCTGGGTATCTGCGGTTATTGCGAAGAGGCCGAGTATGTTCGAAACTGGTTCGCCCGGCACAAGAAAAACATCTCTTTTTTGGGCTAGCACAGATGGCTAGCACAAATACCTTCATCGCTCGACGAAAGTCCGGAGATATGAGCGGGGATTCACTTGAGAATCTGCCGGTATCGTCACGGCGAGCTACGAATCCACTTCGACAACCTCTTCGAGCGTCGCGGCACTGCCATCGTGGAAGTTCCAGTCACGCGTTCGCGACGCGGCGCGCCGGTCACACGCCTTCTTCCGCCGCGTCATCGACGCTCGGCGCCGCCAGAGGCTTCCGCCGTTGTCCATGCATGTCCCCTGCGGGTGAAGTGCCTCTTTACCAGTGGAAGGTCATGCGATTCAAGTCGCCGCGGCGCACAGGCCCAAGCCCACCGCGAGCTGTCCGCTTCCCTCGCACGCGATGACGCCTGATCACGAATGGCCACCTGGGCGACCAGGCAAGAGGAATCCTGCTTCGCGTTCTGTATCGGCAGGAGACTCAACCTGGCGGGTGCCTTCGCGGCACCAGCGCCAGTCCCGAAATTCTTCGATGTCTTCTGGAATTTCCGATCTCTGCCTCAAGCTCGCGTGTGACGGCACCGTATTCGTTTCGCATCCGGTGATGCCGCCGGCCAGGCATTATGATCGCATGATGGCTGATTCGCGCTCGTCGGTATTCGTCCCAGCTTTCGCACCGATCGCGGGAGGCTGGTTCACCATGGGCACTGTGCTCGGTTACGAGGACGAGCGACCACCGCATCCTGTTTTCGTCGATAGATTCGAGCTGGGCGTGTGTCCCGTCACGCGCGCGGAATACGAGTGCTTCGTGGACGCCACAAAGCACGAGCCACCCCGCGATTGGTCGTATCCCCTGTTTGCACAAGCGGATCTCCCCGTCGTCGGCGTGAGCTGGATCGATGCGGTCGCGTATTGCACATGGCGATCCGAGCAAGACGGCCGTCCGGTCCGGCTGCCGACCGAAGCCGAGTGGGAATACGCCGCGCGCGGCCCTCAGCAGGCGCTCTTCCCGTGGGGTGACGTTATGCCGGAGTGGATTCCGAACGGCGGACGCGGTCCGTTACAGGCGCCGTGGCCGGTGACACTCGGCGAACCGACCGCCTTCGGCCTTCTCGGCATCGCGACGAACGTGCACGAGTGGTGCGCCGATTGGCACGACAAGGACTATTACGGCCGATCACCGGAGCGGAACCCCGCCGGCCCCGACCAAGGCGTGCGCCGCGCCGCGCGCGGCGGAGCGTGGCGCCACGCGCACACGATTTGCCGGGTCACGCTGCGCAGTAAGCTCGATCCGTCGTTCCGCTACAATGACTTTGGGTTCCGCCTCGCGCGAAGCCTCTAATCCAAGCGACGTGGCAACGATGACCACCGGCGCCTGGACCCACAATTCATTGAATAAGGAGCAGGCATGGGAGACAAGGGTGGCAAGAAGGACAAGGAAAAAAACAAACAACAGCAGCTGACGAAACAGAAACAAGAGCAGCAAAAAAAGCAGGACAAGGCCCGGCCAAAGACTCCGTAGCAGGAAGCCGACCGACAGCTCCGCCATCAGACGAGAGATGAAAAACAGGCATAGAATGCGGGCATTCAGACATCTGGGGCCGGCGTCACCCAATTACTGCTGGCGTGGAGAGAAGGCGATGAGGCGGCGCTCGCCCGGCTGACGCCGCTCGTCCATGCCGAGCTGCAGCGCATTGCCCGACGCTGCATGCGGGGCCAGCCGCCGGGTCACAGCCTGCAGGCTACAGCGCTGGTGAACGAGGCCTACGTGCGGCTGGTCGACGTCCAGGAGATGAACTGGCAGAACCGCGCCCACTTTCTCGCGATGGCGGCGCGACTGATGCGGCGCATCCTGGTCGACTCGGCCCGGGCCCGCGGGGCGCACAAGCGGGGTGGCGACGCGGTCAAAGTGTCGTTCTCCGAAGATCTCGCCGTCACCGATAGCAAGGGTCTCGACGTGCTGGGCCTGGACGATGCCCTTCACGCCCTCGCCGACATGGACGAACGGCAAGGCCGCGTGATCGAGCTGCGCTTCTTCGGCGGCCTGAGCGTCGCGGAGACCGCCGCGGTGCTCGGCATTTCCGGTGAGACGGTGATGCGCGACTGGAAGGTAGCGCGGGCGTGGTTGATGCGTGAGATGAAAGCACAGGGGTACTCGACCGGGCGAAAAACGGAGTCGCCTGACCACTGACGCGTTGGCGATGTGCCGCGATGCACGTCACTTGTGGTTCGCATTCATGTCTCCGACTGATTTCCGAATCGATGCGGCCTGTTCTTTCGTGAACCTCAAAAGACTCTCTGCGACGAGATCCATCTTAAACTGGCCCCACCGATCGCTCATGATGCCCGTGGGCGAATGCGAGCCTCCCGCCAGCAGAATGTGGCCAAGCTCGTGCGCCAAGACGAACCCCAGCAACTTCGCGACATCGGTCCGATACTGCTGTGCGGCGGCCCCTATGCGACCGTAAAACGCATAAGCCAGTCTCCCCATCCCTTCGTCCGTCCCGGGCGCTGCCCCCAACGCATCCGCGCCAACTCGCTCGGGCCAGGCGTCCGGATTGGACACGATCATCACCGTCAGGCGGGGGAGTGTCCACGATGGATCGCTCCAGACGAGCCTCACACCCGCGTCAGCATAGATTCTCGCGGTTTCGGCCTTCGCTCGCAGGAGCACCTCGATAGGCACGCCCGGTACGCTGTTGACGAGAATCACGATGGTGGGACGCTCCGGCTCGGCGCCGAACGCCGCCGATGTCGTTCCCGCCAATTCGAGCGCGACCAGCCCTAGTGCCACAACCCTGCGTGAGTTGTTCGCCATCCCGTTTCCCCCTCCGCTTCGAGAGACGGGAAACGGGCGCGAAAACTGTCATGGGCGAACAGCGTAGAATGCGGGGACTCAGACTGAGGGGTGGCACGGATGAGCGACGCACGCTGGCGGCGTGTTCAGGACCTCTATCATGGGGCGCTCGAGCGTCCAGCACCCGTTAGAGCGGAGTTTCTGAGCCAAGAGTGCGCCGGCGATGCGGGCTTGCTGCACGAGGTGCAGTCGCTGCTCGATCAACCGATCTCCGCTGATCAGTTCCTCGTCGCAGGAGAGTCGAGTCCAGATGACACATCTTCAGTGCACATCGGGCAGCGTCTCGGCGTCTATCAGGTCACGGCCTTCATCGGCCGCGGTGGGATGGGCGAGGTCTATCGCGCGCGCGATACGAAGCTCGCGCGCGATGTCGCCATCAAGGTCCTGCCGGGCGACGTTGCCTCTGATCCTGAGCGCCTCTCGAGGTTCCAACGCGAAGCGCGCGTGCTTGCCTCACTGAATCATCCGCACATCGGCGCGATCCACGGACTCGAAGAGGCGGATGGCATCCGCGCGCTCGTGTTGGAACTGGTCGAGGGCGACACGCTGGCCGACCGCATCGCGCGCGGGCCCATTCCTCTGACAGAGACCCTCGCCATTGCGCGACAGATCGCGGATGCGCTCGGCGCTGCCCATAAGAAGGGGATCATTCATCGAGATCTAAAACCCGCGAACATCAAGGTGACCCCTGATGGCGTAGTCAAGGTGCTGGACTTCGGGCTGGCGAAGGCGACGGCGGGTGACGGATCGGCATCAGCCCTCGCGCAGTCGCCTACGATAACGGTCGGTGGCACACGGGAGGGGGTCGTGCTTGGGACGGCGGCCTATATGAGTCCCGAACAGGCGCGCGGCAAGCGCGTCGACAAGCGGGCGGATATCTGGTCCTTTGGCTGCGTCTTGTTCGAGATGCTCACAGGCAAACGGCCGTTCGGTGGGGAAACGATCCACGACACTCTTGCGGCGGTGATCGAGCGACAGCCGGACTGGGCGGCGTTGCCTGCCGGAACTCCCCTCGCGGTGCGGAGATTGCTTCAGTATTGTTTGCAGAAGGACCCTGACCGGCGATTGCGGGACATCGGCGATGCCACTGTTCAGCTCCAGGCACGACGTGACAGCCATCGCAAGATCGCCGTCGCGGCCGCTGCCGTCGTTCTACTCGCGCTGGGCACGACTGGATGGCGACTGTGGCCATCTGGCAGCCCTGACGCGGGACCGCAGATTCGTTCGCTCGCCGTCCTCCCATTCAAGTCGCTCAGGGAGAACCCCGCGGAGAACTACATCGGCCTCGGTGTGGCGGACAGCGTCATCATGGGCATCAGTCGAGCGCAGGCGCTGGCTGTTCGCCCGACGAGCGCCGTACGCGCGTACGCGACCGGGAGCACGGACGCGCTCACGGCTGCCAGGGAACTCGGTGTCGACGCGGTTCTCGATGGCACTTGGTACCGCGAAGGCGAACGACTGCGGGTGGCTGTGAACCTGCTGAGGGTATCGGACGGTGTGTCGATGTGGACCGACTCGCTGGACATGCGCTCAGGCGACATGTTTGCAATCCAGGATCAGCTGGCCGGCCAGATTGCGTCGCGCCTCCGTGTGGAACTGGCTCAGATGCGGACCGGGCCTGCACGACGGGGTACCGAGAGCGCGGAGGCGTACCGACCTGTACTTGAAGGGCCGCTTCTACTTTGGTCAGCGCGGATTTTCGGCGCAGACGCGCGCGAACTCCGACATCGCGACGACCCTCTTTGAGCAAGCGGTTCGCATCGACCCGGCCTTCGCTGACGCGCACGCGATGCTCGGCTTCGCATACGCATGGACGGCCGTCTTCATCGAGGAGAACCCGTCGCTCATTCAGCGCGCCGAGGCCGAGACCACCCAGGCGGAGCGGCTGAATGCGGGTATGGGCCAGATTCATCTGACCCGTGGATTTATCCTCTTCACGTGGTACCGGGGCTGGCAACTCATGGCCGCGATTCGCGAAAATCGACGCGCCATCGAACTCGATCCTGGACTCTCGGATAACGAACTAGGAGCGCTCTTGTATCACGCCGGCCTCTACAAAGAATGGGGGGAAGCCAATCAACGCGCGATCGACCTCGACCCGACGAATCAACAGATGAAGCGCACGTTCGTGAACGAGTTCTACTTGATCAACCGTCCGGAGGACGGG
>CAWGSZ010000006.1:0-530644 GCA_963825295.1 Vicinamibacterales bacterium | reverse complement strand
TCTGGATGCAAGGACGATGCAGACCAGGCCGATGAAGGCCGCGAGCGAAAACACGAGGAACGCTCCATGGACCGACGGTCCCACGAGTGCCAGCACGAGGCCCGATGCGTAGCGAATACTCTGCGTGCCCCACTCGCGATCACCCCACATGCCCGAGCCGATGATGGAGAAGTCCAGCGCACGAAAGTATTCGGCGATGATGCGGCCGTTCTCGAAGTAGCCGACCGCGTCAGATGTTCCGCCGTAGAGGTCGAAGATCATTGTGTACCGCGCCAGCACGCCCACCATGCGCATCAGGACGCCCCGATGAGAAGGTTGCGAATGACTCGCAGGTACGGCGTAGTGCCGAACCATGCAGCCGCCATCAACGACAGCACGCGACCAACACGAACGCCGCCCACTCGTTGAACATCGTGTCAGAAGAGTCGAGGTCGCCGATAGAGCAGCGCCAGCTGGCCCACCGGGATGGGTCGGAGCCCGGCGAACTGAGCCGGCGGGCCGTGAAGTGAGGCCCGATATACGGCACTGGGAAGAATCCGACGCGCGCGAGTGCCCGCCGTGCCCCATGCCAGATGCCGGGCACGCGGCGACGGAAACGGCATCCTGGGTGTGGAGCAGCTCGGATAACAGCGCGCGGGCGATCCGGGTACCGCGCACCGAGGGCGTCACGATCAGTTCGCTGATCGTCACTTCACGAAGACGGCCGCGGATCCTGCCGCGCGCAATGACGAGCGCGCCGGCATCACCGGCGGTTTCCAGTCGTGCGCAATACGAAATGCCAGGGACGCGGGCGTAGCGCCAGCGGAGATAGCCCGGGGTGTGGGCCGTGTGATAGCGCTCGTCGGCAGGCGTGACCTCGGCCAGGAACGCCGGCAGGCGTGGGTCGTTCAGCACCTGAGCGACCGTGCCGAACCGCTCGAGCATTGGCGCAGCGGCTGGTGTCCTGCTGAGCGCACGACCCGCCAGCCCAGCCATCTGCATCGGACGAATCCAGAGCGGAATTCTGGTAACGGGCGCCCATCCCATCTTGAGATACCCGGGCATGCTCTTACCGTTGGGAGTGTTGTAGATGAAGCTCACGCCTTCGTTCTGCATCTGTTCCACGAGGCGCATCGTCAACCTCGAAAACACGCCCTTGCCGCGCCATTCCGGGTGGGTCGCCGTGTCCACCGCCCTCGCGGCTCGAATGCACCGGTTCTCGCTGTAAAAATTCCAACGGAGGAAGACTAGTACGCCCACCAGCCGTCCGTTCGATTCCGCAACGAGGCACGGGGAGGGGCCGAATGGGTTCTCTTCGTGTTTCCATCGCCAGTAGTCGAGAGACGGCGAGCTGTGCGCACCGTCGTAACTGGTGGCGATGAGGTTGAGAATCTCCGGGGTGTCCGCGACCGTCGCCGGACGGACCACGCCTTCTCGTCCGTGGCCACTGAGGGCATCGTGACGTTCACGCGCTGCGGCGAGACGCCATTCGGCGATCGCGCGCTCCTGTCGGCTGAATGTCAGTCGCATCGGCTGGCCGTGTTCAGCATCTCAGGCGCTTCGTTTATCGCTGAGGTACCCACCATAGAACGGAAGGCAGTACCCGGTGTTGTAGTAGTTCTCTCGATCGAGCGTGACGCTGTTCAGGACGGCCCCGGCGAACGATGCGCCGGCCGCCTCCAGGCGGTCGAGGGCCGCCCGTGCGACTTTCTGCTGCGTACGTTGCGCATTGACGACGAACAGCACTCCGCTGGTGAGACGGGCGATGACCGCCGGATCGGTAACCGCCATCACCGGAGGGGAGTCGATGATGACCCAGTCGAACGATTCCGTGAGTTTCTCGAGAAATTCCTTGAAGCGCTTGGAACCCAGTTGTTCCGACGGGTTCGCGAGCACGCCACCGCTGGGAAGCAACCAGACACCCGGGCAACGCGTTGCGGCGATGGCCTCGCTTTGTTTTCGCACACCGGTGAGCACATCGGCCAGGCCCGGACGCTGCCTGCAATCTAACAGCTCATGCGCCGTGGGACGTCTCAGGTCGGCGTCGATGATGAGCACGCGCTTGCCACTCCGGCCGAGGGCGACGCCGAGGTTGACGGCAAACACGCTCTTGCCATCACCAGGGGCAGCGCTCGTGACGAGCAGCGATCGCTTGCCATTCATCCCGGCCGCCGCGAGGACGTTGGTTCGAATCGCACGGCATGCTTCCGCGTACGGCGCCGGCACGCGCCCGCTAAGGACGAGCGTTCCCCTCTCAGCGCTCGCTTGCTCACGTAGGGGAGCATGCCCAGGAAGGGAAGTTGCAAGCCATCTTTGATGTCGGCGGGCGTCTGCACGCGACTGTCGAACGCTTCGAGGACGAGCGCCATGCCGACAGCCAGAATGCTGCTGACGAGCAGGCCGATCATCATGTTCGTCCGTCGGTTCGGCCGTACCGGGGAGCGAGGCACTTCCGCCGGGTCCACGATCTCGACGTTGTCGCCCTGCATGTTGCTCGACACGGCCGCCTCGTTCGCACGTTGCAGAAGGCTTTGGTAGATCTGGCGGTCACTCTCAACTTCCCGGAGTAACACACCGAACTCGATGCCCTGACGATTCAGCGCGAGCGCGCTGCCTTTCTGATGTTCGAGCGCCGCCGTCAATTCTTTCTCGCGTGAAAGCGCGGCCAGGTACTCCTGATGGACCGAATCCACAGTCTTGGCAACTTCGTTCGTCAGTTCTCTCTCAGCGACGCTGATGGCGCCGTCGAGACGGACCATCTCCGGATGCTTCGCGCCGAGGCTGCTCGCGAGCTGCATTCGCTCGCGCTGCAGGTTCGTCAGCCTGGACCGAATCTCCTGGACGCTGCTGTTGATGCGTATTTCCGGAAACGTATCGAGCGTTGCCTGATCGTTCTGGCTGGCGGCGAGCTGCCGATACCGCGACTCGATCGCAATGCGGTCCGTTTTCGCCTGAGTCACCGAAGAGTTGAGGGCATTGAGACGCTGAATGACGATATTCTGGCCGGCATCGAGCGATAGACTTTTCTCCTGCTCGCGGTAATTCTGGAGAGCCAGCTCGCTGAGTTCCACCTTCCGGCGCTGTTCGGCCAGCTGATCGGTGAGCCAGGCATTCGCTTCCTTCGATTCGTGCGACTGTGTTTCCTGCAGATGTGAGATGAAGGTGGTTGTCAGTGCGTTGACGACACGCGCGGCGAGCGCAGGGTCAGGAGATTCGTACCTCACCTCGAGAATTCGCGTCTCTCGAATGGGAACGACCGACAGATGCGAGAGCATCCGGTCGATGACGATCGTCTCGGTCGTGGTTTCCTTGTTTCCGGCCTTCACTGCCGACGATGGCCGGCTCTCTCCCCGCTTGAAAAACTCGAACACCCGGCTTCCCGGTTCCGGTGCGGCGGTCGTGAAGCCCGGCGCATTCCACAGGTCGAGCTGATCGATGACGCGGCGGGCCAGCGAGCGGCTCTGGAGGACTCGCTGCTGGGTTTCGAGGTATCCCTTCTGTTCGGTCGGCGTGACCCCGACTCCCTGAAACGTCACGATGCTGGGCTTTTCCTCCAACAGCAGTTGGGCGTGCGCCTGGTAAATTGGCGTGACCGTCAGCGCGTACGCCGTCACAACAGCCGCTCCAACCAGAAACGCGATAATGGCGATCCATCGCCTCTTGTAGAGCACCGACGTAATGTTGCTGAACTGCCACTCACGCGCCTCGAAGCGCGATGTGACTGGTTCGTGCTCCGGGGACGACCGCTGCATGGATGACATTAGAAGTACCTCTCGGGAACGATAATCGTGTCGCCGGGTCTGACCCGGTCGTCCAGATTCACTTTGAGCTGGTGTTTGACGCCGTCGGTCGTCCGAATGATCTTGATCCGCCCCTCGGATCCCCGTTGCGAGACGCCCCCGGCGAGTGACAGCACCTGCCGGAGGGTGACATCCCTTCCGATCAGGTATTCGCCTGGCCTGCCGACGTGGCCGGAAACGAACACCGGAGCGGACCGGAGGACCACTATCGTGTCACCGTCGCGAAGGATGGGGTTGTTTGCGAGAACCCCCGCGTCGAGCGCCGCGAGATCGACGCGAATCTCCGTGACTCCCTCGACAAGGTCGGTGATGGGAACTTTGGGATCTGCCGGGTTGGTTCGTCGCCGCACCAGCGCAACGCCGCTGGATGTAGTCGTCGTCGAACCTGCCAGCGTCAACGCTTCGACGAGCGTCATCGATCTGGAGAGGCTGTATGTGCCAGGAGACTTGACCTCTCCCACCATGAAGATGCGCTGACTCCTGTGCTCATCCACCACCACCGTGACGCGTGGATCGTTGAAGTAACCGTCTCGCAGACGATTGGCGAGTGCATTCTGCAGCTGGCCAACCGTGAGCCCGCCCGCCTTCACGCGCCCGAGCATCGGGAACGTGAACGTCCCGTCCGCCTCGACCGTAAAACGCTGAGAGACGCCGCCTTGACCCCAGACCGTGAGGCTGAATACATCCCCCGATCCGAGCACGTAGTCGGTCTGCGCGGGGGTGTCATCGGCCTGCTGGCCGGCGAGTGGCGCCAGAGCGCAGACCATCAGGGCGAGTGTGATGAGCCGGCGACAGAAAATGCTAGAACGCATGGCTGATCCCTACTGCCAGGGTCATGCCGTCGTATTGGCGTGACACCTGACTCGATGTCCTTTCCAGATAGGTGCCCCAGACATTGAACGTCAACCTGGAGCCGACCGTGTAGCTGATGCCGGTTCCAAATTTCTTGTAGAATTCCATCCCCAGCGGAGCTGACGCCGACGGCGAGTAGGTATCGGCGTACGAGTAGTCGGCAAAACGCCGCCCCATGTTCGCCGACAGCTTCAGTGAGCGGAGCACCGCATAGGTGGCGCTGGCATCGTAGCCGTACCACTCGTAGTACGCCGCTTCAGTTCTGTATGACGGAGCCATGTCGCGGTCAGCGCCGAGTCCGATGACCAGTCTGTCGAACAGCGTCGTATTCGTTCCCACCGTCGTGAAGAAACCACGAGAGTCGGGGAGGGACGGATCGCGGGGCTTGTACATCCGGGTACCGACATGCGCGTAGCCCTTGACCCGCCCATCGGATTCGAAGCCGGTCGTCAGGCGCATGTAGTCCGCGTTTCGTCGCATGGACGACTCGAAAAGGTCCTGACGCATCTCACCGGTCACGACCAAGCGCGTCAACGTCGTCACCTGCTGATCGAGCGAGAGCGTGAATTGACGGCTCTCCCGGTCAAGAGTCGAATACGGGCTGGCACCGTCAAATTCTTCGCTGGACGTGTAGTAGTCGCGGTTGGTACGGGAAGCGGAGATGTCCAGCGACGTCTTTCCGCCGATCCGAACCAGACTGCCTGCCGACAGCGTCGACGTATTGAGCCGCGGCAACGTATCGATCTCGGGATTCAGACGTTGGTTTGAGCTCGTATAGCCGGTGCTCACATAGGGCACAACCCGGTTGAAAAGAAAGTCCAGCTTCAGAGAAGCGCCGACGTTGGCGCCCCGCTGATAGGTAAGCTTGTTGTAGTGAACCCAGCTCGCCGAGCCGGCGCCCGTCAGTTCTACGCGTCGTACGCGGCCGCGAAGTTGAGGTACTGCCTTCCAGAGTCGACACCGTGTCGGACACGGGATTCGATGCACTGTGAAAAATGTTGTCGTCGGTCACTCGGACCGCCAGCTGATGACCGGACTCAGGTTGAGTGTTCCGAGATGAAGGCCGCCCCCCGTGTCCGCTCCGTCCTGCGCTTGTGCCGGCGTCGAGGTGGTCGCGAGGACGATCGTAAACGTGAGCGCCTGCAAGATGAGGAACAACGCTCGTGCCGCATTGGGTACTCTCATATCGAAATCCTCACTTGTTGTTGCCCTTGATGGAGACGAAGGAATCCTCTTCGCGTACCCGCCCTCCGCTGGACGCAAGACGGAGCACGTCACGGGGAGAGACGGGGACGGGAGTCGGTGCCGGAGGCCGGAAGGTTCACGAACCCTTCCTGGATGGCGAAGATCATCAAATGCACGCGATTCGAGACGCCGAGCTTCTTGAAGATCGATCCCAGACAGTTCCGGACGGTCGCTTCGCTCACGAAAATCGTCGTCGCGATCTCGTTGTTGCGGAATCCCTGGCCCACCAGCGTGATGATCTGACGCTCTCGCGGCAGCAGATTGTCCGGCCGCGCGATCCGGCGCTGCGCGACCGTTGCCGACGCCGACGCGCGCAGGCCGCCGAGCACGCCCGCGATCCTCGCCCGGTTCAGCCAGACCTCGCCGGCGTGCACCCGCTCGATCGCTTTGATGAGGATCTCCGGCGCCTGCTGCTTCGAGACGATCCCGAGCACGCCGCGTTGCGCCGCGCTCGCGCAGGCCGCGGACTCGGGCGTGCTGGTGAGCACGATGATGCGCGTGCTCGACAGGCCCGCCTCGCGGAGGTTGGGAATGAACTCTCTATTGCTGGTGCCGTCCAGATCGATGATCGCGATCTGCGGTTCGGCTGCGGCTAAGAGCGCGATCAGATCGCCGGTGCACTCTTCTTCCGCGACGACGAGGAGGCCCGGCTGGCTGTCGATGAGCAGACGGAGTCCCGCTCGCGTCACGCGCTCGTTGCCCACGAGCACGATCCGGATCGGCTCGTCGAAGGAATCAGGAGAATTAGGTGTTTCCGATATCATCTGGGACTTCTTGCAGTTGCCCGGACACAGCTTCGCCCCTTGAGTTACAGGGGCCGCGCGGCCAATCAGGGGCGGTCAGGCATCTCCCCCCGCTGCGCGGTTGCCAATCAGAAGAGGCACGCGGCCCCCACGAGGCACACCATTCCCGTCTCGCGTCGCCCGCATGCGTGCGGGCGAACCGTCCAGCATCCGTCGCGAGAGGCGCTATCTCAGGAAGTCTTCTTGTGGTATCCCAGCACGCGCCCGGCGGGCATGGTTGCGCGAGAGCTCACGCGCGACGGCAGGCTCGCCAGCCCGTGCTGAAATGCATAGATGACCAGCTGAAATCGATTCGCCACCTCGAGTTTTCTGAACGTGGAGGTCAAATGGTTGCGGACCGTCACTTCGGTGATGCAGAGACGATCCGCGATCTGGGCATTTCTCAGGCCTTCGCCCACGAGCATCACGACCTGGCGCTCGCGCTTGGTCAGCAGCGCCACGCGTGCGGCATCAGGGTCCGCAGGCTCGACGGCAGGCGCCGTAGACAGCTCGGCAATCAGCCGCGCGGTCGCGGTCCGATCGAGCCAGACCTCGCCTGCATACACTTTGTTGATGGCTTTGATCAGGACCTCCGGCGGCTGCTGCTTGAGCACCAGTCCGACGGCGCCGTTTTCCAGGGCCTCCGAAATCGGCGTCGCGTTCGGCGAGCCGGTCAACAGCACGATGCGTGTCTTCGTCATGCCGGCACGCAGCAAATCGGCAATGCCGTTGCCCTGGTAGTGATCGGGATCCAGGATCGTCACGTCAGCCTGGCCTGAGGCGATCGCGTCGATCGCCGCGTCCAGGCGATCGACCTCGCCGACGACCGTCATCCCACCCTGGCCGTCGATCAGCGCGCGCAGCGCCGCGCGAATCACGTGCTCGTTGCACACGAGCAGCACGCTGATGGTGCGAACCTGCGGATCACGGAGCGCGAAAGGTTGTCTCATCTGACGGTCACCCCTACTTCAAGACCTAGGCCAAAGCGTTACCTACCGGAAACACGTCGAAAGTCGCTGAATTCCTGCGAAAACTCACCGGCGCGTCTGGGCACAACCGCCAAGAGGTTCGCGCCACGGCAGACAGAAGTCTGCCTGACGGCGGACTTGTCGACCTCGTCGGGACAAACCAGGCGATCCGTCTTCATCGTTCCCTCTGCCACCGCTGCACGTTGGGACCGGGAGAACACTCCCAGTGCTCGAGCGGTACGCGGACGTTCTTCTCGAGCCACTGTCGTTTGCGGCTCGCAGGCGTGCCGAACTGGCAGTGCGCGTCGAGGTGCTGAATCCAGCTGCAATAGGCGAGCGGCACCACGAGCTCGGCTGGAATCGACAGCTCGTGAAAATGGCGCGCCACGCACTGATCCAGGAAGGGAAGCGACTCGGCCGCGATCCAGTTCGCGAACCCCTCGCCCACGCTCGCCGACCGCGCCAGCCCGTGGGTCCGAACGACCAGATAAATCAGATCGAGCGCCGGCAGCGTGCAGGCGTCGGCCGAGTCCCAGTCGATGACGCCGGTCAGCTCGTTTGCCGTGTCGAAGAGCGCATTGCCCAGCCAGAAATTGCCGTGCGAGTACACCGCTCGAGGCGGACGCATGCAGAGGCGCGTGCGAAGATCGGCAATCAGCGTGGTGTAGGCGCGTTCGACCCCGGCACGCGCGGCCAGGCCGGATACGCGCGTGACCGCACGACCGAAGTGATCCTGCCATCCGGGCGACGGCCGATTGGCCGAGGCCTTCTGCAGCTTCAAAAGAAATCGTTCCGCCGACAAGATCAGCTCGTCCGCGGTGCCACCGGCCTTCAGAATCGACGCGCCATCCAGCCCGGGCACGGCCGTTTCGACCGAGTAGAAGGACCCCGAGGCTTTCCCGGACAGCACGATGGCCGGGCATCGGCCGGCAAGAAACGGCGTCATCCACTCCGCTCGTGCGAGCGTGTTCAACGCGTCCGCGCTCCGGCGCAGCCGCGGCTCGGTGGTGGCGTACAACGGAAGCTTGGCCACATACGATCGATCGGCGTGGATGCGCACGATCAGGCTGCCCGTACGCGTCAGGTGAATGCCGTCGAGATGGCAGCTCCGCTGGAGATGGCGCGACAGGTCCTCGATGACGCGTGCGGCCAACCGCGTGTGAAGCGAGACGTTCGCGCTTCGCCCGGGGAACAGGCTGCGTCCGGCAATCCGCGCGAGGACGTTCGTGATGGCTGTCATGGGTCAGACAGCCCGCACCGGTGTGCAAGGCGTGCTCCACGCATTCGGCCCCATTCCGGCGCGGTCGCTGCCCGGAAGACCGTCCGCACGCAGACTTTTGTCGCGGCCATCGCGGATAATCGTCGCGCGAACGTGACGTTCCTCTCGCAACAACGCCCGCAACCATGGGAGTTTCGCCACCATTCGGGGCTGGACGCGTTTTTGCTGATTCATCGGGCCACACCTCGAGGTCCGTCCGGGGTGTGCCCGATTCAGACGATGACCACCGCAGCCGGCAAATTGTCCGCTCCGATTGGCGCGACCTACGGCGTCTCCGACCGTAAGCTTTTGCGTCGATGGCGCGAGCTCGCGTCGATGGCGGCACGGGTTCAGCAGTTCCTGCTCCAGCGCCGGTACAAGAGCGAGCTCGCACCGTTCGCGGCCCTCAGAGCGTCCTGCTACGACCGGCTGTGGGCGATAGCGGCAGCCAACGTCGGCGCCACAATCGAGGATCTGGGCTACGGCGTCACTCGCATCGCGCGCGACGGCCGCGAAACGTTCGTCAGCGGCTCGCGCGTCATGCTCGACGGTCCCGTGACGCTGAAGATGGCGGGCAACAAGCCGCTGGTCAACCGGCTGCTCCAGGAGCACGGGCACCCGGTCGGCCGATTCCTCGAGTTCAAGATCGACCAGATGGAGCGCGCTGAAGCGTTTCTCGAGAATCTGGGCGGTCTCGCGGTCGTCAAGCCTGGCATGTCGGGCGCGTCCGGACATGGCGTGACGCTCGGCGTGGGCACGAAGCGCGATCTGCGACGCGCCGCCGCGGTGGCGTCGAGCTTCAGCAAGACGATCCTCATCGAACAGCAGGCCGCCGGACCGTCCTACCGGCTGCTCTACATCGATGGCGAGTTCATCGACGCCATCGAGCGCCGGCCGCCGTGCCTGGCCGGAGACGGCCGTCAGACCCTGGCGCAGCTCATCAAGCAAGAGAACCTGCGGCGCATCCAGGGCGTGGCGCCGCTCGCCGTGCAGCCCATCGTCGTTGACGTCGAGCTGCGGCGCTGCCTCGACGAGCAGGGACTGTCGCTGTCGTCGGTGCTCGCCGTGAACAGCAAAGTCGTGATCAAGGCGCCGGTCAACGAGAACACCGCCGCCGAGAATTCGAACGTCCGCGATCGCGTGCACCCGGACACGATTCGCCGCGGCGCGAAAATCGCGCGCCTGCTCAGAATCAGGCTGGCGGGGCACGACGTCATTACGACCGATATCTCGCGGCCGCTCGCCGAGACCGGCGGTGTGTTCAACGAAGTGAACACGACGCCGGGCCTTCAGCATCACTATCTGATTGATCGACCGGAACAGGCGTTCCCCGTGCTGGAACGGCTGCTCGATGTTCTGCTCGGCCCCGGAGAATGGCCGCAATGAAACCGGCCGACGTCCGGTTGCGCGTCGACCAGCTCGTCGAGTTCGGCCGCGATCTCGCGATGGCCGCCGGCGTGCCGGCCGCAGACGCTCACGCGCTGGCCGAGACGCTGGCGTGGTGCGACGTGCGCGGCCATCAGACGCAGGGTCTGTATCTGTTGCCCATTCTGCTGAAGCGGCTGCGTCTGGGACTGCTGCGCTCACCGGCCGGCATGCAATGGGAACGCACGGGGCCGTCGACGGGCACGCTCGACGCGAAACATGGCTTCGGTCAGATTGCCGGACGCATGGCGATGGATCGGGCGATTCAGCTCGCGCGTGAGACAGGAGTGGGCATCGCCGCGGTGAAAGACTCCAATCACTTTGGTGCGGCGGGCTACTATGCCGCGCGGGCTGCCGATGAAGGTTTGATTGGTCTCTCATACTCGAACTCGATGCCGAAGGTTGCTCCGCACGGTGGACGTCACCGGCTGCTCGGAACGAACCCGTTCGCCTTCTCCAGTCCCCGCCGGAACGCGCCGCCGCTCGTGATCGATCTCGCGACCGGCGCCTCGGCGGGCTCGATGGTCAGCCACGCACGACGCCTGGGCCGTTCGCTTCCCGAAGGCATCGCGCTCGACAGCCACGGCAATCCGACAACCGACCCCGGCGAAGTCGACGGCGGCGGCTGCCTGCTGCCCGCCGCGGGCGCGAAAGGGTATTGCCTCGGCCTGCTCGTCGAAATCCTCAGCGGCGTGCTGACGGGCGCGGCCGTCGCCCCCGAGGTCGGATCCGTCTTCCGTGACCTGAACCGCCACACGCGCTGCGGCCACCTCTTCGTGGCCATCGACATCGCGCGATTCCTTCCATTCGAAGCATTCGCAGACCGCCTGGAAGGGCTGCTCCTCGCCCTCACGGCGGTTGCACCGCGCGATGGTTTCGAGTCCGTGAATCTTCCCGGAGACGCCCGGCTGAAGTGCGCCGACGAGCAGACCCGATCGGGTATTGCGATTCCGGATTACTTGATCAAGATGCTCACCGAGACCGCCGGCGAGCTTGGCGTCTCGACACCATGGAGCGCCCAACCCACGTAGCACGGGTTCGTCGGGTTCGTCGGGTTCGTCGAGTTCGTCAAGTTCGTCAGGTTCGAAAGGGTCCTACCGCGCGAACTGCAGCCGGCCCTTCAGCGCCATCAGTGCGGGCACAATCGTCGGCATGGGATCGGTCGGGTGAAAGTACGGCAGCGCCTGCCAGTGCCACACGCTCCTGATCCACTCGCCAAACGTGAGCTCGCCCATCCGGTTGAGCTCCCGGTAGGCCATGAAATCGCGCCACGGGTACCACAGCCTGACGCCCTGCTTGTAGTCGAAGTTCTCCGGCAGCGGGAGGCCCACCAGGTCGTTGTAGATGAGGGACGCCGTATCGAGACCGCATCGCACGAACAATTCCTGGGGCGCAGTAAACCGCGCGTTGCACTCGACGAGCTTGAGGCGTCCGTCTCGAGCGTCGCGCTTGAACTCCACGTTGGCGAGCCCGCGGTACCTGATGCCCGAGAGAAAGCGCAGGCCCGCGTCGGCGACTTCCGGATCCCAGTCGGTCATGTGGTACGACGTCAGGCCTTCGTTCTTGGGAAACCGGCGAATCACTTTCTTGGTGAAATGAAAAACGGGTCTGCCGTGCTTATCGATGTAGGTGTAGTAGCTCGACAGCCGATCATCGGGGCCGGGGATCCATTCGCAGATCATCGCCTGCAGGCCCGCCGCCCAGACGCGTTCCATCGCGGCGCGCACGTCGGCGTGCGTGCTCGCGGTCAGATATTTCCGCCCGCCGAACTTGGCCTGGAACAGATGCGAGATGAGCGGCTTCACGATGAGCGGGAACGTGAGCGCGCCTTCGATCGCGTTCAGCTGCGCGGCGTTTTCCACCTGCCAGAACCGCGGCGCGTGCACGTTGACCGATTCCGCCAGCGCGAGCGTCTTCTGCTTGTCGAGCATCGCCAGCTGAAGTTCGGGAACCGAGCCGTCGAGCACGTAGTGCCTGGACAGCTCCGCCCGGTTGCGTGCGACGAATCCAACCGCCTCGTCGTTGCAGACGAGGATGACGCTGCCACGCAGCTCGGTGCCACGCGGACCGAGCAGCAGGTCGCGCCAGAAATCCGAGCCCTTGATGCGGCTGCCGAACGGAAACGCCTTCGTGCAGTACCGCGAGGTACTGGACGTGCCGCCCCTCGGAGGCCGACAGAAAAATCCTGATGCCCCGTCTGCCGAGGCTTCTCGCGACCGAGAGCGCATTGACGGAGCCGCCGAGGATGACGACGGGTGGAGTCGAGGTGGCAGGCAAGTTTGTGTGTTTTGTCCCAACCACCGTGTCGCAAACGATGTACCGCGCAGCGGGTTTCTCGTAAGCGGTTGAAAGGAATAGGGTTCTCCGGCAATATCGGTTAGTCGCCCGTGAGGCAGACTAGATGGGAGGTCGCTGAAAAACAGACTTTTGTTCGCTGTACAGCGTACTAACCGGGGCCGGTTACAGATGTCGTATCAATCGTCGGGTTCGTAAAGTTCGTCAGGTTCGTCGGGTTCGTCAGGTTCGTTCGTTCGTCAGGTTCGAACGGGTTCGCCGGTTCAGGAACCTCACGAACCCCACGAATCCGACGAACCCCACGAACTCCACGAACTCACGAACCCCACGAACTCCACGAACTCTACGAACTCTACGAACTCACGAACTTCCACGAACTTCCACGAACTTCGTACCCGGCGTCCACCGCTCCTACCGCGCGAACTGCAGCCGGCCCTTCAGCGCCATCAGTGCGGGCACAACCGTCAGTTAGAGTCGGTGCCAGGGACTCTCGGGATCCTCGCCTGGGTCTGCCGGGGTCTTGCCGGTATCGCGCCGGTTCGACTCCGCGTCCGGGACCTGCCGCATAAAAAGCGAGTCCCAGCGCGCCTCGATCGCCCCTCTCTGGATTGGCGCCGTCGCCGTGGCTGGTTCCGCTTCAACCGTCGCTTCAACCGTTGCGGCGGGCTCAACCGCCTCGAGTACGGCTGGCGCTCCGAGCGCCGCCGGAACTTCGAGCTCGGGCTCCGCCAGAGCGAGAGGCAGATCAGGCGCCAGCGGATCGGGAGCCATCAGATCGTCGGTCAGGCCGGGAAACACCGTTGTGATACCGGCGCCGCCGCGAGGCTGATGGGGCAGGACCGTGACGAGACAACTCGGCGTGCCCGAGGCGCGACATCGACTAACGCGAACCGCCGGGCTCAGCCTGAAGAGCTGCAGGAACGTGGTGACGGTGTTCGAATAGAAGTGGCAGGAGGGGCGCTCGGCCGTTTTGATGGGGGTACAGAACGGCGAGGCCTCGATCCCGATGAAGATGGCGCCGCCGCGGCGCGTCACGTCGATGCGAGCTTCCGGGTACAACGTGGGCAGGATCCGAACGATGAGGCCGACGGCCATTCTCGCGCGAATCCGGCGTGGCAGGATTCGAAGGTACGCCCGCCTCAGCGCGGTGAGTTTTTCGAAGGATCGGATCGCGGCGTATTGCCCGGCGCGCGCAATGACGTTCTGGCTGTCGTCTTCATGCTGCAGCGCGCTCAGCATCGTCCCGAACGACGCGCTGCGCAGCGCTTCGTCGGGGTGGTCGGGCGGCTGCAGCCATGGTTCGTAGAATTCCAGCCGCGCCGGCAGAACTTCGCCGACGGCCTGGTGCAGACTCGCCAGCAACACGCGTCCGACCGTCCCGTCGCTCTGCATCCTCGGGTCGTCCGCACCGAAACGGCGGCGCGACCGATCGTCGATTGTTACCGATCCTGCCCCGCGCACCTTTCGAGCACGAGACCCGGATCGATGCCGGCCACTCCGCACCATTCGCGCAGCATCGGCGAGCCGTTGAGAAACGCACGGGCACCGGCACGAACACGACTTTCGGCCACGGGATTGGTGGCGTCGACAACGGCCTGACGGATCACAGCGATGGCGAGTTCCTGATGCGCATCGATCGCGCGGGTCGGCGCGAGCAAGCAGACGGGCGGTTTCTTCATGATTTGGCCTCTGAGAGAAAGACTCTTGTCGCCGCTTTCGCGGTCGAGGCCGCACGAGCAAAAACAGCGCCGGATGTGGGATTCCCGCTAATGCGTTGATGACATGGATGTTCGAACCGAACGGCCGAAGTTGCCTCTCAGGAAGACTGGACCGACGGGACGCAAGAAGCAGACTTTAGTGTGGCGTTTCGATGACCGAATCGGGCGTCCGGCTGATGAGCGCCGCGTCTGATCGGACGGCGAGATTTCTCCCCCGACTAGGAGAAAGAAGTCAGCGTGAGAAGTGACCGCCTGTGCCTCTCCTTCGCCCGGCACCGTCATCACCGGTTCGCGATGCGTTGCACCAGCGTCGTGCGTTTCTTGCACCATAGCCCCAAGAATCGCGAACTCCGGCCTGAAAGCACGAAAGAGAGATCTCCCAGATCGCACGGCCACCGCACATGCGGAGAAATGGCCGAATGCTTGCACTAAACCGTCACCGTGGAATCACCCTGTCGGATTGTCCTGGTTGCCGGAGCTCGTCCGAACTTCATCAAGATTGCTCCGATTGCGCGCGCGCTCGGCAGCGAGCCGCGCGTGTTCTCAACGACGCTCGTCCACACCGGCCAGCACTACGACGCGGGCATGTCCGATGTGTTTTTCGACGAGCTCGGCATCCCGCGTCCCGATTTCAATCTTCACGTCGGCTCGGGTAGTCACGCGCGCCAGACGGCAGCGGTGATGACCGGCTTCGAAGACGTGCTGCTCGAGACGAAGCCCGACATGGTGCTGGTCGTCGGCGACGTCAACTCGACGGTCGCCTGCGCACTGACCGCGGCCAAGCTCCAGATTCCGCTCGCGCACGTCGAGGCGGGGCTTCGCAGCTTCGATCGGTCGATGCCGGAAGAAATCAACCGCGTCCTCACCGATCAGATTTCAGACTGGCTGTTCACGACCGAGCCGGCCGCCCAGGCGAACCTCGTTCGCGAGGGCGTCGATCCCGCACGCATCCACTTCGTGGGCAACGTGATGATCGACAGCCTCCTGTTCTGCCGGGAGCAGGCACGGCGGCTGGGCATTCCGGCGGTCTTCGGATTGACGAACATCCCTTACGCGGTGCTGACGCTGCACCGACCGCAGAACGTCGACGATCGCGACACGTTCGAGCACATCATGCGCGGCATCGATCACATTTCGCACGACGTCGTGATCGTGTTCCCGATGCATCCCCGCACGCGGCAGACGCTGTTGTCATCGGACGCCGCGGCGGCCATGCTCGAAGCGGGCCGTCTGCGTCTCGTCGAGCCGCAGGGCTACCTCGAATTCCTCGGGCTCGTCGAGCGCAGCGAGGTTGTGCTCACCGACTCGGGGGGCGTGCAGGAAGAAACGACGGTGCTCGGCGTGCCCTGCCTCACACTGCGGCCCAACACGGAGCGGCCGGCAACCGTCAGCGAAGGCACCAACCGGATCGTCGGTACCTCGACGCAGCGCATCATCGAAGCGTGGGAAAGCATCAAGGCTTCAGCGCCACCGGCGGGGCGCCTGCCACAGTTCTGGGATGGACGCGCGGCCGAGCGCATCGTCGAGGTTCTGCGCCGCGGCGTCGAGAGCGGCGCGATCGCGCGCCGTGGCGATCGCGCGGTGGAAACGATGATGCCGGGACACCGGCTGGCGATGAAGCGAACGGGGTAGACGGCGCGCGCGCATGCGCTCCGGTTCCAGTTCAAGTTCGGGTGTTTAGGTCCTGGCGAGCAGTCTCGACTCGCGTGGAGAAGCTACATGTCTGTACTGGACATGCAAGGTGTTGGAGAACCACAAAACGGGCGCGATGCTGAGGAGGACACCCTTCTCACTTCACACCGGTTTGCTTCGAGACTCGCCGAGCTGAGCGGCAGCGGCAAAATCGAGCAGCTCATCGTCGATACCATGGCCCAGGTCGCGAAGGCCGATCAGGCGTCGCTCGCGCTGTTCGAAGAGCGCGAGGGCTACATGGCGATCTCCGCGACACGTGGCTATCTGGCCGAGCTCGTGAGCGACGTCAGAGTCAAGGCGGGCGAGGGGCTCATGGGGGATGTGCTGACCTCGCACCTGCCCAAGATCGTTGCGGACGTCAGCGAGGAACCGTCAGCTGCGCGCCGCCGGATTCGCTACCGAACGCCGTCGTGCCTGCTTGTGCCGCTGATTGCGGCCGGCCGCCTGCTCGGAGTGCTGAACCTGGCGGATCGCTCCGATGGGCAGGCATTCGGTCACTCCGATCTCGCGAGGCTGAGGGCGTTCATCGCGCCGGCCACGCTCGCGCTGCTTGCCGGACGTCTCACCAAGGACAAAACCGATCTCGCCAAGCTTGTCGCGACGGATCCGCTGACCGGACTCTTCAACCGCCGACACTTCGCCGCCCGGCTCGAAGAAGAGATCGCGCGCGCCTCGCGTGACGGCTCGAGCCTCACTGTGCTGGCGGTCGATGTCGATCTCTTCAAGTCGGTCAACGACCGCTTCGGCCACGCGGCGGGCGATGCCGTGTTGCAGGCCGTCTCGCTGGTCATCCGCAGGGCCATCCGCTTCTTCGACTTGTGCGCGCGAATGGGCGGGGATGAGTTCGTGGTCGTGCTTCACGGAGCAGAGGCCAACGCGCTTCAGACCGCGGAACGCCTTCGCAGGCGCGTGGCGAGCTATCAGCCCGACCCGTCGCTCGGGCTGCCGGCCGACATGAAGATCACCGTCAGCATCGGGCTGGCGACGTTGAGCAAGGATACGCCTGACGCGCAGGAGCTGCTGGCGCGCGCGGACCGGGCGTTGTACGCGGCCAAGGTTGCGGGACGAAATCGTTTGAATGTGGAGGGGTAGAGCCTGACATGTGCGGAATCATTGGATATCTCGGACCTAAACCTGTCGTGCCGATTCTCCTCGACGGGCTGCGATGCCTCGAGTATCGCGGCTACGATTCGGCCGGCATCGCGCTGGCTCAGGATGAGTCGATCGAGGTTCGCCGGAGCGCGGGCAAGTTGTCGCAGCTGGTCGATTCCATCAACGACGATCCGATGGAAGGCAGCTACGGCATCGGCCACACGCGCTGGGCGACGCACGGCAGGGCGACGGCCGACAACGCGCACCCGCACAGGGACTGTTCGGGCCGCACGGTGCTGGTTCACAACGGCATCATCGAGAACTACCTCGAGCTGAAGCGCGAGCTGACCGGCGAAGGCCACCACTTTGCGACGGAAACCGACAGCGAGGTGATGGCGCATCTGGTCGAACGCGAGTCGAACGGAGACGGACTCGAGCAAGCCGTGCGCCGGGCGCTCCGCACGGTGCAGGGCATCTACGGCATGGTCTTCATGTCGGCCAACGATCCGGGAAAGATCGTCGCCGTGCGCGAGGGGCCGCCGATCGTAATCGGTGTCGGTGACGGAGAGTTTCTGGTGGCGTCCGACGTGGCCCCGATTCTGCCGTACACGCGCGATGTGATCTTCCTGGAAGACGGGGAAATGGCCATCATCGAGCGCGACGGTCTGCGCTTTCTCGACCGCAAGGGCCGCTCGATGTCCAAGCCCTCGGCACGCGTCGATTGGGACCCGGCGATGGTGCAGAAGGGCGCCTACCGCCACTACATGTTGAAGGAGATCTTCGAGCAGCCGCTCGCCGTCCGTCAGACGCTGAGCGGCAACAGCAGCCAGGACGGGAGCCGCGTTTCGCTGAAAAACGCCGGCGTCAAGGTACGCATGCAGGAGGCGACACGCGTTCAGATTGTCGCCTGCGGCACCTCATGGCACGCGGGGCTGGTCGGGAAATTCCTGATCGAACGGCTCGCGCAGGTCCCGGTCGACGTGGACTACGCCTCCGAGTACCGGTACCGGCAGCCGGTCAGTGACCCCGGGACGCTGGCCGTCGCCATTACGCAATCCGGTGAAACCGCCGATACATTGGCCGCGCTTCGCGAAGCCAAGGAACGAGGGGCGACCACGCTCGCCATCTGCAACGTCGTCGGCAGCATGGCGACTCGCGAGGCGGACGGGACGCTTTACACGCATGCCGGGCCGGAAATCGGCGTCGCCTCCACCAAGGCGTTCACGTCGCAGCTCGTGGCGGTCAACCTGCTCGCGCTGCAGCTGGCCGAGCTGAAGGGCGTGCTCGACCGTGCGGCCGTCATGAAGAAGATCGAGGCGCTCAAGGCGCTGCCGGCGCTCATCCAGCGGGTGCTCGACGAGGACGGCGAGATTCAGCGCATCGCGAAGCGCCACTACAAGAGGAACGGCTTCCTCTTTCTCGGGCGCGGTGTGAACTACCCGATCGCGCTCGAAGGGGCGCTGAAGCTGAAGGAGATCTCCTACATCCATGCCGAGGGATATCCGGCGGGTGAGATGAAGCACGGGCCGATCGCCCTGATCGACGAGACCGTTCCCGTCGTCGCGATCGCGACCGCAGATCTCTTCGCGAAGGTGGCCAGCAACATCCAGGAGGTGAAGGCCCGCGGGGCCTCGGTGGTGGTCATCACGGACGTCGGCCCCGAACAGCTGGCCGGGATGCTCGACCCCGCGCATGACAGCGTGGTGCAGATTCCGGCTGCCGATCCGTTCCTGACGCCCCTGCTGTCGGTGATACCGCTGCAGCTGCTGGCCTACCACATCGCCACCCTTCGCGGGTGCGATGTCGATCAGCCCCGGAATCTCGCGAAGAGCGTGACGGTCGAGTAGAAGCAAACATTTGCCGAGCGACCAGCGGTCGCGAGGTCATCCCGTGGGGTTGGGCCCCACGGCCACATGAGAGAAGGAAGGGTTGGATCCGTGAGCACAGTGAGCACAGAGTCCACGACGTCTGCGAGCCTTGTCGATCGTATCCGCACCAAGCAGGCCACCATCGGTGTCATCGGCCTCGGCTATGTCGGCCTGCCACTCGCTGTTGAGTTCGCCCGTGCGGGTTTCGACGTGACCGGCTTCGACATCGACGAATCGAGGAACGCGCGCATCAACGGGGGGTCGAGCCACATTCCCGACGTGCCCGACAGCGAGCTGGCGGAGGTCGTCAACAGCGGGAAGCTGCGGGCGACGGCCGACATGGCGTGCCTCGGCGCAATGGACGTCATCGACATCTGCGTGCCGACGCCGCTGAGGAAGACGAAGGACCCCGATCTGTCGTACGTGGTCAAGGCGGTCGACGCGGTGGCGGCGACGCTTCGCCCCGGCCAGCTGATCATTCTCGAATCGACGACCTATCCGGGCACGACCGACGAGGTGGTGCAGCCGGCGCTCGAGGCGCGCGGGCTGGTGGCCGAGAAGGATTTTTTCCTCGCGTTCTCGCCCGAGCGCGTCGATCCAGGCAACCCCCGGTACCTCACGAAGAACATCCCGAAGGTCGTCGGCGGGATTGGCCTCACCAGCATTCAGGCGGCCTGCGATCTGTACGGGTCGGTCGTGTCGAACGTGGTGCCGGTCAGCTCCACGCGCGTGGCCGAGATGGTCAAACTGCTCGAGAACACATTCCGCGCGGTCAACATCGGCCTGGTCAACGAGATCGCGCTCATGTGCCGCCGCATGGACATCAACGTGTGGGAGGTCATCGAGGCGGCCAAGACCAAGCCGTTCGGCTTCATGCCGTTCTATCCCGGTCCGGGGCTCGGCGGCCACTGCATCCCCATCGATCCGTTTTATCTCTCGTGGAAAGCGCGGCAGAGCGGGTTCGAGTGCCGCTTCATCGAGCTGGCCGGCCAGGTCAACTCGTCGATGCCGCACTATGTCGTCGAGCGGGTCGCCGATGCGCTGAACTCGGCGAAGAAGTCCATCAACGGATCGCGGGTGCACCTCTTCGGCGTGGCGTACAAGAAGGATGTCGGCGATGTGCGCGAATCGCCGGCGCTCGATATCCTGGAGCTGCTGACCAAGCGCGGCGCCATCGTGAGCTACACGGATCCCTATGCACCCACGCTGCAGCTGCACGAAGGGACGCTCGCCAGCGTGCCGTTCGAGGTCGCCCTGGCTTCGCACTGCGACTGCGCCGTCATCGCGACCGATCACGGGGCGTTCGACTACGAGCGGATTGCGGGCATGGGGCTCATCGTCGACACGCGCAACGCGATCAAAAGCGGCGGAACGCAGGTGTTTTCCATCTGATTCCCCGGTGGCGATGATCGTTTCAGGCCTCACTGCTCAGACGTAGAGACGCCAGGAGACTCTCCAAGAGTTTTCCTGGCGCCTTCGCGTCTCGACGGTAGTTCCGACCACCCGCTCGCCTACTGCAAACTGACTAGCCAAAAGGGTTAGCCCCTCCGGGGAATTGTCCTGCGGATGCTCACCAGCTACATTCCCACGCGACCTGTCGATCTGCATCCATGTGCAATCGACGCTCAGGAGGTGTCCTTTGCGTTACCCAAGACACGCGGCTGTTTTCGTGAACGTGGCTCTGATGTTTCTATCGCTGAGGGGACTTGCGGTTGCGCAGACTGCCCCGGTTACAGAGCCACCACAGGCGGGGGCCAGCGCAGCCCAGGTCGCTGGTGTCGCGGAACCGTCCGCTCCGCGCGCCACGCTCCGCACGGCCTTGAGGAAGACGATCGACCTGCAACTCGACGGCGTCCTGGCCGAATCCGCATGGGCCGACGCGGAATCGATTTCGGATCTCATCACGATCGAGCCGCAGGAAGGCGGCGTGCCGAACGGCAAGACCATCGTCAAGGTCCTTGCCACCATGACCGAGATCGTCATCGGCGTGATCTGCAACGACCCCGATCCCACAGGCATCGTCTCGTTTTCGAAGGCTCGCGACTCGGAGCTCGACGACGAAGATCACGTGGTCATCGTGCTCGACACGTTCCAGGACGGCCGGAGCGGCTACGTGTTTGCGGTCAACCCGAGCGGCACGCGATTCGACGGCCTTGTCAGCGCTCAGGGCACCGATGTGAACAGCAACTGGGACGCCGTGTGGGAAGCGCGCACGGCTGTGGGCGACACGGGCTGGAGCGCGGAGATCCGTATCCCCATCAAGAGCATCGGCTTCAAACCGGGGCTCACGAGCTGGGGACTCAACATCGAGCGCCGCGTCGAGCGGCTGCAGGAGACGAGCCGCTGGTCGGGTGCGACCCAGGACTACGAAATCTTCCAGACCAGCCAGGCTGGCATGCTGACCAACGTGCCGGCTTTCGACCTCGGCAAGGGCCTGAGCATCCGGCCGGCGCTGACCGGCGGCGGCGAACGGGAAGCGGGCGAGGATGGCACCTTCACGCGTGACATCAGCCTCGACGTGACCCAGAAGATGGGTGCGAACCTGCTGGGCTCGCTGACGGTCAACACCGACTTCGCCGAGACTGAGGTCGATGCCCGCCAGACCAACCTGACACGGTTCGAGATTGTCTTCCCCGAGAAGCGGACCTTCTTTCTCGAGGGCGCCGATATCTTCGAGTTCGGCCTCGGGCTGGACGAGGTGCTGATTCCGTTCTTCAGCCGGCGCATCGGCCTCAGCGACGAAGGGATCGAGATTCCCATCAACGCCGGCGGCAAGCTCAACGGCCGGGTCGGCCAGACCAGTGTCGGCGCGCTCCTCGTCAACACCCGCCACGTGGACAGTCTGGATGCCGGCGAAGCGACCATGGGCGCGGTGCGCGTCAAGCAGAACATCTTTGCCGAATCATCGGTCGGATTTATCGCGACCACCGGCGATCAGATGGGACTCACGAACAGCTGGATGAGCGGTGTCGATTTCACCTATCAAACGTCCAGATTCCAGGGCGACAAGAATTTCGCCGCCACCGCGTGGGCGATGTGGAACGATCGCGAGGATCTCGAAGGCGAGAAACGGGCGTACGGCGTCGGCGTGGATTACCCCAACGATCGCTGGAATTTCAAGTTCGCCTCTGCCCGGCTGGGCGACGGCTTCGACCCGTCATTGGCTTTCCTGCCTCGGACCGGCGTGCATGTTTCGAATGGCTCATTCGCGTTCGAACCGAGGCCGACCGGCACCTTCCTGCGGCAGATGTCTCACGACGTCTCCGCCGTGGTCTACAACGACCTCGACTACAACTGGGAAACCTATCGGGTGGATGTGAAGCCGTTCGACTGGCTGCTCGAGAGCGGAGATCGATTCGGCTTCGGCTTCGTGAAGGAGGGGGACCGACCCCAGGAAGATTTCGGTATCTTCGAAGGAGAGGATTCAGAGGTCATCATCCCGGCTGGTTCCTACGAGTGGAACCGCTATCGCGTGAAAGGGTCCTCGGCCGAGAAGCGCAAGGTGACCGGCGAAGTTCAGTGGGAAACCGGCCGGTACTACGATGGCGATCTGGATTCTCTCGAGCTGACGCTGGCCTTGAAGCAGTCGCTCTTCCGATTCGAGCTGGTCGCCGAGCGCAACGTCGGTAGATTCGAGGACGGCGACTTCACGCAGAATCTGTACGGCGGCCGGCTGGAGCTCAAGTTTTCGCCGGATCTGCAGTTGAGCAGCCTTGTGCAGTACGACAACGAGAGCAACTCGTTCGGCTCGAACTCGCGCATGCGCTGGACGTTCAGCCCGGTCGGCGATCTCTTCGTCGTCTACAACCACAACCTGCACCGGTCGTTCGACGACGCCGCCGCGACGCGGCGCTGGAATTACGAATCGAATGCCTTGATCGTGAAGATGCAGTACGCCTGGAGGCCGTAATGATGTCGACTACAGGACGGCTGCTTCTTGGGGCCGCGCTCGTCGCGGCCTCTCACGGGCTGGCCATCGCGCAGGAGGGCAGGCCCGCGGCGTTCAGCGTCGCGAGCGTGCACTTCGAGCAGAATGCGACTGACAAGGACGCCGAGGTGGTGTTCGAGGTGAAGGGGGGCGACGACGGACTGGCAAAACTGTCGGTCGCCGCTCCCGACGGCCGCACCGTTCTGACGTTCGTGGCGCCGGACGCTTCGACTCTCGGGATGCGGCAGTTCCGTTTCGAGTCTCCCGAGCCCCTGGACGTCGCGGCGTTGAAGACTGCCTACCCGGAGGGTATTTACGTCTTCGAGGGAGCCACGGCGGCGGGCGTCCAACTCCGCAGCACGGCGGCGCTGAATCACCGACTGCCGGCGCCGGTCTCCTTGGCGCGGGCCATCGCCGCGGCCGCGAACGTTCCAGTGTCCAATCTCGAGATCGCGTGGGCGCCGGCCAAAGGGCTCGCCGCATATATCGTGTACATCGAGCAGGCTGATCTGGACGAGAGCATCACGATGAAGCTGCCGGGATCGGCAACCGCGTTTCGGGTGCCCGACGGCTTTCTGCGTCCCGGCACTGCCTATCAACTCGGTATCGGTACAGTGACGCAACACGGCAACGTCTCGTTCGTCGAGACGATGTTCACGACCGCGAAGAAGCCATAGAGGTGCCAGCGATGTTGAAATATGCCATCTGTCTCCTCGCGTCGATGGTGGTGACGGCCTGCAGCGGCCAGGGAGGAGCCGGCGGGCCGGTTCAGGCCAACGCCGGTGTCGCCGCGACTGCGACCCAATCAGACGGCAAGCAGTACAGGGCCGTGTGCCTCGAAGAGAAATCGCATGGCGGCATCTATGTCCTCAGCCGGTGGCTCGATAACAAGGACAAGGCCTTCGAGCTGGGAAACTACCACGGCGACTTCAAGGAAAAAGGGCATCGCTGGAAGCTCGAAGAGCGCGAAAAGCCGAAGGGGGCTGCACAGTAGCTTCCCGCAGCGATCCCGCGACATTCACCGACTTGCAGGCCGAGGGGCGCGTGTCTGCGGCAGTGGTGCTGCGCCCGGCGGCAGCGGACGCTGAATCGGGCGCTCGTCGGGGGCTTCTCCCGGTTCGAGTGCGTCGAGCGTACGACGAATCGTGTGCGCCGATCCGGGGTTGAAGTCCACGTTCCGCCGAAACGTGTGATGGCCCGGGTGATAAATCACGATCTCGTGCGGGCCGGGAACGAGGCGCCATTTCTGAAAGGCGCCATCATCATAGTCCGTCGACGATACCCGCGGCCCAGCCATCGACATAGACGAGCGCCTCACGCGGTGCAACCTGCAGGCGCACAGAAACCACGAGATCGTCGAGAGAGATCGGATAGGGGTATGTGTACGGATACGACTGCGGATCCTGCACGCGGCCGCTGGAGCCAACCGCCCGAGCCCGCAGTGATTGATGATAGGGCGAACACCGCGACTGCCAGGCCGAGCAGAGCAGGAGACTTCCCAAGACAATTCATCGGTGAGATTGTCGATCAGTCGCCGACATAAGACAACCGTCATGGGCGGGATGCGGGACTGGGTGCGAGGGGTGCGTTAGAGCTCGGAGGCACAGGGCTTCAGCCCTGTCTCGCGTTGCCACGAATCAGTTCGGCTTTGGCCGGACCGTGACCCTGTTGTATGAGCCGGGCGGCCGCGACGTTCTGCTTGCGGCTCACGTGGTGTCGCAGAACATCGCCGCCGCCCGCCTGCAGACGCGACGTACAGAGGTCCGCTAAAAAAAAGCGAACACTAACGTACACTCGGAAACACTACGTGCGAGGGTCTGTCGAGTGGTCCGCGGAAGCAGTGCCACAGCGGTGAGAAGACGATCTGATCCTGGTCTTCTGATCTTCTTCTGTTTCCGTGGAGGGATTGGTACTCCGTCCGGCTAAAGCCGGACACCTTCGTATAAGGCCGGACACTACGTCCGGACACTACGTAACTGTGAAGGCGTACTGATAAGAAGGGCTGGCGAACAGCGCCCCGCCGGGGCGCTGTTCTCGAGCGGGCAGGAATCGGCGGGGACGAGAGAGGAAGGAAACGGCCGCCCGTATCAGTGACGGGCAGCACCGAGCTCGGTACCAAACAACGCTGCGGCGCCGGCTGTGACGACCGGAGTGCCCGCAGGCGGGCCATCCGACAGCACGGCGCGATCCCCCTGGATGTGATCGATGACGATTGGATGCCGGACGAAGACGAGCGGTTCCGGACTGGTGTACACCCAGGCTGTGTTGTTGGTGTCGTAGAGCACCGACGCGTACGGCACGACTCTCTTTCTGGTCGTGCTGCCGGCCGGCACGGCGTTGTCCTCGTGAACCAGCGAGAGTCCGGCGTCGATGCGCTTGGCGGCTTTTGCCTTCAGCGTCACACGACTGAGCGTCGTGCCAGCAATCGGCTCGACGATGGCCGACGGCGCGTGAGCATCATCCAAACTCACACGGAGGTACAGACCCAGCTACTACTAACAGGCCGGCACCGATCACACCGCGGGCGATCCAACGGGAGCGCACCATCTTGCGTGTTTCTGTCAGCAGGCAGGAGACCGAACCGTGAAAGCAGAACCTGGTCGAACGTCCGGCGGTGGTGTCGTTACACGACGTACTGCAGGCCCAGGGTGTACACGCGACCACCCGCGGCCTCACGTACCCAGCGAACCTGCAGAAGCGTGGGAATCCCGACCGGCACGTGGGGAGCGAAAATCTCGCAGCGCATCGCCGTGGTTGGGTCTGCCTTCTCATTTGTCACGAGACACAGCCCTCCACCGCCGATGTCCGATACCTCTCCGCGGATCACCGGCTCCATGTTGTCCGTAACGGCACTCTCGGCCTCGATCGCCGTCAATAATTTGCCTTTGAGTCCCCACGCGACGGGATATCGTCGGTGGAGACGTCGCTCCTGGCGCATTAACCCTCCATGTCCAGTGACACTTACGTCAGTCACGTCGTTTCATTCAGCTGGGGGAGGGGGGAGTCGAATGATGTGCCGCGTTCCGCAGATTAGAGCGCGCCGTGGCCGAATGGCAAGCAGAGAACAAGGATCGAGGCGCGCTCGAGGAGCCGCGCGATGAGCCCTGTGCGAGTAGAGGCCCCGACTTTCGCCATCGCCAGTTTGAGAAAAGCTTTCACCGTGTTGGGGCTGATGCTCATCTCGACCGCAATTTCCTTGCTCGTCAGGCCCCTGAGCAGCAGCTGTACCGTCTCACATTCGCGATTGGTGAGCGAAAACTCCTCGCTCCAGCGCGACGAGTCGCCGAACGGTCGAACCTGGCTCGCGTCGCGCTCGAGCACGAGCACCATTCGTGGCTGGACCCGGCTGTCCACACTCCCGTTCGCGTCGAGGTGGAAGGCCCGGCAGAGATAACGCCTGCGGCCCGACGTGAACGTCAGAACAGTTGGGACGACTGGTGCCATCGGCGGTTTGCTCAGGCTCGTCAACTGGGACGGCGAAAGCACGGGGTCGAGCGACGGCGTGTCACGGGTCTTCTTGGGATACCCGAGAATGCTGACCGCCTCGGAATTGTAATGGACGGGCCTGAACTGCGATGTGAGCAGAAGAATGCCCACGCGCGATGCCGATCTCGAAGAAGAGACGGGTTTCATAGGCATTCTTTCTCCCGGCAGTCCTGAACCGGCATCTTGTTTATGCAGCGATTCGAGACAGCGGTCAAGCAAATTCGTGCAATCACGTGAAGTTTTTCTGTCGAATCCCATAAAATGGACCAGTGGCCTCCCTGGACCCCCGGTGATGCTGGCATTATGCGGGACCGCCCATGTCGATTTGTCGGCGCCGGTACCGGTTCAGAATGGTCATCCCCAGCACCAGAAGCACTGGCCCACCAACGGCATAGGGCAGCACACCCCCGGGATTCAGCTTGGTGAAGGGGGTCACGGTCAGGTGGATGGCCGAACTGGCAACGGGCAGGCTCGTCGCTTTTTCGCCGGCCGGTTCAGGGATAACCACCATGTAAATAAGGTAGTCCCCATCCAGAATCGCGTTCACCCTCCAGGACAGCGAGGTTGATTGGCCGGCCGCCAGGGTGTCGATGTACTGCGTCCTCTGCGGCGACCAGTCTTCGGGATCGACGACGTCACCTGCGGCGTCCAGGTTGATGATGTTCATCGCCACCGACATAGGAACCGTGTTCTGCGTGCCTGTATTGGTCACCACCGTGTTGTAGAGCACGGCATCTCCAGCCTTGACCGTCTTGTAATCCAGATCGACCGTCACCTTGATGGGCGGTGGTGCCAGCACCTCGGTGGACTGCGCCAGCACAGGAGCTGCCGTGAGCAGGGCGAGCAGTCCAGTGGCTGTGACCAGCCCAAGCCTGCGGCCAACCCCGGTCCAGAAGGGACTCGAGGTGCCCCCTTCGAGGCGCAAGCGGGGCGCGGCGTAGAGGAACAGCAGCCCGTAGACGATGACGGCGAGGGCGACCGGCGAGATCAGGAAGGGCCACCACTCGTCGAGCGTCCGGTTGTTCACGAGGATCTTCGACATGAAATGGTTGGTGGCGGCAATCGGGTTCGCCTGCTGCAGGAGCGAGCCCGCCACGCCCGTCTGGGCGCGTCCGGGCAGCTGGCTCGGCAGCAGGAAGAGCACATAAAGGCCCAGCGCGGTAAAGAGGCTGGTCTTGTTCGAGTTCGCCCAGAAGCTCGCGAGCATCCCCATGGCCGTAAACGCCGGGGCGAGGATCGTTCCGAGCAACGCCGCCCACAGAACCGCGGGGGCGAACACCTCGTTGCCCTGGGACAGCACCGACATATAGGGAATCGCGATGAGCATCGCCACCGGCCAGGGAGTGATGCCCGCGAGAAACTTGCCCAGGACGATCTGTCGCCGGCTGGTCGGCGTCAGCAGCAGCCCTTCGATCGTCATGCGCTCGCGCTCGCCGCTGATGCTGTCGGCGCCGATGATGAGGCTGATGAACAGGCCCACGGCGATGGCCGCCTTCGACGTTTCGTACACCATTTCCTGCGGAGGAATGAGGCTGAGCTCGCTGTTGCTCGCCATGACCCACGTCATGATGCCGAGCAGCACGCTGAAGATGAGAAGAAGGACGGGTGCTTTCCCGCCCAGCCAGAGCTCGGTGAGCTCTCGAGTGAACAGGAGCCACCATGTCGGTGCTCCGTTCCGACCGCCGTTAACGGTATTTTTGCTCATAACGTTTACCTCTTGGACGTGACGTGGGCTCTGTGCTCCACTGTTCTTACCCTCGGCTACCCGTGCGCCCGCTTCGGCGTTTCCTCTTCGGTCAGGTGCAGGAAGACATCCTGTAACCGGCTGCCCTCGGCGCCGAAGCTCAGAATCCGGATGTCGGCCCGGCTCAGCGCTTCGAGAATCCTGTTCGTGATGCGCGCATCTTCTCCGGCCTCACCATCGACCAGGGCCACGAGCGAGACCGACAGCCAACCTTCGGCGGAGCCGTGGGTCACTCGCAGCACGTTCGGCAGTGCTTCAATCAGAGGCTTGGCCTGGGCGACCGACGTCGGCGGAACCTGCACGCGGATGGCGGTGCGCTGTCCTGCGTCCTGACGGCCGTTTCCAATGACTTCGGCCGCGGTGCCCTTCGCGACGACCGCGCCCGAGCTCAGAATCACGACGTCGTCGCAAACGCTTTCGACCTCGGGCAGCAGGTGGCTGCAGAGGATGACGCCCGTATGGCGTTCGCGGGCAATCCAGCGCACGAGGGTGAGCAACTCCTGCTGTCCGCGCGGGTCGAGGCCGAGCGTCGGCTCGTCGAGAATGACGACGGCGGGCGAGTTCACGAGCGCGCGCGCGATGCCGAGCCGCTGCCGCATGCCGCGACTGTAGGTGCCGACGAGCGATCGCGATCGATGATCGAGGCCGACGTCTTTCAACAGCGCCTCACCGTTGGCCTTGGCGTCTGCGAACGGCAACCCGTAGAGGCGCCCGAAAAAGATCAGACACTCGAGGCCGGTCATCTGCTTGTGGAAACCCAGGCTTTCCGGCAGCACGCCGATCCTGGTTCGGATCTTTTCAGGATATTCCGACGGGATGCCGTCGATGACGAAGTGCCCCGCGTCGGGCTCGAGAATCGTCGTCAGAATCCTGATGGCTGTCGTCTTGCCGGCGCCGTTCGGACCGAGAAACCCGAGGATGCGGCCGGCGCGCAGCGAAAACGTCAATCCTTTGAGGGCCTCGCGCGGACCATAGAACTTCCGCAGGTTCTCCGCCTGCAGAATCACGGGTGGGGCCGCTGAGCCTCGCGTCGTGTTATCTCTCCGCGTGAGCCGCCGTGTGTTTTCTACATATGCCATATTGTCGCCTCTCAAGATGTGCCGGCCGGATACACTCGCGTCCTCTCACTTACAGGTCGGTCGGGCCGATGCTGTACGCGTTTCTCCGAGCGGCGAGATTGTCGACGACTCCCCGCGGTCGGTCAATTCTCAGGATGGACTAGCCGGAAGACTTACTGCGAATGTGCTAACCCTTTCGGGTAATTGACCGCGGAGGCGCGGTCAGGTGAACCTTCTGGCGCGAACGCCGGCAGTGTCCGGTGTCTACAGGAGGTAGCGCGATGATGTGCGAGATCGCTCCATTCAACTCAATTCAGTATCTTCGACGCGCAGCCGCCATCGTGCTCGTGTGTGCGTGGGCTCCAGCGTTCGCTGCGGCGCAGGCGAAACCGGCCGGCACGGCGCCGGATGTCATCGTCTACGTCGGCGACTTTCCGGCAAAGGGGATCTACGAGCTCGAGTCGTGGAAGGATCCCTCGTCGCCCGGCGGCAAGATGCTCGGCGTCACCAACCGCGGCGACGAGCTCGACCCTCCGCCCGAGAACGATCCCAACGCGACATTCGGCGTGCGTGTGCAGGCCGGCATCCCGTATCGACTGTGGATTCGGATGAAAGTGGGCGCGCCCAAAGGCGTGTCGAAGGCGAACCTGCTGTTCGTGCAGTTCTCCGGCGCGGCCGATGCGAAGGGCGAAGTCCTCAAGCCCGGAACGGGCGACTATCTGACGGTGCAGGGACCCGCGCGCGAAGGCTGGACGTGGGTTGGATCCGAGCGGCTCGTGACGTTCAAGACGGGCGGCGACGTCACCGTGCGTGTGCAGGCGGGAGCCGAAGGCGTGGGATTCGATCAGATCGTGTTGAGCCCCTCACGTTTTCTCAAAACGCCTCCGGCCGAGGCGATTGTGGTCAAGGGGAATTGAGATGCGTGCGACGAACTGGCTAATACTCCTTGCCCTGGCAGCCGGGCTCCCGTCTCAAGCCGCCGCGCAGCAGGCTCAGGTCGCCGCCCCGGAGGCGGCTCAGGCCGCAAGCCCGTTACCGCCCTACCTCAACGATCGCGGCCGCGGTATCGCCACGTCGATGTTCGGCACGTACATTCAACGCGGCGAGCTCATCATCTATCCGATATTCGAGGGATACAAAGACAGCAACCTGGAGTACAAGCCGGAAGAGTTCGGGTACACCGGTAGCGAGGACTTCAGGGGAAACTATCGGGCGAAAGAGGGGTTGCTGTTCGTCGCCTACGGCTTCACGGATCGCCTGGCGGCCGAGTTCGAGTTCGCGGCGATTTCAGCCACCTTCGAGAAGTCGCCGACCGATCCTTCCGGAATTCCCTCTGTGGTCAAGCAGTCGGGGCTGGGTGATGTCGAAGGACAACTTCGCTTCCGCTGGCGCGCAGAAGACGCGCGACGTCCAGAGGTCTTCAGCTACTTCGAGGCCGTCGTGCCTCACGACGCCGAAAAGTATCTCATCGGCACGGACGGGTGGGAGCTCAAGTTCGGCACAGGCATCATCCGCGGCTATCGCTGGGGCACGATTACCGCCCGCGCCGCCGTGGAGTATGCGACGAGCTCGACTAGCCCGTGGGATATCGGGGAATACGGGCTGGAGTATTTGAAGCGCCTGTCGCCGTCCTGGCGCATTTACCTGGGTCTTGAAGGTACTCAGGATGAGCTGTCACTGATTACCGAGGCCCAGTGGCACGTCTCGCAAAACGCCTTCATCCGATTGAACAACGGTCTGGGTGTGACGTCGAAGGCCACGGACTGGGCGCCGGAAATCGGGATCGTGTTCACGATCCCCACTCGCTAAAGCGGGTTTCACTTCGCCGCATTACGTACATTCGGAAGCTACTGACTACGTCTACCGGCTCGCACTCCAGGGTCCCGTGATCGCCAGGGTCATCCCCTCCTCCTGAATGTTGACGAACAAAGTACTGCCGTCTGGGGCGAACGTCGCGCCGGAGAACTCGGAGCTGCTGATCGCATTGCGCGCGAACTTGTAGATGCCGCCTTCTGGGGTAACACCGACGACGTACTGTGCGCCGGAGCCGTCTTCACACACGATCAGGTCTCCCCAGGGCGCGACCGTCAGGTTGTCGGCGTTTTCAACCAGCGCGCCGTCATTGGGCTCGACAAACAGCTCGAGCGTTCCCGGGGCACTCTTTTCCTTTGGGGTGCCCTCATGAAGACTCGGTACGTAGCGCCAAATCTGACCTTTCTTCGCACGGCCCCCGTTAGTGCACGCAAGATAGATGGCCTGTCGCCCGTACCACATGCCTTCTCCCCGCGCGAAACGGGCCGCCCCGTCAGAAAATCCGCGATAGCGCAAATCGTCGTCGGCGGAATCGACATCATCCAGATCCAGCCAGGCCACTTCAGCAATAGACCCAGGCCGCACGTGCGAGTTATCCCAATTGCGGGTGTCCAGCTGCCGCCGGTCTTTGATCGCCAGCGCCTGAAGGCGCCCACCGTCCGCCAGACGGCCACGAGTCTGCGGCACATACCGATAGATCAGCCCGTCGCCACGATCCTCGGTCAGATAGACGATCCCCGAAGCGGGATCCACGGCCACCGCCTCGTGGTTGAAGCGTCCCATTTTCTTCAGCGGCGCCGGTTTGGCAACCGCGGGGTCGAACGTGGCCGGCACCTCGAAGCAATAGCCGTGATCCTTGTCCAGCGGTCCGCCGGCCCGTTCGACTGTTTCCTCGCACGAAATCCACGAGCCCCATGGCGTCGGGCCTCCGGCGCAATTTCTTATGGTGCCCGCCAGGCTCAGGAACGAGCGCACGAGACGCCGGTTCTGCGTGTCGTACACCATCGTCGTCGTGCCGCCGAGGCAGGGGATGCCGCCTTTCCCGGCGTCGTACACCAGATCGGAATCCAGCTTGCCGAAGAGCTCACAGTGGCGTCCGAAGGCGCCCGCGCTGCCAGAGGAGCCCGAGCTGACTTCATGGTTGCAGATAAGGATCGCAAGGCCGTCAGGGCCGGGGAAGGTCGCCATGCCGTCCTGCCGTGTGGGAACGACGAAGCCGTCGGTCATGGCGTCTCCGGCCCGCGCAACAATCTGATAGGAGAAGCCCTTCGGCAAATCGAGAACGGCGCGCGGATCGGGAATGAGCGGGCCAAACCCGTCGGCCCGCGCCGCCGACGACCGTGAGTGCTGTCCGGCCACGAGCCTGTGCAGTCCGACAAACCCCATGGAGAAGGCGGCGGCTGTCTTGAGGAAGTGTCTCCGCGTCGCCGGAACGCCCGCGCTAGGTCGATCGAGTTGACTGCTCATCTGTTCCAGCCGTGCGTCCGGGCTTCAGGCTCGGGCTGCGGGGCGTGCGCACGGTCGGACATACACCGCCGTGCCTCGCACCCGAGCCGCGAGCCGGAAGCCGGGAATCTGGCTACCTGTCGGTAGCGATCAGAATGGCGTCCAGTACCAAGAGTCCCAGCGCGACGGCGATCGCGTTACTGACGACGCCCACAGGGTCGAAATCGCCGGACTCGATCCAATCCCAGGCGAGCAGCGCGACGAATCCAATCACGATCGTCTTCAGCGCGCCAATCAGGACGTCGCTCCAGCTGCTGGGAATCCTGATGCCGAGAAATCTCTTCGTGTATTCCATCGCAGTCTCCTGTTTGTTGTCGTCCTATCGGGCCAGGTTCAGCCCCGGCCTCGCGAACCTCAGGTACAAGCTGGGCACCACGAACAGGTTGAGCATCGTGGCCGTAATCAGGCCACCCAGAATGACAATCGCCATCGGGTGCTCGACCTCGTTTCCCGGAATAGCGCCGGCGATGACTAAGGGTACCAACGCCAGGCCCGTCGCTGCCGCCGTCATCAGAATCGGCGCCAGCCGTTCTCGAGCCCCGCGCAGCACAAGTCCCGGGCCGAAGGTCTCGCCTTCATACTGCTCGAGATGTTGAAAGTGGTTGATCATCAGGATGCCGTTGCGCGCCGCGATGCCCAAGACCGTGAGGAATCCCACGATTGAGCCGAGCGAGATGATGCCGTCACCCATGTAGGCCGCGATCACTCCTCCGACAAGTGCTGACGGCAACAGCACATAGGACAAGGTGGCGAGACGGGCGCTCTTGAACGACGTGAGCAGCAGGAAGAACACGCCGATCGCGGCAACGATCGCGAACATGGTCATTTTCCGCTGCACGTGCAGCCGCTCCGTATACTCCCCGATCAACACCGGATAGTACTCGTGCGGGAATTCGACCGTCGCCAGGGCCGCTTCGACGTCGCGGTACACGTCGCCGAGAGGACGGCCCCGCACGTTGGCGTTCACGTCTGTCCGGCGCTGACCGCCCTCACGGTTGACGACGTTGGGCGTTGGCGCAATACGAACATCCGCCACGTCTTGCAGCTGGACCCGGCCGCCGTCGGGCGTATCGAGGAGCAACTCGCGAAATGCGCTCAGGCTGTTGCGAGCTTCAGGGACGCTCCACACATTGACGTCGTAGGTGCGATTGCCGATGTGAATGTCGCCCACTTCTTCGCCGGCCACCATCTGGGCCGCGGCGCGGCGAACGTCACCGGGTTTGAGGCCATAGCGCTGGGCCTTGGGGAAGTCCACCTTGACTTCAATCTGCGGGATGTCCTCCTGAAACGCCTGGTGGAGGTCGATGATGCCGGGAATCCCCGAGAGCGCTTGTTTCACTTCGGTCGCCTTCTGCTCGAGGACCTTCAGGTCGCGGCCGTAGATGCGCACGACAATGGCATCCGAGGTCCCGGTCAGCACTTCGCGGATTCGCTCTTTCAAGTACGTCTGCACGTCGCGATACAGACCCGGGTAGCCTTCGACGGTCTGCTGAACCTTCGCCAGGGTCTGGTCGTAGTCGACGGCCGGATCGACGCTGATCCAGTTCTCGCCGAAGTACACACCGACCACTTCGTCCATGAGGAGGGCCTGGCCAATATGGGCACCGAAATTACGAACGCCGGGGATGGCGCGCAGCTCGTTGCTGGCCTGAATCGTGATGCGGTCCATCTCCGGCCACGAGGTGCCAGGCTTGGTCAGCCAGTGCATCAGGAAGTCGCGCTCCTTGAAGTCTGGCAGCAGGGACTGTCCGAGTTGGGGATAGATCAGGATGCCGGCCAGCGCAAAGGCGCCAACGGTGGCGTACGTCGCGCGCGGTTTGAAGACGATGTTCGCCAGCAGCGCGTCGTAGCGTCTCTGCAGCCAGCGCGTGAGCGGCGACTCGCGGTTCTCGAGCGGGACGTTGCGTAACAGGAGGAAAGCCATCGCCGGCGTGACCGTCAGGGCCACGACCGTGGAGGCGAGAATCGCGAGCGAGTACCGACAACGCCAGTGGCCGGAAGAATGCGCCGGACAACCCTTCCATGACGAAAACCGGCAGCAGGGCCCCGATTTCGATCAGTGACGAAAAGATGATGGCGTGCCGCACTTCGAACGACGCCTCGATAACTGTCTTGGCAACGTTCAGCTTGCCACCTTCCGTGCGAGCCTGACGCAAACGACGCACGACGTTCTCCACATCGACGATGGCATCATCGACGACAGCGCCGAGGGCAATCGCCAGCCCGCCCAGGACCATGGTGTTGATGGTCGTCCCCATGTAGTCGAGCACCATCACGGTGGACATGAGCGACAGCGGGATGGCCGTGCAGCTGATCAACGCGGTACGCCACTCATAGAGGAAGGCCATCAGCACGATGATGACGAGCAGTGAGGCGACGAGCAGCGAATGCGTGAGATTGTTCAGGGCCATTTCGACAAACGTGGCCGGCCGAAAGATTGCGGCGTCGATTTCCACATCCGGAAGACCGGGACGCAAAAGATCGAGCGCCTTCTCCACCTCCCGTGTGACCTGCAGCGTGTTTCCCCATGGAAATTTCTCAACGATGAGGAGAAGGCCAGGTCCGTCGTTGATGATCCCGTCGCCAATCATCGGCTGATGGTCGACGACGACCTCGGCGATATCCTTCAGATACAGCTGTTGACCATTCCGGACGACCAGGGGCACATTGGCCAGGACGTCAGGCTTGACACTCTCGGAATCGACCGCAATGGGCATAACGTGCCGGATCTGCAGTCGTTGATTGGGAGTGTCAATCCACCCGCCCGTCCCGATATGGTGTGCATCGTAGAACATGAACAGGCTGGTCTCGAGCGTCCTCGAGATGGCCTCATTGACCTCCTCGAGCGTGACGCGGTGTTTGGTCATCAATTCAGGCACGACCTGCACCTGCAGCATCTGGATCCGCTCGCCCCAGATGGCCACGTTGGCGACCCCGGGCACCCGAAGCAGGCGCTGCCGGATGGTCCAGTAGGTGATCATCGATAGATCAATCAGGGATCGTTTTTTCGACGAGATCCCGATTTTCATCATTCGACTGGTCGCCGACAGAGGCGGCAGGATCACGGGCGGAGCCGCCCAGGTTGGCAGCGTCGGTGAAATCTGGGACACGCGCTCGGCGACCAGCTGCCGGGCCTGCATGAGGTCGGTCCCCTGCAGGAAGTACATCTTGATCGACGACAGATCCGACACCGATTTCGAGCGGATCGTGGAGAGGCCCGGTACGCCGTTGAGCACCAGCTCCATGGGAGCGGTGACCAGGGTCTCGACTTCTTCCGCGGCCAGCCCGAGGCAGATGGTCTGAATCTCGACCATCGGCGGGGCAAACTCTGGAAACACGTCGACCGGCATCTTCGGGATGCGGCTGATACCGAAGTACATCAGCCCGACGGCGATGGCGAGAACGAGGTACCTGAACCTCAAGCTATTGCCAACAATCCAGCGGAACATCGCAGCTCCCTTTCATCGGCCATCGCCGATCGTCGATCGTGTAGACGATGGACGATCGACGATCGACGAATTAATGTCCAACACCTGAGTCCGCGCCGTACACCTCGGCCGTCGCCGTCGACACGACCAGCGTTCCAGCCGGTGGACCGTCATTCAGAACCGCCAGGTTCCCTTCCACGTAGTCCACGTCGACCTTGCGTTTGACGAAGGTGCGAGGCTCGGGACTGGTGTATACCCAGGCCTGACCCTTCGGGTCGTAGATCAACGCCGAATGCGGCACGACCGTGCGGAGCGAGGTGGAGCGCGACACCTTCTGCTCGCGAACGGCGTCCGTTTTCAGGTCGAGCCGCGCGATGGCTTTCTCGGTCATCGTCACGCGGTTGACTCCCAGCTCCTTGATGGCCTCGACCGTCACGGGATGGTCGGCCACATGCGCGGCGTGGGGCTGCCGACACGCCGTGAGCTGCATGCCCGCAACCAGCAGGCACACCGCCGCCGTTACGCTATTGTGCTTCATGGCTACGTTCTCCTCTCGACTGAGTGGTCATGAATCATGTTCCTTCTATGCCGCCGCCGATGCCGGCATCTCCACGGCAAGCTCTGCATCTGCGTCAGAGACGGCAGCACCGCACACGGCATACATCGCGGGAACGCCGAGCAGGGTGACGAGCGTGCTGGTGACGAGGCCGCCCAGCACGACCACCGCGAGCGGATGGGCGATCTCCAAGCCGGCAATGTTGCCGAGGAGAGCGAGCGGCAGCATGGCCAGTGCCGTGCTGATGGCGCTTATGAGGATCGAGGCCGATCGTTCCTCAGTACCCCGCGCGATCAGCACAGCACCGGATTCCTGGCCTGCATGGTCCTCGAACTGCTGATAGCGGCGGACGAGCAGAAGCGTGTTGCGGACCGCCACGCCGAGTACCGCGATAAACCCGACGATCGATCCAAGCGAGACGATGCCTCCGCCGGCCAGCAATGCGACAGCCACACACCCCGTCATCGCCGCAGGCAGCGTGAGGAAGACGAGTGCCGCCAGCGACCAGTTTCTGAAGAACGCCTGGAAGAGCAGAAGAATGCCGACTGCCGCCGCAATCGCAAACGCGATCACGCGCCGTTGAGCGGCCTGCCGGACGGCATATTCGCCCATGAGCTCGGCACGATATTCCATCGGGAAGTCGACCTGCCGGATGCCCTGTTCGACGTCCGCCGCAACAGAGGCGAGATCGCGACCGTGTACCGTGAGACTCACGTCGATGCGACGCGCGACGGCATCCCGATGGATTTCGGTGACGGACGGCACGATGCGCACTGTCGCCACGTCCTTGAGCGCGACGTGACCGCCCGATGGCGTGTCAATCAGCAGGTCCTGCAGGCTTGTCAGGCTGTCGCGGGTGTCGGGCGTGCCGTACACCACCACCTCGAACACCTTCTGTGCTTCGAACAGGCTGCCCACTTCGATGCCCGACACCAATGACGTCGCCGCCCGACGCACCTCGCCGGGGGCGAGGCCGTAGCGTTTCGCGCGCTCGATATCCACTACGACCTCGACCATTGGCGCTTCCTTCGGGTACTGCACGGCTGACTCAGCCACGCCGTTGATCTTGCCGAGGATCGCTGCGAGGTCTTCGGCCTTCTTGCGCATGATGTTCATGTCATCGCCGTACACGCGCACGAGCAGCGATTCCCCCGTTCCCGACAACTCTTCCCTCAACTTCATTTGCAGATACGTCATGACTTCGTGAGAACCCTCGGTATAGTCGGCCATCAGCCGCTCGACCGAGGCCGCGGTGGCGTCATAGTCGGCCGAAGGGTCGATGCTTACCGAAAGCTCGGTGGCATTGATGTTGGCTCGCCTATCCGACGCTATCGCGCGGCCCATATGGGCGGTCACGTTCCGGACGCCTGGAAGCGCGCGCAGGTCACGGCTGACCATGGTGGCCATGCGGCTCGTGGCCGCGTGAGACGCGCCGGAACCGCCGTCCAGGCGAACCACCAGATCCGTTTCCCTGAACTCCGGAAGCAGAGACTCCTGCCGCAGCAGCGGGATGGACGCGACGCCGGCGATGGCGATCGCACCGATGCCGACGAGGACGGGAACCGGTCGGCTGGCGGCCCATCCAAAGAGCGCGCGGTGAAGCCCGCCCAACAGTCGACCGGTATGCGACTCGAGGGCTGGGGCTGAACCGTTGCGCAGCAGCAACAGGCAGAGCGCCGGTGTGACCGTCAGGGCCACACACATCGAAGCGATCACGGCCAGCAGGTAGGCGACGACGAGTGGCTGAAAGATCGCGCCGGCGACGCCATCGAGAGCGGCCAACGGAGCGATTGCCAGTGCGATGATCACCGTGGCGTAGAGCAGTGGGCTGCGCATCTCGAAGGCAGCCTCCAGTACGATGGTCGCCGCTGACTTGTCGCTCCCATCGTCGCGAGCCTGACGGAGACGGTGTCCGATGTTCCGGACGTCGACCAGGGCGTCGTCGATGATGATGCTGAGGGCCAACATGAAGCCTGCGAGCGTGACGAGATCGAACGAGACTCCCTTCAGGTAGAAGACTGTCGCAGCTGCCATGACCGACACCACCGTCGCGACGCTGGTGATCAAGGCGGTGCGCCAGTTCAAGAGAAACGCGCAAATACCCGCGGCCAGGAGAACAGCTCCCATCAGGAGCGCAAACGACAGATTGTGGCCCGCGAGTTCCAGGTACGTTGCCGGCCGGAACAATGTCGAGTCCATCTCCAGACCCTTCAGACCGGGGCGGAGCTGGGTGAGCGCGGTTTCGAGTTCTTTCGTCACATCGATTGTGTTGGCCCACGGGAATTTCTCGACCACCAGCGTCAGCGTGGGCGCGCCCTTGACGATGGAGTCGCCGATGAGTGGCTGATGGTCTTCAACCAGGGTGGCCACATCAGAAAGGCGTTTGGACGGCATCCCGTCGAGCGTCACCTGGGCCAGATCGCTGGCCTTCTGGATGGGCAGGACGTGGCGTACCCCGAGTCGTTGATTGGCTGTCTCAATCCAGCCGCCGGTGCCAGGGGTCGAGGCCTCGAGATAGCTGAGTGGCGACGACCACAGCGCGTTGCCGGTAGTCTTGATGACCTGCGCCAGCGTGACCTTCTCGTCGCGCAGGTGTTGCGGATCCACCTGCACCTGCACCTGCCACTTGCGCTCGCCCCAGATCGAGACGTTGGCCACGCCCTTCAGGCCCATCAGACGCGGCGCGATCGTCCAGCGGGCCAGCACGGACATGTCGATGAGCGACATCGTGTCCGACCCGAGCCCGATCGTCATCACCCGGCCAGCCGAGGAAACGGGGTTGATCATGACGGGCGATTTCGTCACCTTCGGAAGGACGAACACCTGCGTGAGGCGCTCAGCCACCACCTGTCGGGCCTTCATCAAGTCGGTGCCTCTGGCGAAGACCATCACGATCGATGACAGGCCCGGAATCGACGTGGATCGGATTTCTTCCACCCACGGCGTCCCGTTGAGCATGTCGGCTTCGAGGGGAGTGGTGATCATGGCTTCCACTTCTTCCGCCGACAGCCCGAGCGCCTCGCTTTGAACCTCGACATACGGACGCGAGAACTCTGGCAAGACGTCGACGGGCCGCGTGTTGAGCTGCGTAAAGCCGAACGTGAGCATCAATGCTGCAAGGGCCGCCACAACGAGTCGACCCTTCAGACTCGATCCGATAATCGCGCGTAACATGGCTGACTCTCCTCTATGCGCGCTACTTGCCGTTTGTTAGCGCTGCCGGTACCGGTTCCAGTGGTGGAGTTTTGGCGTAAACGTTCTTGCTTCTCTGGTAGGCACCCTTTTCCATCTTGAGCGCCGCTGCACGAACCTCGGCCAGCCCCTTCGCGTCGAGCGTCTCGACCTTGGTCAGCTCGAGCGTCTCTTTCGTTTTCTCGCCGGCGCCGCGCCAACCGACACGAACGTTGCCGACCCCTGGCGCGTAGTACTTCAGCTGGATGGCGTCGGGCTCTGAGGCGCTCGTTTCGGCAATCACCAACACGTTCTGATAGCTTCCCGCCTTGACCGACGTCTTCTGACCCACCTGATCCACCTGCCCGCGGTCCGTCCAGTCGACGGCCGGTCCCCATCCCTGGGAGTAGCTGGGCGTCTTCGGCTGCGGCTTGGCCTGCATCATGATTCCCGCGCGCGCGTCCTCGAACCCGTGGATCCATGCCGGGGCGAGGATGAACTTGCCGCCGTCGTATTCCTCGGGGTACTCGCCCATGCGCCAGACGTTGCCGCTCTTGTCCTGCGCGAAGAACGCCAGCTCGGCCTCGGCCAGCTCGCCATCGCTGTAGTCCAGGTCCCACGTCACGAGCGATCGCACGCCGCCAATCACCTTGGTGAGATCGGTGACGTTGATCACGACGCGATGCGGAACGCTCGTGCCGTCATCTTCGATGGTCGTGCCTTCGTAGGTGTAGCGCGTGCCCGGCTTGAGCGGCATCCATTCGTTGTCGATCTGCGTCGACCGATCGAAGGTGGCCGCATTGAAGTCTTCGAGCTTGTTTCCGGCAGCCTTGGGATCGGCCGCATTCGAGGCACTTCGGCTCTGAGAGATGACGATGCCGCTCGACAGCGTGAGGCACGCGAGAAGGACGAGTCCCGTCGACGAGGTCATCGCCTTCATCCAGCGGCCAACACGGTTCTGCACTGATGTCATGGTTGCGCTCTCCTTGGAGGCACGACTTCGTCTGTGACGCGCGACGATCGTGACCGCCGAGAGGATATGGCCCGACGACGATCAGGACAATTCTCCAAAAGCATTAGCCCAACGATGCAACCCGTCTGGCTACTCTGAAATCAGGAGACTCGCGCGGGTGATGTCTGCAGAGGGAGCGCGGTGGGCGGGCTACTCACTTCGGCGGCGCTCACGCGACTACTGCTTTCGGAGAATTGACGATCGAACTCCTCGCTGGCAAAGTCTCGCGTCGAACATGAAGAGCAGATGAAGTCGAACATGAAGCGCAGATGAACGTGAAAGGCTTCGTGGTCGTGTCCATCACTTTTCAGGAATCGTTCTTCGCAAACTTCGCAGCCATCCAGTTATAGGAGAAGCGTATGACATCGTGGAGCACCCGTTGGAGTGACGTTCGTTCGATGTCGGTCGTGTTGGCCAAGGTGTTCCCATTCCTCGTGTGCTGGACGGTGGCGATTCTGCTCAGTCCTGTGTTGATGCTGGCGCAGGCGCCCGCGCCCGCACAGGCGCCCGCGCCCGCACCGCCACCGGCGCAGGCACCCCTACAGGCAAACGCCCAGGTGCCGGCGCCGGCGGCCGCACAGGGAGGCAGGGGTGTGGCGTCGGCTGCGCTCGCGTCAATGTCCGTGCGCGTGACGAACCCGGTAGGTGCCAATGTTCCGGCGGCAGCCGTGACGTTGTTGCCTCTCCCAACGGGTGCCGCCGTCAGCCAGGACACCGACGACGACGGGACGACCGTGTTCGCCGACCTTCGTCCGGGCCAATATCGCGTGCTCATCACAAAATCAGGGTTCATCGAACTTGCGCAGGACGTGCGTCTTGGCCCGAACGTGCGGCAGGACTTTGAAGTGTCGCTGCAGACGAGCTTTTCTGACGCGGTCACGGTCATCGGCGCCGCCGTCAACATCGAAAACGAGCTCAACGGCCGCGCGACCCTTCCCGAAATCGTGGGCACGACGCTCTACGCCGGCAAGAAGAGCGACGTCCTGGTGCTCGACCAGATGGATGCCAACACCACCTCCGGCAACCAGCGGCAGGTGTTTGCCAAAATACCGGGAACCCAGATCTGGGAGCACGACAGCTCGGGACTGCAGATCGGCATCTCGAGCCGCGGCCTCGACCCGAACCGATCGTGGGAGACGAACCAGCGGATGAACGGCTACGACATCATGGCCGAAGTCTTCGCGTATCCGGACACGTACTTCTCGCCGCCGCTCGACGCCGTCGAGCGCATCGAGATGGTGCGCGGGTCCGCGTCCCTTCAGTACGGCGCGCAGTTCGGTGGTCTGGTCAACTACCAGATCAGACGGGCGCCGGGCGATCGCCGCTTCACGTTCTCCACGACCGAAACGGGTGGTTCCAACGCCTTCTTCAGTTCACACAATCAGGTGGGCGGCAAGGTCGGAAAGGTGTGGTACAACGGCTACTACCATCGTCGCCAGGGAGACGGATGGAGGCGGGCGAACAACGAATTCGACAACAACACCGCCTTCGCGCAAATCGAGGTCGATGCCACCGACAAGTTGAAGATCGGGTTCGAGATGACCGGCCTGGACACGCTGATTCATATGGGAGGTGGTCTGACGGACGAGCAATACGAGCAGGATGCGCGCCAGTCCAACTTTCCGGGAAACTACTTCGCGGTGAAGTGGCTGGTACCCTCCGTCAAGCTCGAGTACGCGATCAATCCGAGCACCCGTCTGAGCTTCACCTCAGCGTTCATCGAAGGTCATCGCAGTGTGATGTGGAGCTCGGCGCAGCTGGCGACGCCCGCCGGCGTGCTGGTTCCCTGGAATCCCGACGCGCCGCGCTCGTATTGGGACGACACCTTCCACAACTCCTCCAACGAGCTCCGAGTGGCCCGAATCCACAACTGGCTCGGGAACGGCAGCGCGCTGGTCGCCGGCTTCCGCTATTACTACTCCAAGATGAGCCGGCTGCACGGATGGGGCCCTCCCGGCAGCGAGCCGACGTTCGAATGGTCACTATCCTGACGTCGACAGGAACCTCCACAACAAGACGGTCAACTCGGCGATCTTCGTGGAGAACGCGTTTCGCTTCACGGACCGGCTGACTGTCACACCCGGCTTCCGGTTCGAGCACGTCGAGTCGACGGCTTCGGGACGTCCGATCGTCGGCGGCCGAGAGCAAATCCGGACGCTGCCGATGTTCGGTGTCGGCGCGACGTTCCGCGCGACGCCGGCCACCATGTTTTACGGCAACATCACGGAGGCGTACCGCCCGACGCTACTCAACGACAATTGGCAAGCGGACTCGAGAGTGGTCGTCGATCCCGATCTCAAGGATATGACGGGCTACGTGGCCGAGTACCGGGTACCGGGGGACGATCGGGAGGGCGGTGTCGTTCGATGTCGGCGGTTTCTACATCAAGTACCGCGATCGGCTCGGCAGGCTGACGACACAGACGCCCACCGGGCCGACGTTCTTCTACACGAACATCTCCAACAGCCGCAATGTCGGCGCCGAGTTGTTTGTCGAGGCGGACCTGCTCGCTCTGGTCACTGATGGCACCGGCAAGTCGCAGCTCTTCGCCTTCGCCTCGATGGCGCCGATCAGCGCGCGCTATATGGAGGGCCCCGTCGCCGGCAACCGCGTCGAGTTCGGCTCGAACTTCATCGGCCGCTGGGGCGGCACGTACAAGAGGGGCGGGTTCTCGGGTTCGCTCCAGTACAGCCACACCGGCGATCAGTTCACCGACGCGAACAACACGCTGCGCTTGCCCGACGCGTCTCAGGGATACATTCCCGTGCAGGAAGTGATGGATTTTACGGCGAACTATGCACTCCATCAGAACTACACCCTGACCCTGGGCATCAACAATCTTCTGGATAACAAATACTTCACACGAAGGGCGTCGGCCTATCCCGGCCCCGGGTTGATTGGCGCCGATGGGAGGACGATCAACTTCGGGATTACTGTGAAGTACTAGAGAGGCTTGCAGCATTTAGTCTGCCTGCCGCGGCGTATTTGGGGAGGTACACCGCGCAGGCCCCGGTCAAAACGTCGGTCGTCGCTGGACCGACCTTTGCAGAAATCGCGATCAGCCAGCTTTGGAGGCTCAGGTTCGACGTCGGTACGGCAGTGCATAGCTGCCCGATTCCCACCGCTCTAACGCGGGGCGCCGGACCTCTCCTCCACTGGCGACTTTGGTAGTTGGTGGTTGGCCGTTGGTGGTGAGTGTTGGTGCGAACCACCAACCACCAACGACCAACCACCAACTACCAGCTACCAACCACCAACCAACACCTACCGACTCTCAAACGCTCCCACGTCGTAGGCGCGTCCGTGCGGACGACTGATGCCGGCACGATCGGTCGTGATCTCGGGGATGGCCGTGCCTGCGTCGATCGCACGAGACCGCGCGGCCAGACGATAGTCGTGCGACTGCACGTTCTGAAATGCCGTTCGATCGACCGCCAGATTCGAAGCCCCGATCGCCTCCTGCGGAACACGGTCACTCAGGAAGACGACATTTCGCACATCCGGTGCGTGGCGCCGGGACAACGCTTCGACAAACGCACGGCCGACGCCCAGCCCGAACGTCGTGTTCCACACGCGCAGACGCTGGATGTCGTCTTCATAGCGAATCCCCACCGCCACGTTGTGGATTACGGCGTTCTGAATCCGTACCCACGCGCCGATCGAACGCGAACCGCCTCCGCGCACGCGAAACGCGATCTCTGAATCCCAGACGGTCACGCCGTCGATCGTGGCGTCGATGTTTTCCTTCAGGTTGAATGCCGCCTGGAGGCGAATCAATCCGCCCCGGAAACCCCGCGCCTCGGTATCGCGGATCGTGATCTTCGCTCGAGGCGATGATTCCGCGACCTTGGTGTCGAGCGCGTTCTCGCCGGGAACCGTGCCCGCCGCGAACCCGTTCTCGGCCGTTGCGAGCGGCGCGAGCCAGAACCGGCATCGTTCGATGAGCACGTCATCCCAGCCGGCGGCGACCGACGTCCCTGTGCGATTCAGCTGAATGGCATCGCCTGAAAAGGAATGGATTTCCGTGCCCCGCACGGTGAGGCCGCGTACCGCGCCGGCGACGAGACCGTGTGCGTCGGTCCGGCCATTTGACGGATTCAAACAATGATGAATGAGCGAGTCTTCGACGAGCACGTTGACGGCGGCCCCCACATCCACGCAGTCGCGCCCGGAGCGGCGGATCTCGAGCCCTCGCAGGACAACCGATTGAGTGCCGGCCGCCACCGTGACCGCCGTTCGTGGCGCGTACTCGGCATCGACGACGATGTTCTCGACGGTGATGAATGAATGCCCGATCTGCAGCACTGTTCCGCGGCTGGTGACAACGACCGGGCCGCGACCCTTCTCGCCACGAAGGATGACCGGAGCGCCCGCCGCGCCGTTGCGCGGCGTCTTGATGGATTCACGGTAGGTGCCGGGAGCGACGAGAACGGTATCGCCCGGCTGGGCGGCGAGCATGGCCGCCTGAACCGACCCGAATGGGGCGTGTTCCGCTCCGGTTCCGGTGCCTGCCGGGGCCACGAACCACACCCGGGCGAGCACCTCGACCGGAGACAGCAGTATCGTCGCAGCCACCGCCACGCGCGCCATGCGGCGAAGCGGATGTCGCGTCAACGGGTCACCCGGCTTTTCGGATCACGCGTTCGCCGGCGGATGTCAGGACTTTCGCCGGTTCCGAGAGCTCGACAATCGTGTGTCCACCCACGACCGACAGCGTGGCCGCACGGACACGGCGATCCAGTTCGATGATGGGCTCGCCGTCGATCTCGATCCGCGAACCCGACACCAGGACGCAGCCGGTGATCTGTCCGGCCTCGTTCAACTGCACGCACGTGGTGCGCCCGTCGGTGAACCATTGGTTGTGAAATCGCGTGGTCCTTCCGCTCGAGAAGGCCCAGATGTCGCTGCCGCCCGGACGCGAGACTTCGAACGCCCGGTCGAGCGGCGATCCTTCGTCGGATTCGATGGGACGACTGGCCACGCGCACCCGCGGCGCGTCTCCGCGAAACGGCACGAGCACCGTATGGAACGCGCAGGGCAGCAGGCACGTGCTGCGGTACGTCGCCGCCGCCGCTTGAACTTTTCGCTCGTAGCCGACGGCCAGCCATCCGCCGGCTGACGAGGGGCCGCCGCGGGCGAGCTCCAGCTTCACGCCGTGCCGTTCGACGGGTACGACCGCAAGGTTGGGGCGGCCGTTCATGAGCCTCGTGTACACCGCGTTCGCGGCGATATCGCGCAACACCTCTGCCGTCGCGAAATGAAAGCAGCGCTCGAGCGTGTGCGTGCCTTCGCCGGTCAGCTCGTCCCGGACGACCCAGTAGTGCGGCTTGATGAAGGCGACCGTTCGGCGATGGGTCACGGGCGACGCCAGCCGTTGGTATCCCGAATGCGATCCTTCGGCGTAATCGAACCCGCCGAGCGAGAGCCATTCATGCGTTTCTGTGCGGGGTGCGTTGGACCACTTGAGACGTCCCCGGAACTCCGCCTGCGAGCGCCCGTCGACGACGACGGTGTTGTGACCCTCGGTTTCCCGGAAGTACCGGTGCCATTCTTCGGCGCCGTTGTAGGTCCAGAAACCCGGATCCACCAGCATCGGTTCGCCGAACGCGGACACTTCGATGGAGAGCGCGTCGGCATGTCCGTGCGCGGCCGAGGGCGTGTCCTGCGACGACACACCCGCTGCCAGCTCGCCGCAGTCGAAGCCGAGATAGTGGGCCTGCGGGTCCCAGCCGGTCCGCATGATGTAGTAGCCGCTCGCCTCGAGGGCGCGCGACGTCCCGTGCGGGGTCTCGTCCCTGACCGCTGCATGGGCGATCCAGCCACCGTTTCCGATCAGCCATCCGGCATCGGCGGGAAGCGCGCCGCCAATCTTCTTGAAGTCCCCTCTGCCGAAGAGGGCCGCACCGAGCCCGAGGAACATCCTGAAATCCCAGAGATCGGGCTGCACGAAGGAAAACGCCTTGCCTTCGTCGGCATCGCCAATCATGGGCGTCGACCCGTCGGGCCGCGTCATGTGCATCGAGAACTCGAGCGCCTTTTCCAGCGTCGACCACAGCCGCCCGCCCGATTCGCCCGATGTGCGCCGGCGCACGAGCAGCGCGTGCAGATGAAATCCGAGCGTGAAGTGGTGATAGCCGGTGGCCTGCTCGACCGTGCCCCCATCCTCGTGATACTGCTTCGGCATTTCCGATTCGAGGATCGCCCATCCGCGCTGGCGCCAGCGCGCGGCACGCCGCAGCGATGGCAGCACGCTGCCGATCACGAACAGTGCCGTCGCCTCGCCGATGAGGTGGTTGTACGGACTGAAGTAGAACGACAGGTGCCGCTCGATGTACCGCGCGTGCTGCGACAGCGAGCCGAGAATCTTCCGGCGCAGCGCCGGGGTGAGCGACGGGGATCCCTCGAAGAGCGCGCACGCCCAGCACCAGGCGAGGCTTCGCACCGCGACTTCGAGCGCGCTCGTCCAGTTGATGCCCACGTTGCAGGGGTTGGCATCCACCCAGTTGTCGATCAGCGCGAGGCCCGCCGACGCGTACTTCTCATCGCGGGTCAGGCGATAGGCTTTGCCGAGGACAGGCAGAAACTGGTGGCGGTTCAGCTCCCAGACGTACTTCACGTCGCCGTTGCCGCTGTTGCCGTCGAAGATGCGGACGCGTGTATGAAACTCAGCCGGCCATTTCCTGCCCGACACCGGATCGGCCTGCCACTCGATCGACGGCCCGAAGCGCGCGACCATGCCGAACAGCTCGAACTCGTGCCGGCACAGCGCCTCGGCCGCCGTGACAATTCCGGCGACATACTCCGGGTGGTCTGCGCGAAACCGCGAGACGACTGCTTGCTGGTCGTCTCGATCGATCCAGGGATCGATGAACGTCTCGTCGTCCGTGTTCTCCGGTAAATCCGCGTCGACAATCGTGTCGAGACCAAACAGGTGCCCGGCCTCCTCACCGAACCGGGTGAAGGCGTACCGCGCGCGCGCGCGGACCTCGTGCGGGCTCATTCTGCGAAGCTTGCGAAGCAGATCGCGTTTCATCAGCGTGTCGTCAGCGGAACCGCCGCGCGAGCGTGCCGAGCATCGGCACCCGCTCGGTGACGGGAAGAAAGTCTCCCACCAGCTCGGTGGCGAGCTTCGTGATGGCCTCGTCGCGCATCAATGCGACGGCGGCGAGGTATGCCATCGATCCAATCGACAGAGAGATGGCAAGCACGGCAAACGCGTTCAAGCCGATCGACAGCGTCCATGCCTGGCTGGCGCGCTCGGTCACCACCATCAGCGCGGCGGCCGCCAACGGAATGCTCTGTGGTTTCAGCACGTCGGCTATCGGCCGAAGCAGGCCGAGCCGGTGAACCTGCCAGATGCCTGACATGAGTCCGATCATCGCCACGATTGCGACAACGGCGGCCACGCCGGGCAATCCCCATCGGACGCCGATGAACGAGCCACCCAGGGTGAGCAGTGCCATGACCAGGCGCCGCTTGACCTCGGTCTTCGACGATCCTGTGACGAACGTCGCCATGATCATCACCTGGAGGATCAGGCGGGGGATCCCGGCGAGGCAGAGAACCTGAAATGGCAGTACGGCCGGCGCCCACTGGCTGCCGAACAGCACGTGAATCACCTGCGGCGCCAGCACGATGAGGCTGAGGAACACGGGGTAGCTGATGAGCGACACCGTCATGATGGTGCGGCGAACGGCGGCACGAAAACGTCCTTGTTCGTTGCGGATGCGGGCGAAGACGGGGAAGAGCACGCGTTGCGTGCGCTTGCCGAGATCCCGCATGGGACGGTTCATCAGGCTCTGGCCCTTTTCGAAATAGCCCAGCGCCGCCGTGCCCAGCACCTTGCCTATCACGAAGTTCGAGGCGCGATCGGCCGCGTCGGTGAGGAACTCGGAGAGCGAGACGCCAGCCCCGAAACCGAACATCTCCTTGAACGCGGTGCGCGTCACCTTCAGACTGGGCCGCCACCCGGAGGCTTTCACCAGATAGATGTTGCTAATCAGCGCGCCCGAAAGTGCGCCGTAGACAAGACTCCAGACGCCGAAGCCGAAAAAGGCGAGTACCACCGAGACGCTGACGTCGACGAATGCGTCCAGCACGTTGGAAGTCGAGAGCATCCGGAAGCCACGCCCTCGCCGGAGGGTGGCCGACGGACACCCGCCGATGACCCTGATGAGGAAGTTGGTGGACGAGACGGCCAGCACGCTGCCGACGAGCGGATTGCCGAAATAGGCGCCGACGTACGGCGAGATCGACAGGAGCGCCAGAAACACCACGCTGTTGATCACGAGCTGCGTGACGAACAACGTGGCGTAGTGGTCGGGTCTGACGTCGTCGCGCTGGATGATGGCCATCCCGAAGCTCAGGTTCGAGATGCTTCCGGACACGCCCGTGAAAATCACCGACAACCCGAGGATGCCGAAGTCCGTCGGCGAGAGCAGGCGTGCCAGGGCGATGCTCGCCACGAATTTGCAGAACTGGACACCCCCACGCTCGAGGATGCCCCAGATCATTCCCGACTTGACGTCTTTGTTGAAGTTCTCGCTCATGTGATGGTCTAGTTGGGCGCCAGCATGAAACGCTCGACCTCGAGCGCGAAGACAAGGTCCTCGATGCGTTCGTGCACCTGCACGCGCTTGATCGCATACAGATTGCATCCCGCCGTCGCAAACCCGTTGCGTGACGTGGTTGCGGCGTGGAAGCCCGCGCGCGCGACCACTTTCTCCAGTTCGGGCGTGAAATACGACTCGGCCCCGCCGTTCGGGTACGAAAACATCGTGACCTCGCGACCGATCTTCTCCTCCAGGAGCCGCTTCGAACCCGTGATCTCTGCCGTCGCATCGACGATGCCCGCGCTCGGCAGATTCGCGTGCGTCATCGTGTGCGCGCCGATCGTCATGCCGAGCGTCCGCCATCGCGTTGACCTCGTTCCACGTCAGCATGATGGTCGGCAGCTTCACGTGATTCGCGAGCGCACGCAGTTGTTCGCGCAGCTGCTCACGGACCGGGATCGGATGCGCCTTGAGCAGAGTGGGTAATCTGTCATCAGCGCGGCGGCCCGTTCGGCCGGCGTCGAGCACCGCAGCTCGATCTGCCGGTCCGGCAGATCGAGCGCGAACGTGCCGCCGGGGATGGCCTTGACCAGGTATCGAATCTCCGAGGGCCAGAAGGGCTCGACCCCCTCTATGCAGCGTGCCGTCATGTAGAACGTCCCCGACGCACCGTACTTGTTCAGCGTGCGCGCGGCCGCGAGATTGTCGGCGTAGCCGTCGTCGAAGGTGAGCGCGACGGCGTTGGACGGCAGCGGCCGGTTCTCGCGAAGGCGAGCCACGATTTCCGGGAGCGGAAGCACCTCGTAGTTCGACGCGAGATAGGCGACGTGCCGCTCGAAGCCCGAGGGCGTGACGCACAAGTGCGGATCCGCGTACCCGTATCCCTCGGCACCACAAACCGCGTGATACCGCAGAATCGCGACGTTGTGGCTCGGGCGCACCTTTCGAAGCGTCCAGAAGACGCCACCGCGGTACGCCATCGTCTTGCCCGCGGGAGATGCCGACCGCCGCAGCCGGCGAATGATCGACTGGAGAAACCCCCTGAGGCCGGCCGCGCGCGTGCCGGACCCGGCAGACTCGCGCGCCGTCGACCACGTCCCCTCGACGCGCCCGAAGGTGCCCTTCAGCACGCCGACGAGCGAGGCGGCTTGAATAATCGAGAAGTATCCAGCGAGCGCGGCGACGCGGCGTGTGGGCCTGAAGACGACGGCGCTGCTTGCGGCGACACCGGCCGCGGCGAGCGACCAGCTGTTACCCGCCTCGAAGATCATGCCCATCAGGCCGGCCGCGGCTGCCGCCGCGAACCCCCCGGTGAGCCAGCGCAGCATCTTGTGTGACACGATCGACAGCGCGAACCATCCCGTGCGGAACGGGTTGAGCACGCCGGGAGCCTGGAACACGGCCCGCCAGCTGCGACTCACGATGCGCACGCGCCGGCGGTACTCGCGCGCGGACGTTCCTGCGGTGTCTTCGTAGCAGATAGCGTCGGGCTCGTAGACGGCCCGCCAGCCGGCACTGACGATCTGCAGCGGATTGAGGAAGTCGTTGATGGCCGCCGGCGGCAGCGTCTGCCAGAGGAACGAGCGGATCGCGTAGATCGCACCGTCGCCTCCCACCATCGAACCCACCGCCGTCTCGAGCTTCTTGAGCGAGATTTCGTACTCCCAGGTACTTGCGTTCGCCGGCGTCTGCGGCGGTCTTGCCGCCTTCGACGTACCTGGCCTCTCCCGTGACGCAGCCCACCTGCGGGTCGGCGAAGTTGCGCACGAGCATCTTCAGCGCGTTCCGCTCGTACATCGCGTTGGCGTCCGAGAACACGATGATGTCGCCGCGAAGGGTCGGCACCGTTTGATTCAGTCCGGCGGTCTTGCCGGCCCGCTCCGGCTGGCGCGCGACGCGCACGCCGGCGCTGGCGGCGTATTCGGCCGCGATCGCATCAGTGCGATCGGTCGAGGCGTCCGAAATCACCACGATCTCGAGCAGGTCGCGCGGATAGTCGAGCGCGATGGTGTTCTCGAGCTTGCGGCGAATGACGTCGGCCTCGTTGTAGGCGGAAATGACGACGCTGACCGGCGGGAGAAAGTCCCGCTGCGAGACGGACCTGGGCCCGCGCGCACGCACGATGAGCAGGAGCAGCAGGGGATAACCCGCGTAGATGAACACGAGAGTCGCCAGTGACAGCGTTGCTAATGTCGCCATGTCATCGTCACGGAATGTTGCGCACGAGGAGCGGACCGACAGCACGGGTCACCGGTACCGGGAGGTGACGCCAGAGCTCGATCGCCCACTGCACGCGCGGATTCTGAGGACTGAGATCGGGCAGCTCGTCATCGCCCGACGCCAGCCAGTATTCCCAGGTCAACCCATGCGGCTGTGCTCCCCATTGCCGCTTGAAGTCGTAGGTTCCCGCACCCGGGGTGGAGCGGCCGAAATCGAAGTTGCGGAAGCCGCGCCCGGCGGCGAACTTCAACATCTCCCAGTAGAGCAGCGTGTTGGGGCACATCGGGTTGAAACTGCGAAGCGCCGACGCCGACGGCACCTCCACCGTGTCGCCGTGAGAGAACACATACGACGCCGCGACCGGCTGATCACCGTGCCAGACGCAGAAGGCCCGCGCGGTGTCGGGGAACGTCGCCAGGATCTGCTGAAACCACTGGCGTGGGTACACCGGCGTGCCGAGGTCGCGCATGTTGCGCGCGAAGACGTCGTAGAACGGTTCCACCAGCTCGACGCCGCCTTGCGTGACGCGCAACTGGCTCTTTTCGGCCTTTCGCACCTGATTGCGAATCTTGCGGTCGAGCGCCGACCACTGCTTCTCTTCGTTCTCCGCGAGCGGCAGGATCATGGCGACCTTGTGCTGCTTGGACGGAAACGACGGAAACACCTGACGGGTGTGCCGGAGCTCGAGGTACTCGCCGCCCATCGCGCGTGTCTCGTCGATCGCCGCATCGACCAGCGCGCGCTCGACCTCGGGCGTGTCCGCGACGACGCCGCCGTAGTTCACAAACGGCAGCGAGACGCTGAACCGGCGCAAGAAGCGGCTCTTGAAGACGACGAGCGGCAGGATGCCCACAATCCGGCCCTCGGCCTCAGCGGCCAGATAGCGTGTGTCGTGGCCGAACGCCTTGTTGAACACCGTCGCCCAGGACGCCAGGTGGTAACCGCTTGCCGCGGGCCGGCTATTCACAAACTCGTCCCATCGCCGAGCCGACAGAGCGAGATTCACGTTGATCGGACCCATCAATGCTCCGTTGAACTGAAACGATTCGTCCTACGCGGCCACGGGCCGCACGACCTGGCTGACCGAAGAAATCGCGTCGAACTTGAAGTCGGCGAGCAGCCGCTCGAGCCGTGCTTCGGTCCGCCCGATGTTGCCGTAGTGACGCGCGCGCGTCAGCGTCGGCAGCGCGACACGCGGCTGGTCGGCATCGATTTCCCACGGATGCAGATAGAACACGACCGGTTGCCCTTCGCGACGATTCACCCGATCGATGCCCCACTTCGTCCAGGCGTACGGGAGGAGCCTGAAATAGCCGCCGCCGGCGACGGGCAGGTTGACGCCCGCGAGGCGGACGGTCGAGCCGGGAAGCTCCCACAACGATCCATGGTGCCGCCAGATGCGGTAGGCGTGACGCGGCGACGCCGCGATGCCGTACCGATCGTGATGAATCGGGAAAATGCTGGCGTCGTACTGGTAGCCTTCCTCGATCAGAATGTCGAGCGCCCAGAGCGACTGTGCGGTAATCGAATAGCTGGGCGCGCGATAGCCGAACACCGGCACGCCGGCGGCATCTTCGATGGCGCGCTTCGCGCGGCGCAGATCGGCGCGAAACGCCTCTGGGCTGTCGTTGTAGATCAGCCCGTGCCCGTAGCCGTGCGAGGCAATCTCGTGCCCGGCGGCCGCGATCCGCCGGACCATGGCCGGGTAGCGTACGGCCACCCATCCCAGGATGAAAAACGTGGCGCGCACCTGGGCGTCGCCGAGGATCTCCAGGAGCCGATCGGTGGTCGGGCAGACGCGGCTCTCGAGATCGTCCCACCGGCTTTTCGGGATCGCGCGCTCGAAGACGCTGGCGTGGAAGTACTCCTCCACGTCGATCGTCATCATGTTGACGACCATCGACACCTGTCCGCCGGTCGGCGTGTCGATCGTCACTTGGCGCCCCGGCGCAGAATGACGGTCTTGACCGTCAGAAAGATGATGAACAGATCGAGCGCGATGGTCAGGTTCTTGATGTAGAAGAGATCAAATTGCAGCTTCTCCATCGCGTCGTCGACGGTCGAGCCATAGGAGTAGCGCACCTGCGCCCATCCTGTGATGCCGGGCTTGACGACGTGGCGCTGACCGTAAAAGGGAATGGCGCGCGTCAGCTCGCCCACGAACTCGGGTCGCTCGGGTCGCGGACCGACAAAGCTCATGTTGCCGCGCAGCACGTTCCACAGCTGGGGCAGCTCGTCCAGGCGTGTCTTCCGGATGAACCTGCCGCCGGGAATAATCCGGTCGTCGTTGTCCTTTGCCCACACCGCGCCGGTCTTGGCCTCAGCATCGGTGCGCATCGAACGAAACTTGTAGAGCGTGAAGACCTGTCCATGCTCGCCCACGCGCTGCTGCCGGTAGAGCGCAGGCCCGCGCGACACGAGCTTGATGAGGGTGGCCACCGTCAGCATGAGCGGGGCGGCCAGCACCATGCCCGCGCTCGCCGCGACGAGGTCGACGACGCGTTTCATCGCCACGAGCGAAGGCGGCTTGCGGAAGCCCGTCGAGAAAATCAGCCAGCTCGGCCGGAGGTTCTCGACCGCGATCTTCCCGGTGTACTCCTCGTACACCGACGCCAGGTGGTCGAAGGTGACCCCCTTGAGCTTCATGTCCAGCAGCGTGTCCATCGGCAGCTGGCCCCGTGCGTCCGAGAGGTTGACCACGACGCGATCCACCGATCGATGCGCCACGATGGCCGGAATGTCTTCGATGTTGCCCACGACGCGCGCGTTCACGCGCCGGTCGTGATGGCCCGGATCGATATCGACGAAGCCGACGACCTCGACACCGAGGTTCTGGCGTTGCTCCAGCTCGCGCGCGAGGCTCAATGCGGCCGGGCTCGTGCCCACCAGGAGCAGGCGCTCGCGAGGGCCGACCTGTTTGGCAAACCACTCGAACGAGACGCGCCAGGTCACGACCGACAGAATCACGAGCGTGGCCGTAATCATGAACACGCCGCGCCCGATGATGAGTGCGGGGAGCCAGAAATACAGCGCGGCCAGCACCAGCGACGTGGCGCCGAGCGATCGCAGCGTACGGACGTACAACTCCCGGCGATCGCCGCCAATGCGGGAGTTGTAGAGGTCGCCGTAGTACAAGCAGAGCTGACAGACGCCGGCGATGAGCAGCCCTTTGAGCGCGACCGTGGACGCGCCCTGGACGAACGGGCGCGCACCCAGCCGCAGGTACGTGCCCACCAGCACGGCGCTCATGATGAGCACGCTCTCGAACCCGATCAGGGCCGTGACGCGCCACGTCACGCGCTGCATCAACAGCTTGGACATAGGGCTCCACGCCTGGCGATACGATGAAGCTGCTTCACACCGGATCTCCTGTCAGATCGAACGGGTCGTTGGATGGCTCCCGTTCGTCCCCGGGACTCCCGAGTGAACCACGTCATCCCCCGATACCTAGTTCGTCGGACCGTACGTGTACGCGCTCGAGGAATCGCTCGACACGACGACGTCGTCGGCCCGGTTCAGGATGACGCCCATCACGCGATCTTTGCCCAGCGCTTCGGCCGTGCGCTGAACCAGGCGCGCCGGTGTCCGGCCCGCCTCCACGACGAGCAGCACGACATCGGCCATCTGGGCCAGGATGTTGGCATCGGGCACGCTGCCCACGGGCGGCGTGTCGATGATCACCCAGTCGAACTGCGCGGCGGCTTCGTTGAGCACGCGCTTCATCCGGTCGGACGCGAGCCGGCTCATCGGGTCGTTGTCGGGCTGACCCGCCGTCAGCACGGACAGGCGTTGCGAGACCTGGATGAGCGACAGCTTCTGGTCGGTCTCGGTCGTCGCGACGACGCCCGAGCCGAGGATGTTCGGCACATCGAGCACGGCGTGCGTCGTCGGCCGGCGCAGGTCGCCGTCGATCAGCAGCACGTTGCGGCCGTACGACTCGCTGAAGGTCAGCGCGAGGTTGACTGCCGTCAGCGTCTTGCCTTCGCCGGGCATCGTGCTGGCCACCAGCACGGTCTTGATGCGGGTCTCCGACTGGCGGCGATGAAGAGTGGCCGCCAGCCTGCGGGTACTGTTCGAGCGAGGCCGGCGAGATGCTCGGCGTTACCACCAGCTTCTCGGCAAGCAGGCTCGTGCCGCCGGCGCTCACGCGCAACGAGCTGGCTTCGGGCTCGATCGCCGCGGCCGGGTTCGGGCTCTCGGCTGCGATCGGCTGGGCCGGGGCCACGTTGGCGACCGCCTGGGCCGTCACGACCGGCTCGGCCACCGTCAGCTTCGGATGGATTGCTGCCGGCTTTTCACGAGCGATGGTTTCCTGCACGGCCGGCTCGGCCGACCCTTTTTCCGCGTTCGCGCGCTTCAATGCTTCTGCTAGACGGCTCATCTCTTTACCCCAAGTCTGAACGAGTCAACGTTCTGTTAGGTGTTTACCGATGCCCTCGAAAGGCTTGAAATAAATCTCGAGTAGCCGGGGCCTTCGGCGGCGTCGCAGCCTGTTCCGGCTGACGGCTTCGCCGTCAGCAGCCGCAGGCGGCCCAGGTCGCTCTCAGCCGCCGGTTCCGATCGAATCGGCACCATCGTGAACTCCACACGCGGCTCGGGCACGAGGTCGAAGTCATTGCAGACCTCGAGCACGGTGTCGCGTCCGATCGGGCGTTCGCCGAGCGCGAACCCCGCCACCAGCGCGTTGTCGCAGATGACGCTGATGATTCGCGGAATTCCACGAGACGCTTCGTAGATGATGTCGATCGCCTCTTCGGTGAAGAGCGTGAGGTCGTTGGCGCTCGCCATCCAGATGCGCGCCGCGATGTACGCGCCCGTCTCCGTCTTGTCGAGCGGATTGAGCACGCAGCGCAGCGCGATGCGCTGTTTGAGCTGCCGCAGCGACACCTGGTTCAGCCGGCCGGCCAGCTCGGGCTGTCCCGTCAGCACGATCTGCAGGAGCTTGTCGGAACCCGTCTCGACGTTGGCCAGCAGCCGGATCTCTTCGAGGAGACTGTCCGGCAGGTTCTGCGCCTCATCGACGATGAGTGCCGTCAAGCCGCCGGCCTGATGCCGATCGGTGACGCTCCGGTTCAGCTCGATGAGGAACGTGGCCTTCGACGAAGCCGCCTCACGGCTGAGCCCGAGCGCCGGCGCCAGGTACTGGATGAACTCCGCTGGCGTCAGCGTCGGATTGTTCAGGTACGCCACGCAGTCGCGCCCGAGCGGCCGGTTGCCCCGCTGGGACTGGAGCGCCGCATTGACGAGCGTCGTTTTTCCGGTGCCGGCTTCACCAATCACGACGGTGAAGCCCTTGCGCTCGGACAGCCCGTACTGCAGCGTCGCCAGCGCCTCGCGGTGCTTCGGCGTCATGAACAGATACGCCGGGTTTGGCGTCAGATCGAACGGCCGTTCGCGTAGTCCGTAGAATTTTTCGTACATCTGCGGTCCCTCTTTTGACTCACCACATGTAAGCGAACGCCGATGCCATCAACGTGAGGATCAGCGCGGATGCCACGGCTTTCAGGTTGCGCTTGCCCGTCGCCTCGCCGGTCGTCTGCATGACCGGAATCATGGCGAGCACCGGCATGCCGAGCGCGGCGTGCACGTCGACGTCCGAGCGCAGGCTCGAATCCAGGTACTCGAACAGCGTTGCCAGACCCACGCCCAGGCCGAGGCCGAAGAGCGCGCCGAGCAACACCCACTGCTGGCGATCGGGACGGAAGGGCGACGTCGGTACCTTGGCCGGCTCGATGACCTTGAACCGGTCGCTCTGTTCCGCTTCGAGCTTCTGGGCGATCCCCGCGCTCTCGCGGCTCGCGAGCAGCTTCTGGTAGACCTGCTGGAACGTCGCCTGGTCTCTCGTCAACGCCGAGAACTCGGCCTCGTGACGCGGAATCGCGTCGAGACGCGCCTGAATCATCGCCATCGCCTGGTTGAGGCGCGGGATGTTGCGCTCCTTGTCCGCGATCTGCTGGTCGAGGCCGGCTCAGCTGCCCCTGCAGCTGCTGGAGACGCTGGCGGCGGTCGATCTCGCCCGGCGACAGCACGTCGCCGTCCGCGCTCTGCGGCACGCCTTCGGCCCGCGCACGCTCTTCGAGCTCGGTGATCTTGCGCCGGGCACGAACCATGTCGGGATGCTCGCTCGTCAGCTGCAGCTCGAGCGTCTTCAGATCGTTCCGGGCCGCATCCAGTTGCGCCCCGATCGACGCGTTGGACAGGTCCGAGGAGCGGCGCGACGCGCTGGCCGTGCCCGGAGGCGCAGGAATCTTCGCCGCCGCGATCATGCTCTCGAGCGCCACCCGCTGCGCCCGGTCGGTGCTCAGGGCCGCCTCGAGGTTCTGGAGCTGGGTCTCCGTCCGGCGGAGGGCTTCCAGGTTGGACGACATCGTCGTCGGCAGCTCGTTCGCGAAGCGCTCGCGGTATTCCTCGATCTTCGCTTCCTGCTGCTCGAGCTTCGCGCGCGCGTCGTTCAGCTGCGCCTCGATGAACGTCGCGGTCGATTTCGCGGCGTTCTCGCGATCGGCGGCGTTCTCCTTGACGAAGGCCTCCGCCAGGCGGTTGGTCACCATCGCCGCCGTCTGCGGGTTCGTCGAGACAAAGGCAATCTTGAAGAACGTGCCGTCGATCCGGCGCGGATTGCCCTTGACGATCTCGATGCTCACGTCGCGGCGCATGCGATCGGCGACATCGCCCGTCGGATGCGATTTGCGCCAGTCCTGGTAGAGACCGGTGCTCTCGGCGAGTTCGAGCAGCCGCGCGTGGCTGACGACCTGCTGCCGGATGGTGTAGAGGCGCTCCTCGACCGGAATGACATCCGTGCCGTTCATCAGCCCGCCAGAACCGCTGGGCGGGGTGACGAGCAGCGTCGTTTCCGACCGGAACTCATTCGGTTGCGTGAACGAGTAGAGTCCCGCCCCGATCGCCGACAGGACGATGGGGACGAGAATCGTCAACCGGCGTCGCCACGCGGCGCGAAGCAGGTCTTCGGGTTTGTAAGCCTTGCCTGGGATCATCTTGCACCTCACCTAGTTAAGAAGTGGAATCCAGGTCGTCAAACCGACGCGGAACACCTGCCGGTTTCCTCGAACTGAGATCCCTGTTGGAAGCGTCACCGCATCTGAAAACACGTAGCGGTAGGACACGTACTCGGCCTGAGCGGCCCACCCTCGCGAGATTGCCATCCGTACCCGCGCCGTCGCGGCCGCGGTGTCGTACGCGCGCTGTTCGGGCCCGTAACGCAGCGGGCCCGTCGAATAGCCGGCCGTGGCTCGAAGTTCGACGCGAGGGCCCAGGTAGCCCCTCAAGTTCGCAGTGACGCTGTCAGCGAGAAATACGTCACTGATCCCTTCGATGTATTGAATGCCGCGGTGATAGAACGCGCCGACGTGCCAGGTCTGGCTCATCTGATGATCCAGTTCGGCCCGGCCGATCATGCGGAGAAACGTGCTGTCGGCCTCGGTGAGCCCCCTGTCGGCCGTGCGTGACAGGGCCGTCGATCCCATCATGAACGTGAGCGTGGTCCGGGGCGAGAACGGCAGCGTGTTGTTGTAGTTCACGCCGAAGTTGAAATCCTGGCGCTGGAGCGGCAGCCGCACGCCCTCGAAGTCGCGCACGTGATACGCGTAGCCGGCGACGAGCGCCGTCTTGGGCGTGATGTTGTGCGACAGCATCACGTTGGCGTCGTGCGTCTTCCAGTCGAACTGCCCGGCGGGCACGAAATCGAGGAACTCGTACTGGTAGGCCGCGCTCAGCGCCGTCCTGGGTGACAGCTGGTAGCCGCCATGCAGGCCGGTGTTGTAGCGATACGATTCGCGGCCCGTCACGGCCAGCGCCGAATCGGTCGCGCTCACGTCGGCCAGCGTCGCCGATTCCTCGGACGGGATCGGGATGACGCGGAAGTGCGCGTACGGGCTGTAGCGCACCTGCTGGTCGATGCCGAAGTGCCCGCGCCGCATCGTCCGGTTGACGGCGACGGCGCCGGTCCCGCTCCACCGCATGCCGTGGGTCAACTGCGGGTAGTACTGCAGCCGCGAGACGCCGTTGGCGGCAAACGACGTGCGCTCGCCGCGCCGGTTGAACCAGAGCCCGCTGAGCAGATCCGTGTAGCGGACGTCGGGCGTCGTATCCTCCTGCGTCAGGTCACGTCCCAGCCGCGGCAGGTTCGTGTCGTGCACGCCGAACATCGACGCCGTCAGGTCGAGGCTCTCCGGCGGAGCGGCGCCGGCCGGCGCTCCGAACAATCCCCGGAAGGGCTGCGTCTGAGCGAAGGCCGGTGTGCCGCAGGCCACCAGCAGCGAGATGACGATTCCAGCGATGAGCTTAGCCATGTGATGCTCTCACTCTCTGCGGCCGCGCTAAGGCACGATGACCGTGTCGCCCGGCAGCAGCTCGATGTTCTGGTCCAGGTTCTTGCGCGCGAGCACGTCCTTGTAGTTGAAACGGTGCGTCGCAAACGTGCCGTTCGGCTCGGTGCGCATCACCGTGATGTTCTCGCCGTCGGCCCATTCCGCGAGGCCGCCGGCCATCGCGATGAGCTGCAGCACGGAGGTCGTGCCGTTGAGCGCGTACTTGCCCGCGTGCGACACGCGACCCGTGATGAACACCGCCCGGCTGTTGATCTGCCGGATGATCACGGTGACGTTCGGGTCCTGCACCCAGCGCTTGGCCGCCGCGCGGATGTTGTCGCTCAGCTGCTGCGGCGTCTGGCCGGCCGCGTGCACGTCGTTCAGGAGCGGGACGGAAATCTTGCCGTCCGGCCGCACGACGACGTCGCCCGACAATTCCGCCTGCTGCCAGAACTTGATGCCGAGCACGTCACCGGCACCGATGACGTAGCCCGAAGGAGGCTGGACTTCGGTGGCACCCGCCGCCTTGTCCTCCGCGAAGGAGACCGGCTGCTGTCTGGCCGTCTGCCCGGTCTGGGCAAAAGTGGGCGCCGCCGTCCAGGTGAACGCGCCGAGGCACATCAGGAACGCTGTCATTCGTCTCATGGTTTTCCCTCGAATTCTCTAAACACCAACGTGATACCGGAACTCACCGGAACTCGTGAAAAGGCAACTGACACTCGTGCTTCCGCAGAAAGTTCAGGAACCGCTTGTAATCGGTCGGCTCCATGTTGAAGAGGCGCGCCACGATCTTGTAGTTCCCGCGCGTCTCCCGAAGACCCCGCCGGACCAGGTCGCGAATCTGCTCGCGCGTGATGTCCCGCCGCATGTAGAGCGGGTAGACCGCCGTCCAGAACGACTGTCCTTCTTCGACCACCATGTTGTAGAGGCTGTCGCCGACCGATCGCCGCCGCTCCTGCTTGACGGAGAGGCCGACCGCACGCGGCGCCTTCACTTCGTCGGACAGGCTCTCGACGTCGATCACTTCGGTCCGTGCCGTCACGACGAGCCGTTCGATCGCGTTCTCCAGCTCGCGCACGTTGCCCGGCCAGGTGTAGTCGCACAGCGCGCGCAGCGCCTCAGGGGAGATCTCGCGTGCGGGCAGTCCGCGATCGCGTGTGAACCGCTTGAGGAAGTGATCGATCAGAATCGGCACGTCCTCCTTGCGCTCACGAAGCGGCGCGACGAGGAGCGTGATCACGTTCAGGCGGTAGAACAGGTCCTCCCGGAACAGGCCTTCCGTGATCAGCTTGCGCAGGTCCCGGTTGGTCGCGCCGATCACCCGCACGTTGACGACCCGCTCCGACCGTTCTGCGCCGACCTTCTGCAACTCGCCGGTTTCCAGGAATCGCAGCATCAGCGACTGCATGCGCAGCGTCATCTCGCCGATTTCGTCCAGGAACACGGTTCCCGTGTCGGCGATTTCCAGCTTGCCGGGCTTGTCGCGATACGCGCCCGTGAAGCTGCCCTTGACGTGGCCGAAGAACTCCGACTCGAGCAGCGTTTCAGGCAGCCCCGCGCAGTTCACCACCACGAAGGGCCGCGCGGCCCGCGGCCCCTGCGACTGAATCGCGCGGGCCACGAGCTCCTTGCCGACGCCGCTCTCACCGGTGATGAGCACCTTGGCGTCCGAATTGGCAACCTGCGCGATCTCTTCCTTCAGCTGTTGCATCGCACGGCTGGTTCCGACTAGACCTGCTCGAGAATTTGTTCCCATTCTTCCTGTCTCAATTACGCGTTCGTTGGGCATCCATAGGTCCGTTGGTTACGGTGTCGCCGGTTGCCTGAGAAAGCGCTCGAGACAGCGGCGGTGTTCCGAATCGAGCGATACAAACGTCACCCCGAGGCTGTACTGCCCCGGCATTTCTCCCGGCCCGTGGGCCACGACGCGTCGAATCTCGACCTGAGCCGCGAACGCGTGATCGTTCAGCTTGGCCCTCAGCTCCCCCCGCTCGCCGACCGGGGGGGCGTGGGATGCCCGGAGCAGCGCTCCGGTCATGCTGATCTCCACCAGCCGGACGGCATGCGGCCGTGCCAGCCACAGTTCGGATCCCTCTTTGGGCAAAACGCGCGCCGTCTGACGACGCTCTTCCTGCATGTCGCTCATAGGCGCTTACGATTCCGTTGAGTGCTCGAGCCCTTCATCCAAGGCGGCCGAGTTCCTCGCGCATCGCCGGTTGAAGATCGAGAAATTCAAAACCAATTCGGTACCCTTCAGAGCCATCGGCCGCATCCGCGCGTGTGACGTGACGGACGCGCGCGGTGATCTCACTGCTGAAGTCGCCTGAGACGAGCCGCAGCGTCTGCACCGACTCGACCGCCAGCGGCACGGCCGACTCCACCAGCGCGCCTTTCCAGCTGATGTCCCGCACGGGCAGTACCTCGATCGTTCCGAACGCCGCCGCCAACTCTCCGACCAGTTCGAATCGAAGACGGCCGCGTCGATCGCTCAGCCGCCGATACCAGCTCAAGGGCCGTCCCTGCGACATCGCGATTACTCTTCCTGCCCGCCGGTGCGGCGCTTGGCGTCTGCTTCGGCCCTGGCCAGGACGTCGCTGACCGATTCATCCACGTCCTTGAGCGTTGTCGCTCCTACGCTGACGGTCGGCAAGTCGTGTTCACGCGCGAGCGCCGCCAGGCCTTGCAGCAGCCGCGTCGCCGCGAAGCTGGTGCCGTCGGCCCCGGTCCCGGTCAGCACCGCGCAGATTTGGCCGGTCTTCAGCCGTCCGAGCACATCGGACGCGCGCAGCTGCCGCGCGACGGGGCTCGGCACATTCGATCGGACGCGGGCCTCGCGGCGCGGCGTCCCCGGCGCCAGATCGATCACAATCACGCCGGTTTCCGCCGGGCCTTTCTTCGTTTTGGCGAGCTCGGCGCTGATGCGCGCTTCGAAGGTCTGCGCCGGCTCCACTTCGAGGGCCTGTGCGGCGGCGCCGTCGAGCACGCCGGCGAACCAGGTTCTCAACACGCCAACGGCCGATTCGAGCAGCGAGGCGTGACTGATGCTGAAGTCCGCGCCCTGCGGGGCGGTCAAATCGATGATCGCGACCGCCTTGTTGCCGACCGAAAACGCCATCGTCAATCGCCGCGGCGTCATCAGCGACTGACCGAGCTCGAGGCTCGGCGTCGGACCCGCCGCCCATTCACCGCCGAACTCGGCCATCGGCCGGGTCTCGGTGCCTTCGGGCGCGTCGCCGGCAGGGCTGGTGCCCGTCACGAGCCGGCCCTGGGCGGCGCCCAGGAAACCGGCGATTTGCGCCAGGCCCGCGTGCGCGAGCTCCGCCACGGGATCGTCGCGGTCCACGACGTCACGAATCAGACGCTTCCTCAATTCGTGATCGCGCCTCGCCGCCAGGCGATCGAGGCACAACCCCAACATCTCGCAGAGCAGCAGCAGGTTGGACGAGACCATCGAATCCGTTTCGATCGGAATCGCCAGCACCCACCGGGGCTGCGCCTGTCCGCTGGCGGAAATCGGCAGCAGCGCCAGTTCGCCGGCCAGGTCGTTCCAACCCAGCTGTTCCTGTTCGCCGACCGTCGAGATCCGGGTGACCGGACCTGACACCACGGAAAACGCGCTGAAGTCGCGCGGACCCACCGACAGATCGGCGCCAGGCAGCCGCACGTCGAGGACGAAACGGCCCTGCAGATCGCGGCGGTAGGCGCGCGCGTCCACGTCGTGCCAGATCGCTGCGGCCTGAACGACCGTCATCACCAGTTCGCGTTCGTCTTCCGCTTCCTCCGCAACCTGCAGGAGCGAGCGGGACGTCACGAACAGACGACGGAGGCGACGTTGTTCCTCGCGGCTTTCACCAGGCGAGCCAGACGGCTGAGCCAAGGCAATTCCTCCAACCCTTGTGAACTGAGGTAGAGCCTCTGCCGATTCCGCTTCGAGGCTGGCCTCGACGGTATTCGGCCCGAGACTCGTGACTTCCAACGCACTCGTCGCCCTCACCGGCATGTCCTTCCTGCAAGTGCTTCACTTCGCACATTCGTCACGCCGCACGAGCCGCCGCTGGACCCGCGTCCTCGGCACGATCGGCCTGCGTGGCGCGGTTGTCGTGAATGTTCGCCAGTGAGGCAGACAACGCAACGAGCCAGTACAGAATCTCCGCATACATGCGGTTGATGAACACCGCCGCGCCCAGGAACGAGATCAGCGCAATTTCGAGCGCCAGGCTCTCGAGCTTCATCTGGTCGCTCGTGGTTTCCTTGCGAATGCGATGCAGCGTCAGCAATCCGGAGACGATGAACCCGAGATAGGCGATGAGCCCGGCAATGCCCCAGTCGGCGGCGGCCCAGATATAGGTGTTGTGCACCGCGCGCAGTTCGCCATCGTGAGCCTCGACGACCTCAGGTGCGTAGACGGGGCTCAGCATGTCGTAGCCACCGCCGCCCACGCCGAGCGGACGATCGCCGATCAATCGGAGGCCGCCTTTCCACGACAGCACGCGCTCGTTCGCGGCACCATCCTCCTGCAACGCCTGTCCCGCGACGCCCTCTTCCATGAACTGCATCAGCGTCAGCTGCCGGTCGATGAATCGCTGATCGACCAGCGACAGGACCACGGGCAGCGCCGCGAGGGCCACGAGCACCAGCCGCAGCCGCAGACGCCAGGTCATCAGCAACAGCCCGGCGATCAGCCCAGCGGCGATGCCGACCGTGGCGCCACGGCTGTTGCACAGAATGATCATGTTGATGATGAACGGCGCCGCGACGATGGCCGCGATCCGCTGCCACTTCGTGCCCTGCCAGAAGAACAGCGCCAGAAACGGCAGCGCCGGAATCACGTGCGCGGCCGCTTCGTTGTCGTTGAACGAGTCGGGGCCGCCGATGGCGACCAGCCGTCCGCTGTCGAAGTGCGGGCTGGAGTACGCATCCCAACCCCACGACAGGGCGCCGAGCACGAGCGCCATCGTGACCCAGCGGTATTTGTTGTAGTCGTTGACCACGCCGACGATCAGGCAGAAGAGCAGTCCGAGCTTGGCGATATCGAGCACGTACCCGCGGCTGCGTTCGGGATCGATGGAGAGGAACGCCGTCACGGTGAACGTAATCACGAGAAAGATCAGCAGCCACTGCGTGGACTTGTGGCGGAAGATCTCGCGCCGGAAGATCGTCTTGCCGTGAAACAGGTAACTGGTGAAGAGCAGCGAGGCCACGAGCAGCGACCAGCGCAAATCAGGCAGCTCGTCTCCCCACCACCGCATCGGCGGATGGTTGTAGTACTCCCACAAGTAGGCGAGCAGTCCGAAAATCGGATCCCGGAAACTGAGCACCGTACCGGTGACGAGCCCGATTACCCACGCTAGTGCGGTCTTCGACATCGCTTGGTCGTACTCCTCACGTCTGAGCGTCTGCTCAGGCTGACGCCATTGCGCCGACCGGCACTTTCGCGTGCCGTGGTCGGAGCTGGCCGTTTCTTCGTACTACCCGGAGGCTTTTGTCTTCCTGAACGGCTTACGGGCGGGTCATTGTGCAAACGGTTCGCCAGTTGCGCGGGAATCAATACGCGGGGCCTTTTTGGCTGGTAACGCGTTCAGATGGTGGCGCTTACGAGGTGGCGCCCGTTCGGGGTGCGTGGATGGCGGGGTTGACAGTTCTCCCTGTTTCAGGTGATGAAAGGTCGTCAGATCGATGACTTTGCGCCGTTGGGCTCGTAGAAGGCGACTTCACCCGCCGTACACGAGAACAAAAGGCGGAGAAACCGCCGCTACTGGACGCTGAACCCAACTCGATCCACGACCTGCCGCCAGGCGCTGGTCAGCGCAGGGCTCAGCCGCTCGACCGCCGCGCCGCAGTGAAGGTACCCGGACGGCGCGCGCTCGACCCAGACCAGCGCCGTGTCGATGGACACGCCGAAGTCCGGCAGGTTGATGCGGAGCCCGGAACCGAGCTGCGGCGCCGCCGCGCCGCCATCCTCGACTTCCAGCCGCAGGCCGCCGTAGCTGAGATCGACGATGCGCGCCGGTGAGGCGCCGCATTCGGCCGCCACGGTCTCGGAGACGTGCTTGCGCGGCCACCGCCGGTGCCGCCCGATCTCCTGCAGCAGCGTCGACAGCTTCGCGAGGAGCGCTTCGTCGGTCGTGGGCTCGTTCACATACGTTGCGCCATGCTGGGCGGCTTCCCGTGCGAGGACCGCATCGGGCGGACCGACGACGATCGCGACAAGAGCCGGCCGCCGGTCCCGGCCGACGATGGCGAGATGCAGGCCGTTGTACTCGCCCAGCTGCATGTCGCTGATCAACACGTCGGGCGTGGTGACCGTCAGCCGGGGCCGCGCGGCTTCGAACGTCGAGGCATGCTCCGTTTCGAAGCCGGCGTTGCGCAGCAGCCGCTCCATGCGCGCGCGCGAATCCGCGTGTGGCGTCACTACAAGGACCCTGCCTGTCATTCACTCTCCCGGTTACGTTCTCGCATCTCTCCGGTCATCGGCGACGTCGAAGACGTGACGAACATTCATGGCAACTCGCGTGCCTGACGGAGAGACGGCCATCCGCCCTCACGTTTTGCACGATTTCCACGAAAAATGGGCCCGTTCGCGAAAAGTCCCAGATTTCGGTCAGTTACGGATTTCGCTCGCTGCTATGACTTTTCGGAAACTAGGCGCTCGAACTGTACCCTTCTGCGCTTTGTCGCTCCAGGTGATGGAGCATTGTCCGATACCGAGGCACTCGCGCGCCACTGGGCAGATCGGTATTCGGTTTGGGGGGCTGTGTGTGCGGCCGATCCGAAGGGGAGACGATCGGGCGAGCGGGCCTTCTCAGGCCTGTCGCTGGAGGTCTGCTCCCTCGGACTTGCCGATGTCGGCGACGGCCGCCGTCCGGAACCTGCGGAACGGCTGATGCAGCTCGTGCTTGCGCAGGAACGTCAGGAACCGTCGATAGTCGCTGTCCTTCATGTTGAACAGCGGCAGCAGGATTTTGTAGTTGCCTCGCGCCTGGCGCAGTCCCTTGCTGACGAGCTCCCGAACGTGGTCGCGGGTCAGATCCCTCAAGAGAAACGCCGGATGCACGGCCGACCAGAACGACTCGCCGTCTTTCACCATTCGCTCGAACAATTGATCCGCCACCGACACGGAGTGGACGGGCTTGGCGGCCTCCTCCTGCGAAGTCGCCGCGTCGGCCGACCAGGGCAGAAACTCCCCGCCGGTGACGACCTGACCGCCGTGCCGGACGATGATCCGTTCGACCACGTTCTTCAGCTCGCGCACGTTGCCCGGCCATGCATACGCGACGAACTGCTGCATGACTTCGCTCGACAGCCGCGGCGTCTCGACCTCCTGCTGCTCGCTCAGCGAGTTCAGGAAGTGCAGCGTGAGCGGAAGGATGTCGTCGCGCCGCTGCCGCAGCGGCGGAATCTTCAGGTGCACGACGTTCAGGCGATAGTAGAGATCCGATCGGAATGCGCCCGACTCGACCTGTCCCGGCAGACCCCTGTTGGTGGCCGAGATGATGCGCACGTCGAGCGCGCGGTGCGGCGTCAGGCTGCCCACCGGCTGAATTTCACCGGTCTCGAGGAACCGCAGCAGCAGCGCCTGCATGCGCATCGACATTTCCCCGACTTCGTCGAGGAAGACGGTGCCGCGATGGGCCGTCTCGAGCAGTCCCGGCTTGTCGCGAAAGGCGCCGGTGAAGCTGCCCTTGGTATGGCCGAAGAGCTCCGACTCCAGCAGCGACTCCGCCACGCCGGCGCAATTGACCGAGACCAGCGTGGCCTGCGCTCGCTTGCTGCTGCGGTGAAGCGCCATGGCAAGGATTTCCTTGCCCACGCCGCTCTCACCGGTGATGAGAACCTTGGCGTCGGATCGTTTCAGAAGCTCGACTTCCTCTCGCAAGGAAGCAATGGCGCGGCTGTTTCCGATAAGTGCGTTCAAGTTATTTCGAAGTCCTTTCCCGAACGTGGGAGACACATACTGCGTCCTCGATCCACCCAAAGTCAAATCGAAAATTTCCAAGCGTGTCATTTCTACACTATTGAGAATCTACGTTTTGTCCGACCTCTGTGTCATTTGGTACACCTGCAATTTCGTGCTAGCCGAAACTCTTGGGACGTTTCGTGCCCGCTTTGTCGGGAATGTCATTTGCACTCGTGATCGGTCGAGAGCAGCACAAACGTTCGACTGACGGCTGTCCACGAGGGACAACAACGATGGTGATTCGTTTCACTTCCACGCTGACCGACGAAGACGAAGCGCGCATTGCGCCCGCACTGCTCCGGGCAGTGGGCGACCTGCTCGCACCGTTCCAGATTTCCTATTCAATTCGCATCGAAACGACGTCCGGGGACATCGTCGAAGACGGCCGCGCAGCGACCCGAGCGGACGTCTGGCCGTCACCGCGATCGCCGCTGAAACGCGACATCCGAGACGTCTTCGAACCGCCCCGCTGATGCCGCGAGATCGAGCCATTTCGAGGGGGCAGCGGGCCCGGCGCACCGCCGATACATCCCCCTCGCACGGCGACCAGCAGAAAAAAGCCTGCCGCCTGATTACTTTTCTGGTTGCGGGCGGGTCCGGCCGGAAGCCGGCAATGTCGCTGTGATCGAGAAAGGTCTTTCATTCCAGAGACTTGCAACGGCCTCGCGGCGGAACCTGTTTGCGGGGCCGACGCGGGCGACTGGCGTCATCCTTGCCTTTGTCTCCTGACATGCGAACCCGGATCTGGCTCACCATCATCGCGGTCATGGTGCTCGCCGTCGTGCCCGCGGCCTCGGTGTTTCCCGTTGCGCTGGCCATCGTGCCGATGGCGTTTATCGAGCCAGGGTCGCTGCTTCTCCTCGGCATCAGCCTTCTGACACTGGCCGGGGTGGCTCAGCGCGCGTTCTTCTCCTGAGCCACATCCGGCTCGAGCCACACATACGGGCCCAGGGTTGACTTCGAATCGTGCGTCGCGCGCCGGCTCCGCCGCTCTGGCCGCACTGGTCGGTGGAGCGCTCGCGGTCCTGCTCGTCCGATACAGCGGCGATTCGCTCGTCGTGTCGGATCAGGTCGATCACCCGCAGGCCATCGTCGTACTCGCCAGCCACGAGTGGGAACGATTGCCGGTTGCCGCGCAGCTCGCCCGGCAGTACCCGGACGCGCAGGTGTGGTTGACGCAGCCCGAGCACGTGACCGAGCACAACTGTCACGAATGCGCCGGACGCGTGAGCTGGCTGCACGACGCCGGCGTCAGCCGCGAGCGGGTGACGGTGCTCCCGCGGAAGGTGACCAATACCTACGACGAGGCAAAGGCGGCCAGGGCATTCGCCGATCGCACGCGCATCGATCGGCTGGTGGTGGTGACGTCGGTCTATCACGGGCGCCGCGCGCTTGCCACTTTTCGTCACCTCTTTCAATCGACAGGGGTCCGGACGCGCATCGGGCTGATGACGGCGACGTCGCTCGCGACCCCGGCGCGCTGGTGGCGGCGCCCGTACGACCGTGAATACGTGGCCTACGAGTGGGCGGGTATTGTCTATTACGCAATTCGCTTCGGCATCCCACCCACGCTGTGAGCCGACGCCGCGAAGCCTCTCTTCCTGAAAAGGTCCGTGATACGCAGACAAAAGGCTGCCCCAGTGGATGCCGTGATGCAGGAGAACGACGAAATACCCAGTAAACTCGCGCCTTTTCCCACGAGTCGGTGGCATGCACGTTGCGGAAGCGCGAAGGTGGTGGTACCCGACTGCGCATTTTCCGATTCTGAGACATCGGCAATCGAGATCCTGGGGCATCTCGGCACGGCCAGGATCCCGCACACGCTGCTGAGAGCCCGGCCACACGGCGGGTTCGACGGCAGCGACCTCGATCTGCTCGTCGACGAGGCGTGGATCCATCAGTGTCGCAACCTGCTTCAGCAGCGCGGATTCGTACCGGGCCCGAGCCCCAGCGCATTCAAGATGGTGATGCTGCGCTATCAGCAGGGTCGGCTGCTGTGTCTCGACATTCACTGGAAAGCCGCGCAATACGGCATCGTCTACATGAACGCAGGCCGCATGCTGTCGCGGCGGGTCGAGTCGGGCAGCCTGTTTCACCTGTCTCCGGAAGACGAGCTGATGCACCTCGTCTTCCACAACTTCCTTCGCAGAGGCAAGCTGCGCTCGTCGTCGCTCGAGCAAATCCGGACGCTTCTGCAATCGCCGCTCGATCGCCGGTATCTGGAGGAGCACCTCGACGAGTTCGGTGTGCGCAAGGCGTTCGACGCGGCGACCGCGTGGGTGGCCGCCTCCGACGCAAACATGGAACGAGGCGCGCGCGTGCGCCGGAACCTGTTCGTGGCCGCGCTTCGCGCTCAGCCCGGAAATCTGGGACGGTATCTGATGCGCCGCGTCGGTGTACGCCGGGGCGCGAGCAGCCGCGGAGGTCTCGTCGCGCTCGTCGGCCCGGACGGTTCGGGCAAGAGCACGCTCGTGCGAACGCTGAGGCAGCGCGCCCGCGCGATTCCGAACCTGAAGCTCGAAACCACCTATCTGGGCCCGTGGGGCCAGATGAAATTGTCGCTCGTGCCCGCCCTGCGCCGGCTGGGCATGACGCCGGCCGTGCAACCCATCGGCCTGCACGTGGCGACCCATCGCGATCGGACGTCGCTGCGGGCGTCGATTGGATCGTTGAAGGGCTACGTCTTCTACGCCGCGATCTACATCGAGCTGATCTACCGGTACCTGACCTCGGTGTTCCTCCGGGTTCGAAAGGGCCACTGGGTGATCGCGGACCGCTACATCACCGACCTGCGCTATCTCTACAAGGAACGGCCGATCCGCAACTACGGTCTCGTGCGCCGGCTGCTTTGCGCGATTTTTCCGAAGCCAGACTTGATGATCATTCTGGACAACAAGCCTGAAGTCATCGTGTCGAGAAAGAACCAGCTGGCGGTGGGGCAGATCGAAACGCTTCGTCATTTCATGCTGCAGGCTGCCCAGCCGTACCGGCACGAGGTCGTGACGACCGACCATACGCCCGAGGAGCTCGCCGACCATGTGCTGAACCGCATGTTGTCGCTGCGAGCGGCAAAGTAGGACTCGTGCGCACAAATCTCCAGCATCGCGAGCGAGAACCGGTCCGCACGACGACGGCCGGCTCGACGTCCGTTCGCCGGCCCTCCGAGAAGCTGTCGTTCCGCCGGCCGAAACGGGTGCTCATCGTCAGCTCGCACTTTCCTCCGGAGCGGGCGGCGGGCGTCCATCGCATTCTGCGCACGATCAGTCAGCTGCGGAGCTCGAGCTGGCCCGTGTCGGTGCTGACGATCGACCCGGACTACTACAAGGCCGGCACACCGATCGACGTCGCGCTCGAGGATCGTCTGCCCGACGATGTCGAGATCTACAGATCGAGAGTGCTGAGAGGCCTGACAGCGCTTGCGCGCTGGCGGCGCCAGTTGAAGCAGCACTTCGCCGCGCACGTGCGCGAGCTGTTCACGGACGCCGGCGATCGGACGATTCTGCGTGACGTGCCGGCCGGCGCCGAAAAGCCGGCGCCGTCAACCAAGCGTCCGTTCATTGACAGCGAGATCGGCTGGTTTCTGCCCGCCATCTCGCAGGGCGCCACCATCATCGAGAGGCACAAGCCCGACATCATCTTCTCGTCGGCGCCGCCGTTCACGTGTCATCTGGTCGCGATGTGGCTCGCGCGCCGCCATGGCGTGAAGTGGGTGGCCGATTTCCGCGACCCGTGGGCCCGCTCGCCGTGGAAACGGGCCGACATGACCGATTCGTGGAAGCTGCGGCTACGCGAGTGGCTCGAGCGTCTGGTGATCGGGCGGGCCGACGCGGTGATTCTGAATACGTCGGCGCTGCGCGACGAGTTCACCGGCTACTACGGCCCCGGCCTGGCTCAGAAGTTTCACACCGTCACGAACGGGTTCGACGCCGAGCACCTGACGCCGGTCCTCCGCTCGGTTCCACGCCGGTCGTCGCGTCTCGTGCTGACACACGCCGGATCGCTTTACCGGCAGCGCGATCCGCGGCCTCTCCTGAAGGCGCTCGCGTCGGCGATTGCCAAGGGGCGCATCGCGGCCGATCAGGTCGAGCTCCATTTCATCGGCACCGTCGCGCCGCAGTTCCGGTTGGCCGAGACGGTTCGCGAGCTCAACCTCGAGCCGTCGGTGCGCATCACGCCACCGGTGCCGCACGAGCGCTGCCTGCAGTACCTTCTCGAATCGGACGTGCTCATCGTGATCCAGCCGGGCACGGCCCTGCAGGTGCCCGTGAAGTTGTACCGAGTACCTGCCGTTCGAGAAACCGATCCTCGCCCTGGCGCCGGCGGGCGCCGTGACGACGATCGCCGAGGGCAGCGGTCTGGGGGTGGTGGTCGACCCTGGCGACACGGCCAGGCTCGAGGAGGCCCTCTGTCGGTTGTACGAGCACCGCGATCGGCTTGGCGAGCGCTATCGTCCCGATCCGGCGTACATCGCCCGGTTCGACGGCAAGGCCGTGTCGCGGCAACTGCAGGGCATCCTGGAGGCGCTGCCATGAGCAAGCTGCGGCTGCTTCGCATGATGTTCCTGGATCCGCGCACCTGGCGATGGATGATTCGCTGGCTCGAGTTCCACTACCACAACCACATTTCGGCCATCCCGCGCCTGAAGAGCGTGGGGAAGGGCACCTGGATCGAGCCGACCGTCAAGTTCACCAATCCTCAGAACATCGCGATTGGCGGCCACTGTCACATCAACCATCTCGGCTGTCTGCAGGCCAGCGCCGATTCGACAATCACGATCGGCAACGACCTCCGCATGGGTCCCGGCACGATGATCTACAGCTCGAACCACGGTATCCGCCTCGGGAACCTCATCCGGAGTCAGCCGGCGACCGAGAGAGACGTGACGATTGGCAACGATGTGTGGCTGGGTTCGAATGTGGTCGTGACCGCGGGCGTCACGATCGGCGATGGCGCCATCATCGCGGCGGGGGCCGTCGTCATCAAGGATATTCCGCCGTACACGATTGCGGCCGGTATTCCGGCGAAGCCGATCAAGAGCCGCGAGTAACTAAGGGTTCCGGGTTGCGAGTTCGAGGTTCCGGGTGCGTGGTGGCGCCGGGATTTCTGATGCGCGTCTTTTCGTAAAGAAGATGGCGTACTGGGTTCTCGCCGACCGCGAACCCGGAACCTGGAACCCCCTGAAAGTGAACCAGTGAGCGTTCTTAGGGAGATTAGGCGTCCGTGTTGAGCGGCGACAGGTGGCTGTGGGCGACTTTCCACTCGCCGTTCTGGCGCAGGTGCACCCAGGAGCTGCGTCCGCTGACGCGGATCGGCGCGCCGTTCGCGTTCGTGATCGTGCCGATCAGGTACGCGGTCGCGATCGCCGTGTCCTTGTGGATGTAGACGCGGAGGTCGCGGCATCGCAGGTCGAACGTGGAGGTCGGGCCCACGGTTCGGCTTTCGAATCTGTTCGACCGCAGGGGGCCGCCGTCGATGTCGAAGCTCGTGAACTCGGAGAGATAGCAGTTCGCACGCGCGGTGATATCGCCGTTATTGAGCAGTGCGATGTATCGATAGACCGATTCCTTGACCTGTGTGGCGTCGTCTTTCGGCGGTATCCGAACGGGCGCTCGCTCGGGCTCGGGAACGGACTGCGGCGCCGCCGCGGGCTTGACGTCGGCCGCGGGCTTTGCCTCGGCGGCCGGCTTTGCCGCGGGCACCGGCTGCATCGCGCGGACGGGTTTCGGCTGGGGGACCGGTTTCGGCTCGGGTAGTGCGTTCAATACGAGGTCGGCCGCCAGATCGAGCGCGGCGAGTGGAACGACGGTTGCCGGCGCTTCAACCGTCGCCGGCTGAACAGCAGACGAGGATGTCGATCGGGTGAAGGAGAATCGCGGCTTGCGCGCAGGGCGTTCCACCGGCACGTGGGGCCATGGGCACCGCGTGCAGGCGTACGGCCATCGGCGCGTGAAGAGGCTGAGCGCGCGCTGTGTCGCAGTCCCGCGCACGCGCCGGAGCGACAGTGTTCCGCAGCCGGGGCAGATTCGGCTGTTGCTAGGATAAGCCGGTGGGCGTGTCAACCGGGTCATCCTCTTGACGAGGATGCCGACAGCCACACCGAACAGGATGCCGACCCCGATTTCGCCGACGGCCGTCCAGAAATTAAGGTTTTGCCAAAGAATCACTGTGTGAATGCCTTGTGAGAATCAGGTTCTGCGGGTAGCAAAGTCCGAGCCACGGGAAATTCAGTCGAGTTCATGAGAGATCGGGGCGGAACTTGCCGCGATTGGACGCCAACAAAGTCTGTTTGTCCGGCGCGCGGGAGAACATTGTCGTGGCCGACTCGAAGAAAAGTCTGCCAGCAGGCGGTCTTGTGTGAAGACTGGCAGGGTGTGTAAAGGCACACATTTTGCTGACGCGTGCGGTCGATGAATCCTGAGGGTACCGGTCCGGCAGAGGTGGTTCACGCCGCCGAACCGCCTCACAGCGACGAGACGACTCGAGCGGAACAATCGGATGCCGATCTGCTGCACGGCCTCAGCGCGCTGGCGGATCTGTTCAGCAACGCGTCGCACACACTCAACCAGTGCCTGCTGACGATCGAGGACAAGCTGAGCTCGATGGTGATCGCCCAGGCGGAATGGGTGCCGATACACACAGCCCGTTCCGCGGTCGAGCGCGTCCCGCAGGCCGATGAGCCTGCGGACGAGCGCCGGCAATCTCAGGAGCGGATGTTCGGCGGCGTGCCTGTCACCATCATGCGGATGTCCGCGGCAGGAAACGAACCGCCGGCCGCCGGGCGATGCGAGTGGCAGTACGAGCTCGGATACTCGGTCGTCGGCGACCACTGGTCGCTGTTAATCCGCACGGCGACCTTCGATCCGTCGAAGCAGAGTGTCGGTGGATTTACGTATTCCGATCTGATGTTGCTGCGCGAAGCGCCGCTCGAGATCAGGCTCAAGGCCATCCGCGAGATCCCGCTCCTGATTCGTCTGCTCGCCGAGGGCGCTCCGCAACCGGGCGACGAGCCCGCGGGCGCGAACGTCGAAGCACCCGCATCAACCGACGCTGCGGATCCGGTGGTACTCGCAGCAGGTGCGGACACTCCCGAAGAAGTCACCGAGCAATTGTCATTATTCGCCTGAGAGGTTGACTCTAGTCACGCCTGAAGCAGTGTTTCTCGACGCTGTGCGCGACGTGTCTGCCGATCCTGTGATGAAAGTCTCCCTTGCCTTGCGCGCGACTGGTGGCAGACGAAAACGCCAAGGCGCGCTGATTCATCAACTTACATCGACCGGTCTCCCACGAGACGGGATTTCCGTCGCATTCCGGTCATCAATGGAACGCCGGTTGCACAAAGCCGGGTCTGCTGCGGGCGTCCGCCCGCCGAGAGGACAGAGACACATGGATCATTTCCTTCTGGCGTACATCGACCCGGGTTCAGGCGCGCTGATGGTGCAGGCCCTCGTGGCCGGGGCCGTCGGCTGCCTCGTGTTCGCGCGCAACATCGTGGCCAGCATCACCTCGAAGCTCTTCGGTCGCCGTCAGGACGACACGCAGCCGTAATGCCGGCCGTAGCAGAGCGTGTCGTCACAGGGCGAATCGCCGGATCATTCCGCGATCCGTCCGGGTACGTGTTCCTCCATCGAGGGCGCGTGTTCCGGACGATCGACGCGGAGTGCCGGGACACGCTCGCGCACCTCGATAAGAGCGGCGTGCTGCCACGGCTCATGCGAAGCGGAGCCGTGGTGGACACGCACGTGGTCGAGGATCACGGCCTCGTTGCGGAGCTCGAGAGCGTACATGGTCCCCATGCCGCGTTTCTCGAGCACGATCGGATTGCCCACATTACGTATCCCTACGAGTGGTCGATCTCGATGGTGGCCGATGCCGGCATCCACACGCTCGATCTGCAGATCGCGCTCCTCGAGGCTGGCTGCTCGCTGAAGGATGCGACGGCCTACAACATTCAGTTTGTCGGCGGCCTGCCTCGCTTCATCGATCTGCCGTCGTTCGAGCGCGGTGCGCGCCTTGACGTCTGGTACGCGCTGGGACAGTTCCAGCGGATGTTCGTATATCCGCTGCTGCTCGGCCGGTACCAGGGCTGGGATCCGCGCTCGTACTTCGTCGCCAATCTCGATGGCCGCAGCGCCAGCCAGGTGGCGGGCTCGTTCAAGGGACTGCAGGCCTACCGGCCCGGCGTGCTGCTCGACGTCACGCTACCGGCCCTCTTCGAAAAGCGCTCCACCAACGGCAACGGGCACGGAGCCGCGAAGCCGTCAAACGGCAAGGTTTCCAGCGCGGCGGCGCAGATTCCGAATCTCAAGCGACTGAGGAGCAAGCTGCGATCGCTCGCCAGCGGGTACAAGCCGACCGAGTCGTGGGTGTCGTACACGCGCGATTGCTCGTACCGACGACACGGCCGAATCGGCCAAGAAACAGCAGGTGGCCGCGTTCCTCGAGCGCATTGCACCGGCGACGGTGCTGGACCTCGGCGCGAACACCGGCGACTACTCCTACGTCGCGGCAGGCTGCGGCGCCGACGTCGTGGCCGTGGATCAAAGCCACGACACCATCGAGGTGCTCTACCGCCGCCTTCGAAAAGAGCCGGCGAAGATTACGCCCGCCGTCGTCGACCTGCGCAACCCGAGTCCGGGCATCGGCTATCGCAACCAGGAACGCCCGCCGTTCTTCGAGCGCATTTCGAGCGATTGCGTGATGGCGCTGGCGTTGATTCACCACCTGGTCGTGTCCGGCAACATGACCATGGAGGCCGTGCGCGAACTCTTTGCAGGCCTCGTGCGGCGCCACTTGATTCTCGAGTTCGTCCCGCCCGACGACGAGATGTTCCAGAAGCTGACGATGTTCAGACGCGACGAGTTCGGGCATCTCTCGCTCGAGAAGTGCATCGAGACGTTCTCTACGTGCTTCCACCTCGAGGCGCGCGCCGCGGTGCCGCACTCGGGTCGCACGCTGCTGCTCTTCCGACGGAAGGAGTAATGATGGCTTCGGCTCGCGCGTGGCGCTATCCCTATCTCATCGCGCTTGTGTTTCCGCTCAACCTCATGCTGTCGAACGTGCGCGAGCTGCCCGGGTTGACAGCGGCGGCCATGGTGTTCGGCTTCGTGCTGCTCCTGACGGCGGCACTCGACGGCGTGGGGCGGTTCCTCGTGCGCGATGCCGAGCGGCGCGCGTTGATGGTGAGCATCGTGCTGATGTTCATCCTGGGGTACGGGCACATCGACTCCGGCATCTTCCACGAGAACGTCTTCAGCAGCGTGCTGATTCCATCGCTGGTCTTCGGCGTGGTGCTGCCGCTCCTGGTCGTGGCCTGGCGCATGAAGCACCCGGAGCGCGTGGTGAGCGTGGGCCATACGCTGGCGCTGGCGCTCGTGTGCGTGCAGGTGGTGACGGCGTTGCCGAGCCTCGTCGTGCAGTCGGTCCAGGCTGCCGACGCGCTCAATCATCCCGAGGTGGCAGAAGAGATCAAGAGCGTCGCGGGCGATGCCTCGATGAAGAAGCCCGACGTGTACCTGATGGTGTTCGACGCCTACGCACGCGGCGACATGTTGAAGCAGTACAACCAGCTGGACAACACGGAATTTCTCGACGCCCTGCAGTCCCGCGGCTTCGCGATCTCCGACCAGGCCCGCTCGAACTACATGTACACGCGCCTGTCGCTGTCGTCGTTCCTCAACATGCGCTACCTGGACGACGACATCAAGAACTTTGGCCCGAACCCGCCGCGCGGTTCGATCAACCCGATGCTGCGCGAGTTCGAGGTGGCGAGGCGGTTCAAGCAGCTCGGCTACAGCTACCGGCACATCGGCGGCTACTGGCACGTGACGCGGTCGAGCCCGCTTGCCGACGAGAACGTGTCGTATCTGCCGACGTTCGTCGAAGAGTTCGCGTTCGTGTTCCTCGAAAGCACGGCTCTGCATCCGATTCTGAAGGCGGTTCCCGTCTACGGCGACTGGTTCCAGCCTGGCGTCGTCCATATGCAGCAGTTCAAAGGCATCGCGAAGCCGGCGGAGGAGAAGGGGCCGGTCTTCACCTTCGCGCACGTGCTCGCGCCGCACTCGCCGTATGTCTTCGATCGTAACGGCATCAAGGGGGGCGACACTTCGCTCACGAAGAAATGGGATCGTCCGCTCGAATACGCCGAGCAGGTGCGATACCTGAACACGCAGATCCTGAAGATCGTCGACGAGATCATCCGCGTGAGCGGGCCGGATGCCATCATCCTGGTGCACGGCGACCACGGCGCCCGCTCGCAGGGACAGCTTGGCGGCACGCCCGATCAGAACCGCGAGCAGATGGCGACGTTCGCGGCCTATCGCGTTCCCGAAGCCACCAAGGCGGCGCTCTATCCGGGCATGTCGCTCGTCAACAACTGGCGGCTCGTGTTGTCGACGGCCTTCGGCGCCACGGATCTTCCGCTGCTGCCCGATCGCACGTTCTATTCCGACCCGGATTACATCTACGATCTCGAGGAGCTCGACGTTGCGGGGAACTTCCTGCACCCGCGCCTGCCGCACGCGCGGCCGGCCGGGTCGAGCGGAGGCGAAGCAGAATAGGTGGGTTCGGTGTGACAGGTGCGTTGGGTGCGATTTTCTGATCCCCGCCGACTCTGATGTTACGCTTCACCGATGGCTGGGGATCCCGCACCGCGTGCGCTGGCGCCGGGTGCGAAGGCGCATTGGGAATCGGTCTATCGCGAAAAACGTGTCGATGAAGTGAGCTGGTTCCAGCGCGAGCCGGCCGTGTCCTTTGGTCTGATACGCAAGGTTGCCCCGGAGACCAGCGCGCGCATCATTGATGTCGGCGGCGGAGCCTCGTCGCTCGTAGACGCGCTGGCCGGCTCTGGTTATTCGGCAGTGACGGTTCTCGATGTCTCGAGCGCCGCTCTCGGTCATGCGCAGGGTCGTCTGGGGCCGGCGGCTTCACGTGTGACGTGGCTGGAATCGGACGTGCTCATTGGAAGCCTTCCACCGGGCGCCTTCGATGTCTGGCACGATCGGGCCGTTTTCCACTTCCTCACGGAACGGGCCGAGCGCGCGACGTACGTGGCGCAAATCCGGCGATCGCTGTGTCCGAACGGTTTCGTGATCGTTGCGACATTTGCCGAGGATGGTCCAGTCAAGTGCAGCGGACTTCCCGTCGTCCGTTACTCCCCGTTGACGCTGCACGACGAGCTCGGCGAGTCATTTCGACTACTCGAAAGCGTTCGTGAACAACACCTCACGCCGTCTGGTGCGACACAGTCGTTCGTCTACTGCGTGTTCCAGTTCACACCGCACGACTGACACGAACCTCACGAACCCGAACCTCACGAACCTCACGAACCGACGAACCCCACGAACCGACGCACCCAACGAACCCCAACGAACCCCAACGAACCCGTCCCTACCCAGCGAGTACCCCAAGGATTGCTGAGACGACGATGATCCAGACCGGCTTGACGTCTGTCAGGATCAGCGACGCGATCCCGACAACGATGATTCCCGCATGCATAAACGTCGGGCTGGCTTGCGGCGCCAGCCTGAGACCGGTCGCGGTCATCAATGCGCACGACGCGATGATGACGCCGCTGCAGGCGCCCTCCAAAAGAGCGGATCGACCACGCAAGACAAGCCGAGCGATGGGAATCGACAACAGCGCCGGCGTGGCCAGCGAGAGGGCGCCGGCCAGCGCGCCCTGCCATCCGCTGACGAAGTAGCCCACGATCACGATGTACATCCCAATCGGACCTGGGGACGCCTGGCTGATCGCAATCGCGTCGTTCAGCTGGGCATCGGTCAGGAGCCTGTGGTCGATAACGAGCGCATCCCGCACGATCGGCACCGTTGCAAAACCGCTGAATGAGAGCAGCACCGCGCGGACGAACAGCCAGTAGAGGGCGAGGGGAGTCATCAGTCTTCAGAGTCGGAAGAGTCGGAAGAGTCGGAGAGTCGGAAGAGTCGGACGGAGAGGCGGAAGAGTCGGAAGAGTCGTTGGAGTCCGAAGAGTCTGAAGAATCCTTAGAGTCGGTGGAGTCCTTGGGGTGCAGAGCCTGGCGAGGCCGAAGCAGGAGGGCGCCGGCGCCTGCGGCAACCAGCAACAGGGCAAATGGAGTTCCCTGGAACAGCCAGTCCAGTAGAAAGAGTCCAAGAGCCAGCGCAATCGCTGCCGCTGGACGATCCTTCAACTGAGGACGGAGCAAGCGCACCGGCGATCCGCAGATGATGGCGATTCCCGCGGCCCTCGCGCCCGCCATTGCCGCGGCCAGCACACGGGACTCGCTGCCGCTGTAGATGATGGCGACCGCCAGCACGATCGCCGCAGGAATCATGGCGCCGGCCAGCACGGCTCTGATCGCAAGCGGCCAGCCGCCGGCACCGTGACCCAGCAAGGCATAAAAGGCGAGCAGGTTCGTTCCCGGTGTGATGCGCGACACCGCATAGGCCGCATCGATATCTCGAGGATCGACGCCGTGTTCGTCGACGAAATCCTTTCGAAGCGACGCGACCGCGGCGGCGCCGCCGATATGCAGGCTCGACGCGCGGACGAACGCGAGCAATGGAGACGATGGCATCGGCGCTCCAGCATTATCGTCGACAGACCGGCGGCACTCGTGCTGCCGGGGTTGCGCAGGGTGCTATCGCCGTGGAATCTCTCTTGCCCGACGCCGGCGGACTACGGGCTCATTCAAGGAGGCTCGTCATGCCCGTCCGCCGCTTACCCGTTCGGCCCGACCCGGAACAGCTGCATAGCCAGACCAGGGAGCTCCTCCGCGCCATCCGCGCCGGCGATGCGCCTGCGATCGCCGAGTTCGGCGAGCACCATCCCAAATCGATCGACCCCTCGGCCGCGAAGTTGGCCGACGCTGCTTCGCCCCGGCAACAATTGGGGCCGCCGATGACGTTCGCCGCGAACCTTGGCCGCGACGACATCATCCGACTGCTGCACACCCACGGCGCGAACGACGTGGAGTCGGCGGCCGGACGGGCTGCGCTCCAGGGCAAGGCCCAGACGGTGCGCCTTATCTGCGACCTGGCGGGGCGACCGTCGCTCGACAAGTGGACGCTCGCCGGTCCCGCGTACACGGTGAGTATTGAGGGTACCGCGGTCCTGCTCGCGCTTTGGTGCGCGCGTCGTCGGGCCGGGGGTGTGGACCGCAACACGATCGAGCACCTCCTTGGGACCGACAGTCGAAACCCGCCCGCCAAGCACCGCACCCTGGAGATGTACGTCGAGCACGGTTTCGAGCCTCCCGACACGCTTGTGATGGCACTCCATCGCGGGCGGATTGCTGGGGCGATCAGTACGACGCGCGGATCTTCGTGAGCCGGGAGGCGCTGCGACTGATCGAGTTGCGGGGCGGCAGTCGCTGATCTCGGGACGATTGCGCTCAGAACTCGCGCTGCACCAATCGCAACGCAGCCACGTGTGCACCGTCGCGGCGCATCGCGGTGGCGATCGATCGAGCACGAGCCGCCACCTCCGGTTGCAGCGTGGATTCGAGCGCGCGCGCAAGCGATTCTGTGGTGGGTGCGCCTGGCGCGTGAGCCGTTCCAATGCGGAGCGCGTGAACTCGCTGTGCCCAGTAATGCTGGTCGTACAGCTGGGGGATGACGACTTGAGGTGCGCCGGCCAGCGCGGCGGCCGTGGTGGTCCCTGCGCCGCCGTGGTGCACGACGGCGGCGACGCGCGCGAAGAGAGCCTGCTGGTTAACCTCACCGATGGACAGGCAGTCGGGTTGGTCGTCGACGAGCGAGAGATCGGCCCAACCCCGCGACACGATCGCGCGGCGCCCGCGCGCGCGGGCGGCCTGGATCATGGCATCGCTGAGGCCTTGCGGTGCGCGGATGCTGCCGAAGCCGAAGTAGATCGGTGGATCGCCGGCCTCGATGAACGTCTCCAGCTCAGGGGACAACGGACGCACATCAGGAAGAATCCAGGCGCCAGTCTGAAACACGGCCTGATCATCGGGATCGGGCCAGGGCGCCAACGTGGCGTCGGCCGCGAGCCACGGCCGGTCGGTCAGGATGTGATCGCGCACGTCAGGTACCGGGCCAGGCCCATTGATTCCCGCCGTGTGTTGAGCGCGTTGCCAAACAGACCGTTGAAGCGTTCCTTATCCCGCGCCCAGAGCTCGCGGTTATCCGCCGGTGCCGACGCCGGCGCTTGTCCCGGTAAAGGTGGCAATGGAGGTGGAGCGTGATGCAACGATGGCAGCACCGCCGGGCAGTAGGCAGCGAAGACGCAGGGAATGCCCATCCTCTCGGCTATCGATCGAGCTGCGATCTGCAAAGCGGTTGCAGCCACGATGATGTCGCAGCCTTGAGCTGCAGGGGCGATTGTCTCGAACTGAGCAGCGACCGTGCCTTCCGCCATCTGACGCCGGAGCTCGGGCGAGATGGTCCGAGCGCGGCCGGTGGGCTGGAGGCCGTCAATTTGCGCAGCTCCGGACCGATGGGCACGACGGGGATGCCGAGGCTCTCGATCTGATCGCGGAAGTCTGGCGGCACGCACATGCGGACTTCCTGACCGAGCGCCCTCAACTCCGACGCCAGCGCGATCAACGGCTGAACATCGCCTCGCGAACCGATTGTCGAGAGCAGCGCGCGCATGAGAACCAGATCCTATAATGCCGCGTCTCGGAGTCTCACATGAGCGCTTCAATCAAAGTCGCTGTCAGCCGCCGATGCCGGCGAGATTGCCGAACTCGGCAATCAGCTCGGCTACGACCTGGGCACGCCCGAAACCGCGGACAGAATTCGGCGGATCCTCTCTCGCGACGATCAGCGTGTCTTCGTTGCCGAGGTCAACCGCGTCATCGTCGGATGGGTCCACGCGATTTTCGCGGAGTATTTCGAGTCGGAAGCGTTTGTCCTCATCGGCGGGCTGGTCGTCGACAAGAACCATCGTCGCCAGGGGATTGCCGGCATGCTCATGGCGTCTGCGGAACAATGGGCGCGGGAGCGGGGATGCGTCATCATCCGGCTGTCGTCGAGCTCAACGCGGACCGGCGCGCACAGTTCTACGAGCGGATCGGTTACGAGCACATCAAGACGCAGTATGCGTTCATCAAGGCGCTCGACACGGCGCCTCAGAAAGACAACGGGAGATTCGTTCCAAAAGTCGAAGACTGAATTGGTTGGCCCAACCAATCCACCAATCTGCGAATCTGCGAATTCCTAGTCTCCCAACCTCCTGATCTCCTGTTTCTGCTTGATTTCGGCGACCCGGCGCTTGTCGAGGAACGCCAGCTCCCGGCGGAAGCGTTCGATCTGGGCGCGTTGATCCTTGAGATAGTCGGCCGCCTCGTGCGGGGTGCCCGCATTGGCCGATGGGGCGGCGGCGCGCGCCTGAAAAATTGCCACGGGTGTATCTGACGCGCGGCCACCGGGCTCCGGCAGATTCGCCGTGACCTTTTCGCCCCACGCGACCAGGCTCTCGTAGTTCGCGAGCATCGCCAGCACCTCGCGCACTTCGATCTCGGTGAGACCCCGCCAGCGCGTATCGTCGGCGCTGTCGCCAGGCCGCCAGTCGCTGACGGGGAACGGCGTCGAGGTGAGAATCTGGGCGTGCGTGGCGAGGTCTTCGAGCAGCTCGCGAACGCCGGTACAAAGCGCGAGGTCACGGCTGTTGCTGCCGGTTGCGAGCCAGTCGACGTCTTCCAACTGACGCGACACCTGGAAGAGCTGCTGGAGCAGGACCAGCAGGCGATACATGTAGCTCGCGCGTTCCTTGAGAGTCGGCTCCACGGGGGTCATGGGCGCTCCCGGCCATTCCACTGACGGCCTTACGGTCCGATCGGTCGAGTTTGCTGGGGGGCAATCCGAACGAGTGTCCGGATTATAGCCAGCTAACGCTTGAAAGGTAAGAAAAGGTACGGATAGCGCGTACAAGAAGAGACCACAGTAACCGTCCGCGCATGAGCGGACGGTTACTGTGGCATGGTCGAGCAGTCGATTATTGCTCGACGGTCAGGAGCACATCGTCAATCACGATTTGCGCCGTTTCGGTCACGCCGGTCTTGCGGGTCAGGAAGCCGCCGAGCGCCAGAACATGGTTGCCGGCCGGCAGGGTGCCCAGATTGAGCGTGACCTGCTGCCAACCTGTCGTCATATCCAGACCGGTGCCGCCCACCTGCGCCACGTAAGTGTTGGGCGACACGCCTTTGAGGACGCCGTTGATGCTCACGAGCATGCGGCCGAGTTCGCCGCTGTCGAGACCAGTCCCGGTGAGCTTGTACCGGAACGTCACCGTCGCCGGAGCTGCGCCCGCCAGAGCGAAGCCGCGATTCCAGCCAGCCGAGATGTTCGAGGTATTCGAGCCGTTGATGCCGCCCAGAAGCACCTGAGCGCCGTCACCGGTGAATCCGCCGCCGCCAACGAGCCCGCCGCTGGCATAAAGCGGCTGGATGGTGCCGAACTGGTCGTCCTGGTAAGCGAAACCATCAGAGCCGCCTTCGAAGTGCGCCTCGAAGACCACTGATGTCACGCCCGAGAGGACGGTCAGCGTAGCAGCCGAGCTGGTCGCCGACCCCGCGCGTTGGTCACGACCACGTCGTACGTCGCCCGGCGTCGGCTGCCGCGGTCGGGTTGATCATGTAGCTCGCCCCGGTCGCGCCAGCGATGTCGCCGCCGTTCTTGCCGCCACTGATAGCTGAGCGGTGCCGTTCCCGATGCCACGACCGAGAACGTTGCCGCCGACGGCATCGTCACCGTCACGCTGGCCGGCTGCGTCGTGATGCTCGGCGGCATGGGTGGCGCGTTCACGGTGAGAACCGCTCCCGCGCTGGTCACACTGCCGGCACCAGTTGGTCACGGTGACAGTGATGATCGAGCCGTTTTCGGCAACCGCGGTCGGCGTGCGCACGTAGGTCGCGCTCGTCGCCCCGATGATCACTCCGCCGTTGCGCCGCCACTGGTAGCTGAGCGGCGCATCACCCGTCGCGACGACCGTGAAGGTAGCCGCACCAGGTGCCGTCACCGTCGTGCTCGCCGGCGGCGTGATGATGCTTGGCGGCATAGGTGCGGCGTTCACCGTAAGGATCGCCACCGCACTGGTCACCGTGCCGACACCATTGGTCACGACGACGTCGAACATGGCGCCGCTGTCACCCGTGGTCGTCGACGCCATCACGTAGCTGGAGCTGATCGCGCCACCGATGGCGACGCCGTTGCGGCGCCACTGATAGCTGAGCGGCGCGTCACCCGTCGCCACCACCGAGAACCCAGCCCCTGCGGGCGCCGTCACCGTCACGTTCGCCGGCTGCGTCGTAATGCTCGGCGGCAGCGGTGCCGGGAGCACGGTCAGCGTGCCGGCTGCGCTTGTGAGCGTACCGGCGCCATTGGAGACGATGACATCGAACTGCACGCCGTTGTCAGCCATGGTCGTCGGGTCGACGCTATAGCTGGAGCTGGTCGCGCCACCGATGGCGACGCCGTTGCGACGCCACTGATAGCCGAGCGGTGCATCACCTGTTGCGACGACGGAGAACGTCGCCGATGCAGGCTCAGTCACGGTCACGCTGGCCGGGTGCGTCGTGATGCTCGGCGCCACAGGCGCGGCGTTCACCGTGAGCGTGGCCGCCACGCTGGTCACGTTGCCGGCCGCGTTGGAGACGACGACGTCGAACTGCGCACCGCTATCGGCGGCCACCGTTGGGTTCAGCACGTAGCTGGTGCTGTTGGCACCCGCGATGTCCGCCCCATTCCGCCGCCACTGATAGGTGAACGGCGCCTCGCCGGCGACGACGACAGCAAATGCCGCCTGCGCTGGTTCTGTTACGGTGACGCTGGCCGGTGGGGTAATGATGCTCGGCGGAACCGGCACATCACCCGGTCCTCCTGGAACGACGCCGGCAATCAGCCGAACGTCATCGAGGAACACTTCGCCGAGTTCGCTCGTGCCGCTCTTCTTGTTGAGGAAGGCACCAATCGACAGCAGATGCGTGCCGGCCGGCATCGTGCCGAGATCGAGGGTCACCTGCTGCCAGCCAGTCGTGTTGTTCCCGCTGTTACCCGCAAGTCTGGCTATGTAGTCGTTCGGCGCCACACCCTTCAGCACGCCGTCGATACTCACCAGCGTTTCCGTGTATTCGTCGCTGTCGATCTGGGCCGTGTTGATGTTGTAACGGAACACGAGCGTCAGAGGCGTCGGACCCGACAGCGAGAAGTTCTTTTGCCAGCCGCCCGACATGTTGGGTCTGTTCCGCGAGTTGTAGTTGCCAACCTGCACCTTGATGCCGCCGCCGCTGAAGCCTCCGGCCGCCACATAGCTGCCGTCGGCGTATTGCGGTTCGTCGGCATTCCTGAAGATATGGTCGGCATACGTGAAGCCGTTGGCATCCGTATCGAAGCTTGCGTCGATGATGAACGGCAGCTCATCGGTGTCGCTTGCGCTGTTGTTCGCTCCGTTCGGGTCGCTGGTGTGACCTGCACGGATGGTCGCCGTGTTGGTCATCAACGAGCCCGACGCATCTTCCCTGACCGTCGAATGCACCGTGTAGGTCACGGTTCCGCCGACTGGCAGGTTCACGAAGTCGTTGATGCTGCCGGAACCGCTCGCAGCACCGCAGCTCGCACCGCCCAGACCGCTGCACGTCCACGTGACGTTCATCAGCTGGCCGGGGATTGAGTCGAACACGTTCGCACCGGTCACGGCGTTCGGGCCGAAGTTGCTGGCCGTAATGACATACGTCACCGGCTGGCCAAGGTTCACCTTGGTCACGAAGTCGTCCTTCGTAATGGCGAGGTCGGCCACAGGCGGACCCGACCCGGCCATCGCCGCGATTTCGGCGGACGTCAGCGCTCTCCGGTAAACCTTCGCGTCGTCCATCGTGCCGGTGAACCGGCGTGTCCCGTCAGCGTGGGCGCCGACACTGAAATCGACCGCCCCTGCGCCGATCGATGTGGGTCCGGTCATCGAGGTTTCCTCGACGCCGTTGACGTACATGCGCATCGTCGAGCCGTCAAAGGTGGCCGCGACGTGCATCCAGGCGTATCCGCCGAACGGATACGGCGAGAGCGAATTCAGCCGGAACGCGTCGGCGAACGTCGCCTGATTCAGATGCAGGAACACCGTTCCCGGGTTTGGCGACGCCGAAGACGAGAGACCGAACGCGTAGCCGTCGACGCCGGCTTCGGCGCGGCCGACCAACTCCTGTTCAGTCTGCGCGAACGGCTGAATCCACGCGGCGATTGTCAGGCCTGTCGTGAGGTCGAGGTTGGCCTGATCGGAGACCACCGCGTGCGTATTGCCGTCGAGAGCGAGCGCGAGGTTCTTGATGCCCGGGGTGAATGACGGCGTGCCGACGATGTCGGCCTCGTTGCCGTACCCGGACATATCGTGCAGACGGTTACCGCTGCCATCGTCCATCTTGAAGTGAGCGACGATGCCGGGATCCGGCTGCATCACGACGCCGGTCGTCCCGGCGATGTTCGAGGCGAGGAACAGGAGGCGTCCCTCCCATGAGGCCTTCATGCTGGTGAGGTCGTTGAATCCACCTGCTGACATCACTTCTTCAATGGGTCCGAAATTGATCGCCGAGAGAGGCGATTCTCTGAAGTAAACCGTTCCATTCGACATGGAGGTGTAGAACACGCGGATGGTCTGCAGCTCTTCGTTCAACTCTGCAATCGGCCGCGTGCCGACCGTGTCGACATAGTGCAGTGGCTCCCACGTGCCGCCCGGGCCGACGAGGTCGGGCCGTCGAACGAACAACCCGATGGTGGGCAGACTGAGAGACGCGTAGCCGGTCTTGACGGCGACGAACACCGATCCGTCTGCACCGGCGGCGATGTGAACGTGATCCTCGGCCAGTCCGAGGCCGTCGCCGTCCACAGCGGCGGCGGCGCCGGGAGCTTCATCGCTCGACCAGATCGCCGGGTCGTCGCCATCGATGTGGTACTTGAAGCCGAACAGCTTCGTGTTCTGATTCGAGTAAAACATTCCGATGGTGTTGTTCGGCAGCGCAACGATCGCCCCGATGTCATCCGAGTTGACGTCGCTCGCGACGACAACAGGACCCGTGAACGCGGAATACGGGAAGTCGCTGTGGTAGGCGATAATCCCCGCGACAGACTCTGTCGCGAGCCACATCCGGCCCGTCGAGTCGATGTCGATGGTGCCCGTCTCCCCCAGCGACATCGGTGTGGGCGTCGGGCGCGTGCTCCACGGTTCGTAGGTTTTCGACGCGGCGACATACTGAAGCGAGACCAGGCTGGAACCCGAGTTGTGCATCACGATGTGCACGACATCGCCAACCTGCTTGACGTCCGCTTTCGTGCCGGTGTTGGTCGAAAGCTGTTGGACGTAGGCCCATGTGTTATCCGGTTCCAGTCGCATCAGCCACGTACCAGTATGGACGCCGCTCGCGCCTGCGAGCACCGTCCAGAATGTGTGGCCGTGGAACCAGACCTTTGATTGCGGTTTGGCCTCCGTGTTTTTGAAGTCTGTGATTGTCGGCAGGATCGTCCAGATTTCCTGCGCGCTGACCGACTGACCCGCGCCGAGCCATGCGGCTAGAAGCAGCAGCAGTCGGACAACGAGCGGCAGGCGAGCCGCCAGGGAAACCGGCCGATCATGAGTGGACGTGCGGATGAGCGTGGCTTCTTGTAAAGACATGCCGGGGCGTTGTGCAACCCTCGTGCCTGCCTTTTTCGCGGAAAGACATGTGCTTCGCGACAAAAACTTCGCCGTTGCGATGTCTTTTGTCGGAGTTCCTGCCTGCGGAGTAAGTTTCGCCCTGTGTTATGACTTCGTTACAACTCCTGCATAGTCACGAGCTTCGCGGTGGAATCCATGGTACGCAGCATGTCCGATGTTTCCGGCCGGCGCGTGAACACGAACACCTGGTGCTTGCGGCTCAGCTCGACAATCTGCCGCGCCATCGCCTGGCTTCGCTTCGGATCGAAATGATCGAGCACATCATCTATAACGATCGGCAATCGCGAACCGCGCTGCGCCGATTCTTCGGCGAAACCGATCCGCAGACTGAAGTAGAGCTGCTCGGCTGCACCCCGGCTCAGCTGGTTGACGGGCATCCATCCATTTCTCGTATCGAGCACGACAAGCTCGCGCTGATCCTCGGATGCCGCAAGCCGCTCGTACCGCGAGCACGTAATGGCGGCCAGCGCTTCTGATGCGCGGCGAAGCGCCGGTCCCTGAGACTCGCGCTCGAGATGACGACGGGCATCCTCGAGCAGCGAGCCGGCGACGGCAAGCGTGCGCGATGCCCGGGCGGTCGCCAGCGCTTCGGCGGCCAGGCCCGACCGTTCCGCTTCGAGCGCCGGAAGCTCGGAGGATTCGGCCCTCGCCGAGGAAATCTCGGCGTCGAGCTGGCGGAGCTGCCGCATGGCCTCGTCGCGCGAGGATTCGAGGTTCGACAGCTCGGCGTTCGACCGGGTGGCCCGCTGGCGCCATTCCTCGACTCGCCCTTCGGCGAGCTCCCGCTTGATGAGATCGGGCGAGGGCTCGCGTCTGAGGCGATCGCTGAAGCGAGCCTCACAGGATCGGATCGTCTGCATCAGCGTGGTGCGCCGGCGATAGGCGCCCAGTCGTGCGCGGAACGCCGTCTCATCGGCCACGCCGGCCTGCGAGTAGAGCTGCGTAAGGGCGTCTTCGCACTGCCGCAACCGGCGGCGTGCGGCCTGCAGCGCGGGCGACTGCTCGGTTGCGGTGGGTGCCTGCGCAACCATGACGCCACCCGATCGGGCAGACTCTGCCTCGCGCGATCGTTCGGACTCCGGCGCGATGCCCCCGAGTGCCGCGCGCGCACGCGTGTTCCATTCCGTGGCGTTGTGTTCCCACTCCGCGATCTGACTGCGCAGCTGCCGGCACGTCTCGAGCAGCTCCGATTCGCTGCGGACGGCTTCGCCTCCGCTGCGCGTCGTGGTGGCCACCTCGGCCAGACCGGCATGGACCTTCCACTGATTCCACTGCTGCACGGTCTGACGTTCGTGACCCTGGGCGGCCATCAACGCCTGCGCATGCTGCCGCCGCAATTCTTCGTTCCTGGCGAGCGTCGAGAGGTTGTCCGTGAGCGAGGTGTGCGCGCTGTCCCACTCGGCGCGCTGGCGCCGCTGCGCCTCGAGCTCGGCCTCGCGCTCCTTGAGCTGGAGGTCGGTCGGCATCGGCGGCAGGCCCAGGCGCACGCTGTCGACACTGATATCGAAACGCCGTCGCGCCGCGCGCTCCTGGTGATGGAGCAGGTTCTGACAGGCGCGTTCGAGCTCCTCTCGAGCGCTGCCGAGCTGGTCGCGCCGGTTGGCGTCGTTTTCCAGCGCTTTCGTGCGGCGCGAGCCCTGAACGGCGGACCCGATCGCACAGAGGATCGCGCCGCCGGCCAGAATCGCGAAGCCGGGGATGTCGTGCTCGACGAAGCGCCACATGCTGCCCGCGCTGCCCAGAATGGCCGCCAACCAACCCATATAGGACAGGAAGGTCGACGGGATCGCCGCGATGTCCGTTTCGAGGATCCGGATGGTTCCGCTCCGTTCGGCGATCTGATCCTGCCAGCGCTTGGTGAAGCTCTGATCGCTGGCAAGCCCCGCCAGCGTCGTGCGCACGTGTTGAACGAGCCTGGCTTCTTCGTCGAGCGTGATGGTGCTGGGCGGTTCGGGCCGGTTCACTGTCGCCGATACCTCGGCCCGGGTGGTCTCGAGCTCGCGAACGGTACGCGACGTGGCCTCGAATCGGCGTTCGCTCTCGCGAACGGCGTCCATGGCTTCCTTGAGACGCCGTTGCCATCCGGTCGAGTCTTCCTGACCGGCGTCCAGCGAATCCTGCAGTCGCACCGGCTGCCGCACCACTGCGCTGAAGCGGTCGTCGGCGGCACCTGAGGGCTCACGGCCTCTGTCGTCGGACGCGACTGGGCCCTGGCCCCGCAGAGACGGTTCCTGCCCGGCGAGCTGTGCCACGGTCCGTTCGGCGGCCTGCCGTGCCGCGACCGCCTGTTCGAGCCGTCGCTCGGGGTCCGTTGGAAACTGGTCGATCGGGTCCAGAGCGTCGAGCTCGCGCCGGGCCTGGATCAGCTCCTGCCACATGGGGGCCAGATCTGTCAGCGCGTCGTACTTCGCGCTGTCGGCCTTGAGATCGGCAATGGCGCGGCTGCGGTGGTCGAACGTGCGCTGCGCCTGCGCCTGCGTCTGCACGAGCTGTCCGAGGCGGGCCGCCGCACGGGTCGATCGGTCGATGCGGCTCTGCAGCTCGACCGGCGCCGTTGATGGCTTCTGACGCCCGGCGGTGGCTCGCTGGGCGATCTCGGATTTCCTGATCTGAATCGCGTCGACAGCGCGCTGAATCGCTCGAAGGTTGCGCGCGGCCCCCGGCGGAAAGATTCGATCGCGAATCGCGGGAGACGCGAGCGAAGGAAACGTCTGCAGGTCGCTGATGTCGAACGTGAGGAGCGAACCAATCGAGCGGTCGTCGGGTCCGCCGAACAAATAGTCCAGCCCGGCGGGACTGGCGTCTCCGCCGTCATGACGCGTGATGGTCGAAGGCCGATCCGATTTCTGCGCGATCGTGTACGTGCTCCCGGATCCCGCGCACTCGAGTCGTCCTGCCCAGCCGTCCCGCGCGAACCCCGGGCGCCCGTCCGCCTCCGCGCGCGTCGATCCGAACAACATCTGCCGGATGAACGCGACGAGCGTGCTCTTGCCCGCGCCGTTCGGTCCGTAGAACACCGTCAGACCATCCGGCAGATCGCGAACCTCGTAGTTGCGCAATGCCCCGAAACGTTCGACAGACCACCCTTGTATTTTCACGGCTCGTTCGGCTCAAGAAGGCTGAGGGCCACACGCTCGGCTTTCGTCAGCAGGGCATTCATCTCGACCGAGTCGAGCGGTGAATGTCCTGCCGGAGAGAAACCAGGCGCAACATTGTGATCGGTAAGCAGGCGATCGAGGCCGGCAGGCGCCCGCCTGAAGACTTCGACCAGTTGATGCACGTACATGGAGGCGTCGCTCTGGGGCTGGGATTCGCGCGTGTCCGTGAGATCGACCACGCTGTCCCACCAGATGAAGCCCTCGCCGGCGCTCTGTTCCTGCCGGACCTCGTCCAGCACACGGTCCCAGACGCCGTCGGCGAGCTGTGGTCCCATCCAGCCCTGGCGCCGTCCAACGACATCGCACGATGCGATGACGGTGCGACCCGCACCCTCCTCGCGGAATCGCGGCGCCGAGGCAGAAAGCGCGCGCCGGAAATCTGTCGGGCCCGCCAGCGTCGATGCATCCACCTGCGTTCGCAGCAGCCGGATCGCATCGAGCTCGTGGTGGACGGCGCTCGCGACGGCGCCATCGGAAACCGTTGCGACGACGGCCCCTTTGGGTCCGGTGTCATCGCCTTTGAGTGTGCGGCCCTGCAAGGTGCCCGGATACACGATCCATGGACGGCCCGCCGAAACCTGGCGGTACCGATGGTCGTGCCCCAGGGCCCAGTAATCCATCCCGGTCGCCTGTAGATCGTGTGATGAGTAGTGATCTCCCGGAGTCGCGTCGCCGGTCTTCACGCTTCCATTGAACAGCGCGATGTGAATCCCGGCTTCCGGCCCTCGCTTGAACCGGCCGATGCGGTGCATCGAGTGGTCTGGGGAATGGCTCATCCCGTGGATCGTCGCCATGTGCCCGCCGGTGGTCCTGACCGCGATGGATTCCGGTGCGTGTGCGCCGAAGCAATGAACGCCCTCGGGCCAGCGTTGAATGGCCGGCCACCGGTCCGCCGGATCGTCGCTTCCCCGCACGATGAACGTGCGGATGCCCGCAGCGGCAAGCCGTTGCAGGCCTTCGAGAAAACGGAGTTGCGCCGGAATCGCCCGTTCGCCACCATCGCAGATGCCGCCCGCCAGCAGCAGGAAGGCCGCATCCTGATCGATGGTCATCTGGACCAGCGCGTCCCAGGCTTTCAGCGGCGCCTGCCCGAGCGCATGCGTGAATGCGGGGGGCGCATGCCGAAGTCCATGGAACGGCGTATCCAGGTGCAGATCAGCTGCGTGAACGAATCGAAACATCGACGATGACATATTTGAAAGCCGTGTCGGCGACCCGATGAAACTGCAAGATCGAAACCACCCCGCGAAGTGAGAGGAAAGGCCTATTCCACGAGGCAGACTGCGAGACGTTAGTCTCCGTCCCGGATCCCGGATTGAGCAGAGACCGCGCCGACGCGAACTTTTGTCGCCCTAACAGGTACCTTTTGGCCTGTTTGCGCCGCTTCCCGCTTGCGCTCCGTGGCAATCCCCTTGCTTAGTTACGGTTTCCGGAGGAATCTGGTTTTCCCGTCATCACTACGAGCGCTGGCGCACTCCGCATGCAAGGAGTGCGGTGTCGGACTGCTGCGTCTGTTGGGCGTGTTCAGGATGTTCCGATGGTTGAATCGGAACCGTCTGATCATTCTCACCTATCACAGCGTGCTTCCGTCGACGAGCGACATCGACGGTGGCGAAGCGAGGAACGTCGTCGACCAGGAGATGTTCGCCTGGCAGATGCGCTATCTGGCGAAACACTTCTGCTGTCTGAGATTGGAAGAAGCCGTCGAACTGCTGCGCAGCCGTCGACCGCTTCCGCCAGTATTCGGTGGTCGTGACGTTTGACGACGGGTTCCGGAACAACCTGCGCTACGCGTTTCCGGTCCTGCGCCGGTTCGGCGTGCCGGCCACGATCTTCGTGACGACCGGTCACATCGGTCACGGAATGAAACTGCTCTGGACCGAGCATGTGGGCCGGATGCTCCGGGCTGCGAAGGTATCCGAGGAGACCTCGAGGCGCGAGATGAAGCGGCTGAAGTCGATGCCGTCCGATCGGCGTGACGAAGCGATCCGGGTGCTGGAGAACCGGTTTGATTCGCACGAACCGAGCCGCCTGGAGCCGGATGCGGAGCGCTACACGTTTCTCACGTGGAGCGAGACGCGCGAGCTGGCCCGCGGCGGGATCACGATCGGGTCGCACACCGTGGCGCACCCGATCATGTCGTCGCTGGACGACGACCGGCGGCGGGTTGAAGTCGTCGAGTCCAGGCAGGAGATCGAGCGGCAGCTGGGCATGCCGTGCACGTTGTTCAGCTATCCGAACGGGACGGCCGACGATTTCGACGAGCGCGACAAAGCGAGCCTGCTCGCGGCCGGATACGTGGCGGCCGTTTCGCAGATCGCCGGCGTTAACGACGAGCGGACGGACCGTTTCGCGTTGAGACGGGTGAACATCGGACGTGGACACACGCCACAGTTGTTCGTCGCCCAGGTTTCGGGGTTCTGGCCGTGGATGCGTTCCCTGTCGGCATGGTTGACCGGGCGCGTCGCCGTACCCGACCGCGTACTCACCGGAGCACCCGGCGAGCCCGTCGGTTATCAGTAACAGCACAGAGCGGGAGAACGTGAGCGACCGGATGAGGATTGGTGTCATTGTGCCGCGGCTGCTGGGTGGAGGCGCCGCGCAGTGCGTCGTCGATCTGGCGATCGGCATGGCGGATGTGGGACTGCATCCCACGGTCGTCTGTCTCGAGCGGACCGGCTATCTGGCCGACCCGCTGACCGAGCGCGGGATCAAAGTAATCGGACCGCTCAAGCACACGGGGAACGATCCGACGGCGCCGTTCCGGCTCGCCGCGATCCTCAGGGAACACCGCGTGGACGTCGCCCACTGCCACAACTGGGGCGGCCTCGTCGACACGGTGCTGGCCGCGAAGCTGGCGCGCATGACGCCGGTGCTGCACACGCAGCATGGGCTCGATTACGGATTTAGCGATTCGCCCGATCACCTGCGCAGCCGGCTCCGGACGGTCGTGAAGGCCGTCGCCTGCCAGGGGGTGACCCGAGTGGCCACCGTCTCGCGCGAAGTGGCGCAGATGGTGACGCAGAAGTGGCATGTGTCGCCGTCGCGCGTGTCTGTGGTTCACAACGGCGTGCGCGTGCCCGCACCGGACGAAGGGGTGGAGATTCGCACGCGCTGGCGGAGCGAGCTGGGCATCGAGCCCTCGGACGTGCTCATCGGCACGGTCGCCGTATTCCGGCCGGTCAAAGACCTGCTGACGCTGCTCGAGGCGATGGCGCTTATTGCGAAGGAGACGCCGCGGGCCCGGCTGGTCTTGATGGGCGCTGGTCCGCAGAAGGAAGAGCTGGAAGCGGCCGTCGAGCGGCTCGGGTTGAAGTCGATCGTGCATTTTCCCGGGTTTCGCAGAGACGCGACCCGGCTGCTGCCGGCGCTCGACGTGTTCGTGCTGTCGAGCGTATCGGAGGGCATTTCGCTCGCGCTGCTCGAGGCGATGGCGGCCAACGTGCCCTCGGTCGCGACCCGCGTCGGCGGCAACGTCGAGATTCTGGACGATCCGGGCTGCGGGATGCTCGTGCCGCCACGGTCGCCTCGCGACCTGGCCGACGCGATCCTCGCGCTCGTCAACGACCGGTCACGCCGCTACGAGATCGGGGCGGGAGGACGCCGGCGTGTCGAAGAGGCCTTTTCGCTGCGGCGGATGATCGGCGCGTACAGAATCGCTTTACGCAAGTCTCGTGAACTAAAACGGTTCCGGGATCCTTTTTCGATGGGCGGAGGACGTGAATGGCCGGATTGGTGTCGCAACGGCTCACGCAGGATCATCACGCGACGGGTCCCGCGCAGGCCGACGACAACCTCGAACAGAAGATTCGCGCCCGCATTGAAAAGTGCTGGCCGACGTACTACCCGTCGCTCGCCACGCGACCGGCGCCGGAGATTGTGTGCCATCGCACGGTCGAGCGCGGGTTTTCCGTCATGTTCGAGTACGAGCTCAAGTTCGGCCGTCCGCGATCGGAATTCGTGATGGTGAAGGTGAGACGCGATTCGAAGTTTGGCGCGTACCGGCCGGAAGACGTCACCCAGGCGCCGCAGCTGTTGCGCCTCGAATTCGACGAGCTGTCGCGGGCCGAGCGCTACTTCGAGCGGCGCGACAACGGGTTGCGCGTCGTTCGCGCGCTCGACCACTGCGAAGAGCTCAACGCGGTCGTCATCGAGAAAGCCTCGGGCACCGACCTCGGCGTGCTCGCCCGGACCAACGAGGAAGAGGCCCTTGCGGCGTTCCGCCGTTGCGGACAGTGGCTGCGCGCGTTTCACGAAAAAATCCACACCGCACGTCCCCGCGTGTGGACCGAGGGGGAATTCGAGGCACGGCTGAACACGCGGCGCGAGAAGCTGCTGGCGCTCGGGGTCGCCGATCGGCACCTCGATCCGCTGCTTCGCGAGGCCGTCAGGCTCGCGCGCTCGTGCCGCCAGCGCGAAGTGCCGTACTCGCTGCTCCATGGCGACTACAAGCTCCGCCACATCTGGGCCGGCCCGGATTCGATTCAGGTCTTCGATTTCGGCAACGTGCACACGGGCCCGTGCTATGTCGACGTGGCCGCGTTTCTCGTCGAGCTGAGCGTCCTGAAGCTCGGGCATCCCTGGTTCGACACCGAGCGCGGGCGCCGCTACGCCGAGACGTTCCTGCGCGGCTATTTTCCGGGCCAGCCGCCACAATTGCTCGGGCTGTTCATCGTCGAAGCGCTGATGAAGAAGTGGATGCGCCGGCGCCGCACCTGGAGCCGCACGACGATCGCGTCAACCTTGCAGACGTGCGTACGCCGCATCGGCGCGAAACCGCTCGTCGAGCGCTGGTATCTCGACCGGTGGTTCTGCGCGCGCATCCGGGAGTCCCTTGAAATGGTGGTACACGCCAGCCGCCAGGCGGCTTCGAATCATGTCTGAGCATCCGACCGCCGTCATCGACCAGGCCCTTGCCCGACTGCAGGGCGATCCGCTGTTCACGTTCCCCGGACGGAACGTCGTGACGCGCGTGCTCTCGGTCGTCACGCGTCCGTTTTCGTATGTGGCGCGCGTCGAGAGCGAATCCGCGTCGGCGACGCGGCGCGTCATCGTGAAAATTCCGCGCCTGACGCCCGGCAAGACCGATCGGCGGATACCGCGGCTCAAGCTGGAAATGGCCGCCGCCCAGGCGCTCGCCTTCACGCTGAAGGATCAATCCGCGCTGAGCGTGCCCGAGGTCGTGGCGTTCTACCCCGAGATCCCGGCGCTCGTCTGGGGCGAGGTGGGCGGCGAGACGCTCGAAGGGCTTGCCACGCGCACGGCGCGCGGTGTCCCCCGGGCCGCGGCGCTCGCGAACCTCGAACAGGCGTTTCACGCGGCCGGGCGCTGGCTGCGCGTGCTGCAGGACGGCACGGAGGTGGAGGGCCGCACGTTCTCGCTGAGCGAGATGGCCGACTACGTCGACGTGCGATTGAGACGGATTTCCGATCTCGGGCCGTACGGGCTGAACGCGCACTGGCGCGCGAGGGTGAAAGAGGTCTTCACCGAAGCCCGATTGCCCGAGTCCAGGCTTCAGGTAACGACCATTCATGGCGATTTCAGCCTGAGCAACATCATGTTCGATGGCACCCGTCTGTTTGCCATCGATTTCTCGCGCTTCGGGATCGGCTCCACGTACTACGACGTGAGCCGTCTCTACCATCAGCTCGGGTTGCTCCTGCTCAAGCCGTGGTTTCTGCCGTCGACCGTCGCGCGCCTGCGCCGGGCGCTGCTGAACGGCTACGACCCGTCGCTCCGTGACGACGACCCGATGTTCCGGCTCTTTCTGATCCAGCACCTGCTGTGCCACTGGCTCGGGTTGCTGAAGACTTCACCGCAGGCGTCGTGGCACGTCCGGGGATTCAACTGGTGGGTCGGCTACCGCCACCGGCGAGAGCTCAACTATCTCGTCGACCAATTGCACAAGGACCTGAGACTGCGGGGACAAGAGACGACATGAGCGCTGCGAGACAGATGCGTCCGGCCAGGATTCTCGAAATTACGTCCTACCCGCCCCCGAGGGCGGGATGGGGTGTCCGTGTGGAGTTTCTGAAACAGCACCTGGAGGCCAACGGCCATCAATGCGTGGTGCTGAACATCGGCAAGAGCCGGAACATTCCAAGCTCCGAGTACGAAACCGTGATGGGCGCCGGCGACTACGTGCGCAAGGTGTGGAGGTTCTGCCGCGCGGGATTTACCACCCACGTCCACATCAACGGATCGACGCCGAAGGGCCTCGTCCTGACGATTGCCGCCCAGGTGCTGAACCTTCTGTTCGGCCGGCGCTGCGTGCTGACGTTTCATGCGGGCGTGAAGCAGGTGTACTTCCCGCGATCGCAGGCGCCGATGCTGTGCCCGGTCTTCTGGCTCATGTTCACGATGGCGCGCACCATCATCTGCAACAACGAAGCGGTCAAAGCGAAGATCCAGGAGTACTGGGTACCGGCCCGGAAGATCCATCCCATTCCCGCATTCAGCCGCGCAGTATCTCGACGCGCAGGCCGAGTCGCTCGACGACCGCATCGAAGCGTTCTACGAGCGCTATGACTCCGTTGTGTTCACGTACGTGCGCGTCCGCGAAGGGTTCTATCTGGAGACGATGATCGACGGCTTCGCCCGTGTGGCCGCGCGCCGGGCCGACGTGGGTCTCGTCATCTGCGGCGTCGCGGGCGACATCAATCCGGTGCTCTGGAAGGAGGTCCAGCGGCTGATCGCGCTGCACGACATCTCCGACCGCATCTGCATCGTCGACGACCTTCCGCACGAGCGCTTCCTGACGGCGTTGCGCCGTTCGTCGCTCTACCTGCGCACGCCGACGAGCGACGGCGTGGCCTCGTCGGTGCTCGAAGCGCTGGCAATGCGCATTCCGGTGGTGGCCGCCGAGAACGGGACGCGGCCCGCGGGCACGATCAACTACGCGCCCACCGATGGCCAGTCGATGGCGGATGCCGTCCTCGACGTGCTGTCGGATCGCGAAGCGGCCATCGACGCGATCCCACCAGTCGCGATCCGCGACACGTTGCACGAGGAAGCCACCCTGCTGGCGGCATCATGAAGATTCTTTATCACCATCGCACGCTGGCCGACGGGGCCGAAGGCATCCACATCCTCGAGATGATCGAGGCCTTCCGCGCGGAGGGTCACGAGGTCATCGTGCAGGCGATGGCCCACGGGGAAAGCCGGGGGAGCGGGCACGAGGGATTCTTCAAGCGGCTCAAGGCTTCGCTTCCGAAGGGCGTATTCGAGCTGGCGGCGGCCGCGTCGAGCATCGTCGATTACGTGACGTTCGGCCGCGCGCTGCGCAAGCACCGGCCCGACTTCGTCTACAAGCGGCACGCGCTGAACGACGTCGGCGTGGTGCTTGCGTCGCGGCATCACGGGGTGCCGCTGCTCCTGGAAGTGAATCGCTTGTACGCCTCGGACCAGCACACGCGGTTCGAGCAATTGCGGTTCAGGCGCTTCTGCCGGTTCCTCGAGCGCGTGGCGGTGACCCGGGCGTCGGTGGTGGCTGCGGTTTCCACGCCGCTGGCAGGACACGTTCGCGAGCTGTCGAAGAATCGCGCGAACGTCATGGTGCTGCCCAACGGCGCGAATCCCGATCTCTTCAGGCCGCGGGCCGAGCTGCGCGCCAATATGCGTGAAGAACTGGCGTGGCGCGACTCGGTCATCGTTGGATGGGCCGGCATACTCCGCGAGTGGCATGGCGTGGAGCTGCTGATTCGCGCCGTCGCGCGGGTGCCGGGTCTCAAGCTGCTCATCATCGGCGACGGTCCCGACCGCGGCCGCCTCGACGCCGTGATTCAGAGCCTCAATTTCGGGGACCGTGTGATGTTTACCGGCCGCGTGTCGCATGCCGATGTGATGCGCTACATCGGCGCCGTCGACGTCGCCGTGTCGTCGGCCGACCGGACCGGCATCGCCTCGCCCATGAAGCTGCTGGAGTACATGGCGATGGAGCGAGCGACGGTCGCACCACGCTCGCGGAACATCGAAGACCTGATTGATGACGGGGTTGACGGCCTTCTCTTCGAACCCGACAGCGAGGACGCCCTGGTGGCCGTCCTGCGGCGCCTTTCAGAGGATGAGGCGTTGCGGGAGCGGCTCGGACGCCAGGCGCGCCTCAAGATTGTGCGGGTGCGGAACTGGCAGCGGAATGCGGAGATCGTCATTCGCGCCATCGCCGACCAGTCCAAGCCGCGCGTATCGCCAGCGGAGCAGTGGGGGAGAACTTCATGAAGGCTTTCGTCGCGTGCGCCATCGCGCTCTGCCTGCAGATTCCCGTTGTCAGCCAGGCACCGGCGCCTGTCCAGGCGCGCCCGACGCCGGCATCGACGGCGCCGAAGATACCGACGATTCGTCCCGATCATCCGCGGCTCTTCATGACGTCGCAGGAGCTGCCGGCCCTGCGCGATCGCATCGCGAAGCACTACCGCGGGGAATTTCAGTCGTTCATCGACCTCCTGAACGACACGCGGGCGTTGCCGAGACGGACCGCGAAAATCGAGGTGAACTGGGCCGGTTTCAACTTCGCGTTCGTGGCGGCGCTCGATCCCGAGGAAATGGCACGCCGCGGGTTCCACTTCAAGGCCCCGCTGACGACATCGCGCGCGTATTGCGATCGAGCCATCGAGTCGGCCAGACAGCTTCTGCCGGCGATCGCCATGGCGCAGGGCCAGACCGGCGGTGCGCTGAGCACCGGCTATCCGGTTCCGAAGTACCTCTCCGCGATCACGACCTACGACTGGTGTTATCCGCATCTGTCGGACGTCGATCGTCACGCCATCGTGGACGCCTACGTCGCCGGCGTACAAGAAGAAGTACGAAAACCGGAATCTGCTGACGCTGCGGATCGACGGCCGAGACATGCTTGGCAACGATCCGGCCTCGAACGACGTGGAAGACGTGCTCGGCATCGTCGGATTCCACGGCGACCCGTATCCGGACGCGGAGCTGCAGGCAAACATGCTGCAGGCGTTCACGTCGATCTGGCTGGACCGCTATTTCGCCGAGCTGAACTACTTTTACGGGCCCGGCACGGGATGGCACGAAGGATCCGGCGGGTACTTCAGCAGGGCGTTCGTGACGCTCAGCATCCCGGTCTCGATGTTTTCGCCCGCGCTCGGTGTCGACTACATCGCCACGATGCCGTTCTTTTCCCGATACCCCGTGTTCGTGGAAGCCAACACGCGGCCGCATTCGCGGCTCGCGCAGCCTGTCTACGATCGGTGGGGGACGATTTCAGAAGGCGTCGCCGGCCCCAATTGCAAGAACCTGATGCTGAATGCCGGCATGCTGCGGCGTGCCGGCCATCCGAATGCCGCGCTCGCCAAGTGGTCGCGCGAGAACACGGCGCGCGACTGCCACCTCGTGATGACCGAGTACGGCGGTGGCTGGTCCAACGCGGTGCTCTACTGGTTCCTCTTCGGCGATCGGGAGGTGCAGGCGAAGTCTCCGACGGCGATGGAGATTCCTCATGCCGTCGAGTTCGGTCTTGGCCAGCACGTCATGCGGTCGGGCTACGAGGCGTCGGACTCGCAGGTGATTTTCTACGGCCAGGCATTGACGATGTACGGCCACGACACGCCGGAGTACGGCACGTTCAGCGTGCACAAGTTCGGCAACCTCATTCTTCAGGCCGGCAACACCAAGAGCGGCGAAGGCGTGCTGACGCGCGGTCCCAACAAGGGCTCGGTGTTCGAGAACATCGTCAGCCTGCACAAGGGCGCGTCGGATCCCGGACTCAACTTCACCAGTGGACAGAAGGTCGATCCCTTCTTCGGTGCCCGCGGGATCAAGCGTATTGGTACAGCCGGGACCGTGACCGCGGCAGTGTTGAACGGCAGGGGATTCGACTATGTCGGCTACGACAACCTGCCGATGTGGAGCCCGGCGGCCTCGGTGTCGCAGCGCGAGTTCATCTACCTGCATGGGCCGGCCGACAAGGAATTCGTGGTCGTGTTCGATCGTTTCACGGCCACCAGCCCGGACACCGACGAGAAGATCTGGAAGATCTGGGTGCCAGCGCAGCCGGAGTTCGTCAATGGCACAGGCGGCACGCCGCGTCCGGGACAGTGGCTCTCGCACGACAGCGACACGATACGGCTGACCAACAAGTTCGATGGTTTGCAGGGCAAAGAGTTCAAATCCGCTGCGACGCACGGCCGCTTCTACATGAAAACGCTGCTGCCGCAGGCCCCCGTGGTGAGTTTTCTCGGCGGACCGGGCATGGAGTTTCAGAGCGGAGACGCCGACGGCACCACTCCGTGGAGCGCACCTGTGCTGACCCAGGCCGAACGGGAATACCTGGGCTGGGGCCGTGTCGAAGTGCGGCCCTCCACGCGCCAGGCTTACGACGTGTTCCTCAATGTGATTCAGATCGGAGACGCGGACACGCTGTCGGCGATGGCGCCGATCGCGAACGTGGATGCGGTCGCGGGCAATGCGACGGGCGCGCATATCGGCGATGCCGCGAATCAATGGGTGGTCATGGCGGCCCGCATGGCGGCGCGCACCTACGATATTCGCGACGTGGCTTATCGCTTCAAGGCCGCGGCGCCGCGCTCGCGCCATCTCCTCATCAACATGGCCCGCAATACGACGCTGCACGTCAAGGTGTCGGCCGCCGGCGCAGACACCAGGGTCGAGATCGCGTCGAGCGCGTCGAGCGGAAGCACGCCACTTACATCGAGCGATCAGGGCGTCCTGTCCTTCGAGGTCAACGGCCAGCTGGTGAAGTAGAGACGTCCGCGACAAAAGGTCCCGGTGGCGCAGACCTTAGTCGCGCCCGAGTGTGATTTTGCCACGCCGGTCGTCGAAGCTGCCACCTATTCCGTTTCGGAACCCAAGTCTTTGCAAGTAGTTACAGGCTGGCACGGAGCGGGGCTGCACCGGGGTCGACCGGGCAGGCAGGTTGCAGCGGTTGCCGCTTTGGAGAGGACGAACATACATGGCCCAGAAGCCGCGCTCTGCTGAGATGCACCCAGGCCCCGGGTTTCGCGTCAACACCGACGTTCCCCGGCTGCCTGCGGCCTTCATTCAGCAGTTCGCCGAATTTGCCACGCCGGACATTTCGGATCTGCTCAATCGTCTCTACGCCGTCGACTCGGGCATCCGCTGCCTGACCGGCGAGCATCACAAGCTGTGCGGGCCGGCGCTGACTGTCAAGGTCTTCCCGGGCGACAACCTGATGGTCCACAAGTCGCTCGACATCGCGCAGCCCGGTGATGTCGTCGTCGTTGACGGACACGCGTCGGAGATGAACGCCCTCATCGGCGACATCATTTCGACCAAAGCCAAGCACCGCGGCATTCAGGGTTTCGTGCTCGACGGGCTGGTGCGCGATGTGCCGGCGATCCGCGAGCTCGACTTTCCGATCTTCGCGCGCGGCACGACCCCGGTTGGTCCGCTGCACCGCGGCCCTGGAGAGATCGGCTACCCGGTGTGCTGCGGCGGCGTCGTCGTGAACCCGGGCAACATCATTGTCGCGGATGCCGCTGGCGTCGTGATCATTCCGCAGGACATCGCGCACGAACTGCTGCACCGGCTGAACGCGTATCGCGACGCGAATGCGGACTACCTGGCCGAGCTCCGCCGCGAGGGCAAGTTCAGCAACGCGTGGGTCGACACGCTGCTCGAAGCTGGCGGATGCCCGGTCGAGGGCAACCCGCCGATTCCCGTCAAAGCGGATGCGGGACCGCGATGACACCAACTCGGATACCTGATGGCACTCCCGGGTGCCGCAACGCGCAGGGATGACAATGCCGAAGCCCGACATGCTGCTTGGACCCGTGACCGATCGGTCTGCCTGGAAAGGGGCAGACATGACGAAAGACGACTCCTGGATCTACCGCCTGAACGCGCGCGAAGCGGCGGAGATCGAATCGGCGTTCGCCAGGGCATCGAGTACCGGGAAACGTCATGACGACATCACGCCGAAGGACTTCCCGCTCGAAGCGTTCGGGCGGCTGGTCAAGGCGATGCGCGATCAGATCGAGGACGGTCGTGGCCTGACGCTGCTGAAAGGCCTGCCGATTGGCGGGAAGACCGTCGAGCAGATCGAGCTGCTGTACGCCGGGATCTCTTCGCACATCGGGACGTCGGTGGTCCAGGACACGGAAGGCACGCTCATCGGTCGGGTTGAAGACCACGGCAACAATTACCAGGACATCAAGGTCCGGGGCACCAACACGAACGCGCAGCTGACGCCTCACTGCGACTCGGCGGATATTCTCTCGCTGCTGTGCGTGCGTCAGGCGAAGATCGGCGGCAAGAACACGCTCGCGAGCTCGATGGCGATCTACAACGAGATCCTCCGGCAGCACGAAGAGTTCCTCGAGCCGCTCTATAACGGGTTTCAGTACAACATCCGCGGCAACGGACCCCCGGAACGGTACCGCGACATCACGGCCCATCGGGTGCCGGTCTACTCGTATTACCGCGGGAAGCTGAGCTGCCGCTTCAACCAGAAGGCGATTCTTACCTCTGAGCAGTTGCCTGGCGTGGAGCCGCTGACGCAGATTGAGAAGGACGCCGTCAACGAGCTGGCGAGGCTCTCGATGCTGCCGGAGTTGAGCTTTCAGGTGCTGCTCGAACCGGGCGACATGCTGCTGATGAGCAACTACTCGGTGTTCCACAACCGCGATGCCTTCGAAGACTGGGCCGAGCCCGAGCGGAAGCGCCTGTTGCTGCGCAAGTGGATCAACATTCCCACCGCCCGCGAGCTGACCTGGGAGTTCGCCGATCACTACAACACGGGCCCGCGACAGGGTCCGTACGTGGAACGCCAGACCGAGCGCATCGCCAAGGTGGCCTGATATCAAACGCGTTCTGAGGCAACTGGTCGCCGTTCTGTGCTGCGCCGGCGCGGGCGCGTGCAGCGGCGACCAGGCGCTGCCTGGATCTCCACTTTCACCGACGTCGTCGGTCGCCGGGACGTCTCCCACATCACCTGACCCGCCGCCTGTGCCGATACCGGTGCCAGAGCCCGGGCCCAGGACCGGTCGTGGGTGCGCTGGTTGGGGCCGGCGATATCTCGACCTGCGAGAACAACAACGACGAGGCGACTGCCCGGTTGCTCGATCGCCTCGATGGGACCATCTTCACCGTTGGCGACAACGTCTACGAAAGCGGGACCGCTCGCCAATTCCAGGACTGCTACGACCCGACCTGGGGAAGACATCTCGCCCGGACACGCCCGTCGCCTGGCAATCACGAATACCGCACCGCGGGCGCGTCGGGCTACTACGGATACTTCGGATCGAATGCCGGCGCCGCTGGTCTGGGCTATTACAGCTACGACGTGGGCGGCTGGCACGTCCTGTCGCTGAACAGCAACGTTCCGGCTTCGGTGGGAACGCCCCAGTACCGAGTGGGTCCGCGCCGATCTCGATGCGAACAGGACGGCGTGTGCCGTGGCCTACTGGCACCAGCCCGTCTTCAGTTCCGGGGAGCACGGCAACGCTTCGACGATGCGATCGGTCTTGCGCCTCCTGTACGAGCGCGGCGTCGAGGTGATCCTTAACGGTCACGATCACGACTACGAGCGATTCGGTCTTCAGAATCCGGACGGTCGGCCCGATCCGGACCGCGGCTTTCGTCAGTTCATCGTTGGGACCGGCGGCAAGGGCATCGATCCGTTTGTGAGCATCCAGCCGAACAGCGAGGTGCGCGGAGATGCGGGCGCCTTTGGCGTGCTCAAGCTCACACTACGCCAGGCTGGCTACGACTGGGAGTTCATTCCCGTCGCCGGCGCAAGCTTTCGCGATTCCGGATCGGGCGTGTGCAGGTAGCGAAGAGTCGCCAGGCGAAAGTCGAAAGTCAACAGGCGTAAGTCGATGTGAACGAATGCGTCCGGACACCGGAGGTTCCTCGACTTGGCCTACCTGGAACGCCTTGGATACGAAGCCGGCGATTGCGGCGCCGATCACCGGAGCAAACCAGAACAGCCAGAGCTGCTGAAGGGCCCAGCCTCCGACGAACACCGCGGTCGCAGTACTGCGCGCCGGATTGACCGAGGTGTTCGTCACCGGGATGCTGATCAGATGGACCAGTGTGAGGCCGAGGCCGATTGCGAGGCCTGCGAATCCTACTGGAGCGCGTTCGTGAGTGGAGCCGAGAATGACGGCCAGGAACATGAACGTCATCACGACTTCGCACACGAGCCCCGCCGCAAGCGAATACTCACCCGGTGAGTGCGCGCCGTAGCCGTTGGAGGCAAATCCGGCGGCGAGGCTGAAATCGGCGCGGCCGCTCGCGATGAAGTACAGCACGCCCGCGCCGCCGATGCCACCGAGGACTTGCGCCAGGCCGTAAGGCAACAGCAGGGCGGCAGGAAAGCGACCTCCTGCCCACAAGCCGACGGAGACAGCGGGGTTGAAGTGACCGCCCGAGATCGGGCCGAGCGCGTACGCCCCCGTCAGCACCGTGAGACCGAACGCCAGCGACACCCCGAGCAATCCGATGCCGACGCCGGGAAAGGCGGCCGCGAGGACCGCGCTGCCGCAACCTCCCAGCACGAGCCAGAACGTGCCGATAAACTCCGCTGAGAGCTTAGAGAACACGGCGCACTCCTTTGCTGATGAACGAGGCCCCGGGGCGATTATGGCGGACCGCCCCGGCCGTAAACCGAAGCCCCTACTTGCCGCGCTCGAGCGAGACCAGCACCGCTTCTGTCCAGACGATGTCGACCTTGTCGCCGACCTTTACTTTGGCGAGAGCCTCCGTGTCCTGCACTTTGGATGTGTACTTCCAGCCGTGTGGCCCGGTGAACGTGATCGACGGCGCGGCCGGGTCGATGGCCGTAATCGTCGCCGTAATCGTCATTTGTTTGGCTCTGGTGCCACCAGGCAGGACCTGATCCGAACCAGTCGTGGCCGTGGCGCCGCTCACCACGTCCGTCTCGCCGGGCTGCTTCACCCGGATGACGATGTTCTCGTAGAACCGGACGTTGACCGTGTCCCCGAGCTTGACCTCCGCGAACCGCGTGATGTCCGGCCCGGCCACGGTCGTCACGAAGGTGCCGTCAGGTTTCTTGAGCGTGAGCGTGCGGCTCGCGGCGTCGATTGCCTCGACGGTGCCTGTCTCCGTTCTCATCTCTGACCTGACGGTTTTGGACTGGGCCATGACGGTGTGCGTTATCGACACCAGAGCTGCCGCTGCAACGAGTCCTATCAGAAACCTTTTCATACGTCCTCCTAATCCCGCCTTGACATGCACTCGCGGGCTCGCGCTCGACGCTGCAGACCACGTGCCGTGCGCAAAGAAAGACGAATGCGCAGATTCATTGAGGATTGGGCACGTGCCGCCAGTCTGCGCTCGAGCCGCCTGCGTGGCTCCCACAACATGACGGAGGGCGCCCGCGGAATACCGCGCCCAACGTCATACGTCGCGCCACACGCTCGTGGACTATGTCAGCTTCCTAACAGACCTTCCTGACCGACGACTGCATCGCGACGCAGCCAACGCAGGCGTCATCAACAGTTTGAACTTCCTCAGCGCCACATCACGCGTTCGCGCGTGATCGTGCGGGATTGCCGAACGCAGCAACGGCGAACTGAAAGTTCTTGCAGCCCGTATGCTCCCTGTCATGAATGCCGTTCCAGCCTGGCGGTAGTGTGGGAATCGCCACGGGCACGGCGTTGCGCGCACGGAAGACGTAGCCGTTGTAGGTGTGCGCTTCGGCGACGTGACCTTCCTTGTATTGGAGAGGGAAGTGGAGGTTCTTGTGCCGCCGCTCACGGCGCGCACCGGCTGCGACACCACAGATGTACAGATAGGGGTATCGAGCAATCCAGGCGAAGGCAATCACGTGTCCACTGCGCGCGGTGTGCGAGCAGAACTCGCGCGCGAGCCGGCCTTTGAAACAGGATTGGCAATGCCTGTCGGGCCTGTAGCCGCTCACGTAGTATGCCCAGAGAAATCGAAATCCCTCTATGCGTCCTTGTCTCAGTCGAGGGTGAGAGACGTCAAGAAGAATCGTGTCGGACATTTCGATGACGTGCGCCTTACGACTGTCGACTTGCCGTTCCGGCTGAAGCCGGACACTGACTTGTACTTTGAAGAGCGCTCTAGCCCCGCTCGATCCTCGCACCGCGCTCGCCAAGGACATGACGCAAGATCGATCTATGACATTGCTCTTCATCCGCGCAGTAGCAGCCAATGGAGAAATCAGTCTGGTGCGACAGAGCGGCGAGCATCTCCAGGAGATGCGACTGTTCGGGCTGCTTCAACTCCGATCGGTATCCCCGTTCAAACACTTTCCATTGGGATTTGTCGTGAAGCACTCTCGTCTTGCGCAACAACGCCGCGCTTGGAGCAAGCGCCGGCAGCCAGACGTTGTACCAGTTTTCGAGCGCGTACGCCGACTTGCGCACCCCTCTCGGCGGACGGCGCACGGTCCGATGCGCAGTCCCTCGCGACGATATCGCGGACTACCTAGACGCACGATCCGAACTGGCATTTTTCAAGTCTCGCACCTTTTTATAGAAAGTGCCGTTGTGACGCTCTTGTTTGATGGCGTGAAAACCGTGTGACACTATGAGCGCACGTGTCGTCGCTTGTATACAGAACCCTGGGTATCGGCTTGGGCCGTTCCAACCGTGCTGTTGAGTACGCCGTCGTTTGCTCAGGACATATCAGGCCGGGAAGCGATCCCGGCCATTACCCACCAGCCCGAGCCCACGTGGAAGGGCGCTCTGACCGATTCGTTGCGCCTCCTGATGCTCGAGCACGCCGGTCGAATCGTGTTTCAGTCAAAGACGCGACGCGAGCTCGGGGGACCCTTCGGGAGAGATTACGTGAAGTCCGTCAGGTGGCCCGGCACCTGGGGGGATGGCGACGACTGGCCTGTGAATTATGTCGGCCATCCCGTTCACGGCGCGTCGGCCGGGTTTATCTGGCTCGATCACGAGGCAGGCGCGCACGACCCCGCGATGGGATTTTCACGAGGATACTGGGCGGGCCGCGCGCGTGCGACGGCGTGGGCCGCCGCCTACAGCTTCCAGTTCGAGTTCGGGCCCCTGAGCGAAGCGTCGATTGGAAATGTGGGCATGCGGCCGAACACGACAGGGTGGGTCGACCACGTTGTCACGCCGGTGGGCGCGCTGGGATTTATCGTCGCGGAAGATGCGGTCGACCGATACGTGATTACCGCGATCGAGTCCTGGACGGGTAACCGCGCCGTCCAGGGAAGTTCGTCACACTGTCCAATCCCAGCCGGTCGCTCTCGAATCTGGTCCAGGGCCGGGACCCCCTGGTTCCGCGCGCACCGATCGCTCGGTCGAGAGCGGCGCCCCCGTCAGCCTCAGCCCTGACCCTAATCCCTAATCCCTAATCCCTAGTTCTTGTTACTGCGCAACCGTAACCAGCACGTCGTCAAGAAGGATGACGGCCGCTCTCGTCGAGTCGCGGCTTCCCTCGTCATGAAACCACCCAGGGGCCAGCGTGTGGTTGCCGGCCGACGAGCTGCCGAGGTTGATTTGCACCTGCTGCCATTCGGTCGTGCTTCGTGCCGCCGCCGCCTGTTCCCGCGAGCTGCACGATGTAGTCGGCTCGGCGAGTGCCCTTGAGCACGCCGTCGAATGATGCGAGCACCTGTCCGAACCGGTCGGTGCGAGATTTAACCATCGACAACTTGTATCGCAGCGTAAGCGTCACCAGGTCCGCTGGCGGCGAGATTGAAGCCGTGCTGCCAGCCGCCCGACATGTTCGCGGATGTTTTGGCCGTTGATGCCGCCGACCAGTACCTGAATGCCGCCACCCGGAGAAACCGCCGCTCGGCGAGAGGTGTGTCCCGTTGGCGTAGAGTCGGCTGCACGGTCGAGCAGGAAGAGATCGTCCACAGATACGCGAACCCATTTGAGCCGGTGTTGAAGTTCGCGTCGATGAGCGTGACCGTGCCGCCGGGCTGCACGGTCAACGTTGCGGCCGAACTGGTGACGGTGCCCGCCACGTTGGAGACCACGACGTCGAACGTCGAGCCGCTGTCGGTTACCCGCAGTCGGGTTGAGCACGTAGCTGGCGCTCGTGGCCCCGCTGATGGCGACACCGTTACGCCGCCACTGATAGGTGAGCGACGTGCCTGTCGCGACCACGCTGAATGTCGCGGAGGCCGGTGCGGTGACCGTCAGGTTGGCCGGCTGCGTCGTGATGGCAGGCGCCACGTTCACCGTCAAGGTCGCGGTCGTGCTCGTCACGCTGCCCGCTGCGTTCGACACGACGACGTCGAATGTTGCGCCGCTGTCCGATCCCGCGGTCGGGTTCAGGATGTAGCTCGCGCCGGTGGCGCCGCCAATCACGACACCGTTGCGCCGCCACTGATACGTGAACGGCGCCGTGCCCGATGTGACCACGGTAAACGTCGCGGAGGCCGGAGCCGTGACCGTCACACTCGCCGGCTGCGTCGTGATGCCCGGCGCGATGTTGACGGTGAGCGTCGCCGAGGCGCTGGTCACCGTGCCGGCCCCGTTCGTGACGACGACGCTGAACAGGGCGCCGCTGTCTCCGAGCGCTGTCGGGTCCAGCGTGTAGGACGAGCTCGTGCGCTCCCGCGATGTCAACACCATTGCGGCGCCACTGATAGCTGAGCGGTGCATCGCCAGTCGCGACGACCGAGAAGTTCGCGGCGTTCGGCGCCGTCACCGCGACATTCGACGGTTGCGTGGTGATCGACGGCGGCACCGGCGCGGGATTGACCGTCAGCGTCGCGGCGTTGCTCGTGATGCTGCCAACGGCGTTCGACACGATGACGTCGAACTGCGCGCCGCTGTCGGCAGACCGCCGTCGGGTTCAGCACGTAGCTGGCGCTGGTGGCGCCGCTGATGGCGGTGCCATTCCGCCGCCACTGGTAGCTGATCGGCGCATCGCCGGTCGCGACCACCGAGAACGTCGCGCTCGCAGGCGCCGTGACGGTGAGGCTCGCCGGGTGCGTGGTGATGCCGGGCGGCACCGGCGTCGGATTGACCGTCAGCGTCGCCGCGTTGCTGGTGACCGTGCCGGCCCCATTCGACACGACGACGTCGAACTGCGCGCCGCTGTCGGAAACAGCCGTTGGGTTCGAGCGTATAGCCGGCGCTGGTGGCGCCGCTGATGTTCGCGCCGTTGCGCCGCCACTGATAGCTGAGAGGGCGGTCCCCGCGGTGGCAACCACGAAGGTGGCCGATGCCCAGGCGCGGTGACCGTCACATTGGCAGGCGGGGTCGTGATGGTGGGCGCCACGTTTTCGTTGACCGTCAGAGTCGCGACGGCGCTAGTGACACTACCGGCGTGAATCGATCCGACGACGTCGAACTGTAGAACCGCTGTCGCTTCCAGCTGTCGGATTCGAGCACATACCGAGGCATTCGTGGCGCCGCCGACCGTTCGCGCCGTTACGCCGCCACTGATAGCTGAGCGGCGCCGTGCCTGCCGCCACGACCGAGAAGGTCGCCGAGGCGGGCGCCGTGACCGTCAGATTGGCGCGGCCGCGCTTGCGTATGCTGGGCGCCACGTTGACCGTCAGCGTGCCGGCCGCGCTGGTGATACTGCCGACGCTGTTGGTGACGACGACGTCGAAGGTCGAACCGCTGTCGCCTCCCGCGGTGGGCGTGAAGACGTAGTGAGCTGTTCGGTGCCGCCGATCCGTCGGCGCCGTTGCGCCGCCACCTACAACCAAGGGGGCGGTCCCCGTCGGCCACCACCGAGAAGGTCGCCCCGTTCGGCGCCGTCACCGTTACATTGGCCGGCGGCGTCGTGATGCTCCCCCCCCGGCGACGCGTTCACTGTGAGGGTCGCCGCGGTGCTGGTGAATGCTGCCGGCGACGTTCGACACGACGACGTCGAAGGTCGCGCCGCTGTCGCTGCTGGCGGTCGGATTGAGGATGTACGACGCGCTCGTCGCGCCGCTGATGTTGGCGCCGTTGCGCCGCCACTGATAACTGAGCGGCGCCTCGCCGGTGGCCACGACCGAGAAGGTCGCGGTGTCGGCGCGGTCACCGTCAAGTTCGCCGGCTGCGTCGTGATACTCGGCGTGACCGGCGGCCGGACTCACCGTCAGCGTGCCGGCGGCGCTGGTGACCCTGCCGGCGCTGTTGGTGACGACGACGTCGAACGGGCGCCGCTGTCGGCCTCCCGCGGTCGGCTTCAGGACGTAGCTCTCGCTGGTGGCTCCGCTGATATCGGCGCCGTCACGCCGCCATTGGTAGCTCAGCGGCGGGTTCCCGCTGGCGACCACCGAGAAATTCGCCCCGTTCGGTGCGGTCACCGTCAGCTCGCCGGCGGCGTGGTGATACTCGGCGCTACCGGCGTCGGATTCACCGTCAGCGACGCGACGACGCTGGTCACCGTGCCCGCGCCGTTCGAGACGACGACGTCGAATGGAGCCGCTGTCGCCGCCCGCCGTCGGATTGAGGACGTAGGTCGCGCTCGTGGCCCCGCGGATGTCAGCCCCGTAGCGCCGCCACTGATAACTTAGCCGCGCCGTGCCCGCGGCCCACGACCGAGAAGGTCCCCGACGCCCGGCGGCCCACGGTGACGTTGGCCGGCGGCGTCGTGATGCTGGGCATCACTGTTGACCGTCAGCGTGCCGGCGGCGCTGGTGATGCTGCCGGCGACGTTCGACACGACGACGTCGAAGGTCGCGCCGCTGTTGCTGCCGGCGGTCGGATTGAGCACGTAGGAGGCATGGGTGCCGCCGAGGGAGTTCGGTGCTGTTGCGCCGCCACTGATAACTGAGCGGCGCCGTCCCCGCGGCCACAACCGAGAAGGTCGCCGAACCCCAGGCGCCGTGACCGTCACGTTGGCCGGAGGCGTCGTGATGCTCGGCGGCGCGTTCCAACCGTGAGCGTGGCCGCCGCGTTTTCCTGGTTGACTTGCTGCCCGCGACGTTCGAGGGCTACTGACGACGTCGAAGTGTCGCGCCGTCATCGCCTCCCCGGTCGGTCGGATTGATTGGACCGAGGAGGTGCCCCGTTGCGCCGCTGATGTTGGCTGCCATTGCAAGCCGCCACTGATAACTGAGCGGCGCCGTTCCGTTGTGCCACGACCGAGAAGTGTCGCCGTTAGCCGCCGGCGCGGTGACCCCGTGACGTTGGCCGGCGGCGTCGTGACGCTCGGTCGATTGTTGACTGTCAGCGTGGCCGCCGCGCTGGTGACGCTGCCGACGGAATTGGTGACGACGACGTCGAACGTCGAACCGCTGTCGCTTCCAGCAGTCGGATTGAGGACGTAGGACGTGCCCGTGGCGCCGCTGATGTTCGCGCCGTTGCGCCGCCACTGATAACTGAGCGGCGCCGTGCCCGCGGCCACGACCGAGAAGCTCGCCGAGGTGGGCGCCGTCACGGTCAGGTTGGCCGGCGGCGTCGTGATGCTCGGTGGCGTGGGCGCCGCGGGGCCCTCCAGCAGCACATCGTCCACGAGGATCTCGACGGTCTCGTCAGGTGTATGTCTTCTGATTGTTGTAGCCGCCGAGCGCCAGGACGTTGCGTGCCGGCCGCGACCGTTCCGAGATTGATCTGCACGAGCTGCCAGCCGGTGCTCACCGGGCCTTTGCCGACGACCTGGGCGATGTAGTCGTTGGGCGCGACGCCATAGAGGACCCCGTCGAGGGTGATCGGGATGCTGGCCGAACTCGTCGGCCGCGTTGCGCGGTTTGGGTGAGGCGATGCCGGAACGTAAGGGTGATCTTCCGGCCTCGGTGAGGGTGGAGGGGCGCTGCCAGCCGCCCGACATGCTGGCGATGTTGTGACGTTGACGCCGCCGACTCACGCGCAGCGCGCCGCCGGTGAAGCCGCCGGAGGCGATGTAAGTGCTGCTGGCGTAACCCGGCTGGTTGGTCGCCCGGAACAGGTCGTCCTGATACACGAACTCGTCGGCGGTCGTGTCGAAATGGACGTCGAAGATTGGGCCGCTCGGGCCGCCGCCGCCGCTTGTACGGTGAGGGTCGCAGCCGCGCTCGTGACACTGCCGGCCACGTTGGAAACGACGACGCTGAACTGTGCGCCGGAGTCGCTTCCGGGGGCAGTCGGGTTGAACACGTAGCTGGCGCCGGTCGCCCCGCTGATGTTGGCGCCGTTGCGGCGCCACTGATAACTGAGTGGCGCCGTGCCCCGCGGCCACGACCGAGAACCCCGTCGCCGATGCCTGGCGCGGTGACTGTCAGGTTGGCTGGCGGCGTCGTGATGCTGGGCATCACGTTGACCGTCAGCGTGCCGGTGGCGCTGGTGACGCTGCCGGCGACGTTCGACACGACCACGTCAAGGTCGCGCTGCTGTCGCTGCCGGCCGTCGTATTCCGAGCACGTAGGATAATTTTGCTGTGCCCCGCTGAGTTGGCGCCGTTGCGCCGCCACTGATAACTGAGCGGCGCGGTCCCCCGCGGCGACGACCGAGAAGGTCGCCCCGTTCGGCGCCGTGACCGTCGTATTGGTGGGCGGCGTCGTGATACTCGGCGCGACCGGGGCAGTATTCACCGTGAGAGTGGCGGCCGCGCTGGTCACGCTGCCGGCGACGTTCGACACGACGACGTCGAAGGTCGCGCCGCTGTCGCTGCCAGCCGTCGGGTCCAGGACGTAGGACGTGCCCGTCGCGCCGCCGATATTCGCACTGTTGCGCCGCCACTGATAACTGAGCGGCGCCGTCACCCGCGGCCACGACCGAGAAGGTCGATGACGCCGGCGCGGTGACCGTCACATTGGCCGGCGGCGTCGTGATGCTCGGCGTGACTTCTTTCTGTTGACCGTCAGCGCGCCGGCCGCGCTGGTGATGCTGCCCCCGCGACGTTCGAGACGAAGACGCTGAAGTTCGCGCCGTTGTCGGCCGCAGCCGGCGTCGGATTGAGCAGGTCGGTCGCGCTGGTCGCCCCGCTGATGTTGACGCCGTTGCGCCGCCACTGGTAACTCAGGGCGCGTCCCCGCGGCGACGACCGAGAAGTTCGCCGCACCCGGCTCGTGACCGTCAATTGGCGGGCTGCGTCGTGATGCTCGGCGGAGCCGGCACACTCGGCGCCAACATCACATCATCGAAGAACATCTCGACGTTCTCGTCAGGGTATGTCTTCTGGTTGTTGTAGCCGCCGAACGTCACGTGTGGCTGCCGGCCGCGACCGTCCCGAGATCGAACTGCACCAGCTGCCAGCCGGTCCAGAGGGGCCGCCGCCGACGACCTGTGCGATGTAGTCGTTGGGCGGAATGCCAATGAGCGTGCTGTCCAGACTGAAGAGCGCCTGACTGTATTCGTCAGTCTGGTACTCTTCTGCTCCGTCAGGCGATGGCGGAACGAGAGCATCAGGGGTGGGAGCGGCCAGGGTGAAACTGCGCCGCCAGCCGCCCGACATGCCCTGGATATTCTGACTGTTGACGCCGCCGATGAACACTCGCAACGCCCCGCTGGTGTAGCCCCGGAAGCGATGTAGTTGCCGCTGGCGTAACTCGGCTTGTTGGTCGCGCGGAACATGTCGTCCTGATAGATGAACCCGTTGGCCTTTGTATCGAAATGGACGTCGAAGATCGGTCCGCTCGGGCCACCGCCCCCGGAGCTTTGACCGTCAGGTTGGCGGCCGCGCTCGTCACGCTGCCGACGGCATTGGAGACGGCCACACTGAACTGCGCGCCGGTGTCGGTGACCGCCGTGGGGTTGAGCGAAGTAGCTGGAGCTGGTTGCCCCGCTGATATTCGTGCCATTCCGCTTCCACTGATAGCTGAGCGGCGCCGCCCCCGTGCAACGACCGAGAAGTTCGCCGCGGCCGGTTCAGTGACCGTGACGTTCGATGGCTGCGTTGTGATGGACGGTGGTGCCGCCCCCGAAGTGGCGGTCAGGATCGCCACCGCGCTGGTCACGCTATCCCGCCCACGTTCGTGACGACGACGCTGAACTGCGCGCCGTTGTCGGACAGGCGGTTGGGTTCAGCACGTACGACGCTTGGTCGCGCCGCCGATGTTGGTGCCATTTCGCCGCCACTGATAGCTCAGCGGCGCGGTCCCGGTCGCGACCACAGAGAAGCTCGCCGCCCCGGAACAGTGACGGTGACGTTTGCGGGCTGCGTGGTGATGCCGGGCCGACGTTGACGGTCAGCGTGGCGTTTGCGCTGGTCACCGCGCCCCCGACGTTGGTCACGACCACGCTGAACAGGGCGCCGTTGTCGGTGCCGGCGGTCGGGTTTAGGACGTAGGACGCGTTGGTGGCGCCGCTGATGTTCGCGCCGTTTCGGCGCCATTGATAGCTCAGCGGGGCGGTGCCGGTCGCGACGACGGTGAATGTAGCCTGGTTCGGCGCAGTGACGGTGGTCGATACGGGCTGCGTCGTGATGCTCGGCATCACGTTGACGGTCAGCGTCGCGCTCGTGCTTGTCACGTTGCCGGCGATGTTCGACACGACGACTGAATACTGCGCGCCGTTTCGGTGCAGCCGAGGTCGGATTCAGCACGTCCGTCGAGCTGATCGCGCCGGAAATGGCGACACCGTTCCGGCGCCACTGGTAAGAGAGCGGTGTGGTCCCCGAGGCGGTCACCGAGAAGGTCGCCGATTCGGCTGCGTTACCGTGACGTTTGCCGGCTGGACGCTGATCGACGGGGCGACGGCCTGCTCGATGGTGTCAACGTCGGTCGCGCTGTTGTTGCCGGGCACCGGATCGTTGACGCCCGGCGCGATCACCGTCGCCGTGTTGCTCAGCGTGCCGGTTGCGCTGCCGGACACTGTGCCTTGGAGCGTGTAGTAGGCACTGTCGCCGGCCTCGAGGCTTATCAGATCGTTGATGCTGCCCGAGCCCGACGCGGTACAGTTCGAACCGCTTGAGGCGGTGCACGTCCATGTCACACCTGTCAGCTTGCTGGAAACAGTGTCCGAAACGGTCGCGGCCGCCACGTTGCTCGGGCCGAGGTTGGTGACCTGAATGTTGTAGATCACCGTGGAGAGGCCGCTGTAGACCGTGGTGGCCGAGTCGCTCTTGGTGACCATCAGGTCGGCTTTCACCGGACCGTTGTTCGCGAGCGTGGCCACTTCAGCGGGTGTGAGCACGTAGTTGTACACGCGCACGTCGTCCATGTCGCCGCGGAACCGGCGCGATCCGTTGGCCTGCCCGGCGATGCCGACACTCAGGATTCGCCGCAATGGCCGCGGGCCCTGGCGTCCAGTTCTCTTCGACGCCATTGACGTAAAGCCGCATGGTGCTGCCGTTATAGGTGGCGGCGATGTGCATCCATGTGTTTCCTTTCGGTAGAACGTAGTCGAGTCCAGTCGATAGATATTGCCAGACGACGCCTGATTGAAATGGACGGCTGCCTTGCCGTTCGACAACAGCGACAGCGCGTAGCCGTCGACGCTGCCGAACGTGGCTCGGCTGATGACATCCTGGGTTGCGAGCAGGTTCGGTTTTACCCAGGCGGTCAGCGTGAGGGCCGTCGTGAGGTTCAGGTTCACCTGATCGGAAACCACGCCATGCGTCGATCCGTTCAACGTCAGTGCGTAGCCGTTGCACCGGCGTCCATGCCGGGCTGCCCGAGAGGTCCCGTTGTTGCCCCAGCCGGACTGTCGCGCAATTGCGAGCCGCTGCCCTCGTTCATCTTCCAGGGACCGACGAGGCCTTGTACCGATGTGATGAGCAGCCCTGCGTGCCACCGTTGGAGGCGAGCATGACGAGACGGCCGGCCCACCTGTCTTTCGTGCTGGTGGGGTCGTTTAGTGTTCCGGACATCACGAGCTGACCGGGTCCGAAACTGATCGGCCACTTCGGAGACTGGTAAAGGTAGATGCCGCCCGGCTGACTGACGAAGACTTGGATCCTTTTAGTGTCCTCGTTCAGCACCACGATCGGTCGTGTTCCGCTGTTGCCGACCGGGTAAATATCGTCCCACGTGCCGCTCCCGCCCGACTGCGGGTGTCGGACGATCAGATAGATCAGCGGTACGGACGAGGCCGAGTGGCCGGCCTTGACCGCGGCATAGAAGGTCCCGTCGGGAGGGGCGGCCAGGTTGATGTGATCGTCGGCGATCTGCTCGTTGTGGTGGTTCGAACATCCGGCGGCTCATCCGCGAGCCAGGTCGGGATCGGTGCAGTCCGACTGGACCCTGAACCCGAAGCGTCGCTGCGCAAATTCGACCAGAACACTCCGACCGTGTTGTTCGGGAGCGCGGCGACCGCGTTGATGTCGCCACCTCGTTCGGTCGCCAGTACGACCGGTCCCGCTGAAGGACGAGTACGGATAGCGCTGTGGTAGGCCTTGACGATGGCGCTCTCGGTGGCCAGCCACATCCTTCCGTGGAATCCACGTCGATCGCGCCGGTCCCTCCGACGAACACCGATTGTTTCGGCTCGGCCGCGGAGACCAGAATTGATACGTTTGGAAGCTGGGATTACTCGATGGACACGAGCTTAACGGTCGACGGTCCCGACCAGGAACGTGGGATGTCCCCGATGGCTTTCGTGTCGGCCTTCCCTTTGAGCGACGTCAGCCTGCATTATCGGCGTCCAGATGTTGTTCGGTTCAGCCGGAAGAGCCAGGTGCCCTCGGAGCCACGGCGTTGGTCGGCAGGACGGCCCACCACGAGTGGCCGTGGAACGGCTCCTTCGACTGCGGTTTCTCACCCGTCGTGTCCGAGGTCGTGATGGTCGGAATCGTGGTCCACGTTTCCTGCGCGTGCGGGGCGCGCGGGGATCCCAGCAGCAACGTCAAGGGCAGCAGACAGATTTGAGCGACGAGGATTAGTCGGGTCATCAGCGATTCGCGCCGGGCACGCGCCAGTAAAGGCCCACACTGAGCCTGGAGAACGAGCATGAAGCGCAAATAGCAACTCGCATGCCCCGTTCACCGGGCCGTTTAGCGCGAAAACTGGGGTGTTTTGGCCCGAAAAAACCTTTGGATTGGCGACTTTTGTCGGCACTACCTATGGGCGGCAAGCATTAAGCGCACCCGGGGCTACTCCCGTCGCAAAGTGGGTATTTCGACCATGGCCTTGTCGAGCGCCTTCAGGATGGCGTTCATCGGATCGACCGGCGCCGAGTGCGTCGGAAGACGCTTCGACAGCAATGAGGCTGCGTCGCTGGGCACGTTAACGAAGTCGATTGGGGCCCGCGCGCTCCGTGGGGCCGGCTCGACCCGATCGAGAGGTTCGCTTTCCTCTTCGAGTATGTGCGTGGGCTGGTCCTGCGCGAGCGGGAAGGAGGTCTGGTCCTCGCACGAACACCGCGGGCTCGTCATGAATGACCGGCTCCTGGATGATCGGCTCTTGCACGCGCGACACAAAAGGCACGTGCCCGACGGGATCGGCCTTGGCGATCGGCTCGGCGGTCCAGCACCGGCGAGGTCACTAGCGTGGTGTTGGCCTCGAGCACGGACGGCGGGACCGCGGGCGGCTGTGTCGCGAAATCGTAGGGATGCATCTAGGCCGCTTTGACGATCGCCATCAGCTCGGAGACGGTAGAAGCCAGCAGAACCTGGAAATTCTGATCGTGTTCAATCTTTTCGAGATGAGGTTCGGCATCCTTCGTCAGTGCCGTAACGCGCGCCATTGTTTCCTCGGCCTGGACATAGGCACGCATGAGGGTCGCGCGTGCTTCGCCGTTGGCGCGCTGAAGCGCCTGACTGTCGGTCAGCGCGGCGCCGCCGTGTGAGTGTTCGTCCTGGTAGGCCTGAAGGACGGCCTCGAGATTGGCAAGCTGGCGCTGGAGCGATGCGTTCTGCAGCTGAAGCACACGATAGTCGGCCGCGACGTTTTCGAGAGTCGCACGCACTTCCTCACGGTCGAAGCCACGCATGGTGGTTCGAAAGTTGGTTTGCAACAGATCGGCAGCGCTTCGCCGTTCCCACGGCCCCTGCGGGCTGTTCGCACGCCCGGGCTGCGGTGGTGGCACGACTGACATCGAAGGGTCCTCCTGGCCAGACGCCCGCCCCGATTCTGCTCGCGATCGGCGGACGTACACCTCGAACCAGCAAGAACGATCCATGCCAGATGTCTGGCGGTTTTAGTAGGGAAAATCGCAGTCACGCGCGCGGAATGGCGCTTCCGGCAGACGAAAGTCTGCAAGTCCGCGAAAAGTCATCCACGGGCAGACTTTCCGGGCGATCCACTCCGCCGGTCCGTCCTTATTAGAGGCCCCCCAGAGCGCTCAGGATGTTGGAGAAGTCGTCAGTCCAGAGGGGCGTAGAAGCCGGGATTTCGATCGGCTTCCAGCGGGAATCGCCCGCGATGCCTCCCAGGTCGTCCGCGCGGCGCGCCATGGCGACCCAGATGGATTCGCGCCGGCTCATCGGCCAATCCGGCGCGCGCCGATCGACGTTCACACGCGCGACGAGGCCATGACGTTCCGCCAGGCGTCCGACGATGGGCGCGAGCGTCAGGTGGGCGTTCGAGATGTGAAAGAGAATCACGCCGTTTTGCTGAAGATGCTGGAGATACAAATCGAGCGATTCGCTTGTGAGCAGGTGAACCGGAATCGAATCCGAGCTGAACGCGTCGAGCACGAACAAGTCGAACTGGCTGTCGCCGGCCTTCGCCAGCGAGAGCCGGGCGTCGCCAATCACCACATCGCAGCGGTCGCCGCAGCGCTCGAGAAAATTGAAATACTTTGTGTCGCGCGCGATGCGCTCGACGGCCGCATCGATCTCGTAGAACGTCCAGTGCTGTCCCGGCTGCGCGTACCCGGCGAGTGTGCCGACGCCCAGGCCGATGACGCCCACTCTTCTGAGGCGGCCGCACTGTGAGACGTGGCATAAGCCTGTCCGAACGGGCCTCCCCGGTGGAAATAGGTGAGCGGCTCGCCCTGTTCGTTGCCGGTGATGGCCTGCATCCGTGCAGGGTCGTGCCGTGAGCCAGCGCTCGATACACGCCACGCCGGTCTTCGCTCACCCGATAGACGCCGAAAAACGTCCGCTCGGCGAGCAGGACCGGCTCTGCCGTGTTCCCGAATACGAGGCCAGCCGCGAGCATCGCGCCGATGCTCATCGCGAAGCGAAGCGGCTTCCGCCGGAATCCGAACGCGACCACCGCCAGCGTCGCAACCGCCACTTGAGGGGCGAGCGTGCCGAGCAACGAGGCGAACCGGATGGCGACGATGGTGCGGCGGCGATGAGAAGTGGAATCGCAAAATCGAGCGCGAGCTGTCGGCGATGCAGGGCAGTGCGGCCACTGCCGGCAGAGCCAGGCACGCCAGCACGAGAACGAGCGGATACTCGAGCACGCGGTTGAACAGGAGCGGCGCCAGAGCCCGTTGAACATCCCGCCAAGCATCCGCCAAACGAAATCCACAAATAGAACTCGGTCAGTTGCGACGGGCCGGGCCAATCGGCGGCCAGGCGCGTGTGACAGACCAGCGCGGCCGCCACAAACGTCAACACGTGCAACGGGAACATCAGCTCGATACGGCCGGTGGCCCGCAGGCACAGCAGCAGGGCGAGCGGCACCAGCAGCATCGGGAACACGCGCCCGGAAACGGCTTGCAGCGCGCGCGCCTTCGAGCCGAACGCGGCAATGAACGTCAGCAGGTACAAGCCCAGCGGCACGATCCACAGGAGGGGCACGGCCGCGATGTCGGTCGACAGATAGGTCGTGACCGCGAGCATCAGGCTCGACGGGATGAACGCGAACGCCACCCATCGAGCCCGGCGCCATCCCGTCACCAGGTTGCTGTCATCTTCACCCGCGGTGGCGGGCGTCGTCTCTCAAACCGTGTCGGTCGCGTGACGTCCGCGCCATGCGCAGAACGCGCACGCCCCGATGAGCACGACGAAGACGGCATAACCGGCTGTCCAGAACCGGCTCTGACTTGGAGCGAGAGCGTCGGCTCGACGAGCGCCGGATAGGCCGTGAGGGCGATGAAGCTGCCGACGTTGTCGCGACGTACAGGAAGTACGGATCGCGCGCAAGGGGATGCTCCGTGCGCGAGAACCATGCTGAAGCACGGAGGCGCTGGTGGCAGCACCAAATGGCAGTCGATCAGCCGGCCAGCAGACCAGACCACACGATTGGCATCCCGAGGGCGTCTGCAGATTGCGATCGACAAAGAATGGCAGGACGGCGAACGGCACCAGCGCGAGCACGACGTGTAGCGCAACCTGCCGGCGTCCGCCAGCCACTTCGTCGCGCCGTGCGCGTATGCGTAGCCCGCGAGCAGGGCGATTTGAAAGAACACCATGCACGTGTTCCACACCATCGGTGACCCGCCCAGCAGCGGCAGCACCATCTTGGCCACCATGGGCTGGACAAGAAAGAGCAGGAATGCACTGACGAAGAGCGTGACTGTAAAGAGAGGTACGAGCATGATGGCGCGCCGCACTTGTGCAAGCGGCATTCCGATAAAAGCCGCCATTTGTCAACACGTTACGGCGTGCGCGCGCCTGCCCGAATACAAATCTGTCCATGAATTACGGGCCGCGGGGCGACCGAAGGATCGGAGATGACGGGGCGCTGAGCGATCTGCGGGTTCCCCGCCAGAGGCATCGACGATGATCTGGGTGAGTGGTCGCACGACTGGGAGCCGCAGGACCATGCGTGAACGCCCATCGGATGTGCCATGCTCGAGGCTCGCGAGACCGCTTCGATGCCGGAGGCTGGCGACGCCATCGCTCGATTCGTTGGTGACTCGGGTCAGTGCGCGCGATGGATGATGTTCAGCAGGCACAATCTCGAGGCCGTGCACGCCGCAGCGAAGAAACCATCGGCCCACCTCACTGCACATGCCACAGTTTCACCGACGTAAAGGCGATCGTCTCGGCCGTCAGGGTCCGGCCGCACTCCGGCACCACGCCGTACTCCACTCGATACGCGGTCACGCCCGTCCGAAGCGCTTTTCGATCGTCGTCTTTGTCCGAGCCCGCGAGTCCCACTGAATAGATGTGCGCCATGATGCCGGCGACTGCGAGCCAGACATTCTGCAACGCCAGACCCAGCAGGCAGAGCAGCAGGACCGCCGACAACTGCATGGGATTTCGAACGTACGCGTAGAGGCCGGTGGTCACGATCCGTTTGGGCGATCGTAGGGACCGGGGTCCCGGCCCGCGCGTGACGAATTCCTGGACCGCCGACAACCCGATGATGGCGGGGGGACTGCGAGGCATTGCATGATGACGCTGATTTGCCACGTGGGGCGTTCGAACAGACGCGTCCAGCCGGCACCCGTGGCGTCGATGATGATCGCCGGCAGCACGAACAACGTAATCCCCGAGAACGCGATCACTTGAAGAACGGCACGTTCCGGCAGGTGTTGTTCGCGCATCGCATTCGGGCGAGCAGCAGCCCCGGGACCAGTCCGGCCGCGAGCGCGACGACCTCGCCAACAAGCCACAAAGGCCCGAGGCGCACCACTGGTGCCGCGGCGGGCATCAGGATGAGGTCGAACGCCAACGCGACGATCGCGATTGCGCCGAGGGCGAGCGCCTCAAACGCGAACAATGGAACGACACTCCACAGCCATATCCATGCGAGCAGAAAATCGACCGGAACCCCCAGCAACAAACCGCCCTGCGCGTCGAAGTGCCACCAGCCGAAGCGCCGAGCCGCCACGTTGACGAGGAGCAGGACCGGCAGATTCCAGGCAAACGCGAGCAACGCTCCGGCGAAAAGGGATCCCGATCGAATTCCCTTTTCGCCGAGGGCGCTTTTTCGAATAGAGCCACGCGGCGATTGTCAGCACGACGGTTAAGTAAATCGAAGAGGCACGGACGACCAGGTACGGGTGGCGGCGATCATGGGGTCGCCACGGTGTCGATCAAATAGCCAGCCGCAATGCCCGCGACTTACCCTTCCACGGGCCGAATACCACGCAGGGTCCAGGCCGCGGTCGTACTCCAGCGTCCAGGTGACCTTCGTCGTCTGTGGATCGATGGCCTGCCATTCCACGGTCGCGGCGCACCATGTCAGGAAGTGGGTCATATGGCTGTTATCGGAGAGAGCGCGCCACCGGACGAGCCCCGGCTGCGATGCTTCGAGCTCCAGCACCAGATCGCCCGCGCGCGGCTCGATCCCATTGACTCGCATCTCGCCGCCGCGCATCCGGATCGTCCAGCGTGTGGCGCCGTCCGCTATCTGCACGGCAGTCGGACGCGGGAACCCGATACTCAGTTCCAGAGGCAAGGCACGGTCGAATCGCGGCTGCTCGAGAACTGCCCGCTGAACGTCCCTTGCCGCCGCATGCACGATTTTCGAGGCTGTCACCGATTCCCGCCGCGCGAATGAGAGCGGGACCGACACTCCCTCCAGGCTCGCTATCAGAACCGTCAGGACCACCACTCGAGTACAGGGTGCGAACTGGGCCATCGGATCGCCGCCGCACCGCGGTCATTCCCGCCGCGACGCCTACCGCAACGCCATAGAAAATGGGCGCCGACATCAAGATGCACAGCGCGCCCTCTCCAAGAAAGAAGAGCGAGACCAGTAATCCGACCGTCACCGCCTTGCAGGCGACGCCTTTTGCCGAACGGGGCGAGACAAACAGCACGACAACGATCGCCAGCAACGCCGGAATGCCCACAAGAGTGCGGCCGTCTGGTGCAGTTGCTGATAGAAAATGAATTTGTAGGCGATCGATGCGATGGCCACGGCTGCGATGAGCGCGGCGGCTCTCACGCGGTCGGGAGATAGCGCATTCGCGTGTCTTGCGTCTTTGATGTCCTCCGTCGTCGATCTGCGAATGCTCCATCGCCCACGCAAGAACGAACGCCGGAGGCGCCAGCAGCCAGAAAGCAGCACGACGGCACCGCGGCAGCGGGGACCAGTAAGCGAACAACGATGCCGCCACGGTGGCGGCTCGAATCCAGAAGACGCCTGGCACTGTGATCAGCGACGCTCAAGCACCGATGCCGAGAATCAACATCCGAACCATTCCAGGAGCCGAGTGGCATCGCGTGGACCGATCACGAGCTGCCGCCGCGAGCAGGACGATGAGTCCAGTTTTGCCGTCACAATGGCATTCTGGCTGTCACAGTCAGCCTCCTGTCTCGCCGAGCAATCCCGCGTCGCACAGGATGCTCATCACCGCCGTCGCATCGGCCGCAGAAGCGCCGATGTTGCAATGCGCCTGACGTCGACGACGAAATCGACCGACGCATCAATCAACTTCCTTGTTCGCTGCTGGGTGGGGGAGTTGTCGTGGAGGAAGAACAGCACGATGCCCATGTGGAGTGTCCACAACAACGTGGGAGCCACCTCGCTCACGTCGTCGGGCAGGCGTTCCCCGGCGATGGCCTCTTCGAACACGGCAATGCTGAGCCGCCGCTGCTCGCTGGTTGCAGGACCAAACCAGGACAGCGGGTGGGTTGGATCGCCGCCATAGCGAAACAGCGCACGCAGCAATCGCCGATCGTGCTCCATGATGTCGATCTTGGTGTGGAGCGCGGCGCGCAGCCGTGCTCGCAAATCTTTGTGTCCGGGCAAACGCTTCGCGCGAACGGCGTGAGGTGTTCCTGCTGCACGTAGTCGTAATAGGCCGCGACGATCGCCTCCTTGCTGGGGAAGTAATAGTACGCCGCGCCCAGTGAGAGTCCGGCGCCGCTCGCGATATCGCGGACGGTGGTTTCCTCGAAGCCACGCTGCGCGGAAGAGCTGAAGCGCCGTGTCGAAGATCTGGCGGCGTGTTTCTTCGCTGCCGGTGCGCTTGGGAATGGCGCGAACCGCGCTGTCTTTGAACATGTTCAAATAGTAGGAGTATCCACGGGGGCCGGTCAAGCCTTTATTTGAACGTGTTCAAAATAAGGACGCGGCGCGTAGAATCGGGCCTGATCCGACGAAGGGAGGGACGTGGATGGGTGTCAGGCGAGGGCTCTTGGCAGCGGCCGCACTGGCCGTAGCGTGGCAGACGGGAAGCGCCGGCGTTTCGGCCCGGCAGGCTGGTGGCGCATCGGCTGCGCTCGAACAGGCCTTCAGGACGCCCCCGGACGACAGCCGCATCATGATGCGCTGGTGGTGGTTCGGGCCCTCGGTCACCCGCGAGCAGATCGAAAACGAGATGCGCCGCATGAAGGAAGGGGGCATCGGCGGTTTCGAGATCGCGACGGTCTATCCCATGGCCGTGGACGATCCGGCGCGGGGCATCCGCAACTACCGGTATCTGTCGCCCGAGTATCTCGAGCTCATTGGTTTTACGGCACGGAAAGCGCGCGAGCTCGGGATGCGCATGGACGTGACGCTGGCAGCGGCTGGTCGTTCGGCGGACCGCACATCACCCCCTCACTCGCCTCGGCGCGTCTTCGATCGGACCGACGCGAAATTGCGCCCGACGTAATCACCTGGCGCGTCCTGTCCCGTACGAGCACGAGCAGCTCGTCGCCGCCTTTGTCGGTCGAGGCGCTGTACGCGAAGTCGATGCGGGCAGCTTTCAGCCGCTTGATGTGCTCGGGGACCGGTCCGATACGGATCCCGCGCGGTCCGGGCCCGCGCACGATCCTGTTCTATTTCGCCAGCCGTACCGGCCAGGTCGTGAAGCGTCCGGCGCTTGGCGCCGAAGGGTATGTGCTCGATCACTATTCACGCTCCGCGATCGAGACGCACCTGCGCGAAGTGGGCGACAAGCTCGTCGCGGCGGCAGGGCCCGGCGGGATCCACTCGATCTTCTGCGACAGCCTCGAGGTGTACGACGCGGACTGGACGCCCGACATGTTCGCGGAATTCCAGAAGCGGCGCGGATACGATTTGCGCCCGCTGCTGCCGATGCTCGAATACGACACCGGCGAGCGATCGCGCGCGGTCCGGCGCGACGCAGGGCAAACGCTCACCGAGTTGTACGAAGAGCGCTTCCTGACTCCGATCCGGGACTGGTCGCGCAAGAACAACGTGCGCTTCCGCATCCAGGGCTACGGCACGCCGCCGGCGGCGTTGTCGAGCTTCCGCTTCGCCGATCTCTTCGACGGCGAAGGGTTCGAATGGCGCATGCTGTCGCGGGCGCGATGGGCGGCGTCAGCCGCTCATCTCTTCGGGCGGCCGGTGGCCGCCTCCGAGACCTGGACGTGGATCCACTCGCCGGCGTTTCGCGCCACACCGCTCGACATCAAGGGCGAAGCCGATCAGCACTTTCTGTCCGGGATCAATCAGCTGATCGGTCACGGATGGCCGGCATCGCCGCCGCAGGCAGGCACTCCAGGCTGGCCGTTCTACGCGGCCGGCGTGTTCACCGACAAGAATCCCTGGTGGCCGGTCATGCCCGATCTGTCGGCCTACCTCCAGCGCGTGAGTTTCCTTCTTCGCCAGGGCACACCGGTCGCCGACATCGCGGTCTATGCGCCGACCGGCGATGCACGCGCGGCCATGCGGCCGGGAACCGGCGCTTACCTGAATCTGTGGGCGGCTGTGAACGGCGCCTACCGCCATCGCTGGTGCCCGCGATGCTCGATGGCGGATACAGTTTCGACGTCTTCGACGACGGGACGTTGAACGAAGCCCGGAGCCGCGGCTACAAGGCGATCGTCCTGCCGTGGCGTCCGCTGGATTCCCGACGCCACGAAGCAGTGGCTGGCCGCTTATGCCCAGGGCGGCGGGAAGATTATTGCCGTCGACCGGTTGCCCGAAGGCGACTGGCCTTCGTTGCGGGCAGTGACGGGCGAACGATCTCCAGGGGCGCTCCGCGAGGCGGTGCAACCGGATCTGACCCTGACGCCGGCCGTGGGAGAAATCGGATTTGTCCACCGCGATCTCGGCGATGCGCAGGTGTATTTCCTGGCGAACACCAGCAATCGCTCGCATCAGGTTACCGCTCGCTTTCGATCGGCGACCGCCTACGCCGAGCTCTGGGATCCGATGAACGGCACCACCGAACGCGTCGAGGCACGTTCGGGCGAGGTCGCGCTCGAGTTCGAGGCCTACGCCTCGCGCATCGTCGTGTTCCGCTCGTCTGAGGGAAGCGCGCCGCTCAGAAGGGCACGGACATCAATCGCGACAACCGAACTGCGATCGCCGTGGACTTTCTTCATCAGAAATCCGGTGCGCCCGCCCGGTGCCGGCGAGCATGTGGCAACGATAACGGGCGATGCGCCATTGCCCCATTCCTGGGCCGACGACCCTGGCTCCCGCTACTACTCAGGTGCAACAACTTATCTCCATCCATGGGAGGCTGGCCCGCAGTTTCTGGCCGAGGGTGCGCGCATCTACCTCGACTTCGGTCCGGCGGCTCCAGTCGATCGTGAGGCGCTGGCCGACGGCACGATGCGGGGAAACTCGTTTGCGGCGGTGGTTGCCGCGCCCATCAGGGACGCCGCCACGGTGTTCGTGAACGATCGTCGCGTGGGAACGCTGTGGGCGCCCCCGTATCGCATCGACATTACGCCGTTCATCCGGCGCGGATCGAACGACATCCGCCTCGAGGTCTACAACACCGCGATCAACATGCTCGCAGGAGGTGGCCGGGTGCCTGATGTCCGTGCGGTGAACGAGCAGTTCGGGCAGCGATTCAGGCTTCAGGATATGGACGCGTTCACGCCGCTGCCATCGGGTCTGATGAGCGTTCCCAGGATCATCGCGGAACGCTAGGCGATGCGTGAATCTAAAAACTAGAATCTAGAAACTAGAATCTGATCTGAAGATCTTAGGATCTTTAGATCTTTAGATCTTTAGATTTTTAGATTTTTAGATTCCAGTTTCAGGCTTCACTTACCCCTCGTGGCGCTCCAGCTCTGAGCCTTGCCGCCGGTCGTCGCGGTGCCTTCCATGCGATCGCCGCTCACCTTGCCGGTGTATTGCGTGTCGCCGGCCTTGAAGCTGATCTGCTCGCCGTTCAGGCGGCCGGAGACGGCGGTCGTGCCGAGCGTGCCCGTCACCATCTGGAAATTCTGCGTCAGCGTCAGGTCGCCGCTGCCCATGCGCCACGTACCGGCGACGCGCGCGGGCACGATGTTCAACATCGACGTGCACCAGCTGGTGCAACTGCCTTCGATGGTTTCAGACTGATCCGCCTCCCAGCCCGTCACGTTGAACGTGTTGTTGACGATCCGGGTGCCGGGCTTGAGCGTCAGGAACTTCGGCGCGAGCTTGTCGAGGTTGCTCGGCAGCAGAAAGAGCGCGAGCACCGTGGCTTTCGAGATATCGGCCTCGAACATGTCCCCCTCGACGAACGTCGCACGATCGGACACGCCCGCTTCCTTCGCGCGGCGGCGCGAGAGGGCCACCATATCGGGGTTGAACTCGAAGCCGAACGCCCGCGCGCCGCGCTTGGCCGCGGCAATCACGTTGCGCCCGTCCCCCGAGCCGAGATCGATGACGATGTCCTGCGGCGTCACCTTCGCCATGTCGAGCATTTTCTCGACCAGTTCCTGGGGCGTCGGCACCCAGACCACGTCCTTGCCAGGTTGCCCGGACACAGGCTCAAACGGTTTGTCCTGCGCCCACGTGCGGGACGTGGCGAGGACGACAAACAGCAACGGCAATGCGATGAGACGGAAGCACATGTTCTTCATGGGAAGCGAAATCATACTGGCACTCTCCCTCAACCATCAAATCATTTCGAGCGGCCTTTTCCGTTTGGGCGGCGGGAAGGCGGTGTCAAGTTCGGCGACATCTTCCGGCATGAGCGTCACATCGAGCGCCGCGCGATTCTCGCGCACGTGCTCGGCACGGCCGGCCTTCGGAATCGCCATCACACTCGGCTGACGCAACACCCACGCCAGCGCGATCTGCGAAGGTGTCCGGCCCAGCCGGGCGGCCATGTCTCGCAGCGTACGGTGCGTGGACAAGCGAGACTGTTCGAGCGGCGAGTACGCCATGATCGGGATGCCGCGTGCGCTCGACCATGGCAGCAGGTCGAATTCGATGCCGCGGCGCGTCAGGTTGTACAACACCTGGTTGACGGCGGGTGTTCCGCCATGAGGGCCGAGCGCCGCAAGCTCGTTCATGTCATCGGTGTCGAGGTTGCTCACGCCCCAGTGGCGGATCTTTCCGTCGCGCTTCAACGTGGCGAACGCATCGAGCGTGTCTTCCAGCGGCACGCCGCCCCGCCAGTGCAGCAAATACAGATCCAGACGATCGGTGTTCAGCCTTCGAAGACTGGCCTCGCAGGCCGAGATGGTGCCGCGCCTGGTCGCATGCTGCGGCAGCACTTTGCTGACCAGAAAGATCCGTTCGCGTCGATCGCCCAGCGCCTCGGCGACGAGCGATTCGGCCGCACCGTTGCCGTACATCTCCGCGGTGTCGACGACCGTCATGCCGAGGTCGACGGCCAGTTGCAACGCGGCCACCTCGCCGGCGCGTTTCCGGCGATCGTCCCCCATGTTCCATGTGCCGATGCCGAGCGCCGGGATGCGTTCCCCTCCGGGCAACGTAATTGTTCGAATCCGGGTTTCTGGCGTGTCCACTGACCCTCCTGATCGAGCCGAAGACTGAGAACTCCTTTATAATCCGCCCTATGAAACTTTGCCGTCCGACCCTCGTCTTTTTTGCACTCGTCCTGGCTCTGTCGTCGGCCTGCGAGCGCCGATCGGGTACGACTGAACAGAGCACGACCGGAGACATTCTGGTGGGCATGTACGGGTCGCTGACGGGCGATGGCGCCTCGTTCGGACAGTCGTCGGTCGAGGGCGCCCAGCTCGCCGTCGAGGAAATCAACAACGCGGGCGGCGTCCTGGGACGCAAAATCCGGATGCTCGTCGAGGACGATCAGAGCCGTCCGGAGGAGGCGTCGAGCGCGGTCACCAAGCTCATCACGCAGGACAAGGTCGTGGCGGTCCTCGGGGAGGTGGCGAGCCGCCGCACGCTGGCCGCCGCGCCCGTGGCGCAGAAATATCAGATTCCGCTGATTACCCCCGCGTCGACCAACGAGCGCGTCACGCAGGTGGGCGACTACATCTTCCGCGTGTGTTTCATCGATCCCTTCCAGGGCGAAGTGCTGGCCAAATTCGCCTACAACGACCTGAAGGCCCGCAAGGTCGCGGTGCTGAAAGACATTCAGCAGGACTATTCCGTCGGGCTGACCGACTCGATTCAGAAGACCTTCACCGGCCTGGGCGGGCAGGTGCTCGACCCGGTGAGCTACAGCTCGGGCGACGCCGATTTCCGCGCCATTCTGACGCAGGTGCGAGCCCAGAAGCCCGACGCGATCTTCGCGACCGGCTACTACCCCGAGGCGGCCATCATCGTGCGGCAGGCACGCGAGCTCGGCATGACGATGCCGATTCTGGGCGGCGACGGCTGGGTGGGCGATGCCTTGAAGAACGGCCGCGAGGCGCTCAAGAACACCTTCATCTCGAACCACTACTCCGGCGAGAACCCCGATCCGATCGTGCAGAACTTCAGGAAGGCCTATCGCGCGAAGTTCAATCGCGAGCCCGATTCGATCGCCGCGCTTGGCTACGACGCCGCCAAGGTGCTGGCCGACGCCATCACGCGCGCCAAGGGCACGGAGGGGCCGAAGCTGCGCGACGCGATCGCCGCCGCCGATGTGCCCGGCGTCACCGGACGGCTCAAGATGAACGCCGATCGCAACGTCGTGAAGCCGGCCGTCATCGAAGAGATCCAGTTCGTCAACGGGGATGTGAAGTATGGTTACAGGACCACCATCAACCCGAATTAGTGGATACCTTCCTTCAACAGTTCATTAACGGCCTCTCGCTCGGCGCCATTTACGCACTCATCGCGCTCGGGTACACGATGGTGTACGGGGTGCTGCGGCTCATCAATTTCGCGCACGGCGACGTCTACATGCTCGGCGCGTTTGCCGGGTATTACCTCGCCAACGCGATGAACATGGACGCCAACCCGTCGATTCCCGGCGCCATTGCGGTCACGCTGGGCGCCATGGCGATTTGCGCGGGCATCGGGATTCTCATCGAGCGGCTCGCGTATCGCCCGGTGCGGCATCATTCCCGGCTCACCTCGCTCATCACGGCCATCGGGGTGTCGCTGCTGCTCGAGTACGGCGGGCAGGTGGTGTTCGGGGCGACGCCGCGGTTCTTCCCGCAGATGATCCGCTCCGAGACCTACTCGCTCGGCGGCGTGCAGACGACCAATCAGAGCCTGATGATTATCGTCGTCGCCGTCGTGCTCATGTTCGGCCTCGAGTTCATCGTGCACCGCACGAAGATGGGGAAGGCCATGCGCGCGGTGTCGTTCAACCTGCCGGTGGCGCGGCTGATGGGCATCAACACGGATCTCGTCATTGCGTTCACCTTCGCGCTCGGGTCGGCTCTTGCGGCGGTCGCGGGGGTGCTCGTCGCGCTCTCGATTCCGCGCATCGATCCGCTCATGGGGCTGATGACGGGGTTGAAGGCATTCGTCGCGGCCGTGCTGGGCGGCATCGGCAACATTCCGGGCGCCATGCTCGGGGGCATGCTGATCGGGCTGATGGAGACCTGGATCTCCGCGACGGCGTATTCCACCTATCGCGACGCGATGGCATTTGCGGTGCTCATCCTGATTCTGCTGTTCCGGCCGGCCGGCATTCTCGGGACGTCGGTCACCGAAAAGGTCTAGCGGCGCATGAGCCTGGCCAGAAAGATCGCCGTCATCGCCGGCACCCTGGCCGGGCTCGCCGCGCTGAACCACATCTTCGAATACGGGTTCGGCGACTTTCAGATCAATCCGTACTACGCGCGCATCATCAATCTCATCGGCATCAACATCACGCTGGCCGTGAGCCTCAACCTGATCAACGGCCTGGCAGGGCAGTTCTCCATCGGGCATGCCGGCTTCATGGCGGTCGGCGGCTACACGGCGACCTACCTGACCGTCTATCACGGCCGGGCGATCGCGGCGCTGGCGGGCAGCACGCCCGGCGATCCGCTCGGCGGGTCGATCGTGATGATTCCCAGCCTGCTGGCCGGCGCCGCCGCGGCCGCGGTGGCCGGCCTGCTGGTCGGTATTCCTTCGCTCCGCCTGAAGGGGGACTACCTGGCCATCGTGACGCTGGGATTCAGCGAGATCATCCGCGTCATCATCCTCAACATCCCGGCCGTCGGCGGCGCGACGGGGTTCACCGATGCCATCCCCATCACGAACACGTTCTGGATCTTCGCCATGGCGGTGCTGACGATCGTCATCACGCGCAACATCGCCATGTCGACGTTCGGGCGCGCGCTGTTTGCGATTCGCAGCGACGAGATTGCCGCCGAGGCCATGGGCATCAACACCACCCGCTACAAGGTGATGGCGTTTGTCATCAGCGCGGCGCTGGCCGGCATCGCGGGAGGCCTCTCGGGCCAGTTGTTCGCCAATCCGCTGAACCCGCAGAATCTGAATTTCGTGAAATCGATCGAAGTCATCGTGATGATCGTGCTCGGCGGCATCGGCTCGATTACCGGCGCCGTGCTCGGCGCGTCCATCCTGACCATCCTCCCCGAAGCGCTGCGGACCTTCGATCAGGAGTTTCCCGGCCTTCGGATGGTGATTTACGCGCTGCTGCTCATCCTGCTGATGATCTTCAGGCCGCAGGGGCTGCTCGGGCGTCGCGAGTTCTCGTGGGCCTGGCTGCGTCCGGCGAAGCGGAGGGCGGTGCTTGAGTAACGCGCCGATGCTCGTCACGCGCGACGTCACGATGCGGTTTGGAGGACTCACGGCCGTCAAATCGCTGGAAATGACGGTGCCGCGCCTCGCCCTGTACGGCCTCATCGGCCCCAATGGCGCCGGCAAGACGACCGTGTTCAACGTGCTGACGGGCGTCTATTGCCCGACCGAAGGCGAAATCGAATTCGACGGCACGCGCATCGAGAGGAAGAAGCCGTACGAGATTACGCGGCTGGGGGCGGCGCGCACGTTCCAGAACATCCGGCTGTTCGCCGACATGAGCGTCGTGCAGAACGTGATGACGGCCCATCACTTGCGGACCTCACAGATGCTGCCCGATGCCGTGCTCGGCACGAGCCGGCATCACAAGGAGGAGAAAGAGACGCACGATCGGGCGATGGCGCTGCTGAAGATCTTCAATCTCGAGAAGTTCGCCGACGAGCCCGCGACGAGCCTGCCGTACGGCAGCCAGCGGCGCCTCGAAATCGCGCGCGCGCTGGCGACCGAGCCGAAGCTGCTGCTGCTCGACGAGCCGGCCGCCGGGATGAATCCCCAGGAAGCGCTCGAGCTCATGCGCCTGATTCGCTGGCTGCGCGACGAAATGAAGCTGACGATCCTTCTGGTCGAGCACAACATGAAGGTCGTGATGGGCATCTGCGAGACCATTCAGGTCATCGACTACGGCGAGGAGATCGCCATCGGCACACCCGCCGAGATTCAGAAGAATCCGAAGGTCATCGAGGCGTATCTTGGCGGCGGCTGACGGCGCTCTGCTCGCGCTCGAGAACGTGAACGTCTTCTACGGCGCGATTCACGCGCTGCGCGACGTCTCGCTGACGGTCCGCGCCGGCGAGGTCGTGACGCTGCTGGGTGCGAACGGGGCCGGCAAGTCGACGACTCTGCGCGCCATCACCGGCCTGCTGGCGCCCCGCAGCGGCCGGATTACCTTCGACGGCACGGACATCACCGGGAGTGCCGCGCACAAGCTGGTCGCGCGCGGCGTGTCGATGGCGCCCGAGGGCCGGGGGGTGTTCGCGAACCTCACCGTGCTCGAGAACCTCGAAATGGGCGCCTACCTGACGAAGGACAAGGCGGTCATCAAGCGCGATCTCGAACGCGGGTTCGTGCTGTTCCCGCGCCTCAAGGAACGCATCAAGCAGCGCGCGGGGACGCTCTCGGGAGGCGAGCAGCAGATGCTCGCGATCGCCCGCGCGCTGATGTCCCACCCCAAGCTGCTGCTGCTCGACGAACCGTCGCTCGGGCTGGCGCCCATCGTCTGCCAGACCATTTTCAACACCATCGACGGGATCAAAGCCGAGGGCACGACCGTGCTGCTCGTCGAGCAGAACGCCAACGCCGCGCTGAAGCATTCCGATCGCGGCTACGTGCTCGAGACCGGAGCTGTGATCTTCGAGGGCACCGCGGCGGAGATGGCGAACGACCCGCGGGTCCGTGAAGCCTACCTCGGAGAATAGCCCGAACGGAAGAAACGAAAAACAGGAGATCAGGAGATTAGGAGGAAGGTTTTTACGAACCCACGAACCCACGAACCTAACCTACGAACTCTACGAACCCTACAACCGCTTCCTGTGCTTGATCACTTCGTACACCATCGGCAGGATTGAGACGAACACGATCCCGATGGTCACCAGCGTGAAGTTGTCCTTGATGATCGGCACGTTGCCGAACAGGAACCCGGCCCCCATGCAGATCGTGACCCAGCCGATCCCGCCAGTGATGTTGTAGAAGAGAAACGAGCCCGCATTCATCTCGGCGGCACCCGCCACGAAGGGCAGGAAGGTGCGCACGATGGGCACGAATCGCGCGAGCACGACCGCCTTTCCGCCATGCTGCTCGAAGAACTCGTGCGCGCGCTTCACGTGCTCGGGATTGATCAGCCGGTGCGAAAAGGCCGGTCCGTCGCCGCGGCCCAGGAGCCGTGGGCCGATGCGTCGGCCGATCGAATAGTTCACGCCATCACCCAGGACCGCGGCGACGATGAGCAGCACGTAGCACAGCCATGGATTCAGCACGCCCGTGGCGCTGAGCGCGCCGACGGCGAAGAGCAGCGAATCGCCGGGCAGGAACGGCGTGACGACCAGGCCGGTTTCCGCGAAGACGATCGCGAACAGGATGCCGTAGACCCAGGTGCCGTACTGCTGGACGAACTCGAGCAGATGCCGATCGAAGTGAAGGACAAAATCGATGAGATGCGACATGCGGCGGCGGCTTACTTGGCGGTGGGATCGCTATCGCGGATGATGAACAATTTCTCTCCGGGGCTCATGAGGCCGAGCTCGCGGCGCGCGATTTCCTCAATCGCGGCCGGGTCTTCGCGCAGCCGGCGTGCCTCCTCGCGCAGCGCGGCGTTCTCGGATCGCAGCCGCGCGAGGTCGGCGGCCAGATCATCATACTGTTTGCGCGCCCGGATGGTCGCCATCAGCCCCTGATCGCCGACGAGCGCATCGACCCCCAGGACGCAGACGACGAAGAAGAACAGGCCGGCGAGGATGCGCTGTCCGCGCCGTTGCGCGTGCTGGACAGCCTGGGTCGATGGAAGCCGCGGGGTTGCCATTTCTGATGTAGTAAAGTCCCTAACTTAGTACAGCATTTTCGGTGAAAGTACAAGCAGCAATTAGGGGGACGCGATGGAAAACGACTGCGTGGTCGTGTGGACGACCATCTCGCGGATGACCGACGGCCACAAGCTGGCGTCGATGCTCGTCAGCGAACGCCTGGCCGCTTGCGTCAACGTGCTCGCCCTGATGGAGTCGGTCTACCGGTGGAAAGGCGACGTCGAGGCCGAACAGGAACGGCAGCTCATCATGAAGACCACGAAGACGCGCGTGCCCGCGCTGAAGGCGCGTCTGTTCGAGCTGCACGACTACGAAGTGCCCGAGTTCATCGTCCTGCCGATTCTCGATGGCAGCGACGCCTACCTGAGCTGGATTCGAGAGTCCACCGCCGGGTGATATCATTCGCGCTATTCCTGCTCTCTGGATCGCCGCGATTCTGCTCAAAGTGCTGGTCTGGCTGGCCGCACCCGGGCAGGTGGCGCTCGATCGCGCGGTCAACTTCGCGCTGCTCGTTCTCGCCGCCATCTCGGTCTATCGCGTCACGCGGCTCGCACGCTCGGGCCTGTTGTGGCGGGTCAGCCGAAAGCTGATCCTCTCATACGTGCTCGTCGGCGCGGTGCCAATCCTGCTGCTCGTGACCTTTGGGCTGCTGGCATTTCTTCTCGTGTTCTTCGACGTCAGCTCCTATCTGATCCACGAACGCGTGGATCGCCTCGTCGAGCAGGCGGCCGTCTTCGGGCGCACGACGCTGTTCGAAATCGAACGATCGGATTCGGACGCGCACGCCGGCATCATTCAGCGCCGCCAGCTGGCGATCTCCACACGGTATCCGGGCGTGTCGCTCGAGGTCGTGCCCGTGGAGACGCTCCCGGCGTGGATGGGCAGCCACAATTTCTCGGGGCTGATCCAGAAAGCCACCGTCGCCAGGGCGGTCGCGCTGCCGAACGATCGACGGTCGCGTCACGCGGTCGTCGTTGATCTGCCGCTGGACGAGGCGCTGGACAAGGGTGCGCTGGCCGTCTCGGGCATCACGCTCGGCCAATCGCGGCCGCGATCGCTCTTCAATACCGCGACGTTTCTGACATACGTGGATTGGGAAACGGGGAGATCCGAACGCACCACGATCGGGATGAGCGTCGAGGTGGCCACGCTCTATAACTGGCTCGGCAGGTCTCGTGACGGCGCGCCCGTGGGTATTCAGCAGGGGCTGCTCATCGTGCTGGTCGGCATCGGCGTGCTGCTGCTCGTCATCGAGGTCGTGGCGCTCGGCAACGGTCTCGCGCTGGCCCGGACCATCACCTCGTCGGTCGACGAGCTCTTCGACGGGACCGAGCGCGTCAAGAGCGGCGACTTCGAGCATCGCATCGCCGTCCGATCCGACGATCAGCTCGGCACGCTCGCCGCGTCGTTCAACGACATGACCGGCCGCATCCACCATCTGCTCGCCGAGCAGGACGAGAAACGACGGCTCGAACAGGAGCTGCGCATCGCGCGCGACATCCAGATGTCGCTGCTGCCGCACGGGACCCTCGAAGTGCCGGGCATGAGCGTGGTGGGGCTGTGCGCCCCGGCGAAGGAGGTCGGCGGCGACTACTATGACTTCCTGCCGCTTCCCGACGGGCGCGTCGGGCTGCTGATCGCCGATGTCGCGGGCAAGGGCACGTCGGCGGCGCTGTACATGGCGGAATTGAAGGGTTTGATGCTGTCGCTGACCCGCATCTACACCTCCCCGCGCGCGCTGCTCATCGAAGCGAACCGCATCATCTCGCGCCATCTCGACAGCCGCAGCTTCATCACGATGACCTATGCGGTCGTGGATCCGGTGGCGCGCACGTTGACCTGCGCTCGCGCCGGCCATACGCCGTTCATCAGGATTGCCTCGAACGGCGGCCTTGCGCGGCGCGGCGAAATCATCGCGCCCGACGGCATGGTGCTGGGCCTGAATCTCGACGGCGGCGTCCGTTTCGAGCGCTTCCTGGAAGAGCTGACCCTGCCACTCGCGGCCGGCGACCTCTTCTTCTTTTTCACCGACGGGATCAGCGAAGCGATGGATCGCGACGGAGACTGCTTCGGAGAGCAGCGCCTGACCGCCTGCCTCGAAGCGAACGTCGATCGTTCTCCCGAGGCGATTCGAGATTGCGTGCTGGAAAACGTGATGGCCTTTGCACAGGGGCAGCCCCAGCACGACGACATCACCATGATGATTCTGAAGGTCGATTAATGCACGAGTTGACGATCGTGTTCAGGAGCGCGTCCGACATCGAGGCGCGCGTCGTGCGGGGCCTGCTCGAGAGCCACGGCATCGAGTCGCTGGTGTCGTCGGACGCGCCGCAATCGATATTTCCCGTCGGCGGCGCCGGGATCGCCGAAATCAGGATTTCCGTGAGGCCCGAGGAGGCCGACGAGGCCCGCCGGGTGATCGACAGCCATCGTATCGACCAGTCGGGCGGCCGCGTGATTCCGCTGCGCGGCGAGTTCTCCGCGCTCGAGCGCCGCATCGGCTATACCTTCCGCGATCAGGGCCTGCTCGAGCACGCGCTGACGCATACCTCGCGCGCCAACGAGGACGTCAGCGGCGGCGTCTTCGACAACGAGTCGCTGGAGTTTCTCGGCGACGCCGTGCTCGGCTTCGCGATTGCCGACCTGCTGTTCCGGGGCTTTCCCAGCCAGGACGAGGGGTGGAAATCGAAAATGAAAGCGACGCTCGTCTCGACCGCGTCACTCGCCCGCCTCGCGGAAAGTCTCGACCTGGGGGAACACCTGCTCCTCGGGCGGGGAGAGGAGAAGACAGGCGGCCGCCGCAAGCAGGCGCTGCTCGCCGACGGCTACGAGGCGCTGCTGGCGGCGATTTATCTGGACGGCGGCATCGACCAGGCCACGACGTTCATCGCCCATCAGTTCGAGGCGCTCGTGAACGAGGCACAGACGCCCACGGCCGCCTTCCATGATTTCAAGTCAGCGCTGCAGGAGCGGGTGCAGTCGACGGGCGGCCCGCTGCCCGAGTACATCGTCATCGGCGAAGTGGGTCCCGATCATCACAAGACGTTTCAGGTGCAGGTGCGGATCGGCGGGAGACCGATGGCCGAAGCGACCGGCCGCAGCAAGAAGGAAGGAGAGCAGGAAGCCGCGCGGCTGGCCCTGGAGATGCTGAACGTGAAGCCCGAAATCTAGAAACGAGATCTAAATCTGAAATCTGCGATCTCTTCGAAGATTCTCGTTTCTAGATTCCAGTTTCCAGATTCGAGTATCTCAATCTATTTCGATGATGCCCCAGGGCTTCCGGTCTTCGTCGCCGTCGTTCTCGCCGCCGCCGCCGGCGACGACCATCGCGGGCTCCTCTTGCGGCAGCCGGCTCAGCGCGTAGGATTGCACTTCGCGAGCGACCTCCTCATCCGACGGGCACGACGGCCGGCAGTAGAGCCTGACCCACACCCGAAGCAGGGGATCGCTGAAGCTGTAGCGCTTGCGCTGCGACACGATGAGGTCGACATCCTCGAGCCATGACAGGTAGTCCTTGGTCGAGCCCGGCGTCCGCTTGAGACGGTGCGCGACTTCGGTGAGGGTCAGCGGCTCTTCCAGCGCGAGGATTTCCAGAATCGCTTTCAGCGCGCCGTAGCCGCGCGCACGATGCAGACGCAGCTCGTAGCTCGACGCGCACGAGGCCGCGAGCCGGCCGTCGGGCGACAAGAGCGATGTGAGCGCGCTGACCGGGTCGCCCACGCCCTGCGCGTCGACCATGTGGTTCAACGCGTCGCCGATCGCCCGCGCGTATCCGACGCGGCCGTCCGACAACGTGTGAACTGCGCGCGCCAGCGAGTCGGCGGCGACCTCGTCACGCAAGACCGATCGACCGCCGTCGAGCGACAGCATCAGGTCGCGGACCTCGGCCAGGGCGAGGGGCGGCACGTGGATGACCTCGAACCGGGCCGTCGCATCCCTCAGAAGTCTATGAGCCCGTGAGACATAGCGTGTCGTCAGCACGAAGCGGTTCGGGCTTGTGGCCAGCGTCTTGAGCAGTTCCCGCAACGCCGTCCGCAGGCCCGGGAAACTCTCGAAGGTGCGCAGCTCGAGTACTTCGTCGAACAGGAACGTCGCGGGTTCGTTGCCGCCCGCGGAACGTGCCTGATCGAAAAATACGATCGCGGCGTCGAATGCTTCGCGCGCGGAGGCCGGCTGGACGTGCGCCGGCACCTTGAACGGCGACGCGTTGACGATCGCGTTGTAGAAACGCTCGGGTGTCGTCGCCGATCGTTCGAGATCGATGTACTGGCACTGCGTCCGCCCGATGCGATCGCGCAGCCGGTAGAGCAGTTGCGTCCGTCCCGTGCGGAAGTCGCCGAGCACGACCGGGATGCGCGATGGTGACGCGTCTAACCCGGCGAGGATGCGCCGTTCGAGTGAAGGTCTGGACGCCGTGAGTGATTCGTGTGTGGGCACAGATGCGTGAAGGCGTTCGCGAAAAAGAAAGACAGAAGGTAAGATCGCGCGCCTGCGTTGTCAATTTGAAAATGAAAAAAAATTTGTTTGACAAGTCACGCGTAACGTCAGTTGAACTTCTCGGGATGTTCGTTTCTGGAATTCTCAGGGAAAACACACAACAATGTAGAATGTGTCGGCCATGAACATCGCAGTACTCGGTGCGCAGTGGGGTGACGAGGGCAAGGGCAAGATCGTGGATCTGTTGACCCCGCGCTTCGCCGTCGTCGCGCGCTATCAGGGCGGGCACAACGCCGGCCACACGGTCTACGCCGACACGAAGAAGATTATCCTCCGGCTTCTGCCGTCGGGGATTCTCCATTCGCACGTCACCTGCGCCATCGGTAACGGCGTGGTCGTCGATCCGCAGGCCCTCTTCGCGGAGATCGACGAGCTGGCGACGCTCGGCTACGACGTCAACGGCCGTCTGCTCGTCAGCGAGCGCGCCCATCTGATCCTTCCGTATCACCGCGAGCTCGACTTGCTGTCCGAAGCACGGCGCGGCGAGCGCAAGATCGGCACGACGTCGCGCGGCATCGGTCCGGCGTACGAAGACAAGATCGGTCGGCGCGGGATCCGCGTGCGCGACCTGTTCGATCGCGCGGGCCTCGAGCAGGAGATCCGCGAGAACGTGCAGGCCCGCAACCGCCTGATCAAGGAATCACAGCTCGACTGGCGGCCCTTGTTCGATCAGATGCTCGCCTACGGCGAGCGGATGAAGCCCTGGGTCACCGATATTTCGCTGTTTCTGGCCAAAACGAGCGCCGCGGGACGTGCCATCCTTTTCGAAGGCGCCCAGGGCACGCTGCTCGACATCGACCACGGCACCTATCCCTTTGTGACGTCCTCGAATTCGACGATCGGCGGCGTCTGCACGGGGCTCGGCGTGAGCCCGAAGATGATTCACGGGGTGCTGGGGGTCGTCAAGGCGTACGCCACGCGCGTGGGCGAAGGGCCGATGCCGACCGAGTTGACCGGGAGGGCCGGCGATCGGCTGCGCGACAGCGGCAAAGAGTTCGGATCGGTCACCGGCCGCCCGCGCCGTTGCGGCTGGTACGACGCCGTGGTCGCCCGCTACGCCGCGCGCATCAACGGCCTCGACAGCGTCGCCCTGACCAAGCTCGATGTCCTCGACGGCCTCGACGAGATTCACGTGTGCACCGGCTACAAGCACGACGGTGAGGTCCTGACCGAGTGGCCGGCCGATCTCAACGTGCTCGCGAAATGCGAGCCGGTGTACGAGAGGCTTCCAGGCTGGGGCCGTCCCAGCTCCGGTATGACGCGCTTCGACGATCTGCCGCGCGAAGCGCAGCGATATGTCGCGTTTCTCGAAGAAGTGAGCGGCGTGCCGGTGTCGATCGTGTCGACCGGATCGGGTCGCAACGACACGATCATCAGGGAGCAGTCTGCGGCCGCCGAGTGGTTCGGCGTCGGCGCGCGGTAGCAGCGGTCTTACGTCTTGTACTGGCGGCAGAAGGTGGCCAGCACCTTCAGTTCCGCACCTTTGAATTCCAATCCCGCCCGGTATTGCGAAATCCCCTTCGGAATCTCGTACGAGGCCCACGCGACGGCGCCGTGAAACCGCACCGCGCTGCGCTCGTCGACGAGCACGATGCGAACGAGCTGGTCGGGCTTCAGCGGTGTGGGAGAAAGAATCTGCGCGCCGATCGTGGAGAGATCGACGATGCGTGCGAGCGAGCCGTCCACCTGTGCTTCGGTGCCGTCGAGCATGCGAAACCGCGGTGCCCGCCGCGTGATGGAGAACTGATCGTTCGCCGCCGGTTGTGGCGGGACGATCGGTTCAACGACGGGCTCGATTTCAACCACGACCCCGGGCGCCGCGACGGGGGTGACGGCTGGCGGCGGCTGTGCGGACGGCGTCCGGCGCGGCGACACGCGCGCATATGTGCCGTCGTGGGCCACGATTCGAATTTCAGCCCCGGAAAGAGCGGGATCGGCCTTGATGCGGTTGATGAGCGCGGCGCCTCGCGATGTCGCGGCGAAGAGCCGCTCGACCGCCACGATGCGCGGCCGCCGGACGGCGATCGTTTCGAGCGCCTTGAGCGGTTCGTCGTCGCCGAACGTGAGGACATCCCCAGCGGCGACTACGCTATGACGGAGAGCGTCGTGCAGTTGGCGTGCACCAACGATGACCGTGAAGGTCTCCGACATAGGCACACAAGTTTACAGTAGAATTTGCGGGCCCAATGAAGCTCATAAAGTGCATTGTTCGACCAAACAAGGTCGAAGAAGTACGTGAAGCCCTCGAAAAGGCGTCTGTGTCGGGCATGACGATTACAGAAGTGAGGGGTCACGGACACCAGAAGGGCCACAAAGCTGTGTATCGCGGCCGCGAATACGATATCAGTCTGCTGCCGAAGTCGATGATTGAACTGGCCGTGTCGGACGATCTCGTAGACGACGTCATCGCCGTCGTCATGAAGCACGCGCGCACGGGCGACATTGGTGATGGCCGTATTTGGGTGCTGGCGATCGAGGAGGGCTACAACATCCGGACGGCGAACAGGGATATGTGAGATCAGTTGCCCCATTTCAGCTTTTCTCTCAACACCTGAAAGTATCCCCGGGCCGAAGCGCGGATGAGACGCAGCGGTTTATCCGCGCGGCCGACGCTGACGACGTAGTTGCTCTTCAGCGGCAGCAGGGCCTGCCCGTCGAACGTGGCGAACACTTCGCTCTGTTCGTCGCGGATGAGCGGCTGGATGCGAATCTGGCTGGACCCCGGCACGACGACAGGGCGGTTGGTCAACGTGTGCGGCGCGATGGGTGTGATCGTCAGCCCGTCGACCTTCGGATGCACGATGGGCCCGCCCGCAGACAGGTTGTAGGCCGTCGTGCCCGTCGGGCTGGCGATGATCAGCCCGTCGGCTTTGACCCGCATCATGAACTCGCCATCGACCGACACCGACAGCTCGATGATGCGCGAGAGCGCCCCCTGCGTGACGACGACGTCGTTCAGCACAATCCGGTCGGCGACGCGGCCGCCGTCCGCATCGACCGCGACCTGCATCATCATGCGCTCTTCGATCTGTGCCGTGCCGTTCACGGCCGTCTCGAGCGACGCGTAAATCTCGGGCAGTGTCACTTCGGTGAGAAATCCCAGGCTGCCGAAGTTGACGCCGAGGATGGGAATATCGGATTTCGCCTTGGCGATGCGGCCGGCCGTTCCGAGCAGCGTGCCGTCGCCTCCGAGGACCACGATGACGTCGACATGCCGGGGCAGATCATCGCTATCGACGGTCTTGAACTGGCCGTTCGCGCCGGCCGATTCGGCGAGCGCGGCGGTGTCGGGATCGAACACCGGGGTGATGTGCCGCGCTTCGAGCCACGAGGCGATTTGCACGAGATGGCTGGCGGCACGCTCGAGACGCGCCTTTGCAACGATGCCGACCGCGGTCATGCTGTGTCGCGGGGCCCCGACGCCCGCAGATGCAGGAAGAACTCGCGGTTGCCCGTGTCACCCGTGATTGGAGATTCGGTCATCGCGGCGCGGACCAATCCTACCTCAGCGGCCGCGCGCGCGGCGTCCTCGACCACCCGCGTCTGCACGATTGGGTCGCGCACGACGCCTTTCTTGCCGACCTCCGCGCGACCTGCCTCGAACTGCGGTTTCACCAGCGCGACGACGTCGGCAGCGGCCCGCAGCAGCGGAGGAATGCGCGGAAAGATGTGCCGCAGGGAGATGAACGACACGTCGATGGTGACGATGTCGACGAGCGAAGGCAGGTCGCCCGGCTCGAGCGTTCGCGCGTTGGCGCGCTCGACGACCACGACGCGCGGATCGTTGCGGAGTCCCCAATCGAGCTGTCCGTGGCCGACGTCGTAGGCAACCACGCGTACGGCCCCGCGCTTCAGCAGCACGTCGGTGAAGCCGCCCGTGGATGCCCCGATATCGAGCGCTTCGCGTCCCTCGACGGCGATGCCGAACTCGTCGAGCGCGTGCGCGAGCTTGATGCCGCCACGGCCCACATACGGATGGTCCGGCGCCTTCAGCGCGACAGCGGCATCGTCGGCGACCTGCTGGCCCGCTTTGCTGGCAGCCTCGCCATTGACCAGCACGACCCCCGAGAGAATCAGTGCGGTCGCGCGTTCGCGCGACTGCGCCAGGCCACGGCTGACGAGCAGACTATCGAGACGAACTTTTCAATTGCTTCGCTTCACGACCCAGGACGCGATATCGGCCAGGCGGCTTTGCTGGAGACCAGCCGGACGCAGTGCCGCGATGGCGTGCTCGTGCCGCTCGGCAGCCAGCCGCCGCGACGCCTCGAGGCCGTAGACCGACGGATAGGTGGGTTTGCCTGCGCGCGCGTCCTTGCCGGCCGTCTTGCCGAGCACCTGCGCATCGCCCTCGACGTCGAGGATGTCATCGACGATCTGAAACGCCAGCCCGAGCTGCCGGCCGTATTCTTCGACGGCCCGGACGCCCGCGTCCGTTCCACCCCCCATGACGGCGCCGGCCACGGCTGCCGCACGAATGAGGGCGCCGGTCTTGCGGGCGTGCATATCCTGCAATGACTGTTCGTCGAAGCTCGTCGCAGACCCGACGGCCTGGAGGTCGATCGCCTGGCCGCCGACCATGCCGCACGCACCGGCCGCCGACGCGATAACCTGGATGGCGCGAATCTTTCGCGTTGCCAGCTCCGGCTCGCGCGGTTCGAGCGCGAGCAGTGCGAAGGCTTCGGTCAGCAGTCCGTCGCCTGCCAGAATCGCGAGCCCCTCGCCGTGCACGATATGGTTGGTCGGCCGGCCCCGCCTGAGCGAGTCGTCGTCCATGGCCGGAAGGTCGTCGTGAATCAGGGAATAGGTGTGGATGAGCTCGACCGCGCATGCGGCCGGCAGTGCCGCGGCCACGGCCTGCTCGGTGTGGCCCGATGAACCGCCGACCGCTTCCGCAGCGGCCAGCGCCAGGATGGGACGCAGCCGCTTGCCGCCGGCCTCGAGGCTGTACCGCATCGCCGCTTCGAGACCTGGAGGGCAGTTCGGTGCGGCCGGGAGAAAGCGCGTCAACGCCGCCTCTATCTGCGCGCGGCGTATATCGAGGTACGCCGAAAGCGACGCCACCGGCATGCTACTTGTCGTCTTTCGAAAACGCGGCGCCGGCAGGTCGCAGATCGCCGCGCTCGTTGAGAATCTCGATACGCTTTTCGGCTTCTTCCAGCCGTGTATGGCAGAAGCGCGACAGCTGCACGCCACGCTCGTAGAGCTCGAGCGACTTCTCGAGCGCGAGGTCGCCTTCCTCGAGCTTCTTCACGATGGTTTCGAGCTCGGCGATGGCTGCCTCGAAATCCTTAATTGTCGAGTCCATCAGTCTTCACCACCTTGCATTCCAGTTCTCCCTGGGACAACGTGACGCGAACGGCATCGCCGCGCTTGACCTCGGTGGCCGCGCGAATGACGTGCGTACGAGACTCGTCCCACACCACGGCGTATCCGCGGCCGAGCACGGCGAGCGGGCTCAGGCTGTCGAGACGCGCGGCGCACGTCTGCAGGCGCGCTTCCGCGCGATGATGCCGTCGGCGGGCCGCGGCGCGCAAGTCGCCGTCCACGCCGACCAGCCGTGCGCGAACCCCTCCGAGGCGGCGGCGCAGATCGAACTGCTCGAGCTGCAGTCGCAATGCTTGATACACCCGCAGCCGGCCGCTGACCGCCGCCCTCGCGGCATGCCGCAAGGCATGCGTGGTTTCCGCGCAGTGCCGTCCCCGCAGCGCCAGGCGAGCGGACCAGCCCGCGAATCCGGGCCGGCGGTTGAGCTGGTGAATCCTCGATTCCAGGCGGGCGATCGATCCGCGCACCGCGGCGCTCAGCCGATCGCTCAAGCGTTCGATATGACCGCAGAAATCTTCCTTGCGCGCGACGACGATTTCGGCCGCGGCCGATGGCGTGGGCGCCCGCACGTCGGCCGCGAAGTCGGCGATGGTGACGTCGACTTCGTGCCCGACCGCCGAGATGATCGGCACCGGCGATGCCGCCATGGCTCTGGCCACCGGTTCTTCGTTGAACGCCCACAAATCCTCGATCGAGCCGCCGCCGCGTCCGACGATGACGACGTCGATGCCGGGCACCTTCACGATGTCCCTGATGCCCTGCGCCACTTCCGCCGCGGCGCCTTCGCCCTGAACGCGTGCCGGGCGAATGATCACGTGTGCGTTCGGATAGCGGCGGTCGAGCACTTTCAGGATGTCGCGTATCGCCGCGCCGTCGAGCGACGTGACGATGCCGATCTTGCGTGGCAACGCCGGCAGCGCACGCTTGCGCGCGGCATCGAACAGGCCCTCCGCGTGCAGGCGCCTCTTCAACTGGTCGAAGGCGAGTTGTAACGCGCCCAGGCCGTGCGGCTCCATCCGCTCGCAGACCAGCTGGTATTCACCCTTGGGCTCGTACACGCTCACGCGGCCGCGCACCACCACGTGCAGACCGTCTTCGGGCTTGAACTTGAGCGTGCGGACGTCGGACCGGAACATGACCGCCTTGATTTGCGAGGCGGGGTCTTTCAGCGTGAAGTACAGATGCCCGGTATTCCACAGGCGGCAGTTGGAGATTTCTGCTTCGACCCAGACCTCGGAGTACGCGTTCTCCAGAATGTTGCGGATGTCCGCCGTGAGGTCGCTCACCGTGATGACCGTCCGTCGCGGGCTCGTCGGCCGTTCGACGTTGCTTGACCGGTGACCCTGAGCCCCCCGAACTGGTCGAAGGACGCTCGGGCGCCGCAGGCGTGGCGTCCTTTGGCTCGGACTCCGGTTCGTCGAACGGCAGATCAAACAGCGAGCTCATGTTCCAGTTCTCTGGCCGACAGGCTCAGGCGCTGAATCGATGTTGCCTTGCCGGTGGCTTCGTCGGCCGTAATCAGGATGCCGTTGAGACGCGGGTTGCCGCTTGCCGTTTCCATGCGCACCGGCATGCCGCGCAGAAACTTGTCGAGGACGGCCGCCTTTTCCACACCGATGATGCCGTCGTGCGGCCCCGTCATGCCCACATCGGTCAGATACGCGGTGCCGCCCGGCAGAATCTGTTCGTCGGCGGTCTGGACGTGCGTGTGCGTGCCGACGACGGCCGTGACTTTACCGTCGAGGTGCCAGCCCATCGCGATCTTCTCTGATGTGGCTTCCGCATGGAAGTCCACGAAGATGATGCGCGTGCGTCCTCGGAGCGCGTCGATTTCTTCGAGGACGCGCGCGAACGGATTGTCGAGCTCCTGCATGAACACGCGGCCCATGACGTTGATGACGCCGACCGGGCGGCCCTGCGCGGTGCGGGCGAGATAGCTGCCGTTACCAGGCACGCCGGCGGGGAAGTTGGCCGGGCGCAGGAGCCGGGCCTCGGCGCCGATGTAGTCGACGGCTTCCCGCTGGGACCAGATGTGGTTGCCGGAGGTCATGACATCGACCCCCCAGTTCAGTAATTGGTCGCCGATCTCGCGCGTGATGCCTCGGCCCGCGGCGGCGTTTTCCGCGTTGGCGATCACCAGGTCGACCGCGTAGTGCTCTATCAATAAAGGAAGGCCTTTCCGGACGAGCTCCCGCCCGGGCTTCCCGACGATGTCTCCGAGGAACAACAGCCGGATTTCGCTCACGGCCCAAATATAAGGGGTCGGGAGGGGTTTTCATAGAGGAACCCTCGAAAACCCCTCCCGACCCCTTCCTAGCTACCCCAAGTCGCTGATTCTGAATCGGTTATAATATGAGTGTTATAGACTAATAAAACATGCTTGACAAACACTAATATCGTTCGTAGACTACCACCATGGCAAAAACACCAGGCAAGAAAGTCATTGGCATTGACCTCGGGACGACCAACTCCGTCGTCTCGGTGATGGAGGGCGGACAGCCCGCCGTGCTGGTCAACCAGGAAGGCTCGCGGATTACTCCGTCGATCGTCGCGTTCACCAAAGAAGGTGAGCGGCTGGTTGGCCAGGTCGCGAAGCGCCAGGCCGTCACCAATCCGGAGAACACCGTGTTTTCGATCAAGCGGTTCATGGGGCGCAAGCTCGCGGAAACATCGCAAGAGCACCAGCGCGTGCCCTATCGCATTGTGGCGTCCGCGAACGGCGACGCGTGGGTCGAGGCGCGAGGCAAGAAATACTCCCCGCCGGAAGTCTCCGCCGTCGTGCTGCAGAAGCTGAAGCAGGCCGCCGAGGACTACCTGGGCGAGCCGGTGACCGACGCCGTCATCACGGTGCCCGCGTACTTCAACGACGCGCAGCGCCAGGCGACGAAAGACGCCGGCAAGATCGCCGGCCTCAACGTGCTTCGCATCATCAACGAGCCGACGGCCGCCGCGCTCGCGTACGGCCTCGACAAGAAGAAAGACGAGACCATCGCGGTGTACGACTTCGGCGGCGGCACGTTCGACATTTCGGTCCTCGAAGTGGGCGAGGGCGTGGTCGAAGTGAAGTCGACCAACGGCGACACGCATCTCGGCGGCGACGACCTCGACCAGCGCGTCATCGACTGGATCGCGGCTGAATTCAAGAAGACCGACGGCATCGATCTCACCAAAGATCGCGTGGCCGTTCAGCGGCTGAAGGAAGCCGCGGAGAAAGCGAAGATCGAGCTCTCGTCGGCGCTCGAAACCGAAATCAATCTGCCGTTCGTCACGGCCGACCAGAGCGGTCCCAAGCACCTCGCGATGAAGCTGACGCGCGCGAAGCTCGAGCAGCTCGTCGACGATCTGCTGCAGCGCACGATGGAGCCCGTGAAGAAGGCCATCGCCGATGCGGGCCTCGATCCGAAGAAGATCGACGAAGTCGTGCTCGTCGGCGGGTCGACGCGTATGCCCAAAGTGCAGCAGCTCGTGAAGGAGTACTTCGGCAAGGAACCGCACAAGGGCGTGAATCCGGACGAGGTGGTGGCGGTCGGCGCCGCGATCCAGGGCGGCGTGCTGGCGGGTGACGTGAAAGACATGGTGTTGCTCGATGTGACGCCGTTGTCGCTCGGCATCGAGACGCTGGGCGGCGTCATGACGACGCTCATCGCGCGAAACACGACGATTCCGATGCGGAAGAGCGAGACCTTCTCGACCGCGGCGGACAACCAGCCGAACGTCGAAGTGCACGTGCTGCAGGGCGAGCGGCCGCTGGCGCGCGACAACCGCACGCTCGGACGCTTCCAGCTCGTCGGGCTGCCTCCCGCGCCGCGCGGGGTGCCGCAAATCGAGGTCACGTTCGACATCGACGCCAACGGCATCGTGAACGTGTCGGCAAAGGACAACGCGACGGGCAAGGAGCAGAAGATCACGATCTCCGGGTCGTCCGGCCTCAACAAGGACGAGGTCGAGCGGATGGTGAGAGACGCCGAGAGCCACGCGGCAGAGGACAAGTCGCGTCGCGAGCTCATCGACGCTCGCAACCAGGCGGATGCGCTGACCTACTCGGTCGAGCGGACGTTGAACGAACAGCGCGGCAAGCTGTCGGCGGAAGACGCCCGGCGGGTGGAAAACGCCATCAGCGACGTCCGCGAAGCGTTGAAGGGCGAGGATCTGGGCGCCATCAAGCGGATGACCGACGCACTGCAGCAGGCATCGCACGCAATGGCCGAGCAGATGTACAAGCAGAACGCAACCGCCCCAGGCTCGGCACCGAACGAAGCGCCCCACGTCAAAGACGGCGAAGTCGTCGATGCCGAGGTGGTGGATGCATAGAAAGGGATTAGGGATTGGGGATTAGGGATTAGGGATTGGTGGTCAAGAGATTGGTGATTGGTGACTAAGCAGACCAATGTCGCAAACAAAGCCGAGCCCCGAAGGGGCGAAGGCACAGGTCGCGGGGGTGGGGCCCCGCGACCACTAATTAAGGAGGACACATGGCAATCGTTCGTTGGGATCCGTTTCGTGAGTTCGGTGGAAACTGGCTGCCACCCGTGGACATCTACAGCACGGGCGAGCACGAGCTGGTGATCAAGGCAGAAGTGCCGGGCATGAACAAGGAGGATCTCGACATCACCGTCGAGAACTTCACGCTGACCATTCGCGGCGAGAAGAAGACCGAGCAGACCGTCAAGGACGACCAGTTCCACCGCGTCGAGCGGAGCTACGGGACGTTCACCCGGTCGTTCGCGCTGCCGCACACGGTCGACCCCAACCGGGTCGAAGCCGAGTACAAGAACGGCGTGCTCAGCATCAAGCTGCCGCTTCGCGAGGAAGCGAAGCCCAAACAGATCAAAGTGAATGTGGCAGCGTAACGCTGCCACATTCACAGGGATTGGCGATTAGGGATTCGGGATTAGGTTCCCGGATCCCTGCTAATCCTCAATCCCTAATCACTTGCGGCATCAACGTAAGTTCTTGTATCCTAGACCGTTATGGAACTTGAAATCCCACAGTCTGGAGAGACCGTCGAAACACCGGAACCCATGGAGCCGGCCCCCTTGGTCTCTAACCGCTTTCTTTTCGTGGATATAGCCGCCCTTCGCGCCAAGCAGCTTCGACGCGGTGCCCGGCCTCGGCTCGCGCACACCGTCCACGAGACCCATCCGCAGCCCCACAAGGCCGAACGGGTCGCGATGGAAGAGGTTCGGCGCCGTCTGGTGCAATTCGATTTGCCGCCGGCCAAGCCTCCCGTCCACAACGTCGAGTCCGGCGTCTGATGTCGCAGGACGTCATCGATCTCGTCGGCGGCGCACTGATCGCGCTCGGGTCGAGTACGGTGTTCGTCCTGGTGTTGTTCCTCGGCTTCTGCATCATCCTCGGATTTCCCAAGCTGCGGCCCACCGCCGGGCGCAAGTCGATGGTCGTGAGGAATCTGGAAGAAACAGTGGGCCAGGAGGCGTTTGTCCGCTACATGCCTCCCGATGCGCCGCGGGGACCGATCGACGTGCTGAAAACGCCGGAACTGATCGAACGGGCAAGAAAAGTATAAAGAACGGTTCGTAAAGTTCGTTCAGTTCGTTCAGTTCGTGGAGTTCGTTCGGTTCGTTCGCGCGCCAATTCGGCGCGCGTCGTTCGAACCCTGAACCCACGAACCGCACGAACTCTACGAACCGCACGAACTCTACGAACCACCTGAGTCAACCGTTTCTTCCATCCAGTTCGTTTCCCGCTCGTAGCTATCGCCAATCCGCAGGAGTGTGGCTTCGTCGAACGGCCGGCCCGTCAGCTGCAGGCCGATCGGCAGCCGAGTGGGTGTGCGTCCGCAGGGGATGCTCAGTCCCGGCAATCCCGCGAGGTTGGCGCTCACGGTAAAGACGTCGGTCAGGTAGAGCGAGAGCGGGTCCTCGATCTTCTCGCCGATTCTGAATGCGGCCGTCGGGCTGGTCGGCATCGCGACCGCGTCGACCTGCTGAAAGGCCTGCTCGTAATCGCGGCGCACGAGCGTGCGCACCTGCTGCGCCTTCAGATAGTACGCGTCGTAGTAGCCCGCGCTCAGCACGTAGGTGCCGAGCATGATGCGGCGCTTCACTTCCGGCCCGAACCCCTGGCTGCGGGTTCTTTCGTACATCTCTTTCAAATTCCCCGCGCTCTCCGTGCGGAATCCATAGCGGACGCCGTCATAGCGTGCGAGGTTCGAGCTGGCTTCGGCAGTGGCGATGACGTAATAGGTGGCGATGGCATAGCTCGCGTGCGGAAGGTCGATGTCGACGAGCTCCGCTCCGCGCCCGCGCAGGACGTCGAGTGCCGCATAGAACGCGCTCCGCACGGGGGCTTCCACACCTTCCCGCAGCATCTTCCCGGGTACGCCGAGGCGCACGCCCCGGATGTCGCCCGTCAATCCACCAACATAGTCGGCGACGGGCTCCTGAGACGCTGTGGAGTCGCGGGGATCTGGACCCGCGAGGACGGCCAGCGTCGTCGCGGCGTCGTAGGTCGTGCGCGCCATCGGACCGATCTGATCGAGCGACGAAGCAAACGCAATCAAGCCGTATCGCGAGACGCGGCCGTAGGTCGGCTTCAGGCCGACGACGCCGCACAGAGAGGCCGGCTGGCGGATCGAGCCGCCGGTGTCGGAACCGAGGGCGATGGGCGACATGCCCGAGGCGACCGCAACCGCCGATCCTCCGCTCGAGCCGCCCGAAATGTGATCCGGATTCCACGGATTGCGCGACGGTCCGAACGCGGAGTTCTCGGTGGTCGAGCCCATGGCGAACTCGTCGCAGTTGGTCTTGCCCATCACGATGGCGCCCGCCGCCTCGAGGCGCGTCACGACCGTCGCATCGTAGGGGGGAACGAATCGCTGAAGCATGCGCGACGAGGCTGTCGTGGTGACGCCGCGGGTCAGGATGTTGTCTTTGAGCGCGACCGGCACGCCGGCCAGCAGTCCCGTGTGCCCGTCGCGATCGATCGCTCGCGCGCGTTCGAGCGCGTGGTCGCGAGCCACCGTCAGAAACGCGTTCAGCTTCGGATTGGCCGCATCGATGGTGGCCAGCGCGTGCTCGCAGACCTGGACGGCCGACACGTTCCGGCTGTGCACCGCATCCCGGATTTCCCGGGCGGTTCGAAAGGGAATCGTGCTCACAGCACCCGGGGGACGCGGAAGAGACCGGTTTGCGGCGACGGATCGGGGGCGTTGGCCAGGGCTTCTGCGTTCGTGAGGCCGGGCCGTGGGTCGTCGGGCCGGTCGGCCGGCATGCGCGACAGCACCTGCGAGGTCGGCGGCACGCCGGTCGTGTCGATCTGCTGGATCTGCTCGGCGTATTCGAGGACGTGCGACAACTGGTGGACGAAGAGATCTTTTTCGGTGTCGGTCAGTTCCAGACGGGCGAGCGTGGCGATGCGATCGACATCGGCGCGGGTCAGCCGCTCGGGCATGCCAAATGCTACCATGCTCAAACGTCGTGTCCGGCGTCGACCGGACCGTACCGTACCGCATGATCAAAGATCTCCGGCGCGCCGCCGTTGCGGGAACGTGGTACCCGGCCGATCCCGACGCGCTCGCGCGCGAAATCGATGGGTACCTGGCGGCTGCCGATGAACCGCCGGTCGGCGACCCGCTGGCCATCATCGCGCCACACGCCGGGCTCATGTACTCCGGTCCTATCGCCGCGCATGCCTACAACATGCTTCGGGGAAGAGATTTCGAAGTGGCGATCCTCGTTGGCCCTTCTCACTATGTCGGCTTCGAGGGCGTGGCCGTGTACGAGCGCGGCGCATTCGAGACGCCGTTCGGCAAGGTCCCCATCGCCGAAGAGCTCGCGTCGGCGATCGCCGCGGGCTCGCCGCTCATCAAATCGCATCCGACCGCGCACGTGCGCGAACACTCGCTCGAGATGCAGTTGCCATTTCTCAAGCGCGTGCTGCCTGAGATTGCGATCGTACCGCTCGTCATGGGACATCAGCTTCGTCCGACCGCCGAGGCGCTGGGCGACGCCATCGCGACGGCCGTGAAGGGCCGCCACGCCGTGCTGATCGCCAGCACCGACCTGTCTCACTATCAAAGCGCTACCGTTGCGGCCAAGCTCGACAAGATGGTGATCCATCAGGTGCAGCGATTCGACTCGAACGGGCTGATGTCGTTGCTCGAAGGGTTTCCGCAGCACGCGTGCGGGGGAGGGCCGACCGTATCGGTCATGAAGGCCGCGAGACAGCTCGGCGCACGGGATGCGCGCGTCCTCAGGTACGGCGATTCGGGTGATGTCTCCGGCGACAAAGACGCGGTCGTGGGATACCTGGCCGCGGCGTTCGGCACGTTCGTCGCGCAGGCTGTGTGATGACGCCGCTGACAGAGGAGTCCAAGAAGAGCCTTCTGCGCAGGGCGCGTGCCGCGATCGCGCGCGCCATTGGCGCCCCTGACGCACCTCTCGCACTCAACACACCTAGCGCACCTGTCGCACTTAACGCACCCATCGCACCCATCGCACCTAACTTACGGGCCGGCGCCTTTGTGACACTCCACATCAACGGAAAGCTTCGCGGGTGTATCGGCTATCCCGAAGCCGATCTACCGTTGCTCGATGTCGTCGATCGGTGTGCCGTCTCGGCGGCGATTTCCGATCCGAGATTTCCCGCGCTGGCCATTGACGAATGGGACGATATCGACATCGAGATCTCGGTGCTCGGACCGATCGAGCGGGTGAGCGAGATCGCCGACGTGGCGGTCGGACGCCACGGGTTGATCGTCGAGCTCGGCCAGCGTCGTGGATTGCTGCTGCCGCAGGTGGCCGGCGAGCGGAACTGGAGCGCCGACGAGTTTGCGTCGCAGACGTCGGCCAAGGCCGGGCTGCCCCGCGACGCCTGGCGGACGGGCGCAAGCCTCTACAAGTTCGAGGCGGAGGTGTTCGGAGAAAACGAAATACGAAAACAGGAGATCAGGAGATCAGGAGACTAGAAAGCGACGCAAATTCAATTCGTTGTCTGCAATGGTCGTTTGGGCCAGAAAGGTTTGGGCCGTCACATCTCGACCGTCATGGCCGGCGACGCTTGCGGGCACAGCACGGCCACGGCGGAAAGAAGTGCGACCGCAGCGGATTTCTGCATAGAGCTGACCTGTGAGAATCAGTATAAAACAGTCTTTTTCTGAAGAGCGCTCATCTTCTTCTGACCTTCTATTCTTCTGTTTTCGGTTCCGTCTGGTTTGCGGGCCGAAGGTGCCCGCAGGCCCCGCAACACGTTCAGATTCATCTCGTCCAGGGGGTCGATCCCCAGCTTTCCCCGCTCGCGCGACTCGCTCTTTTCGGTTTCCAGAAGCATCGGCAGGCGCGCGAAGCGCGCGTCGTTCACCAGGCGTCGAAACGGCTCCAGGCCGATGCAGCCCTTGCCGATGTGCTCGTGGCGATCGACACGGCTCATGCACGGTTTCTTCGAATCGTTCAGATGAAACACCTTCAGCCGCTCGAAACCGATGAGCCGGTCGAAGGCGTCGAAGGTCTCTTCGTAACCCTTCGTGGAGCACAGGTCGTAGCCCGACGCGAGCAGATGGCACGTATCCAGGCACACGCCCAGCCGTGTGCCGTCCTTGACGCCGTCGAGCATCGCGGCGATTTCCTCGAACGACGCGCCCATCGCGCTGCCCTGGCCGGCCGTGTGCTCGATGAGGATCATCGTCTTGCCGCGTGGCCGTTCCTGCAGCACCTGGCCGAGTGCCGCCGAGACGAGCGAAACGGCCTCAGCGGACGAGGCGGTCAGCCGTGCCCCGGGATGCAGGACGACACCCATCAGGCCCAGCGCCTCGGCGCGATCGACCTCTTCGCCCAACGCGGCGATCGATTGCGCCCGCAGCGCCGGAGCGGCCGTCGCGATATTGATAAGGTAGCTGGCATGGGCGACGATCGGGGACACCCCGCTCTCGCCCGCGGCTCGCCTGAATGCGGCGATCTCTTCGCGCGGTAACGCACGGGCGCGCCACTGGCTGGCGTTCTTGCTGAAGATCTGCAGCGCCTCGCAGCCGTGGATCGTCGCGCGGGCGATGGCGTTCGGGAGCCCACCGGCGATCGACATGTGCGCGCCAAGACGAGGCATTCAGCGATAATAAGGTATGCGTGTGTCCGGCATCGGGCTGCTGACGGTCCTGCTGATGTGCCCGTCGAGCGCCAGCGCGTGGGGATTCGACGCGCACAAGTTTATCGTGGCGCGCGCCATCGACATCCTGCCGGCGCCCCTGCGCCCCTTCTTCGAGGCGAACCGCGCGTTCATCGTCGAGCGCGCGATCGATCCCGATCTCTGGCGCAACGCGGGCTTCGCCGAGGAGCCGCCGAATCACTTCCTCGATTTCGACGCCTACGGCAAGTACCCGTTCACCGACCTCCCGCGCGGGTATGACGAGGCGCTCAAGAAGTACGGCATCGACGAGCTACGGGAGAACGGCCTGCTGCCGTGGCGGACGCACGAGATTGCAGGGCGTCTGATTCGCGGCTTCGAGGCCGTCCACAAGAACGGGCAGTACGCCTACAGCGACATCCGGTTTTTTTCCGCCATCATCGGCCACTACGTGGCCGATGCGCACGTGCCGCTGCATGCCGTGCTCAACTACAACGGCCAGTTGACCGGCCAGACGGGCCTGCACAACCGGTGGGAAGATGACTGTTCGTCCGGTATCAGAAGCAGTTGACGATCAAGCCCGGTGCGCTCAAGCCGATCGCGCACGAGCGCGACTTCATGTTCGAGACGCTGCTCGAAAGCTCCCAGCTGGCAGCCGGTGTGCTGGCGGCCGATAAGCAAGCCATCGGTGATCGCGACGTGTACGACGATCGGTATTTTGAAACTTTCTTCACCAGCACTCGTCCTGTTCTGGAGAAGCGATTGAACGACGCCATCACGGCCGTCGCCTCAGTCATTACGAGCGCATGGGAACAGGCGGGCAAGCCCCAACTTTCGGCCACCCCTCAGCCGCGGCCTCCGCAGCGGCGCCGGAACGGCCAGGGTGCGGCACCGGCGAATCCTTGATGGATGTGTATTTCATTCCGGTCGCGGCCGACCGGTACGAGCTCTATTGCGAGCACGAAGCCGGCGCCGACGATGCGATGCCGCCCGGAGAGGCGCCGAAGGGGCGCTTCGCCGCGCTGTACGCCAATTTCAGGGATGCGCTGGCGCGGGTGGAGGAAGAGCGCTTGAGCGGCGAGCGGCGTGACGAAGGTCCGCGCTCCTGGTCAGAGCGCCTGAAGGATCGTGCCATGTGCTGGATCGCCGAAAAGATTGCCGAGCAGCGGCTGTTGTGGCGCCTGCGGAACGAATCCGAGCTGATGCTGCACTATCCCGACGACATGTCGGCGGCCGACGTCACGTCGCTTGCCCGCGCCGAGCTGCAGCGCGAGGCCGATCGCCACATGAAGTGGATCGTCATCGACGGGCTGTTGTTCGCGGCATCCGGCGTGCTGTTTTTCGTGCCCGGCCCGAACGTGATTGCCTACTACTTCGGGTTCCGGCTCGTCGGTCACTACTTGTCCCGGCGCGGGGCCAGGCACGCCCTCACCGAGATCCGCTGGGCCACCTGTCCCAGCCCGCAGATCTCGCGGCTGCGCCGCGTCCTCGTGCTGGCGCCGCACGAGCGCGACCGGGAGGTGCACGAAGTGGCGTCTGCGCTGCGCCTGCCGCATCTCGCGAAATTCTTCGAGCGAACCGCGATGAAGGCCGCGTGATATTCTGCTTTCGCACATGCGGCTGAGCGAGCTCGCGGAGCGGCTGGGGTGCCGGCTCGAAGGCGATGGCGGGCTGGAGATCCATCGCGTGGCCGGGCTCGAGCAGGCGGGCGAGGGCGACCTGACGTTTTTCGCCAACCGCAAGTACGCGGCCGCGCTGCGGCGGACGCGGGCGTCGGCCGTCATCATCGGCGAAGATGCGCCGCCTGCGCCGTGTGCGATGCTGCGCACCAGGCATCCCTACCTTGTCTTTGCGAACGCGCTCTCGGTGTTCGCTGAACCCGTACACCCGGCGGCCGGCGTCGACGAGCTCAGCTCCGTCGCGCCCGACGCGTCGATCGGACGCGACGTATCGATCGGCCCGTTTTCGTCGGTCGGCCGCGGCGCTCGCATCGGCGATCGCACGGTGATCTATCCGAACGTGTGCATTGGCGACGGTGCGGTCGTCGGCCAGGACTGCGTCATCCATTCTCACGTCGCCGTGCGCGAGCGTGTCCTCATCGGCAACCGCGTGATCCTTCAGAACGGTGCGGTGATCGGCAGCGACGGCTACGGGTTTGTGAAAAGGCCCGACGGCACGCACCAGAAGATCCCGCAGGGGGCTGGCGTCGTCATCGAAGACGACGTGGAGATCGGCGCGAACGCGGCGATCGATCGTCCGGCGGTCGGCGAGACGCGCATCCAGGCAGGTGCCAAGATCGACAACCTCGTGCAGATTGGCCATGGCGTGCAGGTCGGCCGCAACACGCTGCTGGCGGCCCAGGTGGGCATCGCCGGCAGCACGTCAATCGGGGACAACGTGACCCTCGCGGGACAGGTGGGCGTGGCGGGGCACGTCACGATCGGCAATGGTGTGTCGGCCGTGGGGCAGACGGGCATTACGAATTCGGTACCGGACGGCACGTTCGTGTCGGGCTATCCGGCCATCGATAACAAGGAATGGCTGAAATCGTCGGTCATCTTCAAGAAGCTGCCCGAGCTGCGGAAGAAGATTGCGGATATGGAACAGAGAATCCTCGAGCTCGAGGCGGCGCTCGAGGAATCCAAGTTAAGATCAGGATCGAGCTGAGCCGGCTACGTACTGTTGCCCATGATGCTGTCACACATGCCCAGAAAACTGCTGATTGCCGTGGCGTTTGGCGTTGTCTTGACGCTCGCTCCGGTCAACGCCGCTGTGCGCCCGCCGCATCTCCAGTACGAGATGGTGAAGCTGCCCAACGGCCTTACGGTCGTGCTGTCGCCCGACCATTCGACGCCGATCGTGCACGTCGAGCTCTGGTATCACGTCGGCTCGAAGGACGAAAAGCCGGGACGCACGGGGTTCGCCCATCTGTTCGAGCACATGATGTTCAAGGGCTCGAAGAACGTCGATCCTGAAGAGCACGCGTCGATGCTTGCGAGCATCGGCGGCCAGAGCAACGCCTACACTAACGATGACGCGACGGTGTTCTGGCAGACGGTACCGTCGCAGTACCTGCCGCTCGTGCTGTGGATGGAAGCGGATCGCATGGCGACGCTTCGCATCGACAAGACGACGTTCGAGAACGAGCGCGAGGTGGTCAAGGAAGAGCGGCGCCTGCGGGTCGACAATCCGCCATTCGGCCGGTTGTCGGAGATCCTCTACGACCAGTTCTACACGGTGAGCCCGTACAAGCACACGACGATCGGCAGCATGAAGGATCTCGACGCCGCGTCGGTCGAAGACGTGCGCGATTTCCACAGCCAGTTCTACGTGCCGCACAACGCGACCATGGCCATCGTGGGCGACTTCGACATGGCGCAGGCCAAAGAGCTGGTGACCCGGTATTTCGGCCGCGTGCCGAAGTCCGATCGCGTGATTCCGCGCGACTATCCGCGTGAGGCGCCGACCAAGGCCGAGCGCCGGATCACGGTCAACGAGAGCTGGCCGCTGCCGGCCGTCATCGTCGCGTATCCGATCACCTGGGACGGGAACCCCGATTCGTATCCGCTGCACCTGACGTCGAAGATCCTGTCGGATGGCGACAGCTCGCGCATCTATCAGTCTCTGGTCTACGAAAAACAAATCGCGCTCTCGGCGTTCGGCGGCGGGAACATCATCGAGGAGCCGAACCTGTTTTTCGCGGTGGCGCTCGTGGCGCCGGGGCATTCGCACGACGAGGTCGAAAAGGCGCTCGTCGCCGAGTTCGACAAGCTGCGCACGCAGCCGATATCCGAGCGCGAGCTGCAGCGCGCCAAGAACCAGTTCTTCCGCGACTACATCGTCGATCGCGAATCGGTGCGCGGCAAGGCGAGCCAGCTGGCCCATGCCGTCGTCATCCATGACGACGTCACGACCGCGGACGGCGAGGTGGAGATTTTCACGAACATGACGGTCTCGGATCTTCAGCGCGTGGCCAAGACCTACTTCACGCCGGAGAGCCGCCTCGTGCTGAAGATTCTGCCGAAAGGGGCCCGCTGATGCGCCGCGCGCTTCTGGCCTCGACGATCGTGCTCTCGGTGGCGGCCGTTGGAGGTGTGGCAGCACAGGCGGTCAACTGGCCCGCCGAGAATCCGCCCCGGCCGCTCCCGTCCAGGCCCGTCAGCTTCCCGCCGTACGAGCTGCGCGCGCTGCCCAACGGGATGCAGGTCATCATCGTCATGCATCACGAGCAGCCCGAAATCACGATGCGCCTCATCGTGCGCGCCGGGTCGGCCTACGATCCGCCGGGAAAGAACGGCACGGCGGCGCTGATGGGCACGCTCCTGAACCAGGGCACGGCCACGCGAAGCGCCTTCGAAATCGCCGATGCGATTGATTCGATTGGTGGCGCGCTGGGAACCGGCGCCGACAGCGATGTGACCTCGGCGACCGTGCTCGTCATGAAGGACAGCTTCGACGTCGGCATGGACATGCTCGCCGACGTCATTCGGCGGCCGGCGTTCGCGCCCGAGGAAATCGAGCGCCAGCGCCGGCAGACGATCGAGAATCTGGCCGTCAGCCTCGAATCGCCCGACTTCATCGCGCGTGCGGTGCTGAATCGGCTGATCTACGGCTTCCATCCGTACGGGTTGCCCGATACCGGGTTGCCAGAGACCATCAGCAAGATCACGCGCGACGATCTGCGCGAGTTCCATCGGAAGTATTTCGCGCCGAACAACAGCATTCTCGCGATCGTGGGCGATATTACCGCCGACGAAGCGATGAACGGCGCGTCGCGCGTATTCGGCGACTGGCAGCGCCAGGCCGTGCAGCCGCCGACGCTGACCGATCCTCCTCGCCCGACACGGCGCGTCATCGTCGTCGACAAGCCGGGCTCGGTTCAAACGTCGGTGCGGGTGGGCCAGCTTGGCATTCCCCGGAAGACGTCCGATTACATGAGCATGGATCAGGCGGTTCGCATCCTGGGGGGCGAGGGCAGCAACCGCCTGTTCCGCGTGCTGCGTTCAGAACGCGGCCTCACCTACTCGGCGTCGGCCGACCTGACGCCGATGCTGCTGGCGGGCGACATTACTGCGGAGACCGACACGAGAACCGAGGCCAGCGGCGAAGCCGTGCGCGTGATCGTCGACGAGTTCACCCGGCTTCAGCGCGAGCGCATCGGCGATGGCGAGCTGGCCGGCGCCCAGGCGTACATGACGGGCAGCTTTCCGCTGACGATCGAAACGCCCGGGGCGATCGCGCGCCAGGTCGTCAACGCGGTGTTCTACGATTTGTCGCTCGACGAGCTGCGCACGTATCGGCAGCGCGCGAACGCGGTGACCCCAGACGACGTGCTGCGGGTCGCCCGCGCCTACATCCAGCCCGATCGGCTGTCGATCGTCATGGTCGGCGACGCCGCGAAGTTCAAGGAACAGCTGCCCAAGACGGGATTCGACAACTACGAGCTGATCTCGCTCAGCGATCTCGATCTGACCGCCGCCAATCTCAAGAAGCGTTGAACAAAATCATGATTTCCTGCGGGGAGCCGTCCGGCGACTTGTACGCCGGCGCCCTCGCGGTTGAAATTCGCCGGCGGCAGCCCGACGCCGCCATTTTCGGCCTCGGCGGCCAGCGCCTGATGGCCGGCGGCGGAGAGCTGCTCGCGGACTATCGCGGGCTCAGCGTGACCGGCCTCGTCGAGGCGCTGCGCGTCGTGCCCAGATCGCTTGCCGTGCTGAACCGGCTCGTCGATGCGGCGCGAAGCGAAAAACCGAACGCGCTGGTGGTCATCGATTTCCCCGACTTCAATTTCCGGCTCGCGTCGGCTGTCAAGAAGCTCGGTATCCCGATCGTCTATTACATCAGCCCGCAGCTCTGGGCCTGGCGCAGGAGCCGGATGCGGTTGATGAAGCGTCTCGTCGATCGCGTGCTGGTGATCTTTCCGTTCGAGGAACAGATCTATCGCAACGCCGGCGTGCCGGTGCAGTTTGTCGGACATCCGCTCGTCGATCTCGCGCGCGCGCAGGAGCCCAAAGATCGGTTTCTGCACGAGCTCGGGCTCGACCCGGCGCGGCCGATCGTGGCGCTGTTGCCGGGCAGCCGGCCGAACGAAGTCGAACGGCTGCTGCCGGTGATGCGCGATGCGGTGACTCGCATCACGAGCCGGCTGCCGGAGTCGCAGTTCGTCATCGCGCGTGCGCCTGCGCTCGACGATCGGCTGTTCTCGGACACGAAATGGAACGGCACCCCGCCCATCGAGGTGCTCGCGCGCACCGACGATGTGCTGGCCGTGTCGGACGTGGCGGTGACCGCATCGGGTACGGCAACGGTCCAGGCCGCGCTCCATGGACGTCCGATGGTGGTGATCTACCGGCTTTCACCCCTGACTTACAAGCTCGGCCGCCGATTTCTGCTGGTCGACAACGTGGCGATGGTGAACCTGATCGCCGGCCGGCGCATCGTGCCCGAGCTGATCCAGGACGAGTGCACAGCGGAAAGCATCGCCGCCGAGACGATCGCGTTGCTCACCAATCCCCAGCGCGCCGACGAAACGCGACGCGCGCTCGGCGAGGTGCGCGCGAAGCTTGGAAGCCCGGGAGCGAGCGGGCGGGCGGCGGAGGCGGTGTTGGAAGTGGCGGGAGCGAGAGTCTGAAGAGTCCGAGAGTCGAAAGAGTCCGGGAGTCCATAGGAGTCCGGGAGTTCTTCACAAAAGGAGTGGAAATGGCTCGTTCTGTGCTCCTGTTGCTCGCGGTCGTTTCACTGGCCGTCTCACCGTCCGCAGTGTACGCGCAGCAAGGTGGTCCCCAACGACCCAACGTCGTTCTGATCATGTCGGATGATGCCGGGTACGGCGATTTCGGCAGCTACGGTGCGCGCGATGTGAAGACACCCAACATCGACAGCATCGCCCGCGACGGCGTCAGACTCACGGACTTCTACGCCAATGGCGCCACCTGCACTCCGACTCGTGCGGCGCTCATGTCCGGACGCTATCAGCAGCGGTTCGAATTGGAGGCACCGCTTGGTGTGCAGGCCCAGAAGGATTGGGAGCGCGGGTTGTCGCCCACAGGCCGGTCGCTGCCTCAACTCTTGAAGAACAGCGGGTACGCGACGGCACTGGTCGGGAAGTGGCATCTTGGATGGAAAACAGAACTAAGTCCGATCGCTCACGGATTCGATTCCTTCTTTGGCTTCAAGAGCGGGTTCGTTGACTACTACCAGCACACCGCCGGGGGTGACGCACCGCTGAAGGCCGACCTGTTCGAGAACAACGAGCCGGTCAAAGTGCAGGGCTACATGACGGATCTCATCACCGAACGATCCGTTCGCTTCATCGAGCAAAATGCCAGCCGGCCGTTCTTCATCGATATCGCGTACAACGCTCCGCACTGGCCGTATCAGCGCCCCGATCAGCCCTCGACGGCCCGTGACAATGCCAGACATCTCCAACCTTTTGATGACCAGACGAGCACACGTGCGGACTACGTGGCGATGCTCGAACGCATGGACGAGGGCGTGGGCCGAGTGCTCGAGGCGCTGGACCGGCTTGGCCTGCGACAGAACACCATCGTGATCTTCACGAATGACAACGGCGGCGAATGGCTGTCGGACAGCGGTCCCTTGTTTCATCACAAGGGTTCAGTGTGGGAGGGAGGCATTCGAGTGCCGGCAATTATCCGCTGGCCCGGTCACATTCCTGCCGGTGGCGTGTCCGCGCAGGTCGGACTGACCATGGATCTCACGGCGTCCATTCTGGCGGCGACCGGGGCTAAACGTGCCGCCGGAGACAAAATTGGATGGGGTCGATCTCTTTCCGGTGCTGGAAGGAAAAGCGAGGGAAGTCGAGCGGACCGTCTTCTGGCGCACCGGCGGCCGGTTGCAGCGGACTGTGCGCGCGGGTGAATGGAAACTGCTCCTCGACGGCGCAAGGCCCATGCTGTTCAACCTGCGAACAGACATTGGCGAACGAAAGGATCTGATCGGACAACGGCCCGACATTGCCACCCGCCTTCGGTCTTTGCTCGATGCGTGGGAGGCTGATGTCGACGGAGAAGCAAAGAAAAAGGTGCTTCAGTAAACGGAGGTTGCACGTGAAGCGCTCTTCCGGCCCACAAGCGCACATGCTGCGCGTTTTGATAGGATCATCAGAATGAGCAGCAGCACGAATTCCTTCAGCACGCGCACCTCCTCCACGCTCGCCGGCGAATCGGTCGAGCTCTTCAGCCTCGGCAAGCTCGAGCAGCGCTTTCCCAGCGTCGCCACGCTTCCCTACTCGCTGAAAATTCTTCTCGAGAATCTGCTGCGCCACGAGGACGGACGCTTCGTCCATCCGGACGATATCGACGTGCTCGCGTCGTGGAAGCCCGGCGCGCAGCTTCAGAAAGAAATTTCGTTCGCGCCCGCGCGCGTGCTCCTGCAGGACTTCACCGGCGTGCCGTGCGTGGTCGACCTGGCCGCGATGCGCGACGGGATGATTCGCCTGGGCGGGAATCCCGATCGCGTCAACCCGCTGCAGCCCGTCGAGCTCGTCATCGATCACTCGGTGCAGGTGGACTACTTCGGCCGCGCGGACGCCTTCCAGTTGAATGCCGAGCTCGAGTTCGCGCGCAACCGCGAACGATACTCGTTTCTGCGCTGGGGCCAGGACGCGTTCCGCAACTTCCGTGTCGTGCCGCCCGACACCGGCATCGTCCACCAGGTGAACATCGAGTACCTCGCGCGGGTCGTGTTTCGCGAAGTCGTCGACGGCCGTGTCATCGCGTATCCCGACACGATCGTCGGCACCGACTCGCACACAACCATGGTCAACGGGCTCGGGGTGCTGGGCTGGGGCGTCGGTGGCATCGAGGCCGAAGCGGCCATGCTGGGCCAGCCGATGTCGATGCTGATTCCACCGGTGGTGGGCTTCAAGCTCACCGGTGCAATGCCCGAAGGCGCGACGGCAACCGACCTGGTACTGATGGTCACCGAGCGCCTGCGCAAGCACGGAGTGGTTGGCAAGTTCGTCGAGTTTTACGGATTGGGCCTGGCGAACCTGACGATTGCCGATCGCGCGACGCTCGGCAACATGTGTCCCGAATACGGGGCGACGGCCGCCATGTTCCCGATCGACGAGATGACGCTCGACTATCTCACGCTGACCGGTCGCGCACCCGCGCAGGTGAAGCTCGTCGAGGCCTATGCCAAAGCACAAGGGCTGTTCCGCGAAGCTGGCACCGACGCGCAGTACGACGAAACCCTGGAGCTCGATCTCAGCCTGGTCGAGCCCAGCCTCGCAGGACCAAAGCGCCCCCAGGATCGCGTGGCGCTGACGAAAGCCAAGACCGGCTTCCAGACGTCGCTGCCGACGATGATGGCCGAGAAGAAAGCCAAGCCGTCCACGGCGGCGGCCGTTGCCGTGCTCGACAGACCGTCGGATACCGGCCGTGCGGAAACAGATTCCACGACCTTCAGCGGGGCCCTCGACCAGCTCGATCACGGCGCGGTTGTCGTCGCGGCCATCACCAGCTGCACGAACACCTCGAACCCGAGCGTCATGATTGGCGCCGGCCTGCTGGCGAAGAAAGCCGTCGAGCGCGGCCTTTCACGGAAGCCGTGGGTGAAGACCAGCCTCGCGCCCGGCTCGAAAGTCGTGACCGACTATCTCGACAAGGCTGGGCTCACGACCTATCTGGACGCGCTGGGCTTCAATCTCGTCGGCTATGGGTGCACGACCTGCATCGGCAACAGTGGACCGTTGCCCGAAGACGTGTCGGCCGCCATCACCGAGAAGAATCTCGTTGTCTGTTCGGTGCTCAGCGGGAACAGAAATTTCGAAGGGCGCATCCAGTCCCAGGTGCGTGCGAACTATCTGGCATCGCCGCCGCTCGTCGTCGCCTATGCGCTGGCGGGCCGCATGACCATCGATCTCACCACCGAGCCGATCGGGAAGGATCGCACCGGCGCCGACGTGTACTTGCGCGACATCTGGCCATCCGAACGGGAGATTCAGGCGTCGATGCTCGCCGGCGTGAAATCAGAGATGTTCCAGCGCCAGTACGCCAACGTGTTCGATGGCGACGAGCGGTGGCGGGGGCTTCCGGTGCCGACCGGAGACCTCTTCGCGTGGGACGAGCAGTCCACCTACGTCCGCAAGCCGCCGTTTGTCGAACACATAACCAGGGACCCGGCGCCGCTTAGCGATATCAGGGATGCGCGCGTCCTCGCGCTTTTGGGAGACAGCATCACCACCGATCACATTTCGCCGGCCGGATCGATTCCTGCCGACACGCCGGCGGGCCGGTACCTCATCGCGCAGGGCGTGAAGCCCGGCGATTTCAATTCGTATGGCGCGCGCCGCGGCAACCACGAAGTCATGATGCGCGGGACGTTTGCCAACACGCGGCTGCGCAATCAGCTCGCGCCGGGCACCGAAGGCGGGTGGACGACCTATCAACCATCGGGCGAGCAGATGACGATCTACGACGCGTCGATGACATACCAGGCCTCGGCGGTGCCGCTCGTCGTGATTGCGGGGAAGGAGTACGGATCGGGCTCGTCGCGCGACTGGGCTGCCAAGGGGACGCTGCTCCTGGGTGTGCGTGCGGTCATCGCCGAAAGCTTCGAGCGCATCCATCGCAGCAACCTCGTGAACATGGGTGTGTTGCCGCTGCAGTTCAAGCCGGGCGAAACCGCCTCGACATTGGGTCTGACGGGCCGGGAGCAGTACGACATCGCGATAGCCGGGCTGACGCCGCGGGCCACGATCGCCGTCCGCGTGCGCCCGTCCGATGGGAAAGACCGCGAAATTCAGGCCGTCGTCCGCATCGACACGCCCGAAGAGCTGACGGCCTTCCGGCACGGCGGCATCCTGCCTTACGTTTTGCGCCAGTTGGTGAATAAGCACTGACGCCCGTCATGGCAGATGGCACATGGCTGATGGCATACGGTGTCTTTGCCATGTTGCCATCTGCCATCAGCCATGACTTGTGATAAAACTTCACCCATCGCCAACGCAAGCCAGGAGGGGCCGATGACCCGGTTCAGCTCTGTACTCATATTAGGATTGGTAACGCTTGCCTTCAGCGGCTACCTGGCCGCCCAGGAGCCCGAACAGCGTTCGCAGCAATATCCCGGCAAGAACCCTCACTTGAACAACAAAGAGTCGATCCGCGGGGGCATGTCGCTCTACCGCAGGCTGTGCGGGGAATGCCACGGTCTCGACGCCTCTGGCTATCGTGGTCCCAACCTGATCGTGTACATGGGCGGAGCCAGCGACGAGGCCCTGTTCCAGACGATCCGCAAGGGCGTGCCCGGCAGCGAGATGCCTGCGAGCAACAGGCCTGACGTCGAACTGCTGCAGATCATGGCGTACCTGCGCAACATGAACGCCGTCGCGCCGGCCGATACGATGCCGGCTGGAAACGTGGCCAACGGCACTCAGTTGTTCACAAAGCAGTGCGCGACCTGCCACCGCGTGGCCGGAAAAGGGGGCCGCATCGGTCCCGACCTCAGCCGCATCGGGTCGGCCCGGACGCGCGACGCGCTCGTCCGGGAGATTCGCACGCCGCACGAGTGGATCCCGCCGGCCTTTGAGACCGTGACGGTCGTCACCAAGGACGGGCAGAAGATTCGCGGCATCAAGAAGAATGAAGATGCGTTCTCGATTCAGGTGATGGATATGCGCGAGCGCATCCAGGGATATCTGAAAGCGAACGTCGAAGTGCAGTACCGACAAGAACTCACTGATGCCGGCGTTCGACGCGAAGCGTCTCGCTGATAGCGACCTGAGCGATCTGGTCGGCTATCTCACCACGCTGCGCGGTCACGACGTCGTGGTTCGCTAAGGAGGGCCGATGCGCGCTTTATTGATGGTGTTCATTTGTTCCGTCACGCTCGTGGCCCAGCAGCCCGATCCGGCGGCGGTAACCAATCAGGATCTCCTCGCCGGCCTGACGACGGACGGTTCCAAGTGGCTCATGTATCACGGGAACTACGCCGGCCACCGGTTCAGTCCGTTGACGCAGATTACGCCTCAAAACGTCAGTCAGCTGAAGGCGCAATGGACGTTCCAGACACGCCTCACACCGAACTTCCAGACCACCCCGCTCATGGTCGACAACGTGCTCTACGTGACCGGTTTCAACGGGACGGCATGGGCGATTGACGCGCGATCGGGCCGTCAAATCTGGGCGTATCGCCGCAACATGCCGGACGACTTCCGGGGGTGTTGCGGGCCGAACAACCGCGGGTTCGCCATCCACGGCGACAAGCTCTTCCTTGGCACGGGCGACGCCTTCCTGGTGGCGCTCGACAGGAAGACCGGCGACGTCCTCTGGGAGACGCAGCTCGCGGAGTACAAGCATGGCTATTCGGCCACGGTGGCGCCGATCGTCGTCAAGGACAAGGTCATCATCGGCATCGCCGGGGCGGAGTTCGGCATTCGCGGCTTCATCGACGCCTACGATGTGAACACCGGCAAGAGAGCGTGGCGGTTCCACACGGTGGCCGGACCCGGTGAGCCGGGCGGTCAGACGTGGCCGAAGGGATCGGATGCCTACTTGCGTGGTGGTGGTTCGATCTGGGTGTCGGGCACCTACGATCCGGAACAGAACCTGGTGTTCTTCGGAACCGGGAACCCGGGACCGGATTACTTCAGCCCGGCACGTGAAGGCGACAACCTGTATACGTGTTCGGCGGTGGCGCTCGATGCCGATACCGGTCAGCTGAAGTGGCACTTCCAGTTCACGCCGCACGACCTGCACGACTGGGATTCGACGCAGGTACCCGTGCTCGCCGACCTCACGATCAACGGCACCCCGCGGAAGACGATGCTGTTTGCCAATCGCAACGGGTTCTTCTACGTGCTCGATCGCACGAACGGCCGCATGATTTCGGCGAAGCCGTTCGTCACGCAGAACTGGGCGAAGGAGATCAGCCCCGAAGGGCGGCCGATTCTCCTGCCCGGCATCGATCCGAGCGAAGAAGGCAGCATCAAGGTGTGCCCGGATCTGGGCGGAGGCACGAACTTCTTTTCGCCGTCCTACGACCCGACGCAGCGCCTGTTCTTCGTGAACGCGCGCGAGACCTGCGCCGTCTACTATTCCTGGCACGAGCCGTTCAGACAGGGGGAGCAGTACGAATCGGGCGGCACCACGCGCCCGCGCGATCAGCGGAACTACGGTGCGCTCCGCGCGATCGATCCCGTGACGGGCGACCGCAAGTGGGAGTTCCGCTACCCGGTGACCTCGTCGTCGGGCATTCTGACGACCGCGGCCGGACTGGTGTTCTCGGGTGACGGCGACGGCAACGTCATCGCGCTCGACTCGAAGAGCGGGAAGTACCTGTGGCACTACCAGCTCGGCGTCGGCCTCAGGTCGACGGGCGGTACGACCTACATGGTCGACGGCAAACAGTATCTGCTGTTCCCATCGGGGAGTGCGCTGACGGCGTTCGCGCTGCCGTAGTGGATAGCGCCGGGTCTACAAAGCAAGACCCGGCCTACAGAGTTACGTCAGGGCGGGTCCTGCTCTTTGGACCCGCCTTGGTACGTAGGGCGGGTCCTGCTTGTTGGACCCGCCTTGAATGTTTGGAGGCCTATGCGCGTTCGCCCCTTGTTCCTCGCCGGCCTTTGCTCCGTCTCGATCACGCTCGCGGCTCAGAGCGGTCCGCCCACCATCACCAACCAGGACATCCTTGCCGGGCTCAAGGACGGCACCAAGTGGCTGACCTATTCAGGCGACTACTTCGGCCATCGGCATAGCCCGCTGACGCAAATCACCCCCGAGAACGTCAGCCAGCTCAAATCGCAATGGACGTTCCAGACGGGAGGAGCCGGGCTCGGCAACTTTCAGTCGACGCCGATCGTGATCGATGGCGTCCTGTATGTCACGGGATGGGGAGGCGACGCGTGGGCGCTCGACGCGCGCACGGGACGGCAGATCTGGCGCCATCGCCGAACGCTCCCCGGCGACATCAGGGCATGCTGCGGCCCGAACAATCGCGGCTTCGGGGCTCTGGGCGATCGGCTGTTTCTCGGCACGGCCGATGCGCACCTGCTGGCGCTCGACATGAGGACCGGCGCAACGCTCTGGGACGCCGAGCTCATCAACTACAAGTCGGGTTATTCGGTCACCGTCGCGCCGCTCATCGTGAAGGACAAGGTCATTGTGGGCGTGGCGGGCGCCGAGTACGGCATCCGCGGCTTCATCGATGCCTACGACGCGCAGACGGGAAAGCGTGCCTGGCGTTTCTATACCGTGCCGGGCCCCGACGACCCGGGAGGGAATACGTGGCCGCGAGGGAGCGACGCGTATCTTCGCGGCGGCGGATCGATCTGGGTGACCGGCACCTACGATCCCGAGCAGAATCTCGTGTTCTACGGGACGGGCAATCCGGGCCCCGATTATTTCAGCGCCGTGCGCGAAGGCGACAACCTGTACACCGCGGCGGTGGTGGCGCTCGATGCCGACACCGGCAAGATCAAGTGGCATTTCCAGTTCACGCCGCACGACGTGCACGACTGGGATTCGACGCAGGTGCCCATCCTGGCCGATCTCACGATCAACGGGCAGCCGCGCAAGACGGTGCTGTTTGCCAACCGCAACGGCTTCTTCTACGTGCTCGATCGCACCAACGGGCGCATGATTCTGGCGAAGCCGTTCGTCCATCAGACGTGGGCGAAGGAAATCAGCCCTGAAGGCCGGCCGATTCTGGTACCGGGCACGATGCCGACCGAGGAAGGGTCGAGGACCTGTCCCGATGCGGGCGGAGGCACGAATTTCTATTCGCCGTCGTACGATCCGGCGAACAGACTCTTCATCCTGACGGCGCGCGAAACATGTGCGACGTACTACTCGTACAACGAGCCGTTCAAGGACGGTGAGCGCTACGCCGGCGGCGGTGGAGTACGGACGCGCGATCAGGTGCACTACGGCGCGCTGCGCGCGATCGACCCGGTCACGGGCGATCGCAAGTGGGAGTTCCGCTACCCGAACGTGTCCTCTTCAGGCGTGCTGACGACGGCCTCGGGCCTCGCGTTTGCCGGCGATGGCGACGGGAACGTGATGGCGTTCGACTCGAAGACCGGCAGAAACCTGTGGCACTACCAGCTCGGCGTGATGGTCCGGTCAACCGGCGGGACGACCTACATGGTGGATGGCAAGCAGTACTACCTCGTGCCCGCCGGCAGCACGCTGACGGCGTTCGCGCTGCCGTAAGAGAAACACGCCTTGACGCAGAGACGCTGAGGCGCAGAGAATTTTTTTCAGGAGCGTTCTGAACAAGGGTGCCTGAAGATTCTTTGCGGCTCTGCGACTCTGCGTCGAAAGACAGCCTCACCAGCGCTGCGGTAAAGAGTCGCGCGCGCGAGCTCGGATTCGATCTGTGTGGCGTGGCGCCCGCCGAAGGCTTTCCCGAGCTCGGCTTCTTCAAGCAGTGGATTGCGAAAGGCTACGCCGGCACGATGGGGTACCTCCCCCGATCGGCCGAGCGGCGCGCCGACGTGCGCCACGTCATGCCATCGGCGCGCTCGGTGGTCGTCGTCGGCGCGCTCTACAACACCGGCGAGCCGTATTCGATCGAGCGTCACGATCCCGCGCGCGGGGAAGTCGCGCGCTACGCCTGGAGCCGTGACTACCACGACGTGCTGGGCGAGCGCCTCGATGCGCTTCTTGCCTGGATGAGAGGGCAGCATCCGGAACCCTTCGATGCACGCGCCTATGTCGACACCGGACCGGTGCAGGAGCGTGTGTACGCGCAGTACGCGGGCGTCGGTTGGATTGGCAAGAACACGTGCGTAATTAATCCCGATCTCGGGTCGTGGCTGCTGCTGGGCACGATCATCTGCAGCCTGCCGCTCGAGGCCGACTCGCCTTCGCTCGATCAGTGCGGCACCTGCACGCTCTGTCTCGAGGCCTGTCCCACCGGTGCATTTGCGGCGCCCCATGTGCTGGACGCGACCAGATGTATCTCGTATCTCACCATCGAGTACCGCGGCTCGATTCCCGAAGAGCATCGCGAAGGCATCGGCAATCACATCTTCGGCTGCGACATCTGCCAGGAAGTCTGTCCGTGGAACGCGGCGCCGATCGGTGTTCCCGATGCCGGCTGGTCCTCACGCAAGGACCTCAATCTTCAGCGCCTCATCGATCTCTGGCAGCGTTCGGATGACGAGCTTGCCGGGATGATTCGCGAGACGGCCTTGACTCGTGCCGGAGTGCGGGGGCTGCGCCGCAATCTCGCAGTGGCACTGGGAAACTCGGGTGACGATCACGCGCGCGAGGCCTTACGCGACGATCGCGACGAGGCGACGCTGGCCGATCCGATTGTCCGCGAGCACGTCCGGTGGGCCAGGAAACGGCTCGAGTGCTAGCGAGCATGTCTCTCGTCAGTTGCCCGACGACGTTTCCCGCAGCCGCGCACGGATCAACGCGGCCTGGCTCGGTTCGAACGTCAGCGTGCGCACTGATGCAAGTAGAGTCTGACGGGCGTCCCAGCTGTCCTTCATCAGTCCGATGACCGCGTGCGAGCCGAATGGCAGCAGGAGATGGCCCATCTCGTGCGCCATGACATGACCCAGAAACTGCGAGACCTCAACGTGACGCGCCTCGGCCAGATCGGCAATACGCGGATAGAACAGCCACGCGATTCTTCCGCGCGTCTCCCTGGAGCCTGGAGCGATGCCGAGCACGTTTTGTTTCTTGCCCTTCGACCCGAGCGGCGTCGAGACGATTTTGATCATCAGGGTACCTCCCGGTGAGTCTTCGTTCGTGAGCCATGACAGCGCGATTCCGGCGCTCTTGAAGATGCGGCTGGTCTCCTGCTGCGCTTGCTGTACCGTGCTCGCAGGTAACCCCACCTCGTCAAGGATCCGCACGTGAATTGTGACGGGGGCAGAGGCTTCTGCCGCCACATCTGACGGGCCCATCAGCGCTCCGCAGAGCCCGACCATTGCGATCCAACCCGTGCGGCCCATCTCGTCCTCCCCAGGGGCCGGGTCAATCCCGGCCGTGAACAGGGAGGCGGGAAACCGGAGCGAAAAGGGCCAGGGGGACGAAGGGCTGAGGGCTGAGGGCTTAGGGCTGAGAGATTAGGGGATTAGGGATTGGCTTGCGCGCCGCAGGCGCGTGCGGATGAGGGTTGCCTGACTCGGTTCGAATGTCAGCGCGCCGCTGCCGGCGAGAAACGCCTGTTGCGTGTCCCATCCTGCTTTCATGAGCCCGGTTGCCGCGTGCGCGTCGTATGGCAGCAGTAGATGACCCATTTCGTGCGCCATGACGTGACCGAGCAGTTGTGAGACTTCAAGGCGTAAACGAAACCCATGAGCAGCCTGAAAAAAACGGGCGAGATCGTGAATGCGGGAGTAGTAAAGCCACGCCACGCGTCCGGGTGCTTCCTTTGAACCGGGCGATACCGCGAGAACGTTTGGATTTCTGCTCTTTTGACCGATCGGTGTGTCGACGACCTTGATGATCAGAGAATTCGCCGGCACCTCGCCAGGTGGAAGCCAGGTGAGGGTGACACCTGCCGCTTTGAAGATTCGGCCGGCTTCCGACTGCGCTTGATGCAGTGCGGTAATGGTCATCCCGGTCTCGTCGTGGAGCATCACCTGGAGAGCCAGCGGGTCAGTCGTTTCGGCCGTGGCATCGGCCGAACCGGTCAGTCCCGCAAAGAGCGCCACCGCTACGATCCAGGTTGTTCGGCCCATTTCGTTCCTCCTGCTGGGCCGGGTGACGCCGGCCGTGAACCTGGAGGCGGGAAACCGGATTGAAAAGGGCCACGGACACTGGAACAGGGATTAGGGATTAGGGATTAGTGGGAGGAAAGAACCCCGCCTGACGGGGAACGGCGGATAGAATGGGCGCCGGCTCGGTTTCCGGTGCCAATTCCTGCAAACCCCGAGGTAACGGCGCTCCTCCTGGCCTGGGGACACGGCGATGACGCTGCGTTCGATCGCCTCGTTCCCATGGTCCATGCCGAGCTGCGCCGCATTGCCCGCCGGCATATGGGACACGAGCGGGTGGGGCACACCCTTCAGCCGACCGCGCTCGTCAATGAGGCCTATCTCAAGCTGGTCGACGCCCGGCAGGTCAAATGGCAGGACCGTGCGCACTTTTTTGCGATGTCTTCGCGCCTCATGCGACAAGTCCTGGTCGACGGTGCGCGTGCCCGCGGATACCAGAAGCGCGGCGCCGGTGCGCATAACGTGACGCTCGATGAAGGTCGGGTTGGTATCGTGGAACAACCCGCAGACGTCATTGCCCTCGATGACGCGCTGAAAGCGCTGGAGCAGATTGACCCGAGGAAAAGCCAGGTGGTCGAGCTGCGCTTCTTCGGCGGGCTGAGCATCGAGGAAACGGCCGAAGCCCTGGATATGTCGGTGCGAACGGTGAAGCGCGACTGGACGATGGCCAAACTGTGGTTGCTTAGGGAGCTCGAAAAAAGTGACTAGGGATTAGGGATTGATGGGATTAGCGACTGGCGGCGCGTTGAGGAGATCGTCCACGCGGCGCTCGAGCGTTCGCCGGGCGAGCGGATGGCGTTTGTACGGGATGCCTGCGGAAACGATGACAACCTGCGCATCGAAGTGGAATCGCTGATTGCAAATCAGACTCGCGCTGAGGCACTCGGAACCGGACTAGGGATTCGCGATTCGGGATTGGGGAGTAGTACGAAAGAGCTGATCGGTACGCAGATCGGCGTTTACAAGGTTGTGTCGCTGCTCGGCGCGGGCGGGATGGGCGAGGTCTATCGCGCGCGCGACACGAAGCTCGGGCGCGATGTGGCCATCAAAGTCCTGCCGCGCGCGTTCACGACCGATCCCGAGCGGCTGGCGCGGTTCGAGCGCGAAGCGCGCGTGCTCGCCTCGCTCAATCATCCGCACATCGGCGCGATCCACGGCGTCGAGGAGTCCGACGGCGCACGCGGCGCTGGTGTTGGAGCTGGTCGAAGGCCCGACGCTCGCCGATCGTATCGCGAAGGGGCCGCGTCTCCCTCGGCGAGGCGCTGAAGATCGCCGGCAGATTGCGGATGCGCTCGACGCCGCGCACGAGAAAGGCATCGTCCATCGCGATCTGAAGCCCGCGAACATCAAAATCACGCCCGACGGCGTCGTGAAGGTCCTGGACTTCGGCCTGGCCAAGGTGTTTGCTGGCGACGCGTCGAACCGGATCTCACGCAGTCGCCGACGATGACCGACGGTGGCACACGCGGAGGTGTCATTCTCGGCACAGCCGCCTACATGAGCCCCGAACAGGCGCGCGGTCAGCCAGTCGACAAGCGCACCGACATCTGGGCGTTCGGCTGCGTGCTGTACGAGATGCTCACGCGGCCGCCTGGCGTTTCCGGGCCAGACCACTTCCGGATGCATTGCAGCCATTCTCGAGCGCGAGCCCGACTGGTCTGAGCTGCCGGCCGCTACGCCGCACGAATGTCGTACGACCTGTTGCGGCGTTGTCTCGAAAAGGATCCGAAGCAACGGCTGCGCGACATTGGTGACGCGCGGGTCATCTCGAAGTGACATCCGACGCGCTCATCGCTCCTGCCAACCCGCGCGAATCGTCGTGTGATTCTGATCGCGGTAGGCGCCGCGACTGTTGCCGTCGCGCTAACTGCTGCTGGTGCCATGAAACTTGTGAGATGGGATGACCACCCCGCTCATCCCGTTACGCGTTTGGCTATCCAGTTGGCAGAGAGTGACGTCATCAACACATTCGCTCCTCTGGCCGCCGTTTCCCGAGACGGCAAACGTGTCGTGTACGCAGCAAACCAGCGTTTGTACCTCCGTTCGCTCGAGCAACTCGAGGCGGTGCCAATCCTCGGAACCGAACCCCCGGCATTGCTCGGACCCGGGCGCAACCTCGGATTCGCAGGCAACCCGTTCTTCTCGCCAGACGGACAGTGGGTTGGCTTCATGCAAGCCGGCGAACTCAAGAAAGTGCTGGCGACCGGTGGCGTCGCGACAACCGTGTCGAACCTCGCGCAAGCCCAAGGTGGCGCAGTGGGCACTTATGGCCCCATTACGTGGAGCGCGGACAACACCATTCTCTTTGCCTCATACGGCAGCGGCGCCACCCGTGGCGGTATATGGAGGGTGGCAGCGGTGGGCGGCTCGCCCGAGCTACTGATTCCACTCGAGACAGGGCAGGTTGCTACCGCCCCACAACTACTGCCCGGAGGAAGCGAGGTCCTCTTTACCGTTTCATCCGGCCCTGACTGGAACGATGCAGATATCGTCGTTCAATCGCTCAGCACAGGTAAGCGGCACGTCCTCGTGCATCAAGCCCTCGGTGGTCGTTACCTCACCAGCGGTCACCTGGTCTATGGGTTCCATGGAACTTTGTACGGCGCACAAGTAGATCTGGCAGCACATGAGATCCTTGGAACCCCGGTTCCGTTGGTTTCGGATGTGGCACAGATGACGGCAATGCCCGCCGGGTGGGGTGCGTTCCAGGTACTGGGTGTCGGACGAAGGGACCCTTGTGTACCTGCCCGAGGCTGCCGAGGGGAGAAGGAGTCTCCTCGTTTGGGTCGATCGCCAGGGTCGTGAACAGCTGCTTCCTGCGGAGCCGCGCGCGTATGAATACCCGCGTATTTCGCCCGATGGCCAGCGTGTCGCGCTGGACTTGCGCGATCAGCAAGCCGACGTATGGGTGTGGGAGTTCGCGCGGAGCGCGCTGACACGACTGACGTTCGGCCGCCAAGCCGGTGGACCGGCGATTTGGAGCCGTGACGGACAGCGGGTCGTCTTCGGTCCGGACCGCGCCGGGATCGTGAATCTTTTTTGGCAATCCGCAAACGGAACCGGCGTTGCCGAGCGTCTGCTTGACAGCCCGAATGTCCAGTTCGCCGATACATTCTCTCCCGATGGGCGCCAGCTGGTCTTCGATGAGCGCGATCCGAAGACCAATTTCGACGTGCGGGTCCTGTCGATGGACGGCAAGCATGTGTCGACGCCTCTCCTTCAGACGCCCTTCAACGAGCAGAACGCCGATCTCTCACCAGATGGCCGCTGGATAGCCTATCAATCGGACGAGTCTGGACGCGCCGAGGTGTACGTGCGCCCCTATCCAAACGTCAGTGCCGGGCGGTGGCCGGTGTCGACGAGGGGCGGCACGCGACCCCTGTGGTCGCGCGACGGACGCGAGCTGTTCTTTCTCGACGTTGAGCGTCGGATGACGATGGTCCCCGTCCAGACAAAGTCCAGTTTCGACGTTGGATCGGCGCAGATGTTGTTCGACACGCGATCGTTCTCACTGTCGGGGATCGGACGGAACTTCGATGTGTCGCCAGACGGTACGCGATTCCTCATGGTGAAGGACCTTCCCCTGCCGATCGAGGCGAAACGGCTCATCGTTGTGCAGAACTGGTTCGAGGATCTGAAGCGCCTCGTGCCCGTGAAATAGCGTGCGCTCGGATGGCGCCTAATGACTGACGAACGCTGGCGGCGCATCGAAGACATCTGTCACGACGCGCTCGGGCGCCGTCCGGATGATCGTGCGGCGTTCGTGCGCGACGCGTGCGCCGGCGACGACGTGCTGCGCGCCGAAGTGGAATCGCTGCTCGCCAACCAGAGTCGCGCTGACGCGCTCGGATCCGGACTAGGGATTCGGGATTCGGGATTGGGGATGAGCACGGAAGCGCTGATCGGCAAGCAGATCGGCGTCTATCGAATCGACTCGCTGCTTGGCGCGGGGGGCATGGGCGAAGTGTATCGCGCGCGCGATACGAAGCTGGGGCGCGATGTGGCGGTCAAGTTCTTGCCGCGCGCGTTCACGACCGATCCCGACCGGCTCGCACGCTTCGAGCGCGAAGCACGCATGCTCGCGTCGCTCAATCATCCACACATCGGCGGGATCTACGGCTTCGAGGAGTCGCACGGCGCACCGGCGCTCGTGTTGGAACTGGTCGAAGGGTTGACGCTCGCCGATCGCCTGGCTCGCGGGGCCCGCTCGCCCTCAGCGAATCATTGGAGATCGCCAAGCAGATTGCGGATGCGCTCGACGCCGCGCATGAGAGAGGCATCGTCCACCGGGATCTGAAACCTGCGAATATCAAGATCACTCCTGACGGCGTGGTGAAAGTGCTCGACTTCGGACTCGCCAAGGCGGTCGTCGGCGAGGCGGCGACCGCCAATCTGACGCAGTCGCCGACGATCACGCTCGGCGGGACGCGCGAAGGTGATCATCCTCGGGACGGCCGCCTACATGAGCCCCGAACAGGCGCGCGGACAGCCGGTCGACAAGCGCACCGACATCTGGGCGTTCGGCTGCGTCCTCTATGAAATGCTCACCGGCCGCTTGGCGTTTCCGGGCCAGACCGTCTCGGATGCCATTGCGGCAGTCCTCGACCGCGAGCCCGACTGGTCGGTGCTCCCGACATCGACGCCGACGAACGTGCGCCGATTGCTCGAGCGCTGTCTCGACAAGAATTCGAAGGGCCGCCTACGTGACATCGGTGACGGTCGTCTCGAGCTCGATGACACCGCGATAGCGGAGCGCACCAGCCTTGGGCACGCTTCAGACATCCTGGCCGGAGCCGTGCGCCGTTGGCGGTTTCTGGCTCTGACCGCAGCTGCAGTCCTGGCTGTGACCTTTGGGGCCCTTGCGCTTACGGCCAGTTCAGCTTTGCTCGGCTCTGGAGCCCTCGACACGACGTCCCATCGGTTCGCTCCGTTGGTGGCCGAACCTGCAAGCGAGAATTCGCCCTCGTGGTCTCCGGACGGGAAGTCAGTCGTATATGTTGCGGAAATCGATCGCGTGAGGCAAGTCTTCACCCGCAGTCTCGGCTCCGCCATGTCGACGCAAATCACTAAATCTGCGACCGATGTCTTGGCTCCGTTCTGGTCTTCGGATGGCACTCGCATCTATTTCGCGTCTCAGTCCACGATGGGAGGCGATTTGTTATCGGTCGGTGCGACCGGTGGAGAGCCACAGCTCATCATGAAGGACGCGGGCGCGGCGACGGTTGCGCCAAACGGCAAGACGCTGGCGTTCCTCAGGGGTGTGGGCGGGAGTCGGAGCCTCTGGACTGCCGCTATCCCTACGGGTGAGCCGCGACAATATCAGACACCTCCGTTCCCGCAGATGTTCACGCGCTCGAATTCCGTCGAGTTTTCACGCGACGGTGCGCAGATCGCCGTTCTCGTCGAACGACAGGAGGGACCTTCATTCAGTTCGGAACTCTGGGTGATTCCTTACCCGTCCGGCACACCTCGTCGTGTGCTCACACGTGCGCGCGACATCTCCGGTGGTCGCATCAGCTGGTTGCCGGACAACCGACACATCGTGATGGACAGTATCTTTCTTGACCGCCCTGGTAGTCATCTGTACCTGGTGGACACCCAGAGTGGCAGGATTCTTCCGATTACTTCAGGAACGGCGGAAGAAGGGGAGCCCTCTGTTTCACCAAAAGGTGACACGATCGTGTTTGCAGCGGGAGGCAGCGATTTCGATCTGGTTCGAATTCCTGTCGATGGTTCGGACATTCAAACACTGCTCGCCAGCGCTCGGAGCGAGACGAGACCCACGTGGTCTCCCACGGGCAGCCAGCTCGTTTACGTGACGAACGCCCGGGGCATGTATGAGATCTGGGCCAAGAGCATCGAAGAAGGTTGGACACGGCCAATCATCACGCGTCAACCGGGTGCTGATGGTTGGACGAATCTGAACCGACCGAGTTTTTCGCCAGATGGCGTGAGACTCGTGTACGAAGTCCTCGGTCCACGTCACGCTATCTGGGTATCGTCTGTAGCGGATGGGCGGGGCGTGCCGCTGGACCGGGAAAGTCCGGACCAGCACAGCCCGGCCTGGTCGCCGGACGGAAAGTGGATCGCGTATAAGCGTCTGCACGGCAAGAATTGGGAGCTCGTCAAGGTGCCTTCTGGTGGCGGTCAGCCGGTACGACTCGCAGAGGCCGCGCCTGGCGGTGGCGATCACACTGCCTGGTCTCCGACGGGCGAGTGGATCGCGCATGTTGCAGATGGAGCGCTACGTCTGACGCATGCCGAAGACGGCAAGATTCAGAAAGCTCTCAGTGGCTCACCTCCGGAAGCGTTCGGTTTCTCGTTGGACGGTTCGTCGCTGTACGCGGTTCGACGCGCTCCCAAAGATACGTGGCAACTCGTGACGTTCGATATCCAAAGTGGCGGGGAACGGAAGGTCACCAACCTGAACCTACCGCAACGAGCCAGCGTTACAGGATTCAGCCTGGAGCCAAACGGGAATAGTTTCGCGACCGCGATCGGGATCGCACGGCACGACATCTGGCTCCTCGAGGGTTTCAAGCAGCCTTCCGCATCGTTTCGTTGGTTCTGAGCGTCGCAAGATTGGTTCTGAGCGTCGCAAGAAATGATCAGGGATTCGAGGGGATCAGGGACCACCGATGAGCGACTGGCGACAGGTTGAGGAGATTGTGCACGCGGCGCTCGAGCGTTCGCCAGACGAGCGGTTGGCGTTTGTGCGGGTGGCCTGCGGAAACGATGACAGCCTGCGGGTCGAAGTGGAATCGCTGCTCGCCAACGCGAGCGTTGCGGACAACTCGGCATTCAGGATTGGCAATCTGGGCCTGGATCTCATCGGCCGGCAGATTGGCGTCTATCGCGTCGAAGCTCTTCTCGGCACGGGCGGGATGGGCGAGGTGTATCGCGCGCGCGATACGAAACTGCAGCGCGATGTCGCCATCAAAGTGCTGCCGGCTGACGTGGCGTCCGATCCCGAGCGCCTTGTCAGGTTCCAACGCGAAGCCCGCGTGCTGGCCTCGCTGAACCACCCGCACATCGGTGCGATTCACGGATTCGAGGAATCCGACGGCATCGCAGCGCTGGTGTTAGAGCTCGTGGAAGGCCCGACGCTCGCCGAGCGAATCGAGAAGGGGCCGGTCTCGATGGGCGACGCGCTGAAGATCGCGCGGCAGATTGCGGAGGCATTGGACGCCGCGCACGAAAAAGGCATCATCCATCGCGATCTGAAGCCCGCGAACATCAAACTCACGGCAGACGGCCAGGTGAAAGTGCTGGACTTCGGGCTGGCGAAGTTCGCGCATTCGTCGAATCAATCGAGCGAGCAGGCAACTGAGACGCTGGCCACCCGCGCAGGCGCCATTTTCGGCACGCCCGCATACATGAGCCCCGAACAGGCGCGGGGTTTGCCGGTAGATAAGCGCACAGATATCTGGGCGTTCGGGTGCGTGCTCTACGAGATGCTTGCCGGGCGCGAAACCTTCCCGGCCGCACGGTGTCGGATCGCATCGCGGCGGTCCTCGAGCGCGAGCCCGATTGGACGGCACTGCCGCCGCAGACGCCGCCCGCTGTTCGCCGGTTGCTGCAGCGATGTCTGCAGAAAGATTCCCGGCGGCGCCTGCACGACATCGCCGATGTCCGCTTGGACATCGATGAAATGCTCGAGGCGCCCAGTGCGGCAAGCGACCGGAATCTGCCAGGGGCCACACACATCGATGCCGTTGCGTCGATATGGCCCCCATCTTCTCTGGGCGTCGGTCGTGGGCATCCTCGCCGCTCTGCTTGCTGTGCGGTCCTTCGACAGCGGAGCGGTCCCGGGGACCCCAGAGTGACGACCATGTCGGTGGCGCCGCCCAGAGGCACAACGTTTCCGCGAGGTTCGGGCGCCCCGTGGCCGTCCATTTCTCCAGACGGCCGGCATTTGGCGTTTGTGGCGATCTCGCGCGAGGGCCATCAGCGGCTCTGGATTCGGCGGTTGGATGCTTCAGCGGTCCGTCCGATCGAGGGCACTGAGGGAGCGATACGGCCGTTCTGGTCGCCCGACAGTCGCTCCCTGGCGTATTTTGCCAACGGCACTCTCTCGAGGGTGGACGTGGACACGGGTACCGTGCGCGTCCTTGCGGACGTGCCGTACCAAGGTGGTCTGGCCGGTGCCTGGGGAGAGGGAACGATTATATGGGCCGGCAGCCCCGCCGGGATCACCGGCATCCCCGCGAGCGGGGGGCAGTCGAGGGTTTATGTCCCACGCGGTGACGGGTTCAACCCGCATTCGCCGAGCTTTCTACCAGACGGCCGACGCTTCCTCTATACAAGGCTGGCGCAGAAGCCGGAGGCGAGTCGTGTCTGTGTGGGTTCGCTGGATTCTTCAGAAACGACGTGCGTTGTGAATGCGCACTCGCCGGCGAGGTACGCTGCGCCTGGCTACTTGCTTCTGGTCCGGAGCGGCGCGCTCGTGGCGCACCCGTTCGACCCGGATCGCCTGCAGCTATCGGCCGAGCCTTTGAGCGTGACGCATGAGTCAATCGATGTCAGCCCCTTCTACATGCCCCCGCCCTTCTCGGCCTCCAGCGACGGCATCCTGGCGTACTTCGCGAGCGAGAATGGCGGTCGCCTGACTTGGCTGGACCGTGCGGGGAGCCCTAACGGCACGCCCCGTCGTGGCGGGCACTCGTCCTGTGATTTCACCCGATGAGAGATTGCTGATCGCGGAGCGCCGTGATTCGCAGTCGGCCAACATCGACCTTTGGTTGATCGACCTGGTAAAAAGCGTCGAGAGCCGGTTCACGTTCGATCAATCGGTCGATGCATCGCCAGCCTTCTCACCAGACGGAGAGCAGGTCGTCTACGCGTCCGGTGGAGGCCCTGCAGGGGGGATGTTGAGCCTTCGCTTGAAGCGCACGAATGGGATTGGGGTCGGGGAGGCCCTGGGGATACAAGGAAACAACCCTCACTGGTCTTCGGACGGCAGGTTCATCCTGTATCAGGCGAGCGCCCCGAAGACCAGCTTTGACCTGTGGGCCGTGCCGCTCGCCGGCGATCGAAAGCCCTTTCCGGTGGCCAGGACGGAGCACGGGGAACGCGAAGGCCGATTCTCGCCGGACGCCCGCTGGGTGGCGTACGACTCGACAGAGTCGGGGCGCCGCGAGATCTGGGTTCAGCCGTTTCCGCCGAACGGGAGCCGATGGCAAGTCTCGACGAGCGGAGGCGTCAGTCCCCAGTGGCGTCGCGACGGAAAAGAGCTTTTCTATGTCGCCGCCGACGGCGCATTGATGGCAGTGCCTATTCAGGCCGGGGCGACGTTCGAATGGGGCGCACCCCGAGCGCTGTTCCAGACGACGTTTGTCGGAGGCACCAATGCGAGCTATGCCGTGTCTCGAGACGGGCAACGGTTTCTGGTTTCTGTGCCGCCAGGCGTCGAGGAGGCTGCGCCGATTACCGTCGTCGTCAACTGGCAAGCGGCATTGCCACGGTGAGTTTCGTGCCGTTGCTGAAATCAGTGACGAGGGATTCAGGATTAGGGATTGGGGATTAGATTAGGGATTAGGGATTGGGGATTAGGGATTGGGCATTAGCGATTGGCGGCGCGTTGAAGAGATTGTGCATGCCGCGCTCGACCGGGCACCGGGCGAGCGATTGGCGTTTGTGCGTGAGGCATGCGCCGGCGACGAGGCGTTGCAGCGCGACGTGGAATCGCTGCTCGCCAACCAGAGTCGCGCGGACGCAGTCGGAACGGAATTAGGGATTCGGGATTCGGGATTGGGAATTCGCACGGAAGAGGTGATCGGTACGCAGATCGGCGTTTACAGGGTTCTGTCGCTGCTCGGCGCGGGCGGGATGGGCGAGGTCTATCGCGCACGCGACACAAAGCTCGCGCGCGATGTCGCCATCAAAGTCCTGCCGAGCGACTTTGCCTCTGATCCTGAGCGCCTCTCGCGGTTCCAACGCGAAGCGCGCGTGCTTGCGTCACTAAACCACCCGCACATCGGCGCGATTCACGGATTCGAGGAATCCTCGGGCATCGCGGCGCTGGTGTTGGAGCTCGTGGAAGGGCCCACACTCGCCGAGCGAATCGAGAAAAGGCCTGTCTCGATCGGCGATGCGCTGAGGATCGCGCGACAGATCGCCGAAGCGCTCGACGCCGCACACGAAAAAGGCATCATCCATCGCGATCTCAAGCCCGCGAACATCAAGCTCACGGCCGACGGCCAGGTCAAAGTGCTGGATTTCGGTCTCGCGAAGTTCGCGCATTCATCGAATCAATCGAGCGAGCAGGCAACTGAGACGCTGGCCACCCGCGCAGGCGCCATTTTCGGCACGCCCGCCTACATGAGCCCCGAACAAGCGCGCGGACAAGCGGTGAACAAGCGCACCGACATCTGGGCGTTTGGTTGCCTGGTATACGAAATGCTCGCGGCACGGCCCGCGTTTGGCGGCGACACCGTATCCGACACGCTTGTCGCCGTACTCGAACGCGAGCCGGACTGGAGTGCGCTGCCCTCGAGCACGCCGATGTCGGTTCGACGGCTGCTGCGGCGATGCCTGGAGAGGGATCAAGCGCGTAGGTTACGCGATATCGGCGACGCGCGAGCTGAGCTCGACGAGCGCGCCGAGGCTCCAAGTCCTGATGCGGCGCCGCCAGATCGAAGGCTTCGTGCGCGCGTGACGGCTCTCCTGGCGGCGGGTCTCGCTATAGGGGGGGTCCTAGCAGTGGTCGTGTCGTGGCGGGCAATGCAGAGGTCGGACGCCCCGCGATCGGTCATCCGGTCGACGCTGACTCTCGGGAGCGACGAAGAGCTTGATACGCAGCCCACCGCAAGCCCACTGGCGCTCTCGCCAGACGGACGGCGTCTCGCATATGTTGCTCGCAGCAGCGGCCACCATCAGCTTTACGTTCGCAACCTCGACGCCTTCGACGCGAAGCTGCTGCCCGGCACGGAAGGCGCGCAATATCCCTTCTTCTCGCCAGATGGTGAGGCGATCGCCTTTTTTGCCGGAGGAAAGCTGAAGCGGGTGTCGATCGTGAGCGGGTCGCCGGCCATCGTGTGCGACGTGCCGGCGATTACGAGAGGCGGGTCCTGGTCGTCGCAAGGATTCATCGTCGTTCCTGATCCGGGCGGAACGGGCCTGATGAAGGTGCCTGAGTCCGGGGGGGGGCCGGAACGCGTGGCGATCAACAACGCCGATATTGAAAAGCTCTATCTGGCGTGGCCGCATTTTCTGCCGGACGGACGCCGGCTTCTCGTCTCAATCGGCACGGACCCGCCCTCGTCCGCCACCAACCGCATCGCCATATTGTCAATGGAGACGGGGGAATGGACCCCGCTCGGAGACGGCTCCCAGGCGCAATACATCGGCTCCGGCCGTATCGTGTTTCATGCGCCGCACGTGCGCGAGGGAGAACTCCACACAATTGAGCTTGATCTCTCAGCGGGAACTGCGCGCGGCGTTCCCGCCTCGGTGCTGGCGGGAGTGTTTCGATCTGAAAGCTCCGGCGGCGCCTATTTTGCCGCGGCGGCGGGTACGCTGATTTTCGCGCGCGGCGGCCAATCGCGATCGCTCGTACGCGTGGACCGCGCGGGTCATCGCACGCCGATCACGAACGACCGGCGGGGATTCCGGTTCCCGCGCTTTTCACCAGACGCACATCAGATCGCCGTCGCGCTTGATCCACGTCCCTCGCAGATTTGGATCTATGACGTTGCGCGTGGCAGCGGTTTCCCGTTGACTACCGATGATAGGAGCCACATCGTTCCGGTTTGGTCGCCTGACGGCAAGCGAGTCGCTTATTCCGGTCAGAATGCTATCTTCTCGCGACTGGCTGACGGCAGTGCGCCGGAGGAGCTGCTTGTTGCCGGCCAGTACCCGGCGAGCTGGGCCAAGGATGGCAGTCTTGTCTTTAATCGTACCGGCGCGCAAAACCGCGCCGACATCTGGATCATGCCCGCAAAAGGAGAGCCGTTCGCACTGCTCGCGACGCCTGATCATGAGCCGCATCCCGTCCTGTCTCCCGACGAACGCTGGATCGCATACGCGTCCGACGAGACAGGGCGTATGGAGGTGTCTGTTCGGCCGTTTCCTCTTGTGAACGGGGGCAAATGGTTCGTATCGACCGGCGGCGGCGTGGCGCCGGTCTGGTCGCCGAACGGCCGCGAGCTGTTCTACATGAGGGGGCAGGCTTTGATGTCAGTCGCGGTTGAAGCCGTGGGGGAGGCGTTCCGCGCGGGCCCGCCGCGACAGTTGTTCACGGGGCCATTCGAAACCGGCTCTCCAAACTTCGATGTCTCTCCGGACGGTTCGTCCTTTGTGATGGTCGAGGCTGATCCGGACGCCAAGCCCACACAACTGCACGCCATACACAATTTCAGCGAGGAGCTGGATCGACGCTAGCAGTCACGGAGATGTTCGTGCGGCTCTTTCGCCGACGTTGGTGATCACGTACTCGTCAACCGTTCCGCGACGTTCTGCATTCGAGTTGATCGCCCGCCGCGCCGGGTACTCTGTGGCAGCGCAGGCCTGCAGCCGCTACCTGAAGGCTCCTCTCATACAGCTCCGCAATTCGGGTGCGGTCGAGTTGCTCATCACAACGTGGCAGCCTCGATTCGCAAGCTCAACGAGCACCGTTCGCAGCGTCTCCTGGTCGTCCAGGCTGAATCCTTCGGCGGTGTAGTTGGTGAACCGCGCCGTCTTGCTCAGCGGCGCATATGGCGGATCGAAGTACAGAAAATCGCCTGCCCGTGCGCGTTCCAGGACAGTGACGAATCGCCCCTGCTCGAGCGCGACACGACTGCGTGCGAGCGCCGCCGAAACCAGGCGCAGATTCCCTTCGTCCAGGATGCGCGGCTTCGCATAGCGTCCGGCGGGGACGTTGAACTCGCCGGACGAATTGAGCCGGAACAGTCCGTTGTACCCCGTCCGGTTCAGGTAGATGAACATCGCGGCGAGCGCGGGGCCGTACGAGAGTTCTCCGCCGTGGTCCGATGCCCGCAACGCGGCGCGCTGTGTGTTGAATCGATTGTTCCGGATGTCGTAGTAGTGGTCGGCGCCTTTCCGCTCGTGATCGCGCGCAAGGCGCTTCAGCTCTCGAACGATATCGTCGGGGAAGTCTCGTACCGCGCGATAGCAGGCGATCAAGTCGGGATTGTGATCGGTGAGCGTTGCGCCGCCGCCGACCAGACCGCGCGCGTGAAGATCGAAAAACACGGCCGCGCTGCCGAGGAAGGGCTCCCAGTACCGGTTGAACTGCGCGGGATAGAAGCGCCGAAGCACCGGCAGCAGCTGGCGCTTGCCCCCGGCCCACTTCAACAGCGGGCGCGCGTCTCTCTTTTGCCCTAAGCCCTCAGCCCTCAGCCCTGACAGCGAAGCCATCTATTTGCCATCTGCCATGTCGGGCGAAGTATGCGTCAGTGCCTTCGCCCCTCCGCGAGCCTCAAGCCGACCGCCATGCCGAGATGAAACGCGGCTTCCTGATTGAGCCACAGCTGCCGCGACAGATTGTCGACCAGTTCCTCGACCAGTTCGTGTCCGCCTTCCCCGGTCAGTTCCTTCAGCTGCTGGACGATCTCTTCCTGGCGCTGTATATCCGCGGGCGCAAACAGCTCATCGTCGTGTAACGCGTCGAGCAGTTCGTCGGTACTCGGCCGCGCATTGCTCTTCGACGTCGCCGAAGCTGGGATAGCGCACCCGGTTGTCCGGCATGTTGATGCGCTCCGCTCCCGCGCGCGCGATGTCCATGAGGTCGTCCGACGTGGCGCCCATGAAAATGCCTCCGCAGGGAGACTACTACAACTGGTGATCGATGGATCTAAGATCTAGAGACCGAGAGATCTAGAGATCTAAGATCTCTAGGGATTTGGAGAGCCCGGAATTTGATGCGCGATCTACTCATCGCTTTGACACTCGTCGCCGCGTGCGTGTCGATGGATCGACCGGTCGCGTCGCAGGCCGGACCGCTCGATTTCAGCCGGACGCTGCGCGTGGATTATCTGCATTCCGGCGGAACGACCGGGGAAGCGATCAAGCTCGATGCGCTCGTCAGCGAAGGCCCGTGGCCCGGCAGCCGCTCGCAACTCATCGACAAGAGCGATCTCGGAAAGTACGTCTTCGAGGTGAACGATCGCGAATCCGGGCGTGTGCTGTACTCGCGCGGATTTGCCTCGATTTACGGCGAGTGGGAGACCGTGCCCGAGTCGCGCAAGACGAGCCGCACGTTTCACGAATCGCTGAGGTTCCCCTGGCCGGTCAGACCTGTGCGGATCACGTTGAGAAAGCGGGATGCCCGAAACGTCTTCCAGCCGTTGTGGACGACCGAGGTCGATCCCGGGGCAGCCGTAGCGGTGTCGATACCACCCACGGTCGGGGCGTCGCTGCTGTTCGAGAATGGTCCGTCGAACCGCAAGGTCGATCTTCTTCTCATCAGCGAAGGGTATGCGCTGGAGCAAGCCTCGAAGTTCCGCGCAGACGCGGCGCGGCTGGTCGAGGCGCTCTTTGCTATCGAGCCGTTCAAGTCGCGCCGGGGTGATTTCAACGTCAGGGCGCTGGCGGTTCGTGGCGCGCCGCTGTCGGTCCAGTTCAACATCTTCGGTCTCGACCGATATGCGCTGACCTACGACAATCGCGCGCTTCGAAACTTCGCCGCCACGGCGCCGTACGACATCGTCGAGGTGCTGGTGAACGAAACGAAATATGGCGGCGGCGGGATTTTCAACCAGCAATCAACCGTCGCCGCCGGGAACGAATCGGCCGCCTATGTTTTCATTCATGAGCTCGCGCACAACCTCGCAGGGCTTGGCGACGAATATGTGGGCACCGTCACATACGAAACCGGAGCCGCGGTCAAAGTCGAGCCGTGGGAGCCGAACGTCACGGCTCTTCACGACCCTTCGGCGCTGAAATGGCGCGATCTCGTGGCGAAGGACACGCCCATACCGACACCGATGAGCCATGCCGGCAAGGTCGGCGCCTTCGAAGGTGCGGGCTACGAAGCACGAGGGTTGTACCGGCCGGAAGCGCAATGCATCATGGGCTCGCGCAAGGTCACCAGTTTCTGCCGAGTCTGCCAGCGCGCGATTAACCGCATCATCGATCTCCACACCAGGTGAACCTGCCGCCTCGACGCGGAGGCGCAAAGACGCAGAGCATTGTCTTTTTCAAAGGACCTCTGCGGCTCGGCGTCTCTGCGTCTGGACACGCAATTCAGTGGCGCAGTTCTTGCGACACGCCCGGCAACCCCTGACCAGGTGTCGGTGGGCACGTCATTCGGTTTGGAGTGATGACCAGAAACCGGGCATGACCGATATCGCCGCCGCCGATCTCCTCCGTCTCCTCGTCCTGGCGCTGCCGGTCGCGGCCGTTTCGTGGACCGTCACGCACGAAGAGCTTTTTCGGGAGATCCAGAGCTACTGTGTTGACCGGAGCCAATCCGGCCAGAACCTTCCGGTTCGCAAGTTCTTCTACCTCCTGACCTGTGGTACCTGCTTCAGCCACTACGTCTCCGCGGCGATGCTGCTGATGACGGGATTTCATCTTCTTTATAACGACTGGCGGGGGTCCATCATCGCCTGGCTGGCGCTCGTCTGGGTCGCCAATCACCTCATCAGCATTTACGGGCGCCTTCGACTCGGCATCCGCAGCGAGCGTCTCGAGATTGGTCTGAAGGAGGCCGTCAGCGAGCGCGCTGGCGTGAAGAAGGTCGATGAGCAGCCCCCTGCGCGCAAGGCAGGCTAATCCCTAATCCCCAATCCCTACTCCCTAATTTGATGTGATAGAGTCGGCGTTCCACAGCGCACCAACTGCGTCTATTGAGGGGAGATATGTGGCAACACAACTATGAACCCATAGGGGGAAGTCTCGGCCTGTCGACGGCGGCCGCGGCCATCCCCATCCTCGTGCTGTTCGTCATGCTCGGCGTCATGCGGAAGCCCGCATGGATGGCGGCGATGACCGCGCTGGCATCGGCGCTCATCGTGGCGCTCCTCGGCTACCGCATGCCGTTCTCGATGGCGATCATCTCGACGCTGTACGGTGCGGCGTTCGGGATTTTTCCCATCGCCTGGATTGTGTTCAGCTCGATCATGCTGTATCGGCTCGCGGTCGATACCGGCAAGTTCGAGATCATCAAAGACTCGGTAGGCGGCCTGACCAACGACCGGCGGCTGCAGGCGATGTTCATCGCCTTCTCCTTCGGCGCGTTCATCGAGGGCGCGGCCGGCTTCGGGGCGCCGGTCGCCGTATCGGGCGCCATGCTCGCGGGCCTGGGATTTTCGCCGTTCTATGCCGCGGGCATCTGTCTGTTGGCCAACACGGCGCCCGTGGCGTTTGGCTCGATCGGCATTCCCATCACCACGCTGGCCAACGTGACGGGCATCCCGTCGATGCCCCTCAGCGCGATGACGGGCAGGCTCTGCGCGATGATCTCGATCATCATCCCGGCGTACCTCGTCGTTGTGATGGCGGGCCCGAAGCGCGCGCTCGAGGTGTGGCCGGCCATCGTGATCTGCGGCGTGTCCTTTGCGGCCACGCAGTTCTACGTCTCGAACTACATCGGGCACGAACTCACCGACATCCTCAGCTCGCTCGTCTGCATCGGGGCGATGGTGCTGGTGCTGAAGTTCTGGAAGCCGCCCACGATCATGCGGCTGGAAGGCGACAAGGAAGCAACGATCGCGCCGAAGAAGCACTCCGGGAGCGAAGTCTTCGTGGCGTGGCTGCCCTACCTGCTGCTCGTGGTGTTCGTGCTGACATGGGGCGAGGTCGATATCAAAGCGATCCTCGACAGGTTCACGAACGGGTTGCTGCCCGCAGTCCTGCCGCTGAATCCGAACGTGTTGAACGGGATCAACGTGCCCGGCCTGCACAACCTGATTACGCGGATTCCGCCCGTGACCCAGGCTCCCGCGCCGTACGGCGCCGTGTACACGCTCAATTGGCTGAGCGCGTCGGGCACGTCGTGTTTCCTCGCCGGGGTGGCAGCGGCGATCCTCCTGCGCGTCAACCCGAAGCGGTTTGCCGGCATCTACGTCGCTACCTTCAAGCAACTGAAGATGTCGATGGTGACCATCGCGACGATGCTCGGGCTCGCGCAACTGATGAATTATTCAGGGATGACGTCGACGCTGGGGTTGGCGCTGGCCACGACCGGTCCGACGTTCCCCTTCTTCAGCGCGGTGCTGGGCTGGCTGGGCGTGTTCCTGACCGGCAGCGACACGTCGGCGAACGCGCTGTTCGGTAACCTGCAGGTGGTGACGGCCAACGCGCTGGGTCTCAATCCCGTGCTGACGGCATCGGTGAATTCCGCCGCCGGCGTCATGGGCAAGATGATCTCGCTGACGAGCATTGCCGTCGCGGTCGCCGCGACGGGCATGACCTCTGCCGACGAGAGCCGGCTCTTCCGGTTCACGATCAAGCACAGCATCCTGCTGATGATCGTGATGGGCATCATCTCGATGATGTATGCCTACATATTCCCGCAGTGGGTGCCGGTGGTGCCGCCGAAGTGAGTTCTGAAAGTAGAAAGTAAAAAGTCGAAAGTAAAAAGTAGGGCGGGTCCTGAACTTTGGACCCGCCCGAACCTCACGAACCCCCGAACTTCACGAACCCACGAACTCCACGAACCTACTGCTGCAAGAGCATTGGCAACGCTGTGATAAACGACGCCGCGATGGCGGCCAGCGTGGCGCCGAGACAGATGAGCGCCATGATGATGTGATCGATGCGCTCCGGCTTCAGCGGATCGAGATACCGGGCCGCCAGGTAGCCGCCAAAGAACCCGCCCGCGTGCGCGAAGTTGTCCACGCCGCGCATCACGAAACCGAAGAACCCGAGGATGAGCGCGTAGCGGATCGCTTCGGATCGCGTTATCGAGCTGCCTGTGCGCCGGCCGTAATACACGAGCGCGCCGAGGAAACCGAACACCGAGGCGGACGCTCCCACGGTAAAGCCCGCGCCGCTCAGAAAGGGCAGGTGCGGGAGAAACGCGTAGGCGAACGAGCTGAGGAGAAATCCGGAGACGCCGGCGATGGTGTAGATGATGACCATCCGGCCGGGGCCGAACATGTCGGCGACCGCCGGGCCCAGGTCGCGCACCCACATCATGTTGAAGACGATGTGCAGCAGGCTGCCGTGCAGCCAGCCCGCGCTCAGCACGGTCCACCACCGGTGCGTACCCGAAGACCGGGATGCCGCCGCTCGCGCCGAGCAGAAACAGCATGCCCGAATCGGGCGCGAGGAACCCGAAGAGGCCGCCTCCCATGCGCATCGCGGTGCCCGAGAGCAGCATCGAGATGATGTACAGCGCGCCGCTGCTCCAGATGACGAGCGGCACGAACCCGAGATCGTTCCCGAGGCTCCGCAAGAGCGGCGCGAATCCCCACATCCCGGGGTTCCGCCGTCCGCAGTTGAAACATTTCTCGTCGCGTACGCCGACAAGGGATCCACAGGACGCGCAGACGACGGAGCCGGTGGTTTGACGTTTGAACATGTAGCTCTCAGCTGTCAGTTCTCAGCTATCAGCTCTTAGGTGGTGAGCGCGGTAAGATCGTGCAAGTGCCCGATAGCTGAAAGCTGAGAGCTGACAGCTACTATACTGTTGGGATGCTTTCGTCGAGAAATTCGTCCACGGTTGCGAAAACGCCGCCGACCGTCGCCAACCCGAACCGCCGCAACGTCGCCATCATCGCCCACGTCGATCACGGCAAGACGACCCTGGTCGACGCGATGCTGCACCAGAGCGGCGCGTTCCGCGCGAACGAGCGCGTGGCCGAGCGGGCCATGGACAGCAACGAGCTCGAGCGCGAGCGGGGCATCACGATCCTGGCCAAGAACACCGCCGTTCACTACCACGAGCTCCTGATCAATATCGTCGACACGCCGGGCCACGCCGATTTCGGCGGCGAGGTCGAGCGCACGCTGTCGATGGTGGACGGCGTCGTGCTGCTGGTCGACGCGTCGGAAGGACCGCTGCCGCAAACCCGCTTCGTGCTCGGCAAGGCATTCGCCCGCGGGCTGCCGCCCATCGTCGTCATCAACAAGATCGACAGACCCGACGCGCGCGCGGTCGAAGTGCTCAACGAAATCTTCGATCTCTTCATCGATCTCGACGCGTCCGAGGCGCAGCTCGACTTCCCGGTGGTCTACACTGACGGCCGGAAGGGCACCGCGACGCTCGACCTCGCGCGCGCGGGCGAGGACCTGCGGCCGTTGTTCGACGCGATCGTCAAGCACGTGCCCCCGCCCATGGGATCGCTCGACGCGCCGCTGCAGATTCTCGTGGCGAACCTCGACTCGAGCGACTACCTGGGCCGCATCGCCATCGGACGCATCTTCAACGGCAAGGTGAAGATCGGCGACGAGGTCGCCATCTGCACGCCCCACGTCGAGGCGCGCAAGGCGAAGATCACCAAGCTGTATTCCTTCGACGGGCTGAAGCGCATCGAGATCGACAACGCGGCCGCCGGCGACATCGTCTGTCTGGCGGGCATGCCCGACATCACCATCGGTGAAACCGTCACCGAAATCGAGCGTCAGGTGCCCATCCCGATGGTGGCCATCGACGAGCCCACGGTGTCGATGATTTTCGGCGTCAACACGTCGCCGGTGGCCGGGCGCGACGGCACGTACGTCACGTCGCGCCAGGTGCGCGACCGGCTCGAGCGCGAGCTCATCGGCAACGTGTCGATCCGCCTCGAGAACACCGAGACTCCCGAGACCGTGAAGGTCGTCGGCCGCGGCGAGCTGCAGCTCTCGATCCTGATCGAGATGATGCGGCGCGAAGGGTTCGAGCTTCAGGTCTCGCGCCCCGAGATCGTCACGAAAGAGCAGAACGGGCAGCGCGTCGAGCCGGTCGAAGATCTCGTGATTGACGTGCCGGAGGACTTTCAGGGCGTGGTCATCGCGCAGGTCGGCGGCCGCAAGGGCACGATGACCAAGATGGTGAACCACGGCAGCGGCCGCGTGCGGATGGAGTTCCGTATTCCCGCCCGCGGGCTCATCGGATTCCGCTCGCAGTTCCTGACCGACACGCGGGGCACCGGCATCATGAACCACCTGTTCGCCGGGTGGGAACCCTGGCATGGCGCCATCCCGTCGCGCGCGACGGGTGCCCTGGTTGCCGATCGCACAGGGCCGGCGACGGCCTATGCCATCTACAACTTGCAGGAACGGGGGGAGATCTTCATCGAGCCCGCGGTCGTCGTGTATGAGGGGATGATCATCGGGGAGAACGCACGCCCCAGCGACATGGACGTGAACGTCACCAAGGAAAAGAAGCAAACCAACATGCGAGCCTCTTCGGCCGACGAGGCGATCCGCCTGATACCACCCCGGGTGCTGGGGCTCGAACAGGCCATCGAGTTCATCAACGACGACGAGCTGGTCGAAATCACCCCCAAAAGCATCCGGTTGAGGAAGCGGATCCTGGCCGCCAACCAGCGTCCCAAGCGCTCCGACGACGCCTGATTTCCGGTGTTGGCCGGACCCTAACTCCGACCAAAAGAATCGGCTTTCCGGCGACATTTTGGTCCAAAAGAAAAAAAGGGTCGGGAGGGGTTTTTTGAGCAGTTGTGGTAAAAAAACCCCTCCCGACCCCTTTTTACTTTGATAGGATATGGGCGCTCAAGCCGCCAAGTCTGAAAGGTTTTCGGGTGCGCTGCGACCCCTTGCGGGTTTCATGACGAGGTGATCGCTCCATGACTGCTCCAATGCAAATTCAAGAACAGCCCATCGGTCCAACGCGTCGTCAGTTCATCAAAGGTGTGATCGCCGCAGGCGCTGCGGTCTCCGCGAGCAGTTATCTGTTCCGTGGACCGGAACGGCTCTTCGGTCAGGGCTCACTGCCCGGCGCCGTCGAGCGGCTGATGACGTTGAACGTCAACGGCCAGCAGCGTCGCGTCGACGTGATGAAGCAGGAAACGCTCGCCACGACGCTGCGCTACAAGCTCGGTCTCACGGGGACCAAGCTGGGCTGCGATCGTTCCGAGTGCGGCGCCTGCACGGTGCTCATCGACGACGTGCCGCACTATGCGTGCTCGATCCTCACGCACACCGTTCGCAGCAAGCGAGTGGTGACGATCGAGGGCCTCGAGTCGGCGGACGGCAAACTGCACCCGGTGCAGCAGGCCGTGGTCGACGAGCAGGGCTTCCAGTGCGCGTTCTGCATGTCGGGCTTCGTGATGGCCGCGGTCGGCTATCTCAAGACGCACCCGAACCCGACGCGCGAGGAACTTGCGCATGGCATCTCGGGGAATCTCTGCCGCTGCGCCGACTACAACAAGATTCTGAACGCGTTCATGCGCGGTGCGGAATATTTGCGGAAGGCGTAGATCGTGGCAGAGGAGAAGAAATACAAATACATCGGGCAGCTCTACCAGCTGAACGATCTCGTCGCGAAGGTCACCGGGCGCGCGAAATACGCCGAGGATTTCCGCGCCGAGGGCATGCTGTTCGCGAAGCTGCTGCTGAGCCCGATGCCGCATGCGCGCATTCGCCGCATCGACACGAGCGCGGCGATGGCGCTTCCCGGCGTCGTCGCGATCATCACCGGCGAGGACATGCCGAAGCCGGATGCGCCGCAGGCACTCGGTGAAGGTCCGGCACAACGCGCAAACACCGCCCCCGAAGTGGCGATTGCCAGCGAGCCCCTGTACCAGGGCGAGCCCATCGCCGCGGTGGCTGCGATCGACGAGCTGACGGCTGCCGAAGCGGTTCAGCTGCTCAAGGTCGAGTACGAGCCGCTGCCGTGGGTCGTCGATCCGATCGCGACGCTGCGGCCCGGCGGAGCGAATGCGCGCGCCGAAGGCAACGTGTGGAAGGTGCCGCAGGTCGCCGAGATCAAGTTCAATGCAGAGCAGGTGGCCGAGCTCGATGCGGGCCGTATCCCGATGATCGACGATGCGCCGACCATGTGGTCGATCGGCGACGTCGACGCGGCGCTGCAAGCAGGCCGATTTGGTTGTCGACGAGACGGTGGTCCATCAATCGACCGGCCATCAGGCGATGGAGCCGCGCACGGCGATGGCCTACTGGCAGAACGGCAAGCTCTATCTGCACGGGTCCACGCAGTCGGTGGCGCGCACGCGCTCGACCGTGGCGCAGTGGGTCGGCTTCAAGCCCGAAGAAGAAGATCAGGTCATTGTCATCAGCGAGTACACCGGCGGCGGATTCGGGGGAAAGATTCCCGGGGCGCAGTCGATGGCGATTCCCGCCGTGCTGTCGAAGAAGGCGGGCGGCCGGCCGGTGCAGATGCGCATTTCGCGCGAAGAAGAGAACTACATCGGCCGTGCGCGGCCGGGCATCCATCTTCGCGCCCGCATCGGGTTCCGCAAAGACGGCCGGATTATCGCGATGGATTTGTGCGCCATCGCGGATTGCGGGCCGTATGCGAACCAGGGCGACGCCGGCACGCTCGGGTCGACCGCGACGTCGCTGTACAACCCTGAAACGATGCGGTTCCGCGCCGTCAACGTGCTCACCAATACGCCACCGCGCGTCGCGCAACGCGCGCCGGGCGGCGAGCAGGCGTCGGCCATGCTCGAACCGCTGATCAGCAAGGCGGCGCGCCAGCTCGGCGTCGATCAGGTCGAGATTCGAAAGATCAACGCACCGCGCACCGGGTCGGAGTTCGGCGCACCGCCGCCAGCGGCTGCGGTCGCGGCCGCGAAGGCGGCAGGACGTCCCGCACCGGGCCGTACGTTCTTCACGAGCTGCCATCTGAGTGAAGCGCTCGACATCGGCGCGAAGACCTTCGACTGGGAGGAGCGCAAGAAGCGCAACGGGCAGCGCGTCGGCACGAAAGTCACGGGCGTTGGCGTGGGGCTGGGCACCTACACCGCCGGGTCGATCAACATGGACGGGCTGCTGCTCATCCGGCCGGATGGGAAGGTGTACGTGCAGACCGGCGTCGGCAACCTCGGCACCGGCTCCGTGCACGATACGGCTCGCGTGGTGGCCGAGGAGCTCGATACGCCGTGGGAGCACTTCGAGATCGTCTGGGGCAGCACCGGCAAGCACGTGGCGTGGAGCTCGCCGCAGGCGGGCAGCCAGACGATCCACGCGCACACGCGTGCCCATCTGGCAGCGGCCCAGGATCTGAAGCAGAAGCTGCAGGAGATTGCGGCGCTCGAGATGGGTGGCCGTCCGGAGAGTTACACCGTTTCGAACGGCAAGGTCGGACGGATGACCTTCGCGCAGGCGGCCGAAGCCGCGATCAAGCGCGGCGGCAAGTTCGACGGTCACGAGATGCCGAAAGACCTCAACGGGATGACGAAGGCGTCGGTGACGGCGTTGGCAGGTCAGGGGCTGATTGCCGCGGCGCGCGACAATTTCCCGCGCAAGGGAAACACCCAGTCGTGGGTCGCCTCGTTCGCCGAGGTCGAAGTCGACGTGGAAACCGGCGAGTACCATCTGGTGGATTACTGTGCGGCGACCGATTGCGGCACCGGTCATTAATCCTCGCGGGCTTGCCGCGCAGCTCCATGGCGGCGGCGTGCAGGGGCTGGGTCACATCCGCAGCCAGAAGTGGGTGTACGACCAGCGCTACGGCGTGTCGCTCGCCAATCGGTTCCACTACAACAAGCCGCCGACGATTCTCGACGTTCCGCTCACCGAGATGAAGTGGGCCGCCGTCGGGATTCCGGACCCGCAGACGCCGATTGGCGCCAAGGGGATCGGCGAGCCCGCCATCTGTGCGGGCGCTGCGGCGGCGATCTGCGCGCTGACCGCGGCAATCGGCGACGACTACCTGCGCCGGACTCCGGCAACACCAAGCATGATCGTGGCTTGTCTCGATGCAAAAAAACGCATCGACGAAGGCCTCGTGTCCCACGTTTAGAGGAGGCTGAGAGATGGCAACGATTCATGACGTAATGCCCGCCTTCGAGCTGTTTCAGCCTACGAGCATCGACGATGCCGTGTCGCTGCTGCAGCGGCATCGCCGCAGTGTCTGGGCGCTGGCCGGCGGTCTCGATTCGTTCGACTGGCTGAAGGATCGCAACAAGCGCCCGTCGGTCGTCATTGACCTCAGCGGCGTCGAGGCGCTGCGCGGCATCAAGGCGCTGCCCGATGGCGGCGTGGAGATCGGCGCGACCACGACGCTCACCGAGATCGCGAACAACGCGGTCATCAAGGAAAAGTTCAAGGTGCTGGCCGACGCGGCCGGGCTGGTCGCCTCGCCCCAGATTCGCAATCAGGGGACGCTCGGCGGCAACGTGTCGCAGGACACGCGCTGCTGGTACTACCGCAGCGGCTGGACCTGCTATCGCGCGGGCGGCAACATCTGCTACGCCGACACGCCCACGTCGATCAACCGCGAGCACGCGCTGTTCGACGCCAATCGCTGCGTCGCGGTGAATCCGTCCGACACGGCCCCGGCGCTCGTCGCGCTCGACGCGCAGATGGTGATTCGCAACGCCGACGGCGAACGCGTCGTGTCGGCCGAGGAGTTCTTCATCGGTCCGGCGATCGACATCACCCGCATGACCGTGATGGAGCCCGGCGACCTCCTGACCTCGATCCGTATCCCGGCGACCTGGGCCGGCGCGAAGTTCTACTTCGAGAAGGTGCGCGATCGTCAGGTGTGGGACTTCCCGCTGGTCAACGTCGCGACGGCCCTCAAGGTATCGGGCGGCAACATTCAGGAATCGCGCGTCGTCGTGAACGCCGTGGCCGCGCACCCGATGCGGCTGCATGCCGTCGAAGCGGCGATCAAGGGCAAGGCCCAGAACGAAGAGACGGCAACCATGGCCGGGGAACTGGCGATCCAGGGCAACCAGCCGCTGGCGCACAACGCCTACAAAATCCCCTTGATGCGTAACCTGGTGAGGCGGGCACTCCGGGCGGAGGCGACATCATGAGCTGGTTGGTCCAAACGGGGTTGAACCCCTGGAGCGAAGAAATCCTCACGCACGCGCAGTGGAATCTCGTCTACGCGGCGCTCGCGTTCGGCGCGCTGTTCATGGTTGGCCACACGCTGTATGTGGCGTTCTGGCCCAAACCGGCCGGTGGCCACACCGCCCCGGTCGATCCGGCGGCGGCGGCTCGCGTGCCGGCCAAGGTGCCGCGTCACTCGTTCGCGGCGCGCGCCTTCCACTGGATCATGGCCGCGTCGATGTTGACGCTGCTCGTCACGTCGTTTGCGCCCATCCTGGGATTCCAGTTCGATTGGGTGCAGATTCACTATCTGGCGGGCATCGCGCTGACGATCTCGATCATCTATCACATCATCCATGCCAGCTTCTGGCTCGACTTCTGGTCGATCTGGCTGAACAAGGAAGATGTGAACGAGGCGATTACGCGCTTCAAGCGCTCGATCGGCGGCAGCGAACCGGCGCCACGGAAGGCCGGGAAGTATCCGTGGGACAACAAGATGTATCACACGGCCATCGTCCTGTCGGCGCTGGCGGTGGTGCCCACCGGTCTCTTCATGATGGTGCGCGTGCGCAACCCGTTCTTCGCACGCAACCCGTACATGTTCTCCGACAGCACGTGGGGCGTCATGTACGTGCTCCATGGGCTCGCCGGCATCGGTCTCGTCGGGTTGACGATCGCGCACATCTACTTCGCGATTCGACCCGAGAAGCTCTGGATTACCAAGGGCATGGTCTTCGGGGACATCACCCGGGAGGATTTCCTCAAGCATCACGACCCGCAGCGCTGGGTCGTGGGGGGCGCCACACCGCCGAAGGCGTAGTAGGTTGGCGGGTCCGGAAAGCAGGACCCGCCCTACATATTCACACGTAGGCCGGGTCTTGTTCTTGAGACCCGGCTTCAATTTCTCATCATGAAAACAGAACTGAAGGATCGATGCTCGCGCATCGAAGAGGCGTACGAGTTCATGCTCGCGTATGCGGCCCAGGGGCTGCGGGTCGAGCCGGGAAGCGGCATGGGCTCGCAGGTCCGCAGCATGCTGATGACGTGCGAGAAGTCGCTGGACGGGCTGGCCGAGGTGTTTACCCAGATCGTTCGCACCGACAACCTGCAGCCCACGTCCGCCTATGAGAATTTCATCGCCGTGCTCGCGCGCGATGCCAAAGACGCCGGAGCCTCGGTGCAGCTCGTCCTGGCGCAGCCGTCAATCAGCTCGCAGATGGTGGACAACCTCAATGCGTCGATCCACCTGCGCGCGCTGCTGACCGACCTGTTCCTGATTGACGAGATTGTGCGCCCCGAAGCGGCCGCCGTACCTTCCGCGAACGCACCCACCGAGTAAGACAAACAAGAGATCAGGAGATCAGGAGAAATTTCTTCAGAAGAAACAACCTCCTGATCTTCTGATCTTCTGTTTATCGTTTACTGAATCGTCCCTAAATCGGTCCCGCCTGACTTCACTTCAACCGGCCGCGCAATCGGATCGCCGCCGGAAAACACCTTCAACGTATATGCCCCTGGCCGCACGTCGGCGATGGCAAAGCTGCCGTTTTCGCTCGTCGTGGCGGTGTACGGCGTGGCCGTGACCAGGATGTCGGCCCGCATGGTCGGGTGAATGTCGCATCCGAGCGTGTAGGTGCCGGGCCGTTCGAACGTGTATTCGTATTTCCCGTACGGTGGTGTCGCGACGTTGAAAATCGGCCGCTGTTCGGACGATTCCGTCACGCGGATGTTGTGCAGCACGTCGTCGCTGTTGCGGAACTCCACGCGCTGCCCGGCCTGTGCCACGAGAAACGCGGGGAGAAAAGTCTGGGTCACCTGGTCCATGACCGCCGGCGAGGATTTGACCGGCACTTCACCGTTTCCCAGGAGCTCCAGGGTAATGAAGGTCGATCCGGGCGCGAGGCTTGGTGAGAGCTTGCCGCTCACCTCGACTCCACCGCCAGGCGATGCCGTGGCGGCGGGCGTCATCCCGGCGCTGCCATCGGACGGGGTAGCCGAACTGCTCTGGTTTTGACTGCTGCAGCCGATGGCTGCGAGGAAGAAAGCCGCGCATGCGGCAACACGCCACGTCATCCGTCTTGAAGTCTATAATACCCGCTTCTGATGGGAGTATTCCGTCACGTCGCCACGGCGGCTCTCGTGTTGTGCGCGATGCAGGCGGGCATGCAGGCCGATCAGCGCGGTACCAAGCCCGCGCCGGCGAAGCCAGCGGGGCCGCAATTCTTCACGACACCCCTTTCGCTCGACGACATGCGAAACAAGCAGGCGGTCGTCGAGACCGATCTGGGCACCATCGTCATCGATCTGCTCGCTGAGGCCGCGCCGAATCATGTCGGCTTTTTCATCAAGAACGCGCAGGAAGGCACGTACGCCGGAACGGTGTTCCACCGGGTCGTGAGGCAGGGCATCGTCCAGGGCGGCGATCCGCTGACGAAGGATCCCTCGAAAGCTGATGCCTACGGCACGGGCGGATTCGGCGTGCTGCGCGCCGAGCGCAACGCCGAGAAGAACACGCGCGGCGCCGTGTCGGCCGTCGTGGGTGCCGGCAATCCGGACAGCGGCGGCTCGCAGTTCTTCATCTGTGTCGCCGACCAGCCTGGCCTCGACGGCCAGTACGACGTATTCGGGCGGGTCAGCGAGGGCATCCTCATCGCGCAGAGGATTTCGGAAGTGGCGGCCGATGAAAAGGGCAGGCCGAAAGAGCGGGTCGCGATCAAGTCGGTGACGATTCGCGACAAGCCGGCGGCCGCACCCGAGAGTTTTTCGACAGAGAGCGTCGCCGAGTTGAGCGCGTATCGCGCCGTGCTCGAGACGAGCCTGGGCAACATTACGCTTGAATTCACGCCCGACAAAGCGCCGGAACACGTGCGGAACTTTCTGCGTCTCGCACAGGCCGGCGTCTACAACGGGATGGGTGTCCATCGCGTGGCGAAGGGGTTCGTCATCCAGACGGGCTATCTGCCGTCGAGGAGCGAGCCGCTTTCGGAGTCTCAACAGCGGCTGGTGAGAAATCTCCAGCCCGAATTCAACGACACGCGGCACGTCAAGGGTACGGTCTCGATGGCTCGCGGCGAGAACCCCGCAAGCGCCGACATGTCGTTCTTCATCGTGCTCGCGCCGAGTCCTGTACTCGATGGCAAATACTCGGCATTCGGCCGCGTCGTCGATGGCCTGCAGGTCGTCGAGGCGATCGAACAGGTGCCCGTCAACGGGGAAGCCCCGGTGACGCGCATCGACGTGCGCCGGGTGACCGTCGAAAAAAGAATAGCACCGGAGGCTGTATGCGATTGCGATGTGCACTGACGCTGTTGGCGGTTCTCTCGGCGGCGCCGGCCGTGGCGCAGCCGAATCCCAATACGGTGTTCCTCGAGAATCTCACCTGGGTCGAGGTCCGCGACGCCATCAAGGCCGGGAAGACGACGGCGATTATCCCGACGGGTGGAACCGAGCAGAACGGTCCACACATGGTGCTGGGCAAGCACAACATCCTGGTGAAGTACAAGGCGGGAGAGATCGCGAAGGCGCTTGGCAATGCGATCGTGGCGCCGGTGCTGGCCTATGTGCCAGAGGGCGAGATCCCGGGACCGAAGCCGGCCGCGGGCCATATGCGGTTCCCCGGTACGATCACGATTCCGGAGCAGGTATACGAGGCGATTCTGGAATCCGCCGCTCGAAGCCTGCGGGCCGCGGGTTTCATCGACATTGCGTTCATCGGCGACAGCGGCGGCAATCAGGCAGGGCAGAAGGTGGTGTCGGAGAAGCTCAACAAGGAGTGGGCCGGCACGAACGTCCGCGTGCATCACATCACCGACTACTATCCAGGTCGCGGCGATGCCATTGCCATGGCCAATGGCCTGACCATGGAAGAAGTGGGCGGGCACGCGGGGAGTCAGGACACGACCAGCTTTCTCTATCTCGATCCGTCGCAGCTTCGTGTCGACAAGTTCTTCGTCGGGAAGACGAACGATGGGCAGGGTCATACCGGCAATCCGGCCAAAGCGACCGCTTACATCGGCAAACTGATCCTCGAAGCGCAGATCGAGGACGCGACGAAGCAGATTCAGAAACTGAGAGTTGAGAGTCGCAAGTAGGTTCTTACGTAGTGTCCGGATCCGCGGGTCTTTCAGTCGGCTGTTTCTCCGCTCTCGTGTCCGTCGTTTCGGCACGGCAGAACTGACCGACAGTCGGTTTTGCCAGTTCCGCGAAATCTCCGTAGTGCATCCGATGGCGTCGGTGTGCGTGCCCGCGTTGAAGACCATTTCGGGCTCGCCGACCAGGCAACGCTCGACGAACACGCGATGTCCGAACACCGCGCCGAACGGCGGCATCGCCCCGACTTCGTATTCGCGGATACAGGATCGCCAGCTCGTCTTCGCGCGCCAGGCGAAGTGTCCTGGCGCCCGCCAGCATCCGCAGTTGGTCGAGATCGACGACGTAGTGGGCCGGCAGGACCGCCTGAACGGGCTGTTCGTCGAGCATGCAGATGACGACTTTGGCCCAGCAGTGCCCGCGGATGTGTGAGGCGGCCGCCACTTCCTGCGCCGTGTACGACAGCTTGTGCTGAAACCAGGTGTAGGGAATGACGCTCCCGTTTGAGCAGCTCGACGATCGACAGCGCGACTGACATCGCAGACCCTCCCTGGAAGCGCGCGGCAGCGCGACCGTCATTACCGAGGGGTGTCGGATACGCCCGTGTTTCCGCCATTGAATAACACGACGGCGGCCCGGCGTCCAGAAATCTTTCGCTGGGGAGGTGACCGGGGGTAGAATGCGGCTTAGTTGACCAAATAGCCGAGCCACTACAACTGCAAGCCGAGTGACACCTCTACGCGCGGGAGGTGCCCACGGTCTGGAGGGATGCGTCCATGTCGAGCAGACCCCGGTATCCTGGGATACGTGTTACCGCCAATGGCAACCAGCTGGTTTCATACCACACTGAAACCAGCATTGCCGACGCCGGCATCTTCTACCCCATCACCCCCTCGACCGAAGGCGGCGAGCTTTACCAGCAGGCCTTTGCCGAAGGCAAACTGAACGTCTTCGGCGGCAACACGATTGCCGTCGAGGCCGAAGGCGAGCACGCTGCACAGGGAGGCGCGATTGCCCACTCGGTGTGCGGCAAGCGCGTCGTCAACTACACATCGGGGCAGGGCGTTGTGTACGGTGTCGAGCAGTATTACCACGCGCCGGGCAAGTGCTCGACCATGGTCCTCGAAGTGGCCGCGCGCGCGCTCACCAAGCACGCGCTCAACGTGCACTGCGGGCATGACGACGTCTACGGTGCGCTCGATACCGGCTGGATCATCCTCTTCGGAAAGGACGCGCAGCAGGCCGCCGACCAGTCGCTCGTCCTGCGGCGCGTCACCGAGCTCAGCCTCACGCCCGGCATGAACGTCATGGACGGGTTCCTGACGTCGCATCTCGAGCGGACCTTCTACAAGCACGAATCGGCGCTCATCCGCGAGTATCTGGGCGCTCCCGACGACATCATCGACTGCCCGACGGCAAGCCAGCGTGCGCTGTTCGGTCCCAGGCGTCGCCGTGTGCCGAAGATGATCGATCTCACCAATCCCGTGCTTCTGGGCCCGGTGCAGAACCAGGAGCACTACATGCAGGGCGTCGTGGCGCGGCGCGACAACTTCGTCGAGCCGATCCTCGACTTCCTCGAGGCCGCGTGGGAGGACTTCGGCGAGCTGACGGGCCGCTACTACGGTCTGGTCAGTCAGTACAAGACCGAGGATGCCGACACCGTATTCGTGTCGCTCGGCTCTGCCGCCGAAAACATCGAGGCGGCGGTCGACTACCTGCGCGAGACACGCGGGGCCGAAAGTCGGGCTCGATTCACCCGAACGTCTTCCGGCCGTTCCCGGAAGCGGCCATCGTCAAGGCGCTCGCCGGGAAGAAGAACGTCATCATCCTCGAGCGCACCGACGAGCCGCTGGCGGGCGACAACCCGATGGGGCGCGACATCCGAACGGCGCTCAACAAGGCGCTGCTCGGCGAAGCCGGCATTCCGAAGATGACCATGGACCAGATGCCGCGACTGATTGCCGGCGTCTATGGGCTGGGATCGCGCGATTTCCGGCCCGAGCACACGATTGGTGCCTACGAGTTTGCGATCGGGCAGCGCAGGCGCAAGGACGGCAAAGGCGTCGACGAAGGCGTGCGGTTCATCTGCGCTGGGCATCGATCATCCCTACGAAGTGAAGTCCGACGATGCGCCGTCGCTCCTGCCCGAGGGCAACATCGCCGTGCGGTTCCACTCGGTGGGCGGCTGGGGCGCCATCACGACCGGCAAGAACCTTGGCGCCATCATCGGCGATCTCAACGATCTGCTCTACGAACGCGACAAGGTCGTGGACGAGTTCGGCAACCCGAAGGAGATCATCCACGTCAGCGCGAATCCGAAGTACGGATCCGAAAAGAAGGGTGCGCCGACCGCGTACTTCATGGTTGCGGCGCCCGAGCGCATTCGGGTCAACTGCGACCTCCGTCATGCCAACGTCGTGCTGTGCTGCGATCCGAAAGCGTTCACGCACTGCAATCCGCTCGACGGCATGCAGGAGGGCGGCTGTCTCGTCTGGGAGTCCGAGGAAGAAGGCGAGCAGGCGTGGGAGCGGCTGCCCCTGTGGGCGCGCCAGCAGATTATCGAGAAGAAGATCCGCGTCTTCACGCTGCCGGGTTTCGAGATTGCGCGCAAAGCGACCGACCGCGGCGACCTTCAGCTGCGCATGCAGGGCAACGCGTTTCTCGGAGCGTTTTTCTCGGTGTCGCCGCTCCTGGAAGAGTTCCGCATCACGCAGGAGCAGTTCCACGAGGTCGTGCACAAGCAATACGTGAAGAAGTTCGGGCGACTCGGCGAAGGGGTCGTGAAGTCCAACATGGAAGTCATGACGCAGGGCTTCAGCCGCGTGCGCGAGATCCCCGTCGGCGAGCTCAACGCGGCCGATCGCTCGACGATGCGCGGAAAGGCGCTGCTGCCGGTCGTGGACGAAGGCCACAACGGCAACGGCTGCGGTTCTGGCTGCCGATCGCATCCGGTGCCCGAGGGTCAGGAAGAGCGCACGCCGCTCACGCGAATCGCTGAGTTCGACAATCTGTTCCGAGGGAAGTTCGGATACAACCAGCCGGCGAATGCGTATTCGTCGCTCGGCATCATGGCCGCGGGCAGCGGCGACACGGCGTCGAAGTACGTCGCGCGCCGCGAAACGCCGCTCTACATTCCGGAAAACTGCACGCAGTGCATGGAATGCATTGCCGTGTGTCCGGACACGGCGCTGCCGAATTGCTCGCAGGATCTCGAAACCGTGCTTCGGACGGCGATGACCAATTACGTCTCCGATGCCGGCGAGCGGCAGAAGATGTACCGGTCGCTGCCGGAAATCGAGAAGCGCACGCGCGAGATGATGCGGGACGCGGTGACCAAGAACGCCAAGACGCCGCTCCAGGACATCATTCGCGATGTGACGAATGTCGTCGACGGGTTCTCGCAGCAGGCGAAGAGCGAGTTCTTTGCGGTTCTCGACAAAGTGCCGCTGGCGTTTCAGAAGACCAACGCGATTTTCGCGACGCCGGAGAAGAAGCACTCCCGGCGCGGGAGGCGTGTTCTCCATCTTCGTCTCCGATCTTGTGCAAAGGGTGTGCGGCGTGTGTCACGGCATGCGGCGAGCACCAGGCGCTTCGGATGGTGCAGGAGACCGAACAGGTCAACGCGGAGCACGAAACCGGCACGGCGTTCCTGGACCTGCTGCCGGATACGTCGCAGAAGTACCTGGGCCTGTACAGCGACACGCGCCCGCAGGATTCCAAGACCGCCACGCTGCGCAACATGCTGATGGTCCGCAGGAACTACGACGCGCTCGTCTCGGGCGATGGCGCGTGCGCGGGTTGCGGCGAGAAGAGCATCCTCAAGGCCATCACCTCGGTCACGGAAGCGTACATGCGGCCGGTTTTCCACGCGAAAGCCGATCGCTTCCGCGCCAAGGCCGACGAGCTCGACCGCGAGGGTGTGGCGAGGTTGGCGGCCCTCAAGGAGCGGAGCCCCGAGGAATATGCGCTCTTCCGCCAGGCGATCGCGCATTTGCTCATGGGCCTGGGCGGCGAGGACGACAAGGACACGCAGGTTCGCATGGCGGCGCACGGTCCGATCTCGGACAAGGATCTGATCGGCGCGATGACGGCCGTCCTGCGGCAGGAGGCGTTCAATCACAAGAACCTGCAGGCCATCGATGGCCGGCTCGCCAACGGCATGTCGGTGATGGCCATGGCGGCGCACACGGGCTGCAACACCGTGTATGGCTCGACGCCGTCGAACAACCCGCACCCGTATCCGTGGATGAACTCGCTCTTCCAGGACGGCGTCACCGTCGGCTGGCTGCTGGGCGAAAGCTTCATCGTCGACCACGGACGCCGCTCGGTTATTCCCGAACGGCTGGCCGATGCGCTGATGCATCGGGACGAGAACGTGATCAACGCGCGCGAGTTCTACGAGTACGTGCACTTCAGCGACGCGGTCATGACCGATCAGGAAATCCTCGAGCTGCCGAAGGCATGGGTGGTCGGCGGCGATGGCGGCATGGGCGACATCGGCTATCAGAACACGTCGAAGGTCATCCTGCAGAATCGGCCGAACGTCAAGGCGCTCATGCTGGACACGCAGGTGTATTCGAACACCGGCGGCCAGAATTCGGATTCGACGCCGATGCTGGGCGGCAACGACATGAACGTGTTCGGAACGCGCGACCCAGGGCAAGAACATCGAGAAGAAAACCGTGGCAGAGACGTTCCTGGCCGGCCATGGCTCGCCGTTCATCGCCCAGGTGTCGATTGCCAACGCACCGAAGCTCTACAAGTCGATTCTGGACGGGCTCGAATACCGCGGCACGGCGTTCTACCAGTGCTTCACGACCTGCCAGCCGGAACATGGCGTGGCCGACGACATGGCGCTGACTCAGGCACAGCGCGTTCGCGACTCGCGCGGCGCGCCGGAGTTCGTGTTCAATCCGAGGATGGGCGAGACCTACCAGGAAGCGCTCGACGTGAAGGGCAATCCCGTCGATGGAATCGGACTGGTATGAGACGAAGTTCAAGGCGACGAACGAGCCGTACCGCTACACCGTGGCGCACTGGTGCGCCACCGAAGCGCGATTCCGCAACCACCTGAAGAAGATCAAGAAAGAGGATGCGGAAAAGCTGATTCCGCTCGAGAACATGCTGGTGCGCATAACCCAGCAGGACGTCGTGTACCGGCGGTACCTCGCTGCGCGACCACCGATCGTTCGTGCCGGACTTCGGCGTCTACATCAAGGTGCAGGGGCCGAAAGGCGACGTCGAGTACCGCTCGCTTTCCCGTCAGCTCGTGCTGTTCTGCGTCGAGCGCCGCAAGGCGTGGCGCATGCTGCAGAGCAAGGCGGGGATCGAAAACCGCGAGTACAAGGCGCAGCGGTCGATTCTGGCCGACGTGGATGCCGGCAAGCTCTCCAAGGAGGAGCTGTTCGCGCGTGCAGAGGAACTGATGCGAGAGCGTCTGAAGGTGCCGGCCGCCGGTGCAGGCGCCGGGTGCGCACAAGCCGGCAATCCAGACGCCGCAGACACCGATCGTTCCGCCTGCTGCGGCCCGGCGCTCAGCCGCCAGGCGTGCAGGTCCGCGATAGTCAGTCAGGGCAGATGGCGCATGGCAGCTGGCAGTGGCCCTGTCTCGGCCATCATCGTCATCTGCATCACTTCTGCGCTTGCCGTGCGTGAAGGCAGATCTGCTCTGCAAGCGGCTCGTGTCCGTGCAGCGTCATGTTCCAATCGCGAGCTGATCAGATCTGATTCCGCGTTGCGTCTTGACGTCTTCGGCTACGTCGAGAGCTGGATCAGACACCCGCGACTCATACCATGCCCCAATTCATCTACACGATGAAAGGCCTGGGAAAGGTGTACCCGCCCGATTCCCAGGTGCTGAAAGATATCTGGCTGTCGTTCCTGCCCGGCGCGAAGATCGGCGTCCTCGGCCTCGAACGGATCGGGCAAGAGCACCCTGCTGAAAATCATGGCCGGCGTCGATCACGACTTCGTCGGCGAGGCGTTTCCGGCCGACGGCATCACGACCGGCTACCTGTCGCAGGAGCCTCAGCTCGATCCGTCGAAGACCGTCAAGGACATCGTCGAGGAGGGCGTCTCGGAAATCCGCGCGCCTGCTGCAGCGGTTCGACGAGATCAACGAGAAATTCGCACAGGATCTGTCGCCGGAGGAGATGGACAAGGTCCTCGCCGAGCAGGCGCGCGTCCAGGACAAGATCGACGCCGCCGGCGCCTGGGAGCTCGACTCGAAGCTCGAGCTCGCCATGGACGCGTTGCGCCTTCCGCCTCCAGACGTCGACGTCAAGACGCTGTCGGGCGGCGAGCGGCGTCGGGTCGCGCTCTGCCGGTTGCTGCTCCAATCGCCAGACCTGCTGCTGCTCGACGAGCCGACGAACCATCTCGACGCCGAATCGGTCGCCTGGCTCGAGCGGTTCCTCAAGGACTACCAGGGCACCGTCGTCGCCGTCACGCACGATCGGTACTTCCTCGATAACGTGGCGGGCTGGATTCTCGAGCTCGATCGCGGTTCGGGCATTCCCGTGGGAGGGCAACTACTCGTCGTGGCTCGAGCAGAAGCAGAAGCGGCTGCAGCTCGAGGAGAAAACCGAATCGAAGCGCCAGCGTACGCTTGCCCGGGAGCTCGAGTGGGTGCGCATGGCGCCGCGAGCCCGCCAGGCGAAGGGCAAGGCGCGCCTCAAGGCCTACGAAGAGCTGCTCGGGCAGGATACGGCGAAGCAGATCGAGAACGTCGAAATCTACATTCAGCCCGGCCCGCGGCTCGGCGACGTCGTGGTCGAAGTCGCGAGACCTTCGCAAGTCCTATGGCGACAAGCTGCTCATCGACGATCTGAACTTCACGCTTCCTCGCGGCGGCATCGTCGGCGTCATTGGTCCGAACGGCGCCGGCAAGACCACGCTGTTCCGCATGATGACCGGGCAGGAGAAGCCGGACGACGGCACGCTTCGGCTCGGCGAGACCGTCAAGCTCGGCTACGTCGATCAGAGCCGCGACTCGCTGAGCGCGAGCAAGACGGTTCACGACGAGATCAGCGGCGGCGAAGACGAAATCGCGCTCGGCAAGCGCACGGTCGCCTCGCGCGCGTACGTGTCGTGGTTCAACTTCAGGGGACGCGACCAGCAGCGGCTGGTCGGCGAGCTGTCAGGCGGCGAACGCAACCGAGTGCATCTGGCAAAGCTGCTGCGGAACGGCAGCAATGTGCTGTTGCTCGACGAGCCGACCAACGACCTCGACGTCGACACGCTGCGCGCCCTGGAAGAGGCGCTCCTGCAGTTTGCGGGCTGCGTCGTCGTGATCAGCCACGATCGCTGGTTTCTCGACCGCATTGCCACGCACATGCTGGCGTTCGAAGGCGACAGCGAGGTCGTGTGGTTCGAAGGGAATTACCAGGACTACGAGGCGGATCGCCATCGGCGCCTCGGCACCGCCGCGGACCAGCCGCACCGGATTAAGTACCGGAAGCTGACGCGGTGAGCATCCTCGCGGCGGGTCCACAGGACCCGCCCTACGTACACGTGCCGTAGGCCGGGTCTTGTTTTCCAAGACCCGGCAAAGCCTGGACGGCGATGAACGCAGAACCCAGAACCCAGAACCCGGAACCGTACGTCTAAAGAAGACGCGTGCCTGAATCCCGAAAGCGCAAAGTCAACGTCACCAATGCCTGGGCCGAGGCCCGGGAGCTGGTCTGGGACGCATCGCGGCCGGCTGGCGCTCGGCCTCGCGCTGATGCTCGTCAACAGGCTCGCCGGCCTCGTCCTTCCCGCCACCTCCAAATTCCTCATCGATGATGTGATCGGCCAGAGGACGGGCCGACCTGCTGATCCCGCTCGCCCTTGCGGCGGGCGCGCGCCACGCTCGTCGACGCCGCGACGGCGTTTGCGCTCTCGCAGGTGCTGGGCGTGGCCGCGCAGCGGGCCATTGCCAACATGCGCATGAGCATGCAGCGGCACATCACGCGGCTTCCGACGAGCTACTTCGATTCGACGCAGACCGGCGTGCTGATCTCGCGCGTGATGAATGACGCCGAGGGCATCCGCAACCTGGTGGGGTCGGGTCTCGTGCAGTTGGTCGGCGGGCTCGTCACGGCGGTCATTGCGCTGGCCGTGCTGTTCTATCTCAACTGGCAGCTCACGCTCATCAGCATCGTCGTGCTCGCGATCTTTGCCGCGGGGATGATCGTGGCGTTCGGCAGGCTGCGCCCGCTCTTCCGCGAACGCGGAAAGATCACCGCCGAAATTTCCGGCCGGCTCGGCGAATCGTTCGGCGGCATCCGGATCGTCAAAGCCTACATCGCCGAGGAGCGCGAGGATCGCGTCTTCGCGACGGGCGTCCTCAACCTGTTTGCGAACGTCCGCAGGACGCTCACTGGCATTTCTGCGGTCACCTCGTTCGGCGGCATCGTCATCGGCGCGATTGGTGTCGTCATGATGGTCGTCGGCGGCCGGGCCATCCTCGCCGGCACCATGACGCTCGGCGACTTCATCATGTACATCTTCTTCGTCGGCATGCTGGCGGCGCCGCTCATCCAGATGTCGTCGATCGGCACGCAGCTGTCCGAGGCGCTCGCGGGCCTCGATCGCATCCGCGAAATCAGAGGCGATGGCGACCGAGGACGACGAAGATGCGTCGCGCGAGCCCCTTGGCGTCACTGAAAGGCGAGGTCGTGTTCGACGACGTGTCGTTCGAATACGACGCCGGACGTGCCCGTGCTGAAGCACGTCGTCGTTTCGCGCCGCGGCCGGGACGACGACGGCGCTCGTAGGGTCGAGCGGATCGGGCAAGAGCACGCTCATCAGCCTCGTGATGGCGTTCAACCGGCCTCCGGTCGGGCCGGGTGCTGGTCGACGGCCGCGATCTGGCGGGCGTGCGGCTGCGCGACTATCGGTCGCAGCTGGGCGTCGTGCTTGCAGGACAACTTCATGTTCGACGGCACGGTCGCCGAGAACATCAGGTTCGCGCGACCGAACGCGACGCGCGGACGAAGTGAAGGCGGTCAGCCGCATCGCGCATTGCGACGAGTTCGTCGACAAGTTTCCCAACAAATACGAGACGATCGTGGGGGAGCGCGGCGTCAAGTTGTCGGGCGGCCAGCGGCAGCGCGTGGCGATCGCCCGTGCGATTCTCGCCGACCCGCGCATCCTGATTCTCGACGAAGCCACGTCGAGTCTCGACAGCGAGAGCGAGGCGCTGATTCAGGATGGCCTCCACGCGCTGCGGAGGGGCAGGACGACCTTCGTCATCGCCCACCGGCTGTCGACGATTCGAAGCGCCGACCAGATTCTGGTGCTGGAGGGCGGCGAGATCGTCGAGCGTGGCACGCACGATGAGCTGCTGGCCGCCAGGCGGCCGATATAGGCAGCTGTACGACAAGCAATATAAGATCGAGAGAGATCGGTTCGTGAACCCGGGAGAGGATTTCACGCCGGAGCTGCCGAAAGCGGTGCCGGAGACCACGGGTGCCGGGCCGGCAGTCGGCTCTGTGAGTGATCTATGAACATGAAGACGTTCTTCGGCGCGGTGATCGTGCTGGCGCTGGGAGTCGGCGGCTTCATGGCCGTCCAGTACACCCGCAAGGTGGGCCAGAACCTCACGTCCGCCACCGATACGAATGCCGCCACCGGAAAGCCCCGCGTGCGGTTCGTCAAGAATCCCCGGAGATTCCCTCGCTCACCATGACGACGCTCGACGGAAAGACGATCACCAACAAGGATCTGGCGGGCAAAGTCACGATCTTCAATTTCTGGGCGACGTGGTGCGCGCCCTGCCGCGCCGAGATTCCCGACCTCGTCAAGCTCCAGGAGCAGTACAAGGACCACCTGCTGATTATCGGCGTGCTCGTCCGAGGACGATCCCGGCGACCACGTGTCGAAGTTCGCGGCCGACTACAAGATGAACTATCCGATCGTGGTGGAGACGAAGGAGCTGAGCGACGCGTTCCCGGGGATTTTCGCGCTGCCCACGACGTTCATGGTGGGGCCCGATCTGAAGATGATGCAGAAGCACGTCGGGCAGATCCGGGCGGCGCAGATTGAGCTCGAAACGCGCGTGCTCGCCAAGCTGCCGGTCGATGCCGACGTGGAATACGACGCGCCTGAAGGTCAAGCCGTGCTGGCCAGCAACGCCAAAGCGACCGACATTCCCGGTCTCGACCTGTCGGTGCTTACCACCGAGCAGAAAACGGCGGCGTTGAAGCGGCTGAATGAAGAGCCCTGCGGCTGCGGCTGTGGCCTCACCATCGCGGCCTGCCGCATCAACGATTCGACGTGCGCGGTCAGCCCGAAGCTTGCGGAAGAGATCGTCGCCGACGTGAGAGCCGGCAAACGTAGGCCGATGGGCCTGCGTCCAAATCGCCCCGCGACTATGACACGTCGCCCGCCAACGGCAGATAGATCGTAAACGTCGCGCCTTCCCCGATTTCACTCTGCACCTCGATTCCCCCGCCAAGGCCTTTCACGATGCCGTACACAATCGAGAGACCCAGGCCCGTGCCCTTGTCGGGCGACTTGGTCGTGAAGAAGGGCTCGAAGAGATGCCGTTGGATGTCGGCCGGGATGCCGTGGCCCGTGTCGCGCACGCTGATGCCGGCATATCGCCCCGGACTGACGCCGAGCGTCGGCGCGAGCGGGTTACCGAGGGCGAAAACGCCCATGTCGATGGACGCGTACCGCCGTCCGGCATGGCGTCGCGCGCGTTGATGATGAGGTTCAGCACGACCTGATTCAACGACGCCTCGTCGGCACGAACGGGAATCGGCAACTGGCTGGCGGTCACGCCGATCGCGACCTTGTCGAGCACGAGCCGCTTCAGCATCGGCTCCATGCCGCTGACGACGGTTGCTACGTCCACGACCGTCGCGGCGGCACGTTGTGGCCGGCTGAACGTGAGCAGCTGCTTGGTGAGCGCGGCGCCCCTGTCGGCGGAGCGCTTGATCGCGTCGGCCTCGGCCCATCCCGGAGCGTCCGGCTCGAGCATGCATCGAGAGCAGATCGGCCGATCCGAGAATCGCCGTCAGCACGTTGTTGAAATCGTGGGCCACGCCTCCGGCGAGACGGCCGATGGCTTCCATCTTCTGCACCTGTCTCAGCTGATCTTCGAGTGCCAGTCGCTGGGTGATGTCACGCGCGATCGCCTGAACGCCAGCCGGGCGTCCGTGCCTCCTCGACAATCTGGACGTTCTGTCCGAGCCAGATCTCCGTGCCGTCCTTCGCGATGGCGGGAAACTCGAAGTACGTCGATCGCATGTACTCGCGCCGCTGGCGCTCGTAGAACTCGGACGCGCGCTGCTTGTAGTCTTCGCGAATGAGTGTCAGATAGTGCCGTCCGATCAGCTCTTTTTCGCTGTACTTCATCAGCGCCACCGCCGTCGGGTTGACGTAGGTGAATCGCCCGTCGAGATCGCAGTTGTAGATGATGTCGGTCGTTTGCTCGGTCAGCTGGCGGTAGCGGATTTCACCCTCGCGCAGGGCCTCCAGCGCCCGCTTGCTTTCGGTGACGTCTCGGCAGTTGATGATGACGCCGCGAATCCCCGAATCGTCGAGGCGATTCACGCCGACGCTTTCGATGTGCCGCCATGTTCCGTCCTTGTGCTGGACCCGGTATGCGTTCCTGACCGGAATGCCCGGTCTCGTGAGGCTCTTCGCGAAGTTCGAGCGCAACAGCGAGCATGTCGTCGTCGTGCACCGAGCGGAACATGCTGCGATCCCACGATGTCCGCGAGAGGGACCCCCAGCATGCGCCCGGTGGCGGCATTGGCGTAGAGCACCGTTCCCGCTTCGTCCACGAGCACGATGGCATCGGAGCTGTGCTCGATGAGAGCAGTGGCCAGTTGAGAGGCCTTTTTCGGACGACGGGGGCTCATTTCCCCGGTGACGCGGACCATTTCGCTCACCGTCGTCGTGCCGGTGAGTACCTTCTCGATGGCCGCTTCGCGCAACGTCCGCATGCCAGCCTGGCGGCCGGCGTCGAAGAGCCGGGCGCTGTCGGCCTGCCCGGAGATGAGCCGTCGAATCTCGTCGGTGACGGGCAGAATTTCAAAAATGCCATCGCGTCCACTATAGCCGGTTTGGCGGCAATGCAGGCAGCCGCGCCCCTTTTTGAGCGAGCGCTGCTCGAGGCGTCGTGTCGCTGCCGGTCGGCCCGTGTCACCAGGATGATGCCGTTGGTCTCTCGACAGGAAGTTGAAAAACAGCGGCAGCTCGAGGTGCGCGAAAGCCCGAGCTGATCGACCTGCTTCAGCAGGACGTCAGGGTCGAAGATAGCGGAGCACGGCCTTTCTCGCCGAACGCCGTGCGGCATCGTCGAGACGCGGATCTCGATCTCGCGTCCCCCCTGCTCGCGCTTGATGCGGCCATCCTGCGGGCGCCGTTTTTCGGCGAGATTGCACCCCGACAGCAGCTTGATACGCGAGACGATGGCCTGATACACCACGCGCGGAATGAGGTGCACCTCGTGGAGGACGCCGTCGATGCGGAGCCGGACCAGCGTGGCATTGCGCTTGGGCTCAAAGTGGATATCGGAGGCACGCTGCTCGAACGCGTAGCTCAGGATATGATCCACCGCCGTGATGACCGGCGCGGCCGCCGGGTCAAGCTCTTCGGTCTCGCTCGAGAGAAATTCCTGGTTCCCGAGGTCCACCGCGAGCCAGCTCGAGGTGATCTGCTGCTCGGCGGTCTTGAGGCTGGTTTTGAGCCCGTAGAATGCCCGGCTCAGCGCTTCGACGTCGCTGCGCGTCGCGACGACGCGCTCGACGTAGACCAGGCGGCCGTGCTTCCGTGGAGAGTTCAAGCGATCTTCTTATCGGAGCTTCCGTGACCTACCGATACAAGCCCGTGATTCTCGAGCAGCTCGCCACGCACGGCGTGATCCCGAAGCCCACGACGCCGCCGACGACCGCCCGGTCGGTCGTGAACGACATTTACCGGTACGAGCTGAGGCTGTTACGGAATCGTTATCTGGTGGGGGAGTTCTCGAAGCAGGCGTATTACGACAAAGTGGTGGAGGTCAGGAATCGGTATCCGGTGATGGCGGTGCTGACGCGATTCTGGATCGAGTAGGAGATCTCGGAATTGGTGGATTCGCAGATTCGCAGATTGTGCGATTCGAAAGACGCCGTCAGTACATGCCCAGCGCGAGTTTCGCGACCTCCGACATCCTTTCGCGGGTCCAGGGCGGATCCCACACGACAGACACCTTCACATCGTTCACGCCGGGCACTTCGCGCACGCGGCGCTCGACATCGACCGGAATGGTCTGTGCGGCCGGGCACGCCGGCGCAGTCAGCGTCATGCGCACGTGCACGTTGCATGCGCTGTCGACCTCGAGGTCGTACACCAGCCCCAGTTCGTAGATGTTCACCGGGATTTCCGGATCGAATACCTTCGAGACGGCTTCGACGAGCTGCGGCTGGAACTTGAGCGTGTTGAGCGGCTCGGCGATGAAGGGCGCGTCCGGCGGGGGCTGGTTGCCGGGATCGTCGGAATGCGGCGCGTCGGTCTTTGGCGCCGGTGCGTCCGCGAGAGGGATGATGCGATCGCTCATGACGGGCTACTCCGTGGACACGACCGCCTGCTCCGATTGCATGGCGGCCTTCATCGTATGCCATGCCAGGCTCGCGCACTTCACGCGCATCGGATATTCACGGACTCCCGAAAGCACCGCCAGCTTGCCGAGCGCGTCGGTCTTGACTTCCGACGTGGCGGGCGCGGTGACCATCGCATGAAACTGCTCGAAGAACGCGTTCGCCTCGGCGAGCGTCTTGCCCTTGAGGGCATCGGTCATCATCGACGCCGAGGCTTTGGAAATCGCGCACCCGGTTCCCTGGAAGCCGAGATCCTTGATCGTGTCGCCGTCGATATACAGGAACACGGTGATCTTGTCTCCACAGAGCGGGTTGTACCCTTCTGCCTTGCGGTTCACCGGGTCGGGCACGCGGAAATTCCGCGGCCGCTTGTTGTGATCGAGGATGACCTCTTGATACAGCTCTCGTAAGTCCATTAAGCAAAAATCTCACGCACCCGGGCGAGAGCGCCGACGAGCGCGTCGATTTCCTCTTTCGTATTGTACAGCGCCAGGGATGCCCGGGCGGTGGCCGGCACCGCCATGCGCTCCATCAGCGGCTGAGTGCAATGATGGCCGGTGCGAATGGCCACGCCTTCCTGGTCGAGAATCGTGCCGATGTCGTGCGGGTGCACATCGTCCATCACGAACGACAGGATGCTCGCCTTTTTAGACGCCGTGCCCACCATTCGGATTCCGGGCACCGACGTGAGCGCCCTGGTGCCGTACGCGAGCAGTTCTGCTTCGTAGGCCTGCATCGCGGTGAAGTCGATGCCTTTGAGATAGTCGATCGCCGCGCCAAGGCCAATCGACCCCGCAATGTTCGGCGTCCCGGCCTCGAACTTGTTGGGCACGACGTTGTACGTCGTTTTCTTGAACGTGACCGAGCTGATCATGTCGCCGCCGCCCTGGTAAGGGGGCATCTTCTCCAAGCAGCGGCAGCCGTCCCCACAGCACGCCGATGCCCGTGGGGCCGAACAGCTTGTGTCCGGACAGTGCGTAGAAGTCGCAGCCGAGCGCCTGGACGTCGACCGGCATGTGCGCGACGGCTTGCGCACCGTCCACGAGCACGGGAATGCCCCGCGCGTGGGCCTTCTCGACGATCGTCGCAACCGGATTGATGGTGCCCAGCGAGTTCGACACGTGCACGACGGCGACCATCTTGGTGCGATCGGTCAGCAGGCGTCGACCAGATCCATCCGCAGCTCGCCTTCGTCGGTAATCGGGATGACCTTGAGCTGCGCACCCTTCTCCTCGCAGATGAGCTGCCAGGGCACGATGTTCGAGTGATGCTCCATCTCGGACGACGAGCACCTCGTCGCCCTTGCCGACATTCGCGCGGCCGAACGTCTGGGCGACCAGATTGATGGCTTCGGTCGTGCCGCGCACGAAGATGATTTCGCGCGGATCGGGCGCGTTCAGGAACTTCTGGGCCTTTTCGCGGGCCTCCTCGTACGCGCGGGTTGCCCGCTCGCTCAGCAGATGCACGCCGCGATGGATGTTGGCGTTCTCCTCGGCGTAGCTGCGCACCATGGCGTCGATGACCGCCCTGGGCTTCTGCGTCGTGGCTGCGTTGTCGAGATAGACGAGCGGCTTGCCGTGCACGCGCTGGTTCAGGATCGGAAAGTCCCGCCGGACCTTCTCGACATCGAACGCGGTCGCCACCCCGCTCGACAGGCTCGGGGGCGCCTGAGCGGGTCGAAGGGTCTTACTCGACATGGGGAAGCCGCGCCGTCAGTTTCTCTTCAAGATATTACGCACCGGCGCGATCTTCACGCGGTTCAGGATGTCGCCGGCGAAGGCCCGAACGAGCATGGCGCGCGATTCGGCCACGCCGAGACCTCTCGAGCGCAGGTAGAACATTGCCGCTTCGTCGAGCTGGCCGATCGCCGCACCGTGCGTGCACTTGACGTCGTTGGCGAAAATCTCGAGCTCGGGTTTCGTATCGATGACCGCGTCGTCCGACAGGAGCAGCGCCTTGTTGGTCTGCTTGGCGTCGGTCTTCTGTGCGTCGGGCCGCACGATGATTTTGCCGTTGAACACCGCGCGCGACTGGTCGGCGAGGATCCCTTTGTACACCTCGTGGCTGCCGCAATGCGGCATCGCATGATCGATGGTCGTGTGGTTGTCGACGAGTTGTCTGCCTCGGCTGACATACAGGCCGTTCAGCGTGCACTCGATCCCCTCGCCGTCGAGCCTGGCCACGACGTCGTTACGCACGAGCCCGCCCCCGAACGTCAGCGAGTGCGAGGAGAAATTGCCGCTGCTCGCGCTGTGCAGGAACATGCTGGCGATGTGGAAGGAGTCCTCGGCTTCTTCCTGCAGCTTGTAGTGATCGATGACCGCGTTCGGCGACCAGCCAGATTTCGCCGACCGCGTTGGTAAACGCGGCCGCGCGCCGACGTAGCGCTCAAGCACGCGTTGCCTGCGACCCTTCGCCGGCGACGATGAGCAGTCGCGGATGCGATACGCTCGAAGCCGTTCGCCCGGTCGACGCGAATGTCAGCTTCGATCGGACGCTCCAGCACGACACCGCGATCGATGAAGATGACGATACCGTCGCAGAGGAATGCCGTATTGAGCGACGTAAATGCGTTTGTCTGCGTCAGCGAGAGTTTGCCCAGGTAGGGCTCGACCAGCGCCGGGATTGGACGCCAGTGCCGCTTCCAGCCCGGCAACGCGAACACCCTTCGGCAGGCTGCCGAGCTGCGACAGGCCGGCCGCAAAACGGCCGTTCACGCAGACGGCATATCCGACCGGGCGCTGAGCGGCGCAATCTGTTTGGCCGTCGAGCCTCGCCGACACCATCGCTGGCGAGCGTAAACGTGCGCTCGGCGATCGGCTGCGACGCTCGTGAAACGCCACTGTTCCATCTTCGTGGTCGGGAACCCGAGCCGCTCGAACTGCGCGATCGCGCTCTCGCGCAACTGTGACACCAGGCGCGGCTGTGCCGGTCCCTGCGAACCGAGCGGCGGTATTCGGCGACGTAATGTGCGAGCTGCGGGCTTGCGGGTTTTTCCTGTTCGACGAGTTGAGCCATTGTTCCGATCTACCATCGCGCGGGCTAATGCCCTGCGCTACTTGATTCCTACATCAACAGTGCTACATCAGCTGCGGCTCGGCTTCGATCCAGCCGTAGCCTTTTTCTTCGAGGTGCAGCGCCAGATCTTTGCCGCCCGAGCGCACGATGCGCCCGTCCTGCAGCACGTGCACGAAATCGGGCACGATGTAGTTCAGCAGGCGCTGATAGTGGGTGACGACGACGATCGCCCGATCCGGCGATCGCATCGCATTCACGCCCTCGGCAACGGTCTTGAGCGCGTCGATGTCGAGCCCCGAGTCGGTCTCGTCGAGAATGGCGAGCTTCGGTTCGAGCACGGCCATCTGGAAGATCTCGTTCCGCTTCTTCTCGCCGCCCGAAAAGCCCTTCGTTGACCGGCCGGCTCAGCAGCGCGGGATCGATGTGGAGAATGTTGGCTTTCTCCCGCACCAGCGCCATGAACTCCATGGCGTCGAGCTCGGGAATGCCGATGATGTTTCCGTCTTGGCGTTGATCGCGGCCTTGAGGAAATAGGCGTTGTTCACCCCGGGAATCTCGACGGGATACTGGAACGCCATGAACACGCCTTCGCGGGCGCGATCTTCGGGCGCCATCTCCAGCAGGTCTCGTGCCGTCGTAGGTGACACCGACCCGCCAGCCATTTCATAATCCGGATGGCCGGCCAGGACTCGCGCCAGCGTGCTCTTGCCCGAGCCGTTTGGACCCATGATGGCGTGCACTTCGCCCTGTGTTCACGTTGAAATTGATGCCGCGGAGGATGTCTTTGCCTCCAGCGCGAACCTGCAGATTCTTGATCTCAAGCATGTGTATGGTTGACCTTTATGCGGCCATCGATCGTTATCCGACCGAGCCTTCCAGGCTGATACCCAGCAGTTTCTGAGCCTCGACGGCGAACTCCATCGGCAGCTCGCGAAAGACGTCCTTGCAGAAGCCGTTGACGATCATGTTGACCGCATCTTCGGCTGAGAGGCCGCGCTGCCGGAGATAGAAAATCTGGTCCTCGCCGATCTTCGACGTGGACGCTTCGTGCTCGACCTTTGCGCTGGTGTTGCCGATCTCGAGGTACGGGAACGTGTGCGCGCCGCATTTGTCGCCGATGAGCAGCGAGTCACACTGCGAGTAGTTGCGCGCTCCCGTCGGCCTTCTTCGCGATCCTCACCTGGCCGCGGTAGGTATTCTGGCCCCTGCCGGCCGAGATGCCCTTCGAGACGATCGTGCTGCGCGTGTTCTTCCCGAGATGGATCATCTTCGTGCCGGTGTCCGCCTGCTGCCGGTTGTTGGTCGTCGCAACCGAGTAGAACTCGCCGACCGAATTGTCGCCCTGCAGAATGCAGCTCGGATACTTCCAGGTGATGGCCGAGCCGGTCTCGACCTGCGTCCACGTGATCTTCGAGTTGACGCCCTGGCAGTTGCCGCGCTTGGTCACGAAGTTGTAGATGCCGCCCTTGCCCTCTTTGTCGCCCGGATACCAGTTCTGGATCGTCGAGTACTTGATCGTGGCGTTGTCGAGCGCCACGAGCTCGACGACGGCGGCGTGCAGCTGGTTCTCGTCGCGCATCGGCGCCGTGCACCCTTCGAGATAGCTCACATACGCACCTTCCTCGGCCACGATCAGCGTGCGCTCGAACTGGCCCGATCCCTTGGCGTTGATGCGGAAGTAGGTCGAGAGCTCCATCGGGCAGCGCACACCCTTCGGGATGTACGCGAACGAACCGTCCGTAAACACCGCCGAGTTCAGCGCGGCGTAGAAATTGTCGGTGTGCGGCACGACCGAGCCCAGATACTTCTTCACGAGTTCGGGGTGCTCCTGCACCGCCTCTGAAAACGAGCAGAAGATGATGCCGACGTCGGCCAGCTGCTTCTTGAACGTCGTGGCCACCGACACGCTGTCGAACACCGCATCGACCGCGACCCCCGAGAGCATCTTCTGCTCGTCGATCGGGATGCCGAGCTTCTCGAACGTCTTGCGAATCTCCGGATCGACTTCATCCAGGCTCTTCAGGCTCGGCTTCTGCTTCGGGCGCCGAGTAGTAGATGATGTTCTGGTAGTCGATCGGGTTGATCTTCAGGTTGTGCCACGTCGGCTCTTTCATCTTCAGCCAGACGCGATACGCCTTCAGCCGCCATTCGAGCAGCCACTCCGGTTCGTGCTTCTTGGCCGAGATCATCCGGACGATGTCTTCGCTCAGGCCCGCCGGAATTGCTTCCGCTTCGACATCCGTGACGAACCCGTACTTGTATTCGCGTGTCGCGAGTTCTTCAATGGTTTCGGTGCTTGTGGACATAATCGAGTGTTCGGGGTCAGACCCCGGTCGCATGTCCGGGGTCTGACCTCTTACGCGTTAAATGAGAGCCCGCACCCGCACGTGCTCTTCGCGTTCGGGTTGCTGAACAGGAACCCGCGGCTCATCAGGCTCGTGTCGTAGTCGAGCTCGGTCCCCTCGAGCAGCGAGTAGCTCTTCGGATCGACGAAAATGCGCGCGTTGTCTGGTCCGACGAAGACCTGGTCGGTTGGCCCGTGCCTCGTGTTCCCAGGCGAAGGTGTATTCGTACCCGGAACAGCCGCCGGCCTTGAGCCCGATGCGCAGGCCCCCACCCTCTAAGCCATTCTTGGCTAACATCTTGTGGATTTGGCTCGCAGCGTTCTGACTGATGGCAATCATGGGTTCCTGGGTGGAGCCTGAACTCCGACCTATTTAGTCCTAGATTATCACCCGGAGTCTATGAAGGTCAATCGAGCCAACAGGATACCCGGCAGGTGTGGAAAAATCCGCACCTCGTTGACGAAGTGCGAATCCCGCTCGTATACTTCTTTTCGATGTTCGCGCGCACTACCACTAAACCGACTGGTCGAAAGCGGGTTCCATCGAAGGGAACCAGCCGGGTCGGTGGTGTGTGTGCGCTCGACGCGTAACCAGTAACGCGAACGAGATTCAGCAACCCGCCGACGCTTAACAGCCGGCGGGTTTTTTTTTGTCCGGTGGCGCAGGGCTTTGGCCCTGCTTGAGGTAGCGCAGGGCTTCCGCCTGCGCGTAAAGCTACGGCGGACCACCGTAGCCTTGGCGCAGGTGGTCAGCCCTGCCAGGAAGGAGCTTGTCGTGGTGTCCCGGAGAGTAGACGTCGGCATCCTCGGTGCGACCGGCATGGTCGGACAGCAGTTCATCATGCAGCTCGCCAATCACCCCTGGTTTCGCATCGCCTGGCTCGGCGCGAGCGAACGGTCCGAAGGCAAGAAGTATCGCGACCTGCCGTGGCGCCTGTCGGCGCCGCGCCCGCCGGAGGTCGACGACATGGTCGTCGAGGCCGCCGGCGGGGGACCCGCCGGCCGCGCGCCACGGCTCATGTTCTCGGGGCTCGACTCGAAAGTGGCGGGCGATATCGAGCGCGACTTCGCCTCGGCCGGGCATTTCGTCGTAAGCAACGCGCGAAACTTCAGGATGGAGCAGTTCGTGCCGCTGCTCATCCCCGAAGTGAATCCCGATCATCTCGCGCTCATCCCCTTCCAGCAGCAATCCAAGGGCTGGAAAGGCGCCATCGTCACCAATCCCAACTGCGCCACTATTCCGCTCGTCATGGCGCTCGCCGCGGCCCGCGAGTTCGGGCCGGCGCGGGTGACCGTCTCGACGATGCAGGCCGTGTCGGGCGCGGGATATCCCGGTGTGCCGTCGCTCGACATCCTCGGCAACCTGATTCCCTTCATCGACGGCGAGGAAGAGAAGATCCAGACAGAATCGCTGAAGATCATGGGCACGCTCCAGAACGATCGCGTAGTGCCGCACCCGATGGTTGTGAGCGCGCACACGACGCGCGTCCCGGTCATCAACGGGCACACCGAGACCATCAGCGTTGCGTTCGAGCGCAAGCCGTCGCTTGAAGAGTTGACGTCCGCGTTTCGCACGTTCACCGGCAGGCCCCAGAAGCACGGCTGTCCGTCGGCGCCCAGACAACCGCTGCAGGTGATGGACGAATTGAACCGCCCGCAGCCGCGGCTCGACGTCGAGCGCGAAGGGGGGATGGCCGTGTTCCTCGGGCGCGTGCGGCCGTGCCCGGTTTTCGACTACAAGTTCGTCGCGCTGGGGCACAATACGGTGCGCGGGGCGGCCGGCGCGGCGGTCTTGAACGCCGAGTTGATGCTGGCGGAGAAGCTGATCGACTAGAACCGACGAACCCAACGAACAAAACTTTACGAACCTACGAACTTTACGAACCTCCATGCGCTTGTTACTGGTCGGCTACGGTCGGATGGGCAAGATCGTCGAGCGGCTCGCGCCGGAGTACGGTTTCGACGTCGTCGGGTATCTCGACGATACGAACAACATCGGTGGCGCGGGCATCGCGTCGGCACCGGCCGCCGATGTCGCCGTGGAGTTCTCGATTCCCGCCGCCGTGGCCGACAACCTGCCCCGCCTGGCGGCCCGCGGCATGAACATCGTAATCGGCACGACCGGCTGGAACGAGCACGAGGAGAACATGAAGAAGGTCGCGGCCGATGCGGGTATCGGCGTCGTCGCCGCGCCGAATTTCTCGCTTGGCGTCGCGCTGTTTCAGAGCCTGGCGGAACAGGCGGCCAGAATGTTCGCGCCGTATCCGCAGTACGGCGCCTGGATCCACGAAATCCACCACTCGGCCAAGAAAGACGCGCCGTCGGGGACCGCGATCGCGTTGCAGCAGGGCATGCGGAAGGCTGGATACGATCACCACATCGACATGGCGGCGAGCCGCGCGGGCTCGGTGCCTGGGACGCATACGATCGGCTTCGACGGACCGTTCGAAACGGTTACGATGACGCACACCAACCGCGATCGCGCGGCGTTCGCGCAAGGCGCCCTGCAGGCGGCCAGGTGGGTACACGGGAAGCGCGGTTGGTTTACGATTCGAGATGTATTGGGGATTTCATCATGAGAACACCATTCACGGGCGTTGGCACGGCACTCGTCACCCCCTTCACCACGACGGCCATCCTCGACGAGGACGGCGTTCGCCGGCTGGCACGGCGTCAGATCGACGAAGGCATTCATTTTCTCGTTCCATGCGGCACGACGGGAGAGAGCCCGACGCTGTCCGGGGACGAGCGAACCCGCATCGTCGAGATTTGCGTCGAGGAAGCAGCCGGCAAGGTGCCGGTGCTGGCGGGCGCGGGGGGCTATGACACTCGCGAGGTCATTCACGCGGCGCGCGAGATGGAGCGTGCCGGCGCGAGTGGCCTGCTGTCAGTCACCCCCTACTACAACAAGCCCACACCCGACGGTCTCTTCCAACACTACAAGGCCATCGCCGAAAGTACCTCGCTGCCGATCGTCGTGTACAACGTTCCCGGCCGAACCGGCTGCAACGTCGATCCCGCGACGCTCGTGAAGCTCGCATCGATCCCCAACATCATCGGCGTGAAGGAAGCCTCGGGGAACATCCAGCAGATGTGCGAAGTGTGCCGGGCCGTACCGCCCGACTTCATCGTGCTGTCCGGTGATGACGCCGTCACGCTTCCGTTAATGGCGGTCGGCGGCCGCGGCGTGATCTCCGTCGTCTCGAACGAAGTTCCGCGCGAGATGTCCCGTATGGTCGAGGCAGCCGAGCGTGGCGACTTCGAGGCCGCGCGAAAGATTCATACCGCGCTGCTGCCGCTGATGCTCGTCAACTTCGTCGAATCCAATCCCGTTCCCGTCAAGACGGCGATGGCGGCCATGGGGCTGCTCGAGGAGGCCTACCGGCTGCCGATGGTGCCGCCGCGTCCGGAATCGCGCGCAAGAATCCTGACCGTGCTCAAGGAGATGGGCCTGCTGAAGGTGTCGGCCAGGGTGAGCGCGTGAGCGAGACGGCGACGCGTCAACTGGCGAACGACATCGAACGGCTGTATCAGCAGGGCGCTTCCGCGGACAAGAGCGAGAGCCGATCTGTGTTCGCGCAGCTCCGCGAAGAGCTGTCGGCCGGGCGCGTTCGTTCGGCCGAGCCCGATGCGTCGGCGCCCACCGGGTGGCGCGTCAACACCTGGGTCAAGCAGGGGATCCTCGTCGGTTTCCGCTGCGGCGACCTCGTGGATGTGTCGGTGGATGGCGGGCGCTGGTTCTTCGGCGACAAGGACACGCTGCCGCTCAAGAAGATGACGACCGGAATGGGCGTGCGCGTCGTTCCTGGCGGCTCGTCGATTCGGGACGGCGCGTACGTCGCGAAAGGCGTGATTTGCGTGCCGCCGATGTACATCAACATCGGTGCATACGTCGACGAATCGAGCCTCGTGGATTCACACGCCCTCGTGGGATCGTGCGCGCAGGTCGGCAAACGCGTACACATCAGCGCCGGTGCTCAGATCGGTGGCGTGATCGAACCGGTGGGGGCTATTCCGGTCATCATCGAAGACGATGTGCTCGTCGGCGGCAACACGGGCATTTACGAAGGCGCTGTCATCAAGCGCCGCGCCGTCATCGGCGCCGGTACCGTTCTGACCGGTTCCACTCCCATCTACGATTTGCCCCAGGGACGCGTCATCAAGCCCGAAGGCGATGCGCCGCTGGTCGTGCCCGAAGGTGCCGTCGTGGTGCCGGGTTCGAGAGCCGTCACTCAAGGCATGGGACCGCAGTGGGGTCTCAGCCTGTCCACACCCGTCATCGTGAAATATCGCGACGAGAAGACCGACGCGCGAACAAATCTCGAGCAATGGGTCCGTTGACCGACCTGACAGATGTCGTATCGGTGACTCGCGGGCTGGTGGACATCGATTCCACCACCGGCCGCGAGGGCGAGTGCATGGCGTGGATGGCGGCGCTGCTGGGCGACGCGGGCTACGGCGTCGTCGAGCAGATCGTGGACGGTCCACGCCGGAACATCTATGCGGGTTTCGGCAAAGCCGACGTGGTGCTGTCGACCCACCTCGACTGCGTGCCCCCGTTCTTTCCAAGCCATCTCGACGGCGGCGCGCTCTTCGGCCGCGGCTCGTGCGACGCCAAAGGGATTGCCGCCTGCCAGATTGCGGCCGCCGAAATGCTGCGGCGTGAGGGGATCACGAACGTCGGGTTGTTGTTTGTCGTCGGCGAAGAGCGGGGCAGCGACGGCGCCAAAACTGCCCAGGCGATCGCGCCGGGTTCGAAGTTTCTCGTCAACGGCGAGCCCACCGACAACCGGCTCGGCATCGGCACGCGCGGCGCGCTTCGCTACAACCTGCGCGCGAAGGGCCGCGCCGCGCACTCGTCGTTTCCGGAACTGGGCGAGTCGGCCATCGACAAGCTCATCGACGCGCTGATCGAGCTGCGCACGATCGAGATGCCCGGGCATCCGGTACTCGGCCGCACGCACTACACGATCGGCCTCATCAAAGGTGGTGTGGCGCCGAACGTCGTGCCGTTCGAGGCGGAAGCCGAAGTGATGTTTCGAACCGTCGCGGACGTCGATGGGCTGCGTGCGTCGCTGACGAAGCTGACTTCGCTGGTGACGCTCGAGGAGATTCTCGACGTGCCGCCGGTGATGATGCCGACGGTGCCTGGCTTCGACACCGCCACTTTTCCGTACACCACCGACATTCCCTTTCTCACCAACTGGGGCACTCCGCTTCTCTACGGTCCTGGCTCCATTCACGTGGCGCACACCGACAACGAGCACGTGAAGATCGCCGACCTGACGCGTGCGGTCGAGGATTACGCGACGATCACCAGGCACCTGCTGTCGCAAACGCGGACAGGAGACTAAAGGATGAATCCAACAGCCAGTTCATGAAACCGGCTCCGCTGTGGCACAGGACTTTAGTCCTGTCCGCTAGTCCGCGCGCGCACGCTCATCGTGCTCCAGACCCTTGAAAGATGCGTCGTGCGTAGCATGCGCCTCGCGGCTGCAACCTGGACGCGACACATGACGTATGACCTTCAGACGATATTCGGGAGGTCCGCATGATGCCGAATCTGGTTGGGCTGACCGTGGCGGCGCTGCTGGTGTCCGGCTGCGGGTTCGGGATGGTCGCGACCGGCGAAACCCGGCGCGAAACGGTGACGATCGCGCTCGACAAGGCGGCGCGCGTGCGTACGGAAATCCGGATGGAGGCCGGAGAGCTGCGGGTGAAGAGCGGGAGCCCGAAGCTCGTCGACGCGACGTTTTCGTACAACGTCGACGAATGGAAGCCGGTCGTGGACTATCGCGTCACGGGATCGGACGCCGAGCTGAGCATCCAGCAGCCGCGAGGGTCGCGGGCCGGTGTCGGCAACACCGTCTACGAGTGGGAGCTCGACCTGAACGCCGATGTGCCGCTCGATCTCGTGGCGAATCTCGGCGCCGGCGAAGTGAATCTCGAGCTGGGCCGGATGAACCTCGGTCGCGTCGAGGTCAATATCGGAGCGGGTGAGGTCGACATGGACCTGCGAGGCGAGCCCAGGCGCGACTATACAGTGCACATCCGCGGCGGCGTGGGAGAGACGACGGTGCGCCTGCCGAGAGGCGCGCGCATCGAGGCGACGGCTGCCAAAGGCCTTGGCGAGATCAACGTCGAAGGGCTTGAACGGCGCGGCAACGTCTGGACAAACCCCGAGCCTGCCGACACCGCCGTCACGGTCCGTGTCGACGTGAAAGGCGGAATCGGCGAGATCAATCTGGTTCGCTGATTCGCCGCGCTGAGTTCGAGTCTTTTGACGTCTGGCTGGCATGGCGCAGGACCTCGGCCAGCCACGTGCGCGCAAGGTACTGCTGCGACTCGTACGCGACCCACACTGACGAGGCCCACTGCCGGACGGCCGTCCGATAGGTGTCGTTCGACAGGTTGACAATCGTCGAAATGGTTTGCCGGCCGCGCGTGTCGAGGACAGGCGGCTTTTCGATCGTCGCCGGCCCATCGAGCCAGCGCGCGATCTGCCAGTAGAGCTTCTGATCGCCCGGATGCTCGACCCCGCAACACAACCCGGTCAAATGCGCGGCGTAGGATTTGGCCGACTCGCAATACTCATCGGGATGCTGCAGGGCGTAGGCATCGACCACCAGGTTGTGCATGGCCCCACGCACGGGGTTGCCCCAGGCGGAGGCGCTCAGTTCGTCGAAGTGCGCCTGGCAGCCGTCGCGGCCGCCGAGCGGCGCACCGCACGACGGGCAGAGAACCCCGATACGTCTCGTCATCGCGCCACAGCATACCGTGGCTCAGCCCGCCCGCCCGTTGATGTATGCCGAGATTAGATGATGGCATCTTCGATCCATCTTGAATTGAGATATGATCGCCGAGCATGGATCTCCGCCAGCTCGAGATCGTCCAGGCGGTGGCCGAGACCGGGTCGTTCACCGGGGCCGGCCGAAAACTGCACGTGTCGCAATCGGCGATCAGCCGTCAGATTCTGCTCCTCGAAGACGAGCTGAACGAGAGCATCTTTCTGAGGGTCGGCCGCCGCATCCGCATCACGCCCGCGGGCGAGTCGCTGGTGCAGTTGAGCAACCGTGTGTTCGGCGACATCAAGGAAACCATCACGGTGATCGGTGAAAGCCAGCAGGTGCTCAGCGGCACCCTGCGGCTGGCCGGCGGCATGACCGTGTGCATGTACGTGTTTCCCCAGCTGCTGCAGGAGTACCGACGCCAGCACTCCCACGTCGAGGTGAAGCTCATCACCGGCACCTCGCAGCGGCTGCTCCAGGAGATTCGCAGCGGTGCGGCCGACCTGGGGTTCATTACCTTGCCCGTGAACGAGTCGGAGCTGGTCACGCTGCCGGCGATGGAAGAGGAGATGCTGCTGGTCGCGCATCCCTCGCATCCGCTTGCGAAGAAGAAGCGCATTTTGCCGCAGGACCTTGCGCAGCAGCCGTTCGTGCTCTTCGAGGCGGCCTCCAACTCGAGGCGGATCGTCGATACCTTCTTCATCAAGGAGCGCATCGAGCCGCGCATCGTCATGGAGACCGAGAACGTCGAGATTCTGAAGGCGCTCGTGCGGTCCGAGATGGGCATTACCATCATTCCGTATCAAGCCGTCGCCCGCGAAGTCCGCAGCCGGCAGCTGTTCTGCGCCAGAATCTCGGGGGTGCACCTGGTGAGGCATACCGGCTGGGTGCACCTGCGCTCGAACAAGGTTCCGCGTATGCTGGAAGAGATGTTCAAGGCCTCTCAACGCATTCTGCCGAAGCTGAACCTGAGCCCGGGTGGGAAGAGTCTAAGTACTGACGCTGAGTGCTAAAAACTAGAACTGCTAGAATCTGAAAATCTAAGATGATCATGAGTTCCACCATTACACCCAACGATGTGGCGACGCTGGCGTTGCGGGCGGAGCCGCTTTCGGCACAGGACGTGTTGCGCCTCGCTCTGGACCGGTTCGGCCGCGGCGTCGCGGTATCGTCGAGCTTTGGCGCCGAAGATATGGTGCTCATCGACATGCTCATGAAGATCGACGCGAAGGCGCGCATCTTCACGCTCGATACGGGCCGCCTGCCGCAGGAAACCTGCAACGTCATCGACGCGACCCGGGAGAGGTACGGCGCCTCGATTGAAGTCTTTTTTCCGCAGCCGGATGCCGTCCAGAACATGGTGGCCGCGCACGGGATGAACCTGTTCTATCACTCGGTCGAGAATCGCAAGCTGTGCTGCGGCGTCCGCAAGATGGAACCGCTGCGCCGCGCGCTCTCTGGCCTCGATGCGTGGATTACCGGCCTGCGCCGCGAGCAGTCGGTGACGCGCACCGACGTCCACAAGGTCGAGTGGGACGAAGGGAATCGGCTGGTGAAAGTGAATCCGCTGGTGGAATGGACGCACGACCAGGTGTGGGCGTACATCCGCGAGCACAACGTGCCCTACAACGCCCTGCACGACCGCGGATATCCCAGCATCGGATGCGCGCCGTGCACCAGGGCCGTCCAGCCTGGCGAGCACGAGCGGGCGGGGCGGTGGTGGTGGGAACATCCTGAAACGAAGGAGTGCGGGCTGCACGTAGTCGAAAGTCGAAAGTCGGAAGTCGACAGTCGCAAGTCGTAGAACCGCCTATGTCCTTGTTTCCCGATTTTCGTCAAGCTGGAAGGACGGCCGGTCCTTCTGGTGGGCGCTGGCCCCGTCGGCGAGGCCAAGATCGGCGGACTCCTGTCCGCGGGCGCGTCGGTGACGGTTGTGGCGCCGGTCGGCCACGCCGGGGATCCAGGACACTTGCCGAAGCGGGCAACGATCGCCTGGCAGCGACGCGAGTTCGTTCCGCAGGATCTGGACGGCGTCTCGCTCGTCGTCGCGGCCGTTCCCAAAGACATCGCGCGCGCGGTCTACGAGGCCGCGCAGCATCCGCTCGGTGCTCGTCAATTCCGTCGACGATCCTGACAACTGCGATTTCTACTACCCGGCGGTCGTCAATCGCGGCGATTTGCAGATCGCGATCTCGACCGGCGGGCACAGTCCTGCCCTGGCCCAGCGCCTTCGCATCGAGCTCGAGCAGCAGTTCGGCCCCGAGTACGAGTCCTGGATTCGCCAGTTGGGCGAAGCGCGGCAGGGGCTGTTCGCCCGTGAGATGGATCCCGACGAGCGCAAGAAGAAGCTGCACGAGTTGGCCGCCGCTGCGAAGGGTCCAACGAGTACGTCGACTGCCGGCCTGCATGGCGCTGGAATGGTGTACCTGGTCGGCGGCGGGACCGGGAGATCCGGAACTGCTCACGGTGAAGGCGCTCCGCATTCTGGGACAGGCCGATGTCGTGCTCCACGACGACCTCCTCACCGACGAAATCCTCGAGTTGATTCCGCCGACCGCGCGCATCGAGTGCGTGGGCAAGCGGCACGGCGAGCGCCAGATGACCCAGCAGGAAATCAACCGCCGCCTGTGCCAGTACGGAGCGGCCGGCCAGACCGTGGTCCGGCTGAAAGGCGGCGACGGCGCCATCTTCGGCCGTGCCAGCGAAGAAATGGATGCCCTGCGAGCCGCAGACGTGCCCTTCACGATCGTGCCGGGCGTGACCGCGGCGAGCGGCGCGGCCGCGGCCGCGCGCGTGTCGCTGACCGATCGACGACTCGGTTCGGCGCTGGTATTCCTGACCGCGCAGCGATGCAAAGGCAACCCTCCCCCGAACTGGAAGGCGGTCGCCGCAGCTCGGCGGGGCCACGGCGATCTACATGCCCGGTGGTCACGAAGGGGAGTTGGCGCGTCAGCTCATCGATGCCGGGCTGTCCGCGTCGACGCCGTGTTTCGTGGTGGCGAGCGCCTCGCGGCCCGACGAACAGGTGGTCGAAACGACGCTGGGCGAGCTGCCCGGCATTCAGCACCTGCCGCGGCCGGCGTCCTCCTCATAGGCGTATTGTCCGCCAAACATTAATATTTGTTATGAATCTGTAATCAAAATTCATTTGACATTATGACGGCCGGGACGCCAGAATACCTCTCGATCATGTCGCTTGGGCCCGTCCTCAGCTTCGGTTGTCACCGTCGTCGTTACGGTGACCGGCACCTTCCGGATGCCGGTCGACTAGCTGCGGATGTATTAGCCTGAGTTTGGAAGCGCAAGAATCAAGGGCCATCATCCGCAGCCAGCGGGTGATGGCTTTTTTTTTAGCTGGTAGCGGAAAAGCTGATGCGAATTGCGTATCAAGGTGAACCGGGAGCGTATAGCGAGGCCGCGGCACTGCGGTTCAGTCCGAGTGCGACCACTCTGCCTTGCACCAGCTTCGAGGACGTGTTTGCCGCCGTGAGCACCGGCAAGACGACCCACGGGATTCTGCCGATCGAAAACTCGATCGGCGGAAGCATCCACCGCAACTACGACCTGCTGCTCGAGCACGAGCTGCCGGTCGTGGCCGAGGTGCTGCTGCAGGTGTCGCACAACCTGCTCGCGTTTCCGGGCACGAAGCTGCAGGACATCAGGAAGGTGTACTCGCACCCCCAGGGCCTGGCCCAGTGCGAGGGGTTTCTGTCGAGCCTGAAAGGGGTCGAAATCGTGGCGACCTACGACACGGCCGGCAGCGCGAAGATGATTCGCGACCAGGAGCTGAAAGACGCCGCGGCCATCGCGTCGGCGCGGGCGGCCGAGGTGTTCAATCTCGAATCGCTCGCAGCGGGCATCCAGGATTACAAAGAGAACATCACGCGCTTCATCCTCATCAGCAAGGCGGCCTCCGATCCCGAGAAGGCGGACAAGACGATGATCGTGTTCACGCTGCCGAACTCGCCGGGCGCGCTGTTCAAGGCGCTCAGCGTGTTCGCGCTGCGCGACATCGACCTCACCAAGCTCGAATCGCGTCCCGTGCGCGGCCGGGCCTTCGAGTATCTGTTTTACGCCGACATCGCCGTGCCGCGTCAGGATCTGCAGTGCACGCGCGCGCTCGTTCACCTCGCCGAGTTCGCGAAATCGATGCGCACGCTCGGCTCCTACACCTCGTGGAAAGAGAAGAACTGATGTCAGACAACCCGTTGAAGCCTCGCAGCGGCGCAATTACCGATGGCCCGAGCCGGGCGCCCGCCCGCGCGATGCTGAAGGCCGTCGGCTTTACCGACGCCGATCTCCGCAAGCCGATTATCGGCGTCGCGAACACCTGGATCGAGATCGGCCCCTGCAACTACCACCTGCGCACGCTGGCCGAGCACGTGAAAGAAGGCGTGCGCCAGGCGGGCGGCACGCCGATGGAGTTCAACACGGTGTCGATTTCCGACGGCATCACGATGGGCAGCCAGGGCATGAAGGCGTCGCTCATCAGCCGCGATCTCATCGCCGATTCGATCGAGCTCGTCGCGCGCGGCAACCTGTTCGACGGCATCATTACGCTCTCGGGCTGCGACAAGACGATTCCCGGCACGATCATGGCGCTGGCGCGACTCGACATTCCCGGCGTGATGCTCTACGGCGGATCGATCGCGCCGGGCGATTTCCACGGCAAGAAGATCACGATTCAGGACGTGTTCGAGGCGGTGGGCGCCCACGCGGCCGGGCGCATGTCGGACGCCGACCTGCTGATGCGTCGAGAACCAGGCGTGTCCCGGCGCCGGCGCGTGCGGCGGCCAGTTCACGGCCAACACGATGTCGACGGTGGGCGAGTTCCTCGGGATTTCCCCGATGGGGTTCAACGACGTGCCCGCGCTCGATCCCGATAAATCGCGTGTCGGCCGCGAGGCCGGCGCGCTTGTCATGGATCTGTTGAAGCGTCAGATGCGGCCGCGTCAGATCATCACGCGCGACTCGATCGAAAACGCGATTGCGTCGGTGGCCGCGACAGGTGGATCGACCAACGCCGTCCTGCATCTTCTCGCGATCGCGCGCGAGGCGGGCGTGGCGCTCGACATCGACGATTTCGACCGGATCAGCCGCGAAAGTGCCGCTGCTCGCCGATCTGAAGCCGAGCGGCCGCTTTGTCGCCACCGACATGTTCAAGGCCGGCGGTGCGCGGCTGATTGCCAGTCGGCTGAAGGAAGCGGGCCTGCTGAAAGGCGGCGCGCTCGACGGTAACCGGCAAGACGATCGGCGAAGAAGCTGACGCCGCATCGGAGCCGAAGGGTCAGGAAGTCGTCCGGCCGCTCTCGAATCCGATGAGCCCGAACGGCGGTCTCGCCATCCTGCACGGCAACCTCGCACCTGAAGGGGCCGTCGTCAAGATCGCCGGCAAGAAAGTGCTGACCTTCACGCGGTACGGCGCGAGTGTTCGACACCGAAGAGGCCGCGTTCGAAGCGGTCGACAAGAACCGCATCAAGCCGGGCGACGTGCTCGTCATCCGTTACGAAGGACCGAAGGGCGGCCCGGGCATGCGCGAGATGCTGGCGGTCACCGGAGCGCTGCAGGGGCAGGGGCTCGGCGAGCAGGTGGCGCTCTTGACCGATGGTCGGTTCTCGGGCGCCACGCACGGATTGATGGCCGGCCACGTCGCGCCCGAAGCGGCGTCCGGCGGTCCGATTGCGGCGGTGCGCGACGGCGACACGATCGTGTTCGACATCCCGAACCGTCAGCTGCGTGTCGAGCTGACCGACGAGGAAATCTCGAAGCGGATGTCAGGGTGGAAGGCGCCGAAGCCGCAATTCGAGACAGGCGTGATGGCGAAATACGCGAAGCTGGTCTCGTCGGCGTCGCTCGGAGCCGTGACGAATTGACGGTCGTCTCAACACAAAGACGGAAGACGCAAAGAAGCGGAAACGGAACCGCGGAATCGATCACTAAGCAGGAAAGAGATCACTTCAAGATCCGGAGCGTAAGCGACGGCAGGCGCGCGGGGGTGGGGCCCCACGCGAATCAAATAATGAGGACTTCATGAAACGCACAGGAGCACAGATCGTTTGGGAATGTCTCGTCCGCCAGGGAGTGACCGACATCTTCGGTTATCCGGGCGGCGCCATTCTTCCGACTTATGACGCGATGCTCGACTATCCGATTCGCCACGTGCTCGTCCGCCACGAGCAGGGCGCGACGCACATGGCCGACGGCTATGCGCGTGCCAGCGGCAAGGTCGGCGTCGCCATTGCGACGTCCGGCCCCGGCGCGACGAACATGGTGACGGGCATCGCGACCGCGATGATGGACAGCTCGCCGATCGTCTGCATCACCGGCCAGGTGGGCAGCAAGCTGGTCGGCTCTGACGCGTTCCAGGAATCCGACGTCACGGGCGTCACGCTGCCGATTACCAAGCACAACTATCTGGTGACGCGCGCCGACGACATCGCGCCGACTTTCCGCGAGGCGTTCGAGATCGCCGCATCGGGCCGGCCGGGTCCGGTGCACATCGACATCACCAAGGATGCGCAGCAGTCGTCGTGCGAGTTCGACTGGGACAGCGCCGTGCCGAAGAAGCCGGAGTTCCGGCCCGACTGGAGCGCACGCCCCGAGGAGTTCCAGCGCGCGCTCGAGCTCATCAACGCCGCCGAGCGCCCGCTGATTCTCGCCGGGCACGGCATCATGCTCTCGGGCGCGATGGACATCGTGCGGGCGTTCGCCGAGAAGGCCAATATCCCGGTGTCGCAGACGCTGCTCGGCATCGGCGGGTTCCCGGCGTCGCATCCGCTCAGCCTCGGCATGATGGGCATGCACGGCGAAGCGTGGGTGAACTCGGCCATTCAGCAGGCCGACCTGCTGCTTGCGTTCGGCATGCGCTTCGACGATCGCGTCACCGGCAATCTGAAGACCTACGCGCTGAACGCGAAGAAGATTCACTTCGACATCGACGCGGCGGAGATCAACAAGAACGTCCGTGTCGAAGTCGGCATCGTCGGCGATCTCAAGGAATCGCTCGAAGTGCTGATGCCCGGCCTCAAGGCCGGCGATCGCGCCAAGTGGATCGCGCACATCGGCGAGCTGAAGGGAGATTCGGCGGTCCGCGACATCCAGAATCTGCCGGACAGCGGGCATCTGTACGCCGCGCACGTCATCAACGATCTGTGGCGCGCCACCCACGGCGACGCCATCATCGTGACCGACGTCGGCCAGCACCAGATGTGGGAGGCGCAGTACTACCATCACGACAAGCCGCGCACGCTCATCACCTCGGGCGGCCTCGGCACGATGGGCTTTGCGCTGCCCGCGGCGATCGGCGCCAAGCTCGCGTGCCCGGACAAGGAAGTGTGGGTCGTGGTCGGCGACGGTGGCTTCCAGATGACGATGTGCGAGCTCGCGACGATCGTGCAGGAGCAGATCGACATCAACGTGGCGATCATCAACAACGGCTACCTCGGCATGGTGCGCCAGTGGCAGGAGTTCTTCTACGAGCGGCGATATGCGGCGACGCCGCTGCTCAACCCGAACTTCCAGAAGCTGGCGGAAGCGTTCGGATTGCCGGCGCGACCGTCACCAAGCGCGCCGACGTCGTTCCGGCGGTCGAGGCCGCCCGCAAGAATCGCCAGACGGTCGTCATCGACTTCCAGGTGGAGCAGGAAGACACGGTATATCCGATGGTGCCGGCGGGCGCCGATCTGGACGCGATGATTCGCCGTCCGAGCCCGTCGCCGATTATCGAAACCGGGGCCGACGTGCTGTGAGAGATTCGACGCAGAGGGCCAAGACGCAGAGAAATTCTTTTCAAAAGAAAACTCTGCGTCTTGCGGCTCTGCGTCAAAGGACAAGCAATGATTACGACTTTTGCCATTCACGTCGAGAACAAACCCGGCGTGCTGACGCGCGTGTCGTCGCTCTTCCGGCGGCGCGCGTTCAACATCGAGTCGCTCACCGTCGGCCACACCGATCGGCCCGGCGTGTCGCGCATGACGATCGTCGTCGATACCGACGAGATCGGCGCGCGGCGCCTCGAGGCGCATCTCTACAAGCTCGTCAACGTGCTGCGCGTCGAGAACATCACGGCCGCCCCGGCGGTGTTTCGCGATCTCGCCATGATCAAGGTCGCGGCGACCGCCGAGTCGCGCACGCACATCATGCAACTGGTCGATGTATTCCGCGCGCGGGTCGTCGACGTCGCGCCGGACTCGCTCATCATCGAGATCACCGGCACTGAGGATAAGATCGACGGCTTGCTCGAGGTGCTGCGGCCGTACGGCGTGCTCGAAATGGTCCGCACCGGCCGGGTGGCGATGTCGCGCGGGCTTGCGCACGTGCGAACGGCACGGCGAATCGCCTTCGGATCGCGGAAGACGATCACAACGTGTTTCATTCCGTGTGAACGCAGTCGATAGCAAAGACGCAGAGCCGCAGAGAAATGTCTTTTCGAAGAATATCCTCCGCGTCTTTGCGCCTCTGCGTCGAGGTAACGTAAAGGACATTCAATGGCAGCAAAGATGTACTACGACAACGATGCAGATCTCGGGCTGATTCGCGCGAAAAAAGTCGCCATTATCGGCTACGGTTCGCAGGGACACGCGCACGCGTTGAACCTGAAGGACAGCGGCGTGCAGGTGAAGGTGGGCCTCGCCGCCGGCAGCAAGTCGAAGCCCAAGGCCGAAGCGCACGGCCTCTCAGTCGTGACGCCCGGCCGAAGCCGCGAAGTGGGCCGACGTCGTCATGATTCTCGTGCCCGACACGACGGCGCCGGCGGTGTATGCGGAGATTGAGCCGCATATGACCAAAGGCAAGATGCTGATGTTCGCCCATGGGTTCAACATCCGATTCGGCACCGTAAAGCCCTCGAAGGACATCGACGTGACGATGATTGCGCCGAAAGCGCCGGGCCATCGTGTCCGCGAGCTGTTCGTCGAAGGTGGCGGCACACCCGCCTTGATTGCCGTCGAGCAGGATGCGACGGGCCAGGCGAAAGCGCTGGCGCTTTCGTATGCGAAGGGCATCGGCGTCACGCGCGCCGGGGTCATCGAGACGACCTTCACCGAGGAGACCGAGACCGATCTGTTCGGCGAGCAGGCGATTCTGTGCGGCGGCACGAGCGCGCTCGTGAAGGCGGGGTTCGAGACGCTCGTGAAAGCCGGGTATCAGCCCGAAGTCGCGTATTTCGAGTGTCTCCACGAGCTCAAGCTCATCGTCGATCTGATGTATCGCGGCGGGATCAATTACATGCGCTATTCGGTGAGCGATACGGCCGAACATGGCGACTATGTGGCCGGGCCTCGCATCGTGACCGACGACACGCGCAAGGCGATGCAGAAGCTGCTCGACGAAATCAAGGACGGCACGTTCGCGAAGGGCTGGATCAAGGAGAACCAGACCGGACGCCCGCAATTCAACAAAACGCGTGCGGCCGAGCAGGATCATCAGATCGAGGTGGTGGGCGCGCAGCTGCGCGGCATGATGCCGTTTCTCGATCCGGTCACGATCAAGCCCGGGCAGCAGGGATGAGGCAGTCGAAAGTCGCAAGTCGAAGTCGGCAGTCGGAAGTCGGCAGTCGCAGGGCTGACGGTTGAGCACGTTCAGGGCAACAGTTGAGCCTATCGCAGGACGACGCAGCGAGGTCGAATGGCGCATATCCGCAGCGTGTCGAGAGGCGCCACGGGTGCGGGAGGACCTGCTCCGCGTCGCCATCGTCGGGTTTGGGACCGTTGGCCGCTCGGTGGCGAAAGTCCTGTCGAGCGGTATTCATCCCTCCCTGCAGCTGACGACCATCTGCAACCGCGGCGTCGAGCGGAAGAAGGTCGACTGGGTGCCTGACGATGTCCAGTGGACGGAGAGCTTCGACGCCGTCATCGCGTCCGAACGCCGACATCGTCGTGGAGCTGATGGGCGGCCTCGAGGCCGCGGGCGATCTGATCCGGCGATCGCTCGAAGCGGGCAAGTCGGTCGTGACGGCGAACAAGCAGCTCATTTCGACCCACGGCGTCGAGTTGCTGGCGCTCGCGCGGCGTCACGAGCGCGAGCTGCTGTTCGAGGCGTCCGTCGCGGGCGGCATTCCGATCGTTCGCGCGGTACGGGAAGGGCTGGCGGGCGACAGGCTGCTGCGCGTCGCCGGCATCCTGAACGGCACGTGCAACTACATCCTCACGCGGATGGACAGTGCCGGACTCTCGTTTGCCGACGCTCTGAAGGAAGCACAGGCGCTGGGCTTTGCGGAGGCCGATCCGACCGCGGATGTCGACGGATATCGACGCCCGCGCGAAGATCGCCATCCTGATCGCGGTGGGTCTGGGGTGCCAGGTCGATCCCGACCACATTCCCTGCCGATCGATCGCGTCGATCGATCGCGTCGATTTCACCTACGCGAGAAAGCTCGACTGCACGATCCGCCAGGTGTCCTGGGCCGAGCGGGCGCCCGGTGCGGACCGGCAGCTGTTCGCATCGGTCCGGCCGGCGCTCGTGCCCATGTCGTCGTCGCTGGCGCGGGCGCAGGGCAGTCAGAATCTGGTGACGGTACACGGCGAGTTCGGCGGCGAGACGACGTATTCCGGGTTTGGCGCGGGAGGCGATCCCACGGCTGTGGCTGTCGTCTCGGACCTGATGTCGATTGCGCGCGCGGGCCTCGGCGCCGAAGTGCACCTGCCCCAGCAGCTGGAAGGCCGGGTGGAAGTCGGCATCGATTTTACGGCACCGCACTATGTCCGTTTTACCGTGGCCGACCGTCCGGGTATCATTGCTTCTTTGGCCACGTTGCTGTCGGCCCACGGGATCAACATCGACGCGGTGCTGCAGCTGCCAGGCCACGACAAAACCGAGTTGCCGTTCGTGATGACGCTGGAAGCGTGCCCGATGTCGGTGCTGGACGCGACGCTGGCCGAAATCAACGCGCTGCCGTTCCACGTGCGGCGGCCGCTGGCCATCCCGATTCTGGGGACGTGACCGGGGCGAACGAAGAGAGGAATATGAACTACGTAACCGCGCTGCAGTGTCATCTCTGCAAGGCGATGTTTCCGCCGCAGGCACTGTGGGTCTGCGACAAGTGCCTGGGACCGCTCGAAGTCATCTACGACTACGACAAAGTCCGGAAGGACATGACCCGCGCGAAGGTCGAATCGCGCGCGAAGAATCTCTGGCGCTACCGCGAGCTGCTGCCGATCGACGGAGAGCCGCGCACCGGCGAATATTCGGGCTACACGCCGCTCGTCAAAGCCGACCGCCTGGCGAAATTGCTCGGCGTCCGCGAGCTCTACCTGAAAGACGACTCCGTCAATCATCCGACCTTCTCGTACAAGGATCGTGTCGTCTCGGTCGCCGCCACGCGTGCCGTCGAGCTCGGATTCGAGGTCTTCGGTTGCGCGTCCACGGGCAACCTCGCGAACAGCGTGGCCGCCCACTCCGCGCGACTGGGATTGAAGTGCTTCGTGTTCATCCCGCACGATCTGGAGGCCAGCAAGATTCTGGGCTCGAGCGTGTATCAACCGCAGGTGGTCGCGATCAGGGGCAACTACGACGACGTCAACCGCCTCTGCACGCAGATCGCGGAAAAATACGGCTGGGGATTCGCCAATATCAATCTGCGGAGCTATTACGCCGAGGGCGCCAAGACCTACGGGTTTGAGATCGCCGAGCAGCTGGGCTGGAAATTCCCACGGCACGTGGTGTCGCCGGTTGCGGGCGGCACGCTGCTGCCGCGTATCGCGCGAGCATTCCGCGAGCTGAAGGAAGTGGGGCTGGTCGACGACGAGCTGCCGGCGATTCACGCGGCGCAGGCGGCCGGCTGTGCGCCGGTGATCAAGGCACTCGAGGACGATCTCGAGTTCCCCGATCCCGTGAAGCCGAATACCATCGCGCGGTCGATTGCGATCGGCAACCCCGCCGACGGGTTCCAGGTGCTCAGCGCGGTGCGCGCGAGCGGCGGATCCGGTGCGATGGCCACCGATCCCGAGATTCTCGACGCGGTCCAGCTGATCGCGAAAACCGAGGGCATTTTCACCGAGCCGGCGGGAGGCACGACCCTGGCGTGCGCGATCAAACTGATCGAGAACGGTTCAATTCCACGCGACGAGTCGATCGTGGTCTGCATCACCGGAAACGGCTACAAGACCGCCGAGGTCATGGCGTCGCGCATGGACACACCGGTACAACTCGGGCGCGCGTTGAGCGAGTTCGACGCGTTCATGGAAGGCAAGGTACTTACGCAGTAAGTAAAAAGTGGAAAGTGAAAAGTCAAAAGTGAAAGTAGAAAGTTTTACTTTTTGCTTTCTACTTTTCACTTTCGCCTTTCTACTTTCTACTTTCCCACTTCTCAGGATCACCAATGTCGTTAGGCCAGGTCGTCGTGCAGAAGTACGGTGGAAGCTCTGTGGCTACCGCCGAGAAAATCCTCGCGATCGCCGATCGCGTGAAGACCTATCACGAGACGGTGCCGCATCTCGTGGTGGCCGTGTCGGCCATGGGCAAAACCACCGATCAGCTCGTTGCGCTTGCGCGCCAGGTGTCGAGGAACCCGCACGGACGGGATTACGACCTGCTGCTGGCGTCGGGCGAGCAGGTGGCGGTGGCCACGCTCGCGCTCGCCCTGCACGACAAGGGCGTGCCGGCCATTGGACTGACCGGCGCGCAGTGCAATATCCGCACGGACGGGTCGTTCAACCGCGCGCGGATTCAGTCGATCGCGACCGAACGGATCGTGGAGGAACTGCGCAAGGGCAAGGTCGTCATCGTCGCGGGGTTTCAGGGTGTGACCGAGAACGACGAGATTACGACGCTCGGGCGTGGCGGGGGCGACATCACCGGCGCGGCGGTGGCCGCGGCGCTGAAGGCCTCGGTGTGTGAAATCTGCACCGACGTCGACGGCGTGCTGTCGGCCGATCCGAACCTCGTGCCCAACGCGCGGTTCTGGCCTGAATTGTCCTACGAGGAAGCGATCGAGATGGCCTCGAGCGGCGCGAAGGTGCTGCACCCGCGCGCGGCCGAGATCTGCATGTCCTACAAGATTCCCATCCACATCCGCTCGAGCTTTCACATGCGCGAGGGGACGTGGATTCGCGAAGGAGCCAGAAGGATGGAGGAAGCAGAAGTCGTTGGTGTGACGAGTGACAGGAAGATAGCCAAGATCACGCTGCTGAACGTGCCGGACGAGCCGGGTATCGCGGCCCAGATCTTCAAGGACGTAGCCGACAAGGACATCAACATCCGACTCATCATTCAAAGCGCCGCGGCCGATCACCGCGCGGGCATCACGTTCATCATCGAGGACGAGTTTGCCGAGCTGGCGCGCAAGCTGTTGAGCGAGTGGAAAGAGAGAGGTCTCGCCAGGGAGGGGATGGTCGAGAAGGACTGGGCGACGATCGCCATCATCGGGCACCGGCTGGCGGCCACGCCGGGGCTGTCGGCGCGCATGTTCGCGGCGCTGGCCAACGCGGGCATCAACGTCGACTGCATCAGTTCGTCGGAGATGACGCTGTCGTGCGTCGTCAAGCGGGATCAGATCGATCGCGGCGTCAAGGTCGTGCACGACGAGTTCTTCGCGAACGAGGCAGAGCCGAAGAAGGCCGCGGCGGCGGTGAAGTAGGGGCGGGAGAGTCGGAAGAGTCCGGGGAGTCGGCAGAGTCTGAGGAGTCCAGGAGAGTCTGGAGAGTCGGAGGCCGATGCTGAAGCCGATCTGGGCGACGGTGACCACGGCGGGTGCGGGAGCCATCGCGTGGATCGCGGTCTCGATGGTGGCGGAGCGCCGCGAGGCGTGGGATAGTCCCCTCTACTTCACCTACGCCATGCCCGCTCTCGCGATCATCATCGCCGCGGTGGCGTTCTTCGTGCCGGTTCGCTTCTGGCGATGGGCGATGTTCCCCTTCTGGGCGCAGGCGTTCGTCGCCTTCCTCCAGGATCCCACGGCGAACCTGCTGCCGCTCGGTCTCATCATGTTCTCGATCCTCGGGGCGGTGTATCTCGTTCCGGCGGCCATCGCCGCGCAGGCCGGACGCCGCTTTTCGCCATGACCGCGCAGGAAGCCGCGACGCTCGTCGACTACCACTACTGGGCCAGGGATCGTCTGCTCGACGCCGTGGCGGTGCTCACGCCCGAGCAATATCTCAGGGATCTCGGCAACAGCTTCAAGTCGGTGCGCGATACCGTCGTGCATACCTACGGCGCGGAATGGGTGTGGCATCTGCGATGGGTGGGGAATTCTCCCTCGAGCCTGCCCGATCCGCAGGCGTTTCCGGATCTCGGCAGCGTCCTCGCAGCCTGGAACGCGCACGAAGAGAAAGTCCGGCTGTTCGTCCAATCCCTCGCGGCGGCGGACGGCCTCGCGCGTGTATTCAAGTACCGCGCGCTGAGCGGCCAGGAAGCGGAGTCGATGTTCGCGCACATGCTGCAGCACGTCGTGAACCACGCGAGCTACCATCGCGGCCAGGTGACCACGATGCTGCGGCAACTGGGCGCGCCGGCGCCGAAGTCGCAGGACATGATCGCCTTCTACCGGGAACGGGTGTGACCACGAAGACTGGACCACGAAGACAGGAAGACACGACGACACGACGACACGACGACACGAAGGCACGACGACACGACGACACGACGGCACGAAGGCACGAAGACAGGACGTAGCGTCCGGCTTCAGCCGGACCTCTGGGCCGGGAAGCGAACGCCTCTCACCCTTTTTCTTACAGAAGACCAGAAGATTAGAAGAAAGGTTGATCTTCTGACCTTCTGATCTTTTGTTTCATATGCGTTGAGACGACAATCTCAGTAGCGCCGGGCCAGGTTGCGAGGCGAGATGAAATCCGTGCCGGGTTTGTACGTCGAAGGGACGAAGTTAGTCGAGCGGCCCGAAAGCCGGCGCACGGTGTTTGCGGATGGCACGTCGGAATCGGGCTTTCGCGAAGGCACCGACGTCGAGCTGAGCCACTGGATCCCGAACCGCACGCCGGCGCGGTTCAAGGCAGACACCTCGACCGGGATCTGCATGAACTTCGTCGCGGCGACACACACGGACTACGATCTCGTCGTCAACAATCACGCCGACGTCGACGGCATCCTCTCGGTCTTCACGCTTCTCCATCCAGCCACAGCGCTGGCGCATCGTACGACCATCGTCGCGGCGGCTGGCATGGGCGATTTCTGGGGATGGGGCGACATCGAGTCGCAGGTACTCTTTCAGAGCCTTACGAAGCAGGTTGATGCGCTGACGGACGCAGGCGCAGACCCGCAGTTCATCTACGAGAGTTGCCTGAAGCTCGTGGACGGCGTCATCGAGCGCGGCTTTTCCGATCCGGATATCGAGAACAGCCTCGCGCCATTGACGCGGTCGGTCGATTTGATCGTGCAGGGCACCGTGACGCGACGCGAGTATCACGATCGTTTCGTTCATTACGGACTGCCTGCCGACCTCTGCAAGGACAACGTCGAAGCCGCACTGCGGGTGCCGAAGTTCAACGCCGCGATCTCCGACGAGGTGCTGTTATGGCCGCAGGCGCGGGCGCGATGGGATCGGGAGAAAGTGCAGCTGACTTCGGTCGAATCCGCCAACGGCTGGTACTACGATCTGTGGTATCCGTCGTACCTGTGGGCGGAGACGCCCGATTCGTGGCGGGCGCCGGGACTGGATCTCAAGGGCGACTCGAACGGGTACAAGCTCTCATTCGCACCGTTGGCTGCGGCCGTGCGTGATCTTCAGGCTCGCGAGCTCAACGACGTCGCCTGGCGAACGGAACCGGCGCTCTCTCTGCTCTCACCGGCGGTCATGAGGGGCTATCCGGTCGTGCTGTCCGTCATGCGCGGCGACACGCCGGCGCCGAGTTCCCTGAGCCCAGACGTTATCGCTGGCAGACTGGCCGAGGCTTTCGTTGCGTGATTCCTGTCATAGCAGATGGCAGATGGCAGAGATTGCCATCCGCCATCTGCCATCTGCCATGACAGAGATCACTTCAGAGTGACCTCGACCGCTCCGAGCTCCCCGAAATCCGCCCGGATACGATCGCCCGGCTTGATCGCCACCGGGATGACGCAGGTGCCGGTCGTCACGAACTGCCCGGCGGCGATGCCGTCGCCGAACGTGTTGAGCTCGTTGACCAGCCACGTCAGCGCGACACGAGGATCGCCGAGGACGTTGGCGCCGCTGCCGGTTCCGGCGGGCTCGCCGTTGCGATAGGCCGTCACGGCGTGCGTCACGAGATCGCGCGCGAGCCAGTCGGCCGTGGTGGCCGGGCCGAGCACGAACCAGCACGCGCAGGCCGTGTCGGCAATCAGTTGCGGGGCGCCGACATGGGCAAAGTCGTTGTACCGTGAGTCGGGCACCTCGATCGACGGGTGCAGCGAATCGACCGCGGCGAGCACGTCCGCCTGGGTGTAGGCGCCCGCGCGCCTTGGCAACGTCCGCGCGAACTTGAACGCGAACTCCGCCTCGGCGACCAGCATGATGTTGCCGTCCAGCGGCACGGTCGCGCCGCTGCCGAGCACGCGGTTTGCCAGGAGAGGTCCGGCCAGCGGACCGTCCACGCCGATGTGCTTCTGGCCCGCCGCGCTGGTGGCGGCAATCTTCCAGCCGACGACAGGCTGCCCCGATGTCTTGACGAGCTCTTGTTGGGCCCGGTATCCGGCCGCCCGATCCATCGGGCGGCACGCCATCGGCAGCTCATCGATTCGGGTGCGCCGCTGCCAGTTGTGCCAGAGAATCGACGCCGCGCTTTCTGTTCCCTGAGTAATCGTCTGTTCGCTCATTTCGACGGTCCTTTGAGCAGCTCGCCCAGCCGCTTGATTTCTTCTCCGTACAACGCCCAGTTTCCTTCGCGCTGCGCCTTCATCGCGTTCTCGTAGATCCCCCTGGCCTGTTCGAGCAGCGCGGGATCGACGCGATTGACCGCCGGCGCCTCGGTCCGGTTCGCCGGCCCCGCCGGTGCGCCGGATGACGTCGTCACGATCGGACGTCGGCCACCGGTCCCGGTCGAGAAGATGCGATCGAGCGCGGTGTCGAGCGTTTCGGCCATCACGATCTGATCTTTGTAGGCCACGATCACGCGGTTGAGCTCGGGAATCCGTCCGCCCGATGCGCGCAGGTACAACGGGCGCACGTAGAGCAGCGCTTCCTCGATCGGGATGACGAGCAGCGTGCCCTGAATCACCTGCGAGCCCTGCTGGTTCCACAATGTGATCTGCGGCGAGATGATCTGGTCCTGGTTGATGCGCGCGATGATCTGCCGCGGCCCGTAGACGACAGTCTGGCGGGGAAACTCGAAGACTTCGAGCTGCCCGTACCGATCCGGATCCGATCGCGCCACCATCCATGCCGCAAGGTTGTCCTTGCGCGAGGGAGTGAACGGCAGCATCTGAATGAATTCGGCGCGCGCTTCGCCCGGCAGCCGCATCACCGTGTAGTACGGCTGCATCAGTTGAGGATTGCCGTCGATGTCGATGGCCGGAATCTCCCACTGATCTTCCTTGTTGTAGAAGACGCCCGGGTTCGTCATGTGGTAGGTGGCGAACATCGCGGCCTGCAGCGCGAAGATCGTTTCGGGATACCGCAGGTGCTGGCGGAGCGCGGCCGGCATGGCGTCGAGCGGCTTCAGCAGCCCCGGGTAGGCGTGCGCCAGCGTCTGCGCCAGCGGATCGCGCTCGTCGGCGACGAAGAATTCGGTCGTCCCGTTGTAAGCGTCGGTGATGACTTTGACGGAGTTGCGGATGTAGTTGAGGCCAATGGGCGAAGCCGCGGCGTACGGATAGCGGCTCGTCGTCGTGTAGGCATCGCGGATCCAGTACAAGCCCCCGTTCGCGGCCACCAGGTAGGGATCCTCGTCGTAGCGCAGGAACGGTGCGATCGTGGTGACGCGATCCGTGATGTTGCGGTGATACAGCACGCGGCTGTCGGCCGTAATGTCGTTGCTGAAGAGAATCTGCAGCGACTGGAAGCCCAGGCTGAAGAGCAGCCGCCGGGCCAGGCCGCCCACGCGGACGCCGTCGGCCCCCTTGTAGACCGTGGTGACGTTGGCCTCGCCCCGCGAGTAGTGAAATTCGCTCGCCTGTGTGTTGACGACCACGTAGTTGTTGGTCAGCTCGCCGAAGTAGATGCTCGGCTCCTTCACGTCGATGTCGCCGGGCATCGACGACTGTGTCGGGATGTCCTTGACGAACAGAATCGGCAGCCCCTCCGACGTCACCTCGTTGACCGGCCCCAGCGTGATGCCGTAGCCGTGCGTAAACGTCAGGTGCTCGTTGATCCACGTGCGGTTGGGCAGCGACTCCGAGTTCAACTCGCGCGCCGAGAGCATCACCTGACGCAGTTCGCCGTTAATCACGTAGCGGTCGTTGTCGACCGAGACGAAGTCGTAGTACGTGCGCAATTCCTGAATCTGGCCGAACGTGTCGAGCAGCGGCTGGTGGTCCCAGAGGCGCACGTTCTTGATCGTGTCGAGGTTGCGGACGATGTCTTCCCGCGTCAGCTCGGCGTCGCCCGAGACATTGCGCGTGCGGATCTCGGCCAGATTGAACGCCTGACGCGTCGCGGTGATGTTGTGGGCGATATACGGCATCTCGGCGGCCTGTTCGTTGGGCGTGACGATGAACCGCTGAATCGCCGCCGCGTACACCGAGCCGCCGACAGAGGTCACCAGGTACAGGGCGATGGCGAGCGGGATCGGCCAGATGACCGTCGAGAACGCGTGAAAGGCCGAGAGCGCCGCAGACAGGAGGGCCACGACCATCAGCACGCGCAGCGCCGGTATCCGCGCCACGACGTCGGTGTAGGAGGCGCCTGGCACGATGCCGGGTGTCTGGACGTCCGTCAGCAGATGGGGCACGTCCAGGTACGCATTCACGGCAAACAACAGGAAGATCGCAGACAGCAGCAGCGACAGGTGCAGCCGCGCTTTGCCTGCTACTGAGACGCCGCCGCGCTTGGTGAAGTTGAGCGCGCCGGCGAGCACGTAGGCAGCCGCAGAGCCGAGCATCGCCACGATGAGGACGGCGATGGCGACTTGTTGCGCGAGGTCGAACAGCGGCAGCCTGAAGATGTAAAAGCCGACGTCGTAGCCGAGAATCGGGTCGGCGATGCCAAAGGGCACCGCGTGGCGGAACTGCAGCCAGCGCATCCATTCGCTGCTGCCCGCCAGGCTGATCATCAGCGACACGACGAGCGAGCCGACGCCGACGATCCGGCGGATCTGCCTCGCGACGCACCATGGCCGGTTGAACCGTGCCGGCGGCGCTGCTGCCGATGACGATGTAGGGGCTGGCGATCGAGGAGACGGCGACCCACAGGTTCCCGTACAGCACGGTAAAGGCAAAGCCGAGGATGAACGTCCCCAGCGAGGCCTGGGCGCGCAGGCTGGTCAGGTACACGCCCCGGTAGCCGACGGCCCCGAACCAGAGCCACTCGATCAGGAAATCGATGAGATTGGGCAGGACGATGAACGCCAGGATCGCGCCGAGAACGAAGACACTGCGAAGATTCATGCGTGTGTAAAGCATAGCGTAGGGGTCGAGCGAAGGGTGGGGCAGTGTGTAACACGTGTTACACTCCCGGGGTGGCGTACCGCTGGATGGTCTTCGTCCACCAGCTTCCCGCGCACCCCTCCAACGGGCGCGTGAAGATCTGGCGCCGGCTTCAGCAGGTCGGGGCCGTCGCGCTGAAGAACGCCGTCCACGTGCTGCCCGAGTCGGCCCAGGCGCGCGAAGACTTCGAGTGGCTTCGGGGCGAAGTCATCGGGCTGGGTGGCCAGGCGGCCATTTTCGACGTGCCGTCGATGGGCGACCTGGACGAGCGTCAGATCGTCGGCCAGTTCCAGTCGGCCAGCGCGGCAGAGTTCGGCCGGTTGAGGAAGGAGCTCAAGATGATGCGACCACGCCTCCGTCATGATGCCAGGACGTCGGGCGAACAGGGTCTCCAGGCGCTGCGCGCGTTTCAGGAGCGGTTCGAGCATGCTGTGCGGCGCGACATGTTCGCGGCCGACGGTTCGCGCGAGGTCGAGTCGGCGTTGAAAGAACTGCTCTCGGAGTACCGACCGTCGGCGAAGAGCCGGACACAGCCGGCCTCGGATCGCCTCGATCCCGACGACTACAAGGGGCGTGTCTGGGTGACGCGTCCGCGGCCCGGCGTCGATCGGTTTTCGTCGGCGTGGCTCATCCGCCGTTTCATCGATCGCGACGCGACGTTCGTCTTCTCGACCTCACCAGAGCGCTATCCCGACGCCGTCGCCTTCGACATGTATCACGCGGCCGGTTTCAGACACGAAGGCGATCTGTGCACGTTCGAGGTGATCCAGGAGCGCTTCGGAATCCGCGAGACCGCCGTGAAGCGGATTGGCGAGATCGTGCACGACATCGACTTGAAGGAAGAGCGCTACAAGTCGCCGCATGCCCCAACGGTCGCACACCTGGTCGAGGGGCTGCGCGCGTCGACCCCGGACGATGCCAGGCTGCTCGAGTTGGGCATCGGCATGTTCGAGGCGCTCTATCTGTCGTTCAGCACCGCGAAATCGGCGCGCACGAGAAAGCCTCGATGCTGATATAGTTCGCGCTCGAGAGGTGGCTATGCGGAATCTGTTTCGCGCGGTCTGGGTCATCTGCATGCTCGGCGTCCTGGCCTTCCTGCTGAATCAGAAGAGCGCCGCGCAGCAGGCCCGCAGACTTGAAGCCGCCGATGCCGCCCAACCTCTTCACAGATTCACAAGCTCACCGACCGGCTGTCGATCATCGCGCCCTACGGTCCCGACATGAGCCAGGTCGGCGGCAACATCGGCGTGTTCGTCACCGACGAGGGCGTGCTGGTGATCGACGACAACTACTACACGCAGGAACGGAACGGGCAGACCGTCGAGCTGGCCGAGGCGGCCCTTGCCGAAATCAGGAAGATCACCAAGCAGCCCATTCGATTCGTCATCAACACGCATCATCACGGCGATCACGCCGGCGGCAATCCGGTGTTCGCGCAGGCTCGCCACGATCTACGCGCAGAAGAACGTGCGGGGGCGCATCCTCGCGGGCTATCAGTCGTCCAAGGAGAAGCTCGATTTCGACCCGATGAAGGCGGCGCCGACCGTCACCTACGACGGCGAGCTCATCTTCCACCTGGGCGGCGAGGAGATTCATCTGTATCACCCGGCGCGCGCGCACACCGACGGCGACTCGATCGTGCATTTCAAGAACGCCAACATCGCGCACTGGGGCGATGCGTTCATCAACAACTGGGTGCCCGTCATCGACGTCGCCGGTGGCGCCAGCAGTCGTCGAGTGGCTCCAGTTCATCGATCGCGGCATTCAGCTCGTCGGCGAGAACGCGACGATGGTGCCCGGGCACGGCGCGATCGGCAAGGCGGCCGACGTGAGGCGCTTCCGCACGTACTTCACGAACATGCAGGACAACGTCCACAAGGCGATTGCGGCGGGCAAGACGCGCGAGCAGGCGATGGATGAAATCACGGTGCCGGCGTATGCCAATCTCCCCGGCGGCGCCGCCCGCATCCGCCATGAACGTCGCGGCGATTTATGACGAGCTGAAGGCGGCGAAGTAGGAACAAGGGGTACGGCAGGGGTTACAGCTGAAGCTCGAGAAAACGCCTCTCCGTGATCCTCTACGCGCTCTATCGGTTTCTACTCCGTCGCCAGAATCGACTTTCAGCAGACATTCCACGGCGGGCGGGCCGTCGACCTGAAAGGCCGCGCCTGTTCGGGCGGCGGCCGACGGCCATCGTCAGTCCGTTGCTGCCGATCTGCTCGAACGCGTCCTCGTCGGTGGCATCGTCCCCGATGTAGACCGGCCACACCAGCCTCGCGTGTTTCAACCTCGACGTGGCGCATGATGGCGCTGCACGGCATCCCCCTTCGCCCAGTCCACGTTCGGCAGCAGTTCGAGGATGTTGTCGCCTGGCTGCAGCCGGAGCGTGCCGTCGCTCAGAAACGGCTGCGGCCAGCGCGTTGAAGCGGGTCGTCGCATGCAGGCGGTCGGCTTTCGATGCGCCGCGCGTGTGCAGGACGACCGAATAGGTCTTGTCTTCGACGAACACGCCCGGCGAGCGGCCTGACGGCCCGGCGGAGATCCTTGCGAGCAGGTTCACCGCCGGGGCCGCGATCGACGCTGCGTTGTGCGCGAATCGCAGACCCGGCCCCTCAATCTCGAGCCCGTGGAGACCCGCGAAGAAAAAAGACGGATCCGCCGGCACGCGAAGGCGCAGGTCGGTGATCCGGCGGCCGCTCACGATGCCGGCGGAGAGATCGGCGCGCTGGCTCAGCGTGCTGCAGCAGAATCTGACGCGCCGGCGTCAGCAGGACCGGCATCGGGGTCGATCTGGAACTCCGCCAGGGTGCCGTCGAAGTCCATCAAAATGATTGGGCGCGCATCGTGGGGCCTCGATTGCCAGGCCGCGATGGCGCGCTCAACTCCACGCACGGAACCTCATCTCTCTCGCCTCGATCAGCTCGCTGATGGTCACGGCGGTGTTGATCAACCCCACGTGCGTGTAGGCCTGCGGAAAATTGCCGAGCAGCATGCCGGTTCTCGGCTCGATGTCTTCCGAAAACAACCCGACGCCATTCGCATGGGTCAACAGCCGCTCGAACAACGCGCACGCGTCTTCGAGGCGGCCGACCATGGCGAGTGCTTCCGCCCACCAGAACGAGCAGATGGAAAACGCGCTGGTCGTGTCGCCGAAGTCATCCTTGTGGCGATACCGGAGCATCAGGCCGTCTTCGACGAGCAGCCGCTCGTAGGCTTCGAGCGTCGAGACGAACCGCGGATCGCGAGGATCGATGATGCCGAGCGTTGGCAGAAGCAGGTTTGAGGCGTCGGGAAGCGGCCCGTCGAGCACCTGGGTAAAGTACCCAACTTCCGGGTTGTACGCACGATCGAGGATTTCCTGGCGGTATTTGTCCGCCCACGCCTCCCACTCCGTGGCGAGGGTGTGCCGGCCCAGCCGCCGGACGAGCCTGGCGCCGCGGCTCGCCGCGACCCAGCACAGCACGTGCGAGAACGTGTATCGGTTGGGAAACGTTCGGTATTCCCACAATCCGGTATCGTCCGATTCGACGGCCGTCGATCGCCTCGCCGACGAACCGCTCGACCAGCCGCAGAATCGGCTCGGTCTCGTCGATGACCACCCGCGGATCCGAGCTGATCGTGTCGAGGCAGAGAATCATCTCGCCCATCAGATCGTGCTGCCGCTGGGTGTACGCCGCGTTGCCGATGCGAACCGGCCTGGCGCCGCAGAACCCCTCGAGGTGGTCGAGATGCTGCTCGACGAGCTCGCGTTCGCCACCGATGCCGTACAGCGGCTGCAGCGGCCCGGCCTCGGCGACGTCCCGAGGAACGAGACGAACGCTTCGCCTTCGGCCAGATGCCCGACCCGCCGGAGCGCTTCGACGACAAACGCCGCGTCGCGAAGCCAGCAGTAACGATAATCCCAGGTCCGTTCGGAGCCGATCGATTCGGGAATGCTCGTGGTCGCGGCGGCGATGATGGCGCCCGTGCCCGAGTACGCGTGCAGCTTGAGGCACAGCGCCGATCGCAGCACCGGCAGGCTCGCGAACGAGGGAAGCGCGCACGACTTCGCCCATGCGCGCCAGCCCGAGATCGTCAGATCGCGCACGCGCTGCGCGGACGCCACCGAGTCGGTGTCCGACGGTTTGCCGTAGCTGACCGCGAAATAGAACGGCTCGTCGATGCGAATCGGCTGGCCGCTTTCCAGATAGGGAAGCGGCGCGTTCGTGCGCAGGTAGATGGCCGACGCCCCGTCGCCGATCTGCAGTCCTTCGGAAATGGCGACGATTTTCGGGTTCTGGTCGGCGGCGTAATTGGGCTTCGGATCGAAGAGCACGCGCGTGCGCGCGGCGCCTTCGCGCGGCACGACCAGCCGCTGGATTTCGATCGGGGCTTCGACGTCGAGACCGGCCGGAATCCTCGGGGCGTAGTCGTAGACATCGAATCGTCCGTCGGCACACGTCACCGACGTGCGCAACACGTTCGTGTTGATGATGTATTCCATGTGCGTCTGGATGTCGGGGCAATCGGGAAGCAGGGCGAACGTCCCGCCCTTTTCGATGTCGAGGATCCTGCCGAACACCGAGGCGCTGTCGAACCGCGGCATGCACAGCCAGTCGATGTGCGTGCTCGGGGCGACCAGCGCCAGCACGCGGCCGTTGCCGATGACGCCATGATCCAGCCTGATGGCACACGACTCGTCACGAAATCCTTCGCAAATCGGTCATGCCTCGTGTCGTCGAGTCTCCAGTGGCCCCTGACACCTTCGTGGTGCTCCGCCAGGCGGAACGTCTCGGTCAGCAGCAGGCCCGCCCATCGGAAGATGTTGTGTTCGGCCACCTGCGTGCGCAAGCGCTGCATGCGTCTCTGTTGTTCCTCGGCCGACATCGTCAGCGCGGTGTTCAGGGCATCCGCAAATGCGTCGGTGGCATACGGATTCACCAGCAGGGCCTCGGGCATCTCGCGCGCGGCGCCCGTGAATGGCGAGAGTATCAGCACTCCCTGCAGGTCGTCTCGCGCGGCGACGAACTCCTTCGCCACCAGGTTCATGCCGTCGTGCAGCGACGACACGACGCAGACGTTGGCAGCACGGTAGCCGGCGAAGACGTCTTCGACGCCATGATGTGCGCGCGCGAGGCAGATGGGCTTCCAGTCGTCGGTGCCATGCTTGGCGTTGATGTCGGCCACCAGCTCCTCGATCGCCTCGTTGAGTTCGCGATACTCGTGGATCTCGGTGCGGCTGGGCGCGCCCATCTGCAGGAACACGAACCGCTTGCGCCAGACCGGATACCGTTCGAGGAACCGGTCGACCGCGCGGAAGCGTTCGGGAATGCCCTTGGTATAGTCCATGCGGTCGACGCCGACGGCCAGCGCCCAGTCATCGCGCAGGCCGAGGCTCTGGCGGAACGCCTGCACGTCGCTGCGCCGCAGCCCGTTCTGCGAAATGCCTTCCATGTCGATGCTGATGGGAAAGGGGCGCACGTTGGTTTCGTGCGACCCGCGCGTCACGGAGAACTGCTCGTAGTCGACGCGCGACTCGATGAGGCGATCGACCGTCTCGAGAAAGTTGTTGCAGTGAAGCTGCACGTGGAAGCCCAGAAGGTCGCTGCCGAGCAGGCCGTCGAGAATCTCTTCCTGCCAGGGGCAGATGCGGAACGCTTCGCGATTCGGCCACGGGATGTGCCAGAAGTGGCTGATGATCGCATCCGGACGCCGCGTCTTGACGATGCGCGGCAGCAGGGCAAAATGATAGTCCTGCACCAGCACGATGGCCGGGGCGCCGTCGATTTCCTCGAGCACCGCTTCGGCGAACCTGGCGTTGACCCGCGCGTACTGCTCCCAGTCGGCCGCGTCGAACACCGGGCGTGTGTAGGCGATGTGACAGAGCGGCCACAGCGCGCGGTTCGAGAAACCGTAGTAGTAGCCGCGCTCCTCCTCCTTGTTCAGCCAGATGCGCCGCAGCGTATACGACGGCTTTTGCGGAGGGACGGCGAGGCGCCCGCGATCGTCGGACGTTTCGCGATCGCCGCTGCCGCTCCCGTGCGCCACCCACACGCCACCGGTCGCGCGCATGATCGGATCGAGCGCCGTGACGAGACCGCTCGCCGGCCGAATCCACGTGAGCTCGTCGCCGACGCGATTGTGGATGTACGGCTCGCGATTCGCGACGACGACGACGCGGACTCCGCTGAGGCGCTCTTTGAGCAGCGAGACCAGACGATCGCGAGACCACTCCCTCTCCCGGCCTGACTCAGAGGGTAACCATTTGGCAATCGCGTGTCGGAATGATCGGGCCAGCCAGTCCCGTGTAGACACAGGCTGCTGGCCTCTGCAAAAGCTGATCCGGCACAGGGCGTCAACCCCGCCTATGCGCCGGCCCAACTGCGACAGATTTCGACGATCACCTCGACCGCCTTGTCCATATCCTGGACAGACGTCCATTCGAGCCGGGAATGGATGTTGTGTTCCCCGGCAAACACATTGGGAGTCGGGAGGCCCATGAACGACAGGCGCGCGCCGTCGGTGCCACCGCGAATCTGGCGGAATCGCGGCGTCAGCCCGGCCCGTTTCATCGCGATCTTCGCGTGCTCGACGACTTCTGGATACCGATCGAGCACTTCTTTCATGTTGCGATACGATTCGTGCCGCTCGACGTCGACCGAGGCGGCAGGAAAGGGCCGCACGATTTCCTCGGCCAGCTCCTTGAGCATCGCGCTTTTTCGTCGAGTCCCTTCGTCGTGAAATCGCGCAGCAGGAGCTTCACGACCGATCGCTCGACACCTCCCTCGATCGTGTGCGGATGCACGTACCCTTCATACCCGTCTGTGGTTTCGGGTGAAAGCCCGTGGCGCGGCAGACGGTGCACGAACTCCGATGCCAGCTTGATCGCGCTCACCATCCGGCCCTTCGCGTATCCGGGATGCGCGTTGAATCCCTTGAAGGTGATCGCCATCGCGTCGGCAGAAAAATTTTCAATTTCGAGATCGCCCCGCAGGGGACCGTCGAGCGTATAGGCGAACCGTGCGCCGAAACGATCGACGTCGAAATACTGCGTGCCGCGGCCGATTTCCTCGTCAGGCGTGAAGCCGATCTTCACCGGCCCATGCGGGATCTCGGGATGCGTCGTCGAGATATTCGGCCGCCGCCATGATTTCGGCGACACCCGACTTGTCGTCCGACCCGAGGAGGGTGAGGCCGGAGGCGGTGATGATGTCGTGGCCGTGCTGATCCTTCAATTCCGGATTGTCAGCCTCCCGCAGCACCATCGCCGGATCGTCAGGCAGAACGAGGTCGCGCCCGTCGTAGTTCCGGTGGACGATCGGCCGCACGTTGGCGCCGCTCACTTCGGGCGACGTGTCCACGTGCGCGACAAACCCGATGGCGGGCACCGCGTCCTTCCCGGCGGTCGCGGGAATGGTCGCCATCACGTAGCCGTATCGATCGATGGACGCGTCGGCGATGCCCATCTCCTTCAGCTCGTCGACCAGGCAGTTGAGCAGCGTCAGCTGCTTCGAGGTGCTGGGATAGGTCTCGGAGCGCTCATCCGACTGTGTGTCGAACGTGACATATCTGAGAAACCGGGCCGCAGCGCTCGACGAAAAATGCTGGGTCATGCTTCAGAGCGTACTGCATTACAATGCGATTTTCCGCAAGGAGATCGCCCATGCGCGCCATCCTCTCGGTGCTCGTCGTGCTCTACGGCGTCGGAGCCGGCGGCACATGCTGGTTATACGCGCAAGCACCCCAGGCGCCGGTCTTCCGATCCGGCGTCGAGGTCATGGAAGTCGACGTCACGGTGGTCGATGGCAAGGGCATGCCCGTGCGCGATCTCCGCGCGCCGGAGTTCACCGTCACCATCGACGGCCAGCCGCGCCGCGTCGTGAGCGCGGAGTTCATCTCCGACACCGCGGCGCCGGGGGCACCCACACCGCCACCCGAGCGCGATCCGTATGTCTCCAACAATACCGATCGCCGGCCGGGCCGGCTCATCATGCTGGTCGTCGATCGCAACAACATCGATACGCATACGCTGCGCGGCGCCGTCTCCGCGCTGAAGGAGTTCGTCAACGGCATTCCGCGTGACGACCGCGTGTCGCTCGTGACGATCCCGCCGCCGGGACCGTACGTGGATTTCACGACCAACAGGCAGCAGATCCTCGAGGCCATCACGCGCGTGTCCGGCTCGGACGACCGGATGATCTCGCGCTTCAACATCAGCGACTACGAGGCGATCACCTTCGAGAACCGGTCGAACCCGATCATCACGCAGCGGCTGCTCTTCCGTACCTGCGGCGACACCGATCCGAACACGATGTCGCCCTGCGATCGCGACGTCGAGCAGGAAGCCTTGACGCTGTCGAACCACCTCCGTCAGTTGACGATGCAGTCGGTGGCGGGATTTGCGTCGCTCCTGCGCGGCCTTCGCGATGTCGAGGGCACCAAGTCGATGATCGTCCTCTCGCAGGGGCTCATGATCGAAGGATCGCAGGCAGAGGCGACCGCACTCGCGGCCCTTGCGGCCGAGGCGCGGGTCAACGTGAACGTGCTGATGTTCGCGACCACGATCGGCTCCGCGTCGGAATCGCGCATCTCCGAAACCGTGGCGCAGGATCGCGACCTCCGCGAGGCCGGGCTCGAAACGTTCGCCGGGCGCTCCCGGGGATCGCTGTTCCGCGTGGTGACCAACCCGCAGTACATCTTCGAACGGCTGAGGACCGAGATTTCGTCTCATTACATGCTGGGCGTCGAGCCGACCGAGAGGGACCGCGACGGGAAGGTGCACCAGATTCGCGTGACGGTGGGGCGCCAGGATGTCCAGATACGGGCGAGGCGTCAGGTGCAATATGCCGTGCGCACGCCCGACAACTGGTCGCGCGACGTCGTCATGGGGCGCGTGCTGCGATCGCCGTCGGCGAACACCGAGCTGCCGATGCGGTTCTCCACCTATACGTTCCGCGACGCGGAACCGGGCAAGGTGAAGCTGATCCTGGCGGCCGAGATCGATCCGGAGTCGATGGCCAAGGAGCTCGATCTCGCCATTGGATTTGCCGTCTTCGACAATCTCGGCAAGCCGGTCCTCAGCGGGCAGGAGCGGAAAATCTATTCCGCCAATACCACGCTGCCGATTCGCTACGAGCTGGCCGTCGCCGTGGACCCGGGCGTGTACCGGGTCAGGCTCGCGGGCGTCGACCTGGCCGGCAAGTCGGGCAGCGTGGAACGCGAGGTCACCGCGTTCGGGATGACGAACCACGAGTTCGCGATTGGCGACCTGATCCTCAACTCGGTGCGGCAGGGAACCGACAGCGACCTGCGCGCACCGGTGGTCTTGAAGGTGGCCGACGGGCTGCTCGCCACCTACACCGAGGTCTATACCAACCAGCCGGGCACGCTCGACGACACGAAGGTCGTGTTCGAGGTCGCCGATACGGCCGAAGGCCCGACGCTTCAGACGAGCGAGGCCGAATTCCGCGAGCGGCCGGACAAAACGATGAGACAGGCGCTGTCGGTGGTGCGCGTCGGTGCGCTGCCGCCGGGCCGGTATATCGCGCGGGCCATCATTCTCGAAGGGCGGGAAGAACGTCGGCAAGCTGTCGCGGCCCTTCGATGTCGTGCCGGGCGCGAAATTGCGGTGCGACAGGTGCGACGGGTGCGCCAGGTGCGACGGGTGCGGGTGAACCGGCTCCCGCGGCGGTGATGACCGGGATCGTGGTCGGCGCGCGGCCGGCCATCTTCAGGAAAGACGACGTCCTGACGCCCGACATGCTGCGCGCCACCCTCGAGGTCATCGACAAGAACCATCCCGCGGCCAAGACGGCCACCGCGCGTGCCCGCACGGGAAAGCTGGATGGCACCGCGATGATGGCGCTCGATGCCGGGGATCAGGCTGCCGGCTCGCTCCTGCGCGGGCTCGAGCTGTTCATGAAGGGGCAGCTGGATCAGGCCGCGAACCAGTTCGGCGTCGCCATGCGCAACGCCCCTGACGCACCGCTTGCGTCGTTCTATCTCGGGGCCTGTTATGCCGCTGCCGGTCGCGACAAGGAGGCCGTGTCGCAGTGGGAACGGGCACGGGCGGCAAAGCTGTCGCTTCCGGCCCTGCAGGCCGTGCTCGCCGACGGGTGGCTGAGGTTGGGACGGCCCGCCGATGCCGTCGAGCCGCTTCGCGAGGTGCTCGGCCGCGAGCCGCAGAATGACGAGGTGCGGCGCAATCTCGCGATCGCGCAGTCCTACCTCGGGCTGCACGAGCAGGCATATCCGACGATCGTTCCGTACCTGGAACGAAATCCGTCAGACCCGGACGCGCTGCTCGTCGCCATGTATGCGCTGTATCAGGTGCACGTCGAAGGGAAGACCATGAAGTCGGCCGACGAGGACAAAACGCAGGCGGCCGAGTACTCGAAAGCGTATGCGGCCGCCAAAGGTCCGCACGCCGCGCTGGTCGAGAAGTGGGCGGAGTTCCTGCAGAAGTGACTCTGGTGCGTTGGGCTTGTCCGCCGTAGCGGCGCCAGCCGCGGAGGTGGATGCGACAGGTGCGGAGATACCCTGACTACGCGAGCATTTTTTCGAGCCGGCGGACGATTTCATCTTTCGGATGCACCCCAACGAGCCGATCCACGACCTGGCCGCCTTTCAACACCAGCAGGGTCGGAATACTGCGCACGCCGAAGCGGTTCGCGGTCTGCGGATTCTCATCGATGTTCAGCTTCGCCACTTTCACGCGTCCCGCCATCTCGACCGACAGCTGATCGATCGTCGGCGCCAGCATGTGGCATGGTCCGCACCAGTCGGCCCACAGGTCCAGCAGCACGGGCGCGGTACTCCGATCAACCTCCGACGCAAACGTCTCGTCCGTGACGTGCACGGGACCCGCCGGTTCCGAGAGCGCCGTTTTGCACTTGCCGCACACCGCCTTGCGTCCGGTCCGAGGAGGAGGAAGCCGGTTGGTGGTCCCGCACGATGGGCATCTGACAAGGCGCTCGGTCATCGCGTTCACCGTGGAAACCTCACATCGACGCAACCCGCGAGCGGCGGCCGCCGCGTCTCGCCCCGATAGTACACGCGCTCGAGAAACAGTCCAGAGGCCGGCGCCGTCAGTTTGGCCGGGACTCCCGACTCGACACTGAGAAACGACGCCGCCTGCTCGATCGTGGTTCCGCCCAGGCCGACATCCACCATCACGCCCACCATGCGGCGAACCATCTTCCACAGGAAGTGGGAGCCCTCGACGCGCACGACCACGAGGTCGCCGTCTTCCGCCATCTCAATCCGCTCGATGGCCACCACCGTCGACTTCTCGTCGGCGCTGTCGTCGGTGAACGATCGGAAATCCTTCAGGCCGGCAAACCGCTCGGCGGTCCGCCGCATCCTGTTCAGATCGAGATCATCGCGAATCCACCAGACGAAGTGTTTGGCGAACGCTGTGCGCCGGCGCGAGATCTGATAGAGATAGCTGCGCGCGATGGCGTCGTGGCGGGCGTGGAATCTCCGCTGGACCATCTCGACCTTCAGCACGTGAATGTCGCTGGGCAGCGCGTCGTTGATGCGGCGCCTCAGCGTGTCCGGCGGTAGGGCGGTGATGATGTCGAGGTGTGCCACCTGTTCCAGCGCGTGCACGCCGGCATCGGTTCGCCCCGACCCGTACAGCTCGAACTGGCGCTGGCCGGACACGTCCTGAATCACCCTCGTCAGCTCGCCTTGAACGGTGCGCGCATTCTTCTGGATCTGCCAGCCGCTGTAGCGCGTGCCGGCATATTCGATGAACATCTTGAACCGAGCCATGACGGCTCAGTGTACTTTGGCGCCCGGTTCCGTGTCGTTCAGCAGGGCAGGAGGTCCCTGCAGCCAGATGCGCTCCAGCGCGTCGAACAGTTCGTCGATCTGCACCGGCTTTCCGACGTGATCGTTGAAGCCCGACTTCAACGCGCGCTGCTTGTCCTCGCGGCGCGCGTAAGCGGAGATTGCCACGGCGCGAACCTGCTTGCCATCGAGGTCGGGCAGGCCGCGCAGGGCCCTCATCATCGAGTACCCGTCCTGTCCCGGCATGGCCACATCGGCGAGGATGATGTCGGGCCGGTCTTCGGCGACGAGTCGCAGCGTGTTGCGAGCCGAGTCTGCCTCGCTGATGCGGGCGCCTGTTGTCGCCAGCATGGCGCGGAGGAGCTCGCGCGCGTCGCCGTCATCGTCCACGATCAAGACGTGCACGCCTTCCAGATCGAGTGTTCGCGCGAGCGCCGCACGGGTGCCCGGAAGCGTCACGGCCCCCCGTGGTTCGGGTTGTTGCATGGGCAGGTATACCGTGAAGGTCGAGCCGAGCCCGGCTCCGGCGCTTTCGGCTTTCATGCGGCCGCCGTGCAACTCGATCAAAGTGCGTACGATCGAGAGCCCAAGGCCGAGCCCGCCATGTTCGCGCGTGGCGCTGCCGTCGGCCTGGCGGAAACGGTCGAAGACGTGCGGAAGGAACGCCGGGGCGATACCGTCGCCGTTGTCCGCGACGCTGATCCGCACGTCGGGTTCCTCGGCGGCGATTGTCAGCTCAATGCGGCCGCCGCTCGGCGTGAACTTCACGGCATTGGCGAGGAGATTCCAGAACACCTGCTGCATGCGATCGGGGTCGGCCCAGACGTACAACGGCGCCGATCCGGCCGACGAGGTGATGCTGACCCCCTTGGCTTCGGCCGCCGGCGTCATCGACTCGACCGCCTGCGTGGCCAGAGGGACGAGCGGCATAAGCTTCGGCGACAGTTGCAGCGTGCCGCGCACGATGCGGGACACGTCGAGCAGGTCGTTGACGATCTGCATTTGCGCCGTGGCGTTGCGGTGGATCGTCTCCAGCGCGCGCGTAACCTGTCGCGGCCGCACGTGCCCGTCGCGCAGCATCGTCGTCCAGCCGAGGATGGCGTTCAGCGGCGTTCGCAGCTCGTGCGAGAGCGTCGCCAGGAACTCGTCCTTGAGACGATTGGCCGTCTCGGCATCTTCGCGCGCATCGGCCAGCGCTCGAAGCAGATCGCGAAGCTCGTACTGCCGCTGGCGGCCGCGTATCGCGCTGCGGATGAGGCTGAGCGCCGCACCGAGCCGGATCGGCCGCTCGAGCAGCACGACGTTGCGCAATCCTTCGAGCAGGCGGAGCGTCCGCAGATACACTTCCGATCGCTCGGTATCGGCGAAGACGAGGATCGGAATATCCGACCACGCAGGCTGCGCGCGAAGACACTCCATGAGCTCGCCGATTTCAGGATCCTCGAGCGCTTCCTCGGTGAGCATGATGACGGCAGCACCGCGGAGCAACTCGAGGCACAGCGCGTGCGACGTCGCGCAGACGCAGCCACGCAGGTCGGTCCGCTGCAGGACCTCGAGCGCCAGGAGCGCATCCTTGCCCACGGGAGCGAAGATGAGGATTCGCTCGTCGAGCGATGGGTCGAAGCCCTCGACGCTCATGCCCTCTTCCGGCCGCGGACCTTCGCGCCGAGCGGCGCGCCTCGATATTCCGGAACTCCGGTAAGAACGCCCCTGAACTCCACGAGCGGGTCGCCGACTGCCAGCGCGTTGCGCTTGACGCTAATCTCGCGAATCGTGGTCTCGTGAAGGCCCGTGCGTTTCTTGAGAACCGACAGAGCCTTTCGCACCCGGCCCCCGGCTTCGAAGAAACGCATCATGAACATGGTGTCGGCGATATAGCTGACGTCAATCGGCGACGACATGTTCTGGCCCAGCATGCCCTGCTGCGCCACGGTGAGGAATGTGGCCACGCCGCAGCTGGCCAGATACGACGTCAGCTCATGGAGCCGCACGACGGCGGCCGACGCTTCCGGGATGGCCGTCAGATAACCGGTGAGGCTGTCGATCAGCACGACTCGCACCTTGTCGTGCTCGACCGCCTTGCGCACGGAGTGGCTGAATTCGCCCGGAGACTGCGACCCCGGCTCGACCTTGGCGATTTTCAGAAGGTTGTTCTTGACGAACTTCGACGTGTGCATACCCAGGGCATCGCCGCGGTTGACGAACGTCACGCGCTGCTCGTCGAAGAGAAACGCCGCCGTGTGAATACCCTTTGCGGCCGCCGAAGACAGGTATTGCGCGCCGAGCGTGGACTTGCCAACGCCGGAGGGCCCGAGGATCAGCGTGCACGTGCCCATCGGCACGCCGTCGTCCAGGAGCGCATCGATCTGCGGGAGTCCGCTCTTGAGCGTCTCTTTCGGCAGCGCGCGGGCCACCCGGCGGTTTTCGAGCCGCGGAAACACACGAATACCGCCGGTCTCAATCTTGAAGTCGTGGAATCCGCCGACGTACGACACACCGCGCAGCTTGGAGATCTCGAGGCGCCTGCGAACGAGCCCGAAGTCGAGGATCGTCTGCTCGAGGCGGACGACGCCATGCGAAAGGCTCTGGATGTGCGGATCGGTGTCGTTGCTGCCGTTCTCGTTGAGCAGCAGCAAGCGTGCAGCCCCGGCCGGAGAAGAACTGCTTGAGCGCGAGAAGCTGCCGGCGATACCGCAAGGAGTCTCGCGCGAGGAGGCGCATATCGGACACCGAGTCGATGACGGCTCGAGCCGGCTTGATGGCCTCGACCGTTTCGAACACGCTGCGCGACAAGTCGCCGAGCTCGATTTCGGATGGATGAAAGAGGGTGTACTGCTCCTCCGGCCGCAGGTTCTCGGCGGGTTGTACCTCGTGAATGTGAATGCCCGATAGGTCCCAGCCGTGAGAACGAGGCGTTGGCGCGAAGCTCGTCGGCTGTTTCCGAGAGCGTGATGTACATGCACGACTCGCCGCGTTTGAGTCCAGCCAGGAGAAACTGCAGGCCGAACGTCGTCTTTCCCGAACCGGGGTGACCCTCCACGAGATGAATCCGATTTGCGGGAAGTCCGCCGCGAAGCAGGTAGTCGAAGCCCGCGATGCCTGTCGTGGTTGTTCCCGCCGATGGATGCGTAGTGTTGTCGGCCGTCATCTGCCCTCCGTGCAGACATTCACTTGTATGGCTCTCGGACATCGAGCCTCAGGTGTCCCGATTCGCTGCAAGTGAAATGCCGGAATTTGTGCTGGTTGAAACGACCAAAGTGTATTTCCCGGAGACAGCCGGCCCGCGCGGGAGGGTCAACTGCCCGCTGTTTTGACAGGATGGAGGCAACGCATCCATTCCGCGAGCTCTGCGGCCGCAACCGCGGCGTCACCGGCGCTGATGATCCGCAACCGCTCGGATTCCTTTGGCTCGAATCCCCATTCAACCCGTTCGAACGCGCGGGTGCGCAGGACAACCCCGGCCCGATGATGCTCGAGCCCGTGCTCGAGTGCCGCGGACAATTGCGGGCCCGTCACGACCTCGTAGTCGAGTGCCACCGACACGCGACGCTTGATCAGCTCGACCCCGAGCGGGGCGGCAACCGGCAGCCGATCTTCCGGCACGTACACCAGGAACAGATCGCGCGATTCGACGACCGGGCGGCGCGCAGCCACGCGCGCCAGGATTGCGGAAGCGCTCGCCTGTGCGGCGGCGCGATCGAATGTATGCGGCAGTTGCTCGACGATGCGCGCGTACTCGACGAGCAGCCACTCGGCCGACTCGGGCGCGGCACGCATGTCGTCGGCGAGCGCGACGAGATCGCGCGCAAGCGCCGCAGAGCGCAGACGCCACCGTATCCGGTGATTCTCCCGGGGGAATGGCGCGGCAGCCCTGGGTCAGCAGCAGCGCCGTCGCATGTCTGAAGCCCTGTGGTGGGATGAACATAGGCGGCTCTACGGATTTGCCAGGACTTCGAAGACGGCGGCCGTGTCGCGCGTGGCGCCACCGCGTGCCTGAAGCTTGGCAATCACGCGTGCGGCGGCGGCGCTCCCGGGCAAGTCGAGGCCAAGCGCCCGCGCCATGTCGAGCACGATCTGAATGTCCTTGTGGTGAAGGCGGGACTCGACCTTGGCTTCGAAATTACGGGCGATCATCTTGGGCGCCTGCACGTCGAGCATCCGGCTCGCAGCCGAAACCGGTCATGAGCACGTCCTTCACCTTCGCCGGATCCACGCCGGCGCGTTCGGCCATCAGCATTGCCTCGGCGGCGCCAAGCGTATTGACGATGGTGCAGATCTGGTTGCAGGCCTTCGCCACCTGGCCCGCGCCGCTCGGTCCGATGTGCGCGATCGTCTGTCCATAACACGCGAGGATCGGCCGAACGCGTTCGAGCGCGGCCTCGTCGCCACCCACCATGATGGACAGCGTGCCGGCCTCGGCGACAGCCGCACCGCCCGACACGGGCGCGTCGAGCATCTCGATGCCGCGCGACTTTCAGAGTCGCCGCGACTTTGCGCGCACCGTCAGGTTCGATCGTGCTGTGATCGACGACGATCGCGCCGGACCTTCGCGCCTTCGATGATGCCACCGGGCCCGAGCACCACGCTCTTCGACAGCTCGCGTGTCGAGCACCATCGTGATGATGACGTCGCTCTCCGCCGCCGCTTCGGCCGGCGACGCTGACGTGCGCGCCCCCGCGGCCGCATAGCGGCGCCATCGCTTCGGCGCGCCTGGCAAACACCGTCACTTCGTGCCCGCCCTTCAGGAACTTTCGCGCCATCGGCGTACCCATGGCGCCCAGACCCAATCACTCCGACTCGTGCCATCTCGGTCCTCTCTCTAATCCCTAATCCCTCAGCCCTCAGCCCTCAGCCCTAATCCCTCAGCCGTTAGCCCTCAGCACTTCTTCGGCCGCCCTCAATCCCGTCTCCACCGCACCGTTCATGTATCCCTGCCATCTGAGGCTGGTGTGCTCGCCGGCGAAAAACATTCGTCCGAAGGGGCGCGCGAGCGCAGTAGCGAATCGATGGGGGAAACTGAGGAGTCGAAGAACGCGTATCCGCCTCGCGACCATGGTTCGAGCTCCCAGCTGATTGCCGACCACGCCGTCATGTGTGTCTTGCCCGAGATCGATCCACGAAAGCTCGCTGCACCATCCGCGACGGACCTTCGGCGCGCCAGCATTTCGCTGCGTCGCGGCGCTTGCGCCACCTCCGGCGAGCAATGTCAGTATGCCCGGAAGCCGGACGCTTTCGGCGTCTGTCTCCGTCGCAGCTTGTTCCTCATTCCCGTCCCACACGGCGCCGATTTGCAATGGTGTGCCGAATGCCCGCGGCTTGCCGCGCTTCCTCCAGGCGCGCGATCGAATTGCAGGGCGGTTTTCGTCGCGGCGCCGTACTTCAGCATGGCGATGGCCTGCTGCTGCTGGCTCGGGCATCGCGGGCTCGAAGATGACGTCCCGCAGCGTTGTCGCCGGCATCGCGCAGACGAGATAGTCGTATCGTCGCTTCTTGAATTCGCCCGTGTTCGACTCAATCGATGACCGTGACGCCGTCGCGCGCTTGTGTGACACGCCGAAGGACGGCCTTCAGTTTCACTCCGGATCCAAGGCCCTTGGCGATCAGAGCCGGAAGCCGATCGTTGCCTCCCACGATTCGAAACATCTTTTCGGCGCCGGGAACACCTTCGTCTGCGAACTGGTCGGTGAGCGCGAGGAGCGACAGTTCCGTCGGGGTCCGCGAGGAAGAACCCGCGCATGCCATCGCCGTATCACGCAGCGGTTTCGGCGCACGGATGCGATCGAGCCACTGGCCACGCTTTCGCGCGCCAGACTGCCGGCAATGCCGCTTCCCATCGGCGCTCTCCGAGGTCGGAAGGCGCGCATCTCGGGCCGCAGACGCCTGGCCAGGTCGAACCATCCGTGCTGGCCGACGATGCGGCGCCGCGATCCGATCTGTCTGACCGCCCGTGAAACCGCCACGAAGAATTCGTGCCGTGCGAAGACTCGACCTCCTTGATGAGACGGCAGATTTCGGTCTGGCTCTCATCGATGAGGTCCGCCGCCCATTTCGGCGTGCTGACCGTGAAGGAATGGCTCGCGGGCGGTCACGACACGTCCGCCAACGCGATTGCGCGACTTCGATGACGGTCGACGCGGGCGCCTTTCCGCGTCAACTCGCGCGCAGCCGTGAGCCCGGCAAGGCCGGCGCCGGCGACGAGGACGGTGATGCCGCGCATGATGCGGTGGCGGCTAGTCGATGGCGTAGAGCCCGATAGTGGAACGGTCGCTCATGGCCTCGCCCTCGAACTTCCACGTCTTCGTGTAGTGGATGCGCGCGATGATACTGCGACCCGGGCTCGATTCTGTACGGCGGCTTCAGCGGTAATCGGCGCAGCGGTCTGGCGCGGAACCCAGGTGCCGAGCAGGCGTGAGGCTGCCATCGGGCGAACGCAGCGAGATGGCGGCGCCGCGGACGATCGTCGGATTGCCAGGCAACAGGTCGAGCCTGGTCACGCTGGCGGCGTGACGCCGGAACGGGCATCACGAATTCCTGGGTCGCTTCGAACCATGCCTGCCGGCATGTTGATATGGCCGGCATCGCGATCGTGAGAGGAGGCGTTGCCCCGCCGCCCAGTCATTCTTCAACAGCCGGCGGCACGGCGTGTTGGCTTTGTCACCCTCCGGCGTGCCGCCAGTCGCCCACTTCGAGCACGATGTCCAGCTCGCGCGCCGAGATCTGTCGATGCGCGATTTCACGAAGTCGTGGGGGTCCACCTGGCGCCGCGTCCTCGCCGAGTCGGCCGCGTAGGCAGTCTCAGCTCGGTGCGCAGCGACTCGGCCCACGGGAACGCATCCTCGTACTTCAGCAGCGACATCGGTCCGACGCCGCCATCGATGTGGCAGCGGCTGCATCGATTCAGAAAGACGGGATAGACGTCAGCGTTGTAAGTGAATTTCGACGTGATGCCTTTATGCGCGCGACCCGCCGGTGCGAGTACCAGCGCAGCGACGAGAAAAACGAACGCTGCCGCCGTGATCCTCATCAGCGGCGCCCCGAGACGAGCGAATCCAGTTGCGAGATTGCTGCGCTGAACGTTCGGTATGCGTCCTGAACCTTTTCACCGTCGCCCAGGTCACCGAAGCTGTCGAGCTGATAGGCGGCGAGCACGATCTGTTTGACGCTGGCCTCGACGGCATCTTCGTTGGCGCCCCGCTGCTGCGATTGAATTTCCAGCGCGAGATCCTTCGCTTGCAGCGCAGGGACATAAATTGCCCCAAACGCTCCGGTTTTGGTCAACGATTCAACTTCGGCCCGCCGCGCCTTCAGGTCGTCCAACAAGGAACTAGGTGCGATGGGTGCGTCAGGTGCGATGGGTGCGTCAGGTGCGGTCGGTGCGTTGGGCTTGTCCACCGTAGCGGCGCCAGCCGCGGAGGTGGATGCGTTGGGGGCGACCGCGCCAGATGCGAGCGTTGCGACTGTCGATGTTGCCGGGCGGGAAGTGGTCGGCGCGCCGGATGCGGGCAGATCGCGGGAGTAGCTCGGGAACGCGAAGTCGAACCGGCTCTCTTTGTCGCCCGAGCGAAACGCAATCTTCGCCGTCATTTTCGCCGGCAGCGCCAGTTGCTCGATACGGGCCTCGAAGAAGGCGCCGTTGCGTGCGAGCATCAGAGGTACCGACATCAGCTCGCGGGTCGTGCCGGTCTTCGGATCGAACACCTCTTTGGTGATGACGCGGCCGCGAACCTTTTGCGTCCTCCGAGATGTTGAGCGGCCTCGAAAAATCATCGTAGACATACACCCGAAATCGGCCGGCAACCGGATAGGTGCCCTCGATGTGATGCCAGTTGTCGGGCGCCATGAAGAAGATGCCACCGTGTTTCGGATTGTGATCGCCGTGCGCGCGCGCCGTTATATCGCGGGATCATTGGCGACCCGTCAGCGCACGTTCCCGGTTCGAGCTGAGAAATCTCGCGATTGCCCGCGCACGTGAATGTCAGGGCGGCGGTTTTCTGGACGAGATCGCGCGAACAGATGCGGCATTTACCTGGTTTGGCCTGCTCGATGACGGCATGAACCGGACACGTGTAGATCGTGACGATACGCACCGCCTCGAGATCCATGCCGCAGATGCCGCACGCACCCTTCTTGTCTTCGAGCACGTCAGGATGCATCGGGCAGGTCCACGAAATTGCGGGAAGTTGAGCGCCAGCTACGGCGCGGCGAAACCAACGCGGCCACGATCAGCGTGAAAGCCTTGACTTTCATGGGATCAGCGCAAGTGTAGCAAAGGCGACGGCAGGACGCATGTACGGCTGGCGTCGGACGGAGGTGACGTGATGAGCTCGCCGCCGTCGGGACGCGCAGGGTCGAACAGATAAATCGCGCCCGGCACACCGGGCGCACGATATTCGACAATCGGTGCGAGCGTCAGCCTGCCATGCGAGTTCGAGGCAACAAATCGCTTCTCGAACTCCGCCACTTCGTACTCCTCCAGCAGGAAAAACGGCCGCCGGCCTGGTGCCGCAGCCACTCCAGCGCCCGATCGAGCCATGCAGGGTCGAGCAGCTCGTACCGGATGATCGTGCGTCCTGCGTAGTAGCGGATGGGTCCGCTGTGCTGCCCGCTGAAGATGATCGCCGAAGGATCGGTCGCCTGTTCGACCATTTTCGCCATGCTCACGTAACGATGATCGCCTTCGCCGGCGGAAACGCGCCGTTCTTCGAGGCGAAGCAGAGGCGTGGCCCCGACGGCGATGGCGACGCCAATGGCGGCCAGGCGAACTGCAAGCAATGGCGTTGCCCGAGCCGCACCATCACCACCGCCATCCCGAGGCAGATTGCGGGCCACGACGGCAGCATGAATCGCAAGAACCACCACGCCTCGTATGGCATGTACGATGAGATAGAGCGCCCACACCACCACGAGCGTCGCGCCAGAAGCAGCGCCGCTTGCCGTTGCCGGCGGCGGGCCAGACGAAGTTAGTGGGCAGCGAGCGCAGCGACGCCGAGGACGGCGAGCGGCGTCTGGCTTTCGACGAGCCACGTGCCGTACCTCGCGAGATTCGTCCCGATATTCGGCATGGAAAACAACGACGAGAGCGATCCGTATCCCGGAGGCCAGTGGCGAACCGTAGAGCGCGTTGTTCGTCCACGCGATAATCAGGCAGCCGGGAACTGTGCCAGCCGCGATCGAGCGCCGCATCTTTCTGTGCTCTGGATTGTCGGCCGTCCACCATCGCCAGGCCACCAGCAACGCCGCCAGCGGCGCGAGGTTCGGTCGAATCAGAATCGCGCCCGACGCGGCGAGCCCGGCAGCAAGCGCCGAGCGCCTGGTCTGGCCGATAGTGAAGAAGATGGCCAGTGCCCACAACGCGGCGGCCGGCACATCGCTCATGGGCGACACCAGCATCGCCAACACCGCGGGACTCGTGGCCGTGAACCAGGCCGCCGTAAGCCCGAGCATGTCGGATTCCATCCGCCGGCCGATCGCAAACATGACCCACACGAACAGGGCGCCGGACAGCGGCGTCACCAGGAACATCGCGCAGTGGCCCGCGATCGCTTTCGCGCCGGCCATCATCAGCGGCAGACCTGGAGCGGTGACCGGCACGATCGCGGCGCCGGTTGTCGCAGGACGGAATCCGTGCGGCGCAAAGCTCCAGACCGCGTCCGGCCACGGCGCCGTTGCGGCGAGCGGCACCGGCACCGTGAGATCGCGTTCGAGCCAGAGATCGGCCTGCGAGACGTACGCGTACTGGTCGGCGCCGCTCGCTGTCCATGAATTCCTGGCGATGCCCGCGATCGCAGGGCACAGCGCGATCACCAGCGCGACTGGGCGTGACGAGCCGGCGCAGGTTGAGCGGGCCGCGCGTGGCGAGATAGATGCCGACGGCCACGGCGGTAAACGCCAGCGGCCGAAACGGATCGTGGGCTCGGATCGTGATTCCCCACAGCGCGATCGTGAAGCCGCCGACGAGCCATGTGACCAGCGTCCAAAGCGCTCCAAAAGCGGCAAATACGGCTACAATGACGTGAACCATACGTTGACAGTCCGGCGGGCGAATTGTACGTGCGTCCGCGACGCGCGAGACCAGTTTGGAGGCGGGTCTATGGGAGTGTTTGAAGACCGATGGCGGTTCAGCCCGGGCCGGCGGAAAGCGCTGGCAAGCTTTGCCGCGATCTTCGGGGCATCTCCGCTCCTGGGCGCGCAGGTCGATCCGCATGGCCTTGCGGGTCACGCGCGGATTCTGCGGCTCGACGAGCTGGTCGATGCGTTCGACTTCGAAGCGTTGTGCTATCGCAACATGACGCTCGAGCCGTACGACTACATGGCCCATGGCGACGGCAGCGAGTTCAACCTTCGACGTAACCGCCAGGCCTTCGATTGGGTCGACATCGTTCAGGGCAAAGCGGTCGATCCGAAGGTCGTGGATCTCTCCTCGACGATTCTCGGCGTCCCGATGAAGTTCCCGATTTTCACCGCGCCGAGCTCCGGCCAGGGCGCGCTGCACCCGGACGGTGAGGTGGGCATGTATCGCGGCGCCACTGCCGCAAACGCGCTCGCGGCGTTTGCCAGCGGCACGACGGTTCCACATCAGAAGATTGCGCCGGCCGCGACAGGGCCGCGCTGGAATCAGTTCTATCCCATCCCCGACCTGGGTGCATCGGCCAAACAGCTGCAGCTCTTCCAGGATCTGGGTACCAAGGCCATCATCATTACGGTCGATCAGCAGGCGTCGGTGTACGAACGCGACCTGCACGATCGCCATCTGGGCGGCATCGTGCAAACGGCCGGTGGTCGCGGAGGACGCGGCGGCCGGGGTGGCGGTGGCGGCGGTGGCAACGCCGCGGCAGAGGCGGCTGCGGACGCACTTCGATCGGGAGGGCCCATTCCGATGGCCGGTACGGGCGAGCCGGGCATTGGCAAATTCCCGCAGTTCTCCAACTATCGCGTGTCGAATCGCCGTCTCTGGTACAGCTGGGACTACATCGACGAAGTGCGCAAGTTCATCAAGGTGCCGGTCATCATCAAGGGCATCGTGACGGCCGAAGACGCCGAGCTCTGCGTCAAGGAAGGCGTGGACGGCATCATCGTTTCGAACCATGGCGGCCGGTCGATGGACTACGGCCCCTCGACGCTCGAAGTGCTGCCGGAGATCGTCGCGGTCGTCAACAAGAAGATTCCCGTGATGATCGACAGCGGCTTCCGGCGTGGGGGCGACGTGTTCAAGGCACTGGCGCTTGGCGCCGACGCCGTCGCGCTCGGCCGCGCCGCGCGCTGGGGGCTCGGCGCGTACGGCACGCAGGGCGTGCAGCGGCTGCTCGAAGTGATTCAGGCCGAACTGGTGCACGCGGCCGCGTATGCCGGTCGCGCCACGTTGAAATCGATCGATAAGACGGCGGTGAAGGTCAACTTCACTTAACGGGTTCGTCGGTTCGTAAAGTTCGTCGGTTCGTAAAGTTCGTCGGGTTCGTAAAGTTCGTCGGGTTCGTAAAGTTCGTCGGGTTCGTGAGGTTCGTGGGTTCGTAAGGTTCGTGAGTTCGCAGGTTCGTACGTAGTGGTCCGGCTTCAGCCGGACCAGAGGGATCACATGAGCGAAAACAAACTCAGCAGACGCCAGGCTCTCGGAAGCGTTGGCGCCATTGTCGCGGGAACGGTTGCCGGCTCGACGATTGGCGGCGAGGCACCCGCCGCGCAGCAGCGCGAACGGATGCCGTGGGAGCCGCCCCTGGCGGCACGGCAGGCGCCGCGAGAGGAGCTGGTCAATCTCCTCGAGTACGAGGAAGAGGCGAAGAAGAAGCTGCCGCCGGCGACCTTCGCGCTGATTGCGGGCGGCGACCGCGCGCTGTTCGATCGCATCACGCTGCGGCCCCGGATGAACATCCCGACGACCGACATGGATCTCACCGTGAAGCTGTTCGGCGAAGATCACTTCACGCCGATCATCGTCGCGCCGATCGCCGACCAGAAGCGCTTCCATCCCGAGGGCGAGATTGCCACCGCCAAAGGCGCCGCCGCGGCGAAGGCGCTGACGATCGTCAGCAGCCGATCGAGCGTGCCGCTGGCCGAGATTGCCGCCGTGGCGAAGCCGTCGTTCTGGTATCAGGTGTACGCCTCGGATTCGGGCGCCAAGGCGCAGGTGCAGGACGCGATCAAGGCGGGCGCGAAGGCGATCGTCATCACGGTCGGCGCCTCGCACTCGGCAAACGGCTCGCGGCCGGCGACGCCCAACTCAATCAACTGGTCGGCCGTCGACGGGATCAAGCAGGGCGTCAGCGTGCCCGTGATCGTCAAGGGCATTGCGACGCCGGCAGAGGCGACCGCGGCGTTACAGCACAACGTGCAGGGCATCGTCGCGTCGAATTTCGGCGGACTGCTGGCGAACAAGGACGCGATGATTCTCGCGCTCCCGAACATCATCGACGCGGTGGCCGGCAAGGTCCCGGTGCTGACGGATGGATCGTTCCGGCGGGGCACGGACACGATCAAGGCCCTGGCGTTTGGCGCCCAGGGTGTCCTGATTGGCCGGCCGGTCATGTGGGGGCTCGCGGCGTACGGCGAAGCCGGAGTGCAGAGCGTCATCGAGATGGCACAAACGGAGCTGGCGCGCTACATGGGCATGTGCGGCAAGGTGAACCTGAAGGCGCTCGATCGCACGGCGGTAAAAGTACACGGTCCGATGCCCACGAAAGCCACCACGAACAACTGATATGAGAAATATCGAAAAGCGCTGGCAGACCTCTCTTTCACGTCGCAAGGCGCTGGCGGGCATGGCGGGCCTCATCGCAGGCTCGCCGCTCCTTCACGCGCAGCTCGATCCGCGTCCCTTTCCCCAGCACAGACGGACGCCGGGGCTGAACGAGATGCTCACGTCGTTCGACTTCGAGCCGGTCATGTTCGCGAACATCCCCCAGTCGGTGTACGACTACACCGCGCATGGCGATGGCGGTGAGTGGAACCTGCGCCGCAATCGTCAGGCGTTCGACTGGGTCGATCTCATCCCCGGCACCGCGGTCGATCCGGCGACGGTCGACTTGTCGTCGAAGTTGATCAATCTCGAGCTGAAGTATCCGGTCGTCATCGCGCCCACGGCGACGCAGGTCGCGCTGCATCCCGAAGGGGAAGCGGGGATGTATCGCGCCGGCACGCTGGCGTCGAACACGCCGATGTGCCTCAGCAACAACTCGAGCCAGTCGGTCGAGGAGGTCGCGAAGGGCGCGAACGGCCAGCTCTGGTGGCAGTTTTACCCCCGCCAGGACATGGGCGCGAGCCAGGAACTGCTCGAGCGCGCGCAGGCCGCCGGCTACAAGGCCATCGTCATCACGGTGGATCAGCAGGCGTCCTTCTACGAGCGGACGCAGCACGATCGCAATCTCGGCGGACGTACCGGCGGTGCGGCACGGGCCGGTGGAGCGGGCGGGCGCGGACGTGCCGGTGGCGCGGGGCGCGGCAACGATCCGGAAGCGGCCGGGATCGGGCGTGGCGCGGCGGGTTCCGCGGCATCGGTCCGCGGTGCGCGCCGCCTATCGGCTGGGCGCCGGCCGGCTCTGGTACACCTGGAAGTACCTGGACGATGTCCGCAAGTTCATCAAGGTCCCGATCATCATCAAAGGCATCGTGACGCACGAGGATGCGCGGCTTTGCGTCGAGCACGGCTTCGACGGCATCGTCGTATCGAACCATGGAGGCCGCTCCATGGACTACGGGCCGTCGACGCTCGAGGTGCTTCCGGAGATCGTCGCCGCCGTGAACGGCAAAATTCCGGTCATGATCGACAGCGGGTTCCGCCGCGGCAGCGACGTGCTGAAAGCGATTGCGCTTGGTGCCGATGCTGTCTGGCTCGGCCGCGCGGCCCGATGGGCGCTGGGCGCGTTCGGTCCGCTCGGCGTGCAGAAGCTGCTGAACGACATCATCTTCAAAGAGCTGGTGGATGCCGCGGCCGCGACCGGCCGCAAGACGCTAGCGTCAATCGATGCCAGCATCGTGAAGCAGAACTGGCCGTAGAGGAACCGTTTCCGGGTTGATGGAGGGCCGGGGCTGAACCCGGCCTTTTTTGTTGGGCGGCGAGCCAGCGCGAAACGTGACAGGAGGAGCCATGCTTTCGAGACGAGAGCTTCTTGCGGGTGGGGGCGGCGCCATGCACATGGCAGCGCGAAACGCAGCGGCCGCGCAGCGCGACGCCGACAACGGGGCTGAGCTTACCGGCATCCGCGACGCACTGAACGGCATTCGCCGGCAGCACGCGGTGGCGACCGACGATGTCAACGATCTGCAGGATTCGGCAGCGAAATTTTTTCCGCCTCAATCAGCACTTTCCCGAGTGCATCGACATCGGCATCCAGGTCTGGGAACGGATGCAGGACTGGCACATCGCGCACTTTCGGCCGCTCACCATTCAGCGCTCGGGCGATGGTCACTGGCAGATGGACTTCATCATGTCGGTGCTCGTGCTGAAGCACGAGTTGCCGGAAAACTACATCAGCAACGGCTATGACCGCTGAGCAGCCGTCGCCACAGCTCGTCCGCGCGATCGGCACGCGCGAGCTGACGGCGAGCATCATCAACGTCACCATCGCGTCTTCTATTTTTCTGATGCCGGCGACGGTGGCGGCGGGGCTCGGCGCCGCGGCGCCGGTGGCGTATCTCGGTGTGCGCGACGCTGATGGCGTTTATCGCGCTGTGCTTTGCGGCGGCGGGCAGTCGTGTCTCGCTCACGGGCGGGCTGTATGCCTACATCGAAGTGGCGTTCGGCGGATATGCGGGTTATCTCGGCGGGTTTCTCGTACTGGGCCACCGCCTGCCTGTCGGTGGCATCAGTTGCGACGGCGTTTGCCGGTTCGGTCGGCGTGTTCTGGCCGGCGGTGATGCACGCCGTGCCGCGCGCGATTCTGCTCGTCCTGCTGTTCGCGGCTCTCGCCGTCGTCAATATCCGGGGCATCAAGCCGGGCATCCGGCTCGTGGAAACGATCACGGCGGCCAAGCTGATCCCTCTGCTCGGGCTGGTGCTGGTTGGCGTCTGGTCGCTGAATCCGGACTTCCTTCGCGCGCCGATGCCGACGGTGTCCGAGGTCGGCCAGGTGTCGATCGTGCTGTTGTTCGCGTTCTTGGGCGTCGAGGTGGCGCTGACACCGTCGGGCGAAATTCGCGACCCATCACGTACCGTACCGCGCGCCATTTTGAGCGCGCTCACGATCGCCACCGTCGTCTATCTCGCGGTTCAGATCGTGGCGCAAGGCGTGCTCGGCCCCGAGCTGCCCAACTATACGGCCGCGCCGCTCGCCGAGACCGGCGCGCGGCTGCTCGGCGACGGCGGACGGCTGTTCATGCTCGCCGGCGGGACCGTTTCGATTTTCGGGTACATCGCGGGCGATATGCTGGGCACGCCGCGCGCGTTGCTGGCCCTCGCGACCAACGGCGTGCTGCCGCGGGCGCTCACCGCCGTGCATCCGCGGTACCGCACCCCCGCCGTGGCGATCGTGATCTACGCCATCATCGTGGCGGCGCTCGCGATTTCGAGCACGTTCGAAACGCTCGTCATCATGGCGAACGTGTCTGCACTCCTGCTGTATCTGCTGTGTGTTGCCGCGTCGTACGAGCTGCAGCGGCGCGATGTGAGGATGGCGGGCGAGCCTTTCACGCTGCCCGGAGGACCAACCATTCAGCTCCTGGCGGCCTCCGGTATCGTCTGGCTGTTGTCGCAAGCGACGGCTCGCGAGTGGGGCATTCTGGCGGCCGTGGTCGCGGCCGCGAGCGTGTACTACGCCATCAAGGCCCCGTCCCTTCGGAAGTCTTCCTCTTCCTAGGCTTCGGCGGCACCCGACCAATAACGGGCGTCGAACCCTGTTTGATCTGACGCTCCGCTTCGAGCCAGTCTTCGAGAGCGGAGCCGTGGCTGCCGCCGCGGCTCAGGTAAATTTCGTACGCGCGCCTGGCCACCGCATCCGAATCGCCGTTGTAGTGCCCTGTCGATCCGTTGCCCTTTTTCGTTGAACGTGTCGGCTTGGGGGAGTCCGGACTTCCGTTGGCGGGTTTAGTTCGTTCTTGCCATCAGAGCCTCCGTCAAAATGAATATAACTCCAGCAGGCCATCCCTGATCAAGATCGCATTTCGCTGCTGGTGCCGCCGGCAGCGGGGATGTAGGCCTTTAAAACATAGTCAGTTACCATCCGATCGGCGCTGAACCGCCAGCCGAGCGTACGGATCGCCCGCTTCATGCGCGCGATCCATCGCCGCGGCAGACCGTCGCGGTCGCGATCGTAGTACAGCGGGAATGACCTCGTCGCGGAGCACCCTGACGAGCGCGTCGGCGTCGCGCGCGTCGTGGCGATCGATCGAGGTATGCGTCTCGCCGCGGCCGATGGCAAAGCCGTTGTGGCCGTCGTAGGCTTCGGCCCACCATCCGTCCAGGATCGACAAATTGAGCCCGCCGTTCAGCACGACCTTCTGCCCGCTGGTCCCCGAGGCCTCGAGCGGACGCCGGGGCGTGTTGAGCCACAGGTCGACGCCCTGCACGAGATGCCGGCCGACGTTGATGTCGTAGTCCTCGACAAACAGCAGCTTGCCCGCGAATCGCGGATCGCGCAGCAGCGTAAACACTTCCTGCAGCACTTCCTTGCCCGGCAGATCGCGCGGGTGGGCCTTGCCCGCAAACACGAACTGAATCGGCACCTTGGCGTCGTTCACCAGGGCAACCAGACTTTCCAGGTCGCGCAGCACCAGGTTCGCGCGCTTGTAGGTGGCAAACCGCCGCGCGAAGCCGATCGTGAGCGCATCGAGGCTGAGCGCGTGCCGTACCTGCTCGACCAATTCGGCGCTCTCGCCGCGCTCCTGGGCGCAACGTGCGGCGCGCAGCCGCGCCACCTCGATAAGCTGCGTTTTGAGCGCCTGCCGCGTCTCCCACAACTCGCCGTCCTCGATGCCGTCGATGGTGTCCCAGGTCGAGGCTTCCGAACACCTGTCGGTCCAGCCCGGGCCGAGATGGCGGTCGTAGAGCCGATGCATCTGCGGGGCGAGCCACGTGCGCACGTGGATGCCGTTGGTGATGTGTCCGATCGGGACCTGCTCCTCGGATCGGCCCGGATAGAGCGACGTCCACATCGCGCGCGACACCTGGCCGTGCAGCGACGATACCGCGTTGGCCCGCCGCGACAGCTTGAGCGCCAGGATGGTCATGCAGAAGTTTTCGAGCGGGTCGCCGGGATCGACGCGCCCCAGCGCCAGCAGTTCCTCGCGGCCGAGCCCCAGCGCTTCGCGCAACGGCCCCAGATGCTCTTCGACGAGCGCAGGCGAGAACCGGTCGTGACCCGCCGGCACCGGCGTATGCGTGGTGAACACGACCTGCGCGGAGATGCGCCTGAGCGCTTCGGCCGCCTCGACTCCCTCCGTGATCATCCGCTGGCGGCCCAGCTCGAGCGCGGCGAAGGCGCTGTGTCCCTCGTTGAGGTGCAGCACGCCCGGGACGATGCCGAGCGCGGTCAACGCATGGACTCCGCCCACGCCGAGCAGCAGCTCCTGGCGGATGCGAACGCGGTCGTCGCCGCCGTACAGGCGCGAGGTCAGCGCGCGATCCTCCGGCCGGTTGCCTTCCACATCTGAATCGAGCAGGACCAGAGTGTTCCGGCCGACGGCGAGCTTCCAGACACGCGCGACGATCGTACCCGTCCGGGTCTCGATTCTGACGGTGATCTGGTCGCCGCGCGAATCTGTCGCGCGCGCCAGCGGGAGAAGCGAGCTGTCGACGTCGCGATAGTCCTCCTGCTGACAGCCGCTCAAGTCGAAGCGCTGCGTGAAATAACCCTGGCTGTAGTAGAGGCCCACGCCGACGAGCGGGATGCCGAGGTCTGAGGCCGCCTTGATGTGATCGCCCGCGAGAATGCCGAGGCCGCCGGAATAGATCGGCACCGACTCGTGCAGGCCGAACTCGGCCGAAAAGTATGCGACCGGCCGTGCCCAGAGCACGCCCGCGTGGTTCGCACCCCACGTCCGCGTCGACGTCAGGTGCTCCTGCATGCGCCGGTATGCGTAGTTGATGCGGCTGTGCAGCTGGAGCGCCGAGGTGCGCTCTTCGAGCCGCGCGACAGGAATGTGCTTGAGCAGCGCGATGGGATTGTGATCGAGCTCGCGCCACAACACCGGATCCAGCGCTCGGAACAGACTGACCGCGTCGTCGTCCCAGCTCCACCACATGTTGCGGGCCAGCGCCTCGAGCCGGTGATGCGCGGGCGCGACGAACTGTCCGATGGTGCGGGCATGGCCAACGATCGACGCGAGCTGGGTGCCGGCGGTCGACAGCATCCGGACGGCGTCCGGACTGAACACGCGCGCCTCCCGGGTCTGGACGACCAGCACACCTTGAAGCAGCCCCCGATCGATGAGGGGAACACCGAGGAAGGAGTGGTACGGGTCTTCGCCCGCCTCGCTGAAATACTTGAACCGCGGATGCTGCGTCGCATCCTCCACGACCTGCGGCCGCAACTGTTCGCCGACGAGCCCGGCCAGCCCTTCCGACAATCGCATGCGGACGCGTCCGACGCTGTCGGGGCGCAGCCCGACGGTGGCAGCCAGCACCAGGGTGGCGCGGTCCGGTTCGAGCAGGTACACCGAGCAGACGTCCGTCTCGAACGTGCGCTGGATGAGCTGGACGATGTTGTCGAGCGTCTCGGCCGGATGGCCGCTGTGGGAAACGAGATGGCTGATTTCCTCGAGCGTCCAGAGCAGCGTTTCTTGTTGTGTGGTCACGCGCTGGCGCGAAGCAAGAAACGTGCTTCGCGAAAAGCCCCGCATTTTTCGATCGCGGGTCCGCGATTAACACAACATTGTGGGCTTTGAGTGGGCGGTCCGACATTAATGTTCATTGCGTCCCCGCGGGTGGTCTCTTGCCGTACCATGCGCATTGATGGGTCTGAACGGCGGCCTCGGAGTCCATGCCGGCCTCTTCTCGGAGTACGTCCTCGACGACTGCTACGACGAGATGTTCGATGGCTCGGGCGTGGCTCGCGAGCCGTACGAGGCGCTCTATCGCCGGCTGCTCGAGCTTTCGTCCGCCGACCTGCGAAAGCGGCAGCAGGACGCCGACAGCGCCTTCCTGCATCAGGGGGTTACGTTCACGGTTTACGGCGACGACCAGGGGACCGAGCGTATCTTTCCCTACGATCTGCTGCCGCGCATCATCACCGCCCGTGAATGGGAAACGATCGAGCGTGGGCTGATTCAACGGTTGACCGCGCTCAACCTGTTTCTCAAGGACATCTACCAGGACGGCCGCATCCTGAAGGAAGGCGTCGTGCCGCGCCAGCTCGTGTTCAGCGCCCAGCACTATCGCCGCGAGATGGTGGGCATCCGCCCTCGCCGGGACGTCTACGTGTCGGTCGCCGGAACGGACCTGGTGCGGCTCCCGAGCGGTGAGTTCGCCGTCCTCGAAGACAATCTGCGAGTGCCGAGCGGCGTGTCCTACATGCTCACGAACCGCCAGATCATCAAGCGCGTGTTCCCGGAGCTCTTCACCGAGTACGCGGTACGCCCGATCGATCACTACGGCCTCGCGCTGCTCGCCACCCTGCGCTCGCTCGCGCCAGACGATCGGCCGAATCCGACGATCGTGCTCCTGACGCCGGGTGTGTTCAACTCGGCATATTTCGAGCACACGTTCCTGGCGCGCCAGATGGGCATCGAGCTCGTCGAGGGCCGCGATCTGATCGTCCACGACAACGTCGTCTACATGCGGACGACCGCGGGGCTTCGGCGCGTGGACGTCATCTACCGGCGGGTGGATGACGATTTCATCGATCCGCTGGCATTCAGGCCCGATTCACGGCTGGGCGTGCCGGGCCTCTTCAACGCGTACCGCGCCGGCAACGTGTCGATCATCAACGCCATCGGCACCGGCGTCGCCGACGACAAGGCGGTGTACGCCTACGTGCCGGCGATCATCCGGTTCTATCTAAGCGAAGAGCCGATCCTTCCGAATGTACAGACCTACATGCTTGCGGATGCCACGGATCGGGCCTACGTGCTCGAGCACCTCCACGAGCTCGTCGTGAAGGCCGTCGGCGAGTCGGGGGGCTACGGCATGCTGATTGGCCCCCACAGCACCGCCGACGAGCGCGAAGAATTCCGGCGTCATATCCTGGCCGATCCGCGGAACTACATCGCGCAGCCCACGCTGGCGCTGTCGCGCGCGCCCAACTTCATCAACGATCAGATCGGCGCGCGCCATGTGGACCTGCGCCCGTACGTGCTGTGCGGCGAAACGTTCACGGTCGTGCCGGGTGGACTGACGCGGGTGGCGCTGCGCCGCGGCTCGCTTGTCGTGAACTCTTCACAGGGCGGGGGCAGCAAGGACACCTGGGTCTTGGCAGAGGGGGGCGGGTTAGAGCGGTTCTAGCACCTAGAACCTAGAACCTAGAACCGCTGAGGGAACGTACATGCTGTCACGAGTCGCGGACTGCGCGTACTGGATGAGCCGCTACCTGGAGCGGGCCGAACACACGGCTCGCCTTGGCGACGTCTGTCTGGGCCTGACGCTCGACCGTTCGTCGGACACGGTCCGCAGGCTGATGGGAGCCGTCGGCAGGCCTCCGAGCGGATACGGCGTCACCATCACGCCGATGGAAGACGCCACACCGGACGTCAGGCTGCAGCAGACAATCGAGGCGTGCGTCGTCGCCGCGCGCGAAAATGCGCGCCAGGTTCGCGAGCAGATCAGCACGGAAATGTGGGAGCAGTTGAACCGGCTGTACCTCCACGTCCGGCGCAATCGATCGGCCCGCGGCTCGGCCTACTACGCGCACGTCAAGGAAGCGGCGCATCTCTTCCAGGGTGTCACCGACTCCACGATGATCCACACGGAAGGGTGGCATTACATTCAGATCGGGCGCTCGATTGAGCGCGCGGCCGCCACCGCGACGATGCTGGAAGTGCACTTCGACGATTCGGCCATTGCCGTCCGCGACGGCGGCATCGGGGCCTATGTGTCGTGGACGGCGCTGCTTCGGTCGTGCTCGGGCTTCGAGGCCTATTGCCAGCGTTATACGGCTGACGTCCGTCCCGAACGAGTGGCGGAGTTCCTGCTGCTCAGCGCCGACTTTCCACGATCCGTGCGTTTCGCGGTCGATACCGTCGAAGCGTCGCTGCGCTCGGTGGCGCGTGCCCTGGGGCGCAATGCGCCCGGACGCGTCGATCGGCTGGCCGGCCGCCTCCGCGCCTCCCTCGACTACAGTCAGATCGACGAAATCATGGCCGACAGCCTGCAGAGCTACGTGCAGGGCATTCACCGGCAGTGCGAACAGGTGCACACCGCCCTTTATCAGACCTACATCAGTTATCCGACGGAAGCAGCGATAGGCCAATGAGCGGTGACATTCAGTACGTGATACGGCATACGAATCGATTCACCTACAGCGCGCCCATCAGCGAGAGCATGACGGAAGTGCGCATGCAACCCCGCAGCGACGGGCGGCAGCGCTGCATTCGCTTCGAGCTGACCACGCAGCCGCGGGCGCGCGTCTTCGCGTATCAGGACCCGCTCGGGAACGTCGTGCATCACTTCGACATTCCCAGCCGGCATTCGCGGCTCTGGATCGCTGCCGATGCCGTCGTCGACATGGCGCCGGCGCCGGTCATTCCGGAAAGCCTGCCGGACTCGACGTGGGACGAGCTCGACGCCATCGCCGCCGCCGGGCAGCGATGGCAGAGCCGGCAGTTCAGTCACTTCGCGCGCGATTCGGAGCTGCTCGGTGAGTTCGCGGACGAGCTGGGGTGGCACCGCGATACCGATCCGCTGACGCTGATGCGGCGGCTCAACTACGCGCTGTTTCACGCGTTCACCTACGCGCCGAGTCACACGCGAGTCGATTCGCCGATCGACGATGCGCTGAAGGCGCGCGTGGGTGTGTGTCAGGACCTGGCGCACATCATGATTGCGCTCGCGCGGCGCATCGGCATTCCGTGCCGATACGTCAGCGGCTACCTCTCGCCCAGCAAGGACAGCAAGGACCGGTCGGCTCAGGGTGCGACGCACGCGTGGGCCGAAGCCTACCTGCCCACGCTCGGCTGGGTGGGATTCGACCCCACCAACGACGTGCTGGCCGCCGAGCGGCACGTGCGCGTGGCCATCGGCCGCGACTACGCGGATGTCCCGCCGACGCGGGGCGTGTTTCGCGGCGAGGCGCGCAGCGAGCTGGCGGTGCTGGTCACGGTGTCGCTGTCCGACTCGCCGATTCGTTCTGACCGGGTTTTGCCGATGACGACCTGGGTTGCGCCCGAAGTCGCCGAGCCCGCCGAGCCGTTCGATTACGCGCAGCAACAGCAGCAGCAAAGCAATAGACAGTAGGTTCGTCGGTTCGTCAGGTTCGTCGGTTCGTCAGGTTCGTTGGTTCACACTTCGGTAGAGCAGGGCTTCAGCCGTGCTTGTGATATCGGTGGCGCAGGGCTTTAGCCCTGCCTGACGTTTCGGACCGGTGCTCCAGGAAACGCTGCGCGCGCTTCCCGTGGGCTCACGTCGCGCCATTTGCCGGATGCGAGCCGGCCGAGCTCGAGGCCGCCGAAGGCGACGCGTGTGAGACGCGTGACGTCGTGTCCCAAGTGCCGCATCATCCGGCGAATTTCTCGGTTCTTGCCCTCCGTCAGCTCCACCATCACGTGCGTCTCGCGCTTTGACCGCTTCAAAAGACTGATGGTTGCCGCCTTGAGGGTTTCGCCGCGATCGACAACCCCCGCCTCGAGCATCCGGATCGCCTCGTCCGACAGTTCGCCGCGCACGGTCACGACGTAGCGGCGCACGATCCCTGTTCCGGGATCGGTCAGCCAGTCGGCCAGTCTGGTGTCGTTGGTGAAGAGCAGCAAGCCGTTCGAGGCGTAGTCGAGCCGTCCGATCGGCACGACGCGCGTGTCCAGATCCTCGAGCAGGTCGTACACGGTCGTTCGACCTTGAGGATCGGATCTCGTCGTGACGACCTGACGCGGCTTGTTGAGCGCGATCATGCGCCACGACGCACGGTCGTGTGCGAGCCCGTCGATCTGAATCCGCGCGCGGTCGGGATTGACGAAGCGGCCAGGATCGGTCGCGACGCGTCCGTCGATGTGCACCCGGCCCTGCTTGATGAGCTCCTCCGCCTGTGCGCGCGACGCCATGCCGAGCTTCGACAGGGCACGCGCCAGCGACACGCGGTTGACGCGCGTGGGCGGCACTTACGGTTTCAGAATCTTGAGCTCCGTGGGCGCCGGCGGGGCGGCGAGCGGAGACGTGATTCGGACGATTGAGCCCAGATGGTTGACGATGTAGAGCTCGCCGTCGGCATCGACGCCGAAGGAGCTGATGTTGCCGATGACGGCGCGTCCGCCGAGCTCTGCCGTGTGCTCGCGGCGATCCGAGGCCGTGGCCTCGCCCGAGGCGCCGATGCTCAGTGCGACCGACCACACGCGTCCCGAGATGTAGTCGGCGTAAAAGTACCGCCCGCGATTGGCCGCGCCCAGCCGCGTTCCGCGATACACGAAGCCGCCCGTGATCGATGCCCCTTCCGTGCGCCCGTATTCGAGGATCGGATCCGTCAATGGTTGATACGCGGGCGCCCGGCTGGTGACGTTGTCGTGGGCCCCCTCGCGATTGCGCCAGCCGTAGTTGCGGCCACCGGCGCCGCGCGGCTCGTAGTCGACCTCCTCGACCCTGCCCTGTCCCACGTCGCCGATCACGAGCGCCCCGGTGCCTCCACGCGACACATCGTCGAAGGTGTAGCGCCACGGGTTTCGCAGACCGAACGCCCATATCTCATCCCGCGCAGGGTTCGATCCAAGGAACGGATTGTCGGGCGGAATCCGGTAGCCGGCGTTGTCGGCGTCCGGCACGTTCACGTCGACGCGCAACATCTTGCCGAGCAGCTCGTTCGGGTTTTGCGCGCGGTGATCCGGATCGTTCCCGGATCCGCCGTCGCCGAGGCCGACGTAGAGGTACCCGTCGGGGCCGAACGCGAGATGCCCGCCGTTGTGATTCGAAAACGGTTGCTCGATAAAGCGCCGCGTGACGTCGAGGAGCAGGTCGAACCGCGACCCGGCGTTGGCGACGACCGGGTTGGCCGATCGCGTGAACCTCGCCACGACCGTATTGCCGCTCGTGTTCGTGAAGTTGACGAAAAACCGGCCGCTCGACGCATAGTCGGGGGCAAACACCAGGCCCAGCAAGCCGCGCTCGCCGCCGGCGGACACGCTGCCGGTAAGGTTGAGGAAGTCGGTCGCGAGCACCGTCCCGTTTTGCACGACGCGGATCCGGCCAGCCTGCTGCACAACGAACTGAACGGTTCGATCGGTCGGGTCCTGTACGAACGCAAGAGGTGCCTGAAGCCCCGAGGCATAGACCTGGCCTTGCAGTTGCGCGTGCGCAGGCGTCGCCACGAGCAACAGGAAGGCCATCGCCCACGCGACTCTCATGCTCGTATCGTAACCGAGCATCGGATCGCTGTGCGCTATGATGCGGACGTGTGCGGTCGTACTGCGCTGGCGCTCGTTGCATGCTTTTGCATTGCCGGGTGTGACCAGAAGGATCCGGACGTGCCCGACCCCGGACCGGGGGAAATCCAGGTGTCTCCGGGCGATCGCCTCGGGTGGACGCAGCCGGCGCCCGACTCGTCCGACATCGCGTCGCTGCAGTTCGCGTTGTACATCGACGGTACGCGCTCGACGCTGGCCGGTGCGGCCTGCACGAGCGCGGGTGCATCTTTTAACTGCAGCGCCGTGCTGCCCGCGCTGACCGCCGGCTCGCATACGCTCGAATTGGCCGCGTTCGTCGGCGATGGCGGAGCGACGGCCGAGAGCGCGCGATCCGCGGTGCTGCGGGTCGTGGCCGTCACCGTCGCACGCACGGGATTGGTCTTCTCATCGGCACCGATCCCGGTCGTCACCGTCGATCAGGCGCGATTGAGACTTTCGCCGTTTGTCGAGGGACTGAGCCTTCCATCGGACGTCGCGTTTGCCACTGATGGATCGATCTTCGTGGCCGAGCGCGGCGGACGCGTCCGCCTGATAAGGAACGGGCTGCTCTATCCAGAGCCGGTGCTCGACCTGTCTCCTGAAGTGATCGCGCCGCAAGGCGGTCTCGTCGCGATCGCACTCGATCCCGAATTCGAGAAGAGCGGCTTCATGTACGTGTTGTATGCGGCCGCGGCGCCCCGGCAGGGGCAGGAGTTCATGCTCGCCCGTTTTCGCGGCGTGCAAGACGCATATGGTGAGCGGGCGGTGCTGCTCGATCGAATGCCCGCGTCTGAGTACGGCGCGAGCGGTGCGCTTCGCATCGGTTCGGACGGCAAGCTCTATCTGGCACTCGACAGTTCGTCGGACACCGGCATCGCGTCGAGCTTCGCGTCCTACAACGGTAAGGTGCTGCGCCTCAACATGGATGCGACCATGCCCGACGATCGGGCGGCGCAGACGCCGATTTTCTCTTTCGATCATCCGCAGCCCCAGGCCATGGACTGGCAACCTGGGAGCGGCAACCTGTGGGTCGTGGATCGGCTGGGCGCCGATGCGGGCCGGTTGAGCGTTGTTGGCGACGACTTCAGACAGAGTCGCGCGCTGTTTCGCACGTCGTACGCGCTGCCGCCGGGCATCGGCGCAGCATCGGCGGCGTTTTATCGTGGCGATCTGATGCCGATGTTCCAGGGCAACCTCTTCGTGGCGGCAGAGACAGGGCAGGAGATCATGCGCCTGCGCTTCGATCCGGAGAACGCCTCCAGGATTGTCTCGGTGGAACACCTGCTCAAGGATCAGATTGGACCAATACGCGTCGTCTCGGAAGGGAAGGACGGAGCGCTGTATATCGCGACCGAAAGCGCACTCTACAGACTGAGCCCCTGAATTGGGTGCGAGGGGTGCGAGGGGGTGCGTTAGGTGCGTTAGGTGCGAGGGGTGCGGCGGGTGCGCTGGGTGCGTTGAGAAATGCAGGATATGCAGCCACGCTCGAACGCGTTCCGTATGCATTCCAGCGCGGCGGGAATGAAATGATGAGGATTAGGCAGGGCTGAAGACCTGCGCCACCGATAAGACCGCACCCGAGGCACCTAGCGCACCTGCCGCACCCACCGCACCTAACTAGCTGGGTTGGCCGATTTTCAGCTCGGCGAGCGCCTCGCGAATCTGCCTTTGTCCCTCAGGCGCGAGCGCGCCGAGCGGCGGGCGAACCGGGCCGCCCACATAGCCAATCTGATCCAGGGCGTACTTCAAGGCGGGAACGCCGTGCATCGCGCCCAGCAGCCGTCCCATCCGCACGATTCGGCGCTGCAGGTCCAGCGCTTCGGCGTGACGCTGTTTCTGGACGAGATCGAAGATGTCCACACAGATGTCGGGCAGCACCGCAGAGACGGCCAGCACCGCGCCGTTCGCGCCCGCGCAGAGCGCGTGATACAGCGTGGCGGCGGCTCCGCTGAGCACGATGAAGCCGTCCGGAGTGCGCGCGATCGTTTCCGACAGCTGCACCAGGTCGGCGTTCGACTCCTTCATGCCGATGATGTTCTTGTGCGCCGAGAGACGTTCCACGGCGTCGGGCAGCAGGTTGACGCCGGTGAACATGGTGACGTTGTACATGAGCACCGGCCGCGGCGATGCGTCGGCCACCGCGGTGAAATGTCGCACGAACGCGTCGCTCGTCATCACGTTCTTATAATAGGAAGGCGTGCGCACCAGCACGACATCGGCGCCGAAGTCTGCCGCGCGTCTGGCCGCCTGAATCGTCGCGGCGGTCGATTCACGTCCGACGCCGGCGATCAGCGTGCGGTCGCGGGGCACGTGGGCGCGCGCTGTCTCGATGGCGGCGTCCGCTTCGGCGTCCTCGAGCAGCGGTGCTTCGCCGTTCGAGCCGAGCACGACGAGCCCGGCCAGGCGCGTTTTCATCCATTTCGAGACGTTGCTGGCGAGCGCTCGATGATCGATCGCCTCGTCTGCGAATGGCGTGGGGATCGGCGGAAAGACACCTTTGAGATTCACGAGGGCAATCTACCACGATGCGTGAATGGATGGGAAAAAGGCTCTCGGAGCCTTTTTCCCTAGACGTTGGGAAATTTGCGAAGGATTTCGGACCCCTGGACGGTGCCGAAGCAATAGGTGCCGTTGTAGGCCAGTTTCATCGAGTCGTCCGACTGACGTGTGCCGGTACCGGTGATGTTGAACTGGCAGGGGATGCCCGCGGCGCTCAACGTCCCGTTTGTGGTCAGGTTGATCGTGTTGTCGTCGACCATCGTGCCCGTCAGGTTTGCCGCGACCGTCACGCCGCTGGAGCAACTTGCCGTGACCGTGCCCGCGACCGTCGTGGCGGTCTGCGTCGTGATGGTCCACTTCACATCAGAGCACGTCCCTAAGGGGAGGCCGGCGATCGTGGACGAGCCCCAGACACCGCTGAAGGCCGCGGCCGTGGCTTGACCGTTGCTCCCCGAATTGCCGGAGCCGCCGCCACTCGGCGTATTGCCGGACGACCCGTTGACGCCGCCCGGCGCGGTTGGCACGTACGTGGTCTTCACGCACGCCACGGCGGTCAGCGATGCGAGGAAGATTGCGATCCGCGAGATTCTTCTCATAATTTCCTTACACTCTTGTACCGGCACACACAGTTCTTGCGCGTGGCCGAAGGACCGTTCACCTGAAAAAACAGGAAATGCAGGAGAGCTCTGGGGAGAATTGCAGGATAAGGGCCAGCGCCGTGTTTTGGCAAGCGTGATTCTCGGCCGCCGGCCGCGTCTCAACGTCAAAACAGGTAGAATTCGAGCGATGAGGCGTACAGGAACGAGCAGCAGAATTCTGCTGCTTTTGCTTTTGATCGGGGCAATTTCGGCCACAGGCGGCTGCCGCCGGCGGGCGGCCCAGGTGGCCGAGCATCACGATCCGCACCCGCTACCCGCGGAGCCGAAAGTCCAGCCGTCGAAAACACCGGGACGCTTCGGCGGCCGGTTCATCCTCGGTCAGGTGTCGAATCCCCGCACGTTCAACGCGCTGATGGCGAACGAGAACTCCTCGAACGACATCAACAGCCTCACCTATTCGTCGTTGGTGACCTACAACAACATCTTGCAGGAGATCGAACCGGCTCTGGCGAAGACGTGGGAGGTCGCTCCTGATGGCGTGACGTGGACCTTCCATCTCCGCAAGGGTGCTGCCTTCTCCGACGGCCATCCGATGACGGCGCAGGATGTGCTCTTCAGCTTTCAGGTGGCGCTCGATCCGACGTTGCACCCGACTGTGCAGGATCTCCTGAAGCTGGGCGACAAGTTTTACGAGGTCTCCGCACCGGACGACTTCACCTTCGTCATCAAGACGCCAGCACCGACAGCCATGCTGATTCCGACCGCGGGCGCCGTTCGCATCATGCCGAAGCATGTGCTCGAGGCGCCGTTCAAGGCCGGTACGTTTGCCTCCACCTACAACGTCAGCACGCCGCCCGATCAGCTCGTCACCAGCGGGGCGTGGCGGGTCGTCCAGTACGTGCCGGGCGAAAAGACCGTGCTCGGGCGCAATCCGTATTGGTACACCGTCGACCAGCAGAACCGGCGTCTTCCATACCTGGACGAGATCGTGTACGTGGTCGTGCCCGATCGTGACGCGGCGGACCTGCGATTCCGGGCGGGCGGCCTCGACGGCCTCGACAGCGTAAAGCCCGAGAACTATCGGTGGTATCTGGACAACCAGGAGAAGGGCAATTTCACCCTCCACGATCTCGGCCCCGACCTGAACACGAATTTCCTCTGGTTCAACCTCAACACGGTCAAGAAACCGACGCCCGGCAAGACGATCGGCGAGCCGCAGGTCGACCGCATCAGGTACGAATGGTTCAGGAATCCTGCATTCCGCCGGGCGGTCTCGATGGCGATCGATCGGCAGGCGATGATTCCGAGCGTGTTCTTCGGCGAGGGGCACAAGAACTGGGCGATTGCGACGCCGGCGAACAAGATCTTCCATTCGCCCGATCTCGTCCACTACGACTACAACGTCGAGGAATCGAAGAAGCTGCTGGCGAGCATCGGCTTCAAGGACGGCAACGGCGACGGCGTGCTCGAAGACACGCGCGGCAATCCCGTGACGTTTACGTTGAAAACGAACAGCGACAACACGCTGCGCGTCAGCCTGGCGAATTTCGTGAAAGACGATCTCGCCAAAGTCGGGATCAATCTCGTGCTCGCGCCATCCGAGTTCAACACCCTCGTCACGAACATCCGGGCCGACTACCAGTACGACGCCATTCTGCTGGGATTGCAGAGCAGCGTCCCGCCCGATCCGGCGATGATGCAGAACCTCTACCGGTCGTCAGGTCTCACGCACTTCTGGAACATGGGACAGCCAAAGCCCGAGACACCCGGAGAAGCGCGGATCAACCAGCTGATGGACGAGATCGTGACGGTGCAGGATCTGAACGCGCGCAAGAAGGCGTACAAGGAAGTCGAGAGCATCATCAACGAGCAGGGATGGTTCATCTGGCTCCCGATCGCGAACCAGAAGGTGCCGGTCAGCAACCGTTTTGGCAACATCGAGCCGAGCATCCTGCCTCATCGCATCATCTGGAACTCGGAACACATCTACGTCAAATGAAAAACCTGCTGATAGTCGTTCTTGCGCTCGTGACCGTCTGCGCGGGATGCCGCCGGCGTGCCGCCGAAACGGCTGAATACAGCGACCCGCATCCACTGCCTGAAGATCCGATGGTGGTCGAGGCGCCGACAATCGGCAAGCACGGCGGCCGGTTCGTGTTCGCGGAGACGGGCAACCCGCGTACGTTCAACGGCATGATGGCGAACGAAACGTCATCGACCGACATCACGACACGAAACCTTTTCACGATGCTCGTGGACTACGACAACGGGAGCCAGCAGTTCGTGCCGCTGCTCGCCAAGTCGTGGGAAACCGCGCCGGACGGACTCACGTGGACCTTCCACCTTCGCCATGGAGCCAGATTCTCAGACGGTCGTCCGATGACGTCCGAAGATGTGGTGTTCAGCGCGCAGGTAGCGCTCGATCCCGTGTTGCATCCAGCCATCCAGGATCTATTGCAACTGGATGGCAGGCCATTCGAGTTCTCTGCGCCAGATCCGGTCACGGTCGTCGTGAAGACTCCGAAGCCGCTCAGCACGCTGCTGATCTCGATGGCTTCGCTGGAGATCTATCCGAAACACGCCGTCGAAGCCGCGTATAAGAGTGGCAATTTTGCATCGGCCTACAACGTCAGCACGCCGCCCGATCAGCTCGTGACGAGCGGCCCATGGCGCGTTCAACAGTACGTCGCCGGCGAGAAGACGGTGCTCGCGCGCAATCCGTACTGGTTCGGCGTTGACAAGGCAGGAAAGCGGCTCCCATACCTGAACGAGCTCATCTTTCTCGTCGTGCCCGATCAGGATGCAGCGGATTTGAAATTCCGCGCCGGCGAGCTCGACGCGCTCGACAACATCAAACCGGAGAACTATCGGTACTACGAAGACAACCAGCAGAAAGGCAACTACACACTGCACAGCCTCGGCCCCGAGAACAACAGCCGCTTCTTCTGGTTCAACCTGAACAAAGTGCAGCCGCCGCTGAAAGGCGAAGCGCTGCCTCCTGGAAAGCGGATCGGCGACAGCGTCGTCGATGCGGCGAAGTCTGCATGGTTCGGCAACCCGGTGTTCCGGCGCGCGGTGTCGATGGCCATCGACCGGGAGGCGATGATCCGCAGCGTCTTCTACGGTGAGGGCTCGAAGAGCTGGTCGATTGCCGGTCCGAGCAACAAGGAATGGCACACGCCCGGCCTCGTGCACTTCGACTATAACGTCGCCGAGTCGAAGAAGCTCCTCGCGGGCCTGGGCTTCAAAGACGGCAATGGCGACGGAGTTCTCGAGGATGCGAAGGGCAATCCCATCAGCTTCCAGCTGAAGACGAACTCCGACAACGTCATGCGTGTGGCGACGGCCAACTTCATCAAGGACGATCTCGCGAAGGTCGGCATCCAGGTGACGCTGACGCCGGTTGACTTCAATTCGCTCATCACCAATATTCGCAACGATCTTGAGTACGAGGCGGCTCTGATGGGCACCCAGAGCGGTGTACCCCCGATCCCGCCAACGCGCAGAACCTGCTGCGGTCGTCGGGCCTCTCCCACTATTGGTTCATCCGCCAGCAGAAGCCGGCTACGCCCCAGGAGGCGGAGGTCGACAGGCTGGTCGATTCGCTCATCACCACGCTCGACCTCGCCGAGCGCAAGGCGATCTGGAAGCAGATTCAAAACATCTGGAACGAGCAAGCCTGGACTGTCTGGCTGCCGACGCTGAACGTCAAGATTCCGATGAGCAACCGGTTCGGCAACGCGCAGCCCAGCATCATGGCGCACCGGCTGATCTGGAATATCGACAGGGTCTACGTCAAATGATGTTCTCGCGCGTCTGCGTCGTCGGCCTCATCTGCGCCATGGCGATCGTTCTGCCGGCGTGCCGTCGGGCGGCGACCGAGGAGGTTGCCTACAAAGATGACATCTCGCAGGCCGGAAGAGCCGCTGATTCGGCAGTCGCCTGAGGCCGGGCGCCACGGCGGGCGTTTTGTCCTCGGCATCGACGGTGAACCCCAAGACCTTCAACGCGCTGATGGCCAACGAGACATCGTCGTTGGATATCGTGAAACGGCTGAATACGGCGCTGGTGAAGTACGACAACGCGACGCAGCAGTTTGTTCCAGAGCTTGCCACCTCATGGGACGTCGCTGCCGATGGCGTGACCTGGACATTCCACCTCAGAAAGGGCGCCGCATTCTCAGACGGACATCCGATTACGTCCGAGGACGTTCTCTTCAGTTTCCAGATTGCCTACGACAGGGTTCTGCATCCCGCTGTTCAGGACATGTTGCAGGGCGGCGGCGAGGATTTCAGGGTCTCCGCGCCAGACGCCTACACCGTTGTCATCAACACGATCAAACCGAATTCGATGCTGCTCGACGTGCTGTGTCAAGACGGTCTATTCATCGTGCCGAAGCACGTGCTCGAACCGGCGTACAAGGGCGGCAATTTTGCCTCGGCGTACAACGTCGGGACACCGGCCAATCAGATCGTCACCGGCGGGCCGTTTCGACTGCTCGAGTACGTGGCGGGCGAGAAGACCGTCCTGGGCAGAAACCCCTACTACTACGGTTTCGATCAGAACAACCAGCGGCTGCCATACCTCAACGAGGTGGTGTTTCTCATCGTGCCCGATCAGGATGCGGCCGATCTGAAGTTCCGATCGGGCGAACTCGATGGCCTCGACAACATCAAACCGGAAAACTACAAGTGGTACGAGGACAACCAGGCGAAGAGCAACTTCACCCTCCACGATCTCGGCCCCGAGCTCAGCACGCGTTTCGTCTGGTTCAACCTCAACAAGGTCCAGCCGCCGGTGAAAGGCGAGACGTTGCCGGCGGGCAAGGAAGGTCGGCGACACGTTCGTCGATCCGGTGAAATACGCCTGGTTCAACAACGTCCACTTCCGGCGGGCTGTTTCGATGGCGTCGATCGCGACGCGATCATCCGCAGCATCTATTTCGGTGAGGGAGAGAAAAACTGGTCCGACGCGACGCGCAACAACAAGGAGTGGCACATCCCCGACCTCGTTCACTACGACTACGATCCCGCGGAGTCGGCAAAGCCTGCTCGCGAGCCTCGGCTTCAAGGACGGCAACGGTGATGGCGTGCTCGAAGACCAGCGCGGCCACCCGATTTCCTTTACGCTGAAGACCAATGCCGACAACATCGATGCGCGTGGCGGCGGCCAACTTCGTGAAGGACGATCTGGCCAAAGTCGGCATCAGGGTCGTGCTGACGCCCGTTGACTTCAACACCCTCGTGACGAACTTCAGATCGGACTTTCAGTACGAAGCGATACTGCTCGGGTTGCAGAGCGGCGTCCCGCCCTCGCCGGCCAACGGCCAGAACATGTTCCGGTCGGCAGGCGAAACACATCTCTGGTTTGCCAGGCAGCAGAAGCCGGCCACGCCCGAAGAGGCGAGGATCGACCAGTTGATGGATGAGATCCTGATCAAGCAGGACCGTGCCGAACAGAAGCGGTGCGTGGCGGGAGTTGCAGACGATCATGAGCGAGCAGAGCTGGTTCATCCACCTTCCGATCATCAAGATCAAAGTGCCGATCAGCAACCGATTCGGCAACGTGCAGCCCAGCATCATGTCGCACCGGATCCTCTGGAACGCCGAGCAGCTTGTATCGTGAAGCGCCGCGACAGCTGACACCATCCATGCGCACCTATGTCCTGCGGCGGCTGCTGCAGACGATTCCCCTGCTGCTCGGTATCTCCCTCATCACGTTCCTGCTGTTGCAGCTGGCGCCGGGAGACTTCCTGAATCAGATGGCCGAGAACCCGGGCATCTCGGCCGAGACCATCGAGGCCATGCGCGTGCGCTTCGGCCTCGACAAGCCGTGGTACATCCAGTACGCGATCTATCTGAGAAACGTCCTGTTCCATTTCGACTTCGGCCAGTCGTTCGCGCGCCATCAGCCCGTGTTCGAGGTCATCAGCGAGGGGTTCACGAACACGCTGATCCTGGCCGGCGCCGCGGCGTTCATTACCTGGGTGCTGGCCATTCCGCTCGGCGTGCTGGCGGCCGTCAAGCAGCATTCGTGGATCGACCGTGCGCTTTCGTTCCTCGCGTTCATCTGGCTGTCGGTGCCCGAAATTCTGGCGGCCTTGCTGCTGCTGATGATGGCGGCGCGCACCGGGTGGTTCCCGGTCGGCGGCATGCGCTCGCTCGACTACGACGAGCTCGACGGCATCAGCCAGTTCTTCGACATCCTGCACCACCTCGCGCTGCCGGCGCTCGTCGTCGGCCTCATCCCGCTGGCGAGCCGCATGCGGCAGATGCGGGGCAGCCTGCTCGACGTCCTGCGGCTCGACTACGTGACGACGGCTCGCGCGAAGGGATTGAGCGAGCGGACGGTCATCGTCAAGCACGCCCTGCGAAACGCGCTGAACCCGATGATTACGCTCTTCGGCTACACGCTCGGCGCGCTGGTCTCGGGATCGTTCATCGTGGAGATCATTTTTTCGTGGCCGGGCCTGGGCCGGATCACGCTCGACGCCATCCTCACGCAGGACCAGTACCTCGTGATGGGCGCCGTCGTGATGGCGTCCCTCGTGCTGATCATCGGCAACCTCATCGCCGACCTCCTGCTCGCGGTGGCCGATCCGCGTATCAGCTATGACTGAGGACGGTCGCCCCGCAGTCGCCGGCTGTCATCTTCTGGACGCAGATGCGCAAGAGCCCGCTGGCCATCGCCGGCGGGATCGTGCTGACGATCTTCTACGCGCTGGCGCTCTTCGCGCCGTTCGTTGCGCCGTACACGCAGGAGGAAATGGATCGCGCGAAGTACTTCCATCCGCCTCAGCCGCTTCACTGGGTGCGCGCCGACGGCAGCTTCAGCCTGCGGCCGTACGTGCGGGACATGCGCGTGGTCGACATGGGAAGCTTCGAGTACGAAGAGGATCCGTCCAAAGAGCTTGCCGGTGCGGTTTTTCGTGCGCGGGGCGCCCTACGAGCTGGTCGGGTTGATTCCGTCGAACATCCATCTGTTCGGCGTCGATCCGCCGGGCCGCGTGTTGCTTGTTCGGCAGCGATTCGTTCGGGCGCGATGTCCTGTCGCGTCTGTTGTACGGCGCGCGTATCTCGCTGACGGTGGGCCTGGTCGGCATCGCCATTTCGTTCACGCTCGGGTCTGCTGCTGGGAGGCATTGCGGGCTATTTCGGCGGTTTCGTCGACACCGTGATCATGCGCACCACCGAGCTGCTGTTGAGCATCCCGTCGCTCTACCTGATCATCGCGCTTCGCGCCGTCTTCCCGATGGACCTGCCCAGCCACCAGGTGTATCTCGGCATCGTGTCGATTCTCGCGTTCATCGGCTGGGCGGGACTGGCGCGCGTCATTCGCGGGCTCGTGCTGTCGATGCGGAAGAGCGACTACGTGACCGCGGCAGAGGCGCTCGGCTTCGGGCGATTGCGGGTGATCGCGCGGCACGTCCTGCCGAACACGATGTCGTATGTCATCGTCGCCGCGACGCTGTCGATCCCCGGCTACATCCTCGGCGAGGTCATCCTGTCGTTTCTCGGCGTGGGTGTGCAGGAGCCGAGCGCGTCGTGGGGGAACATGCTGAACCAGGCGCGAAGCATCCGCGCCCTCACGTCGTTTCCCTGGCTGCTGTTCGTCCCCGGTGCGGCGATCTTCGTCACGGTGATGGCCTTCAACTTCCTCGGCGACGGGCTGCGCGATGCGCTCGACCCGCGCCGGGTGAGCGGAGGCCGGGCATGAAGAATTGGAAGATTGGGAGATTTGCAGATTGTCGGAGTGTTGACGAGGGAAGAGTGACGATTGGGGGATTCAGTAATCGACCATCCGCACAATCGACAATCTGCCAACATTCTCCAAATCTTCCAATCCACCAATCTATCAATAGGTAATGTCCTCCCCCCTGCTTCGCCTCGAGAATCTCAAGACCTACTTCTACACCGACACGGCCGTGGTGCGCGCGGTCGACGGCGTGACCTACGAGGTGAACGCCGGCGAAACGCTGGCGGTTGTGGGCGAGTCGGGCAGCGGCAAGAGCGTGAGCGCCCTGTCGATTCTGAAGCTCGTTCCGCAGCCGCCCGGCCGCATCGTCGACGGGCGAATCCTGTTCAAGGGACGCGATCTCGTCCCGCTGACCAACGACGAGATGCGGGCGATTCGCGGCAAGGAAATCTCGATGATCTTCCAGGAGCCGATGACCGCGCTGAATCCGGTCTACACGTGCGGCGAGCAGATCATCGAAGCCCTCGTCCTCCACGAGAAGCTGACGCGCGCCCAGGCGCGCACGCGTGCCATCGGGATGCTCGAGCGCGTCGGCATTCCGGCGGCCGCCCAGCGCGTCGACGAATATCCCCACCAGTTGTCCGGAGGCATGCGGCAGCGGGTGATGATTGCGATGGCGCTGGCGTGCCGGCCTGCCGTGCTGATTGCCGACGAGCCGACGACCGCGCTCGATGTGACGATTCAGGCGCAGATTCTCGAGCTGCTCGACGAGCTGCAGCGCGAAATGGGGATGGCGGTCATCCTCATCACGCACGATCTGGGTGTGGTGGCGGAAACCGCGGATCGGGTGGCCGTGATGTATGGCGGACAGGTGGTGGAGTATGCCGACGTGCGCGCCGCGTTCCGCAGGCCTTTCCATCCGTACACCGCCGGGCTCCAGGCCTCGCTTCCGCAGCTTGGCGAAATCGTCGATCGCCTGCGCGTGATTCCCGGTACCGTTCCCAACCCGGCGGCGTTTCCTGCTGGATGCCGCTTTCATCCGCGGTGCCCGGTCATGATCGAGAAGTGCCTGGAGGACCCGCCGTTGGAGGAAATCGAACCCGGGCACTTCGCCCGCTGCTGGCGCTCTCGAGAGATCGCCGCCGGGGCACTGGATCCCGTTCCTCCGGCGGTCCAGAAGGACCCGCCCTACGTACCGATAGTGGCCGGGTCCTGTTGGACCCGGCAATCCGGCCGGTGAACCTCGATGACGACGATTCTCGAAGTCACCGACCTCAAGAAATACTTCCCGATCAAGAAGGGGCTGTTCTCGCGCACCGTCGGCCACGTCCGCGCGGTCGACGGCGTCTCGTTCTCGGTCGAACAGGGCGAAGTGCTTGGGCTGGTGGGCGAGAGCGGGTGCGGAAAAACGACGACGGGGCGTTGCATTCTGCGATTGATCGAGCCGACCTCAGGCAGCGTCAAGTTCGAGGGCCGCGAGATGATCGGGTTGCCGTTCCGCGAGATGCGCCAGCTTCGGCGGCAGATGCAGATCATCTTTCAGGATCCCTATTCGAGCCTGAACCCGCGCTTGAGCGTGCGCACGATGCTCACCGAGGTGCTGTCGGTGCACGGCATCGCGAAGGGGCGCGCGGCCCGGGAACGCGCCTCGGAGCTGCTGACCATGGTCGGCTTGTCGCCGAGCCAGGCGGCGCGCTATCCACACGAATTTTCCGGCGGCCAGCGGCAGCGCATCGGCATCGCACGCGCGCTCGCGCTGAAGCCCCGGCTGATCGTCGCCGACGAGCCGGTGTCGGCGCTCGACGTGTCCATTCAGGCCCAGATCGTCAACCTGCTGCGCGATCTGCAGAAGGAGATGTCGCTCACCTATCTGTTCATTGCGCACGACCTCTCGGTCGTCGAGCACATCAGCAATCGCGTCGCGGTGATGTACCTCGGCAGGATCGTCGAGCTGGCCTCGAGCCTCGACCTGTATCGCGATCCCAGGCATCCCTACACGGTGTCGCTGTTGTCCGCCATCCCGTCGCACGATCCCGACAGCAGGAAGACGCGGATCGTGTTGAAGGGAGACGTGCCGAATCCCGCGCAGCCGCCATCGGGTTGCCGCTTTCATCCCCGCTGCTTCATGGCCCAGCCGATTTGCTCGACAGAGGATCCGCCGCTGCGCGAAGTGCTCCCGGGACACTGGTCCGCCTGTCACTTCGCGGAGACGGTTCCGGCGGCTTCGCCGCTGGCCGCTGGGCGACACCTGGGCGATGGGCAATCGTCCATAGGCAATGGGCTATAGTCATCGTCACTTCGACCATCGACAGACCAAGGCCTGTCGCCCGTTGACCATCGACCATTGACCGGCAGGAGGATCAGATGATCAGCCGCCGTGCCTTTTTCGGTTTTGCCGCCGGCGCGTCGGCGGCGGGCGTCGCGATGCCGCTCGAACGCCGACGCATCGATGTGCAATCCGCCTTCGACTGCCAACATCCCGGTGCGGAAGACCGGCAAGGTCGAGATTGCGTTCAAGTCGCCGGGGCCGCAGCCGAACGGCCTGCAGGCCACCAAAGACGGCCTGTGGATCATCGATCAGAGCGCCGGCAGCAAGGTTTATCTGGTCGACTACGCAGACGGCCGCGTGCTGCGATCGTTCGAGACCGACACGGTCCGCCCCAGCGGGATTACGTTCGATGGCGAGGCGCTGTGGATTGGCTCGACCTTCAGTTACGAAAACGTGCGATGCAGCGCCACGACAGGAGCGGTCATCGAGCGGCGTCCGACGCCTGGCTCAATCATGTACACGATGGCGGGCGATCCGCCCCAGCGTCGCAGTCCGCTCGCAGGTGGTCCGCTTGCGCAGGCGCGTCCGGCGCTGGCCGAGGCGGGCGAGACTCCGCTGGCGCGGCTGACGCAGGTACCGAGCAATCGACTGCAGGGTGCACACGGCCAGGAATGGAAGGACGGCCGTTTGTGGACGACCTCAACCTCGGCGCGATCGATTTACGAGATCGAGCCGAAGTCGTGGGCGGTGCAGAAGATCTTCCGCACGCCCGGCAACCGGCCGCACGGTCTCGCCTTCGAAGGCGACTACCTCTGGCACGGCGATTCGAATCTTGCCGCGTTCTTCAAGTACGACACGAAGAGCGGCGCCATCGTCGAAAAGATTCAGCTCGGCGATGCCGATCCGGTTGCGCACGGGTTGACGATCTGGAACGGCACGCTGTGGTACTGCGACGATGTCGGGGTCGTCTGCAGGATGAAGATCTAGTCTGACCAAAAACAATTCATCTGTATTTCATCGATACAACCGGCCAGCACATTTGGTGATCTTCCTCGTGTTTTTCATGGAATACAAAGGAGTGATTCCTGCTAGCATGAATGTGTGGGGCCGAGTCCCGGGGATTCATGAGGGTGAAGATCACGCGACGCCCCTACGGCGTCGTGAACGGAATGTCGTTGAACTACTACCGGCCGGGGGAGGTGTACGACCTGCCGCCGACGCTTGCGGAGTATCTCGTGATGGAGGAGTACGCGATTCTCGAAATGCGGGATCGCGACAAGCCGCAGACGCCTGTTCCGATCGAACGCCGGCGCCGCGCATAGCGCGCTAGGCGGGCGAGCCCGTCATCTCCTCGTAGGTTCCCTTGAAGTCGACAATCCTGCCGTTCTCGCCGCTGAATTGCCACACGCGCGTCCCGACTTCTTCCAGCAGATCCTGATCGTGCGTCACCAGGATGATCGTGCCCTCGAACTTCTGCAGCGCGATGTTCAGCGCGTTGATCGATTCCAGATCGAGGTGGTTCGTCGGTTCGTCGAGGATGAGCACGTTCGGCTTCTGCAGCATGATGCGGCAGAAGAGCAGGCGCGCGGTCTCGCCGCCCGAGAGCGCGTCGGTCGGCTTCAAGCCCTCTTCACCGCTGAAGAGCATCTGGCCGAGCAACCCGTGAATGTCCTGGCGCGACGCGTCGGGATCGAACTGATGGAGCCACTCGACCGCGGTCATGCCCTTCTGGATCGCTCCAGTCTGGTCCTGCGGGAAATACCCGATCGACACTTCGTGGCCCCACGTCATCTTCCCGGCGTCCACATCTTGCGGGGCGGGCGGCCTGCCGGGCGCATCGCTGAGCAGCGCCTTCAGCAGTGTCGTTTTGCCGGCGCCGTTGCGGCCGATCAAGCACGATCTTCTCGCCGCGGTTGACGACCGCGTCGAATCCGCGGAATCGACCTTGAGATTGCCGAACGACTTTTTCAGCCCCTTGAATTCGAGCGCGACTTTCCCTGACGGCCGCTTCATCGTGAACTTGATATACGGGCGCTGGATGTTCGACCGCGCCAGGTCGGTGGTCTGCAGCCGCTCGACTTCCTTGCGCCGGGCCGTCGCCTGGCTGGCGCGGGTGCCGGCGCCGAACCGCTGGATGAAGTCGGTCAGCTGCGCGATCTTCTTCTCGCGCTGAGCGTTGTCGGCTTCGACGCGGGAGCGAATCTGCGTCTTCGCGAGCACCATGTCGTCGTAGCCGCCGGTGTAGGTGATGATCGTCTGATAGTCGATGTCGGCGATATGCGTGCAGACGGCATTGAGAAAGTGCCGATCGTGCGAGATGACGATTAACGTGCCGTCATAGCGGTTCAGAAACTCCTCGAGCCAGTGGATCGAGTCGAGGTCGAGATGGTTCGTGGGCTCGTCGAGGAGCAACGCCTCCGGATGGCCGAAGAGGGCCTGCGCCAGGAGCACGCGCACTTTCTGTCCACCCTGCAGTTCCGACATCTTCCGCGTGTGCAACTCGTCCGGGATATCGAGGCCCTGAAGGAGGATGGCGGCGTCACTTTCGGCAGCGTAGCCGTCCTCCTCGCCGACGATGCCCTCGAGCTCGCCGAGGCGCATGCCGGCCTCATGCGTCATCTCGGGCTCGGCGTACAGGGCGTCGCGTTCGATCAGGGCCTCCCAGAGGCGACGGTTGCCCATTACGACGGTATCGATCACCCTGTGCTGGTCGAACGCGTACTGATCCTGGCGCAGAACGCCGAGCTTTCTGGGCCGCACCACGGTGCCTTGCTGCGCGTCGAGCTCCCCGGTGAGCAGTTTCATGAACGTCGACTTGCCGGAGCCGTTCGGGCCCGTCAAGCCATATCGCCGCCCTCCCGAGAAGGTGGTGGTGACCTCCTCGAAGAGCGTCCTCGATGCGTACCGCATAGTGATGCCGCTTACTGAAATCATGATCTCCCTATTCTAACAGAACGAGGCCTTTTTCACAGGAGTTCACGAGATCGGGAGGCGGAGGATACTTCACTGAACGCGCCTGCGACAGACTCAACAGAAATTCAACAGGAGTTCAGGAGATCAGGAGCTATTTATCATTCTCGATCTGATGGGAGCGTGAGAGCCTTGCTCGATACAGATCCGGTGTGACAGCCTTCGGATGCCCGTCCGCAAGGCAATCACGTCGAAGTTCATGATCAATCCGGCGCGCAATCGGCAAGCCTCATATAAGTTACACCCTGAGCCAGATGGACGGGATGGAGACGGTCTACTGAATTCAGTCTACGATTACAAAGCCTTCAACAAGCAGATCGATCTGAAGCCGCCCATAATCAGGGTGCCCTTGTATTTCAGGGGAGATCGTTGCTCGGCTTCGAAGTCCAGTGAGCACTCTTCAATTCGATGCACATTCATCCGGTCACAGCGCCAGGGGGTCCCGGACCGAGCTCCTGATTGTCCGGCCGGATTGTCATGCATTTTCTGCGCCTGTCGGCGCGGCACATTCGTTGAAGACTTTCATCCTGACCACTACCTGGCGCGGGCGCGTTCAGTGAAATATCCCTCCCCTCCTGATCTCCTGATCTCTTGTTTGTCTTTCCTCCAGGGTTCACCGGCCGAAGATTTTCCCGATCCCTTTCCCGATCCTCGAGAAAATCCCCCCGATCACCTCGACCGCGTTCGGACCGCGGTGAATATCGCACTTGCCTTCGGGGACGTCGTCGCCGTGCTTGAAGTACTCGGTATAGCTCGGGCAGGAGTCGTGCGGAAGGAGATGGCTGACGCGGCACAGGCGGACCTCTTCCACCGTCGTCGGCACGCGAAATTCCGCCGGCTTGCGCAGGCGTGCCGTGCGCGACATGAAGTCGGCCCAGATAGGCAGCGCGTAGCGCGCCCCGTAGCCATCCGGTCCAATGGTCTTCGGTTGATCGAATCCCACCCAGACGCCCACGACCATCGTGGAGGAGAACCCCACGAACCACGCGTCCTTGAAATCGTCGGTCGTGCCTGTCTTGCCGCCGACGGGGAATCGCACGCCGAGCGATCGCGCCGCGGCCCCGGTACCGACGTCGACGACGTCGGCGAGCATCGACACCATCTGGTACGCCACCGCTTCGGAGAGAACCGGCTTGCGCTCGACTTGACGATTGAGCACCGCATAGCCTTCGTTGTCGAGCACCTGGGCGATGGGCCTCGGCATGACGGCGAATCCGCCATTCGGAAAGACCGAATACGCCGTCGTGAGCGCGAGCGGCGTCGCCTCGCCGACCCCCAGCGCCAGCGACGGCACGTCGGGCATGCGGGAAAGGCCGAGCGAATCGGCCAGCGTGAGCACGGGTCTCGAGCCGACCTGCGTTTGCAGCCTCACGGCCGCCTGGTTGTTCGACTCGTACAGGGCTTCGCGCAGGCTCAGGCTGTCGCGTGGCTCGGCGCTGGCGTTCTTCACGTCCCATTCGTCGTAGCCGGGCACGCGCAGATTGTTGAGATCCGAGATCGATGAGATCGGCGACATCCCGCCGGCCAATGCGGCCGCGAACACGAAAGGCTTGAAAGCCGACCCTGGCTGACGTCTGGCGTTGGTGGCGCGATTGAACGGAGTGCGGCCGAAGTCGCGTCCGCCGACCATCGCGAGCACGTCGCCTGTCTCGGGGTCGATGGCGATGAGCGCGGCCTGCAGTCCCGCCTGCCGGAATTTCGCCAGTCCCTCCGATACGGCGCGCTCCGCTTCCTTCTGCATGGCCGGCACGAACGTCGTCCGGACCTTCCAGTCGGGTGGATTGTCGTCGTCAAACGCGGTGCGAAACTCCTGGCGGAGATAGTCCTGAGCGTAGCCTGCCGTGCCGCGGGTCAAACCCGGGTAGGGAAGAATGCGCGGTGGCGTCCGGCGCGCCTGCTCTTCGGCCTCAGGTGTGATGAACTTTTCCTGCCGCATGCGCGCCAGCACGAGATGGCTGCGACGGAGCGCGCGGTCGTAATGCGACCAGGGCCACAACGCCGACGGCCTCTGGATGAGTCCGGCGATGAACGCCGACTCCGAGAGCTTGAGCTCGGCGGCCGGCTTGCCGAACACGTTCTGGGACATCGCCTCGACGCCATAGACGGCGCCGCCGAGGTAGATGCGATTGAGGTAGAGCTCCAGAATCTGCGTCTTCGACAACCGCCGCTCGATCATCAGCGCGAGAATGGCTTCCTTGCCCTTCCGCATGAAGTCGCGCGACCCCGACAGAAACAGCGTCCGCGCCAGCTGCTGTGTCAGCGTGCTGCCGCCTTCTTCGAGGCGCCGGGCTCTGATGTCGCGGACGATGGCGCGTCCGATCGCGATGGGGTCGAGGCCTGGATGCGTTTGAAACCGGTGATCCTCAATCGCCACGACGGCATCGCGCAGGTAGCCGGACATGCGACTCATCGGCACGTCGCGCCGGTGCTCTTCGAGCGGGAACCACACGGTGCCATCGGCGCCGTAGAACATCGTCTGGCCGATGCCGCGAGACAACCGGTTGACGGCCAGCCCGTAGCGAAGGATCACGCCGAGCGTGAAGAGCACGAGGATGCTCGTCACGAGGACGAGCGAGAGCACCGCGTAGCCCTTCAGCGTCCGCGGCAGTCGCAGGGACAGTGCCACAATCTTCATTGTGCACCGAACCGGGCAGGGCTGAAGCCCTGCGCTACCGGGATCACGAACCGGGCAGGGCTTCAGCCCTGTTTCGGGGCAGCGGATTCAGGATTTCAGAGCTGGGGTCGCGACGTTGTCGGGCAGGTCATCGACGCCGATTGTCCCGGCTTGCGTCAGGATCACCGCGCGTTCGACGACGTGCTGCAGCTCGCGGACGTTGCCTGGCCAGGGGAAACCCGCCAGCGCGCGGAGCGCATCGGCGTCGTAGGCGGCGATGTTCTTGCCGTGCTGGGCGGCGTATTTTCGAAGGAAGAACTCCGCGAGGAGCGGAATGTCGGCGGGCCGCTCCCGCAGGGCCGGCACGGGGAGCATCAGCGTGTTGATGCGGAAGTACAGGTCTTCGCGCAGGCGCCCGTCCTTCAACGCGGCTTCGACGTTGACGTTGGTCGCCGAGATCAGCCGGAAATTCGTCTTCAGCACTTTCGTGCTGCCCACCGGCCGGAATTCGCGATCCTGGAGCACCCGCAACAGCTTCACCTGCAGGTTCGGCGACAGGTCGCCGATCTCGTCGAGCAGCAGCGTGCCGTTGTTGGCGAGCTCCATCAGCCCCTGCTTGTCGTTTACGGCGCCGGTAAACGCGCCGCGCTTGTGCCCGAACAATTCCGACTCGATGAGCTCGGTTGGGATAGCCGCGCAGTTGACCTTGATGAACGGACCCTTCACGCGTTTGCTCGATTCGTGAATGGCGGTGGCGACGATCTCCTTGCCGCTGCCGTTCTCTCCGGTAATCAGCACGTTGGCATCCGTCGGCGCGACCGACTTGATCAGCTGATACAGCTGCCGCATGGGCTTGCTGCGGCCGATGATGCCGGCATACGTCGTGCTCTCGTCGAGCTCCGCGCGCAGCCGCCGGTTTTCGGCGGTCAATGCGAGCTTTTCGGCGGCCTTGTGCAGCTGCGCCATCAGCACGTTGGCGTTGATCGGTTTCTCGATGAAGCTCAACGCGCCGTTCTCCATGGCTTCGACCGCGACGGAAATGCTGCCGTACCCGCTGACGACGATCACCTGCGACTCCGGGCTCAGCGTCCGGAATTCACGAAGCAGGTCGAGCCCTTCGACATCGGGAAGCATCAGGTCCATGAGGATGATGTCGGGGTTCGACGCTCCGACTTCGGCCCTGGCCTGTTGCGCGGTCGAGGCGATCTTCACCACGCATCCCTCCGGCTCGAGCAGCAGGCGCAGGAACTCGGCGCTGTCGGCCTGATCTTCGACGATGAGGACGCGGATTGAGATCGACATGGAAAGCCAAGCATATCATCGCGCCGCCCCGATTCCGGCGGCGCGGCCGGTCGCCCACGCCCACAGAAAGTTGTAGCCGCCGATCGGTCCGAACGCATCGAGCATCTCGCCGCAGAGAAACAATCCCTTGTGTCGGCGGCTCTCCATGGTCCTGGGATCGATCTCGCCGAGGCCGACCCCGCCACCCGTCACCTCGGCCTTCTTGTACCCTTCATGCCCGGTCCACGCGAGCGGGGTACGCACGAGCAGTTCGACCAGCCGCAGCCGTTCGGCTCGAGTCAGTTGCGAAAGCTGGCGACCGGCCTCGATTCCGGCGGCGAGGACGAGCGCCTCGGCGAGGCGGTGGGGAAGCGCGGCGCCGACCGCTGCGAGGACGGTGCGCGAGGCCTTCGGCCGCAACGCCTCCTCCCAATCCCGGTCGCTCAGGGCCGACCATCTCACGGCGATCGCGGCCGGTTCCTGTGCCTCCGAAAGCGAACGGACGGCCACATGAGACACATCGAGCACGGCAGGTCCGCTGAAGCCTTCGTGTGTGAACAGGAATCCGCCGGTCGCTTCCGCGCTGCGACCGTTCGACCGCGCGGTGATGGTGACGCGCAGCGAGACGCCTGACAAGCCGTCAAAAAGGCTCCGCTCCTGGAGCCTTTTTGATAGCAGCGGCGTCAGGGCGGCATACGTGGGGTGAATCGCATGCCCAAGATGCCGCGCCATCTCGAGCCCGCCGCCATCGCTGCCCGTTTGCGGAACCGACAGCCCGCCGGTGGCCAGGATGACGGCGTCCGCCTCGAGCGGGTCGCCCGCGTGGCGCTCGACAATCCAACCGGCCCTAAGCGGGACGAGGCCGGTGACGAGCGTGTCGGTGAGGATCTGCACACCTTTGCGGCGCGCGTACGCGAACAGCTTGTCGCGTACGTCGCGCGCGCGTTGCGATTGCGGAAACAGCTTGGCCGAGTCGCGCTCTTCGACGAGCGGCAGTTGCAATTCCCCTTCGAAGAACGCGATCTGCTCGCCTAACGGCCACGAGCGCACCATGTGCCGGAGCGTGTGCGGTAGCGAGTCGGTGACGAACCGCGATTCGTCGACCTCGGCGGGCAGGATGTTGCAGCGGCCGCCTCCGCTGATCAGGATCTTGCGGCCTCCGTCTTTCGTGCGCTCGAGGAGCCGCGTGTCGGCGCCGTTGAATGCCGCGAAGATGGCGGCCATCGTGCCAGCCGCGCCGGCGCCCACTACGATGACGCGCGGCAACGTTCGACCTCGTCAGACTGACGGAACGTCAGGTTGAACCGGCCGTTGAGATCGAGCTCGGCGGGCGCGGTGAACGGCGTGATGCCCGAGACGCCGTGGTAGCGCAGCCGCGCCGGGCCGCCGAAGACGAACGCGTCGCCCGATTCGAGCGGAATCGCGTCGACCGGCTCGCGCCGCTTGAGTCCGCCGAAGAGAAACCGCGCCGTGTCGCCGATCGACACGGACACGACGGGAATGCCCGCCGCGATCGACTGCGGACCTTCGTCCTTGTCCTGATGCAGGCCCATCCGGCCGCCGGCATCGTAGTAGTTGATGAGACAGAGGTCCGGATCGATGTGCATGCCGGCGGCGCCGGCAATTTCCTGCGCGAGCGCTCGCAGATCGCCCGGCAGCGGCGGCGCCGGCAGCCCGTCGAAATCAGCCCGCGTCGGCTCGTAGCGATAGGTCTTCGCGTTCCAGTGGCGACCCAGACACAGCATCCTGACGTGCATGCGTCCGCCGCCCCGCACGATCGGCACGTAGGCGGGCACGGCGCCGTCCAGAAGGATGCGGCAGCGATCGAGCACCGCACGCTGACGCTGGAGAGATAGATAGTGGGGGAGGTGGAAGGCGCCCGGACTGATCTCTCCCGGGATTAGTGATTCGGGACTAGGGATTAGTTCAGTCACGCGTGTCACACCCAATCCCTAATCCCAAGTCCCTAATCCCGTGAGGGCCGCGGCTTCTACCCGATCGTAAAAGGAGCCGTGGCCGAAGCGGTTCCCCATTCGATCCGCAGCATGGCGCCGTTGCCGGTTGTGTCGTCGATCGAGATCGTCACGTTTTCGACCGGTGCCTTCGCCTTGCCGGCTTTCATCGGGGTGCGGCCGATTTCCAGGTCCTTCTGATACGGGATGCCCCATTGCCCGGGCTTCGACAGGCGCCCGAGGATCAGGGTCCAGTCACCGGCCGTGGGAACCGTGTTGATGGTGTAGCTGCCCGGAGCCAGGCTGACCGATCCGAACTTCAGCGGTTTGTCCGTCGTGATGATCGTCGCGACGTCCGCACCCGTGCGCCATTCGGTGCCGTAGGTGGCGACCTCTTTGCCGATGGTACGTCCCTTCAGGAAGGGTCGTCCGTACTCGATCGAGATCGCCGCGCCGTCAATCGTCCACTCCGTACGGACGTGCGGGCTGCCCCCGCTGCCCGTCTTGAGATCGGTGGTTTTCTGCGCGTGAACAAAAACGGAGGCTGCCAGGAAACAACCGACAGCAGTGTTCATGAAAATTCGTCGCACGAGGTTCCTCCAATGAGAGTTGATTCGACAGCTGTGAATCCACAAAATATACCCGGAATCGGTGCCGGTAACGCGGTCCTTCGGAGGCTCCCATGAACACCCTAGTCCGTCAGATGTCCTTGAGGACGTCCTGTCTGCTCATCGTGGCTGCATTGGCGGTCGTGACCGTGATGCACGTGCACGCACAACAACCACCAGCCGCACCGGCGCCGGCGGCAAAGCCCGCGGACCCGAAGGCGGAAGCGCGATTGACCGCGTTCAAGACCGAAGGCGCCGCCGGCGTCGACGATCTCCAGGACTTCACCCAGAAGATGGTGGATTCGGTGTTCAGCTTCGGCGAGCTCGGATTTCAGGAGGTCGAGACGTCGAAGTATCTGACGAACATCCTGCGCCAGCAGGGATTTGCGATTGAAGAGGGCATCTCGGGCATTCCGACGGCGTGGATGGCCACGTGGGGATCGGGCAAGCCCGTCATCTCGCTCGGGTCGGACATCGACGGCATTCCCACGGGATCGCAGAAGCCCGGGGTTGCGTACCACGATCCGTTTTTCGAGGGTGGGCCGGGGCACGGCGAAGGCCACAACTCGGGCATGCCGCTGAACATCACGGCGGCGATCGTGCTGAAGAAGATCATGCAGCGCGAAAAGATCCCGGGGACGATCAAGCTGTGGCCGGGTGTGGCCGAAGAACTGCTCGGCACCAAGGCCTACTACGTGCGCGACGGCTACTTCAAGGACACCGACGTCGTCATCTTCACGCATGTCGGCAGCGACTGGGGCGTCAACTGGGGCGACGGCAGCGGCAACGGCCTCGTGTCGGTCGAGTACACCTTCAAGGGCGAGAGCGCGCACTCGGCCGGCGCGCCCTGGCGCGGCCGCAGCGCGCTCGACGCGGCGATGCTGATGGACATCGGGTGGAACTACCGTCGCGAGCACCTGCGCATCCAGCAGCGCTCGCACTCGGTCATCACGTTCGCTGGCAACCAGCCGAACGTCGTGCCGCCGTCGGCGTCAATTTGGTACTACTTCCGCGAGACCGACTATCCAAACATCAAGCGCATGTGGGAAATCGGCGACAACATGGCCAGGGCCGCCACCCTGATGACCGATACGACGATGACGTCGCGTGTGCTCGGATCGGCGTGGCCCGGGCACATGAACAAGGTGGTTGCCGAAACGGCGTACGCGAACATCGTCAAGGTCGGGCAGCCGAAGTGGACCGAGGCCGATCAGACGCTGGCCAGGGCCGTGCAGAAGGAGCTCGGCGTCGAAGAGAAGGGGCTGCCGACGGAAATCGAAAAACTGAACGGGCGCGTGGTCATTCCCGACAACGAAAAGCGCGGCGGCGGATCCGACGACATCGGTGACGTCTCATGGAACGTGCCGACGCTGACCCTGAGGTACCCCGCGAACATCGAAGCCGGGCCCGGCCACAACTGGGCCAACGCGATTGCCATGGCGACGCCGATCGCGCACAAGGGCGTCACGGCCGCCGCCAAAGTCCAGGTGATGACCGTGCTGGATCTGTTGATGAAGCCCGAGCTGGTCGAACAGGCCTGGGACTACTTCCGCGACGTGCAAACCAAAGACAAGAAATACACTCCGCTGATTCGTCCCGAAGACAAACCGGCCATCTGGCTCAACCAGGAGACGATGGCGAAATATCGCGACGGGATGAAGAAGTCCTATTACGATCCGACGAAATACAGGACGTATCTCGAGCAGCTCGGCATCAAATACCCCACCGTTAAATAGGTGCGTTGAGTGCGAGAGGTGCGAAGCAGATGCCCGTTCTACATGACGACCGGTACAGGACGGAGATCCTGCGCCGCGTCGAGGCGCTCACGCCCGAGTCGCGAGGGGAGTGGGGGAAGATGTCCGTGAGCCAGATGTTGTGGCATGTCAACGAAGCGATGGAGGGTGCGCTCGGGCGCGTCGCGGAGGCGCCAGAGAAGGTACCTCTTCCGCGGCCCCTGTTGAAGTTCATCGTGCTGAACCTGCCGTGGCCGAAGGGCGCGCCGACGCGGCGCCGATGGGTTCCGCAGAAGGACCGATACGATTTCGCCGCCGAGCGCGATCGCTGCCTCAGTCTCGTCGATGCGATCACCTCGAAGGCGCTCGGCGATCGCTGGCCCGACAGCCCCACGCTGGGACGTATGAGCGGCAAAGACGTCAGCCGCCTGCAGGCAAAACATCTCAACCATCATCTGACGCAGTTCGGAGTGTGAATTCGAAAAACGCCGTCGGTTCGTCAAGTTCGTAGAGTTCGTGAAGTTCGTAGAGTTCGTAGAGTTCGTGGGTTCGTGAAGGTTCGGGGTTCGTCGAAGTAGTGCCCACGCGCTTGCGAACCCACGAACCCCACGAACCTGACGAACCTGACGAACCTACGAACCAACGAACTCCACGAACCAACTAAAATGTCATTGGAGGCGCCATGAAACGTTCGCTGTGTGGAATCTCAATCTTCGCGTTCGCAACCGCCGTCGTCGTCACGGCGCAGGCACCCGCGCCGCCGGCCGGGCAGCCGGCTCGCGGTCCCGCGACGCCGCCGATGGTGCTGTCGACGCCGGCGTTCTCGGACGGCGGTGTCATCCCGAACCGTCACACGCAGGTCCAGCAGGCCGAGCGCGGCATCTCGCCGCAGCTCGTGTGGACCAACACGCCGCCGGGCACGCAAAGCTTTGTCCTGCACATGCACGATCCGGAAGTCGCGCGCAACAAGACGACCGACGATCAGGTGCACTGGCTCGTGTGGAACATTCCCGGCACCGAGAAGGGCTTGCCCGAGGGCATGCCCGAAGGCGCGCAGTTGCCTGATGGCATTCGCCAGATCAGCGCGAGCGGCGCGGTGTACCGCGGCCCCGGTGCACCCGCCGCCGGTCCGATGCACCACTACACCTTCGAGGTGTATGCCCTGGACGCGAAAATCGACATGGCGCCGGGCGCCGACGCCTGGGAAACCCGGCGGAGTTTGTTCAAAGCCATGGAGGGCCACGTGCTGGGCAAGGCCGTCATGGTTGGGATGTTCAAGCGTCCTCAGTAATCAGAAAAGGGGTCGGGAGCAATTTTCCAAGGCCAGCTCCGGAAAATTGCACCGACCCCTTTTGGGTAGAGCGCCCTGCGCTTTCTCCCTGACCGATCGCGTCCTGCCTCGAAGTGCCGCGGTGATACACTCCGTCCCCGGCGCGACAATTTGCGACAACCCTTCGCCGGCCAGTGCCGTATAGTCGTTCCAATTCAACAGCTTAACTGGGGACTGGTGACTGCGGAGCAGGCTCGAGCGCCCATCACTAATGTATTGGCCGGACATTCAGGAGGTCCTATGACTGCGATCCCTGGGCTTCGCGTGGTCGTTCTGTCCCTTGTGGTATTTGCGTACAGCAGCACAGTGGCCCTTGCGCAAGGCGTGGGTGCCATTGCCGGAACGGTCAGCGACGCATCCGGCGCGGTCTTGCCCGGCGCAACCGTCACGCTGACCAGTGCTCAGGGCACGGTCGGCGGAAATCAGGAAGTACTGACCGACGAGCGCGGCGCGTATCAATTCCTGCGGCTCGTGCCCGGGAGCTACAGCGTCAAGGCGGTCCTGCAGGGATTCCGCCCGTTTACGCAGGCCGGCATCATCGTCAATTCCGACCAGACCTCCCGCGCGGACGCCCGGCTCGAGATCGGCACCATGGAAGAGGGCATCGTCGTCAGTGGCGAAGCACCGTTGCTCGACACGACGTCGGCGCTGAAGCAAACCGTCATCCCGCAAGAAGTGCTGGAAGCGCTGCCCAACCGCATGGACGTGTGGGCGATCACGCGCGTCATTCCGAGCATCACCGTAAGCAAGGTTGACGTCGGCGGATCGGAATCGTTCCTCCAGTCTGGTGTCACTGTGCGAGGAACGAACAACGAGGGCGGCTACTACATCGACGGCATGGACGTCTCGAGCCTCGACGGCGAGGGAGACGGCGCCACGATGTATCTCGATCCGTACGCGTTTGCCGAAAGCAATTTCCTGGCGGGGAACAATCCGGCCGAGTCACCGCGCGGCGGCCTCGTGTTCAACATGGTGACCAAGACGGGCACGAATCAATTTCACGGCGGCGGGATGTTCAGCGGCGCCAGCAAGGGTATGGGCTTCGACAACTTCAGCGACCAGTTGGAAGCCGATCTGCTGGCGACAGTGCCGCCCTCGGTGCTGGCGGCCAACCCGGAGCTCAAGCCGGGTGCTGATATCAACTACATCTGGGATACGGGCTTCTGGCTCGCGGGCCCGATCAAGCAGGACAAGCTGTGGTTCTCGACGACCTACCACTATCAGAAGCTGCTGCAGTATTTCCTCGGCAGCTACAATCCTGACGGCACGCAGACGCCCGACGATCATTATCTCTACACGACCAACAACAAGGTGGCGTGGCAGATCAACCAGACCAGCCAGTTGTCGTATTACTTCACGCTGCAGCGCAAGGTGAACGGTCATCGCCTCGGCGGGTCGTTCGCCGATTCGAAGGCGTCGAACAACAACAACAAATATCCGACGGTGCACCAGGTCAAGTGGACGAACTCGCGGTCGTCGCGGCTTCTCCTGGATGCCGCGACCAGCCACTTCTTCGTCGACGATCGCTTCTCGCGGCAGCCCGACGTGCAGATGGGCGACATCGCGCGCTTCGATGTGCTGACCAACTACGCCCTGCTCGCGCTTCCGACGTACAGCAACAACCCGATGTATCGCGCCGTCCTGATTGGCAGCGTCAGCTATTTCACGACGACGCACGACATCAAGGCCGGCTATTCGATCAACTACGCGAAGCGGACCGGTAACGTGTATTCGACCTCGGGCATGCGGGCTGTCTATCGCAACGGGGTTCCCGATCTCGTCAACACGTACAACACGCCGGTCAGCTCGGTCACGCAGGATCGCGAGCAGGGCCTCTACATTCAGGACAGGTGGCGGCCCACGCGAAAGCTGACGTTGAATCTCGGCCTGCGATACGAGACCAACTACGGCTGGATGCCGGAAACGTGTCAGCCGCAGACCGATTTCATCGCCGCCCGCTGTTTCGCCCCCGTCAACGGCGCGCCCGACTGGAAGGCCGTCAATCCGCGGTTCTCGGTGGTCTACGACCTCCTTGGCGACGGATCGACGGCATTGAAGTTTGCCGCGAACCGCTATGTGGTGCCGGTCGGCGTTCAGGTCGTCGGCCGTGTGAATCCCGTCAGCACTGTCAGCGATAACCGGCAGTGGCTGCCGCAGAGCCGCTGCGCCGAAGCGGCCACGCTGGGTTGCGATCGCAACGGCGACCTGACTCCGCAGTTGAACGAACTGGGTCCGTCATCGGGCTACGCGCTTGGGACCACCAACCGGTACGAGCCAGGCTACGACTGGCCGAACGCCAACGAATACACCGTCGAGCTGCAGCGCCAGCTCCCCGGCAACATCGTCGTCTCCGGCGGCTACACGCGCCGCGAGAAGCGCAACCAGCTCGGCGTGCGGAACATGGCCGTTCCGACCGACACGTACATCCCGCTGAGCGTTGTCGAAGCGAACAGCCAGCAGCGGGTGACGGTGTACAACCAGAACCCGGCGCTGCGCGGCCGGATCGACAATTTGTGGAACAACGACCCCGAAATGGACAGCACGTACAACGGCGGCGATATCACAATGAACAAGCGGCTGAGCGATGGCTGGATGATGACCGGCGGCCTCAGCATCGGCAAGAACGTCGGGTATGTGGGTGTGGCCGATCTCAACAACCCCAACTCGAAGCCGTTCAGCCGTGGCATTGAGGGTGACGATGTGCCGGTCTCGTTCCGGATGTCCGGTCTCTACGAGCTCCCGTACGCCATTTCGCTCAGCGGGTCCTATCAATACCAGAGCGGATTCCCCGAGCTCACGACCGTGTCGGTGGGGAACAACACCGTCGCGCTCACGCAGGGCACGCAGGCGGTCATCGTCAACGAACGCGGCGACGTGCGGTATCCGACGTTGAACCAGGTCGACTTCAGCCTGCGCAAGGCCATCCGCGTGGGCGGAAGCAGGGTGCTCCAGCCGCGGCTGGACATCTACAACGCGACCAACAACGCGACCATCCGGACGTGGGTTACGCAGATGGGGACCACCTATCACCGGCCGAGCGCGATTCAGCGGGGAACGCTGATCAAGTTCGGCTTCAACTACGACTTCTAACGGACAAGCGTCGGGTTCGTCGGTTCGTCGGGTTCGTCGGGCTTGCCCGCCGTAGCGCCGGGCGCGAAGGCGGGTTCGTTGAGTTCGTAGGCCGGGTCTTGTTCTCCAAGACCCGGCGTGTGTCCGGGCGGGGTATCGTCGCGACGCTCGAAAATTTCGGAAAAATTGTCGACGAGCCGTCCCATCAGGAGCTCGTCGACTGGCTGGCGGTCCGTTGATGAACCACGGGGAAAACGTGAAAATGACCTGGAAACCCCCTATCTCTGGCGGTACCGGCCTCGGCGGCTCGAAGCCGAAATCGTGCGGGACAGCATGCATTCCAGCGGACATTCTTGTAGGCCAATTCCGCGGCAAATGGGAAAATAGTAAAGACCGAGGTCTGCGGAACGTTGATACCGCAGATAACGGCGTAACACACGAAGGAGAGAGGTAAATGCGACGCGTCTCCTCCATCATTCTCGGCATCTTCGCCATCGCTTTCCTGACGGCGCTGCCCAACGCGCAAGCGCCCGGTTCAACGGCGGCCGCACCACCGGCGGTGACGTTCGCCCGCGACATCCAGCCCATTCTCGAAAAGAACTGTGCGTCCTGCCACAGCGGCGACCTCAAGCTGGCTGAGCTCGATCTCAGCAATCGCGAGGCGGCGATGCGGGGCGGCGAGCACGGAGCGGTCATCGTGGCCGGCAACTCCGAGAAGAGCAAGCTGTATCGCATGGTGGCCGGCCTGGACCAGCCGATCATGCCGATGGAGGGCGATCCGCTGAAGCCGGCCGAAGTGGCGGCCATCAAGGCGTGGATCGACCAGGGCGCCGCGTGGGACGCACCAGCGGTCAGCTTCGCCAGGGACATTCAGCCGATCATGGAGCGGTCGTGCTGGAACTGCCACGGCGAGTCGATGCAACTGTCCAAGCTGGACCTCCGCACGCGTGAAGGCGCACTGCGCGGCGGCGCGCATGGGCCGGCGGTGACACCCGGGAACTCCGAGCAGAGCCGCCTGTATCGTGCGGTCGCGCACCTCGACGCCATCAAGATGCCGATGCAGGGCGACAAGCTGAAGCCCGAAGAGATCGCCGCCTTCAAGGCCTGGATCGACGCGGGCGTGCCGTGGGACGCGTCGGCGACGCCGACGGCGAAGCCGGCGACGAGCGCGGTCGCCGCGCTCGAGAACATGGAGCTGACGCCGGAGCAGCGCAACTACTGGGCGTTCAAGCTGCCGGTGCAGAAGACGCCGCCGGTCGTGGCGAAAGCCGAGTTCTCGCATCCGATCGATCGGTTCCTCGAGGCGACCCGCGCTGAGAAGAAGCTCGTGGCGGCGCCGCGCGCCGACAAGCGCACGCTCATCCGCCGCGCGTACATCGACCTGATCGGCCTGCCGCCGTCGCCGGCGGACGTTGATGCCTTCGTCGCGGATCGGTCCGACGACGCGTGGGACAAGCTGATCACGAAGCTGCTCGCGTCGCCGCAGTACGGCGAGCGTTGGGGCCGTCACTGGCTCGACGTCGCCCGCTATGCCGATTCGAACGGATTCGAGCAGGATTACGACCGGCCCAACGCGTGGCGGTATCGCGACTACGTCATCAACGCGTTCAACCAGGACAAGCCCTACAACCAGTTCCTGAAGGAACAGATCGCGGGCGACGAGCTCGACTACGTCACGCACGAAACGCTGATCGCCACCGGCTTCCTCCGCGCGGGGCCGCGGGTGCTGTTCCGCGAAAAAGACAATCCGGAACGCCGCTGGGACTACGTCGACGATTTGATCGCGACGCTTGGCCGCGGCGTGATGGGGATGACCGTCAACTGCGCGCGTTGCCACAACCACAAGTTCGACCCGATCGCGCAGAAGGACTATTACTCGCTCGCGGCGGCGGTGAACGGGTGGATCGAGACCGACTGGCCGCTGGTGGCCTCGCGCACCGAAGCCGAGGCGTACCTGAAGAAGAACAAGGACGTCGACGAGAAGATCGATGCGCTCCGCGACAAGATCTCCGCGATCGAGAAGCCGTACCGCGATGAGCTGCGTGCGGCCTACATCAAGAAGGAATATCCGGAGAACGTGCAGCGCGCCGTGTTCAAGCCCGAAGCGGAGCGCACGCCCGGAGAACAGCTGCTCGCCACGCAGGTGCTGACCGGTGGCGGCGGAGGGACCCCGGAGCAAATCGAGAAGATGATGAAGCCCGAGGAGCGGGCTCAGAAGAAAGAGCTCACCTCGCAGATTGCGGTCATCGAGAAGCAGCGGCCGAAGGTGCCGCCGATGGCGGAGATCATCACGGACGGCGACTGGCGCTTCGCGCCGATGGGGCGCGGCGACGAGACGATCGGCTGTCCGAAATGCCGGCTCCCACCACCCGACAGGCCCAACGGTACGTACCTGCAGGAAGGCCCCGGCAAGTACGAGCCGCCGCCCACGCATTTCCTGATCCGGGGCGATCCGGAAAGCCGCGGCTCGTTGATGAAGCCGGGCTTCCTCAGCGTGGCACTACACGGCGAGCACCCGACCGAGATTCCGCGTCCGGATGGCCGCACGTCGGGACGGCGCCTCGCGCTCGCGGAGTGGCTCGGTTCGACCGACAACCCGCTGACCGCGCGCGTCATCGTCAACCGCGCGTGGCATCACCACTTCGGTCGCGGGATCGTGGCGACGCTCGACAACTTCGGCAAGATGGGCGACCAGCCGACGCATCCGGAGCTGCTCGACTATCTCGCGGTCGAGTTCACCAAGCGCGGCTGGAGCATGAAGCAGCTCCATCGCTTCATGATGACGTCCGAGGCCTACCAGATGGCGTCCGTGTTCGATCACGGCGGCAACGTGAAGGCCGACCCGGAAAACCGGCTGCTGTGGCGGTATCGTCCGCAGCGGCTCGACGCCGAGACGATTCGCGATGCGATGCTCTCGGTCGCCGGCAACATCAACCTGACGATGGGCGGGCTGGCATTCTTCCCGAACGTGCCGAAGGAGATTCTGGTTACCGAACAGACCAAGGGGCGGTGGGACAACCAGCCCGATGGGCCGGCCACCTGGCGGCGCAGCGTCTACATCTACCAGCGGCGCTCGCTGCCGTATCCGATGTTCGAAACGTTCGATCATCCGGACATGAACCTTACGGCCGGGGCCCGCAACGTCTCGACGGTGCCGACGCAGGCGTTGACGCTGCTCAACAATCCGTTCGTGCTCCGCGAGGCCGAACTGCTCGCCGAACGGATTACGAGCGAGACGAGCGACCCGGTGAAACAGATCGATCTCGGGTATCAGTACGCGCTCGGCAGACCCGCGACCGATCTGGAGAAGAAGCTTGCGCTCGAGAAGGTGAAGGCCGGTACCCTGGTTGATTTCACTCACGTTCTGTTGAACCTCAGCGAATTCCTTTACATGAGGTGACGCCGTGCACAACATGAAATATTTCTGGTCGCGTCGTGAATTCTTGTGGCGAGCCGGCGGGGGCGTCAGCGGCGTGGCGCTCGCGCACATGCTCAACTCGCAGGGGCTGCTCGCGGCAGAAATCGCCGACGCCTGCGCGGCCAAGCCGCTGGGGGACAATCCGTACGCACTGAAGCCGCCGCATTTCAAGCCTCGTGCGAAGGCGGTGATCTCGCTCTTCATGAGCGGTGGTCCGAGCGCGGTCGACCTGTTCGACTACAAGGAAGGCCTCGTCAAATACGCGGGACAGCCGATCGACGACAAGATCCACGGCGACGTCGTCGTCCGGCAGGGTTATCCCGGACCGCTGATGCCAAGCCCGTTCGAGTTCAAGCGTTACGGACAGAGTGGCAAGCTGGTCTCCGAGGTCTTCCCGAACCTCGGCCAGCACGTCGACGACATCGCGTTCATCCACTCCGTGTTCGGCCGCTCGAACGATCACGTGCAGGCGCACTACGAGATGCAGTCGGGCCAGATCCGGGTGGGATTCCCGAGCGCCGGTTCGTGGATTTCGTATGGTCTTGGTACCGAAAGCACCAGCCTGCCGGCGTTCGTCGTCATCGCCGACCCCAGGGGAGGACCGATTGGCGGTCCGACGAACTGGAGCGCAGGCTACATGCCGGCTGCGTATCAGGGAACGCTCTTCCGTGCGAGCGGCGACCCCATCGTCGATCTGAAGCCGGTTGCGGGAATGACACCGGAGACCCAGCGCTCGCGGCTGGACCTCTTGTCGAAGCTCAACGAGCTCGATATGGAGAAGTTCCCGGGCGCCACGGATCTCTCGGCGCGGATCTCGTCGTACGAGCTCGCGTACCGCATGCAGGGGTGCGCGCCCAAGGCGATCGACATCGGCAGCGAGTCGGAAGCCACCAAGAAGCTGTACGGCCTCGACGAGCCGATCACCGAGCCGTTCGGCCGGCAGTGCCTGCTCGCGCGCCGGCTGGTCGAACACGGCGTCCGTTTCGTGCAGTTGTTCCAGGGCGGCATGGGCAATCAGAACACCGACACGTGGGACGCGCATTCGAACATCCGCTCGAATCACGGTCAGCACGCGAAGGAATCGGATGTGCCGATTGCCGGGCTGCTGACCGACCTCAAGGCGCGGGGCCTGCTCGACGACACGCTGGTCATCTGGCACGGCGAGTTCGGCCGCATGCCGATTTCGCAGCGCGGCGTCGGCCGCGATCACAACCCCGGCGTCATGACGGTCTGGATGGCGGGCGCGGGCGTCAAGGGCGGGCAGTCAATCGGCTCGAGCGACGAGTTCGGGTACAAAACCGGCGAGCAGCCGATCTCGTATCACGACCTGCACGCGACGATGCTGCACCTGCTCGGCCTCGACCACACGAAGCTCACGTACCTCTACAACGGCCGCAACATGCGGTTGACCGATGTCTACGGCACGTTGATTCCGCAGATCGTCAACGCGTAGTTCGTCATACCACTCGCAAAAAAGGGCTGCCGCTTTGTGCGGCAGCCCTTTTTGTTTTGGCCGGTTCTTTCGGTGGCACAGGGCTTCAGCCCTGTCATGCCATCTATCGAGGCAGATTGCTATTTCGGATCTGGCTGCGTCTGCGTCCCGCGCGGCGGGTCCGGATTGTCCGGATCCGGCTGTTGTGTCTGTGTCCCGCGCGGCGGGTCCGGATTGTCGGGGTCCACATTGTTCACATCCTGGACGGGTAACGCGTAGCGGCGGCGCCGGCCTCCGCCTTCCTGCATATCCTCTGGATATGGACCACCGGCCGGGACGGGCTTGCCGGCGGCGTCCAGTTCGGCGTGCGTCGACTTGACCGGCCCGACACCCGTAATTTGCAGGATCACCTCGCCGCTGCCCGCGACATCGTAGTAGGCGAGCTTGGCCGGCAGATACATCAGCCCGCCTTCGCGAACGGCCACCAATCGATCCTGTCTGAACACTTCGCCCTTGCCGACCCACCAGGTGCCCTTGAGCACCGTGACAATCTGATCCTGGTCGTTGTAATGCGGGCGGGTTTTCGCGTTCGGCCGGAGAAGCACCCGGCTGACAAACATCCCCGGTTGAGCGGGGTCCCCATAGACCCTCGTCGTCCCCGCGGGGGTTTGCTCAATCTGTACAAGGAGACGCGAGGAGTCGACAAGAGGACCGGCCTGCGGCTTCGGCTGCGGGGCCTGCGCAGAGACGGCGATGGTGACGCTGCCCAGCCAGATCGCAACGAACACATGGCGCTTCATGATTTCACCTCGCTTGCGGAATGGTCGATTATGACATGTCACGCGGCCGATTGATCAGGGAATCCGTCCCTGGCGAAGGGCCAGAACAGGGACGAGTTTCTGCGTAGTGTTTCGCGTGTCTCCCTGCGAATCCACGAGCGAAAAGCTCCCCTGAACGAGATCGAACACGGCGATATCGGCCGGGCTTCCGGGCTTGAGCGACCCCACTTCCTGCGGCTGGCTGATGGCTCGAGCGGGCGTGACCGTCGTCAGCTCGACGACTTTCTCGAGCGGCATGCCGACGAGCAGCATCTTGGTCATGGTCGTGGGAAGGTCGAACACGGGGCCAAGCGCGCTGTACGCATGGATGTCGCTGCTGATGGATGTCGGGGGAAAGTTCTCCTTCAGCGCCGCTTCGGTGGCGGCAAACGAGAAGCTGCCGCTCCCGTGGCCCACGTCGAAGAGGATTCCACGATCGGCCGCGCGCCGGATGTAGTCGGACACTCGACCGTCGGGACCAATGACCCCGCCGGTGCCGCCTCTGCGAAACGCATGCGTCACGATGTCGCCGCGTGTCGCCAGTTCGAGAATCTGTTCCATCGGCGAGTGGGGACTGCCCACATGGATCATGATCGGCTTGCCGATCTGGTCGGCAACGGAGCGCGCCGCACGAACTGCGGCCAAATCGTTCGGACCGGAATAGTTCTCACTGCATCGGACTTTGATCCCGACGATGACGTCCGCGTGTTCTTTCGCGACTCGAAGTGCCGAGGGCGCATCGATCATTCGCGTGTCCACCAGTTCGCCCGGCTGGCCGATCAGGCCCACACGCGAGATGTTGAGGAACGCGAGAACGCGGGTTCGAGACGGCTCGATGACGAGCCGGCGAAATCCTGCGAAGCTGTCGGAGCCGGACGTGCCGGCGTCGACGGCAGTGGTGACGCCGCGGGCGATGCAGTACTGATCGAGGTTCACTCCCCAGTGCGAAACGCCGGCGAACCCGTGTGCATGCAGGTCGACCAGTCCTGGCGTGACGAGTTGGCCCGTAACCGGAACCGTGCGGTCGGCATCGCGGGCATCGATGTCCCGGGCGATTGCGGCAATCTTTCCGCCCGAGAGGGCGACGTCGGCGACGGTGTTGAGTGATTGAGAGGGGTCGATGACGCGCCCCCCCTTGAGGAGCAATTCGTATTTTTTGGAGGGCGTCTGAGCCAGTGCGCCAGGCCATGTCCCGGCGAGAAGCGGCAGCGTGCTCCCGCTCATGATGCGCACGATCTTTCGTCTTGTGATGGTCATTGCCTTCTCCGTTTTCGGCCCAGCATACTCCGGGAAGGTGGCACTCCTGCCGCCTCAGGGGAGGTATCGCAGACCCGTGCTGTATTGCGTTAAGTCCAGGCGAAAAACCGCGGAAAACGTGTGTAAGGGAGGGCATTGAGCGAGGCACCGCTCCAAATTTTCGGACTTCAAAACCTTGGATCGCCTTGACGCTATCCCATTGAAATTGCACTGGATTACGGCGCCGGTCTCCCCTATATTTCGCAATACAGAAAAACAAATGCCGTTGGCCGCTGCGACGATCGGCGCAGAGCGTGGTGCACGATCCGCCCTGCGCGCGAGCGTTGCCATCTCAATCCCACAAGGAGAAGAGCGATGACAGGTACACGCTTCCCGCTGCGCGTAATCTCGACACTCGCGGTGCTTGGGATTCTCTTCGCGCCAGCCCACACGACCGCGCAGGTGGCGGTCGGCACGTTGCTCGGGAATGTCACCGACGAAAGCGGCGCCGCGATTCCTGGTGCGACGATCACCGCGACGGAAACGCGCACGAACATCAGCCGCACGACGACGTCGAATCAGGCGGGCGCCTACACGTTCACGAACACGCCGCCGGGCACGTATCGCGTGGAAGGCGAGCTCATCGGGTTCAAGAAATTCACGCGCGAGAACGTCGAGGTGAGCGTCAACACCACGATTCGCGTCGAAATCTCGCTGGCGGTCGGCACGCTCGAAGAATCGGTCATCGTCACCGGCGAGGCGCCGATGCTGCAGACCGATCGCACCGACACGGGGCGCATCATCGAGAGCGCGCAGATTACGCAGATGCCGCTGGGGTTCAACCGGAATTTCCAGGCGCTGCTCATCACCGTGCCGGGCGCGTCGCGTCCGTTCCGGCCGCACTCGGAGTTCTACAACTCGCAGGACAGCCTCTCGAGCAACATCAACGGGCAGGGACGTCAGTCGAACAACGTGCAGCTGGAAGGCGCGGACAACAGCGACAACGGCGGCAACCTGGCATTCATGATTCCTTCCGCCGAAGCGATTGAGACCGTCGCCGTCACGACCAGCAACTACGACGCGGAGTTCGGGCGCGCCGGTGGCGCGGTGACCAACGTCACGTTGAAGACCGGCACGAACCAGCTCCGCGGCTCGGTGTTCAGTTTCGGCAACACGGAAGCCACCCAGGCGCGCAACCCGTTTTCGCAGCTGGCTCTGGCAGAGGCCAAGTACATGCAGGTCGGGTTTACGACGGGCGGCCCGATCGTGCGGAACAAACTCTTCTTCTTCGGCGACTACGTGCGGACCAACGACGACAGCGGCCGGCTGACCCGCGGCCACGTGCCGGAAGCCGCCTTCAGGAACGGCGACTTCAGCTCGGCGCCGACGCGCATCTACGACCCGGCCACGGGCAATGCCGATGGCACCGGACGCACGCAGTTCGCCGGCAACCAGATTCCCTTGAACCGCATGAGCCCGATCGCGCGCGAGCTGATCAGCAAGATCCCGATGCCGAACATTCCCGGCGCGCCGGTCGGAGCCATCAACTACGAAAAGGCGTACGTCCGCGAGAAGCGCACGAATCAGGGCGACGTCAAGGTCACCTGGCAGGCCGCGGCCAACGACCTGGTGAACGTGCGCTACAGCAAGCAGAGCGCCAGCACGCTCGACCCGGCCACGTTCGGCCTTTACGGTGGTCTCAAGCCGTTCGCCGGCACAGGCACCAATCCGACCGAAAGCGTGGGCGTGACATATAACCGCGTCTGGTCCGCGACCCTGGTGCAGGAAGTGCGCTTCGGCCGCACGCACCACCACAACGAGGCGATCGCCGAGGACTACGGGACGACGACCTCCCAGGATCTGGGCATCAAAGGCATCAACCTGAACGCGTTTACGAGCGGCATCACGACGATCAACGTCGGCGGTTACAACGACTACCTCATCGGCTTCGAGACGTCGCTGCCGTGGGATCGTGAAGAGAGCACGACGACGATCTCGACCACCGCGACCAAGATCTGGAGCAACCACACCGTGAAGATTGGTGGCGACCTTCGCATGAATCGCCACCTGCTCGATCAGGTGGCGCACCCGCGCGCGTCGTGGCAGTTCCGCGGCGGGCAGACGGCGCTCTCGACCGACAGCGCGGCGGTGAACGGGTTCGCCAACTCGCTCGCGTCGTTCATGCTCGACGTGCCGTCGTTTGTCGAGCGAGGCATCGTCAACGAAACGCTGCACCGGGGCGGCACGCACAAGAGCGTCTACACCTACATCCACGACAAGTGGCAGATTCGCCCGGACGTCACGGTCGACCTCGGCCTTCGTCACGAGGTTTATACGCCTCTCGTGGGATACACCGCGACGGGTGGCCAGATGAGCTACGACCCCAGCAACAACACGGTGCGCGTGGCGGGATATGGCGACGTGCCCGAGAACCTGGGCGTGAAGACCTATTGGAAGAACTTCAACCCGCGCACGGGCATTTCCTGGCGCGTTGCGGAAGACAACGTGCTGCGTGCGGGCTACGGCGTCAGCGCGCTGCCCTGGCCGAGCTCCTACGGCCAGGACTATCCGATCAGGCAAACGCAGCAGCTGACCGCCGCGAACGGCTTCGCGGCCGCCGGCGCGCTGGCGAATGGCATGCCGGCCCCGGTGGTTGTCGCGATTCCCAGCAACGGTATCCTGGACGCGACAGCCCTGCGCGCAGAAGCGTTGGCCGAGGTGCCGGTCGATCGGTACGAGGGGCAGCTGCACTCGTGGAACGTCGCCTATCAGCGAGCCCTGCGCGGCGGGTTCACGGCCGAAGTGGCCTACGTCGGCAATCGCGGCGCGCACATCCTGCAGAGCATCGATCTCAACGCCGGGTACACACTCGGCGCCGATGAGGCCGGGCGGCCGCTTCGTGCGCAATACGGGCGCACCGCGGCGAGCACGACACCCATTCCGGTGAAGTCACAATACAACTCGCTGCAGATCAAGGTCGACCGCCGCATGCGAGGTGGCCTGCTCTTGACCAATTCGTACACGCTTGGGCGCGGATACAGCTACATCAATGGAGACGGTACTGGCGGGACGATCCCGACGCCGGCCGATATCGAGCGAAGCTGGCAGCGGACGAGCAACGATTCCACGCACAGCTTCTCGAACAGCTTCCTGTATTTGCTGCCCTTCGGTCCCGAAGGCAAGTGGATGCGGGAGGGTGCCGCCGGCAAGATATTTGGCGATTGGCAGGTGACGGGCGTGTTCTCGTTGATCTCGGGCACGCCAATCGACTTCACCGCGGCCGGGGCGACGTTGCGCGCACCGGGCAACAGCCAGACACCCGATGTGAGCGGAACGCCGAAGGTACTGGGCGGCATCGGCCAGAGCGATCCCTGGTTCGACACGACGGTCTTCTCGGCGCCCGCGCAGAATACGTGGGGCAACGTCGAACGGCGCGGTCTCCTGACCGGTCCGGCGTATACGAACCTCGACGCGTCGATCGTGAAGATCATCCGCGTGGGCACGAAGCGCGCCGAAATTCGTGCGGACTTCTTCAACGCGCTGAACATCGCGCACTATGCGAATCCGAACGGCACCCTCGGCAACGCGAACTTCGGACGCATCACCGACATCCTGGCCCAGACCGAGCGCACGATTCGGTTCGGCGGCAGGTTCCTGTTCTAACGCAGTAAGGAAAAGGAAGAAGGAAAAAGGAAGAAACCAAAGGAATAGGGCAACACTGCGGGCGAGCCGGTTTCCGGCTCGCCCGTTTCGTTGTGGGCGCTTCAGCCCTGCCTTGCGGCGCCGTTTCTTGGTGCTCCATTCTTCGCTTTCGTGTACGATCCCCTCCAAGGAGGACTCGTGAAGGCTCGTCACCTTCGATGGGTTCGTTCGATCGCCTGCGTTGCGCTCATCGCACCTGTCGATCGGGGTCGTCGTGGCAGGGGCCCTCGAAAACGGTTCCGGGATCCGTTTTCCCGCGGCTCAGCGCGGGCAGGCCCCGGCGCGAGCGGTTCCCGCGAACGTCGTGGATTTCCAGCGCGACGTCCGTCCGATCCTGTCGGACAACTGCTTTGTCTGCCACGGCCCCGACCAGTCCACGCGCAAGGCGAACCTGCGGCTCGACATCCATGAGGAGACGTTAGCGGCGCGCCGGACTGGTGCGCCGATCGTGCCAGGCAAGCCGGATGAGAGCCTGGTGTACCGGAAGATCACCGACGAGAACCCCGCCCGGCGGATGCCGCCCGTCTCGACGCACAAGACGCTCACCGATGCGCAGAAAGAAACCATCCGGCGCTGGATCGAGCAGGGCGCCAGATGGAACCAGCACTGGGCGTTCGTCGCGCCGGTGCGGCCGGCCCTCCCGCCGGTGAACGACCTGAAGTGGGTTCGCACGCCCGTCGATCGCTTCCTGCTGGCGAAAATCGAGCAGGCGGGGCTGACGCCCAATCCCGAGGCCGAGCGCCGCGCGCTGGTTCGCCGTCTGTCCCTCGACTTGACGGGGTTGCCGCCCGAGCCCGACCTGGTCGCCGCGTTCGTGGCAGATTCGTCGCCCGACGCCTATGCCAAAGTCGTGGCCCGGCTCCTCGCGTCGCCACACTACGGCGAGCACCGCGCGCGCTACTGGCTCGACGCGGCGCGCTACGGCGACACCAACGGTCTTCACTACGACAACTATCGCGGCGGCATCTGGCCGTACCGCGACTGGGTGGTCGGCGCCTTCAACGCCAACATGCCGTTCGATCGGTTTGCCGTCGAGCAGCTCGCCGGCGACCTGCTGCCGAATCCGACGCTCGATCAGCTCATCGCGACGGGATTCGTGCGCAGCAACACCACGACCAACGAGAACGGCATCATCGAGGAAGAGGTCCGCTTCCAGTACATCAAGGATCGGGCCGACACCACGGGCACGGTGTTCCTGGGACTGACGGTGGGCTGCGCCACGTGTCACGACCACAAGTTCGATCCGATTACGCAGAAGGACCACTACGCGCTCGAGGCGTTTTTCAACAACACGACCGAGCGCGTGATGGACAACAACCGGCCGGACCCGCCGCCGATCGTGACCGTGCCCCACGAACGTGACCGTGCGCGGTGGCTCGAGCTGGACGCGCTCCGGAAATCCCTGCGGTCGAGGATGAACGCCGCGCTCGCGGCGCCGAATGCGCGATTCGACACCTGGGTGTCATCCGCAGAGCGACGGACGGTTGGAGATCCGCTCGGCGATGCGGAAGTGCTTGCCGTGTCGGCAGCCGCGAATGCCGTACGTGTTCGGCGAGCCGGCGCCGAGAGCTCGCTGCCGCTCGAGTCCGGGCCTGACGGTAGGCGAGGCCTCTCCCTGGACCGGGATTCCGTCGTTGACGTTCGACGGCCGTGCTCCGCTGAAATTGCCCGGCATCGACGTGTCGGGTGACGCGCCGTTTTCGATGACGGCCTGGGTGTTCCTTCCGAAGATTACCCTGCATCCCGGGCAAACCGGCGGCTCACAAGCGCAGGTGATTGCCAGCCAGTTGACCGCGGGCGATTCCGCGAGCACGCCGCCGGTGCCCGCGACGGGTTGGGCGTTCGAGATCGACGAAGGCGTCGCGCGGCTGCGATTGATCGACGTCGAAGGCAAAGCGATCCGCGCGCTGGCGCCGTACAACAAGCCCGTGAAAGCCGGCACCTGGAATCACCTGACATTCGTTTACGACGGCAGCAAGACCGAGAACGGCTATGCGTTCTACCTGAACGGCACCCGGATGGCCATCGAGCGTGGCGCCTACGGCAATCAGGATTCGACGATTGCGCCGGAGTTGAAGGGCAGCGTCAGAAACGCCGAGCCGGTGTCTCTTGGGGCGTCTGCGACCGGCGAACGGGGTCTCGACGGATCCCTCGCCGAATTCCGCGTCTTCAATCGCGTCATTACAGAAGAAGAGGCGCGGATGGCCGCCGTCGTGGCCGGCGGCGGCCGTGGCCGCGCCGAAGGCCGTCACCGCATGGTCGGCCGTCGAAAAAGAGGCGTTGAAGCGCTATTACCTCGCGTATCGCGATACCGCCTACCGGAAACTGTCGGCAGACTTCACGCGCGTCAGCGCCGAGCATCGCGAGATCGAGCTGCGGTCGAACACCGCGATGGTGGTCGAAGAGCGGACCGATTCGAAGCCGGCGGCGCCGCTCCTGTTTCGCGGCATGTACGATCAGCCGCGGGAGTTGATCGAGGCCGCCACGCCCGTCGTTCCTGCCGCCGATGCCCGCGGGGTTGCCCGCGAAACCGGCTCGGGCTGGCGCGCTGGATGGTCGATCGCACCAACCCCCTGTTCGCGCGCGTCATCGTCAATCGATTCTGGCAGGAGTTCTTCGGCGCCGGATTCGTCGAGTCGGCCGACGACTTCGGCGTGCAGGCGCGGCCGCCGTCGCATCCCGAACTGCTCGACTGGCTCGCCGTCGAGTTTCGCGAATCGGGCTGGGACGTGAAGAAGCTCGTCACGCTCATCGTGACATCGGCCGCCTACCGGCAATCGGCGGCGATATCCCCGGAGAAGCTCGCAAAGGATCCGGCCAACCGCCTCATCGCGCGTGGGCCGCGCTTCCGCCTCGACGGCGAGGTCGTGCGCGACTCGGCGCTGGCGGCCAGCGGCCTGCTCGTGCCGAAGCTGGGTGGTCCGCCGGTGAAACCGTATCAGCCGGCCGGCGTGTGGGAAGGCACGTCGATGGTGTCGAGCAACACGAGGAACTACTCGCAGGACAACGGCGAATCGCTGTACCGTCGGAGCCTCTACACGCTGTGGAAGCGTCAGGCGCCGCCCGCCTCGATGGACATCTTCGACGGTCCCACGCGCGAGGTCTGCGTGGTTCGCCGGGAACGGACGAACACGCCGCTGCAGGCGCTGGTGACGATGAACGATCCGCAGTTTGTCGAAGCGGCGCGCGTGCTGGCGCAGCGGGCGTTGCTGCGGTCGCCGGGCGACGCCGGCACCGCGATCGACTTCATGGTGCTTCGAGTGCTGTCGCGCACGTTGACCGGGGCCGAGCGCGACATCGTTCGCAGGGCGTACGCGGACTTCGTCGGGCACTACCGGGCGAATGCGGAAGCGGCGGCCAGGTTGATCGCGGTTGGCTCTTTTCCGGTGGACCGGACGCTTCCGGCCCCGGAGCTTGCCGCGTTGACCATGGTGGCCAATCAGATCTTCAGTCTCGACGAGGCGCTGAACAAGTAGGGTGGTAGCGCAGCCCTTCAGGGCTGCCGAGGAGCACTTAGAACGATGCATCCGCTGGAACAAGCCGTCATCCACGAAACACGGCGGCAGTTCTTCTCGCGCACGGCACGCGGCCTGGGCGTCGCCGCGCTGGCGACGATGTTCGGCCTCGACAAGACCCTGGCGGCATCGGGCCCCGCGGCGGACAAGTACATCGGCGGCCTGTCGAATCTTCCGCACTTTGCGCCCAAGGCAAGACGCGCCGTCTACATGCACATGTTGGGTGGACCACCGCAGCAGGACCTGTTCGACTACAAGCCGGGCCTGAAAGACTGGTACGACAAGGATCTTCCAGACTCGATCCGCCAAGGGCAGCGTCTCACGACCATGTCGTCGGGCCAGGCGAGATTTCCCATCGCGCCGTCGGTCTACAAGTTCTCGCAGTACGGACAGAGCGGCGCGTGGGTGTCCGAGCTGCTGCCGAACACCGCGAAGATGGTCGACGACATCGCCATCGTGAAGTCGCTGCACACCGAGCAGATCAATCACGAGCCGGCGATTACCTACATGCAGACCGGTTCGATGGTCGGGGGCAGGCCCTGCATCGGATCGTGGCTGGCGTACGGCCTTGGCAACCTGTCGGAGGATCTGCCGACCTTTGTCGTCATGAATGCCGTTCGCAGCAATCTGCGCACGCCGATCCAGGCGATGTCCGCCAGGATGTGGAGCGCGGGGTTCCTGCCGGCGAAGTTTTCGGGTGTGTCGCTGCGTGCGGGCGCCGAGCCGGTGCTCTTCATCAACAACCCCGACGGCGTCTCGCCGGCCGTCCGCCGGCGTATGCTCGACGCGTTGAGCGAGATGAACGAGCTTCAGCACCAGGAGATCGGCGACCCGGAAACGATGACGCGCATCGCGCAGTACGAGATGGCGTACCGGATGCAGTCTTCCGTACCGGAGTTGACGGATTTGTCCGGCGAGCCCGAGAGCACGTATCAGCTCTACGGCGAGGACGCGCGCCGCGCCGGCAGCTTCGCCCAGTGCTGCCTGACGGCGCGCCGGCTGCTCGAGCGGGGCACGCGATTCGTCCAAATCTGGCTGAACGGCTGGGACGTCCACTCCAACGCGACGGGATTTCTGCCGAGCCAGTGCCTGGACGTCGACCAGGCGTGTTACGGCTTCCTGCAGGATCTGAAGCAGCGCGGGATGCTCGACGACACGCTGCTCGTCTGGGGCGGCGAGTTCGGACGGACGATCTACTCGCAAGGACGGCTGACGCCGACCAACTACGGCCGCGATCACCATCCGCGGTGTTTCACCATGTGGCTGGCCGGGGCAGGCGTCAAACCAGGCGTCGTATACGGCGAGACCGACGACTTTTCCTACAACATCGTCAAAGATCCCGTCCACGTGCGGGATTTCCAGGCCACCATCCTCAATCGGTTCGGCATCGATCACGAACGCTTCTCGGTGCGCAACCAGGGACTGGATGTCAGGCTGACCGGTGTCGAGAAAGCTCAGGTCGTGAAAGGTATCTTGACGTAAGAAAACAAGAGATTAGGAGTTTAGGAGACTGTTTTCTTTTTTGATCCAGATTCCTCCTAGACTCCTAATCTCCTGTTTTTCATCACCCCGAGGATCATTCGATGAATCGAAAAGAGTTTCTGCAGTCCGTGGCCGCGGGTGCGGCTGGAACGCTCGCGGGGGGCGCCCCTGCTGGCGCCGCCCAGTCAACGTCACCGGCGGCTGCAAAGCTGACTGGTGACGACCTGAAGGGTTCGACGCGCGCGGTCGTCGAGTTCGTGACCAGCGCGAGGCTCGACAGCTTTCCACCCGACGTCATCCTGCAGGCCAAGCGCTGCCTCATCGACGGCTTCGCGATGATTCTCGCCGGGTCGAAGGTGGAGGGCAGCGAGATCGTCAGGCACTACGTCAAGGCGGTTTCAAGAGCGGACGGCGTCGCATCGATCCTCGGGCCCGAGCGAATGCGGGCGTCGGCCCCCTTCGCGGCGCTGGCGAACGGGGCTTCGGGTCACGCCATGGACTTCGACGACACGCAACTGTCGACCACGCCCGATCGCACCTACGGGCTTCTGACGCATCCGACCGTGCCGGCATTGGCCTCGGCACTCGCGGTGGCAGAAGAGCGTCAGGCCAGCGGGGCGGCGTTTCTGGAGGCGTTCCTCACCGGCTTCGAGGTCGAGTGCAAGATCGCGGAAGCGATCGACCCCGACCACTACCGGCGGGGGTTCCACAGCACCGCGACGGCGGGCACGTTTGCCGGCGCGGGCGGGAGCGCCCGGTTGCTCGGGCTGGATGCCGCCCACACGGCGCACGCGATCGGCATCGCCGCCAGTCTGGCTGCCGGGCTGCGCGTGAATTTCGGATCGATGACCAAGCCGCTCCATGCCGGACGCGCGGCCGAGAACGGCATTACGGCGGTAATGCTGGCGTCTCAGGGATTCACGGCAGGCGACGACGGCCTCGACGGGCGCTGGGGATACTTTCAGGTGCTGGGTGGCGGCGCCGAGCCCCGCCGGCTGATTGGCGCCCTCGGCCGTCCGCATTCGATCGTGAACCCCGGCGTGTCGGTGAAGCCGTACCCGTGCGGAAGCCTCAGCCATCCCAGCATGGACGCGATGCTGAAGCTCGTGACCGATCACAACATTCAGCCGGCCCAGATCAAGGCGGTGCGGCTGAGGGCCGGCTCGAATATCCTCGAGCCGCTGCGATACAAGACGGCGAAGACCGAGCTCGAAGCGAAGTTCTGCGTGCCGTTTCTGCTGGGTGTGATCGCCCTGCAGCGCAAGGCCGGCATTCAGGAGTTTACGGACGAGTTCGTCTCGAGCGCGCCGATCCAGCAGATGATGACAAAGGTCTCGACCGAGTTCGATCCGAAGATCGAAGCGATGGGCTTCGACAAGATCCGCAGCATCGTCGAGGTCGACCTGGTGGACGGCCGCACGCTGACGCAGCCGTCCGACGAGCGCTACAGGGGGTCGCCGGCGTGGCCGTTCACGATGGCCGAGCTTCGGGAGCGCTTCGTGGATTGTGCATCTCCGCTCTTGACGAAGGATCGCATCCAGCGCGCGCTCGAGCAGATCGAGTCGGTGGAGAAGCTGAAGGACATCCGAGAGCTGACGCGCACCCTGACGAGCTGACGGGCAGGGCTGAAGCCCTGCGCTACCGGAATCTGACAGGGCAGGGCTAAAGCCCTGCGCCACCGGAGCCTGCTGACGAGCTGTTGTGGTAGCAGGGCTTCAGCCCTGCCGCAATACGCCGGTGGCACAGGGCTTTAGCCCTGTCTGAGCAACGATGCAAAACATCACCCGTTCCTTCGCCGTGTTGACGACGGTCGTGATCGCGACCGTCGCCGCCCGCGTCACCGGCGCGCAGCAGTCGAGAGCTCCGTTCCACCTCGAGACCGCGACCATCGCCAGCATTCACGCCGCGTTTGCCGCGGGCACGCTTACTTGCGCGCAACTGACCAAGTTGTATCTGGACCGGATCGACGCGTACGACCAGCGGGGCCCGGCGCTTCGCACCATCATCACGGTGAATCCGCGGGCCACCGCAGCGGCAGCAGACCTGGATCGGCAATACAAGGCGAATCCGTCGGCCGCGGGTGCTCTGCACTGCATTCCGATCGTCATCAAGGACAACTTCAACACGTTCGACATGCCGACGACGGGCGGCAACATCGGCATGAAGCGGTCGCAGCCGGCGGCCGACGCGTTTACCGTCGCGAAGATCCGCAAGTCGGGAGCCTTGATCCTCGGCAAGACCAACCTTTCGGAATTCGCGCGCGGCGGTATCTCGCTCAGCAGCCTTGGCGGACAAACGCGGAATCCCTACGACTTGACGCGTACGCCTGGCGGGTCGAGCGGCGGCACCGGCGCCGCCCTGGCCGCGAACTTCGCCGTCCTGGGCACGGGCAGCGATACCGGCCAGTCGATTCGCTCGCCCGCATCCGCGAACAGCCTGGTCGGCGTCCGGCCGACGCGCGGGCTCGTCAGCAGAAGCGGCGTCATGCCGAACAGCGAGACGCAGGACGAGGTCGGGCCCATCACGCGAACCGTGACAGACGCGGCCTTGCTGCTCGACGTGATGGCCGGCTACGACGCCGACGATCCAGTTACGGCGTTCGGTCGAGGACGCGTCCCGAAGAGCTACACGCATCTGCTGCGCGCGAACGCGCTCGCGGGGGCGCGGATTGGCGTCATGACCAACCTGTTCGGCAAGGCGGATCGGCATCGCGACGTGAATCGCCTGCTCGATGGTGTCATCGCAAAGATGCAGGCGCTTGGCGCAACCCTCGTCCGTTTCGAGCTTCCGGAGTACGACGCGCTGGCGCCTGTGGTCGGGACGTCGGCGTTCGAAGCGCGGAGCGTCATGGAGCGTTATTTCTTGGGGCTGGGGCCGGAGGCCCCGGTCAGGAGCATCGCGCAACTGCTTGCGGCGAAGACGTCTGTTGTGCAGCCTGTGCTGGAGGCGGAGTTCGGCATCGTCGATGGCATGAAGAGCCAGGAGTACAAGGAGAGGACGCTGAATCGGGAGAAGCTGCGGCTTGCCGTCGCTAAAAAAATGGCCGATCTGGGCCTCGACGCGATTCTCTATCCGCTGCAACAGATTCTGGTCGTCCCGGTGGGCTCCGACGATCAGGCCGAACGTAACGGCACCCTCTCGAACGGTACCGGCTTTCCGGCGGTCACCTTCCCGGCCGGATTCTCCACGCCCAGCGCATCAGCGCCGCTCGGTGTGCCGGTTGGCGGAGAGTTGCTCGGGCTCGACTACAGCGAAGACAAGCTGCTGTCGTACGCGTTTGCCTTCGAGCAAGCGACGGGTCCCCGCAAGCCACCGCGGAGCACGCCGCCGCTGCCGAACGAACCGTAGTCATCGTCGATCGTCCATCGTCCATCGTCCATCGTCGATCGCCCGCACCTAGCGCACCCCACGCACCTATCGCACCTAGTCTTTGGTTGCGATCCACTGCACCTGTCGGCCTGCGATGGTCGCGCTGCCTTCGATGCGATCACCAGTCACGCGGCCCTTGTATTCGGTTCCGCCCGAGGTCAGCGCGATCTCGTCGCCGCGAAGCCGTCCGGTCACCGGCTGCGCGCCGATCGTGCCCTTCACGAACTGGAAATCCTGCCGCAGGATCATCTGTGCGTCGTTCATTCGCCAGGTGCCGGCCACACGTGCCGGAACGACGACGAGGAGGGCGGTGCAGTACGCCGTGCAGGGTGGCCCGATCTTCTCGGTGACATCCGGTTCCCAGTCGGTCACGGAAAACGTATTGAGCACGATGCGTGTGCCTGGTTTCATCGCCAGAAACGTGTCGCGCATCTGGTCGAGTACTTCCGGCGTGAGAAAAAGGGCGAGGACCGTCGCCTGCGAGATATCGGCCTTGTACATGTCGCCCTGGACGAACGTGGCTTTATCGGCCACGCCTGCATCCCTGGCGTGCTGTCGCGAGAGCTCGACGAGGTCGGGGTTGTATTCCACGCCAATGGCCCGCGCGCCGCGTTTGGCCGCGGCAATGATGTTGCGGCCGTCCCCTGATCCCAGATCCATCACCACATCGTTCGGGGTGACGCTGGCCAGGTCGAGCATCTTCTCGACCACGTCCGCAGGGGTCGGGACCCAGACGACGTCCTTACCCGGCAGGCCTGGCTTCGGCTCGAACGGCGCCTGCGCGAAGAAGCGAGGCGACAGAGTCAGGGCGAGGCAGAGGCAGGAAATAGCCGTGGCTTCTCGAACGAATCCGGACATCAACAAGTCGGCGATGGTACCATGAGGGCCATGCTTAAAAGATTCGGCGTCGTCTTGTTTGCATTGCTTCTCATCGTTTTCGGCGAGCTGAGCGCGCAGCAAACTGCGCTCACGGAAGGGCAACTGAAGGCGGCCGAGGTCGAGGTACCACAGCTCGTCCAGCTGCTCGAGCTGAAGCCCGGGATGACGGTTGCCGACGTGGGTGCGGGCTTCGGCGCCTGGACGATGAGGTTCTCGAAGTGGATTGGTCCGAGCGGCCGCGTCTATGCCAGCGACATCGGCGCCCCGCAGCTTGCGGCGCTGCGCGAGAGCGTCAAGCGCGAGCAGCTCGCAAACGTGACCGTCGTGGAAGGCGCCGTGTCGAGCACGAATCTTCCGGCACAGTGCTGCGACGCGATCCTCGTGCGCGACGCGTATCACCACTTCACGCAGCCCGACGAGATGATTCGAAGCCTCACGGCGGCGTTGAAGCCGGGCGGGAGACTGGCGATTATCGACTTTCCCCCGCGCGAGAAATCAGACGTGCCGGCGGGTGTGCGTGCGAATCGCGGCGGCCATGGCGTGCCGCCCGAGGTCGTGCAGGCCGAGGTCGGCGCCGCTCTCAAACACGTGCGGACGATTTCGACGTGGGCGCCCGAAAGCCAGCCGGCGTCGTTGTTTCTCGTGCTCTTCCGCAAGCCGTAGGCGAAAACCGGTTTTCGACAACGGTAGCGCAGGGCTTTAGCCCTGCCTTACTGTGCGAGAACCCGTTCGAGCGGCAGCTCGAAGTCCGGCAGCAACGGGGTCGTGACGGTACCGGAGCGGGGAACTGAGACCGGTTCGGCGAATGACCCCGGCGCTCCGGCGATACACATCCACACGATCCTCGTCGGGATTGACCACCCAGTATTCCTCCACGCCGACTCGTTCGTAGAGATCGCGCTTCAGCCTCTGGTCACGAGTCCGCGTGCTGGGTGAAAGAATTTCAATCACGAGGTCCGGCGGACCTTGCAGATTCTTCGACGTCAGGAACGGCGATCGTTCATTGGACAAGTAGAGCAGTCCGGTACGACAATGTCGAAATCGGAGAGCAGCGCGTCGAAGGGTGCGGCGAACAGCTCGCCAACAGGATGCCGTCGAGATAAGTCTGGATTAAGTGCAGCAGGTTCCTGGAGATACGCTGATGCCGCGTCGCGGGGGACGGCGTCACGTAGTGCTCCCCATCGATGATCTCGTGACGCAGACCATCGTCCGGGAACCGCAGGTAGTCGGCGTAGGTGAGCTTGGTGGTCGAATGCCGCCGCTCCACTCGCACCTCCTGAGGCACGGATTGCACCATCGTCATTCGGGCGTTCGCTTATACTCAGGAAGTCCCAAAACATGTCACTGGCGCCCGGCAGTCGTCTCGGCGCTTATGAAGTAATCGCCTTGCTCGGCGCCGGCGGAATGGGCGAAGTGTTTCGAGCCACGCGACACGCGACTGAACCGCGACGTCGCCCTCAAGATCCTGCCCGAGCTCTTTCCCCTCAGATGCCGATCGTATTGCCCGCTTCCAGCGCGAAGCGCAAGTGCTCGCGTCGCTGAATCACACGAACATTGCGCACATCTACGGGCTCGAAGAAGTCTGGATCTGCAGCGGCGCATGGTCATCTCGAGCTCGTGGAAGGCCGACGCTCGCCGATCGCATCGCGAAAGGACCTCTCTCGGTAGAGGAGGCCACCGCAATTGCGCGGCAGCTCGCCGACGCGCTGGAAGCCGCACACGAACATGGAATCATCCACAGGGATTTGAAGCCCGCCAACATCAAGCTGACGGCAGATGGCCAGGCCAAGGTGCTCGACTTCGGCTTGCGCAAGGCCGGCCGACGGCGGCTCCGCGCGCTTTCAGGACTTGTCGGCCTCGCCAACAATCACATCTCCAGCCATGACGATGGGCGGCGTGATCCTCGGGACCGCGGCCTATATGAGCCCTGAGCAGGCGAAAGGGAAGCCCGTCGATAAGCGCACCGACATCTGGGCCTTTGGCTGCGTACTCTTCGAGATGTTGACCGGCAAGCGTGCATTCGAGGCGGAGGATGTGTCTGAAACGCTGGCTGCCGTGCTGCGGGGCGAACCCGACTGGGCCGCGCTCCGTTCCGCGTCGCCTTCGTGGTCGAGGTTGTAAAGCGCTGTCTCGAAAAAGATCGAAAACGTCGGATTGCTGATATCGCCGACGTGCGGTACGAGCTCGAGCGGCCACCGGTCGCGGCTACGGCCGTGAATCCCAACCTTTCCGAGTGGACGATCGATCTATCGAACGCTTGCCTGGCTGGGTGCGGGCCTGATCATCGGTGCCACCCTCTCAGTCGCAATGCTGCGGTTCGTGGCGGGGGATGCGCCTCCGACAGCGGCCATCCGCTTCTCGTTTTCACCGCCGGATGGATGGGAGCTCTGGAGGCCGTCCGCCTCCATCGGCCAGAGCTCGATGGCTGTCTCACCTGATGGCACTCGCGTCGCGTTCATCGCACGTGAACAGGGTCGCAGAGCCATGATCTGGATTCGTTCGCTCGATCAGCTCGACCCGAAGATGCTCGTCGGCACCGACGGCGCGACATCACCATTCTGGTCCCCCGACGGGAGCTCGCTGGGCTTCTTTGCGGACGGCAAACTGAAGCGCATAGACATCGCAGGCGGCCCTGAGACGACGTTGGCGGATGCGCCGAACGAACGGGGAGGGTCGTGGAGTCCTGCAGGCGTCATCGTGTTCGCTCCACGAGTGGGTCAGGGCCTGCAGAAAGTGGCTGCCACGGGTGGTCCGACTACCCCTGTCAGCAGGGCCCTGAAGAGTGGCCATGCGCGACCGTGGTTCCTTCCAGACGGGCGTCATTTTGTCTATCGCGACACGGTCGGTGGGACAGTCCTCAAGAACGTCTATCTGGGGAGTCTGGATACGCTCGATCACCCGCGACTGGTGGAGAGTGAGTCTGGCGAGCACATCTATTCTCAGGGACATCTGCTGTTCCTTCGCGGCGGCACGCTCATGGCGCAGCGGATGGCAACCAGTGACGGGAGTTTGACGGGCCAACCGTATCCGATCGTTGAGGGCATCGCCGGCGACGGGAACACGAACATGTTCGCGGCGTCAACCAATGGAGCAATCGCGTATCAGGCTGGAGCCACTGTTCTCGAAACGGAACTGATGTGGCTCGACAGGGGCGGGAAGCCACTCAACGTATTGGGAAAGAAAGGCGACTACAACGATCTCGAACTGTCACCGGACGGGAAGCAACTTGCCGTCACGATGGGAAGCCCAAGCGATATCTGGGTATACGATGTCGCGCGTGGGGTTGCGGACAAGGTGACCTCTGAACCGGCTGTCGAGTTTCCCATTATCTGGTCGGCCGATGGTCGGACTCTCTTCTTTTCGTCCCCATTGCCAGGTGGTTCCGGACCACGATCGATGTACGCGAAAGATCTACAGAGTGTCGATGGCGCAAAGAAGATTGGTCCTGAAAATGCCGTCAGTTTTCCGTTGAGTGTTGCGCGCGACGGCAGCCTGCTGTTTCAAATGCAGGGACTGGGAGGACCTCCCGACTTATGGTGGCTTCCGGCGGCGGGCGATCGGCAGCCGTCTCGCGTTATGCAGACACCACATGGAGAAGCGCGTGCCAAGCTTTCTCCTGACGAGCGCTGGATCGCGTACGCCTCGGATCGTGCGGGCAGTATGGAAGTGTACGTGACGTCTTTCCCGAAGCCAGGCCAGGTATCCCGCATCTCTGTTGACGGGGGAACATCCCCGCGTTGGCGGCGTGATGGCCGAGAGCTCTTCTATCTCGACCCGGACAACCAGGTGATGGCCGTCAATGTCGACGGGACCACGTCCGAGTTCAAGGCAGGGGGCGTCAAGGCTTTGTTCAAATTTCGCCGGCGGAGTTCACGTTCTTCATACGACGTCTCGGCGGATGGTCAGAAATTCATCGTCAGCCAGTCCGGCGAGGGGCAATCTCAAGAGCCGCTTGTCGTGATCTCGAACTGGGCGTCGGGATTGCTAAACTAGAGCTGACCCCGCTTTCTGGAGGAAACCCATGCGGCTCGCGGCAATGGCTTTCGCGGTTGTGCTGCTTTCCGTCGCTCGCCTGCCGGGGCAGGCTCCGGCTGCGAGCAGCGCAAGGACTCCGGAGCCCCCGGGACTGTCGAGTTCAACCGCGACATCAGGCCGATTCTTTCCGATAAGTGCTACACCTGCCACGGTCCCGACCAGGCGCGCCGGCGGACGAAGCTGCGCTTCGACGTAGAGGCGGACGCCAAGCAGGACCTCGGCGGACGTTTGGCCATCGCGCCCGGCGACGTCGCGAAGAGCGAGATGGTCCGGCGGATCACCGCCGCCGAGCCCGCCCGGCGCATGCCGCCCGTGGCCTCCGGCCGTACGCTGACGCCCGCCGAAATCGATCTGATTCAGCGATGGATCGAGCAGGGCGCCAGATGGGAAAAACACTGGTCTTTCAATCCACCCAGGCGCGCATCCCTTCCCGACATCGGCAACCGGGCATGGGCGCGAAACGACATCGACTTCTTCGTGGCGAAGAGGCTCGACCAGGAGGGCTTCGCTCCGGCGCCCGAGGCGGATCGCGCCACCCTGATTCGCCGCGTGAGCCTCGACTTGACCGGATTGCCGCCCACGCCGGCCGAGGTCGATGCGTTCGTGAACGACAAATCGCGTGACGCGTACGAGAAGGTCGTCGATCGCCTCCTCGCGTCTCCGCGATATGGAGAGCGGATGGCCGCGCAGTGGCTGGACGCGGCGCGCTATGCGGACACGAACGGGTATCAGACAGACGCCGAGCGCTACATGTGGCGGTGGCGCGATTGGGTCATCGAGGCGTTCAACCGCAATCTTTCGTTCGACCAGTTCGCGCTGCAGCAGATTGCCGGCGACATGCTCCCGCGCCCGACGCTCGATCAGAGAATCGCGACTGGCTTCAATCGCAACCATCGCGGCAACGGCGAAGGCGGCATCATTCCCGAGGAATACGCCGTCGAATACGTCGTCGATCGTGTCGAGACGACGTCCACCGTGTTCATGGGCCTCACCCTGGGCTGTGCCCGATGCCACGACCACAAGTACGACCCGTTCACGCAAAAAGAGTTCTATCAGCTCTTCGCGTACTTCAACAACATTCCGGAGCGCGGCAAGGCCAACAAGTATGGCAACTCGGCGCCGATGATTCAGGCGCCGACCGTGGCGCAACAGGCACAGCTGGCCGGAATCGACCGCGAGCTGGCAGCGGCAGAAAAGCGTTTCGAGAGCCTTCGAACGGAATCGGCAGGCGCTCAGCGAAGCTGGGAAGCGGGGCTCGACAAGTCGGTGCCTCTCCACTGGTCGATTCCTCAGGATCTCGTCGGATACTTTCCGCTCGACGGGAATCTGATGAACCCCGTGGCGGCCCAGCCGTCTGCGCCGGCGGCGCAGACCTACGGCGCCGCGGATGGACCTGCCGCAAAGGACAAACCGGTGATCGTCCAGTTTCAGGACGGGCCACCGCAATTTGCTCCAGGCCGTATCGGCGAGGCTGCCAGCTTCGATGGCAAGCGGGTCATCGTTGGCGGCGACATCGGGAACTTCGGCTTTCAGAGCCAGTTCACGCTCGCGGCGTGGATGTATCCAACGGCCGCCACGGGCGCCATCGTCACGCGCACGAAGGACGCCGAGGAGGATACCGGCTACGGACTGTATCTGAAAGACGGCAAGCTCCAGGCCAACCTGATTCTGCGCTGGCTCGACGATGGGGCGCGCGTCGAGACGGTGAAGCCAATCGAGCTCAATCGATGGCAGCACGTGATGATGACCTACGACGGATCGCGAATGGCGGAGGGCATCAAGATCTACGTCGATGGCAAATCGCAGGAGCTCGCGGTTCACCTGGACGACGTGAATCAGAATTTCCAGTCGCGCGAGCCGCTGCGGATCGGCGGCGGCGGGGGGGCCGCCAACCGTTTCCAGGGCCAGATAGACGATGTGCGCGTTTACAACGTGGCGCTGTCGTCCCGGCATGCGGCTGTCGTGGCCACCGGCGAATCGATCACCGAGATTGCCGGTATTCCCGCTGCGACGAGAACGGACCCGCAGGCCGAGAAGATCTCGCTGCTACTTCCTCGAGAACCAGTCGTCCGCCGCGCGTCCGCCAGGCCTGGCAGGACCTGACCGGCGCTCGACGCAAGAAAGCACAGTTCCTGGAGAGCCTGCCGACGGTGATGGTGATGCAGGAGCGCGAGGTGCCGCGCGACACGTTCCTGTTGATTCGCGGGGCCTACGACAAGCCTGGCGACAAGGTGACGCCAGGCGTGCCCGCCGTTCTTCCCGTGTTGCCCAAGAGTGCTCCGAACAACCGGCTCGGGTTTGCCCGGTGGCTGGTCGATCCTTCGAATCCGGTTACCGCGCGCGTGGCTGTGAATCGTTTCTGGCAGATGTACTTCGGCGTCGGGCTGGTGAAGACGGTCGAAGACTTCGGATCGCAGGGAGAATGGCCGACGCATCCGGAACTGCTCGACTGGCTGGCCACCGAGTTCGTCCGAACAGGCTGGGACATCAAGGCGATGCAGAAGCTGATTGTGACGAGCGCCACGTATCGCCAGTCCTCGAAGGCGACGCCAGAGCTCTTGCAGAAAGATCCCGAGAACCGCCTGCTGGCGCGTGCGCCGCGATTGCGGTTGCCGGCGGGCATGATTCGCGACCAGGCGCTTGCCGTGTCGGGGCTGCTGGTCGAGCAAATCGGTGGTCCGTCGGTGAAGCCGTATCAGCCGGCCGGACTGTGGAAGGAACTGTCGGGTCAGGACTACGTGCAGGACAAGGGCGAAAAGCTCTACCGCCGCAGCCTGTATACGTTCTGGAAGCGATCGAGTCCGCCGCCTTCGTTGATGAACTTCGACGCGGCCGGACGCGAGGCCTGCGTCGTGCGCGAAACCCGCACCAACACGCCGCTGCAGGCGCTGGACCTGATGAACGACGTGACCTATCTGGAAGCGTCGCGCAAGCTGGCCGAGCGCGTGATGAAGGAACGCCGATCGCAGCGCCGACGAGCGGATCGCGCTTGCGTTCCGCCTCGTGGTGGCGCGCGGCCCGACACGCCGCGAAGCCAGCGTCCGTCGCGCGACGCCCTGGCGAGCTATCTGGACGAATACAAGGCCAATCCCGAGGCTGCGGCCAAATACCTCAGCCAGGGCGAGTCGCCGCGTGACGAAGAGCTCGACGCGAGCGAGCTGGCGGCGTATTCGACGCTGGCCAGCATGATGCTGAACATGGACGAGACCATTACGAAGGAATAGGCATGGATCCGCAGGACAAGTTTCTCTTTCACCCCAACGCTGCCGCGTCGGGGGCCCCGGACTTGCGATTGACCCGCCGCCAGTTGTTCGGGCTGGCCAGCGCGGGCATCGGCACGGCGGCGCTGGCGACGCTGATGGGTGAAGATCTGCGCGCGGCCGGCGCGTTTCAGGGCCTGCCGCACTTCGCGCCCAAGGCCAAGCGCGTGATCTACCTGTTTCAGTCGGGCGGCCCCGTCGCAGATGGATCTGTTCGACTACAAGCCGAAGCTGCACGATCTGCGCGGCACGGAGCTGCCCGACTCGATCCGGCATGGGGCAGCGGCTGACGGGCATGACCTCGACGCAGGCGAGCTTTCCGGTCGCGCCGCCGAAGTTCAAGTTCGCGCAGCACGGCAAGTCGGGCGCGTGGGTCAGCGAGCTGTTGCCGCACACGGCGAAGGTCGTCGACGAGCTGTGCTTCGTCAAGTCGATGCACACCGAGGCGATCAACCACGATCCGGCGATCACGTTCTTCCAGACCGGGCGCCCAGCTGGCCGGCCGGCCGAGCATCGGGGCGTGGCTGTCCTACGGCCTGGGCAGCGAGAACAGCGACCTGCCCGCCTTCGTGGTCATGGTCTCGCAGGGCACCGGACGGCCCGGCGACCAGCCGCTGTACGACCGGCTGTGGGGCAGCGGCTTCCTGCCGACGCAGTACCAGGGCGTGAAGTTCCGCTCGACGGGCGATCCGGTGCTGTATCTGTCGAACCCGGCCGGGATTCGACAGCGACTCGCGCCGGCGCTATGCTCGACGACCTGGCGAAGCTGAACCAGCTGAAGCTGGACGAGTCGGGCGATCCGGAAATCGCCACGCGCATCGCGCAGTACGAGATGGCCTACCGCATGCAGACGTCCGTGCCCGAGCTGACCGACCTCTCGAAGGAGCCCGACCGGATGTTCGAGATGTACGGCCCCGAGTCGCGAACGCCCGGCACGTTCGCCGCCAACTGCCTGCTCGCCCGGCGGCTGGCGGAGCGCGGCGTGCGCTTCATCCAGCTCTTCCACCGCGGCTGGGACCAGCACACCACGCTGCCGAAGCAGATTACCGGGCAGTGCCAGCGACACCGACCAGCCCGGCGCGGCCCTCATCCAGGACCTCAAGCAGCGCGGCCTGCTGGACGACACGCTCGTCGTCTGGGGCGGCGAGTTCGGCCGCACGGTCTACTGCCAGGGCAAGCTGACGGCCGACGACTACGGCCGCGACCATCATCCGCGCTGCTTCACGGTCTGGCTGGCCGGCGGCGGCATCAAGCCCGGCATCACCTACGGCGAGACCGACGACTTCTGCTACAACATCACGAAAGACCCGGTCCACGTCCACGACCTGCACGCCACGATCCTGCACTGCCTGGGCATCGACCACACGCAGCTCACGTTCAAGTTCCAGGGCCGCCACTTCCGGCTGACCGACGTGCACGGCGCCGTGAAAAAAGAGATTCTGGTCTAGGGATTGGGATTGGGGATTGGGGATTAGGGTTCGGTGAAGGAGATGCTCACGTGAGACGCTTGTGGTTGCCGGTAGTGTGTGTTCTGCTGACCGGGGGACCTGCGTTGTTGTCGCAGTCGCCCGATCAGGGAAAGAGCGCGACGCGTCCGCTCGTCACGCGAGAGACCTACGTCAAATGGCAAACCGAGCTCTCGAACTGGGGGCGTTGGGGGCCGAGCGATGAAATGGGTACCTTGAATTTGATCACAGCCGCGAAACGGCGTGAGGCCGCCGGGCTGGTCAAGGAAGGGCTCTCGGTGTCGCTCTCGTCGGATGCGAGCTTTCAGAAAGACGTCGACGTGCCCTGTCCCGTCGAATGGTCCATGATCGACGCCTCAGAGACCAGCGCAACAGACAGGGTTGGGTATCCGTGTATTCACGGGGCGGGCACGACGCATCTCGATTCCTTCGCCCACATTTTCTTCGACGGACGTATGTGGAACGGCTACCGCGCCGCCGAATGGATTTCGAAGGACCGCGGCGCCCGCAAGGCTTCGATCCTGACCATGAAGGACGGCATCGTCACCAGGGCGGTGTTGTACGACATCCCGAGACTGAAGGGTGTGCCCTATCTCGAGCCTGGCACGCGCGTCTATCCTGAAGATCTCGAAGCCTGGGAGAAGCAGACCGGCGTCAGAGCCGGCCCAGGTGACGCGGTGCTGTTTCGCTGGGGCCGCTGGGCCCGCCGCGCCAGGCTGGGGACGTGGCCGGTCAACGACGCCATGGCAGGGCTCGACAATTCGGTGATTCCATGGCTGAAGCGGCGTGACATTGCGATTCTGGGCTGGGAAACTCCCGGCTACGCGCCCAGGCCGGCGGGCGATCTACCGGGCTATCCGGTTCATGATTTCGCGCTGACGATCCTCGGCATCCACATCCTCGATCGCGCCGACTTCGATGCGGCCAGCGAGCTGGCCGCGGCACGGAAGCGATGGGAGTTCATGCTGACGATCGCGCCTCTGCGAATACCCAACGGGACCGGGTCGCCGGTCAACCCTCTCGCTGTCTTTTGAGTGCCGTCGCGGCGTCCTCGCGCTGAATCAGGGCGGCCAGATAGCCCAGCGGATCGGCCTGCTGCCTTGTCACGTCCTTTAATTGATTGAAGTCGCCGGCCATCTGGCAGAGCTCGGGCAGCGACGGACATGAGAGATCTCCGGGCGGTATATCGGAGAGGTATTGCTCGGACACCTTAATCGCGTCTTTGTATCGTTCGAGCCTGACGAGCAATGCGACGAGCGTTTCGGCCGGACCGGTTCCGTAATTCGCCGGACTGAAGCGTGCGGCCTTTTCCTCGAAGTGCTTCACGGCCGCGTCGACCGATTCGCCGGCCAGCGCCCTCAGATAGATGCCGCGATCTTCGTAGACGCTGTCGAACGGTGGATCGTCCACGTGCTGGAACATCGGGCCGAGATGCATGCCGTAGTCGGCGATCGCGATCGCCAGTCTCAGTGTGTCGTTGTCGTCCAGATCGCCGCTCAATTTGAGCAACGAGACCAGGTGCGAGCTGTCGGTATGCTGCGCGTTGTTCTCGAAGAGCCACTCGCGTCCCGCAATCAGTGACGCTATGGATCGGTCTTCCGGTAGGTGTCCTTCGACGGCCGCAATCGTCCGGGAGAGGTTCGTGACGAGCTCATCGTGCAGCGTGCGCACCAGTAGTTGGAGCGATGCATCCCGGCCGTTCGTATCCGGATACGCGCTGAACATCGTGATGGCGCGGCACAGGCCGTAGTGCTTCAGGATGAGCTCGAAGCCTTTCCTGGGGTGGACCCCTTCCTGAAACGCGAGTTGGATGGTCGCGCCGATTCTCTCCTGCGATTCAGGTGTGCCCGGGTCGGTCTCATCGAACGCGTCGAGTGCCGCCACGAGCGGCGCCATGTTGCCGACCGCGCGAAAGTAAGGCCACGCCCGTGACAGATCGCCGTCGGCCAGAAACAGCTCGCCGACTTCGCGCGCAGCCTGAACATACGCGTCCTGATACGCCTGCTGCACGTCCTTCGGCAGCTCATCGAGTGTCGGCTGCGAGACCAGCGGAAGACCCAGCTCCATCCGCTTCTTCATCAGGCGCGCGTCGAACACGCGACGGTACTGCTTGTCGCGCCGGAAGCGATCGATCACCTCGTTGAATGCCGCGTCTACGCCGCCGCTTTGCAGCACATGCTCGAGCTGGATGAAGCTGTCGTCCTGAGTCGCGTCGGGCGCGTGCATCGTCATAGCGTACAAGAGAAAAGGCGGACCGTGAAGCACGGCCCGCCCGCCTTCGCGCCGACGCTGCGACTACTGTTGTTGCTGCTGCGGTTGTTGTGGCTGGGGAGGCGGCTGGCCGCGCCGGCCGCCGCGATCGAGCGGCAGGATGAGCCGTTTCTCGTCCACGAGCGGGCCGGCCGGCGCCTTGGGCGGCGCCTGGGCGAACGCCGCGATCGAGGCGGCGCCCAGCCACACGGCGACGAGCGCGTGACGGGTCATTGAAGATCTCCCTTGTGTGGCACCACTATCACACAGGTTTTGCCGGGGAGGGGCCGCTGGTACAACTTGCGACATGTTGCCTCGCGGTGGCGATAGAATGATTTCCATGCCACGCATCCCCTTCGACCAGCTCCCGACCGACGCGCGCCTCTGGATTTTTGCCGCCGAACGCCCGCTGGCGGCTGCCGAAAGCCGTCGTGTGCTCGAGGAAACCGATGCCTTCATCACTCAATGGATGGCGCACGGCGTGCCGCTCTCGGCCGGACGCGAGCTGAGACACGACCAGTTCGTCCTGGTGGGGGTGGACGAGCGGGCGGCCGGCGTTTCCGGCTGTTCCATCGATGCGCTGGTGCGCCGGATGCAGCAACTGGAGACGGTGCTGGGTCTCGAGCTCATCAACAACGGCCCCGTAATCTACCGCGAAGGCGATGCCGTCATCCGCGTGTCGCGCGAGCGATTCGCCGAGCTCGCCGCCGCCGGAACCGTCGGCCCGAACACGCGCGTCTTCGACAACACGCTGACGCGTGTCGGCGACCTGCAGGCCGGCAAATGGGAAGTGAAGGCGGCAGATTCCTGGCACGCAAGGGCGTTCTTCTAATGCACCATTGGCGGATCCGCAGATTGCCAGATTGCGGGATTGTTGGCAGATTCTCAGAATTTGCGAATCTGAGAATAGTACGGCTCACGCTCGTGCTCCTGTTTTCCGCTCCCGTCTTCGCGGCTGACTGGCCGCAGTTCCTCGGGCCTTCACGCAACGGTGTCTATGCTGGCGCGCTCAACGAGAAGTGGCCATCGGCCGGGCCGCGCGTCGTCTGGAGGAAACAGATCGGGCAGGGGTTGAGCGGACCCGCGGTTGCCGAGAACCGCGTCATCCTGTTTCATCGCGTCGGCGACCAGGAAGTCGTGGAGTCGTTCGATGCGCTCACCGGCGCGCCTCAGTGGCGTCACGCCTATCCCACTGCCTACAGAGACGACTTTGGGTTCGACGAGGGGCCGCGTGCCGTACCTGTCGTGGCCGATGGCAACGTCTACACCTACGGGGCGGAAGGGAAGCTGCATGCCGTCGCGCTTGCTACCGGAAAGCCCGTGTGGAACGTCGATGCCATGCGACAGTTCGACGTGCCCAAAGGATTTTTTGGCGCCGCCGGCTCTCCGCTCGTCGAGGAAGGGCGCGTCATCGCGAACGTCGGGGGCCGGAAAGCAGGCATCGTCGCGTTCGACGCGAAGAGCGGGAAAGTGCTGTGGACGGCCACGGCCGACTCGGCGAGCTATTCATCGGGCATCGGCGCCACGATCCTCGGCCGCCGCTACGCGGTGTTCCTCACGCGCGACAATCTCGTCGGGCTTGATCCCGCGACCGGACAGGTGCGTTTCCAGCGCGCCTGGCGCGCCAGACAGGCGGCGTCGGTAAACGCGGCAACGCCGGTGGTTGTGGGCAACGCGATTTTCGTGTCCGCTCAGTACGGGCCGGGTGCCGGCGTGCTGCAATTCGACGGTACGCAAGCTGGTGGATGTCTGGACGTCGGACGATGCGCTGTCGAATCACTACGCGACGAGCGTGTACCACGAGGGTATGCTCTACGGATTTCACGGCCGCCAGGAGTTCGGGCCGGTATTTCGCGCGATTGATATGAAGAGCGGCAAAGTCATGTGGACAACCGAGCGCTTCGGCGCGGGCAGCGTCACGTTGGCCGGCAATCGCCTGCTGATCGTACGCGAGACGGGGGAATTGATTCTGGCGGCGCTGTCGCCCAGGGCCTTTCAACCAATCGTACGCGCGCAGATCCTTCCTGCAACGGTTCGCGCGTATCCGGCTCTCGCGAACGGCATCGTCTACCTGCGCAACGACGACACGCTTGTAGCCCTGGACTTACGATGAGGTTCTGGGTTCTTGGTTCTCGGTTCTGGGTTCTGGTTCTTGGTTCCTGGTTCTGGGTGCTGGTTCTGACGTGCGTGCTCAGTGCACAGAGTCCTCAGGCGCTGTTGAATCGCGCCGTCGATCAATTCGAGAAGGGCCAGTTCGCGGAGTCAGCGAAAACGTTCGACGAGCTCGCCAAACTCATTCCAGACGAAGCACCTCAGTTGTGGCAGCGTGGGATCGCGCTCTACTACGCCGGTCGTTTCGCAGATTGCCGGCGGCAGTTCGAATCACATCGCACGGTCAATCCCGATGATGTGGAAAATGCGGTCTGGCACTTTCTGTGTGTGGCCAGGAGCGAAACACCCGAGAAAGCGAAAGCCGCTTTGCTGCCCGTAGGGCCGGACTCGCGCGTCCCGATGCGCGAGGTGTACCAGATGTTTCGCGGTGTGCTGACGCCCGATGAGGTGTTGAAAGCCGCGGGCAGCGCGCCCTCAGGACTCTTTTACGCTCACCTCTACATCGGGTTGTACGCCGAGGCGACAGGGCGGAAGGATCTCGCGCTGAAGCACATCAAAGAAGCGGCCTCGGATCGATATGCCGGCGTCGGCGGCTACATGCACATGGTCGCCACAGGTGCATCTCAAGGTGCTGGAAGTTCTGCGGTTCTGAGCGTTTAGGGGACTCCAACCTGACACGAGATCAAGAGATCAGGAGGTCTGTGATCACGTCTCTCCTGAGCTCCTGATCTCCTGTTCGTCTTCTGATCCAGTCTAGTTTGTCGTGGTCTTCGCCGTCTTATCCCACGTCCGCAGGATCTGACCCGCGATCTTCTCCTTGGGCGCGCCCGGAACCGGCTCGAATTTCTGCACTCGTCCCGCCATGCAGTCGGCGAGGTACAGGTTGCCCTTTTGATCCGTCGACATCCCATGCGAGCAGTTCAGCCGCCCGGCCTGTCCGCCAGGAGCGCCCCAGCTGTACAGGTAGTTGCCGTTCAGATCGAACTTGAGGATCCGGGCGGTGGGCGAGTCGCCGACCCAGATGAACCCGTCCTGATCGATGAAGTGGTTCACCATCAGCGTGCCCTGGGTGCTCGGCCAGTGGGGCGAACGCAGCGGCCACATGTCGAGGAACTTGCCGTTCTCGTCGAACACCTGCATCCGCTGGTGACCGCGGTCGACGACGAAGAGACGCCGGTCTTTGCTGATGGCGATGCTGTGGACGGTGTTGAACTCGTTCGGCCCCGGGTTCTGCGGATCTTTGGGCGCCTGTCCCCAGTCCATCAGGAACTTCCCGTTCGGATCGAACTTGGCCACGCGCTTCCCGCCGTACCCGTCGCTGATGAAGTAGGTCCCGTCGGGCAGCCAGGCGATATCCGTGGGACGATCGAATGTATTCGGGCCGCGTCCGCGCACGCCGAGCTCGCCGTGGGTGAACACCAGCTTGCCGTCATACGTGAACTTGTAGATCACGTGAAGCTGGTCGTCGATGATCCACACGTGCTTCTCGGGGTCGTACGGGCTGATCTTGACCTGGTGCGGTCCGCGGCCGCACGGCAGCTTCGCGAACATCGGGTCGAGATGCGGCCACTCGTCCACCAGGTTGCCTTCGCCGTCGACGATGATGATTGAATGTTCGTAGCGCCGCTCCCAGCCCCGTTTTTCGGTCGGCTCGCAGGTGGCGCTGATCCCGTCGCCATTGCCCGTCGCGACGCCTCGTGTGGGATTCAACGCCGCATACGGCGTCCATGGCTTGGCGTCTTTGGGCAACGGCAGCTCGCCGCGCATGGCGATCCAGATGCGATCCGGTGATTCGGCGTACACGCCGCCGAACGAGCCCCACGTCCAGCCCTCGTGCGAGTGCCGGGTATCGGGCAGCGGCTTGGGCCAGTTCTCGACGACGCGATACGGGCCGGTTGGCCAGTCCTGATGACTCCACCGTTCGGTCTTCGCGGTGGCCGCAGCGCCAGGTTCGGGGGCCGGGGGCTGCGCGGTGCCGCAGCCCGGGAGTCCCGTCATTGACAGCACCGCCGCCGCGAGCGTCGCGATCACGCCGAGTGTCCTGCGCATAGAAAAGCCTCCCTTTCGAGGGTGCCAGTTAACTGTTAACCGCTGCGCGGGTCAAGCGTTGTTTTTGGGACTGGCCTTCCGGATATATCGGCCACTGACGAGTGGGTCGGAACTTCTGCGCGACTTGATTGCAGAATTTGCGAGTCAAACTTCGGAACCAGCAATTGGCGGCCGCTTTCGTCGGCACGGCCTTTTCAAAGCTGATCCTCCATGAGACTGGACTCGAAGACCATCGAGCACATCGAGGACGCATTTCGAGAAATAGCTGTGTTGTTTATCGCGTTGGCGCCCCTCGACGTGTTTCTCGGTGAAGGTCGGCAACACGCCCTGCGCAACGGGTTGATCTTTGTGGGAATGGGTGTGATCATCTTTGTGGTGGCATTGATCAGTGAAAGGCAGCGACGTCGTGGATGACTTCCTGATTGTCATGGGCGCCGTCGCGTTCGTTTGTTTCGGCGCAGCCGCATGGGTGTTCTGGTCGCTGCGCGGCGGCGATTCCAAACGCGGTCGCTAATCCCTAATCCCCAATCCCTAATCCCCAACCCCCGACACTTTCAGGCACGCAGATCGTAGCAGAGCAGGCGGGGGCCGGCGCCGTTGACGATGTCGCGCGTGTTCTGCACGACATAGAGCAGTCCGCGGCTCAGCACAGGAAGCGCCCACGACTCGCGCGCGCCGAACAGCCACGCGCGCGACACCTCCTTGTAGCCTTTCGGCGACAGGTCCATCCAGACGAGGTGGCCGAGCTCGCCGAGGCAGAGGAACTGTCCGTCGACGGCCAGGAGCGATCCGCGATAGGTGCTCACGAGTTGCTCGCGTCGCTGGCCTCCCACGGTCAACGTCTCGTTCCACTCGGGCGTGGCTCTCCACACCGCTTTGCCGCTGGCGACATCGACACAGGCGAGCGACGCATCGGGTTCGTTGCGGCCGTCGAAGCCGTAGAGGTAGCCGTTGCGATAGATGGGCGTGTTCCAGTGGAGTCCGAACTCCTGAGTGGTCCATACCTGCCGATGCGTGAAGTCCGGCCTGATCTCCAGCAGCACGCCCCCGGTGCGGTAGCTGGCGGAGATGAACACCTTGTTGTCGAAGACGACCGGGCACGACGCGTTCACCGACTCGTACGATCGGCTGCGCCACGGGAAGGTGAAGTCGACGGCGCCGTTGGCCGGATCGATGGACAGCAGGCCTCCCGACGGAGGATCTGATTCGCCTCCCGCGAACACGAAGACGCGGCGCCGTCCGTGGACGATCGCCGGTACCGGAGAGGCATAGCTGGGTCCCCATTCCTTGCCGGCCCGCCACACTTCGCGTCCCGACACCTTGTCGAGCCCGACGACGCAGGGACCACCCGGTGCGCCGACGTTGATGACGAGCAGTTTGTCTTCCACGAGCGGCGTCGTCGCGGTGCCGAAAAAATCCTGCGGCACCTTGTACTCCGCGCTGATGTGTCGTCGCCAGACGAGCGTGCCCGCGCCGATATCGAAGCAGTGCAGTTGTCCCTGCGCGCCCAGCGTGTACACCCGGCTGCCGTCGATGACCGGGCTCGATCGCGGGCCGTTGTTGTAGCCGTATCGATCTTCGAAGCTGGTGGGGTAGCGAAACTGCCACCGTGACGCGCCCGTTTCGGCATGCAGGCATTCCACGATCTCTTCGTCGCCCACCCGATGCACGAACACGAGCCGGTCGCCGAGAATCGCCGGAGAGGTGTAGCTCGTGCCCTTGGGGAACTCCCACACGAGCGGTGGCGGCAGCGTGCGCGTCAAGCGTGTCTCGTTCGACGTGCCGTTGTGCGATGGTCCGAGAAACGACGTCCAGTCGCTGACGCCGGCATCCTTGGCCAGCGGCCTGGGCTTGGTTCGCACCCGTGCCTGCGCACCGGCGCCGACCACTGCCGCCTGTGCCAGCACCGCCTGCACGAACGCACGCCGACTGACTCGGTTCACTCGCACCTCTTACCTGTTAGCGAAGTCCTCGACTCTTCGGACTCTTCCGACTCTCAAGGACTCTCAGGACTCTCAGGACTCTCTCGGACTCTTCGTCTGGACTATTATTACCCCATGCATCCCTGGCACGACTGCTACGTCGATGATTTCTCCGTCGAGAAATCCTTCCCGGTCATCGTCGAGGTGCCGAAGGGATCGAAGAACAAGTACGAGCTCGACAAGGAGACCGGCCTGCTGAAGCTCGATCGGGTCCTCTTCAGCGCCGTGCATTACCCGGCCAACTACGGGTTCATTCCGCGCACCTTCTGCGATGACGGCGATCCGCTCGATGTGCTGGTGCTCGGGCAGGAGCCCGTCCACCCGCTGACGATTGTCGAGGCGCGTGCGATTGGCGTCATGCGGATGCGCGACGAGAAGGGGCTCGACGACAAGATCGTGGCGGTGGGCATCGGCGACCCGGCATTCACGGACTACACCGACCACGCGCAGCTGCCCAATCACGTGCTCCGCGAGATCCGCCGGTTCTTCGAAGACTACAAGGTGCTCGAGCACAAGCAGGTGGTGGTCGAGGATCTGCTCGGCCCGCCCGACGCGCTGCGCCTCATCCGCGAGGCTCTGATGTTGTACCAGCAGCTGCGGCGCGGGGAGCTGAAGCACGCGTGAGCTTCGGCCAGTTCGCCGCATCGCTCTTCTTCGGCATCATCTCCGTCCTCTTACCTCTCGCCCTCTTTATCGCCATGGTGGCGGCGTGCGTCTCCGTGGCGCGCTGGTGGATTGCGCGGAAGAGCTGACGCGGAATCCGAATCTAAAAACTGGAATCTGAAAACTAGAATCTGGGATCTGAGGATGAGAATCCTGCGGCGAGATCGTCCTGAAGATTTTAGATTGTAGATTTTAGCTTCTAGATTCAGCGAAGCACCACGGTCAGCAACGCCGCCAACGCGACGAGCAAGGCCGCGCCCGCCATCGCCAGGGCATAGACCGTCGTCTGCGGCGTACCGGCCCTCATCCGCTCCATGAGGGCGACAGGGTCCTGCGCCGTGGTGTCGGTGAACAGCGACTGCTGCATCACGCGCCTGCCGGCGATGACGTCCTTGATGCCGTCTTCGAGGTGATGGTGGTGAATCACCTTCAGCGTGTCGTGCCCAGGCGATGAGGCCGCTGCCAGGGCGGCCTTCAGCACCGCGTTGCGAATATCGCCGCCGCTGACCTCGTATTTCTCCGCCAGGTCGCGGAAATTCGACATCGTCGGCGAGCGGCGTCAGCGTGGGATGCATCTGCACGCGCCAGATCTGCTCGCGCTCGTCCACGCCGGGCATCTCGAACAGCACGTGCGTGCGAATCCGCCGCTCGAACGCCGGGTCGAAGTTCGCCGCGAGGTTCGTGGCGAAAATGACGACACCGTCGAATCGCTCGAGCTCCTGGAGGAGGATGTTGACGACCGTGTTCGATTCGCGCTGGAACCCGTGATCGATCGACGTCGAGCGGCGCGAGGCGATGGCGTCGGCCTCGTCGAAGAACAACACGGCGTGCTCCTGCCGTGCGAGCCGAAACACCGCGGCGACGTTCTTCGGCGTCTCTCCCATCCACATCGACTCGAGCTCGGCATAGCGCACGATCAGCAGGCGGCGTCTCGAGCGTGTGGGCGATCGCTTCGGCGCAGATGGTCTTGCCGGTGCCCGATGGGCCGGCGAAGTTGAAGGCGAGCGACAGACCTGTCGGGTGGCGCTGGCCGAGTCCCCACCGGTTGAAGATGAGGTCATGGCTCGTCACCTGCGCCAGCGCCTGATCGAGCGACCGTCGCGTCGAGGCGGGCAGGATGACGTCCTGAAACGTGTGGCGCGGGACGCTCGACTCGACCGTCCGGCTCGGCCCGGCGAGCCCTTCGAGGAGACGGTTCAGGGGAAACGGTGCCAAGATAGCGATTATGACATCCGAATCGCTGCTGAGTATCGGCGTCGGGCTGGCGCTGGCGGCCGCGGCGGGATTCCGCGTCTTCGTTCCGCTGCTGGCGCTCAGCCTGGCGGCGCAGGCCGGATGGGTGGCACTGTCGCCGTCGTTCGCCTGGCTCGCGACGACGCCGGCGGCGGTCGCCCTGGCGACGGCAACGATTCTCGAAATCGCGGCGTACTACGTCCCGTTTTTCGACAACCTGCTCGATACGCTGGCCGCGCCGCTCGCGGTGGTGGCGGGCATCGTCGCGAGCGCCTCGCTTGCTTACCGATCTACCACCCTGGCTGCAGTATTCGATCGCCATCATTGGCGCCGGCGGCACCGCGGGCCTCGTGCACGCCTCGACGTCGCTGCTGCGGCTGAAGAGCTCTGCGGCGACGGCAGGCCTCGGCAATCCGATCCTGGCGACCCTGGAGCTGGCCGGATCGGTCCTGATCGCGTCGCTCGCGCTGCTGGCGCCGTTTGTCGCGCTGGCCGTTGTGGTGCTGATGTCGTGATCGATCGCCAGGCGCGTTAACGCGTGGCGTCTTGCGAATGCCCGCGCTGCTGCTGCAACCCAGTATTCGCTGACCGCGCCAGCGTCGTACTTGCGGCGGCGCCGCATCATCGGCCGCACGCTCTGATAGACGAAAAACACGCCGCCAAGACCGATCGCGCCGAGGGCTATCCAAAGCATGCAGCGATCTTCGTGGATCGCGCGCGGCTGCGCAACTTGACAACGTCAGAACGGTCTCAAAATAAGACTCGCGCGGCACAGACAATTTTGTCAGTCGTCGTCCGAGCGGGTCCGGCCGCGCAGATGCTTCACGGCCGCGCGCCGCTTCTTCGACGTGAGACGTTTTTCGCGCGAGCCAGCCTTCGGCCTGGTGGGACGTCGAGTCTTCGGACGTTGCGTGGCCTGCGCGACCAGCGCCAGCAGGCGCGCGCGCGCCGCTTCTCGATTCTGTGCCTGGGTGCGGTGCTCCCGGCTGTCGATCAGGAGCACGTCGTCGGAGGTCATGCGGTGTCCGGCGAGGTGCCGCAGCCGATTCTTCACGTCGTCGGCCAGCGCCGATCCGCCGACGTTGAAGCGAAGTTCGACCGCCGTCGAGACTTTGTTGACGTTCTGGCCGCCCGGCCCGGACGCCCGCACGAAGCGTTCCTCGATGTCCTTTTCGTCCAGCACGATAGTCCATGCTAACATCCGGCCTTCGATCCAGAAATAGCTCCGGGAGCCTTTTGTCCAGCAGTGTCCCTCTATGAAGCACCTCCTTGCATCCATCTTGTGGCCGGCGTGCTCGTGGCAAGCGCGGTCTCGGCCTGTTCGAGCGCCGCGCCGGCTGCCTCGTCCGGCCCGGCGTCGACGGTCACCATCGATTCGCCGATGACCGCGCCGAAGTGGGCGCAGATGGAACGGCAGCTGCTGGCCGAAAACGTGCCGGCGGCGCGCGAGTTCTTCCAGAAATATTTCGACGACCGCGGATATCTGCTCGTGCTTCGTGCGCTGGGGCGCGAACGACGGCCCGGACGATGCGTTCGAGAACTTCAATCACTGGCCCGAGCTGCACGCGCTGGGTGCGAGCGACGAGATCGTGCAGATGTACATGAAGGGTAACGAGGGGATGATCAAGCAGTACACCGAGGCCAAGACCGGCAAAGGCGTTCCTGCCGGCATGGACGGGATGTACTTCAAGGAGTTCAGCGCGCTGTCGGACTGGCAGCATCACGGCGAAGGGCTCCAGCTCTTCAACCGCATGGCCCTCTCGGTGCCGGCCGATCCGAAATATCTCGAGCGCGTCCGCCGGTTCGCCGGACTCTACATGGGCGAAGACCCTGACGCGCCGAACTACGATCCGAAGCACAACATCATCCGCAGCATGATGAACGGCAGCAAGGGACCGCTGCTGCGGAAGGCGACGTCGATGGAATGGGTCGGAGAGCCGTTCGACATGACCGGCTTCGACGCGCTGCACGGCGAGCGCAACTTCGACGAGTTCCTGGCGCACTACCAGGAGTACCACGATGTGGTGGGCGATCACGCCCTGAATCTCGTCGCGACGACGCTGCCGGCGAATGCGTATTTCGCGACCGGCGACCAGAAATACAAGAAGTGGGTGACGACCTACGTCGATGGATGGCTCGAGCGGATGAAGCAGAACAACGGCATCATCCCGACCTTCGTGGATCTCGACGGCAAGGTGGGCGGCCCGACCGGCAAATGGTGGGGCAGCGCGTACGGCTGGGGGTTCAGCCCCGTGAATCCCGTGACCAACCGCCGCGAGAATCGCAATCGGATGGAGCGCCCGATTATCGGCTTGAACAACGCGCTGCTCCTCACCGGCGATCAGAAGTATGTCGACGCCTGGCGCGACATGACCAACGCGATCAACGCGAACGCGCGCACGGTCGATGGCAAGACGCAATATCCAACGATGTATGGCCTCGACCTGGCGGCCAACCCGAAGGCCACCAAGGCCGGCTGGTACGGCTGGCGCGATCGGCCGTGGAACGTCGGGGCCCTCGAGGTGTGGTACTTCTCGCAGAAGCCGGAGGACCTCGAGCGCGTGAACAAGGATCCGTGGATCGAATACCTGCAGGGCCGCAATCCGGGGTTCCCCGAAACCGCGATGGCCGACGATCTTGCGACCATCAAGAAACGCGTCGAGGGGATCCGCAAGGATCAGTCGAAGTGGGACAAGCGCCTCGCCGACAACATGCTCGATCTGAATCCGGTGACGACAACCTCGCTGATCCAGTTGACGCAGGGAGGTATCGAACCGGATAGAAGAGGCAACCTCGTCAATTCGCGGCTGCGTTATTTCGACCCGGCCCGCACGCGCGCGGGGTTGCCCGAAGACGTCGGAGCGCTGATCTCGGAGATGACCGATACCGGGACCGTCGTGACGCTGGTGAACCTGAACACGACGACGCCGCGCACGCTTGTCGTGCAGGGCGGCGCCTATGGTGAGCACGTCATCGAATCGGTTGACTGGAACGGCAAGACGATTCCCGTCGGCAAGCCCAACTTCAGCGTGACCTTGAACCCCGGCGCGGGAGGTAAGCTCTCGTTGAAGATGAAGCGCTATGCCGGCGACGCGACGGTGAAGTTCCCATTCTGATGAGCCCGCAATTCCGATTCGTTGCGCTGGTCTGCATCGCGGTATTCGCCTTCACGGCGATCGCCGCGGTGCCCGCACTCGCGCTGCTCGACGCGCATACCCCGGTGCAGGCGCTCTTCGGGATGGTGCGCCTGGACGATCCGCTTATGCCTCCCGACGTGATGGTGCCCGCAGCAGCACCAGTCGTCAATGTTCGCGCTCCACGCCCACCTCCGCTTTTGTAACCAGCTCGTCTCTCTAAACAGTACATCTCTCTGAACGGTACGTAGTGTCCGGCTTCAGCCGGACAAGAGGCGACCTATGTCGTGGCGACATCGGCTCCGCACGATCTTCGTGTGCGCGATGCTGGAATATGCGGCGCTTTTCGGGAGTGTCATGCGTCCCGAGCAGATACAGGAACTGATGCAGACGATGAACAGGCCGACGCTCGCTCACGTCATTCCAGACGAGAGGGAGGACGCCGAACCTGACGAACCAAACGAACCCGACGAACCTTGACGAACCCGACGAACCTACGAACCCGACGAACTATTCGATCCAAGTCGGTTCCGGCTGAACCGTGGGCTCCGGCGTCCGGCCGGGATCTGGCCGCCCGGATCCTTCCAGCCGGCTGATGGCACGAACGGACATGTCGTGATCGCAGACGATCTGGCAGGACAGCCTCACTCCGGAGAGCCCACGCTCTTCGAGGCGTTGCTTTTCGGCGGCCGTCCTGCGCGACGGTTCCCCGTCGATGAACTCCACACGGCAGGTCGTGCAGCGGGCGTTGCCGCCGCATGCATGCAGAATATCAACCTTCGCGTCCTGCTCGATGGCGAGCACGAGGCGCTTGTTCTCGGCGACATCGAACGTTCCATATCCTTCAACGGTCAGCTTCGGCATGCGCCATTGTGACACAGCGGTTCTGGGGTTCAGGGTTCCAAGGTTCTAGGTGCCGGGTTCATTGAAGCTGTACAATCAGGGGTTTGGTTTAGCTCTCTATGACCTCAGCTTCAGACCCTGGCGCGCCTCAGACACACCAATCGGTTCAGAGCGAGCTCGATCGCGAGGTGGCGCGGCGACGGACCTTTGCCATCATCTCGCACCCGGACGCCGGCAAGACGACGCTGACAGAGAAGCTGCTGCTCTATGGGGGCGCCATCGAGCTCGCAGGCGCCGTGCGCGGACGCAAGGATCGCCGTGCCGCGACGTCGGACTGGATGGAGATGGAACAGCAGCGCGGCATTTCCATCACGTCGGCCGCGCTCGAGTTCGAGATTCAGGGCAGGCGCATGTCGCTGCTCGACACACCCGGCCACAAGGACTTCAGCGAAGATACCTACCGCGCCCTGATAGCCGCCGACAGCGTCGTCATGGTGATCGACGCGGCCAACGGCGTCGAGTCGCAGACGCGCAAGCTCTACGAGGTCTGTCATCGGCACCGGCTTCCGATTCTGACCTTCGTCAACAAGTTCGACCGTCCGGCCAAAGATCCGCTCGCGCTGATGGACGACATCGAGACGACGCTTGGTATCGCCGCCGCACCGGTGAACTGGCCGGTCGGCAACGCCGACGAGTTTCGAGGGGTGTACGACATCCAGCGGCAGACGCTGCACCTCTACGAGCGCGAAGCGCAGGGGCAGTATCGCGCGCCGGTCGATATCTCCGCGATCGACGACCCCGAAGCCCGCAAGGTGATCGGTGAAAACGTGTACGCGCATTTTCGAGAGTCGCTCGACGTCATCCGATCGGCCGGCACGCACTTCGACGTGGAGGAGTACCTCGAAGGCCTGCAGACGCCGGTATTTTTCGGAAGCGCTCTTACCAACTTCGGCCTCGAGCCGTTTCTGCAGGCGCTGGTCGACCTGGCGCCGCCGCCGTCGGCCCGATCGAGCGATTCGGGTGTCGTCAATCCGACCGACGATCGCTTTACCGGCTTTGTCTTCAAGATTCAGGCGAACATGGATCCGCGCCATCGCGATCGCATCGCCTTCGTGCGCGTCTGTTCGGGCAGGTTCGAGAAGGATATGGTGCTGTCGAACAGCCGCGTGGGCAAGCCAGCTGCGGGCGTCGCGTGCATACCGGTTCTTTGGCCGCGACCGGGAGACGATCGAGGTCGCGTATGCCGGCGACATTCTCGGGCTCGTCAATCCCGGCCAGTTTGCCATCGGCGATACGGTTCATACGGGCCAGCCGCTGAAGTTCTCGGGCGTGCCCCGGTTCCCGGCCGAGCACTTCGGCCGCGTGCGCCTCAAGGACACGCGCTACAAGCAGTTCGACGAGGGCATGAAGCAGCTCGAGGAGGAAGGTCTGATGCAGGTGTTCTACACCGCGGCCGGCCGGCGCGAGCCGATTGTCGGCGTGGTCGGGCAGCTGCAGCTCGATGTCATTACGCATCGCTTACGCGGTGAGTACAACGTCGAGGTCGTCATCGAGCCGGCCACCTTCGCGGCCGCGCGGTGGCTGGCCGATCCGGAGGCGAAGTTCACACTGGGTGGCCAGGGCGCCATCGCGACCGATCGCCTGGAGCGGAAGGTCATCCTCTTCAGCTCTCCCTGGGAGCTCGAGTACTTCACACGTCAGCATCCGGGCGTCGAGCTCCTCGCCGAGTCGCCGCAGCCTGTGGCATGACCGCCCGGTTTGTAACCACAGAGCACGCATTCCTGTACAGAGGGAAGACAAAGAGGACAGAAGAATGCTTTCAGGGAATGTTTTCGATCCTCTTTGCCTTTTCCTCGAGATGCGCCTCAGCCTCTGTGGTAAATCTGGTCCGGTGTGAGCCCGCAGGTAAAGAATGATCGCCTTCTCCAAGATCAACAAGCAGTACGGCAAGCAGGTGCTGTTCGTTGACGCATCGTTCCAGCTCAACGAGGGCGAAAAGGTCGGGCTCGTGGGCCCGAACGGATCCGGCAAGACCACGTTGTTCCGCATGATCGTCGGCGAGGAGCAGCCCGACGACGGTGAGGTGTCGCTGCCGCGCCGGGTGACGGTGGGCTACTTCCGGCAGGACGTCGAGGAGATGTCCGGCCGTTCGGTCCTCGACGAAGCGATTGCGGGAAGCGGGCGCCTGGGCGCGCTCCACCACGAGCTCGAGGAGCTCCAGCACGCGATGGCCGATCCAGCGAAGGCCGGCGACATGGACGCCATCCTCGAGCGCTTCGGCGTGGTGCAGGACGAATACGAGCACCTCGGCGGGTACGCGCTCGAGAGCCGCACGCGCGAGATCCTGCACGGCCTCGGGTTCGACGACGAGCGGATAGACGGCGACGTGGGTGCGTTGTCGGGCGGGTGGAAGATGCGCGTGGCGATGGCGCGCGTGCTGCTGGGCGAGCCCGACGTCCTGCTGATGGACGAGCCGACGAACCACCTCGATATCGAATCGATCATCTGGCTCGAGGAGTTCCTGAAGGCACGCACCGGCAGCCTGCTGATGACCTCGCACGACCGCGAGTTCATGAACCGCATCGTCTCGAAGGTTGCCGAGATCGACGCCGGCGAGATTACGAGCTACTCGGGCAACTACGACTTCTACGAGCGCGAGCGCGCCATCCGCGAAGCGAACCGCGAGGCGGCCTACGCGCGGCAGCAGGCGATGCTCGCCAAGGAACAGCGGTTCATCGAGCGCTTTTCGGCTCACGCCGCCAAGGCCGCGCAGGTGCAGAGCCGCGTCAAGGCGCTCGAAAAGATCGAGAAGATCGAGCTGCCGAAAAAACGCCGGATCGTGAAGTTCGATTTCCGGCAGCCGCCGCGCTCGGGCGAGCAGGTCGTGACGCTCGAACGCCTGTCAAAGCACTACGGCAGGCGTGCGGTGCATCAGGATCTCAACCTGAACATCCGTCGCGGCGAACGCTGGTCGGTGATGGGGAAGAACGGCGCGGGCAAGTCCACGTTGTTGAAGATGGTGGCCGGCGCGATTCAGCCCGATGGAGGCACCGTGACGCTGGGCGCCAGCCTCAAGATGGGCTACTTCTCGCAGCAGGCGCTCGACGTGCTGGACCCCGATCTCACGATCGAGGAGCAGCTTCAGCACGACTTTCCGCACGAGTCGATCGGGGTGCTGCGGAGTCTCGCCGGGGCGTTCCAGTTTTCAGGCGAGGATGTCGACAAGAAAATCCGGATGCTGTCGGGCGGCGAGAAGACGCGCCTCGTGATGGCCCGGATGCTGCTGAACCCGCCGAACTTCCTCGTGCTCGACGAGCCGACCAACCATCTCGATCTGGCGACCAAGGAGATGCTGCTCGAGTCGCTGAGCGGCTTCGATGGCACGATGTTGTTTGTCTCTCACGATCGCGCGTTCTTGCGCGCGCTGAGCAACCGCGTGCTCGAGCTGGGAGGGGAGAGCGGCACCGAGACGGCGCCACATGTCTATCCCGGGTCGTACGTCGAGTACGTCGAGCGCACCGGTCATGAAGCGCCGGGGGTGCATCGTTAAGAACAGGGCTTAGGGATTAGGGATTAGGATTAGCGATTGAGGATTAGGCAGCGGGGATTGGTTGATTAGAGGCTCAGCGGTGGCACAGGGCTTTAGCCCTGTCCCGGTTGCGGTAGCGAAGGCCTCAGCCCCCTGCCCCGAGCGGTGCGCGGCCGCCATCGCGATCGCTCGTCCCTAATCCCTAATCCCTAATCCCTAGTCGCGTTAGATCCTTGACTTCCCCCGACATCCCACCGATACTCCCATCGATAGACGATGGGAGCGACGAATCAGCCGCCCGATTTGCTTCCGGGAACACTCGACCTTCTGATCCTGCGCACGCTGCAGCGCGGGTCCATTCACGGCTACGGCATCGCCCAGCATCTTCGCTCGGCTTCGAACGACGTTCTCCAGGTGGGGGAAAGCTCTCTATATCCCGCACTCCAGCGTTTGCTCATGAATGGGTGGGTAAAAGCGGAGTGGGGCCTCTCCGAAAACAACCGTCGCGCGCGTTACTACGAAATCACCGCAACCGGGCGTAAGCGTCTTGCTGCCGAGCGTCAGGAATTCGACCAGCTTGTGCTCGCCATCCAGAAAGTGCTCAACGCCACGTAGAGGAGGCCGGGGTGCGCAAACTGCTTCGTCGCGTGTGGTACGTGCTCACTCAGCGCCGCCGCCAGGCGGACCTCACCGAAGAGATGGCGTTCCATCGAGAGATGAAAGAGCGCGAGCTCTTAGGCGCAGGCCGCGCCGTCGACGAGGCGGCGGTCGAGGCGCGACGGGCGTTGGGCAGCCTCGCGCTGGCGAAGGATGACGCTCGCGACGTGTGGCTTCCGCCCTGGCTGCAGAGCATCTCTCAAGACATACGATTCGCCGCGCGCGTGCTCGCCAAGGATCTCCGATTCTCCGCGACCGTCGTGCTGGCGCTCGCGCTTGGCCTGGCGGTGAACGCGACCATCTTCACGATGGCGAATACGGCCCTTCTGCGACCATTGCCGTTTGACGAAGCCGATCGGCTCGTGTCGGTCGGTACCCGCGACTCCCGGGGGCGGAATGGCGGTCTCTCATTCCGCGACTTCAGCGATTGGCGTTCCACCACGCCGTCGATTCCCGATATGGCCGCGTACACCGGCGCGTCGGTCAATCTGAGCGACGAGCAGCAGGCGCCCGAACGCGTAAGAGGCGGCGCGTTCGTTTCGTGGAATACGTTCCGCCTCCTGCGGGTTCAGCCAGCGGTGGGCCGCGACTTCGTCGCCGAAGACGATCGTCCTGGTGCGACGCCGGTGGTGATGCTCGGACACGGTTTGTGGCAGCGGCGCTACGGAGGAGACAGGTCGGCGGTGGGTTCGACCATCCGCGTGAACAACGTGCCCTCGCTTGTGGTTGGCATCATGCCGGAGCAATTCGGATTTCCGTTTTCCGGCGACGTCTGGCAACCGCTCGCCTTGGCTCCGCTTCTACGGAACGCGCCGCCGGACAGGCCGAACCTCGAGGTATTTGGCCGCCTGGCCAAAGGAAAATCGATCGAGCATGCTCGCGCCGAGATCGAAGCGAAAGCCGCGCACGCCGCTTCCGGCCGCGCGAGCACGGATCGCGGCATGACATCGCGTGTCGAAGAGATGGAGAACTGGCGCGTGGTCAGCATGAGGCCCATTTTCATGATGATGATGGCCTTTGTTTTCTTTGTCTTGCTGATCGCCTGCGCGAATGTCGCGAATCTCTTGCTGGCACGGGCGGCCAGCCGGAGCCGAGAAATGGCGATCCGGGCCTCACTTGGAGCGACGCGATGGCGCATCGTCCGGCAACTGCTCGTCGAATGCGGCATGCTGGCGTCGGTGGCTGGAGCTCTCGGTCTCGCGCTTTCCGTGTACGGCGTCAACTATCTGGGCCGCGCGTTTGCCGGACGTGAGATCGGGGCGCCGGCGGCGGCGGCGGCGATGCCCTACTGGGTTGACCTCTCGATGGACGAGCTCGTGTTTCTGTTCGTCGGCGCTCTCTGTGTGTTGACGACACTCATTTCGGGATTGGCGCCGGCTCTTCATGTGGTGAAAAGCAACCCAAACGATTTGTTGAAAGAAGGAGGGCGTGGTGGCGGAGCCGCGCTCCGTACGAGACGGTGGACCGGCGGGTTCATGATTGCGCAGATCGCGCTGACGATCATCCTGCTCACCAGTGCCGGATTGATGTTGCGGACGTTCGTCACGTTGTATCGAACAGACCGCGTCATCGAGACGGCGGGTCTGGTGACGGCGCGCATTTCGCTCTCCGGGCCGAGGTACGCGGTCGCCGACGCCAAACGACGTTTTGTCGCGCAGTTGATCCAGCGGCTTTCCGCGTCTCGTGTCGTGTCCGCGGCAGCGTTGACGTCGGCTATCCCGTTCGGTGGAGTATTCTCGACTCGCCGCCTGGCCGTGGAGGGAAAGAGCTTCGCGCAAATCGACGATTTGCTGGAGGTCGGGTTCGTTCAGGCACACGTCGGCTATTTCGACGCTGTCGGTGTGCCGATGATTCGCGGGCGCGCCTTCGCTGCGACTGACGCCGATGACGGAAACCGCGGCGTGGTGATCGATCAGCGTCTGACACAGGTGCTGTTTCCCGGCCGCGATCCGCTCGGACAACGGATCCGGATCGTCGAAGGCCAGGGCGGGCAGGCCCCACCTGACTGGCGGACGATCGTGGGGATTGCGCCCGCGATTCCGTACAACCTCGGCCGGCCCGATGATGCCTTGCCGTTCATGGTCGCGCCGTTTCTGGGAGACGCGATTCCCGCGACACTGTCCATCCTCGTGCGCAGCCGATCCGATTTCGCTGGAACGATCTCGCTGTTGCGCGAGGAAGTGCGTGCGCTCGACCCCGACCTGCCCGTTTACTACGCGCAAACCATCGACGACGTATTCGCCGACGCCAGGTACTCAACTGAAGTCCTCGGAGGGTGGTTTGGCGCGCTGGCGGTGATCGCGATCGTGCTGGCGGCGGTCGGTCTCTTCGCCATCACCGGTCATGCCGTCACACAGCGCACTCAGGAGATCGGCGTGCGAATTGCGCTGGGTGCGCGCAGTCGGGAAGTGGTCTGGCTCTTCCTGCGAAGGATGCTCGTTCAGCTGGGATTCGGGATCGTCATCGGGATTGCGGGTGCGCTGGCCATGGGGAGTGTGCTTCAAAACCTGATCGCGCGCACCGGCGCACGCGATCCGGTTACGTTTGTCGGTGTCACGATGCTGCTCGCCGTGGTCGCGCTCCTGGCGACGCTTTTGCCTGCACGCCGCGCGGCGAGAATCGATCCGATCGTCGCGCTGAGATACGAATGACGAGGCCTAATCCCTAATCCCCAGTCCCTAATCCCTAGTCCTTAGGCGCCGATCCCTGGTAATCAAACGTCAGGGCATCTTCCTTCACGCCAATCGTAACCGTTCCGCCGTTCTCCAGTTTGCCGAAGAGAATTTCATCGGTCAGCGGGTCCCGTACCTCGCGCTGGATGACGCGCGCGAGCGGCCGCGCCCCCATCTTGGGGTCGTAGCCCTTCTTCGCGAGCCACGTGCGGGCCGAGGGGTCGAGCGCGATGGCGACCTTCCGATCCTTCAACTGACTCTCGAGCTGCAGCACGAACTTCTCGACGATCGTCTCCATCGCCTCCGAGCTGAGCGGCTTGAAGGTGACGATGGCGTCGAGCCGGTTGCGGAATTCAGGGCTGAAGACGCGTTCGACGGCCGACTTGGCTTTGCCATCGGGTACACCGTCGCCAAATCCGATCGAGCCGGCACTCATCTCGCGCGACCCGGCGTTCGACGTGAGGATGAGCACGGTATTGCGGAAGTCCGCTTTCCGCCCGCTGTTATCGGTGAGCGTGGCGTGATCCATCACCTGCAGCAGGATGTTGTAGATGTCCTCGTGCGCCTTCTCGATTTCGTCGAGCAGGACGACGCTGTAGGGATGCGTCCGCACGGCATCGACGAGCTGGCCGCCTTGTTCGAAGCCGACGTAGCCCGGGGGCGCGCCGATGAGCCGCGCGACCGCGTGCTTCTCCATGTACTCGCTCATGTCGAACCGGATGAACTCGTTGCCGAGCTGCAGCGCAAGCTGCTTCGCCAGTTCGGTCTTGCCCACGCCGGTCGGGCCCGTAAACAGAAAGCATCCGGCCGGGCGCTCGGGGAGCGCCAGCCCGGCGCGCGAGCGCTTGATGGCCTGCGCAACCAGGTGCACGGCTTCGTGCTGTCCGAATACCACGCGTTCGAGCGACTCCTCGAGTGTGCGCAGGCGCTCGCGATCCGAAGACGACGCCTGACGCGCGGGGATGCGGGCCATTCGCGCGACGATGGTCTCGATGTCGGCGGCGTCGACGGCGACCGCCGCATCCCCGGCCGACACCGGGCCCGCCTTCAGGCGCGTGACCGCGCCCGCTTCGTCGATGACGTCGATCGCGCTGTCGGGCAGCCGGTAGTCTCGAAGATGCCGCGACGCCAGTTTGGCCGCGGCTTCCAGACCCGCATCCGTGTAGGACACGTGATGATGCTCTTCGTAGCGGCTGCGCAGGCCCGAGAGGATGCGCACGGTCTCTTCGATGGACGGCTCGTCGATGGTGATCTTCTGCAGGCGGCGCGCCAGCGCGCGGTCCCGTTCGATGTGCTTGAACTCCTCGAACGTCGTCGAGCCGATGACGCGCAGGTCTCCGGCCGTCAGGAGCGGCTTCAGCAGCGTCGCGAGATCCATGGTGCCGCCGGTGACGGCGCCCGCGCCGACCGTGGAATGGATTTCGTCGATGAAGAGAATGGCTTTCCGGCGCGAGCTCAGCGCGCGGACGACCGCTTTGAAGCGCTCTTCGAAGTCGCCGCGGAACCGCGAGCCCGCCAGCAGGGCGCCGGTGTCGAGCGCGTAGATCTCGGCGTCCTTCAGCGTGTCCTGCACCTCGTCTGTGATGAGACGAATGGCGAGGCCCTCGGCCATCGCGGTCTTGCCGACGCCGGCGTCGCCCACGAACACCGGGTTGTTCTTTCGACGTCTGCTGAGCACCTCGATCGTCCGCTGAAGTTCCGCGCTGCGTCCGATGAGCGGATCCAGGAGTCCGAGGCGGGCACGCGCGGTCAGGTTGACGCAGTACGCAGACAGCGGATCCTTGGCGGTCGCTGGTCCGTGTTCGCTCCCGGCGGCGAACCCGTCGCGTCCGTCTCCCACGTCGGGGTTGTTGGTGCTTCGATCGTCGGCGGGGATAGGCGTTTTCGAGATGCCGTGCGCCAGATACTCGAGCACGTCGAGGCGCGTGATGCCCTGTTCGGCCAGCAGCATGGCGGCCCGGGTTTGCGGCTGCTGCAGGATGGCGGCAATCAGGTCGCCGACTTGCGCCTCCTGCCGCTGCGCGCTCTGCACGTGGAGGACCGCGGCCTGCAGCGCCCGGCGGAAGGCCGTCGTCTGCTCGGGCTCGCGCTCCTGGCCGCGCGCGAGCGCCTCGACCGACGAATCCAGGCTGTCGCCGATCTTTCTCCGCAGCACGTTCAAATCGGCGCCGCAGGCGCCGAGAATGCGCTCGCCATCCGGATCGTGTGCCAGCGCGAAGAGCAGGTGCTCGAGCGTGAGATAGGCGTGCCGGCGTGAGACCGCCTCTCGGAACGCGATGTGCAGGACCACTTCGACCGCGGTGGAAAACATCAGGCTTCCTCTATCGTCGCACGCAAAGGATATCCGGCCTCACGGGAAAGTGAAGTGACTTTCTCGACTTTCGTCTCGGCCACTTCCCAGGTATAGACCCCCGCCAGGCCCCGCCCGTTGCGGTGGACGTGCATCATGATGCCGTAGGCCTCGGCCGGCGATTTCTGGAACAGCGTCTCCAGAATCTGGAGGACGAATTCCATGGTCGTGTAGTCGTCGTTCAGCAGGATCACGTTGAAGAGCTTCGGATCCTGGTTCTGGATCTCGGTCCGCTCCTTGACGTCGCCCTCGGACTGGTCGTGGCGGCCCGACATGTGGAAAATGCTATCACCGGCCTGGCGGCCTTAGTCGAGCGTCACCTTCGAAAGCTCGCCATCAGCGCTGCGCCACACGTTGACGTTGTTCGCGTGGGCCCATTGCCTCGCGATTTGCATCGCGGTCGAAAAGTCGCTCAAGGCCAGCCGGTGCGGGTGAGGTACGACACTCAGCAGATGCCGGCCGTTTTCGGACGTAATCAGCACGTCTCCGTGGGCCGGCGTCTCGAACATCAGCACAACCGCAAAACCGTATCAAGATTGGTGCCGGATGCCCCCTTGGACGGCCGATTCGGGGTTCTGGCTAGAGATTGGTCAACTCGGCGGGGAGGATGGCCTGGCAGTTCGGACACGCGACCACGCGTCCCCGGCGGGGCAGCGTGGACGTGAAGTTCACCTGGTCACGCAGTAGCCGTACGGCCCTCAGGGCCGAGACGGTCTCGCCGCAGTGTGGGCACTTTACAGGCGTTTCCAGCCTGTACATCGCCTCGTATTTCTCAGGCTGCTCCATGTCCGATCCTATCGGCTCACACAAACACTTCCTTTACTTGAAGTTAGCTTCCCTGTCAGAATCGGCCGCAGCACACCGACGGTCTCCCGAGTCGCTCGGCGGCTGCCGCTCATGGCCCTCGAGGGCTCGCTTCGATCCGCGGCGGAGGCTGACATGACTGAATCGAAGTTTGGCGCCTCGCTCGAGAAAGTTGCCGCTTCGCTTGAATCGACGAGCGATCTGGTCGATCGTGTCAAGCAGGGCGATCGTGACGCGCTGAATCTGCTGTTGTCCCGCCAGTTGCCCGTCCTGCGCCGTTGGGCGAGGGGACGCCTTCCCCGGGGAATGCGCGATCTCCGAGACACCGAGGACTTGGTTCAGGACACGGCCATCAGTCTGTTGAGGCAGATGGAGACGTTTGTTTCCCGGCATCCAGGTGCGCTTCAGGCATACCTGCGCCAGGCTGTGGTCAATCGCATCCGCGACGAAATTCGCCGCAGCGTGCGGTCGCCAGGGATCGGGGAACTCACCGAGCAGGAGACAGACGGGGGCGCGTCGCCGCTCGAGGAGGCCATCGGCGCGGAGGCCCTCCAGTGTTACGAAGCGGCGCTTGCACGCATGCGCGTCGAGGATCGCGAGGTCATCATCGCCCGCGTCGAGATGGGCAACGCCTACGAGGAGATCGCGCAGCTTCTCGGCAAACCCTCAGCCGACGCCGCGCGGATGGCCGTGCACCGTGCGCTTCTTCGATTGGCTGAGGAAATGAAACGTGGAGGGTGAGTCCGATCGGCTGATGAAGCTCGTGGAGTCGATCGCGGACGGATCCGCGATGGACTGGGACGCCGCTGACGCCCACGCAGGCTCCTCCGAGCGGGAGCTCATTCAACATCTACGGGTACTCGCGAAGCTCGCCAGCCTGCATCGCAGCGGTTCCGCGAGCGACGAAGACGCTGTTGCTGTTCACCCGGAACCGCACCTCGACGCACCCGCCGGGGCCCCTGACCCTCCGCCGCTCGGCACATGGTCTCACCTGGAGTTACGCGAACGTCTTGGCAGCGGCAACTACGGCGAGGTGTTCCGGGCGCTGGAACGCCCGCTCGATCGCGAAGTCGCGTTGAAGCTGTTGAAAAAGCCGGCGAGCAATCTCGACGATAACCAGATTGTCCACGAAGCTCGACTGCTGGCGCGCATCAATCATCCAAACGTCGTGCAGGTGTTCGGCGTTGCGGTGTACGAACAGCGTGTCGGCTTGTGGATGCCTCTCATTCGCGGCACCACGCTCGCCCAGCAACTGGCTCAGCACGGACCGTTCAGCGCGCAGGAGGCGACTGTTATCGGGATCGATCTCTGCAGCGCGCTGGCGGCGATTCATGAGAAAGGACTCATCCACCGGGATATCAAGGCCCAGAACGTGATGCGTCAGGACGGGGGCGGCATCGTGTTGATGGATCTGGGCACGGGCCGTTACATCGATCGCGCCGATCGGGTGTCGGGTGACCTGATCGGGACCCCCATGTATCTCGCGCCGGAGATTTTTCAGGGTGAGGCGGCGAGCGTCCTGAGCGACATCTACAGCCTCGGTGTGCTGCTTTACCATCTCGTCACCAACTCGTATCCGATCCAGGCCGAGACGGTCGAGGAACTGCAGGATCGACTCGATGCGGGGGCATGGGTGCGGCTGAGGGACGCGCGGCCGGATCTTCCAGCAGAGTTCATTCGCGTCGTCGAGCGCGCGATCAGCAGCGATCCGATGCGCCGGCACGCCAGCGCGGGAGCGCTCGAGCACGACCTCGAGCAGGCCCGCAGCGCGAAGTCGCCGGGTTCGATCCGGCGTCAATCCCCGGCTGTGGCGCCGGACGGCGACATCCAGTCGATCGCCGTGCTGCCGTTTCAAAACCTGGATCCCGACAAGCAGCTCGACTATTTTTGCGACGGGATTACCGAAGAGATCATCAACGCGCTGACCAGGATCAGGACCCTGCGCGTGGCCGCGCGGGATTCGGTGTTTCAACTGAAGGGCGCCGCCAAGGATGTGCGGCAAATCGGGAACATTCTGAACGTCCAGGCGGTTCTCGGCGGCAGCGTTCGGGCCTCACGCGATCGTGTGCGCATCATCACGCAGCTCAGCAGCGTAGAGACCGGGCATCAACTCTGGTCCGAGCGTTTCGATCGAACGATGGACGATGTGTTTGCCGTTCAGGACGAGATCGCCCGCTCTGTCGTGCGCACACTGCAGGTGCCGATCACGGACCATCTACAGACGCCGTCGCCGCTACGGCCCCGGAATTCGGAAGCATATCGACTGTGCCTGCAGGGGCGATATCATTGGAACAGGCGCACAGAGGAAGCCCTTGGGCGAAGTGTCGAGTGCTTTGAGAAGGCACTCGAGATCGACCCGGTTTATACACAGGCGCTTGCGGGGCTCGCGGATGCATACCTGATGATGGCCGTTTATGGCGTCCGGCGTCCGCACGAAGTGATGCCAAAGGCGCGATCGGCCGCCCGACAGGTGGCGGCTGCCGAGATGACCCCGCTGACGTTCGCGACGCTCGGCTGCATCAGCGCGCTCTACGATTGGGATTGGTTCGAGTCAGAGCAACTGTTTCGAAATGCGATTGCCGTGTACCCGGATCAGTCGACAGCCCACCAGTGGTATGCGATGAACCTGCTTGTGCCTCAGGGACGCTTCGCTGAAGCGAAAGTCGAGCTCGAGATCGCCCGCGATCTGGATCCCCTTTCCATGTCCGTCGCGTCCAGTGCAGGCTTTCAGGCCTATTTCGCGCGTGACTACGGTGCGGCTGTCGACACGCTGTCACGCGCCCTCGATCTGAATGACCGTTTCGCGTTCGCACATTTTGTGCTCGGACTGTCGTATACGGAAATGTCGCAATTCGATCGAGCGGTGCCTGCATTCGAGACGGCGCTCGCCTTGTCGCCGCGGAGTCCGGAAATCCTCGCCGGGCTCGGATATGCGGCCGCGCGCGCCGGCAATGCCGGACAGGTGCGAACTGTGCGCGCCGAGTTGCTCGGGATGGCGAAGGAGCGGTACATTTCAGGCGCCCTCGTCGCCCAGATTCATGCCGCCGCTGGCGAAGATGCGGAGGCGTTTGAATGGCTCGACAGAGCGATAGAAGAGCATGCGGCCGATATCGCGTGGCTTGGCGTCCGGCCCGTGTTCGACAACATCCGGTCAGACGATCGCTTCGCGGCGCTGTGCGCGAAGGTGGGGGTGCCGGTCAATGGTGCAGGCCTCGTCGGTTAAGTCGAGCGGCGGAGACGCCCCGTTCCTGGGGCAACCAGGAGACAAGGACCGAGCCCTGAATTAGGGATAGTCGAAATGACCGCGCATCGATCAAATCCGTATTGCGATAGAACCCGTCACATGCTAGTGTCTGTCCCCCCGCTGTGTAATAAAACGAAACGACAAGAAGGAGGACTGTCTCGATGTCTAAAAGAAAAGGATCGGCATCCATCGGCGCAAACCTCGATCGGCTGCTGAAAAAAAGGGCTCTCGATCCGAGGGCTGCCAACGGCTTGTCGACGGCGGCGAAAATCAAGATTGAGAAATTGACGAAGAACGAAGTCACTTCACTGATTAGCGCTCATAAGAAAGTGAGCCCGAGAAGGCGTTGGCAGCCCAACCCGGATGGCTCGATCTTCTGATCGAATCAGGGAGGGAGGATCGTTTCAGTGGCCAAAAAGTCCTCCACAAAAAAATCAGCCCGGGCTGTAAAGACCTCAGCTCGCAAGGGAGCATCGTCGAGACCTCCTGGTGGCACAAACCTCTATCGGCTGCTGCGAGCGAACGTCATCGATCCTTTCCACGCGCGCGCTTTGCAATCAGGCGTGGCGAAAATCGAGAGCTTGACCGAAGCAGAGGTCGAGGCGCTCATTTCCGTTCACAAGAAACTCACTCCGGGAAAGCGTTGGCAGCCCGATCCAGACGGGTCAATCTTCTGAGCTCATGGCCGACAGCGCACTCATTTCAGCTCGCCGCAAGCTGAGTCCTTTCAAGGGTGGGCAGCGACAGGGACGGCGCTTGCGTCTGATTTCATGACGCAACCTGAGGGGCAGGCGGCAAGCGGTAAGTGGGCGTTTGATTCCGCTCCAAAGCTTTCCGCGCTGTCCCACAGGTCAGTCCCACTTGTGGAGACGCTTGCGCGTCTGCGTGAGTGTGCCCGACGCGTTCCCATCTCCCGCGTCTCAGATTTGACTCCTCTCGACCGGCTCCGTTTACCTGTGTTCAGTGCGACCACGCCGCTCGCGCGAGACCTCACGACGCACGTTGGCAAAGGTCTCGATGCCGAGAGCGCGCAGGTCAGCGCGATGATGGAAGCCGTCGAACGTGTGTCGGCCGAGCAGGTCAACCAGCCGACCGTTCGAGCCTCGTATCGGTCGCTCTCAAAGGAGGTCGAGAACGCGGTCGATCCACGTGTGTTCGATCTCCCCGAGGATTCGAGTTATACCGACGATCGGCCAATCTCCTGGGTCGAGTCGTGGGACCTCGCAAACCAACAAGCCGTGTGGGTGCCGCTGGACGTAGCGATCACACCTCCTGAGGAAGGCGTGTTGCGCGACGTCGACACGAACGGACTGGCGGCGGGGAACAATCTGCTCGAAGCGATTGTGCACGGCCTCTGCGAGGTGATCGAGCGCGACGCACTCAGTCTCCTGCTGTTCAAATCGATGTTCGCCGGCGCGGACGACCCGATGTGCGACGTGCGACGAATTGCCATCGAGTCGCTGCCCGTCGAAGGACAGGCCTGGGCGGAACGTATTGCCGTCAGCGGCCTGAGGTTGGAAAGCGAGGTTCTTGATTCCGACATCGGGGTGGCCGTGTTCCGGAGCGTCATCATCGATCACGAGTATCCTTCGCGAGCAGGCGAGTCGACGAGAAAGTTTGTCGGCCTCGGTGCCAGTCCGAATGCTGCGGCGGCAGCCATTCGGTCAATTACGGAAGCGGTGCAGTCGCGCATCGCGATCGTTCAGGGCGCACGAGATTCGTTCAACACCCTCTCGATGCCCTGGCGGCCTTCAAGCGCCGGTTTGTACCGCCGAGACGTCGAAACGCCCACTCGGGTGCCATTCGATACGGTGCCGACGTTCGGAAGCCAGGATCTGCTCGATGACTTCCGCTATTTGGTCGGCCGGTTGACCGACGCTGGCTTCGATCGGATATTTGCCGTTGATTTGAGTCGTCCGGACTTCGGGTTTTCCGTGGTTCGTATCCGCGTGCCGGGATTAGCGGCGTTTGCTGTGAACCGCACGCGCGCGGGGTGGCGCTGTCTCCGATACTTGCTCTAGCAGTCAAGTGACGTTGCCATCTGTTGTCTACGTCGGCCCGACCCTGGATAGCTCTGTAGTGAGGCGATGGCTACCACGGGCACAGATCATGCCGCCTATTGCAAGAGGTGATCTCTCTCGCGATCGTTCGCTTGGATTCAGCGTCTTCCTCATCCTGGACGGCGTGTTCCTCCAGCAGCTGGCGATCTCCCCACGCGAAATTATCGACGTCTTGCGAGATGGCGCCATTGTGTTCGGTGCGTCGAGCATGGGTGCGATTCGGGCAGCCGAGTGCTGGCCGGCGGGGATGCGCGGCGTCGGGTCGATTTACCGGCTCTATCGACGAGGCGCGCTCACGTCCGACGATGAGGTGGCCGTGACATTTTCTCCGCGGCCACCGTATCCGGCAGCCACGATCTCGCTCGTCAACGTCCGCTATGCAGCCATGCGCGCGTGTCGCGCCGGTATTCTCACCAGACATGAGACCGGTCGGGTTATCAAGGCCGCATGCGAACAGCACTTCACTGATCGTGAATGGCCATCCATCCTGCAGTCTGCCGGCATCTGCGACGACGACGATCGACGGCTGAAGACACTGCAGAGCTACGATCTGAAAGCCCTTGATGGCGTCCGAGCCGTGAAGACGCTGCAACGTTGGAATGGGCGTGCCAATGAGTCGCGACGTTCCGCCCGCGTTCTCTTGTCTGGCCCTTCCGAGGTTCGACCACGGGAGCCGGTGGATTGTGGTGTCGGTAGGCGAGCAGCCTCGCTGGAGGGACGCATCATCTGGCGATGGTTCGTTGCCACCGGCCGCTACCGGCTCTACATGTCGGGACTCGATGTGGGCGTGCCGCAACATCGGCGGCTCTTGAACATGCATTCGCAGGCAAATGACGGGAATCAGGCTGACCTGGCGCTCGAAGCCGCCGCGTGTGTCGAGCCAACTGCCGGGGTGAATGCGCGTCTCAAGATTTACAAGAAAGCTGTTGCGGTAGCACTTGGGCGCGGCCGTTCGTCCTCGCGACTTCTGGCCGCCCTGCTGGCGCAGGAGCGGGTGTTCGGTCCAGCCCTGTGGGCGGAGATTTGCGCGCTGGGGGACGCTGAAGCCGTTCTCGTTCGGTTCACCGCCCTGCAACGAGCGATCGAGCGGGCGCGTGTCTGTTCGCTCGTACCGGAAGCGCGCGATTACTATGTTGCGCGCGCGGAGATTGCGAACCATCATGGCTTTCGCACGTGGCTCGAGCTGCAGGACGCACTCGGAGTAGATCCAGACGTTCTGAGCATTGTTGAGCTGGCGGGCGAGGAGCTGGCGCTGGCGAAGCGGGTCCGATGCGAGCTCTTCGGAAGCAAGGCGCGGCACGCCGCACAGCTGCCGACGCATCGGGCCAGGGAGTAGAACGCCATGGAGTCACCTGAATCTTCGACTGCCCATCCGGAGCCGACCGAATCGAGCGACGAAACCGTCACGTTGATGATGACGGATATCGAAGGCTCCACTCAGTTGCTCGAGTCGCTGGGTGGTGGCTATCCGCCGCTGCTCTTCCGCTCTCGTGAGTTGTTGAAGGCGGCCATTACACGGCATGGGGGAGATGTGCGTGAGGCTGAAGGGGACGCCGTGTTCGCCGTCTTTGCGGACGCGGGCGACGCCGTCGGCGCGGCCGTCGATGCGCAGCGCGCGTTGTCCGCAGAGGCGTGGCCGTCGCACGCGGCCGTTCGCGTGCGAATCGGCCTCCACACCGGTCAGCCGCGACGGGTGGGTGACAGTTACTTCGGGCTCGACGTGCACAGAACGGCGCGCATCACTGCAGCCGCAAGCGGCGCCCAGATTGTCTTGTCCGGCGCCACGCGTGCGCATCTCCGCGATGAGGACTTGCCGCCCGGCCTTTCGATCCGGGACCTCGGGTCGCATCGGCTGAAGGATTTGCGCTACCCGGAGATTCTGTTCGACCTCGAGATCCCGGGTCTTGCGAGCCGTTTTGGATCGCTGCGGTCTCTCGATGCGCAACCGAATAATCTTCCTTCCTCCCCGAACCGGTTCATCGGTCGTCAGCAGCAGATAGAAGATGTGCGCAGCCTCGTGCTGCGTTCGGACAGCCGCCTGCTGACGCTGACAGGCGCAGGCGGAACGGGAAAGACGCGCCTGGCGATCGAAGCGGCACAGGGCCTGTTGGGCAGCTTTCCCCACGGCGTGTACCTGGTGCCGCTGGCGTCGGTGTCGGACGCGGATCTCCTCGCCATGGTCATTCTCCAGACGCTCGGATTGCCGGACTTCGGGAACAAGACGCCATTGGAGAGTCTGATTCATCATCTGGCAAAGCGCACGATGCTGCTTGTGCTGGATAACTTCGAGCATCTCGTGGGCGCCCGAACACAGGTTGTCGCGATGCTGAATGCGTGTCCTGGCCTGAAGGTTCTGGCCACGAGTCGCGAACCGCTGAACGTGCGATCGGAAAAAGAGTATCAGGTGGGATCGCTTACGGTGCCGGGCGCGTCCGCGGCAGCAGACATCGACTCGCTCCAGGCCATCGACTCCGTTCGGTTGTTCGTCGAACGCGTTCAGGCCTATGACCAGCACTTCACCGTCGCGCCACACAATGCGGCGGCGCTCGCCGCGATCTGCCGTCGTTTGGACGGGTTGCCCCTGGCCCTCGAGCTCGCGGCTTCCTGGATCCGTCTTTACACACCACAGGCGCTGCTCGCACGCCTGCAAAACAGCATCGATTTGCTCAAAGGAGGCGCGAAGGATCTGGCGGGGCACCAGCAGACGCTCAAAGATACGATCGCATGGAGCTACAAGCTGTTGAACGACGGGGAACAGACCGTCTTCCGCCGTCTGTCGGTGTTCACTGGTGGCTGTACGCTCGATTCAGCCGTGTCACTCGCATCAGATGGTCACGCCGACACCGATATCATGGATGCGGTGATGTCACTGGTCCGGAAGAACCTCATCACCCAGAGCTCGGCTGAGGGTGAAACGCGTATCGGGATGCTGGAAACGATCCGGCAGTTTGCCGCCGCCGAGCTCGAGCTCACTCCGGAGGACGGCGCGATGCGCCGGAGGCATGCCGACCATTACCTGGCGCTGGCCGAACGGATGGCTCCCGGTCTGACTGGCCGTCAGCAGCGATTGTTCGTCACTCCCTTGATGAGGGAACAGGATAACCTCCGCGCGGCCATGTCATGGGCAATCCAACAGCGCCAGCTCGCCATGACGAGCAGGTTTCTGACGGCGCTCTTGTGGCTGTGGATCCCCCGCGGCCAGTTTGCCGAGGGACGCACGTGGTCCGGGAGAGCCCTCGACGCGTTTGCTGAGCTCGGAGACGTGCGCGAGGTGGCCCTCATTCGCGAGGCGGCAGGCTGGCTTGAAGTCTTGGCCGGAGCGTACGAGCCCGCGCGGCAGCACTTTGAACGCTCGTACAACGTCTTTGCGAATCTTCCAGGCATCCAGGACCACGCGCGAGCCAGCGTGACGCTCGCCGTTACATGTCTCGTTCTCGGCGAAGAGCGCGGACTCTCTCTGAGCGATGAGGCCCTGAAGCTTGCGGTGATGCAGGAGGACAAGACCGTGTCCGCGCTTGCGCGTCTCTGCGGTGGCATCATGCACTGGGTGTCGGGCAATGCCGGAGAAGCCGCCGCCTTCTACAGTGAAGCGCTGAGAATGTTCGATGAGGCGGACAATGTCTTTTGGCCAGGCCAGGCACTTCAGAACCTGGCGCGATTGCGCGTGGAGGCGGACGACTACGCTGACGCAATGGAAAAAGCATCGAAGGCGCTCGACATCGGCCGTGAATACAGTTATCCGATGATTCGAAACCTCTCCCTGGCGGTCATCGGCTGCATTGCGCTGAAAAAGGGCGACGCGATACTCGGTGCACGCTTGTTTGGAGCGGTGACATCCTCGCTGAGCGAACTTGGTGTCACCTTTGAGCCACCCGAGCAGGAGGCGCTGGACAAGGACATTGCCGCGGTTAAAGCGCTCCTCGACCGCGAATCCTGCGCTGCTGCATTCGACGAGGGACGTCGCTGGCGCGAACCCGACATTCTTGGTGCGGTGCGATCCTTCCACACACGTTGCGTTGCCGGTGGTTCCGATCAACCTGCGGTCACGTAGCGTCGGTTGATGCCATCAGCACGCGTCTTCGCACCTTAGGTGCCCTGGCCAACTCGCTATCGGCATCGAAGACCTGAATCTGGCGAGCGACGAGCGTCTCCTCGCCTGCTTGATTCGCAAATCCACGAATCTCCAGCGTCACCCTCCCGTGAACCTGCAACGGAAACTGGGTTGAATGTCGTGCGCGATTCTCTTCAGGTGCGTCCCCGACGACGTCACGGGCTGTGGGCCGGCCGTTCACGTAAAAGTCCAGGCGATCGATCCCTTTACTCACAACCTGGACGGTGAGCGTGCCGGTCTGGGAGTCGGTGTTGAGCTCGGTTTCCAGATCCACCAGGTTCGCCGATGCAATTTCCCGAACGGCACGCAACAGCAGTCCCCAAGGCCTGGCTTTCCTGGGGTCGATGTCGACCTTCCGCAGTCTGTACAGTTGCGATTGAAGAACGCTAACGCCGGCTTCTTCGATTGGCAGGCCGGCCGTCGTCTCTCCCTGGCGCGTACATTGCCGCACGGCGACCTGCAGGTTGATCCCTGCAGGCAACGGCCGTAGGTCGGCAAGGGGGCCGATCTCTTCTTTGTAAAACCAGGCATTCGCCCCTCCCGCGCCCGTTGTTTCATCCACGCCAATCATGGATCCGATATCGTTGTCCTGAAACCCGGCGGCAAAGATGTCCGCGGCGCTGTACGTCGTGGCGCTGGTGATCAACACGACCGGTCCGAAATAGTACTGACCAGCGGAGTTCGCGAGGATTGGATTTGTAATAGGCCTGCCTGCCGAGAACGCTCCCCCGGTGACGAGCGCGTTGTCGATAGACAGTCCGTACTCTTCGAAGATCGACCCCTCACTGGCCAGCGCTTTGGTCATCGCGGATGCGATGAACCGGAACGAAATCGGCGTGATGTGACGCGGAGTCAGGTACTGCAACGATTCCTCCGCGTTGATCGCCGATCCTCCCGGGTTGTCGCGGACGTCGATGATGAGGCCATCGCCCGGCATCAGGCTCAATAGCCGTGTGAACTCGTACTGGAACTGGCCGCGCTCGGGATCCTGAATCGCGAATGCCCGTATGCGGATATAGCCGAACTTCTTCTTCTCAATTGCCGCGGCGTCATTCAGTGTGAGCTCTACGGGTTGGTCGTTGCCCGGGCCCGCTCCCTCACGGAGCAGAGTCGCACCGTCGAACTCCTGCGCCTCGAAGAACAGCGGCAGGAGCGTCGGGACTTCGTCCTCACGTTCCTTCTTCAGCAACGACGCGTGGTCGTCTGTGAACTTCCGCAAGTCTCCACGACCGACGAAATCGCGGAAGAGGTCCACGAGCTCCTCGGCAGCCTTCGTCAGTTGCTTTTGTGTGGGTTGGTCATGGGGTTTGTCAGCGGAGAATACTTTCTTGCACCAGGCGTGTACCACCTGACTGGCCACGTGCACCGCTCGTTCACGTTGATTCCTCGGACGCGAGATTCCGAACACGATTGCCTCGGCCTGATCGGCGACAATGATCCTGGGGCCCCCTTCCTGAACGAACACGGACCAGAGGAATTTGCACTCGAGCGACCGCCCGTCCGGAAGCTGGTAGCCGACGAACACCCACGGCGAATCGGGTTCGTATGACGCACCCAGCCATCGGACGGTCATGAACTGAAGGGCCAGCGCTAAATCGTGAGGTTCGTTGCTGCCTTCTTCGAAATCGGTATTGAGGTGTACCGCCTCATCGATTGGCGTGCCGTTCCAGCTCACAATTTCGACGCCGGGCCCGAATGATTCGCACGCGAGTTCGTCTGCGAGGACGTGGGTGACCAGGTATCTGCGGCGGTTACGGTTATCGAAATAGACATTCATCAGAAACGGAAGGAAGGCGATGGCGCTGATGTACGGCTCAGGAAGGCGATACGCGGTGTGAACATCGCCGAGTGATTTGAAGATGTTCAGCATGGCGTCGTGAAACGCGCGCGGCGCGATTGGTGCCAGCGTGGCGAGGCGATCCCTGAACACGCGAAGCTGATTCAGGGGGTCAACCCCACGGCGTGCCCGCTTCAGGTCGATGTGCACATACAAGCCCTCAAGCGTTTCGTGGGCTCTCTCCACAACCTCGATCATCTCCTCCCGTTTCAGCGGTGGCTCGTTCTTGTTTCTGTGCGTTTGCCATTCATCGAGAGAGAGCATCTGGCCACGTGGTGGAAAGTCCTGTTCCAACGAGGTGACGAGTTGGTTCCGGATTGCGTCATAAACGGCCATCGGTCGACCTCTTCCCTAGGGTGACACGCGGTTCGAGCGCGTCGATGCAGACGGCAAGCGTGGAAGCTGTGTGCGACGCGCTTTCGAGGATGAGACGTGTCTGAGATCCGGTGAGTGGCAGCGAATCGATGAAGAGATCCAACTCACGGTGATGATTCGGATCGAGCTCACCGTGCATTCGGTAGGTCCGGAAAACTGATGCTGGGAGGCGGGATTGCCGCTGAAGGTTGTTGATGTGTGCCTCAGATGGCGGGTTGCCTTCCAGTACTCGCATGTAGCCGAGCAGGCCCACAGGGTCGTGATGTTGAACCCAGTAGGTACTGGGCACCGACAAGAGAGGCTGCCGCTCGCGACGGCACTCGCTGAGTGACGTCGGCACGACAAATGCCGGCGGTTTCAAGATCCTGAACAAGCCACTCGTCATGATGCCGTTCTTCGGCGATGTGCTTGGTGAGGTAGCGCGCAAACAGTCGAGACACGCGGTCTGTCCTGCCGAGCTTGGTCGCGCGCGCGTACGCCACGTTCATCAACGGCACACTTGCGCGGACGATCTGATGCATGAGCACCAGAAAATCGAGAACGATGGCTCCAACTTCCGGGCGGGTCCAGAGGCGCCGGTAGGCGGTGTACAGTTGCTCGCGCGCGGGCTCCAGTCCGGCATGCAGTAATTCGCTATTCAATCGCGCGGCTTTCGCGCGCGCTACCCGACGGCTGCGCCGTTTCATCAAGTTGCCCTCACTGTTGCTGTGATTCGGCCTGACGTTATACACCTTTTGGCGGCCCTCTGATAGTCAGCCCGGGTAACGATGACCGGGTCGCTGCTTTAATCCGGTAAAAGGCTCGAATCGGGGCAGGTCGTGTGGAGAGCGCCACCAAAACGTTTGAAGTAGGCTCGTTTCTCAGGCAAAATTGTTCAAACGGGTTCCAGCTCTAACCGGAGGGCGGATGCACATTTGTGGGCGCGCATCGATGTTGGTGGTGGGGGTGTCGGTTGGCGCGGCCGTCGCGCTGACCACCGCTCGTCCATCTGCCAGACAGGCGCCCCCTGCCGCGCAGTCACAGCCGGCGTCCGCGCCGCAAGCGGTTCTCAGCAAGTACTGCATTACCTGTCACAACCAGAAAGCGCGCGTCGGCGGTCTTGCGCTCGACAACCTCGATGCGTCGAACCCGGGTCTGCATGCGGACGTCTGGGAGCGCGTCGTCGAGAAGCTGCGTGCCGGCTCGATGCCGCCGCCAGGCCGACCACGGCCGGACGCGGCGACCTACCTGGCTGTGGCGACCGAGCTCGAGGGCACGTTGGATCGTGCCTGGGCTGCGCATCCCGATCCCGGGCGCATCGGTGCGGTACATCGCCTGAACAGAACCGAGTACGCCAACGCGATCCGCGATCTGTTCGGCCTCGACTCGGACAGTCTTGACGTGGTCTCGCAACTGCCCGGCGACGAAACCGCCGACGGCAGCTTCGACAACTTCGCCGACTCGCTGTCGATTTCCACCGCGCACCTCGAGCGCTACATGTCGGTGGCGCGGCAAGTGACCCGTCTCGCGACCGCGCTGCCGCCTCCGCATCCCGCCGTCGAGACGTTCGAAATCCCGCTGCACGTCACGCAGGACGATCGGCAGCAGGAAGAGCTGCCGCTCGGGTCGCGCGGCGGCATCGCCGTGCGCTATCACTTCCCGGTCGACGGCGAATATCGAATCATCGTCAAGCTGCAGCGCAACTATCAGGACTACCTGAAAGGGATGGGCTGGGAACAACAGCTCGACGTGCGGCTCGACGGGAAGCTCCTGAAGAGATTTGCCGTCGGCGGGAAGGGGCAGGGACGCCCCGCCGCCGCGAGCTACGCGGGCGATGGCGAACCGGGCTTTGCCGGTGCGCCCGAGTGGGAAAGGTACATGCAGCTCGACGGCGACGCGAACCTCGAAGTCCGCGTGCCCGTCACGGCAGGATCGCGCACCGTCGGGGTGTCGTTTGTCCGCGAGTTGTGGGAACCGGAAGGGTTGCCGCAGCCGCTGCAGCGCGGCCGCGTCATTACGAACGACGAAGTCTACATGGACTACGCCAACGTGGCGGCCGTGCAGATTGGCGGACCGTACGCGGTCGATGCGCCAGCGGGGAAGAAGAACACAGATCGCGTCTTCACCTGCCGGCCGTCACGCGTGTCCGAAGAATCCGCGTGCGCGACTCGAATCCTCTCTCGCCTCGCGCGCCTGGCCTATCGCCGTCCGGTCAACAAGGCCGACGTGCAGGTGCTGATGAGCTTCTTCGCGGAGGGACGGCGCGCGGGCGGCAGTTTCGAGAGCGGCGTACAGTTTGCGCTGGAGCGGATGCTCGTCGATCCGGATTTTCTGCTGCGCGTGTATCGAGATCCGGTCGCGAGGCCGCGGCGCGTCGGCGTGCAGCCGGCGGCCAGCGTCGAGACCTATCGGCTATCGGACCTCGAGCTCGCGTCGCGTTTGTCGTTCTTCATCTGGTCGAGCATTCCTGACGATCAGCTGCTCACGCTGGCCGAGCAGCGCAAGCTTTCCGATCCGGCGGTCCTCGATCAGCAGGTGAAGCGCATGCTGGCCGACCCGCGCGCCATCGAAGCGCTGGTCGACGACTTTGCCGCGCAGTGGCTGAACCTGCGCCGGGTGGCCGAGGTCGTCGTCGATCCGGAGCGGTATCCGAATTACGACCTGACCTTGATGGAGTCGTTCAAGCAGGAGACCGAGCTGTTCGTGGCGAGCACGATCCGCGAAGATCGGAGCGTGCTGGAGCTGCTGAACGCCGACTACACGTTCGTGAACGAAAAGCTCGCGAGGCACTACGGCATGCCCGGCGTCTACGGCAGCCGTTTCCGCCGCGTGACCCTCGGCGACACGAACCAGCGCGGCGGACTGCTGGCCCAGGGCGCGCTCCTGTCGACGACGTCGTATCCCGACAGGACGTCGCCCGTGCTCCGCGGAAAATTCCTGCTGAACAACATTTTCGGCCTGCAGATTTCGCCGCCGCCGGCCGGCGTCGACACGAACCTCGCGCCGGCCAAGCCGGGCGCGCTGCCGCCGACGATTCGCGAGCGCCTGGCGCAGCACCGCACCAACCCGACCTGCGCGAGCTGTCATGGCGTCATCGATCCGCTGGGCTTCGCGCTCGAGAACTTCGACGTCATCGGCGCATGGCGGACGATCGATGAGGCGGGAAAACCCGTCGATGCCGTCGGTACGACCGTGAGCGGGACGAACGTCGCGGGTCTGAGCGGGCTGCGTGCCCTGCTGCTGGAACGGCCCGAGCAGTTCCCGCGCACGGTCACCGAGAAGCTGCTCGCCTACGCGCTCGGCCGGATGGTGCAACACTACGACCGGCCTGCCATCCGATCGATCGTGCGCGACGCGGCAGCCGAGAACTACAACTGGTCGTCGTTGATTCGGGGAATCGTCAAGAGTCCGGCCTTCCAGATGCGGCGGACTGTTCCGGACGTTCGAAATGCCGGCGGCCTTTAGTGCACGTAGCGGTAGGGCGGGGCTTCAGCCCCGCTAAGGAGATCGCATGTTTCTGACCTCGAAGGCTCTTCCACGCCGAACGGTTCTCCGCGGACTGGGCGCCACGCTGGCGCTGCCGTTTCTTGATGCGATGTCGCCGGCGCTCGCCGCCGCGGTCCAGCGGAGGGCCGGCAAGCCCGCGCACCGCTTCCTGGCGTTCTATACGCCGAACGGCATGGCGATGGAGTACTGGTCGCCCAAGACCGAAGGCAGCGCGTTCGAGATGACGCCGATTCTCCAGCCGCTCGAGCCGTTCCGGAACCAGATGCTCGTGCTCTCGGGCATTCACGCCAACTGGGTGGCGATTCATGCCGGCGCGTCGGGCGCGTTCCTCACAGGGACGGCGCGCGGCGGCAAGACCGAGATCGAGATCTTCGCCGACACGTCGATGGATCAACTGCTCGCGCGCCACTACGCCAGCGAGACGCAGATTGGATCGCTCGAGATGGCGATCGATCGGCCGGCCAACGCCGGGGCGTGCACGGGCAACCTGAGCTGCGTGTACACGCACACGCTGGCCTGGCGCAGCCCGACGCAACCGCTGCCGATGGAATGGAACCCGCGCGCGGTGTTCGAGAAGCTCTTCGGCGACGCCGGCACGACCGATCGCGCGGCGCGCGAGGCACGGATGCGGCAGCACAAGAGCATCCTGGATTCGGTCAACGAGAAACTGGCGTCGCTGCGTACCGAGCTCGGACCGCAGGATCAGGTCAGGGTGGAGCAGTACACCGAAGCCGTCCGTGACGTCGAGCGCCGCATCCAGCGCGCCGAGCAGCAGGCCGACCTGGAGCTTCCCGAGATGGACCAGCCGCAGGGCGCGCCGCCGCTGTTCGAAGATCATCTGGCGCTGATGCTCGACCTGCAGCTGCTCGCGTTCCAGACCGATCTCACGCGCGTCATCTCGTTCATGATTGGCAAGGAACAGAGCGCGCGGCCGTATCCGCAGATCGGTGTGCCGGAAGCGCACCATCCGCTGTCGCACCATCAGGACAATCCGGAGATCATCGCGCACATGTCGAAGATCAACCGGTACCACGCCGAGTTGTTCTCGAAGTACCTCGGTCGCCTGCGGGCCACGCCGGACGGCGACGGTAATCTGCTCGACCACATGACGATTCTTTATGGCTGCGGCATCTCGAACAGCACGCGGCACTCGGGCGAGAACCTGCCGCTCCTCGTTCTCGGCGGCGGCGCAGGGAAGCTCAAGGGCGGACGGCATGTGAAGTTCACCGACAAGCCGTCGATGGCAAACCTCCTGGTGACGCTCATGGACAAGATGGATGTGCCGGTGGAGCGCATCGGCGGAAGTACCGGCAAGGTTCAGCTCGACACGCTTTCGTTATGAGGCCACGCACTCTCGCATCCGCGTTACTGGCGCTGTGCCTGGCGCTGCCTGCCTATGGTCAGGAAGGATCGGCACCGGCCGGCGACGGATCGACGCCGCTGCACTGGGCGGCGTATCGCGACGACCTCGCGAAAGCCGATCAGCTGATTCGCGGCGGCGCGAACGTGAACGCGGCGAACGATCTGGGCGTGACACCCCTCTGGGCCGCGAGCACCAACGGGAGCCCCGCGCTCGTCAAGCGTCTGCTCGATGCAGGCGCCAACCCCAACACCGCGCTCTTTTCGGGCGAGACGCCGCTGATGGTTGCCGCGCGATCGGGAAAAGCGGCGGCCGTTGAGTTACTGCTCGCCAGGGACGCGAACCCCAACGCGCGCGGCACACGCGGGCAGACCGCGTTGATGTGGGCGGTCGCGCAGGGCCACGTGGACGTCGTCAAGCTGCTCGTCGCCGGTAAGGCAGACATACACGCGAAAAGCGAAAGCTGGAGCCAGATGATGGCCGTGCCGCCGCACGGCCTTCCCGAATACAACCGGATGATCCCGCATGGGGCCGATACCGCGCTCATGTTCGCGGCCCGGAACGGCGAGCTCGCGTCGGCGAAGGTGCTCGTCGATGCCGGCGCGAACGTCAACGACGAGGATGCGTGGGGCGTCAGCGCCACGACGCTGGCCGCGTTCTCGGGATTCGGAGAGCTGGCGCGGTATCTCCTCGAGAAGGGCGCCGATCCGAACGCCGACAAGGCGGGCTTTACGGCGCTCCACTGCGCCATCATGCGGCGCGACGAGGAGACCGCCGGCACTCCTTCTGGCGAAGGGCGCCAATCCGAACGTCACGGTGAAGGTCTGGACACCGACGCGTCGCGCGTCCGACGACTACCACTTCATGCCGGCGCTCGTCGACGCGACCCCGTACTGGCTGGCCGCGCGGTTTACCGAGCCTGGTGTGATGCGCCTGCTCGCCAAACACGGTGCCGACACCAAGGTCGTCCACGAATCGAACTACGTGCAGGGCGAGGGCTACCAGAGGCGGCGTGAACGGACGACGGCGGTGATGGCCGCGCTGGGCATGGGCGGCGGAACCGCGTGGATACCCGTCGATCGCGGCCAGCGCGATGCGCTCCTGCTCGACACGGTGAAGCTGGCCGTCGAGCTGGGCGCCGATGTCAACGTCGCGAGCACGGACGGCCGCACGGCGCTCGACTCGGCACGCGCCCAGAAGCAGACGGCCATCGTCGAGTTCCTCGAGAGCCGCGGTGCCGTCGGCAAACCGGTCACGCAGGGCAGTCCTGCTGGGACCAAGCCACCTGCTCAGTAGTCATCAGTGCGTACGGAAAACGCTTTGGCCCTGGCTTACGAATCCAACGCCCCCCTGAGGTGCCGGGCGGCGCGGTACACCGCCATCCTCGCCGCGTCGACCGTATTGAATCCAAAGTGTTCGGCAATCTCCGTCAGGCTCCATTGCGCCTCGACGCGAGCGATCACCAGCTCGCGCTCGCGGGGCTTCAGCGTGTTCAGGGCCGACCGATAGCGCTCGTAGCTCTCGTGTTCGACCGCGTGGTCCAGCGGCGACGGCTCGTCCGAGGGCCATTCGGGCGACAGCTCGACCGCGGTGGGGCGGCGTCCCACGCGCCGCATCTCGTCGCGAATCCGGTTGATTACCGACTGCCGGAGGTACGCCTGCATGGCGCCGACGTGGCGCGCTTCGAACCTGTCGAGCCGTGCGATGGCGCGGATCGCGGCTTCCTGCACGAGGTCGGCCGTGTCGAGCGCTCCCCGCGCGACGGCGGGCAGGCGTCCGTGCGTCCAGCGGGTGAGCGGCGGCAGGCAGCGCTGCAGGATGGCGTCGATCGCCGAGTGAATCGCCGCGCCTGGCCCGCAGAATGAGCTCGACGGTCGGCTCGTCGCTCAGGAACGTCGTGGTGTTGCCCAGGCCATCAGGTGTCATGATCGTCAGCGTCCGATAAGCTATCGTGTGTCCAGGACGGCAGATGCCAACGGAACAGCTGCCGCCGGAAAGTGATCCATCGAGATCAACGATGGTGAAGGCCGAACCGAACAGACCAATCGATGCGGTGCTTGCCGATCGCTTGTACCGAAAGGCCAAAGCGAAGCGCTGGCGGCTGCCCAAAGCGTCGTTCGTCACGACGCTCGAAGCCAGCTGCGCGAAGGCGTTTTCTGCAGGAGAGCCCGATCCGTCGGAGGTGTCGCGGTACCTCGAGTCGCTCCATCTCGAGGATCTGGCGCTGGCGTGTGCCTGCGAGCTTGGCGACGGGACCGCCCTGGGATCATTTTGTGCTCGAGATGCGTCCCGGCCTCTACCGGGCCGCCGACGCGCTGGACCCGTCCGGCGGGGCGCGCGAGCAGGCCGACTCGCTCTATGCCGATCTCTACGGCGTCGATGAGAAGGGCGGCTCGAAGAAGTCGCTGCTCCGGTACTTCCACGGCCGAAGCAGTCTCGCCACGTGGCTGCGCGCCGTGCTCGCGCAGCGGTACGTCGATCGGATCCGCGTGGCGCGCCGGATCGAGCCGCTTCCCGAGGAGCTGCCGGCGCTCACGCCGTTCGAAACCGTCGATTCCGAATGCCCGAAGTTTGTCGAGTTCCTCCGCACGGCGCTCGAGCACGCGCTCGCCCAGCTCGAGCCGCGCGATCGGCTGCGGCTCGGGCTGTACTACGCGCAGCAGTCGACGCTGGCCGAAGCGGGACGGATACTGAAGGAACACGAAGCCACGGTGTCGCGGCAGCTGGCGCGCACCCGCAAGGTGGTGAAGAACGAGGTTGAGCGGCGGCTCCGCGCCGCCGGGTTGAGCGACGATCAGGTGGCGCGGTGTTTCGAGTGCGCCGGCACGGACGCCGGGACCCTGAATCTCGAAGAGTTGTTCGGGTCGCGCAAGGAATTGGCGCAGGATCGTTCTATATGAAGAAGGAACCTATGGAGGAGGCTGACCTCGATCGTGAGCCGTGGCTCGGTCCGATGCTCCGGCAGTCGCCGCTGGTGACAGCCGAGGGCTGCTTCGACGCAGAGATCCTTGCCGCATGGGCCGATGGCGCGCTCGACGCCCGGAAGCCGTCCATGGTCGAGCTGCACGCGTCGAACTGCTCGCGCTGCATGGCCATGCTCGCGTCGATCGAGCGCACGAGGCCGGAAGTGGAAGCACCGCCGAAGCGCGCGTGGGCAGATCGGGTCGCTCCTGCGATGGGGCGTTCCGTTGACGGCCGCCGCGACGGCGATTGCGATCTGGGTGGTGGTGCCGAATCGATCGCTCACGCGGCTCGAGCCGACGGGCGCCCGGCAGGATACGTCTGCGAGTGCAGCAGCCCCTGCGCCGGCGATGCCGGCGCCCGAACCGGCGCCGAATCGTGACCAGGAGCAGTTCGCTCGGAAACTCGAGTCCCCGGCGGCGCCGCAGGAGCTGGACGCCGCGATCCCCCCGCCGGCCACGACAGCCCCGACGACCGCGGACAAACAGGTCGCGGAGCGATCGGCGGACAGTGCGCTCGGACGCGAAAACCTCGAGCTCCGCGACGAGGACAAGCGTCGTGAGCAGTCGGCGCTCGACGCGTTGAGTGCGCGCGCGAGACCGCTTCAGGATCAGAATCAGGCGCCTGTACCTCCTGCGACAAGGCCAGCAGCAGCACCGCCAGCCGCCCCCGCGCCCGCTGCGGCAAACGAAGCGGCGGCGATTGCGCCAGGCCAGCGCCAGGCGCTGGCGCAGGGCATCCCCTCGAGCGAGTCGACCGCGCCGGCCAACGCGCTGATTCGATGGCGTGTCATGGCATGGATGTCGGTGGAGCGCTCGATCGATGGCGGCAATACGTGGATCAAGACGGCGGTGCCGCCCGGCGTCGCCCCGAACTACACGCCGGCGCTGACGCTGGTCGCGATCCGGGCCGTCGACAGCCTTCGCGCCGTGGTGCAAACCTCCGATGGGAGAGTGCTTTACACCACCAACGGCGGTGTGTCGTGGGAGCGTGTGCAAGAAAATTCCGTGGCTCCGTTCTAAGGACAGGCGGGTACAAGCCCGCTGTTCAAAGGAGTCAGGAATGCTTGCACGAGCCGCTGTCATCGCCTTGTTTGTCGTCGCGGTTTTTGGATGGTCCGGCGCACCCAATCCCACGGTTGAACCAGTTCAGGCCGCTCCCGCGGGCGCTCAGGGCTCGACGACCCTGGACGATCAAGTCGACCTCAGCGTCACCGTTTACAACTCCGATATCGCGCTCGTGCGCGACGTGCGGAACCTCGACCTGCCGCGAGGCACGTTCAACCTGAACTTCATGGATATCGCGGCCACGGTCAATCCCGCCACGGTGCTCTTCCGCTCGCTCAGCGAGCCGTCGCGCGTAAACGTGCTCGAGCAGAACTACGAGTTCGACCTGCTCGAGCCCGACAAGCTGCTTCGCAAGTACGTCGGCCGCGACGTGACGCTCGTGCGCAGTCGCCAGGTCAATGGCACGACCGAAGAGGAAGAAGTGACGGCGCACCTGCTGAGCTACAACAACCAGCCGGTGTGGCGCATCGGCAAGGAGATCGTCACCGGCATGCACGCCGATCACATTCGCTTCCCCGAGCTGCCCGACACGCTCTACAGCCGGCCGACGTTGATCTGGACGCTCGACAACGCAGGCGGCGCACGCCACCGCGTCGAGGCCAAATATCTGGCGGGCAAGCTGTCGTGGAATGCCGACTACGTCCTGACGGTGGCGCGAGACGACAAGGCCGGCGACGTCGACGGCTGGGTGACGCTGACCAACGGCAGCGGCACGGCGTTTCGCAACGCCAAGCTGCAGCTCGTGGCCGGCGATCTGAACCGCGTGCGCCAGAACATCGGCAAGATGCTGATGGCGGACGAGTCGATGGCCCGCCAGGGAGATGGCGGCCGCGCCGATGGCGCAGGAAGCCTTCTCCGAGTATCACCTCTACACGCTCGGCCGAAAGACGACGATCAACAACAACGAGACCAAGCAGGTCAGCATGCTGTCGGGCACCGGCTTCCCGGTCCAGAAGCGCTACGTCGTCAACGGGAATCAGTTCTACTACCACAACTTCGCGCGGCCCGGGTGCGCCGATCAAGGACAACGTCGAGGTGTTCTACCAGTTCAAGAACGAAGAGAAGAGCGGGCTGGGCATGCCGATGCCGGCGGGCACCGTGCGCGTGTATCAGTCCGATTCGAATGGCGGCGTGCAGTTCGTGGGCGAAGATCGCATCATGCACACGCCGAAGGACGAAACGCTGAACCTGAAGATCGGCAACGCGTTCGATGTGGTCTGCGAGCGCAATCAGGTGGACTTCCAGAAGATCTCGACCAACGTCTACGAGGTCGAGTACGCGATTACGCTGCGCAACCGCAAGACCACGCCGATTACCGTCGAAGTCAACGAGCCGGTTGGCGCCGCCACGTGGCGCATGCTGAGCTCGTCACACAAGTGGATCAAGACCGCGGCGTTCGCGGCGCAGTTCACGGTGCCGGTCGAGGCCGGTGCGGAAGCGGTGCTGAAATTCCGGATTCGAGTAAATGGGTAGGAGTTCTTACAAGAGATTAGGAGATTAGGAGTTTCTTTTTCAAAAAGAAAAAGCTTTCTCCTAATCTCTTAGTCTCCTGTTTTTCTTAGTGGGACACGCTCGTCACGTGCTCGCGGAGGAGGTCGCGGCCGAAGTCGCCATTGAAATCCCTCCAGACCGAATGCACGTGGTTGCCGTCGTTCTGGGTGTTGTCGAACTCGATCAGGAACGTCGGCCCCTGCACGCGATAGTAGTGCTTCTTCCCGCGTTCGACCTCGCCCGCCCACGCGAACGAGATCTTGTCGAGTCCCGCTTTCTTGAGCGCTGCCATGCGGTCGGCGGCGATATCGGGCGCCATCACCGCGACGTACGCGTCGACCACCCGCATCAGCATCTCACGCTGCTTGGGCTGAAGATCGGTGGCCGCGATGCCCGTCGGGGTGAGCGGGGAAATGTTGCTCTCGTTGCGCGTCACGATGTCGTTCGGCGCCGCGGCGTTGATGACGGCTTTGGTGCGCTGCGAGGCGTCGAGCGCCATGATGAGCTCGCGCGCGGGATCCTCTTCGAAGCCCAGAATTCGCAGCCCCTTCTTCGGGCCGTCTTTCACTTCAGCCGGATTCGATCCGAAGAAGTGCGGCGCGGCCGACACCATGTTGCCGCCCGCAACGGTGAAGTTCAGCGAGACGTGGTGCCCTTCGACCTTCCAGCCCCACGTGCCTTTCGCCGACGGCGTGCCGAAGACCCACACGTAGTACTTCAGCGGGTTGCGCTCGAGCTTGCCGGGATTCGCGCCCGGCGGGTTCTCGATGAGGTTCAGGACGCTCTCGAGCTCCATGATGGACGACGCCGTCATGTAGCCCTTCTGGCTGAGACCGGTCTTCAGCAGGTTGTGCGCCGCCTGCCGCTGGGGCTCGGTCATCTTCTCAATCATCAGCCCCACGCGCGGATGCATTTCCGTCGGGACGAACCCGAAGCGCTCGCGTTCTTTGACGTTGTCGAACGCGAAGTTCGCGGTCTGCTTCTGTTCGGCGGTCAGCGTCGAGAGAAACTTGTTTGCGGCATCGGCCATCGTCGCGGGCGAGCGATCGGCCGCATAGGTGGCCGCGATATAAGCCAGCACGCAGCCGAGCCACAAAACGACTCGTCCGCCGGAGCGCGAAGCGCGAAGGTGGAAGCGGGCAGAACGGATTACACGCATGGGAGAATCCTTTCGAATTGTGCCGGGAAGAGTATCATAGCCCCAACCCATGACCCCCCGGACCCCCTTTGTTTTCGCGGTACTGCTGGCCTCGGGCCTCACGTCCGCGTGGCCCGCGGCCCAGGAAGCGCGCGTGCCGTTTGTCTACGTATCGGGCTATCGGCCGGAGATCACGATCTTCCGGCTCGACACGGCCGGCGGCAAGCTGATCCCCGCGGGACGGTCGACCGATGTCGGGCAGGAGCCGTCGTTTCTCGCTTTCGACCCTGCGGCGAAATTTCTGTTTGCCGTCAACGAGACCGACCCGGGCCGCGTCCGATCGTTCGCCATCAATCAGTCGACCGGCGCGCTGACGCCAGTCAACGACGTGCCCTCGATGGGCAGCATCACCGCGCACCTGTCGACCGACAAGACCGGCCGGTGGCTGCTGGTGGCCAACTACGGCGATACCAGGCAGGGCACGATCGCGTCGATCCCGATTGCGCCCGACGGACGCCTGGGCCCCGCCGTCGACACCCGCGAGTTTGGTCTCGGCTCGATGGCACACTACATCAGCAGCGACCCAGGGAACCGATTCGTGTTCGTGCCGCTGAAAGGCGGACCGTCGGTCGCCCAGCTTGTGTTCGATGCGACATCCGGCCGATTGAAGCCCAACGTGCCGCCGCAGGTGGCCGCCGCCGCGGGCGCGGGCCCGCGCCATCTCGACTTTCACCCGAACGGCCGCTTCGCCTATGTCATGAACGAGCTCGATCTGACGATGACGGCGTTTGCCTACGATGCCAGGGCGGGGCTGCTGCGCGAGATGCAGGTGCTGCCGACGCTGCCGGCCGCCGCCGACAAGGTTGGCGCCTCAGGTGCCGACGTGCACGTCCACCGCTCGGGCCGTTTCGTCTACGGCTCCAATCGCGGCCACAACAGCATCGTGATCTTCCGGCTCGGCGACGACGGCCGGATGACGCTGGTCGGCCACGAGTCGCGTACCATCAATCGGCCCCGGAATTTCACGATCGATCCCACGGGCACGCTGATGCTCGTCGCCAACCAGGATAGTGCGAGCGTCTCGATGTTCCGGATCGATCAGACCAAAGGCACGCTGGAGCTCCTGGGAACGCCGACTCCAGTGGGAGTCAATCCATCATTTGTCGGCGTTGTCATGTTGCCGGGGAAATAGGAGCCATCATGCGAAGAACGATCCTGTCCGTGCTGGTGGTGCTGGCCCTGGCCGCCGCCGGGGCGAAGGCGCAGACGCCCGCGAAGGAAATCATCGTCATTGCGCCGGGCGTCATGCTGTTCGGCGGGCTGCGCGATCTTGCCGCCTCTTACGAGAAAGAAACCGGCATCAAGGTCACCGTCCGATCGAGCGGCATGGGACGGATCGTCAACGACGTCAAGACGCTCGAGCCGGCTTCGGACGTGATCTTCCTGCCGCACGAGCTGATGAGCACGTTGTCGCTCGACGGCGGCGTGGTGAAATCGACGTTTACGCCGCTCGGCCGCTCGGAGATGGGGCTCGCGGTGCCAGCCGGGGCGCCGCACCCGGATATCTCGACGGTGGAGAAGCTCGCGGCCGCGCTTCGGAGCGCGAAGGCGGTGATGCGCTCGAATCCCGCCGGCGGCAGCATGGTGGCAAGCGTGATCGAGAACAAAGTGATCAAGCGGCCGGAGTTTGCCGGCGTCAACAGTCCGGTCAGCACCAAGGGCGAAGGCGGCCAGGCGCTCGCGCGCGGCGAGGGGGACATGGCGATTCAGGCCATCTGCGAGATTCTGCCGTACAAGGAGATCTCGCTCGTGGGCCCGCTGCCGCGCGAGCTCGCGGCGTGGATTGATATGTCGACCGCCGTGTCGTCGCGATCGAGCCGGGTGGACGAAGGGACGAAGTTCATCAGCTACCTGGTGCGGCCCGAGTCGACGTCGATCTGGAAGATGCGAGGAACGCTCAGGTTCGAGTAGGTTCGTGGGTTCGTAAGGTTCGTAAGGTTCGTAGGTTCGCGGGGTTCGTCGGGTTCGGGACGGCTCTGAGAATCGCGGTAGGGCCCGGCTTCAGCCGGACCTTGATTTACGGTCGGCCCGGCTTCAGCCGGGCGTTCGGTCCTGGAGGAGACATGCGCTTCGTTGCTGCGTTATTGCTGCTTGTCCCGGTCGTGGTTTCAGCCCAGGAAACTGAGCGCATTCTGTATTACCCGAAACCCATGAATCGGGAATACAAGGCGCCGATGAAGCCGGTGACGCGGCTCGCGGACCTGAAGGCGAAGAATCAGGGCAAGACGACGTGGCGCGAGCCGGTCATCAACGACGGCAACTCGGTGTCGTTCATGGTGCAGGAACCGCCCGGCACGAAGCACGAACGCCACCTGTATCCCGATTCGGCGTCCTGGTTCATCGTGCTCGACGGCGAAATCAAGTTCGAGGTCGAGAAGCCGGACCGGTCGTTCGAGGTCATCAATGCGACGAAGGGATCGTATGTGTTCGTCCCGGAGCGTCTGCTGCACTCGCTCGAGGTCGTCGGCAGCACGCCCGCGATCCGGTATGAAGTGACCTCGGGACCGTCCTCGACCCCGGTCTACGAGAAGCGCCCGTCACAGCCTGCCAAGGGCGTGGAGTACATCCCGGTGACGCTGGGCACCGGCCTCAATCCGCTCGATGTGTACAACGAGGGTAACGGTGGCAAGCCCTGGCCGCACCACGTGAACGTGTACGAGCTGGAAAAGCGGAGCGCGACGAAGAAGAACTTCACGCAGGAAGCGATGCGCGCCAACCGCGCGCGCGGTAACTTCATCTGCGGCTACCGCCCCGCCACGTTCCCGACCGCGTCGGGCGATCGCGGGCACCTTCACACCGATACGGCCGAGTCATGGATCGTGATGCTCGGCGAGCTGCGATGGGTGTTCGAAGGGGACGAGAAGACGGCCATCGTGGCCAAACAGGGTGACGTGCTGTATGCCGTCCCGGGCACGTTCCATTCGCCGCAGTTCTGGGGTACGGAAGGATTGAACTGCCGGCTGACGCAGAGCACGATGCCGTCGCTCAATCACCTGTACGACCCTAAGAAATGAACCTCTAGGGATTGAGGATTAGGGATTAGCTAGCCCCCCACCGATTCGCCCGAACACGCCGGCGACGACACGGTCGCACCGCAACTGGTGGAACGTAAACGTGTGCGGCGCGCTCAGGCCGGCGCGCTCCAGGAGATCGCGCCGCAGGGTCGCCTTTGCGCGCGACAGCCGTGTTTTCACCACGTCGTCGCTCACGCCGAGTATGTCGGCCGTTTCTGACGTGTTCAGGCCCTGGACTTCTCTGAGCACGAAAACCTCGCGGCATCCGTCGGGAAGCTCGTCGACAGCGGCTTCGACCAGCGCCGCGAGCTCGCGCGCGAACGCGAGCCGTTCCGGGTCTGGCGCCGCGCTTCCTGACGAGATGGTCTCCAGCACGTGCTCCTCGCGTTCGAGCGGTTCGTACCGGCCCTCTTTCCTCGCGCGGGTAATCGCTTCGTTGATCGCAATCCGCGTCAGCCATGTGGCGAAGGTCGAACGCCCGTCGAACTGCCGCAGGTGTGCGTACGCATTCACATAGGCCTGCTGCATCACGTCTTCGGCTTCGCGCTCGTCGCGAAGGATAGCGCGTGCCGCGCGGTAGAGCCGCTGGTTGTGGCGCCGCATCAATACCTCGAAGAGCGCCGTCTGACCCTGAAGCACGCGCAGAACGACGTCTTCGTCGGTAAGGCCGCTCCAACGCTCGAGCACCGTCCCGCTGACCATGTGCATGAAGCTGCTCCTGATGTCATTAGAGTCGTGACGATGGAAAAGGTGACAGGCAGGGCTGAAGCCCTGCGCTACCGGTAATCGTGTCGTCGTGTCGTCGTGCCGTCGTGCCGTCGTGTCGTCGTGTCGTCGTGTCGTCGTGTCGTCGTGTCATCGTGTCGTCGTGTCGTCGTGTTATACGGCGTCGGACAGCGACGTGAAGTTGAAGTCGCGGATGCGCAGCGCGGGCATGTGGCGGCCGGCCGCGACGGCTTCGGAACGGCCGATGTCTTCCAGGCGGTTCAGCATCAACAGCGGGCTCTCGTTCCAGCGCAGGTTCTTCACCGGGCGCGTGACCTTGCCTTTTTCAATCAGAAACGCGCCATCGCGCGTGAGTCCGGTAAAGAGCACCGTTCGCGGTTCGAGCGACCTGATGTAGAAGAAGTGCGTCACGAGCACACCGTGCTCGCACCCGGCGATCAGCTCGTCGGTCGATTTCGTCCCGCCAGACAGCTTCAGGCCGCCGGCAAACACCGCAGCGCCGGTGGGCGGAACCCCCTGCTTCTGCGCCCAGAAACGGGTGTACGACAGATTCCGCAAGACCCCTTTCTCGATCCACACGGTCCGCCGGATCGGCAGACCCTCGAGGTCGAACGGCGTACCGAGCAGGTCCGGATCCGACGGGTCGCTCAACAGCGTCACGCGTTCGTCGCAGACCTTCTCGCCAATTCTCGTCCCGCCGCCGGTCCTTGAAAAAGCGCTGCGCCCTTCGTCGGCCGCGCGCGCATTCAGGGCTCCGGCGAACAGGGAAACGAGATCGTTCGCGGCGTGCGGCTCGAGCACCGCGGTATACGGCCGGGGCTCGATCGTCTGCGGATTCCGGCTCGCAAGCGCTTTCCGCGCCGCGATGCGGCCGATGGCAGTCGGATCGACGGCGCCCCAGTCGCGCGATCCGGCGCTGGCCCAGCCGCTGCCGGTACCGTCCGGCGTTCTGGCTGTCATCGACAGTTCCGCATCTGTCGTCCGGTGAAATGCAAACAAGCCTTTGCTGTTGGCGACGGCCACGGTGATGGCGCGGGCTTCGAGAAATCCTGCCGAGAAGATGTCGCCGCTGCCGGCGCCCTGTACGGCGCGCTGCACCGCGCCGGCGCGCGCGACCGCATTCAGGTTGGCCGTATCCTCGATGTAGGCGTTGACCGTGTCGTGCTTCTGCGGAGCGAGCTCGGGCATGATCTCCGGATCGTCCGGCGACAACCGCGCAAGCTGAGCGGCAAGTTCGACCGTTCGCTGCAGGCCGGCCTCGTCAAGCACGTTGGTTGTCGCGGAGGCCCGCTTGCGGCCGACAGTGACCGTCACGGTGACCGCGACGTCGGTGACGCCGCCCGATGTCGTGATGCTGGCGTCGGCGAATCGCGTGTTGCCGCCCCATTCGCTTCTGATGTTGACGCGCGTCTCGTCAACGCCCCTGCTGAGCGCCAGAACGCGATCGGCGAGCGCCCTGGCTTCTTCGCGCGTCATGACTTCCGCCCCGTATTGAGAATCGTGACGTTGCGGAAGCGGCATGGCGGGCATCCGTGGCTCACCGAGCTCACTTGCGACGGCTCGCCCTTGCCGTCGTTGAACGATCCGCCGAGCCAGTACCGACGATTTGCCACCGATCATGTCCATCGCGTTCCAGAACACCGGCGTGTTGCTCTGGTAGGCGACGTCACGCAGCATGCCGGCGATTTTGCCGTTGCGCACTTCGTAATACGCCTGGCCCGAAAACTGGAAGTTGTAGCGCTGGTTGTCGATCGACCACGACCCGCGGTTCTTGATGACGATGCCGCGATCGGTGGCGGCGACGATGTCGTCGAGCGTGATGTCGCGCTCGCCGGGAAGCAGCGAGATGTTCGGCATGCGCTGAAACTGCACGGCGTTCCACGATTCGGCGAACGAACATCCGTGCGAGCGCCGGACGCCCGTCAGGTGTTCGATCCATTTCGCCTGCTCGCGCGTGGTCTGGTAGTCCTTGAACATGCCCTTCTCGATGATGAGCCATTGATCGGCAGGCACCCCCTCATCGTCCCAGGCCACACGCGAGAGGGAGCTTTCCTGGGTGCGGTCGGCCTGCACGTTCATGAACTCCGGGCCGTAGCGCAGCTTGCCGATCGTTTTGTCGGGCGGAGCGACGAAGCTCGTGCCCGCGTAGTTGGCCTCCTGGCCAATCGCCCGGTCCAGCTCTGTCGGGTGGCCGATCGATTCGTGAATGGTCAGCCAGAGGTTGGTCGGATCGAGGATGAGATCGTATTGACCGGCCTCGACGCTCTTCGCCGTGAGCTTTTCGGCCGCGATCGACGCCCAGCGCTCGGCATTGCCCGGAATGTCGAGCGACTCGACGTATTCCCAGCCCTGTCCCCGTGGCGCCGTTTCGTGCTCGTAGGTCTGGAAATCTCCCGGTGCGGTGGCGGTGGCGCTGAAATACGGGCCGACGCGGATGAACGTCTGCGTGACGTTGGTGCCTTCCGAGGTGACGAGCGTTTTTACCTCGCGCAGCAGCTGGAACCCGGACGAGACGAAGCGGACGCTCCTTCACCCGCAGGGCGGCCTCGTTGGCCTTGATGAGCAGGGCGATCTTCTCCTCGAGCGGCACCTCGAGTGGATCGCGCTTCACGGGTGTCATCCACGTGCCAGTGACGGAGGCGGCTGGTGCCAGCTCGACACGATGGCGCTGCACGGTCTGTGCGGCGCGCGCAAGGGCGACAGCTTCCTGTGCAGCCTTCTGCACGCCGGCGCGGGTCATCGTGCTGGTGGCGGCGAATCCCCAGCACCCGTTGACGAGCGCGCGCACGCCAAGACCGTACGATTCCTCGTCTGACACGCTGCTCACCTGGCGCTCGCGAGTCTGAATCGTCTGCCGCCGGTAGCGTCCGACTCGCGCGTCGGCATACGGTGGCGCCCGCGCCGCGAACGACGTTCAGCGCTTCGTTGGCGAGCTCAATCGCGAGGGGATCGGCCGCGGGCGCGGTTAGCGTTTGCGCCGCCGCGCGCCCGCCCAGCCGGGTGGAGACGAGCGCGGCCGCCGCGGCCGCTGTGTGTGCCGATGAAATCGCGTCTGGTCGGATTCGACATCAGGGCCTCATGGTTGAGACGAAGATGCTAACCTAGGGCTTGTGAGGTGCACGATGAGAAATCTCGCCGCGTTGCTGATGCTCGTCATGATAGCGGGAGTGCCGGCGGTTGCCCATCATGGATGGGCCGGGATATTCGGATCAGGAGTTCGAAATCACCGGGACGGTGGAGACGCCGGTGAAGCTGGCCGGGCCTCACGGCACGATGCAAATCAAGGCAGCGGACGGCCAGGTGTGGGATATCACGCTGGCGCCGCCGCCACGCGTTGAGGGCTCGGGGCTGCACGCCACGACCATTCCCCTCGGCGCCAAGGTGACGATCCATGGTCACCGCCATCGCGATGCGAAGCGCTTCGAAGTGAAGACCGAGCGCGTCATGTACAACGGCAAGACATACAACGTCTATCCGGATCGAAAGTAGGCGCGAGCTGCGGGACGCGTTCCATTGGGCCGAGCACTCTGCGCTTGGCGAGTTCATGCGTACGTCCAGCCTCTGGACGTACCCGGTCGTCAACCTGCTTCACGTCTTTGCCATCGGCGCGCTCTTCGGCGCGACGGTCATCCTCGACCTTCGGCTCCTGGGTGTGTGGCGCACCGTGCCGCTGGCGTCGGTCACGAGAATCACCGTCCCTGTCGCGGTCGTCGGCGTGTGCCTTGCCGTGCTGACGGGCGTGGCACTCTTTGTCACGCAGGCGACAGAGTACGTCGACAATCCTTTTCTGTTCATCAAGTTTGCCGCGATTGCCGTGGGCCTCGCGAACGCCGCGGCCGTTCGCACGCTCCGGCATGGCAGGCGCTGGGGCAGCGCGATCTCTCGCGCGATGAGCATCGGCGTCTGGCGCTCGTTGGCGGCATCTCGCTCGTGGCGTGGATGGTCGCGATTTCGGCGGGAAGGCTGATCGCGTACTGGTAGCGGGAGCGGGATACCAGAATCTAGAAACTAAAATCTAGAAACTAGAATCTAAACTGGAATCTAGAACCTGAGATTCTAGATTTCAGATCTTAGATTCTAGATTCGAGTGACTGGCAGCCCACTACACGAAATCAATCCTGAAGATATACCCGTGGGTCGGCGAGACGTCGTCCTCCCAGCCGGGGTGGATGCCGGCGTCGCTGCTGTAGAGGACGCCGTTGTACCACGCGAGGCCGTGCGGGTCGCTGTCGGACTTGGCGAACTGCGCCGTCGAGAGCGTGCGGCCGGTAGCCGCGTCGTACTGAATCAACCCGGCGGATCCGTCCTGCAGGCCGGTCACGAGCCAGATTGAGTTATCGCGGCGGTCGTACGCCATGCCGTGCGCGCGGGGCACGTTGTAGTTGATGAACATCTCGGGTTGCCAGGTCTTGACGTCCACCCGCAGAATGCCGCGCATGCGAAGCGCCGCGATGTAAAGCTTCCCGTCGACGTATTCGATCCCGTGGCAGCCACCGCCGTCTTCCTTCGGGCCCAGCGGAATCTGGCGGTGCGAGACCACCGTGCCGTTCATGTCGATTTCGAAGATGCCATTCGGTGCGCGGTTCGCGGCCATCCACACGCGCCCGCCGCCGTACGCAATGCCGCTGCTGTTCTTCGACGGGGTCTTGATGGTCTTCAGCAGCTTGCCTTCCCAGTCGGTCAGCACCGCGTTATCCGACTTCTGTTCGGCAATCCACAAGCCTTCGGGGGCGACCGCAATCCCGTTTGGGTACATCTCGGGGCTCTTGAAGAGCGCGACCGTCTTGATTTTCTTGACGGGAATGGGTGTCTGGGGTTTTCGGGTGCCTTCGCCGAGGAACGCCGATCCCTGGCGCGCGGGCGCCGACTGTGCGCTGGCCAGACCTGTGCCCATCAAACCGACGCCGACTGTTTCGAGGAACGCTCTTCGCTTCATCGCCTGGGCTCCTCTCCTGGGAAGACCGGAATGTCCGGGGACGGTCAATGGTAGCCGAACCCGCTAGTTTCTCGAAAAGATCAGGATGTGCTGCCTGGGCAGACGGTCGTCGAGCCTCGAGAACAGAAACCCCTCGGCCTCGAGCTCGAGCCGCGCTTCGGCCACCGACATCTTGTGCTCGAACCGGATGGGCACCTGCGGATCCTCTTTGCGATATTCGAGCAGCACCAGGCGCCCGCCGGGCTTCAGGGCGGCGCGCAGGCCACGCAGCATCTTCTGCGGCTCGGAGAACTCGTGATAGACGTCGACCATGATCGCGAGATCCAGGGATGAGGAGGGAAGCCTCGGATCGTCGAGCGCGCCCTGCACGAGCGTTACGTTCGTCACACGTTCGCGGGCCAGCCGGGCCGTGAGCATCTTCAGCATCTCGGACTGGAGATCGTTGGCAAACACGCGGCCCGCAGGTCCGACGCGCGACGCCAGCCTGACGGTGAAGTAGCCCGATCCCGCGCCCACGTCGGCGACGGTCAGCCCGGCGAGGTTTCCCAGCGCGTCGAGCGCGTTGTCGGGCTCCTCCTCGGACTCGCGCTCCGAACGTTCCAGCCAGTCGGCTCCCTGCCAGCCCATGACGTTGGCAAACCGGCGGCCGGATACGGGATGAACCCCTGGCGCCGTCACGGTCTGCGCCCATGCGGTCGCGACGCCGACGAAAACGACCAGCACGACGATTTTCAACGGCTTCATGGTTTGTAGGGCCGACCTTCAGGTCGGCGTGACCCGAGTCTATACTTCCGCCACGGACGGGGCCATGACGATCGACTACAGCGTGTATCGCCGGTCGGACTGCGACGAGATGGCTGCGTTGCTCGGCGAGGTCTTCAGCGAACGCGATCCGCCGGCGGTGGCCACCGGTCTGACGTCGGCCGACTTCGAGCACTTCGTGCGGCTCTTGTGCCCGAAAGCGGCCGAAGAAGGGCTCGCGATCGTCGCTCGCGCGAGGGAGACCGGAGAGATGGTCGGAGCTCTCCTGGCCGAAGACTCCGCGTCGATCATGCCCGATGGAATGGAAACGTTGAGCCCGAGGTTCGATCCGATCTTCGACATCCTCGGACAGCTGGACGCCGAGTACCGCAAGGGTGAGCCTCCGCGGAAAGGGGAGTGCCTGCACCTGTTTCTGCTCGGTGTGGCGCGGACGCACGCCGGTCACGGGATCGGTCACGGCCTGGTGGCGGCCTGTCTGAAGCATGCCGCCCCGCGGGGCTTTCACATCGCCGTGACGGAAGCGACCAACACCACCTCGCAGCACATCTTCCGCAAGCAGGGATTCGTCGAGCGCGTGCGCGGCTCGTACATGGATCACCGCTTCGCCGACCGCGCCTACTTCGCCTCGATCGCCGCGGAACACGTCGGGCCGATCTTGTTCGATAAGGCACTCGTCGATCGATAGTCGACGTTGTCCCCATCGGCCACAGCCGGACGCATCGGGCTCGCGAATCCGAAGCTACGGCGCCGGGCCGCGCTGCGATGCCGCGACAGGCCGCGAGACGCGAGCACACTGACTTCGCACTTCATGCTCGCTCGTCTCCCTCGGGCTTCTCGCGCGGCCAAGCTTTCCGAATCGGCGGCCTCCGCACGGATTCGCGACGCCCGACGCGTCCGACCGTGGCCGCTGTGGCGAATTCGGCCGGTGCCAATCATGGGTTCAAAACCAGGATGAGCGGGTGGCGCCGGGCGGGGCCGCCCCGGCCACGCCCGCAGGTCCGTCTCCCGTACACGCGTAGTGCGGACCGAGGACGGGACGGGGCAGCCCGGCGACAGGACCCGCTCATCCGTTTTGAAACCGCATCCTGATGGGGAACGGCTGGCCGCGGCCGTCCGCGCAGTTTCGATCGATGAGAGGTCGGCTCACTGAGGGCGACGAACCTTGCGGCCTCGACGCTTCGCGGTGCCTGAGACGTGACGGTGCGCCATCTCGAGGATCTCGCGCAGTTCGTCGCGCGCGATGACGCTCAGGCGCACCAGCACAACCGGATATCCCTCGTAGTGTTTGCGCAGGTAATACGTCTTCGGGTCTTTGACGACTAGGAGATCGCGGTTCACGAATCCCACCTGCACGACAAGCGAATCGGGGTCGGCCGCCTTGTTGGTCGCCATGCACGCCAGCATCTTTCCCCGCAGCTTCAGCGCCGGTGAGCCGTACATCGTGCTTTCCTCGACGCCGGGCAGATGCGCCGCGAGCTCTCGAACGACATCGAACGCGCCCTTCTTAGTCCGCATGACATCTCTTAATCTACTATATCGCCGTAATCTACCAATCTTCCAATCTACCAATCTTCCAATGGTGAGATGCACTACCATTTCCACGGCTATGAGAAAGGCCGCGCTCTCGGCGGTCGTCGCGTGCTGTCTTGCCGCGTCGGCGCTCGCCCACCCTGTCCCGTTCAGCTTCATCGATGCGCGAATCGAATCGGACGCGATTGACGTCACCGTCGTGGCGCACATGTTCGACCTCGCAAACGATCTCAAGATTCAGCCGATTGAAAAGCTGCTCGAACGCGACACGCTCGAGGCTCGGGCAGGCGCGATCTTCGAGCTGCTGGATGCCCGCCTGCAGGTCCGGACCGACGGCCGCACGCTGACGCATTCGGCATGGTCCGCGCCGGAGGCGCTGCCCGAGCGTCAATCCGTCCGCTTTCACACGCGCTACGCCCTCGACGGTCCGTTCGGCAGGGCGGACGTCGAGACGCTGATGTTTCCCTACGACCCTCAGCACAAGACCTTCCTGAACGTGTATGACAACGGCACAATCGCTGCCCAGGCCATTCTGGACAGAAACAAGACGACGTTTCAGTACTTCATGGATACGAGGCAGGGGGTGCGGGCGGTGGTGCGGAGCTTCGTGCAGGCGGGAGCGCGTCACTTTGTTCTTGGGTCGGACCATCTGATGTTTCTGGCGGGCCTCCTCCTCCTCGGCGGCACGCTCAGGCACCTTCTCATCGTCGTGGCGGCCTTTACCGTTGCGCACAGCACCACGCTGGCGCTGGCCGCGTTCAGGCTGGTGATCCCGCCCGAGAACGCCATTGGACCGGCTATCGCGCTCAGCGTGGTATATGTCGGGGCGGACAATCTGCTCGTGGGGGCGGGCGGCCGCGACACGCGGGCCTGGGTGGCGTTCGGCTTCGGCCTGATTCACGGGTTCGGGTTCGCCAGCGTACTGCGGGCGCTGGATTTGCCGAATCGGGCGCTTGGATGGGCCGTGTTCTCCTTTAATATAGGGGTCGAAATCGGGCAGCTCGCGATGGTGGTAGCCCTTGCGTGGTTGTTCGCGCGGATTCGATTGCAGGGCGAGACCGCCGGACGGCGGCTCGCGATAGCCGGGTCGGTGGTCGTCATGCTGGCCGGCGTCTTGTGGTTCGTTCAACGGGTCTTCTTTTCTGGAGGCACGGCATGAAGCGCATCGTTCTTCTCACATCCCTGGTCGCTGTCGGCGCGATGACCTACGTCGCCGCACAGCAGGGTGGGCAGAAGCCCATGGTGGTCGAAGTCGAGAAATTGAAAGAGAACCTGTTCGTGCTGAAGGGCGGTGGCGGCAACACGACCGTGTTCGTGCAGTCCAACGGCATCAGCGTCGTCGACACGAAGAACCCGGGATGGGGCGCGCCGATTCTGGCGAAGATCCAGGAGCTGAGCCCCAAGACCATCACGACCATCATCAACACGCACACGCACGGCGATCACGTGAGCGGCAACGTCGAGTTCCCGACGACGGTCGACATCGTGGTGCAGGAGAACACCGCGACCAACATGAAGCAGATGCGCGCCGTCACCGGGCATCAGCAAGCCCGGCGCGCCCCCGCCGACCAATATCTTCGAGCAGAATGGCGGCAAGGGTCTTCCGAAGCGCACCTTCAAGGATCGGATGACGATCGGCAAAGGGCCGGACCAGATCGATCTCTACTACTTCGGCCGCGGCCACACCAACGGCGACGCGTGGGTGCTCTTCCCGGCGCTGCGCGTGGTTTCGGCGGGCGACATCGTCTCGGGCAAGAACCTGCCGCTGCTTGACGCCAACAACGGCGGCAGCGGCCTCGAGATCGGCGACACCATTGCCAAGGCGCAGAGCACGTTCAGCAAGGTGGCCGATACGGTCGTCACCGGTCACAGCGTCAACATGAACATGACCGAGCTGATGGAATACGCCACGTTCAACCGCGAATTCGCCGATGCCATGCGGGCGGCCAAGAAGGGCGGTCAGGGCGTGGAGGAGGTCGTGAAGACCTGGAAGCAGCCGGCCAAGTATCAGGGTTACGGCGACGTCCAGGAAGCGCGCCTGCGTTCGAACGCGCAGGTGATCTTCGACGAGATCAAGTAGGGGTTCCGGAACAGAAGATCAGAAGATCAAAAGATCGTAAGGTCTAAAGACCAAAGCGCCTTCTGGTCTTCTGATCTTCTGTAAGGAACCGTCTGTAAGGAACCGTCCGCAGTGTCCCTTTTGCACCACCAAGTCATGAATTGCTGGGTAATTTTGTGACAGCTCTTGACTTATCCGGTGGTCCTCCCTACTCTTGATTACTGCCCGCGCGCTGTCCATGAGCGTTCGGGTATCCCTGCCACTCCTAACAATCTTATCGTGATGGGCCTGGGCCCCTCACGGCGGAGCTGAGAGCGCTATGCGCTTGAGCCAACGTCGACGTGTGTTGCTCGTCTATATGCTGGCGTTTTGCCTGGCCGCCTCCAGTTTCTCGCTGGGCGCCTGGTATTCGCAGCGCCGTCTCGAGAAGAGAATCGCGGCGGCCATCGACGCGCAGAACGCCATGGCGACGGAGATTACGCACAACCTGTCGACCGAGATGGGCCTCATGCCCATCAGCATGCTGCGCGACCGCCGCAAGAGCTTCGTCGAGGTGAACGTGTACGACGAGTTCGGCGCCATGCGGTACAGCACCGCCGGTTACCTGGGCAACGGGTACTTCATCACGGTCAAGCACGGCGTGATGCCGCTCAACGACAACCAGCAGCGGACGGCATCGGTCAATATCCTCTTCAAGGGCGAGGCGTTTCCGGTGACCGTTGTCGACAGTGGAACCGCCGATGCCGAGGTGCATCCGGGCGACTGGGCCATCATCAAGGTCGATTCGGCCATCGACCTGCCTCCGCTGAGCCTCGACATGCGCTACAAGTACGAGTTCGCCGATCCGATCGTTCGGCTTGGCAACGACTACTCGAAGGGAATCATCCTGAGCACCGGGTACATCGGTCAGCGCACGGCGAATGGGCTGCTCACGTCGCTCACTGACGGACATCCGGGAGTGTCTGGTGGGGGAGTGCTGAACCGGTCGGGGAATCTGATCGGTATTCCGATTGGACGGATGGAAGCCGACTACCGCTTTTCGTTCATCCTGCCTTTGCGCGAAGAGATGTTCCGCAAGGTGCCATCTCTCTCAGCGGCCGCTGCAGCGGTTGCGACGGCAGGCACTGGAGGGTCGTAATCCGTCAGGCAGGGCTAAAGCCCTGCGCTACCTTGCCATCTGCCATCTGCCATCTGCCAATCTGCCATCCGCCATGACAGGTGTCTAGCCCTTGCCTTCGAGGTAGGTATATCCGTGCAAGCCTTCTTCGAAGAACCGGATGAGACGGCCTGACTCTTCGTAGTCGAGCCGACCTGCCCTGACAGCCCCTTCGACGTCGCCGCGCAGTTTCGTGATGAGCGCCTCGCCGTCGAACTGCACGTACTTCAGCACCTCGCGCACCGTATCGCCCTTGATGACAGCGTCGAGAATGACCGTGTTGTCGGCATCCAGGCTGACGTGCACGGCGTGCGTATCGCCGTAGAGGTTGTGCAGGTCTCCGAGAATCTCCTGATAGGCCCCCACCAGGAACACGCCCAGGTAGTACGGCGAGCCGTTGAACGCGTGGAGCGGCAGCGTGCGGCGCACATCGCGCCGGTCGATGAACTGATCGACCTTGCCGTCCGAGTCGCAGGTGATGTCGCCAAGCACGGCGTGCCGGGTCGGCTGCTCGTTGAGCCGATGGATCGGCATGATCGGGAAGAGCTGCTTGATGGCCCAGCTGTCTGGCACCGACTGGAACAGCGAGAAGTTGCAGAAATAGGTGTCTGACAGCGATTCGTCGAGGTGCTGCAGGTCTTCGGGCACCTCTTCCATGGTCTTGACGAGCTTTTGCAGTTTCATGCAGATCGCCCAGTAGAGGCTCTCGGCCTGCGACCGCTGCTCGAGCGGGAGGTACCCGGTCGCGAACAGGTTGATGGCCATATCGAGCGCCTGCTGGGCGTCGTGGTAGCTCTCCAAGGCGTTGCGGGTCGTCAAGCTGCCGTAGGTTTCGATGAGGTCGACGACCGGCCGCTCCATTTCCGGGGTCGTGGCGGTTGGCACTTCGTCGTGCCCGAATCCCGTCGCGCCCAGGACGTTGAACACGAGCAGGCTGTGATGGGCGACGACCGCCCGGCCGCTCTCGGAGATGATGGTCGGGTGCGGCACCTTGGCTTCGTCGCACACGGCCTGCAGGTGGTAGACGACGTCGTTGGCGTATTCCTGCAGGGTGTAGTTGACGCTCGACTCGAAATTGGTCTGCGACCCGTCGTAGTCGACCCCCAGCCCGCCCCCCACATCCATATATTTGAGGCCGGCACCCGCCTGGGCGAGCTCCACGTAGACGCGGGCCGCTTCGTTGAGGGCGCCCTTGACGATCCGGATGTTCGGAATCTGGCTGCCGAGGTGGAAGTGGAGCAGCTGGAAGCAGTCTTCCATGCCGCGGATCTTCAGTTCTTTGAGGCCCTGGAGAATCTCGGCCACGGTGAGGCCGAACTTCGAGCGGTAGCCCCCGGACGACTGCCAGCGGCCGCCGCCACGGGCGGCCAGCTTGACGCGCATGCCGATGGTGGGCCGGACGCCCACCCGCTCGGCGTGCTCGAGAATCAGATCGAGCTCGGTGTATTTCTCGACGACCGGGATGATCTTCCGGCCGATTTTCTGCGCCAGCATGGCCAGCTCGATGAACTCGGCGTCCTTGAAGCCATTGCAGATGATCGGCGTGTCGTTGTCGGCGATCGAGACCACCGCGATGAGCTCGGGCTTCGACCCCGCCTCGAGGCCGAAGTTGAACGGCTTGCCGAAATTGAAGACCTCCTCCACGACCTGGCGCTGCTGGTTCACCTTGATCGGGTATACGCAGCAGTACTTACCCGTATATTCGTGCTGCGTGATGGCCGACTGAAAGGCTTCGTGGATGTCCTGCAGCCGGTGCTGGAGGATGTCGCGGAATCGAATGAGCGTCGGAAGGTTGATGCCGCGCAGCTGGAGATGGTCGATCAGCTGCTTGAGGTCGATCGACCGGTGCGGCTCTTTCGTGGGGTGGATTTTGATGTGACCGTTGTCGCCGACTGAAAAGTATCCCTGACCCCACCGGGCAATCTCGTAGAGTTCAGCAGCATCGACCGTATTCCAAGCTTCCCCGACGTCATGAGCAGATCGAGTGGTGATCGGCTGATTCATCGTCTCACATGATACGCGAGTTTGCTGTTGTAAGATGCGGCAACTGCAATGAATTCGTCGCTGCTCGGTCGCCTGCCGCTCTTCACCGAGGTCTCATCCGATGCGCTCGCGCGTCTCGAGCACCGGATGCGTCGCCGCGAGTTCGCGCCCCGCTCGGTCATCGTCCGAGAGGGAACCGCCGACGACTCGGCTTTCATCGTCTTATCGGGACGAGTGGCCGTGCGCCGCAGGGATCCGGACACCGGCATCGACTTCCTGCTCGCGGAGCTCGGCGAAGGACAGATGTTCGGCGAGATGGCGCTGCTCACCCGGAAGCCGCGCACCGCGTCGGTGGTCGCGCTCGACGCGACCACCTGCGGCATCCTCGATCAGTCGGACTTCGATCAGCTGCTCGCCGAGCAGCCCTCGGCTGCGCGGGCGATGATGGCGGCGCTGGCCGAGCGTCTCGACGCGGCGAACCGTCACATTGGTGTCGACTTTGTAAATTTGTCGCGCGTGAAGGTCGATCCGCGTGTCCTCCGCCTGCTGCCGCCGGCCATTGTGCACGAGCACAAGGTCGTCCCGATCTCGTTTGCTAACAACCGTTTGACGCTGGCGATGACCAACCCCTCGAACGTCGTGGCTTTCGACGATGTGCGCCGGGTCATCAAGGGCGTGCTCATCGAGCCGGCCGTCGTGACGGAGGAGGATTTCAAGCGGTTCATGACCTCGACCTACCCTCAGTTGATGGCGCAGGACAACGACGGGGCTCCCGCCGCAACGAAGCCGGCGCCCGCCCGCGCGCCAGGCGCGCCTGCGGCCGGGGCAAAGCCGGCCGCGCCTGCCGGTGTGGATCTGCTCGAATCGGATCTGATTCGCGAGCTTCAACTGGCCGCCGATACCGACGAGCCGAAAGCCGAAACCAAGCAGGATTTGATGAGCGCGTCGGAAGATGCGCCCATCATCAAGCTCGCCAACTCGATTCTCGGCCTGGCCATCAAGCAGGGGAGCAGCGACATCCACGTCGAGCCCATGGAAGGGGACGTCACCGTACGGTTCCGGATCGATGGCGTGCTGCAGGTCGTGCAGAAGCTCCCCAAGCGCGTCCAGCTGGGCCTGATTTCGCGATTCAAGATTCTCAGCCGCCTCGATATCGCCGAGAAGCGGCTGCCGCAGGACGGCCGCATCAGCGTCACCATGGACGGCAAGCCCATCGACTTCCGCGTGTCGACCGTGCCCGGCAAGTGGGGCGAGAAGGTCTGCATGCGCATTCTCGATCGGTCGAACACCACGCTCGGCCTCGACAAGCTCGTGTCGAATGAGGGCGTCCTGAAGCTCATGCGCGAGATGATCGAGCAGCCCTACGGCATCATCTACGTGACGGGACCGACCGGCTCGGGCAAGACGACGACGCTGTATTCCGCGCTGGCCGAAATCAACGATCCCGGGGTGAACATCTCCACGGCGGAAGACCCGATCGAATACGACCTGCCCGGCGTCACCCAGATTCAGGTGAGCTCGGCCATCGGCCTCACGTTCGCCAGCGTGCTTCGGGCTTTTCTCCGCCAGGATCCGGACATCCTGCTCGTGGGCGAGACGCGCGACAAGGAGACCGCCCACACCGCCGTAGAAGCCGCCCTGACGGGCCATCTCGTCTTCACGACGCTCCACACCAATAGCGCGGCGGTCGCCTTTACGCGGCTCCAGGAGATGGACGTGGAGCCGTTTCTGGTGTCGTCCTCGACCATCGGCGTCATCGCGCAGCGTCTGGCCCGCCGGCTCTGCCAGGATTGCAGGGAGCCCTATCCGGCCGATGCGAACATCGCGCGGTTCTGGGGGCTGCCGGAAGGCACGACGATCTACAAGGGACGGGGCTGCAGCAGTTGTGGCGGCAAGGGCGCACGAGGCCGCGTGGGCATCTACGAGGTGATGAAAGTGACGTCCCGTATTCGCGCGCTCGTCGGCAACGGCGCCCGCTCCGAAGAGATCCATGCGGTGGCCATCGAGGAGGGGATGATCGACCTCAAGCGGTATGCCGCCTGGCTGCTCGCCCAGGGACTGACGACCGTGGAGGAAGTGACGAGCGTCGTGAGCGTCGACATCTGATGCGTGTCGCCATCGTCGGGGGCCCCGGAATCGGTAAGAGCACGCTGATCCGCCAGCTTGGCGACCTCTATCACAACGGCACCTACGGAGAGGGCGAAGAGGGCGTGTGGGACCGCCGCATGCTCGAAGACATCGCCGCCGGCCGGAACGCGGTGGGCGTCACCGAGTACTTTGCCCGCATCTACGACGCGAACTACCGCGACGCGGCCGAGCACGACCGGCCCGACCGGGTGATCTTCTTCGAGGGGGCGCGCATCACGCTCGAAGCGCACATGGCGGAGTACCCGGGAGCAGGACCACCCCGCGCTCCAGGAGGTACTCTCCATCGGCGACTGGTGGAATCCCGAGAAGGTCATCGTGCTGACGTCGAGTGTGGACACGATCGAGAAGCACATCAGGCTGCGCAGCCGCCCGCACGAGGCCGCCGAAAACATGGTGCGGCGTTTCCGCCTGATCGACGCCGAGTTCCGCCGGCTGGCGCCGGGCTATCCCAACACGGTCGTCGTCAACCGGGACGGGATGGAATTTCACGCCCGCCAGGGCCTGACGGACATCATCAAGGCCGCGGGCCTTCCGATGTTTGGCGAAATACCATACCGATCATGATGGTTCGTAAAGTTCGTAGGGTTCGTAGGTTCGTGAGGTTCGCGGTTCGGTGGCACAGAGCTTTAGCTCTGTCTCTTGGCTTTTTTGCCGCGACATCCTGCGCCGCCCGCACCGCGCCCGGTCGTGTCTGCGCCCGCCGCCGAACAGTTGTTCACAACCGCCATGGACGATCTGGCGCGCCTGGCGCAATCGTCGAACGAGGCGCGGTTTGATGCGCTCTCCGGGATGCTCAAAGCCCGCGGTATTCCCTTCGAGGTCGAGCCGTTCACGATCGAGCCGCATAAGAACGATTCGCGCACCGAGGGGCGCAACGTCGTCGTCACCATTCGAGGGCGGGAACCCGAGATCGTCATCGGCGCGCATTACGACGCCGTGCGGTTACAGGATGGCACCCTCAGCAAAGGAGCCGTCGACAACGCTGCGTCCGTTCTGATTCTGGTCCGCCTGGCGGAAACGTGGCAGAAGACGCGCCCGGCGAGCCAGGTGCGCATCGTCTTCTTCGACATGGAAGAGCTGGGGCTGCTTGGCTCGGCCAGATACGCGCAGGACCACCGCGATCGGAAGACACGCGCGATGGTGAACCTCGACATCAACGCCTTCGGCGACACGCTCATCTTCGGGCCGCGCTCGACCGCCAACGACGCCCTCTTCCAGGCGATGCGGGCCACCTGCGTCGACGTCGTTCGCGCCTGCGTCGAATTTCCGAGGATGCCGCCGAGCGACGACTTGAGCTTTCAGAATGCAGGGATTCCCACCCTGTCTATCGCGGCGGTGCCCGAGCTGCAGGCCCACCAGCTCCTGCTTCTCATCAACGGCGGTAAGGAGTCGGGGCTGCAGGCGGGTTTCGCTCCGCAGGTTCTGCGAACCATTCACACCGCCGCCGATACGCCGTCGCTCGCCGAGCCTCGCGCAATGGCACAGGCGTATCGAGCGCTGCTGACCTTGATTGGGCGCCTCAATGAATAGCATCCTGGAGCCTCGACGCTTCGGGTCGGACCCTTTGGTCTGATTCCTGCATTGCGAACGCTCATGCTGACACGCGTTCTCTCAGCCTCACAGGATGCGCTCCTCCGGGAGGAGCGGAGCCTGCTCGTGCGCCTCCGCGCGTCGCTCGCGCGTACTGACGCCAGCGCAGATCAGCAGCAGGCCCTCGAACGGTCCATCGCACAACTGGACGAGCTGTTCCTGCTCGTCGTTGTCGGCGAATTCAACGCCGGAAAGAGCGCATTCATCAACGCGCTTGTTGGCCAGCCGCTCATGCTGGAAGGCGTGACGCCGACCACAGCCGTGATCACCCTGCTCGAGCATGGCGAAACAGCCGAACAAACCGTGCGCGAGGCAAACCTGCTCGTGATCAAGGCGCCGGTCGATCTGCTTCGTGAGATTCGCATCGTCGACACGCCGGGCACCAACGCCATCATTCGCGAGCACGAGACGATGACCGCCGAGTTCATTCCGCGATCCGATCTGGTGTTCTTCGTCACCTCGGCGGATCGTCCGTTTACCGAGACCGAGCGTGCCTTCATGGATCACATTCGGGGCTGGGGCAAAAAGATTGTCGTTGTCGTGAACAAGAGCGACATCCTCGAAGGACCGGCGCAGGTGTCCGAGATACGGGCGTTTGTGGCCGGCAATGCGCGTTCGCTGCTGGGCTTCGAGCCCGACATCTTTTTCGTCAGCTCGAAGCTGGCGCTTCGAGCGAAACGAGGAGAGCCATCGGTATGGGCGGCGAGCGGATTCGAGGCGCTCGAGAACTATGTGTCGACGTCTCTGAATGCCTCGGGCCGCGCGCAACTCAAGCTGCTGAACCCGCTCGGCGTGGCCGCGTCGGTCGCTGCGCGACAGCTCGCCTCGGTGCGCGACCGCCGCGCGCTTCTGAAGGACGACTTCGTGACGCTGGAACAGGTCGAAAACCAGCTGGCCATTTACCAGCGCGACATGGAGCGCGACTTCGGGCTGCGCATCGCCGACGTCGAGAACGTGCTGCTCGAGATGGAGCGCCGCGGACATATGTTTTTCGACGACACGATGCGCATCGGCCGGGTGATGGACCTGTTGAATCGCAGCCGGGTTCAGGAGGCCTTCAGCCGCCAGGTCGTGGCCGATGCGCCGCAGCACATCGATCGAAAGGTCGGCGAGCTGATTGACTGGATGATTGATGCCGATCTGCGGCACTGGCAGGGGGTGACGGCGCACCTGGCGAAACGCCGCCAGCAATATGCGGGCGCGATTATCGACAACCCCGACACCGAGCGCTTCCATTTCGACCGACGCCGGATGATCGATTCCGTCGGACGCGAGGCACAACGCGTCGTGGATGGATACGATCGTCAGAAGGAGGCGAGCGATCTGGCCGACGGTGCGCGCAATGCCGTGGCCACCGCGGCGGCTGTCGGGGCATCGGCCGTCGGCCTCGGTGCGATTGTCACTGTGGCCGCCTCGACCGCGGCAGCCGACGTCACCGGGCTGGTCATGGCCTCTCTGATTGCGACCATCGGGTTCTTCGTCATTCCCGCCAAACGGAAGAAGGGCAAGGAAGAGATGCGCCGGAAGATTGCGGAAGTGCGGCAACGTCTCGGCGATGCCCTGCGGACGCAGTTCCAAAAGGAGATCGCGCGGGCGTCCGATCGCATCCGCACGAGCATCGCGCCGTACAGTCGCTTCGTGCGGGCTGAAGGAGAAAAGCTCGAAACGACAGAGGCCGAGCTCGTCAATCTGAGCGCCGAGCTGTCGGCGTTAAGAGGCCGAATCGAAGCCGCGTGACGGCGAACACACGACGACACGACACGAAGGACAGTAGGCCGGGTCTTGTTCTTCAGACCCGGCCGACAGCATGGATTCAAACCCGGTCACTGTGGCTTCTTCAAGCCCGCAAGAAACTCCGCAGGCGTTTCCACCTTCATCCCGTAGCGAAGCGCACTCACGAAATGGCGGCGATTGTCGGTGACGACGACAGTCGCGCCGGCGGCGCGGGCGACTTCGGTGATGTGAGAGTCGTACAGGCGGCCGCCGGTGACGCCCTCGCGGCCGGCGGCTTGAAGCATCGCAAGACGTTCGCCGGACGGCAAGTCGTGGACGGTGACTCTCGAGAACACTTCCTCGGTGAGGAGCAACGCCGCGTCAGCCGGCGTGACGCGGAACTCGGCCGGCAGCCGCGTCGCAACAGAAAAAAATTCCAGACAGCAGTGCCACGCCGTGGCCACCGACGCCACGCGCTTTTCGGCCACGGCATGCATCAGCGACTGCGCGGGCGCGCTTTGCGGGCCGAAATCGACGAGCCCGGCCAGAAGCACGCTCGTGTCGAGGAACACCATCACGGCCAGCGGTTGCGCTCTTCTTCGATGAGTGACGCGATGTCGACGTGGGGACGCTCGGTTGCGGCAGCGGTCGGTCGCGCGACAAGACGGCGGCCGACTTTGACGAGACGGGGACCTGGCGCGACGCGCCTGAGGTGAATGCCGTGCTCGTCTTCCGTGATGTCGAGCTCCGATCCAGGCGTCAGGCCGGCCCGCTCGCGCAGGGCCGCCGGAATCACGACGCGGCCTGCCTTGTCGATGGTAGATTTCACACCATCAGAATACCATTCGTAATGGGCGTTGGGCAATGGTCGTGGGTGCCGACCGCCGTTGAGATAGCTACCGGGCCCTGTCGGGAATGAAATCCCTTCCGCGTCCCACCTCTGCCACGTTTTTCAACGTCCCGACGACGGGAGTGAAGTCGAGGGCCGTGTCGAGGGAGCCGCCGAAGAAACCTTTACGTTTGATGGCGGCGCCGAGCGTGAAGAGCGCGATCGCGGCGCCCACCCAGGGAATGGCGCGTGTGAGCTTGCGTGTGGCTCTGCGTGCGGCGAATTGTCCGATTTGGCGGCTCATACCCATACCTCGAGCGTCAGCAAGACCTGTTCCGCCCCGACTTTCGACTACCGCCCGCTTTGCGCCTGCCGACTTCCGACCCATCGCCTGGCGACTATTACGGCCGTGTCACCCGCACACCGACCGGAACGACAACAGGCGGCGTCGCCTTCCGGTCGATCCCGTATCGAACCGTGACATGGCTCGACGGACAGCAGAGCGCGTCCTTGTCGAGGTAGCGCGCAAATCCTGCCTGGATGGTGTCGTCGGCGGCGAGACGAATCGCGCCGCCAATGCTGCCGTCGGTGCGCGACTCCATCGTCTGCGGCGACAGCGTTCCGGCGAGGTGCCCGTTGACGAACACGAACACGTTGAAGTTCATCGGCCGGCACATGCCGTCGGCGCCGGCAAGGCCGCCGATGATTTCGACGTCGCGATCGACGATCTGCTTGTCGAACATCCGAAAGGGAACCCATCCTGCGGCCACGAGCGCACGCTCGCCGGCGGTCGTCTGGAGGAGCGGCAGATAGCCGCATCGTGTCGACAGCGCCGCGATGGACTCGTCTTGCGCAGGTTTCGCCGCGGGAATCGGCGCGCCCGGTTTATTCCAGTTCGCGAGCGGCTTGTCGAGCCATGTGGTCGCCGGCGCGGCCTGCGCAAACAGGATCGTCCCGGACAGGAACGCAATAGCGATTGCCTTCATAGCCCGAGGGTAACAGGAGATCACCCTCCGCATCTCATGATCTTCTGATCTTCTGATCTTCTGTTATCCACGTGTTACTCACGGCGTTCCAGTTTCGGCAGCCAGAATCCCAACACGCCAATCGCCGGCAGGAACGAGCACACGTGATAGACGACCGTGATGTTCGTGCGGTCGGCGAGCTCGCCCAGCACGGCGGCGCCGAGCCCGGCGATGCCGAAGGCAAAACCGAAATACAGTCCGGCGACGGCACCCACCCGGCCCGGCACCAGCTCCTGCGCAAAGACGATGATGGCGGAGAAGGCCGACGCGAGGATGAGGCCGATAACGATCGTCAGGAGGCGCGTCCAGAAAAGATTGGCGTAGGGCAGCGCCAGCGAGAACGGCAGCACGCCCAGAATCGATCCGAGAATCACCCGCCGCCGTCCGAAACGATCGCCGATGGGCCCGCCGAAAATCGTGCCTGCGGCCACCGCGCCCAGGAAGAAAAAGAGATGGACCTGCGCGCTGCGCACGGTCAGATTGAAGCGGTGGATGAGGTAGAAGGTGTAATAGCTGCCGAAGCTCGCGAGGTACACATACTTCGAGAAGAGCAGGCCGAGCAGCAACGCCAGCGCGACACGCGTCTGGTTCGGCGACAGTCCCGTCCGGTGCGTCGCCACGGCGCCCGCGGTCTCCGTGAACGCGCTGGTTTGCCTGTACCAGTTTCCGACGTTCCACAGAAACAGCATGCCCACGATCGCCATCAGCGAGAACCAGGCGATGCTGCTTCGTCCGTGGGGCAGTACGAAGAACGCCGCGCAGAGCGGGCCGACAGCCGACCCGACGTTCCCGCCCACTTGAAAGAATGCCTGCGCAAATCCGTGGCGCCCTCCCGAGGCCAGACGCGCGACGCGGGAAGATTCAGGATGAAACACCGCCGACCCGAGCCCGATGAAGGCGGACGCGGCGATGACAGCGCCGTATGTCGGACCAAAGGCGAGCAGCACCATTCCCGCCAGCGTGAAGGCCATGCCCGCCGCCAGCGAGTAGGGCAGGGGCCGCCGATCCGTATACACGCCGATCACCGGCTGCAGCACTGACGCGATGATCTGATTGACGAGCGTGATGATGCCGATCTGGCCGAAGCTGAGACCAAAGGTCTGCTTCAAGAGCGGGTAGATCGAGGGCAGGAGCGACTGCATCAGATCGTTCAGCAGATGGCAGAAACTGAGACTGGCGAGGATACGCGCGGAAAACTTCACTCGATGATTCTAGTTGTAGTGAAAACAGACCAAAAACGCCTCGAAAACGACGGCACGCTCGTTGCTATCTCTAGAATCAACTGCGCTCGTCCCCACCTCAAGGCGGACGGCAAATTCCAACCCCAACGACGGGAGGCGTGTTTTGCCTCCCCGCTCGCCCTGTACAGGATCGAGAAATGGCAAATGGCAAATGGCGGATGGCAGATGGCCGGTGGTTGCGCCGAAGCGATATGGGAGAGAGCGCGAAGGCAGATGCGAGAGGTGCGATGAGTGCGAAGGTGCCGGCGCGTCACACCTGACGCACCTAACGCACCTGTCGCACCCAACGCACCCAGGTGCGGTTAGTGGATCATCTTTAGAGACGGACCCAGCAGCAACTCTCTTTCCGCATCGCTCGCCGGCCAGCGCGTCTCGCAGTCGACACACTGCCACGTCACTTCAAAGGCGATGTCGATGAGCACGATGGCTTCGTTGCAACGGCACCTGGGGCAGATCAACCGGTACTTGTCGAGTACTTCGCCGAGGGAGAGGCGTTTTTCCATGCCCTTTTTGTCGGCGCTTACAGATCTGTACGGTAGTGCCCCACGACTGGTGCACAGGGCTGCACGCCGTTGCACATGGACGCCCGCCGCAGCCACGACCGCTCGATGGCGATATAGTTCCGTCATTGATCCCGCAGCAGCCCCAGCCATCCCCGAATACGCAGTGGGGCGATCGCCTGCCACGATGGTTGCTGATTCTGCCCCTTCTGGGCATCGCGCTCGTGGTGATGGCCTATGTGTATGGCATTCCCCTGGTCGCGGGCGAGATAGCCGAGAGGATGCCGCGATCGGTACGGGAAGCGCTGACCCGCGAAACGATGCGGTCGCTCGACCAGCAGGTCTTTGCACCGAGCGCGCTGCCGCGCGAGCGGCAGCGGTCGATCGAGTCGGCGCTCCGTCAGCTCAAGATGCCGGCCGGATCGACCGGGTCGTACCGCCTCGAGTTCCGGAAGAGCGAGGCCATGGGTGCCAATGCCATGGCGTTGCCATCGGGGACCATCGTCGTGACCGACGGACTGGTGGCGCTGGCCCGGGACGATCGCGAGATTCTCGGCGTGCTGGCGCACGAGGCGGGTCACGTCGAGGGCAACCACGGGTTGCGCGGGATTGTTCAGAGCTCGCTCATGGGCCTGGTGGTGGCCTGGATCGCCGGCGATGCCAGCGCGGTTGCGCCCGCGGCCGCGGCGGCGCTGCTCGAGGCGAACTACTCGCGCGAGCTCGAGCGCGAGGCCGATGCGTTTGCGATTCAAGTGCTGAAACTGAACGGCATTCCGCTCAGCTACCTGGCCGGCATCCTGCGGCGGCTTGAAATGGCGAGCGGCGCGTCCGGCACGCCGAGCGCGCTGCGGTACCTGTCAACGCATCCCGCGACCGAAGAACGCCTCGCACAGTTAACAGAGTAGGGCTCGGCTTCAGCCGAGCTTCAGCCCTCACAGCTCCACGTAATCCGCTTCGATCGTGTCCTCTGGCCGGGCGCCCAGCCGCTCGAGGAGCCTGGTAATGACGGCCGCTTTGTCCTCGGCGTCACGCCGCGACCAGGTGCGCGATTTCACTTCGACGAAATAGCCGCCGGCCGCCGGATTCATCAGACGATCGAGGTGCACGTAGAACTGCACGCCGCTGAACGCGACGAGCCAGCGCCGCCGATCCTTGTGCACGTCTCGCTCTCGTGATGGCTTGAAGTATTCGCGATAGAAGCGCGGCGAGTGCATGGCAGGCGCGAAGAAACGCGATCGAAACAGCAATACCGAACCGAAGGCGTGCTCGCGTGCCGGCCCCGTCAGCGTCAGCCGCGCGCGGGCGTTGACGACCTGGTTGTCAGCATCGAGGAACTCATCCTCCCGGTAGCGAAGGCGCCCCTGCTCGGGATCGCGGAAGAAGAAATATTTGTCGTGCTGGTGGTAGTGCACCTGCCGGATGATCGCGATGTCGTCGCTGTCGAGCGCGCTGAGCACCGACGCTTCAGAGGCCAGGCGCGCCTTGACCTGGATCTCGAAGCTCTCCTGTTCGGCGGCGCCGCCGATCGCGATGAGCTTCTGCAGCACGCTCTGCTCCCGCTTGATGAGAAATGCGTCGATCCGCCGGGCCACCTCGGCTGCGCCCGACAACAACTCCGCTTCATCGAGCGTCAGCAGGCGCCGCTCGCGCATCAGCCAGCGGCCATCGCACATCACGTCGACGACGTCGGTCGACTTCGCGGCGTACACGATCTGCGAGTAGATGGCATTGGCGTCGCGCGTGAAGCGCGGCGTCGTGTGGGACCCGTCGAGATCGACAACGATGAGGTCCGCGCGCTTGCCGGGTTCGAGCGAGCCGGTGATATCGCCGAGGTGCATCGCTCGCGCGCCCAGGCGCGTGGCCATGGCGAGTGCCGTACGCGCGGGGATCGCGGTGGGATCGCCGCTCGTCCCCTTGGCCAGGAGGGCCGCCAGCCTCGTCTCCTCGAACATGTCGAGGTCGTTGTTCGACGCGGCCCCATCGGTGCCAATCCCGACATCGAGCCCCAGCTCGAGCATCTTTGCAACCGGTGCGATGCCCGACCCGAGCTTCAGATTGCTGGCAGGGTTGTGCGCGACACCGGCATGCGCGTCGCGCAACGTCCGGATTTCGCCCTCGTCCACGTGCACGCAGTGCGCGGCGAGAACTCGCGCATCGAACAGGCGCTGCTTCTTCGCCCACGGGACGATCGGCATGCCGTATTCCTTGCGCGCGCGCTCGACCTCGAGCGCCGTCTCGGCCAGGTGCGTGTGCAGCGGGACGTCGAATTCGGTGGCCAGCTCGGCACACGCGCGAAAGATTTCGGCGGTGCACGTGTAAGGCGCATGCGGGGCGACGGAGGGCACGATCAGCGGATGTCCCTTCCATGTCTGGATGAAGGCGCGGGCCATCTCGAGCGCGTCCTCGTAGCTGGCGGCATCGGGCGTTGGAAATTTCAGGACGGTCTGCGCGCAGAGCGCGCGGACCCCTGCGTCGGCCGCCGCCTCGGCGACGGAGGCTTCGAAGTAGTACATGTCGGCGAAGCAGGTGGTACCCGATCGAATCATCTCGGCGCACGCCAGCCGGGTGCCGAGCGCGACGAAATCCGGGCGGACGAACTCGCGCTCCACCGGCATCATGTAGCCCATGAGCCAGACGTCGAGGCGAAGATCGTCGGCGAGACCGCGGAGTAGCGCCATCGGCGCATGCGTGTGGGCGTTGACGAGGCCGGGCATGACAACACGCCCGCCGCAGTCGATGCGCGTGACTGGCTCGAAGTCGCCGGCGATGTCGCCGACGGCGAGGATCCCGTTTCCCGCGATGGCGATCGAGCCCGGGCTGTGAATCGTGAACTGCTCGTCCATCGTGACGATGAGGGCGTTGGTGAGGAGCAGATCGCAGGGCTGGATGTTGTCCATCAGTTGGTGCCTGGAGCGGGAAGTGAGAGATCGGAACCTTCCGTGATCAGGGTCGCCGAGATCACTACCGGCTCGCTCGTCCGGTTCGAGCCGAAGTGCACCATCTGTCCCTCTTCGATGACCGTATCGCCGGGACGCAACGCCGTTTGAGCCGGACCGGTAAGAGCCTCTGTCCTCGCGGGAACGCCGTTCGCGCCGACGGACCGCTGGATGGTGACTGTTCCCGAGACGATTTCATAGTTCAGCGTGCCCGACAGGATCGACGCCATTTGTACGCCCGGATGAATGTGAGGCGCAAGCTGTGCGGCTGGAGCGATAGTGTAGCGGACGAGGGTCAGGCGCCGGCCTGGCGCTCCCGGCGGGCTATCCATCTGCGAGAGGATCTCCCGGACGACAGGCTCGCCGGCGGGTCCGGTGGCGGCGCCGGTCGGCTCGGTCGGTCCGTGCACGCTGTCGCACGCGGGCGCGATGAGGAGCAGAAGGAGGAGAGCGGCGAGCGGCAGTTGACGCCTGGCCGTGTCAGGGCGCTTGAATTCGGTTCGGATCATGGGCTTTGTGGGGATGGGTGTTCAGGTGCGAGGACGCGCCTTCGGTGCGACCTCGGCCCCGGGCGGTTCGCTGAAGGGCTCCATGGCGATGCGCTCGTAACGCACCTCGAGAATCTGCAGACGCTCCGCGCCGGCCGGCGCGTGAAGGACCACGGAGTCACCTGGTCCTGACTTCATCAGCGCGCGCGCCAGCGGCGACACCCAGCTGATGTAGTTGCGATCCAGATCGATCTCGTCGAGGCCGACAATGCGCACCACACGCTCTGTTCCAGCGGTGTTGGCGTAGCGCACGGTCGCGCCGAAGAACACGTGCGTCGCCGCGCGCCCGCTTCTCGGCGCTTCCGGGTCGACCACCTGCGCGGCATCGATTCGCTTGGTGAGAAAGTGGATCCGTCGATCGATCTGGCGCAGCCGCCGTTTGCCGTACTGATAATCGGCGTTTTCGCTGCGATCGCCGTTGCTCGCCGCCCACGCCACCACCTGCGTCACGGCCGGCCGTTCCCTGGTGAGCAGAAACTTGTGCTCGTCCTTCAGTCGCTGCAGGCCGGTCGGGGTGATGTAGTTCTTGACGCCCGCGAGCTGGGCGTGCGCGGCCTTGTCGGCGGCCTCGGCCTGTTCGAGGTCGTCCTCTTCGCCGTCGGATTCCTTCGTAAATGCCTTGCTCATTTCCCTTTTCGAAAGAGGCTTTCGTAGACGAGCGGCTGATTCCGCTCCCACGGCCGATAGTCGTTGCTGAAGTCGATGCGCTCGCCGACCGGCGGATGGCTGGCTCGCCACATCGTGTACAACCACCCCGGCCGGGGAACCACCAGGTTCTCCTGCTGGAGCTTGACGAACGCCGTCGCCACCGCGTGGTTGTCGCGCGTAATCTCCAACCCGAATCTGTCCGCTTCGTGCTCGTGATACCGCGTAAACCCCATTATCACGGGCGAAATCAGAAACAGGTACGCGTTGAAGAGCAGAAGAATCAGCGGGAGGGCGGCCACATCGGACAGGTCGCCGAAGCCAAAGCGGGATCGATGGCGCCCGATCACCCAGCCGGCCGTGCGATAGATCGCGTAGAGCGTCGCCATGATCAGAAGCGAAAAAAACATGACCGTGCGCCAGACGTGACCGAGCACGTAGTGACCCATCTCGTGGCCCATCACCGCGAGCAGCTCGCGTTCGTCGAGCGCCGCGATGATCGTGTCCCACAGCACGATCCGCTTCGTGTCGCCGAAGCCGGTCACGTAGGCGTTCAACGCTTTCGTATCCTCGCTCTTGGCGACCTCGAACACGCGGCTGCCCTGAATACCGGCCCGGTCGGCGAGCTCGAGAATGTTCGCTTCGAGTGCCGTGTTCTTCATCGGGCCGAATTTGTTGAAGAGCGGATCGATCCAGATCGGTGAAATCAGCGATACGAACAGCAGGAATGGAACCATCAGCATCCCGACATACAGCCACCAGCGGTGCGGACTGCGTCGCAACAGCGCAAACGGCAGCCACAGAAAGGCGACGCCGAAGCAGAGGCCGACGAAGAGTCCCTTCACCGCATCGCCAAACCACTTGCCGAACGTCTGGTTCGACAGGCCGTACGCATGCTCTCGAGCGTAGCCGCCATAGTAGGAGAGCGGCAGATCGAGCACGAAGCCGATGACGCTGAAGATGATGAAGTAGATGCCGATGACGAAGAACCGCCGCCGGCCGAATCGCTCGGCGACGTCCCGGATGCGGCCCGAAACACCCGTCCAGAGAAACGCGAGCGGCACGACCATGGACCAGAGAATGCTGACCATCCACAGGATGTTGCCGCTGCGATGGTAAGACAACGCCTTCTCGCTGGGCTCCGGAACGGCGACCCGCTCGTGTGCCGGCGGAGCGGACGTCGATTGTGCCTGGACAGCCGCATGGAACAGCCCGCTTCCCCCAGGCAGATCATCACGACGAGAATGAGGCGCGCCACGAATGACTACACTACGTCAAACCCGGGCAGGGGCGCCAAAAGATCGATACATCACCGCGAGACCACACGGCGGTGCGTTAGACTGACGTCGGAGGGCCCATGATCCTACTCAGTGCGACGATGGCCGGGATGCTGGTGGCGGCCGCGGCGGCCGAGCAAGCCGCGGTGGTGGTTGAGGCTGCGGATTCGCCTGTGAAAATCGGCAAGGCGACCGTGCTGACCGTTGCTGGCGATCCCCCCATCGTGCTTTATTCGGCGACCAATCAGACCAGCAACGACCTCGAGCAGTTCACGGTCGAGGTGTTCATCTTCGACGCGAAGGGGATTCTCAAAACCCAGCAAATCGCGCCCGGACGGCGGACGCTCGAAGCCAAGACCACGAAGTATTCGACGATCGTTCTCGACGGCGGCCCGGTCGATCCCGCCGGCTCCGTCGTCATCGGCATCAACCAGGTGCAGCGGGTGAACTCAGACGACTGGTGGCGTACCGATTTGAGGAAGGCGGCGGAAGCCGCCGTTCCGGCGAAGAAACCCTAGAGACCCTGGGACGAGCGGCTGATTCAAAACCGTCATCGACGACAGTTTTCTCTGTCCCAGATTCGCTTTTGAAAGTCAGAAACCGTCGCCGGGAAGCATTCCTTAATGTTTTCGCTGGCATGTGGAATGCACACCATTTCACGACCCGCAAATGGCCGTTTCCCCCCGCGTTATCGTCGCGCTGCCCGATGTTGTTGAGTGCGCGACCATCGACGAGTGGCTCTCGGACAATCACTTTGAGCCCGTTCGACGGGGGGACGCTCGCACCGCGGCGCGCGAAATGCACGCCCGTGATTTCGATCTCCTGGTCACCGACGCCACTTTCGCCGTGCGCGACGGACTGCTCAACGTGAGTCGTCAACGCAATCCGTCGACGGCCGCTGTCGTCATCGGCAACGGCGCTGAGGTCGATCCGCGCGTCAGCCGCCACGCCATGTACCTGGAGCGACCGCTCGATCGCGCCACACTTCTCTGCACGGTGATGATGGCAATTATGGAAGGACGGCCGGCTCGCCGGTCACCGCGAAAGATCGCGAACTGTTTCGAAGCCGTCGTGAACGGCGCGCCGTCGCAAATCATCGACGCCAGCCATCATGGCCTGTTGCTCGAGATGCCGGGCCGTGGCCTATCCGGCTTGCCGGGGCATTTCAACATCCGCATACCGTTGGTTGGGGTCGCCGTGACAGCGCAGCGAGTCTGGGCAAGGTCGAAGACGGGGCTGGCAACGCCCACGATATGGTGCGGCCTCGCGCTGTCTGGGAATCGCCCCGCAGGCGAGCAAGGCTGGCGTGGATTCGTGGATATGCTGCCCGTGGTCGGCCGAGCCTCCGGGAGATAAGTGCTCAGTATCGTTTTCGTCGTCAGCTTTCAGTCAGACTGACAACTAGACACTACTTCTGCGACAAAAAATCGGCCGCGAGATGGGCTAACGTCCGAACGCCGAGCGGCAGCACGCCCTCGTCCACGTCGAACAACGGCGAGTGGTTGGCCGGCGCGGTGGCTGGATCTACACCCTTCCTGGTCGCTCCAAGAAAGACGAACAGCCCCGGCGCGCGCTGCGCGAAAAGCGAAAAATCCTCGGCGGCCGTCACCAGCGGCTGTTCCGACACCATGTCGGCTCCAGCCACCCGGCGCAGGGTGGGTAGCATGGTTTCGGTCAGCTTCGCATCGTTGATCGTCACAGGGGCGAACGGCGTGAACGTGACGGTGGCTTCGGCCCCGGCGCTGGCCGCAATCGACTGCGCCGTCAGCGTGATCCGCCGTTGAATGTCGCGCTGCACGGCGGAGTCGAACGTCCGGATGGTTCCCTCGAGCTGCACCTCGTCGGGGATGATGTTGAACCGGACGCCGCCGTGGACGCTGCCGATGGTGATGATCGATGGGGACTTGGTGGCGTCGAGCTGACGGCTGACGATCGTCTGAAGCCCGAGCACAATCTGCGACGTCACCACAATCGGATCCACGCCGCCCCAGGGTGCCGCGCCGTGCGTCTGCTTTCCCCGCACGGCGATCCGCAGCATGTCCGCGCTCGCCATCGTCGCGCCCGAGCGATACCCGATGCGTCCCACGCTGCCGGCGCCCCAGACGTGGAGACCGAACACGGCATCCGGCTTCGGATTGTCGAAGGCGCCTTCCTTGACCATCAGGGCCGCCCCGCCTTCCTCTCCGCTGGGCGCGCCTTCTTCGGCGGGCTGAAAGATGAACTTCACCGTGCCGGGCAGCTGATCCTTCATGCCGGCAAACAGTTCCGCGACGCCCATGAGAATGGCGACGTGATTGTCGTGGCCGCACGCGTGCATCACGCCGACCTCTTGGCCGTTGTAGGTCGCCTTCACCTTCGACGCAAACGGCAGGTTCACCAGTTCGGTGACGGGCAAGCCGTCCATGTCGGCTCGAAGCGCCACCACCTTGCCCGGCTTGCCGCCCTTCAGCACACCGACGACGCCGGTGTGCGCGACGCCGGTTCGAACTTCGATGCCGAGGCTTCGAAGATGGTCGGCCACCGCCTTGGCCGTGCGCGTTTCACGATTGCCCAGCTCCGGATGCTGATGAAGATCGCGGCGCCACCCAACCACCTTGCCGGCGACCTGTTCGGCGCGCCGGTCGATTTCCGCGGCGGTGGGACCCTGCGCGTGCAGACCGGTACCGAGAATCATGAGCAGAAAAGCGGCCCAGAGACGTTCCTTCATACAGATGTCATCCTTGATGGCGGCGAGCCTAACATACTCCAAGGAGATGTAAGCTTGGTTGGCACCGGAGGTGTTGTGACCGTATCGTTGCGACGCGCCTGCATGGTGGTCGCTGGAATCGGACTTTGTGCGTGTCTGGTGGATGCTCCCCGCGCCCAGCGTGCCGACCCGTGGAAGCGTCACACGATCGATGCCTCGTCCCTTGGCGCGGATGGGGTTCGGGCCGCCGATGTCAACGGCGACGGGGCCATGGATCTCGTCACCAGTTGGGAACAGGGCGGACTGACGCGCGTCTACCTCGCCGATCGCCGCGGCCCGGGTGTCCCTGTGTGGAAGATGGTCACGGCGGGCACATCTCCGGACGCTGAAGACGCGGTGTTCTTCGACGCCGATAGCGACGGCGACCTCGACATCATCAGCTCGGCGGAGGGCCGCACGCGTCAAATCCAGGTGCACTGGGCGCCACGGGTCGCGAGCTACGCGCACGAACAGGAATGGCGGACTGAAACGCTCTACACAGACAGGTCTCAGTGGATGTTCGCCGCTCCCATGGACGTCGATCGGCGGCGCGGTCCCGACCTCATCGTCGGCGGGAAGAACGAAGGGGCGTCGATCGGGTGGCTCGAATCGCCGGCCAACCCGCGGCGTGTCACCGACTGGACCTTCCATCGCCTGTCTGACGCCGGCTGGATCATGTCGCTCGTCATCAAGGACATGAACCACGACGGTACGGCCGATGTCCTCGTGAGCGATCGCTTCGGTGCGATGGCGGGCGTCCGCTGGCTCGAGAATCCGGGCGCGGCATCGGGTGGGCTGAACGGACCCTGGACGAATCACTGGATCGGCGCTCGAGAGCGCTCGCCGATGTTCATCGATGCCGGCGATCTCGACAGAGACGGTGTGGACGAAATCGTCGTCCCGCACTATCTGAAGGACGACTTCGGGCTGAGCATCTTCAAGCGATCGACGACGGAACGTTCGGATGCGTGGGTCGAGCACAAGATCCCGTATCCTGCGCTCGCCGGCCGGCCGAAGGCCGTGGCGATTGGCGACGTCGACCTCGACGGCAGGCGCGATCTCGTCCTCTCCGCGGAGCAGGCGTCCAACGGCAAGCGTGGCATCGTGTGGCTCCGTTTTCGCGGTTCGCCCTATCAGGCCAACTGGGACGTGTTCGACCTGAGCGGTCCTGACGGCATCAAATTCGATCTGAATCTTCTGCTCGATGTGGATGCGGACGGGGATCTCGACGTGATCAACAGCGAGGAGAACGACAATGCTCGCGACGGGAAGCCCGGGCTTGGCGTCGTGTGGTACGAGAATCCCACACGATGATGTATAAGATTTTCTCCATAGGAGACTTTTTGATGAAACTCAGCCAGTCGATTGCAATCGCCGTTGGCGTATGTCTGGTGTTTGTGATGTCGGGTCCTCAAGTAGCCGTGCAGGGGCAGGAGGCGCAGATCGATGCCTGGACGCCGTTGCCGGTGAAACCGAATCCCTTCGTTCCCCCGCACAAGGCGTGGACGAAGCTCTCGGAGGTGGTCGCAAAGCACAAAGGCCAGCAGAACTGGTCCGAGCTCATCGTCGACGACAACCTCTTCCACGGCGAGTACATCTCGATGGCGCCGGGCGCGAAGACGCCGCGGCGATTCCATCAGGACAACCGCGCGTTCTGGATCGTGCAGGACGGGCAGATTCGCTTCACGATCGAAGGGCAGCAGCCGTTTGTGGCGACCAAGGGCTTCCTCGTGCAGGTGCCGAAGCGGCTGGTGTACAGCATGGAGACCGTCGGCGACCGGCCGTCGCTGCGCTTCGAAGTGCTGATGGCGAATTCCCAGACGATGTATCCGGCCGATGAGACGCCGCCGGCGACTCCTGGCATCAGGTTCGAGAAGACGCGCGTTGCCAACAGCAAAGGGGCGTACGACGGCGCCAACGTGCCGTACATCGACTACAACCAGGTGATCGCCGGCAAGCCGCTGACCAAGAAGAACCCCACGCAGTTTGTCGGCGACGCCCACGACGGCGGCTATGTGAACGTGGGCATCGCGAACATTCTGCGCGGCGATCCGAAGACTCAGAAGCCAGCAGCGCCCGGCGACAAGGGGCACCTGCACGTCACCGGTCCGGAGTTCTGGTTCGTCCTCGAAGGGAAAATGGAAGCGACGATTGGCTCGGTCCCGACCTTCGTCGCCGATCAGGGGGACATCATCTACGCACCTGCGACTGCGTGGCACCAGCTGCGATTCGCGGGCACCGAGATGGCGACGCGACTGGCCGTGGTGGGCTACGCGTTTTCGCACGTGTTTCCAGGAGCCGGGGGCGCCGACAGCGCGCTGCCGACAGCGATCGCTCCGGCGAAGCGCTGACGCCGGACGAATCATCGGTAGGGCGCGACTTCAGAAGATCGTCGGTAGGGCGCGACTTCAGTCGCGCCGGAAAGCCACGCCCGGCATACAGAGGAGCAGATGCGACTGCGCTGGGTCCTTGCGGCGTTCGTGGTGCTGTTCGCTCCTGCCGTAGCCTCCGCCGAGTGGCGCTCGCTGCGGTCCGATCACTTCCAGGTCATTGGCGACGTGTCCGAAGGCGATCTTCGGAACGTCGCCCTGAAATTCGAGCAGTTCCGCGACGTCATCAGCCAGTTGAATCCGGCGATGCTCGGCGACGGCAGCGCACCGCCCGTCGTCATCCTCGTCTTCAAGGACAGGAACGCGTTCAAGCCGTTCATGCCGGTGGTGGATGGGAACGTCGTGACGGCCGGAGGATTGTTCCAGCCCGGCGATGACACCAACTACATCGCGTTGACGCTGGAGTCGGGCAACCAGGGATACCCGGTCGTGTTCCACGAATTCGCCCATCTCCTTCTGCGCGGCGTCTTTGCCGACGCGCCGGTCTGGTTCAACGAAGGGCTCGCCGAGTACCTACAGCACGTTCGAGGTCTCTTCCAGCCGGCGCGCCAGCATCGGTAAGCCTGTCCCAGCTCATCTACGGCTGCTGCAGTCGCGCAGCATGCCGTTTGCCCGGTTCTTCGCGATCGATCGCACGTCGCCCGGTACACAAAGGACACGATGGAGCGGAATCTGCTTTATGCCCAGGGATGGGCCATCGTTCACCACGCGCTTCACGGCGAATCGAAGCGCCGCGATCAGTTGATGGCCTTCGTGACGAAGTTAGCCGACGGTGGATCGACCGAAGAGAGCTTTCGCGCGGCCTACGGCATCGAAGTGCGCGATCTCGAGAGAGAGGTGCAGATATACGTCCAGCAGTTCTCTCACGGCTACACTACGTATGAGTTCCGCGAAGACATCGTGAGGCGCATCGAGTCTCGCGCGACGACGATCTCGGATGTCGAGGCGGAGGCCTGGCTCGGGGACCTGCTGTCGCATATGAACCGCGGTGCGGAAGCGATCGCACGGCTCGAGAAGGCACTGGCCTCGAACAAGGACCTGGCGGTCGCGCATGCCTCGCTCGGCAGGTTGCGCATGCGCGAGGGCAAAATCGCCGAAGGTCTGGCTCACCTCAAAGAGGCACAGGCGCTTGGAACCGCCAACGAGACGGTCTACTACCTTTATGCATCCGGGCTCGTGGCTCAGGACGGGCTCGGCTCACAGAGTGAACCAGACGGACTGCAGGAGGCATCGCGGGCGCTGCAGCGAGCGATTGTGCTGCGGCCGGGATACACGCAAGCCAAGCTGCTGCTGGGATACGTCTATCTGGCTTCGGGTGAGTTCACGTCCGCCCGCGATCTCCTGCTGCCTGTCGTTCGCACGGAGCGCACGAACCACCTGGCCGCGCTGCGGCTGGCAGAAGCCCTCTTCGCGCTGAACGATTTCGCCGGCGCTCGCTCGGTGCTGGGTCCGGTCGTCGCACGTGCCACCGATCCAGCCGTGCAAGACCGCGCAGGGATGTTGCTGAGACGATCGGTCGAATTGCAAAAGTTGCGCGACGCGCCGGCCGAGCCCGTGCCGCCGGGCAATCGCCCGACCGCCGGCAGCATTGCCGGCGCCAAGGCGCCGAGGGTGATTCCCGTGTTCAGGAGCCCCGGCGACGGTGAACGCCGTGACATCGGCGTGTTCGAAGCCGTCCAGTGTGGACCGAAGGGCGTCGTGTTCGTGGTGCGGACTGCCGAGCGAGTTCTGAGGGCGCAGGCTGCTCGTTTCGAAGACGTGGAATTCCTCGCCTACCGCGCGCTGGCGTCGACATCAATCAATTGCGGCGCGCAAAAGCCGGCGATGGACGTCTACCTGACCTGGCGTCCGCCATCGGGAGCGAACGAGGCGACGGAAGGCACGGCGATAGCCATCGAAGTGCTGCCCGAGAGCTTCGCGCCCGGACGCTGATGTTCTCAGGTGTCCGTTCTCAGTCGTCAGTTTTCCGTGATTCACAGACTGACGACTGAGAGCACTCTGGCTCTATCAGGAGAGTCGCGCCCCTTCTGCAGCACTCGAGATGCTCTTGGGTGCCGCAGATCGACACGGTACGATGAGATTGAACGTCGACAACTGAACGGCTTCGCCGTTCTGGTTGAGCGTAGCGGCGCGGACGGTCATCACTCCGCGCAGGGGATTCGAGCTCGACCGCCGGATATTGACCACTTCCGACTCGACATGCAGTGTGTCGCCTGGTCGCACCGGCTTTGGCCACCGGCCCTCGAAGCCGAGTCCAATCATGCCGCCGGCGGGAACGAAGTCACTTTCGACCAGCAGCTTCATGGTGAGCGCGGCGGTATGCCAGCCGCTGGCCGCAAGTCCCTTGAAAATACTGTCCTCGGCGAGAGCCTCGTCCAGGTGGAACGGCTGCGGATCGAAATCCGCGGCGAACCGCTTGATCTCGTCTGCGGTGATTTGCCGATCTCGTGTGCGGAAGGTCTGTCCGACCGTGAAGTCTTCCAGATAACGCTCGATGGCGGGCGAATCGCTCATGATCACACGGTTTGTCATCAGTCTTCAGTCATCAGTTCTCAGTCGTCAGTCGTCAGTGGTTCAGACTGAAAACTGAGAACTGAAAACTGATGACCGGAGAGCACCTCGGCAGGGCTGAAGCCCTGCGCTACCGAGGCTGCTACTTCCCCCCGGCACCTCGGTCTGGAAATAGTGGACCTGGCCTTCCTTGCTCCGCGGTGTCATCGCCATGCGGATGCTCTTGCCGGTGTTGGGGCAGCTCGTGGCACGGTGCCAGCGTTCTTCGTTGGCATTGATCACGTCGCCCAGTTCGCCGTGGACCACGCCGACGCCGGAGATGAGCGCGCACACGTTGCCGTACACGTTCACCCAGAGCTCCACCATGTTGGCGTGCCAGTGGCCCCAGTTGGTGGCGGGCGGCAGTTCCTTGAGGGGCATCCCGAGGTTCAAGTTCGAAGAGGTATGGCCGTCGTACAGGAAGCGCTGACCCGTGCGCGTCGAATCGCCATACTCCGTCACGTTGAAGAACGGCACGTTGAACGAGTCGTAGCCGCCGGTCGAGGTGATCTTGGTCTTGATGTATTTGTACCCAGGAATGGGCGTCGGCGTTTCGCTTTCCGGATAGGACGGCACTTGCCCGGTGGGCGTGTTGCGGTAGTAGACGACCGGCTCGGCGCCGACGGTCTCCATGCAGTAGGACAGGCGTGGCGCCACGTTGAACGCCCACCCCTTGGGCAGCACCTTCGGCTCCTGACCGTCGATGGTCATCTTCACAGAGCCGCTGTAGACCCAGCCGAAGACGCGGTCGTCGGCGTAGAACACGCACTTGGCCTTGTCGCCTGGCGCCATCTGCACGTAGCGACCGTCGAAGTCGCGCGTCAGCACCACTTTCTCTTCCCAGCGCGGCTGTCCCTGATGCTTCTTGAGGATGTCGGCGATCTTCCAGTGCGGTTTGTTGACTCCGGTGTAAGGCGTCTCCGGATCCTTCTGCGCCGCCCAGACCGTGCGTTCCGGACCGTTTTCAGCGCCAGGCATGGACCACCAGTTCGTCTGCGGGCCACGGGCGGGTGGCGTTGCCGGGGGCGGGGCAGGGGTCGGGGCCTGGGCCAAGGCGGGCGCCGCGCCCAAAACCATGGCCAGTGCGACCAACGTGTTGAGTGATTTCACGGAAGCCTCCCTTGTTTTGGGCAGTATACCGCCGACGCACCTACCTTGGCGGGGCTTGATTAATGTGTGTGAAGAATGGCCTGCTGGGCTGTCGGGATAGCGACAAGAATCGCCACGAGTTCTTACCCAGGATAACCAGGTCACGACTCGCGAGGGTCTTGTCCCGAAGAAGACCGGGCCTCATTCCCCTCGCGAGCCGACCTTCACCGAGGGTTAGCGACTGACAACCGGACTCGACTCCGCCTGAGCAGACGAGGGAACCATCTTCCTGTTGTTGTGCCGCCACCGCTCTACTTCCTGCGCCGCCATCGACTCGAGACAGCGTCGCGGGTTTGCGTCATCGAGGCACCAGCTCCGCATCTGACTCGAATCAGCCGCGACCTGGCTGAGGAAATGCCGTTCAACCAGGCGCTGAAAACACTCGATGGATTCGGTGGCGTTCACCCGTCGAGAGCATCGGGTGGCGCCCCGGGGATGCTTCGCGATGACCATCTCCGTCAGTTCTTTGGCGTCCGTCTGCCAGGCACGACGCACGGTGGCCGAGAGGCTGTACCGATTCGGATCGGTATCCGGGCTTCCCGAGTTCTGACCCAGGCACGGCGACACCGACAGCGCGACGACGGTGCATGCAACAGCGAGTTTCAGCAACATGGCTAGTTTCCCCCTCGCGTATGCGTGATAGCACAAATAGTGCCCCGCTCTTGACTCGCAGCGTGTTGTGTGAATCGCGCAGTACAGGCGAGTTTTTCGACATGTCGTCCTGCCGCAACGATACCGCATCACAGTAAAATTTTCCGCTCGAGAAAACTTTACTGACGAGTCACACGACGCGCGCGAGATCCAACGCGCGACTCAATCGAGATTGGCAGACTTCTCACTCGTGCGACGCACATCGAAAGTCATCTCACGGGCAGACTTCAACTCAAACAGCGAACGTTTCCCAGTTTGAGGAATGGATCGAGCGAGTGCGCTCGGCAGCGCATCCTTCTCTGTGACGGCAGGAGTGCCGGCATACCAGACGCCGGCTCTGGAACAGCTGGCGTGGAAGGACCGCGCCGGAACAGTTCCAGAGACGAGGGCGGCAGTCGTTATCCAGCCTCAGGTCAAGAATGAAGTGTTAATCTACTCGTCGTCATCCGAAAGACCTGCCGTGTCTGTCTCAGTCCTGGAGGTCGCCACATGAAACGATTCGTGGTTGCTTGTGTCACCCTTGGCGGCGTCCTCTCACTGGTTCCACGGATCATTGACGCGCAACAACCTCCGGCAACCCAACGCCCGGAGCTCGCCATCCTCTACACCGTCGATGGCCTCAGCGACAAGGCGCCGGGGCGCGTCAAGATGCCAAATTTCGATGCGCTGGTGGCACAGGGTGCCTATTTCCGTCAGAACTGGACCGTCCAGACGGCCGACCCTTCCAACGGCTTCCCACCGAGTCAGTGGGCGCAGAACGGTTACACGTCCTCGATTCCAAATGTGGTGCAGATGTCCGGCACGGCCATGATCCTGCCGGGCAAGCAGAAGTACGTCCAGGACTCGTTCTTCCCGCTCAAGATCACGGCGCACGTGGTGAACGAGATCAGCTATCGCTCCCTCGACGGCAGCTTCCACTACACAGCGCAGGCGGGCGGGAGCGGGATGCGTGCGGCCGGCTACAAGGTGGGCAACGACAAGACGTTGTTCTGGGCGACGACGTTTCTCCGTGAAGTCGATCCCACGTTCATGTGGATTCACATGCAGGACACCGGCGTGGCCGCCGGCGAGAGTCGCAACGCGCCTGCGGGATCGCCCTACAAGGACAACATCTGGGGCGAGGGTTCGCCGTACATCAGGGCCCTGCAGCAGCAGGACGTGTATCTCGGCCAGTTCGTCGACGCGCTGAAGAAGAGCGGCAAGTGGGAGAAGACCGTGATGTTCATCACCGGCGACCACGGCGAGCAAACCGCGGGCGGGCATCCCGCGAACGTCCCGGAAGCCTGGACGATGCCGCTCGTGATGGTGGGCCCCGGCATCAAGAAGGGCGTCACCTTCGACTATACGGAGGCGATCGATACCGTGCCCACGCTCTGCTACCTCATGGGGGTGAACCCGCCGCTGAACGCGGACGGACGGATTCTGGCCGAAGCGCTGGTCAACCCGCCGGCCAACGTGCCGCCGCGCCAGCAGAAGATCAAGGAGATCAACCTTCTCCTGCTCGACATCGAAAACGCACTCGGGAAACTGACAGCCGCACCGGGCGCCGTACCCGCGCGTGGAGGGCAGGGACGGTTTTCTGCGCTGCGCCAGGCCCAGCAGGACTACTTCGACATCGAGCGGATTCTCGAGTGGCACCAGTTCGGCACCTACGATCGGTTCATCGCGCACCACAAGCAGTTGCTGGCGCGCCTGAAGACGATGTCGGCGAAGTAGTACCGTATGTCGAGAATGGCCATTGCCGTCGGCGCTCTGGGCCTGGTCGTGGCGGTGCACACTGACGCGAAGCAGACGGGAAGCGTGCGCCCCGAACGTGTACCCGACGCGGGCGTCGTCAATGGCGTGCCGCAGGGAATGTTCGTCAGCCGCAGTCTCCTGAGCGGCCGCGCCGTGTGCCTGCTGTTCCTCAGCGGCGGCCGCGTCACTCGCTTTATTCCCGAAGGCGGTCTCGAGAGCTTCGACTGGGCGGCGCACCTGACCGCCCACGGACGAGATTCCGGGCGCTGGGAGATGCGCGGCAGCCAGCTGGCCATCGCGTGGGGAGACGGTGGCGTGCACGAGGGGCCGTTGATGGCGCGGCCGGACGGCATCGAGTTCTACGGAAAGCGCTACACGAAACCGGTCGCTGTTCCATTGACCGCTATCGCGGGTCAATGGGAGTCCGCACGCGGAACGGCGATCGCCGGTGGCTCGGGAATCAATGTTGCCAGCGCGCTCGTCATCCAGCCTGATGGCCGCTATCAATGGATGAGCACGACGGGCGGCACTGTGGCAGGACGCGCCACGGCGACCGAAGCGACCATGAGGGGAGCCGTGACGGTCAAGGGGTTGACCATCGTCTTCACGCCCGACAAGGGCGCCGCGACATCGCATACGTTCCTGCCGGTCGCAGGCTCCCCGACCAGTGCCTTCAGCGTGGACGCGACCCTGTTCACGCGACGTGAGTAGGGCCACAGCCATTTTTCGCGGAGGTAACGATGAAATCCGCACGCTTTGCCGGGTTGCTTGTGATTGCGTTGACGGGCTCGTTTATGGTGACGCGCGCCCCGATCGGGTCGTCGGACACCATCGCGGCACAGGCGCCTCAGGCGCCGATGTTCGAGGTCGATCCCTTCTGGCCGAAGCCGCTGCCGAACCATTGGGTGACCGGCTCGACCATCGGCCTTTCCGTCGATGCGCAGGACAACGTCTGGACGATTCACCGGCCAGACTCGGTCGAGGCCAATTTCAAGGCGGCCGACCTGAAGGCGAATCAGGCCGTAGACGACGAGGTTCAGCCGGGCCAGCCGGCCCGTGTAAGCGCCACGGATCCGATCGGCGTCTGCTGTAAGGTGGCGCCGCCGGTTCTCGTCTACGACCAGGCAGGAACGCTCGTGAAATCGTGGGGAGGGCCCGGCAAAGGGTACGACTGGCCGGACAGCAACCACGGCATCACCGTCGATCACAAAGGGAACGTCTGGTTCGGCGGCAACGGGCAGAAGGACACACAGGTTCTCAAGTTCACGAACGACGGGCGATTCCTGCTGCAGATAGGGAAGCACGGCGTGCACAACGGCAGCAACGATGTGCAGAACTTCTGGCAGCCGACGAAGGTCTTCGCCGATCCGTCGGCCAACGAAGTGTATGTGTCGGACGGCTACGGGAACCGGCGCGTGATCGTGTTCGACGCCGACACCGGCGCGTACAAGCGGCACTGGGGCGCCTACGGCAACAAACCGGACGATGTGAAGATGCCGCCGTACAATCCGAAGGCTCCTCCCTCGAAGCAGTTCAGCACGATGCACTGCGTCATCGTCTCGAACGACGGCTTTGTCTACGTCTGCGATCGCGTGAACGATCGCATCCAGGTGTTCCGGAAGGACGGTACGTTCGTCAAGGAAGCCTTCGTCGATCGGATGACGTACCGGTCGGGGTCGGTGTGGGACATGGCCTTCTCGCGCGATCCGCAGCAGACCTACATCTACGCTGCGAATGGAGTCGACGAGAAGATCAACGTGCTCCTCCGGAGTTCGCTCGAGGTGCTGACGTCATTCGGCGACGGCGGGCGGCAGCCCGGACAGTTCTTCGGGGTGCACAACCTGGCGACCGACTCGAAGGGCAATCTCTACGCGACGGAAACCTACACCGGGGCCCGGGTGCAGCGGTTCCTGTTCAAAGGAGTGAAGCCGGTGACGCGGAAGGATCAGGGCGTGCCCTGGCCGCAGGCACCGCGTTGAAGCGTCGATTGAAGGTTCCGCGGCGATTCGTTTTCGTGGCGGCACTCCTTGCCGCCACGTGTGCGGCGCCAGGCGACGCGCCAGAACACGCCGTCCGCACCCGCCGAATCTCGCCCACCGAACATCGTCATGGTGCTCGTCGATGACATGCGCTGGGACGAGATGCGGGTGGCCGGCCATCCGTTCATCGACACGCCGAACATGGATCGGCTCGCGCGCGAAGGGGCGCGCTTTACGAACGCGTTCGCCACAACGCCACTCTGCTCTCCCAGCCGGGCGGGCTTTCTCACTGGGCAATACCCGCACACCAACGGCATCATCGACAACACCGCTCGACCAAGCCATAACCTGCGCGTGTTCCCGTTGGCGCTTCAGCGCGCCGGCTACCGCACCGGCTTCTTCGGCAAGTGGCACATGGGCAACGACGACAGCCCTCGGCCTGGATTTGATCACTGGGTCGCCATGCCTGGACAAGGCGAAGCGGTCGACCCTTCACTGAATGTCGACGGCGAGCGGGTGCACGCGAAGGGCTACACGACCGACCTGCTCACAGATTACGTAGAGCGGTTCATCGACGGTCCTTCGGATCGCCCGTTCCTCGTGTACCTGGCTCACAAGGCGATCCATCCCAATGTGATTCAGCGAGATGATGGGAGTCTGGTGCCGATTCCAGGACAGCCTGGAGGTTTTGTGGCCGCGGATCGCCACCGCGGCCGCTACGCCGGCCGCACCATGCCTCGGCGCGCGAGCGCGTTCAAGCCGCCGCTTGGGAAACCCGCGCTGCTTCGACAGATCGACCGGCTTCCTCCGCTTGGTCTGAAGACCGCGACATCCGATGAGGAGATCAGAGGCCGGGTGGAGATGTTGCTTGGCGTTGACGATAGCCTGGGGCGGATCCTCGCCGTCCTGGAGCGCAAGGGCGTGTTGAATAATACGATGGTCGTTTTTACCAGCGATCACGGATATTTCTACGGCGAGCACGGACTCAACGAAGAGCGGCGTCTGGCGTACGAAGAGACGATCCGTATTCCGCTCGTCATCCGCTATCCACCGTTAGCGGTCGCGGGCTCGACGCCGTCCGAGATCGTCTTGAATCTCGACATCGCCCCGACGCTGCTCGACGTGGCCGGACTACAGCCTGGCGGTGAAATCCAGGGGCGCTCCCTCGTGCCGGTATTCAAGAAGGAGGCACGAGAGTGGCGCACGTCGTTCCTCATCGAGTACTTCACCGACACTGTATTTCCGCGCATTCGGAACATGGGGTATGTGGCGGTCCGAACCTGGCGGCACAAGTACATCAAGTACCGCGAGCTTCAGGGCATGGACGAGCTCTACAATCTCGATGAGGATCCCTACGAGGAGACGAACGTCATCGACCGATCAGACGCGCGTGAGACCCTTCAGCACATGCAGGCCGAACTGCGGCGTCTGATGGAGGAAACCCGGTACGCCGCGCCCGCGCGTGGCGCGAATCCGGCGCCGCAATAGCCGACGCTGTAGTACGTCGTGTCCGGCTTCAGCCGGACTTTCACGAGGTCTTAATAACGCCAGCCGACGCCCACTTGTATCTGGCTCACAACAGGACCGTCGACGCCTCCGCAGCTGAGTCGATACTGAAGGCGCCCGACAAATCTTCGAACTGGAATGTCCATCCCGATGCCCGCTATGAGCGCTCCCGTCGGGGCTTCGCCCGACACTTCTCTCTGAATCACGCCGCCTCCGACCAGGTAATGGAAGACTTCGGGGCGATCGGTCATTTCAATCCGTCGCAAAGCCGCTACGCCGAGCACCCAGGTCTCCGGGCTTCGGGAAGCGTCGATGTTCACGTTCCATTTGCCACGTCCCAAATCGACCCATCCGCCATACGAACCACTTGTGGTGCTGCCAAAATTTTCGCTGGTCGTTCCCTGAGCTCCTGCTGTTAAGCCCACGCTGCCCCTCGACGTCACACCGGCGTCGGATGGCGGCGATTGAGCGGAGACTGGCGTGAGGAAAACGGTCACGCCGACAACCAGCATGATGGCTCGCCGAATATCCATCGCGCCCTCCCATGACTGACATGCGAATTTCGCATCTCGGCTGTCTCAGAAGGCATCAATCCTTATACGCAACGGTGCGCGTCCGTGGGCGGCATCATGAATCAGTTGCTGCTCGTCGTCACCGCGTTTACCATAGCCCACCACCGATCAGGAGGTGCTTTTCGACTTTTCGGGTTCACCGGCACGCGCTCGTGGTTGTCATGACTGCGCTCGTGGCGGCCGCATGTGGTGACTCCCGGCCGGAAGAGTCCCCCGGCCCCGCCGCGCCGGAAACAGCAGGTGACGTAGCGCCTAAGCCCGTGCGTGCATCGCTGAGCGGCAAGGGGCCGTCCGGAACGATGGTCGTGCTGGAGCCTCTGTTCGAGCACGAGTTCCCGCCGGCGACCGGACCTGCCTATATGGATCAAACCGGCATGGAATTCGTCCCGGCTCTTCTCGTCGCCCGGACCGGGCAAACAGTGCAGTTCCGGAACAACGAGGACGTTCTGCACAACGTGAGCGTACAGGAAACCGGCACGCACGTGCCCGTCTTCAATGTGGCGACGACGCCGCACAACTCGTACACGTTTGCGTTCGACGAACCCGGGTACTATGACGTGTCGTGCAACATCCATGCGTCGATGCGGGCGACGATTGTCGTCGCGTCGATGCCGTTCGTGAACATTGCCGATGATGCCGGGCGCTTCGCGTTCGACGATGTCGTGCCGGGGCCCTACAAGGTCACATGGTTCGAGAACGGCCAGCGGTGGCACAAGCAGGTGGAAATCCGTCAGCCCGGGACGCATGTCACCCTCCCGTAACCGACGGCATCGCCCTCTGACCCACGCTATTTCGGGGGGCACAGTTGGAGTTCCGATAGCCAGGGGACCCGTCGCTACGGCCAGAATCGGCGCAAGTGAATTGGTATCAACGCGATTGAGCGTTCCCCCTCATTCTGGAACTGCCTTTGCACAGGCGCGTCGCAATGGGGAATACGTCAGGCTTCATTGTGGCGACCCTCGGACTCGCCGTCGTTGCGGCGGTGATGCCGGCGGTGGCTCAAGAGCGCGAGCAGCCGGATGCCGCGGCCACTGTTCAGGAAGCCACGGTGGAACCCAGCGCCGGAAATGTGTCGGCCCAGTCGGCGGCGGCTGATCACCGCAACGGTGGCATCGCCTGGCGGCCGGTTCTGAGCGAGAGCCTGCTCTTCCTGACGGCCCAGCACCTCACACGTCTTACCGAAGACCGTACCGACCGCCCGTCTTGGGGGTCCCTTCGTGAACGACTGGTTCGACTCGGTCCGCTCATTCAATCGTTTCAACGATGGCGGTCGCTTCGCCACGAACTATGTTGCCCACCCGATGATGGGAGCGGTCGCCGCGCACATCCTCGGGCAGAACGACCCGGAGTACCTGGAGAACAAGGTCGGTTCAGGCAACGGCTACTGGCGGGCCAAGGGCAAGCAGTTCCTCTTTGCTACCGCCTATTCGATACAATTCGAGATCGGTCCGCTGTCGGAATCCTCCCTGGGGAACATTCACCAGGCCTCAATCGACCTTTGGCTCACGTCCACCCTGGGAACCGTGTGGTCGGTGGGCGAGGACCTGGCGGCGCAGCACGTTCTTCGGCGGCTGCGTGCGACGCACCCGAAGTGGGCCAACACCCTGACGATTTTCCTCAACCCGACGAGGAGCTTTGCCAACCTGATGGCGTTCAAGCCGCCCTGGGCCTGCGAGGCGGCGAGCTGCTACTGAGCAGTCGTGAAGGCTGCTCGCGGCTGACCGACCTGCGCTAGGATTCCCGCGACGTGTCTTTCACGCGCCGTAGTTTGTCCATTCGGTCACGTACCTCGATCGCTCTGGGTGCGCTCATCCTTCTTTCGATCGCTGTCGTTAGCGCTGAGCCGCTGACCAGCATCCCCAATCCGCGGTCCCGCGACGGCACGTGGGTGACCGACATGCCCGGGGCGCTGCGCGCTGAAACGGTCGCGCGGCTCAACTCCACGATCAGCGACCTCGAACAAACGACCGGCGCCGAGATGGCCGTCGTCGTGATCGGCTCGCTCGATGGCCTGTCGATCGAGGAAGCTGCGAACAAACTGTTCGACCTCTGGGGCATCGGCAAGAAGAACAAGGACAGCGGGCTGCTGCTCCTCTGGTCGACCGGCGACCGCCGCGTCCGCGTCGAGGTCGGATATGGGCTCGAGGGCGTGCTTCCCGACGGCAAGACCGGCGCGATTCTCGATGCCTACGTTGTGCCGAAGTTCAAGTCGGGCGAGTTCGATGAGGGTCTGCTTGCCGGTGTGGCTGCGCTCGCGAGCGTGGTCCGCAACGAGCCCGTCGAGTTGCCGTCTTCGGGGAGCGAGTCCTACGAGGAGGGTTCGTCGAGCATCATGACCCTGCTGATGGGTCTGCTGGGTGCGCTCCCGGTCGGCCTGGGCTCGATCGTCGGGTTTCGGAAGTGGCGGAGACACCGGCGCCGCCGGTGCCCGGCGTGTCGGACGCCAATGGTCTGCCTCGACGAGGCGGACGACGATGCGCTGATCGAGAAGGGGCAGCAGGCCGAAGAGCGGGTCGGGAGCGTCGATTACGATGTGTGGAAGTGCGGGGCCTGTTCGCATCATTTCACGCTGCGGTACCCCAAATGGTTCAGCAGCTACGCGAAGTGCCCACAGTGTCACTTCCGCACGAAATCGTCCACCCAGACGGTCATCAAGCAGGCGACCACGACCACGAGCGGCAGCGCACGCGTCGTGGAGCAGTGCGCGTTCTGCAGCTTCAGTCGAGAGTACTCGAAGGTTCTTCCGCGCATCCAGTCGAGCTCCTCTTCGTCGACCGGTTCGTCGAGCAGCGGTTCAAGCAGTTTCGGCGGCGGCAGCTCGGGTGGTGGCGGCGCCAGCAGGGGATACTAGTTAAAGCAGTTTTCAGTTCTCAGTCGTCAGTTCTCAGTTGCGAGGCTACTGAAGACTGACGACTGAAGACTGAACAGCCGATCACGCTCCGCTAGCAACCCCTTGAGTAGAACTAGCCGATTTATCGGTCGATCAAGGCTCTCTGGCGGGCAGTCGGTGCAGGAACACGCAGCGGCTTGGCTCGAAGAACAGTTGCCCCCTGCCGTCAATGGCTGCGTAGCCCCGCGCGCGGAAGGTGGCGGTGCGATCCTTTGCCAGGATCGCCAGACGTTCCTGGGTCGCCCCCTCGAGGAACATCAGCATCACCAGCGGTATCCGCGCGCCGTCTTTCAAGCGGATCGCGAGTCCATCGCTGTTCGGATTCGTGCCGACGTCGTCGATCAGGGTGCCGATGGCTTCGTATGGTTTGGCCTTCGGATTCGGCGGCGCCGCCACCTTGTCCGCGGCAGGAGGAACGACCCATACCAGCGCCGGAACCGGCGGCAGCGTGACGTTCTTCAGCGCGGTAGCGCCAGGCTGCAACGGATCGAGCTCGGCGAGACGATTGAGATATGCCGATTTCAGACACGCGCCGTCGACGCAGGCGTCACGCGTCGACTTGAGCCACTGCGTCTGATCGGACCGCAGGCAAGCCTCAGCGCCGGGGATCTCCACTCGCGATGCGGCATAGTAGCGGCCGAGGTATTCATCGAGCTCTGCAATCGCACGATCTGCGCAGACCATCTTCTCGACGCGCGTCTGCGCCTTGGCGCAGTCAAAACTCTGCGCGGAAGCAATGTTCGCGGCACCACAAAGCGCGACCGTCAGTAGAAATCGAAACAGGCATACAGCATATCCTGAGGCCGTGTTTCCAGCTTCACATGAACCAGTTGCCGCTCGTTGACACCGCGTTTATCATTGCGGCATGAAACGCATCGTAGTGCTCACTATCTTGCTCGCCGCAGGCGCGATTTCGTATGTTGCCGCGCAGCAGGGCGGCCAGAAGCCGATGGTCGTGGACGTCCAGAAACTCAAGGACAATCTCTTCGTTCTCACCGGCGGAGGCGGCAACACCACGGTCTTTGTTCAATCGGACGGCATCACCGTCGTCGACACGAAGAACCCTGGTTGGGGCGCGCCGATTCTGGCGAAGATTCAGGAGCTCAGTCCGAAGACGGTGACGACGATCATCAACACGCACTCGCACGGCGATCACGTCAGTGGCAATGTCGAGTTCCCGGCGACGGTCGACATCGTGGTCCATGAGAACACCGCGGCGAACATGAAGGAGATGATGTCACCGCCGGGAATGGGCAAGCCCGGCGCGAACAAGCCGACCATCTTCGACCAGAACCAGGGGAAGGGGCTGCCAAAGCGGACGTTCGACGATCGTTTGACGCTCTTCAAGGGACCCGACCAGGTGGAGCTCTACTACTTCGGCCGCGGCCATACAAACGGCGATGCGTGGGTGCTGTTCCCGTCCGCACGCGTCGTCGCGACGGGCGACATCGTGCCCGGCAAGCGCGTGCCGATCGTCGATTCGAACAACGGCGGCAGCGGTGTGGAATACGGTGAATCCGTTCGGACGGCGCACGGCAGGCTGAACAAGCTGGCGGACACGTTCGTCACCGGACACGCGACGCCGATGACCGGCGCCGAGCTGATGGAATACGCGACGTTCATGCGCGAGTTCGCGGAGGCGGCGCGTGCGGCGAAGAAAGCGGGAACCGCCGTCGATGTCTTCGCGAAGAGCTATACGATCCCGGCGAAGTTCCAGGGCTACACGCCAGCCCAGGAAGCGGGCGTCCGCGCGGCCGCGCAGGTTGTGTACGACGAACTTGATGTGATTCGACCGACGAGTACACGCCCGACCGGACGCTGAAACACGACGATATGCGATAGATTCAGCAGGCGCTGGCCGCCTGGAACGATTTGTTACTTGACGGCATCGCGCCGTCGATCCTGCCGCCGGTCCTGGCTGCGATCGGTCCCGGGAGTGTCGACGACATCGTCCCTGTCCTCAGCCTTGTCCTTGGCCTCCTCCTTTGCCTCTTCCTTCTTCTCCTTGTTCTCTTCCTTTTTCTCCTCCGCTTCGTTCTTCTTCTCTTCGCGACTCTTGTCGTCGCCCTTTCGCTCCTGCGCGAAAGCGATCAGCGGGATGCTCAGCATCCCCAACGCGGTCACGAATGCTCGCCGACTGAAGGTGCTGTCCATAACCTCTCTCTTCCACGCCCGCGAACCACCGCGAGCGTCTTGACTCTAGCGCAAGGGAGGCCGCGGGGCCACTGCAAACGTTCCCACCGTACCGAATGACCTCGCGGCCATCTCCAGAGATCGTGTTGCCAGCGACGGCCTCCGGGCGCAGAATGCGCACATGAAGAAGGCACTCTTCGTCATCGTGGCTTTGGTGCCGGCGCTCCTTGCCGGGCGCGGAACTCAGGCACAGTCGACCGCAGCACCGGCGCAGACGCCGACAGCGCTGCCGACATTCGAGCTCGACAAAACGTGGCCGCCGAAACTTCCCAACGGATGGGTGATGGGGCAGATGTCGTCGGTCGCGATCGACAAGCGCGATCATGTCTGGCTGCTGCACCGCCCACGCTTCATCCCCGCCGATCAGAGCGCGCATCGCGCGCCTCCCGTGCTCGAATTCGACGCGGCGGGGCAATTCGTTCGGGGCTGGGGCGGACCGGGAGCCGGCTACGAATGGCCCGAGAACGAACATGGCATCTTCGTCGACGACAAAGACATCGTCTGGATTGGCGGCCAGGCGGGAACAGGCGCGGGCGTCGTCAAGTACAAGAAGGTGGCCAACCAGCGTGTGCCCGTCGATGACGACATGCTGCTCAAGTTCACCACGGCAGGAAAGTTTCTGCAGCAGATTGGCCAACAGAATGCCAGCACTGGAAACCAGGACACGAAGAATGTGAAAGAGCCTGCCGATCTCGTGATCCATCGGAAAACCAACGAAGCGTTCATCGCCGACGGTTATGGCAATCGCCGCGTGCTCGTGCTGGATGCCGATACCGGCGCGTTCAAACGCATGTGGGGCGCCTTCGGGAATGTTCCGGTCGATGCGAAGCCTGCGCCGTTACGGCCTGGCTTTTCGGGTTTCGCGGAACCAGGGGTTGAAACACCACCGCCCGCCGGCGCGGCGGCGACACCAGCGCCAGCCAGAACGCCTCCAGGTCCTCAACAATTCGGTGGTCCCGTTCACGCGATTCGCGTCTCGAACGACGGTTTCGTCTACGTCGCCGATCGCAGTAACGGGAGAGTGCAGGTGTTCACGCTGGCGGGCAAGTACGTGGACCAGCTGTTCTCGGGCGGCTCGCCGGGCGGTCTCGCCCTGTCGCCGGACAAAGAGCAGCAGTTTTTGTATGTCGGAGAGGGCAATCAGATTCTGATCGTGAATCGAAAGACGCTCGCCGTCCTGGCGAACGACCGCTTCGGAGCGCGAGGAACCGTTCGGCCTCACCAGATGGCGATCGATTCGAAGGGCAACGTCTACACGGCAGAGCTCGACTACGGCACGCAGCGATTCGCCTTCAAGGGGGTATCCAATCAGAAGCCGTGAAGCCTGGCCGGAGACATCGCTCAGGGAATCGACTCGAGTGACTCGCGTGTCTCGACGGTGAATTTGCGATAGCTATCGTAGGTAGCCTCGCCCTCCTGCACGAATGCACCATCGAAGCAGCGTTCCATCATTCTGGCGGGCACGAAGAAGTCCAGCTGAGCCACCTTCTCAAAAGTCACATCGACATCACATCTGACGCCAGTGATCGTTCCGATTGTCGACTGCACTCGGAGTAATCGACCAGTCGACGGATCGATCCAGGCTTGCCCGCTTGACGGGACATCTCCCAGCGAAGATGTGCGCACAAGCGTGGGGCGCCCGGTCTCGCGAAACCGGACAATCCAGACGGGGATGTTGTGAGACGTGACCTCTCTGATTTTCTGAATTCGCATCCGATGGGCATTGCGCGAGTCGAGCAGTTCCAGAACGAGCGCGGGGTCGTTGATACTCCGCCGGAGGGGACCGATATTGAACCGGGCACTCTCGGCGGAAATCCGCCCGGCCTGTTCGATCGCACTCACAGTGAGGTTTTCAAACAGGGCAGCCAGACGTTGATCGCGACTGTCGACCGCCTTCCCATTCACCCTCATGACATCGCGGAAACCGAGCCACTGCGGGTTGTTCGGCACTCGAACGATCCCGAATTCAGATTCCAGTTCGACGCGCTCGAGGCTCCCAACCCTCTGGGTGTAGCGTTCGATTGCGATGGTGGCTGGCAATAGCTCGGCGTAGTCGCGCAGATACTGATGCAGTCGACCGAGGACTACAGCAAGCGTCACGTCCTGCGCAAGAAGCGTCCTCGTGGCGAGAACCAGCAGCAGAACAACGGTTGTGCGGTGGCGCATAACGAGGAGGGTATCACCCAAGCTGGCCACGCCGGATGTTATCGATAAGCGATAAAGACATATTGCAATACGGTCTGTATTTATTGTAAAACGATAACACGGAGGTAGGTGCATGAAGGCGATGGGGAAGCGGTCCGTATCCTCGTTCCTGGCCGCACTCATCAGTGTGGGCTTTTACACGGTGGCGGTCGTGCTGGTATTGATGCTCGGTCTGGCGTCCTTACCGCTCTTCACTAATGTTTCTGATGTTTCCAATGCAGAGATGAGCATCCCGGTCTCGTTCAGCGTGGAGACCGGAGCGCTTCGTTTCGCAGCCCTAGCGCCCGGCAGCGCGAAGGCGGACATCCGCGATGCACACGGATCGGGAACGCTACGATTTCCACCACCGAGCGGGATGGTCCTCACGACCACGGCGCTCGTCGCCGCGCTCTACATGGCGATTGGGCTGTGGGTGCTGCTACAGCTTCGAGCGGTTTTCCGCACGCTTCGCGATGGCCGCCCGTTTGTCGCCGCCAACGCGATGCGCATCCGGTGGATAGGCTACGCCGTCATCCTCGGGGAAGTCGTGCAGTCGCTCGTGCTCTACGGTGGAAACGCCTATGCGAGGACGCACGTTGCCGCCGACGCACTGCGGTTCGACGCATGGCCGAGGATCGATGTCTTCGCGATCATCCATGGCCTGATCATCCTGGTGATTGCGGAAGTCTTCAGGGCCGGCGCCCGTCTCGATGAAGATCAGTCGCTGACGATCTGAGGCCGCATGTCCATTCGTATCAAGCTCGATCACCTGCTCCTCGACCGCCGACTCACGTTGACGGACCTGGCCGATCGCATTGGCATCACGATCGCGAACCTGTCGGTGCTGAAGACGAACAAGGCGCGCGCCATCCGCTTATCGACTCTCGAAGCGTTGTGCCGGGAACTGGGCTGCCAGCCTGGTGACCTCCTCGAGTGGACCGCCGACGAAGCGGCCATAAAAGATCGTCCAGCGAGGAAGGCTGCTGGCGGCTGAGGGGCACGATAACGCGAATTGGCTGAACAGAATCCAGCATTGTCGCGGAAATTTGACGCCGCAGTCGCGGTCCCGTGACTCCCGCCCGCTAGATTTCGTACCGTCGGCCAGGTGATCACCTGAGCGACGGTCAACCCATTCTCGAAGGAGATTCCAACAGCCATGCGAACCCTGCTCGTACTCTTGTGCTCTTCCGTTGTGCTGCTGGCGACGGTGGGCATCGCGTCAGCGCAGCCCGCCTTCGTCAACGGCCTCGTGATTCCCGGCGAGACGCTGGATGCGACTGGTCAGCCGGGAGCGAACCAGGGCCGCTTCGGAGCTTTTTCCGACATCTACTACGACCCGGTCCGTGGCGAATGGTGGGCACTCTCGGACCGCGGCCCCGGCGGAGGCCTGCTGGACTACGAGACGCGCCTTCAGCGATTCGACGTCCGTGTCAACCCCATCACGGGCCGCATTTCCCACTTTCGAATTCTCCAGACGGTGAAGCTGCAAGATCGCGGTGAGAAGCTGACGGAACCAACGGCATCGGTCCCAAACCCCCTTGCATTGAATGGGTGGAATCCTCTTCTCCTGAACGGGAACGCCGGAATACTGGGCCGCAGCTTCGATCCCGAGGGGCTCGTGGTCGACCCACGCTCGGGACACTTCCTCATCACGGACGAGTACGGCCCGTCGCTTTATGAGTTCAGCCGCAGCGGCCGCTTGATTGCCGAGTTCGAGGTTCCGGCGAACCTCGTTCCAAAACCGATCGCGACTGTCGTCGATTACGTGGCCGCGCGCAACGGCGACTTTTCCGGCTCGGGCCGGCAGGACAACCGCGGCTATGAAGGCCTGGCCATCAGCCCGGATGGCAAGAAGCTCTTCGCCGTGTTACAGGATCCACTCCTCAATGAGGGGCCTCGCACGTCCGGTACACCGGAGAACACCGACAACGACGGCCGCGACGGCCAATGGGTCCGCATCGTCGTGTTCGACAACAACTGGTGGAGTCCGACCTATCGCCAGAGCATCGCGCAGTACGCCTACCAGCTGGAAGCGCAACCGGCAATCGTCGCGCGCATCCTTGCCGCTGGTGGCTCGGCCGTTGCCGCACCACGTGTGAACCTGCCAGGTTCGGCGAATGACGTCAGTCCGGACCCCAGTCAGGGGCGCAACATCGGCCTGTCTGCGATCGTCGCGCTCAACGACCACGAATTCCTGGTGATCGAGCGAGACAACCGCGGTATCGGCGTGGACGATCCGGCCGGAGCGAACGTGGTCGGGAGCAAGCGTGTCTACAAGATCGACATCACCGGCGCCACGGACGTGTCGAGCGAAGACCTTCCTGACGACGGGAATCTCGCTGCTTCAGGGATCGTGCCGGTGACGAAAGCCAGCGAGGTATTCATCGACCTGACGCTGAACAGCCAGCTTCCGAATGGCGAGCAAGCTGAGAAATGGGAGGGACTGACGATCGGCCCACGCCTGCTGGGTGGACGACACGTGATCGTGACCGGCACTGACAGCGACTATTCGGTGACGCAGACCGGCGCCGGCACGCAGTTCGACGTCTACGTCAATTTTCTCGGAGGCACCGTCCAGCGTGACCTCGACAATCCGACGCTGTTGAACGGAGTGGTCGTGGGCCCTCCTCCTGCTGGCTACACCCTGCTCCCCAGCGTATTGCACGCGTACCGCGCCTCGCGTGAGGACTTGGACAGCTATGAGCCGCCGCACGGCTGGCTGTTCAGTCTCTTGCAGTTCTTCTTCGGGAACGCCAACTGAGCATCAACCTCGGCGGTTGGTGTCTGTTGGTCCGAGACATACTTTGATAATGAGACTTCGGGGGCGACCGCTGGCGGAGGCGCCGCCGGTCGGGCATCCGCTGCGATTCACCGTCATCGCCCACGGCGATCGGTCGGAGCTGGGGCCCATCTCTGACGAGCGGCTCGGTGGGCTGGCCGCGCAGACTCCGCTGGAGCGCGGCGACCACGTGCTCGAGCTCGGCTGCGGCAAGGGGAATCTGCTCGCGCGGTTGTTGTCACGCTGGCCGGAGGCCACGGCCGAGGGTTTCGACCGGAACCCGTGGTTCCTGACCGTGGCTCGCGCGGCGGCCGAGTGGGCCGGTGTCGCCGGTCGGGTGGCGTTCATCGAGACGGATGCGCCAGGGGCGCTCGTGGCGAACCGGTCGGTGGCGATGGGCGTCGCGATGGGCGCGAGCGGAATCCTCGGCGATCACGCGGCGACGGTGGCCGGCCTCGCGCGGGCAGTCCGGCCGGGCGGCATTGTGCTGTTCGGGGACGGCGTCTGGGTTCGCGAGCCGCCGTCCTCGGGGCTGGCGTCGTTCGGGATGACGCGGGACGAGCTGCCGGACGGGCCCGACGGGTTCGCGAGGTTCGGAGTGGAGGCCGGTCTCGAGGTGCTCGACGTCGAGGTCGTCGACGAGGCCGAGTGGGACTCGTACGAGGACTCGTACGCTGGCGCGATCGAGCGTTGGGCGGCGGCAAACACGTCCGACCCCGAGGCCGAGGCCTTCCTGGCGCGCGCGCAACTCTTCCGCTCGTCGTACGCCGAGTGGCGGCGGGATGCGTTAGGCTTCGCGGTCGCGCGGTTCCGGGTGCCGCGGCGGTAGAGGTTCCGGGCGTCGTGGTGCAACAGCCCGATCGCGATCCGGTGCCGGTCACGCCAGCCGCCCCTCCTCGCGGCTCGTATCGATCACATCGGACGAATCCTGATATTCCGAAACCTGATCGTCCCGCCCCCTGATCCGGGGCCGTTTGCCTGGAGGCCGATCGTCCCACTCGTAAACAGGTCGTTCCTGGCATCCACCGTGGTTTTCCCGTTCAACTTGACTACGATTCTGCTGCCCTCGAGCATGATCTCGTAGGCGTTCCATTTGCCTGCCGTTTGAATCCGCTCGGGCAAGGTGGTTTGCACCTCGTTCACGCTGCCCGTCGGCCACGAGGCGTGCGGGTCATAGATGTTGACCTCGTAACACACCTTCGACGACAGGCTCGCGTTCAGGTCCGAAGGACAGCGGACGAAAACCGCGCTGTTCATCGTGTCGTCGGCCCAGAAGTCGGCTTTCAGCTCGAAATTCCGGTAGGTGGTGGTCGTTCTGAGAATCCCCGGCGCCTTGCCGCGGGAAACGATCGTCCCGTCCTCGACGGACCAGACGGCCTGGTCGCTCGGCTGCCACCCGGCCAGCGATCGTCCGTCGAACAGGAGCGTCCAGCCCGCAGCCCGTTCGGCCGCTGTCAGCGTATTGGCGGGGATTGATGACTGGACCTGTACGGGCAGGCTGAACGCGAACACCGCGAACAGTGTGACTGCGCATCGGAGCAGAGATATCACGTGCTCCTCCTTATGAACGAATGGCTGACGCAAAACCAGACGTTTCGTATACCGGATAGCCGTGCACGTGTCAATCGACACCCCGGCGTCGGCGGCGAGCACGAAGGGCACAACGGAGACGGAGACAACGCCGCGTACCGCGTGGGGCGACCTGCATAGCGCCCGTTCTCGGTCCCTGCTCAGCCTCTCCTGCTAAGACCGAATTCGTCATCGTGTTCGTCATCAAGGGTTACCATGGGCAACATGGCTCGGGACCTCGATCTTGTCGTGCTCTTTGAACACCCTGAGTGGCAGAAGCCACTGTTTGCCGCGCTCGATCGGCGGGGCATTGCGTTCGAGCCGTTTGATCTGAAGCGGACGGCATTCAGCAACGTCGATGTTCCGGCCGCGTATCTGTACTTCAACCAGGCGAGCCCGAGCGCCTACGTCCGCGGGAACACCCGTGCTGTGCCCATGGCCCTCGCGTACATGCGAACGCTCGAGCGTCTCGGCGCGCGTGTGCTGAACGGCGCCGACGTGTTCGCCCTCGAGTTGAGCAAGAGCGCTCAGGCGACGTTGCTACGCACGCTTGGTATCGACACACCGCAGTCGATCACCTTCAACGACGTCGCTGCGCTCGGCGCCTATGCTGAATCGATTCACTGGCCGGCCATCCTCAAGCCCGACCAGGGTGGTAGCGGCGCACGCATACACGTCGTCGAGTCGCTGGCCCACGTCGAGTCGATCTTTGCCGCCGATCCCAACGCGTGGCAGCCCGACAACCTGTTTCTGTTGCAGGAGTACCTGCCCCACGATCCCGAGCAGGGCATCGTCCGACTGGAGTTCCTGGGCGGAGAGCTGCTCTATGCGATGCGGGTGAAAACGCACGGCCGCTTCAACCTGTGTCCGTCACCCGTCTGCAATCCGGACGATGGCGATGGTGTATGCGAAGTCCCGGCGCTAGAGGCCATTGCCGCGCCGCCGGTTGAGTTCTATCCGTACCGCGACGTGCCGCGGGAGGCTGTCGAGACGGCATCGGCGATTGTGCGCGCGGCCAGATTGGACGTCGGCGGAATCGAATACCTGGAAACACCTGACGGTCGGCGCGTGTTCTACGACATCAACGCAAACTCGAACCTGCGCCCCGCGATCGCAGAAGCATTCGGCTTCGATCCGTTCGACCGTGTCGTCACGTTCCTGTCGCGCGAGGTGGAGAAGAGCCGATCCGCCAGCGTCATTTGCCCCTGGCCTTCTTCTTAACGTCAGCCCAGCGTTTCTTCGCTGCCGCTCTCATCTTTGCCCTGGCTTGAGCTGAAATCACACGTTTCTTGCGACTCTCCCGCATGCCTGGCTGAATAACTGGAATGCCTTCTTTGGCTTTGCGTCCGGCGCGGCGTCGCCAAGGGAAGGGAGCCTCACCGCCGAGCTCACTTATTAGTCCGGTTGCTTTATCGCGAACGGTGGAGAGGGCACTAACTAGCTCCTTGCGCTGCGCCAGCCACTTTCGCGCATGAGCCTCGGTTGTCCCGAATAGCCGTCCTACCTCAGATGCAATTTCCTCTACTGTTAAGGCACGCTTCGCCATGTCGAGTATCTCCAATTGCAGTTCACGCCTACCCATCCACGCGCAATCTGGTGGCAGGCTACGGGCAGGTTTTTGAGACCATCTTTACGGACGTCACGTTCAGAGTCCCGACGATTTTCATTCCTGGGGGTCCTGCGATATCCTTCGACGTCTTGTCGTTCGATATCGTTCCCGTCACCTCCACTTTGTGACCGAGATGCAACTTCAACTCGGCTCCGACGAGAGTGTAAGACATCATTTTCGGAGTTGCGCTCGCCTCGGTGCCAGGCCTGCTCTGTGTGTCCACATCTGGATCAGTGGCGACAATGGCATGGTCAAGTCGGTACCGGGCGTCAGATTGAGCCACGCACCCGGTAATCGTCGACGGCTTCATGCTGTCCTTGCTGGTCGCTGGCTTTTGGTCCTTGACCGCCGGCACGTTGTGCTGTCCCGCTTGCGCCGGCACTGCGCCGACAAAGCTGGCCAGGAAAACGGCCGTTAAGATCTTCTTCATTTTGACATCTCCTTGCAAACACCTCTCCATCGGGCGTATCGGATGAGGGGATCGTCCCCAACGGGAGCAGAAACGTATTGCAAAGCGCCACTGTCAGGCCATGTGTTGCGAGCTCATTCACTGAACTGCCGCTCGAACGTGCAGATTCGGCCATTCACGGAGGCGGTGGCACCAAGAATCGACAATGTGTGACAGAGTACCGCGAGCGCACATCGGCTCCGAGAGGGTGTACGCACCTCATGTCAGCGAACACGGTCGGCATCGGCATCCTCGGCTTTGGCGGCTTCGCCATGTTCGCCGCGCAGCAGTTCGCGCAGGTGCCCGGGGCCGCGCTGCGGTGCATTGCAGGCACCCGTCGCGAAGCGTCGCTCGCCTGCGCCGCGCGGTTCGGTCTTGCGGACGTGGAACGCGCGGAGGTGTTGTTGGCGATGCCCGATGTGCAGCTCGTCTACATTGCCACCCCGCCATTCCTCCACTACGAGCAAGCGAGAGCCGCTCTTCACGCCGGTAAGCACGTCATCGTCGAGAAGCCTCTGGCGATCACGATGGAGCAGGCCGACGAGATCGTGTCCGTCGCGCGAGAGACGCGGCGCCTCCTCGTCACCAATTTGATGCAGCGCTACAACCCGCTCTTTGCGCAAATCAAAGCGCTCGTGGACTCGAAGCTTCTCGGCGACGTGCTGCGCGGAACGTTCGAGAACTATGCCTGCGACGAAGGGCTCGAGCCGGACCACTGGTTCTGGGACCGGACCAAGAGCGGCGGGATCTTCATCGAGCACGGCGTGCATTTCTTCGATATGTTCGCGGGCTGGCTCGGCGGCGGGACGGTCGAATCGGCAGGACGTGTGCTGCGCCCCGGATCGGGGATTGAGGAGCAGGTGTACTGCACCGCTCGCTACGGCGACGTGCCCGTGACCTACTACCATGGCTTTACGCAGGCGGGCAGGATGGACCGTCAGGAGCTGCGTCTGCTCTTCGAGCGTGGAGACGTGACGCTGCGGGAGTGGATTCCCACGCAGGCCGTCGTGCGTACGGCTCTGGATGAAGGCGCGACCCGTGCGCTCGCGGCGATCTTTCCAGGTGCGCGCATTGACGTGGAGCAGCTCTACGCCCCCTCGGAGCGGGCTCTCCGTGCGCGTCACAAGGCCTACGAGGCCTATCAGCGCATAACCTTGACGTCACCGCCAGCCTCGAAGATGACCGTCTATGGCGATCTGCTGCGCGCCATGCTCGCCGATCAGCTCGCCTTCATCGCCGATCCCTCCCACCCGCGGCTGATTGCAGAAGACAACGGTCGCGAGTCACTTCGAATGAGCGTCCGAGCCACCCAGCTCGCCACTTTGTCGTGAGTCGCGATTTCCTCCACCACGGGTATTCGACGCTCAATGTCCTGAATGGGACAGCTGTGTGGTTGCCCCGTACGCGACTATATGGAGAAAGCGGAGCGGAATGTTTCCGAACGCGTTGATCGCGAGCAGAAAGGCAGATACCGATGACGGGATCGATTCGAACGTTACGAGTGGACAAGGGATTCGGGTTCATCAAGGACGATGCGGGGAAGGAGTACTTTTTTCACCGGAGCGCCGTGTATGGCGAGGGCCTTGAGGATCTGAAGGAGGGCGACGGCGTGGAATTCGACCTTGGCGAGGGGCCGAAGGGTCCGCGGGCCGAGAACGTCCGGCGCACCACGACCTAACGGGACTGACGGTACGGCGAACCCGTACGGGGCCGCCTCGCGCGGGCGGCCTGAGCCGGGCAACCGGGCGGGCGGATGCGCACCCGCCCGGCTGGCACCTCATGGGTTTGTGAAGCTATTTTACGGAGTCGCGCCAGGCGATTCCCTTCTGGAAGAGCGGTGTGGATGCCTCGATTGACACCAGTGGCTTGATCGAGAACGTGGAAAACGTCGACCAGGGCCCCACCGCTTCCAGCAGCACTTCAGCCGACGGAACGTCGACGATGGCGATGCCGCCGCTGCCATCCGCATAGTCGTACCATCCCTTCATATCGAAGCCGGCAGGCGGCTTCCAGGCGGCCAAGAGCTTCAAAATGCGTTTGTCGAGCGCCTCGTCCCGATGGGACTGGTTCGTGTAGTTCACGGCAAAGAGCATCGCAGTTCCTCCTTAGATTGAAGTGCAGACCGACGTGGTGGGACTTGAGCACATGACTTTGCCAAGAACACGTCGCAGATGTCAACGGTGCTAGTGAGCTGCCGCATGACTGCGGCCGGTTGGCAGCTTTGGACGGCCAAGAGGTCGTAACGGCCTTCGCTCATACGAGCACGGTGATCGCCGCCGGCTTGACGCGGACGGAAATCGGTCCGTACCCGCACGTGTCGACGCGCTCGTCGTCGATATGCAGCTCCAGGCAGCGTTCGATCGTGACGTGCCGGGAGCGGTAGCAGGGCAGCGAGAGGTGTGTGTGCTCACCTTCGGCTCGTCGCTCGAGATAGTCCAGCAGTGCGGCGCGGTCGCGCTCCCGCGCCACGACGACATCGAGATAGCCGTCTGAAGGACTCGCAGATCCGAAGACCAGGTTCGGCCCGATCGACGGGATGTTGAGGACCTCCACGAGCAGAAATTCATCTGATATGCGCCTGTCGTCGATCACGAGTGACCAGCCGCACGGTTTGAGATCGACGAGCGCATCGCGGAACGTGCCGACGGCCGCGGCCACCTCAGCGGCCGGGGGCATGTCCCGCCGTGTGCGCTGGTCCCGTTCCGCGCGTGCGATGCCCGCGGGAACGAGCCCGCCACCGATGCCTTCGACGACCAGCCATTCTTTTGACTCCGCCCTCGCCGAGCCGAGATCGAAAGGGACCCGGCGCGCCGACGCCCATGACGAGATGAGCTCCTGTGCCGGCCGCTCGATGCCCAGGCTTCTGGCGATGTTGTTGGCTGTGCCGAGTGGCAGGATCGCGAGTGCGGCCGAGGTGTTGAGCGCGATACCGGCGGCACTAGCCACGGTTCCGTCGCCGCCGGCGGCAACCACGAGGTCGAAGGATCCTGCGGGCAAGCGGCGCAGGTCATCGTATGTTTTGGCGACACCGGCGAGGGAGTGGCCTGCTTCTTGTACCAGGTGGCGCAGCGCCTCGGCCGAAAGGCTGCGGCCCGCATTTTCGTTGCAGAGAATCCATACGTTCACGGTGCAGCAGGATTCAAGATCGAGGCCGCATCTGGCCGTCTGTTTGCACCTAACCCGGCGTGCGAATTCTTGTCTCGAATGACGACGGGATCTACAGTCCGGGGATCGCCGCCCTGGCGGAGGTCGCATCGGAGTTCGGCGCGGTCAGAGTCGTGGCGCCCGACGTCGAGCGATCGTCGGCGAGCCATGCGATCACATCGTCATGTCCGCTCTCGTATCGCTCAACACGCGTCGGCACTCTGACGGCCTATCGTGTGAACGGGACGCCTGCCGATTGTGTGGCGCTGGGCACACACGAGTGGGAGAGCGTCGATCTCGTGCTGTCAGGTCTGAACCTCGGGTTCAATCTCGGCAACGCCATCTGGCACTCGGGCACGCTGGCCGCGGCAAAGCAGGCCGCCCTGCTGGGAATGCGTGGGCTGCGGTTGATTAGCGACGGATGCAACCAGGCCAGTCCCGACATCGTCTAAGAGTGGACCCGCTCCACAGGGAGGTCCCTGATGCTCAAAGACATTCGTTACGCCGTCCGGCTGCTGATGAAGCAGCCCGGATTCACCGCCATCGCCGTCCTCACGCTGGCGCTGGGTATCGGCGCGACGGCTGCGGTCTTCAGCCTGATTGAAGGAGTCCTCCTCACGCGTCCTCCCTACTCGAACCCCGATCAGCTCGTTCTGATTCAACCGGTTCGCACTGACAACCGGACCGGCGTCCGACGCTGGCCAGCACAGCTCTGGCTGGAATGGCAGCGCGAGGCGAAATCGTTCGAGTCGATCGCGGGATACGGCTGGTCGTTCAACTTCCTCGTGTCGGAGGACGGCAGCGAATCGATGGAGGGGATGAGCGTCACACGCGAGTACTTCACACTGATCGGCGTGCAGCCGCTCCTCGGACGAACGTTTGCCGAGTCGGACACCAGGTATCCGCCGGCGCCGGTCGTCGTCATCAGCTACGACCTCTGGCAGCGTAAGTTCAGTGGTGATCCGAGCGTCATTGGGAAACCGCTCCGGATGAGCCGCCGCGACACGCCGCCGACGATTATCGGCGTGATGCCTCCCGGCATCCGCTTCCTGCCGACGCCTGCGGCCGCGCAGGAACCGAACTACAACGTCAACGCGCGCGTGGAGTTCTGGACGCCGGCGGTGCCGAATCCACAGCGGCTGAAACAGTCGACGGCAGATCTCATCGCCCGTTTGCGAACGGGCGTCACGCCGGAACAGGCGCAAGGCGAATTGGAAGTGCTCGTGAGACGGCAGGCGCAGGCCGATGCCGATTTCAGCGGTCTGATGCCGCGGCTGCAGCCGATCGCGGACGAGATGAACGCGGAGGGCCGCAGGATTCTCCTGCCGCTGCTTGGCGCGGCTACGCTCGTTCTCCTGATCGCGTGCGGCAACGCCGCGGCCCTGCTGCTCGTGCGCGGTCTCCAGCGTCAACAGGAGTACGCCCTTCGCACCGCACTCGGCGTCGGCCGGGTCGCCCTGTTCCGTCAGGTCACCACTGAGAGTCTTCTGCTCGCCGTCTGCGGCGGCGCATTCGGCATCGCGCTCGCGTTCGGTATCGTGAATGTGTTCAAAACGATCGGCGGACACGCCATCCCGCGACTCGACGCGGTCACTGCGGGATGGCCCATGCTGTTGTTCGGCGTCGGCGCGGCCGTCTTCTCGGCGCTGCTCGCCGGCATCGTGCCGGCGATCCGCGCGTCACGCATGGATCCGATGGGGGTTCTGAAGAGCGCAGGACCAAAGTCGAGTGCGGGGCGGGCGGAACGGCGGCTGCTCCGCGGCGTCACGATCGCGCAGACTGCGCTGACGCTGGCGCTGCTCGTCGGCGCCGGGTTGCTGACGCGGACGATGATGAACCTCTCGCAGGTGGCGTCGGGCTACAGCATCGATCGCATCCTGAACATGACCGTCACGGCGGTCCAGGGCGACTGGATCGGCTTTCACACGCGAGCGCTCGAAAAAGTCTCGGCGCTTCCCGGCGTCGAGCACGCGGCATTCGCGTGGGGCGTGCCCCTGACGGGGAACAGCTGGCCCGGTGCGATCGATGTCGAGGGGCAGCCGCCGGCTGCCAAACCGTCCGACCGCCTGGCGTTGCCGATCCGATCGGTGACGCAGGGGTACTTCGAGCTCCTGCAGCTTCCGCTCGTCGAAGGGCGCGATTTCAGGTCCACCGATAGCCCTCAGGCGCCTCGCGTCGCGATCATCAACCGAGCGTTCGCCGAGCGCTACTTCAAGGGCCTGACGGCGATCGGCAAGAAAGTCTGGCTCGGCCCGCGCGACCAGCCGGCCCACGAGATCATCGGCGTCGTCAACGATGCGCGCACCAGCGATCTCACACGCGCCGCCGAACCCGAGATCTACATGTCCCTGTGGCAGAACTCTGCATTCTCCAAGGATCTGATCATCCGAACCGCCGCGGATCCGCGGTCGATCGCCGCCGCCGTGCAGCGCGAGCTGCGCTCGGTCGATCCGACCGTGGCGGTCGAGAACATCAAGACGCTCGAACAGGTTCGCGATGATTCGCTGGCGTCGCGAATATTTGCCACACGACTGCTGGTCGGGTTTTCGATTGTCGGCAGTCTGCTCACGCTGGTCAGCATCTACGGAGTATTGTCGCTGTCGGTCGCCTCGCGGCGGCGCGAGCTCGCGATCCGGAGCGCCATCGGCGCGCAGCGCGGCGACATCAGCAATCTGATCCTGAACGAAGCAGGGCGGCTGATTGCCGGCGGCGTCGTCGCCGGCATCGTCTCGGCGTTTGTACTGGCACGGGCGCTGCGATCGTTTCTCTTCGACGTCGAGCCGACGGATCCGTGGATGCTCGTTGGCGCCAGCGTACTGTTCGCCGCAATAGGTCTAGCGGCGTGCTGGATGCCGACGCGCCGCGCAGCAGAAGTCGATGCGCTCGAAGCTTTGAGTAGCACGTCTCGAAGCCGTGGAGCCTAAGCGCAGGGCGATGTCGGTTACAGATGGATTCGGACGGCTGTGGCCCCCGGATGCCGCAAGGCGATCTCCGATGCGCAGTATTCCTCCGAGAATTCCCGCGTCTCGAGCCTGTATCTCGTAAGGAACGGTGGAGCAGGTGCCAGCGGGCCGCTGGGTTCGGCCAATCGCTCGTAGTGTGCCCAAAGCGCGCGGTTGCGCTTTTCGATCGAGAAGGGGCCAACCTCGACGAGCGACCGCGCCTCGGCACCCATCTCGCGGCGGCAGCCCGCATCGGCGATCAGCCGTTCGAGCACCGAAACGTAGGCGCCGACCTTCGCCTTGTACGACCACGCGTTCGGAACGAGACAGGCGTGGCGGCCGTCTTCGAACATTTCGGAAACGTGTTCCATGCCCTCACCGCAGCTGGTGACGATGGCGAGGCCGGCGGCTGCCGCTTCGAGCAGCGCCATACCGAAGCTCTCAAAGAGCGTGGGCGAGAAGAAGATCTGCGAGTCGCCGACGAGCGCCAGGTACTCGTCCCGAGGCAAGAGTGGCACGACGTTCACGCCCTGTCGCTCGCCCACCGATCCGCGCGCCGAGCCGACAACCGTCAGGCACACTGCATCGCCAAACCGCTCCGACAGCTGGTTGAAGACGTCCAGGGCGATCGCTCCGCCCTTGTCTTCGAACGTCCGGCCCGAGCAGAGCACGCGCACCACACTGCCAGTGTGGATCATCGCCGGACGCGCCTGCACCGCCGGATAGATGACATCACTTTTTGCCGCGAACGTCTCGAATGCGGCTCCGGTGCAGAGGTTCGCCCCACTCAGGTAGCGCAACGCGCTACGGCGCGCATATTCAGTCCAGAACAAGACAGCCCGGCACCGCGGTTCGAGATAACGGAACAGCAGGTGTCGCTGCCGGAGTTGGAGCGTGGCATCGTCTACGCCGCCCCGTCGAATCGTCCGCTCCGAGCCGACGGCGAAAAACTGTCCATAGCGCAAAGCCGCGACGAAGTCATCGTGATCGACGACCCACGAGCCGGGATTGTCTACGGGAACACGACAGGCGTGCACGGCGACCGCGCCTGGTGCGTCGAACGCCACGGCTCCATCGACGGCAAGCCGGTCGAACGGATTGGGGGGAAAAGGGTTCGTGCGAAAGCGATAGCGATAGCGGTGAGACGGCTGGAGGTAGGTGACACCGGGCGGCGGATGATCGAGCAGGGAGCCGTGCATCCCGCGATGCAGCTCGAGGCTGGGGCCGAGGATGACGTCCACGTCGCCGACCCTTAGGCGATCGCCGTCGGCGGCGCGGCGCGGTGGGCAGCGTGCGGCGGCGCTGCGCGCATGTGCTCGATGAGTCCGCGCAACCCACAGCAGTCGCCCGTGTAACCAGGCTGGTGCCGCTCCGACAGGTAGCGCTCGTGCGGGCACCATCCGTTGCATACGCTGAATTCCGGACAGGTGCGCATCCGATCCAAGGCGCGAACGTTCTCTTGCTGCAGTTCCAGGACCCGGGGATGTCGCTCGAAGTCGGCGAATCCGTGGTCGCGCAGGTTGCCGAACGTATAGCTTGCGTCGCCGACATAGAGATCGCAGTGCGCGACGTCACCGTCGGGCTCCACCGAGTAGTAGCGTCCGACGCATGCGCCTGCGAGCGTGCAGACGTTGGCTGGCTGGCGATCGAGCCTGCGCGTCAGGCCCTCGAATTCGCGGACGCTCATGCCGAAGTCGCCATGGGCGAGCCACTGGTCATACAGGCGTGCGAGGAACGACGTCATGCGCACCGGATCGACGTAGTGCGGCGTCGCGGTTCCGGGCGAGGCGTGCGGTCGGTTGACTGGGGCCGCGGCGAGCAGCGCCACGCTACGGATCTGCTCCCCAACCAGGAACTCGAAGAAGCGTTCCGCACCGAGCTCGAGCGTCGGCTCGTCCACCACCATGAGGACGCTGAAGGGGATCCCGGAGTCGCGCAGCCGGCGAATCCCCGCGACCGTCTCGGGGAACGAGCTTCGGCCCGACGCCCACGGGCGATTCGCCGCCTGGATGCCGGACGGGCCATCGAGGCTCACGCTGACCACAAACTGCGAGTCCTGGAGGAAGCGCAGCCACCGGTCAGTGAGTAGCGTCGCGTTGGTCTGGAATGAGTTGGAGATGCGCTGACCGGAACGCTGAAACTGCGCCTGCACGTACAGCGCCTTTTCGTAGAACGGAATGCCGACGACCGTCGGCTCTCCCCCGTGCCAGATGAAGTCGACTCCCGCCGATCCCGACGTCTCGAGCGCGGATGCCGTCATCCGCGCCATCACCTCGAACGACATCGTCTGTCCGGCGCCGGTACGCCAGTCGTGGCAGTAGGCACAGCGCAGGTTGCAGAGGCGGGTGGCCTTGACGATCAGTCCGAGAGCGCCAGCCATGCGATCAGCGCTTAGCCGCGCTCGCTCTTGAGGCGATCGAGGATGCGGCGTTCGGATTCGTCGAGGATGTCCTCGGGTGCGCGGCGACGCATGCGTTCGAGTGGCGGCATTGCCTGCTCGACGATCGCGGACAGGATGGCGTACTCGCGCGCCGTGAGCGTCGCCGCGAACTCCTCGAGCGCGGCGCCCAGCCGGCTCACGGCGCCAGCGTCTGCGACCGGACTTGGACGGATTGGATCGTTGGACACTTCCCTGCTCAGCGGTTCTGTGCCTTGACCACCACTTTGCTGATGATCTCGATTTCCTCGCCCCCTCGCACCTTGTCGCTCTTGAACCACACTGGCACACCCTCTTTGACCCACGCGTCAGGAGCGCCCTTCAGCATGGTGACGAAGACGCTCTGAATGGCTTCACTGAGTTGGGTGCGAGCTTGCGCCACCGGAATCGTGACTTGGGTCACGTCCCTCCCGCGGGCCGTCAACACCTGCAGGGCGGCGCGCTCGCCGGCCGGAAGCGTCGCGCCCCATGCTTCGAGCTTCCGTGTCACTGCCGCAATCTCCTTGCGGGATACCGAGCGTGCCTGCTTGCGTTTTGCCACTGAGCCTCCTGTCCCAACCATCGAAGACGTGCCCTATGATGCAACATCTGGCAATGCTCGTCGAGCCTCTGACAGCCAGGTTCCCAAGGATTCTTCCCCATTGATCACGTTGGCAATCAAGGCAGGCTCGTTCAGGCACGCCCGAAACGCTAATTGAGCGGAGAGGGTGGGATTCGTGCCGAGAACGACGAGCAGAATGTGAGTCGTTCGAAGCCTGGAAGCCGGCCCGCTCCGACAAATGAGCGAAGCGAAATTTGGCGGAGAGGGTGGGATTCGAACCCACGTGCCCTTGCGGACAAGACGCTTTCGAGGCGCCCCCGTTACGACCACTTCGGTACCTCTCCGCAGAGGAATCCGTGGCGCAGAACTTTCTATTTTACCTGAAGGTCCGGCTAAAGCCGGACACTACCGTCCAATCCCTAATCCCCAATCCCGAATCCCTAATCCCCAATCCCTAGTCCCAAATCCCTGGGTCAGGGCACAAGCCATCGGACGAACCAGTCGGCCATCACAAGCTCGGCGACCGGCGTGACGACGTGACCGGCATTCGGCTGCAGGTATAGGCCGAGCTTCTCCTCGGCGCCCATCCTTATATATGTGCGTCGCGCGGCAGCGACGGCTTCCTGAACGCCGGCCAGCGGCGTTCGCGCGTCCGAGTCGCCGTTGATGACGAGCACAGGCCGCGGCGCGATGAGCGCGAGCATCGACCCGGCGTCGTAGTCGCCGTAAATCCCCGGCACAACGCGATCGTAGAAGCGGCGGACGAACGCGGCATCGACACGCGCACCTTCGTCGCGTGCGGCCTCGTCGACCGGAGGCGCAAACATGCCGACGCGCGCCTGCCACTGATTGTTGTCGAGCGCCCACCGGAATCCCTGGACGCCGATGATCGGCACCGCTGCCGCGATTCGCGGATCGACCGCGGCCGCAAGATACGCCTCGGTGCCCCCTTTCGAGATGCCCATCACGCCGATGCGCCTCGAATCGACATCCGCTCGCGTCTCGAGATAGTCGACGAGCCGCATCACGTCCCAGACGGTGTCGTACAAATACGGCCGCCCCTTGCCGGTGCGATACGTGTCGAGCATCGCCGCAAAATATTGCGCGTTGCCGGATCCGTACTTCGGCGCGATGCGCGAGCCGTGATGGCGGGCGTCGATCGCCGCCGTCGCAAACCCGCGATCGGCGAACGTCCGCATGAGCGCAAGAAATTCTTCCTTCCTGCTTCCGGTTCCGTGGAGAAGGATCACGGCCGGCCGGCGATCGTTCGCGGCCGCGGACTTGAGGAACATGCCGGGCACCCGTTCGCCGGCCTCAGACGCGAAGCTGAACTGCTCGGCGCGATAGGCTCCAGCGTCGATCCGCGGCTGCGTCTCCGGTGCGAGCGGCACACGCGGCCGCGCGATCATCTGGAGGAACGCAGCACGAATCCGCGCGGCGTCAGGGCTCTGTGCGCATGTGACGTCCGCAAACACGACGGCAATGAGCGCCACGACGAGCAGCAGCCGTGACATCTATTCGTTTTTCCTTTTTCGTTTTTCGGTGAAGAACTCCTGCATCAGCCCCCGGCACTCCTCCGCCATCAATCCCGCGACTACTGTAACCCGATGGTTCCAGCTCGGATCATCGATCAGGTTCATGGTCGAACGCACGGCGCCGGTTTTCGGCTCGGGTGCTCCGTATATCAACGTGCCGATGCGCGCGTGCACCATGGCGCCGACGCACATCGCGCAGGGCTCCACCGTCACGCAGAGCGTTGCGCCCGTGAGCCGGTAGTTGCCGATCGCCTGCGCCGCCACCCGGAGGGCGCCAATCTCGGCGTGCGCGGTCGGATCGACCGTGGAAATCGGCTGATTGAATGCCGCCGCCACGATCTGGCCGCCAACCGCGACGACCGCCCCAATCGGCACTTCGTCCCTGGCCATCGCCTTCCGGGCTTCGACCAGCGCCGCGCGCATCAGTTCTTCGTCTGAGACAGCCAAGACAGCGGCAGGTTACTATGATTCATGCAGCTTTTCGCCTCCGCCCTCCTCCTGGCCGCGCTCGTCATCAGCGCGCCGGCCGCACAAACGAAATCGACGCGCGCGACGGGACCTGTCACCGCGGCCGTCAGGATCGACCTCTTCAGCGACTTCCAATGCCCGGCGTGCAAAGCGCTGCACGAGCAGACCATCAAGCGCGTGAAGGAAGAGTTCGCGATGAAGGGAAAACTGAGGCTCGTGCATCACGACTTCCCGCTGCCCCAGCACAAATATGCGAGGCAGGCCGCCATTCTTGCGGCCGCGGCCGACCGGCTCGGCAAGTACGACGAGGTGGCCGATGCGCTGTTCCGCCAGCAGGAATCGTGGAGCCAGTCCGGCAACGTCGACGCCGTCGTCGACAGCGTGCTGACGCCGGAAGAACGGAAGAAGCTGCGCGAGATTGCCAAGGACCCCGCGATTCTCGCCGGCATCGAGCGCGACGTTCAGCTCGGCACGCGCATGAAGGTGAGCTCGACGCCGACGATGATCGTGACGCACGACGGGAAACCCAATCCGGTCGTGGGCGTGGTGAGCTACGCCGTGTTCAGCAAGTACCTGAATACCATCGTCGGACCGTGATTCGACGCGTCACGCTGGCCCTGCGGCTGCTGCTCGGCGCAGTGTTCATCTACGCCGCGTACACGAAGCTGCGCCAGTCGTGGCTGCTCTTCGCCCTTTCGATCGACTCCTATCAGTTGCTGCCGGAATGGGCCGTGTTCGCGCCTGGCGAGAACGCTGCCCGCGCTCGAGCTGGCGCTCGGTGTCCTGCTGATCGCAGGCGTATGGCTCCGCTATCTGTCGATCGTCGCGGCCGCCATCCTCGCGCTGTTTTTTTCAGTGATGGTCGTGTCGTACTTCCGCGGCGCCGGGATCGATTGCGGATGCTTTGGCGTGGGCGAACCGTTGTGCTGCGAAGACGCTCGCTGCGCGACGGCGTGCTGCTCTGGCAGCGCCGTCGCCCTGGTCGCGCTCACACGCGTCGCAGACCTGATCCCGAATCCCCAATCCCTAATCCCTAGGTCTAGTCTCGATCCGGCTTGTCCGGGTGTTCGTCATCCACCGCCGGCGGATTGTCGTGGGTGAAGTGATCGTGCTTGGGCGGCGTGCCCGGCTTCCAGTCGTGCCACGGCCGCTCGGAATAAATCGTATTCATCCGGCCGAGCTCTTCGATGCGTTCGCGGTGCGGATTCTTGGGTTCTGCCATCGCGTCTCCTGGACCGACAGCATATCAAAACCCTCGTTGTTTCGGCCCACACGCCCTTACGCGCTGCGGCGCGCCGGCGGCTGGGAGGCAACAGCCGTTTCCTCCGCGATGGCCGGCGGCGTGAAATCATGTTCGAGCGCGATCATCGACGTCGTCTCGTAGATGGCTCTGAGCTCGTCGATCAACTTGTCGCGGCGGAGCCGCGCATCGGTAATGTCGAGCGCGCCCTCATGCAGATCCGAGAGCAACGAGCGGTATCGCTCGCGCAGGCCCCACAGATGCGCGCTGCACGCCGCGTGCGCGCGCGCGGACGCATCGAAATCGAACGTCAAATCGACGAGCAGGATGATCAGCGCAAGGCAGGCGAGCGAGGCCGCCACAATCGCGAGGATCTGGCCGTGCCCGAGCGCAGCACCGGCTGCGGTCATGCCGACGCCGCCGATCAGCACGGCTTCGCCGCCTCTCAGCCGGCGGCTCCAGCGCGCGCGGGAGTGTGCCTTGGCTGCGTGGGCGTCGTGGCGCTGAATAATTTCGTTGAACGTAAGGTGAAGATGATCGTGCAGTGTGAGATTGAACATGGCTCACCTGTCCGCGTGATGTCATCGCGGGTCCGTATCGCGGAACTGGGGAGTCCGGATGTTCAATATACCTGATTAGCTGGCTTGTACCAGCTAATGACGAAGGATGCGCCAAGCCGAGCGAAGCGAGTGGCTTGCCGAGCGGAGGATGGTGCGCCCAGCACGACTCGAACGTGCGACCTCCTGGTTCGTAGCCAGACGCTCTATCCAACTGAGCTATGGGCGCGCAACAAACCGACCCTTGAGTCTAACATAGGGATTACGTGAGAATCGATTCCCGCGCAGCGTACTCATGAGCCATCTCGATCACAAAGCGACCTCGCCGGCCTCGGTGCGCTGCTACGTCCTGACCATCAGCGACACGCGCACCCCCGCGACGGATACAAGCGGCATCGCCATCGCGGAGCTGCTCGAAGCCAACGGCCACCACGTGGCAGGACGCGCGATCGTGCGCGACGACCCCGAAGCCATCCGCTCGGCGCTGCAGCAGCAGCTCGACGACGCGGCGCCGCGGGTGATTATCACGACGGGCGGCACCGGCATCACCTCGCGCGATTCCACGTACGAAGTCGTCTGCAACCTCCTCGACAAGCGCCTCGAGGGATTCGGCGAGCTCTTCCGCATGTTGAGCTACCAGGAGATCGGGCCATCGGCGATGCTGAGCCGCGCGTGCGCCGGAACCGCCCAGGGAAAAATCATTGTGTCGCTGCCGGGATCGGAGAACGCCGTGCGTCTCGGCATGACCAAGCTGCTTCTGCCCGAGCTGGGCCATCTCGTCCGGGAGCTGTCCCGCTGATGGCTCACGCGAGAATGCGGCCGTTCGACGCCGTGATTTCTCTCGAGGAGGCGCGGGCGATTCTCGACGCCACCGGAGCGCCAATCGGGAACGTCGAGACCATCATGCTCAGCGAAGCGAACGGGCGCGTGCTCGCGAGCGACGTCATCGCGCAAGGCGATGTACCGCCGTTTTCGCGCGCCGGCATGGATGGGTACGCGGTGCGTGCGAGCGATACGCAAGGCGCCTCGCGAGCGGCTCCGCGGACGCTGACAAAAATCGGAACGCTCTATACCGGCCAGGCATCCGCCGCTGACAGTGCGCGATGGCGAGTGCGTCGAAATTTCCACCGGCGCGCCGATACCCGACGGCGCCGACGCGGTCATCATGGTCGAAGAAACCGATTCGGATGACGACACGGCCGTGCGGATTTTTGCCGAAGTGCAGCCACAGCAGAATATCGGGCGTCAAGGCGCCGACATCCAAACCGGGCAGGTCGTGGTCGCTGCAGGTGAGCTCATGAACGCGAGCCGGATTGGCGCGCTGGCCGCCGTCGGAACCGTCTGGGTCGATGTGTACGATCGCCCGCGCGTCGCGATTCTTTCAACCGGGAACGAGGTGGTCGATCCAGGGCGCGCATTGAAGCCCGGGCAGATCTACGACATCAACCGTTTTACACTCGCCGCTGTCGTCTCGGACAATGGCGGCATCCCGATCGTGTACCCGCCCGCTCCTGACACGCTCGACGCGCTGCTCGAGGCGCTCGACGATCTCGTCGACTACGACATCGTCGTCTTTTCGGGCGGCAGTTCTGTCGGTGAGCGCGATTTGATTCGCGATGCGATCGCGGCGAAGGGAAAGATGCTGTTCCACGGAGTCGCGGTGAAACCAGGCAAGCCGACCGGACTCGGCATCGTCAATGGCAAACCGGTGTTTGCACTGCCGGGCTATCCCACGTCGTGCCTGTCGAACGCGCACCTGCTGCTCGTCCCGATGCTGCGCCGAATCGCGCGCCTCGGTCCGAGAGTCAGCAGGACGCTCACGATGCCGCTGGCCACGCGGATCGCCTCGACCGCGGGCCGGCATCAGTTTTATACGGTTCGGATCGAAAATGGGACGGCTGTGCCTGCATTCAAGGCATCAGGCGATATCACGAGCATGTCGCGCGCCGACGGATATATCGAGATTCCCGCCCACCTGAACGCTGTTGAGGCGGGAACCCCGGTTGACGTCACATTGTTCTAGCGCTTGATGGCGTTGCCAACGTCCTTGATGGCATTGCCGACTTCGCGCCGTGCCTTGCCGAAACCACCCTGAACCTTGCCGCCGGCTTCCTGAGCCTCGCCTTCGGCCTGTAAATCCTCGTTATCCGTAGCGTCGCCGACCGCCTGCTTCGCGCGGCCCTTCACTTCTTCGGCTTTACCTTTGACTTCGTCTTTGTTCCACATTGGGGATACCTCCGCTGCTGACAGTGCATTACGCGTGCCGAGCGGCTCCAGTCGGGAGCCGCGAGCCTCGCCGAAGCCGGCAAAGCCGGCGATCGGCGGAGCGCCTATGCGGCGGCCGATCTTTCTCTCGTATTCCTGCTCGAGCACGTCGGCCGTATGCAGGTCGAAGTGCGAAGCGGTCCGCTCGTATTTACCGCGGAACTCGCTGTGGCATCGATAGCAGACGGTGACATCGCCGAGGCGTCCGTAGACGAACAAATCGATCAGCGCGGCGCCTCCGAGGATGCTGTAGGCGATCAGATCTTCCCCAAACCAGTAGAAGACGGCGCTGACGAGCGCGCCGATGACGACGACCGTGAGGCCGACTTTGGGATCGAAGTCCTTGCGGATGTAGAAGTCGCTGCCGCGGCAAACAGGACAGACATCGACACGCGCATCGCTGCGGATCGCGTCGCTGAAGTTCAGCGACAGCACGTGTCCGCAGCCGCCGCACTTGATGGACTCTGGCGCCTCGGCGGCGCTCACGAGCAGCCCCGCGTCGCATTTCGGGCAATGTGCGATGACCCGCATCAGACGGGCACTTTAGTGGAGAGCAGCACGTACTTGGCGAGGACCTCACCGACAATGACAGTGAAGAAATCGACGTAGAGAATGCCCGTCGCGGACTGAGTCGATTGAATCTTCGCGGTTTCCCACGTGAGGTATGACAGCACCGCCGGCCCACCGAGACCGAACAGAATGCGCTGCCAGAAGAAGATGCCATCGATCGAGAAGATGTAGCGCTCGAAGTTGGGCACGCCCGGTTCCCACGTGACGATCGCGATCATCACCGCGGCGGCAACGACGACCACGCGCACCACGGTCGAACCGATGTGCAGCCTGACGATCGATTGCAGGTGCGCGACGTCCAGCGACGGCACGACGAGATACCAGTGGCCGAGCACCATGGCGCCGCACGCGCCGCCCAGCAGCGCCACCGAACTGAGAAAGCTCGCAACGGTCAGCAGCGGCATCAATCCCGGCGCATCGCGCGACACGTCGAGGCCCTGCAGCGTGACGCAGACGAGCCCGGCCACGACCGCCGTCCAGAGAAGCGCCGGCCGGATTTTCGCAAGCATTCGGCCAATGGTGGCCCAGTAGATGACGAGCGCCGCCTCGGCGACAAGGAGCGATGCGGTTGCGGCGGTATGAAGCGCGCCGGGATTCGCCGCGTCCGGTCTGAGCGCGAATCCGACCGCGATGAGCAGCGCGGCAGTCCCGGCGTTGAAGCGAAAAAATTTCACCCCCGCCTCGCGCCTGACCCAGGCCAGAACAAGGGTGATCCCGACACCAAGATGGACCAGGAATAAAAACAGAATCGCTGACAAAGACATGGAGGACTGATGACTAGGGATTGGGGAGTAGGGATTGGGGATTAGGCGTGACCCGCGTCGCAGGCCAAATCCCTAACCCCAAATCCCTAATCCCTGGAGCGTTTATTTGCCGAGTCGCGAAGCGACTTCAGTCCAGTTGACGACGTTCCACCAGGCCGCGAGGTAGTCGGGACGCCGGTTCTGATACTTCAGGTAGTAGGCGTGCTCCCAGACATCGACGCCGAGAATCGCCTTCTTGCCTTCCATGATCGGCTGATCCTGGTTCGCCGTGCTCTCGATGCTGAGCTTGCCGTTCTGCTCGATCAGCCACGCCCAGCCGCTGCCGAAACGCGTGACGCCCGCTTTCGTCATCTGCTCTTTGAGGCCGTCGAAGCTGCCGAACGTCGACTTGATGGCGTCGCCGAGCGCGCCGGTCGGCGCGCCGCCTGCCTTCGGCCCCATCCACTTCCAGAACGCCGAGTGGTTCATGTGGCCGCCGCCGTTGTTGCGCACCGCGGTGCGGATGTCTTCGGGCACCTTGCTGATGTCGCGCAACAGGTCCTCGATGCTCTTCGACTGCAGCTCGGGGTACTTTTCGAGCGCGGCGTTCAGGTTCGTCACATATGCGTTGTGATGTTTCCCGTGATGAATTTCCATGGTCTTCGCATCGATATGCGGCTCGAGTGCGTCGAACGCATACGGAAGCGGCGGAAGTGTGTGGGCCACGATTGTCCTCCTCTGATGGGGTCGAGGGGTCGGGACCCCTCCCGACCCCTTTTAATGAACGGAAAGCATCCGATCGAGCGCGACCTTCGTCCAGTGCTTCTGCTCGTCGGACACGACGATTCGGTTGTGCACCTGGCCCTCGAGGAGTCCTTCGAGGATCCAGAGCAGGTGATTCGGTGACACGCGGAACATCGTCGAGCACAGGCACCCGAACTGGTCGAGCGACAGCACGGTCTTCTCGGTGCTCGACGCTCTTCGCAAGCCGGTTCACGAGATGGATCTCCGTGCCGACGGCCCAGATCGATCCGGGCGCGCTGTCGGTGACCTGGCGAATGATGTATTCGGTCGAGCCGCTGTCGTCGGCAGCCTGCACGACGTCCCACGGCACTTCGGGATGCACGATGACGCGCACGCCCGGGTGCTGCTCGCGAATGCGCGCGATCTGGGCGGCGGTGAAACGTTCATGCACCGAGCAGTGCCCCTTCCACAGAATCATCCTGGCGTCGAGCAGCTGCTGGAGGGTCTGGCCGCCGTAGAGCTCGTGCGGATCCCACACGACCATCCTGTCGAGCTCCACACCCATCTTGTATGCGGTGTTGCGGCCGAGATGCTGATCGGGCAGAAAGAGAATGCGCTCGCCGCGCTCAAACGCCCATCGCAGCGTCGCCGCGCAGTTGGTCGACGTGCAGACGATACCGCCGCGCTCGCCGACGAAGGCTTTGATGGCCGCGGACGAGTTGATATAGGTGATCGGGACGACCTTGCCGACACCCATCTGCGAGAGCTCTTCCCAGCAGGTTTCGAGCTGATCGATCGCGGCCATGTCGGCCATCGAGCAGCCGGCGGCAAGGTCGGGCAGTATCACCTTCTGATGCGCCGCCGAGAGCACGTCGGCGCTTTCCGCCATGAAATGGACGCCGCAGAACACGATGAACTCGGCCTCGGGATGCTTCGCGACCTCGCCGGAGAGGCGGAACGAGTCGCCGATGTAGTCGGCGAACTTGATCACCTCATCGCGCTGGTAGTGATGGCCGAGGATGATCAGCCGATTGCCGAGCGCCGCCCTCGCAGCCGCGATGCGGCGATCGAGCTCTTCGTCAGACAAGCCAAGATACCGCTCGGGGAGCGGCTGGCGCTCCGAGATGTGCGCCTTCTCGAACTCCGTCAGGACAGGAAGCAGCGTCGACATTTGAACTATTAATTATAGCGGTTTTATGCCGGCGGTGCGCCCAGGCTCGCCGACGCCAGCGGCGAAGGCGGCACGACGTTGTAGAACGTGTCGCGCTCCACGGGCGTGCGGCCCGCCGCGCGGATGATCCGCTCGATATCGCGCGTCGTCAGCGCTTCGGGCGTGCGCGAGCCCGCCATGTGGTAAATCTTCTCCTCCTGCACCGTTCCGTCGAGATCGTCGACACCGAACCACAACGCCGTTTGCGCCAGCTCGACGCCAGTGGCAATCCAGAACGCCTTCACGTGCGGGATGTTGTCGAGCACGAGCCGCGACACCGCGTGCACGCGCAGGGTGTCCGATCCGGTCGGCGCAGGCAGCTTGCGCATCTGGTTGTTGTCGGGATGAAACGCCAGCGGGATGAACGCCTGAAAGCCGCCCGTTTCATCCTGCAGCGCGCGGGCGCGCAGCATGTGATCCACCCGCTCTTCGTTCGTCTCGATGTGGCCGTACAGCATCGTGACGTTCGACTTCATCCCGAGGCGGTGCGCCGTGCGGTGGATCGACAGCCACCTGTCGGCGTCCGCTTTGTCGTGGCAGATTTTCTGCCGCACGCGCTCGGCGAACACTTCGGCGCCTCCGCCGGGCAGCGACGCCAGGCCCGCATCCATCAGCTCGCGCAGCACCTGCTCGTCGGTCATGCCGTAGAGATCGGCGAAGAATGCGATCTCGACCGCGGTGAAACACTTCAGATGAATCTCGGGGCGGATCCTTTTGAAGCCCCGCAGCATCTCGAGGTAGTACTCGAACGGCAGGTCCGGGTGCAGGCCATTGACGACGTGGACTTCGGTGAGCGGCTGGTCGTGCCGCACGCGCAGCTTCTCCCACGCGTCTTCGAGCGACATCGTGTACGAGCCAGGATCGCCGGGCCGCAGCCGCGCGAACGAGCAGAACAAACAGCTCGCGACGCAGACGTTCGTCGCCTCGATGCGAATGTTGTAGTTGTAGTACGTGAGATCGCCATGCCGGCGCTCGCGCTCGCGGTTGGCGAGCGCCGCGACGTCGAGCAGGCTGGGATGCTCGAACAGGCGTACACCGTCCTCGAGCGACAGCCGCTCGCGCCGCGCCAGCTTGTCGGCAATGTCAGCGATCATCAGCCTTCGATCCTATCGCAGTGTTATACTTCCAAGCCACAACCGACGTTTTCCCGGTGACCACGCGAAGTGGGTGGAACGCCCACACGGTCACGCCACTGTAAGCGGGGAGCGGCGCTCTACGCACACGCCACTGCATCCTGACGGATGTGGGAAGGCAAGAGCCGCCGCAGCGATCCGCAAGTCAGGACACCTGGCACTGGGACGTCCCTATATCGGCGCGAAAGACGCCGAGGAGGGCCTCATGCTCCGCTGCGATTGTTTTCCTGTTTCTGCAATCCTCTTTCTCCTGAGCCCGATTGCTGCATACGCGCAGACCGCGCCTGCCCAAACCGTGCCGACGATTCGCGAGTCGGTCGTCGTTACGGCGACCGGCCGCGAGATGCCCGAATCGAAGGTCGGCGCGTCGATCACGGTTCTCGACCGCGAACAGATCGAACAGCGGCATGCGCTGAGCACGATCGATCTCCTCAGGACGATGCCCGGCATCGTCGCTGTGCGGTCGGGCGGCGTCGGCAATCTGACCGGCGTGTTCGTGCGGGGCGGTGAATCGACATACAACAAGGTGCTGCTTGACGGCATGCCGCTGAACGAGCCTGGCGGCGCGTTCAACTTCGCGTCGCTGTCGCCGGAAAACATCGAGCGCATCGAAGTGCTGCGCGGCGCGCATTCGGCGCTGTTCGGATCAGACGCGATGGCAAGCGTCATTCAACTCTTCTCGGTGCGCCCCGAGGCCGGCCGGCCGCAGCTCAACCTCACAGTCGATGGCGGCACGTACAGCACAGCGCACGTTGCCGTTGGCGGAGGCGCGAGAACGGGCGGCCTCGAGTACTCGGTCTTCGGCTCGTGGCTTCAGACCGACAATCAGGAGCCGAACAACGAGAACAAAACGTCGACGGTGTCGGGCAGCGTCACGCGCCTGTTGAAATCCGGCGCATCAGCGCGGTTTCTCGGGCGCGGCGAATTCGGGCGCACCGGAACGCCAGGCACGACGGCCTTCGGCCGCCCCGACATGGACGCGTTCTTCCGTCACCGCGACGGCAGCGTCCTCGGCGGATGGAATCAGCCGCTCGGATCGCGCGTGACGCAGCAGACCAGCTACTCGTACATCGTCACGAAGTACCTCTCGAGAAACCTGGTAGCCGACCCGCCTTACACACCAACCTTCGGGAACCTCGTCGCGGCATTCCCTTCGTCTGATTTTCTGTACGACTCCGAGACAGAGCTCGAGCGGCATCATTTCGAGTACCGCGCGGATGCCGTGGTGGCGAGGAACCAGACAGTAACGGCCGCTTTCGCGTATGACGGCGAGAGAGGAGTGCTGACCAACCACCGCTCGACCGCGGCGCCGCAACGGCCGGAGCGCAACAACACCGGCACCACCGTTCAGTACCGAGGCGTCCGCTGAGCGGGTATCGCGTGGTCGGCGGCATCCGTTTCGAGAACAACGGCAGCTTCGGCTTTTATGCTGCGCCACGCGTGGCAGCGTCGTGGCTCGTCAACTCGGGCACGCGAAACAACGACGGGCTTGGCAGCACCCGCCTTCGCGCGAGCGTCGGCCGCGGCATCAAGGAGCCGCTGTTCATTCAGTCGTACAGCCCGTCCCCCAGCTTCCTCGGCAACCCGGACTTGAAGCCAGAACGGTCGCGCGGCTTCGATGTCGGCCTCGAACAACGTTTTGCCGGCGATCGCGCCGCGATCGAAGCGACGTACTTCGCCAACCACTTCGACGATTTGATCAGCCTCGGCCCTTTCGATCCCGTCACGTTCAACGCTCAATACGAGAATATCGGTGAAACGCGCGCCTCTGGCCTCGAGCTGACCGGGACCGCCCTCTTCAACGCTGGCATTCGCGTCGGCGGCGCCTACACCTTCCTCGATTCGAAGGTGATTCGCAGTATCAGCAGCAGCCCGATCTTTGCGCCAGGACGGGCGTTATACCGGCGGCCGCGCCACTCCGGCTCGCTGCAGGCGTCTTACTCGCGCAACCGCGTCAGCCTTGCGCTCGGTGCCGTGTTCATTGGCTCGCGCGTCGACACCGACTTCAACTTTCCCAGCATCTCGTCGAACGAAGGTTACGCCACGTGGAACGCGAGCGGGGAGGTTCGCGTAACGCGCCGTTCACGACCGCGTTCGTGACGTTCGACAACCTGGCCGACCACGAATACATGGAACCGCTCGGCTACCCCGCTCTTGGCCGCACCGCGCGCGTCGGGCATTCGAACGAGGTTCTGATGGCGCGCCCCAAGGCGGCTATTTCGTGGAGCGGCGGAAAGGACTCGTGCGCGGCATACCACCGCGCACGCGACACCTTCGATTTCGTGACCGCGATCACGATGTTCAACGATGACGGCACACGCAGCCGATCGCACGGACTGCGGCCCGAAATTCTCGCTGCGCAGGTCCAGCGGCTGGGCCTCCAATCCATCACGCAGACGTGCTCATGGGACAGCTACGACAACGCGTTCGATCGCGCGCTGGAGGCTGCGGCAGTCATTGGCGTGACCCACGTGGTCTTCGGCGACATCCTGTTCGACGAGCATCGTGAATGGGCCGAGCGGCTAAGCGCGGGCCGTGGTCTGACGGCGGTCGAGCCACTGTGGAAGGAGTCGACCACGGATCTCTACCGAAGCTTCCTCGCGTCCGGCACCCGCGCGCGCATCGTGACCGTGCGCTCGAGCAAGCTGGACGAGTCGTTCCTCGGCCGGGACCTTGCCGAGGACCTGCTCGAGGAGTTCGTCGCGCGCGACGTCGATCCCTGCGGCGAGCGCGGTGAGTACCACACCGTTGTCACGTCGTGCGAGGCCTTCTCACACCCGTTACGTGTGCGCGCGCTCGGACGCGCGACGAACAGCGGGTGCGTGGCCGAAGATCTGGTGCTCGATGAGTGACGCCGGCCTCGCCGCCGAGCACATATCGTTCGCGTACGGCGGGGCAAGCCCGCCGGTGCTGGACGACGTGAGTGCTGCGGTCGCGCGAGGCGGACTCGTCGGCATTCTGGGTCCCAACGGCTCGGGCAAGACGACGCTGCTTCGACTGATGGGCGGATTGTTGCGGCCATCCGAGGGGCGCATCTCGCTCGACGGCGTCGATCTTCATGCGATTCCGCGCGCGACCGTCGCGCAGGCGGATGGCGATGGTACCGCAGGAGACGCACCTGGCATTCGAATACACGGTGCTCGAGATGGCGACGATGGGCCGCTATCCGCACCTTGGCGCGTTCGAGATCGAAGGACCCGAGGATCTCGAGATCGCGCGCGATGCCTTGGGCGCAACCGGGACGCACCACCTCGCGTCGCGGCTGTTCAACACGCTCTCCGGCGGCGAAAAACAGCGCGTCGTCATTGCGGGAGCCCTCGCGCAGAATCCCGACATTCTGCTGCTCGACGAGCCGACCGCCTCGCTCGATCTCGCATATCAGCTCGAGATCCGCTCGATCCTCGACAAGCTGAACCGCGAGCGTAACCTTACGATTGTCGTATCGACACATGACCTGAATTTTGCGGCCAGTCTCTGCCGAGAGCTCGTGCTGCTGCATCGCGGACGCGTTCTCGCGGCCGGTGCGACGGAGGCCATGCTCGATCCGGCGTTGATTGGCAGGCTGTACGGGGTCGAGGTCGACATCACCGCAAACGCGAGAACCGGCCGGCTCACGGTCATTCCCGTTGCGCGAGCCGCCGAGCCGCCGCGGCCATGAGCATCGCCCGCCGAATCGCCATCACGTGGCTTCTATTCGGCATGGCGGCGGTTGTCGTCTGTCTTCTCGCGCCGCTCGTGGGGTCGACGTCGATCAGTCTCTGGCGCGTCTTCGACTCGTCGATCCCGTTCGCCGAGAACGCCGATGCGCAGATCTTCTTCATTGCGCGCCTGCCACGCGTGCTGGCCGGCGTCCTGGTCGGCTCGTCGCTTGCGGCGTCTGGCGTGGTGCTGCAGGCTCTGCTTCGCAACCCGCTCGCAACGCCGTTTACGCTTGGCGTCTCCGCCGGCGCGGCGCTCGGCGCGATGCTGGCGCTCACGTTCGATCTGCCGTCGGGCATCGTCGGATTCTCTGCGGTGCCCATGGCGAGCTTCGCTGGCTCGCTTGGCGCGGTCGGCATCGTGTACGGTCTCGCGCGCGCGCGGCATCGCGGTCTTTCGACGAACGTGCTGCTGCTCGCCGGGGTCACGCTGAACTCGTTCTTCTCGGCGCTGATTCTGTTCGTGCAGTTCCTGTCGGACTTCACGCAGACCTTTCGCACCGTTCGCTGGTTGATGGGCGATCTCGACGTGAGCAGTTACACGCCGCTTCTGGCGGCGCTGCCTCCCATCGCGCTGTCGTTCGCAGCGTTCGCCGTGCTGCCGCGACGGATGAACCTGCTGTCGATCAGCGACGAGAGCGCCGCGAGTCGCGGCGTCGACGTGCACCGCACGCAACGCCTCTCGTTTCTCAGCGCGTCTCTCGCAACCGGGGCCGCGGTGTCACTCGGCGGCCCTATCGGATTCATCGGAATCGTCGTGCCCCACCTCATTCGGCTGATGGTGGGCGCCGATCATCGCCTCGTGCTGCCCGCGTCGGCGTTCGGCGGCGCGGCATTTGTCGTCGCATGCGACACGATTTCGCGGACGGCGCTCGCGCCGCTGGAGATTCCTGTCGGCGTCGTCACTGCTATCATCGGCGGACCATTTTTTCTATGGCTACTCATAAGACATCGATAATCGTTCTCGCGCTGCTGCTATGCGTAGTGTCCGGCTTTAGCCGGACCCTCAGCTTCAACCGGACCGTCGCTGTCGCGCAATCTCCGCCGCAACGCATCATCTCGATCATCCCGTCCACCACCGAGATGCTGTTTGCCATGGGCGCAGGGCGCGCGTGTGATCGGCGTCGGCAATTTCGACCGCTATCCGCCGGAAGCGCTGACGCGCCCGAAGGTCGGCGGCCTCATCGATCCCGATGTCGAGCGCATCATCGCGCTGAAACCCGACCTCGTGGTCGTGTACGGAACGCAGGACGATCTCCGCACGCAGCTCGAGCGCGCCAGGATTCCGATGTTCCTGTACCAGCACGCCGGTCTGCCGGACATCACGACGACAATCCGCCAGCTCGGCGCGCGCATCGGCAACACAAAGGAGAGCGCGGCGCTTGCCGACCGCATCGAAGCGGAGATTGCGGACGTCAGAAAGCGGATCGCCGGACGCCCGCGTCCGCGCACGCTGCTCGTGTTCGGGCGCGACGCCGAAACGCTTCGAGGCATTTACGCGAGTGGCGCCATCGGATTCCTTCACGACATGCTCGAGGCTGCGGGTGGGACGAACGTGTTTTCCGACGTTCAACGCCAGAGCATTCAAACGACGAGCGAGCTCGCGGTTGCGCGCGCGCCCGAGGTCATCATCGAAATTGGCGTCGACACGGCGAGCGCCAGCAGCCGAAATCTCCGCGCGTGGGAATCGCTTCCGTCGATTCCGGCCGTCCGGAACAAGCGAATCTATCAGCTTCGAGGCGACGGCATGATGAATCCAGGGCCACGCATCTCCGCGTCCGTGCGTCGCGTGGCCGAAGTGCTCCATCCGGACGCGTTCTAGTAAGTAGAAAGTAAAAGTAGAAAGTGAAAGCATGAAAACGCTGGTGTCGTGGAGCTCGGGGAAAGACAGCGCATGGATGCTGCACGTGCTGAAGCAGGATCCGTCGGTCGAAATTGGCGGATTGCTGACGACGATGAATGAGCAGTTCGATCGTGTGGCTATGCACGCGGTCCGCCGGCGGCTGCTCGAGGCGCAGGCGAACGCGGCAGGCGTGCCTCTGCGAACGGTGCAGCTGCCGTGGCCCTGCACCAACGAGCAGTATGAGGACCGCATGCGCGTCGCCGTCTCTCGAGCGGTGGCTGAAGGGTTCACGCACGTCGCGTTCGGCGATCTGTTTCTCGAAGACGTGCGGAGGTATCGCGAAGAGAAGCTCGCCGGCACGGGGCTCACGCCGGTTTTCCCTATCTGGGGCATTCCCACCGATCAGCTCGCCGTACAGGATGGTGGAAGGCGGCTTGCGATCGGTGTTGACGTGTGTCAATCCGAAACATCTCGATCGATCGTTTGCGGGCCGCCAGTTCGATCGCGCGCTGCTCGACGACCTTCCACCTGGCGTCGATCGCTGCGGCGAACGCGGCGAATTTCACTCGTTTGCCTGGGACGGCCCGATGTTCAACCATCCTGTGGCCATCGAGGTTGGTGAGGTCGTCGATCGCGATGGGTTCGTCTTTGCCGACGTATCCTGAGCGCATCGTCTGTCTGACCGAAGAGACGACCGAGACGCTCTATCTGCTCGGCGAAGGCCATCGAGTGGCCGGCATCTCTGGCTACACGCTCCGTCCGCCTGAAGCGCGCACCAAACCCAAAGTCTCGTCGTTCATCTCCGCGCGCTTCGAAAAGATTGAGGCGCTCGAGCCGGATCTGATCCTGACGTTCTCGGATCTACAGGCCGGCATCGCGTCGGAGCTCGTCAAACGCGGACTCCCGGTCTTCGCGTTCAACCAGCGCTCGGTCGCAGACATCCTGCAGATGATTCGCGTGCTCGCAGGCATTGTCGGCTGCGAGGCGAAGGGCCAGGCACTGGCGCTGGAGCTCGAACGCGGGCTCGACACGATTCGCGATGCGTCAAAAAGATTTCCCTCGCGGCCCCGCGTCTTCTTCGAAGAGTGGGACAGCCCACTCATCTCGGGCATTCAATGGGTCGAAGAGCTGGTGGAAATCGCAGGCGGCGAGCCGATTTTCCCTGAGCTCAGAGAGAAGCGGCTCGCGAAGGATCGAATCGTTCAGGAAGACGAAGCCCTCCGGCGAAGGCCCGACGTCGTTCTTGCCTCGTGGTGCGGCAAGAAGATGAAAAAGAGCACAATCGCGTCGCGAGCCGGGTGGGCGTCCCTGCCCGCCGTTCAGCACGATCGCATCTACGAAATTCCCTCGACCTATATCCTGCAGCCCGGCCCGGCCGCGCTCACCGAGGGCGTGCGGCGCATTCACGAACGCCTGGCCCTCCGCCGCGCTCATGCCGGCTGACGAATTTCTCCACACGTGTGCGTCAAGATCCCGGGTGAGTTGCATCCGAGCCGCGATGACGAACAGGAAGTCTGCGCGATACCGCCGGCTAATCGGCCGACAGCCTCCATTTTCTGACCTTGCCGCAGTTGCGCTTCGAGCCGATGCGGTTGGTCACGTCCTCGATTGTTGAAATGAAGTATTTCGGCGCACCCGCCGAATCGCTGTGCAGAACGGCGGTCAGCTTCACCGACACGAAGTGGCCATCCTTATGTCGATAGCTTTCGCGCTCATATTTCCCGATGGCGCCTGCGAGCAACTGTGCCATCGCGCGCGTATCCTGCTCAACGTCGTCCGGGTGGCTGATGGCCATGAAACTGGTCGCCATCAACTCTTCCGGCGTGTACCCCAGAAGCCGGCAGAGATAGCCGTTCACGCGAAGCCAGCGGCCTTCCTTGCTGACGTGAACGATCCCGATGGGCGCCTCGTCGAACGTCGACGCAAACGCACGCTCGCTTTCATCCAGCAGCGCCATCGTCGTCGCTGCCTGCTGCTGTTCGTATGACGCCGTCACATCGACCATCACGCCGCACAGGTGCGCGGGCTGCCCGTCCTCGCATTTCAGCAGGGCGATGTCGCGAATCCAGTGCGTACGGCCGTCCGCGGCAATGACTCGATATTCGAGGCGGCCGTCGAGGCGTTCGAGCAAATCCCTATAGATATCCGTGAACCCCGCAGCCACCGCGCAGTAATTTGACTGCAGCATAGCAGCGAGACGCCATTCGGTGCAGCACCCAATTTCGTAGAGGAAATCCCTTACGGCTCCTTAGGTATTCTTTAGGCATGGCTACGTGCTCTCACGGTGTAAGGTGATGATAGCCAGGAGGCATCCCATGGCGATCGATACGAGGCATGCCACGCCATTGCTGACCGCCCTCGAACAGCTGGCGCCGCGCACCCACCTCTGCTCGATTTACGAGACCCCGGAAGAGCACTTCGCCGTCGCCGTTCCTTTCATCAAGATCGGCCTCGACCGCGGGGAGAAGTGCATCTACATCGCGGATGATGGGACTGAGGCACGGGTCGCGCTGGATGGCGCGGGCGTCGACGTCGAGCGGGCCATCGCGACCGGTCAACTCACACTTGAGAAGAAGGAGAGCGCATATCTGAAACACGGATCCTTCGATCCGGGTGGATGTTCACGTTCTGGGAGGATGCGGCCGCTCAAGCGACGCGACAGGGGTTCCAGGCGCTACGCGTGACCGGCGACACCGAATGGGTGCACCGCGGCGCAACAGGGCTCGAGCGTTGGATCGAGTATGAAAGCCAGGTGACACATTTGCTGGCCCACTGCGATTGTGTCCTGTTGTGCCAATACAACCGGCGCTCTTTCCGCCTGAGCTCGTCCTCGATATCATCCGGACTCATCCAACGGTCATCTATCGGGGCGTTGTCGTCGCAACATGTATTACGTGCCGCCAGATGAATTCCTGAGTTCTGACCATGCCGAGCGCGAGCTCGAACGCGCTGCTCACGAACATGCGCGAACGAGAGGAGATCGAGTACAGGCTCCGGCAGCAGCGCAACGAGCTGCGGGAAAGCGAAGAAGCGTTGCGGCGAAGCGAGCGCCTCTTGCGCCTGGTACTGGATGCGCTCCCCGTCGGCGTCGGCGTCGTTGACGGTTCCGGGAACATCATCCTCAGTAATCCGGCTGGCGAACGCATCTGGAGCGGGTCGATACGCTCCGGACCCGAGCGGTACGCCGAAAGCAAGGGGTGGTGGCACGCCACCGGAAAGAGGCTCGCGCCGGCAGAGTGGGCGTCGGTGCGCGCCTTCGCCAACGGCGAAACCTCCGTCAATGAAGTCATCGAGATCGAGGCGTTCGACGGCATCCGGAAGATCATCCAGACCTCGGCCGTCCCGATCCGGGACGCGAACGAGCGCATCACGGGAGCGGTTGTCGTCAACGAAGACATTTCCGCCCGCAAGACGGCGGAACGCGAACTGAACGACTCGTACAATCAGATGCGCACGCTCACCGGCCGGCTGATGCGCGCGCAAGACGACGAACGGCGGCGGATCGCGCAGATGCTGCACGAAACGACCGCCCAGGATCTCGCCGCCCTGAAGATGCTTCTCGCGCGACTGAACCGGACGATCGGCCATCTGAGTGACAGCCGAACGGAGCGCCCTCACCGAGAGCATCTCGCTCGCCGAGCAGTCGATGACCGAAATCCGGACGTTGTCCTACCTGCTTCACCCGCCATTTCTCGACGAGACGGGTCTGTTGTCGGCGCTGCGGTGGTACGCTGCCGGGTTTGCCGAGCGCAGCGGCATCAACGTGGATCTCGAGCTGCCCGAGAGTTTCGAGCGGCTGCCGCTCGACACCGAGACGGCGCTCTTTCGGATCGTTCAGGAGTCGCTGATCAACATTCATCGACACGCGGGGAGCGAGACCGCTCGCATCCGGTTGCGGCGCGACGCGGAGACGCTGGTGCTGGAGATCGACGATCGGGGCCACGGCATTCCGAACGCCTCGCTCAAGCACATCATGAGCGGGGGAGGCGTCGTCGGCGTCGGCATCGCCGGCATGAGCGAGCGCATCGAGCAGCTTGGCGGGCGTCTCGAGATCACGTCGAGCGAGCAGGGTACGACCGTGCGCGCACGGTTGCCGCTCGTGAAGGACGCCGGCTGATGTCGCTGCGCATCCTCGTCGTCGACGATCACGCGGTCGTGCGGCGAGGCGTCCGATCGCTGCTCGAAAGCCACGAGGGCTGGGAGGTGTGCGGCGAAGCGACGACCGGACGCGACGCGGTCGAACAGAGCCGGCGGCTTCGGCCCGATGTCGTCGTGATGGATCTGAGCCTGCCCGAGCTGAACGGCCTCGATGCCACCCGGCAAATCCTGAAGGACGCGCCGGACACCGAAGTGCTGGTGCTGACGATGCATCATTCGGAGGAGCTCGCACGCGACGTGTTGCAGGCCGGGGCACGCGGGTACATCCTGAAGTCCGACGCCGACGAGAACCTGATTACGGCCGTCGACAGCCTTCGACAGCACAAGCCCTTCCTGACGTCAACCGTCACCGAGTTCGTGCTGGACGACTATGTCCGGCGCGGAGACGGCGCGCAGGACGATCTCGCGCCAGTCGCCGTGACGGCCCGCGAGCGCGAGATCATTCAACTCGTCGCCGAAGGGCAGAGCAACAAAGAGGCGGCGTCGACGCTCGGGATCAGCGTGAAGACGATCGAGGCCCACCGCGCGAACATCATGAGAAAGCTGCATCTCCGCTCGGTCAGCGATCTCGTGCGCTACGCGATCCGCAATAAGATCGTGCAGCCTTGACTTGATGCCGGTCGATCTTCTCCTGTGCGTCGCGACAGAATTTGAAGGCGCGCTGCTGCGCGAGCGGCTCGATGGGTCGCACCCCGATGTGGCCATCGTTCGTACCGGCGTCGGGCCAGTCAACGCGGCGCACGCGGTGACCCTGTTTCTCGCGAAAACGGGCGCTCGCGAGATTGTTGTCTGCGGCGTCGGTGGTGCGTACCCCACGTCCGGCCTTCGAGGTCGGCGACGTGGTGTGCGCTGCGAGCGAGTGCTACGGCGATCTCGGCGCAACGAGCCCGTCGGGATTCCTCGACATGAAGGCCCTGGGTTTTGCCGTTGTGGAAGCGCCGACACCGCTGTTCAATGACATTCCGATGGACGTGTTTCCAGTCGCGCGCCGCGTTCCCTTCGTGACTGTATCGTCGTGCACCGGCACCTGATGGCGCAGCGCGCGACATCGAAACGCGTACCGCGGGCGCGGTCGAGAGCATGGAGGGCGCGGCCATCGCCCATGTTGCGTACCTTCACGGGGTGCCGGTCGGCGAAGTGCGCGGCATCAGCAACATCGTGACGAATCGCGACACCACAACCTGGCGATTGCAGGAGGCCGCGGCCGCGGCTCAGGAAGCTGTCCTGTCGTGGATCCCACGCCGCTGAACTTCGCCTTCTCGCCGTGTCCAAACGACACCTTCGCGTTTCACGCCCTGGTGCACGGTCTCGTGCCGGGGCCACGCGTGGTTCCTCACATCGATGACGTGGAAGCTCTCAACGCTCGAGCGGCGGGTGGCGATGCCGAGGTAACGAAGATCTCCATCGCCGCGTACGGACCCGTGCGCAATCGATATGCGCTGCTGCGCGCAGGCGGTGCTGCCGGGTTCGGCGTAGGGCCGATCGTCGTAGCGCGAAGCGCACGTACCGTGGGCGGTCGCGTTGCCATTCCAGGCGAGCGCACAACGGCAGCGCTGCTGCTGAACCTGCTGGGCCGCTTCGAGACCGTGCCGATGCGGTTCGATCGGATCGAGCAGGCAGTACTGCGCGCTGAGGTTGATTGCGGCGTGCTGATCCACGAAGGCCGTTTCACGTACCAAGCGAAGGGACTCACGCTTCTGGAGGATCTTGGCGCCGTGTGGGAGCAACGGATGAAATGCCCGCTGCCGCTGGCGGCCATCGCGATACGGCGCGATCTGGTGGCGGTCCATGGATCCGGGATCGACCGCGCATTGCGCGCAAGTGTCGAGTATGCGTTCGCGCATCCGAACGCGAGCCAGGAATACGTTTCCGAGCACGCGCAGGAAATGGATCCCTCAGTCGTCGCGAAGCACATCCAGTTGTACGTGAATGACTACACCGTCGCACTCGACGAGCGCGCGGTGCATGCGCTCCTGCAATGGCAGCAGGAACAGGGTGGCGACCCAGCTGACCACCTCGTGCCACCGATCTTTATCTGATTTCGACTTTCTATGTTCAGACATCATCGTCTTCAGGGATGGCGTATGCGCTCGGCACACGCTTCACGACGATGGTGAGGCCGAACAGCACGAGCACTGCGGCGGCGGCGATCCCGAGGTAGATTCCGAGGCCGACCACGGTCGCAGGCGGCGCTCCCGCCGGAACGTTGTTGACGATCGCCTGCGCCTGCGCTTGCGCCCACGCCGCATCGCGGACCGTGCGCGACATCCATTGATAACCGAGGAACATGATGGCGAAGGCCGCGAGACCGACGAGCAGCAGGGGGTGTCGTGAGTTCTTGCGCGTCCAGATACTGAGGCCAGCAAGCACCACTGCGAGACCGCCGAGCCCAAGAATCCACAAGCCCGCACTCTCGGGGAAGCCGCCCAGCGCCACGTCGCCAACGTGCATCCACGGCAGAAATGCGCTGACGGCCAGAAGCACGCCCGCCGCCGCCGGAATGTAATACGCGCGCATCTTGAACCGTGAATTTTAGCATCAGGGCGTCGCAGGGAGAGCGCCCGAATTCTCATGCAATAGAGCCGGCGAATAATATAGTTATATGATATCGTATAAACATCATATGACGCGGCGAGCCATCTCCGTCACACTTGAATCCGACAACGTCACCTGGCTGAAGGGGCGGGCGGGCGCCGAAGGCGAGAGTGTCAGCGAGCTGATCGACCAGCTCGTCACCTCCGCGCGCAGCGGCAAGCGAGCCGGGCCGGCGCGCACCGTCATCGGCACGATCGACATACATGACTCCGATCCGCTCCTCGAGCGGGCCGATGCGGCGGTGCGTGCGGCGTTCGCCGCCTCGCTCGGGCGTCCAGCTGCCGTTCGGGAAAGGCCGGCCGCGTATCGCGCGAAAGCACGAAAGCCGCGAACGCGTGGCTGACCCCGAGAGCGCGGTCACGGATACCCATCCCCTGCTTTTTCATGCGGCGGGCGGGAGCCGTCTGGGTCCCCGCGCCGCCGCCTTCTTTTCGAGGTGCGAGCGCCGCGAAGCCATCCTCTACGTGCCTGCCGCGGTGATGTGGGAATGCAGCCTTCTCGCGCGCGCGGCTCGCGTCAATTTGCGACGGAGCGTGCGAGGATTCTTCGACGACCTGTTCAGCAATCCGGCCTATCAACCACTCGATCTGGCGCCCGAACAGATCTTCCTTGCCGACGAGCTGCGCTTCACGCGCGACCCGTTCGACGGTCTCATCGTCGCCGCCGCGCAAACCGCAGGGCTGACGCTCATCACGCGCGACACCGTGATCCGGGCTTCGGGCACCGTGCCGGTCATGTGGTAGGTGCGTGACGTCGTAAATGCCGCGCTGCGTCGACGACGGCGGCAGCGGCCGTCACGACCTCCTGCTCAGTCGTAAACCGGCCCAAGCCGAACCTGATCGACGCCCGCGCCTGCTCGTCGCTCAACCCGATGGCGCGCAGGACATGCGACGGCTCGGCACTCGCGGTCGCACACGCGGCGCCCGACGACACCGCAACGTCTGCGGCAATCGCCTTCAACAACGATTCCCCATGCACATCATCCACGCGCACGTTGAGATTGTTTGGCAGGCGCGGCTCCATCGGCCCGTTCACGTGGATGCCGTCGAGAGCCGACAGCGCAGTCCACAAGCGATCGCGCAACGACCGCACGCGATCCGCATCGGCAGCCTCGCCGCACAATTCCGCTGCCTTGCCGAAGCCGACAATGGCAGGGACGTTGAGGGTGCCCGAGCGATATCCGCGTTCATGCCCACCTCCGTCGATGAGCGCCTCGAGGTCGATCGCGGGATCCCTTTTTGCGACATACAGCGCGCCGACGCCTTTCGGGCCGTACATCTTGTGCGCGCTCAGCGAAACGAGGTCGACGCCAAGCTCTTTGACCTTGAGTGGAGCAAGCCCGGCAGACTGCACCGCATCGCAATGCAACAGCGCGCCCTGGGCGTGCGCGATGTCCGCGATTTCACCAACCGGATGCAGGACTCCGATTTCGTTGTTTGCCGACATCGCGCTGACGAGCAGCGTGTCGCTGCCGACCGCTTCACGCAGCCGGTCGAGATCGATTCGCCCCTCCCGATCGACCTCGAGATAGGTGACGCGAAATCCGTCGCGCTCCAGCGCGCGGCATGGATCGAGAACCGCGCGGTGCTCCGTGCAGACGGTGACAATGTGCCGCCGCGTCAGCGGTGCGCGCCGCGCTGCCCCTTTGATGGCGAGGTTGTTCGATTCGGTCGCGCCGCTCGTGAACACGACGTCGCGGAACCGCGCGCCGATGAGCGACCCTACCTGCTCGCGCGCCTGCTCTACCGCCTTGCCGGCCTTCCAGCCGAACGGATGGTTGCGGCTCGACGCGTTGCCGAAGTGCTCGGTAAAAAACGGGAGCATCGCGTCGAGCACACGCGGATCGACGGGGGTCGTCGCGTGGGAGTCAAGATAGATGCGGTTCAAGGTTCTTGGTGCTGGGTTCTACGGTTCTGGTTACCAGATTCTAGATCAGATTCTAGATTCGAGGATTCCTAGTTGTGCGTCTGCAGAATGGGGCGGGAAATTGAAATCAGCGCCGGCTCGGCCGTTTCGGCCGCGAGCTCCGTAACCGAACACGTCTGCAGCGCCACGAGAATGCGCTCTTTGATCTTCCACAGCGGATCGCGCACGCTGCACTTCGAGTACTGTTCGCAGTTCTCTTCTTCGGTAGAACAGGCCGTCACGGTCAACGGTCCATCGACGGCCTGGATGACATCGGCCACGGAAATATCGGAAGGCGACCGGCTGAGCTGATACCCTCCGCGCGTGCCCTGGTGCGACGCGAGCAGCCCTTCGCGGGCGAGCCGCTGCAGCACTTTTGCCATCAGCTCGACCGGAATGTCGTACTGCTCCGCGATTTCGCGCGCACTGGAGGCGGCCTGGTCGGGCCGCAGCGCCAGGTGCTTCATCGCGATGAGCGCGTAATCAGCCTTCTTCGATAGCCTTAACATGTTGTGATTAGAGTATTTACAGTCTACGCTATCTGGAATCTAAAAACTAGAATCTAAAATCTGGGCCAAGCCAAGATTCCAGATTTCAGATTCCAGATTCAGCGTCAGTACTTGGGCACCTTCGGGTCAATCTTGTCCGACCAGTCGGTAATGCCGCCCTTCAGGTTCTTCACGTTCGTGTAGCCCTGCTGCCGCAGGAACGCCGCCGCCTTCGCGCTGCGGCCGCCCATCTTGCAATGCACGATGATTTCCTTGTCGCGCGGAATCTCGTTCACCCGCTGCGGCACTTCGCCGAGCGGAATCAGGGTCGACCCTGGAATCTTCCCGATCTGGTACTCGTTGGGCTCGCGCACGTCGAGCAGGAAGAAGTCTTCCTTCGCGTCGATCTTCCGCTTGAGCTCGTTCACGTCCGTCTCGGTTTCGTTGCTGTTCGCAGTACTCACCGCCACCTCCGTTGCTGCCGGCGCGACGCCGCAGAATTGTTCGTAGTCGATCAGCGCGGTGACGGTCGGATGCGTGCCGCACACCGGGCAATCAGGATCTTTCTTCAGCTTGAGCTCGCGGAACTTCATCCGCAGCGCATCGTAAATCAGGAATCGGCCGACGAGCGGCTCGCCGATGCCCATGATCAGCTTGATCGCTTCGGTCGCCTGAATCGTGCCGATGACGCCCGGCAGCACGCCGAGCACGCCGCCCTCGGCGCAGCTCGGCACCAGCCCGGGCGGCGGCGGCTCCGGATACAGGCATCGATAGCACGGGCCGTCCTTGGTGGCAAACACCGATGCCTGCCCTTCGAACCGGAAGATGCTGCCGTACGCGTTCGGCTTGCCGAGCAGCACGCACGCATCGTTGGTGAGATAGCGCGTTGGAAAATTGTCGGTGCCGTCGAGGATCACGTCGTACGGCTTGAACAGATCGAGCGCGTTCTTCGACGACAACGCGGTTTCGTACGTCTCGATGTTGATGTGCGGGTTCAGCTCGAGCAGCCGATCCTTCGCCGACGCGAGCTTCGAGCGGCCGACATCGGACGTGCCGTGGATCACCTGCCGCTGCAGGTTGCTGAAATCGACCACGTCGAAGTCGACGATGCCGATCGTGCCGACGCCTGCCGCAGCGAGATACAGGGCAGCCGGCGATCCGAGGCCGCCCGCGCCGATGCAGAGCACGCTGCCCTTCTTGAGCTTCTCCTGCCCTTCGACGCCCACCTCCGGCATGATGAGATGCCGGCTGTAGCGCTGGACTTCTTCGTTCGAGAGTGCCATAGGGTGAAATCCGAATCTAAATCTTGAACTAAATTCCTGGAGATCTCGAAATCCAGTTTTAGATTCCAGTTTCTAGGTTCTGGTTCCGTTACCTCCTGCAACAGATGGAATGATGCTGATCGTGTCCCCCGGCTTCACCGTCGTCTTCTCTTTTTCCAGATAGCGGATGTCTTCGTCGTTCAGATAGACATTGACGAAGCTGCGAAGCTTGCCCTGCTCGTTGTAGAGGTGCGGCTTCAACCCCTCGTACTTCGTCGTCAGATTGACGAGCAGCTCGCCAATCGTCGCGCCGTCGACTTCGACGGCATCCTGCTTTCCGGTGAACGGCCGTAAGGGAGTCGGGATCAGAATCTTGTTAGCCATGTGAGTCACTCATGTAAAGGCGCTTCGCGGAACTGCGAGCGGTCGTCGGCCAGCCGCCACACAGTCATCTTCTCGGGCTGGGCCTGCTGAATGGAAACGATCACGTACCAGAAAAATGGAAACGCATGATCCAGATCGTATTGCGAAGGACGCGCCGGATGATCGGGATGCGAGTGGTAGAACCCCAGCAACTCCCGTTTCAGGCGAGTGGCCTCCTCTTCAACGAACTTGTAGTCCGACGGCCTGATCAAAAACCGCCTCCGCGCCCCCTCTTCCGTCGTGTTCGGCAGCGGCGACACGTGCTCCACGACCCCGTCGGCGCCGATCAGGGCGCCGCAGCATTCGTTCGGGTACGTCTCGACGCCGTGACGCCGGATGGCGTCCGCGATGCCAGGCATGAGCCTCAGTGATTCAGACATTCGTAGCTCTCAGCTGTCAGCTTTCGGCTATCAGTCTTTAGATGCATCGCAGGGGTCGCTGGATTCCTCTGACAGCTGATAGCTGAGAGCTGAAAGCTAACTCGGCGCATTCCAGAAGCGCTCGGACATGTATTTGTCGGCGCTGTCCGGGAAAATGGTGACAATGACGGCATTTCTGGCGTTTTTGGCGACTTTCAGGGCCCCGGCCACTGCCGCGCCCCCCGAAATGCCGACCAGCAGGCCCTTCTTCACGCGCCAGGCGCCGCACCATCGTATACGCGTCTTCGGTGCTCACGCGCATGTCCTCGTCGGCCAGCGACGGATCGTAGATGCCGGGCACGATCGCGGTTTCCATGTGCTTGAGACCTTCGAGGCCATGGAGCGGCGAGTCGGGCTGAAAGGAAATCAGCTTGATGGACGGGTTCGCGTCGCGCAGCCGCCGGCCCGTTCCCATGAACGTCCCGCTCGTCCCGAGACCGGCGACGAAGTGCGTGATGCGCCCGTCGGTCTGCGCGAGAATTTCCGGCCCCGTCGTCTCGTAGTGGGCGCGCCAGTTCGCGTCGTTGTTGTACTGGTCGGGATAGAAATACAGATCGGGGTTCGCGGCGACCTGCTTGCGCGCTTCGCGAATCGCGCCGTCGGAGCCGTCCATCGGATCCGTGAAGATCAGATCCGCGCCGTACGCGTGGAGCAACCGCTTGCGCTCGACGGTCACGTTGGACGGCACGCAGAGCTTGACGGGAAACCCTTGCGACGCGCCAATCATTGCGTAGGCAATGCCCGTGTTGCCTGACGTCGCATCGAGCAACGTCTTGCCCGGCCGCAGCGCGCCCGATCGCAGGCCCTCGCGCACCATGTTCGCCGCCGGACGATCCTTGACGGACCCGCCCGGGTTGAACCATTCGGCTTTGCCGTAAAGCTCGACCCCGTTGAGCCCGGCCTCGAATTTTCTCAGCCGAATCAGCGGGGTATTGCCAATCAGGTCGAGCACCGTGTCGGCCCGTGCTGTGCCCGCGGTCGGTTGTCTGAACGCCCATTCCTGGTGGAATTATATCGGTTCTAGGTTCTTGGGTTCTGGGTGCTGGGTTCTGGTTCTGGGTTCTGGAGTGCTGCATGAGGTCTCGGTTCTGGTTCTGGGTTCACAATTCAGGTGCCCGACCTCCAGAACCTGGAACCAGCACCCAGAACCGCAGAACCCAGAACCTAGAACCGCACGTTACTTGACGAGTCCGCCGTCGGCATCCCTGATTTCCGCCTTGGTACCCAGCTCTTTCTCGAGTGACTCGGCGATCTTCGAACGGTCGCCTACTGCCACGACCGCGAACTTGTCGGCCACCACGTATTTCTTCGCGACGTCCTGCACTGCCTGCGCGTCGACGACCGAAATCTGCTCGGCGAGATTCGAGTAGTAATTCAACGGCAGTCCGTGCGTGAAGAGCGTCGACAGGCTTGTGGCGACGCGGTCGTTGGTTTCGAACAGCGCCGGCAGCTGCAGCGTAATCGCGTCTTTCGCGAGCGTCAGCTCCTGCGGCGTGACGCGGGTCTCGCTCATCTTCCTGAGCTCGAGCATCACTTCATGCACCGCCGGCGCCGTGACGTCGGTGCGAACACCGGTGGCGACCGAGAACGGCCCGCCGCTGCGCCAGTACGAGAACTGCGAGTTGGCGCCGTAGGTGTACCCGTGCTCTTCGCGCAGGTTCATGTTGATGCGGCTCGCGAACATGCCGCCGAGAATCGTGTTCATGACGCGCACCGGCATGTAGTCGGGGCTGTTGCGCGGCACGCCGAACGTCGCGACGCGCAGCTGCGTCTGCGGAGAGCCCGGGCGATCGACGATGACGAGACGCGGCGGCGCGGCCGTCGGCACGCCGAGTTTCGCGGGCACGGCGGTGCCCTTTGGCCAGCTGCCGAACGCGGTCTGCGCGAGTTTTCTCAGCTCGGGAACCGTAATCGCGCCGGTGACGACGAGCGCCGCGTTGCCCGGGAACGAAATGCTGGCGCCAGAATGCCTGGAGATCGTCACGCGTCAGCTGTTTGTTCGACTCGGGCGTTCCAATCTCGCTGAATCCATATTGATGCGTGCCGTACAGCACCTTGCCGGTGACGACACCGACGACTTGAACCGGGTTGCCGCGCTGCTCGGCGAGATCGGCCAGCCGCGTCGCGCGGACGCGCTCGACTTCTTCAGTGGGAAAGCTCGGACGGAGCGCGACGTCCGCGAGCAACGACAGCGCGGCAGGAAAATTCCGGCTGAGGCTGCTCGTCGACACGGTTGTTGCATCGCGCGACGTGCCGGTGCTGAGCGACGCGCCAATCTGCGCCACCTGCTCGGCGAGCTGTACGGCGTTGCGCGTGGTCGTGCCCTGATCGAGCACGTCAGCCGTGAAGCTGGCGAGCCCTGGCTTCTCGACAGGATTCGCGTCGCTGCCGCTGCGCAGCACGAGGCTTGCCGACACGACAGGCACGCCGCCCGTCTGCGGCAGCGCAATCACCGTCAAACCGTTCGGCAGCTCGAACGATTGCGGAACGGGCACGCTCACGGCTTTCGCGGCGCCGGCGCCCGGCTGCTTCGCGCGCCATGGCTCGTCGGCGTTGAGCGAGACGGTCGGCGCCGCATTCGTCGCGGCCTGCTCGGCCGGCTTCGGCACTTCCGGACCGAGGTTCTGCTTGCCTGGAATGCCATGCACGACGACGCGCGCGTTCGGCGCGAGATAGCGCTGCGCGAACTGGCGCACCGACTCGGGCGTCACACGACGCCGGCGCATGATGTCCTCGGTCAGGTAATCCGGCTTTCCGACGTAGTGGTTGTACAAATTCAGCTGGTCGGCGACGCCGCCGAATCCGCCGACGAGCTGCAGGCCGTTGAAGATCTGCGTCTCGAGCACGTTGCGCGCGCGCTCCACTTCGGCCGCCGTCGGCCCCTTCGCGCGAAGCAGCTCGACCTCTTCGTTGATGACGGTCTCGAGCTCCTGCAAGGTATGTCCGGGCCGTGCCGTGGCCTCGATGCCGAACACCGATCCGAGCAGCGTCGAGTACCTGATAGGCGGTGACGTTCTGCGCGATCTGCTTTTCGTACTCCAGCTTCTTGTAGAGGCGGCTGACACGGCCCTGGCCGAGAATGCTGCCCGCGATGTCGGCGTCGGCATCCCCCTCTTTGAAGAATGCCGGCGTGATCCAGCCAATGTAGATGCGCGGCAGCTCGACGCGATCTTCGACGACGATCCGTTGCTCTGCGGTAATGACCGGCGTCTGCACCTTCACCGGCGGAACGGCCGGTCCGCGCTTCAGCGTGCCGAAGTATTTCTCGATGAGCTTCTTGGTCGCTGCCTTGTCGATGTCGCCGGCGATCGCAATCGTCGCGTTGTTCGGCGCGTAGTACTGCCGGAAAAAGTCTCTGACGTCGTCGAGCTTCGCGGCCTGAATGTCGGCGTGCGATCCGATGATGACGCCGTGGTACGGGTGCCCTTTCGGAAACAACGCCTGGAACATCGCCTCCTCGACGATGCCGTACGGTCTGTTCTCAGTGCTCTGCCGCCGCTCGTTCCGCACGACGTCCTGCTGGTTGGTCAGCTTGGCCTGGTCGACCGTCTCGAGCAGGTATCCCATGCGATCGGACTCGAGCCAGAGCGCGAGCTCGAGCTGATTGGATGGCATCGTCTCGAAGTAGTTGGTGCGATCGAAACCGGTCGTGCCGTTGACGCCCGTGGCGCCGCCGCCGGCGAGCAGCTTGAAGTGCGCGTCGCTCTCGATGTGCTTCGATCCCTGGAACATCATGTGCTCGAACAGGTGCGCGAAGCCCGTGCGGCCGGGCGCCTCGTGCGCGGGACCGACGTGATACCAGAGGTCCACGCCCACGAGCGGCACGCGATGATCCTCGGAGAGGATCACTTCGAGGCCGTTCGGCAACGTGTACTTTTCGATGTCCAGCTTCGGGATGTCGCTCGGCGGCGCCTGCGCGCCAACCGTGAGCACGGCCGCCACAACCATCAGAAAGAGCGCGAGTGTTTTCTGCATGACTTTTGCTCTCTACTTTTCACTTTCGTTTTTACGTTTTCCGTCTTTCACTTCTTATTCTCCAGGCTTGCCCACAAATACCAGGATGCGACCGACCGATACGGCCGCCATCGCTCGGCGATCGCGTATAAACGTTGGACGTCTGGCGTCTTTCGAAGGTTGTAGGCTTTCTGAACCGCCTTCACAATACCAAGATCTCCGGCCGGAAAGACATCGGGCCGCGTCAGCCGGAAAATCAGCAGCATCTCGACCGTCCAGCGGCCAATTCCTTTGATTTTCGTCAGTTCCGCGACGATCTCGTCGTCGCTCATGCCCTGCAGCCCTGCCGTGTTTATCGAACCGTCGAGCATCTTGCGGCTGAGATCCCGCATGTAGCCGAGCTTCTGGCGGCTCAGGCCGACGCCCCGCAGCGCTTCGTCCGACAGCGGCAGCAGGGCTTCCGGGGTCGGCGTCCCGCCGTCGGGCAGCAGCGCGCGCAACCGTCCGTAGATTGTCGCCGCCGCGCGCGTCGACAGCTGCTGCGACACGATGGCTTCGACGAGGCCGCAGAAGATGTCGCTCTCCCGGCCGGTCTTGATGCCGCATGCGCCGTACTTCCTGATGATGGGCGCAAGCACCGGATCGCGCCGCATGAGCACGCGCCGCGCGCGCGCCATGTCGGCGGCGGTCATCGCGCGAAAAAGGCGCCGGGAGCCTTTTTCGCCCGCTGCTCCCGAAAAACGCTCCCGACCCCTTTTCGCATCTCAACGCAGCGACACCGTCATCGTCACGCGCGCCTGAATCTCGATCGTCGACGGCTCGACCGGCGTTTCGACGTTGCCGGCCACCGTCGCCTGCGCCGCCATGCGCATCATCGGACGCGGCGGCTCGATATTGCGCCTCCTCTTCGATGCGCACGACGCGATCGATGCGTCGCGCCCGCACCGGCGGCGGCGGCATCCGCGCGCGCGCGCGCGTCGGCAACGGCCTGCCGCAGCGCATCGCGCTCGAGCGCGGCACGGTTGCGCACGTCGAATCGGATTCCGGTGATCGTCGTCGCGCCGCCCGCGGCGGCCGCGTCGATGACGACGCCGACGCGATCGATGTCGTCGAGCCTCACTTCGACGGTGTTGCGCGCGAGGTAGTTGCGAAACGTCTGCCGCCCGTTGGCGTAATCGAATTCGGGCTGCAGCTCGTAGCCGATCGTGCGCACCGCATCCTTCGGCACGCCGGCCTGCTCGATCTTCTGGAGGACCGCCGTCATCGCGGCGGCGTTCTGCTTCTGCGCGTCGGCGGAATTCTTCGAGCGCGATTCGGCGGCGATCGTCACGAACGCGCGGTCGGGCCGGGCCGTCACGATCGCGTGGCCGCGCGTCACGATCGACGGCTGCAGCGGCGAGACGATCGGTGGGGACGTCTGAGCGAGAACCGGAGAGGCGAGCGAGAGAATCAGGAGACCTGCGGATAGGTAACTGCATTTCCCTATTCTGACGCATCGGCAGCCCTAAAGGGCGTGCCGTCAGGTCACCTGCCGTGCTATTTCAGCGAATAGGCGATGCGAAATCCGATGCTGTAGGCGTAGGTGTCGGGAGGAACCTTGTGGCGATAGGCGCACCGCAGGTAGCGCCCGTCCGCGTTCACCCACGCGCCGCCGCGCACGATGCGCATGAGCCCGCTTTCCGGCCCCTGCGGATTGATGTACTGCGCGCGCGCATAGTAATTCGGTGAGTACCAGTCGGACACCCACTCCCAGACGTTTCCGGCCATGTCGTGCAGCTCATACGCATTCGCGGGGTAGCTGCCCACGGGCGCTGTTCCGCGGTCGGCTTTGGCGGCGGGGTCCGGAAGAAAATGCGCGCACGCGGCGTCGAGCGTGTCGCCCCATGGAAAGCGCTTGCCCTCGAGCCCGCCGCGCGCCGCGCGCTCCCATTCGGCCTCGGTCGGCAGCCGCGCGGGCTTTGCGATCTTGCTCGCGAGCCAGGCACAGTAGGCGGCTGCATCTTCAAATCCGACGAGCGTCACCGGATGGCGATCGCGTCCTTCGGGCGGCGTGCCGTTGGTCCAGAAATACGCCGCCGCGAGCGATCGGAAATCGGATTCGAGCGCGCCGGACACCATCAGCGGCAGGGCGCGAACCGCAGGAGACCGATGGCCGGTCTCGCGGACAAACTGCGCGTACTCCGCGTTGGTGACCGGAGAGATGCCGATCGCAAAGTCGTCGACGTAGGCGCGGTGCGGCGGACGCTCGTCCTCTTCGCCATCCTCGGCGCCCATGACGAATTCGCCCGCAGCGATGCGCGTCACCTGCGGCAGCAATTCGTCAGCCATTTGTTGTGGGTAGAATGTACCTAACATTCATGACGCGCAAGCCCGCCGCTATTGAAATTTCCGAGCTCCGGCAACGTCTTCGCCTCGCGGTCGAAGCACGGCGCAAGAGCACCGCCGCGCGCCGCGCAATGCTCGACGAAGCGGCGGCGGCATACACCGAACTGCTCGAAATGACCGCGACCCCGCTGGTGCAGAAGCTCGCCAACGCCCTGCGGGCCGAAGGACATACCTTCACGGTCTTCACGCCGAACGGCGGCCTGCGAATGGCGCTCGCCAAGTCGGCCGACGACTTCATCGAGTTCGCGCTCGACACGTCACAGGATGAACCGTTCGCCGCGTTGCGCGTGAATCGCACCCGCGGAAGGCGTGTCGTGCAGCACGAGCGGCCGGTCAAAGGTCGGACGCCGGTCGATCGGCTGAGCGAAGAGGATGTCCTGCAGGCACTGCTCGATGAGATTGCCCCTTTTGTGGAGAGATAGGGAAGGGGCGCGCTCGCCCTCGTCGCCCTTTACGCGAGTCTCTCGACAAACGACGTATCGATGCCCTGTCGCTTGAGCAGCGCCAGGAACGCCTGCTGATCCGCCGCCTGCCGGTACGCCTCGCGCGAGTCGACGATGCCGCCCTGCACGAACGCGACGAGCGCATCGTTCAGCGCCACCATTCCGTGCTTGCGTCCGCTGTCGATTGCCATCGGCAACTGCGACGTCTTGCCTTCCGCTATCAGGTTCGCGACCGCGCTCGTGTTGAGCAGCACTTCGCGCGCCGCCACACGGCCGCCGCCGGTCTTGCGCAGCAGCACCTGCGCGACGATGCCCCGCAGATTTTCGGCGAGCCCGAGCTGCACTTTCGCACGCCGCTCGGGAGGCGTCTGGTCGATGATGCGATCGACGGCGCCCGTCGCGGTGTGCGCCGTGACCGCGCCGATCACGAGATGGCCCGACTGCGCCGCCTCGAGCGCGAGCGTCGACGATTTCCGGCGAGCCGAAGTCCTCGACCACGAGCACGTCGGGGTTCTCGCGCAGCGCCGCGCGCGCCACCGATAACAGCTCGTTGCGATCGCCGCGCACTTCGCGCTGGCTGACGAGCGAGCCGCGGTTCTCGTGCACGAACTTGATCTGGTTCTCGATGGTGATGACGTGATCGCTGCGCGTGCGGTTGATGAGATCGACGAACGCAGAGATAAGGGTCGACTTGCCGCTCGAGCGCTGGCCTGTCACAAGCACGAGCCCATCGGCTTCTGCGCACAGCCCCTGAATCTCGCGCGACAGCCCGAGCTGCTCGGCAGAAATCGCGCGCGCGGGAATCATGCGGAAGATGCCGCCGGCGCCGCGATGATCGCGGAAGGTCACGCAGCGGATTCGCCCGACCTCGGGCACGTCGCACATCCACTCGGTTCCGGCCTGGCTGCGAAGCGCTTCGCGGTTGCGCTCGGGAACCATGTCGAGAATCAGCGTCTCGACGTCCCCCTCGCTCAAGGCGCTCTCCCCCTCGATCGGCCCGATCTCTCCGTCGACGCGAATGGACGGACGCGCCTGCGAGGTGAGATACAGCGTCGACGCGCCGCGCGCGGCGGCGATGCGGAGCAGGCGATCGATGCCCGTCGCGTGCAGCGACGGCGTGAAGCGCGCGCTCTGATCGCCACGGACCTGTTGGCGTGAGAGCGGAAGCACGACCGCGGGTCGAGGTTCCGGTTCCGGTTCCGGTTCCGGTTCGGGTGCACGGTCGGCGGGTTGGCGCGGTCGACGTCGGGCGCGGCAGTGCAGGTTCGAGGCATCGAGCGAGATCTCGTGCACGTCGGCGGCATTCCGATGGCGTAGCGCTCAGCTCGACCGCCTCGACCTGCTCGGCGAGTGGAGCTTCGGAGGCATCGAGCGAGATCTCGTGCACGTCGGCCGCTGTTCCGATGTCGTAGCTCTCCTGCTTGACCTCCTCGATCTGGTTCGATCGAGGGGGCTGGAGGACAAGGGTTCCGGGTTCCACGGTTCCGGCTCCGGTTCGGCGACGGGCTCGGGCGCGGCATCGGTTCGGGCTCCGGATCGACCTGTTGCGCAACTTCGACGGCCGGGCACCTGGCACGGGCTCGGGCACCGGTTCGGGTGCGACGGCACGATGCCTGCGGATTTCAATCCAGATGTCCTCGCCGCCGCGAGCCGCCACCACGCTGAAGGTTTGACCCGGCGCGAAGGCGGGAGAGCCAAGCTCGTGCTGCACGGCGCCGATGTCGTCGAGCGCTTGGCGCGCCTCGACGGGCAGCAGCTCGTTGAGCATCCCTTTCACCGCCTCCAGAGTCAGCGCGCGCGACGCCAGCTCTACTTGGCCGGAGGGAGCGATGACATAGGGGCGCTCGCCCGCATGAAGGACGAGCGCGTCTCCATTCGCGCGAACGATGGCGGTCAACAGCGAGTTTACGAGCGGCACAGTTCTCCCACAGGGATAAGTCGGTCTCCCTGATTTTCGGTCGAACAGCTCCGCTACTTTATTGTGAAGATCACGCCGTGCTGCACAGGCAGGAAATCCAGCAGCTGATCGACGACAAACCCCATCGGCTCGATCTCGCGGCGGATTTCCTCGAAGCTCATCTTGTGGAGAGGCGACGCCGGCGCGATATTGCTCTCTTTTGCATACTCCAGGATGACGACGCGCCCGCCAGGTCTGAGCGCGCGTTTGATGGCCGCCATCATCGCGTCGGGATCGCCAAATTCATGGTACGCGTAGGCGATGAACACGAGGTCGACCGATCGTTCGGGTAGCCGCGGGCTGCTCTCCGTGGCCAACACGTATTCCACGTTGGAAAGCTTGTGTTCCGCCACGGCCGCTTTCGTCAGGTCGAGCATCGACTGCTGCACGTCGACCGCGAACACCCTCCCTTTTGGGCCCACCTGCTCGGCGAGCCGCCAGGTGAAGTAACCCGTGCCCGATCCGACGTCTGCCACGGTCGCGCCGGGCCGAATCTGAAGCGCGCTCATCAGCAGCTCCGGCCGTTCTTCCTTATCCCGCTGCGGCCGATTGAAAAACGGCGCATTTTCGGTCGCCGGCGCAATTTCTCGCTCCACCGAGCCCTCGGTGAGCGCCCACAGCGTGCGCCGCGTGCGCAGATATGCGACGAGCCGATCGACCTCTTCCGGCGTGAACGCCGACGCGTTCGGATGCCTCGAGGGATTGATGACCGCCGCCCGCAACTTGTCCGGCGTCCGCAACAACCCGATCCAGCTCAGTTCGCGCGCGGTTCGGCCCCCGTTGTCCAGGACTCGATGGCACGAGAGGCACTGCCCTTTGCCTTCGAACAGCGCGCGGCCGGCATCGACATCCGTGGGGGCAGGCGGCGGCCGCCTGCGCCGAGAATGCGAGCAGAAAAAGCGCCGCCGGCAGCCGTGAGCAGTCATGCTGCCACACTTTATCGCTGGACCGCTTCGGAGGCCAACGGGTATAAGACTGCCCATGCCCGTATTTCTTCCAAGGACGCTGGCCGCGCTCTGCGCGACAGCCGGCCTGATGTGTTCCACCGCGGCTGCGCAGACACACGAATCCCACGCTGGAGGGGCATCCTGGCGATTACGGTCGCGCGGATATCGAGTACGGCGCGCGCCTGTACGCCCAACACTGCTCCAATTGCCACGGCACGACCGGTGATGGCGTCGCGAACGTGGATCTGCGCAGCGGAAAGTTCCGCACCGCGAGGACCGACCTGCAGCTGCGCGCGGTGATCACGAATGGCTTTCCGAACGCCGGCATGCCGGCGTTCCGATCGCTCGATGCGGCCGAGCTCACCGGCCTCGTGGCCTATATCCGCAACATGAACACGTTCGACACCGGTTCGATGAAGGCCGGCGACGCGGCGCGCGGCCAGACGATGTTCGAGGGCAAGGGCGCGTGCCTGAGCTGTCATCGCGTCAACAACAGAGGCAGCCGCAAGGCGCCGGACCTGTCCGACATCGGCCTGGTGCGCAGCGCCGGATCGCTCGAGCGATCGCTGCGCGATCCGAACAGCCAGATGTTTCCCATCAACCGCCCCGTCCGCGCCGTGACGCGCGACGGCAAAGTCATCAACGGCCGCCGGCTGAACGAAGACACCTACACCGTGCAGCTGACCGACGAAGAGGGCCGGCTGCACTCGCTCGTGAAATCGGATCTGCGCGAGTTCACCATCTCGACGAAGTCGACCATGCCGTCCTACGAGAAGGAATTGACGCCGGCGGAAATCGCAGACGTCGTGTCGTACCTGCTTTCACTGAAAGGCCGATGACCATGCGCCGCCACCGGATTCTGCTCGCCGCGTCCCTCGTCCTCGTTGCCTCGGCTTCGCTTCGACTGGGCGCGCAGGCGCCCGTCACCTACGAGCGCCTGCTGAACGCCGCGAAGGAGCCGCAGAACTATCTGACGTACGGCGGCGACTACTTCAGCACGCGGTACAGCACGCTCACGCAGATTACGCCGGCGAACGTCAAGAACCTGAACCTCGCATGGGTCTATCAGGCCAGCGTCACCGGAAGCTGGCAGCCGACGCCGCTCGTCGTCGACGGCATCATGTACCTGACGCAGCGGCCGAACGACGTCATCGCGATGGACGCCACGACGGGGCGCGTCTTCTGGATCTATCGCTATAGCAACGAGGACGTGATCGCGTGCTGCGGATCGAACAATCGCGGCGTGGCGATACTTGGCGAGCTGCTCTACATGGGCACGCTCGATGGCCACCTCGTCGCCATCGATGCGAAAAGCGGCCGTCAGGTCTGGAAGACGAGAGTCGCAAACAACAAGGAGGGTTACTCGATCACTGTCGCGCCGCTCGCGTTGAAGGACCGCATCGTCGTGGGTGTGGGTGGCGGCGAATATGGCATCCGCGGCTACATCACGGCGCACGACGCGCAGACCGGCAAGGAAATGTGGCGCTTCTACACGATTCCAGGGCCGGGCGAGCCGGGGCACGAGACGTGGGAAGCCTGCCCGCCTGATGCGAAGACGTATTGCGATCCCGAGGCGTGGAAGCACGGCGGCGCATCGGTATGGGTGACGGGATCCTTCGATCCCGACCTCAATCTGACGTACTGGGGCATCGGCAACGCCGGACCCGATTACAACGCCGATCAGCGCCCCGGCGACAACCTCTACACGGCGTCGGTCGTCGCGCTGGACGCCGATACCGGCAAGCTCCGCTGGCACTACCAGTTCACGCCGCACGATCACTACGACTACGACTCGGTGCAGGTGCCGGTGCTGGCGGACATCACGTGGCAGGGCGCGCCGGTGAAGGCGATGTTCTGGGCCAACCGCAACGGCAACTTCTACGTGCTTCGATCGCGCGACGGGGAAATTCCTGCACGCGAAGCCGTTCGTGAAGAGTGAACTGGATGAACGGCTTCGACGCGAACGGCCGCCCGATTCAAACGCAGACAGCCGGCCGGTCTGCCGACGTATCCGGGCATTCAGGGCGGCACGAACTGGTATTCGCCGTCCTACAGCCCGCGAACGAAGTTGATGTATGTGTCGACGTGGGAATCGAACGCCCACATCTTCGGCGGCACGCCGATCGTGTACGAGCCGGGGCGTGACTTCGCCGGCCGCAACAATCAAACGTTTGTGCCGACACCGGGCGAGCCGACGCGGAACATTCCAGGCGCGCCCGGACTTCCGAATCTGCGGCGCGGGCCCATCAACAACTGGACCTCGGACGCCGGCCGCGGCATCGTGCAGGCGATCGATCCGCTTACCGGGGACGCGAAATGGAAGTTCGAGATGGTGGACGTCACCGACACGGGTATCTTCACGACGGCAACCGACCTGCTCATCACCGGCGGACGCGAAGGGTATCTGCAGGCATTCGACGCGCGCACGGGCACGCTGCTGTGGAAGACGAACCTCGGCGCGCAGATGCTGAACAACCCGATCACCTACGCGGTGAACGGCAAGCAGTACATCGCCGCCGCCGCGGGCTTGTCGCTCTTCGTGTTCGCGCTGCCGTAGACTAGTCTGGCTCAAGTCGGTACGTCCGCCTTAGCCGGACCCACACGTGCGAATCAAAATCTATCCGGATCGGTTGACGATGAGTCGCGCGGCGGCCGCGCACGCGGCGCGATGCCCTGCGGCGATGCGATCCGCGATAAAGGCACGCGCCCGCATCATCGTCGCGACCGGCGCGTCGCAGATCGATTTCCTCGAAACGCTCACATCGACGCCCGCCATCGACTGGTCTCGCGTCGAGATGTTTCACCTCGACGAGTACGTCGGCCTGCCGATCGATCATCCCGCAAGCTTTCGGCGCTACCTGCTCGATCGGCTGATCGACAAAGTGGGCATAGGCCGCTCTCACCTGCTCGACGGCGACCGCGATCCGGCGGAGGTGGCAGATCGAGTCGGCGCGCGCACTCGTCGAGCGCGCCGTCGATCGTGGCCTTCGTCGGCATCGGCGAGAACGGCCATCTCGCCTTCAACGATCCTCCAGCGGACTTCACGACGGACGATCCGTATCTCATCGTGACGCTGGATGAAGCCTGCCGCCGGCAGCAGGTCGGCGAAGGCTGGTTCGCGTCGATTGACGACGTCCCGGCGCAGGCGATCTCGATGTCAGTGCGGCAGATTCTGAAATCGCTGGAGATCATCGCGTCGTGCCAGACGCACGAAAGGCTGTGGCGGTGAAAGCGTGCGTCGAAGGCCCGGTCTCACCGATGGCGCCTGCGTCGATCCTGCAGACGCATCCGAACACGACGCTGTATCTGGATGCACGATTCAGCCGCACTGCTCACGGAAACCACGATGACTCGATGAGCGCGATGACGCGAAGAGAAAACAATTACCTTGATGAGCACCGATCTCAGCGTCCAGCCATGCTCCGAAAGACACTCCGCACGCCTTCCAACAACTACAGCCCAATCCCTGCGCCCATAAAGGCTGAAATAATGTTCGAACCCCGACGATGCTGGCAATGGCGCCGGGAATGTTCGCATCTTTGCACTCTATTCGTCCAGTTCTTCGCGCTCTTCGCGTCTTCGCGTTGAGTCTCCTTTTAAAGAACTCGTGCTCTTGTGATCTACTTGGCTTCGTAGATCCTCACCAGCTCCACCAGCTTGTAGCCCCTGGTCTGATACGGCGGGATGATGCGCTCGGTGCGGAGGTACTGAATCATGCCTTCGTCGGCATAGTCGGCGGGGCCGATACCCTCTGACTCTTCCAGTACCTTGACGAGCGCATCGAACGTCATCGCTTTGACCGTCACGCGGCGCCGGCTGGTGAACGTACCGAGAATCTTGAACGGCTCATACCGCTCTTCTGTGGCAAACGTCACGAAGATCTCGTTCGCAATGAAGTTGTAGTCCGCCTCCGATCGGGTCGCCGGCGCATTTTCGACCTTCACGAGGCGTCACCTTCTCGATCGCGCGCAGCCGGTCGACGACGATCTGAGTGAAAGCGCCTTCGCCCGACCACCCTGCGCTATCAACCTCCATCCAGCACTCCCGCTATCTCGGCCGGCGTATCGACGAGCCACTCGTCGCCGCGCAAATCGTTCACCGCAAGGTCTGCGAACCCAAACCCGTAGCGGGCAAGGCAGATGCGCACGCCGGCGTTGCGTGACGTCTGCAGATCGATCGTCGAGTCGCCGACGAGCACGGTCTCGCTCGGGCCTGCGGCCGCCTGATGCATAAGGAACCGCATGCCATCGGGCTCGGGCTTCCGCGGCCATGGGCCGTCGCCGCCGACGACCCACTGGAAATATTTCGAGAGGCCGAACACGTCGAGAATCCTGACGGATTGCGCCAACGGCTTGTTGGTGAGCAGCGCCATCGCAACAGGACGCGAGCGCAGCTCGTCGAGCAGGCCCGGAATGCCGTCGTATGGGCGCGTGTGGTGCGTGAGCCGCTCGTCGTATGCGGCGAGGAAACGTGCGAGTGCCTCTTCGACCGGCGCGTCCACCCCCGCAGCGGTCATCACCCGCTTCACCAGCGTCGGCGCGCCGCATCCCACCATGCTGGCGATGTGCTCTTCGTCAAGCGGCCGGGCGCCGTAACCGGCAAGCATCACATTGGCACTATCGGCAAGGTCGCGGCGCGAGTCGATGAGGGTGCCGTCGAGATCGAATACCGCGAGAACGGTCGCCGCCATACTTATGATGTCGCGGGAGGCCATCGCCCCGCGCCCGCCGTCGCTTCGCGTCGGCGCGGCTCGCGGCTCAATTGCCGGTGTCTCCGCCGAACGTGGCGAACGACGTCGGCGTTTCCCACACGGTGACGCGCACGACCGGAAACCCCTGCGAATGCGTGTAGTCGTACAGCAGTTTGGCGATATGCTCCACCGTAGGATTGCTCTGCACGATGAAGACAGGCTCGCCCAGACGCTGCAGCGGCCCGACCAGCGGATCGTCTTCGCGAAGAATCATCTTGTGATCGAGCTCGCGGTCGACCCATCCCTTGACGACGCGCTTGATGTCGGAGAAATCGCACACCATGTTGCGGTTGTCGAGCGAGCCGCTGCGGACTTCAATCTCGGCGACCGCATTGTGGCCATGGGGATGCTTGCAGATGCCGTCATAGTCGAGCAGCCGGTGGCCGTAACAGAACTCTATTTTCTTGGTGACTGAATACATGCATTCACTCGTGATGTTGTCGGGCGGTCTGGACAGCGCCGTGCTCGCCGCCGAGGAAGCCCGCACGTTTGTCGTCCATCCAGTTTATGTCGCGGGAGGGCTCGCGTGGGAAGAAGGTGAACAGCGCATCGTCCGGCAATTGCTGAGCCGCCCCCCGTTCAGCGGCGCGGAGCACCCGGTGCAGCCCCTCGCGCGCCTGGAGTTCAGCATGCGCGACGTGTATCCCGATACGCACTGGGCCCTCACGGGAACGCCGCCCGCGTACGACACACCCGACGAAGATGTGTACTTGCACGGGCGCAACATCGCGCTGCTGTCGAAGGCGGCCGTGTACGCGGCGAGCCGCGGAATCTCGCGCATCGTCGTGGCGCCGCTGGCAGGGAACCCCTTTCCCGATGCCACGCGCACAGTTCTTCGCGGCGTTGAACACGGCATTCTCGCTCGGGTTGGCCGCGCCGATCGAGATCGCCGCGCCGTTTGCGCAACTGCACAAGGAAGACGTGGTGAAGATCGGCGCGCGGCTCGGGGTGCCCTTCGAACTGACGCTCTCGTGCATGAATCCGTCCGGCACGACGCATTGTGGGTTGTGCAGTAAATGCAGGGAGCGGCGCGATGCGTTTCAGGCGGCAGGGATCAACGACCCGACGACCTACGCGAACGTGAGCCCACGGTGATTTCGCGATTCACGGCGGCTTCGACCTCGCCTTTCCAGTCGGTGTGCACGTGCAGCTTGCGTCCGAGCAACGGCATGCGAAAGGCGTCCCCAACGGACCGTTTATCCGCCGCAGCGCGAAACAACACGCGATCGACCTCTTTCAACAGGCGCTCGAACTGCGCCTGGTGCGGGGCGCTCAGCACGAGCACGCCGCTGCCCTCGGCGGGCGGGAACCGGACATCGTCCAGATAGTCCTTGTCGAGCGTCAGCAGCGTGCGGCGCAGCTGAGCCGCCATGCGGAAATGCTCGATGTCCGACGCGCGACGCAGATCGTCTTCTTCCATGACGAAGAACACATCCCATCGGAGCCGCTCGCGCATGAAGCGGATGAGCCCGGCGGGCAGGTTCGCATCGCAATAGACCCGCGGTGCATCGGTAATCCCTCCGATGATGGCTCCGAGCCGCGACGCTAATGTGTCCCCCATTTTCGCCCTATACCTTTTGTTCTGCGCGTCGCACGCGCCGCCATTGCCTGCCGCTTCAGCTCTGCCACCATCGCGTCGCGCTTGTGCACGAGCTCTTTGCGCGGGCGCCTCCCGTTCGGCGATCCGATTGCGTACTCGCAAAACAGCGGAAACGCGATCGTCGAGTCGCAGTACGCCACGACGGTGTCTGGCAGCACGCCTGGATTCACCTTGCCCCAGCTGACCGCTTCGGCTGGCGTGGCCCCCGACAATCCACCCCAGACGACCGAGTCTGTCGTGATCTGAATGAAATAGTCGTTGCCGCCCTTCTGAATGCCGTAGACCTCCCAGAGTGTCGGCTGCCCCTGCAGGTAGAAGTTCTTCGGCGATCCGCCGCCGAGAATGACGCAGCCGTTGCGTTTGCCGGCCAGGATGATCGCGCATACTTCGTTGACGTCCCTGTTCGGATCGATCATCAGCGTGCTGCCGTTCAGCAGCTCGTGGTACGCGATGTTCATGCCGATCGAGCTGTCCCCCGGCGACGACGTGTAGATGGGAACGCCGACCTGGGCCGCGCGCGCGACCACCGAATGCTCCTCGCATCCGGGAAATTTCTTCAGCAAATCCAGACCCATCCGATAGTGCAGCTCCGAGGTGGTAATCGGGCCCTCGAGCTTCGATCGGACCAGAAAATCGCGGATGTAGGCGTCGGTTTCCAGCAGCACCGTCGCCGGAAACAGCACGTCGTAGATCCGAATGATCCCCTGCTCGTACAAGGCCACATCGTCCACGAAGGGCGAGCCGCGATGCAGGGTGAAATTGAGCGCATGATGCAGATCGTGATACAGGTTTGCGCCCGTGCTGATGATGAAATCGACGAGACCGCGATCCATCATTTCGACGACGCATCCGCCGATGCCCGCCGGGGTCATGGCGCCGGCAATCGTCAGGCCGATCGTCGTGTCTTCCTCGGGAGCGAGCATCTTGTCCGAGAAAATCCGGCAGGCCTCCGACAAGCGCGCGGCGTTGAACGCCTGGAAACCCTCGTCGATCAGGTGCCGGACTTCTTTGCTCCCTTTGGGTCGATAAAAACCGATGGGCTTGCCCGAGAGAGCGCCCTTGGGGGCTGGCGCGCCTGGATGACGGTACGGCATAGAATGTAATCTTACATCCGTGAACGAGATCTCAATCGATCCCCGCCTCGCGTGGACAGCCGCGGCGCTCGCGGCGCTCGCGCTCGCTCTTTCTGTTCATCGTCTGGAAGAAAGGACGGCCGTTTGCGAGCGGCGATGTATTCCGCGCGAGCCGTTTGAGCTCGGGCAACCGGCTCTTTCCCACACAGGTGGTGATTTCGCCGACAAGCGTCGTCCACTACACGCCCGAATGGTTTGGCCGCCTCGAGCATTCGATGCACATGGCGCACGTGGCGTCGGTCCGCATCGATACCAACCTGATGTTCTCTGACCTCTACATCGAGACGACCGGCGGGGCCAGCCCCATCAAATGCCACGGGCACCGCAAGGGAGACGCCGTCCGGATGAAGGAGCTCATCGAACGGTATCAGACGGAGTACTACAGGGGACGATCGGCCGATAGGTGATTCTCGTGCAGTCGCCGACCGGCAATCCCCATCCCAGTCCCCAGCCCCTCTGTGGTTCCGCGGCCAGCGTCCGATAATGAGACTGGTGCCATTCTGTGGATGATCTGACCTTTTCAGCTCGCCGAGCGACGACGACCGCCCGTCCCGAAACCGAGAGTGATCTGGATACCCGGTTCCGAAACCTCGTCCAGAGCCCGCTTCGCGCCGGCATCCTTCGTTATCTGAGCGCCCGGCCGGAAGAAAGTTTCGATGCCGACTCGTTGATGCAGACGTTCGGCAGGCTCCGGATGGACGTCGAGAACTGCATACGCGAGCTCGTCGGGTTCGGCGTCGCGCGCGCCGTGGCTGGAACACCTCCGCGATACTCCTCGGCCCGTCCGGAAAATCCCGGCATCGAGAAGCTGCTGGACCGCTTCCTCGAGCGGCGCGCGACGATCAGCACGGAAGATCAGTCGCCGTCGGTCCAGCGCTTCCGCGAAATGATCGGACGCGACGAGAAGATGCTGATCGTCTTCGAGTGGATTCGGACTGCCGCGAAGTCGGACATTTCCGTGCTGATTCTCGGCCCGACCGGCTCCGGCAAAGAGCTCGTCGCCCGGATGATTCACGAGCTGAGCCGCAGACAGACGGCGAAGTTCCAGGCCGTCAACTGCGCGGCGTTGCCGGACACGCTCTTCGAATCGGAAATCTTCGGCTACGAGAAAGGCGCGTTCACCGGAGCGCACGACCGCAAGCCGGGCCGTCTCGAACTGGCCAACGAAGGCACGCTGTTCCTCGATGAGATCGGCGACCTCTCGATCATCGCGCAGGCCAAGCTGTTGCGCGTGCTCGAAGAGCGGCGGTTCGAGCGCCTCGGCGGCAACAAATCGATTCACGTCGATTTCCGTCTGATCTCGGCGACGAACCGGCCGCTCGACCAGTTCGTGCGCGATAGCCGCTTCCGCGAAGACCTGTACTACCGCGTCAACGCGTTTTCGATCCGCCTGCCGTCGCTGCGCGAGCGACAGGTCGATATCCCGGTTCTCGCGAACAGATTCCTCGCGCGGTACTGCGCCGCAAATGGCCTGCCGCTCGACGCAAAATCGTTCGCGCGTGAAGCTCTCGACCTGCTTCAGGTGTATCACTGGCCGGGCAACATCCGCGAGCTCGAAAGCACAGTCTCACGCGCTGCGTTGTCGTCGCCCGGCAGATCGATTCGCGCCGCCGACATCGAATTTCTCCATGCCACCGAGGCTCCGGCAGAAGACAGCGGCGAACGGATGCCGTCGCTGCGCGAGGCAGAACGGGCGCACATCGTTCGCATTCTCGATGCCTGCGGCTGGAACAAGAAAGAGGCGGCCCGGATCCTCGAAATCAGCCGTGGAACCCTCTACCGCAAGATTCTGGAATTCGGTCTGGAACCGCAGGCCCACAGCAGCCAGTCCCGAAATAGAGCACGACGGCTGACGGCAAGCTGACGAATCTCCCCGAAAAACCGAAATCATCATGGCGAGCCGCCAGAGCTTTCTCAAAATGGCACAGTCGCCTGATAGGCTATGTGCCTTAAATACATCGACATACACCGATTCTTGGATCCCGTGTGCCGATATAGAGCACAAGGAGCGTAATAGTTAGTCCCCATGTCAGCGGTGGTGTCTCCGTAGGTAATTCACAGTATTGGACTTAAAGGCTGAATTCGGCGCAAGTCCTCTCAGGCTAACGTTTTGCAAGGCAGGGGCACAGACTTAGGCATGAAACAGCTTCCCATCGCGGCACGGGTGTACGTCGGCGCTGTCATCGCCAGCGGAGCTGTCCTTCTCGCCACGTTTTTCCCCTTGGAGCGCTTTCAGCATCCAGAGTGGTTCGCGACGCTGCTGTTGCTCTCGTCGATCACGTCGGCGTTCAAGGTGACCCTGCCGCTTGGCGCGCAGCGGTTCGACGATGTCGGTGTCCTACGCGGTCGATTTTCTCTCGCTCATTCTGCTCGGACCGGCGCAGACGATGATCGTCGGCGCCATCGAGCGCGTGGAGCCAGTGCACGTTCCGAATGACGCACAAGAATCCTCCGCACCGCACGCTGTTCAGCATGGCGAGCCTCGTCATCAGCGTGCAGGCGGCCGGTGCGGCGTTTCATGCCCTGGGCGGCATCGCCGGTCTTTCGTCGATGCCGCTTGCAGCGATGGCGAAACCGCTGCTCGGCGCGGCCGGTGCGTACTTCCTGTGCAACACGGTGCTCGTTGCCACGGCGATCGCCTTCTCCACGCACCAGAACCTGTTCAAGGTCTGGAACGAAAACTTTCTCTGGAGCGCGCCGAGCTACTTCGTGGGCGCAGTGGCGGCCGCAGGCGTCTCGATTGTCATCGGCGGCACGACCAACTACTGGATCGCGCTGCTCGCGGCGCCTCCGCTGTACCTGACCTATCGCAGCTACAAGATCTATCTGGGCCGCATCGAAGACGAGCAGCGCCACGTGCAGGAAGTATCCGACCTGCACCTCGCCACGATCGAGGCGCTGGCGCTCGCGATCGACGCCAAGGATCGCACGGGCAAGTCGCACATCCGCCGCGTGCAGGTGTTCGCGGCGGGGCTCGCGAAGGCGATCGGGATGTCGGAGAACGAGATTCAGGGCGTCAAGACCGCCGCTCTGCTGCACGACATCGGCAAGCTTGCGGTACCCGAGCACATTCTCTCGAAACCGGGTCCGCTCACGCAGGAAGAGTTTCAGAAGATCCGCATTCACCCGCAGGTAGGCGCCGAGATTATCGCGGGCGTGCCGTTCCCCTATCCGGTCGCGCCGCTCATTCTCAGCCACCACGAGCGCTGGGATGGCAAGGGCTACCCTGCTGGTATGAAGGGGGAGGAGATCCCCGCAGGCGCGCGCATTCTCGCCGTCGTCGATTACTTCGACGCGCTCACCTCGGAGCGGCCGTACCACAAGGCGATGAGCGACGACGGCGCCATTGGGCTGCTTCGCCAGGAAGCGGGCAAGGCACTCGACCCCAACCTCGTGCTGATCTTCGTCCAGAACCTGGAAACGCTTCGCACCGAAGCGGAGACGACATCCGAGACGGTGCGCATGCTGGCGCTGCCGACGGGCACGAGCGAAAAAGGGCGTCCCGCCGTTGGGCTGCTGCCGGAGCCGTCGAACAAGACGGTGTTCGACGACATCGCGCTCGCACATCGCGAAATCTACGCGCTCTACGAAATCGCTCAGGCGATGGGGACCAGCCTCGGCGTCGCCGACACGATGGCCCTGATCTCGTCGAAGTTGAGCAACCTCGTGCCGTTCTCGTGCTGCGCGCTGTTCCTGCACAACGAAGAGCTCGAAACGCTGCGCTGCCGGTTTGCGACGGGGATCGACGCCGAAGTCATCCAGCAGATCTCCGTGAAGAGCGGGCTCGGGTTGACGGGCTGGGTGGCGCGCAATCGCCGCACGCTCGTGAATGCGCGTCCGAGCGCCGACCTTGAAGCGGCGGGCATTTCGGGCACGACGTCGCTCCAGTCGGCCCTGGTCTGCCCGCTCGTGTTCAACGAGCGGTTCATCGGCACGCTGTCGGTCTATCACATCGACGCAGGCTGCTATACCGACGACCACCGCCGGCTGCTCGATCGCGTGTGCGAGCAGGCCGCAGCGGTCATTTACAACTCGATCGTGTTCGAGCAAACACAGGAAGACTCCCTGACCGATCCGCTGACGGGGCTGCCGAACACCCGGTTCATGTTCATGCACCTCACACGCGAGCTTGCGCGCGCGGAGCGCTTGAAGTCGGAAGTCTCGCTGCTGGTCATGGACCTCGATCACTTCAAGGCGATCAACGACAACCACGGCCACCATGTCGGCGACCGCGCGCTGCGCGAGGTGGCGGGGGTGCTGCGCGCGGCCATCCGGCCGTACGACATCTGCGTACGCTACGCCGGCGACGAGTTCATCGTCGTGCTGTCGGGCTGTGGAGCGGATGAAGCCGAGCGGAAGCGAGTCGAGCTGCAGACGGCCATCGACGACGTGGTCTTCGAGGCGCGGCCGGGCAAGCGCCTGCAGCTGGGCATCAGCATCGGCGCGGCCGTCTTCCCGCATGACGGTAATACGTACGAGACGCTCCTCGCGACGGCCGACAGCCGGATGTACCGCGACAAGACGAAGCGCAAACGTACGTTGGACGCCAAGCTGGGCGCCGAGACCTCTTCATCCCGCCCCGAACCATCGGACGCGATCAGCGATTCCGAGCTCGAGCGCGCGGCGTCAGGCGTACTTTAATCACTCGGGGTCGATCCAATCCGGCCGGCGCCCGCCGATTCCCGTCAACAGAAACGCCACTCCGGTTGCGCCCAGCACGAGTCCAAGTCCATCTGTAGCCGGCGTCTCCCACGGGAGCTCCTGAACCAGCAGCCACAGGGACGGCGCAACCAGCACGACACCAAGCGTGATCGCGGCCGGCCTTTTCAGGACAAACCGCAAGAGGGTTCCGCGCAGGCGCTTGAGATGCATGCAGATCTAGAATTCTGAAATCCCAATGCTCACTTTGCCGATCCGCGAGGCCATCGTCGCGACGCCTCGCGCACACATCATCAGATTGGATCTTCTGGGACAGCCGTTTCCGTATCTCGCCGGCCAGGCAGCGTATCTGCAGCCGCACGGGGCAGACAAGCGGCGGCCGTACTCGATTGCGTCGGCGCCAGAGGAGACCGCACAGCACGGACTCATCGAGTTCCTCGTGCACACCGGACCTGAAGGGTCGTCGGGCGTCGCTCCTGAGCTTGTTCGCCCGGGCACGCCGGTCGAGATGGACGGGCCGCTGGGATCATTTACCTTCCCCGCACACCCGCGCGAGCGCCGGTTCGTCTTCATCGCCGGCGGCACCGGCATCGCGCCGCTGCGGTCGATGCTCTGGCATACGTTGCTCGCCGAGCGCGATGGGCAGGTGGCGCTGATTTACAGCGTGCGCTCACCGGAAGAGTTCGCCTACATGAAGGAGTTTCAACAGCTCGAGGACGAAGGCCGAATCGAGTTCCGTCACACGGTTACGCGAGCGGCGACCGATGGCTGGCTCGGCCGGCAGGGCCGCATCGACGTGAGGTGTCTGGATGGACTGATCACTCCCGGTGAAACGCTCTGCTTTGTGTGCGGGCCGCCGGCGCTGATTGGAGAGATTCGCCCGCAGCTGATGGAATTGGGCGTCAAGGACGATCAGATTCGCATCGAGAACTGGGCTTGAAGAATTGGGAGATTGGTAGATTGGGAGATTCTTGCAGCGCGGAATCGCCGCGTCTTCACATCCTCAAGTAGTCACGAAATCGTCATTCTTTCATCCAACAACAATCTTCCAATCTACCAATCTACCAATCTTCCAATTCAGAAGCCCATCACACTGAATCCCGCGTCCACCATCATGATCTCCGCCGTCACGCCCCGCCCTGCCGGGCTGAGCAGGAACAACGCCGCGTCCGCGACTTCCGCGAGCTCTGTATTCTTCTGCAGCGGCGCGCGCTCGCGATAGTGGCTGAGGATACTGGAGAAACCTGAAATGCCCATGGCGGCGAGCGTTTTGATCGGACCGGCGGAGATCGCGTTGACGCGGATGTTTTCTGCACCGAGTTCGGCCGCAAGATACCGCACTGACGATTCGAGGGCCGCCTTCGCCACACCCATCACGTTGTAGTTCTTGAAGACGCGCTCGCTGCCGAGGTAGGTGAGCGTCAACATGCTGCCGCCGCCCCGCTTCTGCATGAGTGGCCGCACTTCGCGCGCGAGCGCGATGAACGAGTACGCGCTGACGTCGAGCGCGATGCGGAATCCCTCGCGCGACGTCTGCGAAAACGGTGCGGAGAGGTCGTCGGGCTTCGCGAACGCCGCGCCGTGGACGAAGACATCGAGTCCGCCGAATTCCTTGTCGAGCGATCGGCCGAGTTCGGCGATCTGATCGTCGTTCGACACATCGCACGGCAGGATGAGGGGATTGTCGAGCGTCGCCGCAAGCTCGCGGACGTTCTCCTCGAGGCGGGCGCTCGGATACGTGAGCGCGAGGCGCGCCCCGGAATTCGCAAGCGCCTGTGCGATCGCCCACGAAATCGATCGCTTGTTGGCAACGCCCACGACAAGTGCGAGCTTGCCTGAAAGGTCGGTCATGGTTGTTTTCGGGCGACCGTTACGGCAGACGGTCCAACGGAAGACGGTGACGTCACTATCGCGAGCGCTTGCGCGAACCAGCGGGTCCCTGAGGACGTCCGCCGCCCGGGCGCATGGGACCGCCGTGCCCCTGAGGCCTGCCGTGGCCTTGACGGCCACCCTGGCCGCCCGAAGGCCCGCGCGCGTTGCCCCCTTGGCCGCCGCTTTTCGCGAAGCGCCCGGGTCTGGAATTGTTGTTCTGGAATCGCCCCTGGCGCTTGTTCGCCTGTCTGATGGTGAACTCCGGCGCCGGGCGCGCGACCGGCTCGCGCTCGATGCGCGGCAGCTGCGCTCGAATCAACGGGCGATGCAACCGTACTTCTTCGGGTGCCGTCTGCGGCGGAGCGTTGCCGTTATCGCTGTGCGTCGGCGAGTCTTGCGCGTCCTGCGCCTCTTCGCCACCCGATGGGGACTCCGATCCTTCGGCTTCGGGGTGTGCCACCAACACCGCGTGTGGCTGCGTATCCTGCTTCACAGACTCGAGTACCTCGTCGTATGCCGCTTCGACCGGCGTCTTTTTCTTGCGTAGCCGCGGCGCCTTGCCACCCTTATAGGGATGCTCGGTGTCGCAGGTCGTGCAGCGGGTTAATCGTACGTCGTTGCCGACCATCGCCACGACCGTGTGGTTCGCGAGGCGGCGCTCGCGCGGGCAATAGTCATCGAGAATGTCACCAAGCCGTAGCTGACGCTGCTGCATGAATCTCCCGAAAAATACCTTTTAGGCCGGGAATGATCGCGGGACCGCCAGTCTACTACGGCGCACCGACGCGCCGCAACCACGCATTGACTTCGGTCAGCGCAGCCGAAACCGCTTGCGGTTCAGTAGATTGGGGTGTCTTCCGAGCGCGAACGGACGCCTCCGGAGTCACGACGCTGCACACGGATTCGTCGAAGAGGGGGCTGTGCCGCTGCCATTCGGCTGTCGTCAGCGTGCCGAAATCGCGCCGCTCGGCGAGCAGCTGCGCGCACCATCCCGCCTACCACTTCGTGCGCTTCGCGAAACGGCATCCCCCTGCCGACGAGAAAATCGGCGACGTCGGTGGCAAGCAACAGTCCGGACGCCGCGGCCTTCGTCGTGTTCGGAAAGATTTCGAGCCCGTCGATGACGCCGACGAGTGTGGCCAGTGCGCCGGCCACCGTATCTTCCGCGGCGAAGACGGCTTCCTTGTCTTCCTGCAGATCCTTGTTGTATCCGCTCGCCAGCCCCTTCATCGTCGCCATCCATCCAGTGAGATGGCCGATCACGCGTCCAGTCTTCCCACGGATCAATTCGAGCGGATCGGGATTCTTTTTCTGCGGCATCATGCTGCTGCCGGTGCTCGAGGCATCGGAGAGCTGAAAAAATCCATGCTCTTCGTCGCAGAAGATGATGAGGTCTTCGGACAGCCGGCTCAGATGCACCATCAGCATGGCGCACGCGTGCAGAAACGCCGCGACGAAGTCGCGATCGGACGACGCGTCGATGCTGTTGGCGACTACGCGTGAAAATCCAAGGCGCGAGGCGAGCATCGCCGTGTCCACACCGTAGTTGGTGCCTGCGACCGCGCCAGATCCGAGCGGCATCGCATCGGCTTCCTGTGACGCCCACCCCATCCGATCGTAGTCGCGCCGCAGCGCCGCCACATGCGCGAGAAAGAAATGGGACACGAGCACGGGCATCGCGCGCCTGAGATGCGTGTACGACGGCATGACTGCCGTGCCTGCCGACTCGGCCTTCTTCGCAAGCGCGCCGACAACCGCCGCAATGTGATTCTGCAGGAGGGAATCTGCCGCCGAAGGTAGAGCCGGAGATCCAGCGACACCTGCTCGTTGCGGGAGCGCCCGGTATGCAGCCGCTTGCCCAGGTCGCCGACGCGTTCGACGAGTTGGCGCTCGACGAATGCGTGCACATCCTCATCGGGACCGTCGACGAACGCCGGCTCGCGCCGGCCCCGTTCGAGAATGTCGTTCAGCGCAGCCGCCACTTTCTCCGCTTCCGCGTTCTTGAAGACGCCGATTCGGGTGAGCGCGTCGACCCATGCGAGGCTGCCCGCCACGTCGTCTTCGAAGAGCCGCCTGTCGAAGCGAAAGGAAGACCCGAACTGGAAGGCCACGGGGTCGGGCTCACCGCTGAAACGTCCTGACCAGAGATTGGCCATCGACTACTTCGCCACCGGTGCCGCGGAACGCTCTACGCTCTTCGCGGCGCGGCGCCGTGCGTTGTTCGCTGCCGTTTCAACGGGAAGTCCCCAGATCTTGATGAAGCCTTCCGCAGCCGCGTGATCGAACGTGTCGCCCTTGTCGTAGGTCGCAAGGCCGCGATCGTAGAGCGCGAACGGCGACTTCCGCCCCACAATGCGGCAGTCACCTTTGTAGAGCTTCAGACGGATCGTGCCCGTGACGCGCGGCTGGATGTTCTGCACGAACGCGTCGATCGCCGATCGCGTTGGTGAGAACCACAGGCCGTTGTACACGATGTCGGCGTATTCCTGCGACAGGCGTTGCTTCAGGCGCTGAAGATCCCTGGGAACGACGAGTCCTTCGAGTTCGCGGTGCGCCTGGTGCAGCAGCAGCGCGGCGGGCGCTTCGTAAATCTCGCGCGACTTGATGCCGACCAGCCGGTTTTCGACCATGTCGATTCGGCCGACGCCGTGGACGCCGGCGATGGTTTCGAGCGAATCGATCAGCTCGACGAGCGGCATCTCGATGCCGTTGACCGCCGTCGGGACGCCATCCTGCCATTCAACCTCGACGTACGCCGGCGCCGCGGGCGCGTCGGCGGGCGCCTTGGTCAACCTGTAGATGTCGTCGGGAGGTTCAGTCCACGGGTCTTCGAGCACACCGCACTCGATCGACCGCCCCCAGAGATTCTGGTCGGTGCTGTACGGGCTCGTGACTGTCGTCGGCACCGACACGTTGCGAGCGCGCGCGTATGCAATTTCTTCGGGCCGCGTCATACCCCATTCGCGCGCGGGAGCGATCACCGTGATTGCCGGATCGATGGCGCGGGCGGACACGTCGATGCGCACCTGGTCGTTCCCCTTGCCCGTGCAGCCATGCGCCATCGCCGTGGCGTTCTCCATGTGCGCAATGTCGACGAGCTTCTTCGCAATCAGCGGCCGGCTGAGCGCCGTGGCGAGCGGATACCGTTCTTCGTAGAGCGCGTCAGCCTGCAGCGCCGGCAGAATGTAGTCGCGCGCAAATTCGTCGCGCACGTCCAGCACGTGACAGCGAATGGCGCCGGTCGACATCGCGCGCTCGCGAATCTGATTGAGTTCTCGTCCCTGCCCCAGATCGAGCGTGACGGCGATGATCTCGGCGCCGTACTTCTCCCTGAGCCACGGAATGGCCACGGACGTGTCGAGCCCGCCGGAGTACGCAAGAATAATTCGTGTCATCTTTTCTTAACGATCTCGCCGCGCTCCCGCGCGGCGAGCAACCACCGCCAGCTCGATCCCTTCGCTGTCTCGCTCGGCGCTTTAGGCAAACTGGGACCACGCCTCCAGTTGCTTCGCCAGCGCCCTGGCGTGACGTGCGTTCTGCGAAATCACGAGAATCGTGTCGTCTCCCGCCAGTGTCCCGACGACGTCCTCGAGTTTGGCGCGATCGATGGCCAGCGCGAGCGGTTGCGCCATCCCGGGTCCCGTGCGCACCACGATGAGCTGCTGCACGCATGCGACGCCGCTGGCGTACTCGGCCATGGCTCGCTGCAGTGCGAAGCCGGCCGCAGGCGGCACCTGCGGCTCGGCGCCCTGCTGCTGATAGGCGCCATCCGACGACCGCTTCACAAGGCCGAGGTCGCGGATGTCCCGCGACAGCGTCGCCTGCGTCACGTCGTAGCCGCGCGCCTTCAGCCGCGTGCGCAGCTGTTCCTGGCTCGTAATCTCTTCGTTGCCAATCAGCTCCAGGACGATCGCCTGGCGCCGTGCTTTCATAACCATACAGAGCTGCGAATTATCATACACACTTTTCGATCGGAATAATGTATATTTATGCTTCTTGATGGATACTTCCTCAATCACCGAACGGGCGAGCTGCGCCGTCCGGCGCAGGCGCGGGCCAGACCGTGAAGGTCGGCATCGCCGGCGCAAGCGGCTTCGCCGGGCAGGAGCTGCTGCGATGGCTCGCCGGACACCCGCGCGCGCGGGTGACGGCAGCGATGTCGTCTTCGCCCGACGGTCCCGCGCGGACGCTGCCCGCGCTCGCGAGGATCTGGGACGGCGTCATCGAGCCGTTCTCGGCCGACAAGCTCGCCGAGCAATCCGACGTCGTCTTTCTGGCGCTCCCTGAAGAGGCGGCCGCCACGATCGCGCCGGCCCTGGTCCAGCGTGGTATCCGCGTGATCGACTTGTCCGGCGCGTTCAGGCTGCGCGATGCGGCCGCGCGAGAGAAGTGGTATCCGGCGACGAACCTCGGCGCACTGAAGCCGGTCTACGGCCTGACGGAGCGGAACTACGACGCCATCGCGGGTGCGACGCTGATTACGAACCCGGGCTGCTACCCGACTGCCGCGCTGCTCGCGCTCGAGCCGCTCGCCGAGGCGGGACTCCTCGTCGGCGACGTTGTCATCGATGCCAAGTCGGGCATCTCGGGCGCCGGCAAGAAGCCGAGCGACAGAACGCATTTTTCCGAGAACCACGGCAGCGTGTCGGCCTACGGCGTGTTCGGCCACCGGCATCAGCCGGAGATCGAGCAGGAGCTCGGCGCGCCGGTCACGTTCGTGCCGCACCTGGTGCCGCTCGACCGCGGCATTCTCGAGACGATTTACGCCCGCGTGCGCCCGGGCACGACGTCGCGCGATGTGGCCGAGGCCATGGAAGCGGCCTACAGGAACGCGCCATTCGTCCGTCTGACGGGCGAGACCCTGCCGGAGATCAAACACGCAGCGTATACGAATTTCTGCGATATCGGCTGGCGTGTCGACGCGGCCGGCAGTCGCATCCTCCTTGTTTCGGTGATCGACAACCTTGTAAAGGGGGCGGCGGGCCAGGCCATTCAGAACATGAACGTCATGCTGGGCTACGACGAGCGAACGGGTTTGTTGCCGGTATGAGACCGGTGGTCCTGAAATTCGGCGGAGAGTTACTCGAGGATCCGCAGCGCGTCGCCGCCCTCGCATCGACGATTGCGAAGCTGGTAAGAAAGAAACCGCTCGTCCCGCTGGTCATCGTGCATGGCGGCGGGCGCGAGATCGATGCGTCGCTCGCGCGCGTGGGCATCGAGAAGCGTCAGGTCGACGGGCTGCGTATTACCGATGAGGCGACGCTCGAGATCGTCGTCAGCGTGCTCGCGGGCCTCGTGAATACACGGTTCGTGGCGGCGTTAGGTGCGGCGGGCGTTCAGGCGGTTGGCCTTACCGGGGCCGACGCGGGCAGTCGGCCGCGTCAAGGCGGCGCCGCCGCACAAATCGACAGGCGGCGCGTCGGTCGATCTCGGACGAGTTGGAGAGCCCGTCGGCAAGGACAAGCCGTCCCTGATCATTGATCTTTGCCGGAAGGGCTACGTGCCGGTCGTGTCGAGCATCGGCGCCTCGCGCGACGGAGAGCTGTTCAATGTGAACGCAGATACGCTGGCCGCGCATCTGGCTGGACGGCTGAAGTCCCCCCGGCTCATCGTCGCGGGCGCCACGGCAGGTGTCCTCGAGCGTGACGGGTCGACGATCGCCGACATGACGTTCCGCGACGTGGACGCACTCGTCGGTAATGGCGGAGCGACGGCGGGAATGGTCGCCAAGCTCGCTGCCTGCCGGCACGCCATCGAGAACGGCGCGCGCGAGGTGTTCGTCGCCGACGGAAAGGATATGGCCGGACTCGCGGTGCTCGCGCGCCATGGCCGTGCCCCCGGAGCCGGAAAAAGCACGCGAATTACTAAGGGAATGTCGGCGACGAGCCGACACATGAGAAGAAAGGTTTCGTAAATGCAGAGCGTCCGCGACCTCGAGTCGAAGCACATCGTCCAGACCTACAACCGCACGCCGATCGTGCTGGTGCGCGGCAAGGGTGTGCGCGTGTTCGACGCCGAAGGCCGCGAATATCTCGACCTGCTCGCGGGCATCGGCGTCGGAGCGCTCGGTCATGGCCATGAGGGTCTGGCGAGCGCCATCGCCGAACAGGCGCGCGAGATGATCCACTGCTCGAATCTGTTTTTTCATCCGCTGCAGGGACAGGTGGCCGAGCGGCTGGCGAAACTCTCGGGACTCTCGCGCGCGTTCTTTTGCAACAGCGGCGCAGAGGCCGTCGAGGCCTGTCTGAAGTTTGCGCGGCGCTATTGGCATACGAAAGGCAGCCTCGACCGGACGCAGATCATCGCGATGGAAGGCGATTTTCACGGCCGGACGATGGGCGCGCTGTCGACGACGTGGAACGAGCCGTATCGGACGCCATTCGAGCCGCTGCTGCCCGAATGTCCGGTTCGTTCCGGTGAATGCCGCGGCCCTGCGCGAGGCGGTGACGGAGAAGACAGCCGCGATCATCCTCGAGCCGATTCAGGGGGAAGGCGGCGTCCGCCCGCTCACGCAGGAATTCGCTGATGCGGTGAACGAGATCTGCAAGCGGACCGGCACGCTGCTCATCGCTGACGAGGTGCAGTGCGGTCTCGGCCGCACGGGACAACCGTTTTACTTCCAGAAGCTCGGGATGAATCCCGATCTGGTGCCGATCGGCAAGGCGCTGGCTGGCGGCGTGCCGATGGGCGCCGCGCTCGTCAAAGAAGATGTTGCGGCGACGCTGGCATTCGGCGACCATGGCACGACGTTCGGTGGAAATTTGCTCGCGTGCCGTGCGGCGCTGGTCTGCCTCGATCAGCTGACCGCCGGCCTGATGGAGCACGTGAAGAAAACCGGCGCGCATCTCGAAGCAAAACTGCGCGAGATGCAGAAGAAATATCCGGCGATCGTCGAGGTACGAGGCGCGGGGCTGATGTGGGGCCTCGAGCTGAATATGGATGCCGCTCCCGTACACGAGGCCGCCATCAGGCAGGGCGTGCTGGTGAATCGCACGGCGGGAAAGGTCATCCGCTTGCTTCCTCCGCTGATTATCACGGAGGCCGAGCTGGATCGAGCGCTGGGATTGCTCGATGCCGCGTTCAGCGAAGTTTTCGCGGGAGTGACGACATGAAAAAGACCACGGGTCGACGCGCGCCTCAGATTCGGACGGCTGTCCGAACCGATGCACGGAAGATTCACGATCTGATTCAGCGCAATCAGCTGGCTGGTCGTCTCCTGCCGCGCCAACTTGGCGAGCTGACATCGAGAATCGACCGTTTCGTGGTCGGCGTCGACGGACGAGGATCGATCATCGCGTGCGGCGAGCTTGCGCCGCTCAGCTCGTCGCTTGCCGAAATCCGGTCGCTCGTGGTCAGCGAGAAACGGCGCGGCCAGGGGCTCGGCCGCCGCATCGTGGACGAGCTCAGAATCCGCGCTCGAGCGGCGGGTTACGACGATCTGTGTGTGTTCGCCCATCAGCCGGCGTATTTTGCGCACATGGGCTTTTCGATTGTTCCGCACACCTGGCTGCCCGAGAAGATCATGGCCGATTGCAGAAGCTGCGCGCTCTTCCGGCGGTGCGAACAATTCGCGATGGTGACCGACCTTGATGCAACGCCCGAGGTCCAGCCCGCCGCTCAGTTGCATGTCTAACGCGGCCGCTCGCACGGAAACTCGAATCCAGACAATCGAAGGCGGCATTACGGCGCCGGCGGGCTTCAAGGCCGCAGGCGTCTATGCCGGCATCAAGCCGCCGACGCATGCCTGGCCGCTCGACGTCATGGTGATGACGGCCGACAGCCCTGTGCCGGCCGCGGCTGTGTTTACGACCAACAAAACGCAGGCTGCGCCTGTGCTGGTCTCGCGCGCGAATCTCGAAATGTCGGGCGGCCGCGCCAAGGCGATCGTCTGTAACAGCGGATGCGCCAACGCGTGCACTGGAGACGCGGGCATGGCTGTAGCGCGCTCCACTGTGGAGTTCGTCGCTCGTCAGGTGCAGTGCCGTCCCGAGGAGGTGCTCGTCGCATCGACCGGCGTTATCGGCGTTGATCTCAGCCTGCAAAAAGTACAGGACGGCGTCACGAAGGCGCTTGCGGTGCTCAGCCGCAATGCCCATCACAACGCGATGCTCGCGATCATGACGACAGACCCGTTTCCAAAGGAGGCGGCAGTCAAGGTCGAGACATCGGCCGGCACGTTTCACGTCGGCGGCATGACCAAGGGATCCGGCATGATTGAACCGCTGATGGCGACGATGCTGGGATTTCTCACGTGTGACGCGCAGGTGGAGCCTGCGATGCTTCGGAGGGCACTTACCGCGGTGACCCGCGACACGTTCAACGCCATCACCGTCGACGGAGAGTGCTCGACCAACGACACCGTGTTTGCGATGGCGAGCGGTGCGAGCGGGGTTGTCATCGATGAGTCGCTGTACCCGGCGCTCGAGGCGGGGCTGCGCGCAGTCTCGAAAGAGCTTGCCATCGCCATCGTCCGGGGCGGCGAAGGCGCCACGAAGCTTGTGACCGTTCGTGTCATCGGCGCGAACGAATGGGCGCATGCCGAACGAGCGGCGCGCACGATCGCCAACTCGCTGCTCGTGAAGACCGCCGTGCACGGCGGCGATCCCAACTGGGGTCGGCTTGTGGCGGCCGCCGGCCGCTCTGGCGTTCCCTTCGAGCTCTCGCGCGCGGCTGTTCGCATCGGCGGCATCGTGCTGTTCGACGAGGGGCAGCCGCACGACCAGAATGCCGAAAAGGCGGCGGCCTACCTCTCGGGCAAGGAGATCGACATCGAAGTCGACCTCGGCACGGGCGGAACCGAACAGGCCACCATCTGGACGTGCGATCTGAGCGCCGAGTACGTCAGAATCAACGCCGACTACCGGACATAAATGCCTTCACAGGTTCGCACCAAGGATTTCGTGTCTGTGCTCGACTTCGAGCCGGCCGAGCTCGAGTCGTGCCTTGCGACGGCGGCACGCGTCAAGCACGAGCGCCCGCTGGGCAAACAGGCGCCAACCGCAAACGCGCTGGGCGGCGCCCATGTGGCGCTGTTGTTCGAGAAACCGTCGCTGCGCACGATTTCGACGTTCGAGATTGCCGTGCGCGAGCTCGGCGGCGACGTCATCACTCCGTACCCGGTGGCGGCACTGAGCGAGCGCGAGCCTGCCGTGGACGTGGCCCGCAATCTCGAGCGGTGGGTCAAGTGCGTGGTGATGCGAACCTACGCGCACGCGACCCTGCTCGAGTTCGCGAAAGCGGCGCCACGCCTTCACGTCGTGAACGCGTTGAGCGATACCGAGCATCCCTGCCAGGCCCTGGCCGATCTTCAGACGCTCAAAGAAGTGTGGGGCGAGTGGGCGGGCCGGACGGTCACCTTCGTGGGAGACGGCAACAACGTCGCGACCTCGCTGGCGCAGGGCGCTGTCATGCTCGGTTCGTCTTTCCATATCGCGTCCCCCGAGGGCTACGAGCTGCCGTCGAAAGTGGTCGAGCAGGCGATGAAGGTCGCGCGCCACGGCGCGCAGATTCGCTTGTTTCGCGATCCGAACGAAGCGGTCGCCGGCTCTGATGCCGTGTACACCGACGTGTGGACGTCGATGGGCCAGGAAGCGGAAGCGGCTGAACGGAAGCGCGCGTTCGACGGCTACCAGGTGACCACACGGATGATGGCGCGCGCGCGCGATCGCGCGGCGTTCATGCACTGCCTTCCCGCGCATCGCGACGAGGAAGTCCAGACCGAGGTGTTCGAATCACCGGTGTCTGTCGTGTTCGACCAGGCTGAAAACCGTCTGCACAGCCAGAAGGCGCTGCTTCTGACGCTGATGGCGAATCGCGCGGGCGCGGCCTGAGTGCGCTTCGTCATGTATGGCTGCTCCCTGGACCCGCCACTACGATCCTGAGGTTCCTCCAAGTCTCGCGCCGTATCCGGCGAAAACGCTCGTCGACTACGTTCGCGAGGCCGCGGACGCGCGTCCCGATGCTCCGGCGATATTTTTCAAGGGCGCCGAAGTATCGAACAGAGATCTCGATCGCCTGAGCGACAGGTTCGCCGCGTCGCTCGCCGCTGCGGGCATCCGCAAAGGCGACCGCGTCGCCCTGGTCCTCCCCAACTGTCCTCAATTCCTGATTGCAGAAATCGGCGCGTGGAAAGCGGGCGCCACCGTTCTGCCGCTCAACCCGCTCTACACGGCAGGTGAGCTTCGCCGGCCGCTCACAACCGCGGGGATCGAGCTCGTCGTCACGCTGACGCCGTTCTACACGCGTCTGAAGGACATTCAACGCGAGACGCCGGTGAGGCGCATCATTGCGACGAGCATCAAGGAGTATCTGCCGCCGCTGCTGCGCGTGCTGTTTACGCTCTTCAAGGAAAAGAAGGGCGGCCACCGGATCGCGCTCCAGCCCGGCGATCTGTGGTTTCAAGATTGCCTTCGGCGGAACCGGCCGTAGTGCCGACCTGAAAGTCGGCCCAGGTCCGACGCCCGACGATCCCGCAATCATGCTCATGAGCGGCGGAACGACGGGCGTGCCGAAAGCTGTCGTGGGAGCGCATCGATGCCTTGTGGCGGCCGGCGTGCAGCTTGCGTACTGGCTGCATGCGCCGAAAGGCGCGCCGCCGGATATTGCGCTCGTGCCCCTGCCGCTGTTCCATGTTTACGCGTGCGTCGGAGTGCAGAGCCACTCGATTATCAGCCGCACGCCAATGGCGCTTGTGCCCAACCCGCGCGACATCGCCGATTTACTGAAGACCATCGAGACGGTGCGCCCGACGCTCTTCAGCGCCGTGCCGGCGCTGTTTATCGCGCTGCTGAATCACCCGAAGGTGCAGAATAAATCGGTCGACTTCAGCTCCATTCGCGCATGCTTCTCGGGCGCGGCACCGCTCATGGCCGCGACAAAGACGCAATTCGAGGCGCTCACGGGCGGGCGGATCGTCGAAGGCTATTCCCTGACCGAGGCGATGATGGCGTGCATCGTGAATCCGCTGAACGGCATCAACAAGGTCGGCTCCGTCGGCGTACCACTCCCCGACATCGAAGTGGCCATTGTCGACGCCGAGTCGGGAACACGATTTCTGCCGAACGGTGAAACCGGCGAGATCATTCTTCGCGCGCCGCAGCTGATGGCTGGTTACTTCAACGAAGTCGAGGAAACCACGCGCGCACTGCGCGCGCATCCGTCCGCGGCGGTCGGAACAAGTCACTCGACGGGCGGCGATGATGCACGCCCTTGGCTGCACACAGGCGATCTTGGCTACCTCGACGCCGACTCGTTTCTGTTCATCGTCGATCGCCAGAAGGATCTGATAAAAACCAGCGGCTATCAGGTGTGGCCGCGCGAGGTCGAAGAAGTCCTGGCCGGGCATCCCTGCGTTCAGGAAGTGGGCGTGGCCGGCGTGCCCGACGATGTGAAGGGCGAGGTCGTGAAAGCGTGGGTCGTCGCACGTGCGGGAACCAATCCGACACTCGAAGAGCTGCGCGCGTACTGCAGGCAGAACCTCGCGCCGTACAAGAGCCCCGTATACGTGGAGTTCAGAGACGTCGTTGCCGAAAACGATGGCCGGAAAAGTGCTGCGCCGGGAGTTGGTCGCAGAGCATAAGGACGCTTCCCGCACCAAGCCTGACGTCTAGAGTCGAAGCCTATCAACCTCTCAATCCACCAATCTCACAATGGAGCAACAGTTATGCCCGCCTGTTCGAGTCCGGCGCGCACGGCGGCTGCGAGGTCGGCAGCGCCGGGCGTATCTCCATGCACACAGATCGTGTCGACTTTCAAAGAGAACGTTGAGCCATCACGCGCCGCAACCTTGCGGTCACGCACCATTCGCACGGCTCGCTCGGCCGCGTGCCCGGTTCCGACACGACCGCGCCGGCAACATGCCGTGGCGTCAACGAGCCGTCCTTCTCATATGAGCGATCGGCAAATCCTTCGGCAGCGACCGAAAGGCCAAGCCGAGATGCTGCGGAAAGGAGCTCCGATCCCGGCAACCCTACCAGTACGAGCGTGTCATCAAACGACGCGACCGCCCGCGCGATCGCCTCGGCCGTGTCGGCGCGCCGGACGCTCATGTTGTACAGCGCGCCGTGCGGCTTCACGTGCCGAAGCACGGCACCTTCGGCCCTGGCGATGGCGCTGAGCGCACCGAGCTGATAGAGAACGAGATCGGCGATCTCTCGAGGTTCGATGGACATCTCTCGGCGTCCGAAGCCCGCGAGATCGGGAAATCCAGGATGTGCCCCGATCGATACGCCTGCTTGCGCCGCCAAGCGAACGGTGTGACGCATCACCATCGGGTCTCCCGCGTGGAATCCGCACGCGATGCTACCGGATGTGATGCTGCGCAGCAGGAGCTCGTCTTCGCCGATCCTGTAAATGCCGAAGGACTCGCCGATGTCAGCGTTCAAGTCTATTTTTGGTCGCGGGGATTCCCCGACTTGCGCCCGCCGTGGCTTCGCTTCGGCGCGGCTCGCGGGAGCCTTGGCGAAGACGGCCGCGCGCGGCGACATCAGTAGCTCTCGGAATCGTCTGAGGGAATTTTCCCCGTCACGCCCAGCGCAAACTCCTCGCCCCAGCGACCTGGGCCGTCGGTGTGCACGCCAAACTGGTCGAGCATCCGGACGACGCTGTGGGTGACCAGCTCGTCGATGGTGTCGGGGCGCTGATAGAACCCAGGCATCGGCGGACAGATGACCACTCCCATGCGCGAGAGCTTGAGCATGTTCTCGAGGTGAATGTCGTTGAGTGGCGCTTCTCGCGGAGCGAGGAGCAGCTTCCGCCGTTCCTTGAGGACGACGTCCGCGGCGCGGTGAATCAGGTTGTCTCCCAGCCCATGCGCGACCGACGCGAGCGTGCGCATGCTGCACGGCACAATCGCCATCCCCATTGTCAGAAAGGAGCCGCTCGATATGGCTGCGCCCTGATCGTTCGGCGCATACGTCACCGTGGCGAGCCGCTGAACCTGATCGACTGTGTAGGTGGTTTCGTGAAGCAGCGTGCGGCGGCCCCACGGGCTGATGACGAGGTGTGTTTCGATCGAGTCCTCGCGCAGCATCTCGAGCAGCCGCACGCCGTAGATGGCGCCGGTGGCTCCGGTGATGGCGACAATCAGTCGCTGCGGGGTCACGTTCCGCAGTATATCGCTGGTTGACGGGGCCGGCGTTCGCCGAAAAAAGCCCCTGAAAAAGTGAGGGGCATCGCGTGAGCGATGCCCCAGATTTACGCCGACGACCCGGCTCCCCCAGCTCACGGCACCTGCCGCGTTTTCAGGTCGATGACGCGCCAATCCTATCGCAAGCGCTGGGCCATCAAAAATGCTGGGAAATTCGACGGATCCGCACCCGGAAAGATCTCGGAACTGTGATGGAAATTACAAAAATGATCAGTCCACATTTGTCCTACATCGCCGCGCCTTCGGGATACTGCAGCGCGAGCCGCAGCTCCTTGGCGAGCGATTCCACGGTCGTGCCGCTGCGCTTCCACTGCCCTTCGGTCTCGAAGCGCAGGTCGCCGATGCGACGGCCCCACGGAGAAATCACGCGGCCGATGGCGCGAAAATCGCCACGCTCGGCATGTTCCTGATCCAGACGACGGACGACCTCGGGCGCGACGCGGATGAACGCACGGAGCGCCGTCGCGCTCTTGATGCTGTACTTGCGGCCGTTCCACGCGCCGCCGAACACGAGCGCAATCTGCTTGAAGTAGTTCACGAAGAACTTCTTCATGTCGTCGTAAAACGCCGCCTTGTTCTTCGATCCGAACGCGTCCACCGCAAACAGTTTCTTCAGCTCCTGTGCCAGCGGCGCCTGCGCGACGCGGCCCGTGCCGACGCCGAGCAGCTTGATTTCACCGGCGAGCGGCGAGTCGTCGCGGTCGTTCAACGCGCGAACGATGTCGTGCGCAATCGCGAGCGAATCGTCGCGGTACAGCTGGCGTCCCGACAGGCTGACCAGATGCGACGCGTTCAGCCGTGTGTGCTTGGCGTTGATCGTGACGAACATCTGCACGACGTGATCTTCCGGAAGCCGATCGAAGATGATCGCCGGCACCGAAAAATCCTCTTCGCCGAAGCGATCGATGTCGGCGTGCAGCGCGAGCAGGCGATGCTGTCCGTCGATCGCGCGCAGGATGCCTTCCCGCTCAGGCACTTTCAGCGTTCCGACGCGCGAGTTGTCGTCGGTCGGCTGAAACGTCAGCTTCTCGTCGCACGAGATGATCACCGCGCCCGGAATCGACGGCAAATCGCGCGCCTGACGGCACTGCTCGTAGTACTGCACGAGCTCGTCGATCTTCCGGCGGATGATTTGCCGCTGGTAGGCCTTCTCGTTCGAGGCGATACGGCGTTCCAGCAGGTCCCAGTTCACCTTGGACGGCGTGCCGCGGCGTTTCCCGCCCCGGACCGGCGGCTCGGCCTGCTGGCCGTAGCTCAGCACCTCGAACCGGACCAGCTTGTCGATATCACTGGCAGTCAATGAGGCCTGGTAGAACTGGACTCCGAACTGCTGCATTCGAATAGCGGCGACGTTGATCATAGGGTCACTGCCGACGGAGACGGGTTAAGGAACGCGAATTCTACTGAGTCTGGGTCGATCTATATAACAGATTTAGTGTCAGTTAGATAGATGGCCCTCTCCTCTACGAGCCAGCTCTTCAGCCGCACCAGGCCGAAGAGAAATACCGTGAAAAGCACATAGGCGGCCAATGCCCCCTCAAGGCTCAGCGACCGCCTGATCGGCCGGCTGAAGAACCCATAGACCATCTCGACGTGGATCCAATACACAAAAAGCGACGCGCGACCAAACTCCTCTAAAGGACTCCAGGCAAATAACTTATGACGAAGCGGCGCGTGAGCCCACAGCATAGCCGAGTGGCAGCAGGAGTGTCAGCAGACCCACTCGGAGGAAAAAGAACGAGAGCGACGTCGTCCAATAGTCCGACTCGCGTGCAGAGGCGGCCGGAATGATGCTTCGTGCGCCAGCCACACGAGCAGGGCACCCACGATGCCGAGGGTCACCTGGAGGCGCCTGGCGCGTTCAGCGGGCCTGAGGCCGTCGACGACGACCCCTATGGCGGCGCCCGCGAACACGAACCCGGCCCATGGAAAGAGGGTGAAGTTGGTACGGCCAGGCGTTGGCCGGAAATACCACTCGATTGGGTCGGGCAGCCACGCGAGCTGCGGCATGACACGGACGATTGGCGTGAGCAAAATGATGATCGCCAGCGCCCGCCGCAAACAGCACTCCGCGCGCCACCTTCTTGCGGGCCATTCGTCCCGTGAGCGCCGTCATCGCGATTGCCGGCCCCATCACGTTGAGAATGTCTACCTTCAGCAAGCTGAGCAGGCTGGAACCGCCACTCAGGATGTAGGACTGCAGGCGGAAAAGGAAGGCGAGGCCGAACACCTGCCACCCGCGCTTCTGCACGGCCCACCACGATGCGGCAAAATCGCCCGTCTTGCGAAGCTTCGACTCGGCCGAGAGCACGACGGCCAAGCCTGCGAGAAAGAGAAACAGCGGCGCGCCGAAACCACCGAGAATCATCGCGTACCCGAACAGCGGGCGCGTGCGATCGGCGGCTTGCGTCCACCCGTCGAGCACGTGCGCCTCGATCATGATCAGCACAGCAACCCCGCGCACCCAGTCGAGGTACGCGTGGCGAACCGTACTGGATGTCATCGTCTAGACAGGTGAATTTCGAGGGCGCCGAGCTTCAACTCGCGCGCGGCTGTCCATGTGAAGGTGTCGTGCTCGGGCGGGGAGGTGTAGAAGAGCCTGCCGCTATTGGCCTCGAACACTTCCACCCATGACGTGCCACGGTTGGTGACGACCAGTCCGAGCAGTACCCCGTCAGGAGACCAGCGCGGGCCCGAAAACGCGCGATAGTTGAACTCTATCGAGCCGAGCGGCAACCGCGATTCGACGCGCAGAGCCCCCTCGGACGAATTGGCGGGAAATACCCACAGACCGTCCGCGGCAGTGACGGCCAGGCGCCGCCCGTCCGGCGACCAAGAGGGATCACACGCGCCAATTCCCGCACGAATGCGCCGGAGATTCGCGCCCTCGCCGACCCACACCGCAGTGCCGCGGATTTTTTTGGCGCCTTGTTGAACAGGCGGCTTCGCCGGTGTCGGCGCAAAGCGCCACCCGCGATCCATAGTGATCCTGATTGACGAGGGCTACAGCGCCAGAAGGGAGCGCCGTTTGCGCGAGCGCGAACGACCACGAAGACACAACGACGCACAAAGCGACGGTGCTGTGGATCGTCGTGACCCGCATGGGCCCTAGTTTACTTGCGCGGGAGTCTGCGTCGGAATAGGTTTGCGGCCGCCGAACATCGACGCGAACGCGAGCCATGCCATCGGCATCAGCACGAGCAGATACGTCAGGTATTTGCCATACAGGCCGTCAGGACCGTACGGCTCGGTGGCGATGTGCAGCGGTTCGCTGTACGGAAAGATGTTGGCTTCCGTCAGCTCGTGGAACCCGTAAATGAGCAACTGCACCACGAAGACCATCAGAAACACGGCGGTGACCTGGAAGAACAGCCCGAGGTTGACGCGATGGCCGAAGCGCGACCACAGCGACGCAACGAACGCCGCGAGCGCCGCGCCGGCAACCGCGCCGATGACCATGTCGACGGCCTGCATCTGGAAGAGCAACGTCCCCATGAGCAGGGCGGTTTCCATCCCCTCGCGCGTAATCATCAGCAGCGTGAAGAGAAAAACGCCGGCAAAGGCTCCGCGCCGCCGCTCTTCAGCGTGGAGCTCTGCAGGTGCCCCTCGATGTCCCGTTTGATTCGCTTCGCATGACGCCACATATGAATCGTGAGCGACGCGACCGACACGGCGGCCGCGAGCGCGAGCAATCCTTCCCACAGCGCCTGATTGCGTGCCTGGTAGAACAGCCATCCTGCCCCGATGCTCAGCACGACCGACACGCGCAATGCCCCAATGCACCGCCGGAATCAGCTCGGACCGCTTGCTCTTGCGGAGATAGGCAAGGCTTATCGCAATAATCAGGAAGGCTTCGAGCCCTTCGCGGAGGGTGATGAAAAACGCCTGCAGCATATGATTAGTTTTCGCTGAGCGTCCAGCCTGAGCCGGATCAAACTGAGACTCGATCTCGTTTACATGAAAGTCTAACCAAGACAAGTCCGACCAGTCAAGTCGGATTTAGGATTGCACCTCTCCAGGCGTTTTCGTAAACTACTGCTCTCCCATGAAGTTAACAAGGCGTGTTTTGGCCGCTATAGTGCTGCTTTGCGGCGGCTTTTCGGCCTTTGCGCAGCAACCCACATTCCGAACGGGCACCCGGACGGTTGCGCTCTACGCCACCGTCACGGACGCCCAGAAGCGCCTGGTGCCGGACCTGACCCAGGAAGACTTTCAGATCTTCGACAACGACAAGCCGCAGTCGCTTGATCTGTTCGTCAACGAAGTGCAGCCCATCACGGTCGTCGTGATGCTCGACACGAGCGCCAGCATGACCGGAAATCTGAAACTCCTCGAGCAGGCGGCAGAGCAGTTCGTCCTGCGGATGCTGCCGAAAGACAAGGGCCTGGTCGGCGCCTTCAACGACAAGATCGAGTTCTTTCCCGCAACGTTCACGAACGACCGCGACAGGTTGATCGGATCGCTGCGCGATCTCGACTTCGGCAATCCGACGCGCCTCTACGACGCCGTTGCCGCGAGCATGGACCGGCTCGCACAAAATCGACGGACGCCGCGTGGTCCTCGTTTTCACTGACGGCGACGACACAGGCAGCCGCGCCGACGCGGGCAGCGTTCTCGAGCAGGCGCGCCGCGAGGAAGTGATGATTTACGCCGTGGGGCTGCGCAGCGACTACTTCAACGGCGCGCGCCAGGTCCGCAGCAAGCCGGACTCAGGGCTGAAGCGACTGGCCGAAGAGACCGGCGGCGGCTACTTCGAGCTCGACAATAGCAGCGACCTCGCGCCCACGTTTACGCGCGTGGCGCAGGAGCTGCACAGCCAGTATGTCCTCGGCTTTACGCCCACGGTGCTCGACGGAAAGATTCATCGCATCAGCGTCAAGGCGAAGCCCGGCATGACGGTCCGTGCCAGGCGCAGCTACCTTGCGTCAGGCGAATCCAACTAGCCACTCACAAACTCGTGAAACCCGGTGATTGAAGCCGACCCTTCAATCACAGGAATGATGGTTGACGGGTCGCCCGCTGTCCGCCTCACCACGCCTCCATGAAGCGTCGTCCCGAGCACCCCCTCGTGTGTGAATCGGTTGCCCTCACTCAAGAGACCCATCGCATCGAGCACCGCCAACAGCGCGGCCGTGCCCGTGACACCCGGTGACCGGCGCAGCACTTCTCCGTCGAGGACCGTGGCGCTTCGCAGATCGGCCGCGGCACGCGACGCTCCCGTGAAGATCGTGCCGTGAATGTCCTTCAGCCTGGCGTCAATCGGGTGCTGCACGTGCAGTGTTGATTCAATGGCGTCTTTGATTTCGCGGCCCATGCGCACAAGCGCCGCGGCATTCGCCATATCGATTGAAACGCCGATCGCCTCGCTGTCGGCGATGGCGTAAAACTGGCCGCCGAACGCAATGTCCACGGCGATGCTGCGCGTGCCAATACGGAGCGGCAATCCTGCCGTGTGGACGAACGACGGAACACCGGTCACAGCGACGCTCGTCACACGCGCATCCGACACGCCGTCGGCCGGGCACGGAACAAGCCCGCCGGCGTATCGATGAGCACCTCGTCGTCAACACCGTCAATCAGCTTGTTCTCGAGAGCAATCGTGACGGCGCCGATGATGCCTTCGCCCGACACCAGCGGAAACCCCGCCGCATGCATGGACAGCACTCCCGCGTGCGCCTTTGGTGACGTCGGCTCTGTGAGCATCGCGCCATGCATACCGGCGTGGCCCCGCGGCTCGAGCATCAGCAGGCGGCGCAGTTCTCCGCCCTTCCTGCGCAGCCAGTTCAGTTTCTCCGTCATTGTGCGGCCGGGCACCGTCGGCCCGCCGCTCACAATCAGTCGGACCGCTTCCCCGGCGACTTCGGCATCGATCGTCTTGATTCGAATCATCGGCAAAACAAAAAGGGCCGACGCCATTCGGCACCGGCCCCTTCATTGGTACTCGCGATCCTATTCGTTTTTCGTTTTTCGTTACTTCGCCGCTCCCAGTTCGGATGCGGCGGTCTCCTTCAACCAGGCTTCGTAGTCCGCCTGGCTCTTGATCGAATAGAACCCGCGCATCCGATAGTGGCCGAGGCCGCAGAGCTGCGAGCAGTTGACCTCCCAATCGCCGACCATCGTCGGCGTGAACCACACCGGAATGCTCTCGCCGGGAATCGTGTCCTGCTTCACGCGCATCTGGATGAGGCTGAAGCTGTGAATGACGTCCTTGCTCGACAGATGGATGATGACCGGCTTGTTGACGGGCAGCGCCAGCTGGTTGATCGAGTTGAAGTCGTCCTTCGCGGCCGGATCCGATCGATCGAGCCCGAGCGGGTTCTCCGCCGACACCAGCTTGATGTCGGTTCGGCCGAACTGCCCGTCGGCACCCGGATAGTGCGCGTTCCAGGCAAACTGTTCGGCGACAATGCGAACGACGGTTGCCTCGCTCTCGGCCGGGAACGCATCGACGCGCGCGGCCCACGCGGGGATGGCGAACGCGACGATCAGCACGAGCTCGATGCCGGCCACGGCCCACTCGATGTAGCTGGCCATGTGGCTCTTCACGCCGTGGTAGTTCGCCTTCGGGTTGGCGCCCGCACGGAAGCGGACGAGCGTGTAAATGAAGAACACGCCCCAGCCGATGAAGAGAATCGCCATCAGCCAGTGGGTCAGAACCGTCATCCGGTCGATCTCGGCCGCGTGCGCCGACGCCGCGACCGGGATTTCGAGTAATTCATGCATCTAAAAGCTCCCTCCGTTCGACTCTTCGACCATCCTGATTCGCCGCCGCAGGTAGATGAAAAAGAATCCCGCAATCGACGAGAGCATGACGACGGTCACCGCCAGCAGCGCGAGGATGCCCGCCTGCGCCGCTTTGGTCTGCGGCGAATCGGCGTTGCCGAAACACACCGGGCACGCGAGCGCGAGTCTCGGAATCACCAGCAGCGCGATCGTCGCAACGCGGTCTTCATACGCCGAGTTTCCGCAGCTTACCCATGAAATAGTTGCCGTACAGCACCAGACCGACCGACGCACCCAGCGACACGATGCCGAGCGCGATCTGCTCGTAGAACAGCCCCCAGACGCCAAACCACAGCGACAGCAGCACCGAGAGCGAAATAAAGACGATGTGAAACCATTTCAAAGACATCGTGCTACCACAACGTCCCTGGTTCCGAGCCCGGAATCCTGTCGAGGTTCGTCAGGAGAGGCACGAACATCAGGAACACGAAAAAGATGACCGTCAGCATCAGCACCCAGTAAATCACCTTGCGCTCGTGCAGCAGGTGCATGAAATACATCGCGACGAGCGATCCCTTGATCGTCGCGACGACGAGCGCCACGATCACCGCCAGCGGCGATCGGCAGGTGCACGTACGAGACGCCAACCGTGATGATCGTCAGCACCATCAGGGCGCCGAAGATCATGAAGTACGTCTTGACCGATTTCTTGACGTCGTCAACCGAGTGCGCGTCCATCGATCCTCCGCTACAGAAGATACAAAACCGGGAACAGGAAGATCCACACCAGATCGACGAAGTGCCAGTACAGGCCGGCAATTTCGATGCGGTTCGTGAACCGCTCCTTCGCCGTGTGCCACATCTTCGCGCCCGGGCCCCACAGATACGTGTTCACGATGATGCCGCCGATGATGTGCAGCCCGTGAAGACCGGTGATCGTGAAGTAGATCGCGTAGTACGTGTTGTGCCACGGGCCTTCGCCCGCGTGAAGGTGGTGCGAGTACTCGAAGTACTTCACGACGAGAAACACGAACGACAGCAGAATCGTCAGCCCGAGATACAGGCGGAACTTGCCGAAGTCGTTCATCTTCAACGACGCCCAGGCCATGACCATCGTCACCGACGAGGTGATGAGGACGACCGTGTTGAAGAACGCCATCGGCACGCTGAGCTCTTCGTACCCGTGCGGCCACTCGACCGATCCGACGCGCAGCAGAATGTAGGACGAGAACAGCGCCGCGAACAGCATCACTTCCGATGCGAGGAACAGCCAGACGCCGAACTTGCCGTTCGACAGTCCGGTATCGGGCCGGACTTCTACGGTATACGGAATCTCCATGCGGTCTCCCTAATCCCTCTGGTTCTGTGGCAGGAAATCCTGCGCGCGACCGGGCACGCTGTATTCGTACGGCCCGTGGAACACCTCAGGCGGCGTCTCGAAGTTGCCGTGCGCAAGCGGCGGCGACGTCGTCGCGGTCCACTCGAGCGTCGTGGCCTTCCACGGGTTCGACCCCACCGGCTTGCCCTTCCAGATGCTCCAGAAGAAATTGAAGATGAACGGAATCTGGAACAGCATCAGGCCCCATGCCGCGTACGACATGAACTGATTCCAGTGCAGCACGGGCTGCGCGTGCGCGTACTGCACGCCGCCGTCGTAGAGCCGGCGGTTCACGCCGTGCAGCCCCTGGATGAACATCGGGAAGAAGATGCCGTTGATGAAGATGAACGACCCGAAGAAATGGATCTTGCCGAGCATCTCGTTCATCTGGCGTCCGGTCACCTTCGGGAACCAGTAGTAGATGCCGGCGAGCAGCGCGAAGATCGTGCCCGGCGCGACGACGTAGTGGAAGTGCCCGATGACGTAGTACGTGTCGTGCAGGTGGATGTCGCTCGGCGCGAGGCCCAGCGGCAGGCCGGTCAGCCCGCCGATGCCGAACATCGGCAGGAACGCCAGCGCGAACAGCATCGGCGTGTTGTAGCGGATCGACCCGCCGTAGAGCGACAGGAACAGCGCGCTCAGGATGATGACCGACGGGATCGAGATGATCATCGTCGTCGTCTGGAAGAACGAGCTCATCGTCGTGCCCATGCCGGTCATGAACATGTGGTGCGCCCACACGATGAACGACATGAAGCCGAGGAAGATGATCGCGTAGACCATCACGCGATAGCCCCAGAGCGGCTTGCGCGTGTTGTTCGCGATGATCTCGCTGACGATGCCCATCGCCGGCAGAATCAGCACGTACACCTCGGGATGCGCGAGGAACCAGAACAGGTGCTGCCAGAGCAGCGCGTTGCCGCCGCCCGAGACGTCGAGCGGGCGGTTGCCCACGACGAGCCCGCTCGGCAGGAAGAAGCTCGTGCCCGCGACCTTGTCCATCAGCTGCAGCACGCCGGCCGCTTCGAGCGGCGGAAACGCGAGCAGCAGCAGGAAGCTCGTGACGAACTGCGCCCACACGAAGAACGGCAGCCGGAAGAAGCCGAGCCCCTTCGCGCGCAGCTGCACGATGGTGACGATGAAGTTGACCGAGCCGAGCAGCGACGACGTGATCAGGAAGATCATGCCGATCAGCCACCACGTCTGCCCGTTCGTCGCGGTGATGACCGAGAGCGGCGGATACGAGGTCCAGCCGGACTGCGCGGCGCCGCCGGGCATGAAGAAGCTCGCCAGCATGACGCACGCCGCCGATGAAGTACACCCAGTAGCTCGCCATGTTGAGCTTGGGGAACGCCATGTCGGGCGCGCCGATCTGCAGCGGCATCACGTAGTTGCCGAAGCCGCCGACGGCGAGCGGCACGACGCCGAGGAACACCATGATGGTGCCGTGCATGGCGCCGAGCTGGTTGTAGAACTCCGGCAGCATGATGCCGCCCGGCGCGTTCGCGGCGCCGAGCAGCGACGCCGATGACCGGAATCGGCTGCATCGGGAACGCCAGCTGCCAGCGCATCAGCACCATCAGGCTGAATCCGAACAGCAGGAACAGCAGCGCCGTGATCGTGTATTGAATCCCGATGACCTTGTGGTCCTGGGAAAAAATCCACTTCGTGACGAAGCTCTGCTCGTGATGATCTGCGTGCG
>CAWGSZ010000005.1:0-365915 GCA_963825295.1 Vicinamibacterales bacterium | reverse complement strand
CGAGCCATAAGGCTCCTAAAGGCTCCTGGAAGATGACCAGGTATATAGGCCAGATGTGTAAGGCCAGTGATGGCTTTAGCTGACTGGTACTAATCAGCCGTGCGGCTTGACCATATTCTTTCTTCGTTCCCGTAGTCGGCGGAACTTCGGTTCCGCCAGACGCGGTCGCGAAATGCAACGTGCAATGTGGTTCGGGAAAAGCGATCGTTTGCAGAATATTGAGTTGTCGAGGATCAGCAATGATCTTTGAAGAGCTCGTCCGCCTTCGTTCCGCCGGACTCTGGTTGTGGAAACAGCCAGACGCAGGCGAACTTCGGCGAGACAACAAGTTCCCGGTGGTCATAGGAGCAGGGTCACACCCGTTCCCATTCCGAACACGGAAGTTAAGCCTGCTACCGCCGATGGTACTGTAGGGGAAACTCTATGGGAGAGTAGGTCGCTGCCGGGAGTATTCGGTGAAAGCCCGACGTGAGAAATCGCGTCGGGCTTTTTGTTGTCGCTGACGGCAGCTCTGGGGCTCCCATAGAATTTCGGGAAAAGGCCTTTCCTGATCGCTCGAGCATTCGTTGGTCGCGGGTGCCGGTCCTTGCGCACGCACCGTCGATTCGTCGCGGTTGTCCAGAGAAGTGAAGAGGTCCTTCGCCGGTCAGGCTCCATCGTGCGCCCAGCCTCACGTCAATTCCACCACCTGCCTGGTATCCCCATACGTTACTGCTCGAGGCACCGGCTGCGGCAGCAGGCGGAACGAACGTGTTGACCGCATTGCTGGTCGTAAACGTCTGTTCGACGCGGCCCCAGGCCGGCCCGCCCGTACCGTACACGAGCATGCGGGCGCTGCCGACGCCGACGCGCCCGCGCAGAACGCGCCGAACACAATCCGTCGAATCATCGCGTCATCCTCCAGGGTCCCGGCATACGCCGCTTCTCTCTGGTCTACGGATGGGAGTGACGGACGGATTGACTCGCGTTGATGCCATCAGGACGGTTGTTTGCTATCGTAGGGGCCCTGCAGACTACTGGAGGTGGTATGCGAACGTGGTTGCCGTCAGCAGCCGTTGCCGCCGTGATCGTCGGCACATTTGTCGGCAGCTCCGCCCAGACGAAGCCCGTCGAGAATACCGTCGCGGCCCATGTGACGGCTGCGCGGGCCGCAGCGGATGACAGCTGGCTCATCCTTCAGAGCGAATTGTGCGGCGGTGCACTGGGTTTCGGCGGTCGTGCCTCGTCCATGCCGCCGCCGCCCGGCGGCACGCCAGCACGCGGACAACAGGCAGGGCCGCCTCCGCGCGAGCGCTGGTATCGCGATCCGGTGAAGGTCTTCGACAACATGTGGGTGTTCCCGACCGAGGATCCGAACGCGTGGGCGATTAAGACCTCGGAGGGGATCATCATGATCGATGCGACGTTCGATTACATGGTGAAGGACCTCATCGTCGACAACATGCCGAAGCTCGGCCTCGATCCTGCGCAGATTAAGTACCTGATCGTGACGCACGGTCACGGCGATCACTCCGCCGGCGCAAAGTTCTTCCAGGACACGTATGGCACGCGCATCCTCGCGTCAGAGGCCGACTGGAACGCGCTGGCGCAGCCTGCCAGAGGCGCGTTCGCGGGCATGCCCGTGCCCAGGCGTGACATCGTCGTGAAGGATGGCCAGACCCTGACGTTGGGAGATACCACTCTCACCATGTATCTGACGCCCGGGCATACGCTCGGCACGATCTCGCTCGTTATCCCGGCGAAAGACAAAGGCACCACGCATATGGTGGCATTCTGGGGCGGCACGGCTGTCAGCGCGACGACGCCCTACGACAACCTGGTGGCGTATTCTTCTTCGGCTCGGCGGTTCGCCGACATCGCCGCCAAGGCCGGTGCAGATGTTCTCTTGTCCAACCACGGACGCTACATCGATTTCGACCGGCGGGCCGGCGCCAATCGAGCCAACCCGGCGGGGCCGAACGCGTTCGTCGTGAATCCGACTCGTGTGAAGAATTACCTGGTGGTTGCCGATCACTGCGCGCAAGCGATCGCGCTGGCGCAGGCGGTGAAGAAATGATGCGCACGGCTCGCCTGGTGGCCGGAGCGCTCATCCTCTCGGCACTCGTCCCGCGTGTCGCGGCAGCGCAGTTGGCGCCGTTCAACGGCGTTGGCGTGACCTTCGGTCATGTCCATCTGCTCGTCAGCGATGTGGAGGTCCACAAGCAGTTCTGGACCGAGGTGATGGGGGGCACGTGGGTTGCCAACGGTCCACTGCAGATGGTCCAGTTTCCTGGTGCTTACGTCGTTCTGGAGAAACAGCCGGCGTCCGGACCACCGGAAGGATCGGTCCTGAATCACTTTGGACTGGTCTACAAGGATCTGCCAGCCACGCTGGCGAAGTGGAAATCGCTTGGAGCCGATGCTCGCCAGGGCGGCAACCCGAATCAGGGCTACGTGTGGGGACCTGATGGGATCCGGATCGAGTACCTACGGCGACCCGGCCCTTCCCGAGCCTGTGAAGATGGACCATACACACTCCTTCGTTCCCGACATCAAGGCGTGTCAGGAGTGGTACCGCAAGGTGCTCGGCGGCGTGCCGGGGGAGCGGCCGCGTGTGTCGAGCCCCGGTTGGAATGAAGTGGTGCACTTTCCCGGAATGACCGTGACCTTCGCCGCGGGAGCGCCAACGCTTCTCCCCACGAGCGGACGGTCGCTCGATCACATCGGGTTCGACGTGAAAAACCTCGACGAGTACACCAGGAAGCTCGCGGCGCTCGGCATCGCGCTGGACGGCGCACCGCGCCAGCTGCCGAACACGCGAATCAGGGTCGCCTATCTCACCGACCCCTGGGGAACGCGCATCGAGCTCACCGAAAACCTGCCCTCGGCCGCACGAACGGGAACGAGCGTCCGATGAGCCGCCAACGACCCAGTCATCGGCACGGATGGCCCGCTCTCGCGGCTCTCACATTGACACTCGCCGCACTGGGAACCACGACGCTGCACCCGCAGCAGGAAGACGCCGGTCGCGGACAGGGAGGACGCGGCCGCGGCGGGCGCGGAGGAAGGGGAGGCGGCGATGCCATCATCCCGACGGCGCTCATTGCGGAGCGAGGCCTGCGGGCAGACGACTTTCCCACGCTCCGAAGCACGACCGGCAATGTCTACGTCTGGCAGGACGTTCACGCGCTCGGGTTCCTCACCAACGATCTCGTGGTGATCACGCCTGACGGCGTGCTGGTCGCTGATGGCCAGGGAAGTCCCGACGCCGTCAGAAAGCTCGTGCAGGCGATCGGATTGCTCACGCCTCAACCCATCAAGTATGTGGTCGTCTGCTCGGAGCACGGCGACCACACCGGAGGCCACGAGGCGTTTCCGTCGAGCGCAACGTTCATTTCCAGCCCGGCATCCCAGGCGAGCCTCGCGCGACAGGCCAAAGCGCCGGGCACCGATGGCCGGAAGACGGTTGTGCCGACCGAGACAGTCGCCGACCGGCGCATTCTCAAGATGGGCGGGACCGAAATTCACATCGTGAACAACGGCCGCTCTCACACCGGTGGCGATATCCAGGTGTACTTGCCTCAGGAGAAGGTGCTCTTCACCAGCGAGACGTTTTCCAATCGCATCTTTCCGTCGATGGCCAACGCATACCCGACGGAATGGATTCAAACATTGAAAACCCTGCGGCAGATAGACGCGACCTTCATCGTCCCCGGGCACGGGTTTCTCGATCCGGCGCCGACGATGAAGGCGGAAATCGCCGAGTTCGAGAAAGCGTTGGAGTACGTGGTGGGCGAGGTTCGTCGCGCACACAGTGCGGGCCTCGACGTGGAAGAAGGGCTCAAGCAGGTGGATTGGGGGCCGTACCGCACCTGGTCGATGGCGGAACGGAATGGGCCGCCTGCGTTCCGCCGCATTTACGACGATCTGAACGGCAAGCTCCCACCGAAGCCGGCGAATGATCGCCGGCCTTGAAGTTCTAGTAGCATAGTGTGTCAACACGGTCTCACACCCCGGCGGTAATGCATGCAAGGAGGAGCGATGAAGGGAATGCTAACGAGACTCCTGATGGTGGCGGCGCTGTGTGTGGCCGTTGCCGGGCTGCGCGCCGATCAGGCGCCGCAACAACAGACGCCCCAACAACCTGCGCGGCAAGGAGGCGGAGGGCGCGGCGGTCCACCGCAAGGAGGAGCGGGACCGATCAAGGTCATGTTCGTCACCAAAGGTCATACCTACGATCGTGAAGGACTGGCGCTGATGCTCGACGCGCTGGGCAAAGACATCAGCTGGTCGCACGTCGAGCACCCGGCCGTCACCACGTTCTTCGATCCGAAGAACGCCGAGTTGTTCGATGTGTTCGTGTACTTCGACGCCATAGGGCGCCAGCCGATCGCGCGACCCGACGGCACGAAGGGATTCGAGGATCCGGGACCAGCCGCAAAGAAGAACCTGCAGGCGCTGATGCAGGCGGGCACCAAAGGCATGGTCTTCCTTCACCATTCCCTTGCGTCGTGGAACCACACCTGGCCCGAATACGGGGAGATGATCGGCGGCGCGTGCGATTGGGGCAGCCCGGTCACCTTCAAAGGCAAGGAGTACCCGAATTCCGGTGCGCAGGGAGGCGTCAAGCAGCGGATCACCGTGGTCGACAAGGCCCACCCGATCACGCAGGGGCTTGGAGATGGATTCGATATTGTCGACGAAACCTATCTCTGCCCGTATGCCGCGGACACCGTTCACCCGTTGCTGAAGAGCGATTTCAAGGCCGTGGATGCCAATTTCCCCAACCGCTACGCGAGTGGCTGGCGACATCCCGAGGTCGCGGGCAGCGATCTCGCCGGCTGGGTGAAGGTCTCCGGCAGAACGCCGATCGCGTATCTGCAGAACGGTCACGATCGAACGGCGTGGGAGAACCCCGCGTACCAGACGCTGGTGCTGAACGCGATCAAGTGGGCCGCCTCGAAAGAAGCCAAGGCGTGGGCCGCGGCCAACGCGAAAACCGGCACGCCGGCCGCATGGCGTCCGGGCGGGACCAACTAGACGACACACACACTCACCCCGCGTCAGAGCCAGAAGCCCGGTGCGGCCGCTGTCGCACCGGGCTTTCCTCTTGCACCATGAACATCACGTCGCTGCAGTCGCACATTCTCCAGGAGGAGACGCGCTATCCAGGCGCCACCGGTGATTTCAGCTGGATCCTCTCGGCGATTTCGCTCGCCGGTAAAGCGATTGCGGCCAAGGTTCGTTGCGCGCGCATCGAGGATGTGCTCGGCGACGATGGTGAGTCCAACGTCCACGGCGAGACCCAGCAGAAGCTGGATGTCATTGCCAACCACATCCTGATGACGTGCCTGGGCAGCCGCCCGACGATCGCCGTCGTCGCGTCTGAAGAAGACAACGAGCCGACGATCCTCAAGCGCGGCGTTGATGGCGGGAAGTACTGCGTCGTCTTCGATCCGCTCGACGGGTCATCGAATCTGGACGTCTGCGTCAGCGTCGGCACGATCTTCTCCATCCTCAAGAACGATCCGACGATTCCCGGCGCCGTCGAGACGCTGTGCCAGCGCGGCTCGAGTCAGGTGGCCGCCGGCTACATCCTGTACGGTTCGTCTACCGTGTTTGTGTTGACCACCGGCCATGGGGTGGACATGTTCGTGCTCGACCCCTCGATTGGGTCGTTCGTGCTCGTGGCCAGCGGCGTGCGTATTCCCGACGCCGGCAAGATCTACTCGGTGAACGAGGCGAATCGGCAGACGTTCCCGGCCGGCATCCAGCGGTACCTGGATTGGGCGCACGGCGAGGCATACTCCAGCCGCTACATCGGGTCGATGGTCGCCGACGTGCACCGGACGCTGGTCAAGGGGGGCGTCTTTCTGTATCCGCCCACGCGACAGAATCCGAAGGGGAAGCTGCGGCTCATGTACGAGGCGAACCCGATGGCGATGATCGTCGAGCAGGCCGGCGGCGTGGCGGTGGCGCCCGCCGTAGCCGAGGGGGAGCCGCCGGCGCGCATCCTCGACATCCTGCCGGAGGGCATCCATCAGCGCACCAGCGTCCTGCTGGGATCGCGGCGCGAAGTCGAACACGTCGTCCGCCATTTGTAGTTTGACGAATCCCGCCGATTCCCGTAAAACTCTCCCGTCCGCCGTACCCGCCGTCTAGAGCGACCAGAGGAGGAGCCATGCGTACCAGACTCTCTGTCGTCGTCGTCGCCGTCGCGGTCCTCGCAGCCTCGCCATCGTTTGCACAGAACTTCGGCCAGATCACCGGCATCGTGGCCGACACGACGGGAGGCGTCTTGGTTGGCGCGACCGTGACGGTGACGAATACGCAGACCGGAGCCACGGCCACGCAGCAGGCCAACAGCGCCGGCGTCTATGTTTTTCCGAACCTGCTTCCCGGCATCTACAACGTCAAGGTCGAGATGGACGGCTTCGTCGGCGCCGCACGCAGTCGTGTCGAAATGCAGATCCAGCAGACGATCCGCATGGACTTTCGTCTGGAGCTCGGCACGCTCAGCGAAACGGTCGAGGCCGTCGCCTCGTCGCCCATGATCAGCACGGAAGATCTGACGATCGGCACGGTCATTGAGAACCGCCGCATTATGGAGCTGCCGCTCAACGGCCGCAATTTCCTCAAGATGGTCGAGCTCACGCCGAACGTCTCGGCAAGCTTTTCCGGCTCGGGATCGTCGGGGCCGCGCCAGGGTGGCGATCGCTCGACCCAGCAGCTCTCGATTGGCGGCGGCCGGCGCGAGTGGAACTACTTCACGCTCGACGGCATCAACAACACCGACGTGAACTTCAACTCGTACATTTTCCTGCCGTCGATCGATGCGCTCCAGGAATTCAAGGTGCAGACCGGTGTGTATTCGGCGGAGCTCGGCCGCGAGCTCGGCCAGGTGAGCGTCACGACCAAGGCGGGAACGAACGTCTATCACGGCTCGGTGTTCGAGTTCGTCCGGAACGACGCGTTCGACGCGCTCCCGTACGCGTTTGCCGGGGCCACGTCGAAATCGAGCCCGTTCAAATGGAATCAGTTCGGGTTCACGCTGGGCGGCCCGGTGCAGCTTGGGCCGATCTTCAACGGCAGGGACAAGCTGTTTTTCATGACCAACTACGAGGGATTCCGCCTCCGCAACCAGCGGGAGACGCCCTTCAGCGTGCCGTCGGTTGCCATGCGGAACGGCGATTTCTCCCAGATCAGCACCGTGTTGAGAGATCCCGTCAGGAACGCGCCATTTCCCGGGAACATCATCCCGAAAAATCGCATCGACCCCATCTCGCAGGCCCTGCTCGATTATTACCCGGCGCCCAATCAGCCAGGAACGAGCCTGGTGAACAACTACCTGGCGGTGAACCAGAACGAAACCAATAAAAACCAGTTCACCACCCGTGTCGATTGGGTGGAGAACCAGAAATCGACGTGGTACGGCCGGTACAGCTGGACGGACGAATCGATCTTCACCGGCGGCATCCGCCTGAACGGCTCGAGCGTTGCCACCACCGCGCATCAGGTGGTCGTGGACAACGCGCGCGTGCTGACCAACTCGCTCGTCAATGAGGTGCGCGTCGGCTACAACAACTTCTTCAATCACGCCGGCGGAGAGCTCAACAACGTCTACGATCCCATCAGCCAAATCGGCCTCAAGCTGCCGACGCCGGTTCCTGCCGATGCCTGGGGAACGCCGAGCATTGCCGTCGCCGGATTCTCGGGGTTCGGCGACAATTCCGAGTCACCGTTCGTCAATCGCAACGCCAACATTCAAATCATCGACAACCTCTCGTGGACGCGCGGCAGGCACTTTCTGAAGTTCGGTGGGGAATTCCGCTTCGACACCTACGACCAGGATGGCAATCAGTTCGCCAGAGGCTCGGCGGGATTTGCCAACAACGTCGCCACCGGCAACGCGTTCGCTGACTACCTGCTCGGATATCTCAATACCTGGGCCTACGCGTCGGGACTCGCCGTCGCCAGGCTTCACGCCACGAGCCAGGCGTATTACGTCGCCGACACGTGGAAGATCAAGCCGAGCGTGACCGTCAATCTCGGGTTGCGCTACGAGTTCATTCCGCCGTGGACCGACTCTTCGCAAAGGCAGATAGTGGCTGACATACCGCTGAACACCCAGCAGCCACAGGTGCCTGATAAGTCTCTCCATCCGGTGCTCGTCCGCGCAGGGACTGGTGATTTCTATCAGGACGCCAACATCAGGTATTCGCCGGACATTCAGGTGACACGCGATGGGCGCTTCGGCGACCGCCCAATCAAGGCTGAGTACACGAACTTTGCGCCGCGGCTGGGCGTGGCGTGGAGTCCGACAGAAAAGTGGGCCCTTCGTGCGGGTATGGGACGGTTCTTCGTGCAGGACATCGGCAACATCGTCTTCGACAAGAACCGGAACCTGAACGGCCGGCTGACCGTGCAATCCACCGCCACCAACCTGATTTCCACCTGGAAGGATCCGTTCAATTTCGGCGGAACCAATCCGTGCAACACACCTGCCGGCATTGTGTGCGTTGTGAGACCGCTGGTGCTGACGGACCAGATCGATCGGAAAACGCCGTCCGTCGATCAGTATGAAGCGATCGTCGAGCGGCAGCTCAGCGACAACATGGCGATCGAGGTCAGCTACCTGGCGACAGAGGGGCACGACTTGCAGCGGTGGATCAATCTCGCAAACCAGCCGGTGCCTGGCACTTCGACTCCCGCCGAACGTTCGCCGTTTCCGGAGTTCGGCTTGTTCCAGGGGGCGGCCAACGTCGGCTACTCACACTACGACTCGCTCGGTGTCAAGCTGACGCGGCGTTATTCGCAGGGGTTGACCGTACTTGGCGCCTACACGTTCTCGAAATCGGAAGACAATGGCAGCGGCATTCGAACATTGGGCACGGACCCCTTGAATCCGCAGAACTCCTACTGTCTGTCGTGCGAGGATGGGCCCTCGGTCTTCGATCAACGCCACCGCTTCGTGACGTCGGTCGTCTACGACCTGCCGTTCGGGCCCGATCGCCGCTATCTCAGCGAGGGTGGGGCCATGGGACAGGTGGTTGGCGGATGGAAGGTCACGTCTGTCGTCACGCTCGCTTCGGGATTTCCGTTGACCGTCTCGGCCGGTGAGGACACCGCCAATATCGGGAACTGCTGCCGGCCGAATCGCGACTTCAACGTGAGCACGAAGTCGGTCGACCCGACCATCGATCGGTGGTTCAACACGGCAGCCTATTCCCGGGCGCCGAACGGCACGTTCGGTACTGCCGGTCGCAGCGAGGTGATCGGGCCCGGCATCATGAACTGGGACTTTTCGCTGCTGCGGGAGTTTCATTTCTCCGATGGGCGGCCGTACCTGGAGTTCCGGTTCGAGGCGTTCAATTTCCTGAACAATCCCAACTGGGCCGAGCCCAACACGACGCTGTCGAGCGTGGCGTTCGGCAGAATCAGCGCGACGCGAACGGACATGCGGCAATTGCAGTTCGGGTTGAAATTCATCTTTTGAGGATCCCAGGCAGGTCCCGCAAGAAAGGGGCCCCGAAAATCGGGGCCAGGCGGGTTACGGCTTAGAATTCGGATATTCCAGATAACCGACACGGTCCAGACGGCGACAAGGGGGCGTCCGAGGTGACCCAGCTTCTCCTTGCATGGCGAAATGGGGATCCGGCTGCCCTGGAAGAGCTCACGCCTTTGGTCTATGCGGAGCTCAGACGCCTCGCCCGGCACTACATGGGGAACGAGCGCGTGAGTCATACGCTGCAGGCGACGGCGCTCGTCAACGAGGCTTATCTCAAGCTCGTCGACATTCACAAAGTCCAGTGGCAGAACCGCGCGCACTTCTTCGCGATGTCGGCGCGGCTGATGCGCCGAATCCTCGTGGATTCTGCGCGCTCCCGGAAATACCAGAAGCGAGGCGCGGGCGCTCAGAAAGTGTCGTTGGATGAGGCGTTGTTGGTCGTAGAGCCTGGCCGCGACCTCGTGGCGCTCGATGATGCGCTGGAGGCGCTGGCGCAGGTTGACGAGCGCAGGAGCAAAGTGGTCGAGATGCGTTTCTTCGGCGGCCTGAGCGTTGAGGAGACGGCCGAAGCGCTGGGCGTGTCGGTCGATACCGTCATGCGCGACTGGAAACTCGCCAAGGTGTGGCTGCTGCGGGAACTGAAAGTAAGTACGTAGTGTCCGGCTTCCCGCCTTCGCCAAGGCTACGGCGGGTCTCGCCAAAGCTCGCATGTGCCACGCGAGCGGCGACGGACAGGCGGACCGTCGGGAGGTCCGGCTAAAAGCCGGACACTACGTACTTCTTGCGGAAAATGCCCTACCTGCCCCGCGCGCGACGGAATGCCTTCACTTCAGTGTGCACGGTGTCACCGGCCTTGACGGCCGCGACGGTTTCGAAGGCGCCACTGCGTAGTTTCGACCCCTCGCGCATGTAGAACATGAACATCGCCGCGCCGCTGCTCACATTGGGCGCGTCCAGGACCTCGATCGTGTGCCGCAGTTCATGGCCGATCGATGCCATCACATTCCGGTCGGCCCTGCGGACGTCGATTTTCACCCACAGATATCGACGGCCGCGCGCGCCCGTGATGTTGACGAAACACGCCCGCATGCCTCGACGGCATGTGCCCTCCTCGACGTAGACCACACTGTCGCTGGCATTGATCGTCTCGACCATCCTGCGAAAGGTCCCTGACTGTTCGGTCGCCTGAACGATCAACGCTCTGATGGCGGGACTGCTGGATCGCACATGTGTGCCTGCTGAGGCCGTCTCGTCTGCCGCTTCTGTCATCCGCGCAGCCCCTGCCAACCCCGTCACCATCAGGGCGCCCGCCATCAAGTACCGAGTGGTCCTGGTCATGTCCCCGTCCCCCTCGGTTGGTAAGGCGGGAACGGGGCGCTGGAACTCGCAGACCGGGCGAGATTTGTTGGTTGTTTAGAATCAGCTACTTACGGACTTCAGTACGTAGTGTCCGGCTTTAGCCGAACATTCCAGTTCGATGCTTGACGCTCGGACAAAAGAGCGGCATTGTGTGGGGCAAAGCAGGACCTTCATGTCGAGCACACGACACGGACTCGCACTTGCCAGTATTGCCGTCATCGGGACAATCGGCGGATGGTCAGCCGCTACGCGCGCTCAACAAGGCGCAACGTACACCGACCGGCAGGCCGACGCCGGCCAGGCCGCGTACGCCGAGCGTTGCGCCGCATGTCACGGCGGAACGCTCGCGGGCGGCGGTGAGGCGCCCGCGCTCGCCGGCACTCCTTTCATGGATACCTGGGGTACGCAAACAACCCAGGCGTTGTTCACGCGCATCCGTGAGTCGATGCCGCCTGAAAACCCCAACGGTCTTCCGGCGGACACGTACGCATCGATCGTGGCGTTTCTTCTCAAAGCCAATGGCGCCCAGGCCGGCTCGAGCGCGCTTACACCAGCGACGAGCGTGCCAATCGTGTCGATTGCCAACGGTCAGATGCCCGCCAGCCTGACGGCTGCGGCCGCAGCACCGGCGCGAGGCCGTGGCCGCGGCGGGCGTGGACGGGGAGGAGACGACGACTCCGCGGCACCACCTCCGCCACGAATGGGCCTGACCGTGCCAGGGACGGTCAAGAGTTACAGCCCCATCACCACCGAGATGCTCGCGAATCCGCCCGACGGCGACTGGCTGATGCACTACCGGACGTACTCGGGCTGGAACAACAGTCCGCTCACACAGATTACGACGAAGAACGCGGGCCTCCTTCAGTTGAAATGGGCGTGGCCGCTCGAAGATGGCATGCGACAACAGATCACGCCGATCGTGCACGACGGCGTGATGTTCCTGTCGACGAACATGACCAACACGGTGCAGGCGCTGGACGCACGGACGGGCGACTTGCTCTGGGAGCATCGGTTGGGGCCGATCGGGACGGCAGGTCAGAACGCGACGCGGACGATGGCGATGTACGGCAACCTGGTCTTCTATCCAGCGACCGACGCCACGTTGTACGCCCTCGACGCCCGCAATGGAAACATCGTCTGGAAGACCAGGCCGGCCGAGTTCCCCGACGACAAAATCGGCGGAATCATGATGGCGAAGGACAAGCTGCTCGTCGGCATCACGCGTTGCAACGTATTGGATGCCCGCGACCATTGCTTCATTGCCGGCTACGAGGCCAACACCGGAAAGCTGCTGTGGAAGTTCTACACAGTCGCAAAAAGGGGAATGCCGGGGGGCAATACGTGGGGGGATCTTACCGACGACCAGCGCTCGGGCGCCGACGCGTGGATTGCCGGCACCTACGATCCGCAGCTCAACCTCGCATTCTGGGGCACGGGCCAGGCGAAGGGATCGAGTCGCGATCAACGCGGATCCAACGGCGATGCGCTCTACTCGAATACGACGCTGGCGCTCGATCCCGACAACGGCACACTGAAGTGGTACTTTCAGAACGCGCCGGGAGAAACGCTGGATCTCGACGAGGTGTTCGAGCGCACGCTGATCGATCACGGTCAGCAGAAGACGCTCATGACCGTCGGGAAATCCGGCTTGATGTGGAAGCTGGACCGCGTGACGGGCAAGTTTCTCGACGTGAAGGAAACGGTCTTCCAGAACGTGTGGGCGGCGATTGACATGAAGACCGGCCGGACGACGTATCGCGACGACATCCTCGAGAAGAAGCCGGGTCAGGCCGTGGCGTCCTGTCCGAGTCCGTCCGGGGGCCACAACTGGCAGGCCACCAGCTACGATCCGTCCAACGATCTGCTCCTGCTCCCGCTCAGCCAGAACTGCGCGATGTACGGCGGGGGTCCGCAGTTGTTCTACGAGATGCCGGGCACCGACGGCAACCTGGGACGCCTGTCAGCCTACGAGACCAACACCATGCGACCGGTCTGGAGCTTTCAACAGCGCAGCCCGTTTCTGACCGGCGTCATCTCCACCGCGGGAGGTGTCGGGTTCGTCGGCGACTTCGATCGCGTGTTCCGCGCGTTCGACGTCAAGACGGGGAAGACCCTTTGGGAAACGCGGCTGCCGACAACGGCCGCTGGGTACCCCGTCACCTTCAGCGTCGGCGCCGAGCAGTTCGTCGCCGTGCCTACTGGCTACAACGGCGGCAGTCCCCAGGGAAAGCCGAACACGATGTTGCGCGGCGAGATCCAGCGGCCGACGATCGGCCACGGCGTCTACGTGTTCGGTTTGCCCAAGCGGACAGGCGAATAAGTGGATAGCGGAGCTACGGAATGCGAACTAAGCAGACGAAAGATTCAACCAAGATCCGGAGCGTAAGCGACGGCAGCGCATGGGGGTGGCTACGCACCCCAACGCGGCTGCCGCGTTGGGGGCCCCGCGGCCCCATGCGGATTAAGAAACGCCTGACGTGGTTGCCGTTGCTGTTCTTCGCGTTCTGCGCTGCCGTTGCGGCAGGAGAAGTACCAGGTGCACTTGTCGCCGATGCCGTTCAACGATGCGACGCAGCCCATCATGCAGGGCAAGGGCACCGCCTCGGCCACGCTCGACGGCGACACGCTTTCCATCTCGGGATCGTTCGCAGGTTTGACTGGTCCAGCAACGAAAGCGCACCTGTCGGTGAGCAAGGGCCCGGGCATTCCCGGTACTCCCCTGGTCGATTTGACTCTGGTTGGCGACGTGGCAGGCAAGGTGACTGGCCAGATCAAGCTCGATCCAAGCCAGTTGGTTGCGCTTCGGGGCCGCAGACTCTACATCCAGATCGATAGCGAGAAAGCACCGTCTGGTCATCTGTGGGGTTGGCTGCTCGAAGAGCACGATATCGCCGGCCAGGACGTGCCGCAGAAAGGACCCTGGTACATTCCGCCGTTTGCCGTCAAGACGAAGTGAAACTGCGCAGAAGTTTTCAGTTCTCAGTCGTTAGTTTTCAGCGGAATACCGTCGAGCCGGGTCGGGCTGAACGGTAGGGCGCGACTTTAGTCGCGCCGCAATCTGCGGGCTCACGCCGACGTTCGTCTTCGTGGCAGCGTGTTTCTGAGTATCCACTGCCACCCCGCCGAACATCGGCGTAAGCCTGCAGCCGGAGGCGCTACGCAACATCGGGTTAGCATTCGCTCAGTTTTCCATGCCGCTGAGTTTCGGGCCATTTACGCTCGTTGGCGAACGCCGGCAGTTGCTGCGCGATGGTGCTGAGGTGCGCCTGTCGCCCAAGGCGTTCGATCTCCTCAAGCTGCTCGCCGAGCACCACGACCGGGCGTTTTCGAAGGGCGAGCTGCACGAGCACCTCTGGCCGAACACGTTCGTGTCGGACGGCAGCCTCACCATTCTGATTGCCGAGATCCGTGACGTCCTCGGCGATGACGCCCAACGGCCGGAGTACGTGCGCACGGTTCAGCGTTTCGGGTACGGCTTCTGCGCGAAAGTGTCGACGCCGCGCGCCTCGTCAGCGGATCGGCCGGCCGGCAAGCACGGCTGGCTGGTATGGGGAGAGCAGTGTGTGGCGCTCGTCAATCCCGAGACGATTCTGGGGCGTGGCGCAGAGGCTGGCATTCGATTCGATCTGCCCGGCGTGTCTCGCCTGCACGCGCGAATCACGGTGTCGGGCGAGCAGGTGACCCTCGAGGATCTGGAAAGCCGGAACGGAACCTATCGAGGCAGTGAAAAGATCAACGGCCCTGTGGCGCTCTCGGATGGCGACGAGATCCGGATGGGGCCTGTGAAGATCACCTTCAGGCTGGTTTCTCCGGAAAGCTCGACGTCACCGATGTGACGTCGCGCGGACGGTTGTCAGGTTGTTAGGAAAGGATTAGCGTTCGCTCAGTTTTGCCTTGGGAACTCCTTTCACAAACGTGTTCACCTCGCATGGTGTAACCTTCGCCCTGGCATGGCGTCGCTAGGCATCGGCGATCGCCTGGGGGCATACGAGATTCTCGCCGCCGTCGGTGCGGGCGGGATGGGCGAAGTGTATCGAGCCCGCGACACGCGCCTCAAGCGCGATGTCGCCATCAAGTGCCTGCCTGAGGCGTGGGCCGAGAATCATGCAAGACGCCAGCGGTTCACCCAGGAAGCGCATGCGATCGCGCAACTGACCCACCCGCATATCTGCACGCTGTACGATGTCGCGTTCGAGCGGGGACGGCTCTTCCTGGTGATGGAGCTGCTCGAGGGCGAGACGCTCGCGCGCAGGCTCTTGCGGCGGGGCGAGGGAGTGCCCTTGGAGCGCCAGCAGGCCCTTTCCATCGCTACCGAACTGGCAGAGGCGCTTGCGTATGCCCACAAGCGAGGGATCGTTCACCGCGATTTGAAGCCCGCCAATATCTTTCTGACGAAGACCGGCGTCAAGCTGCTCGATTTCGGGTTGGCCAAGTTGCGTGAGATCGACGAGCCGGACGCCGATCATCAGACTCGGACAGTCTTGACGGGCGAGCAGCAAGTGCTGGGAACGCTGCCGTATATGTCTCCCGAACAACTCGAGGGCCGCGCAGACAAGCGAAGCGACATCTTCGCCTTCGGCGCGGTCCTGTTCGAGATGCTCACGGGACGCCGGGCATTCGAAGGGCACAGCGGGTCGATCATCACGGCCGCGATCGTGTCGCACGATCCAATGCGAACGTTCGTCGCGGAGCGAGGGCATCAGGATGCGCTGACCCGCGTCCTTGGACGATGCCTCAACAAAGATCCGGACGATCGGTGGCAGAGCGCGGCCGATCTCGCCGACGAACTGGGCTGGATTCGAGACGCCGGTCGACACCAGGCGAACGACAGTCAGCCGGCCTCTGCGACGAAAAGATTTGCGGCGCCCGTGGTGTCGCGATGGACATGGATCGCTGGAACCGCGTTAGTGGCCGCGATCGTCGCTGGAATAGCCGGATTCCAGCTCGCATCATCGGTGCCCGCGCGAGTCGAACGACCTGCAACGCCGCAGCGCTTCACCATTTCGCTCCCCCCTCACGCGCCGATCTATAGGGAGCGCGCCCTCGCGATCTCGGCCGACGGCCAGCAGGTGGCGTACGTCAGCTCCGGCGACGGGACCGGTCAGCCACGGTTGTACCTGCGCACGATGAACGCCTTCGATCCGCGACCGCTCGAACGAACCGAAGGAGCATACAGTCCGTTCTTCTCGCCTGACGGCCAGGCGATTGCGTTCTTCGCCGGTGGCGCGTTGAAGCGCATCTCGTTCGCCGACGGAGCGGTCTCCACAATTTGCTATGTGAAAGAAGGCGGTTTCCGCTCGGGAGCGTGGGGACCGGATGGCGTCATCGTCTTCAACGGTCCCGAGGCCGAGCGTTCAGGGATGTATCGTGTGACGGCGACCGGAGGTGCTCCAGAAAGGCTGACGACGCCGACGGAAGATGAAGGAGTTCATAGCTCTCCGACGTTCGCCGGTGACGGGAAGACGTTGCTGTTCGTCACGGGTGCGACACGCGCAGGCGTCACCAATTCAGTCATGGCGTTTTCCTTCAACACGGGCCGGAGCGTCCGCGTGGTCGAAGGCACTAATTTAGACGTTTTGTCGAGGCCGTTCTACACCGACTCTGGCCAGTTGCTTTTCAAAAGGGGGACAGCCCTCGTGGCCGCGCCATTTGACCTCGCGTCGCTGCGTCTGACCGGGCCGGGCGTTCCCATCGCCGAGAACATCAGCGATTATGCCGTCTCTGCTACCGGCCGCCTCGTATTCGTCCAAAACGTGAACGGCGGGCGCCTCACCTGGGTCGCTCGCGATGGCACAAACAATGTGATCATCGAAGACGGACGATCCTTCGAAATGCCGCGGCTGTCCCCGGATGGCACCATGCTGGCTGCCACGATGATTCGGGAGTTGCGAGGGGATCTCGCGATTTACCGGTTTGCAAATCGGTTCCTCACACGCTTAACCGATGACGGGAGCAATTCCGCGACCTGGTCGCCCGACTCCAAACGTCTCGTCTATCGGGTGTCTGGTGGTCGCCTCGTGATTCAGACGGTCCCCATCGGCGCCCAGGAGCCCTTGCTCGACCCGACGGATCCGCGTCTGAAAGGTGCGAGTGGTCTGGCGCCGGGCGCGTTTACGCCTGATGGGTCGGCGTATATCTTCGTCATCCATCAGAGCTTGGGAACGGCGGCCGACATCTGGAAGCTGGAACTGACGGGCCAGCGTCGAGTAATGCCACTGGTCGAGCGTAAGAGGGATCAGTGGGGTGTGCGGGTTTCACCGGACGGGCGGTGGATCTCGTATGCCTCGAACGAATCGGGACCCTGGGAGATCTACATCGAGCCGATCAGCGGGGGAGGTGCCAGGCACAAAGTGTCGGCGGACGAAGGGACGGAAGCCACGGAAGCCGTCTGGTCACGCGATGGAGGCACGCTTTTTTACCGCGCAAATACGCGAATGATGGCAGCGCCCATCAAAGACGACACCGCGGCACCTGTGGAAGAGCCACAGGTCGTGTTCAGTGGGAATTATGCCAAATCGCCATTGCCTCACTACGACGTCACCGCCGACGGCAAACGTTTCGTGATGATTCAGCCGCCCGAGGTCGGGCGGACGATTCAGGTGATGGATGGGTGGCAGCCGCGCTGAGCCTAGAATTTCGCCCTTCCAAGCACTCGGTCGAGCTGCTGTGCGTTGAGCGCGTAGGCGGACGGAAGGTCTTGCAGCGCGTCATGCGCGCCGTACCGGGCCCGCATCAGCCCCGATTGATCGTGGCCGAGACTGTTCAGGAGCACGTGTCCCAGCTCGTGCGCCAGGCCTCGCCCGACCAGCTTCGTCAGCAGCATCTCGGTCAGCGCAGGCGGCCGGATGCCGGGTTTGAACGCGTCGACGAGCGCGAGCGCGCGGCTCATCCTGACGAACACGACCCGGCGCGCGCGCCCAGCGGTGAATGGCACCCAGGCGATCGCGGTTTCGCGGGACATGTCTTCGCGACCGGCTTCGCGGTCCGACTTGACGAGAATCCGCCTGTCGCACGCGTTCTCGAAGTCCTCAGGCACGCCGACGGCAACGCCGAGCGGCTGCCAAATCCGTGTGGTCTCGGCAAGGATGCCCGACTTCAGCGAGGCGGCCGCGGCCAACTCGAAACCTTCCGAAAAGGTGAGGCAGACCGTCAATGCAGGCCGGAAGTCGACCCTTGAGCCCGGGCCGTCGTCGCCATCAGGAGCACCATCGCCGCCGTCCAACCAAGAGTTCGCTTCGTCATGGGCCACCTCGTATTGCGTGGTCCCATTGAAGCGTCCGGGTGCCGATCAGGTCGTCAGGAAGGGATTAGGAAGCGATTAGTTTTCCCCAAGCTCTATAAATTCCCAATGAAATCGGCTCTCATGATGTGAAACCCGCGGGCGTATACTGGCCGCGTTTCCATCGGAGCAGAGCGGGTTTGGGGCCCGCGCGACACAGATCGGAGGGCATGTGAACATCGATCGCAGAACATTCGCGAAATCTTTGGCCATCGGCGCAATTGGAGGATTCGCTCGTCCCTGGGACAGTCCTGTATGGGCTCAGGCGGCGCAGAGCAAAACCCCTCCCGCGCTGGCTCGCGCCGCCGCGGCCTTACCCAAGGCCATCGTCACGAAAGTCCGCGTGCTGACCCCGAAGACCGGGTCGAATCGAAACAGCCTGACTGCGGCGTTCAATCAGAGCAACATGATCATCCTCGTCGAGACCGACGCCGGCATCACCGGCGTCGGCGAAGGCGGCTCACCGGATCTCGTCGCGAGCCTCGCCCCGATCGTCATCGGCCGCAACGCGCTGGACACTGAATTGATCTGGCAGCACATGTACATGGATCCGTTCTATTCGCCTGGCCGCGAGAAGATTCACGCGCTTGGCGGCATCGACATGGCGCTGTGGGACATCAAGGCGAAAGCGTTGAACGTGCCGCTCTACATGCTGTGCGGCGGCAAAGTGCGCGAGCACGTCCAGTTGTACGCGACGAGTGGGCTTCCGCGCGACGTTCAGTCGGGCCCGAGCCTCAAGGAGCGGGCGGAAGCGACGATGGGGTCCGGGATATTACGCGTACCGCGTTGACGGAAGCATTCAGCCGAATCCGGGATTTGATGGCGTCCTTCGGGGCGGTGGCGCGGGTGGCGGACGTGGAGCGGGTGCGCCACCACCAGCGGGCGGCGGCCGCGGTGGCGGCGCCGGACGGAGCGGCCAGATCTTCGACTCGCGCGCGCGGATCATGGCCATCGCGAAGGCTGCGGAGCAGATACGGGAAGGGATCGGCCAGGAGGGCAACTGGGCGATCGACATCCACCAGAAATTCGACTTCCACGAGACGGTCGAGATCTGCCGGCTTATCGAGCCGTTCCGCCCGTACTTCGTCGAAGACCCGGTACGGGAAGAGCAGAACAGGACGCAGATCCCGAAGCTTCGATTGCTGACGAGCGTGCCTCTCGCGCCCGGCGAGGAGTGGGGCCAGCGTTGGGAGTTCAACACGCTTGTCGAAAATCGCGACATCGATTTCGCCCGCGCGACGCTGCCGAACGTCGGGGGCGTCACCGAGATGCTCAAGATCATGGCGATGTGCGACACGCACAAGGTCGGCATCGTGCCGCACTTTACCGGCCCTGTCGGCACCGCCGCGCACATTCACACGATGACCTCGTTTCCCGGGCCAGGTCGTCATGGAATACAACTACGGCGGGACGCCGCCACCACACGTGTCGGAGTTCGTCGATTTCAAAGACGGCAAGTGCTGGCCGAACGATCGGCCGGGACTGGGCATCACGCTCGATATGACGCAGCTTGATCCGGTGGCGGAATACACGGAGGCGATTCGAGGCAACACCTACCGCCGGCGCGACGGCTCGCCGTCTCACTGGTAGGCCTTTGTCAGAAGCACAGAGCCCAGCGCTGAACGTTGCGCGGGCTCTTGTTTTCCGCAAGTAGAAAGTGGAGAGTGGAAAGTAAAAAGTCGTCTATGGCTGCCTGACGACGAGTCGATCCGTCACTTGTGTGACACCTTCCGTCTCTTTTGCGAGCGCCACCGCACGTTCCTGCTCGGCTCGCGAATGCACCGTCCCGCTCAACGTCACCGTGGAACCCGTCGTCGTGACGTCAATCGCGCGGGCTTTGACGAGATCGTCGAGCACCATCTTTGCCTTGATTTTTGCCGTCAGCCTTCCTTCATCGACCGCCGCGCCGGCGGTGGCCACCGCCCTGGCCGCCTGTTCGCCAATCTCGGCTCCCCGCTCGCGGGCCGCTGCCGTATCGATTGAGGGTGATGGGGACTCCGCGGCCGAAGGTGCAGGTTGTCTGAACGAACCAGCTGTCCAATAACCGAACAGATAGAAACCCGCAGCGACGAGAACCAATGCCACTAAAACGACTTTTACGAGCCCTCTGACCATTTCACACCCCCTGGCCTCTCTTGTTCAAAAAGGCGCGAGTATTGAGTGCACATCGCGCGCCAGGATCGGTGGCTGCCTTACCGTGCCAGCGGGATGACCTTCGACTTGAGCAGTGCGCGATCTCTCGTGACGAGCGGGATGTTCTGGACGATGCTCGTTGCGCCGATCAGTTCATCGGCGGGATCGCCGCGGACGTCGAGCCGTGTGCTCGCGCGCGCCACTTCCAGCGTCAGCGGCCAGACATGCACCCGCGACAGCACCCGGACGACATGGGCATCGTCGAGATCCAGAACAATCCTTCCGAGCTGGCTCAGCTTCGCGATTTCCCAGAGCACGATGGCCGAGATGCTCCAGGGCTCGGCGCTCAGCAGACGGAGCTCGCGCCGGGTCAGTGCGCCCCCGAGGGCATGGAGCAACACGTGCGTGTCAAGATTCAGCATCCCACGCCAACCCGGTCGAAAGCACCGGTCCCTTGATGGTCAGCTTGCCGGCCAGCGAGCCGATGAGGGTGGCCGGGTCGATGCCGGCCGGGATCAGCCGCGCGACCGGCCTGCCATGTTTGGTGATCACGATGCCCTCGGGATCGACCTGATCGATGAGCGCGAGGCACTGTTCCTTGAACTTCGCCGCGGCTATCCGTTTCATGGTCATATTATACGACTGGTCACATTAAATGACCACAATACCGTCGGGCAGAGAACAAGGCACGTATAATCACGGGTCTTCACCAGATGTCCCTTGCGCCCGGCGGTCGTCTCGGCGCGTATGACATCGTCGGCCTCCTGGGGGCCGGCGGGATGGGCGAGGTGTATCGCGCGCGCGATTCGAGGCTGAATCGCGACGTCGCAATCAAGGTCCTGCCCGAGCTCTTCGCCGACAACGCCGAGCGCCTGGCTCGGTTTCAGCGCGAGGCGCAGGTGCTCGCGTCCCTCAATCACACCAATATCGCGGCGATTTACGGTCTGGAGGATTCGGGCGGCGCTCACGCGCTGGTGATGGAGCTGGTGGAGGGCCCGACGCTCGCCGATCGGATTGCGCAAGGGCCGATGCCGCTGGACGAGGCGCTGCCCATTGCCAGGCAGATGGCTGAAGCTCTCGAAGCGGCTCACGAGCAGGGGATCATCCACCGCGATTTGAAACCCGCGAACATCAAGGTGCGGCCGGATGGCGCGGTGAAGGTGTTGGACTTCGGTCTCGCAAAACTGGTCAACGAGGCTTCAGGCTCCGGCCTTCAGGCTTCGGGCATTTCGGCAGATTTGTCGCAAAGCCCCACAATTACGACACCCGCCATGAGCCAGGTCGGTACGATCCTCGGGACGGCGGCCTACATGTCGCCCGAGCAGGCGAAGGGGCGCACGGCCGACAAGCGCAGCGACGTCTGGGCCTTCGGGTGCGTGTTGTTCGAGATGCTCTCGGGGAAGCGCGCGTTCGCGGGAGAGGATGTATCCGACACGCTCGCTGCAGTGCTCCGGGGTGAGCCCGACTGGGCCGCGTTACCCGCGACGACGCCGGCGGGTATTCGGAAGGCCTTGCGCCGATGCCTCGAGAAGGATCGGAAGAAACGGCTGCACGACATCGGGGATGCGGCCATTCTCATCGAAGACCTCGGGATGGCTGATGCGGCCATGCCCGTCAGTGCGGCCGTTGGCGCGCGGTATCGTGAGCGCGTGGCATGGGCAGTGGCTGGTCTTCTGCTCGCCACTGTCGTCGCCCTTGGAGTGCTGTATACCAAACAGGCAACTCCTGCTCCGGAGACTGTACGCTTCTCGGTCGTGCCGCCCGAGGGCGTGACACTGAGATTAGTGGAACAGGGGTCAATCCTGTCTCCGGATGGGCGACGTATCGTCTTCGCCGGGACCCGAGACGGGGTCAGCTCCCTCTGGGTTCGCGAATTGGATTCACTGGAAGCCCGGCCCCTCGCTGGAACCGAAGATTCGTCATCCCCGTTCTGGTCGCCTGATAGCCGAAAGATTGGGTTTTTCGCGAACACTGCTGTGAAGACGGTTGACATATCTGGCGGGCCGGTGCGCATTCTGTGTGCCGCGCCGGGGCTCGGTCGCGGGGGCACATGGAGCCGCGATGGGCTCATTCTTTTTGCCTCGGCCCAGTCGCAAGGGCTATTCAGTGTTCCAGACAGCGGAGGACAACCGGTTCCGGTGACCACGGTCTCGACGGCGGCCGTTCACAGGCTTCCGTCCTTTCTGCCCGATGGCAGGCGTTTCCTCTTCAGCGTGTTCCCCGACAGCGAGATCCGCCTGGGCTCGCTCGACTCGGCCAACACGATGAAAGTCGGGACTACCGAGTCGCAGGTCGAGTTCGTGCCACCAGGGTATCTGCTCTTTGTGCGCCAGGGCGTGCTGGTCGCTCAGCCCTTCGATGCCGACCGCGGCACGCTGTCGGGTGAGTTTCTGCCACTTGTGGAGAAGATCGAGGTCAACGGAGTCGGTTATGCGCCCTTCTCGGCTGCCGCCAACGGAAGCCTCGCCTACAGGGGAAGCAGCCTCGAAACCACTCAGTTGACATGGGTCGACCGGACCGGGAAACCGATCGGAACCGTGGGTCAACCCGGGCGGTACCGCAACCCCCTGCTCTCTCCCGATCAGTCGCGTATAGCCGTGGAGATCACCGGAGAGGCGAGACGCAACAGCGACATCTGGCAGATCGAGCTGGCGCGCGACGTGTTTTCGAAATTCACATTCGATCCACGGAATGACTTGTACCCGGTCTGGTCACCCGATGGCAGCCGCATCGCGTTCGGATCGGACCGCGAGAGCGGAGTCTTCAAGATCTATCAGAAGCCGGCGAACGGCTCTGCGCCTGAAGAGCCGATCGTCAACTCAGAGAACACCGTCCCGTTCAGCTGGTCGCCAGACGGGCAATTCATTCTCGCTCGGCAGATGAACAACGGTTCTTACAACACGGGCCTCCTGGCTCTTGCCGGCGATCGGAAACTACGCTTGTTCCAACCCGTGCCATTCGCGCAAGTGAGTCCGCAAGTGTCCCCCAACGGACGCTGGGTGGCCTATCAGTCGAACGAGTCCGGGCGCTACGAGGTCTGGGTACAGACGTTTCCAACACCAGGCGCGAAATGGATGGTCTCGAGGGATGGTGGCTATTACGCGAAATGGCGGGGAGACGGGAGAGAGCTCTTCTATTACGCCGCAGACGGGCAGCTGATGTCGGTCCCTATCGAGAGCGACAAGACATTTCGGGCCGGCCCCGCGGTTCCGCTTTTCCGAGCCGAGATGCTGAATGGTCCAGCTGCCGCCGTCGGCTTCCGGTGGCAGTACGACGTGACGCACGACGGCAAGCGCTTTCTGCTGAACATGCCGGTGGAAGATTCCCGCAGTTCACCCATAAACCTCGTGCTCAACTGGGCGTCGGGGCTGACACGTTGAGTGCGAGTATCTACCGATCTAGCGATCGACTGATCGAGAGATCTTTCGAGACCGCGTCAGATCAGTAGTTCAATCGATCAGTAGATCACCATAGAGCTCCACGGTAGACTCAACGCCCTATGCCGTCGACCCTCACACACCTGCAGTGTTCGCGCGATACGTGCGGCAAAGTGCTGACGCATACGTCTCTGCAGAATCTCTGTCCCGCCTGCAAATCGCCGCTGCTCGCGCGATACGACCTGACGGTTGCGCGGCAGACACTGAATCTCGACGCATTGCGCTCGCGTGTGCGCACGATGTGGCGGTACGAAGAAGTGCTCCCCGGACCTCCGCACGTCACGCTCGGCGAAGGGATGACGCCGTTGCTTCACGCCCATCGTCTCGGCGATCGCGTGGGGCTTCGGCGTCTCTACATCAAGGACGAAGGACTGAACCCGACGGCGTCGTTCAAGGCACGCGGACTGTCGGCCGCCGTGACAATGGCCAAAGCGCTCGGGGCAGGGACCGTGGCGCTTCCGACCGCGGGGAATGCCGGCGGAGCGGCCGCCGCGTACGCGGCAACAGCTGGTCTGGGTTGCGTGATCGCGATGCCCGCCGACACTCCGAAGGCCAACATCATGGAATCGCGGGCGTTCGGTGCCGACGTGCGCCTGATCGACGGCCTCATCTCCGATTGCGGAAAGTTCATCGCGGAGCATGCACCCGCTGAGCACTGGTTCGAAGTCTCGACGTTGAAAGAGCCGTACCGCATCGAAGGCAAGAAGACGATGGGCTACGAATTGTGGGAAGAGTTCGGCGGCAGCTTGCCGGACGTGATTATCTATCCCACCGGCGGGGGCGTCGGATTGATTGGCATGTGGAAGGCCTTCGAAGAACTCGAAGAGATGGGCCTCATCGGCCCAGCGCGCCCCCGCATGATCGCCGCGCAGGCGGCGGGTTGCGCGCCCATCGCCAGAGCCTTCGAGCAGCACGGTGACAGCTCGGAATTCTTCTCAAATGCCGCCACTCTGGCCTCCGGTCTGCGCGTGCCGAAGCCTCTGGGAGACTTCCTGATTCTCGCGGACCTCTATGCCAGCCATGGCGAGGCGGTTGTCGCCACCGACGACGAAATGCTCGCCGCCTGCCGCGACATGGCAGCGCTCGAAGGAGTGTTCGCGGCGCCGGAAGGCGGCGCTGGCCTGGTGGCGATTGAAAAGCTCGTCGAGCAGAAGAAGATTCAGCGCGACGAGACCGTCGTGCTGTTCAACACCGGCAGCGGGTACAAGTACGTCGAAGCCTGGCAGACGGCACTGGAAAGCTGAACGGTGAATCGCGACTGGAGAACGTTCCATCTCCTCGGTGGGCCGTTTGCATTTCTTGCGCTGATTCTGATTCCGGCGCTGCCGATGGCCTATCCGGCCCGCGCGAGCATCGGACTGCTCTTGTGGATGTCCTGGTGGTGGATCTTCGAGCCGGTCAACCTGGCCGTCACCGGATTTCTCCCGCTGGTCGTCCTCGCGATTTTCAACTTCCTTCCGGTCTCCGCGATCCTGCCCTCCTATTCGCAGGAGCTCATCTTCCTTCTCCTTGGCGCCAACATCCTCTCCACGGTCTGGACGCGATGGGGGCTCGATCGCCGTATCGCGCTCGTCTCTCTCATCGGCGTGGGAACCAGCACACGCCGGCAGATTGTCGTCTGGTTTGCGATCGCGACCGTTTTGAGCGCGTTCCTGCCCAATACGGTTGTCGCCGCGGCCATGATTCCCATCGTGCTGGCGATGCTTCGGTTCATCGGCATCGAGGACCTTGGCAGGAGCACATTCGCCTCGGCGCTGGTCATCGCCATCGCCTGGGGCACCAGCGTCGGCGGGTTCTGGACGCCGCTCGGCGGCGCCCCCAACCTGCTGACCATCCGGCTTCTGCAGGAATCGGTGATCGATCACGAGTACCTCTTCATGACGTGGGCGACGCGGTTGCTTCCGTTCACCATCGCAATCGGCGCTTCCTCCTTCATCTTCATGAGGGTGGCGTTTCAGCCCGAGCGGGAGCATGTCGAAGGCACACGGGACTACTTCGCGAGCGAGCTTCGATCGCTCGGAGGCCTGACCGTACCAGAGAAGTGGGGACTGTTTCTGTTCGCGGCCGCAACGATGCTGGCGTTCACGCGCGAGTTCTACGCGTCACTCCTGCCCGGGTTGAACCCGGCTTACGGCTTTCTGTCTTTCGCTCTGCTGTGCTTCGTCATCCGCCACGGCGGCGAGCCGTTGTTGAAGTGGGACTACGCGCAGGCGCACATGACCTGGGGCTTGTTCTACCTCTTCGCCGGCGGCGCCGCGCTCGGCGAGGTCCTCAGTCAGAGCGGAGCGGCAAAATCCGTCGCAGACATGCTGGTGCCTTTTGCGGGGGCAGGAGGGTTTCGCGCCGTCCTCGTGTTCTCCCTGATGACGATGATCATCACCCAGGTTACGAGCAACACGGCGGCGGTGGCCATCATGGTGCCTGTTACCATCAGCACGTTTCAGACCCTTGGGCTGAATCCGGTGCCGATGGTGTATATCGTCGCCGTCGCCGCCAATTGTGGCTTGATGCTGCCCTCGTCTGCGGGCGGCCCGGCGGTGGCCGCCGGATACGGTGTGAATCTCAAAATGATGTTCTCGCGGGGGCTGTGGCTTGCCGTCCTGTTATGGGCCATCATCGTCACGGTCGGCTATCTTGTGACCACCTATTGGCCTGGATTTGGGATTGCCTGAAGCCTGGCTGAGCAGTTACCCTCAAAGAACCACTCGCATCCGTTCCTCGTCACTCTGGAGGGCCGACCTGAAGGTCGGCACTACAGGAGGAGACCATGTCTGCATTTCTCTGCGTGCCGTTGGCGGTCGCAGCGTTCACATTCCTTGCACCTTACGCAGCTTATGCCCAACGTGGCGGCGGTGCCCAGGCCCAACTGCCAGAAGGTCCCGGCAGGGACGTCGTTCAAAAACGCTGCGTCTCGTGCCACGCCCTCAATTCGATCACCGGCGCCGCCGGGTACGACCAGGCGGGCTGGAAGTACATCATCGACTCGATGATCGTGCTGCCTGCCGACGAGATGGCGGCTGCCACGCAGTATCTCTCGGCGCATTTTCCCGAGAAACCGGGCCGGCGTCCCACACTCGTCTCCGGGCCGGTCTCGGTCACGTTCAAGGAGTGGATGGTGCCGACGCTCGGTCAGCGGTCGCGCGACCCGCTGCAGTTGAAAGACGGCACGATCTGGTGGAGCGGGCAGTACGGCAGCCTCATCGGCCGCCTCACTCCGAAGACCGGCGAGATGAAGGAGTTCGAGCTCCCGCCCGAGGTGCGGCCGCACAGCATCGCTGCCGATCAAGCGGGCAACATCTGGTACATGGGCAACGCCAACGGAACGGTTGGCAGGCTCAATCCCGCGACGGGTGGGATTACCGTCTACAAGATGCCCGATCCGGCCGCGCGCGATCCGCACACCCCGATCTTCGACCAGAAGGGCAGGCTGTTTTTCTCGCTTCAGGGCTCGAACATGGTCGGCCGCCTGATTCCCGAGACCGGCGACATCAAGTTGATTACGCTGCCGACAGCCGACGCGAGGCCTTACGGCATGAAGGTAAATTCACAAGGCCTGATCTGGGTCTGCTACAACGGCAGCAACAAGCTCGCGAGCATCAATCCAGACACGATGGAAGTGCGGGAGTATCCGGTGCCCACTCCAGCGACGAGGATCCGGCGGCTCGCGCTCGCGAGCGATGACACGGTGTGGTACGTCGATTTCGCGCTCGGGTTGCTCGGCCATCTGAATCCGAAGACCGGTGAGGTGAAGACCTGGCCGTCGCCGAGCGGTCCTCGATCGCAGCCTTACGCAATTGCCGTGGTGAACGACATCGTCTGGTACAACGAATCGAATCAGCGCCCCGATGCGTTGGTGCGCTTCGATCCGAAGACGGAGAAATTCCAGAGCTGGGCGATTCCGTCAGGAGTCGGCCTCATCAGACACATGACGGTGTCGCCCGATGGAAACCTGGTCTTCCATCAAAGCAGCATCAATCGGATCGGGCTCGTAATAATCGGGACCGGTAATTGATCGTTGTAACTACTGATCTAGAGATCTAGGGATCTGGGGAGTTGCAGTTCAGTAGATCCCTCGATCAGTAGATCAGTAGATACACCGATCAGTCCGGGAGGCCGAACGCAATAATGGCAGAGCCTGAGGCCACTGCGACAAGTTGCTTGTTGTCGAACGAGTAGGTCATCGGCGACGCCTTCCAGTTCTGGTTGGTCCGGAAGCTCCATAGCGGTTTTCCGTTGGTGGCATCGACCGCGGCAAAGTCGCCGCTGTCGTCGCCATAGAACACCAGACCGCTCGCGGTGCTGAGCGTGCCGCCCCATGACGTGACCGGACCCACCTGCGGCACTTCCCACGCGACTTTGCCCGTTTGAATGTCGATCGCGCGAAGGACCCGTTGCGCCGGCTCGTTGGGCGCCTGCACGAACGAGCCGCCCATGTATCCGCGTCCCGCCGCCCATTCCATCGGGATCTTCGTGAAGACGCCGCATTTGTCGTTGGTCTGCACGTAGTACAGGCCCGTGGCAGGGTTGTACGACGTCGAGTACCAGTTCGAGGCGCCCTCGAGTGAGGGGCACACACGCCGGCCTTCGAGCGACGGCTCCATGTCGGGCACGCGCAGCGGACGTCCCTGCGGTGACAGACCGGTGGCCCAGGTCACGTTCTTGGCGTACTTGGTGCCCAGCAGGAACTCACCGCTGGTGCGATCGAGGACGTAGAAAAACCCGTTGCGGTTGGCCTGCACGAGCAGCTTTCGCGGTTTGCCTTGCCAGTTGGCGTCGATGAGCGCCGGCGTTTCCTGCGCGTCGTAGTCCCACACGTCGTGCGGGGTGAACTGGAAGTACCACTTCAGTTTTCCCGTCTTCGGGTCGAGCGCGAGGATCGAATCGGAATACAAGTTGTCGCCGATTCGATCGTCGCCGTAAAGATCGGGGGTCGGATTGCCGGTGGGCCAGTAGAGCGTGTCGAGCTCGGGATCGTAGGTGCCCGTCAGCCAGGTCGCCGCGCCGGGATGCGCGATGCCGCCGCCCTTCCATGTTTCCGATCCCGGCTCACCCGGCGCCGGGACCGTCCAGAAACGCCAGACTTCCTTGCCGGTCGCCTGATCGAACGCCGCGAGGAATCCGCGCACGCCTTCGTCTCCGCCCGAAGAGCCGGTAATCACGAGATTGCCGATGGGAAGCGGCGCGACGGTGGCGTTGTAGTTCACTTTCCAGTCGGCCATTTCGGTTTCCCAGACGAGCGCGCCGGTAAACCGGTTGAGCGCGATGATGTGCGCGTGGTCTGTGACCATGAACACCCGATCGCCCGCAATGCCGACGCCGCGATTGATGCCGCCCGCGGCGTTGCCCGTGAGGTTTCGCGTTCTCGGCCGCGAGTAGTGCCAGATCTCGCGGCCCGTGCCCGCGTCGATCGCGTAGCACTGGTTGGCGCTCGTCACGTACATCACCCCGTCGACCACGACCGGCGTTCCCTGCAGCGTTGAGGTATTCGGCAGGTTGAAGATCCACTTCGGGGCCATCCGCGAGACATTGCTTTTCGAGATCTGTGTGAGCGCGCTGTGGCGGTACCCTTTGGTCTCGCCGTTATAGCTCGGCCAGTCGGCCTGTGACGTCACGCGGCGGTATCGCGACCCTTCCTTGCGAAGCAGGTACAGCTTTCGATCGTCTCCGAGCAGTTGCAGGTCGTCAGGACCCTGATTCAGCACCAGCCCGCTGAGCGGTGTGCCGGTCGTCAGCGTGACTTTCATCGGTACCGGCCCGGAGCCTTCGCGCGGCCGCAGGGATCGCAGGAACACAATCAGGTCCCGCATCTCGGTGGCTGAGAGATTGCCGAACGCGGGCATGCCCGCCGTCGGCAGCCCCTGCTGGATGACCGTTGTCAGCTCGGCATCGGTCCGTGCCGGCACGCGCATCACAATTGAGGGCCCCAGCTCGCCTCCGCTGCCAGTGGTGCCGTGGCAGGACGCGCATCGGCTGGCATAGACGACTCGCCCGGGGTCTGTCGATTGGGCGTAAGAGGGACTGGCGGACAGCGCGACCAGGACACACAACGCGGAAGTAGACGTTTTCATGGCCGATCAGGCTAGCACGGATAGGGGAATATCCGATGAGGCGCACAGCGCTTCAGCGCTGTCACTTTTTACTTTTTACTTTTTACTTTCTACTTTTGACTTTTTACTTTCGATACGTCTTACTGAATCCGTTGCGCGCGTTCAGCACCGTGAAAGTGCCGTTCTGTTGAGCCGTCACCTTGATCCAGTAGGCGGGTGTGTGCGGAGGAGGCGCGTTGCCGCGGCCGCCGCCACGGCCGCCTCCCGCAGCACCCGGAGCGCCGGCCCCGCGGGGCGGCGGGGGAGGGGCGGTCAAGAGGTTCGCGATCGTCGCGTTGTCGTCGATATTCGCGACGAATACGCCGGGCGCGTTGTGGTCCATCAGCACGTTGTACGACCAGTGAAGCTGCCAGAGATCTTCGAAGCCAGGAGATGACTCCAGCGTCTGGAACGTCTCGACGGCGCCGCCCTTTCGCGTGCCGTTGTTCATGATGGCGACGCGCGGTCGAAGCGCGTGCACGAGCGCCGGCGCGCTCGACTGGTTGATGCCGTGATGGGTGGTCAGATAGAGATCGATGGTGCCGATGCGGTTTGCCGGACAGGCCAGACGGCCTTCGTGATTCCAGGTGAGGTCGCCAAGATCGATCGTCCGGAATTCGCCGAACGTCAGCACGAAACCGGCCGAATAGCCGTTGTCCGGGTCGAAGACCTGGCTCAAGTCCTTTTCCGCGAACTCCGCGCACGCCGGATTGGGACGGCCGGCGCCGGGAAGGTTGGTTTTCAGGACCTCACCCGCCGACGACACGAACGTGATATCGAGTCCCTGGACGAGAACCTTGTCGCCGGGTTTGACAATCGTGCGTGTGGCGCCGGCTCGGCTCTGCTCGTATGCCTCGTGAAAACCCTGGCTGCCGGCCCGGTCGCCTTCCGCGGTCGGCCCGTGATCGTAAAACCGCTTGATCGGGACCCGCTTTGACAGTTCGGCCAGGCCGCCGATGTGATCGCCGTGATAGTGCGTCAGCACGAGATGATCGATTTGCTTCACGCCGGCGTCGTCGAGCGCCAGCATGATGCGATCGGTGTCGCGCGTTCCCGGGTTGCCGGTATCGACGAGCAACGATTCGCCGGAGGGCGCGACAAACAGCGTGGCCTGCCCACCCTCCGTGTCGACGTAATAAATCTGCAGCGTTTTTGTCGGCGATTGTGCGGCGAGCGGCGGGGTGATCAGCCCCGCCGCCAGCAACAGTCCAAGGAGTGCGCGCGCCATGAATCGTGTTTCAGCTTCAGTAGTTGAACTTGATCACGAACGTCACAAATCGCATGTACGTCCCGTTGTTGGCGGTAACGGTGAATGCGCAAGGTCGGCGACTGCTGCACGGCGCCACGCGCAACTACGTGGACTATTATGCGATAACTTCAGGCTCGAGGGCGTACGGATGCTCGATTGTCACCAGAAGTCGACTTCGCTGACGCACGCATGTGGGCACTAAGTCAAGGACATCGACAGATCGCCATGTTGCGATCTGCCATTCGCCATGACTCGATACAGGTGCACCCTTCCCCCCTCCTGCCACGTATTATTAGAGTCAGCCCTGCCCTGGAGACCCCGATGCGACCTTACGGTTTCGCTCTCTGGATCCTGATAGCGCTTGTTGCGGCCTCCACAGGCTCCGCTCAGCAAACCCCTGCGCCGTCGGCCGAGCTCGACACCTTCATGCAGCAGGTGCTCGCGCGGCGCGACGACAACTGGAAGAAGGTTCAGCAATACATCCTGGACGAGCAGGAGCGCATCGAGTTTCGCGGGCCCGCCGAAGCGCTGCTCTGGGGCCAGAAGCGGGAATACATGTGGTACCCGCGCGACGGGTTTTTCGTGCGCAGCCCGGTCCGTTTCAACGGCGTCACGATCAAAGAGAGCGAGCGCGAGAAGTACGAGGAGAACTTCCTGCGGCGCGTGAAAAACCGTGACGAGCGTGCCCGGCAACGGAACCTCGAGACCGAAGGGACGGTCGCGGCGCCGTCCGATCTCCAGAGCCTCATTCAGCAGACCCGAGAGCCGCAGTTCATCTCCTCTGCGTACTTCCTCGAGTTCAAGTTCGAGGGCGGACGGTACGCGCTGGTCGGGCGCGAGACGCTCGAGAAGGTGCCGGTCCTCAAAATCGAGTACTACCCGACGAAGCTCTTTTCCGACGAGCCCTCCACGCGCGCCGAAGCGCGGACGAACCAGGTGACGGGCCGCAAGTCGAAGGACGACCAGTATGGGCAGGCCGTTCAGCAGATGATGAACAAGGTCTCGCTTGTCACGCTGTGGGTCGAGCCGACGCACAAGCAAATCGTGAAGTACACGTTCGACAACATCGGGCTCGACTTCCTGCCGGCCGCCTGGCTCGTCCGTGTGACAGACCTGCGCGCAAACATGCTGATGTCGGAGGTGTTCGCGGGCGTGTGGCTGCCGAGGCGCATCGACATGGCCGGCGCCTTCATCCTCGCCGGCGGGCCGTTCTCCGTGACGTACGACATCCAGTACTCCGGCCATCGCGAAGCGACGACTGGAACGAAGTACCTCGGTCCGAAGAGCCGCTGACGTGCGTTCGGTGGTCGTGTTCGTTCTTGCCGCGCTGGCAGCCACGTCTGCCTCCCTGTCTGCCCAGCAGGAGGTGATTGCCGTCATCCAGGTTCACGGCAACACCATTTCTCCAACCGAGGAAGTCATTGCTGCTTCGGGACTCACCGTGGGCGCGCCGTTCTCCGAATCCGTGCGGGCCGATGCCGAAGAGCGATTGCGAAAGTCAGGGCGCTTTCACGACGTCGAGGTGTTGAAGCGGTTCGCGTCGATTTCCGATCTCACACAGATCACGGTTCTCATTCAAATAGACGATGGTCCGGTTCGCATCGATCCGCCGGTACCGGGTGTTCCAGGCGGGCTGCCATCGCCCGGAAGCATGCCGCAAGCGGTCCGCCGCGGACCGCTGAACGTGATGTTCGCGCCCATCCTGACCGCCGAAGACGGATACGGGCTGACCTACGGCGCGCGAGTCGCCATCGCCGGCCACCGCAACACACGGCAGCGCCTCGTCGTGCCGCTGAGCTGGGGTGGAGACAAACGCGCGGGCGTCGAATTTCAGAAGGAGTTTTCGAGCCGCTTCGCGCCGGACCTGCGTACGGGCGTGATGGTTCAGCGGCGCACACACCCGTTTTTTGAATCAGATGCCGACCGGAAGCGCGTCTGGGGCCGGGCCGACTGGGCCGTCAGCAGGCAGATCCAGGCCGGCAGCGAAATCGCCTGGCAGCACTCGACGCTTGTTGACGAGCACACCGATGCGCGTTCGATCGGCGCCGATGTCGTCTACGACACGAGGATCGATCCGCTGATGCCACACAACGCCGTCTACGCGCGCGCGGCGGTGGAGCATCTCTCGTTCGCATCCCGGCCGGCGATCAGAATGGAAATCGACGCGAACGGGTATATCGGGTTGTATCGCGGGATCGTCCTCGCCTTGCGCGCCCAGCGAGAGGACATCAGCGAGCCGGCACCGGACTTCTACAAATCGATCCTCGGCGGATCCAGGAATCTCAGGGGGTTCCGGGCGGGCTACGCCGTTGGCGACACCCTCGCCGCCGGTTCGGCGGAGATTCGGATTCCGTTGAGCTCGGCCCTGCGCGTGGCGCGAGTCGGCACCAGTGTCTTCTTCGACGCGGGCGCCGTCTACGACAAAGGCGAGCGCCTGGCCGATCAGAAATGGGAACGGGGAGTCGGTGGCGGCGTATGGCTGACAGCGCCGCTCTTCCGGATCAGTCTCATGGTGGCCCGCGGCCTGGGCTCCGGCACGCGCGTGCACTTCGGCGCCGGATTGACCTTTTGAAATGACGAACATTGCCATATTTACGATTGACGATTTGCAATTGATTGGCAATTTACGATCGGCAATCGACGATCAATTTGTCGATTGTCAGTTGAGAATATGGCAATGACTCTAGCCGAGCTGGTCGACGCCTCGAATGCCGTGGCGGGCACTCGCGGGCGGCTCGAGAAGATCGCGACCCTTGCCGCGCTTCTCAAGAACGCCGGTGCCGACGAGATTCGCATCGCCGTCGCGTTTCTCTCGGGCGCCCTTCGGCAGGGGCGTATCGGCATCGGATGGTCGGCGATTGGCGCGATGCGCGCGGTGCCGGCAGCGGCTGAGGCGTCGCTCGATCTCCTGGACGTCCATCGCGCGTTCGATCGCGTGGCCGGCGTCAGAGGCGCAGGCGCATTAAGGCTTCGGACGAGCGAGTTGACCGACCTGTTTGGTCGAGCCACCAGCAGCGAACAAGACTTTCTTGCGCGCCTCTTGTCGGGCGAGCTGAGGCAGGGCGCGCTCGAGGGCGTGCTGGCAGAGGCGGTGGCGAAAGCCGCGGGTGTCGCCGGCGATGCGGTACGCCAGGCCGCCATGCTGTGCGGCGATCTCGGCGAGGTCGCATACGCGGCGTTGAACGAGGGTGCCGCCGCCCTGGCAAGGTACGCGATCCAGATATTCAGGCCAGTCGAGCCGATGCTGGCGACTCCCGCGGAATCAGTGGAGGAGGCGCTGGAGTCGTTCGGCGAGGCCGCGTTCGAGCTCAAGCTCGACGGGGCGCGGATTCAGGTTCACAAGTCGGGAGACGAGGTCCGCGTGTTTTCGCGCGCGCTGCGGGACGTGACCGCCGCCGTACCGGAAGTCGTCGACGCGGTTCGGCGCCTGACGGCCCGCGAGGTTATCCTCGACGGCGAAGTCCTCGCGTTGCAGCCTGGCGGCGCCCCTTTGCCTTTTCAGGAAACGATGCGCCGGTTCGGCCGGCGCCTCGACATCGATCGGCTCAGGACCGAACTGCCGCTGACGCCGTTCTTTTTCGACTGCCTGTTTATCGATGGCCGCCCCTTGACCGCGATTCCCCAGCGCGACCGTTTTGCCGCGCTCATCGATGTGGCGGGAGATGGGGATCTGGCATCGGTGGCGCAGGGCGATTTAACACCGGTGGCGCAGGGCTTCAGCCCTGCCGGCAGCATGGTCGTGCCACATCGAATCATCGGCGACCCCGCGGCGGCATCGCGGTTCTTCGAGGATGCCATCGCCGCCGGACACGAAGGGGTGATGGCGAAGTCTCTCGACGCGCCCTATGCGGCCGGCAGCCGTGGCAGCTCATGGCTGAAGATCAAGCGCGTCCAGACGCTGGATCTCGTCGTGCTGGCCGCCGAGTGGGGCAGCGGCCGGAGAAAGGGCTGGCTCAGCAACCTTCATCTCGGCGCGCGAGATCCCGAACCGGGCGGGTTCGTCATGCTCGGCAAGACATTCAAGGGGATGACCGACGAGCTGCTCGAATGGCAGACGTCTGCGCTACTCGAACGCGAAGTGCGCCGCGAGGGACACGTCGTGTTCGTCAGGCCGGAACTGGTCGTCGAGATCGCGTTCAACGATCTGCAGGAAAGCCCGCAGTATCCGGGAGGTCTCGCCCTTCGGTTCGCGCGGGTGAAAGGCTATCGTCCCGACAAGACGGCCGGCGAAGCCGACACCATACAAACCCTCCGCGACATCTACGGCAGGGCGACCGGGCGTCCCGCGCCGGCGGCGAAGGTCTGAGCCGTGCCCGAGCTGCCCGATGTCGAGCTGTATCTCTTTGCGTTACGCCCGCGCATCGTCGGGAACACGATCGAGCGAGTACGGCTGGCGACGCCGTTTCTGCTCAGGTCGGTTGAGCCGCCGCTGGAGGCCGCGACGGGCCGGACGGTGACCGGCCTGCGGCGCATCGGCAAGCGCATCGTCTGGGAGATCGAGGGAACGCTCTTTCTCGTGTTTCACCTGATGATCGCGGGCCGGTTCAAATGGCGGGAAGCCGGCATCGCCGTGCCGCGCAAGGTGGGGCTGGCGGCGTTCGATTTCGCAGGCGGCACGTTGCTGCTGACGGAGGCCGCCACGCAAAAGCGTGCGTCGCTCCACGTCGTCGGCAGCGAGGACGCGCTCGCGTCGTTCGATCCCGGCGGCCTCGAGCCGATGACCAGCAGCGTGGAGACATTCGCCGCGACGCTGCAGAAGGAAAGCCACACGCTGAAGCGGGCCCTCACCGATCCACACATCTTCAGCGGCATTGGCAACGCGTACTCGGACGAGATCCTGCATCGCGCGAAGCTGTCGCCCTTCAAGCAGACGCGCCAGCTCGCGCCGGCAGAGATCCGCCTCCTGCACTCGGCGACGCTCGAGACGCTGGCGGAATGGACGGAGAGGCTGCGCGCGCAGGCCGGAGACGCGTTTCCGGAGAAGGTGACGGCGTTCCACGATGAGATGGCCGTGCACGGCCGCTTCGGCCAACCCTGCCCGCGCTGCGGCACTCCCGTGCAGCGGATCGTCCATGGCGAGCACGAAGTGAACTACTGCCCCGAGTGTCAGACTGATGGGCGGCTCCTCGCCGATCGCGCGCTGTCGAAGCTCTTGAAGGACGACTGGCCGAAGACGCTCGACGAAATGGAGCGCAGACGAAAACGGTGAAAATCCAACAGGAGATCAGAAGACTAGGAGGAAAAATGCGTCTGCGGTGGCACAGGACTTTAGTCCTGTCCGCCAACCGACTTCGTTGCTCCTGGTCTCTTGATCTCTTGTGGGTATTTGTCGTCAGAATCCGATGATCACGCCAAGCGAGGGGCCGATCGCTTCGATGTCAGGGTTGCGATCGGGCCCCGCGATGCCGGAGTTCGAGATGTGGATGACGTCGAGCGTCGCGATGGCATCCAGGTGGCCATTCAGCCGCCATGTGAATCCGCCGCCGCCGATGGCGAGGTAGTTGAAGCGTGTGCCGCGCGGCGGCGTGGCAACCGCCGCGTCAGACACGCCGAAATCGAATTGCCAGAACGTGGACGCGCGTCCGCGCCGGTAGATACGCCCGCGCAGGCCGGCCGTCAGACCGAGCAGGCGCGAGTCGTTCAAACGTTGCGAGACGTAGAAAATGCGCTGACGGGCCGTCAGCACGAGACCGTCGCGCAGGCCGTAGGTCACGCCCTGGATGAGACCGTACAACTCCTCGTGCGAAGGGTTGTAGTTCCACGCTTCCAACGCCGCCTGCACCCCGAACTCGACATGCCATCGGCCTCCGGCAAACGGATCGTTGGAGGGTGAGGGCGCCTGGCCCTGGCCGTATCCCGAGGCGGGCAGCAGCGCAAAAAACAGGAACAGAGACGCGGTCGGGAGAATTTGCCGTCGGTACAGGTGCGTTATTGTATAGCCCATGCGAGTGCCGAGCGTTGCCGGCGCGCTGCTCGGCATGTTGCTGCTGCCCTCGAACGTATCGGCGCAAGAGCAGCTCGCCATTCGATCGGATTTTCTCTTCTACGGCGACAACACCGAGTTCAAGAACCCGTTTCGCGAAGGCGAAACGATCTTCGGCGCCGCCGCGCGCGTCGCGGCCGAGATTGGCCTCAACGACCGTGTGACGATCGCGGTGGGGATTTTCGGCAATCAGCGATTCGGCTCCGAAGACGCGTTCGAGCTCGTGAGACCCGTGCTCTCGCTCACAGTGCGCGGCCGGCGATCGTCGTTCGTCTTTGGCACGCTTCCGCCTCAGACGAGCGCCATCGACCTCGGACCCGATCGGGGCGGTCCTCACGCCCTGTTGCCCGCGCTTCAGCGCGAGACGCTCTCATTCGATCGCCCGTATGAGCCGGGGCTGGCGTGGACCTTCGAGGGCTCGAAGCTCCGGCATCACTTCTGGCTTGAATGGCAGCAGTTGAACACGTCCGAACATCGCGAGCGATTCGACGGCGGGATACGCACGGTGTATCGCCTGTCCGACGTCGTGGCGATTCCGGTGCAGCTTCATGTCGTGCACGAGGGCGGGCAGCTGTACAACTCGGGCGCGGTCAGAGACAGTTCGGCGGTTGCGACGGGCGCGGCACTCACCGGCCATACCGGTGAAACCGGCAACGTGTACGCGCTGTCGCTCGATCTGCTGGCGGTCGGCTCGCTGTACGTGCCCGATCGCGGCCAATCCGATCTCAGCCGGGACGGCGTCGGGTTTTTCGGCCGCGCCGCCGTGGAGCACGCAGGCTGGCGCGGGCACGTGATCTTCTGGCGGGGCCGCAACTACATCAAGGACGAAGGCGACCCGAACTATCAGTCGATGACGCGCAGCGGCGATCGCTACATCGGCACGCGCGATTACTCGGAAGCCGGTCTGACGCGAAGATTCACGCTGACCCCGTCGGCCGTCATCGACGTGTCCGGCCGGCTGCACCGCGTCGAGGGGCACTACGAGTATTCGTACCGCATCCTGAGCGTCGTGTCGGCGTTGTGGAGATTACGCTGATGTCAGTCGCAAGGCGCAAGTCGATAGTCGTCAGGCGCAAGTCGAGTCGCCTAGCGCCTGACGACTTCCGACCTGCGCCTGGCGACTTCCTACTGCCGCTGCAACGCCCAGAGCGCACCCAGAAATGACACGCCGACGAAGACCAGGAACGCGGCTGATTCAAGCCAGATACGGGACGGATCGCCGAGCCCGATGGTGGCATATCGAAGCACGTCGACGTGCCAGGTAATGGGATTCGCCCAGGAGAGCTGCCGCAACGGCGTGGGCAGCGGGTCCACGGGGTAGAACATCGAGCTGGCGAACAGCAGAACGAAGTAGAAGATCGACGTCACCGTGTTGAACACGTCGTTGCCGCGAATCACCAGCGCGAAGATGGCGTAGAAGAAAAACCAGCCGGCCGTACCGATGACGACCGCTGCTGTCAGAAGCGGCAGCGACTGCCAGCGAATCGGCACGTCGAGCGCCACCTGGGCGAGCACGACCGTGATGAGCGCCTGGACCACCGACACCACCAGGTTGAACAGCGTCTTGCCGAGCAGATACTCGGCGCGCCGCATCGGGTAGGTCAGCATCTCGTAAAAGATGCCGTTGTCTCGATCCATGAAGAACGACCACGCCGTGTTCGACGCGATGCCGAAGCTCGCCATCCCGAGGACGCCGGCCAGGAAGAACGCGTTGTAGTCGACACCGATACCGAGGGGCTTCATGCCCATCGCCTGCGTCATGCCGACGCCGAAGACGAGGAGATAGCCGAGGGGATAGAACAGATCCCAGAAGATGAAGGTCAGGTTCGTCGCGCGAATCTTCCCCTCCCTGTACATGATGGCGGAGAGCGCGCTCACGCGCCGCTCCGGGTCACCGCGTCAGGCTGCCGCTTGGCGGTCAATTCGATGAAGATGTCTTCGAGGCTGGCTCCGGAGACTTCGATTCTGAGCACGCGGCCGAGGCGGCCGAGGTGCGCCACGAGGTCGAGCACCCGGCCTTCCTGTTCGCGGACCGTGATCTCGGCCGAGTTCTGCGTCACCTCGATGCGCGTCGGGTGGTACGCCGCGACCGCGGCCTCGAGCGCGCGAGGGAGCTCGTCAAACGTCACCGAGATCTCGTACAGCCCGCCGGAGAGCAGCTTCAGCGTGTTGATGTCGCCACGCGCGGCCTCGCGTCCCGCGCGCATGATGAGGATGTCGTCGCACAGCGCTTCCGCTTCGCCGAGAATCTGGGTCGTGAGCACGATCGTCCGGCCGCGCGACGATTCCCCGCGCAGCCTGTTCATGACCGACCGCTTCAGTATGGGATCCATGCCCGTCGAGAACTCGTCGAGAAAGACGATCGGCGTGTCGAGCATGAACACCTTGGCCACCTGAACGCGCCGCTTGAAGCCGCCGCTCAGATCCATCACCTTGCGGTTGGCCTCGGAGCGAAGCTCGAACTGATCGAGCACGTCTTCGGTGCGATCGCGGATGGCGCGTGGCGACAACCCGTGAAATCGGCCGAACGTGCCCAGGTTGTCCACGATCGACAGGAACAGATCGACGGCGCTCTCCTGGATGACGACCGAGATGCGCTTTCGCACCTCGAGAGGATCCTTCAGCGGGTCGACGCCTTCCACCTCGATCTGCCCGGACGAGGGGCGCAACAGCGTCGTCAGCATCTTCAGCGTGGTCGTCTTGCCGGCGCCGTTCGGTCCGAGCAGGCCGAAGATCGATCCCCTTCGCACCGAAAACGTCAGGCCGTCGACCGCGCGAACGTCGGGCTGGCCGCGGCGTTTGAAGATCTTTACGAGGTCGCGAACGACGATGGCGGAATCGCCCATGGGTCCCGTGTCAGCCTACCGGAGATGGCGGAGAAATCGAAGCATTCCTTCGATCATCGGCCGGCCGGTGAAAAGGGCGTCGTCATTGTGATCGGCATCGGGAATCACGAGCAGCGACCTGGGCTCGTTGGCCGCCTCGAACACGCGCCGGCTCTGTGCGGCCGGTACGATGTGATCCGCCCCGCCCGCGATCACGAGGATTGGCGCTCGAACGCGGGAAATGCGTTCCAGCGTTTCGAACCGGTCTCGAAGCAGCAGACCGACCGGCAGCCACGGGTAGTGATGCCGGCCGACCTCGGTCATCGACGCGAACGGCGATCGCAACACGAGCGCGGCCGGGGGATGTTCCGCCGCAAGTTCAGCGGCGACTGCCGTCCCGAGCGATTCGCCGAAGTAGACCACACGGGTCGCATCGACGTCCGCTCGCGCCAGCAGCGCGCGGCGGGCCGCGCGCGCATCGAGCCGCAGGCCCGTCTTCAGTGGGTGTTCCGGGATTGCCGCCGTACCCGCGATAATCGAAGACAAACACGGCCAGGCCCGACCGCGACAGCGCATCGGCCAACGCGGCGCGGTGCGCTCGGTTGCCGGCGTTGCCGTTGAAAATCAAGACGACGAATTCCGGCGTGGCGGTGCGGCTGACGAACCAGCCGTGCAGCGTCAGACCGTCTGTGGTCGGAAACGACACCGGTGCGACGCCGCTGAGTCCGATGGTGTCCGGATCGGGCACGTCCGAGGACGGAAAATAGATGAGCTTGCGCTGCAGCGCCCAGACGAGGACCAGCATCGCCACAAGCACGATGCCCGACGAAAGCACGAGTCTCACGGCATCGCGAGTGTAACGAATCTGATAGATTGGCGGCATGGACATTCCAGCGAGCGACGAGGAATGGCGCGCGAGGCTGACGCCGGAGCAATATCAGGTTCTGCGCAAGCACGGGACCGAACGGGCCGGGACGAGTCCGCTCGACAAAGAACACCGGGAAGGTGTCTTCAGCTGCGCCGGGTGTGGACAGGACCTGTTCGCCTCGTCCACAAAATTCGACAGCGGTACCGGCTGGCCGAGTTTCTGGGCGCCACTCGAACAGGCGGTGGAAACAACGACCGATCGCGCGTACGGAATGGTACGCACCGAGGTGCACTGCGCGCGCTGTAAGGGGCATCTGGGGCACGTGTTCGAAGACGGCCCACGACCCACGGGGCTGCGCTACTGCATGAACGGGGTTTCGCTCGATTTCCTGCCTAAATAGCCGGGTCTGAAAGCTCGAAATAGCCGGGTCTACAGAGCAAGACCCGGCCTACGTAAGGTCCACGTAGGGCGGGTCCTGTTCTTTGGACCCGCCAAACGCTGTTTTTCAAGGGAACCAGACCGTAACCTCCACAGTCTAAACAGATGTGAAGAAGAATACCCCGGTGAAGCTGGAATACGAGGTGTGCGGTCGCTGCGGGGGGCTGTTCGACGACCAGGGTGAGAACGGGTGGTGGAGCGATCGGGGCGTCTGGTGGCACGAGTGCAAGGACGACCAGCCCGCCCGGATTGTGGTTCGCAAGCTCACGAGGGTCGCGTAAGCGTAGGCAGCGGGCGGAGACCATTTATGATGTGCGGATGGCTGCCATCGATCTCCGCTCCGACACCGTCACCCGGCCGTCTCCCGCCATGCGCCGGGCCATGGCCGAGGCCGAGGTTGGCGACGACGTCTTTCTCGAAGATCCCACGCTGAATCTGCTGCAGGAACGCGCGGCCGCCGTCTTTGGCCGCGAAGCTGCGCTCTTTGTCCCGTCGGGCTCGATGGGCAACCTCACCTCCGTCATCGCGCACACGCGGCCGGGCCAGGAAGTCATCTGCGAAACCAACGGCCACATCTACAACTACGAGATGGGCGCGCTGGCCGCGCTCGCGGGTCTTCTTCCACGGGTCGTCAACGGCGAAGACGGCCTGCTGTCGTGGGACGCGATCGCGGATGCGATACGTCCGAAGGTCTACTACCGGCCGCAGACATCGCTGATTTGCCTCGAGAACACCGTGAACATGGCGGGCGGGACGGTGTACCGCACGAACGTGGTCGACGAGATCTGCGATCGCGCTCACGCACAGGGGATTCGCGTGCATCTGGACGGCGCGCGCGTCTTCAACGCGGCCACGTACCTGGGCGAGCGTGTGGAGGCGATGACGAGGCCGTTCGATTCGGTGCAGTTCTGCCTGAGCAAGGGCCTCGGGGCACCGGTGGGATCGATGATCGTGGGCAGCCGCGAGTTCATCGAACGCTGTCGATCGATCCGGAAGATGCTCGGCGGCGGCATGCGGCAGGCGGGCGTGCTCGCGGCCGCCGGACTCGTGGCGCTGGAGGAAGGACCGAAGCGCCTGAAGGACGATCACGACAACGCGCAGATGCTGGCGCAGAAGCTCTCGCGGGTGCCCGGCATCGCGCTGAATCCTGAAAAGGTTCAGACCAACATCGTCATCTTCAGCGTGAAGCCCAGCGGGCTGTCGTCGGCGGATTTCCTGTCTCAGATCTCGTCACGCGGGGTTCTCGCCGTGCCCGTCGATCGCGATCGTGTGCGCATGGTGACGCATCTCGATGTGACCCGGCGCGATGTCGAAAACGCGGCCGACATCGTCGCTTCCGTTCTGGGTTGTACCGTGTAAGATTTGTCCATGCTCCGCGCCGCCCTGCCGGTTGCGCTTGTCATTGCGGCGTTTGGCGGCAGCCGCGCGGTGGCGCAGGCTCCCGAGCTTGTCCCCCTTCTCAACGGCTTGGCCGAGCGCACCCAGCAGTACTACGACCGCTTCATCAGCATCATCTGTACCGAAGACGTGGTCCAGCAGGATCTGCGATTCAACCTGAAGCCGGCAGGAAAGCCGCGCACGACCGTGTTCGAGTTGAGCGTGTCGCGCGATCCAGACGCAAAAGGCGAGCGGATCTTCCGCGTCGATCGGACGCTCCAGTTCGTCAACGGGCGTCCCGCACGCAGAAACCAGAAGCCGGGCTGTACCGATCCGAAGACCGGCTCGCCGGAGCCGCTGGCGTTCCTGCTCGCGGAGAATCAGTACCGGTACCGGTTCACCATTCCAGCCGAAGGATTTGGCGGCCCGCCCGGCACACGCGCCATCGACTTCATCGAATCGCCTCCGGAGCGCGTGCGCGTGACGTGGGAAGGCACCTGTTTCGAGGCCGAAGGCGGCGGTTACCAGGGGCGCGTCTGGTTCGATCCGATCTCGTACGACGTGCTGCAGGTCGTCGTACGGTTGTCGAAACCGTTCGCCGTGCCGATGCGCGCCGGCTACATCGGGCTCGATCCGGTCATCAGGGTGGAACGATCTGAAATGACGCTCCGCTTTGCGCGTGTGGAATTTCAGCAACCCGACGAAGTCGTCCTGCTGCCGGAATCGATCGAAACGCTGAACGTGTTTCGCGGCGCCTCCAGCCTGAAAACCATCCAGAAGCTGAGCAATTTCCGCCGTTTCCTCACCAAGTCCGAGATTCGCCCGACGTCGCACTGAACCGTTTTCGGTGCTGGCCTCGTGTTTGCTTCTTATCCAGCGCGCAATGCTCGATGTGTACAAAAAGCTGACGCTCCGAAAGCGCCTCTGGATCCTGGCTCCCGCTTGTCGGCGTGCTTGCACTCGTGCTCATCCTTATCGGGCTGTCGATTCCCATTCGCTCGGCCACGCTCAAGGCGCGCGTCATCGAGCTCCTGACCGAGGAGCTCGAAAGCGAGGTGACGATCGACACGCTCGAAGGACACGTCTTTCCGCGCGTGTCCGTCAGCGGCCGGGGCGTGACGATACGGCATAAAGGGCGCACGGACGTGCCGCCGATCATCGCGATCGATCGGTTCGAGATCCGCGGCTCGCTCGGCGATCTCATGAAGGAGCCGCGGCACGTCTCGGAAGTCCGTCTGCAGGGGCTGCGAGTGACGATTCCACCGGGCGACGACAACGACGACGCCGGCAGGAAGACCGATGACAAATCGCATGCGGGCGCCGAACGGCTGCAGCACGTCGTCATCGATCGGTTCGAAGCGCCGGACACGGTCATCACGATCGTTCCGAAGAAAGCGGGGAAGCAGCCGAAGGTCTTCACCGTTCACCATCTCGTCATGGACTCGCTCGGCATCAACGAGACGATGCCGTACATCGCGACGCTCACCAATCCGATTCCAAAAGGTGAAATCGAGACGTCGGGCACCTTCGGGCCCTGGAACGTCGCGCACCCCGCGCGCACACCGGTGACAGGCACATACACGTTCGACAATGCGAACCTCGACACGATCGAGGGGCTCGCGGGCGTGCTCAGCTCGAAGGGATCCTTCACCGGCCCGCTGAATCGTATCGAGGTGAAGGGAATCGACCGACACCCCGAAGTTTCAGGTCGACGCCGGCGGTCTGCCGGTGCCGCTCAAAACGACCTTCACGGCGATCGTCGACGGTTCGGACGGCGACACGTACCTGAACCGGGTGGACGCGACGTTTCTGGACACGAGCCTCACCGCGCACGGCGCGGTCATTGGATTCGAAGGCGTGCGTGGACGTCAGGTTGAAGTGGACGTCACCGTTCAACAGGGACGGATTGAAGATCTGCTGAGGCTGGCGGTCGATTCGGAGACGCCGGTTCTCGTCGGCGCGGCACAGCTGCAGGCGAAACTCGTCATCCCGCCGGAGAAGAAGAAGGTAATCGACAAGATGCGGCTGCGCGGGGAGTTCGCGCTGTCGAAAGCGACGTTCACCGACCCGACCGTGCAGACCAAGCTTGTCGGCCTCAGCCGCCGCGGGCAGGGCATGTCCGAGGGCGAACATCCGGGCGAGGTGGTCTCGAATCTGAAGGCGAGCTTCGTCATGGAAAATGCCACCGCGAGCTTCTCGAGCCTCACCTTTTCGGTTCCAGGCTCGGCCGTCGACCTCAAAGGACAGTACGGCCTGCGCGAAGGGCTGCTCGAGTTTCGCGGCCATCTGAAGATGCAGGCGCCGCTGTCCGAAGTCGCCGGCGGAGGCGTGAAGGGATTCTTCTTGAAGGCGATCGATCCGTTCTTCAGGAAGCCGGGCGCCGGAACGGTGATCCCGATCAAGATTACCGGCACGCGCAAGGCGCCGAAGTTCGGCCTCGATATGTTCTAGGGCCAGAAGCGGTTCAAAACCGGGAAAGCGGGTCCTGTCGCCGGGCTGCCCCGTCCCGTCCTCGGTTCGAACAACACGTGTACGGGAGGCGGACCTGCGGGCGTGGCCGGGGCGGCCCCGCCCGGCGCCACCCGCTTCCATGAGGTTTTAAAACCGCTTCTAGGAGATTAGAAGGCAGTAACGTCTTGTATGAATCCGAGATCCTTCGTGCGTCCGTATTTCTCGTAGCATTCCTGGCAGAGCCACTCATCCTTTTGATTGACGTATCCCTCGGGCGTTCCGCCGCGACCGACATGGGCGTAGCAGATCCGACATTCCTCATGATCCCAACCGTCCCGCTCCACGCTCTTCCACCGCGAAAGCCGGCAAGTCTTCCAGGTTCATCTTGTTTTCAGGACAATTCCTCCTAATCTCCTGATCTCCTGTTTGTTTTTCGGTTCTGAAACGGCTGCGCGGTGAGGGTCAGTGCGTCATGACGTACACCATCACGTTGATCGCGATGGCGTACCCTTCGGGCGAGAAACGATAGAAGTACTCCACGTCTTCGCCCTCGCGCTCCCAGGTATCCGAGATGTCGGTGTTGTGCGTCATCAACACCATCAACCTGCCTTTTTCGTCGAAGATCCCCTTCGTGTTGACGACGGCGCTGTCGGAACCGCGCTCCGAGGTCTCGCCGCCGTTCCGCCGCCACTGGCTGATCGCGGGAACCTGCAGGATGCGCTTCACCGAATACACCGTCTGGAACATCGCGTGCGTCACGGGGATGTCGACGATGGGGTATTTGTCGCGCGGCAGCACGCGTCCGATTTCGCGCTGCCATACGTCCCAGGCGCGCGAGCCCCAGAAGTCGTCGCTCCACATGAAGCCGCCCTTCCGGAGGTACAGGCTCAACTGCTGGACGTCGGCGTCGGTGAACCGCGCGGTGCCCGCATCCTCGATGTGCACGAACGGGCAGCGGAAGAGGTTGTCGTCTCCGCTGCTGGGCACGACGAAGTATTCGGGGTCGCCTTCACCGTCGATGCTCACGGGAGTCTTCGTGAGCTCGGCGAAGCGGACGCTGAAGTTGATGTCGGCGCCGGGATAGTCGGTGCGCCAGCCTTGACCGCCGGCTTCGCGCCAGGCGCTCGGGTACATGAGCCGGCAGAAGTGGAACCGGCCGTCATTGATGGCGCGCGTCGGGTAACGCGGCGGCTCGCCTCGCCAGCCCTGCCACAGGTCTCCGCCTGACCAGATCTGGCTGTACGCCGCGGAGGCCGTCAGAACGGCGGCGAGAACGGCGGCGATGGTGACGCGTCGGGGCCGGTACATCGTGCGGTTCTGGGTTCTGAGGTTCTGGGTTCTGGGTTCCGGTTCTGGGTTCCGGGTTCTGAATTCAACCAGAACCGGAACCCAGAACGTAGAACCTGGAACCTAGAACCGCTGGTTCACTTCGATGCTCGCGACAACGACCGGTAGTACTCGTTGACCATGTCGCGGAATCCGCGAGGCACTTCATCGGTCGCCGTCAGCGCCGGCTGATCGCCCTGCGAGTCTTCGACTTTGCGGCGCAGACTGAACTCGAAGCGCTTCAGTCCTTCGGCCACCTGCGTCTGCAGCCGCTCGAGCTCGCGCGCGTCCTTGTACGCGCGCTCATCGTCGAGTTGGCGTATCTGGCGCAGAATCTCGTCGAGATCGCCCGCCGGCACGCCGTCGTTGCGCAGCTGATCGCGCAACTGCTGCGCTTCGTTGCCCCAGTACCGTGCCTGATCGCGGAACTGACGGACTTCGCCGGGTGTGAAGACGCGCTGTCCCCATCCGCCCCAGTCGTCGCCGTTGTAGTTCGCGCCGCGGCCATTGCCATTGGGGCCGTCGCGGCCATCGCCACCGCGGTTCCCATCCTGTCCGCCCTGTCCCTGCTGGCCCTGGCCCTGTTGACCCTGCTGACCCTGGCCTTGTTGACCCTGTTGGCCTTGCTGACCCTGTTGCTGGCCCTGTTGGCCTTGCTGACCCTGTTGGCCTTGCTGACCCTGTTGGCCTTGCTGACCTTGTTGGCCCTGCTGGCCTTGCTGGCCCTGCTGTCCTTGCTGGTCCTGCTGGCCTTGTTGACCCTGTTGACCGCGTTGCCCGTCCCGCATCTGCTGCTGCATCGAGTCGACGCCGCGCACGAGATTTCGCGCGCGGTCGAGATTGTTCGCCATGCGATTGGTCTTGTCGCCCTGGCCGACGGCGCCGGCCGCCTCGTTGAGCTTGCTGCGCAGCTTGTCAATTTCGCTGCCGATGTTCTTCTCGAGGTCGGGGCTCGTTTGTCCGGTTTGACGCATCAGGCTGCCGGAGTAGTGAATCTGCTCTTCGAGACGGTTGTTCCGGATGCCGTCGGCCGCCTCCTGCAGCTTGCGCGACGCGTCGCGCTCGTTGCGCCGCATCTCACCAGACATGCGATCGATCTGCTTTTCGAGCTCGTTCACCTTCGCCTCGAGCTCGTACTTCTTCTGACCGATCTGCCGCGCGCGATCGTTGGCGCGCCCCGTGCTGTTCGACTGTGAGAGCCCGAGCGCTTCCTGCGACAGCTCGCGGTGCTCGCGCGCGATCTCTTCGGCCTGCTGCTGCGCGGTCTGCATGTCGCGCTCTCCGCGCGCGCCCTGCTCCTGCTCGAGCCGGCGCTGCGCTTCGCGCAGCGTCCCCAGCGCGGCGCTCGCCTGCCCAGCCGCGCTCGGGTCGCCCGACGACGCGGCGCGGCGCATCTGATCGGCCGCCTGTCGCGCGGCCTGTGCCGCCTGTGCGAGGTCGGGGCGATTGCGCTCGCGCGACAAACGCTCGAGCTGCCGGGCGACCTCTTCGGCCTGATCGGCCAGCGCACGCTGGCTGGCCCCGCCGCCCTGTGACGCCTGACCGGCCAGCGCCTGCTGACGCTGCCGCTCGGCTTCCTGCTGCTGGCGCCGCGCGAGCTCGCGCAGCTTTTCGGTCAACGCGTCGACCTGCTGATCGGATTGCTGCTGCTGCGCGCTCTGAGCGGTCTCGTACTGGTTCGCGAGCTTGTCCATGTCCTGCTTGAACAGCTCCGCGAGATCCTCAGACACCGATCCGGCGCCGCCGCCGCCACCGCCTCCACCGCGCTGCTGGCTGACCTGCTTCTCGTACTCCTCTTCCGCCTTCTGCAACTGCTGGAGCGCGCGGTTCTCGGGTGGCAGCGCATCGGTGGGCGCCTGCGCCTGCAGCTTGCTCTCGGCGGCCTTCATTTCCTCGGCGGCTTTCGGCAGCAGCTCGGCGATACGCTGGAACGCCGGATCCGGCTCGACCAGCCGGCTGTTCATGCGTCCGACGAGCCCTTCGACCTGCTCGCGGAGCTTCGACTGCGACAGCGCGACGACGACGAGACTTTCGCGCAGCTTGGCCGCCGTCATCGTCCTGCGGTCGCGGACGATGTTGTGGGTGGCCGAGATAATCTCGCGCTGCTGCTGCGAGAGCGCGTCGACCTGCATGTTGCCGCCGCCCCCGCCTCCGCCGCCCCCGCCCATCGACATCGCCGACCGGAACTGCTCGTCGAGCTTGCGGACGCGGATGAAGTACAGATCGCTCGAGACGTTTCGTCCGATGTTGTCGGTCGCGCGCGCGAAGTAAGAGACCGAATCGCCGGGAGCGACCTTCAGTTCTTCGAGATAGAACGTGTGGGCGGCCGACACTTCAGGCAGCGCCTTGGTCTTTGAATCGACCAGCTTCCTGGTCTGCTCGGGTCCGCCGTTCACCGAATAGATGAGCTCGAGCTGCCGCACGCCGAAGTCATCGTCGGCACGCGCCTCGACGGCGAGCTCTTCGATCGGCGAGGCCGTGGTGTCGCGTCCCGGCTTCGCAATCGAGACGCTCGGCGCCTGATCTTCGAGGACGTCGATCGTGTACTGCGGTGAGGCGTTGACGAGCTTGTTTTCGGGTCCGCCCTGCAGTTCGACGCGGTAAAAGCCGTCCTTGGTGACGGGAATCGTCGCGGTAAAGACGTCGCCCTCGAGGGCGAGGGGCAACGTATTGCCGCCGTCCAGCACGATGCGTCCAGTCGGCGCCTTCATCGTCGGCGTGATGCGGAGGCGGACCTGCGTGCCCTGCAGCACGGCGATGTCGCCGCCGTTTTCAATCTTGCGCGGCGAGAGTCCCGTGTACGACGGGAACACGTATTCCATTTCCATCTGCTTCACGTACGGCAGGTCGGCCGCGTGCAGCGTGAAGACGTCCGATCGCACGCCGCCCGATTCGACGAAGTAGTCGATCGAGCCGGGCAGATCGAAGAGCACCCCCTCGAAGATCTTCGTGTCGCTGTTGAACACCATCGGCACGTGCTCGAACGGCGTGTTCAGCGCTTTGCGGATGAGCAGTTCGGCCTTGTCGGCCTCGAAGCCCTGGATAGTCGCCGTAATCGTCTGATCGGACCCGCGGGGCACGGTGGAGCTGCCGGGCTTCACCGTGATGTGATACGGGCTCGCCTCGAGCAGCCCGCCGGTCATGATGAGGAGCGCCGAGGCGCCCTGGCGCAGGTATGCCGGGCCGAGAATGAAGATCAGGAGGGCCAGCGCGACCGCACCGCCAATCGTCGCGGCATAGCGGCGCAGAGGCTGCGCTTCCAGCTTGCGGCCCATCTCGATCTGTCCGCATTGCTCGATCGCCTGCTGGACGAGGCGGCGCGCCAGATCGGGCGAATGCGATGGGGATCCCTTTTCAGCTTCGAGCGCGCTGAGGATCGCGGTCTCGAGCGATGGCTCGCACTCTTCCAGATAGAGCGCCACCTGTTCATCGGTGACGCGGCGCCACTGCGGCAGGACGAAGAAATAACCCGCCAGCGCTCCGAAAATCATGACCATGCCGACGCGGAACGCGATGATCGACCCGGGGCTGAACTTGAGGGACTCGAGCGCGTAGGCCGAGAGGAGCAGCGTGAGGAGGAAGCCGGCCACGACGAAGGCGGCGCCCCGCACGGCAAGCTTCAAGCGCCAGCGTTTTCGGATGTCCCGAATGATGCCGGTCAGCTCCGATCGGTCGCCCGCGGACACGAGTTCGTCAGCCATGCTGTCCCCCCGGTTAATTAAAGTGATCGTAACACCTTAGACGGGATCAGGCGGGAAAAAGGCGGTCGAAATTGGTGCCGAAGATGCACTCCCGGACGGCGGCGTCCACGCCCGCGGTTTCGAGCGCGCCGGCCTGCGCCTGATAGACCTCCCGGTTCCAGCCGCGCGGAAAAAACGACGAGTCCGTGCCGAACAACAGGCGATTCGGGCCCGTCACCGCAAGCGCCTGCCGGAACACATCGGCAAGGGTGAGCGCGGGGTGGTAGGCCATCCAACGGTTGGTACTCGATGTGTCGAGGTACACGTTGGCACAAAGATCGGCCACGAGCAGGGCCTCGCGAAACAGCCCCGCGCCGAAGTGCGGGATGATGAAGGGCACGTCGGGGAAGTCCGCCGCCAGGGCGTGCAGGTCGAGCGGGTTGCCGTAGCGCACGTCGAAACGGCTTGGCAGGCCCAGTTTCTTCCGCACGCCCACCGAGAGCGCGCCGCAGTGGACGAACACGGCCGTCCCTGCGTGCGCCGCCGCCAGTTGAACGATTTCCCGCACCCGCGCATCCTGCAATGGATAGCGCTGCATGGCCGGGAACAGGCAAATCGCGCGCAGCCCGAACTGACCGAGCGCGTGTTCCGTTCGCGCCGCGGCGTCGGGCGCGGTTGGATCGAGCATGAAGAACCCCACGAAGCGCGACGGATGACGGGCAAGGGCGCGCGCGACGGATTCTTCATCGCCCGGAACGCTCGCGATCAGCGACGCGCGCCGGACACCGCCGCGATCGAGCGCATCGACCCAGCGGTCGGCGAGATCGTCCGGCGACCCCGGCGGGTCCCACTTGAGCGCGGCGACGATGTCGGCCGCAGACTGGGGCGCCAGCGGCGCCCGTTGCCGGCCGAGGGTGGCGAAGAATTGTTCGGAAAAAAAATGGCAATGTGCGTCGTTCATAGTCACAGGCGGTCGCGTTAGACATCCTTGGCGACCTTCGCGTCTTGGCGTTGGGGCGATTGCGTACGTGCGGCGTCAGGTGCGCCTGGCTATTTTACGTCGCGGCCGTCGGCGTGATCCGCGTCCCTTCGACGGGACCTTTCATGCGATTCGAGATCGCCGTCTCCACGCCGAGCAGCGCGATGCCGGCCATCAGCAGATACCACCAGAAATTCTGGCGCCGCTCCTGATCCTCGGGCGTCAGCGTGGCGGCGTCGGCCGAAGCCGGATTCACCGTGCCCGGGCGACCCGAGAGCGCTGCGTTCAGCTCCTGCATATCGAGCACCGACAAGTCGGATTCGGTGGTGTCGAGGTTGGCCGCGATGCTCACGGTGCCCGCCTGGTTCGAGCGCCCGTGCACTTCGTAGAAACCTTGCTGCTCGAGCTGGACGGGTGTCGGAGTCCCGGATTGTTCGATGCGCTGGCCCGTGGGCGTCAGGATCATCGCGCCTGTCCCGGTCTGCAGGCCGAGGCCCGACGCGCGCAGCAGATGCCCCGGATCGACGACGTTGCCGATGGTGAAGAAGTTCGCGGGCTGTTCGTAGGTGGCAAGGTGCCGCACGATCTCGTGCACGAAGGGCAGATACACCGGCTTCAAGGCCAGGTCGTTCCAGTAGTTGTCGAGCGTCGAGGCCCAGAGCAGCACGTTGCCGGATCCGATCCTTCGCTCGGCCATCGCGACGGCGCCGTCGTCGAAGCGTGCGATGACGCGGCGGCTGGGCGCCTGCTCGCCTTCCTTGTCACCCGCCGGCTCGGGTTTCATCGTGATCGCGCGGTAGCGGAAGAACCGGGCGGTCGTCAGGTTCCCGCTGCGAGGCGCCTTGAACAGCTCGAGCACCGGATGGCTGAACTCGAGCTCGGCCAGCGCGCCGCCGCGGCCGGTGCGATCGACGACGTTGCCCGGCACACCCGGAAGCAGGTCGTTGGAATCGGTACCCCAGTTCGCACGCTCGCCGAGCACCACCAGCAGGCCGCCGCCCTTCGACACGAACGCCTTCAGCTCCGCGCCCGAGCTCAGTGCGGCGACGTCGTTGAGGATGACGACGCGATGGCGGTCGAGATCGGTCGAGCCGACCGATTCGCCGTCACGCATGTCGACCTGGAAGGCGGGCGCGCTGCCAATCGAGAGCGCCTTCTGCAGATACAGGCTCGCCTCGCGCGACGCGCGCGACGGCTCCACCAGAAGCACCGAGAGCCGCTGCGCCGGTGAGACGACGAAATGGAAGGCGTTGTCCTGCTTCAGCGCATCGTCGCCGATGCGGACCGTGCCACGCGTATAGGCGCGGCCCAGCGTGAACGGCTGGAACGAAATCGCCGCCGGCGCGCCCGGCTGCACCGACACCGTCTGCGCTTCGACCGCACGCCCGTCGAGCTCGAGACGCACCCGGACGTTGTTCACGGCGGACGGCCCGCGGTTGATGACGTTGGCCGCGACGGTAATCCGCTCCTGGCCCGAGAACGTCGATCGCTGAGGCAGCACGTTCGAGACGGTCAGGTTCGCCGTCTGCGCATCGGTGATCGGCACCGGTCCTGAACGTGGTTCCTTCGGGCAGCCGGAGATTTTCGTCGCGCACCCATCCACTTCGCTGGAAGTCGCTGATCATGACGACTTCGCGCGACTGCAGCGTCGAGTCGGCCAGCACGCGCTGCGCCAGCTTGAGGGCGGGCGCGTAGCGCGTGGCTTCGGCGCTCAGCTTTGCGGCGTCGATGGCCGCTGTCACGCGCGAGAGCTCTGCCGTCGCGCGCACTTCCGCCTGCGCGCTGGTGCCGAAGAGCACGAGCGTGGCGTGATCGGTCGACGTCAGCCCCTGCACGACCTGACGCGCTTCGGCCTGCGCGCGCGTCCACCGATCGCCGTACCCCATGCTGTAGGAGCGGTCGAGCAGGATGACGACCTCGCGTGGCCCCGACACGTTGGCCAGCGCGACGATCGGCCGGTCGAAGAACGGCCGCGCAAACGCGAGCACGATCAGCAGGATCGCGGCCAGGCGCATGGCCAGCAGCGGCCAGTCGCGAATCCGGCGCCGGCGGACCGACTGGTACGGAATCTTCTCGAGGAACATCAGCGACGGGAACTCGACGACCTGCTTGCGCTCGCGCTGCGTCAGGTGGATCAGGATCGGGATGGCGAACGTGAGGAGCGCGGCGAAGAAGAGCGGTGCCAGAAACGCCATTTATCTCACCCGGCTCAGCCGCTGGCGCGCGGACAGGTATTTGAACAATGCGTAATCGAGCGGCGTCGCCGTGTTGACGAGCGTGTAGTCGACGCGGTTCTGCGAGAACCGCGAGGTCAGCGCGGCCACGTGCTCCTGCACGAGCGACTTGTACTGCTTGGCGAGCGCTGTCGGCACGACCGGAATCTGCTCGCCCGTCTCGAGGTCCTGGAAGCTCGCGGCCTCGGTGAAGTTGAAGTCGATCTCCGCGGGATCGAGCACGTGAAACACGATCAGGTCGTTGCCGCGGAACCGCAACGGCTTGACCGCGTCCATGATGACTTCCGGCGACTCGTACCAATCGGAGATGATGACGAGAATGCCGCGGCGGCCGAAGTGCTCCGCCATTTTCTGCATCGGCACCTTGAGGTCGCCCTTCCGCTCGGGTTTGGCGCGATCGAGCGTGTGCAGGACGCGCTCCAGGTGCTTCGCCGACGGCGGAATGTGCGTGACGATGTCGTTGTCGAAGGTGACGCAGCCGATGCGGTCCCGCTGCTTCTGCGCGAAGTAGGCGAGGCACGCGCCGAGATACTTGCCGTACTCGAGCTTCGAAATGCCGCGGCTCGCGAAATCCATCGACCGCGAGATGTCGAGGATGACCGAGAAGTTCGCGTTCGTGTCGGCTTCGTACTCCTTCAGGTAGTAGCGGTCGGTCCGCGCGTACAGCTTCCAGTCCACCCGGCGGATGTCGTCGCCGGGCATGTAGCCCCGGTGCTCGGCGAAATCGACCGACGCGCCGAAGTACGGCGAGCGGTGCAGCCCGTTGATGAATCCATCGACCACGGTTTTCGCGAGCAGCTCGAGATTGCCGATGCGCGCGAGGACCTTCGGGTCGACGAACCGGGCGCCGGGGAGGGAATGTTGTTCCATGGGTGTACTCTGGAAAGTAGAAAGTAGAAAGTAGAAAGTGAAAAGTAAAGCCGCTCTACTTTTGACTTACTTTCTACTTTTCACTTCTTCACTTTTCACTTTCTACATCCCCGACCTCGGCGTCGGCACGGCCTCCAGCAGCTGATCGATGATCGAGTCGCTCGTGATGCCTTCCGATTCGGCGTGGAAGTTCGTCAGCACGCGGTGGCGCAGCACCGGGTGCGATAGCGCGCGGATATCCTCGAAGCTGACGTGATAGCGCCCGTTCGTGAGCGCGCGTGCTTTCGCGCCCAGGATCAGGTACTGCGCTGCGCGCACGCTCGCACCGAACGCCACCCACTTCTTGATGACCTCGGGCGCTTCCTTGGCCTTCGGACGGGTGGTGCGCACCAGCTCGAGCGCATAGCGCATCACGGAGTCGGCCACCGGAACCCGCCTGACGAGCCGCTGGAACGCCACGAGATCGGCGCCCGTCACCGGACGCTCGAACTGCGGATTCAGGATGGCCGTCGTCGTTCTGACGACTTCGTATTCCTCGTCTTCGGGCGGATGCTCGATGACGATGTGGAACATGAAGCGGTCGAGCTGGGCTTCGGGCAGCGGATAGGTGCCTTCGAGCTCGATCGGGTTCTGCGTCGCGAACACGTAGAAGGGCTCTTCGAGCGTGTAGGTGCGCCCCTGGACCGTGACGCGGTGCTCCTGCATGGCTTCGAGCAGCGCCGACTGGGTCTTGGGGGGCGTGCGGTTGATTTCGTCGGCGAGCACGATGTTGGCGAAGATCGGCCCAGGCGCGAACTGCATCTGCCGGCGTCCGGTCGCCGGGTCCTCGTTGATGATGTCCGTGCCCGTGATATCGGACGGCATCAGGTCGGGCGTGAACTGGATGCGGTTGAACTTGAGATCCAGCACGCGCGCCATCGAATGGATGAGCAGCGTTTTGGCGAGGCCAGGCACGCCCACGATGAGGCTGTTGCCGCCGACAAACAGCGTCAGCAGCACCTGATTGACCACCTCGTCCTGGCCGATGATGAGCTTCTTCAACTCCTCGATGATGCGCTGACGCCCGTGCTTCATCCGATCGGCAAGCGCGACATCGTCCTGCTGCATGTCCTGTTCGATCTGCGCCACTGAATCCTCCATAGCTTTCAGCTGTCAGCTCTCAGCTTTCAGTCTCTGAGAGCTACTGACAGCTGAGAGCCGAGAGCTGACAGCTTTTTCTACGCCAAGTGTCTCACCCGCCGGTAGCTCCACTCGGCCAGCATGACGCCGAGCAGCAGGAACAGCACAATCGGCATGTCCCAGAGGTCGCGCTCTTCCACCGTGGTGACGCCCCGCCCGGTGTACTTCACGTCGTCGGCGAGCGACGAGACGGTCTGCGGCGTGTAGTAGACGCCGCCGGTCTCTTCCGAGATGCGACGCAGCAGCGGCGCGCGCATCGCCGCGTCGAAATACTCGCTGTCGCTGGGCGCGACCCGCACGTGCCCGACGTTCGTGCCGAGGGTGGCGCCCGACCGGGACGCCTCGACCTTGGCTTCGTACGATCCGTTCTCGGTCGGCGTAAACGTGCCGCGGTACTCGCCGTTGCGCTCGCCGGTCCACTGGAGCGGCACGTCGATGACGGCGCCCTTCGGTCCCGTGACGTGCGCGGTCACGGCGGCATCGTTCACCTCGAGGTAACCGGGGTCCGACACCTCGGCGATGAGCGTCACCGCTTCCCCGGGCTCGACCTGGTCGGGCGCGATCGTCAGCTCGACTTGATCGGGCACGCCGTCGACCAGCCAGCGCATCAACTGGCGCCAGTAGGTTTCGTGGGTCATGTCTTCGACGGCGATCTTCGCGTCCATCTGCCACGTCCACGAGTCGTAGATCGGGAAGGCGAGCGCCTTGCCACGCCCGTAGCGCTGGTACGCGAGCGCGATCGATTCGCGGCCACCCTCATCGACGCCGCGCAGCAGCGTCGTCGCCCCCGGCTTGACCTGGCGAATCGGATTCACGCTGATGACCGGCGGCAGCGCGCTCCATCGCTTGACCGAGCCCTCTTCGGTCTTTTCGATCTGCGTGACGGCATGTGACTGTCCGGGTCGCGTCGGCGTCACCTGCACGCGGGTCGTCGTATCGGGCTGCTTGGCTTCGAGCACGACCGGCAGCGCGTCGGCGACGGGCGTTCCCGCATACCCGCCCTCGGCAAACGAGCGGCGGCCACCGATCATCATGAGCCCGCCGCCGCGCCGGTCCGCGAAGTCGGCAATCATCCGCAACTGGTCGCCGGTGAAGGCGTTGGCTTCGATGCTGCCGAGAATCAGGCCGCGATACGAGAACAGCTCGTCGCGCGTTTTCGGAAAGCCCGCCGCGAGCTCGTCCGGGCTGTCGATGAGAATGCGGAAGAACTTGGTGTCGGTCGTCCGCTGCAGGACAACGAGCTGCAAATTGGGGTCGTCGGCCACGGCGCGGCGGATGAACTTGACCTCGAAGTGCGGCTCGCCGTCGAAGAAGAGAATCTTCTCCTTGCGATCCACCACGTCGAGCAGCACCTCGCGCACGTTGTTCTGGGTGATTTCTTCGCCTTCCTGCTGCGGAATGCGGAAGCGGATCGTTCTCGGGCCGGCTTCGTTCGCCGTGAAGTGCACCTTGACGGTGGTCGGCTCGCCGTCGTTGGTCAGCGCGACATCCTGCGTGCTCAGGATCCGGCCGGAGTCCTCGACATTGAGCGGCACCGTCGTGCCGCGGAACCCGCTCTGCGACACGATGACGTCGAGCGAGAGGTTCGTGCCCTTGAGTACCTGCTTCGGAGTGCTGACGCGGCTGATTTGAATGTCCCTGCCGAGCGTTTCGCGCCCGACGCCCACCGTAAACACCGGAACCTGGCTGGCGCGGAGGCCGAGCAACGACTCCTGGATGGACGATTCTTCGGTGTCGGCGCCGTCGGTCACCATGACGAGGCCCGCCAGGGGCAGTCCCGTGAATTCGTCCTTCGCGCGCTGCAGCGCGTCGCCGAGCTTGGTCTGCGTACCGTCGAACGACAGATCGCGTGCGGCCGCCACGCGATCGGTGGACGACGCGAAGCGGAACACGCGCACCGCGTACCGGCTCGACAGCGCCTTCATGACCGGACTGTCCGGGGCGAAGGTCGCGCCGACGAATTCGCCACGCGGCTTGCCCTCGTGGTCGGCGACCCGCATGCTGCGCGAATCGTCCAGGAGGATACCCAGGAAGTTCTGCTGGGGAACGGACGCCCGCAGGATCAACACGGGACGGAACAGGCAGAACAGGACCAGGGCGACCAGGCAGAGGCGCAACGCCGTCAGCACCGTGCGATCGATCCAGCTCGCTTCGCCAGGCGCGCTCCGGTAGGTGAGCACGGCGGCCAGCGCGGCGGCGGCGGCCAGTCCGGCCGCGATGTACACAGGAGAGCCGAACGCGAGGCGCAGTTCGCCCTGCTGGAACACGTAAGGCGAATACTTGAAGAAAAATGCAAACAGCGAGTCGAACACGGTGCTCTCGGCTGACCTCTGTTCTTTATGGCAACTGTAAGGCCATTCTACTTCGCGTTTGAATGACGAACGCAACCCCCTTAATATTTGCGCGTCTGATGCAGCGGTTCGTCATAGCGGCGGTGGCGGCCTGGGTGGGCCTTGCCACCGCCGAGGCCGCAAACCACAGAACCGTTCAGTTGGGCCGGCGACGCCGAAGGCGGTGCGCCCTATGTCGAAGCCGATCCGGCCGACCCGTCCCGGGTCGTGGGGTTTCGACGCCGATCTGGCCGAGCTTATCGCACCATCGACGTGGGCGAGGCGCGCCTGGAAGGCGGCAAGGCGCCCGATCGCACGATGCTGCACCGCCGGCCGCGGAGCTGGGCGCCCTGCTGCAACGCCTGACCACTTCGGGACGCACGCTCCTGGTCACGACGCACGACCAGCGGTTTGCCGAAGAGTACGCGACGCGCGTGCTGACGATCGATGGCGGGCGGGTGGTGGAATCTAAAAACTAAAATCTAAAAACTGAAATCTAGAATCTTCGGGAGAGATCCTAGACTTCAGTCTTTGCTTTACTTTTCACTTTTCACTTTTCACTTTTTACTTTTCTATTTTGCACAGTCGCCCAGCCGCTTCGCATCTACGGCCATGGTCATCTTCTGACCGCTCATGTCCATCTGGATGTTGCCGACGTACGCGTCTGTTCCGGTGTACTTCATCTCCCCCGTCATCGTCATCGGCTGCGGCTTTGTGCAGACCATCTTGTAGGTCGCCGTGGAGCCGCTCAGGTTGTAGTCGCTCAGCTTGCAGTCGTTCTTGCCCTGTTGGCCAGTCGGGATCGCCGACTGCGGATCTTTCAGCATTTCAGCCGTGATGCACTGCGTGTGCTTCATCGGGGGCATTTCCATCCCGGGCATGCTCATCTTCATCGTCATTTCCCAGTTGCCCGCGCGCATCGGCGACTGCTGGGCAACAGCGGTCCACGAGAGTGCAAATGTGAGCAGCGCGATCGTACTCAGTCGAACCTTCATTGAGTCTCCTTTTTGACCGACCGAGGTCGGCACTACGAATCCGGCCACAGCCAGGCGGCCCCCCGGACGCCGCTGGAATCGCCGTGCCGGGCGGCTACAAGAGGTGTATCGGACGAATCGGAAAAAACGAAAGGCGCCCAGACTTTCGGCACCCGGCTGTACAACCGGTCGATATTCGACAGCCCGCCGCCCAGGACGATGACGTCAGGATCGAGCACATTGATGATACTCGCGAGCGCGCGGGCCAGCCGGCTTTCGTACACCTCCAGAGCCCGCGACGCGCCGGCATCGCCCTGGTCGACGAGCGTCACGATCTCTTTCGTGTCGACACGTCTCCCGGCGATCGCCTCGTAAGTGGCCGCCAGACCGGGGCCCGAGAGAAACGTCTCGATGCAGCCGTTGCGACCACAGTAGCACGCAGGGCCTGGATGTTCGCCGTCCTGCGGCCACGGCAGCGGATTGTGGCCCCACTCGCCGGCGATGCGATGCCGTCCTTCGAGCACGCGACCGTTCACCACCACGCCTCCCCCTGTGCCGGTGCCGAGAATCACGCCGAAGACCGCGTGCGCGCCCTGTCCGGCTCCGTCGATCGCCTCCGACAACGCAAAGCAGTTGGCATCGTTGGACACGCGTACGGGCCGCCGCAGCGCGCGCTCGAGATCGCGATCGAGCGGGTGGCCGATCAGCCACGTCGAGTTCGCGTTCTTGACCAGCCCGGTCGCAGCGGAAATGGCGCCGGGGATTCCGACGCCGACCGTTCCGGAGTGTCCGCGCTCAGATTCGATCGCGGCCACAAGATCAGACACCGCGCGAATCGTCGCGTCGTAGTCGCCACGCGGCGACGCGACGCGGCGGCGCAGCACCTCGCGGCCGCTTTCGATGGCGATGGCCTCGATTTTCGTCCCGCCGATGTCGATGCCGATTCGCATCGCGTGCTACTGCGCCTCGCGAAGGAGCGCATCCAGATCGAGCGGATCGGCCATGTGCATGGCGAGATTGCCAGACGCGTCGCGCGGCCATTCAGACTCGGGCCGGTCGCGCGTGAGCTCGATGCCGTTGCCATCGAGATCGGTGAGGTAGATCGACTCGCTCACGCCGTGGTCGGCGACGCCCTGAATCGGCACGCCGGCGTCGAGCACGCGGCGAACGGCCGTTGCCAGATCGCGCCGCGACGGGTAACGGATGGCGAAATGGTAGAGGCCCGTATGGTGCGCGGGTGCCGGAGCGCCGCGCCGGCTGTGCCATGTATTGAGCCCGATGTGGTGGTGATAGCCACCGGCCGATACAAAGGCTGCCTGATCGCCGAGACGCATGATCTGGTCGAAGCCGAGCACGTCGCGGTAGAAGGCCAGCGCGCGATCGATGTCGGACACCTTCAGGTGGACGTGGCCGATGCCGGTGCCCGTGGGAACGCGATAAGGCTCCATCAGAGAAGTTTACCTGTCGGCGGAGGGCTCATGCACATGCGCAGGTTCGTCATCGGCGCGATCGTCGGCGCGGTACTCCTGGCCAATCCGTCCGCGGCCGGCGCGCAGGAAGACACTGAAGGGTCGAAGGATCATCCGATGCTGTCCCGCTTTCCCGGGTATTACATCGAGGATTACGAGGCCCAGGATTTCAGCTCGTACGGTTTCCAGCTCGCCGGCGACAAGGAGCAGAAGGTCGAAGGCCGCTACTGGCAGATCGCGTACTGGATCAAGGAAGGCGCGAAAAAGGGCGGGCCCGTCCAGATCGGCCGCAATTACGCCCACCTCTTTCTGAAGAACGGCGGCACGCGCCTGCTCGAGGATCTCGATGCCGCCGGCGGCATCCTGACCGCGCGCATGCCGGCGGGCGGCAAGAACATCTGGCTCGAGGTCGACATCAGCAACGACGGCGAAGTTTTTACGTTGACCGTCGTCGAAGAAGCGGCGATGGAGCAGAAGGTCGAGTTCTCGGCGATGGAGCTGTCGACGATCCTCAACGAGAAAGGATCCGTGGCGCTGCACGGAATCCTGTTCGACACCGGCCAGGCGACCATCAGGGACGAGTCGAAGGGCGATCTTCAGGCCATCGGCGATCTGCTGAAGCAGCAGCCGGCGTTGCGCCTCGAAATTCAGGGGCACACCGACAACGTGGGCGCGTCCGACGCCAATCGCCGCCTGTCGGAGGCGCGCGCGGCGGCGGTGAAGCAGTACCTCGTGACCAGTCACGGCGTGCCGGCCGATCGGCTGACGGCCAGCGGCTTCGGCGATGCGAAACCCGTCGCCGACAACACCACCGAGCAGGGAAGGGCGCAGAATCGACGGGTCGAGCTGGTGCGGCGATAGGATGAAGGGGTGTCACACGCCGCGCGGTACGTCCAGATCGGTTTCGACGATCCGCGCCTGTATGACTACCGGCGCGTTACCGATGGAGACGCGCTGCGCCAACGGAATCTGTTCGTCGCCGAGGGCCGGCTGGTTGTCGGCCGGCTCTTCGACAGCGGACTTCAGGTGGTGTCCCTCCTTGTCAACGAAGCCTCGCGCCGCGCGATGGAGGATGCGATCTCGCGCCTGCCCGACGATGTGCCCGTCTACGTTTGCGATACCGAGGCATTCGGCTCGATCACCGGGTTCAACCTGCACCGCGGATGCCTTGCACTCGCCGCGCGTCCGCCCGAGCGGGCGCTGGCCGACGTGGCGCGCGATGGCGATCGCCTGCTCGTGCTCGAGGGCATCACGGATCCCGACAACGTCGGCAGCGCGTTTCGCAACGCCGCGGCCTTCGGTGCCCGGGTGCTGCTGAGCCCGACCTGCTGCGATCCGCTGTACCGGAAAGCCATCCGCACGTCGATGGGCAGCGTCCTCGCCGTGCCCTATGCGCGCCTGAACGACTGGCCCGGCGATCTGTCCGCGGTCAAAGCGCTGGGCTTTACGCTCGCCGCGTTGACGCCGCGCGCGCATGCGCGAGACCTCGCCGTGTGCGAGGCCAGAGGTCGACTGGCGCTGCTCGTTGGAAGCGAAGGACCGGGACTGTCGCCGGAGGCCGAGCAGTTTGCCGACCTGGCCGTGCGGATACCGATGGCCGGCGCGGTCGATTCGCTGAACCTCGCGACCGCCACCGGCATCGCGCTGCATCACTTCCGGTCCGGCTGAAGCTAATCCCTAATCCCCAATCCCCAATCCCTGCATTTAGAGGTCGTGATACTTTGAACGCCGATGTTCGGTTTCACAGAACGCCGGCACGCATTCCTTGCCGTTTTGCTCGTCGCTGCCGTCATTCCTTACTTCGTGAATCTGGGTGTCTCGTCGATCTGGGATGCGAACGAGGCGTTCTACGCGCAGACGCCGCGGGAAATGATGGAGGCCGGCGACTACGTCTCGCCGAGCTTCAACTTCCAGCTGCGCATGAACAAGCCCGTCCTCTCCTACTGGAACGTCGCTGCGTCGTATCGGTTGTTTGGCGTCTCCGAATGGAGCGAGCGGCTGCCGATCGCCATCGGCGGGGTGGTCATCGTGGCAACGGCCTTTGCGCTGGGCCGGTTGCTCGGCGGAACGACAGCCGGGCTGATGGCCGCGCTCGTGCTGGCGACCTCGCCGCGGCTGCTGCTGCTGGCGCGGCGCATCATCATCGACGTCCACATCACGATGTGGACGGGACTGGTGCTGTTGTGTTTCGCGCTGGCCGAGAGCCGGCCCGACCGTCGCCGTCTTTATCTCTGCCTGATGTACGTCGCGGCGGGCTTCGGCGTGCTGACCAAGGGACCGGTGGCCGTCTTCCTTCCCGCGGTGGTGTTCTTCATCTACCTGGCGACGCTCGGGCGGCTGAGCGATCTGCGCCGCATGATGCTGCCAACGGGGGCGATCATCAGCCTGGCGATCGCGGTGCCGTGGTACTACTTCCTCTACCGTGAATATGGTTGGGAATACATCGGCGCGTTCCTGTTCGGCGAGAACCTCGGACGCTATGCCGAAGCGGTCGGCGAGCAGTCGCGCGGCCTCCTCTTCTACATCCCGGTCATGCTTGCCGATCTGTTTCCCTGGTCCGTAATGATTCCGCTCGCTCTGTGGTGGGCGGTCGGGGAGCGGCGTGCAAATCGAGTGGCGTGGCTGCTCGTCATCTGGATCGCGGCGATCGTGACGTTCTTCTCGTTGTCGGGTACGAAAGAAGATCTGTACATCCTTCCGATCGTGACGGCCGAAGCGGCGCTCGTCGGCACGATGCTCACGAAAGCTCTCGAGGGTGATTCGGTGAAGATGCCCGTCGTCTGGGGCCTGGGGCTGACGGCCGTGCTGCTCGTGGCCGCCGGCGCGGCCCTGGTGTGGGCGTTCGCCGTCGCCCGGGGTTATGCGTTGGCGGGCGCGACGTTCGCCGGTGCGGTGGCCGTCGCCGGAGGCGCCGGTGCGCTCGTCTGGTCCGGGCGCCGGCGCGTGCTCGAAGCAGCGGCGTGCCTGTCCGCCAGCCTCGTCCTTATCATCTGGTGTGTCGTGCTCTGCACGCTGCCCGATTTCGAGCGATACAAGCCGGTCCGGCCCTTCTCCGAGCTCATTCGCGCGCGCGCGAGCGTCGGGGCCATCGTGGGATCGTACCGGTTCGCGCTGCCGAGCATGGTCTTCTACCTGCACCGGCCCGTGATGGAGGTCCTGCTGCCCGATCATCTTCAGGCGGTGTTTCACTCGACGAGCGACGTGTATTTCGTGATGACCGAGAGCGAGTACGCGAACGTCAAGGATCGGCTGCCGGTGGAAACCTACGTGCTCGCGCGCCAGCCGATGTTCGACATCAAGGCCAGAAATTTTCTCGACGGTTCGGAACTCCCGCAGTTCGTCCTGGTCTCCAATCGTGAGTGAGTGTCCGATCCCCTGCAACCTGTGCGGAGCGTCCGAGGTTGACGTGATTGGGGACCGCGATCGCGACGGGCGCCCCTTGCGCACCACGATCTGCCGGAAATGCGGACTGGTCTGGTCGAACCCGCGCCCGGGTGAAGAAGAAGTCCGGCGCTATTACTCGAGTGAATACCGGCTCGATTACAAAGGACAGTCGACACCATCGCTGCGGCATATCGCGCGGTCGGGTCGGGGCGCGCTGAACCGCTATCGGGTCCTTGCGCCATTCCTGGAGCCGGGCGACAGGATTCTCGATGCCGGGGCCGGCGGCGGAGAAGTCGTGTACGTGTTTCGCCGGCTCGGGTTCGACGCGTCGGGGCTCGAGCCGGACCAGCAGTACGCGCGACACGCCCGTGAAGCGCTCGACGTGCCGGTGGCCACGGGCTTCGTTCAGGATGCCGCCTTTTCTCCAGGAAGCTTCAACGTCATCACGATGTACCACGCGCTCGAGCACGTCGAAGATCCAAATGCCATCCTCACCCGGCTCCACGCGTGGATTGCCGAGCGCGGGTTGCTGTTGATTGAAGTGCCGAACGTCGAGGCGCGGTGCGTCTCGCCCGGCCACCGGTTTCACTTCGCGCACTTCTATAATTTCAGCCGCGCGACGCTCGAGGACCTCGGGCGTAAAGCCGGGTTCGAACCGGTCCGGACGATGACGTCGCCGGACGAGGGAAACCTGATTGCTGTCTTCAGGGCGGCGAGCGGACCGCAGCCCTGGCGTGCGGATGCGGCGAATTACGTTCGCACGTCGAACGCCGTGAAACGGCACACCGCGCTCAGCTACTATGCTTCGGCCTCGCCGTACGTCGGCCCGTTCAGCCGGCTGCGCGCGTACGTCGCCGACAGCCGTGCCGCGCGCGGCTGCGAGACGCCCAGGCAGGTATTGGATAGATTGATTACGGGGCGCAACTGAAGTTGCGCGCATGGACACAACAGTGAGCGCCATTCCAGTCGAGTACGCTTCGCAGAGGAAAATCCGCACCCGCAACAAGCTGTACTACCGGTTCAATCACTGGCCCATCTGGATTTTCGTGTTCTTCATCGCGCCGGGCCCGCTCACCTTCGACCTGTTCGAGCGGGGATTCGACCGCCGGATGGTGATCTGGCTCGCCGTCGTGATGGTGAGCACGGGAATCGCGGGCGTACGCGGGCGTCTGCCGGGCGTCGAGCCCGCGCCCTACATCATTCGCTTCACGGAGGATCGGCCGAACCCCCTCTACCGGCGCGTCTGCTACACGTTTGCGTGGAGCGCCGCCATCACCTTCGCGCTGCTGAACATCGCCGGCCTGGTCGTGGCCGTCGTCACCGGCGAGTGGTATCTCAAGCAGATCTACCGCTACGCGTACTTTCCAATCGCCGGCGCCGTCTGGCTGCTTGGCGCCCTTGGCAGGCTTCCTCGCGTGATGCCGTCGACCCAGGGCGAAGGCCACGAGCGGCGCTACTTCTACGGAACGGTGTGGGCGATGTGCATCGCGCAGCCGGCGCTCTGGCTGATGTGGTACGTGCTGCCGAACACGCGGCTCGGCAACTCGCTCAAGCTGTGCCTCTTCGTCGGCATCATCGCGTTTGTCGGCAACCTGGCCCGCAAAGGACGGTTGCCGCGAACGCGGCCCATCGTGCCGGGTGAGCTGGCGGTGTCTGATTGAAGGCTTGCCGAGGCGTTTGATGAAAAAAGGTCGCGGAGCGGCGCGGGGCGCAGGGGCCCCGCAAGCGGAGCGACCGGAGCGGGGCGAGCGGCCCCCGCGACCAAGAGCAATTCGACGAAGGCTGGAAAGGGTGGGACGACTACGCGCCCTTCTACGACTGGGAAAACGCGCAGACGCTCGATCGCCGCGACGTCGATTTCTGGCGCCGCATGGGGACGCGGGCCAACGGCGCCGTCCTGGAGCTCGGCTGCGGCACCGGACGCGTGACGATTCCGGTCGCGCGGGCCGGCGTTCGCGTGGTCGGCGTCGATCGATCGGCGGACATGCTCACGCACGCACGCCGGCGCTCGAGGCGCGCGCGTCTGGGCGCGCGGGTCTCATGGATTCGCAGCGACATCCGTCTGCTGCCGTTCCGGTTGTCGGCGCGCTTCAATCTCGTCATGGCGCCGTACGGGATTCTCCAGTCCCTCGTTCGCGAATCCGATCTGAAGGCGACGCTGGCCTCGGTTGCGCGGGTGTTGCCGAAGGGCGGCATCTTCGGCATCGACCTCGTCCCGGATCTGCCGGTCTGGAAGGAGTACCGGAACAGGGTGCGATTCCGGGGATCGCGGCGGGGTGGCCGGTCACGCATCACGCTCGTGGAATCGGTTCGCCAGGACCGGAAAAAGAAGCTCACGATCTTCGACCAGACATTCGTCGAGTGGCGCGGCCGCCGCCGGCGCGCGCACCGGTTTTCGCTCGTGTTTCGTACCCTCACCGTGCCGCAAATGAGCAGGCGCCTCGAGCGGGCGGGGTTCCGGATCAAGGCCGTCCTGGGCGACTACAACGGAGAACCCTGGGATCCCCGCGCGGACGTGTGGCTGATTCTCGCGGAAAAGGCGTGAGGCTTTAGCCGGACCGTTTTGGCCCGGCCGATGTAAAATCTTGGCCGGTCCTTTCACTGGAGTTTCATCATGTCCGGCCATTCAAAATGGGCGTCAATCAAGCATAAAAAGGGCGCGCTCGACGCGAAGCGCGGCAAGATCTTCACCCGCATCATCAAAGAGTTGACCGTGGCTGCGCGCGGGGGTGGCGGCGACCCCGACATGAACCCGCGCCTGCGGACGATTATCGCGGACGCCAAGGCCGCGAACATGCCCGCCGAAAACATCAAGCGGGCCATCCGCCGCGGCACTGGCGAAGAGCCGGGCGTCAGTTACGAAGAGGTCAGCTACGAAGCCTATGGCCCCGGCGGCGCCGCCGTCATCATCGATACGCTGACCGACAACAAGAATCGCACCGTCGGCGAAATGCGCCACACGCTCGAAAAACACGGCGGCAATCTCGCGGCGGCAGGCGCTGTGGCCTGGATGTTCGCGAAAAAGGGCTACATCGTCGTCGAGAAATCGAAAGCCGACGAAGAGAAGCTGATGAACGCCGTGCTCGAGGCGGGCGCCGACGATTTCCAGGACGACGACGACAACTGGGAAGTGCTGACGACGCCGGACGTGTTCCATGCAGTCCACGAAGCCGTCAAGGCGCTCGGCATCGAACCCGCGGCCGCGTCGGTGTCGATGATTCCCCAGAACTACGTGAAGCTCGAGGGCAAGGTCGCCCAGCAGATGTTGAAGCTGATGGAAGTGCTCGAGGACCACGACGACGTGCAGCACGTGTACTCGAACTTCGACATCGAGGAAAAGGAGATCGAGGCCTCGCTCGCGTGAAGGTCTTTGGGATCGACCCCGGCTCCGCGCGCACCGGATACGGATGCGTGCAGAGCGATGGCACCCGCCACCGCCTGGTTGTCTGCGGCGCGATTTCGATTGCGGCCAGGAAGCCTTTCCCGGAAAAGCTCGAAGTCATCCACGCCGAGCTCGGCGCGCTGCTGGCGCGCTACCGCCCCGACTGTGTGGCCATCGAGAATCTCTTCCACGCCGTCAACGCGAGGAGCGCACTCAAGCTCGGACACGCGCGCGGTGTCGCGATGCTCGCCGCCGTCGAAGCCGGTGTGCCGATCGTGGAATACACCCCTGCCGAAGTGAAGCAGTCGGTCGTCGGCTACGGCCGCGCGGAAAAGGGCCAGGTGCAGTCGATGATCCAGTTACTGCTCGGCCTCGCCGAGCCGCCGGCGCCGTTCGATGCGTCGGACGCGCTGGCGATCGCGATCTGCCATCTGCACAAGATGAACCGTGGAGTCGCCGACGCCGCGTCCCGCGCCTCGCAGCCGGCGAGCCGCGCCACGAGCTGGCGCGCGTTTCGTCCACGCTGAAAACATGATCGCCCACCTTCGAGGGCGGCTCCTGGAGAAGCAGCCGAACCGCGTCGTCGTCGACGTCAACGGCGTCGGCTATGACGTGCACGTGCCGCTCTCGACGTTCTACGAGATGGCCGAGCCGGGCTCCGACGTCTCCCTTCGCATCCACACCCACGTGCGCGAGGACGCGCTGAACCTTTATGGTTTCGCGACACGGCTCGAACTCCAGATTTTCGAGCGGCTCATCGGCGTCAGCGGCATTGGTCCGAAGCTCGCGCTGGCCGTGCTGTCGGGCATCGAGCCGAACGAGCTGGTCTCGGCGATTCGCACGGCAAATGTCGCGAGGCTCACGGGTATTCCCGGCATCGGCAAGAAAACGGCCGAACGGATCGGGCTGGAGTTGAAGGACAAGATGGCGTCGTTCCTGCCCGCGGACACCGCCGCCGTGGCGCCCATGGACGACACCGAAGCGCTACGGACCGACCTGCTTTCGGCACTGATGAACCTCGGCTACCACCGCCCGTTGGCCGAGCGCGCCGTCGGTGCGGCCATGAAAAAAGCCAGCGGATCGAGCTTCGAGGCGTCGTTGAGGCTCGCGTTGAGGGAACTGGCGAGCTGAGGGGATCACCTTTTGCAGCTTCTCAGGAGGCATGAACGCACGATGCTTCCGTGCAGCGATTTCAGTCATTCTTGCGACGTTCGTTCTGACATTGACGCACGGCGTGGGCACAAACGCCCAGCCGGGTGCGGCCGACACGATCGCCGAGCTCTGGCAGGCGCCCGGCGACGTTTCCTCGCGCGATCTCTTCAACGGTCCAGGAGGGAACGCGCTGAAGCCGAAGGCCGATGTCCCGTTCACGTGGGTCGCGACCGATACCACCGGCTTCAGTGACGGATTCGACGTCCGCGGGCCGGATGGCCGCGAATGGAGCGTCAAGCTCGGCCCGGAGGCGCAGACCGAAGTGGTGGTGTCGCGAATTCTCTGGGCCATCGGCTACCACCAGCCGCCCACGTACTACCTCAAGAGCTGGGAACTTTCCGGAGGACCGGGCGGACGGCAGCCGGACGGGCGCTTCCGCACCGACATCGACGGTGCGGAGGTCGCCGGCGACTGGTCCTGGACCGAGAACGCGTTTATCGACGCTCAGCCGTTCCGCGGGTTGATCGTCGCCAACATCCTGCTGGGCAACTGGGACTGGAAGACGTCCAACAACAAGATCTATCGCCATGCCGACGGCACGCGGCGCTTCGTCGTGCGTGACGTCGGCGCCTCGCTCGGCAAGACGTCGAGCTCGAAGCTTCTGTGGCTGTTCCCGATGCGGGGCCTGGGTCAGGGCTCGCGCAACGACATCGAAGGATTCGAGTCGCAGGGCTTTATCAGGGAGATCGGCGAAGACGGAATCGAATTCGATTTCGAGACCATTTACGGTTCGGTCGTAGACCTGGTTCGTCCCGCCGACGTGAAGTGGACCGCAGGGCTGTTGAGCCAGATCACCGATGCCCAGTGGCAGGATGCTTTCAGAGCCGCAGGGTACGCGCCGGATGTAGCCGCAAGGTTCATCAAGAAAATCAAAGCGAAGATTGCTGAGGGGCTCGCCGTCTCATAGAATCCCTCCTGCATGTCGTCGGACCCGAGGATCGTCACGGCTGCCCGGGTCGATGAAGACGCTCAGTACGAAGCGGGGCTGAGGCCCCGCACGCTGGACGACTACATCGGCCAGGAGCGCGTTCGCGCGAACCTCCAGGTCTCCATTACCGCCGCCCGGCAGCGGCACGAAGCTCTCGACCACGTACTGCTCTACGGTCCCCCCGGTCTGGGCAAAACGACCCTGGCCTACGTCATCGGCCAGGAGCTCGGTGTCGCCGTGCGGGCGACGGCGGGTCCGGTGCTCGAACGTCCCGGCGATCTCGCCGCGATTCTGACGAGCCTGGGTGAACACGAAGTGCTGTTCATCGACGAAATCCACCGGATGCCGCCGGCGATCGAGGAAGTGCTCTATCCCGCGATGGAGGACTACGAGCTCGACATCGTCATCGGCCAGGGCCCCGGCGCCCGATCGATCAAAGTCCCGCTGCAGAAGTTCACCTTGATTGGCGCGACCACGCGGGCCGGGCTGCTCACCGGCCCGCTGCGCTCGCGCTTTGGCATCGTGCATCGCCTCGACTTCTACAACGACGCCGACCTCCAGGAGATCATCCAGCGGTCGGCGCGCATTCTGAACGTGCCCATCGTCGAGGCCGCCGCCGCGGAGCTTGCGAGGCGATCGCGCGGGACGCCGCGTATTGCGAACCGCCTGCTCCGCCGGGTGCGCGACTTCGCACAGGTGCGCGCCGACGGACGGATTACCGAACAGGTGGCGGCCGACGCCTTGAAGCTGCTCGAAGTCGACGAACACGGCTTCGACGACATCGATCGACGTCTGCTGCGGACGATCATCGACAAGTTCGGCGGCGGGCCGGTCGGCATCAACAGCATCGCGGCGGCCATCAGCGAAGAGAAAGACGCGATCGAGGACATCTACGAGCCGTTCCTCATTCAAATCGGATTTCTCGATCGCACGCCCAGGGGCCGCGTGGCCACCGCGCTTGCCTACAACTATTTCGGACTGACAGCACCCGGAAGGGGTTTGTGGTGAAGACAGCCGGCTTTCGCTCGACAAAGATCAGCGGTCTCGCGACGTATGTGCCGCCGCGGCTCTTGACCAACAAAGATCTCGAGAAGCTGGTCAACACGAGCGACGAGTGGATTCTGCAGCGTACGGGCATCCGCGAGCGCCATGTCGTCGAGCCGGGAGTCGGCACGTCGGATCTGGCCGCGATCGCCGCGCGTAAGGCGATCGAGCAGGCGGGCCTGACCCCCGAAGACATCGATTTCATCGTCGTCGGCACGACGACGCCCGACATGATGTTTCCGAGCACGGCCTGCCTCGTCCAGGAAAAGATCGGCGCCACCCGGGCGTGGGGCTTCGACCTTGGCGCGGCCTGCTCGGGGTTCACCTATGCATTGACCACTGCCGCTCATATGGTGGCGGCCGGCACCCACACGCATGCGCTGGCAATCGGCGCCGATGTCATGTCGAGCATCATCGACTATACCGACCGGTCGACGTGCGTGTTGTTCGGCGACGGCGCGGGCGCGGTCGTCGTGAGTCCCGCGACCGACGCCTGCTGCATCATCGACTTCACGCACGAGATCGATGGGAGCGGGGGAAACGCGTTGTGCATGCCGGCGGGCGGCAGCCTGAAGCCGGCCTCGCACGAAACCGTCGACCAGCGGCTTCACTACGTGAAGCAGGATGGGCAGGCGGTCTTCAGATTTGCCGTCCGCAAGACCGAGGAGATTTGCGCGCGCATCATGGCGCGCAACAACGTGACCGGGCAGGACATCGACTTGTTCGTATCCCACCAGGCCAATCGCCGCATCATCATGTCTGCCGCCGAGCGGCTGGGCCTGCCGCCGGAAAAGGTCGTCATCAATATCGAAAAATACGGCAACACGACGGCGGGGACGATCCCGCTGGCGCTCACCGACGCCGTTGCTGACGGACGTCTCAAGAAGGGCAACCTCGTGCTGGTCGCCTCGGTTGGCGCAGGGTTCACGGTCGGTTCCCTCCTGCTCCGCTGGTCAATCTGAGCAATTCCGCGCCGAACTGAGCAAATCCGTGTCGACCAGACCAGCACAACTTGTGCTGATCTGACCCATCACTGTCAACCCACTCAATTCCAACGATTTGAGGAGTACTGGCTCGATCTCGTGTGCCGTTAGGGCACAACGGGGATGTGACACGCCCGCCGTTTGCCAGATGCTGAGAAATCGCGTAACTGCAAGTGGGAGCTTTACTTATGGTGCCAATATGACACGAAACAACACGCTGGTAAGCGCCTTGCTCTTTCTGGGGTCGCTATGGAAAAAATGCCTTACCAGGAACAACCGCGAATTCAAACCGGCTCGATTCCCTTCGACTGGCATTTCGGTCTCCCGTCGATTGCCGGAGAGAAGGTCACGCTTCGTGAAGTGCGCGAGAGCGACGCGCAGGCGCTGCTCGCCATGTTGACGAGCGACGAGGTCTCCGAGTTCGTATCTCCTCTGCCGCGAACGGTGGACGGCTTTCTCGGCTTCATAAAAGAAGCGCACCACGAGCGCACGCGTGGCAACAGCTTCTGCTACGGCGTCGTGCCCAACGGGTACGACGATGCGATGGGATTGTTCCAGGTGCGCCAGCTCGAGCCGGGTTTCGGCAGCGGCGAATGGGGCTTTGCCATCGGGTCGCCCTTCTGGGGAAGCGGCGTGTTTCTCGACGGGGCCCGCGCCGTCATCGATTTCGCATTCGGCGTCGTCGGCACGCACCGGCTCGAAGCGCGCTCGATCACGACCAACGGCCGCGGCAACGCGGCGCTGCGAAAAGTCGGCGCGATGCAAGAGGGCGTGCTTCGCCGGTCGTTTCAGCGCAACGGCCGCTACTTCGATCAGATTCTGTGGTCGATTCTGAAGGAGGACTGGCGACAGTCCAAGGCGGTGTGGGGTCCGAGGCTGCACTGATGTTCGAAGAGTTTCCGAAGGGGACCAGAACCATGAGAAGGAGTGGGGCAATGAAACGCAATAACGGCGCACAAAAGACGGTCGTGCGGTCGAAGGCGGTCTGGGGCTCGCGCGCGTCGCGGCGCCGCGGTCCGGCCCCGAAGGCCGGACGCCGTGTGAGATAGCAGCAGGTTCGTCACGAGGGCGGGTCACCCACCTCCCTGGGGGGCCCGTCCTTTCTTCAATCTCCGCGCACCGCCACCGCACACCTTCGGCGTCTTCTCGCACAATAGAGGCAATGAACGTTTCCGACTTCAACTTCGATCTGCCCGACGAGCTGATCGCGCAGTCGCCGGCCCCGGATCGCGGCGGGTCGAGGCTGCTCGTGCTGCACAAAAACACGGGCCGGATCGAGCACACGCACGTGTCCGAGCTCGCTACGTTTCTCGGCGACGGCGATCTGCTGGTGGTGAACGACACGCGAGTGTTTCCGGCCCGGCTTCTCGGGGTGCGTGTCCCGAGCGGAGGGGCTGTCGAGTGTCTGCTTCTTGCACCCCTCGATCCCGATCGTGTGCCGGGGGCGCCCGGGACGTCGCGGGCTGCGGACGAGGGGCGGTGGGATGCGCTCGTCCATCCAGGACAGAAGCTCGCACCAGGGGCCCAGATGGTGTTCCAGGGCGCCGGGCACGTCGTTCGCGGCGAGATTCTCGAGCGCCATTTCCACGGACGGCGCACGATCCGCCTGTGGGTAGACGGCGGTGGCCCGCTCGAAGATGCCATCGATGACATCGGACACGTTCCGCTGCCGCCGTACATCAAGCGCGACGATACGGTGAGCGATCGCGAGCGGTATCAGACCGTGTATGCCCGCGTGCGCGGCTCGGTGGCGGCCCCGACCGCCGGCCTGCATTTCACGCCCGAACTGCTGGACGCGCTCGAAGCCCGCGGCGTGGCGCGCGCGGCCATCACCCTCCATGTCGGCTATGGCACGTTTCAGCCGGTGCGCGTCGAGACAGTCGAAGCGCACACGATCGACGCCGAACGGTTTTCGATCAGCGAGCGGGCGGCTGACGCCATCAATCTCGCCCGCCGCGAGAAGCGCCGCGTGGTTGCCGTCGGCACGACGACGACGCGCGCGCTCGAGGCAGCCGGACGCGCCGGCCGCGGCGTCATCACGCCTCAGTCTGGATGGACGGACCTGTTCATCTATCCTGGATTCACATTCGGCATGGTCGATGCGCTGATGACGAATTTCCATCTGCCGCAGTCGTCGCTGCTCATGCTCGTCTGCGCCTTCGCCGGACGTGAGGTGGCGATGAACGCCTATCGCGAGGCGGTGGCGCGGCGTTATCGCTTCTACAGCTACGGCGACGCCATGCTGGTCCTCTGACGCTGATATGGCAGATGGCAGATCCCCTGCGCAGTCATGGCAGATGGCTGCCATTTGCCATTTGCCATCTGCCCTGACAGTGTAAAATCAGTAGTTCCGCCGGTGTAGCTCAGTTGGTTAGAGCACGCGGCTCATATCCGCGTTGTCCGGGGTTCAAGTCCCTGCACCGGCACCATTTCCGGGTGCGATGGGTGCGAGAGGTGCGTTCTACGCGCACCTTTCGCACCTCTCGTCTTTCGCGCCATGACGATCATCGACTCTGTCCCGGCAGTCGAATCCGTCCGCCGATATGGATTGCTTCCCGCCGGGAGCCGTGTCGCCGTCGCGCTGTCTGGCGGCGCCGATTCGGTGGCGTTCCTTCATCTGCTTCTCGAGTTGGCACGCGGAGAGGACTTTCACGTGGCAGGCGTCCTGCACCTCAACCATCTTCTCCGCGGCGCGGAATCGGATGCGGACGAGTTGTTTTGCCGGCAGCTTGCGTCGAGCCTGGCGCTGCCGGGCCAAATCGGTCGCGTGGATGTCGCCGCGCGGGCGTCCGCGGAGGGCATCTCCATTGAACACGCAGGCCACGTCGCTCGCCATGAGTTTTTTGATTGCGCCGCCGTGGAACTCGGAGCGACATGCGTTGCGGTCGCGCATACCAGGCATGACCAGGCAGAGACATTCCTGCTGCGCCTGCTGCGCGGTGCGGGTCCTCGCGGTCTCGGCGGAATGAGCCCGGAGTCGGGGATTGTCATTCGGCCGTTCATCGACACGTCGCGAGACGACGTGCGGGCGTTCGTCAAGGCGCGCGGCCTCTCATTTCGCGAGGATGCGTCCAACGCGGACGTCGCTATCCCGAGAAATCGCGTCCGGCACGAGCTGCTGCCCCTGCTCGAAGAACGATTTGCCCGGGGCATCGTCGACGTTCTCGACCGCGAGGCCGCAATCGCACGCGAGGATGCCGAGTACCTCGACGCGGCCGCGCGCGCCGCGGCCGCGCGGCTCGTTTACCGGACGCCACGCGGCGCAGAGCTCGACGCGGACGCGTTGCTGCAGGAACCGCCGGCGATGGCGCGCCGGGTGATTCGACTTGCGCAGCGCGCGGTCGCGGGCGCGCACTTCGTCGGATTCGATGCTGTGGAGGCCGTTCTACGCTTCGCGGTGTCTAAATCCACAGGTCAGCTCGATTTGCCCGGCCATCGCGTGAACCGCCGCGGCAACCGGCTCGTCTTAACAACAAGCCGTGGTCGCGAGAAGCCGCTTCCCGCCGCCGACTTCAGTTATCCCCTCGAGATCCCGGGGTGGGTGAAGGTGCCAGAGGCGGCCTGCACCATTTCGGCCGATATGAATACTGTGCCGTTCGGTCGGGTGGCCAAAGAGGTCTGGCGGCTTACCGGGCGGGGGGACGAGGCCGTGCTGGAAGCCGGCCGGCTGGCGGGGCCCCTCCTGGTGCGGAACCGGCGTCCGGGGGACAAGTTTCGGCCCCTGGGGCTCGAGGGCCGAAAGAAGCTCCAGGACCTGTTCGTGGATGCCAAAACCGACCGGGCGGAACGGGAAATTACCCCCGTCATCGTTGACCGAACCGGGCAGATTGTGTGGGTTGCGGGGCATGGCCTGGCAGAGGCGTTTCGGGTCACGGAGACCACAAGAGACGTGGTAATCTTAAAACGGGTACCTATTTAGTCGTGTTCAGTCCGTGGGAGGGCTTAGGGTGAACTCCACGTTAAAAAGCTTGGTATTTTGGATGGTCCTGGTCGTGGTTGCGGCCGGGGTGTGGAATTTTTCGACGAAGTTTCAAACCCAGTCAAAGGCCGTGCCGTTCAGCGACTTCATGAGAGACGTCGAGGCTGGACGCATCGAGAAAGTCACTATCACCGGGCAGGAAATCTCGGGGATTTTCAAGGCCGACAAAGAGACCTTCCACACCTACGCGCCCAGCCAGTACGACGGACTCGTCAACAAGCTCGACGCTCAGGGCGTGCTGATTCTGGCCAAAGAGCCGACGCAGAGCCCGTGGGCCCAGCTCCTGTATTCCTGGGCGCCGATTCTCCTGTTGATTGGCTTCTGGATCTTCTTCATGCGCCAGATGCAGAGCGGCGGCAACAAGGCGCTCTCGTTTGGTAAGAGCAAGGCGAAGCTCTCGTCGAACTCCCAGAAGAAGGTGACGTTCAAGGACGTCGCCGGCGTAGACGAAGCGAAAGAAGAGCTCCAGGAAATCATCGAGTTCCTCAAAGAACCACAGAAATTCCAGAAGCTTGGCGGCCGCATTCCCAAGGGCGTGCTCCTGATGGGACCTCCGGGAACCGGCAAGACCCTGCTGGCCCGGGCGGTTGCGGGCGAGGCCAACGTGCCGTTCTTCTCGATCAGCGGATCCGATTTCGTCGAGATGTTCGTCGGCGTCGGCGCGTCGCGCGTGCGCGATCTGTTCGAGCAGGGCAAGAAGAACGCCCCGTGCATCGTCTTCATCGACGAGATCGACGCCGTGGGCCGGCATCGCGGTGCGGGCCTCGGCGGAGGCCACGACGAGCGCGAGCAGACGCTCAACCAGCTGCTGGTCGAGATGGATGGGTTCGAATCGAACGAGGGGGTCATTCTCGTCGCGGCCACCAACCGGCCCGACGTTCTCGACCCGGCGCTGCTGCGGCCCGGCCGCTTCGATCGCCGCATCGTCGTGAACCGTCCCGACGTGAAGGGGCGCGAGGGCATCCTGACGGTGCACACGCGAAAGATTCCGATGTCCGACGACGTGGACGTGCAGGTGCTGGCACGAGGAACGTCGGGATTCTCCGGCGCCGATCTCGCGAACCTGGTCAACGAAGCGGCGCTCAACGCCGCGCGTTACAACCGCAAGACCGTCCGGATGATCGATTTCGAGTTTGCGAAAGACAAAGTGCTGATGGGGTCCGAGCGCCGCTCGATGATCATCAGCGACGAAGAGAAAAAAATCACGGCTGTGCACGAAGCCGGGCATGCACTGCTCAGCGTGCTGCTGCCCAATGCCGACGATCTGCACAAGGTCACCATCATTCCTCGCGGGATGGCGCTGGGCCTCACGCAGCAGCTGCCGGTGGACGAGAAGCACAACTATTCGCGCGACTACCTGATCGACCAGATTGCGATTCTCCTCGGCGGCCGGATCGCCGAAGAAATCACGATGTCGGGCAGCATGACGACCGGCGCCGGCAACGATCTCGAGCGTGCGACCGAGCTGGCGCGCAAGATGGTGTGCGAATGGGGCATGAGCGAGGCCATGGGGCCGCTTACCTTCGGCAAGAAGGAAGAGCAGATCTTCCTCGGCCGCGAGATTGCGCAGCACCAGGACTACAGCGAAGACACCGCCCTGCACATCGACAGGGAAGTGAAGCGCTTCGTGACCGACAACTACGATCGCGCGCACAAGGTGCTGACCGCGCACAAGGCCAGCCTCGAGCAAGTGGCCGCCGAACTGCTCGTGCGCGAAGTGCTCGACGGCGAGCAGGTTCGCCGCATCGTGGCGGGGCTGCCGCTCGAAGAAGCCAAGCCGAACACGCCGGCCGGACCTGTGTCGCCGGCTCACGATGAAGAGCACGGGCGTCGCAAGGAACGTCCTGGAATCGTGCCGCCGCTGGCGGATCCCCTCCCGCAGGAATAACGGGGTCAGCCCCCATTTTTTGCCCAGCTCGACCGGATAGCAAAGAATGGGGCCTGACCCATTTTTGCTTTGCGCCCTCGAGCCACGTTCAGCCTTCCACTCCCAGGCGGACGGGCTTTGCATCTAGGGGCCCGCACGCTCGTGATGGGCATCCTCAACGTCACCCCTGACTCTTTCGCTGACGGCGGGATTCACCTCGACCCCGGTGCCGCCGAGGCGGCCGCCGTCGAAATGGAAGCGCGCGGCGCCGATCTCATCGACATCGGTGGGGAATCGACGCGTCCGGGGTCGGAGACCATCACCGCCGACGCCGAGATCGCGCGGATTCAGCCCGTCCTCAAGCGGCTCGCGCGATCGGTCCGGGTTCCGCTGTCGATTGACACGACCAAGCCGGCGGTCGCGGAGGTGGCGCTGGGAGAGGGTGCCACCCTCATCAACGACGTGACGGGCCTGCGATATGATGCGGCCCTCGCCGAAATCGCCGCTCGTTCCGGCGCGGGGCTCATCCTGATGCATGCCCGCGGGCGTTCCCGGGACATGTACAAGGAAGCCAGATACGGCTCGGTGCCCGCGGAAGTCGCCGAGGAGCTTCGTGCCAGCCTCGAGCGTGCCCTCGCGGCTGGAGCGAAACGCGAGTCGGTGGTGCTCGATCCCGGGCTGGGATTCGCCAAGCGGCCGGAGCACAGCTATGCGGCGCTGGCGTCGTTGCCCGAGTTCGCGGCGCTCGGCCGCCCGCTCCTCGCCGGGCCATCGCGCAAGTCGTTCTTGAGCGCGGCGATTGGCGAACGTGCGCCGCGCGAGCGCGATATGGCGACGGCGGCCGCCGTGACCGCCGCCGTGCTGCTGGGCGCGCACATCGTCCGCGTGCACAATGTTCCCGACATGGTCGACGTGGTGCGCGTCGCCGATGCGATACGCAACGCCGAGACATAAGCGCGCATGCTGAACTGGCTGCCGGAAATTCCCAATGTCCCCGCCGTCACATGGTGGGATGTCCTCGACATCGCCATCGTGTCGGTGGTGATCTACGAGGTGCTCAAGGCGATTCGCGGCACGCGCGCGATTCAGATGGTGGCCGGATCGACGCTGCTCGTGTTCATGTTCTACGTCTCGCGCTGGGGGCATCTCCAGACGATCGACTGGCTCATCCGGAACCTGCTGCCGTACATCGTCTTTGCCGCCATCGTGCTCTTTCAGGCCGATATCCGGCGCGCGCTCGCGCACTTCGGCCGCGCGCCGTTCTTCCGGTACTTCCTGACGCCGGAGGGCGCGGAAGAGACGATCGAGGAGATCGCGGTCGCCGCGACGCAGCTGTCGATGGCCCGCATCGGCGCGATCGTCGTCATCGAGCGGCAGATCGGGCTGCGCAACTACATCGAAGCCGGGCTTCCGCTCGATGCCATGCTGACCTACGATCTGCTCGTCAGCATCTTTCAGCCGAAGTCGCCGCTGCACGATGGCGCGGTGATTGTGCAGAACGATCGCGTGGCCGCGGCGGCCTGCTTTCTGCCGTTGACGATCAACCCGCTGCTGGCCAGAAATCTCGGCACGCGGCATCGCGCCGCGATCGGGCTGACCGAGGAAAACGACGCGGTCGCGGTGATCGTGTCGGAGGAAACCGGGCGTATCAGCGTGGCGCTCGACGGCAAGATTGAAGGGCCCTACGACGCCGAGGAGTTGAAGCGCCGGTTGAGGGTACTGCTGAAATGAGCGCTGGACACTAGTGCGATACCACCCGTTCGCTCACGGCGGCCTGAAGATCGTGTCGGTGGCCATCGCGGTGCTGCTGTGGCTGATGGTGGCGTCGCAGCGCGCGTCGGTCGAGCGCGGTCTTCGCATTCCGCTCGAGTTGCAGAAGCTGCCCGAGAATCTCGAAATGGTCGAGCCGCCGCAGGAAGCGGTGGACGTGCGCGTGCGCGGCAGCGCCGATGCCATCAGCCGCATCTCGCCCGGCGATCTGGTCGCGAGCGTCGACCTCAGCTCCGCACAGCCGGGCCGCCGGCTCTTTCATCTGTCGCCCGACCGCGTCAAAGCGCCGTTCGCGGTGGCCGTCGTGCAGGTGACGCCTTCGTCGGTCGCGATTCGGTTCGAGCCTTCGGCTTCGCGGATCGTGCCGGTGACGCCGTCGGTCGAAGGGGAGCCCGCGCCGGGGTTCATCGTCGGGAAGATCGCCGCCGATCCGGCGACGGTCGAGGTGGTCGGTCCTGAAAGCCTTCTGCGGCGCGTGACCGAGGCCATTACCGAACCCCTATGGGTCGGGTCGGCTCGGTCCGATGTACGGTCGAGCGTCGTCGTGGGCGTCGCCGACGACGGCGTGCGGCTGAAGACCGCGCGCACCGCGATCGTGTCGGTGGCGATCGTGCCCGCGCCAGCGGAGAAGCAACTGTCGGGCGTTCCTGTCCGGCCGCGCAATCTCGCCAGCGGCCTGTCGGCGAAGATTTCGCCCTCCGCGGTCAAGGTGCGGGTGAGGGGCATGCAGGACACCGTTTCTAAGATCAGAGATACTTCGGTTGTCGCGTATGTCGATCTCGACGGGATCGGGCGGGGGGACTATGGACTGCCCGTGCGGCTGGAACCGGCCGCCAACCTCGGCATCGATCAACTTGATCCCACTATCGTCAGCATCCACGTCGAATGACCCACGCATTGTTTGGAACGGACGGCATCAGAGGCACCGCGGGCACATTTCCGCTCGATGTTCAAACGGTGCGGCGCATCGGCTCGGCACTCGTGCAGGCACTTCCCGGACCTGGTACGAAGCTGCTGATTGGCCGTGACACGCGGGAATCCGGTATCTGGATCGAACGCGAGCTCGCCTACGGGGCGCGGGTGGCGGGATCGACCGTGCAGAGCGTGGGCGTGGCGCCCACGCCCGCGGTGGCGTATCTCACCGGCTCGCTCGACTTCAACGCCGGTGTCGTCATCTCGGCCTCGCACAATCCGTATCAGGACAACGGGATCAAGGTCTTCTCCGGCGCCGGCGTGAAGTACGGCGGGCACTTCGAGGAGCGGATCGAACGCCTCGTCGCCGATGCGTCGTGGCAGGTGCCGGCGGGGGAAGCCACCGATGTTCCGCACGCGGATCATCTCAGGAAGTACCTGGAGCACGCGCGGGCCGTCCTGCCCCGGCCGGAAGCGCTGGGTCAAGTCCGCATCGCCGTCGATTGCGCGAACGGCGCGATGACGGCGGTGGCGCCGGCGCTGTTTCGCGAGCTGGGTTTCGAGATCACCCTCCTCGGGACGGATCCCGATGGCCGGAACATCAACAAAGGCGTGGGCTCGACGCATCCGGAGATGCTGGCCGAGGTCGTGCGGCAGGGCGACTTCAGACTCGGCGTTGCGTTCGACGGCGACGGCGATCGCGCCATCCTGATCGACGCCGGCGGCCGCGTCATCGACGGCGACCACGTGATGTTGATGTGCGCCAAGCAGATGAAGGCCGACGGCCGGCTGCGCGGCAATGCCGTGGTCGCGACCGTGATGAGCAACATCGGGCTCGAGATCGCGCTCAGAAACCTGAACATCGAACTGGTTCGCACGAAGGTCGGCGACAAGTACGTGATGGAGGAAATGCAGAGGCGGGATCTTTCTCTCGGTGGCGAGCAGTCGGGGCATCTGATCTTTTCCGAGCATTTGTACACAGGAGATGGACTCATCACGGCGCTCAGCGTCCTGCAGACGATGGCGGCCAGCGGACGAGAGCTGGCCGATCTGGCCGACGATCTCACGACCTATCCCCAGGTGCTGCTCAACGTGCGCGTGCGAGAGAAAGCGGAGCTCGAGAAAATCCCGGAAATTGCCGCGGTGATGCGCAGCGTCGAGAGCCGGCTCGGAACGAACGGCCGCCTGCTCGTTCGCTATTCGGGAACCGAGCCGCTTCTCCGGGTGATGCTCGAAGGGCAGGATCCGGAGGAAATCGACCGCTGGGCGCGTGAGATAGCCGATGCCGTCCGTAAAGCTCTCGGTTAACGTCAACAAGGTCGCGACGTTGCGGAACTCGCGGGGCGGCAACGAGCCCGACCTCGTCGAGTCTGTGGCGACGTGCATCAAGGCGGGCGCTCCCGGCATCACGGTGCACCCGCGCGCCGATGGCCGGCACATCAGGACCGCGGATGTCCACGCCGTCGCGGAGCTGCTGAAGGCCTCGCCCCATGTCGAGTACAACATCGAGGGGGATCCGCGGCCGGATCTGCTCGAACTGGTACTGAAGATCAGGCCCACGCAGTGCACGCTCGTCCCGGTGAAGCCCGGCGAAGTGACGAGCCAGGCCGGCTGGCCCCCGGGCACGTCGGTCGCGGAGATTTCGTCGATCGTGAGCCAGATCAAGAAGATCGGCGTCCGCGTCAGCATGTTCGTCGATCCGGTGGCCGAAGCCGTCAAATGGGCGGCTGCGGTGGGAGGCGATCGCGTTGAGCTGTACACCGAACCGTTTGCGCGCGCTTTTGAATCGGGACGCGGCGAGGCCAGCTTCAACATGTACGCCGACGCCGCGGAGCTCGCCCACTCGCTTCGCCTCGGCGTGAATGCGGGGCACGACCTCGATTTGAAGAACCTGCAGATTTTCCGTCGCCTCCCGCACCTGCAGGAAGTGTCGATCGGACACGCGCTCATCAGCCATGCGCTGTATGTCGGTCTGCATCAATCCGTGGACGATTACCTGAATGCGCTCCGTTGACGCCCACGCCGGGTCCGGAAGGCAGAACAGCTCGTACGTAGGGCGGGTCTTTAGACCCGCCTTGCCCGCCGTGTGCGTGCTGATGTGTCTCGCCGTCCTGAACGCGGCGGCGCCCCGGCGAGTCACGTTTCGTGCGGCGGATGGCGCGACCTTGAGTGGCGCGTACTACGAGCCGTCACGCCGCCCGGCGCCGGGCATCCTGCTTCTTCACATGCTGAGACGATCGCACACCGACTGGGAAGCGGCGGCCGCGCAACTGTCCGATGCGGGCTTTGCCGTGCTCTCCCTGGATTTCCGGAGCGGCGACGATGTCGCGGCGCTCGCCATCGATGTGAGGGCCGCCAAGTCGTTCCTGCGCGAGCGGCCGGAAGTCATCGGAACGGACCTCGGCATCGCCGGCGCGTCCATTGGCGCCAACCTCGCGCTCGCCGACGCGGCGGACGATCCCGGCGTCATGTCGCTGGCGCTGCTCTCGCCGGGGCTCGACTACAAGGGGCTGCGCACGGAGGCGGCGATGAAAAAATACGGCGGGCGCTCGGCGCTTCTGATTGGCAGCACCAGGGATCCGTATGCCGCGCGATCGATCCGGCAGCTGATTACGCTCGGTCCGGGCGCGCGCGAGGTGCGTTTCACCGAGGCCCCGGCGCATGGGACCGTGTTGTTGTCGCGCGATCCGGGACTGGTTGGCGCGTTGGTGGACTGGTTCAAACGAACACTATAATGATCGGACCGTGAAACTCGAGTCCGTTGTCTACGCCGTCTCCGGTATTTTCTTCGGCCTGATCGCCGGCTGGATTATCGGCAGCCAGCAGGCCGCCATGTCGTCGCGGCCGCCGGCGGCGCCGCCGGCCGCCCAGAGTGCGCCGCCATCCGCGCCATCGGGATCGGTCCCCGGCACCCCCCCGCCCGCGATCCTCGACGAGTCGAAGGTGCAGGCCCTTCGCACGGTCGCCGACAAGGACTCGACCAACGCGGTGGCCCGCGCGCAGCTCGGAAATCTCTACTACGATGCCGGGCGCTACACCGACGCGATCAAGTGGTATGCCGATTCGCTGGCCATCAATCCGAAAGACGTCGACGTCAGCACCGATCTCGGCGTGAGCTACTACTACAGTAACCAGCCCGATCTTGCCGTCAAGCAGCTGGAGCACTCGCTGCAGCTCGACCCGAAGCACACGAAGACGCTGCTGAACATGGGCGTCGTGCGCGCCTTCGGCAAGCAGGATCTGAAGGGCGCCACCGAGGTGTGGCGCCGCCTCGTCGAAATCGCGCCGGACAGCCTCGAAGGGCGGCAGGCGAAACAGGCGCTCGACAGCCTTTCATCCGCCCACGGTAACGCACAGTGAGCCGCGAGCCGCGAGCCGCGAGCGGCGCGGGGCGATGGGGCCCCGCAAGCGAGCGGCGTGGAGCGGGGTTGGGGCCCCGCGACTAATGAATAGGGCGGAGGATGCGTTTCGCGCCGACATCGTCGAAGTCGGCCGGCGTATGTACGCGCGCGGCTACGTGGCTTCGAACGACGGGAACATCAGCATCAGGCTCGACGACAACACCATCCTGACGACGCCGAAGAGCGTGTCGAAAGGGTTCATGACCACCGACATGATGGTGATTGTCGATCTTGACGGCAAGAAGATTCGCGGCGTGCGCGACGCGTCGTCCGAGCTGCTGATGCACCTCGAGGTGTACAGGAACCGCCCCGACGTGCGCGCGGTGGTGCACGCGCATCCGCCGACGGCCACCGGATTCGCCGTCGCCGGGATTCCGCTCGATCGCGCGGTGCTCGCCGAGGTGGTGACGACGCTCGGCAGCATCCCCATCGCGGAGTACGGCACGCCGTCAACGCCCGAACTGCCCGCGGCCGTGCGCAAGTACATCAAGGCGCATGACGGGTTGCTGCTCGCCAATCACGGGGCGCTGACGATCGGCGCGGACGTGTACGCCGCGTACTACAAGATGGAGACGATCGAGCATTTCGCGAAGATCAGCCTGGTGACGCGGCAGTTGGGCCGCGAGCACCTGCTCTCGCGCGACGAAGTCGATCGGCTGCAGAAGCTTCGAGGCAGCTACGGCATCAAAGCGCCCGCGCCAATTTGCGCGGATGGATCGGAACCGGCGGGCGCCGATCAGGCGGATTGCCAGATCGTCGAAGCGCCGGAATCGCGCGCGCGTCTCGTGCCCACCGATCCCTCGGCCCTTCGAGAGCCGCCGGATGTGGACGGGGAAATTCGGCTATCATACCGCGAGCTTACGGCACTCATTGAGGACGCCGTGAAGGCTCTACTGGGAGGTCAGCATGGGTGAGGCACTCGGCATGGTCGAAACCAAAGGACTCGTCGCCATGATTGAGGCGGCGGATGCGATGGTGAAGGCCGCCAAGGTGACCCTGGTTGGTTGGGAGAAAATCGGCGCGGGGTACGTGACCGCCATCGTGCGAGGCGACGTTGCGGCCGTGAAGGCCGCCACCGATGCGGGCGCGGCTGCGGCCCGCCGGGTCGGCGAGCTCGTGTCGGTGCACGTCATTCCACGGCCGCACGCAAATCTCGAAGAGGCGCTGCCCATCGGCAAGTCTGGCGTCAAGGTCTAGCACTGAAGACGGTGACTGAGCAGACGAGCGAGCACTTCAAGATCCGGAGCGTCAGCGACGGCTGCGCATGGGGGTGGGGCCCCATGCGGATCAAACAATGATATTGGCCAAAGTGGTCGGCACAGTCGTGGCGACCCGCAAAGATCCGCGCCTGGTCAGCAGCAAGCTGCTGATCGCGCGGCCCATGGATCCCAGGGGCAAACCCGAAGGCAGCTACGTCGTCGCGATCGACACGGTCGATGCCGGATTCGGCGAGACCGTGCTCATCGTCAGCGGCAGCTCTGCTCGCATGGCCGCCGGTCTGAAAGACTGTCCGGTCGATGCGGCCATTGTCGGTATTGTCGACAACATCGAGATCAGTGACTGAGCCGACTGAGGCGATGACTAAGCAGATTGGCGATTCGATTCAAGATCCGGAGCGTAAGCGACGGCAGCGCGTGGGGGTGGGTCGCCACGCGGACTGAGAAAAGATGACCAGATGCAACTAGGACGAGTCGTCGGCAACGTCGTCCTCACCCTGAAAAACGACACGCTCGACGGCGTGACGCTGCTGCTCGTCCAGCCGCTGTCGTCGTCGCGCGAGCCGGTGGGCCGCGTGATCGTCGCGGCCGACTCGGTTGGCGCGGGTGTCGGCGAGCACGTGTTCTTCGTGCGAGGCAAGGAAGCCAGCTTTCCGTTTTATCCCGTCGAAGTGCCGGCCGACGCCGGCATCGTGGGCATCGTCGATCAATGGCACATCGGGTAGTGCTCGATAGGTGTCATCGCAAATGGCAGATGGCAGATGGAATGGACTTGCCATGTGCCATGTGCGGTTTGCCATTTGCCAGTTGCCATTTGCCATGACGAGAAACAGATCATGCTGCTCGCCCGTGTGACCGGCACGCTGGTTGCCACTCAGAAACATCGCAAGCTCGAAGGCGCGAAGCTGCTGTTCGTGCAGCCGCTGACGCTCGAAGACACGCCGCGCGGGCCCGAGCTGCTGGCGGTGGACGGCGTCGGGGCGGGCGTCCACGAAAAAGTGCTGATCGTGCTCGAAGGCCGTTCGGCGAGCGACGCGATCGGCCAGAAAATGGCGCCGGTCGATGCGGCGATCGTCGGCATCGTCGATCGCGTGGATCTGTCATGAACGAACAGGACGTCCGCGCGCTCGTTCGTGAGGCCATCGAGCGGCACCTGGGGAGGCCCGAGAAACGGGGTCGGGAGGGGTTTTCCCCGGATGTCGCGGAAAACCCCTCCCGACCCCGTTTCTCCCATGCCAGCCACATCCTGCTGAAGGTTCTTCCCGGCAGCGACGTCGACGAGGGCATGTGTGTGATTGAGCCGGCGGTTCGCTGCAACCACTGCGGGTTCTGCCAGTCGTACGGGCACTAACCATGGCGAAACATTCCATCCTTGTGACCTACAAGTTGCCGTCTTCCGCGATCGAGCCGCTGGCGGCGGTCGGAGATGTCGACGTGTACCGGGACGGTGTGCTCACCAAGGACGATCTCATCCGCCGCGTGAAAGGGAAGCACGCGCTCGTGGTCGCCGCGCTCGACAAGATCGACAAGGATGTGGTCGACGCCGGCGCCGACTTGAAGGTCATCTCGAACGTTGCCGTCGGGTACAACAACCTCGACGTGCCGTACGCGCGCTCGAAAGGCATCATCCTGACCAACACGCCCGACGTGCTGACCGACTCGACGGCCAACATGGCGATGACGCTCATCCTGTCGGTGACGCGACGCATCGTCGAGGGCGATCGGCTCGTGCGCCGGGGCGACTGGAAGGGGTTTTCGCTCGACTTCATGATCGGGTCGGAGATTCGCGGCAAGCAGCTCGGCATCGTCGGGCTCGGCCGAATCGGGCGGGCGGTGGCCGAGAAGGCGAACACCTTCGGCATGAAGATCGCGTATCACAATCCGTCCGCGCGCGTGGTTGCCGGCTACGAGAGCATGTCGCTCGATCAGCTTCTCGCCACCTCAGACGTCGTGTCGCTGCACGTGCCTCTGTCGCCGCAGACCAGGCACCTGATCGACCGGACCGCGCTGACACGCATGAAGCGGTCGGCCTACCTCATCAACACGTCCCGCGGGCCGGTTGTCGACGAAGATGGATTAGCGTGGGCGCTGCGCGAGGGGGTCATCAAGGGCGCGGGGCTCGACGTCTACGAGAACGAGCCACACGTGCACCAGGGACTCCTCTCGCTCGAGAACGTGGTGCTGGTGCCACACATGGCCAGCGCGACGACCGAAACGCGCGCGGCCATGTACGACCTCGTGGCACGGAACGTCGTGAATGTCCTTAACGGCCAGCCGCCCATCACGCCCATCCCGTAAAAATCGGGGTCGGGTGCCCGACCCCGTTCTGGTCGAGCAGGTGATGCGGAAGCTTGCGGTCGCCATTACCGGCCTCGAGCTGCCCGCCGTGGAAAAGATCTCCGAATCGCGCGCGGAAGATCCGTTTCAAGTCACGATCGCCACGCTGCTCTCGGCTCGTACGCAGGATGCCACGACTTTTGCGGCATCCGAGCGGCTCTTCAGGAAGGCCAGCACACCTCAGGCGATGTCGAAGCTCGCGGTGAAGCAGATCGAGAGGCTCATCTACCCGGTCAGCTTCTATCGCTATAAAGCCCGGTACATCAAAGCCACCTGCGCAAAGTTAATGAAGGACTTCGGCGGCCGGACGCCCCGCACGATGGAAGAGCTGCTGACGCTTCCGGGTGTGGGCCGCAAGACCGCGAACCTGGTCCTGATTCTCGCGTACCAGAGCCAGCAGAACATCTGCGTCGACACGCACGTACATCGAATCGCGAACAGGCTCGGATGGGTGCGGACGCGAACGCCGGAAGAAACGGAACAGGCGCTGTATCGCGCCACCGAGACGCGGTGGTGGCCCAGCATCAACCTGTACCTCGTGACATGGGGACAGAATGTGTGCCGGCCGGTCTATCCACGATGCCCGGCGTGCGCCATCAAGGATCTCTGCCCGAGAATCGGCGTGACTACCGTGAGCCGGACGGCTCTGGAAAACTATCCTTTGGATCCGGCCAGCGTTTCCGGATCAGGTACGTAATCGCGATCGCGAGCCCGTAGCGCCGCGGGATGGTAAGCAGCAGGGGCAGCGCGAGCGATCCGAAGAAGACGAGCCCCATCCAGAGACTGCTCACGCGAAAGCCGAAGAACAGAAAGACGATGCCAATACCGATCGGAATTCGATCGGTGACGATCCACACCCACCATACGTCGCCGTAGTCACGCTCGTACAAGTATCCGCAGGCGGGGCAGTGGCGATGCGGCGTGTTCCACCGGATGAAGAGCGGTCCTTGCCCGCAGTGAGGGCAATGCTTGCTCCAACCGCGGCGGATGGACTCCCAGAACTCGGCGCGGGAGATGCGGCTCATTCCAGGAGCAACGAGGAGAGCTGCGGCGGGGCGACCGTCGAGACAATCGATGCCGTCTCTGGATAGCGCTCGACGAACTCCTTCGGGTAGGTGCCGGTCACCGGTTCCCCGAGCTGCTCTTTGATCATGACGGCGTTCACGACCGCCTTCGAGGCGAAGTGATTGTTGAAGTAAAGGTAAAACTTCTTGACCAGGCGCCGGGCCGCCCCTGCCGTTTCGGAAAAGGATTTCAGCTCGTCGGCCGAGTAGAGGTAGTTGTATCGATCCTCTGCCTTGTCGTGCTTCCACCACTGCGCCGCATTCCGGCCGTGCAGCCGCATGTAGTAGAACCCGGTAATGTTGGGCAGCTGATTCTGACGGATGGAGAGCTTGAACTTCGGTTCGTCGATCTGCGTCAGCGCGGCGTTGTGCCGGTTGAGCAGCGACAACGTCGAGCCGAAATTGTCGCTCCAGCTCCGATGGCGCAGCTCAACGGCCATGGGATAGTTCCGGAACCTGTCCAGCAGCTCGTCGAGATAGGCTTCGGCGCCGGCGGTCTGCTTGAAGCTCGGCGGAAACTGGGCGAGGAGCGCTCCGAGCTTGCCTGCCTCGGCGAGCGGCTCGATGCCGCTCCGGTACTCGTCGATGAGATCCGAATCGAGCCGGGGTCCGGACGGGCCTTCACCATGGGTCAGCAGACGGTACAGCTTCAGGGAGAATTCGAAGCCGGCCGGTGTGCGATGCGCCCATGACTTCGCCACCGTGGCTCTTGGTTGACCGTAGAACGTCGTGTTGATTTCGACCGTGTCGAAGTGTTCGGCGTAGTACGCGAGCTCGTCGAACTTCGGCCTGGCCGCTCCTTTCGTCCTCCGCGCCTTCGCGGCAGGGGGATAGAAGATGCCGTTCCAGGTGCCCTGGCCGGAAGGATAGCTCCAGCCCGACGTGCCGATCCTGAGGTTGGTCAACATCTCATTCTAACGTCTACAATTGATAGGAGCGTGCTGAGCATCAACGAGATTTTCTATTCAATCCAGGGCGAATCGACCTATGCCGGCAAGCCGTGTGTCTTCGTGCGGCTGGCCGGATGCGATCTGAGATGCACCTGGTGCGATACGGCGTATGCGTTCAACGACGGAAAAAAAATGTCGGTGGACGATGTGCTGCAGCAGGTCGACCGCTACGGCAGCCCGCTCGTCGAGGTCACCGGCGGCGAGCCCTTACTGCAGGACGATGTCTACCCGCTGATGGAACGGCTGCTCGACAGCGGCCGCACGGTGCTGCTCGAAACCGGCGGGCAGATCGACGTCAGCCGCGTGCCGGGCGGCGTCGTGAAGGTCCTGGACGTGAAGTGCCCGGCGAGCGGCGAGTCGGAGAAGGTCGAGTGGCGCAACATCGACAGGCTCGGGTCGCGCGATCAGGTCAAGTTCGTCATTCAGGATCGCGCCGATTACGAGTTTGCGCGCGACATCCTCACGCGGCATGCCCTCGACCGGCGCTGCGCCGCCGTGCTGTTTTCGCCGGTGCACGGCGTGCTCGATCCGAAGGATTTGTCCGCGTGGATTCTCGAAGACCGCCTGCCTGTCCGGCTGCAACTGCAGATTCACAAACACATCTGGGGTCCGGATGTCCGGGGCGTCTAGCAAGAGCGTCGTGCTCTTGAGCGGGGGGCTCGACTCCTATACCGCCGCAGCGATTGCGCGGGAGTCGGGCTTCGATCTCTACGCGCTGACGGTCAACTACGGCCAGCGGCACGCCCACGAGATTCTGGCCGCGCGCAAGGTGGCCGAGGCTCTCGGCGCGCGCGCGCATCGCGAGCTTGCGGTCAACCTCAGCTCGCTCGGCGGCTCCGCATTGCTGGGCGATGGCGACGTGCCCAAGAGCGGACCCGACCCGTCAATCATTCCGTCAACCTACGTTCCAGCCCGCAACACCGTGATGCTGGCGCTGGCGCTGGCGTGGGCCGAAGTGCTGGGCGCGTACGACATCTTCATCGGCGTCAATGCGCTCGATTATTCAGGTTATCCCGATTGCCGCCGCGAGTTCATCGAGGCATTCGAGCGGACCGCCACGCTCGCCACGAAAGCGGGCGTCGAAGGCGGCCGTTTCCGCATACAGGCGCCGTTGATATCGATGACGAAAGCACAAATCATCCGCCGCGGCGTGTCGCTCGGCCTCGACTACGGGCTGACGCACAGCTGCTACGATCCGCTGCCGGCGGGCGCGCCATGCGGCCGGTGCGACAGCTGCGTGCTGCGCGCGCGCGGCTTCGAAGAAGCCGGCCTGAGAGATCCCCTGGTGGCTCATGTCGTCTGATCGCCTTTACTACACCGATGCCTATCTCGTAGAGTTCGACGCCGTCGTGCGCGAGGTGCAGCCCGAAGACGACACCTGGATCGTAACGCTCGATCGGACGGCCTTCTATCCAACGTCCGGAGGGCAGCCGTTCGATACGGGCACCATCGATCAGGCACACGTGACGGACGTCGTCGATCGGGAAGACGGCGGGATCGCCCACGTCGTCGATCGCGCGCTCGAACCGGGCTCGCGCGTACGAGGGCACGTCGACTGGGGGCGCCGGTTCGACCACATGCAGCAGCACACCGGCCAGCACCTGTTGTCGGCGGCGTTCGAGCACGAGGCCGGCGCAACAACCGTCAGCTTCCATCTCGGGGCGTCGGCGTCCACCATCGACTTGCACAAGGAGCTCTCGGCCGAACAGATCGCGCGCGTCGAGGATGCGGCCAACCGGGTCCTTTGGGAGGATCGCGAGGTGTGCGTCAGGTTCGTCACCGCAAGCGAGGCGGCGAAGCTGCCACTCCGAAAGGAACCCGCCCGCGAAGGAGAGCTGCGCATCATCGAAATCAAGGACTACGACCTGTCGGCGTGTGGAGGGACGCACGTCTCTCGAACCGGCGCCATCGGCATGATTGCCGTCTCCGGCTTCGAGCGGTTCAAGGGTGGCCTCCGAGTCGAGTTTCTCTGCGGCGCTCGCGCGCTTCGCTCGTACCGCGCGCTGACAGCGGCCGTCGACGGGAGCGTCCGGCTGCTGTCGGTCCTTCCCGACGAGCTGCCATCGGCTATCGAGAAACTCCAGACGGCAGCACGGGGCCAACAGAAGGCGCAGGACGCGTTGTACGAGCGCCTGGCCGTGCATGAAGCGGCGAGCCTCGTGGCTGCCGGTCAGAAGATCGGTGATCTCACCTTCGTGGGCGCCGCGGTGCCGGGATGGGACGCGGCGGGATTGAAGAGGCTTGCGGCGTCCGCGGCCAGCAGGCCAGCGACGGTGGCCGTGCTGTTGACTGCCGAATCGCCGTCGCTCGTCGTCATCGCCCGTTCGCAGGACTTGACGTTCGATACGGGCGCGGTGCTGAAGAAATTGATCGAGCGTTTTGGCGGCAAGGGCGGCGGCAAGGGATCGATGGCGCAGGGCGGGGGTCTCACTGGCGAGCCGCGCGCGATTCTGGATGCCGCGCGGGAGTTGGTCAGCTCAGCATTGGTAGATTCGTAGATTGCACCTATCGTGCAACAGCCCACGCGATAAAGCGTTCCGTATAGCGCAGCGCGATGTGTCGTCCCATCCCGTTCGGCACCGCATCGAACGAATGCTCCGACCAGGGCAGCTCCAGCAGCACGGACGTCGCCCCTGCTTCCTTCAGCGCCGCGTCGAGCATGCGGCCATAGCGCGCTTCGACGACGTGATCGCGTGTGCCGTACAGGCTCAATGTCGGCGCAGACGTGCGGCTGACATACGAAATTGGCGACGCGTGTTTGTAGTGTTCCGGCTTCCGATCGGGAGTGCCGCCGATGAACGTCTCCAGGATCCCGCGAACGTTGGCGGGATCGGGCTGCGGTGGGTGCCGCCAGCCGTGTGCGAGATCGACCGGACCGTAAAAGTTCACGATCCCTCGAATCGCGGACGGCGCTTCCTTTCTGTAGGCAAGACGCATGGCAAGCTGTGCTCCCGCCGAACGTCCGACCACGACGATGCGGCTCGGGTCGCCGTCGAACCCGGGTGAGTCATTCCGGATCCAGTACAACCCGGCGTACACATCGTCAAGCTGCTCGGGCCAGATCCATTCCGGCGCGTGGCGATAATCGATGGCCACCACGACGTAGCCGCGCTGGGCGAAGTACCGGGAAAACCACTCCTGATTGGTGGGGGCTCCACGCTGCCATGAGCCGCCGTAAATCTGCATGATGACGGGATGAGGACCCGCGCGTGGAGGTTGATACACGTCGAGTGCCAGTGAAACGTCACCCTTGTAGAACGACACTCCGCGTGTGACTCGAATCTCTCCAGCCATCTCGGCCGGCGGCTGGGCAGTCGTGTTTGCGATCGCCCGGTCGAACGCCCCGATCGTCACCGGCAGCTGGAAAACCGGCAGCAGCGACAGCAGGGACGCCGTGGCGGCACACACCAGCGCCAGCCGTGCGAGGGTGTCCCGCCTGGCGTGGCGGGCCGAAAGCGCGGCCAGCAAAATGCCGCAGACCACGAGGACGGGGCTCACCTCTGGTGCGCCCACGGCGAGCGGCAGGAGGAGCGGATGCGGCGCCGGAATCAGGATCCAGGCCGACACGAACAGGAGCGCCGCCGAGGCGGCGAGGGCGAGCGAGATCAGAATCCGGCGCACGCCGGAATTATGGCGTATGGGCGCCCATCAGCGCGCGCACGGCCGCGCGCGCGTGCCTGGCGACGAGCTCGGCGGGCTGGACCGCCGACATCGCTGCGGCACCTTCGAGGACGAGCATGAGTGAAGAGGCGAGCACATCCGGCGATTTCATGCCCGCGCGCTTCGAAAACTGTGCGAGGAGCCCGTGCAGCCACGCTTTGTGCGCGTTGGCCAGCTCGCGGGCCTGCGTCGATTCGGGCGACTGCACGGCCGCGATGACCAGCGGGCAGCCGTGAAACCCTTCGGAGGTCAGCATCTCGGCATGGGCCAGCATCACCGCCATCAGCTTCTCTTCCGGGTCGTCGTGCTCGGCGGCGCGCCGCTCGATGTATTGCCGGATCTGCTGTCCCCGCCGCTGCAGCGTCTCGAAGACCAGCGCGTCTTTCGATCCGAAGAGGTTGTAGATGGTCGGCTTGGTCAGCCCTGCGTGGTCGGCGACCCGCTCCGCGGTAATGGCGTGCAGTCCCTCTCGATAGAACAGGTCGCCCGCCGCGTCCATCAGCCGCTCGCGGTTCGTTGGATAACGAGTCATGAATTTGGATCGCGTGTCATGAAATCGTGACTTGACAGAGTATACCGTCCGGTAAACACTTTTACCAAGCAGTAAAACTTCTTAAGGACAATACCCGAAGGATTTTCCCGGGGGGACCCCTCTAATCCTATGAGCGCCATGCCTGACGAGCCGCAAAGGGGCACCTTCCGCGACAAGGTACTGGTGCGCCGTCTGCTCGAGGGCGAGGACGCGGCTTTCCGGCTGTTTTTCGATGGGCACTTCCCCCGCCTCTACCGGTTCGCGCTGAGCCGCACCGAGGGGGACCACGACGCGGCCGAGGAGATTGCGCAGAAGACGCTCATTACGGCGATGCGCAAGCTGCACACATTTCGAGGGGAGGCCACGTTGTTTACCTGGCTGTGCGCGATTTGCCGGCGCGAGGTGTCCGCCTGGCGCGTGGCGCGCGGAAGGCATGCCGCGCTGATGCTTTCGGAAGACGCGCCGGAGATTCGCAATCAGCTCGCAGCGCTCGCATCGGTCGCGGCCCAGCAGCCCGACCAGGCGTTCGATCGCGGAGAGACGGCGCGTTTAGTACAGGTAGCGCTCGATCTGCTGCCGGGGAGTTACAGCGAAGTACTCGAATGGAAGTACATCTACGGTCTGACGGTCAACGAGATCAGCGAGCGCATGAGCACCGGACCGAAGGCGGTCGAATCGCTGCTCGGCCGCGCGCGTCGATCGTTCCGCCAGGTCTTTCTGGTGCTGGCGCACGGACAGGTGGTTTATGACTCATAACACCGATCCACTCGCCGACCTGCTGCGCACCGCAGGGCCGCGCGAAACGGCGCCGGCCGATCGCGCGCGGCGTGTCGAGGCCGCGGTGCGGCTCGAGTGGCAGGACGTCGTGCAGAAGCGGCTCGGCCGCAAACGCGCGGCGTGGATCGCGGCGAGCTGTCTCACGAGCGCCGCGCTCATCGCGCTCGTGTTGCACGCCCATACCGGTCAGGTGCCAACGCAAGCGGCAGCGACTCCTTCGCCCGATGCCCGCCCGCTCGTGTTGCGGACCGCGGCGTCCGAGGGCCATGGTTCGTACTTCCGCGCGAACAACGAGGATCGGCCGCCGGACCGCGGCGTGCCGCGTCACATGCTGGTGACCTACGCGGTACACACGAGATGATTGCACCCGAACCCGATCTGATGATTCTCAGCCGCCTCGTGGGCGGCTGGCAGGGCACGCTGCAGCACCGCGCGGCCCCGGAACAGCCGTTCCGGCAGTTGCCGGGGACGTCGGAAAACCGGTGGGTGCTCGGCGGCCGGTTCGTCGAGATGACCCTGCGCGCGGGAGTCGGCGGCGACAGCTGGTCGGCCGTCCTGTACGTCGGCTACGAGCGCACCGAGCGCCGTCACGTGCTGGTGTCTCTGGAGCCCGGCGATCGCCGTGTGACCACTCGCGTCGGACAGTGGAGGACCGAGCTCGATCGCCTCGTGCTGACGAGCGATCAATCCAGCGTGGTGTGCGACATGACGACGCCTGGTCAGTTGACGCTGGAACTGTCGGAGGAAGCCGTGCCCGGCCACGAGTTCATCCGGTTCAGAGCGGAGTACCGGATGTCGTCGGCGCCGGTGCTCGTCAGGCCGTCCGCGGCGAGACACCAGCGGAGATTCGTCATCGCGTAGTGAAGGTGGCCAGGCGGATCAACGCCTGGTCCGCGGCGGCATCGATCACGCCGCTTGCCACCGTGAAGTTGTTGGCGATCATCGAAAACACCAGCGTGTCGCCATCGGCCGTCTCGACATAACCTGCAATAGCCCGAACGTTGTCCACGGTCCCCGTCTTCGCCCGGACCTTCCCTGCCGCAGCCGTCCCGGACAGCCGTCTCGCGAGCGTGCCGTCGCGACCCGCAACGGGCAGCGATTCAGCGAAGGCAGACGCATGCCTGGCATCGGCACGCATGACCTGCAGGATGCGCACGAGCGCGTCGGACGTGACGTAGTTGTATCGCGACAGGCCGGAGCCATCGGCGATGACAACGCTGTCGTCCGGGATGTTCCACCGCTGAAGCACCTCGCGCGCCTTTCTCACGCCCATCGCACCCGACGCACCTGACGCACCTGACGCACCGATGTTGCGAAGCAACATTTCGGCGTATTGGTTCTGACTGACTTTCATCATCGACGACACGAGCTCGCCGAGCGGCGGAGATTTGTGGGACACCAGCGTGCGGGCGCGGGCGAGGTCGGGTTTCGATTCGAGCTCGTCGATGTCGATGGCGTCGCCCGCCACCTGGATGCCTTCGGCGACGAGCGCCTTGCGAAGCGCCGAGGCGAAGAACCGTGTGGGATTGTCGACCGACGCCGTGCGCACGAACGGCGCGGCTTTCGCCGGAATCTGTCCCTGTACGAGCACGCGTGACGAACCAGGGAGCCGCTGCAGTGTCAGCGCGCCATTTCCAGACTCGGCCACGGTGACGAGGTTGTTCTCGACCTGCAGATCGGTGCCGTCCGGCCGCACCTGAATCGTGACCGGATCCCCCTCCTGAGCGCCCGCCCGAATCAGGAGATCGGCCGACCCTTCGTTGTATTCAAGCGCGCTGATCGGCGCCGAGTACCCATACGGCAGGTTGTCGAGCGTCCAGCCGTCGCCGATCCCGCGATCGTCGAACAGGTCGTCGTCGCCGATGATGCCGCCTTCGATGCGTGCGATGCCCGCTTCGCGCAGCTTTCGCGCGATCGCGCGAAGCGTACCGGGCGTGTCGCTCCGCTCGCTGATGCTGGGGTCGCCACCTCCGACGATGTACAGATCGTCGCCGAGGACGCCGCTGTCGAGGGGCACCATCGAGACGATTCTGGTCTCGAACCGGTAGTCCCAGCCGAGCGTCTCGCCCGCCGTCGCCGCGGTGACGATTTTCATCGCCGACCCCGGCATCATCAGCTTCGCGGCGTTGAGCGTGTACAGGTTGGCCGAGCTGTTTACCGGCCTCACGAGAACGCTCCAGAACGAGCGCTCGAACTGCGCGGTGGTGAAAATGGCGGTGAGGTCGGCCTCGAGGCGGTCGGCGGCGGACAGCGTCGCCGGTGAGGCCGGAGTGACGGCCACCGGTTTCGGCCCGCCGCATCCGTACACGGCGAGCACGGCGGCCAGGGTGATGGCTGCGCGCGTCACGCCATCATCTTACTGAATGCTGGAGCGTTTTCCGTACTCGAGTGAGTTACTGAACGCCGTCGAGCTTCTTGATGGCCGCTTCGTATTTGCCGGCTTCGAGTCGCAGGGCACCCGGCTGATCGGTACGCGTGGCGAACACCGTGGCACCGGCGGTGCCAAACGTCACGCGCTCTTCCTTCTTGCCGTCCTCGAACTTGACGACGATGGTGGCGGCCGGTTTGTCGTGGCCGGTGGCCGGCCCCGCGCGGTCGACGAAGCTCTCCGCGCGAAGGTTCGAGAAATCGAGCAGCGCCCCTTCAAAATTGCTCGAATCGACCGCTTTGTCTGCGGGTACGACCTGTTTCCACGTGTCCACGGGGTTTTCGCCGGTGCCTTTGACACGCTCGAACGCGCTCACCGTGCTGCCGCGTGTGATTTCGAAGCGCGTGGTGTTGTACGGCCGGAACTCGAACACTTCCTTGCGCCGCAGGTCCGCGACCCTTTTCTTGAGCTCTCCGGCGACACCATTGTTCACGCTGAAGACCGCCGTTTTCGACGGATCGCGCGCCCACACGGTGCCCGCCTCTGCCTCGCCGCCCAGCTCGAACTTCGCGGTCGCCGATCCCATGCCGAGCGTCGCCACGACCTGCGGCTTGTCGAGACCGTACTGCTTCAGGTCCTTGAGGTCTTCCGGTCGATCCTTCAGCGCCGTCATCTGGGCCGATTGAAGCTGTCCGATGATGCCATTGATGCTGACGAAATCGGCCGGCGCCTGCATCGGCTTCACGAGCCTCCAGTCCTCGCCGGTCTTCTCGAGCCGGATGGTTTCGGTGGCCGAGGCAAGCTCGAGCGAGTCGACCTTGCTCTGGTCGAATGCGAGAGCGGCCTTGTCGCGGAAGTCGAACGTCGACTTGTTGAGCGTCGTGTCGAGCGTGGTGCCAACCAGGAACACGCGATTGCCCGAGGGAAGCTTGGCGTACAGGCCGGTGCCGCCCGGTGTCTTGTCGCCGAAGAGCACGCGCCTGGGCTCTTTCTCCCCTTCGACGCGGAACGTGACGTCGATGCGCGGCTCCGCGAGCCCGTAGGCCTTGAGGTCGGCGGCGTTCGGGTCGACTTCGCGCTCTTCCTCCATATTCGCAAGGTTCGTCACGACGTCGCTCACGCCGTTTCGATCGGCCGGCGCCTCGATCGGCTTGACGATCGACCAGGTGTCGTTCGCGCCCTTCTTAAGCGCCGTCACTTCGCCGCTCGTCGACTTGATCTCCAGCTCGTTGATTGTGGCGGCATCCGAGGTGAAGACCTTTTTCTTGGCGTTCTCGTCGGGAATCGTCCGTTCCGATTCGACGAAGTAGAGATATCCCCCGAACGCGAGCGCAACGACGAAGAGAATCAGGGTCGAGCGGCCGCGGCCCATCAGCGCCTCTTCGACCAGGTGTAAACGCCCGAGCCGAGAATCAGGCCGGGGATGACCAGGAGCGACACCCACAGCAGGTTGCGTTGCTGGTCGGCGGTCATCGTGATGCGACGATCGCCGGCATCGCGCGGGTGAATCGAAATCAGATCCTCCTGCTGAGTCAGCCAATTGGCCATGTTGACGAAGAGGTCGGCATTGCCCTGGATGCCCGCCGCGGAATTCGAGGCGAAATCGGAATCGCCGACCACCATGACGCGCATCTGCGGCTTTTTCGACGCATCCTCCCCTGTCGCGGGTTTCGCTCCGTCGGACGGCTTTTCACCATCAGCGGGCTTGCCCGACGTAGCCGCGTTAGCGGCGAAGTCCGGCGCGTCCATCGACAGCGAGAGTGCGATTGTGATGGGTCCTTTGTGGTCGCCACCCGCTTCGTCCATCGCGACCTTGCCGGCCATCAGCGACTTCACATCCGATTCCGACCAGCTTCGCTCGCTCGTTTGCAGCAGGTTCTGCGTGTTGGCGAGGCCGAGCTCTGCGCCCGCTTCGCCCTTGACCGACTGCGCGAGCGGAAAAGCGGTCAGCAAATCGAAGTTCTCGGTGACCGGATGCGACGGATAGGAGACCACGACGGGAACCGACGCATCGGCGCCGAACAGTTTGCCCATGCCGCTGGCGTCGATGACGACGTCGTGCCCGACGCTGATGCCCCATTCCTTCAGCAGCGCTTCAATTTGAGGCGTTGGACGCGCCCCCTCGCCGATGACGGGATCGAGCATGACGAGCGCCTTGCCGCCCTTGCGTAAATAGGTCCGGATGGCGTCGACCTCCGGCTTCAGGTAGTCGGTCGTCGGCCCGGCGATGATGACCACCGAGGCGTCAGCGGGAACACCGTCCGGCATCTGGGCCAGCGCGATTTTCTCGACGGTGTAGTTGTCGCGCTTCAGCACTTCCACGACGCTCGTGTAACCCGTGCGGTCGTTGCCGAGCGTGTCGCGCTCGCCATGGCCCTGGACGAAATACGCTTTCGTCTGGCGGCCGGTCGTCACCTTGATGAGATTGTTCGTCAGCTCCTGCTCGCGATCGCTCATCACCTTTTCGCGCCGGCCCGCGTACTCCATCACGACCGTGCCCGGTGCGGCGATGTCGTACTCACGCGCGCGAATCGGCTCGCGATCCATGTCGACGTACTCGACCTGGATGTTCGAGCTCGCGTTGGTGTACATCCCGAACGCATCGCGGAACCGCTGGAAATTTCCCGGCGCCTCGAAGACGAGCACCTTGACGGGCGTCTTCAGCCCGTTCAACACCTTGACCGTCTGTTCCGACAGCGTGAACGAGCCCGCCGCGGTCAGGTCCCATCGCTTGTCGCGCCGGCTGACGGCGTAGTTGATGCCCACGAGGATGGCGAGCACGGCGATGACGCTGATGCTCATCATCGCGCCGAGCTTGGTTTCGCGCTTCTGGAACGACCGGCCGATCTCGCGCCACTGGCTCAACGTGTAAAGGCCGACGCACACCAGGCCGCCGACGGCCGCCCAATACGCGTATTGATCCCACTGCGGACGAAACAGTCGAATAGCCACGCCCGCGAAGACCAGTAGTGTGCCGATCCATCCGACAATGCCGAGAATCGTGTTAAGCATGCAGACTCACCCGCGCCAGCGTTCGCTGTCGACCGACTTCGCGGTCAGGAACAGCCCGAACGAGATGAAGCTCACGTAGTAGACCAGATGGCTCACCGACACGACGCCCTTCGAGAAATCGTCGAACCGTTCGGTAATCGACAACGCCGACAGCACTTTCTGCATGGTCGGCCCGGCCGATTCCGACATCCAGTTCAGCGTCCACAAGATTAGCAGCACGGCGAAGGTGACCATCCCGGCGACAATCTGGTTTCGCGTCAGGCTCGAAATGAGCAGGCCGATCGATAGAAACGAGGAGCCCATGAGCAGCAGCCCGAGATAGCCGGTGACGATCGGCTTCCACTCGGGATTGCCGTAGATGAAGAGAATGCCGACGTGAATCCATGTCACCAGCAACATCAGCCCATACAGCGACACGGCGCCGAGGAATTTGCCGAGGACGATCTGCGTGTCCGTCAGCGGCGAAGTGAGCAGCAGCTCGATCGTGCCCGAGCGCTTTTCCTCGGCGTAGGTCCGCATCGTGATGAGCGGCAGCATGAACAGCGCGACGACGGCGACGTTCTGCAGCAGCGGACGGATGGCCATGGTGTTGATGTTGATCTGCCCCGCGCCGGGCATGCCCATCTGCAGGCTCGCCTGGAGGAAGAAGCTGACCGACACATAGTAGAACCACCCGAAGACCAGCGCGAAAAACCCGATGACGATGTAGGCAATCGGCGACGCGAAATACGACTTCAGCTCTTTCTGCGCGATCGTCAGCACGTTACCCATTCGACGCGTCCTCCGTTCTCTCCTCGGCCTTCTCTTCGGTCGTGAGACTGAGGAAGATCTCTTCGAGGCTCATCCGCGACGGCCGCAGTTCGAGCAGGCCCCAGTTGTTCGCGACCACGATGCGCGCGAGATCGCGGCGGATATCGCGGCCGCTCTCGCTGCTGATCTCGTACGCGACGGCGCCGTTGTGCGCGCTGGAGACGTTGACGCCGACGACGCCTGGAACGCCGCGCAGGGCGGGGGTGGCATCCTCACCGCCCGCATCGACCTCCACGTACATCGTTTCCGAACCGCGCAGGCGCGCGGTGAGGTTGGCCGGCGTATCGACCGCGACCATCCGTCCCTTGTTGATGATGACGACCCGATCGCAGGTCTGGGAAACTTCCGGCAGGATGTGCGTGCTCAGCACGATCGTATGCGTGCCGGCCAGTTCCTTGATGAGCTGGCGCGTCTCGATGATCTGCTTCGGATCGAGCCCCGCGGTCGGCTCGTCGAGGATGAGCACCTCGGGGTTGTGCAGGATGGCCTGCGCAAGCCCGACCCGCTGGCGGTAGCCCTTGGACAGCTTCCCGCAATGACGGTTCGCCATGTCATCGACCCGCGTGCGCTTCATCGACGTCTCGACCCGCTGTTTGCGTTCGCTCGAGGACATCCCCTTGGTCTTGATGCGCGCGACAAACTGCAGATACTCGCGCACCGTCATTTCAGGGTAGAGCGGCGGCGTTTCGGGCAGGTATCCGGTTCGGCGCTTGGCCTCGATGGGCTGGTCGAACACGTCGAAGCCGGCGACCATCGCCTTGCCTCCCGTCGCCGGCATGTAGCCGGTGAGGATGCGCATGGTCGTCGTCTTGCCGGCGCCGTTCGGGCCCAGGAAGCCGAGGATTTCTCCACGCTCGACCCGGAAGGTAAGGTCGTCGACCGCCGTCACGCGGCCATATCGTTTAGTGAGGTGCTGAACCTCTATCAACGGGCATTCTCCATGAATAAGTCGATGTAAGCTTTTTGCAGCGGCTGCGACCGTGCCACCAACCCCCAATCCTAATAGAACGGCCTCGAACGCGGCAAGGGGCGTGACGGCGCTGTTTGTGATACTGGCACTCGCGCTGGCGGGGGCCTGGTCGTGGACTCACCGCTCAATCCCACCTTTAGACGGACGGATCCCCCTGGCCGGTCTGCAAGGGCCGGTTGACGTCCGGTTCGACGCTTTCGGCATTCCTCATATCTTTGCCCGATCTGATGAAGACGCCTGGCGGGCGGTGGGCTTTCTCCAGGGGCGTGACCGTCTGTGGCAGATGGAGTTGTATCGGCGTGCGGCATCCGGCCGGCTGTCGGAGGTCCTTGGCGAGGCCACTGTCGTCATTGATCAGCGTTTTCTGACGCTCGGATTTCGTCAGGCCGCGGAAGAAGAATGGGCGCGCGCGCCCGCGAACATCAGGACGGCGTTCGAGCGCTACGCGTCGGGTGTCAACGCCGCGATGGCGGTATCGCGCGGGCGGCTTCCGCTTGAACACCAGTTGCTCGGCCTCGCGCCCGAGCCGTGGACGCCCGTGGATTCGCTGGCCATAAGCAAACTCTTCTCGTGGAGGCTCGGAGAGAACCACAGGGCCGAGCTGCTTCGCTATTCTCTCGCCCTGCAGCTTGGCGCAAGGGCCGCCAGCCTGTTTCCCCAGGTGCCCGACTGGGCGCCCGTGATTCTGAGATCGCCCGTCAGCGCGGACGCGCCGCCCCGGGTGGCCACACTCCGCAACCTCCCGGGCCTCGAGTGGCTGGCACCAGACGCCCCGGCCATGAGCAATGCCTGGGTCGTGCACGGATCGCGGACCTCCTCGGGCCGGCCGATTCTTGCCAACGATCCGCATCTTCAGATCGAGATGCCGGCGGTGTGGTGGGAAGCGCATGTCGTGTCGGATACGTTGAACGTCACCGGCGTGACGATTCCGGGCATCCCGTTTGTCATCATCGGCCACAACGAACGGCTCGGCTGGGGCCTGACCAACGTCGGCACCGACGTGCAGGATTTCTTCATCGAGCACCTGGACGCGTCCCGGCAGCGCTATCGCGTCGGGGACGAGTGGGTGCCGCTGCAGGTGCGGCGGCACGAGATCCGCGTCAGCGGGCGCGACGAGCGAGTGGTGTTCGAGGTGCGGTCGACGCGTCATGGCCCGGTCCTGAATCCCGATCAGTGGCGCGAAGTCTATGCGGGCGATCCGGCCGGACCTGAAGCGCTCCAGGATACGGTCCTCGCCCTGAAGTGGGACGTCGTCCGCGAGGGCAGCCCGGCGAGCGCCTTCGACGCGCTCGCACGCGCGACGAACTGGCCTGCGTTCGTGACTGCCGTGCGACAGTTCACCGCCCCCGCGCAGAACTTCGTCTATGCCGACATCGACGGCAACATCGGTTACGCGATGTCGGGCCTCGTTCCGGTCCGGCACGGTTTCGATGGATCCGTCCCGCTCGACGGCGCGGCCCCCGACGCCGACTGGCATGGCTGGATCGATCCCGAGCTGCTCCCTGCGGTGTTGAACCCGCCAGGCGGACAGATCGTGACGGCCAACAACGAAGTCGATCGCAACCTGCCGTTTGTCGTCACCCGCGACTGGGTGGCGCCGTTCCGCGCGCAGCGCATCATCGAACTGCTCGGCGACCGGCGAGGGTTCGATGTGCGCGCGATGCAGGAGATTCAAGCCGACGTGACCAGCCGGGCAGCCGACTGGCTTCTCAAGTCGATCGAGCTGCCTGAATCGGTCAAGGAGTTGCAGACCTGGGATCGCCGGGTGGACCATCGGCCCGTCGCGTTGTTGTTCGAGGTGTTCGAGGAGGCGCTCTGGCGGCGCACTTTTGCCGACGAGTTGCCCGAGCCGCTCTTCGGAGAGTTCTATCGATACGCGGCGAACGAGCGATTTGCCGGCCTGCACGCGATCATCACCGACGAGCGCTCGCCCTGGTTCGACGATCGGTCCACGCCGGAATGTCGAAAGACGCCGCGATATCGTGGCGCGCGCGGCCGACGATGCCGTGTCGGGTCTCCGCCGGCGGCTGGGTGAGCGGGCGAACTGGCGATGGGACGAGGCTCATGCCGTCAAGTTCTCCCACCCGCTGGGCGGTGGCGGCCGCGTGCTCGACTGGTTCTTCAGCCGGGGCCCGCTGCCGATCGCCGGCGACAGCATGACCGTCAACAAGACGACCACAAATCTGCGCCGTCCATACGCAACTTCCGATGCGGCGTCGTACCGGCAGATACTTGATATAGGGGCGTGGGACCAGTCGCTGGGGATCATCACGACAGGGCAGTCCGGGCACCCGCGAAGCCCCCATTATTTCGATCAGAACGTGCTGTGGCGCGAGGGGCGATACCGGCCCGCGCCGTTCACGCGCGCGGCGGTCGAGGCCGCGACGGCGTCTCGTTTAGAGTTGGTTCCGTAGAAGGAGAGATCAATGGCGGTAGAAGTCGGCAGCAAGGCACCGGAATTCACGCTCGTCAACCAGGATCGCCAGAACGTGACGTTGAGCGGCGAGCTCGGCGCGAACAATGTCGTGCTCGCGTTCTTTCCCGGGGCGTTCAGCGGGACGTGCACCAAGGAGTTCTGTAACTTCCGCGACACCATGAGCAATTTCAGGAACGTCAACGCGAAGGTGCTCGGGATCAGCACCGATACATTCTTTGCGCTCAAGGCGTGGGACGATCAGCAGAAGCTCGGGTTCCCGCTGCTCAGCGACTACAACAAAGAGGTCATCCACCAGTACGGCGTCGTCAACCCGGACATGATTGGATTGAAGAACATCGCCAAGCGCGCCGTCTTCGTCGTCGACAAGGGGGGCGTGGTTCGCTATCGCGAGGTGCTCGAGGATGCGCGGAACGAGCCCGATTACACCAAGCTGAACGAGGCACTCAATAAGATTGGCTGACAAGCAGGTCGCATGCGCCGTCTGCGAAATCCACGCCGAGTCGGTCTTCAAGATTGAAGGCATGGATTGCCGCGAGGAAGTGGCGATTCTCGAGCGCCGGCTGAAGCCGCTGCCCGGCCTCGAGGATTTCGTCCCTGATCTCGTCGGCCAGCGTCTGCGTGTCCGTTACGACGCCGCGAAGCTCTCGACGTCGGCGATTGTCGAAGCGGTCGCCGAAACGGGGATGCGTGCGTGGCTCGAGCACGAAGAGCCGGTCGGCCATACCGCTGCGGCGACGGCGCGCCAGATGCTCGTGGTCGTCTCCGGCGTCGCGCTTGGCGCGGGCCTGCTGCTGGAATTCCTCGGTCTTCCTTCTCTGCTCGTCCGCGCGATCTTCCTGCTCTCGATCCTGACGGGCGGCATCTACACGGCGCGTCGCGCGTGGGTGGCCACCCGCGTCATGTCGCTCGACATCAACGTCCTGATGCTGGTGGCGGTCATCGGCGCCATGCTCATCGGCGAGTGGTCCGAAGGCGCCACGGTGACGTTCCTCTTCGCGTTTGCCCAGATTCTCGAGGCGCGCAGCATGGACCGCGCGCGGAACGCGATTCGCGCGCTCATGGATTTGACGCCGCCCGAGGCGCTGGTGCGCCGGAACGGCGTCGAGGCGCGGGTCAAGGTCGACGATGTGCGGCTCGAAGAGGTCCTCTTCGTGAAACCCGGCGAGAAAATTCCGCTCGACGGCGTCGTCGTGTCGGGATCGAGCCCCGTCAACCAGGCGCCGATTACCGGCGAGTCGCTGCCGGTGGAGAAGTCGGCCGGAGACGAGGTGTTCGCCGGCACCATCAACGGCTACGGGGCGCTCGACGTTCGCGTCACGCACCTGCGGCAGGACACGACGCTGGCGCGCATCATAGCCCTCGTCGAGCTCGCGCAGGCGCAGCGCGCACCGACACAGGCCTTCGTCGAGCGCTTCGCGCGGTGGTACACACCGGCGGTAATCGCGATTGCCATCGTTGTGGCACTGGTGCCGCCGCTGGTGATGGGCGAGCCGTTCGGGACGTGGCTCTATCGGGCGCTCGTCCTGCTGGTCATTTCGTGCCCGTGCGCGCTCGTCGTCTCGACGCCCATCGCGGTGGTGTCGGCGATCGCGTCGGCCGCCCGCAAGGGCGTGCTGATCAAGGGCGGCGCGCATCTCGAGCGGACGGGCGCCGTGCGGTGCGTGGCGTTCGACAAGACGGGGACGCTCACCCGAGGTTCGCCGCACGTGGTCGAGGTCATCCCGCTCAACGACACGGCGATCGACGAGATTCTCGAGATTGCCGCTGGGCTCGAGGCGCGTTCAGAGCATCCGATCGGCCGCGCCATTCTCGCGCGCGCCGTCGAGTCGGGCATCGCGTTGCCCCAGTCGCGGGAGTTTCAGTCGATACCCGGTCGTGGTGCGGAGGCCATCGTGGGGGGCGAACACGCCCTCGTCGGCAATCATCGGCTGATCGAGGAGCGGGGGCTTTGCAACGCCGCGATTCACTCGCAGCTCGATCTCCTTGCCGCGTCGGGCCGGACGGCCGTGCTCGTCGCGCGGCAGGAGCGCCCGCTTGGTATCATCGCGCTGGCGGACAGACCGCGCGAAAGCGGGCGCGAGACCATCGAGATGCTCCGGCGCCAGGGCATCGTGCGGGTCGTGATGTTGACCGGCGACAACCACGCTGCCGCCGACGCGCTCGCGCGCGAGCTCGGCGTCGACGAGACCCACGCCGAACTGCTGCCGCACGACAAGGTCGAGGCCGTGCAGAAGCTCCGCGACAAGTACGGGACGGTCGCGATGGTCGGCGACGGTGTCAACGATGCGCCCGCGCTGGCCGCCGCGGATATCGGCATCGCGATGGGCGCGGCCGGCAGTGATGCGGCGCTCGAGACCGCCGACATCGCGTTGATGGCCGACGAGCTGCTGAAGATTCCGTTCGCGATCCGCCTGGGCCGGGCGACCTTGCGCAACATTCACACCAACGTGACGCTGTCGCTCGGTTTGAAGGCCGTGTTTCTCGTGCTCGCCATCACGGGTTCGGCGACCTTGTGGATGGCCGTGATGGCCGACATGGGTGCGTCCCTGCTCGTCATCGCCAACGGCTTGCGCCTGCTGCGCGCGGACTGAGAGCGACAGAGGCTCTCCCCTCAGATAATCCTCACGCGCGAGACGCGCAGCCCGTCGACCGCTTCCACCCGCAGCGTTCGTGTTCCGGCGTCCACGACGTCGCCGACCACGGGCCGTCTGCCCAGGCGTCCAAGCATGTAACCGCCGAGCGTCGTGTATGTTTCCTCATCGATATCGAGGGCGAACTGCTCGTTGACGTCGATGACCAGCGCCAGGCCATCGACCTCGGCCGATCCATCCGGAAGCTGTCGAATGGGCGTCGACGGGGCCCCTGAGCTGAAATCGCCACGTGACCCGCCGACAATCCGTTCGACGACGCGCTCGAAGGTGACGAGCCCGGCCGTTCCACCGTATTCGTCGATGACGATCGCCTGGTGCGTCCGGTGCCGCCGCATCTGCCGCAGCAGCTCGTCGGCCTTCATCGTCTCGGGCACCGTCAGCGCTTCCCGCGCGATCGTCGCCACGCTGAACGCCGGCGTCGCTCGACTCTCGCCCGGGACGTGCTGCGCCGCGTCGAAGAACGGCGGCGACGCCAGCGCGCGGACCAGGTCGGGCACGAGCATGATGCCCACGATGTTGTCGAGCTCGCCGCGGTACACAGGCAGGCTCGTGTGCCGGCCGCGCCAGACGAGGTCGACGACTTCGCCGATCGTGGCGTCGGCCTTCACCGCCGCCATCTCCGTGCGCGGCAGCATCATGTCAGCGGCCGTGAACTCGGCGAAATGAAACACGCGGTGCAGCATCTGTTCTTCGTCCTCCTCGAGCACGCCCGCCTGCTGGCTCGCCGTGACCAGCATCTTGAGCTCTTCCTCCGAGTGCACCAGGCCGTGCCCGCTCGCCTGTTTCATCCCCAGCAACCTCACAACGGCCCAGCCCATGCCGTTGAGCGCGCGAATGAACGGATGGAAAACGCGCAGGAAGAGCTCGGTCGGCTTGGCGACGATGAGCGACGTCTGCTCGGGATGCTGCAGCGCGATCGTCTTCGGCGCGAGCTCGCCGAGCACGATGTGGAGGGCCGTGATGATGCTGAACGCGATCGCGATCGCAATCGTGTGAGCGGTCGCGGTGGAGATCGGCGTGGGCAGGGCGCGCAAGACGGGCTCCAGCATCGACGCGAGCGCCGGCTCGCCGATCCAGCCTAGGCCCAGGCTGGCCATCGTTATCCCGAGCTGCGTGGCCGCGATGAACTGGTCGGGATTGTTGAGCGCGCGCCGCACCGGCCGCGCCATGCGGCTGCCCTCGGCCAGCAACTGGTCGATGCGCGTCTTGCGCACCGAGATGATCGAGAACTCGGCGGCCACGAAGAATCCGTTGGCCAATACGAGCGTCAGCACCGCGGCCAGACGGATGCCGACTTCGAGGACGGGGCTGTCCATGGACGAAACCTCCGGTCCAGATGTTACTGGAACGGCTAGGACTTTCTGCTGCTGAAGAAGTGCGCGTCGACGAACTCGTCGACGGCGGCCTGATCCGGCTGTTCGACCTTCTCGAACTGCATGCCCATGCCGTGGCGGCGGTCGCTCCACGCGACACGCCCCTCGGCGTCGATGTCGCGCTTGGATCCCGGCAGGCGGAACCGGAGGCGCACCTTCGAGCCGAGGTCGAGCGGGCTCGTGGTGCGGATGGCGATGCCGCCGCGGCTGAGATTCAGCGTCAGCGCCGCCGCGATGGTGTTGCCAAACCGGTAGGCGATGGGAATGCCGAGCACCACGCGCGGGCTTCCGCGGCGGTTGAAGTTGTCCGGAAAGAGATGCGGCGCGAGCGACGGCAGGATGTGCTGGACGGCGCTGTACTCGTTGACGTAACCGGCAACCCCGAGCGCCGCGAGCTCGCGCACTTCGTCGGCGCTGGTAATCGTGCCGCTGAAAATCAGGATCGGCAGCCGGCCGTCGTCGAGCTTGCGGATGCTGCGTACGAGATCCACCCCTGCGGCGTGGGGCAGCCGCAGATCGATCACGAGCAGATCGATGTCCGCCAGGTCCGCGCGCACGCGGGCGAGCAGCTCGGCGGCGCTTCTCACCGTGACCGCACGATGACCGGCACTCTCGAGTGCGGTTTTGAAGCGGTCCCGGACGAATGCCGTGTCATCGGCAACCAGGACGGTTTTCACGCCGGCTGTGCTGGTGGTCATGAAGAGGTAGAACTCTCATGAGATGTATCGGAATGCGACCGCAAAACCGTTAGCGTGCGTTGCAGAATTTATCAGGTTCTCGCTATAATCCGGAACAAATGGCTACCTGCCCAGAATGTGACGCCGAGATAGAAGTTGACGAGTACGACGTGGACAAGGGCGACCTGGTCAGCTGTCCAGAGTGCGGCTCGAACCTCGAAGTCACGGGCCTCGCGCCGATCGAGCTGGACATCGCCGGTGAAGACGACGACGACGAGGACGACGAGGAAGAGGAAGAAGCCGCCGTGGAAGGCGACGCCGAAGATCTCGAGATCGAGGATGAAGAGACCGAGGAGGAAGAGGACTGGGACGAGTGACGCCTGAGCTGCGCGCGATCCTCGTCGACCTGCGCTCGGTCATCGTGGCGTTCAGCGGCGGCGTCGACAGTGCGTACCTGGCCTGGGCGGCGACCGACGTGCTCGGCCCGAACGCGGTGTGTGTCACCGCCGACAGCCCCAGTTATCCCGCGCATCATCGCCAGCTCGCGTTCAAGGTGGCCCGCGAGTTCAACCTGCATCACCGGATCATTCTCACCGGCGAAATCGATCGTCCGGAATACCGCGCGAACCCCGAGAACCGCTGTTACTTCTGCAAGCACGAGCTCTACACGCGGCTGACGCAGATGGCCCGCGAGCTCGGCTGCGCGCACGTGGCCGACGGCACCAACGCCGACGATCGCGGCGACTATCGTCCGGGACGAGTGGCCGCGCGGCAGTTCGGCGTGCGTAGCCCGCTCGACGAAGCCGGGATGACAAAAGCGCAGATCCGCGAGGCCTCACGGCTCGCCGGACTGCCGGTGTGGGACGAGCCCGCGTCGGCCTGCCTGTCGTCACGGATCCCGTATCACCAGGAAGTCACGCCGGAAAAGCTGAGACAGATCGAGCGCGGCGAAGAGGCGCTGCACGCGCTGGGATTCCGTGTGTGCCGCGTCCGTCACCACGACACGCTGGCGCGCGTGGAGGTGGCACGGGAAGATCTCGCGCGCGCGTTCGAACCCGGCATGCGGGATGCCATCGTCCGCGAGCTGCGGGCCGCCGGGTACGAGACGGTGACGATCGATCCGAAGGGCTATCGCACCGGCAGCCTGAACGAAGGCCTCATCCTGCGGCAGATTTGACCCGCCTTCGCCGATAGCGCTCCGCGCGGCAGGCCCGACTATGCGAACCTCTCGAACTTCGATTTGGGCGTCCGCGCTCGCGGCGGTCTTTGTCGTCGCGCATCTCACGTCTCTGCCGCCCGCGCTCGAAGATCTCGACTCGATGAACTTCGCGCTCGGCGTGCGCGATTTCGATCCGTCGAAACATCAGCCGCATCCCCCAGGCTATCCCGTGTTCATCGCGCTCGGCAAGCTGTCGCATGCCGTGTGGCCATCCGATGTGGGGGCGTTGTCGTGGTGGAGCGCGCTGTCCGGAGCCCTGTCGGTGTTTCTGCTGCTGGCGCTCTTCCGTAACCTCGAAGCGCTCGATCGCGCGGCGAATGGCGCCGACCGTGAACGGCGCGCGGCGCTCGCGACCATCGTCGTGATCGCCTCGCCGGTGTTCTGGTTCACGGCGCTGCGGCCGCTCAGCGATGCCACAGGACTTGCGTTCGCGCTCGCGTCGCAGGCGTGTCTGACTGGCGCATTCGTCGAGCGCCGGCTGAATCCCGACGGCAGTCCGCAGGCCATCGCGGCGTCGGGCCGCCTCATCGTCGCCGGGGCGCTCATCGCCGGGATCGCCATCGGCGTCCGCACGCAAACGGTCTGGTTGACGGTGCCGTTGCTCGCGTTCGTCCTGGTCGATCGCGCCGGCCGCGGCGCGGCGGGTGCGATTCTCGGCAGCGCGATGACGTTCTCGATCGGCGTGCTGGTCTGGGCGGTGCCGATGCTCGTCGCGAGCGGCGGCCTCATCCGCTATCGCGACGCCTTTGCCGGTCAGACGGCCGAGCAGTTCACCGGCCTCGATATTTTTCTCAGCAACCCGACCGCGCGGCGCATGGCGCTCGGCATGGTGGCCGCGCTGGTCGAACCATGGGCGCTGCCGCCGCTCGGCTGGCTCGTGATCCTCATCGGGTTCGCCGGCTTCGTCTATCTTGCGTGGCGGGCACCGAGAGCCGCGACGCTCGTCGTGGTGGCGTTCGTGCCGTACGCGATCTTTCACCTCGTCGTTCAGGAGTCGTATACCCGATACGCGCTCCCGCTCGTCGTGCCGGTCGCGTACCTTGCCGTCAAGGGCCTCTCGGCGGGCGGCACGATGATCGCGACGCTTGGCAGCGCGGCGATCGTCGTGGTGTCGCTGGCCACGACGTTGCCGGCGACGCGTGCGTACTCGGAGAATCCGGCCCCGGCGTTTGCCGCCGCGGACGACCTCAAGATGCTCCTGTCGAGCCAGCCGGGCGTCATCGGCGCCCATCAGCGATTTGCGCGCCTCCTTGAAACCCGCGATTTCGGTGAGACGCGGATTCTGCCGTCGCCGGTCATGAGCGAATCGCGCGAGCTCGCGGCCTTTTGGCTCGGCGGCGGGACGGCGCCGGTGTGGTATCTCGCCGATCCGGCGCGAGGCGACCTGGAGCTGGTCGATCCGCTCAGCATCACGCGGCATGCGCATTACACGTGGGCGTTTCCGCGCGAGTCGTTCATCAGCGGTGTGCGTCCCGACGTCGTCGATCTCGTGCGCATGGATTCGCCTCCGGGCTGGTTTGCGGAAACCGGATGGCATCTCACCCCCGAGACGCTCACCTTTTCCGAGCGCCAGGGCCGCAGCGAAGCCGTGGCGCACGTGAGGAACCGGCAGGAAGCGGTTCTTCTCGTCCTCGGCGCGGAAAGCTTCGAACCGGCCGGCGGCAAACCCGCGCGTGTGTCGGTGACCATCGACGATCGCGCGATCGGCGAATGGGAATTGGAGCCGGGGGGCCGCTTCCTCAAACGCCTGACGCTGGACTCGGGTGTCCTCGCCGCCGGTGCGAGCTTCAGCCGCCTCGTCGCCGCCTACAAGGGAGCAGATGGCCGGCCCGAGCGCGTGCGCCTGACGCAACTGATGATCGCCCCACCGCAGGCGATGTTCTTTCTCCGCTATGCGGGATGGAACGAGATGGAGTACAGCGATCAAATGCAGCGCCGCTGGTGGTGGACGACCGGCCGTGCGGAGACCTTCGTGAACGCCGGCGGGCGCGATGTCACGCTGACGCTGTCGGGCGAATCGCCGCTGAGATATTTCGACACCGCACCGCATGTGACGATTCGCGCCGGCAATCACGTGCTGGCGACCGCCGAACCCGGTGCGGATTTCAGCCTGCGGGTGAGCGTCCCGGCTGCGGCCCTTGCCGCATCGGATGGCATGATCACCATCGAGACCGACCAGACGTTCGTGCCGAACCAGCGATCGGGCAGCCTCGATCGGCGCACGCTCGGCCTGCGTATCTTTGAGATGAACGTGGAGTAGCAGAGTTCACGGAGGCGTGTCTCAACACGGAGAAAGGCTTTTCTCCTCAGGGCTTTCTCGCCAGGCACAGCACCGAGCTGCCGAAGGGCATGTTGATACCGGCCGCGATCAACTTCGACTCGAGAATCAGCGCTCGGGACAACAGCGCGTTTACGGGCTCCGGTGGCATGTAAAAATCGCCGCGGTTATCCGCTTCGGGCTTCGCGCCGCGCAGCCGCTGCACGGCGCGAACGATCGCCGTAATCGGAAACAGCGAGGCGTTCGTGTAGGTCATCCGGACGATCCGGAATCCCGCTCGCTCCAGCTTCTCTCTCAACTCGCGCGTGGTGTACCGCCGGACTTCGCCGCCAAGCGTCGAGTGGTCGCCTTTGAGCATGGCCAGCGCCGCCACGTTGACGACGATCGCCCCGCCCGGGCGCAAAACCCGGAACATCTCGGCAATCGCGGCCTGCTCGTCGGCGTCCTGAAGGCAGTACAGCACATCGAACGACGCGACGACGTCCATGGAGGCATCGGGGTAGGGGAGCCGCGTGACGCTGCCCTGCGTCAGGCGCGTGCGCCCGCGTGCGTGGCCGAACTGAAGGCCTTTCCACAGCAGTTCCACGCCGAACGGCACGCCGTAGCTTTCCAGCAGCGCGAGGTTGACGCCCGTACCGCACCCGGCGTCGAGCACCCGTGGACGGGAGATTCCCTCGGTCGCCCCCTTCAGGAGAGTGTTGACAAAGCGTCTGAAGCCGATAAACCAGAAGTGCCGTTGTTCCGCATGGAATGTGCGGTCGAGGAGCGCATCCATCGGCGCCGCATTCTATCCGGAGGCTCCCCGAAATGCCTGAGATAATTGACACTCCGTACACCGCCTTGGTACTCTCTGTTCCCAAATCATCCGCTCACTGCACAATTCAACCGAGGAGATTCTCATGCGACGTTTCCTGCTGGTAGGCGCGCTCTGCGCCATCCTGGGATTGACGGCGGCTGCCTGTAAGAGGCCAGTGCCGCCCCCGGCTCCTCCACCGGCACCGCCCCCGGCCGCGACCCCGGCGCCGCCGCCACCGCCACCGAAGCCGGCGCCTCCGCCACCACCGGCGCCGCCGCCACTGACCGAAGAACAGATCTTCGCCCAGAAGACCGTCGAGCAGATCAACGCCGAGCGGCCTCTTGACGATGTGCTCTTCGACTACGACAGTTCGACGCTGCGAGATGACGGGCGCGCGGCTTCATCGAAGAATGCCGGCTATCTGAAGCGATGGACGTCGGTGCGCATCACGGTTGAGGGTCACGCCGACACGCGAGGCACGTCGGAATACAACCTCGCGCTCGGCGAGCGCCGGGCGGCCGTGGTGAAGCAATATCTCGTCAGCCTGGGCATCGGGGCCGATCGCATCGTCACGGTGAGCAAGGGCAAGGAACAGCCTGTGTGCACCGATGAGAACGATGCCTGCTGGCAGCGGAATCGCCGCGGATTCCACATCGTTACGGCGAAATAACCCACGCCGTTCGTAGGTTCGTAGGTTCGTAAAGTTCGTCAGGTTCGTGTGGTTCTAGTCGGTTCGTCGGTGCGAACCTCACGAACCTCACGAACCCCACGAACCCCACGAACCGACGAACCGACGAACTCCAAGAACTCTACGAACTTTCTGGTTTCCCCTCGATCATTCGTCTCAATCCCTCCTCGGAAACCCTGTATTTCGCCGCCTTTCTGCCGTCGATCATCAGCACAGGAATTTCGAGGCCGTATCGCTCGAGGAGATCGCGATCGCTGGAGATGTCGATCTCGTCGACGAGGATATTCGGTCGTCCTGCGATCGTCCGCTGGACGAGGGCCTTCATCTCGTCGCACAGATGGCAGCCGGGCTTGCTGTAGATCGTCAGGCGCACGTGGCGGCGATCTCTTCCGCGGCGCTTCGTGGATCGGCTGCCGCGACAATCGGACGGCCGACCACGAGATAGCTGGCGCCTGCGGCCAGCGCTTCGCGGGCGCTCAGCGTGCGCGCCTGGTCATCGGCGGGAGCCGAAGAGGCGCGGATGCCAGGGGTGACGATCGTCAGCCCGGGAAAACGCGCGCGCAGCGTTTCGATCTCGCGCGGCGATGCGACGACGCCGTCCAGGCCCGCGCTCAGCGCGAGGGCGGCCAGCGCTTCGACCTGGCGATCCATCGATCGGCCGATCCCGATCTCCACCAGCGCCTCGTCATCGAGACTCGTCAGGGCCGTGACGGCGACGATCATCGGCACCGGTCTGTTCGCGGCCGATGCGGCCTCGACCGCCGCGCGCTTTGCGGCGCGCAGCATCGCGGAGCCTCCCGACGCATGGACGGTCATCATCCAGACGCCAAGCTTCGTGGCGGCTCCCACCGCTCCGGCGACCTGATGCGGGATGTCGTGGAACTTCAAGTCGAGAAACACCCGGTGGCCCTGGTCGACGAGCCGCCGGACGAGCGCCGGACCCTCGGCGGTGAAAAGGGTGCTGCCGATCTTGATGCCGCCGACCTTCCCCCGCAGGCGGAGCGCGAGCTCGGTGGCGTGAACGCCGTTGTCGACGTCGAGGGCGACTAGGAGCTGATCCATTCTTTTTCGCGCGCGCTGGTGTCGATGGTGCCGATCAGTTCCGAAATCGTGTTGACGCCCTGCCGTTCGCCGTACGCGTGGAAGCCCTCGAGCAGTTTCGGCCAGATGAACGGATCGGCGAAGTTCGCGGTACCGACCTGCACGGCAGACGCGCCCGCGATGATGAATTCGAGCGCATCCGAGGCGCTCGCGATGCCGCCCATGCCGATGATGGGAATCTGAATCTTCTGGCGGCACTCGTAGACCATCCGCACGGCGATCGGTCTGATAGCCGGACCGCTGAGGCCACCGACGATGTTCGACAGCTTCGGCCTGCGCGTGTCGACGTCGATCGCCATCGCGAGGAACGTGTTCACGAGCGACACGGCGTCGGCGCCCGCCTCCTCGGCGGCTTTGGCGATCGCGCTGATGTCGGTGACGTTTGGCGTGAGCTTCGGGATGACGGGCAGCCTCGTCGCCGCGCGGACGGCCCCGACGACATCGGCGGTGCCGTGCAGGCTGCATCCGAACGTGATGCCCCCTTCCTTGATGTTCGGGCACGAGATGTTCAGCTCGAGGGCGGCCACACCTTCGACGTCGGACAGGATGCGCGCCAGCTCGACGTATTCCTGCAGGGTCGTGCCGCAGATGTTGACGAAGACGATGGCGCCGCGCGCCCGCAGCTCGGGCATCTTCTCGGCGATGAAGCGATGCACGCCGATGCCCTGGAGGCCGATCGCGTTCAGCATGCCGGCGGGCGTCTCGACGATGCGCGGGGGAGGATGACCTTCGCGTTCGGCGAGGAACAGCCCCTTGACGGCAACGCCGCCGAGCGACGAGAGGTCGACGATCTCGGCGTACTCGGTGCCGTACCCGAAACAGCCGCTCGCCGCAATCAGCGGATTCGTGAGCGTGAGCGATCCGATTCGAACTGACAGGTCCATCTAGTTGGCAATCACCACACGATATCGCTGCCGCGGAACACCGGGCCGGCGAGGCACGATCGGACGAGGTGCGATTTCCCCTCCGGCGTCCTCACCGGAATCACGCAGCTGTAACAGCCGCCGAGTCCGCAGCCCATCACGCGCTCGACCGACACCTGCGACGGCCGTCCGTGCGCGGCGGCGAGTCTCGCCACCGCCGCGAGCATGCGCTCGGGGCCGCAGGCGTAAATCATCAGGCCGGCGTCGTCGCGAGACGCCTTCAGGTCGCGCTCGAGCGGCACCGTGACGCGGCCGCGATCGGGCACCCATTCGCGGCCGCCGGGGTTGAGGCCGGGGTCGCCACGGCTGCCGTCTTCCGTCGTGAGCACGAGCTCGACGCCCAGCTTCTCGAACGTGTCGAGACAAAACAATTCCGCGGCCCGGCGCGCACCGTAGTAGAGCCGTGTCCGGATGTTTCGCGCACGCAGCGCCTGCGCGAGCGTCGCAAACGGCGCGAGGCCGACGCCGCCGGCGACGAGCCAGGCTTCATCGGGCGCGGCAACGGGCACGAACGGCCGCCCCAGCGGCCCCAGGCATTGAATGCGATCGCCGGGCTTCGCCTCGAACAAGAGCCTGGTGGACGGGCCGATGCGCTTGCTGATGAGCGACAAACCCACGACGCGGCCGTTTTCGGTGAGTACCTCGAACACCGAAAAGGGACGCCGCAGGAGCGGCTCGAGACGTTCGCCGGCCTTCACCATCACGAATTGTCCGGGCAGCGCGTGCTCGGCGATATCGGGCGCCGCGAGGGCCAGCACGTTGTAATCGGAAGAAAGATGGATGTTCGAGATGACCTCGGCGACGACGTCCTGCGGCACGTCGAAAAGTATATCGCGGCCATGGCAGGTATGATGTCCCCTCCACATGCAGTACGTCCGCATGCTCACGAACTCGATGCTGGCCGGCGCGCTGGTGGGCGCCTATGTCGCGCTCCTGGTACTGCAGCTGAACCCGACGGTTCAGCTCAACTCGATGGCGGTCGCGCGCCTGGTGCTGACGTGGCTGGCCTTCTACGGCGTGCACGCGACCGCGTTCTTTTACGGCCTCATCGTGCTGCGTCAGTTGCTGGCCGTCGAAGTGCGCTCGCCGGGATGGGTCAGCCTTCGCCTGCTCGCCGCGTTTGGCACGATCGCGGTGTCGATGAGCGCCGTCGTCACCTGGCTGAATCTGTACGGCTTCCGGCCGGTCCTTGGCCCCGACGCGGCGTCACGCCTGACGGACGGCGCGGTCGTCCTCACAGTGTGTGCGGCGATGTGCGCGTGTCTGTCGCTGCTGCAGCGGCGATTCCAGTACAGCCGTGGCGTCCTGGCGGCGGTGTTCGGGCTGACGCTGGGCGTGTCGATCGCGGGGCCGCTGTATTTCCGCGGGGCGGGCGAGCCCGCTCCGCCGCCGCGAACTCCCGTGGCGCCGCAGCTGGCCCCGGCGCAGTCGAGCGCGCGCGTCCAGATGATTCTGCTCGACGGCGCCTCGCTCGACTTCATTGCCCCGAATGCCGCGGGGGGGCGGTTTCCGAATTTCGGCCGCCTGCTCGACAGCGGAGCGGTGATGCACCTGGCGACGTTGCGGCCCACACAGCCCGCGCCGGTGTGGACCGCGGTGGCCACAGGCAAACTGCCGTACAAGTCGAGCGTGTATTCGGCGGCGCGCTACGTAGTGCCGGGATCGGCCCAGCCGCTCGACCTGTTGCCTGACTTCTGCTTCGCGCAGGCGCTGCTGCGCCTCGGCTTGATCGAGGAAGTCGAGCGCGCGTCCGATGCCGTGCGGGCGAGGCCGATCTGGGAACTGTTGAGCCGGTATGGTGTGAGCGCGGGCGTCATCGACTGGCCGCTCACGTATCCCGCGCATGGCGTCAACGGGTATCTGATTACCGACGAGTTCCTGCACCGCGATCCGACGTCGGTGCTGGCGTCCATCGGTGAGCCGCCCCTCGCGTATCCACCCGATGTCGTGGAATTGGCCCGTCTGGCGCGCCTGCAGGCCGTTCCTGAACAGGCGGCGGTGGCGTTTGCGTCAGGTCGTTCCTCGGGCACCGAGGCTCGCGAGGGGCAAGGCGCGCCCGCCGTCGCGCTTGCCGCCGACGCCGCGTCCGAACAGATCGCGCAGGTGTTCAGCGGGCTTCGTCCGGTGCAGTTCACCGCGGTGCGCTATCCAGGGATTGATGCCGTCGGGCACTACTATCTCCGCTACGCCGTCCCGCGCGCGTTCGGCGACGTGTCCGACGACGAGCGGCTGCGGTACGGACGCGTGCTCGAGCAGGTACTACACCTATCTCGACGGCATCGTCGGCCGCGCGATGGCGTCGCTCGGTCCCGACGATTTGCTGCTGGTCGTGTCGGGATTCGGCATGGAGCCGCTCAGCCTGGGCAAGCGCCTGCTCGAGCGGCTCGTCGGCGATCGGGATCTGAGCGGCAGCCACGAGCGCGCGCCCGACGGGTTCGTCATTGCGTTCGGCCGCAACGTGGCGAAAGGGAATTTCCCCCGCGCGTCGGTCGTCGATCTCGCGCCCACAGTGCTGTATTACTTCGGCCTGCCGATCGCGCGCGATCTCGACGGCTTTGCGCGCACCGACATCTTCACGCAACGCTTCACGGAACTGCGGCCGATTACGTTCATTCCGTTCTATGACGCTGAAACTAGAAACTAGAAACTGGAATCCAGAGTGTTCGGAGAGATCTCCAAGAAGATTTTAGTTTCTAGTTTTTAGTTTCTAGATTCGGTATACTCACCCAGTCTCTTTAAGAGCGGCCCTGAGAGGCCGAGAAGAGCTATGAACACGCGCACCGCCCCTCTCTCGAATTCTCCCAACATCATTCTGCCGTCGAGGTGTTCCTGATGCCGGTCATCATGGATGCCGATCGCATGGGCCGCTCGCTCACGCGCATTGCCCACGAGATTCTCGAGCGCAACCGCAGCATCGAGCGCCTGGCCCTGGTGGGCATCCGCACGCGCGGCGACGTGCTCGCGAAGCGCCTCGCCGGCGTGCTCGAGCAGATTACGGGCGCCCCGGTGCGGACCGGCGCGCTGGACATCACGCTCTACCGGGACGATCTGATGCGTCACGCCGTCGGTCCGCAGCCGATCGTGCGCCTCACCGAGATTCCGTTTTCGATCGACGACCAGAAGATCCTGCTCGTCGACGACGTGCTCTACACCGGGCGCACGATCCGCGCGGCGCTCGACGCGCTGATCGATTTCGGCCGCCCGAGGGAAATTCAGCTGGTCGTGCTCATCGATCGGGGGCACCGCGAGCTGCCCATCAAGGCGGACTACGTCGGCAAGAACGTCCCGACCTCACTCAAGGAAACCGTCACCGTGCGGCTGGCGGAAACAGATGGCACCGATGAAGTGTCGGTGAATCAGGCGCAATGAGGACGAGCCCATGACATTGCCACAAGTCGCACCCATTTCGAAGCTGAAGCACAAGGATCTGCTCGGCATCTCGGATTTGACGCCCGACGAGATTCTGCTCATCCTCGACACCGCCGAGGCGATGCGCGAAATCGGCGAGCGTCCCATCAAGAAGGTCCCCGCGCTGCGCGGGAAGACCATCGTCAACCTGTTCTTCGAGGCGAGCACGCGCACTCGCACGTCGTTCGAGATCGCGGAGAAACGGCTCAGCGCGGACACGCTGAACATCGCGGCGCAGACCTCGAGCCTCGTGAAAGGCGAGACGCTGGTCGATACCGCCCTGAACCTCGAGGCGATGGCGCCCGACATGATCGTCCTGCGCCACGCATTCTCGGGCGCGTGTCACCTGCTCTCGCGCATCTGCCGGGCCGGCATCATCAACGCGGGCGACGGCATGCACGAGCATCCGACCCAGGCGCTCCTCGACGCGTTCACCATCCGCGAGCACAAGCAGCGCATCGCCGGGCTGAAGGTCGCGATTATCGGCGACCTCCTTCACAGCCGCGTGCTGCGGTCGAATGTGCAACTGCTGACCAAGCTCGGTGCCGACGTGTGGGTGAGCGGCCCGCCCACGCTGATGCCGCCCGGCATCGAGCGCCAGGGCGTTCGCCGGACGACATCCGTGGACGAGGCGATAGAGGGCGCCGACGTGGTCATGCTGCTGCGGGTGCAGCTCGAACGCATGCAGGGGGCGTTCTTCCCTTCGCTGCGCGAGTACTTCACGGTGTTCGGGATGACGCGCGAGCGGCTGCGCCGCGCGAAGTCCGACGTCATCATCATGCATCCCGGACCGATGAATCGTGGAGTCGAGATCGATTCCGACGTGGCCGACGGTCCATATTCGGTGATTCTCGAGCAGGTGGCCAACGGCGTGGCGGTCCGGATGGCCGTGTTGTATCTCCTGGCGGGTGGAGCGGAACATGAAACGGCTGCTTAAGGGCGGGCGGGTCGTCGACCCGGCGAATGGCCGCGACGGATCGTTCGACATCCTGATCGACGGGGAACGCATCGCGCGGGTCGGCAGGGATCTGCCGGCAGACGGCGCGCACGTCATCGAGGTGCCGGCGAATTTCGTCGTGACACCAGGACTGTTCGACATGCACGTCCATCTGCGCGAGCCCGGGCAAGAGCACAAAGAGACGGTCGCGACCGGGACTGCGTCGGCGGTGGCCGGCGGGTTCACGGCTGTGGCGTGCATGCCCAACACCTCGCCGATCAACGACAACGCGGGCGTCACCGAGTTCATCCTCCAGAAAGCGGCGCACGCCGGCCTCGCGCGCGTCTATCCGATTGGCGCCGTCACGAAAGGATCCAAAGGGGAGCAGTTGTCGGACATCGCCGAGCTGCGCGCGGCCGGCTGCGTGGCCATCACCGACGACGGGTGGCCGGTGAGAACCGCGCTCATGATGCGGCGCGCGCTGGAATACGCGAGCATGTTCCATATGCCGGTCCTGGAGCATTGCGAGGATCCCTCGCTGAAGGGCGACGGGGTGGCCAACGAGGGGTACCACGCGTCGGTGCTGGGCCTGCGCGGGATTCCGGGTGTCGCCGAATCGATCATGGCGCAGCGCGATATCGCGCTCGCGGAGATGACCGGCGGGACGGTGCACATCTGTCACATGAGCGCGGCGACGTCGCTGCGGGCCGTTCGCGAGGGCAAGCAGCATGGCGCGCGCGTCACCTGCGAGGTGGCGCCGCACCATTTCACGCTGACCGACGAGTCGCTGGCGACGCCCGTGAGCTACGACACGAACATGAAGATGAACCCGCCGCTGCGAGCGGCATCGGATCGCGACGAAATGCTCAAGGGGATCGCCGACGGCAGCGTGGACGTGATTGCGACCGACCACGCGCCCCATCACTACGACGAGAAGAAGATGGAGTTCGATCTCGCCCCGTTCGGGATCGTCGGGCTGGAGACGTGCGTCTCAATCTGCTTCGCCCGTCTCATCCATCCGGGGATCATCACGCTGACGAGGATGATCGAGCTGCTGTCGGCCAACCCGGCACGCATCCTCAATGTTCCCGCGGGGACGCTCAGCGAGGGCGCCATCGCCGACATCTCCGTTCTTGCGCCCGATCTCCAGGTGACCGTCGATCCGTCCAGGTTCAAGTCGAAGGCGCGCAACACGCCGTTTGGCGGCTGGCAGTTGAAGGGCGGCGTTGCCGCGACGATCGTGGGCGGCCGGACCGTCTACGTGAACGACCACGCGTCAGGAGCCGAGCGCTTTCAACAGGCGTAGGTGCCTCCCCACGTGTCCCGCGCCGCTCGTACGACCCAGCCGTCCCTGAAGCAGCGTCTCGACGCGCTGTACGACTCGTTCAACTGCGTCGATTCCGCCACAGACCCCATACACGTGGTCCGGCGCTTCGAACATCCCGCCGATCGCGAGATCGCGGGATTCTGCGCCGCGGCGCTCGCCTTCGGCCGGGTCGGGAGCGTGCTGCAGTCGATCGAGCGCCTGTTCGCCGTGATGGGGACGTCTCCCGCGGTGTACGTGCGCGCGTTCGAGCCGCGACGCCAGTTGAAGGACCTCGAGCCGCTCGTCCATCGGTGGACGAGGGGCGCCGATTTCGCGGCGCTCGTCATCATCCTGCAGCGGATGCTCCGGAAAGGATCGATCGAAGCGTTCTTTCTGGAGGGTTACGATTCCGAAGCCGCCGATGTCTCTGGCGCCCTCGACTCGTTTTCCAGGCGCGCGCTCGAGACGAATCTGCGCCCGGCGTATGGAAACCGACGTCCCCGTCCCGGTGTCGGCTACTTCTTTTCGCGGCCTTCGAGCGGAGGGGCGTGCAAACGGCTGAATCTGTTCCTGCGCTGGATGGTGCGCCGCGATGCGGTCGATTTCGGGATCTGGACGCACATTCCCGCTTCGAAGCTCGTCGTGCCGCTCGACACGCACGTCATCCGCGTGGGCCGGTGTCTGCAGTTGACGCGATACGTCAGCCCCGGCTGGAAGATGGCGGCCGACATTACGGCTTCGCTGCGCGCGCTCGATCCCGAGGATCCCGTGAAATACGACTTCTCGCTGTGCCACATCGGCATGGCCAACGCGTGCGGGTTCGGTCGCGCACAGGGCGACACGGGGTGCCCGCTACGGGGGGCTTGTGTACCGAAACAGAAACTAAAAACTAGAAACTAAAAACTAGAATCTAAAACCCGTTCAAGATTTTAGATTGAAGATTTTAGATTCCAGTTTCTGATAGACGCCCAGCGTCTTCTCGACCATCTGCTCCGCGCTGAACAGGCGCCTGACGCGCTCGAGGCCGGCGAGGCCCATTCGCGTTCGGCGTTCCGGATCCTTCAGCAGCGTCGAGATGGCCGCGGCGAGCGCTTTGGCGTCGCGCGTCGGCACCAGCAGGCCCGTTTCCCCGTGCGACACGACTTCGGGTATCCCTCCGGTCTCGGTGGCCACCGTCGGCTTCGAGAGCGCCATCGCATCGAGCAGAGACGTGCCGAGCCCTTCGAAGAGCGAGCTCATCACGAACACGTCGAAGCTCTTGATGAACGACAGGATGTCGGCGCGGAAGCCCGGCAACACGACGTGCTTGTCCAGATGGAGGTCCTTGACGTGCCGTTCGAGCGACGGCCTTAGCTCGCCTTCGCCGAGGATGACGAACCGCGCGTCGGGCACGTCGCGGACGACCAGGGCCGCGGCATCGATCAGATATTTGTGTCCCTTTTCCTGCGTCAGTGCCGCGACGGCACCGACGACGGGCGCGTGCGTGGGCAGCCAGAATTCGGCATGGATGTTCACGGCCGGTTCCGCCTGGATGCGGTGGAGATCGATCCCTTCGTACACGGTCACGACACGGGCCGGATCGATGCCGTCACCCACCAGCATCTGATTGATCGCGTTCGAGGCGGCGATGAAGCAGTCGACCTGGTGGTATTTCCAGCGCGAGAATGCGTGTCCCTTCAGGTGGAACGCGACGCGCCGCGACGCGACGAGCGGCGGACCGTGTCCAGAGGTGAGGAACGACAGCGCCAGCGACGCCAGCGCGACGGCGTGCGGATCGTGCGCATGCACGATGTCGGGTTTCAGATCCTTGAGAATGCGGGAGAGCTTCCATCCCGCATGGAGGTCGACTTCCGCGCGCGGCGCCAGACGAATGAGGTCGTGCCCTTCCGACGCGCGAGTCGCCAGCTCGCCCTCGGGATGGGCCACGAGCACGGTGCGGTGGCCCCGTTCGCGCAGCCCGAGCACGGTGAGCAAGACCTGGCGCTGCCCGCCTCTCCACGTCTTCGCCGTATCGATGTGGATCGAGAACACGTCAATCCCGCTGGAGTTCCCACAGCTTGGCGAACTTCAACATCACGTAGTACGAGTTCACGAGCGAGATGATGAGCCCCGGCTTCCCGTCGCGAAAGCCGCGTTTGAGGATGTAGTTGCGCGCGAATGCGGCGGGCGGGTGGAACAGCAGCTCGAGCCGCGTCGCGCGTTTGCCCTTCTCGAACATCTGCCGGGCCGCGAGCGTCGTGTAGCGGTCCATGCGGATGAGATGCTCCGAGAGATCCTTGTAGGGATAGTGCTGAAGCTCGCCTTTCAGATATCCGGCCAGGCCCGTGTTGAGCGCGACCGACTCGTGCACGTACATGCCGTCCCAGCTGGCATGACGCCTGTCGTACAGGCGGAGCTGGTAGTCCGGATACATGTCGGTCGTGCGCATCCAGCGTCCCAGATAGAACGACACGCGCGGCATCCTGAATCCACGCACCTTCGGCTCCGAGGCGAGCAGGGCGCGCATCTCGTCGGCGAGCTCCTGCGGCACGCGCTCATCGGCGTCGAGCGAAAAAATCCAGTCGTGGGTGGCAAGGCTGGCGGCGTGGTTCTTCTGATCGACGTAGCCCTTCCACGCCCGGACGTACACGCGGCTGGTGAACTGACGGGCGATGGCGACCGTCTCGTCCGTGCTCTCCGCATCGACGACGATGATCTCGTCGGCCCACGCGAGCGATCGCAGCGCGTCGGCGATCGTGTCGGCCTCGTCTTTCGTGATGATCGTAGCGGTGACCGGCGGCACGGTAGCGGCATCGTATACTACGCGCGCGATATGAAACAAAACGAAGCGCTGGAGCTCTATCGACTGAAAGGCGCGTACCTCGAGGGACATTTCAGGCTCTCGTCTGGCCTGCACAGTCCCGGCTATCTTCAGTCGGCGCTCGTCCTGCAGCACCCGGCCGATGCCGCGACGCTCGGGCTCGGTCTGGCGGTGCAGGTGAAGAGCCTGACCCCATCGGTCGTGCTCTCGCCCGCGCTGGGCGGCCTCATCATCGGCCACGAGGTGGCACGCGCGCTCGGCGTGCGCGCCATTTTTGCCGAGCGCGCGGGCGGTTCGGCGCTCACGCTGCGCCGCGGGTTCGCGCTCGCGCCGGACGATCGCGTGCTCGTGGTGGAGGATGTGTTCACGACAGGCAAGTCGACGCGCGAGACGATCGACGTCGCCCGGGACACCGGCGCACAGGTCGTGGGCGCCGCCGCGATCGTCGATCGCAGCGGCGGGACGATCGATTTCGGCGTTCCGTCGCACGCGCTCGTGCGCCTCGAGGTGCCGACCTACGAGCCGGACAGGTGCCCGCTGTGCGCTCAGGGCGTGCCGGTGGTGAAGCCGGGGTCGAGACCAGCCTGACGTCCGTGGTTCGTCGGTTCGTCGGTTCGTAAAGTTCGTCGGTTCGCCAGGTTCGTCCGCGCGTTCGCACCGATGAACTCCGAACCGCACGAACCCCACGAACCCCACGAACCTTACGAACGCCACGAACCCACGAACCCGACGAACCAACTGTATTCAGCATGCGCACTTTCAAAGTGACACTTAGCTACGACGGCAGTGATTTTTCCGGCTTCCAAAGCCAGTCGAATGCGCGCTCGGTGCAGGCCGAGCTCGAGGCGGCGCTCGCGGAAGTGGAAGGTGCCCGTGTCGTGGTCCACGGCGCCGGCCGGACGGATTCGGGCGTGCATGCGCTGGGACAGGTGGCCAGCTTCAGGTTGACCAATTCGATTGGCGCCGACGATCTGCGCCGGGCCCTCAACGCGAAGCTGCCCGGGGACGTTCGCGTGCTCTCCGCCGAGGAAGCGGCGCCCGGGTTCAACGCGCGGTTCCACGCGCGATCGAAGGTGTACCGGTACCGGATCTCCAACACCCGTGTGCTGAGCCCCTTCCAGCGCCGGTACGCGTGGCACATTTCGCGGTCGCTCGATCTCGATGCCATGCGACGCGCCGCGCGCGAGTTGCTGGGCCGGCACGACTTCGCCTCGTTTCACGCGCTGGGTAGTGCCGCCAAGACCAGCATCCGCACGATGACGCAGTCAGACTGGGCCGAGGAACCGCTGGCCGGCGGCGGACGTCTGCTTTCCTATGAGATTGCCGGGACGGGCTTCCTGAAATACATGGTTCGCACCATCGTCGGCACGCTGGTCGAGGTGGGCGACGGACACCGGACGGCCGACTCGATGTGTGCGCTGCTTGGTGCGAAAAGACGCGCAGCCGCGGGCCCAACGGCGCCGCCGACGGGCCTGTATCTCGTTCGCGTTGATTACGATGCGGCCGGTCCGGTATCCTTCACCTAACGCCGCGGGCGCCGCGGAGCGATGGGGCTCTGCACGCAGAAGGGGGAAGCGGGCACTGGGGCCCCGCGCCGAAGAACGATGTCGCTCGAACAGCTCCTGGAAAAGATTCCACGTGGGTCTCCCGACGAAGGCCTCGCCCGCGAGGTCAATTTCGAGGCCCTACCGTCACACATCGCCATCATCATGGACGGCAACGGGCGCTGGGCGGCGCAGCGCCATCTGCCTCGCGTCGAAGGTCATCGCGCGGGCATCGAGGCGGTGCGCGAAGCGGTCGAGACGTCGGCGCGCCTCGGCATCGGCGCGTTGACGTTGTATGCGTTTTCGGTCGAGAACTGGAAGCGCCCGGTCACGGAAGTCACCGCGTTGATGACGCTGCTCAAGCGCTATCTGCGCCTCGAGCTCGACACGCTGAATCGCAACAACATCCGGTTCCAGGTCATCGGGCGCACCGAGGAGCTGTCGCCGGACGTGCTCGCGGAGCTGGCCGCCGGACAGGAAGCGACGTCGCCGAATACCGGCCTGCTCTTCAACATCGCGCTGAACTACGGCGGCCGCGCGGAAATCGTGGACGCCGCCCGCCGCGCGATTCAGGCCGGCGTGCGTCCCGAGGACCTCGACGAGCAGAAGTTCTCCGAGTTTCTGTACACCGCGGGACAGCCGGATCCGGATCTGCTGATTCGGACGAGCGGTGAGATGCGCGTCAGCAATTTTCTTCTGTGGCAGATCGCGTACGCCGAAATCTGGGTGACCGATACCCTCTGGCCCGACTTCCGCCGCCGCCATCTTCTCGAGGCCGTGCTCGCGTACCAGAAGAGAGATCGCCGTTACGGCGGCATCAATCCAACGCCCGCGCTCTCACGCTAGTGCCCGCCAGAGTCATCAGCGGAGCCGTGCTCCTCGTCGGTGTCATCGGCGCGCTGTGGTTTCTGGCTCCGATCTATCTCCTCGGCGTCGCGCTCATCGTCGCGCTGCTCGCCTTTCGCGAGTACCTCGACATAGCCGCACGCGCGGGCGTCCTGGTGTCGAAGCCGGCAGGAGCCATGGCGGTGGCGCTCGCATGCGTGGCGGTCGCCATCCCGGGCATGCCGGTCGAGGTCGCGCTCGCGGGCACGACGCTCGGGCTGTCGACGCTCGCGCTGTGGCAGTGGTTGACGAACGAGAGGCCGGGCAGCGAGGCCGGTGGCGCGTTGGCGGCCGCGGCGATTGCCGCGTTTGCGCCGCTCTATATCGGCGTGCCGCTCGGCCTGCTGGCGGCCACCCGCTGGACGCTCGGCCGCGAGGCGGCGCTCCTGCTCATCCTGACCGTCGCGGTCAGTGATACGTTCCAGTATTACAGCGGTCGCATGTTCGGCCGCCGCCTGCTCGCGCCCGTCGTCAGCCCCAAGAAAACGGTGGAAGGGGCGATCGGGGGGCTGGTTGGCGCGGTGCTGGCGCTGTCGGTCATCGGTATCTGGTGGCTGCCGCAGATGAGCCTGCCCGCGCGGATGGCTCCTGGGATTGGCGATTGCCGTGGTCGGCATCGTCGGCGATCTCTTCGAGTCGCTGCTCAAACGCAGCGTGAACATGAAGGATGCGTCGTCGATCATTCCCGGCCATGGCGGTGTCCTCGATCGGATCGATGCCCTGCTGTTTGCGGCTCCCGTGTTTTACGTGTTTGTGAGGTACAGCTTCTAGCATGAAACGACTCGCGATTCTGGGTTCCACCGGCTCGATCGGGCAGAGCGCACTGGACGTCGTGCGCGCGCATGCCGATAAGCTGAAGGTCGTCGCCCTTGCCGCCGGGTCGAATGCCGAGCGCCTGCGCGAGCAGGCCGTGGCCTTTGGCGTGGACGTCACCGCGCTGGGATCGGAAACGGGCACGGCTGGTCTCGTCGCGGTCGCGACACATCCCGACGCCGACATCGTGCTCTGCGCGTCATCGGGCACCGCGGCGCTCGAGGCGGTGCTGGCCGCGATCGAGGCCGGCAAGACGATCGCGCTGGCCAACAAGGAAGTGCTGGTGATGGCGGGCTCGCTCGTGACATCCGCGGCTCGCGCCCGCGGCGTCGCCATTCTGCCGGTCGACAGCGAGCACAACGCGATTCACCAGTGCCTGCACGGCCGGCGGCGCGAAGAGATTCGCCGGATCATTCTGACGGCCTCTGGCGGGCCGTTTCGCGAGATGCCCGCGGCCGCGCTGTCGGACGTGAAGCCGGAAGCGGCGCTGCGGCATCCGACGTGGCGGATGGGCAGGAAGATCACCATCGATTCCGCGACGCTGATGAACAAGGGCCTCGAGGTGATCGAGGCGCATTGGCTGTTCGACCTGCCGGCCGGTCAGATCGACGTGGTCATCCATCCGCAGTCGATTGTCCATTCCATGGTCGAGCTGCGCGACGGGTCGATCATCGCCCAGCTTGGGGGCGCGGACATGAAACTGCCGATACAGTATGCATGCTCTTACCCCGATCGCTGGGAAGCGCCCGTGCCACGGCTGGATCTCACCGCCATCGGCCGGCTCGATTTTCACGAGCCGGATCTCGATCGGTTCCCGTGCCTGCGGCTCGCGTATCGTGCCCTCGAGGCTGGACCCAGCTCTGCCGTCGTGCTGAATGCAGCCAACGAAGTGGCTGTGGCGTCTTATCTCGAAGAGAAGATTTCGTTTGTCTCGATTCCGAGGGTCATCGAACAGACCATGGACGCGCACGCGGCTCAGCAAGTGGCCACGCTCGAGGAAGTGCGCGAGTTGGATCGCTGGGCCCGCCGCTATTCCCAGAATGCCGCCCGGGAGTTAGAATTGAAGGTCTGAGGTTGTCGTTTTGACCACACTGCTGGCGTTTCTCTTCGTCCTCGGCGTCCTCATTTTCGTCCACGAGCTGGGCCATTTCGTCATGGCTCGCCGTGTTGGCGTAAGAGTGCTCAAATTTTCACTGGGCTTCGGCCCGCGCCTCGTAGGTTTCAAGCGCGGGGACACCGAATACGTGGTCAGTGCCATCCCGCTCGGCGGCTACGTGAAGATGGCCGGCGAGAACCCCGACGACCCCCGTTCGGGGCGCGACGACGAATTCCTGTCGAAGAGCAAGTGGGAACGGTTCCAGATTCTCATCATGGGGCCGTTGATGAATCTCATCCTGGCCGTGGTCGTGACGGCCGGGGTGCTGATGAACGGCGCCGAGATTCCGGCGTTTCAGTCCAAGCCGCCCGTCATCGGGCAGGTCATGCCCGGATCGCCGGCAGAGAGCGCCGGCCTCCGTGTGGGCGATCTCATCGTCAGCGTGGGCGGCCGCGACGTCCACACATGGGAGGACTTCTTCATCGGCGTCGGCACGCGTGCCGGTACAGCGACCGAAGTCACGGTTCTGCGCGCCGGCAAGCAATTCACCGTGCCGGTGACGCCGATCCCGCAGACGCGCTTCGAGGTCGGCGACATCGGCGTCCTTCCCGATTCGCATCCCCACGTGGCCTCGGTTCGGCCGGGCTCACCGGCAGAGCGCGATGGCCTCAAGGCTTCCGACGTCATTTTCCGGGTGGATGGCGCCACCACGACCTTCTCGCGCGATTTCATCGAGGCGATTTCCAAGAAGCCGAAGACGCCGGTCAAAGTCGACATCGAGCGTGCGGGCGTGATGCAGCAGCTGACGCTGGTCCCCGAGGCCAACACCGGCGGCTGTCCGTCGCTTCCGGCGGGCGCCGGCTGCATTGGCATCACCATCGGCGAAGACGTCACGCGCATCAAGCCGGGCCCGGTCGATGCGCTCGCCCTCAGCTTCAAGCGCAACTACGAATCGGCCGGCCTCATTTTCAGAACGATCGGCCAGCTGATCACCCGGGAGACCTCGACGCGCCAGCTCATGGGGCCGCTCGCGATTGCGCAGTTGTCGGGCGAGTCGGCGCAGCAGGGCTGGGTACCGCTCTTCGCGCTGATGGCGTCGATCAGCCTCAACCTCGGCCTCCTCAACCTGCTGCCGATTCCAGTCCTCGACGGCGGCCACATCTTCATCATGGGGCTCGAAGGCCTCGCGCGCCGCGACTTCAGCATCCGCGTGAAGGAAAAAATGTTCCTCGCGGGATTTGCCGTGCTGCTGATGCTGATGGTCACCGTCATCTACAACGACCTCACACGCATCCCCATCATCGAACGTCTGATGCCCTGGCGCAATTAGTGCAAGCCAGAGTCAGATAGTCGATCGTTCTCCCCCGATCGCACGGATCGTGTCATCGGTAGTGTCCGGGTGCGCCCGGATCACGACATCAGAAGGAGACAGGGTGATGAGGGCATGGATTCTCGCGGCAGCCGTTGTCTCGGCATCGGTGGTGTCGCTCGGGGCCCAGGGGCAACTGACCGCGGCCGACATTCAGCGGCTTCAGGACGCCGTCTACGACGCCGGCGCCGACGTGTCGCGTCTGCGCGAGCGCGATCCGAAGCGGGCCGAGTCGCTGCAGCGCGAGCTCGACGAACTGCGCGACGAGGTGATCTATCTCAAGGTGAAGCTGCGCAAGGAGTCCAGCGTGCCTCGCGCGGAATATTCGGGCGTACGGGATCGGATCGATCGGCTGCGCAGCGACGCGCGCGGCGAGCCTGCCCACGCGACGGGCTCGACGCGGCCGCCCGCGTCCGACGTGCGGCTCAGCGCCACAGAGGTGCCAGTCGGTACCGAGTTCGACGTCCGGCTTCAGTCGCGTCTCAACTCGGGGACCGCGCGCGTCGAGGATCGATTTGATGCGACCACCATCGTGCCGTACGCACGCAACGAACGCACGCTCGTGCCCGCGGGCTCGGTGATGCGCGGCGTGGTGAGCTCGGTGACGCCGGCGAGCCGCGGAATCAACCGCAAGGGAGAGCTGACGCTCGTCTTCGATCGATTCACCATTGAAGGGCGGACGTATTCGATTCGAGCCACCGTGATGCAGGCGCTGCAGGGCGAAGGCGACACGGGACGGGTGGCGGCCGGTGCGGGTGTGGGCGCCATCATCGGCGGCATTCTGGGAGGGGTGCGCGGTGCGCTCACCGGCATTCTCATCGGTGGCGGCGGTACGATCGCCGCGACGGAAGGGAACGAGGTGGACCTCGCGCCGGGAACGGTGCTGAGAGTCAGGCTCGACGCTCCGCTCGACGTTTCGGAGTGATGCCCGCCATGGCCATGGCTCACTGACGCCCGTCATGGCAAATGGCAAATGGCAAATCGCAGGAATCGTCTGCCATTCGCCATCTGCCATCTGCCATGACAGGTATCAGATCTCTTTCATGGCCTCCCGTGCCGCCTTGATCGTCGTTTCGACATCGCGCCTGGTGTGCGCCCCCGACAGGAACCACGCCTCGAACTGCGATGGCGGCGGGTAGACGCCGCGGGCGAGCATCCCTCTGAAGAACTTGCCGTACTTCGCGGTGTCGGCTCGAAGCGCGGTTTGATAGTTCTTCACCGGCGTCGTGGTGAAAAACGGTGTCAACGCGGAACCGATCCCATTCACCTGCAGCTCGACCCTGGCGCGCCGGGCCGCGTCGGCCAGGCCGTCGGCGAGCTGCGCACCGAGATCGCTCAGGTGCGTGTAGAGTCCCTTCGACAGCCGCTTGAGGCTCCACAGTCCGGCCGTCATCGCCAACGGATTTCCCGACAGCGTGCCCGCCTGATAGACCGGTCCGGCTGGTGCCACCAGCCGCATCAGTTCCGCCCGGCCGCCATAGGCGCCCACCGGCAGGCCGCCGCCAATGATCTTGCCCAGGCACGTCAGGTCCGGCGTGACGCGGCTCCACGCCTGCGCGCCGCCGGTGCCGATTCGGAATCCTGAAATCACTTCGTCGAAGATGAGCAGAATCCGGTATCGCGAGCAGATTTCACGCAGGCCCGCAAGAAACCGCGGCTCGGGCAGCACGACGCCCATGTTGCCCGCGACCGGTTCGACGATGAGCGCGGCAATCTGATCGGGAAAGCCCTCGCAGAGCCGCTCGACCGAGGCGAGATCGTTGTATGTGGCGAGGAGCGTGTCTGCAGCCGTCGCCCGCGTCACGCCCGGGCTCGTCGGCACGCCCAGCGTGGTGAGGCCGGATCCGGCCTGCACGAGAAAGCCGTCGGCGTGTCCGTGGTAGCACCCCTCGAACTTGATGATTTTCTCGCGTCGCGTGTGTGCCCTCGCGACGCGCACGGCGCTCATCGTCGCCTCGGTGCCCGAGCTGACGAAGCGGACCATTTCGAGCGACGGCATGTAGCCGCGCACGAGCTCGGCGAGCCTCACTTCCAGCTCGGTCGGCGCGCCGAAGCTCGTACCTTTTCGCGCCGCTGCCGCCAGCTCTCTGACGAGCGCGCCAGGCGCGTGGCCGTGGACGAGCGGGCCCCAGGACATCACGTAGTCGATGTACGAGCGGCCGTCGGCGTCGGTGATGCGCGATCCCGAGGCGCTGCGGATGAAGAGCGGCGTGCCGCCGACGGCCTTGAAGGCGCGCACGGGACTGTCGACGCCGCCGGGAATGACGTGTTGGGCGCGCGCGAACAACTTTACGCTGGTCGATGGGCGATGGGCCATGGTCTACGGGCGATAGTCTGTCACGGCTGGCGACGACAGACCATAGCCCATTGACCCTTGACCATCGACTATCGACCAGCGCGCGACAGCGCTCTGGCCGCGTCGCGCGCGTAGTAGGTGATGATGATGTCGGCGCCGGCGCGAGCGATCGACGTCAGCGACTCCATCATGACGCGCGGCTCGTCGAGCCATCCACGCGCGGCTGCGGCCTTGAGCATCGAGTATTCGCCGCTCACCTGGTAGGCGGCGGTCGGATAGCCGAACGTTTCCTTCACGCGGTGCACGACGTCCAGGTACGGCATCGCCGGCTTCACCATGACGATGTCCGCGCCTTCGTCGATGTCCTGCTGGACTTCGCGCAGCGCTTCGGCGGCGTTCGCTGGATCCATCTGATGCGTGCGGCGGTCGCCGAACTGCGGGGCAGAGTCGGCGGCCTCGCGGAACGGGCCGTAGAAGCCCGAACAGTACTTCGCGGCATACGACATGATCGCCACGTTCTCGAACCCGCGCTCGTCGAGCGCCTTTCTGATCGCGCCGACGCGTCCGTCCATCATGTCCGACGGCGCCACGATATCGGCGCCCGCGGCGGCATGCGACACCGCCGCGCGGACCAGCTGATCGACCGTGGCGTCGTTCACCACGTGGTGGCCCTCGAGGATGCCGCAGTGGCCGTGCGACGTGTATTCGCACAGGCACACGTCGGTCACGACGACCGTATCCGGCGACGCGCGCTTGATCGCGCGCACCGCGCTTTGCACCGGCGCGTCGGCGTCGTAGGCGGCCGAGCCGATGTCGTCCTTCTCCGCGGGCAGCCCGAACAGCAACACGCCGGGCACGCCTTCGGCGCGGGCGGCGTCCGTCTCGCGCACCGCCTCGTCAACCGACAACTGAAACACGCCCGGCATCGACGGCACTTCCCGGCGCACACCCGTTCCGGGCGTTACGAACAGCGGGTAGAGAAACTGCTCGGCGGAGAGGCGTGTTTCGCGCACGTAGCCGCGGATGCCGCCCGTTCGGCGCAGGCGCCGGGCACGGCGAACCAGGTCGAGCGTGTGCGCGGTCTTGACGGGATTCATGAGCGTAGTCCTTACTGTTTGAAGTGCTCCACGATCGCTTCCACCAGCGCCGGAATCGTGTACTCCTTCGGCATGATGGACGTATGGATGCCGTATTGCTCGGCCGCCTCCGCCGTCACCGGTCCAATGGCGGCGACCTTCGTCGCGTTGAGCAGATCGGGCGCCTGTTCGGCGCCGAAGATCTGGACGAAGTTCTTCACCGTGGAAGCGCTCGTGAACGTGACGACGTCCACACGCTTCTCGAGCAGCATGCGATAGATATCGGGGTCGCCTTCGCGCTCGATTTCCGCGAGCACCGTACGGTAGGCGGTGACCTCGGTCACGTCTGCGCCGGCTTTGCGGAGCTCGTCGGGCAACACCTCGCGGGCGATGTCGGCGCGCGGCAGGAGGAAACGCTGCCCCTTGATCTCGCCGCGTTCCCGCAGCGACTGGACGATCGCTTCGGCGCGCGACTCGGCCGGCTGGAGATCCACCCGCAGGCCTTGCCGTGAAAGGCGTTCCGCGGTGGCCGGACCAATCGCAACGAGCTTGACGCCCTTCAGATCGCGGATGTCTCCCGCGCCTGCGGCGAGCCGTCGCATGAAGAAATCGACGGCATTGGCGCTGGTGAACACAATCCAGTCATAGGTGCCCGCGTTCGCGACCGCCTGGTCCAGCGGCCCGTAGTCGTCGGGCGGCGCGACGCGGATCATCGGCGCTTCGATCGGCTCCGCGCCCAGCGATTCGAGCAGCTCGACCAGCTCGCCGGACTGTTCGCGCGAACGCGTAATCACGATGCGCTTGCCAAAAAGCGGGCGCTCGTCGAACCAGCGCAGGTGCTGCCGCAGCCCCACCACGCGCCCGACGACGAGAATCGCGGGAATCGTCCGCATGTTCTTCATCTCTGAGAGCTCGCGCAGGGTACCGTCGGTCGTGCGCTGGGTTGGAAGCGTGCCCTCGTAGATGATCGCCGCCGATTCGTCTTCGTTGAAGCCGTTCGCGAGCAGCGCTTTCAGGATTTCCGGCAGTTGTCTGGGGCCGGCATAGCAGACGAGCGTACCGCCAAGCCGCGCGAGGCTCGCCCAGTCGACGCTGGGCGGCGTGCTGCTTTCATCCTCGTGGCCGCGGACGAACGTCACGCTGTCGCCACCGCCCGGATAGGTCAGCGGAACGCCGGCATAGCTGGCCGTGCCGATGGCTGCCGGAATCCCGGGGATCACTTCGAACGGGATGCCGTGCTCGTGCAGGAACAAGGCCTCCTGTCCGCCGCGATCGAACACGAAGGGGTCGCCCCACTTCAGCCGCGCGACGATCTTGCCTTCGCGCGCCTTTTCGACCAGCAGGTAGTTGATGGCTTCCTGGTCGAGCGGCTGAGGCGCGGCCAGCCCGACGTCGATCTTCTCGGCGTCCTGACGCGGATAGCGGAGCAGCCGCGGGTGCACGAGCCGGTCGTAGAGCACGACGTCGGCGTCAGCCAGCCGCTGCAGGCCGCGTACGCTGATGAGCCCTGGGTCGCCCGGGCCGGTACCGATGAGATACACCATGGGGCGCATTTACGTCAGATGGAGCGAGTCCGGGTTGGGGGTCGCGCCGCGCGACGCTTCGTTGAGAATCGCCGCGGCTCCCTGCCGCAGCAGTTCGTCGGCCACTTCACGGCCGAGCGCGGCGGCATCTGTCCGGAGTCCCACCTTCTTATAGCGGATGACGCGCGCGCCGTCGAGTGACGCGACGAGCGCCCGCAGTTCGAGGTCCGTTCGTCCTGCAGGCACGGCGATGCCGCCGATGGGCATCTGGCAGCCCCCTCCAAGCGCGGTCACCAGCGCACGTTCGGCGTCCAGCGCCGCCATGGCGTCGTCATCGGTGACCTTCGTGACGATGCGTCGCGTCGAGACGTCATCGCTGCGCACCTCGATGGCGATGATGCCCTGCCCTGGCGCGGGGACGCACTCATCGAGCGGCACCAGCGCCGAGATCCGGGGGGTGAACCCCAATCGCGTGAGCCCCGCGGCGGCAAGCACGAGCAGATCGGTACTCGCCCGCATCCAGTTTGCGCAGGCGTGTATCGAGATTCCCGCGCACATTCTCGAACGAGGCGTGTGGGAACTGCGCGCGCAGTTGCGCGATGCGCCGCACGCTCCCCGTGCCGATGCGCCCGGAAAAGGTTCCGGAATCCTTTTTCCCAGGCGTCCCCGGAAAAAGGATCCCGGAACTTTTTCCGGACGGCAGCACGAGCGCATCCCGTGGGTCCTCGCGCTCGAGCACGGCCCCCACCTCGAGGCCATCGGGCAGCACGGCCGGCATGTCTTTGCTGCTGTGCACGGCGAGGTCGATCTCGCCGCCAAGAAGCGCGTCCTCGATTTCCTTGACGAACAGGCGCTTGCCCCCGATTTCGGAGAGCGGCCGTTCCTGCAGTCGATCGCCCGACGTCTTGATGACCACGATGTCGCATGCGACGCCGCCGGCCGATTTGAGGCGCTCGGCGACGAGCTTCGCTTGAAAGAGTGCGAGCTGACTTCCCCGGCTTCCGAGACGAAGGGGTGTCACTGGGCAGGCTTCTTCGACGATCGACCGGATCCGGCGGTGGTCAGCGAGCCGTCGTCCGCAGCGTCGTCGCTCGTGAGGCCGAACAGCCGGTTCAACGCGTCGCTGTAGGCGGCAACCGTGTCGGCATCCGAGGCCGCCTTGAGCCGCTCGGTGGGGCTGATCAGCAGCTTCTCGAGAATCAGTCTGGTGACTTCTTCGACGCGTGCACGCGCCTCGGGCGGCAGCGATGCGAGCTTCGGCTCGAGGCGTCGCAGTTCGGATTGCCTGATCGCCTCGAACCGCTGCCTGAGCGCGACGATCGTCGGCACCGCACCCCGCGAATTGAGCCAGCCGAGAAACTTCCCGGCTTCCTGCGCGACGATTCTCTCCGCGTCCGAGGCAGCCGTTCCGCGCTTCGAGATGTTCTCCTGCACGACCGCCTGCAGGTCGTCGACGTTGTAGAGGAACACCTGCTCCAGGTCGCCCGCGCTGGCCTCCACGTCTCGCGGCACCGCGATATCGATGACGAAGAGCGGCCGCTGCCGGCGCGCCTTCATCGTCTTCGAAATCAGCGCGCGCGAAATAATCGGCACGCTGGCGCCCGTGGCCGTGATCAGGATGTCCGCCTCGACGAGGCCGGTGTTGAGCGATTCCCACGCGATCGCGGTGCCTCCGATCGATTCCGCGAGCGCGGTGGCGTGCGCCGCGGTACGGCTGGTGATGATCAGGCGGCCGATGCCCTGCGCCTGCATGTGAATCGCCGTGAGTTTGCCCATCTCGCCCGCACCGAGCACGAGGACGGCCCTGCCTTTGAGATCGCCGAAAATCTTTCGCGCCAGCTCGACGGCCGCGTAGCTGACCGAGACCGCGCCCTCGGAGAGCGCGGTTTCGGTCCGCACGCGCTTGCCGGCGGCGAAGGCCGAATGGAACAGCTTGTTCAGCATGGAGCCGGTGCAGCCCATCTCCGAGGCGACGCTGAACGCGTCCTTGACCTGACCGAAGATCTGCGGCTCGCCCATGACGAGCGAATCGAGCCCGGACGCCACACGGAAGAGGTGCGTCACCGCGTCCTGTCCCGTTTTCGCGTAAATGTGCGGCGCCAGCTGGTCGTCGGGGATGCCATGGAACTCCGCCAGGAATGCCTGTATGGCCGAGCGCGTCACATCGGGGTCGTCGCAGCCGACGTAGAGCTCGACGCGGTTGCACGTCGAGACGATCGTCGCCTCGTGCTGCGCCGCCACGTTCGACAGGGCGGTCAGCGCCCGATCGACACCACGAGCCGAGAAGTCGAGCCGCTCGCGCAACTCGATCGGCGCGGTGCGATGACTGACGCCAACCAGCAGAAGCTGCATGCTAGAAGTTGTGGCTCGTCGTGAAGAAGTAGCTCACCGGCACGAAGTTCAACAGCACGATGCCGAAACCGACCGCCGACAGCCATGCCGCGCGCCGCCCGCGCCATCCGATGGCGCGCTGCGCGTATAACTCGAACGAGTAGACGGCCCAGCAGAGGACCGCCACGAAAATCTTGGGATCGGCCATGGACATTGACGAGGGAACCGAGCTCGCCGAGGGCTGAAGCTGCGACGCCCAGATGCCGCCGGTGATGAGGCCGACGGTGAGAAACAGCCAGCCGATCTTCACCGCGCGCAGGTTCATCTCGTCGAGCACGTTCAGCGACGGCAGGCGATCGTAGAAGAACCCCAGGTCCTTTGCCTTGATTTCCTTGAACTGCAGGACGTAGGTGACGCCGAGCACACCCGCCAGGGCGAAGCTCGCGTACGCAAAGAGCAGCGACGAAACGTGAATGCCGAACCAGGGGCTCTCGAGCATCGCCGAGCGGGGCTCGGAGAACGCCCCGCCGAAGGTCGGGATGGCCTGCAGCGCGACGAGGAGCGGCAGGATGAACACGCCCATCGCCCGCTCGCCGGTCGTCAACTCCAGGTACAGATACGAGAGCGCGAGCAGCCACACGAAGGTCGAAATGGCGGTCGTGGCCGTCGTCGAGGGCACGTGCCCGGCGCGCATCGTCTCCATGCCGATGACGAACGTATGGGCGAAGGCCACGAGCACGAGCAGCACGGTGGCGGCGCGGTTCGAGTCGAACGTGCGCTTGGCGAACTGCACGGCATACGCCACGCTCGCGGCCGTATAGAGCAGCAGCAGAAGAACGTTCATTCCGATGATTATGAGCGAAAAGGGGTCGGGAGGGGTTTTCGCGGCATCCCGCCGAAAACCCCTCCCGACCCCTTTCGCTACTTGACTGAAGCGGTGGCCGCCGTCGGCGCGAAGTACCCCTGTTTGGTGCGCGCCTGACTGTTCGGCCGGGCGATGCGAACGACGAGGCGCCGCCAGGCGCCATCGCGCCGGGGATTCTTGGAGGTGTAGCCAATCGTGTACTGGCTCGAGAGCTCGTCGTAAATCTGCCCGTAGACAGACGACAGGTTCTTGACGTCGGAGGGGAAGAACGCACGGCCGCCCGTGTCGGTCGTCAACTGGCGCAGCGCGTAGGTGGCCTCGCGGAAGCCCTTCGACTGGTTGCCCGTCCCTTCCTCCATCAACCCAATCGCGTAGATCGCGGTTTCCGATCTTCGCGCGAGGTCGAGCACGTCGTCAAAGGACACCAGGCTCGAGGTATCTTCGCCGTCCGAGAGCAGCACGATGGCCTGACGCCGGATTTCTTCCTCCTGCCGGACCGGAATCTTCTTCAGACCCTTCAGGGAGATGTAGATCGCGTTGTTCAGCGATGTCGAGCCGCCCGCCACCGTCTTGCGGATGGCCTGCTCGAGATCGGTCGTGTTGCTCGTAAATTTCTGCAGCACCTCGGCCCGGCTGTCGAAGCCGATCACCTCGCCCATGTCGTTGGGCCGCAGCTTCCGGACGAATCCGATGGCCGCGTCCTGGGCCGTGGACATCCGATCTTCCATGCTCGAGCTGGTATCGATGAGCAGCGACAGGGCCACCGGCAGGTTCGTGCGGTTGAAGAGGGTAAGCTCCTGCTTCACCCCGTCTTCGAAGACTTCAAAATCAGTTTCAGTCAGGTCCGTCACATAGCGGTTGGTGGAATCAGTGACGGTGACGTTCATCGAAACGACGTCGATGGCCGATCGGAACGAGGGCTGTTGCGCGTCCAGCAGCAACGGCGACGCCAGCGCTGCTGCCAGCAGGACATAGATCGGCCTGAATTTCATGGTCTTACCTAAGGCCAGTATAGGTTTGACGTCAGGGGCCGTCAAGCACGTCCCGTTGCGCGAAAACCCTTGTAAATCTTAGATTTGCGTTTCTTGACGGTTATTTGCCCGCATGCTATAAACACGCGGTTTCGCAGGTTATCATCCAGCGGTCCGGCTCCACACGATGCTCAACGCGTATATTCCGATCTTCATCTTCCTGCTCGTGGCCATCGGGTTCGCGCTTTTCACCCTGATGATGTCGCAGCTGGTGCAGTCGAAGAAGTACAACAAGGTCAAGCTCGAGCCGTATGAGTGCGGTATCGAACCGGCTACGGACGCGCGCGACCGCTACAGCGTCCGCTACTACCTCGTCGCCATGCTGTTCGTCATCTTCGACGTGGAGACGGTGTTCATGTTTCCGTGGGCGGTCATCGTCGACGAGCTGGCGCTGTTCGGCCTGATTGAAATGATTGTCTTCCTGGCGATTCTGGTGACCGGATACGTCTACGCCTGGAAGAAAGGCGCGCTGGACTGGGCCTGACACCGCGCCGGTGCCCGGACCCTTCGACCAATCATGACTGAGCCCAAGGACCCCAAGGCAGCAGGCGATACACCTGCGAGCGGCGTCCCGCCCCTTAAGGGCGACGTCCCGCGCACGAATGCTCCCGGAGCTGACGCCCCGGCCGCGGCGCCTGCCGCCGCCGCTGCGCCGCCCGCGGCACCAGCTACGCCTCCGGCCGCCGCCGCGCCGAAGCCGGCTGCTCCGGCCGCGCCCAAGCCCGCTGCGCCGGCCGCCGCCAAACCAGCGGCGCCTGCAGCCAAGCCTGCGGCCGCCGCGGCACACGATACGAAACCCGCGCCGCCATCCGGTCCGACCGATCCGCCTCCGCCGGCGGGCACCGACATTCCCTCGTTCATCACGGCGCTGCAGAACGCCGTTCCCGGTGCCGTCGAGCAGATCAGCTATTACGTGGGCGACTGGACGGTCATCGTGCCCGTGGCGAAGCTCGTCGAAGCCGGCCGGTTCCTGCACGATGCGCCGGAAACCGCCTTTGACTTCTGCTCGGATGTGACGGCCAGCGACTGGCCGCCGCGCCCCCAGCGATTCGATGTCGTCTACTGCCTGTTCTCGACGCATCACCGCAAACGCCTCCGCTTGAAGGTCCGCGCCGCCGAACACGACCCCGTGCCGTCAGTCACCGGCATCTGGCCGGCGGCCGACTGGCTCGAGCGCGAGGTTTACGACCTGTTCGGCGTGAACTTCACCGGTCACCCGAATCGGAAGCGGATTCTGATGCCCGACGACTGGCAGGGCCATCCCCAGCGCAAGGACTACCCGCTCGAGGGTCCGGGCGAATTGCTGATGGAGAACCCGCTCGACTGGTTGAAGCTGAAACAGGCGAAGGAAGAATCTGAGATCGAGTAGCGAGACTAGGGATTAGGGATTAGGGATTAGGGATTAGGAATGGCCGCAGAAACCCGTCAGATGTTCGACACCGAGGAGCTGGTCATCAACATGGGACCACAGCATCCCAGCACGCACGGCGTGCTGCGCGTGGTGCTGCGCCTCGACGGCGAGAAGGTCGTCAGCTCCGAAGTCGTCATCGGCTATCTCCATCGCGGCATCGAGAAGCTCAGCGAGAACCGCAACTGGACGCAGATCATCCTCCTGACCGACCGCATGGACTACGTCGCGGCGGCCACCAGCAATGTCGGCTACTGCCAGACCGTCGAGAAGCTGATGCAGATCGAAGTGCCGCGCCGCGCGCGGTACGTGCGCACCGCCATCTGCGAGCTCCAGCGCATCGCCAGCCATTGCCTCTGGCTCGGGACGCACGCGATGGACATCGGCGCGATGACCGTCTTCCTGTACGCGTTCCGCGAGCGCGAGTTGATCCTCGATCTGTTCGAGGAATACTGCGGCGCACGGCTGACGTACAACTCCATGCGCATCGGCGGCCTTCCTCTGGACATCCCGGTCGGCTGGGACAAGAAAGTGCTCGAGTTCTGCAACATCATGTCGGAGAAGGTGGACGAGTACGAGGAGCTGCTCACGCACAACCGAATCTGGCTCGAGCGCACGCGAGGCATCGGCGTGATTACGGCCCGGCAGGCGGTTGCGATCGGACTCAGTGGCCCGCCCCTGCGGGGCTCGGGCATACCCAAGGACGTGCGCAAGGACGAGCCATACGCGGCGTACGACGAGATGAAGTTCGAGGTACCGGTCGGGACGGCCGGGGACACCTACGACCGCTATCTGGTGCGGCTCGAGGAGTTCCGCCAGTCGATCAAGATCATCCGCCAGGCGATCGAGGGCCTGCCCGAGGGACCCATCGTCGGGAAGGTGCCGCGCCTCATCAAGCCGGCGGCGGGAGAGACCTACCACGCGATCGAGTCGCCGAAGGGCGAAATCGGCTACTTCATCGTCAGCGACGGGAAATCGACCAACCCTTACCGATTCCGCGTGCGGCCGCCGTCGTTCTGCAATCTCCAGGCGCTGCCGCAGTTGATCAAGGGACACCTGGTCGCCGACGTCGTCGCGCTCATCGGCTCGATCGACGTCGTCCTCGGGGAAGTCGATCGATGAGTTCCGCCGTGATCGACACCTACGTCATCCCTCTGATCAAGATTCTGTTCGTGCTCAACGCGACGCTCATTGGCGTCACCTACATGGTGCTGCTCGAGCGAAAGGTGATCGCGTGGGTGCAGGTGCGCCTCGGGCCGATGCGAGTGGGGCCGTACGGGATTCTTCAGCCCATCGCGGACGCCATCAAGCTGATCCTCAAGGAAGACATCACGCCGACGCGCGCCGACAAGTGGGTGTTCACGGCGGCGCCGATCATCGTCATGGTGCCGGCGCTCATCACGTTCGCGGTGATTCCGTTCGGCTCGACCGTCCATCTCTTCGGCCGCGACGTGCCGCTGTACATCACCGACGTCAACGTCGGTCTGCTGTACATCGTGTCGGTCGCCTCGATCGGCGTGTACGGCATCATCCTGGGCGGATGGGCGTCGAACAGCAAGTTCCCGCTGCTCGCGAGCCTTCGCGCGTCGGCGCAGCTGATCAGCTATGAAGTCGCGGTGACGATGACGCTCGTCAGCCTCATCATGACCGCGGGCTCGCTGAGCATGGTGCGCATCGTCGAGGCGCAGAACGAGGCGAACCTCTGGTTCATCTTCGTGCAGCCGGTGGCGTTCGTGCTGTTCTTCATCGGCGGTCTCGCGGAAACCAATCGTGCGCCGTTCGACATGGCGGAGGCGGAGCAGGAGCTGACGGGCGGTTTCCACACCGAGGTACAGCGGCATGCGGTTCGCGCTGTTCTTCCTCGCCGAATACGCCAACATGATCGTCGTCTCCTCGGTCGCGACGACGCTGTTCCTGGGCGGATATCTGGCGCCGTTTCCGAACATCGATGCGCTCAACTTCCTCGACTTCGTGCCGGGGTGGATGTGGTTCCTGTTGAAGACGTTCCTCTTCCTGTACGTCTTCCTGTGGGTGCGCGCGACGCTGCCGCGCTACCGCTACGACCAGCTGATGCGGCTGGGGTGGAAGGTGCTCATCCCGGTAGCCATCGCCAACGTGATTGTGACGGGAATCGTCAAGGTGTTGCTCTAGAGCTATGGGCGAAGCGATAGCGTTTTACCTCATTTCCGCGTTGATCCTCGGGTTCGCCGTGCTCGTCGTGAGCACGAAGAACACCGTGCACGCCGTGCTGTTTCTGGTGCTGAACTTTCTCGCGGTCGCGGCGCTGTACGTGCTGCTGACGGCGCAGTTCCTCGCCGTCATCCAGGTGATGGTGTACGCCGGCGGCATCGTCGTGCTGTACCTGTTCGTCGTCATGCTGGTGAATCTGAAGCGCCCGCCGGAAGACCATTCAGCGCCGCAGCGGCGGGGCTGGCTCGGGTTCGCGCTCTCGGGCGCGGTGCTGGCCCAGCTGGCGGCCATCCTGGTCTGGGGCGGCGTCGGCGTGGCGACCGATTCGAGCGCCGCGCAGTCGAGCGATCTCGCGCTGAACAACGTCGAGCGCATCGGCATGCTGCTCTACGCCGACTACCTGATCCCGTTCGAAGTCGCGTCGATGCTGCTGCTCGTCGCGATGGTGGGCGCCATCATTCTGGCGAAGAGGGAGCTGTAATGATCACGCCGACCCATTACATGCTGCTCTCGGCGGCGCTGTTCATCATCGGCGTCGCCGGCGTGATGATGCGCCGCAACATCATCGTCATCTTCATGTCGATCGAGCTGATTCTGAACGCGGTGAACATCAACCTGGTCGCGTTTTCCTATCAGCTGCAGAACGGCATCGGGCAGGTGTTCGCGATCTTCGTCATCGCGGTGGCGGCGGCGGAAGCCGCCGTCGGGCTCGGCATCATCCTGGCGTTCTATCGCAACAAGGAAACGATCAACATCGACGAAATGAATTTGATGCGCTGGTAGCCTCCGCGACTAAATATGGACCTTATCTGGCTGATTCCGATTCTCCCCGGCATAGGCGCCGCGATTAACGGGCTGATCGGCATTCGCGCGTTCAACAAGCAGACGGCAGCCCTGGTGGCGTGCGGAACGATGGCGCTCGCGCTGGCGCTGTCGCTCAATGCCTTCTGGCAGCTCCTCGGCCTGCCCGCCGAATCGCGCGACTACGTCGTCACGCTCGGCCACTGGATTCCGCCGATACCGCTCCAGACCGTGAACGGCATCGGCGCGTTCGAGATCCCGTGGGCGTTCCGCCTGGATCCGCTGTCGGCCATGATGATTCTCGTCGTCACCGGCATCGGCTTCCTGATTCACGTGTATTCGACCGCCTACATGCACGACGAACCGCGCGGCGGGTACGCGCGCTTCTTCTGCTATCTCAACCTGTTCTGCTTCTTCATGCTCGTGCTGGTGCTCGGCAGCACCTTCCTGACGATGTTCGTCGGCTGGGAGGGCGTGGGCCTCTGCTCGTATCTGCTCATCGGCTACTGGTACGAAAAGAAGAGTGCGTCGGATGCCGGCAAGAAGGCGTTTATCGTCAACCGGATCGGCGACTGGGGCTTCGTGCTCGGCGTGTTTCTGATCTTCTTCACGTTCGGCACGCTCGACTTCCGCGCTGTCGCCCACGGCGCGTCCACGATGCCGGTCGAAACGCAGTTCGGCGTCCTCTCGCTCATCTGCCTGCTGCTCTTCATCGGCGCCACCGGAAAGAGCGCGCAGATTCCCCTGTATGTGTGGTTACCCGACGCCATGGAAGGCCCGACCCCCGTGTCCGCGCTCATCCATGCGGCGACGATGGTGACCGCCGGGGTGTACATGGTCGGCCGCAACGCCGTGCTCTTCGGCCACGCGCCGATCGTGGCGCAGCTGGTGATGGTCGTCGGTGCGCTCACCGCGCTCATGGCGGCGACGATTGGCCTCGTGCAGTACGACATCAAGCGCGTGCTCGCGTACTCCACCGTGTCTCAGCTCGGCTACATGTTCCTCGCGATGGGCGTGGGCGCGTATGCCATGTCGCATGGCTGGACGCACATCGGCCTCGCCGCGTTTGCCGCCGGCGCCTTCCACCTGATGACGCACGCCTTCTTCAAGGCACTGCTCTTCCTCGGCAGCGGCTCGGTCATCCACGCGATGGGCGGCGAACAGGACATGCGGAAGATGGGCGACCTCAGGCGCTACATGCCGGTCACCTACATGACGATGATGATCGGCACGCTGGCGATTGCGGGCATCTTTCCGCTGGCAGGTTTCTTCAGCAAGGACGAGATCCTCTTTCGCGCGTTCCTGACCAACAAGGCGATCTGGGTCTTCGGCGTCGTCACCGCGTTGATGACCGCGTTCTACATGTTCCGGCTCATGTCGATGACGTTCCTCGGCTCGTATCGAGGGCCGGCGTGGGAGCACGGCGGGGCTCACGGCGCCGACGCACACGGGCACGGACAGGCGCACAAATCCGGGCACGACCATGGCCACGCGGATCACCATGACGACGACGCCGCGCACGGGCACGGACACGGGCCATGGCATGGTCCGCACGAGTCGCCTCAGGCGATGACGCTGCCCCTGATGGTGCTGGCTGTCGGCGCCATCGTCGCGGGCTTCGTGAGCATTCCGCCCGCGCTCGGCGGCGGAGCGGCGCTGGAGCACTTCCTCGAGCCGAGCCTGACGGCGCCGGAATCTGCGACGTCCGCGGCGGAAGGGACGGCCGCGCAGGCGGCAGAACCCGTCCGGGAAGCGGCAGCTGCGGAAGCCGCGCATGAGGAGCCGCACATTTCCCATGGCGCCGAGCTTGCGCTGATGGCGTTCTCCGTGATGATCGCGCTCATCGGCATCTACACCGCGTACAGGTTCTACGTCGTCTCGCCGTCGACGGCCGATGGCCTCAAAGAGCGGTACGGCGGCCTCCACTCGCTGCTCTACAACAAATACTTTGTGGACGAGCTCTACAACTCGACGTTCGTCGGCGGCACGATGAAGAGCGCGTTTGGCCTGTGGGCCTTCGACCGGCGTGTCGTCGATGGCGGCGTCAACGGCTCCGGGTGGTTGACGGTGTTCATGTCGTGGGTGTCGAGCCTCATCGATCGGTACGTGGTCGATGGCGCCGTGAATCTCGTCGGGCGTTCCTCGGAGGAATCGAGCTTCGTCTTCCGCCGCATCCAGACCGGGCTTATCCAGAATTACGCGCTGCTGATGCTGGCAGGCGTGTGCGCGTTTGTGAGCATTTATTTGCTCGTGAGGTAGTCACGTGACGAATGCCGCGGGGTATCCGCTTCTCTCGCTCATCCTGTTTCTGCCGCTCGCCGGCGCGCTGCTGCTGCTCTTCATTCCGAAGGAGAACAGCGGCCTGATTCGGATGATCGCCAATCTGGTCGCGCTGGCGGGGTTCCTGGTGTCGGTGCCCTTGTGGTTCCGGTACAACACGCAGGATCCGAACTACCAGTTCGTCGAGAGAATGCCCTGGATTCCGTCCATCGGCGCCGAGTACTTTCTCGGCGTCGACGGCTTCAGCGCGCTGCTCGTGCTGCTGGCGACGCTGTTCGGCAGCATTGCCATCCTGTCGTCGTGGACGGCCATCACCGAGCGCGTGAAGGAGTACTGACATCTTCCTGCTGATCCTGCAGACGGGCATGGTGGGCGCGTTCGTCAGCCTCGACTTCCTGCTGTTCTTCCTCTTCTGGGAAGTGATGCTCGTGCCGATGTATTTCCTCATCGGCATCTGGGGCAGCGATCGCCGTCTGTATTCGGCGATCAAGTTCTTCCTCTACACGCTGGTCGGCAGCGTCATCATGCTGCTGGGCATTCTGGCGCTCTACTTCTATAACCACAGCGTGACGGGCGTGTATTCGTTCGACATCACGCAGTTCCAGCAGTTGAACGTGCCCTACGACACGCAGTGGTGGGTCTTCCTCGCGTTTTTCCTCGGGTTCGCGGTGAAAGTGCCGATGTTCCCGTTCCACACGTGGTTGCCCGACGCCCACACCGACGCGCCAACGGCGGGCTCGGTCATCCTGGCCGCCGTTCTGCTGAAGATGGGCACATACGGGTTCATCCGGTTCTCGCTTCCGATACTACCGGACGCCACCCGTGCGTTCGTCCCGATGATGGTGACACTGGCGATCATCGGCATCGTGTACGGCGCGCTCTGCGCGATGGCGCAGCAGGACTGGAAACGCCTGGTCGCGTATTCGAGCGTCAGCCACATGGCCATGGTCATGCTGGGCATGTTCGCGCTCAATCCGGTCGGCATCATGGGCAGCATCATTCAGCAGTTGAACCACGGCATCTCGACGGGGGCGCTCTTCCTCCTCGTCGGAAACGTCTACGAGCGGCGCCACACGCGCCTCATCTCCGAGTACGGCGGGTTGTCGAAGGTGATGCCGGCCTACGCCACGATCTTCCTGATCATGACGATGTCGTCGATCGGCCTGCCCGCGCTGAACGGATTCATCGGCGAGCTGCTGATTCTCCAGGGCGTCTTCGTCGCCAGCAAGCTGTGGGCGGCGTTCGCGGCCAGCGGCGTGGTGCTGGGCGCGGCCTACATGCTGTGGCTCTATCAGCGCACGATGTTCGGCAAGATCGAGAACCCGAAGAACGAGCACCTGCAGGATTTGAATCTGCGCGAGTTCGCCACCTACGCGCCGCTCCTGGTGCTCGCCGTCTGGATCGGTCTCTACCCGAAGCCGTTCATCGACCGGTTGCAGACGTCGGTGAATCGCGTCGTGATGCGGATTGACCCCCAGTATCGCGCGCAAGCCGCCGCGAACCAGAACCTTGAACCTCGGAACCAGAACCTGGAACGCGGAACGAGGAACCCGGAACCACGAGGTTCAAACTAGTGCCTCCCGGCATCAACCTGAGCGACTTCTACTACCTCCTGCCGGAGATCGTGCTGACGATCGGCGCGCTGGGACTGCTGATTGCGGACCTTCTCGTCCCGCGCGACAAGCAGTCGATTCTCGCCTGGGTCACGCTGTCCGTGCTCGGCGCCACGGCGATCGCGCTTGTTCCGGTGGCCGGCGCCAACGTCCAGATTTCGCGCGGGCTCCTTGCCGTCGACACCTTCGCGTTGTTTTTCAAGGTCGTGTTCCTCATTTCGGCGGCGCTCACGGTGCTGATGAGCGTGCGCTACCTCGAAGTCGAGGGCACCCGGGCCGGCGAGTATTACTTCCTCATCCTCTGCGCGACGCTCGGGATGATGTTCATGGCCGGGGGCACCGATCTCATCACGCTCTTCATCGGCCTCGAGACGATGGCGATTTCCTTCTACATCCTCACGGGCTTTCTCAAGCCGAGCCGCCGGTCGAACGAAGCCGCCGTGAAGTATTTCCTGCTGGGCGCGTTTTCCCTCGGGATTCTGCTCTACGGCATGTCGCTGATGTACGGCCTGTCGGGGACGACGAACCTGCGGATGATTGCCACCGGGCTGGCCGGGCAGGAAGCGGACCCGCGCCTGATCCTCGCGGTCATCCTCGTCGTCGCCGGCATGGGCTTCAAGATAGCGGCGGTGCCGTTCCACATGTGGGCGCCCGATGTGTACCGAGGGCGCGCCGACGCCGATCACCGGATTTCTGTCTGTCGGATCGAAGGCCGCCTCGTTTGCGATGCTGCTGCGCATCTTCATCGAAAGCCTGCCGACCATGCGCACGTCGATGGCCGCCGCCGCGCCGCTGGGCGCGTCGATTCCGGACATCGGCTGGGGCACGATGTTCTACATGCTTTCGGTCGTCACCATGACGGTGGGAAATTTCGCGGCGCTGACGCAAAGCAATCTGAAGCGGATGCTGGCGTACTCGTCGATCGCGCACGCCGGTTACCTCCTGATCGGCGTCGTCGCGGGAACGTCCCGCGGCGTGACGGCGATGCTCGTCTACCTGTTCGTGTATGCCTTCATGCAGCTCGGCGCGTTCGCGGTGCTGTCACTCATGCGCCGCGAGGACGTGGTCGGCGACGAGCTGAAGGATTTGAACGGGTTGTTTTTCCGCCAGCCCTTTGCCGCGGTGGCGATGCTGCTGTTCATGCTCTCGCTCGGCGGCATTCCACCCACAGCCGGCTTCATGGGGAAGTTCTGGCTGTTCGGTGCGGCGATCGAGCAGAAATACTACTGGCTGGCGGTCATCGGCGTGCTGAACAGCGCCGTGTCGCTGTATTACTACATCCGCATCGTCGTCTACATGATGCTGAAGAACGAGCCGGCCGGGTCGGAGCCGAAGCAGAGTCCCGCCCTGGCGTTCGCGATGGTGGCGGCGGTGGTGGCGACGCTGCTGCTCGGGGTGTATCCGCAGCCCCTGTTCGAGTTCGCGCAGGCCTCGGCCGCGACGCTGGGCGCCGCGCCGGCCAGCCAGACGATGCGGTGAAAACGGGGTCGGGAGGGGTTTCCGGCCGTGCCTGCGGAACCCCTCCCGACCCCGTCTTTCATGCGACCCGTTTACGTGCAAACGGGCGAAATATGGCCGGAAAACGCCGGGTTGGCGCTGGTGAACTTTTTCACAAGGTATGCTATATTCAGCATGCCTGAATCGGATTTCCTCGCTCGGTCCTTCCGGTTTTTGCAGGAGAACATCCGCAGATCCGGACCCGCAGCGGCTGCCAGCTATACGCTGATTGGCGCCATCATCCTGCTTGGAGGAATCGGTTACGCGCTCGACGAGTGGCGCGGCACCGCGCCCCGGTTCCTGCTGGGCGGTCTGCTGCTGGGGCTCGTTGTAGGCTTTTACGAGCTCGCCAAGACCGTCTGGGGCCAGGATAAGAGGTAAGGGGCGAGGTTGAAAGTGGTTGTCTGGCTGGCGATGGGCAGCGTCGTGTCGGCAGGGTTGCTCGGCGCGCGGTTCGGCAATGCGGTGTGGCTTGGCATGCTCGGCCCGCTGATGGTCGTGAGCGCAACATGGATGCTGACCGAGCGGGTCTACAAGCAGAATCCCGAGCGGCTGACGGCACTGGTCATCACGGCGTTCGCGGCTAAGCTGGTGTTCTTCGGCGCCTATGTCGGACTGGCGATTGGCGTCTTCGGCGTGCCGCAGGTGCAGTTCGCCGCGAGTTTTACGGGTTATTTCATTGCGTTGCACATGATCGAGGCGCTCCTGTTGAGGCGCCTCTTTGTTTGAGACGACGAGATAAATGCAGGCTCAAGAACAAGCAGCGCAGGCCGCCCACGACGCCGCGCAGGCCGCTGGCGGCCATGCTGCGGCCGAAGGCTTCAATGCCGGCGAGACGATCATCAATCACGTCTCGAACAGCTCGCTCGAGCACCCGCTCATTCACCTGCCCACGATCGCGGGCATCGATCTGTCGGTGACCAAACATGTATTCATGCTCTGGGTCGTCGCGGCGCTCCTGCTCCTCCTGATGACGACGGCCGTGCGCCGTTATCTGCAATCGGGACGTCCGGTGCCGAGCGGGTTCATGAACGCCCTGGAAGCCGTCGTGGTGTTCGTGCGCGACGATATCGTCCAACCCAACGTCGGGCGCAAGTGGGTGAACACCTGGACTCCACTCCTCCTGACGTTCTTCTTCTTCATCTTCTCGGCGAACGCGATCGGCCTGATTCCGATCTTCGACGTCATCGCGCTCGTCGATCACTACGTGCTGCACACGGCACCCGACTCGTTCCTGAAGCAGGTGGTGCATGGAGGAACGACCGCGACAGCGAACTTCAACGTGACGGGCGCGCTCGCGAGCATCACGTTCATGTCGATCATCATCGCCGGCAGCAAGGCCCATGGTTTCGTGAAGCACTGGATGAACCTGGTGCCGCACGGGCTCGCGTGGCCGATCTATATTCTGCTGATTCCCATCGAGCTCATGGGCATGTTCGTCAAGCCGTTCGCGCTGACGATGCGACTTGCGGCCAACATGACGGGTGGGCACATCGCCATCCTGGCGATTCTGTCGTTCGTGTTTCTGTTTGCCGAGAAGTTCGGCCAGGCGCTCCCGGGCATCGGCGTGGGCCTGGTGATGTCCGTTCCGCTCGCCGTCGGAGTCTCGGCCCTGGAAATCATCGTCGTGATGGTCCAGGCATATGTGTTTACGTTGTTGACCGCGGTTTTCATCGGCATGGCCATTCATGCGCATCACTAAGTCGAAAGGACAGAGAATGAATAGCGTACGTTTCGTCGGCAGGGTCTCGGCGATTGCGATGTTCGTCGCACTCGCAGGCAGTTCAGTCTTCGCACAGGAAGCGGCACCCGCCGCCGGGAATGGCGCTGTGCTTCACCTTTTCGGCGCCGCCATCGGCCTCGGGATGATCGTCATCGGCGCGGCCCTGGGCATCGGCAAGTTCGCCGCGGCTGCTGCGGAAGGCATCGCGCGCCAGCCGGCGGCGGCGGCGCAGATCACCGGGGCGGTCAACCTGCCGCTGTTCCTTCTCGAAGGCGTCGCGATCCTCGCGGAGGTCTTCGTGCTCCTGATTGTGCTCGGCTAGGCCGGCTTGAGGGCTGGCACTTAAGGAATTTATGGATAACCCGTTGGTCCAGGTGGATCCAGGTCTTTTCATCTGGACCATCCTGACCTTTCTCGTGCTGCTGACGCTGCTCGCCAAGTTCGCCTGGCGGCCGCTGCTGCAGGCGCTGGCGGCCCGCGAGGAGACCATCCGCAAGGCGCTCGCCGACGCGGAGAAAGCGCGCCAGGAGCTCGAACGGCTGAATCAGGAATCGGAAGCGATCATCCGGCAGGCGCGGGTTGAGGCCGAATCGATCATCGGCGCGAGCCGCGCCGACGCCGAGCGGCTGCGGTCCGAGCTGCGCGAGAAGGCACGCGCCGAAGCGGACGGCATTCTCAAGAATGCCGAACGGCAGATTCAGCTGGAAACCGCGCGTGCGCTCGAGCAGATTCGCCGCGAAGCCGCTGACATCTCGGTGGCGATCGCGTCGAAGCTGATTCAGAAGAACATCACGAAGGAAGACAATGAGCGTCTCATCGAAGACGCGTTGAAGCAGCTCCAATAAAGCCTGGTGGGTTCCGGGAACCGGAACCCGAGTTACTGCTTCAATAACGCGGCCGCCCGCTGGCCATCGGGGGACGCGGGATCGAGATCGATGACGCGCGTCAGATGGCGCGACGCCCCGGCGCGATCTCCGGCCGCGTTGGCGAGCGCGGCGAGTTTCATCAGCGGCCGGGTCCAGACGGCGTCGGCGGTTGAGGCTTTCTGGTACCAGGTCTGAGCCTCGGCCGCATTACCCTGCGCTTCTTTCAGCGTGCCCATCGCGAACAACGCGCCGGGATCCTCCGCATCCGATTTCAGCACTTCCTGATAGGCCGCCTCGGCGTCGCCATACGATTTCTTCGCGAAGTACCAGTTGCCGATCTGAAGGTTCACGAGCGTCAGCGCGGGTGCCTTCGACTTGATCTCCCGATAGGCGGCGATCGCCTGGTCGTGGCGCCCTTCGTCGTAGAGCACGGCCGCGGCGGCGAGTTGCGAGGAAAGCGACTTCGAGTCGATGCCCGCCAGGGCGCCGAATGCCTCGGGCGATTCGCGGCGTTCCAGCTTGATGTCCAGGTTGGGCGCGGGGCCCGTCAATCGAAGGGCAAGAGGCATGGTCATGGGATCGAAGCCAGGAGCTTCGAACGTGAGCCGCCATTCTCCCGATCGGCTGATGACGAAGACGAAACGTCCGCGGTCGTCGGTCGCCGTCGTCAGGGTCAGCGGCGTGCCGAACGTGCGTCCCCCTCCGGTCTCGGCGCGGACGATGACGCCGCGCAGCGTGGCGCCCGTTTCGTCGCGCACGACGCCGCCGATCCGGCTGGTCTGTGCCCACGCCGGCGCCGACAGCAACACGGCGACCAAAGCAGCCGCCAGACGGAAGGTAAGGTTGTTCGCCATGGAACGAGTATATCGCCACCCTTAATCAGGTGCGAGGGGTGCGATAGGTGCGAGGGGTGCGATAGGTGCGACGGGTGCGGGACTAATCCGCCGTGCGCGGGCGGCCGCGCAGGGTTTGCCGCATCTGGGCGGCCTCGCGCGACGAAAACCCCCAATTTGCGGGCTTCAGGCCCCGCAGTTCGTCGTGCGACCAGAGCGCCCGCATAAGGCCCAGACGGGCGTGCTCGGTGCTTCCTAACAGCAAATGCCCGATTTCGTGGGCGATTGCGCGACCCAGCAGGACCGGCACGCCCGTCGAGGCGTTCACGGCGATGGCGCTCACGCGAAACAGGTCGACCGTCATCAACACGCCGCCCCGCTCTTCCCGATCCACCATCGACTCGCCCAGCGCGACCAGCCGTTCGCCCTCTATGGCACTCGCAGGCGTGCGATCGACGAGCCTCAACATCAGATCGCGTCCGCGCGACAGCGGGTCCGTGCAAGGCTCACCGCCGGTCCGGCCCGGCACGCGGCAGTCGACCCACAGCACGGCAATCTGTGCGCGCTTGAAAATCTGCTCGGCCTCCGTGCGTGCGGCCGCGAGCTGGTCGTGCGTCACGTTCGCGTAGTCGTACGTTCTGATGACGACCGTGTCTTCGAGTCTCGACGCTCCCGCGAGGGGCGCCGCCGCGACGATCATCAGCGACGACATCAACATCAGCGACGACATCAAGAAGAGCGCAGCCTTCATGCACTCACTCTGCGGTCGCCGGCCGGGTGCCTCAATGCACGCGAGGTGACCCGAAGGAGAAACGTTGATGACCCGCTAATGCACTGCCGGCAAGAGGCTTACCTGGCCTTCATATTTAGGTGACATGGCTCGAACGCGCGTGTGGGCTGGTAAACTTCTGTTATTCCCATGCTGCCCCTCGAACGCCGGTCGCCCAGTCTGCGAAAATTCGGCTCGTTCGAGGTCGACCTGCGCGCGAGGGAGCTCCGCAAGGGAGGTATCCGCATCAGGCTTCAGGATCAGCCGTTCGAAATTCTCGCCGTCATGCTCGAACGGCCCGGGGACGTGGTGACACGGGAGGAGCTGCGGCAGCGCCTGTGGCCGGCGGGCACGTTCGTCGACTTCGAGCACAGCCTGAACGCGGCCGTCAAACGGCTCCGCGCCGCGCTTGGCGACGATGCCGACAACCCGCGGTTTGTCGAGACGCTGCACCGGCGTGGATACCGGTTCATCGCGGCGGTTGAAGCCGAAGGGCAGCCCGTGCGCAACCTGCACGTCGTCAGGCCGGCGGCCGCGCCTCCGGCGAACAGCCTGGCCAACGTGCGGCTCGTCGTGCTGCCGTTCACGAATCTCAGCAGCGATCCGACGCAGGAATATTTCAGCGACGGCCTCACCGAGGAAATGATCACGCAGATCGGACGGCTCTGCCCGGGCCGGCTTGGCGTCATCGCGCGAACCTCGTCGATGTTGTTCAAGAAATCGACGAAAGGCGCCAGCGAGATCGGCCGTGAGTTGTCCGCCGACTATCTGCTCGAAGGCAGCGTCCGCGGCGACGGCGACCGCATCCGCATTACCGCGCAGCTGATCGAAACGCGCACCGAAGTGCACCTCTGGGCCGAGACCTACGATCGGTCGATGGGAGAAGCGCTGAATCTGCAGACCGACGTCGCGGCACATATCGCGCGGTCGCTCGCCATGGAGCTGGTGCCCGATCAGGTGGACGTCCTCGGACGCGCCACGCCGAGACGCACCGAAGCGTACCAGGCGTATCTGAAAGGACGCTATCACTGGAACCGCGGTGGATTCGATGCGGTGACGTCCGCGATTTCGTACTACGAGCGGGCGCTCGAGCTCGATCCGCAGTTTGCCGCGGCCCATTCCGCGATGGCGCGCGCGCAGATAGCGCTCGCCAACTATTTCAAAGAGCCGGGCCGGCCGTACCTCGAGCGGGCCCGCGCGTCGGCGCTGCGATCGATCGAAATGGACCCGGGCATCTCGGACGCGCACCTCGCGCTCGCCGAGATACGACGGATGCTCGAGTGGAACTGGCGCGTGGCCGAAGACGAATACCGGACGGCCATCGCGCTGTCGCCGAGCTGTGAGTCGGCGCACCGCTTCTACGCGCAGTTTCTCGCGTCGATGTCGCGCTTTGGCGAAGCGAAGGCCGAGGCCGATCGCGCCTGCGACGTCGACCCGTTCTGCCTGGTCGTGACGACCAGTGCCGCGTGGGTGCGCTATGCCGCCGGCGAGTTCCCGACCGCGATCGACCGCAGCCGCCACGTGCTCGACATGGAAGCCGGATACGCGCCGGCGCGGCGGCTGTTGGGGGCCGCACTGCTCGGCGCCGGCAGGCAGGACGAGGCCGTGGTGGAGTTGACCGCGGCGGTTGGGCCCGACGCCGATGACCCGGTTTCGTTGTCGTGGCTCGCGCATGCCAAGGCGCTCGCCGGCGCGCGCGAAGAAGCGGGCGCAATTGTGGCCGGTCTCGATGCGGCCTCGCGCAGCCGCTATGTGCCGGGCTACCACCTCGCCCTGGCGCATGTGGGACTGGGGCATCGCGACGCGGCGTTCGGCCTGCTGGAGAAAGCGTTCACCGATCGCGAACCAACGGTGGCCAATCTCAGGGTCGAGCCCCGGTTCGACCCGCTTCGCCGCGACCCGCGTTATCACGCGCTTCTGCAGCAGCTTCGCCTCCCCGAATAAGGCGTCAGGCCCCAAAAAGGCTCTGCCCCCTCCCTCGGCTTTTGTGACATACTGCGCCCACAATTTCATCAGAATCGTTTTGATTTCCACGGGTTTTTGAGGAGGAATCATGACTGCACGGAGGATCATCGTCGTCGTGCTCGCGCTCGCGAGCCTCACGATCGGCATCTACGCACAGGGTGGCGGAGCTCAGGGCGGCGGTGGCGGAGGCCGTGGCGGCGGCGGTCGTCAGGCAGGGCCGCCTCAGCCGGGCCATTTGATGACAGGCGCGTGGGGTGAGCAGGCGCTCACGCCCGATTCGCGCGGCTGGGGATGGATGGTCAAGACCTACGTGGAGAAGGCGCAGCGGCCTCTGTGGAATCAGGCCAAGGAGAAGCTGCTCACTGACGGCAAGGTGACGAGCGTGACCATCTCGAGCTTCCAACCCGAGGTCTATTGCGAAGCGCGGAAGCACTGGGACTACGTGTGGTTCGAGATGCAGCATGCGACGATGACCTTCGCCGAAGTGCAGAAGATGATTGCCGCCTGTCCGGGTGTGAAGGGTGCTGCGCCGATGATTCGCATGCCTGACGCGCTCGAAGCCAACGTCCAGAAGGCGGCAGACCTTGGCGTGATGGGCATTGTCGTTCCGACGGTGGACGATGCGCTCGAAGCGCGGGATGCGGCTCGATTCTCGCGCTTTCCGCCGTTCGGACGCCGAAGCCAAGGTGGAAATACCGCCGGTCAGTTCTGGTCGGATGCACCTGGCGGCTATCGCCCGACCATCAACGACAACTTCCTGGTCGTCGTGATGCTCGAGACCATGGAGAGCATCATCAACGTCGACGAGATCGCGAACACCTTCGGCCTCGATGTCGTGATCCAGGGCAACAGCGACTTGACCAACTTTTCGGGCTGGAGCCCGAGCGATGCACGCTACGAGGCGATGTTGAACATCAGCCACAACGCGACGTTGAAGGCCGGCAAGTACTGGGGCAACGCAGGTCAGCAGTATCTAACAGGCCACCGGTTGAGCCCGTCGACCCGCTTTGTGCAGAATGGACCGTCCCACGACGGGTTCGCGTTCCCGGCTCGCGGCCGCGGAGCGCTGGAGCCGCAAAAATAGCAAGGCGCGCCGCAATAAGTCGACAGGCGCAAGTCGCAAGTCGACAGGCGCAAGGCAAGGCGAAAGGCGCAAGGCGGGACATCCAGGCAGGCTGGAGTCCTGTCTTGCGGCTTTCGAACGGAGGTACACGTGAAACGGAATCATTGCTCCATCATCGCCGCCGCGTTTGCGGCGTTCGCGCTCGGCGTCACGGTTTCCGGCCAGCGGGGTGAGAAGCCGCCGACGGAGAAGCCCAATCCTGTGCACACGCATATCGGCCACGTGATGACGGCGTGGAAGGAAGTTCCGACAGGGCAGGGCTTTCTGCCGGTCGCCGTGGGCGACGCCAAGATCGCATTGGTACATGCCGGTTATATGCAGAAGTCGGCAGACAATCTCGACAGCATCAAGCTGCATGCGGGGCACGTGCTGAACGCGCTCGATCCCGCCATCGAGCCGAAAGGCCCGGGCTCGTTTGGCGTCAAGCGCGCGGCGGCCGGAGCCATGACACACGCCCAGAACGCCGCGAAGTCGGAGGGCGCGTCCAAAGGCGTCCTGACGCACACCGAGCACGTGTCGGCGTCACTCGAGAACGTGGGGCACTGGACGGACGAGGCGGTCGCGACGGCGCAGAAACTTCGAGCCGCGACGTCGGCGGCCGAAGCGGCGCCGCTCATCACGCAGCTTCTCACCCAGCTCAACACCATCGCCAGCGGCGTCGACGCGAACAAGGACGGCACCATTGGCTGGCAGATCGGTGAGGGCGGCCTGGCGCAGGCGCAGCAGCATATGGGGCTGATGATGAAGGGCGAAGGGCTGCAATAGTCGCAAGGCGACAGTCGAAAGTCGTAAGTCGCAAGTCGGGGGCCGCCGGGCATTCCGGCGGCCTTTTTTTATCTCGGCGCGGATCGCTTGAACTCTGCGGTTGGGACTTTGCCCGGAGAGACCCTGGCGTACTAGTTCGCGATCGTGCCCGCCATCGCCTTCATGCGTGCGGGAAGGGCGGTGGCGACGGTAGCCGACTCGTACGCGCCGCCGGTGCGTCGGTGCTCACGATGACGATCATCGGATAGCGCCGCTCGGCGGTGCGCATGTAGCGGTCGTAGACCTCGTGCACGCCGCGTACGTCAAGACGTCACATTTGATACAGCATCAGGTACACGATGACGCCGGTCACCGACACGTACATCCACGCCGGAAACGTTTTTCTGGCGATGCGTTTGTGTTCGGCGTATCGCCCGCGGAGCCCGCGCGACAGCGTCGAGATGGCCATCGGCAGGATCGCGGCAGCCAGCACGATGTGCGACAGGAGAATCGCGAAATAGACATAGCGGATGACGCCCTGGCCGGTGAACGGACGCGACCCCGCCTGGGCGTGATAGACGAGGTACGAAATCAGGAACAGCGTCGACGACGCGAAGGCGCCGAGCATGGCGTTCCTGTGTGCGTTGATATGACGGCGCTTGATGAGCACGTAGCCGGTGAGGAGAAACATGCCCGAGATCGCGTTGAGCGTGGCGTTGACCGTCGGCAGAATGGTGTAGTCGAGCATCACTTCTACAGCCGATCCACGATCAACATGCCCCAGAGCAGGGGCAGATAGGTAATCGAGCCGAGGAACAGCAGCCGCGCGCGATCGTCCAGGCGCTCCCGCGCAAACGAGATGGCCAGCCACAGCAGGCCGATCCCGCCGGCCGCGGCGCCCACCGCGTACGCGGGTCCGGTCATGCCGAGAAAAAACGGCGTCAGGCTGACGGGCACCAGCAAGAGCGAGAACAACACCGCTTGACGCGCGGTGCTCCTGCCGTCGGGCTGCACCACCGACAGCAGCGGAAAGCCCGCGCGCCCGAAGTCCTCGCGATAGAGCCACGCGATCGCCATGAAGTGCGGGATCTGCCAGACGAAGACAATCGCGAACAGCGCCCAGGCTTCCGGCGTCAGCGCGCCTCGCGCGGCCACCCATCCAATCATCGGCGGCAGTGCGCCCGGCACCGCGCCGACGAGCGTGGCGAGCTGGGATCGCCGCTTCATGGGTGTGTAGACGACGTTGTACGAGACCAGCGTCAGCAGCGTGAAGAAGGCGGCAAGCAGGTTGGACGTCGCAAGAACCAGCAGCAAGCCCAGCGCCGCCAGCCCGCCGGAGAAAACGGCCGCTTCGCCGGGTGTGATCCGCTGAGCGGCCAGCGGCCGCATCCGAGTCCGCCGCATCAGGCTGTCGGTGTGGCGCTCGTAGATCTGATTCAGACCCGCCGCTCCGCCGGCCACCAGCGCGATTCCGGCGACCGTCTCGACCAGCCTGGCCACGTTCAGTGACTCAGCCGCACCGAGGTAGTACCCGATGGCGGCCGTGACGATGACGAGAGAGTTCAGCCGGGGCTTGGTCAGCGCCACGTAGTCGGCACACCGCTGCGGCAGAGTTGCGGAAAAAGGCTCCGGGAGCCCTTTTGTCGAAGCCAGCTCTTTCATGCGCGGGCTCCCGACTGTCCAAGCGTTGGCGGCACCGGCTGGCGGACGCGCACGGCCACCGGTGCCGCGCCCTCGAACCGCACGCGATAGGACCGCAGCGTCAGCACGAGCGACGTCGCGAGCGTCAGCGCCCCGCACGCCACATGAGCGGTGTTGATGGCGATGTCCTTCGCCGACCAGATGACGAATGCGCCGAGCGTGATCTGAGCGAGGAGAAAGCAGACGAGCACGGCCGCGGGACGGCGCAGCTCCGGGCGGTTTGAATGGTGATAAAGCACGTGCCCGACAGTGGCGGCGATCGCGAGCGTCACGACGCCTGCGCCCACGCGGTGGGCGTAGTGGATCGCAATCTGCGGCGTCCACTGAGACGGGAAGAGCCCGCCGAAGACGAGCGGAAAATCCGGAATGGCCAGTCCAGCGTCGGAGTGGCGCATGGTCGCGCCGACGATGACCTGGGCATAGATGAGAGCCGTCGTCGTCGCGGCGACGCGGCGAAGCATCCCATCGTCGACGGGGTCGGACGTTCCATCAGTCCAGCCGCGCGAGGTGAAAAGGGAAATCGCGATCGTCAGACAGAAGAAGATCTGCGCGAGGCCCGCATGCGCGGTCGACACGGCTGTCGGAAGAAACCACAGGACGGTGATGCCGCCGAGCAGCCCCTGCACGCAGACCGCGCCAAGCGCCGCAAATCCCAGAATGCGCATCCACCGCCGAGGCTCCGCGCGCCAGAGCCAGAGGGCGAGGATGATAGTGAGAAACCCGACACCGCTCGCGATGAGCCGATGGCCGTGCTCGTAGAAAATCCCGCCCACCATGTGCTTCATGGGGAACGTGAACATGTTCCAGCCGTAGCTGGTCGGCCAGTCGGGAACGGCCAGCCCCGACCCGGTGCTGGTGACGAGGCCACCCGCGACAATCAGAAGGACTGTGGCTGCTGAGACGAATTTCGCGTATCGGTGAAGCCACATTGGGGATGCTGCGGTTCTGCGTTCTGGGTTCTGTGGTTCTGGGTTTGGTTCGGGGTTCTGGGTTCACAAGAACCTCAGAACCCCAGAACCCCAGAACCGAGAACCTCGTGAAGCTAGTTTGCCCCGGCCGCCACCTTGAAGGTGAAGTTCGCGTCGGACTTCGATTCCTTCGCCGCGACGGTCACTTCCAGCGTCTGCGTGCCGAGCTTCTCGTGCCACGCCGCCAGGGTGTACTTGCCGGGCGGCAGATTCGGAATGCTGAAGGTGCCGTCGTTCTTCGTCACGGCGAAGTAGGGATGATCGAGCACACCCACGAACGCGTTCATCCAGCCGTGCACGTCGCATTTGAACGGAATGACGACCGACTCTTCTTTGGCCGTAAACGTGTGCGTGGTCTTCATGCCCTGGATGGGCTGCGCCGTGTTGAACTCCTGGTTCGTTTTCGGCATCGCGTGGATGTTGTGCAGCGTCGCGTCGCTGTTGACGATCTCGATGGGCTGCCCCACCTGCACGCCGAAGACGTGCGGGGTGTAGTGGCACCCCTTCTGGTCGAACACGAACGCCGTGGTCGGCGCCGGGAACGTTCCGCTGATCCCGCTCTGCACGTACACGAACACGTTGCCGAGCGCGCCGGCATCGCCGACAAACGTTTCCTGGGTCGTGGTCTTGCCTTCGTTGGCTTTCATGCACGCGGGGTCGGCCTTCATCTGAATCGGCGCATTGGCCGGTGGTGTCCCTTCCAGGTTCACCTTGCCTGCAACTGTTGCCGCCGTCGCCGGGTCAACGGTGGGCGCCGCCGTTTCGGCTGCCGGCGCGGGCGCGGGCTGGCTGCCGCCGCCGCAGGCCGCGACGCCGAAACTCAGCACGAAAAGAACGACGAGAAGTCTTGGATGCATCTACACTCTCCTGAACGTAAAGAAACCACACCGAACAACTGCAATATCTACGTAGGGGACCCTGCTCGAGTTGGTACCGCTACGGGGATTCGAACCCCGGTCCCGTGGCTGAGAACCACGTGTCCTGACCCCTAGACGATAGCGGCCCGATAAGTCACGAGAACACCCAATGTTAGTCTGCACGTTTGGGCGGGTCAACCTCGGCTCGGACCGCTTGCGCCTCGGCGGAGTCGCATATAGAATCGCCCAACCAATTGAACAAAAGGGCTCGGCGTCCCTTCCTCGTCGGCAAAAATTGATCTCTCAGCGGCAGGCTCGACGACGGTCGAGCCAGGCAAAAAGGAGTCACGCAGTTGGATAACGTGACCACAGCGGGACACGCACCGGTTGGGCACGCGCATCACGCGCATGCGCACGATCATCACCACGAACAGAGCTTCGTGACGAAGTGGATTTTTTCCCAGGACCACAAAGTCATCGGGATTCAATACACCATCACCTCGCTGCTCTTTCTGCTCTTCGGCTTCGGACTGATGGCGTTGATGCGCTATCAGCTGGCGTTTCCGATGTCGCCCATTCCGGTCATCGGATCGCTGCTCGGCGCCGCGAACGCGCCGGGCGGCATCATGCTGCCCGAGTTCTACAACCAGCTCGGCGCGATGCACGGCACCATCATGGTGTTCCTCGGCGTCGTGCCGCTGGCCGTCGGCGGCTTCGGCAACTACGTGATGCCGTTGATGCTTGGCGCGCCCGACATGGCGTTCCCCAAGCTCAACATGGCGAGCTACTGGGTGTATTTCGTGGGCGGCGTCGTGATGCTGACGAGCTTCTTCGTCCCTGGCGGCGCCGCGCAGTCGGGCTGGACCTCGTATCCGCCCCTCTCGGTCATCACCGCCACCGACGGCCAGACGTGGTGGCTCGTCGGCATGATCTTCCTGATCACGTCGTCGCTCTTGGGCTCGATGAACTTCATCGTGACGATCATCCAGCTGCGCGCGAAGGGCCTGGGATTCTTCCGGCTGCCGTTCTTCGTCTGGGCGCAGTTCGTCACCAGCTTCCTGCTGTTACTGGCGTTCCCGCCGCTCGAAGCGGCCGGCGTGCTGCAGCTGATGGACAAGGTGGCGGGCACCAGCTTCTTCCTGCCCAGCGGCCTCGTGGTCGGCAATCGTCCGCTCGACGTGTCGGGTGGCGGCAACGCGCTGATGTGGCAGCACCTCTTCTGGTTCCTGGCGCACCCCGAGGTGTACGTGCTGATTCTGCCCGCGATGGGCATCGTCAGCGAGATCATCGCGAACAACACGCGCAAGCCGCTCTGGGGCTACCGCGTGCTGGTGTACGCCATCATCTTCCTCGGCTTCATGTCGTTCATCGTGTGGGCGCACCACATGTTCATGACCGGCATGGGCACGACGATGAATTCGTTCTTCCAGACGACGACGATGATCATCTCGATCCCGTCGGTCATCATCCTGAGCGCGCTGTTCCTGTCGCTGTATGGCGGGTCGATTCGCTACAACACGCCGATGCTCTTTGCGCTGGCGTTTCTGCCGATGTTCGGCATCGGCGGCCTGACCGGCCTGCCGCTGGGACTCTCGCCGAGCGATATCCATCTGCACGACACGTATTACGTCATCGGTCATTTCCACTACGTCGTCGCGCCGGGGACGATCTTCGCGCTGCTCGCCGGCATCTACTACTGGTTCCCGAAGGTGACCGGCCGCCAGATGAACGAGGTGCTCGGCAAGATCCATTTCTTCGGCTCGTTCATCTTCATCAACGGCATCTTCTTCCCCATGTTCATCCAGGGGCTGCACGGCGTGAACCGGCGCCTGTATGACGGCGGCGTGCAGTACGCGCACGCGCAGCCGGTCCTGCACTGGAACCAGTTCATGTCGTATGCGGCCTGGGGGCTGATGCTGTTCCAGATTCCGTTCATCTTCAATTTCTTCTGGAGCATCTGGAAGGGCAAGCCGGTCGGCTCGAACCCCTGGAAGGCGACGACGCTCGAGTGGACCGCGACGACGTCGCCGCCGCTCGCGCACGGGAACTTCGAAACGGTGCCCGAGGTCTACCACGGTCCGTACGAATACAGCGTGCCCGGGCGCGCGCAGGATTTCCTGCCGCAGAATCAGAAAGACTAGGGATTAGGAGATCGGATGGAGATTCCATATACGGTAGAAGTCCGGCCCGATACCGGATTGTCGAACGGCAAGCTGGGCGTCTGGCTCTTCCTCGCATCGGAAGTGATGCTGTTCGCCGCGCTGTTCTCGTCGTACATCCTGCTGCGGGTCGGCTCGGTGGAATGGCCGCACGGCTCGGAGGAGCTCAGCGTGCCGCTGGCGTTCTTCAATACCGTCGTCCTCATCAGCTCGTCGGTCACGATGGTCATGGCGTGGGCGTCGCTGAAGATGAACGACTTCGGCAAATTCAGGATGCACCTGGGCGCTGACGATTCTTCTGGCGCTGACGTTCCTCGTGGTCAAGTTCTTCGAGTACGAGCACCACCTGGTGGCAGGCGAGGGCCCCTGGCACAACACGTTCTACGCCATTTACTTCACGATGACCGGGCTGCACGGCCTGCACATCCTCGGCGGCATGATCGTGAACTCGTACCTGTGGGGACCCGGCGCGAAGATGTGGCAGACGCAGAAGGAGCGCTTCACCAACCGCATCGAAATCGCGGGGTTGTACTGGCACTTCGTCGACCTGGTGTGGATCTTCCTGTTCCCGGTGTTGTATTTGTTGTAATCGAGCGTTAAACGGAGGCTGAATGGACGCGCACGCCCACGATATTCAGAGCCACGTCAAGACCTACTACATGATCTTCGGCGCGCTGATGGTGCTCACCTGCATCACGGTCGGCGTGTCGTACCTGCACCTGTCGATTCCGCTGGCGATTACCGTGGCGCTCATCGTCGCCACGCTCAAGGGCTCGCTCGTCGCGCTGTTCTTCATGCACCTGTCGAACGAACGGAAGCTCATCTACTACGTGCTCACGCTGACAGTTGTGTTCTTCGTCTTCATGATGTTCGTGCCGCTCTTCACGAACTCCGACAAGATTCCCGGCACGGCCGTCGGAACATCGTGGTAATGCCATGTCTTTGAAGTGGTTTCACATCGTGTTCATTTCGCTCTCCATGCTGATCTCGCTGGGATTCGGCGTGTGGGGGCTGTTCAACCATTACGCGGCGCTGGGTGTGATGTCGCTCGTCGCGTCCGCGGGTTTGGTCGTCTACGGGAATTACTTTCTCGGGAAGGCCAGACATCTGGGCGTATGAGGAAAACGGTCGCGACGCTCGTCACGACGCTGGCGCTGCAGGCCATTCCCACCCTGGCCATGGCGTGCCCGGTGTGCTTCGGTAATGCGAACTCAGCACAGACCAGGGGCACGCAGGCCGGTATTGCGGCCCTGCTTCTCGTCACCGTGGGCGTCCTGGCGTCGATTGCGGCCTTCTTCTTCATATATCTTCGGCGGCGGATCAGGATGTTCGAAGAGTCGAACGGAGGGAGTTACTAGATGGGCGAGTTGATGGGCCGATTCCTCGAGATTCCGGTGGCCGCGTCGGCGCACGCCGGCGAGATCGATCGAATGACGATTCTGACCCACTGGCTGATGGCGATTCTGTTCGTCGGCTGGGGCGCGTTCTTCGTCTTTACACTGATTCGGTTCCGGCAGGGCGCACACCCGAAGGCCGACTACCAGGGCGTCAAGAGCCACATGGCGAGCTACATTGAGTGGGGTGTCGCGATCATCGAGCTCGTGCTGATCGTGGCGTTCGCGATTCCGGCATGGGCGGCGCGCGTCGATGCCTTTCCGTCCGAGAACGAATCGACCGTGGTGCGCGTCGTGGCCGAGCAGTTCCAGTGGAGCGTCCATTATCCGGGCGCCGACGGCCAGTTCGGCCGGACCGACATCAAGCTCGTCGCCGCCGACAACCCCCTCGGACTCGATCGGTCCGATCCGGCGGCCAAAGACGACTTCAACTCGATCAACCAGCTGGCGCTGCCGGTCAACAAGCCGGCCATCATTCACCTCTCGAGCAAGGACGTCATCCACAGCTTCAGTCTGATCCAGATGCGCGTGAAGCAGGACACGATTCCGGGCGAGAGCATCCCCGTCTGGTTCACGCCGACGATGACCGGCGACTGGGAGATCAACTGCTCGCAGCTGTGCGGCCTGGGCCACTACCGGATGCGCGGTTTCTACTCCATCAAGTCTCAGGCCGACTACGACGCCTGGCTCAAGGAGACGGCGGCGGCGGAGCTGGGAACGAAGTAAGTGAAAAGTGAAAAGTGAAAAGTAGAAAGTGAAAAGTCGAAAAGGAATATGGAGGGCCGGCGTGAAAACGCCGGCCTTTTTTATTGATGCGCAGAGTCAGAACGATTGACGCCGAAGTCGCCGGCGAAGCCGTGCGGCTGATCGTGGAAGGTGGGCCCTCGGTGCCCGGCCGCACGATGATGGAGAAGCTGGCCTGGCTGCGGATAAGCGGCGAGGAGCTGAGACAGGTGCTGATGCTCGAGCCGCGCGGACACGCCGGCATGCACGGCGCGCTGTTCACCGAGCCGGTGTCGCCGGGAGCGCATGCCGGGCTGTTGTCGATGCACGCGGCCGGGTTTCCGGTGGTGTCCGGCGAGGGTGTGATTGGAGCCGTGACGCTCGCCCTCGAGAACCGGCTCATAGAGGGGGTCGACACCGAGCTTCGGATCGATACGCCAGCGGGTCTGGTCCGGGCCGCCCCGCGTCGCGATGGCGATCGCGTGTCGAGCGTCGCCCTGACGCTGGTCCCCTCGTTCGTCCATACCCCGGCTCTGCCGGTGCAGACCGCCACGCGCAAGGTGATGGTCGATATCGCGTTCGGCGGCGAGCTTTACGCCATTGCCGACAGCGAGGCCACCGGCATTCCCGTCGAGATGTCGAACGAGTCGAAGCTCGTCCGCATGGGGCGCGAGATCAGGGACGCCATCGGTTCGAAACTGCCGGTTCACGGCACGGTTTTCACCGGGGCGCCGCGCGCGTCGTCCGATCTGAGAAGCGCGACGGTCCTCGATGGCGCCGTGCTCCGCCGTTCGCCGGGCGCGACCGGCACGGCGGCGCTGCTGGCCGTGCTCGACGCGATGGGGCTGGTTGTCGATGAGGAGCGGTTCCGCCACGAAGGCATTCTCGGGACGGTCCTGTACGGCCGGGTCGAACGCCGTCAGCGATTGGACGACGTGGACACCATCACTCCGGTTATCGAAGGCACGGCCCGGATGACCGGGGTGCATGAGTTCGTGAATTGGTAGGGCTAGTTCGACTCGGCTGATGCCAGATAGCTCTTCCGGGCGCGCACCGTCATGCCGGGGCGTTTGACGCGAATCCCCAGGCGATGGACCTTGCCGTCGAGCTGCGCCGGCGTAAAGCCCAGGACGTACTGACTGTGCAGCTCCTGCGCCACGCGCGTGAACGTCGGTGCGAGATCGGCCGTCTTGTCCAGCTCGAAGTAGCCGCCACCGGTTTCTTCGGCCAGCCGCTTCAGCCCGCTGTCGGGCTTGCTGCGGACCTGACGAGATCCGTTGAAGTAGTCGCTCCGCAGGCCGACCGCGTAGATCATCGTTTCGTTCGCCCGCGCCTGTTCGAGCACGTCATTCATGTTCACCCGGCTGCCCGTGTCGTCTCCGTCGGTGAACACGAGCACCACGCGCCGGCCGTCTATATCGCGGAGCCGATCCATGCTGGCCGCGATGGCGTCGTAAAGCCGCGTCGGGTTGCCGAAGTCGAGGTCGCCGAGCGCCGCGATCAGTGTGTCGCGGTTGTTCGTGAATGTCGCCGGGAAGAACTCGATCTTGTCGTTGAACGCGCCGACCAGCCCCTTGTCTTTCGGCAGCATGCGGATGACGAACTGTTCGGCCGCGCGGCTCAGCAGCTCGAGGTTGCCGGTCATGCTCGCGCTCGTGTCGAGCATGACGACGACGGTGATGGGCTGGACTTCCCTGATGAAGAAGTCGATCGACTGGGGCTTGTCGTTGTCAATGACCTCGAAATCCTCCTGCGTCAGATCGGCAACAAGCCGCTTCTGGGCGTCGATCACTGTCGCATACATGGCAACCGTCCGGGTGCCGGTCCGGAACGTCGGCTGCTGGGCCAGCAGGCCGACGCCGCCGCCGACGACGAGGCCGGCCACGACGAACCGAGTGCGTAACTTCATGGGTTTTCAATAGTTTAAGCAAACAGTCGCCTGCCACGCAATTTCGCAAATCCGACTTGACCGGTCGGATATTCGTTGGATAAACTTGAAAACGAGACCGGATCTCAATTTCACCTCCCAAGCCGACGGACACGCATCATGCTGCAGGCCTTTGTCATCACCCTCCGTGAGGGACTCGAAGCGTTTCTCATCATTGCCATCAGCCTTGCCTATTTGCGCAAGAGCCGTCGATCGGAGCTGATTCCGGCGGTCCACTGGGGCATCGCGACCTCGCTCGTGCTGAGCATTGCCGCCGCCTGGCTGTTCTATCAAGCGAGAAACCAGGCGCTGTGGGAGGGCTTGCTCGCGCTTGCCGCGGCCGTGTCGGTCGCTTCCCTGACTGTGCACATGTGGCGGCATGCGAAGCGCATCAAGCGCGACATCGAGGGGCACCTGCAGTCGTCAACGTTGAAGAGCGGCAGTGCGGCGTTCGCCGGAGTCTTCCTCTTTACGCTGCTCATGATTACTCGTGAAGGCATGGAGACGGCCCTGCTGATGGGGACGCTGCTGTTTCAGATGAAGGCGCCGCTCGAGATGACGGTCGGCGCGCTAGGCGGCGTATTGCTCGCAGGCTTCGTGGCGTCGCTCTGGTCGCGCTACGGCCACCTCGTCAACCTCGGGTTGTTCTTCCAGGTCACCGCGGTCTTCCTGATGATCTTCGTCGTCCAGTTGCTCATCTACGGATTTCACGAGCTCATGGAAGCCAATATCTTCCCCTACAGCGAACCGTTGCACATCGCCACCGAGCCGTTCGGCCCCGATGGTCTCTACGGCAAGTGGCTCACCTATCTGCTCGTGCTGATGCCGATGGGCTGGCTGCTGTTCGCGTCGATGTTCGGGAACCGGAAAGCTATTCCAACGCAGACAGCGGCACAAGTAAACTAAGGCCCGATGCGAATCGCGATTCGCGGCCTGGGTGCTTCGTGGGTCTTGGTGTCGTCGGTATCCGCATTCGCGCAGCTCCCGCAAATCGCGCTCCCATCCGGGGCGGTCTCCCTGGTCAACCAGGATCGAGCTGGATCGCTCGTGGCGTTCTGCGCCGATACGGGCGAGCCGGACATCCGCAAGGGGGCCAAGACGATCCGCGCTACCGGCGTGTGGGCCGGAGAGCCGTCCAGCCTGCACAGAGTGCAGGCTGGTCAGGGCGCATGCGACCCGGCCTTTTCGCCAGACGGCCGGCGGCTGGCGGTGACCGCAGCAGAGGGGCTGTGGGTGTTTCCCGCCAGATCCGCCGAGGGCGACCTGCGCGTCGAGGCGAAAATTCCGCTCGGCAGTTCAACGGAGTTCAGCTTCCGGATTTTTACTCACCCGCAGTGGTCGCCCGATGGCGTGCTGCTCGGCGTTGTCGTCAGCAACGGTGGCACCTCGTGGGTGGAAGTCTTCGAAGCCAACAGCGGCAGGCTGTTCTATACCTCTCCCCCTGAAAACTATTCGTTCAGCTGGAGCGGCCCGCGCCACCTGAAGCTCGCCAGGACCGACATTCACCTCCCGAGGCGATGAGCCCGAAAGACGGGGCCGGACGTCAGGCGTACCTCGACTGGGTGCGCGGCGTCGCCGTCTTGATCATGGTCGAGGCCCACGTCCTCGACGCGTGGACGCGTGTCGAGGATCGCGCGCGGCCGATCTTCGGGTACGCCATGGTGCTCGGCGGATTCGCGGCGCCGCTCTTCCTGTTCATGGCGGGCGTTGCCGTCGCGCTGTCGGCCGAGTCGAAAAGCCGCCGGACCGGAGACCTCGATGCGTCATGGCGGGCCGCCGAGAAGCGTGGCTGGCAGATCTTCGGTCTGGCCTTTCTGTTCCGTTTGCAGTCGTACATTCTCAGCGGTGGGTATAGCGCGGCGAGTTTGCTGAAGGTCGACATCCTGAACGTGATGGGCCCGGCAATGGCGGCCGTAGCGATCACCGGGCGGCTGACGTCGGACAAACGGCGTCGGGCGATGCTCCTTGCGGTTGTGGCGCTTGGGGTCTCTCTCCTGACACCCCTGGTACGGGCCACAGCCCTCCTCGACTGGCTACCCGACCCGGTAGAGTGGTACTTCCGTCCCACGCCCGGCCGCACCAATTTCACGCTCTTCCCATGGGCCGGTTTCGTCTTCGCCGGGGCCGTGGTGGGGGAGGTCATCGACGGCCTGAGACCCCCCGACCGGGCTCGACGGCTTCAGCTCGCGCTCGCCGTCGCGGGCCTGTCGATGGCATTCCTGGCGTACAAAGGGTCGTTTCTCCCGTCGATCTACGCGCGATCTGAGTTCTGGACCAGCTCGCCGAGCTATTTCGTGCTTCGCGTCGGGCTGCTGACCGCCCTTCTGCCGGCCGGCTACGCGTGGGCGCACCTGCCATTGCGCCATAAACTTAGTTCCTGGAGTCCTTTAGAGGAACTGGGTCGGTCGTCGCTCTTCGTCTACTGGATTCACGTGGAGATGGTGTACGGTTTTTTCAGCCGTCCCGTCCGTCGCGCGCTGAGCGTCGAACAGGCGGTTGCCGCCTACGCGCTCTTCATGCTGTTTCTGTTCGGGCTGGTTCGCCTGAAGAACAGGCTCGTGGCGGCAAGGGCCATCTATCTAACTGACAGCAAATCTGTTATATAGATCGACCCAGACTCGGTAGAATTCGCGTTCCTTTAACAAGCCCGGCAGTGTCCCTATGATCAACGTCGCCGCTATTCGAATGCAGCAGTTCGGGGTTCAGTTCTACCAGGCCTCTCTTACGGCAAGCGATATCGACAAACTCGTGCGCTTCGAGGTCTTGAGCTACGGCCAGCAAGCCGAGCCTCCAGTGCGGGGCGGGAAGCGGCGTGGCACCCCTTCGAAGGTCAATTGGGACCTCCTCGAGCGCCGGATCGCGTCGAGTGAAAAGGCGTACCAGCGGCAAATCATCCGCCGGAAAATCGACGAGCTCGTCCAGTACTACGAGCAGTGCCGGCAGGCGCGGGACCTGCCGTCGATTCCAGGCGCCGTCATCATTTCCTGCGACGAAAAACTGACGTTCCAGGCGGCCGACGACAACTCTCGTGTCGGCGTGTTGAAGGTGCCCGAACGGGAAGGCATCCTGCGCGCGATCGACGGGCAGCACCGGCTTCTCGCACTGCACGCGGATATCGATCGGTTCGGCGAGGAAGATTTTTCGGTGCCGGCCATCATCTTCGATCGGCTTCCCGAAGACCACGTTGTGCAGATGTTCGTGACGATCAACGCCAAGCACACGCGGCTGAACGCATCCCATCTCGTGAGCCTGTCGGGCCGTCAGCTCTACCGCGACGATTCGCTGGCCATTGCCCACGATATCGTGCGGGCGCTGAACGATCGCGACGACTCGCCGCTGGTCGGCGAAATCAAGCTGCTGGGCGTCGGGACCGGACGCGTGGCGCAGGCGCCCCTCGCGCAGGAGCTGAAGAAGCTGTTTGCGACCGACTCCTTCGGGTCGAAGAACAAGTCGGCGTTCTACGAGGACATGAAGAAGTTTTTCGTGAACTACTTCAAGCAGATCGCGCTGGTGTTCGGTGGCGCGTGGAATGGCCGGAAGTACAGCATCAAGAGCGCGACGGCGTTGCGCGCGTTCATTCGGGTGGCGCCCGACGTCGTGCGCCGTCTGGACCAGGAACACGCCGAGCGGGGCGATTTCCGGGCGATCGGCCGGGTGATTTCCCCGTGGGGACGCCGCATCGGCGACCTTCGCTTCGAGACCGAAGGGCAGTGGAAGCGGCAGGGCACGACCGTCGAGTCCCTTTCGAAGGAACTGCGGCTGGCCTTGCAGTATCCCGAAGGGGCGGCGATGTAACCTGGAGATCTACTGATCTAGAGATCTATGGATCTAGGGATCTAGGGATCTACGGATCTACAGATCGAGGGCGGCCGTTTTCGCTGACAAGGTGTGCGAAAATTGCCGCACTCAGTTCCAGCCTGTCGGAATCCCTGGGAAATTTGCGCAGTGTTCGGCATGGCCAGTGCAGAGCCGAACAGATGTGACTGAACCTCCAGACCTGGTGGGTCGTGCGCACCGGTATGCGACCGCTGCGTTTGAATTCCGCGAATGTTTCCCCTTCCCCCACAGGGCGTCGTACGCGGCAGGCCAGTTCTACCGAGCATCCTCTTCGGCCGCTGTCAACTATTGCGCCGCGAAGCGAGGCCGCTCAAAGGCTGAGTTCATCGCGAAGTTGGGCCAGGTCGTCGAGGAAATCGACGAGGCCGTTCAATGGCTCGAACACTGGCGCGACGTCGGGGTTGAAATCGACCCGGCCCTGATTTCGGAGGCTGAGGAGTTGCGGCGAATATGGGGCGCCTCTCTGGGCGGCACGCAGGAACGAAAGAGCCAGGCTGCAACGGATCAAAGAGGAGCAGGCGAAGCGTCGTCGTGGCAAACAGCTGCCATCTCACACGTTTCCAGAACCGACCAGGCGTCCGAGGGGCTCCTTAGATCCCTAGGTCCCTAGATCCTTAAATCTCTAGGTCCCCAGATCTCTAGATCTCTAGATCGCCAGATCCCTCCGATCATTTCTGTAATCCGAATGACGGTTCTGGCATCACAAACGATGCAGAACTGCAAAATTCTTAGCAATTCTGATGGCCCGCCACTTGCGATCAAAGGTGGTGCGTCGTTGACCTGTAAAACGCGGCAGGTGCCGTGAGCTGGGGGAGCCGGGTCGGCGGCGTGATTTTGGGGCATCGCGTCAGCGATGCCCCTTCGTTTTTTCAGGCGTCTTTTTGCAGGGGTCGGGGTCGGGAGGGGTTTTGACGGGATGTTCCGCCTGATCCGGAGAAAACCCCTCCCGACCCCGATATACTGCGAAACGTGAGCCCCCAGCGATTGATTGTGGCCATCACCGGAGCGACCGGCGCCATCTACGGCGTGCGGATGCTCGAGATGCTCCGGGACGCGGCCATCGAAACACACCTCGTCATCAGCCCGTGGGGACGCCGCACGCTGCTCCACGAGACGGCCTGCACCGTCGATCAGGTTCAGCGGCTTGCCACCGTCACCTACCTTGCCAACGACCAGGGCGCGGCCATTTCGAGCGGCTCGTTTCTCACCATAGGCATGGCCATTGTGCCCTGCAGCATGCGCACGCTGGGCGCGGTCGCGCACGGGCTGGGCGACAACCTCATCCATCGCGCCGCCGATGTCGTGCTGAAAGAGCGCCGCAGGCTGTTGCTGGCGCCGCGCGAGGCGCCGCTCAGCGAGATTCATCTCGACAACATGCTGAAGCTCTCGCGGATGGGAGTTGTCATCTGTCCGCCGATGCCCGGCTTCTATCAGCGTCCCGAATCGATTGACGACCTGGTGAACCACAGCGTGGTCAGAATGCTCGATCAGTTCGGCATCCACGTCGAAGGTCCCGGCCGCTGGGGTGAAGAGTTCGCACTCGGCGTGCCCGGCAAAGTCACGCCCGAAGATTCCGAGAACTACTGAATGTCGACGCGAGCGGCGTGGGGCGAAGGGGCCCCACAAGCGAGCGGCGAGGAGCGGGGCGGGGGGCCCCCGCGACTAAAAATCGATCTCAACGCCGACATCGGCGAATCGTTCGGCATCTACACCATCGGTCACGACGACCTGCTGCTTCGAAGCATCACCTCCGGCAGCATTGCCTGCGGATTTCACGCAGGCGATCCGTCCGTCATGCGCAACACGGTTCGCGCCGCCGCGCGAGCGGGTGTGTCCATCGGCGCGCATCCAGGCTTTCCCGATCTCCTCGGCTTTGGACGTCGTGAAATGAAGATGGAACCTCGCGAGGTGGCCGACCTCGTGCTGTACCAGGTTGGCGCGATCCACGCCATGGCGAAAGCCGAAGGCGTCGCGCTGCGTCATGTAAAGCCGCATGGCGCGCTCTACAACATGAGCGTGCACCGTGGCGAAATCGCCGAAGCCATTGCGAGGGCCGTCGCCTCGTTCGATGGGGCCCTCGTGCTGGTGGGATTGCCGGGATCGGAGCTGCTGTCCGCGGGCGCTCGGCTCGGTCTTCGCGTGGCAGCCGAAGCCTTTGCCGATCGATCGTACGAGCCCGACGGCACGTTGATGCCGAGGACTCTCTCGGGCTCGGTGGTATCAGAACCTGGCCGCGTCGTCGAGCGCGCGGTTCGCATGGTGCGCGACGGCACGGTTGCCGCGCGCGACGGGTCGACGTTCTCGCTGAAGGCGGACACGATCTGCGTACACGGTGATACGCCGAATGCGGCCGAGCTGGCGGCAGCCGTCCGGCTTGGTCTCGAGCAGGCGGGTATGGACGTGAAGGCGATGTGAACCACGAAGTCACGAAGGCTAAACCACGAAGGCACGAAGGCTAAACCACGAAGGCACGAAGACACGAAGACACCGAAGACACGAAGAAGAAGACACGAGACAGTACGTAGAGTCCGGCTTCAGCCGGACCTTTTTGCAGAAGACCAGAGGATCAGAAGAAAGCTTGATCTTCTGACCTTCTGATCTTCTGTTTCAGGGCTTCGGCACCGGGCATTCGTTTCCGAGAAACCCTCCGCCACCGCAATAGCTCGTGTCCTGCAACTGCATGAGCAGGCCGTCCGGATCCGTGAAATACAGTTCCGGCGTTCCACCTGGCGCGCCGCCACGATTTTCCATCCGCATCGTCACGTAGTGCCGAAGGGGACCGACGGGCCCCGGCGTGCTTTCGCGCGGCTTCAGCCCGAACGATTCAAGCGTTTTCAAGACATCGTCCGGTTTGAAACCATCCAGGCTCCAGCACGCGTGGTTGATCTGCCCGGCGCGGCAGGCCGGTGTGGCGCCACGGCCGCCCCCACCTCCTGCGAACATCAGGAATTGAGTGGTCGGTCCTACCGCCAGCGCGGGCGCCGTCGGGCCCTTGTAGGCACGGATCGAAAGGCCGAAAAGCTCTCGATAGAACTGATTCGACTGTTGCACGTTGCGTTGCTGGGCGAATTGTGAGGTGGCTCAGATCCGCCAGCGCAATTAGCGCCGTTTCTGCGAGCAGGCTTCAATGGTGCATCGGTTGCCGAGCGGACCCGATCCGCCGCAGTAACTGACGTCCTGCAGCTGGCATACCATGCCGTCGGGATCACCGAACCGCACTTCGGCGCACTCATCGCGCATGGTGACGGTAGCCTTGAGTGGCCCGACGTCGCTGGCTTTGTCACGCCCTTCTCGGCAAGTGCGGTCATGACGCTATCGACTCTGAACCCTTCGACGCCAAGTCCAAAGTGCGTGAAGTTGGCGCCGCGTCGATCTCGAGCTGCCGAATCGCAAGAAACTGCGGCCCCGCTCCGACGCGCAAAATCGTCGTCGGACCGATGCGCGCCTGAACGGGCATGCCGAAGAGTCCCTGGTAGAAGTCGATCGAACGCCGGGGATCGGAGACCGCGATGCCGAAATGGTTGAGCGTGCGCACGCGGATGGGCGTCGGACTGGCCTGAGCTGCAAGTGAACTGCGCAAAGAACGGCCGAACAGGGCGCCGCATGTGCCGAGCGATACGAGCAGTGCACGGCGCGACAACAAGTCAGGCATGATGGCGCGATCCTGCCTGAGCAGCCCGGCCTGGATCAAGTCGCGCCCCCAACTATGGCCGGTACGATTGGAAGGCTTCGACGAGCTGGCCGGTGATCGCCGCGGACTTCGCCCGCCACTGCTCGCAATCCTGGATATCCGCCGTCTTTCCGCGTGCGTGCGGATAGAACATCGCCATTCTGGCTGGTTCGTTGAGCACCGATGGCGTGCTGATGTTTGCGAGAGTTTTGGTGATGAGCTCGACGGGTGCCGCGTGCGCGAAATTTCTGAAGCTCGTCACCACCTCGCACCGGGCTCCCACGTCGGCGCGTTCGACCAGCCACTCGCGATTCCGCGTCCCCGGCTGAGCACGAGTCAGCACAATCCCCTGACGTTGGAAGTGCCGGACCAGGGAATCCGGAATTTCCGAGCCGACATCGGCAGTGCGCTCCGATTGCCGGGAGGGCTGCGGCGCGCGGGAGGCGTCGTTGTACTGGCCGTACAGGTTTATCCCGGCACGGACAAGGTTGGGTCCGAACACCAACACGACAAGACAGGATCCAATCAGGACAGCTGTCGACAGCGTGCGATGCGCCTCATGCCGCCATATGGAAAGCGCCGAAGAGACGGCGCACCCGGCACAGGCAAGGACAGTGGCCACCACGAAGATGGCGGCGGCCATAATCCAGCCCCAGCCGCCACTGCGGTTGATTTCGGTGACGTTCAATGCCAGGAGCAGTACCAGGCCCGCACCGAACAGCGACCACATCACGAGCAGGCCGATTGTGATGCGGAAGAAAATCGGCCGACGGGTTTCCGCCTGCGGCTCGGACTCAGGCATTTCCTATCTCTTATCGGCGGCAGGCATTATTTCCCGACGGCTTGTGCCTCTCATCCCTCGTCAGATCGCTTTCCGCATCGGCACGAAGTCGATGCTGCATCCACCCGGCAGCGCGTAGCTGCGCCGACCAGCCGACACATAACCATGCCCGGCGTAGAGTCGTTCTCCTGGCAGCGTGGCGACGAGTTCCACGGCCGCGAATCCGGCCGCCTTCGCCTCGTGCTCGCACAACGCCAGCAGCCGGCTGGCGAGCCCCCGTCTCGCCCAATGCGGATGCACGAAGAAGGCGCGGATCCGGGCCGGCTCGGTCTCGGGATCGAGCAGGCGCGACTCGCGGCGGTCGTACGCGTCGCCGCCGAAGAGCGTCGCGCGACGGCTCCAGCCTCCACACAGCACCAGTTCTTCCTCGAAGCCGAGAAAATAGGTGTCGTCTCGAATCATCTCGGTGTCAACACCCCATGCCCCGAGAAGCGCGGCCTCGATTTGTTCGGAGGTGTAGTCACTCGCGGCAAGCGCGCGAGCAGAGGTCGCGATGAGCGCGTGGATGGACGGGACATCGGCGAGAGTCGCCTTCCTGATCGTCACCGCTTCGTGCACCGAGTCCGGTCTCGTCATCGCACCTCGCTCATTTCCTGACGTACTTCGTTACGCCCCGCAGTTGCGCCTCCGCGGTATAGACGTTGCCGGCGGCGTCGATGGCAATGCCTTCGCCCGTGGTGCCCTCGGGGGCATTCGTCATGTGGGGCGGTACGAACGTCGTCACCCTCCCGTCTTTGAGGCTCCCGATACGGATGCCCCGCTGCCAGCCCGGGTGCACTCGCTCGGTCGACTCCGAGTCGGCCGTGTAGATTACGTCGTTCCTGTCGATGGCCAGCCCACTGGTGCGGCCGAAGGCATCGTACTCACGGATGAACGTTCCCTCCTTCGTCAGGATCTGGATGCGATGGTTGTGGCGGTCGGCGACGATCAGCCGGCTCTGTGAATCGAATTCGAGCGCGTGCGGCGTCCGAAATTCGGCAGGCCCGGTTCCGGCTTTGCCGATCGCCCTGACGAACTTTCCGCTCCTGTCGAACACGGAGATGCGCCCGACCAGGTTGGGATCTGCCACGTCCGTATGGCTCTCCGCCACGTAGATGTCACCATTGCGCGGGTCTGTCACCACGTCGGTTGGATCGGTCAGTGCGTCGGGAGGATTTCCCCTGACACCTGGTTTGCCCAGCGTCATCAAGACCTTGCCGTCGGCACTGAATTTCACGACCACGCTTCCCTTGCTGCCTTGTCCTGGAAACTTCTCGAGGTCGTCCGGGCTCGGCGCTCTCGCGTCGGTCACCCACACGTTCCCATCTCGATCGACGTGGATGCCATGCGGCCATACGAACATCGCTCCGCCAAAGCTTCGGATCTCCTTCCCCGATTCATCGAAATGATGAACCGGGTTCGCTTTCGTGCCGAGACAGCCTGGGGTCGTGCCTGGTGAGCAGCGGTCGGTGGCCCACACAGACCTTCCATCCCGATCGATCGCCACGCCGTTGGAGCCGCCCCACGGCCTTCCTTCCACCTGCAGTTGTGCCCAATCGCGGATGACGCGATACGGATTGTCGCCGCTGTTGACGGGCGGAGTCTGTTCCGTCTGAGCGGTACCTCCTCGCTGCGTCAACACGATGGTCCCGTACAGCACGACGCAAACGGCGACGATCGGCGCCGTCAACGGGAATCTGAGGAAGGCTGAAACAGACATCGCGTGCTCCTTCTGTGAGCAATATAATCCCTCTCCATGATGATGACTCGTCGAGATGCCGTGGCCTCGGTCGCGCTGTTTGCCGAACTGCTCGCGTCCGCCCGTGACGCCCACGCGCAGACGCAGTCCGGACCTGCGACACCGCCGGGCTCCACACGTCCGCCGGTGTTCAAGCAGGACCTGCCGAACTTGACGATGAACGACTGGGAAGTGACCGTCAGCTACGTCGATTACGCGCCAGGCCGCGTGGGCACGGCGCATCGCCACCCCGGCTTCGTGCTCGTCTACGTTCTCGAGGGCGCCGTCGTCGCCAGGATTTCGGGACAGGGCGAAGAGAAAACCTACACCGCCGGACAGATGTTCTACGAACAACCCGGCGCGACCCACGAAGTCTCGAAAAACGCGAGCCAGACGCAGCCCGCGCGGCTGCTGGCGATGATTTTCGCGAAGAAAGGGTCGCCGCTGACGACGCCCGCTTAGAGGAGTTTCTAGCGGCGCCCCTTCATGTCCGAGTATGCAGTCTCGATGAGCTTCATGAGCGCTGTCGCATCGACCTCACGTTCGGGCCTCAGTTTCACATGGCGCATGAACTTGCCGGTGCCCTCCAGCAGGCCCTTCGGATCGGCGATCTCGGCGCCACGAAAGAACCCGACGTTGACGTGAGCGGTGAAGGCATTGACATAGCCGAATGCCGCATCGCCCACACACGCGGTCGGATGGCCATCATGCAGTAACTCTCGAACATCGTTTCCGCAGCCGCGCATCACCTCGAACCAGCGCTCGCGCGATCGCCCCCAATGCACCTGAATGCTCCTGCATCCAGGCGTCGATTGCGGCATCGCGCTTGACCGAACTGGGGAAGCGCATAAGTTGGTTCGTTGGCGATTTCATCTGCTGGTAGCGTCAGTCTCGCGCCTTTTTCCAGCGTCGCGAGGAGCGCGTGCACGGCGCGGCGATCGCCAGACGCGCCGATTATCGGCTTCCCGGCTCCACGGTGCAATTCGGCCGCCTCCCTTATTTACAAACCCTCCGATACGGCCACACTCGTCTGGTATTCTTATCATCAAAGCATCGATGGGCACCGACGCCGCCGACCCGCCGACCCCGCCCACAATTCTGACGGCGTCGACGAGCAACGCGCGCTGGCGGAGGAGCGGAGCGAGGTGACCGAAGAGCACGCGACCTGGCCAGGCAGCAGCGGGACGTGGCCGAGGAGCAGCGCGACGTGGCCGAGAAGCAACGCGCAGTAGCTGAGGAGCAGCGCGCGGTAGCTGAGGAGCAGCGCGAGGTCGCCGAGGAACAGCGGGACAAGGCGGAGGACTCACGACTCACGGAAGAGAGCCTGCGACGAGTCGCCGAGAAGGCCCGGACCGCGGCCGAACAGCTCCGTCGTAACGCCGAGCACTCACGCCAAACGGCAGAGGATACGCGCCGCCAGGGCCCCTCCCCTCTGCGCACGCCCGAGAATCCTGCAACCCCCGCCCTCCAAGTCGCAATCGCCGAATCCCTAATCCCTAATCCCTAATCCGTGGTTTTGGTTTTGGCATGTTCCTCCACCAGCGCCCTTCTTAACACTTTCCCCGTCATCGTCTTCGGTAATGACTCCCTGAACTCGACCTGCGCCGGTGTTTTGTACGGCGCAAGATGCTCGCGGCAATAGGCGCGAAGCTCGTCCACTGTCGGCTGTGTGCCGTCCCGCGCGACAACCCAGGCTTTCACCGCCTCGCCTTTCACCGCGTCCGGAATGCCGGCGACACCGACTTCCCGCACGCTCGGATGAGCCGCGAGCACTTCCTCCACTTCTCGTGGCCATACCTGATAGCCGCTCGTCTTGATCAGGTCCTTCTGCCGATCGACGATGAAGAGGAACGAGTCCTCGTCGAGATAGCCGAGATCGCCGGTGTGCAGCCACGGGCCTCTACCGATCCCACTTGATGCACGCTCGGGATGGATGCGGAGAGAGCGCGTCGTTTCGTGTGCGTTGTTGAAGTAGCCTTCCATCAACTGCGGCGCGCGAAGAATCACCTCGCCCGTTTCGCCGTTCGGCAGGACGGTCGTGCCCGTGTCGGCATCGACGATGGCGACCTCGACGTCGGGCAGGGGAATTCCGACCGACCCCACTTTGTTGAGGCCGTTGAGCGGATTCACGACGCACGCCATCATCGCTTCGGTCAGCGAGTAGCCCTCGACGATACGGCCGCCGGTCAGCTCTTCGAATTGCGCCTTTGTCGCGGCCATCAACGGCGCGGCCCCGGAGAACGACGCACGAATGGAACTGAAGTCGACCGACTGGCTCCTGACCTTCGGGTGGTTGAGGAGCGCGATGAAGAGCGCGGGTACCCCGCTGAAGAGCGTTGGTTTCACGGTCTCTATCGTTTTGAGCAGGTCGTCGATGTCGCGAGGGTTCGGGACGAGCGCCATCGGCGTGCGGCTGACGATCGAATGGCTCTGCACGCCGACGCACGCGTAGACGTGAAACAAGGGCAGCGGGACCAGGGCGACATCCTTCGGCGCGTGTTTCGGCGGATGCAGCCACAGGTTCAGCTGCATGCCGGCCGCCACGAGACAACGATGCGTGCCGACAACGGCCTTCGGCAGACCCGTCGTGCCACCGCTCATCAGCATGATGGCCGGATCGTCTGGTTTCGGGGCGCGACTGAAGTCGCGCCCTACCGATGCATTGGCGACCGATGCGTCGGCGGCCGACGGGCTCGCCTTCAGGCAGTCCTGAAACCATGTGTCACCGGACTGGAGATCGATCCGATGGCCGTCTTTCTTTTCCTTGAACAGCGTGAACAGCGTACGAAGAAGCGGCGGCAGGTATTCCTTGATGCTGGTGGCGATGACGTGCCGGACCTTCGTATCGCGCTGTAGGTCTTTCACCCGTTTATAAAACGGCGTCAGCGTGACGATGACCTCAATGCCGGCGGCCTTGAGAGGCTCCCGCAGTTCGCTCCCGGTATACAGAGGATTCAGGGGCAGCACCGTGGCCCCCGCCTTCCACGCCCCAATTTCGGCAATCAGGAACTGCGGACAATTCGGCAGCAGGAGTGCGACGCGGTCTCCCTTTTCCACACCGGCTGCCACGAGCGAGGTGGCGAACCGGTCGCTAAGCCGATCGAGGTCCGCGTACGAGATTCGCGTGCCCTTGAACAGGATCGCGGGTGCCGCAGGCTGTGCCGCCGCGGATTCGCGCAGGAAATCGACCAGTGTTTTTGCGGGATACGGCGCGAGGCTCGGAGGGACTTCAGGATCGTAGTGCCGGGTCCACGGGGCAGCCATCACGCGCGCGGGTTCACGCACTGGATGCGTGGTTGCCCATCAAGGTCAACAGCAGCGCCTTCTGACTGTGCAGGCGGTTCTCGGCCTGATCGAACACGACAGAGGTCGGCGATTCGAACACATCGGTGGCGACTTCTTCGTTTCGGTGGGCGGGCAGGCAGTGCATGAACACCGCCCCATCTCGAGCGGCGCGCATCAACGGCGTGGTCACCTGGTAGCCGTCGAACGCGCGCTTCCGTTCGGCGGTCTCGGCTTCCTGTCCCATCGACGTCCAGACGTCGGTGTACACCGCGTCGGCGCCCTTCACCGCTTCGAACGGATCGCGGAACAGCTTGATCTCGGCGCCATGACGCGCCACTCGCATCGCCTGTTCGACGACCGCTGACGGCAGCTCGTACCCGTCGGGCGAGGCGATGTGAAAAGTCGTTCCGAGCATCACCGCGCCCTGTGCCAGCGACGTCGCGACGTTGTTGCCATCGCCGATGAACGCGACGACGCGCCCCGTCCATTCACCCCACACGTCTTTCAGCGTCTGGAGATCGGCGAGCGCCTGACACGGGTGCTCGGTGTCGCTCAACGCGTTCACGACGTGCATGCGTGGCGCCGCTTTGGCGAACTCGAGCAGCGTCGAATGGTGGTACGTGCGCATGACCACGCACCGGACCCACCGTTCGAGGTTGCGTGCCACGTCGGCCGCGGGCTCGCGCTCGCTGAGCGCGGCCACTGGAAACGGCGTAATGACCTCGCCGCCCAGCTCGCGAATGGCGATTTCGAACGTCGAGATCGTCCGCAGCGAGGGCTTCTCGAAGATGAGCGCCACGTGCGCGCCACCGAGCGCGTTCGACGTGGGTGCATTCCTTCCCAGTGCGCGATCGCGCTTGACGCGCGCGGCCAGCGACAGGCAGGCCTCGAGCTCTGCGGGCTCGAAGTCGAGGACGGAGACAAAGTCTTTCGCGCGAACAGATGATGGCATGCGTCCAAATTGCCCGGCTGAAGCCGGGCCCCTACGTTCGGTAGTCGGCGTTGATTCTGACGTAATCGGCGCTCAAGTCGCAGGTCCAGATGGTCGCGCGTTCCGTCCCGCCCGTGCCCAGGTCGAGCTCGATGTCGATCTCCTTGCCCGACAAGTGAGCGGCAGCCCGCTCGGCGTTGGCATCGTGGGGCTGACCGTGCTCGAACAGCACGATGCCGCCGATGTGAACGGCCGCGCGCGAAAGATCGAAGGGGACGCCCGATCGGCCCGCGGCCGCGACCAGCCGGCCCCAGTTGGGGTCACCCCCGTGGATGGCCGTCTTCACCAGAAGCGAGTTCGCGATCGTGCGGGCCGCGCGCTCGGCGTGCGCCCATTCGCGTGCGCCCGTGACGGTGATGCTCACGAGCTTGGTGGCGCCTTCGCCGCCGCGCACGATGCCGAGCGCCAGCTCCTTCGATACGGCCCGTAAGCCGGCCTCGAGCGCGGGATAGGAGGATTCGTCGATGGCCACGCCGCTGGCCCCGTTGGCCATGGCAAAGACGGTGTCGTTGGTCGAACACTCGCCATCGACCGTGATGGCGTTGAAGGTATCCCGCGTGACGGCCGACAGCGCCCGCTTCAACAACGCAGGCTCCACCTGCGCGTCGCACGTCAGGAACGCCAGCATCGTCGCCATCATCGGCTCGATCATCCCGGAGCCCTTCGTCATGCCTCCCACCACAAAGCTGCCCGCCGCCGTTTCCACGCGAACCGCCGTTTCCTTCGGGAACGGATCGGTCGTCATGATGGCCAGCATCGCATTGTGGTGTCCGTCGCTCGTCAGCGCGGCCAATGCCTTCGAGACGCCATCCTTGACCTTGTCGAGGCTCAAATCGACGCCGATGACGCCCGTCGACGCGACGAGTACCTCCTCGGGCCGGCATCCCAACTGACGCGCGACGAACTCGACCGTGGAGCGCGCCACGCCCATACCGGCATCGCCCGTACACGCGTTCGCGCATCCGCTATTGCACACAATCGCGCGGACGCGTCCCTTCGATTGTTCGAGGTTCTCGCGCGAGACGACGACCGGCGCCGCAATCGTCTTGTTGGTGGTGAAGACCGCGGCCGCGCTGACGGGACGGTCGGCCGTCATCAGCATGACGTCGAGCGGCCAGGCGTGCGTGGCGGGCTTGATGCCGGCATAGACGCCGGCGGCCTTGAAGCCCGCCGGAGCCGTGATGCCACCCTCGATCTTCTGGATTCTGGTTTCGGTCCTGGTGGCTGCGTTAGACATGCAGGTGAGCGTTGGGCTGGATCTCGGGTGTGACGTCGAGGTCCATCACCATCGCGAATTGTTCGCACTTCCGGAACAGCGGGCAGCTGCGGCAGTCGGCCATGATCTTTTCCGGCAGCCAGGTATGCGGAACAATCGAAAAGCCCATGTGCGCGAAGTACGCCGGCTGATGGGCGAAGACACACAGGTCGCTGTAGCCCGTGGTAAGCGCGCGCGACCGCAGTTCATCGACGATACGCCGGCCGAGGCCCTCGCCGCGACGCGTCTCGCCGACGACGAGCGAACGGATTTCGGCGAGCGACGAGCTGAGCGGCGCCAGTTCTCCGCACGCGATGATCGCGCCACGGCCGTCGACGCCGACGACGAAGCGATCGACGCGCGCCTCGAGCTCGCTCAGCTCGCGGGGCAGGAGATGTCCGGTCTGCTGATTGCGCGCGACCAGGTCGTGAATGCGCTTCGCATCGCTCCGGACCGCGGTCCGCAGCACGGGAGGGCGACGCCGGACGGGCTTCTTCATGTCGTGGCTCCTGCGAGGACTTCGCTGAATGCCGCATCGAGCAACCCGAGCGCCCGATCCAGCTCGGCCTCGGTGATGACGAGCGGCGGAAGCAGGCGGATGACCTTGCCTGCCGTGCGATTCACGAGCACGCCTTGCCGGATGGCGGCTTCGTGCACCTGCGTGGCGTCCATGTTCAGCTCGAGGCCCCACATGAGGCCCGCGCCCCGAACGTCCACAATCGCGGGATGCTTCTGCTGCATCGCCCGCAGCCGGGCTTCGAGGTGCGCGCCGGCTTTCTTCACGTGCTCCATCAAGCCGGCGGTCAGCTGGTCGAGACAAATCAGCGCCGCACGGCAGGCGAGCAGGTTTCCACCGAATGTCGTGCCATGGTCTCCGAATGCGAGCGCGCCCGCAACCTCTTCCTTCAGGATCGCCGCGCCCATCGGCACGCCGCCGGCCAGCGCCTTGCCGACCGAAACCAGGTCGGGGCTCATGCCGAGCTTCTGAAAGTAGAACGGCTGTCCTGTGCGGCCGAGGCCGCACTGCACTTCGTCGGCGATGACGAGCGTGCCGGTCTGCCTGCACACGGCGCCGACGGCATCGGCGAATTCCTGTGTGATGGGACGTACGCCGCCTTCGCCCTGAATCGGCTCGAAGATGACAGCCGCGGTTTTGTCCGTCACCGCGGCGCGTAGCGCCGACGGGTTGTTCACCGGCACGAACCGCACGTTCGGGATGAGCGGCATGAACGGCGTGCGATAGTGCTCGTCCCACGTCGTCGACAAAGCGCCCATCGTCCGGCCGTGGAAATCGCCTTCCATGGCAATGATTTCCGTGCGGTCCTTCACGCCTTTGGTGTGCCAGTAGCGCCGCGCGAACTTCAGGCAGGCCTCGACCGCTTCCGCGCCGCTGTTGCAGAAGAACGAGCGCGACAGCCCCGACAACCTGGCGAGGCGTTCGGCAACCTGGCCCTGAAGCGGATGAAAAAACAGATTCGAGCAGTGGATCATCTCGCGCGACTGCTCGGCGATGGCGGCCGCCAGGCCCTCGTGGCCGTGGCCGAGCGCTCCGACGCCGATGCCCGCGAGCAGGTCGAGGTATTCGCGCCCTTCCTCGTCGTACACACGGACACCCTTGCCGCGCACCAGCACGATCGGCGTGCGCCGGTAGGTTTGAACGATGTGTTTCGATTCGAGCTCGCGAACCTGACTCGTCATGATGCCCTTTTGTTGATTTGTCGGCGTGAGGCCGACGTACCTTTGGTGATCCGTGTGCTTTTGCCGGCGCCCGCCGCCCTTCCGTGCCGCGCGAGCACCGCGAGCCCGGCCAGATCCTTGCCGTCGGCGACGAACACCTCCCGGGCGCCTCCGTCGATGGCGCTGCGGCAGGCCGTCAGTTTGGCAATCATGCCCGCCGTGGCTACGCCGCCGGCGATGAGTGCCTCGACATCCGGGAACGTCATGCCGGCGATGGTCGAGCCGTCGCGTTCGAGCACGCCGGCCGTCGCGCCCGCGATGATCAACCGCGGCGACTTGAGACGCCCGGCGATGTGCGCCGCCAGCGTATCGGCGTTGACGTTGAACAGCTCGCCCTCGCGGGATGCCCCGATGCTCGAGACCACCGGAACGTAGCCCTTCCGGCACAGATCGGTCAGCAGCGCCGGCTTCTCCTTGCCCGTCGGCTCGCCCACGCGCCCAAGATCGACCGTCACCCCGCTGGTGGAGACGTGCGGAGGCGCGGCTTTGACCCGGCCGACACCGGCATCTGCGCCCGTGAGGCCCACCGCAGGAACACCGGCCGCTCCCAGCGCCGCCACGAGCCTGGTATTCACCAGGCCCGCCAGCACGCCTACCACCACGTCGAGCGTCGCCTCGTCGGTAATGCGCAGCCCGTCGACCTGCCGCCTCTCGATGCCCATTCTTGCCAGCGACGCATCGATCTCACGGCCACCGCCATGCACGATGACCAGCGGCGTCGTGCGTGTGAGCCGGCTGATGGTCGAGGCGAGGGCCGCCACGCGCGCGGGGTCCTCCAGCAGCTCGCCGCCAAACTTCAGCACGACCGGTTTCATACGGGCAGCAACCCGGTGCGCTCGTCGCAGCCGAGCATCACGTTCATGTTCTGAATCGCCTGCCCGGCAGCACCCTTCACGAGGTTGTCGATGACGGCCACGAGCACGATGCGGCCGCCGCCGGCGTCCACCCGCCACCCGATGTCACAGAAATTCGTATAGGCGGCGTGCTTGATTTCCGGCAGCGTCTCGCCCGTAATCCGCACGAACGGTGCAGCGTGGTACGCGCTGCTCATGACGGCCGCCACCTGCGCCGAAGTCGTGCCCGGCCGGAGCTTCGCGTAAATCGTCTCGAGAATGCCGCGATCGAGCGGGACCAGGTGCGGCACGAACGTCACGGGCGTGCCGAGCTCCTGCTCGATTTCGGGCTGATGGCGGTGGCCGAACAGACCGTACGCGGACACGCTGCCGTGATTCTCCGAGAAGTGCGTGCGCTCGCTGGGCTTCTTGCCCGCGCCCGAGATGCCCGATTTGGCATCGATGACAATCTCGCCGGCCAGCAGTCCGGCTTCGGCGAGCGGCTCGAGCGCGAGGAGCGCCGCCGTCGGATAGCACCCCGGGTTGGTCAGAAGCCGCGCCTGCCGGATCGCGGCGTAATTGCGCTCTGTGAGCCCGTACACGGGCTCGAGGGTCCCCAGCTTCGTGGCGGGATACCATTTTTCCCGCGCGGCCGCATCGCGCAGGCGGAACGCCCCGGACAGGTCGATGACGCGCACGCCGCGATCGACGAGCGACGGCGCGATGTTCGCCGCGGCTTCTTCGGGCAGCGCCAGGAACACGACGTCGGCGCTCCCGGCCAGCCGCTCGGCCGAGAAAGGCTCGATGACGCCGTCCCAGATCTTCGCGAGCGCGGGCAGCGTGCGCGGCGGCCCGTCCGGAGACGAGGACATGGCCGACGTGACCCGCACGCGGGGATGGCCGGCAAGCAGCCGCAGCAGCTCCTGTCCGGCGAACCCGCTCGCCCCCGCGATGCCGATTCTGACGGCGTCGCCCGCGCCGGCCGGCGCGGCCACGCGTTCGGTCAGTGAGGAAGTATCCATTGCAAAGCATAAATATACAGCATAACGCGCAAGAAGTGTGTATGATAATTCGCAGCTCTGTATGGTTATGAAAACACGCCGGCAGGCGGCCGTCCTGCAGCTCATCGCGACCGAGCAGATCCACAGCCAGGAACAGCTGCGCACGCGGCTGAAGGCGCAGGGCTACGACGTGACCCAGGCCACGCTGTCGCGCGACATCCGCGACCTCGGCCTCGTCAAACGGTCGGCGGACGGCGCCTACCAGCAGCAGGGCGCCGAGCCGCAGGTGCCGCCGGGCGCCGGCGTCGCCCTGCAGAAGGCGATGGCCGAATACGCCAGCGCTGTCGCCTGCGTCCAGCAGCTCATCGTCGTGCGCACCGGGCCGGGCCTGGCGCAGCCGCTCGCGCTGGCCATCGACCGCGCGAAGCTCGACGAGGTCGTGGGCACCCTGGCGGGCGACGACACGATCCTCGTCATCTCGCAGGATGCCCGCCATGCGAAGGCGCTGGCGAAGCAGCTGGAGGCATGGTCGCAGTTTGCGTGAGTCACTGTCACTGACAGCGCCGAGAGCGACTCAGCGAAGAAGGGAGCTCGAGGTGGTTGCTCGGCGAGCGGGAGCGAGCCGAGATCCTTAGAAAAGATGACAAGAATCGTTCTGGCCTATTCCGGCGGGCTCGACACGTCCGTGGCGATTCCCTGGCTCAAGGAGAAGCATGGCGCGGAAGTGATCGCCGTCACGCTCGACCTGGGGCAGGGGGGCGAGTTGAACCAGATTCGCGAGCGGGCGATGGCCGCCGGGGCGAGCCGGTGCCACGTGCTCGACGTCCGCGAAGAGTTCGCGCGCGACTACATCCTGCCGGCGCTCCAGGCCGACGCGCTGTACGAAGAACGCTATCCGCTGGCCACCGCGCTCGGCCGGCCGCTGATTGCGAAGAAGCTCGTCGAGATCGCCCAGATGGAAAACGCGTCGGCCATTGCCCATGGCTGCACAGGCAAGGGCAACGACCAGGTGCGCATCGACGTGTCGGCCAGGGCCATCGATCCGCGCATGACCGTCGTCGCTCCCGCTCGCGAGTGGGACATGACGCGGGCGGAAGAGATTGAATACGCGCGTGTCCGGCGCATCGCGGTATCGGCCACGAGTGAGAGCCCTTACAGCACCGACCAGAACCTCTGGGGCCGCTCGATCGAGTGCGGTGTGCTCGAAGACCCGTGGAACGAGCCCCCCGACGACATCTACACGCTGACGAAATCGCCGGCGTCCGCGCCCGACGTGCCGGCCTATGTGCAGATCGAGTGGCAGAGCGGCGTCCCGACGGCGGTGAACGGCGTAGAAATGTCGCTCGTCGAGCTCGTCGGGTCGCTCGAGACCATCGCGGGCGTGCACGGAGTGGGCCGGATCGACATGGTCGAGAATCGTGTCGTCGGCATCAAGTCGCGCGAGATCTACGAGGCGCCGGCCGCGCTGTTGCTCCACGCGGCACATCGCGAGATGGAGGGCCTCGTCACGCCGAAGGACCTCCAGCGTCTGAAGCAGCGCCTCTCGCAGGAATACGCCGACATCGTCTACAACGGCTTGTGGTTCTCGCAGACGCGCACGGCCATCGACGCGTTCATGCAGAGCATTCAGCAGAAGGTGAGCGGTACCATCCGGCTGAAGCTGTTCAAGGGCGATTGCCGCGTGGTGGGGCGGAAGTCGCCGTTCGCGCTCTACGATCAGGGGCTCGCGACGTATGAGGAAGGAAACACCTTCGACCATACGGCCGCGGAAGGCTTCATCAAAATCTGGGGTCTCCCTGTCGAAACGGCGGCCAAGAGCGCCCGGCGCCAGGCCGCTCCCGCGTCAAAGTAGCCCGATGCCAAATCTCTGGTCTGGACGGTTCGACAGCGAGCCCGATCCCGTCGCCTTTCAGTTCGGCTCGTCATTTCGTTTCGACAAGCGCCTCTTCGAGGACGATGTCACCGGCAGCCTCGCATGGGTCGAGGGGCTCACCAACGTGGGGGTGTTCACCACACCCGAAGCGAGCCAGGTTTCTGCCGCCCTCACCGAAATCCTCGAGCGCGGCCGGCGCGAGCCCGCATTTCTCGACGGTCCCGACGAAGACGTCCATGCGTTCGTCGAGCGGCAGCTCGTCGAGCGCATCGGCGATCTGGGTAAGCGCCTCCACACCGGACGGTCGCGCAACGAACAGGTGTCGCTCGATCTGCGACTCTACCTCAGGCGCCGCATTCCGCTGCTGCAGAAGCAGATTGCGGACGTGGTGGCAGCGCTTGCCGGCCAGGCCGAATCGGCTGGACAGGCGGTGATGCCGTCCTACACGCACCTCAGGCGCGCGATGCCGGTGCTGGTGTCCCACTTCTTTCTGTCGCACGTGGCCGCGCTGCGCCGCGACCACGACCGTTTCGGCTGGGCGTCACGCGAGGCCGACGCGATGCCGCTGGGCTCCGGCGCGGTCGCCGGCACGAACTACGCGGTGGACACCGCTCTGCTCGCGTCGCGGCTCGGGTTTTCGCGCGTGGTCGCCAACAGCATCGACGCGTCGTCCGATCGCGATTTCGTCGCCGGATTTCTGCACGCGTGCACGATGACGATGGTGCATTTGAGCAGGCTCTCGGAGGATCTGATCATTTTCTGCGACGAAGAGCACGCGTTCTTCCAGCTCTCGGACGCGTCGAGCACGGGCAGCAGCATGATGCCGCAGAAGAAGAATCCGGATCCGCTCGAGCTCATCCGCGGCAAGACCGGGCGGCTCATCGGCCATCTCGCCGGCTGGATGGCGACGATGAAAGGGCTGCCGAGCGGCTATAACAAGGATCTGCAGGAAGACAAGGAAACGGTTTTCGATGCCGAAGACAACGTGGCCGGCGCGCTGGCCACGCTCGTGGGTGTCGTCGAGGGGCTCGAGGTGTTTCCGCGCAAAACCGCGTTGGCGGCTTCTGGACTGCTGCTGGCGACCGACGTCGCCGATTTTCTGGTCGGCAAGGGGATGCCGTTTCGCGAGGCCCATGAGGTGGTCGGCGGGATGGTGCGCCGGCTGCTGTCCGAGGGGCGTGATTTTGGTGCGCTCAGCCTGTCCGAATGGCAGCGCTACAGCCCGCTTTTCGATGAATCGGTGCGTACGGTCGTGACGCCGGAGGCGTCCGTTCTCGCACGGAAAACCCCGCAATCTACTCAGCCGCAAGCCGTTTCGGCTGCGCTGGCCGAGGTGAATGGGTGGTTGCGGGCTGTCAGGGCGACGTAGTAGACTGACGGTCCCGCTAAAGATTCCCGACCTAAAAGGTTTGTTTCGGGAGATTCATGCAACAGCGTCAGCTACGGCTCGGTGACATTCTCGATGACTATTGCCCGCGTGAGCGCCGTCTGGCGAATCACACGATCGTGGCGATGGTTGGCGACGACATTCGTTTGACGCGCTGCACCACGTGCGACACCGAGCACCCCTACAAAGGCGGCAAAGTGCCTCGACTGCGTAAGAAGAAAACCTCGGTGGAAGCGGCCTACGACGAAGTGCTCGAGTCGGTCAAGCACGAGCCGCCGCCGCAGGGCATTCTCGTCACGCATCCTGAGCCCGAAGAACCACAGGAACAGCCGGCGAACTCTCTGAGCGCGGACGCGACCGAAGACTTACCCGTTAACGAGGACAACGGGAACGCGCCCGCGGAACGCACCCCCGAAGAAGTCCGCCTGCACAGACCGTTGATCCGTGCGCAACTCCCGCGCATCGAACGCGAGCCGGTGGCCAGGCCTGTGCCGGAGTTCACGATCCGGCAGGCCGCCAAGAACCGCGGCCGATTCCAGAACAACTCGCGCCCCGGCCGGTTTGCCAAGAGCGGCGGGAGCAGCGGGCATGGCGGCAATTCGCGTGGCCCATCGGGCGGCCACCAGGGACGCCAGGGCGGCCGGCCGCAGGGGCAGGGCGGCGGCGGGCTGATGCGTTCGCGCCCGCACGGCCCGCATTCAGGGCCGAAGAAACGGTCACGGTAGATCTCAAATTCGCAATTCTCAATCGAGAATTGACCATTCACAACGATGCCTGATCTTTCGGGAAAGCACGCGCTCGTCGTCGGCGTCGCGAACAAGCGGTCGATTTCGTGGGCTATTACGCAGGCGCTGGCCAGTGCCGGCGCGCGCATCGTGCTGACCTATCCCAGCGCGCGGCTCGAAGAGAACGTGCGCGAGCTTGGCGCCACCCTCGACAACCCGTTGATTCTCGGGTGCGACGTCACGAACGACGAGCAGATCGCCGCGCTGGGCGCGTCGCTCGACAAAGAGCTCGGCGGGCTCGACATGTTCGTGCACGGTGCGGCGTTCGCGAAGCCGGAAGAACTTTCCTCGCCGTTCTCGCAGACATCGCGCGAAGGGTTTCGCGTCGCCCTCGACGTGAGCGCGTACTCGTTCATCGCGCTCGCGCGCGAAGTGCGTCCGCTGATGCAGAAGCGGGGCGGCGGCAGCATGCTGACGCTCACCTATCTCGGGAGCGAGCGGGTGTTCAAGAACTACAACGTGATGGGCGTGGCGAAGGCGGCGCTCGAATCCTCGGTGCGGTACCTGGCGGCCGAGCTCGGGCCCGACAACATCCGCGTCAACGCGATTTCAGCAGGGCCCATCAAGACGCTCGCGGCCATGGGCATCTCGGGCTTCTCGAGCATCCTGGGCCACTACCGCGAGCACTCGCCGCTCCGGAAGAACACGGAGACGAGCGAGGTCGCCGACGCCGCGATGTTCCTCCTGAGCCCCTCAGGCCGGGGCGTCACGGCGGAAGTGATGATGGTCGATGCTGGCTTCAGCGTCATGGGATTCTGAAGACGCCGCCGATGGCAGATGGCACATGGCAAATGGCACGTGTGGGCGAATCGAACCTTGCCATCCGCCATTTGCCATCTGCCATGACACCGATCACGCCCATTGTTCCAGCCGAATCTGATCGTCCCTGACGCCGAGCTGCTTGAGCTGCGGCGGAATCTCTCCCACGAGCGCCGGCGGTCCGCAGAGGAAGCACAGCGTTTCACCGGCAGCGATCAGCCCTTTCAAACAGCTCGAATCGATTCGTCCCTGGCGGCCGGTCCAGCCGTCCGACGCGGTGCGTGTCACGGTATGCCGGAAGTCGATCCGCCCTTCGTCCTCGAGCCGCTGGAATTCCTCCATATAGGCGAACTCCTCGGGCGATCGCACGCTGTAGATCAGCCCCACGGTCCCGTGCCGTTCCGCGAGCAGTGTGTGCCACAGCATCGATCGCAGTGGCGCGATGCCGGTGCCGCCCGCGATGAACACGAAACGCTCCTCGCGAGGATGAGCGGGAAAGGTGAAGGATCCGAGCGGTCCTTCGACCGCGACAGGCGTACCCGGTGTGATGAGGTCCGGGGTGAGTCCTGACGATCCCCCGTCACCCGTCTGGACGAGAAACTCGATCATGCCGTGACGCTCGGTCTCTTCGGGCGCGGATGCCATCGAATAGGGCCGCCGTTTCCTGGCGCCCCGCGGCTGCAGATAGGCCGCCTGTCCCGCCTGATACGGAAACGCGTGTCCCTGGAGGTCGAGCCTGATGATGTGCGCACGGGGCGTCGCGGGAAGGGACTCCTTGATGGGAAACGTGGGCATGTGAATGGAAAATAGAATCTAGAAACTGAGATCTAGAAACTAAAATCTAACTCTCAGATTTTAGATTCTAGTTTATAGATTTTAGATTCATGTATCTGAAACGTCTTCGCGGCACGCTCCTGCGGTTCGTGCTCAAACGGCCGGCCGCGATCACGCTTGGCCTGATCATGACCCTCCCTGCTGCGTGGCTGCTCGTTGAGGACCTTCCCTGGGAGACTCCGGTGACAGATGGGCTGGGCCTGGTGGTGGGCGCCACCGGCGTGGCGTTCCTCTTGACGGGGCTGGGAGGGCGCCGGCCGGACTGGATCGAGCCTGAGTGAAACACGCATTGCCACATTGACGATTGGCAATCGTCAATTGATTGACAATCGGCAATCGAAAATCGCCAATCGGCAATCAAATCGGAAATTGTCGATTGAGAATGTGGCAATCAGAGAACGCCCGACGCCGCCCGCTGAAGCTCTGAATCGGTAATCTGTTGCACCGGTTCGCGCCGCGACGGCGTCAGCGGGTCCATCCCCGGCTTGACGACGAGCGTGCGCTTGCGCTTCTGCTTGTCGCGATACATCCGGCTGTCGGCCGTGGCCAGCAGCGTCTCGTAGGTATTGCCGTCGTGCGGGAAAATCGCCGCCCCGATGCTGATGCCGAGCTGCAGGCGCTTGCCCGGGCGTGCCTCGAACACGACCTCGTCGATGGCGGTCTGCAGCTCCATGCGCTTCCGCTCGGCTTCGTCGGCGCCGCAGCCCGACAGCACGACGATGAACTCGTCGCCGGCGTAGCGGACGCAGATGTCGTACAGGCCTGATCGCGGCGCGAAGGACGCCCGCCACTTCGCGCAGCGCACGGTCTCCCACGTGATGGCCGTGGTTGTCGTTGATTTCCTTGAAGTGGTCGAGGTCCATGACGAGCAGCGAGACTTCCGACTTCAACCGCTCGGCGCGCGCGAGCTCGCGCGTCAGGTGCATGAACATGAACCGGGTATTCGGCAGCCCGGTCAGCGGATCGGTCAGCGAATCTTCCTGGGTCTGCTCGAAGACGATCGAGTTGTAGATGACCGCGGCGGCCTGCTCGCAGACGCGATCGAGCAGCCGGCGATGGTCGTCGGTATAGCAGCCCGCGTCGATGTGGTACACCGACAGCGTTCCGATAAAGCGCTCGTTGAAGACCAGCGGGCAGACCAGCGCCGACTGCAGCGACGTGGTGCCCGGGATGCCGGCCGCTTCGAGGTCGGCGCTCGGCCGCGCGTTGACCAGCGTGCGGCGGTTGCGGGCCACCCAGCCTGTCAGGCCGAGGCCGCTCTTCACGGAAATCTGCTGAATCACCTCGGCGTCGATGCCGGTCGCGAACCGGCAGCGCAGCGTTTCGAGCTCTTCGTTGTACAGGAACAGCGCGCAGCACGAGAACGGGACGAGGTTGCTCAACTTCGACGAGATGAGCGCCATCGTGTCGGCCACGCCGAGGCTCGTGCCCATCGCCTGGGCGATTTCGTAGAGTGCGTAAATCTCGCGATGGGCGAGCGCGATGTCGTCGAAGACGGTCTTGTTCGACGGCTCGGGCAGCAGGCCCACCGCGGGGCGGCCTTTTTCGCTCGTCCCCGTTGGCAGCGCGAGCGTGCGCACCGAATCGGTCGTGGTCTCGGCTTCGGCTCGCAGCTTGTCGAGGTTGCTCGACGAAGATCTGCACGAGATTCGGATCGAGCGCCTTGCCGGCTTCCTGCCGGAGCAGCCCGACGGCGCCTTCGTCGCTCATCGCCTTGTGATAGGGGCGTTCCGACGTCAGCGCGTCGAAGTAATCCACCACCGCCAGGATGCGGGCGCCGGCCGGGATCTCGTCGCCCTTCATCCCCGCCGGGTATCCCTTGCCGTCCCACCGCTCGTGGTGGCTCAGAATCAGCGGCGCGACAGGGTAGGGGAACGGCACGCCGGCGATGATTTCGGCGCCGACCTGCGGGTGGATGCGAATCTTCTGGAACTCTTCCTGCGTCAGCGGACCCGGCTTCGAGAGAATGTGCTCGGGGACGGCCAGCTTGCCGATGTCGTGCAGCAGGGCCGCCGTCTTGACGCCCTGAATCTCGTTTTCCGACATGCCGATCGATTTCGCGAGACCCGCCGCGAACACCTGCACGCGCCGGATGTGCGACTTGCCCGTGCGATCCTTGGCGTCAATCGCCAGCGCGAGCGCCTCGATCGTCGCCAGGTGCAGGTCCGAGACCTCTTGCACATGGCGTTGCTCGTCCTCGATGCGCCCCATGTAGATCTTGTAGCTGCGATACGTGAGGTAGAGCGGCGGCGCCGCGAGCAGAGCGATGTAGTAGTTGGAGGTGCCGCCGATGACGATCGACACACCTGCCGCTGCCACCGCGCCGACGAAGTAGCTCGGCGCGCTCCAGAGGAAGTTCTCGTTCCACACCTTGAACAGCGACTGGTGCGTCGACAAGGCGATCGCCGTCGCGATGAGTCCGGTGTTGCAGAGGAAATACGCGCCAACCCCTCCGAGCAGCGGCTTGGCCATCGAGGCCAGAGACATCGACGCGAGCCCGGGAATGCCGCCCAGGGTTTGAAACGCCCAGCCCGCGGCCTGAACGCTGATCACCAGGCTCGACATGCTGAATAACGTCCGGTAGGGCGGGTTCTTCGTCGTCATCCGGAACGTGCACTGGCTCCACGCGCTGAGCGCGCCGACGATCATCGTCTGGGCCGGGCCGAGCAGGATGAGCGAGAGGAAGTCGACGGCGTAGGACACCGACATGGTCGAGCCACTTCGCGCAAGCGGCAGGTTGACCTTGAAAGCGGAGGTTATCGACGACAGAAGCAGCAGCGTGACGAACCACTGCGGATGCAGGAAGGCGTGCGTCGGGAAAAAGGCCGCCAGGAGCAAGGCCCCGCCCGCGATCACCCCGCTGACGTAAATCCGCGCCGCAATTGGGAGCTGCTTCATGGCCTGAATCTGTGCCCCACCCTGCAAAACGTTAGCCCGATGGGACTTCTGCGGACGCCGGCCGTAAGTGTATTTCTGTGAACTACCTACGAGAAAACATCGACGATCCTGAACAGCTCAGGCAGGGCCCACATGCGCGAATCTGGCACATGCATTTCAAAAATTGGCGTATCTGCTAGTAGTTATGGCAGATAGCCTAGGTCCTGGCCTTGTGCCGTTTCAAGACGGCCAGTCGCTCTAGCCGTCTTGTCGGACTATTCGAGGGGTTTCGTTAGCTGGCAGTGACGCGCCGTGGTCGGCTTCGCGCCTGTGCCCCATGGGCCTGGGGCTCGAGCCCGAACTCGAGGATCTTGCGGTAGAGCGTGCCGCGGCTGATCTCGAGGATGCGGGCCGCCTCTTTCTTGTTCCAGCTGCAGGCGTCGAGGATGCGCACGATATGCGCGCGCTCGGCCTCGCGCAGCGAGGGCATACGCTCGCCGCTCTCTTCGGCGGGCGGCTCGCTGGCGTGCAGGAACTCGATGTCGGCGGCGCGAATCGCGCGCCCCGGCGCCGATAACGCTGCGCGCGACACGGTGCTCTCGAGCTCGCGGATGTTGCCGGGCCAGTGATACGCGGTCAGCAGCTCTATCGCCTCACGCGCGAACGACTTGGCGTCGAGCGGCATGCCGTTGGCCGCGCAGTAGCGCGCGAGGAACCGGTTTGCCAGAACGGGAATGTCCACCTGGCGCTCGCGAAGCGACGGCAGGCGGATGGAGAACGCGTTGACGCGGTAGTAGAGGTCCTCGCGGAACCGCCCATCGCGCACGAACTGGTCGAGGGGCCGGTTGGTCGCAGAAATCAGGCGGAAATCGACGTGGATCGATTTGTTGCCCCCCAGGCGTTCGAACCGGCGCTCTTCGAGCACGCGCAGCAGCTTGGCCTGGGCCACGATCGACAGGTCGCCGATTTCGTCGAGGAAGAGCGTGCCCTCGTTGGCCAGTTCGAGGCGCCCCGGCTTCCTGTCGTGCGCGCCGGTGAACGCGCCTTTTTCGTACCCGAAGATTTCCGATTCGAAAAGGGTATCCGGCAGCGCGGCGCAGTTGACGGCCTGGAATTTCGCCGTCTGGCGGCGGCTGAGCTCGTGAATCATCCTGGCCACGAGCTCTTTGCCCGAGCCGGTCGGTCCGAGGATGAGGACCGAAATATCCGACTTGGCGGCCGTGCGGATCCACTCGAAGACGATGAGCATCTTCTCGTCGCGGCCGATCATCTCGCGGAAGCGCTGGACCGACGGCGACTGGTCTTCGGTGCTGATCGTGGCGCGGCGTTCGAGGAACTTGTCGAGCAGCTTCTCGATACCCGGGTTGTCCGGGCGGGCGGCGGTGTAGCGCACCGGCGTGCCTGGCAGCCCGCGCGCGACGCCGAACGCCACGAGCTCGCGGATGCAGTTCTCGACGTCGAGCCGCAGGCGGCCGAACGTCTGCATCAGCTGATCGGCGTCGAAGTTTTCTTCCGGCCGCGCGCTCAGGTAGCGGAGAATGCCCGCACGCAGCGGGCTTTGGACCAGGTTGCGAAACCGCGTATCGAGATCGTTCTCAGTCTCGGGCTTGGCGGCGGTCGCACGACGGGCAGTAAAGGTCAGATCGTCCACAAATGTTTACCAGTGTCATTATCGGACGCTGCTCTGAGGAACCACAGGGGGCAATCGCGAGCGATTACGAAATTCGCAGATTCGCAGATTGGCAGATTACCTGATCGAAAGACGGCTCAATTGGAAGCCGACGGTTTCGCTCTGTAGTAGTCGGTTTGATACTGCTCGATGAGCTGTTTCATGCGGACAGCGTCGGCTTTCCGATGACCGTGGCAGCGGATGGGACTCGCGCCGCCTGTCGTTTCAATATACACGTCCGAGAACATCAGGTTGGTGTCGATGCGTACCGAAGCGACGTGCGCCATGTGCATCGAGTGCTCGAGGCGCCCGACCCACTGCGGCGTGTAGTGCACCACGCTCGTGGGCGAGATCAGCACCTGCGTCGGAAACATGCGATTGCCCGAGCTCATGCGGCTCGCGCGGAAGACATCGCCCGGGGCGAACGGCCGCCCTTTCTTCCAGACGACGAACAGCATGACCAGCGTGAACGTCACCAGGGCCGCGGCGGTAAATTGCAGCCAGACAGGAATCTCGAACGCGACTAGGGTCGGTTCATTCACGGCAGTGAGGACTACCTTGTTCCGCACCGTTCGTCTTGTCAAGACCGGCGGGTCCGGAACAGCAGGACGGATGTAAGATTACGAATCTATGCCGTACCGTCATCCAGGCGCTCCGTCCTCGAAAGGCGCGCTCTCGGGAAAGCCGATTGGCTTCTATCGTCCCCGGGGAAGCCAGGAAGTCCGTCATCTGATCGATGAGGGATTTCAAGCCTTCAACGCCGCCCGGCTCTCTGAAGCCTGCCGCATCTTCTCGGACAAGATGCTCGATCCCGGCGAAGACACGACCGTCGGGCTGACCATCGCGGGCGCGATGACCCCGGCGGGCATCGGCGGATGCGTCGTGGAAATGATGGAGCGCGGGCTGGTCGATTTCATCATCAGCACCGGCGCCAACCTGTATCACGATCTACACCATGCGCTGAATTTCACGCTTCATCGCGGCTCGCCGTTCGTGGACGATGTCGAGCTGTACGAGCAGGGCATCATCCGCATCTACGACGTGCTGTTCCCCGCGACCGTGCTGCTGGAAACCGACGCCTACATCCGCGATTTCCTGGTCCGGTCCGGGCTGGACGGCCCGACGACGACCTCCGAGCTTCACTATCGCATGGGGCTCGACTTGTTGAAGCGCTATCCGGGATGCGAGGCGCATTCGGTCGTGGCGTCCGCGGCCAAAGCCGGCGTACCGATCTATACATCGTCGCCGGGCGACAGCTCGATCGGGATGAACCTTGCCTATCACGCGCTGCTGAACGGCAGCTCGTTGATGGTCGATCCGAACCGCGACGTCAACGAGGTGTGCGCGATCATCCTGGCCGGCAAGCGGAACGGCTGCGTGATTCTGGGCGGCGGGTCGCCGAAGAATTTCTACCTGCAGGGGCAGCCCACCTTGTGGGAGGTGTACGGCATTCAGAAGGGCGGCAACGACTACTTCATTCAGATCACGGCCGACCAGGTTGTGTGGGGCGGCCTGTCTGGCGCCACGCCGGCCGAGGCTGTCAGCTGGGGCAAAGTGAACCCCGGCGTCCTGCCCGATACGGTTGTGGCGTACTGCGATTCGACGATCGCGTTTCCTTTGTTCTGCGAATACGCGATCGGATCGAAGAACGGCCGGCGGCCGCTGAAAGAGCTCGTGCACAAGCGCGACGCGCTTGTGGCCGACCTGAAGCAGCAGGCCACGGCGGCGCGGAAGGTGGAGCAAAAAGCCTGACCGGACGAGTCCTGGAGTCCTGGGAGTCTGAGAGTCTGAGAGTCTTGAGAGTCGGCGAGTCGCGGAAGTTATCAACGCTTAGCGCTTTGCGTCTTTGCGCTGAGACACCGGGAAAGTAGGTAGTGTCCGGCTTTAGCCGGACCCCTTCCCCATGGGCACACTAGCGTCGGAGCTTGGACCGTTCGCCGAAGAACTGACCGACGCGCCACGTGTCTACTGCGACGCCAACCTCCCGGCAGGGCTCATTCGCTTCATGCGCGAACGGCTGGGCTGGGACGCGCTCTTCGTGCTCGAGGAGCCGCGGTTGCGTCGCGCGTCCGACATCGAACACTTTCGCCTCGCCGCACAGCTCCGGCGCACGCTGCTGACGCTCGATCGCGACTATCTGGATGATGCCAGGTTCCCTCCCGCCGAGGGCTGCGGCGTGCTCGTCCTGAGCGCGCCCGACGAGGCCCAGTTCAAGCGTCTGCTCAAGCAGGTCGATCGTGTGCTGTTCGGGCGATCGTCCGATAAGAGATCGGGTGCGGACGCCTTCCGCACGCCGCTCGCCGGGCGCAAGCTGCTCGTGCACACGGACTGGCAAGGCGAGACGGAGTCATCGTGATCCTCGGAATCAACGTCGACAGCGGGCAAGCGCGAGGTGTCCTGATGGATACCGACGGGACCGTTCGCGCCCGGGCGGAATCGACCGCGCCCGCCACTGCCGATGCCGTTGTCGCCGTCGCACGCGAGGCCCTCGCGGCGAGCCGCAACGGTGGGCCGTCGGCGATTGGCGTGTCGTTTCCGAATCCGGATTCCATGAACTGGCCTTCGGACTGGTCTTTTCTTTCCGGGGCGGTTGGAAAAGCCGTGCCGGTCCGGACGCTCAGCACTGGAAACGCGTCGGCACTGGCGGAGGTCTGGTACGGCGCGGGAAAACAGGCGCGCGACTTGATTGCGTTCTCACTCGGGCCCTGCATCTCGGCCGGCATCGTGTCCAACGGCGCGCTGCTTGCGGGGGCACACGGCCTGGCGAGCTCGGTCCAGTGGCTGGCGCTCAATCCCGTCGAGCGCGACGACTACCGCCGCATGGGATGCCTGGAAGCCGAAGGGGGTGCGTCGGGCATCGTGCGGCGCCTGGTCTGGCGCGTCAAATCCGGAGACCGTTCCCGCGTCGTCGACGCGGCGGGCGGCGATTTCAACGCCATCACGCTCGAGATGATTCTGAACGGGGCGCGCGACAACGACGGCGTGTCGGTGTCGGTCATCCGCGATACGGTGAAATACCTGGCGATGGCGGTCTCGAATATCGCCGCGGTCATCGATCCGGAAGTGATTCTGCTCGGCGGTATTCTTCAGTCGTCTGGCGATCTGCTGCTCGAGCCGATTCGTCAGGAGTGCGCCCGCCGTATGCCGCCGCGCATCATGGAACGCGCGCGCATCGAGGTTTCCCCGCTCGGCGACGACGCCGCCCCGATGGGAGCCGCCCGCTTCGCCCACTTCGGATCCCAGCTTCCGTAAGGAATTCTCAGAAAAAAGCTCGACGCAGAGGCGCCGAGGCGCAGAGAACTCTTTTTCTTTCTTTCAGAAAAAACTCTGCGTCTCTGCGGCTCTGCGTCATCGTCTGCCTATCTCGGGCTGGCGTTCGCGTAGGTCGTCGGGTCTTTGACACCCGCCGCGTGAAAGGCGTCCCTCCGCTCGCGGCACTTGCTGCAGAGCCCGCAGTGTGTCGTGCCCGCCGGGTTCATGCAGGACAGCGTGAGCTCGAACGGGACGCCGAGCCCGGTGCCGATTTTCACCACGTCCTCCTTGTGCAGCCGTGAGAACGGCGCGCTGATCGCCATCGGCGCGGCCAGGCCGAGCGAGAACGCCTCGTTCAGCGCCGCGAAAAACTGTGGCGTTGCATCGGGAAACGGATTGCCGGCAAGCGGCGCCACGACAACCCGGGCGATCTTCCGGCTGGCGGCATACACCGCGGCTTTCGAGAGGAGCGCGATATTGCGGCCGTGCAGATAGACGTCCTCGTCGGGCGTGTCGTAGGCCGGCGGCGTGCCCTTCAACGCCCAGTGAGTCGGGGGATAGACATCGCGCAGGCTGAACTCGAGGCGGACCAGCGGCATGACCGGGTTCGATCCGTTGCTGAGCGGGGGCACGCTCAATAGCCTGTGGATGATGTCCTGCTCACCTTGTTCCCACGCCAGCCCTCCGGCGACATAAACTGGATGGACAATATATGTCCGGGCCTCCTGGGCGGCGAGCACCGCGCTGTCGAGGCCGCCGGACAGCATGACGAGACTCGGAACCGACATGTATTCAGTCACCAAGAAAATTGAGTTCTGCTACGGTCATCGCCTGCTCGACTACGACGGCATCTGCAAGCACCCGCACGGCCACAACGCCGTCGCCGAGATCGAAGTCCGCAGCGGATCGCTCGACAACCGCAACATGGTGTGCGACTTCTCGGACATCAAGCGAATCGTCAAGGGATGGGTCGATCGCGAGCTCGACCACAAGATGATCCTGCGACAGGACGACCCGCTCGTTCGGCCGCTGCAGCAGCTGGGCGAGCCGGTGTTTGTCGTCGACAGCAATCCCACGGTCGAGCATATCGCCAAACTGCTGTACGACTACACGCATTCGCAGGGCTTTCCCGTCGTGCGCGTCACGGTCTGGGAAACGCCGACATCGTTTGCCACCTACGCGGGGTCCGGGGTCGGCGATTGAGCCGGTTGGCCGTCTTCGATCTTGACGGCACGCTCATCGACTCGCGCCGCGATCTCGCCGACAGCGCCAACGAAATGCTCGCGGGCTATGGTGCCGCGCGGCTTCCAGACGCCGCCATTGTGAGCATGATCGGGTGCGGCGTGCGCACACTCGTCAGGCGCGTCATTTCGGCTGCGGGCGTGGAGACGTCATTGGAAGACGCGCTTCCGCGTTTCGTCGCGGTGTACGACCGGCGCTTGACCGTCCACACCCGTCCCTACGACGGCATCCCCGGCCTGCTGGACCAGTTGCGATCGCGTCAGGTGGCGATGGCGCTCCTCACCAACAAGCCGCTCGAGCAGACCAGAAAAATCCTCGACCTGTTCGATCTCGCCCCGTACTTCCGGTGGGTCGTGGGCGGCGATGGCCCGTGGCCCCGCAAGCCCGCGCCCGACGCGCTGATCTTCCTCATGAATCAGGCATCGAGCGGCCCGGCCGAGACCACGCTCATCGGCGATTCCATCGTCGATCTCCAGACATCGCGCAATGCAGGTGTGCGCATTTGCCTCGCGCGCTACGGCTTCGGCTTCGCCGATCTCCCCGCCGACCAATTGCGCGGCGACGAGGCGCTGGTGGATACTCCGGCCGACATCGCGGGGATCCTGCATGCAGGTTGAGAGCGCGGGGTGGTCTGGCGAAGGCGCATTCACCCAGCAGGTGCTGGACCGGCTGCGTGCGGTCGAAGAGGTCGCGGTGCTGAAGGTCGAGGACGCGCCGTCCACCCGGTCCGAAGCCGACTACAACTTCGTCGCCAACGAGATCTTCGTGACGTTCGCCACCGTCCAGCGTGACGAGCCGGCGAAGCTGCTCGGCACGTTCAGGACCACCCGGCGCGTATCGGCCAAGGCAATGACCTTCGACGGCCTCGTGAAGCTCCTGGAAGAATCAGAAGGCATCGGGCCCGCGGATTATGCAGACGAAGGCATGATCCAGTACCTGCGGACCGAGCGCGTCATCCCGCCGTACCAGACCCGGGGTACAAGCTGATCGAGCTGCTGCGAATCTACGAATCGAAATAAAGGGCCGTCATCGACCTTTCAACGTAAGAAGGTAGGTGACGACATCGGCCAGCTCTGATGGCGACAACTCCTTCTCATAGGACGGCATCGTCGACTTCGTGGATATGGTGTATTCGCGCAGCTCGGACTTGGTCAGCGAGAACAGACGACCCTCTTCGTCGGTCAACTGAACGGTGTAGGTATCTTCATTCAGGCGCCGGCCGTTGATCACGCGTCCGTCGCGCGTCACCGCGTGAACGGGCCGGTTGATCGGCATCATCTGGCTGGTCGGGTTCCGAAGCGATCGCTCGAGCGATCCCGCGCTGCGGTTCGCGCCGACGTCCGACAAATCGGGCGCCTTCCGGCTGCCGACGTTGTCGACGCGATGACAGCTCAGGCACGCGCCCTTGCCTTCGAACACCGTCCGTCCGCGCGCCGCGTCGCCATGCTTGGTCGAGCCGGCGTCGAACGTGTTCATGTTCCGCAGATACGCGACGATGCCGGTCAGCTCGGTGGGGTCGAACTTGAAGGCCGGCATGCCGGCGTTCGGGAACCCGTTGGTGATGACGGTGCGCAGTTGCAGGTCGCTGGCCGCGTTGCGGAACTTGCCGCTCTTGAGGTCGACGCCCGCCACGCCGTCGCCGCTGTCGCCATGACACGCCGAGCACTGGGCCGTGTACAGACGCGCGCCGTATTCGATGTCGGCACGCGGATAATCGTCGGGATGTCCTTGAAGCGTGGGGTTCTGCCCCGCGAACAGCAGCACTGACGCAGAACACGCAATCCCCAGGCAGACGCCCACATTGATGATCGTTGCGCGCGTCCACCTTGTCACGAGCGAAGTTGTTGGAGTCATACGGGCCTTCTTATGAAGTACCGATGACGACTCATGCGCTCTGCCTCGAAAACCGCCGCCGTCAGCCTCGCATATCTGCTGACGGTCGCCGTCCAGACCCTGCCCGCCCAGGGGGCCGGCGATGCGGCAGCCGGCAAGAGTCTCTTCGAAGGCAAGGGGCGCTGTCTGAAGTGCCACGCGGTGAACGACGCCGGCGGCAGCCTGGGTCCCGACCTGAGCTGGATTGGGATCCTTCGAACGCCGGAATCCCTCAAACGCTCGCTCGTCGATCCAGCAGACCAGATTTCTCGGCGCTATTTTACGTTGGTCGTGGAAACCAGGGACGGTAAAAAAATCGAGGGCCTCGCGCTGAACGAGGACGACTTTTCCATCCAGCTCCGCGATACGCAGGGAGAGCTCTGGTCGTTCCGCAAGGATGATCTGAAGGATTTGCGACGGGAGCCCCGCTCGCTGATGCCTGCGTTCGGCAGGGAGCTCTCGCCGGCCGAAGTGGATCACCTCGTGACCTATCTGCGCACGTTGCGAACGATGTGGACGCTCGAGCCGGGCAGGTCCGACCGCGAGGTGGCGCCCACGACCGAGAACGTGCCCTTCTTCAACAGGACCGATCGGGACAAGGAGGATCGCCCGGACGAGCTCATCGGGGCTCTGCACATCCAGCCCGGCGCATCGGTCGCCGATATCGGCTCGGGCACCGGGTATTTCACGTGGCGGCTGGCCGAGAAGGTCGGACCCCAGGGCAGGGTGTACGCCGTGGACGTCCAGCAGAGCATGCTCGACGAGACCAGAAAGACGGTCGACGGGCACAAGCTGGCCAACGTCGAGTACGTGCTCGCGACCGATCAGAGCCCCCGACTACCCGAGCGATCCATCGATTTGGCCTTCCTGGCCTACACGTATCACGAGTTCGCCGAGCCCGAGGAGACGATGCTGGCGATCCGCCGTGCACTGAAGCCCGGCGGGCGGGTGATGATTCTCGAGTATGCAAAAGAGAGCAAGATTGCGCCGGCTTCGCCCCTCCACAAGATGAGTTTTGAAGAAATCCGGCGGGAAATCGAGCCGTTGGGGTTTGCGATCGATCAGCTCCTGGACTTCCTGCCGGTGCAACATGGCGTGATATTCGCGATAAAGTGAGTCGGCTAAGCGACCGAAACACTGAGAGATCCAGGTACCTGGTGTGAGAGATTTGTGTCGCTTGTAACCTCGTTGTTGACCGCCATCGTCCGCGCCGACGGAGACGCCCTCGTCCTCCACGCCGGCGAGCGCCCCTATGTCGTCGCCCCGACCGGCCAGAGCGAGCTGGCATCGCGCGCGCTCACCCTAGACGCCATGCGCGGCATGATCAAGGAACTGCTGCCGGCCGACGCGCAACACACGCTGGTCGATATTGGCGCCGTGCAGCAGGAGCTGGCCCCTCCGAGCTTCGCCAAAGCCGAACGATTCACCGTGATCGCGGCCCGTGGCGGCGATGACATCTGGATTGAGATACGCCGGCATCGCGCGCCCAAGGTGCCGAAGGTCGTCGTCGCGGCGGTGCCGGTCATCGCGGCCATGCCTGCACCGGCCCCGCCCGTCGCGCCGGCCGAGGTCGCTCCCCCGCAAGTCATCGTCACACCGATCGAGGTGGTGGCGCCGGCAGAGGCCACGACGCCGGCGGATGTCGCGGTACCGGATCACCAGGAACCCGCCCAGTCGGAGCCCGCGTTCGAGCTCACGTCGGACATCGATACGACATCCATCGAGGAATTTGCGGAAGAAGAACCGGAGACGAGGCGCGAGCCCCAACCCGAGCTCGCGCTCGAGGCGCAGGCCGAGGCCGAACCGGAGGTCGAGACCGACACCGAGACCGAGACCGAGACCGGGACGGACACCGAGACCGAGACGTGGAACATCGAGCTCACGAGCGAGGATTTCGAGATCGCCACCGAAGCTCTCGAGGTCGAGGCCGCGAACCTGGATGCGAATCTGGTCGTTCCGCAGGCGGAATCGGAACCGCGGCTCGAACGGGAACTGGAACTGCACGTCGAACTGGAACTGAGCGTCGAGCCAGAACCGAACGTTGAACTGGAACCGGAACCGGAACCGGAACAGGAACCGGAACCCGTATCCGCATTCGAAGAAGCGTCAGAAGACCTCGAGCTCTCTCTGGACGCGGATTTCGCGTCGGTGATCTTACCTGTTGCCGAGCCTCCGCCTTCCGCGGCGGTCGTTGAACCACCTTTGGCGGTTGTTGAGCCACCACCCGTGGCCGCTGTTGAGCTCACATCTGAAGTGGTGGTCGAGCCCGCGGCCGTGGTTGAACCGGTACCGGCTGCGATTGTCGCGCCGGATCAGACACCTGAACCGGTGCCGGAGATCGCGGCATCGCTTTCGGAACCGACGCCGGTTCCCGTCGAGTCGAAGCGCCAGACCGGTCCGGTGGAGGTACCGGCCCCGGCCAGCATGCGGAGGACCGAGGTCCACGAACCCGAGCCTCGTCCGGCCGTCGTGCTGCCGCTGTCGCGCCCGTATGTGCGCGTCGATCAGGCCGCGCGATTCTCGCCGCCCGACTCGCCGGGCATCGATCGTCTGCTTCGCATCGCCGCCGCGCGCGGTGCGTCGACGCTGTACCTGATGTCGCAGGCGCGCCCGTCGATTCGCGTCGACGGCGAGATTCGACCGATCGACGGCGAGGCCGCGCTCGGCGAGCCCGACGTCGAGGCGTTGATCCTCGACATCATCCCGGAGCGGAATCGCGAAGCCCTGCGCAGCCAGGCGGGCACCGAATGGATTTGCGACGTCCCGGACGTCGGCCGCATCCGCTGCATGACGTTCCGCGATCATCGCGGCGCCGGCGGCATCTTCCGCATGATTCCCGCGCTGGCGATCTCGGCCGAACAGCTGGGCCTGTCGCGCGAGATCCAGGGGCTGTGCGCGGAGGCGGAAGGGCTCGTGCTCGTCGCCGGTCCGCGATCGAGCGGCAAGTCCACGCTCATCGCGGCGTTCGTCGATCTGATCAACCGCACGCGCAGCGATCACGTCATCACGATCGAGAATCAGATCAAGTTCGTGCACGAGAACCGCACCTCGCTCGTGAGCCAGCGCGAAGTGCGTGGCGATCGCCACGAGCTGCTGCTGGTGGCGCGCTCGGCCCTGCGCGAAAACCCCGATGTGCTCGTGATCGAAGACTTCGGATCGCCGGAAATCGTCACGCTGGCGCTCGAGGCCGCGCAGTCGGGACATCTCGTCATCGGCGCGCTCACCGCGCACACGGCGACCGACGCCGTCGATCGCATCATCGACGAGACGCCGCCCGAGCGGCGTCAGAAGGTGCAGATGGGGCTCGCGGAGAATCTCCGCGGCGTCGTGGCGCAGGTCCTGTTACGGAAGCCCGGTGGCGGCCGCGTCGCCGCCCGCGAAGTGTTGCTCAACACGCGCGCCGTCTCGAACGTCATCGCCGAAGGCAAGACGTCGCAGCTGCCGATGGCGATCGACAGCGGGCGGAAGCACGGGATGGTGGCGCTGAACGATGTGCTGGCGGCGCTCGTCCAGGGCGGTGTGGTCGATTCGCGTGAGGCGTACAGGCGCGCCGCCGACCACCACGGATTCCTGACGCTGCTCAAGCGCCAGGGGATCGATACGTCGTTTGTCGAACGGCTTGCGTGAAGCGCGAGGCGGCTCCTAACGTTCGACGAACGGGCCAAGCTCGTCGAGCAGCGCCCGCAGGAGATCCTCCTCGCTCAGCGCGTCCACCGGCGTTCGATCCTTCACCGGCCGCTCGTGCTGGATGACGCGCCGGCCGCGGGTGCGGTTGACGCGGAGGGCGACGAACGGGTCGCCCTGGGACGTCTCGAGCGCGAACTCGATGAAGTCGTCGGCCGATCTCGAGGGCGCCATGCGCAGGCCGCCGTTGGGCGTGAAGACGGTGAAGCTGTAGCCTTCGGCGCGGAGCGTGTTGACCAGCATTTGTACGAGCGGCGTGGCCTTCGATTCCAGCAGCTCGCGGTACGCCGCCGCCGCTTCGTCCAGCGTCACCCGGCGTTCTGCGGCCTGCTTGCGGCGGTTGTCGATGAGCGCGCGAACGCGCTTTCGGAGTTCGGAGGTCTCGATAGCGAGCGGCTTCGGCGTCATGATTGGTATGCACATTCTACTCAGAAGAAATGGCTGACGATCCGCTGCTGCGCGTGTCGCGCATTGCGGCGGGCGAGTTCGTCATGGGCGCCGAGGACGGTGAAGACGACGAGCGCCCGCGCCACCGGGCGTACATCGACGAGTTCGCGGTCGGCGTGTGTCCGGTGACCAACGGCGAATACGCGCAGTTCGTCCGCGAAACGCACCATCCGTCTCCCGCGATTCGCACCCTGCCCATGATGGTGTCGGGGCAGTCCGAGGCCGACTTTCGCGCGCTCGCCGCGTCCTATTTCTGGAACAACGGCACGCCGCCCGAGGGGCGCGAACGCCACCCCGTGACGCTCGTGGGATTTGACGACGCCACCGCGTATTGCGCCTGGCTGGCCAGCAAAACCGGCAAGCCGGTCCGGCTGCCGACCGAGGCCGAGTGGGAGCGCGCCGCGCGCGGCGGTCTCGACGGCAAGCGCTATCCCTGGGGCGACACGCTCGACCCCGCGTCCGCGCATTTCCTCCCGCAGACGGGCGTGAAGGCCGAGCGCGGTACGGCGGACGTCGGCAGCTATCCGGTCAACGGCTACAACCTGCACGACATGGCGGGGAATGTCTGGGAGTGGGTGGCCGACTGGTACTCGCCCAACTATTACGAGCGCGCGCAGTACCTGAACCCGCAGGGTCCCGACAACGGCCTCATGCGCGTGGTGCGCGGCGGCGCGTGGGTGAACGCAGACGGCCGCTACCTGCGCTGCGCCTACCGTCACAAGATTCCGCCCGACAGCTATTCCTACAGCATCGGCTTCCGGATTGCGTTCTCGATAAAGTAACCCTCGAGAACATCGAATCTAAAAACTAAATCTAAAAACTAGAATCTGGGAAAGAGATCCTCCAGAAGATTCTAGATTTAAGATTCTAGTTTCTAGATTTCAGTTTCCGATCCGCCAAGGGTAAACTGAGCAGATGAAGTCCATGTTTGTGGCGGCATTCCTGCTCGCGGCCACCGCGCCGGCGTTTGCGCAAGCGCCTCCTGCGCCTCCGTCTCAACCCACCATCGTCACGCGCGGGCAGGCCGTCGTGACGGCCAGGCCGGATCGCGCGTTCGTGACGATTGCCGCCGAGTCGCGCGCGCGCGTCTCGGCCGATGCGCAGAAGCAGAATGCCGCGGCGATGACGGCGGTGCTGCAGAAGATCGAGCAGGCCGGCGTGCCGAAGGATGCGATTCGGACGACGGGGTACGACCTGCGCCCCGAGTTCGACTACGCGAACGGCAGGCAGACGTTCCGCAATTTTCTCGCGCGCAACGTGGTCGAGGTGAGGCTCGACGAGATCGATCGCGTCGGCCCCGTCATCGACGCCGCGGCGGCCGGTGGCGCGACCACGATTACCGGGATCCGCTTCGACGTCCGCGATCGCGCCGGGCTCGAGCGCACCGCGCTGCGACAGGCGGTCGCCGATGCGCGTGCGCGCGCCGATGCGGCGGCCGCGGGCGCCGGCGCGACCATCGATCGCGTCGTGCGCGTGGAGGAAGACGGCGTGCCCTTCGAGCCTCCGCGGCCGATGATGCGGATGGCGGAAGCCACTGTCGCCGGCAACGTGCCGACGCCGGTCGAGCCCTCGACGATCGAGATTCACGCGCGGGTCACGCTGACCGTGTCGCTGCGCTGATGGCGACGACGGAACGGGGTCGGGAGGGGTTTTCTCGGGATTCGGGCGAAAACCCCTCCCGACCCCGTTTTTGCGCGATGACCGCCGACGAGCTGGCGCGTGCACGGCGCACGTTGATGCGGCGCGATCCGGCCCTGGCGCCCATCATCAGGAAATATGGCGCCTGCGCGCTCAAGACGCGTGAAGGCGACATCTTCTGCGGTCTCGTCGAAGCGATCGTCTCGCAGCAGTTGTCGACACGCGCGGCCGCGACGATTTATGGCCGCGTCCGCGCGCTCCTGCCGGACGGTGGGCCAACGCCCGAAGCGCTCATGTCTGTGCCGGATGACGCGCTTCGCGGCGCCGGACTCAGCCGTCAGAAGCTAGCCTACATGCGGGATCTCAGCCGGAAGATGCTCGACGGCTCGATAAACGCACAGGCGCTCTCGGCCATGACCGACGACGAGATCGTGGCGGAACTCACGAAAATCAAAGGAATTGGACGCTGGACGGTCGAGATGCTGCTCATCTTCCGCCTGACGCGCCCCGATGTCTTTCCGGTCGGCGATCTTGGTATCGTGAAGGCGATGCGAAAGACTTACAACCTTCGCGGCACCCCGAACGTCAAACGGTTGCACGCGATTGCCGAGCGATGGCGTCCGTACCGCACCGTGGCGTCCTGGTACCTGTGGGCCAGTCTTGAGAACAAGAAATAGAAAGTAAAAAGTAAAAAGTAGAAAGTAGAAAGTAGAAAGTAAACAGTAGGAAACGACACCATGAAGAAATCAGCCACGCTGCTCCTGGTTCTCTTGACGGTCATCTCGCTGGGCGCGCAGGCGCCGGCGAGCGATGTGCCGAAGCTCGACATCGAAAAATACACGCTCGCCAACGGGCTCGAGGTCATCCTCTCCGAGGACCATCGCGTGCCGCTGGTGGGGATCGACGTGTGGTACCACGTGGGCCCGGCGCACGAAGCGGCGGGTCGCACGGGGTTTGCGCACCTGTTCGAGCACATGATGTTCCAGGGCTCGAAGCACATCCCGAACGATGCGCACTTCAGGCTGCTCTCGGGCGCCGGCGCGAGCGGTGTGAACGGCACCACGAACTTCGATCGCACCAACTACTTCGAGACGATGCCATCGAACCAGCTCGAGCTGGCGCTCTGGCTCGAGTCCGATCGCATGGGCTATCTGCTCGAGAAGGTCGACCAGGCCAAGCTGTCGAATCAGCAGGATGTCGTCCGCAACGAGCGGCGTCAGAGCACCGAGAACCAGCCATACGGGATGGTCGAGGAAGCGATGTTTCAGGCGCTCTTCCCGAAGGGCCATCCGTATCACGGCGTCGTCATCGGATCGCACGAAGACATTCAGGCCGCGAAGCTCGACGACGTGCAGCAGTTTTTCCGCCAGTACTACGCGCCGAACAACGCCACGATTGCGATCGCCGGCGACATCGACAAGGCGGCAACCAAAAAGCTCGTCGAGAAGTACTTCGGCACGCTGAAACGCGGACCGGCGGTTCCGCCCGTGAAAGTCGACACGCCTCCGATCACGGCAGAAAAGCGGATCGTGGTGGAAGATCGCGTCGAGCTGCCGCGCCTCTACATGGCATGGCTGACGCCGCCGTTCTTCAAGGACGGTGACGCCGACGCCGACATTGTCAGCGGCGTGCTGGGCCAGGGACGCTCGAGCCGCTTGTACAAGAAGCTCGTCTACGAAAAACAGATGGCTCAAAACGTGAGCGCTTCTCAGGTACTCGACGATGCTCGGGTCGGTCTTCAGCATCGAAGCGACCGCGCGGCCCAACCACACGCTCCAGGAGCTCGAGGCGGCCATCAACGAAGAGCTCGACGCGATGCGCGCGAAGGGACCGACCGGCGCCGAGATCGAGCGGGTGCGCAACGTCCTCGAAACGCAGATCTTCAGCGGCCTTCAGCTCGTCGGCGGATTCGGCGGCGTGGCCGATCAGCTGAACTTGTACAACCATTACCTCGGCACGCCCGACTACCTCGCCCAGGACGTGGCACGCCGGCGGCGCGTCACGCCCGAGAGCGCGCGGCAGTTCGCGCAGCAGTACCTCGGCACGAACGCCCGCGTGGTCGTGCACGGCGTGCCCGGAAAACAGGCGCTTGCGCCCGAAGTGCCCAAGGCGGCCGCTCAGGCCGCCAGTGGTGGACAGGCGATCTCGATCAACGCCGATGAGCCGTGGCGCGAGAAACAGCCCGGCGCGTCCGCCGTGCGCGCGGTGCGCGTGCCGGTGCCGCAGTCGTTTCAGTTGTCGAACGGGCTGACGGTCATCGCCATGCCTCAGACCGGCGGCGTGCCCGTCGTCTCGGCGAGCCTCGTGGTTCGCAGCGGCAGCGACGCGAATCCGATCGAGAAGCCGGGCCTTGCCAGCTTCACGGCCGCGCTGCTCGATCAGGGAACGGCCACCCGCTCGGCCCCACAGCTTGCCGACGAAATCGCGCAGATTGGCGCGTCGCTCACCACGGGCACGTCGCGTGACGCGTCGACGATCTCGACCGGCAGTCTCAGCCGGAACTTCCCGGCGGCTCTGGCGCTTCTCGCAGACGTGGCGCTTCGGCCGAGCTTCCCGGCAGAGGAGGTCGAGCGCGTGCGGGCGCGGCGGCTGGCCGATCTGGTCGAGCAGCGCTCCAATCCCGTTCAGATTGCCACGAACGTCGCCGGCCGCACGCTCTACGGCACGCACCAGTACCGGCTTCAGCGAGACCGGCACGGTCGAGTCCAACAAGCAGATGGTCCGCGACGATCTGCAGGCGTTCTGGCGTCAGAATTTCGTGCCTGGCAATGCCGCGCTCGTCGTCACCGGCGCTGTCACGCTGGCCGACGTGCGCAAGCTGGCGGAAGCGTCGTTCGGGAGCTGGCCGAAAGGCACGGCGTCGCCCGCGAAGCTCGGCACGCCGTCGACCTCCGCGCCGCGCCTGGTCATCGTCGATCGGCCGGGCTCGCCGCAGACGCAGTTGCGCGTGTCGACGTTCGGCGTGCCGCGCAACAGCCCCGACTACGTGCCGGTGCGCATCATGAACACGATTCTCGGCGGGATGTTCTCCAGCCGCATCAACATGAATCTCCGCGAAGAGCACGGGTACACCTACGGCGCGAACTCGCAGTTCGTGTTCTGGCGCAGCGGCGGTCCGTTCTCGGTCAACAGCGGCGTGCGCACCGACGTCACCGCGCCGGCCGTGCACGAGATCATGATCGAGCTCAGGAAGATCATCGACACGCGGGTGACGCCCGAGGAGCTGACGCTCGCGAAAGACGCAATCACGCTGCAGCTGCCGGCGCTGTTCGAGACCAACGATCGCACGGTCGGCAGTCTCGCGACGCTCTTCACGCACGGGTTGCCGCTGAACTACTACTCGAATCTCTCCGAGCAGATTTCGGTGGTCGACGCCCAGGCGGTGCAGGACGTCGCCCGGAAGTATCTCGTGCCGGAGAAGTTCGTCGTCGTCGCCGTGGGCGATCGGTCGAAAATCGGTGCCGAGCTCGAGAAAGAGCTGTCCGCCACCGCCGATGTCCGAGACCCTGATGGGCAGCCCGTGAAATAGTCACAAAGATCTTCGTGATCTATAATTTACGGTCCTATCCAATGGGTTTGCAGACGACAGACAGCGGGCCGAGGCGGGCGGAGACGGTGCTCGACCTGATCGGCAATACGCCGTTGATCAGGCTTCGAAAATTCGAGGCCGGCCTCAACGGGGTGGAGCTGTACGGCAAAGCCGAGTGGTTCAACCCGGGCGGGTCGGTGAAGGATCGTCCGGCCGGCAACATGGTGCGCGAGGGTCTGAAATCGGGCGCGCTCCGTCCGGGCAAGATCCTGCTCGACGCGACCTCGGGCAACACCGGCATTGCCTACGCGATGATCGGCGCCGCCAAGGGTTTTCCCGTCAAGCTGTGCGTGCCCTCGAACGTCACCGTGGAGCGCAAGCGGCTGCTCCACGCCTACGGGGCCGAGCTGATCTTCACCGATCCGATGGATGGCTCCGACGGCGCGATCCGCGAAGCGCGCAAGCAGGTGGCGGCCGATCCCGAACAGTATTTCTATCCCGATCAGTACAACAACGACGCAAACTGGCGCGCCCACTACGAGACGACCGCGCCCGAGATTCTGGCGCAGACCGACCGCCGTATCACGCACTTCGTGGCGGGGCTCGGCACGAGCGGTACGTTCATGGGCACGGGCCGGCGCCTGCGGGAAGCCAATCCGTCGATCAAGCTGATTTCCTTTCAACCCGACTCGCCGCTGCACGGCCTCGAAGGGTTGAAGCACATGGAGACGGCCATCGTGCCGGGCATTTACGATCCCTCACTGGCCGACGAGGACATGCGCGTGGCCACCGAGGACGCGTATACCATGGTGCGCCGCCTGGCGAGGGAAGAAGGCCTTCTGGTCGGCATTTCCGGGGGCGCCGCGCTGGCGGGCGCGCTGAAGGTGGCCAGAGACGTCCGGAATGCCGTGATCGTGACCATTTTTCCCGACAGCGCCGACAAATACATGTCCGAGCGGTTCTGGAACGCGCCCGCGTAGGGATCCCGCGGCCCCGATTTCATGTCTGAATCATTGAGGCTGATGCCTGGCATTGCGGACGCCATCCGGCGGCACGGCGTGGAGACGTACCCGAACGAGTGCTGCGGCGCGCTGATTGGCGCGGACGGCGTGGTTCGGCACGTGGCGCCGCTGCCGAACACGACCGAAGAAGGGGCGAGGCGGAGGTTCCTGATCAGGCCGTCGGACTACAAATTCGTGGAAGGGGAGGCGACGCGGCTCGGACAGGAGCTGCTGGGGTTCTACCACTCGCATCCCGATCATCCCGCGCGTCCGTCGCAGGACGATCTGGACCACGCGTTTCCGTCCTTCTGGTACGTGATCGTGTCGATTCAACAGGCCCAGCCGGAGAAGATGACCGTCTGGCTGCTGGCCGACGATCGCTCGCAGTTCCACGAAGCGCAGCTTGAGGTGTAGGGATTCAGGGCTCAACTACTTAACGGTAGGGCTCAACTTCAGTTGAGCCCACAGTGAGACACTTATGGCGAACAAGATTCTGATTCCGACTCCACTCCGTCCGTTCACCGGGAAGCAGGATGCCGTCGAAGTCGATGGCGGCACGATCGGCGAGCTGCTCGTCAACCTGACGACGAAGTACGAAGGGCTGAAGCCGCACCTGTACAACGAGCAGGGCAAGCTTCGGAGCTTCGTCAACGTCTATCTCAACGACGAAGACATCCGCTATCTGGAGAAAGAGAAAACAGCCGTGAAGCCCGGAGATACCATCAGCATTATCCCTTCTGTCGCTGGGGGGACGGAAACTAGAAACTAAAATCTAGAATCTCAAATCTAGAATCTGAAAGCTGCTTCTGGTTCTTAGATTCTAGATTCCACTTTTTAGATTTTAGATTCGGATATCACCTATGGCTCTTACCAATGACGAAGTCAAACGCTACAGCCGGCACCTCATCATGCCGGAGGTTGGCGTCGACGGGCAGGAGAAGCTCAAGGCCGGCAGCGTGCTCTGCATCGGCGCGGGCGGGCTTGGCTCGCCGGCGGCGCTGTATCTGGCCGCGGCGGGCGTCGGCCGCATCGGCATCGTCGATTTCGACGTCGTGGATTTCAGCAACCTGCAGCGGCAGGTGATTCACGGCACGCCCGACGTCGGACGATCGAAGCTCGCGTCGGCCAAGGATCGGCTGCTCGCGCTGAACCCGCACGTCACGGTCGAGACCTACGAGACGGCGCTCTCGTCCAAAAACGCGCTCGATCTGTTCCGGCCGTACGACGTCATCCTCGACGGGACGGACAATTTTCCGACGCGCTATCTCACCAACGACGCGTGCGTGCTTCTGGGGAAGCCGAACGCGTACGGCAGCATCTTCCGGTTCGAAGGACAGGCCTCGGTGTTCGCGACCAAGGACGGCCCTTGCTATCGCTGCCTCTATCCGGAACCGCCGCCGCCTGGACTCGTGCCGAGCTGTGCCGAAGGTGGCGTGCTCGGCGTGCTGCCCGGTGTCATCGGCACGATTCAGGCCACCGAAGCGATCAAGCTGATCACGGGGATCGGCGAGCCGCTCATCGGCCGGTTCCTGATTTACGACGCGCTCCGGATGAAGTTCCGCGAGCTCAAGCTCAAGAGAGATCCTGACTGCCCGGTGTGCGGCACCCATCCGACGGTGACCGCGCTCATCGATTACGAACAGTTCTGCGGTGTGGCGCCGGCGGCGCCGGAGGTGACCGTGAATACTGCAAGCAGCAACGAGACGGAAACCGACGTGACGGAGCTGAAGCGCAGGATCGACGCGAAGGAAGACTTCTTCCTGCTCGACGTGCGCGAGCCCAACGAGTTCCAGATCGGCCGCATCCCCGGCTCGACCCTGATTCCGCTTGGCGAAGTGCCGCAGCGCGTGGGCGAGATTCCCCGCGACAAGGAAATCGTGGTCCACTGCAAGATGGGCGGGCGGAGCGCGAAGGCGGCCGCGTTCCTGCGCCAGCAGGGTTACAAAAACGTAAAGAACCTGAAGGGCGGGATCCTCGACTGGGCGGACAAGATCGACCCCTCGGTGCCGAAGTATTGACCCAGATCCCCGACAGTCGTACACTGGCTTTACCGGTAGGGCGCAACTTAAGTTACGCCCTGCCAATAATTTACACATGTTAAGGTTGTCGAAGAAAGCGGACTACGCGCTGATCGCGATGAAGCATCTCGCGCTGCGGCCCGACCAGACGGCCGCGAGCGCGCGCGAAATCGCCGAGCAGTACGACATTCCGGTCGAGCTGATGGCCAAGGTGCTGCAGCGGCTGGCGCGGGAAGGTCTGCTCGCCTCGCATCAGGGCACCCGCGGTGGCTACCACCTGAGCCGTCCGCCCGCCGATATCTCGGTGGCCGACGTCATCCAGGCGGTTGACGGCCCGTTGACCGTCACGGCCTGTTCGACCGAGGAAGAGAACTGCGATCAGTATTCGAAGTGCAGCGTCCGCGATCCGCTGTGGAAGATCAAGGAGCGGATCCTGGTGGCGCTGCAGACCTGCTCGATTACCGAGCTGGCCACCGAAGCCACCGAGCCTGTCCTGATTTCAATCTCCCGCCCCGCCGCCGTCCAATACCCGTCGTAAGCGCTTCTAGTTTTCAGTCTTCAGTTCTCAGTGACTGTAGACTTGCGACTGTCGACTGTCGACTGTCGACTGACGACTCCATGAACCCCATCTACCTCGACGCCCACGCCACGACTCCGGTCGACCCGCGTGTGGTCGATGCCATGCTCCCGTTCTTCACGGAGCACTTCGGCAACGCATCGAGCCGGAATCACCCGTTCGGGTGGAAGGCGGGGAAGGCCGTCGAGCAGGCGCGCGAACAGGTGGGCACGCTCATTGGTGCGCGCTTTCGCGACGTCGTGTTCACGAGCGGAGCGACCGAATCGAACAACCTGGCGATCAAAGGCGTGGCGGCCGCGGCGCCGGACAGCCGCAGGCACATCGTGACGATCTGTACGGAGCATCGTGCCGTTCTGGATCCCTGCCGTACGCTCGAACGCGAGGGATTTCGCGTGACGTACCTGGATGTCGATCGCGACGGCCGGCTCGATCTCGAGCGTCTGCGTGCGGCCGTCACCAACGGCACGCTTCTCGTCACCACGATGTCGGCGAACAACGAGATCGGCGTCCTCCATCCGCTCGGCGAGATTGCCGCCATTGCGCACGAGCACGGTGCGCTGTTCCATTGCGACGCCGTGCAGTCCGCCGGCCTGGTGCGCATGCATGTCAAAGAGATCGGTATCGACCTCCTGTCGCTGAGCGCGCACAAGTTGTACGGCCCCAAGGGCGTGGGCGCGCTGTATGTCGCCAGGCGGCAACCCGCGATCGATCTCGAGCCGCTCATCGATGGCGGCGGGCACGAGCGCGGCTATCGTTCGGGCACGCTCAACGTGCCGGCCATCGTCGGGTTTGGCGCGGCTGCGTCGCTCTGTCTCAACCAGCGCGACACCGAATCGGGCCGGCTCCAGACGCTTCGCGATCGCCTGTGGTCGGGCCTCTCGGCGAGGATCGACCGTATTCATGTCAACGGCGCGCTTCAGCCCCGACTGGCCAACAACCTGAACATCCGCGTGGATGGCGTGCACGGCGAAACGCTGCTGAAGGCGATCGCGGGCGACGTCGCCGTTTCCTCCGGCGCCGCGTGCGCGACGGCCAGCGCCGAGCCGTCGCACGTGCTGCACGCGATCGGTCTGACCGACGAGCAGGCGCGCGCGTCCATCCGGTTCGGTCTCCATCGATTCAACACCGAGGCGGAGATCGACCGGGCCGCCGGCGTGGTCGGCGACGCGGTGCGTCACTTGAGAGGACAGTGCTAGACTCGGATTTTTCCTGATGCGTGCGTATTACATTCCGGCAGCCGCTGGTGTGCTGCTGATCATCAGCGCCTTTCTGCCGTGGATGACCGTTGGGGACGTACCGCTTGGTGGTGTTCCCGACACCGCCGGATGGTGGGTAGTCGGACTCGGCGGACTGGCCGTCCTTCTGGCCGGCCTCAGTCTCTGGACGCGCAAGAATTCACGGCATCCGCTGCTGCTCGTCGGCCTCATGGCGTTCGCGATTCTGTTTCTCGGTTATCAGTGGATGGCTCGCGCGGTGCGCAATTCCATGTGGGCGCAGGCGCAGGCTCGCGCGATCGTGGAAAACGTGCCGGCCGTCGAGCCGCCCGCCGCGGTTGTCGGGCCGGGAATCTACGCAGGTGTCGCCGCCTCGATCATCCTGGTCGGCTTCGGGCTCACCATCGTCTTCAAACGTGTGCCCAGCGCATACGCGGTGGCTGAAGACGACGACGTCTAGTCAGAAATACAAACAGGAGACTAGGAGACTAGGAGAATAAGAAAGTCTCTTCTGATCTTCTGACCTTCTGTGACTAGACGAAGATCGGCAACGTGCTGCTGCCGGACCGATCGCCGGCTTGTTGCCGCGACCAGTCGAGCAGCACGCCGACGGCATGCTCGTCGAGCGCCAGCGTGTAGTCGTTGACGTAAAGCGCGATGTGCCTGGCCACCACCGACGGATCCATTTCCTGGGCATGCGTGGCGACGTACTCGCGGCTGTCGCCGGGTTGCGCGAACGCGTGTTCCACGCTGGCTCGAAGCGCGCGGTCCACCTCGGGCGCCCAGGCGTCTGCCAGATCGCGGCGAATCGCAATGGCCGCGAGCGGAAGCGGGCACTTCATGCGCTCTTCCCACACCGCGCCCAGATCGGCGACCAGCGCGAGCCCCCTGGCTTGATAAGTGAACCGGCCTTCGTGGATCAGCACGCCGCAGTCCACGTCGCCGCGTAGCACCGCCTCCTCGATCTGATCGAACCGCATCGCGACCGTCTCGAAACGGCCCAGCAGACGTAAAAGGAGCGCGGCGGTCGTGCGCTCGCCGGGAATGGCCACGCGGCCGCTCACGGTTCGAGGCCTGCGTGCGACGATGACAGGCCCCACGCCGAATCCGGCCGCACCACCCGCACGCAGGAGTGCGTACCGATCGCGGACGCGCTCGTAGGCGGCGATCGAGATTTTCGTGATCTCCGCGTCACCCTTTTCCGCCCGCGCGTTGAGCGCCTCCACGTCGTCAACATGAGGACGCACGCGGGGTCCGGGCACGAGCCCGTGCACGAGCGCGTGGAACGCGAACGTATCGTTCGGGCAGGGAGAGAAGGCGAAGTTCAGCGGCTCGCGATCCACGTGATGAGGGCCTCCTGTGCGGCCGCCGCCGCCTCCTTCAAGCGCCAGGCGCGCGTGTCGCGATCGGTCACGATGTTGCTGATGCCCCGCACTTCGCCGACGCGAACGCCGTGCAGGTGCGCCACGTGGGCGACGGCCGCGCCTTCCATGCTTTCAACCGCTCCGCCGGTCCTGGCTTCGATGGCGCGGGCATCCCTGTCGGTGCCGGTGCACGAGGTCATGGTGACGAACCGGGCCCGTCGTGAGGTCGGGAATACCTGCATCGGCAGCTCGTTGAAGAGCGGGACCGCCGCGTCGACAATCGGGAATCCGAGGGCCTTCATATCGAGGAATCCCGTTGGCGATGTGGCCCCGAGATCGCCGTAGCATTCCGTTTCGGCACAGACGACATCGCCCACCGCAAGCCCGGATGAAGGATAGGCGCCTCCGACCCCGCACACCACGATTTCGCGAGCGCCCGTCTTCGAAAGGAAGAGCGTGACGGCATGAGCGGCGTTGACGGCGCCGACGCCCGTCCGCACGAGCGCCACCGAAGAGCGCTCGCCGTCGAATCGCTTCTGGAGGAGCGCAGACTCGAGCTCCGTCGCCGCGCAGATGAGCAGGTCAACCATCGAAGCCATTCAGGATACATCCGCCCGCGCTGAGTGCTCGTGAACGAGGCGCACGCCTTCGGTAAGGGCCGCCGGACCGGGCTGAAGGATATAGGTCGACGGAATTTCGTAGATGCAGTCGCGCGCGACGGCAGGCACATCGTACCATCCGGATCGCGACGCGATCGTGCTCTTTTTCATTTTCTTGCCGCACCAGGACGCCAGGATCACGTCGGGTTCGCGGCGCCTGACCTCATCGGATTGCACGATCCGGTCCTTGGCGAGCCGCTTGCCGCGCAGTTCGGGAAAGATCGGATCGCCGCCCGCCATCTCGACGAGCTCCTCGACCCACTGAATCCCCGAGATGAGCGGGTCGTCCCATTCCTCGAAAAACATACGCGGCCGGCATCGCGAACCGGCCTGCCGAATTCCGAATCTGCTCGAGTCCGTGCTCGAGCTCGGCTGCCAGCGCCTGTCCCTTCGGCTTCGCATCCCACCATGACCCGCGAGCATGCGGATCATCTGCAGGATCTCCGCAATCGATCGCTGGTTGAAGGCAACGACCGGCAGGCCCGCGCTTCACGAGCTCTGATGCGATGTCGGCCTGTAGATCGGAAAACGTCAGGATGAGATCCGGTTCCAGCGCTTCGATCTTTTCGAATCGCGCAGAGATGAACGACGAGACCTTCGGCTTGCTGCGCGCTTCCGGCGGACGAAGCGTGTATCCGGAGATGCCGACCACGCGATGTCCCTCGCCCAGCATATAGAGCGTCTCGGTCGTCTCTTCCGTCAGGCAGACGATGCGCTCAGGATACGGTCGGCGAAAGACGAAACCCATCGCGTTCGACGACCTCGCCGACGCTGACGGTCGACCGGGCGGTTGAACATCGGGCCCGTCCTAGGCGAACGAATGAAATTCGCCGCGCTCGCCGCATCTATCGACGCCTGCGGGCAGATCGGCGAGCAGCGAGCGATCGAACTGCCGGCCGGCAAACGATCGATCGAGCTGCTTCGGGTTGACGCAGGTGAGGACCGACGCGCAGCCCGCCGTCGACCATCTGCGTCGGCCAGCTGATCCGTCGGAATGCCCCAGATCGGAAAGAGCGGCGTCAGGCCGGTGCCGGCGAGCTGCTCCTCGCGGTACCGGCGCACGTCCTCGAGAAACAGATCGCCGAACGCGACGTGCGTGAACCCTTCGGCGACCGCCTGCGCGACCGCCGCGCGCATGCGCGCTTCGTATTCCTCGTTCGTGCACGGCCACGGCAGCGGCACCGTCCGGAGCGGCACTCCCGCCGCCCTCGCCTGCTCTTCGACCAGACGCCTCCGCACCGCGTGCATCGCCACGCGATCGAACTGCTTCGTTCATCGTCGTCAGCAACCCGCCGATCTCGACTGACGGATCCTGCTTCAGCACGTGCAGCATCCACGCGCTGTCCTTTCCCGAGCTCCACGACACCAGCGTCTTCTTCCGATCTACGTAATGGGTGCCTGACCCTTTCCCGCAGGCCTCAGGGGTCAGCCCAAGTGGCTTCTGGCCTGATGCAGGACTCGGCCAACGGCGCACGGCGCGAGATGCGCGGGCCCGGGTTCATCATCCCGTCGCCGCGTCAGCTGATAGATGCGCTTGTTCCGGACGGCCGGAACGGACGCGCAGCGCGTTCCAGGCGTCGCAGGTTCCGCGCCTTGCGAGCTTGCCGTGTCGGCGCCGATCTCGACAATCACGTCCGGGCGCGCGCGATCGCCGAGCTCGCTCGTCGCCTGAATGCTCTGGCGCTTCACGTCGGCGAACACGTTGGTGCCGCCGGCGGCCTCGAGCATGTCGTGGAGGAACCCGATGCCGCCGCTCGCGTAGATGCCGCGCAGCGTTTCGGCGTCGCGGCCGAACACGAGCAGCGTGCGCGGCCGTGGCCTGCCGGCGACCCGCTTTCTGTACCTCGGCGATCGTCGGCCTCGATTCGATCGGCGAGCTCCGCGCTTTCCTCTCGATTGCCGATCCGCGCGCCGATCTGCGCGAATCGTCGTCGTGATGTCGGCGAGACCGGCAGTGCTGGTAGAGGAAGATCGGAATGCCGCGCGCGCTCCATCTGCGTTCGGAGATCGGTCTGCGTGCCGTAGACGACCACCAGATCCGGCTTCAGCGAGATGATCCGCTCGATGTCGGGATCGATCAGGCCGCCGACCTTCGTGCGCGTCAGCGCTTCGGGCGGATAGCGGATCGAAGTTGCTGACGCCGACCACGCGCGGGCCCGCGCCCATCGCGAACAGCATCTCGGTCACCGACGGCACGATCGAGACGATTCGCTGCGGAGTCTGGGCGGACGGCCGGTCTGCAGGCCGGAGCCGGACATCGTACGGCGATGCCGGACGTACGCAGAGCAGCCAGCGCACACAGCACGCAGCCAGCGAGCGACGCATCAGCGATTTCTTATGAGCAGCCATAGAAAGAATGGTCCGCCGATGATAGCGGTGACGACACCGACCGGAATCTCGAGCGGCGCGAGCGCCGTCCGCGAGACGCGTGTCGCACGCGACGAGAAACGCGGCGCCGCCGAAGGCCGAGGCCGGCAGCACCAGGCGGTGGTCCGCCCCGACCAGCAGGCGCACCAGATGAGGCACGACGATGCCGATGAAGCCCGACCGGGCCGCCGAGTGAGACGGCGGCGCCGGTGGCGAGCGATGCGCTCAGGAAACGCCAGCCGCTGCGTGCGATGCACGTCGACGCCCCGGCTCGCGGCGCTTTCGTCGCTGATCGACAGCAGGTTCATCGATGCGCGGCAGCATCGCGAAGGCGCGCGAACGAGAGCGCGATGGGCGGCAGCGGCGGCGACGAGCGGAGCGTAGCTGCTGACGTCGAGATCGCCCATGAGCCAGCGTACCGTCCGGAACGTCTGCGTGAAGTCCGCCAGGAACTGCACGAAGAGAATCAGCGCCGAGAAAAACGAATTCAGCGTGACGCCGGCGAGCAGCAGCACGTTGGTCGAGAGGCCGCGATGCCGCGCGCGCGCCAGCGCCTAGACGATGGCGACGGCGCCGAGCGAGCCGGCGAAGCTGGCGATCGGCACCGCCGAGAACCCGGCGATGCCGGACGACAGGTCCGAGCGTCAGCGCCAGCATCGCGCCGAGCGCCGCGCCGGCCGAGACGCCGAGCGTGAACGGCGTGGCGAGCGGATTTCGCAGCAGCGCCTGCAGCACGACGCCCGGACGCGGCCAGCGACGATCCGACCAGCGCGCCGGCGAGCACGCGCGGCAGCCGCGCCACGAAGAAGATCTGCGCGTCGGTGTTTGTCGGCGAAGGGAATCGAGGAGTCGAACACCCGCCGGAGGTTCGATCGTCGTCGATCCGACCAGCGGCGCCAGCCAGGCACACGACGACCGCGCCCAGCGCCGAATCAGAGCCAGGTCGCCGCGATCTTGTCGGCCGATGCTCATGACGCGATGTGCGTCGGCGCGCGCGCGACGGGCACCACCGTGCAGGTGGCCGGTTCTGCGGTTCGTGGTGATGTCGACGTCGACGCCGTAGAGCTTTCGAATCAGCGAGCCGGCTCGCAGCATCGAGTCGGTCGGCCCGGCGGCGAGAACGCGGCCGCGATCCAGCAGCATCGAGATCGCGGCACAGGCCGGCCGCGAGATTCAGATCGTGGGTCGAAATCACGATGGTCAGGTTGCGGCTCGCGTTCAGCCTCTGCGAGAATCGATCGAATCTCGAGCTGATAGGCGAGATCGAGTGACGCCGTCGGCTCGTCGAGCAGCAGGACATGGTCGGGGATCCGCCTGACGCCGAGCTGCGCGCGCGCGCGATGACGACGCGCTGTTTTTCGCCGCCAGACAGCGTGTTGAAGCAGCCGCGATTCCAGGTGCAGCGTGCCGGTGGCGCGCAGCGCGTCGCGCGCGATCTCGAGATCGTCGGGGCCTTCGATCTCGAACGCGCCGAGGTGCGGATAGCGGCCCATCATGGCCATCTCGAGCACCGTGTACTCGAAGGCGAGCTGCGTTTCCTGGGGAACGATCGCCATCCGCCGTGCGACGGTCGCGCGCGGCGGATGCGTCCGCAGGTCGATGCCGTCGAGCAGCACGCGGCCCGCTCCAGGGTGCAGCGAGGCCCGCCAAGCAGCGCGAAGCAGCGTCGTCTTGCCCGAGCCGTTCGGTCCGAGGATGCCGACGAGCGCCGCCGCGGGAATCTCGCGCGCGTGACCTCGCTGCAAGACGCGAGGCCGCCTGCCGCGACGTAGGCGAACGACGACGCGCGTCGGCGGGCAGACCCGGCTCACTCATCGAGCACCAGATCTTCGGCGACGCAGCCGCTGTTGGTCGCGCGTCCCAGCGCGCGAACCCGCAGCGGGCGCGAAAACGCCGGGCAGTCGGTCACGACGGTGTGATACTCGCCGCGCTCGCCGCACGGATCGACGTCCCGCGCGATGAAATCGTCGAGGAGATCCTCGGCAAGATCGCGGCCGAGGAACGACTCGTCGAGCTTGCTCGCGCGCACCGTCACGATGCGCGCGCGGGCACCCGACGCGAGAAAGTCGCGGTACAGATCGGTCGTGGATTGCTTCCAGAGCGGCTCGACCGCCGTCGAGGCCGCGCCCTGCGGCTCAGCCGCTCGGCCCATTCGCGATGCTCGTCGAACAGGATGTCGCCGAAGATGACGTGCGTCACGCCGAGCGCGGCGGCCTCGGCGAGCGCGCGGTCGAACGTCGTCGTCGTAGGTCTCCCACGTGCAGCGGCCCGTGATGACTCGACAGGCCGAGGCGCTCGACCTGCGCCGCGATGATCTCCGGCCGCAGTCCGTGCGAGCGGCTGCGCGCGCCGTCCTCGTTGAACATCGTGATCGCGGCGACGATGTCGAAGTCGGTCTCGTGCGCGGTGGTACGCCGCGCACGAATCCTTTCCGCCGCTCCACGAGATCGCGGCCATTGGACGAGCCATCTAGAACCTCGTTCGGATGCCGGCGCGGACGGTTCGGCCGAGTGCCCGGATAGCCGAGCGGCTCCATGTAGTCGCGATCGGCGAGGTTTTCGAGCGTGATGAAACCCGCCGTGCGTGCGCGACGCGAACCTCGCCGCTGGCGTTCCAGGTGGCGTAGCCCTCGTTCGATCGACACGGTCGGGAAATTGAAGTCGGTGTCGACGCGCGATCCGACGAAGACGCCGCCGAGCGCAGGCTGACGCGATCTGCGCGTGTACGACGCTCTGCACCGAGCCCGAATGGCCGAGGCCTGCGGTACAGCGGCTGGCCCGGCGCGAAAATCGGGCTGCTGCTGGTGCTGCGAATCACCTTCGAATCGAGGTAGGTGTAGGCGCCGTGAATGCGCAGCCGCGCTGCCGACGATCGCCGTGCCGGCCAGCTCGATCCCGGACGCGCGCGTCTCGCCGATGTTCTCGTACTGTCGCGTTGAAAGTGTCGCGATCGGACGGCCCGAGGCTGATGAGATCGTCGAAGTGATTCGCGAAATAGGTCAGCTTCGAGGCTCGACCCGATCGCGCGCGAACCGCTGCTCGACGCCGACGTCGAATCCGCGCGATCGTTCCGGCTTGAGATCCGGATTGCCGAGAAAACGGCGGATCGGGCTGTACGACTGGATGAAGCGTCGGCTCCTTGATGCCGAGCCCGGCGCTGCCGCGAAGCCGTGTGGCGCCGACGCTCGTCGTTCCCTGAATGAGGCCAGCCACGACACGGCCAGCGCGCGGCGCGGCGTAAAAGCCGAAGCTGCCGTTGTTCTCGAATCGGACGCCGCCGACGAACGAGACGCGCGCCAGCCCGCGCTTCGTACTGCACGGTCGTGCCGGTGTTGTTGCGGTCGGGCCGCTGCGGCGCGGCCGTCGACCGGTGGTCGGTCAGCACGCCGCGCTCGCCGTCGTAGGCGAAGGCGGCGGTCAGCGTCTGGCTCCGTCCCATATCGGCATCGGCGCGATATTCGAAGTGGTGACGCTCGAGGTCGCGTTTCGGAGTCGTAGAGAAAATCCGACGACGGAAACGCCGCGACGAGATCGCCAAACTGCGGCCGTGTAGGGCGGATCGGCGATCAGGTTGGTCGAACGGTAGTTCGTCATCGATGTACGAGTAGCTCGCCTGTTGTGTCACGCGCGAGCCGAGAGGCTGATTCCATCCGCCCAGAAAGCTGGCCGTCGTGATGCTTGAAGAAGCGCGTCCATGTCGGGCCGGCCGAAAGCGGTCGCGCCGGGAGTGCCCGTCTCGCCGAACTCGCCGCGCCCGAGGAACCGCACCGACGCACCCGACGTCATCCAGCGTGTCGCCGTGCCCGATACCGTCGAGCCCGTCGTGCTCGTTGTTCGGCTCTCGATTGTCGGTGTGTAGGCTACGAGCCGAACACCGAGTACTCCGACATCGCCGGACCGTCGCGCCGACGCCAGCCGCGATGTGGGCGGTGTCGTAGTTCCCGCCGTCGGCGGTGACGCTCAGCCTGAGGCCGGCCGTGCCTCGGGACGCACGGTGAAGATCTGAATGACGCTTGCCATCGCGTCGGATCCGAACAGCGCCGAGTGCGCGCCGCGCAGCACTTCGATGCGCTCGATGTTCTCGGGCGACGAGCGTGGCGAAGTTGAACGAGCCCCCGGGCTCGTTCAGCGGGATGCCGTCGAGCAGCACTTTGTTGTAGGTGGACTCGCCGCCCCGAACGTAGACCGCCGTCAGGTTGCCGACGCCTCCCGTCCGCACCGCGACCACGCCGGGCACCGTGCGCAAGAAGATCGATGGTGCTCAGCGCGTGGCGCTCTTCAATCGTCCTGCTGTCGAGCACCGTGATCGACGCGCCGACCTGCGATTCCGGAGAGTTCCTTGCCGGTCGCCGTGACGACAATGGATTCCCGAATCGTCGGCGGCGTGGCGGCGCGACGGCGCTGCAGGTGCTCCGCTGTGCGTGAGCGATCGCGCGCGGCGGCAAGAAGCGTTAGAAATGCTGCAGGAAAGAGAAGAAGACACGCGGATCATGAGCCCTCCTCGGCGTCTTTCGCGCCGAGTCGGAAAAGGGACGGCTCCCAGTGCCCAGGTGTCCTGACTTGCGGATCGTCAGCGAGCGGCTCGCGTCTTCCCACAGCCATTCCTGGCCGCAGTGACGTGTTCGCGAAAAAGGTTCCGGAACCTTTTTCCGGAGCCGCCGCTCCCCGCTTACAGTGGCGTGACCGTGTGGGCTTCTCACCCACTTCGCGTGGTCACCGGGGAAACGTCGTTATGGCCGGGCAGTATAGCACCACTCAAGTCTCTAGCGGCTAGGGCTAGGGTTCGGCTCAGGGCTTAGAGATTGGGGCTCGAGAGTCCTTGAGATACGATCGAAGGCTGGTGCTGAAAGAGATTGCCGGCAAACTCGAACGTGGCGAGCGGCTGTCGATGGAAGACGGCGTGCGCCTGTTCGAGCATCCCAATCTGCTCGAAGTGGCGGCGCTGGCAAACCGCGAGCGCGAGCGGCGCCACGGCGATCTCACCTACTACAACTACAACATCCGCATCGAAGCCACCAACGTGTGCGTGGCGAGCTGTCTCTTCTGTTCGTTTGCGCGGTTGCGGCCGGGCGATCCCGGGTCGTACACCATGTCGCTCGAAGACGCGTGGGAGAAGCTGCGCGTCCGCCACAACCAGCCGCTCACCGAGGTGCACGTCGTCAACGGGCTGCACCCGGACTTGCCGTTCGACTACTACCTCGAGCTGCTGCGCGGCTTCAAGCGCATCAGGCCCGAGATTCATCTGAAGTGTTTCACCGCGGTGGAAATCGCGTTCTTTGCCGATCTGTACAAGATGTCCGACGAACAGGTGCTCGTCGCGCTGATGGACGCCGGGCTGGCATCGCTGCCCGGTGGCGGCGCAGAGGTGTTCGCGGAGCGGGTGCGCCAGAAGATTTGCCACGACAAAGCCGACGCCGACCGATGGTTGTCGATCCACCGGACGGCTCACCGCCTCGGGATGAAATCGAACGTGACGATGCTCTACGGGCACATCGAGACCAATGAAGAGCGCGTCGATCACATGCTGAGGGCGCGTGCGCTCCAGGACGAAACCGGCGGCTTCCAGGCGTTCATCCCGCTCGCGTTTCATCCCGACCACAACCAGATGCGCAAGCTCCCGGCGCCGACCGGGTCGGACACGCTTCGTGTACACGCAGTCTCGCGGCTGATGCTCGACAACATCCCGCACGTCAAGGCCTTCTGGATTGCGAGCGGGGTAGAGCTGGCGCAGACCGCGCTGTGGTTTGGCGTGGACGATCTCGATGGTACGGTGCAGGAAGAAAAGATCTACCACATGGCCGGATCGAATACACCGGAAGCCCTGTCAACGAGCGCCATCGAACGCATCATCCGCTCGGCCGGGCGCGTGCCGGTCGAGCGCGACACCTTCTACAACGTCGTCCGGCCGCCTTCGCCTTCGGCTGCGGCGGGCCTCGCCAAGGCGTAGCGACGGCGAACCCTCAGAAAAGATATAATTGGTAGTTCTGATGTCGACGATGCTTCCTGTCCTGACGGAGTTCGAGAAGTCGCACATCTCGGAGCGGCAGCCGCTCCCCGAGCGATATCTTGGTCTGTCTGACGAAGAGCTCGACCGCCGCATCGCCGAGGCAAGGGCCGCGCTCGGCCGGCGCGTGATGATCCTCGGCCACCACTATCAGCGCGACGAGGTCATCAAGTTCGCCGACTACACCGGCGATTCATTCCGGCTGGCCGGGCAGGTGGCGAAGCATCCGGAAGCGGAATTCATCATTTTCTGCGGCGTGCACTTCATGGCCGAGAGCGCCGACGTGCTCTCCGCGCCGCATCAGCAGGTGATCCTGCCAGACCTCGCGGCGGGTTGCTCGATGGCCGACATGGCCGCGATCGATCAGCTCGAAGTCGCCTGGAACGAGATTTCGGCGATCGTCGATCGTCCGTCTGCCATCGGCCATTTGCCATCTGCCATCATTCCCGTCACCTACATCAACTCGTCGGCGGCCATCAAAGCGTTTGTCGGCGAGCGTGGCGGCATCGTGTGCACCTCGACCAACTGCGGCGCGACGCTGCGGTGGGCGTGGGAGCGCGGCGAGCGCATTCTCTTCCTGCCCGATCAGCACCTTGGCCGGAACACCGCCTACAAGATGGGCGTCGCGCTCGACAAGATGGTGGTCTGGGATCCGAACGAAATGTCCGGCGGCTGCACTGCCGACGAAGTGCGCGACGCGAAGATGATTCTCTGGAAGGGACACTGCTCGGTGCACGAACGCTTCACCGTGGCGCAGATTCAGCGCATCCGCGAGCAGCATCCCGGCGTCAGAGTAATCGTCCACCCCGAGGTGCCGTGGGACGTCGTCCAGGCCGCCGACGACAGCGGATCGACCGAATACATCATCCGGCAGGTCACCGAAAGTGCGCCCGGATCGGTGTGGGCGGTTGGCACGGAAATCCATCTCGTCAACCGCCTGGCGAATGCGATGAAACCGGAGAAGACCGTGTTGTCGCTCGACCAGTTCGGGTGCCTGTGCTCCACCATGTTCCGCGTGTCTCCCAACCACCTGCTCTGGGTGCTCGAAGGACTCCTGGAGGGGCAGGTCCACAACCGAATTGTCGTGTCCGACGAGCAGAAGCACTGGGTGAAGGTCGCGCTCGATCGGATGCTGTCCGTTCACTAATCATTCGCCTCAGAGGAGGACCATCGTGGCTCACACACTTCCGCAGCTTCCATATGCGCACGACGCTCTGGAGCCGCATATCGATGCGCAGACCATGCAGATCCATCACGGAAAGCATCACCAGGCGTATGTCACCAACCTGAACGCGGCGCTCGAGAAGCACCCCGATCTGCAGTCGAAGAGCATCGAGGATCTGTTGCGCGACATCGGCAAGGTGCCCGAGGACATCCGCCCGGCCGTCCGCAACAACGGCGGCGGTCACATGAACCACTCCGCATTCTGGAAGTGGATGGCGCCCAACGCCGGCGGGTCGCCGACCGGTGCGCTGGGCGACGGCATCAAGGCGGCCTTCGGCAGCTTCGACGGGTTCAAGGAGCAATTCACCAAGGCGGGCGTGACGCGCTTCGGCAGCGGCTGGGCGTGGCTGATCGAATCGAACGGCAAGCTCAGCATCGAGAGCTCGCCGAACCAGGATCAGCCGATTATGGAAGGGAAGAACGCCATCCTTGGCGTCGACGTCTGGGAGCACGCGTACTACCTGAAGTACCAGAACCGCCGTCCCGACTATCTCGCGGCATGGTGGAACGTCGTCAACTGGACAGAAGTCGCTTCGCGACTCGGAAAATAGAGCCTCTGGGCCTAGGGATTAGGGATTTGGGATTAGGGATTGGGTCTGCGAAGCGGATCACGCCCAATCCCTGATTCCTAATCCCCAATCCCCAGTCCCCAATCCCTAGTCCTGATGTCTTTATCAGCGATTCTGTTCCTGTTTCTCGTTCATCTAGGGATCGGCATCACGCTCGTCCTGGCGTGGGTTGGACGCGAGGCCGGCGTGAAGTTCTTTCGCTTCAACGCGGGCACGGCCGTGCTGCTCATCGCGATCGGATTTGCGCTGAGACCCGAGCCCGAAGATCCGACCACGCTGTACAGGGCGGCCATCGGCACGCTCGTCGTGGCCGAGGCCGCTCTCGTCATGTACTGGGCCACAATCGGCCGCATGCTCGCGGCGATTCGCCCGGCGCTCCTGTGGACGGCCATCGGCTTCGGCCTCCTTTCCGTCATCCTGCAGGGCCTTGATATCTCGAGCGATGCGCCAGGGTTGATGCCGCTCTTGACCGTGGCCAGCTTTCTCAGCTCGGTCGCGCTCCTCGGCGGCGCCTGTGGCGCCATGGTGCTCGGCCACTGGTATCTGGTCGTCCCCTCGCTCGACGTCGCGCACCTCCAGTCGATCGTCAAGCTGCACATCGGCTCGACCGTCGTCAGGGTCGTCGTGGTGGTCGCCGCCGTGATGATCGCGGTCCTGTCGTGGCAGCCCGGCGTGCCGAATTTCGAGCGCTACATGTTTTCTCTCGACGGGATTTTCTTCTGGCAGCGCGTCGCCTTCGGCCTTGCCGGCCCGGCGGTTCTGTCGTGGATGACGTGGGAAACCGCGAAAATCCAGTCCACGCAGTCGGCCACGGGCATCCTGTACGTGGATTTCTTCACCGTGATCGTCGGCGAAGTTCTCGCCAAGTACGTTCTGCTTTCCACCAAAGTGCCCGTGTGATGCGGGTCGTCGCGCATTGCCCGAAATGCGACGCGGGGCTTCCGGTCAACGCCTCCGAGGCGCCCGAGTCGATCAAGTGCGGACGGTGCGGACAACTGCTGGCGCTCACGTTCAGCGACGCCGTGCGCGGCGACGCGCGCGTCGATGCGTGTCCGGTGTGCCGCGGCGCCGATTTCTACATCCGAAAGGACTTCGATCCCAAAGTCGGCCTCACCGTCGTCATCGTCGGTGCGGCGATCAGCGCGGGCTTCTACTGGTTCGGCGAGGATCTCATCGCGTACGGCATCCTGGCATTTGCCGCGCTCATCGATCTCATCGTCTACGGCAGGCTTGGCGATGTCACCGTGTGCTACCGATGTCATTCTGAATTCCGCGGGAAGTACGAGCGTACGGCCGCGCACTTCGATTTGCACACCGCCGACGTGCTCGAACAGGAGTACGAGCGGCGGATCGGTCGCCGGTAGAGATCACGGAAGCAGCTTCAAACACGGAGGCACGGGGACACGGAGACTTCTTTTGGGTTTCTGACCCAAATGCCTCCGTGCCTCCGTGTCTCCGTGTTGAAGATCGCCTTCGTGCCCTCCCTCTGTCGTTATCGCCTCACTCCATTCAAACAGTGTTTACTCCCTCCAACGGTATGGGTTGTGCACTGAAACTCGGTGGAGGTCGAACCCAATGTGGAACAACGATGAAGTCGAAGGCAAGACGGAAGAAGTGAAGGGGAAAGCCAAGCAGGCGGCCGGCAATCTGACCGACGATGAACGGTTGAAAGCGGAAGGCGAAGCGCAGGAAGCCGGCGGTAAGGTGCAGGCTGGTTTCGGTAAAGCGCGCCGGAAGGTCGGTAACGCGATCAAGGACGTCGGCGACGCCGTCAAGAAATAGTGTTGCCGATTGCGACATGCGGGCCCGGTGATGGCCTGATGACCATCACCGAGCCGACTCAGCTCACATCAACTGAGTCGATCCTCCCGTCACGATGAGGTGACGTTCGGTGGGGTTCTGGACGGAACCCTTAGGTGGTTCTACTTCTACCGCGGCGACGCCATCAAGGTTTCCGATGCACGCCCGAATGAACTCCTGCATCCGTGCAAGTACGCCTTCAGGGGTCTCATCGAACTGGACGTACACACGAAACTCCGCCAACATCATTACGCCTCCCTGTCAAAATCTGTAATTGCCGTCTGAATTGAAGGTGCGACGAGATACTGCCAGCGAATTCGTGCGGCGTCGGTACTTCGACAACAGTTCGTCAAAGATTCTTTAAAACAGCGTTACATCGACCTGGGTTCCGGCTTCGACGCGGTCCACGTTCGCCGGAATTTCGATGTAGCCGTCCGCGAGCGACATGCTGGTGATGTCGCCGGACGCCTTGAAGGCCGGTGTCGCCGTGCCATTCGCGATTCGCACGGTGTAGAACTGGTGCCGGCCGCTGGCCGAGGCGATCGCGTGCGCGAGCGGAAGCGTCACGATTCTGTTGATGCGTGGCGGGAGCCGCGCCAGGCGGCGCAGCATCGGCACGAGCAGCATGTGTGCGTTCGAGAGGCACGATGTCGGATAGCCGGGCATGGCGAAAACGGGTTTGTCCTTCACGACGCCCAACCCGGTTGGTTTCCCGGGTTTCACCGCGACGCCATGGAAGAGCAGCCGGCCCTTTGCCGCGATGGCGTCACGGATCAGATCGCGCTCGCCGACCGAGCTGCCTCCGGAGAAGACGACGATGTCGCACGCAATCAGATCGTCGAGCGTCGAGACGAGCGCGTCGAGCGTGTCGGGCGCAGGGAGATAGGCGACCGGAATACCGCCGTTTTCGGAGACGACCGCCGCAAGCGTGAAGCGGTTGATGTCGTAAATCTGGCCGGGCTCGAGCGGGGTGCCCGGCACCACCACTTCATTCCCGGTCGAGAGAATGGCGACGCGAGGCCGCTGGTAGACATTCACCCGCACGGTTCCGACGGCGGCCAGTGCACCCACGCGGCTCGAGTTCAACGTGTCGCCGGCGCGCACCACCACCTGTCCGGCCTTGATGTCGGCGCCTTGCCGGCCGACGTTCTGCTGTGGCTGGACTTCGGCAAACACGCGCACGATATCGCGGTCATCCGCGTCGGTCTCTTCGACCATCACTACTGCATCGGCGCCCGCGGGCAGCGGCGCGCCGGTCGCGATTTCGATGCACTGACCCTCTCCTACGGGGACAGGCGACACCTGGCCCGTGTAAAGGGTGTGCACTCTCTTGAGCGTGCGCGAAGCTGCGCGAGACGCGCCGCGCGTGTCGCTCGCGCGGAGCGCATACCCGTCCATGCCCGCACGCGAAAACGGCGGCACGTCATCGTTGGCGATGATGTCGGCCGCCACGACGCGGCCGTTGGCGTCCTCGAGAGGAATCGTTTCGGTGCGATCGATCGGGGTGCCGGTGGCATCGAGGATCGCTCGCGCGGCCTCGAGCGTGATGACGTCGCCGAACGGCCGCATCCTAGTGGGAGTCATGATTAGTCGCGGGGGCCCCTCGCCCCGCGCCGATCGAGGCTCATCGCGAGAGCTCCCGGACGAGATGGCCGAGCTCTGGAATGAGCAGCTTTGTCATCCCGAGCCGCACGGCGTTTTCGGATCCTGGCAGCGAGACGATGATCTTGCCCCGGGCCGTGCCGGCGCACGCGCGGCTCATCATCGCCGCGGCGCCGATCTCCTGGTAGCTCAGCATGCGGAAGAGCTCGCCGAACCCTTCCAGGCGCTTCTCGAGAAGACGACTGACGACTTCGTAGGTGGAGTCGCGCGAGGTGATGCCCGTGCCGCCGGTGGTGATGATCACGCGCGCCGTTGATTCATCGAGCTGCGCCGCGATCGCGGCCCGGATGGCGTCGGGGTCGTCTTTCACGATCGCCCGCCCTGCCACGTCATGGCCGCTGGCTTCCAGCAGTTCCGCAATCGCGCGAGCGCTCGTGTCGGTGGCGGTTGTCCGCGTGTCGCTGATCGTCAGCACGTAGCAGCGCACCGATGCCGGGGAGGTGGCCTTGTGGTCGAGGTGGCTCATATGGGCCGTGTCCCATATGTTAGACTCAAGGGTCTGCCGACGTAACGAGTGGGGCGACCGGGGCCCCACGAAGTGAAGGCGGCCTCCGGGGGGCAGGGGCCCCCGGACTGAACAAAATCGCGCCCATAGCTCAGCTGGATAGAGCGTCTGGCTACGAACCAGGAGGTCGCATGTTCGAATCATGCTGGGCGCACCAAACCTCTTCGCAATCAACTACTTCCACGCACGAGCCAGATTTCGAATCCGAATTCTCACCATGAATTTGGGTCATTTCCGGTAAGTTACACGCCATCAGTAGGTTACTGGTTAGCTCACTAACGCTTCCTGCTGTTCAATGAACAATTCGATCAGCTTTACGTCTCTGACGTAGTCCGTCAATGACGTATAATCTCATTGGTGACGTTCGTCGAGACAAAGCTCTTCACGGAGTTGGTGCTGGACTATCTCTCAGACGACGAATACGCCGCCATGCAGCAGTTCCTGGTCGTGAATCCCGAAGCGGGAGACGTCATTCCTGCCTCCGGCGGCGTCCGGAAACTTCGGTGGGGCGTCGCTGGTCGTGGCAAACGAGGTGGCCTGCGCGTGATCTATTTCCTGCGACGGCGGAACGACGAAGTCTGGATGCTGACGCTGTACGCGAAGAACGTCGCTGACAACATTCCGGCGAAGGTACTGAAGAAGATTAAGGAGGCGATCGATGCCGAAGGCTAAGCGGAATATCGGCCAGGAGATTCTCGAGGGCATCCGTCAACTCAAGAGAGGCGAACACGGACGCGTGGTGAAAGTGCCGTCGGTGACTCGCATCCGCGAAAAAACCGGTCTGTCGCAACTTCGGTTCGCCGCGTTACTAGGAGTATCGGTGCGGACCCTTCAGGAATGGGAACAAGGACGTCGTGCGCCCTCAGGCGCCGCCCGCACATTGCTGCTCGTAGCGGAAAAGAATCCTGGCGCTCTTCTTGACGTTGCGTAATTACACCTCGATTTCGAGACGGTCAGAGGCAAACATTCCGAGGCCTTGGAGAGCGATGTCGGCGGGCTTCTCCAACGCCGTCACCGGTCGTTCTCCGAGAGATGCTTTCAGCGCCTTGATTTGACCGCTGACCGTGTTCGAGCTCTTGGGCCCTTCCGCGTGGACGTATTCAGGGTAGTACTGGTCCAAGAAGGTCGCGACGGTCACGACGACCTCGCTCTCCTGCCTTGGCTCGCTTGGTGGGACGCGCGAATCGGCCGCCGTCAGCCGCCCAGAGGCGCGCGGATTCACCGACGTCGAGCGTCGTGAAGGCGGCATCGTCGATTCCGGCAGCGGACCGCGCACGGCCGAGCGCGGCCACCGGCTCATTCAGTCCTTCGGTCGTCAGCCGAAATGTGCCGAAGTGCATGCCGATGCTGCGGCGAGCTCCGACGTCCATATGCGCCTGCACGGCCTCCTCAGGATTCATGTGAATGTCCTTCATGAACCAGCGCGGTTCATATGCGCCGATCGGTATCAGCGCAAGATCGATTCGCGGAAAACGCCGGCCGACCTCCAGGAAATGGGGACCGTACCCGCTGTCGCCTGCGAAGTAGATCTGCTGCTCGTCGATCGTGATCATGAAGCCGCCCCATAACGCGCGATTGCGATCGAATGGCGTGCGGGCGGAAAAGTGCTGCGCCTGGGTCGCGGTGATCTCTAACTCGCGTCCAGGGGTGACGGCCGGGTCGAGCGTCTGCGCACCTCGCATGGCTGACATTTCAGCTGGCATGCGCTGCCACCAGTCGAGTTCGGCGATCCGAGTCACGCCGGCCGATCGCAGCACCGTCGCGTTTCCCTGCAGTGTCACGATGCGCGGATGATCGCGGTGCTGCAACGCCCGCAGTGTTTCCAGATCGCAGTGGTCGTAGTGATTGTGACTCAGGAGTACGTAAGCAATCGGAGGCAGATCGTCGAAGCGAAGGCCCGGCTGACGCACGCGCCGTGGCCCCGTCCAGCCGAACGGTCCGGCGCGTTGCGCGAAGACCGGGTCGGTGATGATGTTGCCGGCGCTCGTCTGAATCAGAAAGGTCGCGTGACCGATGAAGGTGACGACGATCTCGTCGCTGCTGGTCGGCGGAGGCGAGGGCCGTTGCACGACTGGCACCTGCGCAGGCCATGGGGCGTAACGCTCGAACAGCATGCGCGGCGCCTTCCAGAACGGCTGTGCGTCTGCGCCGTTCGGGTTGAAGAACCGCCCGTTGTCGAAATGATCGCTCATCTCTTCGCCTGGATGCCTCTCGTCACTGACGGGTTTCCTCTCGCAGAGATCAGCGTGGACGATGCTGCTCGATGAGCTTCGCGAACCGCCGCAGACCGATCGCGTCGGCAGCGGACGGCGACACGGCGTTCGCCAGCGTGAGCATCTTGAGCAGCCCTCCGCCCATGATGTGGGCGCGACGTCGCTGGCGGATGGTGGCGAGGATCTCGCGCGCGACCACGTCGGGCTCGCAGAGGGCGACGCCCATCTTGCGCCACATGTCGAAATATGGGGACTCCGACTCGGTGTTGGAGGGCACAGGCCCGAAGAAGGAAAGCACCACGTCGGTCCCGGCAAGCTCGCGATTGGCGCCTTGCACGTAGCTCGCCAGCGCGCCGCGGGTCGCCGCGTAGGCGCTCATGAACGGCAGCGCCACCCGGCCGTCCATGGCGCCGCCGAGGTGGACGACCACGCCGCCGCCGGCTTGCTTGCGCAGCCCCGGCAGGAATGCCTGGGTCACGAAGATGGGCCCCTTCACGTTGACCGCGAGCAGCGCGTCGACGTCGGCCGGCGTGTAGTCCTCGATGGACTTGCGCGGCGAGATGCCCGCGAGGTTCACCACCGCATCGATCCGGCCGAGGTGCTCGAAGGCCGCCGCCGCCAGCTTCTCGAGGCTCGCCGGATCGGTGACGTCCGCGCGCAGGTAAATCGCCGAACCGTCGCTCCGGCCGGTCAGCGCCGCGGCGTCGTACTCGCGCCGCGCCGCGAGCACCATCCGGAAGCCCTCGGCCGCGAGGAGCCTGGCCAGGGCGTGACCAAGTCCTCCGGTCACCCCGATGAGAACGGCGGTGGGCGCATCCATGCCCCGCTGTGCTGCGGCTGCGCCGGTGATCACAGGGATCTTTCCATTCAGTCCAGTCATCTCGTGTTCCTTTCGGTGAATATTAGTTACGATAAAAGTATCTATTTGGTGCAAAAAAAAGCTAGCCGGACCTGGCCCTGATTTTCGACACCACGTCCGCCAATGTCGTCTGCCTCAGATCCCTACGGACGGCCTCCTGAGTGCCAACCAGTACGTCGCTCATAACTTCCTTGATGTTACAGCTCACGACACACTCCTTCGTTTTGGGATAGGCATGAATGGCAAAAGCATCTGGAGGGTTCACCGCAGAGTAGATGTCTAAGAGGGAAATGCTCTTTGGGCTTCGTGCCAGGCCATAACCACCCGACTTACCAACAGTCGTCTTCGCCAGCTTCGCCTTCGAGAGTTTAACGAGGATTCTCTTAACGAAAACCGGGTTCGCATTCACGCTGCCTGCGAGAATTTCCGACGTGAAAACTCCCTCGTGATGTGCGATTGCCGCCAGTACGTGGACGGCGATCGAAAATTGAGTGTTTACGGAAGCCATTTATGGATACTATATTAGTATCCATATTGGTTGCAAGGGCAAAATGCATAGGCGACTGAGCCGCGGGCATGACTCTGTAGCGAAGCGGAAATCACAGTGAACAATCTTTGAACAAATTGCTCCCGAACACCGGATAACAGCGGGTTCTCAGTGGGGGCTAAACCAACGAAGAACCTTCGAGAAATAACACCCGCAGCAACCTACGAACCAGGAGGTCGCATGTTCGAATCATGCTGGGCGCACCAACCTCCGCTAATGAATTAGCGGCACCGTAACGCGCTTGTCAGTGGCCGCCCCTACGCCGTCGGGAATGGATTCCGCTCCGCGAATTGCGCCTGGTGCCAATAGGGGTAGATCCGTGGCTTTGCGCTTGCGGCCTCGAGTTGGACCATCTGGGCCGGCGTGAGCGTCCAGCCCGTCGCCCCGAGATTCTGTCGCAGCTGCGCCTCGTCTCGCGCGCCGATGATCACCGTCGCCACGCTCGGCCGCTGCAGTACCCAGTTGATGGCGATCTGCGCCACGGCCTTCCCGGTTTCCTTCGCCACCGCGTCGAGTGCGTCGACAACGCGGTAGACCTGCTCGGCGTCTGCAGGTGGCGCGATCTGTGCGGTCCTGACGTGATTGAGCCGGCTGACGTTTGGTGGCGCCTGGCCGCGCCGGATTTTCCCGCCTAGCCGGCCCATTGCCAATGGGCTCCACACGACCGTCCCTACGCCCTGATCGAGCGCGAGTGGCATCAGCTCCCACTCGAATTCCCGGCCGAGGAGTGAGTAATACGCCTGGTGCGCCACATAGCGCGCCCACCCGTGACGCTCCGACGCCGCCAGGGACTTCATCAGGTGCCAGCCGGAGAAATTGGAGCAGCCGATTTGACGGACTTTGCCCACGCGCACGAAATCGTTCAGCGTGCCCAGCACCTCTTCTACTGGTGTCAACGCGTCAAAGCCATGCAGTTGGTAGAGATCGATGTAGTCGGTGCCGAGTCGCCGCAAGCTGTCCTCGATCGACTTGGTCAGATGCTTGCGCCCCGAGCCGACATCGTCCGGCTCGTCGCTCATCCTGAACGTGCTCTTGGTCGAGATAAGGATTTGATGGCGTCTGCCCTTGATCGCCTGGCCAAGGATTGTCTCGGCCTGCCCGGCCGAGTAGACATCGGCCGAGTCGAACATCGTGACGCCTGCCTCGAGGCAGAGGTCCACGATTCGAATAGCCTCTTTGACGCCATTGCCGCCCCATGCTTTGAACGCCGGCCCGTCGCCAAATGTCGCGGTTCCGAAGCTGAGCACCGGCACGTGCAGGTCCGACCCCAGCTTTCTGATTTCCATACTGGAAGCCATTCTACGTCTTGAGCACCGGCGCTTGGCCAGCGCCAGTTCCGCCTGAACGGCCTGGTCGAGCGCCTCAGTTGCATGAGTGAGGTGCGCGGCGATATTGGCACAGGCATTCGCTGAGCTCGGTTAACGTGCTGGCGTCGCGACGGTCCGTTTTGTGGTGCAGCGATCGTCCCATCTTCTAGACAACCGTCGTTTTTCTAACGGCAAGTCTGCGGCATGCCAATTACTGAGGCCGCGACTTGTCGCGAACCACGGGAGTCGCGTTGACGAGCCAAAGAAATAGCGATTAGACAGACCAATCAAGCGGCCCAACAACGACGCGCCTGGTGGTCTCTGCCATCAGTAACCGCTAAGCGCGGGGCTCATTTGAAATGTTGGGCCGACCGATTGCGCGAATTGGGGACCTGTGAGATGTCGACTGGAGGTCCAGAATGAAGCGGACCGTGATCGCTCTATTCATCGTGGTCGTTCTCGTGTGAGTGGATCGGAAGCGCTGAACGGGCGAGAGGTTATCGCGGCGAATTGAGCCCCGATGGCCCTCTTTCTCCTGCATCACCTAAACGAAGTAACCCTCCACGGCAATTGACGTTCATTGCTCCAACCTAGGACACTCAGTCGCGTATGAAACAGGTGCATCTTGGCTTGCTGTTGATTCTCCCGCTCACATCAGCTGCCGCGTCGGCTCAAACTCAAGTGTCGGACGGCTGGGTCATCCTCAAGATCTACTCCCAGTTCATCCCCGAATCGGCGTTGGACAACAGTGATATCGACGTGGAATACAAGAGTGGTGTGGTGACGCTGCATGGCTCCGTCCCGACGCAGGCAGCCAAGGACCGCGCGGCCGCGGTTGCGAAGGCGACCGATGGCGTCAAGACCGTGAAGGACAACCTCCGCGTGGCTCGCAACAATGGCGGGGCGGGTCTGAGGGACGGCTGGGTCAAGGCCAACGTCGCTGCGCAATTCGTGACGGAGACGGAACTGGACAACAGCGACATCGACATCGATGTCGGAAGAGGCGCGGTGACGCTGATTGGCACCGTGGCGTCCGAGGCTGCTCGTCTGCGCGCGGAATCGATGGCCAAAGCCATCGACGGGGTGAAGAGCGTCAGGAACAACCTCAAAGTGTCGGCGCCGACAAAGTGAGCTGAGCGGCGTTCGCAATCACTGAATCACCCTGGCGACCGCGACAACTATCGCGTGAAGCTCGCCAACCGACGCTCATACTCGGTACACGATGAGCGTCGGTTGGTGCGGAAGCGGGGATTTGAACCCCGAACGCAGTGCGCGTTCTATTTGGGAGCTTTCCCCTCGATCACCGTCTTGGTCGAGATGACGGTCCGGGGCTCTTCAATGACTTTTTCCCCTGAGACCTTCATGCCTTTCTTCAGGTCGGTGACCGCGGCCGGCTTGCCTTCCACCACGAACCGGAACGACGCGGGAACGTTGTACTCCCGGTTCTCGCCGCTGGCGAGCGTGAGAATCACGTAGTTGCCAGACGTGTACCACACGGTGCCGTTGGTGACGGTCGTCGTACGCACGACGATCGGCTGCGTCGTGGTAATCGCCGTCGCCCTGAGCACCGTTCCCGGCCGCAGGTCGCTGATGAGCTTGGCTTGACCATCGATGATGAACTGCCGTCCGGGTGGGATGTCGAAGTAGCGGTACTGGCCGCTCGGCTGCAGTCTGACGAGGAGCCAGTTGCCCTCGGTTAGCACCACTTCTCCGGTGATCTGCTCCTGGGTCACTTTGGCCTGGCCCGCAGCCTCAGTAACCTTGCTTGTCGTGGTCTGCGCCCGAAGTCCCACAGCCGAGGCCAGCAACACCGCCACGCCCGTAATGATGAACAGCCGTTTTGTCATTTCCCCTCTCCTTTCGTACGCACACTCCGATGTCGCGCACCACTCACCAGTTTTCATCGCGAGCGCGCGGTCCGACGTTGTGACGGGACCCGTGCGGCGGTGCAAAATGCCCGCCAGCGTCCGAAGCCGGGTCGTGACCGTGATTGGCAGTTTCTGCTCAGAAAAACGTGATGTTGAGCAACGGAGCGCCTTTGTCCTACGAAATCTCGTGCTCTCTCCAACCGTCACTCAGCGGCGTGGAGGGTGTTCGAGCCCTTTACCGCATCGTCGTCTCGAAGGTGAATGCCACGTAATCCCTCGTATGCTGTCTCATCCACCCGAAGTACATCACCACTTCTCGCGCTGTGTTCACCGGGACATCCGCGGACAGCCCATCCTCCCCGCTGACGGTGAGGCCTTCGGCAAACAAACGCATCGGGGCGCCCATTGTGGGCCAGCTCACGCGCACGCGAACCGTGCCGGCGCGCGGAACGGCGACACGAATCAGACGGCAGATACACACCTCTTTGCCGATGGCGTATGGAACCTCGTTCGGCGCCAGGTCCGCGGGCTTGACAGTCTCGCCAGCGGTGAGTCGCACGACGCGCTGCATCGGCAGGTCGATTTCCTCTTCAGCCGTTTCGACTTCCCGTGTCTCGTAGCCGTCCTTTTCCGCCTTGAGACGCAATAGTCGTCGTGGAACATCGGATAGCGCGAACTGGCCATTCGCGCTGCTCACGGCAGAGCGGCCAGATGCCGTCTCAACGACAACGACGCCAGGCAACCCGCCGCTGCCGGGCTCGCGCACTCGTCCGACCACCGTAAAAGTATTGGCCGCCCTTACGTTGACCGAGGCGAGATGTTTCTCGTATTCGAATGAAACGACGCACGTACCAAGACCGACGATCCTGGCTTCGCCGGTCCCGGAGACGGATGCGACGCGCGTGTCGGACGACTGCCACCGACCGTCAGCCGTGACATCCCTGGAGCTGCCATCGTTGAAAATTACCGTCGCGGTAAACTGGCCGGTTTCACCGATGCCGCTGAAGATCACGTTTCCAGCGATCACAATCCGTCCCACGCCTTTGGGATCGCCAGCCGTCTGGGGCGGAAATGACGCGAGCGGTGATTGCCTCACGTCCTTGCATGAAGTGGTGATGAGCGCCGCGACGATGATGGACACCGCAAGAATGCCGGGCCCGGCTTGGCGCATTTTCGTTCTGCTCGCTCGGCGGATTATACGTGTCGGAGGCCAGGAGATGAGCCTATTCCGCCGGGCCGAGCGTCAACATGATCGTGCCGACCCCGGCGATCGTGCCCGCGACCACATCTCCTGACTTCACCGGCCCGACGCCTTCCGGCGTGCCGGTATAAATCACATCGCCTGGCTGCAGGTGGTAGAACGTCGAGAGGTGCGCGATGACGTCGGGCACCTTGTGAATCAGCTGCGAGATGTCCGCGCTCTGCTTGACGTCGCCGTTCACGCGCAGCTCGATGAGACCGGCTGCGGGATGGCCAATCTCGGCGGCGGGAACGATCTCGGACAGCACGGCCGACTGCTCGACGTCCTTCCCGAGATCCCACGGACGGCGCTGATCTTTCGCGGCATTCTGAAGGTCGCGGCGGGTCATGTCGAGGCCGCACGCGTAGCCGAACACATGCGCGAGGGCGGCGCCCGCGGACACGCGAAACCCGGGTGCCCCGATCACCGCGACGAGCTCCAGTTCGTAGTGATAGTTGGACGTCCCGGGTGGATAGGGCACCGTCGCTCCCGACGCGACGTAATGCTCGGCCGCTTTCGTGAAATAAAACGGCGCTTCACGGTCGACGGCCACGCCCATTTCCTTCGCGTGCGCTTCGTAGTTGCGACCGACGCAGAAGATCCGTCGAATCGGGACTCGTTCGGATCGCCCGCGCACGGGAGCGGTGACGAGGGGCGGAGCAGCGAACACCAGTTGGCTCATCTATGACCTCTCTGGGAAACATTCCGGCGGATCTGATCCTGGTGCTTCGCGACGTGATGCACCAGCAGCTCCTCGACCACGAACGACGCGGGCTTCACCCCCCAGCGAGGGTTCATGCTCGTGGCTTCCACGGCGAGAGCATCGTCGCTCAGCGCCTTCAGCGTCTCAACCGACCGGCGTACCGCGTCGCGGATGCCGGTCACCACCTCGTCGAGCGTATATCCCGCGGTGTTTGTCACGGCCGACAGGCGCGCCGTGTCGGTGTGGTCGCGGCCCCACCGTTCCGCAGGTCGATGCACAATGCGCAGCGTCTCGCCGGTCCAGAACGGCACGAACTCGCGGATGTGACAGAGGTTGTCCATCACGGTCCACACGCCTGCCGACGGGACCCAGTGAATGAGTTCGGGCGGCAGTTGCTGGACTTCTGTCAGGATCTGGTCGACGGTCTTCGTCAACCGGTCGGCGGCGAGTGCCGCACGGGTCTGGAGCTCAGGCATCGCGACGCTCCTCCCGGAAGAGGTGTAGCGCCTCCTGCACGGGCCGGTCGGAGAACGAGAACAGGACGGCCTCGTCGGCCGCCTCGTGCGCGACCGGCTTCCAGCTGGGTACGACGAAGATGTCGCGCGGCTGCCACTCGACCACGAAATCCGCGCCGATGCGCGTCCGGCCGCGCCCTTCCACGGCCACGAAGATCGTTGCGTCGGTCGACCGGTACGGCGCCGTGTGAAATCCCTTCGGCAGCAGCTGTATGAAGGCCGCGATCGTCGTCATGGGATAGCCGCCCGTGACGGGATTGCTGTAGCGCATCTTGAGGCCATGGCACGGATCCCACGCATTGGTGCGCGCAAGCTGCGCCAGCGTCTCGCGCGTGCGCGCGTACGGATAGTTGAACACCGGCGACGCACCGGCCGCCGGCCGCGCGTCGACAGGAAGCAGGTTCGAGCCGTAGCGGGCGTGCGAATCGCCGACCGGGCGCGCGATCGACTGCTCGTCCTGGTCGTGATGCTCGGCGAACGAGGCGTCGAGGAACTGGACGAGCGGGATGTCCAGCCCGTCGAGCCAGAACATCGGTTGCCCGGTCTCGTTTCCGTGGTCGTGCCAGGCCATCGGCGGCGTGATGATGAAGTCGCCGTAGCGCATCGGCGTTCGCTCGCCGTTCACGGAGGTGTGCGCGCCATCACCTTCGAGCACGAAGCGCAACGCGCTTTGCGTGTGACGGTGTGCGGGCGCGACCTCGCCCGGCAGCACCAGCTGCACCCCCGCGTAGAGGTCGGTCGTGATTTTCGACTGCCCGCGCAATCCGGGATTCTCGAGGATCAACACGCGGCGCTCGGCCTCCTTCGCGGTGATGAGCCCGCCGGCCTCGATCATCGCCGCGCGAATCTCGCCGAACGACCAGGCGGCCGGCTGGCAGCCGCTCACGGGCTCGGGGGTGACGAGTTTGGAGAGCGACGTCCAGAGCGGCGTCATATGTTTCCGGCCGATGCGCTCGTAGAAGGCGAGACGTTCTGGCGTCTCGGCGGGCGACGCGGCAGCAGGCGGAGTAGTCATGCAACCTCCAGGCAGGCACCCCAACGCGGCTGCCGCGCTGGGGACCCCGCCAAGGAGTTTGACAGTATACGGATAATCTCTATACTGTCAACCTCCATGGCCACCGCCGCCAGACGCCAGAAAGTGCGGGAATCCTTTTCCCGGCTGCCCGGCCACCTGATCCGCCGCGTCCACCAGGTCTCGACCGCGTACTTCTCCGAGGAATGCGGCGATCTCACCGCCGTTCAGTACGCCGCGCTCGTCGCCATCGGGGCGCATCCCGGCATCGACGCCACGCGCCTGTCCGAGATCATCTATTTCGATCGATCGACCATCGGCGACGTGCTCGATCGGATGGAGGGCAAGGGCTGGATTCGTCGGATATCCACACCGCACGACCGGCGCCTCAAGCTGCTCGTGCTGTCGCCGGCCGGCCGGGAAGTGTTGCAGCGGGTCGAGCCGGGCATTCACCGTGTGCAGGAGCGCCTGCTCGCAGGGCTGACCATGGCTGAAGGGAGAACGCTGATTCGCCTCCTGGCGAAGATGGCGGATGCCACCGCCGGCGATGATGACGATGACGGCGATCACTGATAGCACGCCTCGAGTCGTCAACGTGCAGGCGTTCATCGACGCCGAGCCGGTGTCGCCGCTCCAGAAGCGGCTGCTGTTTCTCTGCTTCCTCGTCATTGCCATCGACGGGTTCGACACCGCGATCGTTGGGTTCATCGCGCCGGCGGTCCGCGCGGAGTGGGGGCTCGGCGTGGGGCAGCTCGGCCCCCTGTTTGCCTCCGGACTCTTCGGCCTGATGCTCGGTGCGTTCGCGGTCGGCCCGCTCGCCGACCGCTACGGCCGCAAGACGATGCTGGTAGCGTCGATGATTCTGTTCGGCGCCGCCAGCCTGGCGTCGTCGTTCAGCGGCGGTTTTACTCCGCTGATCGTGTTGCGCTTCCTCACCGGGCTCGGCCTCGGAGGCGCGATGCCGATGACGATCACCCTCGCATCGGAATTCTGCCCCAGGACGCGGCGATCGTCGCTCGTGACGCTGATGTTCTGCGGCTTCACGCTCGGGTCGGCGATGGCCGGCCTCATTGCCGCGCGCGTCTTGCCCCACCTGGGCTGGCGCGTGCTCCTCGTTGGTGGCGGAGTGGCGCCGCTTGCACTCGCGCCCGTGCTGGGCGCGCTGCTTCCCGAGTCTGTGCGCTTCCTCGTGATGAAGGGCCACGCGCACGGCCGGGTCGCGGACGTGCTCGGGCGCATCGCCCCCGCGGCAGATCTTCAGGGCGCGACGTTTGTCGACACCGCGGTGTCGAAGGCGTCACCGGTGGCGCAACTGTTGGGTGGCGGACTCCTGAAGGGCACGCTGCTACTGTGGCTGGCGTTCTTCATGAGTCTGCTGGTCGTGTATCTGATGACGAACTGGATGCCCACACTGCTGCAGGCGTCTGGGGCCTCGATCGCGGACGCGGCGTTCATCAGCGCGATGTATCAGGTCGGCGGCACGCTTGGCGCCATTCTCGTCGGCCGGTTGATGGATCGATTCGAGCCGCACCGCGTGCTCTTCGCCAGCTATCTCACGGGCGCCGCGTGCATCGTGCTGATCAGCCTGTCGGCGCACACGCGCGGGCTGATGACGCTCGCGGTGTTCGCCGCGGGGGCGTGCATCTCGGGCGGCCAGGTCGGCGGCAACGCGCTGTCGGCGGGGTTTTACCCGACGCCGTATCGCGCCACGGGCGTCGCATGGGCGAACGGCATCGGTCGCAGCGGCTCGATCGTCGGGTCGTTGCTGGGCGGCATCCTGCTCGGGTTCGGATGGTCTGCGACGACGGTCTACGCCCTGGTCGCCATCCCCGCCGCCATTTCGGCCGTCGCGCTCGGCACGCTCGGTCTTCTGAGGCGGCGCGAGCGCAGTTAACCTCTCGCGCTATGCGCGAGCACGCGTCGGAACGAGCAGCAGCACAACCCCGCTCGCGAGGAGCAGTCCACCAACAAGCGGCGGCATCGGAATCGTCTCGCGCTCGGTTTTGGTCGCTTCGATCGGGCCGAGATCGAGCACCTTCTCCTTGCGCGTCCACGTCACGCCACCCCACAACAGCGAGACGAGCCCGATGACAATCAACAGAGAAGCGAGGACCTGTTTCGTTTTCACGATGTCTCCTTTATCAAACGTAGTGACGATTTCCCTGGCGCGGCGTCGATGTGTATCGAAGGACGACGTTTTCCGCGCTGCGCACCTGACTACAACAAGATCCTTGCCAGGAGCCATGGGCCGAGATGCCGTAAAATGACCATATGGCAGACACCCCCAAGGACCCGCATCGCGAACGCATCGAAGAGCTCGGCCGCATGAACACGATCTACTCCGAGCGCCCGTGGCACGACTGGAAACCGGGCACGCCTCCCAAGCACGACCATTTCACGCACGACAACCCGCGCGAGGTTGACGACGAGCATCCTCAGAAGCCTGATCGAGATTAGTGAGGTTCTTGGTTCTGCGTGCTACGTTCTGGGTTTTGGTTCCAGTGGAACCCAGAACCGCAGAACCCAGAACCTGGAACCGTACGTTTACACGGTTCCTATCAGATACCGTTCACCGGTAGGCGCCGGCACGCCGCCGGCCGGTTCGATCGTCACCGCGATCGCAACTGGCTGCGGTACGTCCGGTGGCGTATTGAATGTATCGCTCACGTTTCCCGCGGCGTCGGGCGTGAGAAGCCCCGCGCTGATCGGGGCCTGCGCCGTCACCACCCATAGTTGATACGTGCGCCCTGCAGGCAGAGGCGGGAGATTCGACGCGGTGAACACCATGCCGCGGGATCGACTCCAGAAGGCTCGAGCCGAGGCCTTCGGGGCCACCGTCTGTCCTGCGAGATCGATCCGCGCGACGTCAGGCGCGGTCAACACCGAGACCGCTGTTTGCGCGCCGGCTGCCGTTCGCTGCGCATCCGCCATCTGACGTTCCGTCGCATCGGCGCGCGCGCGCGCGTCGCGCAGATCGTCCTCGAGTACGCTGATGCGAGAGCGCAACTGGCCCGTGTAGATCGTCAGCCCAAACGCCAGCACGAGCGAAGCGGCGGCGGCCAGCCATGGGATGAACGCGGGCGTCGACCGAGGCCGCGCGGTGGGCTGCCGCGACGACACCGCCGCGGCGAGCACACGCGCACGCAGGGCCGGCGAGGGATCTTCCTGCGCGACGGCCTGACCGAGTCCCTGAAGGACCGGCGGCTCGAGCTCCGGACGATCGTCGTCTCTGGTTGCGTTCATTATCCTCTGGCCAGCAGCGATTCGCGCAGCTTGATCACCGCCTGGCGAATCCTCGTTTTCACCGTGCCGAGCGGTTCCGACAATCGATCGGCAATCTCGGCGTGGGTCAACCCTTCGTAATATGCGAGCTCGAGCGCGGCGCGCTGCGCGGCCGGCAGCCCATCGAGCGCCTCGCGTAGCCTCACGACCTCTTCGTTCGACAGCAACTGCAGATCCTGTGTGGGAGCGAGATCGGCGAGATTCCGCGCGTCAGATGGATCGCCGCTCGTGTCGGGCCGGGCCCGCCGTGCCCGCAGTCGATCGATCGCGCGGCTGCGCGTCATCATCAGCATCCAGGCGGCGACGGCGCCCCGCGCGTCTTCGTAGCGTCCCGCCTGCGCCCAGACCTGCGCGAAGACCTCCTGCACCACGTCTTCGGCATCCGCACGATTCTGAAGGATGCGCAGGGCGAGCGAAAACACGAGCCGCGCGTGGCGGTCGTACAGCTCGGCGAGCGCGCTCTCGTCACCGCGGGCCATGCGAGAAAGCGCCGCCCGATCGGCAAGCCGCTCCATTTCGACCGCGGAGGCCGAACGCCCGGTTACCGCCAGTATCACCCACATAGACTGCTACGGCCGGCGCCCCGAAAGAGATGGGGCGGAGCATCTTACCAGTACAGCCAATCCTTCCTTTGCCCCCGTCCGTAGTGGTTTGCAGCGATTCTAGGGATTCGGGATTCGGGATTCGGGATTGGAGTTTGGAGTTCGGAGTTGCGCGCAATCCGGAGTCTCGTTTGCGCCACGTGAGAAAGACAAGCGCGAGCGCCGCTGTAAGCAGCACGCCGTCGCGCGCGAGCGTTCTGGCGCTCAGCGCCTCGCCGACGCCGAAACACCCGCAATCGATGCTCGCCCCGCAGCCGTTCGAGGTACCGCTGGAGAAAGCCGTACGTCGGCACGCCGAAATCGAGCGCCACCTTCGCGGCTTCGTCGTCGACGGCTGTCGCGAGCGCCGCCGCCCGCGGCTGGGCGGCTGCTCAACTTCTATGACAGGGCAGGGATCGTCAGGTCGGCCGAGCGGTTCCGGCGGCTACTCGCGAGCTGCCGTCGTGCCGCTGTAGTGACGCAGTTCGCGACGCAACCAGGCTTTCGCCAGCTTCCAGTCGCGTTTGACGGTTTCCGGCGAGACTTTCAGTACTTCCGCAGTCTCCTCGATACTAAGGCCACCGAAGAAGCGGAGTTCGACGACCTGGCTTTTCCGCTGGTCAATTCCGCCCAAAGCTGTGAGCGCCTCGTCCAGCGCGACAACATCAGCCGGCGGCTCGGTAGAGACGAGCAGGTTCTCGTCGAGCGCCACGTGAGGAGACCCGGCACCTCTCTTCAGAGCAGCTTTCGAACGGGCGGCATCGATCAGCACACGGCGAATCAAGCGTGAGGAAAGCGCAAAGAAGTGAGCGCGATCGCGCCAGGACACCCCGCGCAGATCGATCAACTGAACGTAAATCTCGTTGACGATCGCCGTCGTCTGCAAGATCTGGCCAGAGCGCTCCTGGGCCATCTGCCAGTGCGCCCGACGGTGGAGCTCCTGATAGACAAGTGGCGTCAGCTTTTCGAGTGCCACCTGGTCCCCTTCGCTCCAGGCCCTCAGCAACTGGGTAACGTCGCGCGACTGCGCTTCCCGCTCCCCACCGTCTCTATCCTTCGGTCTGTCCTCGCTCATCTGTCAAAGGCCGGACAGTTGTATTGTCCGCCGGCCCAGCACTTTTTTGCTCCAACGATTACCCGTTCCGGGCGGGATTTCCGCTTTAGAGGGTCAGGGAACGATGTCAGGCGTCAGCCGGTGAAGATCCGGCGAAGCACTCCAGATTACGGACGTTCAGTCAGGAAGACGGGGCGATGACGGCACAACGGTGGTTCGGCGTGTCCATGCTGCTCGCTCTCTTGCTGGCAGGGAGGGTCTCAAACGCCCAGGTGCTGACGGGCACGCTCTTGGGAACCGTGAAAGACGAATCGGGCATCGCCGAGTCAATTTCGGTTGAAGCCGGAACGATTGTCGATCAGCAACGAACCGGCTTCGCCAGCCGGTTTGGACAGGAGGCGCTCAGCGCAATTCCCGTTCGACGCTTCAGCATGTTCGATCTGATTCGAGCCACGCCGGGCGTGTCGCCCACCTCGGTTTCTCCTTGTCACAATAACGAGGAGCGAGCAGGATAGGAACCACGCAATCCTGGATTGCGATTCACCAGCCAGAAGGAGCAGTCATGCAGACAAAGCGCGGGCGACTCACAGCGGCACGAGGAATCTTTCCGATGGCCGTGCTGTGTGCCTCCACACTGGGTTGTTCAGGAACTACAGCACGCAGTGTCGATCGGTTCTATGGCATCGTCAACAGCCCCGCCGCCGACGGCAAGCTCGTGTTGATCGACGTCCGCGATCAGAACGACGTCACGATTACGCCGATTGGGCCGATCGGCACGTTCGGCTGCACCTCGGTTGCGCTCTCGAGCCAGGGGATCCTGTACAGTATCTGCGGGCCCAGCGACTTCGCTGATACACAACATAAATACGGCTGCATGACGCCGGGACCGCAGCAGCTGGCCACAATCGATCCAAAAACCGGGCGCGCGACGATGTTCGGCGCTCCCGTGGAAAAGCTAAATGTGATGGCTCTCGAATTCGCCCCGGACGGCACGTTGTACGCGGTCGGCGACGCGAATTCCGCCTCGCCCACGTTCAATACGCTCTACACCGTTGATCAGAAGACCGGTGCATTCACCGCGGTCGGCTCTACGGACGTTCCGGCCCCCAATTTTTTCATGGACCTGGCGTTCGACGCTCGCGGCACGATGTACGGCGCCAGCATGTTCGGTTTGTTTTCGATCGATCGCAAGACAGGAACGGCCACGAAGATCGTGGACTTCGTCGGCGGCGGCGCCGTTATGGGTCTTGGCTACAACGCGAAGCAGGACAAGTTATATGCGACCGACTACAAAACGCCGAACTCGGCGCTCTATGTGGTCGACACGAAAAATGGATTTCTGATGCCGATGGCCGCCATCGGTTACCCCCTGTCGCACGGGCTTGTGGCGTTGATGCCTGAACGGCGTCTTTTCTGGCGTGAAGTCAGCCGATGGCAGCCCTGCGGGCTGCCGTACCTACCATCGGTCAGCGCGTCCGATGAATCCACAGCACTGGTTGAACGTCGAACGGTTGTTTCACGAAGCGCTGGTGCTGCCTCCACAGCGCCGGACCGCGTTTCTCGACGATTCGTGCGCCGGAAACGAGGCGCTCAAGCGCGACGTCCAGTCGCTGCTCGATGAATCCTCCACCGACGACTTTCTCGAGCAGCCTGCGCTCGATCCAGGCGCGACCCGCCGTCAACACACCCATACGTCGCTCGTGGGACGACGGCTCAGCGAGTACGAAATCATTGCGCGTATCGGCGCCGGCGGAATGGGTGAAGTGTACCGAGCGCGCGATGTCAAGCTCGGTCGAGACGTCGCCGTCAAAGTGCTTCCGGCGCCGATGGCGTCCGACGCCGCCCGGATCGCTCGCTTCAAACGCGAGGCGCAGATCCTTGCGACGCTGAACCATCCCCACATCGCCGCCATCTACGCGCTCGAAGAAAGCGAAGACGTCGTCGCGCTGGTCCTCGAACTCGTCGACGGAGCAACGCTCGCCGATCGCATTCATCAAGGGCAGCTGCCGCTGAACGACGCGCTGACGGTCGCGCGCCAGACAGCCGAAGCACTCGAGGCGGCGCACGCCAAGGGCATCATTCATCGGGATCTGAAGCCTGCCAACATCAAAGCGCCTGCCGGCGGCACCGTCAAGGTCCTCGATTTCGGACTGGCAAAGGCTATCGGTGAGGAAGCGACAGCAGACCTGTCTCAACTCGCGACGCTCGACGCGACCCAGGAAGGGATGATTATCGGGACGGCTCACCTACATGAGCCCGGAACAGGCCCGCGGGCTCCCAGTGGACAAACGTACCGACATTTGGGCGTTCGGTTGCGTGGTGTACGAAATGCTCACCGGGCGCAAGGCATTCCACGGCGAGACGGTAACCGATTGCCTGGCTGCAATCCTCGGCCAGGACCCCGACTGGACCGCCCTTACGCCGTCTTCTCCGCCGACGGTCGTCGCGTTGATCAAACGGTGTCTTGAGAAAGATGCTCAGCGCCGGCTCGCCGACATCGGCGAGGCGCGTCGTGAGCTCGAAGGCGTGCTCGCAACCGTCAAGGCGCGCGTCGTTCCAAGGCCGGTTGAGCGATCGACGAAACGATACGTTTCGATGCTGACGTATGCCGCATCGATCGCGGGCCTCATTGTCGCTGGCATGTTCGGCGTTCGTGCCATCCGTCAGCTGATGCTGCAAGCCTGAACGCGTTGACATCGGGCTTGCCCATGATGAATTCATCCCGTCGACGCACTCGTCGGCGCTCGCGCTCTCCAACGATGGGACGCTCATCGCCTATGCGTCGTCGAAGCGCATGGCCAGCATGCCCAAGATGGAATCCGGATCGGACGGTGCCGCGGACTCGGGTCAGACCGACGACACGAGTGGCGCGATGCCCTCGATGACCATGACCGAGCAAATCTACGTTCGATCGACGGGCCAGGGCACGGCCAGGCCTCTCGGTGGTGCGCTGGGCAGCGCGCCGTTTTTCTCGCCCGACGGCAAGTGGCTTGGCTTCTGGCACGCTCCAACGGGAACGCTTCGCAAGGTCGCGCTGAGCGGCGGTGCGCCAATCAAGATCACCGACGCGGTGAGCGGCATCGCAGGCGCCGCCTGGGGACCGGACGACACAATCGTGTTCGCGTGGTTTAACCTCTTTCGCGTCCCTGCGTCCGGCGGATCGCCGACGCTGCTGTTGAAAGTCGACGAGGATCGCGGCGAGCGCTTCTTCCGACATCCGTCCTTCCTTCCGTCGGGCAAGGCGATTCTCTACACGGTCGGGATGGCGGACACCTACTCGTACGACGACGCTGAAATCGGCGTGCTGTCGCTCGACACTGGAAAAAACAAGGTCCTCGTTCAGGGCGGCACGAGCCCGCGGTACTCGCCTTCAGGTCACCTGATCTATGCGCGAGCGGGAACTCTCCTGGCCGTGCCATTTGATCCGGACAAGCTCGAAGTCACCGGGCAACCATTTCCCGTCGCCAACGGCCTCTTCATGAGCGCAAACACGGGAATGGCTGCGTTTTCAATTTCATCTGCGGGCCATCTCGTGTACGCCGCCGGTCCGAAGAACGCGGGACACGCGTTCCCGTGTGGGTCGATAAGGACGGTCGCAAGTCGACGTTGCCGCTGCCCCCACGCTCGTACCTTCATCCAAGGCTTTCGCCTGACGGCCGCCGGCTGGCCATCGAAGTCGAGGGGGCGTCGCACGACATCTTCACGTACGACTTCGCACGCGGCGGCGAGCCGACGAAGATGAGCTTCGATGGAGCCAGCCACTGGCCGTCGTGGACGCCCGATGGGCAACGGCTGACGTTCCGCTCGTGGAAAACGGGAACCATGACGATGTGGTGGATGCCGGCGGATCGAAGCGGCCCACCAGAGCTCCTCACGAACATCGGCAGCATGCAGAGCCCGGAGTCCTGGTCTCCGGACGGCAAGACACTCGCATTCACGCAGATGGACGATCCGCAACGCGGCTCCGACATCTACACGCTTGCGCTTGATGGAGACCGAAAGCCACAAGCGTTGGTCCGAACGAAATTCTCAGAGGGGTCGCCGAAGTTTTCGCCGAATGGCGCATGGCTGGCGTACTCAACGAATGAGTCCGGGCAGCCGGAGGTGTGGGTGATGGCCTATCCCGTCGGTGAGCATGTTCGCATCTCGACAAACGGCGGCACCGATCCGATCTGGCGCCGCGACGGACGCCAACTGTATTACCGCCGCGGCGATCAAATGATGGTGGTTGACATCAGGTACAGCCCGACGTTGACGGCCTCAAAACCACGAGTGCTATGGAACGGCCATTATCTTGCCGGCGCAGGTTCGTCGTGCGGCATGGCCGGTCCGACGTCTGCCAATTACGATGTCACTCCGGATGGCGAGCGCTTCCTGATGATTGAAGACGCTTCACCTATTGCTGAATGCGAGCGCCTGCGCTTCGTGTCCAATTGGTCGCTGGAACTCAAAAACCCTGGCGCAATTCAGCCGCAAACATCGAGTGCCGGGCAGATCCCGTTGTTGTACGACCTCAGCCATCTCTTGCCGATGAACAAGAACCGACACTGACGCCCCTCGATCGCGGACGCCCTGAACGAGCGGATGTCAAGCTGACGCCGTGGTCGACGAAGGCATCAGGTATGCGGAGATTCGCACATCGGTTTCGCGCCCAGAACTTGATACGGAATTCTTGAAGCAGACCGCGACACGCGGGTGCAGGGAGCCTGTATGACTTATTCGTAGGGATTCGGGATTGGCCCCGAATCCCGGTCCGGCTGGCGCCATGCGAGCGCCACAAGCGTGAGCGCCGCCGTAAGCAGCACGCCGTCTCGCAGCGAGCGTTTTGACGCTCAGCGCCTCGCCGACGCCGAAACACCCGCAATCGATGCTCGCCCCGCGGAAGTACGACATGAGCATCACGCTGAAGAACAGCCCCAGGATGGCGGTGGCGGCAACGGACAGGGCTCGCAACGCCACTCCCGCAATCAGCAGCACGCCCAGTGCCAGCTCGAACCAGGGCAGCGTGCGCGCCAGGGCAAGGACGGCCCATTCCGGCAGCAATTGATAGGAATCGATGGACAGCGCAAACAGCAGCCACGACTGGCGCAGCTTGGTGTACGCGGCGTAGATGAAGACCGCTCCGAGAATCAGTCGAAGAAAGAGCTGTGGTGCTTTCGCGCGCATTCGCGCTGCTCTATTTCTTAGACAGTAACGAGTCGATGTACCGGCTCACGACCGTGTAGGTAACCACGCCGACAACCGGGCTCGGGCTGCCGTTGTGCGTGATGATCATCGTCGGCGTAGAGCTGACCTGGCTCTTCTCTCCGAGCTGCACGTCGCGCTCGATGCCGGCCGCAATCGCCGGATCTTTCGCGAGCTCCCGGAGCTTTTTTCGCTCTTCCGGCGTGAGCACGCTGTCGACCACGGCATCGACGTTGCCGGTCTTGCTCCAGGTGTCCTGCTGCAGAAAGAGCGCATCGGCGACCGCGTCGAATTTCCCCAGCTTGTCCGCGGCCGCGGCCAGCGTCGCGGCCTGCCGCGCGAACTTGTGCTGCGGCAGCGGAAAGTCATGGTGCACCAGCCGTATCTTCCCCTGGCGCGCGTAGTCTTCCTTGAGCCGCTTGATGGTCTGCTCGTGCAGCGCCTTGCAGGCCGGGCACTGAAAATCGCTGAACACATCTATCCGGACGGCGGCCGTCACGGGCCCGACCGAGCGGCTCGATGCCGACTGAGCGAACGCCGGCCCAGCCGCGGTTACGACGAGGGCCAACACGGTGAGAGTCAATGAGACAAGCTGCATGATGTTCATAGTAACCCGTCCGGCGCGTCAGGTGGCAGAGGCCTCGATGTCTTCGAACGGAAGGACGCTGACGCCGACATACAGCTTGTGTTCGTCGCCCCCGAGAAGCACCCCGCGAAGCGGGGTCACATCGCCGTAATCGCGTCCCCAGCCAAGCGTGACATGGCGCTCGCCGGCCACGACGTCGTTGGTGGGATCGAGATCGACCCAGCCATTCGCCGGGCAGTACACCGACAGCCACGCATGCGACGCGTCGGCGCCGATCAGCCGTGGCTGGCCCGGTGGCGGATCGGTCAGCAGGTAGCCGCTCACGTAACGGGCGGCGAGTCCCATCGACCGCAAGCACGCGATCTCGACGTGCGCGAAGTCCTGGCAGACGCCGCGATCTCTTTCCAGCACGCGCGACAGCGGGGTCGTGACGACCGTGGCTGTCGCGTCGAAAACGAAACGCGCGTGGATGCGGTGCATCAGGTCGGTCGCGCCTTCCAGGAGCGGCCGTCCGGCGGGGAAGGAGCCGCGCGCGAGCGCGTCGATCTCGCGGGAGAGCGGCGCGTACGGCGAACCGAAGACGAACTGCGAGACCTCCGGAGGAGCGGCAGCGTCGTTGAACCGCCGGCTCACGTCTTCCCAGGGCGGACTGTGGCGCGTGCCGGGCGCGGGTCCCTCGCCGTTCACGTCGACGAGGCTCTCGGCGGTGACGCTGAGCGTCGTATGGGGCCTCACGATTTGAAACTGGTCGACGATGTTCCCGAAATAGTCGGTCCGCCTCACGATCCTCGCCGGGATGGGATCAACTTTGAGGTTGTGCTCCCGCAGGTGCTGGCGCGGCAGCTCGCGCGGGCATAGATACGCGACATGCTGCGACGTGGCGACGGCCGTCGAGTACACGTACTTGGTGGTGTGGGTGACTTTGTAGCAGGCGGCCATCAAGTAAAAGTGGCGTGCGCCGGCTCGTAGACGTGCGTGAAGTACCGCAGCGTCAGCAGGTCGGACACATGGAGCACGAGCTGTCGCGTCGTGTCGAGATATTCCGCAATCGCCGACGGCGTCGTCAAGGCCTGGCGCGGCGATGCGAGAGCGCCCAGGCGCGCGCCGATGTCTTCGAGGCCGCCGCCTGGCAACTGGGGCACGTGTTTGGCGAGCTTGGCCAGCTGGAACGCCGCCGATCTCGGGTTGCGCCCGTCGAACAGCAGCAGGTCGGCCACCGCAATCCATTCAGCCTGCCCCATGTAGCGCGCGCGATACGTGATGATGCTGTCCGACAGGTCGAGCAGCCATTCCAGCAATGCCGGATCTTCGGGCATGTCTGACTTCGCGACTTCAGATGCCGTCGTGATGACATACAGCGCCCGCTCGAGGTGACGGCCGAGGCTCATGAACCGCCAGCCTTCGTCGCGGGTCATGTGCGCCATCTCGAGCCCGCCGACGGCGACGAGCGAGATGATGGCGTGATCGAGCAACTCCAGCGCGTCGGCCAGTGGAAGGCGCGAAGCCGACCGGCGGCGCAGTGTCGCGAAAAGCTGGCTGAGAATCCTCCAGTTGTCGGACGACAGCCGGTCGCGGACGGTGCCGGCGACCCGCAGCGTTTCGCCGACGTTGAACGCGAGGCTGTGGATGCCGCTGGCGTCGGCAATGCCCGCAATCAGCGCGCGCTCGTATTTCTGGACGGACGTGGACGGGTCGAGGTCGGCCGGCAGCAGCTCCAGGCGCCGGCACGCCGCCGCGACGGGAGCCGAGCTGGCGGACACGCTCGAATCGCCTTGCGGAAGCCGCGACAGAACCGCGCGCAGAATGCGCGCCGCGTTTTCGCTGCGCTCCGCGTACCGGCCCATCCAGAAGAGATGTTCGACCGAGCGGCTCGAGACGAGGCGCTCTCTTCGGGCGAGATCGGACGGGCGCAGGCGGCCCGGCAAGCAGCGAAAATCCATCGACAGGCGCCTCGGAGAGAATCCACGTGTCCTTGCTGCCGCCTCCCCGTTGCCCCGACACGACGTCGCGATCGGTGCCGCCGATGCGCGACAGACCTCCCGGCAGCACGTGGTAGTCACCGTTTCCGTCCGAGGCGAGGAATACGCGCATCATCGAGCGCGCGACCTTCGAGGCCATCCTCGGCCCACACCGGCACCTGCGCGAGCGGTAGATACTCCTCGAGGACGTACCGTTCGGGCCTCCGGCTCAATCGCTCGAGCCATTCTTCGCGCTGATGCGTGTCGAGCTGACCGCCGAACACGAGCTCGTCCGAGCCGCTTTCCGAGCTCGGTTTGATCACGAGGCGGTCGAAGCCGCTGCGCGCCATCGCGACGAGCGACGCATCGGCGCTCCACCACGAATCTCGGCGAAGGGATGGCCAGCGGCTCTCCGAACAGCGTCGAGCAGACCGCAGGCAGAAACGCGGCGAGCGCGGGCGACTCCAGGACACCGGTGCCGAACGCGTTGGCCACCAGCACGTGGCCCATTCGCCACGCCTGCACGAGTCCCGGCACGCCCAGGGCGGAATCGGCGCGCAGCTCGAGCGGATCGCAGAAGCTGTCGTCAACGCGGCGCAGGACGACGTGAACCCGTCGAAGGCCGCTCACCGTCTTCAAGTACACACAGTCGTCGCGGACGGTCAGGTCGGCGCCCTCCGCAAGCGTGAATCCGAGGTAGCGCGAGAGATAGGCGTGCTCGAAATACGTTTCGTTGTAGCGGCCGGGCGTGAGCAGCACGACGTGCGGCGTCGAGCCATCAGAAGGCGCGTGCGAGAGCAGCGACTCCTGCAGCCCCCTGAAGAACGGCGCGAGGCGCTGGACACGCTGATCGCGGAACGCATCGGGGAAGAGCTGCGAGATGCGTCAAACGGTTTTCGAGCGCGTAGCCGGCGCCCGACGGCGCCTGCGTGCGGGTTGCGAGCACGCGCCAGATGCCGTCGGGGCCGCGCCCGAGATCGAAAGCGAGAAGATGCAGGAAGACGCCGGCCGGCGGCGTGACGCCGTGCGCGGGCCGCAGAAATCCCTGGTGAGCGAGCACGACGGCCGCCGGAATCACGCCTTCTCTGAGCAGTCGCTGCGGACCGTACACATCCGCGGCAATCGCTTCGAGAAGCCTGGCGCGCTGGCGCAGCCCGGTTTCGAGTGGCCCCCAGTCTTCGGCGGGCACGATGTGCGGGAGGATGTCGAGGCTCCACGTCCGCGGACTGTCGGCCGTGTGCACGTTGTAGGTGACGCCGTTGTCGTGCAGCTGGCGCGCGATGCGGCGCTCGATGCCGCGCAATTCCTCCGGGCCGATCGAGCGGGTGGCGTCGGCGAACGCCGACCAGTGCGGGCGCAGCGCGCCTGCCGCGTCATGGGTCTCGTCGAAGGACTCCGCCGTGGGCCGATAGCCGGCCAGAAGCTCGCGCATCAAACGGCCCGAAGGTCGAGCGTGTAGGGAAACTCCATCGTCGGGCGTGGTCTGGCGGCGTGCCACGTTCCCGGCGTGTGACCGATGCGCGAGAATCGCGACAGCCTGCGGCTCTCGGCCTCGTAGCTGTTCACGGGGAACCGTTCGTAATTCCGCCCTCCCGGGTGCGCTACATGGTACTCGCATCCGCCCAGCGATCGCTCGAGCCACGTATCGACGACGTCGAAGGTGAGCGGCGCGTGCACCGGAATCGTCGGATGAAGCGCGGAGGCGGGCTGCCATGCCCGGTACCGCACCCCGGCCACGAATTCGCCATTGCGCCCGGTCGGATGCAGCGGCACTTCGTACCCGTTGCAGGTCACGGCGTAACGGCCAGGCGTCAGGCCCGCGGCGCGCACTTCGAGGCGCTCGACGGATGAATCGACGTAGCGAACGGTCGTGCCGGTCATGCCTTCTTCGCCGAGCACGTGCCACGGTTCGAGCGCGTGACGAAGCGACAGCTGCACGCTGCGCATGGCGACGTCGCCGACATGGGGAAATCGGAATTCGAAATGGGGCGCGAACCACTCGACGTCGAACGCAAACCCGGCGCGCTGCAGCTCCTCGATCACATCTTCAAAGTCGAGGCGCACGAAGTGCGGCAGCATGAACCGGTCGTGGAGCTCCGTGCCCCAGCGCGCGAGCCGCGCCTGATAGGGATCGTGCCAGAAGCGGGCGATGAGCGAGCGCAGCAGCAGTTGCTGCGCCAGGCTCATCCGCGCATGCGGCGGCATCTCGAACGCCCGCATTTCCAGCAGCCCCCGGCGGCCGGACGCGCTGTCGGGCGAGTACATCTTGTCGATGCAGAACTCGGCGCGATGCGTGTTGCCGGTGACGTCGATCAGCAGATGCCGGAAGAGGCGATCGACGAGCCACGGCGGAATCGCGGCATCGCGCTCGGGCAGCTGCCGAAACGCGATCTCCATCTCGTACGTGCTGTCGTGCCGCGCCTCGTCGAGGCGAGGGGCCTGGCTGGTCGGACCGATGAAGAGGCCCGACAGCAGATACGACAGCGACGGATGGTTGTGCCAGTACGCCACCAGGCTTCGCAGCAGGTCTGGCCGGCGCAGGAACGGGCTGTCGGACGGGGTGTGGCCGCCGACGACGAAATGGTTGCCGCCTCCCGTACCAACGTGACGTCCGTCGAGCATGAACTTCTCGGTCGTGAGTCGCGACTTGCGCGCGTCCTCATAGAGCGCAGTGGTGTGGGCTTCGAGCTCGGTCCACGATGTCGCCGGCGGCACGTTGACTTCGATGACGCCCGGATCCGGCGTGATCTGGAAGCTCTCGAGCCGTGGATCGTCGGGCGGCTGATAGCCTTCGAGCACGACGGGCATGGTCAGCCGCGCGGCCGTCGATTCGACTGCCGCGGCGAGCTCCAGGTATGCCGCGGCGTCCGGCACCGGCGGCAGAAAGACGTACAGCACGCCGTTGCGGGTCTCGGTGCAGACCGTGGTTCGGACAACTCGCCGCGCGGACTCGCCGTGTGCCACCGGCGGTTCCAGTGGCGACTGTGTGCGCGCGGGGCCGGGCGCCCGCAGTGCGTCGTACGCCGGGAACGGCGTGCGGGGCTCGGAGGGATGGTACTCGCGCAGGTACGGATAGTCGGCTTCGCTCACCCACGGCAGCGAGTCGAGGGGCACGCGATAGCCCATGGCCGAGTCGCCCGGGATGAGAAACATGTGCCCGTCACGAAGCTGCCAGGGTCCCGTTCGCCACCCTGGTTTGTCGCCAAGGTGACGCGCAATCGGCAGGGCGTATCCCACAGTGGTGCCAAGCCCCGCGGTAAAGACGCGTCGCAGCCGCTCTCGCTCGAGCTCGTCGTCGAGGCGCGCGTCGAGCGGATCGACATTCAACGGCAGGCGGCGTTCGCGCCACAGGTAGTACAGGACGTCCTCGAATCCGGGCGCGATATGCGCGTCGCTCAGCCCCAGCGTAGCGGCAAGCGCGCGCAGAAACCGCTCCGCGTCCGGTGCGGTCACGCCGTAGTTCACCGTTTCATTCGCGAACAGCGAGGCGTCGCGCCAGGCCGGCTCGCCATCCTTGCGCCAGTAGCACGCGAGCGACCATCGGGGCAGTTGTTCGCCGGGATACCACTTGCCCTGCCCGAAATGCGCGATGCCGGTCGGCGCGTAGTGATCGCGCAGGCGCCAGAACAGATCGGCTGCCCGGACGCGCTTGGTGGGGCCGAGGGCAGTCGTATTCCACTCGGCAGTGTCGCGATCGTCGAGCGACACGAACGTCGGCTCGCCGCCCATCGTCAACCTGACGTCGAGCCGTCCGAGCTCGCGATCGACGTGATGGCCCACGCACGAGATGGCTTTCCACTGATCGTCAGTGTAGGGTTTGGTGACGCGCGGCGATTCGTGGATGCGGCGCACCTCCATTCGATGCTCGAACTCGACTTTGCATTCCTCGACGCGCGCCCGTCAGAGGCGCTGCGCTGGCGGGCTCGGGCGTGCACGCGAGCGGGATATGGCCTTCGCCGGCCAACAGGCCGGACGTTGGATCGATGCCAATCCAGCCTGCGCCGGGTACGTAGACCTCGCACCAGGCGTGGAGGTCGGTGAAGTCCCGTTCGGGACCGCTGGGGCCGTCGAGCGCTTTTGTATCGGCGGTGAGCTGGATGAGATAGCCGGACACGAAGCGAGCAGCGATTCCGAGGTGGCGCAGAAGCTGCACGAGCAGCCATGTGGTGTCGCGGCACGAACCGCGCCGCAGCCCGAGGGTTTGTTCCGGCGTTTGCACGCCCGGGTCGAGCCTGATGACGTAGCCGACGTCGTTCTTGACGCGCTGATTCAGCGCGACGAGGAAGTCGATCGTCCGCATGCGAGACATCTCGATCGCTCCGAGATATTTCGCGAAAAGCGGAGAGGGTGTGTCGGTGTGGAGAAACGGTTGAAGCTCGCGGCGCTGCCAGTCGCTGTAGGAAAAGGGAACATGTTCAGCTTCCGCGTCGACGAAAAAATCGAAAGGGTTGTATACCGACATCTCGGCGACGAGATCGATTTCGATGCGAAGTCTGCGCACTGGAGTCGGAAACGTCAGGCGCGCGATATAGTTGCTTTGCGGATCCTGCTGCCAGTGGACGAAATGGCCGGGCGGCTCGACGCGCATCGCATAAGAGATGATGGACGTGCGGCAGTGAGGAGCCGGGCGCAGGCGGACGAGCTGCTGCGACACGGCGACAGGACGTTCGTAACGATAGTCCGTGATATGGGTGAGCGCGACCTGAATCGACACGCTCCTATACTAGCCGCCGTCCCGACGGGCCCCGGCCATCCGACGTTTTTGTCGCTCCCATGAAGGTCTTTCACTGCGACCATTGCGGCAGCCTCGTGTTCTTCGAGAACACCCGGTGCGTGAGCTGCGGGCACGTGCTCGCGTTCCTACCCGATCTCATGGTCGTCGGCTCACTCGACCCCGTCGAGACATCCGGCCTGCTGTGGAAGTCTCCGCTGCCCGCCTCCGAGGGCCGCGCGTATCGCCTCTGCGCCAACTATCGGGACGCGCAGGTGTGCAACTGGTCTGTCGATGCGCGCGACGCCAATCCGCTTTGTCGATCGTGCCGGCTGACGCGCGTCATTCCCGACCAGGGCGTGGACGGGAATCAGCGGGCCTGGTATCGCCTCGAAGTCGCCAAGCGGCGTCTGCTCTACACCCTGCTGTCTCTGCACCTTCCGATTGCCGACCAGGACGACACAGACCCGCGGCCGGCATTCAAATTCCTGGCGGACGCCGGCCCGCAGGCGCATGTGTTGACGGGACATGCCGATGGCACGATCACAATCAATATCGCCGAAGCCGACGATGCCGAGCGCGAGCGCCGGCGCGCCGACCTTGGCGAGCCGTACCGTACGCTGCTGGGTCACATGCGCCACGAAATCGGCCATTACTACTGGAAGCAGCTGGTGCAGGCGGCGCCGGACAGGCTGGCGCGATTCCGCGATCTCTTCGGCGACGATCGGATCGACTATCAAGCGGCCCTGCAGGACCACTACGACGGCCCGTCCTCCGATTGGCAGGATCGCTTCATCAGCAACGTACGCGAGCGCGCATCCGTGGGAGGACTGGGCAGAAACGTGGGCGCACTACCTGCACATGTCCGATACGGTCGAGACAGCGGCGGCCTGCGGCGTGTCACTTCGGCCCAGGCATCCAGACGACCCGGCTCTGGCCGGGGCTGCCTCTCGATGCCAGGAAAACGAGGACACCGTTCGACGATTTGCTGGAAGGCTGGTTTCCGATTACCTATCTGCTGAACAACCTCAATCGAGGACTTGGTTTGCCCGACGCGTACCCGTTCGTCCTCTCGGCGACGGTCGTGGAGAAGCTGCGGTTCGTGCATGAAACGATCGCCGCGCAGACGTCCGCGCGGCTCAGACGTCGAACACCGCAATGACCGCGCCGTGGTCGCTCGTTCCGAACTCCCGCTGAACGACGCACGACACCGTCTTGTCGGCGATCCCGCCGCTCGCGAGAATCAGATCGAGGCGCCAGCCGATGTTGCGCTGGCGCATATTCCGCCAGGGCGCCCACCAGGTGAACAGCTCGGCGTTGTCCGGGTCGATCTTGCGGTGCACGTCCACCAGGCCGCTGCCGATGATGCGCTCGAGCAGCGCGCGTTCGTCGGGCCGCTGACCGATGACGTTCGGCTTGCGCTCTTTCGGGTGGACGTCCATGTCGGTGCGCGCCACGTTGAAGTCGCCGCACAGCACGAGCGGCCGCTTCGCGGCATCGTGGGTCGCGGCGAACGAGGAGAGTGCCTCGAGGAACTGCATCTTGGCGGGGAAGTCCTTGCCGCCGTTGGGCACGTAGATCGACGCGATCGCGAACGCGGGCAGCTGCGCCGTCACGATGCGATGCTCGTAGTCGAACTGCGGATGGTGAAAGTCCGGCGACTCGGGGAATGTCGACGAGCGCACGTGCAGCGCGACGCCGGAATAGCCCTTGCCGCCGTGCCAGTAACACCAGTAGCCCTCGAGCTGGCACAACCACAGCGGAATCTGATCGGTGGCCGCCTTGATTTCCTGCAGGCAGAGGACGTCGGGCTGCTCGCGTTCGACGAACTCCTGCAGCTCGGTCTGACGCGCGCGGATGCCGTTGACGTTCCAGGTCGCGACTTTGATGGTCATGGAACGAGCGGCGCGGCGCCTTCGATGAAGCGCGCGTGCAGCGCACGGACGGCCGACGCGATGTGATCGCTGGGCACCATCCAGGTGATGCGGAACGACGAGGTCGACATGCCGCGCGGCGTCACGCCCGCGTCGGTCAGCGCCGAAGTCCGGCCCGCGCGTTGGCGTAGCTCGCATTGATGCCCGCGCCGATCGCGCTCACCGCGCCCAGGCCGCGAAATGAATGTCACCCGCTTGCCGAACCGCGCCTCGAAGCGCGCTCTGCACGCTCGCTTCGTTGTGCAGGTTCTCGCGCGAGACGACGAGCGTCACGTGTGGTGGATCGCTCGCGACGTGCAGCTGCTTTCCCGCGACATGAAGCTCGTCGAGCGCGGCACACAGATCGGCCGCGTCGACATCCGCCTCCAGGACCAGCACGTCTTTCTCGCTGGCGACGCCGACGACGGTGCCGGGCATCCTGGGCGGATTGCGGCGCACGACGGTGCCGTCGGCCGAAGGGTCCGCGCCCGGGAGCGGCCCCGCGGTGGCGCGGGCGTAGATGGCGATGCCCTTCTCCTTCGCGAACTCCACCGCCTGCGCGTTCAGCACCTTGGCGCCCGATTCCGCCATCTCCTGCGTCTCTTCGTAGGAGATCGTGCCGATGCGGCGAGCGGCCGTCACGACGCGGGGGTCGGCCGAGTACACGCCGTCGACGTCGGAGCAGATCTCGCAGTAGTCCGCGTCCAGCGCCGCCGCCATGGCGACGGCCGTCGTATCGCTCCCGCCGCGCCCGAGCGTCGTCACTTCCTTCCGGTACGAGACGCCCTGGAAGCCCGCGATGACGACGATCTTTCCGCGCGCCAGCTCGTCCTGCACGCGGAACGGCCGCACTTCGATGATGCGCGCGTCCACGTGCCGATCGCTCGTGATGATGCCCGACTGGCTGCCGGTGAAGCTGATCGCGTCGCCGCCGAGCCCGCGAATCGCCATCGAGAGCAGCGCCATCGAGATGCGCTCGCCGGCGGTGAGCAGCATGTCGAGCTCGCGCCGATCGGGGGCCGGCGAAACCTGCTTGGCCATGGCGAGCAGCTCGTCGGTGGTGTCGCCCATCGCAGACACCACGACCACGACGTCGTGGCCTTGCTTGCGCGTGCGCATGATGCGCTCGGCCACCTGCTTGAGCTTCTGCACGTCGGCGACGCTGCTGCCGCCGTATTTCTGCACGACCACGCCCATGGTGGGAGTCTATCAACACACCAGGTAGGGATTAGGGATTGGGGATTAGGGACTAAAGTTGCGCCCTACCGGATTACTGAGCGTGCGCGCTTTGGCAGGGCGCAACTTTAGTTGCGCAACAGCATTCATAGTGACCCTGCCTGAGACTTGGCCATCTCCGACGAAGAGTTGATGCACGCGGCGCTCGTGGAGGCCCGGAAGGCCATGGCCAACGACGAGGTGCCCGTGGGCGCCGTTGTGGCCATCGACGAGGCGATCGTGGCGGCGGCTTTCAATCAGCCGATTGGCACCGTCGATCCCACGGCCCACGCCGAAGTTCAGGCGCTGCGTGCCGCGGCGCAGAAGATCGGCAACTACCGCCTGACCGGTGCGACACTGTGTGTGACCGTCGAGCCGTGCGCGATGTGCGTGGGCGCGATGGTGCACGCCCGCATCGGCACGCTCATCTACGGGGCCCCGGAGCCAAAGACCGGCGCGGTCCGCTCGACGATGAAGCTGATTGACGATCCGAGCTGGAACCACCGGATTACCGTTGTGGCTGGATTGATGGCCGACGAGTGCCGCGCGCTCATGCAGGAATTTTTCCAGAAGAAGCGGGCTTTATGAGAACGCTGACGCTCGTCGCGCTCGTCGTGTGCTGGTCGGCTGCATCGCTCGGCCAGACGTCCGACCCCGCGCGCATTCGAGCCGCCTTCCTGAAAATGATCGATCGCCCGCGGGTGGCGCTCGCGGCCGAGAGCCGTCCGCGTCTCGACGCCGGGATCTATCGCGCCGAGCGGTTCACGTTTGCATCCGAAGCCGGCGAGCGTGTGCCGGGCATCTTTCTGAAGTCGGTACGCGCGACCGATCGGCGTCCCGCGATCGTCCTGTTGCACGGAACCGGATCCCGGAAGGAAGAACTCCTCGGGTCGATGAGGACGCTCGCGGATCGCGGCTTTGCGACCGCCACGATCGACAGCCGGCATCATGGCGAACGGATCACGACGGGAGCGGACAACGATCAGTACTACGCCGCGATGCTCCAGACCTATCGCACCGGCAAGGGCGGTCCGTATCTGTACGACACCGTCTGGGACGTCATGCGGCTCGTCGATTATCTCGAGACCAGGCCCGATGTCGATCCGAAGCGGATTGGCATCATGGGGATCTCGAAGGGCGGCACCGAGGCATATCTGGCTGCGGCCGTCGACGAACGGCTCGTCACAGCTGTGCCGATCATCGGCGTCCAGGGATATCGCTGGGCGCTCGACCACAACCAGTGGCAGCCGCGCGTGGGCACCTTCTCGCCGCCGGTCGAGGCTGCGGCGCGCGACGAAGGCGTGAAGCAGGTGGATGCGGCGTTCGTCCGCCGGTTCTACGATCGGGTCGTGCCCGGCATCTACGGCGACTACGACGCTGGTTCGATGCTCGCGCTCATCGCGCCTCGCCCGGTGCTCGTCATCAACGGCGATTCAGATGCGCGCACACCCTTGCCTGGCGTGCAGGAAGCGGTGACGAGCGCGCGCCGAACTTACGTGAAGATGGGCGTGGAGGACAAGCTTGGCCTGTACCTCCAGCCGAATGCGGGCCACGTGTTCACGCCCGTCGCCGAGCTCGTGATGGGCGACTGGTTCGCGCGCTGGCTCCAGCCCTGACGGCCTTAAAGCAGTTTTCAGTTATCAGTTCGCAGTGTACGTAGTGTCCGGCTTTAGCCGGACCTGATGGAGGTCCTTGCGATCGCGCTGCTACAAGCGTTGCACAGGATATGCCGCACCCGGCGGGCAGAGCCTGCCTACATGTATTGTGCTGTTCGTTTGTCGTCGGAAATGCGTTATACCTGAAACACATCGACAAGGGCTGACTCATGGCGAAGAAGAAATCACGCCGGGCCAGACAGCGGAACCGCACGGCCTTGCGATCCCGCAAATCGATCCGCAGGCCGAAGTCGGCTCCGGCGGAAAGCCCTGTGACGTTGGCTCAGGCCCGTGCGCTTGCGAAAGAACGCGCGCCCGCTGCCAGAGGCGCGAAGGTGGCGCTTGTGGCCACCTCCCCTGCCAGCGTGGGTCTCGAGCGCCGCAAGCTCGAACTTAAACAAGCTCAGGAACGGCGCCGACGCATCAAGGAATATAAAACCACGCTCGCGATCATGAAGAAGCGAGGCGTCAAGGGACTGGCGCCGCCAACCGTGAAAGCCGTGCGCACCCCTAAAGACGGCCGCGAAGCCTCTGCAGGTGTTTGCCGAAGGCGACTCGTGGTTCGACTATCCCGTGCCATTCTTCGGCGGCGGAATCATTCCCCGGCTCGAGGAGAAGCTCGGGGTCCCGATCCTGAATCTGGCGAAGGCGGGCGACGAAGTGCGCTACATGCTCGGCGTGAAAGAGCGCCGGCTGCTGATCGCACAGTTCACCAACGGCTGTCCCGCGGGCGGCCCCTGGGACGCGATGCTGTTCTCCGGGGCGGCAACGACTCGTCGACAATCCCTTGGCGCTGTGGATCAAGGACTACAACCAGGGCTTACCCCCGGCCAGCTCTGATTCACCAGGGACGCGCTCGATGCCGCCCTCGCGCTCGTGCGGCCGGTTACGAGGACCTGATCGGTCTGCGCGACAGCCTCAGCCCGAACACCCGCTTGTTTTTCCATGGGTATGATTTCGCGATCCCTGATGGTCGCGGGATTTGTCATCTCGGCCCCTGGCTCAAGCCGACGTTCGACCTGCGCGGCTTTCCCACGCAGGCCTCGGCATTCGGCGTCACGAAGATTCTTGCTCGAGCAGTTCGCCGCGATGCTTCGGTCGCTCGAGTTGTCGCACGCCGGTCTGACGATCATCAACAGCCAGGGGACGCTGGTTCCCCGGCCGGGCTCCTGGCACAACGAGCTGCATCCGTCGAAAGACGGGTTCAAGGCCTTTGCGAAACTGTGGCACGACTCGTTGAAGGCGGCATTCCCAAACCGTGTCCTGTAGCGGCGCCTCGCCGCCGCGAACTGTGAGGCGCATGATGGCACGAGACACTGGGACGGTCCCGGTTGTGGCAGCACGAAGTGAAACCCCCGAAAAAGCCGGACCGAACCGTCATTGCCAAAGTGAGTGCCGATGCCGCGGCGCCGGCTCGCACGCCGGCCTCGCTTTCGGCCGGCGGGCGGCGGCTCGGGCTGCGGCATTGCGCCCGATTCGGGTCTTTCGCGGCTGATCGACAACGGTCATGTCTCGAGCATCAAGAACGTGTTCGATGAAGGGCCCGAGGAGGCACGCACGCTGTCGATGTTCGCCGCAGGGGGAGCGGGTCGCGGGCCCAGAGTCGTCCTCGCCACGGCTCGTCGAACTGAAGGTGGGCAAAGGGACGACTCCGGCGCAGCTCGCCGCGCACGTGGCACGCATGAACGGCGTCGAGTATGCCTTCGTGCCGCCCGTCAGGCTTTCGCCCGGCGCCGGCGCCCCAAGGCCGGCGCCGATCCGCTGGCGTCGCGGCAGTGGAGCCACGGTGCGATCCGGCTCGGCCAGGCGAGGGCCGCCGCGGGATTCAAGAACGCGACCAATATCACGATCGCGGTGGTGGACAGCGGTATCGATAAGACACATCCCGATCTGGCGGCCACGATTACCGAGTACAAGAATTTCCTGGGCGGCTCGGACAAGGACTTCGTCGGGCACGGCACGCACGTCGCCGGCATCATCGCCGCCATCGCCGGCAACGACCTGGGCATCTCCGGCGTCTGCGGCGGAAAGATCCTCGCGTTGAAGGTGCTCCCCCCGACGGCCAGGAGTTCGACGCGCCCGCCTACTATCGGGCGCTGCGCTATGTCATTGGCCGGGCGCAGGTGCTGAACCTGAGCCTCGGCGGCGAAAAGGATACCGCCGAGATCGATGTTCTCGACGACGTGATTGCAGCCGGCGTTGTCGTGGTTGCCGCGATGGGGAACGAATACGAGGAGGGCAACCCGATCGATACCCGGCAGCGATCCCGGAGGTCTGCGCCGTGGGCGCGACCAACGAGCTCGACAGGCGCGCAGGCTTTTCGAATACCGGCCGCCACATCGATCTCGTTGCACCCGGCGTGGGCATCCTCTCAACGACGCCCACGTTCAACTACGACGGAGATGGCGAGCAGGACTTCGATTCCTGGGACGGCACGTCGATGGCCACGCCGCATGTCGCGGCCGCGGCCGCGCTCCTGCTGGCGAAGTCGCCCGGAATGACACCGGCGCAAGTCATCAGGAAGCTGACATCCTCGGCAGACCGCGTGGCCGGCGCGAAAAAGGGAAGCATGGCGTACGGAGGAGGCCGTCTCAATTGCCAGAAGGCATTGCGCTGAGCGGGCGAGGTGGCTAGAATGAAGTGAGGCCGCGCCGTGAAGCTCATCGTCAAAGTCGACCCGAGGCACTCGAAAATCCCGCCAGGCACGTGAGCAAAGTGCTGCGCGGCGCCGGTGAGAAGTGCCGGGTCGAGGAAGTGTTCCCCGGTCTGCGCGATGGCTCGAGCGCCGGGCTTGTCTCCGTGACGTTGCCCGACGAACCCGATAAGAAGGTGCGTCGTGCGGCGTTGAAGGCCCTGCGCGACGACGAGGCGATTTCTTACTCGATACTCCGAAAACACGGCGTCCCTCTTAAGAGGCATGCACCGGGACGATGAGGCTCGTGGAGGGCGCGATTCATCGCGCTTAGTCGCGGCGCCTGCGGTAGAATGGAAACGGCGACTAAATGGCTGCTCCGAAGAAGCGCGCAAAGAAGAAGGCATCGGCCAAACCGAAACGCGTAACGCCTGCCGCAATGCAAAAGCGAGCGGCCCGTGACCCGTATCGCGGTCCCTCATCCAAACAGATAGAGCAGTCGTTCCACGAGGGCACGACCGTTCCCCTGGATTCCTTCCGCGGCATCATCGACTGGTCCTGATGGCCGGGCGTCGCAGCTCCAGGCGACGGCGCTCCCGGCCCAAACGAGACCCACATCCAGTGCGCCGGCGATGGCGCTCTTGGTCGGCAACCAGCTCATCGACATCTCGATCGACCTGATCGAGAAGCTCTACGTTCACCTTCCGCTGAAGCGCTCGATGTATGCCGTCAATCCGATCCAGCGATTGCGGCTGTTGGAGCGCCGGCTGAATGCCACGCTGCGTCCGCTGACCGAACGGCAGTTCTACAACGAGATGCTGTCGATCTTCGCGCAGATGCGCGACCTGCACACGGCGTTCGTTCTGCCCGAGCCTTTTCGTAGCGCGACGGCCTACCTCCCATTCCGGCTCGAGGCCTGCACCGAGCACGGCCGGCGGAGTACCTTGTCTCCGAGCTGATGCCCGAAGCGCCCCGGCACCCGGGATTCGACCGCGGCGCGGAGGTCACTCACTGGAACGGTGTCGCGATCGCACGTGCGGTGGCGTCGAACGCCGAGCGCGAGGCCGGGAGCAATGCCGCCGCGCGTCACGCGCAGGGCCTCGCATCGATGACGATCCGTTGGATGGGACAATCGCTGCCGCCGGATGAGGACTGGATCGACGTCAGTTTCCTGCCGGCGTCGAGCAGGTCGTCGAAACCCCGAGTGGCCAGGTTCGTGTGGCGCGTGTTCAGGCAGCAGTCGCGTGCCGAACACGAGGTCGCGCGCGCGAGCGGCATGAGCGTGCATCTGGGCATGGATACGCGCGGTGAAGTCGAACGTCAGGTGCGGCAGTTTCTGTTCGGAAGGCGCCGCCGAACCGGGCCGGCATCGCGCCACTTTGGACGCGCCGGCGATCTGCAGAGCTTCATACCCGAGGTGTTCCCGTCGTGCCGTGACGTTCAGACGCCGAACGGCCGGTTCGCGTACGTCCGGATTGCCACATTCAACGTCGGCGACGACGGCGCGTTCCTTCAGGAATTTATCCGGATCATCGGTCAGCTGTCACAGAACGGAATGATTCTGGACGTGCGGGGAACCTCGGCGGGCTCATCCACGCGGGCGAGCGGCTTCTGCAGTTGCTCACGCCACGCAGAATCGATCCGTGCCGGTTTCATTTCCTGAACTCCGCGCGCACCGAGAAGATCACCCAGCGGCGCGCCTTTCGCGCGTGGAACGAGTCGATCGCCCAGGCGGTGGAAACTGGAGCCGAGTATCTACAGGGCCTCACGCTTTTGCCCGCTGTCGCGTACAACGATATCGGGCAGAAATACCAGGGACCTGTCGTGCTCGTCACCGATGCCTTGTGCTACAGCACGACCGACATCTTCGCCGCCGGGTTTCAGGACAACCAGATCGGCAAGGTACTGGGGGTCGACGAGAGCACGGGTGCAGGCGGCGCGAACGTCTGGGAATATCCGCTGATCTGCGACCTCCTGCGGCGTCCGGGTCAGTTCCCGAAGGACCTGCCCGGCAGCGCGTCTTTCCGGTTCGCGGTGAGACGCGTCACGAGAATTGGCCGCGCCTCCGGCTTGCCGCTCGAAGACTTCGGCGTTCGGCCCGACGAGGTGCACGAGTTCACGCGAAGAGACGTGCTGAAGCGGAACGTGGATCCGATCCACCACGCCGCCGCACTGCTGGGACCCATGCCGAAGCAGCGGCTCACCGCCGCGCGGTCCGGCCCCTCCACGTTTGTCGTCGAGTGCGTCAACGTCGACCGTGTGGATGCCTATATTGGAGATCGGCCGCTGACGAGCACGAACGTGCGGGGCGGCCGTTTCGATCTGCGGGTGCTGTCGCGGCGCTCCGGTAAGGAGCTTCGCCTGCAGGGGTTTCGCGGAGAGGAACTCGTCGCGGCCACGCGAGTCCCTCTCCGATAAAGCGCTACGTAGTGTCCGGCTTTCTAGCCGCGAGCACTGATTCACGCGATTCGCCGCCTGTTCGCAGTTCAGCTGCACGACGCCGCAAGACGCCGCAGCGAACGTGCCTGCATTTCCCGGTTGGCGAGGGTGCCTGTCGTCGCGACACGCGCTCCGACGTGATTGGTCAGCTTCAACGTCTTCGTCGCGTCTACCACCTCGAATCGCGGCGGACGCTTCTTCATGAATCCCGATTTCCAGCTGCGCGACGCCTGCACGTCGGCGCCGGTGGTGTCCTTCAACCAGTACCGTTGACCGTCGCGCTCGAGGCAGCCGGTAATGGTGATGGCTCCACGACCGGTCGATCCCGACTCGACTGCCGGGGCTGGGAAAAGGGTCTTCGTCGATTTCACGATCGGCGGCGTGACCGGCCGTCTGGTATCCGGCGCAGCCGGCTGTTTCGTGTCGAGACGCGTCCGCGCGGCCTGGTTCGCACCACCGGAGCGGCAGGCTTCAGTTCCACGTCCGCGCGAGTGAAATCCGCTCCGGGCGCCGACTCGCGGGACGCGAGCAACACGGCTGCCGTGATGACGCACATCGTCGCCGCGGCGGTCCCCATCGCCCACGGAGATCCCAGGATGACCCTGGAGCGCGCGGCGTTCTTTGCTCGCGCCGGCTTCGGTGTGCGGTTGGCGCGCGTCAGCCTGGCGGAAATCCGTCTGAGAGAGATCTTGCGAAGTCTCCGATCGGCGTAGAGCAGGTATCGAATCGATCGCGCCGGCGTTTTCGTCTTCTTCGCGCGCACTGGGGCCTCCTTGTTCCAGGGCATGTGGAGCTGTGGGAGACCAGTGAGCAAAGGCAGTGCCTCGGGCCATCTAGCGCGCGGCAGGAATTTCGATGTGTAACTCCTTGCAGGAGTGCATGTTGGGGGCGTCATGGCGGACAGCCCTGCGAGCGTGCCTCATCATGGAACACGCAATTCCGTAACCATGCGGGCAAAACTGACGAGGCGAGCTGGCGTCAGGGCGTTTTGAATCGCTCGTCGATTTCGACCTGATATCCGCTGGCCAGCCGATTCGATTCGTTCGCCATGCCGACGACCGCCATCAGCTCGGCCAGCATCGCGTCGCTCATGCCGGCTTTCCGTGCGGCCGCGGTGTGCGAGGCGATGCAGTAACCGCACTGGTTGGACGCGCTGACCGCGAGGTACATCATTTCTTTCGTCAACGCATCCAGCGCCCCTGGGCCATGATGGCCTTGATGCTCTGCCAGGTGCGGCCGAGCGTGGCCGGGTCGTGCGCCAGCGCTTTCCAGAAATTGTTCACCCAGTCGGTCTTTCGCGTCGCCATGATGTCGTCGTAGATCGCGCGCACTTCGGAGTTGCCTGTTCGTACTCGATGAATCCAAGCGTGGCCATGTCGTTTCTCCGCTGGACAGTATCGCCGACGGTTGGTCAATGGGCGATGGTCCTGGGGCAATGGGCGCCGGATGGGCGATGGTCGGTGGTCGATGGGCGACGGTCGATGGTCGGTCGTGGTCTGCTTCCGCAGGGCGGCTGGGTAAACGGCGGAGGTAGGGCGCGGCTTCAGCCGCGCTGGCGGATGATACGGTAAGGTGCGGCTTTAGCCGCGCCGACGACTGCTGGTGTTCCAGCCCGATCTGCCAAACCTCACGATGGGGGGTCGGGAGGTCAATGTAAACTGCCCGCATCTGTCCGCGTGTTGCGATGAGATTGATCGACATTCTGACAATGAGTGCGCTCATGGCGACACCCGGCTTCGCCCAGGTTCCGCCGCGTGCCGCCGACATAGAGGCGTATTCGGGATTGCATCTCGCCGCCGCGCTCGGCGATGCGATGGAGGTGACCCGACTCATCAACACAGGGGCTGACATCAACGGCCGCGACGACTACGAACGCACCCCGCTGCATGTCGCCACCTATTTCCGCCGTCACGATGTCATTGCCGTGCTCGCCAGGGCTGGCGCCGATCTTGGTGCGAAGGAACGCGATGCCTACGATGCGGTGACGATAGCGGCGGTCGCCGACGACGTGGCCACACTGCGCGTGCTGATCGATCTCGGCGCCAGCGCGAAGCTGGTGACGAGCCGACACAACGGCACTGCCCTCATCGCGGCCGCACACCTCGGGCACGATGAGGTGGTGAAACTTCTCATCAAGGCGGGAGCGCCGCTCAATCACGTGAACAACCTCGGGTGGACCGCCCTCATCGAATCGATCGTGCTCGGAAAGGGTGGACCACGCCACACGGAGACCCTCACGGCGCTCGTGCGGGCCGGCGCAAACGTCAATGTGCCCGATCGCGAGGGCATGACGCCGCGCGCGCTCGCATGGTCTCGTGGCTACTGGGACATGGTCCGCATTCTCGAGAATGCGGGCGGACGGTGACTGGGCGTTCCCGCGTGACGATTCGGCTTTGAGGTAAAATAGGAAGTTCTGCACCACTGATCCTCACGCGGAGAGGTACCGAAGTGGTCGTAACGGGGGCGCCTCGAAAGCGTCTTGTCCCGTAAGGGGCACGGGGGTTCGAATCCCTCCCTCTCCGCCAATTCTCCGTTGTCAACTTGATTGTGGCCAGACTTCCTTTGGGCTCATAATCCCAACAATCGAAAGACTTCATGGCCAATTACAACTTGGCGTTGAGGCTGACCTCTCCGTTTCTCTCGGCAGCTGCCGTCCTTGTGTTAGCCATTTCTGCCCGCGCCCAGGATCCTTTTCCCGCCCCGGCACGCTTCTGGGCAGCGCAAACTGCTCCCGATACCATCTCGATGAACTGGAGCCGCGTGCCGGGAGTCGTGTACTACCGCCTGTACTCCATTCCCGCCGGCGGGACTGCGGCCTTGATCGGTGAATCGCGCGGTGCCAACGCAGACTGGTGGGTGTTCCCGATCAAGAGCTACGGCCAGCCTCTGCGCTTTGCCATTGAAGCCGTCTCCGAAAGCGGGCTGGCCTCGCGGCGGGTGACTTCGAACGAAGTGGTGCCGGAACGCACCACGCTCGGTCCTCCGCCTCCACCACCGGCAGCCGCCCGTGCCGCTGCGTCGAACAACGGGACGGTGACTGTAACCTGGGATGTCGCTCCCGGCGTTACCGGCTACACCATCTCTCGCACCGCAATCCCAGGCGGGAATCGGGTGGTATGCCGTCTCTGCGCTCCCACCGGGACGTTCGTGGACGATGATGCGGTGAGCGGATCGCGACACACGTATCGCGTGGTCGCTGTGACGCCGAAGGGAAGTTCCCGCGCCGTGGCCTCCAACGAGGTGACGCCAGCAGGCGGAGGGGGCGCGACGGTGACAACGGCCGTTCCTGTGACACCTCGGGGAATGCTTCATCTGACGCCGACTCCGGGAAGCTGCCTCTCCCTCGGCCCGGAAGGCAATTTTCTTATCAGATTGGGCGATGGCACCGTAAAACAGTACCTACGGGTCACGTTTGACAACGGAATGCGGATAGCGCCGGCTCCAGAGGTGCAAGCGGTGCCAGGAATTTTGGACGCAGTAGCGGTGTCGATGTCGGCTCACGCGCTGGTGCTCCGATCCGACGGGACGATTCTTGCGTGGGGCTCCAACGGCCATGGCCAGCTTGGAAGCGAGCAGGCCATCGATCGACGCTTCGGCAAGGCGTTGCCGCAGTTCTCACGCCCGCCGGTGCCCGTGCGAGAGATCGGCAATGCCGTCGCGGTGGCCGCGGGCGGTGAGTTTTCCGCCGCGCTTCTCGCCGACGGCACGATCCGGACGTGGGGATCGGGCGAAACGGTATCCCCGGGGACGGAGTCCTGGAAGCAAGGATGGGCTACGACCATCTTGCGCCGGCCAAGGTGCTGGGCATCGATAGCGCCATGAAAATCAGCGCGGGTGGGAACTACGCATTCGCGCTGCTGAAAGATGGAACGATTCGCGCGTGGGGCAACAACAACTTGCCACTGGGCGCGAAGGGCGTTCTAGGCACCGTAGAGAATCAGACGACAGCCGTCCCCACGCCTGTGCAGGGCATTTCAAACGCCGTGGATGTGGTAGCCACCGGCGGTGGCGGTGCGGCGCTGCTCGCGGATGGAACGCTGCGCGCGTGGGGCGGCGGCTACGTACCGGGCATCGTCCACAGGACCAGGCCACGAACAAGCCGGTCGTGGTCGAAGGCATTCGCGGTCCGATGGCCATCTCTCGAAATATGGTGCTGATGCCCGACGGCAGTGTCCGCGATTTCCCGTCTCAACCATCATGGACAACGCCAAAGCTCACCAACGCCGTCGCCATCGCCTCGGACGGCATCAACCGCTTCGCGCTTCTCTCTGACGGGCGGCTCATCGCCTGGGGACACAAGCGCTTCTATCCGAACGGGATGGTGACGCTGGCGACGCTGGGGCAGGACACCGCGCGTCAATGCGCGGCGCGGCCCCGATAGCGCGTCACTTCACGCAGAGATGCAGGTCCCACTGCACCTTTGAGATTCGCGGTTTTCCATACTGGGATGCGATGTTATTGTGCGCCTCATCGACGATGAACTCGCGCGTCCCACGGAGGTCGGTGGGATGCGCGGGATCCGCTGCCGTTTCAATCTCCACCTGTCCCGGCACCGTACGTGCGTAGACCTGGGCGTCGCCAGTCCTGTCGAAGGTCTCCGGGAACGGGCTGCAAGGCCTGTCTTCGCGGTGGGAGATCCGCGTTCCTGTCGCTTCGGCAGTTATCGGCGAGTAGAGAATCGGTGTACTTGTCTTTCGTGTTGTAAACCGGCCGGATTTCCACGGTCGTCGAGCCGTCGTCAGCCACTGAGCCGGTTGTGATCGTGTACCCGCCTGGGGCCCACACGGATACTTATCCCAGAGCTGGTCTTCTGTCCTGCTCGATCCTTCCACGTCGTAGGCCGCGCCGTATCTGGATCCCCCACGGTTCTGAACCAGGACGAGCGTCTGTTTGTACGACATCGAGATGATGTTGGTAATGGTTCGGGTGGCGCGTTCCTCCACCTTCTTCGCGTCGAATGTTTCAGTGTGCGTGATCGTGCCCGCCACCGCGGCGCCCACGTTTCTGACGCCGCCCTCGCGCAGCGAAACACGGCAATTGCACTCCTCGACTTTCGCCATGGGTTCCGAGTCGACGGCGAAGTCGTTCAGCGCCCCGATACGCATTGACTCAACCATCCTCTCGAGGTAATACGATCGCGCGTTTTCGTCAAGGCAGCAGTGATACGCGTTGGCGAACTGACGCTTGACGGCGTCCTCGAGCAACGCAGCCCCCTTCGCGTTTAGTTCCTCGATCCTGTCGCGATACTTTTCGAACATGGAATCGATGAACGAGATATCTTCGTCCGAATATCCGAAACCACGCAGCCTGTCGCGCCGCTGAGCGCGGAGCTTGGCTTCCTCCTCTCGCACATGTGGCGGGGCGTCCGGAAGCGGCTGCAGCGGGAGCAGGAGGTTCGCCAGGGCCGACCACGAAAACAGGACATTCGCCGCGGAGGGGGTGTGGGTCAGGTGGCAGGTCTCCTTGGGAAGCTGTTTGAAGTAAGCGACTACCACCTGGTCGAAGAATGTCTCGAGGCTCTGCATCAGATCGTCCACCGGAAAGATTTTTGCCTGTGCGTACACTGCCGGAACAACGGACCACCTGCGGGCCGCGCTGGCTTTTGCGGCGACTGGAGGAAATGCGCGGGCGATCCGCTGCTCGAGTCGCGAGAGGTAATCGGTGGGCTCGTGCTGGTTCGCTGACGCCAATTCGTCTGTCGAGGTGTTCGCCACGCCGTATGTGCCAAGGCGGACGAGCGGAAGCTCCACATGCGCGCGCCCGCGCAGCTTGGGATCGACGGATTGATCGGCGCGCATCACGTGCATCTCGCCGCCGTGGACGGCGACTCCGGCAAGCGGCTGCGCGGCATCCACGGGTTGCCGAGTCTCGAACGTGAGCGTGGCGGCCCGACGGAGAGCGAGCGTTTCCGGTGTGAGACGCACCGCAGCGAGGAGGCCGGCGGCAAAAGGCGCCTCTGAGATCGTCACGACTTCCAATGTCACTTCCTGGCTGCTCACCAGCGACCCAGGGGGCACGGTCAAGGTCACGCGCAACCCTTCGGTGGTAGACAGATTGATCTCGCCGCCTCCGCGAGTGATGCGGCGTTTGGCGCTCCTGGCGGAAGACGGTTGGATGGAGACACGGATCGGATTGGGAGCCGCCGCCAGCCACGGCGAGGTTGGATGAATCGCAGGCGGCGGAGGGTCACCCGGCAGGTCGCCCCCAGTTGCATCAGATGCCGCCGACGTGCGAGCGGACTGAATCGATTCACGGTTCGTTGCCGGAGCGGTCGGTGGAATCTCTGTCGAGGATGGTAAGAAGTGCCGTATCGAAAGACCAAGGACAACGAGTAACAGAACGCCAGCCCCGATCGAAGGTACTCTTCCGAACGTTCGCGGGCCAGACATGATCTACCTCCTGCAGAAGCCTGGATTGGGGCAAATCGGATTGATATTCTAGGCCATCAGGAGGTGACGCATGCGGTTGATTTCTGTGTTGTTCGTCAGTGCAGCGTTGATGGGTTCAGTAGCCGCGTCCGCTCAGCGGCGTCCACCAGGTTCACAGGAAAAGAAGGTCGGCGTCGCGATTGACCTCAAGGTGAACGGGACGCCGTACACGTTCAAAGGGGAAGCCAGCTGCGATCACCTCGCGAAAGGAAGCATCTACGACATTGCGGCAGAACGATGGTCGGTGCGGCACGATGACAACGGACGCAACATCAGTTTGTCCCTGTGGCGGCCGGCCAATGGAACCGGCGACATGGTGCAGCTGAATGTGAACATGGGCGGAAAGAGGTACGACGTCAGCACCATCAAGAGCCCGCAAGGACCGTCCGGCTCGGGCAGCGTGAAGCTGGTGACGGAAGGCACTGGAGGGACCTTCACAGTCGACGCGACCACACCTTCGGCCGGCAAGATCACTGGCACGATCAAGTGCGACGCGTTTCCGGCGGCGGAGGTGGTGGCAGGGGATTGAGTTAGTGCGGCATTTCGCACACAAGACGCTTGCGGCCAACCTTGCCGCGCGCTTGCGTTTTGTCGGGACGCGAGGCGGGTCTCAGAATCGCAGCGTGTACACCACCTTGCTCGCCAGCCGGTTGTCGAGCGTGGCCAGGCGGCGTTCGCCCGGGCTGAGCATTTCCTGCCAGTTGTGGGTGTACACGAAGTACGTGTCGTGGCCGGGGCGATGAATCCACCGGAATCGAACCTGCCAGCCCAGCTCGCGGCTCACCGTGTCGTACTGCAGCCGGTTGGCGAGCGAGATCCATGGGCTGAACTGCGTGCTCGCATCCATCCGGTAGACGTCGGCGGTGAAGCTGCCCTCGGCCAGATCGAGGAAGCTGCGCTCCACCTGCGCCGACAGCGAGACGCCACCCCGCGGACGCACGTCGACGCGCACGGTCAGGTCGGTTCGCTTACCTGAGAAGAAATCGCCCCACGTCACCTCCGGCGACACCGCCACAACGAGATGGTCCGGCGTCTCCACTTCCACCTGATAGCGGGTGAACTCGTAGATGCCGCCGGCGGGAAGCACGACGCCGTCGGAGATCTCGAAGTCTTCCTCGAGCCGTTCGTACTGGGGCGAAACTCTGAACTGAATCTGCGCACCGGCGTGCGAATTGATCTGCAGCGGCGTGAAATCCACTTCGCGCGTCAGCAGGTTGTTGTGCATGTCGGTCTGGATGTCCGCTTCCACCCCGATGTCGATGCTCCGAATCCACGGATGGTCGTCCAATCGCGGCGACCACTCGAACTCCGGCAGGTATTGACGGATCCCGCGCCGCTCCACGAAACCGATGGCCGGGTCGTACTCGGGCTGCAGCTCCAGCGCCGAGAAGCTGGCCGTCCAGGGGTCGTTCGGGTACCGCAGGGCCATGCCAAAGCTGGACGAGTCTCCCGTTTCCAGCGGGTTGGTGGTCCAGAGGTAGAAGGCGCTGAGATCGATGTTCTGGTTTCCACGAAACCTGGATGTGCTGAACGCCAGGTCCATACCGGCGGTCTGCCGGGCCTCCCCGTCGCGCGCCGCGCGGCGGGTGTAGAGCGCTCCCACGTACGACTGCTCGAACATCCGGCGTCGCACGCGGATAACCGAGAAGTCTTCGCCGATCTGGTCGTCGGTCAGCTCCTCTGCCGTGCGTACCTGGAGCACGCCGACGTCGAAGGCGCCGGTGCGGCCGGTGAGCTTGCCGCCCACGTCGATGCGCTGCGCCCGGCCTCGCAAATCGCGACCGATGTGTCGCGAGAAGAACGGCGTGACCGCCCGGCCCGGCATGCGTCCGAAATCGAAGTAGCTCGACCCTTCGAGGAAGAAGTCGCGCTTCTCTTCGAAGAACAACGGGAACCGCGTCAGGTTCACGCGGCGCTCGTCGACCTCGGTTTCCGCGAAATCCGTGTTGACGCTGACGTTCAGCTTCAACGCCGGCGTGACGTTGTAGAACGCGTCGAGACCGATGTCGCCGTTGGCAATCGCCGACGTTTGACCCGTCACCGGCTCCGACGAGACGCGCCCGACCGCATACGGTTTCAAATCGAGCCCGACGCCCTGCGAGAGGTCGGTCAACCCCTCGACGCGCCCGGCATTGACGACGCGGGTCAGACCCTGATTGAGCGCATGCGCCGTCCACAGGCTTTCTTCGTTCTTCCGCCGGATCATCCGGCGGAAGTTGATGCCCCAGGCAGAGAGATTGCGATTGAAGTTCAACGTGCGGAAGGGGATCTCAATCTCGGCGCTCCACCCCGAACTCGTGCGGCGCACGCGCGCCAGCCAGATGCCGTCCCAGGAGCGATTGATCGTCCCGCCGCCCCCGCCACCACCTCCGCCGCCTCCTCCTCCTCCGCCACCACCGCCCCCGCCGCCGGACGACATGCTGACGAGACCGTCACCCATCGCCCCCGCGGGATTGATCTCGAAAAAGTAACCGGTGCGACCGTCGAGAAAACTGTCGATGATCCAGGCGAAGCTGTCGTCGGCGTCGAAGTCCCCGTCGCGCTGCATCTGGTTTTGCAGCAGCGCCTGCGGCTCGCTGTCGTGCAGCGTCACGCCGATGACGACGCGGTCCGCGTCGTAGACGATGCGGACGTCGGTCGACTCGGTGGCCGGAGACCCCGTTGCCGGCTCGCGCTGGAGAAAGCCGCCCGTCGCCGCGGCGCGCCGCCATACGGGATCGTCGAGCACGCCGTCGATGCGGAGGTCTTCGTCCGGTGCGACGCGCACGGCCGTCACCGTGCGGACGTCGGACGCATCGCCGGGCTCTTGTGCGAGCAGCGTCGAAGTGAGCGAAGCGCAGAAAACGATTCCGAGGAGAAGCCGGCGTGCGATCATGTGACTCATGATTGTGACGTGTTCGCCGCGTCGCAGACAATCGCGTTCTACGACGCCGCGCATGCGTGTCGCACGTCCTTGCACAAATGTGAGAACTTACTCATTTGGATAGTGAGGAGAGGACAATTTCATCGATGCTTCATCCCTTCTTCATCGGAACTTCATGCCCCTTCTGGGTCAAAATTGACACCCTGTACTCCGGGTGCTATATCGCTCTCGTACTCGCTGCACTGAGCGGATCGTTGTTGCGGCCATCGCCGAGCCGCAAAGCGGCGAGGTACAGCTCGTGGGGGTGGGGCCCCACGAGAAAAGTCATGAAGACTGGAGAACCTTGAATGAGCACGTTTCGCGCTATCGCCCTGGTTGTGGCTTCGTGCGCCGTCACGCTGGCCATCCTTGCGCAGTCGGAATCGACGCGCGCACAACAGCCGGCGCCGCCGGCCACCGAGCCGCGCGCGTTCGCCGACAGGGCCTCGGAAGGGGCGGGCGCCACGATTTTCGGCAACGTGTGCGGCGCGTGCCACGGCAAACCCGAGATGGACGAAGCGATGTCTCCGGAGATGCTCAAGCAACTGACGCCGGAAAAGTTGTATGCCTCGATGACGACCGGGAGCATGCGCACCCACGCCGACACGGCCGGGCTGAACGACGAGCAACGAGTGGCGATTGCGGAGTGGGTGAGTGGCAGGAGACTGGGATCGACCGAAAGCGGAGGCGCCAGCACGATGTCGAACGTGTGCGCGAGCCATCCTCCGGTGACGAACATGTCGGCGCCGTCGTGGAATGGCTGGAGCCCCGACATGACGAAGAACAATCGGTATCAGCCCGCGAGAGCGGCTGGCGGTCTCGGACCGAAAGAGTCCGGCGCCACTGATGATTTGCGCCGCCATGGGTTCGCGCCGGCGGCCGTCGCGAGGATGGAGCTCAAGTGGGCGTTTGGGCTTCCGTGGACCTCCTCCGCATACGGCCAGCCGACCGTCGTGGATGGGCGCGTCTTCATCGGTTCCGATTCCGGATATCTCTATTCGATCGACGCAGACACCGGATGCGTCCACTGGTCTTTCCAGGCGCAGGCCGGCTTGCGCAGCACGCCGATGATCGGCGTCGTCAAGCGGGGCTCTCCACAGACGGCGGCGTTCTTCGGCGACATTCGCGGCAACGCGTACGCCGTGGATGCGTCCACAGGCAAGCTTCTGTGGAAAACGAGAATCGATCCGCATCCGCTGTCCCGTATCACGGCCAGCGTTACGGTGTATGAAGGGCGCGTGTACGTCCCGCTCGCCTCGCTGGAAGAGCCCGAATCGGCGAGCGTCAACTACGCCTGTTGCACGGTCCGAGGCATGGTGGCGGTACTCGATGCCGCAACGGGGAAACAGATCTGGAAGACGTACACCATCCCTGAAGAACCGTCAGAGAGAAAGACCGACGCCGGCATCAAGTTTCTCGGACCGTCCGGCGCCGGCATCTGGGGCCCCGTCACGATCGATCCGAAGCGGCAGGCTGTCTACGTCTCGACGGGAAACGCGTTCTCCGCACCGGATCTCGGCCGGGCGAACGCCGTCATGGCGATGGACCTCACCACTGGAAAGGTGTTGTGGGTCACCCAGGCGATGCACGGCGACGTGTGGCACACCGGGTGCCCGCAAGGACCATCAGCGGCAGGACATCCGCCACGAAGCGCGCACCGCCGGCCCGGCCCGCCGCCGCCCGCGCGGGGAGCGGCGCCCGCGCGTGGCCGGCCCGACAATTACTACTGTCCGGACGAGAAGGACAATCCCGATTGGGATTTCTCCGCGGGGACCATCCTCGTCGACCAGCCTGGCAACAAGTCGCTCGTGCTGGCCGGTCAGAAATCGGGTGGCGTGTGGGCGCTCGATCCGGATAACAAAGGGAAGGTGGTCTGGTACTCGGATATCAGCCGGGGCCAGATTCTCTTCGGCGGCGCCGCCGACGAGGAGCAGGCGTACTTCGCCTTGCGAGGACCGTATGGCGGGTTGGCGGCCATCAGAATAAGAGACGGTCTGGAGCGGTGGTACGCGGACATCCCGCCGCAGGAATCGATGGCCCAGCATCCTGGCCTCAGCGCCGCCGTGAGTGCGATCCCAGGGGTTGTCTTCAGCGCTGGCCTGGACGGGATGCTTCGCGCGTTCTCCAGTTTCGATGGCCGGCCGATCTGGCAGTACAACACCGCGAAGGAGTTCGACACGGTGAATGGCGTCAAGGCACGCGGCGGATCGATCGGCTCGGCCGGGGCGACGATCGTGAACGGCATGGTGTACGTCACGTCGGGCTATACCGGATTCCAGAATGGCCGGCCGGGAAACGTCCTGCTGGCATTCGCGCCGTCACTCGCGCAATAGAACGGGGTCCCGACCCCTCGAGGTGATCGCTATGCGTCCTGTGCATTTTTTGTTTGCGGCGGTCGCGTCCACGACGATTGGTTTCGCGCAGGCACCGCCACCGCCGGCCAATCCTCCGGTTCGCATCTCGGCATCGGTGCGCGTGCCGGCGTGGCGACAACTCCGAACGGCGGTCGGATCGCTCGTCGGCTGGCAAGTGGGGGTGTCGCTCGGGAGCTTCCGGCAAGACACGTTCTTTGAAGCCGCCCGCAAAGCCGACGCGCTGGACCTGGCGGCCGTCGAAGGAGACAGCACGCAGAAGGTGAGCGTCCAGATTCCGAAGAACCTGGACTACAAGCTCGCGCCCGGAGAAATTGATGGCGTGCGCGAGCGGATGGCGTCGCTCAGCCTGCGCATGCCTGTGTACGTCACGCCTGCGATCGGCGAGGACGATCAAACGGCTCGAAAAGTGTTCGAGTTCGTGAAAGGTCTCGGCGTTGAAACGCTGGCCGTCGAGCGAGCGCCGCAAGCGCTGGCCACGCTCGAGAAGCTTGCGGATGAGTACGCCATCAACGTCGCGCTCATCGGCAGTCCAAAGACGCTCGTCGAATCGTTGCAGGGCCGCAGCCGGCGGCTCGGGGTCTATGCCGATCTCGGCAAATGGATGCAGGAAGGGATCGCGCCGGCCGATGGCATCGCGCTCGTCAAAGATCGGTTGCTGGTGCTCAGGCTGAGCGATCGAAATGCGCTTGGCAGGAACGGTCACGCCGTCAGCCTGGGCAGCGGAGTCGCGGGAATCGCGCCGCTGATGGCGCTGTTAGCCGGGTCTGAAAGGCAAGACCCGCCGAAGATCTCGCTGATCACCGTGGACACTACCGGTGGGCCCGATGTGACGGCCGACTTGCTGCGCTCGCTGCAGGGCTTCGAGAAGGCGGTCCAGCCGGTCGTTGCCGGGCGCGTCATGCAGCTCTCGCGCGGGATTCCCATCAAGGGACCCGACCGGCTCTCGCCCGAAGACCGCGAGAAGATCGCCGCGGCCACTCCTCGAAAGGCCGCCGCGACGCCGAAGGCCTCTCGAAGGCTGCTCGTGTACGACGCGAACATCGGATATGGCGGTGCGACCGGCGGTCATCGTTCGATCCCTGCGGCGAACATGGCGATCGAGCAGTTTGCGAAAGCCACCGGTGCGTACGAGGCGGTGTTCAGCAACGATCTCGAGAACTTCAAGTACGACCGGATCAAGAAGTTCGATGCGGTCTTCCTGAACAACACCGTCGGACAGATCTTCGTGGATCCGGAGGTGCGCATGGGGCTCAGCCGCTTCGTCCGCGAAGGCGGCGGACTGGCGGGCTACCACGGCACCAGCCACGCGTCGATGGACTGGCCGGAGTTCACCGAGATGCTGGGCGCGGTCGAAGGCGCCCATCGTGAACCGACGGAAATGGCGACCGTCAAGATCGACGATCCGTCGAATCCGCTCGTCGCGGCATTCGAGGGGCGGTCGTTCGTTCACCAGGACGAGTTCTATCGCTTCCCCGAGCCGCCGTTATCGCGCAACACCGTGCGCGTGCTGATGAGCATCGACATGGAAAAGACGGATCTGAATCAGGGCAGGGGGTGCGCCCGCCCGTGCGTGCGCCAGGATGGCGACTACGCGCTCAGCTGGATCCGCAGCCACGGCAAAGGGCGCGTCTTCTTTACGGCGCTCGGTCACACACCGGCGTTTTTCACGGTGCCGGCTCTCAGCGACTTCTTCTTCAGGGGCATCCAGTTCGCGCTTGGCGATCTGGATGCCGACACCACGCCGAGCGCGAAGGCGCAGAAGACCGGGCGACGTTGATACGTGGCCACGTGATGTTCTGATTCTTGTCCTTGCCGATCATCGTCATCATCCCGCTCGTTGCGGCAGCCTGGCTGCCGCCAGGGCTCCCGCTCTTGCTGCGTCAAGTCCTGCTGTGTGTATGGGGTGTCGGGGCAATACTGGCCGCCGAGCGACTGTTCTTCAGCCGCACGCTGAAAGAGGCGCGTGTTCGGCTGGGAGGTGTTGGCGCGGATCGTTCGACCCTGGCCGTCGCCGTGCTGGCCAGCCTGCCGATGTGGGTGTTTCTACCGCTGTTTGCCTTGGCTAAAGATGTTGCCGTAAACCTTCGGCCTGATTTTCTATCGCTGTTTCTCGGTGTCGTGCTGGTCAACGGCATTACAGAGGAAGTGATTCACCGGGGCTTTGTCTTTGGACATTTGCGGCGCACACGTTCGTTTGCCGCTGCGGCGACCGTCTCTGCGGCACTCTTCGCGGCGCAACACCTTTACATCATCGTGACGACGGGATGGACGATCGGCCTCGCGTCGGTGGTTCTTGCGGCGTTGCTCGCGTACCCGCTGGCATTCGTCTTCGAGCGAGGCGGCAACTCGATCGCCGGGCCGGCCATCCTGCACACCAGCTCCAACGCTCCCGTGATCGTGTTCGCACTGCCGGAGGATGTCATGGCCGCTGCCCTTGTGCCGCACATGGGAGTGGTGCTCGCGTCGTTGTACCTCAATTCGGAGCTTCACTGGTCGCGGTGGCATAGGGCTTTAGCCCTGTCGGGAACAAAAACGGGCTGGCGGCGTGAAAGTCCGGCTAAAGCCGGACACTCACGTACTACGTGGAGATGGCTCTAGTGTCCCGAGGCTGCGGTATCGACGACGCTGGCGGTCACGGTGTTGGCGCCGGTCCGCAGCGCGGTTTCCGGAATGAGCGTGCCGAACATCTGGACATCACGTTGACGATACGACTCGGTGACGGCGGCCACGACTCCATTCACCACAACGGCGACCGTGAGGGGATCCGATCGGGATGTGCGGAGGACGCCACCCACGTACAGAGGAAGGGGATCGCGGGTCGAGATCGACCCTGTCGAACTGCCCTGGGTTGCGAATCGTGACCTTCACGTCCGGCATCGCGTGCATCGCCGATGAGCTCTGCCCGCGTAAATGCTGGAGGCCCGGGGGCGCGTACAGCGACGCGGGATCTCCGTGTCCAAATCGACGCTCCTTCCACGCGAGGCTCTCGGCACCGTCTGCTGAAAAATCGCCATCGCTGATGGTCCTGACTTCGGCGTTGAACCGGTTGCGCCAGATGAAGGTCCGGGTTGCGTGCGGAGCCTGACTCTGCATCAGCGACCGCCCGTCGAGTGGAGGGGGCGCTTTCGCGCCGACGACATCGAGAATCGTGGGAAGGATGTCGACGGTTTCGGCAATCCGATTCACCACCTCGCCGCGTCGCTGACCTGGCAGCTTGATGAACAGCGGCACACGCAGGATGTCGGCGATATTGCGTTGCATTATGCGGCTGCCGCCTGGAGCGGCCGTTATCGGTAGCTCGCGCCGTGATCGGATGTGATGATGACCAGAGCCTTGTCGTACGTCTGTTGCTGGCGCAGTCGTGATTACCAAATACCGATGTAGATGGTCGACGAATCCCTACCTGCGCGAGGTGACGTTGATGCGCGGCATCGGCGAACCCCGTGGCTGGTTCCCTCGAAGGCCCTTCTTTGGTATCGAAGTCGGCGTTGTCAGGGTCGGGTACCGGCGTCCTGACGGAACATAGACAAACGGCCTGTGGGGCAGCATCGCGTGCATGAAGTGGAGCCGCGCAGGTCGATCGTCGATCGACGACACGAACCGCGCAAAGAGCTCCCTTCGATTGCCACGACCGTTCCAGCAGGTCCGTCTCACGGTGCTCGCCAAATTCCGCCCAGTCTTCGGTCACCGGTGGCAGCCCTTCTGCGAGTGCCTCCGGAAGGATGATGTGCAGCCACACGAGCCCAAGATCTGACAGGAGCGACTCGAGTGAGTCGCCGGATAACGTGGAATCGCTATCTGACACGCTCGAGGCGGACAGAGCGGGAATCCTCATGGAGGCGAACATGTCGTAGTGACGCGCCAGCGTCGTAAACAGGTTGACCGGGAAGTACTGCAGCGTCGGCGCGTCGTCCACGGCCGTCGGGTATCGCCCCGACAGGATGGCTGGTATCGCGTGCGACGTATTGGACGCGACCGTTCGTCGCGTTCTCGAAACCGTACGCCTCGCGAGCCAGCGCGGCGAAATTCGGGTGCCGCTCCACATCGATATCGCCGCTCTTCCGTCAAGCAGACTGTTCAATGGCAACTCATCGAACACGACGAACACGATTGGCGGAGTCTGTTCCATCGCCTGCACGGCACCCGCTGGTGGTGACGGCAGGAGTCGTCTGCTCTATGCCGGGCTCGAGGAGAAAGAGCGCCGGAACGATCAGGGCGGCTGGCGCGAGTGCGGTGAAAAACTGGCGAGCGTGCGGTTTCGAGCGGCGCCGATGGCCAGGATGGTTCCCGATGAGGGCGCTCGTCCGCGATGTCCCGCGGCGATCCCGAGCAGGTTAGCCGCGCCGGAACCACGGCATCACGATGACTGCGATGAGCAGCGCCGACACGAGGCCATGAAACGCTGTAGCCGCCCCGCGGCTGACCGCGCGAATCGCGCGCTCTATTCCGACGTAGGACTAGCGGCACACCGAAACAGATAGCGACGTATTGCCGAAGAGCGGTCCGCGGCCCTCGTCCCCCTGGCCGCAAGAACTCTGGACTGTTCGATACCACCTCGAAGATCGGCTGCGCGATCGCCATCGCTGCGAGCCCGGCGAGCGCCGCGCCTCGCTCGAGCGTCACCTCGTGGCGTTTCCAGAATCCCGTGACGGCGGCAAAGCGGCTCTCGTTGCCGTCCGCCATCGAGGTCAAGGTTCGAAGGAAGGAGGGTTCTCTCCCAACCAGCGTCACCGCGTTCCGGAGGAGCAGCGGCGCATACAGGCCGATGACGCCGAACGCAAACGCCGCAGGCGAAAGCAGAATCTTATAAGAAGAGAGCGTTGGAACGATCAGACAGGCCACGAACACGAGGAACGCCGTGAGACCCAGGCCATGGCCGATGAGGCGGACCGCTCGAGGCTGTGGCTGCGACCCGGGCACGAGGACGTTCACGAGTGCCAGCAAACAAAAACCGATGGCGATTGGAATGAAACGCGTTCCCGCCGTGTAGGCGCCGGCACCGTTCGCTAGGCCACTAGCGTTGGGCGGTCGCCGACGCGAAGGTGATAGTTGCGAATCTGGAGCGCAGCGAGGACCCAGCCATCGGCATCGCCGGTGAATTTCAATATGCGCGCACCCTCACCCATCTCCCGCTCGAGTGCAACGATGCGGTCGGGCGGCAGCACGATGCTCCAGTGGAGAAGGCGACCGGGGGGGAGCGTGACGCGATTGGTCGGGAAGCCATCATGCACAAGCCCGATCTGTCTCTCCACGAGCAGGGTGTTCTGAAGTTGCAGCTCGAGCACGGCCGTCTGGCCACGGAGCCTCGACAAATCAGGAAGGGCGACCGCGATGGTGCGGTCAGACGCGTACCGCTTCGCGGCGATCGCGTCTATGCGAATCGGCGTGAATTCTGAGAAGACGTACGTGTGGTAGACCGCGGCCGGGATGGCGGCCAGCAGGAAAGCGACAACCAGCGGGGTGATTCGTCCGCGGCGCTGTCTCACGGCGCGCGGAGTATACCGCGCCTGGCGGACCACGACGTCCCGGACGTGAGGGTTCCTTGCTTTAGTCCAGACCTGCCGGCCGGCGTTATGATGCTGACGTATGAAAACAGTCCTTTTGACGGTTGGGATGCTCGTCGCCTCGATGGCTGCGGCCGTGCCGGCCATGGCGCAGGCGGCTGCCACTCCACAACAGCCGGCCGCGACCGCGCCGGCTCCGCAGGCGCCACCCGCGCGGCCGACGCCGCCCACGCGCGATCCGCACACGCCAGGCTACGTGACCGCCAAGGAACTTCCAGACGGCACGGTTCCGCCTGCCGATGCGTACGGCAACTTCATCATCGGCCCGACCCACACTCCCGCGCCGCAGATGACGGTGAAGCCGGACGTCCCGCAGGGAACGGTGCACAACTTCACGATGAGCTCGGCCGACAGCAAGATCTATCCGGGCATTGCGCGCGATCAGGGCACGTTCGGCACGCCTGATCCGGCGAACCCCGCGAAGCTCATCGTCACGACCAGCCATCCGGCGCCGTACACGCGGCGCCTCGCGGTGTACATCCCGCAGCAATACGTTCCGGGCACGGTCGCGCCGTTCATCGTCGGCGCCGACGGTCCGGATCAGCTGCTCTTCACCGCGCTCGACAATCTCATCGCCGAGAAGCGCGTGCCCGTCATGATCGCCATCTCCATCGGCAACGGCAGCGGCGATGCGCAGGGCAGCCAGCGCGGGCTCGAATACGACACGATGTCGGGACGGTATGCCGAGTTCGTCGAGACCGAAGTGCTGCCGCTCGTCGAAAAACAGTTCAACGTGAGGCTGACGAGGGATCCGGACGCCCGCGCGACGATGGGCTGCAGTTCGGGCGCGGCCGCGGCGCTGTCGATGGCGTGGTACCGCAACGATCTCTATCACCGCGTGCTGAGCTACTCGGGCACGTACGTGAACCAGCAGTGGCCGTACAGATCCCGAAACGCCGGGCGGCGCGTGGGGCTATCACCAGGACATCATCCCGAACAGCCCGGTGAAACCCATCCGCATCTGGATGGACGTCGGCGATCGCGATCTCTACAACCCGAACATCATGCGCGACGACATGCACGACTGGGTCGTCGCCAATCAGAACATGGCAAAGGTGCTGGCGGCCAAGGGCTACAAGTACCAGTTCGTGTTCGCGCGCAACTCCGCTCACTGCGATCGCGCCACGAGGCAGCAGACGCTGCCGCTGGCACTGGAGTGGCTATGGAAGGATTACCGGGCTCGGTAGTACCAGGCGGTACGGTTCGGCCGCCGGATTCGCTCGTCACCTGGACGCAGGTCATCTACGGGCTGCACGCGTTCAGCCTGCTGACCGGCATCCTCGGTGTCGCGACTGTGGTGGGCTCGTTCCTGACGGGCTGGCCGTCGATCATCGCCGTCATATTGAACTACGTGAAGCGCAGCGACACGCGCGGCACGTGGCTCGAGTCGCATTTCCGATGGCAGATCCGGACGTTCTGGTTCGGTGTTCTCTGGATCTCCCTCTGCCTGTTGTTCATCGTCATGACGCTCGGCATCGGCATCCTCATCGCGTGGCTGCCGATCGCGTTGGTCGGATTGTGGTTCATTTACCGCGTGATTCGCGGCTGGCTGGCGCTGAACGGCAACCGGTCGATGTACACATGACCATGAGACACACACCACTGATCCTTGCAGTCGTGCTCGCCGTTTCGGTGGGCCTGTCGGTTCCGATGGCGCAGAACGCCGCTCCGCCTCAGCCGGGCGCCGCGGCTCAAGCGCCGCCCGCGCGCGCCAACAGGCCGCCCAATCCCACCCGCGATCCGCACACGCCGGGCTATGTCGACGCGAGGGAACTTCCAGACGGTGCGGTCCCACCGGCGGACGCGTATGGCAACTTCATCATCGGCCCGACGTATAGCCCCGCGCGCGAGATGACCGTCAAGGAAGGCGTGCCGCGCGGCACGGTTCACGACTTCACGATGGAGTCGACCGCCAGCAAGATCTATCCGGGTATCGCGCGTCAAGCCGGATCGCGCGCGATGGTCGACCCGACCGATCCCGCGAAGCGCATCGTCAACAGCGGTCCGGCGCCGTATACGCGCCGCGTGGCGGTGTATGTTCCACAGCAATATGTTCCCGGAACGGTCGTCCCGTTCATCGTCGGCGCGGATGGTCCCGACCCCGCGTTGTTCACGGCGCTCGACACGCTGATAGCCGAGAAGCGCGTGCCGGTCATGGTGGCTATCTCAATCGGCAACGGCAGCGGCGACGCGCAGGGCAGCCAGCGCGGCCTCGAGTACGACACGATGTCGGGGCTCTACGCGGAGTTCGTCGAAACCGAAGTGCTGCCGCTCGTCGAAAAGCAGTACAACGTCACGCTCACGAGAGATCCGAACGCGCGTGCGACGATGGGCTGCAGTTCGGGCGGGTCGGCAGCCCTGGCGATGGCGTGGTACCGCAACGATCTCTACCATCGCGTGCTCACATACTCGGGCACCTACGTCAATCAGCAGTGGCCCTACAATCGGCAGACGCCGCACGGCGCCTGGGAGTTTCACGAGAACCTCATCCCGAAGAGTCCCGTCAAGCCGATTCGCATCTGGTTCCACGTGTCGGACCGCGATAACTACAGCGAAAGCGACGGCATGCACGACTGGGTGCTCGCGAACGAGCGCATGGCGAAAGAGCTTGCGGCCAAGGGCTACAAGTACCAATTCGTCTTCTCTCGCAACTCCGGCCATTGCGATCGCGGCGTCAAGCAGCAGACGCTGCCGAACGCGCTGGAATGGTTGTGGAAGGACTATGAACCAGCGCGGTAGCTAGAGTCGCTCGATCCGGTCCTGGATATCGTCCGCGCGCTGACTGGCTCTGAACTCGATTACGCGGACGTCGGCGAGCCCGTGCTGGTAGAACGGATCTTCACGGGCGATCGCTTCGATCTCGGCGCGCGTGCCACCCACAGCCAGGATGATCCCCCCGTCCCGCGGGATCTTTCGACCAGATACCAGGAAATGGCCGGAGGCGTGGTACTTCTTCAGGAACTTCATGTGTTCCTTCATCCGGGCGTCAATCTGGTCGAGGCCGGCTTTATAGATGAGCTCGATGACGAACATGGGTCCGGTTTGTGTGTACTGGTGTGCAAAAATTTCATACCATAGAGGAGAAACTCCACTATGTCGTAACCGGACCCGTAGACTGCGCCGCCAGAACCGGGCGCAATCGGAGGCGTCAAACCATAGCACCAATGTGGTTTATTCGAAATGGCGGCCATACGGGACGAGAGTGGTCCTGGAGTTGCTCGATTTTGGTACCCCAGCATACAGATGAGTTCCGGAGTCAACGTTTTTTTGAGGCTTGATTGATGACCATTGCTCTGCTGTCTCGTGTGTTGACCGGGGTGTTCCTTCTGGCCGCGGCCGGCTGCGCCTCTTCCGACCCATCGACGTCGTCTGAATCCACCGGCGCGCCCGAGACCCTGCCGGCGTCGCTGGCTGCGGGTAAACCGGGCACGGACGAACCGTTGCCGGAGGTCCCTTCGCCGTACGACGCGCTCCCCGAGGAGGGGCGCAAAATCCTGGACGAGCCCTTCAAGGGCGACTTCGACGCGATGGTGAAGCGCCGGCGTGATTCGCGCGGGCGTGGTCTTCAACCGCACGCAGTACTTCATCGACAAAGGCGTCCAGCGCGGTATCAGCTACGAGTCGATCAAGCTGTTCGAGGACGAAATCAACAAGCGCCTGAAGACGGGACTGATCACCGTGCACGTGGCGTTCGTGCCGCTGCAGCGGGATCAGTTGTTCTCGGCGCTGGAACAGGGAAAGGTCGATTTCGTCGCGGCGGCGCTGACGGTGACTCCCGAGCGGCGGAAGGTTGCGGAGTTCAGCAAGCCGACGCGCAGCGGCGTCTCGGAGATCGTCGTGACTGCTGCCGACGTCCCGCCGCTTGCCAGCGTCGACGACCTTTCCGGCCGTGAGGTGTTCGTGCGGCGGAGCAGCAGCTACTACGAAAGCCTTCAGCAGCTGAATGCGTCGCTCACGAGCCGCGGCAAACCGCCAGTGGCGATCAAGGAAGCGCCGGAAGCCCTCGAAGACGACGACGTGCTCGAGATGGTGAACGCGGGGCTCGTGGAAATTTCGGTCGTGGACGACTTCGTCGCCGAGTTCTGGCGGCAGATCTTCAAGAACGTCAAGATCAACGAGAAGGTCGCCGTGCGGACGGGCGGGGAGATCGCGGTCGGCGTCCGGAAGGACAACCCGAAGCTGCTGCGCGCGGTCAACCTCTGGATCGACAAGTACGGGCCGCGCACGGCATTCGGAAACACGATGGAGAGGCGCTATCTGGAAAGCACCAACTACGTCAAGAACGCGACGTCGGACGCGGAACGGAAGAGACTGCAGAACATCGTGAAGCTCTTCGAAACCTACGGCCAGAAATACGATGTCGACTACCTGCTGATGGCGGCACAGGGCTTTCAGGAATCGCGACTCGACCAGGCAGCGAGGAGCCATGTGGGGGCCATCGGCGTGATGCAGGTGATGCCGGCGACCGGCAAGGACTTGAAGGTGGGCGACATCACGCAGGTCGATCCGAACGTGCACGCAGGCGTCAAGTACTTCCGGTTCATGATGGACCAGTTCTTCAAAGATGAGCCGATGACGCAGCTGGACAAGGGCCTGATGACGCTGGCGTCCTACAACGCCGGACCGGGACGGATTCGCCAGCTCCGGCGCGAGACCGCGCGGCGCGGCCTCGATCCGAACGTCTGGTTCGGCAACGTCGAGCGCATAGTCTCGGAGCGCGTTGGCCGGGAAACCGTTCAGTACGTCAGCAACATCCACAAGTACTACATCGCCTACACGCTGGTGCAGGAGCGCGCGCGGGCGCGCGACGAGGCGAAGGAGTCGATAAAGAGCCAGACCCCCTGACACGAGACCGAGCCCGGGGTGGACGGCACCATTTAGTACGCAGTGTCCGGCTTCAGCCGGGACCACCCGTGTGGCTGAAATCTTGCTGACTCTTGGCATGTGAGGAGCCGACCGCGGCACCACCGTGCCTCAACCTCGCCACCGACCGAGCGCAATGTCCGTGTCATTGCCGAGCTCGAGCGGCGCGCGCTACGCAATCGCACAGCGGCCGATCGCCTGAGCGATGCCATTACCCGCATCACGGGGACGGGTGCGTTCGCCGCGGTGAATCTGGCGGTGTTCGCGGTCTGGATCCTCGCGAACACGGTGGGACTGCGTGGCGTCGAGCCGTTCGATCCGTATCCCTTCAATTTCCTCACGCTGGTGGTGTCGCTGGAAGCGATCTTCCTCTCCGTCTTCGTGCTGATGTCGCAGAACCGCATGACGCGGGCGGCGGACAAGCGGGCCGAGCTGGATCTGCAGGTCGATCTGCTCGCCGAACAGGAGCTGACGGCGATGTTGCAGATGCTCCACGCGATGTGCAGGAAGCTGCAGGTGGATCCGCACATTCCGGAAGGCCGTCTTCAGCAGTTGCTGCGCGAAACGGACGTGAACAAGCTGGCGTCCACACTCAACAGCCATCTGCCCGAGTGAGGCCGTCGCGCTTACGAAAACATCGCTCGCACGGCGAACAGCACGTTCGCCGGACGCTCTGCCAGCCGTCGCATGTACCAGGCGAACCACTGGTCGCCGTAGCTGATCAGCACGCGCACGCGATAGCCCTCGCGCGCCAGCCTCACCTGTTCTGCCCGCTGAATCCCGAAGAGGAGATGGAACTCGAACGCCTCGCGCGCGAGCCCGGCGCGATCCGCCTCGTGGGCGATCGCGTCGAGGATCGTCCGGTCGTGCGTGCCGAACACCGGCCGGGCACTCGAGGTGTGGCGGGCGGCCTCGAGCATCTGACGCGCAAGGGCGAGGAAATTGGCATCGACATCGCTCTTCTTCGGGTAGGCGACCGTCGCGGCTTCCCGATAGGCGCCTTTCACCAGGCGGATGCCGCCGCCGAGTGGAAGCAGCGACTGAAGATCGTCTTTCGTGACGGTACAGGTAGGCTTGAAGGCACACGCCCACGTTTGGAAAATCGGACAGCAACCGCCGGTAGATCGTCAGGGTCCTGTCGAGATAGGCGTGCTGTTCCATGTCAATCCAGACCCGCGTGCCCTGGCGAAACGCGCGGTCAACGATCGCGCGCAGATTCTCGTGGCACCGATCCAGATCGACATCGAGACCCAGTTGCGTGGGTTTGACCGAGAGATCGCTGTTCAATCGATCGCCCTGGATTCTGGCCAGCACTTCTGCGTAATGACCGCGCACGGCTTCGGCGCCTGCCGCGTCGGTCACGTTTTCGCCGAGTTGCGTCAACACGGTGGCGAGGCCATCGCGCTGCAAGTCGTGCGCGGCCGCCAGCGCCGCGTCGAGTGTATCTCCGGGCATGAAGCGCGTGGCGGCCTTCCGTACGAACCACCAGCGAGGCGCGTGTGTCCTCAACCACGACGACTCGGACAGGTTCAGCAGCGCACGTCGAGCGGCGCTCAACGGGGGCCCCGTTCTTGCTGCGTATTACGGGAAGGAGCGAATATGCGATTCAGCATTGTTCTCGCCGCGCTGGCAGTGTCTATTTCCGCTGCGCCTCTCGCGCAGGATCAGCCGGCCAGCCGGCCAAAAGACGACGACCGCAAAATGATAACCGTCATTGGATGCCTGCAGGCGGGGGCGCAGCCCGGCCAGTTCGTGCTGTCGGCGACAGCCGACCCGCTCGCGAAAGGCGTGGCCGTGGCCACGTCGGGCACCGTGCCGAACATCACCTATGAGCTCAGCGGAGGGTCGAACCTGGGAGCGCACACCGGCCATCGCGTCGAGGTCACCGGCAGAACGACCGGCACGGCGCGGAAGGCCGTCGCAACGGACTCGAGCACGAAGCGCGAACGAATCGCGGACAAGCCCGATCCAAAGGTCGAGACCTCCGAGAAGACCGCGATCGAGCTGCGCGATCTGGACATCGAATCGTTGAAGGTGGTATCGACCAGCTGTTCCGCGAAGTAGACCGCGAAGGTCACGGCGACGGCGGAGGTCACGGAGGTCCTCTCAACACGAAGGCACGAAGGCACGGAGATTTCTTTGTCTTAAGGGATCTCGTGTCCCAGTGGCTCCGTGTTGAGATCGTGCTCCGTGCGCTCCCCCGTGGTACAACAACGGGATGAAAATCGCGTTGGTCGGCCTCCCGCAGGTCGGCAAGAAAACCTTGTTCTCCCTGCTCACCGGAGTGGCCTATGACCAGTTGATCAGCCGCTCGAACGACTACGCCGTCGGCATGGCCAGGGTCGCCGACCCGCGTGTCGACCAGCTCTCCGCGCTCTATAAGCCGAAGAAAACGAAGTACGCAGAAATCGAATGCACGCTCGCGCCCGCGCCTCCCAAGGAGGCGAAGCCGCGCGAGCAATGGCTCGGCAAGCTGAAAGACATGGACGCGTTCTGCCACGTCGTGCGCGCGTTCGAAGACGAGTCGGTGTTTCACGCCGGCGGCGAGGTCGACGCCATCCGCGACATCGAGGTCATGACCCTCGAGCTGGCCATCACCGACCTCACGCTGGTCGATCTTCGACTCGAGCGCATCGCGCAGGAACAGAAGAAGAAGGCCGATCCCGATCGCGTCGAAGAGAAGGCGCTGCTGGAAACGCTCAAGCCCTATCTGGAAAGCGGCAAATCGCTGCGCGTCCATCCGATGGAGGAACACGACCTCAAGAAGATCCGCTCGCTCCAGTTCCTGACGCTGAAGAGCATGGTGACGGCGCTCAACTGCGGCGAGTCGAACTTCCCGAATCCGTCATTGCTCGAGGCCGCGCGAGCCGGATTCGCGGGGCCCGGCCACGAGCTGTGCACCCTGTGCGCGAAACTCGAGGCCGAAGTGGCGCAGATCGGCGATCCGCGCGAGCGCGCCGAGTTCCTTCAGGCGCTCGGCGTCGAGGAGCCGGCGGTGCACCTGCTCACGCGATTGCTCTACAAGGCGCTGGGCTACATCTGTTTCTTCACGGTCGGCGAAGACGAAGTGCGCGCGTGGACGGTTCGTCGCGGCGGCACGGCCGTCGATGCCGCGCATGCGATCCACAGCGATCTCGCCCGCGGATTCATTCGTGCCGAGGTGATGAAGTGCGACGAGCTGCTCGCCGCCGGCGCCGATCGGGGCTCGGGCCACGCAGCCGAGGTGTACTTGAAGGAGACAGCCAAGCTGCACCTGAAAGGCAAGGACTACATCGTCGAAGACGGCGATATCGTACACGTCCGCCACAGTGGGTAGGTGAATTCAGAATTCGCAGATTCGTGATTGGCAGACTGGTAGATTGTAAAAGCGAGCGCGGTCAAGCCGGTTTGTCTCCCGTATTTCCCAGGCGGAACGGGTTTGGCGCAACGACCTGGATATTGGCGATCACCTCGTTGCGCCAGCCAGGCACGTCCTTGATGGCGTTCCACAGCCTGACGGCCTGTTCGTGGGTCTGGACCGAGCCCTTGAAGAACAACCGGCCGTCGCGCTCACCGATGAAGCCGGTCAGGCCAGAGCTCTTCGCGATGGTGATCGCCTACTTGTACTTCCGTCGAAGGTCCTCCACCCCTCACCTCACTTGCGGATCTCGCCTCGTCATCGAATCGGCAAAGGCCGATCCGATGGAGATGAGGTGCGTTCTGACCGGAATGCAGGACAAGCTCGGTCATCTCGCGACGGGTCGTGGGCCAGTGCACGGCCGGTCGCGGATTCAGCTCGCGCGGCGAATCGAGAGCTTCTGCAGCCGGCTGCGGAGCGTGCTCGGCTTCAGGCCGAGGGCGCGGGCGGCACCACGAGGTCCCTCGATGCGCCATGAGGTCGACGTCAGGATTCTCAAGATGTGGTCGCGCTCGACCGCTTGAAGCGTCGTCTCGCCGGAGAAGCCACCTGTCCCCGCCGCGGGTTCCGACAGGCTCGACAGACACACGTCGTTGATCGACACCACACCCCCCGACGACAGGATGATGGCTCGCTGAATCACGTTCTCGAGCTCGCGAATATTGCCGGGCCAATGATGCTCCTGCAGCGCGCGCATCACTGACTTCGAGAGCGGCTCGACGGGTTTGCGCATCTGGCGGGAGAAGCGTTCGAGGAAGTGCTCCGTCAGCAGGGGAATGTCTTCCGCGCGTTCACGGAGGGCGGGCAGGGTAATCGGAAACACGTTCAGCCGGTAGTAGAGGTCGCGCCGGAAGCGATCGTTTCTGACATCGCTCATCAGGTCGCGGTTGGTGGCCGCAATCACGCGCACATCGATGGTCGTGGTGTGCGAGCTGCCGAGCCGGTCGAGCTGTCCTTCCTGGAGGACTCGCAGCAGCTTGGGTTGAAGCTCGAGTGGAAGATCGCCGACTTCATCGAGGAACAGCGAGCCGCGGTGCGCCATCTCGAATCGGCCCGCCTGGCTGACGTGGGCACCCGTGAACGCGCCGCGCTCGCGGCCGAAGAGCTCGCTCTCGATGAGCGTGGCGGGCAGGGCCGAGCAATTCAAGGCGACGAACCGGTTGTGACGCCGCGGGCTGCGGCGATGAATCGCACTCGCGACGAGCTCCTTGCCCGTGCCGGTTTCTCCGAGCAGCAGAACGGTGGCTTGCGTTTCCGCCACCTGTTCGACGCGGAACATGACGTAGCGCCACGCCACGCTCTCACCGACGATGCCATCCGGTCGCCCGTCGAGGGCGGTCGTCGCGCCGCGCGCGGGGCTTGCCGATGGCAGCCGCGGGCGCGGACGTCGCTCATCGGCCCGCTCCGATGCGACCGGGGTTGTGCGTCCCAGCAGAAGTACGCCGACGCGCCTGGCGAACTCGAGCAGCGAGGAGCGATCGCGTGAGACGGCTCCCATATCTTCCCGGCTGCCGCGGAAACACAGAACCGCCGCACCGATGCGTTCCGTCCGCGTTTGCCATGACGTGACCAGGAGAGTCCGCATCCCGGCATTCCAGAGGTCCTGAAGCCTGCCCGAGACCGGCGACGGCTGTTCGGTCCGGTCGCTCGTCAGGACGACAGGCTCCAGCGCCGAGGCTTTCTCCACGAGCCATGGCTCGACCGCGACGTCGAGCACGTCGGCTTCGTCCGTGGCGCTGGTTGACAGCGCTCGAGGCCGGAGAGGGGTACCACCGTCTATTTCGAAGACCGCCAGGACGGCATCCTCGAAATCGACGTCCGTGGCGAGCCGCTTGAGGGCGTGGCGTACCTCTTGCTCCACGGCCTCCGGTGCCGCGCTCTCGAGGTGCATCGAGAGCCGAGGCAGGAGAACGGACAAACTATCCGGTTCTCCTCCGGGCAGACGGGCAGTAAGTGACGTAGCCATGCGACCTCCAATAGGGGTTTTCCAACGACCGGGACCCACGCCGAGCCCACGACAGGCCAAGGGTAAGGTCCCTGCTCCAGCCAGATCAATCAGCCAAAGGGCCTACGCAGTTCTCCCACGCACCGCCAGGACAGCTGATTTTGAGCCAGGGGCAGGCGTGTCGATGACCTACGTCGCCACAATCGTGTTGCAGGTTCGACCGAGCAAGCGCCTCGAGGTGATCAGCACCCTCCGCCAGGTCATGCGCGGCCTAAGGACGACGCCGGGCTGCGTGCTCTGCCGTTCGCTGACGGAGGCAGACGACGCCAACACGCTGATGGTGGTGTCCGAGTGGAGCTCAGAGGAGGCCCTGGAAGAGTTGCTGAAATCAGAGGAGTTACTCGTCCTGCGAGGCATGCGCATGCTGCTTCAGGAGAGCACGCAGCTGGTGGTGGACAAGCTCGCCGCCCGCACCGTCATGATCCTCGATGATTGACGGCCGCCGGCCTGGAAGCGCCGTTCGGACTAGTCGCCAGGTCCGCGATGGAGCCGATCGACGAACCGAACGAGCTCGGCGACCGATCCCACGGCCAGCTTCGACATGACGCGGCCGCGGTGGATTTTCACAGTCTTTTCCGATGCACCGAGCTGCGAGGCGATCTGCTTGTTAGGTAGCCCGAGCGAGACGAGCTCGCACACCTGACGCTCGCGTGGAGTCAAATGGTTGAACAGCCGCGTCAGTCTCGCCTTGTCCAATTGGTTCCGGTACCGCTCGCGGCTGAGCTTCAGCCCGATCTCGACGCTCCGCAGAATTTCCGTATCGTCGAGCGGCTTGGTCAAAAAGTCGACCGCACCCATTTTCATCGCCTTCACGCTGTCCTGAATCCCACCCCAGCCGGTCATCAGGATCACGCTGAACGGCGAGCCGAGATGGTCGAGCGTTTCCACGAGATCGAGTCCCGAAAGTGCGGGCATCCTGAGATCGAGTAGGAGACAGCCGGCGACGTCGGTCCGGCATTCCGCCAGGAAGGCTTCGACCGATGGAAATTCCAGAACGGAGTGGTTTGCAGACTTGAGAAGTCGAGAGAGGGCCCGGCGTACGGACTCCTCATCATCGATAATGTGCACGGTCGGCGATTCCACTGCCGTACCTACAAGGAAGGATTCCACGGCCCTATTCTAAGTCCCATGATACCGGGATCTGCCAGGTAGCGTACAAATTGCGTCAAACCTCCAGATACAACCAAAGTCCTATGGACGATGCTATGGGCGCGACCACCTCGATTCTCTGGCCCCCCAGCGCCATCCTGACGACGGCGCTGCTGGTGGTGAATCCAAAAAAATGGTGGCTTTATCTGCTGCCGTCACACGAGGCGCGGCCGTGACGACCCGGCCCACGCGCATTGCCCTGGTCGACGACGACGAGTCGGTGAGGCGCGCGTTGGCGAGGCTGTTGCGCTGCGTGGGGTACGACGTGGAGACGTATGCAACCGGCGAGGCGTTTCTCGGCAGTTCGTCGATCGCGTCGTTCGACTGCGCGCTCGTCGACGTGCGGATGCCCGGCGAAACAGGTCTTGGGCTCGTGAGCGCGCTGCGAAGCGCGCACATCACCCTGCCGGTCGTGCTGATGACCGGCGATGCCGAGGCCGGGCTCGTCGAGAAGGCGCAGCGCCTGGGCGCGTCTGCCGTGCTCGCCAAACCGCTGTCCTGTGCGGAAGTCGTGGCGACCATCGAGACGGCCCTTGCCAGCCGCGCACGTGTGCAGGCGAACCGCAGGCGATCGCGTTAAAGACCCCGGCTACAACTGCGGCATGGCGTACTGGGCCAGCACCGCCGTGATGTTGTCCGGTCCGCCTGCGTCGACCGCCAGATTGATCAGCGCGCGGCACTGTTCTTCGGGCCGTCGCCTGTTGGTCAGGACGTCCGCGATCCGGTGGTCATCGATGAGATCGGTGAGGCCGTTGGTGCAGAGCAGCAGGCAGTCGCCGTGCATCAGGCGGAAGTGCTCCACCTGGACGCCTTTGCCGCTGAAGCCGCCGCCGATGGCGTGCGTCAGGATGTGACGCAGGTCGTCGGTGACGTGCTGGGCGCTCGCCGGGCCGGGGCCGGGATATCCCTCCGCGGCCAGCGTGTGATCGCGGGTGAGTGCTGTCAACTGCCCGTCACGGCAGAGGTAGGCGCGCGTGTGACCGATGTGCGCCACGAAGAGATCGTCGCCGGCGCTGTAAGCGGCCGTCATGGCTGTGGCCATCGTCGACAGGCCGCGCTCGGTCAGGCTGTGGCTCGTCACGGCTTCCTGCACCCGGCTGTAGAACCACTCGATCCGTTCCATGATTTCTTCGGCAATCGCTGGATCGACACGGACATTCCACTTGCCGAAGTGAATGGCGAGCTGCGCAACGGTGCTGAGCGCCAGCCGGCTTGCCACGGCGCCGGCCCCGACGCCGCCAATGCCGTCGGCCACCATCATCACGTAGGCCTGCTCGTTGAATGGGGCGGGCAACTCGGCAGCGGAGAGGCTTGTGGTGACGACCTCTTGATTCCGCCCGAGGTGGAGGACGAGGTAGTTGTCCTCGTTGTAGGGCTTGATCTTGCCCGGATGACAATCGGCGGCCACTTCCACCTGCATCGTTGCGGACAGCGGCCGGAAGCTGCCGACAGGAAGCAGGGGCCACATCGTGCGGTGCCAGGGGACGACCTTGCTGTCTCGCTGATCCATGTGAAGCTCCGCGGCGGCTTTGCAGATTACGTTCCAACGCAGCATATCAAGAGAGCCTGAGAGACGGTGTCAGATTCGTTTATGGGCAAATGCCGGAAGGTCTTGCGGGATCGCTCGAACTGGTGCATCATTCGCCCGAAAGTGTCGAAATGCGCAGGGGCCCCTGGATTCTCTTTCTCTGTTTTTCCGTGCTTGCGGCAGCTCCCGCCCGCGCCCAGCAAGCTCAAATCGCCGAGTCGGTTCCCGCAGACTGGGACGAGCGCGCCGACCAGTTGCGTGCGTGGATGTCCGAGGATTCGGAGTGGAAGGCGTGGTACGAGAGATTCCGCAACCGGCCCGAGCGGGGCTGGTCGGGCTATGAGGATCGACGGAAGCGTCCCGAGCCCCCGCCGTGGCTCGAAGCCGAGTGCGCGTCGCTCCTCGACGCCGAGGGCCTCCTTGGCGCCGCGTGCGATCTCCTGCACGAGCTGAAGACCGGTATCCCCGCCAAACCCCCGCCTCAGCCCTATCGGGAAGAGCCTCCCAAAACCATTTGGTGGGAGCACATTCACCTCGACGCGTTGTGGCCGATGGCGCAGTGGCAATCGAACGTGTACGGCGTGATCGGCGTGCACGCCACGTTCACGGTCAAGGGACGGTTTCAGCTGTTTGTCGCGCCCGGCGCCATTCTGCTCAATCTTCCGAATGGCCGCTCGCGCGACTGGCAGCCGGCGACCGACTGGGGCGTCGCGTTCCGGCTCACCGATTTCCGGTTCCCGGGAACCGGGCAATGGGTGAGCCTGCATTTCAATTTCGCGGAAGCCTGGCTCCTGACCGGCCAGCCTGGCATGGCGAAGTCGAAGATCGAGCTCGCCGGCTTCTCGTTCACGTTCAAAAAGGATCCGAAGTAGTTAGTCAGTTATCAGTTATCAGTTGTCAGTGGTGCCTCGACTGAGAACTGACGACTGAGAACTGAAACCGCTTCTAAGAGCCGGCGGACACTACGGGGTTGTTGGGAAGGCGACGCCGGCCGTCGAGTACGCCGGAATCGTGAAGCAGAAGGTGGCTCCGGCCCCGTCGTTCTGCTCGGCCCACAGCTCGCCGCCATGCGCTTCGATGATGGCGCGACTGACCGACAGCCCCACGCCCGTCCCTCGCGGTTTCGTGGTGTAGGAGAGCGCGAACATGCGCCGCATGTCGACGCCGGCGAGTCCGATCCCGGTGTCGCTGACGGCGACTTTCAGGCGGCCCTCCGCTTCGAGTGACGCGCAGATCGAGATCTGTTTCGCGCCCGAGTCGATGCTTTCCATCGCGTCGATACTGTTGGAGATGAGGTTCAGCAACACCTGCTGCAATTCCACGCGGTCGGCATACACCGGGGGCAGCACGCCGGTCGACGACGTCATGAGCGTCACGCGGTTGGCCTGTAGACGCTGCCGGGCGAGGACCGTCGTCTCGCGGACGACCTCGTTGAAATCGAGCGGGACTTTCTGCACCGTCTGATCGTTGAACAGCTTCCGATTGCGGCTGATCACGTCGTCGGCGCGTTGCCCTGCGTCGACGACATCGATGAGCGCCGACTTGATCTCCGACAGGTCGGGCGTGCCATTCGCGAGCCATCGCAGGCAGGCCCTTGCGTTGATCATGATGCTCGTCAGCGGCTGGCGCACCTCGTGGGCGATCGACGCGGCGAACTCTCCGAGCGCGGTGAGGCGTGACACGCGGGCGAGGTCGGCCTGCGTTTCGCCGAGCGTCGTGCTCGGCGCGCTTCCGTTCCGTGATGTCGCGCACCACCGCCAGCACCTGGCTCTCGACGCACGGCACCATGCGCGTTTCGTAGTAGCGGTCGCCGTCCGCCATCGGCAGCGTGTATTCAAGCATGACGGGGGTCTCGCCCGACGCCAGTCTGGCGAAGCAGTCCGCGAACGCGGCCGCGAGGCCGGGCGGCAGCACGTCACGCATGTGCCGTCCGAGGAACTGTGAAGGCTCGAGCAGCAGGCGGCTCGTGTCGGGAGCGTAGTAGTCGAGATAGACGCCTTCTCTGGTCAGCAGGAACATCAGATCGGGAATGGCGCCGACAATGGCTCTGTTGCGCGCCTCGAGTTGCCCGAGGGCTTCCTCGGCGCGCTTGCGGTCGGTGACGTCACGGCCGACACCCTGCAGCTCGACGATCTGACCGCGCTCGTCGAGGATCGCCTGATTCACCCAGTGGTGCCACCCAATCGATCCGTCGGGCAGCGTCACCTGATGCTCGTGCGAATCCATGCCGGTCTGCAGCCGGCCGATGCGCTCGAGCACGGCCTTGCGTGACGGAACCGGAATCAGCTCGACGAACCTGAGTCCGAGCAGCTCGTCGCGGCGCTTGTTCCAGAAGCGGCAGTAGGCATCGTTGACGAACGTCAACGTGGAGTCGGGCAGGAAGCGGCAGACGAGATCGCTCTGTGTGTCGACGACGCTCCTGTAGCGCTGTTCGCTGTTTCGCGTTTCCTGTTCGGCGCGGCGCCGCCGCGCCATCTGGACGAGCAGGCTGCCGATGAGTGCGAACTGCGCCATGAACACGAGCAGTCCGCCGGCGGCCCAGTTCGGGTGCATCTCGAGAAAGGACTGCGGGCGGAACAGGATGACGCTCCCCTGCGGCAACCGCGATTCGGGGATGTTCCAGCGCTGGAGCTGCCGCCAGTCGAAGGTCGGCACGTATCGCGCCTGCTCGATGGGAATCTCCTCGACGCGCGTGCCGCGGAGCAGCCTCGCCGCGATTTCGCCCATGCGCGCACCGACCGCGCGAATCTCGTAGACGTTGCCGCCAGTGACACCGGAGCCGAGGACCTCATCAGTGATCCCGTACACCGGAACCGGCGACGCGTCGGCCACCAGATGCGCCACTTCTGGTGGCCGCGGAATGTGGCCCGAGGGCTCGGGCGGATGGCGGACGAACAAGATCAGGCTGCGCGGGGGCACCGCCTTGACCGCGGCCACCGTTCGCGCCACGGAGTCCTCGGCAATGAAGCTGAGCGTGACCTGCGACTCGAAATCGCGGAGCTCCGACCGTACGATGTCGCGAAGCGGACTGCCCGGCGACTCTGCGATCACGAAGACCCGCTCGGTCGCCGGGTGCAGGCGGAGCGCGAGCGCCAGCGTCTCGCGAAAGCCCGAACTGCACACCACGCCCGTGATGCCCGGCCTCGCGCCGGCGCCGATCGAGCGTGGAACCGCGACGCCGGCAAACACAATGGGCGCATCCGGGAAGAGCGTCCCGCGATGGTCGAGCACGAATTGCAGGGCGGGTATCGACTGCGCGAGCACGACGTCGATGCGAAGCCCGTCGTACTTGGTGCGCATGTAGTCGCGCAACGCCAGCGAGGCAGCCTCCTGCGGGAAGCGATCGCTTTCGAGGTACTCGGCGAAGTATTCCACCGACAGGCCCGATCGAGACACGCCCTCGCGGATCGCCGCGTCCATGGCCGGGCTGCTGGGGAGGTCTTCCGAGCTCCAGTGCATCATCAGCACGTTCATGGTCGAACGCGGCTGGGCGGAGCCCGCCTGGCTCAGCCCGATGCAGAGGAAAAGCGTCAGTGTGATCGCCTTGCGCGTCGGAATCATCTCCTCTCTCCAGAACCCGCCGCCCCTGGGGCGGATTATAAGGCCGCGCCATTGGACGGCGCTGCACGGCGATTCGATTCGGGGAGGGGGATGAAAACACGTATGTTCCCGGGCCCACGGGAACCGAACGCGGGCGGAGGCCGTATTACAGACTGCGAGGTGTACATATGGCCGTTCGACGACTGACGCGTTCGCGGACAGATGGACAGATTGCCGGCGTGTGCGCCGGTCTGGCGGAGTACTTCGAAATCGACGTGGTCATCGTTCGCGCCGCCTGGGTCGTCCTGTCGATCGTGCCCGGCGCCATCATCGGTGGCGTGCTAGCCTACCTGGCCGCGTGGATGGTCATGCCGGAGGCGACGGGCGCCTCGCCGGCTCCCGCAGGCCGCCGGCTCACGCGCTCGAATACGGACAGGAAGGTCGCCGGCGTCTGCGGCGGCATCGCCGAGTATTTCGACGTGGATGCCACCCCCATCCGGCTGCTCTGGGTCATCATGTCCATCTTCTGCTTCGCGATTGTCGGAGGGGTCATCGCCTATCTGGCGGCCTGGCTCATCATTCCGCGCGCGCCCGATGTGGTGGGGTCCACACCGGCTCCCGCGCTGAACAACGGCTGACGAAAAAAATCGGCGGCCCCTGTCGATTCCGGACGTCCTTCTTCGACGTATTGGTAGCGCAGGGCTTTAGCCCTGCCCAAGACATCGAAGGAGAAACCGATGCGATTTCTATCTATCTATACCAGCGTGGAGACAGGCCGGCCGCCATCGGCGGAGGAGATGAGCCAGATGGGGGCGCTCATCGAGAAGTTCATGAAGACGGGCGAGCTCGTGGCGACCGAAGGGTGCCTGCCGACCGCGCTCGGAGCCCGCGTGCGCAAGGATGGGTCGAAGGTGACCGTGAAAGATGGTCCCTTTGCCGAATCGAAGGAAGTCGTCGGAGGGTTTGCCATCCTCGAGGCCCGCTCGAAGGCCCACGCGATCGAGCTGGCGAAGGAGTTTCTCGAGGTGGCGGGCGACGGCGAGTGCGAAATCCGCCAGATCTACCAGGCGCCCCCCTCGCAATAGACCGGTGTGGCATTCATCCGGGCGGGCCCCGGATGGATGCCGCCCATCCGCCAATTCGGATATCTTCCCCCCATGCCCCTCCCCGTGTCCGTGCTCCTGCACAACGTGCGGAGCCTCTACAACGTTGGCGCGTTCTTTCGAACCGCCGATGCCGTGGGCGTGTCCAGCCTGCACCTGTCGGGTTTCACCGGCGCGCCGCCGTCGAGGCAAATTGCCAAAACCGCGCTGGGCTCGGAACAGCACGTCCGGTGGGAGCGTTCGGATCCGATGGCGCTCATCGACGAGCGGCGGGCGGCGGGATGGGAAATTGCCGCCGTGGAAACCGTCGAGGGCGCGGCCGATCTGTTCGAGTGGCAGCCGAAATTTCCCGTGCTGGTGATCTTCGGTCACGAAGTGGAAGGACTGCCGCCCGCGATCGTGGGCCGGTGCGACACCGACGTGCGCATCCCGATGGTCGGGACGAAAGGCTCGCTGAACGTCGCGACGGCGGGCGGCGTAGTGCTCTACGAGCTCTTCCGAAAGTGCCGCGTCCCGCCGACGCCTATCGGCCTTTCCCGGCGATCCATTCGTTGACGTTCGCTTCGAGAATATTCAGCGGCAACGCGCCCGATTGCAGCACGACGTCGTTGAAGTCGCGCAGATCGAACTTGTCGCCCAGCGTCTGCTCGGCCTTCCGGCGCAGCTCCTTGATCTTCAGCTCGCCCATCTTGTACGCGAGCGCCTGGCCCGGCGACGAGATGTAGCGGTCCACCTCGTTGGTGACGTCGTTCTCGGTCTTCGCCGCGTTGTCCATGAAGTACTTGATCGCGCGCGCGCGGTCCCACTCCATCGCGTGGATGCCGGTGTCGATGACCAGGCGCACCGCCCGCCACATTTCGTAGGTGAGCTGCCCGAACTTCGAGTACGGATCGTCCTTGTAGAGGCCCATGTCCTCGCCCAGCGACTCCGCATAGAGTCCCCAGCCCTCGACGTACGCGGTGAAGAACGAGTGGCGGCGGAACTGCGGCAGGTCGCCGAGCTCCTGGGCCACCGAAATCTGCAGGCAGTGGCCCGGCATCGCCTCGTGCAGCGTCAGCGCCATCATTTCCCATTTCGGCCGCGTCTCGGGCTTGTCGAGGTTGGCGAAGAAATACGGCGGCCGCGAGCCGTCCGGCGCGCCGCCGTTGGCATACGCCGCGGGCGACATCGGCGCGATCGCGTCGGGAATCGGCACGACGCCGTACGGCACGCGCGGCAGCTTTCGGCTGATCTTGATCAGCTCCGGATCGATCCGCTTCGCCACCGAGCGATAGCCCTCGAGCAGCTCGGGGCTGGTCTTGTAGAAGAACTTCGGGTCGGTCCGCAGGTAGGTAAAGAACTGTTCGAGCGTGCCGGTGAACCCGAGCTGCGTCTTGATCGTTTCCATTTCCGCGCGGATACGCGCGACCTCTTTCAAGCCGAGCGCGTGAATGTCCTGCGGCGCCAGCTCCGTGGTCGTGTGGTAGCGCGAAAAGTAGCGATAGCCCGCAAGCCCGCTGCTCGTCCGCCACCACCCGATGCCGTCGTAGCACGCCGGCAGGTACTCGCGATCGAGGAACTCGAGCAGCCGCACGAAGGCGGGCTGCACGCGCGTGCGGATGCGATCGACGGCCGCCTTTGCCAGCCGCTCGCGATCGCCGGCGCCGATTCCCGAGGGCATGGTGCGAAACGGCCGGTAGTAGCCGCTGTCGTCCCCGGTCTGTTTCGTCAGCAGCACCACCTGCTCTCGCACGCGATTGACGACAATCTTCGGCAGGAGCACGTTGCCCTTCATGCCTTCCCGCATCAGGGCGATGTTCTGATCCATGTAGGCGGGGAAGGCGTCGAGCCGCGCCAGCCAGTCTTCGAAGTCCTTGACGGTCTGAAAGCGAAGAGAATCGATGACGAACTCGGCATTCTGCACGCCGTCCAGCGTGGACGTGCGGATGAGGTGCTGACGGTACTGAAAGCCCTCGACCGTCATCTGGTACTGATGTCTGAACAGGTCGTAGCTGAGCCGGTCGGCCGTCGAGAGCTGGTCTCGCGGAATCGCGGCGAGCTCTTTGACCACCGCCTGCCGATGCGCCTGGCGCGCCGCCAGCGCCTGCGAGCTGAGGTCGGGCCACCGGTCGTTCCAGCGGCGGTCGCCGAGATAGGACGCCCACAGCGGATCCTGACCGAGCTCCCATTCCCACTCACGATCGAACACCGCGTGCAGCGAGGCGCCCGCCCCCGTCGTCGTGGCTGTTTGAGCGAAGACCGTTGTGGCGACCAACCCGACGAGAACGGTGATGCAGAATTTCAGCTTCATGACTTCCTGAGTATAACAACCCGTTCCGCCAGCTTCGGTGCGTCGATCCTGCCAGCCATCTTCGCAAAATCCTCGCGCGCACCGGTCCACCGCAACTCCTCGACGTCGTCGAAGAGAGGCTCGCCGGTGCGCAGGGTCGCCAGTTCTTTGAAGAGCATCGCGCGATCCCGATTGTCCCGCAGAACGTCAGCGGGAAACTGCTCGAGATGGCCGTGCTGGTTGATCAGTCGCGCCGCGGTCTTCGGTCCGATGCCGGCCACGCCGGGATAGCCGTCGGACGCGTCGCCCACCAGGGCGAGATAGTCGGGGATGAACGCCGGATCGACGCCGAACTTGGCGCGCACGAGCCTGGCGTCGCGCATCTCTCCGCTCCGGCGATCCATCTGCACGACGCGATCGCCCACGACCGACTGCGCGAGATCCTTGTCGGGCGTCCAGATGCAGACCTTCTCGACGCGAGGATCGGCGGCCGCCAGATGCGCCGCCGAGGCCAGGGCGTCGTCTGCCTCGACGTCGGTCATCGGCCACGTGACGACGCCCATCGCGACGAGCGCGTCTTCGAGCGGGTGAAACTGCGACCACAGCGCGGGGTCGATGCCGGCGCCCGTTTTGTAGCCGGTCCACAGATCGTTGCGGAACGACTCGATGACGTGATCGGTGGCGACACCGATGTGCGTGACGCCGCCTTCGAGCATCTGCACGACCGTCCCGAGCACACCGGCGACGGCTCCGAACGGCCGGTCGGGCAGATTCGTGCGCTTGAGGCCGTAGAAGTGCCGGAAGAGCTCGTAGGTGCCGTCGAGAAGATGAACGATCATCCGCCGGCGATGGCGCCCACCACGTACACGGGTTCTGCGCCGCTCGAGACTGCCGGAGGCAGGGGCGTATCGGGTGAGTCGTGCGACAAATCTTCTTCACACGCGAAGAAGCGGATGAAGGCGCGGCGTTTCAGCGTCACGTGGTCGCGGATGGTGCCGCGCAGCGTCGGGTGCCGGGCCTCGAGCGCATCGAGGACCGAACGGAGCGTCGCTTCGCCCTCTACCTCGAGCAGCACATCGCCGCTGCCGATGCCCGCAAGCGTTCTCAAATGCGCCGGCAAGACCACTCTTATCATCACGTCACAACCAGACGATGGAATCGATGGACGATCTAACCGAGCGTCTGCACTTCGACCGAGACGACCGCGGGCAGGTCTCTCACGATCGGCTTCCACGTGTTGCCCGCATCGGGCGACACGTACACCTGTCCGCCCGTCGTGCCGAAGTAGACGCCGCACGTGTCGAGCGAGTCCACGGCCATCGCGTCGCGCAGCACGTTCACATAGCAGTCGTGCTGCGGGAGACCGTTGGTCAGCGCTTCCCATTCGTTGCCGCCACTGCGACTGCGGTACACGCGCAGCTTTCCATCCGGCGGGTAGTGCTCCGAGTCGCTCTTGATGGGCACGACGTAGATCGTGTCGGGCTCGTGCGCGTGCACGTCGATGACGAACCCGAAGTCGGTCGGGAGGTTGCCGCTCACCTCCGTCCACGAGTCGCCGGCATTGGCCGTGCGCATCACATCCCAGTGCTTCTGCATGAACAGCACGTCGGGGCGTGACGGGTGCATGGCAAGACGATGGACGCAATGCCCCACCTCGGCATCGGCGTCGGGGATGTGCTGTGAGCGCAAACCGCGGTTGATGGCCGTCCAGGTTTTCGCGCCGTCATCGCTGCGAAAAGCGCCCGCGGCGGAGATCGCGATGAACATCCGGGCGTGGTTTCTGGGATCGATCAGGATCGTGTGCAGGCACAGCCCGCCGGCGCCGGGCGCCCACTTCGAGCCCGAGCCATGCTCGCGAAGACCGGAGAGCTCGTGCCACGACTGGCCTCCGTCGGTGGTCCGGAACATCGCCGCGTCTTCGACGCCGGCGTAGACGGTGTCCGGGTCGGAGAGCGATGGCTCCAGATGCCAGACCCGCTTGAATTCCCACGGGTGGGGAGTGCCGTCGTACCACTGATGCGTCCCGGGGACGCCGTCGTACACGAACTTGTTCCCGACCGCCTCCCACGTCTTGCCGCCATCGTTCGAACGCTGGATGACCTGACCAAACCAGCCGCTCGACTGCGACGCATACAGCCGGTTGGGATCGACCGGCGAACCCTTCAGGTGATAGATCTCCCAGCCTGCGAAGTGCGGGCCGCTGACCTCCCATTTTTCACGCTTGCCATCCGAAGTCAGAATAAACGCGCCCTTGCGGGTGCCGACGAGCACGCGGACATTGGCCATTGCTAAACCATAATCTTTTTTTTGCCCTCGTGTCGATTCCATCCTGCCTCATTCGTCGTGAGAATAGAGGGCAGGAACATCAATTGAAGAAGGAGCGGAGCATATGCGTTTCATGATGATCGTCAAGGCCAGCAAGCAGTCGGAGGCAGGGATCATGCCGAGTGAGAAGGAACTGGCCGACATGGCCAGGTACAACGAAGAACTGGTGAAAGCCGGCGTCATGCTCGACGGCTCCGGTCTCAAGCCGAGCTCGAAGGGGGCGCGCATCAGGTATGCGGGCGACAAGCGTACGGTCATTGACGGTCCGTTCGCCGAAACCAAGGAGCTGATTGCCGGGTTCTGGGTCATCCAGGTGAAATCCAGAGACGAGGCGATCGAGTGGGCCAAGCGCGTACCGTTCGAGGACGGAGAGGTCGAGCTTCGCCAGTTCTTCGAGCTCGAGGACTTTGCTCCCGGCGACGCCATCGACCATCATCGCCGCCTCGAGAAGGAGCTGGCGAAGCAGAAGGCCTGAGCGGGCAACCCTTACAGAAGATCAGAAGGTCAGAAGAAGATTGGTCTGGCTTCTGATCTCTTGATCTTCTGTGAACGTGTAGGATCGGAGGCGGATGTCGTCTCCGGACACGCACGCCGCGATCGATGCGGTATGGCGAATCGAATCGCCGAAAATCATCGCCAGCCTCGCCCGGATCGTCCGGGACGTGGGGCTCGCCGAGGATCTGGCGCACGATGCGCTGGTGGCCGCGCTCGAGCAGTGGCCGGCGTCGGGCATTCCGAAGAATGCCGGCGCCTGGTTGATGGCCACCGCCAAGCACCGCGCGATCGACACCTTCCGCCGTCATCAGCTGATCGATCGCAAGCACGAGCAGCTCGGGTACGAGCTCGAGCAGCGGCAAGACGACGTTCGCCGCGATCTCGAGGCGGCGATGGACGATGATGTCGGCGACGATCTCCTGAGGCTCATCTTCACCGCGTGCCACCCGGTGCTGTCGGCCGAGGCGCGCGCCGCGCTGACCCTGCGGCTGCTGGGCGGGCTCACCACCGACGAGATCGCTCGCGCGTTTCTCGTGCCCGAGCCGACGATCGCGCAGCGAATCGTGCGCGCCAAGCGCACGCTCGCCAGGGAACAGGTGCCGTTCGAAGTGCCTCGCGGCGCCGATCGCGACGTGCGGTTGTCGTCGGTGCTCGAGGTGATCTATCTCATCTTCAACGAGGGCTACTCGGCGACGGCCGGCGACGACTGGATGCGACCCGCGCTCTGCGAAGACGCGCTGCGGCTCGGCCGCGTGCTCGCCGGGCTCGCGCCTCAGGAGCCCGAGGTCCACGGCCTGGTGTCGTTGATGGAGATTCAGGCGTCGCGCGCGGCGGCGCGCGTGGGTGCAGGCGGAGAGCCCGTGCTGCTGCTCGATCAGGATCGCTCGCGATGGGATCAGTTGCTGATTCGCCGCGGGCTCGCGGCGCTCGATCGCGCCGAACTACTCGACGGCACGCCCGGACCGTACACGCTTCAGGCCGCCATCGCCGCCTGCCACGCTCGAGCCAGGGCGGCTCATGAGACCGACTGGGCCCGGATTGCGTCGCTCTACCAGGCGCTCGCGGGCGCGGTACCGTCGCCGGTCGTCGAACTGAACCGCGCCGTCGCGGTCGGGATGGCGTTTGGCGCCGAGGCGGGTCTCACGATTGTCGACACGCTCGTCGCCGACCCCTCCCTCAAGACCTATCACCTGCTTCCCAGTGTCCGCGGCGATCTCCTCGCCAAGCTCGGCCGTCGAGACGAGGCGAGGGCCGAGTTCGAACGAGCGGCCGCGTTGACCCGCAACACGCGCGAGCGCGATTTACTCCTCGGCCGTGCCCACGGACAAGCAAACAAGAGATCAGGAGACTAGGAGGCGAATTCTTAGCCTCCTAATCTCTTGTTCCCGTGGTTAAGCCGGGCTCGAGCCGATAAATAAGGAAGATGCCACGGCTCAGCCAGGTGGGTCCCGGCCGGCTTGAAGCGCGCGAAGGCGGTGGGTGCATGGCGGCATTCGGCGTGCCGTTTTTGCTCGCCGGCATCGGTGTGATCCTCGCGGTCTTTGGCGGCATCCCGCTGAAGGACGCCGCATCAGTCCCCTGGTATGCCCGGCCGCTCATGCTGTTGATGGGCACCGTGTTCAGTCTCGTCGGCGGCACGCTGGTCTTCGGCCGAACCTGGACCACGTTCGATGCCAACGCCCGCACGATCGTGACGCAGAGGGGTCTCGTCGCTCCGATGTCCACGACCACGCACCGGATCGACGACTACACGAGCGTCGTGCTCGGTTTCCAGCCCGGCGATTCGGACAGCGCCGACCAGTTTCCGATCGGCCTGAAGGCGCGGAGCGGCAGCGACCTGCGCCTCTTCAGCTCCTCTCAGTACGCCGAAGCCCGCGAGCATGCCGCGGCGATTGCGAGCCTTCTGCATCTCGACATCGAAGACCAGTCGACCGATCACACGGTGAAGCTTTCAGCCGCCGAGGCCAGGATGTCGCTTCAGGATCGTGTGCGCCTGAACTATCGGCGCGGCGAGCCGGTCGCACGGCCGGTACAGATGCGCAGCGAGATCACCGCCGGCAATGGCCGCGTGACCATCGTCATTCCGCCCCAACGGGTGCATGCGGCGCTGTTCCTCGTCTTTCTGATACCCGCGGCCGTTCCGGTCTTCTTCGTTGGGCCGTTCTTCAGCTTCTTCAGGCAATCGAAAACGCCTGACGTGGTCTCCTGGGTCTTCCTCGGGTTTCTGACCGATTGCGTTCGGCGTGCTGCCGGTGTGGGCCGGACTGAACGCGTTTCTGAAGAGCCGGCGGGGACGGACGATCGTCACTGTTTCGACGCTCCGGCATCCGCGTCGAAGAGCGCCGCGTGTGGAAGACGCGCCTGCGCGAGTCCCTCGATGCGGCGGACGTGATGGACATCGACTACAGCACGTCCAACTCGCTGCTGGAGTCGGCACGGCAGCGGGCGGCCAGGCCGCACTCATCGAAAAACGAGGGCAACCTTTCTCCGGTGGTCGAGGGTGATGCTCGTGACGATCAACTCGATCGTCGATCGCGGCGCCGTGACCGTGAAGACTCGAAAGGGATTGACGAGCTTCGGCGAAGGGCTCGGAGACGACGAAATTCGTTACGTGCATTCGGTCGTCCGCCACGCGATCCTTCACGGCGGCCTTCCTTAGAACACGCGCCGCCGCGTTCCTGACGAATTCTTCACGGCCGTTCACAAATCCGTCGTTACAAATGTGAGCGCGCGGCGATTGAACACAGTTACATCCCAGAAAAACTAACCGGTCGGCAACTGGAAGCGAAGTGGCAATGGGCATCCTCCGGGTTTGAGGGGAGAAGTAGTTCCCTGGATGGACACCTCCGGGCCCGTGGGCACCAAGGTGGCGGCGTCGAGTTTTGCCTGGAAGGTGGGCGAGCCGCATCATCGCGCGATGGACAACTAGAACAGCGGCATGCTCTGCGCACCGCACCGCGACTAGTGAGTATGCTTATGGGACGTGGCGACCGTAGTCGAGCGACCCAGGTACGACGAATCGATTGTTGAAGGACCCCTTCGTCCGGCGGTCTGGAAAATCGCGTGGCCGACGATGCTCACCAATATTGTTGGAGGGCTGCAGGGCATCGTCGACCACGCGCTCGTCGGTCACCTCGTCGGCTTCACCGGCAACGCCGCCATCGGCGTAAGCTGGCAGATCATCCTCGTCGTCATCGTCTTCATCTCGTCGATGTTCGCGGGCATGAGCGTGCTCGTGGCGCGCTTCGCGGGCGCCGGCGAGACCGAGAAGGTCGATCGCACGGTCTATCAGGCGTTTCTCACCGCCACCTTCCTGTCATTCGGCGTCCTGGCGCCGCTCGGCTACTGGGCGTCTCCCTGGCTCCTCGATCTGGTGAACGCGGCGCCCATGGTGAAGGCGGAGGCGCTGCCGTTCATCCGCATCATGTTCGTGTGCATCGGCGGCATGCTCATGTTCTTCATGCTGAGCGCCGCGCTGCGCTCCGCAGGCGATGCGCGCACGCCGATGAGACTGGGCATCGCGATGACGGTGCTCAACCTCGTGCTCAACGTCATCCTGATCCGGGGGCTCGGCCCGATTCCGTCGTTCGGAACAGCCGGATCGGCGATGGGCACGGCCATCGCGTCGGGGCTGGTCGCGACCTACTCGCTGTGGAAGCTCTGGAGCGGCACGTGGGTCGTCTCGTTCCCGCACGGCCATGGATTCGGGCCCGACTGGCGCATCATCCGGTCGCTCTTCCGGTTCGGCCTGCCGACGGGCATCCAGGGGATCGCGATGAACGTCGGCGGCGTGTTCATGCTGTCGTTCATCGGCTCGCTCCCGCAGAGCGCCGCCGCGCAGGCGGCGTTCGCGGTCACCTATACGCAGCTGTTCTCGCTCATCACGTGGACCTCGATCGGCCTGATGGGCGCGGCCGCCGCCGTGGCCGGGCAGAATCTCGGCGCCGGTCGGCCCGATCGGGCGGACGAAGCCGTGCACGTGGCGGCCAGATTCGGATTCCTGGGCGCGGCGATCATCGGACTGTTCTTTTTCTTCCTGCCGCGTCAGTTGCTCGCGATTTTCGGCATGAGCGATCCGGCCGTCGTGGAGATCGGCGTGGAGCTTCTTCGCGTGCTCAGCTTCTCGGGTCTGCTGATTGCGGTGGCGCTGACCTACACCGGCGGTCTTCAGGGCACCGGCGATACCAAGAGCCCGCTCTACATTTCGATCGTGTCCCAGCTCTTTCTGCCGCTCAGCATCTGCTTTGTCATCCAGCGCACCGGCACGCTGGACCCGATCGACATCTGGATGGCCATTCTCGTCGGCCACGCCACCCGCTGCGCGTTGAGCGTGCTGCGGTTCAACCAGGGCAAATGGCGCCACATCGCGGTCGACCTCGAAGAGGCGTAGGCGGCATTCGCGCGTTTTGACCTGACTGGATTTCGCGCTTACAGTTAGGTCCATGAAAAGACTTGCCTGTGCCGTCCTCGCCTTCGGGGTCACGACCGCATCCGCGTTCGCGCAGCAGCAACAGGCCCCTCGCCTTGTTTCGCCAGAGGTGATGGCCGACGGCCGTGTGACGTTCCGGTTGAACGCACCGAAGGCCGCTGAGGTGCTGCTCTCCGGCGAGTTCCTCGACGGTAACAGAAAATTCGAGAAGGGAACCGATGGCATCTGGGCCGTCACGGTGGGTCCCATCGAGCCCGAGATTTATCACTACAACTTCACCATCGATGGCGTGAGGACGATCGACCCCGCCAATCCCCAGCTGAAGACCGGTTCGACGCCGAGCACGATCTCGAGCGTGCTCGAAATCAAGACGCCGTCCCCGGCGTTCTACGACGCGCAGCCGGTGCCGCACGGCGACATTCGGACGCACTGGTATCCGTCGAAATCCCTCGACAGCATCCGGCGTCTGACGGTGTACACGCCACCCGGTTACGACAAGGCGACGACGCGCTATCCGGTTCTGTATCTCTTCCACGGCGCGAACGCCGACGAGAATGCCTGGTACCGGCTCGGCCGCGCGAACCTGATTCTCGACAACCTCATCGCGGCGGGGAAGATCACGCCGTTTGTCGCCGTCATGCCGTTCGGCTACGGCGTGCAGCCCGGCGGTCAGCAGCAGGGCGAGAACACCGCGAAGTTCGGCAAAGATCTCATCGAAGACGTCATCCCGTTCATCCAGGCGACCTACCGGGTCTTCCCCGACCGCGAGCATCGCGCGATCGTCGGGCTGTCGATGGGCGGCGGGCAGTCGCTGACCATCGGCTTGAACAACCTCGATCTCTTCAGCTACGTCGGCGGGTTCAGCGCCGCCATCGGCAACGCGGCGAATTTTTCCAGGACCTTCGCGCCGCTCGTGAGCCACGCCGACGCGGCGAACGGCAAGCTCAAGCTGCTGTGGGTGGGCTGCGGCACCGAAGACGGCCTGTTCGGCGCATCGAAGGCGTTTTCGGAGTTCCTGACGGCCAACCGCATCAAGCACACGTTCAGGGAGACCGGCGGCGCGCACACGTGGATGGTCTGGCGGCGCTATCTGAACGAGATCTCACCACTGCTGTTTCGCTAGACAGGAGCCGCTGGGTTGATGCACCCGCTGTCCTTCGACGTCGTGCTCGTGCGCCTGGGCGCTGCCGTGCTGGTGGGCGCGCTCATCGGTCTCGATCGGCAGATCAGGAACAAGCCGGCCGGGCTGCGCACGATCGCTCTCGTGTCGCTGGGCTCCGCGGTCTTTGTCATCACAGCGCTTGAAGGTGCGACCACCGATTCTGCTTCGCGCGTCATCCAGGGCATTGTCACCGGCGTTGGATTCCTGGGCGCGGGCAGCATCGTCCACGGACGGACCGAGGAGTCGGTCCACGGCCTCACGACCGCGGCGTCCATCTGGCTGGCCTCGGCTCTCGGCATCGCGTGCGGTCTGGCGTACTGGCCGATCGTGGTGGCCGGGTGCGGCTTCGGCGTGCTCATCCTCGTAATCGAGCCGATTGATCGATGGCTCAAGGACCGAGTCTCGTGACGTCGGATGTCTATTTCCTCAGTTTCCACTCCTTATCAGTGATCAGCCTCGCCTCTCTCCGCGAGAACATATAGTTCCACGCCCAGTTGAAGAGGACCGCGAGCCGGTTTCGAAATCCGATCAGCGAGTACACGTGCACGACGAGCCAGAAGAGCCAGGCGATGCGGCCGGTCAGCGTGACGCGTCCGATTTGTGCCACCGCGCGGCTCTTGCCGATCGTCGCCATCGAGCCTTTGTCGTGATAGACAAACGGCTCGCGCGGCTCGCCGGTCAGGTCGCGGAGAATCATGCGGGCGGCGTGCACGCCCGACTGGATAGCGCCCTGCGCCACCCCTGGCAAAAAGGCTCCCGGAGCTATTTCAAGGGATGCCATGTCGCCGGCCACGAAGACGTTCGGATAGCCGGGAATCGACAGGTCGTTGTTCACTTTGATGCGAGAGGCGCGATCGGTGGCGGGCGCCGGGACGATCGTCAGCCGTTCGGCCTGCACGCCGGCCGCCCAAAACACCGTTCGCGCGGCAAGGCGCTGGGATCCGATCGTGACCCCTTCGGCGTCGATCGCGTCCACTTTGGCGTTGGTCCGCACTTCGACGCCAAGCTCCACGAGATCGCGGCGGGCGCGCTCGGACAACTCCTCCGAGAATGTCGTCAGCACGCGGGGCGCCGCTTCCACGAGCACGATGTGCGATCGCGACGGATCGATGCGGCGAAAATCGCCGCGCATTGCGGTCCGGCTGATATCGGCGATGGCCCCGGCCAGCTCGACACCGGTTGGACCGCCGCCCACGACGACAAAAGTGAGATACGCGCGCTGCGTTTCCGGATCGAGCTCGCTTTCCGCGCGCTCGAAGGCGACGAGCATACGCCGCCGCATTTCGGTCGCCTGTTCGAGCGTCTTGAGCCCGGGCGCAAATTCTTCCCACTCGGGGTGGCCGAAATAACTGTGGCGCGATCCGCAGGCCAGGATCAGGTAATCGTACGAACGCTCGCGCCCGTCGCCGGCGGCTGTCTGCCGCGCGAGATCGATCCCCTCGATGCGCCCGAGCCGAACTTCGACGTTCGGCGCGTTTCGGAACTGCACGCGAATGGGTACGGCGATGTCGGATGGATTGAGTCCAGCCGTTGCCACCTGGTAGAGCAGCGGCTGGAAGAGGTGATGGTTGCGATGATCGACGAGGACTACCTGGACGCCGTCCTTGTTGGCCAGCGTCTTCGCGGCGTTCAGCCCCGCGAAGCCGGCGCCCACGACAATGACTGAATGCCCAATCGTGCGGTCAGGAAACCCGTTCAATCCTGACCGTCTTCATGACGACCGGCTTCAGCGGTCTGTTCTGCGGCGGTCCGGTCGTTGGCACCTGCGAAATCGCGACGACGATGTCGAGTCCCTCGACCACTTCGCCGAAAATCGAATATTTGCCGTCGAGCGATGGGTATGGCGCCACGGTGACGAAGAACTGACCGCCGTTGGTGTTCGGACCGGCATTGGCCATCGACACGATACCCGGCCGATCGTGCTTGAGCTTCGGACTGGTTTCGTCGTTGAACTTGAACCCCGGTCCGCCCATCCCCGTGCCCGTCGGATCGCCGCCCTGAATCATGAACTTCGGGATGATGCGATGAAAGGTCAGGTTGTTGTAGTAAGGCCGGCGGACGGGTTTGTTCGTCCTCGGGTCGGTCCACTGCTTCTTCCCCTCGGCGAGCCCGACGAAGTTCTGGACGGTAATCGGCGCGTCCTTGTCGAAGAAGCGCACGATGAAATTGCCGTGATTCGTGGTGAAGTGCGCGTAGATGCCGGGTCCGTACTGCTTGGCCGTTGCGGCCGGTGCCGCGGGTTCCGCAGGTTTTGCCGTTGCGGCGGCCGGCTTTTCCGTCGCCGGTGCCGGCTTCGCGGTTGCCGGCGCCGCCGGTTTCGCGGGCGCGGGCTTCTGCGTCTGGGGCGCGGGTTTCGCCGTCGAGGTTTGCGCGGCGGCCGGCGCAACCGCCAGAATCAACGCCATTACCGGACCGAGCAGCCATCTCGTCATCAGAAAGCTCCTTGTCGCTACCACTTATCACCTGCCACTACCACCTGCAGCTAGAATGAACATCCTAGCATGGGCATTTCCCGGTACCGGTACCTGCACTACGACGTGTTCACGGACCGGCGCTTTGGCGGCAACCAGCTTGCGGTGTTTCCCGAAGCGGCCGGTTTGCCGGCGCAGACGATGCAGCAGATCGCCAGGGAGATCGGCTTCGCCGAGACGACGTTCGTCACGCCGGCCGAACAGGCCGGCACCGACGTGCGCATGCGGATCTTTACGCCCGGCAACGAGATGCCGATGGCGGGCCACCCGGTCGTCGGCAGCACGTTCGCGCTCGCGAGAGATGGACGCATCGCGCGGGGACGCGCGGACTGGTCGTTCGGGTTGAACATCGGTCCGACGCCCGTCTCGCTCGAATGGATGGCCGATCGGTTGAGCTTCGCGTGGATGACGCAGCAGAAGCCCGAGTTCCGCAGGACGCTCGATGATATGGGCCGCGTCGCTGCCGCGCTGGGCGTGGCCGATGGCGACATCCGCGCGACGGGCCTGCCCGTGCAGGAGGTCTCGTGCGGCGTGCCGTATGTCATCGTGCCGATGGTGACGCGTGAGGCCGTCGACGCGGCCGTGCCTGACGCACGCCGGCTGGATTTCGAAGCGTATCTGTTCACGATGGATCGGGGCCACGGCGCCGATTCGGCGACGGTCTATTCGAGGATGTTTGCCCCGGCGTTCGGGATCTACGAAGATCCCGCCACCGGCAGCGCCAGCGGGCCGCTCGGGGCGTATCTCGTTCGCCATGGGCTCGTGACGCCCGAGAAGGCGCAGGCGATCCTGAACCTGCAGGGCGCGAAGCTCGGCCGCCCGAGCTGGATTCATATCTCCATCACCTCGGCAAACGGCGCGATCTCGCGGGTGCGTGTTGGCGGTCATTCGGTTTTCGTCGCCGAGGGAACCATGGAAGTGGAGGGTTAGGCGTGCTCACCGAATACGATCTGCATCTCTTCAACGAAGGTACGTTGCATCGCGCCTACGAGAAGCTCGGCGCGCATCAGCGCGAGGTCGACGGGCAGCTTGGCGTGCACTTCGCGGTGTGGGCGCCGAATGCCGAGAAGGTGAGCGTCATCGGCGACTTCAACGGATGGAACCCCGCGTCGCATGCGATGCGGAGCCTCGGCGTGAGCGGCATCTGGGAGACCTTCGTGCCGGACGTGGGCGACGGCGAGCGCTACAAGTACCGAGATCCGCTCGCGCGAAGGCGCCCGCCTGCAGAAGGCCGATCCCTACGGTGTCTTCTTCGAATCAGACGCCAGCGGCGCCGCCATCGTCTGGAACCTCGATCGCTACACGTGGCGCGACAAGGACTGGCTCGACGAGCGGACGCGCAGCAACGGCTGGCTCGACCGGCCGGTATCGGTCTACGAGTTGCACCTCGGATCGTGGAAGCGTGTCCCCGAGCGGGGCGGCGGGCCGCTGACCTACCGGGAAATGGCCGAGCAGATCGTGCCCTACGTGAAGGACCTCGGCTACACGCACATCGAGCTGATGCCGGTGCTCGAGCACCCGTTCGCCGGGTCGTGGGGCTATCAGGTGACCGGCTTCTTCGCGCCGACCAGCCGTTTCGGTCCGCCGGAAGACTTCAAGGCGTTCGTCGACGAATGCCACGTGAACGGGATCGCCGTCATTCTCGACTGGGTGCCCGGGCACTTTCCGAAGGACGCGCACGGGCTGGCGCGGTTCGACGGCACGGCGCTCTACGAGCATCAGGACCCGCGGCAGGGAGAGCACCGCGACTGGGGCACGCTCATTTTCAATTACGGCCGGCACGAAGTGCGCGCGTTCCTGCTGAGCAGCGCGCTCTTCTGGCTCGAGGAGTACCACATCGACGGGCTGCGCGTCGACGCGGTGGCGTCGATGCTGTACCTCGACTACTCGCGCGAGGACGGCGACTGGCTGCCCAACCAGTACGGGGGCCGCGAGAATCTCGAAGCGATGGAGTTTCTCCGCCAGTTGAACGTGCAGACGCACGCGCACTATCCCGGGACGATCACGGTGGCGGAGGAATCGACGGCGTGGCCGGGCGTCACGCGGCCGGTGCATCTTGGCGGGCTGGGCTTCACCTACAAGTGGAACATGGGGTGGATGCACGACATGCTGCAGTACGCCAGCAAGGATCCGATCTACCGGCGCTGGTCGCACAACGATCTGACGTTTTCGCTGCTCTACGCGTTTACCGAGAACTTCATCCTGCCGTTCTCGCACGACGAGGTCGTGCACGGAAAACGCGCGATGCTCGACAAGATGCCGGGCGACATCTGGCAGAAGCGGGCGACGCTGCGCGCGCTCTACGGCTACATGTACGGGCATCCCGGCAAGAAGCTCATGTTCATGGGATGCGAGTTCGGGCAGTGGCGCGAATGGGATCACGACGAGAGCCTCGACTGGCACCTGCTGCAGTACGCCGAGCATCGCGGCATCCAGCACTGGGTGCGCGATCTCAACCGCACGCTCAAGGAACAGCCGGCGCTGCACCAGGTGGACTTCGATCACACCGGCTTCGAGTGGATCGACTGCAGCGACTTCGAGGGCAGCGTCGTGGCGTTCATCCGCCGCGCGCACCATTCATCGGACTTCGTGCTCGTCGCCGTCAACTTCACGCCGGTGCCCAGGCAAGACTACGTCATCGGCGTGCCCGAAGCCGGCCGCTATGTCGAGCTCCTGAACAGCGACGGTGAAATGTACGGCGGCGGCAATCTCGGCAACAGCGGCGTAATTCAGTCTGAGCCGACGCCCGCGCACGGCCGCCCGCACAGACTGTCGCTGGTGCTTCCGCCGCTGGCCTGCCTGATTTTGAAGCGTGAGTGAGAAGGTTTCGGGAGCGACCGCGTTTCAGTCGCGGTCGCTCGTCCTGTTCTGCATCACGACCGCCACGTTTACCGATCTCGTCGCGTACTCGGTCGCGGTGCCCGTCCTGCCGGATTACGCCACGCGATTCAACGCCAGCCCGACGACAATCGGTCTCCTGTTTGCTTCGTTCGGCGTCACCCTGCTCGTGCTCTCCATTCCAATGGGCGCCATCTCGGATCGCGTGGGCCGCAAAGGGCCCATGATGGTCGGTCTTGGCCTGCTGGCCACGGCCACGTTGGCGTTTGCGTATGCCGAATCGCTGCCCATGCTGTTCGCGGCGCGGCTGCTCCAGGGCGCGGCCGACGGCATGACGTGGATCGTGGGCTTTGCGATGATCGCCGACCTGTACGCACCAGAGGAGCGCGGACGTGCGATGGGCCTCGCGATGGCCGGCAGCACGCTCGGCATCATCATCGGACCTGTCATCGGCGGATGGCTGTACGAGATCGGCGGCATCCGCCTGCCGTTCCTGTTCGTGGCGGCGATCGCGGTCGTTGATCTCCTCGTGTTTGCCGCCGTCGCGCCGTCGACGCGCGGCTCGGGCGTCTCGACGCCGATGCGCCGCGTGTTGACCCATCGTCCTGTTGTCATCTGCGCGCTCGTGGTCATCGCCGGGGGCGGCACGATTGCCATGCTCGAGCCCATCATTCCGCTTCTGCTCCAGGCGCGGCTCGGGCTCGGTCCCGCAGCCGTCGGCACGCTCTTCGGCATCGCGGCGATCGCCTCGACGACGATGCACCCGATCTACGGAAGGTTGAGCGATCGATGGGGCGGCCGGCGGCTGATGCTGGTCGGGCTCATCGGGTCGGCGCTCGTGCTGCCGCTCCTGGGCTTCGCAGACGACTTCAAGACGGCTGCGTTCGCGATGGTGCCGATGTGGATGGTGTTCAGCATGATCGTCACCCCGTCGCTGGCGTATATGGCCGAAGTCGCGTCGGCGGCAGGGTTCGAATCCTATGGCGTCGTGTACGGCGTCTACAACATGGCCTGGGCTGTCGGGCTGATGGTCGCGCCGGCGCTCGGCGGGTTTCTCTTCGAGCGCATCGGATTCGAAGCGTTGTCGATCGGTTGGGGCATCCTGCTCGTCGCGATCGGGGTTGTGCTGGCGCGCCTGAAAACGTGAGCGGCCGTTGCACACAATTGCACAGGTTGCACAACTCGCCCATCAGTAGCTTTCCTTACACTTTCGTGCGGCCGATAACACATGAAAGACAAACAGTGGGGACCAACGGTCAGCCGGATTCGGCGACGAACCTGACGCACACGAAGTTCATCTTCGTGCTGCCGCTTCAGGAGGATGCCGCGACGCTGGCCAGGATTCGGGCCGCGGGCTCGAACGTGAGCCGCGGGTTCTTCAACGACTACGACGCCGACGGCACGCGCGAAGTGCAGCCGCAGGAGACGATTCAGTTCCTCCAGGCCGAGGGCGCCACGCATGGACGCGAGGGCGTCGGCGCGGCTCGATACGTCGTCCACGTGTCGGCCAACTACCGTCCGCGGCTCGTCGAAGTCGTCTGCGATCTCAAGCGGCGTCTCGGCGACGCGGCCCGACTCATCATTCTCGACGGCGCCGAGCGCATGCCGCGCTACAGCAGCGCGGAGATGAAGAATTTCGCGTACAAGGCGGCGCTCGCGCGTCAATCGGGACGCGTCTCAACGAACGCGATCATCGCGCCGATGAGTAAGACCGCCGCGTGGTGGGAGAAGACAGCGCTCGAGCGTCACACGTATTTCTATCCTCACCATGAAGACTCGAGCGGGTCGCCCGTGAAAGGCCACGCGAAGGCGGCCGAAGCGGGCATCCGGAAGATCTTCCGACGCCTCTATCACAACCCCGACGGGTATCAGCGGCCCGAGGAGTTCGACTTCGTCGGCTATTTCGAGTGCACCGACGAGAACCTGCCTGTTTTCGATCAGATCTGCCGGTCGCTCAGGGACGAGCGTCAGAACCCGGAATGGAAGTACGTGATCGAGGGACCGGAGTGGCGGGGGAAGCGGGTACTTCGCTGGTAATCCCTAGCTGATTGGGGATTAGGGACCTCATGGTGGTTGCGCGCGCCATCCGTTCGATTGCGCTCCATTCCGCCTCGGTGACCGGCATCACCGACAGGCGCGGCAGGCGGGTCAGCGGGAACGTTGTAAAGGCTTTCGAAGCTTTGATTTCCGCGAGCGTCACCGGCCGCTTCAGGGGCTGAACCGGCGCCACGTCCACGACCGACAATTTGCCCGACTTATCCTTCGGATCCGGATACGCATCGCTCGTCGCCCGGGCGACGCCGACGACCGCTTTCTCGTTGCCCGTGTGGTAATAGAAGATGCGGTCACCCTTCCTGACGCCGCGCAGGTGCTTCTGGGCCAGCGGGTTCTTGACCCCGACCCAGGACGTCCCGCCGTCCTTTGAAAGCTGTTCAAAGCTGTAGCTCGATGGTTCTTCTTTGAAGAGCCAATTCATTGCACTAGACTACCCCGTGCAGCTCCCGGTGATCATCGCCTATTTCAGGAGGCCCGTTATGAAGCGTGTGCTCTCGATTGCGTCCGTGATGTTCGCGTTCGTATTTGCGGTGTCACTGGCCGCGCAAGCTCCGGCAAAGATCGGATCCGAAGCCGACTACGCCGCAACGATGAAAGAAATCGGCAGCCTGAACGGCGGGCTGACCAAAGCCATCAAGGGCGGTGACGCAGCCGAGGCCGGCAAAGCGGTACCGCGCCTGGAAGTGCTCTTCAAGAGTGTTCATGCGTATTGGGCCGACAAGAAGGTCGCCGATGCCACCACCGCAGCGCAGACGGCGGTGACGTCGCTCGGCGCCATCTCGAAGGCGCTCGCCGCGAACGACATGGCCGCGGCCGAAACCGCGCGCGGCAACCTGGCCGCACAGTGCATGGGCTGCCACAAGGAGCACCGCGAGAAGACGCCCGAGGGCGGCTGGAAGATGAAGTAAGCCTCTCGAATTGCCAAACTGGCAATTGGCGATTGTCCATTGATGGTCGATCTGAAACGATCGACCATCAATCGGGCAATCACCCTCCGACGTTCCCTGCCTCACGAACCGGGCCGAAGCCTCCCACTGATGTCCCTGTAACAGTCCCATATCGGAACAGTTCCGGCACAGACGATGCAGCGCGGTCGTCACCAGGAATACACGCACGCGCGTGCAGCTTTCGAGCGGGGAGATTCGCGATGCAGTTAGCCAAGCCTGTCCAGACAGTTACGCCTGTTTCCGCACAGTGGGCGATGAACACGCTCCTCTCGTCTCTTCCGCCGGATGACTACACGCGCGTGTATGCCCAGTTGACATGGCGTCCTTTAAAAATACGCCAGACCCTGCATAAGCACGGAGAGCCCATCAGCGAAATCTTCTTTCCGGGCCGGTCGGTGTGCTCGATCACTCAGGCGATGGAGGATGGCGGCATTGTCGAAGTCGCGACCGTCGGGCGCGAGGGGCTGGTTGGCATTGGGGCGGTGCTCGGTAATTCGATCTCGAGCGGAGACACGTTCGTGCAGGTCGCCGGCGAACCTGCGGCCGTGATGAGCATCAGCGCCTTCCGGCGCGAGATGGAGCGGCGTGGGCCGTTCTACGACGTCGTGACACGCTATTCGCAGGCGTTCGTGGCGCTGCTGATGCAGTCGGTGGCCTGCAATGGACTGCACTCCGCGGAGCAGCGCTGCTGCCGCTGGCTGCTGATGACCCACGATCGCATCGCCCAGGACGAGTTCCCATTGACGCACGAGTTCCTCGCGGTCATGCTCGGCGTCCGGCGCCCGACCGTGACGCTGGTCATGGCCGAGCTGGCGCGCGCGGGCATCGTGTCGCACGTGCGTGGACACGTGCGCATCGTCGATCGCGCCGGGCTGGAAGCCGCGTCGTGCGAGTGTTACCGGAACGTCAGAGCCGTGTTCGACCGGTTGCTGCCGGCAGCCGGCGAGCGTCCCGCCATCGTCGTCACTCAGTAGACGGCTCGCCAATCTGGCGAGCTCTTTGCTCTCTCCTGTTCGCGGCATTCGCCGCGACAAGACTTCACACACGCGCCCGCACGGGTGCGTCTGCCGGAAAGGATCCGCACATGGCCGCAGAAAATCTTCAGGAACTGTTCGTCAACGAACTTCGCGACATCTACGACGCAGAGAAACAGCTCACCAAGGCGTTGCCGAAAATGGCAAAGGCGGCGGACAGCGACGAGCTGCGCGCCGCATTCGAGGCGCATCTCGACGAGACCCGTGGGCACGTCAGCCGGCTCGAAGACGTCTTCAAGCTGCTCGGCATCGCCGCGCGCGGCAAGCCCTGCGAAGGGATGAAGGGGCTGATCGGGGAAGGCGAAGAGGTGATGGAAGAGATGGAAGGCTCGACGCTCGATGCCGCGCTCATCGCGTCGGCGCAGAAGGTCGAGCACTACGAGATCGCCACCTACGGGACGCTCGCGACCTTTGCCGAAGTACTCGAGATGGAGGAGGCAAAAAATCTCCTCGGCCAGACGCTCGACGAAGAGAAGGCAGCGGATGAGAAGCTGACGGGCATCGCCAGCCAGATCAATCCCGCCTCGGAAACCGAAGAGGACGAGGAAGAAACCCGGATGGCCACCCCGGGCGCGCGCGTGGGCCGAAGCGGGCCGGCTGGCCGCAAGACGTCAAACGGGTCGCGGTCGCGAAAACGATAGAGGGGGTTGAAGGGGGTTGAGGTCCCGGTGCGTTACGGCATCGGGACCACCCATTCCACCAGCGCATCTTCATCGACGCTTCGGCCGGCGGGCTTCGCCGAATGCGCCACGTCCTTCCACTGAAGTCGACCGTACACGCCGTACGGCAGCAGCCGCACGCGATGAGCCGACGGCTCGACGCGCACTTCGATGAAGCTCTGGAAAAACGGCGCCACGTTGTAGTCGAAGATGCCCGAGAGCCATTCGGCGGAAAACGGCCAGGCGTTGAACCGTGAGGTCCACCACCAGGCCGGCCATTTCCACCTGGGTGTTCGCGCCACGATCTTGTCGGTCACTGTTTGCTTGCCGGGGTAGTGTGCCCACTCCGCCGTGGCCGCTGGAACCGGCCACTGCAACGCCGTCCCGAAGCTGAGATACGCCCCGCCCCCGCCGTTGACAAAATGATGGACGACACCGTCTTGCCAGACCTGGCGGTTGGGCGCCGGTTCGGCGTAGGTACTCGAGATCGTGCGTGTCGCCGGCCATCACGATGGCGACGCCGTGCTGCAACAGCAGCCGCTTCAGACGCGCGAAATCGTCGTAGCCTCCCGTCTGATCGAATCCGGCCGCGTAGAACGGATGGCCCAGAATCGCCATCGTCAGCTTGCCCTTCGCGCGCGCGAGTGCGCCTTCGAGCCAGGCCCACTGGAGATCGTCGATGCGCTTGACGATGCCGGTGTCGATGGCGACGAGGGCGAAGCGATCGGTCTGGATTTCGAAGAACGGGCCGCGCTGAAAACCCGTGGGCACACGGTATTCAGATCCGAGCCGCGCGGCTTCGTCGATGAGATCGTCGATGCGCGATATCGTCGTGCTCGTGAGCCTGAGGTCGGCGTTAGCGCGTGCCTCCATGGCCGCGCGTGCGGCGTCGGGCACCAGAAAGGTTGCGAGAAACGCTTCGAGCGCGTCGTACCAATCGTGATTGCCGGGGATGGCGTAGACCGGCTTCTCGATGCCCTTGAACGGCAGCCAGAACTTCGCTTCGTAATCGATCATCGACTCCGTTGGGATAGACGACGTCGGACGAGATCACGACGAACCGGACCGCATCGGTTCCGGCGACCTTCAGAAGCTGATCGCGCAGCACGTTCTGCGACGCATCGCCTTCGCCGGTGTCGCCGATGACGATGAAGCTGAAGTCGCCGTCCGTGCCGGAGGGTGTGAGCGCGAAGGTGGCCGGCGTCACGCCCGCGCTGCCGGCGATCGCGGGAATCATGGCGGCACGCCACTCGTCGGTGCGCGATTCCGCCCACGAGTTCCAGATGCCCGACGCCCAGTTCTCGGTATCGAAAAACCAGCTCATGCCCCAGACGGGCACGGTGGCGGCGACGATGGCCGCGACCGGCAGTCCGCCAACCAGACTGCGCCGAAGCGCCGCGGGCACCGAATAGCGCGCCTCTCGCAGCCGCACGCCGATTCTCAGCCGGAGCTTCAGCCACCATCGCGCGAGCCGCCTCATCCATGTGTGTCGTTCGGCAGGCGCGAGATACCACCGCCACACGCGCCGTTCGATCCAGCGCGTGCCGCTGCGGACGCTCACGATGGCAGGAATCGCGATGGCCAGCATGATGAACGTCGCAAGGACCATGTCGCCGATCACCGCGACCACGGGTGCGATCAATCCGACGATGGTGCCGTCCACCTGCATTCGTGCGGTATGGATCGCGAACAGGATGAAGACGAACGACAGGATCACCCGCCGGTCGGTCAAGGCGCGTGCGGCTTCTTCGGCGGCGACTTCGTCGCGAAGGACGTTGGCCTCGGGATGGTCGCCAAGCTCGAGGTCATCGAATACCGTCTCGCTCGCATCGTCTGCCGTGTTGACGCGCGTGACGGCCATCGTCCAGGCGACGCCGAGGATGCGGAGGGCCGAGGCGATCGTCACGGGCCAGGTGGCTGGTTCGTGCCGCAGCGCAAGCAGCAGTGCGACCACCGCGAGATTGCCGAGCGCGGCAAGCCCCGACATCGCACGTGTACGAGTTGTCGTTGCCCGCCACGCCGCGGCGGCGTATCGCACCGCGTCGATGCCGAACGATCCGGCCAGCAGCAGAAGGATGGCCGCCGCGGCGAGGTAGGGAGCATTGATGACAAGGAACGCCATCAACAGTGTGAGCGCGCCACCGGTGAGCCCGCGCCGGAGATCGGCGGGGTCTCGGCGGCGCACGGCATGAAGCAGCTCGAGGATGCCGGCGAGCGCGAGAAGGGCGCCGACGCGCAGCAGTGGTTCCGCCGCATCCCGCAGCGGCGCGGCGAGCGCGAGAAGACCGATGACGGCGACAATCGCCGGCAGCGCCGCAAATGCGGGCGATCTGCCGTCCGATTGAAAGAGGGTGCGCCAGCGGCCGGATACCAAGGGGACTGATATTAGCGCAGCGCGGGCGATGACATCAGACGCGCATCACCACGAGGCGTGCATCACGAGCGCGATCCAGCCCGCGCCCTCCTTCGCCAAGGCTCCGGCGGGCAAGCGCGACGTGACGCTGACGCGTCGCATGCCGAGACGGCGATAGGCCCGGTCAACGTCCGGCTCGGCAGATGAAGGAATTCCGGAGAGCACGAGGTGACCATGGTGACCGACACGCCGCACGAGGTCGGGCGCCATCTCGACGAGCGGCGCAGCCAGGATGTTGGCGACGACGAGCGGCCATGCTCCCGCGACCGCTTCCGGCCCGGCGCGAGCCAGCCACAACCGGTCGCCGAGTTCGTTGAGACGCGCGTTCTCGGCCGCCACGCGCAGCGCTTCCTCATCAACATCGATGCCCAACGCTCGTGGCACACCCAGACGCAGCGCACCGAGCGCGAGCACTCCCGATCCGGTTCCCACGTCGAGCAGGGCGTCGGGCCGATCGATCTGGACGGCTTCGTCAATCGCCTCCAGACACAGCGCTGTCGTGGGGTGCAGTCCCGTGCCGAACGCCGAGGCGTCGATCAATCTGAGGGTATGGCGCCCCACGCGAATGGGGCGGAGGCTGAGGACCCAGACGGATCCGTCGTCGCGCGGCTGGGCAGGGGAGACGGCAACCGTGTCGAGTCCCAGCGCGCTCGCGACCTGTTCCGGCGGCACGCTGTCGGGTATCAATGCGGCGATCGCGTTGCCGTGCGAGACCTCCACGTCGAGCGCGCCAAGGTCGACCAGCGTATCGAGTGCATCGGTGCCGTCGGCCGGTACATCTACACGGTACGGCATGGCCGTCAGGCGACGCTGGCTACGCCTTCATCGTGACGCCGTTCTTGACGAGCCAGTCGTGCGCGATCTGGGCGGTCTCGCGCGGCGTGTACGGCATCTGCCCGCCGCTGTCGAGCTCGACCATGATCATCCCTTCGAGCTTACGGCCTTCCATGAGGTCGAGAATGGCGACGAGATCCACCTTGCCGAGCCCGAGCGGGCAGTACCCGGCCATCGATGGGCCGCCGACCCAATCCTTGAAGTGCAGGTGCTGGACGACCGGCAGGAACGCCTTGACGACCGCGACCGGATCCACACCGCCCTTCTGGAGCTGGCCAATGTCCGGGCCGAACTTCACGTAGCGCGTGTCGACCGCCTCCATCGTCGCGTACGTTTCATCGCGCGTCTCGACAGCAGTGCCGGTGTGCTGATGCAGCGCGGCAATCAAGCCGATGTCGGTGATGGCCTTGCCCAGCTCGTTCAGGGTCGTGACGATGTTCTGCTTGTGGTCGTTGTAGTTGTAGGCCTCACCACCGACACGGCCGTTCGGGCCGATGACGATCGTCTTGCCGCCGTACTTCTTCATGATCTTCCCGACGGAGACGGCCGCGGCGATCGTGCTGGAGCGCTGCGCCGGGTCGGTCAGGTTGATGCTCGTGTAGCTCGAAACGAGCGCCAGCTTGTATTTCTCGACGAATCCGCCGAGCAGCCCCTGGCTCTCGAGGCCGTTGATCTGCCAGTCGAACAGTTCGACGCCGGCGAACCCGAGCTCGGACACGTCTTTGAAGATCGTCTCGTTGAGCGCGGGATCGGGTGGAGGTGGTGGCGCGCCGCCACCACGGCGACCGCCGCCGACACGACCCGGCCACGTAATACCGGTGTGCCCGATCACCACACTGCGTTTCTTGCCCTGCGCCCATGCCGGTACCGCCGCCGCCGTCGCCGCCAGCGACATCGCGAGCATCTGGCCGAACGTTCGTCGATTGATCATGGTGTTTCCCATCCTATCTCCTCATCGTCGCACAGATGAAAATAGCGTGTGTCGTCGTCATTTCCGCGGCAGGGAATACGCCACCCATCCCATCGGCGAACCGGGAGGTACCGCTGATACCGCCGCGGCAGGACCGGCGCCCCGGGCCGGTGGTGCCGCCGTGCCGGCCGCGGGCACCAGTAAGTACGGCGTGCCGTCGCTCTCATACATGGCCGGCGACCCGATGAAGTTGCCGCCGAACCATGCCGACCACAACTGCGTGCCGCTCTCGCTGTCCCAGGCGCGGATCTGGTTGTCGCGTCCGGCTCCAAGCACGAGACCCGATTCGGTGACGATGATGCTGTTGCGCATCTGTGTGACGCCGGTGCCGGTGACGCCGCGTCCGACGAGCGACGGATCGTCGCCAAACCCGATGCGCCACTTGATGGCCGGCACATTCAAATCGTACTTCACGATCGTCGTGAACGGCGGCTTCATGCGGGAGCCGATCGTCCCGTACTCGTTGATCACGTAGCGCTCGGTCTGGGGCACGCCTTCCGGATACGGCGGCGCGGCGCCTCGGCCGCGTCCACCAGGCGCACCCGGCCGCTCCCACACCGAGCCCGATCCGGCAATCAGTTCCGGCGGCGCGCCCGAAGCCACCGGTGGGCCGCCGCGGCCGCCGCCACCACCTCCGGGCCCGGCGGTCAGATACCGAATCAGAATGTCCACATCGGCGGCGCTGAGATGGGGGAACGGCGGCATCCGGTTTCTGCCGGTCTCGAGAATCGCGCGGATCGCCTCTGCATGGAAACGAGACGCGCCCGCCGCGATGTTGGCCGCCGGATCGGCGTTCGCGTACACGAGCGGGACACCGTCACCCGTCCCCTGACGATCGGCGCCGTGACACTGCTGGCAGTGCTGCTGGTAGATCAATCCCCCGGCAGGTGTGAAGGCGCCTGGGGTCGGGTTGGGCTTGACCAGCCGGAGCATGCCCGGATTGTCCTGGGTGATCACGTACACAGCGCCGGTCGTCGGCTCGGCCGCGGTGCCGCCGAAGAGCGCTCCGCCATTGCTGCCGGGAATATGGACGGTGTCGTTAAAGTTGATCGGCGTGAACAGCCCCTTGTTGTTGGCTGCGAGCACCCGCTGTTTGAAGCGCTCGTACTCCGCGGGCTCCAGATACGGATTGATGTCGTCGACGCCGAACGACTGCTTCGCGAAGGGCGGCGGGTTGGTCGGATATGGCTGTGTCGGCCAGGTCTGTTCGCCCGGCATGTCGGTCTGGGGCACCGGCCGTTCTTCGATCGGCCACATCGGCTCGCCCGTTACCCGGTCGAAGACGTAGAGCCAGCCGGTCTTGCCGGCGACGGCGACGACGTCGCGGTTGCGGCCGTTATGACGGATCGTCGTCAGCTGTGGCGCGGCGTTGTTGTCGAAGTCCCAGAGATCGTGGTGGACCATCTGGAAATGCCAGAGGCGCTTGCCGGTTCGCGCGTCGAGCGCCACGATCGAGCTGCCGAAGAGGTTGGCGCCGATCCGGTCGGCGCCGTAATAGTCGTAGGTCGGCGAGCCGGTCGGAACGAAGACGATGCCGCGGCCCGTATCGACCGTCAGTTCACCCCAGTTGTTGGTGCCGCCGATGTACTTCCTGGCGTCTTTCGGCCACGTGTCGTATCCAAACTCGCCCGGACGCGGCACGGTGTGGAACGTCCAGACAAGTTTGCCGGATTGGACATCGTAGGCGCGGATATCGCCAGGCGGCGACATGTAGCCCTCGCCGGGCGCGCTGCCGAGAATAACCAGATTCTCGAAAACCTCGCCAGGTGTCTGCGATTGAATGTTGAAGATGGTCTCGGGGTCGCGTCCGTCGATGCCTACTCTCAAGTCGACGGCGCCGTTGACGCCGAACGACGCGATCGACTTTCCGGTCTTCGCGTCCAGTTGCTGGAGCAGGCTGTTCATCGGAAAGATGAGCCGCTGGTCGCGGCCGTCTTTGCTTTCCCAGTACATCATGCCGCGGCTGCTCATGCCGTTCATCTTCTCGCGGACCCACAGCTCCTTGCCGGTCTTCGCGTCGACGGCGACGATCGATCCGTTGCGGCCGCGGCCGTAGATCACGCCCCGCGCGACGATCGGGTTTCCCCCGGTTTCGCCGTGCGGATATGTCCAGGCAACCTGGAGCTGACTCACGTTCGACTTGTTAATCTGGCTCGATGCGAAGTAGCGCGAGTTGTCCGGGCCGTTGCCGTACCCATGCCACCACTTGTCGGCGGTGGATTGCGCCATGCTGATCGAGACGAGTGCGAACGCCGCTGCGAGACCCGTCGCCGCTGCGAGATACCGCCGGACTTGCCATTCAGGCTGAAACATCCTCAAGCTCCTGATTACTTTCCTCTTGCCGGGGCCGCGCGCTTCTGGCCCCAGAAGATGAACGTGCCGCGCACGCTCGACGTCACGATGTCCATCGCGCCGTCTTTGTTGAGATCCGCCGCCGAGAACTGCGAGCCGACGCCCGAACGATTGTGGATGAGCTCGGGCACGAATTCCGCGCCACCCGGCGCTTTGGGATTGCGCACCGTGCGGAACCAGTAGAGCACCGGCGCGCCGTACGGATCGGCGTCGGTATAGCCGTCCAGATGTGAAAAAGACCGCTTGCCCGTGACGTAGTCGAGCACGCCGTCGCCGTCGATGTCGGCGGCCAGCGAGGCGTGCATCTCGGAAATCGCGACGTCGCCGGCGTTCTTCGTCGAGTAGTCGTCGATGATCATGTGGCGCTCGAACGAGATCCGGCCGTCCTTGTCGCGCTTCTGCTCGAACCAGGCGATGCCGAATCCGTGTGCGTTGAGCCCGGCGACGACGTCGTTCAGCTTGTCGCCGTTGACGTCGTACACGACCAGCTCGGCGCCACCGGCGCCCTCCGATCGGCCCCAGCGCCCGAACGCCTCGGGGTGATACGTCCACGTGCCCTGGCTGGCGCCGGCCGGCGGCTGTTCCCACCACCCGGCCGTCTGCAGGATGTCGACACGACCGTCGCCGTTCACGTCGCCGGCGCCGAGACTGTGGGCGAAGGCCAGTCCCGGCTCCGAGATCGTGTGCACAACCCACGGCCGCGTGGGATCGGCCGGGTCGGGACGCGCGTACGCCAGCGTTCCCTTCGGCGTACCGGTACCGCTGGCGAAAACCATTTCGGGCTTGCCGTCGCCGTCGATGTCCCTCATGACCACCAGCTCGCTGTTGCCCTGCGGCACGGCGGGGTACTTCGCCCAGCGCCGGCGCTCGCCTTTCGGGTTCACGTACAAGAAGAGCGGGCGATTCTCGCCGGCCACCACATCGGGCCAGCCGTCGCCGGTGAAGTCGAACACGAAGTCGAAGCCGCTGCGGGGAAACTGATCGGTTGGATTCACCGTTGGCGAGACGTAGATCTCGCGGCGCGACGTGTACTCGGGTCCCAGGTAGTAATACGGCCCGGCCACCACGTCGAGCACGCCGTCGCGGTTGAGATCGCCGACGCCGGCCCCCCAGGTGTAAAAGAATTCGTCGAGCTGCTGCATCCGGAACCGGCTCGAGGTCTGCTCGGGCGCGACCACTCGCAGGTTGAGATCCTTGAACGAGACGTCCTTGAAGCGCACTTCGCCGCTGCCCACGAAGAGAGCGACGGGGCCGTACGCATTCGCGCTGTCGTCGGTGGCGGCAGCGGGAATGTCGATGCCCTGGTTCAGCGTCGATCGAATGATGTCGGCGTCGAGCGCGACGCTGAGCGTGTTCCACTCGTCCGTGCGCAGGCCCGCCGGGGGAGGCATCAGCGGCGCGAGCGGTACCGGCAAGGTCATGACCGCACCACCGGTGCCCGCGCCGCCGCGCGCCGGCGCCCCGCGAGCGGGCGCGCCGGGTACCGGGGCCGAGCGGATGAACGGGCTCACCACGCGAAGCGGCTCGCGCGCGGTCTCGCGGCCGGCCGCGTCGAGCGTCAGCCGAAACGCCGACAACTCACCGGTGTTGAGCGCGACGTACACGCCGGTCATGCCGTCGGCGGTTTTTTCGGCGCGAAAGAGCACGCCGGTACGACACTCGCCCATGCAGCGGAAGCGCGTAAAGAACTGCAGATCCTGATACGACGCGTCGAGCACGAGCCAGCCGCCGCCGGAGCCTGAGGCGGTCCCAATCAGCTCGCCGTTCTGTGCCTTCCACTGCGACGAGCCGAGCGTATGCCAGCCGGCCAGCGTGGATCCGCCGAACGTCGAATCCGGCCGGAAATCATTCGCCGGTCCCTGCGCGCCCAGCCATGCTGTCGCCAGCGCCGCGATCGCGGCGATGCCCGCGAGCCGAATGTTCATAACCTACTTCTTCGCGCGCGGCTGGCCGAGAAACGCGAACGCACCAAGCTCGCCCGACGTCACCAGATCCATCACGCCGTCCTTGTTCAGATCCACGGCGAGCACCTGCGAGCCCGCGCCCGACTGGTTGTGCACCAGTTCGGGGACGAACTCGGCCCCGCCGGGCGCCTGCTTGTTGCGAACCGTGCGGTAGACGTAGAGCACCGCTGCGCCGTAGGGGTCGGGATCGGTGGTGCTCTCGTTGTGCGAGAAGAACCGTTTGCCGATCACGAAGTCGGGCATGCCGTCACCGGTCATATCGGCGCAGGCCGAGCCGTGCGGTTGCGAGAAGACGACGCCGCCGGCGTTCTTCGACGCGAAGCCGTCCGAAATCATGTGCCGCTCGAACGAGACCTTTCCACTCGCATCGCGCTTCTGCTCGAACCACGCCAGCCCGAACACGTGCGCCTGCAGCGACGTCACGACGTCGTTGAGTTTGTCGCCGTTGACGTTGTACACGCACATCTCGGCGCCACCGGGCGCTCCGCGGCCGTTTTGACGGCCGAAGGCCTGAGGATGGTACGTCCACATTGCAGTCGTGGCCTTCGCGGGCTGCTCCCACCATCCGTAGACGTTCAGGATGTCCGTGCGGCCATCGCCGTTGATGTCGCCGGCGCCGATACCGTGCGCCGCGTACGTCCCTTCCTCGCCAACCTGCGTCGAGAGCCAGGGTCCGGTCGGGTTGGCCGGATCGGGCTTCGCCCATCGCACCGCGCCGGCGCTCGCATAGACGAGATCGGGCGTGCCGTCGGCATCGATGTCCTTCATCGCCGACACCTCAGAGACGTTGGGCGCAGGCGGCACGACGCCCAGATGCGAATCCCACCGCCTCGGCTCGCCTTTCGGATTCACGTACAACCGCGTATTCGAGGTGGACGCGAGCAGCACATCGGGCCAGCCGTCGCCGGTAAAGTCTCCGGCGAACTCGAGCCAGTTGGACGAGAAGCTCGTCGAGGGATTGGTGGAGAGCGCCATGTAGAACTCGCGGACCTTCGTGAAATCCGGTCCCAGGAAGATGAAGGGACCGGAGACGATGTCCATGTTGCCGTCGCGGTCGAAATCGGCGGCGCCCGACGCGAACGAATAGTAGAACGGCGTGAGCCGCAGCATGCGGTAGTTGGGCGACAACTGTTCCGGGACCACGCGCTTCAGACTCAGATCGCGATACGAGACGTCGCGGAAGTGCACTTGACCGGAGCCGCCGACATAAATCGCGATGGGACCAAACACGCCCACCTCGTCGTCAGCCGCGCCGCCACCGCTGGCCGAGGTGTTCACCCAGGGCCGGAAGATGTTGGCGTCGATGACGACGTCGACGTCGTTCCAATCGTTCGGCTTCAGATCGAAGGACGGGGGATCCGTCAGGTTGGGCAGCGTGGCGCCGGAGGGCAACACGCCGCGGCCCCGGCCCGCAGGCCCACCCGCGCCCGCACCACGTCCCGCACCGCGTCCCGCACCGCCACCACGCGCGGCGGCGGCCGCCGCCATCTCGGCCGCGGAAGGCGCAATGCGCGTCAGCCCGCCACCGGGACGCAGGCGCTCTTTGGTCAGGATCTTTCCGCTGGCGTCGAGCGTGACCGCATAGCCGCCGACCTCGCCGGCGTCGAGCGAGAGGAAGACGCCCTTCATCCCCGTTGCCGTTTTCTCGGCGCGCAGCAGCACACCGGTGCGGCACTCGCCGACACACTTGAAGTCGGCGCCGAATTCGACATCCTGAAACGATTTGTCGAGCACCAGCCAGCCGCCGTCTGGCGACTTGGGCGTGCCCACCAGCTCGCCGTCCATCGCTTTCCAGTCGGCCGCGCCGACAACGTGCCAGCCGGCGAGCGTGCTGCCCTTGAATGTCCAGTCGGGGATGAACGTGCTTCGCGTGCCAGACACAGGCACGGTGAGGAGCGCAGCGAGTGTCGCGACCAGGGCGAGAAGTTGACGGGACATGTCCGCCTCCAGGAAGATGTGCGACGACTATAATCGATTATCGATGAGATGCCGCCGGAACCCGCAAAATGATCTGGAATAAGGCGCCATCATAGCGCGACAGCTTCAGGCGCGAGAGGTCGTCACCGCGCGCAGGCCGGCCGCCTCGAAGGCTGTCACAAATGGTCACAATCGCGGGGGTAGTCCAAAGAAAGGTGCGGTCGCGAAATGAGGATGAACGTCACGCTCATCGTCGGTATTGCCGCCCTGCTCAGCGTCCGCGCGACCCAGGCGCAGCTTGCCGACACCTACTCGCTGCCGCGTCCGGCCAACTGCTGCCTGCTGAACACCGCGACCACGCTTGCCGAACAGCTGCAGGACTGGAACCAGCTCGGTCGCTATCACGAGGCCAACCAGGAGCTGATGAAACGGCCCATCGAGCCAGGACGCGTCGTCTTCATGGGTGATTCGATTACCGACGGCTACCGCCTCGAGGAGGCGTTCCCCGGGAAATCCTATGTCAACCGCGGCATCAGCGGCCAGACCACGGCGCAGATGCTCGTGCGGTTCTATCCGGATGTCCTCTCGCTCAAGCCTGCGGCCGTGATCGTGCTCGCGGGCACGAATGACATCGCCCGGAACAACGGCCCGCAGACGCTCGAGATGATCCAGCAGAACATCATGGCGATGACCGAGCTCGCGCAGGGGCACGGCGTGAAGGTCATTCTGTGCGCGCTGCTGCCCATCAGCGATCGCACCATTATTCCAGCGGGTGGGCGTGGGGGCGGTCCGACGCCGCGGCCGCGCATCCAGTCGGTCCAGCGTCCGCCCGCGGATCTCCTGACGTTCAACGCGTGGCTCAAGCGCTACGCCGCCGAAAAGGGAGCGGTGTACGCGGACTACTACGCGGCGACCGTCGACGCGCAGGGTTTCCTTCGAGAGGGTTACACGGGTGACGGCCTGCATCCGAACGCACAGGGCTACACGCTGATGACACCAGTCGCGAGCGCGGCGATCGCCGAAGCCCTCAAGAGGTAGGTCTATGTCGAGATCCTGGACACCTACAGCGTGATGCACGCGTTCGAAATCTACCCCGGCACTCACACGAGCCATGTGGCCTTCCGCTTCCAGGATCACGTGATGCCTTTCTTCAGCACGTCGCTCTCATTCGCCGCGGCGCGCCGCTAACAGCGTCGCATCCTATCGATTATCGATTCGTGTCGTCCGTGTGTGCTAGGATGCCGGCGCCGAACCATTTTCATGCGATCCCTCGACCGACGTTCGTTCCTCGCCGGCCTGAGCAGCGCTGGCGCGGGTGTGGCGGCCGCATCGTGGCTGCAGGCGATCGGCTACGCGCAGAGTCGCGGACCCGCGCGCGCGTTCCTTCGCAGAGCCCCCGGCCGCAGCGATTTCGACCGCCGCCTGTTCGGATCGTTCCTCGAGCACCTGGGCCGCGCCGTCTACACCGGCGTGTACCAGCCCGGATCGCCCCTGGCCGACGCCAACGGATTCCGCACCGACGTCGCGCGCGAGATCAAGGAGCTCGGCGTGCCCACCGTTCGGTACCCCGGGGGAAACTTCGTCTCGGGCTACAACTGGCTCGATGGCGTCGGCCCGAAAGCTCAGCGGCCGACGGTGCTCGAGCGCGCGTGGAACTCGCTCGAGTCGAATCAGTTCGGGACCAACGAGTTTATCGACTGGTGCGCCATGGTCGGCACCGAGCCGCTCCTCGGGATGAACTTTGGTACGGGCACCGTCGAGATGGCCGTGGCCTACGTCGAGTACCGCAACCTCGCACGTGGCACACGCTGGAGCGACCTGCGCCGCGCGCACGGATACGAGCGACCGCACAACGTGCGCTACTGGTGTCTCGGCAACGAAATGGACGGCCCCTGGCAGATCGGGCAGCTGCAGGCACGCGAGTACGGCCGCAAGGCTCGTGACGCGGCGAAGCAGATGCGGGTCATCGATCCGAAGCTGCAGCTGATTGCATGCGGATCGAGCGGCACCTTCATGCCGACCTACCTTGTCTGGGACCGCGAAGTGCTCGAAGAGTGCTACGACCAGGTCGACGGCATCTCGCTTCACGCGTACTACGGCAACACGGCGCGGTGGTCGGGCAACAGCAGCGCGCGCTACCTGGCGATGAACCTCGACATGGATCGTCACATCCACGAGGTGGCGGCGGTCTGCGACTACGTGCAAGGTCTCCAGCGCTCGCCGAAGCGGCTGTGGCTGTCGTTCGACGAATGGAACGTCTGGTATCGCGCGCGGGGCCCGCAGGCGAGCGACGGCCGCGGCACCGCCGCGCCGCGGCTGCTCGAAGAGGTCTACAACCTCGAGGACGCGCTGCTTGTCGGCGGCTTCGTCAATACCCTGCTGCGCAATGCCGATCGTGTCCGGATTGGGTGCCTCGCACAACTCGTCAACGTCATCGCGCCGCTCGTGACCAGCGACAAAGGCGTCCTGCGTCAGAGCATTTACTATCCGTACGCCTGGGCGCTCAAGTACGCACGGGGCCGCGTTCTCGATCTGCGGGTCGAGTCGGAAACCTATCCCATCAGCGGCGCCGGATTGCAGCCCGATTTTGCGCGCAACGGGGACGTGCCCTTCGTCGATCTCGTTGCCACGATCGACGAACCAGCCGGGCAGGCCGCCGTGCTCATGCTCAACCGCGATCTCGATGGCGAGCGCGAGGTCGTGCTCGAGTGGCAGGATATTGTCCCGGCGCGCGTGCTCTCGTGCGAAACGATCACCGGGACAGACCTGAAAGCGTTCAACACGTTCGACCAACCAGGGCGTGTCGCGCCGCAGTCGCTGGCCCCGCCCGCGGCCGGCAGCCGGATGTCGTTCAAGCTGCCGCCACGTTCCTACACCGTCGCGCACCTGAGTCTGAAAACCTGAAACCGGATGGAGTTGTGAAGATGACGACCCTCATCAAGCTGTTCGGAACGGGAACGGCGCTGGCAATGGCCGTGGGGTTGGTCTCGGCCCAGAGCCACCCGTCGCACCAGATTACCAACGGCGAAATCACCGCCACGGTTTATCTGCCCGACGCGAAGAACGGCTTTTACACGACGACGCGCTTCGACTGGTCGGGGGCGATCGGGAGCCTCAAGTACAAAGGCCACGACTACTACGGGGTCTGGTGGTCGAAGATCACCGACATCTACGACTTCGGCTACGAAGGGCCCAACAAGGACGTCATCTCCGCCGACTTCACCGCGATGGTGGGACCGGCGGAAGAGTTCGGCGCGCTCGGCTACAACGACGTGCCGGCCGGCGGTTTGTTCGTCAAGCCCGGCGTCGGTGTCCTGAGGCGTGACGAAGGCACCTACAACCATTCGCGTCCCTACGTGATCGCCAACGGCGGGAAGTGGGACGTCAAGACGTCGCGCGACATGGTGGAGTTCACGCACACGGTCAGCGAGCCGGCGATCAACTTCGGCTACGTCTATACGAAGGTCGTCCGGCTGACGCCCGGCAAGCCGCAGATGACGATTTCGCACGTCATGAAGAACACGGGCTCGAAACCGATCAGCACGAACGTGTACAACCACAACTTCACGACCCTCGACAAGCAGGCTACCGGGCCCGACTTCGAGATCACCGTCCCGTGGCAGATGACTCGGGCTGCGCGTGGCGGCGGAGCGGGCCGGCAGGGTGGGACACCAGGTGCACCCGCCCGTCAGGGTCCACCACCGGTCGATCCGTACGCGCCGCTGGCGGCAGGCGAACGGATGGGCACGCAGTGCGGCCAGGCGCAAATGCAGGCGCTGGCCGGCGCGCAGGGCAGCAAGCTGGTGTACACGAAGGTGCTCGAAGGCTCGGAGTGCTACTCGGGCAGCTTCACCGGCTTCGGCGCGGAAACGAAGGACAACGACATCCGCATCGAGAACAAGAAGGTGGGCGCCGGTGTGCACATCACAGGCGATCGGCCGTTGACACGGCTTGGCTACTGGTCAATCAAGACTGTGCTGGCGCCCGAGCCGTATATCGACCTCAATATCGAGCCCGGGCAGCAGTTCACCTGGACGTACACGTACGACTACTACACGACGAAGTAGGCAGGGTCTTGTTTTTTAGACAACGAAGTAGGCCGGGTCTTGGTTTTCAGACCCGGCGCAAGGTTGAGACATGAAGACACTCCGACAGTCGCGTGGAGCATAGTCGTGTTCGCATCGGTCGTCGCGTCGGCGGCGAGCGCCTCGGCGCAATCGGAGAGTGCTGGCGTCAACCAGTACTTCAACAACTGCGCCTCATGTCATGAGAGCAACGATCCGGGGCACCAGGCGCCGAAGACGGCCGTGCTCAAGCGGATGACGCCGGAGCGGATCCTCGAGGCCATGACGACCGGCTCGATGCGCAACGCGGCCGCCGCTGTAAGCGATCAGGACAAGCGGCTCATCGCCGAATGGGTGGCCGGCCGGAAGCTCGATACCGATCTCGTCGGCGCGGTCACGAAGATGTCGAACGTGTGTGCGAGTCATCCGCAGGTCCGGGAATCGAATGCGCCTGCGTGGAACGGCTGGGGCGTCGACTACCGGAACTCGCGGTTCCAGCCGGGCGCCGCCGCCGGGCTGACTCCAGGACAGGTGTCGCGCCTGCAACTGAAGTGGGCGTTCGGATTCCCGGGTGCCACGGCGCTGTACGGCCAGACCGTCCACGACGGCCGGCTGTATGTGACGTCGAACGCCGGTTACGTCTACTCACTCGACGCGGAAACCGGATGTCTGCACTGGGGGTTCCGCGCGGAGTCGGCGGTGCGCAGCGGGTTCACCATCGGCCGGCTCAGCAAGACGGATCCGCGGCTCGCCATCTTCTTCGGCGACATCCACGGCACCGCATACGCGCTCTCCGCGAGCACCGGCGAGGAAATCTGGAAGACGCTCACCGATCCACATCCGCTCGCACGCATTACAGGTACGCCGGTGCTGTTCGAAGGACGCGTGTACGTGCCGGTCGCATCGCTCGAAGAGCCGGAGTCGGGTCAGGCCGACTATGCCTGCTGCACGTTCCGCGGCTACATGACGGCCCTCGATTCGGCAACTGGCCGCCAGATCTGGAAGACATACACGATTCCGGACGTCCCGAAGGTCGTCGGCAAGAACTCGCGGGGCAAGGACATGCTGGCGCCGGCCGGCGCCGGCATCTGGGCGACGCCGACGCTCGACATCAAGCGGCGCGCGTTGTACGTCACGACGGGCAACGCCTTCGCGGGCACGCCCAGGACCGCCAACGCGGTGATGGCGATGAACATCGACACGGGCAAAGTGCTCTGGTCGATGCAGGCACTCCCGGCCGACACCTGGCACAACGGGTGTCCGCAGGTCATTCCCGGAGGAGCGTGGCCCGCCCGCGGTGGCGGCGGACGTGGCGGTCGCGCCGGCGGGCCTGCCATTCCGTATCCACCGGAAAACTGCCCCGCCGTGCTCGGTCCCGACTGGGATTTCGCGGCGCCTGCCGCGCTTGCGACAACCACCGACGGACGCGACATCCTCATCGCGCCGCAGAAGCAGGGCCTCGTGTGGGCAGTCAACCCGGACAACGGCCAGGTGATCTGGAAGCAGGATGTGGCGCGCGAGATCGCGGGCGGACGCGGCGAAACGCTCTTCGGCGGTGCCGTCGACAGCGAGAAGGCCTACTTCGGTCTGATCAGCAGCGGGCACCTTGCGCTCGATCTGAAGACTGGCGAGGAAGTGTGGTACGCGCCGCTGGCGTCGCCGCAGGGGCGCGAGAACCAGCGCGGCGTGGTCGGCGCCGTCACGCTGATTCCCGGCGTGCTCCTGTCTGGCGCGCGCGACGGCATGATTCGCGCCGCCTCGTCGAGGACCGGTCAGTTGCTGTGGGAGTTCGACAGCGCGAAGGAATTCACCACCGTCAACGGCATCACGGCGCGTGGCGGGTCGGCCGCGTCGGGTGGGCCGGTCGTCGCCAACGGCATGGTGTTCATCGGCTCGGGCTATCCAGGATTCCAGGGCGGCCAGCCGGGAAATGTGCTCCTGGCGTTTGCGCCGACAGTGCGGCTCGACGTGCACGCGGATGAGCTGAAGCGGAAAGCCGAAGGGCGTTGACGTCTCAATGGTCAATGGGCAATGACCAATGACCAATTCAATGGGCAATAACCAATGCGCAATGGCTGGCGGCCACGCATTGGCCATTGAGCATTGATAATTGAACTGGTCAATGGTCATTGGTCATTGACCATTGCCCATGGCTCATTGAGACCTCCCACTGGTTTCCGGGCACTATAATCAACCCGCGCCATGCAACCCCCAGACACGGGCCGCCTCTTCGGTGTGTACCGGGTGATGGCACCGCTCGGCAAGGGTGGGATGGGCGAGGTCTATCGCGCACGGGACACCCGACTCGGGCGCGACGTCGCCATCAAAATCCTGCCGACGGCGTTCACGGATGACTCCGATCGGCTCGCCCGCTTCGAGCGCGAAGCGCTTTTATTGGCATCGCTCAATCACCCGCATATCCTCACCATCCACGAAGTCGGCGAGTCCGACCGGCAGCCATACCTCGTCACGGAATTTGCGGGCGGAGGCACGCTCGAGGAATGGGCAGATAAGGCGGGAACGATCCTGGCGGGACGTTGTTGAGATGCTGGTGGGCGTCGCCGATGGCCTCGCAGCCGCCCATGCCGCCGGCATTCTGCACCGCGACATCAAGCCGCAGAACATCCTGGTCACATCTGGCGGGTATGCCAAGCTTGCCGATTTCGGCCTGGCCATCTTCAATCCGGCCTCAGAAAACAGCGACGGGCCAACGATCACCAATTTCCGAACCGAGACCGGAGTCGTCATCGGGACACCCGCTTACATGTCGCCGGAGCATGTGACCGGTCAGCGCCGCGACGCCCGCAGCGACGTCTTTTCCTTCGGTGTCGTCCTCTACGAACTGCTGGCAGGCAGCCGGCCGTTCCAGGGCAAGACAATTGCGGCGCTGACGCACGCGATCGCGTACGACCCGGCGCCGCCGTTGCCGCACGCCATCCCTGCCGACCTGCGTGCCGTCGTAGCGAAGACCCTGGAGAAAGCCCCTGGCGATCGGTACCAGACGGCACGCGACTTGGTTGTGGATCTCCGGCGTGTGGCCCGGCAAATAAAAGGTTCGAGTCGTGCCACCGGTCGCTGGACCGTGGCGGCCGTCGCGTTGGTCGGAGCGCTCGCCGCGGGCCTTGTGTTCTGGCGCTCCGGCCGCGAAACGCCACCGGTGTTCAACGTTCGGTCGCTCGCCGTGCTGCCTTTCGACGTCGCCGCTGCCTCGAATTCCAGCGAAGCGCTGCAAGGGCTTGCGGCGGCGTTGGCAGACAGGCTCGCGCGTGAACCGGAACTCGCGGTGATCGCTGGCGCTCGTACCGACCCATTCGCCAAAAGCAGCGAACCCGTCGAGGCAATCGCCCGATCGCTGGGGCCGACGCGGCGCTGACGACCCGCGCCGTCGCGCAAGCAGGCGACCGTCTGAACATCACCGCCGCGGTTGTCACGGCAGCCGGTCAGCGGCTCTGGTCGGCGTCGTACGAACGTCCACGCGCGGAACTCTACGCAGTCGAGCAGGCACTCGCCGGCGACCTTGCCCGCGCATTGAATCTGACGTCGTCATCTCGCGGCGCGACGGCGGCGAAACCGGCGCGCGCGGTCGATCCTCGCGCCTACGATCTCTACCTGCGCAGCCGCTATTTTGTCGGGCGGTGGAACGAGCCCCATGTAGCCAGTGCGATAGCAATGCTCGAGCAGGGCACAGCGATCGATCCCGCATTCGGCCCCGCTCACTCGCTGCTCGCGATGTTCTATGGCGTGATGAGCTTCAATTACCGTCCGAACGATCCGCAATTGCGCTCGAAGGGCCACGCAGCGATCGAGAAGGCGCTCGCGATCGATCCGCAATCCGCGGAAGCCCATTACGCACGCGGCATTCTGATCTATCAGCCCTCGGAGGCATGGCCGCATCGCACGGCGCTGGACGAGTTCCGCCGGGCGCTCGCGCGTCAGCCGAACATGGATGACGCGTGGCACCATCGCGGCGTCGTGCTGATGCACATCGGTCATCTCGAGCGCGCGGAACAGTTCTACGAGCGAGCGGTTGCGCTCAACCCGATCAACACGCAGGCGCGCTTCCGCTTCGCGCCGCTGCGTAACTATCAATTGCGGTACGGCGACGCGATCAGCGTCCTGCGTCGCGTGCCCCAGGACGTGTACCCGTCGCAATGGACATATCACATGGGCTGGTCGCTCATTTCGCTCGGCCGCCTGCGCGAGGCGGAGCCGCAGATCGAGGCGATGCTGGCGAAGAACCGTGCTGACCAGGGCGGCGTGATCCACGCGGTGCGGGCACTGCTGCGCGCAAAAACCGGCGATCGACATGGCGCCGAAGCCGACATTGCCGCCGCGATTGAAGCCGGCCGCGGCTTCGGCCACTTCCATCACACCGCGCTGACAATCGGCGAGACCTACGCACAGCTGGGCGACCTCGAGAAGGCGCAACAGTGGGTGGAGAACGCGGCCAATGATGGCTTCCCGAACTACTCGTTCTTCGAAGTCAATCCGCACCTTGCGCCGCTGCTCGCAACCGAACGGTTCCGTCAGTACCTTGCAAAACTGCGTTCGGAATGGCAGCACATCGGCGCCGAAGACGACGATCCTCCACCGAAGCGCTGACAGCCGCGGTCAGTTTCTCAATCGATCGACGCGCCCTGACGCAATTATCAATGACCAATTATCAATGACCAATTCAATGGGCAATGGGGGCAATGAACCAATGGGCACTAGCCGCAAAAATTGCCGCGTCCAGAGCCACCCGGTGTTGCAGGAATCTCGATCCCGGGGCAGACCGACGGATGGTTCTGCGTAGAAACGCTCGGTCTTGGACTTGCACACTTGTGGTGCATGAAAGAACCCTCAGAGAGGCGCAAGAGGATCCTCGCGCTCCACGCGCGGGCGATTCGGTTCAGTACCGACATTAACCAGTCATACCCGACCGGGGCCCTCACTCCTCCAAGCTACGTCGTCTGGGGTCAACTCGTTCGGGCCGCGGACGGGACATCGAACAACCTCATCGAAGCCGACGCGGCATCCAGTGACGCCGACTTCCTCAACAAGATGCGTCTCGCGCTGCGCGAAGCGAAGGAATCAAAGGCGTGCCTGGCGAAGATCCGGCTGGGGCCGTTGGCCAACGCTCCTCGAGTTGAGGCGCTTGGGCTCGAAGACGAAGCCGACGAGCTGTGCGCGGTTTACGCAACCATCGTCATGAACATCGAGAAGCGGATGGCCCGCGAGGGCGCCCACCGCCGATGCCGACACAATTCTCAATAGGCAATGACCAATGACCAATGACCAATTCAATGGGCAATGATTCAATGATCGGTGGCTCCATTGCGCATTGGTCATTGATCATTGAACTGGCTTGCCCATTGCCCATTGCCCATTGCCAATTGCCCATTGAGACTAGAGGCGGTTTGAAAACTGCTCAGTGCGCCAGCCGCCGAGGGTGGCACAGGGCTTCAGCCCTGTCGATCGGGCGGCTGGCGGACAGGACTAAAGTCCTGTGCCACATCACAGGCAGTTTTGAAACTGCTTTTAGCTAGGAGATTAGCCGGCAGTAGACAGTCGTGGGGCCGATCCCCTGGCTTCACTGTTTGCTGTAGCCTCCTGCGTCCGCCGCTCGATCGTGTCGGCAATCCGCTTCGCGTCCCGCCCGACGCCGTGGATCATCGTCGACGAGAACGAATGCAGGAAGTGCAGGCCGACGAAATACAGACCCGGCTCGTCGCTGCTGATGCCGCTCGCGTGCCGGGGCTCGCCGTTGGGATCGAAGATCGGAAGGTCGATCCACGACAGGCCGTTGCCGAACCCGGTGCACCAGATCACGTTCGAGACGTCGAGGATTTGTCCATCTTCGAGCACCGGCAATCCCTTCAGCACGCGAACCGTCTTCGAGACCCGCCGAACCCCCGCGGCGGCCAGATGTTTCGGCTTCACCCGGATGAGCGGTCCACCCTGTGCGAAGACCTTGCGCCGAAGGCGCCGCCCTATCGGCGTGTCGACGGTCAGGACGCGATGGAACACGACGCGGAAGAGGAGCCGCATCAGGAAGAGGCGGGAGGCCAGCCCATCGATCCGGAACGGCACGTGGCCGGTGTCCCGGCCCGACACCCATGTCGGATGTTCGCGCGCCACCTCGAAGGCGATCTCCGCGCCCGAGTTGCCGGCGCCGACGAGCAGGACACCGCCAGGCTTCAGCTGTCGCAGACTGCGATACTCGATTGAGTGCAGTTGCACGATGTCCGATCGGAGTTCCTTCGCGAACGCGGGCACGCGCGGAACCTGATAGCTCGACATCGCCACCACCACATGGTCCGCTTCGAAGCGATGAGAACCGGCCTCAACCAGATACCGGCTTCCGGCGCGCGTGAGGCGATCGACGCGCACGCCGCTTCGAACCGGCAACTGAAAGTGGCGCGCGTACGATTCGAGATAGTCGCCCATTTCGTCTTTGGTCGGAAACGAAAACGCGGGGGCCGGAAACTTCATCCCGGCGAGGCTGTCGAAGACGGCCGGCGTAAACAGGTGAAGGGAATCCCAGCGCCGGCGCCACGCGTCGCCCACACGCGGGCTGGCATCGAGAATGACAAACGGGCGTCCCTGCTGGGCGAGGTAGTAGCCCACCGAGAGTCCTGCCTGTCCGCCGCCGATGACGATCGTATGAAAGGTCTCACGAGACTGTTCCTGCGTCATGGTCACCTCAAGCCGACAGAACGCTGTTGTAACGGTTCACGCCATTCTCCTACAGACTTGGAGACCTGCTGGCAGCTTGATTTCGAGGCCGCGAAAGAGCGCGGTTATTACGGGCAGATGAAGGCCACCGGCGATTCCACACTCTTAGCGCGTGTTCGGATTGTACGTAGTGTCCGCCTTCAGGCGGACCGCATGAAGGTCCGGCTAAAGCCGGACACTACGTACCACACGGAAGTGGAAACTGCTCTGGTTGAGCGCTTTGTACTTCGAGGCGTCCCCGTGCAACGATCGCGCGGGGCAGTGGAGAGGCGCGGCGGTCTACTCGTTGGCCGGTTGCGGGCGGGGTTCGCGGGCTGATGCTAACACCTTGCCTTCCGCGATTTCCTGCTGCGCGGTAATGGTTACCTTCGCCGATTGCGCGACACGCGGCGTGCACCCGCGCGACAACTGCGCGGCACGAAGGCTGGACAAGACCGCGAACTCGAACGCATTCATCCCGTCGGGACGTTTGACCATCATCAACCCCTTAGTCGCGTTGCCGGCAGGCTCGCGATCGTCCACGTTTGCTCACATTTGCGGCAGCGCCACAACGTCCTCACGCTCAGGACCTTTGCGAGCGTGTCGATAGCCTTGCCCTTGCAGAATGGACACTCCGTCGGTCGTGTCACAGTCTCAGGTGAGTCGCTCATGCTGTTTTTGTACACAGACCATGCTGGCAGCTTTCGTCACTCCCCGGTGTTCAAGAGTGAACAGCCGTCAACCGTCGCGCAGCCTACAATCACCGATTCGGGACCGCGACTGCCGCCAACGCCTTGCAAATGAACAGACTTGCGATCATCGGTAATCACCTGCCGCGCCACTGCGGCATCGCCACCTTCACGACGCACCTCGCCGACGCACTGACGACCGCGCTGCCGGGCGTCGATTCGTTCGTGCTCGCGATGAACGATGCCGGCCGGCGGCACAGCTATCCGTCTCGAGTGCGGTTCGAAATCGACGAAGGCGACCTCGGTTCGTACGGGCGCGCCGCCGACTTTCTGAACGTCAATCACGTCGACCTGTTGTCCGTGCAACACGAGTACGGAATCTTTGGCGGCAAGGCGGGCGCTCATATCCTCGCCCTCCTGCGCGAGCTGCGGATGCCGATCGTGACGACGCTGCACACCGTGCTCTCGGCGCCGAATCCAGCCCAGCGCGCGGTGATCGAGGAATTGGCGCGGCTCTCGTCGCGTCTCGTCGTCATGAGCGCCTCGGGCCGAGACCTGCTCATGCGGGTCCACGGTGTGTCGAGCGCACAGATCGATCTCATTCCTCACGGGATTCCGCACGTGCCCGTTGATGACGGGAGCAAGGAACGGCTCGGCATCGACGGCAAGACCGTGATTCTGACGTTCGGGCTCTTGTCACGCGACAAAGGCATCGAGTACGTCATCGATGCGCTGCCGGCCATTCTCGCCGTTCACCCTGACATCGTGTACATCGTCCTGGGTGCCACGCATCCACACGTCGTCGAGCACGAGGGAGAGGCGTATCGTCTGATGCTCGAAGCGCGAGGTGAGCACCTCGGCGTGGCCGAGAGCATGATCTTCAACAATCGATTCGTCAGCCAGGACGAGCTGACGGAATTCCTTTCGGCCACCGACATCTACATCACGCCGTACCTGCAGCCCGAACAAATCACGTCCGGCACGCTGGCGTACGCCGTCGGCGCCGGCAAGGCGGTGATTTCGACGCCGTACATCTACGCGCGTGAGCTCCTCGCCGACGGGCGCGGCGTGCTCGTCCCATGGAGGGATTCGTCTGCCATCGCGCGGGAAGTCATCGCCCTGGTCGGCGACCGCGATCGGCAGCGCACCATGTGCGAGAAAGCAGCCGCGTATGGTGTCGGGATGACCTGGCCGGCGATCGGCGATCGCTACGCTGAAAGCTTCGAGCGCGCTCGAACCGAACACACACACCGCCGGCGGACCGCATTCCATGCGCAGACCCTCGCCACCCGCCCGGCGGGTTTGCCCGACATGACCTTGAAGCACGTGCGGGCGATGACCGACGACACCGGCATGCTTCAACACGCCGCGTACAGCATCCCGCGCTACGAAGATGGCTACTGCCTGGATGACAACGCGCGCGCCCTGCTGCTCATGGCCCTGCTCGAAGACGCGGGCGGCGATGACCCGGCACTCGTCCGGACGTTCAGCTCGCGATATCTCGCCTTTGTCAGTCACGCGTTCGATCGAGCGACCGGGCGCTTCAGGAATTTCATGTCGTACGGGCGGCAGTGGCTGGAACCGTGCGGGTCGGAGGACAGCCACGGGCGGGCCTTGTGGGCGCTGGGCGCCATCATCGGACGGACCGGCGATCCCGGCCGCCAGAGTCTGGCGAACGAACTGTTCCACGCCGCGATCCCGGTGGTGACGACCTTCACAAGCCCGCGAGCCTGGGCCTATACGCTTCTCGGTCTCGACGAGTACTTCAGAGCCTTCCAGGGTGACAGCACGGCCCACGCGCGGCGTGAAGAGCTCGCCGATCGTCTGCTCGGCCTGTTTCAACGGACGAGCCGGCCAGACTGGCCCTGGTTCGAGGACTCCGTGACCTATTGCAACGGCCGTCTCGCGCAGGCGCTGATCGTCTCCGGCGATCGCATGAATCGATCGGACATGCTCGAGGCCGGCATGCGCGCGCTCGACTGGCTGATCTCAGTGCAATCGTCTCCCGACAGACAGTTTGCGGCCATCGGATCCAGCGGGTTCTATGCGCGCGGGGCAGTGCCGGCGACCTTCGATCAGCAGCCGGTTGAAGCGTGCGCGATGGTGTCGGCGTGCCTCGACGCATACCGTGTGCACGGCGACAAGCGGTGGCAGTTCCGCGCGCGGTGGGCGTTCAACTGGTTCCTCGGCGAGAACCACCTGCAGCACTGGCTCTTCGATGCTGCGACGGGTGGTTGCCGGGATGGACTGCACGTCGATCGGCCCAACCAGAACCAGGGTGCCGAGGCCACCCTCTCGTTCCTGCTCGCCCTGCACGAGGTGCGGACGAGTACGGCGCTCGACGTGGCCGGCGTCCCCGCGCTGGCACAGCTGTCCGCATCATGACCATGCAGAGCCGATATGAAACCCTGTTCCATCGACACGATGCGAATCCCATTCTGACGGCGGCTGACTGGCCGTACCCGGTACACACCGTGTTCAACGCCGGGGCGACTCGACTTCGGGACGGCACGACCCTGCTTCTCTGCCGGGTCGAGGACCGGCGCGGCCATTCGCACCTGTGTGCGGCCCGGTCGCGTAACGGCGTCGATGGCTGGGCCATCGATCCGGAGCCCACGCTTCGTCCCGATCCGGAGCGGTATCCAGAAGAGTTGTGGGGTATCGAAGACCCCCGCATCACGTTCGTCGAGGAGCTCGATCGGTACGTCGTGGCCTACACCGCGTTCAGTCGAGGAGGACCCGGTGTGGCGCTTGCGCTGACCGACGACTTCCACAGCTTCGAGCGCCTTGGCCTCGTCATGCAACCAGATGACAAGGACGCCGCGTTGTTGCCCCGGCGCATCAACGGCAGCTTTGCCCTGCTGCATCGCCCGATCGCGGACTCGGGCGCGCACGTCTGGATCTCCTTTTCTCCGGATCTCCGCAACTGGGGTGGCCACAAGCTCGTGCTGCCGGCCCGGCGCGGGGGGTGGTGGGACGCCAATCGCGTGGGGTTATCGCCACCGCTCATCGAGACGCCCCGCGGGTGGCTCATGCTGTATCACGGCGTCAAGCGAACAGGTGCCGGGTGTCTGTATCGACTGGGCGTGGCGCTGTTGGATCTCGAGACCGCCGAGCGCTGCATCCTGCGCGGCGACTCCTGGATCTTCGGGCCCGAGGCGCCGTACGAACGCGAGGGCGACGTCGGCTACGTCACATTTCCCTGCGGCTACACGCTGGGGCCGGATGGCGATGCGATCAACCTGTACTACGGGGCAGCGGACACCAGCGTGGCGATGGCAACCGGCAGCATCAGCCAACTGCTCGACTGGCTGGATCGGCACGGTACGACGGAGTAGGGGTGTTTCCGCCTCGAGCTTCGTCACGATCCCGATGCGTCAAGTCCGCGTGGGATCGGGTGCGTATTCTTCAGCCAAACCGGGGAATAGTCCGCGGTCTGTCGGTGCTCTTCAGCGTGAAGACCCACACAAGCCACACGCCGCAAGGCATCCAGATGAAACCACGCTGAGCCTTCGATAGGCCACTAGAGCGGGGCATGGCGGTTGCAGCCGACTGCAATGTGATCCGGTTGGCTCCGACAGTGGTGCGGCGGGTTCGGCTGGCGACGATCGTTGTCCTCGGTCTCGCCACGTTCGGCTCGGCGTCTGAACCCCTCCAACCAACCACCTTCTCGTACGAGGCGCTCAATGCGCGCATGCCGGTAGTGCGAGAGCGCCTTTATGTCGTCAATGCCAGGGTTCGACCAATCCTGCCGTTCTGGATCCGCCGCGACAATGTCGGCGAGGCCCGCATGAGGTGGCGCGAGGGAGGCCATGAGCGGCGCGCATTCGAGCTCCTCATCGGCTCCGACCCTGCCCGTGCTCCCAGGCGAATCAACCGATGGGGGCTCATCGTCGAAGAGCTGGACGCCGAGAACGCGGAAATCCTGGGCGTGATGAGCGAGTCGAACGAGGAGACCATCGAAGAGGCCAAGGACCGTACGGCCCGACCAGCCGGCGAGATCAGTACCTTCCGCGCTGCACGAACCACGATCAGCGGGAGCCGGGTCAGCAGCGGGACGATGACGTTCCAAGCGCCTGCGCATCTTACGTATCGTGAGCTCGACGCGTTGCTCGCGTTAATTCCCGCGAAACCGCTCAACCTGCGCACTTTGGATCTCCCGCCTGGCACGCAGAAGGGTTTCTTGGTCGCGATGGACGCTCTCATGCGTGCCAGCATCGCTCCGTGCCGGAGCGCTGACGGTGACGGGGCCAGGCACGTGAGAGCGCTTCCGTACGTTTACAACCGAACCGTCTACGATCTGTCACTTCTGTCGTGCTTTTACGAGCCCGAGCTGCGAACGAAGACGGCCACGTTCGCAGACGTGGTCGACGGACGATTCCAGGTGAGAAACCGGACGACGAACTACCAGACGAAGTTCCGCGTGTCCTATGGCATCTCGGGCGAGTTGCAAGGGGTACCAGTGCGGGCGGTGTTTCGGCCTCGCTGGTGGATGGAAATCGAGCTGCTGCTCGACCGGGTGAAACGAACGTGAAAATGCCTGCTGCGCTTGTGCTCGCTGATGGATCTCCAGTCCGCGTGGGAGGGCTGACCCTGACCGAGCGCGCTGTCCTGCTGGCGCACCGGGCGGGGCTCCGTCCTGTGCGCGTCTGGGGCGTTCGCGCGCTCGACCCGGATTCTGACGCGCGGCTGCAATCGCGGGGCACAGTAGTGGTTCAGCAATCGCCGGCTTCGGCTCCCCTCGAGGGAGCAGGAAACGACGAGGGCGTGGTGATTGTCGGGCCACGCACACTGTTCGGACCGGCGGTGCTCGCCGATCTCATCGATTCGGCCGGACGGGGCGATCTCAGCCCGGCGACTGCGGTCTCAGAAGCGGGAGCGCCGCTCCTCCTCTATGTGCCCCCAGGTGCAGTCGCCGATGTTCGCACGTGTAGATCGATTGAGACCATGGTGGCGGCCCTGGCAACGAGGCGAGGGGTACGTGACGTGCCCCTCGCGGGCCGGTTTTGCCGTCGCGTAGAGGAGTCAGATCGCACTTCTTTGATTGAACGAGCGTACGTCCGGTATCTCAACGGCGGCGAGGGCGAGAGCTACTTCACGAAGAGGATTCGGCGATTCTCGGTGCCCTTGACGAGTCTGCTCGTGCGTCTCGGCGCGACGCCGACCGTCGTCACGGGCGCCGGTCTGGCTCTGGCGGTGGCTTCCGCATGGTGTCTGGCTCGAGGCAGTTACGGCGCGGGGCTGCTCGGCGCGGTTCTGTACTACGCCAGCATGATTTTTGACTGCAGCGATGGAGAGGTGGCGCGCCTGACGGTCCGGGACAGCCGGTTCGGCGCCTGGCTCGAAACGATTGTCGACTATCTCACCTATTTCCTGATTCTCGGCGCGTTGACCATTGCCAGTCAGGATCGTTCGGGAGCTGCGACCTATCGTGTGGCCGCAGCGGTCGCGCTCATGGGCTCGGTTGTTGTCGCTGCGGTGGCGGGATACCTCCGGCACCGTGTCGCGGCAGCCGACCCTGGACAGTTCGACGACGCATCAGCCAACGCGCTGGCGTCAGCCACGCGCTTTCACCGCTTTGCCCGCTGGGGGCGGCAGTGGATCAAACGCAGCACCGTTGCCCATCTCGTTGTCGCGCTGGCGCTCGTCAACCAACTGCCGGTGTTGTTGTATCTATGGGCGTTCGGCGCCACGGTGGCGTCCGTCGTCATCGTAGTCGTGGAGCCGTTCGTCGTCCGGCGGGTCGCGGTGGGGCCCGCAGGTATGCGACCTGTCAGTGGCTAGCCAGAGAGGAGCCGGTCGTGACCATCACCAAGGCGATTATTCTCGCAGCCGGAGTAGGGAGCCGGCTTCGACCACTGACCGACGACCGGCCTAAATGCCTGCTGGAGGTGGGAGGACGTACGCTCATCGATCATCAACTGGCAGCGCTGACACGCAGCGGGATCACCGACGTGATCGTTGTCGTGGGATATTGCGGCGATCTGATCCGCAGGCACCTGGACGGTCGCGCCCGCTATGTCGACAACGAGCGCTACGAACGCACGAACAGTCTCTACTCGCTCTGGCTCGCTCGAGAGGAGCTCGTCTCCGGCGCACTGATTCTCAATTCCGATGTGCTCGCGCCGCCGCTGCTGTTCGACCGGCTGCTGCAATTGCCCGTGCCCGGTGCCGTCCTTGTCGAGCGGTGCGACACATTCGAGCCGGAAGACATGAAGGTCATGCTGAACGGTCCGTACGTTGTCGACTTCGGAAAGGAGCTCGCGGGCGATCGGGCACACGCTCACAATGTCGGCATGGCTAAGTTCAGCGGAGAGGGAGGCACCCGCCTGATCGACTGCCTGGAGCACCTCGTGGCGACGGGCCACGAGAACGACTGGGTACCGGTGGCCTTTCGGGAGTTCGCGAGCCGCTGGCCGCTGACCGCGGTGACGACTGACGGACTCCCCTGGATCGAGATCGACTTTGCCGAAGACCTCGCACGCGCCCGTCTCGAGATTGAACCGGCGATTCTGGCCATCGACGGCCTCGTTCCGGTGCGATGACACCGTGGAGGCTCTGATTGACGCCGATCGTGCGCGAGCTTCACGGAGACCCCGCAACCGGCTCGTGCCCGTGCTCGGGGCGGCCGGTCTGGGGCTGCTCGTCTATCTGATTGTCGAACTCGGTCCGGCCCGCATCGCGGGGCAGCTGCACGGACTCGGGTCGATCCTGCCCGCGGCGCTGCTCCTCACCGGTGCAAAGTATCCGCTCCAGGCGGCCGGCTGGCGCCTGGCGCTTCGCCGCGGCGACCGTCCGCCCTGGGACGAATCGATCGGCGCCACGATTGCGGGCGACGCGCTCGGCTACCTCACCTGGGCCGGCCCCTTCACCGGCGAGCCGATCCGGGCGCTTCTGGTCCGCGGTTCTGTTCCAGTGGCTGCCGGGATCGCCGCGGGAGCCGTCGAACGAGCGTTGTACAACGTGACCGCGGCATTGCTGGTGTCGGTCGTCTTCATCGCTCTTTTCTCAGGTACTGACACGCTCGCGCTCACCGCGGTTTTGATCGTCAGCGCGGTCGGCGTCGCTGCGCTGGTCGTCCGTGTCCGACGCCGCATCCGGGTGCGGAGCGGCGCGAACCAGCGCTCTCGTCTTTTCCGCCGGGCGTCAACGGCGGAAACGCGATGGATCCAGGGCGCGAGGGCGTTTGGAGCAGCCATGCGGGAGATGTGGCGCGAGCGACGTGGAGTGCTGCCGGCGATCGCGCTCCTCTGTCTCACGCAGCACGCGGTCCTGGTCGGCGAGGCGTACCTGATGTTGGACGCCCTCGGCGCAGGAACAAGTGTGCAGACGGCGCTGGTCTTCGAGGCGGTGACGAAGATCGTGAACACGGCCGGCTTGTTGGTGCCGGGTCGGCTGGGTGTGTCGGAAGGCGGGAGCGCTCTTCTTGCCGACGCGCTCGGATTTGCCGCGAGCAGCGGATTGAGCCTGGCGCTGATGCGACGGGTGCGGGCGCTCATCTGGGCGGGGGTCGGTCTGGCCCTGCTGCCCTTTCTGGAAACGCGAGCGCGGGGCGCCGCCCCGCCCTGACCTGCGATGTCTTACCGCGCGGCGAGGCGGAGCGACGTTCGGACCCGGATTGCGGCTTCGAGCGGGAAATGGTCGGACGCTTTTGGGACGTCGATGACACGTCCCTCCTGGGCGGCCATGTTCCTGATGAAGATCCAATCGAGCGGGTGCGGGTGGTTGACGGATGTGCGCCGCAAAGCTTCGGGCGCGCCGAGCGCATCGACGAACCCCTCGTCGATCAAGCGGCGAACGATCGGTGACTTGTCGGGCACATTCCCGGTGTTGAAATCACCCGCAAATACGACGGGACGGTCCGCGCGATCCGGATCGAGGCGATCCACCAGTACTTCGTCCACCTGTTTATGGCGGAAGCGGTCGTCCTTGGCACTCTCGATGTGCGCGTTGTAGACGAGCACGCCACCCGATTCTGCTCGAAGCGCCATCCGGCCGCCTCGTCTGGGCTGGAAGGGGTCGAGACTCCAGCGCAGCCGCGCCTGGTTCTCGAAGGGCAGCGCAAACGCGTTGTGAATCGGATACCGGCTCAGCACGGCCTGGCCGGTGAGCGCGGGAGTATTGCGCCGCGATTGTCCGATCTCCTGGAACTCGCCGGCGAACACCCAGTTCAGCCCCAGGTCGTCGGCCAGGTGCTTGGCGACACTGCGGTAATCCGAGCGCCGCACCCCCATGTCCACTTCCTGCAGAAGATAGATGTCGGCGTCCAATGCCGCCAGCGCGTCGCGGACACGCTCGTAGCGGACGCCTTGCGCGATGTTCCACGACACGATGGTGAGCCGTCCATCGGTCGGAGGCGCCTGGTCGATCCGGGAGGGCTCTCCGACGATCGCATGCACCTGTGCGCGATCGAGCAGCGGATCCGTCGCGTATCCCGTCAGACGGAACAAACCGAACAGCATTGCGAATGTCTTCATATCGGACTTCTGGACACAACTGAAGGACGTGAGGCAGACTTCCTCTTTAGTCTATCGAGCGGAGCGAAGGCTGTCCAGTGTCGCGCCGGCTCGTCTCACGGGCCAGTGACGGGGGAATTCAAAGGCACTGCATTTGCACGTCGGGCACGTATGACCTCTCCCTCGCGGTCGGGTGAGAGCTTCCGGTTTGCCGACCGCCGACATGCCGCGATCGCCCTCGCTCGCCAGCTTCAGCAGTTCGCCAACAGAGACGACGTGGTCGTGCTGGCCCTCCCTCGAGGAGGCGTGCCGGTGGCCTACGAAGTTGCGAGAAGGCTTGCCGCGCCGATGGACGTCTTCGTGGTACGCAAGCTCGGATTGCCCGGTCATCCGGAACTGGCCATGGGGGCGATTGCGAGCGGTGGTGTCCAGGTGATGAACGAGGACGTTGCCGCCTGGTACCGCCCTTCCACGGCAGCCATCGAGGCGGTCGTCCGCGCCGAGCAAATGGAGCTGGAACGCCGTGAGCGCTTGTACCGCGACGGCCGCCCACCCGTCCCGATTGAAGGCCGCATCGTCCTTCTGGTCGATGATGGGCTGGCGACCGGCTCGACGATGCGAGCAGCGGTGCTCGCGATCCGGCGGCTTCGGCCCGCACGTGTCATCGTCGCAGTGCCCGTCGGAGCTCGTGAGACCTGCGAGTCTCTTGGGTCCATTGTCGACGAAGTCGTCTGTGCCCTGATCCCGGAGCCGTTCTCAGCGGTCGGCCTCTGGTACGTCGACTTTTCCCAGACGAGCGATGACGAAGTGCGCCAACTGCTGGCAGCACTCAGTAGAGAAGTCACTCGCCAGCGGAGCGCGTGATGCACGACGCGGCGATCATCGAGGTCGTGCCACCTGACGCATCCAGCAGACGGATATCGGAGCGGTGCAGGCGCTTGAAATCGAGACGCTGGCTTGATGGACTCGCCCCTGGCGAGGTGGACCCGGGTGAACGACCACGATGATCACCGAAGACCAGACAGCCGTCATCGCCTTCCTCGCTGCACCATCGACACACCTCGGTTCGAACGTCGAGCGCATCGACACGCACGCATCGCTCGTTTTTCTCGCGGGAACCCGCGCATACAAGCTCAAACGCGCGGTACGGTTCGACTATCTCGACTTCTCGACGCCCGAGCTCCGCCGCGCCCTTTGTGAGGCCGAGGTTCGCCTCAACCGGCGCACCGCGCCGGCGCTCTATCGCGGCGTGGTTGCCGTCACTCGCCAGCGCGACGGGTCGCTCGCACTCGGGGGCGATGGCCCTCCAGTGGACTGGCTCGTCGAGATGAACCGTTTTCCGCAGGAGGGGCTGTTCGACCGGCTCGCATCCGCGGGCGACCTTCACCTCGATCTGATGCCGCCGCTGGCCTCGGCCATTGCCCGGTTTCATCTGTCGGCCGCGCATCGCGCCGATCATGGCGGCGGGGCGGGGATGCGGTGGGTGATCGAAGGGAACGCGGCCGGGTTCGCGGAGTTCGGACGAACGTGCCTGGACCCGTCGGTGTCGTCCCGTGTCACCGCCGATGCCGGTCGAGAGCTCGATCGGTGTGCAGAGATTCTCGAACGGCGTCGCGAGTCGGGTTTCGTGCGGCAGTGTCACGGCGACCTTCATTTGCGCAACATCGTTCTGCTGGAAGGGCGGCCGACACTCTTCGACGGCGTCGAGTTCAACGACGAGATTTCCTGCACCGACGTCATGTACGATCTCGCGTTCCTCCTGATGGATCTCTGGCGCAGACGGCTGCCGCTCCATGCCAATGCCGTGTGCAACCGCTACCTGGCCGAGACGGCCGATTTCGACAGCGTGTCTCTGCTGCCGCTGTTTCTCTCCTGCCGGGCGGCTGTTCGCGCCAAGACAACAGCCACGGCGGCGGAGCTTCAGACTGACGCCGAACGACGCAGTCAGCTTCACGGCCTGGCGCGCGAGTATCTCGCATTGGCCGGACAGCTGCTGCATCCGCCGGGTCCTTCTCTCGTCGCGGTGGGAGGCTTGTCGGGTTCGGGAAAGTCGACACTCGCCGCCGGTCTCGCGCCTCTCGTCGGTGCGGCGCCTGGCGCGGTCGTGATGCGCAGCGATGAAGTCCGCAAGCGTCTGTGCGGCGTGTCGCGCCTCGAGCCGCTCGGTCGCGAGGGATATTCATCACAGATGTCCGAACGCGTATACGCCACCATGGCAGAACATGCCGCTGCGATCGTTCGAGGAGGTCACAGCGTCATGGTCGATGCCGTGTTTGCGCGGGCAGCGGACCGGCAGGTGATTGAAAGGGTGGCGGCAACCTCATCGGTGCCGTTTCTCGGGCTGTGGCTCGAGGCGCCCGAGCAGGACCTCATCGCACGGACGGAGCAACGCCGCCACGATCCATCGGATGCCGACGCCAGCATCGTTCGCATGCAACGCGTACAGGACACAGGAAGAATCAGATGGCGCCGTATCGACGCGTCGCGGCCGGCGCCGTCCGTGCTGTCTTGCGCTGCTGATCGCGTGCGGGAGGCGCTGCCCCACTCCTCGAACATCGCGGCAGTGCCGTGACGTCCGCGATGGCGGACATCTCCTCACGGCGGATCCACCAGCTTCCGCAGGACGCCGCTTTCTCGACGCTGCGGAGCACACCCGCCGGCCTGTCACACCCCGACGCGGCTGCGCGATACATCGAGTTCGGGCCCAATCGCATCGAGCGGCTCACCGGGGTTTCCCTGCCCAGGCGTTTCGTCGCGCAGTTCACGCATTTCTTCGCCGCGCTCCTGTGGGTGGCTGCCGTGCTGGCCCTCGTCGCCGACCGTCAGATGCCGGGACAGGGAATGGCCACGCTTGCCGCCGCCATCGTGGGCGTGATTGTCGTCAACGGCGCCTTCTCCTTCTGGCAGGAGTACCGTGCGGAAGAGACGATGGCCGCTCTGCAACGCCTGCTGCCGCACCAGGTGAGGGCGCAGCGTGACGGCGCGGTGGCGGTGATTCCATCCGAGTCCGTCGTTCCCGGAGACGTGATTCTGTTGACGGCCGGTGACAACGTGCCGGCAGACTGCCGCCTGCTCGAAGCATTCGGCGTTCGCGTGAACAACTCGACGGTGACGGGAGAGCCGCGCGCGGTGTCGCGAGACGCGGGCGTCTGCACGGAGGACGACCTGCTGAGAAGCCGGAACGTGCTCCTGGCCGGCACATCTGTGACGACCGGCGAAGCGAAGGCGCTCGTATTCGCAACCGGCATGCACACCGTTTTCGGCGGCATTGCCCGTCTCACCCAGAGCACGACGGACGCGCCATCGCCGCTTCAGAAGGAGATCACGGCTCTGAGCCGGATCATCGCCGCCCTGGCGGTCGGCATCGGCTGTCTCGTGTTCGTCACCGGCGCCTTCATCGGTCTGCCCACGCGGGTCAGTCTCATCTTCGCCATCGGCATCATCGTCGCGAATGTCCCGGAGGGATTGCTGCCCACCGTGACGCTCGCGATGGCGATGGCCGCGCGCCGAATGGCGCGGCGGCAGACGCTCGTGCGCCATCTGCCCAGCGTCGAGACCCTCGGCTCGGCGACGGTGATCTGCACCGACAAGACCGGCACGCTGACGCAGAATCGCATGGAGGTGCGAACGATCTACGTGCCGGACCGTTCGGTGACCGTTGCCGACGCCGCGAGCGCCGGATTCGCCGCCGCGCATCGCCGATTCCTGGAATGCGCCTCTCACTGTCACGACCTGAAGCGTGCCGGCAATGGCGAACAAGCCCGCTGGATTGGCGACCCGATGGAGCTCGCGCTGGTCGAGATCGCAGAAGCGGCCGGCTGCCCTGACGTGCTCGAGCGCGTGGACGAGATCCCGTTCGAGCCCGAGCGCAAGCGTCTCGTCACGGTGCACGCGGATGCGGGTGGGCGAGTCCTTTTCGTGAAAGGTGCCCATGAAGAACTGGTTCCGAGGGCACGCTGGATCGAACGCGACGGGCATCGGGAGGCGCTCACAGCCGATTCCGAAGCCGCATTTGTCCGCATGGCAACGGACATGGCCGATCGCGGACTGCGCGTGCTGGCGTTCGCCTATCGTGTGCTGCCCGCCGGGTACGTCCTGGCGGATGCGGATGAGGATCTCGTGCTGACCGCGCTCGTCGGCTTCGAGGATCCGCCCCGTCCGGAAGTGCCTGCGGCCGTTCGCCAATGCCAGGACGCGGGCATCAGGATCGTCATGGTAACCGGGGATCATCCTCACACGGCGCTCGCGGTGGCGCGCGAGATCGGACTGGTGCAGGGCAACTCGCCGCGTCTCATGACGGGAGACGATCTCGCGCGGCTGTCCGACACGGAACTCCAGCTCGCGCTCGACGCACCGGAAATCGTCTGTGCGCGCGTCACGGCCGATCAGAAGCTGCGCATCGTGAGGGCGTTCCAGCGCAAGCGCCACATCGTTGCCGTGACGGGAGACGGCGTGAACGATGCGCCGGCGCTGCGGGCGGCCGACATCGGCATTGCGATGGGCATGTCCGGCACGGATGTGGCCCGCGAAGCCGCCGATGTGGTGCTCATGGACGACAACTTCGCGAGCATCGTCAACGGCGTCGAGGAAGGTCGTGCGGTCTTCGAGAACATTCGAAAGTTTCTGACCTACATCCTGACCTCGAACATTCCCGAGCTGGTCCCGTATGTGGCGTTCGCGTTCGCGCGCGTGCCCCTGGCGCTCACGGTGATCCAGATTCTCGCCGTGGATCTCGGGACCGATATGGTCCCCGCCCTCGGCCTGGGCACCGAGCTGCCGGATCGCGGGGTGATGCGAAAGCCACCGCGAGGCCGGGACGATCGCCTGCTGACCTCGGGCCTGCTCGTGCGGGCGTATCTGTTTCTCGGCGTGAGCCAGGCAATCGCGGCAATGGCGGCCTTCTTCTTCGTGCTGGCCGGCGCCGGATGGCAGTGGGGGCAGACCGTGCCGGTAGACAGCGTGATCTATCGGCAGGCGACGACCGCCTGCCTGACCGCCATCGTGATCATGCAGGTCGTGAACGTGCACCTGTGCCGAAGCCGGAGAACGTCGATCTTCTCACTGCCGTTTTTCGGCAACAGGCTGATCACGGCCGGGATCGTGACGGAGATCGTCCTCATCCTGCTGATCGACTACACGCGCGCCGGTCAGGCCGTCTTCGGCACGGCGCCTCTCGGCTGGAGCGCATGGCTGATGGTCCTGCCGTTCGCGGGCGCCATGCTCGCCCTCGAGGAAATCCGGAAAGCCGTCGTGCGCTCGCTCGTTCCGCACCGAGGTTAAACGAGCACCGGCCCGTGTTTTCTCGCAGACCTGCGGAGAAATCCCCGCTCTCGTTCGGTCCCGAATCCGCAGGCTCCCCGGTTCGCTGGCAAGAGCAGGCGTTGCGCATCGGATTGTGACCGGTAATCAACGGCACGCTCCTTGCCATGAGCCAGGGCGACCCGTCACGTGCGACATGAAAGGGAGCCGGAGCATGAAAGTCCAAGATCTGATGACGAGCGATGTCAGGACCTGTCGGCCCGAGACGAATCTGGCCGAGGCGGTCAGAGACATGTGGGAAGGCGATTGCGGAGCGCTGCCGGTCGTGAACGATGAAGGCCGTGTCGTCGCCATGATCACCGACCGGGATATCTGTATCGCGCTCGCGACGAGAGGCCGGGCCGCCGATCGCATCGCGATCCGCGAAGTGGCCCAGGGTCCCGCCCACATGTGCCTGGCGACCGACGATACGGCGAGCGCGCTGCAAATGATGAAAACCCACAAGGTGCGGCGCCTGCCGGTCGTTGACGCCGACGGTCACATTCGGGGAATCCTGTCGCTCAACGATGTGGTGACGAATCCAGGCGCAGCCTCACCCGCCAAGGTGGTGAGCACGCTCTCGAGCATCTGCGAACACCGACGTCCAATTGCCATCGCCGGCGCGGCCTGACGCGCCGCATCACTTATCCCGCCGCCTGAACGATCGATCGCGTCTATCGACGCGGTCGGTCTTCCCGCCATCGACCTCTACCAGTCCTGTTTCTGCTAATCTCGCGAGGCGCGGGCCGATGCCCGATCACTGGAGCGCACATGACCTCGCGGATTGATGATCTGCTCGAACACATTGCCAGACTGGAACACGAGCCAGACCATCTGCTTCCGCATCTACGGCATGGCGCGCGTCCGCCGGTCCAAGTACATCGTCATCGATCGCCAGCATCTCGCGTATCTGAACGCGATCGAGAAGCTCAACTGCACGTACTGCGGGTACGCCAACAGCGCGGCGCGCCGGCGATCACTAGCAGCTGGCTTCTCTTCATTTGCGGATGGCACTCTACATGATGAGCACCAGCACGACGACGATCAGGATAAGGACAATCACGAGGAGCACCCAGGCCCATCTCCGGCAGCCGCGGCCCTGAGGGCCCGACGCACCAGCGTCCGGCGCGAGCGTCAGCGGCGGGCGATCCGGCTGCGAGATGAAGACGCTCGGCCGATCCGTCGCTGTCGGGTCCCATGTCACATCCACCGTGTAGCTGCCATCACGGTTATCGATGACCGTTCCCGGAATGGTGCCGGAACCGCCGGTGATGGGCATTTCCTCAGAGCGGCCGGGACCGAGCCTGTTGCCGTAGCGATCGCGTGGTGTGATGACGAGCCGCCCGCCACGGGTCCCTCCAGGCATGCTCGTCTGACCAGTCAGGGTGACGGTGCTCGCGTCCGGATCCAATCCGAGCGCGACGTGTACTGCCCATTGCGACTCGCGCGTGCTGCGACAGGCGGTGCCGTAGGTGGCGACCGCGCGGAAGCGGTAGGTTCCCTCGAAGCGTGTCGCGCCGATGATCTGGTTCCCGAAGAGACCGTCTGGTTCCATCGCACCGTCGCCATGCTCGCCGTCGTCGAAGAGGGCGACAGTGTCCTGGCGTGTTGGCAGGACGTACTCGCCGCCCGCAGCGAGGCTCTGCAACGTCGCGTGGAACGCTGAAAGCGGATCGTTCCCCGCCTGCGGGTTCAAGAGGCCGGCGTTGGCGACGAGCTCCCCGACGGCGGAGTTCGGCGCCTCGATCTCCAGCGTCACCTCACCCTGGGGCCGTGTGCCGTTCCCGTAGCGCAGCGAGACGAGTGGTGCGAGCGTGTCGCCGGTATAGATGCGCGTCGGCCGACGATAGTTCGAGCCGGGGACCGCCACTGGCGACCACCGTCACGAACGCCCGCACGGTCTCCTGCGCCGTCGCAGTTCCGCATCGATGATTCGACGCACCGACCATTGCCAGGTGCCTTCGCGCTCGCCGTTCAACGGAAGCGGGATTCTGAGGAACTCCCAGGTCTCGCCGCGATCGCTCTGGATTCCGGCGGTCCAGTTGCCACGGTGGCTCCACCGGGGGTTCGGAGCTCCAAAAAGAGTGCTTGCGACGGATTGTCCCAGCCAGCGATCGCCGTGATCCGTTCTTCCTCGCACACCTCGAACGGATGCTGCGCGGATTGCACCTGCCCCACTTGCAGAGACAGATACGGATCGCTCAGCGCGCCGGTCTCGAAGATGTTGCCAAACGCGAGCGAGAAGAACTTCTTCAACTCGAGACCGTCGTTGGCGCGCTTGTAGAGTCCGTTATGTGCGGTCGCGATGCGGCTGAGCAGCGCGCCGTTCAAACTGCTCTCTGCGCCAAAGCCGATCGCGACGAGCTTGATCGCTCCAAGCGTGCCCTCGACATTGGCGATCATCGGCGGAGTGTTCTCGAGCCCATCCGTCATGAGCAGGATGGCCCGCTGATTCGTGCCGGCCGGAGTCAGCTGGCCGACCGCGACCGCCAACCCATCGCCGATGCTGGTCATGCTTCCGGAACCAGCGCGCCGATCCTGCCGCTGGTGAACGGAACCGGTCCGACGAGGTCAATCTTCTTCGCGGCGTCGACGAGACCGAGCGGCGAGTCGGGTGGGCGATTCGCGCTGCTATCGAACGACACCATACCCATCCGATCGCCCGCATTCAGCCGCACGAGCTGGACGAACAGCGACGCGGCGTCGCGCGCTTCGCGCATCTTCGTGCGTCCCGGCAGCAGGCCCGGTCCCGCCATCGAGCCGGACCATCGACGACCAGCATGACGTCGAAGGGCGTGGGCGCAGCGGGAGGGTTGGCAAGCTCCTGGATGATTGTCGTCGCGGGGGTGGAAACCGCGAAGCACGGCTGTGCCGCTGTACCGGGGGAGACATCGGCGGCGCCACGGGACCCACCGACAATGCGCCGCCAACGATGAGGCCAGCCTCGTCGAACATCGCAGACCCTGAACTGCCACCTGCGAAGTCGAAGCCCTGCGCCGGCTGGACGGTGGAAAGGTCTGAATGCGTCGCTGAAACTTCTTCACCGCGCCGTGCGGATGGTGAATCATCCGGCTCTCGTTCGTCATGACTCCGTTCGGGCGCAGCGTCGCGGGCGTAATTCCGGTCCCGCCGGCCCACGTGTCGATCTCGAGAACGAGCCAGTCGCTGGTGCCGCGACGAATGATGCGCGTCACCTTGAAGATCTTCGGCGCGTTTCCTGACGGTCGGCTGCCGTCACCGCGGTCTCCTTACCGAAGACCATCGATCCCAGCGGACTTCGATCTCGTCCGAGGCGGACGGCCATGCGACGCGGTCAGCACCAGGTTGTGGTCGATGAGCGTGCCGCTGCACGTTCCGACTTCCTTTACGTTCGCGTGATGATAGTGGACCATCACGAAGCAGCAGGCCGCCTTGGCCGCGGCGCCTCAACCCACCCGTAAGGTGCGACGCGCATTCTCCCAGTCGAAGGTCCGCACTTCAGCCGCGTCTCGTCGGGTTCCACGTACGGGTTGGTGTGGAGAAACAGATCACGTTCGCGATGATGTATATCACGTTACCGGGAGTGCCGGTCTGTGTCGGTTCCCCGCTGCCATAATCGGCGAGGCTGACTCCGCCGATAGTGCCCGAGCCGAAATAGCGAATCCGGATCGCACCGAGCTTTGGATCGATTGGCCGCGTCCATGCGTCCGCGCCGGACGCCGCGGTGAACGTGTCGGTGGCGTAGCCGAGCGTCACCTCGAGCCGCGCGGTCCCCGGAAGGCTGAGACCGGTGAAGTGAAGAATAACGAACCGGGGATAGCCGCCCATCGGCGCCGGGCCAGGTGTGAAATTGAGCTCCCAGATTCCAGGGGACGTCTCGGGTCCGGTGTCGGGGCCGACGCGTGTGCCCACCGCTACCACGCGGCCGCAGCTGTGACTCATGAACGCAACCTCCCCCTCGCTGAGCATCCGGGCAGGTTACTCCTGGTACCCGCGAAGGGGTCCGTTCAGACACACGGCTGGGTTCGGTGTCTCTTGTATTCTGTGAAAACCGCGTCACCATCCTGACGAAGTGGCGACGATTTCCCCTTTCGACAAGGGCGCTCACAGGGCGACGGTCCCGAATAGCCTTCCAATGCCGGCGGTCACGGCCATCGCGAGAGCACCCCAGAAGGCGACGCGCGCCGCCCCAGCGGCGGCAGAAGCGCCGCCGATTTGACCAGCGACGCCGCCCAACGCGGCGAGCGACAGCAGAGAGACAGCCGTCACGAGGGTCGCCATCCCTGTAGCAGGCGCCAACATTGCGGTCAGCACCGGCAGCGCGGCGCCGACGGCGAACGTCGCGGCGGAGGCCAGCGCCGCCTGAAGCGGCCGCGCGCTCAATTCGTCGGACACCCGAGCTCGTTGTGGGCGTGAGCCCTGAGCGCATCACGCGCCGTCATCCGCTGTGCCACCGCCCGCGCCAGCTCGGGGTCCAGGCCCCGCCGGACATAGATGTCCGTCAATTCATCTTCCTCGGCGGCCGGCGTCGGCGAGTTCCATACCCTCCGCGCCACGTCTGCGGGCTCGGTATCGGCTTGAGAACTCACCGATACTGTACTCGCCTGCCGCCATCGACAGCGCTCCGGCGACGAGCCCGGCGACACCGGCCACGAGGACCTGACCGCGATCCGCCCGAGACGCTGCCACCCCCACCACCAGGCTTGCAGTTGACACGATCCCGTCGTTCGCTCCGAGCACGGCGGCTCGAAGCCAGCCGACGCGTTCCGTTCGATGCAGTCCGCGATGTCGCATGGCATTCATCCTCTCACCGCCAATGATCCACCGCTGCAGTCAGGTTCGCTCCCTCAAACTTTCAGACGCACTAAGCTCGCCGGGCTGCTCGGGGCCTCGAAGTGTGGCGTCGCGCCGAACTTCCGTCGGGACCAAGTGGGGAAATTTCCGGATATGCGCCGAATTTCTGCTGCTACTGCGCTGGCACTGGCCTGCTCCCTCACCGGTGGACGCGAAGTCCGACCGACGTGCAGCTGCCATTCACGACAAGAGCAGTTCTTCGATTCTGTTCGCCGCTTATAACGAAGCCCGCGTGGCTGGCTGCGGCCGCCCTCGGCCACCGCCCGAGCGGCAATCTGTGCTCTGAGGCTCTCATCGGCTCGCCCGGGCGATCGGTGGATCAGTGTGCTCCTGGCCGGTCATGGCCGTGGTCGCATGGCGACATCATATGCGGCGGGACTTCACGCGCGTTAACCTGCTGCGTGGCTCTTCGCGCCGCCTTCCTCGGCCAGGCCGTTCTGTTCTTCCGCGTGGGCGTCGCGCACGCGGCGTTTGTCGTTCGCGCCGTGGGGTAACGCGTGGGCTCCACTTGGCGTGGGGCCTGATTGCGGCTCGTCGCTGGCGCATGGCGATCAATGCGATCGACCATCTCAGCCTGTTGAGAATCCCGACGTTCGGCGTCCCGTGCCCGACGACGATCTTCACGGCTGGCGTGTTGATGCTGGCGACGCCGCGGTCCTGGCGCCTCTCGACTGTTCCAGTAATCTGGTCGGCAATAGGCGGATCCGCGGCGTTCTGCTGGCATACCCGCCGACGTGGCGCTCCCGATTGCAGGCATGGCACTGGCGATTTTTTGGCGGCGAAACCTACGCCCCAGCGGCCGCCAGCCGCCGGGACTATTTCGGCGCTCGACATGAACTATTCCGCAAACTGTTCCACGAGGACAGCCAGATCCCCGCCTCATCTCTCAATTCCGCACAAGAA
>CAWGSZ010000004.1:0-211988 GCA_963825295.1 Vicinamibacterales bacterium | reverse complement strand
TCGAGACGACGTGCACAGTGCGCGAAAACGTTCTCAGGCCGGGCGACTACAGCGTCACGGTGAGTTGCGCACGCCCACCGTGTACGCTCCTGTATCGCGCTGAGCGATGTTTCCGTCTGCGCGTTCTCGATGTACCCAATCAGGGAAGGACATTGAAGCACCTGCACCGTGAGGCCCTTGTCGCTCCGGACATCCAGTGGAACGTCCAAGACACAGTCGTCGTGCGCCAGCGGTCTGCTGCACACACCGCAGAGGCGTTCCATGGTCGATTGTGAGACTCGCAGCACAGGCCCAGAGACGCCAGGGCGCTGTACCGGCATGACCTCCAGCTCACTCGTCAACTCGCCATATCAAGGCGCGACCGCGTGGTCTATTGGAATCGCACACAGCCCGAGTCTCAGTTCATTGAGTTTCCGCTCACCAGAACACTGGCGCGCAATGGACGTAAGGCCTTGACCGAACCTCGCGCCTGGCATGCTCAGAACCGCCGTTTGCGGGACAGATAAGTCGTGGGTCTTGTTTCTCGCGTCTCCCGCGGCGTTCGGTACGCTATTACCGCGTCGGGAGCCTCCGCGCTGGTCACAGCCGGTCTGGTTCCCCGCACCGAACAGTGGCTGTTTGGCGCCTTCGTTGGTCGTTCATTTGCTGACAATTCTGCCGCCCTCTTCCGCCACGTCCGGCGATATCGGCCCGACATCGATGCCGCGTTTGTACTGAATGCCGATAGCCCTAATTGGGCTGAGGCGGAGAGTGTTGGCCCCGTTCTGAGAAGGGACGATGCGCGAACGACCGCCGCGATTGTCAGCGCTGCTGTTGTCGTAATGTCCCACGGTCTCCACGACCTTCCCGGATTCGAGCGGGCCCACGGATTACGCGTCCGTGTGGGTCACGGCCTGACTGGTCTAAAACGCACGAAGCCGCCGTTACTACGATCCCAGCGCCACGTCGGCGGACTCTTCGACCTCGTGCCGGTCGCTTCAGCCTTCGAGCGCCACAATAAGCTTGAATGGCACATTCGCCGCGACAGCCTCGAAGTGCTCGGCGTGTGCCGCTTTGACGAGCTGCGCGCGTTAGCTCGTCTCAACCCCAATCCGCGCCAGATCTGTGGCTACCCACGTGGCGCGACGACCGAATTGCTGGGTCGGAGTGCCTGGCCGCCTTGCGGTCCTTCTTGGAACACCCGAGGCTGCACGCATTGTTGCAAAGGACAGATCAGGAACTCCTGGTCATACCCCACCGCATGTTCCGCGGCCATCTTGCGTCGCCTTCGGGAAGTCAACGCGTGCGCGCGACGCCGAACCTTGATGTTCAGCGTGCGCTCGCCAATGCCCGCGTGTTGATCACCGACTATTCAGGCGTCACATGGGACATGCTGCAACTGCGCAGACCCGTTGTCTTTTTCGCCCCCGACATCGATGCGTATCAGTGCAGCCGAGGATTGCATCTCGACTTGCGCCAGGATCCACCGGGCTGCTTTGCTGACAACGTAGAGGAGGCCATCACCGCCCTCACATGTGCGATCGACCATGGACTCGATGAAGCCGGTGCTCGCTGGGCCCACAACGCAATGGCATTTCACGACGACGGCAACTGTGCGCGCGTGCTTAGCGCGATCGAGCGCCGTCTGGAGAACCGCAAGGGCAAGTACGAGTTCCCGTTCAGACACGACATGAAGCTGCTCGTGACAACAAGCGCGCGAATTCCTTCGCGTGCAGCAAATTCTGTTCAAACATTGCAGATGTGCCAGGCGTTTGCCGACAACGGCCACGCCGTGCGCTTGGTCTGCCGCAGCAGCGACGCCGACTTGTCCCTGGCAGACTTTGGCGTATCAGGATTTTCGATCGACGCTCTCCGGCCCCGCGGCTTCAGGGGCATGCGAACGCTTGCCTTTGAATCCACTGTGCGACGGAAGGGCCACGCTCTAAGACCGGATGCCGTGTTCAGCCGCGATGTATTCGCTCTCTGTGCGTTGGCCGAGCTTGGCGTGCCGCTCATCCTGGACATGCATCGAACGATGGAAGGATTTCGAGCTGCCAGCGTGGCTTTCTCCTATTTGATCGGGCGGCCGAACTTTCACCGTCTCGTCGTAGTCTCGCGCGCAATGGAGCAATGGTTTCGTCACCATTTTCCACGCCTCGTACACGTCCTCGTGGCCCCAGGTGCTGCGGCCCGGGGCCGGAACCACTGGTGCCGACCCCTTCGCCGCGACTTCGGGTCGGCTACGCCGGACATCTGTATCAGGGCCAGGCGTTGAACTGATTGCCCAAATGGCGGCTCGAGCACCCGATGTGGACTTCTGTATCGTCGGTGGTGAGGATCGGGACGTGCAGCGATGCCGCACTCAATGGGCGGCTCTTTCTAATCTGAGATTCTGCGGCCACGTACCCCATACCAGAGTTGCACACGTTCTGGGCGGCTTTGACCTTCTTCTGGCGCCGTATCAATCCAAGGTATTTGTCCAGGGCGGTGCGGAGACCGCATCGGTGATGTCCCCCCTCAATATTTTTGAGGTACATGTCCGTTGGCCGTGCGATGATCGTTTCGGACCTGCCCGCCCTCCGCGAGGTGCTCGACGACGAAGTGTCGCTCTTTGCCCCGCCGGGCGACACCGACTCCTGGGTGCGAGCGATCATGACACTCCGCGATGACGAATCGCTGCGCGAACGTCTCGGCGCGCGCGCGCGTTCACTTTCCTTTCCAGACACACCTGGGCAGCTCGCGCGCATCGCGTGCTCGAAGGCATTCAGTAGACAACCAACCACGTGTCCAAGGACTACCTTTCTCCAATGTCTTGTCCACCCGCTCTGGTACCGGACTGTCGCCCACGGGGCTCAATATCATCAGGAGCCTAGGCAGGCGCGGTATTAGGGTGTTCGGCGCTGATTTTACTGAATGGGGCATCGGCCGTTTTTCGAAGGACCGCCAGTATGACCGGCCGCTGGCTCGTGCCTCACAGCAGCGCGACGGTAGCGTTCTTTGTGATGCCTTTATTACATTCGCCGCTGAATGCGACTCCAAGCCGGTGCTATATGCAACCAACGACGACTACATCGAGCTCCTGTGCCCTGGTACTACCCTCAACTGAAAGAGCATTTCCGGTTCTCGACTAGGCTTGATAACGGTGCTGCGGCATTGCTCGACAAAACACGCTTCTATCAGCTATGTATGGCGCACGGCGTCGAACTACCGGCCACCTACCTGCCGAGAGACCATGATCTCATTCGTGAGATATCCAGGGAACTTCGATATCCGGCAATCATCAAGCCCGCGCACATACATCACTTTCGAACATCCCTCAAAGGCAAGAAGGTCGTTCAGGTATTTGACAGGGAGCAACTCCTCACAGCTTACGAGCGTCTGGCTGCAATAGACCGCTCGCTCATTGTGCAGGAGGTAGTCCCCGGGGCAGACGACCAGATTGATGTGGCCGCCTGCTATCTCGATGCTGATTCTCAACCCCGCGCAACTTTTGTCGGACGAAAGTTGCGTCAGGACCCTCCAGGGTTTGGTTCGGCCTGCCTCGCAGAGAGCTTATGGGATCCCGAAGTTGCGGAACTGAGCGTTCGCTTCCTGCAGGCTGTGAAGTTCACCGGACTGTGCGGCACAGAATTCAAGAGGGACCAACGGGACGGACGATTGAAAATGATGGAGGTCAATCCCAGGGCCACCTTGTGGATGGGCCTGACGCGAGCGACGGGCGTGGACGTGCCCTATATTGTGTACCGGGACCTGGTGCGGGCGACGCCGAGTCCTACTCTCAAGAAGATGGAGTTCGATGGATTTACCTCCCCAGAGATGTTCAGAGTGCGTGGCACTACTTCGTTAATGGTCAGCTATCGCTGAAGACATGGTTTCGGCTGGTGCGCAATTGCAGGGAGGAAGCCATCGTCGCCACCGATGACTGGATGACGGCTGGATGTATCCCACTTTATGCTGCCAGGCGACTTTTGCGCTACTTACGATGACTCGCCGCCGGCATCGCGGGTGTCCAACCAGACTGCTGAACTGATGCAGGTCGTCATCTCAGTTCCTCCCGTTGAAGGACGACGAAACGACTATCAGGCGCTCTTTTATGGCGCCCTCGAAACATCAGGAATTGCGCTGTGGCGCGATTTCACAGTGTTTTCGCTGGCTTCAATCTGGAAGAACAGGCACTCTGTCGACATCGCTCATATTCATTGGGCACCAGCCCCTTCTAATTCGTTCCATGCGACCTTTGACATTGTTGCCTTCTTCCTTAAGCTCCTGCTGTGCCGCGTCTGCGGGATCAAAGTAATCTGGACCGCCCACAACTTGATGCCTCATGACAGACACAACTTCCTATTCGAATACACCAAGCGCATGGTCCTCGTCCACCTATCTCATCTCATCATCGTCCACTTCGAAGGTGCTCGGGAAGAACTCGCGCGTTGGTTTTGTGCCTCGAAGCGGAAGATTGCTGTAATGAGGCACGGGCTCTACGCAGGAACTTTTCCGGATACGGTCAGCCGCGAAGCTGCCCGACGTGCGCTTTCCATCCCGTCCAACCAGACTGTGTTCCTCTGTTATGGATCGGTGCGTCCCTACAAGAACATCGAAACCCTCTATACGAGCATTTCAGTCGCTCGATGACACTGACGTTTTGCTATTGATCGTCGGGCGACCTCGCAGTGACGCGTATGCGCGACAGCTGGTACGTCTTATCGGAGCCGATCGACGCATTCGCTACGATTTCCGACATGTGTCCGCACCGGACACAGAACTGTACTTCAAGAGTGCAGACTGCGCGGTACTGCCCTATAGGTTTCTTTACTTCGGGAGCTGCAATGTTGGCGCTGACGTTTGGGCGGCCTGTTCTCATTAAGAGGACAGGGTTCTCGTCTGAATACTTTTCCACCGAGAATTCCATCCTTCTCCCGGAATGCGACGAGGAGAATCTGCGAAAGGCGTTGCGACCCTTTAGCCGCAACAAACACAGGTTTCGCGTCACGGACGCGTTTCTCGACAGATATCGGTGGCGTGCCGTGGTGGATGACCTCCTCACCCAGGCTCCCGCTAAAGAAGTGTTGTGAGGCGTTAGTCTTGATGCATTTCTGATCCCGCGTAGTCGAATCCACAGCACTAAGACTGCCACTGACATTCACCGATTAAGCCGATCCTTCTCATCGGCTTTGGTAAGAGCGGCAAGTCACTTCTCGCGAGTGGTCTTCAAACGTCCGGAGTGTTGTCCAGATATCCCACCGAAGGGAACCTTCGTCTCTTCATGCCAGGGTTGTATCCATGGCACGAGAGGACACCGATCTCCCTCCCGTTTGGCTCGATCCAGGGCCCACGCGCGATTATCTGCATACGCTCTACCGAGATCGACGAAGAGAGATTCGAAGCGTGATCGGCGCATACGAGCGGTGGACAGGCCGTCGCGTGCTGATCGATAACAGCATGCTCGGGCTGTGGCTGGATGCAACCCTCGCCATCTTTCCCGACGCTCAGATCGTGTCGGTGGTGCGCGACCCACGCGATGCCGTTCCTGAAGTTGCTGGACGTATGCTCGACCGCATGGCACGTTACCGACGATATTCGGAACGCGGCTTTCGACTCTCACATGTGGACACCCTCGAAAGGCTGGCGGCCCACTGGGCGGATCATTGGACGACTATCACCGCCTTGCAGGGGCGAGGGAAGACCATTCTTGTCCGCTATGAAGAATTGTGCAGGCATCCCGCACAAACACTGCGTGAGACCCTCCACTGGATCGGCTGTCCGAACGCGACAGCAAGTCTGTCGGCCGCCACACTGACGCGGACGTCACGCCCCGATGAGCGTGACATTGTATCAAGCGCTTTGGGGCAGGTCCTGACGAGCGCGGGATACGGAACAGATTCTGCGAGTTACACAACTCCCGCGGCATGACGTGGTATCTGATCGCAGCAGCTCGACGATGACTGGACACTATCACTTCCTCGTCCACCGCCTCAGTTACCACTACGTGAAGAACGTCGCCGACTATATCCTGGCCGAGATGCAGAAGAGCGTCGGCGCTCGCGCCTCGATGACGCTCTGCGACGATGTCGGCGAACACACGTTCGACCGGGGGTCAACGATCTTCTTTCTTGGGGATCTGTTGGGGACCTTCACCAGGACCCCTGCGTGCCGCGACATCTTTCTTAACTTCTCGGTCATTTGCATGATGGGAAGCTTGCTGAATGGGAGCCTCGATGGCTACCCATTGATCCGCCGTAAGCGCAGGATGCTGGATGCAAAGCTAGCCTGCTATGACACCGTTCTGGACTTCTATCCGAAGCAGACCGCAGTTCTGCAGAATCAACTGTCCATACCAGTCCTGACATTCCCGGTTATGGTGGATCCGACTAGAATTCCGGACCGCGCGACGGATCCACCCTACGACGTTTGCATCGTGGGCACGCCGTCACCCCGTCGACTTCGAGTCTACCGCCGTCTCGCAGCCATGGGCCTGCGTCTGTCGCCGTTGAACGGGGTGACGCTCGAAGATGCAGCTGCGAAGTCAAGAATTGTTCTGAACGTCCACATGCATCGCTGCAATCATATGGAGTATCCAAGGATTGTTGGCTATTTCTCAGCGGCGCCGCACTCGTTACCGAGACGTGCTACGGAATGGACGGTGAGATTCCGCGCGAACTCTATGTCACATCGAGTTATCGCGGACTGGCTGAAGCGACAATGGCGCTGTTGGATACGCCTCAGAAATAGACAGGATGACACGTGATGCGGCAACGTGGATACGCGGGAGTTACGTGGCGCGCTGCCAGGCAGGGTGGAGGGAGCTGATGGCCAGCCTCGAAGCACCGGCCTCAAGGTGAGGTCGATGTTTCGCTCACAACAATATACCGACAGATCACAGAGATGAAGCTCTACTATTATCGAGGGCGTCAACCGAACTTCGGTGATGAGCTCAACCCGTGGATGTGGCTGCAACTTCTGCCGAACCTGTTTAGTGAGGACGATTCGTCGACCTTCTTGGGAGTTGGTTCCATCCTTTACGATCACTTTCCTGAAGATACGCTCAAGATTGTCTTTGGTGCAGGCTACGGCGCCTACACTCCAGCACCAAATGTCCACACCGGTAGTTGGGATATCTATTTCGTGCGCGGGCCACAGACAGCTGAAGTGCTGGGACTCGATTCAGCCTCGCCATTTGTGACGCGGCCGTTCTTCTACGAACCATCCGTTTGCCTCAGCCGATTGCGTCTGGCCGTATCAGCTTCATGCCGCATTGCCGGAGCACGGATCTTGGAATGTGGAGTGAAGTGTGTCAATCGGGCGACATTGAGCTCATTGATCCCCGCGCTCCCGTTCCGGAGGTATTGGCCAAGATTGCCGGAGCGAAACTGTTGTTGGCTGAGGCCATGCACGGCGCAATTGTGGCCGACGCGCTGCGGGTGCCTGGATTCCTCCAGGCCACTGCAACGGGAGAACCATAGAAATGGACCTACTGGTGCCGATCGCTCGATTTGCCCTATGAGCCAAAGGCGCATGCCGCCTCGGGTGTCGAAGAGCAGGTGGCGTCACGTTTCGGATGGAAGTCAGTGGCCCACTATGGCGCACGACGCGGAGTGCATGCGTCGAAGCGACTGCTTCCTTGGGTCGATCGCCCCTTCTCGAGGTACTGCGTGGAGCGTGGGCGCGGTCACTTCAGACGGTCGCTCGGCTGAAGCCGACGCTGAGCGCAGATCGCAAGATCGCAGAAGTCACCGAACGGATCGAGGAGAAACTCACGCTGCTGAAGCGGAAGGGTGAGACGGTCCTGCAAGGGCGGAAAGCTCTATTGCGATGAGGCCGCGACATGACCTGAAGGAGTTGATCGCCCGGTGAGAAAGCCGAGCGAAGCCTGTAACCCACAGGTCGATGTAGTCATCCCGTTGCACAACAAGGCGGCGGTTGTCGGTCGAACGGTGTCGTCCGTCCTAAGACAGGACTGCGACAATTTTAGGGTCATCGTTGTCGACGATGGTTCGACAGATAACGGCGCGGACATCGTGCGCAGTTTCGCCGATCCTCGCATCACTCTGGTCCAGCAGGCCAACAGGGGGCCGGGGGCAGCGAGAAATCGTGGCCTGCGCTCAGGCTCCTCCCCATTCGTCGCGTTCCTCGATGCCGATGACGAGTGGCTGCCATCATTCCTTAGAACAGCAACCGAGCAACTGCAACGAAACCCGTCATGTGCAATGGCTGTTGCAAGCTGGTTTTGGGGACTGCAACGCGACAACATTGCGGAATTGCACAGTGCGAGGGGGCTGTGCACAGGGGTTTGGCGCTGTCCAACGGATGTCTCGGTTCGCAGACTCAAAGCGGCTGTTGATGCCTGCTCGCCAAGTGCAGTGCTTACTCGATGCCATAAGATTGAGCAGTTGGGAGGCTTCTACGACAGGCGCCACTGCACTTACGGCGAGGACAGCTGGCTCTGGCTGCGACTGCTGATGCAGGAACAGATCTATCAGCTTGTGGAACCGTTGGCGTGGATTCACACCGATGCCAGCGTGCTGAGCTTCGGCAGGCGGACGGCATTGCCAATTCCTCCGGTACTCTATTATATTGAAGAGCTGCTTACCGAATGCCCCCCTCGCATCGGGCACTGCTTGAAAACTATCTCGACTGGTACACATTGCGGAATGCGAAGCGTTTGGCTTATCAAGGGTACGGTCACTCGGCGGAGCGATTAATTCGTGGACGTTGGGGACGGTATGCTGATGACCCAGTCATGGCGGCGGCATATGACAGGACAAGGGTTATGGCTTGGTTGTGGCCCGTTGTGCGCGCAAGAGCATTTGCCAGAAGACACTGGCCATTTCGGAGGAATAGGTTCGGTTGTTCACTCTACAAAACTTACCGGAGCCTTGGCTCAATTCCCCTCATCGTTCCACCGCACCCTCAAGTAGCCCTCCAGACACCAACACTCTAAGATTGCGACCTGAGCGAACTGCTGAGGCTGACCCTGTTCTTGCGCTGATCGACCGTCATGATCTCCGGCTGATTTCGTTGAGCGTCCGCGGATCTGTACCGTTGTCAAAAATGAAGGCCGTCGCCCACCGGGACCTCGCATCCCCGATCCGAGTCGGCGGCTCGAAGCGCGGATTGTTCACGTGGCAGGACCAGGCCTTCTGCGCTCAACTGCTTGGAACTCAAGTAACGCATTGAGCTGCAGTCAAATGCACCTGCGGGACCAGCTCGCCAAGTCGCTGGATGTGCTGGCACGCGATCAACGCGACTACGCCGTAGCCCATTCGTTGCACGGGACTTCTCTGTTGCGCTACTGCGACGTCCATCCCACAGCATGGACGTTCAAGGCGGGCTGTACATGGCAACCCGGAATTCGCTTCTGACATCCGCATCTCCCGCGTGTTCAGCGCATGACAGCAGCGCAGGCGGGCTCGTCACTCGTCCTGCGGCCATTGCCGATGTGGGCGCGCCCCTTCGCCGTGCGCGGATATCGAAAGCTCAAGCACTATCGCAAACGGATGCGGCTCGCACGCGAGCTGAACTGGTGGAAGGAACGGCGAGCGACCATTCTCGCCGCCGGCCGCAGCCGGCAGGTGCGAAGCCTCGATACCCTGCGTCTGACCTCAGGACAGGTCTGGACCCTCGAAATAGAAGCAAATCGGTGCGGGGTTGCGGCTATCGCATCAATTGATTTGGATGGAAACTGGCATTCCCGTGTCGGAGATATCGAAGGCGTGCCGACGCCGCGGGATACGTGCCTTCCGGCCCCGCACGAAGTTTCCCGTCGACGTGGTGTGGAGTCCCGACCGGCTCGGCGTGCGCAAGCAGTATCTTGGTAACTACGGCGCATTTCTGCGCGAGCTGTCGGCGCTTTATCGTCTTGGACGTCTGGGCATGCGGGTTCCCGCCATCCTGGACGTCGATTTCGAAGGGCCGACGACTCATCATGTTGTACCTGCCGGGCCGCCTTCTCCGCGAAGAGCTCGTCAAAGCCGCGGCGCCGGTCCGTCTCCGCAACTGGAAGAACGAAGAGGGCTGGCAATGCGCGCTCGCAACCGGTCGGTCGGCCCTCCCACCTGTGGTTCCGGCGCAGTTCATCACCGAGCTCGCGTACGACCTGAGGTGCTTCCATCTCGTGGGCTTGATGGTGCGGGACCTCGAGTGGGACAACATCATCATCGGCGAGGACGGACATCCCTGGTGGCAAGACTTTCAGTCCGCCGAGGACCACTCGGAACTCTCGGCCGCCAACTTTCAGGTGCTCGCCGACCTGGATGTCGAGCGTTTCAATCGTCTGTTCGGTACCGAGCTGGCGACACCGACACGCGACAACCCGGCGAGACGCGAACCCCAGCCCTAGTCGTCCACGTACTCTGCGTTCTCAGGGGCCTGTCGCTCTCCTGCGATAGCTGTTGACGCGCTGGATGTGCCACCCTACCTGACTTTCACGTATTTCCTTAAGATTCTGGGCCTCGGCTCGCCTCCGAAGACGTTCCCGTGCCTGTCCACGGTCACGAACTCGGGCCCGCTGCCGGTGAGCGTCCGCGGATCGCCGCCGTTGTCCAGGATGAAGGCCGTCACCCACCCCGTCTTCGCATCCCCGATCCGAATCCCCTGCTCGAAGCCGGGATTGGTCACGTTGTCCGACTCGGAATCGGCCACGTAGATCTGATCCTTGTCGTCGAACGCAATCCCGCTCGGCGTGCCGAACTGCAGCCACGTCGAGAGGTGCTTGCCCTCCTGATCGAAAATCTGAATCCGGTTGTTGCCGCGATCGGCGACAAACACGCGCCCGCGCGAGTCGATCGCGATGCCGTGCAGCGTCCGGAACTCGCCAGGGGCGTAGCCCGTCTTCCCCCACGCCTTGATGAACTTGCCATCCTTCGAAAACTTCACCACGCGGTTGTTCTCGTTCGTGCCATGCCCGTCGGCCACGAAGATGTCGCCATTGGCGGCCACGGCGACCGCGCTCGGCGAGATGAAATGCCGCTCGTCGCTGCCCGCCACGCCCGCTTCGCCCAGCCGCATCAGCACCTTGCCGTCGGGGCTGAACTTGATCACCTGATGCCCGAACTTTCCCCCGGCCTTCGCGGCGATCGCGACGATGTCCTGCGTGGCGGCGTCGGTCGCCCAGACGTTGCCTTCCTCTGTCGACGTGAAGCCCATGCGGCCAGATGAACATGCCCGCGCCGAAGCTCTTCGCGACGTTCCCTTTCGCGTCGAACTTGTAGATGGTGTCGATGTTCTTGATGCGTCCGTTGGCGTCGAGACAATCCATCCCGAATCGGCCGCCGTTGGCCACGGTCACCGGGTTGGTCTCGTCGCACCTGATGAACGCCCAGATGCTTTCGCCGTCGATGTCCACGTGCATCGACGCCGGCGGCCCCATTTCCCGCCCGCCCGGTAGCCTCGCCCAGTCCCCGCCAGGCACCATCAACCCGCCGCCATCCGCCAGCCCCTTCACCGGACGATAGGGATTCGGCAGCCCGCTCTGCGCGAGCGGCCTGACGCCCGCCACGAACAGCCCGATGACGCACGACAATGTGAGTGAAGCGAGGTGATGTGTCTGCATGGCTGGGTATCCTACCGCAGGCCGTACCCCCATGGGATCGGCCTCAAATGACAAAGTCTGCCTGGCGGATGACTTCCTGATCACGCGATCGGATCGACGCCCAAAAGGTGAATTGACTTCCGGCCACGCACCATGTGAACGTAATCCGGCGACGATCCGTACCTTCGTCAGCACACACGAGGCCAACCTGATGTTTCGGTGGAGACTCTTCCTCGCGGCTCTTGCTCTGCTTCTGACCTCGTCGACGACCACACGTACGGCCGATCAAACGCTGATCGCCCCTGGCTCGTCATGGAAATACAACGACCTCGGCACCAATCTCGGCACGGCGTGGAAAGAACCGGGATACATCGACACAAGCTGGGCTTCCGGCAACGCGCAGCTGGGCTACGGCGACGGTGATGAGTCCACCGTGATTTCCTACGGGAGCAGCTCGACCAACAAGCGCATCACCTACTACTTCCGGCAGACGTTCCCGGTGGTCGACCCTTCCGCCTTGAGTGCGCTGAGTGCGCGATACGTTCGCGACGACGGCGCGGTGATCTACCTCAACGGAGTCGAGGTGATCCGCTCCAACATGCCGACTGGCACCATCACGTACACGACGCTCGCGCCGACGGCCATCGCGAACGCCGACGAGAGCGCGTGGATCGAGGCGCCGATCGATCCGTCCTTGCTCGTCCCGGGCGTGAACGTGGTGGCGGTGGAGATTCATCAGCAGTCGGCCACGAGCTCCGATGTGAGCTTCAATTTCGAGCTCCGGGCGACGGAGAATCGCCCGGCCGCGCCGTCGGTCACGCTCATCTCGCCGGCCAACCCCGGCGTGACGAACACATCGGCGGTCACCTTCGCCGCCTCGGTATCGGCCCCGGCCGGGCTGTTCAGCGCCACCTTATATATAGGTGGGCCGCCCCAGACGGCGGTATTTACGGGACCTGCTCAGGTACAGGACGCACAAATCTCCGCGGATACGCCGACGACGCCCAACGGCAGCGCCATATCGATCAATATCGATGGCCTCACACCGCATGCGCATGGACTGATGAAATTCCCGACGCTCATCGGCAGCACACCAGGACGCGTGGCGGCAGGTTCCGTCGTGACGTCCGCGGTGTTGCAGGTGAACTGCACTGATTTCGGCAACCCTTTGCGGCTCTTCCGCCTGACTCAGGACTGGGTCGAAGACCAGGCGACGTGGAACCAGCGGTCGAATGGCCTGGCGTGGGGTTCCCCTGGAGCTGATGGCGCAGCCTCGAACGCAGGTGTCGAGTCGATCGGCGACTGCACGACCACCGGCGTGCGGCTCTTCGACCTCACGCGACTGGTGCAGGAGTGGAGCAACGGCGCGCCGAACTTCGGCATGGTGCTCATCGACTCGGGTGCGGACGGCGTCGACCTCGACAGCAGCGAGTCGGCCAATTCTCCGGTCCTGACCGTCACGTTCAAGGCGAGTCAGACACCGGTCGACACTCAGAACCCCTCGGGCCTCAGCGCCGACGTCACCTTCTCAAGCGATGTCGCCCTTGGGGGGACGTACTTCTGGAACGTCCAGGTGACCGACGCCATCGGTCAGCAGAGCTGGGCGCCGGTTGACTTCGAGCTCGTCGCCAACGCAAACGCTCCCGACGAGCCGGTGCTGCTCTCGCCCGCGAATGAGTCGGTCAATGTCGACGTCTCGGCGACGTTCTCGGCGACGGTGAGCGATTCGGGCACCGAGCCGCTCGACGTCACCCTGTCGATGCGGCGCGCGGCGGCGCCGGAGTTCACGATCATCGCGATGCCCGATACGCAGTTCTACTCCGAGTCGTATCCGGCGATCTTCACATCGCAGACGCAGTGGATTATCGACAACAAGGACGCGCGGAACATCGTCTTCGTGACGCACGAAGGCGACATCGTCAACCAGAACACCACTATTCAATGGCAACGCGCCAACACCAGCATGAGCATGCTCGATGGCATCGTGCCGTACGGTATGGGTCCCGGCAATCACGATCTGCCGACGACGATGTTCAATCAGAACTTCCCGTATACGCGGTATCAGAGCCAGGAGTGGTACCGCGGCCACTACCCGACTACGACGAACGACAACAACTTTCAGGTGATCTCTGCCGGCGGCATGAAGCTCCTTTTCGTTCATCTGGTGTACTGCCCGCCAGCCGACGCTGTCGCCTGGGCCGATTCCGTCTACAAGGCCCATCCGGACCACATCGGCTTCATGACGACGCACGCCTATCTGAACGAGTCGGCGCAGCGCTCGACACACGGGTGCACGAACACGCAGTACCTGTGGGATGACCTGGCGGTGCCGAATCCGAATCTGCACTTCATGCTGAGCGGGCACGTGCACGACGAGTCGCGCCGGGTTGATATCGCCAACGGCCATCCGGTGTTCCAGATGCTCGCCGACTATCAGGGGCGCGCACAGGGAGGCGAGGGCTGGCTGCGAATCCTGCGGTTCGTGCCCGCGGAGAACAAGATTTACGTGCAGACGTACTCGCCGTGGCTGAATCGTTTCGAAACCGACGCCAACAGCGAGTTCACGCTGGATTTCCCGATGGGTGGCGCGTTCGAGACCGTTCAAACCATGACGGCGGACGAACGACGGCACCGTGTTCTTCGCGCCCACCACGCTCGAGCACGACACCAGGTACGAGTGGAAGGTCACGGTCACCAACGCGAGCGGCACGAGCCGGACGAGCCAGACCCGATCGTTCACGACCGCGCTCGACTCCAACATCAACAGGCCACCGGTCGCGGCCAGCCAGGCGCTCGGCGTCCAGGAGGATCGAAGTCTGGCCGTCACGCTCGGCGCGTTGGATCCCGATGAGGACCCGCTCACCTACTCGATCGTGACCAGTCCGACACACGGCACGCTCACCGGTACGGCGCCGGCACTGACGTATCTGCCCGCGACGAACTACAGCGGCACGGACACCTTCACGTTCCGTGCGAATGACGGTGAGGCCAACAGCAACGCCGCCACGGTGACGATTGCCGTCGCAGTCCGTCAACGACCCACCGGTCGCGAACGCGAATGCGTACACGGCGCAGGGAGGGTCGACGCTGACGGTCGCCACGCCGGGCGTGCTCGGCAACGACAGCGACGTCGAAGGCAGTTCGCTGACCGCGAGCTGTGGCGACCGGCGTGGGTCACGGCACGCTTGTTGCTCGCAGCCAACGGCTCGTTCACCTATACCGCCGACAGCGGGCTATTCAGGTCCAGACTCGTTTACCTATCGCGCGAGCGACGGGACCACGCCGTCGGCACCGGCGACGGTCTCGATCACGGTGCAGCCCGCACCGCCCACGCCGCCACTGACGATCTTCACGGCAAACTTCAACTCCAACGAGAACAGCTTCTCGTACCTCGACAACACGTTCAGAGGCACGACGCAGTCGAGCTACGCCAGCGGGTCGCGCGTGTCGTCGGGCGGGTTCAGCGGCGGAGCGCTGCGCGTGCGGGTTGGCGGCGAAAACAGCAATACGATCAATGGGATGTCGGGCGGCTGGCGCCGGACGTTCACGCTCGGCTCCGCCAGGGCGGTCGTGCTGTCGTTTCGCTACAACCTCGATCAGGGGCCGGACTACGAAAGCGACGAGTTCAGCCAGGTGATGGCCAGCGTCGACGGCGCGCTCGTGGGCAACTCCCCTGCCGACTACATCGCGCAGGTCACCGGCAACGGAAACGGTGGAAGCTCGGTGACCACCGGCTGGCAGCTGTTCCAGAAATCACTGGGCACGCTATCCGCGGGCACGCATACGGTGATTCTCGGCGGGTACAACAACAAGAAGAACGGCAGCTCGGAGCGCACGACGATCCTCATCGATGACGTAACTGTCACGGCACCATAACGGTTCGTAGAGTTCGTGGGGTTCGTGGAGTTCGTGGGTTCGTAAGGTTCTGGGGTCCGAGAGTTCGCGAGATTCGCCTTGCCATGCGGTGAGATGATCTCTCGTCCAGCCGGACGTGTTCGTGCAGCGTTAGTTCCGGCCGGCAGGACGAGAGATCGTCTCACCGCGTTGACGGCGAAGTTCGCGAACACCGATTCACGATTTCATATGCTTCGCGAGGAATGGGATGCCGCGCCTACCCCAGAACTGGTGGTCCTCGGGAAACACTTCGTGTTCCACCACGTCGGGCACGCCGAACACGCTGTAGATCTTCTTCACTTCCTCGAAGCTTGCGATGCTCGCCAGAATCGGGAAGATGTTGTCCTTCTCGCCGGATTCGACGAACAACGGCCTGGGCGCGATGAGGCCCGCGATGTCGTGCATCTCGGCCCAATTCAGTATGCCCGGCACGTAGTTGTCGATGCAGTGCGCGAGGCTGCCGATGCTGTCGCGAAACGTGTTCAGGTAGCCGCTCACGAGAGCAACCCGGATGCGCGGCTCGAGCGCCGCCGAAAATACCGTCACGGTTCCGCCGCCTGAGATGCCCATGCAGCCGATGCGGCTCGAGTCGATCTCGGGACGCGTCGAGATGTAGTCGATCGTCCGCATCACGTCCCACACCCGCCAGCCCACCATCGTCTCGCCCACGAGCAGCGCGCCGCCCGCCGCCGGATCGCAGGCTTTGCGCCCCAGCCCCTGACGCGCGTTGACCGGATCGCGCCGGCAGCCGAAGCCCATCGGCTCGATGGCCAGCGCCGCCATGCCGGCTTCAACGACCTGAATCGCGAAATCGTGCTGATAGCCGGCTTTGTCGGTGCGGTCGGCGCCCTGTTCGTCGATGCCGACGATGTCGTCCACGCCGCGGCCGTGGCCGGGCACGCAGATCATGACGGGTGCCGGGCGCGGTGCATTCACTGGGAGGAGCAGATACGCGAGCACGCTGACGCCGGGCCGGCTGTCGAATACGATCTTTTCGCGGCTGTAACCCTGGAACGCGCGTGTCTCGAGCGTCACGGGACGAAGGGGCTGACGCTCGGAGGGAAAGCCGCCGATGAGCTCGGTCAGCTTCGATCTCAACGTCCTCTGCCACTCCTCTGCCTCGGTGCGCGTTCGCGACTGGAAACGCAAACGCCGCGGCGCGCCGGCGTAGCGGTCGTGCGTGTAGACCACAGGGTCGAACCGGCGGTCGTCTACGCCTGTGGTCACGCCGGTGAGCGGACCAATGTAACCCGATGTTGTGGACGCTTGCGCGGGCTGCGCCTCCAGACGTACGGTCGTCGATGCGGTCGCCGCAGCGGTCAGCTTCACGAGATCGCGACGCGACAGGTTGGCCATGCGGAGACTTTACTCTCACAAGAGATTAGGAGATCAGGAGTTTTTGTATTTTTACCCCAAGTCTCCTAGTCTCTTCATCTCCTGTTCTAACTCAGGCTATTTCTTGACGATGACCACTTCGAGGTATTCGCCCGGGACCACCATCGTGCCATCGCCACTGATGTTGAATTCCTGAATCAGATCGAGCAGGTCGCGCTCGAGCCGCAACTGCGCGTCTACCGGCAGGCTCGCAAACGCCTTGTGTACAGGTCCGTACCAGGTCCTGAAGACGTCGACCCAGTGCTCAGGCGATCGATACCGGAACACGAAGTCGCGGCGATTCGTGCGGATGTCGGCCGCCGACGCGCGGAACAGCTGCTCGAGGTGTTCCTCCGCCCCCCATCGCGCTGCGGGCGTCAAGCCTGCGGGCGGCGGCACGTGGCGGCCGATGACGCCGAACACCCGGCCGACGAATCCCTGCGGCGTCCAGTTGGCGAGGCCGATGCGACCGTTCGGGCGGCAGACGCGCACCAGCTCGGCAGCCGCCCGCGCGTGGCTGGGCGTAAACATGACGCCGAACGACGACAGGACGACATCGAATGCCCCGTCGGGAAACGGCATGGCTTCCGCGTCGGCCTCCTGAAACCGGATCGCCAGCCGATCGGCTTCGGCTCGACGCTGGCCGTGCGCGAGCAGGTCGGGCGCATAGTCTGTTGATGTGACCTCCGCCCATCGGCGGGCGGCCGCCAGCGACGAATTGCCGTTGCCTGCCGCCACGTCGAGCACCTTCGAGCCCGATCGCAGATCGACGGCCTCGCAGAGCGATTCGCCGACAATCTGCAACGTGGTGCCGATGACCCCGTAGTCGCCCGATGCCCAGGTGGCGCGCTGGCGCTCTTTGATGGCGTCCAGATCTGGCGCCGGCGGCGCGGGCGCCACAGGCCTTATCGCTGTGCTTTCAAACGCGTTCATCTTGTCACTCCTTGGACGATCGTGTCGATCGACCATCCTGGAGTGTAGCGACCGGCCGCCGCCGCGTGAATGACCGCACGGCCGATCTATTTTGCCGATCGTCCAGTTCCGTCCAGTACGTCGTGTCCGGCTTTAGCCGGACTTCACGAGGTCCGCCTGAAGGCGGACACTACGTACTATCGGAAAACGCTTTAACCCTGCCCGTGGCGCGTCAGGCCTCGATCCGCGCGAGCTCCATGGCCACGTCTTCCAGCCTGTCGTAGCTCAACGCGGCGCCCTTTTCCATGCCCGACTTCATCACGGTGTCGCGTACCTCGCGTGACGGATAGGTGCACGACGCGGTGAGCCGGGTCTTGCCGTTCTCTTCGGTGAACACGGCGGTGACGACCGATTCGGCGTCGGGAAACGGCGCGTAGATCTCGGTGAAGACCAGACGGGTGGGCGGCGCGATCTCGCGATACTCACCATAGAAGACGACGTCGCCCATCGGGCCACGCCCGACGAAGCGCCAGGCCCCGCCCGGTCGGAGATCGATCTCGCAGACCGGCACGGAATACCGGTCGTCGAGGAGGCCCCACCAGCGCCGGACGTGTTCCGGCCTGGTCATGGCGTCGAAGACCAGACGCCTGGGGGCGTCGAACAGACGGGTGATGACGATCTCGCGGTCCGCTGGGGTGGTGACCTTAAACGTGTCGCTGTTTGCGGCGCGGCTGACGACCATGGCGTTTCTCCTTTTTTTTCAGTTCGTGCAGGTACTCGTCGAGGCGATCGAGGCGTGCTTCCCAGAGGCGGCGGTAGCGCTCGGCCCAGTCGGCCACGTCTTTCAACGGGGCCGCTTCGAGGCGGCACGGGCGCCACTGGGCGGCGCGGCCGCGGGCGATGAGGCCGGCGCGTTCGAGGACGCGGAGGTGTTTGGAGACGGCCGGCATGCTCATGTCGAAAGGCTCGGCCAGCTCGGTGACCGAACATTCGCCCGACGCCAGCCGGGCCAGGATGGCGCGGCGGGTCGGGTCGGCGAGCGCCGCGAAGGTCGCGCTGAGCGCATCGGCCGGGCTGCTGTATTGAACCATTGAGTTAATTAACCTATAAGTTAAATACAACAGACGCCGGGGGGCCGTCAAGCGGTTTGTCGCGGTCGCGCCCGCGGCCGGTTGTCGTGCAGGCGGGCCGACGAGCCAACGAACCCACGAACCCCACGAACCCCACGAACCTACGAACCTACGAACCTACGGTCGTTCTCATCAGCGCCATCTCCATCGCCCCGACGTAGTCGATCTTGCCCGTGCCGAGCAGCGGCACCGCCTCGACCTTGACGATCGCGCGCGGGACGAAAATCTCGGGCAATCCCGCTTCTCGCGCGCCGGCGGCGAGCGCCGGACGTGCGGCCTCCTCGCAATCGGTCACCAGGACGAGCTGCTCGCCCCGCTTCTGATCGGCCATCGCCACGACGGCATGAATGGCGTCCGGCCACAGCTTCGCGATGAAATCCTCGACGGCTCCGAGCGGCACCATCTCGCCGGCCACCTTGGCGAACCGTTTCGCACGGCCGCGAATGGTGACAAACCCCTCGGCGTCGAACTCGACGATATCGCCCGTGTCGTACCAGCCACCGGCAGGAGGCTCGAGCACGCCCGGACGTTCGGCCCTCAGGTAACCGAGCATCACATTCGGACCGTGCACGAACAGGCGTCCGCCTTCGGTAATGCCTTCCACCCGCTCGAGTCGATGGTCGATTCCCGGGAGCACGCGTCCGACCGTGCCGGACTTGAAGTGCATCGGCGTGTTGACGGCAATTGCCGGCGCTGTTTCGGTGGCGCCGTAGCCCTCGAGAATACGAATGCCGAACTTTTCGAACCAGACGCGCCGTGTCTCGGCCTTCACCCGCTCGGCGCCGGCAAACACGTAGCGCACCGAATAGAAGTCGTAGTTGTCCGCCACGCGTGCGTAGCCCGCGAGAAATGTATCGGTGCCGAAGAGAATCGTGGCGTTCATCCCGTAGGCAAATTCCGGAATCGTCCGATAGTGCAGCGGCGATGGATAGAGGAACGTCCGGACGCCCGCGAGAAGCGGCAGCAACAGCCCGCCTGTGAGGCCGAAGCTGTGAAACACCGGAAGCGCGTTGAGCACGACGTCCTTCGGGTTGACGTCGACAACCGACGCCAGCTGATACCGGTTCGACAGCAGATTGCGATGGCTCAGCACCACGCCCTTGGGCGTGCCTTCCGATCCCGATGTGAAGAGCACCACCGCGGGATCGTGCGCACGCTCGGGCCGATGCCGCGGACCGTTGACGAGCGATCGAATCAGCGCGCCGATTCTGGTGGCGACGCCAATCCCGGCACGCACGTCCTCGAGATAGACGATGGTGGCTTGCCCGGCCAGCGCGGAAACGAGCGGCTCCAGCTTCGCCTTCTCGACAAAGCGCCTGGACGTGAGAATCAGGGACACTTCCGCCCCTTGGCACGCCGCTTTCACGGACGCCGATCCGGCGGAGAAATTCAACATCGCGGGCACGCGGCTGGTAGCCTGGAGCGCGAAAAACGTGACGAGCGCGCCGCGGGACGTCGGCAGAAGCACACCGACCCGCTCGGAAACCTTCGTCCGTCTGGCAATGGCCGACCCCAGCGCGTAGCTCGCGGTGATGAGCCCGCGGTAGCTCATCGGTTGCTGGTCGAGGTCGTCGGCGACCAGATGCGCGCCGCCGTGCTGGCGCCGCGCCTCGAGCAGCGCGTCGAACAGCGTCGTATCGACGGGGGCCGCCGCGAAGGTGGACTTCACCATTTCGTCGCCAAGCGCGCGGCGCAGAGCCACTCTGCGCGCCCGGCCGGGGAGCCCTTCCGGCGTCGTCAGCCTGGTCGGGGGAAGCACACGAATGTGAATCCTCGGAAACAGGCGGCGGCGAACCTTCCCGGCCAACCGTGAGAACGGCGTGAACTCCACGCCGTCAATGCGCACCGGCACCAGCGCGGCGCCCGTCCGCTCGGCAATCACCGCAGGGCCGTCGTACACCTTCATCAGCGAGCCCGTCGTCGTGATGCGCCCTTCGGGAAAAATGACGCACGATGCGCCCCGCTCGACCGCGCGAATCATCGCGCGGATCGACAGCGGGTTGGTGGGATCGACCGGCAGCGCGTTCACGAGCAACAGGAACGGCTTCGCCCACCACTTCTTCGCGATGTGGGTGTCGACCGCAAAAATGGGATCGCCCGGCAGGAATGCGCCAAGCAGAAGCCCGTCGAGGAACGACGCATGGTTCGCCGCGATGACGGCCTTCGGCAGAGCGGATCGCACGTGCTCGACCCCTTCGACCCGGACCCGGTACACGAGGCGAAGCGCCAGGCGCATAACGCTCCTGACCAGTTCGCGGCGGAGGATCCATGCGGCGGCCACCGCGACGGGAATCGTGGCGAGCCCGCACAGCGCAAAGATCGTGTTCATCGTCATACCGCGCGCCGACAGCGCGGCGCCAGCGAGGGCGGCCACTGTCATCGCCAGCGCGTTGACGATGTTATTGGCGGCAATGATACGGGCACGATAGCGGGGCTCGCTTTCGTGCTGCAACACCGCATACAGCGGCACGCAGAACAGGCCTCCGGCGATCGCCACCCCGATCAGATCGCCGAGCACGCGCCAGCTTCCAGGCGTGTTGAGGAACGCCGCGATGCCCGCGAGATCGGCGCCGGCCACACGTCCGCTACCTGCCTGATGAAGATCGACGGCAAACAGCCCCATCATCAATCCGGCCAGCGGCACGTGGCGGGCGCTGACTTCGCCGTGCAGGAGCCGTTCGGCCAGCATCGATCCGGCGCCCACGCCGATGGCGAAGAGCGCAAGCATGAGCGTCACGACCTGCTCGTTCGCAACGAGCACGTCCTTTGCGAGCACCGGCAGGCCCGAGACAACCACGAAGCCGAACAGCCAGAACCACGAGATGGCGAGGATCGGCAGCAACAAGGCCGGCCGGCTCGTCGCATGGCGCATGACGGCAATCGAGTCGTGGAACAGGTGCGGTCTTGCGGTCACATTTTCGGAATCGGGCAACGCCACCGGGATCTGACGCGACGCGAGCCAGCCGGCGACAGCGGCGCCGATACCGCATGCCGCCACGATCGCCGGACCATTCTCGATGAGGACGATGCTGCCACCCACGATCGTGCCCAGGAGAATCGCCAGGAATGTACCCGCCTCGATGAGCGCGTTGCCGGCCACGAGCTCGTCCTCGCGAAGATGCTGCGGGAGCAACGCGTACTTGATCGGCCCGAAGACGGTTGAGTGCGTGCCGAGACAGAACAGTGACGCGAGAAGCAGCGGGATGCTGTGTTGCCACAGTCCCCAGGCGCCAATCATCATGATCGCGATCTCGGCCACCTTGACCCAGCGTGCGATGGCGGCCTTGTCGACGCGATCGGCCAGAGTGCCCGAGGCGCCCGAAAACAGAAAGAAGGGCGCGATGAACAAGCCGCCCGCAATCATCGTGACGGGCGCAGCATCCTGCCCGGTCTCGGCGGCCAGCCGATAGGTCACCATGATGCCCAGCGCGCTCTTCAGGAGGTTGTCGTTGAACGCCCCGAGAAACTGCGTCACGAAGAGCGGCGCGAATCTCCGCGACGACAAGAGCTCGAACGATCGCGATGTCATACCTGCCTCCTGCTTCAGTTTCCAGTTTTTAGTTTTTAGTTTTTAGTTTTCAGTGGTCTCCCACTGAGAACTGATTACTGAGAACTGATTACTGCTCTCTAAACCGTCGTAATGGCGGCCCATGCCGCCGCAATCAAACGCTCACAGATCGCATTCATGTCCGAGGGCAGCCGCCCGTAAGCGGCAAACTGCACGGGCTCGAGCACGACGCCGAAGACGAACGCGGTCGCGAGGTCGGGTTCCTGTTTCGGAATCTCTCCGGACGCGATGCCGCGCGCGATGACGGCGCGCATCACGGACACCGGCGTGGGCGTGGTCTCCGCCAGCCGTCCCAGCTGCCCGTGCTGGGTGAACACGAGAAACCGGAACAGGATCGGGTTCTCGTCGTGTGCCTGGCAGAACCCGCGAATCATCGCGGCGACCTTCTCGCGCGTGCCCGACTCGGCCGCGGCCAGCGTGCCGAGCCGGCCGGCGAACTCGGTGTAGTTGTGCTCGAACAACTGCCAGACGAGCTCGTCTTTTCCCGTGAAGTGCCGGTAGAGCGCCCCCTCGGACAACCCGACGGCCTGCGCGATGTCGCGGACCGTGGTTTCCGCCACGCCCTTCTCGACGAAGAGCTGCATGGCGGCGGTTTCGATTCGATCTCTTGTATCGGTGTATGGGTGGCGCGGCATATGTGAGTAAATGATTACTCACTCAAACGGTGATGTCAAGCTTCTTTTTATCTTGCTTTACAAGTCCTTATATATCAGTTATTTATACGAGCAATATGCGCCAGACAATTGGATGCCTCGTTGTGTTAGTGCAGTTCAGCGCGGGCATCGCTGTCGCTGCGCCCCTCACCAACCAGGAACGTCAGCGGTTGATCGCTCATCTCGACATGACCGCAAGCTGGCTGACCGACGAGGTGTCCGGTCTGTCGCCAGACCAGCTCGCGTTTCGTCCTGCGCCCGGCGCGTGGACGATCCTGGAGGTGCTCGATCATCTCGTCGTCGTCGGGCCGATCTACTGGCAGGATTTGCAGGACGCCCTGAAGACGCCAGGCGGGCGCAAGTCGCCGTCGACCGACACCGACATTCTCTGGTACGGCATCGACCGGACCAATCGCGAGAAAGCCATCCCTTCTGAAGTCCCGAAAGGACTAAGCGATCTTCGGAGCGGACTCGACGCGCATCGCAAGCTTCATGCGCGGTTGGTGGAATACATCAGGTCCACCGAAGACGATCTTCGGGGACATATCGTCGAACGACAGAGCTGCGATGCGTACCAGTGGGCGCTGCTCATTTCCACACACGAACAGCGGCACATTCTGCAGATTCGCGAGATCAAAGCGGATCCAGCCTTCCCGAAGGAGTAGCATGCCGGAACGACCGATCATGTCCTGTCCATCCAGACGCGCGTTTCTGACGACTCTCGGCGCGGCCGCGATGGGTCCTGTCCTCCTCGGCCGACGCGCATCCGCGCAGAACATGCCGGCTCGTGTCGATGCCACGATCCTGCGGCAGCGCATTGAAGCCCTCAGCATGTTCGGCCGATCGCCAGGCGGGACGTTCGCCGACGGTGTCAGCCGCGTCGCCTACTCTGACGCCGATGTCGCCGGTCGCCGGTACGTGATCGGATTGATGCGTGCAGCCGGTCTCGAGCCACGTGTTGACCAGGCCGGGAATATCTTCGGACGTCGCGCGGGTTCCGACTCGTCCCTGCCGTCAATTCTCTTTGGCTCACACATCGATTCGGTTCCAAATGGCGGCAACTTCGACGGCGACCTGGGATCGCTGGCCGCGTTGGGTGTCATCGAGGCACTGACGGCCGCCAATCTTCGCACGCGGCACTCACTGGAAATGGTCGTGTGGGCGGCCGAAGAAGGTGTGGCATTCAACCTGGGATTGGGTGGCAGCCGCATCGTGGCCGGTGACGTGAAGTCCCTGGACATGGACCAGGTCTGGGAGGGTGTGACCCGTGCCGACGCCATCCGGAAAATCGGCGGCGATCCCGGCCGCATCACAGACGCCATTCGAGCGCGCGGCGCTCACCAGTGCTATCTCGAGCTCCACATCGAACAGGGTGGCTCGCTCGAACGTCAGGCCATCCCCATTGGCGTGGTCGAGGGCATCGTCGCGATCGATCGCCATCAGGTGACGGTGACCGGCGTGGCGAATCACGCAGGCACGACGCCGATGGCCGAGCGGCAGGATGCGCTCCTCGCCGCCTCGCATCTGACGATCGCCGTGCGCGAGGTGGTCGCCTCTGAACCGGGGCGACAAGTGGGCACTGTCGGGCGGATCGAGGTGACTCCCAACGCGCAGAACGTGATTCCCGGCGTCGTGCGGCTCACGATCGAGCTGCGCGATCTCTCACCCGAAAAACTGACGCGGCTCGCAGACCGGATCCGCCTGCGCGCGGCAGACATCGCGCGAGAGACGAAGACCTCGATCGAGTTCACGTCAAGCAATCACAACACGCCGGCGAATGCGGCTTTAGAGGTGCAGCGGGCGATCGAACGGAGCGCCGGACGGCTCGGCCTCGCGAGCCAGCGGATGCCGAGCGGCGCCGGGCACGACGCACAGATGATGGCGCGGCTCTCGCCGATGGGCATGATTTTCGTGCCGAGCGTGAAAGGCATCAGCCACTCGCCGCACGAGCTGACGAGCTGGGACGACTGCGCTCGAGGAGCGGACGTCCTGCTCGGCACGGTGTTGGAGATGGATAACGCGTAGCTACTTTTTCAGTTCAGCCGTCCAATTGAGAATCACGGTCAGCGCAGGCGCGGGCTGGCTGCTCGATGACGGTGTTGACGAGGAAGCGCTGGCCATCCATCGCGACAGCGTAGTCCGTCGGATACGGAGGGTTCTGCTCAGGCATTTGGACGTCGAACAACGCCCGCGGCGTGCCCGGATGGAAGGTCGGTCCCTCGGTCGTGACGGGCACCGCCATCAGCTTCCTGTCGGCCGAGATGTAGAAGAGCTCCTTTCCGTCGCGCCGCCACTCGGGCTGCATTCCGCCGGCGGCTGATATCAGCGATTGTCCGCTCGCCGGCGGAAACGGACGAACGTATACCTCGAACCTGCCCGATTCATCGGAGGCAAAAGCCAGCCACCGGCCGTTCGGCGCGAAGCGAGCCTGGACCTCATTGGCCGGCGAGGCAAGAAACGAGGTCCTCTTCGCGTCCCCGGAGAGCGGCGCGATGTGGAGATCGTACCCGAGGGGCGACAACTGGGTGTAGCTGAGGAACCGGCCATCGATCGACGTGTCGTTAGGGTACAACGCCATGTTGTCGTTGTCTTCACCACCTGCAAAAGGTTCCTCCCCCCCGCTCAAAGTCTTTCGAAAGATTCTCGTAGCAGAGCCAGCGCGGTTCCATCCGAAGAAAATCTGGCTGCTGTCAGGCAACCAGACAGGAAACCAGTCGTTCAGCGGATTAAATGTCTGGCGCTGTTCATTGCCCAGGGCCAGCTCGAGCGCCCAGATGTCGTTCTGTCCAGTTTCTGGCTCCCACTTCGTGACCACGACGCGCTTCTGATCCGACGAAAGCCGCAGCGAACGATACACCGCCGGCGCGATCGCCGACCCTGTTGCCGTTCCGTCGCGAGCGCGCCATTGGAGGCTGGTGGTCATCGCCACGTTCGGCCCGAAGGCGAGCACACCGGCCGGTGAAACGGTGACGGCAGAATAGCCAATGCCCGTGCTGAAGTAGCCGACGCCATCGGCAATACGCACGGCTTCGCCTCGCGTTTGGAATGCTCGATCGTCAAACGCCTGCGCGAACAAGATACCGTCGCGCACGAACAGGAGGTAGCCGGAACCGTAGAAGCCAGCGCCTGTGCTGGCGACAACACGCGTTGTTTCGGCGGAGTCGAGCGACGCCGACGTAGATGCCCTGATATTCGGGCTTGGGACTGATCTGGTAGAAGAGATAGTGTCGGCCGTCGGGCAGGAACTGCGGCCAGTTATGGCCAGTGGCGCCCTGCTCGCGACTGAACTTCGTCGCGGGTCGGACGACGCCGCCGGCCCTGTCGGCGATTTGCACATGGCCTTCTCGCTGCTCGGTGAAGACAATCGTCCCGTCAGGGCCCCACGCTGCCGCCCCGGCCGCCTATCGCATCACAGAGCACTTCTGGCGCGCCGCCCATGGTGTCGACCTTCTTGAGTTTGCCTGCCCGCGAAAAACGCGATGGAACGGCTGTCGGGCGACCAGAACGGGAACGACGCGCCCTCAGTCCCGGCCAACGGCCGAGCCTGCACAGCTATCCAGCGGCCGTACCCAGAGTTGAGACACGCTGTTCCTGGGGGCGGCGACAAATACGAGACGCCGCCCATCTGGTGAAAGTGCAAGCTGCGCGGCCTAAGCCGCCGGTGACGGGCTCAGCAGCACGTCGGGCGGCGGTAGGATTTCAAATCGAACGGAGGCGGCCGGCGCTGTCGGGTTCGACGCGTAGCGCCAGGCGATCGCACCAGTCGCGAACAGGACGAGCACGGCTGCCAGCAGAGCCGAGATGCTGACGATGCGCCGAGGTCGCGCAGCGGGCGTTCCCGCGATGGCGTTCGCTCCCGCCGCAACCCCCGACGATGCGTCGGCGGCCCAACGCAGCGCGCTCGCCAGGTCAGCCGCACTCTGCCACCGATCGTCTGCCCTCTTTGCCAGACACTTTCGGACAATCGCATCGACGAGCACCGGCGCGAGTGGTTGCAATGTCGTGACCGGTGTGGGCTCTCGCTCGAGGATGGCCGCAATGAGGCTCGCGTGTGTCTTGCCCTCGAACGCCTTCTGCCCCGTCAGCATCTCGTGCAGGACGCAACCAAACGCGAAGATATCCGTGCGGGCATCAGCCTCGGCGCCTTCGATCTGCTCTGGCGCCATGTATTGGAACGTTCCGAGGATCATGCCGCGCGCCGTCAGGGTCTGCGGCGCAGCCGTTGGCAACATCGACACGCCGCCGGTCGTGACTGCGGGGCCCGTCGTCTTTGCGAGGCCGAAATCGAGCAGCTTCGCGCCAGTTTTTGTCAGCACAACATTCGCCGGTTTGAGATCGCGATGCACGACCCCCGCACGATGCGCGGCCGTCAACGCGTCGGCAATCTGGATCGCGATCGTCAGCGCCTCCGTGCGCGGCAAGCCAGGGCCCTTGGATTCGGCTCGCGCCATGCGATCCGCAAGCGTCTCGCCTTCGAGGAGCTCCATGACGAGAAACGCCGTGCCCGCGTGCTCGCCGACGTCGTAGAGCGTGCAGATGTGCGGGTGCGTGAGCTGCGAGATGACTCGCGCCTCGCGGTCGAAGCGCTCGCGGAACTGTGGATCGCCGGCGATCTCAGTCGGGAGGACCTTGATCGCCACCGTGCGATCGAGGCGCGTATCGCGGGCTTTGTAGACCTCGCCCATCCCGCCTGCGCCCAGGGCGCTGACGACTTCGTACAGACCGAGACGGGCGCCGGGGGACAGTGCCACGCGTGCTCTCCTCGGTTGGACTCTTTGACAGGATGACGTCCGCGCAATCAGTCGGCGAGTGAGCCGCTGAAGCGCACAGTCTATCAGTTCGCACAGCCCTTTCATCTTCCTCTTGCGGCGGTCGACGTGAACGGCTCGGTATTCGCGCGTGTCGCTGCTCGGACCCGACTACGCTGTGCCCTCCTGCAGTGCTCGCGTCAACAGCTCCTGCACATCGAGTCGCACGGCACCATCCGTCAGATAGTCTCGATCGAGCCGAGCTCCTTGCACTCGAACAATGCTCAATATGTCGCGCCATTGCCGATCGGACACATCGCCGCCAAGCCGGTACCAGCGCAGCTTCTGCAGCAGAATGTCTTCTGGCGTGGACGTAGAGACGCACGCCTGCTTCCCCGCCGACGGGCACCAGCACGCGTCGCCGCAGTAGATCGGCGTCAAGGATCGATCCGCCGGCGACAAACAGATCAACTTTCACCGATGTGCCCAAATGAATCAGATTCGTGCTCGATCGGTCGCGGGCCGCGCGCGCCAGCGCATCGCGATCGACGTAGAACTCATCCTGCAACGCCGCAGAGAGCGCGTCTATGTCCGATTCGTCGAGTGACACGAGCATGTCGATATCAAGCGTGGCGCGCGGTTCACCGCTGAACGAGCTCGCAATAGAGCCGCCGATCGGTACCGGATGCCGAGGGTCTCGAGCACAGTGGCCACCTGGGCGGCCACTCGAAGGGGGTCAGCCAGGTCGGGCGTCACACCAGGTCGGCGAGATCGGCGATTTCAGGATACGCGCGAGCGGCCAGCTCGACGCCCAGCTTGAGGGCGGCTAAACGGAGAAAACACTCGCGCGCAGTGGCGGTGGGATGCCGATGGCGAATGCCCGCGAGCGCCATTGCGTCGGCAGTCTGGCACAGCCCGGTCACGAGCCGCGCCTTGTCGGCGACGGACATCTCACGCCAGCGGCTGACTTGTACCTCTTCGGCAGCCGCAGAAGTGTCGGAGGCAAGCACCGATCGTGTTCGGGGAGCGGTCATCGCGTGGGATCACGGAATTATAAGCCGCGCGCAGGCTCTTGCGCGTCGCGCCCGATCGTGAGCATCCAGAGCGAGGCGCCGCCCCCTCCCTTGTTGTAGACAAGCCAGCGGCCATCGGGCGAGATGGTCGGCTCCTCCAGGAATAGGCCCGACTCGGGAAAACGCGTCACCTGCTGCAATGGTCCGCCGTCGGCCGGCATCCGCCAGATGTTCCTGTGGCTCGGCTGCACGTATAACGATCGACCATCGGGCGAATAGAACAAGTGCACGTTTCGCTCGAGACCAAAGGTTAACTGTCGTTCCTCGCCGCCAGCAACCGGGATTCGCCAGACCTGGATGGTGCCTCCCGTGTCCGCCGAAAATGACATCCAACGACCGTCGGGCGACCATGCGCCCTGGTGTTTGTGCGATGGCGAAGTCGTCAATTGCCGTTCCATGCGGGAGCGTATGTCGAAGACGAACAATTGAGTGAATGCTCCAGCCAAATGCGGATAAACGATCCGGTGTCCGTCCGGCGAAAACTCGCACGAGAAGTTACCGATCAGTGCCGGTTGGGGTGGCCCGAGTTCTTCGGACGAGCTTCCGTCTAGCGCGACGTACAGGAAGCCGCGCTTGCTATCCTCGAAGTGCCGCAAGACCGCCACGTGCTGTCCGTCCTTGGCCCAGCACGCTCGACTGGCCCGGACGGTCGCGTTACTTGTCTGCACCACGCGACTCCACCGATGCGACGACAACTCAAGCTGCCATATCTGGTTATCCCCCATCCGATTAGTGCTGACGACTATGCGGCTATTGTCTGGCGACACGCTGGGAAAGTTGTCGTTTACCTGTCCGTGACTCAACTGCTCTTCCGGTCCAGCGACACCCGTGCCATCGGCGGTCAGCGGCACGCGACTCAGATTCAGCGATTGGTCGGTGCCGACCGCCAGGATATGGCGGCCGTCGCCAGCAATTGCGAGCTCTTTCAACATGCCTGTGCTGACCCCTGCCATTGCCGTGCGAACAGTTGTGAGGCTGTCTGACGACTCGTCGAGTTCCGCTAGTTCGACGCGGGTGCCGCCGTCAGCCTCATGGTTCACGTAGTAGATGCGGCTTCCGCCCGGATCCCACACGTGACTGCTCCCGCGAAAGAGCAGGACTGGAATGCCGCCGCGCGCAGGCATGACGTACACATCGCGAACTGACGTCTCGAACGTGATCCAGCGAGCGTTCGGCGCATATCCAAGCCGAACGATTTCCCACTGCGATGCCGTCGCGGGAAGGATAGACGCAGGCTGCCCACCGTCTAACGACACTTCAAGAATCGTTCGTTGATTTTCGATTCCCGTCACATACACAAGACGGTGTCCGTCTGGGTGCCACACGGGAAAGCTGCCGTCTGCCACGAGGCGTCGAGCCTGACCACCGAGCGCCGGCGTCAGCCAGATGTCGCCGCCGTAAGTGCGCGTGTCGAAACCAATAGGGAACCCCACCTTAATCAGACCGGTGCGGGACGAGCGTGTCGACACGAACGCGATCGACATTCCATCTGGCGAAAACGCCGGCTGCACGTCGTCAGCGGCATTAGCACTGACATTGACGTCCTCGCCGGCGTCGACCCGGCGAACGTAAATCTCGAAATTGCCCGTGCGATTCGAGCTGTACGCGAAGAGTTTGCCGTCCGGCGACCACGTGGGCCATTCGGAGAAGCCGGTTTCATTGGAGAGCCGTGTCGCGTGTTGAATCCGCGGGCCGTCCGGTGTGGGTCCGCCACGCACCGCCCACGTCCCGATCGCACCCAGCGCGAGAAGAACTAACGCGCCCGCGGCTGTGAGCAGCCATCTGACTCGCGCGTGAGGCACATGCTGGACGACTGGCTCATCTGGGCGAATCGACAGGAGTTCCAGCTTCAGGTCGTGCGCCGATTGCCATCGCTCGTCGGCATCCTTGGCGAGACACGCCGACACCACGCGATCGAGCGCGCTCGGAACGAGAGGCTGGCGCGCCGAGAGCGGCGGCGGTTGATCCTTGAGAATCGCGCCGATGACGCTGGCCGGAGTATCGCCCTGAAATGGGCGCGTCCCGGTAACCATTTCATAGATCACCGCACCCAGCGCCCAGATATCGCTGCGCGCATCGGCTTCCCTGCCCTCCACCTGCTCGGGCGCCATGTACTGCACCGTGCCGAGAATCGTCCCGTGCGCGGTCTCCGGCGCGCGCGTCTCGAGCCGCGTCAATCCCGACATCGGAATCGGTCCCGCCGTCCCCCGCAACTTCGCCAACCCGAAGTCGAGCAGCTTTGCGCCCGCCTTCGTCAGCATGATATTGGCCGGTTTGAGATCGCGATGGATGATCCCCTGGCGATGCGCCTTGTCGAGCGCATCCGCGATTTCTGTGGCGATCTTCAGCGCCTGGTCGAGTGGAAGCGGCCCTTTCTCGAGACGCGCAGCCAGCGTCTGGCCCTCGAGATGCGGCATGACGAGATAATGCGTGCCGTCGACTTCGCCGACGTCGTAGATGCCGCAGATGTGGGGATGGTCCAGCGCGGCGACGGCGCGTGCCTCGCGTTCGAAACGGGCGCGCAGATCGGAATCACCGGCAACTTCACTCGGCAGAACCTTGATCGCGACCGTGCGATCGAGGCGCGTGTCGCGGGCTTTGTAGACCTCGCCCATCCCGCCTGCCCCGAGCGCGCTGAGGACTTCGTACGGACCGAGTCGGGCGCCGGGGGAAAGTGCCACACGTGGTGCCCTCCTCGGCTGGATGTTGGTGAGTGAGCCGTGGAAGCGCACAGTCTATCAGTCTAGCCGCGCACTCTGCACTGCCAGATCCAGCGTCAGACCAGTGCCTGCCTTTGAGCTGGAGCTTCGTCATGGCGTCATGACGTCGTAGCGGATCGCAGGAATGGACTTGGCGAAGTATCCTGGCGCGCGGTGCGCACGCTCTGGTAGGGGCTCAACTAAAGTTGAGCCCTATCGAAGTGAAGGTGGACATACGTACGATCACGGTCCGGCTGAAGCCGGACACTACGTACGGTCATTTATGGAGCTTGTGACTGGGCTGCGGCGGGTCTTGAGATGCAAAACCCGCCCTACGGCTAGATCTCCAGTCACCTAGATCTGTAGATCTGTAGATCCCTAGCTCTCTAGCTTCTCTAGATCCCTAGATGCCTACGTCAGGTCGAGGCCGTTCAGGTGGCCGGTCGAATCGCCGAAGTGATCCATCCGCGTGCCCATCCGGTCCATCATCGTCAGGAACAGATTGCACATCGGCGTCTCTCTCCGGTACACGACGCGGCGGCCGGTCTTGATGAAGTTATCGCCGCCGTGCCCGGCAATGAGCGTCGGCAGATCGTGGTGAGTGTGCTGGTTGCCGTCGGCGAGCCCGGCGCCATACACGATCATCGAGTTGTCCAGCAACGACCCGTTGCCTTCCTGCGCCGCCTTGAGCTTGCCGACCCACTTCGAGAACTGCTCCATCTGGTAGTAGTTGATCTTCGCGACCTTGTCCATCTGCTCGACGATATTCCGGTGGTGCGTCAACGGATGGTGGCCGTCGGGGATGCCGATTTCGCGGTACGCGCGCGACGTGCCCTCGCGCGTGACGAGGAACGTGACGATGCGCGTCAGGTCGGCCTGGAAGGCAACCGTGATCATGTCGGTCATCAGCCTGAAGTGCTCGGCGAAGTCGCTCGGCACGCCGTACGGCTTTTCCATGCCCGGATCGACCCGCGCGTTCTCCTGCTCGGCGCGCTTCAACTGCTCCTCGATCTGGCGAATCGAGCTCAGGTACTCGTCGAGCTTGCGCCGATCGGTCGGACCGAGGCCGCCCTGCAGCGCGCGCGTGTCTTCCGTGACGAAGTCGAGGATGCTGCGCCGGTTGATGCGGCGCTGCTCGCGCGCTTCAGGTGAGAGCTCCGCGCCGTCGCCGAACAGCCGCTCGAAGAGCGCGCGCGGATCGAGGATCGGCGGCAGCGGCTGCGTTTCGCTCCGCCACGCCAGGTTGTTCGTGTAGGCGCAGGAATAGCCCGAGTCGCAGTCGCCGGCCTGACGACCATCTTCGAGCCCCACTTCGAGCGACGCAAACCGGGTCTGATGGCCGATCTGATTGGCCACCAGCTGGTCCATCGAGACGCTCGACTTGATGTCGCTGACCGACTTCTTCACCTGCACGCCCGTCAGATACGAGCCGCAGCAGCGGCCGTGATCGCCGGCGCCGTCCAGCAGCGCGCGGCCGGTGTTGTGCGTCAGGCCGCCCATCACGAGGATGTCGTTCTTGTGCGGCTCGAGCGGCTGCAGCGTCTGGGGAAGCACACCCAGCGGTCCCTCGTAGTTCATGTTCCAGTGCCGCACGTCCATGCCATTCGGCACGTACACGAACGCCATGCGCACCGGTGCTTTCCCGGCCTGCGCCCTGGCAAGCGCGGGGGTCATCGCGTCGAGGAAGGGCAGCGCAACGGCGGTTCCCACTCCGCGCAGAAACGTGCGTCGTGCAAGCGTACGGCGTGTGATGAACATCAGCGATGCCCTCCGGTGACATCTTCGCCCCTGCGGGCCTGAAATGGCAAGCTCTTGACGATCTGATGAACCATGGTTCTGAAGCGGTAGCCGTCGGCCGCCACCGCGCGCTGGATGCCGTCAACCGTGCGGCGATCGTAGGGCTTGAGGCCCCGCCGCAGGGCGTAGGTCAGCATCTTCTGCGTCAGCGTACGTGAGAATTGCGGCAACTGTGAGACGAGCAGCGCCCGCATCTCCCCGGCCGTCGCAAAGCCCTGCCCATCGGGTAGCGTACCGCTCGCGTCGACCGGGAACTCTCCTTCCCTGTCGCGCCATCGGCCGATGGCATCGTAGTTCTCCAGGCCGAAGCCCAGCGGGTCCATATTGCGGTGGCAGGACGCGCAGGTGGGATTCCGGCGATGCAGCTCGAGCTGCTCGCGCATCGAGCGCAGCTCCTTACCCGCCGACTCTTCCAGCGCAGGCACGTCGGCCGGAGGCGGCGCAGGCGAAATGCCCAGGAGATTCTGCAGCACGTACTTTCCGCGAATCACAGGCGAGGTGCGCGTCGGATAGCTCGACACGGTGAGCACACCACCCTGGCTCAGCACACCGCCGCGGCGATCGGTCGTCAACGCCACCTTGCGCAACCCGGGGCCGCTGACCCCGCCGATGCCGTAGTGGCCCGCGAGCCGCTCGTTGAGGAACGTGTAGTCGGCGTTCAGAAAATCGCTGACCGGGCGGTTCTCGCGGAGCACGTGCGCGAAGAACATCGATGTTTCCGCCTTCATCGCCTCGCGCAGCTCGGGATTCCACTGCTTGAACAGCTCGGGATCGGGTTTCACGACGTCGAGGTTGCGCGTCTCGAGCCACTGGCCGGCGAAGTTGTCGGCAAACGCCGCCGCGCGGGGATCGGCCAGCATGCGATCGACCTGCGCGTCGAGCACCTTCGGATCGCTCAGCTTCCCCGACTCGGCCAGCGTCATGAGCTCTTCGTCCGGCATCGAGCTCCACAGGAAATAGCTGACGCGCGAGGCGAGCTCGAATGGCGACACTTCGTGGACGAGGGACGCATCGCGCGGGTCGGGATCGCGCTCGAGGCGGAAGAGGAAGTTCGGCGACACGAGCATCGCCTGAATCGCGAGCTGAATACCCTGCTCGACGGACTGGCCGCTGGTGCGGGCGAGGTCCACGAACCGCAGCAGCGAATCGACGTCGCGGCGAGTCACCGGGCGGCGGTAGGCGCGTCGCGCCAGATCCGACACGATCCGCTCGACGCAGGCGCGGCCGGACCGGGGATCGCACGAGAGAATCTTCTTGCGGCTCTCCTTGTCGGCCTTCGCCTCGAACGGCCCGATGAAGATGATCGCGTCGAGGAACTTGTTGACGCTCCGTTTGTAGGCGTCCTCTTCAGGCAGGATCTGCACGAACCCGTCGTCGATGAAGCCTGCCCGGAACACGTGATCGCCTTCGGGCAGCGACAGCTGAAATTCCTCTTCCGAGTACGGGTTGAAGTAGACCAGGCCCGACGGCTTCGTCTCGACGATCTGGGTGGCGATGAGCTTCCCGTCCATCCAGAGCCCGAGCTTCACGGGCGCGGCATCGAGCCCCTCGATGGGCGGACGTTCTCCGGGCAGACCGAACCGGACGGTGTACTCGCCGCCGAACTCGACACGATGCTCCGCTTCGATGGTGCTGCGATCGAGGCGCCGGATGCGGCTCTCGCGCGCCAGATAGCCGATTTCCAGCGGCTTCGCGGGTATCTCGGTCGACATGGCCCACCGGGCGATGCGCTCGGCGGCCGAGAGGTAGCGCTCCATCAAGAGCGGCGAGACCGTGAGCACGTCGCCGATGTTGTCGAAGCCGTCGCCCGAATCGTCGACCGGGAAATCCTTGTCGGCGCGGAACTGCACGCCCAGCAAATCGCGGATCGTGTTGCTGTACTCGTTCCGATTCAGCCGGTGGGCCGTCATCCGGCCGGGATCGGGTTTCACCGACGCATCGGCGCGATCGAACGCGCGCTCGATGTAACCGGTCATGGCCGCCATGCGCGCCACATCCGGCCGCGGAATTCCGGGAGGCGGCATGTCGCCCGTGCGCAGGCGCCGCAAAATCCCTTCCCATTCGTCCCGGTGCTGCGCGAGGGAGTCCGCAGACATCAGATCGGCCACGCTCATGCCGCCCGCCGCCGATTTCTCGTTGTGGCACTTCGCGCAGGTCTCGGTCAGCACCGGGCGGACAATCGTCTCGAATTCGTCGCCCTGTCCGCTGATGCGGGCCGGAGCGCCCAGCATGAGCCCGGCCGCCAGTGCACCCAACACAATCACCGACGCCGCACCGGTCGCACCGCGAGCCGGCGCCGCGGGAGCCGCCGGTGCGGGCTGTGGTGGCGGCTGTTGCTGTTGCTGCTGCTGGGGCGGCGCTCCGCCCCTTCGCCCTCGCGCAGGGGGCGGCGGGGGCTGGGTGGTAATCAATTTCACGTACGTCTCCAGGACGCGCTCCCTCTGATCCGGCTTCACCATCAAGTAATGATGCTTGCCGTCCGGCGCGGGCGTAAACCGGGTGCGGCCGTTGTCGAGCACCGTGATCGTGCCCGGCTCCGAGAGCGTGAAGTAGTTGTCGTCGGGTTTCACCGCGTACAGCACAGCCGCAAGCGCTCGCGACGGCCCGTCGTAGGGCATCGGCTTGAACGCGTGATACGCATCCACGACCGGATGATTCGGCGCCCACGCCCGAATCACCTCGAGGCTGGCTCCGGGAAACGGCAGGGCATCATTCAGTTCAAGGCCCGCCATCACGACGCGCGTGGGCCAGTCGGCCAGCAACTTCCGGAAGCCCGCCGTATCGGCTTTGATGACCGGATCCACCCCTGTGCCGTCGAACTGACCACCGGCGATGCTCAGCACGCGCGGTTTTTTTTCGGCCCAGGTTTTTCCGTCCGGGTTCGACAAGAGCGACAGGAGATTGGCTGGAGCGCCGGCCAGGACGATCGCCGCGTTCTGATCGGTGTACCCGGTGAGCGCGTTTCGAATCAGCGCCACCGGATCGGCGGTGTCGTTCAGCTTCTCGATACCGCGCGGATACTGCGGGCCGCCGTCGGCGCGGACCTTCGCGAGCGGCGCCGACACCATCGGCGGCACGGTATCGGTCTGTTTGCCGGCCGAGTACATGCCGATGGGCAACGGAATCTTGTTGGGGACGAAATCGCCGGCGAGATCGGCCGCGAAGAAGCGGGCGACCACATCGAGAAAGGCCGCGTTCTTCAGGTTATGGCGGCTCGTGCTGGCCGACGGCACCCGGATCTGCTGCGTCGCGGCATAGCCGAACAGCATGGCGAGCGCCAGAATCTGGTCGATGCCGCCGTCGAGCGACGAATCGAACAGGACGCCAGGCGGCGGGGGTTGGCCTCGTCGGGCGAGCTGCATCGGGTCTATCGATCATCGGGGGGAACCTGAAGGCTGTCAAGACCTTAGCCACTGATGGTGTCGTTTCGGCACCAGCCGCTCAGAACCAGAACTTCGCCGCGAGCTGCACGACCCGTGGATCGAGCGCCGTCGTGATCGTCCCGAAGCTGGCCGGTCCGAGCTGCGCCGCCGGTGCGCCGAAATTCGGCGTGTTCAGCAGGTTGAACACCTCCAAACGCAGCTCGACCGCGCGCCCGCCTCCGACGCCCACCTGACGCATCACCGCGAGATCGACATCGTGGTACGACGGCCCCCGCACTGGATTGCGAGAGGCAGATCCGATCGTGAACTGGTTGGCTGCCGCGAACGCGGCCGTGTTGAACCAGCGAGCGGGTGTCCGCCCGTCAGCGGGCAGTGTCGGATCGCCGACGAGGTTCGGGCGCTGGGTCGTGAAGCCGGCGTAGCCGAGCGAGTTCGCCTGCGTTACCGCGACCGGCACGCCGGACTGCATGGTCATGAACATCGCGATCGTCCAATCGTTCACGAGCGCGCCGACCACGCCAGTGGGTTGTCTGGCGCGGCCCTTGCCCACCGGAAGATCCCACACGACCGAGGCGGCGAAATAGTGCGGGATGTCTCCGGTCGAGTAGTCGCGGTCGCGCTCCAGATTGTGACTGTCGGCAACGGCGGCGTTGGTTAGCGGTCCGGTCAAAATGGACGCGTCGAACACCGACGAGGCGATGTCGGTCAGCTTCGAACGGGTGTAGGCGGCCGAGTAAGTGAGGCCGCCCGACATTCGTTGACGAATGCTGAACGCAAGCCCCTGGTAGTTCGTCGTGCCGACATTGTTTCGATAAAAGCTGACCGCGGTGTACTCGGGATAGGGTTTCAAGAGCTGCGCCCGCGTGACCGTCGGGTCGCCGATCGAGGACGAGCGGGGAATGATTCCGAAGTATGGGTTGGGAACCCTCTCGAGGAGCGTGGGCCCGAGCTTCAGTTGTTCCTCCGTCAACTGGTTGGCGTTGCTGTCCGGGATCCCGATGTTCGTAATCTTCGATCCGAGGTACGAGACTTCGATGGCCGTGTTCGCCGTCAACTCGCGCTGCACCGACACGTTCCATTGTTGGGCGTAGCCCGACCCCAGGTCCGCGTCAACGGTGAACACGCCTTGTCCGAGGCCGGCATTGGGCGTCGGCCCGACCGGTGTGACGGTCGGTCCCTTCGCCAGCACGAACGCCGGCGTGATGTTGTCGAGCGTTCGCAGCGAGACGTCCTGCAGGAACGGAAAGTTCGGCGTCGTGAACGGCGTCGTGATCCCCGCCATCTCGATCCAGACCTTCCCGTACCCCGAGCTCAGGATGGTCTTGTCCGTCAGGCGGTAGACGGCGCCAATACGCGGCCCGAAGTTGTCCTTCTTGAGCGGCCGTACCGGATCCGTACCTGGATAGTCGAGCTGCCTGGTCTGCAGGTTGAACACGGCCGTCTGGCCGTTGATCTCCGTGGACGGAAAATTCAGCGTGTATCGCAGTCCCAGATTGAGCGTCAAGCGGTCCGATACCTTCCAGTCGTCCTGGATGAAGTACTCCTGAAAGTGCGCGCGCTCCTGAATATCCGTCTGCTGGAGGTCGATGGCAAAGGTCTGCACCTGTCCCAGCAGGAAGCTCGCGAACGCATTGCCGGTATTCGCGACGCCGGGAAGATCGCTGCCAACGGTGCTGAAGACAAACGACCCCGTCGGCCAGGGGGGTTGGATCACGTTGAGCCGCTCCCAACGCCAGTCGAGCCCCATCTTCATGGTGTGGCGGCCCTTCAGCCAGGTGACCGAATCGGCGATCTGCGTGACGCTCGTGCTGAAGTCCGAGGCCGTGTTGTTCGGGGATCCGAGCTGCTGGTAGCCGTTCGGAGCGAAGGTCGGCATCGTGTTGGCAAATTGCGAATTCGACGGGATGCCGGGAATGTTGAGCGCGGCTCCAGCCGGCGAAGACAACGACACCGCGCCGCGCTGGACGGCTCGCCGTGTATCGCCGATGCGCAATTCGTTCAGCACGTTGGTCGAGAAGGTGTGCTGATAGCTCGAAGCAAACGCCCACGACGTCGTATCCTGCGGACCCACGGCCACGCTGCCGGCCAGGATGGTCCCGCTCCCGTCCGGAAAGGCCGTCACCGGTTCGGCATGACCACGGAAGTGCGTCAACCGTCCGAACACCTGATCGCGGCCTGTCGCAAACTTGTGATCGATGCGGACATCCCCCTGATCCTGATTGTCGATTTCGTTGGCCGTCCGGCTGTAGTTGTTCGCGGTGGCGGTGTTGGTCGGAAGCGGGTAGCGCTCGAGAAGCGACAGCGCGACGGGATCCATGGCGCTTCTCGGAATCGTGTTGTTCGGAAACGGCTGACGCGTGTTCCCCACGGTCGTCGCCGGATCGTAGATGTTCTGGCGGAAGACACCTGAACGTTCGGCGAGCGTGGGCACGTTCGAGGTCACCGTGCGGCCGATGCTCTGTCGCTGACCCTGATAATCGACGAAGAAGAACGTCCGGTCCTTCACAACGGGGCCGCCGGTCATGCCGCCGTATTGATTACGCCGATAGTCCGGTTTCACCGGATTGCTGGACTGGAAGTAGTTTCTGGCGTTCAGATTCTCGTTGCGGAAAAATTCAAACACGTTGCCGTGAAAGGCGTTGGTGCCCGATTTCGTCGTGAGATTGACCACGCCGCCGTTGAACCGCCCGAACTCGGCCGCCGGGCTGTTGCTCTCGATCTTGAACTCCTGGATGGCGTCGATGATCGGATAGTACGCGAGCTGCCCCGGCTCGGGCTGCAGCACGGAGATGCCATCGAAGAGATACTCGTTCGTTCGCGGTCTCCCGCCGTTGATGCGCGGCAGGACGGAATTGGGCGGCAGCGCGACGCCCGGAGCAATGGCCGCGAGCATGATGAACAGGCGGCCGTTCAGCGGCAGCTGCACGACCTGCTCGTTCTCGACGACGGTCCCGAGGCTCGCGGTCTCCGACCGCACAATCGGCGCGTCTGCGACGACCGTCACCAGTTCCTGGACGCCTCCGACGCTGAGATCGAAATCGATGCGCGCTTTCTCGCCGGTTGACAGGCGAATGCCCTCGCGGCGCACGGGCTTGAAGCCGGCGAGCTCGACATCGATGCGGTATTCGCCAGGCGCCAGGCTCGGGGCCGTGTAGACGCCGTCGCCGGTGGAGACGGCCAGCCGCTGACGATTCGTGCGGGTTTCAGTGACAGTAATGGTCGCGCCGGGAACGGCCACCCCGGCCTGATCCTTCACCATGCCGGTGATCTCGCCGGCAGCCGTCTGAGCATCGCCGGGCAATACGCCGACGCAGCAGACGCTCGCGACGACAAAGCAGATTGAAAGCGATCCCCTTCTCCCCGACTGCATAGATCGTGGAACTGTAGATCGTCTCAACCAGTCATTTCAAATCGACTTAAATCGGCTGAACCAGATCCTGCTGGTTCCGGTACGTAGGGCGGGTCTTGCTTTGTAGACCCGCCACCGTGCCGGGTCTAGAGAACAAGACCCGGCCTACGTACCGACCCCGCCTGCGAGCCGGGCGCGACCAGTTCGACCGAGACCGACTTGATCAGCGCGTAGAGGTCGGTCCCGACCGACACTCCTAGCCGCTGGACGGCGTCCCGGGTCACTTCGGCCAGCAGCAGCACGCGGCCGACCGCGAGCTGCACGACCACCTGGTTGTCCGAGCTGTTCGCGTGAACGGCGGACACCGTTCCGGACAGCACGTTGTGAAGGCTGAGGCCGTCCGGCCGGCTCGTCGCGAGGATGATCTCGCGGGCGGGGATGCGCACGCGCACGGCCGTGCCCGGCGCGACCGTCCGGTCCGCCACGAGCAGTTTTCCTCCGTCGAACGTGAGCTCCGCGAGCCCGCGATCGGGATAGGTGTACGCGACGCTGGCGTTGAACACCGAGCCGAGGCCGACCGCCGCGCGCAGCCACGTCAGATCGGGCCGGCTCATCAGATCCGTCACCGCCCCAACACGCGAGGCTCTTCCCTCGCTCCAGCATCATCACGTGCGTGGCCAGCCGGACGACGTCTTCGAAATCGTGCGTGACGAGGATGAGCGGCATGTCGAGCGTGCGCCGCAACGCGTCGATCTCATCCTGAAGGGCGCGCCGCACCACACGATCGACCGCGGCAAACGGTTCGTCGAGCAGCAGGACGGCCGGCTCGCGCGCCAGCGCTCTCGCGAGCGCGACCCGCTGCCGCTCACCTCCCGACAGCTCTGCCGGGCGTCGTGTCATCCGATCGGACAAGTGCACGCGCTGCAGCAGCGCTTCGGCTCGGGTGCGTCGTTCGGAACGTGGCTGATGACCAAGCGCCGTCATCACGTTGCCGGCCGCACTCAGATGAGGAAACAGCGCGTATTCCTGAAAGACGAATCCAACGGCCCGTTGATGGGGCGGCACGAAGACGCCGCTGCCGGTGTCGGTCCATGTCGTGCTGCCCGATCGGACCAAGGCCTGCGCCGGGCGATAGAGCCCCGCGATCGTGCGAAGGATGGTTGTTTTCCCGCTCCCGGACGGTCCGAAAATCGCGAGCACGTCGCCCGGATCGCACGCGACGTCCACATCGAGCGGAATCGGGCTGTCCTGACGAAGAGTGATCGTAACGCGCCGGTCAGCCACGACGCGGCCCCACCCGCCGCGACAGCATCGTCGTCGCCATGAGCGTCGCGACGGCCACCACGAGCAGCGTCGCGGCCATGATGCCGGCGCTGCGATCGTCGAAGGCCTGCATGCGATCGTAAATCGCCACGCTGAGCGTGCGCGTTTCTCCCGGAAGATTGCCACCGACCATCAACACGACGCCGAACTCGCCGAGGGTGTGCGCGAAGGTCAGAATCGCAGCGGTCAAGATACTGGGCCACGCGAGCGGGACTTCTATCCGGAGAAAGCGCTCCCACGGCGTCAGCCCGCAGCACGCGGCCGCATCGCGGACGTCGTTCGGAATCGCTTCGAAGCCGCGCTGGATCGGCTGGACGACGAACGGAATGTTGGCGATGGCAGACGCCAGCAGCAACCCCTCGAACGAAAACGGGAGGGATTGTCCGACGATGGCCTGGAACGCCTGGCCGAGCGGCGACCGCGCGCCGAAGGTGACGAGCAGGTAGAACCCGAGCACCGTCGGCGGCAGGACGAGCGGAACAGTGACGAGCGCTTCGACGAGGAGCTTGCCGCGAAAGTGGCGGACGGCCAGCACATGCCCCAGCCAGATCCCGAACGGCAGCAGGATAGCGATCGTACCTGCCCCGAGCGCGAGCGAGACTCGCAGAGCCGTCCAGTCCATCGATGGCTATTCCGGCACCGCGAAGCCGTGTTTCCTGAGGATGGCGCGCGCGGCGTCTCCCTGGACGAATGCGTAAAACGCGATGGCGACAGCGCCGGCGCGTTTGAGCAGGACCGTCCGCTGACGGAGGGGCGAATGATCGGCCGCCGGAATCACGGCGTACGAACCACGCTCGGCGAAACCAGGACTCAGTACCAGCGAGTACGCCACGAGCCCCCCGACAGCATTTCCCGTCGTCGCAAACTGCGCGGCCTGGGTGATGCTGTCGCCGAGGACGAGCTGCGATCGCAGCACATCCCACAGGCCCCGCTTCCTGAGCACGGCCTCGGCAGCACGACCGTATGGCGCCACTTCGGGATTGGCGATCGCGAACCGGGTCACTTCGCCGGCTTTCGCGAGCCGAGACAGGCCCTCGAGCCGCTCGTCCACCACAAGCGGCGAGCCTTTGGGCGCGAAGATCGCCAGGCGGCCGACCGCGTACACCACACCGGCGTCCCGTGTCAGTCCCGCGGCAGAAAGCTGATTCGGAAATTCCTCGTCGGCGGCCAGGAACATCTCGAACGGGGCGCCGTCCTGAATCTGGCGCGTCAAGGTGCCCGAGGCGCCGAACACCATCTCGACACGCGCGCCCTGCGCACGTTCGAATTGATTCGCGATCTCGGTGAGCGCGAAATTGAGATTCGCCGCCGCGGCGATGGTGGGCGGACGCTGCGCCGCCCGCGTCGCCTGGACAGCGATCAGCAGCACCAGGACGAGCCGAACGATCGCGCCGGGGTTCGGCACTACGGCCTTCGCGCGCTCACGCACGCGCGTGGATTTGATTGGATCAATATGACACGATTCTGATACGATTTGAATCGATTTTCAAGCCTGAAGGAGCTGATGGCACTCGTCACAGTGAGAACGGCGGCCGAACGTCTGGGGGTGGCCTACTCGACCGTCAAACGATGGGTGCACAGCGGCCATGTCAGGACCACGCGCACCGAGGGTGGCCATCACCGGGTGGCCGAGGCCGAAATCGAGCGACTGCTGGCTCGTCAGCAGCCGGAAGACACGAAGCGGGTCCGGCCCGCCAGACACGACGAGTCGATCGCCGGCTTGAGCGCCCGCAATCGGCTGCATGGATTCATCGACGAGGTCCGCATCGATGGCCTGCTCGCCCAGGTGCGCTTGCGTGTGGGCGATCAGTCGCTCACGGCCGTCATCACTTCCGACGCGGTTCGAGCGCTGAAGCTGCGGCGCGGCGACGATGCGCTGGCCATCGTCAAGTCGACCGAGGTCATGATCGCGCGGCCGGGCGAGTGGGAGCCGCACGACCGGGGTACAAGAGGCAGGCGCGCACCGCGCCGCCGAGGCTAGAGGTCCGGCTGACCGTCTCCGCCAGGGCTACGGCGAGTCCCGCCGAAGCGCCTTCGGCGCGAAGATTGACCAATCCCACGACAATGCAGCAGACTCTCCAGCGATTTCCACGACAGAACATAATTTGAAACAGGAGGCATCCGGCATGAGATTCGGGGCTCTCGCTCTGTCAGCGGCGATGTGTGCGGCGTCTGTGTATGTGGGAGCTCAGGGGCGGGGCGGCGCGCCGCCACCTCCGGCGGCTGATACGGTCGCACCCGACATTCCAGGCGTCGTCAAAGGCGGCACGACGGTTCAGCTCCTGAAAGACGGGCTGAACGGCACCGAAGGTCCGATCGCCTTGCCCGATGGAAGCGTCATCTTTTCTGAAATCAACGCCAACCGCCTGCACAAGATCGCCGTCGACGGCACCTGGTCGGTCTTCCTCGAGAACACCGGCGGCACGACCGGCGTGGCCTTCGATCGACAGGGCCGATTGTTCGCGGCCGTCGTGCCGTGGGGCTCGACGAAGTTTTCGATCATCTATCCGGAATCCGCGAAGCAGGTCGTCATCGACAACTACGACGGCAAACCGTTCGGCCGGCCGAACGATCTCACGATCGCGAGAAACGGCGGGATGTACTTCACCGATTCGGCCAGCCCGCAGCCGCGCCCGCCCGAAGGGCCGCCGCTTCCGGCGGCGTTCTACTACCTGCCACCCGGGGCGACCAAAGCCACGCAGTTGTTGACCGACGTGGGTTTCCCCAACGGCGTCATCCTGAGCCGCGATGAAAAGGTGCTGTATCTGAACAATTCGGCCGGCGAGTACCTGATCGCGTTCGACGTGCAGGCCGACGGCTCGCTGACCAACCGCCGCAACTTCGCCAAGTACGACGGGATGAAGCCCAATGCCGCCGGCGCCGTGCAGAGCGGCGCCGATGGCCTGGCGATCGACAGCGAGGGACGTGTGTACGTCGCGGCCTCCAATGGTGTGCAGGTGTTCAGCGCCCAGGGACAGTACCTCGGCACGATTCCGACGCCTCGACCGCCGCAGAACCTGGCTTTCGCAGGACCCGACAAGAAGACGCTGTACATCGTCGGGCGCGGGGCGGCATCCAAGGTGCAGATGATCGCGGCCGGCTTCAAGGATCGTCCGAAGTAACGATGGCCTGTGGGGCGGGTCTGCCACACCAGACCCGCCCTCCGCCGCGCACCTGACGCACCTATCGCACCCCTCGCATCTATCGCACCCAATTCCGTTTCTCCGCTGACGAAAAACGTTCGTGCCCCCACAAATCAGGGCGCGAATCGCATCGCCTGGCCAACATTTCACACATTGCACGGAAATTGCACTCGCGCGTCTCCATGCGACGAGTCTCGACCGGCGTCACGTTTGTCGTCTCGGTCATCGCGGTCCTTCTCCTGTCTGCCGCGCCCTCGTCACAGGGGCGACGAATCGGCCGATTCGAGATCGAAGATATCGGCGCGCGAGAAGCCGTGGCGCGGGAGATTCTCGTCAAGTTTCAGGCGCCTCCGAGCCCGATGCAGATCGGACAGCTCGCCCTGGACACCGACGCCGAAAGCCTGCAGCCGGTCGGCCGTAGTGGCATCTTCCGCGTTCTATCGCGTTCCCGGAGCGCCGCCGCCGTGCTGGCCGCACTCAGGAACCGCAGCGATCTCGCCTTCGCCGAGCCGAACTACATCGTCCATGCGCTGTCCGATCCGAGCGATCCGCTGTTCCCGCAGCTCTGGGGACTCAAGAACATCGGACAGCCCGTGAACGGAGGGGCCGCTGGAACCGCGGGCGCCGACATGCGCGCCGCAGCAGCGTGGGATCTGACCGTTGGCACCGCCTCGAACGTGGTCGCCGTGGTGGATACGGGCATTGACTACACGCACAGCGATCTCATTCCGAACATGTGGTCTGCGCCCGCGCCTTTTACCGTCACGATACGCGGCCAATCGATCACCTGCGGCGCCGGCACGCACGGGTTCAACGCGATCACAAAAACCTGCGATCCGATGGATGACCACAATCACGGGACGCACGTCGCCGGCACGATTGGCGCTGCCGGCAACAACGGTGCGGGTGTCGTCGGGGTCAGCTGGGTCACGTCGCTGATGGGTCTGAAGTTCCTCGATGCGGAGGGCAGCGGCACGATCGCCGACGCCATCGACGCCATCGATTTCGCGCTGCAAACCAAGCAGATTTTCGCGGCATCCGGCGGCGCGAACATCCGCGTCCTCTCCAACAGCTGGGGCGGCGGCGATTTTACGCAGGCGCTTCTGGATACGATCAACGCGGCGAACGACGCCAACATGCTGTTTGTCGCGGCGGCTGGCAACAACGGCCTTCCGAACGATCTGATCCCGCTGTACCCGGCCAGCTACGCCGCACCGAACATCATCGCCGTGGCAGCGACAACCAACACCGATGCCCGCGCGTCGTTTTCCAACTACGGGGCGAAAACAGTGCACCTCGGCGCGCCGGGCGCGAACATTCTCTCCACGATTCGCGGAGGCGATTACGGGTTCTCGAGCGGAACGTCGATGGCGACACCTCATGTCTCCGGCGCCGCTCTGCTGACGCTTTCGCACTGCGCGCTGAACACGTCGGATTTGAAGACGGTCCTGGTCGACTCGGTCGATGCGGTCCCGGCCATGGCGACGACGACGATTTCGGGAGGTCGCCTCAACGTGCACAAGGCTCTGCAGTCGTGCTCCGAGCCTCCGGGCACTCCGACCAACCTGACCGCCATCGCCGGCGACAAACAAATCAAGCTGACCTGGTCGGCAGCCGCCAACGCGGCCACCTACCGCGTGAGGCGCAGCGACACAGCGGGCGGACCGTATACGACGATCGCCTCGAGCATCAAAGCGACCCAGTACATCAACACCAACCTGACCAACGGCACGACGTATTACTACGTCGTGTCGGCCGCCAATATCCTCGGTGAAAGCGGCGACTCCAACGAAGCGTCGGCCACGCCGAAGTTGCCGGCCGACATGGACGTTTCCGCGTTCACCGTGCCCGGCGAGGCGATTGCCGGCTCGACGATGTCCGTGTCGGTGACGACCAAGAACGCAGGCACCGGCTCGTCCGAGCCATCGACGACGCGATTCTTCGTATCGACCAACGCCGTTTTCGAACCGACCGATGAGGTGCTCCAGGAAGCGCAGGCAGTGCCGGCGCTGGCGCCGGGGATGCTGCTGACGTCATCGGTCCCCGTCGGCATGCCATCAGATCTGCCGGCCGGTTCGTACTATCTCATCGCGAAAGCCGATGCCGATGACGTCATTCTCGAGAGCAACGAGTCGAACAACACGTACGTCCGCGGGTTCTCGGTTGGGCCCGATCTCATCGTCTGGAAGATCGGCGCGCCTTCAACCGCAGCACCGGGCACGACCGTAACGGTCACATTCACGGTTCAGAACCAGGGAGCCACCAGCGCGCCGGCGTCAACGCTCGAATTCTTCTGGTCCACGAACATCTCCCTCGAGACGAGCGACCCGAGCCTCGGAACAACCGGCGTCGGCGCTCTCGCTCCGAATGGCTCGCAGTCGGGAGAGATGGCGTTGCAGATCCCATCGGACGCGACACTCGGGACCTACTACATCTTCGCCAAGATCGATTCACCGAACGCCGTCGCCGAAGCAAAAGAATCGAACAACACGGCGCGCGCGACGATCGACATCGGCGGTGATCTGGTTGTCCCCGACCTGACCTCGCCGTCTGTCCTTGGCGTCGACGTGCCCTTCGTCGTCACCGACACGACGAAGAATGCCGGCGCGATCGGGGTCGGACCGTCGGTCACGCATTTCTATCTCTCGTCCAACGCGACCCTGTCGGCCGACGACGCGATGCTCGGAAGCAGGGCCGTCGGCAGCCTTGCGGCTGGTGGCGTCAGCGTTGGGAACACTACGCTCACCATCCCGGCCAACATGCCGGCGGGCTCGTACTATCTCTTGGCAAAGGCCGATGGACCAAACACCGTCACGGAGACCAACGAAGGCAACAACACCGACATCAAGTCGGTGAAGGTCGGGCCTGACCTCACGATCTCAATCGCGTCGGCCACCTCGCCCGTACAGGACGGCGCGACAACGGCCGTTCGAGATACCGTGACGAACAAAGGCGGAAATAACGCTGCGCCGTCAGAGGTCAGGTACTACCTCTCGACCAACACGGCCCTCGACGCAACCGACGTGCCGCTGACGGAGACACGGGCCGTGGGTCTCCTGGCGCCCAACGGCACGAGCACCGTTACGACCTCAGTGACCATTCCGGCAGGCACTGCGCCGGGCTACTACTACGTCATCGCACAAGCCGATGGCGCCGGTAGCAGTGGCGGAAAGCTCCGAGTCCAACAACACTCACGCGCGACAGATACGAGTGGACTGACGATCGGCCATCGTCGATCGGCCATCGTCGATCGGCGATCGGCGTCTTCCAAACTCGCTGAGGATGGTCTCGAGCACCGGTAACATCGCGCCCGCGCGGCGCGCGCGAATGATGAAATCCCACAACGGCTCGAATTTCTTCCACCCGGCTGCGTACGCCAGATGCCGCGCACCGGCCAGCAGGTCGTCGTGTGCCGACGCCCCTCGCACGATGGACTTCCACCGATAGAACTCGCGGTACGCCCAGCGATATCCGTACTCCAGCTCGGCGGCGGTCATATGCGCGGGGCGGAACACGGCGTGCCGCGTGTCGTAGACGTCCCAGTCGTGAATCGTCAGACGCCCCTGTTCCGCCATCCGCTTGTAGAGCGCGGTTCCCGGATACGGCGTCAGGATATGAAACGTCGCCGTCTCGATGCCGTGCTCGATCGCCCACTCGACCGTGCGACCGAACACCGCGCCGTTGTCGCCATCCATGCCGAAGACAAAGCTCCCGTTGATCATGACGCCGGCATCGTGCAGGCGCCGGATCGCCGCGGCGTAGTCGCGGCGCATGTTCTGGTACTTCCGCTGCTCGACGAGGTTCTCCGGGTTGAGCGTCTCGAAACCGACAAACAGGCTGCGCAGCCCTGCGTCAACGGCGCGTTCGAGAAGGTCTGGCGCGAGCACCGCATTCACGGTGCCCGCCGCCTGCCAGAGCCGGCCCATCCCACGCATCCCTTCGAACAGCGCAGACGCAAAACGGCGATCGCCAAACAGGTGATCGTCGAGAAAGTACAGATGCCGGCCGGGCAGGCGATCGATCTCCGCAAGCGCTTTGTCGACCGTCTGCGTATAGAAGGACCGCCCGCCCTCGAAGAACGCGTCCTTGTAGCAGAAGTCGCAGACGTGGGGACACCCGCGCGACACCACGATCGAGTTCGGAACGAGATACAGCTGCCGCTTGATCAAATCCCGGCGAATCGGCGGAAGATCCGCCAGCGTCCGCAACGTCGACTGGTACGCGCGACGCGGAGATCCGGCCCTGAAGTCGGCAAGGAACCGCGGCCACGTGTCCTCACCCGGACCGAGGAAGATCGTGTCGGCGTGCGAGGCGGCTTCATCGGGAAGCGAGGTCACGTGCAGGCCGCCCAGGGCGACGTGCGCGCCGCGGGCGCGGTAGTGGTCGGCGATGCGATAGGCACGATACGCGGAGGTGATATAGACCTGGATGACGACGAGGTCGGGCGTGTCGTTCAGATCGAGCACCTCGACGTGCTCGTCCTGAATCTCCACATCGGCGTCATCATCGAGATAGGCCGCCAGCGTCGCGAGGCCAAGCGGCGGGAAGAGCGAGTACTTGACAGGACGGAAGAACGGGCTCGTCGCCTCGGTCAGCGCGGGCAGGATCATCTTGACCTTCATCGCGCCGCCTCCGAAATCACGAGCACCGAAAGCTCCCGCTCCCGCGGTCCATCGAGCTCGACGAAGAACACCCGCTGCCACCGCCCGAGCAGCAGGCGGCCGTTAGTCACGTTGAGACACGCCGAAGACGGCAGCAGCAGGGCTCGACAGTGGGCGTGACCGTTGGGCCGTTCGGCGTCGGTCACGTTCACGGTGCGTTCGGTCAGGTCGTCGTGCCGGTATCGGCCTGCGACCGGTGCAGCGGTTTCAAGAAGGGCCTGGAAATCGGTCAGCAGCAGCGGCTCGTGCTCATTGACGACGACCGCCGTCGTCGTATGCAGGGTCTGCACGTTCAGGATGCCGTCGCGGACGCCTGCGTTTCGCGACAAACCGGTCAAGGCGATCGGTCAGGTCGATGAATTCGGTCGGGTGCTTGCTTGTGACCTGCAGTCTGGCGTGACGACAGGCCGGCCGCCTTCGCGATCTCGCGCTTCGGCGAACGACAGCGGAACTGAGCAGTGCCATCGATGTCCTCCACGAGAAGCATCGGCGGTCCTCTTTCGGAAGTCCTCAGCGAGTTGTGAGCGTTGTGTGAGATGTGGGTGACCGACAGGACTAAAGTGCTGTGCCACCGGGCTTCCGCCTTCGCGTAAAGCTACGGCGGACCACCGTAGCCTTGGCGAAGGTGGTCAGCCCTGCCGCCGGTGCGTAAGGCCAAGGGCGAGGCCGAAACCGAACAGCGCACTCTCGCCTGTCGCGACGAGCGCGGCCGTCAACGGGCCGAAGTCGGTCTCGCCGAGAAAGCGGCCGAGCGGGGTCAAGGTCGCCTGCGATCCGGCGGATGCCTGCGCGATGAGGTGAATCGTGCCTCCCACCAGCGGCCGTCCCGAGAGCGCAATGCCGAGCGCGGCGATTCCGCAGGCGGCCGCGGTCACCGCCGCGGTCACCAGTCGAGAGCTGCCACGGGGCGCCGCCATCCCACCCTGCGAGTGCAGGGTGGCAAGGGTGTAGCCAAGCCCCGCGGCCGCTCCAATCGCGACCCCTTCGATGCCGCCGCCGACGTCCAGGTTCACGCCGACGAGAGCGGCAAGGCTCCATCGGCTGATCCACTGGGCGGCCGATCCTGCGAGCCCACCTCCGACCGCGGCACCGCAGACCAGCGCCACCGCGCGCCACGATCGCGCAATCGATTCGGCGACCGACAGCCCCGCGCCCACGCCCGCGCCGCCGAGCGCGCCGCAGGCTCCTCCGATCATGGCGAGCACCGGAACAACGGCAAGCGACGCGGCGCTGCCAGGCGCCGCCATGAGAATCAATGCGCCTCCTGTCCCGCCGACCACGCCCGCCAGGCCGCCGCCAAGCGACGCGCGGGCCCATCGCACCGCTGCGAGAGCGGCCGCCCGGCGCAGCCGCAGGCCGACGAGCTCGCGCGCGGTCGCAAACGGTGCGGGCTCGCCGAGAATCGGAACCACACCGGCTTCGGCGACATCCCACCGAGTGTCTCTCAGCAGCGCGCGCGCAAAGGGATGACGCGGACGGGTGCCAAGACGCCGCAGCGCCTCGGCCGTGCCCAGCGCATGCAGCCGTTCAGCCGCTTCGCGCTGCTCTTCTTCCTCGTTTGCGTTGGCGGTACTTCCGGTCACCCGTTGCAGAAGGGCTTCGTACGGCTCTGGTGCCACAACGGACGGCGTCGTGTCGACGGCAGGCGCGGGTTGCGCCGGCTGCCACTCCGCTTCGTCGTCTTCTTCAACGACGTCGGCGAACACGAAGCGGTATCCATGGCGGGACACCGTTCGAACGAATCGCGGCTCTCGAGAATCGTCTCCAAGCACGCGACGGATTGTCCGGATGGCCTGGCTCAACGCGCTGTCCGACACGATGACGTCGGTCCAGATGCGGTCGAAGATGTCGCGCCGGTGTACCGCTTCGGCCCGCCGTTCGATCAGGAACAGAAGAAGGTCGAAGTACCGCGGTATGAGCGGCTGCTCCTGCCCGTTACGCAGGAGGAGCCGGCGGCGTGGCGAGAGCATGAATTCGCCGAAGCGGTAGCAGGGCACAGATGAGAAGACGCGTCACGGCCATCCTAACCCAAACCCGACTCCATCTCTTTGGATCTCTCAGGGCCACAACCTCTTTGACGGTCACAAGATCGAGGCATACAATGCCAGACATCCTACGGGTCTAGACATCCTGTGAGGAGGCCGACATGAAGCGCGGGCTCGCGATCTACGTCCTTGCCGCATTGGTATTGCTGTCTTCGGTTGTTTCAGCTCAGCAGTCGGCCTCGTCCGGATTTGCGGGGCTGGTGACGGATTCATCGCAAGCCGCCATACCAGGCGCGACCGTCACGGTCACGAACGTGGGCACGAACGCACAGCGCACGACCGTGACGGATGGCGAGGGTCGCTTCTCCATTCCCGCGCTGCCGCCGGCTTCCTATTCCATCAAAGTCGAGTTGCAGGGGTTCCAGACCGCCGAGCTCCCGAACTTCGTGCTGCGACAGGGCGAGACCGCACGCCCGACGATTACGCTGGGCGTGGCGGCGGTTAGCGAATCCATTACGGTCACCGGCCAAACGGCGCTGCTGCAGACGCAGAGCGCCTCGGTCGGGCAGGTGATCAACGAGAAGCAGATCGAAGACCTGCCGCTGAACGGCCGCTCCGTTCTGTCGCTGGCGTCGCTCTCGGCCGGCGTGACGCCGCGAAACTTCGCGCGCAACACCCAGTTCGGGCGCCGCAACCAGTTCATCACGGTCGAAGGCGGGCGTGACAGCTCGACCAACTACACGATCGACGGCGTGTACGTGCGCTCGCTGCGCTTCAACAACCTCTCGCTGAACCCGCCGATCGATGCCGTTCAGGAGGTGAGCCTGCTCCGGAACTCGTTCTCCACCGAATACGGTCAGGGTCAGGCGGTCGTGTCCATCGTCACGAAATCCGGCAGCAATCAACTGCACGGATCGGCGTACGAGTTCGTCAGGAGCGACAAGTTCGACTCGAAGAACTTCTTCGCGCCCACCAAACCGGCGTACGAGCGGAATCAGTTCGGCGGCACCGGCGGCGGGCCGATTATGCGCAACAAGGTTTTCGTGTTTGGCGCCTACGAAGGCCTGCGTACCCTGCAAGGTCAGCCGTTCCTGGGCAGCGTGCCGAGCCAGGCGTTCCTCTCGGGAAATTTCTCGGCGCTGGCCACGCCGATTCGCGATCCGCAGACGGGACAGCAGTTCCCGGGCAACATCATCCCGTCGACCCGGTTCTCGCAATTCGCGCGCGTGCTCACGCCGACCATTCCCGCGCCGAACACGGCCGGCGCGAACAACTACACGATCATCAAGGATTTCAATGACGACTCGGATACCGCGTCGGTCAGGTCCGACCAGACCCTGAACAACAGCCACAGCCTGTTCCAGCGGTTCATGTACTACAAAGGATCGCAGCTTCAGCCCGGGACGTTCAACGCAACCGACCTGCCACAGCGAGGCCGGAACCTCGCGGTCGGACACACCTGGGTGCTGTCGAGCTCGTGGGTCAACGAGTTCCGCTTCGGCTACAACTACGCCTACCACCTGAACGCCCCAATCAGTCCGGAGGGGCGCAACTGGACGAACGACCTCGGCCTGGACAACCTCGCCGCGGCGACGTTTCCTCTTGCCTACGGCCGCCCGAACGTGGCGATTTCCGGGTTTTCGGCACAGGGCGAAGGGGGCAACACGCAGGGCGCGACTGAAAACATCTACAGCGTATCGAACGCCACCAGCCGGACGTTTGGCGGCCACACGCTCCGGTTCGGCGTGCAGGCGCAGTTCCGCAAGTTCGAACACCTGACGGACAACTCGACGCGCGGCAACTTCACGTTCAACGGCATTTTCACGGGCAATGCCGTCGCCGATTATCTGCTCGGCTACTGCTCCACCTGCGCGGGCGCGTTCGGCGCGTCGGCTGCGACCTACCACTCGCCCACGATCTCGCCGTTCATCGACGACCACTGGCAGATCAACGAGAGGCTGACCCTCAACCTCGGCCTGCGCTGGGAGTATCTGTCGCCGTGGGCCGAACAGAACGGTATCGAAGCGGCATTCGACGCCGCAACGGGGAAGATCGGGTACAACGCCCTGCCGACCTCGATGCCCGCGGCGCTGGTGCCGCTGGTGCATCAGCAGGAAGGCTATTTCCCGGACGGCATCCTTCAGAAAGACTTGAACAACTTCGGTCCACGCATCGGCGTGGCGTACAACCTGACCCCCCGGACCGTGCTGCGTTCCGGATTCGGTGTCTACTACGACAATCTCAACCTGAACGAGCTGCAGTTCACCCGCCTGATTCCGCCCTACTACGGCCAGTACTCGCTGAATCCGTCGGTCGCGGCGCCGCTGCAGGTGGACAACCTCTTTCCGGATCTGAACAACATCCCGCAGTTTCCCGCGCCGTTCTCGCTCGATCCGGACAATCGCACGCCGTACACCAAGCAGTGGAACGTGAACGTCCAGCGCAGCCTGGGGGCCGACTACATGGTGGAGGTCGCGTATACTGGCAGCCAAAGCCGGAGCCTGAGCAAGCGGTACAACATCAATCAAGCCAACTTCGGGACGACCGATATCAACACCCGTCTGCCATTCCCGCAGTTCCAGCCGGCCATGTTGTATTCGGCAGCGATCGGGACCGCCGACTTCGACGGTCTCTCGCTTCGCCTCGAGAAGCGGTACTCGGCCGGTCTATTCTTCCTGGCCAACTATCAGCTGTCGGAGAATCGCGACAACGGCTCCGGCGAGGTCGAGGCCAACGACACCGCGTTCAGGACCGATTTCAACGCGGATGAGAGCCTCTCGCGTTACCACCAGCGCCATCGCAGCGCCGTCAGCTTCGGCTACGAGCTGCCGTTTGGCGAAGGCCGGCAGTGGCTGAACGGCGGCGGTCCCGTTGGGTACGTGCTGGGAGACTGGCAGGTTCAAGGTGTCATCCGCGTGGGCAGCGGGTTCCCGTTCACGCTGTCCGGTACGAACGTCTGCCAGTGCGGGTCGTTCGTGCCGCAGCGCGTCAACTACGCGGCGGGCCGCGACGGCGATCGCGGGGAGGTCGACAATCCGTCGCAGACGCAGTGGTACGATCGCACCGCGTATGTGGTGCCCGCGTCGGGATTCCAGGGCACGGTCGGGCGCAACACGTTGATCGGCCCGGGCTCGAAGCAGGTGGACTTCTCCGTCAGCAAAAACTTCTCCACAGGCGGCGCATCGCGAATCGAATTCCGCTGGGAGATCTTCAACCTGCTGAACACGACGAACTTCGGACAGCCGGACGGCAACATCAGCAACGCGACGGGGGGAGTCATCAACTCCTCCGACGATGCGCGCAGCATGCAGTTCGGTTTCCGTTTCGTATTTTGAAGGAGGCATAGATGACTCAAACTGTGACCCAGCGAGGCGTGAACAGGCGCGACTTCATGTCCAGTGCGCTGGCCGTCGGCGGCGCGGCGATGGCGGCGGGCCTTGTCGGACCGTCAACCGCGTGGGGCGCGGTGGCTCACAAGCCGCTCGATCCCGTGAACCCCGACATCCTCTTCGGGAGCACCAGCTCGCTCTGGAGCGGGGCGCGCGATCTCGAATGGGCCATCAAGCGGATCAAGGCGCTCGGCCTGCAGGGTATCGAGCCGTACGCCCAGCAGATCGAGAAATACCGGAGCAACCCGCTGGCGCTGAAGAAGATCTTCGACGACGCGGGGATCACGATGATCGACGTCTCGAATGGCGCGAAGGGCCAGTCGACCAACTTCATCGATCCGGCCGAGATCCCGAAAACGATTGAGACGCACGTCGCGTTCGCCCGCGACTTTCTCCAGCCGTTCGGGTGCACGCTGTGGAAGTGCAACATGGGCCAGCGTCCGCCCGGTGGCCCGACCGACGATCAGCTCAAGCGGCTGTCGGAGACGCTCAATGAGATCGGGCGGCAGACGATCAAGATGGGCATCCGCATGGCGCCCCATCCGCACATCTGGGGCCCCATGGAACGCGAGAGCGACGTGCGGCGCGTCATGGAGCTGACCGATCCGAAGCTCGTGTGGCTCACGACCGACACCGGACACCTCACGCTCGGTGGGATGGACGCGGTGAAGATCATGAGCGACTACTTCGACCGCATCGCCGAAGTCCACCTCAAGGACACCTACGCGAAATACCGCGGCAACACGACGACGCCGACGCAGGAATCGCACAAGGTCGCGAGCGTCTATCACAACATGGGCGGAGGCGGCGTCGACTTCCCTGCCGTCTTCAAGCTGCTTCGCGACCGCCACTTCAAAGGCTGGGCGATTTTCGACATGGACGGCCCGCGCAAGGGCGACGACGGGTTCGACGCCATCGGCGGCAATCTGGAGCTCGCGATCGATGATTACCTCGCGCACAACGTCAACTACATGCGCGTGATGCTGGGGATCAAGCTGCCGCCGTACTGAATCCGGGAAAGTAGAAAGTAGAAAGTAAAAAGTAGAAAGTAAAAAGTCGAGGTTCAGGGCGGGTTCTGATAACTTTCAGGACCCGCCTTTTTCTTTCCCGGGAGGACTCATGCGCATCGACATCCTTTGCATCGTCTTGCTCTGCAGTGCCGCGACAATGGCGCAGCAGCCGGCCAATCCGAGGCAACAGCCGGGCGCATCGATCACGATGTTCGCGCCCGAGCAGCACGATCTGTACGACGGTCATTACGTGCTCTCGGCCGCGCGCATCTACATGGTCGGAGGCCTGAACGATCCCGCAGGCTGGGATCACATGGACAACGACGCGAAGACCGTCAAGCCGGTCTCAGGGACGGCGGAGATCGACGTGAACGACCTCACGAACAATGGCACGTTCGAAGCGCGGCTGAAGATTCCCGAAGGCGATCTCGTACTGGCCATCGACCGGTTCAACGAGTTCAGCCCCTGCCAGAACGGCGGCATCGTCGGGTTCCTGCACGAGCACGGGACCGACTCGGGATGCGGCGACAACAACTGGCCGAAGACGTTCGTCTACCTCGCCGGCTGGGGATTCGGACATGCCACGCTGAACGGCAAACCGCTCTATCAGGACTACGAAATGCACTTCATGATCACGCAGGGCATCCGCGATCGAAAAACGCTGCGCGCCAATTACCCGATGGCCAACAAGAAGCAGGCTGGCGGCGAAGTGAACCCGGCGACCCAGCAGATCGACTTCTACATCCGAAGCCCGCAGCAGAACCCGAAGAACAAGCCGACCCGCGAGGTGTTCCTGCACTTCTTCGGAATGGAAGTCACGTGGAAGTAGTGGGAAAATCGAAAGTAAAAAGTAAAAAGTGGAAAGTGAAAAGTGAAGAGTCGAAAGTCGGCCGGCGGTTGGGCGTGGCGGCGGCGTTCAGAACGGCGAGACGAACGGGCGCCCGGCCCTGGCTTCCTGCACGGCTTTCATCAGGTCCGACGCAATGCGCGGTTTGATGACGTAGCCGATCCCGCCAGCCGCTTTCGCGGCATGGACGAATTCTTCCTCGTCATGGACGGTCAGGAACACCACCGCGGCGGTCGAATGCGCCTTTCGCAGCAGTGACGGCGACCTCGAGGCCGGTCATGCCGGGCATCGAGATGTCGAGCACGATGACATCCGGCTGGAGCGACTCGGCCGCCTTGAGCGCCGTCGGGCCGTCCTTCGCGGATCCCACGATGATGCAGCCGGGCGTCAGCACCGCCGACGCGCGCGTGAGCACCGCCTCGTTGTCGTCGACAAGAAGAACCCGCACCGGCTGAGTGGGCACCAATCTGGTGACCTCTTCGACCACGTCACCCAGCCAGTGTGTTAGCCCCGGCCATCGCTTCGAGCGGCACCTCGGCATCGATCCGCGTGCCGACGCCGGAGCCAGACGAGATCTCGAACGTGCCGCCAAGCGCGTCCAGACGTTCGCGTATGCTGAGGAGCCCGAGTCCCTTGCCCCACGCCGAAGACACATCGAATCCCGTGCCGTTGTCGACGATCGTCAGCGCGATTCGTGTGGCGCTGCCGCTCAAGTGCACGTACACCGCGCCCGCGTTGCTGTGCCTGATGGTGTTCCTCAGCGCTTCCTGAACGATCCGGAACAGACACAGCGTCAGGTCGTGCGGAAGCGCTGGAGGCAGGTTCTCGTGCGTGATGTTGACGGAAATCCCTGTTTGCGAGAATTCGCGCTGAAGGCCGTTCAACGCGGGCACCAGGCCAATGAGCCGCAGCTTCGCGGGATGCAGGCGAAGCGACAGATCGCGCACGCTCCTGGCAATGTCATGCACCCGGCTCAGCGCGCCGCTGGCCAGGCCTCCGGCCGCTTCCCGCGTGTCCGTGCGCAGCATTTCGAGATCCACGGCCAGCACGGCCACCTGCTGACCGATATCGTCGTGCAGGTCTCGAGCAATCCGCGAACGCTCGTCATCTTGCGCATTCAGCAGCCTTGCGCCCAGATCGCGGATTCGGTCGTAGCTCGTCCGCAGCTCTTCCTGTTTCTCCAGCAGCCGCTGTTCCGCCTCCTGCCGTCTTGCTCCCTGAACCAGCAGGCCCGTGATGAGCGCCATCTGAACGATCAGCAGCAAAACCGCACCGACAATGTGAAGGCCGTACCGCTCCCAGGCCGAAGCTTCCCGGAACCGGACGTGCACATCTCCGGCGACTCGCGTGTCGCTGATGCCCCAACGCCGCAGCTCCCGCCAGTCGACCTGCCTGACGTGCAGATTCGGCGAAACCACGGAAATACCCTGAGGCAGCTCCCCTCGTAATACCCGGACGGCCAGCTCGCCGACCGCCTGCATCTCGGCCACCTGGTCTCTCAGGCTGCCGCCGACGATGCCGTGGTCCATCGCAGAATCGATCCAGCTGTAAACCGGCGCCCGCGAGGCCGCCGTCACCCAGTCGAGGAACTCCAGCGTATGGAAGTTCTGCCCGTTGCGGTCTCGCTCGACGCTCAGGTAGGACACGATGGAGTGATCGGGCAGGGTCGCCAGCCTGGGCTCGAGCTCCTTCTTGGTCAGACCCGTCAGATACGTGAAGGTCAGTTGCGGTTCGAACGACTTGAACTGTGCCCGTGCGACGCTCTCGAACGAGGGCTCCGAAGACTCAGCGCCACTGATGACGAACACGTGCCGTGTGTCGGGCTGGAGTTCGGTTGCCATCAGCATCGTGCCGGCGACGTCCGGTTCGACCACGACCCCGGTTGAGTGCGCTGGACGACTCAGCGGCCGGCTGGAGAAAAAGACAACAGGCGTTTCCGGAAACAGGATGTCGCGATTCTTTTCGATGAAGGTGACCGTGGCATCGCCGAACGCGATGACGAGATCGAAAGTCTGCCCCTCGTATTTCAACCGCAGAAAATCGCGGAGGGCCGGAGCATAATCGGCGTGGAACCTCGACCGGTCGAGAAATTCCGAGTAGTAGTCCACGCCGCCAGGAACGTTGTTTCTGAGGATCCTTGCCAGCTGCGCTTCGCCGACGTCGGCAGCCGGCACGTCTCGCCTGAGGGAGTAGAGCACGAGGACCTGCTTCGCGCTGTCCGACGCCCTGGCCGTCGTGATGGGAAACAGGAAATTGACCGCCAAGGCAGCCAACAGCCACCGTCCGAGCCGATGGTGTCTGGGGGAGATCCGCATCGCCTGAGATCACGGACTCGTCCAGCAAAAACACGGCCGTCACACAAGGGCCCGTCTGGCGCGAAAACCCTCAGCAAACGCACGAGACACACCCCGAGCGGGCCATTTCAATACGGAATGTCGTGCATCCTACGAAGCCTTACCAGGGCGCCTTAAGGCGTGGCTGGCAGGGCGATCAATCCGAGCGGTACGGCTCGCCAGTTCTTCCATTGCGACAACCCGGTGCGCCCGCGTACGGCAAGCTGGCTCGACAGCCCGCCATCGAGCATCATCGCCCGGCGGCATCCCAGTGATTTCATGAGCGCCGCCATCTCCGGAACCGTCGGGCCCCACGGTACGGTTTCACCAGGCCGTCCGACGGCGTCGAAGCGTGTAATCACCACGACGACCGAACCGTCGGGCATCAATCCCAACGCCAGCCGCGAGTCGCGATGCGAGAGATCAACGCCTCGGCCCGCCGCCTGAAGCTCCCACGGCAGCCGACCGTCACCGACGAGCAATGCGGGGTAGGACTGAAACGCCTGGGTGGCGGTCGATCGGAGCGCCGGGAGTTCATCAGGCGTCGCAAGCGAGACCTTTCCGCCGCGATCGACGACAAAGGCCATCCCGAGCGAACCAGAGCCGGGCGGCTGCGATTCGATGCCATCGCGCACCAGCCATCCCCACGGCGCGCCCCCGCTGAACTGTCCCGCGTTGAAGGCGACCACACCGGCTTCCGGCATGCGGTCCACGGTCCACGTGCCGACCATCCCGTAATCGCGCGAGGCGTGATCGAGGGTGAACCGGACTTGTGAAGGGTCGATCCGGATGGCGATCGCGCGTACCGGTGCAAGAGGCCCGGCCGAGGCCATCGGCGCCTCGGCCTGCCAGACTCCGGAAGCGACCATCTGCCAGGCGGCGCTCAGCGCGACGGCAAGGCTGACGGCAATGAATGTCACTGCTGCGCGTCGAAGACGGCGTTCATCAGCGCCATCACACCCGAGCACCCCTGGGTGAGGGCGTCGGCCTCGTCCTGGCGGTAGACGTAGTCCTGACCGGCACCGGGAATCTTGACGACGCTCATCTTCTCCGTGCCGACGGTGATCGTGGTTGGCGTCAGCGGCGCCTTCTCGGCGAGCTTGCCGCAGAACACGGGGATGCGCTCCTTCAGCATCCCGTAGGCCCGCGCGAACGGACGCGCAGTCACGGCCTGCGGCGCCTCCGGCGAGGGCGCCTCCGGCGAGGGCGCCTTGTATCCCGGCGGCATGGCGACATCGGACGCCTCCGCATCGATCTGGCGCAACCGCTCGGCACGCGAGCTCTCCACTTTTTGCGGATCCACGCCGCATTTCTTCTCCACCAGCGCGGCCATGTCGGCGTACATCTGCTGCTGGCGTTTCATCATCTGATCGACGGGGAGATTCGCGCTGGAATCGGCAGCGTCCTGTATTAGCTTCATCAATTCCGGCGACGTGGCAGCACCCTGCGTGCACGCCTGATACTGTTCGCGCGTCTGGAGCGACGCCAGCTGCTTCCTGAGCGCGTTGCGCTGGGTCACCTCGTGCTGCAGTGCCTTCTGGAATCGTCCGAGCTGATCCTGCGTGATGAAGACAATCGCTGGATCGGCAAACGGGTTCCGGGTAGAGCTGGTCGCCTCCGGCGCCCGGGGATCTTTTTCCGCCGTTTTCTCCTTGGCTGCCTCTTTGGCCTTTCTCATGAGCCCGCCAAACTGGGCCTCGGCAGGACTCGCCACCGACATGGCCGCACAAACGCCGAGACACACGCCAAGCGCCGACAATCGTCGAGCTCCCATCGCCGCACCTCCGTCAATCGAACCGACTGGACCGGAAAAGAACGAACGGCATGGTATCATCCGCGCCACTTCCCCGCCAGAAGGTTCGTTGTGCGTATGAATTGTCAGCGAGGGCTTTCCATGAGCATCGGCATACGGCCATTGGCCATCATCTGCGTGACCGTTGCGATGACGCTGGTGACGTCCGCACAGGCGCCGTCTACGTTGAGTGAACGGATCGGCCACACCGATCCGAGCCGCTACCGTCTGGGCCGCTCGCACGGCAGCGAAGGGGACATGGCGTGCATGACGCTCGTGCCCCGCAACGCGATTCCCCTGTTGAATTTCGTCCACCGCTGCCAGATGACCGCGCCCAAAGGCGGCGTGGGCCATCACTTTCACAATCGCAACGAAGAGATGTTCGTCATCTTCGACGGTGAAGCCGAGTTCACGATCGACGGCCGGGCTGCCCTGCTGAAAGGCACGGTCGGAGCCCCGGTACGCATGGGTCATTCACATGCGATCGTCAATCCGACCGATCGGCCCGTTGAGTTCATGAACATCAACGTGGCCACCACGAGCGGCGAGTACGACGCGTTCGATCTGCAGGACTCGCGCGTCGGTGCGCCGAAAGATCCCATCCCGGTCTTCATGACGATGCGGCTCGACGAGAAGTTGATGGGCCCCAAAGGCACGCTGCAGGGCTACCGCGGCGGCAAGGGCACCGTGAAGTATCGCCGCGCGCTGCCCCCGTCGGTCTTTCTCAGCAACTGGAGCTACATGGACCACCTCATCGTCACGCCGGCGGGCTCGGAGGGATTGCACAAGCATCCGGGCGTCGGCGAGGTGTATTACGTCCTCAACGGCAGCGGCGAGGTGACCGTCGGCGGCGAGACCGCCGCGATCCGCAAGGGCGACGGTGTGCCGATTCTTCCCGACCAGCCGCATTCGATCGTCAACAACGGGACGGCGGATCTCGAGTTGATGATCATCGGCATCGCGATCGAAAAAGGGAAGCTCGACACGGTGGAGTTGAGCAAATGATGACGCGCCCGATTCGATCGCGCATGGCGTCGGTTCTGGCGCTCGTGGTCCTCGCGACGGTGATGCTCGCCGCGCAACGGGACGGAACGACGCGCCCGCTGGACATCTACTGGATCGATGTCGAGGGCGGCGGGGCGACCTTGATCGTGTCGCCGTCCGGCCAGTCGCTGTTGGTGGACACCGGCTGGCGCAGAGACGACCGCGACGCCAGGCGTATCCACGAAGTGGCCACCAGGGTCGCAGGGTTGAAAAAGCTCGACTACCTCCTGATCACCCACTTTCACGCCGACCATGTCGGCGGTGTGGGCGCGTTGTCGAAGCTCATTCCCATCGACCACTATCTCGATCACGGAGACACGGTCGAGAACCGCCCGGGCCCGGCGGCCGACGAGTGGGCGATCTATCAGGAAGCCTCGAAGGGCAAGCGCGCGCAGCCAAAGCCCGGCGACAAGATTCCGCTCCAGGGGCTCGACATGACGATTGCGGCGACCAACGGCGAGCTGATTGCCGCACCGATCAACGGCGGCGGCCCGAACAATTCCCCGCTGTGCGCGAACCCGGAGCTGAAGAAGCCGGACAACAGCGAAAACGGCCGGAGCCTCGGATTCCTGTTGCAGTACGGAAAATTCAGATTCCTCGATCTCGGCGACCTGACATGGAACAAGGAAATCGAGATGGTCTGTCCGATGAACCGGCTCGGCCGGATCGACCTCCTGCAGGTGAACCATCACGGTATGGATCTCTCAGGGGCGCCGCCATTCGTGCATTCGCTCGGCGCTCGAGTGGCCGTCATGAACAACGGTCCGCGAAAAGGCGGCATCGGCAGCTACCTCGACGTCGTCAAGAGCGCCCCCGGGCTGGAGGACCTCTGGCAGCTTCATCTCTCGCTCGTGACCGAGCGCGAGCGCAACACCAGGGATGATTACATCGCGAACTTCGAAGAAGAAGCGGCGTGCACGGGGCACTACCTGAAGGCGTCGGTCACCGCCGACGGCCGGTACACGATCACGAACCACCGCAACAACGTGAGCAAGACTTATACGCCGAGGTAGCCTTCACGAGGTTCCAAGTTCACCGCCGCCATCCGCGAACCAGGAAACCAGGAACCTTGAACCCCTGGGAGTTCAGAGCATTGGGCTACCAGGTGAACTGGTAGATCGGGACCGTGGCGATACCGGGCTCCGGACGGAGCGGATCGTAGTTCTTGAACTTCTCAGGGATGGCGGTCCACGCCGTATAGACCGAGCCACCAAACAGGTACCGCTTCTCCCCTGGTTTGGACTGCGGCTTTTTCTGTGCGTCCGAAAAGATCGAGTACGCGCGTTCGGGCTCGGCCGGCCCCGAACTGTCGGTGCGCGGCACGTATTCTTCGAGCCCATCGCCGTCGACATCGGCCCGGATCCAGTCGACGTGCAGAAGACGATGGTAGGTGCGGTCGGCCACCATCGCTCGAATCTGTGCGTTGAAGCGATCGACGATCGACTTCGCTTGTGGATGCGTGCGCCGTACCGCCAGGTGCAGCGGGCGCGTCAGCAACGAAGCGGTGCCGATCTGCAGCCTGGTGCGTGCCTGGTCGGCATGGTGGTCCACGATGTACTGGACGACGATCTCGTCCATCAACGTGTAGTCGGCCTCGCCGTTGAGCAGTTGCCGAAGGCTGTCCTCCTCGCTGCGTGACGGCACGAACGTGATACCGGCATTGTCGAGGGCAGCACCGTATGCGTAACCCTCGACGATCGAGACACGCTTGCCTTTCAGGGCGGTCAGCGCCGCGGCGGACACGTCGGCGCCCGTTCGCCCGACGAGGATGAGCCGATTCTCGAGATAGGGCTGAGAGAACAGCAGCGCTCGCTCGCGCGCGGGATCCCTCCAGGCCGCCGCGCTTCCATCGAACGAACCGCTCATCAGGGCCGGCGTGAACTTCGCCGCATCCACGATGAGCGTCTGCGATGTGACGCCGATGCGGCCCAGCGCCGCCTCGACCAGATCGAGCGCGAAGCGGGGCTGCCCTGCCTCGTTCGTAAGCGGCGGCCACGCGGTCGACACTAGACGCAACTGGGTCGTCTGTGCCGATGCGGCCAGCGACGCGACGGCGATGGCGAACGCGCCGGCCGCAACTCGGCGAAATGGGTTGATGGTCATGTCGGTGCTCCGTCGTTTCTCCTGCTAGTTTGTCACGAGATATCGTGAGCCCGCCGACAACCACCCGGCAAGAGAGTCTGGCATATTGTGTGCACTCCGGCCCGGCCGCCTATGTCAAAAGCCGACAAGTTGTGCCGGGCGTTCCGGGTCACCGACGGACGACATTTTCGCTTGAAGGACATCGACCCTGGCGACACGGGAAGCCTGACGTCCCGCGAGCAGGCCGCGACGTGGCTGCAGCGTGGGGTCGAAAGGATGCGCGAGCTCGAGGACAAGTTGTACGCACAGGATCGCTATGCGGTACTGCTGATCTTTCAGGCCATGGACGCGGCCGGGAAGGACGGCACGATCAAGCACGTGATGTCCGGTGTCAACCCGCAGAGCTGCCAGGTGTACTCATTCAAGGCCCCGTCGACAGAAGAGCTCGACCACGACTATCTGTGGCGGACGAATCGTTGCCTGCCCGAGCGAGGGCGCATCGGGATCTTCAATCGCTCGTACTACGAGGAGACCCTGGTGGTGCGCGTGCATCCGGAGTATCTGGAGCGTCAGCGAATCCCCCCGAAACTCGTGACCAGGCGCATCTGGAAAGAGCGGTTCGAGGACATCAACGCGTTCGAGCGCTACGCCACGCGGAACGGCATCGTGATTCGCAAGTTCTTCCTGCACGTGTCGCGCAAGGAACAGAAGCGCCGGTTTCTGGAGCGGATCGAACAACCTGACAAGAACTGGAAGTTTTCGGCCGGTGATGCCAGGGAGCGCGCGCTCTGGGGCCAGTACATGCACTGCTACGAGGACATGATTCAGAACACGAGCTCACCAGACGCGCCCTGGTATGTGGTGCCGGCCGACCACAAATGGTTTACGCGCCTGGTCGTCGCGGCGGCAGTGGTTGACGCGCTCGAGGAATTGAACCTGAAGTTTCCAAAAGTCGATCGGGCCAAGCGCAAGGAACTCAAAGCGGCGGAGGCCATCCTGCGCGGCGAGTGAAGCCGCCGTGGCCCGCCGTCGATCCCGGCACCCGCGGATCAGGATTTCGGCGGGTAGCGCTTCAGCAGATCCCGCACACCCTCACGCAGGAGCGCCTCGCGCTTCTTGATGTCGATGCCAATCTTGATGTTGGCCTGGGCATACCCCCGCCAGACCACCGCGTCGTTCGCGCTGAGATCGATGACGAGCGATCCCTGGTTCATCATCTCGAGCGATTGCGTGGACGCCAGAAACGGCGGCAGCCCCCACACGGACGAGCCCGGCAGAAACTGACCGATCGTCTGCGCAGATCCCTCGGTCGAGAGCAGCAGAAAATAGGTGACGAAGACGTCGGGGGCGCTCGTCGCCGCTTTCAACCCGCGCTGCGTCAACTGGGCCTCGACCTCGCTCATCAGTACCGGGTCGACCCGCTTCTTCATGGCTTCCGGGTCATCGTCGGGCGTCCGGGCCATCATGACCTTGCCCGGGCCGTCCGGCTTCCAGCCCCAGGTGCGGACGGCCTTGAAGTTGAACGCTTTGTCGAAGCCGACTTTGACGTCGACCGCGAGCGCGGTCTGAACGGCCAGGGCGACGACGGTCGCCACCACCCAGGCCCTGACTTTCGGTTGCGTGTTCAGCATGATGTGTCCTTGGGTCGCCCCGCGTTTTCAGTGATGCCATCACAGTATTTCGTGACTTCGGTATCTTTTCAACGTCGATTCGACCGAGCGCCCTCATTATGGCAAACATGCGAGCGGACGGGAGCCATCCGATATTTCGGAGATGGCCGAAAATCGGCTCCGTTCCGGCCGCTTGTTGATGCGCACGGCCACGCTGGAAACGCTGGAAAGTCCCCGCTTCACGCAGATTGACGACGGCCGCGCGTTCGGCACGTTCCCTGCTTTGACGCGTCGCCAGCAGGTCCTGCATGCCAATCGCGTTGCATCACGAGAGCGACAACACCTATCGGCTGGACATCACCGGTCAGCTGCTGAAAGCGGACTGGCGCCAATGCGAGTCCGCATTGGCGAGCGAGCTCCAGCGGGCGGGCGCGATCAAGCTGCTGTGCGTGCTGAAAGAGTTCCAGGGGTGGGAGCCGACCGAAGACTGGAACAATCTCGCGTTCTACGTACAGCACGGGGACGCCATCGCGCGAATCGCGATCGTCGGCCAGGAGCGATGGCGCGACCTGGCGTTGATGTTTGCGGCGGCGGATCTTCGCAAAGGGCCAGTAGAATTCTTCCCGGAGACCGACCTGGCGCAGGCGCGCGCCTGGCTGTCTGCCTGAATCTCGAAGGGTTATAGTCCTCTGGCATTCCGGATGATCTCCGGTCTCTCGGAGGTCTTACGAAAGGGTGAGGAACCGAACATGGCAAGCAGGCGGCGGATCACGATAGACGCAAATGAGGCTGCTGCGTCGGTCGCGTATCGGGCGAGCGAGGCCATCGCCATTTACCCCATCACACCCAGCAGCACGATGGCCGAGTTCTGCGACGAGTGGTCGAGCCGCAGGGTGCCGAATCTCTGGGGGCTCGTGCCCGAGGTGGCCCAGATGCAGTCGGAAGCGGGTGCGGCTGGAGCGGTCCACGGCGCGCTGCAGGCCGGCGCCCTCTCGACGACGTTCACCGCGTCGCAGGGGCTGCTCCTGATGATCCCCAACATGTACAAGATCGCCGGGGAGTTGACGCCGTTCGTCATGCACGTGGCGGCCCGGACGCTCGCCACGCACGCCCTGTCCATCTTCGGCGACCACTCGGACGTCATGGCCTGCCGCCAGACCGGTTTCGCGTTGTTGTGCGCGAACTCCGTGCAGGAAGCGCACGACATGGCGGCGGTGGCGCACGCGGCGACGCTCGAGACGCGCATTCCCTTCCTCCACTTCTTCGACGGTTTTCGCACGTCCCATGAGGTCGCGAAAATCGAGGAGCTGACCGACGACGATCTGCGCGCGCTCATTTCCGAGCCGCTGATTCACGAGCATCGGCGCCGCGGGCTGACGCCCGACCGCCCGGTCCTTCGCGGCACGGCCCAGAACCCCGATGTGTTCTTCCAGGCCCGCGAGGCCGCGAACAGTTTCTACGACGCCTGCCCGGGGGTCGTCGAGCGCTCGATGAAGAAGCTGGCGGACTTGACGGGCCGCCGCTACGGGCTGTTCGAGTATGCGGGCCACCCGGAAGCCGAGCGGGTGATCGTCCTCATGGGATCGGGCGCGGAAACGGCCCATGAGACCGTGGACCACATGGTCGGGCGCGGCGACAAGGTCGGCGTGCTGAAGGTCCGGCTCTATCGTCCGTTCGTCAGCACGGCGTTCCTGTCGGCGCTGCCCGGGACGGTCCGGAACCTCGCCGTTCTCGATCGGACGAAGGAACCGGGCGCCACCGGCGATCCGCTGTATCTCGACGTGATCGCCGCGCTCGCCGAAGCCCACGCCGAGGGGCGCTCGCCGTTTGCCGTCCCGCCCAGAGTGATCGCGGGACGCTACGGGTTGTCGTCGAAAGAGTTCACGCCCGCGATGGTGAAGTCGGTGTTCGACGAAATCGGCAAGGCGAACCCCAAGCGCCATTTCACCGTGGGCATCGTCGACGACGTGACGCACACGTCGCTGACGTGGGACCCGTCGTTCCGGACCGAGTCGGCGGATGTGTCGGCTTCCCTCTTCTACGGCCTGGGCGCCGACGGCACCGTGGGCGCCAACAAGAACTCGATCAAGATCGTCGGGCAGGAGACCGATCTGTCGGTGCAGGGATATTTCGTGTACGACTCGAAGAAGTCTGGCGCGATCACCATTTCGCACCTGCGCACGAGCAAGCGGCCGATTCGATCGGCGTATCTGGTCGATCGCGCCGGCTTTGTCGCCTGCCACCAGTTCGAGTTCGTGGACAAGATCGACGTCCTCGAGTATGCGGCGCCGGGCTCGTCCTTCCTGCTGAACGCGCCGTTCCCGACCGACCAGGTGTGGGACCAGCTTCCGAGGGAACTGCAGGAACAGATTATCGAGAAGAAGATCCGCTTCTTCGCGATCGACGCCTACGAGCTGGCCAAGCGCGAAGGCATGGGGACGCGCATCAACACGATCATGCAGACGTGTTTCTTCGCGATCTCCGGCGTGCTGCCGCCTGACGAGGCCATCAAGCACATCAAGAAGGCGATCGAGAAGACCTACGGCAAACGGGGCCCCGAGGTCGTGCGCCGCAATTGCCTGGTCGTCGATCAGGCGCTCGAGAACCTGCACGAGATACAGGTGCCGGCTGCCGTCAACGCGCGGCATTCACGCCCCCCGCTGGTCTCCGAGCTGGCGCCCGATTTCGTGCAGAAGGTCACCGCGGTGATGCTGGCGGGAAAAGGCGATCTGCTGCCGGTGAGCGCCTTTCCCGTGGACGGCACCTTTCCGGTCGCGACCGCGAAGTGGGAGAAGCGCAACATCGCGCTCGAGATTCCGGTGTGGGACGCCAAGATCTGCATTCAGTGCAACCAGTGCGCGCTCGTCTGCCCGCACGCGGCCATCCGCGCGAAAGTCTACGAGCCGAGCGCGCTCGGCGGCGCACCGTCGACGTTCAAGTCGACGGCCTACAAAGGCAACGAGCACAAGGGGAAACAGTTCACGATTCAGGTGGCCCCCGAAGACTGCACCGGCTGCAATCTGTGCGTGGTGGTCTGCCCCGCCAAGGACCGCACCAACCCGAAGCACAAAGCGATCGATATGCACCTGCAGGCGCCCCTGCGCGAACCGGAGCGCACCAACTACGACTTCTTCCTCAATATCCCCGAGCTGGATCGCACCGAGGTCGATGAAGATCGACCACAAGAGCTCGCAGTTCTTCGAGCCGTTGTTCGAGTACTCGGGCGCGTGCGCGGGCTGCGGCGAGACGCCGTACCTGAAGATGCTGACGCAGCTCTTCGGCGACCGTCTGCTCATCGCGAACGCCACCGGCTGCTCGTCGATCTACGGCGGCAATCTGCCGACCACGCCGTACACGACCAATCGCGATGGTCGAGGACCGGCCTGGGCGAACTCGCTCTTCGAAGACAACGCGGAGTTCGGGTTCGGCTTCCGCCTGGCACTCGACGCGCACATCGCGTCGGTGCGCGGGCTCGTCCAGCGTCTTGCGCCCCAGATTGGCGAGGGCCTGGTGACCGCCCTGCTCGATGCGGATCAGGCCGGTGAGGCCGGCATCGCGGCGCAGCGCGAGCGCGTCGACGCGCTGCGGCGTCAATTGTCGGGCCTGAAAGGGAGCGCCAACGGGATCGCCGCCGAAATAACCCGGCTCGAATCGCTCGCCGACTACCTCGTGAAGAAGAGCGTGTGGCTCGTCGGCGGCGACGGGTGGGCGTACGACATCGGATACGGCGGCCTCGACCACGTGCTGGCCAACCAGCGCGACGTCAATATCCTGGTGATGGACACCGAGGTCTACTCGAACACAGGAGGCCAGGCGTCGAAGGCGACCCCGCTCGGCGCGTCGGCAAAATTCGCGTCGTCGGGTAAGGCGGTTGGAAAGAAAGACCTCGGCCTGCTCGCCAACATGTACGGCCATGTGTATGTCGCCCGCGTCGCCTTCGGCGCGAAGATGACGCAGACGGCCCAGGCCTTTCTCGAGGCCGAGTCCTACCACGGGCCGTCGCTCATCATCGGCTACAGCCACTGCATCGCGCACGGGTACGACATGGCCAACGGCGTGGCCCAGCAGAAGCTCGCCGTCGACTCGGGCGTCTGGCCGCTCTACCGCTTCGATCCGCGGCGGATCCCCAAGGGGGAACCGCCGCTGCACCTCGACTACGGCCCGCCGAAGGCGAAGGTCGCCGACTACCTGCGCAACGAATCGCGCTTCCGCGTGGTGGAACGGGCCGACCCGGCCCGGTACAAGGCCTTCGTCGCGGAGTCGACGGCGGCCGCACAGCGGCGGTACGCCGTCTACTCGCAGCTCGCGGGCATCAAGGTGCCGGCGTTCGAAGCCGCGGCCACGCCCGAAGGTACGGGGAACGCAACCGTGGAGTCCGCGGATTCCAAGGAGAAGTGATGGACCTCAGCACGACATATCTCGGCATGCGCCTGCCCCACCCGCTGATCGTCGGCGCAGGGCCGCTTGGGGACGATCTGGACACGGTCAAAGCGCTCGAGGATGCGGGCGCCGCCATGATCGTGCTGCGCTCGCTCTACGAAGAGGAAATCACCGGCGAGCAGATGAGCGGGTTCATCAACGGCGAAAGCTTCAGCGAATCGTTCCCCGAGGCGGGCAGCTTCGCGCCCGAGCCGCTGATGGCGCTCGGACCCGATGAGTACCTCGAGCACCTCCGGCTGGTGAAACAGGCGGTGAAGATTCCGGTCGTGGCGTCGCTCAACGGCGTGACGCGCGGCGGCTGGACCGGATTCGCCAAGCTCATCGAAGAAGCCGGCGCCGACGCGCTCGAGCTGCACATCTACCACGCCGCCAGCGACATGGCGTTGAGCGCGGCCGATGTCGAGCGTGACGCGATCGAGATCGTGCGCGACGTGAAGGCCAGCCTGCGCATTCCGGTCGCCATCAAGCTCGCGCCGCTCCTCACCGCGTTCGCGAATTTTGCGAAATCGCTCGATACGGCCGGCGCCGACGGGCTCGTCCTGTTTACCCGCTTCCACCGCGTCGACATCGACGTCGTCGAGCTCGAGGTCGTGCGCTCCCTGCCGTTGTCGAATTCATCGGAGCTGCCGCTGCGCCTCAGGGGTACGGCGGCGTTGGCCGGGCGCATCAAGGCATCGCTGGCCATCACCGGTGGCATCCACACGGGTCTCGACGTCATCAAGGCCACGATGGCCGGCGCCCACGCCGCGCAGATGGTCTCGTCGCTGCTCCGTCACGGCCCCCAACATCTGCGCACGGTCCGCGCCCAGGTCGAATCGTGGATGGTCGAGCACGAATGGCACTCGCTCAACGAGATGCGCGGCAACATGAGCTTCGAGCGGGTTCCCGATCCCGCCGCGTACGAGCGCGCGAATTTCAGAATGGCGCTGAGATGACAACTTCAACCAGAGGGTCGTCATGCAACATCGTCTGTGGCTAGCGGCCACGTGTCTTTTAGCGGTCGCGATTACGGTGCGTGTGGCGGGTGCGATTCCGCCGACCCGCGGGTCTGATTCACCGGCCGCCCGGCAGGCGCCGGCGTCAGCGCCGGCTCAAGCCCCGGCCACGGCCTATGTCGGAAGTGATACGTGCACCACGTGTCACACCGATCAAGAGGCCACGCTCAAAGGCTCCAAGCACGCCCAGGTGAAGAACCCGCGCTCGCCCGCCGCCACACAAGGCTGCGAGAGCTGTCACGGGCCCGGCCAGGCGCACGTGGACGATGACGCCAAAGGGCACATGCGGAAGTTCGCGCAGATGAAGCCAGCCGAGATCAACCAGTCATGCCTGACGTGCCATAACCGAGGCGACCACGCGGCCTGGGAAGGCAGCGGGCACGACCGGCGCGATCTTTCCTGCACGACCTGCCACAGCGTCCACCATCCGAAGTCGCTGGAACACCAGCTCGTGAAAACGACCGAGACGGCATTGTGCGCAACGTGCCACCGCGTCCAGGTCGCCAAGACCGAGCGGTCGGTCGCCCACATGCCCGTGCGTGAAGGCAAGATGAGCTGCTCGTCGTGCCACAACCCGCACGGATCGATCAGCAACGTCAAGAATCTGAAGGTCGGCAGCTCGATTTCCGAGACCTGCATGAGCTGCCATACCGAGATGCGCGGGCCGATGTTGTGGGAGCACGCGCCGGTGAAAGAAAGCTGCACGACGTGCCACGATCCGCACGGCTCGTCCAACGACCGGATGCTGGTCGTGCGCATGCCGATGCTCTGCCAGCGATGCCACGTCGCCACGAGGCACCCGTCGAGCATCTACGACAACGCGGCGATTACGGTAAACAAGAGCAACCGGATGTTCGGACGCTCGTGCGTGAACTGCCATTCGAACGTCCACGGGTCGAACCACCCGTCCGGACAGTTCTACATGCGGTAACGGAGGAGACGACATATGAGACATCTTTATTGTGTCCCCATCGTCTCCATGCTCCTGATCGGCGCACCGGCAGCGGCACCGGCCCAGGTGCTGACGCCCGCGCAGGCAGCGCCGAAGCCTGCCGCGCAGGCGGCGCCGGCGGCAGCCCCGGGCGTCGAGGCGACCACCAGCCTGTTCGACGAAGCGCCGAAGCAGCTCCTGCTCGGCGGCCGTTTCAGCCACATATCGGGGGATGAGGCACGGTATCAGCGCTACCAGGATCTGCGGAGCGGCCCGCTCTTCACCGGTGCGCGCTACGCGCGCGAAGCTCCCGACGGGCTCTGGCTGTTTCGCGCCGCGGCCGACAACGTGGGCTGGCGCGATCAGCGCTTCGCCGCGACCTACGAGCAGCCGGGCCGCTTCAACTTCTCCGGCCTGTGGGATCAGATCCCGCAGTTCTACAGCATCGACACGAAAACGCCGTACCTGAGCACGGAGAGCCCGCTGCCGCTCGACGACACGACACAGCGGCAGATTCAGAACGGCCAGGCCACGCTCTCGGCATGGGCGCCGCTGGCGACGCAATTCGACCTGCGCGAGCACCGCAACATCGGCAACATGAGCGTGTCGGTCACGCCGCTGCCGTATCTCGATGTGAAGGCCGCGTTCACCACGACCAAACACGGCGGCGAGCTGCCCTGGGGCGCCAGTTTCGGATTCGGTAACGACGTCGAGGTCGCCCTGCCATACGAGTCGCGGACGAACGACTTCACGATCGGCACCGAGTGGACCGGCCGCCGGGGCCTCGTGCGGCTCTCCTACAACGGCTCGTGGTTCAACAATCAGGCGGATACGCTCGTCTGGGACAGCCCGCTGCGGGTCGACGACTCGACGAGCGCGCCCGGCCGCGGGCGCATGGCGCTGTGGCCGTCGAACGAGGCGCAGACCGTGAGCCTGGCGGGCCACACGAAGCTGGCGCAACACACGCAGTTCACGGGCTTCGTGTCCTACGGCGTCTGGACCAATGACACACCGTTGCAGCCGTTCACCATCAACGCCACGTTGCCGCAGCTGGCGCTGCCGCGAACCGGTTCAGAAGCCCGGGCGCATGTCACCTCGATGAATTTGAATCTGGTGTCGCGGCCCCGGACCGACTGGCGATTCAGCTCGCGGCTCCGCACCTACAACTACAACAACGAGAGCCGCGCGGCGACCATCCCGCAGTTCATCAACTACGACACCTCGGTCACCACGTCCTCGACCGGGGGGCCGGAGCTGTTCGCGCACGATCGATTGACCTTCGATGCCGATGCGACCTACAGCGGGATTCAGCCGCTCGCGTTGACGGTCGGCTATACCTTGAACAGCAACGGCTACGACCACCGCATCTTCGACAACGCCAATGAAGATGTGTTTCGCGCCACGGCCGACGCCATCGCCATGCAGTGGGTCACGTTCCGCGCGAATTACGAATATGGAACCCGGCGGGGTTCCGGCCTGGAAGAGGAGATCCTGATTCAAATCGGCGAGCAGCCGGCCCTGCGTCATTACGATCTCGCCAACCGGACCCGGAATCGATTCACCGGACAGGTGGATCTCGTGCCCAATGACCTGTGGATGGTCAGCGTCTCGGGCGGCTTCGGAAAAGACAAGTACGACGACAGCTATTTCGGGCTTCAGCAGTCGACGGTCAATCTGTTCTCGGTTTCTGCCGACTACCGGAATCCGAACGGGTTCGGCGGAGGCGGCAGCTACAACTACGAGCACTACGCCGGGCTGCAGCAATCGCGCTCCGCGAGCCCGGGACAGGAAAAGGATCCCATGCGCGATTGGACCGCCGACACGACCGAACGCGTCGACTATTTCTCGATCTACGCGACGCCGCCGAAGATTGGCGAGAACACCGAGGCGCGCGTGTCGTACGACTTCAGTTATGCAGAGGGCGAGTACCTGTACGGCATCGTACCCGGCGGCCCGCTTCCGGCACCGCAGCAGCTTCCGAGGGTGTACAACCGGCTCCAGCAACTGCATCTCGACGTACGGCACCGGCTGACCAACCAGCTGGCCGCGACCTTCTCGTATTTGTACGAGCCGTTCCAGGTGTACGACTTCGCGTTCGATCCCACGGTCGTCAACGGCGTCATCCAGCCCAGTTCGCTGGTACTGGGGTACGTCTACCGCCCCTACACCGCGAACTCGTTTGTGTTCGGACTGAGGTACTTGTGGTAGTTTTGGCGCATCTTCCTGGAGGGTCCATGCTGAGCAGGCTTACAACGACACCCGTTCTTGTTGCAGCGGCGTTGACACTGGGGTCCTTGATGGCGGCGGCGCCGGCGGCCGAAGCTCAGGATGCTGCGGTCGTCAAGAAGGGACAAGAGGTCTACAACGCCCAGAAGTGCTCGATCTGCCATGCCATCGCGGGCAAGGGAGGCAAGGCCAACCCGCTCGACGGCGTGGGCACGAAGCTGCCGGCCGCCGATATCCGTCAGTGGATCACGCACCCCGTTGAGGCAGCCGCCAAGGCGAAATCAACGAAGAAGCCGCCGATGCCGAACAAGTACGGCTCGCTCCCGGCCGGGGACATCGACGCGCTCGTCGCCTACATGCAGAGCCTCAAGTAGACAGCGGTCATGACGCGGCGCGAAGCGCTTTCCCATCCAGTTGCGATCGTCGGCGTGCTGGTGACCACGGCCTCGGCCGTGGTCTTCATCACGCTTCTGATCGCGCTGCTGGCGGGGATGCTCGCGAATCCCTACGCCGGGCTGGTCATCTTCGTCGCCCTCCCGGCCGTTTTCCTGCTGGGATTGCTCCTCATCCCTGTGGGTGTGCGGCTCCGGCGACGCGAGCTGGCGCGCCACCCTGAAGCCATCATCGACTGGCCCGTTCTGGACTTCCGGCGCGCCAGCGTCCGCCGCACGGCCGTCATCATCACGGCGCTGACGGCCGTCAACGTCATCGTCATCCTTCTGGCGGGGTACGGCAGCCTGCACTGGATGGAATCGCCAACCTTCTGCGGACAGGTGTGCCACACGCCGATGCAGCCGCAGCACACCGCCTGGCGCAATTCGGTGCACGCGCGCATCGCCTGCGTCGACTGCCATATCGGCGAGGGCGCTGGCGCGTTCGTTCACGCGAAGCTCTCGGGTGTGCGACAGCTCGTACACGCGGTGACGAACACGGTTCCACGGCCGATTCCCCCCGGTACCGAGATGGAACTCGGGGCGCAGGCCAGGACCTGCGTAAACTGCCATCAGCCCGAGCGGATGACCGGGGACCGACTGCGGGTGATTCACGAGTACGGCGACGACGAGGCGAACGCTGAAACGGCGACCGCGCTGCAGTTGCACGTGGGGCCGACACCCGCCACGCCTCGCTCGATCCACTGGCACGCCAATCCGGCGGTCCGGATCGAGTACGTGGCGAGCGATCCGCGCGCCGAAACCATCCCGTACGTCAAGGTCACCGATGCGCAAGGCAACGTGAAAGAATTTGTCGCTCCTGATACTTCAGAGCAGACGATCAACGCGGGCGAGCGCCGCACGATGGATTGCATCGATTGCCACAACACGGTCGGACACCCCATCTCGCAAACGCCGGAAAGGGCCGTGGACGAGGCGATTGCCGCCGGACAGGTCAGCCGCAAGCTTCCTTTTGCGCGGCGCGAGGGTGTGCGCCTGATCAAGGCGTCGTACCCCAGCCAAGACGCCGCTGAGAAGGCCATCGATGAAGGCTTGCGGAGCTTCTACAAATCGCAGGCATTGCAGGCCGATCAAGAGGAACTGACGCGTGCTGTCAGAGCGCTTCAGGCTGTGTACCGCCGCAACGTTTTTCACTCAATGAACGTGACCTGGGGATCGTATCCAACCAACAAAGGGCACATCACTTCGAACGGCTGCTTCCGCTGCCACGACGATTCGCACAAGGCCAAAGACGAATCGACGATCAGCGGCGACTGCGAATATTGCCACAAACAACTTGAGTAGGCCTGCTGGTTCCTTACGAGATAACAGAAGATCAAAAGATCAGAAGACAAACGATCTAAAGAAATTCTTCTGATCTTCTCGTCTTCTGTTGAATTCTCCTGGCCCTGTCAGTCAACCGCGCACGGCGCGGCCCCCCAGATCTCTGAAGCGTAATCCGCGATCGTTCGGTCGCTCGAGAATCGGCCCGATGAGGCGATATTGATGATCGCCTTCCGCTGCCATTCGTCCTGCACCGCATACACCGCCGCCACGCGTGCGTGCGCCTCGCTGTAGCTCTGGAGGTCTGCGAGGTGCAGGTAGTGATCGCCGTGGCGGACGAGCACGTCGAGGATCGATTCGAAAACGCCGGGCTCGCTTCGGCTGAAGAAGTTGTTCGCAATGAGATCGAGGGCGGCGTGCGTCTCGGAATCGTAGTCGTAGTGCCACCGCGGATCGTAGAAGCCACGCGTCGCGAGCACCTGCTCGGCGGTGAGGCCGAACAGAAAGAAATTCTCCTCGCCGGCCGCCTGGGCCATTTCGATGGTCGCGCCGTCGCGCGTCCCGATCGTCAGCGCCCCGTTCATCATGAACTTCATGTTGCTCGTCCCGCTGGCCTCGTAGCCGGCCGTCGAGATCTGCTCGGAGACATCGCTGGCGGGAATCAGCCGTTCGGCCACCGACACGTTGTAGTCGGGAATGAACACGACCTTGAGCGCCCTGTTCAACAGGGGATCGCCGTCGATCGTCGCCGCCAGGTTGTTGATGAACTTGATGACCAGCTTGGCGAAGTGATACGCGGGCGCAGCCTTGCCGGCGAAGAAGAACGTGCGCCGGGGCATGACCAGCGACGGGTTCTCCCGCAGGCGGTGGCAGAGCACGACGATGTGGAGGGCGTTCAGGAGCTGGCGCTTGTATTCGTGAATGCGCTTGATCTGGCTGTCGAAGATGGAGTCGGGATCGACCTTCTGGCCGGTCGCCGTGTCGAGCCACTTCGCAAAGTTTGCCTTGGCCTGACGCTTGGCGTGCCCCACCGCGGCGCGGAACGACGCATCGTCGGCGAGCGGCTTGAGGGCCTCCAGCCTGCCGAGATCGACGATCCAGCCATCGCCGATGGCGTCGGTGACGACTGACGCCAGCGCGGGGTTGGCGAGGAGCAGGAACCGCCGCTGTGTGACGCCGTTGGTCTTGTTGTTGAACCGCTCGGGAAACAGCGCGGCGAAGTCGGGGACCACCGTGCGCGTGAGCAGTTCCGAGTGAATGGCGGCCACGCCGTTGGTGCTGTGCGACCCGACGATGGCGAGATGCGCCATGCGGATTCTTTTTGGCGTGCCTTCTTCGATGAGGCTCACGCGTGTGACACATGCGGGGTCGTCAGGGAACCGCGACCGCACGACGTCCAGGAAACGGCGGTTGATCTCGTAGATGATGTCCAGTTGCCGCGGCAGGAGCATCTCGAACCACGGCAGGGGCCACTTCTCGAGCGCTTCGGGCAGCAGCGTGTGATTCGTATAGCCGAGCGTGCGCGTCGTCAGATCCCAGGCCTCGTCCCATTCCAGCCTCGCCTCGTCGAGCAGGATGCGCATCAGCTCGGGCACCGCGAGCGTGGGGTGCGTGTCGTTCAGCTGGATCGCGACCTTCTCTGGAAGCGCGGACCATGCGTTGCCACCCGCGCGGAACCGGCGGATCGCGTCGGCCAGCGTGCAGGCGACCAGGAAGTACTGCTGGAGGAAGCGCAGCCCCTTTCCTTCCGTCGTCGAGTCGTCCGGGTAGAGGACGCGCGTCAGCGTTTCGGCCGTGAGCGTCTCGGCCAGCGCCCCGACGAAGTCGCCGCTGCTGAACTGCTGGAAGTCGAAGTGGTCGTGCGTGGCGGCCGCCCACAGGCGCAGCGTGTTCACCGTTTTGCCGCCGTATCCGACTACCGGCCGGTCGTAGGGAGTGCCTATCAGGGTGGAAGGTTTGTTCCGCACCAGGCGAAGCGCCCCCGAGTGAATGTCAAACGAACAGGCGAGATGCACCTCGACCGCTTCGTTGGGTCTCGCCACTTCCCACGGGTCGGGACGCGCCAGCCAGTGATCGGCGCTTTCGCGCTGCCAGCCCTGCTCGACTGATTGCTTGAAGATCCCGTATTCGTAGCGCAGCCCCGAACCCATTCCGGGAATGCCCAGCGTCGCCATCGAATCCAGGAAGCACGCCGCCAGGCGGCCCAGCCCGCCGTTGCCGAGACCGGCGTCGGGCTCCTGTTCGATGATCTCGAGAGGATCGAGCTTGTGCTTCTCGCAGAACGCCTTCCACATCGGGTCGAACATCAGGTTCGTCACGTTGTTGGCCAGGGCGCGGCCCATGAGGAACTCGAGCGACACGTAGTAGACCCGTTTGACGTTCTGACGGGTGTAGGCCGCGTCGGTCTTGAGCCACTGCTCGGACAGCAGGTCGCGGACCGAGCGTGCGACGGCTTCGAACTTGTCCCGGGAGGTCGCCTGTTCGACGGGCGTGACGTGATCGAACGTCAGGTGCCGTTCGTACAGGGCGTTGTCGCTGCCGTGTAGCTGGACGCGGCTGGTGCCGGGACGCTCCGACGTGCTGGAATCAGGCATGGCTCCATTTTGACGCAAGGGCGATACCACGGTTTAGACTCAGCAGGGTCTTTGCAGTAGAGCATTTCGCCGCGCCGCGCGGGCACGCAGGTCTCCGGTATTTCGGAGATCCTCCGCGCGAAGACCAACCGGGAGCAGACCGTTGACACATCAACCCAGCACCGAGCTCGATTTCTCGATCCCGCGCCTCGGAGCGTGCCGCTTCGCATCCCCGATGACGGGGGGCCGGTTCGTCAGCGACGACGACCGCGTGCTCTACCACGTGAAGGTCGACGAGGTGAAGGGCTGGCTCGACAAGGGGGCCGCACCGCCCGCGATGGAAACGGCCGGCCCCCGCGAGACGTTGTACTTCGACCCCGCGACGCTGGCCTGCGGCATCGTGACCTGCGGCGGGCTGTGCCCCGGCTTGAACGATGTCATCCGATCGATCGTCCTGAGCCTCTACCACCACTACGGGGTGAAGAAGATCTACGGGTTTCGATACGGCTACGAAGGCCTCGTGCGCCGGCTGGGTCACGCCCCCCTCGAGCTGGCACCCGCGACGGTCAACCGCATTCACGAGTCTGGCGGATCCTTTCTGGGTTCGTCGCGCGGGCCGCAGGACCCCGCGGAGATGGTGCAGACCCTCAAGGAGCTGAACATCGGTATTCTGTTCGCCATCGGCGGGGACGGAACCCTTCGCGGCGCGAAAACCATCGGAGAGGAAGCCGCACGGCAAGGCATGACGCTCGGTGTGATCGGTATTCCGAAGACCATCGACAACGATGTGTCGTTCGTGCAGACGACTTTCGGATTCGAAACGGCGGTCAGCGAAGCGCGGCGCGCGACGTCCGCGGCGAATGCCGAAGCCGAATCCGCGCGCAACGGAATTGGACTGGTCAAGCTGATGGGCCGCGATTCCGGATTCATCGCGGCGTACTCCGTGCTGGCGGACAGCCACGTGAACTTCTGTCTGATTCCCGAGGTCCCGTTCACCCTCGAGAGGCTCCTCGCCGAGTTGGAGCGTCGAATCGAGCGAAGAGGCCACGCCCTGATCGTGGCGGCGGAAGGAGCCGGGCAGGATCTCGTCGCGAAGACCGACGCACGCGATCCGTCCGGGAACGTGAAGTACGGCGACATCGGCATCTTCCTGCGCGACGCCATCGGCCGGCACTTCAAAGAGCGCGCGATCGACGTGACCGTCAAGTACATCGATCCGAGCTATGCCATCAGGAGCGTGCCGGCCGTCGCGCACGACTCGGCTTTCTGCCTGCTCCTCGGCCAGAACGCGGTGCACGCCGGGATGAGCGGACGGACGAACATGATCGTCAGCTTCTGGAACCACCGGTTCACGCACGTCCCCATCTCGCTCGCGGTCTCCGCGCGCAAGAAGATCGATCCGGACGGACTGCTCTGGAACAGCGTGCTGGCGTCGACGGGCCAGCCGCGGGACCTTCGCTAGCGTGGGCGATGGGCAATGGTCAAAGGGCTATGGGCCATGGGCCGAAACGCACCCGCACCCCTCGCACCCACCGCACCTAACGCACCCCTCGCACCTATCGCACCTATCGCACCTAGATCGGTCGCCACAACACGACCACCGAACGTGGGGCGGCGCGATACGACCGTGGATCTAAGACTGCTCGAGCCTCCTGCCACGGCACGATGTCGTCAGGCGACTTCAGGGACGTGTCGATCCACTGCCGCCAGCCATTCCCTTCGGAAAGCGGCGGCAGCTCGAACTCGAGCGGTTCCCAGTATGCATTCATGATGAGGTAGAGCTCGATGCCTTCGGCCCGCAACTCGGCGCCGAACGCGAGCGAGTGCGAGTTCGACGACCAGTCGGGCTGAAGGTGCTTCACGCCGTGCCACGCGGTCTTCGCGTGCTCGAGCATGTCCGTCAGGCTGATGCGCTGATCCTTGGCGGCGTCGCTGCGCTCGGAGCGCCTGGCCGCGAGCAGGCTGACGAACCGGTGCACGTCGGCGTGCTTCTCGAGGAGCGTCCAGTCCAGCCAGTTGTCGGTGTCGTCGCGGCAATACGCGTTGTTGTTGCCGTGCTGCGTGCGCCGCATCTCGTCGCCCATCAGAATCATCGGAACGCCGAGCGACAGGAACGTGACCGTCAGAAAATTCTTCACCTGGCGGTTGCGCAGCGCCTCGATCTGCGGGTCGTCGGTCGGCCCTTCCACTCCGCAATTCCAGCTGCGGTTGTCGTCGGCGCCGTCGCGGTTCTCCTCGCCGTTGGCCTCGTTGTGCTTGGCGTCGTACGACACCAGATCGTTCAGCGAAAACCCGTCGTGGCACGTGACGAAGTTCACGCTGGCCTCGGCTTCGCGGTTCTTGTGGCCGTACACCTTGTGGCTGCCGAGCACGCGGTCGGCGAAGTTCGTCACCACGCCGTCCTCGCCCCGAAAGAAGCTCCGCACGTCGTCGCGGAAACGCCCGTTCCATTCCTTCCAGGCATCCCCCATGAAACTGCCTACCTGATACAGGCCCGCGGCATCCCACGCTTCGGCGATGAGCGTCGTTCCGGCCAGCGCGGGCTCCGATTCGATGTCCCACACCACGGGCGGATGCGGCATCGGCTCGCCGGCGTCATCGCGAGAGAGAATCGATGCCAGATCGAAGCGGAACCCGTCGACGTGCATCTGCTCGACCCAGTACTTCAGGCTGTCGACGATCAGCCGGCGCACGATCGGGTTGTTGGCGTTGAGCGTGTTGCCGCAACCGCTGAAGTTCGCGTACCGCGCGCGATCCGGTTGGAGGATGTAGTACGCCCGGTTGTCGAGGCCGCGGAAGCACAGCGTCGGGCCGCTCTCGGAGTCCTCCGCAGTGTGATTGAAGACCACGTCGAGGATGACCTCGATGCCGGCACGGTGCAGCGCTTTCACCATGTCGCGGAACTCGTCGACAGGACCCAGCGGATCCGATCTCGACGAATAAGCCTGATGGGGAGCGAAGAACGACACCGGGTTGTAACCCCAATAGTTGACCCTGCCGTGACCGGGTGGAACCGACTGCGGGTCGAATTGAAAAATCGGCAGCAGCTCGACGGCCGTGATCCCCAACTGCTGAAGGTACGGGATCTTCTCGATGAGCCCGGCGTAGGTCCCGCGCACGTGATCGGACACACCCGAGCTGAGGTGTTTCGTGAAGCCCCGGACGTGCATCTCGTAGATGAGCGTGCGCGACGATGGCGTGTGGAGCGGCCGGTCGCCTTCCCAGTCGTAGGCCGCAGGATCGACCACGACGCTCTTCATCGCCGCGGACGCGTTGTTCCCGGGTCTCGATGCCGCTTGACGGCTGTAATCGTCCGGTACCACCACTCCTCTCCCATACGGATCGAGCAGCACCTTCTCTGGATCGAACCGCAGGCCCCTTGACGGATCCAGCGGACCCGAGGCACGGTACCCGTAGATCTGACCTGGCCGCACACCGGGCACGAACAGGTGCCAGTAGTGGTAATCACGATGTTTCGTGGGATCGATGGGAATCGTGCGCACCGGGCGGGCGTCTCCCACGCGATCGAAGAGCAGAAGCTCGACGAGCGACGCGTGCTTCGAATACACGCTGAAGTTCACTCCGGTTTCGAGGACCGTCGCGCCCAGTGGTGCGGCGGACTCGACGACCTCGAGGTGCTTCGCCAATGGCTGCCGCGGCGGCTTCGGTGCGAGCGTGCTCATTCGTCTCTCCTGGTGACGGTCGATGCGCGAAAAGCTCTTGATGATAACGGCAACGCGCTTGCATCGGGGCGTCAAAAACGAGGAGCATCGACATCATGCCGACGGCCCGAACGCCCTGCACACGTCGCCCTTTCATCCCCACCGGTCTGGCCGTGCTCTGTTGCCTGCTTGCGTCGTGCAACGCGGCTCCGCGCGAAACCGCACCGCCGCCCGCGGCCGCAACGCCGCCCGCAACAGCGCCCACCGATCCGCTGCCGTCATGGAACGACGGCCCGGCCAAAAAAGCGATCGTCGACTTCGTGGGGCGAACGACGACGGCGAACGGAGCCGACTTCGTCGCTCCGGCCGAGCGCATTGCGGTCTTCGATAACGACGGCACGCTCTGGTCCGAGCAGCCGATCTACTTCCAGCTCGCGTTCGCGCTCGATCGCATCAAGGCCCTGGCGCCGGCGCACCCCGAATGGAAGAGCAAGCAACCCTTCAAAGGTGTCCTCGAGGGGGACATGAAGGCGGTGATGGCAACTGAACACGGACTTGCGCAGATCATGGCCGTCAGCCACGCCGGCAACACGACCGAGGAATTCGCGTCCATCGTGGCCGATTGGATCGGTTCGGCCACCCATCCAATTTCCAAGCGCCGCTACGACGAGATGATCTACCAGCCGATGCTCGAAGTGCTGGGGTATCTTCGAGCCAACGGTTACAAGACCTTCATCGTGTCGGGCGGTGGCATCGAGTTCATGCGCCCCTGGGTGGAGCGCGTCTACGGCATTCCGCCAGAGCAGGTCGTTGGAAGCCGTGCGAAGGTGAAGTACAAAGTGAGGAACGGCATCCCCGTACTCGTCCGTCTGGCCGAGATCGATCACGTCGACGACAAGGCAGGCAAGCCCGTCGGCATCCACCAGGTCATCGGCCGCCGTCCGACGATAGCGTTCGGCAATTCCGACGGCGATTTCGAAATGCTGGAATGGACCACGTCGGCGAAGGGTCCACGGCTCGGCGTCATCGTGCACCACACCGACGCCGGGCGCGAGTGGGCCTACGATCGCGAGTCTCACATCGGACAGCTCGCGCGCGGGTTGGACGAAGGCCCCAAGCGTGGCTGGGTCATCGTCGATATGAAGAACGAGTGGAAAGCGATCTATCCGTTCCAGCGTATGATGTGAACGATCGCACCTGCGGGAACCTGCGATGTATGGCGGGACCACCGGTCAAATAGCAGTTGGTCGCTATGTCTTGCAAATCGGCGAACCGTACGGCGCCTCGATTCGCGAGGCCCCACGAGCCGAACGGGCACATCTTCGTCCGCGCGCCACACCGATTCTCCAGCGTCCGAGGCTGATTCGCGGGCTGCTCGACCGCCAGGGGGAACTGACGTCGGCCCTCTCGGCGCTCGACGCGGGTCTTCCCATTGAAGTGAGCGGCGAGCCTGGCATCGGCAAAACCGCCCTTCTACGGCACCTCGCCCATCAGCCGCGAGCCGCCGCGTTCGTCGACGGCATCCTCTACGTTCCGGCACAGCATCAACCGGCCAGCGACATCGTCCAGATCATTTTTGAGGCCTTCAACGAAAGCGAAGCGTCCTGCCTGCCCACGGACGCGGAGATCCGTCGCGGCCTCCAGGAGAAACAGGCGTTCATCATTCTCGACGACGTGCACCTGCCGCAGAACGAACTGGAGCGCGTGATCGATATCGCGCCGCGATCGGTCGTCGCCGTGGCCACGCGCGAGCGGTGCTTGTGGGGCGAGGTGCGCGGCCTCGCGCTGAAGGGCCTGCCGGGCGATGCCGCGGTGGCGCTGCTGGAACGGGAGATCGAACGTCCGCTCGATGTCGCCGAACGATCGGAAGCCGCCAATCTCTGTGCGGCCCTCGAAGGCCATCCCCTTCGCATCCTGCAGGCCGCCGCCATCGTCCGCGAGCGAGGGATCCCGATCGGGGGATGGACTCGCGATATCACGTCCGAGGGCATCATCACGGAGTTGATGGCGGCAATTGACGACAAGCAGCGGCGCGCGCTGCTGGCACTCGGTGCGCTGCCCGGCGTGCCGCTGGAGGCGGGACACATCGCGGGCATCGCCGAGGTCACCGACATCGAGCCATCGTTGATGTTGCTCGTCCGGCGAGGTCTGGTGGTGTGCAACCAGTCGCTGCATCGGCTCGCGGACGGCGTGGGCGATCGGCTGCGCCGGACCGAAGACCTGAAGCCGTGGCTGAACCGCGCGATTACGTACTTCACGTCGTGGGCCGAGCGGCATCAGCGTGATGCGGACATTCTGCTGGATCACGCCGACATCTTGATGCGCGTGCAGCAGTACGCGGCCGAGCACCGCCGCTCGGGAGAGGTGCTCGAGCTGGGCCGGGTGCTCGAGAAAGTGCTGGCTCTCCGTGCGCGGTGGGGCGCCTGGGCGATCGTGCTCGATCGCTGTCTTGCCGCCGCGAAGGCCATCGGCGATCGCTCCGACGAAGCCTGGGCGCTTCACGAAATCGGGACCCGCGCAGTCTGCCTCGGCGACGTCGGGCTCGCGCGCGTGTCGTTGAACCAGGCGCTGAGGCAACGCGAGTCGCTCGACGACAGTGCCGGTGCCGCGGTCAGCCGTCAGAATCTGAGCTTTGTTCTCCCGCCCCCCGTGGAGCCTCCCAACGAGCGCCCGCCGGCGCCTCCAGATCCTCCCGAGGAGCGTGCGGCGCCCGCGCCTTCGCCACTGCCAGCGCCGACCTCACTGCCACCGCCAGCGCCTGCGCCTCCGCTTGGCGAAGGAGTGGATCTGGCGTCCATCTCGCTGGACGACGTACCGCCGCTGCCGATGCCGATCTACGTTGCGCGGACACGAAACCATGCCGGCACACCGATCGTCACGATGTTGCTTCTCGTGATTGTGGCAGGTGGGCTCGGCTACTGGGCCTATTTCGCCGGCTTTTCGTGGAAGTCGCTTGACGTGGCGCGTCTCGAATCGTTCGTGCGAAGTGGTTTCGAACGGGCCAGGGCCAGTCTGGCGACCAGGCCACCGCCGCAGCAAAAAGTGCCAGAAGCTCCAACTCCCGCGATTCAGGCTGACGCGCCCGATGCCGTGCCGTCTCCAAGGATTCTCATCTTCACGCCGCGACCGGGATCGATCGCGACACGCGGCGCCACCAATCTTTGCTACGCGACGAGCGATGCCGTGGAGGCGCGCGTGGACCCCGGTGTCGGCAAGGTGAGCCCGACCAGCACGCTGACGTGCCTTCCCGTGACCCCCACACGGACGACGACCTACCAGCTCACGGCGTATGGACGCGAGGGCCAGCAGGTCTCAGAGCAACTGGTGATTGTGGTGCGATGATGAAGCAGGACGCACTTGGGTTGGCGTTGCTGCCGCGACCCGTGCCACGATTCTGAAAAGCGCTCTCTATGCGGTGACCGGCGCCTGGGCGCCGGCCGGCTGCGCTTTCACTTTGAGCGGCCGCACGAGCAGCGTCAGAACGAAGCCGACTGCAAGCAGACCCGCGAGCACCTGCAGTGGCGTGTCGTAGATATTGACCCGATCCGCGCCCGGTGGAAGCGCGGCCCTGGCACGGTTCGACAACTCCGTAATGATGACCGGACCAGCGATGGCGGCGGCCGTCCACGCCGTGAGCAGCGCGCCGTGAATCGCGCCGACATTCTGTGGTCCGAAGATATCCGCAAGGAACGCAGGAATCGTGGCGAACCCGCCGCCGTACATCGTGAACACCACGAAGAGGCTCGCCTGGAACAGCCACCAGCTCCCGCTCGCCGCGAGCGTCGGAATCAGCAGGAACAGGAAGAACTGCGCGACGAAGAAGATCGTGTAGGTGTTGCGGCGGCCGATGTAGTCGGAACCCGACGCCCACAAGAAGCGTCCGCCGGCGTTGAAGAGGCTGATGAGAGAGACGACCACACCCGCTGCCTGCGGTGTCCGCTTGAACATGTCCTGCATCATCGGCGAGGCCTGGGCGAGGATGCCGATGCCGGCGGTCACGTTGATGAAGAGGATGCCCCAGAGCAGATAAAACTGCGGCGTCCGGATCGCTTCGTTGCGGCTGACGCTGCGGTCCGCGATCATCGGGTCCGTCTTCGCCGGCGGTGTCCATCCGGCAGGCCTCCATCCAGGGGGCGGCGACATCATCAAGCGAGATCCGCTCAGCATCACCGCGAGGTACACGACGCCGAGCGTCATCACCGTCGGCGCGACGCCGAAGCGATCCATGAAGAAGACGTTCAAGTAGCCGGCGACGAAGGCGCCGCCGCCAAAACCCATGATCGCCATCCCGGTCGCCATGCCGCGCCGATCGGGGAACCACTGCACGAGCGTGCTCACCGGCGAGATGTACCCGAGGCCACAGCCAATGCCGCTGATGATCCCCATCCCGATGAACACGATCACCGGCTGTCGAATGGCGAGACCGAAACCACCGATCACGAGACCTGTGCCGAAGAAGAGCGCAGCCGCCGTCGCCGCCACGCGCGGCCCGCGCCGCACGACCCACGGTCCGCCGAATGCCGCGCTCAGCCCAAGCAGCGCGAGCGCGGTCGTGAACGTCGTGTAGGGCGGACTGAACCACCACGGCGCATCGGGGAACAGCGCCTGAATGGGTCTGTTGAACGTGCTCCACGCGTACACAGACCCGATGCACACATGCACGAGCACGGCGCCGATGGGTATGCGCCAGCGGTTTGGAGTCACCGGCGAATTATAGGGGAAGGAGTCAGACGGCCGGCAGGTGTTTGGGATCCGACAGCAGGTTCTCGAGCACGGCCGGATCCGCGGGCTTCGTGAGGTGCATGTCGAATCCCGCGCGCAGCGCCGCCTGCTTGTCCCGTTCCTGTCCCCAGCCCGTCATGGCCACGAGCATCGCACCCGGGCCGATCGCGCGCCGGATGCGGCGACAGGTTTCGTAGCCGTCGATGCCGGGCATGCCGATGTCGAGAAAGATCAGGTCGGGCGCGAAGTCCAACACCTGCTCGAGGCCGGACACGCCATCGTAGGCGACCCGACACTCCCCTCCCAGCGCCCTCACGAGTCTCTGCATCGCGACCGCCGCCGACACGTTGTCGTCGATCACGACGACCCGGCGCTGAATCGGCGAGGGCGCCGAAACCAGGGGCGGTGGCGCTTCCGACGTCACGGCCTCGCTCGACCGCGCGAGACGCATCCGGAAGGTGCTTCCAAGACCCGGACCTTCGCTGTACCCCTCGATCGATCCCCCGTGCAGCTCGATGAGCCGGCGCGCCAGCGCCAGGCCGATGCCGAGTCCATCGGAGCGGAGCCGGGAGCTGTCGTCCTGCGTGAAGAGATCGAACACGCGAGGCAACAGGTCCGTCGGTATCCCGATGCCGGAATCGGTGACGGTCAGCACCACCTGTTCGGCCCCGCTCCCGCCAGGCGCCTCGAGGTCCGCCCTCAGCGTGATGCGGCCGCCAGGGTCGGTGAACTTGACGGCGTTGTGCAGCACGTTTGAGAGGATCTGCACGAATCGCGTGTGATCGACGTCGAGGAGAACCGGCACGTCGGGCACGTGAACCTCGAGCGCCATCCGGCCGTGTCGAATCACGGTCCGGTTGGCTTCGATGGCGGCGTTGACCAGCGTGGACAGCAGGGTTGGCCGGCGCTGAAGCCGGATGTTCCCCGTCGTGATCCGGGAGACGTCGAGCAGGTCTTCGATGAGGCGCACCATCTGCGCCACCTGCTCTTCCATCATGGTGCGGACGCTCGCGACCGCTTCGGCGGTGTCGCCGGCAAGCCGGATCAACTCGAGACCTGTCCGCAGCGGGGCCAGCGGATTGCGCAGCTCGTGCGCCAGCATCGCGAGGAACTCGTCCTTGCGGCGATCCGCCTCGCGCAACGTCTGCTCGTTGCACCGCAGCGCGTCCTCGGCCTGCGTGCGCTCCATCAAATCGGCCGCCATCCGCGCGAGGATATCGAGGAGCCGCAGTTCGCGTTCCGAGGGCCGGTGCGGCTGTGCCCAGTGCGTGGAAATCATGCCCAGTGCCTTGCCGCCGCGCGAGACGAGCGGCGTCGACTGAACCGCACGAATGCCCTCCCGAAGGTACTTTGCCTGGGTGACTGAGCCGGCCATCCACTCGCAGGCCTCGATGTCGGGCACGACGACGCGAGTGCCGGCGCGCAAGGCTGCCGCGCAGACCGTCTTGTCGGCACAATCGATCCACTCCCAGTCTCGCAGCGCTTCAGGGCTGAAGCCGCGCGAGGCGATCCCGTGCAGCGCGCCGCCGGCGCCCCGCTCGGGATGGAGCATCTGGAGGCTCACGAATTCCGATTGCATGATGGACACCGCGGCGTCGATCAACGTTTCGTACAACGACGCGCTGCCCTGCTCGCCGATGAGCTGCGCGCTGAGCGCCTGCAGCAACTGGGTGTCGCGCAGGTCGTTGGCGACGGTCTGTCCGGCGCGTGCCCGCTCCAGCCGCGGAAACAGCCGGTTCGACAGCTCGCGGCACAGGGCGATCTCGTGCGCACGCCAGTCGCGCGGGCGCGAATCGCACACGGCCACGAGATGTTTCCAGGCGCCGTCGCGAAGAATCGGCTGGAAGAGGTAGGAGCCGATGCTGATGGCCGCGTATGCCCTGCCATTCGTGCGGGGATCGCTCTGGGTGTTGCCGACGACAACGGTGGAGCCAGCATGGGCGGCGCCTCGAAGCTCGTCCGTGATGAAATCCGAAATGCGGACGACCTCGGGCATGCGTGGCGCGTCTCCGAGCGCCCACGCGTAGTCCATGCGGGCTTCGTCTCGATCCTCGTCGATCGTCATCACGCAACACGCGCTCACGTCGAGAAACGCGGCGACCTTCTCGCCGGCGGCTTGCATGACTTCGTCGGTCGACACGGCACGGGAAAACTCGCGACCCAGATCGGTGAGAAACACCAACGCGTTCTCGCGGTTCTTGCGCTCGGTAATGTCGGCGGCCATCCCCGACATCCGCACGGCCGAGCCCCTCTCCGGCTCGAAGACGGTCTGGCCGGCGATGAACAGCCACCGCTCGTCCCCGTCAGGATGCAGAACGCGCACTTCTTCACGGAGCGCGCCGGGGCCGGCCGGATCGATCGCGTGTGCCACGGCGCGGACGTATCGCGTGCGGTCGCCCGGATGCATCACCGAGCTGAGAGCCGTCAGCGACAGCTTCTCATCCTCGCGCAGGCCGAACAGCGCCAGCATCCGCGCATCGGGCTCTCCGCGATCCGCCTGGATGTGCCAGACGAAGGTGCCCATGTTCGACATGCCGAGGGCCAGTTGCAGCCGCGCTTCGCTGTCGCGGAGCGCGCGCTCCGCGCGGGCACGTTCGAGCGCCGCCCAGGTGCGTTCCGCGGTGGCCTCGATGAGCGCGATCTCCTGCGCATTCCAGGCACGCGGGGCACGATCGCACACGCCGATCGCCGCGAGCAGCCGATGATGTTTGACGACCGGAGCGGCCGCATGGCCACGTACGCCGACGGCCGCATACATGGCTCGTCCTTCCGGCGTCACCAGCGCCGACGTGGCCATGTCGGATTCGGCAACGGTGTGGCCGTCCTTCAACACCGTCAACAGAGGTCCGATGCCCTGGACCGGATAGCGCCCCACCAGTCTCTGCACGTCGCCCCTGACGTACTCGCAGCGAATGGTGGCAAAGGCGAGGTCCTCGTCGTACTCCGCCAGGTGGACCCAGTCGGTCTGGAGGTGCTGGCCGAGCACCCGCACTGCCTCGGTTTGAATTTCGAGGGCGTCGGTCAGCGGCCGCAGCCGGTCGTTGAGCGTCACGAGAAACGCATCGCGCTCGGCCGCCCATCTGATCGCCGCTTCCGCTTCCTGGAACCGTGTGAGGTCGTAGAAGTAGCACACCACTCCGAAGGTGCCGTCCGGCAGCGTCATCCGCTGAATCTGCCAATCGTAGGAAGCCGCCCGATCGATGTGTCCGCGCGAATCCGCTGGTTCCCAGGGCGGCATGGGGCTCGCCCGTGCCGAGCGTGTGTTTGAAGGCCGCAATGGTTTCGGCCGCCGATGTCTCGGGCCGGAGGACGCGAAGGATCTCGCCGAAGTCTCGACCCAGGAGCGGATCGACTCCCCGGAACACCGCTTCCGCACCCTTGTTGATCGCGCGGAGACGGAAGTGCGAGTCGACGACGTAGACGCCAAACGGCGCATTCTCGATGAGCGCGGAAAAGACTTCTTCCCGTTGAAAGCGAAGGGCCTCGTCTGATTCACGCGACGCGTGGACCGCGTCGACCGTGAACGGGACGAGTGGCTCTCGAATGGTGTGCGCGTCGAATCGAGGACGTTGGGGCACTGAGCTCATCGCGACGATGCGCTCCGCGGGACGGCCCACGACGCGTCGTGGGCGGCGCTCCCACCGCCAGAATTCGCCCGGAAATTCAGCTTTTGAAGACCCAACACAGCAGCCGTGGCATGAAGCGTACCGCTGTTTGCCGGCGCTCGCCAGGGATTCCGCGAAGCCGTTAAGGAGCTAAGGAGATGTCAGGCGGGCTCACCGAATCCGCGTCCACACACCACAATCGGGGCTGCTGAGAAAGCCGGCGTCCGCCGGCAGGATGTCAACGGCGATCGTGCCGCCGGCTCGGCTGCTGTCCTTCGATCACACCGCCGGGGGTCCACTGAAAATGACGGAGACGCTCCCAACGACAGCCGGCGCGTGACTCTGTCTGATAACGGCCTGGTTGAATGTGGCGGTTCACTTCCCAGACGCCGTGCGGAATGGTTCCAGCGGCCGGCTTGGGGCCGGGCCACTGATCCCACCAGCCGCATCCCTGCTCGCTGTTGAACTCCGCGTCAGAGGGGAGGATGTCGACGATCCAGTGCCCGGGGTCGTACCACGTGGTGTCCAGCGCGATCACATCGTCGTCCCAACTCTGCCAGGGATATCTGGACGTTCGCCACCACATGCACTGACCGTTTGGATTCGCATGATAACGCCCGGGCGCGATGAGCAGCCCGACGAGGTAATGGCCTTCGCCAAAGATTGTGAGCGGCGGACGCGGCGGGGCCGTGCCCGTGCCCAGGACTCGTATCGTGTTGTTGCCAGCCGTGTGATTGGCTTTCACAATCACGGACCCTTCGTAGCGGCCGGTCTTCCTCGGCGCAAAGGAGGCGTACCCGCCCTGACAGTCCCGAGGCGAAATCGTGTCGCCCCATTCCCAGATATCCCAGTACGCCGAAAACCCGTCAGGGCTTGAAATTTCTTCGATCGTCAGCCCGGCGTTACCGTCGTTACAGATGAGAAAGTCCTGGTATTTGTCGAGCCCCACCTCGACGCCGCCGAAGTCGATGACCGCCACGCCCGACTCGAAGGTCAGCCTGAGAATGCGGGTGGGCGCCGGAGGAGGGCCCAAGGGCGGCTGCGGCTGTGTCTGGGGACCAGGCGAGGGCTGAACGGGGTTGGTTGGGGCCTCGTCGCAGCCGCCAGCGACCGCCAGAACCAGAAATACGACCGGCCACAGTTGCGCTCCCCGCACACTTCACTAAACGCTCGTGCGAGGAAAAACGGACAGAGCTGCGCAGCGGTACCCGGAACAGGAACCTACGGCGCCTGCGGAGCTTGCTCTGAAGCGCGATGGCCGCTGAGCATGTTCGACAACGAGTAGTTGCCTTCGTGGCAGGCATACTCGTAGATCGGTCCGGGCGATCGCGAGAGCGTCAGCTCGCCTTTCCAGGGCCGGGTATACGCGGTCGGGTTGTTCACTTCAAACCGGTAGAGCAGCGTATCGGGGTCGAGCAGGCTGAAGCGCTCGACCAGGTGGAGATTCCGGTCCCACCCGAAGTTGCCGCCCGCCGACCCGTAGTAGCCGCCGGCGTCGTTGAAGTTCGTCGTGTCCACGACGAGCGTGCTGCCTTCCCAGCGGCCGATCGAGTGCCCCATCCACAGCCTGATCGTCGATGGAAGATGAGGGCGGCCATCCAGATAGATGACCCTCGTGTCGTGATTCATCTCGGCGTAAATCACGACGGTGTCCCTGGTCTGCAAAATCTGATAGTTGCTGTTATAGGAGTACGGAAGCATGGGCGGGCCGGCGGTGACGAACGCCAGACACCGATCCTGCAGACCCGTCTCCTGCGCGCTCGCGGGGTTCTGCATCGCGTCGAGCAGACGCCGCTTTACTTCGGCCGCCTCCGGCGTCAGCGCAGGAATGCGCCCATCGGGCGGATCCGTCACGATCGAGGTGCGGAGCGTCTTGACCGTGCGCGAACCAAACTCGCGGAAGAATATGTTGTACGTCCCCGTGCCGGTACTTTTCGCGGCGGCGGCGGTGGACGGCTCCTGATTGCGCTGCGCTACCTGCCGTTCCCACTCTGCCGCCTCTTCAGGCGTGTAGAACGCTTTGTCCTTCAACTGCGCCGGACGTTCGAGCGGCGTCGCCGTCCCCGAGTTCCAGATCCCGTCGAGGACTGGCCGCGCGGTCGAAGCGCCACCTTGCCCCGCGCCAGGTGCGGGAATCAACCACAGCACGGCGAGGAACGATGACAGCAACAGTCTTCGGCAAGTCATACGCATCCTTCACTTGTTCCGCGTCTCGAGCGCGCTCCGGAGCTTGTCGGCCAGCGAGCCGAGTTTTTCGGGGACAGCCTGTTCTCCGCCGTCGGGATACTCGCCCGGCTGATTGGCACTGCGTGCATCCATCGCCCGGCTCGCGCGCGACGATCCCTCCGGGACGAGCGCCACGCCAATACGCTTCTTCTCGACGTCAATCGTCACGATCTCGAACGCCGCCGTGGTGCCCGCCGGTACCTGTGCAGACCATCCTTCCGATCTTCCCGTAGGGGCGAACGTCGAGGCGTGCGCCAGGCCTTCGATCCCGGGCGCGAGCTCGACGAACGCACCGAAGTCGGCCACGCGCGTCACCCGGCCGGTCCGCACCTGACCAACGGCGTATGTCTGCGTCACGTTCGTCCACGGATCCTCGGTCAGTTGTTTCAAGCCGAGAGCAATCTTCTGTGTGCCGGCGTCGACGCGCAGGACTTTGACGGTGACCTCCTGCCCCGGCTTGACGACCTGCGACGCATCCGACACACGCGCCCAATCCATTTCGGACACGTGCAGCAACCCCTGCACGCCTCCACCGAGATCAATAAAAGCTCCGAAGTCGCGCACCGAGGTCACGCGCCCCGGCATCACGGCCCCGGGGACAATCGCGCGCCGAATCTCGGCGGCGTTCGCGCGCTGCTCTTCTTCGATGAGCGCACGCCGCGAGACGACGAGGTTCCTGCCCCCTTCCTTGTACTCGATGATGCGAAACCGGTAGACGCGCCCCTCGTGTGCGGTTGCGGCGGTCGCGTCGGTCCGGACGGTGTCAATCTGCGAGATCGGACAAAAGGCGCGGCTGCGGCCGATCTGCACCTCGAGCCCACCTTTCACGACCCGGGCCACCTTCCCTTCGACGGGAAGACCGCTCTGGAACGCGTCCTGGAGTTGCCGTTCCGTCGCCGCCCCACGCGCCAGCGTGCGCGAAAGGGTCAGTCCTCCCACGGTCGAGACCACGACGGCCTGAATGCGATCGCCCACCGCGACCTCGACCCGGCCGTCGGCGTCCTTCAACTCGCCGATCTCGATCGTCGCTTCGCCCTTCCCGCCCACATCGACAAACGCCACTTCCGGACCGATCCCGACGATGGTGCCCTCGATCGTTTGCCCCTTCTCGACGCGCTTCGCTTTGATCGAGGCTTCGAACATCGCGGCGAAGTCTTCGGCGGGCTCGGTCACGGGACAATCCTAGGTCAGAGTCACCTACGATACAATCGCGGCCGATCCCACCAAGGAGATTCAAAATGCCCCGAACCGCCGGCCCGATTCTCGTGGTCTGTATGGCACTGTCCGGCACGGTCTGGGCCCAGGAGCCGCCCGGCAAGAGGATCTTCGAGGACCGGTGCGGTACCTGCCACGGCGCCGACGGCAACGGCGGCGAGCATGCGCCCGCGATGGTCCGCGCGCTCGCGAACCTGCAGGACCCGCAGCTGACGACGCTGATTCGCGAGGGGCTGCCGGCGCGTGGCATGCCGGCGATCGGGGTCAGCGAGACGGAGCTGCCGCCATTGATCGCCTTCGTCCGCACGCTCCGGCCCCGCGGTGGATTCCAGCCCTATCGCAAGAGCTTCGTGCTGGCCAGCGGTCGAACGCTCGACGGCACGGTCCTCAATGAAGGACCCGAAGACGCGCAGGTGCGCGCCGACGACAATCGGATCCACTTGCTGCGCAATGCCGGCCCGGGCAGGTTCCGCGAGGTGACGTCCGAGACCAACTGGAACACCTACAACGGAGACATCGGCGGCAATCGCTATACGGCGCTGAAACAGATCGACAGGACGAACGTCAAGCGTGTCGCGCCGAAATGGATCTTCAGGATCCCGAACGGCGGCCGGCTGCAAGGCACACCCGTGGTGGCCGACGGCGTGATGTACGTCACGCAGGCCAACGAGTGCTATGCGCTCGACGCCGGCAACGGCCGCGAGATCTGGCGATTCCAGCGAGCGCGATCGACAGGCCTCGCCGGCGACGCGGCGAGCGGCATCAATCGCGGTGTGGCGCTGAGCGCCGACAAGGTGTTCATGGTGACCGACAACGCACACCTGATCGCGCTGGATCGCGCGAACGGCCGGCTCGTGTGGGACGTCGAGATGGCCGACTGGCGTCTGAATCACGGTGCCACCTCGGCGCCGCTGGCCGCGGGACGCCTGGTGATTTCCGGAACCGGCGGTGGAGACAACGGCGCGCAGGGCTTCGTGGCCGCGTTCGATCAGGCAACCGGAAAGGAAGTCTGGCGCTTCTTGACGTTGCCGAAACGCGGCGAACCGGGTGGGATACCTGGAAGGGCACGAGCCTCGAGCGTGGCGGCGCGAATGCCTGGTTCACGGGCACCTACGATCTGGAGACCAATACGCTTTTCTGGCCGACCGGCAATCCCGGCCCCGACTACAACGGCGACGAACGCGTCGGCGACAATCTGTACTCCAATTCTCTCCTCGCGCTCGACCTCGCGAGCGGCACGCTGAAGTGGTATTACCAGTTCACTCCGCACGATCTCTGGGATTGGGACGCGACCGAGACGCCGATGATCATCAACACCACCTGGGAAGGCCGCCCGCGCAAGCTGGTGGTGCAGGCGAATCGTAATGGGTTCTTCTACGTGTTCGATCGCGCGGATGGAAAGCTTCTCCTGGCCACCCAGTTCATCAAGAATCTGACGTGGGCCAGCGGAATCGGCGCAGACGGAAAGCCGGTCAAGACGCCGAATCAGGAGCCGACCGCGGAAGGCACGCATGTCTGCCCGTCGCAGGATGGCGCGACCAACTGGTTCTCCCCTTCGTACAACCCCTCGACCGGCTTGTACTACGTTCAGGTATTCGAGAAGTGCTCGATCTACACGAAGCGTCCGGTGGAATGGGAACAGGGCAAGGCGTACGGGGGTGGGACTCAACGCGTCGACATCAATCCAAAACCGCAGCGGCTGCTGTACGCGCTCGATCTTCAGACGGGCAAGCGGAAGTGGGAGCTGCCGCAAACCGGCACCGGCTCCTCCTGGGGTGGCACGCTCGCCACTGCGACCGGTCTGGTCTTCTTCGGCGACGACAGCGGATCGTTCGCCGCGGCCGACGCCGTCACGGGCAAAACGCTGTGGTCCTTCCAGGCCAATACCAACTGGCATGCGTCGCCGATGGCATACCAGTTCGACGGTCAGGAATACATTGCCATCGCAGCGGGCGACGCCATCCTCGTGTTCGGTCTCGTCGAGTAGCCCCCTCGAAAGAAACAGGAGACTAGGAGACTAGGAGAAGCCTTTTGAAAGAATTTCTCCTAATCTCCTAATCTCTTGTTTCCTGGTCTGGCTTTATCGCGATATGAATTCGTTTGTGTAGGTCTGTGAGAGTGCAATCGACGCGGCCTTGACCTTTGGATTCGATGCCGCCAGCACGTCATGAACGGCGGCCGCTCCGTCGGCTGGCATGACGCCATCGGTTGAAAACATCGGGCGTGAATTTTTCAACGCGTCAACGTACAGCGCGATGTCCTCTCCTCGCAGCGCCGGCGGGACCTTCGCGGCGATCTCCTCCTCCGAATGGTCCTGCATCCACCGCAGCGTCTTGACGATCGCCCTGGCCAATCGCGCAGCCGTATCCCGATGTGCTTCCAGCCACGACGTTTCCGTATAGAGGACTGCGCTCGGATAGCTGCCGGTCCCGAAGGCGTCACGCGTGCCACGCTCGTCGCGCAGGTCTGCAAGCACGCGCATGCCGGGATTGCGCCGCCTGAGAATCGTGAGCGCGGGATCTCCCACCCATCCCGCATCGACCCGGCCACGTTCGAGCGCGGCCACCGCCGCGGCCCCGCTTCCGATCGCGGTCGCGGCTGACCGACTGAATCGGAACGTTGTGCCGGGCCAGCAGCACGTTCAGGAAAAGTTGCGACGATGAACCGGGGGTCGTCACGCCGGCGATGCCACCCTTCAGCGCCGATACGCTCGTAATGCGATCGGCGGCCTGCGGCGAGGTCATCAGCACGAGGCCCGGATAGCGCAGCATGACGACAAACGCCGTGAACGGGCGCCCCTCGGCGGCCATCTGAATCGTGTGATCGTAGAAGCCCGAGACGACGTCGGCGCTCCCGCCGATGAGCGCCTGCAGCGCTTTGGCGCCGCCTTCGAAATCCTGGAGCTCTACCTCGACGCCCTCTTCCTTGTAAAAGCCAAGCTCCTGCGTCAGCGTCGTCGGCAGATACACCATCTGCGTCTGCCCGCCAATCGCGATCCGGACATGCGCGCCCGCGTCGCCGCCCGCCTGGCGGCACGCAGAGCTGCCGGCAGCGGCGACGACAGCGACGAGCAGGCCGATGAGCGGCCGCTTCCATCTCAGCAGCCAGTCCTCGGCACGGGCGACGCCCCGGCTCATCACGACGACGACCAGCGAAAGAATCGCCATGCCGGAAAACACGCCGGTCGTGTCGAATGTGCCTTCGGCCTGGCTGATCACGTATCCGAGGCCGCGAGTCGCGCCCAGATACTCGCCCGACGACGGCGCCGATCATCGCGAATCCGAGGCTGGTCTGCAGGCTCGAAAAGATCCATGTCAGCGCGCTCGGGACGAGCACGTGACGCACCAGCTGTCGCTCCGTCGCGCCGAGCATGCGCGCGTTCTCGATGAGCACCAGGTCGGCCTGCCGTACGCCTTGGTACGCATTGAAAAACATGATGAAGAACACCAGGGTGACCGATAGCGCGACCTTCGACCAGATGCCGAGCCCGAACCACAGCAGGAACAGCGGCGCCAGCAGGACGCGCGGGACGGCGTTCAACATCATGATGTACGGTTCGAGAACCTTCGCGGTCATCGTGGCGCGCGCCAGCGCAAACCCGCTGACGGTACCGAGGATCGACCCGATGAGCAGTCCCAGGATCGACTCCTGCAGCGTGATCGCGAGATGGCGTCCACACGAAGCCTGTCGATGCCCACACCCACATGCGCCCGGCGATCGCGCTCGGACGGCTCACGAAAAACGGGTCAACCACGCCGCGTCGCGACGGCCGCTTCCCACAGCCCGACCACACCGAGGCCGACGGCGGCGCGCCAGAGAGTGATGGCGCCTTTACGCATGTCTCACCACTCGCTGACTTCTGAGCACTTCTTCCCGCAGTATCGACCACAGGTGCCGGTACAGGTCCGAAAACTCGGGCAGCAACTGCACGTCGAGCAGACTGCGCGGGCGTCGCAGATTCACCGGGTGTCTCGCGACGATGTGGCTGGCGGGACCGGCCGAAAGGACCACCACCTCGTCGGCGAGCGCAATCGCTTCGTGAAGGTCGTGGGTGACGAACACGATCGTGCGCCTGGCCTGGTCCCACATGGCGAGCAACTCGGATTCCATCTGCTGACGAGTATGAACATCGAGCGCGCTGAACGGCTCGTCCATCAACATCTGGCTGCGGCCCAGAATCCAATTCTGCGCTATCCCGACGCGCTTCCGCATGCCGCCGCTCAACTGCGCGGGATAGTGCGACTCGAAGCCGGTGAGGCCCACGCGTGCCAGCCAGTCATCCGCGTGAGCGCGGGCGGCCCGGGCGGGCGTCCCGCCGAGCATTGGGCCCAGAGCGACGTTGTCGCGGACGTTCTTCCACGGGAGCAGCGCATCCTGTTGAAACATGTAGGTGGCATGCGTGTTCAGCCCGGTAAACTCCTTCCCGTTGACGCGGACGCACCCCGAAGTCGCCGGCAACAGCCCGGCGGCCAGATTCAGCAACGTCGTCTTGCCACAGCCGCTTGGACCCACGATTGCCACGAACGCACCAGTGGGGATGGCCAGCGAGACGTCCTCCAGGGCCCGATATGGCTTGCCGTCCGGCGCCTGGAAGTCGCGGCTCACCCGGTCGAATTCGAGCGCGATCATCGGCGACGCTCTGCGCAACCCGGCAGCATGGATGCGGCGGATTATATGTGCTCATGATGGTAAACTCCGCCGCGACTCATCCAGCGACCATCGTGAGAGACACCGATCGTCCCGCCGTCGACATCACCCACACGACTCTGTCGGTCATCGTGCTCTTGCTGCTCATCACCTCCACCTTCTGGGTGCTGAGCCCGTTTCTGATGCCGATCCTGTGGGCGTCGATCATCAGCGTGGCGACCTGGCCGTCCATCCTGAGGCTCGAGGCCGCGTTTGGCCATCGACGCGGTCTGGCTGTTGCGACGGTGACGGCGACGATCCTCCTCATCGTCTTCGTCCCGGTCATGCTCGCCCTGGCCACCATCGTCAGCAGCGCGCAGGGGCTGACGGCGGAGATTCAATCGCTTCAGTCGATCGCGTTGCCAGGGCCGCCGTCCTGGCTTCAGAGCGTGCCGTTCGTCGGCGATCGGATCGCCACCGAATGGAGAACGATCGCGGCGCTCGGTCCGGATGAACGGTCGGCTGCGCTCACACCGTATGTGCAAACAGCGCTTCAGTGGTTCGTCGCGAGGGCCGGAAGCGTCGGCTCGATGCTGGTTCAGTTTCTACTGACCACGATCATCACGGCGATCATGCTGACCAATGGGGAAATCGTGCGAGACGGTATCCTGCGGTTTGCCGAGCGTCTCGCGGGCCGGCAGGGGTACGACGTGGCGGTTCTTGCGGGACGGGCGATCCGCGGCGTCGTGCTGGGCGTCGTCGTCACCGCGCTCATTCAGGCAGCCATCGGGGGGATCGGCCTTGTCGTCAGCGGCATTCCGGCGGCCGCGCTGCTGACGGCCGTCACGCTCTTTCTCTGCCTGGCGCAACTCGGACCATGGCTGGTGTTCGGTCCCGCCGTCGGCTGGCTGTACTGGTCCGGACAGGGCGGCTTGGGGACGGTGCTTCTCGTCTTCACCGTGATCTCGGGCACCATCGACAACTTCATTCGTCCCGTGCTCATCAGGCGGGGCGCCAACCTTCCGCTCCTGCTCATCTTCGCGGGAGTCATCGGGGGCCTGATTACGTTGGGTATCATCGGCCTCTTCGTCGGACCGGTCGTGCTGACCGTCACCTACACGCTCGTGAAGGCGTGGGTCTCGGGCGAAGACGCGCCGCAGAGCGCGGCCACGGACTCGGCCCCGAACGTTCCGTGACCGAGGCGCCATGGATTCAGTAGCCACATTCCTGCACAGATTGCCAGAGCTCTGCCTCTTCCTCAGCATCGTGCTCGGGCACCTCATCGGCCGTATCCACATCAAAGGTGTCGGTTTCGGCGCCGTCGTCGGCACGTTGATCGCGGGTATCGCGATCGGCATCCTGGCCAGACCGGAGCTCCCCGATCTGCTGCGCTGGGCGTTCTTCTACCTGTTCCTGTTTTCAATAGGCTACTCGGTAGGCCCGCAGTTCTTTGGCAGTCTGAAGAGAGCGGCGCTGCCGCAGATCGCCCTGGCCCTGGTCGTTGCGATGACAGGCCTGGCGACGGTGATTGGCGTCACCACCGCATTTGGCTTCGATGAAGGTATCGCCGTCGGGTTGCTGTCGGGCGGCATGACGCAGTCCGCCGCGCTCGGCACGGGGCTGAACGCGATCGCCGATCTGCCGCTTCCCGACGACGTGAAGGCGAGGCTCACGGCGAACGCGCCGCTTGCCGACGCGATTTCATATGGCTTCGGCGATCTGGGGCTCATTCTGTTCCTCACGTGGCTCGGCCCCCGAATCCTCAACGCCGACCTGAAGCGCGAGGCAAAAGAGCTGGAGCAGAAGCTCTCCGGTGGCAAGACCGACGGGAAGGCACTCTCGAGCGCGCACTTCGGATTTCGCGCCTACCGGGTGTCAAACACCCAGCTCGCGGGCTCCACGCTCGCCGCATTCGAAGAACGATACGCCGCGGCCCGGCTTTCCGTGCAGCGCGTGCGCCGCGGCGGAGCGCTGCAGGAGATCGATCCTGCGCTGCCGCTCCAACCCGGCGACGAGATCGTGGTATCCGCCAGAAGCAGCGCGTTCACCAACGCCGAGCGCGACATCGGACCAGAGCTCGACGATCCCTCTCTGCTGTCCGTACCGATCAAAACGGCGGCGGTCGTCGTCACCAACCGCGACGTCAAAGGGAAAACGCTCGCCGAGCTGTCGCTCGATTCGAGCACCAGGGGCGTATATCTGCAATCGATCCAACGCGGCACCGAGCTGCTGCCGCGCGAACCCTGGACAGTCGTCGAACGCGGCGACATCCTTCAGATTATCGGCGCGCCAGACGCCGTCGAGCGCGCCGGCCAGCATGCCGGGTTTGTCGAGCGCGATCTGTCGAAGACCGACCTGACGTTCCTGGCCGCCGGCATCTGCGGCGGAATTCTGCTGGGACTGGTCAAGCTCTCGGCGGGAGGCATCGTCCTCGGGCTCGGCGTGGCGGGCTCCATTCTCGTCATTGGACTCGTCGCCGGATGGGCGCGCAGCCGGTACCCAGTGTTTGGCTCGATTCCCGAACCGGCACAGCGGTTGCTGATGGACATCGGGCTCATCGTGTTCATTGCGGTGGTCGGATTACACGCGGGCCCTCACGCCGTCGAGGCCTACCACGAAAGCGGCGGCAGCTATTTCGCCAGCATCTTCGTCGCCGGCATGATCGTGACGTCGGTTCCACTCGCGGTGGGCCTCATCGTGGGGCGATACCTGTTGCGGATGAGCCCCCTGATGCTGCTCGGCGGTCTCGCCGGCGCACAAACGTGCACGCCCGGGTTGACGGCGTTGCGCGAGGCGAGCGACAGCAACATGGGCTCGCTGGCCTACACGGTGCCTTACGCGATCGGCAACATCCTGCTGACCATCTGGGGACCGGTCGTGGTCGCCATCGTGCATGCGATGCGTCAGTAGTCGTGAAGTGGAGGACGCAGAATGAAACGCGGCTTCGACGTGCTGCGCGACAAGACGCTGAACCGATCGATCGCGTTCAGCCGGAAAGAGCGGGATCGTCTCGGTTTGCGAGGTCTGCTGCCGCATAACATCGCCACGATGGCGCAGCTGGTCGATCGGGTGATGGCGAACCTGGAACGGCTGCCGCGGGACATCGATCGGTACATGCTGCTGTCGGGTCTGCAGGAGCGAAACGAGCGGCTGTTCTACCACACGGTGATCTCGCATATCGATCGAATCCTGCCGCTCATCTACACGCCAACGGTCGGCGAAGCCTGTCTGGAGTTCTCGCACATCGCGAGAGACCCGAAAGGCTTCTTCATCACCCCGGACGATCGCGGCCACATCAGGCGCATCCTCGGCCACTGGCCCCGCAAGGACATCCGCGTGATCGTCGTCACCGACGGACAGCGGATTCTCGGCCTCGGCGATCTCGGCGCCAACGGCATGGGAATCCCCATTGGGAAACTGGCGCTTTATTCCGCGTGCGCCGGCATCGATCCGGAAACGTGTTTGCCCGTGACGCTCGACGTCGGCACGAACAACGACACGCTCCGAAACGATCTGCTCTATCTCGGATATCCGCGCAAACGGCTCGAAGGAAAACGCTATTTCGATCTCGTCGAGGAGTTCGTGACCGCCGTGCAGTCGCGATATCCCGACGCCCTCATCCAGTTCGAGGATTTCCTGACGCCCAACGCGTATGCGTTGTTGAACAAGTACCGGCATCGGGTCCTGTGCTTCAACGACGACATCCAGGGTACGGCCGCCGTGGCCCTGGCCGGCGTGTATTCCTCAACCAGGGTGACCGGCCGGCGGTTCAGCGATCTCACGATCATGTTCCTCGGCGCAGGCTCGGCCGCCACAGGCATCGCCGACCTCATGACGGCCGCCTTCGTGGACGAAGGGCTGAGCCTCGAGGAAGCGCGGCGGCATCTCTGGTTCGTGGATGTGAACGGGCTTGTGGTGAAGGAGCGAAAGGACCTGCTCGAACACAACCTTCCGTACGCGCATGACATGAAAGCCATGGGATTCGTGGAGGCGATCGACGCGATCAAGCCACACGTCCTGATCGGCGCCACCGGCGCCCCGGGAACGTTCACGCAGACCGTGATCGAGCGGATGACGAACATCAATGAGCGGCCGGCAATCTTCGCGCTGTCGAATCCGACCTCACGCGCCGAGTGCACGGCCGAGCAGGCGTATCGTGGAGCCGTGGAAAGGCGATCTTCACAAGCGGGAGCCCCTTCGGACCGGTCACCTATCAGGGCCGGACGCACCGGCCGGGGCAGGGGAACAACGTGTATGTCTTCCCGGGCATCGGCCTGGGAGCGGTGGCCTGTCGCGCGCGCACGCTGCCCGACGAGTTGTTCCTGGAGGCGGCTCGTACGCTCGCGGGCCTGGTTCGGCAGACCGATCTCGACCAGGGCGCTCTTTATCCGCCGCTGCAGGAGATCAGGAAGATCTCGCTCGCGATTGCGACTCGTGTCGCGACAAAGGCGTACGCGATGAATCTGGCGCGAAGGAAGCGGCCGAAGAACGTGCGGCGCAGCGTCGAAGCGCTCATGTACCGGCCATGACGCGTCGACGCGTACTGACGATCGCACTTCGAAGACGTGGTAGCCCCAGGGCGGTAGATCGAGATAGAGCCCGTTCGACGCGACGTCACTCCCCTCGCGATCGTAGCTGGCAGGACTCATCAGGTCGCTGAATCGAACCGCACGGCCGGCCAGCTCGGGAAACGGCACCTTCACATAGCACTGTCCCTGATTCCCGGCGTAGTTCACGACGACGAGCAGCTGGTCCGCGACCGTCGCGCCCCGCCAGGAAAACGCCAGGAATCCATCCGCGGTCGGGTTCCCGTCCCACGCCGGCACACACTCATTCAGTTGCCATTGTCCGTCGCGAACCGGCTCTCGACGGAGCACGGACAACAGGCGGCCGTAGAACTGCTCCAATGATTCGTCCCGCGGCTCTTGCGGCGCGCGCACGAGGTGCGGCGAAATGCGCTTTTTTCGGCCCTCGAACTGACCCTGGTGGAAGAATCGCAATCCAGGCGAGAGAAACGTGACGACGGCGGCGGCCTCGTGCACGTCACGCTCGAACACGCTGGATGCCCGCGGCTCGTCGTGGTTTTCCAGAAAGCGTGCGAGCTTGTCCTGATAATCGAGGCCCGCGTGGAAATGTTCGCGCACCGGCCTCGCATGCCTCTCGCGCAGGCGGTCGTACAGCCGCTTGTCGTACGCGTAGTCGAATCCCTCCTGCTGCATCGTCCATTCGAGATCCCAGTAGACCTCGGCCATGAAGTCGAATCCCGGAACCGCGTCACGAATCTGCCTGATGGTGGGCGACCAGAATGGCTCGGGTCTGCGTCCCCAGGTCCGCTCGAACACGTCGGGCAGCACCAGCATCGCCATGTCGCAGCGCACGCCATCGCACTGCCCGGCGATTCTCGCGAGCTCGCCGGCCATCGCCTGACGTGTCGCGGGATTGCTGTAGTCGAGCTGCACGGTATCGGGCCAGCCAGAAAAATAGGGATCCCGGCCGTATGCCAGAACGCGCTGGCCGATGCGCGCGTAGTTCTGCGGCTCTCGCTGCAGGTCGGCGTCGCTTCCTTGAACGAAGTACTCCGGGTGGCTCTCGACCCACGGATGATCGGGCGCCATGTGATTGGGAACGAAGTCGAGCATCAACCGGAGGCCGCGATCGCGCAGGCGGCCGCGCACGCGGGCGAGTGCGGCGTCGCCGCCAAGCGACTCGTGCACGGTGTAGCCGGTAATGGCAAAGCCGGATCCGGCGATGTCGTCGTCCTCGAGATCGGGAAGGGTGTCGTGAAACTCCGCCCGCCACTCCGGATTGCTGCGCGACACGCGCTGGGCGGCCGACCCGGTCTGCCAGACGCTGAGCAGCCAAATCCAGTCGAACCCTTGTCGGGCCAGGCGATCGAGCTCTGAATCGGGAATGTCATCGAGCGTGACCGGCCTGCCCAGCCGGCGCGCGAGGTCCGTCAACCACACCCGCGTGTTGATCTGGAAAATCGAGGGATACCGCGGCTTCACCTTGGTCATCCCTGCGTCAGCGATGTTCGAGACTGTCGAGTGGAGTTCAGGCATGCGCCTATGGTAAACCCTGGCGCAAAGCGGCGCGTTGCTAAATGATCTCTATGGCGCCGCTGGACGATTCCTAGCGTGGGCCGCGCAGGCGTTCCTCGTAGCCGATGGCCAGGTAGTACAACGCCTCGTCGAAGAACTGGCCGACCAGCACGTGGAGATCGTGCAGGCTCTGCAGGTGGAGCGGCAGCACGTAGTCGCCTTCCATGCGCGGAAACGCCTCGTTAACGAGACCGTTGTCGCTGATATAGCGCCGCAGGTGCTGCTTGATGATGATGACGGCGTAAATCAGCTCGCTCAGCGGAATGCCCTGATCGAACCGCCGGCGCCCCCAGTCGGAGAACTCGGTCCGCGTCTTCTCCGATCGGGGGTCTCCGATCCAGTTACCGAGACGATTCAGGAGTTGAACGATGCGCTGTTCGAGATCCTGCGGACGGACGGCACGGAAGCCGGGCGTCCGCGCGTTCGTAAACAGGTCCTTTGCGATGTCGGCGGTGAGGCCTGACGCGTGGATTTCGATAAGCTCGACGAGTTTCGCGGCTATCACGATGGACTCCCCGGCGGCGTTCGCCTGTAATGCTGGCCGATGATAGCAGAGCGCGTCCCAATACCGAACGGCGATTGTCGCACGCGGGATCACGTTGTGCGGGGAACGTCGATTTCCAGCGATACTTCAACGGCATACCGATTGCGAAGGCGGCACGGCGTCTGTGTCACAGGAGGTGTGAATGACTCGCTCCCCAACGCTGGTTCTTACGGCCACGCTCGCGTTCGTGCTCGGTGGCAGCGCGTCCGCACAGGTCAAGCGGTATCCGCTGGAGGGCACCGACGGTGTCCGCCTGCACAACGTGGCCGCTGAGCCAGCCACCCTTCAAGGCAAGAAAGGGCTTCGGGTGACTATCTCCGCGGAAGCGGCGGGCCGGCTCAAGACCATGACGCCCGAGGCTCAACTCCAGTTCGAGCGACTCGCGCCGCTCACTGGTCTCGACTTCGCCAACGGCATCATTCAGGCGGAGATTGCCGGAGCGCCGGCGCCGGATGCCCCTGAAGGTGCCCGCGGCTTCGTGGGGATTGCCTTCCGCGTGCAGAGCGATATGCGAACTTTTGACGCGTTCTATTTGCGTCCGACCAACGGTCGCGCCGACGATCAGGAACGGCGGAATCATGCGGCGCAGTACATTGCGCACCCCGACTGGCCATGGTTCCGCTTGCGCAAGGAAACGCCGTCCAGGTATGAGTCGTACGTGGATCTCGTCACCGGCGCCTGGACGAGGATCAAGATCGAAGTGCGCGGCGCCCGCGCGCGTCTCTACGTCCACGGCCAGGAACAGCCGACGCTCGTGATCAACGACCTCAAGTCCGGCGCACAGGGGAATGGTGGGGTGGCCCTCTGGATCGATCAAGGTACCATCGCGCACTTCCGGGACCTGAGCGTGGAGGCCGAGCCATGACTCTCATCCGCTTCCTCGTCATCACCCTCGTCTCGATCGGCGCGGCTTCGACGTCCCGGCGCCAGTACGCCTGCCCATCGGCAATCGAGCGCATGGTCCCGCGCAGCACCTTCCCGGATCGCGTTTTCGGAAGGCGACTCGACTATCGTCGCCTGCTTGAAGGCGGCAACCGCGCCAATCCGCTCGCGGACGAGCGCCACGACCTCGCCGGACACCTCCGAGGTTTCTCGAGACACGCCGTTCTTCTGGACGAGAAATCCAAACGGACACCAGCCCCTTGAGCAGATCGCGCAAGCCCTACGACGGCGCACAAAGGCGACGTCGGGGTGTGAGGCGAGGACCTCTTCCATCGCGCCCTCGACTACCGTGCTGGGCGACTGGGATGTTCTCGGCGGTGAGCGTCGTGACTACAGAAATATCCGTCTTCGTCTTCTGAACCCGCCGTCGGCTGTCTTGTAGTAGCCGGGAAACTCGGTCAGATATGACGACTCGAACCGCGTCGTCGTTCAATCGTGGGCGACATCCGCAGGGCGGAGACGTTCTATCGTGACGTCAACCTCTGACCGCAATTACAACCACCGATACCGATAGCCCGGCATCGGCTTGGTGGCAGACCCGTATTTCACGGGCTGTCTGGCAAGGCCAACCGGATTCGCGCAAATCGGCCAGCCCGTTTCGGTCTGCCACCAGTGATCGATGACCGGCACGATTGAGGTGCTGTTCGGCCCACTGGATGGTGTTGGGATCAGCCCGCTCGCCGTCAAGGAAGAGCGTCTCGAACCGGCTCAGGTCGTACTTTCCGATGAATGTTCCTTGCGGATCGGCGCGCTTGATCGCCCTGAACGCCGTGGGCGCGGTGAAGAGCACCTTCACGCCGTGTTGCGAAATCACTCGCCAGAACGCACCGGCGTCGGGCGTGCCGACCGGCTTGCCTTCATAGAGAATCGTTGTGCAGCCGTAGAGAAGCGGCCCATAAACGATGTAGCTGTGTCCGACAGCCCAGCCGAGATCCGAGGCGGCCCAGTAGACGTCGCCCGGCTCGACGCCGTAGACGTACCGCATGCTCCACATGAGCGCCACCGCGTAGCCGCCGTTGTCGTGTACGACGCCCTTGGGTTTTCCCGTCGTGCCCGATGTGTACCAAGATGTACAGCGGGTCTGTGGCCAGTACCGGCACGCACTCATTGACTGGCTCCGCGTTACCCATCGCCGATGTCCACTCGACATCGCGCCCCGGCTCGAGGGCTGCTTGCCTGGATGGTGCGTTGCAACAGCAGACAGGCCGCCGGCTGATGCACAGCCTGTCTGAGCGCCTCATCGAGAGGTGCTCGTATCGATGGGACGGCTGGTCTCGATGCCGCAGGACGCCCACACGATGACCTTCTGCAGGACGTCGTCTATGGGCACGGCCAGCGCGTTCGACGCAAACCCGCCGAATACGACCGAGTGCACGGCGCCGAGCGGGCGACGCAGCATCGATACAGCGTTTCGGTGTGTTGCATGAAGACCAGTACGCGATCAACCTTCGAGACACCGAGGTTGCGGAGCGCCCCCGCCACACGGGCGACTTCGTCGCGCAGCTCGCGGTAGGTGAAGCGGCGGATCGTTCCCGTGACCGGGCTGTCGTACACGAGCGCGAGCTGGCTGGCGCGTGGTCCGTTCGCGTGACGATCGAGGGCGGAATAGCAGGTGTTCAGCAGTCCACCGGAAAACCATCGGTAGAACGGGGCTTGACTGCGATCGAGAACCCGTGGAAAATTCGCTACTACAATATTCAGCCCGATCGATTCTCGTCGGATCTGCCGACCGCTCGACCGATGGCGGCAAGACGTGGCAGGCGAAGCATCAGACGATATTGAGCCCTACGCTTTCTCTCTTCTATCTTTTGAAGCCCGCCGCATCGGCCCGCCCCCGTTCGCTGGGATCGCTTCCGCCGGCAGGACCGGACGCCACACGGCGCGGTAACTCTCCGCCTACTGACGTTCTTCTTGCGCCCGCAGATGAATTGAATCGAACGCCGTTCACTGCTCCCGCACTGCACCCCTGTTTTTTTCGCAGCAGATGTCGATCCAGACGCTTCCCGTTCGACGTGTCAGTAGAGGAGGAAACTGGGTCATGAACATCGCGCTATGGATTCTGCAGGTGCTGCTCGCGGTGGCATTCTTCGCTCACGGCTGGCTCTTTCTCTCGCCCCCGCCTGAAATCGCCGTGGTGATGAACGCATCGCTGCCGCGGTGGTTCCAGGTCTTTCTCGGGATAGCGGAAGTGCTGGCGGCGGTAGGACTTACCTTGCCGGGAATGACGCGAATAGCGCCCTGGCTGGTCGCATGGGCCGCCGGTGGAGTCATGATCGTGACCGCTTCGGCAACCGCCTACCATGTGGTGCGCGGCGAGATCAGCTCGGCGGCCATCACGCTGGTCCTGCTTGCCATGGCGACGTTCGTCGCCTACACGCGGGATCGTCTGCTGCCAATCGCCGCCCGGCGCGTTGCGTAACCCCACGACGCCCTGGCGGGCGGACTCCGCGAAACACTTGGCTTTAGCGGTTCAGACGGTGTCTACTGTGGTCCTGGGAGCAGGTCGAGTCGTCCATGGACCCCAACGCCAGCGAGCTCGCGCGTGAACTCACGGGTCGTAACGCCCGGGAGCGAGAAGCCTACTACGAGCGGACAGGCGTCCCGACCCCGTTGCGCGACGCGGTCGAGGCCTTCTTTTCCGGGAACAGCGAGACGGTCGTTCCCGCCGACGCCGGCGAGCCCCTCTCGGAGATCACAACGCGGGGCGCCGAGCCGAGCGTGATTGGGCGGTACAAGGTCACGAGGCTCCTCGGCCGCGGCGGCATGGGCGAAGTGTACCTGGCTCACGACCCCGTGCTCGACCGCGAGCTCGCCGTCAAGCTGATCGGCGCCGGCATCAAAGACCCGCATGCGCGTCGCCGGCTGGTCGACGAGGCTCGTGCCGCCGGACGCCTGCGCCATCCGAACATCGTCACGATCTTCGATGCCGGCGAGCACGAGGGCAATCCGTACATCGCGATGGAGTACGTCGTCGGCGACAGTCTCAGGTCGCTGATCGAGCGGCGCGCGCCGTTCTCTCAAGGAAGAAAGCTGCTGCTGATGGAAGGGGCGTGCGCGGGCCTGGCCCACGCGCATCGCGAGAACGTCGTGCATTTCGACGTGAAGCCGGACAACCTGATAGTCGACGGACGTGTCGGGGTGAAGGTGCTCGACTTCGGCGTCGCGCGCGTGCTGAAGAGCGAGGCGCTCGTCACACAGCACGTGGCGGGAACGTTGCGCTACATGTCGCCCGAGCAGCTGACCGGCAAACCGCTCGATCGCCGGAGCGACGTGTTCTCCCTCGGCTGCTCGCTGTTCGAGTTCATCACGTACGAACCCGCATACATCGGAACAGCGCACGAGATCATCACGCGCATCACCGCCGGGCCGGTGCCGCACCTGTCGGACGTGCTCCCGCGGGTGCATCCGACGCTCGACGCGCTGATCTCGAAGACCATGGCGCTGGATCCCACCGAGAGGTTCGACGATCTCGACGAACTGGCCCGCGCGCTGCGCCGGTTTCGCGAACAGCTCGATCCGCTCGACGAGCCCTGGACAACAACCCGCACCACCGTCGACTCACGGGTGCCGCGTCAGGCAACAGCGCCCGTCGTCGCCCGCCCGCGGCGTGTAGCGCTCGCGGCTGTTGGAGTCGTGTCGGCGCTTGTGATCGGTTCGGGCGCTCTCTGGATGTGGAGGCAGGATTCGACGCCGCAGGGTCAGGATCCGGCCGCCTCTGCCACTCGAGAACCCGCGGCGCAGTCGTCGGAGACGACGCAACAGACGCCGTCGCCGTCGCCCACCGAACTGTCGACACCTCCTGAATCACCAGTGCCGCCAGCCGCCTCGATGCAGCCGCCTGCCTCTTCGACGGCGGGATCGGAGCAACGGAAAGCCCCGAATCGTGCGGGCAACAAGGCATCACCCGCCACCCTCACGGCCCAGCCGCCGCAATCGGCCCGGATTCCCGATGACGTGGGGGCGACTCGCCTGCCGCTCCCACCGGCGCGCATCGAACCCCCGCCGCCGATCGCGCCGCCTGCCGCCGCGGTCGAGACCACCGCCACCACGAAACCCGAGCCGGTGCCGCCAAGCGCGAACGTGGCCGCGCCGATCGATGAAAACAGCGAAGTGCTTGCCGCGCTTAACCGCTATCGCGACGCCTACGCGGCCCTCGATGCGTCAGCCGTTCAGCGCGTATATCCGACGCTCAGCGCCAGTCAGGTCGACCAGCTCCGGCGCAGCTTCGAATCGATGAGGACGTATGACATTGCGGTGACTCAGACACGAGTGGATGTGAAGAACGACACGGCGACCGTCCGCGCCGTCGTTGCCCATAAGATGGTGCCCCGAGTTGGAAGCCCGCAATCGAACGCCGTCGAAACCGAATTCCGGCTGCAGCGCGACGCACGCGGCTGGATCATCACAGACGTCAAAGTGAATCCCTGACGTCAGCTATCAGCTGTCAGCTATGAGTCGTCATTGCTGATCAACTGACGAACTGAGAACTGAAAGCTGAGAACTGAGAGCTGAGAGCTGAGAGCTGAGAGCTGAGAGCTACTCTAGAACACGTAATCGATGCCGATTGCGGGCGTGACGCGATCGCGGAGTCCGGCGTCGGTCAACGGGAACAACAGGTTGAGGCTGACGAGGAGCGTTCGCCACGGGCTGAACCTCACGCCGGCGGCGCCGAGATACAAGTGCAAGTCTCCCTCTTGAAACTCCAGCTCTTGTTTCGTGACCTGCCGCGTCTCCTGCGACGGCGTCGTGGTTCCGCCTCCCCCGCCGCCACCACCACCGCCGCCACCACTTCCACCCCCGACCGCGCCGGTGCCCGGGCCGGCCAGCGCGTAGGTAAACACCTTGTCCGAGAGGCTCATCCGTCCGGCTCCGCGCAGCGTGCGGTTGAGCACGTCGAACGACATCGTCATTGCCGGCGACACAACCGCGTCGAAGCCGGCGGTCACGTTGATCTCATCCGGCAGCCGAACGCCCGGCAGTGCGCCCTCGCTCGAAAACGTGTACCCAATGTTGAGATGAGGCGCGAACCGGCTGTGATTCATCGAAGCGATCCCGAAGACCTTGGTCTGCACGCCGCCGGTACCGAGCAGGTCTGACTCGTTGCCCGTCGGAAGGCGCGTTTCGACGGCGACCCCCAGCGACGCTTTGCTCGCAGGGTTGAACGCGTACTTCCCCCGCAGGACGATGTCCCCGATTCCCGAGGCCGAGCCCGACTTCGTGAACGTGTGCTCGTCGGGATTGGTTCCTTCGAACTCGTGCACGGTCGGATCCTGATCGGTCGAAAGCCGTTCAATCTTTGCGAACACGCTGGCGTCGACGCCCACGTGCACGAACGGCACCGCCACCCCGATGTCGAAACGATCGGACACGCCATAGGTGGCGAAGACGACAGACGTATCGCTCACCAGCTTGAGTTTGAGCGTCGCTTCGATCAGATCGCCTTCAAAAGGCGGGGTGAGATGTGACCCATCAGGCGTCTGCGCCTGTGCGGCGCCGCGGCTGCAGCAATCGGAGTGGGGAATGTAGAACTTCACCTCGCCGTTGCGCAGGTTCAGTCCCTCCAGCGTGTCGTACATGGCGTGCTGATACTCGAAGCCCAGGCTCACCTTCCCACGGCCGGTGGTCAGCGCACGCTCGGCGAACGAGGGCCCGAAACTGTCGCTGCTGCGCGTCAACGTGCCCAGCGCCGGATCGATCGTGTACGTGAACCCGCCTGACGGCGATCCCAGCGGATAGGTGGACAACATCGTGAGCAGCGCCTGATTCACCTGCGACGGCACCAGCGACTGATCGGTGCCTGGCTGGAAATGCGCCACGTGGTTCGGCTGATCCGGAAGATTCGAGGGCAGCAGCGTAATCGCATTGCCGAGAAGCTCAGGCAGGATCGACGACAGCGGCGCGCCCTGGGCCTGCGCGGTTGTCGATGCACCGCACGCCATCAGCACGACGACGGCGGTGAGCACACAATATCTAACAGAACCGGAGACGAGCATCACGTTAGCATAACGCTGAAATTATCAGCGGCGAACGAATTTGGGCCATCTACTGTTTGCCATCTGCAATTTGCCATCTGCCATGACGGGCATCACCGAAGCGCCTGTCCGATCAGTTTCGCCGAAGCCCGTGCTGACACGGTGAAGGCAAAGAAGGGACCAAACGACCGTGTGGCGAGCATGCTCGTCATGAAGAGACCGGCGATGCTGGTCTGGAGAGAGTCGTCGAGCACGGGTGCGGCATTGTCTGTTCGCAGTTGCGGCAGGATGTTGCCACGCGCGACGAGCGGCACACGGTTGACATCGACCTTGTAGCCGGTGGCCAGCACGATCCGATCGACATCGACCACGCGCGGACCGTCGCGACCCGCGAGCGTGATGGCGAAGCCGCCGCCTGGCAAATCGCGAAAGCCGGCCACCTGTGTGTTGGGCCAAAGGTGAATATTGGGCGCCCGCACTCGCGCTGCCAGCCATGGCTCGAGCTTGAGGCGTCCTTCCGCCCAGAGTCGCCGGCCCAGCTCGTCCTTCGCGGACTGCGTGAGCCGCCGGTACCATCCGGGATCTGTCGCACAACGATCGACCAGCGGGTTCACCCACGACCAGTCAGACTCGGCAAATGCCGGCGAATCGTGGCGGTGGGAAACGTGAATGGTTGCCGCACCAGCCTCGTTCATCAGCGCGGCCCACTCGAAGGCGCTCTGCCTGCCACCGACGATGAGGCATCGTTGGTCGCGAACGGGCGCGAAGTCGACCAGGTCGCACGTATGGTGCACGCAACTGAGAGGCAGCACGCGCGCCAGATCCTCGGGTACGTGCTTGAAAGGCGCGAACCCCACCGCCAGGACGACGTTTTTGGCGGCGATCACGTCACCGTTGGTCAGCGATGCGTGAAAGCGCGCGTGACCGTCCCCTGTCGTATCGAGCCGCTCCACGGTGACCGGCCACGGATCGATCGCCCTCCGCGCCTGAAACCATTGGACGTAATCGAGGTACCGATCCAGCGAGAGCGGTTCGACATCCGCGGGCGTGAGATCCTCGGTGCGCAGGAACGCCTCGATCGTCTCTTCGTCCTGCGTGTCGAGATGCCAGTCGCAGGCCGAGCGCAGGTACATGCCGCGCGGCATGTGAGTGCGCCAGAAGCTCATCGGCTCGCCCACAATGATGTGGTCGATGCCGAGATGCCGCGCGCGCGACGCCATGGAGAGACCGAAGGGTCCGGCGCCGATGATCAAGAGGTCGGTCACGCTGCGGACTTAGTTCACGCTCACGGTTTTGGCTTCATGGATTGCTGCAGGTCGATCATCGCCTGCTGGCTCGTCGTCAGGAAGCCGTCTTGCGGGCGGTCGAGATCGGCAATGACGCCGATGACGGCGGAAAATGTGAAGGCGACGACAAGGACGGCTGGCGACCTGCTCGTTGCCGCGAGACCGGCGTGATAGCCCATGGCGGTGAGAGACAGGACGGCGATCGCAAACAGCGCCACCCAGATGACGCCGGGGATGCGATTCCTCACGCCGACGGCCACGCGTTTCGCGTGGAGATCGATCACTTCATTCAGCGACTGGACGAAGAGACCGACAACAATCGACGTGGGGTGGCTCTCTCCGAGCGCCACCGCCTGCGTCCATAGTTGCTCCTGCAGCAGCTCCGACTTCCGGATGCCTTCCACGAGCCTGCCCGACTGCACGGCATTCAGACGCGTATCCACATAGTCGCGAAGCAGTACGCGAATCTCTTCGCGCCGATCGGGAAGCATCCCGGCACGCAAATACGCCGTCCCAATCGCGTTGCTCTCATCGAGCAGCACCTGCCTCCTCATGTCGAAGCGATCGGCGGCAAACCCGAAGGTGAAGGCAAGAAAGAAGGCCAGCAACCCCAGGGTGGAGCCGACCATCGCGCCGACCGGCGCTTCTTTTTCTTGACTGGATCGGCTGCGTCGGTAGTTCCCCAGACGGTAACCACCCTCGATGGACATCAGGACGAGAGCCACGATCGCCAGAACGAGGCCCCATAGGGGAAGAGCGTCGAGGAGCCCACCTTGCATTCCCAATCCTCCTCAAGTGTCGTTTCATGTGTCGATAGACAGCGCGCGTCTTGCGGCCGCACGTCTGCGCGCGCGGATGGTAGCACGGCTGAAGGAGACTCAGCTCAGTCTTCGTCCACTGGCGGACCGGCGGCTCTCGTCACCTCTTCGGCCTTCACGCGATCGATGTTGAACTTGCCTGCGGACGCCGTCATCTTCTGCATCACGTCGTCGAAATCGAAGCTCGTCGCTTTGGAGAAGCGAATGGGATTAATCCGGGCGGCGACGAATGGCCGCAGGTACGGGCTGGTCAGCCCGCGCGCTTTGAGCTTCTCGACGATGGCCGTGACGCGGTCGTCGATGGCGAGGACGAGGCGTGCCCGCCGGTCGCGCTCGGTGAGTGCTTTCGACAACGGCTTGTCGAGGAACTCGTCGATTCGGCGCAGCACGGACTGGTAGACGGCGCCGCTCAAGCGTGGGCGCGACTCGTACGCGGCGCCCAGGGTGAGATACCAGGGGTGCTCGAACTGAAACGCAAAGGCTTCCTCCGGCTCACGCGATTCCTCTGCCAGCGCGCGGGCCATGCGGATGGTCTCCAGTGACTTCTCGCGCAGGTTGTGCGCCTTCTCGGTATTGAGCGCCAGGATCTGGTAGGCAACGTCCGCTTCCGGAATCAGCAACGCCACAATGGCTTTCGCGCCGAGGCGGCGCATCGCCTGAAGCCGGTGATTGCCGTTGGGTGTCAGATACCGGCCGTCCTGACGAACGACGATGAGTGGGTCGAGAAAGCGACCGAGGGTTTCGATCACCGTCATCAGCCGCTTGACGTGTGGATCCGACGGATCGCGTTGGAACGGCGTCGGCTCGACGCGATCGATCGGCAGGGAGACGAGCAGAATGGATTTTCCGCCGAACGGATCGCGATACACGCCCACCACTACGCCGCCGTCCTGGTCGACGAGCAGCGCCAGCGCATCGGACGACGCAGTGCCCGTCCGCGTTTCCGCCGGCGAGAGGCCGATCGAGGACGCGGCCTGTTTCTTTCTTCGGACCGCTTTCTTTTTCTTCGCCATGGCGAGGAGCAGGATACGTCAGCCGCCGGGGAAACGGATCCGGGATCCGTATCCCCGCTCCTCTTCAGGAAGGCGTTATAAACGGCCGGCGGCCCAGAGGATCGAGTTCCTCACGAGCATCCGGTACGAGGGGTTGCGGTGTGTCTCGCGCGATGTTCCCGGTTGAATGCAGACCACTCTTGCCGTCGGATGGACGCCAAGCCATGCGATCGTCGAATCGCTGCCGCCGTTCGACGTCTGGAGCAGCGGCGTGATCTTCGGCGACTGCCACATGCCCTTGAACGTCTCTTCGCCGGTCAGCGTAAAGGGTTTCGTGTGCCGGAGGATCGGGTGCTTTCCTGCCGGACGCACGTCCAGACTTGCGGCCGTTCCCACCGTGGACCGTTTCATGCCCTCGCGATCGCCCAGCACCAGCAACCCGCCGGTCACTTCCTGATACCACCACGGCCAGTCCTGGTTGTCGCCGAGCGAGTGGTGCAGCAACACGAACCCCTTGCCAGCTTCAACCGCCTGCTGTGCGAGCTTGCGAGTCGGCTCGGGCCAGTCCATCTGATCGTTCAACACGAGCACGTCGTAGCCGGGATGCGGACGCCCGCCGCTCGGTTCCCAGGGATAGTCCGTCGGTTCATCCCGCTCGGTACCGCCACCGAGCGCGCCCCGGCCCTGCGTCGGCGCCACGCCACGCGCAGGCGTCGGCGCCGGCGGCGCCGGCAGCAGAGCCGCGAAGCTGGCGGGCTGATCGATGGGCCAGACCTCCATGCCGAAAAACATGGGATCGAGAAACATCTCCTGAAGCGTGGGCGGATACGGTTTTCCCCCCGTCGTCAGCTGCACCCACACCTGCGTCTTCGCGATCTTCTGTGCGGCGCCGCGAGCCGGATGCAGGAGTGCGGCCGCTCCGGCTGCCGCAGTGGCCGTCAGAAATCGCCGGCGTGAAGCGTTCGTGCCGTTTGCGTGCTTCATGACGCCAACCTTCCTCCCGCCCACAGAACCATGTTGTGCACGACCTGCCGGTAATTGGGATCCTGACAGACGTGTCTCGTGTGTCCCGGCTGGAAGCTGACCACGCGCGCTTTCGGGTGCGGGCCGACCCAGCCCAGTGCCGGGTTGTTGAACGACGGATCGTCAGAGACGAAGAGCACGGTGGATTTCGGCGAAATCCACATGTTCGGGAACGTCTCGTCCCACGGCAGCGCGAATGGCTCGATGCCGCGCACAATCGGATGGTTTCCGACGGGCGTCACCGTCTGCCTGACGAACTGCTTGAGCCGCCCCTGGGTCTTCATGCCCGGCACGTTGGGGTTGTAGAGAAAACATCCGATGGCTTCCTCGCTCCACCACGCCCACTGGTCGTTGTTCGTCCCGACGGCGTGGTGCAACACCACGACGCCTTTGCCGGCATCGAGGTGCTTCACCATCCTGGCGCGGTCCGATTCGGGCCATCCGCCGGTGATCCAGTCGTTGGTGACGATCACGTCGGGTGCATTGGGACCGCCGATGCCGTCGAACGCACGCGGGTGCGGCAGCACGGTCGTGTCGACGTCCTGAAACATCGGATCGGTGAACATCGCGTACATCTGCAACGGCGACGTGTGGCCGCCCGGCGTGAACTGGACTTTCAACCTCGGTCCTCGGGCCGGCGCCTGCGCCGCGCGCGCCGGCGCCGCCTCGACGCTCGACGCAGCGGCCGCGGTCAGAGCCGCTCCGAGAAAATCCCGTCTCGACCAGTTCGACATGGCGTTCCTCTCGATGTTTATCGATTATCGATAGCTTTGGCGAACCGCACTGTAGCGGCAGGCATTTTCGGCGTCAAGGAGAATCGGGAGGGAGGCGCCGGACATCGGTGGGAGGTTAGACTTGCCAGATCCCCCGACGTACCTCATGAGGAGAACGCGATGGGCGAATGCCGCTCTCAAAAATCACGTCGACTAGTGGTCGCCATAGGTTTGATGATCGTCGCCGCAGGCTGCCGGTCCGCAAGTCCACGTACGGCTCAAACAGGGGTTCTCCACGACCCGCGGGATGTGAAGGTGAATCGGGAGCAACTGCGACTCAGGGTCCGGTCGCTCGTCGGCCCGATGACGGGGAGGATGGAGTCGGCTGCAGACGAGATCGCCGCGTCGACGGCCAGCCAGACGGTTCGACTGGCGGCGCTCGAGTGGAAGATCGAAGCAGTGCCCGCGATGCGAGACTCGCTCTTCCAACCCGATCCGCATGTCGCCCTGGTGGATGCCTGGGTGCTCCTCTACCAGATGAGCGACTATTTCGAGCGAGGGCCCGGGAAGACCAGGCTCGGGCCGGCGAGCGCACTGGCAGCCGTGGCGTGCCGAACGGCAGAGGACCATCTTACGGGAGTGGCCGCTTCGGCCACGACGTCAGGCGATGTGTCGAAGGTGCGCGAGTTCGTCCGGAAGTGGGCGGCCGAGCATCCCATTACCGACACGATCGCCGCCAGGCAGCCCATCCTCAGCATTGATGTCGAAAACGCCATCCCGAACTCTCTGACCCTTGGGCAAGCGGTGACCGAGGTGGCCACCTCGCTGGACGACTTGAACCGGAGACTCGAAGTCTACAGCGGGCAGATGGTCCGACAGGCTCGTTGGGAACTCGAGAGGCAGACGCTCAGCTTGCTCGACGACCTCTCGGCGAAAGAAGCGATCCCCCTGGCCGGACGGGCGGTGGCTTCCGCGGAGCAAGCGGCGGCGGAGATTCACCGGCTCACGCCAGCCGTCGAGGGGGCGGCTCGAACCGTAGAGCGAGCGGCAGACATCATCGCGACGGAACGGCGGGCCGCCGTCAATGCCATTCGTCGGACCTCGCCCGCACGATCGGGTTCGCGCAACGCGAACGGCTTGCGGTCCTCGAGTACCTGACCATTGAACGCCAAACGGCGATTGATGAGCTTCGCAAGACGATCACTGAGGAGCACGAGGCCGTGGTCCGTGATACAGAACAGGTCGCCGTCCGCCTCGTCGACCACGCCATCAACCGGCTGGAGCGCCTGGTGCTGCAGGTTGTCGCGCTGCTGCTCGTGGCCATTGTCGCGGCGCTGCTGATAATGGGCCTGTTCTTTCGGCGTGCCCAGACCGCCGTCCCGCCATAGCCACTCTCCGCCCGTCGTGCTTCAGTTGTCTTGCCAGGGATTGCTGGCAAACACCGCGAGCTCGGGCCACAGGACGCGACGAGGCATGTCCAGCGCGGCGACGATCGTCCCGGCGATGTCGATCGCGTAGAGCTTGTTCGGGTTGTTGCGGCCGGCCTTGCCGCCGAAGTTGGTCTGCACTTCGGACGGGCAGATCGAAATCACGCGAATGCCGTGCGGCCGCAGTTCCGCCTGCCAGCATTGGGTGATGCCCCGTACTGCCCACTTGCTCCCTGCATACGGCGTCCCCCCTGCCGCGCCCTTCATGCCCGACGTCGACGCGATGGTGATGATGTCGCCGGACTTGCGTTCCTTCATCTGCGGCACGACGCGGTTGGTGATGTCGACGAGCCCGAAGACGTTGGTGTCGAAGAGCGCCTTCATCCTCCCCACATCGAGGGCGCCGATCTCGGCGCGGTAATCGTGCGCGGCGTTGTTGACGAGCACGTCGATGCCGCCCATGTGTTGCATGCAGGTGTCGATCGTACGCGCGTTGTCTTCGGTGACGGCGACATCGGCTCGCACACCCACGGCGCCGGTCTTCCCGGCCACCGCCTCTATCGCCGGAGCATTGCGACCGGTGAACACAACCTTGTGGCCGGCCTTCGACGCGATTTCTACCAGAGCGGCGCCGATCCCCTGACTGCCACCCGTAACCAGGAAGCGGAGTGCTGCCATCGTGATCTCCCGTGATGCACTGCGATGTGGCCGATCTCGACACGACCACCGTGTCGATCGCGGCCCGGAAAGCGCGATCCTATCTCAAGGTTCAGCCTGGCTCGCCGACGGCCACGGCGCGCGTGGCGGGGCTGGTGCACGTAGCGATCTACGATGCTGTCAACGGCGTCTACGCACGCTACACGCCGATTTATGTCCCGCCCGCGGCACCTGGAGGTGCATCGGCACGGGCCGCAGCCGTGCAGGCGGCGTACGTGATCTTGAGCAGACAGGTACGGGGGAACCACCGGAACACCCCTTGTCCAGCAGGGCATCCTCAACAACCGGCGTACGGTCAGCCTTCTGGAGATCATTGAAGACGAAGGTCCTGGAGCGGTCGCTAGCGGCGTGGCCTGGGGCCAAACCGTTGCGGACGCTATCTGGGCCCTTCTTCCCGATCCCGCGATGGGTGTGTTTCTAGATGGCACCCTCCCCGGGCAGTGGCGGCGCACGACACCTGGAGGGGCCAGCGCGGGATATCTCTCGCTCTCGACATTGAGCCCGTGGACGATGGACCTTCCGACACTCATCAGCCAGTTTCGTCCGGATGCGCCGCCGTCTTTGACGAGCGCCGCCTATACCAGGGATTTCAACGAAGTGAAGAAAATGGGAAGCTTTTCAAGTGCCTTCCGGACAGCGGATCAGACCATCGCGTCGCTGTTCTGGAACTCGACGTCGGCGAGCTATCTGTGGAACGGCGTGGCGTTGAGGCTGCTCGAAGCCCGATATCGGGACGAGGAAGATGACGCTGACCACGACTGGGATGGCGACGATGACGGCGACAGATGGCACCACGGGAGGCGCGGCAGGCGGGGTTCGTTGCTGCAGAACGCCCGTTTCTTCGGCCGGCTGAACGTCGCGATATCCGACGCCATGGTCGGCTGCTGGGACGCGAAGTATACCTACGCGTACTGGCGTCCGCTCACGGCAATCCACCTGGCCGCCGATGATGGAAACCCATTGACGGACCCGACACGACCTGGTCGCCCCTCTTCACGACGCCATCGCATCCGGAGTATCCGTCCGGCCACTCGTGCCTCAGCGGAGCGGCGGCCACGGTGCTGGCAGACGAGTTCGGTGAGAGCAACCGATTCACTGTGGAGTCGGACACGATGATCGGCGTGATTCGATCGTTCCACAGTTTCCGCGCGGCGCTCGAAGAGGTGAAGAACGCCCGGATCTTTGCCGGCATCCATTTCCGAACCGCGTGCGACATCGGCTCGCAGCTCGGGGCCAACATCGCCCGCTTCATCCTCGAGAACAAATTTCAGCGGATTGATTGACAGGTGCGCATGGACCGGGTGGCCGCCCTCAACGTGAGGGCGGCCGCTCACCAATTCAGGCTGACGGCCACGACGACCGTCGGCTTGTTGTCGTCGGGATTGAACAGGTAGGTGGTCACATCGAGCTTCCGATAGGTCGCCCCGACGAGGAGACCGCGCTGGATGTCACGGTCGGTCTTGTACGCACGCGTCCGTTGCGTCACGATCCCGCCACGGAGCCACTCCACCGGGGCGAGCGTCAGCTCCGACCAGTTATAGAAGAAGCTGTCGGTCGACTCGCCGGTGTCGAACACGTATTCCCCCTCGCTGTAGCACTCGAGCATCCGCCAGCTCAATGAACCCTTATAGCCTGGCGCAATGCCGGTGGTCTCGCCGAAGACGCCGCCGAATAGCGGTTTGACCTCCCACCCGAACGTGTCACCGCCGCTGAATGTGTAGCCCACCCACACCGAGCCGGTATCCAGGTCCTCGTAGTTGTACCGCGCTTCAAGGTGAAGGCCGCCGGCGTGGTCGGCAGTGACCGTGGGCTGCGCGTAGTTACGCTCATCAGCCAGCAAGTACGTGTAGACCGCAGCAGAGAAGGACCACGCGGCGGGTTGGGAACTGGGTGCGCCTTGAGCAGCCTGCGGCCCGGACTGGCCCCAGGCGTGGGTTGCGGAGCACGCGAGGATCGCAAGAGCGGCTGACGCGGACCGTATGGTCACACTAGCCACCCAGTGCGATGGTGAGTGCGACGAGCACGGCACCCATGGCCACCATGGACAGGCCAACCAGCCACGGAGACCGGCCGACGACTCGCCCGTAGGCGGACCCGGTAACCATTAACATGCCGATCGCAATCGCATTGGATGCGCGCATGGCCGCGGTCGCGTTCTGCATGAAGAAGAACGGCACGGCGACGGGAAAGGTGGACAGGAACACCAGGAGGAACACCCCGAACGCGCCCCGCCAGTCGGAGCGGTCCAGATGCGCGCGTCGCGGCGGTTCGGGCAGGGCTCGCAGCCGCTCGCGCAGTCGTTCGAGCTCCGGCGGTTCGACGACCGACGCGATGAGTGGCGGCAGCGCGTCCGCGATCAGCCGATGGGCGTGCGTCGGATCCCTGGCCTCCCGAACGGCGAGGTAGGTCCTGAGTGCGCTCCCCTTCTGGGCAAACGCGTCCATCAGATACAGGATCCCGTCAATGATGCCCCACGCGAAGTTACATCCGAGCGCGCCAATCAGCATGGCGCGGATGTCGTCGCGCCCTGCCTCGGCGACGCTGAGTGATCCGGTAAACGTGAGCACCATGATCAGGCCGAAGAGTACTTCGGCGATGCGCTCTGCTGGTTCGAGCACCCGCCGGGAGGGTTGCATGCCGCCTGCATTCTACGCCGCCGGGCCGGCTCACAGTCAGGGTCGCGATACGGGCGAGACCGGCCTCGACAACGAGCGCACTGGCTTTGGCCGGTGGCTGTCCGGTGAGCTTGACGTCGACAACTGGGGACCCGGCGTGTGGGGAGAACTGATGTTCTTTAATGTCCTGGCTCAGTCACGCGTGGTAAATCATTCGAGATTTCTACGAGCAGCGCTTCGACGGATGTGGCTTCCTTCAATCACCGTAGCCACCGGGCTGTCGAACGAGCCAAGCCACCGAGGATCGGCACACGGACGATCGCGTCGCGCAGCCGGATGATCGAAAGCCCCTGATAGTCGGCCACCAAGCGCCGAAGGCTCTCGCGTTCCGCCAACAGCCCCTCGTTAACGCTGCGTCCGGTGTTTACCTCGGCCGACAATGACTGAACGGTGCGTTCGAGTTCCTGGCGGTTTGCCACCAGCCGCCGAAGACTTTCGCGTTCCTCTACGAGACACTCGTTGAGCTTGCGCGCGGAGGTCATCTCGGCAGACAGCGAGTGAACGGCGTGATCGAGTGCATACGCATGCTTGAAACGCCCGGCAACCGACGAGAGATGGCGCGCGGCCGCCCGCTGAGCCCCGAGATCCAGGGCCTGCCGGTGGACACAGTTCTTGCCATCGGCGATCGCCCGCTCATAAATCTCGAGCAGGTGGTCGACCGCTTTGTCGAGCCCAGCGTCTTCTCGGACCTGTACCGAGATGCAGTCCGCGTCGGCCGGATCGTAGGCGGCGATCTGAGATCGATACCAGTCGACCGAGTGGGGTTCTCTCAGCAGTCGAATGCCGAAGTTGCAGGAGCGCATCTGCTCGAAGTCGCGCATCGTCACGAGTGGCCCGGCGCCAAAGATATCGGCAAGCACCACCGCACAGCCGACCGCCATCGCTTCAAGTGCCGTTCGCGCCTTCGCGAACACCAGGTCTGCGCCGTTCATCAGCTCCTCGGGGCGTTCGACCACGCGGCCCCATCGGGCACCCGCAACCTCCAGCTCGATCCCGCTTAGCCGGCACGCCTCGCGAATCATTTCGATGTACCCACCCGGCTCGACCTGATTGCTGAGCACAAGCGCGCGCCTCGGTTGCGGCGGCAACGCACCCCGATGGGCGAAGCGCTGAAGATCCACGAAGTTGGGGAGCCGTTCGATCCGCTCGGGCGCGATGCCCTCCTCCACGGTCAACCGATCGAAGCACGCCGAGTCGACGGCGACGTATCGCGCAATCGATGGATGATGCAGCGGCCCCTCCTCCCAAGGCAGGAATCCGTGGCAGAAATGCACGATTGGCACCCCTGGAAAGTGAAGCGCTGCGATGAGTGTTTCGATGTGGTGGTGTCCGTGGATGACATCAGGTGTCAAGCCGGCCTTGTCCAGATCACTGACGACGGGAACAGTCGAGACGCGCAGTTCTTCGGCTATCTCACCGAGGACGAGGCTGAACGCCACCGGACGATGGCCGCGGCCAATGAGCGTGCGGCAGACGTCACGAACCCAGAGCTCCGACCCGGCCCGGTATTTCAAGGTGTTGTTAGTGAAGAGAATAGAGATTGGCCGCATCAACCGCCGACAGTCTACTAGACCTCGTAGCCGAGCACGTTCAGCAGGTCTCCTGCCAGTCGCGCGAAGCGCTCCCGCTCGTCGGGATCCATCGTGTGCTTCCAAGCCTGGATCCGCGAGCGCTGCGGTGGCTGCATCGTCAGCACCTGCTGTTTCAGGCGTGTCGCCTGGGATACGAGGATCTCGCCGTTTGCCGCCACGCGCGCCCGGTGTTCGGTCAGCCGGCCCGGGACACCCACGTGATACTCGAGCATCTGTGCCGTGTACGGTAGCTGAAGAAATCCGCATATCTTGATCAGGACAGTGACTGGGTTGCGGATCAGGTCCTCGAATCGCACCTCGAGATAGTGCTGACAGTGCGCGCCCTGCGCTCGCGCCGTCGACACACAGCGTGCCCACTCCTCTGCCAGGACCTCCATGGCATTTCCAGGTGAGAACCAGGTTTGACGCCACGAGAGCGCCACGTCGCGGCCATCACGGATGAGATGGATGAAGTGCGCTTCCGGTAGAACGGATTCGATCGTATCGAGATGCAGACAGGACATCGGCGTCTTGTCGCCCCACCGTGGCTTGCCAAAGCGTTCAGCATACGCCCGGTAAAATGCGCGGTAGCCTTCGGAAACGGAGAACGGTTCGATTCGCTTGATGATGTGTCGAAACGTCTCCTTCGGGATGCCGAAGTCTGGCCACGCGGCCACGCCGGGCGGAAATGCCGTGATCGTCTCGAAGAACTCCTGTCGCAGATCGTCACCGGTACCGATGAACTGGGTGCCCTGCACCAGAAACCCAGTCTCTGGCGGAATCGCCACGTCCGGATGAGCATCGATCATGAAGCGGAGAAGCGTTGTGCCCGATCGAGGAGCCCCCAGAATGACGGGCATCGGAATCGTTGTGGCCATGGCCCCGTCCCCGCTATTTTGTTCCTGGAATTGAGTCTGGCCGGCCGCCGAAACCAATCGATCCGCGGTCATCATGAGAACGGCTCCGAACGTCAGGGCGCGGGGCGCGCGCTACGGCATCGTCCGCCAGATCGTCCTGCACCGACACACTCATGCCGACCAACGCCCGGGAGCCAACCTGTACGGCCATCACGTATGCTGGAGTTGATGCCGATCCACGCGTCAGCCTCTATGACGGCGCTGCCACCGATTACTACGCCGCCCGTCACGCTGGCTCCCCGCCCGATCCGCGCGTTATGGCCGACCTCCACGTTGTCGTCGATCTTGACGTAGTCCTCGATGACGGTAGGCGTCATGGTTCCACATTGCACGACAGCCAGCGCCCCAATCTCGACAAAATTGCCGACCACGACGCCGCCAAGGTGAGGAATTCGTTTCTTATTGCCGGCCTCATCGCGCACGAATCCGAAACCCTCGGATCCGATGACCGCGTTTGCCCCGATGACGGCCCCTTCGCCAATGGACACGCGCGGACCTACCCGCACACCGGCCCGGAGGATGGCACCTCCTCCAATTGAGACGTCTGGACCAATGGTACAGAACGGCTCAATCACGGCGCCCTCACCGATCTCGACGTCGCCTTCGACGATTGCGAATGGCGAGATCGTCGCGCCTGGCGAGATCTTCCGCGCATTGACCCACGGCGGTTGCCGGCGCTCGTCGCGGATGAACGCAAGGACGCTGGCGATTGCCGAACGCGGCCTCGCCGCTTCCAGCACACGGCACGATTCAAATCCCCCTGCGATTGCCGATCCGTGCGGCGCGATGAAAATGCAGCCGTGTCGTGGGGCGAGAGCCTCGCGAACGGCCGTCGTGAGCTCATGATTGATGAAAGACAGACACCGATCCTCGACAGCGCCGAGCGGCGCGAGGCCGTCGACGACGAGGTCGCCCTCTCCCGGGACTCCGATGATTTGACGTATTTCCTGCTCGTGAAGGGTCGCACGCAGCATCTCAGACGCCCTCCCGGAGACGCCGTTCGTAGTAACCGGTCAAGGCATCGACGAACGCATCAAACCGATCGGTGACACGCTGAACCTCTCGCGATTCGAAGTCTCTGATGAGAGCGACATAGTCATCCTGGGGGTGCAACCACGAGTGCGGGTGTGCCAGCAGGCAGAGATTCCGCTCTTGATCCAAGGCGGTATCGAAGGTATATCGCCGCCACATCTTCGCGCTGTCGCTGACATACAAGCAAATCGTGTTCCTGAATGGCGTGAAGAGCGTTCACACAGGCTGCATGTCCCCGCGGAAGCTCGACTGTCGCCACGCCAGCATTGACGACGTCATGCTGGGAGAAGGAGTGTACGTGCGCACCGAGGACCTCGCTCAGGATCTTCAATCGGAACGCCACTTCCTCCCCAAGGTCGGCGTACAGGGCGGAGCTCAGCGCGAAATGCAATCCGACCTCGTGACCAAGACCATGAATCTCACGTATCTGGCGGATGATCGTCCTGTCCAGAACACTATAGAACTGGCCGTCGACCAATACGTGGAATGTGGATACCACGCCGACGGCGTGCTCGAGCTCGGCCATGTCTAGCGAATACGCAGGCTCGAAATCAACATCGTGCCGGAGTGCGATATAGCGCGATGGTAGCCCGGACGCGCCGGGCAGGAAATCCTGAAACCGCACGAACGAGAACCCACGCTGCTTTGCTTTAGTGAGGCAGTCGATGTACAGCTGGCGCGAGAGCCGGCTCAGCACGAATCGTGGTGGGGTCGACATCAGGCGTGTGCGGGTCACAGTCTGTTCCTCCTCGTCGCGGAACCGCCGTGCGCGCGAGGCAGCACACAGCAGCGAGTTCGGTGGACTGCACTACGTGACATCCTCCCGTCGCGGGACGCGAGGCGATCATCTCGCCGCGTCCTCGATCGCCTTGACGATCGGGCGCACGTGGTCGCGGTAGCGAATGATTTCCGCATAGCGTCCTTCGGTGACGCGCTTCGCTCCATAACTGCTCGTATTCGGGCCGTTTATGTTCGAAGCGCGGCGCATGCAGGCTTGTCCCGGCTGGGCGCAAGCACTCCATTGCAAAGGCCTGTCGTCCATAGCGGCTGAGCGCCGCCTTTACTTCCGGGCGCATCTCCGTGTAAGCGCTCGCGGCCGCGAGCTTCCGCTCCAGCGCAACGTCGTCGAGCCGGACGACAATCGAACCTGGACACGACGGTTCGTGTGGACCATCCAGCAGGAAGTCGTAGTTACGCACCTCGCGTCCCGTCCGCCGCCGGACGATCAGCACTGCGCCATCGATGATCAGACGGCAAACGTCATGGGCAGGGTTGAACCCTTCGACGGCATCACCGGCCACACAATCTACACCCGCTTCCTCGAGCGCCGACGCGAGTTCCTTCGCGAGTTCTACGAATACGTCGACGCGTCTCTCAAGTAACAGCTGGTACATCGTGTCGATCCGAATACCGACCGTAGATTGGTCCGGCCAATGCCCCAATTGTGTTCAGCAGCCGAGTGGTCGAGGGCAGGCGGGACGTCGCAGCGCCCCCGGATCCGTCCGTCAGGCAGCAGTAGATCGGGTGATGGTACCTCCATCCAGTGATAGACGATCAACTCGTGACCTGGATGTGCAACAACAACGGCGACTCTGCGAGGGCCTGGCGTAACTGTCGTCATTGACTGGTGTGTGTTTGAGAATGCGCGACGAGGGCGGCGGGCGCCTCATCGCTGACTCTCGATGACGAACTCTCAACCCACCGCGCCGAGCAACTCACGAGCCAGGTTCGCATGAACCGCGCTTGAGAGAGATTCTACCGCAGACGATGCCCTTGGTTTCTATCGTGCGATAGGCGGGTGTGCAAGGAGCTGAGATGCACTTCGACCTAATGCAACTGCAACCAGACCCGTGATCCTTGAGTCGGGGAAATTGCGTCCCGGCTTGACGGCGGTCACCTGAATGCGGTGCATGTCGTGGTATCCCTCCCCATGCAGCGTCTCTAGCAGAGCTGGCCGACTCACCGGTCCGAGTCGGTCGAACCGAAAAGCGATCGTGATCATGCGTATCGCGATCGCGGCGGCGATCTGCCTCGCGATCCCGCTCGTTCGGCCTTCAGTGAACCGTCCACCACGACCGGGCGTGGGGGGAATTGGCGTGGTGGTTGGGCGCCGCCCTGATGTTTCTGTCGAAGGGTCGATGACCTCCACGAACGGTGGCGCGCTCGGGCATAATAGGCGCGAGTTGGTTCGACATGACGGAGGCCGCCCACACATGAGGAACCCACGACAGGGGATCGTGACCGGAGTGCTTCTCGGAGTGCTGGCCGTTGCGGGCGTCCTGGCCCAGCAGCCACAGCAGCCCCAACGGCAAATAGGCGGCGCCTATGCGGAGCTGGACGAGCGTCGCCAACGGCTTGTCGAAGACTGGGTGGGGCGATTCACCAAGGTAACCGGCCAGAACGTCGATACCGGTTCGTTCTACGACGACATCCTCAGTCTCTCCACCAAGACGACCTTCGACGCCGTGACGCATGCCCTGATGACGACGCCGATGACCGACGCGTCGGGCCAGAAGTTCGGCGACGGCCTGGCGATCATCGAGCGCGTTGACAGCGTCAGGGGCGAAGTCTCGGGAACGTCAAGCGATCGCCAGTTTCGGATGTACGTGCGACTCACACCGAACGCCCGCGAGATGCTGGAGCGCTCGCGGGAGTTCAAGCGCAGCGCCGACAATGTCATCTACCACAAGGGTTATCCGCTCAACTACCGCGAACAGAGGGGGACTCCGTCGATTCAGGTCTCGATAGCGCTCGATGGCCGTCAGGCGGACGTCGACGTCGACTATCGCTCGCCGAGTTTCCCCGTGTCGCTGGTCAACGGGCACTTGAGCGCGGCGAACTCGGACGTCCGCGCCGGCAACAATGCCGAGCGCCATGCCGCGCAGTGGTCGGGGTTTCAGAACTGGTGGAGAGGGTTTTTCGGTGTGCGCCTCGATCGGGACCCTCAAGCCGCGGACAAGAGCGCCGGGCTTGCTCTCCCGAAGATCCCGCGGGCGGGCAAGAAGGATATCGACGTGATGGTGTCGGACTTCCTGAAGGCGTGGCTGATCGAAGGCGACACCGCGGCGGCGATGGGCTATGTTTCGGAGCGATCCTACGCGTGTCTAGCGCAGGATATGGCCGATCCATCAGCGTTCGACCGCGGCCTCGCGCCCTTTCAGATCCTGGTCAATCTGAAAGCCGCTCAGGAAGCCCTCGGCAGGCACGACTCGCTCGAGGGCTTGATAGCCGGCGTGCCCCTCACGATGCCCGGGCTTCGCGCAGAAGCCCAGCCTCATCAAGCCCAGTTCATGCTCTACAACGTGTCCGACGATGTCGCTGCCAGGCTCGACTGTGCGAGCCGTCTGACACCCGGCTCCCCTGCGAGAGGATCGCGCGGGTACGGGACCCACTTTGGGGCGACCTTCCGCATCGGCGGGCCAGCCGGGAACACCTCGGTCGCGTTACTGTGGGCCAAAGAGGATGGCTACTGGAAGATTGTGTCGTGGCAGACGGATCCGGCGGCCGATGTGACTCCGGTACCACCAGCGCTGCCCGAGCCCAGCGTCGTGCGGATCAAGGCCGACCTCGCCCTGGTGAACGCGGCCAAGAACTTCATGGACACCTGGTTGATCCGTAGAAACTACGATGCGGCGTTTCGATACCTTTCGACGAGGAGCTACGCGTGTTACGACCTCGAGCGCGATCCTGACGCGCCGGCCTCAACGTCGCTCGAGGAGGCCGGCCGGAGGGTCCGCGCCGGCTTCGAACGCGTCGGCCAGTGGGTTGGCACCCCGCGCAATCTGGATGCGATCATCGAGGCCGCCCAGCCGCTCCACCCCTCGGTTCGGGTCGTAGATCAGCCGTTCTCTCGCATCTTCAGCCTCAATAGCTTGCCAGCTGCACTTAGTGACGCCGTCGAGTGTGACGCCCGCGCCCGTGGCGCCGTGCCGCCCGATCCTCTACCACTCGAATACGGAGAAACCTTCAGCATGACGTTCCGCTTCCAAACCAAAGGCGGCGACGCCCCGGTCATGCGTCTAATGTGGCGGAAGGAAAACACCTGGCGAATCAGGGCGTATCACGTGGAGTCGCCGTAGCGTGAGCAACAAAAGCGACTACAGCCGCGACGCAGCCAGCTTCAGCAGCCCGACGACGGGATCCTTCTTTTCACTCGCGTAGATGCCGTCGAGGTGCATCCTCAGGATCCGTCCCTTTACCAATGCGGTCGCGCTGGCGTAGACGGGCGACTGGGGAATGAACACGGCGGCCTCGCCGACCTCCGGGATGACCGCATCATCACTCCCGGCTCTGACTGACTCCAGGAGTCGCTGCTTGATCTGGTCCGGACTCGTGCCGGGAAACATTCGCGACGCCTCGTTGACGGTCACGTCGAGTTTGAACCGGTTGACGCCGGTACCCCACGTATATCGACAGGTAACGGAGCCGGCGGGCTCGAGTGCGCTCGAGACACCCTCGGCGACGCTCGCATTCGCGATTTGCCCGACCTCATCGACCGTGACGAGCGCGCACGCGTTCGGCGCCTGGGCCGAGACGGTGGTGACGCGACCGGGGCTGGCCGCTCCGGTGACGACGAGCGCCAGCCCCAGGCCCAACCGAACCGCGAATTGCAAAATGTTGATCATCCCCATATCGTGACCCAACCGGCCGTTCATTGCCAGCCGGCAGTACCTCTAGCGGACGAAGCGACGCCTCATGGTCAGCGCGCCGCCAATCGCCAGCGATATTACACTGACGAGCCCGATGAGCGGCCACGAACTGGCAGTGCTCGGCAACGTCCGCGCACCCGCCGTCGGAGCCTGCGAGGGTGTCCCCGCGGCGGCATTCGACGCTGCAGTCGAGCCTCCAGCCGATGACGAACCCCTCGTTGCCGACGCGGCTCCTCGAGCGGACGCCGAAGCCGCGCCGCCACCGCCAGCCGGCAGAGGTCGCGAGCGTCGCTTGCACTTCTTTCTCAGTCATCACCTGAGGCGGCATCGATGTGATGATGGTCGCGCTCAGCCGATCGCCTTGACGGAAATCATTCACGGTCGCCGGCTGTCCGTTGCGCATGATCTTGACGCCGCGCTTGTCAACGTCCCCTTGTGTGAACGACTTGATGCCTTCCTCGGTCCGCACGATGATGGAAGACCCCGTCGACTGCATGACGGTGCCGTTCTTCACTTCGGTGACGGTGACCGGGGTGACCGTCGTGCGTGTCGTAATCGTGGCCGTGCCTTTCATTCCCGGCTTCAACTGGCGTACGGACATCGGCTGCCCGTTGATCATGAAGCGAAAATCTTCCGCGACGGTCATTTCTCTCGTGCCTTCCGGCAGCCTGACAACCAGCTGGTTGCCCTCCACCGCGAGCACTTCGAACGACTTGGTTTCCGAGGTCGTCGCCTGCTGCGCCAGCGACACGGCGGTTGTCAGACAGACAATTGCCACGGCCAGGGCTCCTCGACTCATCGAACGTGTCATAGAACTCTCTCCATTTTCTGACCGCGCTACGCGATCATTTACGAGCGGGACCAACTGTGCAGACGCGGCAACCCGCCCGCCTGCGAACGAGGAACATCTGCGCGTTCAATCGACTCGGGCGCGTCCGCCGGTCTGTCGCCGATATGCACGGCACGGACGATGAACCGTTGTGGGGCGTGGCCGATGAAATAGAAGGGATAGCAGGTGACCAGTGTCAGCGCCCGCGTGGACGTCGGGTCGAGCACCGAGACCTCGTCCGGGTTCACCACCCATGTTCGCTCGACGCGATAGATCTCCGTCCTCTGAATCGTGTCGAGCTCGATCACGTCACCCGGCGTGATGTCCTTCAGTCCCCGGAAGAATCCGTCGCGGTGCCCGGCGATGCCCAGGTTCCCGTCCGTTCCCGGTTGCGCGGTACCTTCGATGTAACCGACGGCGCGATCGAGCGTGCGATCATCCGTGCCCGGCAGCACCGGCACCTCGAGTCGAATCTTCGGGATTCGCAGCACGCCCAGCGGAGCGGGCGCTGGTTCGAGAAGTGCCTGACGCCAGGCGCTAACGCGTGCGGGAGACCAGAGGGACAGATCCGGCGTGCCCTGCTCCTGGGCGACAAGCCGGAGCACTGCGAACCGTTCCAGATCGTGCCGCGTTCCGTTGCTCACCCCGACATGGAACAGGCCCCACGACACGAGACCGATGAGGCCGAATGCCCAGCTCGTTCTCTCGGCGACGAGCAGCAGCCGGCGACGAGCGGGGGCTTTCATGTATCGGTCAAGCGACAGAGCAAACGGCATGCCGCTCGGAGGCGGAAGAAGCCACCGGATTCCTTGGGAATTCACAGCTTCGGCGCCGTTTTCGCTCGAGCCGCCCCACGAGTCTCTCGCCCACTCCGACAGAGAACTCCGGAATATCGTGGTGGAGTCGTCTGCGGGACGGTTCACTAACGAACGCAACCTACATCGGGATCGTTGAGCTGTCGGGCGAAACCAGGCGAATCAGCATCGAGACCGGACCGATGCGCAACTCATCCCCGTCGGCGAGCGCCGCACGCCCGATGATCTTTTCGCCGCGTACATACGTTCCGTTCTGACTGCCCAGGTCTTCGACGGTCACGCTCGCGCCCTCCACCGAGATGCGGGCGTGGCGGCGCGAGACGCCCGGCACGTCAAAACGAATCGTGGCATCGAGGGCACGTCCCAGAATCGTGTCGCCTTCGGCCACGCCGATGCTTCGGTTTCCCCAGATGACCCACGCATTCCGAGCCACCGCCGCCGACGGCGGCGCGGCCGCTCGTCTCACGGACGCACAGAATCCGTAGCCGAAACGACGGACGGTCCTGATGAATTGGGGGCGGTCCGCAGGGTCCTGCAGCACCTGGCGAATTTCCGCGACCAGAATCGTCAGGCTTCCATCCGACACGAACGTATCCGGCCAGAGGTGCTGGTGAAGCTCCGCCTTCGAGAAGGCACGTTCGTGATGCTCGGCGAGAAGCCGCAGGAGGTCGAACGCCTTCGGGGAGAGAGACACCGCGTCGCCGCCGTGCAGGAGCAGACGGCGATTGGCGTCGAGCGTCCACGGGCCAAAGCTGAAACGCAAAACTAATGGAATCCTAATGGCACGCTAACGACCTGACAACCGGCGCCATTTTCCAATGGATCCACCATGAAGAGGTGGATCACCGTCGCGGTCGTGATGATGGCTGTGAGCATAGCCGAAGCAGGAGAAACCGGCCAGACCCGGACAATCGATCTGCAGATGAAAAATGACGCGCAGGTTCCCGCGCATATCCTGAGCACATCTCAAGATGTGGTGACGCGAATTTTCGCCGGTGCCGGGATCGCGGTGCGCTGGACCGACACGGCGCCGCTCACCGTGAGGATCGTCGCGCAGGTGCTCGGTTACGCGAGGGCATCTTCACCCGTGATGGGCGTGGCGCGACGCAGCCCGGACGGTTCGATGGTGCAGGTGTTCTTCAGGCAGGTGCAGGACTTCGCGCGTACCCATCGAATCGACCTCAGTACGATCCTCGCGCACGTCATCGCACACGAAGTTGGCCACCTGCTCTTGCCCGGAGGTGCGCATTCCCCCACCGGCCTGATGCAGGCGGGGTGGGACAGGGCGCTGGTGCGCAAGGCCGTCAGAGATTCGCTGACCTTTACCGAAGCAGAAGCGTCGTGGATGCGGGCGTCTCGCTGATCGCCGGTGTCGGCACCGCTGTCGGTATCTGCTCGATCTGCGTCACAATTGTAGCCACCGATGGCGCTCAAGACCGGAGACCGACTGGGGGCGTATGAGGTGGTCGGCCTGCTGGGTCACGGCGCCATGGGCGAGGTTTATCGCGCACGCGACACCCGCCTTGGACGGGATGTGGCCGTCAAGGTGCTGCCGGCCGCGTTCGTCCACGATGCCGACCGCCTCGCGCGCCTCGAGCGGGAAGCGCGGATCATCTCGCAGGTCAACCATCCCAACATCTGCACGCTCTTCGATATCGTCGAGGAACAGCAGGCGCCATGCCTGATTTTCGAGCTGGTCGAAGGAGAGACCTTGCAGCAGCGCCTCCTGCGAGGGCCGATGCCGCTGCGCGAGGCCTTGCGCAGCGCTTCAGGCATCGCGGCGGCGCTCGAGGCGGCCCACGGTAAAGCGATCATCCATCGTGATTTGAAACCGTCCAACATCAAGATCACTGCTGGCGGCGCGATCAAAGTGCTCGACTTTGGAGTCGCGAAGCTCGCGCGCGACAGCGGCTCGGAGCTCGATGCCCCGGATCTCACGCTGACTCTTGGAGGGACCAAGGAAGGCGTGCTGGTCGGGACTGTCGCGTATGTCAGCCCCGAACAGGCGATGGGCGACCGCGTCGACGGAAGAAGCGACATCTGGTCGTTCGGTTGTCTCCTGTACGAGATGTTGACGGCCACGCGCGCGTTTCCGGGCGTGGCGGTGGCAGACACGCTTGGCGCGGTCATGCGCGGCGAACCTGACTGGACGGCCCTGCCGGACGACACGCCGCCACAGGTTCGAACGCTGCTGCGGCGGTGCCTCGAGAAGGATCGCGGGAGACGGTTGGCGAACATCGCCGACGCGTATCTCGAAATCGATGATCTGCTCGAGGGACGATCCGATCACGTGACGCGAGTCGCTGGGAGTACAGGTGCCAGCGCCGTGCCTGCTCCCGCACACCGGCGAAGGCGCTGGATGGTTGCGCTGGCATTTCTGTCCGGCGTCGTTCTCGCGACTGCCGTAACGCGCATGGTCCTCGATCGCGAGACGAGCCCCGCTGCCCCGCCGGACTCGAATCTGCGATCGTCGCCGCCGCCGGCGATCGTGGCGACACCGCAAATCGCGCCGACACCGCCAGCGCGTTCCTCAGAGACGTCCGGCGCCTCCACCGTCGAACCCAACCGCGGCCGGGACAGCCTGGCCGACGCTCCAAAAGAACCGGTGCGTACCGAGGTCGAGCTTCCGGATGGCCTGAGATGGGCACCTCCGGTGAACGACGGCGTGCCGAACACCATTCTCGCCATCTCACCTGACGGCCGGCTCGTCGTCTACAGCGCGCGCAACGATGGGGCGACCGCGCTGTGGCTTCACTCGTTTGCGTTCGACGCCGATTGGCGGCTGCCCGGAACAGAGGGCGGTGTTTCACCCTTCTGGTCGTCCGACGGCGCGTCGATCGGATTCTTCGCCGATCGCCAGTTGAAGCGCCTGGATCTGAATGGTCTCGGCACCCGTTCGCGCGACTCCATCCAGCTCGCCGTGCGAACGCTATGCGAAGTGCGCAGCCAGCGTGGCGGCACGTGGGGTCCCGACGACACGATTGTCTTTGCGCCATTTCCCGGCGTGCTCAAACGCATTTCGGCCCACGGAGGTCCCGTCACGTCGCTCACGGAGCTGGAGTCACGCGAACCTAACCACGTGCGTCCGCAGCTTCTCGCCGGCACCAGGCAGATCCTGTATCGCGTCACATCTTCGAACGGCCGGAGCAACGCGTATAACGTGACGTCGCTGGACGATGGGACGCAGAAAAAGCTGATCGCAAGGCTCGACGCGGGCAACGTCGCGTATGCGCAGGGCCACCTGCTGTTCATGCAGAATCACACCTTGATGGCACAGCCGTTCGATGTGAAAGGCATGGCGACTTCCGGCAATCCGAGGCCGATCGCGGAGGACGTCCTCCTCTCTACCGGCTCACCGCCGGTGTTCGGCGTCTTCTCGGTGTCGCAGGCGGGCCGCCTCGTGTATTTGTCGCAAGATGGTGACTTCAACGATCCGATGACCATGCTCTCGAACTGGGCGGAGAGTCCAGCGCGTCGATGAAACGGGTGAGGAATGGCACGCGCCAGACCTCCGTCCGGCCGTAGCGTTCTCCGCTACACCGGTTGGCAGCTTACGAAGATCGAGGCTTTTCACCCCGTTGTGGCCAGTAGTCGCTGGCTCGCTTCTTGCCGCTGCGTTTGCATCTCGTGGTGTGCGGATCGCAGCCACCACTGGCCATAGGAGGATCGACATGAAGACGAACCATACCGTAATGCTGTCGGCGATTTTCATCGGAATCGTGATGGCGGCGGCGCGCGGAGGTGCCCAGGCCCCGCCTTCGCCCGATCAGCTCGTCGCGGCACTTAAGCAGAACCTGGCTGAAAGTCAGAAGCGCCTTCGCCAATATGAGTGGATCGAGACGACCGCCATCAGCTTGAAGGGCGAGGAGAAGTCGCGTAAGCAGCAGCGGGTCTATTACGGAGCCGATGGAAAGCTGACGAAGGTGCCGATGGGCGAGCCTAAGCCCGCGGCCGAGCCCAGCGGAGGCGGCCGCGGCCGACGTGGCGGCGGACGAGTCAAGGAGAACATCATCGAGAACAAGAAAGACGAGATGGTGGAGTACATGGGTAAGGCCAGCGACCTGATCCATCAGTACGTCCCGCCCGACCCCGCGCGGATTCAGAAGGCAAAGGATGCCAAGAACCTGGCGGTGGCACCGCAGCCCGACGGGAAGGTGCGGCTTGAATTCAAAGACTTCGTGCAGCCCAAAGACATGATGAACATCGACGTGGACGCGAAGGCCGCGCTCCTTTCCGCCCTCAGCGTTGCGACGTATCTCGAGAAGCCAGAGGATACGGTGACGCTCGACGTCCGCTTCGCCACGCTGCCCGACGGCACCAGCTACACGTCACAGACAACGCTCGAGGCCAAGGCCAAGAACATCCGCGTCGTCATCGACAACTCCGGCCATCGTCCGCTGGCGAAATGATCTCGTCAGGCGGGCGGCGGCGTCAGCGCAGAATGTTCGAGCACGTATACAAACGCGGCATCAGGATCATACAGACGCATGAGCGCGTCGAGGTTGCCCGGGTTGATGCCATCAACGATCTGTGCAGGAATGAGACACGGACTTCCCTCTTGCATTGTCGCAACCAGACGCGGATTATGGTTGTGGCTCGAAGCAGCGAGCGGAGGACTCCTGATGACGATGATGAAGATGAAGAAGATATTGATGACGTGCGTTCCCCTGGTGGGAGCGGTGGCGCTCTTTCTGGGAGGGCCATTCGGGACGCCGGCGCTTGACGCGCAGGGTAGGCCGGACCTCGAATCGCTCCACCAGCGTCTGCTGCCGGTGTTCGAACTGGCCGGCGTGGTCTACACCGATGCCGACGAGACGAACGGGAGACTGGTTGTCGGTGTCATGGACCGCGACATCGACGGACTGGTTCGGGCGAGAATACGGGCGCTGGGCGTATCAGCGCCGGTCGACATCGTTCGCACCGAGCCGATCGTTCAGCTCGCAACCCTTCGCGACCTGGCCCGGCCCGTCCAAGCCGGGGTGCAGGTTCGCTTCTCCAATTACGTGTGCAGCCTCGGATTCAACGCCTTCCGCGCGGGCGTGATGGGCTATGTGACCGCCTCTCACTGCAGCACCAAGCAGGGTTCGGTCGACGGCACCAAGTATTATCAGCCACTGAACCAGGTGGCGGGCGAGTTTATCGGGACCGAGATTGTCGACCCGGCGTACAAGCGTGGCATCTCCGGTTGCCCGAAAGGACGCCTCTGCCGCTACTCGGACTCCAACTTCAGCGATGGGAACGATAGCGTCAACCTCGAGCTTGGCGCGATTGCCAAGACGACCGGCCCCAACAACGGCTCACTCGACATTGCCGGTAAATTCGTCATCGTGGACGAGGGAACCGCTGTCGTTGGCGACAGTGCCGAGAAGGTCGGCCGAACAACTGGCTGGACTCGCGGCACGGTCACCAATACGTGCGTCCACACGGGCGTTTCCGGCACCAACCTCGTCCTCCTCTGTCAGAACTTCGTCGAAGCCGACGTGCCGATCGTCCAGGGTGGCGACAGCGGTTCGCCGGTGTTCAGAACGCTGTCGGGTGATTCCGTCGCACTGCTGGGAAACCTCTGGGGCGGCAACTCATCGGGCACCATGTTTGTCTACAGCCCGACGGCGAACGTCGAAGCGGAGCTCGGCCCCCTCACGACGCACTGAGGTCTGAAACACCGTTTCGGCCAACAGCGGAATAACGAGCGGTTCCACACCGGGCAAGTTGGGCTTGCCCGGTGATACATTGGTCCTGATGAAGCTCCGGCGCCCGACCGAAACGGCCTGCGTGGCCGCTACGTGTGTGCTGCTTGCCATTCTGGGCCGCGACATTCGCGCCCAGGTGGGCGGTGCGTCTCCGGAACCCGCCAGGATGGAAACCCACGATGATTTGCTGATCCGGGTCGAGAAGCACGTGCCGGGATTTGGCGGCATGTTCATCGACTCGAACGGTCAGCTTGCGGTGTACCTGCTCGATACGGCTCAGCTGGACGCGGCGCGTTCGGCCGTCGTGGCCGTCTTCGGGCCCAGCCGCGTGCCAGCGGCGGGAATCCGCGCTATCCAAGGTCAGTACGCCGTCTCGCAGCTCAAGACATGGACCGAACGCGCGGGCGCTGTACTGAAGATACCTGGCGTGACCATGGTCGATTTGGACGAAGCGAAGAACCGCGTCAAGGTCGGTGTCGAGAGCAGCTCACAGATGCCGGTAGTGGAAAAGGCGCTCTCGTCGCTGAGCATCCCTCGCAAGGCCGTCTCGATCGAAGTGACGGGCCCGATTCTGCCCGTTCGCGGATGATCGTGGCCGGCCAGGACGCGTGTGAGACACACAGCCCACTGCTGCGACAAGAAGGTGGTTATGGCTCGATGAGGTCACTCGCCGCAGGACGCGCCTTGGCTTGTTCTTGATCGATGATGTCAGGAAGCGCCAGGGGACGCCCTTTGAGCCTGGCGTTCACCCAGTGCATGACGTCCCATCCCTGGCAAGCGGCGGGACGAAGGTCCATCTTCCACAAGTAACCCTGTTGCAGCTCGCACCCAAATCGGGACTTGAAGCGCTGGATGAATTCGAGCTTGGTCCCTTGCACATCGCTCAAGCGGGCTCCGAGGAAATCATATTTCTCCACGCCTAATGTACGTAAACGCCGGATGATTTCCCAATGCAGAAGTTTGATCGCCCCCGACGGTTCCACCTCGGCGGCGGAACCTCCCGACAGGTAATAACCCGCATGGCGCGTGAACGGCACAAACGCCCCGCCCATCGGCGTCCCGCCGAAGCAGACGACCGCGCACAGCACATGGTCACTCTGCGCCAGCCTGTCGTAAAGGTCTTGAAAATAGACTTCGTTGCCTGAGCGAATCGCGCTCCCTTCAAAGGCTCGGGCGTGCAACTTGGCAAACGCTGGAAGTTGGTCGCGTCCAAACCTGACTTCCGCTCCCTGCCGGACGGCCCCTCGAATTTTGCGGCGATGGTCATGATGCATACCTTGCAACAGTTCGTCTTCCGACTTCTGCTGAAGCGGCAAGATGTAGCTTCCAAAAGCACAGTGTCTTGACTCTGCCGGAAACGACTGGAACAGGTCGACAATGACCGGCTGCAACAGGCGGTCGCACAGGCGGTCGTCTCTCAGATGCTGCAGCAGCGAAGAAATAAATGCCGCTTCGCGCTCCGGAGGCAACGCTTCGCCGTGGCACAGCGGCGGCGAAAGCAATTGACCAAACTTCAGAAACTGCGCCTTCCCGAATCGCACGGGGCAGGCAATGCTTCCATCCTCGGAAATAGCCAGCATCGCTGGGCCACCCTTGCTGACGTACGCGATGTATTCAGGCAAATACGTGTATGGATACCTCTCGATGTCGATGGCACTCAGGCCTTCCCGCAGTGGCACGAGGCGCAACGGAATCGCCGCGGGATCGCACGTCCGGTACACGCCTTGTTCGGTCGAAGCTGCCAAGATAGTGGCCATCTATTTTGATATCTGAGCTATTTCGTCCGCCGCGCGATCAGAACGCTCGAGTTCAAGAACGTCTTATCCGTGTAGGGATTCGAGCTCTTGTGAGGACTGCCGTCGTAGAGGCCGATGCGGCGATCGTCAAACGCGTGGCGGTGGTCGACGACTTCCAGGTAACGTTTCGCTATCCGCTCCACGAACAGGGGGCTGTACTGAATGTAGGTTAGATCGGGATACGTCAAGTCCCACAACGACAACGCATGCTGATAGTTCAAGAAGAACATCCCACCGATTCGAAGCGAGCGATGGACTTTGGCGAAGAACCGATCCACGTCCATGCGGCAGATATAGATGAACACGCCGATCGAGTAGATCAGGTCGAAATCGCCGCCTGGCTGCACCTCGGTAAAATCGCCTTCCAGGATCGTGGCGTGAGGCACGCTCGCGCGCGCCAGCTGACACATGCCGGGATTGATGTCGATGCCCGTCACGGAATACTGATCCACTGGAAAGTCCCGTAGGTACAGGCCCGGTCCGCAACCAATGTCGAGCACGCGGGCAAGCCGTCCCGCGCCACGATCGCCCACGACAAGTTTCGCCACGTGCGCCAGGTCCGCATGAGTTCGCGCGAGGGCCTGATTGATTTCGGGGCGGTCTGAAAATCCGGCGTTCTCTTGATGCGATTTGGTCGATCGGGGAACAAACCGCCGGTAGGGATGCTGAAGATCTTTCAGCCGGCGTTCCAAGCGGAGCCGGATCGCCAGGTTGTTGATCGCTACATTATTGATTGAGGCGTTGATTACCCGATGATAATGGCGCTTGACCCTGCGTCCCACTTTGCGCAGCAGACTGGCGGATGGACCGTCGGGACGAGCGTCGTCTTTCCCAGGCGGCTGCGTTTTCCCGGTCGGCGGCGATTCAACCATGGTCATGTGTCATCCCTTGGATACCTCCCATGCGCAATCCAAAAGGCAGAGTCCCTCGCGGTGGTCGGGAACGCGTCCAGTGCCATAGATGTCGCGTGGCGTGATTTCGATCGTGGTCACCGGCTCGATCTTCTCGATCTCTCCTCCAGCGGTCGCCAGTCCCAGCACCAAATGATACGTACCGGGCACAAGCTGCATGCGCGGCGTCGTGCAGCGCACGATCGTGAGGTCGGACACGTCGATCGGTTGGCCGGCCGCATAATAACTGCTCAGCGTTGTCACCCGCACGCCCAGCAGGGTATGCACGTGCAGGCTGATGTACATGTCGTGGATCGTTTCCGCCGAGGCCAATTCCAACTCAAACGTGACCGCCGCACCGACGGGAATCGCCGTGATGGGCTGGCCGTTTTTGTCCAAAATCCGAAGGCGCCGCGCGATCGTCCGCTGAGCAGAATGGCCGTGGCGATGGACGAGCGACACGTCAGTGACCGTCTGCGTTGTGGAACTGAGATAGGCGGCGATCACCTGTTCCGGCGGGCCGATCTGCGTGATGCGACCTTCCTCCAGGAGCAGCACGCGGCTGGAGAGATTTTCAATGGCGCCCATGTCGTGGCTGACCAGGAATACCGTTCGTCCGCCTCTGGCCACCTCGCCCATCTTCCTCGTACACTGGGCGCGGAAACGGGCGTCCCCCACGGCCAGCACTTCATCGACCACCAGGATTTCCGGCTCCAGGTGCGCGGCCACTGCGAATGCCAGCCGCACTGTCATGCCGGAGGAAAAGTGCTTGATTGCCGTGTCGAGAAACTTCTCCACGCCGGCAAAGGCCACAATCTCGTCGAACTTGCGGTCGATCTCCGCTTTCGACATGCCGAGAATGGCTCCGTTCAGATAGACGTTTTCCCGGCCGGTGAGTTCACTGTGGAAACCGGTACCCACCTCCAGCAGACTGGCGACGCGACCGCGAACGGCCACACGGCCTTCAGTCGGCTCGGTGATTTGCGAGAGAACCTTGAGGAGCGTGCTCTTGCCGGCGCCGTTGCGGCCGATGATGCCCAGCACTTCGCCGGGCTCAACCAGGAACGAAACCTCGCGCAGCGCCCAAAAGGCTCTGTTTTGATCTTTGCCCGAAAGACGCCGGAACCGCCGCCACGGCTCGCGCACGGTTTCCACAATCGCCTCTCGCAATGTGCGGCGTTGCGATTCCCGATGTCCCAGCTGATATTGCTTGCCCAGGTTTTCGACAACAACAGCGGGAACGGTCATGACTATGAAATGATGAGGTTGAAGGAGAAACTTCGCTCGGATGAACCCGACGCGTCGTGCTTGACCCGATCGCCCATTACCCCGATTCTATACAATATCCGCGAACCTTCGCTCGACGCGGAGGAAATACGCGATGCCGATCGCAAATACACACACGGACGCCGCGCCCGATATTGCGAGCAGGTCCCAGGCGATGGGCTGTCCCAGCAGAGCGGAGCGATAGCCTTCGATGATGCCCGCCATCGGGTTGATAGCGTAGAGCTGCCGGTACGCCTCGGGCACGATCTGCAAGGGATAGGCGACCGGACAGGCGAAGAACCACAACTGGATCAGGAACGGCGCCACATAGCGGAAGTCTCGATACGCCACCGTCAGCGCCGAGAGCAGTGAGCCGACTCCGACTACCATAAGCAGCGTCAGCGCCACCAGCGCCGGCAACAGCAAAAGGCCCCCTCCGGGCGCCACGCCGTAGAACAGCATCAGGGCGAACATCACCACGAAAGAGATTCCGAAATCAACCAGCGAACCGCCGACGACTGCGAGGGGAATCGCCAAGCGCGGAAAGTACACCTTGCTTATGAGATTGGCGCTCCCCACCAGGCTCTGTCCGCTTTGCACGACCGCTTGCGAAAAGAATTGCCAGGGGAGTAGCGCGGAAAATACGATCACCGGGTAAGGCAAATTCGAGAACTGATCCATGCGACCGAGGCGGCCAAAGAAGACGGTGAACACGACCATCGTCATCAGTGGCTGAAGGACCGCCCAGGCTGCGCCCAGCACCGTCTGCTTGTAGCGCACTTTTACATCACGCCAAGCCAGGAAATAGACGAGCTCACGGAACGTCCACAAGTCGAAGCAGCGCCGCAGACGCCAGCCGTGCGGAGGCGTCAGGATTTTCACAGGCATGGGCGCCGGAGTTTCCACTGCCAGGCGAAATGCCTGGGCGATGTCAGACTTCGAGCCGACGCCATTGTCGGTCGGCACCTTCCGTCTGGCGGCGCCCTTGCCGGCGGGCACTTCCTCGACGCTCACGTCGCTTTCAAGCATGGGGTTCAATCGCAGTAGCAGGCTGAGAGAAGTCTGTCGCGCGCAATAACAAGGTTGACAGCGAGATCGGCTCGCGATTACAGCCCGGAGTGGAAATTGTGCCCGCCGAACGATCCTAACATCGTTACGCCCCCAAAGGCATGCGCGATCACGATCAGCCGCCGGGCTCGAGCGACGCGTACACCATGGCAACGCTGCGAAGTCATCCCTACGTCTGACTTCCCGTTGAGAGCGCGAAGCAACAACTGTTGCCTAACGAGTTTCGACTTTGGCTGTCATCTGGATCCGCCGCAACTCGTCGCTCTCGCTGGGGAGGGGCTGTTTGCCTGCGGGCATCTTGTTCTGCTTGAGGATGTACGCCACGACCGCGGCCGCGTCTTCCTTGCTCAATGTGCCTGCCGCCTCCGGCGGCATGGCCTGACGGATCCAGTCGAACAGCTCGCTCACAGGCTGGCTGCTCCAGTTCGCCAGGAACACCTCGCCCACCAGCTTTGGTCCTGAATCTCCCCCGTCCAGGCCGGGTCCGTGGCAGCCAATGCAGGTCGTGTCGGCCACCTTCTCGCCGCGATACGCCTGGGCCTCGGTGTACACGCCGCTCCACACAGTGGTTTGTGCCTGGCCGGCAAGCACACAGGTAAGACACACAGCCCATGCAGCAACCAGCAGAAGTGGTTTCGAAACTGCCTGTGATGTGGCACAGGACACCGCCTCCAGTACCTTCACTTGCCGCACGACGCGCCGACCATCTGCAGCGACTGGACGTTGACGCGGACTTCCGCGCCGAGGCGCACCATGTATCCGGTGACGCGCACCTTGTGGCCGTTGTGGGGCTCGGGCTTGTAGCTGATCGCGTCGAGCAGGCGGAAGGTGAACTCGCCCGGACCGTCGGGCACCGTCCGCCGGCGCCGCGCTCGCGGCTTTCGGGTCCGTCTGCTTCAATTCCTGCGCGTTGATGAGCAGCCACGATCGCGTGGGATCCTGGTGAAGACACCCGACTGTCGCGACAAACGTGTAGTTCTGCAATCCTTCCGCACCGCCGGCGCCGGGGATCCAGAATTCGCCGGCCGACTCCTCGGTCAACTCCGTCTTCCCGGCGGGAAACCGGTTTCGTTGCAGCACGAATGCCGCCGCGTCGAGGTACTCCTGGTCCGTCAAGGCGCCGGGTCTCCCCGACGGCATGTCGCGCTTCATCTTGTTGAAGAGCGCGCTGACCTTCGACTCGCCGAAATCCTGAACGAAGCGCGTGCCCACGAGCGGCGCGCCTCGGGCCACAGGGTTGGCGTCGGGATTCGCGGATCCGTCGAGGTCGGGCAGATGGCAGGTGACGCAGTTGGCCTCGTACACCTTTTTTCCGCGCTCCGCCTGCGCGTCGGTGTACACGGCCTCGCGCACGGTCTTGCGCGCGACCGGCTCCTGCGCGTCCGGCCGTGCCGCCAACGCCGCGCAGAAGACGAGCCCGGCAAACGCGACAACGAGGTTACGCAAGGATGTCCGTGACCACTTCTCCGAACACGTCCGTCAGGCGGAAGTCGCGGCCGGCATAGCGATAGGTCAGCTTCGTGTGATCCATGCCGAGCTGGTGCAAGAGCGTCGCGTGCAAGTCATGGATCGACACGCGATTTTCCGCCGCCTTGAAACCGAACTCGTCGGTTGCGCCGTAGGCGATGCCGCCCTTGAACCCGCCGCCGGCCACGAACATCGTGTATCCGTACGGGTTGTGATCGCGTCCCGATCCGCTCTCCGACACCGGCGTGCGGCCGAATTCTCCGCCCCACACCACCAGCGTTTCGTCGAGCAGGCCCCGGCGCTTCAGATCGCGGATGAGCGCCGCCGCCGCCTGGTCCATGTCGGGACAGCGCTTGCGCAGGTTGTCGTTGACGTCGCGGTGATCGTCCCAGATCTGCCCGCCCGGGTAATCCACGTTGACGAATCGCACGCCGGCTTCGACCAGCCGCCGCGCCAGAAGACACCCGGTGCCAAACGGCGTCGGGCCGTACTCGTCCCGGATGCTCTGCGGCTCTTTCCGGATGTCGAAGAGATCGAGCGCTTCGGACTGCATCCGATAGGCGGTCTCCATGGACTTGATGCGGCCCTCGAGAAATTGATCCGCACCAAATGACTTCGAGTGGCTCTGGTTGAGCGCGAGCAGCGCGTCCATGTCGGCCCGCTGCGCGTTGGCGTCGACGCTCTGGTTGCGCAGGTTCGGAATGATTTTTTCCGGATCCGGATCGTTCACCGGAAAGTTCACCCCCTGATACTCCGAGGGCAGGAACCCCGACCGCGTCATGGGCCCACCCGGGCTCGCCAGCGCGACGAACGCCGGGAGATTCTGGTTCTCGGTGCCCAGGCCGTAGGTGACCCACGATCCGGTCGACGGCCGCGTGGCCAGCACGCTGCCCGTGTGGAGCAGCGCGCGCGCAGGCGTGTGGGTCGGGTTGAACGTGTACATCGATCGAATGATGCACATCTCGTCGACAACCGAGGCCAGTTGCGGCAGCAGCTCGCTGATCTCGACGCCGTTGCGCCCGTAGCGCTTGAATTCGAACGGCGACGGCATCAGCCCGGCCGTGACGCGCTCGGTCCGGAGATCCACCGCGCTCGGACGCTGCCCTGCGTACTTGAACAGCGCCGGCTTCGGGTCGAACATGTCGATCTGCGAAGGCCCGCCGTTCAGATAGATCATGATGACGTGCTTCGCCTTCGCGGGCAGCGCCGGGCCCGCGTAGTTGCCGAGGCCCGCCGCATGAACGTCGCCTCGCGACAACCCCGCAAATGCGCCGGCCAGGCCGTACAGGCCGAGACCACCACCCAGCGTCTCGAGCATTTCACGGCGCGACAGCTTGATCTTCATGGAAGAAAAATCTCCTCGTTGGTCGTCAGCAGGATCTGCGCGTAGCGCTGCAGCGTGCCCTTCTGCAGATAGGCCAGCGCGCTCTTCAGCTCGGCGGCCGTCGGGTCGCGTGCGAGAATCCGGCGATACAACAAGCCGATCTGCTCTGCCTCTCCCGTCGCGGCCGCCGCGGTTTTCGCCGCCGCCGCGGCCAGGTTCTGCATGAACGCGCCGTTCATCAGGTAAATCTGCTGCAGCGTCGACGTCGTGATGTCGCGGCCGGGGGCCGATTGCGTCGCCTCGGGAAAGTCGAACAACCCGAGCATCTGGGCGCGGCGCGCGCGGCTGACGCGTCCGTAGATCGCGCGCCTGTAGTAATCGTCTTCGTCGATGTCGCCCGGGAGCCCACCCATCCGCAGATCGAGCAGGCCCGCCGACCGCGTCAACGTATCGCGATACGCCTCCGCGTCGAGCCGGCGCGGGTTCTGACGCCACAGCAACGTGTTGGCTTCATCGGCCTGCACACCCTCCGGCGCGAGGCTGGCTCGCCTGCCGATATGCGGCCGACATCATGATTTCCTTGTTCAGCCACTTGAGCGACCATCCGTGCTCGATGAAACGCGCGGCGAGGTCGTCGAGCAGCTCCGGATGGGTCGGCTTGTCGCCCTGCGTGCCGAAGTCGCTGGCGGTTGCGACCAGTCCCTTCCCGAAGTGCCAGCCCCACACGCGGTTCACCATCACACGCGCGGCCAGGGCGCGCGCATCGGTGAACAGCCGCTCCGCCAGTTCGAGGCGCCCGGAGCCGTTCTTGAAGGTGGTGTCGCTTCCTCTGGCCAGCACCGCCGGGAACCCGCGCGGCACGATCTCCCCTGGCGCCGCGACGTTGCCGGCCTTCAGCACCGGCATGTTGCGGACCTCGCCGGGCTGGTAGGTAATCCAGGTGTAGCTGGGATCCGACGCATCGACGTACTGCGCCGCCTCGAACACCGCGTTCATATACGGATCGTCCGACGGGGCACCCGGCCGTGGCGGTTGCGCCACCACCGGTGCGGCGGGTGGAACCTTGCCATCGGCAGCCGGGACAGGCGGTGGTGGCGGCGGTGCCGCCGCACGGCGCGGCGGATTCCAGTATTTGTCCAGGCTCTGAATCAGCTGCGGATACTTGGCAAGCCTGGTCGCGGCCCGCGCCTTCAGGCCTTCCATTTCCGCCTTCCACTTCACGGCCTTCTCGGCGCCGTTGGTAAAGGTCGTCCCCTCGTTCCCGAGCAGGTTGATCGAATATGCGAGGTCGAACAGCTTGCGCTGCAGCCACATGAATTCCTGCTCGGCCTCGGGGTCAACCGGGAACGTCGGACGTTCCGCACGGACCGTGGACGCGAAGACCCCCATCAGCGCGTAGTAGTCCTTGGTGGTGACCGGATCGAACTTGTGATCGTGGCAGCGCGCGCACGCCACCGACAGGCCGAGCACCCCGCGCGACACCGCGTCGATCCGCTCGTCCCAGTCGTCAGTCAGGAACGTGCCGATCACATCTCCAGACAGACGGAGGTCGTGGTGATAAATCGGCGCGGCGCCAACATATCCCAGCGCGCGCATGTCGTCGCGCTTCACGTCCGGCATCAGGTCGGCCGCCAGTTGCAGTTTGACGAAGCGGTCGTAGGGCATGTCCGCGTTGAGCGCTTCGACCATCCAGTCGCGGTACCGCCACGCAAACGGATACGGAGGATTGGTCGCCTCAGATGACGGGTTGTCATCGGCATACCGCGCGACGTCCATCCAGTAGCGCGCCCACCGCTCGCCGTATTGCGGCGACGTCAGCAGCCGGTTGATGAGGTTCTCGTACGCGTTCGGCGAGCGGTCGCTGAGAAACGCCTGAACCTCTTCGAACGTGGGCTTGAAGCCCAGGAGACCGACATACGCGCGCGTGACCAGCGTACGTTTGTCCGCCTGCGGCGAGAGTTGAAGGTTTTTCTCTGCGAGCCGCGCGAGGATGAAATTATCGATCTTGTTGGCGGGCCGGCCCTGCGCCGGCGCCACGTTCGGCGCCGCGTGCGCGGCGACCGGCTGCAGCGCCCACCACTTGCGGCCCTCCTCGAGCGACATGCCTTTGTATTGAGGCGACGCGGACGCGAGCGCCGGTGCGCTCGCGCGAGGATCCACGGCGCCCTTCGAAATCCACTGTGTGAAGTCTCCCAGCACAGCGTCGGGCAGCTTGCCACTCGGCGGCATCTGGACGAGGGGGTCGGTATAGTTCAGGACTTTCAACAGCCGGCTCTCGGCCGGGTTGCCAGGCACCAGGACCGGACCGGATGTGCCCCCCTTGAGCAGCCCCTCTTTGGTATCGAGAATGAGGTCCCCCTTGGGTGCCGCCATCTTCGAGTTGTGGCAGGAGTAACAGCGCTGCACCAGCACCGGCCGGATCTTGGTCTCGAAGAACTCGACATCCGTCGTCTGCGCCGATATCGGCGCGCTGACGGACAGCGCAAAGATAGCTCCGACAATACAATGACGGGCAGACATGGACGCTCCTGGGCCTGAAATCCTGTGACAAAGATGATGACGCGAAAACCGCACTGCTGCAACTAGTTGAATGGGCTTCCCCTTCCTGGACCACGTCGCGCTCCTGGAGCAGTTCCTTAAGGACCGCCCGGCGATCGTTGGCGGGCTCGAGCGTCGGTTGTTCGGCGCACGGGGAAAGGTACACGCCGGGAAGGGTGACCGCGAATCCATCGCCGACATCTTCGACGCCTGTTTCTCCGAATCGCCCGCAATTTCACGGCAGCTTTCCGGCCTGAAGGGGCAATTGGACGCCGCCCATCTCGCCGATGGGTTCGAGCCGGCGCGGCAGGACGGCTACGCGCGTGCGCTCGATCCGGTCGAGCTGGTCCTTCGCGCGTGTCATTACTGGGACTCGACTCGCTGGCCGGGCACGAACGGCCGCGCTGTCTATGCGCAGAGCCTGTATGCGGTGTTCATGCTGCGGCAGCTCGAGCACCTGAGCGTGAGGATCTGGGACGAGGAGTCGTCCATCGTCGATCGTCCATCGTCCATCGTCGAACAATGACCAGGCGGCGGAGCGCCTGCGGGACGTGCAACGCCTGCTCGATCGGCTGAACGCGGGAACGATCCGGCTGGTGCGCGACGCACGATGGCTGATTCAGACCGCGCAAGGTCCGCTGACCCGACACGTGAGGCCGTACCTCATCAAGGCCGACAACATCTCGCGCTCGTTCACGCACACCGACCGCATCGAGATTCACAAGGCGGGCGCGTCCCTGGCCGGCGGCCACTTGCGGTCGCAGCTCCGGCACCTTTCGTGGCGCACGGCCTGGGCGTTCGACGATCCGCAACTCCTCGCGCTGACACGCAGTTCGAATTCAATGGACATGGCGTTGCTCGTGCGCGACCTGGTTCCGTTGCTGGACGCATACAGCACAGCGTGCGAGCGGCAGGACGGCGACGCGCGGCCGGCGCTGGCGGACGCGATCCTCCAGGGCCTGTCCGCCGATCCCGAGCTGCTTCTGACACGCCTGGATCTCCTCGGACCGTCGACGATGCTCGAGGAGCTCTTTCTCGAGCGTGGCGACACTCACGCGGCAAGACACGCCACCTACTCATCACTGGGTGACGTGCATCGCGAGTATCTGGCGCGGTACGGCGAGCTCGTCGGACGCACGGCGGAGTCGCTGCGGCAAGACAGCCATGCGCTCGATCCTGCCGGCGCGTGCCTATTCGCCACTTGGCATCGTGTATGGGTTCTGCGCGGATCTCTTCTCGAACATGGTCCTGAATACGCTGCGCTCCCCGTCTCCGCCAGACCTCAGCCTTGAAGACGTGTTCACCAGCTCTCGCCGACTCGAGGAGAAGCAGATCCAGGCGCGTGATTGGGAGCGTCTGCCGAAAGGTGAAGGCGAGCGTGCGCCGTTTGAACACTCGACTGAGTGGGCGGCGCAGATGTTCGCCAGGCTGGCCGGAGCGCTCGAAGCACGCGCTGCCCGTCCCTCCGAACCGAACGCCTCGAACGTGCGGAAATCGTGTCTCTATGTTGTGCCGCGTGGCGTGGCGGTCGAGTCGCTACCCGATGGCGAGTCGCTGCCCGATGTGGCACAGGGCTTCAGCCCTGTCGTCTCCGCGCAGGAACACTGTCTGACGTCGGATGTCACACGCGCTCGCCTCAGCGGGGCGACCGCGCTGCCCGCTGACAGGCTGGTCGCCGATCGTGCCGAAGGCCGATTGCTCGCCTGCGTGCACTCCGACGGTGCCTGGTTCGGTGTGTCAAAGGTCCCGCTGACGATGTGCACGAGTCAGGGGAAGGACGCCTTGATCGCGGACGTCCCTTCCGGCGTCATCGACGTGCTCCGCGTGGTGTGTCCCGAACTTCTCGTCGCGATCCGCACTCCGCCGTGACTTGGTAAGGCTTCGCCAGCGCACCGTCCCAGTCGGTGCGCTGGCTTCGGGTTCTGATCCAGCTTATCTGAACGGTTCCTTGACCACGACCTTCACGCCGGCGATGACTCCTGTCACGGCCTTTTGCACTTGTTCGACAAGAGTGGCACTGACATCGCCTGCGGCCTCGAGCGCGCCGGACGCCGCGGCTGATGCGGCTTCAGCGGTGTCCACACCGATCTCCTTGGCTCCCTGGATGGCGCCTTCCACCGCGGCTATGGCGACTGCCGCCACATCGCCGCCGACCGCCGCCGTCGCTTTGACAACACTGCCGGCAGTCGCCGACACGGCCTCTGCCGTTTCACCGCTGAGGTCCTTGGCGCCGCGGAGCACACCCAGCATCGTGCCTCTGGCCACAGACCCGAGGTCGCCGCCCAGGTTCGATGCCCCTTGAACGAGCCCGCGCACGACGCTGGAGGTTGTGTCGGTAGCAGCCCTGCCCACGTTGCCGGCACCCTGGATGGCACCCGATGCGGCCGCGCCGATGGCATCCACGCCTTTGATGCCGATGCTCGCCGCGCCCTCGATAGCGCCTTCCATCGCCTGCTGTGCGGCAGACCCGACATCCCCACCGACTTTGGCGGTCGCCGAGACGAGGTTCTGCACGGTCGAGCTGGCCGCATCGAGCACCTCACCCCCGACTTCTTTCGTCCCCTTCAGCACGCCGATGACGGCGCCCTTGGCAGCCTGGCCCAGATTCCCACCAACTTGAGTGGTGCCCTGGATCACGCCACTCGACACGTCAGCCACAGCTTCGGTCAGCGCCTTCCCTACCGATCCTGTGCCCTTCAACGCCGTCGTGAGCGAACCGCTCACGGTCTCGGTCACAGCATTGACGATCTCGCCTGTGCCTCTGATGGTGCCGATGATGGTGTTTTTCACACTCTCGACGAGTTTCTCCATGGGGGATTCTCCTTCTTGGCGCGGGTTGTGCGTGGCCTGGCTGAACCGGAAACACACGTGAGTCGGTCACGTTCGAGCGGAGTCTCCTCTGGACGTTGACCGGTGTCAAGCAACACTTCACCCTGATTTTCACTTCGTAGTCATAGGTAGCAGTAGGTAGTGTCCGGCTTCAGCCGGACCGCTCTTGTCCAATCCCTTCGGCTCGCAGGCGCTCTCGTACCAGCCCGATGTGCATCTTCAAGTTGTAGAGCAGTGGCGCAAACCTGTGCGGCACGCGCATGCGATCCGCGCGGCGCTCCAGCTTGCCGAGGCGTTCGTCGAGCGTCGGCGGTGGGCCGCCGTTTACGACGTCGAACTCCATTTCGAGCACCTTCAGCTCGCCGTAGAGCCGGAAGATACGGTGCTGCATGCCCCAACCGTAGGCCGCCGGCAGCCACCGGAATAGCGGATAGAGGATGCCGACGACCGGAATCAGCACGAGCAGCATGCGAGACACCAACGCTGCCATCCAGAACCGCAGGTAGCGCTGCAGAAACGGCCGGCCGCCCTGGTAATACTCGCGCACGGGTTCGGTCAGCGGCAGGCCGTCGGGCTGAGCCGCCGGAAACTCGCCGGCCTTGTTGAACACGCTGGGACCGCCGTGAATCTCAGATGCGGCCTCGAGCAGCAGGTACTGGAGCGCGGGATGGAGGTCGCCGCGCACGACGAGGCTGGCCTTGGCCGCGAGTATCGTGACATCCTCGGGCGGCCGATCGCCGGCGATGTCGGCGATTCCCCTCGGGAGCATGAGCTTGCTGAGATACGGACGCAGTGCCACGTGGGCGTCGGCGCGGGGCCAGTTGCGAACCTGCACCGAGCGGTCGAGCAGGAGTCTGCGGACGATCGGCGCATCCCACGCCGCGACAATGCAGACCAGATCCAGGTCGCCCTTCAGAAGCCGCTCACCGGCGTCGACCGGGCCGAGTTCGATCACCTCGGTTCGGCTGAGGTCGAGGCCCATGGAACCTGCCAGCTCGTGTGCGACCTTCGCAGTCCCGCTGCCGGCCGGGCCGAACGAGACCCGCATGCCCGGCCGGGTCTTGCCGCCCGGCTCATTCTGCCGCGGCACACGCGAGAAGACCCAGAACGGCTCGTAGAAGAGCGTGCCCAACGACGCCAGTTCCGGCGCGTCGGCCCCGCTCGTGGTGCCGCCCTGGACGAACGCCACGCTGACGCCGCTCTGCGAGTTACGCAGCCGCTCGATGTTCTCCACCGACCCGTTGGTGGCCAGCAACTCGAGCCGGACGTTCTGCCGGCTCAGGATCTCCTTGTATTGCTGTCCCAGCGCCGCATAGGCGCCGCCCTCGGGACCGGTCGCCATCACCACGGTACGCTGCGGCATCGGCGGAGTAAACGCGAACGTCAACGCCGCGACGAGCAGCGCCACGCTGACGGCGGTCCACACCCACCTCGCCAGGCTCAAGTACGGCGACCTCTTTGCGTCCGCACGTCGGCGTGATTCTACGCGAAAGGCACCGCACAGGCCTCATCGTGCCATCTCCTTCACCGCCACGAGCGAGATGCTCTTCACGCCGTACTCGTGGCTCGCGTTCCGCGCCGATTTCGAGAGAAAGGCATAGGCGGAGTTCTCGCGGACGCTCACGACGCGCAGGCCGGCTGCTTCGATCATCGCGCGATACGCGTCCTGTTGCGCCGCGCCGCCGATACAGGCGGCCCACAGCGTCGTGTTGCACGTCACGTTCGCGGGCAGCGGAAGATCCGTCACGATGTCGGCGATCGCGAGTCGCCCGCCCGGTCGCAGCACGCGCGCGGCCTCAGCGAACACCCGTGCCTTGTCCGCGCAAAGATTGATGACACCATTGGAAATGATGCAGTCGGCTTCGCCCGGCCCGAGCGGGATCTCTTCGATGAAACCAGGGCGAAACTCGACCTGCGCGAACCCGGCGGCGAGCGCCAGCCCGCGGGCCTTGTCGCGTTGCGCGTCGGTCATGTCGATGCCGATGACGCGGCCGGACGCACCCACATGCAAAGCGGCGATGAACGAGTCCATGCCCGAGCCGCTGCCGAGATCGACCACTCGCTCGTTGGGCTCGAGCGCCGCGAGATCGAAGTAGTAGCCAACACCGGCGAACGACTCGATGGCAGCTGCGGGGATTCGGTCGAGATCGGCCGCTGGATAGCCGAGTCGCTCGGCCAGTGCGCGTCCGATCTCAAAATGAAAATGTCCGTCGCGGGGGTGGTCTGCCACCGCCTCGTACATGTTTTGCACCTTCCCGCGCAGATCATCGACATCGAGCTGCGCGGCGCCGATGGGCCGTGTAGGGGTCGTCATGAATGGCCTCCTCTTGCGCCTTGTTGGAACGCGTCGGATTATTTACGGACGACACCCGTGCCAAGGAGTGCCTTCAGATTCGCCGCGCGGATCTGGTCGGCGTGCTCAGGGCGCGCGGGAATGTCCGCGATCATCAGTTGTACGAACGTGTCGCGATCCTCGGTCGCAAACGCCCGGTTGAATCGCCGCTCGAACCCGATCGTGGACGCAGGTTTGCCGCTGAGCCGCCGGCCGCAGACCGAGCCGGCAAACGCGCCGGGCCAGATTTCCACGTGATCGGGTAATGCACGGAGTCGGGCTGCGCTCTCGAAAAGCGCGCGCGCGCCGATCTCGGCACTGGTCGCGAGCTCCGTCCGGCCCATGTCGCCGACCATCAGCGTGTGCCCGGTCAACACAAACCACGGTTCGGTGCTCCGCGTGCGATCGGTGACGAGCAGGGAGATGTGCTCGGGCGTGTGACCCGGCGTATGCAGTATCCGGATCGTCACATTGCCGATGGAGAGCTCCTGGTCGTGGGCGAGCCCGGAGCCATCCGGGGCCTCAATCGACTCGTGCAGGAGATAAGTCGCGCCGGCCGCGTCAGCCAGGGCGCGTCCGCCTGACACATGATCCGCGTGCACGTGTGTGTCGATGACATGCATGATGCGCATGCCGGTCTCGCGACTGGCCTGCTGATAGGGACCGATGTCGTCGATGGGATCGACGACAACGCACTGGCCCTGGCCACCGCAACCGAGGAGATACGAGGCGCCGATTGGCACCGTGTGCAGGAATTGGCGAAAGATCATGTGGCCCTCCCCGACGTTCAGAGTCCGCGCGGGCGGTGAGCATCCGCATCGTCGCGAGCCGAATGTACCGAGCCGCGGTCTGATTCGTCCAATGAAATGATTGAATGCGTCTGATAGACTGCGCGAATGGAGCTGCGCCAGCTGCGGACCTTTGTGGCCGTCGCGGAGCTGCGCCACTTCGCACGAGCCGCGAGCCTCTGCAACCTGTCCCAGCCCGCCGTCTCACATCAGATTGCGCTGCTCGAGGAAGAGGTCGGATCGAAGCTCCTGAATCGTGCCGCTCGCCGTGTCTCCCTGACGGTCGCCGGTGAAGTTTTCCTCGAAGAAGCACGGCGCATTCTCGGGGCCGTCGACCGCGCGCACGAGCGGATGCAAGAGGTGGCGCGCGGCGCCGTCGGCCGCATTCGCCTGGGCGCGACGGCGACACCTGGTCTCTATCTCCTTCCGCCGCTGCTCGCAACATACCGGAGCGAACATGAAAGCTACGATCTGCGATTTGAGGTTGGGCCGATTCACGCGATTGCAGAACGCGTCGCGCGCAACGATCTCGACATGGCCATCGTGGCCGGCGCGTTGCCGTCCGGCGAACTGCAGGCGCGGAGTGTGTCGCAGGACGAGCTCGTGATCATCGCGCCTTCGAGCTCTTCACTGACGCGGGTTCGAGCTCTGAAGCCTCAACAACTCGAGGCCGAAACGTGGTTGCTGCGGGAAGAAGGATCCGATACGCGGCGGCAGACCGCTGCGTGGTGGCATCGCCACCGGCTCGCGCCCACCCGCACGATGACGTTCGACAATCCCGATGCGATCAAGCGCGCGGTCATGGCCGACCTGGGCATCGCGATGGTCTCTCGCCTCACGGTCGCCGAGGACCTCGCGAGCCGACGCGTGGCGCCGGTCTCCGTGAAGTCCGGCCTCCCCACGCGGGAATTCTTTGTGGTCGATCATCCGCAGAAGCATCATGGCGCCGCCTGCCGCGCCATGCTGCAGCTGCTCGAGCGGACATTTCCGCTGCAACCGGTGCCGACCCGGCCTCGCAGACCCGCCCGATAGCGATTCATCGGATTTATCGTCGCCATTGCATCGTTTCATTGGACGACGACATTCGCGCGGCATACCTTCAGTGAGTGAATCGATTCGGCCCGCGCACGCCTTCCATGTTCGTCAGCCCCGTGCGCCTCGGACTGCGAGAGAACCTCGGGCAGTTCGCGCTGCTGGTCGTCGTGAACGCCTTCGTGGGCGCGATGGTCGGCATGGAGCGCAGCATCCTGCCGGCGATTGCGGAGCAGGAATTCCACCTCGCGGCGCGAACCGCGGTCTTGTCGTTCATTGTCGTGTTCGGGATCGCGAAGGCCCTCACGAACTACGGCGCCGGACGCCTGTCGGACCGCGTCGGGCGCAGGCAGGTGCTCGTGCTGGGCTGGCTCGTGGCGGTCCCGGTCCCCTTCCTTCTGATGTGGGCGCCAGGCTGGACCTGGGTGCTCGTCGCGAACCTGCTTCTCGGCGTGAGTCAGGGACTCACGTGGTCGACCACGGTCATCATGAAGATCGACCTCGTGGGCGCGAAGCGTCGAGGGCTCGCGATGGGCTTCAACGAGTTCGCCGGATATCTTGCCGTCGCCGCAAGCGCGCTGGCGACCGGCTGGATCGCGGCCGCGTACGGCTTGCGTCCACAGCCCTTCTATCTGGGCGCCGCGTTCGTCGCCGTGGGTCTTGCACTGTCGGCGTTTGCGGTGCGCGACACGACACATCATGTCTCGCACGAGTCTTCGCTGGTTGGGTCGTTGCCGGCGGCGGGGCACCCGTCGCCGCGCGACGTATTCTGGCGGACCACACTCCTCGATCGGAACCTCTCGAGCGTCAGCCAGACAGGTCTCGTCAACAACCTGAACGACGGCATGGCCTGGGGTCTGTTCCCGCTGGTCTTCGCGGCGGCGGGCATGACCCTGCGACAGATCGGATGGCTCGCGGCGATTTACCCGGCCACGTGGGGCGTCGCGCAGCTTCTGACCGGCGCGCTCTCGGACCGAACGGGGCGGAAGTGGCTGATCGTCGGCGGCATGTGGACGCAGGCGATGGGCATCGCGGTGATTACCGTCGCGCGCGCGTTCGGAGGCTTCACGACCGGCGCGGTCCTGCTCGGCATCGGAACGGCGATGGTGTATCCCACGCTGCTCGCGGCCGTCGGAGACGTCGCGCATCCGGCGTGGCGGGCATCCGCCGTCGGCGTGTACCGGTTCTGGCGCGACCTGGGGTACGCCGTGGGTGCACTGCTGGCCGGCATCACCGCCGACGCATTCGGCCTGGCTGCCGCGATGTGGGTCGTGGCCGGGCTGACGTTTACGTCCGGCCTTGTGTCGGCTGTGCGGATGACCGAGACGCTGCCATCTCGCGATGAAGAAAGCGACCTGAAAATCAAGCAGGTTTCCTGAGAGCGTACAAAAAAATAGCGCGAGATCTGCTCTCGCGCTCCAGCCGCCCCTACACCGCGCGCGTCACGAACCGGGAACAACTACCTACCTTGCCCGGCGGACGCGATCGACGCTTGATGGCGGATTGATGAAGCTCTCGCGGTGGCGAGTTGCGGGCGGTCGCATGTTCGCGAGGCGTTCGAATTCCCGGGCGTCGGATGTTCTGATGCGCAGTAAACGTGGACCAAGTCGAATGGCGGAGCAGCGCATTTGCCGCTACGATCTGTAAATATTCGATGTCGATTCTCGCAGCATTGACGACGGATCGGGCACGTACCAGCTATGGTCATCACACCGAAACAAGTCACCTGCCTGGTAGACAAATAGCGTCGATTGGAAGACTTCTGGGGCAAACTAAGGTAAATACCCAAACTGAAGCTGATCCATGATGCATAGACGGTTCATGCGGCACGCATCTGTTGCTCTGACGCTTCTCGCCGTCGCCGCCGTATCGGCGCAACCGGCACAGGTCACGCTGCGAATCAAGGTGACGCTCGCGGACGCCGCGACGGCGTCGACGCCTATCCAGCGTCACCGGCTGCTGGTCAGCGACGAGCCGCCCAGCGCGGAGCCCCGACTGATTGTCACGGGCGCTGACGGCACCGCCGTTCTCAGGCTGCGGCCAGGCTCGTACATCGTCGAATCCGATCGTCCGGTCGCGTTCAATGGCCGCGCGTACGAGTGGAGGCAAGTGGTCGACATCGTCGCCGGCCGTGACCACACCCTCGATCTCACTGCCGACAACGCCGATATCGTCTCATCGGCAACGTTGGAATCGGCAACGTTGGAATCGCCGACACCTGACCGCGCGACCAATGACGACGCGCTGTTGGGCAAGTATCGGGAAAGCGTGGTGGCCGTGTGGTCTCCAACCGCACGAGTGTCGGGGGTTGTCGTCGATCTACGCGGCCTCATCGCGACAGACGCTCGTGCGATCGGTACGGCGACGATCGTCGAAGTGCAGCTCGCGCCAACGGTGAAGGTGCCTGCCCGCGTGCTGCTCGCGGAGCGCTCGCGAGATGTCGCCATCGTCCAGGTCGATCCAGGCCTCGTGGCCGACCGTCCGGCGCTGCCACTCACCTGTCCGCCATCGCGGCCGCCATCCCTCGACGATGGTCAGGAGATTACGAGCATCATGGCGCCCCATGGGGGTGAGAAAGAAATTCTGCAGGGCGGCGTGACCGCTCTTCAACCGCGTCGTGTCGCAACAGATATGCGACTTCCCTTCGGAGGATCGGGCGGCCCGGTGTTCAACGACGCCGGCGCGGTTGTGGGCCTGACGTCGATGGCAGTGGAACGCGATTCCCGGATGGAAGACGCCGCCGTCGTACCGACGGTCTTCGTCTGCGAGGCGCTGGCGGCATCTCTGCCCATCCTGTCGAAGGCCGGCGCCCCGGCGGCGACCCGGCTCCCCGTAGACCCCGCACGCCCCTATCCTGACGGCGCATTCGAGGATGCCGGGCGTGGAAAGACTCCGAACGCGGCTGTTCCTGTGATGTCGTCATCGGACTTCGATGTGGCCTTCGTGACGCCGCCGATGCTGCATCGTGCGCGACAGCGGTCGGGCTGGACGGGCGGCCGGAGCGGGCGTTCGCCGGAAGCCGAGGCGCGGCTTGGCCAGCTCACCGATTTCGGCGCGTGGTCCGAGTACTTCAGCACCCTGCCGGCGGTGCTCGTCATCCGCGTGACTCCGAAGATGGTGGAAGGATTCTGGAAACGCCTGGGCCGCGAGGCGGCGCGCACGCAAGGCGCGGAGCTGCCGCCGTTCAAGGACTTCAAGACCAGCTTCCGGCACATGCGCGCGACCTGCGGCGGGACCGAGGTCACACCCATCCACCCCTTCGTGCTCGAGCATCGCGTGACGGAGAAGAACGTCGTCCGTGAGGGGTTGTACGTGTTCGATTCCGACGCGTTCGGTCCGCAGTGCGGGACGGTGACGCTGTCTCTTTATTCAGAGGCGCAACCGGAACGAGCCGATACGCTCACGCCCACTCGTACGGTCATCGACCAGATCTGGAATGACTTTGCGCCCTATCGCGCGACCGGCCGCTAGCTAAAGGAGATCCCCATGCATCGCAGCGCAGTGCTCGGCGCCATCATCGCGTTCGGCACGATCTCGATTACGGTCTCGGCCTATTGGGCACCGCAACAGGGACCAACTGCTTCCGGCCTGAACGCCACCAGGATCGAAAAGGTGAAAGACAACCTGTTCGTCATTACCGGCTCCGGGGTCGCCAATCAGGACGCGTTCAGTGGTGGCAATACCGCGGTGTGGATTACCGAGAAGGGCGTCGTGCTGGTAGACACGAAGCTGCCCGGGTGGGGCCAGGCCCTCCTGGATCGGATCAAAACCGTCACCGACAAGCCCGTCACCACCATCATCAACACGCACACGCACGGCGATCACACCGGGAGCAACGAGTTCTTTGGATCCGCCGTCCAGATCGTCGCCCACGAGAACACGAAGACCAACATGGCGAAGATGGACGCGTTCAAGGCGGACAAGGCGAAGTTTCTTCCGGGCAGGACGTACACGGACACGCTGTCGATCGGCAGCGGCAAAGACCAAATCGACCTCCACTACTTCGGCCCAGGCCACACCAATGGCGACACGTTCGTCGTCTTTCCGGCGATCCGGACGATCCATACCGGCGACATGTTCGCGTGGAAAGCGCTTCCCTATATCGACACGTCGAATGGCGGGAGCGTGAGCGCGCACGCGCAGACACTCGCGAAGGTCGTCTCGACGCTTCAAAACGTCGACACGGTGATCACCGGACATACGCCGGTGCTGACGTGGAATGAGCTGAAGGAATACGCCGACTTCAATCGAGACTTCGTGGCGTGGGCGGCGAGCCAGATGAAAGCCGGAAAGACCGTGGCCCAGGCCGCAGCCGAATACCGAGTTCCCGAACGGTACAAGGGCTACACGGTTGCGCCGGGCCCGCAGATCGAAATCGCGAAGGCGAACCTCGAGATCGTCTTCAACGAGCTCAAACGATAGGTGCCGGCTGCTCGTGCCGCGGGGATCAATCCGCTTCGGACTCTCCGCGCTGAATGATCCATGATGGATGGACATGCGTTCGTTACTTCAGAAGCTGCACATCTCTGAAATCAACCCCGGGGCATGCACCGGCCCCGAATGGATTCGCGATGCGGACGGTCACAAGCTGACGTCGTTCAATCCATCGACCGGTAACCCCATCGCGGCGGTCGAGGTCGCCAGCGTGGCGAGCTACGACACGGTCGCGACGGCGGCGGCGCAGTCGTTTCACATCTGGCGCGAACGGCCGGCGCCAAAGCGAGGCGAACTGGTACGCGATCTCGGCAACGCGCTTCGCGAACTGAAGGAACCGCTCGGCGATCTGGTCTCGCTCGAGATGGGCAAGATCCGCGGTGAGGGCCACGGTGAAGTGCAGGAGATGATCGATATCTGCGACTTCGCGGTGGGACTGTCGCGGCAACTCTACGGACTCACCATCGCATCCGAGCGTCCGGGCCACCGGATGATGGAACAGTGGCATCCGCTGGGACCAATCGGCGTGATCACCGCGTTCAACTTCCCTGTCGCGGTATGGTCGTGGAATGCGGCGCTGGCGGCTGTGTGCGGCGACCCGGTCGTCTGGAAACCGGCGGAACCGGTACCGTTGACGGCAATTGCTGTGCAGCACATTGCCAATCGCGTGATGTCGGATCATGGCGTGAGCGGCGTGTTTACCCTGGTCGTCGGACCGGGCCGCACGGTCGGCGAAGCGATGCTCAACGATCGCCGGCTGCCGATCGTGTCGTTTACAGGCTCGACAGCGATCGGCAGACACGTCTCCGAGGTCGTCGCCGCGAGATTCGGGCGAACCATTCTGGAGCTTGGCGGCAACAACGCCATCATCGTGACCGAAGATGCGAACCTCGAGTTGGCGGTTCGCGCGATTGTGTTTGGCGCAGTCGGCACGGCGGGTCAGCGATGCACATCGACGCGCCGCATTATCGCGCATACGTCGATTCTTCCGGAGCTGACGTCGCGGTTGCTGAAGGCTTATAAGCAGGTGCCGATCGGCGATCCGCTCGCCGCCGGCACGCTGATGGGTCCCCTCGTGACCGCGCAGGCGGTGACGCAGATGGAGGACGCGATCAGGCAGGCGGTGGCCGAAGGCGGCACCGTGCTGTGTGGCGGCAAGCGCCGCGAGGATCTCGGCGAGCAGTTTGTCGAGCCGACGATTATCAGGATGCCGTCGCAGAGTGCGATTGTTCAGCACGAAACCTTCGCGCCGGTTCTGTATCTGTTGGAATACTCGAGCTTCGCCGATGCCATCGCGATCCACAACGCGGTGCCACAGGGGCTCTCGAGTGCCCTCTTCACCGAGAGCATGCGGAAGGCCGAAGAGTTCCTCTCCGCTCACGGATCGGATTGCGGCATCGCCAACGTCAACATCGGCACATCGGGCGCGGAAATCGGCGGCGCGTTCGGGGGTGAAAAGGAAACGGGCGGCGGGCGCGAATCCGGCTCAGACGCCTGGAAGGCCTACATGCGTCGTCAAACCAACACCGTCAACTGGTCCACGCAGCTCCCCCTCGCACAGGGAATCATCTTCGGATAGGCCAACAAAAGCCCCTTCCCGTTCGTTTATGTAAGTAATGAGCGTACCGCCGCCAGTTGAAGCCGCCCTGGTCGGTCAAGCCGGCGTCACCGACCCCGCCACCCGACTGGCCGGGTTGTTCGATGCGCACGCCGATCGCCTCTATCGGCTCGCGCGGCGTCTCACGGCCAACGCCGAAGACGCCCGAGACCTGGTGCAGGACACATTCGTCCGCGCCGCCACGCGGGCCCATTCGATTCCAGCCGGTGACGCCGGTGAGGAAGCCTGGCTGGTGAGAGTGCTCGTCAACCTCCAGCGCGATCGGTGGCGGCGGACCGCCGTGCGCGCCCGTCATGACGCCGCGAACGCACCGACCGCCGAGGCCGATCCGGGATCGGACCAGGAGTCGGCGCTGATTGCACGGACCACGGTGTGGAGGGCACTCGAGAGGCTGCCGCCCCGGCGCCGAGCGATTCTCGTCCTGCATGAACTCGAAGGCCTCGATGCGCGTGCGATCGCGTCGCTGCTTCACATTACGCCGATCACCGTGCGGTGGCACCTTTCACGGGGCAAACGCGATCTGGCATCACTCGTCAAAGCCACGAAGGGGGCATGAGCATGACCACGGTGTCCGACCTGATTCGACAGAGCGATCCGCTCAGCCATGAGCCCATGTGGTCGCCGCAGGTACGTCACGGCGTTCGGCAGAGGGTCCTGCAAGGTTGCGCGGACGCGGCGCCGGCGATCCGAGTGTTCCGGCAGCGTGTGGCGGTTGCTGTATTGACCGTGTGCCTGATGTTCGTCGCCGCCGCGGCGATCATCCCGCGCGTGTGGGAGCCGCCGGTACAGGCGCAAGCCTCTGTCCGGTTCGAGATTCGGCTCGTGGAGGATTCTCCGGCTCCGGGACTACATGCTGTCACGACCGGCGCCGGCGGAACGATCTACCTTCATCGCGATGCCGTCATCGGCAACATCGACATCGCGACCGCACGAGTCGCAACCAGGAGCCCAGCGGGGTTCAGTGTGGACGTGACGTTCACTCCACAGGGTGCCGAGAAGATCGCGCGGGCAACAGGCAATCACCTGGGCAAATCTGTGGCCATTCTCATCGATGGGCACGTGGTCGCCGTGCCGCGCCTGAGGAGCGCGATCCGCTCGACCGCGGAGGTCAACGGCGACTTCGCCCGCGCGGATGCCGAGAGGATTGCGAACGGCATGATCGGGCGATAGTCGCCCGCTGCATCGCCGGCACTACTGGTGACACATGCTGCACCGCATGAAGTCGTTCTGGTGGTGGCAGCTGGAGTAGCACCAGTCGACGTTGATCCTGGAACGATCGACGGGGCCGGTGGGAGGAATCGGATGTGGCGTGTGGCAGTTGATGCACTGGGGAATGTGTTCGGTCCCGATCGCCTGGTGCGGTTGACCGAAGTGTTCCTTCATGGCGCCGGCTTCCACGTACCGGTGCGGGTTCACCTTCTCGCCTCGCCTGGTGGCATACGACGCGGTCGCGGCAATGACGTCGTCGTACGAATGGCATTTCAGACACTCCGGCTCGGAGGCCGCCGGCGGTAAATCCTGCGCCGGCACAGCCGGCGCGGCGGCCGCCATCATCGGTGTGGCAGCCGGCATCAGTACTTGAGCGGCGAGATTGGTGAGACCGACGCTCATCGCCAAAACAAACACGCGGGATGTCACTATGTCCTCACGACTTGAGCGGCCGCGTTCTGGCCCGCGGCGCGGCCCTGAACGGTGCAGCGCGCCAGGCCGTGCAGGCTGAAGCCGCCCGCCGACTCTCCCCGCAGTAGAGGCCAGGAATGATCTGACCGTTCAGATCCACCACTTCGCACTTTGCGTTGATTCTGAGTCCGACACGCGAATCGTGGAGGACCGGCGTCGCCCAGCCGGCGAAGAACGGCGCTGTCTGGATCTTGAACCTCGGCTTGGGTTTGTCGAAGTCCTCGTCTCGACCGGCGTCGACGAAGCTGTTGTAGCGTGCCACCGTCGCCGCCAACGCGGCGGCGGGCATCGGCCTGGTCTGGTACCTGTTGGCGATGCGTCCCGCCAGCTCCTCGATCGAGTTTCCGCGGAAGAAGAAGCCCTCTGCCTCGTCCACCCAGGGAGCCGCGACTGTCCACTTCTCGCGCTGCACCGCATCTGAATCGAAAACGGCCCAGATTGGCCCGCCGCCGTTGGTCGCTTCGCCGCGTACGCCCGCCAGGGCGGCGTTGAGGAAGTTCCGAGGCTCGTAGCTGATCTTCGTCGCGTTCCGCCAGCTGTGCGGCACGTACTCCTTCACCCTCTGGTAGCTGTTCTGCGTGAACTGCCCTTGCAGCTCGTCAAAGAAACGTTCGCCGATCTTGTTGACCAGGATCACGTTGTGATAGTCGGCGACCCGCAGACCCACGGCGCGGACCTTGTCGAAGATCGGGCTGGTCGGCGCCCACGGTGGCATCATCGAGACATAACCATACTGGCAGCCGATCCGTCCTGCCTTGGTGAGGTGCTGGCCGAACTCGGCCGACTGGTTGTACGCGCCCCAGAGCGACGCGCCGATGGCCATGCCGGCGAGCTCGCCGCTGGCGTCCTGTGATGTATAGGGCTCGCCCGCGACGCCGCAGTACTCCTCGGTGAGGCGCGGATCGAAGATGCGCCGGAAGTTGACGTTGCTGGTGCCGCCGCCGGTCGCGATGATGACGCCCTTCCGCACGCGGATGTCCAACGTCTTGCCCTCGGTTGACACGGCAATGCCGACCACACGCCCCGAGGTTGGCTGCTCGCGGTAAATGGCGGTCATGCGGTGCTCGAGCAGGATCTCCACGCCCAGCTTCCGGGCGCTCGCCTCGAGCGGCCGGATCAAGCCGATGCCGGCGGACGTCGTGCGCGCGATGGCTGGATCGACCGGCTTCCCGGTCTGAACCAGCGGGTAATCCAGGGGGGCACAATGGTTCTCCCTCGGGGCGGAATTGCCCGTGTTGCCGGCGCCGCTGTTGTCGGGAGCCTTCTCGACGAACGTCACGCCGTTGGCGACGAGGAAGTCGTAGGTCGCGGCGCTCTCGTCGGCGAACGCGCGCATGACTTCACGATCGTTATACCGATAATCCGGAAACCCGTTGGGTTCCACGATGGACCAGTCGGTGAGGTCCGTGTACAGGAGGTCGGGCGAATCGTCGATGCCGTACTTCCTTTGCGCCGACGTGCCGCCGCCGAGCGCCACGTTGCCGCTGCTGAGAATCGCGTGGCCGCCGACGTCATGATTGGCCTCGACGACGATCACCGACGCACCTTTCTGGCGCGCAGCGATGGCGGCCGGAAGTCCAGTCGCGCCGGAACCGATGACGACCACGTCGGCTTCGCGGGTCCAGCGCCATGGCGGCGTGAGAGCTTGCGCGGCCGCCGGTACCGCGCTGGCCAGGGCAGCAGCACCTGCTGCGGTCGTCTTGCCGAGAAAGTCACGCCGCGTGTAACGGTTCGTGCTGTCGCTCTTCCGATTCATGGGTCATCCCTCTCGCCCAGTCGGCAGAACGCGGAGCAACGATGGTGCCACGCGCCTGCGTCGAATAGCGACGAAGCACGGGCCGATTCCTCACGAATGAGGCGACGGCACACTGGCGGGGAGGACTAGTTCGCAGTGAGTGGGAAATTTCCCAAGGCGCCCGAGGCCAGGCCCGGTGCCTGCCCTCTGGGGCCGCTCGGAAAGTAGAAGCAGTTTCAAAACTGCCTGTGATGTGGCACAGGACTTTAGTCCTGTCCACCAGCCGCCCAATCGACAGGGCTGAAGCCCTGTGCCACCTTGGCGGCTGGCGCACTGAGCAGTTTTGAAACCAAACCTTTCGAGTAAAGGGTCAGCTGAACGCAGCGCACGCCGTCTCCGAGAACACTCTCGAGAGCTCCGGCGTCTTCACATATCGCGCCTGTTGCGCGAGCGCATCCCGCTCCAGGACGATGTCGTCATCCCCAATCACGATTGTCGAAATCGTGGGCGAGTGTACATGCGCACGAATCGCCAGCTGGAGCCCGTTGAATTCGCCAAGCCTGACTTCCGTGACAAGAAGATCGGGCGGATTCGCGTCGAACTCCGAGCGCGCGCTGACGAAGTCTTTGACGAGCGATGCCTCGTGCCCCTGCGACGTCAGCCAGGCGACAACGGTGTTGGCAACCTCCGCATGCGGTGCGACGACGAGTACGCGGCGTTTTGTGGTCATCATGCCTCAGCTGGGAGCAAGGTGAATGCCGCCGCCGCACGCCCGACGCCGCTGCCCATCCGGAGGCGTCACGCCGGCAGCAAGGGCCAGACAAGTCATCCCCCAGGCAGACTTCCGAGCGGGTTTTAGTATCGCAAGGCCGCACGTACACCATATTTAGGCTGTCGCACCGTCGCCACGGCGTCACGTTCTTGAGACCGCAACCGGGATGGTCACATTACGATGAAGCTCCTGCTGCATATTTCTGGGATCCGGGTTACAAGAATCGTACGGCACCAGCGCGGGAATCTCCCTCCCAAGTTGCTCCTGATCTCCTAATCTCTTGTTTGGTATTTCCGTACTAGCGCAGCGTCGTGCCATCTCCTGTCGTGAATGGCGTCTCGCCCACGGCGTAGCCGTTCACTTGAAGGATGTAGGCCAGAATGCTCGCATACACGTCATCCGGGAGCGAACCCGGATTTGCCGGCGGCATCGTCTTCGCACTGTCGAACAGCGCACGAACGGACTGCCCTGCCCACAGCGTGCGGAACGACTCGCCCGCGAGCGGCGGCCCCATCGTGCCGTTGGTCAACGTATTCCCGTGGCACACCGCGCAATCGGCCTCGAATGCCGTCTTGCCCGCGGCGGCCTGCGCGGCCGTGTATTGCGGAGCGGCGCCCGCCACAGCCGGCGCTGGTTTGGCCGGAGCCGCAGGCGCCACAGTTGTGGTGCGCTGCGGTTCGATCGCCGCCCCCGTCCCTTCCCCAACGTACGTGAACGCGAGGATCGATCCCCTGTTGGTCATCGCGCGCGTGGTGCCGCCGGCCGTCGATTCGGCCAGCCCGCCGGGATCGGTCGCGATGTAGATCGTCTTGCCGTCGGGACTGACGGCGGTATCGCGATAGCGGTTGTCGGATTGGAAGTAGCGCGAAAACGGCCCCCGCACGCTTTGCCCATCGGCGCTGAGCGCAACCACGTACAGCGACCCGCGCTTCAGCGTCGTCAACAGCAACGCTTTCTCCCAACCGGGGATGCCGTTATTGCGCGGAGACCCGTAGTATTCGACGCTCGACACGCCCACCGTCGGCCAGCAGATGTAGTCGATGCCCTTGCACACCGGATCGCTGAAGTTGTACCCGGTCGGCACGGTGAACATCGTCGCGATCGGCTCGTTGAAAGGGCTGGTGAACGCGGACTCCGGCTCGCGCGGCACCGTGGGGGCAATCGCCAGGTCGCTGAACTTGAGCTGCGCGCACGGCGTCGTCGACTCCGCCCACCGGGCGTATTCGTACGCCTTGTTGTCCTTCAGTCCGGCCACATGCGGCCACCCGTAATTTGCACCCGCCTTGAGAATGTTCACCTCGTCGTCTGTCTTCGGACCGTGCTCGGACTCGTACAACGTGCCATCCGGACCGAAATCGATGCCCTGCGGATTGCGATGGCCGTACGTAAAGACGTGGCTCCGCACGCCCGCAATCTCCGGATTGTCGTTTGGAATCGAGCCGTCGAGATTCAGCCGCAGCGACTTCCCGACGTACGCGGCGTAGTTCTTCGCCTGGATCTCCGCCTGCGTCGGCAGCCGCTGGGATTCGATCGGAATGCAGTAGTTGCCGAGCTGATCGTTCCCCTGGTCGCCAATCGTGTAGTACAGCTTGCGATCGGGACCGATCTTCATCCGCCCGGCCTGATGGTCGTTTCCCGCGGGCATTCCCTCGATCAGCGTGACTGGATTGCTGAGCGTTTCCTTCGCCCGATCGTACGTGAAGCGGACGATCTTGGTGTAGAGAAAACGATATGGGCTCGCGGGATTCGCCACCGTCGCGTGCGGCGGCAAACTCCGGTCGGTGTACGTGTAGCCCGTGTAGACGACGTTGTTGGCCAGGTCGAGCGCCAGCCCCATCAGCCCGTCCTGCCCTCCAGGCGCGAGCACCTCGTCTATGGTCACCGCCACCTTCTGCTCGCCGGTCGCCGGATTCACGCGAGTGATGCGCTTGCCCGTACGCTCCGTCACCCACAGCATGTTGTCCGGACCCCACGTCACCTCATATGGCCCGGCGAGCCCCGTCACCACCTCGGTCTGACGGAACTGCTTCGTCCCGCGTACCACGGTCTCAGGTCCATCCTGCGCGATCACGCTCACAAACACGGTCAGGCCGCACACGGCGGCAACAAGGGTTCTCATGGCGCCTCCAATGGCAGGCGCTACTATCGCATATTGTGAGCCTGCGAACCGCCTATCGACGCGGTTGTGAAGGCAACGCCATCAAAAGAGGAACTTCACCCCAAATTGAATCTGCCGCGGCGTGCCGACGATGGCGGAAATCTGACCCGCCTGCGCCGCGCCGATTGACGCATTCGGGAGATCGAACTGCGCCGTGTTGAACGCATTGAACACTTCAGCGCGGAACTGGACGCGCGTGTCCGCCTTGGCGCGGAACTCCTTGAACACCGAGAAGTCGAAATTCACGCGGCCGGGGCCGTACAGAATGTTTCGGCCGGCGTTGCCATAGGTGAATGCCGCGGGCGTCGTGAAAGCCGAGGTGTCGAACCAGCGGTCCACGGTTGGATCCGACAGCTTGCCGTCGCCGATACGGTCGGGACGCTGCCCAGTTCCCGTATTGATCGTCGTCGTGGCGAGCGTCGGCGTAAACGGCAGGCCTGTCTGGAACAGGTTGATGCCGTTGATCTGCCAGCCACCGGGCAGCGCGTAATTCCACGCGATGGTCAGACGATGGCGCATATCGAACGGCGAATTGCCTTGGCTCGCCAGGCGATTGAGGGGGTCTTGCGGCAAGGGCCCGTCCGCACCGCCGCCGAAACTCTGGCCCACTGTGTCGATGCCATGGCTCCACGTATACGCCAGCAACCCGCTCAATCCGTGCGTCATCCGCTTCTGAACGCTGAGTTGCAACGCGTGATAGGACGCGGTGCCGTCAGAGACGGCCCAGTTGACGTCGGCCAGCGCGGGACGGACCGCGAAAAATGGACGCCGATTATTCACTGCGCCTGTTCCCGGTACCGCCTGGTTCAGGTTGAACGTCGTGTCGAGATGTTTGCCGATGTTGCCCACGTACGACAGTTTGATCAACATTGCCGCAGGAAGCTCCTGCTCGACGGTCAGATTGAACTGTTCGGCGTACCCCGGCTGATAGTTCGGATCGACGCCGATCACGCTGCCGGCGGGATTGTCGGCAAGCGCGAGGTCGAGGGGCGGAATTGTCGGGAAGCCGTCCGAGACGCGGCGCGTCACGAACTGCGTCCCCGGATTGTTGCTGTAGATCGGCCCGAAGGGCACGTGCCGATGCAACCGCAGCGCAGCACCCCCGTTGCCCGGTGTGTTCCAGAAGAGGCCCGCTCCGCCGCGCACGACCGTGCGTTGGGCTATCTGGTACGCAAACCCGAGCCGAGGCGCAAAGGCCTTCTTGAAGGTTTTCACTCCAGCCGATCTGCTCACGCCGTTGCGTCCGGCGACAAGGACTGTCGCGGTATTCGGATCGAAGCTGGCCCACAAGTTGTCGACTTCAGTGAACGGGGTATCGAGCTCGTATCGGAGGCCGAGATTCAACGTCAGCTTCTGCGTCGCGCGCCAATCGTCGGCAATGTATGCGCCGTATTCGGTGCTGCGCATCCCCACGTCGGCCGCGAGCAGATAGTCCTGTTCGATCAGGCTCGGCGCCCCGAGGAGAAACGACGCCATCACGTGGCCGCCCGTGTTCGACACCGGGTTGTTGGTGATGTTCGGCGAGAAGTTGAACCGTCCGTTGCCGCGGTTGGTCTGAAACTCGCCCATGTGACGGCGGCGAAGGTCGAAGCCGACCTTGATCGTGTGCTTCTCACCCTGGAACGTCAGGTTGGTCACGGATTGAAACATTCTTTCGTGCCGGAAAATCGGCAGCGAACGGCTGTGACCAATGCCCGTGTAGTTCGCCGGGCTGAAGATCGGTATGCCGTCCTGACCAAGCTGTTGGTTGGCGTTGGGCACCCCGAGCTGTTCTCCGAGCTGGTCGCCGCTGACGACGTCGGCTTGCGTGAACTCGAGATTGAAGTGGTTGTAGCCCGCACGCGTGTCCAGCAGCAGGCGCGACGAGAACACATGGACCCATCCAAACACCGCGTGCTCTGCCCACTGATCTGAAGGACCGGCGAAGGTATCCTCGTTGCCGAGCCCTACGGCCTTTGACACACCTGGAAGCTGGACGGGGGCGAACGTGTACGGGTTGACGGTCGACGTCTTTGACCAGGAGTAGCGCCCGAGGAAATTGTTCCGATCGCTCTGCGTGTGATCCACGCGCACGTCGAACTGATTCCAGTTCTGCGTGCGCGACGGCGTGGTGACAAGGTTGCTCGACAACGCTGACGTGGTCGGCATCGGATACGCGTTCATCAACTTGGCTGTCACTGGATCCCAGCGGTTTTGCGGTATCTGGTTGCCAGGAAAGGGCGAGCGTGTCACGCCGCCGCCGGGGGCCACCACCGTCGTCAGCGGATCGTAGATGGTCCCGACTTCACTGAAGTCCCCTTGCCGCATCTTCGCGGTCGGCACGGTGTTGACGAAGACGCGACCGAGCTCCTGGCGGAAGCCGTCGTAGTCGGCGAAAAAGAACGTCTTGTTCGCGATAATCGGACCACCGATGGCGCCTCCGAATTGATTCTGCTCGAACGGCGGTTTCTCCTGGCCCGCCCGGTTTGCGAAGAAGTTGTTCGCATCGAACTTGTCGTTGCGCAGGAACTCGTAGGCAACGCCATGGAAAGAGTTGCTGCCGGATTTGGTGACGACGTTGATCTGTCCGCCCGGATTACGCCCTTGATCCGCGGAGTAGAGGTTCGTCTGAACCTTGAATTCCTGAATCGCTTCGACGTTCGGGCGAAGCACCGTCACGAGCGTCAGCCGCGTGTTGTTGTCGACGCCGTCGAATAGGTAGTTGTTCGAATTTTCCCTGTTGCCGTTGACGAACAGCTCGGTGCCCGGACGAAGGTCATCGGGCCTCGTGCCGCTCATGATCGTGCCGCGCATGCCGGAGCCCGCGCCCGATACACCAGGGCTGAGCGTGGCCAGTTGCACGAAGTTGCGTCCGCTGAGCGGCAGGTCCTGGACCTGTTTCTCCTCAATCACGGTGCCGAGCACCGACGATTGCGTCTCGAGCAGCGGCGCCTGGCCCGCGATCGTCACGGTCTCGCTGATGAGGCCGACTTCGAGCTCCAGGTCGATCGCGGCGCGTTGATTGACCTGCAATGTGACGCCGGTGCGCTCGACCTTGCGAAAGCCTTGGATTTCGGCGTTGAGCCGGTACCGGCCGGGCTGCAGTGCCGTAAAGATGTATGTACCCGCCGAACCAGTGGTGACGGTACGGGTGATCCCGGTCGCCTCGTTCGTCAACTCCACCGTGACGCCGGGCACGATGGCGCCAGAGGTATCCCGAACCGTTCCTACCAAATCAGCCGTCGTCACCTGTGCGTAAGCCATCGCCGGCAACAGCAGCGAGCAGAGAATAATGAGTGAGAGCCGCTTTTGGGTCAGCCTCATGCCGTCCTCCTGATCAGTCGTGCGTGAACCGCCGGCGTGTGGACGAAACCCGATTGGGACGCGGAAAGTCGGAGAGCTTAGCACGTTGGGCCGAGGTACAACCAAACGCCTCGCCAATTCTGGACTTTCCATCGTGTCTTGGCACTGTCGAACAGCACACGAACGGACTGCTCGTCTCGACGATCGTCAGGTGGCCATCAAAACACCGCTCCTAGCGTGGCACGGTGTACGCGATGAGCTCGGCAGGAAAGTCGGGCCCGCTGATCGCAACGACCAGGTACTGCCTGCCATTGAGCATGTAGCTCATCGGGTTTCCGGTCTGTGGCGCCGGCATCACCAGGTTTGCACGCTCCTGACCTGTCGCCTTGTCGTATGCGTACAGCTTCGCAAATCGCTCACCAGAGGGAAGCGTCGTAAATCCCCGCTCGCCCGAGATGAGCAGCGTCTTGGTCGTCAGCGTCCCAATCGGTCCGATTCGTCCGGTTCGCGGGATCGTGACCCCTTTCAACATCGGATGATTGGTGACGGCATCCAGCGTTTCCCCATGCGGGATCTGCCAGACGATGTCACCTTTGTTGAGGTCGATCGCTGTGATGCGCCCCCATGGCGGTTTGACGATGGGCAATCCCTTCACCGTAATCGCGCACGGCATCAGATTGCATCCGGGCCCGCCGCCACCACCACCGGTGTCGCCGCCTCCGCCCATGTTGATGTAGTCCATATCGGAACGCTTCGCGTCGTTGCCGAGCGTCAGCAGGCGCGTCAGCGTGTTCGAGTACACGTACACGATTCCCGTTTCGGGATCGTACGAGCCGCCCGGCCAATTCGCACCGTTTGCGATATAGGCCGTTCCAATCTTGCCGCCTTCACCTCGTGCGATCGGCGGCGTAAAAAGAGGACCCAGCTTGATGTTCGCAACCACGTTCTTCGCTTCCGCAAGAAGCTCGGGCGTGAAATCAATCAGGTCTTTTTCCTGAACGCCCTGAAGCTCGAATGGCGGGGGCTTGGTTGGAAACGGCTGAGTCGGCGAATACCATTCGCCCGGAACCGTTCCTTTTTCGACGGGGCGTTCCGGCATCGGCCAGACTGGTTCTCCCGTCTGGCGGTCGAACACATAGAGGAAACCCTGCTTGCTTGGAACCGCGGCAACCTTGATGCGTCTGCCGTTGACCGTAATGTCGGCCAGAATCGGCGCGCACGGGAGGTCGTAGTCCCAGACGCCGTGATGCACGAACTGGAAGTGCCATTTGCGCTTCCCCGTGTGCAGGTCCACCGCCACGAGCGACTCGGTGAAGAGGTTGTTTCCCGGCCTGTGTCCGCCGAAATAATCGCCCGTTGAGAGTTCAACCGGCAGGTACACTGTGTTCAACTCTTCGTCCACCGAAAATGGACCCCACACACCCGCATTGCCGGAGTACGACCACGAGTCTTTCTCCCAGGTCTCGTTGCCAAACTCGCCGGGCTGCGGAATGGTGTGGAAGATCCACAGCCGCTTGCCGGTCTTTACGTCGAACCCGCGAATGTAGCCTTTCGCGTTCGTCCGGCTGCGCGGGGCATTACCGGCCCGATGCGCGGCGCCGACGATCACCACGTCTTTGGCCACGATGGGCCCCGTGTTCAGTCCGATTTCGCCGGTAATCGGATCGAGCACCTGATCGTTGTTCTGCTTGAGATCGAGCACGCCGTTCTGCCCGAAGCTCTGGACCGGGACCCCGGTCCTGGCGTTGAGCGCCACGAGCTGGTATCCGATCGTCACCATGAAGATGCGTTCGTCGCCGCGACCATCCGTCCAGTACGCGACGTTGCGGCCCGAGAGCAGCCGCGGCGCCGCCGCGGACCGCTTGCCTTCGTCCAATCGGAACATCCACAGCAGCTCACCTGTCGCGGCATCGATCGCCACGGCGTCGCGCCTCGTCCCCGCTGTTGCGTAGAGCACGCCATTGATCATCAGCGGCGTGGTCTGAAGGTTGTAGTCCGGCCGAATTCCGAACACATCGGTCTTGAATCGCCAGGCCACCTGGAGCTTGCTGAAGTTGCCCGCGTTGATCTGATCGTGCGGCACGTAGCGGGTACTGCCCAGATCCCCGCCGTAGGTACGCCACTCGCCCGCGCCCGTCCCACCCTGTCCCTTGATTGCAACCGTCGTACAGGCGAGCACACAAAGAAGTACCAGCTGTGACCATCGGATTCGACGCGACATTCCGGCTCTCCTTCGTTTACGGTCGGCAGGGCGACCCGTCATAGCAGCGCACACCACGATCCGTGCCGGGCGTGGTTGGCGCGAATTTCGCCGCAATCTTCTCGTCGATGTCGATCCCGAGTCCGGGCAGGTCGTTGGAGTATGTCATCCCGTTCTTGCGTTCGGGACAGCCAGGAAACAGCTCCTGCAACTGAGCCGAGAACGGCGCGCCTTCTCCGCAGCCGAAATTCGGCACCGCGAAATCGATGTGCGTGTTGACGGCGTGACCAACCGGCGACACGTTGCCCGGACCGTGCCACGCGGTGCGAACGTTGAAGAACTCGCACATCGCGGCAGTCTTCCTCGCCATGTTCAGGCCGCCGCACGCCGAGATGTGCATGCGCATGAAATCGATCCAGCGATTGGCGACCAGCGGCACCCACTCCAGCTGGCTGACCGCGACCTCGCCCCATGCCACCGGCGTGCTGCTTTGCGCGCGCAGCACCTTATGCCATTCGACGTCCTCGGGCGCGAAGAACTCCTCGACCCAGAACATCCGGAAAGGCTCGACCGCCTTGGCCAGCACGAGTGCTTCGCTCGGCGTCAAGCGGAAGTCCACTTCGGCGCAGAGATCAACGCCGAAGCCGATTGTCTTTCTGACGTGCTCGAGCGATGCGATCAGGTTGTTCATGTACATTGAACCCTGACCTCGCGATCGATAAATCGGGCCGCGTTCGCCAAACCCGGGCGACCCGAGCCCGCCGCCACCCGGGCGGTTTCCCTGACCACCCGTGATCCCGCCGGCTGCTCCGGGACCACCACCTCGTGCCCCGCCGGCCGCCGCAGGCCCACCGCCCCGTGCTCCCCCGCCGGCGCCGCTGCCATCGCCGCCAACAGCACCAACGCGGAGGTGCTTGTAGCCCTCCGCGATGCGCGCACGCGCGTTGTCTTCGAGCTCCTTCACATCGCGGCCGTTCACGTTGGCGAACATGGGAAGGGCCGGCCGGACCTTTCCGCCAAGAAGGTTATGAACGGGCATGCCCGCCCGCTTGCCCATGATGTCCCAGAGCGCACCGTCGATGGCGCTCATCGCGTTGTTCGCATCGACGCTGGCTCGCCAGTACGGCGCGAGCCACGCCATCTGCCAGATATCCTCAATCTCGTCGGCATAGCGTCCGACGACGGCAGGCTTGAGGAACTGCTCGATCGTCTCTGCCACGATCGCCTGGCGCTCGGCGTGTCCACCACATCCCACGCCGTACAGGCCGGCTTCGCTCGTCAACACTTTCGCATTGGTCATGTGGGTGTTGCCGACCTGAGTGCGTGATGACCTTGATGTCGGTGATCTTGAGTCGCGGCAACCCTCGGCGCGTCGCCACCTGCGCCGCTTCAAGCGGATCCGGCACTGCGCCAAGCATCGCCGCCAGTCCGGCTCCCCCTGCCATCTTCGTGAGCGCCGTTCACCTGCCCCTCCACCTGCCAGCAGCTTCAGCGCGTGTCGGCGGTTGAGACCCTGCGATCGATTCATGGACAATCCTCCTGGCTCGCATGTCTGACGTCGGCGTCAGAAGCTATACGCGAAGTTGAAATCCAGAATCCGGGCAGCCTGAATGGCTGTCGGCCTCAGGTAATTGGCACCCGATTGAACCGTTCTTGCGGTCACCGGATTGTCATTGAACACGTTGAAGACATTCATCTGAACCTCAAATTTCTTTCCCGTCCCGAGGTTCCAGCCCTTCGAGAACCGCAAGTCCATCGTGGTCTGGTCCGGGAGGCGAAGGCTGCCGATGGACTCGGCCCTCAGCGTTATCGTCGGAATGGTGTTGCCGCCCGTGAGCGCCACCGTTCGCGCCTGCACGTCTCCACTGCGATGCTCGACGTTGACTGACGCCATGATCTGCTTCGGGAATATGTACGCGCCCGACGCTCGTGCCAGCCACTCCCAGGTGTTGTTGGCGGAGAGAATGTAGGTGTTCGGGTTCATGTTGGACACTTCCGGCACGGGAATGTCGCTGTGCGTCGCCGAATAAGAAGCCAGCAGCTGCCATCCGCTCGACAACCGCTTTTGTCCCGTCACTTCGATCGTCTTGAAGTACTCCGTGGCGTTGGGATCGCCGACCAGCTGGTTCAACTGGTACTGCACCGGCCTGTACTCATTGGGGTATTCCCACCAGGTGAGCGTCTGGCCCGTATCGTCAGCCGTGCCCACCCTGCCATCGGGTCCCGGGTCCGGTCTGTTGTTGGCGATCGTGTAGACCTCAGGGCCTCTCAGGATGTTCTGCTGCCCCAGGATATCGAACCGTCGCGAGTACAGGCCCGTCACGCGAAACGCGAAGTTCCTGAACAGCGAGCGTTCGAGCGAGAGCGAGTACTGATCTTCTTGTGTCTGCGGCTGGTCCAGATTGACTTGGGACACGGCGACGGCCGCATTGCCCCTCCCGACCTCCTGAACGAAATCTGTCGAGCCGGGGGCGAAGTTGACCTCGCCCGGATCGTAGTCGCCGTTGCCGTTGTCGTGCGCCAGGTATAGACTTTCTGCAGCGCCACGTTCGGGTTGTTGGGAAGCACGTGGTTCCCGTTGCGCCAATCAGCAAATCGTCCCCACCCGCCCTTGACTGCGGTCTTCCCATCACCCATCACGTCCCACGAGAAATAGAGGCGAGGCGCGACCGACCACTGCGTCGCCGACTGGATGTGCGCGATTGCACTGCGCAGGATAAATCGGCTGACCGCCGGGGTCTTTGAACGTGCCGGCGTCCCGGCACTGCTCCGGAATATACCCGTCGTCGCGCGCCACCCGGAATCCGAGATTCAGCGAAAGCCTGCGGCCGATCCCCCACTGATCCGCGACGTACGCGCCGGTGCTGTGAACCGTCGTCTTGGGAAAGTTCGGCGCGTTGTACACCACCAGCTGCAACGGAGCGCCGGCATTGAACCGGAGAAGGTAGTCGCCTTTCGTGGGCGTGTCCACGCGCTCGATCCATCCCCGGCCTGAGGTGGTCTTCACGTCGTCGTACCCGGCTTTGAAGTCGTGGTTGCCCATGAAGAGATCGGGTTTGTACCAGCCGAGCGTGGCTCTCGTCGCCCACGGCCGCCAGTGCTCGACAATGTTCCCGGCACCGGTGTTCGTGCCCCACGTGCTGCAACTCACCAATGGCACGCAAGCCTGCCCAGCTACAGGGGCGCTTCGGGGATTCGCATCCGCCGACTCGGGGCCGGTGCCTCGAATGTTCTGCGTCACGTGCGAGCGCCAGCGGGAAACCTGCGCCGTCAACACCAGTGCGTTCCCATGGACCCACTGCCATTCGCCCTTGGTCGTGTGCTGCGGTTGCCAGTTGTTCTGTTTGGTTTCATACCCCTGAAGCGGGGTCATGGGATCGTCTTTGACGAGCCGCTGATAGTAATCGTAGAACACGAATTTTTGCGCCGCGGTCATCTGCCAGGAGACTTTCTCGGTAAACATGTTCTGCGACTGATCGACCACCCCTGGCTCGCCGTTCGTCTGGTACACCCCCAGGGACTGCTCTTGATTGAGACGGGTGTGGTAGGCGGCGTAGAACCACAACTTGTTTGTGATGATCCGACCGCCGAGGTCGGCTCCGCCGAAGAACCGCTTGACGAGGTAATTGGCGTCGTTGATGCCCTGAGCCTGGAGCTCCGGGGTGACGTTCGAGGACTGAAAGGCGTGGTTCGTCTGTTCCCAGGAAGCCGAGCCATGGAACTGATTGCCGCCGGACTTCGCGATCAGGTTGAGATTGATCCCGCGGTTGGGCGTCTCCACGTCGTTCGAGATCGTCTGCATGCGCGCTTCCTCGAACGTGGCGTAGTCGAAATACGATCCGCCGCCGCCGGTCTGTCCCGCATCGGTCGCCACAACCCCCTCGAGCACCAACCACGAGTTCGCCTGAGCGCTCACTCCGTACACACGCATCGCCGGCAACTGGTTTGCCTGAGAGCCACCGACGTCATTCTGCGAGCGCACAGAGGGAGACTGGTTCATCAAGGTGATCAGTCCCGCGCGGCTCGAGGGAACGATCTCGAGCGTCTCTTTCGTGAGCACCGTTACTGGGGCGCTCGACTGGACGTCTATGGTCGGCGTGGCAGAGACAGTAACCGACTCCTGGATTGCGCCGATTTTCAGTGGCACGTCCACCTTCGCGACAAATCCACCCGTCAAGCGCAGGCTGTCGCGGCGAAACGTCTGGAATCCGGTAAGGGTGTAGGTCACCTCATACGTGCCAATTGGCAGAGGCGAAAGCCGGTAATCGCCCTGCGCGTCGGTGACGACCGCGACCTGCGGGACCTGCAAAGCTGGACTCGTCGCCGTGACCGTGACGCCGGGAAGGACGGCTCCGCTTTCATCTGTTACCTGACCGATGATGCTCGCGGTTGTTTGCGCCTGGCCCGCCGCACGATTTGCGCCGATGAACAGACTGAAGACCAGAACGAACGCGGTGCTTAGTCGATGGCACATGGTGACGTCTCCCCCTTGTTCCGAGGTGACCGACCCTTTTTCAGTTGTACGAATGAGTAGCTACACACCTCCCCCGCTGGAGCCGACGAGTTGGTACAGTGCTTGATTGCGGCGACTATAGCGCCCAGCCGGCTGCGGACTTGTCGCAAATTGTCGTGAATTGTCGCGAAGCCGTCGGATAACTGCTGCGTCGCTAGCCCGATCATCGCTGCGCGGTGGCACCCGCCGAACCGGCGATCGGCCGCCACGCCGGGGTCCCGTCCTCCCACTGGTTGTCCGTCAGTTGCTCGACGTTCTTCCCGTCGTAACGCATGACGAAGATCTCACCATAGGGCTGCGGCGCATCCGTATAAATCACCTCGTCCTTGTATCCCATGCGTGAGCTGGCAAAGACGATCCGTTCGCCATCGGGAGACCAGCCCTGGTGCGCGTCGGTACCGCGGCCGGAGGTGATCTTCCGCTCGCCAGTGCCGTCCGGCTTGATGGTCCAGATTTCGTAATTTCCCGCAATCAGACGCGAGAACATGATCAGGTCTCCACGCGGTGACCACAGCGGAAAATTGTCGTACCGCCCGTCAACCTGGTCACCGCTTTCGTCTCGATATTCATGATCCTCAGCCCATCGTCTCCGCTTGTCCCGAACGAACGGTAGACGAACCTGATGCCGTCTGGTGACATCGACGGGAACGCGCTGTTGTCAGGTCCGCTCGTGACCTCGCGAAAACCGCTGCCGTCGGCGTTGATAATCGCCACCTGCGCGCCGCCTTCGGCGCGACCTACCGGCTTCTGGACTCGGCTGTTGAAGTTGTCGAAGCGGGTGTGGAAACCGTTGAAGAAGGCGCCGAAGACGCCGACGCTGAAAATGATACGGTCGCCACGCGGAGACCATTGCGGTGCGAGCACGTTGCGCGAATCGTCCTGATAGATTACCTGCCCCTTGTCGGTGCCGCTCGGCGCAACGACGACGCTCGAGCCGAAGGGACGACCGGGAACCGATGGTCGGCCGGTCATCACCAGGCGATCGCCTGTAGGGCTGAACGACGCCAGAATCCCGGTCATCACCATCTGAAAGCCGGGCAGGCGGCTGTATGCCGGCTTCCACATCGGTGGTGGCGCCGTCAGCCGCTTGTGGAACACGACGCGCGATCCGTCGGGCGACCACGATGCCGACCGAATGTCTCCTTTGGGGCCGGTGCGACCGTCGGTGTAGTAGATGCCCGCGCCTGGCGTCTGCGCGAACTTGCGGACGTAGCCGATCGTGTCGCCGACAAATGACGGGTTGAACATGACCCCTGCCGCGCTTTTCACCTCTTCGGAGGTTCCGCTGCCGACGTCGAATGACACGAGCCGTGTGTCGGTACCACCGGGACCCGACTCGGGCAGCGCGCGGCGGATCGCGAGCGTCTGCTCGGCGGCCATGCAATACGCGACGATGCGACGGCTATCGCGGCTCCACTTCGGGCTGCCGCAGAACTGACCGTGGTCGCTGACACGCTTCAGCCCGGAGCCATCCGGGTGCACGATGTAGAGATCCGCGGGCTGCAGGCGCTCCCAGCGCCCCTGCGCGAACGGCATGTCGCTGCCGCGGCCCGATGCGAATGCGATCCATGCGCCGTCCGGCGACCACGATGGACGGAAATCGCCGCTGGATCCGGACGTGAGGGCCTTCACGCGCTTCGATGCGACGTCCATCGTCCACAGGCGCGCGAAGCCGCCCTGCCGTGTGCTGACGAACACGAGTTGCTTTCCGTCTGGAGACACAGTCGCCTGATCGTCGTAGGCGGGATCGGTGGTGAGACGTTCGAGACCGGTGCCGTCGGCCTTCACGCGAAAGAGATCGGCCGAGCCCTCACGGTCCGATGTAAAGACGATGCTGTCGCCGTCGGGCGCAAACACCGGATCGTAGTCGAGGTCGGGCGCGCTCAGGAGCGCACGTTCGTTGCCGCCGTCGGCGGCGGCGATGAACACGCCGAGTCCGCCAGGATTGGGCGACACCCGTGCATAGACGATCTGTTCAGGAAATCGATTGGCGGCAACCACTCCCACAGCGGCGGCCACGACGAAGACGGCAACGATTCGCATGCCGTATTCTAGCCCCGGGCCTCAGCCCGTGATCAGGATCGGCCGATCAGCAGAAGCACAATTACCGCGACCACCGGCCCGACAACTACCATCGACAGCCCCCATCGCATCAACAGCGACTTCAACCTCGGCCGTTCCTCCTCGGCGGCCGCCGCGACGATCAGCGCACCCGTCGTCGAGAAGGGCGATGCGTCCACAATCGAGGCGCACACGCCCATCGCGCTCATCAACGCCCACCCGGACACGCCGCCCGACGTAGCCAGCGGCACCGCCATCGGCACAAGCGCAGTAAGGATCCCCGCCGTCGACGCAAACGCCGAGACCAGCCCGGCGATCATGCAGATCACGAACGCGGCCACGATCGGCGTGCCGACATTCATCGCCGCGTGCCCGAGCATATTGACCGCGTCCAGCTTCTGCAGCACACCGACGAACGTGACGATCCCTCCCACCATGAAGATCGTGGACCAATCGATCCGGCGAATACCTTCGGCCCCTGCCTCGGGGTACAGCAGCGCGAGTGCGCCGCCTAACCCGAATGCGATGATGCCGATATCCGGCGTGAATCCGAGCGAAAAGCCGGCGACGACGGAGACGATCAGGGCGAAGATGCAGATGAGCGTCAAGACCTGATGTGAAGCGAATCGTGTGCTTTGAGCCGCGGCAGCGGGCTCGATTACCGACTCGCGACGCGGGGTCGCCACGCCTGTGCCTGGAAACATCCAGGCGGCGAGAATAAGCAGAGCCAGATTTGAAATCATCGCCGCGGCGAGGAGCGTCAGGGGATTCAGGTCGATGCCGACCTTCTCGGCCGTCGAGACCGTGACGATACCGAACAGACTGGTTGGCGCGAACCCGCCCGTACTCATGCCGGAGTTGAGCGCAACACCCATCAACATGGGATCCACGGCGGAGCGCCTCGCGGCCGCCATTGCGAGCGGGATCATGACGTACCCCGCCTGCGACGAGCCCATCGACGCAATACCGGCGGTTATCAGGAAAAAGGCGAACGGCAACAGCACGGCGCCTGGCTCCGACCGCCGCGAGCAGTCTCTGAATGAGCAGATCGATCGTGCCGTTCCCGAGCGCGATGCCGAAGAAATATGTGACGCCCGCGATGAGCACCAGGATGTTGATGGGGAATCCGGCGATGACGTCGCGAAGCGGCATCCCCGCCAGCCACACGCCGACCGCGGCTGCGGCGGGCAGCATAAGAACGCCGAGATGAATGTTGCGGAACGTCGCGATGGCGAACACGGCGACGAAGATCGCGATGGCAAGTGTCGGCATGGGTGCCGCAATCTTATCGCGCCTGCAGCGGAAGCTGCATCGCGGCAGCCTGGCGCGGGTCCTCGAGCCTGACGCCCTTCGCGTCGTCAGGCCGCGTGGACGCTGCTTGTCTCCGGAAGCGGGACACGTGGAATCTCGACCAGCGCGCCCAGGTAAGTTCGGGTCTCGGCAAGCGTCGAGGCCACGAGCGTCGCGCCCGCGTCCCGCAGTTGCTGCGTGCTGTCGTCCGCCAACGCCGGCGGAGCCCAGCGCCCGACCAGAATTCGCACCTCCGGCAACGCGGCGTGGAGCTTTTTGACGAGATAGCGCGTCTTGGACGGAGGACTGGGCGGGAGATCGGCAAAGCAGACAACCGAGACCCCTTGCGCTTGCACCAACGTTACCAGTTCCGAGGCGAGCATGCGCCCCTTGGTGATCTCCACGACGATGGGCAGATCGTCGAGCACGTGGCCGAGCATTTGTAACGCCAGCTCGTCGGCGGTGCCATTGGTGGCCAGGCCCAGCACGCGCAGCGGTTCCCGTGGTGCGAGAAGTGCTGGATCGTCAGGCGCTGACGGCTCCGGCTGGAGACGCCGGATCGACTCCGCCGCGTCGGACAGGAGTTCTCGCGTCGCGTCGATGACCGCAGTTTCTTCATCCGGCGATAACCGTTGCTCGAGGCGGTCGCGCTCCGCATAGTTGAGCGCCGGCAGCAGCAAGGCGTCGTAGACCGAGCGCGGGGCCTCCGTCTTGACGTGCCGCTCAATGAGGTCCGCCGCCTCGCTCTGGTCGCGGGCCAACAATCGCTGATAGTAACCATACTCGGGGGCGAGCGCGGGGGTGTCGGCCATCAGCATCCCGACGAACTCGAGACCCGGTACGTGCTTCCCGAGTCACGACGAGACACACTGTCAGCGGTGTCGCCATGAGCAGGCCGAGCGGACCCCATAACCACGTCCAGAAGGCCACGGACACGAGCAACGCGACCTGGGAGACTCCCGCCGCCCCTGCATAAAGGACGGTTTCGAGCACGAGATTCGTGAACAGCTCGAGCACGACAAACAAACCCACCACCCAGAGCGGACCGGCCCACCCCGGGAGTGCCGCAAGGCTGACCAGGATCGGCGCACCGGCCCCGATCGCGGGCCCGATATACGGGATGAATCGAAGTGCCGCACCAAGTGTCGCCCAAACCAGCGGGTACGGCACGCCGAGGAAGTACAGTCCCAGCCCGGCGGCGATGCCATAGACCAGATTGACCAGCGACTGCATCAGCAGCTGACGGCTGACCCGCGTTCCCGCCTCATCGAACGCCTTCGTCGTGAGCGTCAACTGGCCGAGGCCGAACAGGCCAATCAACCGATCGCGCAGATCTCGCCGCTCGAGCAGCATGAAGATCACCATCGCCAGCACCAGCCCGGCCGTCCCCACTGGGCCGACGATCGGACCAAGCCACGAGAAGCCCGAGAAACCCGAGACCGGCGCGGATGTGACCACAACAGCCCGCGAGGCTCTTCCGGTCGGCGCGCTCGATTGTCCAAGATCGGTCTTGATGCCTTCGATCGTCTCCTGAAGCTTCTCGACCGATCCTCCCTTGCCTACGCCGCGGACGTCCGCGATCTTCGCCAGGATATTGACGCGATAGGTGGGCAGGTCGTCGGCGAGATGATTCATCTGTCGCGCGAGACCCCAACCGGCGAGACCGAGAACGATGAACACGAGCGTGACCGCCGCGAGGACAGCCGGGACGCGGCCGAGCCAACGCTGAAGCCAGGTGACCGGAGGTGTGAGGACGAACGTGAGCAGCACGGCGAGTGCGATCGGCACGAGCACGGCCTGCGCCCAATAGAGGACGACAATGACAAGTACACAACCGCCGAATATCACCCACGTTTTCAAGGTGTGCGATGTGTCATCCATGAAGCCCCACCGTCAACTGTATTGCGTACGGGCATCCGGGCCTGTTCCCACTTGAACAGCCTGCCCCGGCCAGGCGGACGTACACTCCGGCCACTCGACTCGAGCTGACAGAGGAGGGGCATCGGCCCCGGAGGTCTGATGCCCATGCGCGCGCCGATGATCCTGCCCATACTCGGGACTGCAGTCAGGGCCTGGTGGGATGACGATGCACCGCGCCTCGGCGCGTCCCTTGCCTACTACACGTTGTTTGCGATCGCGCCAGTACTCCTCGTCGCCACCGCGATCGCCGGTATGGTCTTCGGTGCCGAGGCGGTCCGCGGGGAAATCGTAGGCCAGCTCGATCAGCTTGTCGGACGCGAAGGCGCACTCGCGGTGCAGAGTCTTCTCGAGGGAGCGAGTCAACGGCGGGCAGGGATCGTCGCGACCGTTGTCGGCAGCATCGCTTTCGTCGTCGCGGCGACCGGAGCATTCCTGGAACTCCAGGCGGCGTTGAATACCATCTGGCGGGTGAAGCCCAACCCGGGTGTCAATCTCAAGGCATTCGTGATCGATCGTCTGCGCTCGTTTGGCCTGGTGGTGGCAGTCGGTTTCCTGCTGATGGTCTCACTCGCGGTGACGGCGGCGCTTGCGGCGCTAAGTGGATGGCTCTCCGGGCGCTTCCCGAGCATCCCGCTGCTATGGAGCGGAGTCACCGTGTTCGTGACGCTCGTCGTGACCACGGGGCTTTTTGCCCTGCTGTTTCGGGTGCTGCCCGACGTGCATCTGCGCTGGCGCGATGTGACGACGGGTGCAGGTGTGACGGCCGTGCTCTTCACAATCGGTCAACAGTGCATCGGCCTGTATCTCGGTCAAAGCAGCGTAGCGTCGAGCTACGGCGCGACCGGATCGGTGATGATCCTCCTGCTGTGGGTCTACTACTCCTGCCAGATCCTGTTGCTCGGGGCGGAGTTCACCCGCGCGTACGCGCTTCGCGCGGGTACGCGGCCCGCTCCGGAATCATTCGCTGAGCCGGCGTCGAACACTCGCACCAGCTCGCTCAATCGGCGAGCGTCTTCGACAACTCATCTACAACCGCTTGCTCCTGCGCGGAAATCTTGGAGGTGAGGCCGAGGAAGCCGCCGGCCGCTTCCGCGACGCTGCGCGCGCGATCGAGCGCCGACGCGCGGATATCGGCCCGTTCCTTCGGCGAGAGCAGGGGCCAGAGCGCGCGCATGTGACGCTTCCACGCGTCCACGAGGTCGGCGCCGGGCTGCTTCGCCAGCCATTTGTCGAGCATCTGCCCGGCAACGCTCTCGGGCGCCACGCCCTGGGCAGCGGCGGCCTTCAGCACCGCATCCCGCTCGCGCGGCTCGATCTGGCCGTCGGCCCAGGCGATGGCTGCCAGCGGCACGAGTTGCAACGCCAGCACTGTCTCTGGCTCGAGCCCGAGCGCGATGAGGTGGTCGATCAAGCCTTCATCGTTGACGCGCACGACCTCGCGCATGGCCGCGCGCCGTTCCAGGGTTCGGGCCCGCTCGCGCAGCTGCTGCATGAGCCGGGCATCCTCCTTGGCGAAAAAGGCATCTTCGAGCGACCGCGCGGAGTGGTTCAAGTTGTCCGAATCCACGTCTGTTCTCCTTATTTCAGGGACTGGGGTGCGACGCCAAGAGTCTATCCCTTACTTGATCAACGCCGCGAGTGCCGCGAAGTCGAACGTTTCCTTGACTCTCGTCTGCCAGGCGCGGCGCTCGACCTGTTTGGGATCGGGGTCGTACGAGAACATCACCGTGATCACCTGAACGCGGTTCGGGTTGGTGAAGTCCGGGAAGGACGGATCGCGCTTGTAGCTCATGGCGTCTTCCGCCCTGCCTGGCTTGAGATTCGTGAGGTCGTACTGCGCACGCAGGTCGGCCATCCGGTTGGACACGGACTCCATGTGCCGCTGCCGGATCGTTCGCATCTTTGCCGCGCGTTCGCCATCGCGCGGAAGCGCATCGATCTGCGCCTGCACCGCCGGCGGCAGAGCCTGGAGCGCGGCGATGTCGGCGTCCAGTTTTCGTCGGCCCGCACCTGAGGGATCGCCCCACACGGCGGGCGCGCGCAACTCGTCCGCCGTGAACGACGCGCGGTACTGCTCGTAGTCCTTCACTTCCTTTTCCAGCTGCGCGGTGTTGGCAGGATACACGTCCTGCTGCAGGCGCCTCACTTCCTCCGCCTGCGACTTCATTTCCGCCAGGAACTTCTCGGCGCCGGCGGGATCGGACTTCTTGAGCAGTTCATACGTCTTCTGTGCGGCCGCCTCGTCCATCACCTTCATCTGCGATCGGGTCTTCTGCCATTCGGCAAGCTTGTCGCGGCGGCGCTTGCCCTCGGCGTCGAGTTTGTCGGCCAGCGTCTGAGGAATCCACGGCAGCCGGCCGTCTTTCGTGATGACGTACCCGGTTGTCGTATTCCGGGTAGCCGCCGGCCTTTCCGGTGAGCTTGGGGCCGTCACCGTTCGACGACACGAACTTCGCCCGCACGGTTGAAGAAGATCGAGATCTGCCCGATGGCGCCGCCGACGCGATCGATCTGCGGAATCACGCCGCATTCACCGGTCCAGAGCCGCAGGCGATTGGACGTCCGCTCCGGCGCCGCCTTGATGTGAATCGCCGCGCCGCTGTTGTCGCCGGGCCCCGCGGACACCGACGAACGAAAGCGCACCGGCACGGGTGTGTCGAGATACGCCTTGTTCGACTTGAGGATGTTCTCCGCGGCCAGCACCGCTTCGCGAAGCCCCGCGAATTTCGGGCTCGCGAACGCATCTTCCTGAACCCGCGGCGTCCAGCAGCCGGACGCACCGCCGCTCGGCGGAATGAAGAGGCGCGTCGGCAGCGGCTTCTCCGGCTTCGGACCGCAGAGCGACACCCCCTGCCTCACCGAATAGCCCACCTGACCTGCCTGATCGGTCGCGCTGACGATGCTGTCGCTGTTCGAACCGGCGAGGCGCACGGCGCAGCCGTCCGTGCTGTGCGCGCCGTAGCTGCCGCCCGCAACCGCAATGCCTGCCGGCGCCGTACCCGACGCGATGAGCGCGGGCCGCGGGACGACCCGCGGCTGATCCGCGCCGAGCGATCCGAACTGGTTGTCGCCGCAGGCGTAGAGCGCGCCATCGGCGGTTCGAATGAGGGTGCTGTTGCCGCCGGCCGCCACGTGCGTGGCCTTCGCAGTGCCGGGCAGGATGCACCTTCTGGGGCGATGACTTGTTGGACGTGGTGCCGTCGCAGAGCTCCGATCGGCCGTTGCTGCCCCACACCCAGGCGCTGCCGTCGGCGCGCACGGCCGCGCTGTGCCACGTGCCCGCCGCAAACGACACCACGTCGGTCATCTCCGGAACCGGCCCGAAGACGCTCGTCGTCTTGCCGCTGCCGAGCTGCCCGTCGCGTGCACGGCCGAAGGCGTAGAGCTGGCCGTCCTTTGTCTGCACCAGCGCGTGGAACGCGCCCGCGCGCACGGCGGCCACCTTTCCCTGCAGCTCCGGATACGGAACCAGCGTGAACGCGCGCGTGCCGCCCTTCACCGCCGGGCATTGACCCTGCTCGCTCGCACCCGTGCAATAGAGGTCGCCGCCCGTCGTCACCGCCAGGCTGAAGTCGATACCGGTCGCGATATGCGCGATGGTCTTGTCCGCGAGGGAGGCCACCGGCTCGGGTCCTTCGCAGCGCTCGAAGTCGTCGTTGTTACCGAGCGTGGGCGCATCGCCGCCCCACGCGTACACCTTGCCGTCTGCATCGAGCGCGAGCGTGTGCGCCGAGGCCGCCGCGATCTCCTTGATGTTTCTGAGCACCAGACCCGGCGTCGCCGATCGGTTGCCGCCCGCGCGTCCCAGCTGGCAGGTGACGTTCTCGCCCCAGGTCAACACGTCTCCGTTGTTCTTCAACGCCACGGCGTGACGCGTCCCGAACACGACCATGCGCGTCTCGTCCTGCGCCGACACGGCCGGTTGGAGTGACGGCAGCAGGAGGACCATCAACACAGCGCCGGCCATTGCCCACCGGCGACGCGGGATCAACAGATTGTGGCGCACGGCGTTATTGTAAGCGGAGGTTACTCGATGCCCGCCGGACTTCGTCGCGAGCTGCGTGCCCGCCGCGCGTGCCATGGCCGTCGTCGCACTGCGGCACAGCCAGACGCATTTCCATGATACGAAGTCAGTCATGTTCAAGACGTTTACATAAGGACAGAACAGCGTCGATGACCTCCGCCGGGCTGATTGGTTTCGGAACATGACGGTCAAAACCCGTGGCCAGTGCGTGCTCCCGATCGAGGTGGCCTGCATATGCCGTGATTGCAGCCGCCGGCAAATGCCGGTCCGTCCCGATCTCGGATTCGCGCACCTCCCGGATTAGGGTATATCCGTCGACCCCTGGCATGCCGATATCGGCCAGCAACACATCGAAGTGATCCGCTTTCAGATGTCCCAACGCCTCGGCGACAGACGATGCCGTTTGCACAACTGCTCCGGCTGACCCGAGAATCGCGGCGATCAGCTCGCGCGTGTCGGCCTCGTCATCGACGACGAGAGCACGGCAGGACTTCAGCGGCGTAGCAGGAGCGGGCAGAGATCGCCCGGAGGCAGCTTCCGAGCGACGGTGTGTGGGAGGCAGCCCGGCCCGGTCCGGTTCCACTCTGGGCAGAACAATTGTAAAAATCGACCCCTTGCCGACTCCTGGACTGTCGGCGTGAACCGTACCTCCGTGTAACTCGACGAGGTGTCGCACGATTGCCAGTCCCAGCCCCAGACCCCCATGCTGCCGGCTCATGCTGCTGTCCGCCTGCCGAAATCGTTCGAAGACATGCGGCAGGAACGCGGGCTCGATGCCCGCTCCCGAGTCACGAACTCGAATCCGGATGCCGCTGTCGGCTGCTTCGTCCAGCTCAATGGTGATGGTGCCTCCGGTCGGTGTGAACTTCACGGCGTTCGACAAGAGATTCCACACAATCTGCTGCAGTCGTTGCGGGTCGCCTTCGGTCAGTCGGGCCACAGTATCCAGCCGAGATCGGAGTTGCAGCTGTTTTGCGTCAGCCGCCGGCCGTATCGCGTCCAATGTCGCACCGATCACGGAGCCGAGATCCACGGGCTGCAAATCGAGACGCAGGCCTCCGGTGATAATGCGGGAGACGTCCAGAATGTCGGCCACGAGCTGGGCCTGCACGTGTGCGTTGCGATCGATGACCTGCAGTGCCTTTCTGCTGCTGCGCGCGTCCATCGTTCCGTCCAGCAGCATCCGCGTCCATCCGAGAATGGCATTCAACGGGGTTCGCAGCTCGTGAGAGAGGGTAGCGAGAAAGTCATCCTTGGCGCGGTTGGCGGATTCGGCATCGCGAAGCGCGCTTAGTTCACGCTGCAGAAGCGCCTCTCGCTCCTGCTGCGCATGGACGTGGGCCGTCAGGTCGCGCACGAATCCCGTGAACGTCGGCGGATTGTCGTGCGACACGCGGGTGATCGCGACCTCCACCGGAAATTCGTGACCATCCGCGCGATACCCGCGTGTCTCTACGCGCCGATCTATGAACGGGCCGTGCCCCGTTGCCAGGTACCTCGCCAGGCCATCGCGATGCTGTTGGCGAAGTTCGGGCGGAATGAGCAGGTCCGACAGTTCCCGACCAAGCGCCTGGCTGCGCGAGTAGCCGAATATGCGCTCGGCCGCGGGATTGAACGCCGTGATCACGCCGAGATGATCCATCCCGACGATGGCGTCAGGCGCCGTATCCAGGATGGCCCGCGTGCGCCGCTGTTCCTCTCGCATGTCCATTTCGGCGCGCGTGCGCGCGATGAACTGTCCCACGTGATGACCGACCGTGGACATCGTCTCGAGCAGGTCCGTGTCGGGTGTGACCACGGTTTCACTGAAACACTCGATGACGCCCAGGACGTCGTCTGACAGTCGAATCGGAAAGGCAAACCCGCCATGTAGGCCGGCGCCCTTCGCGATCTCTGCTCGAGGAAAGTTGGGATCCCGTACGACGTCCTCGATCCACGCCGCGCGTCCTGTCGCCCACACGCGTCCGGGAAGCCCGATACGTGTTTGAAAAAGCATTTCTTTTGTTACTTGAGCAAATGCGGCCGCCTTCGGTCCGCCCTGGCTCCAGACGGTCAGACACCGGAGCCGTTGAATATCATGGTCAACGAGCCAGAACGCGGCGATGTCCCACTCGAGCGTCTCGCAGAGACGCCGCAGAATCGACGACGCTGCCTGGGAAACGTCCGGCATCTGTGCCAGCACTTCTCCGACTGCGAGCGATGCCGCACGCCGGCGTTCGCCTGTCCGTCGTTCCGCGATGGCGGCCGCGAGCACCAGACCCGTCGCTGCGAGAACCCCCATAAACGTCTGCAGAAGAATCAGGCTTTCATGCACTTCGGGCGACGCAAACGGGCCAACGCCGCGGACGGTGTTCCAGATAGCCACCGACGACGCCCCAAAGACAACCAGGGCTGTCGCCGGCTGTCCGAGTCGAACTGCGGCGAGAATCGCAAATGGAAACACGATGAAGTGCAGGGGACGGCGCGCCAGTGCCGGACCGAACAGTTGACCAAACACGAACTCAGTCACGGCCGTCGCGGCAGTCAGCAGCAGCGCTGTTTCGACCCATTGGCGTCGAGGCCTGGGTGTGGTACGGCGAAGCGTGGTCAACAGCAAAGGGGCAATGACGAGTGCGCCAAGCGCATCGCCCAGCCACCACGCGAGCCACAATCCAGAGAATCGACTCCACGGTTGCACGGCTGCCGCGCAAAGGGTCGCGACACCGATCGTCGCGCTAATCCCAGGAGCCAGTACCGCGGCCAAGACGACGAAACTGGCGGCATCGCGGACACGACGGAAAGCGGAATCAAACGCCGCGATCCGTTGCAGAATCCACGCTCCCGCGACAGCTTCCAGAGTGTTGCCGGTTGCAATGAGTACGGCCGTCCAGAGCGGTGCGTCTGTCTGCGCGTTTGCGAGCCATGCGCCCACCCAGATTGCGGGCCAGAGTCGCTGCCCCCACAGCAGAAGTGCGGCGAGAGCAATTCCCGTTGGCGCCCAGACCGTCGTCACCTGCTCGGCGATGAAGGCGAATTCAAAGCCTAGACGCGCGGCCACGACGTAGGCGGCGGTGACTGCAACGCCAAGTTCAACTAACCGACGGCGATCGCTCGAGGCCATGGTCCAGTGCACTGCCGTTCTGCAGCTTGGTACGAATGCGTGACATCGAATCGGACGAGTGTAGCCGATTGGCTGCGGTGCCTGGCTCGTCATTGACGGCTGCGTACAGACTAACTTCCTCGCAGATACATGGGAAAAACTCCCCTCGGCACATGCATTGCACTTTCGAGCGACGGGAGTGACTGGTATTAATTCACCACGAGTGAGCGTCTGGCTTCGCCCTGCGGTGGTCCTCGCTGTCTGCGCGCTGATGGTGGCCGCGTGGCGATGGTCGTCGGTTATCGACGTCGACATGGACGAGCTCGCGGCCTGGCTTTCGGCGTATCGGCGGGAATGGTACGCACTGCCTGCCGTCATGTTCGCCTTCGTCGTGCTGGGATTGGCCCTGGTGCCCGTCATCCTGTTGATAGCGGCCACCGGTATCGTGTTTGGACCGCTGCTGGGGCCTCTGTATGCACTGGCGGGATGCCTGGCGAGTGCGTCAACCGGGTTTGCGATTGGCCGCTGGATGGGCCTGCGGCGGACGAGACACCTGGGCGGCGAACGAGTAGCGCGTATCATGCGCGTGTTGAGACGCGATGGGACACTTGCCGTATTTCTCGTTCGCAAGATACCTGCGCCCTTTGCACTCGTGAACATCATCATCGGCGCCTCAACGGTGCGCTTCCGCGACTTCATTGTCGGAACGTTGCTCGGCATGAGCGCCTTCGTGGTCGGCCTCGCTGGGTTTGGCTATCAGTTGAGCGACGCGCTGCGCCACCCATCACCGGGCGCATTGATCGGCGCGGCCGCATTCGTTGCCGTGCCTTTGACGCTCGCAGTACTGATCAACCGCGCGCTTGGCCGAATGAGGCCGGTCGAGTGATTGTCGAGCCAGGAAGAAACTGCTGGCGAGTCGAGCGCGCGTCCCGCTTCTACTGTATTCAGGATGCGGCCGAGTATTTCCGCCTGATCCGGTGGGCGTTGCTGGAGGCGCGCCACACCGTGTTCAGTCTGAGCTGGGATATCAACGCCCACACCGATCTCTTGCCGGGCGTCGCCCAGCCCGACGTGGCTGCGCCAACGCGGCTCGACAAGCTGCTCGCATATGTCGCACGACGGCGGCCGCACCTGCGTTGCTACATCCTGACGTGGGATTACGGCGCCCTGTATACGCTCGAGCGCGATCCGTTCACGCGATGGCGGCTCGGATGGCGAATGCCTCGGGGTGTGCGGTTCGGCTTTGACGATCGGCATCCCATTGGCGGCTGTCATCATCAGAAGGTTGTCGTCGTCGACGATCGGCTGGCTTTCTGCGGCGGCGTCGATCTGACGGGCCATCGCTGGGACACGAGCGCTCACCGGCCGGAGGAGCCGGCGAGGACGACGCCTCTTGGCGAGGCGTATGGGCCGTACCACGAAGTCCAGGCCATGGTGACGGGCCCGGCAGCGACGAGCCTCGGCGCGCTCGCCCGCGATCGTTGGCGTGCACTCGGGGATGACCGAATGCCACCGCTCCAGCATTCCGATGAAGATCTGTGGCCATCCGACATCTCGCCCGACCTCACGGGCGTCGACGTCGCGATCGCCCGGACGATGCCGGCAACCGAATCGCAGCCGGCGATTCGGGAATGCGAAGCGCTCTTTGTGGATTCGATCGCCCGGGCAAAGAAAACCCTTTATATTGAAAACCAGTACTTCACCAACGACAAGCTGGCCGCTGCCCTGGCGGCCCGGCTTACAGAGCAGGACGGCCCGGAGGTCATCGTCATCTCACCGCAGGAATGCCATGGCTGGCTCGAAAAGACGACGATGGGCGCTTTTCGCGACAGCGCGTTCCGGCAACTCCTCGCGGCAGACACGCACGGGCGTCTCCGTCTGGTGTATCCGGCCGCATCACGCTCGCGCGACCTGCCAACGTTCGTGCATTCAAAAGTGATGATCGTCGACGACGTGCTCGCACGAATAGGATCGGCTAACTGTTCGCACCGGTCGATGGGTATGGACACCGAATGTGATCTGGCTGTGGATGCCGGCGGGGACTCAGTAGCGCGCGCGGGCATTCACCGCATGCGCGATCGGCTTCTCGCCGAGCATCTCGGTATGTCCGTCGATGCCGTTGCGCGTGAGATCGAGCAGGCCGGATCGATCGGGCGCGTCATCGATTTGCAGCAGGCCGCGGAGCACACACTCGTCCGGATCGAGATGCCGCAACAGAGCGCTGCGCCCTCGGCGGCGTTGCAGGCGGCCGCCGATCCCGACGAGCCGGTAGCCTTCGGGGGCTCGGTCGACTCACTGGTTCCGGCAGTCGACGCGGCTGGCGCGCGCAGTCCTCTCCGCCTCTGGATCTTGCCATCTGTTGTGCTCGCGTCCGCCGCGGCGGTGGCGTGGCAGTCTACCCAGACATTCCCCTCGATTCCAGTGGCACCCACATCTCTGTGGGTTGGAATCGGGGTCTTCGTGCTGGCCGGCTCGATGCTGGTTCCACTTGAACTGCTGGCCATTGCCGCAGGCGTGTGTTTCGGCACCCTGCGCGGAGGTCTGGTCGCGATCATCGGATCGCTGGTTGCGGCGATCGTCGGCTATGTCGCCGGTCTGGCGATCGGAGCTGTGGGGCTTCCGCGGTGGATGAGCCAACGTTCGTACCGATCGATCAGGCAATTGAGTGCGCGCGGAGTGAGGGGTGTGATTGCGCTACGTCTGGCGAGCGTGGCGAGTGCCGGATCGATTCATCTGATCTGCGGTGCAGGACGTGCTCCGTTCGCTCCTTACATGGCGGGCACCGCGATTGGCCTCGCCCCGGCGATTGTCGCGCTCGCAGGGCTGGGGGGCCTGCTGCGGCACACTTTTCTGAATCCCTCCCTGTCGAACGGGTTGACGACCATTGGTGTCGCCGTGCTCATGTTCGCGATCGCATCTTTACTGCGGACGTTCCTCCTGATGCGTCAGTTTGCGCCGGCGATGTCCCGCCATCGCGGCCGTGCGGAGTTCGGCTAGTGGGCTCGCCGGCACCGCTTCGTGTCGCGACCTATAACGTGCATGCCTGTGTAGGGCGGGACGGACGGTACGATCCCGCCCGCGTCGCAACGGTGATTGGGGAACTCGATGCGGATGTTGTTGGACTGCAGGAGTTCACCTATCCGGCCAGCGTTGCGCTGGAGACTGGTACGCCCGTCGTCCTGACGACGCTCGATCGTTATGAGTGCGCGCTGGGACCGACGCGGCAGCGGACTCGACAGACCGGGATGGAATGCTTTGGCAACGCCTTGCTGACCCGCCGCCCGATCATCGAAATCCATCGCCTCGATTTGTCGATGGAGCGGCGCGAACCGCGCGGAGCGCTGGCGGCGACCATCGATGTCGGCGGAGCGCCTCTGCATCTGCTCGCCGCACACCTTGGTCTCCGGATCCACGAACGTCGATTCCAGGTGCGGCAAATCCTTGACTATCTCGATTCAGTTGGCGACGAGCCGGTCGTTGTGTTTGGCGACTTCAACGACTGGCTCCCGGGCCGTTCGGCTGCGCACGTGCTCGACCGCCGCCTGGGGCGGCCGCCGCGTCCCGCCACGTTTCCAGTGGCGTGGCCCGTTGTTGCGCTCGATCGCATCTGGGTTCAACCACGGCGCACGCTGCGACGCATCTCTGTGCATGCCACTCCGACCGCGCGGTTGGCATCGGATCACTTGCCCGTCGTGGCAGAGATTGACGCCGGCTGACGGGCCGGACGACCCGCAAGCGGTCGTCGTTAAAAAGCGAGGACCGTCTGCACCATCGGCACCCAGCCGGTCATACCCGCGGTATACGGAGTGAAGGCCCCGCTGTAAGGAGCTTTGTCGACCCGAAACACCTCGGTGGTGAGCCAGAGGCGCTCGGTCGGAAGGAAAAACACCTTTGCGCCACCGCCATACTCATAGGAGTCGCCGAACTGCCCGCGCACCCACGACCCGCGGCCGTACAGCATCCACTTTTTCGGCTGGACAAAATAACCCGCCGAGATCTCGCCGCCGCGGTCGAATGTGGATGTGATCGGAAGTGGTCCATCGGCGACGAATTCCCCCAGCCAACGCATGAAGTATTGCCCGTTGACCCCAAGCCCGTTCCATTTGATGCCCGCGTCGGCCGCCCACATCTGATACGTCGCCTTGTCGACCGTCACGCCTGGAGCAAACGCTCCTGTCGAGAAGGTCAGCACGCCGTCGGAATTGTACAGCGACGTGTTCTCGGGACTTGATTGATCGAGATTCGAAAAACGGTCCTCGCGGGATCTTGTATATGCGGTACCTATTCGAATGCGAACGTTCCTGGAGGCGAAATAGTCATCGTACATGTTGCGTGATTTGCCGGGTTCTCCGTAGGGTCCCAGCGGTTCCCACCAGGTACTGCCGGACATCAGCAGATGCGTATCGATCTTGTTCGCCGAGATGTTCAGGGTATTGAGACCGTTGCCGACGAAGGCCAGATAGCTCAGGCCCTTCGCGAGCTCGCCGTTCGCCCAGAATCCCTGAGTGAACCCGGGGCGGAAGAAGTTGTCCGCCATGCTCCTGTCGGTTGCCGTAAAAAACGGGAACGTGTTCACCAGCGATCGGCTGCCCGGAACGCCGGTGTAACCTGCGGTAATGGCGATGGCCTTGTTGAATTGCCAGCCAATGTTGCTGGCCACAATGATCGAAGCGGCCCCGGCAGACGTCCAGACGGTGAAGCTGTATCGCGCCCGCTGATCGAACACGTAGCCGCCGAGGATGAACATCGCGCGATTGACCGTGATGTCGTTCCGCGTATGCACCTCGCGGGCAACGCCGAGGTGGTCGGTGAACGTCTCGTCGCTATCCTGGGTGTTGAGATAGCGGAGCTGGGTATTGATGTTGAACTTCAGCAGGAACGGCACGTCCGCGTCCGGGGGAGTTTCCCAGATGACGATGCCGTCTTTGTAGCGTTCGTCTTTTGGCTGTGGTGCGGGAGACTGTCCGAAGGCAGAACTCGTGAGGAACGTCAACGCCAGTGCGACCGAAGCCCTGGCGAGCCATCGCCGGGAACAACGGAGGCTCCTCGTCGAACTCTTGCCCGGCCGAGTTCGAACGAGGAGCCCCCTCAAGATCAGCAGAGCACCACGGAGAGGGCGAGACCAGCCTCGCTTGTTTCCTTGTACTTGCTGTTCATCTCTTTCGCGGTCTGGGCCAGCGCTATCACCGTCTCGTCGAAACTGATACGGTGCCTGGACGCGATCTCGTTGCTGGCGATCGCGTAGGCGGTCCAGGCCTTGACCGCGCCGAAGGCGCACCGCTCGATGCACGGAACCTGCACGTAACCGGCGACCGGGTCGCACGTCATGCCCAGGTGATGCTCCAGAGCCGATTCGGCCGCGTTCTCGACGACCAGCGATGGTGCGTCGTACGCGGTCGCGGTCAGTGCGGCAGCCATCGACGAGGCCACGCCGATCTCGGCCTGGCAGCCGCCCTCGGCCGCAGACAGCGTCGCATGGTGCTTGCAGAGGTAGCCGATCGCCGCAGCGGCGAGCATGCCTTCACGGACCTTCTGCCGATCGACCTTCCGGGCCTCGAGCAGCCCGTACACCAGCGCCGGCATGACGCCAGCGGAACCGCCGGTCGGCGCGGTGATGACGAGATGTCCGCGCCCGTTCTCTTCGGATGCCGCCAACGCGAACGACGACAGGAGGCCGATACCGCGGTCTGCTGGAAACTTGTCATCCATGGCGCGCTTGTAAACGGACGCGGCCTTGCTGTGCAGTTTGATCGGGCCGGGCAGCACATCATCTTCCGACATCGACAGCCCCGACTTCACCGTCGCGACCATCGCGTTGATGATCTTGTCGACAAAGGCGTTCACTTCCGCTTCCGACCTTCCCGTGATCGACATCTCGTTGGCGAGCATGATCTTGGCGATCGTGGTCTTGTTGTTGTCGGCGTGCGCCCGAAGCTCTTTCATCGTCGCGAACGGGTACTTCGGCGCGTTCTTCTTCGGGGGCGTGTAGCCCTTCCACTCGATGAATCCGCCGCCCACCGAGTAGTACTCCTGCTCGAGCAGCACCTCGGTGCCAGCGAGGAGCTTGACCGTCATGGTGTTGGGGTGTTTGAAGTCGCCCTTGGGGGCATCGTAGATAACGTCCTTGAGGCTCACGTCGATGGACTTGCTGCCGAGCTTAACCGGGAACACCTGGTCGGGCTTGTCTCGCAAGCTGTCCAGAAACAGCGGATCGACCGTTGCCGGTTCTTTCCCGACCAGCCCTGCGAGCGCGGCTCGTTCCGTGCCGTGTCCCTTGCCCGTCGCGCTGAGGCTTCCAAACAGGTTCACCTGAAGCTTCGTCGCCTTGGCGAGCTGGTCGGCCGGCAGTTTGGTGGCTCGCTGGTAGAAGTCGTAGGTAATGCGCATCGGACCGATCGTGTGCGAGCTGGAAGGGCCAGGGCCCACCTTGTAGAACTCGTCCACGGTCGTCAACACCGGCCCCTTTTGCTTCATCACCACGTGGAGATCGGCAGCCAACGGTGGCGCGGCGGGCGCCGCGGCGGCCGCTGGCGCTTCGGCTGCTGGCGGCGGGGCTTTTTGCTCGGTCTCCGATTGCGTGCAGCCGTTCATCACCGTAGCGGCCGAGATCACGGCGCTGCGCATGATGAACTTCCGGCGGTCGAAGCCGGCCGGAATCTCTGGCACCTGCGGAGAAGGGTCGAGCAGACTACGGTCATCGTCTTTCACGTCGTCTCTGTTAGACATGGTGCTTCTCCAACTCCTTGTAATAGACGGACTGAATCGCGGCGGTGGCCGTCGACTTGGGGGTTCTAGACATAGCAAGGTATTGGCCAGACACCGCTCACGACGCGATCGCAGGAAATGGCCCGGAATGGCACGAACCAGGCGGAGCAGCCTCCGACCGGAGGCCATACCTCCGACGGGGCGTAGTCATCGAACGCTCGACGATCCCCCAAAACCGGGAAAGTTTGCCGAATGTGCCGGTTAGGGTAGCATCGCGCTGAGACAAGCTCGGCCTGCTCGAATACGTGTGCGAGGAGAAACAATCGGTGCCCGGGCGGAAAATGCCGCGAGTCGAGCGGCAAAAGTAGTCTCCTGCTTACTCGTTGCGGTTGCGATCGTGGCCGGCGTCATGGCGCGTGTCGACACGCAGGCGCAGACCCCGGCGCCCCGCCCTGCGTCGACGGTTCAGCAGTTGATGCAGGCGATCCTCTTCCCGAACGCCAACGTGATCTTCGCCACTGAGAGTGACGATCCCGCCGCTGTTCCCCGCGATGCCAGGCCGTCGGCATCGACCAACCCGCTCTCGGGTCTCTACGGCGGGTGGCAGGCGGTCGAGAACAGCAGCCTTGCACTGCTGGAGTCAGCGGACCTGCTGAACCTCCGCGGCCGTGCCTGTGATAACGGCAGGCCGGTACCGGTCGACGAATCGCAGTGGAAAGCGGCCGTGGAGGCGATGCGCGTATCGGCACGCGCGACGGCCGCGGCGGCACGTACGCGCAGCCAGGAGCAAATCAGCGAGGCGAACGCACAGCTGGCCGAGTCGTGCAGCGGCTGTCACAGGATCTACCGCCGGGCAAAGAATCACTGTTCGCGCTAGCACCCACATCATTCCCCTGCTGGCTCCTGTTCAATTCGACACAGTCGACGTGCGGGGACGCTGCTAGCCTGAGGGATCAGACCAGATCCATCACTCGATAAGACAAGGAACAACCATGAAATCCACTCGCAGCCCACGCATCATCGCCGCGCGCGCCCAGACCATTCTCCTTGTGACCGCGCTGTCCCTGTGGACCCTTCCGGCGCTCGCCCAGGACCGACCTGAACGCCTCTCTGACAAGGACGTCAAGACGCTGATCGACCAGGTCGATGTGGGTCGTGACAAGTTCGAAGGCAACCTCGATGGCGAGTTCAAGGGATCGACGCTGCGAGGAGCGAGCGGCGAGACGAAGGTCTCCGGCGCTCTCCAGGACTATCAGGACAGCACCCAGAAGCTCAAGGATCGGTTCACCGCGGACTACGCCGCCAGCGCCGAGGTCGCCACCGTTCTCAAACAGTCCACGAGCATCGACACGTTCATGCAGGGCTCGGCGAGCGACATGAAGGGCCGCAGCGAATGGGATCGGCAGACGGCGAGTCTCAAGAACCTGGCGGACGCGTACGACAGCACATTTCCCCTTCCGGATGGCGCCGCGGTCCGTCGAATGAACGACAAGGAGACCGCGAGCGTCGCCACAACGATCGCCCAGGCCGCGAACCGCTTCAAGACCGACCTCGGCAACGACAAGACGCTCCTGAAGCCCGAGAAGGACACTGCCAGGAAGGACCTCGAGATGCTCATCAAGCAGGCCGATGCGGTGGAGTCCCGCACGAGCGATGGCAAGCCGGCGACAGCTGAAGTGCGGCAGGTTGTTGTACAGGTGGCCAAGCTTCAGACATTCGTCGACGCGCACCCGATCCCGGCTATGACGAATTGGCGAACCGTGCAGACCTCGCTCGGTAAACTTCAGCAGGCCTTCGGTCTGACACCGTAAGCCGTCCGGGCGGGCTCGCCATACCGGACAACATATGCGTCCCGGCATGGCGAGCGCTGACTCGTCGAATTAGTAGATGAACGCGCGGCCGATCGTCTCGCCATGGGGAAACCACGACGCCACCGGGGGCGGCTGGCCAGCCGGAGACTCGCCGAGCACGATCCGCGGCTCCATGTCGCGCGACCGCGGGCGTTCGACCCGATGGGTGATCTGCGTCAGATAGACCTTCGAGCGATCGCGACTGGCCACGCGAACGACATTCGCGCTCGTGTCGGGGTTGACGATCTCGAAGAGATAGGTGCCGGCTGGCAGTGCGACGCCGGGGAGCTGCACGGCTTTGCTGAACGTGAAGTACAGTCATTTTCCCCGCTGCCGGCATGGCGCCGATCGACGAGGTTGCCAGCACGCCGAAGAGCGCCACGCCGAACAACGTGTGAATGACCTTTCGAGCAGACATTGTGTCCTCCTTGACTTCTCTATGCGGCGGCATCAGCCGTCCGCTCTGATGTAGTCAACGCTGAAGCCCGGGCGGGAGAACATCGAGGGCAAGGGATTCACGATATATCGCGGTTTTGATCGCGGGATCCCGTGCGCCTGCGTCAGGCCTCCCCCGGAATGACGACGATCCTCGCCTCGTCCCGGCACGGAAGATGCTCTGTGCCGCGTTGCCCAAGAGTCCCCCCACATGGCCTGCAGCGTCGAGCGCGTGCCCGCGAGCACGTGTCGAGACCGAACCAGGAGGGCGTATGAAAGGGTTTCTGACAGGACTCGTTGCCGCGGCAGTTCTGGTGTCGATGGCGCACACGGTCATGGCCCAGTCCAAGACCGTCAAGTCGGAGATGAGAACGGCGACAGGCATCGTCGAGGCGATCGACGCCGCGACCCGCACGCTCACGATCAAGAAACCGGACGAGACCTTCGTGACGATCGTCGCAGGGCCGGACATCACGCGGTTCTCGGAGGTCAAGCTCGGCGACACGATCAACGTCCGGTACTACGAGAACATCGTCGTCCGGGTGAAGCAGCCCGGCGAGCCGGACACGGTGAGCGGCGCCACGGCCACCACTGGTTCGGATCAGGTCCTGCCTGGTGGCACCAGAGCCAAACAAATGACGATCACGGCGACGATCACGGCCATCGACCCGGCCGCGCCGTCGATCACGTTCACCGGACCACGTGGCCTGAAATACTCGTCCATGGTGCAGGATACGGCGGCGCTTGCCAAAGTGAAGGTCGGCGACAAGGTCGACATCGTCTGGACAGAAGCGGTGCTGGTGTCGGTCGAGCGCGGGAAGTAGGAACTTGGTTCACCGCCGGGGCGGTCCCAGGATCGCCCCGTAACCTCGTGGATGCCTATAAGGAGTGTGTTGTGTTCTCTAAGCTCGCCGCGGAGTTTATCGGCACGTTCTGGCTCGTGCTCGGCGGTTGCGGCAGCGCGGTCCTCGCGGCCGCCTTTCCAGAGGCCGGGATCGGATTCGCCGGGGTATCACTGGCGTTCGGTCTCACCGTCGTCACCGGGGCGTACGCGCTCGGCCCGATCTCGGGCGGTCACTTCAACCCCGCTGTCTCCGTCGGCCTGTGGGCAGGAGGTCGCTTCCCAACCGCCCTGCTGTTGCCTTACACCGCGGCGCAGGTCTTCGGTGGCATCGCCGGCGCAGCCGTGCTCTTTCTCATCGCGAGCGGGCGCGCGGACTTCAGCCTCGCCGGCGGGTTTGCATCGAACGGCTACGGCGCGCACTCACCGGGTGAGTATTCGCTTGCGGCGGGGCTTGTGTGCGAAGTCGTGATGACGTTCATGTTCCTCATCGTCATTCTCGGTACGACTCACACACGAGCCCCGGCAGGATTCGCCGGTCTCGCCATCGGCCTCGCCCTCACACTGATCCATCTGATCAGCATCCCGGTGACCAACACCTCGGTCAATCCGGCGCGCAGCACGGCGACGGCAGTGTTTGTCGGAGGCTGGGCTGTTCAGCAGCTCTGGTTGTTCTGGCTTGCGCCGGTAATCGGCGCCGCACTCGCCGGCTTCGCATATAGAGCGGCGTTCGAAGCCCCGGTCGAGGAACCTCCGGTGTCCGGACGCACTCGTTCAGAGTGGTCTCCCATGCCTGTGGCGAGGCACTGAGTGCCCTGCGCTCCCTTCGGCTCGTGATTCGTGCCAAGTCCTTAGCGGGGTTAGGGCTCCCGCCACTTAAGGCGTATGATGACGGGCCGTCTCAGTCTGACCTCGGTGTGTTCCGTCTGGGTGGCACGCGACATCGGAGTGCACGTACGAATAAAGGAGAAGGGACGATGACGAAACGGCAGTTCATTATTACGGGCGTGGCGGTGCTGTTGGCCTCGGCGGTGGGGCTTCGCGCGCAGACCACGACCAGCAAGGTCACACAGGCTGCGGGCGATGCCAAGGTGACCACTGAGCAGATCACGGGAGAAGTGGTGGTGGTCGAGGGCAACTGGCTCCTCGTCAAATTGCAGCCGAGCGGCCAGTTCCGCTACTTCAACATCCCACCCGGGCGGCAGTTCCTCATCGACGGTCAAAACAAAGTGATCAAGGACCTCCGGCCGGGAACGATTCTCACGGCGACGGCGATCACCACGGCGCAGCCGCTCACGGTGCGCACAACAACCGTTACCAACGGTACCGTGTGGTACGCGTCGGGCAACTATGTGATTCTCACGCTCGCCAGCGGCGAGAACCGCGAGTACGTCGTTCCGCCGACGTTCCGGTTCGTGGTGGAAGGCAAGCCGGCCGCAGTCACCGACCTGAGGAAAGGCATGAAGGTCTCGGGCGAAAAAGTTGTCGAAGAGCCCCGAACCGAAATCTCGACCAAGACTCTTATCACGGGCAAGGCTCCGCTATAGGACGTTGGTCGCGCCGGCCGCTTTCCGTGTGGGAATCGGCCGGTCGCGCGCGAGCGATCGCCGTAGGGGGGAGATATGCTGGTAGCCCCACTGTCGGTTCTACCAGGCCCCAAGTTGGAGACAGAATGGCCACGACGCCAAGAGTTGTCGGTCCCCGTGATGGCACAGCGGGCTTTCTTGGGAGTATCGGGGTGCGCTTCTTGATCGACGGCGCCGACTCCGGTGGCGGATTTTCACTCGTCGAACATCCGATGTCGCCGCGTGCTCTGGGCGCTCCGCTGCACCGACATACTCACGAGGACGAGTACAGCTATGTCACTCAAGGCCGCGTTGGCGCGCTGCTGGGAGACGCACGTACTTGAAGCGGGTCCTGGCACACTCATCTTCAAGCCGCGACACCAGTGGCACACCTTCTGGAACGCGGGCGACGAGCCTGCGCGGATCCTCGAGATCATCTCACCGGCCGGTTTCGAGCGCTACTTCGCCGAACTCGTGGCGCTCGGGGGATCGCGAGCGGCTCCTCCCGACGCACTTCGCGCACTCGGCCAACGATATTCCCTGGAGGTTGACCCTCAGAGCATTCCCGGGCTACTCGAGCGCTTTGGATTGCGGATCGGGGAGCCCATCTAAGAATGCGTGCGTGTGGATGAACCTGACCCTTCGGCCCTTCTGGCGTTCGGCCCGCATTGAGTACCGCCAGAACAACCTGCTTGGGGCGGGGCCCCTCAATAACGGGCCGAAACATCGAGTTTAGGATTCCGGATCTGCATTCCTTTAATAAGTCGTCCGCCCGCCCGATGTATCGAACGTCGCTGCCGTCGAGAACGAACATTCGTCGCTGGCGAGCCAGCAGGCCATCGCGGTCGTCTCCTGGATTTCGCCAAGCCGGCCCATCGGGATCCTCGAACGCATGTATTCCACCTGGCTTTGCGGTAGCTGTTCCAGAATCGGGCTCTGAAACGTCGCCGGCGTGATGCAGTTGACGAGCACCCCTTTAGTTGCGAGCTCCTTTCCGAGCGACTTCGTGAGGCCAATCACTCCCGCCTTGGACGCCGAATAGGCCGACGCGTTGGGATTGCCTTCCTTGCCGGCGACGGACGCGATGTTCACCACGCGGCCATACCCTGAGGCGAGCATGAATGGGACAACCGCACGGCAACAGTAAAACGTGCCGTGGAGATTGACCTCGATGACACGAATCCAGTTGTCCACCGGGTACTCATGCAGCGGCGCTGTCGCGCCGGTGATGCCTGCGCTGTTCACCAGCACGTCGATCCGGCCGAGCGCAGTGTGCGCCGACGCAGCCGCCTCTGCGACAGCGCGATAATCGCCAGCGTCGAGAATGGCCACGTGGCTCGCGCCAATCGCGCTCGCTGCCTCGGCAACGAGATCGGCATTGAGATCCCAGAGCGAGACGCGTCCCCCTTCCGCGACAATTCGCCGCGCCACGTCGCGGCCAAGGCCGGACGCTCCCCCGGTGACAACCGCCGTGCGGCCGGCGAATCGGCCCTCGAACATTTTCGTTCCTGACATCATTATTAGTCGCGGGGTCCCCCGCCCCGCTTATCAACGTGGATAGGGACGGTGGAGTTTGCACTCCGGGTTGAGCCGCACGCCGAAACCCGGAGCGTCGAGGGCTGATGCTTTCATCCGGCCGTTGACGGGCACCGGCTCGTCGAGCAGCTGCGGACTGAACATCGGCACCACCTTGTCAGCAGCGGGCGCCATCATCAGAAACTCGGAGAACGGGCTGTTGTGACGCGTGATCACGAAGTGATAACTGTAGACCGACGAGCCGTGCGGCACCACCAGCTTACCGTGGGCATCCGCCAGCGCGGAGATCTTCAGCAGCTCGGTGATGCCGCCGCACCAGCCGACGTCGGGCTGCAGGATGTCGCAGCATTCCATCTCGAGCAGCATGCGGAAACCCCAGCGAGTGGCTTCGTGTTCGCCGGTGGCGATGAGTAATCCCCGCGGCGCGTTCCGTCGCAGTTCCGCGTAACCCCAGTAATCATCGGGCGGGAGCGCCTCCTCAATCCACTTCAAGCCGTACTTTTCGCGCGCCTCGTGTGCCAGACGGGTGGCGTACTCCACGTCCAGGCTCATCCAGCAGTCGTACATCAGCCAGAAGTCGTCACCGACCTTGCTACGCATACTGCTGAGCAGGTCGAGATTCTTCTTCAGTCCTTCTTCGCGCTCGGCCGGACCGTGGTGCAGCGGCAGTTTGCCGCCGATGAAACCCATCTGCCTGGCGAGGTCGGGTCGAGCGCCAGTCGCATAAAAAATCAATTCGTCGCGCACCGGGCCGCCCAGCAACGCGTGCACCGGCTCCTTGCGAATCTTGGCCAGCAGATCCCAGAGCGCCAGATCAACGCCTGAGATCGTATTGAGCACGATGCCCTTGCGGCCGTAGTAGAGCGTGGCGTTGAACATCTGGTCCCAGATCTTCTCGATGTCCGTGACGCGCGCACCCTCGATGAACCGCGCCAGGTGCTTTTCAATAATCCAGCAGCCCAGCTCTCCGCCGGTTGTGACCGCGAAGCCGACAGTGCCGTCGCTCGCCTCGATCTCGACCACCAGGGTGCCGAGCACGTTGAGGCCGAAGCTCTGACGGCTTTGACGGTAGTCCTCGTACTTGCTCATCGGCGTGGCGATGTGGTCGTCTATCCAGTGGCCATCCGACTGGTCGTGGTAGTCGGCGCCGCCTCCACGAAGGGTAAAAGCGCGAACGTGCGTGATAGTCGGCATGCTCATAGTTAGATACTCCGCCGTTTATCCTTGCCCAGGCCGGGCAGCATCACGCCGACGATCGCGATCAGGATGGCGCCGATGAAGGCGGCGAGCCCGAGCAGATACAGGCCGGCGAGTGGCGAGCCGAATGACTGCTCGCCCCATGTCCTGACGATCGGTCCAGTAAAGCCGCCCGCCGCCCCAAACGAATTCACGAGCGCGATGCCGCCCGCTGCCGCGGCGCCCGACAAGTAGCCGGTCGGGAACGTCCAGAACAACGGCTGAACGGCAATGAAGCCAGACGCGGCGAAGCACAACGCGACGAGCGCCACCAGCGGACTATCGCTCGCCGCAGCCGAGACCGCAATGCCCGCCCCCGCGACCGCGAGCGTGCATGCGGCCGTCCAGCGGCGCTCGCCCGTCCGGTCCGAGTAGCGCGGAATCAGGTACGCGGCAATCAACGCGCAGACCCAGGGAATCGCCGTCACGAGGCCCACTTCGAGTCCCACTTTCCTGCCAAGGAGTTGAGCCACCTGCGTTGGCAGATAGAACACCACGCCGTACACCGCGACTTGAATCAGGAAATAGATGGCGCTCAGGTACAGGACGCCCGGATTGAAGAGCGCCGCGAGCACGCCGTGGGGACCGTGGACGCGTTTGTCCTGATCTTCCGCTGTCACGGCCGCATGCAACACGCGCTTTTCGTCGGCGTCGAGCCACGACGCATCTGCGGGCTTGTCGTCGATATAAAAGTAGGCCCAGATCCCGGTGACCGCGGCGAGCAGTCCCTCCACCAGGAACATCCATTGCCATCCCTTCAGGCTCAGCACGCCGTCCATCTCGAGCAAGAGGCCCGAGACAGGGCCACCGAGAATGAAGGCCAGCGGCGCCCCGAAGTAGAACAGCCCCATGACTCTGGCGCGCGCGTACGATGGAAACCAGTACGTCAGATACAGGATCACACCGGGGAAGAACCCGGCTTCCGCGATGCCCAGAAGCAGGCGGAGCACGTAGAACGTCGTCGCGGTATGCGCGAACATCATGGCCGCCGAGACGAGGCCCCAGGTCACCATGATGCGGGCCATCCAGATGCGGGCACCCACCCTGTGCATGATGAGGTTGCTCGGCACCTCCAGGAGCGCATAACCCGCGAAGAACACGCCGGCGCCGAAGGCGTAGGCCGCCTCGCTGAGCCCGGTGTCGAGCTGGAATGACTCTTTGGCAAATCCGACGTTCGCGCGATCGAGGAACGCGAGGATGTACATCAGCAGCAGGAAGGGCACCAGGCGCCGCGTGGCCTTGCTGATGGTCTTCGCCTGGGCGTCCATGAATGGCTGAAGCGTAGTTTCGCTCAATGAGTCTCGGACCCTACATGCCGCGCGGCTTGCGCGCGGGTTTCCGCTTGGACGCGATGATCCGCCGCGCCTCGCGCAGGTGGCTCTCGAGCGCGTCATCCGCGATCTGATCGAGCAGGATGCCGACCCATCCGCCGGCGCCGACATACCGCGGGTAAAAATAGATGTCGGGCGATTCTTCGATCATCAGCGGCTGCAGGCCGTCCGCCACCGGCACCCAAAGCGACAGCCGGCCATCGTCGCGGTGGTGCTCCGAAAACATCGCGAAGCAGCCCTTGCCCTGCTCGACGAAGAAACAGGGCGTGCCGTGCGACATCTTCTCGAACGCGCTGGGAAGCGCGGCGCAGATGCGGCGGATCCGATCGACCTGTCCTTCTCGCCCGCCTTTGCGCCGGCCCGTAGCGGCGTCGCCCGTCGTGAGTTGCCGGGCCCGGAACTTCGCGATCCGCTCAATCAGGCGGACGGGCACAGGCTCGGACAATGGAAACTTGAGCGTTCCCTTGCTGCGTTCGTATGGCGCCAGCTCCTTGGCAAACGCCTCGACCAACACGTCGCTAGCGGGATAGAGCGAGTAGTGTGACTTCCACCCGGCGAAATACAGCACGCCGACGCCGTTCAGCGTGTAGGCCGGCATCTGGTAGGCCAGCCCTTCTTGCGCATTCGGGAGCGCCTTGAGAATCGCCCGGCGCACCGCTTCGAGGCTGGCTCGAGACTCTTTCGGCTTCGACGCGACGTACTCACGCACCGATGCGACGCGCTTTCTAGACCGTTTGGCCGTCATGCTGTGCACATTATGTGCACACCCGAAGTCGATCGTCGGCAACACCCACCCACCCCAGTGCACGAGTTGTGAAGGCTCTGGTCCCGTCCAGGCTGAATGCGTGTCTAAGGTCGAGACCGACATGACCGCATCATCCAGGAACTGGTCACGCACCTTCTTTACGTTCTGGACCGGCCAGGCGCTGTCGCTGTTCGTTGGTTTGGAATCGCCTTCGCTACATCAAGACCCCGAACGCACGAGCCCAGGTGCTACACTTGGCCGTCCATGAAACGTCTCACCCAGCAACTCTACTTCTGGGTGCTCGTCGCCATCGTCGTGGGAGGCGGCCTCGGCTACGCCGCTCCGGAAACAGCCGTCAAGCTCAAGCCCCTCGCCGACGGGTTCATCGCCCTGATCAAGATGCTGATCGGGCCCATCATCTTCTGCACCGTCGTCCTGGGCATTGCCGGGGCGGGAGACATGAAAAAGGTCGGCCGCGTCGGCGCCAAGGCGGTGGCTTACTTCGAAGTCGTCTCCGGCCTCGCGCTGGTCATCGGCCTGGTCGTGGTAAACGTCCTTCGCCCGGGCGCCGGCTTCAACGCCGATCCGGCGACGCTCGACGCCAACGCCGTGGCCGGCTACGCGAAGAGCGCCTCGGCACAGAGCACCACCCAGTTCTTTCTCGAGATGATTCCCACGACATTCGTCAGCGCCTTCGCGGGCGGCAACCTGCTGCAGGTCCTCCTCGTCGCCATCCTCTTTGGCTACGCGATGACGCACATGGGCGAGCGCGGGCGGCCCGTTCACGACTTCATCGACGCGTGCTCACACGTCTTCTTTGGGATGATGAACGCGCTCATGAAGCTCGCGCCGATCGGCGCCGGGGCTGCGATGGCGTTCACCATCGGCCGGTACGGCATCGACGCCCTGAGACCCCTGGCGGCGCTGATGGGCAGCTTCTATCTAACGTGTTTGCTCTTCGTATTCGTCGTGCTGGGATCGATCGCCGCCTTCGCCGGATTCAGCATCCTGCGGTTCATCGCCTACATCCGTGAGGAACTGCTGACGGTGCTCGGCACCTCGTCTTCTGAATCTGCGCTCGTGCCGCTGATGCAGAAGCTGGAGCGACTGGGGTGCTCGCGATCGGTCGTCGGTCTCGTTGTCCCGGCTGGCTACTCGTTCAACCTGGACGGCACCAATATCTACCTGACGATGGCGGCAATTTTCGTGGCACAGGCGCTCAACATCGAGCTTACGCTGTTCCAGCAGCTGACGGTGCTCGGCGTCGCCATGTTCACGGGGAATGGCGCCTCGGGGGTGACCGGCGCCGGCTTCATCACGCTCGCGGCCACGCTTGCGGTCGTTCCCTCGATTCCGGTGGCAGGATTGGCCCTCATCCTCGGGATTGACCGATTCATGTCCGAGGCGCGCTCGGTGACCAACTTCATCGGCAACGGTGTGGCGGCGATCGTCGTCGCCCGGTGGGAAAACGAGCTCGACACGACGAAACTGGCCGACGAACTGCGGACCGGAGCCGCTAGGCGCGAATCCCTGCCCGAAGCAGCCGAGGCCATGGCGAAACCAGAAGCGGCGCTGAATCAGCGGAACGTTGGCGCGTAACGACCGCTTCGCCGATGGCTCCTCCGGTCTCGGTGGCGCCAACGCCAATTCGTCAGGAGCCATGACCAACATGACCGAAACGCGATCATCGCGATTCCGACCGTCGCGCAGAGTTTTGCCGGCCGTGCCAAATAGCACAGACCGCAGAGCATTGACGGCCGGCGTGTTGCTGCTTGCCATGACGCTGCTTCCGCGCCTCGCCATCGCCGACGTGAAGACGATCGGGCCGCTGTCCTTCGCAGTGCCGGACGGCTGGAAGTACGAGACCAGCGCGCCCGATCGCGCCGAGATGGTCTGGCAGAACAGTAATGGCGCGTACCTGATCATCCTTCTGACGGCGCCTCAGCCGAGCAGCGGCGCTGCCGACAGGGACTTTGCGATTGCGTGGCGCACGCTGGTCGAGAATGATCCCCGCCTGTCGCTGCCGTCGCCGATCTACGACGTTCGCGGATCGGTCGGCTATGCTGCGAAGTGGTCAGGTGGCGCCGTGGCCAATCGCACCAGGGAGGTCGCCCTCTATATCCTGCAGCCCAGTGTCGCGACGTTCGTTCCGGTGGTGGTTGTCGGTCCCAACCGTGCTGTGCTCGACGCCCTGTATGAAACGGTGCGGATGGTGATTGGCAGCGTCCGTATCGCTCCGCTGCGTGCGGCGCCGATCAAGACGACGATCGGGGTCGCGGATCTCGTCGGCGACTGGAAGACCGGAGGCGCGAGTGTCGTTTCGTATGTGAATGGCAGTACCGGCAGCTACGCCGGCACGTCGGTTACGTTTGCCGGGGACTACTATTCCATCGCAGCCGACGGACGGTACAGCTACAGCTTTCAGGGTCTGTCCGGCGGAAGCGTGGTCCGCGCGGCGGCGGCGGGAACGGTCGAGTTCAGCGGCGAGTGGGTCGTGTTCCACGAGCGGCCGAGCGACAAGCTCACGCGCTACCGCTTCGTGTCCTACGAGCAGGGCCTCACCGGGGCCACGCTGATGACGCTTCTTCCGGAAGCGTACGCGGTCACGGGTTCCAACATTGCGCTCTATGCGGCGCGGTTCGTCCGCGAGGCGCCCGCGAAGTAGCGAAATCGTCTACGACTTGTCGTGAACGCCGACGGCTCTCGCTGACCAATCAGCGCGAGTTCAGAAAGTGAAGGCTGGTTGCGGGGGCGTGCAACCAGCTATACCGCCCGCCCTCTACATAGTTGCCGCCTGATTGCGATGCCTCAACACTTGGCGACAAGGCAGGACCTATCCGCCTCTTCGGAAGCGGATGTGAGGTGAATGCGAATGGCTACTTCGTTGGCACCTTCGACTTCAGCTCCTCGAACCAGTTCTGCACAAACACGATCTGCTGCGTCGCCTCGCCGCCGCTGACGTCCCCTTCGCCACTGCCGATGATCATGAACCGTCGTCCATCGGGGGCGATGTCATACGGCCGAGAGCCGGGAAGCGCGACCATTGCGAATTCAAATAACTCCTGCTGACGTCCGAAAACGAGCGTGGTTCCCAACTGCACCGGGACGACTAGCATCTGCCGCTTGTAGTTGCTGAAGAACAACTCCTGACCGTCGCGGGACCAAAGCGGACGCATGCCGCCACCCGTCGAAATCTTTTGCTGCTGTCCGAGTTGGGGATACCGTTCGACGTAAATCTCGAATTGACCGGTCCTGTCCGAGGTGTAGGCGATCCAGCCTCCGTTCGGAGACACGGCAGCGAAGGCGTTGAACCCGCCTGTCAGCAGCATGGTCGGGTCGGGCGCGCCTTTTATAGCCATCTGCCCGATCGCGCTCTGACCGCTCGCCGCCACCTCGGTAAACAGGAACTGACTCCCGTCCGACGACCAGCCGGTTGCGACCAGATCGATGAGATCTTTCGCGCGCGCGAAGAGTCCCTGGTCGACGCCCGTGCCATCCGCCGGTCGCCAGAACAACTCTGGGTAGCCCGCTCGCCTCGATGTATACAGGATGCGCTGCCCGTTGGGTGACCAGAGCGGACTGCGGCCCTCGGCAGGGCCGGTTGTCACCAGGCTCGGCGTTGCGCGTTCGAGATCGTACGACCAGACGTCTGTCGAGGTAGCCAGTGCGAGTCGCTTGCCGTCCGGCGACACCTGAACGTCGCGGTACGAGTTCAGCGTGAGGCCCTGCAGCGGGGAGGAATTTCCCTGGCGATCCACCGAGAATACAGTCCCAGTACCGCTAGTTCTCGCACCTGAGATGTATACGAGCGAGCCGTTGGAGGCCACCCCGAAGTTAGCGGCCCCTTGTGGAGTCGTCACCACGCCCTCAACCACCTCCACAGACGCGCCTACCACTGCTAGCCGTTCGAGGTCGAACGCCACCGCGCGCAACGTGCCCATCGCGCCGTACACCAGATGCCCCGTCGGTACGTAGTGCGCGTGGCTGCCGCCTCGGATGAGCACCTTCGAGGTACGGGTCCGCAGATCCAACACCGCAATCTGCGCGTTCTCGCTGCCACCAGTGGCCGGGATAATCGTGAACAGGACCGCCTCGCCTCCAGGTAAGAACTCGGGCCAGCGGTCATCTCCACGCTCGCGATCCGACTTCGTCAGTACAGTGGGCTCGGCTCCTGCATCGGCAAAGACGCTCTGGAGGCCGATCGACGGCGTGTTCGTGGCGAAGATGATGGTCCCGTCGGGGCCCCACGTTGCACCGCGCGGTGCACCTTGGACCGTGCACACGCTTATCGGCGACCCGCCAGCGATCGCCACTTTCTTCAATATGTTTCCATCGAAAAACCCAATCCAAACTCCGTCAGGTGAAGTGAATACGTCACGTGGCGCGGCAAGACCACCCAGGGCCGTCGGCTCGAGCTGGTTGAGCGTACGAACCAGCAACTTGTTGTTGCCGCGATAGACGACCCGTGAACCGTCGGGAGTAATAGCCACATCCCGATCGGTACCCTGCAGCGATAAAGCAGACGATCCTGATGTGGGGATCGTCGTGCGCACCACAGAAGGCGAAACGGGTTGTGTCAAGAACGAGATGGCAGCACCCGCTAGTAGCGCGCCGATCGCTGCCGCAGCTGCTATTGGCGCTGCGCGCCGCCACAGTGGTCTGCGTCGCAGCGGCGCTGCCGACGCCGTGCCAGGGGCCGCGATGCCTGCCTGATGATCGAGTACAAAGAGCGCCGCCGCGATGTCGGCAGTCCGTTTACGGCGATCTTTGACGAGGCACCTTTGCAACAGCGTGCGGATCGGCTGCGGTACGTCGGACGAGAGTGCCTCCCAGTTCGGTTCGAGGCGGACCACCGCGCCGAGCACCTCCGTCATGTCCTCGCCATCAAAGGCGCGCCGGCCGGTCAGCATCTCGTACAGCACGCAGCCGAACCCCCAGATGTCGCTCCGCTTATCCGCCTCCCGCCCCTTCGCTTGCTCCGGCGACATATACGCGGCCGTGCCCAACAGGACGCCCACGCCGGTCATCATCGCGGGCGACGTGATCGTCGGAGAGGCGGTGACGTCGGAGGGGCCGGCCGTGGCGCCGACGTGCGCGAGCTTCGCGAGGCCAAAGTCCAGGACCTTCACCGCTCCGTCAGGTCGCACCTTGATATTCGCCGGTTTCAAATCACGATGCACGATCCCCTGCTCATGCGCGGCTTCCAGCGCGTCGGCAATCTGTTTGGCGATGGGCAGCGCGTCGTCGATCGCGATCGGTCCGCGCGCAATGCGCTGCGACACGTCCTCCCCCTCGACGAGTTCCATCACCAGCGCGCGGACGCCGTTGGATTCCTCGAGACCGTAGATTTGTGCGATGTTGGGATGATTCAACGACGCGAGGGTCTGGGCTTCGCGCGTGAAACGTGCGAGCCGGTCAGCGTCGCTTGCGAACGAGTCAGGCAGGACTTTGATAGCGACTTCGCGATTCAGTTTCATATCGCGGGCGCGATAGACCTCGCCCATCCCGCCCGCGCCGATCTGGGCAGTGATTTCATAGGCACCGAGGCGCGTGCCGGGGGCAAGGGCCAAACTTCTGCGGATTATAGGGCAGCTGCTAACGGTGGGGGGATTACTCCTGCCTGACACCGCACTGTTTACGAACGCAGTGACCAATGAAAGTTCAATAGCCGCGCTCGCAACCAGCTATACCACCCGCCCTCTACGTCGTCGCGGCCTAATTGGTGTTAATGGCAGGCGATGCCCAGCTCGGGGTGTGGTTGAGAGTAGGAACCGTAGTTATCAGGAAGGTCTGTGACGGGCCTCTTGAATAATCAAATCTACGTCGGGCAATTGGTGTGGAACCGCCAGCGGTTCGTGAAAGATCCAGAGAGCGGCAAGCGGCTGGCGCGGCTGAATCCGCCCGAGGCCCTCGTGATCGTCGACGTGCCGCAGCTCCGAATCCTCGACGACGAGCTGTGGCAGGCCGCGAAGGCGCGGCAAGTCGCTACGCGTCACGCAGCGAGGACGGGCTTTATGCGAGCCCGCCGTCCAAGATATTTGTTCTCCGGGCTGACTCAGTGTGGATCGTGTGGCGGCGGCTTTGTCCTCGCCTCCCACGATCGGCTGACGTGTTTCAACGCCCGCCAGCGCGGCACCTGTGACAACCACCGCTACATCAATCGGCACGAGGTCGAAGCGCGCGTGCTGCGCGCCATGCGCGAACGGTTCTTTGAACCCGGCGCCTTCGCTGCCTTCTGCGAGGGATTCACGGCGGAGCTCACGCGCCTGCGTCGCGAACACCTCGCTCAGATGGCCGGCGCGCGCCGCGAGCTCGCTGGAGTTGAGCGGGAGATTCAGAAGATCATTCAGGCGATTAAGGACGGCGTGCCCCCACTCACGATCAAAGACGCCATGATTACGCTGGAGGCGCGGAAAGCGACCTTGATGGCTGCACTGGTCGAGCCGCCGCTGCCGGCCTTGCACCCGAGCATGGGGGAGGTCTACCGAGAGAAGGCGACGGCGCTCGCCGCGGGCTTGGAACACGACGAGCAACGGGATGCGGCGCGCCTGGCGCTCCGCGGATTCCTCGAGAAGATCATCATTCCACCAGGCGAGGCATTACTTCAGGTCGTCGGCAACATCGGCGTAATGCTGGCGGCCGCGCAAGGGCGAACGGTCCATCAGCCGGACGTATTGGAATTGGGCGCTATAGG
>CAWGSZ010000003.1:0-22235 GCA_963825295.1 Vicinamibacterales bacterium | reverse complement strand
GTCGCTACCGTGGGCTCATCGGGCACGAGCAGCGGCCGACAGTGAGCCGGCCTGTTTCGTGTCGAGGACCAGGCGGTCAGACGTCAGCGGGGCAACAAGGAAGTTGTGATGTTCCAACGAAGACGGTCATCCTCGGGTTAGGAGGTCGGATACGTGGTGTACCTGGTTGAGCGTTTCGGCAGATGAGCACTCAGGCTCCCTAGGTCGACGTGCGTCGCACGTTCTCGGCGCGCGGCCCCTTCGGTCCTTGCCCGACCTCGAACTCGACGCTGTCGCCCTCACGCAGTTGTCGATGCCCTCGCCGTACACCGCGCTCTGGTGGAAGAAGTATTCTTTCCCGGCCGTCGTCCTTGATGAACCCGAACCCCTTGTCCACCCGCACGTTACCAATCGTTCCTGTCATTGTCGCCTCCCCGAGATGCGCCTGAGTGTCAACAACGCCGTCCGTCTACAAAAGGGCCCTGACCTGCCAGTCCGATGCGTTGATCAGGGCCTGGTATTCCGCTTCTGAAATCGACCGCTTGGAATACCGGCACGCGGTGACGAACATGTTCTTGTCGTCATGCCAGTCGCTCCGGACCACCTCGCATTGAAACGTTCCGCCCGAGCCGACCGTCATCGTCAGCATGTCTCCCGACTTGGGCACTGTCGAGCTCGACGTGCTTGATGAACCGGATGTCGCTGTTGGCGATGGTCTCCGGCCGTCCTTCCCTTCGCGACGGCGGACGCGCAGGGATGGAATTCTGAGGCTGATCTCGAGCGTGTGCGTCATATGCTTTCGAAAACTGTTTCGGTGGTGCGGCGACGAGGTGAGGCCCACCCTGATATGCTCGGCGCGAGCGGCTCGGGTTTGCGCCCGCGCGAGGGCGCTCGGCGCCAATCCTCAATCTGTGAGTGGCTCCTCAGGCTGGATTCGAACCAGCAACCCTCCGGTTAACAGCCGGATGCTCTGCCGTTGAGCTACTGAGGAACACGGGACAACAATACGACCGGGGACGGTCGCAGGAACCTCCAATTGTATGTGGATGAACGCACGACGGTCAATCTCTGCCGAAACTTACGAACCTCACGAACCTTACGAACCCACGAACCCTACGAACCCACGAACTTTACGAACCTACGAACCTTACGAACCACGACCTTCACCATCGTTCGTCCGCCGTCGGCCCGTATACCGATGGCAGCGGCACGTCGACGAGACGCAGATAGACGGTGAGTTGACCGCGGTGATGGACGAGGTGGCTCAGATGCTGTCGCACCACTTCACCGCGCGGCATTGTCATCAGCACGCGATCGCCTTGCTTGAGCGACCATGGTTCGTCGAGCGCCGGACCCGTGACAGATTCGAGCGTTGCGCGTGCATCGCGCACGCTGCGATCGAACATCCTCAGGAGCGTGTCGGTGGTCTCGAGCGAATATCCGCCCGCTTTCGCGAGATCGATGTGAGGCTCGCGCAAAGACGAGGCAATCCAACCGGGGATCCAGGCCACGAGTTGCGCGAGATGACCGAGCGAAAAGGATTTCTGATGCGGCTTCCACGCGCCCTTGTCGCTCGGCACACGCTCGAGCAACTTGCGCGTGGACGCCATTTCGATGTCGAACTCTTTCAGCGGAATTGCAGGTGCATCCATACCTCATTATGACCTGCAATTCCGCCCGCGAACCTTAACGAACCCACGGACCTCACGAACCTCACGAACCGACGAACCCTACGTACCCTTCGTGGGCGCCGTTATCTTCACCGGTTCCTGTATCCTCGTCCGCAGGGTCGTGCCGGCGGAAATCGTGACTTCTTTTCCTCGCGTCGCAAGCACGGCCCCAGCGCCGGCACCGCCGCCGATGCCGCACCGATCGCCGCACCTTTCTTGCCGCCGGCAATCGCACCGATGGCTGTCCCGACGCCCGCACCGACCCCGATCTTCGTGGCGTCCTCACCCTTCGTCGCCTCGCCTTCGCGCGCGATGCGCGAGGTGTTGATCGTGTACGGCGTCTTCGCAACCGTCAATTCGTTGAAGCGAAGCGCAATAGACGCCACACCCTTCACGCGTCCCGCTCGTTGAGCCGCAACGACGGTTCCGACAACGGCCGCACCTTGCGGAATGGCCACCACGCCGTCGACGAGAACGGGCTTGGCCACCGTGGCGCGAACCGTTTGTTCCGGCTGCGCTGTCTCGGACGAGACCGTCGTCGCGAGCGTGAGAATCAGCTCAGTGCCCGACGGCACATCCATCACGACGAAGGTTGGCTCTCGCGTTGCGGTGGCCGCAGGTGCCGATCCGCTCGGCGCAGCCGCGCGCCTGCGGCGCCGGTCCTGTCGCGTAGCCGAGGGCAGGTGGCGCCGGCGCGCCGCTCCGGCCGCGGGTGTCTCATTCGCCGGAGCATTTGGTGTTTGTGCGGGTGGCTGTTCGGTTGGACTCGCAGGCTACGGCCGCAACAAGCAGGAAGATCGCAGGAGCATGTTTTTGCATACCCCTGTTTTCGGCTGGAGAGAGCCGGAGCAATTACCGGTGGGCGCGCTCACGCGGAAGATCCTTGCCGAATCCCCATCCCATTTTCAGATCTACCGTGCAGATCCTTGAACATCAATCTGCATCGTGCCTCGATAGGCGTTCGACACGGGACAGCCCTTGTCGGCTTCCTTGAGAAATGATGCGAAATCGGACGGGCTCATGCCTTCGAGACCTTCGACCACGACCTTGAGCTTCGACGAGACGATCTTGATGCCGGCATCGCTCTTGTCGGCAGTCACGGTTGCGGTCACCTGGGTTTTTGCGGCCTTGCCGCCGCGTTTGCCGAGCGCCGCGTTCATGGCCATGGCGAAGCACGCGGCATGCGCGGCGGCCATCAGCTCTTCCGGACTCGTCTTGCCTTCGGGCTCGCCGATACGAACCGGAAATGTGACGGGCAGCGAGAACGCGCCGGTTTTTGCCTTCGTCACACCTTTGCCGTCCATCAGTCCACCTTCCCAATCAGTCGTTGCGCTGCGTTCGAACGTTGCCATGTTTGCCTCCTGAATCACGGTCCGGCTGAAGCCGGACACTACTTTTCGGGTTTGGCGCGAACCAGCGCAGTCACGCGGCCCGTGAAGCGAAGCTGAATAAACACGCCAAGCAATGCCATCGCCATCCATACCCCGAGCATCCACAGGCCGTGCGAGAAATCGAACGGGTACACCATCCACACAGCTGGCCGCCGTCCGCGCGTGCACGCGAATCGATCCACTGCATGACGCCCCACACGATCGTCCACCCGCCGGCAAATGCGGTGGCGACGATGATGACGTAGCGCTGCAGCGCCATCGCCGTCGCCGCGCCGGCGACCGCCGCGAGAATGACGACGAAGGCGTGAGGATCGCCGCCGATACGGCTCCAGATCAAGTGAACGCCCAGCGCGCCGATGCCGGCGCCAGCGAGCGCGACGCCGACGAAGTATCCGAAAAACATGATCAACGCGCCCACTGCTCCACCACCCAGCCCGGCAAAAAAGAGCAGCGTCCGATCTCCCGGTCCAAGCACGGCCGTTGCCGCCAGCGCGCCGATGTAAAACCCGAACAGCGTGAGGACGAATCGGAACAGCCTGTACCCGGCAGCCCACGCGATGAGACCGCCGACGATAATCAGGATCAGTACAGGAAACTGGATTGACGTCGGTATCAAGGTCGTCGGCACACTATACTTCGCGTCGACCTTCGAGCGCTTTGTGCATCGTCACTTCGTCGGCATACTCCAGATCGCTGCCGACCGGTACGCCCATCGCAATCCGCGTCACCCGCACGCCAAGGGGCTTGATCAGTCGCGCCAGGTAAAGCGCCGTCGCTTCACCTTCGACGTTCGGGTTGGTGGCGAGAATAATCTCCTCGACGCGCCCCTGGCCCACGCGCGCGAGCAGGCTTTTGATCTTCAGCTCGTCAGGACCGATCCCCTGCAGCGGCGACAGCGCGCCCATCAGCACGTGGTAGACGCCTTTGTAGTCGCGGGTCTTCTCGATGGCCGTCACGTTCTGCGGTTCCTCGACGACGCAGATGATGCTGTGATTGCGCGTGTCCGAGCTGCAATACACGCACGGATCGATGTCGGTCGTGTTGCTGCACACCGAGCAGTAGGTCACGCGGTCTTTCACGTCGCGAATCGCCTCGACGAGCCGATCGGTCTCGTCGCGTGGCGTGCGAAGGATATGAAAGGCGAGCCGCTGCGCGCTCTTTGCGCCGATGCCGGGAAGCCGCTTCAGTTGATCAACGAGTCGAGTGAGGGGCTCTGGGTAACTCATGCATTGACAATTTGCGATTGGCGATTGGCGATTTATTGGCAATTGACAATCAATGCGGCAATCGTCAATCGACCAATCCGGCAATTCAGAAACCAGGTATCTTCATGCCTCCCATCAAGCCGCTCATCTGACGGCTCAGCTGCTCTTCGGCCTTCCTGTTCGCATCGTTGATGGCAGCAAGAATCAGATCCTGGAGCATCTCGACGTCATCCTTGGAGACGACTTCGGGATCGATCTTCAGGCTCTGTATCTGTTTGTTGCCGTTGACGACCACCGTCACCATGCCGCCGCCGGCCGTCGCCTCGATACGCATTTCCGACATCTGCTTCTGCAGGCGCTCCTGCATCTGCTGCGCCTGCTTCATCATCTGGTTGATGTTCATTCTATTCGATCTCTTCGACGTTTTCGATTTCTGCGGGAAACACGTCGAGCATCGCCTGAACGGCGCTGTCGGCCATCGCGGTCGTTTTCAAGTCTGCCGGCTTCGGCGCGAACCGACGCCGTTTCTCCTCCGATGGCCGCGCGTCACCAACGCCTCGGCCTGTGCGACCCCCACCATCATTTTCCTGCCTGCCACTCCGGCGGCGATCTGCTCGAGCCACGGCCGGTTCTGCTCGACCTGCTCGCGAAGAATGCGATGCGCGGGCAGAAACGAGAACGTGACGCGATCGGGCCCGAACTCGATCTTCTGCGCCTGCGCGACGACCGTGTTGTAGAACATGACCTTTGCTTTGCGGATCTCCATGAGAAACGTCTGTCGCGCGCGTCACCTGATAGCGGCGCCTGCGCAGCGGCGGTCCAGCGTCATTCCGCGGCAACCGGCTTGGCGCCGCCGCCGCTCGGCGCTCGACGGGCGGAGTGATCCGGCGCGGCGGTTCGCGGTTGTGCCGGCTTCGCCGCGACCGGCCCGTCCGGCCAGATCCACAGGACCCGTCTTGCGACCGCAACGGCCGGTGCCGACGTCGCTAGAACGCCGGCGTAGCGTGCGGCCCTGCCCGCGTTTGACCCAAGCCGCCCAGCAGTTCCTGCAGCGGCACGAGCTTACGCAGATGAATCCAGCGCAGCAACGCCATTTCAAGTTGATACCGAGGCTGGACCGCGCCGCGTATCTCGGCATCGGCCTTCGTGAGCACGTCGAACGCACGAAACAGGTCCTCGCGCGAAAAACGCGCGACGAGCGCCTTCATGCGCTCGCGCTCTGATTCCGATGCAATTTCCGGATCGTCGATGCGCGACGGATCGACCGACAGCACGAGCAAATCGCGCACGACACGTGAGAGCTCGCGGATGACCGATCGCAGTCGTACCCCAGCTCGACCGCGCGCCCGGACAATTCGAATGCCGCCGCCGCTGTTTCGTCGGCAACGGCCGTGACAATATCGAGCACCAGATCGCGGCCCACGAGCCCGAGCACAGTCGTCACGTCCTCGGCCGTTACTTTCTGCCCGGCGAAGGCGATGACCTGATCGAACGCGCTTTGCGCATCGCGCATGCTGCCTTCTGCCGCGCGCGCCACCAGACAGCAGCGATGAATCGTCGACGGCGATCTTTTCGGCATCCGCAATCTTCCGCAGCTGATCGGCAATCTGCCGGCTCGAGATCGTCTTGAACTCGAACACCTGCGAGCGCGACAGCACCGTTTCCGGAATCTTCGAGATCTCCGTCGTCGCCATCATGAAGATGACGTGCGGTGGCGGCTCCTCGATCGATTTCAGGAGCGCGTTGAACGAGTGGGTCGAGAGCTGGTGGACTTCGTCGATGATGAAGACCTTGTAGCGGTTTCGCACCGGCATGATCGACAGGCCGGCGATGATCACCTCGCGCACGTTGTCGACCTGCGTGTGCGTGGCGGCGTCGATCTCGAGGACGTCGATGTCGCGGCCTTCCGCAATCTCACGGCACGCGTCGCAGGCGCCGCAGGGCTTCGCCGTCGGCCCCTTCTCGCAGCTCAGCGCGCGCGCCAGAATGCGCGCGGTCGTCGTCTTGCCCACGCCGCGAGGGCCCGCAAACACGAACGATTGCGCGATGCGGCCCGTCTTGATGGCGTTGGCAAGCGTGCGCGTCACCGCCGGCTGGCCGATGACGTCGTCGAATTGCTGCGGGCGCCACTTGCGGGCGAGGACTTGGTAGGACATGAGAACACTACGGTTCGGGGTTCTGGGTTCTGTGGTTCTGGGTTCCTCGGATGTCTAAGAGGCCCGGAGGGCCTGCGGCACAGCTCAGGGACTACTTAGCGCTGCTGCCTTCCGGCCCTGACGCGGTTCATAGACTGAGATTGCACAGGTTCCGGGCCACTGAGACACCCGAGTTCATCAGTCTAGTCCGTGCGCTCACCGGCAATCAAGCGCCAGCGCGGCGCAAGTTGCGCCGCGCGGCGACAGGACAGCACCAGACTGTCCTCGCGCGCGATGCCCTTGCCCGCAATGTCGAACGCCGTGCCGTGATCGACCGACACGCGCACGACCGGCAGACCGACGGTGATGTTGACACCGTTGTCACCGTACACGGCCTTGAACGGGGCGTGTCCCTGATCGTGATAACACACCACCACCAGACGCCATTTGCCCCGCACCGCCGCAGGAATCAGCGCATCGGCCGGGATCGGCCCGACGACGTTGAGACCGCGCGCGCGGGCGCGCACCGTCGCCGGCGCGAGCACCTCGGCATCTTCCGTGCCGAAGAGTCCACCTTCACCGGCATGCGGGTTCAGCCCCGCGAGCCCGATCGGCTCGTTCGTCCATCCCAGCGCGCGGGCGAAGGCGCCGGCAAGATCGAGCATCGCATCGGTGCGCTCCGGCGTGATGTTCTCAATCGCGTTCTTCAGCGACACGTGCGTCGTGAGGTGAAAGAAATACAGATCGCCCGCCGAGAGCACGAGCGAGAAGTTCTTCACGCCGAACTGGTGCGCGAGCAACTCGGTATGGCCCGGCCAGTTGTGGCCCCCCTCGTGCATCGCCGCCTTGTTCAGCGGCGCGGTGACGATGCCATGCACCTTGCCCGCCTTCGCCAGCGCGCATGCTTCGACGACAAATCGATACGCGGCGTCTCCAGCAATCCCGCTCTGCTCGCCCGGCCGCACGTTCTCCAGCGCGGGGCCCACCTGAATGAGGTCGATGCGGCCCGGATCGTTGGTCGCCTGGCCCGGATCGTCGATCGTCTGAACCACGTCCGGCCGTCCGCCGATCGCTTCGATGCCACGGCGCATCGCGCCGGCATCGCCGACGACAACCGGCGTGCACTCACTGCGCAGCTCGGCGTGGCGCAGGAGTGCTTTCGCGGTTATTTCCGGTCCGATGCCGGCCACGTCGCCGAGCGTGACCGCGAGCAGGGGTCTCTTCAACGTCACATTCCTTTGCCGTCTCGGACCGGAAAACGGATCCCGGAACCGTTTCCAATGCCCTGGACGACTCGCACCAGCGCATCCTTCGCGCCGAATCCACCGGCCTTCGTAAATACCGCCAGGCCATCGGCGGCGCCACCGACGATGACTCCTGCCGGAATCCCCTCGAGCAGGCTGCCCGCAATGCGAATGCCAGACGCACCTAGACGGTTCAGCGCCGCTCGAGCGCCATCGCCGCCAACCAGACCGACGATGTCCCAGCGTTCGCGCTCGACCAGCGCAGAAAATTCGTCGGCCAGCGCCGCAGCCACAACCGAGCTTTCCCCGCGATCGCCGGGCGGCAACACGACGACGACATCGGGACACGCCTTGCGGAGCTCCGCCACCTGAAGATGCGAGACAGGATTCAGCGAGGTGACGAGCAGAAGCATACGCGGATTTGCATCGGCTGCGCGCGCCGTCATCGGAAGGTCCCGGCTGCCGAGTTGGGGGGGCGGCTGACCGACAGTCCGTGCGGACCACACTGTCGCAAGTGCCTCGGCCCATCCGCCCGAGCCCACGGCGATGGCAGAGGGTCCGGCCGCGGCGATAGCGCCAGCCAGTGCGACCAGATCTTCATCGGTCGCTGCATCAGCCAGCGTGATCGACGGGGAAACGGGAATCAGCGCGCTCATGATGCTCGTCTTCACCGGCGTCACGGGGTCGCGGCCGATGGCCGTCAGCTCCACCGGCTCGCCGTGCACGAGCAGTTGACTGGCCTGAACAGTCCGCCCCATCCGCGGATACGCCGGACAGACGATCGCCCGCGCATCGGCGTAACGTGTTCGCCAGGCCTCGAGCGCCCCGGAAATCTGTCCGCGCACCGAACCGCGCATCGTCGAATCGATTTTCAGAAAGACACGATCGATGCCGGCCTCGATCAGTTGCGAGAGCGCGTCTCGCGTTCGCGCATGAGCCGTGTCGTCGTCGAGCGCGCGGCAGTCGGTGGTGACGGCGATGACGCTCTGCGCGGCCTCTGTAGTGTCCGGCTTTAGCCGGACCTCCGGGCTCAAACTCAAAAACACATCCCAGCCGTGCCTCGCAAACTGCACGGAGGCGTCGCCTGCACCGGTGACGTCATCGGCAACGAGTCCCAGACGTCGGGGCGGCTCTGTGCTCACAGCGGTCTATTATCCGGCGGTTCCAGGTTCTGGGTTCTGGGGTTCTGGGTTCGAGGAGGGCGATGGATTCATTCGAGCCCGGAACCGTAAGTCCTTTAATGTCTCGGCGACTCCGCCGGTGTCACGTCTATCTCGAGCCTTTCGGTTTGGCGGATCACCGTCAGCGTCGTTGTCTTGCCGATGCGCTCTTCGGTCAACAGCCGATGAAGCTGATCGATGCCGCTCACGTCGTGGCCGTCGAGCGCGACGATGATGTCCCCTTCGCGCAACGTGCTCCTGGCCGCGGGACTGTCGGGCTCGATCGTCACCACCAGGATGCCGCTCGAGGCGGGCAGATTGTAGAAGCGGACGATCTGACGCGCGATGGGCGTGTTCTGCCCCGCGACTCCCACGTAGGACCGCCGGATGCGGCCGTCGCGAATCAGACGCCCCACGACGAACTGCGCCGTGTTCGCGGCGATCGCGAAGCACAATCCCTGCGCGCCCGAGATGACGGCGGTGTTGACGCCAATCACTTCGCCGCGCGCGTTGACGAGCGGTCCGCCGGAGTTTCCCGGATTGAGCGCGGCGTCGGTCTGGACGATGTCGTCCATCAGCCTTCCAGAGCGCGAACGGAGCGACCGTCCGAGCGCGCTGACGACGCCGGCCGTCACGGTGGCGGAAAATCCGAGCGGGTTGCCGATCGCGATGACCAGTTGCCCCACTTTGATGGCCCGCGAATCGCCGAGCGTCAGCGACCGAAGGCCCGACTCGCTGGCTCTAATCACCGCCAGGTCCGTATCGGGATCTTCGCCAATCAGCTCGGCGGGCAGCCTGCGGCCGTCGGACAGCGACACATGAATGAGGCGCGCCTTGTGCACAACATGGCTGTTGGTCAGAATCAAACCGTCGGGCGCGACCACAAAACCGGAGCCCTGCCCGCCCAGGCCGCGGCGCGAGGTATCGCGGCCGATTTCGACGGTCACGACCGACGGTCCGACGAGATCTACGGCCCGGGTGACGGCCTGGGAATAGGCGTCGAGAAGTTCGGTGTCGAGAGTGTCCACATCCTATTGGACGCGCAACTCCCGCTTGAGGATCTTTCCCGTGGCGCTGGTCGGTAGCTCCGTCCGGAACTCGATGAAGCGCGGATATTTGTAGGCGGCGAACTGCTCCTTGCACCACTCGAGCAATGCGTCCTCGGTAATCTCGGCTCCCGGCTTCTTCACGACAAACGCTTTCACCTCTTCGCCCAGCCGCTCGTCGGCAACACCGACGACAGCCACCATCGAAACCGCAGGATGGGTCAGCATCACTTCTTCGAGCTCGCGCGGATACACGCTGAATCCGCCTCGAAGAATCATGTCCTTCTTGCGATCGACGATGCTGAGGTAGCCGTCGGCATCCATCGTGCCGATGTCGCCGGTGTGGAACCAGCCGTTGCGCATCGCTTCGGCCGTGGCCTCCGGACGCTTGTAGTATCCCTTCATGACGTTGTGCCCCCGGATGACCACCTCGCCCGGTTTGCCGGTTTCGACGGGCTCGTCCTTGTCGTCGACCACCATGATGTCGACGGCAAAGAGCGGCTGGCCGACGGTGCCCGGCTTCGAGGGACGATCGAGGTGATTGAAGGTCGCGACCGGCGCCGTCTCGGACAGGCCGTAGCCTTCGATGATGCGCACGCCGAATGTTTTCTCGAAGTCGGCCATCAGCTCGACGGGCATCGGGGCGCCGCCCGACACGGCCAGCTGCAGCGTGGCGGCCACACGCGAGACGTCGAGCTTCTGCTCCCGCGCGTGCTTCAACAGCGTCCAGTACATCGTCGGCACACCGACCCAGTGCGTCACGCGCTCGGCAGCCATCGTGGCCAACAGCGCCGCCGGATCGAAGCGCGGCAGCAGCACGAGCGTGCCGCCCAGGTGCAGGTATGCGAGCATCTGCGCCGTCTGCGCCGTTGCGTGAAAGAGCGGCAAGGTGACCGCCGTCGCATGCCGGCCCGCGGCGTCTGCCGACCCCGCGCACAGTTCGGCCGAGACCATGCCGTTGACGACCATGTTCAGGTGCGTCAGCTCGGCGCCCTTGGGCTGCCCCGTCGTGCCCGACGTATAAAGAATGATGGCCGTATCGTCTGCCCTGGTCTCGCGGGTTTCGAAGGTCTGAGGCTGGCCGGCGATGAACTGCTGAAACTGGATGACGTCCGGATCATCGTCGGCAGGCAGCAGGGGGCTGGGAAGCACTATCAGCTTCCGGCACGCGGGCACGACGGCGACCGCGGCTTTCGCCGCGTCAGCCATCGGCAGTTCTGGCGTGCCCTGAAAGCAGAACAACGCCTTGGCGTCGCTGTCGCGCAGGTGGTAGGCGATCTCGCGCGGCTTCAGCAGCACGTTGAGCGGCACCACCGTCGCACCCGTTTTCAGAATACCGAAATAGATCGCCGGAAAGAACGGCAGGTTCGGGCACAGGAGGGCCACATGATCGCCCCGTCCGATGCCAGACGTGGCGAGCGCGCTGGCCACCTGGTTGGTCCACCCGTTCAGTTGCGCGTAAGTGAGGCGCGTGTCGCCGCACACGACGGCCTCGGCGTCCGGCCTGCGACGGGTGTGCTGCTCGAGGATGGCGGCCAGGTTCAGCACGGCTCTGTCAGAAGGCGCGCGCGCTCGATCGCAGGGTGCGTTTGCTCACGTCACAGAGAATACATCGAGGTATGACCTGTCGGACACCGGCCGATGGTGCGCTAAAGGCTCGAGCCGATAACTACGGTATGCCAGAGGCGTCCGCTTCCGTGCCTTCGGGCGACGTCGTGCTCGTCGTCGAAGACGAGGCGTCGGTCCGCTCGTTCTGCTGCACGGTGCTGCGGCGCTTCGGGTACCGGGTGCTCGAAGCCGCGGGGCCCGTCGAAGCGCTCAAGACGCTGCACCAGGTGCCCGAGCCCGTTCAGTTGGTTCTCACGGATATCACGATGCCGGGGATGAACGGGAAGGAAATGGTGAAGCGGATCGATCGGGACATGCAGCCCGACGTGAAGGTGCTCTACATGTCCGGCTACATCGAGAACATGGAGCCCGGACTCGATCTGCTGGAAAAGCCGTTTACGTCGGCCGACCTGCTGAGGCGCGTCCGCGCCGCGCTCGATCGTCACGCGCTCGAGGGCGCGTAGCGTCAGGCATTCGCAGCGCTCCGGCTTCCGCCGGACCGTCCTCCTCTTACCGTCGAACGGGCGCCGGCTCCGCTTCCAGCTCGCGCCAGCCTTGCGCCTTCCACGCAGCAAACAATTCGTGCTGGCGCCGCAGCATCCCCGCCCGCTCGGTGTAGCGCTCGACCCGCGAGGTGCCATCGGGCATCGTGACGATCAGTTCGTACCACAGCATCGCCTCGCGCGCCTCACAGGACATCCGCTCTTTGCCCTTTACAAATGACCAAGTCATCCTCTTAGGTATCGGAAGGTAGACGCGGGGGGATGAGTCTGGAGTCCGGAGAGTCGGGAAGTCCGGAGAGTCCGGGAAGAGTCCGGCAAGAGTCCAGGAGTCTCAAGTTCAGGAAGTGAACACGCCGAGCGTGCACAGGCGAGAGCTGCCGTAACGAACTGTGAAATTTGCCCCCGGCCGACTCTCAGGACTCCCAGACTCTAGGACTCCCAGACTCTCAGGACTCTCGGACTCTTTGGACTCCTGGACTCTTCAGACTCCAGGACTCTTTGGACTCTTGGGCCCGAAGCCTACTCCCACTCAATCGTGGCGGGCGGCTTGTTGGTCACGTCGTACAGAAGCGCCCCGACGCCGGGCACCTGCAGGACGGCGCTGGTAATACGCTCGATGACGGGCCACGGCAGGCGCGAGGTACCTGCGCGGTCATGCCATCGTGCGACTCGACGGGCCGGATCGCGATCGTCGACTCCCCGTGCCGCTTCAGCGGCAGCATCACGACCGGACATTGCCAGATGCGCTTCTGCGTGTCGTACTCGGCAAGGATGTCGCGCACGCGCGCGTCGGCCTCGCGCAGCACGTCGAGCCCTTCGCGCGACGTCGTCGTCGGTTCGACGTGGAACTCCTCGATCGATCCTTTCGCGCCGGCCCAGAAGACGACGCGGTTCACGTCGCGCAGCGAATTCGTAATCGTCGGCGAGAGCTCGGCAATGCGGCGCTCGTCGTACTCGCCGGTCAAGAGCGCGGTGTGCGCGTAGGTGCGCTCGTCGCCCTGCACGCCAACGCCCCGCACGGGCAGGACGCGTGCCTGCAGGTTGAAGCCCGAGGCGACCTCGCTGAGCTTCGCGTTCTCCGACCATGCCGCCGCCGCGTCGGTGCAAAGGAACCGCACCGCGAGGCCCGGCCCTGGAAACGGCTGCTTTTCGATGAGCCGTGTGGGCAGCCCGAGCGCACGCCCAATCTCGCGCACTTCATCCTTATAGAACTGGACGAGCGGCTCGACGATCTCGCCCGCCTCGATGCGGCGCAGGAGCTCGGGCACACGGTTGTGGTGGGTCTTGATGAGCGCCGACTCGCGCGTGCCGCCCGATTCGATCGTGTCGGGATAGATCGTGCCCTGGCCGAGCAGCCACTCGCCGGCCGGCAGATGCTCGAGGACGTCGTTCTCGACCGCGAGGAAGGCCACGCCGATGCGCTTGCGCTTGGTCTCCGGATTGGTTTCGCTGCCCACCGCGGCGAGAAATTCCACCGACGCATCGCGCAGCCGCACGTTCCTGAATCCAGCCTTCTCGTAGGCCGTCATCACGTCGGCCGATTCGTTCTTCCGCATGAAGCCGGTATCGACATACACGCCGTGCACGCGCTCCTGGCCGAGGGCATCGGCGCACAGTTTGTAGGCGACCGACGAGTCGACTCCGCCGCTGACGAAGAACAACACGTTTCTGGTCGGGCCCACTCTGGCGCGGAGGTCGGCTTCGATCGCCTCGATCGTCTCCGCGGACGAGGGCTTCCAGTTCGACGTGCAGCGGCAGACACGCCGCACGAAATTCTCGAGGATGCGCTGCCCGAACTCGCTGTGCGTCACCTCGGGATGGAACTGCACTCCGTAGATCCGCAGACCCGCGTGCCGCATCGCCGCCACGGCGCAATCGGAGGTGGAGCCGAGCACCTCGAAACCGTCGGGCAGTTTTTCAACCGAGTCGCCGTGGCTGACCCAGACGCGGCTTTCGGCGGGGATGCCGTCGAAGAGTTCGGCAGGGCTGAAGCCCTGCGCCACCGATTCGTTCTGGACAGGGCTAAAGCCCTGTGCCACCGATGAGTTCTGGACAGGGCTGAAGCCTTGCGCGACCGATGTGCCTTGCGCGACCGATGTGCTCTGCGCGACCGATGCCACTGCTTCGGTGGCCCAGGGCTTTAGCCCTGGCGCTTTGAGCTGCAGCGTGGCTAATCCGTACTCGCGCGAGTAACTCGGCTTCACCTGACCACCCGGCATCGTCGCGGCGAGAAGCTGGTGGCCGTAGCAGATGCCGAGGATGGGAACACCCATCGAGAGAATCGACGGATCGATGCGCGGCGATCCGGCTTCGGTCACGCTGCGCGGGCCGCCCGAAATGATGATGCCGCTGATGCCGGCGAGCTGGCCGGCGGAGCTGTCTATCGGAAGGACATGACTTTGAACGCCCACCTCGCGCACGCGGCGGGCGAGAAGATGACAGTACTGGCCGCCTGCGTCGAGGACCGCGATGCCTTGCACGGAGTGATTATAGTCGACCGGTGGGAGCCGTCCGGCTGAAGGTTGGTGCCGTGCGGCTAAAGCCGCACGCTACTTTTTGAGAAACGCCTTCATCAGCTTCTGCGCTTCCGCGGAAACGCGGCGTTCGGCGATCGCCTCGGCCGTCAGCGGGATCACGTCGGCGATCGAGCGGTTGGCGATTTGCCGGAGCAACGCCTTGGCGGCGGCCATCGCCTCGGGACCGTTCCTCGCCAGTTCCTGCAGGTACTTGTTCACGGTTTGCGTCAGGTCTCCAGTCTGGACGACCGCGTGCACGAGACCGATGTCCTTCGCATGCGAGGCATCGAAGCGCCAGCCGGTGATGAACAGCTCGCGCGCGGCGGACTGGCCGATCTTGGCCACGACGTACGGCGCGATCACCGCTGGGATCAATCCGAGCTTCACCTCGGTGAAGCCGAACGTCGCGTCCTCCGACGCCACCGCGATGTCGGCGACCGCGGCGAGCCCGGCGCCACCGCCGAGCGCGGCGCCGTGAATCTGCGCAATTACTGGGACGGGCAGCGTGTCGATGGCGGCAAACATCGCGGCCGCGGCGCGGGCGTCGCGCAGGTTTTCCTCGCGGCTGTAGCCGGCCATCTTCGCCATCCAGGCCAGGTCGGCCCCGGCGCAGAAAGACGGCCCGGCGCCGTTGATGACCACCGCGCGCAGCTCGCGATCGGCCGCGGCGCGCCCGGCCCACGCGGTCATCTCGGCAATCACCTGCTCGTTGAACGCGTTCCGCACTTCCGGACGGAAGAGCGTCACGTATTCGACGTTCGCGAGCCGCGATACCTGGATGGTCGAAGGCGTGCTCATCACATTCTGAAGACGCCGAACTTCGGCGGCGGCATCGGCGCGTTGAAGACAATCGACAGCGCGTGGGCGAGCGTCGCTCGGGTCTCGACCGGATCGAGAATGCCGTCGTCCCAGAGCCTGGCCGTCGAGTAATACGGAGACCCCTCCGATTCGTACTTGTCGATGATCGGCTGCTTGATGGCGTGCTCGCCCGCTGCGTCGAGCGCCTTCCCTTCGCGCGCCATCTGATCGCGCTTGACGGTGCTCAAGACCGTGGCCGCCGTCTCGGCGCCCATTACCGAAATCCGTGAGTTCGGCCACATCCACAGCATCCGCGGGTCGTACGCGCGTCCGCTCATGGCGTAGTTGCCCGCGCCGAACGATCCGCCGGTGACGACCGTGAACTTCGGCACCACCGAGTTCGCCACGGCGCTCACCATCTTGGCGCCGTCCTTCGCAATGCCGCCCCGTTCGACCTGCCGCCCCACCATGAAGCCCGTCACGTTTTGTAAAAAAATGAGCGGGATGCTTCGGAAGTTGCAGAGCTGGATGAAGTGCGTGGCCTTGAGGGCCGACTCGGAGAACAGCACGCCGTTGTTCGCGACGATGCCCACCAGGAATCCGTCGAGGCGCGCGAAGCCGGTGACGAGCGTCGTGCCGTAGCGTCCCTTGAACTCGTCGAACCTCGATCCGTCCACGATGCGCGCGATCACCTCGCGCACGTCGTAGGGCCGGCGAACGTCCGCGCTGACAATCCCGTACAGCTCCGCCGGATCGTATGCCGGAGGTTCCGCCGCAACACGATCCGCGGGCAGGCTTTTGCTGATGTTGAGCGTGGACACGATCGTCCGAAGCTGCTGAATCGCGTGGTCGTCGTTGTCGGCAAGATAGTCGGCAACGCCCGACACCTGGGTGTGAACCTCGGCGCCACCCAGCTCCTGCGCGTTCACTTCCTCGCCGGTCGCCGCCTTCACGAGCGGGGGCCCGCCGAGAAAAATGGTTCCCGTCCCCTTGACGATGATCGTTTCGTCCGACATCGCCGGCACGTACGCACCACCTGCCGTGCACGAGCCCATCACCGCAGCGATTTGCGCAATGCGCTCGGCCGACAGCCGCGCCTGATTGAAAAAGATGCGGCCGAAGTGCTCGCGATCGGGAAACACCTCGGCCTGCAGCGGCAGGAACGCGCCGCCCGAATCGACGAGGTACAGGCACGGCAGGCGGTTCTCGAGCGCGATCTGCTGGGCGCGCAGGTGCTTCTTGACGGTCACCGGATAGTAGGTGCCGCCTTTCACCGTCGCGTCGTTGGCGATGATGATGACGTCGCGCCCGGACACGCGTCCGATGCCGGTGACGATGCCCGCGCCGGGAGTGTCGTCCTCGTACACGTGGTAACCGGCAAGCGGCGAGAGCTCGAGAAACGGCTCGCCGGGATCGAGCAGGCGGGCAATCCGATCGCGCACGGGCAGCTTGCCCTGCTCGCGATGGCGCTGCACGTATTTCGCACCACCACCCTCGCGCGCCTCGGCCAGCCGCGTGCGCAGCTCGGTCACGAGCTGGCGCATGCGATCGTGGTTGGCCTTAAACGCGGGGCTGCTCTTGCTGACGAGCGACTCGATCTTGTGCATGCACCAGACTCTCGGGAACCTCGACTTCGGCGGCGAGCAGGTATTGCGCGTACGTCTTGCCCTGCGCGTCGAGCAACAGCGACAGCGTCCCGCCGCCGCCGAGGCTGCGGTGAAGGAGAAAGTTGACGGCGAGCAGGTTCGGCAGCTCGAACCGTTCCACCTCGCCCCGGCATACGTCATCGAAGTGCCGCTTCACGAACGCGGGCGTCAGATGCTCGAGCATCCACGCGTAGATCGCGTCCGATCGCGCGATGACGCCGATGTTGGCGGTATCGCCTTTATCGCCGGATCTCGCCAGGCACAGGCGCACGAGCGGCACGCGAACGGTCGGGTCAGACGGCAATCTCGTGATCTCCCAGCACGAGCCGTTGCGTCACGGCCCCGCGCGACACCAGCGCCGGCCAGAACGCCACGACTTCGGAGGCGCGCGTGCGTCCTTGATCGGCAATGTAGGTGATGCCGGGTACCGTGCCGAGCACGCGCGGCACGATGTGCGGCGCAAACCGCGAGTTGATCTTGCGCTCGTCCTGGTCGCGCACGGCGAACTGCACGAGTACTTCGCCGGGCTCGCACGTCGCCAGCGGCGGGTGACACGCGTTCCATCCGATGAACTGATGCATCGCTTCGTCGTAGGCATTACGTCCGCCGGCGGCATCCCAGAACGCCTCGGCGACCGTGTTTGCTTTTGCCAGCGCGTCCGGCCCCGCCACCGCCAGCCGCCCAAACGCACGCCACCCCGCATGATAGCTGAGCGACACCTTCAGCTTCTCGGGCGCCGGCTCTCCGCGCGCGCCGGTCACCCGCACGCGATCCGGCCCTTCTTGCTCCAGGTGCACCGAGTCGAATCGCGCCACGACATCGGGTGTCTTGTAGGCGGGCGGACCGATCTCGTAGACGATCTGCTCGGCGACGGTGTGCACGCTCACGAGACCGCCGGTGTTCGGGTGCTTGGTCACGACGAAGCCGCCGTCTTCTTCGGCCTCGACGATGGGGAATCCCATGCGCTTGAAGCTTTTCACCAGCGGCCAGTCGGTGAAGTTCCCGCCGGTACACTGCGTGCCGCACTCGATGATGTGCCCGGCCACAATACCAGCCGCAACCCGATTCCAATCGGACGCCGACCAGCCAAACTCGAACATCATGGGCGCGAGCGTGACGGCCGCGTCGGCCACGCGCCCGGTAATGACGACGTTGGCGCCGTGTTCGAGGGCCCGTACGATGCCGGCGGCGCCGAGGTACGCGTTCGCCGAGAGCACGCGCGGGCGAACCTCGGACAGCGCCTGGCCCGTATCCATATTAATGAGGGGCTCGCCCGACGCGAGCAGCTCGTCCAGCCTCGGAAAGAGATCGTCGCCCGCCACGATGGCGACCTTCACGCTATCGGCGACACCGAGTTCTTTGGCAAGCGCCTCGACGGCGGCCCGGCAGCCGAGCGGGTTGACGCCGCCCGCATTGGTGATGATTTTGATGCCGCGCTGCACGCACGACGGGAGGACGTCGCGGAGGTGAGCGAGAAAGTCGGCCGGATAGCCCGCTTCGGGTTTGCGCGCGCGCTGTTTCTGCAGGATGGCCATGGTGACTTCGGCCAGATAGTCCATGACCAGGTAGTCGATCGGCCCGCCTTCGACCTGACGGCGCGGCGCGGTGGGATCGTCGCCCCAGAACCCGCCGCAGTTGGCGATAATCGTCCGCTTCACCTGAACAATTCTCGCGCAATCACCATCCGCTGCACCTCGGAGGTTCCTTCGCCAATCTCGCAGAGCTTCGCGTCGCGGTAGAACCGCTCGACGGGCGAATCCTTCAGATAGCCGTACCCGCCGTGAATCTGGATGGCCTTCGACGTCGCCCGCATCGCGACCTCGGACGAATACAGCTTGGCCTGCGAGGCGATGCGCAGATATGGCTGTCCCTCGTCGCGGAGCGTCGCCGCGTGCCAGGCCATCAGCCGCGCGGCCTCGCTTTCGGTGGCCATGTCGGCCAGCATCCACTGAATCGCCTCGTACTCCAGGATCGGCTTGCCGAACTGCCGCCGGCGCTTCGCGTAGTTCAGCGCTTCGTCGAGCGCGCCCTGCGCGATGCCGACCGCCAGCGCCGCCATGCCGATGCGCGCGCCCGTCAAAACGGCCAGGACATCCTTGAAGCCTTCGTTCATCTTCCCGAGCAGATTGTCCTTCGGCACGCGCATGTCGTCGAAGTGGAGCGCGGCGGTGTCAGACGCGCGCACGCCCAGCTTCTTCTCGAGCTTGCCGACCACCAGCCCGGGCGTCTCGCGCTCGACGATGAACGCCGAGATGCCCTTCGTGCCTTGCGGCGGGTTGGTGGACGCCATGATGACGTAAGTGCCGGCCGTCGACCCTTGCGTAATGAACTGCTTGTCGCCGCGAATCACCCACGTGTCGCCTTCGAGCACGGCCCGCGTGCGCATCGCGCCCGCGTCGGAGCCCGAGCCGGGCTCGGTGAGCGCCCACGCCCCGAGCTTCTCGCCACGCGCGAGCGGCGGGATGTACTTGCGCTTCTGCTCGTCGGTCCCGGCGAGGAGGATGTGCCCCGAGCAGAGCGAGTTGTGCGATCCCACGAGCAGGGCCACTGCCGCGTCGACCCGTGCAATCTCTTCGAGGATGATCGCCATGCTGAGCGCATCGTAGCCGGCGCCGCCCAGCGCTTCGGGCGCCATGATGCCGAGCAGCCCCTGCTCGGCGAGCTTCGGGATGAGCTCCGACGGAAAGCGCGCGTGCTCGTCGCGCTCGCCGGCGCCGGGGGCGATTTCCCCGGCGGCGAACTCGCGCATCGCCTGTTTGAGAATCTGCTGTTCTTCGGAGAGTTGCAGATTCATGCGTTGCCTGTCTTTGACGCAGAGGCGCAGAGGCGCAGAGCATTGTTTTCGGAAAAACAACCTCTGCGTCTTTGCGTCTCGCTCGTACGTCTGCATAGTCACTATTTCGCCAGTTCTCTCTCGATAACCAACCGTTCGATCTCCGACGTCTCTTGGTACAACGTCATCGCGCGCGCGTCGCGGTAGTACCGCTCGACGGGAAACTCGGTCAGGTAGCCGTGGCCGCCGAAAATCTGCAGCGCGTTGTAGGCCGCGCGGTTGGCGGCTTCCGACGCGAACAGCTTCGCCATCGCCGCCGCCTTCGTCAGGCCGCCATCGTCGGGATTCTTCGCCCGGATCGCCGCGGCGCGAAGCGTGAGCAGACGCGCGGCGTCGATTTCGGTCGACATGTCGGCGACCATCCACTGGATCGCCTCGAACTCGGCGATCGGCCGCCCGAACTGGCGGCGATCTTTCGCCTTCGTGATGCTCTGCTGCAGGCACGCCTCTCCGATCCCCACGGCCTGCGCGGCGATGTCGATACGGCCCCCTTCGACCACCGCGCGCGCGATCGCGAACCCCTGGTTCAGGCCCCCGAGCAGGTTGCCGGCCGGTACGCGGCAGTCGGCGAGGATCACGTCAACCGCTTCGCTCGCGCGAAGCCCGAGCATCTCGTTGGTCTCCCCCACCGAAAATCCGGGCGTGTAGGTATCGACGATGAAGGCCGACAGGCCGTCGCGGCCCTTCGAAGGATCGGTCAGCGCGTAGATAATGGCAAGGCGTGCCTGCCGTCCGCTCGTCACGAAGCGCTTGTGCCCGTTCAGGACAAAGTGGTCGCCGTCGGCCACAGCCGTCGTCCGTATCGCCCCGGCGTCGGATCCCGCCAGCGGCTCGGCGAAGCCGTAACATCCGAGCTGCTTCCGCTCGGTGATCATCGGCAGGTACGCGTCTTCTGATCCTGATTCCCGAACCGCGAAATGGGATAGCAGACGAGCGAGTTGTGGACCGAGATCACCGCGGCGAGCGAGGCCCACACTTTCGAAATCTCGATGAGCGCCCCCACGTACGCGACGAAATCGTGCTCGCAGCCCAGCAAGCCGAGGTCTGCCACGCCGTGGATGATCTCCGGCGGGATGACTCCCTTGCGATCGAGATCGGCCGCCACCGGCTCGAGCGTCGATGCGATGAACCCGCGCGCCTTGTCGAGGACCTGCTGCTGATGCTCGGTGAGAGCAAAGTCCATGCGTCAAGGATAGCCCGTGTGTGGACGCGGCCGCTGCACCGTATTGCCCGCACCTTCAGGCTATGTTGTGTGGTATGAAGAGCACGGTGCGCAGAGATGTTCTCGCGGGTCTGACTGCCGCGGCCGTGGTCGCGCCCAAGGCCATGGCGTACGCCACCATTGCGGGACTCCCGGTCCAGATTGGTTTGTATACGGCCATTGTGCCGATGGCCGTCTACGCGGCGCTCGGGACGTCGCGGCCGTTGAGCGTCAGCACCACCACGACCATCGCGATTCTGAGCGCGGCCGAGTTGGGTCATGTGGCGCCGAACGGATCGGCCGCCGAGCTGATACCGGCGGCAGCAACCCTGGCCGTGATGGTCGGTGCGCTGCTCATGCTGGCGGCGGCGGTCCGCCTCGGGTTTGTCGCCAACTTCATCTCCGAACCGGTGCTCACTGGATTCAAATCGGGGATTGGCCTCGTCATCGTGTTGGACCAGATCCCGAAGCTCCTGGGCATTCACATCACGAAGGCGGGATTTTTCAGAGACGTGCTCTCGATCGTCTATGAGCTTCCTGCCACGCACCTGACGACGCTCATGCTCACCCTCCTCGTGCTGGCGCTGATCTTCGCGTTCGAGCACTTCGCACCCCGCGCGCCTGCGCCGCTCATCGCGATCGGGCTGGCGATTGCTGCGTCGGGCCTGCTGGACCTCAGTCAGTCGGGCGTGGCGGTGATCGGAGCGGTGGCCGGCGGCCTGCCGTCACTGGTTCGTCCACAGATCGAGCTTGCATCGGTCATGTGGCCGGCGGCAACCGGCATTGCCCTCATGAGCTTCACCGAGAGCATTGCCGCAGGACGCGCGTTCGTCGCGCCGGGAGAGCCGCTGCCGTCGCCCAACCGCGAGCTCGTCGCGACCGGCGCCGCCAACCTCGTCGGCGGATTGTTCGGCGCGATGCCTGCCGGCGGGGGGACGTCCCAGACGGCGGTCAATCGGAAGGCGGGCGCCCAATCGCAGCTCGCGTCGCTGGTGACCGCGGGCGCCTCGCTGGCCACCCTCCTCGTGCTCGCCCCGCTCATCGGGCTGATGCCGCAGGCGGCGCTCGCCGCGGTCGTCGTGGCCTACTCGATCGACCTGATCCGGCCGGACGAGTTCGCCACCATCCGTCACGTTCGGCGCATCGAATTCCGCTGGGCTGTGATTGCCTGCATCGGGGTCGTCTTGCTCGGCACGTTGCAGGGGATCCTGGTCGCGGTGATCGCCTCACTGCTGGGGCTCGCGCAACAGACCTACAATCCGCCGGTGTATGTGGTCGGCCGCAAACGAGGCACCGATGT
>CAWGSZ010000002.1:0-794105 GCA_963825295.1 Vicinamibacterales bacterium | reverse complement strand
TCGTCGTAGGGCACGACCGTAACCTAAGGCTCTGGCGACAGTGCTTGCCTTGGAAAATGAGCTGGCCAAAGCTAACGAACTCCCCGAGCGACGATCAAGCCCTCCTCGATTGTTCGCCTGTCTGTGTAGGAGCGTTAACTACATCAGAGAGCGTGACGGCTGATGCCGCCGCCTGGAAATATCAGAGGAGGACAGAATGCTTGCTCAAAAGGTAATTCACATGGTGTTCGGAGTGGCGCTGATTGGCGTGCTGGCCGCCACCTCGATCGGTGCGACACCGAACGCGGGGAAAACGACCTACTTTACGTTTAGCAGGGCCGTGCAAGTCTCGGGCGTAACGCTTCCGTCTGGCAGTTATGTCTTCGAGGTTGTTAACCCCGAGACGAACGGGACAGTCGTTCGCGTGGCCAGCCGCGATCGTTCGAAGATCTATCTCACCCAGGTAACCCTGCCGGTTGAGCGCCCGCGGTCACGAGATATGCAGCCGCGGATCGTACTGGTGAGGCTCCCGCTGGACAGCCGCCACCAGTGAGGTCGTGGTTTCCCGATGGCGAGACGATCGGCCGCGCGTTCATCCACTGATCTCTAGCAACCAACGCTCGCCATGCCGGACGCAAATGGTTGTCCGGTGTGGCGCGGGGATCAAATCCGCGCTTCCCGCAGCAATTTCAGAAGGACGCAGCGCTGGCCTTTCTTGCAGTACCTACGAGGCTGAAGTGTCCACCGCCTGCGATTCGAACTCAGCCTGTAACCAGTCGTCGACATCGGCTCCATGATCCGCCCTCTCGACTCGAAATCTCATATGCACGGCGTGCGACGTCGGTCAGGCCCGGGACACTCGATGGAGGCAATTCTGCCTTTACCAATGAGAGCATCTTGACTATCTCGTCAGTGCGACTGATTCTTCCCACGATTCACCTCCATCGTTGCTCTGCCGGAGTGCGCCTGCCGTCGATTCTGAGATGGGGAGGACAGGAGAGCCCCGGACCTGGTTCCCTCGTGTGACGTTAAACATGAAACCCCGCGCGCGCTGTACTAAACGGCACAGCGCATTCGGCCCGCGAGCCCAAAAGGAGTTCGAGGCGCCATGGCCGGTGACACTCGGCGAACCGACCGCCTTCGGCCTTCTCGGCATCGCGACGAACGTGCACGAGTGGTGCGCCGATTGGCACGACAAGGACTATTACGGCCGATCACCGGAGCGAAATCCCGCCGGCCCCGACCAAGGCGTGCGACGTGCCGCGCGCGGCGGAGCGTGGCGCCACGCGCACACCATTTGCCGCGTCACGCTGCGCAGTAAGCTCGATCCGTCTTTCCGATACAATGACTTTGGGTTCCGCCTCGCGCGAAGCCTCTAATCCAAACGACGTCGCAACGATGACCACCAGCGCCTGGACCCACAATTCATCGAGTCTGGCGATCGGCAGCTGGACCAGAACTCAATCAATCAGCTTCCCGGTAAGATTCAAACTCACTCGCCGGGACGAGTCATGATGGTTGAGAAGGAGCAGGCATGGGAGACAAGGGTGGCAAGAAAGACAAGGAAAACACAAACAACAGCAGCTGACGAAACAAAAACAAGAGGAGCAAAAGAAGCAGGACCAAGCCCGGCCAAAGACTCCGTAGCAGCTTACCGACAGCTGGCAGACGTCGGCAAAGCCAGCTGTCAGACGATCACCGTTCACTCGTGATCTCAAATTCCGCCCGTCCATATGAGCAATCATGCTGGCGGCAGACGGACCGAGGGGGATCCGGTTCGGCGGCTCGCCAGAACGCGAAATCGCGGAGGCAAGACATACCAGCCTGGAAATTAGCTAACCAAAAGCTAACGAACTCCCTGAGACGAGCCATATCAAGTGACGCTGGATGACAGTCAGTTTCGCGAAAATCTTAACAAGTTGCCACTCTCAGGACTTCGGTGGCATCAGCCAACACTGGCTCTGAGGAATCCCCGCTTCCGCACCATAACCAAAAAAGGCCAGAAAATCCGGTCGATTCTCGAGGTCTGCCCGCCGTTTGCTAACCGCCTGCTACCACGGCCGTGGAGGAGCGCCGACAAGCGCTGGGCCGCGTCTCGCTGTTGTCCGGGGAGCACAGGCGCGTAGATGCCAGGGGTGATCTCGATCGTCTTGCACATCATTCTGACGCCCAAGGTCGTGTCACTCTTTCGCAAACACTAATCCGCCGACGCGCTACACGCACGGATTCGGGCAGGTCCCTGGACTCGCCGGCGTCATCGAGTAGGTCGCGGCCGGAATCGATCCGCTCGGGACGACAGTCACGATCAACCTTGAGCTGCCGACGGAGCCTGAGAAGTGTGCAGGTGGAGCCGGGTCGAGAGAGATCGGCCCAATCTCCACGCGATAGGTGCCATCCACGTCGAAGGTGCCGTCGGCACGGATGGTCGGTCGAGCGAACACGCCATGGCCACAGCCGACCAGCAGATTGCAGCCGGCATCTGTGACCGACAGGCAGGCGTTCTCTCCCGTCCATCGGCCGTTCGCGAGCGGCTCGTCCCTGAGGACGACCGGACTTCCGTGACAAGAGAGCAGACACAAACATGCGACCACGAGCGTCACGTCACGCACGCGAGCAAGCCGCTGTCTCACGCTTCATTATACGTTGGCGTCCGCCCCCGTCTTCGCCACAGAGTGACTACCGACACTCGATCATTTGGCGGAGCGGTCCTTAACTCAAGGACCACTCCGCCGTTATGATCGATGTCTTACCCTCTATTTGACGGTTCTTATCGAATCGCAGTCATGGATCGGTGTGCCAGAAAACGTCGTGCCATCCACGCAGGCTTCGGTGTCGCCGACCGCCAGTCCGCTCTCAGGCGTTCCAAAGTGCAACACAAGATCGGACCGACTGTCGCCATTGACGTCCTGAATGTGGCCCGTTCCGTGTGCTTCTGTCGCAGCACCCGGTCCAAAAGTCACTGAAGCCGGATCAACGGTCGTCGCGTCGAAGGTCGCCGTCGATAAGATCGCCACCGGGATCACACCTTTGCTCGTCGTGTTGATCGAGTTCGGAAACGCGCCCGGTTTGATATCGAGAACAACACTGATGGTCGTTGGAATTGTGGCAAAACGTATATCAGGTTGATGGGTATGTGCCGCAAAATTTGGATTGGCAAGCCGGTTATCCGCCCAGGTGACATAAAAGGCGTCGTTGTCAGCGACGGCCTGATCATAGTCTCCCATGTAGACACTGTTGACAACTGGGTCCTGATTCCTCACGACCGGGAAGGATGCATCCGTGATGCGAAAGTTTTGCTCGAAGGTGACTATCCCGCCAGAGATATCACCGATCACTCCAAACACGTCGATAAGCGCATTGCCAACGTCGAGTCGACGATCGTAGAAGCTGATGAAGAGCCGCTCGCCATTGGGCGTGACGGCCAGCGTCGGCTGCCACTGATCGTTGGTCGTCGCGTCATCATTGACCCGCACAGGGGCGGCCCAGGTCAAGCCACCGTCGCCGGATCCGGTTAAGAAGACGTCAGCGAGGTCGGCCCCGGCCGGGTTGTTATTGAATACAACGAAGACCTGGTTACTATTCACCGGATTGACCACGGCTTGAGGAAAGGCATTGGTCCGGAAGCCCCCGCCGAGGTTCAGATTGCCGTTTGTTGATGTGGTAGCCAGTGTCGCGACGGTCACTGGGGCGCCGAATGTGAGGCCGAGATCCGTTGACTTCCGCATCCTAATGCGCTGAGGCGAGCTTTGATCGAAGAAAAATACATACACGGCGTGGTCAGGCCCCACAGTGACGTACGCGCCTTGCACGTTGTTGGCGGCACCAGAAGCGATCAAGGTTCCTCCGCTAGGGCCAAACGTTGCGCCGTTGTCCGTCGAGCGGAAGAAATAGATCCCGTTGCCTACCCCAAAATCGCGCGCGACCAGATAGACGTTTCCGTTGCCCTGACCAGAGAAGTTATCAACCGCGATCCATTCTTTATCCTGAAAGCCGGATTTGCCGGGCGCGCCCTGAACCGGCGCAATGAAGTTGGCGCAATCATCATTGGATCGAAAGACTCGAATCCCAGATCCCGTGAACTGCAGGGTGGAAAAGAAAATTGTGCCAAAGAGGCTGCTGCGCGCCAGGACAGGATCTCCGGCATCGCCGTCGGTATTGGTCGGCAATGCTCCCTGATCCGTCCAGGTCGCGCCGCCGTTCGTCGAACGTGAAAACCCGGTGAATTTACTGGCGCCACCGATGAAAGATCCCGAGTCGTTGTACCCTGCGCACACATTATCACCAGACCCCAGAACGATTGTCGTTTCACTCTGCGTATCTTGTGCCGTCAGATCCAAGTTCGGATCATTCACCAGAATGTTGCCGAGGTAACCGGAACTATCCTCACCATAACTCTGAATTTGTACGGAACTTTCAAGGACGCTGGCATTGCTTTCGGCCGTCGGTTCGGCGGAAGCGTCTTTTCTGCCGAACTTTAACTCCAACATTGTTTGGGCCGCTCCAGAGAGCTGCTGGAAGAGCTCGTCATCGTCATACAACTGTCTCAGTTCCTGGTCCTCGTTACTCTGTGCGGAAACAAGCGGCAGGTTTGCACCGGTGCCAAGGAACACGCCCGCGACCGCGAGGCCCATCACTAATCGCTTGATTCTGTTCATACTAGCCTCCAGTAAGTTGTTGAAGTTGATAAGCGTGGCGTTGTCACACCGGGGTTTCACACTCAGGTGCCGTCTCTAAGCTCCTCCTCTCTCTGAGGGCCAAGCTGTAAGGATTGATGAACGGCCTTGCGGTCGGTGGTGTGAATGGAGCGTTTTGGGGACCTCAGGATTTCTGCAACCTTCCGTCGCACCCACGATCCGCACGCCGACGGCCGTGAAGGCAGCGAACATCTTGCGAGTCATCTTTTCCATCCAGGTCGCGTGCGCCGACACCAATGGCGTCGCAGCACTTTGTTCACTGAGAGGAGTCTTACAGCCTGAGGAGTCTTACAGAATGTTGACTCGGGGGGAGTCCTTCAATTTCTTTCGCGCGGTGCCGCTCAGTCCAACGACGCAGTCTAGAGAAGTGAAAGCAGCGGGTCAATACACAATTCTCGGTAAACAATCGTAACTGAACGCTCTCGCGTTCTCGGATCTTTGATTCCCGCGGATTTTGAATCGGGCTCGCCTACGCGTGAGTACGCCGACGAACGCATCAGCGGCAGCAAGGATCGGCGGCCGGCGCACTGACGGTGGCATATCAAGAAACGGGGATTTGATGACCCGCCGATGTTACGTGAACCGCGTGATCAGGCCGTGGGGCATCGGGGCGTCAGGAATGACCCTTACCACCAGTTCATGACAATTCGTGCAGCGAAATTACACGAAGCGACTTGTTCGGGCCACACTCACTACGCGTGCGATGTCACCACACCGCGAACAAGATGGCGGTTTCACGCGATTTGGTCCGCGACGCTCGATGGATGAGAGGTGTTTCACGGACATCGGACCCTCCGCACCGGAGATCATGGCGTAGGGCTGTTGCAATCGCGTGATAGTTCCGTATCGACGGTACGTCTCGACCGACGTGCAGCAGTTGGCATGGAGAAGGAGATTCGATGACGTAACCGAGATCCGCGACCGAATCTGCACACGGATGCCGATCAGTGCACATGGGATCACTTTATGTTGCGAGTTGTTACCGTGCAAGGTGCGCTTACCCACGCCGATCAGGCGACGTGGGATCGCTTTGTTGCGCGATGAGCGATGCCCAGGAGTAACTTCCCCGGCCCCAAGACTCTTCGACGCTCATCTCGCGGAGTCCATCAACACGATATCGCTCGAAGCAATATCGTGCCTCCCTATGATAATCGAGTCCCCACTTCGGTCCCATGCGATACCACGGATGCGGGGGCCGCCGGGAAACTCAATCAACTTCCGAGTGCGGCTGGGTGCGTCGGGCTCGACAATCCAGATTGACGGCGTGTCCCTCCCCTGGCTCACGACAGCGAGTCGTTTGCCGTCCGGTGCCCACGCCAACACGCCGTTTCCGAACCCGTCACCGGACGTGGACTCGGATGGTGGCGAGGTTCCACCACCAGGATGTCCAGCGGAATCAACAAAGGCCAGGCGCGACTGTGATCGTCCGGTCGTGGTCGCTGCAATGTAGGCGATCAAATCCCGTGTGGGCGAATGGGCGTTATCCCCCACCGCCTCGGCTTCGGCGGTTGAAATCTGCCGCATCTGGCCATTGGCAACCGACACCCCCCACAGAGCGCGCCGCTCACCGGCCGGCGCGGCAAAGGTGATCTCGCGTCCGTCGCGCGACCACGAAAGACCCGTGGTGATTTCCGCATCGACTAACTTCCGAGGCGCACCACCGTCTGGATTCATCAACCAGAGCGCCCTGGTGCCTTCTCGGTCCGACACGAACGCGATCTGTTGGCCATCGGGCGAAATGGACGGCCGCTCATCGAGCCATGATCCCGACGTGAGGGGCCGAGCGTCGGAACCATCGAGCCGAGCAGTCCAGAGATGCCGAATTCCCGGTACGGGACGAGCTAAACACCAGGCGATCGACGATTGGATTAACCGCAGGATCGAGGTCCCCCGTGTAACCCTCCGTGATGAATTTCATCTCACCGAAGCGCTGTCCGACGTCGACACGAATCAATGACTGGTGAACGTCATACAGCGTAGCGACAAGTGTCTTGCCGTCCGCCGAGATTCGCGGTTCGGCGTACTCACCGATTCCCGAGGTCAACGGTCGATCCGGTCCGCCGTTCGGCGGGCGCCACCACAAACCGAGTTCCGCCGTCGTCGGGTTGCCTGCGTAAATAAGACCGTTTCCGTCAGGCATCGGCAACGGAAAAATCGCGCGGCGCAATGTCGTGATGATTGGTTCGATTTTTCCCTGGTTGGGGTGAACGCGTGAGATCCCTGACGGTTCCATGTTCACCACAGGCGCGCTCGTATCGATGAAATAGATGTAGCCGTCGCGGGACCACGTGGGCCAATGAATGTGTCTGCCGGGACGGAGCGGAACGATCTCGCGTCGATTCGTCCCGTCGGTGTTTTCTACCCACAGGGCGTCGCCGGCAGATCCGCCGGCACGCACGAATGTGATCATGCGTCCATCCGGCGACCAACGAAGGCCGGCGAAGTCTGCGAGCAGCTTCCTTGGCGCGCCAGGAAGAGGCGCGGGAATCTCCCACATTTCGAAGGGCGACGAGGTTCCACGCATTTTCGCCATGACCGCGACTCGCGTGCCGTCCGGCGAGATGTCTATCCCTCCGATACCCGTGCCGGGCGTCACCTCGAGACCGGTCGACGCCGTTAGATTCGCCGGCTCACCACCCGCAATGAATCTGACCCACACATCCGTTGGGCCGCGCGCGTTCGAGAGATACGCAACCCACTTGCCGTCAGGCGAAATGGCGGGCGCCCACTCACGGGCAGGACCGCTGGTCAGCCGGAGGATCCGCAAGAAGGATGGCCCTGGCGCATCGGCGACGGGTCGCGACCCGATCCACTTCCCGACAAAAGCCGCTGCCAGCGCGGTGACGAGCGAAACCACCACGAGTGCTGCGATGGACGCCATGGTTCGACTTGCCGGGGCAGGCAGCGCGGCGATCTCCGTCGCGGTGTTGTTCGCGGTATCGTCGATTTCAATTCGCGCATCGGCAATGTCGTGGAGCCGTCGTCGAATGTCTTTTTCGAGGCACCGGTGCAGTAGCCGTGTGATCGTCGGTGGGAGTGTCGGCAGCGCGCTCCAGTCCGGTTCGCGGCTGAGCAGTGCCGCAATGGTGTCTGAAACAGTTCTTTCTGCGAATGCCGGTTTGCCGGTCAGCATCTCGTAGAGCACGCAGCCGAACGCCCAGATGTCGCTGCGCTTGTCGATCGCTTGCCCGCGCGCCTGCTCGGGGCTCATGTAGCCCGGCGTCCCGAAAACGGTACCCTCACGTGTGGCGATGGTCTCGGTCGGTGCTCTGCTGATCTGATCGGATGGCTGCGAGAATTTCGCCAGGCCAAAGTCGAGCACCTTCACGACGCCGTCGGGGGTGATCTTGATGTTGGCAGGCTTCAGATCCCGGTGAACGATCCCTCTCTCATGCGCCGCGTCGAGCGCATCCGCAATCTGCTTCGCAATCTCCAGTGATTCGTTGACTGAAAGCGGGCTCTTGGCCACGCGATCGGCTAACGTCAGCCCCTCGACCAGTTCCAACACTAACGCGGGGGCGCCGTCCGACTCCTCGACGCCGTAGATCCCGCCGATGTGGGGATGATTGAGCGAGGCGAGCGTTTTTGCTTCGCGCTGGAAGCGGGCGATGCGCTCGGGATCGCTGGCAAAGGTCTCGGGCAGAACTTTGATCGCCACGTCGCGGTCGAGCTTGGTATCGCGCCCGCGATACACCTCGCCCATTCCGCCCGCGCCAATGAGAGCGCGGATTTCGTAGGGGCCGAGTTTCGTACCAGAGTTCAGACTCATTTGTTCAACCCTGCCGTCCAGGGGTCGAACGACGGCCGCGCAGGGCCTGCGTTCATCACTTTTCGCGCGCTGCGAGCGCGGCTTGCCAGTTCAAGACAACTGTTATGGGATTGGGCGCGGGTTCGCTCACTTGTGTCTTAATAAGAAATCGTTGGCCGTCCCGAGTCGGAACGTAGTTCGTACGGAACGGGATCACCCCTGGAGGCACGTCCGTCTGAAAGAGCGGCTTTGGCGTGCCGAGTGTTGGACCTGTTGGACCTGTACCAGCCGCGACGGCCACCAGCTTCCGGTCTTCGGAAAGGTAATAGAGCTCGTTCCCGTCGCGACCCCATCGCGGCTCGTACCCGCCACCGATGGAGGCTTGCCGCTTCCAGTCGGACAGCGGCACAGTCTGAACAAAGACTTCAAGTTTGCCGGATTCGTTTGATGTGTAGGCGACAAGACGACCGTCGGGTGAAAAGTTGGCATGCATGGCACCGGACGCGCGCAAGAAACTTGCAGGCTTTCTCTCGCCGTCGAGCGGCAAGAGCCAGAGGCCGGTACTGGTCGGCGCAGTCGAAAAGATGACGTGCCTTCCATCAGGGGACCAGTCTGTCGGCACGAGCGTAGATGATTCGATACCCGCCACACGCGCAGCTTCGGCGAGCATTGCAGGATCTTCGCTGCCACCCCCGGCAGCGCTTTTTACGAAAAAATCTGTGATACCTCTGCTCCGAATCGTCCGAAACAGGATCCGCGCGCTATCGGGCGACCAGAGCGCCGAAGCATCGATCACCGGGGCGAACGTGACGCGCTGTGGACTGCCGCGCGCGAGTTCGGTGATCCAGATATCCGGGGCACCGAATTTGGGATCAACCACTGATGCGGCTAGCCTCTGCTCGTCAGGAGAAAGGCGAAAGTCCGTGTAATCGCCTTCCGTCCCGATGGACTCGGCCGGTCTTCCGGCGCGGTCAAACCACGTCAGGCGTCCAAGTTTCAAGATGAGGCCACTGTAGGCAAGCGTGCCGGCTTTAGAAACAGACACGGCGCCGTTGTACGCCGTGGAGCGGCCAACCCGCTCCGCGACGGTAAACGGTTGGCCTGTCAGTTCAAGTCGTGCCACGTCGAACGCCTGCCCCATAAGCGTGTCAGCGTCAACAAACAACAAATAGCCTGGCGGGGCATAAATAGCGTTTGCCTCGGAACGCGCTTTGAACAGAAACTTCTTTGTTTTTCCGTCCAGAGATCCCGCGTACACGCCCCGCTGTTCCGCCAACCCACTGAGAACCGTGTACACGAAGTGTCGGCCATCGGGCAGGAAGTGCGGCCAGCGATGCCCTCCTTCTTGCCGTGCCGTATCCAGTGTCGTGACCGCGGCAATGCGTCCATCCACGGTTGAAGCCCTGAAAATGGGACCCGCACTGGTTCCGAACAGAATCGAATCGTCTGGTCCCCATGTCCCGCCGCGCGAATCCCCAACGCCCTCGGCGATGACTTGCACGGCTCCACCGCCGTCGGGAGCCTTTTTAAGATTCCCGTCCGCGAAGAAACCTACCCAGCGACTGTCAGGCGACCAAAACGGATCTTGGGCGTTCTCGGTTCCAGGCAAGACGCGGGCGCCAACGTCGTCCATGCGGCGCAGCCCGAGCGTCGGATTGGATCCGGCGACGGAGGCGACAAACACGATGGTGCGGCCATCCGGGGAAAGAGCGAACTGGGGCACCGGAATCGTCGCGTAAGCCGCGCCAGCCCAGTTCGTGCTCCCGGGAGGATAGATAGCGAATCGAGTGATATCGACTGCAGTCGCTGCGTGCCAGTTCACGCCGACAAAGTACGACAGGATGGCCAGCGCCACGGCCGCACCGATCCAAACCGCTCGCTCGCGCCAGACACTGCGCGAAGGCTTCAAGGCATCCTTGATCGCCGGTTCATTCGCTGTGCTCCACTCTAACCCGAGCCTCACCTCGCGGGCCGTTTGCCAGCGCGCATCCGGATCTTTCGCCAAACACGTTTTGACGACTCGCTCGAGCGCGGGCGGTTGAAGAGACTCGAGATCGGTGAGTGGGAAGACGCGCTTACCGGTCACCATCTCATACAGCACTAGGCCAAGCGAGTAGATGTCGCTGCGCGCGTCCGCCTTCTTCCCGTCGAGTTGCTCGGGTGACATGTACTGCAGCGTTCCCATGATCAAGCCGTCTTGCGTCACGGGCGCTGTCTGCGCCTCATCATTGGTCTCTGCAGACGCCGTTGTTGCCAACCCGAAATCCAATAACTTCACGCCCGACTTCGTCACCAGAATATTTCCCGGCTTCAGATCCCGATGCACGATGTGTTTCTTGTGCGCCGCATCGAGCGCATCACAAATCTGTGCGGCGTATTTCAAGACCTGCTCGAGCGGCAGCGGGCCTTCGAGCGGACGCCCTTCGATGTATTCCATCACGAGGTAGTCCGGCCCAACGTCGAACAGCGCGCAAATATGCGGATGATTCAGCGCGGCCACCGTGCGGGCTTCGCGCTCGAACCGTTCTGAGAACTTTTCTTGGGTGACCTTGATCGCGACTTCGCGGTTCAGGCGCGTGTCGCGCGCACGATACACCTCACCCATCCCACCGGCACCTATAGGTGCCGTGATTTCGTAAGCGCCAAGACGGGTACCAGGCGCGAGACTCATAGCTTGTTCAAAGGGACGGCTGGATTATACGAGAGGACTAGCGACGCGTCGAACAGAATCCCTGCAGCAGAATTCCTGCAAACGAGTTGGGATCAGCACTCGCGGAGGATAAGACACGCGCCGGAACAGCGGCAAAACGACAGCTCGTGCGGTTCATCGAGCACTAGTCATGTGTGGCGGGTTCTGGTCCATGCGACAGGGCTGCAAGCGCGAGTTCTGCCAAAACTCTGTTGCAAGCACACCAGGAGGCACCGTTCGGCACAGGCGAGCCGTGTTGCAAGTGAAGCGTCAATGGCGACAACGTCCGAGGCCGTCCTGGTGCATACGGTCGTTCAGGGCTCAACTCTGCAGCAAAGCGCCTAATCTCGCCGCAGCATCCTGCTGCATCGACGGCAGCGCATGCGCGTACGTGTTCAGTGTGATCTCCACCCGCTTGTGCCCCAGCCGTTCCTGTATCACCTTCACAGGCACGTTTGACGCGAACAACAAGGTCGCGCATGTATGGCGCAGTCCATGGAACTTGATAGGCCGCACACCCGCCGCCTTGAGGAGCTTCGCGTATTCCCGCTGGCCCAGGTTGTTAAGCTGGAGCGGGTCGCCGAGCACGTCGTGCTTCTTCCCCAAATCGCTCCACTCTTTGGCAAAGATCAGTTCGTGGTCGTGGTAGCGCGTCCGATTAGCCATCTTCAACTCGGCTTGGTGAGCCTTATGCGCCTTGAGCAAATTCACCGTTTGCGTTCCGCAGTCGATCGTCCTCCTTCGAGCTCCTTGATGCCCCGAAATCTACTATGGTAAGCGCGCGAGCGCCATGCCAACACACGGCAGGATGCCTGTCGTGACGAGCTCAGCTAAGATCCCTCGAAGTGAGATCGTCCTTGACCCGATTCGGATGGCTTTCCTTCATCGCGCTGGTGGTGACCTCTTCGCCTGCGGGCCATGCGAGTCGCGCACAGGCGCCGGGCCCGGTCCAATCTTCAGGTCTCATCCTCGGTGTCGTCCGCGGCGACGGGATTCTTCTACCGCTCGCGTCCAGGGAGAACGACGCCTGGACCATCCTGAGGTATTTCGTCACCGAAGGCGACAAAGGCCTGTTCAAGCTCCTGGACGCGCCGGGCGTTCCGCGGGAGGGATGGACCTATGTCCCATGGACGCTGGTGATCCTCGTCCGCTTGCCGTCAAGGACCTGGTCACGACCGACGCCTACTGCAGCCAACAGGAGGGGTTCGCCACGAACGCGCCCGCGCCGGGGGCGAAGCTGGAGGCATCACATCTGATGGCTGGAATTGCCGTTCACGGCAACCTCTCCACCGTGCGCGTCGAGGACGTGGCTCGCCAACCGGACGACCCGAGCAGGCGGGTGGCGCGGTTCATCGTGCAGCTGACTCACGCTCTGGAGGCCGAACGCACATCTGTGCCGTCGAACTCGCCACCAACCGCAATTCCGTCGAACGAGCGAGGACGCGTCCCCGTTCAGATCACGACGCTGGCGCGCGATCGAGTCTTTGAAGTCGACTACTACTATTTCGAATCCCGCAAGCGCTACGGCACTGTCGAATCCTACGCAAATGGATGGCTCTCGTCGTCACCCTTCTCCGTCTCGATCTTGAGCACCGACGGCGGGATCTACAACGGCGGGGAAACCGCGCGACGCTGGGGGCGCGTCCTCGGCGTGCTGCGGATCGGGCGAGCCAGCGTGTGGGTGATGGAAATGCAAGGCTACGAAGGCGTCAGCTACGACATCGTCGAGATGCCGCGTACGGGACCGGTGTTGAGCATCCACGGCGGTGGGTGCTAGCGCACGTTCCAGAATCGTACACGTCCATCCTGGCGCTCACCCGCATTCCCGCACATTCAGCGGGAACCCGTCGGCATGGTCCTGCTGCCCCGTCATCGCCACGCTGCTGTCGGGCTGGCCGTTCGCCTGCCCCGCAGCAAATCTCCTCAACTGATGGTCTCTGTCGGTCCCGACCATGAGCCAGCCTGGACGGCGAATTCGCATCCAACGGCATGGGGCCTCGGCTTCGTCCATCACATCGATCCCGTCATTGCCTCGATCGGCGGCATTCATCTGTGGTGGTATGGCCTGAGTTACAGCCTCGGGTTCCTGAATCTCTTCTGCTATCTCAGGCGCGCCCGGCATCACCTCCGGCTGACGCATGCTGAGGTGTACTCCCTCACAACCTCAATCGCGATCGGCGTGCTGGTCGGCGGTCGCATGATCGAAGTCGCGTTCGACGAGTGGCCGTTCTATCGAGAACACCTTCTACTGATTCCCGCGTACTGGCTCGGCGGCATGGCCACACACGGACTGCTCGTCGGCGCCGCGGCAGGGACTGCCGCGTTCAGCTATCTGCACCGCAAGCCATTCCGCGCGCTGGCCGATGCTCTGGTGATTCCCGGCGCGTTTCTGCTTGGCATTGGCCGGATCGGCAACTTCATCGACGGCGCGATCGTGGGAGCCGTCACCGACGTGGGATGGGGCGTTCAGTTCCCCTATGCGGAGGGATTCCGGCACCCGGTCGTTCTGTACGACGGCGCGAAGAACATTCTGCTCGTGCCGTACCTGCTCTGGGTGAGGCGCACCAATCCGACACCAGGCGCAACCGCCGCTCGTTTCGTGTTCTGGTACGCCTTCCCGCGGATCTTCATCGATCTCCTTCGCGACTATCCGACGCACCGTCTGGCGCTCGGCACGGGGCAGACGCTGAACATCGTGATGATGATCGTGGGGGTGGTGTTGCTCGCTCGATTGCAACAGCGCGAACGCCTGGTGGGACGTGCTTCACGACAGAGCGCGTCGCGTCCTGTCGCCGATCTCAGCCCGCCGCTCTGGCAGCCGCTCGTGCTGGCAACTCTCCTGGCATTCTGCCTGACGATTCCGAGCAACTGGACGCAGGATGTGCCAGCTCGCTATGGAACGCGCCATCCCGGCCTCGTGCACTCGCGGATCTATCCTCCACTCGATACGTCAGCTCGCTGAAACCGCTAGGCGTGAGTTCTTCGCCGTCACTTGATCAGCTCACGCGTCTCGGCCACGAAGCGCCGGAACTTCGAATACTCAGCCCGGCCGTGCGTCTGAACAGCCCCGCCGACTCGTCCGGCGGGATCGAACTGTTCGTGGGTTTCGCGAAGTTGAGCGGGCACGCGCATGCCGAGGCCGGGCTCCACACGAAACGTGACGGCAATACGCGAGCGAAGCTGGTTGCGTGGTTCGGCGACGACCAAATCAAGCTGCGTCTGAAGAACAGCGCCGCTGGCGTGATCGATCCAGGCCAAGCCTCGTGTTCGAACGCCCTGCCCGGATGGCGTCTGAATAAGATAGGGCGGCTTCGTTTCCTCGAACGCAATCCTTTCAGCCTGAGCCCCCTCGACGGCCTCGGCGCCAAGGTGACGGAAAGAAAACCGACCGTTCAAACGAGGGTGAAGAACGTCCAGAGCCTGGGTTGGCACGTTGATATTCCGCGCGACGGTGCCGATGTTGTAACGCGCGCTCTCTCGTGAAATCTGTTCCGCACGTGCCAGGACATCAGCCGGTCCCTCCGTAAACAGCTTGACCAGGCGCTCCTCCCGGTTGCGGACGGCAACGCCATCCACGAACGTGACATCCCTGAATCCAAGCCAGGCAGCCTCACCAGGCCAGCGAATCATCAGAAATTCGGAAATGAGAATGCGCCTCGTTGGTCCCTGGCCTGCTCTCTCTTTTACCCGCCCGGGAGAAGCATTCGGCGTCGAGCCGCCTGTCTCAATCCACTGTTCGTAGCGCTCTTCTGCCACTACTGCGGATAATTCGGTTTCGTACCGGCGCAGATAGTCGCTCATCCTCGCCAGAATGCCGACAAGGTCCTGGTCGGATTGCGCCGCGGGGAACTGGCCCCAGAGGGCAAGGCTCAGCGACACCGTCGCGACAGCGTTTCGGGTCACACTCATGTCACTCCGGCAGGTGCGTCCATCAGCGAGGCGCCGATAAACGCTCGCGGTACGTGAACCCGTAGCTCACAATCACTTGCACCTCCACCGGCCTTCCATCGCGCTGAGCAGGTTCGTATTTCCACTTCAGGACAGCGTCAATCGCCGCCTCATCCAAACCAAATCCCAACGACTTGACGACCCTCGGGCTCGCCACGCTGCCGTCAGTCCTGACGGTGACCTCGAGAAGAACGACGCCATCGATTTTCTGACTTGCCGCCTCGGCGGTATAGCGGGCGGGCGGACTGTAAACCAGTCTTGGACTGGCCTGAGTAGGCGGTGAGACGCGTCGAAAGCTCGCCGGCACCGTGAACAGCCCGTTATCGACCGGCTGCTCAGCAATAGCAGAGGTCAATGTCTCGACGTGAATTCTCAAGAGATCAATGGTGATCGCGCTTTTCACGATCAACCCAAGTTGAGCGAGTTCTGCCAGCGTTGGGAGCACGCTCACTGCTCTGGGCCAGAGCGCCGCGCCAATGGCTGCGTATCGCTGATACTTCGGCGCAACCCAGACGTCTCCGGAAACGATGAACGGGCCGTCGTCGGGAAGGAGCGGCGTTCGCTCGGAGGAAGGGAACATCTCGACCTCGAACTGCACTTCTTCGGCATCCACGTCCCCGAACCGTTCCATCCGACCTGTCCGGTGCCACCGAAGCCTCGCGCCTACGCCTTCGATCGCAGTCGTCACGGGAGTCTGCGGAGTGGTCCAATAAACCTGCCTGGCAGCATCAATCGAACGCACGTCGCCGATCCTGGGCACAACGGTTGTGTGAGCGTTTGCCAGGTTTTGAATTCGGACGGCTTCATCCGAAACCGTGACTTGAAGCCGGGTCATCCCGGCGTTTAGATCTGAAAGGAGAGACCGCCCCAGGCGCTGCACAAGGTCGGGAGAAGCGCCGATTCCAGACTGGGTGTCGGCGGGAAGTGTTCTCGAAAGAATGGCCGTTTCGAATGTGAGCTGTTGCGCGTCTACGTTCCCGCCAAAGAGCAGAAGGGCGAGCAGAATCCTGCGCATAGTAAGGCCAGACGACTATCCCTCGTCGATCACCTTCACGCACCGCCGCATCTTCAAGTACAGGTCGGGTCCAAACCCCTTCATGTTGTGCGCGCTGATCCCGTGGTCAGCGCACTTCTGCATGACCTCGTCCAGCGTGTCGCCACGAGCTTCGAAGTCGCACTCGACGCCGGCATCACGGCAACTGATCACATAAACCTTCGCCATTGCTCCCTCACCAACAACAAGGTTCCGGTTCCGGTTCCCGTTCCGGTTCGGGTTCCTGTTCTGTTCCGGTTCCGGGGTTCCAGTTCGGGTTCGGTTCCGGTTCGGTTCCGGGTTCGGTTCCGGGTTCGGTGGCTCCTGAAGGGTGCGCGCGTCCACTAAAAACAGACGGCGTACTGAATCCATCGCCCACCGCGAACTCGGAACCGGAACAGAACTCGGAACGGGAACAGAACTCGGAACCCGAACCGGAACAGGAACCGGAACCCGGAACCCTCGGGCCCCTTTAGAGCGGCTTCACCTTGACGCTGCGGAACTCGATGTCCTGACCGGTGCGCTGCAGCCCGATCGCCCCCGACTTGAACTCGGCATGACGATCGTCGAGCACCTTCTTCCCGTCGAACAGCACGACGAAGTGATCGCCCTGCGCCGTCACGTCGAACGCGTGCCACTGCCCCATGATGACGGTCGGCTCGTTCTTGCTCTTCAGATGACCTGAAAAGCTGCCGGTGTAATACGCGTTGTGGTTGTCGCTCTTGCCGTCGTAGGGCTTGTCGCCCGGAGCCAGATTCCGGATCTGCAGCTCGTAGCCGATCTGGTGCGAGTCGCCGTCCTGGCGGCCCGCGCCGCAGGAAGACCCCGCTGTTGATGTTCGGCGCGCTGGTCCGGAACTCGACGTGGAGCTGGAAATTCGTGAAGTCTTCTTTGGTCGCGAGCCAGCCGCCGGCGGCTTCGGGTTTCAGCGCGCCGTCGACGACCTTCCACACGGCCTTGCCCTGCGGCACGAAGTTGTTCAACGTGGCGCCGTCGAACAGGAGCTTCCAGCCCTCGGCCTTCTCTTTCGCGGTAAGTGTGTTGGGGGCCCCTCCCTGCGCGGCGAGTGAAACGGTGAACGCGACGAGCGCGAAAAGGGGTAGGAACTTCTTCATACGCGGCCCTCCTGAAAGGGGGATTATGCCGGGTTTCTGGTCCGCTTGACACCGGAAACCGCTGCCCCGATAGTGTGCACGCGAGGTGCACCATGAGCGTTCGCTCAGGAATCGTCCGTGTCCTCTCCGTCTCGATCGTCGGCGGACTCATCCTGGCGGGCGGTCCCGCCGTCACAGCCCAGCAGACGACGACTCCGCCGCCCACACCTGAAGGATACGTGCCCAGGGGAACCCGCCCGGGAAAAGGTCTCGCGCCCGGCTTGAAGGTGACCGACCTCGGGAAAGGCGCCAGGACCTACCGCGTCAACATGACCAAAGGCGACGACATCCTCTCGGGCCTCACCGAATTCGCGGAGAAGTATCACATCCGGAACGGACACTTCACGGCGCTCGGAGCCATCGACAAGGGGCTGTTCGGCTGGACCGATGTCGAGCGCGGTGTCGGGCAGAAGAAGATCGAGCTCAACGAGGAAGCGGAAATCGTGTCGCTCATGGGCAGCATCTCGGTAAACGCCCAGGGACTGTCCACCGTGCACGCGCATGGAACCGTCGCGCTCTCCGATGGCACGGTGAAGGGCGGACACTGGTGGGAAGCGCGGGTGAGCATCATTGCCGAGGTATTCGTGACCGAGGAAGAAGGTGCGGCCGCACCGCCGAAATGAGGCCGTGCGTCACTCTACGAGCGGGATCGTGAACACCAGGCCGCTGACATCGGGAAACACGGCGCGATTGCCCTCGATTCGAAATTCCTCGTAGCCGCCGGCGGTGCCGGCCGGCCGTGCCTGGATGGTGCCATCCGGCTGCACGGACAGCACAGTGTTCGCGTTGGTCGGATGCCGCGCGGTGAAATAGCCCGGCTTGGACGGATGCGGCAGGCAATGTCGCCGTGAGATCGAAAACGTGGCAGTCAACATGTCGGTCTCCAGGTAAGGCGCGGGAAACGTATCCGCGCTCGGCTTCCAGGTGCCATCGACGCGGCGGATGCCGTAGTGATGCTCGCGATCCGACGTCGGTCCATCGTTCAACTGGAACACGAAGGCGGCCAGGGCGCCCTGCACGGTCCAGAACTCCCACTCCTGCGAAATGCGCTCGGCCTGCTGCGCCTCGGTCAGGCCGTCGATGGTGGGATAGCCGAACTCCGTCACGATGAACGGCAGGCCGTCACACGCCGCCTTCAGCCAGGCCACTTCGCGCTCGCGACTGGCAAAGCCCGGGTGGGGTTTCTCAAAAGTGCCATCGCCGTACCGATGCACGCTGATGCCGGCGAGCCCGATCGGCCAGCCGCCTCCCGCATCTCGCACGCGATTCAACCAGAGCAGCGAATCGTGATCGAGATTGCTGATAGCCGGCGCCCATAGGTCGAGCCCGTACGCCTGCGCCCGGTTGCAGGCGAGATCCAAACCGACGCGATAGTCCGCGGGAGCGATGTCGCCATCGGGCTCGTTGGTCCACTCCACCCACGCGCCAGGGGCAAACCACGAAAGCCGCGCGACGTCGCTGACCACCGTGATCGGCCTCAGGCCTGTCGCCGCGACCTCCTGCTGCATGGCGTCGAAGGTCTCGCGGGAGCAGGTCTGGGCGTCTATCCGCACCACTTCCACATACCGCGCCACGAGTGCCTGTAAGGTCTCCGGGCCGATGGGCGCCTCGAAGTGGGTGTGAAGACCGTGATGCATCCCCGTGAATTCTTACAGGAATCGCGCCTCGCTTTTCAAAACTGTCTGCTCGAAGAGGCCGCCAGGCCACAAAATCCGCAGATCTAGCGCGGTACCACAATTGCTAAGCGGCTGATGGAAATTCAGACGCGTTAAGCATGATGGCCAACCAGGACGAGAAAGCTCAGATTCGCGCCCAGCTCGAGACGCTGGCCCACCAGGTCTCGGACGACTGGCGGCAGCACCTCAGGTCGCTGCGCACCGCGCTCGATCTGCAGACTCTCGTCCATCGAAGCGCGCCTTCGACGACACCGACAACAGCGCCACGATCGAGGCCGCCGCCCAGCACGTCTCGGATGCGGTCGCCGAGCGCGCCAAGCACGCGCGGAAGCAGGCCGAAGCCGCGGCCGCGCAGGCACTGGCGGCCATCGAAGTCGAGCTGCGCGCGCGCCTCAGCACCGAGACCGCCGCCAACATCATGCTGCGCACGGCGCTCGACGAGGCGAAAAAGGAGCAGAAGAAACTGACGACGGCGATCGACACCGCGCAGGCGAAGATGCTCAACTTGCAGACGCAGTTGAAGACCGCGCAGCGCGAGGCCGAGGCCAACAGCGTGGCGCTGACCGGCGCTCAGCAGCAGGTGCAGGAATTGACGGCGGAGCGCGCCGATCTGCTCCAGCAGGTCAAGACCGCTCAACGCGGCCAAAGCCGCCGCCGACGCGCAATGGCGGCAGCTCGAGGGGGTCAGCCAGAAGCTGTCGAGCGCGCTCTCGCAGATGGTGCGCGAGCGTGAACCTGGTGCTCCGTCCGTCGAGGAGGCGCTGGCGCGACCGGTGCCGGCTCCCGCCCCCGCCGTCGCGAAACCCGCTCCGTTGAAAGCCGTCCGTGCGACATCGGCGCCGGCCAGCCCCGCACCGGCCCCTGCGCCGGCCGCGCCGAAGAAACCATTGCAGTTTTCGGACAAGGCGCGCGATGCCAAGCGCATCCGGATCCGGCGCGGCATCGACGTGGTCGTCGACGCCATCCCCGGCGAGCTGGTGGACCTGTCGCTCGGCGGCGCCCAGGCCCTGCTCAGGCAGGCGGTCAAGCCGAACCAGCTGGTGCGGATGGTCGTGCCAACCGCGACCGGACAGCTCATCTGCAAGGGGCGCGTCGTCTGGGTGACCTTCGAGCAGCCGGGCACGAGCCTCTCGGTCTACCGGACCGGCGTGAAGTTCTCGGATGCCGACCCGGCAGCCGTTGAGACTTCATGAACGATTTCTGCGAGAAGCCGTCACTGCAACGGCAATCCTCAGGGGACGCGTAGTGGCCCGTCCGGGCCCGTGCTACCCTGAGAGTTCATGAACATCCGGTGGCTTGCCGTCTCGGCAGCTCTCATCCTCCTCGTTGCCGCACCGCTCATGTCCCAGCCACGATCGTCCTTTTACGATCTCAAGGCGCAGACACTCGCCGGCCAGCCCGCGGACCTCGCGGTGTATCGCGGCAAGGTGACGCTCGTCGTCAACACCGCGAGCGAGTGCGGCTACACGCCGCAGTACGAAGGGCTGGAGAAGCTGCACCGCGAGATGTCGGCCAAGGGATTCTCGGTGCTCGGCTTCCCGAGCAACGACTTCGGCGGCCAGGAACCGGGCACGGCGCAAGAAATCGCCGAGTTCTGCCGAAAGAACTACGGTGTCACCTTTCCGATGTTCGCCAAGCTCGTCACGCGTCCCGGTCCGAATCAGTCGCCGATTTACGCGTTTCTCGGTTCGAGCGGGCATCTGCCGTCGTGGAACTTCGCCAAATACCTGATCGGGAGAGACGGCGCGGTGGTGGCGTTCTTCCCGAGCGCGGTGACGCCGGAGTCTACAGAATTGCGCGGTGCGATCGCGACCGCGTTGGCGCGGTAAACACCGTTCACGGTCATTTTCACGCCGGTCACGACCGGCCGCCTTGCTACACTGGTAAGTGGTTTCCCCCTTCAATTTCACTGATGTATTGGACGCGTCTTCTCCTTCTTCTCCTGTTCGTGGCACTCGGCGCCGCCGGCTGCACGCAAGAACGACACGGTTGAGATTCCGTACAGCACGCTGAAGCGTCACATCGCGCAGGGCGACGTGCGCGAGGTGCGGATGTCGCCAACCGAGGTGCGCGCGACGCCAACCGAGAGCGCGCGTCGCGCCGGTGCGCCCGCCTTGTGGGTCGCGACGCCGGTTCCCAACGACGCGATCGTCCCGCTGCTCGAGTCGAAGAACATCACCTATCAGGGCATCAGGTCGGACGAATCGAATGTCGCGCTCGTCCTGGGCATCGTCGCGGGACTCACCTTCGTGCTCATCCTCGGCTTGTCGTACAAGCGCATGAACCCCGTGAGGTCGATGACGGCGCTCACCCGCGGGCGCCTGCGCGCGCGCGACAGGAACGCGCGCCCGCCGACCGGCTTCGATTCGGTGGCCGGCGTGGACGAAGCCAAGGAAGAGCTCGAAGAGATCGTCAAGTTCCTGCGCAGCCCCGCGAAGTTCGCCTCGCTCGGCGCACGCGTGCCCAAGGGCGCGCTGCTGGTCGGCCCGCCGGGCACGGGTAAAACGCTGCTGGCGCGGGCTGTCGCGGGCGAAGCCGGCGTGCCGTTCTTCTCGGCCAGCGGCTCTGAATTCATCGAAGTGTTCGTCGGCGTGGGCGCCTCGCGCGTCCGCAAGCTCTTCGAGCAGGCCAAGACGAAGGCTCCGGCGATCATCTTCATCGACGAGCTCGATGCCATTGGCAAAAGCCGCGCGGGATCGCACGGCGGCGGCGGCACTGACGAGCGCGAGCAGACGCTCAACCAGCTGCTCGTCGAAATGGACGGCTTCGACTCGCACGACGGCATCATCGTGCTGGCGGCCACCAACCGCGCCGAGATTCTCGACAACGCGCTGCTGCGGCCCGGGCGCTTCGATCGCCAGGTGCTCGTCGATCGCCCCGACGGCATCGGCCGCCATGCCATCCTCCAGGTTCACGCGCGCAAAGTGAAGCTGGCGGGCGACGTGGACCTCGAGTACGTCGCGCGCCGTACGCCTGGAATGGTCGGCGCCGATCTCGAGAACGTGCTGAACGAAGCGGCGCTTCTGGCGGCACGCCACGAGAAGAGCGAAGTGGGCATGCCCGAGCTGCACGCCGCGATCGATCGCGTGGTCGTCGGCCTCGAGCGCAAGAACCGGCTCATCAACACCAAGGAACGCCGCATCGTGGCCTTCCACGAATCGGGGCACGCCATCGTGGCCGAGCTGGCCGCGAGCGCCGAACCGGTGCACAAAGTATCGATAGTCCCGCGCGGGCTCGCCGCGCTCGGCTACATGCAGCAGACGCCCGAAGATCGCAACCTGTTGCAGGAAGACGAGCTCATGGATCGCCTCGCGGTGCTCCTGGGCGGCAGGGCCGCCGAGCACCTCGCGTTCGGCAAGTTCTCGACCGGCGCCGCCAACGATCTCGAGCGCGCAACCGGACTGGCCCGCCGCATGGTGTGCGAGTTCGGCATGTCGTCGACGATCGGCGCGTTCCAGAGCAACGAGAATCGGGGCCGGCGCGCGGGCGACTCGGGATCGGGTGAGTGGAGCGAAGAGGCGACCGGACGGATCGAAGCCGAAGTGGAGGCGCTCTTGACGCGTGCGTTCGACCAGGCCGTCGACACGCTGAGCCGCCGCCGCGCCGTCCTTGACGGCATGGCGGAGGCTCTGCTGGCGCAAGGCAGCCTCGAACGCGAAGAGTTCCTCGCGCTCCTGGGCGAAGCCGCCTAGATGTCTTCGTCGACTTTCGGTCGTGGATGCTCCGGCGACACCTGCGTGCCTTCGCCGGCGCCGCCCATGTCGATGCCCGACGCACCGTCGCTCTGCGGAATATCCTCGTTGCCCCAGTGACGTGTCGGCTCGCCACGCACCTCGATTCCTCTCGCACCGCTGCCATCTGACGGCGGATGCGGCAGCTTCGGTCCCTCCGCGCGGCTCACACCGAGAATGTCACCCGGTTGCTTGTTGTCTTTTTTCATCACAATGTGCCTCCACCTCCAAGAAGAGGCAAGGCTCGTACCACGGACGCGCCACGCGGTTAGAATCATGACTGGGCACGTCCCATGCATCTTCCCCAGCTCATGAAAACCCTCACGTGCCTTCTCGTCGCCGCGCTCCTGCCGCTGACGGCCGAAGCGCAGAACGCGCAGAGTTCGGGCGGAGACGAGGATCTGCCAGTCCCATCGTGGGGCAAGAAAGTCATCGATTCGTTCGACAATCCCGTTCATCCCATCATCGGCGGCGTGGTGTCGGGAGGTGGACTCGGGGTCGGCGTGGGCTATGACTCCCCAAACGACCAGCACTGGTATCGCGAAGGCGATGCCATGGTCACCTTGCGGCGCTACTGGCTGCTCCAAGGAGAGTTTGGACGGCGTTCACTGTCGAAGCGCTCGCAACTCGGTGGGTTTGGCGCTGTCCGCGACATGAACAGAATTGACTTCTTCGGTATTGGACCGGCCACGGCGTCCGACGATCGGTCGGCATTCTCGCTTCGCGAGTCGACCGTGGGGGCGAGAGGATGGCACAGGCCCGTCCCGTCGTTCAGGTTGGGCGGCAGCGCGGCACTTTACCTCAGCGATGTCGGCCGTGGCGGCAATCCTTCCATTCCGTCGATCGAACAGCGATTCGTCGAATCGACGGTGCCTGGAGGGTTTTCCGTCGAGCGAACCTTCGGACGGTACAGGGGTTTCGTGGAGTTCATGTATCCGGCCGTTGCTGACATTACAGACCAGGAACAGCTCAACGAGTCGGACAAATATCGCGGCACCTACCAGCTCGCGCTGGAAAGCGTGCGCGACCACGGGGATGGGAGATTCAATTTTCACCGCTGGGAGTCGGAAATGCAGCAGCGCATTCCCGGTCTCAGGTCAGGACAACTTTTGACGCTGCACAGCTTCCTCGCGTGGACCAATCCGGGCGACGAGGTGCCGTTCTATCTGCAGTACGCCCTGGGCGGCAGCGGCGGCCTGAAAGCATTCCGGCCGGATCTCATCGGCTCTGACGGTACCCGCGCGACGCTGCGTGGCTTCCGGAACTACCGGTTCCGCGATCGCAATGCGCTCCTGCTTCAGGCGGAATATCGCATTCCGCTGCATCGCTCGATCCACTCATCGGTGTTCGTCGATTCAGGGCAGGTGGCGCCCCGCGTACCGGAGCTGTTCGACAATCTTCATACCTCTACCGGCTTCAGCCTCAGCTACGTGCACAAGGGGCGGACGCTCGGCCGTGTGGACGTGGGGTTTGGGGGCGGTGAAGGCGCGCAGGTGTTCTGGAGTTTCGGACTGCTCGATTGAGAAAGGAAAGGGGTCGGGAGGGTTTTCCTCGAATCTCCGGGAAAACCCTCCCGACCCCTTTTCCTACGACGTGACGGCTTGGGCCTCTTCCTTCTTCTCTTGTTCGTCGGTCTTCTTGCCGTTGCCGGTCTTCGCCCAATCGTCTTCGAAGATCTCGCGGAACTGCTTCGCGGCCGCGCGCTCTTTGACGATGACGCCCACTTCGCGGCGCTTGTCGAGCTCGACACCGCGAAGGCTCATGCTGCCCAGGAACATCTCCTGGCCATCACGCAGCATGGCACGCAGGTGCAGCCGCATCCCCGGCATCTTCTCCGCCTTCAAGCCTTCCGCCTTTTTCGACACCTTGCCGATGATGCGGACGTCGACGCCCGCCTTCACGCGATCCTGGAGGAGCTTGATCATCTGGCGGTCGCTGATCTTCATCTCGTAGATGAGCAGTTCCTTCCTGGCATTCTTGATAAAGCTGGCCAGACCGGTCCGCGCGTTCTCGGGGCTCACGAGGAAGCAGTCGTGCCCGGCCGTGTAGGGCTGGCGCGACGAATCGGCTCCGAACAGCTTCCGGCCTTCCGCGACGATCGCCTTGTTCCTGGTCACCAGCCCCAGGCTCCGGCTCTTTTCGATGTCGAGCCGGGTGAAATTGAACCCGAGCGTGAAGAGCGTCTCGCCGTCGACGAGCATCATCTTGTTGTGGTAGCGGACCAGGTCGTCGTCGGTGCGCGAAACGGTGACGCCCGCGTTGAGCAGGTCCAGTTCCAGCTTTCGAAGACGTTTGGCGCCTCCGCCAGACGTGTGCGCAATCAGCGCGTGCACCTTCACGCCGCGTGTCACGGCCCCCTCGAGTGCGCGCTGCAGCTCTTTTACGTCGAAGCGGAAGATCGTGATCTCGATCTGCTTGGTGGCTTTCTTGATCGCCACGATGAGCGGCGTCAGACTGTCTTTGGGTAGTGTGATCAGATGCATGCGCGCCTCAAGCCGCCTTCTTCTTGCCTTCGGTCTTCCACTCCACACCGGTCCCCTGTTCCGGATCGAGCGCGATGATTTCCGCCGAAATGCCGTCGGTCTTCATGTCCATCGGCATCTGGACCAGGAAGGAGAACTCCTCGGGCTGCGACTCGCGCAGCTCGTACTTCACGCGGCGGCGGCGCAGGAGCGCCTCGACCGTGGGCTGCAGCTTCGGCGCGTCCTTGGATTTGACCTCGAGGATGAATTCCTTGCGCGCGCGCGGCTCGAACGACTCGATGATCCAGAGAATCGCCCACCAGAAAGCCCGTGGCGAACACCGCCAGGCCGTAGACGCCGATCCCGCACGCGAGCCCGACCGCCAGCGTCGTCAGCATGACACCGCATCCTTGGGATCGTCGATCTTGGCGCGGTAGCGCACGAGGCCGGCCGCTCCGACGACGCCGAATGCGCGGGCCAGGCTGGTGCCCACCACGATCATGACCAGCGCACCGATGATCGACAGGATGATCTGCGTCTGCACCACCTGCGACGATCGCTCGGGCGTGCCCCGGCGGCGAGGCCGCAGAGCGAGTGCCGCCCCGAGCAGAGTCGCGAGCGGAAGCGCGACGAACGCGTGAAAATCGATCTCCCAGGATCCAAGCGACTGGCGATGCACGGTCTCGAGCGAGTCGGCGGACAGCGGATTCTCCGGCTGCTCTGCCTGCGTCGCCGGCAACGCAGGGGCCTGGGAACGCTGCGCGGCGCCCGCGGGAATCACCGCCAGCAGCAGGAGCAGGAGCCATGTCAGGACCGCGAGCAGAATCGATCGTGTGTGACTGCGCATGTACGCCAGCGTGAGCTTTAGCAAGAGACTCGCCACCCGAAACGGCTGAAATATCTGCAGAATCGCGATGATGGTGTATTAGTACCAGACAGTGATTCAGTTCCTCCGGGAGTTCCCCGCCCTCACGCCCCAGCAAAAACGTGCCTTTGCCGCCGCGTTTTTCGGCTGGATGCTCGACGGCTTCGATTTCACCATCCTCACATTTGTGCTCGCCGATATTCAGCGCAGCTTCACCATCGACAACGCGCTGGCAGGCGCACTCGGGACGGTGACGCTCATGTTCCGGCTCATCGGCGGCGCCGCCGCCGGTACTGCGGCCGATCGATGGGGACGCAAGCTTCCGTTGATGCTGTCCATCATCTGGTTCTCGCTCTTCACCGTGTTGAGCGGGTTCTCCTCGTCATATGCGATGCTCTTCGCCTGCCGCGCGCTCTTCGGCATCGGCATGGGCGGCGAATGGGCGGCGGGCATGCCGCTCGCCCTCGAGCATCTTCCCGATCGGCTCAGAGGTGCGGCGGCCGGCATTCTCCAGGGCGCGTGGGCATGGGGCTACATTTCTTCCGCGCTGGTCATCCAAACGCTCTACCCGCTGCTTCGCGATGGCATGGACGAGGCCTGGCGGGCGATGTTCTGGATTGGCGCCATTCCGGCGATGCTCGTGCTGTGGATTCGCTCGAGCGTGACCGAAAGCCCGGTCTGGACCGCCCTGGATCGCCAGGCCGGCGCGGCTCAGCGCAAGACCGCCGTTTCGCTGGCGCGCATCTTCGAACGCGACCTCGTCGCCACGACGATCCACTGTTCGGCACTCGCGGCCTGCTTCATGGTGTCGTATTACTCAGTGACCTACTGGTATGCCACGTTTCTGCAGGGCCGGGGGCTCAACACGCTTCCCTACATCGTCGCGCTGAACATCGGGGGCATCACCGGGTCGGCGTTCTGGGGCGGTGTCTCTGAAGGACGTCTCGGCCGCCGCGGAGCCGTCACCACGGCCGCGCTTCTCGGCGTCGCCTGCGCACCGCTCTACGTGACGAGCACGGATTCGACGCTGTTGCTGGCGGGCGCGCTGGCCGTTGGATTCGGGGCGCACGGCATGTGGGGCGCGTTCCCCTCGTACCTCACGGAGCGATTTCCGAGCGAGGTGCGCGGCGCCGGCGCGGGATTCTGCTATCACGCCGGCGCTCTCGCAGGATCGTTCACGTCGTTTGCGATCGGGCACCTTGTCGATGACGGCTGGACGCTGTCGACCGCCATGACCGTTTCGATCGCGGTGTCGGGACTGGCCGTGTCGGCGCTGATCTGGCTGGGACCGGAAACGCGCGGCCGCCGCTTTCAGTGAATCGCCCGTTCTTCCGCGTGGCCCTTGCCCTTGTCGCCCTTCATTTTCGACACGTCCGGCACCTCTTCGCCCAGGGCCGTGGCCAGATCGATCTGATGTTCCTGTTCCTGCTTCAGGATCTCGCGCAGATGCTCGGCCATGGCGTATTCGCCCAGCGCCTCGCACTGCCGCACGCGCTCGCGGTAATTCCTGATCGTATCGTTCTCGTTGTCGAGATCGAAACGCAGCATGTCCTCGGCCTTTTCCGACGTCTTCACCGGTTTGGTGGCGACGGTCGGCGAGCCGCCGAGGTAGTCGATCAATTTCGAAATCGTGAGCGCGTGCGCCAGCTCTTCGCCCGCGTGCTTCTCGAGCTCTTTCGCGATCGTCATGTACTCGGCGCCTTTGATCACCTGTGAGTAAACAACGTACGCAATAATCGCCTGATATTCCCGTGCGAGATCTTCGTTGAGCAGGTCGATCAACTGGTCGCGCGATACCTGACCGCCGCTCTTGTGGTCTTCAGCCATTCAGTCCTCCATCAACAAAAGCTTGCCAACCGAAGCTCGCACCGCGTAGCCGGTGAGCGAAGGCTGGTCGTGCGACCTCCTGCAAGTTTCCGGCCTGTTCCTTGCTTCGATAGCCGGTGCGCTCCCCCACCCGTCTCGCTGAATTCATGCAAGCACAATCGCGGCGTGGAAGCGCCCATGGACAACATGACCAGGAATCGGACACAGGAGGTCTTATGGCGAAGAAACGCGGCGGCCGGAAGTACGGCAGGAAAGCCTCTCAGAAAGTCGAGCGGGCCATGCACGAACGGAAGCGGGGCACCCTTCGGAGCGGCGGATCGGGCAAGAAGGTGACGAGCCGCAAGCAAGCCATCGCCATCGGCCTGTCGGAGGCCCGCCGGGCGGGGGCCAAGGTGCCGAGGAAACGCGCCTCAAAAAAGCGCTAACCCGCATGGTTCCTGGTTCCCAGTTCCCAGTTCCGGGGTTCATGGAAGGCGATGTATACCGAGAACAGGGAACGTGGAACCCGGAACGCGGAACCTGCTGGATTCCACCCCCCTTGAGCCGTTCCGCCTCCCGTTTGCGCATATCGAACCAGGAGGCGGAATGCCAAACGGGTTTGTCGAGGCAAAACGTCAGTCGAACGGGCTGCTGACCGGGATCGAGCGCCGCGTGTTGATCTGGATCGCGGAGCGTCTGCCGGGTCGCATCAACTCCGATCACCTGACCGGGCTGGGCCTGGTGTCGATGTTCATGGTCGGCGTGTCGTTCGCGACGCGGCACGCGGTACCGGGGGCCCTCGCCGGCGTCATCCTGTTTCTCGCGCTCAACTGGTTCGGCGACAGCCTGGACGGCACGGTCGCGCGCGTGCGCGGCCACCAGCGGCCGCGCTACGGCTTCTACGTCGATCACATCCTCGATACGTTCGGCATCCTCTTCGTCATCAGCGGGCTGGCCATCTCGGGCGACATGACGCCCATCATCGCCGCCGCGTTCCTCGTCGCGTACTACATCCTCTCTATCGAGATCTTTCTCGCGACGTACTGCGTCGGCCGGTTTCAGATGTCGTTCTGGGGGTTTGGTCCGACCGAGCTGCGCATCCTTCTCGCGGTCGGGGCGCTGATGCTGACGGTGAAGCCGGTGGTCACGGTGTTCGGCGTGCGGATGCTGCTCTTCGACGCAGGCGGGATCGTCGGCGCGATCGGCTTAGTGATCACGGCCATCATCTCAGCCATCGGCAACACGCGCCGGCTCTACGAGGCAGAGCCGGTGCCGCGACAGACAGAAATCAAACAAGAGACTAAGAGATCAGGAGAAGTCTTTCTGGGAAAGTTGCCCAGTTCCTCCTGATCTCCTGATCTCTTGTTGGTATTTCGTGGCTAGTGTCCGGTCTGCCCGCTGAGATTCTTCACGATCTCGCCGATGACGCCTTTCGCGTCGCCAAAGAGCATCAGCGTGTTGTCGGCGAAGTACAGCTGCGTTTTCGATGCCGGCGAAGCCCGGGTTCATCGATCGCTTGATGGCCAGCACGACCTTGGCCTTGTCGGCGTCGATGATGGGCATGCCGAAGATGGGGCTGTCCTTGTCGAGGCGCGCCGCCGGATTCACCACGTCGTTGGCGCCAATCACGAGCGCGACATCCGCCCGCGGCATCTCGGGGTTGATGTCGTCCATCTCCACGAGCCGGTCGTAGGGAATCTCGGCCTCGGCCAGCAGGACGTTCATGTGGCCCGGCATCCGGCCGGCGACGGGATGAATCGCGAACTTCACATCCACTCCGCGCTTGGCGAGCTGCTCGTACAGGTCGTGCACGCGATGCTGCGCCTGCGACACCGCCATCCCGTATCCCGGGATGATGACGACGCTCGAGGCGTTCTCGAGCAGTTGCGCGGCATCCTCGGCGGTCGCGCTCTTGGCGGTCCGCTGTTCAATCTGCCCGCTGGCGGCCTTCACCTGACCGAACGCGCCGAACAACACGTTGGTGAACGACCGGTTCATCGCCTTGCACATCACGATCGACAGGATGAGGCCCGACGCGCCGTCGAGCGCGCCGGCCGTGATGAGCAGCTTGTTCTCCATCACGAAGCCCATCGCCACGGCGGCGAGCCCCGCATATGAATTCAGCAGCGAAATCACCGTGGGCATGTCGGCGCCGCCAATCGGCAGCACCAGCAGGACGCCGAACGCCAGCGCGAGCACGATGAGCGCCGGAAACAGCACGGTGCGGCTCGGATCGAGCATCAGCAGCACGGCGATCACCACGGCCGCGGCGAGCAGGGTGAAGTTGATGACGTTCTGGCCGCGGTAGACGATCGGCCGCGTCGGAATCACTTCCTGGAGCTTGCCGGCCGCGACCAGGCTGCCCGTGCACGTCAGATACCCGAGGATCACTTCGATCGCGATCGCGCCCATGCGGAACGTGGTCAGCTCGTGGTGTTCGGCCCACAGAAAATACTTGGCGGTGCCAACCAGACCGGCGGCGAGACCGCCGAACGCGTGCGACAGCGCGGTGCGTTGTGGCACCGCCGTCAGCGGGACCCACGAGAGCGGAATACCCGCCAGCGCCCCCAGGACCAGCGGCACGACGATCCAGCTGTAGCCGATGATGAGCGGGTGCATCAGCGTGCCGATGATGGCGAGCGCCATGCCGCCGACGCCGGCAAACACACCCCGGCGCGCGGTCGCCGGATCGCTCATCCATTTGAGGGAAAAAATGAAGAGCGCGGTCGCGACGAGATAGACCAGCTGAATCAGCTGATTCATCTATTTGTCGCGGGGCCCCAACACCCGCTCCTCGCCGCTCGCTTGCGGGGCCCCCTCGCCCCGCGCCGCTCGCGGCTCATTTCGCGGGTTCCCTCTTCTTGAACATCTTGAGCATGCGATCGGTAATCAGGAACCCGCTGACGATATTGGTCGTCGAGGCGAAGACGGCGATGGCGCCGAGCACCGTGCTCAATCGCGACTCCTGCTCGCCAGCGAGTAGAATCGCGCCGACAACGGCGATGGCCGAGATGGCGTTGGTGAGCGACATCAGCGGTGTGTGCAGCAGTCGCGAGACGCGCCGGATGACGTCGAGGCCGATGAACGTCGCCAGCATCAGCACGAAAAGACCGTCGATAAAATCGAACTGCATACGGCGCAAATCTTACATCATAAAATCTGCCTGCCCGTGGCCACCAACGCTCCCTCGCCGTTCACCGCGCTTCAGCATCGAAACTTCCGCCTGCTGTGGACCGGGCAGCTGATTTCCTTTTCCGGTTCCTACATGCAGACGGCAGCCATCCTGTGGCACGTCGCGCTGCTCGTCGGTCCCGAACACCGCCCCATCGCGCTGGGCATGGTGGGGCTCGTCCGGCTGATGCCGATCGTCTTCTTCTCGATTGCGGGGGGCACGATCGCCGACGCCTCCGATCGTCGGCGCGTGATGTTCTTCACACAAGCCACGATGTTGCGTGACGGCGAGTGTCCTTGCGCTGCTGACGCATCTCGGGCTCGACCATGTGTGGCCGATCTACGCCCTCGCGGCCGTTGGCGCGGCGGCAGGCGCGTTCGACGGTCCGGCACGCCAGTCGCTGATGCCGACGCTCGTGCCGCGCGATCACCTGCCCAACGCGATCAGCCTGTACGCGATCATGGTTCAGATCGCGTCGGTCGCCGGGCCGGCCATCGGCGGAATCGTCATCGCGACGCTCGGCGTCAAGTGGGTGTACGCCGTCAACGCGGTGTCGTTCATCTGCGTCATCGTGTCGCTGCTGATGATGCGCGACGTACCGCCGCGTGCCGCCGGCGAAGCCGGCGACATCAGCGTGCGCGCGGTGCGCGAAGGTCTGGGATTCGTGTTCTCGTCGCCCATCATCCGCTCGACGATGCTGCTGGACTTCTTCGCGACGTTCTTCTCGTCGGCCACCGCGCTGCTGCCGATCTTCGCGCAGGACGTGCTGCATGTCGGTGCGCGGGGCTACGGCTGGCTGTACGCCGCCCCATCGGTCGGCGCGGTCCTGACGAGCTTCGTCATGGTGCACGGCATCGAGCGCATCGAGCGGCGCGGCGTGGTGCTCATCCGGGCCGTGTGCGTCTACGGGCTGGCGACCATTCTGTTTGGTCTGTCCCAGTCGTTCTGGCTCACCTTCCTGTGTCTCGCCGCGACTGGTGCGGCCGATACAGTAAGCATGGTGCTTCGCAACGTCATCAGGCAGCTCGGCACGCCCGACCATCTGCGCGGGCGCATGACGGGCATCAACATGGTGTTCTTTCAGGGGGGGCCCATGCTGGGCGAGCTCGAGGCCGGGTCGGTGGCGCAGTGGATCGGCGCGCGCGCGTCGGTCGTCACCGGCGGCCTCGGCTGTCTCCTGGCAACGGCCTGGATTGTCGCGCGAACCCCCGCCTTGCGCGAGTACCGGCGCGGCTTTATTGACGCCAACGAAGGTGCGCGACTACGATCGGTGGTTCGATGACTCGTTACGCTGGCCTTTCGCCCCTCCCCGAGCGCATTCGGCGGCTCGATGAGCTTGCCGCCAACCTCTGGTGGAGCTGGCACTACGTCCCTCGCAAGGTGTTCCGCGACCTCGATTACCAGCTCTGGCGGACCACCGCGCACAACCCCGTGAAGATGCTGTGGCTCGTCTCGCGCGAGCGCGTCGAGCAGATGGCGCGCGACGCAGACTTCCTGGCCACCTACGATGATGCGGTGGCCGGACTCGACGCGGCGTACGCGGCCACGAACACGTGGATGGCGCGCCGGTTTCCGGATCTGCAGAACACCCCCATCGCGTACTTCTCGGCGGAGTTCGCCATCCATCAGTCGCTGCCGATTTATGCCGGCGGTCTCGGCGTGCTCGCCGGCGACCACTGCAAGGAATCGAGCGACCTCGGCATTCCGCTCGTGGGCGTGGGCTTCATGTACCCGCAGGGGTATTTCCACCAGACCGTGTCGCCGGAGGGTTGGCAGCTCGAGGTCTACGAACGGCTCAACTGGCCCGACGTGGCGATCGAGCAGGCGCTCAAGCCGGACGGGTCGCCCTGCGTGGTGGCGGTACCGCTGGGCGACCGCGCCGTGCTCACCAACGTCTGGAAAGTGTCGGCCGGGCGGGTGAACCTGTTCCTGCTCGATACCGGCCTCGAGGAAAACGCGCCGCAGGATCGCGACCTGTCCGCGCGTCTCTACGGCGGCGATCGCGAAACACGGCTGCAGCAGGAGATCGTGCTCGGCATCGGCGGCGTCCGCGCGCTTCGGGCGCTGGGCATCGCGCCGGCCGTCTGGCACTCTGAACGAAGGCCACGCGGCGTTCGTCGTGCTGCAGCGCATCTACGAGCACCTCGCCGACGGCATCACCTTCGACGACGCGCTGGCCGCCGTCCGGCGCGCGACGATCTTCACGACGCACACGCCGGTGGCCGCGGGCCACGATGCGTTCGAGTTCGATCGCGTCGAGCATCACCTGCAGGGCGCGTGGGGTCCGCTCACCGAACACCGCGGCCGCTTTCTCGCGCTCGGCGAGCACCACGGCCAGTTCAACATGACCGCCCTCGCGCTGCGCACGTCGGACTTCTCGAACGGCGTCAGCAGACTGCACGGCGACGTCACGCGCACCATGTGGGAGCCGCTGCTGCAGGAACGCGAGCGCAACGGCCAGCACCCGCTGACCTCGATCACCAACGGCGTGCACATGCCGACCTGGCTGTCGGCCGAAATCGCGCAGCTGCTCGATCGGTACGTGGGCGGCGACTGGAACGAGCGGCAGGACGATCCCGAGTTCTGGAATCGCGTGCTCGAGATTCCAGATACCAATCTCTGGAACGCGCGCCAGTCGTTGAAGCGCTTCCTCTTCACCTTCATCCGCCAGCGGGCGCGCGATCGGTGGGCGCAGGAAAACGTCAGCGCGGCGGCCGTCGTCGCCGCCGGACCGCTGCTCGATCCGGGTGCGCTGACGATCGGCTTCGCGCGCCGCTTCACCGCCTACAAGCGTCCGGAGCTCATCTTCAGAGATCCCGAGCGCCTCATCCGGCTGCTGTCGGCCAACCGCCGGCACGTGCAGATCGTGTTTGCCGGCAAGGCGCACCCCGCCGACGACGCGGGCAAGCGCCATCTGCAGCAGATTTACCGGCACGCGATCGACCCGATTTACGGCGGGCGGATCGCATTTGTCGACGACTACGATCTGCACGTCGCGCATTTCCTCAGTCAGGGGTGCGACGTGTGGCTCAACACGCCGCGCAAGCCGCTCGAAGCGAGCGGCACGAGCGGCATGAAGGCGGGCCTCAACGGCGTGCCGCACCTGAGCATCGGCGACGGCTGGTGGGCCGAAGGCTACAACGGCTCGAACGGATGGGTGATCGACGGCGGCAAGACTATGGACGATCCCGAGGCCCAGGACGCGGCCGATGCCGATTCGCTGTATCGGCTGCTCGAGGAACAGGTCGTGCCGACCTACTACCAGCGCGACGAGCAGGGTATTCCGCACGCGTGGCTGCGGATCGTCAAGGAATGCATCCGCACGGTGGCGCCGCATTTCTGCGGGGCGCGGATGCTGAAGCAGTACGTGGAGGAGATGTACGCGCCTGCGGCCAGGCAGGTAAAGGATTCAGGTGCCCCGCAAGTCCATCGCTAAGACGCGTTGCGCGCTGTGCGGTGCCAAGGACGTGTCAGAGCCACGCGGCGACGAGCGCTATTGCCGCGACTGCTGGGACAAGAAGATCGCGATTGAGGAGATCGTCGCGCGCGAGTTCGCGCTGAAGCGGTATATCCGTGCGCACAGCGCCGAGAAGTACCTGATCTATCACTCCACCACCAAGCGCCCCTGCGGCCAGCTCATCGTCGTCGATGACGGCTACGACCTGTTTCTCACCATCGTGCTCTACCCCAACTTCGGCTGGGACGAGCCCGCCTACCACCTCGAAGGGGACCCGGAAGGGCGGACGTTCGCCGAAATCCTGGTGGACGTGGTCGCCACCGAGGTCATCGAGCCCTGGGGCGGCGGCAAATGGCACCTGGAGATCATCCGGTCGATTACCCCCGAGCCGGAGGACTGGAACGGGGAGATGTAGGAAGGGGCTCCGGGAGCCTTTTTCGGAGTTCGTCCCTTGAAACAGGCTCCCGAAGCAGCCTTTTACTTGCGGTATAATGCGCCCAAGATCCAGTTCCTAAGGAGTTGAAGATGCGCGTGCGATATGCAATTGCCTTCGCGGTTGCGGCTGCTCTGGCAGCCCCTGCGTCGATGACCATGCTTGCCCAGGAGAAGCCCGCCCCGGCGCCGGCCCCTCGGGCGCCACGTCGGTGTTGAAGAAGTCGGCCCCGCCCCTCCGAGGGCAGGCCGAGCTTGGCTTCGTTCAGACGGCCAAGCTCGAAGGCAACACCATCGTGACGACCTTCCAGGTCAAGAACATGTCGGCGACCAACGCCATCGTGGGCCTGCAGATCAGCGAGTTCTGGTACGACAAGGGCGGCCAGCCATTGCAGGGCACGGGCGATCGGCAGCGCCTCAAGACGCCGCTTCAGCCGCTCGACGTCGCCACGATTACGCTGCGGTCGCCGAAAGTCCCGGGAATGACGACCCCGCAATACAAGTTCGAGCAGAACAACGGGACCGTCAAGCCGGTGAAGCAGAAGGCCATCAAGGCGGGGCCGAATACCTAGCTGACGCTGTCATGGCAGATGGCAAGATGGCAGCAGAAGCTTGCCATTTGCCATTTGCCATGACGTGTATGTCCTGCCATGACGGGCATCGTGCCCCGCCATGACAGCTATCGAGCCGTTTCGGGTACTTGAACGAACCGCACGGTGCCGGTGAACGTCGGCACGGACACGAGGTGGTAGGGTTCGGTCAGAATCTGCGCCGCCATCGTGCCGCGGCCGGGCTGCTTCTGGACGTACTCGACGATCAGGTCCTTTTCCTGGGTCCGGACGCCCACGATTTCCACTTCGTGGCCGGCGCTCGGCCTGGATCCCAGAAAAATCCCCACCACCATGTCCTTGCTGAAATCCACGGCGGGCATCTGTGCGCTCGGCGCGTGGTCTTTCCAGAGGGCTTTCCACTCGGCTGCCGTGCGCACGGTCACCTGCCGCGCGGTCTGCTGTTCGCTCGCGTCTCCCTTCACAATCGTCGTGAACGCCGGAGTCTGGGCCATGGCCGGTTGCGTGCTGCACACTGCGACGAAAACCAGGAAGAGAATCCCGAACGCTCGGCTCATTATCTGACCTCGAACTGAATGACGCGTGACGCCGGCGCGATGTCGTTCAGGCGCGACTTCGCGTCGATCTGCAGCACGTACAGACCCGGCGTCCAGTTCTGAACCGGAATGCGCTCGGTAAAACCAAACCCGCCCGGTGTCCCGTGCAGCTCGTCGGTGGAACGCTCGACGCTGCGGTTGAACACCACGCGTCCGTCATCGGCCCGGACGACCGTCGTGACGTCGAAGCGTGTGCACGGGTGTCGGCTTGTTGATGTACACCTCGACGGCCGTGGCGAACTCGCTGTTGTTCGGGAACTGGCGAAGCGCCGATGGCGATCCGGGCAGCAGTCCGTTGAAAGGATCGAAGCCGGGCTTCGGCGGCGAGTACACCGACCGATCGGCGGTCGACGCGATGGCGACGTTGCTGATGGCGAGCGGTTCCCTGGTAAAGTCCGGCACGTCGATGTCGAGGTGCGCGCTGCCCTGCTTCACCTTGCCGCTGTCCTGAGCCGCCACGCGCAGCTGGTAGCGTCCGGGCGGCAGCGAGAGATGGCGCAGGATGCGGACGCCGTTCTGCGTGACGCGCGTCGTGGCTTTCGGGCCGCAGGTTCAGATCGACGTCGGGACGCTCGGCGAAGATCGACTTCCCTTCCTTGTTGAAGACGCCCACCTGCATCGACAGCCTTGTTGACGAACGTGCCGTTCTTGTCGGTGAACGTGAGGTCCCTGCCGAGCGTATCGATCAGCACTTCCACGTCGGTGGTCTTGCCCGCGCCCTTCTTCGCAATGGCGCTGACGCGAAGCTGAATCCCGGTCTTCGGCAGCGGCGACGTCATCGTGTTGACGAGATCGGCATTCAGGCTCTTGGTCGGGTCGAGCGGCTTGCCTGCCGCGGTGTTTTTGGGGCCACGGCCGCGCGGCGCCGCGTAGCGCTTGCGGTAGGTGACCTGCGCGTCCGGGTATCCCGCGACGCGCACGCCGATGTTGCGCAGCTTGCCGTCGCGCTTGTCGTTGGTCGAGTAGTAGCCGAGCACGTAGTACTGGCTGTTCTCCTCGACGATGCGATCGAAGCCCGCGTTGAAATCGTTGCGGCCGACAAACGCGACGCCGCCCGTTTCCTCCGAAAGCTGGCGGAGGTTCATCTGCGACGACTGCAGCTCCTGCAGGAGCTGCTTGGGCCCGAGGTTGTAGGCGCCCGCGGCCAGCCCGCCGATCTCGATGTCTTCCTGACCCATCGAGGTCAGCCCTCTCGGATCGACCGAGTAGATCTGCACGTTGCTGCGAGAGGCGGCAGCGATCGTGTCGTAGGTCTCGGTCTGGATCATGTTGAAGTTTTCGAAGTTGAAGTTGGTCGGATCGCCGCCCGTGAAAATGTCGAACAGGTTGTAGTCGACGCCTTCGCTGATGTAGATGATCGCCTTGCGCCGCCCCTGGATGGCCGACATCCACTCGGAGATGCTGCGCAGCGAGTTCAGCGCCTGACGCGCCTGGAAGGTGCGTTCGGCGGCCCTGTCGTCGGTGATGTAGCGGTTGGCCGGATCGATCTGAATCGGATCGCCCGCATCGTCGATCGGTGCGCCGGCCGCGTTCATCTCGCGCGACATCTTCTCGTTGCGCTCGACGCCGGCCGACGGCAGCTTCTGGCCGAGGAAATTGTCGATCGCTTCGATGAGCAGCCGCCGGTTCTGCGTGAAGTCCTGCGATGCCCGCCGCAACCCGCTCGTCACGACCACCGCGGCCTGGTCGTCGGGGCCGAGCTTCTCGCGCACGAAACGGCGCGCGATGTTGCGCACGTTCTGGCTGCGCAGCGGCGCGACATGATAGTCGTCGAGCACGAGCAGGTAGAGACGGCCGTCGAGCACCTGCTTGTTGACCGCGACATCGGGCTCGATGGGCAGCGCGTCGGGGCCGAGATACAACGGGGTGCGCGGCCGCGTGTTGGGGATGTCGACCATGCCGAAGGTCTCGACCTTCTGCGGCTTTCCGTCCTCGAACACCTGGAAGTCTTCCCGCTTCAAGCCGCGCACGAAACGACCGTCGCGGTCGACGACGCGCACATCTTCTTCGACGTAGTTCACCTCGACCTTGAAGGTGACTTCCGGCGTGGGCGGCGTCGTGGGCTCTTGCGGCGACGGCGGCTGCTGCGCCCCTGCGAGAGCGGTCGCGAGCACCAGGCCGACCGAAGACATCGTGATGGTGCGCATTCCCCATTATAAGCAAACCATTAGGGGAAGGCGGGCGTCCAAGTAGTGGGAGCGGCTATACTGGTTTTCTTGCAGTCCGGCGGATTCCGGACAGTGACCACTGCTGAAGCCGAACGCTTACGCTGACACCGACACTACTTCAGACCATGCCACTCGACGTCGCGGCCGTGCAGCAATCACTCAAAGCCGAGGGGCTCGACGGCTGGCTGCTTTACGATTTTCACGGTTCGAATCCGATTGCGGCTCGGCTGGTCGGTACCGCGAACGGCGCAAAGATGACGACGCGCCGCTGGTTCTATCTGGTGCCCGCCAGCGGCGAACCGCGCGGCCTTGTGCACGCGATCGAGCGTCGAGACGCTCGATGCCCTGCCGGGCGAAAAGACGATCTATGCGGGCCGGCAGCAACTCGACGCCGGGCTCACGAAACTGTTGAGCGGCGTCAAGCGCGTGGCGATGGAGTATTCGCGCGACTGTGCGATTCCGTATATCTCGCGCATCGACGCCGGCACGGTCGAACTGGTGCGCAGCCGCGGCATCGAGGTGGAGTCGTCCGGGGATCTCGTGCAGCGCTTCGAAGCGGTGTGGGACGAGGCCGCGCTCGCCACGCATCGCGACGCGTCGGCGGCGCTCTATCGGGTGAAAGATCGCGCGTTCGAGTTGATTGCCGGCCGCGCCGGCGACGGGGACGCGCTGACGGAGTTCGCGGTTCAGCAGCAGATGGCGTCCTGGTTCGAAGAAGAAGGCCTCGTCAGCGACTCGGCGCCCGTCGTGGCCGCCCAGGAGAACGCCGGCGATCCGCACTACCTGCCGACCGCGCGCCGCACGCGGCCCATCCGGAAGGGCGAGCTGGTGCTGCTGGACCTGTGGGGCAAGAAGAAGGAAAACCCGCAGGCGGTATACGCCGATATTACGTGGGTAGGGTTCACAGGTCCGCGAGGTCCCTCCCCAGATGGCGCGCGCCTTCGCGGCCATCGGTCAGGCGCGCGATGCGGCGGTGGCGCTCGTGCAGGAATCGGCCCGCCAGCAGCGGGACCTGCGGGGATGGCAGGTCGACCGGGCGGCGCGGCAGGTGCTCGAGCAGGCCGGATTCGGGGAACGGATTCTGCATCGTACCGGGCATAACCTCGGGCGCGATGTGCATGGCAACGGCGTGCACATGGACGACTATGAGAGTCATGATGACCGGCGGTTGCTTCCCGGCACCGGCTTCACCATCGAACCCGGGCTGTATTTCGAATCGTTCGGCGTGCGTACGGAAATCAACATGTATTACGGCCAACGCGAGGCGCTCGTGACCGGCCCCGCGCAAACGGAAATCGTTCGGCTCGCGTAAGTCGGTTTTCATCCGGATTTTTCGGAGGTTTCAGACATGTCTTTGTTTGGTTCATCTTCACGGAAAACGACGATCTTCTATGTCGTCCTCATCGCCATGGCGTCCCTGGTGGTGGGCATGGTCATCGCCTCACGCCTCGATCTGTCGCCGGTCTCTTCGGCCCAGACGATGACGATTCCGGCGACCAACACGGCACCGCTCAGCGGTACCGTGGATGCCACGACATTTCGTAACATCGCCAAGACCCAGTCGCCGATGGTCGTGAGCATCCGCACCGAGTCGCGGCAGCGGACGCAGGATCTGAGCGAGTTCTTCGGGGGCGGAGGCGGGGGCGGGAGCGACGACCTGTTCGAGCGGTTCTTCGGACCAGGTCCTGGCGGACCGAATCAGAACCCGCGCGGACAACAGCAGCCGCCACAGCGCAGACCGCGCGACAGCGAGAAAACGCAGGCCGCGGGATCGGGCTTCATCATCGCCAAGGACGGCTACATCCTGACGAACAACCACGTGGTCGAAGGCGCGACGAAGATCGAAGTGCAGTTCTTCGACGGCGACGAGGAGTACTACGAAGCGAAAGTCGTCGGCCGCGACCCGCTGACCGACAGCGCGCTCATCCAGCTCATCGAGAAACCGACGCGCGACCTGCCGGTGGCGAAATTCGGCGACTCGAGCCAGATGGAGCCGGGCGACTGGGTGATGGCCATCGGCAACCCGTTCGGCCTCGCGCACACCGTCAGCGTGGGCGTGGTCAGCGCGACGGGACGCAATGCATTCGACTTCACGCCTGGACGCCGGCAGCCGCTGATTCAAACCGACGCGGCGATTAATCCCGGCAACTCGGGTGGCCCGCTGCTGAACGTGCGCGGCGAGGTCATCGGCGTCAACACGGCGATTTACAGCGGCGGATCGGCGTTCGGCGCCGCGGGCAACATCGGTATCGGCTTCGCGGTCCCCATCAACACGGTTCGCGACGTCCTGCCGGGCCTCCGCGCGGGCAAGATTACCCGCGGGCGGATTGGCGTGTCGGTGCGCCCCGTGTCGCCGGATGAAGTGGAAGCGCTCAGCCTGAAGGATCGGCGCGGCGCGGTCGTCGCGCAGGTGCCGCCCGGTCCCGCGGCCACCGCGGGCGTGGAGCCGGGCGATGTGATCGTCGAGTTCAACAACAAGCCGATCAACCGCAGCGACGATCTGCCGGCGCTCGTGGCCGCCACGACACCCGGCACGACCGTTCCGCTCAAGGTCGTGCGCGAAGGCAAGGAACGCACGTTCAACGTGCGCGTCGAAGAGCTGAACCTCGACGCGGAAACGCCCGCGTCAGGCCGATGCCGGCGACACCGGCGGCGGCGATTCGGGCGCGGGATTCGGCATCACGCTGAACAACGTGACGCCCGAGATCGCGCGGCAGTTCGAGCTCCCGGCGGGCATCCGCGGCGCGGTCGTCACCGATGTGGATCCCGACAGCCCGGCGGCGCGCGCGCTGCAGCCCGGCGACGTGATTCATGCAGGTCAATCGCCGCCCGGTGGCGAACCAGAACGAGGCGAGCACGGCGCTGCGGGCGGTGCCGGCCGGACGCGCGGTCGGCATGCTGATCAACCGCCGCGGCGTCGAGCAGTTCGTAACGGTTCGCAAGCAGTAGTCGTGATTGTGATTTGATGCTTCGCGAGCTGGTCGCCGATCGCATCCGAACGAGCGGCCCCATCAGCTTCGCGGAGTACATGGAGCTCTCGCTCTATCATCCGGAGCTCGGCTACTACGCCCGCGCGGCCCAGAAGACCGGACGCGCGGGCGATTTTTTTACGAGCGTCGACGTTGGCCCCATCTTCGGCGAGTTGCTGGCGAAGCAGTTCGCCGAGATGTGGCGAATCATGGGGTCTGACCCCCTTGAGGTTACGGGGGTCAGACCCCAATTCGATCTCGTCGAATGCGGGGCCGGCAACGGGCGCCTGTCTCGCGACATCCTCGACGCGGCGCGCCGCCACGACCCGGCGTTCTATTCCGCCATCCGGCTCTCTCTCGTCGAGCGGTCCCCCGCCGCGCGCGCGGCCCACACAGAGACCCTCGGCCCGCATGAACCACTGCTTCAGCACAGCGGCACGAATCTGCCGGAGCACGTCTCCGGCGTCATCCTCGCCAACGAACTGCTCGACGCGCTGCCCACCCACGTCGTCGTCATGACGGACAGTGGACTGCGCGAAGTGTTCGTCGATATCTCCGGCGACCGGTTCGTGGAGCGATTCGAGCATCCCTCCACGACGCGCATCGCGGAATACCTCGCACGCGCGGGTGCGGAGATGCGGGTGGGATGGCGCGCCGAAGTGAACCTGGCAGCCGAAGACTGGATGACGCAGGCGGCCGCCGCGCTTGGCACGGGGTTTCTGGTCATCATCGACTACGGGCACGACGAGCGCGAGCTCTACGGCGTTTCACACGCGGCAGGGACGCTGACGTCGTTCAAGAAACACGCGCAGCCGGTCGATTTCCTGCAGGAGCCGGGCGAAACCGACGTCACGGCACACGTGGACCTCACTGCCGTGACGCGCGCGGCCGAACGGTCGGGCCTCGATGTGCTGGCGCGCCTCGATCAGACATACTTCATGCTGGGCCTGGGCATCGCCGAGCTCGAGGACCTCTCGCTGCAGCGCCGTCTGGCGATGAAGACGCTGCTGCTGCCGGGTGGGCTCGGCAGCACACACAAGGTGCTCCTGTTCGGCAAGGGCGTCGGCGCGCCCGCGCTGAAGGGATGCTCCTACCGCGTGCGCCTCACGTAACGCGCGATCGGATCACATGCGCTTCCCTGTTCACTTCTGGATCGGCGTCGTCACGCTCGCGCTGTCGGAAGGCGCGATGCTGGCGCACGTCGAGCCTTTCTGGACGTGGCACACGCCGTTTGCCTGGACGGGATACATCCTCATCCTCGACGGGATCATCTACACCAAGCGGCGTTCGTCGTGGCTGACGAGGCACTTCCGCGAGTTCGTGTTCCTCGCGTTCATGTCGATTCCGTTGTGGGTCGTGTTCGAAGGCTACAACCTGCTGATCAAGAACTGGCACTACATCAATCTTCCCGACAACCTGCTGCTCCGCTACTTCGGGTACGCGTGGGCGTTTGCGACGATCTCGCCCGGGATTTTCCTGACCGCCGAGCTCGTCGCGATTCTTCGAGGTGCGCGGAGGACTGGTTCTACCGAAGCCGACACGGAATCGCGGCGGCTGTTGCGCGTGGACTACGAGCTGGCGACCGCCGACTACGTGAGCGTCGTGTTCGGCGCCGCGATGCTGTTGTTGCCCATCATCTGGCCATCCCCGTACCTGGCCGCGCCGGTGTTCCTCGGTTTCATTTTTCTGCTCGACCCGATCAATGCATGGTCCGGCGACGACTCGCTTTTGCGCGATTTCCGGAACGGCACATACGGACGGATGACCAATCTGCTCATCGCGGGCTTCATCTGCGGCGGGCTGTGGGAGTTCTGGAACTTCTGGGCGCGAGCGAAGTGGATCTACACCGTGCCCATCGTCGGCAACGTGAAAATCTTCGAAATGCCGGTTCTCGGGTATTTCGGCTTCCCGCCGTTCGCCCTCGAATGCTTCGCCATGTACGTGTTCACCCGGCGTCTGTTCTGGCGTGGAGCGCGGCGGACGATCGGCGCCTGAATGGCCCGCGCAGTATAAAATGGCGTGATGGCCGCTACGCTGGAGCGGGAGATCAAACTCTGCTTTCGCGACGCGCAGGAAGCCAGGCAGGCGATTCTGGCGACCGGCGCCACGCCGCTGCGAGGCAGACGGCTGCAGGAAGACTACCTGCTCGACACGCGCGACGATCAGCTGCGCCAGCGCCGGTGCGTGCTGCGCGTCCGGCTCGAGAGCGGCAAGACGCTCCTCACCTTCAAGGGCCCGGTTCAAAACTCGCCGATGAAGCTGCGCGAGGAATTGGAAACCGTCGTGGGCGACGGGCTGCTCCTGATGCACGTGCTCGAAGAAATCGGCTTTCACGTGTGGTTCCGGTACGAGAAGTACCGCGAGGAGTTCGCGCACGAGGACGTGACGATTGCGATTGACGAGACGCCGGTCGGCACGTTCGTCGAAATCGAGGGTGGCGAGCAGGGCATCCGCCAGATGGCCGAGGCGCTCGCGCGGAAGCCCGCCGACTACCTGACGGACTCCTATCGCGGGCTTTACGTGAAGCACTGCGAGCAGCACGGATTGCCGCTCGCCGACATGCTCTTCGAGGATTCCTAACTGCCTCACGCCGCTCTCATCCTGACGGCCGGTCTCGGCACGCGGCTGCGGCCGCTGTCGTGGGTACGGGCGAAGCCCGCGGTGCCCGTGGCGGGCGAACCGCTCGTGCGCCGCATCATCCGTTACGCGTCGAAGCAGGACGTCCGGGATTTCGTCCTCAACCTTCACCACCTGCCCGAAACCATCACGGCGCAGGTTGGCGACGGCAGCGATCTCGGCGTACGCGTTCGATATTCGTTCGAGTCGCCGGTGCTGGGATCGGCGGGAGGGCCGCGCAAGGCGCTTTCGCTCCTGCCGGACGATGACTTTTTCATCATCAACGGCGATACGCTGACGAGCGTGGATCTCGGCGGGCTGGCGGCGAACCATCGCGAAACCGGTGCGCTCGTGACCATCGCGGTGATGCCGAACGTGTGGCCCGAACGGTACGGCGGGATCATCGTCGACTCGACGGGACGCTTTCACAGCGTCGTGCCCGCGGGTTCGCGCGTGCGCTCGTATCACGTCGTCGGCGTGCAGATGGCACACCCGTCGGCATTCGCCCGGCTGCCGCTGAACCAGCCGGCGGAAAGCATCGGCGGTCTGTACAAGGAGCTCGTCAAGGACGACCCCGGCCACGTGCGTGCATTCCTGTGCGAAGCTGAGTTCTGGGATGTGGGCACGCCGGCCGACTATCTCGAGGCGTGTCTCGCGATCGGCAGGGCCGAGGGCGATGTGTCCGCAGATCGGGCCCGGCTCGATCGTGGACCCGGCGGCGCATCTGGTCGATACGGTGGTCTGGGATGGCGCACAGATCGGCAAGGGCGCCACGCTCCGGCGCTGTATCATCGCCGACGGGGTGCACATTCTTTCTGGAGCGAGCTTCCAGAATTGCGCCATCATTCAGAAAGACGGACGGCTCGACGTGACGGACATCCGCTGATGGACACACCCTCGACGGCATTGCAGGAAACGCGGGGCAGGATCGACGAGTGCCTGCATCGCGCGAAGCTTGCGGATCCGCAGGTGCGCGTCGTGCCGCTCACCGGAGACGCGTCGACGCGCCAGTACTTCCGCATTCTCCGGCCCGACAACCCTTCTGTCGTCCTCGCGGTGTACGACGCCCCGTTTGTCTACGACGAGCTGCCGTTCGTGAACGTGTGCCGGCTGTTCACCAGCATCCCGCTGCCGATTCCGGCCATTGCCGGCCACGCCGACGACCTCGGCATCCTGATTCTCGAAGATCTCGGGGACGTGACGCTGCAGGCGCATCTCGGCGTGACGCAGCCCGCCGACCACGACGCGCTCTACCGCCAGGCCGTCGAGTTCGTGTTTCGCATGCAGCGCAGGGGCGTCGAGCTCGAGTCGGACGAGTTCATCCCCTATCGCGTCGCCTTCGATCGCGACAAGCTGATGTGGGAGATGAATTTCTTCGTCAAACACTTCCTCGAGGCGTATCACGGCGCCTCGATCACGGCGGCCGCCCGCGACGCGCTGAACGAGGAGTTCCTGCGGATCGTGGACGAGCTCGCGGCCGAGCCCCGCGTGCTGTGCCATCGCGACTACCACAGCCGGAACCTGATGTTGCACGACCGCAGTCTGTACATCATCGACTTCCAGGACGCCCGCATGGGGCCCGACACCTACGATCTGGCGTCGCTGCTGCGCGACTCGTACGTGGACCTGCCGGACGCGCGCGTCGACGATCTCGATCCGCGGATATCTGAAACTTGGCGGCCCGGCCGAGGCGACGCCCGATGCATTTTCGGAGTACCGGCGGCGATTCGATCTCATGTCGGTGCAGCGCAATCTGAAGGCGCTCGGCACCTTCGGCCATCAGACGACCGCACGGCGCAATCCCGTGTACATTCAGTACATCCCCAGGACGTTGAGCAACGTTCGCACGAACCTGGAGCGGTACCCCCGCTTCGCCCGGCTCCGCGAAATCCTGTTCTAGGACGAAAGGGGCCCGCCCCTTTGTTGGCATGTATGAAGAAATTTGGTGTTTCGACTCACCTGTATCACGAACAACGTCTGGACCTGACGCACGTCCTCGAGATTGCCGCGAGCGGATTCGAGGCGGTCGAGCTGTTTGCCACGCGCAGCCACTTCGACTATCACGACGAGACGGCGATCGGAACGCTGAAAGAATGGCTGACCCAGGCGAACCTCGAGCTGCATTCCGTCCACGCACCGATGACCGACGTGTTCGTCAACGGCCGCGGCCAGCGCACGTTCTCAACCGCAGTCTCGTGACGCCGACGCCAGAAAGGCGACGCTCCGCGAAATGGCGGCGGCATTGAACGTCGCCAGGGTTATTCCCTTCAAGTACCTGGTCGTGCACCTCGGCGTGCCCGATGCCTGGAAGCCCGGACCAGATGACAACCATCGTGAGGCGGCGATCCGCAGCGTCGAGGAAATCCAGTCCCTGGCCGAGACGGCGGGCGTGAAGGTGGCGCTCGAAGTGATGGGCAACGCCCTGTCGACGCCCTCGGATCTGATCGAGATCATCGAGCGCAGCTTCGATGGCGCCGACCTCGGCATCTGCATGGATGTCGGCCACGCGCACATGCTCGGCGACACGGCCGAGGCCATCGAAACGACGTCGGAGTATCTCGTCACCACGCACATCCACGATAACCGCCGGCAGAGCGACGACCACCTGGTTCCTTTCCAGGGCAGCATCAACTGGGCGGCCACCGTGATGGCGTTCGAAAAGATCGGCTACGATGGAGTGTTGATGTACGAAGTAAGGGCCGCGGAAAGCCCTCGAGCGGTACTCGACCGGGCGGTTGCCGCTCGCCAGAGGCTCGAGGGCCTGATGGTCGATAGCTCTCAGCTGTCAGCTTTCAGCTCCCAGTTTGACAGCGACTGACGGCTGAGCGCTGACAGCTTTTCTATGATTGCCTATATCGATCAAATCGCGCAGCACGACGGCAAACAGGTCACCATCCGCGGATGGCTCCACAACCGGCGGTCGAGCGGGAAGATTCACTTCCTGTCGATCCGCGACGGCACCGGATTCATCCAGGGCATCGTGTCCAAAGCGGCGGTCGGCGACGAGAAATTCAAGCAGGCCGACCATCTGTCGCAGGAGACCGCGGTCATCGTGCACGGAACGGTGCGCGCGGACAGCCGTGCGCCCGGCGGGTACGAGCTCGACGTCTCGGATTTCGAGATCGTCTCGCCGTCGACCGATTATCCGATTACGCCGAAGGAACATGGCGTCGATTACCTGCTCGATCGCCGGCACTTGTGGATCCGGTCCGAAAAACAGCAGTCGATTCTCCGCGTTCGCCACGAAGTGATCAGCGCGGTCCGCGATTTCTTCAACGACCAGGGGTTCATCCTCGCCGACACGCCCATCTTTACGCCCGCGGCGTGCGAAGGCACGACCACGCTCTTTCCGGTCGACTATTTCGAAGACCAGAAAGTCTTCCTGACGCAGAGCGGCCAGCTGTACGCCGAGGCCAACGCGATGGCCCTCGGGCGGGTCTACAACTTCGGTCCGGTCTTCCGTGCCGAGAAATCCAAGACGAGGCGGCACCTCACGGAATTCTGGATGGTCGAGCCCGAAATGGCCTACGCCACGCTGGACGATGTGATCGATCTGGCCGAGGGCCTGGTCGTGGCCGTCGTCTCGCGCGTGCTGGACAAACGGCGCCGCGAGCTGAAGGCGCTCGAGCGCGACACATCGAAGCTCGAGAACGTAAAGGCGCCGTTTCCGCGTATCTCGTACGACGACGCCGTGAAGCTGCTCCACGAGAAGGGTCAACCGTTCGAGTGGGGCGGCGATCTGGGGGGCACCGACGAAACCGTGCTCTCGCAGCACTTCGATCGGCCGGTGGCCATCCATCGCTATCCAGCCAGCGTCAAGCCGTTCTACATGGAGCCCGACCCCGCGCGCCCCGAGCTCGCGTTGTGCGTCGACATGCTCGCGCCGGAAGGCATCGGCGAAATCATCGGCGGCAGCCAGCGCCTGGCCAGCTATGACGTCCTGTTGCAGCGGATCAAGGACCACAACCTGCCGCAGGAAGCGTTCGAGTGGTACCTCGACCTGCGCCGCTTCGGGTCGGTGCCGCACGGCGGCTTCGGCATGGGCATCGAGCGCGTGGTCGGGTGGCTCTGCGGCCTCGAACACGTCCGCGAAGCGACGCCATTCCCCAGGATGATGTATAGGGTGACTCCGTAGTTTTCAGTTTTCAGTTCTCTGTCTTCAGTTTCTGGATTTCAGATTCTAGTTTTTAGATTTTAGTTTTTAGATTCCCTATGAAGATTGGTTTCATCTCGCTCGGATGTCCGAAGAACCTCGTCGATTCCGAGGTCATGATGGGGCTGTCCCAGGAGGGCGGCCACACGCTGACGCCGGATCCTTCGGAAGCCGATGTCCTCGTCGTCAACACCTGCGCGTTCATCGATTCGGCCAAGGAAGAATCGGTCAACACGATTCTCGAGCTGGCCGAGTTCAAGAAGAGCGGCTCGTGCAAACGGCTGGTCGTCACGGGGTGTCTGGGCGAACGCTATCGCGACGAGTTGAAGGCGCAGATTCCCGAGATCGACGCCGTGCTCGGCACCGGCGAGGTGCCGGAGATTGTGGGCGCCATCGAGGGCGCGAGCAGGAAGCGAACGATTCCGCTCACGCTCATCCCCAGTCCCCAATCCCTAATCCCTAGTCCCCAATCCGACTTCCAACGTACCTTGTACGACGCCGAGTCTCCTCGCGTCTTCGCCACACCGCGGCACTTCGCCTACATCAAGGTCGCCGAGGGCTGCGACTACAAGTGCTCCTTCTGCATCATCCCGACGCTGCGCGGTCACTACCGCAGCAGGCCGATCGACACGATCGTCCGCGAAGCACGGTCGCTCGCCGCACGCGGCGTGCGCGAAATCATCCTGATCTCGCAGGACACCACGTTCTACGGCCGCGATCTCGCTCATGGGACCGCCCTTCCGGCGCTGCTTCGCGAGCTGAACCAGGTAGACGGCATCGACTGGATCCGGCTGCTGTATCTGTATCCCACGACCATTACCGCCGACATCCTCGATGCCATGGCGGAGTGCGACAAGGTCGTCAAGTACGTCGACCTGCCGCTGCAGCACGCGTCTGACGCGGTGTCTGCGGCGGATGAAGCGGCCGGGGACCGGCAAGGGCTACGAGCAGCTTCTGAGGCGGATCCGCGACCGCGTTCCCGGCGTCTCATTGAGAACAACCTTCATCGTGGGATTCCCGGGCGAGACCGAGCCCGAGTTCGACGAACTCTGTGCCTTTGTCAGGTCCGTCGGGTTCGACCATGTCGGGGTTTTCACGTATTCGCACGAGGAAGGCACGACGGCGTACGACCTTCCGGACGACGTCCCTGCGGCGACCAAGGCAAAACGCCGCAACACGTTGATGGCCGAGCAGAAGCGCATCGTGGCGCGGGCGCAGAAGCAGCGCATCGGCACCCATGTCCAGGTGATGGTGGACGGCCCCTCCCCCGAGCACGACCTCGTCTGGAAAGGCCGGCTGGCCGGACAGGCGCCCGACATCGACCCGGTCGTGTACTTCACCGAGGCGGACCCCGACATCCCTGCGGCCGGGGGCGATATTTCAGGCGGAAATCGTGGGCGCTCGCGAATATGATCTCGTGGTCCGCCCTGGAGTCAGACAGGCCCTTGTGATAAACTTTTAGGTTCGTAAGAGCCTGCAAGACCTGAAAGTGGGCCTGTGCCCACTTTTTGTTTTTGGGGGTGGTTTTACGCTGCTCATTGACACAATTCGTGGAGTCGCCGAGCGGGTGGCCCGCTCGTACAACCTGGAGATTTTCGACGTTCAGTTCCGGCGCGAGTCGACGGGGTGGATGCTGCGGATTTTTCTCGACGTTCCCTTTGCCGACAGCGACGCGGCCATCGCCGACGACGCCGAGCGGCGAAGGCGGGCGGATCTGTCGCCGACGATCGAGGACTGCGAGCGCGTGAGCCGTGATGTCAGCGCGATTCTGGACGTCGAGGAAACGATCGACCAGAGTTTCACCCTCGAGGTGTCGTCGCCCGGGCTGGATCGGCCGCTGCGCGACGCGGGCGACTACAGGCGGTTTGCGGGAAGGCTCGCGAAAATCGTGGTCTCGCAGCCGGTCGATCGACAGACGCATTTCGAGGGACGGCTGGGCGGTATCGAGAACGACGCGATCGTGATGGAAACGACGCCGGGAAAGCGACAACTCATCCCGCTCGCGCTCGTCACCCGCGCTCGCTTGGAAGTGGAGTTTTGAGGGCTCGAGTTTTGAGGGCTAAGGGCTGAGGGCTGAGGGCTGGGGGCCCCGGATCAAACAATGTCTAACCCGTTGATGCAGACAATCGAGGCGCTGGCGAAAGAGAAAGGCATCGAAGCGGATGTCGTCATTACCGCGATCGAGGATGCCGTGCTGACCGCCTCGAGGAAGTATTACAAGACCAACGAGAACCTGAAGACACGCTTCAATCAGGATACCGGCCAGGTCGATCTGTTCGCCGTCAAACAGATTGTGACGGAGGTGCAGAATCCGGCGACCGAGATCTCCCTCGAGGAAGCGCAGCAGCTGTATGGCGACGAAGCCGAAGTGGACATGGAAATCGAATTTCCCAAGCCCACGGAAGTGCTCGGGCGCATCGCCGCGCAGACGGCCAAACAGGTCATCTTCCAGAAGGTCCGCGAGGCCGAGCGCGAGAACATCTTCGGCGAGTACAGCCAGCGCATCGGCGAGGTCGTGAACGCCACGGTGAAGCGCTTCGAGAACGGCGACATGGTCGTCGAGCTGGGGCGCATCGAGGCGAGCCTCCCGCGCAAGGAGCAGTCGCGGGCGGAGAGTTACGCCCCCGGCGAGCGCCTGCGCACCGTCATCAAAGGCGTCAACCGCAGCACGAAGGGCCCGCAGATCGTGCTGTCGCGCACCGACCCGGCGCTGCTGGTGAAGCTCTTCGAACAGGAAGTGCCGGAGATCTACGACGGCACGGTGCAGATTCGCGGCGCCGTGCGCGAGGCCGGCGATCGCGCGAAGGTCGCGGTGTTTTCCCGCGAGCGCGACGTCGATCCGGTCGGCGCGTGCGTCGGCATGAAGGGCACGCGCGTGCAGGCGATCATCCGCGAGCTGCGCGGCGAGAAGATCGACATCGTCGAGTGGTCGGACGATCCGGTCTCGCTCGTCACCAACGCGCTCAGCCCCGCGAAAGTGCAGCGCGTGTCGATTGTCGACGACAAGGAGCGCGTGGTCGAGGTCGTCGTCGAGGACAAGCAGCTGTCGCTCGCCATCGGGAAGAAGGGCCAGAACGTCAGGCTCGCCGCGAAGCTCACCGGCTGGCGCATCGACATCAAGAGCGAAGAAGAGAAGCGGCGCGAGATCGAGGCGCAGTTCGAAGGGTTCGTCGGCGATTCGAGCGCGACCGAGGAACCGGCGGAGGCCGAAGCAGGCAGCGACCGAACCGGCTGAGACCGAAGCGGCCGCGGCCGTCGCGGACGAGTCAGAGGATGCGGCTCCGTCGTTCTCGATCGCCGGCATCGGCGACAAGACGATGCAGCGGCTGATCGCGGCGGGCTACGACAGCACCGAGAAGATCGCGCGTCGCCAGCGTCGACGCGTTATCCGAGGTCCAGGGCATCGGCGCGAAGACGGCAGAACGGATTCTCGCCGCGGTGCGCGGCGAAGCGCCGGCGCGAAGAGGAACAGGCGTAGGCGCGAATGTCGCGCAGTTACGGAGATTTATTTGGCAACAGTTCGTATTTACAAGGTCGCGGAGCTTCTCAACACGAGCAGCCAGGAAGTGCTCGCGCTGCTGAAGCGCGCGCACGGCATCGAGCTGAAGAGCGCGTCCAGCACGATTGAAGAGGTCGTGGCGCGCCAGTTCGTCGAGCGGCTCGCGCGCGAGCGCAGCATCACGCTGCCGGGCGGCGACATGTTCGCCGAGGGACCGGCCGCCAAGCCCGGTGCGAAGAAGCCGGCGGCCAGCGCCAAGAAGGCGGAGCCCGCGAAGCCGGCGGCACCCACGCTGGCGCCGCCGCGCCTGGTCAAGACCGCGAAACCCGCGGCCGCACCGCGTTTCCGCCTCACCGGTTGTCGAAGAGCCGGTATACGAGGAGCCGCCCGCGCCCGAACCGGTGATGGAACCGGTCGAAGAGCCCGCACCGATCGGTGGCCGCATCCGAGACGCCGGCTCCCATTGTCGAACAGAGCTGCCATCAACACCTGTCATTGAACCGCCGCCGACCGCACCCGCTCGGCCGATCGCAGCCGCGCCCGCTGCGCCCGCCGAGACCTGCGCCGATACCGGGCCGGCATGGTGCCGCCGAGCATCAGGCTGAGAATCGAAGAACCGAACGCGCCAGGAACATCAGCCGTGCCGGCGATGCCAACGCGGCCGTCGGGTCCTCGCCTCCGCCCATCCGACAAGATCGTGCCGCCGAGGCCGACGGCCCCGCTGCCTCCGGCGACCGGCAACCTCGCGCGACCCGGCGGGCCGGGCGGCGACCGGGTGGTGTCTCGACGCGTCCAGCGCCGCAGCGTCCGTCGTATCCGCCGCCGATGCGGCCGAACATGACGCCGGGCGGTCCGCGGCCGCTTGCCATCGCCGCCGATCCGTCCGCCACAAGCGCCGCAGGGCATGCGCCCCTCAGGCGGGGTCGGCCAGCAGCGTCCGGCGCGCGCCGCAGATTCACGCCGCCGCCGATGCGGCCGCCGATGGGCGCGCCGCCCGGACGGCGAACAGCGCCGCGACGTGCGGCGCAGTCGTCGGCCCCGGCGCGCCTCCACCGATCACGCGCACGGTCACCTTCGTCGAAGGCATGACGGTGAAGGACCTCGCCGACAAGCTCGACCAGCGCGTGAAAGACGTGCTGAAGAAGCTGCTCGACAAGCGGCTGATGATGACCATCAACAGCACCGTCGACACCGACACGGCGTCGATGATCGCGCGCGAATTCGGCGCCGAAGTGCAGCTGCGCACGTTCGAGCAGGACATGCTCGAGGTGGAAGCGGAAGAGGTGAAGCCGGAAGACACGATCGCGCGCGCGCCCGTCGTCACGGTGATGGGTCACGTCGATCACGGCAAGACCACGCTGCTCGACGCCATCCGCACGGCGCGCGTCGCCGAGCGCGAAGCCGGCGGCATCACGCAGCACATCGGCGCGTATCACGTGACGACGGCCAACGACCGCGACATCGTGTTCCTCGATACCCCCGGTCACGAGGCGTTCACGCTGATGCGCGCGCGCGGCGCGAAAGTCACCGACGTCGTCGTGCTCGTCGTCGCGGCCGACGACGGCGTCATGCCGCAGACGCGCGAAGCCATCGACCACGCGAAGGCGGCGAACGTGCCGATCATCGTGGCGATCAACAAGATTGACAAGCCGGGCACCGATCCCGAGCGCGTCAAGCGCGAGCTTGTCGGATCTCAACCTCGTGCCCGAAGACTGGGGCGGGCAGACCGTCATGGTGCCGGTCTCGGCGAAGAAGAAGACCGGCCTCGACACGCTGCTCGAAATGATTCTCCTCGTCAGCGACATCGGCGAGTACAAGGCCAATCCGAAGCGCAACGCGTCGGGCACGGTGCTCGAGTCGAAGCTCGATCGCGGACGCGGTCCCGTCGCAACCATCCTCGTGCAGGACGGCACGCTCCGCGTCGGCGACACGTTCATCGCCGGTCCGATTGTGGGCCGCGTGCGCGCGCTCATCGACGATCGCGGCAAGCCCATCAAGCTGGCGCCGCCTTCGACGCCGGTCGAGGTCCTCGGGTTGACCGGGCTGCCGCAGCCCGGCGATGCGTTCCAGGCGCTGGCCGATGCGGCCAAGGCGCGGCAGATTGCCACCTACCGCCAGGGCATGGCCAAGGAAAAGGCGCTCGGGGCGAAAGGCAGCCGGCTGACGCTGGAATCGCTGCAGCAGCAGATTGCCGAAGGCGGCATGAAGGACCTGCCCATCGTCATCAAGTCGGACGTGCAGGGCTCGGCGGAAGTGCTCGCCGACACGCTGGCGAAATTGAGCGACGAGCGCGTGCGCATCAAGATCATCCATTCGGGCGTCGGCGCCATCAACGAATCGGACGTGCTGCTCGCGTCGGCATCGAACGCCGTCATCATCGGGTTCAATGTCCGTCCGGACCGCAACGCCGAACACCTGGCCGAGCGCGAAGAGGTCGACATCCGCCATCACACCGTCATCTACAACGTCACCGACGAGATGAAGAAAGCGATGACGGGCCTGCTCGAGCCGACGTTGAAGGAAGTACGGCTGGGCGCAGCAGAGGTGCGGAACATCTTCAAGGTGCCGAAAGCGGGCACGATTGCCGGCTGCTACGTCGTCGACGGGCGCATCACACGCAGCGGCGACACCAAGGCGCGGCTGGTCCGCAACGGTGCTCTCGTGCACGAAGGGAAGATCGGCTCTCTGCGGCGCTTCAAGGATGACGTGAGCGAAGTGAAGGCCGGCTTCGAGTGCGGCATCGCGTTCGACAAATACAACGATGTGAAAGTGGGCGACGTGATCGAAGTGTTCACGGTGGAACGAGTCGCCGTTTCAGCCTAGCCGGCATTGCCAGATTCGCGATTGACGATTGCCACATTGATTGGCGATTGCCCAATTCAATTCCGGCAATCGTCAATCGAGAATCCGCGATGGTCATTGGCCACCTTTCCATCGAGCTCCATATTCCCGGCGCCCGGTCGCTGAAAGAGAAGCGGATGGTGCTGCGGAGCGTGAAGGATCGCATCAGAAAATTCAACGTCGCCGTTGCCGAAGTCGAATACAACGACCTCTGGCAGCGGGCCGGCCTCAGCGTCGTCACCGTCTCCAACGAAGAAAAGCACGCCGACCGCGAGCTTGCCGCCGTGGTCACCGAAATCGAGCGCGTGGAGCCAGGCTTGATCGCACGTACTGAGGTAGAGTTTCTGGGGTAGCGGAGTGTAGCTGCTGATCGAGGGATCTGGAGATCTAGATCAGATCTATTGATCTCGGTCAGTTCAATTAGTTCAGTCAATCATCAGGTCAGCAGATCACTAGTTCATATGGGCCAGGGTTCCAGACCCGAACGCGTCGCCGATCAGATTCGCGCGGAGGTCACGACGATCATCGCGCGCGAGCTGCACGATCCCGGTGTCGGGTTCGTCACGGTGACGCGCGTGCAGGTGACCTCAGACCTGCAGCACGCCCGCGTGTACTACACCAGCCTCGGCGATGCGACGGCACGCCAGAACACCGCGCGCGCGCTCGAGCGCGCAACCGGGTTCATGCGCCGGCAGATCGGCCAGCGTCTGCGCCTGAGGCGCACGCCCGAGATTCACTTCGAGTTCGATGCGAGCATCGGACACCAGGATCGCGTCGCGCAGCTCCTCAAGGAGATTGCCGACGAGCAGGCGGTCCAGCCCGACACATCCGACGCTTCGGAGCCTGATGACCGCTAACCCCATTGCCGAGATCCGCGACGCCATTCTCCAGCGGCAGCGCTTCGTCATCACATCGCACGCGCGGCCCGACGGCGATGCCATCGGCTCGCAACTGGCCATGGCTTACGCGTTGCGGCAGCTCGGCAAGGACGTGCAGCTCGTGGACAGAGATCCCACGCCGCCGCAGTTCCAGACGTTGCCCGGGATCCGCGACATTCAGGTATCACCCACCGTGCACGGGCAGTTCGACGCCGCGATCGTGATGGAATGCGGCGACCTGTCGCGCACCGGCGTCGACGGGTTCGAGAAGTACTTCGTCATCAACATCGATCACCATCCGGGCAACTCGAACTTCGGCGCGATCAACTGGTTCGACGAGCGCGCCGCGGCCTGCGGCGAGATGGTGTTCGACGTCATCGAGGCGCTCGGCGTGACGCTGACGCCGGAAATCGCGACCCATATCTACGTCGCGATCCTGACCGACACCGGCGGCTTTCACTTCTCGCACATCACGCCCAGGACGTTCGAGATCTGCCGGCGCTGCACCGAGGCCGGGGCTCAGCCCGAGGCCATCGCCCGGGCGGTCTACGACAACAGCACGATGGGGCGCCTGCGGCTGATGGGCGCCGTGCTGCACAACCTCGAGTTCGAGGCGAACGGCCGGGCCGCGCTCGCGGCGCTGACGCTCGAGCTGCTGCGCACCACCGGCTCCACGCACGAAGACTCCGACGGGCTCATCAACATGCCGCTGACCGTCAGGGAAATTCAGGCCGTCGCGTTCTTCAAGGAAGTCGAGCCCGGCACCTTCCGCATCAGTCTGCGGTCGAAAGGCGATGTCGATGTGAACCGCGTCGCCAATCGGTTCGGCGGCGGCGGCCACAAGAACGCGGCCGGCTGCACGCTGAACGGCCCGTATGCCGACGTCCGCCGTCAGCTGGTCGACGAGCTGAACCGCGCGCTGTCGTGAGGATCAGTGCGTCCCAACGCAGAGACACAAAGGCGCAAAGAATTGAGTTCGAGAAGGCACGATGGCTGTGGGATCTGACACGGTTTTCGCCGACGGCGTCATCGTCATCGACAAGCCGGCCGGACCCACGTCGCACGACGTCGTCGCAGTCGTCCGTCGTGCCCTCCTTCGCGCTCCGCGCTCCGGCGGGCAGGCCCTCTCCAGGCGGTCGACGATGGACGATCGACGATCGACGGCGATGAAGGTCGGCCACACCGGGACGCTGGATCCGCTGGCCTCTGGCGTGCTGCCGCTCGTCCTGGGCAAGGCGACGCGGCTCGCGCAATTCCTGTCGTCTGCCGACAAAGAGTACGAAGCCGACATCGAGCTCGGCGTGAGCACGACGACGCTGGATCGCGGCGGCGAGATCGTGACACGCGAGCACACGCGCGCCGTGTCCGATGTCACGGCGTCGCTCGTCGAGGAAGCGGTCGCGGAGTTCCGCGGCACGTACCTGCAGGAGCCGCCGGCCTACTCCGCCAAGAAAATTGACGGCGACCGCGCGTACGACCTGGCGCGCAGGAACGCGCCCGTGCGGCTGCAGCCGGTGAATGTGACGGTGACCGCCCTCGACGTGCTCGAATGGCGCGGCAGCCTGCTGCGCGTGCGCCTCGTGTGCTCGGCCGGCTACTACGTGCGCTCTCTCGCCGATGCCATCGGCAACCGCCTTGGCACCGGCGCGCATCTCGCCGGCCTGGTCAGGACCAGAAGCGGTGATTTTTCGCTATCGGAGGCCGTCGGTCTCGACCTCATCGATCGGCGGCCGCAGGAAGCCGCCGCGCGTGTGATACCGCTGAGCGATCTGCTCCCGTCCCTTCCGGCGATCACGCTCACCCCCGAGGGCGCGTCGCTGGCCGCCCGGGGCGGGTTCATTGGCCCGGCACACGTAAGGGGGGCCGCGGCGCTGACGGGACTCGCCAGGGGCGGCCGAGTCCGACTTCTGCACCCCGACGGACGTCTCGTGGCGATCGCAGAACCGCGCGCCGGCGGCGTCGCCGGGCTTTTGCATCCGGGTGTAGTACTGGACTAAAATTACTCGTTTGGGACTAACACATTGCGACGGACCGGGGACCATGCGATTCCACCGATGGCATCTGCTGGGCCGCTCGCGGAGGTAAACGACCCGTGGCTTTGAACAAAGATCGAAAAACCGAGGTCATCTCCTCGTACCGCACCCACGACTCCGACACCGGCTCTCCTGAAGTTCAGGTTGCCATTCTCAGCGAACGCATCGGCTATCTCACCGAACACTTCAAGACCCACGCGAAAGATCATCATTCGCGCCGCGGTCTCCTCAAGCTGGTCGGTCAGCGCCGTCGCCTGCTGGATTATCTGAAAGGCAAGGACTCGGAACGCTATGCCGAGTTGATCCGGAGACTGGGCATCCGCAAGTAGGCGTCGGTCCGGCCAGAGCCGGACGCGACGTACGATCCGAGGCATACGCACGTTCCCGAGGCATAAATGTACAGACGAGAACTTGAAATTAACGGCACTCCCCTTTCCTTCGAGACAGGCAAGTACGCGAAGCAGGCAGATGGGTCGGTCATCGTCCGGATGGGCGAATCGGTCGTCCTCGTCACAGCCTGCGCCTCACCGAATCCGCGCGAAGGCATCGACTTCCTTCCGCTGACGGTCGACTACAAGGAATACACCTACGCGTCGGGACGCATTCCCGGAGGGTTCTTCAAGCGCGAGGGCAAGCCGTCTGAAAAAGAAGTGCTGACCAGCCGCGTGATCGATCGTCCCATCCGCCCGCTGTTCCCGGCGGGCTGGCGCAGCGAGTCGCAGATCATCGCGCTCGTGCTGTCGGCCGATGCGAACTACGACCCAGATGTGCTGGCGCTCAGCGGCGCGTCTGCGGCGCTCGCGCTCTCCAGCATCCCGTTGCAGAAGACGATCGCCGGCGTGCGCGTCGGCATGGTCGACGGGAAGTATGTGATCAACCCGACCTACGAGCAGCGCAAGAAGAGCTCGCTCGACCTCGTGATGGCGGGCAGCAACGACGCGATCGTGATGGTCGAGGCCGGCGCCAAGGAAGTGACCGAAGAGGAAGTGGTGCAGGGCCTCGAGGCCGGCCACGCCGCGATCAGGCGCATCGTCACCGAGATCGACGCGCTCGCCAAGGAAGCCGGTAAGCCGAAGCGCGAAGTCGCGAAGAAGGAATACGACCCGGTCTTCTACCGCGAGGTGGAGGAGAAGGTGATGATTCCGCTCGCCGACGCGATGCGCATGCGCGACAAGCTGGCGAACTACGGGTCGGTCGATCAGGTACTGAGCGAGCTCGTCGGATCGCTGCCCGATGGCGAAGTACAGCGCAAGGTCGAAGCGAAGGCCATCTTCAAAGAGCTCAAGGAAAGAGTCCTGCGCGACGAAGTGCTGCAGAAGGGCGTGCGGCTCGACGGCCGCAAGTTCGATCAGATCCGGCCGATCTGGTCGGAAGTCGGCGTGCTGCCCCGCGTCCACGGCTCGGCCGTGTTCACGCGCGGCGAGACGCAGGCGCTCGTCACCGTCACGCTCGGCACGTCGGACGATCAGCAGAAGATCGAGACGGTCGAAGGCGAGATCTACCGCCGCTTCATGCTGCACTACAACTTCCCACCGTTCTCGGTGGGCGAGGTGCAATTCCTCCGCGGCCCCGGCCGGCGCGAGGTTGGACACGGCGCGCTTGCCGATCGCGCGCTGCAGCCGGTGCTTCCGACTGAGGAGCAGTTCCCCTATACCATTCGCGTCGTGTCGGACATCCTCGAGTCGAATGGATCGTCGTCGATGGCGACGGTCTGCGGCGGCACGTTGTCGATGTTGGATGCCGGCGTGCCATTGCGCGCTCCGGTGGCCGGCGTCGCGATGGGCCTCATCATGGACGAGAAGACCGGCAAGTACGCGGTCCTGTCGGACATCGCGGGCGCCGAAGACCACTACGGCGACATGGACTTCAAGGTGACCGGCACGGCCAAGGGCATCACGGCGCTGCAGATGGACATCAAGGTGACGGGCATCACCGCGCAGATCATGCGTGAGGCGCTCGACCAGGCGAACCGCGGCCGCATGCATATCCTCGGGGAAATGCAGAAGACGCTCACCGGCCCGCGCGGCAACATCTCAACCTACGCGCCGCGCATCATCACCATCAAGATCCCGGTCGACAAGATCCGCGACGTCATCGGGCCTGGCGGCAAGATGATTCGCAGCATCATCGAGCGCACCGGCGTGAAGATCGACGTCGAGGACGACGGCAGCGTGAACGTCGCGTCGGCCGACGAAGCGGCGGCGCAGAAGGCCATCGCGATCATCCAGGAACTGACGGCCACCGCCGAGCTGAACAAGACCTACATGGGCAAGGTGCAGCGGATTACCGATTTCGGCGCGTTCGTCGAGATCATGCCCGGCACCGACGGCCTGCTCCACGTCTCGGAAATCGCGAACCACCGCGTGAAGGACGTGCGGGACGAGCTCAAGGAAGGCGAGCAGCTGCTCGTCAAGGTCATCAACATCGATCCCACCGGCAAGATCCGGCTGAGCCGCAAGGCGCTGCTGCAGGACGAAGGCGCCGCCGCCGGCGCAGGTGGCCCGTCGCGCAAATCGGAGTAAACTGAAGTCTGTGACTGGATGAGAGATTGGGGCCGGGCTTCGGCCCTCCCCAATCTGCCAGTCTTCCAATCCGCGAATCCGCTGATTCGGGATTGCCCCCGCCTCCCCCGGAAGGAGAACATCATGACGTCCTCACTTTCGGTCTCTGCCGGGACTATCGCGGCGCGCTCGGCATTCGTACTGATGCTGGCGCTGTTCGGCCTCCTGGCACGGGCGCAGGAGGGCGGCAGCGAGCGCAAGGTCACGGTCTCGGCGCACAAGTACGCATTCAGTCCCGGGCGCATCGTCGTTCACAAGGACGATCTCGTGCGCGTGAGCTTTTCCACCGACGACATCCCGCACAGCTTCACCATCGACAAGTACCGCATCGCCAAGCGCGTAGAGCCGGGCAGGCCCATCGTCTTCGAGTTCCGGGCCGATCAGCCAGGCCGTTTTCCGATCTACTGCAACCTCTCGGTGGACGACGGCTGCAAGAAGATGGTCGGGGAGTTGATCGTTGAAAGTGGAAAGTAGAAAGTAAAAAGTAAAAAGTAGAAAGTGAAAAGTATGGCCGCTCGCCTGACACGTGTCGTCCTGGCGCTGGTACTTCTTGAACGTCGCCGCCGGCAACTTGTTCGGTGCGGCGGTGTGGGTGTCCACGTTCGACCGGCTGGGCGGATCGCAGACAGGGCGATACGTGACCGGAGTGCTTCAGTTGGCCGGCGCGATCCTGATTCTGATTCCACGAACGCAGACGGCCGGCGCGGCGCTGCTCGCCGTGACGCTGCTGGGCGCGACATTCGCGTGGACGTTCGTCCTGAGAGATCCTGTCAACGCCATCTGGTCGGGCCTCATACTGGCCGTGCTCGTCGGCTTGGCGTTCATCAACCGGCTGAAGCCCGCAAGCGTTCGCGCGTCGCGCCCTACGGTATTCAGATGTACGTAGTGTCCGGATTTAGCCGGACCGGGTACACGTTGCGGACCGGGCGGAGTTGGGTTGGCGTTGCTGCCGCGCGAAGCCGAAGCTCCGGGGCCGGACGCGTGCTGCGAGGCCGCCCGCGACCGCTCGACGCGAGGACACTGACTTCGCACTTCATCCTCGCTCGAGGCCCGCAGGCTTCTCGCACGGTCAGGCGTCACCCGTCGGCCGCCTGCGCACGGCTTCGCGCCGCAACAATGCCAACCCAACTCCAACTCCCGCGCCCGCTACACCATTCTGACGAGTTGCTTTAGTCACGAGTTTCTAGTTTCAGCCCCCCTCACTTACGCCACCACGCAACGAACCGCCGTTCTCGACGCCGATTCGCCGGGCGCGACGCTGCAGTTCGTGATCGATGCGCTCGACGCCAACCCGGCGCTTCGTTTCCAGATGACGACAGACCAAACGGGCACGCGCTGGCTCGAGATCAGGATGCCCGACGAGCCGGCGGGGCGTCCGAGAAGGCCCAGGTCGTGCAAGCGGGTTCTCCCGCGCCCGAACAACCCGCCAGAATCGGTGTCAAACGGAGCACGAGCCATGCGGGACGCGTTTGCGGCCTCGGCGCTTGCGGTCGCGCTGCTCTGTTCGAGCGGCGTCGCACAATCGAGGGTGACCGACTTCTCGGGTCGCTGGGCGATCACCGACGCCCGCCCGGTGCCCGACGAGCCTGACACGCTCGACATCCGTCCCGCTGATGAGCTGCTGATCACGCAGACGATCCATGCGCTCACGATCGCGCACCCGTCGAAGAAGGGCACCCACCCGGAAGCCCGAACGTTCGAATTCGGCTCGGGCGGAATCGTGTACGGCGCAGGCCCGGCTGACGGAACGTCCCTGCAAGGCAGTTGGGGCGTGACGTTTTTCGGAACACAGTTGATGATCAGCGAATTGAGGATCGGTCCACGGGACGCAACCGGCGCGCAGATCACCACGGCCCGGGGTTCGATCTGGTGGCTGGACCCAAATGGGCGGCTCGTCATCGAGTTCCGCGAAGCGCGCAGCAAGGAGCGCCCGAAGATCGCCACGCGCGTCTACGTCAGGAAGCGTCAGACACCGTAGCGCAATCCTGGAAGCCCATCGGCCCTACCCGTTGACGATGCCCGCCACCATCGCGGCGACGAGAGCGGCTGGCGGAGACCGTTCATGCGTGTGCCCCGAATCGGGTGACGCGCTCATTCAGCATTCCTGCTTCGGGGCTTGACTGAATCACTGGCCAGATGCTCCACCTTCGTGGCCAGGTCACGAGCGAGGTGCCGCTGCATCGCTGTTCGCGTGTCGGGATTGGCGTTGAGATACCGCTGCAGCGTCCCAACCTGCCAACGCACGGCACGGACCGGGGTTTCCACAACCGCTTCGACGTCGGCCTGAACACCGCTGAGGATGAGCGCAGAGGCGACGAACTGACCATCTCCCAGCACGCCGAGGACGTGTCCGTCCTTCGACACCCGGACCGTGCCACTGACGATGAGCGACACGGCGTCTGGAACCTTGCCGCTCTCAATCAACCGATCGCCGGGTCGCGCCGTGACCCAGGAGCCAATGTTCAGCACCTGCAGGACCTTCCGAGGCGGTACGTCCTGGAACACGAGCCGTCGAACTTCTTCTTCCTCTGCCGTGAGTTTGACGGGTTGACGCTCCATAAAGAGGCGCCATGATTGAAACAGGTTGATGCCTGCAAAACCTACCGTCCACGCGAGCGGCGCCCACAACGTTGTTGGCTGCAGCAGAAAATACGGAATCGACACCACCGAGGCGCCCACCGCAAACACACGCAACCACAGGATGTCGCGAACGCTGTAGGCCACCAACAGCAGGATGTTTGCGGCATGGATGAAGTAGTCCGGCGAGTAATTCGTCATCGTTGTCGTCCATTGGCACGGCAGTCGTCACGCCCTGGCTGCAACGAAACGGGGGATGTCTCGTTTCCCCCATGATGGCACAGGCCGTTGGGGCACGTCGGTTCGATTCGAATGCGAGCCTGTGCGAGTCGCACATCGCCGCTTCGTGCTGGAGGCCAAGCTCGAGCAAAGGACTCCAGCGCGAGCGTCGACGACCCGACTGTGCGTCTTTGCGTCTTTGCGTTGAGATGAGCCTCGACGCTACGCAGCCTTCCACTGCTGCGCGGCGCTGAGACGTTCCTTGATCGGCGGGTGCGTGTAGAAGAACGCCAGCACCAGCGGCGACGGGTTCTCTTCGGCGAGATTCTGCTGGCCGAGCCGCTTCATCGCGGTAATGAACGCGGAAGGATTGCTGGTCATCTGGAGGGCGTACGAATCGGCGCGCCGTTCGTGCGAGCGCGACACCGCATTCATCACCGGCTTCAGGCACAGCGCGAGGATCGAGGCCGTCAGCACGAGCACCGGCACGCCCGCGGGATCGGCGACGCCGCGCAGCTCGAAAAACGGCACCGCCCACTGCAGCAGATAGTGCGCGGCGAAGAACCCCGCGAACGTCAACGCCATGTCGAAGACGATCGATGTCCAGATGTCGCGATGCACGTGGTGCGCGAGCTCGTGCGCCAGGATCACTTCGATCTCATCGTCTGTGTAGTCGGCGAGCAGCGTGTCCGAGAGAAGAATGCGCCGTGTGTGGCCGATGCCCGTGAGCGCCGCGTTCGCCTTCTTCGTCCGGTCGCTCAGCGTCCATTCGTAGACGCCCATGACGCGGGTGCCCGCCTTCGACGCGAGCGCCTGGAGACGATCGCACAGGACTTCCTTCTGCAACGGCTTGAACGTGAAGAACAGCGGTAAGAGCACCACCGGCGCGAGGTTCACCAGTACGACCGTGACCAGTGAATACCCGGCGCCGGCCACCAGCCACCACCACTCCGGCCAGTGCCGCAGCGTGAAGTACACGAACACCGCCGCCGCTTCCGCGAACAGCACACCGATGGCCACCGCTTTCACATGGTCCCTGAACCAGTGCTGCCTCGTTTCCGTCGACAGGCCATAGCGTCGCTCGAGAAGGAACCCGCGGTAGAAGCTGAAGGGAAGCGTCGCGACATCGACAAGGACCGACAGCACCAGGATGTAAAACGCAACGGTGAGCGTGGGAGTTGAACCGGCGATTGACGCGGCCCAGTCACGCAGGGCGGTCGAGCCGCCAAGAAAGAGAAAACCCGCAAGGATGACGCCGGTCCAGACAGTCGAAAGCATCGCTGCCCGGCGGCCGAGACGATGGTAGCGGGTGGCTTTATCTTCGTTCACCGCTTACCGTTGCTCCGCCTCCGCCATTTGCCATCCGCCATTTGCCATGACAGAGATCCCCTATTTACCTTCGATCGTGATGCGCCCGTTGTTCGCGCGGACGTCAATCTCCGGTCCACCGCCGTTGAGCGGCGATTCGACGCTGCGAATCCGGCGCCCGGTGGAGGACTCCTGCGTGTTCAGTCCCGTGACGGTCACACTGCCGTTCACCGAGCGCGCGTTGAGCGTCGCTTTCGCGTCTTTCGGCACTTCGATCGAAATCTGACCGTTCGTGCATTCCACGCGCACGCGTCCGGTGATCTCCGCCATCTTCACCGACACGGAACCATTGACGGTCGCCGCATCCACGGTACCCCGCAGGCCGGTGAGCTCGATCCGGCCGTTCACCACCATGGCCTTGATATGCCCGCGCAAACCGTCGGCCTTCAGCCGGTTGTTGTTGAGCGTGGCCTCGACGTCCGCATCCGGCGGCACCGTCACCTTGAAGCTCATCTCGAGATTGCCACCGCGGCGGGGGGATTCGGCCGCGATCGCCACGCGATCGGGCGCGACGGTCTCGTCAACCTTCGCCTCGCGAATCAATTCGGCCGCCCGCTCGTTGGTCATCGCGGTCGCCGCGATCGTCGCCGCCACTTCGACCGTCCCGGCCTCCCCGGCCACAATCTCGATGGGCCCGCTGTTGTTCGCAATTCGGAACCTCCCCCCGGGCTCCAGCGGGTACTTGCGGACCCAGGACTCGGTGGCACGCCCCTGGAGGTGCCGGACGCGGACGTCGCCGTCCTTGATGGTGACGTCGCACCCCAAACTGAGAACGACGCTGAGGCCGGCCAGAAAGGAGGCTGGCCCGGGGCGAAGGGCTGGGTGCATGAGGTACTGGTACCTGACGAGGCCAACCGCCCGGAAGTTCCGTCCCCGGAAAGGGATCCAGGAACCCTTTTCTAGTTCAACTCGATGGAAATCAGCTTCGACACGCCCGGCTCCTCCATCGTCACCCCGTACAGCCGGTCGGCAATCTCCATGGTCTTGCGGCTGTGCGTAATGATGATGAACTGCGTGTGCTCCTGCATGCCCTGGAGCATCTCGACGAACCGCCCGATGTTCGCATCGTCGAGCGGCGCGTCGATCTCGTCGAGCACGCAGAACGGGCTGGGCTTGTACTTGAAGATGGCAAACATCAGAGCGATGGCCGCGAGCGCCTTCTCCCCGCCCGACAGCAACTGAACGCTCTGCAGACGTTTGCCGGGCGGCGAGGCGATCACCTCGATGCCGCTCTCGAGGACGTCGGTCTCGTCGAGCAGCGCGATGGTCGCGTGCCCGCCGCCGAACAGCGTGCTGAAGGTGCCCTGGAAGTTCTCCCTGATGGCCGCGAACGCTTCGCGGAAGCGCACCTTGCTCGTTTCGTCGATCTTCTTGATGGTGTCTCCGGTCGCCGCAATCGAATCGGTCAGGTCCTTGCGCTGGGTCGTCAGGAATTGATGCCGCGTGCTGAGCTCGTCGAACTGATCGATGGCCATCATGTTGACGGGGCCGAGCCGATCGATCTTCTGACGAAGGCGCACGATGTGCTCCTCGGGAGTGGCCGATGCCGCCATGACGGGCTCGGGACCGGCGTCGACGCCTTCTTCCGCCTCGTCCGTCTCTTCCTCACCGCGGTCCGCAGAACTGTCACCGGCGCGACTGAAGTCGCGCCCTACCCCGTCGGTACCTGCCACGTCGGTGCTGGGCTGACTGGAAGCGGCCACCTCGGCCACCACCTCTTCGAGCGAGAGTTGCAGGGTATCGACGCAGGATTGTGCCAGGTGGGTCAGATGACTTTCTTCGGTCGCGCGCGTCACGTCGAGCTCGCCCACTTCCGCATGAATCGCGTCGAGCACCTTCCTCGACTCGCGCGTCCCCTTTTCGATGCGATCGGCCTCCATCCGCAAATCCGACAGCGACGCTTCGGCCTCACGGACGCCCCCGCACAGCGAGTCCAGCCGTTCGCCGTCGCGATCGAGCATCTGCAGGGTCTCGTCGATCAACCGTTTCAGGCTGGCGCTCTTCCGTTCGAGATCGGCCCCGCTCGTTTCCGCGGCGCCGACGCGCGCTTCGAGATCCCTGTTGCTCTCCTCGAGGCGTACCACCTCGGCGTCGAGCGCGCTCGAGCGCTCCACGAGCGTCGCGTACGACGCCTTCGCTTCCGCCGCGCGACGGGCGAGGGCCTGAAGCGATTCGCGCGCATCACCGAGGCGGTGCTGAGCCTGCGACAGCTTCTCGTCGGCGGCCCGCTGCTCCTGTTCGAGCCGCGCGATCGACTCGCGTGCTTCGCGCTGGCGCGCCTCGAGCCCCTGGCGCTGCTCGTCGGCGCCACGCCGCTCGATTTCCAGGAGCTCGAACTTCTTCTGCACCTTCTGCAGATCGTCGGCCGACCGCTGCAACTGCAGATCGAGGCCGATGATGGCTTTCTCTTCGCGATGCAGATCGGCCGTCACGGCCGAGAGCGCGTTCGAGGCCTGGGCGATGCGCGTCTCGAGCGCGGCGACGTCCGACACGGACTGGTCGCGCTCGGCTTCCTCACCGGCGATGCGATCGCGCAGCTCCTTGATTTCGCGCTTGATGCCGAGAATGGCGCGCCCTTCGTCCTTGCCACCGCCCGACACGAGCATGCGTCCACGCACGATATCGCCCGCCAGCGTGGCGATGCAGGACGAGGTGACGGACGCCGCGTTCAGCGCCGCGCCAAGATCGTCGGCGATGAATCCGTCGGGCATGGCCGCGTCAATCGCGCCGGCGTGCGGGCCGCTGATGCGAAGCACCGAATGGAGTGGGATCAAGCCGTCCGGCAACTCGGAGGCGCCGGAAACGGTCCGGCTGAAGCCGGACACTGTCTGATCGGCGCCCTCGAGCACGACGAAGCCGCAGCGCCCGACGTTTTCCTGGCGAATCAGGTCGATCCCGGCCTGCGCCTGCTGGTGGCTCGAGACGATGACGTGCTGGAGCAGATCGCCGAGGCAGGCTTCCACAGCGCGCTCGTATTTCGGCTCCACGTCCAGGTAGTCGGCCACCGATCCCTGCTGTCCCACGCGGCCGTTCGCCTGCTGCAGCACGATACGCGCGGCGTCCGTATAGCCGGCCCGCGCCTGCTCCAGATCCGTCAGCGACCGAAGCCGGGCCGATAGCCCGGCCAGCTCGCGCTCGCGCGCCTGCAGATTGTTCGATTTCCATTCGAGCTCGATGCGCGCGGTCGCCAGCTCGGTCTCGCGGGCAGTCTTCGCGTGAAGCGACGCCTCGACTGCCTCCTTCGCGCGGCGCAGTCCGTCGGAGGTCACCGCGCGATCGTCGTCCAGCCGCTCCCGCTCCATCCGCAATTCGGACTCTTCGACGCCCAGCTTGGACAGCTCTTCCGACACGCGCTGGCTGGCCTCTTCGGCGTGCTGGATCGCATGACGCAGCGTCGTCGCCACGTTGAGGGCCGAAAACACCTCCGACCGCGCGGCTTCGACGTCGGCCTCGAGTCCTTCGATGCGCCGGTTCTCTTCGGTGTACTCCTGGTCGATCCGCGCGAGCTCGCCGGCGGCATGGTGCTGCTCCTGCAGGGCACGGGCAGCCGAGTCGCGGCGATCGGTCAGAAGCAGGCGTCCCGGCTCGCGGCGCGCCTCGAGCGCCGCCAGCTCCGCGCGCACCTCTTCGGCGCGCGCGGCGATCGCGGCGATCTGCTCTCGGTTGAAGTCAATCTGCTGCTGCCGGCGGGTGATGTCGAGCTCGCAGGCATGAACGGCCTCGCGGGCACGGGTCGCAATCCCCTCGGCATCGACCAGCGAAAGGCGCACGCGGCTGAAATCCGCTTCGGCTTCCGCCACCGCCGATGCCGCCGCGGCCTCCCGAATGTGCGCATCCGTGAGCCGCGCGCGGAGCGATTCGATTTTGTGCGCCGACTCCTGATACCGGCCGGCGAACAGCAGCTTCTCCCAGTGCCTCAGCTCGTCGCGCAGCCGCTTGTATCGGCGCGCCTTCGCCGACTGGCGCTTGAGCGATCCGAACTGCTTCTCGAGCTCGAAGATGATGTCTTCCAGGCGCGTCAGATTGTGCTGCGCCGCTTCGAGCTTCAGCTCGGCGGCCCGCCGGCGGGCCTTGTACTTGGTAATCCCGGCGGCTTCCTCGATCAGCTGGCGGCGATCGGTCGGACGCGAGCTCAGGATCATGCCGATCTTGCCCTGCTCGATAATCGCGTAGGCCTTGGCGCCCAGCCCGGTGTCCATCAGGAACTCGTGCACGTCGCGCAACCGGCATACCTCGCCGTCGATCAGGTATTCGCTCTCGCCCGAACGATACAGGCGTCGCGTCACTTCAATCGTGCGCGCGACCGACGGCCGGTCGTCGTCGGCATCCCCGTTGTCGCCCGGGTCAATGGCCGGCACGTCAACGCTAATCGGCGTCGACAGCACGTCGCTGAGCCGCAGCCGCACTTCGGCCGCGCCGGTCGGCTTGCGCGCGTCGCTGCCGTTGAAGATGACATCCTCCATGCGGTCGCCGCGCAGGCTCTTGGCGCTCTGCTCGCCGAGCACCCACGTAATGGCGTCCGCGACGTTGCTCTTTCCGCAGCCGTTCGGGCCGACGATGGCCGTCACCCCTCGATCGAAGGAGAGGTGCGAGCGATCGGAGAACGACTTGAAGCCCGCGATCTCGAGTTGTTGAAGACGCATATATAAGTCCGTTAGCCGTTTACCGTAAACCGTTTAGCGGTGGATGTACAGACAAAAAGCCGCGCGGCACCTCCCGCGTGTCCCGCGGAAGGTAGCGAGCGGCTGGGAGGCGCTCGATGAAATTGACCAGTGAGATGTGCAACGCGGCCGAACCGGGCCACTGGCGCCCGGGACCCTGAAACGGTCGCCAGTGTAACAAGCCCCAAATATTGGGGCAAGGACAAACTAGAGCCCTACGAGTAGTAGGGAAGCCGACCTAACCCGTCCAGAGGGGCCGGCTGGACCAAGAGCGACTACTTCCTGACGACCTGCGTGCCCTTGGTGGGCTCGGCGCGCAGCAGCTTCTCCGCCTCGGGAAGCAGCGTCAGCGCGTACTGCGCCTGCGGGTCTTTCTGCAGCAGATGCCGCCGCGCCGTCGCCACGTCGAACAACGCGATGTCGATCTCGTACCGCATCATCGCCCGGACGAACTCGACGTCGGCGGTGAAGCCCGACTCGTCGAACTGACTCGGATCGCGCAGCTGCGACTTCACGAACGCCTTGAAGTCCTGCAGCATCGCGTCGTCGACGGTGAAATCTCGCGTCAAGCGCGCGGCGGGCCTTCTGATCGGTCGCGCTGCCGAACCGATTGTCGCCCTCGCGGTCGAACCGCTGCGCGTAGTTCCCGAACATCGTCGGATGGAGGCGACGGGCGAACTTGCCCGGGTTGAAGCCTTCGATCGGGCCCGCCATGCGGTAGTCGGGCTCGATGCCGCCGCCGCTGTAGACCTTCCGGCCGAGGCGCAGCGTGTATTTCAGACTGCGACGCGGAATGCTGCACGTTCGCATCCTGGTCGCGCGTCGTATAGGAGAGATACTCGTCGAAGCTCTCATCCCAGGGCCGCTGAATCAGTCGGCCCGCAGGCGTGAAGTAGTGCGCGGTCGTCAGCGCGAGCCCGGCGCCTTCGCTGAGCCGATAAATCGACTGCACGAGCGCCTTACCCCACGTCGTTTCGCCGACGACGAGGCCGCGATCGTGATCCTGCAGGGCGCCGGTCACGATCTCCGACGCGCTCGCGCTGCGGCGATTCGCCAGCGCGACCAGCGGAAGGTTCGGTGTAGTCGCTGCTCTCGACGGCGCGGTAATCCTGGTCGGAATTCGGGATGCGGCCTCGCGTGTAGACGATCAGGTCGCCCTTCTTGCAGGAACCGGTTCGACACCTTGATCGCCTGATCGAGCGGGCCGCCTGGATTCTCGCGGATGTCGAGCACCAGCCGCTTCATGCCCTGCTTGGTCAGCTCGCGCAGCGCCGCGCCGAGCTCGCGGTCGGTCGTTTCCGAGAAATCACGGAGCTGGATGTATCCCGTCGCCTCGGTCATCATGAACGCGGAGGGCACGCTGGGAATCCGGATTTCGTCGCGCACGACCTCCACGTCGATCGAGCTTGTCGTAGCCGGCGCGGCGGATCGACACCTGAACCGGCGTCCCACGCGGTCCGCGCAGCTTCAGGACCGCCTGCTCGCTCGTCCAGCCCTTGGCGTCTTCGCTGTTGATCTGCGCGATGACGTCGCCGCGGCGGATCCCCTTTTTGTAGGCCGGCGATCCTTCGAAGAGCGACATGACGGTGATGTCGCCGTCGAGGACGTTGATGCTGATCCCGAGGCCGTAATAGTGGCCTTCCTGCCGCTCGCGCAGTTGCGCGTAGGCCTTCGGATCCATGAAGCTCGAGTGCGGATCGAGCGTCTGGAGCATGCCGTTGATGGCGCTGTAGACGACGCGATCCGACTCGACCGTCTCGACGTATTTCTGCTCGATCTGCCGGAGCGCGGTCGTGAAGACGTTCATGCGCTCCGGGCAGGCCGTCCTGGGTGGCCAGGACGCGCCCGCCCGAAAAAGCCGCCGACCAGCGCCGAGAGGGCGATGGCAAACGCCGCCATGGATACCGAACGGTAAGTGCGCATAGTCACGTAAAATGTTACTACGAAAGAAGGTATAATCTAAGACTCGAAATCCTAAGGAGTAAGCCACGTTATGTGGCCCGATCGGCATGCCGGAGATGATCGTCATTGCGGTCATTGCGCTGATCATCTTCGGCCCTCGAAAGCTGCCGGAACTGGGCAAATCGCTCGGCAAGAGCATCGCCGAGTTCAAACGCGCCTCGAACGAGCTGAAAAACACGCTCGAGGAGGAGATCCGCACCGAAGAGCTCCAGGACGCGCGGAAGTCCGCTCAGATTCCACCGACCGCCGCCACACCGCCGGCCACGCCCGGCCCCGGCGTCGCGCCACGACCGCGCCCGCGGGTGGATGCCGGCGCCTCAGCGACAGCGATGCGGCTAGCTCGCCTTCCACTCGCGGAGCACACGAGACTCTTCAGACGCGCGACGTGTCCGACAGCTGGTTCGACGACGACGATCCGAAGGCGGCGGCAAGATGTCGTTTCTGGAGCACCTCGACGAGCTCCGGAAGCGGATCATCCGCGCGCTGATCTCCCTCTGCCTCGGCGTCGCGATCGCCGCCTTTTTCATCGACGAGATCTATGCGTTCGTGATGCTGCCCCTGCGGCAGATGCTCCGGCCGGGCGAGACGATGATCTACACCTACCCGACCGAAGCGTTCATGCTGTACATCCGCATCGCGGTCATCGCGGGGCTGTTCATCGCGGCGCCGCTGATCTTCTGGCAGGTATGGCTGTTCGTCGCGCCGGCGCTCTACGCAGAAAGAGCGCCGCTACGCGGTTCCCTTCGTCGTGCTGTCGAGCGTCGGCGTCATCAGCGGCGCGGCCTTCTCGCACTACGTCGCGTTCCCGCTGATGTGGCGGTTCTTCGCGAGCTTCTCGAACGAGCTCGTGTCCTTCATGCCGCGCATCGAGGACTCGTTCAGCCTCTACATGCGGATGCTGCTGGGGATGGCCGCTATCTTCCAGATGCCGGCGCTGGTGTTTTTTCTCGCACGGATGGGTGTGGTCAACGCGCGATGGATGGCGCGGCAGTTCAAGTACGCCATCCTCCTGATCTTCATCGTCGCGGCGGTCATCACACCGAGCTCCGACATGGCCAGCCAGGCCATCGTCGCCGTCCCGATGATCGGCCTCTACATCATCAGCATCGGCATCGCGTGGTTGGTCGGGAAGAAGAAGACTTCAGACATGGCAGATGGCTAATGGCACATGGCATGGCAGTTTTTCTGCCATCTGCCATCTGCCATTTGCCATTTGCCATTTGCCATTACAGAGCCATCCGATCCCGCGCGCCCGCCACCGCGGTCAGCACGTCTTCGGGCTTCACTTTCACCACTTCTTTTATCCGGCGATCCCGCAGTTCCACGACACCGTCTTTCAACCCCTTGGCGCCCACCGTCAGGCGCAACGGCATCCCGAGCAAATCGGCGTCCTTGAACTTGACGCCGGGGCTGAGGCCTTCGCGGTCGTCGTGCAGCACCTCGAATCCCGCGGACTCGAGATCGGCCTCGATCTGATTCGCGACCGATGAAATCTCCGGCTTCGCCGAATCCAGCGTGACCAGGTGCACGTGATACGGCGCGACCGGCCACGGCCAGATGATGCCGTCGGCGTCGTAGTTCTGCTCGATGACGGCCGCGACCGTCCTCGTGATGCCGATCCCGTAGCAGCCCATCACCATCGGACGTTCGGCGCCGGCATCGTCGAGATACACGCAGTTCATCGACGTCGAGTATTTCGTGCCCAGCTTGAACACCTGGCCGACCTCGATGCCGCGGAACGCCTCGTAGGTCCCCTTGCCGCAGCGCGTGCAGGCATCTCCTTCGCGCGCCATGCGCAGGTCGTGAAAGCCCTTGAAGTCTTTCAGGTCGCGATCGGGCTTGAAGCCGAAGTGATGGTAGCCCTCCTTGTTGGCGCCGCAGGTCAGGTTGAACGCGCCTTCAAGGCTCCGGTCCGCGTACATCGGCACATCGAGCCCGACCGGACCGATGAACCCCGACTTCGTGCCGGCGCGGCGCTCGGCCTCCTCGAGCGGCACGAGCTCGAGCGAATCGGCGCCGATGAGGTTCTTCATCTTCACGGTATTCGGCTCGTGATCGCTGCGGAGGACGAGGCCGACATCCCACGTCGTCGCACCCCTGGCCGCGCGATAGAGATAGAACTTCGACGCGTGGTCGAGCGGCAGGCCGTCGTGCTCGCCGTCCTTGAACGCCCTGGCCTGCTCTTCCATCTGCACGATGCCCGGCGTGTGGAAGTGCGCGGGCTTCAACTCGAGGACGGGTTCCGACCGCATAGGGATAAGGAATGGCCGGTGCTTCGGTTTTCTCGGCGTTCGACGTGTACTCGCACGCGTTGCAGCTGAGGATCGCGTCTTCGCCGCTGCCCGCCAGCACGTGGAACTCGTGGGTGAAGCTGCCGCCGATGGCGCCGCTGTCGGCCTCGACGGGCCGGAACTTGACGCCGAGGCGCGTGAAGATCCGCTTGTAGGCCTCGAACATCCGCCAGTATTCGCGGTCCGCGTCGGCATCGTCCACGTGGAAGGAATAGCCGTCCTTCATGATGAACTCGCGGCCGCGCATCAAGCCGAACCGGGGCCTGATTTCGTCGCGGAACTTCGTCTGGATCTGGAAGAGGTTGATCGGCAGCTGCTTGTAGCTCTTCACGATCTTGCGCACGATGTCGGTGATGATCTCCTCGTGCGTGGGACCGAGGCAGAAGTCGGCGCCCTTGCGATCCTTGAAGCGCAGCAGCTCGCGGCCGTAGAACTGCCATCGGCTGCTCTCCTGCCACAGCTCGGCGGGCTGCACGGTGGGCATCAGCAGCTCCTGACAGCCGTCGCGCTCGAGCTCTTCGCGCACGATACTTTCGAACTTGCGGATGCTGCGAAGGGCCAGCGGCAGATAGTCGTAGATGCCCGCCGCCACTTTCTGAATCATGCCGCCGCGCATCATCAGCTGCTGGCTGATGACATCGGCATCGCGCGGCGCGTCGCGGTAGGTCTGTAAGAGAAGTTTTGATTGTTTCATCGATGATCGGAGATATGAACCTTCCATTTTAGATCGTCGTGCGCGGGAAAATCGGTGCGGAAGTGCCCGCCGCGGCTTTCCTCGCGCCGAAGTGCCGCGCTTGCGATGAGGGTCGCGACCGTCACCAGGCTTGCGCGCCGCCAGCCCTCGCGATCGAGTGCCGCGCCGGCCGCCAGCTGATCGTCGAGTACCGCCTGCTCCTGATTCAGCACTGCCACGGCATCGGCGAGGCCACGGCGCTCGCGGAACAGGCCGACCGACGTCCACATCAGCTCGCGAATCTCGGATTCGTGGAGAGGGGTCGGGAGGGGTTTTCGCCCGGGCGGATGCCCCGCGAAAACCCCTCCCGACCCCTCTATCGGCGGCGGCAGATCCGGCTCGCGGATCGGGCCCGTCATCGCCGTGCCGGAGCGCGCGCCGAACACCAGGCCTTCGAGGAGCGAATTGCTCGCCAGACGGTTCGCGCCATGGACCCGCGTGCACGCGACTTCGCCGGCGGCAAACAAGCCCGGGATAGAGGTCCGTCCCTCCAGATCGGTTTCGACGCCGCCCATCAGGTAGTGCGCCGCCGGCCCGACCGGCAGCAAATCGCGCGCGAGATCGAAGCCGGCCTTGAGACACGTCGCGGCAATCATCGGGAATCGCCGGCGGACCTCGTCGGCATCCATGTGCCGCAGACTCAGGAAGATCGGTCCCGAGGTGCGCTGCGATTCCAGCACGATGCTCCGCGAGACGATGTCGCGCGGCGCCAGATCGCCCGACGGGTGGTAGCGCGTCATGAAGGGCTCGCCGGTAGCCGTGACGAGCTGCGCGCCCTCACCGCGAAGCGCCTCCGACAACAGAAACCGCGGCGCGCCTTCGACGTCGAGCACCGTCGGATGGAACTGCACGAACTCCATGTCGGCGACCCGCGCACCGGCCCGATACGCCAGCGCGATGCCATCGCCGGTCGCCACTTCGGGATTGGTGGTCTGCGCAAAGACCTGGCCCGCGCCGCCGGTCGCGAGCAACGTCGCCCGGCCGCGGGCCTCACCCGGCTCGCCACGGTCGCCGAGGAATCGGACGCCGACGCACCGGTTGTCTTCGACGATGGCACCAACGGCCAGCGTGTTTTGAAGCACGCGGATACGTGTCGTGGACGACACCCGCTCCCACAGCACGCGACCGATCTCGCGCCCGGTGGCATCCGCGGCGTGCAGCACGCGCCGCACGCGGTGAGCGCCTTCCGATGCGAGGGCCGGCCGCCCCTCGTGGTCACGATCGAACCTGGCGCCCCACTCGACGAGCTCGCGCGTATAGCGCGGCCCCTCCTCGCACAGCACGCGGACGGCACGCTCGTCGCACAGACCGTCGCCGGCGACGATCGTGTCGCGCGCGTGCAGCTCCGTGGAATCGTCCGGACCGATCGCGGCCGCGATGCCGCCCTGCGCGTATTCGGTGTTGCTCTCGCTCGGGTCGGCCTTCGTGATGATGACGATGTCGCCCGCAGTCGCCAGCTCAACCGCCGCGCGGAGCCCGGCGATGCCGCTGCCGACGATTATGAAGTCGCCGCGTACATCCACCGGACGTATACTAGCCCACGGCTGCTGACATAATCTCCAAATGCTGCGTGTAGACGTCCGGACCGGATCGCAGTCCTATCCCATCTACATCGAACACGGCGTGACGGCCCAGCTCGGGCGGCTCATCGAGTCATCGCCGAAGCCGGCCTCGCACCGGTTTTTCGTGTCGAGCCCGCTCGTGTGGAAGCTGCACGGCAAGACGCTGTCGAAGGCGGTGCCGAAGACCGACACGATCCTCCTGCCCGATGGCGAGAAGTTCAAGCAGCTCTCGACCGCGGCGCGCGCGTACGAATCACTCATCAAGCTCGAAGCCGATCGCGGCGCCCTCATCATCGCCGTCGGAGGCGGGGTCATCGGCGACATGGCGGGTTTCGTGGCCGCCACGTACCTTCGCGGCATCCCGCTCGTGCAGGTGCCGACGACGCTGCTCGCGCAGGTCGACAGCGCGATCGGCGGCAAGGTCGGGGTGAATCATACGCTCGGGAAAAACCTGATCGGCGCGTTTCATCAGCCGTCGCTGGTCGCCATCGATCCGGCGCTGCTGGAAACGCTGCCTCGGCGGGAGTTCCGCGCCGGGCTCTACGAGGTGATCAAGTACGGCATGACGTCGAGCCGCGCGTTGTTCGAGCGTATCGACCGCGAGATGGACGCCATCTTCGCCCGCAAGGCCGACGCCCTCGTGCCGATCATCGGCGAGTCCTGCACGATCAAGGCGAACGTGGTCGGGCTGGACGAGCGCGAGAGCGGTCCACGGCGGATGTTGAATTTCGGTCACACCGCCGGGCATGCCCTCGAGGCCGTCACGAAGTACAAGCGCTTCCGCCACGGCGAAGCGATCGCCTACGGCATGATCGTCGCCGCCGAAATCGCCGTGGCGCGCGGCGTCATGACGGGGACCGACCGCGAGGCGCTCGGCAGGATCATCATGAAGCTCGGGCCGCTGCCGCCCGTCGGCGACCTGTCGACGAAAGAGGTCCTCGAGGCGATGCGGCACGACAAGAAGGTGGTGAATGGCACGCTGCACTACGTGCTGTGCACGGGCATCGGGAGCTGGACGATTGCCACCGACGTGGCCGAGGATGAGCTGGCGAAAGCGTTGAAGCGCGTGGGGCTTAAGAAATAAGACCTGTCATGGCAATGGGTGATCCCTGTCATGGCAAATGGCAGATGGCACATGGCGGAGGGTTGAGGTCGATGTTGGCAGAATCTGCCGCTCAGCGGGGAAGCACTCGTTGAGTCAATCGCTTCCCTCCTTTCTTACTCGGCGAAATTCCCCAGAAAACCTGAGGTCTCGAATGGCACCGCTGTTGTTCTCCTGTCTGGGATGCCTCAGCAATCACGGATTATCTGCGAGCGTGCGTTCGAATTTGAATCCCGTATCCTGAAGCTTGGCGATCGGATCTATCCGCAAGGACCCTCAGCCCGTCTCGTGGCGACGCAGTTGATGGACTGCGGCACTTCCGTCGGTGCCAATGCGGAAGAAGCAGAAGAGGCCCAGTCGAAGGCCGACTTCATCGCGAAGTTGAGCATCTCCCGCAAAGAAGCCAGGGAATCCAGTTATTGGCTGAGGATGGCGGTGAAGAATGAGATCGTGCGTGCGGAAGAAGTGAAATGGGAGTTGAGTGAGGCCAGGCAGCTTCTTGCGATGATCAGAAGCGCGATTCGGACCGCGCGATCGTCACCCGACAGAGGTGGATACTGACTCTGGCGACACGTGCCATTTGCCATTTGCCATTTGCCATGACAGGCAACTACTTCAACCCATATTCCTTGAGCTTCGCCAGCAGCGGTTTGAACCCCATGCCGAGGATATCGGCGGCGCGGCCCTCGTGGCCGCCCGCGTCCTTGAGCGCCTGCTCGATCTTCTTCTTTTCCACCTCGGTCTGCGCACGCCTGGTCACCTCGGCGAGCGTGCCCGAAAAGTCGAACGTGTCCCACGGGTTGGGCGGCTCGGGCACTGACAGCGGCGCGTGGAGCGTCAGATTCAGGTGCCGGGCGTGAATGGTGTCGCTCTCCGACAGAATGACCGCACGTTCCATGCAGTTCTGGAGCTCGCGCACGTTGCCTGGCCAGTGATACTTCTGCAGCTCCTCGATGGCCGAAGGCGCCAGCATCGCCGGCGTCTTCTTCAGCTCGCGGCAGAACCGCTCGACGAAGTGGCGCGCCAGAATGGGGATGTCGACCTGCCGGTCGCGCAGCGGAGGAATTGAGATCGGGAACACCGAGAGCCGGAAGTACAGATCCTCCCGGAACAGCTTCGCGGCGACGCCCGCCCGGAGCGCCTTGTTGGTCGCCGCCACGATGCGCACGTCCACATTCAGCGACTGCGTGCCTCCGACACGCTCGAAACGTTTCTCCTCGATCGCGCGCAGAATCTTCGCTTGGAGTGCCAACGGCAGATCGCCAATCTCGTCGAGAAACAGCGTGCCGCGATGCGCCAGCTCGAACTTGCCGGGCTTGCGCGCCACCGCGCCGGTGAACGCCCCCTTCTCGTGCCCGAAGAGCTCGGTTTCTAGCAGGTTGTCGGGAATCGCCGCGCAGTTGATGGCGACAAACGGACCGTCCGATCGCGGGCTCAGCGCGTGCAGCGCCCGCGCGAACAGCTCTTTGCCCGTGCCGCTCTCGCCTTCGAGCAGCACCGTGGCATCCGATCCGGACGCGCGTTGCAGCGCGAGGATTGCGTGCTTCAACGACGGGGCGTCGCCGATAATCTGCGGCGCTCCGCGCCGCGCGCCGAGCTCTTCCTTCAGCAGGATGTACTCGGTCATGAGCTTCCGCTGCGCCAGCGCGCGATCGACCATCAGCAGCAGGTGATCGGGGTCGACGGGCTTCGCGAGAAAGTCGAGGGCCCCTTCCTTCATGGCGGCCACCGCATCCTGGATGCTGCCATAGGCCGTCATCACGATGACCGGCAACTCAGGATCCAGTTCCTTGGCGGCTCGAAGCACGCCAAAGCCGTCACCTTCCGGCAGGCGAAGGTCCGTGAGCACGAGCGTCGGACGATCCTCCTGCATGGCCTGCTTCGCCTCGCCCAGATGGCGAGCCTCGACGACAGCATGCCCCTGGCCCTCGATGGCCAGCTTGAGCATCGTTCTCAGGGAGTCTTTGTCTTCGACGAGCAGGATGGAAGGAGCCACGGCTGGCGTGCGCCGCGTCAACGAAGCCAGCCGGCTGGCACATTGGCCCGACGGGCTTCGTCCTCCATCTCGGTAATGGCCTTGGTCTGCTTCGCGATGTCGCCCTTCACGCGCTCCTGTTCCGCGAGCGCCGCGAGACGCTTCTTCTCGACGACCGCGCGCTGCACGGGATCGTCGGTGGCCACGAATTCCGTGTAGAGCGCCTGCACCTGCGATTGCAGCGCATCGTGAAACGCCTGCGTGCGCTGCAGCTCGCTCCGCGCGGACGCCATGCGCGCGCGCCAGAACTTCTCATCTTTGCCGCGATCGGGAGCCGGGTCGCTTGAAGCCGGGCTCGCCGGCTTGGCGTCGCCGCCTGACGCGGGGGTCGCGGCAGCCGGCGGAGGCGCAGGCGCTTCTCCGCCATCCCGCCCGCGAAGGGAGTCGTTGGTATAGACCTTCCCCGTCCCCTTGATGGTCTTGCGCCGAGCTTCTTCGGCTCTGGCCACGTCGGCAAGGCTCTGGGCTGCCGTCGCGCTCGACAGGAGGAGAACGAAGACCGGGAAAAGGAGGTAATGAGACTTGGGCATACTCCTCATCTTATCGGCCGATCGCACAGCGGTCATCAGCATGGATTTCAGCGGATCTCGTGCCAGGAAACCATTTCGATACCAGGGGTTAGAGGATCCTCCGACAAGCGGCGTACGGTCGCCTCGAGAACCTTGTGGGCCCCGTCCAGGCCGAATGCCTCGGCGCGGAGGGCCACGATGCCAGCGCCAGGGTTGTCTTCGCCGGAGCCATCCCGGGTGGCATCACCGTCGTTTTCCGCCGGGTCGTCGGCCACCCATGCGATGACATACGCGGGGCCGAACCTGCCGAACGCAAACAGCCGCCACTGCGGGTTGTTCGGACCCCACGGACGTGGCTCGGCATTCGCCAGGTCTGTCGCGCCTGACAAGCTGATCAGCCGCCCGTCCGCGAGCGCCCGCTGTCCGGTTGGCGCGCCGTCGACGAATGCCGACACCACTTCGCCCGCCAGCACGCGATTCCAGTCGCCAACGCCAACGAGCTCTTGCGCCGCGATCTCTATCGCGGCGTCCGCGGCGTACAACACTTCGCGCCCGCCGGCAAACTGACCGGAGATTCTCGTCTCCGTGTCGACGATCATCGCGAGCGACAAGCCCAGGGCCGAGAGCAGCGCGACGGCCATAATCGTGATGACGAGCGCGACGCCACGTTCCGGGGACGGCACAATCGACGCGCGCATCATGGACGATCCAGGTTGCGCAGCGCGACGTCCATCGCCATCTCGCGATCGGGAAGGGGCGTCGCCAGCATGACGCGCACGGGCGAGACGCGAAGCGTGATGCGGACTCGCCGTATCGCCTGCAGATCGGCGTCGAACGGTTGGCCGCTCGTGCCAGTCAGCCAGGGACCATCCGTAAATCGCCCGCGGTCGATCGCCTCTCCGTTGCCGCCAAAGTAGTCGAATCGAAGACTCGACAGGTGGTCGGCCACCGGCACGTCGCTCTGCCGTCCGTCGTACCGCATCAGTTGAGGGCCTTCGCCGGGATCGCTGCGGAGCCAGAAGGTGACGGTTGCCGTATCCTCGACGCCCGCGTCCGGGGGCACATAGGACACCGACAGACGATCGCTGTACGCCGAACCGAAGGCATCCGGATTCCGTTCTCCCCGGCGAAACGGCGCGACCGCCGGAATCGCCGCACCCGCCCCCGCCACGAGCACTTCGTTGAAGATCGCGTCGGCCGAGGCGCGCACGCGCTGCTGCATCTCGACGCGTTCGAGCTCTGCGTCGAACGTTCCAGAGGCCGGATTGATCAACCGGAACACCGCCGCGATCGCGACGAGCAGGATGGCCATCGCGACGAGGAGCTCGACGAGGGAAAAGCCGCGCTCGCGCATCATCGCTTTCGCGACCTCGCGCTGACGAGCGTCGTACTGCCCGCACGGGTGGCGATGGCTGCCACGTCGACCTCGATGACGAGCACGTTGGCATTGAACGCCGCCGGCCCTGCCGACCACCGGCAGACGTAGGCCGCCGGCCCGCACGGCATCGGCGCGTCCCCACACACACGACTTCCCTGGCCGTCGAAATACTCGACCGACTCGCGACCGTCTCCGAGAACGGCCTCCCACGTCCGCGCCCGCAACTCTTCCATCTTCCGGCCGGCCAGGAGCGCCGACGCCGTACGGATGCGCGCGGAGGCGCCCGCCTGCACGCCGATGGCCAGCAGGTGCGCGAGCGTCACCAGTGCCGCGACGATGAGGCCGGTCGCGATGATGGTCTCGACGAGCGAGAAGCCGCGCTGCACGCGATGGACTGTGCAAAGCGCGCTCCGGCCGCGGGCGTGAAATGGCGGGGCTTACGAATGGCCGCGCGCGCGACGTGGCAGGAATTGCCACGTCGCGGCGCAGATATTTCAATGGCTGGCGCCTAGATAATCGAGCCGCCGAACTTGTAACGCGCTGTTCCAAAACGGGAATTTACGATTCTTGTCCCCGATCGCAAAATCCATTTAACCCTCTGAACACACGCCAGATATCGACGGACTGCCGAACCAGTCTTTCTGGCCCTTGCCTTGCTGTCCACAACGACCGTGGGCAGGAGAGCCATTCAACGCACCGCCGGTTTCACCTTGATCGAGATGCTGGCCGTCACGGGGGTCATGGGTATTCTCGCCGCCATCGCGATCCCTATGGTCGGCAACATCGTCGCCAATTTCCGGATCACCGGCGATGCGCGGACGCTCTTCGAGCAATTTGTCCCTGGCGCGGATGCACGCGGCCGCGAATTTTTCGCGCACGCGCTTGTACTCGATCTCAGCACCAACACTTATCGGACTGAAATCAAAACCCCGACAACCGCATGGACGTCCCTCGGGGGGTCGGTCACGCTCTCGGGGACCGACGCGTTCGGCTTCGGCAGTCTCGCATCGGCACCGCCCAACACACAGGACACGATCGGCCAGGCGTCGCAATGTCTCGATGACGCATCGCCGCCGGTGGCCGTGGAGAACACCGCGTGCGTGATTTTCAATTCGCGCGGCGTGCCGATCGACACCGCGAACGCGCCGACGGCCGGGTACCGCACTGTACATAACCGATGGCGGAGCGGTCCTAGGCGCCACAGTTTCGGCGACCGGGGCGATTCGGCTGTGGCGGACAAGCGCAACGTCGACGCCAGCCTGGATCCAACAATGACAGCACAACACTCCCGCCTCCGTGCACGCCTATCGGACGAGACCGGCATGAGTCTGATCGAAGCGATCGTGGCCTGCGGCATTCTGATCGTAGTGATTGCCGGCGTCATCGGTGCGCAGGCGATGGCGACGTCGATGACCGAGAACAACGGGCATCTTGGCGCGCGCACTGCCGAGTATGCGGTCGACAAGATGGAGCAGATGCTCGAGCTCACCTATGGCGATGCGCAGAGCAACACGACCGTCTTCCCGTCGATTAACAACGGCGGAACCGGGCTGGCCGTCGGGGGGAGCTCCAATCCGGACACGCCTGTCGTCGGCTACTCGGACTATCTCGACGCCGCTGGCAACATCCTGTGCTCGGTTGCCACGCCCTGCACCGCGACGCCGCCAGCCAACTGGTACTACAAGCGGGTCTGGCAGGTGTCGGTCCCGTCGTCCAACCTCAAACTGATTACCGTGGTCGCAACGATCGACTACGGACTTGGCGGCGCGCAGAAGTCGAAGTCGACGATTGCTGCCTACAAGACGAACTGCCCGACGGGATGTTGATCGTGATGCCAAACCCTCTACTCCAGCGTGCACCGGACGCCCATCACGAAGCCGGCTATTCCCTGATCGAGTTGCTGGTGGTGATGGCCATCATGATGACGGTTTCGGGCATCGTGATGACGGGTGTCGCCGACGCCACGAAGTCTCAGCGCACCATGTCCAACCGGGTTCAGATGCATGCCGGCGTCCGCAGTGCGACCGAGTTGCTGCAACAGGAAGTCGGCCAGGCGGGCCGCATAGTGCTGCCTGGGACGACCCCTCCGACGTTGACAGCGACCGTCAGCGCGGCTGCGACGACCGCGACTCCTGTCGTCGGTCGCCGGGATTTTCGTCGGAGAACGTCTGGTAATCGATCCCGGAAGCTTTGACCAGACCACGCAGACGAGCAACGAAGAGACGGTGGTCGTGTCGGCCGTCAATACTGGCACCAACACCATCACGATTTCCCGGAGCGTCGATGCGGCGGACGCCACCATTCAGGCATCCTTTGTGAAAGCCCATGCCAGCGGAACGCCCGTCAGGGTGTACGGCGGCTTTGCTTCAGGCGTGGTGCCGCCCGGGATGACCAACGGATCGACGGGGACGGTGCTCAAGCTCTACGGTGATGTCAACGGCGACGGCAACATGGTGTACATCGAGTACACGTGCGACGTGAACACGGGCAACCTGTATCGCAACAGCATGCCCTTTGATGCGACCTCGAAGCCGGCGGTATCGGCCAGCAAAGTGCTGCTCGAGAACATCCAGGCCAATCCGGATAACACGGCGTGCTTCACCTACATGCCGAACCCGCTTCCGACGGTTGCGGCGAATGCGTTCGTGCTGGACGTGGCGATCACGCTGACCGTCCGCACGCAGATCAAGGATCCGACGACGGGCCAGTATCAGACGGAAACGAAATCGTTGCTGAACGTGTCACCGCGGAACGTGTTTCATGTGTGGCAGCTGGCAAGTGCGGGCATGAACAACCGTGTGCAGCCGATCCCCCCTACAGTTACAGCCTTGCTGCCGTAACCATGAGCGGTAGTTGCGCGTTCGAGAAGGTGGAGCAAATGAGAATGGCATTTCGCGACCAACGGGGTATGGCACTCGTGTTGAGCCTGCTGTTGACGATGACCATGTCGTTGGCGATCGCGTCGATGCTCGTCATGGCTCAGACCGAAACCTTGTCGACCACGAACTATCGTCTGATGTCCCAGGCGCGGTACCGGGCAGAGTCAGGTGTGCAGAAAACGGTGAACCACCTGCTTAACACGTACACCCCGCCGCCTGGAGTGAGCAACGGCGATCCGATCACGGCCTACAACACCACCGTCTCGCCGGTCACCTACAACGGCAACCCGGTGATCCTTTCGGCCAATGCCAGCGTCGCCTCGAACTATCCGGTTACCGGCGTTCAGACCGCCTTTCTGAACGCACTACAGGGATCGCTCCCATCAGGAACGACGACCGTGAACTTCGCGCCGTATGCGCGCCTGCTGGCCATGCAGCAGGTGCCGACCTACGGCGGTACCACGGCGACGCTTCAGACGTGGGAGATCGTGTCGAGCGGCACGATTACCCTTGGCAAGCCGGCGACCGTCGAGGTCACGGCGATTCTCGAGCGGCAGAAGATTCCCGCGCAGGGGTTTGCCGCATTCGGCACGGCGGCCAGCTGTGGCGCGATCATCATGTCGGGCACCTCATCGACCGACAGCTACGACTCGAGCACTTATTCCGGAACGGGTAGCATCACGTCCTCCAACGGCGGCTGCTCGCGTCGGGAGGAAACGTTGGCACCAACGGCAACCTCACCGAAAGCGGTCAGGCCACGGTCAACGGAACATTATCGACGCCGCGCGTGGGTGTCGGCAGCTGCAGCTCTGGCAACGTGACCGCACAGACGTCGAGCGGCGGCGCGACGGTCACGGGAGGCATCGTTCAGCTTCCACAGGCCATCACCATGCCTCCGCCTGCGGCGCCGAGTCCCATGCCGCCCACCACCAACCTCACGATCAACTCGTCGGCGACCTGCGCGTCGCTCGGCTTGTCGTCGCCGGCCACCTGCACCGGCAGCAGCGGCGACCTGACGATCCATCCCAACGGCTCGACGGTATTGCTCGGAGACGTAACGATCTCAGGCGGCGCCAATCTGACCTTCGCCGGCGGAACACCTTCGACGTTCAATATCAACAGCCTGTCCATCACCGGCAACTCGCACATCGGGATCACGTCGGGATCGGTGGTGATTAACGTCGCCGGCAAGAACAGCAGTGGCGGCTGGATGTCAAATCCGTTCGACACCTCGGGCACCTCGTTCACCAATTCCTCGATGGATCCCTCGCAGCTGCAAATCTTGTACACGGTACCGAGCAGATTCGCATCACCGGGGGCAGCGACCAGGCCATGGTCGTATATGCGCCTAACGCGCCGGTCCAGTTGGCGGCAGCAGTGGCTACTACGCGTCGATAATTGGGTCGACCATTACCAACACCGGCGAGGCGGGATCCACTACGATCGCCACCTGAGCCAGATCTTCTTCGCCGTGGGCTACTCGATGCTGAGCGCGTTCAGCTGGAATATTCTAACGAGGCCCGGCCTCAGACCGTCGAGATGTCGTCGGCGGTCTCAGCCGGAGTGGGCAGCACGATCTGAAAGCTCGCACCGCCGCCAGACGCAGCCGCAACCTGTATGCGGCCGTTGTGGTCACGATAATTATCTGCACCAGGGCAAGCCCGAGCCCGGTCACGCGCCCCTTGTCGTCACAGGCCTGAATACGTCCCATCGGGCACGCAACACCCGGCCGTCTACGACACCACCCTGACAGCCCGCTCGAGGCGTCCGTCGATGAACGGCGCGGCGCTATTACGTCGGGCGTAGGGCGGGTCCTGCTTTGTGGACCCGCCGACGTCATCAACCCGACGTTGGCAGCACGATCTGGAAGCTCGCGCCGCCGCCAGATGCAGCCGCAACCTGTATGCGACCGTTGTGGGTCACGATGATTTTCTGCACGAGGGCAAGCCCGAGCCCGGTCCCGCGCCCCTTTGTCGTCACAAAGGGCATGAAGATCCGTTCCCGATCGGGTACGGCAACCCCGGGCCCGTTGTCTTCGACCACCACCCTGACATGCCCCGGTTCGAGGCGCCCGTCGATCACCACCCGCGGTGCCGTCGAGGCGTCCACGCACGCTTCGACGGCATTCCTCAGCAGGTTGCTGAAGGCTTGACGCAGCAAGACATCGTCGCCTTCGATGACGGGAAAGTCCCCTTTCACGACCACGTCTCCGCCATGGGCCCGCGCCTCGCTTCGCACCTCGTCGGCGGCACGCTCGGCCACCGCGCGCACGTCGATCGGCGAGAGCATCAGCTGCTGTGGCCGTGCGAAGTTGAGGAAGTTGGTCACCACCTCGCCGAGCGCTTCGGTCTCCTGCCGGATGCCCCGAAGATGCGGATGATACGAAGCGGGCAGCGCCTTGAAATCGAGCAGCCGCGCGTAGCCGTGAATCGTCGCCAGGCCATTACGGAATTCGTGGGCGATGCCGGCCGTCAGCTCGCCGACCTGCGCGAGGCTCTCCTTCAACCGCAACTGCTCTTCCATCTCCACGACCGGCGTTAAATCCGTGAAGAGGCAGATCGCGCCGTGGGGCTGACCGGATAGCGGCGACACGCTGACACCGAAGTAGGCCGGTGCCGCCGACCTGCCGATCTGAACGGTTCGCCGGAACACCGGCGTGCCGACCGTCATGCATCCCTCGATGACCTGCGCGAGCTCTTCGGGCAGTACCTCGCGATACGGGCGGCCCAGTGCACTCTCGTCGCGGTTCAGCAGGCGGCGTCCCGCCGGATTGAGAATGCGGAGGTGGCCGTCGCTGTCGACGACGAGCAGGCCCGACGTCAGGCTTTCGACGATCTCGCCGCTCAGCCGCTCGGACGCCTCGGCCCGCGCCGTCATCACGCGCTCCTGCGCTTTTACCTTGGTGAGCGCGTCGTGGAGCGCGGCGGTCACAAACGCGGTTTCGGTCCTGGTCTCGCGCAGGCTCATGCGGGCGTCGCGGGCTGCCGCCGAAAACCTCAGCATGGCGTACACGAGCACGCCAATCAGCGCCGCGACGATGGCCGTCAGGACGATGATGACGCTGACCGAGCCATTCATACGAAGAAAGACGCGTACCAGTCGATGATGGGCCTGCCGGCAGTGCTGGCGGCGACGGCGCCGAGCGCGAGGAACGTCCCGAACGGCAGCGCGTATTTCATGTCGCCCCGCTGGAGCGCGATCATCGTCACGCCGACGATCGAGCCGATGAACGACGACAGGATGAGCGTCAGGAGCATCAGCTTCCAACCGAGAAACGCGCCGATCATCGCCAGCATCTTCACGTCGCCGAATCCCATCCCCTCTTCGTGCCGGACGCGAAAGTAGATCTCCCCCAGCAGCCACAACGACCCGCCGCCGACCATGATGCCGATGAGCGAGTCGACCCAGCCAGGAGGCATAAAGAAGCTGAACAGAAATCCGATGACGATGCCCGGCAGCGTGATGACGTCGGGCAGGATGCGGTGCTCGAGATCGACGACAAAGAGCACGACCATCGCGCATCCGAACAGCAGCCGCTGAATCAGCACCGGCGAATCGAAGAGAAGGAACGCACCCAGAAACATCGCGCCCGTGACGAGCTCGACGATCGGGTACTTGATCGAAATAGGCGCCTTGCAGTGGCGGCATCGTCCGCGCAGCCACAAGTAGCTCACGACCGGAATGTTGTCGTACGGCTTGACTGGCGCGCGACAGCTCGGGCAGTGCGAGCCGGGCCAGGCCAGCGACAGCCTCAGGGGCAGCCGATGAATGCAGACATTCAGGAAGCTGCCGACCGCCGTGCCGAACATCGTGACGTAGATGGCGAGGACAGCGCTCATTTGGGTACCGGAGGCACGGCGTTCTTCAGCTCGGGTGCGGCCGCCGGCTCGGTCGGCAGCGGCCAGAGCGGCGATTCGCGCCGGACGCCGATTTCGCCGGTTTCGGGGTCGAGCTGGTACGGCATGCGCGAAGGATCGAGCGGCACGCCACGGATGAGTCCGGCGGCGCCAAGGTCCTGCCACGACTGCGGCCGCCGGCCCGTTCTCTTCGTAAACTCGGCCACGATCTTTCCGAGCGTATCGATCTGATCGAGCGCGTCGAGCTGTGCCAGCCGCGTCTGGGAGGTGCTCCGAAGCCACTGGTCCTCGGTCTGACCGATTTGGATCCACATGCTTCGCGATGCCTGACGATCGCCGCCCCGTGTGAGCATGACGGCCGCGTACGTGCGAAGCCACCAGGGCGCGCCCGGCACATCGCCACCGCGCCGGAACCACTCGGCCGCGTGTTCGTAGTCGTGCAGGTGCCAGTAATAGATGAACCCGATGTCCTGGTAGTAGTCCCACTTCGCGCGATCGGACGCGATCCCCTTCTGCAGCAGCTCGATGGCCTGGTCGGGACGGCCGGCACCGCTCGGCTGTGGTTCGGCAAGGAAGATCGCACCGAACCTGTACCCGACAGTAAACAGCGGATCCAGCGTCGTCGTGAGATCGAGGAGTGGATACAACAGGTCGAAATGCCGGTCCGCGGGTTCCTTCTGGCGCTCCCGGCCGAAGTGCTGCAGCGCGCGAATCCAGTACACGTCTGCCATCACCGCGTCGTAGGAGAGTGAAGCCCGCTTCATCACTTCACCCGATCGGACGTAGAGGAGATCTTCTTCGACCGGGTTGAAGGCGTAGGCGCGCTCACGGGCCACCTGCACCGTGACGACGACCACGAGCAACACGACAAGGGCAGCCACGAACGTGACGACCTGCCTCCGCGACGTCACTTGAAGTCTCTCCGCATGAAGATGAACGTCGCCGACGACACGAGGATGGCGATGTAGACGAGCGCATACGCGGTGTTCAGCATGAGGTAACCCGCCGCGACCGGCACGGCATGGACGACCTCATTCTTGATGTCGAGCGGCGCGAGGTTCGGCAGCAGGTAATACAGCGCCCGAGCAACAAACACGACGGGCTTCGAATCGACGACCGCTTCGAAGTTTTTCAGATCCGCGTTGAAATGGCCCACGGCGTACAGACCGAACGTCAGCCCGGCCGACAGCATCGGGCTCGAAAAGGTCGAAAAGAAGAGCGCGAGCGCGGTCACCATCGCCAGCTGCAGGAAGATCATCGCGATCGCTTTCAGCAGCGCGGGGTCGAGGGCCGGCGCGCCCCATTGCGGCCGAAACCAGGCGCCGCCGATCCAGGCGACCGCGCCGAGTACCGGCGTAGTAAGCCACCGTCATGATAGCCAGATTCACCAGGAGCGTGAACACGAGGCCGCAGTACTTGCCGACCACGAACTGCTGGCGCGTGATGGGCTTGGCGAGCAGCGCGTAGATGCTGCGCTTCTCCACTTCCTTTGACACCAGGCCGATCCCGATGAACACGGCGATGAACAGGCCGAACAGCGACATCGCCGCCAGACCGAGATCCTTGATGATCTTGATGTCCTGCCCGGCCGTGAGCTGGCTCAGCAGGTACGACACGCCAATCAGAAACACCGCGAAAAACACGAGGTTGTACAGGACCTTGTCGCGGACCGACTCCCTGAACACGCTGATGGCGATGGTGCAGATGACCCTCATCTACGATGCCTTGGCCGGGCTGTCGTCGACAAAGCGCGAGCCCGGCTGTTCCCCGACCTTCTTGATGAAGAAATCTTCGAGCGTCTCGCGCATCGGGTTCAGCGAGACGAGGTGCGCGCCGGTCGCGATCAGATCGCGCAACAGCTGCTCGGGCGCGGGCTCGAGCGGCAGCTCGAGCGAATACCGATCGTGACCGAGCGGCGTGACGCGACGCACGCGCGCGCGGTGACGTTCGAGCGAGTCGGCGGTCAGGTTGCCCACGACGAGCTCCCAGCCATGCGCCTGAAACGCCTGGAGGTCGGCGATGCGGCCGCTCGCGACGAGCCTGCCCCCCGCCATGATGGCGACACGGTTGCACAACGCTTCTGCATCCGACAGCACGTGCGAGCTGAAGAACACGGTGCATCCGCGATCGCGCAGACTGAGAATCAGGTTGCGCACTTCGCGTCGGCCGAGCGGATCGAGCCCCGACATCGGCTCGTCGAGAAACACCACCTCGGGATCGTTCAGCAGGGCCTGCGCGATGCCGACGCGCTGGAGCATGCCCTTCGAGAACTTCCGGAGCTGCATGCGCCGCTCTCCCGCGATGCCCACCTCGTCGAGCAGCGCAGAGACGCGCTCGGTTCGCTCCCGGCCGCCGTACCCCAGAAGGTCGGCAAAATAGGTCAGCAGCTCCTCGGCGGTCAGGTAGTCGTAGAAGTACGGACTCTCTGGAAGATAGCCGATGCGCCGCTTGACCCCGACGTCGCCGACAGGTTTTCCCAGAATTTCAGCGGAGCCTGATGTCGGAAAAATCAGCTGTAACAGTAGTTTGAGGGTGGTCGTCTTGCCGGCCCCGTTGGGGCCGAGAAACCCGAAGGTCTCGCCCTGAGCGACCTCGAGGTTCAAGCGGTCGAGGGCGCGATAGGGCCTCGGGCGCCAGAACCCGACGCGGAAGTCTTTGGTGAGATTCTCCGTGCGAATCGCGAGCATGCCCCCACTATTATCGGCTGCTCGGCGGAAAGTCGTTGAGTTCTGAAGGGCCTGGCGGCTCTACCTCACGACGGTGCCGTTGGTGACGGCACGGGTGGTGGCGTTGAACGTCACGGCCGACGGGGCCGTATCCGCGTCCTCGAACAACGTCTGGTTTTCATTAGTGCCGAAGAACCGGACCCCCGTCGTATTCGGCGCGGCCGGCCCGGCAAACGCCTCGTAGAACGGCGTGGCCGCGGTCACCGTCGAGCAGGTGGTCAGCCCCGTAATGGCGGTACCGACGGCGGAATACGTGTACTCGTAGCCGCTCTTGGAGATCGTCCCCGTCGCCGAAAGGTCGGGGCTGATGAACGGCTGGCCGCCGCTGCTCGGGGGGATGCCGAGGTCGTCGAGGCCGTCCGCATAGCCGCGGCCGACCGCACAGTTGGTCATCCAGTTCAGGTTGGCGCTGTTGATGACCCGCATCGATCCGATAGCCGACGCTTCGTTGCCGGCAATACGAGCGCGAAGGAGGCCGGGCACTGCGATAGCCGCGATGATGCCAATGATGGCCACGACAATCAGCAACTCGATTAGCGTGAATCCCTTATCAGCATGGCCACGCATGAACCCGTCCTCCTGCCAGTCGCTTCGTGCTCCTCTATCGGTGGTTTACTTCAGGGCCGACCCGTTGGTCGCGGCGCGCGACGTCGCGTTGAACGTAACCGCCGCCGGGCTCGCGTCCCCGTCCTCGAACACCGTGTTGTTCTCGTTGATGCCGAAGTAACGCACGCCGGTCGTGTTCGGCGCCGAGGGGGCACCGAACGCCTCGTAGAACGGCGTCGCCGCGGTCACCGACGAACAGGTCGTGATGCCCGTGATCGCCGTGCCAACCGCCGCGTAGGTGATGTCGTAGCCGCTCTTGCTGATCGTGCCCGTCGCCGAGAGGTCCGGGCTGATGAAGGGCTGCCCGCCCGAGGTCGGCGCGATGCCGAGGTCATCCAGGCCGTCCGCATAGCCGCGGCCGCCGGCGCAGTTGGTCATCCAGTTCAGGTTCGCGCTGCTGATGGCGCGCATCGACCCGATGGCCGACGCCTCGTTGCCCGCGATGCGGGCGCGAAGCAGACCGGGGACCGCAATCGCCGCGATGATGCCGATGATGGCCACGACGATCAGCAGCTCGATCAGCGTGAAGCCTTTGTTGTTCCCGCTTCGCATGTGAGTCTCCTTGTGACAGCGCATCGCTGTCTGACAGATTGCGCCTAAAAAAAACCGGGCACCGCGACGTCGACGCAGTGCCCGGCTCAATCGTGCGCGTTTACTTCAGGGCCGACCCGTTGGTCGCGGCGCGCGACGTCGCGTTGAACGTAACCGCCGCCGGGCTCGCGTCCCCGTCCTCGAACACCGTGTTGTTCTCGTTGATGCCGAAGTAACGCACGCCGGTCGTGTTCGGCGCCGAGGGGGCCCCGAACGCCTCGTAGAACGGCGTCGCCGCGGTCACCGACGAACAGGTCGTGATGCCCGTGATCGCCGTGCCAACCGCCGCGTAGGTGATGTTGTAGCCGCTCTTGCTGATCGTGCCCGTCGCCGAGAGGTCCGGGCTGATGAAGGGCTGCCCGCCCGAGGTCGGCGCGATGCCGAGGTCGTCCAGGCCGTCCGCATAGCCGCGGCCGCCGGCGCAGTTGGTCATCCAGTTCAGGTTCGCGCTGCTGATGGCGCGCATCGACCCGATGGCCGACGCCTCGTTACCCGCGATGCGGGCGCGAAGCAGGCCGGGGACCGCGATCGCCGCGATGATGCCGATGATGGCCACGACGATGAGCAGTTCGATCAGTGTGAAGCCCTTGTTATTTCCGGTTCTCATCTCTCTCTCCTTGTTACGGCGCTCAGCCGTGATGAGTTACACATCGACGGCCAAGCGCGCCGTCGGGACGCCTGGTCTAATGGCAACACCCATACCAGCTCCAGACCGTGCGCGCAGAGGCTCTGTATCTGCTTGATTTAATAGGGCGTTACGGGACTTCTCTGAACTATTGATTTTACCAGACGCCAACGCCAAATGACAAACGTTGTCACTTTCGCTTGTCACTATTTGTCAATTTGAGAAATGCTTCGGCTCGATTTCAACGACCCACAATCGACGAGCAGAACGAAACAACACGCGATGCTCGCCCGCAACTGGCGTTGACGGAACATCGAGCGGAAGAAGACAGACAAGATAGCGCACGCCCCGCTGCCGCCAGTGCGCCCAGTTGCTCGTCACGTGATCGAGCGTGACGGATCGCACACCAGTCTGAAGATAGACGAGCGCTGGATTTGTGCTCGCAACAATCGCGTCGCGCGGCACGTGCGTCCGCACCCAGGCCAAAGTGCGATCGGCATCCTCGGCATCGGCAATCCAGCCAATCGACCCGGCGTCGCGCGCGGCCAGCAGGTAGGCCGCATGGTCGTAGACATGGAGCCCCAGAATCGAGAGGAGCGCGATCCTGAGGACGGGCAGCGCGCGTTGAGCGCCGCTTGCGGGAGACACCCGCGCCGCGACCGCCTGCAGGCCCGCGAGCAGGTACGTCATCAGAAAGGGTGTCAGCGGCAGGACGAACCTGAACGTCCAGAACGGCCACACGAGGACGATCGTGAGCGCGATCGGCGTCAGAATTTCCGCGACCGTGATGCGCTGTCGAGCCTTCGCGATAAACCCGGCCAGCAGCAGGGCGCTGATCGCGAGCGATATCATGGCGGTTCCCGTGGCGCTGCCCATGCTGGCCGACATGAACGAGACAACGCCGCCGAGGGCCACGACTTCCTCTCCGCTTTCAGCGCTGCCGCGAAAGACTGTCGGCACGAAAATACCGGCGACGCTGCGGCCCGCGATATCAAAGGCGTTGGCGCGACACGGGCGGGAAGATCGCGCGGCGTTATCGTGCCGGATATCGGCGCACCGGCCCATCGCATCCACACCTGGTCGGTATACCCGTACACAATCGAGCCACGGTGCACATCCTGCTGCGCCGGCGTCGGGGCGTGCGTGCGCGCATAGGTCGTCCATGGCAGCAGACAGACCGCGGCCACCACGGCAAAACAGGCCGCGCATTGCCAGCGGCGCTCCTTCAGCAGAAAGAGTCCCGACGCTACCACGACGGCGACGCCCGCCGAGCGAATCAGCATCGCCGATGCCGCGAGCACCGCCGCGAACGCCGCCAGCCGCAACGCGCGATCGGGTGTCGGCGCATTCACGGCGCGCTGCACCACGAGGACGGCGCTCAGCACGGCGAAGGTGAACACGCATTCGGTCATGAGCGTCGACGTCGCGAGAAAGACGAGCGCAGGCGTCGTGGCAATCGCCGACGCCGCGCACGCGGCGATCGCGCGCGGCAACTCGCGATCCCGATGGAGGTAGACATAGCTCAGCCACGAGACGCCGAGCATGGCGGCCACCGACAGACTCTTGAGCAGCCAGACGTTGGCTGGAAATTCGGGGGACAGCCGGAACCCGATCGAGAGGAGCGCGGGCAACCCGGGCGGATACAGCGGCAGAATGTGATCGAACGGCGAACTGATCAGCCAGTACCCTTCCCCGCGCGCCAGCATCCGCGCGAGCATCACGTACCACCCATCGTCGACCATCATGCCGGCCACGCCGTTGAGGCGAAGCACATAGATCGAGAGCGGCAGCAGGCCAACCGTCAGCGCGACGCCGAGGCGGGCCATCATCGCCACCTCACTTCAAAGGTGCCGATGGCCCTCGAATGCCGAAGCTCTTCCCTGACCCTGGCCGCAAACGCGGTTGATGGCCCGAGCGAAAACCGGCGGCTGTGGTTCAGCACGACGACGCGCGCGGTCTGCCATCCCGGCAGATCGTTCGTTCCACCCTCCAGAGAACCGTGATCGTCGAAGAAATCGAACAGCGTGCCGGACGGGCTGAAACGGCCGGTCAGGAAGTACACCTCCGGGGCGTCCGGGCCGGCGACGAGCTGGCCGTCGCCGAGGCGTGCCGCGATCAGTTTCATGAGGCGCTGGTACATCACCGTGTCGGGCCTGCCCACTCGAAGGCTCGCGCGTTCGAGCTCGAGCGGCACGGTCGGCGCCATCACTTCGTGCACCACCCCGAGGTTGTAGACGTAGCCGCGATTCATGCTCGCAAGCGAGAAGACGAGCAGCAGCACGGCTGCCGCCGGCACGGCGGGACGCGTGGCCACGCCGGCGTTGCCGGCCAGGGCCACCGCGGACACGACGGCCAACGGGGTGACGTAGCAGAAATAGATCGGCGCGCTGAACGGAAACTGCACGAGCGAAGCCCAGGCGAGCATCGCGGCAATCCCGAAGAGCATCCGCCGTTGCTTCACATCCTGCGCACGTGGCGCGGCGAGCACCACACAAATCGCCACGGGCAGGAGCGCGGTCACGCCACGAGCCGACTGCCAGATCAGTTGGTAGACGGATGGGCTGTAGAGGCCACGCACGGCCAGAGCAGCCGCTGCCAGGGAAAGGACAATCGCCGAAGGCCACCAGCCTCGCAGCGGCCATCGAGCGGGTGGTGGCACCGGCGCGACAGCCCATAGGAGCGGGAGACCGGCGAAGATCCAGTGCGCCGGCGGCATCTCGAAGCTGGCGAACTGCACGCGTCGCTGCGGCAGCACGAACGCGCCGTAGATCAACGCGCCGAGCTGCCCATCGAGAACATACGGTGCGACGAAGCACACCAGCGGGAAGGCAGCGCCGGCAAGCGCCGGCACCAGTCCGCGAAGAAGATTCTGCGATCCGGTCTGCGCACCGCCGTCGCCCGCCGAAAACAACAGCCGGCAGCACGCGCCAATGGGCAGAAGCAGGTACAACAGATCGGAGATCGACAAACGGGCTCTGAGAATCCAGAACGCCAGCACGATTCCGCCAACGGCCACCGCGACGGCAGGAACCCGCGCCCGGCGCGAGGGCTGGTGCGACTCACGCTCCCCGCCAGGGGCATAGACCAGCGCCATGACGAGCGCCATCAGCACGTAGAGCCCAGTCTGTTTGATGAGGATGGACACTCCGGCCGCAAGACCGGCAGCGGCCGCGTCGATCGGACGCCCGGTCTCCACATAGCGCACGAACGACCATGTGCACGCCAGGGCGCAGACGAGCAGCCACCACGACGGTAGCGCCGCGAAGTAGTTGGGGAAACTCCAGCCGAGCGCCACCCATGCACCAATGGCGGCGCCCACGGGTTCCAGATAACGCCTGAGGATGAGGTAGGTGAGCACCTGCGCGGCCACCGCTCCTGCAAACAGCAACCACCGCAGATGCAGAAGGTCGATGCCGGCCAGCTTGAACACTGCCGCGTGCATCCACGTCAGCCCACCGGTATAGGGCTCCTCGTAGTCGATGTGAGGCAGCCCGCCCGCAAGCACCCGCTCGGCCGACTGGCCCAGCATGCCTTCGTCGTGCGGAATCCAGCCTCGCGGTACGAAGAACCAGAGATAGACCAGCGAAAGCGCCAGGAGGGCGAACGCCATCGGCCTGTCGCCACGGGCGGGCAACCGCATCATTTCAAATTGTATTTCTTGACGTAGTAGCGGAACGATCGGAAGGTCATCCCGAGCAACTCGGCCGCGCGTACCTGCACGCCATCCGCGCGGACCAGCGCCTGGGCAATATATTCCTTTTCCAGCCCCTCGACGTGCTCCTCGAGATTGAAGCCCGACTCGGGAAGAAGACCCGCGGCCGCGGGCCCCTTCGGCACGCGCCGCACGATGTGCTCGGGGAGGCTTTCGGGCAGCACCATCTGGCTCTTCTCGAGGGCGACGGCCCGTTCGATGACATTTTCGAGCTCCCGGATGTTGCCGGGCCACTCATAAGCATCAAGGAGATCCATCGACTCCTGCGAGATGCCGTGAATGTCCTTGCCCATCTGATCACGATACTTCGACAGGAAGTAATCCGCCAGCAGCGGAATATCTTCGCCGCGCTCCCGGAGCGGCGGCAGTTGTATCGGGATGACGTTGATCCGATAGAAGAGATCTTCGCGGAACCTGCCGTCGGCCACCATCCTGGTGAGATCCTGGTTGGTGGCGGCAATGACGCGCATCGCCGCCTCGAGCTCTTCGACGCCGCCGAGCCGGCGGAACTTTCGTTCCTGCAGCACGCGCAGCAGCTTCACCTGCATCATCGAGCTCATCTCGCCGATTTCGTCGAGGAACAACGTCCCCTTCTCCGCCGCCTCGATGAGCCCTTTCTTGTTGCCGCTGGCGCCCGTGAACGCGCCTTTCATGTGGCCGAACAGCTCCGATTCGAGGAGCGTTTCGGGCAGGGCGCCGCAGTTGAGCGCGACGAACGGACGATCGCGCCGCAGCGAATAGAAGTGGATGGCGCGCGCCACCCATTCCTTCCCGGTGCCCGATTCGCCGGTCACGAGCACGGTGCTGTCGGTGCGGGCGATCTGTTCGATGAGCTTGAAGACCGCGAGCATCTTCTCGCTGCGTCCGACGATGTTGGCGAACTGATGGCTCGAGCCGAGCGCCCGCTTCAACAGCACGTTCTCCTGCCGGAGGCGGCGCTGCTCGAGGGCGTTCCGGACCTTCATCTTCAGCTCGTCGACGTCGAACGGCTTGCTGAGGTAGTCGTGGGCTCCCAGCCGCATGGCTTCGATGGCGGTGTCGGCCGACGCGAAGGCGGTAATCATGATGCCGAGCATGTCCTGATCGATCCGCTTGGCGGCCCGCAGTACTTCGACGCCGCTCATGTCGGGCATCTTGATGTCGGAGATGAGGAGGTCGAAGCGGGCGCGCTCGAGCTCGTCGATCGCCTTGTGGCCGTTTTCGGCAAGGACGACGTCGTAGCCCTCGCGGCGCAGCACGATCGACAGCAGCTCGCGCATCGACCGCTCGTCGTCCACGACGAGCAATCGCGCCTGCGCGGCGCGGTTCCTGGTTCCGGTTACCCCATTCCAGGTTCGGCGTCGTCGAGTTCTTTGTTCAGGGACACAGTGTTTGTCTATTCACACGGTCCGGCTAAAGCCTGGCTAAGCCTAGCTAAAGCCGGACACTACGTATCGCACCCATCGCACCTAACGCACCCATCGCACCCACCGCACTCAATTAGGCGGTGGCCGGCACACGAGCCGGCAGACGCACGCTGACGATCGTGCCCTTTCCTGGCGTCGAGCTCACCTGAATTTCGCCGCTGTAATCGCTGACGATCCGGTGCACGATCGCAAGCCCCAGACCCGTACCTTTCGCGAAGTTGCCGCGAAACGGCTGGAAGATGGCATCGAGCTCCTCGGCCGGAATCCCCACGCCCTCGTCCGATACCTCGAGCACGACCAGTTCGTTCGCGCCCTCGTCCACCGATTCGAAGCGCGCGCCGAGCGTCAGACGCCCGCCGGTCCGCATCGCCCGCAGGCCGTTGGTCGCCAGGTTCCAGACGATCTGCTTGATCTGGTTCTCGTCGGCCTCGAACGGCACTTCGCTCGCCGGTGCCTGGACGTCGATCACATGCCCGTCGTGCAGCTCCGAGCTGTTTCTCAGCAGCAGCGCCGTGTCGTTCAACACCCGGCGGACATCGATCCGCGCAATCGAAAAACGCTGCGGCCGCGCATACGCCAGAAACGAGCGAATGGTGTCGTTCAGGCGCTCCGATTCGCGCAACACGATATCCATCAGCTGCGCCTGCTCTTCGGTGAGCGGCAGCTCCTGGCGGAGAATCTGAATCGATCCCGACATCGAGGCCAGCGGATTGCGAATCTCGTGCGCGATGCCGGCGGCCATTTCGCCGACCGCCGCGAGCCGCTGCCGCAGGCGGGCGTCCCGCTCGAGCTTCTTGATGTCGGTGACGTCCTGAAACGCGAACAGCAGGCCGGCGTTGCCCGGCGTGCGCAACTGCGTCGCGGTGAAGCCGAGCTCGATCTGACGTCCATCGCCGGTCACGAACGGGCTTTCGACGCGGCGGCCGCGCCCCGGCCCGGCGAGACTGATGAGCTCGGCGGCCACCGTGGGCGGTAGAACGAGGACCTCCTCGATCTGCCGGCCGACGACGGCCACCGCCGTGTAGCCGGTAATCGCTTCGGCGGCGCGATTGAAGGTCACGATGCGTCCCTGCGGATCGGTCGTCGCGAGCCCGCTCGCCAGGCTGTCGATGACGTGCTGGTTGAATGCCTGAAGGTCGGCGATTTCGTTCGACTGGCGCTCGAGCCGCATGCCGGCGCGCTGCAACCGGTCGGCAAGCGAGCCGCTGAGAAAGGCGATCGAGAAGAACAGGAAGACATTGAGCCCCGTCATGTACGCCACGATGCGGAGCGGCGGCAGCGTGCCCTGGTGCTCGAGAAACGGCACGCCGAGCAGATCGGCCAGTCCGAAATACTGCGTGACGACGATGGCCACGTAGAGCAGCGCGCTCAGCGTGGCGATCATCATGCCGCCACGGCGGAACTGCACGCTGCTGGCCGCCGCGATCGGCAGTACGTAGAGCGCGGCGAAATAGCTCGTGATGCCGCCCGACACCGCGATGAAGCCCGAGACGATCAGCGCGTCGCAGGCCAGCTGGACGTCGACCATCCACCGGAACCGCTCCGCCCATTTCAGCGTGAGCGACCAGAGGATGTTCAGCGCATACGTCGCGCCGATGAGCAGGAACAGGGGCTCGCCCGGAAACGTGCCGGGCGCCGTCAGCTGGACGAAGACCGCCGAGCCAAGGAGGAGCGTGCTGATGCCGACGCGAATGGCAATCAGCCAGAAGAGTTTGCGACGAATGTCGCGCTCCGCCACGCTCGTCCTTATCCCGCCAGCTGGCTGATCAGGTCGAAGATCGGCAGATACATCGCGATGACGATGCCGCCGACCACCCCGCCGAGAAACGCGATCATGAGCGGCTCGAGCAGCGTCAGCAGGCCCGCCACGGCCGTATCGACCTCTTCCTCGTAGAAGTCGGCGATCTTCGAGAGCATGGTGTCGAGCGCACCCGTCGTTTCGCCGACCGCGATCATCTGCGTCACCATCGGCGGAAACACGCCTGTCTCCTTCAGCGGCGCCGAAATCGTCTCGCCGCGCTCGATGCTCTTGCGCGTGATGAGGATGGCTTCTTCAACCCGCGAGTTGCCCGACGTCCGCGCGGTAATCTCGAGGCCGTCGAGGATGGGGACTCCCGAACTGAGCAGCGTCGAGAGCGTGCGGCAGAACCGGGCGACGGCAATCTTGCGCATCAGCATGCCGAGCACCGGCATCTTCAGGGTGATGCCGTCGATCTGGTACTTGCCGGACGTGGTGCCGTAGTACGACTTGAAGGCGAACGAAATGGCGACGACGCCCACGATGATGAAGGGCATGAAGCTGACGAGGAAGTTACTGAGGGCGATGACGATGCGCGTCGGCAGGGGCAGCGTGGCGCCCAGGCCCGCGAAGAGCGAGGCGAAGGTCGGAATGACCTTCCACAGAATGACGCCGACCACGAGCACGGCGATGACGATGACCGCGATCGGGTAGATCATCGCGGACTTGACCTGCGCCTTCAGCTTGACGGCCTTTTCGATGTAGGTCGCGAGCCGCTTGAGAATCGTGTCGAGAATACCGCCGGCCTCGCCGGCGGCGATCATGTTCGTGAACAGCGGGTCGAATACCTTCGGATGCTTCTTCATCGCGTCGGCGAGCGAGGCGCCGCTCTCGACATCCGATCGGGTTGCGAGAATCGTCTCGGCGAAGTTCTTGTCTTCTTCCTGATTGCCCAGAATCTCGAGGCACTGCACGAGCGGCAGGCCCGCGTCGATCATGACCGAGAACTGGCGGACGAACACCGCGATGTTCTTGGAATTGACCTTCTTGCCGAGCTTGCCCTTCTTGACGGCCGCCGCCGCTTTCTCCTTGGTCGGGGCAATCCGCGTGACGAGCACCTGCTCGCGCCGCAACGCCGCCACGGCGGCGTCGGCGTTGTCCGCGATCCGCTCGCCGTTGACGGTTTCGCCTCCGCGCGTACGGCCCGAGTATGCAAATGTAGGCATAGCTGAGTACCTTCGCTCTCTTCGCTCACTTCGCAGTCATGGCCAATGGCAAATGGCAGATGGCAACGTGCTCACTTGTGCTTGCCATGTGCCATGTGCCATCTGCCATCTGCCATCTGCCATGACATGTCATCTACGTACCGTCCCGACCGGCGGCCGGTGCGGCATGCCCGGACGCGCGCCGAGGCCGGCCCCCTGCACCACGCCCACGCCGCGCGTGATCATCTGCTCGAGCTCGTCCTTCAGGGACGACGCGCCGATGCCCGTTTCGAGCGTGATCAGCTTGCTCAGGTACAACGTCGCGATCGACTGGTTGAAGGTCTGCGTGCCGAGCTTCTCCTGGCCGGCCTGCATCGACGAGTAGATCTGGTGAATCTTGTCCTCGCGGATCAGGTTGCGAATCGCGGGCGTCGGCACCAGAATCTCCTGGCAGACCACGCGGCCGCCGCCGATTTTCGGTAACAGCGCCTGACAGACGATGCCCTCCAGCACGAGCGACAGCTGCGTGCGGATCTGCGATTGCTGGTGCGACGGGAACATGTCGATGATGCGGTTGATTGTCTGCGCCGCCGAGTTGGTGTGCAGCGTGCCGAACGTCAAGTGTCCCGTCTCGGCGATGCGAAGCGCGGCTTCGGTCGTCTCGAGGTCGCGCAACTCGCCGATGAGGACGATATCGGGGTCTTCGCGGAGCGCGGCGCGCAGCGCTTCGCTGAAGCCCTTGGTATCGCTGTGCACTTCGCGCTGGTTCACCAGACAACCCTTGTGCTGGTGGATGTACTCGATGGGATCCTCGATGGTCAGGATGTGCTCGTTCCGCTCGTCGTTGATCTTGTCGAGCATGGCGGCCAGCGTCGTCGACTTGCCGCTGCCGGTCGGCCCGGTCACCAGCACGAGCCCGCGCGGCCGCTCGGACAGCGTCGCCAGCACCTGCGGCAGGCCGAGATCCTTGAACCCCTTGATCTGCTCCGGAATCAGCCGGTAGACGGCGCCGACGGCGCCCCGCTGGTTGAACACGTTCGAGCGGAACCGCGCAAGCCCGCGGATGCCGAACGAGAAGTCCAGCTCGAGCGTCTCTTCGAAACGCTTCTTCTGCGTGTCGGTCATGACGCTGTAGGCGAGCTGCTTGGTCTCGGTCGGGTTCAGCTCGGGCATGTCCATGCGGCGCAGCTTGCCGTGGATGCGCACCTGCGGCGGCGTGTTGATCGACAGGTGAAGGTCCGAGCCTTCGAGATCGACGGTCATCTTGAGCAATTCAGGCAATGTCGGGGGCATTTGTCCTTCGTAGTCCTGGCATTTGCAGATGGCAAATGGCACAAGGTACGCTCTGCCATCAGCCATGAGCCATGTGCCATGGCAGGTTTCCCTATTTCACCGTTTCCCGCGCTACCTCTTCTATCGTCGTCAGCCCGTCCTTGACTTTACGGAGACCGCTCATGCGCAGCGTGAGCATGCCCTCCTCAATCGCCTTGCGACGCAGCTCGAGACCCGACGCGCCGACCAGAATCAGCTCGCGCAGCTCGTCGGTCACTTCCATCACTTCGTACAGACCGACGCGCCCCTTGTACCCGGTGTTGTTGCATTTCTCGCAGCCGTTGCCTTTCTTCGGGACGACGCTCTTGGCATCCTCGGCCGAATAGCCGGCCTGCACGAGCGCCTGCGCGGGCATCGGCTGATCGGCCTTGCAACTGGCGCAGATGCGGCGCACGAGACGCTGCGCGCAAATCAGGTTCACCGAGCTCGCCACGAGAAACGGCTCGATGCCCATGTTCATCAGGCGGTTGATCGTGCTGGGCGCGTCGTTGGTGTGCAGCGTGGACAGCACGAGGTGGCCCGTGAGCGAGGCTTTGACCGCGATCTCCGCGGTCTCGAAGTCGCGGATTTCGCCGACCAGGATGATGTTGGGGTCCTGACGGAGAAAGGAGCGGAGCGCCGCCGCGAAATTCAGGCCGATGTTCTCGCGCACCTGCACCTGGTTGATGCCGGGCAGGTTGAACTCGACCGGATCTTCCGCCGTCATGATGTTGGTTTCGGGCGTGTTGATTTTCGCGAGCGACGAGTAGAGCGTGTTCGTCTTGCCGCTGCCGGTCGGGCCGGTCACGAGCACCATGCCCCACGGCTTGCCGATGGCGACCTCGAAGCGCGACAGCGACTCCTGCTCGAAGCCGAGCTTCGTCATGTCGAGCATCAGCTTGTCCTTGTCGAGCAGACGCATGACGATCTTCTCGCCGAAGAGCGTCGGCAGGCACGAGACGCGGAAGTCGATGTCCTTCGACTTGCCGTTGTCGGCGTAGCGGATCTTGATGCGGCCGTCCTGCGGGAGGCGCTTCTCGGCGATGTCGAGCTTCGACATGATCTTGATGCGCGAGGTGATCGCGTCGCGCATTTTCATCGGCGGCGCCATGATGTTGTAGAGAATGCCGTCGATGCGGTAGCGGACGCGGAATTCCTTCTCGTACGGTTCGATATGAATGTCGCTCGCGCCCTTCGAGATGGCCGACATCAGCACGACGTTGACGAGCTTGATGACCGGCGCTTCGCCCCCCTGCTTCTCGAGCGACTCGGCGCTGATCTCTTCGAGGTCCGCGAGCACCTCGACGTCGTCTGTGCCCGCGATCGACATCTCCTCGATCGACTTGGCGGCCATTTCGAGCGCGCTGGAACCGCCCGTCACGCTCACGCCTGCCGCGGCGGCCTTGGCGAGCGCGTAGTACCGCGTAATCGAGTCGCTGACCGCCGTCTCCGACGCGACGACGGGCTCGACGTTGTAGCCCGTCATGAACTTGATGTCGTCCATCGCGAAGACGTTGGTCGGGTCCGTCATCGCGATCGTGAGGGTGGCGCCCGAGCGGCTGAGCGGGATGATTTGATACTTCTGGGCGGTCTCGGCCGGAATCAGCTTGATGACCGCCGGGTCGATTTCGAACTGGGCGAGGTTGATCGACGGGACGCCGGTACTGCTTGCTGAGCAGCGAGGTCAGTTCCTCGTCCTTGACGAAGCCGAGCTTGACCAGATTGAAGCCGAGCTTCCCCCCATTGGCCTTTTGGTAGTTCAAGGCCTCCTGGAGCTGGTCCGGAGTGATCCGCTTCTCTTTTAGGAGAAGTTCGCCGATGCGAACGGCCATGGGGAGTTCATTATTATGACGTTATTTGTCAATCACTGACCTAAAATGCTATTCCACCGCCAAAATTCCACGTCTTCTCGTCCGATTCATTCGACTTGGTCAACTGACCTTCAACGTACGTCGACTTCGGGAGCCTCACGGTGACTCCGCCGGACAGCGCACGGCTCGAGTCCCCCAGCGTGCTCCAGCGAACCCCACCTCGCACCCCAACCAGACCACGACCCGGCCAGTACTCCCCGCCGACCGCCGCGACCCGCCGGAGCCCGAACGGCCCAGGCGTGGTTGTGAGATCCGCGTCGGCGGCCAGCGAAAACGGCCCATGCACGCCCGAGGTCGCCGAGCGTGGCGTTAGCGCGGCGCCGATTCGAAACTGCCGCTTCATCGTCACCGGCCCGGACTCGGTGGTGAACTCAGGTTCCCGGAGGTTCCTGACCACCACGCCGAACCTGATGTCCCAGGCCGACACCATGGCCCCTGCATCGAAATCGAAGGTCGTCCGGCCGTCGGCCAGCTCGACCGCCCCCGATACGATTCTTGTCGTCGTGCCTACAACAAGCCCAGGCACAACGGTTTGCACGACTGTGAAGCCGACGTTCGTGGTCGTGAGCGTACGGATCGGCACCTGTCCCGATCCCCCGTTTTCTCGGTCAGGCGAGGGTGAAACTGTAGGTAAACGGGTGGCCTGGTGAGCCCGGTAGTAGCTCAGGCCGAAGACAGGGAGGGTGGCGCCGACAAAGACCGTCGAGCCTTTCGCGACCGAGACCTGAAGATCGAAGATCGACCCGTTGGCGATGCCCGCCGGGTTCCAATAGACGGCGCTTGCGTCGTCTGCGACGGCGACAAAGGCCGTGCCCATGCCCTCGGCTCGCGTGCCGATGTCGCCGAATGTCTGGGCGCCGATCGAGGCGGGACTGGCAAGAAGGAGAAGGAACGGGAAGAGGACGATAGTGCGCATCCGCGCATGTTACAGCCCTGATAGTGCACGCCACCGGTGCCGATGGCTAGCGTAGCGCCCGGGCGCGGTGTCTAATATCAGGTTTGGGCACAGGGCTTCGGCCCTGTCTCACCCCGCCAGCACGGCGGCGGCAACGACCGTGGTCCACAGGCCGTTCTTGTCGCCGACGGCGGTCTGGGTCACGTTTTGCGTGCGGACGATTTGATTGGAGAGCCGGTACACTTCCTTCTTTTCGTCCCAGCTCTTGTCGGGACTGAATTCGAGACCGAGCGTGGTCGCCAGCATCTCGGCGGCGAGCTCTTCGGCGTAGTCGCCGGCCGTATCCTCGTTCTCGCCGAAGCTGTGGTGCTCGGACAGGTAGCCGTAGAGTTTCGAGTCTCGTGGAATGGCCACACCGACCGTGGCCGCGATCAGCCGGTGGGGCTCGCGTGTGGCCGTCTCGGACATCACGACGAAGGTCACCTGGCCGGGCTTGAGCCGTTTGATGCCCTCGCTGCGCGACATGATGCGGCAGCCGGGGGGAAAGATACTGGACACGCGAACGAGATTGCACGCGGCGATGCCCGCCGACCGCAGCGCCAGCTCGAAGGACGTGAGCTTCTCCCGATGCTTGCCGACACCCTTAGTGAAGAACATTTCCTTCGGGACAAGGTTGAACACGGCCGGGAATGCTACCACGGAACCGCGCTGCACCCGTGCACGTCTTAGTTGAAGAACCATAAGGAGTACAGCGTTTGTTGGCCGATGCCGTACAACGTGTGGCCGGCATGGTGCGATCGCCGCGCGCGACGCTCGCCGGCGCCATCGCGAACCCCCAGTCGCTCGGTCTGGCGCTCGTCATCGTGACGATTGCCACCGCGTGCAGCGTCGGGTTTCTGCTGACACGCGTCGGCCAGCTCGCTGCGCTCGATCAGCAGGTGCGGCAACTCGAATCGTTGGGCACGGTGGTCAGCGATGAGACTTATGCCGCGCTGCGCGACCTCGTGCCGTACCGCCCGGCGATGAGCGCGGCGGTGATTCTCATCGGGTGGCCGGCCGGCTGGCTGGCGCTCGCCGGCGCGCTGCAGTACTTCGGCAATCGAACCGGTAACGGCCATGCGACCTTTGCCCAGGGTACTGACGATCGTCGTGCACGCCTCGGCCATCTTCGCCGTGCGCGCACTGGTCGCCGCACCGGTCAACTACGCCCGCGAGTCGCTTGGCGGCGCCACGAGTCTCGGCATGGTGCTGCCCTCGTTCAGCGAATCGACGTTTCCGGCCCGTCTGTTCGGCGCGCTCGACGTGTTTGTCCTCTGGTGGGTCGTGCTCGTTGCGCTGGGATTGAGCCTGCTGTACCGAACGCGCACGCTGCCGATTGCGCGCTGGCTGTTTGGCGCCTATGCGGCGGGCGCCGTCGCGCTCGCGCTGACGCAGGCTCTTCGAGGAGGCGTTTAGTTGTCGCGAAACAGGAAAATCATCATCGCGCTGGTCGCGCTCGTGCTCATCGCGTCGGCCGGCGGCTACGCGTGGTGGACGCGCCGGACGACCGCACCCACTGTCACGGTGGAGACGATTCGGCAGCGCGACCTCGAGGCGGTCGTGTCGGCGTCCGGAAAGATTCAGCCGAAGCGCTTCGTGAACATCAGCGCCGACACATCGGGACGCGTGGTCGATCTGGCCGTCAACGAGGGAGACCGCGTCGCGCTGGGCCAGTTCCTCATGCAAATCGATCCGCGCACGCTGCGGTCGCGCGTAGAAAGCGGGCAGGCGGCGCTCCGCGGCGCGGAGTCGGCGCTCGACCAGGCGCGGCAGGGCGTCGAGACGGCCCGCGTCCAGTTGCAGGTCGCGCAGCAGAACCTGAAGCGGCAGCAGGAGCTGTGGAAGATGCAGCTCACGCCGCGCGAGACGCTCGAGCGCGCGGAAAACGATGTCAGGCTGGCGCAATCGGCGCTGGTCGAGCGCGAGAAGCAGGTGAAAACGCAGGAGGTGCGCCTCGGGCAGGATCGCGCGCAGCTCGACAGCGCCCAGTTCGACCTCAGCAAAGTGCGCATCGAGGCGCCGATTGCGGGCATCGTGACGCGCCGGAACATCCAGGAAGGTGAAACGGCGGTCGTCGGCACCATGAACAACGCCGGGACGGTGCTGCTGACCGTCGCCGACATGTCGGTGATTCAGGCGGAAGTCGAGGTCGACGAAACGAACATTCCCAACGTGACTGTGGGACAGCCGGCCAGAATCACCATCGATGCGATGCCCGAGCGCACGTTCAAGGGTCACGTCACCGAGATCGGGAACAGCCCGATCCAGCAAACCGGTCAGCAGCAGCAACAATCGCAGCAGGCCACGAACTTCAAGGTCGTCGTCGTGCTGGACGAAATCGTGCCCGACGTGCGTCCTGGATTCACCTGCACTGCGGACATCACCACCGCCACGCGCTCGCACGTGGTGGCGGTGCCGATTCCCGCCGTTGCGGTGCGCGAGCTCATCTACGACGCGAAAGGCGGCATCGTGAAACAGCCGCGGGTCGAAAGAGGCCGCGGCACCCAGCCGGCGCCGACGGCGCCGGTCGAGCTCGCGCCGGGGCAGACGCGGAAAGAAACTGAAGGCGTCTTCCTGATCAAGGACGGGCGCGCGGAGTTCCTCCCGATCAAGATCGGCATCGCCGGCGATCGCTATTTCGAAGCGCTTGCGGGGGTCAAAGCTGGCGACCAGGTCATCACGGGCCCGTACAGCAGCGTCCGCGGCATGGCCGACGGCGACCCGGTGCGGGTGCAGACCAGCCCGAATGCGAACCGGAACCCGGGAGCCGGGTCTTGAAGGGCAAGACCCGGCCTACATACGTAGGGCGGGTCCTGCTCTATGGACCCGCCGGCCAGATATGAATAAGTATCTCGACGCGGCAAGCATCGCACTGAGCGCCATCTGGGCGGCCAAGCTGCGCTCGCTGATGACGGTGCTCGGCAATATAGTCGCGGTCACCTCCATCATCGCCGTCGTGTCGCTCATCCAGGGACTGAACGCGTCGGTCAAGTCGGCGATTCTCAACCAGGCCGGCTCGGATTCCTTCAACATTCAGCAGTACCCCATTACCCGCAGCGACGAAGAGTTCGAGAAGGTGCGCAACAACCCTCGCATGACGCTGGGCGACGTGCGCGCGATCCGGCGCAACAGCGAGCTGGCGGGGTCGGTGATGGCCGACGCCAGTTCGAACGGCCGCGTCACCTACCGCGACCGATCGATCGATCAAACCCGCATCCAGGGTGTCACCGACGACTACGTGAATTTCTCGAGCTTCGATGCTGAGCGCGGACGTCTGATGAGCCCTGCGGAAGTTCAGACGTCGCGGCCTGTCGCCGTCATCGGCTGGGGCACCGCCGACCGCCTGTTCGCGGATCTCGATCCGCTCGACAAGACGATTCAGATTGAAGGCATGCACTTCCGCGTAGTGGGCGTCAGCGCCAAACGCGGGACGCTGCTCGGCCGCTCGCAGGACGAGTTCGTGGTCATCCCGCTCGGGCAGTTTCAGATGATGTTCGGTTCGAGACCGCGACTGTCCGTTTCGGTGAAGCCGCGCGACGTGTCGCAGATTGCTGCGGCCACCGACGAAGCGATGATGGCGCTGCGCAGCGCCCGGCGCCTGAAACCCAGGCAGCCCGACAACTTCGGCATCTTTACGTCGGACACGATCCTCGACATCTATCACCAGGCGACCAACGGCATTTTCGCGGTGCTCGTCGGCGTCGTCGGACTGTCGCTGGTCGTGGGCGGCATCGTCATCATGAACATCATGCTGATGGTGGTGACCGAGCGCACGCGCGAGATCGGCCTGCGCAAGGCGCTGGGCGCGCGGAAATCGGATATCACGTCGCAGATTCTCACCGAGTCGGTCGTGCTGTCGATATTCGGCGGGATCATCGGCACGCTGCTCGGCGCCGCCATCGCGACGACGATCGCCAGATTCACGCCGATTCCGGCGTCGGTCGAGCTGTGGTCGGTGGCGCTGGGCATCGGCATCACCGCCATCGTCGGGCTGTTTTTTGGTCTGTATCCGGCGCTGCGCGCCGCGCGGCTGGATCCAATTGAAGCATTGAGACGTGAGTAGAAGGTTGACTCAGCAGATCGTTGTGACAAGCATCGCCGAGCGACCAAAGGTCGCAAAGTACAGGTCGCGGGGGTGGGCCCCCGCGACAGTCAAATTATGAGAACACCAGGGATCCGCTACGGTTTGCTGCGCGAGGTCATCGTCATGGCCTTCGAAACCGTGCGCAGCAACAAGATGCGCTCGGGCCTGACGGTACTGGGCGTCGTCATCGGCATCACGTCGATCGTCGCGATGACGGCCCTCATCCGCGGATTTGATCAGTCGCTGCGCGGACTGATTCAGCAGCTGGGCCCCAACACGATCATCATCTCCCGGTTCAGCTTCACCAACTTCGTGAACGGCGACGAACTGAAGACGCTGCTGAACCGGCCGAACCTGACGATTGCCGACAGCCGGGCCATCGAGGAGCAGGCCACGCTCCTGCAGACAGTCGACGTCCAACTCGGTGGCGGCGGTCCAGGCTCGATTCAACAGCGCGTGTTCTACCGCGATCAGCGGACCAAACCGATCATCGTCTTCGGCACGACTGAGAACTTCCAGGAAGGCACCAACATCCCGTTCCTCGGAGGCCGGTTCTTCAACGGCACCGAGGTGCAGTACCGCAAGAACGTCGTGGTGCTGGGCAACACGCCCTATACGCTGCTGTTCGCGGCCACCGGCATCGATCCGATCGGCAAGATGGTGCGGGTCGGGAGCGAGCGGTTCGAGGTCGTCGGCGTCTACGCCAAGCGCGCCGCCGGCGGGTTCGGATCGGGCGCCGACGATTTCGTCGTCATTCCCTACACGAGTTACCAGCGCATCTTCGGCCTGCGCGCCGTGCGCGTGTTCCGCAACTCGGTCATCATGCCGGTTCAAATCTCGGTCATGCCGCGGCCCGGCGTCCGGGTGGCCGACGCGATGGCCGAGATCGAGCGGATCATGCGCAGCCGCCACGGCCTCAAGCTCGACGACCCGAACGACTTCAATATGGAGACTCAGGATCAGTTCCTGAAGCTCTGGGATCAAATCAGCAGCGCGACGTTCTTCGCGCTGGTCGTCATCTCGTCGATCGCGCTGATGGTCGGGGGCATCGGCGTGATGGCCATCATGTCGATCTCGGTGACCGAGCGCACGCGTGAAATCGGCGTCCGGCGTGCGCTGGGCGCGCGCAAGCGCGAGGTGCTCTTTCAGTTCCTCACCGAGGCTGTCGTGCTGACGTCGATCGGCGGCGTGCTCGGCATCCTGCTCGGCAGCGCGATCGGCTTCATCGCCCACCTGGCTACCGGCTTTCCCATCTCCCTGCCCATCTGGTCCTTCGCCATCGGACTCGGCTTCTCGGCGACCGTCGGCATCGCGTTCGGCATGTATCCCGCCATTCGCGCCGCTCGACTGGATCCGATTGAAGCGTTGAGGTACGAGTAGCTATCAGCTATCAGCTTCCCAGATCTGAAGCGTTTGGACTCACGGCGCAGAACAAGACGAGCAGCGGTTTCCGTTGCAGCCAATATAGCGGAAGGAAGCGCGCGGAGCGGGGACAAGGAGTTCGCCAGAATTCTCTACATGTCGCTCGGTTCAGCAAGCGAGCTGGAGTATTTCTCAATCCTGATTGGCGATCTCAGCCTGCTGAAGAAGTCCGACACCAAAAAATTGGAACGGATGCTGCCGAAATCAAACGCATGCTCAGCGGCCTCATCGCAAGCCTTCCCCTTCGAAAAGGTCTGACAGCTGATAGCTGACAGCTGATAGCTGCTAGCTCTAGCTCCAAAGGCGTGCCCCGCCACACCGGCTGTCGTGGACAACCGGCATGGCGGGTGAAAGGTAGGCACTAGTAGTAGAGGAACTCGCGGCCGGTGGTTTCGTTTTCGGGAAACCACGTCTTGATACGTTGAGGGGAACCGCTCGCCGCTTCACCGAGCGTGATGGTCGATTTCATGTCTCCGCGCCGATCGCGATGCACGGGGCGCGTGAACTGCAGCGCGTACAGTCCTGTTGCGGTCGCGGGTTGAGACGCGCACGAGGTCGCCGCTCATGTCGGGGTTCAGCACCTCGAACACGTACGAACCAGGCGGCAGCGTGACGCCCGGCAGCGCAACTGGAGCCCTGAACGTGAAGTGGGTCGTGTGACGGGCGTCGAGGGCCCGGGTGGGCGTGGTCGCAACGACGCCGAGAAGCACGACGCCGCACAAGATGTGAACGAGTCTTCGCACACGCATGTTGTCCTCCTTGGATTCCTGCCAGCGCCGGCATCGGCCGTTCGCTCTCTGTAGTTAACGCGCTGACACGGGCCGGCGAACGCGCCTGCCCTTGGTGGCGTCACGGCCTGGTGCGTGCAGAGAAATCCGCCGCCAGACGCTTGACCGCGCGGCTGACCGCCATGCGCGCCGCGTCAACCGTGGGCAGGCCGTACCGGTGTGCAATTTCGGCGAGGCTCCACTGCATTTCGACACGCGCGACGATGAGCGCCCGATCCCTGGGCGAGAGATGGGCCACCGCGTCCCGATAGTGCTCGTACTCCTCCTGCCGGATCGCGTCCTCGAGCGGAGACGTGCTGTCGGACGGGTGATCGGCAGGCAGTTCGAGCGGCGGGGGCTGCCGGCCGATGCGCCGGATTTCGTCGCAGATACGGTTGATCACCGACTGCCGCAGGTACGCCTGCATGGCCCCGACGTGGCGCGGCTCGAAGGTCCCGAGGTTACCGAGCACGTGTAACGCCGCTTCCTGCACGAGGTCGCCGGTATCGAGGCGGCCGCGCGCCGCCGGCGGCAGACGGCCGTGCGCCCAGCGTTTCAATGGCGGGAGGCAGCGCTGCAGCAGGGCTTCCATGGCGAGCCGGTCGCCTTGACGCGCTTTCACCACGAGCTCGATGGTCGGCTCGTCGCTCAACAGGGGATCCCCCGGCCGTTCGGGTTCGCGTAACCGCCTGCGTTCGTCGATTGCGGGCTCAAAGTAGACCATGACGTTCTCCACTTCTACAGGCGACTCCTGGGGGGTTCACCCGTTACAACGTCCGGGCCGCCCGATCCGAACAACAACCATCCCGTACCGGTTTTGCTCGGGTTATGATGGCCGTTCACCCCCTTTGGTCACCTGGTGCGGCTGCCGCACCGGGACCCCGTTTCGGAGGACTACCGTCTATGAAGGTCTATGACGCAGCGAACATCCGGAATGTCGCTCTTGTCGGCCACAGCGGCTCCGGAAAGACCCAGCTCACTTCGGCCGCCCTCTTCGATGCCGGATCGGTCAACAGGTTCGGCAAGGTCGACGACGGCACGACCGTCACCGACTTCGACGAAGAGGAAATCCTGCGCAAGCACACCCTCTCGGCCAGCCTCGCCTACGCGGAGTGGAACAAAGCGAAAATCAACTTCATCGATACGCCGGGCATGGCGAATTTTCTGGCCGACGCGCGCGCGGCCCTGCGCGTGGCCGACGCGGCCATCGTGGTCGTCGACGCGGTCTCCGGCGTGCAGGTGCAGACGGAAAAAACGTGGCAGGCCGCCGAGGAAGCCGGGCTGCCCCGGCTCGTGGTGGTCAACCGTCTCGATCGCGAGCGGGCCAGCCTCGAACGCTCGCTGCAGTCGATTCACGGCGCGCTGAGCCGCGCCGTCGTTCCGGTGCAGCTCCCGATTGGCGAAGAGAAGTCGTTTCGCGGCGTTGTCGATCTCGTGGCGCTGAAGGCCTACGTGTTCCTGCCCGATGGCAGCGGCAAATTCAGCGAGTCGCCGGTCCCGCCCGAGCTGGCCGACCAGACGGCCGCCGCGCGCGAGGCACTCATCGAAATGGTCGCCGAGAACGACGAATCGCTGATGGAGAAGTTCTTCGAAGCCGGCACCCTCACGCAGGAGCAGCTCGTGGCCGGGCTGCGCAGCGCGACGGCGTCGGGCAAGGTCTTTCCGCTGCTCTGCACCTCGTCTGTGCTGAACATCGGCGTCCAGCCGCTCCTGGACGCCATCGTGGGCTACGTGCCGTCGCCGGCCGAGCGGCCGTTGACGATGCTCAACCCGAAGACGAACGAAGAAGCCGTGCGCCCGTTCTCGGAGAACGGGCCGGCGTCTGCGTTCGTATGGAAGACGATTGCCGATCCGTTCGCCGGCCGCATCACGATGTTCCGCGTCATGTCGGGCGTGCTCAAGGCCGACTCGACCGTGCACAACAAGACCCGTGACACGCCCGAGCGCCTCGGTCACGTGGTCCTGCTCCAGGGAAAAGGTCAGGCGAACGTGCCCGAGCTGCACGCCGGCGATCTCGGCGCGGTCCCGAAGTTGAAGGACACGCTCACCAACGACACGCTCGGCGACAAGGGGGACCCGGCGGTGTTTCCCAGCACGAAGTTCCCGGAACCGGTGTTGTCATACGCCATCGAGCCGAAGAGCCGCGGCGACGAAGACAAGATCAGCACCTCGATGCACCGGCTCGAGGAGGAGGATCCGTCGATCAGCTACAGCCGCGATCCCCAGACGAAGGAGCTGCTGCTCTCGGGACAGGGACAGCTTCACATCGAAGTGACGGTGGCCAAGCTGAAGCGGCGCTTCGGCGTGGACGTCAACCTGAAACCGCCCCGCATTCCGTATCGCGAGACGATCAAGGCCGCCACCGAGGCGCACGGCCGGCACAAGAAACAGACCGGAGGCCACGGCCAGTTCGGCGACTGCAAGATCAAAGTCGAGCCGCTGCCGCGTGGCACCGACTTCGAATTCGTGGACGACATATTCGGCGGGTCGATTCCCCGGCAGTTCATCCCGGCTGTCGAGAAGGGCATCCAGGAAACCCGCGTGCGCGGCTACCTCGCGGGCTTCCCGATGGTGGATTTCCGGGTGACGGTGTTCGACGGTTCGTACCACGACGTCGACTCGAACGAGCTGTCGTTCAAGATGGCCGGCCGGCTGGCGTTCAGAGACGCGATGACGCGCGCACGGCCGACGATTCTCGAGCCGATCATGAACGTCGAGGTCTACGCGCCGTCAGACTTCGCCGGCGACCTGATGGGCGACCTCAACGGCCGACGCGGCCGCATCTCCGGCATGGACACGCGCGGCGCCACGACGGTCATCAAGGCGCAGGTGCCGATGTCCGAAATGCTCACCTACGAGCAGCATCTCACGTCGGCAACCGGCGCGCGCGGCAGCTATCACATGGAGTTCTCGCACTACGAAGAAGTCCCGACACCCCTCCAGGCGAAGATCATCGCCGCGAGCAAGGCCGAGCGTGGGGCTGAGGTGGAGGCGGAGTGAAGTCGGAAACTAGAATCTAAAAACTAAAAATCTAGAATTTTGAATCCTGAACCGTGGTTCTAGATTTTAGACTTTAGTTTCTAGATTTTAGTTTCTAGTTTCTATTGTCCCGCAACCGTGACCGTGACGTCCTGCGTGACGAAGAAGGCGTCGCCGTCCAACGCGTACGCGCGGAGGGTGTAGGTACCGGGCTTGTCGAAGGTCACTTTCGTCGACGACTTGCCCTCGACGAGGTTCGGCCTGCCGTCGGCGCCGAGCACCGTCGATTCCGACGGCGCGATCTTCGCCTTCCCGGCGCCGCGGTACTGAACCCACTTGACGCGGAACTGTCCGCGAGCGGCCTCGGCAAACGGATCTGGTGGACCGGCGTTGGGGGCCGGCGTCCCGCGGCCTCTCGGCCCACCCGTCCCGCGCGCGCGCGTCTCCGGCGTCGGATTCCCGTCATCTCTGACGGGCAGCACCAGCGTCAGCGGTTGTCCCACCGTCGCTTTCTGCGCGGGCATCTCGGCAACAATCGTCGGCGGTTTGTTCACGGGCTCGCCGAACGTTCTCGCGGTGCGTCCGCCGTTGTTCGCCGACATCGTCTGTTCGTCGATCTCCCAGACCGGCCACAGCGAGCCGTACGCCTTCAGCGTCGTGCCGTTCACCGTCACCGTCCACACGAGGTCCCGGTCGACGGGCCAGTCGGCGGGCACGTTCACCTTGAACACGAACGCCTGCCGGCGCGGAAGGAAATGCGTGGGCTGTCCGAGATCTTCTGACGAGGCACCGAAGCCGTTGTTGGCACCGGCGGGGATGTCGGGGGTCTCTTCCCAGTTGCGGTTCATGTAACCGAACCACATGCTGCGCGAGCCGTCGGGGTTGCGCGTCCACCCTTCATATGCCGGCTGAAGGCTCTGCCCCGAGTTGAACTTGATCTCGCCCATCGCCACCTCCTGCGCGGAGGCGGCGATGGCGAGCCCGAGAAGCACGACCAAGGCGACGAGTTGTCTCATAGAGCTGTTTCGCAAACGACAACGCCGAGTCGCCGGGCCGCCGGGATCAAAAAGCATTTGCGTTTCTGATCCCGGCGTCTCGGCGGCTCGGCGTTCCCGAATTCTAGTTCGTATCGCGAGCCTTGCTGCGCTCTGCGACTTTGGCTTTGTAGTCGGCTTCTTCCAGGTTCGTCCACGTAATCCAGGCAAACCCCATCTCGTCCACAGTGCGCTGGCCGTACCCGCGCCAGTTGCGCGGATCGGGATTCGCCCGGTTCGCCTTCGTGTTGTCGTGCCACAGCGTCGAGTGAAGGACGGTGCCGGCCGGCAGCAGCGGGCTGACGTCGTCCTGGTAGTTGTAGACCTTGTGCCAGTTGAAGTCCCAGCCCACGCAGTTCAGCTGCAGCGTGGTGTTGCTGGGTAGAATTGCCTCGACGCACATCCGCTTGCCGATGTTGTGCATGTGCGCCTGGATCGCCGTCACCTGCACCGGCTTGTCGAACCGGTAGTAGCCTTCGCTGCGGGCGACCGTGCCCGCCGGGATATCCAGTTCGCTGTTCGCCGACGCGATCTGCATCGAGATCTGGTGGTACTTCGGCACATAGCCCTTCGGATAGAACTTGATGCCGACGCGCGACCGATCCGTGGTGTCGCGCCCGCTCGAGTGATAGTGGATGTTGAAGCGCACCTTGGCGCCGGCCTTCATCAGCTTCCCGGTGTTCTCGGGCAGGATGTCGCCGTTCTTCCCGACGGCGTACTCGTTCAGGAACGTCTCGGTCTGCTGCTGGCGAACGTCTTCCTGGCCGACGAGCTTCTCGCTGTCAGGTACCTCCTGGATCAGGTACGTGAGCAGATGGTGCATGACCGTGCGTGCACCGGGCCCCGGCTTGGTTTCGACCGCCTGCACGTAGCGGTCTTCCATGAGACCGCTGTCGGCAATGTAGTCGATCCACACGTCCGGACCGCTCGCCGGAACAACGTGCGGCTGCGGAATCTCGACAATCAGGTCCGGCTTGCCGATGTGCCAGACGTCGTCATCGGCTAACGTGCGAGGCGGCGGCATGTGCGCCATGTCGCCCTTCTGCGCGCCCTGATCGACCCATGCGGCGATGGTCGCAATCTCCTGCTCGGTGAGCGACGGATCGTCCTTGAATTTCTGGATGCCGATGTTGCGCTCGACGTGCCAGGGCGGCATCAGCCGCGACGTCGTCTTGGTCTTGATCGAGCGCGCGTAGGGGCGCGCGTCTTCGTAGGTCAGCAGCGACATCGGCGCGTTCGATTCGGGACGATGGCAATTCTGGCAGGAGCGCTGCAGAATCGGCGCGACGTCCTTGGTGAAGGTGACTGCCGCCGGAGCGCTTTGCGCGAAGGTAGGTGCGCTTGACGCGACCGTCAACATCATGACCAGCGCCGCCGCCGCAAGGACTGAAAGAGATCTCATTAGAGCCTCCACTGTTTGTGATCCGCGGGCCCTCGTTATTTGCCTTTGACGACTGCGATCTTCTCCGCCTCGAAATTCTTGTAATCGTAATTGTTGGAGATGACGACTTCACTGCCGCCCAGATCGACGCGCTGACCGATGAACGGCGCGACCTTCGCGAACTTGTTCGCGGCGAACGCGCCGGTAATCTGGAACAGCCCGTCGCCTTCCGTCAGGATGCCGAGCCGCCCATCGGCCGCGAGCCGCTGTTTGGCGCACGCCATCTGCTCGGGACTGCTGACGGTTGCCGCCCCGTGCTGCCGGAAACAGGTCACTTCGACGATGGTACCGCGCAGCGTGGTGGCGGGCATCCGGTTGGTGACGGGGCCCTGTGCCGACACGATAGCCGCCGACACGAAGATCGCCGCAAGGGTCGCCAGCATCGCGTTATGTATGCTCTCAGGATATTCCACTGTCAAGAATTCTGCTAGACTCGCCCCCCGGTATTCTCAAGGGAGGCATTCAATGATCCAGCGGTTTCCTCATATTTCTTCAATTCTCATGACCGGCGCGCTGGTCGTGTCGCTCGCCGCCGCCGCCCGGGCCCAGGCTCCCGCCCCGCAGCGGGGAGGAGGGGCCCCCACCCCCCCGTGCGGTCCAGGGGTCACGGGCAAGAACATCGCGTCCGATTCGCGCTGCTTCGAGTTGAGGACCTACACCGTGAAGGGCGAGGGCCCCGGCTCGATCGACCTGCTCCATTCACGCTTCCGCGAGAACACCAATCGCCTGTTCCGCAAGCACGGCATGACGATTGTCGGCTTCTGGCAGCCGTTGAATGCGGGCATGGAGAGCACGCTCATCTACCTGCTGGCGTACAAGGACGCGGCGGCTCGCGACGCAGCGTGGAATGGCTTCCGCACGGATCCGGAGTGGATGGAAGTCGTCAAGAAGATGCAGGTCGGCACGTCGGTCCAGTCGGTCTTCATGAACTCGACCGATTACGGACCCATGAAATAACTCTGCCTTGATCAGGGACTGGGGACTAGGGATTGGGGATTAGGGCAGCGACGCGTTCCAGCACCAATCCCTAATCCCCAATCCCTAATCCCTGATTTAAGCCGCCTTCGTCTCCCGCCGCGATGGACGGACCCGTCCTTTCAACATCGCGATTACGGCGGCCTCGTCAGCCGACAGGTAGGCTCTCCGCGGGCCGGGTTTGGTTCCGGCTATCGTCAGTCCCCGCCTGTATCCTTCGAACACGCCGGGATGGATGTAGGAGTTCCTGCAGACCGCCCGCGTATTGCCCAGCTTCGACGCCACCGCATCGATCGCGCCGACGATGTGCCGCTTGAACGCGGTGTCCGACGTGGCTTCGGGCAACGCGCACACGGCCCGGGCGGCGAGAACCGTCCCTGCCCAGGTCCGGAAATTCTTGGCGGTGAACGGGTGGCCGGTGATGGCACGCAGGTACGTGTTGACGGCCACCGAATCGACACACTGGCGCGTTCCATCGGCGTCGAGATACTGGAACAGCGTCTGCCCCGGCAGCGCGCGAACCTGCTTCACGATGCGGGCGAGGGTGGCATCGTCGAGCTCGATGGTCTGCATCACACCGCTCTTCGCGCGGAAGCGAAAGGTCAGCGATGCGCCTTTGATTTGCACGTGCTCGTCCAGGAGCGTCGTCAACCCGAAGGACCGGTTGGCGCGCGCGTACTCCTTGTTCCCCACGCGGATCAGCGTCTTCTCGAGCAGCGTCACGACGACGGCGAGCACATGCTCGCGCGTCAGCGGCGGTTTCTTCAGATCGGCCCGCACGCGCTGGCGGATCGCGGGCAGTGCGAGAGCGAACGCGATCGTCTGGTCGTACTTCGACGCGTCGCGGGCCGCGATCCACTCGGCGTGATACCGATGCTGCTTGCGCCCTCGCGCATCGCGGCCGGTGGCCTGCAGATGCCCGTCGGCGCGCACCGAAATCCAGACGTCCGTCCAGGCGGGAGGGATGACCAGCGACCGGATCCGATCGAGCGTCCGCGCATCGCGAACCGGTCGCCGCTTCGCGTCGCGGTAGGCGAACGATTTTCCGCGGCCGATACGCGAAATTCCCGCTTCACCGTCGGCGACGTAGTGCAGTCCCGCGGCCTCTGCCGCTGCCTTGTTTGCGTGGTGCTCAATCCGCACGGCCACGCGCACACTACTGCACGGGCGGTACCAGGGTTTCAGCGATGAATTGTGTTTGGAATCGTTACAAAAACCAGGGATTGGGGATCGGGGACTAGGGATTGGGGATTGGGGATTGAAGGGCAGCGACGCGTGTCACGCGTTCAACACCAATCCCTAATCCCTAATCCCTGGACTTCAGGGGATCCCCAGTTCTGGACGGACGTCAGAGGGCGATTCAGCCGGCTTTTTGCGGCGTCGTCCGCTTGGCGGCCCGGCCTTTGGTCTGGCCGCCTTTCGCGGCCTTCCGTGCTTCGGCCGAGTCGTCTTCTTCCTTCTTGCCGCGGAGCCGGTTGGCCGCGGCGCGCAGGCGGCCGCCAACGCTGGACTTCGGCTTCGGCGCCTGGGCCGCTTTCCCCGACTTCTTCTCGGCCTTGGGATCGTACTCGCTGCCGACGAGCTCGAGCTGCGCGATCTCGGCGCTGTCGCCGCGCCGATAGCCGAGCCGCAGAATGCGCGTGTACCCGCCCGGACGATCGGCAAAGCGCGGCGCGAGCGTATCGAACAGCTTGATGACAACTTCGCCGTCGACCAGGTCGCGCCCCACGAGCCGTCTCGCGTGCAGCACCTTGCCGTCACCCGCCGCCACGCCGCGCTTGGCAATGGTGATGAGGCGCTCGACGAACGGCCGCAGCTCTTTCGCTCTCGGCACCGTCGTCTCGATGTGCTCGTAGCGGATGAGCGCCGTCGCCTGATTGCGGAGCATGGCAATCCGGTGTTCGGTGACCCTGCCCAGTTTTCGATGTGCAACTCTATGACGCATAGGTGATCCTGTAAGTGAAAAGTTGAAAGTAAAAAAGTGAAAAGTGAAAGACTTTCACCCTTCACTTTCGACTTTTCACTTTCGACTTTTTACTTTCGACTTTTTACTTTCTACTTTCTTTATCGCCCTATTCCGATCGGCTTCCCGCCGGCTGATCGATGCGCATGCCGAGGCTCAGCCCCATGCTGTGCAGGATCTCCTTGATCTCGTTCAGCGACTTGCGGCCGAAATTCTTCGTCTTCAGCATCTCGCCCTCGGTCTTCTGCACGAGCTCGCGAATCGTCCGGATGTTCGCGTTCTTCAGGCAGTTGTACGACCGCACCGACAGCTCGAGCTCTTCCACGCTCTTGTCGAGGTTCTCGTTGAGCGACCCGGTCTGCTGCGGCTCGGTCTGCGCGTCGGCCTGTTCGTCGGCCGACTCGTCGAGGTTGATGAAGATGTTCAGGTGATCGCGGACGAGCTTCGCCGAAAGGGAGATCGCGTCGCGCGGCGTCACCGAACCGTTCGTCCAGATGTCGACCGTCAGCTTGTCGTAGTCGGTCGTCTGTCCGAGACGCGCCGCTTCGACCAGGTAGTTCACCTTCTTGATGGGCGAGTGCACCGAGTCGATCGGAATCCAGCCGATGCCGAGATCGTCATCGAAATTCTTGTCGGCCGAGATGTAGCCGCGGCCGCGCTTGACGCGCATCTCCATGTGCAGCTTGCCGCCCTCCGACACCGTGGCAATCCGCGCATCCGGCTCGAGAATCTCGACGTCGGCGTCCGTCTGGATATCGCGCGCCTTCACCTCGCCCGCCTTTTCGACGCGCAGGTACAGCGTCTTGGTGCTGTCGGTGTGCATCTTCAGCGGCACCTGCTTCAGATTGAGGATGATGTCGGTCGCATCCTCGACCACGCCCGGAATCGGCGAGAACTCGTGCAGGACGCCGTCGATCTTCACGGCGGTGATCGCCGCGCCTTCAACCGAGGAGAGCAGCACGCGGCGCAGCGCGTTGCCGATCGTCGTGCCGAAGCCGCGTTCGAACGGCTGCGCGTAGAACCGGCCGAAACGCTCTGTTAATGTCTCGCGCTCGAACTCGAGCCGCTTTGGACGCTGAAACCCTTTCCACAACATCTTTATTCCTCCCTACGGGTTGAATGGGCTCAGGGCCCTCCAACACACCAGACCTGCAAGTATGATCACCGGCCTCCCACCGCAGGTCTGAAAGGCTGCGGGCCGGTGACTGGGCCAGCTGTCAGCTATCAGCTGTCAGCTATCAGAAGCTAACAGCCCGCAGCTACTGAAAGCTGCGAGCTGAGAGCTATTTCGAATACAACTCGACGATCAGCTGCTCCTGCACGGGCAGATTGATCTGCTCGCGCGTGGGCAGCGATCCGACCTTGCCCGTCAAGCCGTTGGCATCGAACGACAGCCACTCGGGAATGCCGCGCCCCTTCACTTCCTCGATGGCGTGCTGAATCGCCGGCGTGTTCCGGCTCGACTCGCGCACGGTCACGACATCGCCCACGCGCACCGAGTAGGACGGCACGTCGACCTTCTTGCCATTGATGAGGAAGTGGCCGTGGCGCACGAGCTGCCGCGCCTGCGGCCGCGACGTCGCGAGGCCCAGCCGGTAGATCACGTTGTCCATCCGCCGCTCGAGCAGCTGCAGCAGCGTCTCGCCGGTGATGCCGCGCTGACGCTCCGCCGACTCGAAATAGCGGCGGAACTGATCCTCGAGCACGCCGTAAATACGCTTCACCTTCTGCTTCTCGCGCAACTGGACGCCATAGCCGACGAGCTTGGCCTTCCGCGTCTTGCCGTGCTGTCCAGGCGGGAAGTTCCGCTTCTCGATCGCGCACTTTTCCGTGTAGCAGCGCTCTCCCTTGAGGAAGAGCTTCATTCCCTCTCGCCGGCAGAGCCGGCACACCGGACCTACGTAACGGGCCATTAGGTATTCCTTCTCAACTAGAAACTAAGATCTAGAAACTAGAATCTAGAAACCAACACTGAGCTGCAATCTGCACCTTCGACATCTAGATTCTAGATTTTAGATTCTAGATTCTAGATTCTCGCGTCACACCCTGCGCCGCTTCGGCGGCCGGCAGCCGTTGTGCGGAATCGGCGTGACGTCGCGAATCGACTTCACCTCGATGCCGATCGTCTGCAGCGCGCGAATGGCCGACTCGCGGCCCGAGCCCGGGCCTTTGACGCGCACCTCCACCGACCGCAGCCCCACCGTCTTGGCGACGTTGCCGGCGGCAATCGCGGCCTGGGTGGCGGCGAACGGCGTCCCTTTGCGCGAGCCCTTGAATCCGACGCCGCCCGCGCTCGACCAGGCAATCACGTTCCCCTCGGTGTCGGTGATCGTGATCATCGTGTTGTTGAACGACGCGTGGATGTGCGCGTAGCCGCTGTGCACGATCCGCTTCTCGCCCCGCTTCTTGAATGTCTTGCGGGGTTTTCTCGCGCCCTTTTCGCCCTTTTCAGGCTTTTCTGGGGCGGCGCCTTCTGCGTCAGTCTTTGCCATGCTGCCTTCGCTCCTAGCTTTCAGCTTTCGGCTGTCAGCTGTCAGTCGTCTCAGCTACTGAAAGCTGAGAGCTGATAGCTGAGAGCTACTCAACCTTCTTCTTCGCCACGGCGCCCTTGCGCGGGCCCTTGCGCGTCCGCGCGTTGGTGCGCGTCCGCTGGCCTCTGACCGGCAGTCCGCGGCGGTGCCGCCCGCCTCGATAGCTGCCAATCTCCATCAACCGCTTGATGTTCATCGAGATCTCCTTGCGGAGATCGCCTTCCACGCCACCCTGCTCTTCGAGCACGCGGCTGATCTTGCGCACGTCGTCTTCCGACAGGTCCTTGACGCGGACGTCGGGGCTCACGCCCGCTTCCGTCAGCACGACGTTCGACCGATGCCGTCCGATGCCGTAGATGTAGGTGAGGCCGATTTCCACCCGCTTCGTTCGCGGGAGATCGACGCCAGCAATTCTCGCCATTTCAGGAACTCCTAATCCCTAATCCCCAATCCCTAGCCTTGACGCTGCTTGTGTTTCTGATTCGAGCAGATCACCCGCACCACGCCGCGGCGGCGGACGATCTTGCACTTATCGCAAATGCGCTTGACTGACGCTCGTACCTTCATTCGCTTGTTCCTTTGCTCTCACCCGCGAGAGCACTTCGCAACCATCGGACGTGACCGCGACCGTGTGCTCGAAATGCGCCGACAGGCTGCGATCCGACGTCACCGCCGTCCAGCCGTCTTTCAGGACCCTGACGCCCGCATCGCCGACGTTCACCATCGGCTCGATGGCCAGCACCATACCCTCGGCGAGCCTCGGGCCGCGGCCGGGCTCACCGTAGTTCGGAATCTGCGGCTCTTCGTGCAGCTCCGAACCGATGCCGTGGCCGACAAACTCGCGCACCACCGAAAAGCCGAACTTCTCGACGTGGTTCTGCACGGCGTACCCGATATCCGACACGCGCGCGCCGGCGCGAACCGCTTCGATGGCCTTCCACAACGACTCTTCCGTCACACGCAGCAGGTCGCCTGCCTGCGTCGAGATCTGGCCGACACCGACCGTCACCGCGGAGTCGCCGAAGAAACCGCCCATCCTGGCGCCGAGATCGATCGAGATGATATCGCCATCGCCAAGCACGGTCTTGGCCGACGGAATCCCGTGCACCACCTGCTCGTTCACTGATGCGCAGATCGTCGCCGGGTATCCTTTGTAGCCCTTGAACGCCGGTACGGCGCCGCCCGCGCGAATCTCCCGCTCGGCCAGCGCGTCGAGCTCTTCGGTCGTCACGCCGACCGCCACCGCTTCCCGCAGCTGCTCCAGCACGTGGCCGACGAGCTGATTCACATCGCGCAGCCGCTGCAGCTCCGTGGCCGACCGGCACACGATCATGACTGCACCGCAGACGCCATGGCGTCGATCTGTGCCGCCAGGTCTCGTGCGACCCGATCGGGCGTCTGCGCTCCGTTGATCGATCGGAACGTCGGCCGCCCGCGGTAGTACTCGACGAGCGGATTACCCTCGCGGGCATACACTTCGAGGCGATGGTGCCTCACCTGTTCGTCCTCATCATCAGCTCGCGTCATCAGCCTGCCGCCGCACCGTTCGCACGCGTCGGGATGGGTGCCTGGCTCCGCAATCGCGGCGCATCCGCGGCACACGCGACGGCCCTGCATCCGCTTCAACAACTCCGCATCCGGCACCGCCAGATCGATGATCACGAGCGGCTTTCCCTGCACCAGGGTATCGAGCGCCCGTGCCTGCGGCACGGTTCGCGGAAACCCGTCGAGGATGTACCCGCCCGCGGCGTCGGACCGCGCCAGCCTCTCGTTGACGATGCCCACCATCTCGTCGTCACCGAAAAACTCGCCCCGATCGATCAAGGCCTTCGCGCGCATCCCCAGTTCCGACCCGTTCTGCGCCGCTTCGCGCAGCATGTCTCCCGTGGAGATCTTCGGGATCCCGCGCGCCTGTGCCAGCCGCTCGGCCTGCGTCCCCTTGCCCGACGCCGGGGGGCCGAGCATCACGACGCGAAGGCCCATCTACCCGCGGCGGCCCCGTATACGCGTCTTCTTCATGAAGCCGTCGTAGTGCCTCATGATGAGCTGCGACTCGACCTGCTGAATCGTGTCCATCGCCACGCCGACGATGATCAGCAGCGTCGTGCCGCCGAAATAGAACTGCACGCCCATGCCCTGCGTGATGAAGCGCGGCAGGTTGGTATCGAGCCATTCGCCGACGAACGGAATCGGCGCCACTCTGAACCCGGTAATCAGAAACTCCGGCAGAATCGCGATGAGCGCCAGGTAAATCGCGCCGGCCAGCGTGATGCGGGTCAGGATCGTGTCGATGTACTCCGCCGTGCGCTTGCCGGGACGGATGCCCGGAACGAACCCGCCGTACTTCCGCATGTTCTCGGCCACGTCATCGGGATTGAAGATGATGGCGGTGTAGAAATACGCAAAAAAGATGATCAGGCTGACGTACAGAAGGTTGTACAGCGGCATCCCCATCTGCAGCTGATCGGTGACCCGCGTCATCCAGTGCGTCGGGTCGTTGGAGAACATCTGCGCCAGCGTCGCCGGAAATGCGAGGATGGACGAGGCAAAGATGACCGGGATGACGCCGCCGGTGTTCACCTTCAGCGGGATGTGCGTGCTCGCCCCACCGTACATGCGCCGGCCGACCACGCGCTTGGCGTACTGAACCGTAATCCGCCTGCTGCCGCGCTCGACGAAGATGATCGCCGCAATGACCAGCACCATCACCGCCAGCAGCAGAATCAGCCTGATGAGCCCGAGCTGGCCGGTACGCAATTGATCGAAGGTCGTCAGGATCGCGGAAGGGAAGTTGACGACGATGCCCGCGTAGATGATGAGGGACATGCCGTTGCCGATGCCCCGCTCGGTAATCTGCTCGCCGAGCCACATGATGAGCGTCGTGCCTGTCGTCAGCGTCAGTACCGTCATCAGGCGGAAGCCCCAGCCGGGGCTGTAGACCAGCGGCAGCCCGCCGGCCACCTCCGTCGACCGCTCGAGCCAGATGGCGATACCGAGCGACTGCACCACGCTGAGCAGGATCGTCCCGTAGCGCGTGTACTGCGTGATCTTGCGCCGGCCGAGCTCGCCTTCCTTCGAGATGCGCTCGAGATACGGCCAGACCACCGTCAGCAGCTGCAGAATGATCGACGCGCTGATGTACGGCATGATGCCGAGCGCGAAGATCGTCATCTGCGACAGGTTCCGTCCCGAGAACATGTCGTACAAACCGAACATCGTCCCGCGCGCCTGTTCGGCGAGCTGTTGAAGCGCCGCCAGATTCACGCCCGGAATCGTGATGTGGCTGCCGATGCGGTACGCCACGAGCAGCCCCAGCGTGAAGAGCAGCCGCTTGCGCAGCTCGGCGATCGCGAACAGATTTTTGACGCTGTCGATGGCCATGTGCTTACAGAGTTTCTGCCGCGCCGCCAGCCGCCGCGAGCTTCTTCGCCGCCTCGGCGCTGAATTTGTGCGCGCGCACCGTCAACCCTTTCGAAATTTCACCGCGGCCGAGTACCTTCACCCGATCCGCCGATGCCGGCACCAGCCGGCGCTCGCGCAGCAGATCGAGCGTCACGACCGTGCCCGCGTCGAACCGCTCGCCCAGCGTATCGAGATTCACCACGGCGTACTCGATGCGGAACGGGTTGTGAAACCCGCGCTTCGGCACGCGCCGCTTGAGCGGCATCTGACCGCCTTCGAAGCCGACCTTGCGCTTGAAGCCCGAGCGCGATTTCGCCCCCTTGTGTCCACGCCCTGCCTGCGTACCCTGGCCCGAGCCATGACCGCGGCCGACGCGCTTCTTCGAATGCTTGGCCCCCTTGGGAGGCTTCAGTTTTGATAGATCCATGGTCTTCTCTTAGTCTGTCGCGGGGCCCCACCCCCGCGACCTGTGCCTTCGCGGCCTTTGGCCGCTCGGCTTAACTTACGACGATGATCTGCTTACTGGAGCGCTTCGTCGCAGTCCTAATCCCTAATCCCAAATCCCTAGTCGCCAACCGTGACCAGGTGACGAATCTTGTGAATCATGCCGCGCGTCGCGGGGGTGTCGGCCACCTCGATCGTGTGACGGATACGGCGGAGCCCGAGCCCTTCGACCACGGCTGCCTGTTTCCTGCCAAATCCAATCGTGCTCTTGACGAGCGTCACCTTGACACGCTTGTCGCCGGCCGGCTTGGCTGTTCTTTTTGGCATGGCGGTTTTAACCCTTTGAAATGGCAAGGTCTTCCAGGTCCTTGCCGCGCAGCCGCGCGACCATCACGGGATCTTTCAGCGACATCAGTCCGTTGAACGTGGCGCGCACGACGTTGTGCGGATTGGCCGATCCCAGCGACTTGGTCAGCACGTTCTGCAACCCCGCCGACTCGACGACCGCACGCACCGCGCCGCCCGCGATGATGCCCGTGCCGTCCGGCGCCGGCTTCAGCATGACGGCGCCCGATCCGAACTTGCCGACCACCGGGTGCGGAATCGTCGTCCCCTGCAGGGGCACGCGAATCAGGCCTTTTTTCGCCGACTCGATCCCCTTCTTGATGGCCGACGGCACTTCCTTGGCTTTGCCGACGCCAAACCCCACCACGCCATGGCCGTCGCCGACGACGACGAGCGCGCTGAAGCTCAGGTTCTTGCCGCCCTTCACGACCTTCGTGACGCGGTTAATCGACACCACGGTGTCCTTGATGTCGAACTGCGATGGATCGATCTTTTCGCGAATACGCTGCATAAAATTAATCTACCAATCTGCGAATCTGCCAATGGGGCGTCAGAACTCCAGGCCTGCTTTGCGCGCGGCGTCGGCGACCGCCTGAATCCGGCCGTGATACAGGTAGCCGTTGCGGTCGAACACGACCTTGGTGATGCCCTTGTCCTTGAGACGCTGCGCGATGGTCTGGCCGATGAACTCCGCACCCGCCTTGTTGCCGCCGCGCGTCTTGCCGGCCAATCCCGACTTCAGCGCGGGCTCGGTCGTCGCCGCCGACGCCACGGTCTTGCCGGTCATGTCGTCGATCACCTGCACGTAGATGTGCGCCAGGCTGCGGAACACCGTCAGGCGCGGACGCTGCTCGCTGCCCGCGATGCGCTTGCGCAGCCGCAGCTTGATTCGCTGACGCCGATCTTCTCGAGTCTTGATACGCATATGCTCTCTTCGCTGTCTGGCTTCAGGCGTCCGGCTTCAGGCGGTTTTGGCCATTTGCCATTTGCCATTTGCCATTACTTGGTGCCCGTCTTGCCGGCCTTCTTCTTCAACTGCTCGCCCGTGTACCGCACGCCCTTCTGCTTGTACGGATCGGGCTTGCGCAGCCGGCGGATGTTCGCGGCGACCTGCCCCACCAACTGGCGGTCGACGCCGGTCACCGTCACGTGCGTCTGCTTGTCGATCGCGATGTCGATGCCCGTCGGCACGTCGAAGACCACCGGATGCGAATAGCCGAGTGCGAACACCACCTGCTTGCCCCGGACCTCCCCGCGATAGCCGACGCCGACGATATCGAGCTCGCGCTTGAAGCCCTCGGTCACGCCGAGCACGCCGTTGGCCGCGAGGCTGCGCGCCAGGCCGTGAAACTTGCCGAGCTCGGGATCCTCACGCTCGAGGGCCGCCTTGAGCTGCCCGTCCACGACCTCGAAGGCGATGCCGGGCGGCGTGCGCTGCGTCAGCTTCCCTTTCGGTCCCTGAATATCGAGCGCGCCGGGCGCGACCTTGACCGTGACGCCCTTCGGCAGTGAAATCGGTTTCTTTCCAATTCGCGACATGTCTTTTAGCTCTCAGCTTTCAGCTCTCAGCTGTCAGCCTGCAGCTACTGAGAGCTGACAGCTGAAAGCTGATAGCTGCTACCACACGTTGCAAAGCACTTCGCCGCCGACACCGGCACGCTGCGCGGCGCGGCCCGTCATGACCCCGCGCGACGTCGTCAGGATGCTGGTGCCGAGCCCTCCGAGCACCGACGGAACTTCCGTACTCCGGAAATAGACGCGGCGGCCGGGCCGGCTGATGCGCTCGACACCGGTGATGACCTTCTCGCCGTGCGGCCCGTACTTCAGAAGAATACGAATGAGCTGCCGGGGCGCGACGGCCCTGGCGGCCTCGGGGGTTTTCTCGTCCACGAGCTTGTAGCCCTGGATGTAGCCCTCGTCTTCGAGGATGCGCGCGATCTCGATCTTCAGCTTCGACACGGGCACATCGACACGGGGATGTTTCGCAATGACGGCATTGCGAAGGCGCGTGAGCATATCGGCGATTGGATCTGTCATGTTTTTCGTCTCTCTACGCTTCAGCTCTCAGCTCTCAGCGGCTATCAGCGTTCAGCGGCCTGCGGCCCACAGCTCCTGAGAGCTGACAGCTGAAAGCTGACGGCTTCGTTACCAGCTGCTCTTGGTGACGCCCGCAATGTCGCCCTGGAGCGCCAGCTTGCGGAAGCACAGCCTGCACAGCGCGAACTTGCGCAGGTAGGCGCGCGGCCGGCCGCACAGGTGGCAGCGGTTGCGCAGCCGGACCTTGAACTTCGGTGACTTCTGTTCCTTCGCGATCTTTGCCGTTGTAGCCATGTGCTTCCTTATCGCTGTCTTCAGTTCTCAGTCTTCAGTTGTCAGTTCCCAGTCAGTTCCTACTGAACCTGCCTGAACGGCATGCCGATCAATTGAAGCAGCTTGCGCGCTTCCTGATCGGTCCGGGCCGTCGTCACGACCGACACATTCATGCCGCGCGACTTGTCGACCTTGAGGTAGTCGATTTCCGGAAACAACAACTGGTCTTTGAGCCCGAGCGTGAAGTTGCCGCGCCCGTCGAACCCCTTCGGCGACACGCCGCGGAAGTCGCGGACGCGCGGCAGCGCGATCGCCAGCAGGCGGTCCAGAAACTCGTACATCCGCTCGCCGCGCAACGTCACGCTGGTGCCGACTGGCTGGCCTTTGCGGACCTTGAAGGCCGCGATCGACTTCTTCGCGCGGCGCACCACCGGCTTCTGGCCGGTAATGCTCGCGAGCTCGGCCGATCCGACCTCGATGAGCTTCGCGTTCGACGTCGCCTCACCCAGGCCCATGTTCACGACGACCTTCTTGATCTTCGGAACGGCCATGACGTTCTTGTAGCCGAACTCCTTGGTGAGCGCCGGCACGACTTCCTTCTCGTAGCGTTCTCTCAGGCGGCTCATTTATCCACCACTCCCTCGCACTTGCGGCAGATCCGCACCTTGCGGCCGTCGCCGAGCAGCTTGTGGCCGATACGCGTCTGCGCACCGCACTCGGGGCACAGGAGCTGCACGTTCGACGCGTGCAGCGACGCCTCGCGTTCGACGATGCCGCCCTTGATGTTGCGCTGCGGGTTCGGCTTCGTGTGGCGCTTGATCATGTTGACGCCCTCGACGACGAGCCGGTTTCGCAGCGGTTCGACCTTCAACACCCGCCCCTTCTTGCCGCGGTCCTTGCCCGCGATCACGAGGACGTTGTCGTTCTTCCGGATGGGACTTTGTAGTTGCGACATGATTAGTTTCAGCTATCAGTTTTCAGCTTCACAGTTTTCAGTTCGACTGATAAGCTGACAACTGATGAGCTGACAACTCCTACAGCACCTCTGGCGCCAGCGAAATAATCTTCATGAACCGGCGCTCGCGCAATTCGCGCGCGACCGGCCCGAACACGCGCGTGCCGATCGGTTCGCGCTGGTCGTTGATGAGCACCGCCGCGTTGCGATCGAAACGGATGTAGCTGCCGTCCTTCCGGCGCTGCTCCTTCACCGTGCGGACGATGACGGCCTTCACGACCTGGCCCTTCTTGACCGTGCCGTCGGGAATCGCTTCCTTGACCGAGGCGGTCACGATGTCGCCGAGCCGCGCGTAGCGCCCCGTCGATCCGCCAATCGGGTTGATGATGGCGATCTTGCGCGCGCCCGAATTGTCGGCCACGTCGAGAATCGATCGCATCTGAATCATGACTGATCTCCAGAGTCTTCAGTTTTCAGTTCTCAGTTTTCCGCGTTTAGACCGGAAACTAATGACCGACAACTGACAACTGATGACTGACAACTACATCGTCGCGGGCCGGACGATTTTCGTCACGACCCACCGCTTGCGCTTGCTCAGCGGTCGGCTCTCGACGATGGCGACGCGGTCGCCGATCTTCGCCGTGTTGTTCTCGTCGTGCGCGACGAACTTCGACGTGCGCCGCTCGGTCTTGCCGTACAGCCCGTGACGCACCTGCCATTCGACCGCGACCACGCAGGTCTTCTGCATCTTGTTGCTGACGACGACGCCTTCCTTTTCAGACTTTTCCGCCATTACGCTTTCCCCTGCTTTTCCGTAATCACCGTCTTGATGCGCGCCAGATCGCGGCGCGTGAACCGCAGCTTGAGCGGGGCGTCGAGCTGGCCGAGCGACTGCTGCAGCCGCATCCGGAAGAGCTGATCCTCGAGCTCCTTGGCGCGCGCCTGCAGGTCGTCGACCGACAGATCTCGCAGTTCGGCCACATCCATCATGACGCTTTCTCCTGGGCGAACCGGGTCGCGAACTTCGTCTGGATGGGCAGCTTCGACGCCGCGAGCGTCAGCGCCTCACGCGCCTCGGTCGCCGACACGCCTTCCATCTCGAACAAAATCCTGCCGGGCCGCACGACGCACACCCACTGGTCGGGCGCGCCCTTGCCCTTGCCCATTCGCGTTTCCTGTGGCTTCTTGGTAATCGGCTTGTCGGGAAACACGCGCACCCAGATCTTGCCGCCGCGCTTGATGAACCGCGTCATGGCCACGCGGGCCGCTTCGATCTGCCGGTCGGTCAGCCAGCACGGCTCGAGCGCCCGGAGACCGTAGTCGCCGAACGACACGTCGGAGCCGCGCCACGCCTTGCCCTTCATGCGGCCGCGCTGCTGCTTCCGGTACTTGACTTTCTTGGGCATCAACATAACGTCACTCTTTTTTTACTCTGTCGCGGGGCCCCACCCCCGCGACCTGTGCCTTCGCCGACGCTCCGGATCTTGATACGGGCGTCGCTTGGCTTCAGCACCCGCTCCGTGTGCGTCTCGCTTCGTCCTGGTTGAGTCAGGATCGGCCGTGCTCTGCGCCTCAGCCTAATCCCTAGTCCCCAATCCCTAATCCCTGAAATTTATTGCCGCGCGTCGCGCGGGCCAGACGGCCGGCGCGGAGCGCGCTCGCGAAATTCCTGTTCCTCGCGCGGCGACTTCGGAGTCAGACGCTCGCCCTTGTAGAGCCACGTCTTGACGCCGATCTGGCCGTAGGTCGTGCTCGCCTCGGCGAAGCCGTAATCGATGTCGGCGCGCAGCGTCTGCAGCGGAAGCTGGCCGTGCAGGTACCACTCCGATCGCGCGATTTCGGCGCCGTTCAGGCGGCCGGACACGCGCACCTTGATCCCGCGCGCGCCAAACCGTAACGCCGATTCGACCGCCTTGCGCATCGCGCGGCGGAACGCGACGCGCTTCTCGAGCTGCATCGCCACCGACTCGGCAATCAACTGTGCGTCGAGCTCGGGCTTCTGGATCTCCTGAATGTTGATGAAGACCTCGCGGTTGGTCCGCTTCTGGATTTCGGCCTTCAACTTCTCGACTTCCGTGCCCTTGCGGCCGATGATGATGCCCGGCCGGGACGTGTGGATGTCGATCTTCAGCTTGTTGGCGGCGCGCTCGGTCTCGATCTTCGCGACGCCGGCGTGTGAAAACCGCTTCTTGAGATCCGCGCGCAACGCGAGATCCTCGTGGAGCAGCTTCGCGTAGTCGCGATCGGCAAACCAGCGCGACTTCCACGTCTTGTTGAATCCGAGCCGGAATCCGTACGGATGAACTTTCTGACCCACGTTTGCTCCTGGCAGGGCGGAAAGCCCTGCGCTACCGTTTTGTGCCGGCAGGGCTGAAGCCCTGCGCCACCGCACCTACCGCACCCATCGCACCTATTTCTTCTTGGGCCCTGCACTCTTCTTCGCCGGCGCCGCCTTCTTCCTGGCTGGCGCCTGGGCTTTCTTCGCCGCGGCCTTTGGCGCCGCCTTCGCCGCAGGCGCTTTTTCACCGCGCTTCGGCGCCGGTTCCGGCACGATCGCCGCGATGTCCAGCGCCCGCTCCGCCACGTGCACCGTCAGGTGCGCCGTGCGCTTCACCACGCGGAACGCCCGGCCCATCGGGGCGGGACGAATCCGCTTCATCGACGGCCCCTGGTTGGCGTAGCACGCCGACACATAGAGGCGATCGACGTCGCCGCCGAATCCATCCTTCTGCTGCGCGTTGGCGATCGCCGAACGGAGCAGCTTGGTGATGTCGTGCCCCACGCCTTTACGCGTGTACTGCAGTGTGGCCAGCGCACGGTTCACGTCACGGCCGCGGATCAGATCCATCACCAGGCCGGCCTTCTGGGCAGAGGTGCGGACGTATTTGGCTGTCGCCTGCGCTTCAATCGCCATGACTAGGCACCCGCCTTCGCGCCGGCGCCCGCACCGCCACCCGCGCCGCCTGCGCCGGCCGGAGCCGGAGCGGCCGCAGCCATCTGCGCGGCTTTCTCGGTCTTCGTCGTGTGCCCTTTGAACGTCTTGGTCGGCGAGAACTCGCCGAGCTTCTGTCCGACCATGTTCTCGGTGACGTAGACCGGAATGAACTTCTTGCCGTTGTGCACCGCGAGCGTATGCCCCACCATTTCGGGCACCACGGTCGAGCGGCGCGACCAGGTCTTGACGACCTTCTTCTCGTTCGTGCGATTCATCGACTCGATCTTCTCGAGCAGCGGTGTATCGACGAAAGGACCTTTCTTCAGTGATCGGCTCATATTTTTGACCGTCGTGGGGCCCCACCCCCACGCCCTGTACCTGCGCGACCTTCGGTCGCTCGGCTTTGGTTGCGACACCTGTCTGCTTAGTGCTGCTTTCCTAATCCCTAAGCCCTAAGCCCTAAGCCCTGTCTTACCTCACGCCCTTCGGCCGGCGCTGGACGATGAACTTGTCTGTCGATTTGCGATTGCGCGTCTTGTATCCCTTGGTCGGCAGGCCCCACGGCGACACGGGATGCCGTCCGCCCGACGTCTTGCCTTCGCCGCCGCCATGCGGGTGGTCGACCGGGTTCATGACGACCCCGCGGTTGTGCGGACGGCGGCCCAGCCACCGGCTGCGACCGGCCTTGCCGATCGACACGTTCTCGTGATCGAGGTTGCCAACCTGACCGACGGTCGCGTAGCACACGATCGCGATGTGGCGAATCTCACCCGAGGGCATCTTCACCGATGCGTAGTCGCCCTCTTTGGCGACCAGCTGCACCGATGATCCGGCGCTCCGCGCAATCTGTCCGCCCTTCCCCGGCTTCAGCTCCACGTTATGGAGCATCGTGCCGAGCGGAATGTTCTTCAGCGGCAGCGCATTGCCCGGGAGAATGTCCACGTTGTCGCCGGCGACCACGCTGTCGCCGACCTTCAAGCCCAGCGGCTGCAGGATGTACCGCTTCTCGCCGTCGCTGTAGGTGACGAGCGCGATGCGCGCCGACCGGTTGGGGTCGTACTCGATGGTGGAGACTTTTCCCGGAATGTCCTTCTTGTCGCGCTTGAAATCGATGATGCGGTACAGCCGCTTGTGACCACCGCCGCGCCACCACGACGTGAGCTCGCCGTGATTGTTCCGGCCGCCCGACCGGTGCAGGTTCTCGACAAGCGGCTTGTGCGGCTTGCTCGTCGTCAGGTCGTCGAATGTCTGGACCGTCTGAAAGCGCCGTCCGGGTGACGTCGGTTTGTAGGTTCTAATGCCCATGTTCTGCCTCAGGCTCCTTCAAAGAACTCCGGGAGCTTTTCCCCTTCGCGCAGCTTCACGTACGCCTTCTTCCAATCCGAGCGCTGACCGGCGAAGCGTCCCTGACGCTTCACCTTGCCGTGCGCCATCGCCGTGCGGACGTGTTCGACCTTCGAGCCGAGCAGCGTCTCGACCGCGCGCTTGATTTCCGTCTTGTTCGCGTTGGTCGCCACCTCGAACACGATCGTCCGGCCATCCCGCTCGCGCAGGATGGACGTCTTCTCGGTAATGAGCGGCCTGCGGATCACGTCTGTCAGTTTCATAAGCTCTCAGCCGTCAGCTTTCAGCTCTCAGCGTTCGACTCCGGGACTTTTCAGTCTCCGAGACTGTCGGACTCCTGGACTCTTTACAGTTCCTGCAGTTTCTCCACGGCCGCTCTGGTCGCGATGACTTTCGACGCGTCCATCACGTCGCGCGCGGCCACGCGCGCGCTCGCGAGGAACTGCACGCCCGGGATGTTGCGAACGGCGAGCCCCAGCTTCTCGTCCGGCTTCACGTCAATCAGCAGGGCCTTGCCATCGGCGCCAAGACGCTTCAACAACTCGGTCGCGCCTTTCGTCTTGCTCTCGGCGGCGCTCAACGCGTCGACCACAACCAGCGCACCATCCTGAACCCGCTGTGCGAGGGCGGCGACAATCGCGCCGCGCTTCACCTTGCGCGGCAGCTGGAAATCGTAGCTGCGCGGCTGCGGGCCGAACACGGTGCCGCCGTGGCGCCACAACGGGTTGCGGACGCTGCCGACCCGCGCGCGACCAGTCCCCTTCTGCTTCCACGGCTTGCGGCCGCTCCCCGCCACGTTCGCGCGATTCTTGGTCTTGTGCGTGCCGCGGCGCACCGACGCATTCGTGTGCACGACCGACTCCCAGATGAGCCCGTCGTTCACCTGGCCGCCGAACGCATCGTCGCTCAGTTCGAGCGAGCCGACCTTCTTGTTGTCTGTGTTGACGATGTCGATCTTCATAAATTAGTTGTCGCGGGGCCCCACCCCCGCGACCTGTGCCTTCGCCGCCTCTCGGCGGCTCGGCGTTGGTTGTTTGCGCTTATCTGCTTAGTGGGGCATCGGCTCTCTCTGAGCCCTGCGCCTGCCAATCTCTGATTGCTAATCCCTAATCCCAATCCCTAATCACTTCCCTTAGCCCTCAGCCCTAAGCCCTCAGCTCTGCTTCTTGCCCTTCGGTTTTTCAACCTGGGCGACCTTGATCCGTTTCGCCGTCACCGCCTTGCGGATGATGACGTAGCCGGTGGGCGCACCGGGTATAGCGCCACGCAGGATCAGCAGGTTGTTCTCCGGATCGACCTTGGCCACCTTCAGGTTTCGCACCGTGACGCGTTCGCCGCCCATGCGTCCATGCGCGCGCATCCCCTTGACGACCCGTGAGGGAAAGGACGAGGCGCCGATCGAGCCGGGCGCACGATGGAACATCGAGCCGTGCGTCGCCGCGCCGCCGGCGAAGTGGTGGCGCTTCACGACGCCCTGAAAGCCCTTGCCGCGGCTCGTGCCGATGACGTCGACGCGTTCGCCGTTCTCGAACATCGTGACGAGCACCTGATCGCCGACTTTCGGATCGCCGTCTTTCGCGAGCGTCACTTCCCGCAACACCCGGGTCGGCGGTACGTTCGCCTTCTTGTAGTGACCGGCGAGCGGCTTGGTCGCCTTCGCCGGCTTGCTGTCGACGAGCCCGAGCTGCACCGATTCGTAGCCGTCGGTCGACGCGGTCTTGCGCTGCACGACCACGCACGGGCCCGCTTTGATGACCGTGGCGGGCACGACCGAGCCGTCCTCGGTGAACAGCTGCGTCATGCCGACCTTGCGTCCGATGATTCCTGTAACCATAGCTATCAGCTCTCAGCTTTCAGCTATCAGTCGGTTCAGCTGACAGCTACTGAAAGCTGACAGCTGACGGCTGATGGCTGCTTATTTCACGTGCTCTTTTCCGAACGCCTTGATCTCGACGTCGACACCGGCGGGCAGGTCGAGCTTCATCAGCGCGTCGACGGTTTGCGGCGTCGGCTCGAAGATGTCGATCAGACGCTTGTGCGTCCTGATCTCGAACTGCTCGCGCGACTTCTTGTCGACGTGCGGCGAGCGCAGCACGGTCCACTTGTTGATGGCCGTCGGCAGCGGAATCGGGCCGGCGAGACGGGCGCCCGTGCGCTTGGCGGTGTCGACGATCTCGGTCGTCGACTGATCCAGCACGCGCGAGTCATACGCCTTTAATCTGATCCGAATCTTGTCGCTGAACATCGCACTCATTTTTTAATCCCTCGCGGGGGCCCCACCCCCGCTCGGCAGCCGTCGCTGACGCTCCGGATCTTGATACGGTCGATCCGGTGCTTAGTCCGCGGCTACGCTATTTCCCCTGCGCTTTCGCTACGACTTCTTCACTCACGTTCGACGGCGCCTGCTCGTACCGATCGAAGTGCATCGAGTAGGTCGCGCGGCCCTGCGTGCGCGACCGCAGGTCGGTGGCGTAGCCGAACATCTCGGACAACGGCACGCGCGCCTGGATGATCTGCGTGCCGCCCCTGTCTTCCTGAGAATGAATATGGCCGCGCCGGCTCGAGAGGTTGCCCATCACGTCGCCCATGTGTTCTTTCGGGACGACGACTTCGACGCGCATCACCGGCTCGAGCAACACGGGCTTGGCTTTCTTGGCGGCATCCTGAAACGCCATCGAGCCCGCAATCTTGAACGCCATTTCCGACGAGTCGACCTCGTGGAACGAACCGTCGTACAGCTCGATGCGCACGTCATCGACCGGATAGCCCGCGAGCACGCCCCGCGTGAGCGCTTCCTTGATCCCCTGGTCGATCGGCTTGATGAATTCCTTCGGGATGGAGCCGCCGGTGGTTTCGTTCTCGAAGATATAGCCGCTGCCGGGCTCGCCCGGATACAAATGGATCTTCACGTGGCCGTACTGGCCCCGGCCGCCGGTCTGCTTGGAGTACTTCATTTCGCCATCGGCCGGGCGCGTCAGCGTTTCCTTGTACGCGACCTGTGGCTTGCCGACCGTGGCCTCCACGCTGAACTCGCGCTTGAGGCGGTCGACGATGATCTCCAGATGCAGCTCGCCCATGCCGGCGATGATGACCTGGCCGGTCTGCTGGTCGGTCTGCACCTGGAAGGTCGGATCTTCGGCCATCAGTTTCTGGAGGCCGATGCCAAGCTTCTCCTGGTCAGACTTCGTCCTGGGCTCGATCGCCAGCGAGATGACCGGCTTCGGGAAATCCATCGACTCGAGCACGATCGGATGTTTCTCGTCGCACAGCGTGTCGCCGGTCGACACGCTCTTGAGTCCGACGGCCGCCGCGATATCGCCCGAGTAGACTTCCTTGATCTCTTCGCGCTTGTTCGCGTGCATTTTCAGCAGGCGACCGATGCGCTCGGATTTCTGCTTGGTCGCGTTGTAGACGGTCGAGCCGGCGGTCAAGACTCCCGAATAGACGCGGAAGAACGTGAGCTGACCCACGAACGGGTCGGTCATGATCTTGAATCCGAGCGCGGCAAACGGCGCATCGTCCTTGGCGGGGCGCTCGATGAGCGCGGCCTCCGGATGGTCGGGGTCGACCTTCTTGTCGGGGTCGATGCCGGCAATGGAGGGCACGTCGAGCGGTGACGGCAGAAAGTCCACAACCGCGTCGAGCAGCGGCTGGACGCCCTTGTTCTTGAAGGCGGATCCGCAGATGACCGGCACGAACGCGCCCTGTCCCGTTTCGCGGACCGAGCTGTTGACGCGCTTGCGAATCGCCGCCTTGATTTCCGCTTCGGTCGGCTCTTCTCCGTGGAGGTACTTCTCGAGAATCTTGTCGTCGGCCTCGCTGACCTTCTCGATCAGCTGCTCGCGATAGTGCTTCGCCTCGTCCATCATGTCGGTCGGGATCTCGCCGACGACGTAGTCGGCGCCCATCGTCTCGTCCTTGTAGGTAATCGACTTCATTTTCACGAGGTCGATGACGCCCGAGAAATGCTCTTCCGAACCGATGGGCAACTGGATGGCGACGGGATTCGCTTCGAGCTTGGAGATGATCTGGTCGAACGTGCGCTTGAAGTCCGCACCGATGCGGTCCATCTTGTTGACGAAGCAGATGCGCGGCACACGGTACTTGTCCGCCTGGCGCCACACCGTTTCCGACTGGGGCTCGACGCCGGCGACCGAATCGAACACGGCGACCGCGCCGTCGAGCACGCGCAGCGAGCGCTCGACTTCGGCGGTGAAGTCGACGTGGCCCGGCGTGTCGATGATGTTGACGCGGTGATCGCGCCAGAAACAGGTGGTGGCGGCCGACGTGATCGTGATGCCGCGCTCCTGCTCTTGCTCCATCCAGTCCATCACGGCGGTGCCTTCGTGCACCTCGCCGATCTTGTACGTAATCCCGGTGTAGAAGAGGATCCGCTCTGTCGTCGTCGTCTTGCCGGCATCGATGTGCGCCATGATGCCGATGTTCCGCGTTTTTTCTAACGAATGTGACCTGGGCATACGTTCTACTTCTTACTTCTTACTTTTCACTTACCAGCGATAGTGGGCAAACGCCTTGTTCGCCTCCGCCATCCGGTGCGTGTCTTCGCGCTTCTTCACCGCGCCGCCCCGCAGGTTGGCCGCGTCCATCAACTCGTTCGCGAGTTTCTCCTGCATGGTCTTGCCGTCGCCGCGCGCCCGCGCGAAGCCGACGAGCCAGCGGATGCTGAGCGACAGGCGGCGATTCGGGTTCACCTCGACCGGCACCTGATAGTTGGAGCCGCCGACGCGCCGCGACTTCACCTCGAGACTCGGCTTGACGTTGTCGACCGCTTTCTTGAACACCTTGAGCGGGTCGTCGCCGGTCTTCTCTTTGATGATGTCGAAGGAGCGGTAGAGGATGCCCTCGGCCGTGTTCTTCTTTCCGCCGTGCATCACCGTATTGATGAAGCGGGTGACGAGCTGGCTCTGGTAGAGCGGGTCCGCAGCCAGTTCGCGTTTCGCGATCACTCTTCTTCGCGGCATATCTAATCCCTAATCCCCAATCACTAATCCCGATGCCCCTGAGCCTAGGCCTTCGGTCTCTTCGCGCCGTACTTCGAACGTCCCTGCTTGCGTCCCTGCACGCCGACCGCGTCGAGCGTGCCGCGCACCACGTGGTAGCGCACGCCGGGCAGATCCTTCACGCGGCCCCCGCGGATGAGCACGAGCGAGTGCTCCTGCAGGTTGTGGCCGACGCCCGGAATGTAGGTCGTCACCTCGATGCCGTTGGTCAGGCGCACGCGCGCGACCTTGCGAAGCGCCGAGTTCGGCTTCTTCGGCGTCTGCGTGAACACGCGCACGCACACGCCGCGCTTCTGCGGGCTGTTCTGCAGCGCGGGGCTCTTGGTCTTGCTGACGATCTTCATCCGACCATGGCGGACAAGCTGACTGATAGTCGGCACGAGAAAAAACTCCACCAGCGAATGAGGCAGAACCTCATCAGCTCAAAAGCGCGTCGGGCCTAGAAGCCGCAATGGCTTGGCGCCCGATGCAATACCCTATTGATAATGTTGTGTTGCGCCGCGGTCCTTCCGCGAGCCGTGCTAAGGAAAGTGGCCTTAGAAGCCTCTTCCGTGCGGTTCGGAATCAGATAGGGTTTCCTGACTCCAATACAACCTGACGAATATAACATCAAGACTTTAGGAGACGCAACCTATGGCAGACGTTGTGACGACCCCTTCGGGCCTGAAATTCGAGGATCTCCATGCCGGTTCGGGCGCCGTTGCAGGCAGCGGACAAAAAGCGAAGGTCCATTACACCGGCTGGCTGACGACAGGCGAGAAGTTCGACTCGTCGGTCGATCGAAACGACCCGTTCGAGTTCACGCTCGGCGCCGGCGAGGTTATTAAAGGATGGGACGAGGGCGTGGCCGGGATGAAAATCGGCGGAAAACGGCGTCTCACGATCCCCGCCGCCCTGGGTTATGGCGCCCGCGGCGCGGGAGGAGTGATCCCGCCGAACGCCGAGCTGATATTCGAGGTCGAACTGCTCGGCCTCAGATAGTCGCAAGGCGCAAGTCGGGAGTCGGAAGTCGCAGGGCGGGTCGTAAGTCGCCTTGCGCCTTACGACTGCCGACTAGCGCCTCGCGACTTACTCAGTCCAGTCGGCCACGAACACGTTCGTCTCGCCCTCCGCCTTCGCGTGCCGGTTCGAGCCGAAGACGAGTTTCTTCCCGTCGGGCGAAAACATGGGGAATCCGTCGAAGGTGTTGTTGAACGTGATCTGCTCGAGCCCGGTGCCGTCGAGGTTGATCATGAAGATGTCGAAATCGCGGCCCTTCGGATCCTTGATGTTCGAGCCAAAGATGATGCGCTTGCCGTCGGGGTGCCAGGCGGGGGCGAAGTTGGCGCCGCCGAGCTTCGTCACCTGACGCAGGTTGCTGCCGTCGCGGTTCATCACGAAAATCTCGAGCGTCGTGGGACGCCACAGCCCTTCCTTCAGCAATCCCTGGTAGTCGGCCAGCTCTTTCGCCTCGCTGATCGGGCGTCCCCTGAACACGATCTGCGTGCCATCGGGTGAGAACCAGGGCCCACCATCCGGTCCGACACGATTCGTGAGCCGGCGCACATCCGAGCCGTCGCCGTTCATCGAGTAGATCTCCATGTCGCCGTCGCGAATGCTGGTAAACACGATGCGGCCGTCAGGTCCAATCGTCGCTTCCGCGTCGTACCCAGGGGAACTCGTCAGGCGCCTGGCGTTCGACCCGTCGGGGGACGATCGGAAGATGTCGTACTCGGGATAGACCGGCCACACGTACCCGCGCGAAAAACTCGGCCGTGGCGGACACGCGGCCGATCCGAGGTGGGTCGACGCGTAGATGATCGACTTGCCGTCCGGAAAGAAGTACCCGCACGTCGTGCGCCCGCCCTTGCTCAACTGTTTCTTGTTCGAGCCATCGACGTTCATCGTGAATATCTGATCGCAGGTGTCCGGCGTGCCCGGGTTGGTCTGATAGATGAGCTGCCTGCCGTCCGGCGCGAAGTACGCCTCGGCGTTCTCGCCGCCCGACGTCAACTGGGTCACATTCGACAGATGACGCTCGGTCTGCGGCGCCTGGCCGTAGGTCGCGATGCCGGCAAACACCAGAACGGAGGCGAGTACGGGAGTCCGATTGCGCATGATTCGCCATTATCATCTCGAAATGGGCGAAATGGCTCCCGGAGCCTTTTTAGCAGCCGACATCGCACGCGCCGTGCACGCGCGCGGCGGCCGCGCGCTCATCGTCGGAGGCTGGGTGCGCGATCGACTCCTCGGCCGCGACGCCAAGGACCTCGACATGGAAGTCTTTGGCATCACCGCGGCCGACCTCCCGCGCGTGCTCGAACCCTTCGGCCGCGTCGAACCGATCGGTCAGAGCTTTCCGGTCTACAAGATCGGCTCGATCGACATCGGATTGCCTCGCCGTGAGTCGAAGTCGGGACGCGGACACAAAGGCTTCGTCGTCGAAGGCGACCCCGGCATGTCGCTCGAGGACGCCGCCCGCCGGCGCGATTTCACCATCAACGCCATCTCGTGGGATCCGCTCGCGGACAGCTACGAGGATCCGTTCGCGGGCCGGCGCGATCTCGACCGCAAGGTCCTGCGCGTCGTCGACGAGACGACGTTTGCCGACGACAGTCTCCGCGTGCTGCGTGCGCTGCAGTTTGCGGCGCGCTTCGAGCTGACGCTGGACGAGAACACCAGGGTGCTGTGCCGCGCGATTCGGCTCGACGATCTGCCGCCGGAACGCATCTGGGGAGAGCTCGAAAAGCTGTTGCTGCGGGCCGCGCGGCCGTCGATCGGGTTTGCGCTCGCGCTCGAGCTGGGCGTGGTCGATCAGCTGTTTCCCGAGCTGAAGGCGCTCGTCGGCTGCCAGCAGGAGTCCGAGTGGCATCCCGAAGGCGACGTGTGGGTGCACACCCTGATGGTCATCGACCAGGCGCGGCGGCGCATCGACGATCTCGACCATGCCGATCAACTCATCGTCATGCTCGGCGCCGTGACGCACGACTTCGGCAAGCCCGCGACGACCGCATGGATTGACGGCCGCATCCGGTCGCTGAATCACGAAGAAGAAGGCGTGGCGCCGGCCACCGCGTTTCTCGACCGCCTCAACATCCACACCTTCGACGGCAAGGACGTGCGCACGCAGGTGCTCGGGCTCGTCGCGCACCACCTGAAGCCCGGCATGCTCTACAAGGTGCGCGACACGCTCACCGACGGCGCGTTCCGCCGTCTCGCGCAGAAAGCCAATCTCGAGCTGCTCGCGCGGCTCGCGAAATCGGATTGTCTCGGACGCACCGGCGACTTCGATTGCACGGCGATGGACTGGTTCCTCGAACGCGCGCGCGCGCTCGGCGTCGATCGCAGCCCGCCGAAACCATTGCTGCTCGGCCGGCATCTTCTCGACCTCGGCATGCAACCAGGCCCCGACATGGGCGCGCTGTTGAAACAGGTTTACGAGAAGCAGCTCGATGGAGAAATCAAAACAACGGAGGATGGGATCGCCCTCGCTTCGCAAATGATGAAGCAGGGGCAGGGCTAAAGCCCTGCGCTACCGCATGGGGTGTCTCGACGCAGAGGCGCCGAGGCGCAGAGTTCTTAAAAAGGAATTTCTCTGCGGCTCTGCGGCTCTGCGTCAGGACACCGCAGATCAGGCGGCGCGTTCTTGCGCGCGGCGGAACTCTTCCAGCAGACGCGGGACGTTCGTGCCGACCGAGTGCAGCGTCGGCGACCAGCCCAGCGCGCGTGCGCGCGGACCACGAACACGCTGATTCAACGCCAGCGCGTCGGCATAGGCGCCGAGCTTCTTGCGGGCTTCTTCGAGCGGTACATGCCGGACGTCGGTTGGCATCGACATCTGGCTCGCGATGCCCTCGACGATCGCATTGACGGTTTCGTCCCCTTCATCGTTCGCGTGGTACACACCGGAAGCTTCAGGGAGGGTGGCGACTCGGACGTACAAATCGGCCAGATCGCGGTCGTACACGAGCGGCCAGTAGTTGTCGCCGGAGCCAATCACGCGAATCAGGCCGTTCAGCGCGTTTTTCAATAAATCCGAGACAATTCCGCGATTTCCGCCATACACGATGCCCGGGCGGATCACCGCCGTCCGCAGGTTCGGCCCGGCCGCCTGCAGGACCTTCTCTTCGTGCGCCGGCCGCCATCCCCGGAACGGCTCTGGATTCACTTGAGCCGACTCGTCCATCGGCTGCGCATTTGATCCCAGAGCCCAGAGACCCGACGTGTACACGAACGACACCGGCCAGAACTTCGCGCGCTCGGATGCGGCACTCAGCAGCGTCTCGAGCGCTTTGAGATCGACCTCTTCGCGGCTGGGAGTCGCATCCGCCGCCGCATGGATGTACGCATCATGAGCATCGGCCGCGCCGCGGTACGATTTCACGGTTCGCAAATCGCCAAGCACGGGCGCGACGCCGCGCGATGCGAGCGCATCGGCCGCGGCCGGAGTACGCACGAGCGCGGTGACCTGCTGATTGGCGCGCAACAGCGCATCGAGCACTGCGGAGCCGATGTATCCTGTCGCACCTGTGAGGAAGATTCGCATGAAGGTTCCTACATCATAATTCAGCCAATGCGTCGGGATACCTTACTCGATTTTTTCGACGATGTCTCCACGGGACGTGGAAATTTTTTCGTCTATGACGATGGATTTCGGACGCGATCATACACGTACGCAGAAACGGCGCGCGCCGCGCGCGGGTTTGCCGCGCGCCTGCAAGCCGCGGGCCTCGGGAAAGGCGACAAAGTTGTCTTCTGGAGCGAGAACCGGCCCGAGTGGATCATCGCGTTGTGGGGATGCCTGCTCAACGGATCGATCGCGGTCCCGATTGATTTCCGCGCCTCTCACGATTTTCTGGCAAGCGTCGTGCGCATCGTCGGCGCCAAAATACTTTTGCTCGGCGATGATGTTGAGTTAGCTGACCTAAAAATCAGCGCTAAGGCAGACGACCCAATCGCGTGGAAACTTTCCGACATCGATTTCCGCGCGCTCGATCCTTCGGCGTTCGTGCCGGTTCAAGTGACACGCGACGACGTCGTCGAGATCATCTTTACGTCGGGCGCGACGGCCGAGCCGAAAGGCGTCGTGCTGACCCACCGCAACGTGCTCGCCAACATCGTGCCGGTCGAACGGGAAGTCAGGAAATACAGGACGTACGCCCGGCCCTTTTCACCCATCCGATTCCTTAACCTCTTACCGCTCAGTCATTTATTCGGACAGGCGATGGCCACGTTCGTGCCGCCGATGCTCCACGGCACGGTCGTGTTCATCCGCGGGTACAACCCGCACGAGATCGTCCGGCAGATCAAGCGGCACCGCATTTCGGTGCTCGTCTCGGTGCCAAAGATTCTCGACGTGCTCGCCGATCATGTCGCGCGTCTCCATCCCGAGATTCGCGAAGTGCCCGCGGCACACGAAGGCGTCGCGAAGCGATGGTGGCGCTATCGCGCCATCCATCGTCTGTTCGGTTTGAAATTCTGGTCGTTCGTCGTCGGCGCCGCGCCGCTCGAAGGTTCCCTCGAATCGTTCTGGAGACGCCTTGGATTTGTCGTCGTCCAGGGGTACGGCCTCACCGAGACGGCGCCGATTGTGACGCTCAACCATCCGTTCTCGACGAGCAAGGGATCGGTCGGCAAAGCGATCGCCGGCGTCGACATCAGAATCGCGCCAGACGGAGAAATTCTGGTGCGCGGCGACAACGTCACAACCGGCTACTACGGCGCGGCCGAAGCCACGCGCGCCGCATTCGAAGGCGGCTGGTTCCACACCGGAGACATCGGCGAGCTCGACGCCGCGGGGCGCTTGTTCATCCGCGGGCGCAAGAAAGAAATGATCGTGACGCCCGAAGGGCTCAACGTCTTTCCGGAAGATGTCGAGCGCGTCGTCAATGCCATCGCTGGAGTAAAAGACTCGGCGGTCGTCGGCGTCACCGAGCACGGTGAAGAGCGCGTCCACGTCGCGCTCATCGTCGAACCAGGTACCAATCCGGACGACGTGGTCAGAATCGCCAACGCGCAGCTGGCCGATCATCAGCGCATTCGGGCCGCGCGCGTGTGGCCGCGAGACGAGCTGCCGCGAACGGAAGGGACGAAGAAGCTGAAACGTCACGAAATTCGCGCGTGGCTGCAGACCGGCGCCGCACCCACCGCGGCGAGGTCGCCCGGCACGAGCGTCGAGTCGGTCATTGCCCGGTATGCCGGCGGGCGCACCGTCGATCCCGCGGCCACGCTCGAAGAGCTCGGGCTCAGCTCGCTCGAGCGTATCGAGATGATGGTGGCGCTCGAAGAGACGCTCAACACGACGCTCGACGAAGCCGCCTTCTCGAACGCATCGACCGTGGCCGATCTGGAGCGCCTGGCGGCCGCCCCGCCGCGAGCGGAGGCGCCCGAGCCGGTGGACTTCCCGACCTGGAATCGCACGCTCCCGTTCCGGGCGCTTCGAAGGGTCACACTCCCGGGATTCCTGCTTCCGCTGACCCGCGTGTTCGCCTGGATCCACGTCGACGGACTGCCGCACCTGCAGGGGATTAAAGGGCCGGTGATTTTCGCCGCCAACCATCAGAGCCATATGGACGTGCCCGTCATCCTGGCGGCGCTCCCCGGGCGATGGCGCCGGCGGGTCGCCACGGCCATGGCCAAGGAGTTCTTCAAGGCGCACTTCTTCCCCGACCAGTACTCGCGCGGACAGCGAGTCGCCAAGAGCCTTGAGTACTACCTGTCTGCCGCGTTCTTCAATACGTTCCCGCTGCCCCAGCGCGAGGCCGGCGCGCTGCAGACGCTGCGGTATGCCGGTGAGCTCATCAACGAGGGCTTCTCGGTCCTGATATTTCCCGAAGGCAAACGCACCGACCATGGAGAAATCGCGCCGTTCCGTCCGGGAATCGGCATGATGGCGGCCCGGCTGGCGGTGCCGGTCGTGCCCGTTCGCCTGGAAGGCATCGACCGCGTGCTGCACCAGAAATGGAAGATGGCGAAGCCGGGTCCGGTGCGCGTGGTGTTCGGGGCGCCGATGCAGCTAAGTGGCGATGATTACGCACACTTAGCGTCGCAGGTCGAGAAGGCCGTACGAAATCTTGGAGCATAGTCTCCATCTGTGGCACAATCATTGCCAGCAGTGAGCTCGAAGACACGCATGCGATGGCCGTATTGCGGAGCTTTCGAACGCTCGAACGTTTGTCTCCGGGCAGACGCGCCTGAAAGGATTTCGCGCCAGTTTGAGCAAAGACGATTTGATCGATATGCAGGGAACGGTCGTGGCGGTACACAGCGGAGGTCTATATCGGGTGCAATGCGATGCGGGGCATGAAGTGCTCGCTCAGTTGAGCGGCCGCATGCGCCGTTTTCGGATCAAGGTCGTTCCAGGCGATCGCGTGACCGTCGGGGTTTCTCCGTACGATCCGGTCCGCGGCATCATTACATTCCGAGCCCGTTAGCCATCAAATACATGTTCGACGATTCCAGCTCTCCACAGTCGAAACCGACCGCGATTGCCACGCCTGAAGAGACGCCGGCGCAGTCCGCGGCTGTTCAGCGCTACCACAGCTGTCGCTGGCGCAAGGCGCCGGAAGACGGCAACCCGCAGGATTTCTGCTCGCACCGCGACGTGCAGCCCATGGCCGGCACGACCGGCTTCGACGCCGAAGCCTGGTGCCCCGATTGCCAGTTCTACAAGGTGCGACGGATACCGAAGAAACGGTCCCCGGACGATTACGGATACTAAGAGTCGCCAGGCGCAAGTCGAAAGTCGTACGTCGCAAGGCAATGCCGTACGTCGTAAGGCAATGTCGTACCTCGCAAGGCAAGTCATGAGTCGTCGACCTGCGCCTTACGACTTCAGACTCGCGCCTTTCGACTGAGTCTATTCAGAGAATTCCCTCGCCAATTCCACCCATTCGCCGTTCGGCGACAACAGCTGGTAGGAGCGCCAGTGCGGCTTGGCTTCGGCCGAGTGGCCCGTCTTCTCGAGGGTAATGGCCAGATAGAAGTGGGCGTCGGCGTAATTGCCGTTCAGACGGAGCGCCGTGCGATAGCACGCCGCCGCTTCCTGAAAGCGGCCGAGGTCGTGGTAGATGTTGCCGAGGTTGAAGTGCGCCTCGAAAAACTCGGGGTCGAGTCCGATCGCCCGCTCGTATAACGCCTGCGCTTCCGCCAGCTCGTCCTTGCCGTAGTGAATGTTCGCAAGATTGATGATCGCCGGCACCAGATAGGGATCGATCTCGAGCGCCTTGCGGTACCAGGTGGCGGCCGCGCCGTGACGCGATTCGTCCAGGTCGAGCGCCGAGCCTTTGACGAAGTACTCTTCGGCGAGCGTCTGAGGTGCCAGCACCGGCAGCGTCGCGTCCCTGCCCGGCTCTTTCGGCCTGGGGCGCGTGAGCTTGATGATGCGGGCCGGCTCTGCGTCGATGCGAAAGTCGAATGTGAGCTGCCCGCTCCGCTCGGCCTGCAGCGATCGGAGGATCGCGCGAAACGGCAACGACTCGAGATCGGCGCTGACCTGCCGAATCAGCAGCAGATCGGAAAACGGAAAATACGTTTCCGTGTGCGTGCGCATGACCGGCCGGATGAGGCCCCATTTTTCCAGATACCGTAAATGGTCCTGGCGGAGGCCCGGATACATGCTCAGCAGATCGCGCTGGCCGTAATACTGCTGCTTGAGATCTTCCGGCGGGTGGATGCCCGCCATGCGGCAGAAATCGTTCTCGCTCATCACGCGGACGCCGGACTCTTCGGCCTTCCTCAGCTTCTCGCTCTTCTCCGAGCCAGCGAATCCTTCGGCGCCCACCACCACGAGCGTGGTCCGGGCGGAGACTTCGTCCGCCGACGACCCGCCGAGCCTGATCACGAGCGCCTGGGCTTCCTTGCGGCCGAGCGACGACAGCTTTCCGGTGAACACGACGACCTCATCGGCGAGCGGGAGTCTTGAAGACTGTGAAGGCAACGTTTCGGCGAGAATGAATGAGGCCAGAGTAGAAGTCAAGCGCTTCGGCACTACAATCCTGAACCATGCTGCTCGCGGGCGATCTCGGCGGGACGAAAACCATCATCGGTCTGTTCAAGCCGAGTGCGGCGCGTCCAGCGCTCATCGATTCGCGCACCTACCGCACGCTCGACTACGACAATCTCGGCTCGCTCACGGCGCAGTTTCTCCGCGATACCGGAACCCGGGCGTCCGAGATCGAGGCGGCGAGCTTCGGCGTCGCCGGGCCGGTCGACGGAACGCGGGCGCGGCTCACCAACGTGCCATGGGTCGTCGACATCGAGGAGTTTCGACAGGACGTCTCGATCGCGCGCGGGCATCTGCTGAACGATCTCGAAGCGCTGGCCTGGTCGATCCCGGTCCTCAACGCCGACGAGATCGCCGGTACTCCATGAAGGCGTGACCGACCCTCGCGGCACCGTCGGGCTGATCGCCGCCGGCACGGGCCTGGGCGTCGCGGTGCTCCCCAACATCGACGGTCGGCTCGTCCCGCGCGCGTCCGAAGGCGGTCATGTGGATTTTGCCGCCCGCAACGCCGACGAACAGACGCTCGCGGCCGCGCTGGCAGCGGAATTCGGGCGTGTCGACGTGGAGCGGGTGGTATCGGGCCGCGGACTCACTCACATCCACAGGGTGCTGTTCCCGCACACCTGCGCCACCACCGAGGCCACCGATCATCTGTCCGCTGCGATCACGCGAGGCGCGCTCGAAGGCGGCTGCCCGCACTGCACGCGCACGCTCGAAGTGTTCGTGTCGGCGTACGGCGCCGCGGCAGGCAATCTCGCATTGACGGTGTTGTCCACCGGTGGCATGTATCTCGGCGGCGGCATCGCGCCACGCATCCTTCCGGCGCTGCGATGGCCTGTCTTCATGCACGCGTTTCAAAATAAGTCACCGATGGATGCGCTCATCTCGCGTATTCCGGTGAAAGTGATCCTGAACCCCGGCGCCGGGCTTCTTGGTGCGGCAACCTTCGCTCTCAACCACTGGAGGCCTGTGGTACCTTAGGCAGGTGGTCTGGCTTTTCGATCGGGACGGCGAAAAGATTCGCTACGAAATCTGCCGCGACGAGGAAGGCGCAGGTTTTCTGCTCGTGATGACGTCGAGCGCCGGGCACAAGCGTGTCGACCGCATCGAGGACGCGACCGAGCTCATCGAGCGCTGCGCCGCGCAGATGCGTCAGCTTCAGGACGACGGCTGGAAGGTGGGATGAAACAGATAGGTGTGCTCGTGCTTGTATGCCTCGCCGGCGTCCAGGTTCTGAGTGGACAGACAGCACGGCGTCCGGCCCGTCCCGCTCCGGCCGCGCCGGCCGCTCCAAAAACACCGACGGCGCCTGCGAAACCGCGCGGCGAAGTGCGCGTGCCGTTCCAGACTGGTGAACTCCTCACCTACGACGTGTCGTACTCGAACTACGTGAGCGCCGGCACCGTGACGATGCACGTGCAGGCCAAGCGCCCTTCGTACAACTCGGTCGCCTACTACGTCGTCGCCGAGGCGCGGCCCACGCCGCTCATGTCGAAGGTCTACACGCTGTACTACAAGGCCGACGTGCTGATGGATGTGTACACGTTGCTGCCGCAACGTGCGGGCGTCTACAGCGAAGAAGGTCAACGGCATCAGATGAAGGTGACCATCTTCGACAATGCCACGCGGAAGGCCACGTTCGAAAACACCACCGCGAAGAACACAAAACGCGAGTTCGCCATTCCGGCATTCACGCAGGATGCGCTCTCGGCGGTCTACGTCATGCGCGCGCTACCCCTGAAAGTCGGCGCGAAGGAAACGATTCCGGTGGCTACCGGTGGCCGCAGCTATCGCGCGCAGGTGACCGTGTCGGGGATGGAAACCGTCAAGACGCCGGCGGGACCCTTCCAGAGCTTCCGGCTGCGCACGATGCTCTACAGCGATGATGGTCAGCCGAACGGCCGGCCGATTCACCTCTGGATCAGCGACACGCCCAACCGTATGCCCGTGCAGGTACAGTCAGAGCTTGCGGTCGGCTCGTTCCACCTCACGTTGCGCGAAGCCAAAATCCCGCAATAAGTTCACGTACACGGCCGGCGTAATATCGCCGTCTACACTCTGCCGTTGAGTCGACCGCTATACTTGAGCCGCTTTGACTCTGACACAAGAGCGTTGCGAAAAACGCTCGCGGGGAATCAGGATGCGCCGAATCTCGATTTTCATGAAGCAATGCGGCCTCATCGCGATCATCGTGGTGGCCGAATTCGCGATCCTCGAAGCCGGCCTGCGTGTGTTCGGCCAATCCGAAGCCGGAGCCGCATTCCAGTCGCTCTTCATCACCGAGAGTCAGGTGGGGTATCGCCTGCGCCCCGGAGCAACGATTCGCTACTGGACGTCCGAGTTCGACACCGAGCTCGCGATCAACGCGCAAGGCGTGCGAGACGACGACGCCATCGGGCCTAAGGCAGAGGGTGAGCGCCGTGTGCTGATCCTGGGAGACTCGTACGTCTTCGCGGTGCAGGTCCCATTCCGCGACACCATGGGCGAGCGTCTCGAAGCCCGACTGAACGAATCCGGAACCGGTTCTCGATGGCGGGTCATCAACGGTGGCGTCCAGGGCTATGGTCCAGTCGAACAGTGGCTGTTCTACCGTCACGTCGCCGCGCAATTCGACCCCGATATCGTGCTGGTGCTGGTCTCGGTCGGAAACGACGCCATCGAGGCGTTCGACGCCCGTGCGACGCTCGCGGCGGGCGGAATCACGCAGGGAAATGACACCGCACGCCCTCGTTCGCCGCTGCGCGACATCGTCCGTTCGAGCGTCGTGCTCCAAATCGTTCGCCAGCGCGCCGATCAGCTCCGGGCGCGCGTCTCCAATGCCGTCGCCGAACGGCCGCTCGCGACCTATCTCGAGGACCCGCCCGACATGGTGGGTGAAGGCATCACGATCGCCACGCACGCATTTGGCCGCATCGCCGAAGAGGCGCAGCAGCATGGCGCGGCCGTCGCATTCATCTTGATGCCGGCACGGTTCGAAACCAACGATGCCGAGTTCGAGCGCGTGTCGGCAGCCGCGACCGGTATGGGACGAGTCGTGAAGCGGCACGCCGCGACCGAGCGGTTTTCCAGCGCGCTGAAGCCACTCGGCTACCCCTTACTCGACTTGCTTCCGGTGTTCGCTTCCACGCGCGACGTCTCCACGCTGCACTTCGTGCGTAACTCGCACCTGACGGCCAGGGGCCATCAGGTCGCGGCCGACGCGATCGCGCGCTTCCTCATCACCAGCGGGCTCATCCCAGGCCGCCGCGGCTGATGGTCTTCAACTCGTTTCAGTTCGCGGTGTTCTTCGCCGTGGTGTACAGACTGTACCGCGTGCTGCCGCATCGGGCGCAGAACCTGATGCTGCTCGCCGCGAGCTATGTGTTCTACGGCGCATGGGACTGGCGGTTCCTGACGCTGCTTCTCGGATCGACGATCATCGACTTTCAGATGGCGCGCTACATCGGCAGCGAGCCTTCACCGCACAAACGCCGCCTCGCGCTCATCGTCAGCCTGGTTTACAACCTCGGCGTTCTGGGCTTTTTCAAGTACTTCAATTTCTTTGCCGATGGCCTCGCAGGGATGTTTGCGCTCGCAGGGTGGCACCTCGACGCGGTGACGTTGCACGTTGTCCTTCCGATGGGTATTTCGTTCTACACGTTCATGACGCTCTCGTACGTGATCGACGTGTATCGCAAGGAGATCCCCCCGAGTCCAATCTGATCGACTTCGCGTTGTTTGTCGCGTACTTCCCGCACCTGGTGGCCGGGCCCATTCTGCGTGCGTCACGGCTGTTGCCACAGATTGCCCGGCCACGCACGCTCACACCCGAGCAGAACATCGAAGGCATGTGGTTGTTCGGGTGGGGTCTCTTCCAGAAGATGTTCGTGGCCGACAACCTTGCGGAGATCGTCTCGTCGGCCTTTCGCGCCGGTTCGTCCGCAAGCGGAACCGAGGTGCTCGTCGCGACCTACGCCTTCGCCTTCCAGATCTACGGCGATTTCGCCGGATACTCGAACATGGCCCGCGGCATCTCGAAACTGCTCGGCATCGAACTGAACATCAACTTTCGGTTTCCGTACTTCGTCGCTTCGCCGCAGGAATTCTGGCGACACTGGCACATCAGTTTGTCAACCTGGCTGCGGGATTACCTGTACATTCCACTCGGTGGGAGCCGTGGCTCCGAAATCGCGACGCTGCGCAACCTCATGCTCACGATGGTGCTTGGCGGGCTCTGGCACGGCGCGGACTGGCGGTTCGTACTGTGGGGTGCCTATCAGGGCGTTGCCCTGGTCGTGGCACGTGGCATCGGACGATGGAGCGCCGCGCGCAGCATTGCTGTCGCTCCAGGGCTGAACTGGCGGCGGGTGGTGCTCACCATCATCATGTTCCACGTCACCTGTTACGGCTGGCTGATCTTCCGTGCCGAGTCGGTGAGCCAGGTGTTCGATCTGACCCGTCGTGTCGCCGTCGACCTGCTACCGACGCTCTTGACACTGCCCGCCGTGCTCGCAGCGATCGTGCCCATCGTCGGCCCGCTGATGGTTGTGCACGCCTACCAGGCCAGGCGGGATTCTGAATCAGCCCCGCTTCAGCTGGTGCCTCCGGTTCGGTATGCACTCTATGCTGGAGTCTTCTATCTCGTGCTGCTGTTCGGGAGCTTTGAAGGTGCGCAGTTCATCTACTTTCAGTTCTAGCGCGCAACCAACTCCGGCAACCCAAGCGCCGTTCTCACTCTCGGATTCACCACTTCCCCGCCCTGCGCGACGAGCGTGTCCCGTGTGATCTCGTCGCTCAGATCGAGCTTCACGGCGCCCTCCTTCACCAGGTGCAGCAGAAACGTCGTGATGTTCTTCGCATACATCTGGCTGGCGTGATACGGCACGGTGGAAGGCAGGTTCGTCGGACCGAGGATCGTGACACCGCGCTCGACGACCACTTCATCGGGACGCGTCAGCTCGCAATTACCGCCTCGCTCCGCGGCCAGATCGACGATGACCGAGCCCGGCGCCATGCCTCGAACCATCTCGGCGGTCACGAGTACCGGCGCTTTCTTTCCGGGCACGACGGCTGTCGTGATGACGACGTCGTTCGAGGCGACGACGCGCGCCATCATTTCGCGCTGGCGTTGATAGAAGGATTCGTCCTGCGCTTTCGCATACCCGCCCTTGTCTTCCGCCTGCGCGGTTTCGAGGGGCAGCTCGACGAACTTCGCGCCGACGCTCTGGACCTGCTCTTTCACCGCCGGACGCACGTCGTACGCCTCGACGACGGCGCCGAGCTTGCGGGCGGTGGCAATGGCCTGCAATCCGGCCACACCAACGCCGACGATGAACACGTGTGCCGGCGTAATGGTTCCGGCCGCGGTCGTCAGCAGCGGAAACATGCGCGGGAGCGTGCCGGCGGCCAGGAGCACGGCCTTGTACCCGCCGATGGTCGCCATCGACGACAGGACGTCCATGCTCTGGGCCCGCGTGATGCGCGGAATCAGCTCGAGCGCGAACGCGGTGACGCCGCTCGCCGCGATCGCGCGCACGGTGTCAGGCGAGCCAAGCGGATCGGCCATACCGACGATCACTTGCCCCGCGCGCATGCTCGAGAAGTCGCCGGCGCGCACCTGCAGCACCACCTCCGCCGCGAACACGTCGGCGCGGCCCGCGGCGACGCGGGCGCCCTTGTCCTGGTACGCCGAATCCGGAAACCCGGCTTCGGCGCCAGCACCACTCTCAATCACCACGTCGAATCCCGCTTTCTTCAACGCGGCGATCGACGCGGGGACGAGCGCCACGCGGCGCTCTCCAGGAAACCGTTCGGCGGGCACTCCGATCTGCATGCGGTGATTTTAGTGCATGCTAGACTTCGGGATAGAACGGTTTCAAGGTTCACCTTGCAACTCACCATCGCCCTCGCTCAGCTCAATCCTACGGTTGGCGACATCGACGGCAACCTCGCGCGTATTCGCGCCGCGCGCGAGCGTGCCGCGGCTGGCGGCGCCGACCTCGTGGTGCTGTCAGAGCTCGCCGTCATCGGATATCCGCCAGAGGATCTGGTCCTTCGTCCTTCTGTGGTGGATGCGTGTCACGCCGCCATCGACTGCCTCGTGCGCGAGAGTCGCAGCGGTCCCGCGCTGGTCGCGACCACCCCCTGGCGCGACGGCGGCCGGGTGTACAACGCGGCCATCGTCATCGATCGAGGGACAATCGCGCCGCGCTTCAAGTCGGATCTCCCGAACTACGGCGTCTTCGACGAAAAGCGGGTGTTCGCGGCGGGGCCGATGCCCGACCCGGTCAGTGTCCGAGGCGTCACGATCGGCGTGCCGGTGTGCGAAGACATCTGGACGCCGGCGATCACCGAACATCTGGCGCGCCTGGGGGCAGAGCTCTTTCTCGTGCCGAACGGGTCTCCGTTCGAGGCCGGCAAGTTCCCGACGCGGCTCGAGCTGGCCCGCGCGCGTGCGCGCGAGACCAACCGCGCGCTGGCGTACGTGAACCAGGTGGGCGGCCAGGACGAGCTCGTCTTCGACGGACGATCCTTCGCGGTCGACAGCCGTGGCAACCTGGTGCGCTCGCTGGCCGGCTGGGAAGAATCGGTCGAGATGACGCACTGGCGAAAAACAGCCGCTGGCTGGTCCTGTGAGGCGGGCCACGTCGAGCCGCCCGGCGATCCACTCGAGGACACGTACAACGCGCTCATGGTCGGGCTGCGGGATTACGTCGCGAAGAACGGATTTCCCGGAATCGTGCTCGGGCTCTCGGGCGGCGTCGACTCCGCGCTGAGCGCCGTCGTCGCGGTTGATGCGCTGGGTGCGGAACGGGTGCTTGGCGTGCGGCTTCCGTCGCCGTTCACGGGCCAGGTCAGCATGGAAGAAGCGCAGCTGGTCGCCGACCGTCTGGGCATCCGGCTGCTGTCGCTGTCGATTGCGGGCGTCATGGCCGGCGCCGAAGAGACCTTGGCGCCCGTGTTCGAAGGGCGCGCCCGCGATGTCGCCGAAGAGAACCTTCAAGCACGGATCCGCGGCCTGCTCCTGATGGGTCTGTCCAACAAATTCGGGTACATGCTGCTGACGACGGGCAACAAGTCGGAGATGTCGGTTGGCTACGCGACCCTGTACGGCGACATGTGCGGCGGGTTCTCGGTGTTGAAGGATCTTTACAAGACGGAAGTCTACCGGTTGTCCCGCTGGCGCAACGCCAATCGGCCGCGCCTCGCGAAGAGCGAAGCGATTGACGTCATCCCCGAGCGCACGCTGACGCGCGCCCCGACGGCCGAGCTTCGACCGAACCAGACCGATCAGGACTCGCTTCCGCCCTACGACGAGCTCGACGCGATCCTCACCGGCCTGATCGAGGAAGAGAAATCGGTCGACGAGCTGGCCGCCGCCGTCGCGCCGCGGGAGACGGTCATGAAGGTCCAGCAGATGTTATATGTCGCCGAGTACAAGCGCCGGCAGGCTCCGCCCGGCGTCAAGGTCAGCCGGCGGAACTTCGGCCGCGATCGCCGCTACCCGATTACGAACCGGTTTCGTGAGCTAAAATGACGATCTCGTTGAACGGCGAGCCGCACGAGCTCGCCGGTCCGCTCACGCTGACCGCTTTGCTCGCGCAGTTGAACATCGATCCACGCCGCGTGGCCGTGGAGCACAACCTGAACGTCGTCAAGCGCGCCCACTATGACAGCACGCAGATTCAGGACGGCGACCAGGTCGAGATTGTGAATTTTGTTGGTGGTGGTTATGACTAATCCCCAATCCCCAATCCCTAATCCCTCATGGATCCATTGGTCATCGCCGGGCGCGAGTTCACGTCGCGCCTCATCGTGGGAACCGGCAAATATTCTTCCTTTGCGGTCATGCAGCGGGCGCACGAAGCGTCGGGTGCAGACATGGTGACCGTGGCGGTGCGCCGGATCAACATCAGCGATCGCACGAAGGAATCGCTGCTCGACTACATCGACACGGACAAGATCGCGCTGCTGCCGAATACAGCCGGTTGCTACTCCGCCGATGACGCAGTGCGAACGGCGCGGCTCGGGCGGGAAGCCGGGCTGTCGAACTGGGTAAAGCTGGAAGTCATCGGCGACGAGCGCACGCTGTTCCCGGACAACGAAGAGCTCATCGTCGCCACGAAGATTCTCGTAAAGGACGGGTTTGTCGTGCTGCCCTACACGACCGACGACCCGATTGTCTGCAGGAAGCTGGAAGATGCGGGTGCCGCGGCCGTCATGCCGCTCGGCGCGCCCATCGGCTCGGGCCTGGGCATTCAAAACGCCAACAACATCCGCATCATCCGCGAGTTCTCGCGCGTGCCCATCATCCTCGACGCCGGTGTGGGAACCGCGTCCGACGCCACCATCGCCATGGAGCTGGGCGCGGACGGCGTGCTGATGAACACGGCCATCGCCGAAGCACAGGATCCCATGGCCATGGCCACCGCCATGAAGCTCGCCGTCCAGTCCGGCCGTCTCGCCTACCGCGCCGGCAGAATGGGACGCCGCATGTACGCGAGCGCGAGCAGCCCGCTGGCGGGCGTCGTCAAGTAAAGACTCGCTCATCGCTGAACGCGTCCGATCAAGGTTTCTTCTGATCTTCTGGTCTTCTGTAAGCAAAGGGTCCGGCCGACGCTCTAGCGCGTGACGCAAGCCACACGGCGGCGAAAATCAGCAGCACCGGATCGATCACCGGAATCCGATAGCGTTCCTGCGGAAGGAAGATCAACCCTGCCAGCACCTGCGATGCCGCCAACAGCATGAGCGGGGCAGGTACCCGGCGCGCGTGGACCAGCCGGATGAGCCCGGCAAGGCCCAACGGCAGCACAACCGCGTACGACGCAATCGATGTCGCAGCATAAAGCGTCGAGTGCAGCCGGTACGAAGGGCCAACTGGGATCCACGTATAGACCAGCTTTCGGATCATCACGACGACCCACCGCGCTGGATCGGCGCGGATATGGTCGAACGCTTCGCGGTAGTAGATCGGCTCGAGCGCGTCGGCATCCAGGTTGCGGTGACGGGAACGCAACTGAATGTCCGCGCTCTTCAGTTGCGGATTGGCGGCCAGATCGCCCTCCCCACTCGCAAGAGGATGGTTTCCGGTCCAGAAGGTGACACCCCCTTCGGTCGCAATCAGGACGAACCGGTGCGCCCGTTCGCTCGCCTGCATTGACCAGGGAGCAATGACGACCGCCGCGCTCAGCGCAAAAGCCGCGGCATGCGCAGGAACCCGCCGGAACACCAGCCAGGCCACGTAGAGACCGACAAACAGCACCATGACGGGACGCACCAGCGCGGCGATGCCCGCCAGCGCGCCACCGAGCGCGAGCGCCACGACGGGCGAGCGTCGACCCGGTTGCGGTGATGCTGCGGTACCGAAGAGAACCAGTGCGCAGGTCAGCGCGAGCACCGAGTACAAGGCTTCGCTCAACGCGTACGCGCAGATCCAGACAAGCGGCGGGTACACCGCAGCCCCGAAGGCCGCGATTGCGCCGACAGACGGACCCCCGATCCGCACCGCCAGGATTCCGATGACGACAACACCAACAGCGCCTACCACCGCCTGGACCACCTTGATGCCGGCAGGAGTCGAACGTGGTTGCGCATCGGCGGCTCCAAACGACACGACGGCGGCCAGAAAGGTCGGATACCCTGGCGCGCGGTCAAAGCGCTGGAATGGAACTTCGTCCGGTGGTTGAGGAGGAAGCGGATCGTACCGGAGACCGTGACCTGCCGCCAGGTTGCCCGCGAGCTCCAGATACTCGCGCTCGTCGTGGGTCAGTGGTTTGTCCACCCAATACAGCAGGCCGAATGCCAGTCGTGCGGCCAGACCCAGGATGGCGGCTGCCACGAGCAGACTTCGCGGGCGCTCGTCGAGCCATCGCCTCATGGAACGGCGCGGCAACGGTTCAGGACCCGAAGTGATAGCCAAGGAGAATGGCCACGAGCCGTCGTATTTTCCCGTCTGTGAGTTTCTCGGTGTGAAGTCCGCCAAAGAAACCCCGATGGTGGATTTCCTCGGCGCCAGGAAAATCGCCCGGATGGAATTTCAGATCGAGCAACTTGAGCGCAGGCTGCCTGGTGAAATTACCGCTCACCACCTGACGATTCTCCACGCCGTGGGCGTCGAGGTCATTGAGGAACGCCGCGTGATGCCTCACATGCCTCCGGTTCAGCAAGGCGGCGAAGCCGAACCAGACCGGAACCACATCCTTGCTGGCGACGGGGAATTCAAATTGCCCGTTCCATTGCGGATGCGCGCGCAGCGCCGCGACGATCCGCTCGCGATTCTCGTTCCGGATTTCATTCATGTCGGCCAGCCGATCCAGCTGGCAATGGCCGAACGCCGCCTGCACTTCGAGCGGGCGCAGGTTGTAGCCAAGATTCACGAAAAGAAAGCGCGGGTCGATGTCCTTGTTGGCTTTCTCGACGCGGGCCCGGTTGGTCAACTCACGCGACCAGCCGTGCGCGCGCAGGCATCTGAGCAAATCGAGATCCTCGAGCGTGTCACACACGATCATGCCGCCTTCACCGGTCGTAATATGATGCGAATAGTAGAACGAGTAGCAGCCAAAATCGCCAAAGCTGCCGAGATAGCCGCGCTTGAAACGTGACCCGAGGGATTCGCAGGTGTCCTCGACCAGCAGCAGGTCACGCTCTTTGACGATTTTCAGGATTTCCTCCATCGGCCCGGCGTTCCCCAGAATATGCACCGCCATCAGCGCTCGTGTTCTGCGGGTGATTTTCCGCCGCAGATCATCGGCATCCATGTTCAAGGTCTCAGGGTTGGCATCGACGAACACCGGTTTCAACCCCATCTGGACGATCGGCCAGAGCGAGGTCGACCAGCAGACCGCCGGAATCAGCACCTCGTCGCCAGGTTTCAGACGGGTCTTGCGTGCCGGATTACTCGCCGCGGCCAGTGCCAGAAGATTGGCCGAGGAACCGGAGTTCACCATCACGGCATGCTTCGCGCCGACGTACCTGGCGAAACGCACTTCGAAGCCGCGCACCTGATCGGCCATGGTGAGGCGGCCGGTCAGCAGCGCATCGACCGTCGCGATGATTTCCCGGTCGTCGAAGCTTTGGCTGATCAGCGGAAAGAACGGGGGCGGCCCGGCCGCACGATGGCGGCGATACCACTCCTCGCGAATGGCTTGTTTCCAGTCTGTCATGTCGTGTGGGGCCGTTCTTCGACTACAACGCCTCGGGGTTGCCGCGCGGCCCCGTGGCATCGATTCGTGGAGCGGGCGTCTCTCGTGCGACACCCTTGTCACGCGCCAACCGGCGCCTCAAGAAGAAGATCTTGATGAGCCCGGTCAGGGCGTCACGTATTTCCTGATAATTGACGGAGCTTTCGCCACGGGCCCGATTGACGAAAATCGTCGGCGTTTCCCCAACCGCGTAACCCCGGTAATAGAGATTCACCAGAATCTCGCTCAGGGCGATGAACCCGCGCCCTTCTTTTCCGCACGTCACCACCATCGTCTCCGCCACCGGCCGCGAATAGACGCGAAAGCCGTTCGTGTAGTCGGCAATCGGGACGCCGAGCACGACACGCGCAAGAGTGTTCGAGCACCTGGAAAACAGGCGGCGCGACAACGGCCAATTCTGAATCCGGCTCTGCGGCAGATAGCGGCTGGCGACGAGCAGGCCCAACCTGCGATCAATGGCCTCTTTCAGCAGCGACGGAATCTGGGAGGGTGGATGTGAAAAGTCAGCGTCCATTTCCAGGATTTGAGTGCAGCCCTGTTGCAGCAACTGCGCAACGCCTTCCAGCACTGCCGATCCACGGCCTCCTTTCTTGTCGCGATGAATGACCTTCACTTGCAGCAAACCGGGCCGGGCGGCGGCCTCTTGAGTCGCCAGATCCGGTGAATCATCAACCACGACGATCGCCGCCGATGGAACGTGTCTCAGAATTTCCCGAATGAGGTTGGCGATATTGTCGGCTTCTTTGTAGGCGGGAATGACCACGCCGACCCGATCGTTCATTGCGGCGACTGAGTCGGATGACATGGTTTTACTGTCGAAAATGTCCGGCACCGGATTGTCGGCGCCTGGCGCGTGGCCCAAAACCACCCGAGATTATGGCTCACCGGAGAAGCAAGTCAACTGCAGACACGCAGCATGTATGGAAGGTCTATAGCCGAAACACTCCCGGGCCCTTCATGCCTCGCAACGCATTCCGTGTGTCGACGATGAGCGGATACTTCTTCAGGAGCGCGTCGTAGTCGAACGACGAGTGGTTCGTGCAGATCACCGCGCAGTCGACGCTGCCTTTGCCCGGATCGGTCGATTCCAGCGTCATCTCCGCGAGCTTCAGCGACGGCACGAAGGGATCGCTGTAGCTGATCGTCGCACCACGCCGGTGCAGAAGCTCGAGGATGTCGAGCGCCGGCGATTCGCGAACGTCTCCCACATCTTTCTTGTAGGCCACGCCCAGGATGTGGATTTTCGAGCCGTTGATGCTCTTCCTCACCGAGTTCAGCGCATCGGTCACCCGGGTGATCACGAACTCGGGCATCGATCCGTTGACGTTCCCGGCCAGCTCGATGAACCGGCACTCGAAGCCGCTCTGTCGCGCCTTCCACGACAGGTAGAACGGATCGATGGGGATGCAGTGCCCGCCAAGCCCGGGGCCCGGGTAAAACGGCATGAACCCGAAGGGTTTGGTACCGGCGGCATCGATGACTTCCCAGACGTCGATGTCGAGCCGGTGGCACATCAGCGCAATCTCGTTCACGAGGCCGATGTTGACGGCGCGGAACGTGTTTTCGAGCAGCTTCACCATTTCCGCCACGCGGGTGTTGCCGACCTTGATGACCTTGCCGACGATCTTGCCGTAGAGCGCGGCGGCGAGCTCGGTGCTCATTTCGTCGATGCCGCCCACGACCTTCGGAATGTTCTTGGTCGTGTAGGTCTTGTTGCCGGGGTCGACACGCTCGGGCGAGAACGCCAGGAAGAAGTCGCGGCCCACTTTCAGACCGCCCTTCTCGAGCTCCGGTTGCGCCACTTCTTCTGTCGTGCCCGGATACGTCGTCGACTCGAGAATGACGAGCTGCCCCTTGCGCAGGACAGCCGCCGTCGCCTCGATCGCCTTGACCACGTACGACAGATCCGGATCGCGGGTCTTGCGGAGCGGCGTCGGCACGCAGATGTCGATCACGTCGACATCGGCCAGCTCGCGCTGGTCGGTGGTGCTGCGGAAGGTGCCGTCTTTCACGACCGCCGCCAGCTCGTCGCCGGGCACATCCGGGATGTAGCTCTTGCCGGCCATCAGCATGTCGACCTTCGACTGGTCGACGTCGTAGCCGATCACGTGCAAGCCGGCTCGCGCAAACTCCACGGCCAGGGGCAACCCGACGTATCCGAGGCCGATGATGCCGACCCGTGCCTCACCACTCTTGATTCGCGCCAGCAAGTCCATGTCACGCTCTCTTTTGAAAGAATTCGCGGATCGTCTCGATGACCCATCCCTGTTGTCTCTCGGTCAATTCTCCGTAGATCGGCAGCGCCAGCACTTCCTTCGCGGCCGCCTCGGCTCTCGGGAACGCGCCAGCCGACTGCCCGAGTCCCTTGAAGCACGGCTGCAGATGAAGCGGAACCGGATAGTAGACCTCGGTACCCACGCCCCGATCCTGCAGAAACGCGCGCAGCCGATCGCGCTCGGGTGTCCGGATCACGTACTGATGAAAGATGTGCGTGCTGTTCGAAGCACGGACCGGAAGTCGGACAATGTCGGTCAGGCTGGCGTCCGCAAACATCGCATCGTAGCGTTCCGCATTGCGCTGCCTCGCCTGCGTCCAGGCATTCAAATGCGGAAGCTTCACGCGCAGAATCGCAGCCTGGAGCGCATCGAGCCGGAAGTTCCCGCCGACCGAGTCGTGGTGATACTTCACCTCTCCGCCATGCTGCCGAATCGCGCGCATCGTGCGCGCGAGCGCCGCGTCACGCGTGGTGACCAGCCCCCCGTCGCCGAACGTTCCGAGGTTCTTCGTGGGAAAGAACGAGAAGCATCCGATCGCCCCGATGCCACCGACGATCTGGTCGCGGTATTTCGTGCCGATGGCCTGGGCTGCATCCTCGACGACGGGCACCGATTTGCGCGTGGCAATTTCGGTGATGGCGTCCATGTCGGCACTCTGCCCGAAGAGGTGCACCGGGACAATGGCTTTGGTCTTCGGAGTGATGGCGGCGTCGATACGACTGGTGTCGATGTTGAAGGTCGCGGCATCGATGTCGACGAACACCGGGCGTGCGCCCAGCCTGGCCACGCTTCCGGCCGTCGCGAAAAACGAAAACGGCGTCGTCACGACCTCGTCGCCCGGACCCACGTCGAGCGCCATGAGCGCCACGAGCAACGCGTCGGTACCCGACGAGACGCCAATCGCGTGAGGAACGTGGAGAAATGCCGCGAGCTCGCGCTCGAGCGCCTCGACCTCCGGCCCCAGAATGAACTGCTGCGCGTCGCAGACCCGCGTGATCGCGTCGAGGACGTCGGCGCGAATCGGCGCGAACTGCGCCTTGAGATCCAGCAGCGGGACTCTCTGAGCCGGCATAAGCACGATATCGTATCGTAGGTTCGTGGGGTTCGTGGGGTTCGCGAGGTTCGTGGAGTGAGTTCACCCTTCGCCCCAGAGATCGGCCACCATCTCGCCAATCGCGAGGCACGACGTGAGGCCGGGCGATTCGATGCCGGCCGCGTGAATCAGGTGCGTGTTATGGGCATCGCGCTCGATGAGAAAGTCTGCGAATTTTTCACGCCGACCGTGCAGTTTGGCGCGGATGCCCGTGCCACCCGGCTGCAGGTCGGCCAGCGTGATCTCCGGTAGCAGCGCTTGCGTCGGCTGGAGGAAGGCCTCGAGTGGCAGGCGAGCACTCTCGTAGTCGTCCTTCGAATCCTGATACGCCGCAGTCGGCCCGATGAGCACGCTGCCCCATGTCGTGCGGGTGAGGTGCACACCCAGACCCGATCCGTCGGCGTGCGGCAGCGGATACACGAGGCCGTTGACGAGGTGCCGTTTCGACGTCGCAAGCTCGGCGTATTCGCCTCTACACGGGTTGATGTGAAAACGCCTTCCACCCAGCATCGCCGACACGTTGTCGGCGTGGAGACCAGCGGCGTTCACGACGGTTCGGGCGACGAAACGCTCGCGAGGAGTGACGAGCTCGACCCCCCCGTTCGACGCGGCGGCATCGACGACCGGTGTCCCGACGAGCATCGCCACGTCGTTGGCGCGGCACAGCCGGCTCAGCGCGTTTATCAGGGCTTCCGCCTCGATGATGCCGGTATCCGGTGACCATATCGCCGCCACTGCTCGAACATGGGGCTCCCTGCCTCGAATGAAGTCGGCGCCGACGATCTCCAGCGACGCCGCACCGTTTGATTGTCCGCGGGCGCATAGCGTCCCGAGCTCTTCGAGCTCGCTCTCGGCGGTTGCCACCACCAACTTGCCGCACCGCTGGTGAGCCACATTGTGCTGCTGGCAAAATGCGTACAGACGATCGCGTCCCTCGAGACACAGCCTGGCCTTCAGCGTGCCCGGCGGATAATAGATGCCGGCGTGGATGACGCCGCTGTTGTGAGTGCTCATGCCTCGCCCGAATCGCGCATCGCGCTCGATCAGACAGACGCCTGCACCACGCTCGGCGAGCGCCAGCGACACGGCGAGGCCGACAACGCCGCCGCCGATGACCGCAACATCGATCTCGTTCATCGCTCAAGGCGTGGGGTTCGTGGGGGTTCGTAGGTTCGTAGGTTCGTTGGGTTCGTGGGTTCGTCGGGTTCCAAGAGCCGGGCCTGAAGAACAGGACCCGGCCTGCATCTAGCACTACAGCCGGCACGAACCTTACGAACCCTCGAACCCGACGAACTTTACGAACCTGCGAACCTGCGAACCTACGAACCCAACGAACCCGACGAACCCGACGAACCTACGAACCTACGAACCTACGAACCTACGAACTAGTCCTTATGTCCCAACTCCATCGATCGGACGCGATACAGCAAGTCCTCGAGCAGTTTCCGGTTGGCGGAGATGACATCGGCAACCAGGCCGATGAGCATTACCTGGAAGCCGACAATCATCAGCACCGCCGCCAGCAGCAACGACTGCAGGTGCCCCTGGCCGTCGTTGTTGAAATAGAAGTAGAGAAACCTGAGCGAGATGGCGAGCCCGACCGCGAAGGTAAAGAACCCGATGCTCGTGAACACCTTGAACGGCTCGTACATCGCGTAGATGCGCACGATGGTCGAGGCGGAACGTTTGAGGTAGGTCCACACGCTGTCGAACAGACGCGAGGGGCGTGTCTTCGGGTTCGAGCGGATCGGCACGTGCGCAATCGCCATCCGCTTCTTGCCGGCCTGGATGATCGACTCGAGGGTGTAGGTGAAGTCAGACACGATGTTCATGCGCAGCGCCGCTTCACGGGTGTACGCACGGAATCCGCTCGTCGTGTCGGGCACCTGCGTGTTCGACACCTGCCTCACCACCCAGCTGCCCAGACGCTGCAACCGCTTCCGGGTCCACGAGAGGTGCTGAAGCGCCGCCACATTCCGATCGCCAATCACGATATCCGCTTCCCCGCTGACGAGCGGCGCGACCAGCGCGCAGATGTCCTCTCCGGCGTACTGATTGTCCCCGTCGGTGTTGACGATGAAATCGGCGCCGAGTTTCAAGGCGGCGTCAATGCCCTTGGTGAATGCAGCCGCGAGGCCGCGCCGGTTCCTGAGCGAGATGATGTGCTCCACGCCGTTGGCGCGTGCCGCCTCCACGGTACCGTCGGTCGATCCATCGTCGATCACGAGAACCTCGATGGCGTCGATGCCAGGAATGTGCCGCGGCAGGTCACGCAGCGTGACGGGCAGCGTTGCGGCCTCATTCAGGCAGGGAATCTGGATGATGAGCTTTGTCATGGTTCAGGCAGGGCTGAGCCCTGCGCGACTGTTTTGCCTCCTGCCGTTTCGCCGCCGACCAGATGTTCGATGACGCCGTCCCACGTCACGAGGCGCGCCCGTTCGTATCCAGCGTCACCCATTCGTGCGGCCTTCGACCGATCCGCGGCGAGGCGGTTGATCGCGGCAGCAATCGCTTCGTCCAGCGGCTCGACGACGGTGCCGTTGACGCCGTCTCGAACAAACTCCAGCGGCCCGCCGGAATCGGTCGCGGTAATCACCGGTTTCCGGGCCAGAAACGATTCGAGGGTCACGTACCCGTAGTCCTCGTCGAACGGCGTGTATACGATTGCAAGCGCGCCTTTGTAGAGATCGATGAGGCCCTCCTCGCCCACCGCACCGGCGAAGTCGATCCGGTCCGACACGCCGAGCGACGCCGCCAGCTCCTCGGTCTGCTTTCGATACGTTCCGTCTCCGACGACGACAAGCCGTATGGGACGATCGACGTGCAACATGGCGCGGACGGCAAGATCGGGCCGTTTGATCGATTCCAGCCGTCCGACGAAGAGGACGTAGTCGCCGTAAGGGCCTGGCTCCAGGCGATCGGCAAACGGCGGCGGCGGGTACAACGGTTTCGCGGTCAGGCCGTTGTACTTCTCCAGCCGGTTTGACGTGTTCTGCGCGATGGCTGAACAGCCGGCGGCATTCGCCGAGCATCTTCGTATCCAGATCGATTAACGACTGCCGGAGCCCGACGTCCTCATCATCATGTGTGAAATCGCTGTACGACGTTCCACACAATTCATAGGCGGCGCGGTACTGGTGCAGCAGCCATACCACCTTGTTCGGATGACGGACGAAGTAGGATGGAAATTTCGTTCCGATCACGAGATCGATGGACGCGCCGTTGCTCTCACTCAAATCGATCAGCCGCCATGCGGCCGCGTGCGCGAGAATTTCCTTCTTTGGCGTCCACTTGAAAGGCACACTGACGAGCTCGGTCTGATATCCGTGCGCGCGAAGCTGTTGATGCAGCGTGCGCACGAGGTACTCGGCGCCGCCGTGTACGAACGGCACCTGCACCTCGCAAACAATGACGCGTTGAATGGGCATCGTCGGTCGAAAGCCGCCTCATTGTATCGCGGGAGGCGGTCCTGTACGATGCAGCGTGCCTTCGTCTTCGCGACACTCGGTCGTGATGGTGGCCTCGTCGTACCCACGGTACCAAGGCGATTCGGTCGGCAGCTTCATGCAGCCCATCGCCGAGGGCATCGCCGCACGCGGCCACGACGTGCACGTCGTCGCGCCCTGGCATCCGAAATGGGATCGACCGAAGTTCGAACGCGGCGTGCATTTCCATCTGTTTCACTACGCGCCGACAGCCGGTCTCAACACGTTCGGTTACGCCGAAGGGATGCGCGCCGACGTGAGCCTGCGCGCGTCGGCGATCGCCGCGGCACCCTTCGCGCTACTGGCCGGATGGTTCAAGGCCCTTCGCGTCGCCCAGAAGAAACGCGCCACGATCGTGCACGCGCACTGGGTCGTGCCGGGCGGGGTCATCGCGGCCGCCGCCGCCGGGTCGATTCCGCTCGTGGTGAGCCTCCACGGATCGGACGTGTTCGTCGCCGAGCGCCATGCCGCCGCCCGAGTGGCCGCACGAGCGGTATTTTCCCGGGCACGGTGGGTCACCGCGTGCAGCGAAGACCTGCGCGCACGCGCCGTGGCGATTGGCGCCGACCCCTCGCGCTCGAGTGTGATCCCGTATGGCGTCGACCACGACCGGTTCAGGCCCGATGCGGAAGCGCCGGCGTCGCGTTCGCGCGAACCTCGGCATCGGCGACGATGTGCCGATGGTCGTCGCCATCGGCCGGCTCGTCAGAAAGAAGGGGTTCGAACACTTGATCGATGCCGCAGGCCTTCTCCGGCTGCGGCACCCGTTGATTCGAGTGGCCATCGCGGGCGATGGCGATCTCGAAGCCGAGCTGCGCGCGCGCGCCGGAACCGCGGGGGTGGCTGAACAGGTCCAGTTGCTCGGCAACGTGCCGCACCACGAGGTGCCCATGCTCGTGGCGGCCGCGGACGTCGCGGTCGCGCCGTCTGTGCACGATGCGGCCGGGAACGTCGACGGGCTTCCGAACGTGGTGATGGAGATCATGGCCTCGGGCACGCCGCTCGTGGCGACTCCGGTAGGCGGTATCGGCGAGATGGCCACCGACGGAAAGACGGCACGCCTCGTGCCGGAGCGCGACAGCCGCGCCCTCGCCGACGCCATCGACAGCTCTGCTTCGCGAGCCGTCGGCCGCCCTCGCGATCGGGCCGACAGGCGCGCGCGCTCGTCGGAGCGCGAGCACAGTTGGGCCCGCGTGGCTGAAGACTTCGAGGCCATCTACCAGCGATGCTGACGATCGCGAGCCTGATCGCCATCGCCTATCTGCCGGGAGCGATCCTGTTCCGGCTGCCCGTCGGCGATCGCGCGAAGCGGGCGTCGCTGCCGGCCGATGAGCGGGTGTTCTGGTCGGTCATCATCAGCATCGGCATCACGACCACCGTAGCCCTTCTCCTCGCTGCCATGCGTGCCTATACACTCATCGACGCTGGTCTGGTGCAATGCGGTGCTCGCGGGCCTGTTCGCGGGGGCGTCGCTCGGGAACCTGCGGCTCGGGCCAACCTCGCGCAAGCCGGACTGGACTGCGCTGTTGCCGGTGGCGCTCATCGCCGTAAGCACGTGGATGTACTTCGCGGTACCCGCGGCTGAATACGTGTTCGGAGGCCGGGACCCCGGCATCTACGTCAACGAAGGCATTCAAATCGCTCAACGCCAGTCGCTCGTCACCACGGATCAGCGTCGCGGCAGCGGTGCCGAAGTCCTCACGCGATCTGTTCTTCCCCTACTCGGAGAATCCGACCTTTTACAGCTTGCGATTCATGGGCTTCCACTTGCGTGACCCCGAGACAGGCGCGGTCACCGGCCAGTTTCCACAGGGGTACCCTGTCTGGATTGCCATCGCGTACGGACTCGACGGTGTGACAGGAACGCGGCGCGTCATCGCGTGGTGGGCGATCCTCGGCGTTCTCGCGGTGTATTTTGCAGCCAGGCGTCTCATCGGACCGGTTCCCGCAGCAGCGGCGGCGCTGCTGTTGAGCGTGCACGTCATCCAGACGTGGTATGCCCGCTATCCAAACTCCGAGATCGTCACCCAGGCGCTGATGTTTCCGGCGCTGCTCGCCCATGCGTACGCGCACGAAGACGAGGATCCGTTTTTCGGTCCCGTCGCCGCCTCGCTTCTCGGACTGGTCTTTTTCACCAGGTTGCCGGCGATCGTCGTGATAGGCCCGGTCGTGGCGGCATCTCTGCTGGCACACGTGGATGGCCACCGTGTTCGTGCAGGATTTCTCGGCGACGCTGACCGCGTGGATCGCGGTGTCCGCTATCTACTATCTGACGCAGGTGCGACCGTACATCGACGTCCCGCTCTTTTACTTTCAGCACGTCGTCGGACCGGTGCATCACGCTGCCCTAACCGTGTCCGGCCTCGCCATCTGTGCGCTCTTGTACGCCGTTCGTCGCCCGAAGGTCGCGGCCGCCACGAAGAAGTGGCTGCCGGTCGCACTGGTCGCTGCTGTCATCGCGGGCAGCATCTACGCCTTGTATTTTCGCGAGCCGGCCGGGCTGCTTGCCGCGCACGATGCGCATGCGGTGCGCATGTTCGCCGACCTCTATGTCACGCGCCTCGCGCTCTGGCTCGCCATGGCCGGTTACGCGCTCGTCGTCTGGCAATCGTTCTGGCGGGCTCCTGCGCTCATCCTCGCCGTCACGACGCTATCGGTGTTGTTTCTCTATAAGCTCAGGATCTGGCCCGAACACTTCTGGCTGGCACGGCGGTTTCTGACCGAGATTCTGCCGGGCACGTTGATTTTCGCATCGGCCGCGCTGTTTGCGCCGGTGTGGATGGGGCTGAGATAAAGGGAATCCGATCCGTTGCTGCCGCCGCCGGCCTCGTCGTCGTGCTCTTCCTCGGGCGGCACTACCTCGCCGCGTCGCAGCCCATTCGCACGCACGTGGAATACGCGGGAATGATTCCGGAGATCGAACGTCTCGCCGCGCGTTTCGGCGACAACGATCTCGTGCTCGTCGAAGGCCGCGCCGCATCAGACCTTCACACGCTGGCCCTTCCGCTGTCATACATCTGGGCTCGTCACGTGCTCGTCCTCTACAGCCCCCGCCCCGAGAAAGCCGCGTTCGCTGAATTCCTTGCCTGGGCGAGGACACACTATGCGAACGTGTACTTCATCGGCGGCGGCGGCACAGACCTGCTGTCGCCCGGCATCCACGTCGAAACGGTCGCAACCGAGCGATTCGCCGTGCCGGAGTACGAGCCAACGGACTATCTGCACTATCCGAGTCGCGTCCGAATGGTGCCCTTCGACCTGACCATCTACCGGTTTGCCGATGACGGCGAAATCGGGGACGGCGCATTCCGCATCGACGTCGGAGGCGCCGACGATCTCAACCTCGTTCGATTTCACGGCAAAGAGCGGATGGATGGTGACGGGGTGACGTTCCGATGGACTCGCGATCGCTCGTACTTCTCGTTTTCCAGGATCGGAGCGGACGCCCGCGCGGTGGTGCTTCGCATGAGCGGCGGACGGCCGCGCCAGCTCGCGCCCGCGCGTGTGGCCGTGTTCCTGGCGGAACGCCCGATTGGCACGGCAGAACCGGATGGGCAGTTCCGCGATCACATGTTTGTCTTGCCTGCCGGGCTGGCCGCCGAGCTGGCACAGACACATCGCGCCGCCGAGGTCCGCATCGAAAGCACGACGTGGACGCCCCGCGACGTCCTGGGCGGTACCGATGACCGCGCGCTCGGAGTCATGGTCGACCAGGCCGAGATTCGGTAGTGTTCAAGCACCTGCAGATTCCCTATCGGCAGGAACGCGTGCTGGTCGGGCTTGCCGATGCGGGCCTTCGGACTGCACGTGTGTTTGGATGGCCGCACGCGGCCCGCGCATCGACGGGCCCGCCCCAACGGATACTGCTCCTTCGACTCGAGCGGATTGGCGATCTGCTCATGGTCGCCGACCCGATCGCATCGATCAGGCCGCTGGCGCCTCAGGCGCGCATCGATCTGGTCGTCGGGAGCTGGAACCTGGCGCTCGCGAAGCTCATACCCGGGATCAACGTTGTTGAAACGCTCGATGTGCCATGGATGGCGCGCGAGGGCGCGGGTTCCACATGGCCGGCCCTCGTCCAGCGCGCGCGCGAGTGGCGCAGCCGCGAATATGACCTCGCCATCAATTTCGAGCCCGACATCCGCAGCAACCTGCTGCTCGCATTGTCAGGGGCGAGCCGGCGTGTGGGGTTCAACTCGGGCGGGGGCGGGGCGGTGCTCACCGACGCGATCGCGCCGGATCCGCGCGCGCACATCGCGGTTAACGCAGCGGCACTGGTGGAGCGCGGGTTCGGACATAAGCCGGCCGGCGAGCACCCGCACGTCAGGCTCAACATTCCGGATGAAGCGCGCCGGAAAGCGGCAACGCTGGTCGCGGGCGCCGGGGATCGTGCGCTCGTCGGCATTCAGCCGGCCGCCGGACGTCGCGTCAAGGAATGGGACCCGGTTCGCTTCGCAGAAGTGGGCGCCGAACTCGCCCGATCGGGCCGTGCATCGGTGATGCTCGTCGGCTCGGCGGGCGACAAGCCGGTCGTTGACGCCGTGCGCGCCGCGTGGCCGGCGGGTGTGCCGCTTCTGGAGCTGCCGCCTGAAACCGATCTCGTGGTGCTGGCCGCGGTGCTCGAACGGTTCAAGCTGTTGATCACCGGCGACACCGGGCCGATGCACCTCGCAGCGGCGGTAGGCACGCCCATCCTCGCGATTTTCGGCCCGTCTCTCCCCTCGCGCTACGCGCCGCTGTCGCCGCGCTCGAAGATCGTGCGCATCGACATTCACTGCAGCCCGTGCAACCTGATGCGACGCCCGCCCGAGCGTTGTGTTGGTGTCATCCCTGATTGTCTGGCCGGCATCTCGACGGCAAGCGTGTTGCGCGCGGCGGAAGAGATGATTGGATGAGGCAGGGCTTAAGCCCTGCGCTACCGGACTATCGCACCTATCGCACCCAGGCGATATCGCGGGCCTGAACGCCGAGCGTGCGTGCTTCTCCTCGCGGAGTCCAGGCAGGATCGACGCGCAGCTCTACCCACCTGGCCGCCGGAGATGCTGCGGGCGGCAGGTTCTGCCTGACGGTCACCCACTCCTGGTTTTTGAGCGTCACGGTGTCGAGCGCACGGTCGCCGGCGCGAAACGTCACCGCCTGCGGCATCGGCGCGATGGAGCGGATCTTCATTTCGAGTCCGCGGGCGTTCGGAGGCGCGTGGAAGAACGCGACCGGCGCCGTCCAGCGATACGTCAAACCCGACCGGCTCCGATGCGTGTCGTAGACGCCCCTGGTGCGGACCTCCTCTGTCGTGCCCTCCGGCGCATAAATCGTGTCGCTCAACGTCCAGCTGTTGCCGTCGAGTACGCGGCCGTTGATGTCGAGGATGTCGAGCGAGTCGAAGTAGCGCTGCCTCCAGTCTTCGTTCTCCCAGGCGTAGAACGCCCACGCGCGGCGCCGAACGGCGTCGTCGGCCAGCTTCAAGGCGGGCTCGCCGGGCAACTTGTGCGCGACCCCGACCGCATCCAGGATAGTGGCGGGTATGTCGGTGATCGCCGTGGGCGCAGATGAAATGCGTACGGCGCCCTTGCTCCGAGGCGGCTTGACGATGAGCAGGGCCATGGCCTTGCCGGCGATTACCGAAACCTGACCGGGAGGAATCTGACGATCGTTGGCGAAGCGCGGCGGCGCGTGGCCGAGTCCGTGGTCTGACGACACCACGATCAGGGCATCGTCGTAGACGCCCAGCTCTTTCAGGCGATCGAAGATGGCAGCCACCCTGGTGACCGCGCAGCGCGCCTGCGCCCTGGAGTTGTCGCGCGTCAGGCGAAGAACGCCGGCGAAATCGCACGTGGCCGTCACCACCGCAGGCGGATGTGGAATGCCGACGTGAATGAACTTGTAGACCGGCTCGTCGGTCGCCAGCCGGAAGCGCCTCGCGAAGTCGCCGAGCACCTGCTGTCCGTTGGTGGAATGGTAGCGCCGGGTACTCGTATCGCCCGGACCGAAGACCGTCTGGAGCCGCCAGGCCTGATTGTTGTAAATCAGCGGCCTCAACACATGGGGGGCGTGCCGGAAGAGCGAGAGATCGGCAAGCTGCCACGTGGTGAACTGGACGTACTCCTCGAAGCTGACGTACGGCCGCCGCATGCGATAGAAGTTCGTGGCAGAATTGCTGTCGTACTGGAACTCCGTGATGCTGTCGACGCGATAACCTGCGGATCGCAGCGACTGAAACAGCGATCCGTGGTTGAAATGGTCGCGATTGTAGTGCTGCAGCGGTTCCTGGTTGCGGTACGCCGTGCCGGTCAGCATGGCCGGGATGCTGACGATCGTCGTCGGGAACGCGCCGGTGTGATTGGCGAAAAACACGGCGCCCGACAGGCTCTGGTCCAGCGCCGCCCGATCGGCTTCGAGAATTTCGCCGAACAGGTCGGACTGGTAGCTGTCCAGGACGAGGTGAATCACGTTCCGGGTTCTCGACAACTCGAACATCGTCTCGGCCGGACCGTTCCATTCAGGCCGGGTGCGCGGGTCGGCATGAACGGCAGAGGCGGCCAGGGTCGCCGTCTGCAGCAGAACGAGGGCTCCGCTGGCGAACGCCGCCACGGGGAACACGTACTTCGCCGCGGCGACGCAGAGGATCGGCACGATGAGCCACATGCCGATCTCGTAGGGATTGCGCCACGATTCAAGCGTCCAGTCGATGGCGGCGCCGGCGAACGACCCGTAGTCGGCGACGAGAAAATTCGCCTGGATCCACAAGACGATTCCCAATCCAAAGAGAAGCGCCGTGTATGCGCGGAAGATCCTTGCCGGGAGCAGCAGGCCGATGATGATGAGCGCCAACGAAAGTGCCACCCCGACAAGAAGGAGCGGCCGCACGAGCACCCAGAAGCTTGCGGTGAACTCGGCTTCGTTACCCGAATAGATGGTGAACGGGCCGAACAGGCACAGGGGAAGCGTGACAAACAGAGCCGGTGCAAGAAGCGTCTTCCATCGATGCGTCCAGCTGTCGTTCATCGGGCGAAAACATGATAACCCATCGATCGCGTGAACGTGTCGACGAGCGATGACGAGTTCCAGGTTCGCGCGGGGAATGGCTGCCGGTCTGGCGCTCGCGACCGTGCTTTTCGCGGCTCCTTCATTAATCGACAGGACCGTGGCGCGATCCGGGGTGGTTCGATCTGTCTACGGGCAAACAGGCTTTCGCGGTGCGCCCGTCGAATCATTGGCCTCCGAAATCACTCTCGCATTTCTCGAGAACCAGGCTGAACAGCCACGCCAGCAGTTCAGCGCGCGATGGCGCGGTTTCTTCTTCCTGCCCGAAGCACAGCCCGTCGAGTTCTTCGCCGGCGGCAACGACGAGGTCGAACTGCGGCTCGACGGAGAGCTGCTGCTGAGACGCAACCTGACCGAGGGAATGCGGACGATCGGACGGCAGGTCGCGCTCGACGCCGGCTCGCACGAACTCTCGGTGGACTTTCAGCAGTTCGGCGGGGGAATGGCGCTGAACGTCCAGCGAGCACTCTCGGGCCGGCCGCCGTCGGTGTTTCTCGAAGGCGAGCTCTTCACCGCGCGTGTCGATGCCCGGGATGTCCGTGTTGTGGCCGTGGCACGCGGGCTGCGCCGCATCAGACCGTTCCTGTGGACAGCGTTGACCGTGCTGCTGGTCGGCGGTCTCGCGGCGCGCAACCTCACGACGTGGCGTACCGCGGTGGCGCCGCGGAGCGCTCGCGAGTATGCCGGCCGTCTGTGGCTCGTCGCCGCCCCGGCGCTGCTGGGTCCTGCTGTCGTGTTCATGTTTGGTCCCCGCACGATTTTTGCGAACAACACCGGCGAGTTCGCCGTCCCGTTCATCCAGATTGCAGCGCCGTGGCTGCTCAAGACGATGGGCATTCACTGGCTCCTCTTGTTCGGTCCTGGCTGCGTCGTCGCGCTCTTCTCTCGTCGCCTCGCGGGACTGTACGCCGCGATCCTGTTTGGTGCGGGGCTGGCGCTCTGGGGTCAGGGCAATCTGTGGAATGCCGACTACGGCGGAGTCGCAGGACAGGAGCTGAACCTCGCACAACACGCCGGGCGCGCCCCGTACGAAACTGGCGCGTTCCTGATTGCCCTGCTGCTGGCCGCAATCTTCTCGCGCCAGGTGAGCCGCATCGCACCCCTGGCGTCGGCCGCGTTTATCGGCGTCCAGGCCGTTGCCGTCGCGGCCACCGATGCCGGATTCGCGGCACAACGGCCGCAGTGGGTGGAGCCGCCAGCCGGGATTTATCGGTTCTCGTCCACGAAGAACGTCATCCACATCGTTCTCGACGAGTTCCAGTCGGACGTCTTCGCCGACATCCTCGAGCAGGATCGTGCCGTGCTCGACGGGCAGTTCAGCGGCTTCGTCTATTTCGCCGATCACGCGGCCGCGTTCCCGACCACGTCGATGAGCATGCCGGCCATGCTGACCGGTCTCGAGTACCGGAATGAAAGGCCGGCACCGGAGTTCGTGCGCGACGCGTTCAAGCGGGCGTCCATTCTCGACAAGGTCAGCCGCGCCGGCTACGACGTCGACGCCATGTCGATCGTGCCCGTTGAGTCGTTCGAGGAGTGGCTGGGTCCGGAATCGGCGCCGAACTGGAAGGGCGCACGCTTCCGCATCAGAAAGCCGTTCATCAGCCAGGGCGACTACCGTGCGGTGGCGGCTCGCGAGCTCGCGGAGCTTTCGCTTTTCCGGCACGTGCCGCACCGGCTGAAGGAAGCGAGCGTCGCGCATCCCGACGCGTTTTACCGTGCGATCTGGATGGATCGCGGCGATTCACCAGCCCAGATCAGAAGACACGAAGCGAGCAATTCGGTGGCGTTCGTCGAGCACTTCACCGCACGGATGGACGTGGGAAGCGATCGGCCGGTCTACAAGCTGCTCCACGTGGGCGTGCCGCATCGGCCGATCGTGGTCGACCGCGACTGTCGCTTCCTCGGGCTCACGGACATGTCGCGCCAGTCGTACCTCGAGCAATCGCGATGCGCGGTGAAGCTCGTCGGCGCGCTCCTCGATCGCGCGAGGGCGCTCGGCATCTACGACAGCAGCCTTATCATCGTGTCGTCCGATCATGGGACCGACCTGGAGCCGATCGGCTTCGCCGGAACGAGCGACAGTCTGTCGCTTCTGCCGGGACCGTCCGCCACGCGGCTGCCCGCGACAGTCGGGACCGCGAAAGCCCTCATGTTCATCAAGCCGCCCGGACGGAACGGCCCCATTTCAATTTCCAACGCGCCGACCGCACACATCGACCTCCAGCCGACGATGCTCGAGATCCTCGGGCTGCCCGGTGGATCTTCAGATCTGTCCATGATCGAGCGCGACCCGAAACAGCCCCGGACGCGCACGTTCGGCATGTACGACCCGCGGCAGCGCTTCCCGAAAGACTATCTCGACCGCATCGATGTATTGACGATCGACGGCCCTCTGGTCGATGCGGCCTCATGGCACGCCGAACGATCGTTCTGGAATCCGACCGTCAGGCTGGAAGCGGGCGACATCGACGTGGGTCCGCGGGCCGCCCACCGGTTTCTCGGTCCTGGATGGTCGTTCGAAGAGCGGGAGCGGTCAGCCGGTGGAGCCGAGGTGACATACGCGCGCCCGGTCACGTCGAAGGCCGTCATCTTCGTGTCGCTGCCGAAGGGATCGGTCGAGCTCGTGCTGCGGGCTTCTGCGGCACCAGGGCCATCGCCAGGTTCGATCGCAGTCTCGGTGGATAGGCGTCCAACAACGGCATTGAAGATGGAAGGGTCCGGCTATCAGGACCTCAGGGTAAAGATCCCCGCCGACGCGGCCCGTCCGTCAATCAGCGAGATCTTGCTTGATCTCGGAAGCAACGGCCGTGAAGTCCCGGTATTCAAGCTCGACAGGATGATCGTCCGCTAGAGCTCGCGATTGCCGGGTCTGAAGAACAAGACCCGGCCTACAAGCGAACGCTCGCACACCTCGCACCTAACGCACCCCTCGCACCCAACGCACCTTACGCACCTCACGCACCTAGTTGATCCGCCAGGCCATCACCGTCGATCCCTGAAGCTCGACTGGCAGCACGCGTCCAAGCCAGCCCAGCCGGACCCGCGCGCTGCTCGTGACGAGCCCGGCGCCACGGCTCCGGAAGAAGCGCAACAGATCGAGCGGCGCCGCGTAGTAGACCGCATCTGCGTCGCCACCCTGGGCCGTGTCAAGAATCGGTTCGCGATACAAAAACTCAACGCTCGGCGAGAGACGCTTCCGCCAGGCCAGCCCCGCGTTCCGCCGCCACCACCGCCACGCCCCTCGGCCGCGCTCGACACCGAACGCACGGCGCGTCCGGCCGCGCAGGCGATCCTCGATCGGCGTCCACAGCGACGCATGGTTCGGAAGGCCGATGATGATATAACCGGGCCGCCGCAGCACGCGGAGCATCTCGTCGAGCGCCTGCCCGACGTCTGGCAGATGCTCGATGACCTCGAACGCCATGACGGCGTCGAGCGACTGGCTTCGAAAGGGAGCTCCAACGCGCTGCCGGCTATCGGCCGCAGCGCCGCAGCTCCGGTTTCAGCAGCGCGCTGGAGCGACGGCGCCGACACCTCCATCGCAATGCCGCTCGCACCGGGACGGGCAGCCAGGAAAGCGTGCAACGCGCCGGCGGCTCCCGAGCCGACTTCCAGCACTCGCGGTGCCGCCCCAAGGGCGATCGATTCCATCACCGGCATCAATCGCCGGAAGTACAAGCGGTCGTGACCGGCCTGCTTGTGGGCATATCCGGCGTTCGTCCGATAAAACTCCGTGAGAGCCGATCGAGTGGCGGCATCGGGCAGACGAGTGGTCAGCCCGCACTCGAGCGCGTGTCGCGGTCGGCCGCCATTGGTCGCGGAAAGCGTCATTCTGCTAGGATTTGGGACCGAGGCAATCATATGGCCAACGCGCTCGCCGCACGACTGGGGCGAATAACCAAGAGCCGGGACGTCAGAGCCGGGCTTGCGGGCCTGGTCGCGATTGCCGTTGTGACCGGCGCGCTGCGGGCCGTCCAGGACGAGCCCAACCCGACAATTGCGGCCCTGCTGCTGCTGCTGGCGGTGCTCGCCACGGGCACCATCTCATCTCTCCACGTCTCGATCGTCATATCCATCACGGCGACGCTCGCGTTCGTTTACTTCCTGCTGCCGCCGTACGAAGTCTGGAGCGTGTCCGACCCGCACCATTGGCAGGCGCTTTGGGTGTTCATCGGCGTAGCCATTGTCGCCAGTCGACTGTCCGCCGTCGTGAGGAAACGGACAGGCGATACGTACGCGTACAAACTGACCAGGCGGATCGAGCGAACGATCAACAGCCGGCAGACCTACAAGTTCTTTGTTCGCGACTGGGCATCGCTCACGGATCTCAAGGCGTGCGCGCGCGTGGTCTCGACGATGCGCTTCAACCAGACGCTCCAGCCACTGGAGATGAGCTGCCCCAGGGGAAAGCACATTGCGATCATCGCGCCGCACCCCGACGATGAGATGCTCGGCGCCGGAGGAACACTGATTCATGCCCGTCACGCCGGCGCGGATATCCGCTGTATCTACCTGACGTCGGGCAAGCCTGCGGGCGAGGTCCTGTCTGAGACCGCGGAGGTCGCCCGCCACATCGGATACCGCACGGAATTCCTGCGCTTCCCGGTTCATGGCATTCCGCTGACAGACGACAGCGTCAGCCAGCTCGGCGCCGCGTTGTCGGCCGAGCCGATCGATGCGCTCTTCCTGCCGGTGCTGTTCGATGATCACGACGATCATCGCCGGGCCAATCAGCTGTTGTGGCACGTCTGGCAGGCCGGTCTCCTTCCCAGGAGCACCGAGCTCTGGTGCTATCAGGTGTATTCGCCCGTCATCTCGAACGTCGTGGTCGACATCAGCGATGTCGCGGAAGAGAAGGCGGCCGCCATCCGGATGTGGAAGTCCCAGATAAAGATTCGCAAATTCGATCACTACATTCTCGGATTGAACGCGTTCAACATCCGCCTGCTTCCAAAAGCCCGATACGTCGAGGGCTTCTTCGTCTTACCGCTGCACGAGTATGCCGACCTGTGCGCGATATACTTCAGGGACCCCGACGCCGCTTTCTACAATCCTGCCTACAAGGTCGGAGCGGACGCGGCACGCGACGTCGCGGGCATAGCGAGTGCACGGTGAGCACAACCGGGACAGCCCATAAGGACCTGATTCGCACGCACTTCGACAGCTACGCGCCCACCTGGCACGATCGGCTGGCGAATCACGTCTACGCGATGCGCTATCGCGCCGTCGAGCGCATGGTGGCGAACCTGCCGGTCCGCTCGGTACTCGACGTCGGCTGCGGTACGGGCGATTTCGTCCAGCTCTTCGACCCTTCGCGCACGCGCTATCTCGGCATCGACATCTCCGCCAACATGATCGCGGAATGCCGTCGGCTGTTCCCGGCGCATGAATTCAAGATAGCCGACGGCGATGCGATCAATGCGCCGGACGCCTCGGTCGACCTCGTGTTGAGCATTGGCGTCCTCGAGTACCCTGGAAGATCCCGTCAGCCATCTGAGAGAGCTTGCCAGGGTCGCCAGGCCCGGCGGGCACATCATCGTCACCGTCCCGAATGGCAGCAATGGCTCGAGGCAGCTCGACCGGCCCATTCGTGCGCTGCTCGACTCGGGGCCGGTCAAGTGGCTCAGGCGCGCGCTGCGCCGGCCGAGCCAGGTACGACCGGCACAGAGGACCGTCGTCAAGGATTCGAGGATCCGGCACCGGCAGATGACGGTCGATGAACTGAGAGAGATTGGGAAGCCAAATGGTCTGAGACTCGTCGACCATTCGCACGTGAGCCTGTATGTTGCGTCGGAGCTGGTTCCGGGCATGGCGGCCCTCAACGACGGGCTCTCGCGCGCCCTCAGCGACCGACCGTATGCGAAGGGGCTGCAGCGCCTGACGGCGCTCGTTCTGGTCGTGAAGCTCGAGAAGCTCGCGTCATGACCCTCAACGTGCCACCCCCTGCGAGCTCGAACTGCTGGATTGTCGTGAACTCGCGTTCGATCGACTCGCGCCACCGGCCAAGCGCGTAGTCAGCCACGCAATCGATGCCCACCCTCCGCATGTACGCGGAAAGCGCGTCAGGCGACGGATCTCGAAGGACATCTTCGAAGTAGCTCACGTTGTTGATCAGTCCGTCGAGGTTCACGACCGCCCGGTTGGAAAAAAAGCCGAGCTGTCCCGCGTTGAACGATCCCACAATCGTCTCGTTGCCCACATTCGCCTCAATCCACTTCGCCGCCCGGTAGCGCATTGCCGCCAGGTTCTCTGCCGGCTCCGTCAACCGCCAGGAACTGACGAGCACGACGGCAACGGCCAGGCCGACGGCGGCTGTCCGGCGGAGCCCCCAGGCTCTGCGCTCGACGAACTCAACCAGAAACGACGAGAACACGATCGTCCAGTAGGTGAACGACGCCGACAGATACCAGAAGTAGTAGTAACGGAACATGCCGAACGTGACCAGCGAATGGATGAACACCGAGACGCCAAGGGCAATCGCCACGAGCCGCATCGCCCGAACGTCGGTGTCACCGGCATCGACCTGCATGCGCACGAGCTTCCAGAATGAGGCACACATCGCCACGATGCCCAGAATGTTCAGCAGGTTGGCGCCTTGTATCCTCAGTGGAAAGAGCACGAGCGACCAGTTGTAGAAAGCGCCGAGGCTGAAGCGGTCGACCTGATACCCCTTCACGAGAGCGCTCACGGGCATCAGGCTGCCGCCCGATAGTTGAAAGAACCCGAACAGCGCAGCCGCTCCCGCCACAATCACTGCAACGCCAGCGACGTAAGTGCCTACAGGCAGGGATCGGCGGAGTGATGTGGTCGGATGCGTCGGGTGCAGCGGCCCGTCAATCGTCAACAGGAGCAGAATGAGAAACGACGCCGACAGGCCAAAGCTGTCCAGCCGGGTCCACGTGTTCAGCACCAGCAGCACAACGAAGAAGAGGACCGACGATGAGGCGAGCGCGCCAAGGGCGAGAAGACGCCGGATCCGCACGTACTGAAGTACGATCGTCCAGATCATCGCGGCGTGCAGAGGCGACTCGAGGCCCGTCAGGTAGCGGTTCGGTCGATAGGCGCAAACGAGAAACCAGACGAGCGCCATGAAGACCGAGACATACGTCTGGCGTGAATTCGAGCCCTGGCGCGGAAGCCGCCAGATGACGAGGTACGGCACACAGGTCAGGTACGATCGCCGCCGCCGACGCGACGGCAAGAAACATCGACTTGTCGCGTGCGAGGAACGCGAGGCCGTAGAGGATCGTGAACCACAGAAACTGCACGCCGTTGGTCGGGTTGATCCCATCGAAGGTGACAAACCCGAGATGACGCGCGTTCCACGCCGTCTGCAGGTAATAGTAGGTATCGTCGTTGGTGAGGAACGCGTTGATCGTCGCCTCGCCCGCCAGGATGTAGACGAAAGGGATCGCGAGTTGAACCAGCGCCAGGCAGACGATAACGGCACGCACGTCTGAAGCCTACAACGAACCGCCAGGGGTGAGGAGTTCCCGGTACAGGTCAAGGAGCCGGTCGGTCGCAACCGCCCACGAAAACTCTCGCTCGACGAGCGCGCGACCGGCGTCGCCCATGACCACGAGCCGGTGCCGATCGGAGAGCGCCTCGGCAATGCTGCCGGCCAGCGCCTCTGCGTCGCCTGGCGCTACCAGCCAGCCGTTCCCGCCCGGAATGACCTTGTCGGGCAAGCCGCCCGCGCGCGTCGCGACGACAGCGCGCCGGTGAGCCATCGCCTCGAGTGTGACAAGTGAGCTGCCTTCGTACAACGTCGGATGAACGAACAACGTTGCAGCCTCGTACCAGCCGTGCAAGTCGGCAGCGTCCGCACGTCCCCACATCACCGCCCGGCGGCCGAGATTCGTTGACGCCAACTGCCTCGACAGCGACTCCCGCATCGGTCCGTCGCCGACCAACACCCAGCGAAACGGTTCCGGGATCCGTCTTTCGGCGTCAAGGCGGGCAAGGGCTTCGGTGAGCACGCCGAAACCCTTGTTGGCTTCCAGACGCCCGACGCTGACGAGCACGGGGCTGTCGGCAGAGGCGCCGATCCGTTCGCGCAGCGATCGCGCACGATCGGCGGAATCGGGCCGATCGCACTCCGCCAACTCGATGGCGTTCGGAATCAGGCGCACCACAGCGGACCCGACGCCAAGGTGCGTCTTCAGCGGTTCGACCAACGCGCGATCGGTCGCGATGATGCAGTCGGCGGCCTTCGCAGTGCGTCGGACCGCCGTCCGAAGAGGCCAATAGCCAAGCCGCTTCAGCGGCGCTCGCGACGCGTCGGTGGCGCCGAATTCCTCCATGCCCTGCGGATTGAAGACGAACGGCACCCGCGTGCCGGGGTCGAATCTGCTCGACGCATAGCCGAGCGCGCTTGCTCCGAGCCCGTGCACGATGTCGATCTCGCCCGCGATGGCGAGCCCGGCGGCCAGACGTCCTGCACGCAGGCCGAACAGCGGGTACGCGGTACTCCGATCCACTATCGTCGTGCCGCGTCTGTTCGCGAACGGGAAGGTCGTGTACGCCACCGGACGCGTCGTGAGATTGGGATGCCGGAACACCGCATCCGCACGCGCGTCGCTCGGGCGATCTCGAGCGTCGGGTGGCGCGATGAGCACCACGCGGACGTCCCGTGCCAGCAGGCAACGCACGAGATCGTAGACATGGCGTTCGAGTCCGCCATACCGGTGCAGCGGATACACCGAGCGCGCGAGCACGGCCACGCGCAGCGCCTGCCCCTCACGCCATCGCATCGGCGTACAGCTTCTCCATTCGATCGATCACGACAGGAAGGTCGAAGTGCGACTCGGCACGCGAACGGGCCGCCGCACCGAGCCGGTGCCGAAGCGCCGCATCGGCAGCGAGCCGTGCAACGTCGGCCGCCAGTTCCTCAACCGACGCCGACAACAGGCCTGTCTCCTCGTCTACGACGATGTCCGGCGTCCCACCCGTGTTCATGGCAGCGATCGGCACGGACAACGCGCTGGCCTCGATCAGCACCCGGCTCAGCGGCTCGGGCCAGGCAGACGGGAAGATCAACATGGTCGCGTGCTGCAGCCAGCGAAACACCTCGCGCCGGTCGAGCCATCCCAGCATTCTCACGGTTCGTCCCGCGGCTGCGGCGTCGCGCTGAATGACTTCGCGTTCCGGTCCCTCGCCAATCACGACGAGCGGCATGTCGAGACGGGCGCGCGCCACGACGTCGCCGAGCGTGCCGGCACCCTTGTTCTTTTCCAGCTTTCCGACAAACAACGCGTACGGTCCGGGCGTCGGCGGCTTCGGGCCATCCGCGGCGGCGTGCATGGCCTGAATATCGACGGCATTCGGAATCGCTTCGATCCGCGTCCCGCCGAGCTCCGGCGCGCGCGCCCGAAGCGCGCTTGCGACGTACTGGCTGACGGCGACGATGACCGTGGCAGCCGCGAGGCTTTCCTGCTTGTTCCGGACGTTCATCTGCATATACCGGACAGCGGGCAATCCGAGCGGCCACGCCAGGCCGACCCGTGCGCGCAGAGACCGAACGATCTCGGCACTCGACGTGCTGGACGAAACGCCCGGCGAATCGCTGAGCCAGTCGCCCCAATAGCTGAGCGGCCAGTAGTCGCGGACCGTGCAGATCGACGGAATCCCGGTCAGGCGCGCCGCCATGATCGCGGGCGGCCCGGTCAACATGTGCTGGGCATGAATCAGATCGATCTTTTCCCGCCGGATAATCGTTTCGAGATGCGCGCCGAGCCTCGGATACAGATGCTCGTTTCGAAAATAGTTGCGCACGAACGGAATCTTGGGGGCAAACGCCGGAAACGCATCGACCGTGAACTCGTCATATCCCTTGGGAACCGGATCGCGCTCGGTGTAGGTCTGCAGCAGCAAGACGGTATGCCGCCGCGCGCGCAGGCCCCTCGCGAGCTCGTAGGTGCTCCACCCGCTCCCACCCGATCTGGGGGGAAACGCGTCGGTGGCAATCAGGATGCGCATCGCTGGTGCTCACGCGCCGCTCGAATGGCCTCGTCGAGGTGGCGGCAGTGGCTTTCCCAACTGAAGTCCCTGACAGCGCGGTCGCGAGCCGCCGTTCCGAGCCGACGCCTGAGACCGGAATCACTCAAGCGTTCGATCGCGGTGGCGAGCGCGCCCGGATCGGCGGCGTCGTAGAGGATCCCTTCCCGCCCGCTCTGGACGATCGTCTCGAGGCGGGCGATGCGGGGGGTCACCACGGGCAAGCCAGCTGCCATGTACTCGAAGATCTTCAACGGTGACCAGTAGAAGTCGATCTGTAGCGGCGCGTGTCTTGCCACGTCGAATGGCGCGACGCCGATATCGGCGGACGCCAGCGCCGAGGGCATCGCCTCATGTGGAAGCGCACCCGTGAACGTGATGGTATCCAACCCCTGCGCAGCACGCTGTGCCCGAACCACCTCGGGGCCCGTGCCGATGAGGACGGCCTTGATGTCGCGTCTGCCTTTGGCGTGCAGCATGCGCATCGCCTCGACGAGTAGCGTGGCGCCGTGCCAGGCGCGAAATGCCCCGGCGAACACCACGATGGTATCGCCGGCCTGTCGCGTGAACGGGACGGGACCGGGCGCTCCGGGCCGAAACCGGGCCGTATCGGCGCCCCACTCCGTCTGAAACACGCGCGAAGCGGGAACGCTGTCTGGAATGATTCGTGTGCTCGGCGTAATGATGAGGTCGGCGGTGCGGCACTGCCAGTCGCGCCACCGCCGGAGGGGTTGAACGATCGCGAGGCGATCGAGCCACTGCTTGGCCGAGCCCGGCACGTCCACGACAGGCGCATTCACCTCGAGCACCGCCAGGGCACCGACCTGGCGCGCGGCCAGCAGGCCTTCTCCGCCGAAGTTGTAATACCGCTCGATGACGACATCGGGGCCGATCGCGTGTGCGCGGCGCGCCACATCACCGGCACGAAGCAGGCGCAGCCTGCGGTTGCCGAGTGGCGGTGGCATCGCCCACCACGTCACGGGCCCGCCGGGAAAATGCCCGCCATCGCCAGGCGACGGCCAGCACGTGCACCTCGTGCCCCAGGGCGCTCAGTCCCTCGGCGACGGATCTGACATGAACGGACCCGCCGTTCGCGGCCGGCACCGTCTGATCGATCGCCGAGTAGAGAACCTTCATGTCAGCACGTAGTGTCCGGCTTTAGCCGGACCTCTTCACCAGCAACGCAAAAAAAGGTCCCGAACGCATCCGCCCGAAGAGCGCCACGTCCAGCATGATGACCCGCGTGAGCGCCTGCAGCGCGCGATACGCCATGCCCTTTTTCGCGATGCGCTCTTTGGCCGCCAGCCGTGCCGTGCGCATGGCACCCCGATCGACAGTCGCCGATCCTGCCGTGCGGCGCGCGGCCTTCCTGGCCATCGCATGCGCGGCAACCGGCACGAGGATGTTCTCCGCGATCGACGACAAGAGTGGCGTGTAGTACCTGAATCGCGCCACCCTGAACCCGGCTTCGGCCGCCACGTCGTCCAGGTGCGCGCGGCTCATCAACGGGTTCAGGTGATCCGTCTTGCGGAGTTTCTCGATGGTCAGGTCCGCAAACCCAAGGCGTTCGATCGCCGAAGCAGTGGCGGCGACCGGCGCAACAGCGGCGCCAGCATCGACTTCTGGCGCACGTGCGTGTACACGAAGAGCGCCCCACCTGGCGCGAGCACGCGTGCCATCTCGGCGAGCGTCACGCGCAACCCTTCGGGTGACAGGTGTTCGAGCACGTCTATCGTGTAGGCCTTCGTCACCGAACCGCCCGCGAACGGGAGCTTGCGCAGCTCGCCGACGACGAGATCCACGCCAGACCTGGCCTCACGGGCGAAGAACGTGCCTGTGTCGATGCCGACGACGTGCGCACGTGAATCGCTGCTCCACACGCAGAACCGGCCGCTGCCGCAGCCAAGATCGAGGACGACGTCGTCAGACCTCATGTCGAGAAATTTCCGCAGCATCGTGTTTCGCACGGCGGCCGACAGGAGCGGCGGCGAGACGGTCTCGTCCCTGCCGTCGGAGTGAAAGCTCTCGTCGAGGAACTTCGTCGTTTCGCCGAACGCTTCGCCCGGGCGCAGCACGAGAAAATCCTCGCTCGCCCCCTCAAAGGTCCGCCCGCACCCGCGACAGCGCAGGCGCGGCGGAGAGCCCTCGAGGCGATCGTGGCAGTCGGGGCACCTGACGAGTTGCAGCAGCCGCGACGAAATCACGGCAGCGGCCGATAGAACGACTGCCGATCGCGAAGATATCGATACGCGAGTGCCGGCACCTGGCGTGGAATGGTCACGAAGTTATGGTACGCGTTCACCGGCGGATCCAGGCGCTGCCGATCCATCAGGCGCGTCCCGAACTGCGCCATCAGGCCGAGATTCCACCAGACGCCCAGGAGCAGGATCGGGTAGACGCCATATCGCCGCACGGGTTTCGGCCATGCCGTGATGAATGCGGTGAGCCCGACGACGAAGAAAATCGTGAGCCCCACGAGGCGCCGCTGGCCGAACGAGCCCGCGCCCGCCCACGTTTCGAACGCCCCTCCGATGTAAAACTGCGACAGCACCGTCACGAGGCAGATGCACCCTATCCACCAGCGCTCGTCGGGATCGTAGCCGGCACCCGGCCCGCCGGCGTGCCGGCGTCGGCTCGCCAACCAGACGACTCCGGCAAGCGCCGGCAGCGCGACTGGCGTCCAGAACAGCAGGCCGTTGGACGGCGACGCCAGCACCTGCAGCAGGTACGGAGCGGTCCACGTCATCTTGCCTTGAACCGTAGACGAAGGCATGGGCCTTCCAAACAGCGCAACGTAGGTCAGCAGTTGAGGCAGAAAGCAGATTGCCACTGTCGCGGTTCCCGCGACGGCACGCACAACGGCGGCCGAAACGGACAAGCTGCCGGATCTGACCTTGCGCGACGCCCAGACCACGAAGTCGATTGCCGGGCCTATGGCCATGAACAGATCCTGTTCGCGGACCATTCCCATGACGGCCGCGCACATCCCAAGGACGATCACGCCCGTCATCGACCATTGACGCCGGACGTGCAGCCAGAGCACGAAAAATGCGGCGGCCGCAAACGCAGAGCACGCGTGCGAGAACCCGGGTGCGAGGTACATGTAGAAGAGAAGCGGCGTCCCCATCCACACGATGAAGGCACTGATTGTCGCCACCTGAAGATTGCCGACAATCCGGTACGCCGCATATGTCGAGAGTGCAATCGCCAGAAAGCCGTACAAGGCGGAGGCCAGGACGACTGACGTGATATAGGGCGTCGAATAGCCGTCAGCAGGCACATCGCTGCCGATCGCCCGCGCCACCCGCACGCCTGCATCAGTGACGACATAAAACGGTGCCCACAAAATTGCCGAGCCAACTGGCGCAAAGTTGATTCGCAGGCCTGTGGCCGTCGTGCCGGCGAGAAAGGTCTCCTCGAAGCGCCATCCCCGCGCGATGCCGCGATCGAAGAAGTACCGGTATTCGTTGTCGAACGAAAGATCCCCGTCGAACCACATCGATCGCAGATAGGCGAAGTACTCGATCTCGTCCGACGCATAGAAGCGGACCGTCACCGCGGGAAGCGAGATCACGAATACGACGATCAGGAGCACCCAGGGAGCCGCGCGCAGGCGCTGACCTAGTGGTGGAACATGCATTCGAGGCGGTGTGGAGGTACTATGGAGCCGTTTTTCAGCAGACGCGAAGTATATCACCCCCCTGCATGCGAATCGCCCTGTTCTGCCACAAGTTCTGGCCCGATGTCGGCGGCCTGTGCACCTATACCGGACGCCTTACTGATTACCTCACCGCGCAGGGTCACGACGTCCGGGTCCTGACGACGACGTTGTCGTCGAATCGGATTACCAGCGAACGCATGGGACCGAATCTGCTGGTCACACGGTTCCCGACCGCATTGGCCAACCATCCGCCGTACTATTTCACTCCCGGCCTCCTCACACCGGCTGGTTTTCGATCGCTCGACGATGTCGATGTCGTGCACTCCGTCGGATATTATTTTTTCGGAACCGTATTCGCCCACGCCACAGCGGCCTTCCGGAACACACCTCACGTGACCACACCGGTCTACATGCTGAATCCGCTCACGTGGCAACGGCGTTCGTTCGACGCCGCAATGGGACGCCGGCTGGTTCGCCGCGCCGCTCACGTCATTCCCCAGTCCGCGCACGAAGTCGAACTGCTCCGGGCCGACCGCTTCGAACTGCCGGAGAATACGATCGTGCCGTTCGGCGTCGATTCCGAGCTGTTCGAGCCGGATTACGAGGTGGACGATCTCCGCCAGCGTCACGAAATCCGTTCTGGTGAGCAGGTCCTGCTCTTTGTCGGCAAGGTGATGTCGCCGAAAGGCGCGTTCGATACGCTCGAGGTTGTTCAGCGGTTGCTTGCCGCGGGACGAAAGCTGCGGCTCATCATGATTGGAGATGTGCACGTACGCGAGCGGGATCTGTTTGCCACGAGACTCACGCAGGATGGACTCGAGCGAGCCGTCATTCTCCTGGGAGCGATGACCGATCGCCGCGAAATCGCCCGCTACTACCAGCTCGCCGACGCCGTGCTCTTCCCTTCTCAATACGAACAGTTCGGCATTGTTGCGGTCGAAGCGGCCGGAAGCGGCAGACCTCTCGTGGGCACTCCCGTAGGCATCATGCAGTCGCTCGTGCCGCAGTACGAATACGGCCTGCTGCACCGGTTCGGCGATGTGGACCAGTTTGCGCGGAACGTCGTCGACGTGCTCGACTCGCCACGTTATCGCGAGCGCGCTCGACAACATCGTCGAGAGATTCTTTCCAGCCACGACTGGAGGCGCATCTCGTTGCAGACCGAGAACATTTACCGCCAGGTATCGAGGCACGCGGGTGGCTGAACCATCGCCCGGCAGCGGCGCCAGACGACAGCCCGGTCTGCTGCTGCACCAGGTTTCGCGATCCGTGTTCTGGAATACCGCGCTCCTGCCGGTGGTCACGGCCGCGGGTGTGCTGCTCTCGATTCTGATACGTCGACGCTTCGGCCTCGAATCGGGTCTGTACGACGTCGCGCTCGGGATCGCCAACTCGATGCTCTTTTATTCAGGCCTCGGCCTGGCGGGTTCCCTGCCCAAGTTCATCCCCGAACTGCAGGTTCGCGGCGGGAGACGGATGGCGACCCAGCTCGTCTGGCGCCTTGCGTGGATTCGCCTCGGTGTCCTGCTGCCGGTTGTCGTCGCGCTCAATGCGTTCGCAGTGCCACTTGGCGCCCAGCTCAATCTCGGGCCTGAGGGTCCGATCTACCTGCGATGGATCTCCGTCCTCCTCGTGGCTCGCGCATTGCTCGATTATCTCTACCGAGCGCTCGATGCATTTCTTCAGCAGTTGCGCGTCAACCTCCTCTCGCTCCTGAACGGCCTGCTCGATGTCTGCCTGGCCGCGCTCGTCGTCGCGATGGGATTCCAAATCGCGGGCGTCATCGCCGCACTCAGTATTTCGGCGGTGCTGACGGCCATCTGGGCCATGGTTGTCGTGAACAAGGAACTGGGTGCCGTCGCCGGCGAACCACACGAGCCCCGGGAATTGGCGCCCTCGTTCGCCCGCATCTGGAAACTCTCCGGCGTGACCTATGTCCGGGATTTATCCTTCTACTTTGCGACGCCGGCGTTCGCGAGTCCGGTCCTGGTGAGCCTGCTTGGCGGCCCGGAGCCGGTCGCCCTGTTCGCCACCGGTTACTTCGTGGCGTCGTCCACCGTCACGCTGGTCGTTTCGGGATTCCGGGGAGTCTATCGACCGGCGTTTGCGCGAGTGCTGGCAGCGGGCGAACACGCGCAGCTCCAGCGCGCCTTCGACCTGATGAACAAGGTCCAGGTGCTCTTCGTCGTGCCCGCAGGTTTCGGTCTGTGGGTCATGGTGGCGGACTATCTGCCGCTGCTGTACGGCCGACCGTTCGCGGACGCCGTGCCCGTTGCGCGCGTGCTGGTTGCGCTGCTGTTCGCAGAGACTGCCCTCGCCGTGGCCGTACTCGTGCTGTGGGTGGACGAGCGCTATCGTGAAGTGCTCGGCGCTCAGTTCGCGATGATCGTCGGAGCCCCATTGTTCGTATGGACCGCCGGCCGGTTCGGCCTCGTCCCGGCGGCGTTCGTGCTCGGCGGCAGCCGGCTGGCGGTCTCGCTCATCGGATATGGCGGAGCGCGCCGGGCGTATGACGTGCACTTCCCGTGGAGGTTTACTGCACGTATCACCCTCGTGTCGATGGCAATGGCGCTGATACTGTCGGCCATCCGCCAGGTCTGGGGCACGTCGGTCGTCGAAGCCTCGGCGCTGACGGTCCTCGGGGTTGTCATCGTGCTCGTCGGCCTGCGCGTGCTGCAGGTCATGGGCCCTAACGAACTCGAAGTGCTCCAGCGGGTGAGCGTGCCCGGGAAGCACCTGCTCGTCCGGTGGTTGAGCCCGTCGAGCACGCGGTCCGGCTGAGACGCCGGACACTACGAGCGACGCCAGAGGCCAAGCTTCGCGAGCAGGCGTTTCGCCGCGGGATCGATGCGTGGGCCGTCCTTGAGGCACGATTCGATCTGCGTCTCGCGCCAATCCCACAGGCGGTAGCGATAGGGAGGACTCTGGCTCACGGTCCACGATTCCGGCCAGCAGAACGCACCCACAGCCTGAATGAAGACGGAATACACCAGTACGGCTGTCACGGCGATTCTGGCCACACGCGCGCGCGAGCCTCGTTCGACGATCGGCAGAAATCCCGGCGCGAAGAGCAGGCCGAAGAAGGGCATGGCATCCGTCAGATACCTCGGCCCGTAGCCGTGCCCGCCCCACCAGGCAATGAACTTCGAATAGGTCAGGAGCACGGCAATCGCCGCGAGGCTGACATATCGCAAGAACAGGATCGCATCGCGATCGACGATGGACGATGGACGATCGACGATGGACGATCGACGATGTTGAGATTTCCACGCCCGCATCGCACCGTAACCCGCGACCAGCACGATCGGTGAGTAGATCAGGAGCCCGCGGCTTGGGCTGACGGTGAGTCCGGCCAGGCCCACCGGCAGCGAGCCGGCAAACATGTCGCGCGTTCCAAACTCCCGCAGCCAGATTTCCGTTCGGAACGGGGCGCCGCCCACGAGGTTTCCAAACAACCAGTAGTTGTAGAGAACGCCGGCCAATCCCGCGAGTGCGCCGCCGGCAACGAACCAGATCACATCGGCGTAACGGTTTGTGCGTGTGTTGTTCTCTCCATCGCGCCATGCGCGATGCAACACGTACAATCCCAGCAGCGCCGCCGCGGGTGCCGTCGCCGGCCTGGCAAAGCTGGCCGCTGCGACCGCAACGCCTGCGAGACCGGCACGACCGCTGGTCAGGGCCCACAGCGCGCAGGCGAAACCGAGCACGGCCGGCGTGTGCGTCCACATTGCAAGGCTCGCCGTGGACCAGACCGACGTGGCCAGACCGTAGGTGATCGCCGCGAGCATCGCCACGCGATCGATATCGGCCGGGACAGGCGCCTCGGGCCCGGCACCCGCCGTCAACACCCGCCGCGACGCACGGAACATCGCGACGGCCGAGAGGGCCACCATGAGCGAGGCGGCCAGTTTCGACAACAAGTTGGCCGCGAGTTCTGCGTTGCGCGGGATTCCAATCCAGGCCGGGAGCGCGTACACTGGCACGGCCAGCAGCGGCCCTATCGGGGGATGACTATCGTAAAAATGACCGCGGACGTAGACAAAATTATCGGAGAGCGAATTTTCTCCGGCGTGCCGCCTCGTTTCCTCCGGGACGAACTCATCCAGAATCACATCGCCGTCGCGCAGGATGCTGATGGGCACGAATCGCGACGCGTACGTATCATAGGACGATACCTGCCTCAGATTGATGTTGTACGCGATTAGCAGGCCGGCAAGAAGCATCCACTCCCGCTTGCGGAACACGCGCCTATGCTAACGCAGATCCTGTTCCTGCTTTTCGTGCTCTCGGGCTTCTCCAGCCTCGTGTACCAGATCGTGTGGCTGCGGCTGGCATTTCGATCGTTCGGGATCATCACGCCTGTGCTTTCGGTCGTGGTCTCCGTGTTCATGCTCGGACTTGCGCTCGGATCGTGGAAGGCCGGCAGCATCGCGGCGGCCTGGGTCCGGCGCACGCACCGATCGCCCATCTACCTGTATGCCGCCGCCGAAGCGATCATCGCGGCGAGTGCGCTCGTCGTGCCGCTGTTGTTCGATCTGGGTTCCCGGGCGCTCCTGCAGGCTGGAGAAATCGATTCGCTCCGGTATCTCGTCTACTCGGGTGCGGTGCTGGCCATCGCGCTGCTCCCGGCCTGCATCGCCATGGGTGCGACGTTTCCGCTGATGCTGGCGTTCATCCGGAGCGCCGGCCTGGGCGATGAGACGCGATTCAGCTTCCTGTATCTCGCGAACGTGCTTGGCGCCTCGCTGGGTGCCGCGTTGACGCCACTGGTGCTGGTCGAGAGCTTCGGATTCGGCGGCACCTTGTGGTGCGCCGCGGTGGTCAACATGACGATCGCCGCCACCAGCGTGTGGCTTGGCCGGCAGACTCCAGTACTGCGGGGTCGGGAGGAATATGCTTCCGGAACGCGCGAGCACATCTCCACGCCGCGCGAAGAGGAGTCGGCCACACAGGCGCTGTCGATTCTCTTCATCACCGGCTTTTCGTCGATGGGCATGGAAGTCGTCTGGACGCGTGTGTTCACGCCCGTGCTCGGCACCTACGTGTACTCCTTCGCGGGACTGCTGGTTGTGTACCTGTGGGCGACGTGGCTGGGATCCTGGCTGTACAGATTGCACGTCGCCCGTCATGCGATCGTGTCTACGGCAAAGCTCATCGTGCTGCTGGCGCTGACGAGCTTTCTTCCCATCGTCGCCAACGACGCCCGCTTCGGCTGGCATCGGGTCGCGATCGCGCTGGCCAGCATCCTGCCCTTTTGTCTCGTGCTCGGGTACCTCACTCCGGGACTCATCGATCGTTATTCGCACGACGACCCCCGTCGCGCCGGCAAAGCCTACGCGGTGAACGTCATCGGGTGCGTGCTCGGTCCGCTTGTCGCGGGATATCTGCTGCTGCCGTGGCTCGGCGCCAGGATTGGTCTCGTCGTGCTCGCCCTTCCTTTCGCGATCCTCCTTGCAGGCTTCTGGAAGTCGCCGGCTCTCGCGGCCGGCTGGCGGGCCGTGGCGGCCGCCGGAACAGCGGTGATGCTGGTGCTGTCGACGCTGGTCGTCGTCAGCTATGAGGACGCGCCTCCGGGAATACCTGCGGAAGTGCGGCGCGATCACACCGCGACGGTGTTGTCGTACGGCGAAGGGTTGAACAAACAGCTGCGCGTGAACGGTATCGGGATCACGTCCCAGACGCCCCTTACCAAGCTGATGGCGCACATGCCGCTCGCATTTCACGGCCGCGCGCGTTCGATCGCGGTGATCTGCTTCGGGATGGGTACGACCTATCGTTCCGCGCTCGACTGGAACGTCGACACGACGGCCGTCGACCTCGCGCGGAGCGTGCCAGAGGCGTTCCCCTACTACTTCGACGATGCGCCGGCGCTGATGAAACATCCAGGCGGCCACATCGTGATCGACGACGGGCGCCGGTTCCTGAACAGCAGCCGCAAGACATTTGACGTCATCACGATCGACCCGCCCCCGCCTCTCGAGGCTGCGGGGTCGAGCTTGCTCTATTCGACGGAGTTCTACGACATCCTGAAAGCGCACCTGAACCCGGGAGGCCTGGTTCAACAATGGGCGCCAAAAGGCGAGTCGCTGATCGAGAGCGCCATCGCCCGCTCGCTCGTCGAGTCGTTCCCGCACGTCGTCGCGTTCCGGTCGTTCGACGGGTGGGGCACGCACTTCACCGCGTCGATGACGCCGATCGCCGTACCGACGCCCGAGGAATTTCTGGGCAGGCTCCCCGAAGCCGCCCGTCACGATCTTGTTGAGTGGAACACCGGCAACCTGCGCGATGCCGGAGCATTCGTGTCGGCCGTACTGAACAGACGGATTCCCGTTGAGGAGATGCTGGTCTCCGACCGCACCGTCGTCATTACCGATGACAGGCCGTTCAACGAGTACTACCTCGTGCGCCGTGCGCGCGGCGCGCGGGCGCTCGATTGACCGCCACTCGGCGATCTTCTATCGTTACCCGAGACTCCGCCGATCGGCGGCGGTCCTGTCATGCGCAGCCTGACCATCGTGATCCCGGCCCTGAACGAAGAGGGGGCGATCGCCGAAACACTCCTGCGCTGCGTACGGGCCCGCCGGGAGATTGCCGCTGCGGCGGGCCTGGACCCCGTCGAGATTTTCGTGGTGAGCGACGGATCGACGGATCGCACCGCAGAACTTGCACAAGATGCGGCCAAGCGCTTCAGCGACGTGCACGTCATCGTGTTCGAGAAAAACCGGGGATACGGGGCGGCCATCAAGGAAGGCTGGCAGCGGGGTAAGGGCGATCTTCTCGCGTTTCTCGATGCCGATGGGACCTGCGACCCGGTCGTACTTCGCGCCGATGTGCCGGGCCGCGATCGACGAACACGCCGACATCGTGCTGGGATCGCGAATGGGCCCCGACTCGCGCATGCCGGGCATCCGCCGCCTTGGCAACCAGGTTTACGCGCTGCTGCTCGGGTTTCTCTGCGGACGCCATGTCACCGATACAGCCAGCGGCATGCGGGTCGTCCGGCGCAGCGCGCTGCGGCATCTGCTGCCGCTGCCCGACGGGCTGCACTTCACTCCGGCTATGAGCGCCCGTGCGCTCCTGAACGATCTCCGGCTGATTGAACTGCCCATGAAGTACGAAGAACGAGTCGGAACGAGCAAGCTGAGCGTGCTTCGAGACGGCGTGCGATTCCTTCCTGGCGATCTTTTCCGGGGTGCTGTGTTACAGGCCCGAGAAGATTTTTCTCACCGGCATCGGCATGTGCGTGCTGACTGCGCTGCTGCTGGCTGTGTACCCGATCGAGTTCTACCTCCAGGAATGCCCGGGTCGAGGATTGGATGATTTACCGGTTTGTGGCCTGTTTTCTCCTCGGCTCGTTCGCCCTGTCGCTGCTCCTCGCCACCGCGTTGACCAACCAGATGGCCTTTCTCGGATCGCGACGGGCCCAGGCCGACTCGTTCTGGTCGTCGCTGTGCAGCGGCATCCTGCGTCGGGGCGTGCTCGTGGGCGTCCTGGTCGCTTCCCTCCTGGGCGCCGCCACGCTTCTGCTCTGGCCCGGCATGGTCGAGTTGTTCACGACCGGCAAGGTCACGTTGCACTGGTCGCGCCTGCTGGTCGGGGCGTTCGCACTGTTCAGCGCCGCGCACGTCCTCGTATTCGCGGTTCTTTTCAAAGTGGTCTCGATCTGGAAAGAGCAGCGCGCCGAACGCGATCTCGCGACCGCCGTCGACTCTGCGGCCGCCTCGCCCGCCGAGGACCACTCGCTGACCCGTGTCATCCCGCTTGATGTGAAGTGAGCGATTTCGACGTCTACTCTGCCGATTACGCCGACGCGCTTCAGCGCGGCCTCAAGTACTCGGGCGAGGATGCCAGTCATTTCGCGATGGGGCGCGTGCAATGGCTCGCCGACCGGCTGAGGGAGCTGCAGTGCGCGCCGGCGTCGCTCGTCGATTTTGGCTGCGGCACCGGTGCGAGCACTCCGTTATTTCCTGTCGTTCCTGAACGTGGACGTGACGGGCATCGACGTCTCCCACGGCCTGCTCGAACGGGCCAGGCTCGAGCACGGGTCGCCACGGGCGCGATACTCTCCTGCGGAGCGATTATCAACCCCGCGGGAACGTCGACCTCGGCTTCTGCAACGGCGTCTTCCACCATATCAGGCCGGTGGACAGGGCCGACGCGCTCGACTACGTCTCGAGGTCGCTGCGGCCGGGCGGGATCTTTGCGTTCTGCGAAAACAATCCCTGGAACCCGGGCACCAGGTTCGTCATGAGCAGGATTCCATTCGATCGCGATGCGATCACGATCTCGCCTCCTGAAGCACGCCGTCTCATCCGCGAAAGCGGTTTCGAGATCATAGGAACTGATCATCTCTTCTTCTTTCCACGGCTGTTGCGCCACCTCCGGCCGCTCGAACGACATCTCGCCTCGATCCCGCTTGGAGCGCAGTACATGGTGCTGGCGCGAAAGCCGTGACCGCGGAACGACGGTTTCTGCTGCCCTGGCTCGCCTCGGCGGGCATCCTCGCGGCGGTTCGACTGCTGCATGCAACCCCTCTCGACTACGACATCACGCTCCAAATCCAGGCGGCGCAGAATCTTCTCGCAGGAAACGGCTTGACGTTGTACTGGCGTCCCTCCGAGAACCTCGCCAACCCTCTCACGCTGCATGGCCTGACGCACTACGCTGCCGGGTACTCGCTGTACGCAGCAGCGTTCATGGCGCTCGGGCCTGGACCAGCCGCGTACGTGAAGGTGTGGGGACTCGTCGCCACTCTCGCGGGCTGGTTGGGCTGGGGCCGGCTGGCATTCGTCTATATGGGCGACGGCGCCCGTCGAGGCCGTTTCTGGCGTTTCGCAGCCACGTGGATAGGCTGTGTCAGCCCTTTCCTCTTCACGAGCCGCTGGGGTGGCACCGACATCGTTCTCTGGGCCGCGGTGCCCTGGATCCTGACATTGATGATCCGGGCACCAGAGCCGCGCGCGCAGCTCGATCTCAGGTTCGACACCGTCGCCGGATTTCTCATCGGTGTCTGTGTGCTGGTCCGCTACGCCAGCCTGTTTCTCGTTCCCTACGCACTGCTCTTGATCGTGTGTCAATCGCAGCTTCGCGGGTCGCTTCTTGCAAAGCGCCTCGTAGCGTTCGCAACAGGTCTCGTGCCTGGCATCGCCATCCAGACCGCCATCATCGTTTCACTGTTCGAGGGCTCGCCGCCCGGTGGCGTCTCACTGGCCGGAGACGAGCTCGCCGCCGCCGGCACCCGCGCCTGGGAGCGCTTGACGACCCTCGCCGCCGCAAACCAGGGAGTGTTTTTCTGGCTGCCTGGCACACTGCGATTCTGGACCTTCGACGGGTATCAAGGGGCGGCGCTGGTGTTGGCCGCCGGCGTCCTGATTGGACTGCCGCTCCTTTTAATGATGACGGAACGTCGCCCCTTTGCTGCCTGGTGCTACGACTTGAGAATCGTCGCCGCCGGGCTGCTCATCGTCCTGCCAGTGTTTCTCTGGACGTGCGGACTGCTGGGGGCATATCTGTACGTTGTGGATCGCCGGTACTATGAGCCGCTGAGACCACTAGCGGCCTGTATCGCATTTGGCCTGGCGACCATGAATGTCGCCGGTGCCGGGCGCCGGCTGGCGGTCGTTGTCTGGCCGAGCCGGGCTTACGTCGTCGCGTTCGTCCTGATCACGGCCGTGGAAGTGGGAGCCGCGCTCCTCCCCGTACCCGGACACGACTTGTGGCGCAGGATCGTGCTGGGCGCCGAGCCGCGGCCATGGCCGTCGTTCGGCCTGACCTATGAGTTCTCAGAAGCTCGCCGCTTCGTGCTGAACCTGATGAACGATGACCCCGCCGCCATGCTCATCACAACACGCGAGGCCTGGTTCCATGCCGAACCGCAAGCTGATCGGTCGCGGATCCTGCGAGAGGAATTGTGCGCGGCGTTTCCCCACGTGACCCACATCAGCGGACCCGTTCGATTCCTGATTCTCGACCTGGATCCAGGCGGGCGTCCCGAGCAGTTGAGGTGGCCCGACGGCCAGCCCCACCATCATGGCTGCTGGCCTCAGTTGCCCGGAATCCGGCTCGTCCGGCGTTTTGCCGACGAGCAGATGAGAGGTACTGGAGGCAGACATTCCAGAAGGCGTGCGGTTGGAAGTCACACGCGCTGTATCGGCGAGCGAGTAAGCGTCAACTCGAGCGGCGCAGCACGAGAATCTGGACCCTGCGCGACGTCAATCGTGCCGTCAGCGCCCTGACGAGTTGACCGTCGCCCAGATAGGCGAACCGGCGTCTCCAGGTTTGAAAGGTCAACATCGGTTTGATTTCCAGCACGTCATCGAGGACGAGCGTTGGCTGAACCATCCGAATCAGCTCATCCAGAGAACAGCCAACCACGTCGATCTTCGTATTTTCGTTGACGCCTCGCTCCGAATGCAGATCGGTGTACGACAGATACAGCCGGCCATGCGGTGCGAGAGATTCGCTCCATCGCGCGAACAGGAGGTTCGGATCGTATGCGTGGTCCCACGAGTTGGAATACATGAAGCTGACCGCGCCCGCCCATTCCGGTTTCACCTCGTGCATGTCCCACACGATGCAGTTGTCAACCTTTTCAGCGGTGGGAGAGATGTCCGTTCCGACGATATTGAGGGCCGGCATGAGCGAACGGAACTTGCGGACCTCGTATCCATTGCGAACACCGTGGCACAGGCCAAGCCCTTCGCCGCGAGTGTGCTCGAGGAAATGTCCCGCGATGCGCTTCAGCTCGGGATCTTCGGCATACACCTGACTGAACTTGAGCTTGTTGGCACTGATCTGAACGTGCCTGTATTCTTCGTAGCTATCGAAGCCGAGAACCTTCATGTTCGCCCTGATGATACCTGATGACCATGCGCGACGGCTCGATTGGATAGTCGCGCTCATCGCGTTCCTGTCGCTGCCTCTGTTTCTCTCCGGTCTTGGCAGTACCTATCTCTGGCAGGACGAAGCACAGACGGCATTGCTCGGCCGGTCGGTCGGACGCTTCGGCGTGCCGATGGTCGGTTCTGGCGCCGACAGCCTCTCTGCAGTCATGGGAGCGGACGCCGGCACCAACGGAATCTATTTCCAGATTTCGTGGCTGCAGGCGTACATCACAGCGCTGAGCTTCAAGCTGTTCGGCGAGTCGAGCTGGTCGGCCCGCCTGCCGTTCGCCCTCGCAGGCTGGTTGTGCGTGCCATTGAGCGCCTGGGTTGTGCAACGCACGGACGGCAGCCGGTCGGCCTCTCGAATGGCCGCGCTCCTGGTCGCCACGAGCGTTCCGTTCATCGTCTGCGCGCGACAGTCCCGTTATTACGCGCTGACCGCCATGCTCGTGCTGGCCGTCGTCGGAATTCATGCGGCACTGTTCGAGCGTGGGGTCCGGCATCGGCCAATGACCTCGGTCTCGGTGGCGTATGCGGTCGCTGCGACGTTGCTTGTCATGAGCTTCGACATCACCGCGATGGGGGTGCTCGCGATGGCTGCGCTCCATTGGCTCGTCTTCACTCCGGGACGAACGAAGCGCGCATGGCCGTTCTGGGCGGCGTGGGGCACGGCCGCTCTTGCGCTGGCGGTGTGGATCGGATCGAGTCTCTCGGCCCCCGTTCGACAGACCCACGCAGGTCTCGGGGCCGTCCCCGATCGCCTCTGGCATGGTGTGCTCTTCTACTCCGGACAGATTGACGGCCACGTCGTGCCGCTGCTTCTCGCGGTCCCTCTCATCGCCCTGAGCATGTCGTCGCGGAAGCGATCGGCGACAGTCCTGGTTGCAGCGCTCATGCTTGGAGGCCTTGGCGGAGCCATGCTATCCCCCTATCGATTTTTCCGTTACCTCGTGCCGGTCATCCCGTTGATCCTTGCGCTTGTCTCGCTGGGACTGGGGACGCTCTCAGCATGGGGGCGCTGGGGGCGGGTTGTCGCGGGTGCGATTCTGCTCGCCCTTGTGACATCGAGCGCGCCGCACTCGCTGTCGCATTCGCTGACAGCCTCGCTCGCCAGGACGACGGGCTTCGTGACGGTACGCGAGCGGTCGATTCCCATCACTATTCCGATGGCCCACTTGCTTCACGAGCTCCGCGATCCGCCACGGGGGCCCATCGCCGCCGCTGTGGAATATCTGCGCGACCACGCCGCGGCGGGCGACGTGCTCGTGACGACCTACGGAGAGCTCCCGCTGAAATTTCACACAGGACTCACCGTGTTTGGCGGCGAAACGGCGCAGTTGCCTCCCGACGCACTCGGCGTGACGTGGATCTGGCCTCGGCATCGGATCCGAATCAACCCGGCCGAACGGCCCGCAATCGAGTGGGTCGAACGGGAGCTCTCGCGTGGTCATTACCAGAGCATTGAACTGGACGCGATCGATCGCCGGTGGGAAAACCGGGAGGATCCCGAAGAGCACATTTTCTCGAACCCCGGGCCGCCCGGGCCGCGCGTCGTGCTCTACAGAGCCGCCGAATGAGCGGATGCGTGCGTCACGGACCGGCGCTGAAACAATTGCTGCGACCTCCAGCCGGCACGAAACAGGAGATACCGGCCCAGCGCCGCGAGCGTGCCAAAGGCGTACTTGGTGCTGCGGCCGAGCGGGATGCTGCTCGACTCGGGACCGTAGTGCGTGGGCACCGGCACGGCCCCGATGCGAAGCCCGTGGACACGTGCCTGTATCAGGAACTGCTGATCGAACACGAAATCGTCCGAGCACGCTTCGAAGTTGATCGTCTCGAGCACGCGGCGATGGTACGCGCGATATCCGGTGTGATACTCGGGCAGGTTGAGGCCGAGCACGACGTTTTCGAGGATCGTGAGGAAGCGATTCGCGACGTACTTGATCGGAGGCATCCCTCCGGCCAGCACTTCCTCCCGCCGGCTGATCCGTGACCCGAGCACGATATCGACGACGCCGGCCTTGATGAAACCCGTCATGAACGGAACGAGCGCGCCATCGTACTGATTGTCCGGGTGGAGCATGACGACAATCTCGGCTTCGGTCTCGAGGGCAAGGCGATAGCACGTTTTCTGATTGCCGCCGTAGCCCCGGTTAATCGAATGGCGATGCACCTTGATGCCGAGCTTCCGCGCGACCTCGATCGTGTCGTCCCTGCTCGCATCGTCCACGAGAATGATGTCGTGACACGCGCCCGGCGGCAGACGATCGAGTGTAGCCTCCAGAGTTCTCGCCGCGTGATAGGCAGGAAGAACGACGCACACGGAGAGATCCTGAACCTGGGGAAAATGGCTCGGCAACCGAGCAAGTATACTGCACGCAGATGAACGGCCGCATCGTGATCCTCGGACTGATTGCCGCGTTCACGGCCATCGTTCTGCTGCTGTTTCAGTCGACGTTCTGGAGCGACCGCGTACCCGCCTCGGTGCAGGTCATCGTGCTTGCGATGGCCCTGCTGTCATATTTTCGTCCCCAGTACGGATTGCTCGCGCTTGCGGTGGTCGTGCCCCTCGGGCAGGTCTTCAGCCGGATACTCGACTCGCCGATGCGGGGTTCAGAGGGAATGGTGCTGGCCTTTCTTGCCGGCGCGCTGGTGCGAGGCTGGACGCTTCGCGAGTTCCGCTCCTTCCCTTCGACGCGCCTCGAAACGGCCGCGCTGATGTTCGGCCTCGTGGTTGCCGGATCGTGCGCGGAACAAATCTGGTTCCTGCAGATTCAGCGCGACTATCCGTGGCCCTTTGTCCAGAACGCGATGAGATACGCGAGCCGGGGCTACGTCGCGACGTTCGGCAACTACGGCATGATCTTCCATGCAATGCTTCTGCTCGAAGGCGTGGCGCTTCTGCTCTTCACGCTCAAATACACACAACTGTCGCCTGATTTCAGACGCCGGCTGGTGGTAGCGCTGGTCCTCGGCGCCGTCTTTGCCGCGCTGCTGACCTTTCAGAATGTCGCGATGGAGCTTTTCCAGACGGCAGAAGGGCGAACTGCGCTCATGGAGCTGGTCTTACATCGAAGGTGGAGCGCACACGTTGCCGACGTCAATGCGGCCGGCTCGTTCTTCGCCATGGCCATGTTCATCGCGTTTGGTCTGGCCGTGAGCCATCGGCGCTTTCTGTTTGGATGGATTGCGAGCGGCGTCGCTTTGCTCATTGCGACAGCGTTGACCCAATCGCGAACCGCGGTCGTTGCCATCATCCTCGTGACCGCGTGTCTTGTCGCGATATCGACGATAGGACGGATTATCGGTACGCGAAAAGCGGCTGGCCTCGCGCTGGTCGCGTTGTCCGTTTGTGCCGTCGGGTTGTGGTTGCTGCTCCCCCGCGAGTACTTCGGCCCCATAGCGTCCGATGCCGTGAAGATCAGATGGCTGTTCCTGCGGCACAACCTGGCGAATGCTCCTCGCCAACCCCCTGTTCGGCGTTGGCGTCGGCCAGTACACGCTGTGGTCGTACCATTTTTCGGCACCGGAACTGCTCGTGTTCTACCAGAGAGAAAACGCTCACAACAACTTCGCACAGATTGCCGGAGAGCTTGGCAGCGTCGGGCTCCTCGTATTTTCATCGCTGCTCGCCCTGGCCCTCCGCTCCCGGCGCGATCCGTCCTCGACGCCGGATCTGGTGACGGCTCCCGTGATGGTCGGCCTGGCGGCATTTGTCCTGTCGTGGCTGGGTGGCCACCCCCTTCTGGTGCCCGAGGTGGCGTATCCGTTCTGGCTGGCGCTCGGCGTTGTCGCTGCCGGCTCGCTCGCAACATCGAGCGCCCGGTATGCGAACGCGCTCGCGGCCATCGCGTTCACGTTTCTCGTGCTGTCGGTTCCCTGGAGGGTGCACGCGAAGTCGCAGACGGTCGATTTCTCGCAGGTCAGCTACGGACTTTCTGCGAAGAACATGATGACGTCTCGAGCCAGGTTCTTCGTGCCTGCCGGCACGCGTCGCGTCGACATCCCCTTGCGCTCGCATTCGAACGACGAACAACGATTGGTCGTCGAGGTGCTCGTCGATGGTGTCGCCGGTCACACGGTTGAACTCGCCGGGCGCGAGTGGCACACAGCGAAGGTCGCGCTGCCGGAGCCTTCATCCCGCCGATTTCATCAGATCGACCTTCGAATGCGGCCCGCAGAAGTCACGGACGCTGACGCCGATCGCGCTTCGATCGAAGTCGGCAACTGGGCGATAATCTCCACACCCAATGGCTGAGCTGCCCGTTCCGTCGGCGCCAATCCTCGTGGTCGGCGACATCATGTGCGACCACTACATCTGGGGAGACGTCGAACGCATTTCGCCCGAAGCGCCGGTTCAGGTGCTGCGATGGAAACGCGAGGCAGACCGGCCAGGCGGCGCGGCGAATGCGGCCTTCAATCTGGCTGCGCTGGGATGCCGGGTGCGGCTGGTGGGAGTTGTCGGGAAGGACGACCCGGGCCGGTGGCTGGTTCAATGGCTCTCAAAGGCCGGGGTCGACACATCGGGCGTCATGCAATCCACCGATCGACCCACGACCGTGAAAACGCGCGTCATCGCCCGTGGGCAGCACATGCTCCGCATCGATCGGGAAACTCGCGACGCGCTCAGCCGGCGCGATGAGGATCGTCTGATGGCTGCCGTCAGGCGCGCGCGGAACCGCGCCGCCGGCATCGTGTGCTCCGATTACGCCAAAGGCGTTCTCAGCAACAAAGTGCTGCGCGTGATTTTTGAAGGGCGGCACAGACCGTTCACCGTCGTCGATCCAAAAAGGCACGATTTCCGGAAGTATCGGGGAGCCCAGGTGCTGACACCGAACGAGAAGGAGCTCGCCGAGGCGGCGCCACACGTCGCGGCCACCAGTCGCGACGCCGCAGTCAAGCGCCGTGCCGAATTCCTGATCCGAACGCTCGGGTTTCGCGCACTGCTCGTCACCCGCGGGGCCGACGGAATGGACTTGTTCGAACGGGATCGTCGCCGAATCGCGCACACTCACATTACGGCCTCGCAGCGCCACGAGGTGTTCGACGTCACCGGCGCCGGCGATACTGTGGCGGCGGTACTGACGATGGCCGTGGCAGGCGGAATGAGCGTCCGGGACGCCGCACGCGCGGCGAATGCGGCGGCCGGTATCGTGGTCGGGATGGTCGGCACCGCCGTCGCCGATGCCGAAACGCTGGCCAGGGTCCTGGGCGGCGAGTCCTCGCAGGCCCGCTCCAAAGTGCTGTCGCGAAGCGCTGCCGCGGCGAGAGTCCGGGACGCACGCGCCCAGGGATCGCAGGTCGTCTTTACGAGCGGATCGTTCGAGTCGTTGAACGTGCATCATCTCCGCGCGCTCCAGGACGCACGCGCCCGCGGAGAGCTGCTCGTCGTCGGCGTGAACGGCGACCCGCGAACGGGGCCTCAACGTGCAGAAATGCTCGCCGCCCTGAGGTTCGTTGACTACGTGACGCTGTTTTCCGACCGCACGCCCGTTAAGTTGATCCGCGAGTTGCGTCCCGACGTCGTCGTCTGAAGCGCCCGCACCCCTAGTTGCCCACGACTGTTCCACGCGGCTCGGCTGTCAGCGCGATCTCGTTGAAGAGAACGGCCCGTCCATCGAGAAAATCGATCGTAACTGGGAGCATCCACAGCCGATCGCCCTTCCAGTCGCTGCTCCGCACCAGCAGACTGAACCATTGACGCTCTCCCAGAAGCGCCTGGCCACGGTGCTCGACACCCCATGAAAAGACCAGTTGGCGCGGTTTCGTGCCTTCTGGAGTCATGGGATGCAGGAGAAGGTTGAGGAACACATCGCGATCGAGGGGGACTCTCTGAGGATCGCTTCTCACCTGCAGATGAAGCGTCGGTCTCGTATTCCAGCGGCCTCCCTCCTGGCGAGGCGTCATGTAATCGAAATCAAGGAACATGAAGGTCTGGTTGAACGGATACGAGGTGCCCAGCGTCATGCTGGGAGGCGCCAGCAGGAGGCACCCAACACCTTCCACGGACACCGCATCGCTGTGCCCGGCACCTGCGCAACCGAAGTTCTGAACGAACAGCGGCTGCTCTTTCGAGACCTCGTTGAAGTTCAGATCCTGCGCCGGGACGGCACGTCCGAACACCTGAGTCTTGCGGCCAGGCAGGTAATACATCACGAGAGCCGTCGACAGGCCACCTGGCTCGTCCGAAACCTTCAACGTGAGAGCGCGGAAAGGCAGGTCACTCAGCGCCTCGAGCTGACGCCAATGGGCCGGTCGTCGAGCCGCTCTGGGCCGGCTCACCGTGTAGACGACGACGTTGCCGAGCGTCAGCGCAACGACCGCATAGGCGACCAGAGCCCTCGCGAGCCGCCGATCAACCTCCGTGATGCCCGGCCAATCGAGCGTGCGCAAACCGCGAGCGGCACGCGCAATGGCGGCCACGAGAACGGGAACGAGAACAAGCACGATGACGGAGGCCAACCGGGCTTCAGGTAAAAGCTGTGTGCCCGCCGGAATCGCAGCCGGCAATCCCAACAGCGATGCCCATGACAGAGTATCCAGAAGAGCCGCGATTCCGCGCGGGATTTGCTGTCCCCAGCCAGCCGGCGGAGGCACCGTGGACATCAGGAGGATTCCTCCCACGACCACACAGACACCGTCGTATAACGGGGCGGATCGGTTTGCCGCGGCCCTCGTCAGCGCGCGGAGCACGTAGAGCAACGCGATCGCCGCCAGCATCTCTGCAATACCGTACGCACTCAGCAACCAGCGGAATAACGGCGCGGATACGACGACGCAGGCGATGGCCATGGAGCCGCGGTGCGTGAGTCCACAAACCGTCCGTGCGGTTTCCGCCACGACCATCCCGAACAACGCGGCCAGCAGAAAGAGCGTCGGCAGTGCGGCCTGTAACGGATCGCGCAGGAACATCAGGGACTGCCAGGCCAGCACATACATGCTCGCCGGGCTTTGGAAGTAGTCAAACGGGGCCAGCTCGATGCCCGTGGTGCCGAACTCGAACAGTTGGCGTGCGTATCTCGCGTAGGTGACCAGCGTCAGGTTGTCACCTGGACCCAGAGGGAGAAAAGCGGGGCCTGCTGAAGGAGTCAGGACATAAGCAAGCACATAGAGGAGGCTGAAATCGACGAGCCATCGTCGGGCTTCCCGGCTGCGCAGACGGGTTGTGAGAGTTCCTCGCAGCGATCGCAGCCGGTTGAAAACAGGAATCCAGATGACGGCCGCCAGAACGTACGGGATGAACTTGAGCGGAATATTGCGCGAACTGATGGCGAGCCAGCAGAGCACGACGTAAAGAGTCAGACCCAGCACGACAGCGTCGGGCCAGCGCAACAAGCTCCACCATCGCCCGGGAGTGACGAGCAGACCGATGACATAGAAAATACCGACCGCGCACAGCGCAACAACCAACCCGTAAGCGAGAGCGGCGAGGTGTGCCGATACCACCGGCATCCGTTCCGTCCTAGGACAGGCGCTCGCCGATGGCGGCGTAGTCGAGATAAGTGAAGAGCAGTGAATTCAGCCGGCGCACGTTCTCGTTGAAGGTCTCTTCCATCTTGCCCGGTGTTTGCAGAAGCGGTTGAAGCTTGGCCTCTTCAGGAAACGGCGCGCTGTAGCGAACGCTCACGTTCTGGAACCCGCTGGCACTCAGCAAAAACTGCAGGGTGTCGGGGTGCAGCGGCTGCTTGTGCGTGATGTCCCGAATGTAGCTCGAGAAGAACGCGTACCAGCACGCGGGATTGATCGTCTCGAGGACAATCTTCGACCCCGGCCGGAGCTTGTGATATGCGGTTTCAAGGAATCGTGTCAGGTAGCCCGGGTCGAGGTGTTCGACGACCTGTGCCGCCAGGAGCCCGCCGAGGGAACTGTCGGGCTGCGCCTGGAGATAACTCAGCGCATCTCCGGCGGTAGCATCGAGACCCCGCTCGCGACACACGGCCGCCATTTCGTCGTTCAAGTCAACTCCCCGCGCGGACACGCCTTTGGCCCGCAGCAGCTCGAGAAACTCTCCGCGGCCACAACCGACGTCGAGCACATCGCTCGCCCCCGCGAAAAGCGGCACGTAGGCCTCCAAACGCTCGCGAATCTCCTCGGCCGATCCGCGAAAACGATCTTCGAACCCGACGTACTTATAGGCGTCAAGCGACGACGTCGCCGTCGCATCCGCCTTCGCGGCTTCGCCGCTTCGGCGCGACAGGCCCGTCGCACCTACCGCACCTGTCGCACCCACCGCACCCAACGCACCCGTTTCAAGTTCTCTCTTCAACGTCTGGGTGACCCGGTGCATGACGCCCAGTGTCGACTGGACATCGCCGACCTGCGCTTCGTACCGTTGCTGCCGCGCCGCCAGCGATTCCCATCGCTTCTGAACCTCATCGCTCAAACCGCTCAATCCAGCGGCGAACGCGTGCGTCAGCCCTGCCACCTGTCGATCCTTCGTGTCGATGTACGGCGTAATCTGCTGCGCGTACAGCACGAGCAGACGTCTGGTATTCGATGAGCCGTTCCTGATCGTCGCGCAGCCTTGCGATAGTGGCTTCCATCGCACGCGTCGTTTCACGGTGCACCGCGATGTTGCGGTTGACATGATCGACGAGCGCAGAATTGAATGCCTGCTGCCGCTCGAAGAGCGGCGCCACCATCGCCCACGCGTGGGTCCTGATCCGCCGCAGCCACCCGCTTCCCTCTTCGGGCTTCAGCGGCAGGATCTCCCACCGCTCGTTCAGGGGGGTAATCTGGAACTCATCGTAGCGAGGCGGGGGATGCGGAAGGTCGCGCGGCTTCTGAATGGCGGCGTCGAGCTTCGTGAGGGCGTCGTTGTAGCGGCGATCGGCCTCGTCACGCTCCGTCTTCAGCCGGGCGAGCTCGTCGGCGCTCCCTTTTTCCTCAATCGGCATCGCGCAGATAGTACTCCGAGCCGGTGATTTCCTTCACCAGCGATCCAGCGTGCTCGGTCCCGTCCGCCCGGACATGCCACGGCAGGTTCCCGCGAGCCCCGGGACGTTCGGCCCGCAGAGCGCGTTCGATCGCCTCCTGGTAACCCGCCGCCATTCGTTCGAGCTGGAATCGTTCGGCCCACAGCCGGCGCGCGTTGGCGCCGAGCGCGCTTCGCAGCTTCTCATCCGTGACGAGCCGCCGCATGGCGAGCGTCAAGGAATGGGCTTCATCGAGAATATCGATGCTCACGCCCACCGGCGCGGTGCCGGCCTGGATCGTCCAGCTGCGGGGATCGAATGCCGGGAGGCCGGCCGTGTGGACGAGGTCCGTGAATATCGTCGGTTTGCCTGCGGCCAGGCAACGAAGCCACGACGCGGACGTCTCGCGCGACGTCGGCCACCGCATGCACAGGCACACGTCAGACGCAGCAAGATAGTCGTCCATCTCGTTATCGTCGACATACCCCGCGATGGTGAGCCGCTCCTCGATTCCGGCACGTGCCGCTTCACGCGCCATGTCGTAGTACTCGACGGCCTCTCCGGCAAGCAGCAGGTGAACATGGGGAGTGTGCTCGACGATCTCGGGAATCGCTCGGATGGCTTCCCGCACGCGCTTTTCCGGCGTGATCTTGCCGAACGACGTGAAAAGGATCACGTCATCCGGGATGCCGTGGCGCGTTCGAATCCGCTGCCGGGCATCGGCGCGTGGCGCTGGCGCCGGCACGCCCATCTCCACAACCGTGACGGCTGCGCCCGGATAGCGCTCGCGAATGTCGCCGGCAAGCCATTCAGTGTGCACGAGCAGCTGGCGGCTCGACTCGATGACGACGCGCAGCATGGGCCAGAGGTAGGTCAGCGAGCCGAGCAGACCGACGGCGCCGAGCTCGGCGATGCCCTTTCGCGCGTCGGGATGGTTGAACCAGAACTCGTGCCGGTAGTTGTCCTGCCGCGGCGGCCATTGCTGCAGCAGCATCCGCCCGCGCGCGTGATGCAGTTGTCCATCGTGCAGAACGGTGAGACCGGGATACCTGACGAGATAGGCCCACATGTAGTCGTGGCAGGGGGCGTTGCCGAGCTGATAGACGACGAGATCGTATGGACGTTCGCGTTCGCGCCAGGCGAAATCGAAGGCGCTGAACACGCGCATCCCGGCGTCCGGGGCGCTGACGCCTTCCGGCCGTCCATCGACGAAGAGATCGATCTGATGAACGTGTGCGAGCGACGGCAGAAGTTCCCGGTTGTACTGTGCGATGCCGGACCTTACGGGCGGCAGCGGCGTGAACCATGCGATTCGCGGCATGTCAGCGAGTGAACATATCATTGATCCAGGAGGCCGGGGACTAGCCGCGAAGCGACTTGAGACGCCAACGGAGCATCAGAATCAGCCACCCGAGTGCACGCGCGGGATGCCACCGTTGTGGAACAACGTGGGTGCTGAAGTATCGGTAGGCGCTGCGATGAAACTCGCGGTTCGCCAGCGACTTGGCGCTTTTGCTCGATTGCCCCACGTCGTGCACGACCGTCACGGCTGGCGCGTACCGTGTCTCCCAACCGGCATTTCGCAGGCGACGGCAGACATCGGCATCCTCCCAGTACAAGAAATAGCCGGCGTCAAAGCCTTGCACTTCGGCCAGCGCTTCCCGCTTTACCAGCATGCACGCACCAGACACCCAGTCGACACGCCGGCTCACACTCGAATCGCTGAACGGTGCGTCCGAAGCGAGGTTCCTGCGAACAACGGACCAGTTCGGAAACCACTGCGACAAAATGCTCGTCCGGCCGAAAAGCCCTGTCAGCATGTTTGGGTCGCCTCGCGCGCTCTCCTGCAGCGTGCCGTCGGGGTTGAGAATTCGCGGACCGATGACCGCACACCGCGAATGTTCCTTCAACTCCTCCAGCAGGCGGCGCCCGCTATCGGGTGGGAGGCGACAGTCGGGATTGAGAATGAGTACGAATGGCGACAACGTGACGGCGGTTCCGCTGTTCACACCGGCAGCAAATCCGACATTCCCCGGCTCACGCATCAGCGTGACTTTCTCGCGATTCAGCGCGGCGCGTTCGCTGCCGTCCGAAGATGCGTTGTCCACGACAAGCGCTTCCCATGAGAGTCCCGGGAAGGCCGCCCCCAACGTTTCGAGCGTGAACGCAAGCGCTTCCCCGCTGTTGAAGTTCACGATAACGACAGCGACCGTCGGATTCACCGGATGTCCAGGTAGAGTCGCCGCACCGGAATGTCTCTGGCATCGCAAATGGTTCGAATGCGTGCTTCGCCATCTCCGTTAAGGGCCTGCGTGCTGATGATGAGCTCATCGACGCGATACGCGCGGATGATGCGCTCGAGATCGTCCGCCGTGCCGCGCACTGGAACGCCAAGGATCAATCGGTTCCTTTTGAAAGGATCGTCGTCCAGAAAGGCAACCGGTTGCAGATTCCACCGACGGTTGGCGCGCATTTCACGAACGAGCAGATGGCCGGCCGCACCGGCGCCGTACACGACGACGCGCCTGGCCTGTCGTCGCCGGACGTTCGCGGTGTCGCGTATCAGACGAAACGATGCCCGGGTGGCGAGCACAGCGGCGAATAACAGGATGGCATCGATCAAAAAGATGGCGCGGGAAAATCCTTGAAACCGGTAAACATAGGCAGCAACGACGACCGACAGAATTGACCCCCCGATCACGCCACGAACGACCGAAAACAGATCGACGAGACTGAATGTCTCCCACGGGCGATGATACAGACCGGACAGGTACAGCGCCGCAAGCTTGCAGCCGATGATGGCGGGCAACGACGCCGCGAGGTACGGCGCGAACATCAAAAACGCCGCTCCTTCGAAACGAATCCGGTACGCGGAGTAGTAGCACACCGCGATCAGCACGACGTCGAGCAACACCTGGCCTGCGTGCCATTTAAACGTGAGATCGGTCAGGAACGGACCGAACGACGACCGCTTGAACGCACCGAAATCGTCCGCGTCGTACGCCCGCACCCGTGCGAGGTAAACGCCTATCAGTATGAGAGTGACGCCGAAGAGTGCAGCCGCGGGCATGAACGGCTGCAGTCCCTCGCGCCATATCATCAACGCGATGAGACCGCCGGACAAAGCGAGCAGGTAGAGAATGCTGACCGTGCTGCGCTCGGAGAACCCCAGTGAAACGAGGCGGTGAGACACGTGATCGGTCCCTCCTCTGCTGGCCTTTCTCCCGGCAAACCGCCGCAGCACGAGCACGAAGCCGGTGTCAAACAGCGGAACATTGAGCACCAGCAAAACCGGGATCGACGAGCGGTAAAATTCCACTTGCGGATCAATCAGGGGCACGAGGGACGCCGCCGCCAGGGCTCCTCCCAGAAACAGGCTGCCGGAATCGCCCATGAACAGTCGCGCCGGTTTGCGGTTCCAGTAAAGAAACCCGGCGAGGCTTCCCGCGACGGCCACCAGAAACAGCTCGACGAACGGACCGAGCGGTCGCGCAAACAGCACGGCGAGAAATGTGGTCGCAATCAGTGCGACCCCACCGGCGAGCCCGTCCATGTTGTCGAGCAGGTTCAGCGCATGGACCACGCCGCCGAACCACACGACCGCAATCAGTGTGGCCGGCCAGGGAAGGCTTTGACCCAGAGACGACGCGATGACGAACACCGTGAGTGCGCCCACGACGAGCGACGACACGAGCTTTGCAAGCGGGGACAACTGAAGGCGGTCATCGAGCACGCCGAGGATGAGCATCGCCGTCGCCGCCGCAGGGACGGCCAGTTCGAAGGCGCGATCGGCCCACGTGCCGGTCAGGAGAACGGATGCCGACGTCGAGAGCAGCGCGGCCATCCCGAATCCCACACCTCCCATGCTCGGTGTGGCGACCGAGTGCCACCGGTCCTCACGGGGTGCGATCAGGGCAGAGCCCCGCAGTCCTATTCGCCGGACGACGGCGCAGAGGACGAGCGACAAGATCGCTGCGAGGAATCCAAGGGCGAGATTAGAGCTCAACGTCCATCGAACACTGTACCGACCTTCGGCGAGGCCGGTCAAGGGAGGGATCGTCGTAAGCGCCTACTCGATGTACCCTATGTGCCGAATCATGCCCGCCAATCGTAACGGCGTCATTGTTTGGATTACGGGGCTCAGCGGCGCCGGAAAGACGACCGTCGCGACCAGGCTCTGCGAAGCGCTGGTCGCCCGCGGACTCGACGCGGACGTACTCGACGGCGATGTAATGCGTCATCACATTTCCCGCGGCCTGGATTTCAGCCGGGAAGGCCGTGAGGAAAATATCCGGCGAATCGGCTTCGTCGCACAGCTCCTCGCCAAACACGGGGTCATCGCGATTGTGGGCGCGATTTCGCCATACCGCGCTGTTCGCGACGAGGTGCGTGCCGCCGCCGGCGGGTGGTTTTTCGAGGTCTACATGTCTACGCCGCTCAACGTGTGCGAACAGAGAGACCAGAAAGGGCTGTACCGAAGGGCCAGGGCCGGCGAGCTGCACCAGTTCACCGGGATCGACGATCCCTATGAGCCGCCGCTGACACCAGAGATAAGCGTGTTCGGCCGAGCATGAGTCGGTGGATCGCCTCGTGGATGCGATTCTGCAGAGCTTGCTACCGCGGCTCGGCCACACCGCCGTGAATGTCATCTTGGGGGCTTCGTAGTCGCCGGTGTCATGAGACAACCGGAACGGCGGTGCTTACCGACAACGCGTGACGATCGCGGCTGGCGAGCTGGCGCCACCACGGAGTATTCCAGTCTACGGCGTCCGGGCGTCGCCCGACCAGTTGCCCGGACAGCCACGTGACGTCGATGGTACGACAGCCCGCTGCACGCAGGCGAAGGCCCAGGAGATGCTCGTTGAGAATCGCCATCGCTTTGCGTTCGAACTCGGGCAGGCCCGCTTCATCGAGGGTAATCCGCGTGTGCCACGTGACGCCCTGGCCGATATCGTTGCCCACCAGCCAGTCAGCGATGAACCGCTTGTAGGTGTCCGACAGGGGGGCGTCCGCCCGGAAGGGCGCCTTGGGATCTCCGCTGAACCATTCATCACGGTCGCGTGTCGAGATGAAGCTTCTGAGAATCTTGAGCTCTGTCGGTGGAAGGAATATGCAGGCCGTTCGCATCCAGTGCTGGCTTACGCAGCCTCTCACCTCGATCGGATGATTGTAGCAATCGATGTGGCCGAGGGACGCAGGACGGCCGACGATGGCCGACAGCACCTCCGGGCGGAAGCGTTCGAGATAGTCCCAGTAGAGCTGGCGGAACGCCGAAGTGGCGAAGTTGATGAGATCGTAGCTCCAGATGTCGTCGCCGACGCTGGCCACGCCGGAATCGAACGCCGAAAATTCGCTCGCCGAGTTGTCACCGCCTATCACCACGCGGTTCGGCGCACGCTCGGATTCCCACGAAGGCAGCGCCGTATCGACGACGAGGGTTGTGCGATCGACGTCAGGCAGCTGAGTCCGGAAGAGCTCTGACAACTCTTCTTCCGCCGTGGCATATTTGGTCGTGCCATGCCGCACAAAAATGGTCAGCACCCGCATATCAGCCTCGCAGTGGAACTCAACTATAGCCCATGGCTTTTAAGACGCTCCGCGAACGCGATCGGCGACCCGTTTTGCAAAGAGCGGCGCCGTCGTGAGCTTTCCTGTATCGACCGTGTGGTATCTGCCGGTACGAGTGTGGTCCAATCGCATGGCGTTGATGCAGTTCGCTCGTCGGGTCATGGATATCGGTCGTGCCCCAAGCGAAAATGATTCCTCTTTTGACCATGCAGGCATTCAGGGAGTCCTGAGACAGACGGCCTACCTCCGGAACCACTTTCCTCAGGCCGTTCAAAATGTTGTCTCGCATCTCGCTCGTGGCTGCATCGTCGAGCGTGGACCATGCCGGCGGGCTTAATTCTGACGAGGTCGCCGTCATTCCCGCCGGATACCAAGACAGGAAGACGTGACCGTTCCCATAAGACACAACGTCGCCGAAAGGACCAAGCACGATAGTGGCCGAGGGCACCGTTGGGGAAAATTGGGTGCCTGCACCCGCAGGTAATACTTCAACCGGTACAGCCATGGGCGATCCGACTGGATGCCCGCGGTCTTGTCCACGGCGAGTCGGCCGTCCCACAACGCGTTCACGACGTGATCGTACCGCTCCTGCGCCCGTGCGCCCGCCACTTCGAAATTGATCGTCACGCCTTTTTCGGTCAGGGCCACGCCGTGCACGTGCGCGCCGAGCAGGCATTTGATGTTGGGCTCTGCAGACAAGCGGCTGCGGATGGCTTCGGCGAGCGCTTCGGGATCGATGCCCATCTCCGAAGTGGTGTAAGCAGCAATTACAGTCGCAAGGTCGAAGAGGGCGCCACATTCGCTGTTGGACATGCGGGTAGGAGGCCTGCGGTAGTCGGCGCCGAAGTAGTCGAGCGGAATGCCTCGACTTTCCTCGAGCGCAGCGGTATGTGAAGCCCGGAAATGATGTTCGACTTCGTCAATACCCAGCAGGCTGTCGGCATGAACGACGTAATAGAAGGGCGTCGAGACGGGAATGTCATCAACGGCGTCCCCGATCCACCGTCGCATGAGCGGCGCGAATACGATCGCGCCCTGGACCATGGTGCGCGCCGTGCACAGGGAACGATCGTTGGCATAGACGTAGCCCAGATGGATCTTGCCTTCGTTCTGCGAGGAGGCTTGCGACATGCAGCGATCGTTCCTGTCATACAGATCGACGGTGATGCCGGCCGACGCGAGCTCCATCGCCACACAGGTCCCCTGCAGCCCGCCTCCGAGAACCGCCACGCGCATTCGTCACTCCAGTCCGGTTGAACCCTTCGTTCGGTGCAGATATTCTGTGCCGATGAACCTGTCGCCAACGGAACCTGCCGTCACTGTTCTCATTCCGGCATACCGTTCCGACGCGCGCCTCGTACGAACACTGCAATCTTTGGCCGATCAGACCTGTCGCCCAGCAGTTGTGGAAGTTTCGTTCGACGCGGCGCCGGGTACGAACCGCCGCCGCTGCCCGATGTGCCTGGCCTGCATGTTCGTCATCAGCCAACCCGGCTCGGTTGGGTCGCTCATGTCAATCACCTGCTCGAGCTCATCTCGACGCCGTATTTCATGCTGCTCTATCACGACGACACCCTCACGCCTGGATACGTCCGCAGAGCGATTGCCGCGCTCGAATCCAATCCCGCGGCAGTCGTCGCGCATGGCACCGTTCGTTACCATGGCCTGCGGAATGACGTGTTCGCAACGGAGTCGATCGCCGGCGATCGACTCGATCGTGTTCGTGAATTCCTCCGTCGTGGCCCGACATCGGCAGAGCTCGCCCAGCGCGGCGTGATCCGTTCGACCGTTCTCGCCTCGCGTCCTCATTTCCGGTCGCGCCGCTCCGACGGCATGTTTGCCAACACCCTGTTTTCGCTCGAGCTGTTGCTGTTCGGCGACTCAATCATGATCGAAGGAGAGTACGACGACAAATTCCTCGAGCCCGATGGCCTGTCACGCGCGTACCACGGCCGCAGCAGAGAGGAACGCTCGCGCATGCTGGCGGAAAGCGTCGTGAACATGGCAACCCTCCTCATGGACCACGGCGTCTCGAACACGGAGAGCGGCGAGCTGGTAAAGATGTGGGCCTCGTGGATTCTGGGCCTTCAAGGGCATTGGAATGTCCTCGCCGACGAGCCTTCATCGGATTTGCGCACGGTGCGCGACGTCAGGTCGGCTTTCGCAGGTTTCGTCGCCGACGTTGCCTCTTCTTTCGTCACTCCACCCCGGCGGTGATGAGGGGCGTGCGAAGATGTAGCCCACGTCGACGTGACATCGGCCACCGAGACGCGTAATGCCGGCATCGAGCATCTCGAATCCACTCGCCGCCAGTTCGGCGAGCAGATCCTCCCACCGGCCGTGCTCCTCAAACGACTCGACTTCGCGACCTGCGGATCGATTCCAGAGCAGATCGCTGTCGGCGCAAATATCAACCGTCAGAACAACGTGCCCGTCGCGCTTGCAGCGTCGATGGATGTCTCCGAGCGTGGCACGCCGGTCCCGTGCGGAAACGTGCTCGATGACGCTGACGGATATTACCGCATCGTAATTTCCGAGCGTTGGCACGCCCGCCAGCGTTCCATGCACCGACTCGATGTCGAGACCCAGCCGCGCGTAGTCAAGGTAGCCCCACTCGTTCCAGCGCTCCCGTTGTTCAAGCGCGCAGACTTCCGGTCCGTGGTCGATGGTGGTCACTTTGAAATCGAGCTTCCGAAGCATGGGGGCGAGCGGGTTCACGCCCGCTCCGACGTCAAGGATCGAGCCACCCCGCGGGATGGTCTTGCGAAGCTGGCGTAATACCGCAGGGTATTCCCACATCCTCGGCAGGTGATCCGGATAAAAGCCGGTGGTTTTCCACGCGCATACGAGCAACGCGGCCAACTCTGGCCCCATCAGCAGGTCCATCGGTAGCTGAGCGGCCGTGTGGCGCTGCAGGTTGCGCGGATGTCGTGGCGAAGGCGGGAGCACGGCAAAGGTCACGACGTTCTGGTCCCCGCGAACGGGCAGCGACCACCGTTCCGGCGCGCAACACGCCAGGACTTCGGAGATGGGCCTGTGAAAGTGCACCATGGGAGATGCAGCCGGAGGTGGCTCCTCGTAACCGGAGATCAACGCAACAGATTGAGCAGCGCCGGCGACTGTGGCGACCAGTTCCTCCCAGTTCAGGGCATCGCTCTGGTGGATGCCCACGTCGAGGCACAACACCAGGTCGGCACTATCCCCTGCAGAAATGGATCGGCACTCGACTGTCTTCCCGTCGTTCAGGCGCGCTCCCGCGTTCGGCGCCAAGTCGAGGCCGAGGTACGCTCCAAGATCGAGGCCGTCTACAGCCGCCCCATCCCCGCATCCGACGTCCAGCGTCGATGCGGGGCCCAGGGCTGCAGCGATCAGCTGGATGAGATCGCGCTTCTCCTCGAGCGATCGACCCCTCGAGCCGATCCCGGAACCCAGATCGGCATCACGCTCGTACCGCCACGTCCAGAAGGTGCGGTTCGGAAAGAACTCACGCATCTCCGCGCTGATAGCCTCGTTTGCACGGTCGACGGCAACATCCACGCGCGCAATTCCCGTGCGAGCGAGCGTGCCCTGAGGTGTGACCCGATCGTGGTAGTGGATCGCCATCACCGGCTCGATGGCGGCCGGCGACACTTCGCGAAGCTCGGCGATGTGCGTCGGCAGGTTCGCTCCGAGCGGAAGGAGACAAAAACGGCGGCGGCCGGCGCGCAGCGCGAGCAACATTGACACCTGATCGACATGTACGGCCCAGTCTTCGAGCAGATGCCGGCGATCGAGCAACCATCGCGCCTCCCGACACCAGTCGGCGGCCAGCGCGTGCAGCCAGGACGCTTCGCCTACATAGACGCCACCGTTTGCATTGCCGACACACGTCGCTTCGGTCGGGAACAACGGCAACGTGTGTGTGTCGCCCAACTGGAGCCCTCTCGCGGCCAGCGTCTGTGCCAGCACCGCCAATGGGGGATTCGGCGCATCCACGGGCTTGGCATGCAGCGCGTGCGGGTCGGCGAGCCACGTACGGGGATCTGAGAGGAAGAGGACATCGCAATCGCTCAACACCACGGGCCCGGACGATTCGGCCGTGAGCGCAAGCAAGCCGGAAATCTTGTTGCAGTGACGACTACGTTCGTCCAATGACGTGATTGGCCGAATGCGGACACCCCGCTCCTCGAGATGTTCGAGCACGTCCGAGTGCGGCTGCCGCCCCGCGTTCATGACGGTGAGCTCGGAGGGAGCAAGGCCAGCACCCCGCGTCAATCCGGCGAACCAGCGAAGCGCTTCGAGGTGAAATCGCGGAGCGTCGTCTACGACGCAGGCCACAGCACCGGCGGGTGTCATTGTCGGGGTCGCTTTGTCGCAATCTCGGCCTGGGAGTGCGGTTGAGGCCGGACTTCCTGCGCCGCCGTCAACTCCTGAGGGCCTGGAGCAGCTGTGGCTGCAAGAGCGGCGGCCCGACCAAGACGGCGAGCGGCTCGAAGTGGCGCGGTCAGCTGCCACGAACGGCTTCGCTCGTACGTTTCCACCTGCGTCTTTAGAGAAGAAATCAGGGCATGGAGTTGTTCGATGTGTTCCTGAGCAGCGGCCCACTGATGTCGAAGGGTGTCCTCCCGATCCCGCGCCGATCGCCGATGCGCCTCGAGGTCGGCGTACGCCGCCGCGAGCTTCGCGCTCGCGTCCTGTAGTGCGTTCGAGCGGGCGTGCTGGGGCTCTGAGAATCGATTCCGAAACTCGTCGGAGGCGACTCTGAAGGTGCGCTCGGATGTGCTGTAGGCAGTAAAGATGTCGTCCAACTTCTCAGTGTCGACATCGGCGTCCCGCGCAGCCATCGAGAAGGCCGCATAAACCATCCCCACCCATGGATCGCCGAACGCCTCGACCGGCGCGCCGTCGCAGCGTTGACGATGGAGATCCCTGGTGAGAAATTCGCGGATGGCATCCTCGTTGCGGTCGTCGAGTCGAACTGACAAGCCTCGCGAAATCCTGGCGACTTCCTTGTGCCAGTCCGTCAGCAGGTTGGAGGTACTCAACAAAGACCCGCGGCCATTCACGGGAACGTCGCTCGGCCAGCAGATTGTATTTGAGCCAGAGCGCATTCGACAATTCGAACGACGCCTGATCGCGCTTCGCCAGTGATCCTGCAACTTCTCCGGGGTGACGCACGGGAATGACCACTTTGATGTCAAACCTGCAGCGACGCGCTGCCTCGAACCAGAAATCGGACAGACCGACAATCCTGGGCTTTTTCAGCACGACCGGACGGTCTTGCGGACAGGAATTGAGGAACGCCGCGATCCTTTCAATGAATGCAGCTTTGTGCGACTCGTCGACGACCAGCGTTTCCTGAAGGCGCAGCGACGGGTCGTGATAGGTGGAGCCGTTGACAAACAGGAACTCGTCGTTCAGTTTCAGCGCCTCGACCGGTTCCCAGTGGCCCTTCGGGTTTCCGTCGTTGGGGCCAAGCAGCTGTCCCGGGAGGGACGCTCCACACAAAGAGAGCACGCGCGCCAGCGCCGACGTACCGGATCTGCCCATGCCGAAGATGAAAATCGCCTGTCTTTGAATCATGTGTTCACTAAAGAGGAGAAACGAGAAGCCAGCCGCGGCTTCCCGGCATTATGAAACGCCGCGCATGTTGCAAAAGTGGGATGGCCCTCAATGCGGGGTTCGCAGCCGAAAAGAGCCGCCGTGCCGCTGGAGTACCGCTGGTTCCACTCAGGCGCATAATCTTACGGCTAGAAAATGTCGTGGATATGTACAAGAATACCGGGCTTGAGTTCCCGGCGATCACGAATCGCATCGAGAACCTCATCGTTGAAGCTCGCTAGCGTACTGACAAAACGCGTGGCGAACGAGGATAGTGAGCACCGCAACTGAGCCTTCTTTCGGAACATATTACCGGTGAGTCGCTTTCAGGGTCTAATCGCCGCAGGTGCCTCATCCGAGATCGTGCAGAAGGAGAACGAGATGCCTAATGGTCAAACGGGACGGGGCAAGAGAATGGGGCTGTTTATCGCGGTCCTACTTATGTTCGCCGTGATCGGGGCACCGGCGCGATCCTCGGCTCAAGAGACACCTTTAGACTACACAAACGACCAGGTGAGCGATTTTGTCGTCGTTCGCAACACCGGCGGCGGGGCGACGGGCGCGGTTACGTGGTTTTTCTCGGACGCGCTGACGTCCGCCTTCTCTTGGTTAGGGTGGGGAATTGCGAGTGACCAATTCGTTTCGGGTGATTTTGACGGCGACGGGGCCAGCGACGTGGCGATTTGGCGAACCGACTCGGGTGGCACCGGCGGGTTCTGGATCCTACCGAGTTCCACCCGTGCAGGGTATTTTGAGTCGTTTGGTGTCACCGGAGATGACCCCTCAGTCGTTGGGGACTATGACGGCGACGGCAAGACTGATCTGGCTGTTTATAGACCGGGGCCGACCCCCGGCAGCGCCAGTTACTGGTTTTACAAGAGAAGCTCCGACGGTGTCATCGTCTGGATCCAATGGGGTATAAATGGCGATTTCCCGGCCCCCGGCGACTACGATGGAGATGGACGCAACGACGTCGCAATCCAACGGAATGCGGGGGACGGAACCGCAATTTTCTTCATTAATCAGACGACTGCTGGAATTACTTGGTTTTACTTCGGCACGCCCACCGACGTGATTGTTCCGGGCGACTATGACGGCGATGGCAAGACCGATATTACCGTAGTCAGAAATTCGAGCGGTTCAATTGTTTGGTTTGTCAGGAGAAGCTCCGACGGTGTCACCGCTTGGCACGTGTGGGGTGCCACCGCAACCGACTTTCCTACCCAGGGAGATTATGATGGGGATGGGCTGACCGACATCGCGATCTGGAGGGCGGATGGCGGCACATTCTTCGTGGCAAAAAGCACGGGGGGCACGCTTGTCCGTGTGTGGGGAACCAACGGAGATTACCCCGTCGCCAACTTCAATACTCATTAGTCGGCCGCCGCCGCCCGAACGTCAGCGCGGCCGCGCCACGACGAGCACGAAGTCGCTGCCTAAATCTCCACTGTCGATCAAGGTGTCCTCTATCTGAAAGAGCATCTCGAGCACGGCCAAAGAACCAGGATTGTCCGAGCGGAAGTTGCCGGCGATCCCCTGCAACAGGAACTGAAGCAAGGTTCCACCGGCGTCGTGGCGGGCCACGACCTCGAACCGCTCGTCCACGACCTTCAGAATTTCCGAGGAGCGGAGTGCTTCCGAGGGATCGGCCGCTTCAACCTCCTTCGGATCAGGGATGAGGGGCTCACGCTGCACCGTGGCGCCTTCTGCGACGAATGACCGTCGGTAGCGGTCTGGCACGAGCGCGAAGGCTCCACGGATGGCCTGCTTCTGCCGGGCTGTGAAATCAAACTGGTTGGCGCCAACGTATTCGTTGATGAAAACGAACCCTTCCGGCTTGAGCGCTGCCGCTACTCGGTCGCACGCCGTCTCGAGTTCCCGCACATGATGTAGTGAACTGTTGAACCATACCGCATCATAGGCCCGCGGCGGCAGATCCAGCGCGTTGAGGTTCGCGAGGCCGTAGGACACGCCGGTGACACCCGCGGCTTCCGCATCGCGGCGGGCAATGGCGAGCGCGCCGGGAGCGATGTCAAAGGCATCGCATTGTCGAAAGGCACTGAGTAAGGCGAGGTGCCGCTCGAGAGTGCCAGTCCCGCAACCGAGGCTGCACATCCGCTCGACCGGGGTGCGATCGCCGAGAAAGTTGTCTACACAGTAGTTGACCCAGTGCTGAGACTTGCCACCAGTCGCCCGAAACTGAAACCGGCGAGACACTTCAGGAACGGCCAGCCAGTACACCAGCGGTGAAAAGGCATCTGTCCCACCGTGGCAGGTGGACCAACGCTCTGCCACCCGGTCAGACTCATTCGGAACGGCTACGCCTCTGGGCTCAAAAGGGTGCATGCGAGGCGAAAGCCTATCATGCGTCGTGACACGTCTCACCCACTGTGTTACTTTCGCATCTCCACGTGTGGCTTCATCAGCCTCTAGAACCCACCACCGATGACGCAACGCATTCGTTTCCGGTTGTTCGACCGCCCGCGAGTGTCCGTTCTCATTCTGGCGTGGCGTCAACGCGATCATCTATTGTCCTGCCTTCGCGCACTTCACGAGCAGGTGAGCGGCATCGTAGCGTACGAGGTTGTTGTCCTTTTCAATGGGGCATCGGACGAAGTGGAAGACTCCGTCAGAAGCACAGTCGAAGGCGCCATCTTTATCAAGTCAGAAGTGAATCTGGGGTTCTCGGGAGGCTGCAACCTCGCAGCTACCATGGCGCGCGGAGAATATCTGGTGCTTTTGAACGACGATGCCATCGTGGGACCAGGCTGGCTGGAATGGCTGGTAGCAACGGCGGACCAACATCCTGCGGCCGGCGCCATCTGCAGTTGCGTGCTTTTTCCCGACGGACGCATTCAGGAAGCAGGTTCGGTTGTTTGGAATGACGGATCAACGATGCCCGTTGGTCGAGGATTACCTGGTGATGCGGTTACCTGGCAATTCGTAAGACCGGTGGATTATGGCTCTGCGTGTTCTTTGCTCGTGCGACGCTCCACCTGGGACGCAGCCGGCGGGATGGACGCCGGGTATCACCCGGCTTACTACGAGGACGTCGACTTATGCCTCCGGATCCGAGCACAAGGGCAACAGATCTTGTTCGAACCTCGTTCCCGGGTGCGACATCACGAATCGGTCAGCTCTGACACTGCTTTCAAATATTTCTTGTTTGAGCGTAACCAACGCCGGTTGGTCGACAAGTGGTCAGCGGGATTGAAATTCCTGGAGCCGCCCGGCAGTCTTTCGACGAGCGAGCTTTTCCGAGCCGTATGGCGGGCGCGCAACTGTGCTCGACGGATCCTGCTGATTGACGATCGTGTGCCCGATTCGGCGCTCGGCTCAGGTTACGGGCGTATGCTGGACGCCGCCATCGAACTGTCGGAGCGCGGATATGTCGTGAGCATCTACCCCGTACTGGGCGCCACGCACTCTTCCGATCCGTTGATCAGCGCGGGCGTTGCGATCGTGGACGAGGATCTAAACGCGCATCTGGCTCATCCTTACGTGTCATATGACGCCGTGATCATCTCGCGCCCCCACAATTACCTTTGGGCATCCGCAGCGGTACGACACCATCAACCGCAGGCGGCGCTCATCTACGATTGCGAGGCATTATTTGGACGGCGCCTCAGACGGCAGGCACAATTCAGCCAGACCGAACCCGAACGGCTCGCACTCGAGAAAAGCGCCGAGGAGATGCTCCGGGTCGAAGAGGGAATTGCTCGGGACGCCGATCTCCTCGTCACGGTCTCGCGTGAGGAAGCGGATATTCTAGCGGGCGTTGAGGGTCATTGCCCGCTTCATGCCATCCTTCCAGCCGGGCGGCACATTTCCTTTACGTCGGGCGGTTTCGCCGAACGCCGTGATGCGGGCTATGTCGCCGGATGGTTGGCTGGTCCGACCTCTCCAAATGCTCACGGCTTGCGATGGTTCGTGAGCGAGGTCGTTCCTCGAATTCGGCAGACCTGCCCGTGGTTCCGCGTTCGCGTCACCGGGGGCAAAGTGCCGCCAGAGGTTCGGAGCCTCGCCAGTCCGAATGTGGTCTTCGAGGGCGAGATTGCCGATCTCGAACGTTTCTACGGTGGTTTGCGTGTCGCCGTCGCGCCAGTGCTGTTCGGCGCAGGCGTCAAGCTGAAGACGGTCCAGGCCCTACAATACGGAGTGCCGATCGTGGCCACATCGGTCGGCGCAGAAGGCATCGACACGGGCGGCTTTCCTGCGATCGCCATAGCTGACGACCCGGAGGAATTCGCCCTTATGGTGATAGAACAGTTGACAGATCCGGTCGCGTGGCAGTCGCGCCGGACGGCAATCGCCGGACTGCTCGAACACTGGCAGTCTGGCGGGTCCGGAGGCTCCTGGACAGAAGTCATGACGCACGTGTGGGCACGGAGGCCTTTTGGCAAACACTCGTTACTCGTATAGCGTCGACCTCAGCAACCCCACGACCTCTCACAGCCTGGCCGTGCTCATGGTCGCGCCGGGCAGTCTCGTTCTCGATATCGGTGCGGCCGACGGTTCGGTCGCACGTCCGCTGGTCGAGCGTGGCTGTCGGGTATGGGCGATTGAGGCTGATCCGGAAGCCGCCGCAAAGGCTCGGAGCGTCTGCGAGCGGGTGATTGTCGGTGATGTCGAACATCTCGATTTAGTGGAGGCGGTCGAAGGCACGCGCTTCGATGTCGTGCTCCTGCTCGACGTGCTCGAGCACCTGCGCGATCCGCTGGCCGCTCTCGAACGTGCGCGCGAGCTGCTCGTGCCAACGGGGCGCATCATCGTGTCGATTCCGAACGTGGCCCACGGCGCCGTTCGAGTCAGCCTCATGTCCGGCTCGTTCAACTACACGGACACCGGCCTTCTCGACAGGACTCACCTGCGTTTCTTCGATCGCCGCAGCGCGGAGCGCCTTGTTCGAAGCGCCCGGCTGCGAATCATCGAGCGCTTGCGCGTGACGCGCGGCCTTACGGAAACGGAAATCTCCATCGACCCAGCCGCTGTGGCGCCAGACATTCTCAAGGCGCTCGAGGCAGATGAGGACGCCACGACGTATCAGTTTGTCCTCGCCGCCGTGCCAGAGACCGGAGAGTACATTCCCGACACCATGTCGCTTGCCGAGCGCTTACAGCGCCGCACGATGGAACTGGAATCCGAATATCGGCGTCTCGAGGCGTATGCACGCTCACTGGAAAGCGAGTACCGCGCCAGGTCCGAAGCAGTCGAGCCGCTGACCTCCCGGGCCTCCTCTCTCGAGCAGGCCATCGCGAACTGGAGACCGCGGTCGCTCAGAAGGATCTGGAATTGCGCCATGCGATGGCTGACCTGGCAGTCAAGGAAGCCTTCATCGCAGCGCTCCGACAGGAGTTGTCGACTCTCAGACCCATCGCGAATTCTGCTGGCGTTCGTATCGTTAATAACATGACCGGCCGACTGAGCCGCCATCCTCGGGTCTTCGGATGGGTGCAGCGCATCGCGAGGCGCGTTGCGGGCTGACGCAGGTCAATTTTCCTCGCCGACTACCACCGACAGTATCGCAGCGAGATTCGCGTATACCGTTTCGGCTGATGTGGCTCGCTCGATCCGGCTGCGGTCGCCCGGCGAAAACGCGTGTTCGCGTCCGTCGACAAGGCGGCCGGTTACGGATTCGCTGAATTCCTGCCAGTCGTTCACGACGTCGCACAGTTCCTTCAGCTCGGTCGGGAGACCTTCGACGCCCGTGGGAAAGGTGACGACCGGACGTAAGTGACTCAAGGCCTCGACGGTCTTGATCTTGGCCCCGGTCCCGGCCTCCGCTGGATTGATGACCACGCGCGCGCTTCGATACAGCTCGTGCAGGTCTTCGACGATGCCGATGGTCCTGATGCCGTCACCGCCCGTTTGCACGGCACTGCCAACGGCACCTGCCACAGTCAGTTCCGCGTCAGGGACCTTGGCGACAATGGCCAACCACGCGAAACGCAGGAAATGGATCAGGCCCCGGACGTTCATCGCATTACTTGAAGCGATGTAGAGCACCCGGTGGTTCGCTGGAAGATGGGACGTTCCGAGCGTGTCGAAATCGATTCCCGCTGTCACAACGACGCGCTCGGAAGCGAGCCGCCGCAGAATGCGGTGCTCTTCCGATTGGATCGCGATCAAAATGTCGGCGAGCCTCAGTCTCTTCGCCTCCTCGTCCTCGCTCAGGACGAGGTCCTCGATCCCGTATGAAAGGACCTTCTGCGCCTTTGTTGAAAACACGTCGAGGGTATCGAGGACCTTCACAGCCTGCCCGGCAATCAGAGGCAGCACGCGCGACATCCACACGTATTCGGCCAGGAACACATAGCGGCCAAGCGCCGACTGTAATCTCAGCACAACCTCTATCGCCGCGTCTGGGCAATACAGCCGGTCCAGTATCAGCAGTTGTCGCTCGCGACCGGTCATGACTTGCTCTTCGCCCAGCAGTGCTGAATATCGTGTGGTGTCCTTGCCGTTCAGAGACGCCAAGACATCGGGCAGGTCTGAAAGGACAGTATCGAACGTCGCCCGCCCGATCGATGACAATGACATTCGAAAACAGCTCTTCGATTTTTCGAACCGCGTCGTCCGCAGGCGTCTCGCCGATGAGCGGCACGATGACAGGGACAATGACGAAACCTGCCTGTTGGAGCCAGCGGAGCATTCGGTAGATGCGGTAGGCATTGCCGGCGTGCGGCGGCCAGGGGGATACGTGCGTCAGGCACAGGACCACGGGACGATTGGTGAGGCTCGCGGCCCGGCAGATGCCTTTCGCCGTAAGGCGCACCTGTCTTGCAGGTGGCAGTGGCCCATCCGCTGCCGGCGTTGCCGTTCGGCCCTTCGGCTCGCCCATGGTTCACGTAGTGAACAAGGGGATTCACCCCCGCCGATCGTACGTCGTCGTACCGCGCGAGATACCCGGCACAGTCGAAACCCGGGGACGGATCGCGATTCTGCCGCCAGCCGCCTTGCACGAAATGCACGAGAGGGTTGACGCCAGCGACTTGAACATCCGGACTCATCTCCAGGTAGTAGCGGCTGTCGAAATCGACGCCGGGATTGCGCCAATCGGACGCGCCGTGAAGCAGGAAGTGACTCAACGGCTCCGCTCCCGCTCGTGCGACATCCGGATAGCGGCCCAAATAGTAAGCGGGATCGAAAAGCGCACTCGGCTTGCGCCCTTCAAACGCGCCCCACAGCACGTAATGAATGAGCGCAGGGATACCCTTCGCCTGGACGTCAGGGTTGCGCGTGCGGTAGTACGCGTGGTCAAACAGACCGCTCTGGTCGATCACCGCGGCTTCCTTGAGACGCTTGGGATTGGTTATGAGCCGCCAGAGTGCGCGCACTCGATACCGGCCTGGCCTGAGCGCCGTGCTGAAGATACGAGCCATCGGTCGAGCAAGCACCATGAAGCGCAATGTTCGCGAGCGCTCGAACGGCCTCAGTGACACAACGTTGGAGCTCCCGCGGTCGAACGTCGCCCAAGGCACAGAAGAATATCTTGCAAACCAGCGCGCTGAACTTGTCGTGCGAGCGGATGTCCGCCTGCTCGACAGACGAGCGCAGCGAACCTCGATCGCATACTGCGGGGAGCATGGGTGTAGACGAAGTTCATCGTTTCCTGTGGTGTCCACGCGGGATGGCGGCGAACGAACCGAATCCCTTCGAATCCGCACTTCTCGAGAACGCGGCGCAGACTCTGCTCATCGAAGTAATAGATGTGTTCCAGCGGACTCAAAACGGCCCAGGAAGGGCCAAGCAGCCACCGGCTCAAGGCGCCGAAATTGGGCGTTCCTATGAGGAGCAGCCCGCCAGGCGCGAGCGCGCGCGCCACTGCGGTCAATGCCGCAGTCGGATCAAACAGATGCTCGATCGTGTCGAGCATCACGGCGGCATCGAAGCTCGCGGCAGGCAGACTGATCGACTCGGCCGGAGTGTGATGAACCTGAAGACCTAAGCGGTCGGTCGCGAATCGGGACGCGACCTCGGAGACCTCAACTCCCGTCACTTGCCAACCGCGCCGTTCCGCACTTTTGAGGAAGAATCCCGCTCCGGAGCCAATTTCAACAAGACGGCGACCGGACGCCGTTTCAAGCATTTTGAGCAGCGGTGCGTAGCGCTCGTCGAAATACTTCAAATCATACGAGCCGTCGACCACGCCCAGGGCAGGCAAATACTCGTTTGTGAAATATTCGCTGTTGTAACGCGCACCGATGACCTCTTTCGGAGCCCGTGGGTTGACATACACCAGTCCGCACTGGACGCAACGACCGATGTTGTAGCCCGATTTCACATAGAGGGTTCGTGTGTGAGTACCGCCACAGATGGCGCAACGCACTGCGGTTGGCACTCGACTGCCGTTCCTCCATTTGTGCGCGCTAAACCTTGAGTCGGTAATCGCTGAACAGGCGTGAAAGATTCGGATTGTAGTAAGGATCGTGTTCAAGCGCCATGCCCCACTTCTCACGCATCCGTGCCAGTTCCGCGGAACTGTTCACCCGCGCGCCGATACTCGCGGATTCGTGATGAATCAGCTGTGCATATGGTGTAAACACGATTCGGTAACCGGCCATGCGGACCCTCAAGCAGAAATCAACGTCGTTGAAATCCACCGGAAAGGCCTCGATCAAACCGCCGAGCTCATCGAACACGGTCCTTCTCGTCATGAGGCACGCTGCCGTAACCGCCGAGCAGTTCCGAGCCACCACTGCGCTGCCCGCGTACCCGCTGTCCCCGCCGGGGTAACGGTGAAACGCATGTGCGGCGACGCCACAGACGCCGATCAACATGCCGACATGCTGTAGCCGACCGTCCGGGTAGAGCAGCTTCGCTCCGACCGCGCCGACAGCGGGGTCCTGCGAGGTACTCGAGCATAGACGTCAGCCACTCCGGAGTGACCACTTCCACATCGTCGTTCAGAAGCAGCAAGTGGTCGCCCCGGGCGTGCCGCGCCGCCTCATTGATCTTCTGGGCAAAATTGAATCTCCCACGACCGGAGTAGTCGACAATCGTATGACGTAAATGCCGTAACTCGGCGAGTACGGAATCGCTCAACGACCGGTTATCAGATGCCAGGACAACCTCGAAGTGACGCCACGATGTTTTGTGCAGACTTCGCAGGCAGTGCGCCAGCAGATCGGTGCTGTCGGCGCTCCGTCCCGTCGTCGGAATGATGACCGAGACGAGGGGCTCGCCCGTGACTTTCCGCCGCACGCGATACATTCCGGGATGGGGGCCCGACATCACTTCCGCGTCAAGTCCTGCCCGGCGACCGTAGTCCTCGAGCGCGCGACGACCAGCCTCCAGCGCCCAGGGTTTGGTACTTGCGGCTGTTGCTGTCGACCCCTCTCCCTTACGCCAATGGTAGAGGACACGTGGAATGTGGTGTATCCGATCGGTCCTCTGCATGACGCGCAAGAGCAGATCGTAGTCCTGAGCACCTTCGAACCCCTCACGGAACCCGCCGACGGCGTCGACGATTCGCCGCCGCAGCACCAGCAAATGGCAGGCGTACATGTAGCTGAGAAAGAGCTCGGGCGACCAGTCGGGCTTGAAGAACGGGTCGCATCGAACGCCACGCTCGTCGAGCTTATCTTCATCGGAATAGATAACGTCCGTGTCCGGATGGGCATTCAAAGACCGGACAACTTCGGCCAGGGCTTCAGGTGGGAGTTCGTCGTCATGGTCAAGCAGCGCCACGTAGTCGCCCGTCGCGCGCGCCAGCGCTTCATTCGTTGCCATAGAGACGTGCTGGTTTCGGTCGAGTGTGACAAGACGCACGCGCGGATCTTCCGCATGTTGAGCAAGAACAGTGCGCGTCGCTTCCGACGTCGACGCGTCGTCGACGATGCAGTGCTCCCATTCACTGTAGATTTGACGGCGCACCGATTCGAGGCAGGCCTTCAGCACGTCTGGCGGCGTGTTGTACACGGGCGTAATCACGCTGATACGGGGCTGGGTTGGCAGCGTCCTTGTTACCTCAGCCAGAACCCGCAGCGCTCGTTCGTCGGGCGTATTCAGAGCGACCCAGCGGGCATAAGCGTCGGCTCGATCCCCAGCGCGCCGCCGTCCTAGTGCGTACGTGACTATGCCTCGAGGCCCCGATTGCAGAAGGCGGCGAGCGGCGACCCGCATGAGTCGGATTCGTGCCGATGGGCTCCGCGGCCAATCCAGCGCGAAGTCTCCCCAGGCAACCGGAACTCGGGAGCGACTCGAGGAGCCTGAGTGTGTTTCGAGGGTAATGGTGGCTTCGCTCTCCCCAGGCATGCTGATGCCCATTTCGATCGTGTGCCAGCGCCGGTCGCGCCATCGGAGGGCTGGGTTGAGGACGTGGGTGACGGACCGCTCAAACGGACGTGGGCCCCCTGCCACGTGAACAGTTGCGCGAAACTCCACGGGCTGATCGAGCGTGTCCCACGCACCTGGCAGCACCGCGAAAAAAGCACGCAGTCGCGCATGAGATCCAATCCGGGCATTGAGCGTGACGCGCGAATTGGCGTCACACAAGAGACTCTCGTGCTGTTCGCCGGCAATCCGCAGCTCCGGATTCCAGCGTGCCACGGCGCTGGCGGGCGGGGTCCCTTTGCGCTCGGTGACGGACATCGTCACCGAACTGAGAGATAGTCGCTGCCGGCCAAACTCTGCCCACATCTCGCGTAGGGCGACCAGCCATTTCCAACCCAGCAGCGAGTATGTCGCAGCTCGGATCGTCCAAAGCGGGTGCGTCAGGATGAGAATCAGTCTGGACGCTTTTGAATGTCGAATACGGTCAAGCTCTCGACGAACGGCGGTATTCTCTTTTTCCAACCGCGCCAGCGACGCCTTGATTTCCCTGTCGGCTCGGCATCGGGGAGCCGTCGGCCCAAGAATATTGGCGGTCACCATACTGAATCGCCGCTGTGCACCGAGCGGATCTTCTCCAGGCGCTCGCGCACAAGGGCGCCCGTGCGCTCGGGTGCCCTCCGTTCCGCCATGTCCGCGGCTGCTTGCCTTCCCCGCGCCTTGGCACTTCGCCGGATCCTCTACGACTTGACGCATCAACTGACTGGCGTGCTCGAGATCGGGATCGGCCCAGGATAGTCCGGCCAAATAGGGTCCGTGGTCGCGTGTAATGGGCACGATCCGGAACTGGACCGGAAAGCTGTTCTCCACTGTCATCAGATCTGCCGGACCAGAATATCCGGTGGCGATCACCGGCTTGCCGAATGCCATGGCTTCGGCGATCCCAAGCCCGAACCCCTCAGAGCGATGGAGCGACACGTAGCAATCGGCCGCCGACATCAGCGCATTCAACTCCTTCCGGCCCATGTATCCTTCGAGGAGTACCGCATTTACGTTCTCCGCAGCGCCATAGAGACGCCGCACGCCTGCCGGATCGTACTCAGAATTCGTGAACTTGATCACCAGCACAACGTCCCGTCGTTGCGCCAAAAGCCCTGCGAAACGCCTGAATGAGCCCGATCGGATTCTTCCGCTCCATCTGGCTGGACACATCGAACGTAAACAAGAACACGAACGCATCGTGCGGAAGCCCGAAGTGTGCCCTTCCGCAGCAGGGCTGGGTGGCGGGGGTACCGGCAGGGGCATGCAGAGCACCGGCACCGGCGACAGGGCTGCCAGCGCGGCACGGCCGAACTCGGTTGCCACCCACACCTCATCGACGAAAGAGAACGCGGACAACCAATCGCTGCGAAACTCGGGGAGCTCCCAGAACCAATACCCGATCGTGTATCGATCGAGAAAATACTCGGAGCCCCGCATGCGCGCGAACCGTTCCATGTTGTCGGCATTGAGGTGAACCAGATTGAAAGGATGCGGATTGGCGTCGCTAAATGATCTGTAAGTGTCATCGTCCATGCGCAGACGGGAAGCGACATTGTTGAGAGCGACAGGGATACCGGCTGACTCGAGCGAGCGAGCGCTGAGTCGCGCCGCCTCGCCCATTCCGCTCTCGGTGGTGAGATATCCGGCAAGATTGACTCCTATGGGCGCCTCACGCACAAAGCTCGGCACCGCAGCCCGCTTTCGAGCGCGCACGGCGTGCGCGAAAGCGCATCGCGAGACGGCGAAGGACCACCTTCTGCGCTTTGAACGCTGCAAGGAAACGCCAACACCGCGTATCAAAGGCACGAGCAAGCGCCATTCGGGCGTCAAGCGTGTCCTGGAGCAATCCGATCTCTCTATCGAGCAGGGCGATGGCCTCCGCGTCCTCAGCGCCCAACCGTGCTCTGAAAGCGCGCTCCGCCTCTACCCGCGCGATGTCGGCGCGCAGCTCGGCGATCTCATCGTTTGCGTCCTGCCCCCCCGCTCTGTCATGTCGAGCTGCATTCAATCATTGCGGCACGTGATCAGCATCAGCGATTCGCCACGCGGATGAGGGTCATGGCAATCGATGCGCTCCACGTTCGCTCCGATCGCGTCGCAGATGCTCACCAGCATCTGCAAAGGGATAGTGGTATGGCTCGGCGTCGGAAAAGGTCGTAACCCCCTGCTGCTCGATTGGATCAAAAGCGCGCGGGTCGGAGCTCTCAAACCAGGTGGCATAGAAGCGGCCGTCGGGAGCCAGCCGTCTCAGAACCGCCGCAATGCATCGCGCAATGCGGTTCAACGGCAGGCGCGAGAAGAAACCTTCGGAGATTGCGAAACGGAACCCTTCGGGCGCCGCTGACAGATCGAATTCCGGATTGAACAGGTACGCTCCCCGATCGGGTGAGACTCCCGACCCGCGACAATTCGATAGTTGTACCAGCGAGAACGAGCGCCTGATTCAGATCGAATCCGCAGTAGCGGCCCGCCTCGAGAAATTGCAACAAATGGCGGCCGGTGCTGAGCCCGCCGCAACCCATGTCGAGCACCGGGTCCGCCGGCTTCAACCCTTCGCGCCTGAGCAACTGAAACGCCCATTCGCCTCCCTCAACCCAATGTCCTCCGGGAACGACGCGATGCCAACCGCCTTCAACCGTTCCGGTGTCGGATTCGCCGTTGCGTGCCTCGACGGCGCGCCTGGCGTTCAAGCGCTCATACTCGTCGAGCCCGCGCGAAACGTCCCCGTCGAACTGCAGCCGGCCGCGATCAAGCAGGCACACGCGATCGCAAATGCTCCTCACGGCCGCCGACGAATGCGACACGAACAGAATCGTTCGTCCGTCTGCCCGAAATCTCTGCATTGTCCTGATGCACTGCTGCTGAAACGCCTCGTCGCCGACGGCGAACACTTCGTCGAGCAGCAGCATGTCGGGATCGAGATTTGCCGCCATCGCGAACGCGAGCCGCACCACCATGCCGGACGAATAGTTCTTCAGCGCGACGTCCATGAAATCGCGGAGCCCCGAGTACTCGACGATGGGATCGTAGAGCGCTTCGATCTGCGCGTGGCTCAGCCCGTGCACCGACGCGCTGAGGAACAGGTTCTCGGTGCCCGTCAGTTCCGGGTGGAAGCCGATGCCCAGCTCGATCATCGTGCCGATGCGTGACCCGCGCCGCACGCCGAGCCGTCCTTCCGTCGGACGATGAATGCCTGCCACCAGCCGCAGGAACGTGCTCTTCCCTGAACCGTTGCGGCCGATGATGCCAACGGCTTCGCCTGCATGAATTGAAAGGCTGACGTCGCGGAGAGCCCAGAACACCTCCGTCTGCTCGCGATGGGACGAATGGATCAGGCCTAAGAATCGCTCCTTGAGCGATCCGGAGCGGATTGTGCCGCAGCAGAAATTGCTTCGACAGCCCCTGTGTTTCGATGACACGTTCCATCACACCTGCTCCGCCAGCCGATCTTCGGTGCTCACGAACATCGACGCACCGAGAACGAACATGCCGACGGCATAGCTGCCAGACGCCAGCCACACGGCAAGATCCGGCGCACGCCCCTGGTGAAAGATCTGCTGGTACGCAATGACGAACGACGACATGGGACTCAGCAGAATCGGCACCCGCAATGCCTCGGGCAAGTCGTTGTACTGATAGAGGATCGGCGTCGTCCAGAACAGGATACCCAGCGCGATCTCCAGGATGTGAGTCATATCGCGAAAGAACGACGTCAAAGTCGCCAGCGCAAATGCAACGCCGGTCGTGAAGAGAATCTGCAGGGCGAGAATAACCGGAAACAGCAGGACCGCGGTTGACGGCGGGTGGCCGAAAACAAGGATCGCGATCGGGAGAAATACCGCGATTGTGAGAAGAAACTGCACAAGATTGAACAGTACCGTCGCGACCGGCAAAATCACGCGCGGAAATGCCACGCTCTTGATCAGCGCCCCGGCTCCCACGACCGAAGCCGTGGACATCATCGCGGAGCTCGAAAAGAACGTCCAGTTCAGCATTCCCAGCAGCAGATTGAACACGAAATCATCGGAACGGACCTGCAGCATGTACCTGAATGCAATAGTATAGGTGACGACCATCAGGAGCGGACTTGCCAGGGACCAGAAAAACCCGAACACCGACCCGCGATATTTCAATTTGATGTCTCGCAGCACAAGGTTTCTGAGCAGCTCGCTGTAACGGACGATTCCCACGATCCCGGCACTGACGCTTGGCGGCGCCGGTTCGGTCCTCCATCCCGTGACCGGAGGTGCTGCTCGTCGCGAGTCGCTCGAGCAATACGGACGAGCCCCAGGATCCCGCGCCACCCAAATGCCGCAAGGGCGAGAAGCAGCGCATCGACCGCGAACGAAATGCGAGACACTCCGTCGAACCCATGTACCAACCAGACAAGCACCGCTCCCAACGCCGTCCCCACCAGGATGCCACCGAGCAAACGGGGAAACCATCTTCGCCCCTGACGATAGGTGTACGCGCGAAAGGCCGCGAGTCCAGCGATCTGCGAACCTACAATCAAGGGCAGCGTGCGAAAGGCCAACGGGAGAAAGCCGTCGAGGTCGGCCGCATCGAATCGCACACCATACGCGGCGAAGTAACAGATCGCGGCGAGCATGGCATCCACGACAAGCGCGGTGACGCGTGACGTCGGCTGTTCGACCAGAGGCTGGTGAACCTTGATCATTCCAGCCCCACCCTGGCAAGCGCAGCCTTCACCCGTCGCTTCACTCTCGGCCATACGACCCGACGCGGTTCGTGCCAGGCAGACTTCATGACTTCGAGAGCGGTCTCGCGGCGGGAAAGCATGAACAGGTTGCCTTCGACCGTCGAGTGGGTCCGGACGAATATGCGGTCGATCTTGCGGCCGAGCTCGCGATGAGAGGCGCGCAGAAGGAATATCTGCTCGGGCCTTCCGAAACGCGTCCCGTCGACGTACTCCTCGACGTCGCCCAGTTCCATGCCTTTCTCGAGGATTCCGTACTTGTTCATGACGTCCACCGACACCTGCGCATGTTCGTGCGATGCGCCAGGCTCGGCAAGGACCATCCGTCCACCTCGTTTCAATACGCGAGCGAATCCGCGCATGGCGGAACACCGATCGGGAATGTGATGGGCACTCTCGAACGCCAGAATGCCGTCTGCAGAATCCTGGCGGATAGGCAGGTTCTCGACATCGGCGACAACCAGATGTGGACGATTGACGCCCATTCTTTTGATCCCGATTTCAAGATAGGTCCGGCATATGTCGACGCCGATCGGTTCGACACCGGCCCTGTACAGCCACTCAGTCGTCCAGGCGTACCCACATCCGCTGTCAATGACCACCTGGCCGTGCTTGATTTCCAGCAGCGGCACTGCGGCACCGAAAAGCTTGATGAGATAGAGCGTGAAATCCGTATTGTGCTGGTTGAACGGCGACGAATAACCTGGTGAAAAAAACTGCGGGTCATCCACCTTGGCGCTGATGCCGATTTCAGCGCGCTTATATCCGGCTCCTCCGTCATGTACGTGGTCATCGGACGAAACGTGCCTCAAGGCGCCGATGAGATCCGGCGGGAGGTGCCGAGCGCACCTTCCCAGGAGCTCGGACTCGCGATCAGGATCGCGCAGGTGGTCGGGCAACAGCTCCGGGAGCCCACCCGTCACAGGGAACCATCGCGAGCACGCCTGACACACCAGTAGTCCTTCTTCAACTTCGACTGCAAAATGGCGCTCGACGGGAGCCTCGCTTGCCGCATAGCGTCGTAAAATTGCACCGATGGCGGTCGGCACCTGCTGAGGCCCTAGAGGCGCGACAAGCCCTCCCTCGTTTGGGACGCGCGTGGATGGAGGGATCACCCTCCGGGGCATTTCCGCTTCTCGTTCTTTCGTAACGACAACAGCCAGGTCACCGAGACAGGCGGGACAGGCTAAGGATGTAACCAGGGTGTACCGCATTACAACGTGACCTGAGCGTACAGTAGCGCAATGCCCATGTCCATGCCCACTTCCGGCGATGGATCGAACCCTGCATGCGACTTGAGATTTTTTTCCTTAATAACCCGATCCCTCATTGCTGGAACGACCATGGTGTGTGCACTGCGTGTGCACGCCTGTATTGGCCTACACGCAAACGGTTACGCTCGACGGTCCTCTTAACGTGGCCTCGGCTGAGGATTTCGCGACCCGAGCCTTTCAGGATCCGTGGGACATGAACGAGCTCACGGATTTCGGCTGGTTCCTCTACGGCGCCGACCAGCCAAGCCCCGACCTCAATAACCTTTCATTTTCCAATGGCATCTTCTCGGCGACCACCGGGCCGAGCCCCAACGTGTTTCTCCTCGAAACAGGAAACCCCTATGCGGCCCGTTTGGGAAAGACTGGAACCAACCATCCGATCGATGCGAATACCTACCGGATGGTCGCCATGCGCGTGAACATCGACGCTTCGACGTCGGGGTCTTTCTACTGGAACCGCGACCACCTCTGGGACGGGAACATCAGTATCAGCGGGACCTTTGGCCTGACGCCAGGGTGGCGCACGTACCTCGTGGATCTCCCTACGCTGGGCCTGAGGGGCGGCACCATACAGTGGAACGGCATTATCAGGTCACTACAGTTCAGCCCATCGGCCGTAGATCAGCATCAGCTTCAGATCGATTGGATTCGCCTCGTAAATCTAGACTCGTCTCTGTGTCGCCGCGTTACGTGGTCCGGGTTTGCAGGCGCGGTCGACCTGTACCTTGATACCGACGGCGTGCAGAATGGGAACGAGACGATGCTCGCGCCCGGCGCCACCAACAACACTGCCTCTCTTGGGTGCTCGCCTGCGAGGTTCCGGTTACAGCTTCTACGCCGGGGCGCTCGCACCCGGCACGTATCAGGTGCTTGCGCGAGCCGCAGGATCGTCGCGGCGTTCGTTGCGGTCCCCAACCGCGTACCAGGTAAACGCGGCGCCAACGCTATCGATCACCGCCCCTTCCGAGGAAGGCAGTGCCGACGACTTCGCAACGACCCAGCTTGGAAATCCCTGGGACATGAATGCTCTCACCGACGTAGAGCGATTTTTCGGTGTGACAAGTCCTACCATCACGACATTGCCGACGGAAACGCCGGCTGGGGCCTCCCTGGGAAACACCCAAGTGCTCTATGGGGTGAGTGCCCCTGCTCAACCGCCCCTCGTCGGCGACCCGATTGCACAGCTGGTCTGGCCTCCTGGAACGCTGATCGATCCAACGCGTTACCGCATTCTGACAGTTGAGATGGGCCTTCCGAACCTCGCCCGATCCATCAACACCGGATCGGTGGCACGTATCGCGTGGCGGGTGGCGGGGGGGACCGACTCCGTATCCGACGACATCATCATCAATTCGCGGGCAGGTGCGAATGTCATGGACAAAGTGATTGTGGACATGGCCGATCGCACGGTTCTCCCGATCGAGCAAGGAACATCACAAGCGGGCTGGGTACCTGGGACGTCTGCAACGCCGGGGATCGATCGATTCCGCGTAGACCCACATGAATTCAGTACCCCGACGCCGTTTTTCGTCAAGCGCGTCAAACTTGCCGCGTTTGAGCACACGGCGACGGGCTCGACCTATACGATCCGCTGGAACGCCAGCGAAGGCGGAACGGTGACGCTGTACCGCGACACCGATCGCGACCCGCTCAACGGCGGGCTTACTCAGATCGGAACGACGTCAGCTCTGGCGGGCGCGGGCCAATTCGTGTGGAATGCAAATACTCCCGGTCAGCACTACATCTATGTCGTCATCAACGACAACCAGGGAAACTCGAACGGTGCGTATTCACGCTGGCCTGTCGTTGTCGGCGCAGGCCAAATGCAGCCGGTAGTCGCCAATTTCGACGGCGACAGCAAGGCCGATCTTGCGATCTTCCGTCCATCCAGTGGAACCTGGTTCATCGCCAATTCCACCACGGGGTACACGACAAACACCACCCGCCATTGGGGTCTCGCAACCGACGTGCCGGTCTCTGCTGACTATGACGCGGACGGCCGCGTCGATGCTGCAGTGTATCGTCCTTCAACCGGTGTCTGGTGCGTCTTGCAATCCCGCACGAACTCCGCGGCGACCTACGCGCTCGGCACCGCGAATGACTTCGCTGTTCCTGGTGATTACGACGGAGATTTCAGGACGGACCCGGCGGTGTATCGCCGGTCAACGAGTGTCTGGTATATCCTGAGCTCGAGCAGTAACTACGCAACGGTGGAGTCACACCAATGGGGGCTCCGGGGGGACATTCCGGTGCCGAGTGATTACGACGGGGATGGTAAAACGGACCTCGCCGTGTACCGGCAGTCGACCGGCACCTGGTCATATCCTGACGTCGAGCAGCGGCTTGACGGCAAGCCGTGGATTCCAGTGGGGCGTGAGTGGCGACATCCCGGTCCCCGGCGACTACGATGGCGACGGCATCACCGATATCGCCGTGTACCGCCCCGGCACCGGCGTGTGGTTCATCCGGAAATCGACGACCGATTTCGCGACGTCCGTCTCGTTCCAATGGGGTATCAGCGGGGACGTGCCGGTGCCCAGCGACTTCGATGGCGACGGCAAGACCGACCTCGCAGTGTATCGCCCGTCCACCGGGCACATGGTACATCGCGCACTCGACCAGCGCCTATGCGACATCGGCCTCGTTCCAATGGGGCCTGAGTGGCGACACGCCGGCCCCGCAGTCGCCGCTGGCGTATGCGCTTGCCACCCGATCAACGCTGGCCACCCAGGTGCGGGCCAGCGATTTCGACGGCGACCGCCGGAGCGATCTCACCATCTATCGCCCCTCGAACGGCACCTGGTTCAACCTGCGATCGACTGAGGCGTTCAGTGTCTACACCACGGCCCATTGGGGCCTGTCGAGCGACATTCCGGTCGCACAGGACTACGATGGCGACGGCAAGACCGACTTCGCCGTCTATCGCCCGTCCACCGGCGTCTGGTGGAGCCTCTCTTCCCTCTCGGGCAACACCACGTCGACCGCGCGGCAATTGGGCCTCGCCGGTGACGTGCCTGCGCCCGGCGACTACGATGGCGACGCGATTGCCGATCCTGCGGTCTATCGCCCGTCAACAGGCCAATGGTATCTGCTCCTGTCCACGACCAACTACACGACGGCGGCCGAACATCAATTGGGCCTGTCCGGCGACCTGCCGGTGCCTGGCGACTACGACGGCGATGCGGTCACCGACATCGCCGTGTACCGCCCGTCCACCGGTATCTGGTTCATCCGGCACTCGAGCACCGGCTACGCGACGTCGGCCTCATATCAGTGGGGCTTGCCGGGCGATGTGCCCGTCCCCGGTGAGTATGACGGCGACGGCAAGACCGACCTGGCCGTCTATCGGCCGACCACTGGTGTCTGGTACCTCCGGCTGTCCAGCACGAATTTCACGGGGTTCGCACAACACCAATGGGGGTTGAGCGACGATACGCCGGTACCGGGGGACTTTGACGGTGACCGCAAAACCGATCTGGGCATCTGGCGCCCGTCCACTGGCGTCTGGTACTTCTTGAAGTCGAGCAGTGGCTTCAGCAGCTTCGATGCGGTGCTGTGGGGAGTCTCGAGCGATATCCCAATCCTCAAGCGGCCGTAAGGGGGCACAGGGTGTGCGCGTGACCTAGTAACATGCCCCCTGACTACACCGCCTGGCCGCGGTACAATGCCCTCTGCTTCGGCACGTGCGCATTGGATTCGATGGCAGCAGCCTGAAATCGCCTGCATTGGGCGTTCGGCGGTATGCGGGTGAGCTCCTTGACGGGCTCGCCCGCACCCGTCCGACTGACACGATTATTGTCTTTGGCGCATCGGCCAACGCCGTTCATCCAGCGCCGTGAAGTCGCCAGTCAGGCAGATTCTTCCGACCAACCTTGGATGGTCGCTCGTCGATTTTCCGCTCGCCGTTCGCAATGAGCGACTGGACGTTTTTCACGCTCCAGCCTATACGGCCCCACTCCAGGCACGCGTCCGTTAGTGCTGACTATTCACGACGTCAGTTACCAACGCCACCCCGAATGGTACCCGTATCGGCGGGAGCCATGAGACGTTGGTTTTACCGCCATTCTGCAAGGACCGCGGATCTGATCATCACGGACTCCGAGTTCTCGCGGGGAGAAATCGCCGCGGCGTATGCCCTTAATCCCGAGCGTATCATTGTTGTGCCTCTCGGCGTCGGCCGGCCGTTCCTCTCCGCGACGGAGCCCACGCCGCCAACGTCTTGACAAAGAACCCTATTTGCTCCACGTCGGCGACCTCCATGCGAGAAATCTGCATGCTGATTCGTGCTCTGGCGCGACGGACGTCTGCTTCGCTGCATCGCGCCGCCGCTGCTCGTGCTTGCTGGTGCCGACCGCGGCGAGCGCCCGACTCGAAGACGAGGCGACGACGCGCGATATTAACTCTGTTTTGCGGGTACGTGCAAGACGCAGCGCTTGCCTGCCTCTATGCGGGCGCCGCGGCATTCGTTTACCCTTCGCGGTATGAAGGCTTCGGGTTGCCGTTGTTGGAAGCGATGGCGTGCGGAACGCCCGTCATCGCTGCACGTGCCGGCGCTATTCCCGAAGTCGTCGGTGACGCCGGCATTTTCGTTGACCCCGACGACGACAGCGCGATGGCCGCATCGTCGCCGATCATTCACGATGGTGGAGTGGCCGATCGGCTTCGAGAACTGGCCGGAAACGTGCCAGCGCCTTTACCTGGGACAGAACCACGGCGCTGACACATTTGCGGCGATGGCACTGCTAAGCGAAGTCTGCGGCAGATGACCTCGACGACCGCCCTCCACTCGATGTGTCGGTCATTGTGCTCAATTACAACGGACTGCGCTGGCTCGAGCCGTGCCTCCGCGCAACGTTCGGGCAACTGATGACCAGTCGATCGGAGATGATTGTCGTTGACAATGCTTCGAACGACGGGTCGGTCGAGTTCATCCGTGCCCGCTTTTCCGGACCCGATCTCGTGCTCGACGAGAAAACGGGGTTTGCAGCGGGAAACAATGTGGGCGCCCGCGTGTCGCGAGGCCGCTATCTCGCATTTCTGAACAATGACTGCGTGCCACAGCCGGGATGGCTGAGGCCTTAAAGGCTCCATTCAATGACGATGCGAAAGTGGGCCTGACCACATCGAAGATTGTGTACCTGCACGATCCGTCGGTCATCGATAGCGCCGGCGATGGATACCTTCGCGCCGGCGGTGCATTCAAGCGCCTGCACGGGGCGCCATCCGAGCTTGCCGGCGAACCGGGAGACGTCTTCGGCGCCTGCGGAGCGGCCTGTATGTTCAGGAAAGACGTGTTCATGGATCTTGGAGGATTCGATGAGGACTTCTTCATGGTCTACGAAGATGTCGACATCTCGTACCGCGCCAGGCTGCGCGGATACCGATGCACGTACGTCCCGAACGCGACCGTGCATCACGCCGGAAGCGGCACGTTACGCCGCAACAGCGCGGCGTCAGTCTATTACGGGCAGCGAAACCTCGAGTGGACGTACCTCAAGAACACTCCATGGTCCTTGCTGATTCGATCCTTCCCGAGTCACGTGTTGTATGACGGCGCCGCACTGCTCGCGTACGGATCTCAGGGCCTTCTCGGACCGTATCTGAAAGGCAAATTCGCGGCGCTGAAGGGGATTCCTGCAATCCTCCGAAAGCGGTCGCGTGTCCAGAGTGGACAGCTGGCCTCGACCCGCGACCTCTGGCAGGCGATGGATGGAAATTGGATTCGCAGGAAGCGCCTGGAAAAACGTTTCGATTTCCGCAAGTAAACTAATCTCGTGACGTCGCAGTACGCGATTTTCATGGTCGTGTTCCTGGCGTGGGCATCAGCCGCACAGGCGCAGACGCCATTGCGGGCGACGGTCTACGCGTCAGGTTTCTCCGCTCCCCTCGCGTTCGTCCAGGACCCGACCGATCCAACTCTTCAGTACGTCGTCGAGCAGGGCGGCCGCATCCGCGTCATCCACAACGGCGTCGTCCTATTGACGAACTTTCTCGATCTGTCAGGCGTCATCTCGTCCGGCGGCGAGCGCGGTCTGCTCGGCCTCGCATTCGCGCCCGACTACGCCACGAGCGGCCGCTTCTACGTGAACTTCACCGATACTGCCGGCAATACGGTGGTTGCGCGGTTCCGGCGCTCGCCCGATCCGCTGGTCGCCGATGCGAGCTCACGTTTCGATCTGCGCTGGGGCGGGCCGGCACTTCATCGCACAGCCGTTCTCGAATCACAACGGCGGCCACCTGGCCTTCGGACCAGACGGATTCCTGTACGTGGGCCTTGGTGATGGCGGTTCGAGTGGCGACCCAGGCCATCGGGCGCAGACCCCATCGGACCTGCTCGGCAAGATGTTGCGCATCGACGTGAACGTCGCGGACAGCGATCCAATCGGGTACAGCGTGCCCTCCGACAATCCGTTCCTCGCGGTCGGCCCGGCCGGTACGCGGCCGGAAATCTGGAGTTTCGGCTGGAGGAATCCGTGGCGGTACAGCTTCGATGATCCTGCGCGAGGGGGCACCGGTGCGCTCATCATCGGGGACGTGGGCCAGGGCATGTGGGAGGAAATCGATTACGAGCCTGCGAATCGCGGAGGCCGCAACTATGGATGGCGGAACCGCGAAGGGGCGCACAACTTCAATACCTCACTGCCCGCTGCATTTCTGCCGCTGGTTGATCCCATTCACGAATACAACCACAGCGAGGGTCAATCGGTCACGGGCGGATATGTCTATCGCGGCACCGAGCTCGGGCACGCGTACCGCGGCCGATATTTCTTCGCGGATTTCGTCCAGGGGCGCGTGTGGTCGCTGGGGCTCGCGATCGACCCGTCAACTGGCGAGGCCACTAAGACGAACCTCATCGACCACACAGCAGAGCTCGGCGGCGGCGCAATGCTCGGCAACGTCAGTTCGTTCGGTGTCGATGCCAACGGCGAGCTCGTCATCGTGAGCTACTCGCGCGGAGCCATCATAAGAGTGTTGGTCGCGCCCCCGGACAGCGGAGATTTCGACAAGGACGGCATGGCCGACCTTGCGATTTTTCGACCGTCAAGCGGCACCTGGTTCATCCGGAAGTCAACTGGATCGACAGACACGATCCTCCAGTGGGGCCTCAGCACGGACGTACCCACGCCGGGTAATTATGACGGTGACGGCCAGATGGATCTCGCGGTGTACCGCCCGGCCACGGGCACGTGGTACATCCTCCAGTCGAGCACCGGCTACGCGACGTCTGTCTCCTATGCGCTGGGCGCCGGGACCGATCTGCCGGTACCGGGCGACTACGATGGCGATGGCAGGATGGACCCGGCGACGTATCGGCGCGCCACCGGCGTCTGGTCGATCCTCACCTCGAGCAGCAATTTTGCGACGCTCGCAACGCGCCAGTGGGGAGGCCTCGGCGATGTGCCGGTGCCCGGCGACTACGACGGGGACGGCGTGACCGACTTCACCGTGTTCAGGCCCTCGACCGGCGTGTGGTACGTGCTCACTTCGACCAGCGGTCAGACGACGAGCCGCGAGTTTGAATGGGGAGTGAGCGGCGACATCCCGGTCCCCGGCGAGTACGATGGCGACGCGCATCACCGATATCGCCGTCTACCGCCCCGGCACCGGCCAGTGGTTCATCCGAAAATCGACGACCGATTTCGCGACGTCCGTCTCGTTCCAATGGGGGCTCGCCAGTGACGTGCCCGTGCCCAGCGACTACGATGGCGACGGCAAGACCGACCTCGCGGTGTATCGCCCGTCCAGTGGCACGTGGTACATCGCGCACTCGACCAGCGCCTATGCCACGTCGTCCTCGTTTCAATGGGGCCTGAGTGGCGACACGCCGGCCCCCCAGTCGCCGCTGGCGTATGCGCTTGCCACCCGGTCAACGCTGGCCACTCAGGTGCGGGCCAGCGATTTCGACGCCGACCGCCGCAGCGATCTCACGGTCTATCGCCCCTCGACCGGCACCTGGTTCACCCTGCGATCTACGGAGGCGTTCAGTGTCTTCACCACGGCCCCTTGGGGCGCGCCGAGCGACATGCCGGTTGCACAGGACTACGATGGCGACGGCCGCACCGACTTCGCCGTCTATCGCCCGTCCACCGGCGTCTGGTGGACCCTCTCTTCGCTCTCGGGCTACACCACGTCGACCGCGCGGCAACTGGGCCTCGCCGGTGACGTGCCTGCGCCCGGCGACTACGATGGCGACGCGATCGCCGATCCCGCGGTCTATCGCCCGTCAACAGGCCGATGGTATCTGCTCCTGTCCACGACCAACTACACGACGTCGGCGGAACATCAATTGGGTGTGTCCGGCGACCTGCCGGTGCCTGGCGACTACGACGGCGATGCGGTCACCGACATCGCCGTGTACCGCCCGTCCACCGGGACCTGGTTCATCCGGCACTCGAGCACAGGCTACGCAACGTCGGCCTCATATCAGTGGGGCCTGCCGGGCGATGTGCCCGTCCCCGGTGAGTATGACGGCGACGGCAAGACCGACCTCGCCGTCTATCGGCCGGCTAATGGTGTCTGGTACCTCCTGCGGTCGAGCACGAATTTCACCGCGTTTGCAATCTACCAATGGGGGCTGAGCGACGACGCGCCGGTGCCCGGGGATTACGATGGCGACCGGAAGACCGATCTGGCAGTCTGGCGCCCGTCGACCGGCGTGTGGTACCTCTTGAAGTCGAGCTACCAGCTTCACGGGATTCGAACGCTGTGCAGTGGGGGCTCGCCGGTGACATCCCGATCCTGAAACCATAGCTGTGCGCCGACCGCGTACAATCTCTTCGATGTTGGCATTGTCGGTGGTCGTCGTCGTTTTCAACATACCTCGGGAAGCGCCGCGCACGTTGTTCTCGTTGTCGCCCGATTACCAACATGAGATCGATCCCGACGCGTACGAAGTCATCGTCGTCGACAACGGCTCGACGCCACCTTTCGATCCCACAATCATCGATGGACTGCGAGGCCACTTCCGTCTGATCAGAATCGACGATGCACCTGCGTCGCCCGCACATGCCGTGAATCGAGGCCTTGCGGCGGCGCAAGGTGCAGTGGTCGGCGTCTTGATCGATGGAGCCCGTCTCGTCACACCAGGACTCCTGCACTATGCGCTCCTTGGAGCGAGCAGTCCATTCCAGAGCGATCGTCGCCAGCCTCGGGTGGTATCTTGGTGGCGACGTGCAGGGAATGGCCGCAGCAGCCGGCTACAACCAGGCACGCGAAGACGCATTGCTATCGTCTATTGACTGGCCGGCGGACGGATACCGTCTGTTCGAAATCGGGACGATCGATGAATCCTCGGTCGACGGCTGGATGGCTCCCATCTCCGAGACCAACACGCTGTTCATGCGTCGCGAATTGTGGGATCTCTTGAGAGGGATGGACGAGTGTTTCGACACCCCGGGCGGCGGTCTCGTCAACCTCGACACCTACCGCAGGGCCCTGGAACTCGAGGGCGCAGAGCCCGTCGTTCTGCTCGGTGAGGCGTCGTTCCATCAACTGCATGGCGGCGTCACGACCAACACAAGCCTGCCACAGCAACTCGATAGCTGGAACCGCTGGCATGCGCAGTATCGACGCCTGCGGGGCGCTGACTGGACCTGGGTGCCCCGCCGGAACCCGCCAACGCTGATCGGAAAGCTCCCGCCGGCGGCTTTGTCCTGGTTCGTCCGCTCCGCCATCAGCCCGTCGCGTCCCGACGTGCGCCCGCTTGGCGCATTCGATCAGGGTATCTGGTCGACGGCGGAGGTGGCCCGGTCGGCCGATTCCGTCACCGCCAGCCTCATCGATCTCGCACATGCGGAGCTCAGGAATGGGCGGCCGGGAGCGGCAGGAGCCGTCGCGCGGTTCGCCCGCGATCGCGCCCCCGATGATGGCGAAGTGCGGCGCCTGCTCTCACTGACCGCGCATCACGTCGGCTCGGAGCCGGACGACGCCCACCGTGCCGTGGTGTTGGCGCGTGCGCATCGCGTCGCCGGTGACACTGCTGGCGCAACGGCGCATTTCCTGAGAGCGCTCGAGCGTGACCCAGGGTCCGTGGACGCGCACATCGGTCTCTCAGAGCTGAGGATGCCTGCGGAGCATTATCTCGTCTGGCTGCAGTGGCTGTACGACCTGCTGGCGCCGTCGACCGCCCTCGAAATCGGGATTTTTCACGGGCACTCGCTCGCGCTGCATCGTCCGCCGACGGTGGTCATCGGCGTCGATCCGGAGCCTGTCGTGTCTCAGCCGCTTCGGACCGAGACGCACATCTTTGCGGAGACCAGCGATACCTTCTTCGCGAGCCGACGCCTCGAGGCGTTGCTCGACGGGCGCGTTCTCTCGTTAGGGTTCATCGACGGGCTGCACCTGTTCGAACAGGCACTGCGGGACTTCATGAATCTCGAGGCCCGCTGCGGGCCAGACTCCACGATCCTCATTCACGACACCGTTCCGCTGGACGAGCCAACGCAGCGCCGCACAAGGGAGACGCAGTTTCACACTGGTGACGTCTGGCGAGCGATCCTGTGTCTCAAGAAGTACCGATCGGACCTGCGGGTATTTACCATCTCGACGCCGCCCACCGGCCTGACGGTCGTCACCGGTCTGGATCCGGGTTCGCGACGGTTGCAGACGCACTACGACGAGTATGTCGCCGAGTTTCTTGCCATTCCATTCTCCGCGATCGAGCACGATCTGAGCCGCGCGGTCAATATGGTGGCGGCCGATTTTCTTTCCGTCGAACGTCTGCTCAGCAAACAGCAATCTACGAGGACGTAACAGCATGATTCAAAAGGGTCCATACGTGGTCGATCGAGATCAGGCGAGCTTGTCGCCGGGCGATTCCGAGGCCGTCGCCCGATTTCACCAGCTCTATTACCAGCGCTGGGTCGACGAATCCGACACCATCAACCTGAGCTGGTTCGGATACCGGCTGCTCAAGTGTCCCATGGACATGTGGATGTATCAGGAACTGCTGGTCCGCACGCGGCCGGACTTCGTCGTTGAGGCCGGTACCTTCCAGGGAGGCAGCGCCCTGTTTCTGGCGACCATCCTCGACCAGATCGGGCACGGACACATCATCACGATCGATACCACGCCACAGCCCGATCGCCCGGTCCATCCGCGCATCGAATACGTCCTCGGATCGAGCATCGATCCGGCCGTGGTGCAGCGTGTGCGTGAGTCCATAGCCGGACGGCACGCCATGGTCATCCTGGATTCCGATCACACCGAGGACCACGTGTACGCCGAGATGACGGCGTACAGCCCGCTCGTCCACGTCGGTGGCTATATGATCGTCGAGGACACGAACGTCAATGGTCATCCCGCGTGGCCGTCGTTCGGGCCCGGACCGATGGAGGCCGTGAACCGCTTCCTGTCCGAGAGACACGACTTCGAGATCGACTCGCGCTGCGAGCGCTTCCTGATGACGCTGAACCCGCGTGGATACCTGCGGCGTTGCGCACCGTGAGACACACCGCGTGCGCGTCGACAGGGCTCGCGGGGCTGTGGTACCGTCGCAGCTGCCGCCCTACTGGCAGGTATGGACCACGACACGAACCTCAACACGGCCGCTGAATGGTGGGCGAAACAGACCGACATCTGCCAGACAGACCCGCCAGCACTGGGAGTCCCACCCGATTGTCCAGGCGACAATGACCGCCCGCCGCGGCGCTGCGACGAGCGCGGCGTGGCTCGAACGCCGGCTGCCGCGCGCTCCGCTGCGCGCGCTGAGCCTCGGCGCCGGTGCGGGTCTGTTCGAACTGGATCTCATCTCACGCGGCGCGGTCGCGTCGTATGATCTCGTCGACATCACGCCGCAGCTTATGGAACGGGCGGCTGCCAGGGCGGCGGAGCTGGGCTTCGCCGGCCGGATTCGGTGTTCCACGGCCGACATCAATCGCATCGAGATCGAGCCCGGCGCCTACGATCTGATCACGTTCGTCAGCGCGCTTCATCACGTCGAACGCCTGGAACACGTGCTCGACACGTGCCGCAAGGGTCTCCGGCCGGGCGGCCTGTTTTTCATCTCCGAGTACGTCGGCCCGAACCGGTTCGCCTTTCCTCCCGCGCACGCAGATCTGGCCAACGAGATCTATTGCTCCATCGATCCGCGGCTGCGCACCCAGCCGGTGATGCCGCGGCCCAACCCACTCGACGTCGCCGCCGCAGACCCCACGGAAGCCATCCGCTCCGAGGAGATCCTCGACCTCGTACCCGGTTCTTCCCGGCGGCGGAGACGTTCTCGGCCGACGTTTGTCTCACGGTCATGATGTGGTACGGGCTGAATCACGACGTGGTGCACGAAACGCCCGAGGGCCACTCATTCGTCCGCTGGCTGCTCGAGGTCGATCGCGCCCTGGTGAGATCCGGGAGGCTGCCGACGTACCAGATTGACACGCTGGCGCACATGCCGCCCGAATAGGGCGTGCACCTGCGGCGTTGCCACCGTGAGACACGAAGCAGTCGCGGCTCAGTCGAACGTGTAACCGAAGCGATCGATCATCCACTGCGAGGCGCGGCCGACCACGTCCCTCAGGTCGGCGTCGTAGTAGTTGTGGTAGTCGCCATGCTCGCTTTGATTATTCGGGGGAGTCCGCTGTATCGCGGCGACGAGCGCATCGGACTGCGGCACGTCCGCACGACGAACCCACCCAATGAGATCGTCGCGCAGTTGCTCCATACGACCGACCGTGAGGCGAGGATCGTTCAATCCGGCCCCAACCATATATCTGAATGCGGCGGTATAGAAGTCGCGGTGCCGCGCGATCTCGTCCTGAAATGCCGGTATCGGCACCTCGATGCCGCCATTGCAGGCGAGCCGCACAGCGGTCGAGAAGTCGTATGTGCCGGCGCCGAGACCGGTGCGATAGACCGGGTCGGTGGCGCGGACTTCCGGCGCTTGTCGCGCGTAGAAGTCCTGAAGATAGTGAAACCAGGAAACGTACCGATCCCAGGGATTGCGCACTAAGATTAAGACTGGCAGGTTTCCGTCGGGAAGCCGATCCCACGGATCGTGATACCCGACGATCACCTGGTCGCCATACTGCGCGGTCAGGACCTCCTTGACGAACGAGCCTCCTGTCTTGGCCATGTGCAGGAACGAAAACCACGGTGTAATCAACATGATTCCGGGCGCAGTATACTCGCCGAATCCACGGATTTAGAATTTTCCCGCGACCTTGCCGACCCCTGCTCGCCCTGACTGTTCGCTGAATCGCCGCTGGTCACCTTGTATCTGGATCTCCTCGAGCAGACACTCACCGGCGCTATTCTCCAGGACGTCGGCGTCCTGCCAAAGTTCGGCTCGACGACAATCGTGGCACCGGTTGGGTACGACCGCGAAAGGAGGCGCAACGGCATGGACTGGCCGACCCACGCGCACACCATGGTCGGCCTTGAACGGCTCAGAAATCTGCGGCGCCTCGTTGAGCAGATCCTCCGAGACGGCACGCCGGGCGATCTCCTCGAGGCCGGCGTCTGGCGGGGTGGTGCCAGCATTTACATGCGCGCGCTTCTGGCGGCGCACGCCGTCTCAGATCGCCGCGTCTGGGTTGTCGACTCGTTCGCGGGACTTCCGCCACCGAACGAAACGGATTTTCCTGCGGACCGTGGCGATCGACTTCATGAGATTGACTACCTGGCAGTGCCGTTGGAGGAAGTGAAGCGGAATTTCCAGAAGTACGGTCTATTGGATTCTCAGGTTGAGTTCGTCCCCGGGTGGTTCAAAGATACCCTTCCAACCATACCGGTACGCGAACTCGCGATTCTTCGCCTGGATGGCGACATGTATGAGTCCACCATGCAATGCCTGGAGTCGTTGTATCGGCGCGTCGCACGCGGCGGTTTCGTCATCATCGACGACTTCGGCCTTCCTCCTTGTCGTCAGGCGGTCGAAATATTTCGTGAGCAGAATGAGATTACCGATCCGTTGACCAGCATCGACGGCATGGCGGCGTTCTGGCAACGAAGCGGCCGCTGAGTCCGGTGATGTGAGCCATGAGCTCAACTGATGCACGTTTCCCCTGTAGGATACATCTCATGCTTCAGTCGCAGCACGATACGGATCTGATCCCGCCCAAGGAAATGCTTCACGATGGTTCCTCATCGGCCGAAGAGTTGGTACTGCTGGGTGAGGGCTTCTTTCAGCACATTCTTGTGCCGCGTGCTCATTTGGCGCCGACGGCGGCGATTCTCGATCTGGGATGCGGCAACGGGGCCGTTGCCCGTGCGTTGACACGCTTTCTTTCGGCTCACGGCCGCTATGAAGGCCTGGACGTTAACCCCACCACCATCGAGTGGCTGCAGGAGCGCTACAAGGCGCACGCGAATTTCAGGTTCACGCATGCGGACGTGCGGAGCAGCTTGTACAACCCCAGCGGAAAGGCACACCCAGCCGAGTACCGTTTTCCGTTCGAAGATTCGAGTTTCGATCTGGTGTTACTCAAGTCGGTGTTCACTCATATGCTCCCGAACGAGGTCAAAGTCTACATGCGCGAAATCAGTCGTGTGTTGAAGATGGGCGGACGCTCGGTGATCACCTACTTTCTCTTGAATGTCGAATCGCGGCGGTTCATCGAAAAAGGGTTGGATGCACTTGGATTCACGTCCGACTATGACGGCGACCGACTGTGTCGAATTGCCGATCCTGCGGTACTGAATTTGCCGTTGCGCACGACGAGCAACGCATTCGTGAATGCTATGTTCAGACCGGGTGCAGCGTCGTCAACCTGGAGTTTGGAAATTGGTGCGGTCGCACGTCCTTCTTAGGACTCCAGGATCTCGTCATTGCCGTAAAGGAATAGCCGTGGAGGTTTGTGAGACCGGGCGTCCGAGTGGTTTCAGCGTACGGCCGACGCGGGACGGCGATGAGACGCCAGCCGCTCTACGTCTGCATCCACCATCATCTCAACCAGCTGCTTGAAATTTACCTTCGGCTCCCAGCCCAGCACGTTCTTCGCTTTGGCGGGATTGCCGATCAGATGATCGACCTCAGCGGGTCGAAGGAACTGCGGGTCGGTTTTGACGTATTTCTGCCACTCGAGGCCAACGCGGCCGAACGCGATCTCGACCAGCTCGCGAACTGAATGGCTGATGCCTGTCGCGATCACGATAGTCGTCCGCCGCCGGCTGCTGGAGCATCACCCACATCGCGCGCACGTAGTCGCCGGCAAAGCCCCAGTCTCGCTGGGCGTCAAGGTTGCCGAGTGCCAGCGAGTCGGCCATCCCCAGCTTGATGCGCGCAACGCCGTCGGAGACCTTTCGGGTGACGAACTCGAGGCCACGGCGGGGCGACTCGTGGTTGAAGAGAATGCCCGACACCGCGAAGAGATCGTAGCTTTCGCGATAGTTCACCGTGATGTAGTGCCCGAAGACTTTCGACACGCCATACGGACTGCGTGGGTAGAACGGCGTATTCTCCGTCTGTGGAATCTCGCGCACCTTGCCAAACATCTCGCTCGATGACGCCTGATAGAACTTGATCCTCGGATTGACCGTCCGGATGGCGTCGAGCACCCGGGTCACGCCCTGCGAATTGAACTCGCCCGTGAGGAGCGGCGTGTCCCAGGAGGCCGGAACGAACGACATCGCCGCCAGGTTGTAGAACTCGTCGGGCTTGTGCTGGTCGAGCAGACGGATAATCGACAGCTGATCGAGCAGGTCGCCCGGACACAGCGTGACGCGATCGCGCAGGTGCTCGATGCGCCAGTCGTTCGGCGCACTCAATCGCCGGACGACACCGAAATACCTCGTAGCCCTTCTCGAGCAGGAGCTCCGCGAGATAGGAGCCATCCTGTCCGGTAATGCCGGTGATGAGCGCTCGCTTGGACATGCGGAAGAATTGTACGTCAGCGCGGCGGGGGATTGCCACAGGCGCCGGCGACCGGGAGATCCGGAACGGAGTACACCTCGTAGTCCAACCCCAGATTCCCCCTGAACGAATACCTCGCGTGGAATCGCTCGGCCAGCACCAGCTGGCGCAGCGTGGGGTGGCCGAACACCGGCTCGGGCACAACCACCCAGTTGCATCCGGCAACCTGCTCGACACCGGCATCGAGTGTCGTCCGCAGATTTGCAACACGACGCGCGGTAAACGGCGCGCCACGAACATCGAGCCAATCGCGGCCCAGCAACACCGTGCTGCCCCGTGGTGCGTGTTGCCGAATCCATGCCTCGGCCAGCGCGTGGGTGGGCGCCATCACACGACGGCTGACCGACACCGCTCCAGACCATACGGGCGGCCACAGCACGACGAGCATGGCCGCAGCCGCCACCAGATCCGCCAGGCGGCGCCGGGGATGGAGGCGCGCCGCCAGCGCGGCATGCAGCACTCGCGTCAACGTCACGAGCGCCGCGGCGCCGGCGACCGACACGTACGGCAGCATCGGGTACACCCAGCGCGCAAATTGCGACGGGCGCCCGGTCATGAACCAGATGTACAGCAGCGGAAAACTGACGACGATCCACAGCCGCGGGTCGCGCGTCGAGAGCGCATAGGCCGTAAACGCACCTGCCAGGACTACCATTGGCCATCCCGCACCAGGTCCGGCCAGCGTCGCCAGGTAGAACCACGCGGGATTCGCGGTCGCGTTCCAGTGCCCGCTTCCCGTGATGGCCACCTGGTCTGACAGCTGCTTCAAGAAGTTCGGCACATCAGCCCACATGAAATGGTTCGTCACGGCAACAGCCACGACGAACGCCGCGAATGCCGAAAGGCACATCCGCAAGCGCTGCCGTGCCGGCGTACCGGCGATCGCCGCGATCGTCACCGGAACCATCGCAAAGACGGCTGAGTATTTGATCGCGCCGGCAACACCCGCGAGCGCGGCGGCCGCGATCATCCACGGCCGCTTTCCGTTGTCGTAATAAATAAGTGCCGCGAGCGTCGTCGCACAGACGACAAGCACCATGCCCGGATCGTTGCGCGCGAGGGTTGTCACGTCCACCGACAGCGGCACGACGGCGACGAGCGCCGCGCTCAGCAGGCCGGCGGTCGATCCCGATACACGCCGGCCGATCACACCCGTAACAGCTACGGTCGCGACACCCACCCAGATATTCGCCAGACGCGCGGCCTGCACGAACTCCGCGACCGGCATCGCGGTGATGGGCGCCACCGAACCGCTCGCGAGCCCGCGGAGAAAACTGATGAACGATGCGGCCCCGAACAACCAGAACACCGCACCGGGGTAATGCTCCACGGTCGTGTGCTGCAGCTCGCCGGTCACGAAGTAGTGCTTCACCGACGCCGCGAACCGATGCTCGTCGATATCGAGCGGGGTGTGGCCGAGATCGCCGGCATAACCCGGAAGCCGGACGAGAGCCGCGAGCACACAGATGGCCAGGAGGCCCAACGGGAACGCATGCGCGCGTGCGATGTCGCGCCAATGCCGCGATCCTGCGCGTCTGGCAAGAATGCCACCCACGTGCAGGACCACCAGCAGACTGACGAGGAAAGCGGTGCCGGGAAGACGCTCGCGCGCGACGCCGAAGAGCCGCATCAGCAGCGCCGCCGCAATCAAGGCTCTCAGAGAGACGAGCATCGGCGTGATGGTACCACGCGCGCGCTACGTCAGATATCTGCGCAGCGCATCCTGCCATGTGGGCATCGCCACAATTCGATTCAGCTTGTCGTTGGCGAGCGCGGCATACTGTGGACGCGGCGCCCGGAGCGAAACGTTCGCCACCGATACCGGCGTCAGGCGAGCCTCGTCCTCCTTGCGCAAGAGGCGGGCGATTTCACGGCCCACGTCCAGCCACGTCCCGTGACCGGTACCGACGCAATGGTACAAACCCGGGCCGCCGCGCTCGACGAGCGCCTTCGTCGCGGCCGCAACATCGGCGACATAGCTCGGCGACACCGTCCGGTCCACGAACACCCTGGCCTCTTCCCCGTTTACGATGGCGTGCACGATGCGATCGATCGAGCTCCGCGCCTGGATGCCGCCGAACAAGCTCTCCACACGAAGAACGAGCGCGTGCGGCGCTTCGAGCGCAAACCATTCGCCGACAAGCTTTGATTGCGCATACACGCTCCTGGGATTCGGGGCGTCTTCTTCGTTGTAGGGCCTCGTCGCCGTGCCGTCGAACACGAAGTCGGTGCTGTAGTGCACAAGGGTGGCGCCGACCTCCGCCGCCGCTCTCGCCAGCACTCGCACCGCAAAGGCATTCACATTCATGGCGGCCGCGGCGTCTTCCTCGGCCTGGTCGACGTTGTTGTACGCGGCGCAATTGATGACGACGTCCGGGCGATCCGCACCAACACGAGCCATGACGGCGGTGAAATCGGTGATATCGAGCTCGTCACGAGAGTACGCGCGCACGTCGGCTGCGTCTTTGAAGGCGTCGATGATGGCGCCGGCGAGTTGTCCGCGCGATCCGGTGACGAGCACTCTCATCAGCGTCTTCTGTCTTTCACCGCAGCGCGTGTTTCGCGGTCCACTTCGCGCTTCTTGATCGCGTCGCGCTTGTCGTGCGCCTGCTTGCCCTTGGCCAGCGCAAGCGCCACTTTCACGCGGCCGTTCTTGAAATACAGGCGCAGCGGCACGAGCGTCATGCCGCGTTCGATGGTCTTGCCGATCAGCTTCCGGATTTCGTGACTGTGCAGGAGCAGCTTCCTCGCGCGCAGCGGAGGATGATCGGCGTATCCACGGTGCGAGTAGGGCTGGATGTGCACGTTGTGGACGAACACCTCGCCGTCCTTCACCTGCGCGTAGCTGTCGCGGAGATTCACGCGCCCTTCGCGGATGGATTTCACTTCGGTGCCGAGCAGCGCCACGCCAGCCTCGAACGTCTCGATGACGTGGTAGTCATGAAACGCCTTGCGGTTCTCGGCGATGTTCTTCTGTGCGGCCTCGCGGGCTGTTTTTTCAGCCATTGGTCGATAGCAGGGCGGAAACCCTGCGCTACCGTTGACGATTCTGCACCGGCGCACCCTGTGACAGATTGAAAGAAATGCGTACGCGGAGTATCACCGTCGTGAATCATACCGGATATTGTTCGGCCCGGTGCTTGCACCGGAAGCCGGCATGAGCGACCGGAAGACAACTGCAGAAATGGGCGGCGAGTTTCTTCGCGAAGCAGCCGTGCTGACCGCAGTCTTCATTCCGCTCGATCTGGTGATGATGCGCGAGTCGTTGACAGTCGCTTCATGGATGGCCATACTCGGAATATCGGGTGGGTCGTTCGTCGTGGGCGTTGTCCTGGAGAAAACGAGGAAAGCATGAGTGAGCAAGCCATTCTCGCGATAGCGCCTATCGTCAGCCTGATGATCCTCGTTGGAATTACGGGGATCTATTTTGCGCGCAAAGAGCGCCGGGAAAGTCAGGAGACCCACACGAACACCAAGAGGAACCGTTAGGATTTCTCGCTCCCCGCTCCCGCAGCCAGCCTTGCCGCCAGCAACACCGCCTGCACCATGCTCTCGGGATCGGCAATCCCCTTCCCCGCGATGTCGAATGCCGTCCCGTGATCGACCGACGTGCGGATGATCGGCAGACCGAGCGTCACGTTGACCGCCTGGCCGAACGCCACCATCTTGATCGGGATCAGCCCCTGATCGTGGTAGCACGCAATCACGGCGTCGAACTCGCCTCGCATCGCACGCAGAAAGATGGTATCGCCGGGGAACGGGCCGGCGATGTCGATGCCCACCTTCGCGCTGCGTGCAACCGCCGGTTCGAGCACATGCGATTCTTCGATCCCGAGCACGCCGTGCTCGCCCGCGTGCGGATTGAGGCCCGCGATGGCGATCCGTGGATGCGGAATGCCAAAGCGCGGCAGCTCGCGGCAGGTGAGGTCGATGATGTCCATCACCAATTCGATCGTCAGTGCCGACGGAACCCGCGCGAGCGGAATATGAATGGTCGCCAGCACCACGCGCAGCTTCTCCGACCAGAACATCATCGCCACGCGCTTTGTGTGGGTCAGGTCGGCCAGCATCTCCGTGTGCCCGCGCCAGGGGAGGCCGGCGAGCGCCAGCGCCTCTTTGTTGATCGGCGCCGTGGCGATCGCAGCGATGCCGCCCGCCTCGGCATCGCGCACCGCGCGCACGATGGTCTCGTACGCCGCATATCCAGCCTCGGCCGAGAGCACGCCTGGCGGAAACTCCTGTTCGGGACCATAGAAAAGCGGGACACACGCCGCGACGACGCGCGGGTCGCTCATGGCCTTGCGAGCGATCTCGGGACCGATGCCGGCCGGATCGCCGGCGGTAATACCAATCCGTGGAAGGGACATGGGTGGGAATCTGAAACTAAAACCTAGAATCTAAAAACTAAAATCTAGAATCTTCGGAGAGATTCCTGGAAAGATTCTAGTTTCCAGATTTTAGATTCTAGATTCCATCGGAGGTTCATCCGCAAGATCCACAGCCGCCGTCGCCGCACGACCCGCAGCCGCCCGTGCCGCACCCGGTGGGATTGCTGCACCCGCCCTCGTCGCCGCACCCGCCCCCCTTCACACCCTTCGCATTCGGCAGCTCGTAGCGGAGACAGCACTTCAACCGGCCGCAGAGGCCGGAGAGCCGCGATGGATTCAGGCTGAGGTCCTGCTGCTTGGCCATCTTGATCGACACCGGCTCGAACGCGTTCAGCCAGGTGGTACAGCACAGCGGCCGGCCGCAGGATCCGTAGCCGCCCAGCATCTTCGCTTCGTCGCGCGCGCCGATCTGCCGCATCTCGATGCGCGTGTGGAACTCGGACGCCAGCTCGCGCACCAGCTCGCGGAAGTCGATGCGGCCTTCGGCCGTGAAATAGAAAATCAGCCGCGACCCGTCGAACAACTGCTCGACGCGCGTGAGCTTCATCTCGAGGCCGCGCTCGCGGATTTTCAGGAGCGCGATCCGGTGCGCCTCCTGCTCGCGCTGCTGCCGCTTGAGCCGCACCATCACATCGTCGGCCGTCGCCTTCCGGACGACGCGGTTGGGCGATTCCTCGGGCGGGTGACGGCGATCCATGATCGTCGACGGCGTGGGAACCACGGCGCCAACGGCACTGCCGTCTGCCGACTGCACCACGACTTTCTCGCCGGCCGTGAAGGGCGTGTCGGCAAACGCCAGATCGTTCAGAAGAAATGTCTGGGGCCGCCCGATGGGCGAAAACTTGACCGAGACGTAGCGGACTGGCGCGCCGCTCACATGATCACCACAGAGGTAAGTGAGGCCTGCTTCGCCTCGCAGCGAGAGGCACACAGAGAGTACTTTTCGAAAACATTTCTCTGTGTTCCTTTTTGTCTTGCCTCCATTCGGGGCGCAGCCTCTGTGGTTGAAAAACAGAGGATCTGCCCGTCTTGCTTAGTGAACATTAATAGCCAACCAGTCAGCGACCACCTTCGGACCGACGTTGGCGTCGAGCGCGTCCTGCGCGCGGGCGACGGCCGTAAATGCGCGTTCGACGCGATCGACGCCGAGCGAGCGCGACAACGCTTCCAGCGCGGGGCGGCGATCGAGGTTGGCCAGCAAGCCCGCATCGGCGCCGCTCGTCAGCAAACCGATATCGCGCAGCAACGAGGTCATCGCCTGCAGCCTCGCGGTCAGGTGCTCGCGCTCGACCGCGGGCGTCGGCCCCCCCTTCAACAGATCCTTGCCCCGCTCCAGGCGGGTGCGCGGATCGCGCGCCGCCACTTCGAGCAGGCGCTCGGCGTCGGCGCGGGCTTCGGCAAATTCGCCGGAATCGAGATCGAGCGCCCGGCTGACGCTGCCATCGGACACCGCGGAGGCCGTCAGCGCATCGGCCTGCGAGTACTTGTGCGAGCGCTCGAGCACCTCTGCGACTTCGGCGACCTGCAGCCGGCCGAAACGCAGATGCGCGCAGCGCGAGCGCACGGTTGACAGCAGCACGTCAGGACGCGAGGTGACGAGGATGAACACCGACGCGGGCAGCGGCTCTTCGAGGGTTTTCAGGAGCGCGTTCTGAGCGGCTTCCACCAGCGCGTCGGCCTGATCGATGATGGTGACCCGCCGGCGTCCTTCGAACGGACGAAACACGGCCCGTTCGATCGCCGCCCTTACCTGGTCGATCTTGATCGAGCCGTTCTCGCCGGGCTCGATGATTTCCACGTCGGCAAACACCCCGCGCGCAATGCGGCGGCAGGCGGGGCATTTCCCACACGCGTCTAGGGGGATGGCAGGGCTGAAGCCCTGCGCCACCGATGTGCAGTTGAGTGCCTGGGCAATCGACACGGCTGTCAGCCGTTTGCCGACTCCTTCGGGTCCCGACAACAACAGGCTTGGCGTCAACGACCCGCGGGCGATAGCGCGCGCGAGCAGGCTCAGCAGGCGCCGATGCCCAGTAACCTCCCGGAAAGCCATGGTTTCGCCGAATCGTATCACTACCGTAACTGTCATGACAGATCTCGACGGTCCGTGTGCCGCCGCAGCACACCCGCAGGCGCGAAGAGCGCGCGAACATGAGCAAAAGTGGAGCGATTTGCACCAGTGAAAAATTTACCCACTGGCATCCGATTTGGAGAGGTAGCCTGCGTGACCCCGCAGCGGACTCGACGTACAGTTCTGGTGGTCGAGGACGCCATCGCCGTCCGAAACATGCTCGAAGACTTCTTGAGCCTGTACGGATACGACGTGCTCGTGGCCTCGCATCCCGATACCGCATTCAAGCGGCTGAAGCAGTCGTCGGCCTCGCTCGACGCGATGATTCTCGACATCGGCCTCGACGACAACCGCTCGGGGATCGAAGTGCTCGAGCTGATGCGTCTCGACGATCGTTTCGTCAGTCTCCCGGTCGTCGTGCTGACCGGCCTCAGCCTCACCAAGGAAGAGGAAGACTGCATCCGACGCAATCAGGCGCACCTGCTGCACAAGAAGGAAGGCTACGAACGGGTGTTCAATCGCCTGGCCGAGATCGTCGCTCCCCTCGCCGGACGGGGCTCCATGCCTCCCAAGTCGCGCGCGCGCGTAAATAACTGACGCTCCATTCGCGGATTCGCCAGATTCGATGATTGATTGGTCGATTGGAAGATCGATCGAAAGAATGTTCTAATCTTCCAATCTCACAATCTGCGAATCTGCGAATGCGTGGCTCTCTCATCCCATTTCTCGTCATTCTCGCCACGCTCCCTGCTTGTCGTCGCGCGAGCCAGCGCGAAACCGAAGCAGAACCGGCCCTTCCAGTCATCGTCGAACGGGTGCGTCTTGGCAACATCCGCGGCACGGTCAGTGCGACCGGCATCGTCTCGACGCTTCCCGGCGCCACCTTTGTGGTTGTGGCGCCTCAGCCCGCACGCATTTCCGAAGTCACCAAAAACGTCGGCGACCCTGTCACGAGCGGCGAGGTGCTCGTGCGTTTCGAGTTCCCCAATCTTCGCGCGCAGACCGTCGTCGACGCCGCCGGTGTGAAGGCGGCCGAGCTTCGCGTGCAGCAGGCGCGGCTGGCGCAGAGCCGACTGAAGGCGCTGGTAGATCAGGGCGCCGCATCGCGCAGCGAAATGGACGATGCGGACCGGGAGCTCGCCAGCGCCGAAGGCGAGCTGCTGACGGCGAAGGCGGCGGCAACGGCGACCGGAACGCAAAGTCAGAACACGGCAGTCCGGGCGCCCTTCGACGGCACGGTCACCGAACGGCTGCACAACGTGGGCGACACCGTGCGGCCCGAAGATGGCGACGCGATTCTCCGGCTGATCGATCCGAAGCAGGTCCAGGTGACCGCGACCGTCTCGGTCGCCGACGCCGGGCGGTTCGTGGTCGGCGCCAGCGCCAGGGCCATCGCGGAAGGAGCCGTGGCGCGGGGCGGCGTACCTGTGGCCCAATCAGCCGCGACGGCGGCGCCCGTGTTGCTCAGAGTGCTGTCGCGCCCGACTCCAGAAGTGGGTGCCAGGAGCATCGAAATCACCCTGGCATTCGAGACCCCGACCGATCTACAGCCCGGCATACAGGTGGGCGTCGAAATCGACGCCGAGCAGCGCTCGAACGTGCCGCTCGTCCCGGCCATTGCCGTTCTGAAAGACGACCCAAAACAGCCGGTCGTGGTCGTGGCAGCGGGCAATGTCGCCGAGCGCCGCCCCGTGGTGATTGGCCTTGTCGATGCGGAAAACATCGAGATACTATCGGGGCTCAAATCCGGTGAACTCATCATTACCCAGGGGCACACCGCCCTGAGGGACGGCACGCCCATCAGCGTGAGCGCGCCATAACGAACGAAGGAGGCTCGACGTGAAACGCATGCTTTTCGCTGTGGCCCTGTGCACAGCTCTCGGGATCGTCACGTTCTACGCTCAGGCAGGTGGTCAGAAACCGGCAACCGCCGACCCCTACGCCGGCAACGCGGACGCGGGCAAGAGCAAGTTCCCGCTGGCGGCGCCGGCCGGCACGAACAGCGGAGCAAAGGAGAAACCGCTGCCCGGCGCGGTCAACACCGGCTCGATTGATCCGGCCACTTGGAAATACGGTACGAGCACGGCCGCGCCCGCGGGCTCGAAGCTCTGGAATCCGGTCAAGGTGAAGCTGAAGGCCGGCGGCCGTGTGACCGGCGGCACCGTGTTCAGCGCCACCGATCCGCTCACGTATTGCGCGATGGCGAATGCCGGCTACGACTACATCTGGACCGAGCAGCAGCACAACGACCGCGACTGGTCGCAGGCTGCCCGCATGTGGCGCACCTGCCCGCACGCGAAGGCCGTGCCCGGCGCACGCATCGCGTACGCCGACGAGCGCGAGATTCAGCGCGCGACCGACGCGGGCGCGCTGGTGATTGTCGTCCCGACCGTTGATACCGTGCAGGAAGCCATCGCCGCGCGCGACTGGACGTACTTCCCGCCCCTCGGCAAGCGCAGCCAGGGCGGCGGCCAGGGCTTCGACGCGGCGATGTGGGGCGGCGTGCCGGGCGGCTACCGGCAGACCATCAACGACAACATCGTGCTCATCCTGATGATCGAGACGATCGAAGGCGTCAAGAACGCGCACGAGATCGCAAAAGTCCCGGGCGTCGACGCGATCTTCGCCGCGAGCGGCGACCTCGGCAACTTCTCAGGCTACTCGCAGGGCTCGCCCGACTACGAACGTCTGATCAACGTGGTGCACGACGCGGCGCTCGCCGCCGGCAAGAAGCTCTGCGGTCCGTGGGCCTGGCGCGATCGTCCCGACTTCACCTGCTTCCAGAACGCGAGCGAGACGGCCGCCATCGCAAACGGCGTCACGGCCGAGCTGGGCAAGGATAAGGACACGCAGGGCAAGGTCGAGGTGGGGCCGTACGCGGCGCCGATGAAATAAGTCGCAAGGCGAAAGTCGAAAGTCGTTAGGCGCAAGTCAGTACGTAGTGTCCGGCTTCCGCCTTCGCTGAAGCTACGGCGGACCACCGTAGCCTTGGCGAAGGTGGTCAGCCGGACCTCGGGCCGGACACTACGTCGCTCACCGCAGATTCCAGCAATCGTCAACCCGACGTTTTCAATACAACACGTACGCCGTAATCGAATTCGTCCCGGGCAGGGCGATGTACTGCTTTCCGCCCACCATGAACGTCATCGGCGACCCTTGCGTCGTCTGCGAGATGTTGACGTTCCACACCGGCTTGCCCGTCTTGCCGTCAACCACCAGCAGTCCCCCGCCGCCGCCGAGAAAGATCAGCCCGCTCGCCGTCGACAGCACGCCCGACCGTCCTGCAGGAGCGGGCAGATCCCACACCTTCTTGCCGGTGAAGGGATCGATCGCCCGGATGAACACGCCCGTCCGATAGTCCTTCAACAGCGCGGCCAGTTGTTCGCGCGCCTGGGCGCCGGGAGTGCCGCGGCCGAACCACCGGTTGTCGGCCGTGGCCAGCGGATCATCGTGCGACGTGTAGATGCCGCAACTGTCGCTGACGCGCGCGTAGAAGAGCTTCGTCGTCGGGTTGTACGACGTCGCCTGGAAATTCGCGCCGCCGCCGCCCGCCGGGCACGCGGCAATGCCCTCTTTGGTGGATATCGACGCGGGATCGACAATCGGCTTGCCGTCGGTCGTGAATCCCTTGTGCCAGGTCACCTTCGTCGAGAGGTTCGACGTCAGCAGCACTTCGCCGTTCGTGCGATCGAGAACGTAGAACATGCCGTTCCGGTCGCCGTGCATCAGCAGCTTGCGCGGTTTGCCCCGTCCCTCGACTGCGCTCGGGACAGGCCACATTTCATCGACCAGGAGCATCGGCTGCACGGCATCCCAGTCGTGCGTGTCGTGGGGTGAGAACTGGTAGTACCACTTCAGCTCGCCCGTCTTCGCGTTCAGCGCGACGACGCTCGACGTGTAGAGGTTGTCGCCAATGCGCTCTTCTCCCGCGAAATCGGGACACGGATTGCCGATCGCCCAGTAGATTAAATCGAGCTGCGGATCGTACGAGCCAGGCATCCATGTGGCGCCGCAACCATGCTCGAGCGCCTGACCGACCCAGGTTTCCGAGCCTTTTTCACCGCGCTTTGGAATCGAGTACCAGCGCCACACGCGTTCGCCGGTCGACGCGCGATAGGCATCGAGAAATCCGCGCGCCCCTTCCTCGCCGCCGGCGACGCCCACCACGAGCAGATCGCCTACGGGCAACGGTGGCGACGTGGAACTGTACGAGTCGACGTGCGATCCCATTTCCGCGTCCCACAGCTTCTCTCCCGTGAATCGATTGAAGGCCAGGAGATGCGCGTGGTCGGTCACCATGAACGCCCTGTCGCCGCCGATCGTGACGCCGCGATTGGTCCCGATGCCGCCTTCGCTGAGGATGCCCTCGGTGCGGGGCTGGCTGTAGGTCCAGATCTGGCGGCCGGTCGTCGCATCGAGCGCGAAGATTTCGTTCGCGCCCGTGACGTACATGATGCCGTCCTGCACGACGGGCGTCGACTGCACCGCTCGCGGACTGCCGGAAATCGGAAAAATCCAGGCGGCGCCCAGCCGTTGCACGTTGGATGCGTTGACGAGCTCCAGCGGGCTGTAGCGATTGCCGGTCAGACTGCCGTCGTAGTGCGTCCAGTCCGCTTTGGGTGCAATCGGCTTCTCCCGGTAGACGTCGCCGTCCTTCAAGAGCGGCACGTACCGGCCGTTCTCCAGCAGCACGGCCGACACCTCTGACTGCGCGAACAGCATGCCGGTTCGCGAGCGCCCGTCTGCCATTTTGATGGTGACCGTCTCGGCTCGAGTCGCCGCCGTCGATCCGCGCGCAGGCTCGCTCGCGGCAGGCCCTGGCGACGGGCCGACGCCGCGCGCCGGACCGCCTTCGCGTGCGGGACCCCCACCGCGTGCCGCAGCCGCACCGCCCTCGCGACCCGCGCCTCCTCCACGCCGGCCCGTGAAGCCGCCGGTCGCCATGGCGGGATTCGTCCCCGCCAGCTCGCGAACGCCCGCCAGCACCTGACGAAGTCCGGCATCATCCAGCGGAAGAGGCGGCGTGTGGCGTGCACCGATCGCCGCCGTCACTTCCGCGTCTGTGTGATATCTCACGTACGTCAGAATCGCCGGCGCGCTCGCCCCGGTCATGGCGGCGCCATGACAAGTGCCGCAGTGGCTCTGATAGGTGGCGACCGCCGACGAAGGAGCCTGGGCCGCCGCCGTGGACGCGACGAGCACCACCGCAACGCCGCCGAGGGCCTGGACCATCCGTTTCATTGCGTATCGCTCCTCTACGCTGGAACCTTCAGCAGGCGTGTGCTGTTTTCCCACGTGATCTTCCTGAACACGTTCGGTGACGCCAGTTTCTTCAGCGCGGTCAGCGTGGCGCGCGCGACGCACCGGCCCGTCGTTCCGCCACGGCCGTCGGGACACGGGCAGTCGCTCCCAAACATCAGCTTGTTCTGATGCCGTTCGAGAAATCTGGCGGCAAACTCGGGATCGCGAGTGAGGAAGTTGTTGGCCGAGTTCGCCGACATGTCGGCATACAGGTTTTCGTAATCGCCGAGAAACTTATCGGTCACACCGCCTGGTTTGATCGGCCCCTTCGGATAGGACGTGTCCTCGGCATAATCGGCGCTGACGTTCGCCCAGAACGCATCGGCATGACCAATGAACGTCGTCTTCGGAAACGCCTTGAGCATGGCGTCGAATTTTTTCAGCCCGGTGTTGAACACGCCCTGGCTTCCAGGCTGGGTCACTTCCTGGAAGTGAATCGTGATGGGCACGCTCAGCTCGGCCGCAAGCGCATAGAGGCGCTGCATCTCGGGCCCCGCGGCCTCGACCTGCGACTTGATTTCTCCGTAGCCGATCGCGCCGTTCTGCACGGCTTTTCGCAACTGGTCGATGGCGCCGGGTTGCGTGACGTCGATGCTCGCGAATCGCACGAACCGGCCGGGATAGGCAGACACCACCGCTTTCGCGCGATCCTCGGCGTTCACGTTGGTCAGAAGCACGGCCTTCGTGACGCCGGACCCATCGAGGTGTATCGCGTTCCCATCGGCGGTCTGCCTGAGATGCAAGTGGATATCCAGCACGGGCCCACCCCACTCGTTTGCGGCGGGAGCCTGGGCGGAGAGCCGCGAGGCTGCGGCGACAGCCAGCGCGGATTGCAGAAATTCCCGCCGGTTTTTCAAGTGCGTAGTCATTGTGTCTCCTTAAGCCCGGCTAAAGCCGGGCACTACCGATCAATCGGAAACCGGTTTGGTCGGATCGACCCACAGCCAGCACGTCGCACCCAGCAGGAAGAGACCTCCCGTCAGATACAGCGGCGCACTCCAGTTCGAGAATCGTTGAACCACGAACGCCACGAGAATGGGACTGAAAATCGCGCCAACCTGGCCCGACGTGTTCATGGCCGCGCTCACCGAACCTGCCCGCCGGCCGCCGATGTCGAGACACGTGGCCCAGGCCGAGCCGAGAAGAAAATTCGACGAGGCGCCTCCAAGCGCAATCAGCAACGCCGACGCAACCGGCGATGACGTGAACGTGCCCGCAATCGTGAACAGGCCCGCCGCGGCCAGCGCGCCGCCGCCGGCGATGATGCGGCCGAGCCGGAGACCGAGCCGCTTCACCGCACGATCGGTGGTCACGCCGCCAAAAAAATCGGCGGCCACACTGAACATCAGCGGGCAGCCCGCGAGGATGCTGCCCGTGACTCCCGTCAGGCCTCTCGACGCGAGGTAGGTCGGCAGCCACGTCACGTAGAACGCATTGCCGAACGTCTGCGTGAAGTACATCAGGCAGAGGCAGACCACTGTGCGATTGGCCAGCAACCTCTTCCACTGGGTAGGCTCCAGCGCGTGACCGGCGTCGGCCGCGGCGCCATCTTCGATATAGGCGCGTTCCGCCGCGCTGACATCAGGATGCTCGGAGGGCGAATCGCGAAACCAGCGAAACCACGCGAACGCCCAGATAAAACCTATCGATCCGAACAGGACGAACATCGTTCGCCAGTCCATAAACCCGAGCAGCGCGGTCGCCAGGAGCGGAGTGAGTCCGCCCATGAGGTGCGCGCCCATGAAGAAAATGCCTTGCACCGTGCCGCGCTCGCGCCGCGGAAACCAGCGCGAGAACGTGCGCGCGACGTTCGGCCACGCGCCGGCTTCTCCCGCACCGAAGAGAAAACGCACGGCCAGCAGCGACGGATAGCCGAACACGAAGCCCGTGAGCACGGTAAACGACGACCACCAGCAGACGATGCGCGTCAGCACGCGGCGCGTGCCCACCCGATCGCCCCACCAGCCCGTCGGGATCTCGAAGAGCGCGTAGGACAGATAGAACGCGCTGAAAACGTAGCCCATCTGCGTGGCATCGAGCTGGAGATCGCGCGCGATGTGCGGCCGCGCCACGCCGATGGCGACCCGATCGAGATAGGTAATGGCCGCCAGCGTCACCGTCATGGCGAGCACTTTCCGCCGGACGCGGGTATCAACCGGAGCCGCCGCAGTCGAAGCGATGGGCAGGGCCACTAAGGGGATTAATGATAACTTCTCCCGAGCATGCCGGATACGACCCCGAAAATCCTCGTCACCGACACGGAATACGGCAAAGCGGAACCTCGCTTCACGAACGCGCCGGGGTTCGAATGCCTGCGCACGCCCGGAAACGAAGAAGATCTTGCGGCAGCCATCAGGACATATCAGGCCCGATACGTCATCGTTGGCGGCCGCAGGTTCGCGGGAGCCCTTTACGAAGCTTTGCCCCGTGGTGGCGTCATCGCACGATTCGGCGTCGGGTACGACGGCCTCGACTTGAAACGAGCGACGGAGGCGGGCCTTCTGTGCACCAACACCCCCGGCGTGCTGGACCAGTCGGTGGCCGAACACACCATGCTGCTCGTCGCGGCCGCGGCCAAAGGACTCGTGCCGGCGGCGGCCGCCATGGCGGCCAGCGCCTGGAAACCCGCCACCGGCGTGGAACTGCGGGGAAAGCGGCTGGCGATCGTCGGATGTGGCGAGATCGGACGCGCGGCGGCGCGGATCGCCTCGCTCGGCTACGGCATGCTGGTCGTCGGCTGCACCAGACCCGGCGCCGAGACTCCTGCGGGCATCGAGCATTTCGACGACGTCACGAACGATTTCGCGACGGCGGTTCGAGGGGCAGACTTCGTCAGCATCCACATACCGGCTAACGCGAACAACGCAAGGTTCATCAATCGCGAGCGGCTGGCGTTGCTGGAGAGACGAGCGTGGCTCATCAACACGGCACGCGGGGCGGTCGTCGATGAATCCGCGCTCTACGGCGCGCTGACGACCGGCGGTCTGGCTGGAGCCGCGCTCGACGTATTTGAACGCGAGCCGTACGAACCACCGGCGGGCGCCGGCGACCTGCGCACGCTGCGGAATGTGATCCTGACGCCGCATGACGGCAGCAACACCGTGGAAGCCAACGATCGCATGGCCGAGCGCGCGCTGCGGAACATCGCATTTGCCGAAGCGCGCGAGTTCGCCCGGATGGATCTCCTCAATCGAAGCGTCCTGCCGTAACCGCCATCTCGATCATCGTCTCGCTGTGCACGAACGCTCCGCGCTCGTCTTCCAGCGTAGCGACCACTTTCTTCGACTTCGTGTCGATGACGTCGCCCGTGGACGGGTACGCGTACCGGCCGTCGAGCCCGAACGTGATCCAGCGAGGCTGTGCGCGAACCTCGATTGTCGTGGCGGGCACAGGCGGATAGGTCGTCGCATCGAACACGTGGATGCGGTTGTCGACGCCGTCGGCCACCCACAGTTCGCGTTCGTCCGGCGTAAGAGCGATGCCGTGGCTGGGGCATTCGAACTTTCCTGCCGCATCCATCTGGTATCCCTCGATGACCACGCGATCGAGAATCAGTCCGGTCTGCAGGTCGGCCACCTCGAATCCGACCAGGCCGTCGACGTTCACAAACGCCCGCGAGGCCTTGCCGTCGATCGCGAACGGACACACGAAGCTCGAGAACGGGCCTGCGTCCCTGACCGGTTTGTGCGTCTTCGTCTCGACGACGGTCAGGATCGAGGACTCCCACGCCGCCAGGAATGCGTGCGCACCGTCAGGTGAGAAAAGAGTCTGCCGCGGATACCCGGGAACGCCGATCGTCGTGACCAGGTCGCCCCGGTCGGCATCGATGACGTACCACTTCGGGGTTCCGAACGAGGGTGCGTAGATCGTCGCGCCGTCGGGAGACAGCGCAATGCGATCGCAGCAGCGGCCATCGTAGGTTTTTTCCCAGACGATCTTCCCGTTGGCCGGATCGAACGCCGCGAGGCGCTTGACCGTGCCGACATACAAACGCCCGGTTCGCGCGTTGGCCGCCACGCCACGCACGTTTTCGGGCTGCTGCCCCGCCGGCACGGGCCACGTGGGAATGCGCTTGAGGAACTTGTGGCCGGCATCGATATCGAACACGAGGATGCCGACGCCCTGGTATTCCACCTGGCTGGTCGAACCGGGCACGACGACGAAGAGCAGCCGTCGAGCCTGCTGGGCCGCCAGCGGCCCGGTGACGAGCAAGACGATGAGAAGGAGGATCAGCCGCCGCAAGTGGGTTGCAGCGTTTCGAGCGACGTGATGTTAATCCGGCTCAGCGTCGGGCGCCGAATCAGAAACCCGCGGACTTCCACCTTCTGGCCTATCGCGCGTTCGGGCGAGTAGGCCGCCGAGACCATCAGGTCGAATGTCTCCGATCCCAGCGGCATGTTCGCGGCGGCGCTCCGTTCCTCGGCGCTCGGCTGCGGGTTTCCCGAGCGGGCCGGCTCGGTTGTGTTCGTCAGCAGCCATGCCCGGTCCGATTGCGTCAGACAACCCACGACGCGAACGAGCGAAAAGTTCGGCACCGGCTCCGGTCCGGTTTTCGACACGACCTGAACGTTCGCGAGCTGCCCGGTCTGAAGCTCTTCGGACCCGGCGGGGAATTCATTGATCTTCAACAGGTAGCTCACGATGTCGACGTAGGCCTCGTCGCTGAGGCTCCCTGCCGCACCGCGCGGCATCGTCGTCCTGGTTTTGTCGAAGAGCAGATGCAGGCTCGCCTCGCGGAACTTTTCCATGAAGCGGCTTCCTCGGAGCAGCCCGCCGTAACCGCTTAGGTCCTCTTTGTGGCAGCTCATGCAGTGTGTCGCGTACTCATGTTGACCACGCGCCGCCTGATCTTCGGTGTACACGCCGTCCCACACGGTCTTCGCGGCCGACTCCGTCGACTGCGCCGCACCGGTGACCGTCAACGCGAAGACCAGCGCTGCGACCTACGTAGTGTCCGGCTTCAGCCGACCGTTGATGCCGCGCATCACTGGCATCCCGGCGCAATCGAGTCGATCGAGCTGATGGTCATCCGCTGCTCGCCCGGCAACCTGATCAGGAGGCCCCTGACGTACATTTTTTCGCCTTTGTGCGATTGCGGGTCGTACGCCATCGCATCGAGCAGGCGGAATTCCTGGGTGCCCAGAGGCATCGCGGCGGCGGCGGTCTTATCGGGCGCGGGCGATCCAGTCGGCCGCAGACCCACGGGTTCGCTGGCCTTCGACAGCAGCCACGTATTCTCGGGCCCCGGCACGAGACACCCGACGACCTCGACGTACGAGAAGTCGCCCACGGGCGGCGGAGGCTTCGGCCGGCCCGGCAACACGTTGATGCTCGAGAGCCCTTCGGCCGTCAAATCCTCGGTCCCTGCCGGAAATCCGTTCTCCCTGAGCACGTGCGAGACGATGTCGAGATACACAGTGTCGCCCATGCTCGCCGGCGCGCCGCGCGGCATGGTGGTCGCAATCTTGGTGTAGAACGTTTTCAAATCCTTGCCGGCGAAGATTCTGGCGAAGCGATCGCCTCGCAGCGCCGGACCGTTTGCACCGCCGAGATCCGGACGATGACAGCCGCTGCAGGCGTTGTCGTAGGCGGCCGCGCCGCGATCGGCCTGCTCTTCGCTGTAGACGCCGTCCGCAACAGTTTTCACCTGCTCCTGTGCGCGAACGGTCCGATCGAGGATGCCTGTCGCGAGAGCGACCGCGATGACCAGGCACGAAAGTTGGAACGTCGTGGGGCGCATTCAGCGTTTCGAGGGAATTTTGGGCGTCGTGCCGCTTTCGGTGATGAGCTTGGTGAGCAAATCGACAGCCAGGTCCACCGGCAGGCCGTCGGCCAATGCGATGGGCGTCCGCCCCGCCGCGTTCATCTCGTCGAGCTTCGCGCCGCGATCGGCAAGGAACTGCATCACTTCGACGACTTCGGGCTGCGTTCGCCCGTTCATGCCGACCGCGACGTGCATGATCGAGTTCTGCGTGGGCGTCGTGACCACATGCACATCCGGATCGAGCTCGTACGCGTAGGTGAAGGTCTTCAGCCGTGCGCCTCCCGCAGCGGCCATCAACACACTCGACCCGTCCTGCGCCCTCAGCTTCGGATCGGCGCCGCCCGCCACGAGCGCGCGCATGATTTCTTCGTAGTCGCCGCGCGCCGCCACCATCAACGGCGTCTGCTCGCCGGCGGCGGTTCGGAAGCCGCCACCACCGCCCCCGCCCCCGCCTGCGGGCAGCTGCGACCGCGGTGTGCGGACGTTCGGATCGGCGCCTTTCTCGAGCAGCTTCTTGACGAGCGCCAGATCGCCGACCTGAGCGGCCAGATGAAACGGCGTGTTGCCCGAGCGGTCGCGGCTGTTGAAGTCGGCGCCGGCGTCGAGCAGTGCAATCGCCGCCGCTGTGTGCCGGTACGCCATCGCCACCATCAGCGGGTTGCTTCCCGACGGCAGCGTGTAATTGGGGTCGGCGCCGGCTTTCAGGAGGACCGCGATCGTCTCGACGTCGTTTTTCGTCGTGGCAAAGACCAGCGGCGTGAACCCGTTCTTCGAAACGGCCTTGGCGTTGGCCCCGATCTCCAGGAGCACCCTGGCGACATCGGCGTGCTTTTCGGCGGCGGCCCACATGAGGGCGGTCTGGCCACGGCGAGGGTCGGCGGCGTTCACGTCGGCGCCATGCAGCGCGAGTTGACGCACGGCATCGACGCTGCCCGCACCGGCGGCGATCATCAGGGCGGTCTCGCCGTTCCAGCGCGTGGTGGTCGCTTTGGCGCCGGCGGCGATCAGCCGCTGGACGAGCGCCGCGTCGCCGTTCGCGGCGGCGAGCGTGAGCGGTGTCTCGCCGTACTCGTCAACGGTATTGGACCTGGCTCCGGCATCGAGGAGCGCAACCGCCATCGTCCGCTCGCCCAGGTGGATCGCCCAGGCGAGTGCCGTCGCGCCGTCGGGCTGTGCCGCGTTGACGTCGGCTTTGGCGCGCAGCAATGAGTTGAAGGACTTCTGATCGCGACGCTTGACGGCATCGATGAGACGGAGATCGTTCTGTTGCGCTGACGCAGGCGCCGACAGCATCAGCACAAATGCGACGATCACGGTGCGGCTGAAGCCGGACACTACGTACGTCGCACTGAGGCGCCGAACCTCACGAACCCAACGAACCGACGAACCCACGAACCCACGAACCATTTAGAGATCCGTGAGGCGCCCAGTACTGTCGCCGAAACCGGTCACCTGCGGCACGCCCGCGAGATCGAACATGTTGAGGAACAGGTTGTTCAGCGGGGTCTCCTTCGGGTAGACGAGGTGGCGATTGCCCTTCACCTGGCCGTTCGCGTTGCCGCCCAGCACGATCGGCAGATCGTCGTGCGTGTGGATGTTCGACTCGCTCAGGCTGCTGCCGAACACCACGAGCGAATGGTCGAGCAGCGTGCCATCGCCATCGGGCGTCTCCGACAGCTTCTTCATCAAGTACCCGAAGAGCGACGTGTGCAGCTCGTCGATCTTGATCAGCCTCTCCACGCGCTCGGGGTCCTGCTGGTGATGCGAGATCGAGTGGTGACCGTCGGAAATACCGATCTCGCGATAGGCACGGTTGCTGCCGTCGCGGCCCATAGTGAACGACGTGACGCGCGTCATGTCGGTCTGCCACGCGATGACCTGCAGGTCCATCATCAACTGGCAATACTGAAGGTAGTCGTCCGGAATCGCGCTCGGCCGATCCATGTGCGGCAACTGCATCAGGACGTTCTGCTCTTCGGCGCGCTGAATCCTGCGTTCGATATCGCGGACGGCTTCGAGATACTCGTCGAGCTTGCGCTTATCGCCCGCGCCAAGGCTGCCCTCGAGACGCGTCAGCGTCGACGTCACGTAATCGAGCACGCTCTTCTGGCTCTCCAGCCGCGCACGCCGATCGGCCGCCGACGTGCTCTCGCCGTCGCCGAACAGCCGCTCGAACACCGCCCGCGGGTTGATTTCCCCGGGCAGCGGGCTCGTCTCGCCCCGCCACGACATCGACATGTACGCGCACGTGTACCCCGAGTCGCAGTTGCCGGCGAGCGGCGGTTGTTCGAGCGCAAGCTCGAGCGAGGCCAGCTGCGTCTGCTTGCCGAATTCCTGGGCGGCGATTTGATCGGCCGAGACACCCAGCTTGAAGTTGGCGCCGCCCGTCTTGTACGGATGCACGCCGGTGAGCCAGGTCGCGGTGGCGCGCGCGTGATCGCCGGGACCGTCGCCGAGCGCCCGGCCGGTCACCTGCGCCAGGCCGCTGAACACGACGACATTCTCGCGGAACGGCTCGAGCGACTTCATCGTCGGGCTGAACGGAAAATTCGCGCCGGCCGCCGTCGGCGTCCACATGAACTTTTTCGGGCTCTTGTCGCTGCACCCGATGATGCCGTTCGGCGTGTACACGTACCCCAGCCGCACCGGCGCCTTGGCGCGCTGCCACGCCGACGCGCGCGAGGTGAAGGCCGGAAACATCGAATCCAGCACGGGGAGGGCCACCACGGTGCCCAGACCTCGCAGGAACGTCCGCCGGGGCAAGGTTTTGTTGGTGAGAATCATCACTCCGCTCCTAATTGGTAGTTCTCGCGCGCCGCTCGGCGTGTGAACGGTGTGCTCTGCACGATTGAAACAATCAGGGACGACATCCGATAGTTGTCGCGCGCGGCCTGCCGGCCGATGGCGCGAATGGTCGGCGCGTCGTAGTACTCGACGCCCCGCCCGAGCGCATAGGTCATCAGCTTCTCGACGGCCGTCCGCACGAAGTCTTCGCGATACTTGCTCACCATCAACTGCGTGAGCCCGGCCGGGCCGCTGAACTCGGTGCCGTCCGGAAGCTTTCCGGTGGCATCGATCCGCACGCCGGCATCTTCGTCGCGCCACTTGCCGACGCCGTCGTAGTTCTCGAGGGCGAACCCGATCGGATCCATCCGCCCGTGGCACGCGGCGCAGACGGCGTTGGCACGGTGCTGCTCCATCTGCTCGCGCAGCGACAGCGCCTTGCCGTTCTTCTTCGCCACCAGCTCGGGGACGTCTGCCGGCGGCGGTGGCGGCGGCGTGCCAAGCAGGTTCTCGAGAATCCACCTGCCGCGCTGCACGACCGACGTACGGTTGGGATAGGACGTCACCGTCAGGATGCTGCCCTGGCCCAGCAGCCCGCGGCGATTGGCGTCGGACAACGTCACGCGGCGGAACTGCGACCCGTACACTTTTGGAATGCCGTAGTGCTCGGCCAGGCGCTCGTTGACGTAGGTGTAATCGGCTGTCAGCAAATCGAGCAGGCTGCGATCCTCGCGCACGATGCTGGCAACGAACAACTCGGTTTCCTTCGTGAACGCGTCGCGCAGCGCCTCGTCGAACGGAAAGATCACCGGGTCGGGCGTCACCGTCTCGACGTTGCGCAGGTGGAGCCATTGCCCGGCGAAGTTCGAGACGAGCGTTTCGGACCGCGGGTCGGCGAGCATGCGCTGCACCTGCTGCTGCAGCACAGTCGAATTCTTCAGCCGCCCCTTCTCCGCCAGGTCGAGCAGCTGATCGTCGGGGATGCTGCTCCAGAGGTAGAACGAGAGCCGGGAAGCCAGCTCGAAATCGCTCACCGGATAGGCTTTGCCCGGCATCGCGCGCGCCGGATCGCGCTCGACACGGAACAAAAAGTCGGGAGACACGAGCAAGGCTTCGAGCGCACGCTGAATGCCGGTGTCGAAGTCGCCCGCCTTTGCTGACCCTTCAGCGGGCAAGCTGCGGCCCTTCTCGTAAAAGGCCAGGAGCGGATCGATGTCGGCCGCGCTAACGGGACGCCGGAACGCGCGCCGCGCCAGCGTGCCGAGAATCGTGCGCGCGCACGTAATTTCTTCCCTTTCGGTCTTCGGTGCGCACGTAAAGATCTTCGTGCGGCTCGGGGTGGTGCCTCGACCGGTCGCGTTGTAGGGACCGCCGATGATCAGCTGCCGGACTTCAGGTGTGCCGCCCGGCACGTCAAAACGCTTCACTCGGGCGCCGTCCAACCGGAGATCGACCGGATAGGGCACCTGGGGAACCCCGCTTCGTCCGCCGGCGCCGCCTCCCCTCGCTCCTGGTCCTTCGCTTTCCGCCTTGAGGTTCTCGCGAGGAGACGTGACGCCCACCGAATGGAGTCCCGCTTTCACGGGCACTCGCATCTGGAACGGATCGATCTCCTGTTCCTCGCCGGTCGCCTGCACTCCCGGGATGCGGATCTTGAACATGTACTCGCCATCGACCGGGAAGTAGTGCTGGACCGACACGCCCGCGCGCGAATCGAACGGCAGGTCGTCGCCAAGCCGCTCGTTGCGGACACCCTTGAGGGGGTCGCGCGGGGCATCGTAAATCTGTTCAAAGGGCTTAATCGTGAGATCCCCGACGGCCAGCCGGCTGATCCTGCGCGCAGCCCCCATGTAGCGCTCGAGCAACGCCGGCGAGGTGGACAGCACCGCCGCGATGTTGTCGAACCCGTAACCCGAATCGTCGACGGGCAGCCACTCACCCGGCTTGACGTCGACGGCCAGCAGATCCCGGATTGCGTTGCTGTACTCGGCGCGGTTCAGCCTGTGGACCGGCGCCCGCCCCGGATTGGGGTTTGCCGCAGCCGCCCGGTCGAGGTTCGACTCGAGGAAATTCGCAAACGCGGTCAACTCCTCGGGTTGCGGGCGATTGCGCACGGTGGGAGGCGGCATCTCTCCCGAACGCACCTTGCGCAAGACCTTTTCCCACACGCCGGCGTCAACGCTCACGCTGGTCACGTCGACCTGCTGCAGAGAGAGACCACCCGTCTTCAGCTTGTCGCTGTGACAGCTGACGCACGATCGGTTCACCAGCGCCGCGTGCGAGGAGACGTCGGTTGCCGCGGGTTTCTGCACCTGCGACGAAGCCTGCCGGGTGTACATGGGTGCCCACAGGAGCAAGCTGCCCGCCGCGAGCCACACCAGTCGCATCGTTGTCACGTTGACTCTCTCCATTATCGGGTTTTTTGCGTCGAATTGGCCTCTGATCTTTGACCTCACCCCTTGGGGGGAGCAGGGTGGATTTGCCCTGCACGCTATACTTTGCGTCGAGAAATGCCCGATTTACGCTGGCGCCGCGCAGTCGCTCTGCTGTTTCCCGCGCTGCTCCCGGCCCTGCAACTGTTTCTGTTCGGCCCGCATACCCTGTATGCCGGGAACCCCGACGAGTTCAGCGCCCCGTTCCCGGGCATCATCGTGCACCTGGCGCCGATGATCCTCGGGGTCACCGGCGTGCTCATCCTTATTGGCCTGGCGCTGCCCGAGCGCTTCTATCGCCACTACCTCGTCGGACTGGTGGGTCTTGGTCTTGTCCTCTGGATCCAGGGCAACCTGATCGTGGGCGACTACGGTGTGCTGAACGGCGAGGACATCGATTGGACGGGACAGGCCTGGCGAAATCGATACGAACCGGTGCTCTGGATCGGGCTGCCGCTCCTCCTCATCATTTTCGCGCAGCGGTTGTTTACCGTGTCGGTGTTCGCGAGCCGTGTCCTCGTCGCCCTGCAGGCGGTGCTGCTCGCCGTGACAGCCCTGAAAGCCGACCCCGAAGCGCGGGCGAAATGGGAAGGGCCGCCGGACGCCATCTTCGAGGTCTCGTCGACCCGGAACGTGTTCCACTTCGTGCTCGACGGCTTTCAGTCCGATGTCTTCCTCGACATCATCGAAGCGGAACGCGCCGACATGGACCGCCGCTTCTCGGGATTCACGTTCTTCGCCGATCACGCCGGCGCGTTCCCGACGACGATCGTCAGCATCCCGACGATGCTGACAGGACAGCCGTACCGGAACCAGGAACCGATGCGCCGGTTCATGAGCCGGGTTTTCAAACGCGCATCGATCTTCAACGTGATGCGCTCGCAGGGCTATCAGGTGGATGCGATTTCGGGCCTGGTCTACGACCGGGCGTCGGCCACCAACTACTACCGCCTTCCGACCCTGTACGTGACCTACGACGCGTACGTGCGGTTTACGGCCTGGCAGCTCGCCGACCTGTCGCTCTTCCGGCACTCCCTTCACCTGCTGAAGCCGGCGATTTACAACAACCAGTCGTGGCGGCTGCAGAACGCGTTCGGCCAGGACAACTCCGACACGGCCGGACGCCGGCATTTCCCCGTGAACGCCGAAGCGTTCATGAGGGATTTCACGCCACGGCTGCACGTGACCCACGATCGGCCGCTCTACAAGTACGTGCACGTGGGCATTCCTCACTGGCCGATGACGCTCGACGCCGACTGCCGCTACATCGGCATCAAGCGCGCGTCGCGCGAGCTTTACTCCGGCCAGGCCCGGTGCGCGGTCAGGCTGGTCGCCGAGTTTCTCGACCGGCTGCGCGAGCTTGGCATCTACGACAGCAGCATGGTGCTCATCACGTCGGATCATGGCATTGCGATTACGCCGGATGGGTTCACCGGCGAGCGCGAGACGCTCGGAGGTCCGCTGTCGAACATGTCAGGCAGCGCGCTTGCGTTGCTCGTCGTAAAGCCGCCGCACAGCACCGGCCCGATCCGCATCTCGCAGGCGCCGACGATGATCAGCGACATCCCGGCAACCATCGCCGACACGATGGGCCTGAAGAATCCGTTTCCCGGCACGCCCGCGATGAAACTGGACGAACACGCCCCGCGGCCGCGCACCTTCGCCGTCTATCCGTGGAGCAGTGCGGATTGGGCCGCCGATCACTTTCCGTACATGGATGTGTTCGCGATCAACGGTCCGGTGATCGATGGGCAGGCGTGGAAAGCCGAGGAGCCGATCTACGCGCCGGGGATCGACGCCAGCGGCCGCACGCGCGGGTTCTACCGGCCCGAGCGCGGGGGACCCGGCATCATGTTCCGGTGGAGCGGCCCGACGTCCTATCTGCACGCACCTCCCGATGCGAAGGGCTTCGAGATGGGCGTGCGATCGAATGCACCCATGCCGCAAACGATCACCGTCGAGGTTCGGGGCAAGGTGATCGACACGCAGAAGCTGACCGATCACGAGTGGCACACCATCAGCTACCAGCTCGATCCTGCCGCGAAGGACGCCAAACCCGATTCCCAGTGGGTGGTGATGAAAGTCGACCCGATGTGGAAGCCGCCGCGCGACGGGCGCCAGCTTGGGGTGATGACGCGCGACTTGAAATGGCGATGATCCCGTCTCTAACAAGAGATTAGGAGTTCAGGAGGCCACGAGTTTCTTCTTCAGAAGAAAATCCTTCTCCTTATCTCCTAATCTCCTGTTCCGGCATTTTTCAGATCGCCGCGATGCGGGATCTGAAATGGAGCTGAGTATCAGCTCCTGTGTTTCACCACCGCACCCCCATGCTCGTCCACGCCAGATGAGCGCCGTATTCTTTGCTCGGATCGTTCGAGTAGTTCGACTCGTAGGTGTAATCGAACCGTACCTCGAATCGGTGATTCACCGCGTGTATCCATGCGAAGGCCGGCACAAAACGGTGATCGAGGCGCAGGTGATCGACATCCTCAATCTCTACGACCCGGCTCGTGTAGTGCTTGAGGCGGTAGCGGAGCTGCATCACGAGCGTGTCTCTGCTGGTCATCTGCATCCCGTGCTCCAACCAGTACGTCCAGCGCCGGTAGTCTCCTTTCGCGAGATCCTCGTCGTTCGTCTCGAACCTGGCGCCCGCCTCCCAGTGACGTCCTTCGCCTAACGCCTCGCGAAACTCGGCGCCAACGTAGTGCTTGCGGGCGTTGGTCTCCGGCGCATCGTTGTATCGCTTCAGCCGGTGTGCGGTGAAGAAACGGACGCGGCGGTCCGGACTGAAGCGGTACCGGAGCCGGGGGTTGATCTCAAGATCCTGGTCGACGATGTCTCGATCCTCCGACGAGCCCTTGAACGCGACTTGACCGACGGTCTCGAATTCCCAGTTGCCTGGCAGGCTCTTCTCGAACGACGCCTCGACGCGCTGGCTGACCCGGTTCCACTTCTCCGTGTTCGTATATTGGTGTCCGGCGAGCTCGTAGGTGAACGCGAAGTCGTCCGAAACAAACGCAACCCCGCCGCCCAACACCACACCATACGCGCCGAGATCCTCCTGATCGAAGTTCACATTGGAGGAGACACCGTTGGAGGCCGATCCGAACAGCGTCCACGGACCACGGGCCGGCGCACTCAGACGCGGAGAAGGCGCTGCGGGGATCGTGGTGGGATCCTGGCTGTTGGCCGCCGGCGTGGCCTCTGGATCGGTCGTCCCGTTCTGCGCGAAGGCTGCGCTCGGACAGCCGATCAGGATTGCCGCCAGGCAGAACCAGACTCGCGTCATTGTGTGCTCCTTTCCAAAATTCGCCATTCGCACAACTCGATCAAGTCCGGCGTAAACGGGCGCCGGTTTGCCAACGACCAGCTGATGGCGATATGGCGGACGAGCGACAGCGTCGCCCATACGTGAATAGATTCACGGGTGGTGGTCGGGGACAATTGCAGATACCGCTCGACGAGCATCTCTGTCCGGTCGGTGAGGTGCTCCGGATGACCGAAGCGGCGCAGGCTGTACTCCTCGACATGCGCGGCGAAGTTTCCGACGTCCAGCGCGGCAGGACCATGGGCGTACAAATCGAGATCCGTCAGATACAGCCGTTCTCCATCGACGAGTACCTGGTCCGGATAGAAATCGCGGTGGATGCCGCACCGCGAATCTTCCTGAACGCGAGCCGCGAGCCGCACGCACCCATCCAGCACGCGTGCGATCCGCGGTTGCCAGAGAGGACGGGCTTCGACGACCGCCGCGAGCCGTTCCCGAAGGATCCGCAGTTCGTCCGACACGGCGTGTCTGCGCCAGGTCGGCGCCGGCGTGGCGTGCAGCTTGTGGATGGATTCCGCCACGCGTCGGGCAAGCTGAATGCCGGATGGGCCTTCCAGAAGCCGCGTCGCAGGCGTCCCTGGGACACGCCGTTGTACCGTCATGTGCAGGTCTTCCACGACGCCGAGCGGCTCAGGCACAAAAATGCCGTCGGTTGCGGCGGGACCGAAGCTCCCGGCCCACAATGCTCTCTGCAGGTCGTGGGTGCTCCTGTCTGCGCCTCGCGCGCGCACCTTGCCGACGAGGGCAAGGTCGTGAAGTGAACCCTTCACGTCCTGCACTGACAGGTCGTACGCGATGAGGCAGCGTCGTCCTGGCTTGTGTCTCCCAACCGAGATGCGCACAACGCGTGTCTTTCTCGCCGCGTTCAGACAATCCAGATTGCGGGCGAACGTGCTGGCGATTTCGGCCGGATTCAGGGCGGCGCCCAGGAAGGGCATGAGTGGATCGTCGGGGACTGCCCCCCGTGATGTCGCGGGGGTCGGACGCCGATTCGCACTCCTGTCCTTATCGAGAAACGCGGCCGCCCGACCCAGAATCGCCTCGAGGTGGCTCGGCCAGGCAAGATCTCGGCGGCGGAACGGATGCGCCGCAACTCGAAGCAACTGCGCGGCGATATGCAGATTCAGATCTGACGGCAGCGTCCGGCCGGCTGCGCGATATCCCTCGTACATGCCGTCGATCAGCGATTCGACCTCGCCTGCCTGGAGATCCCCTGACAGGACGCACACCTCGAGATCGGCACGAAATCGCGCGAAGTCGATGGCGGGATTTCCCAGCGAGGCTTCATCGAGATCGATGAAGCCGGCCGTCGATCCATTGAGAAGCACCTGCTTTGCGTAAAAGTCGCCATGCAACGGACACACGCCGTCCGCATTCGTCACAAGACCGGCGCTGACTCGTCTGGCCAGCTCGCGGACCGGCCTTGCGATCGGTGGATGCAGAAACGCGAGATGGTGTGAAAGCGACATGATGGCCGCCGCATCGGCTGCACCGGTCCGACGTGACAACCTCCGCCCTTCTTGATCGTGCAGATGGGCGAGGGCGGCGCCGACGAGCTCCAGGCTGGAGGACTGCAGAGACCTTTGCCGGATCGCCCGTTCGAGCAGTTCGCCGTCGAGCCACTCGAACGCCAACACGCACCGTCGCGTCCAGCGCGTCAGCAGCCGCGCCACCCGGAGCGGGCCTCGACTTTTGACCGCGCCGGCTTGGGCGGCCATCGTCTCGCAGTCTCGCTGCGTGTAGCAGCGCACCGTCGCAATGGCCTTGTCGTCCACGACGAGCTTGCCCACGAACCGCCGCTCGGGGTTGTGCCGCAACGTTTCCAGACGGCCGGCCGTACCGTCGTAACCGGGGATCCTTTCCAGTAGCCGCGCAGCGGAGTCGGGGGACATCAGCCGAGCGAGGCGTGGCAATCTCAGGTCGTTCGGAAAGACCGACACGGCGACCGCGCTCTCGTCGAGGACAAACCGGCCAGGTCCCAACGGCCCGGGGACGCCCGTCCGCGTCGTCGCCTTGAGCAGCTTGTCGGTCGCACTCGGGCGGTACGCCTTCGTCACGAACTCAATCCGCCGCCCGTCTATCTCCGCGCGGCAGGCGGCCAGACAACTCCGCGAGGGTTTATAGCGGAGATAGGTGACCTCGACGCGCGAGATGTCCGAGCGGCCAAGCGTGGTCGTCAATCGCTCGGCGAGACGATTGGGATCCAGCAGCAGCGCGAGATCGGGAAGGTGACGATCGCGCCGAACGAGATCATCATCGGCCGGTCGTAACAACGGTGTCCTCCGGGTTGTGGGAACCGGCGCTATAGAGCCGCTGCAGCCGGGCATACGGACCGTGAGCGCGCAACAGCTCTGCCGGTGAACCGTGCTCGACGACGCGCCCGCGTTCGATGTAGACGATGCGGTCGGCCGTTGCCGCAACGCGTGGATCGTGGGTGACGATGAACGTCGTGGGGCCCTTGGCGACACGCTCGAAGGCTTCCGTCACGGCCCGGGCGTTCGCTTCGTCCAGACCCGTGGTGGGCTCATCGAGAATCAGAATCGGGGCGCGACGGATGGCCGCTCGTGCGATGGCGATGCGTTGACGCTGTCCGCCCGAGAGCGTAACGCCTCGTTCGCCGACCATCGCGTCGTACCCGCCGGGCAGCTCGCGGATGAAGCCGTCTGCGTTTGCCAGCTTCGCGGCTGCCTCGACGTCGGCGGAGGACGCGCGTGGCGCACCAAAGGCAATGTTTTCGCGCACGGTCGCGGCGAACAGGATGGTGTCCTGCAGGACGACCGCGATCTGACTGCGAAGCGACTCGATCGTGAATCGCCTGATATCGCGATCGTCGATCCGCACGACCCCCTTCGAAGGGTCGTACAAACGCAGGAGCAGGCTGAGGAGCGTCGATTTTCCTCCGCCGGAGGGTCCCGTCAGCACGATCCGCTCACCAGGCTGGAACGAGAGCTGGATGTCGTTCAGCGCTGCAGCATCAGCCTCGTAGGCAAAGCTCACATCATCGAAGCGCACGGCCCCAAGGAAGGCGGGCGCCGTCGCGGCGCCCGGAAGATCGCGAACCTCGGGCGTGCGATTGAGGACATCGAGCACACGTTCAGCCGCTGCCGAGCCCTTGGCGATCCGTGCCGAATATTTCGCCAGGTCCTGAATCGGCTTGAAGGCGTTCTTCAGATACGTCAGGAAGACGATCAAGTCGCCCGGGGACAGCGTGCGGTCCAGGACAAGCCGCCCGCCGGCCCATAAAACGAGCGCGGTCGCAAGCGCAATGAGCAGATCCACCGTGCGTTCGAGGCCGGCGGAGAGCCGCTTCACGCGAGCGCCATCGGTCAGGCTGCGCCGGTTGTCGTTCGTGAAGGTGCGCGCGAATGCCGATTCGAGCGACAGAGCCTTGACGACCCTGATCGCTGCAACCGACTCGGCGGCGGTTGCGGCGAGCGCACTCTCGCGTTGCCGCTGAACCCGTGAGGCGTCCTGGATGCGGCGTCCGACGCGCCCCGTAAACAGCCAGAAGCACGGCAGGACGGCGGTGGCGACGAGGGCCAGCCGCCACTCCATGACGAACATCATCGCGAGCATCCCCGCCAGAATCAGGAGATTCGCGACGAGCGGCAGAAAGGCGGTGACGACCACGTCTTTGAGCATGCCGACATCGCTGACGACCCGAAGCGTGAGATCCCCCTGGCGGGCGCGATGGTGGAAGGAAAGAGACAGCGACTGCAGATGGCGATACAGGTCGCTGCGCACTTCGGTCAACACTCGGTTGCCCGCAAGGGCAAACCCGACCGCCGACAGATACGAGGCTAACGCCCGCAGACCGATGAGCACCACGACCGACACGGCGGCAAGCGCGAGCAGCGATGTCGCGCTGAGCGTCCCGACGATCGGCACGCTCGAGACACGCGTCCCGTCAGTTGGAATGAGCCGGTCGAATACGAACTTAAGAGGCCAGGGCTCCAGCAGCCGCAGACCGATTTCGGCCAGCAGCGCGATAAACGACGCCGCCACGACCAGCCGCTCCTTCCACACGAGCGGCCAGAAACGCTGCATCAGCGCAACCATGCCGGGAACACGGTCGTTCTGCGGCAGCTGTCCGCCTTTCAGCATCGCACCTCCTTCAACCCGACACCTGCCCGTGCGAAGATGCGCTGCGTCACGTCCAACCACGTATGATTTTCGAGGACGGTCGCGCGTGCGGCCGCTCCGAGCTTGCGCCTCAATGCGGTGTCGTCGCGGAGCCGTCGCAGCCGCTCCGCGAGCGATCGCGGATCGTCGGGTTCGCACAGCAGGCCTGTTTCCCCATCCGAGATGAGCTGCTGAATCTGTCCGACGCGGCTCGCGACGATCGGAAGGCCGGCGGCCATATACTCGAGAATCTTCAAAGGCGAAAAATAGAAATCCCGCCGCGCCGCGTACGGCGCCACAGCGGCGTCCATCGATGACAGCAAGGCGGGAATGGACTGCGGGCTCACGGCGCCGGTGAATCGCGAGGCTTTAGTGATGCCGTAGGTCTCGAGGCGCTCTTCCAGCGAGACGCGCAATGGGCCTTCCCCCACGACGATGAGGCGTACCGTCGGATCCTCTCGATGCAACTCAGCGAACGCGTCGACGAGCGTCGGCAGGCCGTGCCACGGTTTCAGGCTGCCAACGAAACCGACTGTAAAGCCCGCACGAGTTCCAGGCTGCCGACATTCGGCTGAGGGAAACCGCGACGGATCGACGCCATTCGGTATCACCACCAGACGACCCTCCGTTCCTGGGAAGCGTCTGACGTAATCGGCCACCTCCGTCGAAACGGCCACAATCGTGTGGGCCGCTGCAAAATTCATCCTCGCGATCCGGGAGGCGCTTGCCCTGTGACAAAGCGTACGATGCTCTTCCTGCTCTTCGATCAAAGGGGCGTTGACTTCGAGCACGCCCGGAATGCCTCGGCGGCGCGCGATACGCATGCCGGCAAAGCCCCACAGCGAGTACCGTTCATAGACCACGTCGAAAGGCCCGTGGCGCCACAGTGCGCGGCCGAATGCGCGGTTCGCTCGCATCGCGGCGCGTTCGCGTGCCGGCGCATCGCGAGCCACGTCATTGGTCACGTGATGAACAGCAACGCTCTCGAGGCCGGGCGGAGGGGCGCCACCGATGCGCGCGGCAAAGATCGTCACGGTCGCGCCGCAGGTGTTTAGCGCCCGCACAACTTCCTGAACGTGAATCGAGCAGCCCTTATGGCCGTAGACCGGGACGCCGGGATCGGCGGAGACGTAGGCGACCCGCATCATCCGACTTCCTCATGAACCGTCGCAGGCGTCGTGTCCGAGAGCTGGAAAAGGCGCCGAATCTGCTGCGCGTTTCGGTGCGCATCGAAGGAGCTTTCGATGTGAGCTCGGGCAGCGCTCGCGAGGCTGACTCGCAGTGCGGTATCGGTCAGCAATCGATCGAGGGCCGCCGCCAGGGCGTAAGGTTTGTGCTCGTCAACCACGAGACCCGTCAGCTCATCTGTGACAATTTCTGGAATGCCGCTGACGTTGGTGGCGACGCAGGGCGTGCCCACTGCCATCGCCTCGATCAGGACCGTCGGGAGACCGTCGCGGTCGCCATCGGACGACACGACGCAGGGCGCTGCGAAGACACTGGCCTTCTGCAGATGACGCACGACCTCGATTCGCGGGCGTGGTCCGAGCAGGAGCACTCGTCCGGGAAGTCCCAGCCGATCGATTCGCTCGCGCAGAGAGGCTTCGAGTGGGCCTTCGCCGACGATGTGACACGCAAACGAGCACCCGGCATGATCGAGAATCGCGCACGCGTCGATGAGATCGGCAAGGCCTTTCTTTTCGACCAGCCGTCCGACACAGAGAATGAGCGCCGGCCGGTCGCCCGGACTCGAATAAGGAAATTCTTCGAGTGGCAGACCGTTGTACACCCGCGTCACGCGGTCGGCTGCAGGACCAAACGTCTGGCGAAGATACGCGAGGTTGTAGTCGCTCACCGTCACGACGCCTGACGCATCGGCCAATTTGTCTCTCAGGTCGTCATGCCTCACATCCGGACCGTAGATGTCCTTGGCATGAGCGGTAAAGCTGTAGGGCACATCCGCCAGACGCGCGGCGAGACGGGCGACCGACGTCGCCGAGGTCGCGAAGTGGGCGTGCAGGTGTGAGATATGGCGCTCGACGACGAGCTGAGCGACGGCGATCGCCTGGTAAACCGTGCGTGCGTCCTCGCCGCCAATCTCATGTAAGACCTCCCACAGGCGCGGCAACGAGGCGGACGATTGCCGCAGCGCCGCCCAAAAGTCGTCGGTACGCACGCGCTCGAACGGTATGTAGGTCACCGGCGCACGCACCCTCCCGATCGCATCCTGAAAGTGGGTATCTGAAGGAGGCCGCAGCGCGAAGATCTCGATGTTCGCGCCCGCCGCCTCGTGCGCCAGGATCTCGGTGACGATGAACGTCTCGGAATACCGGGGATAGCGCTTGACGATGTACGCCACGGCCGGCCACTCACATTGACGCATGCACATTCCTCCGCGTGTTGGTTGTCACCGCAGCGTTCGATTCGGTAAGCAGCTCCTGCAACAGCTCAGGCACGCGGCGAAGCCCGCCGAAATCCAGGTGCGTCGTGCCGTCCGGTGCCGCACCAAGATCGCGCGCCAGCCACGCGGCGATGCGTTCGGGCGTCACCTCATCGGGGTGAATGGTGTGGACAAGGCCAAGGTCGGCCAGCCGCTGAGCGCGAATGAATTGCTCGCGTCGCGGTCTCACGCGCGGCACGATGAGCGCGTGCTTCTGGAACGACAGGATCTCGCACGTCGTGCTGTACCCGCCCATCGCCACGACGCGATCCGCCTGGTGCAGGAGCAGCGCAGGCTCGCGGACGAACTCGAGCACGCGCTGATGCGGATTCTTCGTGGCTCGACTCAGGATCCGTTCGCGCATGCGCGCGGGCATGAACGGTCCGGTCAGCAGCAATGCGTTCGTTCCCCGTGGCAACTGCGCCTGCGTGAACGCATCAGCCAGCCGGGCGCCGTCCTGTCCGCCACCGACCGCCCCGAGCACCAGCCGTCCGGGCGGGAAGTCGAGCTCCGTCAACACCGCCTTGTCGGACTCGTTCGCAAACGGCAGGCGCTCGCGTTGATCCAGGTACCCGGCGAAGCGTACGCGTGCGGCGACGTCGGGACCAAAGCCGTACTCGACCGCGGGATCGCACACGCGGGCATCGCCATAGACCCAGATGGCGTCGTAGTAGTCCAGAATCGCCTGCTCGTTTGCCGAAGCACGCCACTCGGCGCGGACGACCGCGGGCTCGTCAAGGATGTCGCGCAGTCCCAGCACCACGCGCGTACGACCGCGCGCGGCGATCGATCTCAATGTGGCATCGAGCTCACGTGCCGCACCACACGGTACGTTATCGACAATGAGCACATCGGGTTCGAACGCCTCGAGAGCGGCGCGAATGGCGCCGGAGCGCACCGTGACGATCTCCCCCAGCGAAATCGGCATGTGGCGGCTGGCGTAGTGGCCATTGCCGTCCTTCGACAATGCCGGTAATGTCAGGCAATCGACGTTCGCGGGCATCGAGAATGTCGCCGCCTCGCGCGCACCGGCAATCATCAGAATCGCCACGTTCGGCAGCGATGCACAGAGCGATTGCGCAAGCAGCAGGTTCCGCCGCATGTGACCGAGTCCCATCGTGTCGTGCGAGTAGAGCGCGATTCGCGTGTGTGGCGTGTTCGAGTTGGTCCGCAGTTTCAACGGCATTTCGTGTGTCGCGCTCATCGGCTGATCGTCTGCTCGCTCGGTAAACGGAGTCGTGCGCTCAATTGCGTACGGAAAATTTTGCGCATGCGTACAAGAATTTCTTCTTTGATGTCCGAGGATTCACCGTGGGGCAACCATGCCTGCGTTCCAAATGCAGAGTACGTACCGCCTTCGGCAGCTCCTCGTCATGCGTTCGGCATGACTTGAACTCCAAGTAGTTACAGTCTCGTTACTCAGAATGTGCGGGTGGTCGAAATGTTCGGCTGACGGGAATTGATGCAGAGTGGAACAACGCGTGTTCGCTCCGGCGACGACAGGAGCGAACGGTTTGGAACGCACACGTCCGCTTGCGCGTTGCTATGAACGGCGTTTGAAACTAAACAGACGTCACAATCCCATTAGTGACGCCTAGCGACCATCGAAGTTTCTTAGACGAACAATTAATTGCGCGCGCGCTCGACGCTTAGATCGACGCGATGCAGTCGATTTCGACGAGCGAGTCGCCCGGAATTCCACCAGCCGCGGCGATGGTGGTTCGCACGGGCGGCTCGAGGCCGAAACGACCCTGGAACGCGGCGTTCATCCCCGCGTAGTCCTTCAGGTCGTTCAAGTACACGTTCACCTTCAGCACCTTGTCCATCGACGAGCCCACCGACAGGAGACGCTTCTCGATTTCGTCGAGCACGTGTTTGGTGTGCTCGCCGATGTCTCCCTTGAAATGCGCCCCGATGCCGGCGATGAACACCATGTTGCCGAACGTGACGATGCCGCTGAAGAGGGGCGGCTTCTCCGGCGGCTTGCCGTTGGGCCAGATCACCCGCTTCACGGGCTTCTGTCCCGCCGTCGTCTGCGCGCCCGCAGCCGCGGGAAGCGCAAGGGCGGCAGCCACGGCCGTGGATTTCGTGAGGAATTTTCGGCGGTTCGATGTCATCGGATCCTCCTGGGGCCTGGCTTCAGCCGGACCCTTTTTCTTACAGAAGACCAGAAGATCAGAAGAAACCTTGGTCTTTTGACCTTCTGATCTTCTGTTCCATGGTCAGTCATCGGGCGCGTTCAGCGAAGAATGCCTGAAAGCCGGGCACTACTTCGTCGCGGTCAAACCGTTCAAATCGTAGACGACTTTGCCGTCGCGCAACGTGAGCTCGCACGTGATCCGTTGGGCGCCATCGAGGCGCACGCCGGGACCGTCGACGTACCCGAAGTGGCCCTTCTCCATGCGCCACACGGCCACGTCCGCATTCGCGCCGGGCGAGAGATGCCCGAGCGCCTCCTGGCGGATCGCACGAGCGGCATTCCACGTCGTCCGCCGGATCACCTCGTCCAGCGGAAGGCCGAGCGCGAGAAACTTGCTCATCACGTTGGGCATGTCCTTCATCCCGCCGCTCAGGCTCGCCACGTGAATGTCGGTCGAAATCGTGTCGGGCAGGAATCCTTCCTTGATCGCGGGCACCGCGATGCGCCACGCAAAGCTGGTGGCCCCGTGGCCGACATCGAAGAGGACGCCCCGCTTCCTGGCTTCCCAGAGCGCCGGGTTCACCTTGCCCGACGGATCCTGTTCTCCGCGAATCCCGGAGTAGACGTGCGTGTAGACGTCGTTCGGCCGCAGTTTCGCCATCACCAGTTCCGACAGCGGTCGCTCGTTCCGGCGCGCGCCGAAGTCCACCATCACCGGCAGGCTGGCGAGCGTGCCCGCCTCCACCGCCCGCTCGACCGGCGCCCATTCGGGTCCTGAGTAGTGCGCCGTCTTGATGCCGACGACCAGCCCGGGATAACGGCGCGCCATATCGGCGGTCGGCTTCGCCGCCATGTCGGCCAGATCCTGCTCGAACTTCCCGCCGCGCATCCCGTGACCGACGATGTTCAGAAACGCGAGGACACGAGTGGACGCGCGATCGATGATGCGCTGCTTGAAGTCTTCGAAGTTGCGCCACCCGGAGCTGCCCGTGTCGACAACCGTCGTCACGCCCGAGCGGGGCGCCACGATGTCGGGATAGACGCTGTTGTCGCCGGCATACGAACGCGCCTCGCCGGTGCCGGCGTAGACGTGCGTGTGGATGTCGACAATACCCGGGCTGACAAAGAGCCCACTGACATCGACCGTCTTGACGGCGTCAGCGGGATCGATCTTCGGCGCGACGGCCGCAATCTTTCCTCCCGAAATCGCCACGTCGCGGACGGCGCTGATGCTGTTCCGCGCATCGATCAGGTGGCCACCGCGCAGCAGCAGATCGTAACGGGGTGCGCCTCCCAGCGGCGACCAGAACACCGCCAGCAACAGGCCAACGTACCACAGAGGCGAATCACACTGAGGAAAAACAAAGAGGACGGTCTTCCTCTTTGTATTCCCTCCGTTTGGTTCAGATCTCTGTGGAAATCTTGTTGTCACGCGTGTCTCCGCGCGCTCCATTTCGCGCCGAGATACTCTCCCATATCGAGGTCGCCCGACATCTCGCTCCCTGAAACCTTCCCCGTGAACGTGAACGACAGCGCGTCTCCCGTCTGACCGCCGTAGTTGCTGCGAAGGCTGACGTCGCTGCCGTTGATCGTCCCGCTCAGATCGCGGGCCACGAAGTCGCCCTGGTGCGTGCCGTCAACCTCGTTGCCCTTCTGCCTCAGGTGCAGCGTGTGCGTGGACGAGCCGGCCGCGTACTCGATGCGCACGTCCCAGCGGCCGGTCAAATCGGCCGCAGGCGCGCGCGTCTCGGCGGCGGGCTCGCGAAGCGTCCGCGACGTCAGGACGGCATGCAGCCGATCGGCGATGACCGTTTCATCACCCGGCGACATCATGTACGGCGTCACGTTGACGCCCGTCTCGACTGGCGGGCCCGGCCGGCGTCCCGGTGTGAGATAGATTCTCGGCTCCGTTTCGAAGAGCGTGCGCGCGACGGTCTCGCCGGAAAACCCGAAGCGCTGCGGATCCCACCAGATGCGCAGCGTAGGCGTGCGATTGGACAGCCCGGCGGGTTCGGTCACGTTGGTCGTCACGCCGGGGACCGCCGACACGCGGCGCGAGATGTGATCGAGCCACGACGTCCAGCGCTTCCACTCCGCATCGTGATCGCGCTTGCCCCAGGCCTCAACGGCCGCCAGCATGCCCATGGCTTCTTCTTTTCCGACCTTCAGCGCGCGCCCGGGGCCATGATGCGGCGCGCTGTGCACCCACGCCGCACGGACCAAATCCTTGCGGCCGAGCAGCAGCCCTGCGGCCTGCGGTCCACGCAGGCATTTGCCTCCGCTATAGGCAACCAGCGTGGCGCCGTTCTGCAGGTGGACGTTCGGGATCGTGAGAATCTCGGCGGCGGCGTCCACGAGAATCGGCACACCCCTGGGATTGGCCACCTGCGCGATCGCCTTCGTGTTGATCACGCTCTGGTCTGCGCTCGTGCCGGCCAGCACGTAGATCATCGCCGTGCGCGGACCGAGCGCGGCCTGCAGCTCGTCGACCGAGCTCACTTCGATGATGCGCGTCCCGACCACGCGGACGGCCGCGTCGTAGACATTGCGCGAGTGCTTCGGGATGATCACCTCGTCTTTGGTGAAGCCGCTGAGGTTCGGGAGGCGGACCTGCAGATCGGGATTGCCGCCGGTCAGGCACGCCGCGGTCGCGTGCGTGATCGCCGCGGAACAGCCGGCCGTCACAAGGCCCCATTCGGCGCCGGTCAACGTGGCCAGGCGCGCGCCAAGCGACTCGGCGAGCTCATCGAGATGCACGTAGTGGCGCGACGCGGCGTCCATCGCGGCGCGGACCTCGGGCAGCATCAGCGAACCGCTGATGATCGTGAACGTACCGCGTGCGTTGATGACAGGCTTGACGCCGATCGACCTGTACACATCGGCGCTCGCGCGCGCCGCGTTCTGTGCGGCCTCGACCGGCGCCACGACCAGCGGCGTCTCGGTTCCGGCGAGCGTCGACAGGCTCAACACCGCCGCGACGTCGCGTCCTCCGCGCAGCAGATCGCGGCGAGTGAAGGGAGCAGACATGAATGCACTCCTGACGAAAAACACGACAAAACCAAAACAGGAGATTAAGAGATCAGGAGAGCTAGGAGCCTTCTTTCCAAAAGAATTCTCCTGGCCCTCCTAGTCTCTTAGTCTCCTGTTATGAACCTACGTACTAACACTCGGCGGTGCGAACAGTCGCGCGCCTGCGTCGGACAACATGACCCACAGCCCGTACACACCGAGGATCGTTCCGAAAGGAATGTTCATCAGGTTGAGCGCCGACAGCACGATCGTCAGAATGCGCGCCCATGGCCGGTATTTGAGCAACCCGACCCCCGCAACGATGCCGGGCAGCGAGAGCATCAAGATAAACATGCCGAGCGCCGCCCCTGTCAGGCCGAGGACAGGCAGCGCGAGCCATGCATCGGGATCGGAGGCAGCGCCCGCGGCCCCGATGACGCTGAGAAGGGCCATCAGGCCGAGCCCGGTGAGGGTGCCGAGCGCGCCAAAGACGATGTGCAGGACCGCGAGGACCTTCACGTGAGTATCCACGTCCAACCTCCCGTTCCGCTTTCGCGGCTATGATGGCAAAGGACTATACCTTAAAGTGCCAGAAGTGAATCGCGGCTATCGAGGACGCCGGACGTTTCTGTCAATGACCTGAAGGCCGCTGGAGGATTTTGCGAAGCGCTCGATGCACCGTAGCGGGACCGAGGGCGTTACTTGGTTGGCGCCGCGACGTAGCCAGCGCGTGCGCGCACTCGCAGTTGCCGGTTTGTCGTCCTGACCTGTATGCGGTGATAGCTGCCGTCGGCATGTCCCGGTTCGAATGCAAGCAGGTACTGCGACTGGAGGTCGTCGCAGATACGCGCAACCGCCGCCGGGATCTCTGTCGAATCGCGCAGCGGCTCGATGTAACCGCCTGACTCGGTCGTGAGACCTTCGAGCAGCACCGTATCCACCGGCGCACCTTTGCGCCTGCCGATGCCGATGGCATACAGCGTCACGTCCGACCTCCGCACCGCGCTCTTGGCTGTGGAGAGACGCCGCTGCCGCCAGGTCTCCGGTGAGTCGCCCATTAGCGTGAGCGGTTGATGCCCCGCAGTCTCGTTAGAGGGGTACGACGGCCTGACACTCGGGGTCAGCACATTGGCATCGTTCCCATCGGTAATCAGCAAAAGCACCTTGCGCTGGTGTCGCCCGAGTTCAAAGGTGGGTAAGGTCAACGGTACGGCATCCAGCAACGCATTGCCACCACCGCGTCGGAGAGCATCGAACTCGCGCAGAAGGCCGATATGGTCCTGGGTCCAGGAAGCCGCCGCGACGCTTTCGTTGAATACCGCAAAGAACACTTCGTCGGCCGCGTCGAGTCGTGTCAGGAGCAGTTCGAGCGCGCGCCGCATGTCCGCCCATCGCGCGTCGTCAGCCGCTCGCATGTTGGGGTCCTGAGTCATGCTGCCGCTGATATCGAGCAGGATGCCAAGGCTGACCGGAACACGCCCGGTGCTGAAATGCACCACGGGTCGACGTACTCGGTTTTCGGAAATTTCGAACTGGTCTGCCGTAAGGCCGTGGACAAACCGGCCGTCACGATCGGTCACGGTCACCGGCACGACCACGCCGTCAGTTTGGGCACGAGACACCGGCAGTTCCTGCGCCGCCACGGCCGAGGCGCACGTCAGCAGGAACGCAACGGCCAGTCGAGTGTGCATCGTTGGTCCAGCAATTGTCGCCGATGAGCACCAGGCGAAACGAGAGAAATCCTGCTGAAGCGTATTAACAAGCACGATTGTGAGCTATACCTTAAAGTGCGAGCATGAATCGCGGCTATCGAGGACGCCGGACGTTTCTCCGCACGACGTTGACAGCGGCGGGCGGGTTTGCATTTTCCCCAGCCTTTCTGCGGCAGGCGGCCGCACGGCCGGGAATTCCCTATGGCGTGTCCAGCGGCGATGTCACGCGCGATCGCGCCATCATCTGGAGCCGCACCGACCGTCCGGCGCGGATGCTGGTCGAGTGGTCGACGACCGAATCCTTTCAGAACGCGCGGCGCGTCCGGGGCCCGGCGGCCGGCGAGCCGTCGGGGCACACCGCGCGTGTCGATCTTGCCGGCTTGCCGCCCGATCAACGCATCTTCTATCGCGTGCAGTTCGAGGATCTCGCCGAGCCGCGCAGTCTCAGCGTGCCTCACAGCGGCAGCTTTCTCTCCGCGCCGGCAAGCGCGCGCGATGTCACGCTGGCATGGTCGGCAGACACCGTCGGGCAGGGCTGGGGTATCAACCCGGAATTCGGCGGCATGCGGATGTACGAAACGATCCGTCGCGCCCAACCCGACGTGTTCGTTCACTGCGGCGACACGATCTACGCGGACTCGCCGGTCCCCGACCAGATTCCACTCCCGGACGGAACGGTGTGGAAGAACCTGACGACGCCGGAGAAGTCGAAGGTCGCGGAGACGCTGGACGAGTTCCGCGGCAACTACGTGTACAACCTGCTCGACGACAATGTCCGCCGGTTCAACGCCGAGATCTCCCAGGTGTGGCTCTGGGACGACCACGAGGTGAAGAACAACTGGTTCCCGGGCATGAGCCTCGCCGACGACGATCGATACACGGAGAAGGACGTCCACGTGCTCGCGAGGAACGCGAGGCGCGCGTTCCTCGAGTACTCGCCGATCCGCCCCACGTCGGGCCCGATTCCGCCGATCTACCGCTCGATCGCGTACGGCCCGCTCGTCGACGTGTTTGCGCTCGACCTGCGCACCTACCGGGCACCGAACTCCGCCAACAACCAGCCCGTGCCGGGGGCCGGGACCGTTCACGCGGGCGCGCACCAGATTGTCTGGCTCAAGCACGCGCTGCGTTCGTCGAACGCGGTCTGGAAGGTCATTGCCTGCGATCTTCCGATCGGCCTCGTCGTTCGAGACGGCAACACGCGATTCGAAGCCATCGCCAACGCCGATGCCGGCGGTCCGCTCGGCCGCGAGCACGAGATCGCCGACCTGCTTCGCTTCATGCGGCAGCAGCGGATTCGGAACGTCGTGTGGATCACCGGAGACGTCCACTACGCGGCCGCGCACCATTACGACCCCGAGCGCGCGCGATTCAAGGATTTCGATCCGTTCTGGGAATTCGTGGCGGGGCCGCTCAACGCGGGCACGTTCGGTCCGAACGAGCTCGACGGGACGTTCGGGCCCGAGCTCCGTTTCTCGGCGGTGCCGCCCGGCAGCCGGCCGAACCGCCCGCCGAGCGACGGCCTGCAGTTCTTCGGCCTCGTCAGGATTTCAGGGACGTCGCGCGTGATGACAGTGGAGTTGAGGAATCTTGCGGGCGACGTGATTTATTCGATTGATCTCGAGCCCAGGTAAGAAAAAGAAAAACAAGAGATGAGGAGGTTAGGAGAAATCTTTTGAAAAGAATTCTCCTAGCCCTCCTATTCTCCTAGTCTCCTGTTACTTGATGAACAACATCTCGCGATAGGTCGCCAGCGGCCACATCGCGTGCGGCACGATCGACTCGAGCTCGTCGCCGGCGTCGCGGACCGCGGCCATCGCCGGAATCACGCTGTCGCGGTAGTGCTTGGCGTGTTTCTCGGCCGATCCGCTCCCCTCGTGCGCCAGGATTGTCTCGAGCTTGTCGGTACCCGCCTTCAGCCTGTCGGTCAGCTTCGTCACCTTATCGAGCAGTTTCTTGCCCTCGACCGACTTGCCGCCCGCCTGCTTGACGGCGGACACGCTCTGCGCCACGTTCTTCTGGTATTCGAGCGCCGCCGGCAGCACGTAGCGGTTGGCCATCAACACCATCAACTGCCCTTCGACGTTCACGGTCTTGTTGTAGGTTTCGACCATGATGTCGTAGCGCGCGTGCAGCTCGCGCTCGTTGAGGACTTTGTACTTCTCGAACGCCGCGACGACCTCTTTCGCGGTGAGTTGCGGCAGCGCATCCACGGTGTTCTTCAGGTTCAGCAACCCGCGCTTGCCCGCTTCCTTCTCCCACTCTTTCGAGTAGTTGTTGCCATTGAAGATGATGCGCTTGTTTTCCTTGATGATCTTCGGCAGCAGCTCGCCCGCGGCCAGCTCGACCGACTTGCCGCCCTTGGTCAGCTTCTCGAGCTCGGTCGCGATGTAGTCGAGCGATTCGGTGACCGCCACGTTGAGCGCGATGTTCGGGTAGGCGATGCTCTGGCCCGATGAGACGGCGCGGAACTCGAACTTGTTGCCCGTGAACGCGAACGGGCTGGTGCGGTTGCGATCGCCCGAGTCGCGCGGCAGCTTCGGCAGCACCAGGACGCCCGTGTCGAGCTCGCCGCCGTGCTTCGTGCTCTTCGCCCCGCCCTTCTCGATCTGCTCGAAGATGTCGGTGAGCATGTCGCCGAGGAACACCGAGATGATCGCCGGCGGCGCTTCGTTCGCGCCCAGCCGGTGGTCGTTGCCCGCGCTGGCGATGCTCGCCCGCAGCAGGCCCTGCCACTTGTTGACGGCGCGCAGCACCGCGGTGCAGAACACGAGGAACTGCACGTTGTCGTGCGGGCTCTTCCCCGGGCTCAACAGGTTGTTGCCCAGGCTGTCGCTCATCGACCAGTTGAGGTGCTTGCCCGATCCGTTGACGCCGGCAAACGGCTTCTCGTGCAGCAGGCACGCCAGGCCGAACTTCGGCGCCATCCGCTTCATCGTTTCCATCGTCATCATCTGATGATCGGTGGCGAGGTTGGCGTTCTCGAAGATCGGCGCGATCTGGTACTGGCTCGGCGCGACCTCGTTGTGCCGGGTCTTCACCGGCACGCCCACCTTGTACAGCTCGGTCTCGACCTCCGACATGAAGTCCATCGCCCGCTCGGCGATCGAGCCGAAGTACTGATCTTCGAGCTCCTGCCCCTTGGGCGGCTTGGCGCCGAACAACGTGCGGCCGGCGTTAATCAGGTCGGGACGCGAGAGATAGAAGTTGAGATCGATGAGGAAGTACTCCTGCTCGGGGCCGCACGTCGTCACGACGCGATTGGCCTTCGAGCCGAAGAGCTTCAGCACGCGCACGGCCTGCTTCGAGAGCGCTTCCATCGAGCGCAGCAGCGGCGTCTTCTTGTCGAGCGCCTCGCCCGTCCAGCTGACGAAGGCCGTCGGGATGACGAGGGTGGCCGCCGATCCGCTCTTCAGCAGCCAGGGCGGGCTGGTCGGGTCCCACGCGGTGTAGCCGCGCGCCTCGAAGGTGGAGCGCATGCCACCCGACGGAAAGCTCGACGCATCGGGCTCGCCCTTGACGAGCTCTTTCCCCGAGAACTCGTAGACCGCTTTCCCGTCGGTCACGGGCGCGAGAAACGAGTCGTGCTTCTCGGCGGTGATGCCGGTGAGCGGCTGGAACCAGTGCGTGTAGTGCGTTGCGCCGTGCTCGGTGGCCCAGTCCTTCAACGCGGCGGCCACGGCGTCGGCCACCGACGCATCCAGGGCCTCCCCGTGCGTCACCGTGCGGCGCAGCGCGTCGTAGACGGGCTTCGGCAACCGCTTCTGCTGCTCGGCGTCGTTGAACACGAGACTGCCGAACGTACCTTTGCCGTTCGGCATTTCCTTCCGTTTCGTCTCCGACCAGTCGCGAATCGCGCTGATCGCTTCACCCAATACCGCTGAGCCCATGCTGTCGTCCTCCTTCGTCGCGGGGCCGCCGGCCGCCGCTTCCTGCCGCTTTGTATGATGGCGTGGTCGTCGTTCGTGTGTCCTTCGAACGCAGGTGGCCGTGCATTCTAGCAGCCGGCGAGACGTCCTGAATCACAATTGCGGACGGAAGGACACGATTTCCAGGGAATATGCTTTATCAAGATCAGCGCCAACCGGCGCTCACTCGGCCTCACCATCCAATCTCGACGTTTTTGTTAGGAATTCCCGCCGCCGACGGCGCTCGACGGGTGAGCGCTCGCGCATATCCGAGGCGACGACAGCGTAGGTCTTGAGGGAAATGAGCGACATTCGTGTCGCTTCCCAATTTGTCGTCAGACATGGAGAACTCGTGCCGTGCGAGAGGTGGCGAAGCATAGCCGATTTTGTGGTGAGCGAACGCCCGGACCCACAAACTTGTGGGGTTGGCGAGATTAGGCCACAAGCTTGTCTGCCGGGCTCCGTCCTGACCTTGCCTCCGCGTCAGCGCCTGCCGCGATCCTTGTTCCTGTAAATCTCTCTGGCCTCCTGATGGAGTTTCTTCCAGCGTTTTTTCTCGGCGGCTGCCGCGGCCTTGTCGCGCTTGCGCTCTTCGAAGGCGACCTCACGTCCGAGGTGGCGGTAGTGCTCGAGCCGCTCGGGGTCGAGATCGCCGCGCGCGATGGCTGCCCTCACCTCGCATCCCGGTTCGGTCTGGTGCGCGCAGTCGCCAAAGCGGCACCCGGCCGCCAGCGCGGCGATGTCCTCGAAGGTTTCCGCGACCGCCGACTCGTCCACCCACGGCTGCAGCTCGCGCATGCCGGGCGTGTCGATGAGCAGCGCGCCGCCCGGCAGCTCCACCAGGTGGCGCGCCGTCGTGGTGTGACGCCCTCTCCCGTCGGCTTCGCGGATGCTCGCCGTCTTCAGGCGATCCTGTCCCAGCAGCCGGTTCACGAGCGTGGACTTGCCGACACCGGAGGAGCCGATGAGGGCAATCGTCTGGCCTGGTGCGAGATACGCGGTCAGCGCGTCGAGACCGTCGCCCTGCCTGGCGCTGACGGCGAGCACATCGACAAACGGCAGGCGGCGGGAAATGTCTGCCGCGTCGGAGACCGGGTCGGCGCTCAAGTCGGTTTTGTTGAGCACCACGACCGGCACGGCTCCGGCGTCGCGCACCACAGTGAGATAGCGCTCGATACGCCGGGGATTGAGATCCTCGGCCAGCGCCGTGACCAGGAAGATGGTGTCGACGTTGGCGGCCACCACCTGTTCTTCGACCGCACGGCCGGCGGCCTTTCTGGAGATGGTGCTGCGGCGGTCGAGACGACGGATGATGATGGCGCGCTCGGTCGCCGCCGGGGCCGTCAGACAGACCCAGTCGCCGACCGCGGGAAAGTCTGCAGCCGTCCGGGTGTCGTGACGGAATCGGCCGCTGACTTCGGCCCATCCGTCGAAGTCACCGGCGACGCGATAGGCGCCTCGCTGTTCTTCCACCACGCGCGCGACAGCGGGTCTCGTCGACGCTTCCGCGAGCTGTTCTGCGAAGAAATCGCTCCACCCCATGCGCTCGAGCGGACGCATGCCGGAATCCTAGCATTCTCGTGAATAATCGGGAGCATGCGCATCGCCTTCTTCAGCACGCATGGCTTCGATCGGCAGTTCTTCGATGCCGCCAATCGAGGGACGCACCATACAATCGACTACCTGGAGCCGCGGCTCGTGTCGGCAACGGCGCCGCTGGCCGCCGGGGCGCCGGCCGTGTGCGCGTTCGTGAACGACACGCTGGACGACGTGACGCTGCGGCATCTGGCGTCCGGCGGGACGAAGATGATTGCGCTGCGATCGGCCGGCTTCAACAACGTCGATCTCGCCGCGGCGCGAACGCTCGGCCTGACCGTGGCCCGCGTGCCGGCGTACTCACCCCATTCGGTGGCCGAACACGCCGTGGCGCTCATGCTCACCTTGAACCGGAACATCCACCGGGCCTACGCGCGTGTCCGCGACGGAAATTTCTCCCTCGATGGATTGCTGGGATTCGACATGCACACGCGGACCGCCGGCGTGGTCGGTACCGGCAAGATCGGCGCGGTCGTCGCGAAAATTTTGAGCGGGTTCGGCTGCCGGATTCTCGCCTACGACGTCGCGCAGAATCCCGAGTGTGTCGCGCTCGGCGCACGATACGTCACGCTCGACGAGCTGTGGGCGCAGTCCGACATCGTCACGCTGCATGCGCCGCTGACGTCGGCGACGAGGCACATGGTCGACGCGGCGGCGATTCGGAAGATGAAACCCGGCGTGATGATCGTCAACACGAGCCGCGGAGCGCTGGTCGACACCGCGGCCTTGATCGAAGGGCTGAAGAGCAGGCACGTCGGCTCTGTCGCGCTCGATGTCTACGAGGAAGAAGAGCACCTCTTCTTCCAGGACCTCTCATCCGAAGTCATTACAGACGACGTGTTCGCGCGACTGCTGACCTTTCCCAACGTCCTGGTGACGGCACATCAGGCGTTCTTCACGAGCGAGGCGCTTGCCGTGATCAGCGAGACCACCCTGCGGAACGTGACGGCCTTCGAACGCGGCGAGCGCAGCGGCAACGAGGTGTTCTGAGTTACATCAGATGGGCGAACCACTGGACGGTCTCGAACGCCGCGGTCAACACGAGCCCGGTGGCCATCGCCAGAATCGCGAGCGCAAACATGGCGGCTATGGCGCCGCCCATGAACGCCACGATCGTGTTCATCAGCTTGAGGAGTTTCAGGGGATTCCGGTCATCGGCTACAGCCAACAGCGCGTTCATGGGGTGCCTCCGCACCAGCATGAGCAAGCGGCGTACCCGCGGAATCTGCGTGATTGCGGCCGATTACGCGCACGTTTGGCCGGCCGGTGGGAATTTTTCCCCGAAGTGGTGAATTTCCGCGGGGCGTTCGGCGTCAGCGCGCCTCGAGGTACTTCTTTGTGGCGGTGAGCCCGGACTCGAGCCCGCTGCGCACGCTCTCGCGGACTTTCCCTCTGATGATCCGGCCGACGAACCCGCTCAACCCGTCCGAACGGCTGCGATTGACCATCACCAGCCAGAAGCCGGTACCGCGAGACGCCTGGGGTACGAGCACGCGCAGCTCGAGCGCGGTCCAGAAATAGTGACTCGAATAGAGCTGCTTGGACGCCACGATCGTCGCGTCCTTCTCTTCCTGAATCGCGACGTGATTGAGTCTGATGGTGGGCTTGAGACCAAATTCGGCCTCCTGCCAGTAGATGAATGATGTGATGGGCCGGGCCGGGGTCTTCGGGAAGTCGAGGAGGTATTGACGCATGTCCGGCACGTACGCGGCGAGCTCGGGCATCCCCTTCAACAGCTCGCGGAACTCGTTGGCAACAAATGTCGGATTGGCTCCGTCCCGGTACACGGCGAGCCGCGCGTTGCCGCCCTGGCGGTAGGCGTTGACGTAGTCGAGCGCCATCTGCCGAACGAGCCGTTCCAACTGCGCTTTCGTATCCGGCGCCGACCAGTTCACGTCTTTCTTCAGGCGGGCGAGCGCCTCCGCGCTCGCTTTCAACTCGCAGTCGCCCACCTTACACGTTCGGAGATCCTGCACGTCATCGTCGGGCAGCACGAGCGCGGCGAAATCCTCGAGCCGGGCCGGATCGCTCACCTTCTTCGTGACGCGGAAGCCGCCGCCCGACTCGAAGCGCTCGATGTCGTGCATCGCCGCCACGTAGCGCGCGATCGGCGCGGCGATCCAGATCGCGCCGAACACGCCGACCTCTTTGGCGGGATCGCCCTCGAGCTGCCTCGCGAAAGGCGCTCCACTCTGAAGCGCGCGCCGCTCCTCAACGGTCAGCTTCACGACACTCGTGAGGTACTCCTCCAGTCGAGGGGGGAACGACGCCTGCCCCTCGATGCGCACGGGGCGCACGAGGCAACTCATCACGAGCCCGGCAACCAGCATTTTCGAACGGGCGAACATGGGCTTTCCTTCTCGCGAGTGTAGCGCAGGCGTGACACAATGGTGAATGGCTCAGAATCTTTCCGACTACGAGCTGCGCCAGTCGCCAGACCAGCCGCCACCGCTGCAATCGTTCACATCGAACCGGCGGTGGATCGTGGCGGCCCTGCTCGTCGTGGCAGCCGGCCTCGCCTACTACGTATTCAGCCGATCGCCGGCCGTTCCGGAAACCCAGACGAACGCGCCGAAACCTGCGGCCGCGGATTCGACGGCGGCCGGGCGCGGCGCGCCCGCGATCACGCTTCCGCCCATCGAGCAGAGCGACGGGCTGGTGCGCAAGCTCGTCTCCGAACTGTCGTCGAACCCGACGGTGGCGGCCTGGCTCGCGACCGACGACCTCATCCGCAACTTCACCGTCGTCGTGTCCAACATTGCCGCGGAGGAATCGCCGGGCGTGCACGTGAATCAGATGCGCCCGAAGGCCCGCTTCCAGATCATCGAACGGAACGGACAGATGACGATCGATCCGCGCAGCTACCAGCGATACACGCCGATCGCCTCTGCGGTGGGTGCCCTCGACGCGGACGGCTGTGCGCGCCTGTACGCAACGCTGAAGCCGCTGATGGAAAAAGCGCATCGCGATCTCGGATACACCACCTCGTTCGACGCGACGTTCGAGAGCGCCATCGTCAAGCTGCTCTCGACGCCGACGCTGAAGGATCCGGTGCGCGTCGTGCCGCACGGCATCGGGTACGCGTTCGAAGATCCGCGGCTCGAGGCGCTGTCGCCGGCGCAGAAGCATCTTCTGCGCTTCGGACCGGCCAACGCTCAAGTCGTGCAGCAGGCGCTGCGGAACATCGCCGTTGCGGCGGGCATACCCAGGGAGCGGCTGCCGAAGTAGTCAGGCGCAAGTCGGCAGTCGTCAGGCGCAAGTCGTCGCGTCTTCAGTCGTCAGTTCTAACTGAAAACTGAGCACTGAAAACTGACAACTGCTCTAAAGCTCCTTGATGGCCTCCAGCACTTCCTCGGCGTGCCCATCGACCTTCACGTTGTCCCACCGGCGGGCGACCTTGCCATCAGTGTCGATGAGATAGGTCGTGCGGACGTTGCCCATGAACTTGCGGCCGTACAGAGATTTCTGCTGCCACACTCCGTACTTCTCCGCGACGGCATGATCGGTGTCGGCCAGCAGCGGGAAATTGACGTCGTATTTGCCGGCGAAGCGCGCCTTGCTCGCTTCATCGAGAATGCTGACACCAAAGACCGCCGCCTTCGCGGTCTTGAAGCGCGGCAGACGGTCTCGAAAGTCGCACGTCTCCTTGGTGCAGCCGGGCGTGTCGTCTTTCGGATAGAAATACAACACGACCGGCCGCCCGGCGTAATCGGCGAGCTTGTGCGCTTTGCCGTCCTGGTCGTTCAGCGTGAAGGCCGGCGCTTTCTTTCCGGCTTCGATCATGCCCGAATGCTAACCCGGACCGAGCATGTATGACTAGTTCAGGCCCGCGAAGTTGTAGAGCACCGTCGCGTTCATCTTTTCAGCGCCGGCCATGCCGTAGACCTTGCCCGCGCCCTCGATGACGTAGAACTCGTTGGCCGCGTGCGCCCGGCCGCCCATGCCGACGCCGGCGCTTGAAATCGGCATCTGAACGGGGCCATCGCCTCCGAAGAGGTAGGCCGGCCAGTAGCCACCGGTCATGTTTCTCGAGCTCCTTGGGCAGCGAGTGCGGCACCTGCATGATCGCCAGCGCGCGCGCCTGTGCGATCGGCATGTCGCCGGTCAGCTTGCCGACCCGCCAGGGCACGTCGCCGATGAGCTTGACGTCGACGTCGGAATAGCCGTTCTTGACGAGCTGCTTCTTGATCTTCTCGACCAGATCGGGCCCCTTCATGTTGGGCACGTAGCGGATGTTGTGCTTCGACGTGATCTTGTTCGGCAGAATCGCGCCCGCCCCGCCCGCATACATGTTGCCGCCCCAGATGCCATCCATGTTGAACGAGATCCAGTTACGGTCGTGCATGAGCTGAACGGGATCGTCGGCCATGAACCGCGCGACGCCGAGGTTCTCTGCCGCTTCCTTCATATCGATGAACTTCGCCTGCTCTTTCCACCTCTCCCACTGTTCCCTGGTCGGCTTTACCGCTTCGTCGTAGAAACCGTCGACTTTGATGGTGTTGCCGTCCTCCGTGATAAGCGACGACAGCATCTTCATGTGGCGCCACGCCGGACTGTCGACGCTGCGCTTGTTGCCGCCGTGGATGTCGGAGACCGTCGGTCCCCGGCCCCACTTCGCACCGCTCGTGGTCAGCTCGATATACACGCAGCCTTCGGAGTCGCCGGTGCTAATCCCGCTGCGCCCCGAGGGCGACTGGCCGCCGTCGTTCCACAGCACTTCGGCGTCCTTGAACAGCTCGGGATGCGTTTTGACGAACTGGCGGAGGCCGATCGACATGCGCTCTTCGTCACCCTCAGCGACGACGATCAGATTGACCGGCAGCTTGCCGGCCACCGCTTTGATCGACCGGAGCGCGTTGAGTTGCGACATCTGCGGTCCCTTGGAGTTGGTCGCGCCGCGTCCGATCAGCACTTTCTTGAACGGCGCCTGCTCGACCAGGCGGCCTTCGAACGGCGGCGCCACCCAGACGTCCGGCTGCGTGACAGGCATCGTGTCGTACATCCAGTACATGAGCACGGTGCGCGGCTGCCCTTCGTCACACTTCGCATAAACGACCGGGTTCCCCTGCGTGCCGTACTCGGTCAACCCAACGTCATACACCCGCGATTCCTGGCATCCGAGCTCTTCGAAAAAACCTTTGACCATTTCCGCCGATTCGGGAATGCCCTCCCCCGAGTTCGAAATGCTCGGCTGCTGAATCCACTTCTGAAGGTTCCCGACGTGATCGTCGATGTGCTCGTCGATGTAGGCGTAGATCTTCTTCAACTCTTCGGACTTCACTTTGCCGAGGTCGGGCGACACCTCGGTGTCGCCGTTGGGACGAATACCGAGCTTCGGCGCCGCGGGTGCCGCCGTCGGCGCCGGCGCGGCCGCTCCGCTTTCCGATGTCGAACATCCCGCACCGATCGCAGCGACGGCAACAACGAGCGAAGAGACGAACAGTCGATGTCGCATAAACCCTCCTCCTGGAAAGAACGCAGGCCCGCCCTACTCGAACCGCAATGCGTCGATGGGATCGAGCAGCGACGCTTTTCGTGCGGGATAGAACCCGAAGAACACACCCACGGCCAGCGCCGTGCCGAACGCCAGCGCGACCGCCCATGCCGACATCGTCGTCTCCCACTCGAGCAGGCGCGTCACCGCGCTCGACGCCGCGAAGCCGAAGATGATGCCGCAGAGCCCGCCGATGACGCTGAGCGTGAAGGCCTCGATGAGGAACTGCGCCAGCACGTCGCGGCTGCGCGCGCCGACGGCTCTGCGGAGACCGATCTCGCGCGTCCGCTCGGTCACCGACACGAGCATGATGTTCATGATCCCGATGCCACCGACGACGAGCGAGATGGCGGCGATGCTGGCGAGCAGCGCCGTCAGGGTGTTGCTGGTCTGCTGCAGCGTGCCCGACATCTGCTCGGCCGTAATCTGATCGAGCTGCGGCAGGTTCGCGAGCACGAACACAGCAGCCGACGTATAGAGGCCTTGCGAAAGCGCTTTCGCCGCCTCGGTGCGAACGGTGAAATCGTCGGGCACGCCTTCGGTTTCGGAGCCGTCGCCCCTGCCGATCCGATGACGCACGCGCAGCAACCGCGTCACGTCGCCGGCGATACGCGCGGTCTCTCCCGCGGTCTCGGCCGCGATCGTGACCGTTTGAATGTGTTGAATGCCGAACGCGCGCTGCAGTGCGGTGTACGGGACGAAAATGCTGTCGGCCTGATCCTCGATGCGACTCTCGGTCACGCCCGCCACCGAGTAGGTGCGGCCGCGCACGACGATCGCCTGCCCCACCGGGTTGGCGTCGGGTCCGAACAGCCGCGCGCTCGTCTCCGAGCCGAGCACCGCCACCGGCGCACCGCTCTCAACGTCACGTTCGGAGAACATCTCGCCCGACTTGAATCGCCACGCGTGCATGAGCGCAAACGCCGGCACGGTGCCAATCACACGGCCGAAATAGCGGGCGTCGGCTGCCTGCATGGGCGCGCGATCGGACACGCCCGGCGCGAGGTGCATGACGCCCTTCACCTGTCGCACGATCGCCGTCGCATCGTCTTGCGTGAGCGTTGTCGCCGCGCCGCGTCCGGCCGCCACACGAAGCTCGTCCCCTCCTCGCGTGTAGTTGCCGGCATTCACGTAGACGAGGTTCGTGCCGGCCGACTTGACGTCCGACTCGACCGCGGCCTGGGCACCGTTGCCAAGCGCCACCATCGTCATGACGGCGCCGACGCCGATGATCATCCCGAGCATGGTCAGAAACGTGCGCAGCTTGTGGCGGCCGAGCGCCTTGAGCGCAATCCGGAAACCTGTGGTGTAGTGCATCTATTTCGTACCTCAGCGCATCGATGGGATCGAGTTGCGAAGCCTGGCGCGCGGGATAGAACCCGAAGAAGATGCCGACCGCTGCGGCGACGCCCGCGGCAATCGCGATGCTCGCCGGAGAGATCACCGTGGTCCAGCGCAGCAGACGGCCCCACACTGCCCGACGCCGCGATCCCCTAGCAGAATGCCGACGAGGCCGCCGGCCATGCTCAACGTCACGGCCTCGGCGAGAAACTGAATCAGCACATCCCGGCTGCGCGCGCCGACCGCGCGCCGCAGGCCGATCTCGCGCGTGCGCTCGGTCACCGAGACGAGCATGATGTTCATGATGCCGATGCCACCGACCAGCAGCGAGATGGCCGCGACGCTCGCGAGCAGGAGCGTCATGGTGCGGCTCGATCGCTCCAGCGTCCGGGCCATCTCTTCGAGGGTGATCTTGTCGAGGCCGACGACGCTGCCCATCACGGCGCGGGCCAGCATCGGGTTGATGCCCTTCCCCATGACCGCGTCCCTGGCCTGGGGCTTCACGGTGAAGTCGTCGGGATCGTCAGGACCCAGCTTGTGTCTTGCGCGGAGCACGCGCACGATGTCCTGCGATATCCGAGACGACTCGCCGGCCACCTCGACGGCAACGAGCACGCTGTGGAGATGCGTGATGCGCAGCACGTCCTGCAGGGTCGTGTAGGGAATGAACACCTCGTCGAATGCATCGGCCCCGCCAAACCCTCCAGCTCGGCGGACGACTCCAACAACGGACAGCCTGTGTCCGCGGGTTTCGATCGTTCGGCCGATTGCGTCAGCACCCACGCCGAAGAGCTTGTCCCTCGCCGTCGACGACAACACAGCCACCTTTTCTCGGCGCTCGACTTGCTCTCGCGTGAAGAACCAGCCCGGTCTCGGGCGTGAGCACCCTGATCGAGGTGAGATCGGTGTCGGTACCTTGCAGGCGGCCGAAGAGTGTGGTGCCTGAGCTGCGGATGACCGCGGTTTCCGAGACACCAGGGGCGCGGTAACTCACGCCTCGTATCTCGCGGGCAATCGCATCGCCATCCTCAACCGTCAGTGTCTTTCGCGGCGCCGCGACCCGGGAGGCGCGGGGAAATTCCACGCCCCGGCCAGTAGTCTTCGGGGGGCCCCCCGCCCCGCTCCTCGCCACTCGCTTCCCCTTCGCCCCACGCCGCTCGCGGCTCCAGTCTCCGCGGGGGCGGGGGGAGATGGAGACGTGCCCGAGCCTCCAGCGAGCCCGCCAAGACCGTCATCGGTCGTTTCGGCGCCCGCGCTTTCGATGACGTCGGAACCGAAATCCTCGGCGATTCGCATGTAGTTGCCCGCCACGACGGTGACCTGATTCGTGCCCGCCGCCTTGACGTGTTGCTCGATCGACATCCGCGCGCCCGGTTCCGAGGGCGACCATCGTAATGACGACGGCCACGCCAATCGTGACGCCCAGCAGCGTGAGGGCCGACCGCAGGCGGTTGCGGTGAAGGGTGCGCAGCGCCAGTCGGAAGCAGGTGGTTGATCGGCACGGCTCTACTCGAATCTCAGCGCGTCAATCGGATTGAGCCGCGCGGCCTGGCGAGCCGGGTAGAGTCCGAAGAACACCCCGACCGCGCCGGCCACGACCACCGCCAATGCGATGGCGCCGAACGACACGTCGGCCGACCACCGCAGCACGCGCTCCACTCCGCTTGCCGCCGCAATCGCAAGGACGACGCCGATGAGCGCCACCGATGAGACTCAGCGTGACGGCCTCGGCAAGAAACTGCGTCAGCACGTCGCGCGACCGCGCGCCCAATCGCCATCCGAAGGCCGATCTCGCGCGTGCGCTCGGTCACCGACAGCAGCATGATGTTCATGATCCCGATGCCGCCGACCAGCAGCGACACGCCGGCCACGCTCGCCAGCAGCAGCGTCATCGTCCGGCTCGAGCGTTCGAGCGTCTTCGACAGCTGTTCGAGCGTCAGTTGCTCCAGGCCGGGCGCGTTGCCGGTGATCGCGCTCGCTACGTCCCGTCGACACACCCTTGCCGAGAGCGACCGACGGCCTGGGTGCGAACGACGAAATCATCCGGCTGCGCGTCGCCGATGCGGTGCCGCTGGCGCAGCAGGGCCGTCACGGCGCGCGACACGTCTGGTCGTCTCGCCAGCCGAGCGTGAGGTGATGGTGATGCTGTTGAGCTTGGTGAGGTTGAGCAGCCTGTGGACCGCGGTCAGCGGGACATACACGGCGTCGAACTGATCGTCGCCCAACCGCCCCGGTCGTCGCCCAGTTGGTGCTCGCCACCACACCGATGACGCGAAAGGGCTGGTTCCAGATGCGACACCTCGGCGCCGACGGGATTTGTCTCGCCGCCGAATAGACGCTGGTGTGCGACCGTGCCGAGCACGACCACCTGGTCGCCGTCCTCTGATTCGCGGTTGGAAAAAAAGCGGCCGTGCGTGAAGGTCCAGCTTCGCCGGATGCGGGGCAGGTCCGTTTCGGCGCCGTGGAGCCGCGTGAACCAGCGGCGTATCGCCGCGCACCACTCGAGCTGACTCGTGCACTCCTGCCGAGACGTACTGCACGCCGCGCACCTCCGATCGAATGGCCGCCGCGTCGGCGAGGCTCAGAGTAGCGGCGGCGCCAAGGCCGGCCGCCGAATCGCCGAGGCGCTGACGGGAGGTGGGATGGTCGTGCTTTTCCATCGGATCGTCTTCAGGGTGCGAAGAACGAGGGCGATGTCGTGGCGGCGGGTCCAGGGACCGCGCACGTAGGCCGGGTCTGCCTTCAGACCCGGCATCGTCGACCCTCGCCCTGGTGATCCACGACGCCGCCGCCGCCGTCCTCGCCTTTCATCTGGTAGTTGCCCGCCACGACAGTGATGACGTTCATCCCCGCGGCCACGACCTGCTCTTCGATTGACGGCGCGGGCGCCGTTGCCCACGGCCACCATCGTCACGACGGCGCCCACGCCAATCGTGATGCCCACCAGCGTCAGCGCCGAGCGCAGCGGATTTCGGCGCAGCGTCTTCGTGGCCAGCTCGAAGGTCTCGCGGTGGGTCACCTATGCCACCTCGGTCACGGGCGCCGGCAGTTGTTCGAGCTCCTCGCTCGCGAGCCGCGCGCGCGGTGTTCGGCGCGTCCGACACGATCCTGCCGTCGCGGAAGCCGATGATGCGCGTGCCGTACTCGGCGATCTGATGCTCGTGTGTGATGACGATGACGGTGATGCCCCGATCGCGCTGGAGCTGCTGGAAGATTTCCATCACCTCGATGCTCGTTCGCGTGTCGAGGTTGCCGGTCGGTTCGTCGGCGAGCAGGATCGGCGGCTCGGTCATCAGCGCGCGCGCAATCGCCACGCGCTGCTGCTGGCCGCCCGAGAGCTGGTTGGGATGGTGATGGGCCCGGTCGGCCAGGCCGACCGACGAGAGCGCCGCCATCGCTTTCTGCCGCCGCTCCGACGCCGCGCACTTGTTCCCGTTGTAGAGCAGCGGCAGCTCCACGTTTTCGATCGCCGACGTGCGGGGCAGCAGGTTGAAGCTCTGGAAGACGAACCCGATCGTCGAGTTGCGCACGTGCGCCAGCTCGTCGCTCGACAGCTTCGACACGTCGCGGCCGTTCAGCACGTAGCTCCCACTCGTCGGGCCGATCGAGGCACCCGAGGATGTGCATGAACGTGGACTTCCCGGACCCCGACGGTCCGACGATGGTCACGAACTCGCCGGCGGTGATGTCGAGCGACACGCGGCGGAGGGCGTGCACCTTGACGTCGCCGACGACGTAGGTCTTTGCTCGAGATCGCTAATTTGTATGAGGCCGGCAGCATTCGCTTGAGTCCCGGCAAAGTTGTAGAGAACCGTGGCGACCGATTTCTCGGCGCCGGCCATCCCGTAGACGCTTGCCGGCGCCTTCGATGACGAAGTACTCGTTCGCAGCATGGCTTCTGCCGCCGTGCCCGGCGGCGCCGCCGACGATCGGGATGTCGAGCGGGCTGCCGGCGAAGAGATACGCGGGCCAGTACGGGCCGAGAATCGACGGCTCGTCTGCCGGCTGGTTGTAGCGGATGCCGAAGTTGTCGTAGGTGCGCGAGCAGCGCGCGTGCGATGTCGGTGTCGTATCGCATCTTCGCCCACGGCACGTCGCCGATCACCTTCATCTCGACGTCACGTATAGCCCCTGCGCGTCGAGATGCGCGCGCAGCTTCTGAGTGATGTCGATGCCGTCCATGCTTCGGCAGGTAGCGGAAGTTGTGCTTCGAGGTGATCTTGTTCGGCAGGATGGCGCCGGCGCCGCCCGCGTACATGTTGCCGCCCCAGATGCCGTCGAGGTTCATCGACGTGCCGTAGCGCGCCATGTTGAGGAACGTGAGCGGATCGTCCGCGATGAAGCGCGCGACGCCCGAGGTTCTCGGCCGCGATCTTCATGTCGATGTTCTTCGCGCCCGCCTCGAGCTTCGCCTTCATCGTCGGCGAGAGCGGCTCGATGTTCTCGTAGAAGCCGGGTATCAGGACGCGGTTGCCGTCTTCGGACACGAGCGTCTTCAGCATCTGCATGTGCCGCCATGCCGGGCTGTCGACGCTGCGCTTGTTACCGCCGTGGATGTCCGAGACCGTCGGGCCGCGTCCCCACTTCGCGCCGCTCGTCGTCAGCTCGACGTAGACGCAGCCTTCCGAACCGCCCGACAGCTCGCCGCCTCCGCTCGCGCTCTGGCCGCCGAAGCGATACATCGCTTCGGCGTCCTTGAAGAGCTCGGGATGCATCTTGACGAACTGGCGGAAGCCGATCGACATCCGCTCTTCATCCCCTTCGGCGACGAAGATCAGGTTCACCGGCAGCTTTCCCGTGACCGCCTTGATGGCCATGAACGCGTTCAGCTGGACCATCTGCGGCCCCTTCGAGTTCGTCGCGCCGCGCCCGATGAGCACTTTCTTGAACGGCGCCTGCTCGACCAGGCGTCCTTCGAAGGGCGGCGCCATCCACGCGTCCGGCTGGGTGACCGGCATGGTGTCGTACATCCAGTAGATGACCAGCGTGCGTGGCGCACCTTCATCGCACCTGCGCGTACACGACCGGGTTGCCCTGCGCGCCCCACTCGGTCGTGCCGACGTCGTAGACGCGCGATTCCTGGCACCCGAGCTGCTCGAAGAATCCCTTCACCATCTCGGCCGATTCGGGAATGCCTTCGCCGGAGTTCGAGATGCTGGGCTGGCGAATCCACCGCTGCAGGTTCTCGACGTGCTCGTCGATGTGCTCGTCGATGTAGGCGTAGACCTTCTTCAGATCCTCCGAACGCACCTGGCTCATGTCGGGCGAGATCTCGGTGTCGCCATTGGGCCGGATGCCAAGCGCGACTTTGGCGGGTGGGCTCGAGACGGCTGGCCCGCCGGCTCGTTCGATGAAGGCGGCGCAGGCCGCCGGCAAACACAGCGGCTGCGCCGATGGTCATGAGCAGCGTGCCTGATACGCACGTGCACGGCTCGCCTCCCGTCCGACTTACCAGTTCATCTTTGCGCCGATACGCGCCACGCGCGGCGGCACGATGTTGGTGGGGCGAAGGTACGAGGTGCCGGACGCCCAGGTTGATGTTCTGCACGGGGTTCGTATTGAAGACGTTGTAGACGTCGACGAACGGCGAGACCGTCATCCTCGCATCGACGCGGAACACCTTCTCCGCGCGGAAGTCGAACACGCTGACGTTGTCCTGCCGGTGCGTGTTGAGCGGCTCGGCGGGAATACGGACGGTGCCGTAGTTGAGCGACCGCCGTGAATGTGCGCCCGAAGTTCTGGCCGGCCTGATGGCGCAGCATCGGCGAGATCTTCAAGCCCCACGGCGCCTTCGTATGTGCCGTGAAGCTTCAGCGACCAGTCGGTGTATTTCACCTTGCCGTCCGGCTCGGTGTTGATGAGATTGTTCGGGGTAATCGGCAGGTCGTCCTGCCGGAATACCTGACCGAAGATAGTCCTTCTCCTGCGCCTCGCTCCAGGTGTGCGTGAACGAGAACATTCCCGACCACCGGCTGCTCATCCGCTTGGTCGCGGTGATTTCCCACGTGTAGTAGTCGGCACTGGCGCCATCGCACGTTGTCGTAGGTGTTCACGACCGGAAGCGCCAGATAGTCGGGCGCAAGATTGAAGGCGGCAAACGTTCCGCCGTCGTCGGCAGTGCCGCAGCGACGCCGTCGGCACCTGGATCCCGCACGGTCACGGGGACGTTGAACGCCGAGTACGGACGGTTGGCGTTGAACTGCATCGCGAGTTGACGCTCACCGCGCCACACGGCGCCCGTTCGCACGCCGAAGTTGGCCATCACCTCGCGCTCGAGCCAGAACGCGACCTCCTGCGTGTAGGTGTCCTTCGAGATTCTCGGCCAGCACGCACGCTGGCTGACGCCGCCCGCCGAGCTGTTCAGCCGGCCTTCTTCACCAGGCTGCCAGACACGGTCGCCGTTGAGGTCGTTCCAGACGTAGCGGCGATTCCAGGTCTCGGGATTGGGGTTGACGTCCTGGCTGAGCGCCGCGCCCGGATTCCACCAGGTACTGTCCGTAGTTGGCCTTGAGCACGGTGCGGCTGTCGGAGGTCAGCGCATAGCTCAGACCCATGCGCTGGGCGCCACGAGATTCCACGTGTTCACATCGTCCAACGGCCGGGAAGATGATCGGGCTCGACGTGAACTGCCCGGCGGCGTGTTCCTGCTCGGGGAGGAAGTTGCGATAGTGATCGAAGCGGACACCGACGTTCACGCTGAGCCTGTTGTTGAGCCGCCAGGTGTCCTGCGCGATAGAGACCGAGCGTATAGAGACCGTTTTCAGACTTCGCCGGCTCGAAGAGCATCACTTCGGACGGGGCGTTGTTGCGAAGGATGTGCAGCACGTCGTTGTACGAACCCGGCAAACCGCTGGGGGGTGCTCGTCTCGCGGAACCACTCCCAGCCGACCTTGAAGTTGTGATTGCCCGCCAGGTTGTCCTTGAAGATAGCTGAGCGAGCCCAGGACCTGGGTGCGCTGGATGTTGAGCTGGCGCGCGCGCGCCTTCCCCGACACGATGCTCGTGTTCAGATCTTCATAGCTCGATGCCGGTGCCATTCGGCGTGTCGGGCCACTCGTAGCCGAACTGCCCCGTGCGCACTTCGAAGAACGTCGACGGCGACATGCACGCGAATTCCACTCGGCCTTCCACAGCAAAGGGCTGTAGTCCTGCCGGAAGCTGGCGTCGTCGGTGAGATGGATCGCGGCTGTGCCGCCGAGCAGCTGCCGGTCGAGCCGGTTGTTCTGCACCTTGGTGCTGGGCTGGTAGTAGCCGATCAGCTTGTTGTTCTGCGACAGCTGATAGGTGACCTTCGTCGTGAAATTTCCCAGGTGCGTCTCGTGCGGCTTGACCGGGAAATTCGTGTAGCGGACGGCCGAGTCGAGGCTTCGCACCGATGCGTACCACCAGAGCTTGTCTTTCTGCAGAAACCCGCCGATGTCGGCGTTGAGATCGCGATAGCTGGTCAACCGATTGGTGTCCTCCGGCTCGAGGCCGCCGCCGCCTGATACCCCGGCCGCTATCTGGTCCGCGTCGATGTTGTAGGCCTGCCAGGTCAAGGCGTCTCGTAGTCGCCGTAGAACGAGCCCGTGTAGCGGTTCCCGCCCGACTTGCTGATGAGCACTGTGTAGACGCCCGGCACCGGGCTTTCCGCGCTCGGTGGCGCCGCTGCCGATCGAAATCTCCGAGAACGATCCGTAATCGACGTAGTTGCCGAAGGCCCCCGTGGCTTCCGTGGAGTTGATGCCCTCGACCATCGGCCGGTTCTGGCCCGTCGTGCCGTACACGAAGTAGCCGGTCTGGGTGCCGGCGGCGCTGCCGCCGACGTCGATGCGCGCGAGCTTGACGCCGGGCGATTCCGACAGCATCGCCCAGTAGTCGCGCGCACTCGGGCAGGTTCGCCAGTGTCTCCTTGTCGAAGGTCGTATTGATCGCCGTCGACTGTGTGTCGACGACCGGCGATTCGCCGGTCACCTGCACGTTTTCCGATAAGGTGGCGACCCCCATCTGCGTATTGATGGTGGCCGTGAAGCCTGGCCGTCAGACGAACCCCCTCGCGGTTCACCGTGGCGAAACCCGCGAGCTCGAACACGAGCTTGTATTCGCCGGGCGGGATCGACACGAACCGGTAGAGCCCGAGGCTGTCGCTCACCTGCGTCTGCACGCCCATCATGCTCGGCCCGGAGAGCGATACCGTCACGCCGGGCAGCACACCGCTCTGCTGATCGGTCACGCGTGCCGGTCACCGTTGCGGTGGTGGAACTCGTGGTTTGCGCGAACGCAGGCGCTGTCGACAGAGACGTGAGAAGCGCAAGAGTGAAGATACGAAGCATGCAGGCCCTCCTTCAGGCATCACGCCTGCGACACGCCGGGAGCAACGGACGTGCCACGCAGCGGAATCCTTCGTGGATGAAAGAAAACCCGCGCGAAATCGCGCGTCGTGCGTTGCAGAGGGCCGGCCTGCTCTTCGATTTTGGTACAAGGTTGATGATCCTCGCGGCGTCATCGACAAGAACGTTGACGTCACCGCCGGGAGCGCGGAATGCGTACGCGTATCGGACCGTTTGGATGCGATTTCGAGTCGACGAGAGGATCACACTCTTGTCGATGAATCAACGCGCTTCGAACGAAGCTGTTCATGCGCGCGCGGCAGGTTCGAACGCATAGATGAGGAACGCACACAGCGAATTCCGCGCATGATGCGTTGACGGTGCGGTGGCGCAGACTTTGCTCGTTCGGTTGCCATGCGCCTTGTGTTTCTTGTGTGTGCGTTCGCCGCGCTGTGCATCTCGTGTTCGAGCGAGCCGACCTCACGCGCCACGTCTGCCGCGGCTGATGCGGCAGCCGAAGACAAAGACGCCGGCGAGCCCGATCCTCATGGAACGGCCGCTCACGGCGATCACACGCCGCATCATGGAGGGATGGTCTACATGAAAGGCGACCTGCACTTCGAGGTCGTCCTCACATCATCGGGAGCGCACCGCATCTACTTCAGCGATGCGGCCCGCGCCGACCTGCCTGCGGCGACCGCCTCGGATGTCTCGCTGACCATCTCGAGAGGGTCGGCGCCCGACGAGATACTGCGGGCCGAGGTTGACGAGTCTGGAGAGAGCTGGCTGGCCAGGGGAAAACCTGTCGCGGGCGCCGACGTGACGACGCGAGTCGCCTTTGTGGTCAACGACGATCCCTACTGGATCGACGTGCCGTTCATCGAGGCCACCGATGCCGCTGCGCGCAGGAGCGAGTGACCTCAAGCTCACGGCGTTGATTGGACTGGCGTTCCTGGCACCGGCGTTTGCCGTCGTGTCGCTGTCGGCTCCCCGGGAGGGGCCCGAATCGCTCGACCTCCACGCGGCCGAATACCTTCGGTTGGTGGCGGAACTTGCCGGACGCGATCCTGACTCCGTCGATTTTCACCACGACGACGGGTATCCAGCCGTCACGTCGGCCGCGCCCGATGCGATCCCGCTCAGGAGCCGTTCGCTCGCCGCTCACCTTCACCGGTTTCATCTGCAAGGTGAGCAGCGCGAGCGGGCCGCCACTATGGCGGATCAGCTCGAAGCCGTCGCGTCACGATACGAACAGCTGTCGGGTGCCACGCTCGCATTTGATGTAGAGCTCCAGCGGCTATTCAGACTGGACACGGAGGTCGTGTCTCCCGAGCCCTCGCCTGAGGATCGCGCCAGGCTGCAGCGTCTGTTGCCCGGAAATGGGCCGCTTGCGCGCAGGCTTGCTGCCTATCAGCGGGCGTTCGCCGTGCCACGTCCACGACTGCAGGCTGCTTTGACTCATGCGATCGAGCTGTGCCGCGAAAGGACCCGGCGGTTTCTCGTATTGCCGCCCGGTGAAACGATTTCGGTGGAATACGTGGCGGACAAGCCGTGGAGCGGCTACAGCGTGTATCTGGGGCGCTATCGAAGTGTCGTTCAGATCAATCGCGTGCTGTCTCACTCGGTGGACGACGTCTTGACGCTCGCGTGCCACGAGGCCTATCCGGGGCATCACGTTTACAACAGCCTGCGCGAGGAGTTTTTGCTCCGGGGACAGAGTCGCAGGGAATTGGGCGCGCTGCCGCTGTTCAGCCCCGAGGGATTTCGAGCCGAAGCCCTGACCTCGGCAGCCGCCTCGATGACGTTCGGCGCGGAGGAACGTGCCCGGATTTTTCGCGACGTGCTCTTTCCGCTGGTCGGCGTCGATCCGGCCGAGGCAGCGCGCTACGCCGACATTTGCGCGCTCGTCGATCGGTTGACCGCGGCTGCCGGCCCCGTCGTGCGAAGTTATCTCGCGGCTGACCTGACTCGCAACGGTGCCGCGGACGCACTGCGCAAGGTCGCAGCCATGGAGCATCCGGACGCTCTGCTTGCGTACGTCGACCGCTACCGGGCGTATTCCCTTGCGTATACGGTCGGCCGCGATCGCTTTCTGTTGCCGCTTCTCGAAACCGGCGACGAGGGACAGCGATGGGCGCTCCTGCGCCGTTTCATCCTCGAAGCGGCGCCAGGCCGACGCTGAAAGTGTGCATCTCGCCGGACTGCGCCGGGCGGCTAGTCGTGCAGGACAACGCTGAGGAGCGCCGGGTGGATTTTGAGGCCGCCGTTGTATTCGATGAATCCCAGTTTCCTGAATTTGTTCATGAAAAAATTTACGCGCGACCGGGTCGTGCCGACCATTTCCGCGAGCGTCTCCTGTGAAAGGTGTGGCAGCACGCCCTGCGGCCGGTCCTCCATGCCGTAGCGAGCCAGCAGCATCAGCGTCCGGGCCAGCCGTTTCTCGCTGGAGTTGAACAACTGGTCCACGAGATCCTCTTCGATGCGGATGTTCCGCGACAGCATGAACGTGATGAACAGGTGCGAGAACCCTGCTTGCTCGTGGAGCAGCTGGACCATCTGCTTCTTCGGCACGACGAGGGCGGTTGTGGACGACACGGCGGTCGCGGTCGCCATGCGCACGCGCTGCCCGGCGAGCGCACCTTCCCCGAGGAAATCGCCGCGCCCGAGCATCGCGACAATGGCCTCTTTTCCTGCACGCGACAGGACCGAGAGTCTGACAGTCCCCTTCTGGATGTACATGACGTTATCGGAGGGATCGCCTTGCGCGAAGATCACGGAACGCGGACGGTATTCGACGACCTTCTTGGACACGCTCGACGAGCCGAGAAACCGCTCGGCATCGAATGTGGCCGAGTCCAGATTCGCGTTCGCGGCGGGCCTCTTCGGGCGCCGTGGCATTTGCTGAGATGTTACCGCAGATCGAGCAGCAGGCACCTAAAGATGTCTGATTTTAGAACGCAGATCGTCGAATTGAAGCTGAATTTCCGCAAGGCGCGTCAACTGAGCGTCGAGCTGCAGATAGATGTGCTCGATCTGCCGCTGCACAACCGCTGGCAGCCGCAGGTGAGGTCGTGTCGGACCAGGCTTGCGCGCCGGCTTGACGGCAGACGGCGAAGGACGGGAACGCATCCCTCGTGACATGCCCGGACTATAAATGGCGCGCCACGATCGAGTCTGTGCTGTTCAGCACAACCGAGGGCTCGGGTTTCATGTACTGTCGGAATATGCTCATGAACAATCGCGCCCTTGCATACTGCACCTGTCTTGTTCTGCTGTCGGCGTCCACGCTCGCGGCGCAGCAACCCTTCAGCTATCGGGACTTCCAGTTGGGCAGCGATGTCGCCTCGGTCGGAAAGCTGACAGGCTCCATGGCCACGGCGGCCAAGGTCATCCACGCACGTCCCGCCGCCATCGTCGAGCTGGAATGGCGACCGCGATACTCCTCCCGGGGCGAGTCGACCCAGACGGATCCGGTCGACACGATGCTGTTCAGGTTCTACGACGACCAGCTGTACACGGTCATCGTCGATTACGACCGCCGCCGTACGGAAGGCATGGCGCCAGCGGACATGATCGCCGCGGTCAGCGAAACCTACGGACCGACCACCCGGCTGGCATCCAGGCCGATCGGCGCCCAGATAGGCGGGTACGGCCTCTTCGAGACGCCCATCGCCATCTGGGGAGACGCGGAGTATCCGTGACGCTCTTGCGCGGCGCGCAGCCTGATGCGTACCGGCTCGTGGTCACGTCCATCCGTCTCGAAAATCTCGCGCGGCAGGCCAGCGCCACGGCTGTCCGGATGGACGCCGCCGAGGCGCCGCAGCGCGAGCTCGCGCGGCAGAAGAAAGAAGCCGAGGACTCGCTTACGGCGCAGGAAAAGGCCAAGACCGAAAACAAGGCGCAATTCCGGCCCTGACCACGCTGTATCAAACAAAACACACCGGATCCGGGCCATAACCGAGTAACATTAGTAGATGTTGGCTATTACCCGTCTCCACGAGCTCATCGCGGCGCTCGATCGCCGCCGGCCGCAGCCAGAGCGAGCCGGCGAGCGACAGATCGCCACCGAGTCCGCGGATCTTCGGGAACGAGCCGTCGCGAGAATCGCGCAGCTCGAACAACGCCCAGAATCGTAACGAAAGGCTTCGGCACATCGATGAACGGCACAATCAAGCGACTGGTCACGGAAAAAGGCTTCGGATTCATCGCGGCACCTGACGGCACCGAGTATTTCTTCCATCAATCGGCCTGCACGGACACCCCATTCGAACAACTGCGCGAGCGTCAGGCTGTGACGTTCGACGTGGGGCAGGGCGTGAAGGGTCCGAGGGGCGAAAACGTCAAACCGGCGTAGCGGGCCGACCCGCGAGCCCTCAGGGCTCGACGGGCATCGCCCCGAAAACCGATTCGACGGGCACGTCATGCGCGGCAGCCAGGTGGCGAGCGAGGGTCTCCTCGCATTTCGCTATCTCTCCCTCAACGGACTGGGACGACAGGCCGGACGCGTAACGCCGGGCCACCGCGCGTATCTTCAACGCGTCCCGCTGCAGATGTTCCCGGTCCAGCTGACGGCCCAGATACAGGTGCCGGCGCGGTTCTGCAATCAGCACGCACTCGTGTGACGGCTGTGTCGCCCACATCACGAGCGCCATGTAGACCAACGCCACTCCTGAGAGAGTCGTGAGTTCACTCACGATTCACGATCCCGCCGAAGCTCCGCGAGCCACCGCCCGCTGACCCAGCCCAACCCCTCCTCGCGGCCCATCCAGCGCGACAGCCACATGGTGACGACGAGAGCCGCGACGACCATGCCGATGATGAGCCAGAGCACGTATTGACAATACGCGGCGAGGCGTGACGGCGATGTCCTGAACAGCACAGCCGGCATTGCGGCGATCCGCTAATGTTGGAGCATGTCATCAGAACCATTCGTCGACGACGGTTTCGCAGAGCGTTGGGCAGCATGGCAGGCGCGCGGCGCGGCACACGAGCGCGCGACCCGGCGTAAACTGTTCGTTTTCGCCGCCATCCTGGTGCTCTCGACGGCGGTGCTGATGAGCGTACGGTTCTTCTGAACAATCAACGTTTCACCCGGCGAATCAACGGGCATACGACAAGGAATCGAAAATGGCAACGACCGGCACCATCAAACGTCTTGTAAGCGACAAAGGGTTCGGATTCATCGCCGCGGGCGACGGGATCGAATATTTCTTCCATCAGTCGGCGTGCGTACAGACCGCGTTCGACCAGCTCCGCGAGGGTCAGTCGGTGACGTTCGACATCGGCCATGGACCGAAGGGGCCGAGAGGCGAGAACGTCAAGCTCGCGTGATCTCGAGAACACGCGGACGTGTGGGGAGGCTGCGCCTGGTGAATCGAAGCGTTCTGAAACTGAACGACATCGTGGTGTCTCGAGTCGAAGGTGGACATGACTTGTTCATCGTGACCGCGATGCCGGACGACGCGATGTCGCTGGTATTCCGGGGCGACGGCTGGAATGTGCAGTATGCGGTTGCCAGGGGGGCGCGGCTGGCGGCGGGAAAAGGCGGCGACCTCTGGTACACGTCGGACCAGCTCACGACGCTCGAGTACCTCGAAACCTTTCGCGCGGATCGCGTCCTCACCGCCGTCCACTAGGCACGGCCGCTCGCAACAGCACGGCCATGTGAATCTCTCCAATCACGCCGCCGACGATCGGCTCGGGTGAAGCGGCGGCGACCCCTCGCAAATTTTCAAAACGCCGCTGCTCAATCGCCTGATACATCTTCGTGTCTGCGACGACATACGCGACGTATCCCAGAGCGAGCACGCCAGCCGCCAGAAGCACTCTGGCGGCACGCGGTGCATGACGGCGCGCCCCTGTTTTTGCCATGTGTGATTTCGTTCCCTGAACGTTACTGCCGACTGGAACGATCGTAGGTCAGGTGTGCGAGCGCCGTGTGTGTCCGATTGCACAACAGAGCGTGTGCACAAGAGCACACACGTCACTCATAGATGGCTCTACTATCGACGAACGGGATGGAACATCTATCATGCTTTCAACACTCTTCATCGTCCTACTTGTCCTGTGGGCGCTCGGCATGGTCTCGTCCTACACGCTTGGCGGGTTCATCCATGTCCTCCTGGTCATCGCGATTATGGTCGTGCTGATCCGCGTAATCGGGGGCCGGGATCCGCTTCGAGGGTAACCTCGAAAGGGCATTGGCATGGCCACTGATCGCATTCCCGCGGAACAAGCCGAGTCTGCCAGGAATGAGGCGGAACGCTTCAGACAACTGGCGGAAGAAGCGCGCGTGGTCCGCGACCAGCATCGTGAGGCGCTCGAAACCGTGCGGCAGGAACGGGAGCACCTGCGCGAAGCGGGTGAGGCGGCCCGATCGGCCTCGGAGGACGCCCGGCACGCCGCCGATGCGGCGCGTCACGCCACGGTCGAGGCTGTGCGCGCGACCGCCGAGACGCTCAAGACCACGCTGGACAGCATGCGGAGGGTCGAAGAGATGCGGCGCGAACTCCTCGACATGCGGGACGCGAGCAAGCTCGACTCCAATTGAAGAAGCCCGCTTTGCGATACTGTCCTCAAGTGATTGACCGTGACGACGGACGAACCCTGCATGCGCGGCAGGTCGAGCGTGAAGACGCATCCACGATTGGGAAGGCTGCGCGCGTAGATCCGGCCGTGGTTCGCGTCGGCGCCCCATCGGCTGAACGCGAGGCCCAGGCCCAGACCCGTCCGGTCGGCACCACGCTGCTCGAACGGGCGGAACAGGTCGTCGGCCTTTCCAGGCTCGAGGCCTCCGCATTCGTCCTGAACCTCGATGAGCACCCGCTGGTCGCCGGCCCCGACCCGCAGCGTTACGCTGGTCCCGGGCCGCGTAAATTTGAAGGCGTTCTGCAGCAGGTTCGCCACGATTGCCCCGAGCACCTGGCGGTCTCCCTCGATCGTGACTCGGTCGTCCACCGGCAGCACGACCAGCGTGAGGCCTCGTGACTCCGCCTCCATTCGTGCCTGCGGCGCCAGTTCGTCGATGAACTGGGTAACGAGGAATCGCTCAAAGTCCTGGACGTCGCGTGCAAGACGGACCTCCGCGAGCGATCGGCCGACGAGCGCGCGCAAGCCCAGAAGGCTTCGATTGAGCACGTTCGCCGTGCTTCCCGCGACCCCCACATTCCCGGACTTGAGCACCTCGAACGCCATGATCGCGGTATTCACCAGGTTCCGCAGTTCATGCGCGAGAAATCCAAGTCGCTCGGTCCCGCGATCGATCTCCCCATCCAGGGTCGACTGATTTCGCTCGCGCCCATACTCGGTGACAGCGCCCGCGATGGCGTCGTCGAGGCAGCTGTTCAGCATGCGAAAATCATCCGTCGCGATGGGCGCATTCATTTCCACGGCGAGCTCCGTGATCGCCTGGCACACGTCGCCATAGTCGTGCACGACCTGCGACATCGTGAACCCCTGAGCCAGCAGGTCGTGCCCGTGCTGAACCGCGCTGGTGGCAATCTCGGAGGACCCGTGACCCAGACGCAATGCGTTCACGAGCTGCTCCAGGAACATGGGCACTCCGTGATCGATCTCCGCCTCGGTCGGCTGCGGAATAGACCTCGTCGCCACTTTGTCCCGGCATCGCCTGATGAGCTCGTCACGGTTTGTGCCAATGAATTCATGCAGCATCTGCTTCTCCCTCTTGCAACTGCCTCCAACCGTGCGCGGCTTTTTTCTCCTCCGTGGACCGACTGCATCCTGAGCGTGGTCTCATCGCGTGCTGGGGGGTACTTCAACGACCGGCAAGCGTGACAGGCAGGCATGCCGCGGCGCTGTTCAAATCGAGACACTGTTCCATTCGAGACAGCGCCGTGCGCGCCTCGCGGTATACGCTTTCAGATCTCTTGAGCTGTACGCTTTCAAACGTTTGCTTGGCGGCCATCCTCACGATGGCCACGTCGGTGCCTACCCATGCTGGTGGGTCCACGCTGGCCGACGCGCAGCGCGCGTTTTTCAACGCGCGATACCCGGCGGCGGCTGACCTGGCCCTCGACCTGCAGGGGTCTGACGTCGACGCGCTGGCCGCGTATGAGGTCCGCACCTCTGCGCTGCACTTCCAGCTGAGAGACGCGCTCGGCCCTGACGCCGACAAGGGGAAAGCCTTCAAGCTGTGCGTGGCCTGCCCGGAACTGCTGAAAGTGTTTCTCCACGACACCGCCAAGGGCCAGGCGCTGGCTCGTGCGCGACTGCAGCGGGACCCCGGCGACGCCGATGCGCTGTTTTTTCTCGGGAAACTGAACCTGAACTATGTGTGGCTGCACCTGGAGACCCTCGGCCGCAAGACCGGCTGGAGCGAGTACTGGGAAGCACGAAGGTCGCTCGACGCGGCGCTCAAGAACAATCCACGCCACATGCGCGCGCGCGTGGCCAGAGCCTGGATCGACTACATCGTCGACACCAAAATGGCGCGAGGCACGCGCTGGGTGCTCGGGGGCGGCAGCAAGAAACGCGCATTTCTCGGCGCGCGCGAAGCCGCGGCCGCCGAATCGGAGTTCTTCGTCCGCGTCGAAGCCGAATTCGCGCTGTGGGAAATGCTGGTGCGCGACCGGCAACTGAGCGAAGCCACGACGATTGCACGACGGCTCGCGCGCGACTTCCCTGACAATCCCAAGCTCGCGAGATTCCTCGAGGCTGCGCCGAGCATCGATCCCTGAAAGAAAAGTCGACCGCTACCTGGGCAGGAGCTGCGGGATCTGCAGGAGCCAGTCGGTTTCACCGGGTGCCAGGCTCTGATGCCCGGCGCGCTGAACAGGTATGGCGACGCGGTCGGCAACGACGTCTGTCGTGAGAAGAGGATCGGGCGGCACCAGTGAGGCCGCAATGCGCTCTTCCATCCGGGCCGGAAACGCCGGTGCGGTGCCGAGGACCTGTGCGTGTACACGGCCAGCATCAATTCCTGAAACACCGGCAGCGCCAATCTCCCCCCGGTCTCTCTCGTTCCAAGAGAACGGTTGTCGTCGAAGCCGATCCGGACCGCGACGGTGATGCCGTCGGGACCAAATGTCGAGCCGACGAAGATCGCATCTCTGAACTCGTTCGTCGTTCCCGTTTTTCCCATGACGGCAATCGGGAATCGATGCGAGGCCAGGGCATGAGCCGTGCCCCGTGGGAAGCCGCACCACACCACGCAAGCCTTCCTGAATGAGCGACAGCGCGACGCCATCGATAGAAGTCGGCGATGGTGCATGCCGAACGGCCACGACCTCTCCCGAGTCTTCCACGACGACGCGGATCACATGCGGCTCGGCAACGATGCCCGACGCGATGGTCCGGTACACATTGGCCAGCTCCAGGAGGCTCACTTCGGACGCCCCCAGAGCTGTCGTGGCGTAGCGCGCAAGAGGTGTGCGGACGCCAAGACTTTGCGCGGTTCGCAGAACGCTGTCGATCCCGATTTGCTGGGTGATCCAAATGGCCACCGCATTTCTGGACTCGGCGAGCGCTTGACGCAGCGGGATAAGGCCTTTGAACTCGCCGTCGTAGTTCGAGATCCATTTCGGCGGACGCGCCTCGCCATCCGGCACGCTGATGGGCTCGTCCGGCACCAGCGTCTCGAGCGTGAAGCCGCCACTCCGAAACGCCGCGAGGTAGACGAACGGCTTCATCGCCGATCCAGGCTGGCGCATCGACCGCGTGACGCGGTTGTAGTCGCTGTAGGTGGCCGAACGACCGTTGAAGAGCCCGCCTGCCGCCCGTCTCGGCCAGAATGCTTCCATCGCGGTTCCGCCAGGACGACGACCGAGCCCTGGATGATTCCCCGGGCGTTCGGGTGTCGCTCTTGTACCGCTCGAGACCGTGCTCCAACGCTTCGTTCACGATGTGCTGCACGCGACCGTCCGCCGTCGTATGCAACTGGATTCGTCCCTGAAAAAGATCTTCCACGCTGAGATCAGGGCGAAGGGACTTTGAATTCCTTGAAGGACATGTTCCACAACGGCAGGCGCCTGCTGGGCCTCGCGTCTGTTACGGGGCACAATCTGAAGGCTGCGTCCCCGGGCTTGCGCGATTGCCTCCAGCGTGATGAACCCATTGGCGCGCATCAACGTCAGCGTCTGGTTTCGCCGGCGTAAGACGACGCCCGCGTGCGCCGACGCTCGGCGCGTACTCGCGCGGCGATTTGGCAATGCCGGCGAGCAGCGCAGCTTTGTCGGCGTCCGCGGGCGTGAAAGTCGAGAGTCGCCGGCCGAAATAGTATTCTGCCGCCCTCGCGAACCCGTACTGACCGTTGCCCATGTATACGGCGCTCGCGTACCGGGCGAGAATCTCTTCCTTCGCGCGGCGCTTCGACCCGAACCGCTGGCGCATCTCATATTCGAGCCACAGCGAAAGTCGAATCTCCTCGCGCTTGCGAGCCAGCATGTTGACGCTTCGCGCGCCCATGACCGACGACAGCAGTCGGGCCAGGTGCCCGGTGTGGCGAAGCTCATAGCTGTTTTCCAGCGCGGTCGCGCGACGGAGGAAATTGCCGCGCACAACCTGTTGGGTAATCGTCGACCCTCCCTGCGGAAAAAGCGCCGACCCGTCGACTTCGTCGTGACGGCCGCCCCTCGCCAGCCGGCCCGCGAGCATGCCGATTCTGACCTTCGCGAACATGCGCGGCAGACTGAGGTAGTCGATCCCGTTGTGAGCAAAGAAGCGTTTGTCCTCGGCGGCCAGAATCGCGTCACGAACGATTGGCGGAATATCCTGGTAGCGCGCAATCTCGCGGTACTCGCGGGCCAGCTCGATGAGCGGCTTGCCGCCGGCGTCGTACACGCGACCGATCGTCGGAAACTCAAAACGCGTGAAGGGCCCCAGGTCGGGCAGGTTGTGACGGCTGAAGTAGACGTGGTGGCATTCAGGGGCTGCCAGCGCCATGGCAACCGCAGACGCGGCGACCACGAGCCTGACAGCAAAACGTAGCAAGCTGACCTACTTGATCCCGAGCTGCTGAACGAGGGAGTCGCCTGCGATACGCCGATTGCCGGCCGGCGGCTCCTGCGCGTACAGACGAGACAGACACTGTCGAAAGCATCATGTGGGCCGCGACCACGACCCATTTCCTCATGACGAGACACGCGCCGCGTCTGTCGCGCGCTGATCCAGCTCGGCCTGGGCCTCGGTGGCGCGCGCCTTGACGTCTTCGGCCCCTCGTATGACCGCGCCGAGCGCTTTCCCGTAGGCGCCCCGGCCCTTCCGCTGAAGATCGCCAGCGGCATCGACCGCCCGCGCCGTCGCCTCGCGACGGGCGTCGGCGGCAACGTCGCCGGCGTTCGCCAGGGCGTCCGTCAGCTGGCCCCGGGTCTGCTTGAACGCTGCGTAGATCTGCGGGGCGAAGAGCAAGCCTCCGACGGCGCCGATCACAGCGCCACCGACGAGTCCTGTCACGAATCCTTGTCCTGATCGTGTCGATCTCATTGATTGACCTCACCTCGACCTTAGGGCTTACCATTGGTCATGTCTGTGCTATACAGCGCATGGACCGGTGTGCAATCTGAGACAGCCCCGGGTTGCCGAGTACGGGACACTTGCACATGCTCGGATTTCACCCATCCTTTTCGCTCTGGCCGCGGCCACAGTTTCTCGGCGCATCGTCCAGCGGATTCGCGTCGTGGATCGCGCATCGAGACTCGCCGCCAAAGATCGAGCCGAGACAACAACCGGCACGATCGATCAAGGGCATCATTGAGGACTATCACGATCGCCAGGCTCGAACGATTGGACGGGGAAAGCAGGCCGATGCTTGACAGAACACAGACGATGAAGAAGGTGCACGAAGGCGGTGGCGGTGGTACGAGCGCCGCAGCCGGCGATCAGGCGTGGGTCGGTTTCATCTGCAAGGGATGCGGCGCGCCGCTGGCGGTGCACCAGTCGAACAACGGGTCGAGACCCGGCGAGCGCTCCATACGGGGCTGGCGCGTCATGTGCACGAGCTGCGGAGTCCCCGACTTCTACGAGCTCGGCTCGGCGATGGTGCGCATCACGGCCGTTCCCTAGCGATCGACGTATTCCACGTAATCACCCGCACGCACGATCATGACCTTGAGGATGCGATCCTCGCGCAGCAGCTCGGCGGCGCCGAGGCGCGCCGCCTCAACCGAAGGATAGTCCGCCGCTGCCTGTGGCAACGCGGTCGCGGAGCCGCGCCTCATGGTCGGAATCAGTCTGAACATGGATCCACTCTAGACCGGCTGTCCGTCCCCGGTTGTGCAATCGGGTACAGCGGTCAACCGTTGGGCGCGACAGACTTAAGGCTATGAATGTCAGACCGCTTCACGACCGAATCATCGTTCAGCGCCTCGATGAAGGCGAACAGAAAATCGGCGGGATCATCATCCCCGACTCCGCCAAGGAAAAGCCGCAACAGGGAAAAGTGGTTGCCGTCGGCGACGGGAGAATGACCGAGGAAGGCACGCGGATCCCGCTGGATGTACGGTCGGGCGATCTCATCCTGTTTGGAAAATATTCCGGTCAGGACATCAAGCTCGACGGTGAGGAGTACCTCATCGTCAAAGAAGACGAAGTGCTGGCCGTCATCGACGACGCCGCCAAGAAGACGGCAAAGACGGAGAAGAAGAGTTAATGGCCAAACAAATCGTGTACGGCGAGCAGGCGCGTCAGACGGTGCTCCGCGGCATCAACAAGATGGCGGATACGGTGAAAGTTACCCTCGGACCCAGAGGGCGCAACGTGATTCTCGGCAAGGCCTACGGCTCGCCGACGATTACCAAGGACGGCGTCACGGTTGCGAAGGAAATCGACCTGAAAGATCGCCTCGAGAACATGGGCGCGCAGATGGCGCGCGAGGTCGCGAGCAAGACATCCGATCTCGCCGGCGACGGCACGACCACGGCGACCGTGCTGGCACAGGCCATCTTTCGCGAGGGAGTCAAGCACGTCGTCAGCGGCGCCAATCCGATGGACATCAAGCGGGGCATCGATCGCGCGGTGGAGGTCGTAACCGCCGAGCTGAAGAAAATGTCGAAGCCGGTGAGCGGCAACATGGTGGCGCAGGTGGGAACCATCTCGGCCAACAACGACGAACCGATTGGCAAGGTCATCGCCGAGGCGATGGAAAAAGTCGGCAAGGACGGCGTCATCACCGTCGAGGAAGCCCAGACGATCGACACCTCGCTCGAGATCGTCGAGGGGATGCAGTTCGATCGCGGATACCTGTCGCCCTATTTCGTCACCGACCCCGAGCGCATGGAAGTGGTGCTCGAGAATCCGCGGATTTTCATCTACGAAAAGAAGCTGTCGCACCTGAAGGAGCTGCTCCCGGTGCTGGAGAAAGTCGCGAAAGGCGGCTCGTCGCTGCTGATCATCGCCGAGGATGTGGAAAGCGAAGCGCTGGCCACGCTCGTCGTCAACAAGCTGCGTGGCACGCTGCAGGTCGCGGCGGTGAAAGCGCCCGGCTTCGGCGACCGGCGAAAGGCGATGCTCGAAGACGTCGCCATTCTGACGGGCGGTCGCGCGATTACCGAGGACCTGGGCATCAAGATCGAGAGCCTTGCGCTCGAGGACCTGGGCTCGGCGAAGAAGATCACGATCGACAAGGACAACACGACGATCATCGAAGGCGCAGGAGAGAAGAAGGCCCTCGAAGGCCGTGTCAGGCAGCTTCGGACCCAGATCGACGAGGTCACCTCCGATTACGACCGCGAGAAACTGCAGGAGCGGCTCGCCAAGCTCGTCGGCGGCGTCGCGGTGATCAAGGTCGGCGCGGCGACGGAAACCGAGATGAAGGAAAAGAAGGCCCGCATCGAGGACGCCATGCACGCAACAAAGGCGGCCGTGGAAGAGGGGATCGTGCCAGGCGGAGGCGTCGCACTCCTCCGCGCGGCAAAGGCGCTTGCCGAGTTGAAGCTGACAGGCGATCAGCAGGTCGGCGTCAACATCATCGCCCGTGCCGTCGAAGAGCCGATGAGGTGGATTGCCAACAACGCCGGTGAGGAAGGCACGGTCGTCGTCGCGCACGTGAAGACGATGGAACCAGAGAGTGGCTTCAACGCCTTGAGCGGTAAATACGAGAACCTCGTGAACGCGGGCGTCATCGATCCGACCAAGGTCGTACAATCGGCGCTGCAGAACGCGGCGTCCATCGCGTCGCTGCTGCTGACGACCGAAGCGCTGGTGTCGGAAATATCCGAAGAGACCGAGGCGCCGGCCGCGTAGAGAGCGTTTTCCGATTGCACGTAGTGTCCGCCTTCAGGCGGACCGCGTGAGGTCCGGCTGAGGCCGGACACTACGTACTACACGGAAGTCGACACGTGAAGCGCGCCGCCTTCGAGCGCGTGCCGTAGCGCGCGAAAACGCTTTCGATACTGCGCCGGCGTCAACCCCACCTTGCGCCGGAAGAGCCGCCCCAGGAACGTCGCGTCCTCGTAGCCGACGCGGCTCGCGATTTCGTCGAGCGGAAGCGCGCTCGTCTCGAGCAGCCGCTTTGATTCCTCGAGGCGGAGCGCGTGCACGTAGTCGAGCGGGGGCATGCCCGTCGCCTGCGCGAAGCGCCGCTTGAACGTGCGCTCGGCCAGCCCGCTCAGCTCGGCCATGGCGCTCACCGGCGCGGCTTCGTTGAAGTGCCGGGCAATCCAGCCCTGACACTTCGCTATCACGGCGTCGCTCACCTGTTTGCCGCCCGTCAGCGCGGCGAACGGCTGCTGTCCGACGTGATGCCAGTCGAGCAGGTGCAGGCGCGCGACGCGCATCGCTTCTTCCATGCCGACGAACCGCGCGATGAGAAACAGCGCGAGGTCGTGCCACGACGTTCCGCCGCCCGCCATGATGAGCCGCCCCTCGCCAGACACCACGAGTGCCCGGTTCGGATGGAGGCGAACGTCGGGATACTTCGACCCCATGGCGTCGCAGTAGGCCCAATGTGTTGTCGCATCCTGTCCGTTCAGCAGCCCGGCCTCGGCCAGCACGAGCGCGCCGGTGCACGCGGTGGCCAGCGTGGCCCCCGCCGAGTACCTGCCGGCGCAGCCACTCTGATTCCACGGGATATTTCCCCGCAAGATCGGCGTCCGGACCGGTCAGCAGATCGGGAATGACGACGACGTGGGGCGTGGGAGAGGCCTCGAGCGTGCATCCCGGTTCAATCCAGAGGCCGTTCTGCGCGCGGAATCCTCCGGCCTGTCTCGACGCGATGACAGGGAGGATGCGGGACTCGCCAGGGGTACCGGTGGTCACCAGACCCCAGTCGCGTCCGGCCGATTCAAGGATTTCGTACATGCCGTAGAGCGTCGACGCGGTCGACTCCGGTACCGCCAGGATCACCACGACCAGCCGTTCATTCGTATCGGACATGGCATATCCGTCCGTAAATTGACCTGTTCGACTCTAGCCGATCGCGTGCCCACGCGACTACGCTGGTTGTGTTGATTGAGGAGGAATGACGATGACACAAACCGCACATGCCGAACCTGACATTCAAGCCGAACCGTTTTCCGAACGCCTGCTGCGCGCGTTGAACGACGGCGCGCTCTGTCTGATGATCTCGATCGGACACCGCACCGCGCTCTTCGACACGATGAGCCGGCTCCCGCCAGCCACGAGCGACCGGATTGCCGCCGAGGCCGGCCTCAGCCCGCGCTACGTGCGGGAGTGGCTCGGCGCGATGGTGACCGGCCGGGTGGTCGAATTCGACTCCGCGTCGGGCTGCTACCGGCTGCCGCCCGAGCACGCCGCGTCGCTCACGCGCGCCGCCGCCGCCGACAACATGTCGGTGTTCGCACAATACATCGGCGAGCTCGGACGCGTCGAAGACGACATCGTCGCATGCTTCAGCAAGGGTGGAGGCGTGCCGTACGCGAGGTTTACGCGTTTCCACGAGGTGATGGCCGAAGACAGCGGGCAATCGGTGCTCTCGTCTCTGGAGTCGCATATTCTGCCGCTGGTGCCCGGACTGACGGCGCGCCTGGAGCAGGGGATCCGCATGCTCGACCTGGGATGCGGGCGAGGCCGGATTCTGCGGCGTCTGGCGGCGAGCTACCCGAACAGCCGGTTCGTCGGCATCGACCTCTCCGAAGAGGCCACCGCGTTCGCGCGCAGCGACGCGAAGGGCCTCGAGAACATCGAGTACGTCGCGCACGACCTCAGCGATTTCGACCGCACGGCCGAGCCGGCGGCATTCGATCTGGTGACGACGTTCGACGCGATTCACGATCAGGCACGACCGTTGAACGTCCTCAAGGGTATCCGGCGCACTCTGAAGCCTGGCGGCGTCTACCTGATGCAGGACATCTCGGGCACGGGGCACGTGCACAAGGACGTCGCGCATCCGCTTGGCACGCTGTTGTACACCATCTCGTGCATGCATTGCATGACGGTGTCGCTCGCGCAGGGCGGCGAGGGGCTCGGCGCCATGTGGGGCGAGGAAAAGACGCAGGAGTACTTGCGGCGGGCCGGCTTTCGATCGGTGACGGTGAACAAGCTGGCGCACGACGTCCAGAACAATTGGTACGTCGTCCGCTAGAACTGTTCGTCCGCGCTCGGACCGTACGCGCCGGGCACCGGCACGTTGAGCAGCCGCAGATAGACCGACAGCTGACCTCGATGATGGATCAAGTGGCTGAGCGTGAAGTCGCGGAAGACGTCGGGCTTCGGCCGCTCGAACCGCAACTTCCCTCGCACCTTGAAGCGCCACGGGTGGAGCATCGCCGCATCCGTAGCAGTGCTCAGTGTCTGTCTGGCCTTCGCGACTTTCTCGTCGAAGGTTCGCAGGAGATCATCCAGCGACTCGGCCCGGTACGACTTGAAGTCGGCCGGGTCGAGGTCGAACTCGTGCTTCGCGAAAATCTCGTCGGCCCATCTGACGCAGTCGACGATGTGCGACGCGAGCGCCCCGGCGGTATAGGACTTCTCGTGCGGCCGCCAGCCGAGCTTGTCCGCCGGTATGCGTTCGAGCAGCCGGCGGGTCGTTCGCGCTTCGCGCTCGAACTCCCTCGCCAGCGACGCCATCACGCCCACGTCAGAACGTCATCTTGATCGCCAGCTGCACCTGGCGCGGGTCTCCCACTCCGGTTCGCAGGAACCCGTCGAAGTTGAACAGCGCCGGCGTCGACAGCGGGTTGATGTTGTTGGCGTTGTTGAACGTGTTGAACATCTCGATCGTCGGAATCAACATCATATCGCCTCTGAGCTGGAACGGCCGCGAGACCCGCCAGTCGAAGCTGAAGTACTCGTTGTCCTTCCGCTCGGTGTTGCGTCCGAGATCGACCCCGTTCTGCACGCGCGGGTTCGGGGTGATCGGCTGCGCCCCGCGGGCCTGCACGCGCGCGCTCGCCTGGATGCTATGCGGCGCCACGACGTAGGTGAAGAGGTTGAACTTGTGCCGGATGTCGCGATCCGATACCCGTAGTCGAGCGACAGATCGTTGAAGTTGAAGGCTCGATCGGTGAACGGATCGCGCTCGTTCGAATCGTCGTCTTTGTCGCGCGACAGCACGTAGTTCGCCTCCAGCTGGTAGTTGCGCGAGAGGCGCTTGCGCACGCCGAGGGTCAGGCCGTGGTAGTCCGACTTGCCGAGGCTCGTCGTCACCATCGTTTCGTCGAGCTGCGGGCCGAACGGATTGCCGGCATCGGCGCGGTTGTAGTTGATGAACCGCGTGAGGTTGCTGCCGCGGGCGTACATGTAGTCCACGTAGCCGGCCACATCGGGCGCGATCTCCTGCTCGTAGCCGGCGTTGAACGACGTCGTGCGGGGATTCGCGTAGTCGCGGTGGAACACGCGCACGCCGGAAAAAAGCGGAAACTGCCCTTCCGGAACGGGCGTCGGCGTGATGACATTGGGCCACGCAGGCGGCGTCGCGCCGAATTGCCTCACGTTATCCGTGCTGGCGAAAATCGTCTGCTGCTGCAGGCCGTTGGTCGTGACGGAGCCGACCTGGCTCAGCATGTTCTGGCGGGCGAAATAGAGGCCGGCGCTGGTGCGCACGACCGATTTGCCGTCGCCGCGCAGATCCCAGGTCGCACCGCCCCGCGGCTGCCACATCGCGGCCTGATCGGGAATCGTCCCGTCGGACGGGAACTTCGGGTTGTTCAGGAACGGCGCGAATGCCGTCGTCTGCGGATCCACCGTGTCGGGCATGAACTGGGCATCCCAGCGCAGGCCGTACTGCAGCGTCACGTTGGGGCGCACCTGCCACTGATCCTGGATGAACAACGAAAATTCGTCGTTGCTGATTCTGGACGCACCTGTCGCATCGGTGGCCAGCCCGGTGCGGCCCGCCCCCTGCAGATAGAACAGCAGCGGACCACCCGTCGGTGACGTGCCCGCCGGACACAGCGTGGGGAGCGTCACGTACACGCCACTGCTGCACCCCATCGTGCGCGGGCCGAAGCCGCCGGACGCCGCAGGTGAGGTATACCGGAGAAATCCTTCGACGCTGTCGAAGAGATACCGGCCCGTGAAGAACCCGCGGAAGACCTGGTCGTTCATCGTGTGCATCCACTCGCCGCCCATCTTCCACGTGTGGCCACCGCGCACGATCGAGAGGTTGTTCTTCAACTGCGTGCGCCAGACCGTCTCGTCGACGTTCGGCTGCAGGAAGAACGGATCGCCGAATCGAAAGCTCGGCGCGACCGCGCCGATGCCGGTGTCGGCGGCCAATGGGGACTCGTTCGATGTGCGCGGCCGCGTTTCGTGCGAGTACGTGAAGTGAAACTCGTTGAGCTTGTTGTTGGCGAACGTCGAGAAGTAGTTCGCGTTCAGCAGGTTGATGTGCGATGGGTCGCCTTCGGTCCCGTTTGCCGAGGGACCGTAGGTGCCCACGTCGAACGTTTCGTTTTCCTTGCGCGAACGGGTGAAGTTATAGGAGGTCGACAGCCGGCTCGCCGCGCCGATCGTCTGGTCGGCCTTCAGAAGCATCGCCACCGTGCTGATCGGGTGATCGATCGGCACGCTCTCGTCCATGCCCAGACGCGACTGGAAGAAATTGAGGAGCGCCACGCGCTGACAGTCCGGCTGCGAGTTGATGAGCGCCGCGTTGGCCGGAATGGTCGGCGCAGCCACGGGGCACGGCGTGCCGAGGGGAGTTCCGAGATTCGGACGCTGGAAATCGCCGGTGAGGCCCTCGAACGCCCCGAAGAAGAAGGTCTTGTCGCGCTTGATCGGCCCGCCAATCGTGCCGCCGAACTGCTCGCGATGAAATTCCTCGAGCTTCGTGCCGTCGGACAAGTCGCCGGTGAGCGCTTCCAATCGCTGGAAGTAGAAGAGCGACCCGTTGACGTCGTTGCCGCCCGACTTGGTGATCACGTTCACGACACCGCCCGCCGTGCGGCCGAATTCGGCCGGCGCGCCGCTGGCGATCACCTGAAACTCTTTCACCGCGTCCAGCGTGATGTCGATCGGCGCACGCTGGCCTCCGGCCTGCTCGCCGAAGAAGCCGTTGTTGTAGTCGCCGCCGTCGAGGCTGATGTTGTTGAAGATGCCGCGCTGCCCGGCGAAGGTAATCTCGTCGCCGTCGGGTCCCTGCACGATGCTGACGCCGGGCGTCAAGGTCAGCAGGTCCTCGAACTTCCGCCCGAGAATGGGCGTCGACTCGATCGCCTTCTCATTCAGCGTCGATGCCACCGCGGCGCGCGTCGTCTCGACGATGGGCGTACCACTGACGGTGACCGTTTCCGAGACGTTTCCGACCGCGAGGCGCAGGGTGAGGTTGAGGGACTGCCCGACGGTGAGGTCGATCTCGTCCTGCTCGATGGTCGAGAAACCCGATAACCGGAACGTCGCCTTGTAGCGGCCGGGCGGCAGCTGCAGGAATGCGAATCGCCCCGACGAATCGGTCAACTGGCTCTGCGACAGATTGGTCTGGGCGTTGACGACGGTGACGTCCACGCCGGGAAGCACGCCTCCGGTCGAGTCGAGGACCGAGCCCTGAATCGCGCCGGTCGTAATCTGAAACTGGGCCTCGGCCGAGGTCGAAACGGCAAGGCAGGCAAACAGGCACACGAGGACTCGCACCATTGAAGGGCCTCCACGATGGAGCGTAGTGCCGCGGCTTGCGCGAGCACAACGCAAAAACGATGCGGCACGAAGATGTCGGGCAACGGCGCGATTTCTGACAATCGCGTGGATGATTTGCGCTAGTGCTGCATCACGGCGCGCCCTGCGCTGTCGGACACGGGATCGCCCAGCGACAGCGGCCGCGTGAATTCTGGGAGATGTGTCCGCCACCAGGCTTTCGCCGACTCGGACGTCCACCGATCGCCGCTCTTGCAGTTGCAGGTCATCCCGAGCAGCATCTCCGCATTCTGCGGCCGCTTGTCCGGGTCCTTCTGGAGGCACGCCATCACGAGCGCTTCCAGATCGTGCGGGATCGGCAGTTCCGTCCGCTGTGACGGTGGGATCGGCTCGGCTTGCACGTGCTGAAGGAGCATCTTCATGGGAGTGTCGGCCTCGAACACCAGCTGGCCGGTCAGCAGGTAATAGGCCACGCAGCCGAGCGCATAGACATCGGCCCGTCGATCCACCTTCGCTTCACCGAGGATGATCTCGGGCGCCATGTATGCGGGCGTTCCGGTCGTCTTCTGTTCGGCCGTCAGCAGCGTCTGCCCCAGTTGCGCGCGATCGCTGTTCACCTTCACGAGCCCGAAATCCAGCACCTTGACGAAGTCGTACTCGAGCCCCATCCGGCAGACGTAGATGTTGGCGGGCTTGATGTCGCGGTGAACCAGACCTCGCGCATGCGCGTCGGCGAGGGAATGGCAGACCTGCCGCAACAGGTAGCCCGTGCGGTCTGCCGGAAGCGGTCCGAACGTGCGCACCAGCGATTCGAGATCGCGACCCGTGAGCAGCTCCATGACGTAGTAGAAGACGCCTTGATCGGTGACGCCGTAGTCGAAGATATTGATCGTGTGCGGCGAGCTCAACGCGGCAGTCGCCTGGGCCTCGCGCTCGAACCGCTTGATCACCAGCCTGGCCTCTGCATCGGTCGCTGCGCCCAGCAGCTCTGGACGCACGAGCTTGACGGCCGCCCGTCTCGCGAGCAGGCGATGCTGGGCCTCCCAGACCTCACCCATCCCGCCGTGCCCGAGCAGCTCCACGAGCTCGTAGCTCCCCATTTCCCGCGCTTTGCTCAGCTTCCTCCCGATGTAACGGAGCAGACTGGACGGGACTAACGACAACCCCGCGCAGACATAGTTCGGCCAGAACAGCACGAAGGTCTGAAGGGGCGACGGAACGGGCACACCCCGCAGATGCGCGAACCAGACACCGAGAGGATCCATGGACGCCGCCACGAGCGAAACGGTCAGCAGCCTGCCAGGATTCACCGGCGCAATCATCGAATACACCAGGAGCAAAATCGCAACCCACGACACCTGGATAATCTGCCCTTTGAGCGGCGGTGGTGAAATCCACGTATTCATCGCCGCGATCAGCGCGCTACAGAGCAGCATGTAGCCCAGGCTCGCGTTCGTCTTGGCGCGGGGAGAGTGGCGGGCGTATTTGAGATACAAGAACGTCAGCCCCGACGTGACGATGCCGATCACCTCGATGACCCGGAACTTCCAGGTTTGCACCAGCGAATAGACTGTCGGCGTCGTCAACTGCAACACGTAGTCCATCACGAGACCCGTCGTCCAGAGCACCACACTCAGGAGACTGAACAGAGCGAGCCGATGCACCTGCTCGTTGAGCACGTCGTCTGGAAGGCCGCCGCCGGCATGCGTCGTCGGCATCCCGCCAGGCGCGGGCGTCTGTTCGCGCGGTACGATGCGCTGCTTGTGCTTGTGTTCTCCCATGGCGTTCCCCATTCAAGGCATCCTAGGTCGGTTGTCCCTCACGCTTTTTGCCATCGGCGGCGTCGGCCCGTCGCTTGAGCTCTTCGAGGTTCAGCATGATCGAGTGATTCGATCGCACCAGGTCGGCCACGATGGCATCGTGCCCGCGAGACGGCCTGGCAGTCCGGCGATCTTCCAGGAACGGCCACAGCGGATCGCGAACGATCGGGGGCAGCACGCTCTCGAGATATTCGAGCGCGGTCCCGCGGAGATTCTGATCCTCCACGTACAAGCCGCGAAGGGCGATTTGCAGCGGCTCGGCCGGAAGCACGAGCGAGAGCAGCGTGAACACGTGGGCCAGGCTCCGGGTCGCGCGGTTCCTGATGAATTCATCGACGAACGCGTCCGAATCGCCCTCGTCGAGACCGTCGAGCAAGTGCCGTCCTTCCCAGACAGGGCGACCGACCGCCACCTCCTTCTGCACCACCTCGAAGACGCGAGCGGATTCGATGCGCACGTCCGCCTGTGCGGCCACGATCGTGGCCAGCGAGCGTCCGCACTGGAAACGGACCTCGAACCGGATGTCGTCGAGTCCCAGCAGCAGGCTGTCTACGGCACGCTGCGAACGGCAGACGCTCAACACTCGAGGGATTCGGCGCCTGACGGCAAACTCCTCGTAGGGATCGAGAAGCGCATCGGCGAGTTTGCCGACGTGGCGCGGAGCGATCTGGCGCAGCGACGCGATGGCATCGTCGGCGACCGGATCCCAGGCCAGCAGCGGGAGGACGTGCGGAATCAGCGCGGGCGTCAACTCGTCGCCGCGCCGAAGCACCGATCGAACGCGATCGCGGTCGCGCGATCGCAGCCTCATGATGTCCAGCACCTCGGGCTCCAGAGTCGTCGGACCTCTCTGGGTTCCGGGTCTGGCGGTATCGGCGGGCACGGGCCCCGAGGGGTGCAGAGATGCAGCGAGGGTCTGCGATCGCCACGTCGAGTTCAAGATCGCCGTCCGCGTGGTCAAATCGCGGACGTCGGAAAGATCGACTTCATCAGCGCGGTCGCGCAAACTCTGCTCCAGCGTCTGGATGTAACCCCGATTGAGCCGGCTGGCCACGAACGCACCCGCAGCCGCGCTGACGATCGTCGCGGCCATGATCGCCGTATGCTGTACGGCGGGCGCCAGCAGAAGGATGAATCGGATGGCGGTGCCGCCGACGGCATCGCCGAGACGGTCGAAGCCGACGTCGATAATCGACTTCGCCGCGCGCTTCTCGCCGACCGGAACCGGTGTGTAGAACACTTCATAGGCCGAGCGAAACAGCGAGTTGCGGAACACCGTCTCCCCGCCGCGCGCGACCATCGCGCTCTCGAGTCCCGGCGCCGCCAGTGCGCCCAGACTGCCGGCCATGAGCGCGAGCGACGGCGTGGCGGTTGTCAGGGCCAGCCCCATGTGCTCGAGCGCCAGCCGGTTCAGCGCGGCCTGCACGGCCACCGTCACGAGGCTGACCACCGCATAGTAGATGGCGAAAAATCTGAGCAGGTTTTGCCCGGTTCCAAATGTCGAGACCGCTTGCGCCTTGAACAGGTAGTCGATCAGCGCGGCGCTCGTGGTGCCGAGGAGAACGAGCAAGGCGAGGTGCCGCAAGTACGGCCTTTCGGCGAGCACGCGCACGCCCGCCCATGCCGGCTCGGGCGTGAGCTCGGGCGAGAACTCGCTCGTGTGCCGGGGCGCGCTCCGGGACGGTGCGAGGCGGCTGACCTGCCAGGCGCAGGCGAGATTCAACAGGGCCAGCACCGGGAGCATCGCGCCGATGTCGAGCAACACCGCGACGCGTTCGGCCAGCAACCCGCCCAGCAGACCGCCGATCGTGCCGGCGGCAACGATCTGCCCGAAGCTTCGTTTGGCCGTCCGCGGATCGAAACACTCCGAGACGACGAGCCAGAACCCCGACCCCAGAATCGGACCGATCCCCGATATATGCAGGTAGACCACCACCGGGATGATCGTCGGCAGGATCCGCAGGAGCGCCCACTCGAAAACGAGCAGAACCGCGCTGACGGCAAACGCCCACGGGACAAATCCCGTCGGCGAGAGCCGCGACACACCCTTCGCGTTCACGGCCACCAGCAATATGGAAAAGATGGATGTGGCGATGACCATCGCCGGAAGCGCGGTCACGTCGAGCCTGGCGAGGAACAGCGCGTCGCGCGCAGCTTTAGCCCCCACGAACTGCGCGGTGACCAGAGCCGCACAGATGATCGCGGTCACGACTGCCGACGATGAGTCCGATCGTGATGGCGTTGTCACGGCGGGGCCGATCCAAACGCCATCCTATCACTCCCTTACACCGTTCTTTTGCGGTGTTCCCTGGCGATTTGACCGGCGACCCACAACCACACACCGGTCAGGGCGACGTTGATGCCGGCGAAGGCCGCTGTCGGCAGGCCGGTCACCTGGCCGAGCGCGACGAACCCTGCCGAGATCACATCCCCGGCCCTCGTGAAGAAGGTGTCGATCGCCGCCTTGGCCTTGTACTTGGCCTCGCGCGACGTCGGCAGGAACAGCGCCTGACGGAGCGTGTTCTGAATGGAGTAGTCGGTGCTGTTTTCGAGGATTTTTCCGACGCGCACGACCGCCAGGATCGGGGCCACCGCGATAATCGCGTAGTTGATGAAGGCCAGCACCGGGAGAATGAACAGCGCCCCGCGCACGCCCATGAACCGGATCACGCGTGAGGTGACGAAGAGCTGGACGAGGAAGCCCACGAGGTTGACGGTCGCGCTGATCGAGCCCGAAAACGCCGTGATGAACTGCCGGCTGGCGACGAGGGCGCTCTCGCCCGAACCGAATCGACGGACCGATTCGTCCACGAGAAGCGTGTTCAGTATGTAGTTGCCCGTCGTGTTCACGACGTTGAGGAGGACGATCAGGATCGCGATCCAGAAGAGATAGCGGTCCTGCAGCACGAGCTCGAACCCGCCCTGAGCACCGAGCGTCGCCACGCCCGCCGCTGCGGCATCCGGCTCGGCGCGCCTGGATTCGTGCCGGTTGACGATGAGCGTGATGACCAGCGCCACCATCAACAAGCCCGCACCCATGAGCATCAGCGTGTAGGGCGTGTAGTTGAGGCCTCGAACGAGCGGCGTGACCGCCGAGGCGCCCACCCATGCGCCCAGCGACTGGCCAACGCCGATGAACGGGAACAGCCGGCGCCCCTGACCTTCTGTGTACAGGTCGTTCGCGAACGCCCAGAACTGCGACACGATGAAAACGTTGATGAGGCCGATCCAGATGTAGAACGCGATCCCTTCCCGGAGCCCGGCGCTCCCACCCGCCCAGAAACCGAGGAGCGTCAACGCAAAGAACGTCATCGTGATGGAGATCAACCGGATGCGATCGACACGTGTGCCGAGCCATCCATAAAACGGCACGACGAGCGTCAACAGCACGGCCTGGGCGGCCGCGGAATACGAAGCGGCCACCGCGCCGCCTTCAGAGAGGATGAGCCCGTCCCTCGCCGGCCTCATCACTGAATATCCGGCGAGCAGCAGAAAGATGTTCAGCGCGAGGAGCAGCGTGCCCACTCCTTCGCCGGCGCGAACGTCCGCAAACACCGACAGCAGCCGCTCGAGCAGGTTCTTTGGCGGCTCGCCCAGCGCTTTGAAGTACGGCAGCGACTGGTGCGAGCGCAGCTCTGGATGCGTAACGAGGGTTCGTGGCTCGGATGTTTTCATCGCGGCTGTGCCTGTGACAAGGTACGCAGAGAAGAGGCCGGAGGCAAATGACGCGTCCACCAGGCCGAGGCTTCCTCATCGGTCCATGGGGGCACGTTGCACGCGGCGAGCATCCGCTCCACGTCCTGCGCCGAGGCGGGGCGCACACCTGGATCTTTCTCGAGGCATTTCAGAATGATGCGCTCGAGATCGGCGGGGACGGACCGCCCGCTGCGCCGGGAGGGAGGTTCAGGTGGAGTCTTCATATGTTTGAGGGCGATGGCGATAGAGCTCGAATCGGTAAAGACGAGCGTTCCGGTGATCAGGAAGTACGCGACACATCCGAGCGCGTACAAATCCGCGCGGGCATCGATCCGTCTGCTGCCGCCCGCGACTTCGGGCGCCATGTATTCAGGCGTACCTACGGTTACCCCGTCGACCGTCAGGTTGGCAGTCTCGGCGGCACCGAAGGGCTTTGCCAGGCCGAAGTCGAGCACCTTCACAAAGTCGCAGGCCGTCGCGACCTGACAGATCATCACATTCGATGGTTTGAGATCGCGGTGCACGAGCTTCTTCTGATGCGCTTCCTCCAGCGATCGGCAAATCTGCCGGAGAATCGCCACGACGCGCGAGGCCGGCTGCGGACCGAATGTGGTGACGAGCGTCTGCAGGCTGATGCCGTCGAGCAGTTCCATCACGTAGTACAGCCGTCCCTGCTGGGTGGTGCCGAAGTCGTACAGGTACACCGTATGCGGTGACTGGAGCGCCGCGATGGCATTGGCCTCGCGATGAAAGCGCAGAGCCAGCAGCTGGGCCTGCCCGGCATCGAGCTTCACGAGCTTGATGGCCGCGGGACGCGCGAGCATCTTGTGCCTGGCACGCCACACCTCACCCATGCCGCCTTCACCGATCGGCGATATCAACTGATAGCTTCCCAATTCCTGCACCGCCGGCACCGTTTGAGTGGCTCTGTACGCGCGCCGGGCCAGGAGGAACGCGGGGATCGCGAACAGATAGTTCATCGCCGCCCAGACCCATGCGGCGCGCGACGACTCGTTCGCAAACGCAAAGCGGTTGGAGTTGATCCAAAGGGCGAGCGGCCACATCGTCGCGGCCCCAAGCGCGAGTGTCAGCCGGACGCCAGGCCTGGTGGGAATCTGGGAACCGGCGAACACAATGAGAGGCCCGATCGCCGAGAGCCCCAGTACTCGAGTCGTGGCATCGAACGGGAGCGATGTCTCGAGCAGCCCGATCGACAAGGCAGCCGCAATCTCGAACCCCATGCCGAGGCCGACGAGCGTCAGCGACGTGACGACGCCATAACGCTGCAGCGCGATCAAGCCGACAGCCGTCAGCACCACCAGCAGCGCGGCCAGGCGGTTCACGGCATCGTCGAGAACCGGCGCAATCTGCGGCTGCGCGAAACGCTGAGCCACATGCCACGCCACGATCCCGATCGCCACAACTGCGGCGAACCAGACCATGCGCCGCGCGCCCTCGTCCAATGTCTCCTGCGAAAACGGGATCGTTGAAGGAGACGATTGTTCGCCCGTGACCCGTCCCGCATGTGCGGGCGCCGGAGCGGTGGTCATGTGGGACTGATGATACACACATCGAAGAGCCGGCTGCCCGGATCCCAGATAGAATGCCGGCCAGGCGCGTGAGAAGCGGAGACCCCATCGCCGTCATCGACATCGGCTCGAACTCGGGCCGCGTGATGGTGTTCGAGCGCGACACGGCCGGACACCTGCGCCTGCTTGCCGGGTCGCGGGCCCCGCTTCGTCTCGTCCACGACGTGGACGAGGACGCCACGCTGAGCGAGGCGACCATGGCGCGCACGATGGAGGCGCTCCGCGACTTTCGCGCCATCGCCGTCAGCGCGGGAGCCGCGCGCATCGTCGCGGTCGCCACCGCCGCCATGCGCGATGCGCGAAACGGCGGCATCCTGACCAGGCGCGTCCGGCGCGAGCTGGGCATCCACGTTGAAATCATCGAGGGCCTGACGGAAGCGCGCTACGGCTTCACCGGCGCCGTGCGAGGGCTGATGGTGTCGAACGGGCTGCTCTTCGATCTGGGCGGCGGCAGCGTGCAGATTACCCGGTTCGAGCGCCGCAAGCTCGTGCACGCGACGAGCCTGCCCTTTGGCGCGCTTCGCCTGAGTGAAAAATTTCTCACCTCGGATCCCCCCAGCCGCAAACAATTGCGGCGCCTGCGCGATCACGTGCGAAGGCGGCTGGCCAGGGAGCGCATTCGTCCGGTCACATCGACGAACCGCCTCGTTGGCACCGGTGGAACCGTGCGCAACCTGGCCAAGATCGATCGTCAAACGCGCAACTACCCCATTACGAGCCTCCACGGATACGAGCTCTCCGTCGATCGCCTCGCGGATGTCGTCGATCGGCTCGCCGCGGTCCGCGAAAAGCGACGGGATGAAATTCCGGGGTTGAGCGCGGAGCGCGCCGATTCCATCGTCGGCGGCGCCGTCGCGATTCAGACGCTGGCCGAGTTCGTGCGCGCGGAGACGATCCTTGTTTCGGGCCAGGGCGTCCGCGAGGGGGTCGCGCTCGGCATGCTGGACATGACCATCGCGTCGCCTGATGCGGTGAAGGAAGCGTCGCTGCTCTCGCTGATCTCGCGCTTCAGCGGCTGGAGATCCGATGCCGCATCGCGGCGCCGCGGCGTGGCGGCGGTGCTGCAGCGGGCGCTGCTGCCCAGGGCCCCGAAAAGCATCAGCCTCGCCCTCGACCGTGCGGCCCACGTCCTCGACATCGGCCGCAGTTTCGATGTCCTCGATCGGCACGAGCACGTCGCGGAAATCCTGTTGACGACCGACCTCACCGGCTTTTCGCACGAGGAGCTGGGCCTCGCCGCCGCCGTCGTACAACGAGCAGGTCACCGGAATGCCGTCATCCCGTCGATTACATTTCCCACCGAGCTCGTTGACGACGGCTGGCTCGAGCGCGCGGCGATTGTGCTCGCGCTGGCCGACGAGATCGAAGCCCGTTGCCCGCACGGGCGGCGGATCACGGTTGAATGCAAAACCGGCCGGCGGACGACCCTGACGGTACCGCTCCTGCCGTCCTGGCTGGCAAAGGACCTCGACAAGCGGTTCGAACGCAGCTTCGGCCGCCCGCTCATCGTCAAGCACCGGACGTGACGCATCCTGAATCTAGAATCTAAAAACTAAAAACTAGAATCTTCAATCTGGAATCTCCGGTTCGACAATCCGATTCTTGGGTGTGTGTTTCAGGTTTTTAGATTCTAGTTCTTAGATTTTAGTTTCTAGATTACTCGCATCTAAGTGCCACCAGCGGATCGACGCGCACCGCGCGCAGCGCCGGGGCGAGGCACGCGACGAGCGCGGCGAACGCAAGCACGACAGGCGCCATCGCAAACGTGATCGGGTCTGACGGCCGGACGCCAAACAGCAATCCTTCGACGAGGCGCGCCAGCAGGGCCGCCGACACGAGACCGATCGCGATGCCGGCGAGCGTCAAGCGGATCGTGCTGCCAAGAACGGTTCCGAGCACGTCGGCTACGCGCGCACCAAGCGCCATGCGGACGCCGATTTCCTGCGTGCGGCAGGTCACCGCGTAGGCCAGCAGGCCATACACACCGAGCGCCGCCAGCGCCAGCGCCACCAGTCCGAACATGCCGAACACGATCGCCGCGAATCGCGGGTTCCCCAGCGCCTGCGACACGATCTGATCCATCGACGCGATCTCCGTGATGGCGACCGTATCGTCGATCGACCGCACGACGGCGCGGATGCTCGAGGCGAGCGCCGTCGGCTCCCCGCTGGCGCGAACCACGAGGTAGCCGAGCGGCGTGTCCGCCTGCAGATGCGACATGTACATGTCGAGCCGCGTGGCCTGAAGCTCGCGATACCGGCCGTCGGCGACAATGCCGACAACAGTGTGCCAGCTCTTGTCGACCATCAGTCGTTTGCCAATCGCGTTCTGCCCCGGCCACACGCGCGACGCCAGCGACTCGCCAATCACGACGACGCCCGGCTGTCCCGAGGCGTCTCTGTCGGTGAACACGCGTCCCTGCCGGATCGGAATGCCCATCGTGCGGAAATAGTCGGCACTCACGGCCATGTAGTTCACGTGCGGGTTGCGGCGCGCGTCCAATTCGGACTGCCCTTCCAGGGTGAAGATGCCGTCATATCCGACCGTACTCCACAGCGGCCGGATCGTGATCGCGCCCGCCGAAGCCACGCCAGGCTCGGCCCGCACGCGCTCCAGGACCTGCTGGTATAACGCACTGACGCGAGGCGTCTCGTTGTATCGCTCGCCTTTCGGCGTCATCCGGACCGTGAGCAGCCGATCCGGGGAGAATCCAAGCGGCACCTGGCCGAGCTTCACGAAACTCCGCCCGACGAGCCCCGCCGCAACTACCACGACGACCGCAATCGCGATCTCGGCCACGACCAGCACAGCACCGGTGCGCGTGCCGCCAGCGATCACACGTTGACTCGCCCGCCGCGGGACGTCGCCCAGCGACCGGCGTCCTGCGAGCGTGATGGGTGCGAGCGCCGACGCGAGCGCGACAAGCACCGAAACGCCGGCCGCAAACAGGAACGCGCGCGTATTCACGGCCACGAACTCGAGCCGCGGAACATCGGCCGGGGACAACGCAACGATCAACGGTGTGGCCACGACGGCAATGAGGAGACCGCCGGCGCCGCCGGCCAGCGCGAGCCAGGACGTTTCGGCGAGGGCCTCGAGCGCCAGGTGCTTGCGGTTCGCGCCCAGGGCCTGCCGAACAGCGACGTCCGACCGGCGTCTGGTCGCCCGCACGAGCAGCAGCCCGGCCACGTTCGCGCAGGCCATCACCAGCACGAGCATGACCGCGCCGAGCAACCCGAACATTGCCGCACGAGTCGGACCAAAGATGGTGTCAGACAACGGCGTGAGCGCCGAACGGTAGGCATCGGGTGGGAAGAACGGACGATGCGCCTGCTGCCAGATGCCGGTCAACTCGGTTCGTGCGCTTTCCCGATCGACGCCAGGACGCAGCCGGCCGAGGCCGACCATCCAGAATATGTTGCGATTCTCGATGAGCTGGTCTCCCCCGGCAGGCGCGACCGCTGCCCAATACAGCGCGCCCTTTGGGTACGCAAATCCTGGTGGCATGACGCCGACGATCGTGTGGGGTTTGCCGTCGAGCGTCAGCGACTGGCCCACGACGTCGCGCCCGGCCGACAGCCGATCGCGCCAGAACCGATCGCTGATGACGACGACGGCGGGCGCGCCGGGCCGGTCGTCATCTGGCGCGAGCGCACGGCCAGACGCGGGAGCGACGCCCAGCACCGAAAAGAAATCTCCGGTGACCCATCGGCCCTCGACGGCCATTGGATCGCCGCGTCCCGTCAGAATCGTTTCGTCGTTCACCGACGACATCGCCGCAACCACTTCGAGCCGCCGGCTCCGGTTCCGCCATTCACGGTAGGCGGGATATGAGAATTCGACGAACGGCTGGTTCCGGTCGCGGTCGCTCATCCAGATGGCGACCAGCCGCCCCGAGTCGCCATAGGGCAGCGGCCGGAGCACGACGGCATCGGCCACGCTGAAGATGGCGGTCGCGCCGCCAATGCCGAGGGCGAGCGTCAGCACCGCTACGGCGGTGAAGCCGGGACTCTTTCTCAGGGAGCGCGCGGCGTGCATCATCATTTAGAATTCAGTCTGCGTTTAGACTACAACCTACACCTATGACCTTCGACATCAGTGGATGCATGTTGCGGTGGCCGGATGGATCGGACGGCACGATCCGCCAGGAAAGCCTGGAGCGCGAGAAGACGTCCAGCAGCCGCCAGGCCTTTGTCGTCCGTCTGCGCGTCGATCGCGCCGGGACCAACCCCATGACTGGCGCTTTGCGGTTTACGGCCGCCGCCCACGAGCGGATGCCAGGCAGGAACGACCAGGAAAAAGCCGAGGCGGTGGCGCTGAAAATCCACAGCTGGGTGGCTCAGCATGGCCTGACCGACGGATTTTTCTTTCGCGTTGAAGCCGACGACATGGGCATCGAGGTGCTCGAAGCCTGACGTCCTCATCGTTCTGAAATCTTCAGCAGCTCTTCCAGATGATGTTTCCACAATGCAGGTACGGAATGCGTGCCGTGCCCCTGCGTCTGCGGGCCGTACGGAATCATGATCGCGCGCCCCTTCGGCACGCGCTTGATTTCACGTTCCAGGATTCCAAGCTCCGGCGGGTTGATCAGATCGTCGCCCGAGTTGATCGCGAAGAGCGGCGCACGGATTTTCTCGAGCGACGGTCCCGGATCGTAGTCCCATGACGCCTCGATCGCGTACAGCAGGTCGTTCGCGTCGTAACTCTTGATGCCGCTCTGGACGACGGCGTCGATGACGGCGTCGCTTTCCTCGAGCGTCGGCATCATCCGCTGCCGAAGGACGGGATTGCTGCTGACCAGAAACAGCATCTCCTGCGCTGTCTTCAGGCTCTGCGGCTGCGTGACGTAGTTTCCGCCTTTCCATTCGGGATCGTTGCGGATTGCGTCGGCAATCACGCGCCGCCAGAGGCGGTTGCGTCCGCTGACCTGCGTCGGCAGGCTGCCGAGCGGCAGGAGCGCATCCATGAAGTCGGGATAACGCTCGCCCCAGACCCAGGTGAGCATCCCGCCCAGCGACGTGCCCATGACGAGCCGCAGATGGTTGACGCGCAGGCCTTCGGTGAGCAGGCGATAGTTCGCCTCGACGATGTCGGTGTAGCCATAGCGCGGAAATTTCGCGCGCATGCCATCGCTTGGCTTGGCCGACTGACCGTGCCCCAGCACGTCGGGCATGATGAGGAAATAGCGGTTGGCGTCGAGCACGGCGCCGGCCGCGAACAACTGGGGGGCGAAAAACGGGTTGGCCACAAACACCGATCCGTTGCCACCGGTCCCGTGCAGAATGAGCACCGCGTTGCGGACCATCCCCGACGCGTCGCGACTGGGCTTTCCGAGCGTCCAATAGTGGAGCCGCAACTGGGGCAGGACTTCGCCCGAGGTGAACTTGAAGTTCTTGACGACGAAATCGCCCTGCGCGGGAGTGAACTGTGGAAGCCGTTGAGCGGCCGCCGGCCGCGCGACGGCGACGAGAAGAATCAGCAGCGCAAGCCGGCGTTGTGCGCGCGTCACGGCACGACCTTGAAGCCGGTCAATGTGCGCTCGCTGCCCGACGTCGATTCGACGATGTAGTCGGCTGGAGCCAGAGGCGCCAGGGCGACTTCGACGCGCCGCCAGCGCGATCCGTCCGCCGCGTCGCGAATCGTGGCCGTCACGGGTACGTTCAACGGCTTGCCCGTGCGATCGAGGAGGCGCCCGGTCGGGCCACTGGCCGATGCGGTCGTCGGTGTCTCCAGAATCAACCGCTCGGTGCGTCGAAACCGCGCATCGGCCGTTGAGACGTCCCGGTTGCCGGTGCCGGGCCCCCTGCGCAGGAACAGGGCGCCGCCGGCCGAATCCGACGTGAGGGTCAGACGGACCGTGTCGATGGCCGGCGAGAGCACCGCCACGCCCTTTGCGCGCAGTTGGATATCGTAGTCGCCGGGCGCGAGCGGAGCGCCGGCCGTGAATGGAAATTCGGCAACGAACGTACCCGCCGTCAGCGAGAAGCGTTCCGTCATCACCAGTTCACCCGAGGCCGTTCGCAGCGTCGCATCGATCTGCCCGCCCCTGCTCCAATCATCGCCGCGCAAGTTGCCGCGAGGAACTTCGGCGACAACCTTCACGAGCGCGGCACCAGAGGAGTTCCTGGCAACGGCGGCCTGAACATAGAGCGGCCGCTCGCGGCCGAGCCCGGCAAGGGGATTCAGCGCTCGTGCAATGAGTTGCGCTTCTGCCGCGTCGGGTGACGAGACCGTCGCCGACGCACGCGACGCGGCTTCGGCCGGCGCTGCCGCAAGGTATCCCGAGCGGGCACGCACCTGTACGCCCGGCCGCTTCACGCGAACGGTGATCTTGTGGAAGCGCCCGTCCGCCTTGGCAGCCGAATAGTAGCCGGCGAGGTAGTACGAACTGAGATCGTCGACCATCCTCCGGATGCCGGAATCGAGAAACGACGGCTCCAGCACGGCCAGACCGTCGGTCATGTCCGCCATCGTCTGGAGCGATTGCCGCCGCGGGGTCAGGGGTGAAGCCGAAGCGGAGAATCCGCTCGGGCCGATGGGATAGAACGACACGTTCGAGCGGTTCGCCGACTGCATGATGTTCGTGAACCGCGTCTCGTTCTTGATATCCGACAGCGAATAGCGATCGACCTCGCACGAGGCCCGATCGATGGTGCCTTCGGTCACGTTCCGGCCGTCGCTGGTCACCGTCACCCCGGAACCCTTTGGTTCCCTCGTCGTCGGCCTTCCCGTCTTCGGATCGGTGCCCAATACGGGAACAGGGACCGGAACCTGTCCGAACTCGTTCGGATTGTCTGTCGGGGTCAGAAGGGGCTTTCTGAGTTTGGGATCCGGTCCGTACAGCGGCCACCCGTCGGAGATCGTGATGACGGCCTTTCTCTCTTCGCGAAGCCCACGGAGGAACTTGACCAGATCGTCCAGCGCATCGAGGACCAGCCCCTCGCGCCGCCGCAAGATCATCTGCTGCGCCATCCATTCGCCATCGATGATCGGCGGTCTATAGCAGGCTTCGTAGCGCGCCTCGACCGGATCCTTCGTGCCTATCCAGTTTTCCTGGCCCCAATGCGGCGTGAGCATCCCCTCGATGCTGCCGGTGCGGCGCGTAAAGGTGAGGCTGCGCGCGGTCATCTCGGGGGTCATCACCGCAATCAGATCGTCCCCGCCGATGAGCTTGTTCAGCGCGTCGATCATCGGACGCCTGACCCTCAACGACCCGTCGACGTCCACGTGCCGCGGATCAAGAAACAGCACGAACACCCGCGCGCGCGGATCCTGGGCCGCGCGACGCATCTCGTTCACCGTGGACGGTTCGGCTCTTGTGGACTCGGGGCCGCTGACCCGAAAGCAGGACGTGCTCGAACTGCTCGATCTTCTGGGGCACACCGTCTTCGAGCACTTCGACATCCTCAGCGGCCAGCCCGGCGAGCGGCCTGCCGTTGAGCGTCGGGTACATGTCGACCCGCACGTAGTTGACTTCGGTCTCGAAGGGGCGCGGCTCGGGCTGGGGCGCCTGCGCAGAACCCGTGTGCGTACCCGCCACCAGGACGACACCGACCAGCGACGCCAACGCCGGGCGCGACACTCGCATGCAGCCTCCCACGGTAACGTGATCTTAACGCTCCGTTGAGGCGGTAGGGCGGAACTTTAGTTCCGCCCCCTGATTCTGCCGGTTCCTTCTACCGCCGGGACGGCGGTTCCGGGCTGAACCCTGGTTCGAAGCCCCGCGCCTGCTCGCGGCGCTGAAGCGGGTCGACCGGCACACGTGGCGGCACGATGCCGAGCTTCACCAGCTGCGGCCGGTACTGGTACCGGATGTTCACGGTCTGAGCCGGTGTTTCTTCCAGGTCGAGCCACACCTGCGTCACCGCGTGGTCGGTCGGCCGGCCCATCCCGGTCGCGGCGTATTCCGAGTCACGGCTGCGCGCGTCCGCTTCCTGCGCACGCTTCCCCTCTGCAGGTGGTGCCGGCGCCGCACTCGGTGCCGGCGCACCAAGCCGCGCGTCGTTCGAGGCAGTCTCCGACCTGGTCGTCAGAACGCGCTCCCGGAAAAACACCGCGGAGATGACGCCGAGATTGGCGCCTCGGCCCAGAGCCTTCGCGTAGGATTGCTCCTCGGTTGTGAATTCGAAACGGCGAGCCTCGGTGCGGCTCGTCTGCCATCCGCTGATCGTGACGGTCTCGTAGGGACCGAGCACCCACTTGCGTGCGCCGGACGCGGTGGTATGGCGCGCATCGATGGTGTTGAGACCGTCAACCGACAACGCCACGGCCACGCGGACGCCATAGGGATTGCGAAGCCGGATGGCGTATTCCCGCCCCTTGAGCGCCTCGACGTACCAACGCCCGTCGTGCTGATACCTGCGCTGGGAAGTCCCGCCAACAAGGATGTCGACGTTCGAAACGGGCTGGGGAACCGTTGAAGCAGTCATGAGGGTTCCCGAACCGGCGAAGAGCGCGAGACCGCCGATGACCAGTCGAGCGAAGCTGTGCGTCATGAATCCTCCTTGCCTTAGAACGGCGGCGTGGGAAATTCTTGCAGGAGGGTCCGTAAGTGTCAGGAATGGTTCACGATAGCTGCGAATTGGGTATACGATCGACGTACGGAGTAGCTCCGGTGGAACTGATCGAACACTCGCCCGACGCGGTGGTCCCGCCGACCTTCGGCGCATCGCTCCGGGCAGCCCGCCTGCGCAGAGACATCTCGATCAAGGCGGTCGCGGCGCATACAAAAATCAACGTCGCCTTTCTGCAGGATCTCGAGCGCAACGACCTGTCGAAGTGGCCGGCGAACCAGTTCTACCGGGAGAGTTATCTTCGCGCGTACGCCGTGGCGATCGGATTGGATCCGCGCGAGGTGATCGAGCACTTCCGTCGCGAGTTTCAGACTGCCGGCGGATCCAGCACTGCCCCTCCTTCGCCCAGGCCGCGGCGCCTGACGCCGGTCACGATTCCCTTCATCCTGGCCGTGACGTTTGCCGTGACGTACACGATCGCGCGCTGGCTGGCGCCGGTCGCACCAGCGCCGGCACGCGTCATCCCTGAGATTCGATCAGCTCCCTTAGCCATCGACGCGGGACAACCGTCCATCGTCGAGACCTCTGAGTCCGCGCCTTCCGCGGCCGCACGCTCGTCGATCGAGCTGCCCGCACAACCGACGCCCGAAACGACGGCGATGTCGACGTCCGGGGCGGGTGAGATCGATGGAGAACTGACGATCGCGTCCACGCCGTCCGGCGCGCGCGTGCTCGTCAACGGCATCAACCGCGGCGTCACGCCCGTGACGGTGCGATATCTGCCCGCCGGCGCGTACACGATCAGAGTGATTTATTCGGGGCTGACTGGCGTCACACGGCGCGCGACGATCTCGGCGCAACGTCGGAGGGTTACGGTCTCAGTCGAGCTCGAACCGGTTTCAGCAACCGAATAGCATCCTGCGGTGGCCTCTACTCGACTTCGACTTCAACCCAACCGCACTTGCAGAGCGACTGCTTGAGGTCTTCAGCGCGATCGACGAGGCTGATGACGTCGGGATGTTGTTCGTGGACGGTGTAAGGCATTGAACCCTCGGGATCGTCGTCCACGACGAAGAACAATCCTTCTGGAAGTTCGAACACCATCCCCAGTCGATCGGCGCGCCCCTCCATCGTGATGCGCCAGAGCACCAGACCGTTCGAGATGAGGTTCGAGTACCTCGTCACGAGGAGGCCGCGAGCTTTGATTGGTACCTTCCATAGGTTGTCTGGAGACCCACAGAAGGCAAAGACGGTGCCCGCGACCCGCATCGCGGTCGCTTGCGAAAATGCGCGTTTTCATTGGCAAATTTCACCGATGCCCGGTTTGCACATTTGCGCACCCGATGATTTGTCTGCCGCTGAGGTGACTTTTGTTGTAGCTGTTGACTTCCCCTGCCTGTCGTACGTACTCTGGAATTGATGCGCTTGGTCGTTCGACGCGTCCGCTTCGCGATCGTCGCCGTGACGGTTGCGCTGATGACAGCCGTGCCGATGTCGGCGCTGCTGCTGCACGGCGTGGAGAACGATGACGAGTGCAGTCCGGCGATCTCCCGCCACGACCCTTCGGAACACCACATAAGGGCACGGGTTGCACCCGTCGGTTCACCTCACTGCGCAATTTGTCACTGGTGGGTGTCCAGCGGCCGGTTCAAGAGTCCAAATCTCCCTGTTACGCACACTCCGCACAGCTACGTCGGACTCGTCTCGAAGGCGCCGGTTGTCGAGCTGCAACAGATTGCATCGACCAGCCGTCCCGCCCGCGCGCCTCCTCTCGCCTGACCTCCAGCTCATCCGGCCGATTCGCACACGCATGGCCGTGGCCTGCGGAGCGAGTTGCGTCCGTCATCAGTCGATTCAAGCCGCTCGCGCGGTAGCGCGCGGGGCTTTGGAGGATACACGTGAAGCCGTTCCGTCTCGCGCAGGCGTGCCTGGCTTCGATTTGTCTGCTGGCGATCCCGGCGACCTCGTTCGCCCAGACCGCCGATCAGGCACTGCGACAGGAGATCGATCAACTGAAGGCCGACCTCGAGACACTGCGCAAGCAGTACCGAGGACAGGTTGTCGGCACTCGAGGCGCGCCTTGCCCAGGCGAAGGAGCCGCCCGCGTCCGCCGTACCTGCGCCAGCACCGGACAGCTCGGCGGCAGCGCCGGCGCTGCAGACGGCTGCAGCCGCGGCCGGCAGCTCGAAAGTGTTCAACCCCGACATCTCGGTCCTCGGCAATTTCGCCGGTGCCGCCGGGAAGAATCCGTTCAGCGAAGAGCCGTCGCTCTCGTTGACCGAAGTCGAGGCCGCGTTTCAAGCGGTCGTCGATCCGTACGCACGCGGGGATTTCTTTCTGTCTGCGGGGCCGGAAGGACTCGAAGTCGAGGAAGGCTACATCACGTTCACGGCGCTGCCGGCCGGTCTGCTGCTGAAGGCCGGCAAGATGCGCGAACAGTTCGGCAAGGTCAACACGATGCACACCCACATCCTGCCGTGGGTCGATCGGCCGCTCGTGTCGCGCAACCTGTTCGGAGGCGACGAGGGCGTCGCGGACGCGGGGTTGTCGGTGTCGAAGCTGATTCCGAACGGCTTCATGTTCGTCGACGCCATCGGCGAGGTCTACCGGGGCGATTCCGACGTCTTTCGCGGCGACTCCCGCTCGGACCTGCACTACCTCGGCCGGATTCGGGGCTACCGCGATCTGACCGAGGGCACCAACCTCGATGTCGGAGGCTCGTATGCGATTGGGCCGAGCGCGACGGTGCCGGATTTCAACACCGAGCGCATCGGCATGGACGTCACGTTCCGCTATCGTCCGCTGCGGCGCGCCATCTACCGTCAGTTCGTCGGCCGCACCGAAATCATGTGGAGCCGGCAGACGCTCGCGGCGGGCGGCCGGGAGCACGCCTCGGGGTTCTATGCGAGCGGAGACTACCAATTCGCCCGCCGCTGGTTCGTCGGCGCGCGCGGCGATCGATCGGGCCGCGCCCTCGACAGCAGCCTCCACGATTCGGGGGGAGCCATCCACCTGACGTTCAGGCCCAGCGAGTTCAGCCTCGTGCGCGGGCAGTACCGGCGCACGAACTACGCGGACGGCACCGGCGCGAACGAGTTCCTGTTTCAGATCAACTTCGCGATTGGCGCGCACGGCGCGCATCCGTTCTAGAGAGGTGTCCACATGCGAGTGTTCATTCGATTGATGCTCTTCACCGCGGCGCTCGTGGCCATGGCGGCGCACCCGTCTGCCGCGGCGGTGCGCGTGGTGGCCACGACGGAAGATCTCGCCTCCCTCGCGCGCGAGGTGGGCGGCGACAAGGTCACGGTCGTCGGGCTTGCGAAGGGATATCAGGATCCGCACTTCGTCGATCCCAAGCCCAGCTTCATCCTCGAGGTGAGCCGCGCGGATCTGCTGATCGTCGTGGGCCGCGAGCTCGAGACCGGCTGGCTGACGCCGCTCCTCACCAGCAGCCGCAACGCCAGGATCCAGCCCGGCGGCAACGGCTACCTCGATGCCTCGGCGAACGTGAAGATCCTCGAGATTCCGACCGGGCAGATTACGCGCGCGATGGGTGACGTCCACCCGCAGGGCAACCCCCACTACTGGCTCGACCCGGCCAACGGCCGCCGCATCGCGCAGACCATCAAGGACAAGCTCGGTCAGCTCTCGCCGGCCGATCGCGCCTACTTCGACCAGCGATACGCGGAGTTCGACAAGAAGCTGGCGGCGGCCGAGAGCCGCTGGGACGCGGCGATGGGCCCTTCAAGGGGACGAAAATCGTGACGTATCACCGCTCCTGGCCGAACTTCATGGAGCGCTTCGGGTTGAACGTGATCGGCTATGTCGAGCCGAAGCCGGGCATCCCGCCCACGACCTCGCACACGATCGACCTCATCGCGGAGATGAAAAAGCAGGGCGTGAAGCTGATCGTCGTCGAGCCCTATTTCGATTCGAAGACGCCGCAGGCGATCAGCAAGCAGGTGGGCGGCGAGGTGCTCGTCCTGGCCCCGTCGGTCGGCGGCAGCAAGGACGCCACCGATTACATCGCGCTCTTCGACTACGACGTGAACACCGTCGTCGCGGCCCTCAAGCGGACGATGGGAAAGTAGGCAGCGAATGGAGTGGGCGACTTTTCAGTTTCTGCTTCCGGCGATCGCCGCCACGCTCATCATCGCGGGCATCCACGCCTACCTCGGCCTGCACGTCGTCGAGCGCGGCATCATCTTCGTGGACCTCTCGCTGGCGCAGATCGCCTCGCTCGGCGCGGCCATCGGCGTGTGGCAGGGCTACGACCCGCACGAGCCCGCGATCTACTGGATGAGCCTGGCGGCCACGCTCGTCGGCGCGCTCGTGTTCGCGATGATCAAGGGGCACGAAGCGAACATTCCGCAGGAGGCCATCATCGGCATCTCCTACGCAGTGGCGTCAGCGGCGGTGATCCTCGCCATGAGCAAGGCCACCGGCGAGGCCGAGCATCTGAAGGACATGCTGGTCGGCAACATCCTGTCGGTGCAGTGGCCAGAGGTGTGGGTCACGGCCGCGATCTACGCCGTCATCGGAATCTTTCACTGGGTCTTCCGGCAGCGTTTTCTGGAGATCTCGATCGATCCCAAAGGTGCCGCGGCGCGTGGCGTTCCGGTGCGCTTCTGGGATTTCCTGTTCTATGCGTCCTTCGGCTTCGTGGTGACCCGCTCGGTCGCCATCGCCGGAGTGCTGCTCGTCTTCTGCTATCTGATCGTGCCGTCGGTCGGCGCGATGTTGTACGGGCACACCGTCGGCTCGCGGCTCGCGATCGGCTGGATGATGGGCATCCTCGTGTCGATCCTGGGGATGTACTTCTCCGTGCTCCTCGACCTTCCAACGGGGGCGACGATCGTCTGCACGTTCGGTCTCGTGCTCATCGTGATGGCGTCGGTCCGCCCCTTGATTCGTCGCGCCTAGAGCGCTTTTCAAATGTACGCCAACCGCCGAAGGTGGCACACAGCCGCCGGAGGTGGCACAGGGCTTCAGCCCTGTCGAAGTGGCGGCTGGCGGACGGGACTAAAGTCCTGTGCCATCTCACTAAAGTCCTGTGCCACTCAGAGCGGATATGAAATAGTCTCCTTATTCATGCCGTTCAAGAGACTCGCGTGCGCGATGGCGATCGTCCTCGCCGCTGGCGGGATTGTCCCCGCGCAATCCGCGCTTCCCTCGGTCATTCCCATCTTCCCGCTCGAAGTTCCGACGCTCTTTCCGGGCGTGTCGCGGCCGCTCTACATCTTCGAGCCGCGGTATCGAGCAATGGTGGCCGACGCGCTGAAGGGCGACCGCATCATCGGCATGACGACGCTGAAGCCGGGGTTCGAAGCGAACTACGCGGGACGTCCGCCGATTTACGAGGTCGGTTGCGCGGGGATCATCGACGAAGCCGAAGAGATGCCAGGCGGACGATTCAGGATTACGCTCCGGGGCCTCGTGAAGTTTCGTGTCTCGGGCGAAGACGACAGCCGCCTCTACCGGCTCGCGCGCGTGGACGCCGTACCTGAAGTCCTGAACGAGGATGAACGAGCGGCCCTTCGCACAGAGCGTCAGCGGCTGGAAGAGATCATCACCAAGGGCGGGGATTCGAAGGTCCCGCCGGAGGCCACCGACGAGGGGCTGGTCAACATGGTGGCGCAGTACCTGCCGCTTCCCCCCGAGGAACGGCAGGGGCTGCTCGAGTTGCGGAACGCGCTCGTACGGGCCCGGGCGCTGATACAGATAGTCGAGTCGAAGGGTCGCCCGACTCCCGTAAAGGGGATTCCTGTCTTCTGAGCACTTCCATGTAGTACGTAGTGTCCGGCTTTAGAGCGTTTTTCGTTACCGTCTGGTTACCACAGAGCGGGCCAGGCTGAAAACCGAGGTAATACAAAGAGGAGGAAGGGAATCCCTTCTAAAAGAAAAACTGTGCCCTCCTTGTATTCCCTCCGTTCGTCGATTCATCCTCTGTGGTCCAGGACTGGCTGCACGGAAATGAAAACCGCACTAGCCGGACTTTCACGTGGTCTACGTTCAATCGGAGCTACTTCAGCCGGCCGGGTTCGGTAGCGCTCGTCCCCGCGGGATACCCGACGCCACGTTCCAACCGTGAAGCGGATGGAGGCCCGAACGGCGGCCAGCGTGGCCAGCCCCACGAAAATCACAACGGGACCAAATGCGATCGCCCACATCGGCGAGATGCCGTTCATCTGAACGCCGGGTGGATGGATGTCCGCGGATTCCAGCACGCCGATGACGAACATCACGAGCCCTGACGCGCTGAAGCCGATACCGGCGAGGCCCAGCCCGCCGACGACGATGAGCGCGCCAAAGCTGGTGACGGCGACGAGGCCGGCGAGCTGGATGAATTTCGTGAACGCTCTCACCCGCCGATCGCGCGGATTCAGCGCCAGCTCGACCGCGTACGCGCGCGCGAGGATGTCAGTACGCCATCTTAACTACCCGGCACGATTCGATGTAGTTCCTCGTCCCACTCGAGTATTGCGATTCGAGGGTGTCCTCGCCCGAATTGGAAACACTGGGCGACCAGGCAGGAGTTGAGCCCTGCGGTACAATCTCGCCGATGGCCACGATCAATCGCCGGATAGCTGCTTCAGTCGAGGGTGACTTCGTCGTCTTTATTATCGGCGCACGTTTCAACCGCTGGTGGAAGCTGCCCAGATATCTTTGGTTCTTGTCCACCATGTCAAAGATGCTCGCAGAGGTCGCTGCGGATCCCAAGAGCGGCTTTCTCGGATGGGAGCCCCTGGGCCTCACGACGAATGTGCAGTACTGGCGATCGTTGGAACACCTGACCGCGTATTCTCGCAACCGCGACCAGACCCACTACCCATACTGGGTGAAGTTCAACAAGGAAATCGGCTCGAACGGCGACATCGGCATCTGGCACGAGACCTTCCTCGTACGCGCAGGCGAGTACGAATGCATCTACAACAACATGCCGTTGCGAGGCCTTGCGAAAGCTGCCAAACACATCGATGCCACAGGAGCCGCACGCAGCGCTATGGGACGACTGGGGCGCACGGATGGCAGCGACGCCGCCGTTGCCGCCGATTGAACCAAGCACGGTGTCGCGACGGCTGAGCGCCCGTGCTAGTAGTGATAAACGCCGCAGTGTAGACCGATTCGCGGACAACCCCGTGGAGGTTTGTTACACGCGTAATCCGCGAGGCTGTTGGGTTGACGTGGCTGCAGCGCAAATCCGTGCGCAGGCGGCCGACATGATGAGCCTGACCACGCGAGAAGCGTGTGGGCATCGAGCGAGGTCGACTGAGCCGAGTCTGGGACTTCGCGTCGAGCGGTCGACGTCGGCCTCGCAGCGTGGTCCAGCCCCGAAGCTTCGGATTTGCGATGCGGCGACGTCAACCCAACAGCCTTCCTGGATTGGAGCGTTTTCGGATTGTGCGTACTGCCCGCCTTCGGGCGGACCGCTCGAAGTCCGGCTGAAGCCGGACACTACGTACTACACAGGAATCGAAACCGCTCCAGGAGAGAAGATGCGCACGGTCATCATGGCGCCGGCGCGAACCGGGAACGCGGAACCGGGAACCAGGAACCTACTCGCGGCGGGCTTAGGGTTCAAACATGCGCATCAGTTGCTGGCTCGGTGAGGCGTACAGGACGGGCTGATACGAGCGTGGGAACCCATCCCACATTGGCAGGTGCTGCATGGAGCTCGAGCGCCGTTCGGCGTCCTGCGGGTGCCCCTTGTCCTCGGCACCTTGCACGGAGTCGAGCTCGAGCACACCCCTCTTGAAAAGTTGCCGCACCTTGTCGCTGTCCCGGAACTCATTCAACAGGGCGCGCCGGGGGCTCGTGTAGGCCTGGTCCATGGCATACGTCAACACGGCCGCCATCACGTCCCCTTCTTCCGTCTGCGTGGCCTTGAACCGTCGCCGGAATTCCTTCAGGACTGGCTGGAAGGTGGGATTGTCCCAGCGTTCCACGCCGGAAGGCAGGCGCACGAAGTCGTTCAGGACGGTGGCATACAGCAGGTCCGGTGGGGCGCGCCAGAACGCCACGTCCTCGCCAAACTCGCCGACGTGAAACGGGAGGTAGAGCGTGGACTGCGCCGGAACGAGCTTGACGAACGACGGATTGAATCGACGTACCTCCTCCACGGAGAGATTCGTCCGGCTGAGGACTTCGTCCAGTGAGATCGCGCGCGCCGTGCGCATCGCGTAGATCGGGACCTGGGGTTCCGACTCGATCAGGTTCCTGACGTTGAACGCGTTGCCGAAGATCATCTCCGCGTAGAGGTACGAGCGGGGCCCGTACGTGCGCACGACGTCCGCGTAATCCGCACCGGGCAGCGCGCGAAGGTCGCGGGCGAGCTGCGCACCCAGCAGGTATCGCGCGCGCACATCGGCCTGACCGAGTCGCTCGCCGTTGATGAGCGCCCGCCCGACGTTCGTCCCGCCGGCGTTGTGCTCCGACAGCGCGGGAATGAACGACCCGTACTTGGTCGCGAGCACTGATAAATACGCCGCGCAGTAAGGCGCCTGCGTGGTCTGGTTGTTGCCGTCGATCTCGGCATCGGAGAGGCGGTTCAGCCGCATCCAGTTCTTGCGCAGCCACTGGCAGAAGCCGACGGCGTTCGCCTCGGAGCGCCGCGAGGGGCTGAGGCCCGATTCGAGAATCGCTTGCGCCAGGCCGATGTCGGCGGGCACGCCGAACCGCTCGTAGATCGCCGCCCACTCGCCGACAAACCGTCCGTACTTGCGCGCGTTCGGCAGCAAGGCATCGCCGCGCGTCGAGTTGTAGAGGACGGGCCCCGTCTGCTGCTCCATGAGCGTCGCGACCTGTTCGCGCCGTTCACCGAGCTTACGGGAGAGCGGCTCGCCCTCGAGGATCTCGGCGAGCGCGGGATCTCCCCACACCGCGCCGCGTACCCAGTCTCCCTTCGTGGGAAAGAACGCGAGCAGCCGTCCATCCACAGCGCTGCCGTACGCGATCGAATGGTCAGGCATGATGAAGACGTGCTGCCAGAACGCGTAGCCCGGTCTGTAGGTCTGCATCGCGGCGAAGTCGTCGCGCCGGCGTGCCTCGGTGAACTCTGCCGCGTACCTCGCGGGGTCGTGCGCAGCCGCGGCGGACGGCACGTTTGCACGGCGCGTGACCGCGCTTCCGGTTGTGGCCGCGCCCGCGATCGCCAGCACGGCGATCGCCAGGGCGTGGGTCTTTTTCATCGATGACAGTCGAATGATGGATGGCATGGCCGGGACCGGCCGCCATGCTGCAATCGATGCGCCCGTGCAACCGTGTGAAATTCCGAACAGCACGGCCGCTTCGGGCCCACGCGGCTGACAAGTTTCGGCGCGCGATCTCAAATTTGGCGAAAGAGATGGCGACTGTTTTCTGCCAGCGCCGATGCCGATATGTAATATGGCGGCAGTCGCCCCCCCCACCTGGACCTGCTCGGATTCTCGATGAGCCGAAAACGATCGCCAGCAACGGTAGGCGCAAAGCTCAAGAAGGCACGTGAACGCTGCGGGCTGTCACTGCGACAGATCGCGGATTCGACGAAAATCTCTTTTTCCGTCCTTCAAGGGCTCGAGCGCGACGAAATTGCGAACATGCCGGGCGGCGTGCTCGGCCGGGGGTACGTACGATCGTTTGCCACTTCGGTAAAGCTGGATCCTGAGGTCATCGTCACGGAGTTTGTCGCGCAGTTTCCCGATAGCCCGGTTACCCACGGCTATCCGCCGGCGGAGCGGGAGGCTGCGGAAAAGGTTGCCGACACCGGGACGGCGGGCCACTCAACCTGGATTCGCCTCAACGAATCCGGCAACTGGACACGCGTCGCCTCGGTTGTGGTCCTCGTCATCGTCCTCGCGGGCGTCATGACGTTTGCGGCGCCGAGACAATGGGCGCAATGGGACACGCTTCGAAGCTGGGCGACGAGTGTGAGTGTGCCGGCAAACCCGCTCGCCGATTTCATGTCAGCCGAAACGCCGATCAAGACGCTGGACGCGCGGCCGCTCAAGCCGCTGCATACATCCGGACCACGTTCGCTGCCATCCACACGCGCACTGCCTCCGACAATCGTCGCAGTGAACGCCAGTCCTGTACCGGTGGCAACGGCGTCAAAGAGTGCACCGATTGCTCCTGCTCAGCTCCAGCTCCAGCTCCAGCTCCTGCCCCTGCTCCAGCTCCTGCTGACGCCGGCGCGATCGCGAACGAGCCTCTGAGGATGACCTTGTTGGCAAACTCCGCGAGCTGGGTGATTGTGTGGGTCGACGGCAGGAAAACGATCAACAGGCTGTTGGACGTCGGCGAGCAGGAAAGGTTCGAAGCCGCGCGCGAGCTGATCGTGACGGCCGGCGACGGCGGAGCAATCATGATGACGCTCAACGAGGCCGTCACCCGATCGCTCGGGCGCACCGGCAAGACCGTGACCGTGCAGGTGAATCACGCCAACCTGCCGAAGCACCTGGGGCGTGACGAGTCGGCCTCCATCAGGCTCGCACAGTAATCTCTACCGGCACGACGCCATCTTCGACCATGCGGAGCTTCTTCGCGGCTCCGTACGACACATCCAGAATCCGCCCCTTGTTCAGTGTCTCGGCCGGGAAACGGTCGGTGACGGTGAGATCGACGTGACGATCGTTCCTGAGGTTCCGCACTCTGATCCGTGTGCCGAACGGCAGGTCGAAGTGCGCGGCCGTCATGGCGTTCTTGTCGAAGCGCTGGCCGCTGGCGGTCAGTTTTCCGTCGTATCCGTCCCCATCGCCATACCAGCTTGCGAGCCCGCGCTGCAGGTACCCCGCGCGCACGCTCGCAGGGCGAACCTTTACCGCGCACGCCGCCGCGGCCGTCGCCAGTATGCCGAACACGAAGCCACGCCGGGTCATATCGGCAGGGTACCCATTGCCCGCCGCTAGCTGGAAACCTGTCATCGCAGATGGCAGATGGCCATGACGGCGTGGCACCTCAAGCCCGGGCCACGCGGGACCAACTACTCGTATCTGAGCGCTTCGATCGGGTCGAGGCGCGACGCGCGGCGGGCCGGGTAAAGACCGAAGACGAGGCCAATGGTCACCGACACGAGGAACGCGAGCAGAATCGAGCTCGCGGTCACGATGGTCGACCAGCCGGCCAGAAGACCGATCAGGCGCGACATTCCCACGCCGACGACGACCCCGATGGTGCCTCCGACGAACGAGATCAGGACGGTCTCGATCAGGAACTGCCGCACGATGTCACGGCGGCGCGCTCCCAGCGCGCGGCGGACGCCGATCTCGCGCGTCCGTTCCAGGATGCTGGCGAGCATGATGTTCATGATCCCGATGCCGCCGACCAGGAGCGAAATCGACGCCAGCGCGACCATGACGATCTCGAAGATGCGCTGCGTGCGCCGTTGTTCGGCCAGCAGCTCGGCTGGAACAATCACCGAAAAGTCGGGCGTATTCCGGTGCGACGCGTTCAGGATGCCGCGGATGACCTCGGCACTCGACACGCTGTCCACGCCCGGCTCGAGCTGCAGATAGATGCCGTCGATCTCGTCGCGGAACCGGCTGTAGTTGTCTTCGAGCCTGAGGATGGCCGTCCAGAGCGGCACGTAAATCAGGTTGTTCCGATCCTGCTCAGGTACGCCGACCGTTTCGTTCCGGACACTCAGCTGCGGACCCGCGACGCCGACGACGCGCAGCCACTGCTCGTTGACCTTGATGTAACGCCCGACCGCTTCGTCGGGACCGAAGAGCGCCGCCTTGGCTCCCTTCGCCGAGCACCGCCACCGGTATCGCACGTTCGTTCTCGCCTTCGTCGAAGAAGCGGCCCGCGGCGATGCGCAGGTTGCCGATCGGGATATACGAGGGCATCACCCCGTACACCGTCGGCATGTCGCGCTGCGGCTTGGGCAGCATCTTCGAGGGCACGAAGCGCTTGCGCGGCGTCCCGGCCGTCACCCCTTCGAGCGTGGCTCGCACGACGCGGAAATCCTGGAAGGTCAACCCGGGCGAGGTCTGCCTGATCTTCTGGAATGCCTGGGGATCGATCGTCTCGCGCGCCTCCACGATGACGTTCCGGACCCCGAGCTGCTCGATGAAGGCCATCACCTGCTGCTGCGCACCGGCGCCGATCGACAGCATCGCGACCACGGCCGCGACGCCGAAGATCATCCCGAGCATCGTCAGGAGCGAGCGCAGCTTGTGGACGCGGAGATTGTCGAGGCCGAACTGCAGGTCCTGCAGCCACGTCCCGAATTCGGAATTCGGATCCGGCAGGAACCGCTTCACGGTCAGCTTCCCGAGCCCGGCTTCACCGGTCCGGCGCTCGGACCGCTCCTTCTGTCGTCCGAGAGCGGGTTCCGGAGTGCGACTTCGGTACCGACAGGGAGATCGACGACGACGTGGCTTTCGGTGCGGTCCGACACCTTGACCTCCCGCGGCTCGAACGAGCGCCCGCGCCGGACGAAGACCACTGGCTTGCCGTCCTGCTCGAAGAGCGCCTGACGCGGCAGATACCGGGCGCGCTTGATCGGATCGCCCTTGACCTCCACCCCCGTCGTCAACCCGGGACGCAGGTTCGCGGCACTGCCGGACACCTGAAGGTTGACGTCGAACATGCGCGTCGAGTCCCATCCGAAGAAGTCGCTGCGGCGGCTGGCGCCCGCGACCGACTTGATCGTCGCCGGAAGGGCCTCGCCCTGCACCGCGTGGATGGCGACCTCGGCCTTCTGCCCCGCAACAAGATGCGCGCGATCGTATTCGGTGACCCTGGCCAGCAGCTCGAGTCCCGACTCGTGGAGCACCTCGGCCACCGGCCGGCCGGGATAGACGGTATCGCCGGCGCGATACTCGGGAACAACCACGCCGGTCCAGGCGGCGCCGACGCTGTCGTTGTCTTTCACGGCCACGAGCCCGTCGAAGGGCGCGCGAATGCGCATGTTGTCGATGTTCCGCTGCGCGGTTTCCATCAAGAGCTTCGCCTTGTTCCGCTTTTCCTCGGCAACCGCGATCGAGGCGCGATTGGTCGCGTCGCGCGACGGGAGATCGGTCTCGAACTGTGCGAGCCGCCGCTTCGCCTCCTCGAGCGTCAGCAGATTCTTCTTGGCATCGACCGCGCTGAGCATCTCGTTGGCCTGCGCATCGAGCTCGGCGCGCCGCACATCGAACCGCGCCGTCAGCAGCGTCACCTGGTCCTGCGCCTGCTGCACCACGATGTCGGCGCGCAGCTTGGTAATCTCCTGCTCCGCCTGCTCGAGCTCCGATCGCGCCTGCGCGAGCCGTTCGGTCTGCTCGCTCAGATCGAACTCGACCACCACATCTCCCGCCTTGACGGGGGTGCCGGTGCCCATGATGTGAAGGATCTGAAGCGGACCGCCAATCGCCGGCGCCACCAATCCAGCCGAACGGACAGGCCGCAGCTCGCCGGTGGCATGAACTACCACCGGCACGTCACCCTCCATCACGTGCGCGGTGGGAATCACGGCGCCGCCGGTCTGCACGCCCTGGGTTGGAATAGTCACCAGCGCAACGATCACCAGTACGCCCGCCAGCATGCCGAGGATTGACCAGCTGAATCTCATTATTTCACCGGCGGAATCGGATCCTTCAACGCCACTCGTTCGCCCGCCCGCACACCGTCGCCGACGACGAGCTGCTCCTGTCCGCGGCGTGCGATCTGCAGCAGGCGCTCTTCCCACCCGCCTCCAGAGCTCGCGACGTACGCCACCGTGCGGCCGTTCTTTTCGAACACCGCGCGCACCGGAATGAGCACGACATCGCGCACGCGATCGATCGCGACGCGTACCGACGTATTCATGCCAGGGCGCAGCCGCTCGTCCGTCTGGTCGAGCTGCACGCTGAGATCGAAGTTGCGCTGTGGCGGCCAGTTCGAGAAATCGATACGGGCGAGGGTACTGATCTCGCCGATCTTGCCACTCAGCTCGCGATCGGGGAGCGCGTCGGCGCGCACGATCACCTGCTGGCCGGGCTGCATGCGGCCGCGCTCCGCCTCCTCGAGCCGCGCGTTGATCCGCAGCGTCGCCAGATCCGGCACGTCTGCGATCACCTGACCCGGAAAGGCGCGATCGCCGGCCTTGAATTCGGGCGGCGGGCAACACGCCCGCCAGTTCGGCATGATCGTGACGACGCCGTCAACTGGCGTCACCAGCTCCAGCGCGCCCAGTTGCCGCTCGGCCTGTTGCACATCCAGTTTCGCCTTGTCGCGCTTCTGCCGCTTGCTCCCGATTTCGGCCTTCGCGATGGCACTGAGCGCCTCGCGTTTCCGTTCGGCCTGCTTGAGCTTCTCCTTCGCGCTCGCGAGCGCAAGCTTCCTCTGCTCGACGTCGAGCGCGGCCAGGAACTTGTGATCCACGGCGTCGAGTTCGGCGCGCTGCACGTCGTAGCGGGCCTTCACCAGGTCGGTTTCCGACTGCTGCTCCTGAATCCGGTACTGGGCTTCCGTCTTGCCGATCTCTTCCTCGGCCTGCTTCAGCTCCGAGAGCTTTTCGGCGTGCGTGCGCTCGACGGGCACCGGATCGAACCGGACGACGACGTCCCCCTTCTTGACGCTCTCGCCGTTCTTGGTAAGTGCCGAGAATCTGAAGATCTCCGGCCGAGGTCGGAGCGGTCAGCGGCACCGATCGAACGGCTTTCACCTCGCCCCGCACCTGGAGGTAGTCGATGAACTCGCCGCGTATGACGGGTGTCGTCGGCACGTCGATCGCGTCGCCACGTCCGAAGATACCGCTCGCGCGCGCGATGGCGACAAGGCCCACCACGCCCACGACCAATCCGGCGATTCTTCGCGCGTTAGTGCGAGACATGCCGCTGGACGACCATGCCCGGTTCGAGACCGGACGCCACCACCACTTCGTGGTCGCTCATCGGCCCGAGTGTGACGTCGCGGGTCCGCGTCCGATCCCCGTCCATCACGACGACCGAAAAGCGATCCTTCTCGCCCGACAACCGCGTCTCGCGGCACGACAATCACGTTGTCCTTTCGCTCCAGCTCGACGTCGACCGCCGCGGACAGGTCGGGCATCAGCTTCGGGTGATTCCCCTGAATGCTGACGATCGCAACGAAGTTGCGTACCTTCTCGGTCAGCCGGCTCGGGGTCCCCGCCGGAGCGATCTGCTCGACGCGGCCCTTGAACTCGAGCTCGGGATACGCATCGAGCGAAACGCGCGCGGGCTGCCCCACGCGCATCAGGTGCACGTCGGCCTGATTCACCTTGACGCGAACGAGCATCGCCGACGGATCGACCACCAGCATGATCGGCATGCCCGGGCGCGCTTCCTCGCCCTCCTGAATCTCGACCATCTGCCCCGCGCGCCAGTTCATCCTCAACACGACGATGCCCGGAATCGGCGACCGTACCAGCATCCGGTCGGCATTCCCCTCGGCGTTCTTCATCGCGGTCTGGGCGCGGTCGCGCTGGATTTCGAGGATGCGCACTTCGGCCTGTTCGGCCTGCCGCTTGAGGTCGAAAGTCGTCCGCAACTGCTTCAACTTGGCTTCCGACTCCTCGAGGCGGAGCTCGTTCTTCTCGACGTTGATGCGAGGCAGGAGCGGATTCTTTCTCATTTCCAGCACCGACATCTCGGCTGCATGCTTCGCCAGCGCGACGTCCGCATCGTCTGTCGCACGGATCTGCTGATGCTCGGCGCGTTTCTTCTTAATCTGCTCCTCGAGGTCGAGGTACTCGGCGCGGCGGTCGAGCGCCACCTTGAGCTGGTTCTGGCGGTCGAATTCCACCAGGAGATGCCCCGGCGTTGACCTGCGAACCGCTGGGCGCCAGCTTCGTGATAATCAGCGCATTGCCGGTAGGGCCCGACACGCCGACGAGCCGGGGCGCCGTGACGTTGTGATAGCCGATCGACTCGATGATTCCGGTCGTGCGGAGCGTCCGGACGAACGGGCCCCGGGCGGCCTGGATCGACCCGGTCGCGCTCGTCGGGGTGTCGTCTTCGCCACCGGACCCCTGCAGGAGCACCATGCCCCCCAGGGCGGCCGACACGAGCACGCACGCCAGAATCAGATATTTACGGCCCATTTTGCGCGAATCGACTATTGTGGCACCTTCCGGACCGAACGCGAAGCTTCCTGTATGCGGGATTAGACGCCATCGGAGCCGAAAGGTTTGCCGCCCTTTGTATCGGCCATTCACTTTCTTCCGTCCCCTGTATAACCGCGTGACACCGTCACCCGTTAACATGGGCGCTGGGACGCATGGAGCGATTGGTGATTGCCCTAATTGCCTTGATGACTCTCGTTATCCCCACGGCGGGCCGCGGCCAGGCTCAGCCGCCGTCTTTGTCAGCGGCGCGCCTACACGTGTCCGTCGCGAGGGATGCGGGGGACGTGTTCGTGTATCGGTACACGCTCGAGAACGCGGCCGGGAGCAACGCCGGCATTGCCAGGGTCACCGTCGACATCTCGATGCCGGCCGGGGCTTCGGCGCCGTCCGCAGGAGGCCTCAAGAACGGCCCGGGATATTTCGTCACGTCTCCCGGCGCGGTCAAGAGTCTGAAGACCGGCGCGCCGGTTCCCGTCGGCTTGTCGGCGCCGCAGCCAGGATGGAGGACGACGGTCGGGACGGATGCGACCGCGCGTTGGGTGTCGACCGACGAGAAGAGTCTGGTGCTGCCGAAGCAGCGGCTTGCCGGGTTTTCGCTGGCCAGTCACGGTCCACCGGCAATCCGGAGATTCGCGCTTGCTCCCCATGTCGATCCCGCCACGGCGCCCGTCGTGGAGGTCGGGGACGATGCTTTGGAAGCGGAGCGGTTCGATCAGGAGCTCGAGCAGTACATCGAATCGCGAAGCGTCACAGGGATGACGCTTGCGCCCACCGCGCCGGTGGCCCGAACGGCCGATGCCATGCTGGCAACGCTCGCGAGTCAGGTGACGCAGGCTCGCACGCTGCGTTGGATCTCGACCGACGCCATCGCGCGCGACATCACCAACAAGCTGCAGGCAGCTCGCGGCGCGCTCTCAGGGCGCCAGCCGGAGCAGGCTGGCAGCATCCTGCGGGCGCTGCGCACTGACGTCGCGGCACAATCCGGCAAGGCGCTCACGACCGAAGCTGTTGCGCTGGTGGACTTCAACATTCAGTACACGCTTCCACTGCTCGGGAAGCCCTGAACTCGAACGGGCCCTAACGACGTCGGTTCGTCGGGTTCGTTGGTTCGTCAGGTTCGTCGGGTTCGTGGGGTTCGTGGGGTTCATGGGGTTCGTCGGTTCATGGGGTTCGGAACCCTACGAACCAGACGAACCCACGAACTTTACGAACCGTTCCTGCAACTAATCGAACCTCTCACCCGTCTAATGCCAGTCATAGAGACAAGCCGACACGGCATCGAACGGAGTCCTGCTTGGGCACACTCATCGGTGAAATCCGCTACGCGCTGCGACAGTTCTGGACCGCGCGCGTGTTCACGATCACTGCGGTACTGACGCTCGCGCTCGGCATTGGCGGCACCACGGCCATCTTCACGCTCATTCACGCGGTGATGCTGCGCTCCCTGCCGGTGAGCGACCCGGCTCGCCTGTACCGCATCGGCGACGGCGCCAACTGCTGCGTGCAGGGCGGCCCGCAGAATCGGTGGGGCATGTTTTCGTTTCCGCTGTTCGAGCGCCTGAAGGCCGAGCTGCCCGAATTCGAGCAGGTGACGGCATTTCAGGCGGGCGGGTCGCGCTACGGGGTCAGACGGCAGGATGTGGAGACCGCCGCAAGACCTCTCCGGTCGAGTTACATCGCCGGCAACTACTTCTCGACGCTCGGCGTGCCCACGCTCATCGGACGCGGCATCGCGCCAGAAGACGATTCGCCGGCCTCGCCACCTGTCCTCGTGTTGAGTCATCACGCGTGGCAGGGCACGTACGGCGGCGACCCGTCCATCCTGGGCGCCACGCTTGTCGTCGAGGGTCATCCGTTCACCGTCGTCGGCGTAACGGCGCCGGGCTTCTTCGGCGAGACACTTCGCGCCGATCCGCCTGATCTCTGGATTCCACTCCAGAAAGAGCCGGTGATCAGCGGCGAGACCTCCCTGCTTCGGCAGTCCACTGGCGCGTGGCTGCGCGTGATTGGCCGGCTGCGCCCTGGTGCGACGACCAACGGTGTCGATGCACGGCTCACCGGGATTCTTCATCAATGGATTCAGCACGAGTCGGGCTACCCCGCCAACTGGATGCCCGGCGTCATGAAGAGCCTCTCGCAGCAGGTCATCAACGTGGTGCCCGCCGGCGCCGGCGTCGCCATCATGAAGGAACAGTACGGACGGAGTCTGCAAATCCTGCTGGGAGTGTGCGGGCTGGTGCTGCTGATTGCCTGTGCCAACGTCGCAAACCTGTTGCTCGCGCGCGCCGTGGCGCGGCGCGGTCAGACGGCCGTCAGGCTTGCGCTCGGCGCGTCGCGCCGCACAATCGTGTCGCAGGCGCTCGTCGAAAGCCTCGTGCTCGCCGTGGCCGGTGGAATCGCGGGCCTCGTGGTGGCGATCGGCACGGCGCGGTTGCTCGTGGCGCTCGCGTTCGCGGGCGCGACGTTCCTGCCGATCGACACCAATCCGTCGCCGCTCGTCCTGGCATTCGCGTTTACGCTCGCGCTCGCGACCGGTCTCATCTTCGGCGCCGCCCCGGCGTGGTTTGCGACGCGCACCGATCCCATCGATGCGCTCCGCGGAGCCGGCCGCATCAGGGGCGATCGATCATCGTTCGCACGCAGGGCTCTTCTCGTCGTGCAGGCGACCATCTCGGTCGTGCTCGTCGCCGGATCGATGATGCTGGCCCGCAGCCTCAACAACCTTGAAACGCAGAATTTCGGGTACGAGATTGCTGGTCGCGTCCTGATAGCGATGAACCGGCCGCCCGCGACCTACACCCCTGAGAGGCTCACCGCGCTCTATCGCAGCGTCGAAGAGCGGCTCAATCGCATCCCGGGCGTACGCGGGACCGGTCTGGCCCTCTACAACCCGTTGACAGACAACTGGGGCGAGGGGGTGCTCATCGCGGGTCACCCGCCGCCGGCTCCTGGCGATCAGACCGGATCGTCCTGGGACCGCGTGAGCGCGAACTATCTCCAGCACCTCGGCATCGGGATCGTCAAAGGCCGTCACTTCACGCCCGCCGACGACGAGAACTCAGAAACCGTCGCCGTGGTGAACGAGACGTTCGTTCAGCGCTTCTTCAAGAACGGCGAAGACCCGCTCGATCAGCACTTCGGCCTCAACATGCCCGAGCACGTGAACACCTTCCGCATCGTCGGCGTCGTGCGCGATGCGAGGTTCGCCGGGTTCGCGCTCAATCGTCCGGCCAACCCGATGTTCTACGTTCCGCTCGCCCAGTCCGTGGATTACCAGAACCCGATGATGAAACGCATCGAGAAACAGTCGCACTTCATCACCGGGCTGCTGCTGGTGACCGACGTGCCGGCTGGAACGCTCGAGCCACAGATCAAGCGCGCGCTCGCCGAAGCCGATTCGAACCTCACCGTGGCGTCGGTCAGAACGCTGCAGCGGCAGATCGACATGGCCTTCAATCAGCAGCGCGCCGTCGCCAGCCTCGCCGGATTGTTCGGGCTCGTCGCCCTGGCGCTCGCGGCCATCGGGCTGTATGGAGTGACGGCATACAGCGTCGCGCAACGCACCAACGAGATCGGCATCCGGATGGCGCTTGGAGCGGCGCAGGCGAACGTGTTCGGCATGGTGCTGCAGGGGGCGTTCCGCCGCGTGGCGGTTGGTCTCGTGCTCGGCCTGCCGCTGGCCGTCGGCGCCGGCTATCTGCTCTCTGCCCAGCTCTACGGCGTGAGGTTCTGGGATCCGCTGGCGCTCGGCGCGGGCATCGTGTCGCTCGCCGCCTGCGCCTTCCTCGCGGCGATCGTCCCGGCAAGGCGGGCGGCCGCCGTTTCGCCGATCACGGCGCTCCGGACGGAGTGATCGTTATCAGTTATCAGTTATCAGTTATCAGCGGGTTCGCAACTGAGAACTGAGAACTGATAACTGACAACTCTAACGCGCGTGCGTGCGGATGTACTCGAGCGCGAACGGCTTGAAGCGTTCGTTCAATCCGAGCGCCACCGCCTCGTCGAGCGCGCGCTGTTCGTCCCAGCCATCGGCTTTCCATCGCTTGATCATCCACAGCGCAGCGGCACGGCCGGCGGCGGCGCAATGGATGTAGGCCGGCTGGTTGTCCGCGGCTGTCACCGCGGCGATGAAGTTGTCGATCAGCAGGGGATCGGGCGATTGCGGATTGAACGGCAGGTGAATGTAGTTCATCCCCGCGGCACGGGCGGCCACGCCCTCGGCCTCGACAGCGGCTCCGGCTTCGCTCGCCATGCGCACGTTGATGATCGATCGGTACCCCATCTTCTTCAGCTCGGGAATGGCGTCGGCGCTGGTCGCGCCGCCGCAGGCAATAGTAGTATCGAGCCGGGCGAAGGTCGAGATGCCGGCGATTTGCTCTTTCTTCACCCCTTGCGCCGCCACCGTGACGATGGCTACGCAGAAGAGGGCCAGCACGCCGGACGCACGAAGGATGTTTGAACGCATGGCCCGGATTATATGCCGGGCGGAGGGCGGGCGGGTGAGACGGGAGAAGGTGAAGTAAAAGTGAAAAGTGAAAAGTGAAAGGTAAAAAGGCAAGGTCGACCTTCACTTTCGACTTTCACTCCACTTTTTACTTTCTACTTTTTACTTTTTACTTTCTGCTTGCGCCTCACCGCTCCCGAGTCTCATTGCGATGCTCCTGGAGCCATTGCGGGCTGATCCTGCCGAGGTCCTTCGCACGAAGCGGCAAATGGCGGTACGCCCAGAACGTCAGCGCAACCGCGGCGATAGAGATCCAGAGCACATCGGTCATCGCGCGACCGTGCGCGGACGCGCATCGGCTGAAGCCGCCTCATCCGTCTTCTTACGAAGTCTCGCCACGAGCAACCGCACTCGCTCGCGATACAGCAGCTTGCGTTTTCGGTTCTTCTGGAATCGAGCCCGGTCGCCATTGTGTTCAGACATTACTTTTGGCTCCCTTCGATGTCCTTGCGCGCGGATTCAGACGCGGCGCCGTATCGCTCTTTGCGACGCTCGAGAAAGTCGCCGAACGGCACGATGACCCGCACTGGACTGACAGGCGATGCTGGTTCATCGGGCTCGATGGACGGAGTCGGCATGGCCAGACCGACATCGCTGTCTTCTTGAAGAGCGGGTGCAGGGCACGGAACGGCCGGCTTCATGAGCGGCCGTCCTTCGCCGTCGCGGCATGAAGGATCTCCGCAACCGTCGGCGCGGGCGCACCGGCGCGCATGAGCATGAAGACAATCGGTGGCGCCATGCCAAGCGCCAGCAGGAAGGCGCTTGTCGACACGCGTGCCTGCATCCCCACGCTGAACGCGACGAGGACGGCCATGACACCGAGCCAGCTGCCGAGAAGCCACCGTGAAGAGATGTTGGAAATGGAGATGTTGTTGAACATATCAGTCCTCCTTCGAACCCGTCTGGAATTGAAACAATAGATACACGTAGAGCCGGAATACAGACTTGACGGATGTCTTATGTGCGCTCCGATCAATGGCCGAAGTGGGCCTGTCGGCGCGCACCCAAAGGAGGGGGCACTCGACGAACGCTGGCGGGCTCAGTACGGTCTAACGGAACCAGTATAGCACCCTATGGGCAGGGGGGCCTGGGAGGGGGCTGACGCTCGAAAAGTAGAAAGTAAAGAGTAAAAAGCGAAAAGTAGTAGGAAAAGTGTAAAGGCCCTTGCCTACTTACTTTTCACTTTTCACTTTTTACTTTCTACTTTCTTATTCTCCACACGACGCGCCGAGCATGCGCACCCGTTCGACGTCGACTCTGCGAACCAGGATGTCGCTCTTACGTTCCTTGTCTCGTGCCGAGACCGGAAACATCGACGTGTTGGGGACGTTCGCCTTCATCGTCCGGCCGTCCGCCTTCACCTCCACCTCGGTCCAGTTGTCTTTCCGTTCTGTCTTGATTTCGCCGTCTTTTACGTTGTCTTTCAGGTCGCCTTCCACTTCGACCCGGTGGCCGATGTGTTGTCTCAGGTCGCCGTCCCCGTCGAGCCAGTAGAAGATCGTTGCGTAGTCCCCGCTCGTTCCCAGGACGCTCGGCCTGACTTGCCGATCGGGCGAGTTCAACGACGGTTCCGCCGGAGGATTGATCAGCAGGTATCCGGCGCCATCACCGTCGCCGCGAATCAGACATCCCGACAGCTTGACCTTCTTATCTGCGGCGCTGGCAGTGTCCGCAGCCCAGTCCGCCACGCCAAGAGTGCATACGAACATGACAACGACGGCGAGGTTTCGCTTGAACGGTGAGATTTTCATAAGTCCCCCGTTCCTCACCAGCAATTTCAGTACCAGACGTCGCCCTTCTGAAGCTCTGCGCTCTTATTCCTGCCGCAAGGCGATCATCGGATCGATGCGCGACGCAGACGCCATTTGCGACCTTATCCGGACTCCTCGGATCTGTTAGCCGAAAACAGAAGATCAGAAGTCCAGAAGCGTCTTCTGAGCTTCTGTGAACCCTCGTTGCTCAGATCAGTGGGACGGGAGAGCGCGGCGTTCATCAGCGGGCTCCTCAAGTAACATTGTCGGGCGAGTGACGCGGGATTTCCTGAATCGGCAACTTCGCCGCTTGAGACGCGTGGTGTTCCCCCGGCTTCGGCGGCCGGACCTGCTGTCGGGCTCGGAGCGCGATGCGGGGCTCGACATTCTTTACCGCCTGCTCCTCGCACGTGCCATCGACGAACGAGGACGGCGCCATTACCTGGACCTCATTCATCAAGACGGCTTGAGGCTCCGCGACGTGGCGGTGGAGCTTGCCGCGTCCGATGAGTTCCACGACCGGCTGCGGCGGCGCACCACGCGGCGCTTCTACCCTCCATCGGCCGAGCGGCCGGACGGCTTCGTTGACGTTCGCGAATTGATCAGAGACCACACGCTCGAAGAGTTGTTGGATGCCGCGGAGGAGTATTACCGGCGGACGAAAGACCAGGCCGATCGCCACCACGCGAAGCCGCTCGCCGACATTCACGACGCTCCGAATCTGCTTGGATCGTTCGCCCATCTGCTCGGCGGAATGCGCCTCGCTTCGGGGATGCAGGTGCTCGATTTCGGCGCGGGCGCGGGCTGGACCACGCGGTTTCTGACGCAGCTTGGGTGCGCGGTCACTTCGATGGACGTGTCACCGACGGCGCTCGCGCTTGGCAAGGAGCTGTTCAACCGCGTGCCGGTGGTGGCACCCCTGGCGGAGCCGCGATTCCTGCTCTTCGACGGCCGCCGGATCGATCTGCCATCCGAAAGCATCGATCGTGTTATTTGCTTCGAGGCTCTGCATCATGTACCGAATCCCGCGGAAGTGCTGTGCGAGCTCGGACGAGTACTCCGGCCTGGTGGCGTTGCAGGCTTTTCGGAACCCGGGCCGAACCAGTCGAAAGCGGCGCATTCGCAGTATGAAATGAAAAACTTTGCGGTCGTCGAAAACGACCTGGTTCTCACGGAGGTGTGGGATTGGGCGAGACTCGCGGGTTTCACCAGCCTCGAACTGGCGGTCTTCAGCACCGAGCCATATCTCCTCTCGCTCCAACAGTTCGATGATCTGATTGCCGGAGGTGCGGAACTCGAAGCGTACGGGGACAAGCTGCGCGGCTACCTGATGGGGCATCAGACATTCTTCCTCAACAAGGGTTCCGTTTCCGGGTCAGACAGCCGGGGGCGACTCCAGCTCAAGGCGAAGATTGCCATCCGGCTGGAACAACAGGCAGTCGCTTCCAACGAGTCGCTCCGCGGTCACGCGACGCTGACGAACGCCGGCCAGGCGACGTGGCTCCCGGGTGCAACGAAGGTCGGTGGCGTGAATCTGGGAGTCCACCTCAGAACGAGTGACGGCAAGCCGCTGGACGTCGACTACGCACGCATCCATCTTGCAGACGAGACGGCTCCTGGTCGTACGCAGGGGATCGACTTCATGTTGAATCCGCTGCCACCGGGCGAATACACGCTTGAATTCGACATGGTCAGCGAAGGCGTTGGCTGGTTCGAGGCGAACGGTTCCGCGACCGTGAGCGTGCCGATTACCGTGCGCGCGGCGCGGTGATGATCGTCATGACTCAGTCTCAGGGAATATTCTGAACCTTCAATTCCGGCATCGTGTACGACCAGTGGCTGTGGACTATCCTCCACCGCCGATCCGTCAGCCGATACACTGCCGTCGAGTTCCAGCGCGTGAGGGCCGCTCCGCCATCCCGGGTACGGCCGTGACTGACCAGATTGTAGGTAAGAATGGCCACGTCTCCAGAGGTGTACACGCGTGGAGCGATCATCTCGTACCGGTCGATCTTGACGAGGCCCTTGATCGGTTCCAGCGCCAGCCTCATCGCGTCACTGCCGTCGATACGCCGGTCGCGCATCGGATCGAAGTAGGTGACGTCGCTGGCGTAGAGCTCGAGATAGCCTTCCGGATCGCCGCGACCCCACCGATCGAGCGCACCACGTTCCAAGGCGACGACGGTGTCGGCTTGCCTGACATCTGCCGCGCATCCAATCGTGGACACGCCGACGCCGACCAGGACCAGGATGGTTAGGAATCGTCGAAGCATACGCACAGTTCCTCCTTCCCTCGAAGCTACGCCCGCGTCGCGCTCGAGGATAGAAAAAATGGAACCTCGTGTGCTATACAGACCGCGCGTGCCGCACGCTATCGCGTACTATCGCGAGTTCCTGCCCTGCAGGGCGTTGCTGGGTGAGGTCTACGCATTTTTCTCGTTTGTGCCCGGTCCGATCGGCCCGCCGCCGTGCCGTCCGCTGCGGCGCGAGATCGCGTTCTCTGATGCCAGGTTCTGCTCGCCGCAGCTTGCCGACGGGCATGTCTCACTGGTGTTCGAACTCGGGCGCACCTGTCATGCAGATGGCCGTTGGCGCACCGATTCGAGCGGCGTGCGTGGAACGGTCACCGGGCCCATGAGTGGGGTCGGGCGGACCGAAGGCAGCCACCGACCGGAGATGATCGGCATCTATTTCAGGCCCGGGCGGGTTGCGTCACTTCTCCGCGTCGCAGTTTCGGACCTGACGGACAACGCGATCGGCATCGACGATCTGTGGGGAGCCACCGGATCGCGGGTGACCAGCGAGCTCTGCGAGCTGGACGAAGCGAGACGGATCGACTGTCTGGAGTCAACCCTTCTCGCGTGCCTCGGGACGAGCCGGCAACGAACCGGATCAATCCGCCTGGAGACGTTGGCGGCGAGCGTCCTCCGGGTCCAGGGCCGAGTGACCGTCGATGCCATGGCGCACGGGGCCGGGGTTTCACGACAACATCTGACGCGGCAGTTCCGTGAGCAACTCGGAATCGGGCCGAAGCTGTACTCCCGACTGGCTCGTTTCCAATCAGGGCTCGTGTATGCGGGCTGTCGCGAGCGCATCGATTGGGCACAAGCGGCAGTTGAGATGGGGTACGCCGATCAGTCACATATGATCGCCGAGTTTCGCCAGTTCAGCAGTCTCACGCCCCAGCAGCTCGCGAACCGAGACTGGTTTCATCCGTTCATCGAGCGGGCGAAGTCTGGCGGAGTCGCTCCCCGGTAGGCCGGCGCCTCTTTCGACTCCCGGCACAAGCCTGCTCGCCACGCGATGTCGGATCGACGAGCGGAATTGTAGTAGACGTTCTACCACCATTGTGGTAGATAGTCTCCTACCTATGTCCCCATCCCCGTCGCGCGTCGATCTCCTGCAGGGCACGCTGGATTTGCTCGTGCTGCGGACGCTGCAATGGGGCCCTCAACATGGCCACGGGATTAAGGTGGCCATCTCCTCACACTCGAACGACGTCCTCCACATCGATCACGGCTCCCTCTATCCGGCTCTCCACCGCCTGGAAAAGCAAGGGTGGCTGACCTCTGAGTGGAAGCTCACCGAAAACAAGCAGCGCGCAAAGTACTACCGGCTGACCGCGGCTGGCCGGCGGCAGCTCAAATCCGAGCGGACAAGGTGGCAGCTGATTTCGGAGGCCATCCGGCGGGTGCTCGATCCGGCATAGAGAGGCGTTATGACGTGGCGCGATTTCATCTCCGTTGTGCGCAGGTCAACGATCCGGCGTTCCCAGGATGACCGGGATCTGGATGACGAAATTCGATTTCACCTGGCGCAGGAGACTCAGCTGCTCTCCGACCGGGGCCAATCGGCGGAGGAAGCCCGTCAGGCCGCCAGGCGGGCTTTTGGCAGTGTCGCCCTCGCCAAAGAGAGCACGCGGGCGGTATGGATCTCGACCACCATCGAGCAGTTCGTCCAGGATGTGCGATTCGGTTGGCGAATTTTCTGGACCGCTCCCGGCCTGAGCGCAACGGCTGTCCTCCTCATCGCCCTGGTCATCGGTGGCAACACGACGGTGTTCTCCATCGCGCATGGCATTCTCGCGAAACCTGCACCGGGCGTGACCGCACCTGGGCTTGTCACGCTGAGCTGGATTGACGACAAGGGTCGCGTGGAGCCCTTCAACAGTTACGTGGCATACGACTCGTTTCGTCGGAACAGCACGCGACTCGAACGTCTACTGGCGTGGGATATGGATCGCGCCACGCTCAATCATGAGAATGGCAGCTACGCCATACAACGTGCATTCGTATCGCCCAACTATTTCGAAACATTGGGTGCGCGGTTCGAACGCGGACGTAGCTTTACCGAAAACGAAGCTGAAAGCGGCGCGTATGGGCTGATGATCGTCATCAGCCACAACACGTGGGTCAATTCCTTTCAGCAGCAAGAGGACATCATTGGCCGCGCGGTCATGGTGAACGATCAGCCGGCAACCATCATCGGCGTCGCCGCAGCACCGTTCCGCGGCTCGGTCTTCGTCCCGCCCGCTGACGTGTGGGTACCACTGGGCGCCTTGTCGGGAACGCCAACGGCCGGTCGTCCTCACGATCGTCCACGAGATGGTGTCTTCATGGTCGGCCGTCTTGCGCCGGGCGTGTCGATCGCCCAGGCCCATGCCGAACTGTCGGCTCTGTGGTCGCAGGCTCAGGCGGCCAATCCACATCTCCCGCAGAATCTGAAGCTCACGCTCGTCCGGTATGCAGCGAACGCTGGTGGCAACAGCCTCGTTGCCGAGCGCGGGGGCACGTTCCTGGCGATCTTCTCCGTTGTCACAGCGATGACACTCTTCATCGTCTGTGCAAACGTGGCGAATCTGCTCGTGGCTCGAGCAGCGATGCGGCAGCGCGAGCTGTCGCTACGGCAGTCGCTGGGCGCATCCCGCCTGCGAATCATCCGCGCGCAACTCGCCGAAGGGCTGGCTCTCTCTGTCGTGGCCTGGATGGCTGCCTGTCTGTTCGCGTGGGGCACGACGAAGGCCGTGAGCGGCTTTGTCGCACCAACAACACAGGGGATGTCCACGCTGCCGGATTTCACACCGGACTGGACCGTGATTGGATACGCACTCGTGCTGGCGATCGCGTGTACCGTCGCCTGCGCCTTTGCTCCGGCATTGCGAGCCTGCCGGCAGCAACTGCTCCCGTCGCTGAAAGCCGGCGAGCAGTCTGTCATTCAAGGTCGATCGAAGCTCACAAGCGGGTTGGTCGTCCTTCAGCTCGCCTTCTCCGTACTCCTGGTCACCAGTGCTGGTCTCGCCTATCGATCGATGTTTCTGATTGGCGAGTTCGATTCGGGCTTCGATACCCGCAACCTGCTTCTTGTGACGGTCAATACGTCGGCGAGTGCGAATAGCCCGACGACGAATATGGCATTGCTCGAGGCGCTCACCGATAAACTGCATCAGGTGCCCGGCGTCGTACGCGTCACCTACGCGCGGAGCGCACCCAGAGAGTTCTGGGGCAGCATTGCTGTCACGCTTCCTGAGACGCCGCAAGAAGTGGCGCGGGCAGAAAGCACCCGCGTCGGACCTGAGTATCTGAGCCTGTTCGGCGCCGTCCCTCTCGCCGGCCGCGATTTCGCTCGCGAGGACCAACATCGCTCGACCCGTGCGGTGCTCGTCAGTCAGAATCTCGCCGAGCGGCTGTGGCCGGCGCAATCCCCGATCGGCCGCACGCTGGTGGTCAACAAGCAGGAACGAGAAGTCGTAGGTGTGACGCCCAATCTGTTCTTCAGCGGCTTCCGTCGCGAGCATCCCGGCTTCGTGTTGTTGCCGGCGCAGCAGGACCTGCTGGAGCCGGGAGAAGCGACCATCTTTGTGAGGTATAGCGGTGGACTCGACGCAATCGGACCCACGATTACGCGAACGCTGCAGCAAGTGGATGCACGGACGCCCGTTGCCTACATGCGAACCTGGGACACGCAGCTCTATAGCGCTACCTGGCCGATCCGCGTCTTGACGACGCTCCTGATGCTCTTCGCCGGCGCCTCTCTCTTCATCGCGGCAATCGGGCAGTACGCCGTGGTGTCGTTCGACACACGACGAAGGGTGCGTGAAGTCGGCCTTCGCATGGCACTCGGCGCATCCTCGCGCCAAGTCCTAACTCGAGTGATACGTGAAGGGTTGACGCTGACGACCATAGGTCTAGCCGTTGGTTTCCTGTTGAGCCTGGCGGTGGGCGCACTTCTTGGCGCCACGCTGTACGGCATCACCGCAACGGATCCTGCGACCTATGCAGGAGTATTCGCGCTGCTTTCAGCGGCTTCGCTTCTTGCGTGTTATCTCCCGGCCCGGCAGGCGGCGAGGATCAACCCAATGACCGCTCTCAGAATTGAATAGCGGCGTGGCAAGCGGACCTGACGGCAGTCTCAACTACGGTTCGCCATGTTCGGCCACGAAGGGGTGTAGCAACGAGCCGGTAAACGCCAGAGATGAGCTGCCGTCAGATCATCACCCAACTAAGCACCGCTCGTGCCACACCCGATCTGCGGGACAACACGCGGTAATCCTTACCGTCCTGCCTCCACGAATGCCATTCACGGGATTCAAGCTCCCAATAACGAACGCTTTCCCTCCAAAGGCGACACTGCTCCTCATCGGCGTCATCGTACAAGTCTCTATCGCTCATCAGAATTAGGGAAACCGAGTCCAGGCACCACGCTCGGTCTACGGTTCCTTGGTCGGTCGCAACGATCCCTCAGCCGGCCCGAACACGACGAGAACTTCCAGCGTTTCGACGATGTCGTGAAAACTGTGTGATTCGCGTGCCGGCACGAACAGGCAGAGCCCGGCTGCGACCTCGACCGTTTGCTCGCCAGATGTGAACCTGCCGCGTCCGCTCAGAACGTAGTACACCTCATCCTCGTGATGTGGCTGCTGCGCATCAACTGTACCTGGAGACAGCCGATAAACGCCCACGCTGAGGCCACGAGAGCGGAAAAACTCCTGGTAGGAGATACTGCTCGGCGGGGGAACGGCTCGCACATCCATGCGACCATCCTGCGATGATGCAACTCGGCTGGTCAAGTCACCGATTGCACGGAGGACACCACTACTTCTTTAGTGTCATTCATAACGCAGCGCGTCCAGGGGGTCCAAGCGAGTCGCGCGAGCTTTGATGTTCGCTTCGGTCTGCAGCGCCAGATGTTCCTGCAATCGCCGCAGCTTGTTACTCATAGCGCAACGCCACGAGGGGATCGATGCGGGCGGCGCGAATGAGCGGTGCGAGCGATGCCAGCAGTGCCGTCATCATGAGCACAACACCAACCGACGCAAATGTGGCTATGTCCAGGGGTTCCACCCCGAACAGCAACCCTTGCAGAAAACGGCTCACTGCCGCGGCTGTCGCGAGACCCAGCGCGATTCCGCTGAGCGTCATCCAGGCCGTTCTCAACAGCACAAGGGCAATGATGTGCGTCCTCCCAGCGCCAACAGCGACACGAATCCCGAATTCCTGCACGCGCTGCTGAACTGACAAAGCCAGAAGACCGAACAGGCCCACCATCGCGAGAATCAGCGCGAGTATGGCGAACGATCCCACGAGTTGCGCGCGGAATCGCGGTCGTGCGTTTGCCTCGAAAGCGATGTCATCGAGCGTGCGCACCTGCGTCAAAGGCAACGTGGGTTCAATCGTGGCCACCACTGACCGGATCATAGGAAGCAATGCCTCAGCCGCGCCGGCTTCAGAGCGCGCCACAATCGAGGCAGCAAACCACGCATTCTGGGCCATTGGAACGTAGATTTGCAGAGCCTGGTGCGGTTCGCCGGGTCGCTGCTTCACTTGACCCACCACACCGACAATTTCGCGAGTCACCGGAGCCGCAGAACCGAACGACATCGGTAACACCCTCAGCTGCATTCCGAGTGGATTGCGTCCAGCCAGATATCTTCGCGCAAACTCTTCGCCTATCAGGCACACGGGCTTGCCATTTGTCCCATCGCTCTCATTGAATCCTCTTCCCTGCACAATGGGGATGCCCATGGTGTCAAGATACCCGCTGCTCACCATCTCGTACGCGGCGCTCGGCCGGCTCGAGGGTTCGAGTGGGGGATCGCCGACGATCTCGAACGAATTTTCAAAGAAGCGGCCAGCGAGGGGTAACGACGTGCCGACAGCCGCACGGACGCCTGGGAGCGCGTTGAGCTCACGCTCGACACGCTGATGAAACCCCAAGATCCGTTCGTGCGTGTTGTACCGTGCGTTCGGCAGGGTCACGCGCATCGTGAGCACGTTCTGCGCACGGTGCCCCGCCTCGACGTTCGCCAGATTGTGCAGCGTGCGAACCAGCAACCCTGCTCCACATAACAAAAGCACGGCCGCGGCGACTTCCACCACCGTCAGTGCACTGCGAAACGCGCCACCCTTGATCGTCGAGCCGCGCGTGCCCGCGCCAATCGCCTCTGTCAGCGAGACGCGCGTGGCCTGCCATGCCGGCGCGAGCCCAACCGCAATGCCAACTGCCGTGCTGACGAGGGTGCAGAATACGATCACGCGCCAGTCGAGGGAGAGGTCTACCGAGGGAGGCAGCAGTCCAGCTGGAATCAATGACGGCGCGCTGCGAAGTATGGCAGCGCATAATGCGAGTCCAGCCACGCCGCCGACAAGAGCAAGCACCAGGCTTTCAGTCAGCGACTGCATCAATACCCGCTGCCTGGCAGCGCCGAGCGCCGCCCGGACAGCAAACTCGCGGGTCCGACGCGCTCCCCGTGCCAGAACAAGGCTCGCAACATTCGCCGAAGCGATCAGAAGAACGCAGACGACAACGGCGACAAGCACCTGGGATGTCAACTTCAGTTCATCGCTGACGAGCGATTCGCCCAGGGGATCGACGATGGCTGTCCGTCCCTTGTTGGTGTCGGGCAATGACGCCGCAAGGTTGTCGGCCACAGTTCCGATGTCGGCTTGTGCCATCTCGGATGTCACACCAGCTTTGAGGCGCCCGACGACATCAAAGAAGCGCGCGCGGCGAAGGTATGGGGCACCTTTGGGGGCTGAGAACAAGGTCCACACTTCACTCGGCTGCAAGATCTGGAAGGACGCCGGCACGATACCGATGACCCTGAAGGGCTGATCATTCAGCATGATCGTGCGGCTGAGAATTGCCGGATCGCCGCCCAGGCGCGCTCTCCAGAAGCGCTCGCCAAGCACGACGACGTTCGGTTCAGGAACAACATCACCGCCGGAAAACGTGCGTCCAATGACTGGCCGGACTCGGAATACGCGGAAGAAATCGGCCGTGACGGATTGGGATCGAATCTGTTCCGGTGCTCCATCCGGCGCCGACATGGTTACAGCACTGGCTGCGATCGCGGCCATCGACTCGAATGTGTGGTTTTGCTTATCCCAATCGACAAAGTTCAGAAAGGCCACGCGATCTCGTTCGGCCTGGTCCCGTCGCCTCTCGGACACTCTCACGAGCTGGTCCGGTTCGTCGAACGGCAACGGCCTCAGCAGTGTCGCGTCAGCAAAGCTGAAGATGGCACTGTTGGCGCCGATGCCCAACGCGAGTGTCGCGACCGTCACGAACGTGAAGCCAGGGCTCTTTCGAAGTCCACGAAGTGCGTACTTGATATCTTGAAGGTGAGCTTCAACAAACGGGAGGGTCCGCTGCTCGCGATACTGTTCCTTCATCGATTCCACCGCACCGAATTTGAGAACTGCCTGGCGGCGTGCCTCCGCGGGTGGCATGCCAAGCCTGATGTTCTCGGCAGTCTGTAACGCGAGATGTTCCTCGACCTCCTCCTTCAACCGTGGTTCATCCTGCCGTCGCGTTATTGAACTACCCAGCCGGAGAAGAAATCGCCTCAGGGTCCTCATTACAGATCCTCTGCCTTCACCGCAAAGAACCGCTCGATCAACGCGGTGGTCGCTTCCCAATCTCGTGTTTCCACCTGAAGCTGCTTGCGGCCAGCCCTAGTGAGGCGGTAGAAGCGCGCCCTTCGATTGTTCTCAGAGGCGCCCCACTCGGACGTGATGGCGCCTTCCTGCTCCAGCTTTAGCAGCACGGGATACAGCGTGCCCTGGTTGACCGCGAGCAGATCGCCGCTAATCTGCTCGATGCGCCGGGCGATGCCGTAGCCGTGCAAGGCGCCCAGCACGTCGAGGGTCTTGAGCACCATGAGCGCGAGGGTGCCCTGCTGCACGTCTTTCTTGGCCATGTTGGTTTCCAACAGGATAATTCCATACTTCCTTTTGGAAAGCAACAGGTAAGCCGTCAGCCTCGATGAGCGAACAGATCACTAGCCCCGTCAGCAAAGTCTCACGCTTCACGATCGATGATTCGAAAGCGAAGCGCGAGGCCCAACAGCACCTTCATCCCATCCTGCATCACTGCCTGTCCGCCCGCGTCGTGTGGCCAGTGCGTCACCGAATCCGAACTCCACCTCGAGGCCCTGCTGACCGTTTACTTTTTCGCAAACGTAAGTGAATCTATGTTCACTAATGTGGAGGACGTGATGATTGCGAAGAGGGACGCCCGGCAGGTCGCCATCGTGGCTGGAGCCACTCGGGGGGCGGGCCGGGGCATCGCCCGCGCTCTTGGTGAAGCCGGCGCGATCGGTGTACTGCACCGGCCGCAGTGTGGTCGGCAACCCATCACCGTACAGGCGACCCGAAACAATCGACGAAACCGCCGAGATGATCAACGCCGCGGGTGGCACGGCTGTCGCCATTCGCGTCGACCATACCGTTGAATCAGAGGTCCAGTCGCTCGTTCAGCGTCTTGACCGCGAACACGGCCGCCTCGACGTCCTCGTCAACTCTATCGCCGGTGAGGATCCGATGATGGGCCAGTGGGCATCATTCTGGAAGGCGGACCTGACAAACGCCGACGCCATCCTCAGGCAGTCGCTCGTCTCCCACATCATCACGGCAAAGCATTGCGCTCCCCTCATGATCCGGCGGCGCCGAGGTCTCATCGTCGAGGTGACCGAGAATGACATGCTCCACGCCGGCGGTAATCCGATGTCGCAAGCCGTGAAACTGGCACTCAAGGGACTCACGCTGAACATGGCGACCGAACTGAAGACCCATGGTGTCGCCGCTATTGCGCTCACTCCGGGGTTCCTCCGTTCTGAATCGATGCTGGACGGTATGGGTGTCACCGAGAAGAACTGGCGGGACGGAGGCAAGAAAGATCCAAACTTCCTGGAATCCGAGTCGCCGCTCTTTGTCGGCAGGGCAGTCGCGGCGCTCGCGCAAGATCCGGATGTCCTGGCGCGATCGGGTCAGCTGCTCAGTTCGTGGGAACTGGCTCGGGCGTACAAGTTCACGGATTACGATGACCGACGGCCCGACTGGGGAAAGCTGGCGATCGACTTCTCGGGGTTGCCGGCCTGGTTAGTAGACGTGTTCAGAACGGGCACGCAGCTTCAGCTTGACTGGCTGACCGCCCTTGCAAAGCGCACTCGACAATTTCGCGCAAAAATCCCCGAAAAATCAGCCCCCCACCGTTCCAGGCGCACGAAAACCAGGGCATCTGAAAGTCGACGCGCTCGCTAGGTTCACATTGACATGCCAATCCAATTGCCAGAGCCTGCGCATCGCCATCCTGATGGACGAGCAGCGCCAGGACTTCGATGTCCGGCGCTGCTCCGGACTTACTGCCTGTCGTAGACCATGACGCTGCCCGCGGCGGCGCCCTTGGCGTCGGCGCCTTTGGAGGTGACGGTCAGCATCTTGCTATCGGCCGACACCTCTATGGTATTGACGAACGTCGTCTTGCCGGCTTTCTTGAACGTGGTCTCGGTCGTTGTCCCGCTGATGCGCTTCCGAGAGGCCATGTCCCCATACTGGTTAGTGCCGGTGACCGGCACGTCGACGCCGTCGTAGGCGGCAGTGTAGGTCCAATGCTGCTTCGCGCCATCCGCTGCCACTGCGTCGACTGTCGTCGTCGCGCCCATCCCGGCGGCCTCAATCTTCAGCGAGACGCTCTTCGGGGCTGGATCGGCGCTGAATTTCGACTTCGCGACGTTTAACTCCCAGCTGCCAACGGACGAGTTGCCCTGGGCCAGCATCGACACTCCAAATGCCGACACGACGAGACCGACGACGACGAGCATGCAGCCTGCAAACGAGAGATGTTTCATGTGAGATTCCCTATGGAAATGGTCATCCGTCGATCCTGCGCCGCGAGACAGAAAGGGACCCCGCGAGCGCTCCTTCGTTGTGGAGTTTTTTCGGGGAGAAACAGATGAGGGGTTGACCGAACCTAAAGCCTAGCGAATTCCTGCGGGAGCCGGCTGTCCTGTATTGGACACATGAATTGCTGCGGCGTGCGCGAGCCTGACGTATCCCCACACCATGACCGTCGCGACCGCGACGAACCAGAAGGACAACATCCAAAACGATGCGTCGGTTCCGCCAACCCAAATCAAAGTGGAACCCTTCCCTGCCTGCCATTCCGCCTGGCCGTTCAGCCACAGATCGAAATTGGAATAGAGGTTGCCGACTGTATGCAGGACCACGGCTGGCAGAATTGAGTTGGTGAGAGAGGTCACGGTGCCGTAGATGGCCGCAACAGCCACGTAATACGGCCACAGGATCAGCGTAAAGTCGAGATGCACGATGGCGAAGATCGTTCCGGTGATCAGAATCGCTGTGGGCAATCCGTAGCGCCGCTCGATTGGACCTTGCATGTAGCCGCGAAACGCAGCCTCTTCAACGATCCCCGCTACTGGCGCGGCCATCAAGAGCAACGCCACCACGGTCGTCTCGGGCACATCTCCCAAGTCAGGGAGTTGTTGTTGCGGCAGTACGACGAATCGGTTCGCGAGCCGCAACGCAAGGACCAGCGCAACAATGCCAAGTCCGCCCGCGAACAGTGCCCAAGCCCACACTCTGCCGGCAATCGGGTTGGCGCGAAGGCTTCCGTGACGGTTCGCGGCGGATGCTTTTGGAGGGCCAGCGCCCTGAAGGTATCGCCATACGCACCACACCCACAGAGCCGTCAGAGGGACCGCCCAGGGGATGCTCGGGTAGTGACGAAGATTTGCGGCGAAAAGGAGGTTCCGCGGAATCGTGCCGGCGAGGAGTACCAAGACTCCGACGACAACAGCCTGCGCCACACTCGTCAAACGACCTCCGGTAGCCGTCAATACTACGGTAGTCGAGGCCGAAGATCCGCCGAGGCCCATTCTCTCTTCTCTTTACATCCCACATGAGAACATGTAGTCTCCTCTAAACAACCCACAGGAGAGCGCGATTGGCGCCAGACAAGTCGGACATTCTGCAAGGCACGCTGGACCTGATGGTGCTGCAAACCCTGATCGCCATGGGGCCGATGCACGGCTACGGCATCGCGCGTCGCATTGAACAGATCGGCGAGGACGCGCTGCAGGTCAACCAGGGCACGATCTATCTCTGCCTCATCCGCCTCGTGCAGAAGGGGTGGATCAAGGCCGAGTGGGGCACGTCAGAAAACAACCGCAAGGCGAAGTTCTACTCGATTACGAGAGCCGGCCGAAAACAGCTGGTCACAGAAACCAGGAACTGGGAGCGCATCGCCGGGGTGATCGGACGACTGTTGCTGCTGGGTGACCGGAGGTAGCGATGTTCACCGGGCTCAGGCACGTGGTTGCGCGGATTCGCGCCTTCTTCAGAGCCGATGACCTCGATCGCGACTTCGAGCAGGAACTCGAGTCGCACGTCGCCATGCTGACCGACGACAATATCCGGCGCGGTATGACGCCCGAGGAAGCGCGCCGGATGGCGTTCGTCCGCGTCGGCGCAGGTGCATCGACGAAGGACCGGCATCGCGATGTTCGCGGGTTGCCGATGCTCGAAACGGTCCGCCAGGATCTACGCTACGCCGGACGCGTGTTCCGAAAGCAGCCGGGGTTCGCGGCTGCGGCTGTCGGGACGCTGGCGCTCGGTATCGGCGCGAGCACCGCGGTCTTCAGTATCGTCAACGCGGTCCTGCTGCGTCCGCTGCCTTTCGAGGAGCCGGAACGCCTGCTCCGGCTCTTCACCCTGTCGCAAGGTGGTAGCCGGCCGATCGAGCTCTCACCCGGCAAGTTCTACGACTGGCAGCGGGATGCGCGCTCGTTCGAAGGCATCGCGATGTATTCATGCTGCGGCTTCAGGGAGCTCGGACTCGCCGGCACGGACACCGCACGAACGATAAGAGCGATCGCGGTGAGCGCGGGCTTTTTCGAGATCGTCAGAGCCCGGCCGGCGCTCGGACGTGTCTTTCGCCAGGAAGAGGACACACCAGACCGTAAACACGTGGTCGTCCTGAGCGACGGGTTCTGGAAGACCGAGTTCGACGGCAACCCCGACGCGATCGGACGCACCGTGCGGATCGCCGACGAAGCGTACACGATCGTCGGCGTCATGCCGGCGAGCGCCTCGGTCCCGTCCTGGACGGCGATGGCGAGCGACGTCTGGATTCCGCTCGCGCTCACCGAACAGCAGCGCGCGGCTCGTGGCAACTACTTCCTGGACGGCGTCGCCCGTCTGCGTGACGGTGTCGATGTCGCCCGGGCCCAGGCCGAGATGAACGCAATCTCGGCGCGGCTCGCCCGCGAGTTTCCGAAATCCGACGGCCGCTGGGGTGCCCTGCTCATCCCCATGCAGGAAGTCATCGTCGGCGACAGCCGCACGATGCTGGTCATGCTGCTCGGCGCGGTCGTCCTGGTCCTCCTCATCGCCTGCGCCAACGTCGGCAACCTGCTGTTCACTCGCGCCCTGACACGGCGCAAGGAGATCGCGATTCGCTCGGCGCTTGGCGCGGGGCGCCGGCGTGTGTTTCAGCAGCTGTTGACGGAAGCACTGCTGCTCGCAACCGCCGGTGGCGCGCTCGGCCTGTTGTTCGCGTACGGGACCCTCACGTCAGCCTCGACACTGCTCGCCAGCCAGGTGCCGAGGGCCGAGGAAATCTCGATCGATGCGCGAGTGCTGCTGTTCGCGTTGGGGGTGTCGCTGCTCACCGGCGTGCTCGCCGGTACGTTGCCGGCGGTCCGCGCCGGCCGGTCCGACGTCAACGACGCGCTCAAGGAAGGTGGGCGCGACGATCGTGCCATCGGCATCGGCACGCGCCGCTTACTGATCGTGTGCGAAGTCGCGCTGTCGTTGGTGTTATTGATGAGCGCCGGGGTGATGGTCCAGAGCCTGCTGGCCCTCAGGTACGGCAATACCGGCTTCGATCCGAACAACGTGCTCGCGATGAATGTGCGGTTGTCAGGGGCGCGGTACCCGATGCCGGCGCAGCGGGCCGCATTCTTTGAACGAGCGCTGCAAAGCATTCGGGCACTTCCAGGGGTCGAGGCCGCGGGAACGATCGACGACCTGCCGCTCGTCGCAGATGGATCCGCACAGACGCTCGATCTTGAAGGATACCCGCCTCAACGCGACCCCGTGGCGGTGCAAACCCGGCAGATCAATCCCGGCTACCTGCGTGCCATGCGGATTCCGGTGCTGCGTGGACGCGACATCGCCGAGAACGACGGAGAGGTGATGCTTGTGAGCCGGGACGCCGCAAAGCTGTATTGGGGAACGGACGATCCGATCGGACGCCGGGCTGCCCTGCCGTTTTCGAAGACGGTGCTTCGACGAGTCGTCGGAGTCGTGGGCGACGTCAAGCAGCGGAACCTCATCGAAGCCCCCACGCCCACGGTGTACTTCTACACCCGCGAGCCCTACGGCAGGGCAACGTTCGTCATCAGGACATCGGTGCCGCCCGCCACGCTCGCCCAGCCGGCCGTGGCGGCGATCCGCGCGATCGATCCAGCGCAGGCGATCGGAGATATCCGGACGATGGTGCAGGTGCTCGACAGGAGACTGACATCGCAGCGCTTCAGCGCGCTGCTGCTGGGCGTCTTTGCCGGAGTCGCCTTGCTGCTCGCGGCATTCGGCATTTACAGCGTCCTCTCGTTCATCGTGCGCGGACGCAGCCGCGAGATCGGCATCAGAACCGCGCTTGGCGCGCGAACAGCCGACGTCTTTCGGCTGGTGATCGTCGAGGGCATGTCGCCTGCGCTTGTCGGCATCGCGGCCGGAACGATCGCCGCGCTCGCGTCGGCGAAGATCCTGGAAACGCTCGTCTTTGAGGTAAGCGCATCAGACCCTCTGACGCTGGCTGGTGTCGGAGTGACGCTGGCCCTGGTTGCGCTGATGGCCAGCGTCGTGCCGGCGTACCGCGCCGTACGGCTCGACGCGGTGAAAGTCTTGCGCGCCGACTAGGGATTCTCATCGCGCCTGTTTCGCGAACGCGTCTCCGATCTTCAGGCCGAGCGCAGACGTGTTCGCGTGCGCAATGTTCGACAGCACGGCGACGACGATGCCGCTGTCGCGCGCCGTCATCAGCGACATCACCATCCCGCCCGCCAGCTCGCCGTTGATGCTGCCGCCGTTCGCCAGGCCCACGCGCACCAGATCAGACGGCGTGGAATAGGACGCCTGCGTTCCCGCGCAGCACGCCAGGTCGCGCATGGACATCAGCCGCCTTCCACGCAGTGGATTGTCATCGGATTGCGGGACGTAGAACGTCGCGCGATCGCCCGGCAATGGGTACTCGGCGGGAGCCAGGCCGATCGGCTGGAAGATGACGTGGCGCATGATCGTGAACGGCGGGAAGTCCTCTCCCTCCTCGCCGATGTGCTCCGGACTCCACTCCGCCGCCGATTCAGCGCCGGTGTTGGTCAGCCCGAGCGACCGAACAGCGGCGGCAGTGACCGCGGACGCCGACGTGCCGATGTTGAATCGGGTATTCGGCGTGACCGGCGTCCGCGTTTCAACGTCCCTCCAGCCGAATCCTTCCGCCCAGACGATCGTGCCGCCCTCCTTCGCCAAGGCTCCGGAGGGCAGGCCCGCACCCGCCAAGGCTCCGGAGGGCAGGCCGGCACCGACCGCCACCGACACCCCTGGCAGGTTCTGCTCCAGGACGGCCGCGCGCACGAGCTCCCGCGCGCGCGCGACGGCCGCCGCATATTGCGCCGACGGCGCCGAATCGCTGACCGATGGCACGTCCTGCGGCTGCGCGAAAAGAGGCGCGGTCAAGTTGACTGCATGAGTCAGGAATGCCGCGAACGCCGCTATGAGGACGCCGACGGCCAGCGCGGTGCGCGCGGCCCAGGTCGGCAGCCGGTTCCGCGCGGCCTTCACGCCGAGCACGACCGCGCCGACCATCAGCAGCAGCCCGATGACGGCGGCGCCGGGCGTATCGTCCGCATCCGCGACGTAGATGCCCATGGCCCCGATTGCCAGGGCAAGGGCGATGAGGGCGGCCGCCCTAGCGTTATTCGTCACAGTGGATGTCATATCCACCACTGTGACCGAAAACCAGCCGCGAAGTCCTCACCGAATCATGAGCAGGCCATGAGATTTGAATGAGATGCGGGATCGATCCTCTATCATTCGCGCATGACTGAGGAGACCCTTCGGGTCGTCCGCGACGGGCTGGACGGCCATCCCGGGGCGCGCAAGCGGATCGTCGTACTCGGCGCCGGCCTTGCGGGGCTCGCCGCCGCCTACGAGTTGAAGCGCCAGGGGCACGAGGTCGTCGTGCTCGAAGCGCAGAACCGCGTCGGCGGCCGCGTGCTCACCTGCCGTGAGTTCGCACCGGGCCTCTACGCGGAATTCGGCGCGATGCGGATCCCCCGCTCGCACGATCTCACGTTGAAGTACTGCGCCAGGTTCAACCTGCCGCTGACGCCGTTCGTGATGGGGAACCCGAAGGGGCTCGTCCACATTTGCGGGCAGCGCATGACCCTCGAGGATGCGCAGCGATCGCCGGAACGGCTGCCGTTCGATCTCGCGCCGCACGAGCGCGGCAAGACGGCCGACCAGTTGTGGACGGCGGCGATTGCCGACATCAAGGCCCTGCTCGACCGCGATGGTCCGTCGGCATGGGAGCAGATCCGTGCCGAGTTCGACCAGTTTTCGCTCTACGAGTTCCTCAAGCACCGGAATTTCTCCCGAGGCGCCATCGAGTACTACGCGGTGATGAACTTCGTCGAGGCCGACATGAACAACGCCGTCATGGAGGTGCTGCGCGAAGACCTCGAAGGCGCCTACGTGGACATGCAGACGATCGAGGGCGGGATGGATCGCCTGCCCAGCGCGTTCTACGCGGAGCTGCAGCAGGAGGTGCGGTTCGGTGCGGAGGTGCGCGCCATCGACCAGACCGACGCCGACGTGACGGTCCACTACAAGACCGAATCGGGCCGCTTTTCGGTCACCGCCGACTACTGCGTGTGCACGTTGCCGTTTCCGTGCCTTCGTACCGATCGAGCTCGGGCGACCCTTCTCGCGCGAGAAAATGCGCGCCATCCGCCAGCTCAACTACCACGCCTCGACCAAGATCCTCTTCCAGGTCCGCAATCGATTCTGGGAAGACGAGGACGGGATCTTCGGCGGGGCGACCGTGACCGACTTGCCGATCCGGCGCTTGAATTATCCGGCCTCGTCGACGGACACAACGCGCGGCGTGCTGCTCGCGTCGTACACGTGGGGCCAGGACGCTCTGCAGTGGGGCGCGATGGATCCGGAAACACGGCTGGAAGAGGCTCTCGACGACGTGGCGCGAATCCATCCGCGCATTCGTGAGGAATACGAGGTTGGAGTCAGCTACGCCTGGTACGGGGATCGATGGGCACGAGGCGCGTTCGCGCTCTTCGCGCCTGACCAGCAAACCGACCTGCAGGCCGCCATCGTGGCGCCGGAAGGGCGCGTGCACTTCGCCGGCGAGCACTGCACCCTGTATCACGCCTGGATTCAGGGGGCGCTGGAGAGCGGGATTCGCGCGGCGAACGAAGTGCACCAAGCCGAGTGAAAAACCCTTTGTCCCACTTACACCAGGCCGTTCGACCTGCGGGCCCAGGGGAACGAAAGTGGAAAGTGGCGGGGTGTCTGGGATGAGGCTCGACCCTGGTGGATGTCCCCCGCGCGTCGCGTTGACAGACACCGTCAGCAATTCGCTCCTGGCCGGTCGTCCACGAAGTGGCTGCTCGCGAATGCGTGGCCAGCCCCTGACTTCAAGTACTTCTCGAAACGTAGGGCCATCCGCTCATTGCAGAACTCGATGGTGACCTCGGTACCCCACGGTTTCCACAAAGCCGTCGACCGGTTCTGCCCTGCATTATGCGCATTCAGTCGTGCCGCCAAATCAGAAGTCACGCCAATGTAGCGGCGCTGTGGGTGATTCAAACTCCGGATGATGTAGACGAATCGCTTTGGCGGATAGGCCATAACGACGGCCGAGCAAACCTTGGACCAGAAGGACTACAGTAACAAGCTAGAAAGCAAGGAGAATGTTGTGGGGTATGCAAATCCTGATCGGTTAGACCGTTGTCGGAATCGCAAAGAGGTCCACCTTCGCAAGGCGCTCGCTTCGCTCGCGGCTCCGGTGGACAGCCTTCGGGGGACCTCAAACGACTCGCTGGCTCGCCAGCCGTAGCCAGCGAGCGAAGCGAGCGGTTGGGCGAAGGCGGGCGGGGCCGACGGGGCTCGAACCCGCGACCTCCGGCGTGACAGGCCCCTCTCGAAACCTACCCTCAGACTTTCGCGAATTCGCGCCCACATCTCGCAATCTTTCGATCGATCGCGGGCCGTCCGAATAGCGTCCACTCAACACGCTGAAAGCGGCCGATCTCTGGAAGGCGGTCGGCTAGCAGCCCTGGTCCGTCACTTTCAGCAGCAGCTGATTGTCGCCGGCGCCGGCGGCCTGCTTGGCGAAGATCTCGTAGATCCCCGCCGGTTCGAGGAAAAGGCGATGCTGGCGCGGTCCGGTGACCACGTGAGACTCACGTCGTCGGCGTCGAACGTCAGTCGCCGCTGCGCCCCGTCGGGCAGGTCGATGATCCGCAGGTTGCGCTTGTTCTGGTCGTTCCCGGCCCAACAGCCAGATGACGTCAAGCCGGACAGCGGCCAGGATCGCACTTCCCTAGGGGTTCGAGGGACGAATCGACGGCGGTGCGGCAATCGAGATCTGCGAGCCGCCGCCGCGTTCAGTAAGAGTCAGCTTGGCGTTCTGTAACATGACGTTATCGACTCCTTGGAAGCCTGCCGGAATCTTCGCCAAGAAGCCGATGTACGAACGCGTTTGGCCTTCAGCGGCGTCGATGTAACGATAGACTGGGCGCCCGAAGATCGTCCCCTTCTTCACCAGCGTCGGCGGCGGCTCGTGCAGGCCCGTCGTGCCGAACTCCAGCCCGCGCGCCAGCGGAACGCCGTGTTCGAGACGCCGCCAAACATTGAGCCACGGGTACTCTTCGCTGCTCCAGATGTAGCCAATGAGCAAGCCTTTCGCGGCGTTCGACGCGGTGACCCAACCGATCTCCCCGTTGATGACGTAGGAGACGACATCGGGCGTGCTGTCGTCGATCAAGCGGCGGACGTCCGCTTCCGTCCCATCCGGGCGCGGCGCCTTCGGCCAAAGCGCGTTGGGCTCTTCGGGATTGGGCATCGAGCCCCCGCGCGGATATCCGCGTAGCGCATTCGAATCCACCACGACGCTCGTATCGAGAAATGGCGGGCCTATGCTGGCATGCTGGACTATGTTGTAGATGCGTCCCAGCTTGTTCCTATTGGTCACGGTCTCTTGCACCTGGAACCACGAGCCCTCGGGCGCCAACCAGACGCTGCGCTCGACTTCGAGACCGGCGAGAGGCAGTGTCGCCTTCATCCTCCCAGTCGTCGCCTTCTGGTCGACGACCTGCCACTCGACCAGCCCGGCCTCTCCATGGAACGGCATGCCGTTGGCCCGCTCAGCGTCCGAGGGCGGCCCCCACCGGTCGAGACACAAGAAGTGGCTCATCTGCCTGGGCTTGTCCGCCGGTCCCGCATTGGCCCAACGCAACGGATTCAGCTTCTGATCATTCAGCTCGAACGAGACGATGGAGCCGCCCAGGATGTCGACGACCAATCGCGCATCGGCGCCTTGCAGGATGATCGATCGGCGACCCTCGAAGACTTCTTCTGCGGAGACAAGTCTCATGGCGGCAAGCAGCGCGCCAGCGAGGACGAACGCCGACTTCGGGAACCGCATCCAAGTCAGTCTACTCCAGCGGGGCAACCAACATACCCGGCCGATTCTGCACCAAGAGATCTGGCAGATCGGCGGGCGACGCCGGCCTGCCCTGTCGTTGAGCGCGCAGGACACGGAGGTGAACAGTGCTCCCTCACAGGTCAGTGTCGCAAGGTGCTCGCGCGTGAAGGATTTGCAGCTGTACTCCACCGGCCGGGCCGCCAGATATAATCCGAGTCCATGCATGTCTTGTTGATGTTCGTGACAACCCTCTGCGCACTCGTCGTCTGCGACGTTCCGGCGTCGGCCCAATCGCTGCCGACCGCCAATCCAATCGCCACGGGCGTCCGCGCGGCGTGGGACGGCGCCAAGCGGAATCTGACGCGGTCGGCCGAGATGATGCCCGAAACAGACTACGGCTTCCGCCCGGTGGACACGGTCCGGACGTTCGGCCAGATCCTGGCTCACGTGGCGGGCGCCAACTACGTGTTCTGCTCGGCGGCGAAGGGTGAGACATCGCCGCACGCGGAAGCCGCATTCGAGAAGACCGCGACGACGCGGGCGCAGATCATCAAGGCGCTCAACGAGTCGATTGCGTATTGCGACGCCGCGTATACCGCGCTCGACGACAAGCGCGCCGGCGAGACCGTCGCGTTGCCGTTCGGGATGGGCAAAGGCGCGCGGTCGCTCCCGCTGATCCTGAACGCGGGTCACCTCCAGGAGCACTACGGCAACTTGGTGACCTATTTCCGGATCAAGGGGATGGTGCCGCCTTCGTCGCAGGGGCAATAAGATCTCTGCAATAGCCACACACATCAACACGAGAGCCCCATGCCTCGAGCTATTCCTGGCGGGCGCATTCTCACGCGTCGACACATGGGGTCGGCCGCGCGCGAGAGCGAAGCTCGAGGTCGTGCACCGTCTCGCCGGCCTCCGAGAGGTTCTGGAAGATGCTGAGCCAGCGGTCGACAAGGCCATCCTAAATCGCGGCGGTGACCTCGAGGAATGAGGGCCCAAAAAGAAAACGCCCGATGGCTCGGGCGTTTCGGTCACTTCTAATTGGCGGGGCCGACGGGGCTCGAACCCGCGACCTCCGGCGTGACAGGCCGGCGTTCTAACCAACTGAACTACAGCCCCGCATGGGTCAAGGTGATCTCGAAACTGAAATCTAGCCGCGTTGAGAATCTAAAAACCAGAATCTAAAGGCTCAAGAGAGAACCTTAAATCCTGGTTCTCAGATTCTAGTTTCTAGTTCATTCTAGTTTCTAGATTCCCAACTGTCTGGTCCCCTTTTTTCATTTCTAGATTCTAACTTCTAGATTCCCGAATCTGGAGAGCATCGCGGGCCCATCGCTTCAGAACCCGGCCGACACGAGCACGGCCGGGAAGAACAACAGCGAGATGCTGGGGCTGAGCCAGGCTAAATAGCCAGGTGACAACCCCGGCTGATGGCCACCACGAGACGGCGATGCCATAGCCGACAAGCCCGCCTGTCGTGCCGGATGAAGGCGTGAGGCTGAGCATCCGGATCTTGTTTCGGCGCCGGAGTCTGCACGCGTCACGAGGGAAGGACCACTCGCGGGCAGCGCCCCGCAGAACGGTGCGGAGATCTGTAACTGGTGGGCGGTGAGGGTTTCGAACCCCCGACAGCCGGCGTGTAAAGCCGGTGCTCTACCGCTGAGCTAACCGCCCTCCTTTGAACAGATTATAGGGCGACCTACCGCGTGAAGGCCGCCTTCGCTGCGAGAATCGCCGCCATGACGGCGAGACCCGCAACAGCTTTGTACTCCTTATTGATCCGCATCGCACGATGCAGGCTGAACGGCCGCTCGACCGGTGTCGCCCGCGATTCGGCATAGGCCTCGTACTCGTCTCCGAACGCCGCGCGCATGCTCGCTTCTTCGTGCCGGACGGCAGACCCGATGGCGATCGCGACGTAGCCGGCAATCAACGCCGCCACCACACCACGCGCCGAAGCGATGGCCAGGCCCGCGGCGATGATCGCGGAGCCGGCATAGAGAGGATGCCGCGTCATCCGATACGGACCGGATTGCGTCACTTCGCGCCCCTTGTCGAGATGGCCCGCCGCCCAGATGCGCAGCGCTTCGCCGATCGCGGCAACGAGGGCGCCAATCGCGAGGGATTGTGAAGTCGGCTGCGACAGCCAGATCACCGCGGCCGCCGAGAGAAACCCGAGCGGCACCCGCAACCGCGCGAACACCGCGGCGATGCCGTCAAGCATGTCTCGCCAGCCGCCGCTCGACCAGGTCCATCACTTCGCGTGGCGCGATGTCGAGCAGGCACCAGCCCGGGATGTGGCAGCGGCGCTGATAGTGGCAGTCACAGCTGCGATAGCGTGAGACGGTGAGGTCGTCTTCTCCCCACGGTCCGTTCCGTTGCGGATCGGTGGGACCGAAGATGCCCACCAGCGGCGTGCCGACGGCCCCGGCAATGTGCATCGGACCGGTGTCGCCGGAGATCATCAGCGCCGACGCTCGCGCGAGCGCCAAAAGATCCGCGACGCTCGTCCGCGCCGACACGGCCGCGGCGCCATCCGACGCGATGACGATGTCGTGCGCCAGCTGCTCTTCGCCCGGCCCCCACAGCACGAGCGACCGCAGATCGTAGCGCGCCAGGAGCGCACGCGCCACCTCCGCGAAATACACCGGCGGCCAGCGCTTGTTGGGCCACGCCGCGCCCGGGTTGAGGATGGCAAAGCGCGTCCCGTCGGGCACCCCCAGCCGCGACCGCGCATCGGCAGCCGCGCGCGGGTTGCCTTCGTCGAGTGGAAACTCGAGATTGGGCGTCCGGATGCCGATGGCCTTCAACATCGACATGTTCTTGTCGATGACGTGAGGCTGTGCGTCGCCCGCCGTCTCGGTGTAGAACGCACGCGCCGCGCGTTCCCTCAAAAGATCAGAAGGGAAGCCAATCACGCGCAAGGCTCGCGACAGCCGGGCGAGCACGGCAGACTTCAGAAGGCCCTGCAGGTCGAGCGTGACATCGTAGTGCCTCGATCGCAACTCGCCGACGGTGCGCGCGATCGAGCTCATGGCGCTCGTATCGATCAGAATCCTTCGACTGATGATCGGCACGAGATCGATGAGCTCGCGATGACGCGCGTCGGCCAGCCAGTCGATCTCGGTGTGCGGCAACGCGCGGCGAATGGCCGCCGCGGCGGGAATGGCGTGGATGATGTCGCCGAGCGATCCCAGCTTGACGATGAGAATCTTCGAAGCGCGGGGGTGGCTCAATCGCGCGAATCCCCCGCCCCGCCCGACTTGATGCGAGCGAGCAGATCGCGCGTGGAATGATCCTTGGGATCGCCGACGATGGCGACGCGGCCGCCGTAGCCAATCACGGTTTCGCGCTCGGGCACCGTGTCCGGCGTGTAGTCGGTGCCCTTGCAGTGCACGTCGGGCTTGAGCAGCCTGAGCAGGCGGTGCACATCCGGGTCGGGAAACAGCACGACGTAGTCCACGTCTTCGATCGCCGCCACCATTTCCGCGCGATCGGCGCCGCTCAGAATCGGGCGGCCCGGTCCCTTCAACCCCTTCACCGACTCATCGTCGTTGATCGCGACCACCAAGCCGGTCGGCCTGCGCCGCGGCGCCGGCCAGATAGCGCACATGGCCGACGTGCATCACGTCGAAGCACCCGTTGGCAAACGCAATCGTCCGTCCGCCTTCCCGATCGGCGGTCACGGCCGCCGCAAGCGCGTCTTCGCTGAGCACTCGCCCCATCGATCTCTGGATTTAAAGTCGCTTTCAATATTCCGCTTTGCCGACTGTGACGCGTTCGGCCAACACTTGGGTCGGCGTTCTCCCCACGCTGAACTCCTCCTCCCTTATCCCTGTGATGCGACATGGTCCTTCACGATCGCATCACGCAATTCGCTGGGCGAGACCGTCGCCGTCCCGCGCTTCATCACGACGAGACCCGCGGCATAGTTGGCCAGCCTCGCGGCTTCGTAAAACGATCCGCCCGCCGAAATCGCCAGCGTCATCGTGGCGATAACCGTATCGCCCGCCCCCGTCACGTCGGCCACCTCGTCCGATCCGAAGATCGGCACGTGCACGGTTGGCTTGCCGGATTCGAACACCGCCATGCCGCGGCTGCCTCGCGTAATCAACACCGCGCTCATGCGCGTGCGTTTCAACAACGCCCGTCCCGCTCGCTCGAGCGCTCCTCACGTTGTCGCCGATTTTCGTCTCGAGGACCAGCTCGACCTCGGACTCGTTCGGCGTGCACGCGGTCAGCCCGCGAAACTTCATCAGGTCGTAGCGTGAATCGACGAGAACGGGCACCTGCCGCCGGCGCGGCCGGCTCTGCACTTTCCTGCTGATCGCGGTCGCCAGTTCCGGCGTCACGAGTCCTGTTCCGTAATCGGACAAGAGAATCGCATCGCAATCTGCGGCAGCGCTCAACGCGGCTCTGGCGAACGCGGCGCGGATTTTGTCGCCATAGTCGGTCGACACGACGCGATCGATGCGGACGATCTGCTGCTTGGCGGTGTGAATGCCGCCGGCGAGAATCCGCGTTTTCACGGGCGTAACAAATCCGAGCGGCCGCAAGAGGCCGCGGGTATCGACGCGACGCAGGCTCGTGCGCAGGCGCCTGCCCGACTCGTCGTTGCCGACGAGCCCGACGATGCGAGCGCGTCCGCCGAGCGCCGACACGTTGTTCGCCGCGTTACCCGCGCCGCCGGGCAGAATTTCGGTCGAATCGTACTGAAGGATCAACACCGGCGCTTCGCGCGACACGCGCGCGACGCGGCCGTAGATGAACTCGTCGGCAATGAGATCGCCGATGATGACGACGCGCTTTCCGCCAAACGCGTCGACGAGCCTCAGCAGCCGCGACTCGCGCTCGCTTTCGCCGGGCAACGGATGTACCGACTTCGGAATCGCCATAGACAAAAGGGGTCAGGCCCCTCGTATCACCACGCTGACAGCCTCGATCAACGTTCCAAACACGGGCACCGGTGGAATCGCCGGCGGACGGCGCGCCGCTTCCGTCCTGCCATAGCCGGTCTCGACCAGCATCGCCTTCGTGCCCGCCGCGAGTCCCATCTCGATGTCGCGCCAGCGATCGCCGATAACGATCGAATTCGCCAGGTCGATCGCGTGATCGCGCGCGGCGGCCAGTATCATACCGGGCTTCGGCTTGCGGCAGTCGCAGTCGGTGCGGTAGCGCTCGACCGGCGCATGCGGCGAGTGCGGACAATAGTAGTAGCCATCGACCTTCCCGCCGGCGGCCGCAAACAGCTCCGACATGTGCGCATGGGCCACGCCCAGGAATTCCTCGGTGAGCACACCGTTGGCGATACCGTTCTGGCTCGTCACGACGATGATCTTGAAACCGGCCGCGTTCAGCAGGCGGACGGCGTCGATGGTGTACGGGAACAGCTTCAACCGTTCGAGGCGATCGAGATAACCGACATCCTCGATCATCGTGCCGTCGCGGTCGAGGAACACGGCTCGGTGCTGGCTCACGCGGGACTCTCCTGGAGGAACCGGCGGACCGCCTCGTAGACCCGTTCGGTCGGAATGCGCTTCATGCAGCGATGATCGATCGGACAGTCGGCCAGAAAGCACGGGCGGCAGAACACGTCTTCGGAAAGGGTCGAGATGCTGTGCGCATCCTCGTAGGGCGTGACCGGCGCGCTGTAGCGCTCGTCGGTCGGCCCGTAGATACCGACGGCCTTCACGCCCAGCGCGCCCGCGAGATGCAGCGCACCCGAGTCGTTGGCCACGACCACACTGCAGTACGAAATGACGCCCATGAGCATCGTCAGATCCGTCACCCCGATGAGATCGATCATCCGCGCGGGTCCTTTTGGGGTCACGCCGGGCGGCGCAAGCACCGGGAGCTCTTCCAGCGCGGCATCACGATCTTCGCTGCGGCCGACGAGCACGCAGGTGACGCCACCTTCATCGGCAAGGGATTTCGACAGTTCCACGAACCGGCCCGGCAGCCACCGCTTGGCGTGACCGAACGCGGCGCCGGGTGCGATGCCGACGAGCGGGCGATCCGCGTTCCATCCGCGGTCCTGCAGAAGTTTCAACGCCGCCGCCCGTATCACCGGCGCCGGCTTCAGTTCCGCCGCCAGGGGTCCCGTCTCGATGCCGAGACCTCGCACGAGATTCGAGTAGTACTCCGGAAACGCGACCCGGCGCTTCGGCCGGCGCACGGCCCTGGTGAGCAGCAGACGCCGAAAGTCGCTGCCGTATCCCCAGCGCTCTCTGACGCCGGCCCGCTTCAGGATCCACGCCGATCGGAAAGAGTTGGGAAAGAGGATGCCGATGTCGGCCTCAATCTGCGTGGCCTCTTTTCCCGGCTCGAGCACCTTGATGTGATCGACGCCCGGCACAGCCCGGAACACCGGCGCAATCGACGGGCGCGCCGCGATCGTCAGCGGACGTCCGGCGAAATGCCGCCGCACGTCCCGTATCGCGGGGAGCGCGAACATGGCGTCGCCCAGCCAGTTCGGAGAGAGGATGACGATGCTCACGTGTCGGCTTCCAGATCGGCTTTGGCAGCAGGAAACATGCCGGGTGCGGCGTCGAGCGCTGGGCCCGGCGCGTCGCGCCACCGGCGATGCATCCACAACCATAGCTCAGGATGACGCCGCACGTGCATCTCGAGGACGTCGGTGCAACGCTGCGTGAACTCGCGAACCGCGTCGGCCGCATCTGCCGGCGGAGGCTCGACGGGATGCTCGTAGATCATCCGGTAGCGGCCGCCCGGCAGCGGAAACGCAAACAGCGGAATCACCGGCGCGCCGGTTCGTATGGCCAGCGCCGCGAGCGTCGACGTCGTCGCCGCCGGCCGGCCGAAGAAATCGACGTAGATCGCGTCGGGGCTGGTCATGTGCTGATCGATGAGGACGCCGACGCCCTTGCCCTCGGCCAGCAGGCGCAGCGCCTTTCGCACGGCGCCCCGGCGGTAGACGACCGGGTTGCCGTTCGACGTCCGGATACTCTCGAGCAGGTCGTGCAGCTTCGGGTTGTCGAGCGGCCGCGCCATAACGGCCATCGGCTCGAACTTCAGCGCATGCGCCAGGGCCTGCTGCTCCCAGAATCCGAAATGGCCGGTGCAGAACAGAATGCCCTTGCCCTGTGCGAGCGCCAGCCGCACGCGCTCCTCGCCTTCCCATTCCACCAGCGCCAGCTGCACGTCGCCCGGCAGCGACGCGTACTTCAGCAGTTCGAGCAGCAGGCGCCCGAAATGCTGGAACATCGCTTTCGCGATGGCCCTGCACTGTTTCTCCGATCGCTTGGGAAATGCGATCTGCAGGTTTGCGATGGCAATCCGGCGATGAACCCGATCGGCCAGATAGAACAGCAGCCCGAAGAGCTCTCCGGCGCGCCGCACCGCCGAGAGCGGGAACGGCCGGACGGCCATGGCCACCGACCTGACGGCGACGTACTCGAGCCACTGCCTCATGCGACGCTACCCGAGGCGCGCGCGGTGCGCAGACGTTCGGCGAGCCAGGGACCGAACGACGGCGCGATGGACACTTCGAGCGGAACAGGAACGATATTGGCGCCGGGCCGCAGCCGAACGAGATCTTTTTCGGTCGTCAGAATCACCTGCGCACCAGATGCGGCGGCCGCGGCCGCGATGTCGTCGATCTCGCGATCCGAGTATCGATGATGGTCGGCGAACGCTCGCCGTCCGGTCAACCTCCAGCCGGCCTTTTCCAGATCGGCGAAGAAACGTTCTGGACGCGCGATGCCGGCAAACGCAAACGCGGGGCGGTCGGCGGGCGGACCGGCGATGCGTCGGGAAAATTCGAACGCGATCGGCACCTTCAATCGCGCCGCCAGTTGTGCCACAGCGTCCTGTGCGACAGGGCTAAAGCCCTGTGCCACCGCATCCAGCTCTACCAACAGGGCATCCGCCGACGCCGCCGCATCGAGCGGCTCTCGAAACCGCCCGAACGGCAGCGTGCGCGTGTCGTCCAGCGTCGCCGGCGCCACGAGCAGATCGACGTCACGCACGAGATCGAAATGCTGAAACCCGTCGTCCAGCACGTGCACCGTGCAACCGAGCTTCGATTCGGCGACACGGCCAGACACATAACGGCTCGACGACACGAGGACGGCCGCGCGTGGCACCTGGCGCGCCAGCATCAGCGGCTCGTCTCCCGAGCGCGCGACATCGGCAAGCACCGCCTTCCCATCGCTCACGATGACGGTTCCGTCTTCAACGATTTCTCTCGCGTATCCCCGGCTCAGAATCGACGGGCGCTCGCCCATGTCGAGGAGCATCCTCGCGATTCCGGCCGCGAGCGGTGTCTTGCTGCTTCCGCCGACGGTGAGATTGCCGACGCTGATGACGGGCGCCGCCAGCCGTCGCCTGAGATGCGGCCGGCGCTCGTAGTAGCGCCGGCGTGCGCGTGCAATCTGGCTGTACAGAATAGTCAGCAAGTTTGGCTGTTGGCGGGTCCAAAGAGCAGGACCCGCCCTACGTGCGATATGTACGTAGGCCGGGTCTTGCTTTGCAGACCCGGCGTGTCAATGCACCACGCGGAACGGCCGCACGACGCCCATCGAGCCGTCACGCAGCGGGAGCAGCTGCGCGATGATGGCGAGGCTCTTGTCCTTGGCCCCGCGATTCGAATCGACCAACGCGCGTGCCGCCGCGCCGAGCCGGGCCCGGCGCACCGGATCCGTCAGGAGCGCCAGCAACGCGTCCTCGAGACCCCGCGCGCTCGTCACCTGGATGGCCGCTTCATGCGCGATGAAGGCCTCTGTGATTTCCCTGAAGTTCTGCACGTACGGCCCGACGACGATCGGCTTGCCGAAGACCGCGGGCTCGAGCACGTTGTGCCCGCCGGTATCGACGAGGCTGCCGCCCACGAACACCGCCGTGGCGATCTGGTACACCTGCGGCAGTTCGCCGATGGTGTCGAGGATGACCACGTCGCCGCGAGGTTCGGCGTCGATCGGCAGATCCGTGCGTCTGACCGTGACAAACGCCAGGTCGCGCGCCATCTGTACCACCTCGGAGAACCGCTCGGGATGGCGCGGCGCGATGATGAGCAACGGGTTCGCGACGCTCGCCTTGATTTTCCTGAACGCCTCGAGCACGAACGGCTCTTCGCCGGGCATGGTACTGCCGGCCACGACCACCGGCCGTCCCGACGTCATCCGGAAGTACCGGAGCACGCGGTTCTGCCCGCGCGCTTCGAGCGCAGGCGCCACGGGACCGCCGAGCGAATCGAACTTCAGGCTGCCGGTCACGACGACGCGCGACGGCTCGGCGCCGATATCGATGATCCGCCGCGCCGACTCCTCGCTCTGCATGCAGAATCTGTCGACATCTGCGAGCACCCGCCGGAAGAACGGCCGCGCGAGCTTGTAGCGCGGATAGGAGCGCGACGAAATGCGGCCGTTCACCAGCACGGTCGCCACGCCGCTTTTGTGACACTGCCGCAACACGTTCGGCCAGATCTCGGTCTCCATCATCACGAACAGCCGCGGCTTCACCAGCCGCAGCGTGCGCCGCACGGCGAACGTGAGGTCGAACGGGAAGTAAAACACCTCGTCCACGTCCTGCAGGTTCCGGCGCGCCACCTGCTGGCCGGTCATCGTGGTGGTGGACAGAAAGATCTTGAGCCTGGGATAACGGCGCTTCAACTCGCCCACGAGCGAGCGCACGGTCAGCGCCTCGCCCACCGACACGGCGTGAATCCAGATCGATTCGTCGCCGTCGAAGTTGAACGACACCGGGAGATATCCCATCCGCTGCCGCAGGCTGCCGATGTACTTCCTGTAGCGGAGCACCTGATACACCAGGTACGGCGAGGCGAGCGCGCCGAACAGGAGAATGAGAAAGCTGTAAACGACGTACATGTATGTGGGATTTCGTGCAGGGCTGATCGTACATTAGAATCCCCTTTTGGCTCGGCGTCATTTTTTGGCATCTTCGGGAAAGCGGAGGACGTAATGGCTGTGAAGGTCGGCATCAACGGATTCGGGCGAATTGGCCGCAACATCATGCGCGCGGCGATGGGTAACAAGGCGATCGACTTTGTCGCGGTGAACGACCTCACCAACGCGGCCACGCTCGCGCACCTGCTGAAGTACGACTCCGTCCTCGGTAACCTGAAAGCCAGCGTCGAAGTGAAGGGCGACGGCATTGCCGTCGACGGGGATCAGTTCAAGGTCCTGTCGTTCCGCGATCCCGCCCAGCTGCCCTGGAAAGACCTGGGCGTCGAGGTCGTCTTCGAGTCGACCGGACTCTTCACCGACCGCGATGCGGCCGCCAAGCACATCGCGGCCGGGGCCAAGCGGGTCGTGATTACCGCGCCAGCCAAGGGCCCCGACATCACCGTCGTGATGGGGGTCAACAACGACAAGTACGATCCGGCGAAGCACCAGATCATTTCGAATGCGTCGTGCACGACCAACTGCCTCGCGCCGGTCGCCAAGGTGCTACACGAAACGTTCGGCATCAGGAAGGGCTGGATGACGACGGTGCACGCCTACACGAACGACCAGCAGCTGCTCGACCTGCCGCACAAGGATCTCCGGCGTGCGCGCGCCGCGGCGCTGTCGATTATCCCGACCACGACCGGCGCGGCGTCGGCCGTCGGCGAGGTGCTGCCCGAGCTGAAGGGACGGCTCGACGGCATCGCGATGCGCGTGCCGGTGCCGAACGTGTCGGTGGTCGATCTCGCGGTGCTCGTGGACAAGAAGACCACGAGCGACGAGGTGAACGCCGCGTTCAAGGCCGCCGCGGACGGTCCGCTCAAGGGCATCCTTCAGTACGTGACCGAGCCGCTCGTGTCGATCGATTTCCGGGGCAACCCGAACTCCTCGATGCTCGATTCGGCCTACACCAAGGTAATGGAAGGCGATTTCGTGAAGATCCTCTCGTGGTACGACAACGAGTGGGGTTATTCGAGCCGCTGTATCGATCTGCTCGCCTACATGGTGAAGAAGGGACTCTAGAAAGTAGAAAGTGGAAAGTAGAAAGTAAGAGAAAGTAGAAAAGGCGAGAGTCGGGAGTCAGCAATCGGCAATCATGAAACTATCCATCCGGGATCTCGACTTGAAGGGCCGGCGCGTGTTCGTGCGCGTGGACTTCAACGTGCCGCTCGAGAACGGCGAGGTGACCGACGATACGCGCATCCGCGCGTCGCTCCCGACGATTCGCTACGCGCTCGAGCACGGGGCGACGGTGATGCTCGCCTCGCACCTGGGACGCCCGAAGGGGCAGGTGAATCCGAAGTACAGCTTGAAACCGGTGGCCGCACGCGCCACGGCGCTTCTCGGCCGGACGGTGTCGTTTGCCTCTGACTGCGTCGGAGAAGCCGCGAAAACCGCGGTCGATGCCGCCCACAACGGCGGCGGTGGCGTGGTGCTGCTCGAGAATCTCCGGTTTCATCCGGAGGAAGAAAAGAACGACCCGCAGTTCGCGCAGCAGCTGGCCTCCCTGACCGAGCTGTACGTCAACGATGCGTTCGGCTCTGCCCATCGCGCCCACGCGTCGGTCGAGGGCATCACGCATCTCGTGCCGAAAGCCGCCGCCGGACTCCTGATGGAGAAGGAGCTCGAATACCTGGGCCGCGTGCTCGCGTCGCCCGACCGTCCGCTCGTGGCGATTCTCGGAGGCGCGAAGGTGTCGGACAAGCTCGAGGTGATTCAGAACTTTGTCGGACGCGTCGATCGGCTCGTCATCGGCGGGGCGATGGCCTACACCTTTCTCAAGGCGCGAGGCGTTCCGGTGGGCCGATCGCTCGTCGAAGACGACAAGATGGAGGCGGCGCGCGAGATCGAAGGTCTGGTGCGGGCGCGCAGCGTGCAGTTCGGCCTGCCCGTCGATCACGTCGTGACGCCGAAGCTCGAGGCGGGTGCGCCCGGCGAGACGCTTGATGTCGGCGATGCGACGATCGCGGACCGTATGGGCGTCGACATCGGGCCGAAGACGATCGCGCTCTACGCCGGCATGATCAAGGATGCAAAGACCGTCGTCTGGAATGGCCCGATGGGCGTCTTCGAGATCGCTGCGTTCGCCGACGGCACGAACGCGATCGCCCGCGCGGTGTCAGAGGTCAAGGGCACGACGATCGTCGGCGGCGGCGATTCGATCGCCGCCATCAATCAGGCCGGCGTCGCCGATCGCATTACGCACATCTCCACCGGCGGCGGCGCGTCGCTGGAATTTCTCGGCGGGCGCACGCTGCCGGGAGTTGAAGCACTTTCTGACAGGTAGGACGCGACTTCAGTCGCGCAATTACATATGCGCATCCCCTTCATCGCCGGCAACTGGAAGATGTTCAAGACCGTGCACGAAACCATCGTGTACGTGAAGGAACTGCGGGGGCTCGTCAAGGACGTCAGCGACGTCACCGTCGTCGTGGCGCCGCCGTTCACGGCCGTGCATGCCGCTGCCGAAGCGGCGCGCAACAGCAATGTCGCGGTCTCGGCGCAGAACATGTCCTGGGAGAAAGAGGGGGCGTTCACCGGCGAAACGAGCGCCGGCATGATCAAGGAAGCGGGCGCCGAATACGTCATCATCGGCCACTCCGAGCGCCGCACGCTGTTCGGCGAAACCGATGTCACGGTGAATCGCAGGGTGATGGCGGCCATCGCCGCGGACCTGACGCCGATCGTCTGCATCGGCGAAACGCTCGACCAGCGCGAGCGCAACGAAACGATGGACGTGCTGGATCGGCAGATCAAAGGGGGCCTCGACGGCCTCAATGGCGATCAGGTGGGCGCGCTCGTCGTGGCCTACGAGCCCGTCTGGGCGATCGGAACGGGGCGTACGGCCACGCCGGTCCAGGCCGGCGAAGCGCACGCGCACATCCGGTCACGCCTGCGGCAGTGGTTCGGCGCCCCGGCCGCGGACCAGTGCCTGGTGCTGTATGGCGGCAGCGTCAAACCCGACAATATCCGCGATTTGATGGCCCAGCCCGATGTCGACGGCGCCCTGGTTGGCGGCGCCAGCCTCGACGTCCGCGCCTTTTACGACATCATCGTCAGGAGCCGGCGCCAGGCGGTATAATAGGTGGTTTGGGACTGATAACTATATGTACTACCTGCTCGTAAGTCTTTACGTTCTCGTGTGCCTGATGCTCTCGCTGGTGATTCTTCTGCAGCAGGGACGCGGCGGTGATATCGCCAGCGCGTTTGGCGGCAGCAGCAGTCAGGCCGCGTTCGGGGCGCGCTCGGGCGCGACGCTCCTGACCAAGGCCACCACGATTGCGGCGGTCCTCTTCATGGTGCTCGCGTTGACCTTGTCGATCATCGGCCAGCGCGGCGGTGGCTCGGTCGTCAGCGGCACGCCGGCTCCAGTTCGGCCCGCCACGCCGGCATCGAAGCCGCTGGCCTCACCCGCCGCCGGCACGCCGGCCCCGTCAACACCGGCTCCGTCAACGCCAGCCACGACACCCGCCACGCCGCCCGCAACCAAGTAAGACCCAATCCGCCAATCCCTCAATCCGCCAATCAATCTACCAATCTGCCAATCTGCGAATCTGCCAATTCCCATTACCAACCCACCGCCTGACCGTCCTTGCGATGGTCCGAGCCGGCGCGATACACCCCGTTCACCGGCGCATCCGCGCGATCGACGCTCGGTTCCGGCAATCGCGGATCGCGGGTGAACAGAATCCCCTGGTAGCCGCCGACCGATCCGCCGGTGCACGGCCCGCACCTCGTGCCCCTTGGCCTTCAACGCAGCGCCTAACCGATTAAACAGATTCGCTTCGAGCGACAGCACGTTCGAGTTCTGACTATGCGTAAAGCGGGCGGCGTCGGTGGTCATCTGCACGTTCATGCCCAGGTCGATCAGATTCACCATGTGCTGCGCGTGCGTTTCGGGCTGCACGCTGCCGCCCATGTTGCCGAAGGTCATCAGCGGCTGGCCGTCCTTCATGACGAAGCCCGCGATGATCGTGTGGAATGGGCGTTTGCGGGGCGCCACGACGTTCGGGCTGCGCGGCTCGAGTGAAAAGGCGCTTCCGCGGTTGTGCAGCACGAACCCGAATTCGCCGACGCTCGCGCGGCTGCCATAAACACTGAACACGCTGTGAATCAGCGACACCATGTTGCCCCAGCGATCGGCCGTCGTCAGATAGATCGTCCCTCCGTCGAGGCCGCCGCCTACGCGAGGCTTCGAGGCGGCGTTCGGATTGATCTTGTCGCACAAGGTGGCAGCGTACGACTTCGAGAGCAGATCGGTCAGGGGCACCGGCGCGAGCTTCGGGTCGCCGTTGTAGGCGTGCAGATCCGAGTACGCCAGCTTCTTGGCCTCCACCATCACGTGCCAGTACATCGGGTCGGCGGGCCCCAGCTTCGTGAGGCTCATGCCGAGCTTCGGCACGCATACCTCGAGGATGTTGAGCATCTCGAGCGCGGCAAATCCCTGCCCGGGCGGCGGCAGCTCGAACACGTTGTAGCCGTGATAGCTCGTCGAGATTGGCTCGACCCACTCGGACTCGAACTCTTCGAGATCGTTCCGTGTCATCACCCCACCACCCGCCTGCACTTTGCGGACGATGGCTCCGGCGATGTCGCCGCGATAGAACGCGTTGCGCCCGTCCTTCTGCAGCAGGCGCAGCGCCTTCGCCAGCGCGGGGTTGCGGATGATGCTGTACAGATCGGGCGCGCGATCGCCCTCGAGGAAAATCTGCCGCGAATCGGTGTCGGCACGCAGCCCGTTGGTGGCGCTGCGTAAATCGGCGTGGCGGCGCTCGGCCTGTCCCCAGCCTTCTTCGGCAATCTTCGCCGCGCGCTCGAACGTCTCCTTGAAGGTGAGCGTACCGAAGCGCTTCAACAGCGCGTCGTAGCCGGAGATCGCGCCGGGCACCGTGGCCGAATTCACGCCCGACCCGGGCACGCTTTTCACGCCGAGCTTGCCGGTGAAGTACTGCGGCGTCCACGCGGCCGGCGCCCAGCCGGCTGAATTCAGCGCGTAGAGCTTCTTCTCACGGGCCGACCACACTAGCGCGAAGAGATCGCCGCCGATGCCGGTGTCGTTCTGCGACGTGACGTCGAGCACGGCGCCGGTCGCGACGGCCGCGTCGATCGCGTTGCCACCCCGCTGCAGTATTTCGAGGCCCGCCTGGGCCGCCAGCGGGTCGCTCGTCGCGACGATGCCGTTGCGTGCGAGCACCTCGGAGCGTCCCTGGAACAGCCAACCCTGCGCGCGCGAACCCGGAACGGTATCGATGGCCGATCCGGGCGTGGGTTGATCGGCGGACGGGATGCCGAACGGGTTTGGTGATTGCGCGCCTAATGTGAGCGCCCAGATTGCGACACCCACGAGCGCGACGAAGAGAGGAAGAGGCTTCATGGCGGTTCCGATTGTGCCACGCACCCTTCGAAAGCCGAACAGACTTCAGTGGCAGGCACCCGGTGGAAGGGATCGGGGGTCTAGGGACAACGCTCCGGCCACGAAATGCGAACAAACAGCGGCTCCCGGTCGAGCAGGTGTCAGCCGCTGTTTGATTCTCGCTGTGGGAGCGTTATCTACAGCAGAGAAGGGTAATCCACCCTCCTCAACGGAGTTCCGACAGGAGGCAGACATGTTTCGAAGAACGATCGCCGCCGCGTGCGTTTTGACCGCCGCAGGTATCCTGGCCGCCACGCTGACGGCCACTGCGTCGCCCTTCAATCGAGCCACGTACTTCTCGTTTCGCACATCCGTGACACTGCCCGGCACCGTTCTGCCGGCCGGCGACTACGTCTTCGAGATCGCCAACCCGAACGGCGGTGCCGACGTCGTTGTGGTCAGGAACAAGGGACGGTCGACGCTGCACCTGATGGCGTTGACGCGCGCCGTCACTCGCGAACCTTCGCACAAGCTCGAGGCGGCGATCGTGCTTGGCGAAGCGAGCCGATCGGAGCCCCGGCGCATCAACGCGTGGTATGCCGCGGGCGACACCACCGGACGCCAGTTCATGTACTGATCATCAGACCACCATGCCGGCAGTGTGATCTGTCGGCATGGTGGACTCCCCCAATCACAGCCAGGTCGCGTCGTGACGCGCCACGGTCTGCGCGCGACTGCCATCCTCGCCTGTATCCGGCCAGCTTCTTGCTCTTTCAATCATGTGTGACGTGAAGGAGGGCAGGGAATGGACACGACACTGACACTCGTGATCATCATCGCCGCGGTTGTGGCCGGCGCAGCGCTGGTCTGGTATCTGCAGCGGCAGCGCAGTCTGCGGCTGCGCGAGCGCTTCGGTCCCGAGTATGAGAGAACGCACGCGGAAGTGGGCGACATTCGCCGTGCCGAAGAGCGACTGGCCGCGCGTGAACAACGCGTACAAAAACTGCACATCCGGGCTCTCAATACCGACGAGACTGCCAGATTCACAGAAGTCTGGCGCCATGTTCAAACACTGTTCGTGGACGATCCGGCGGGCGCCATCAGGGAAGCCGATCACCTTGTGAACGAAGTCATGAGCGTGAAGGGGTTTCCGATGGCCGATTTCCGGCAGCGTGCGGCCGACATCTCTGTCGATCACCCGACCGTCGTCCAACACTATCGAGTCGCCAAAGAGATCGCCGAACGCAATGAATCGAACACGGCCAGCACGGAAGACCTCAGGCAGGCCGTGATTCACTATCGTGCCCTGTTCGATGACTTGCTCGTTCACAAACCAACTGAACTGAAACCAGCCCATGCGGGAGGGAAACCATGAGCTCCGAACTGACGACCGCCGATCTGGCCGCTGCTCGAAACGTGCGCGAGCGCGATATGGAATCGCGCGTCAAACCGCCACAGAATCCACCTGACGATCGCGTGGCGATGTATTCGGACGAACAGGTGCGCGATCTGCGCGTCCGCTGGGACGAGATCCAGGCGGCCTTCGTCGACGAGCCTCGCGGCGCCGTCGAGAGAGCCGACACGCTCGTCGCCGACGCCATCTCGAAGCTCGCCGAAGGCTTTGCCCGCACGCGAGGGCAGTTGGAAGAGCAGTGGAAGCGCGGCGACACGGTATCGACCGAAGACCTGCGTCAGGCCCTCAGGCACTATCGCTCGTTCTTCACCCGGCTGTTGAACAGCTGACAGCCGTCAGTTCAAGTCGCCGCCGTTGTGCTCGCGACCGCAGACCTTGCACATCGACGGCGGCTTGCTGTTGTCCACGCGATGCGCGATCTGGGGCACGGTCTTCAGATAGGCAAATATGGCCTTGAGATCGTCGTCGGTCATGCCCCGGTAGTACCACCACGGCATGGTCTGCTTGAGCGGCCGTGCCTTCACCATGCCGGTGCGCATGACGTCGAGGAAGAGCGCTTCGTCGTAATACGGGATCCCTGACGGCGCCTGCGTAAGGTTGGCGCTCGTCACGGCTCCCCACGGCCCGCGCAGAAGGTCGCCGCCAGCGAGATCGAGCTGAGTCAGGCGCTGTCCGTCCTGCATCAGGGTATGGCAGTCGCGGCACACCCCGAGCGTCGTCAGGTACTCGCCGCGCTTCTCGGGCGTCGAAAGATCGGGTTCCGGCACCGGCGCCGTGATCGGGGCGGGCGCGTTGTTGATCAGGTACTTCACGGGGAAGATCAACTCGGTTCGGGGAAGCTGCTGCTTCACCGGAGGAATCGTCCGCAGGTACACGACGATTGACGCCAGATCCTCGTCCGAGAGGCGCCGGAAATTTTCATAGGGCATCATCGGAAATAGCGCACGGCCGTCGTAGCCGATGCCCTCGCGAATGGCGCGCGCCATCTGATCGTCGGTCCAGTTCCCCGCGCCCGTCTCCTTGTCGGGTGTGATGTTGGGCGCGTGCACAATGCCCGGAAGCCCTTCGAATGGAAAGTTCGCCATCCCCGCGCCGTGCCCGCCCTCCGCTTCGGGCGCCTCGTTCTTCGACCAGTCGCGCGTGCTGTGACAACCGAAACAGGCCGCCACGTTCTCGGCGAGATATTTCCCGCGCTCCAGACGTTCGGGCGTCGATGGAAAGCGGCGGTCGGTGAGCGCGCGCGCGTTGGGTCCGATGAACGGACGCCACCCGACGGTCGCGGTAATACCGATGGCCAGCAGAATCACGAGAATCGCAAGAATCCATCCGATAATCTTCAATCCTTTCATCCATCCTCCCGTGTATGCCCCAGTCGGGGCCGCGTGATTATGCCTCAGCACAGGCCAATCCGTTTGACGTCATGCTATTGTTCGATCGATGCACGCGCCGTTCAGCCTGGGCGTCGTCGTCATGGCGATTCTCGCAGCCGGCTGCGGGAAGGCCCGCACCCCTGTCGAGGTTGTCGCGCCATCGGCCGCTCCGGCCGCCACCAGCGAGCGAAAGCTGGACGGCTATCACGACGCCCTCGCGGCCATTCTCGAGGTCCTACAGCAACCGCTCGGATTTCCCCGCGTCGACGTCGAGCTCGTGCTCCTTCGCGATCGCCGGAGCTTCGAGCAGGAGCTGTTGAACGTCGGCTATCCCCCCGAGCTGGCCCGCTCGGCTTCGGCGTTTGCCGCGATCGGCGGGGCCAGGGCCGTGCTCGTGAATGCCGGCCTCGTCGACAGATTCGATCGGACCCACCGCGTCACGCTCGTCGCCCACGAGCTCGTCCACTCGCTGCAGTATCGCTTCAGCGGCGGCACCCGCGGCAACTCCGAGCAGTGGTTGCGAGAGGGGTTTGCCGAGTGGGTGTCCTATCGAGTCACGGCAGAGCTGGGCCTCGCGTCCTTCGACGCGCAGCGCGAAGAGCTCCTGAGGCCGCTGATCCGCGCGCCGTTCGGGCTCCTTCCCGCGCCGTTCGACAATCTCGTGACGTTTCCGCAATGGGTCGATGCGCAGCGGCGATCCCAGGCGCCAGTGTACGCCCAGGCCTTCATCGCCGCGGAGCTGCTCATCGAGATGCGCGGCGTGCCTGCCGTCATCGGCTACTTCGAGCGCTTCAGGACGACCAGGGAGCATCAGCGTGCGTTTACCGACGCCTTCAAGATAGAGCGCGCGGAGTTCGACCGTGCGTTCGCGCGGCGCTGGCGCGAGACGATCGCGCGCTACAGGCTGCGGCGATAAGCGACAGGGCGATCGGTGACCGTACATTGACGCATAGTCTCCAACTTGCAGGATTTCCGTCACTTATCCACGACATTCAGTGCCGCATCCATGTGAACCCACGCGCAGCGCCGTACACACGTGACGCGGCACGTCGATTGCCTACGCAGTGACCGATGACGACTCTCGTCAGCGGCCTGCCAACGGACAGCGGATTCCTCGACCGGCAGGCCCTTCACGAATTTGCGCGCGCACATGACGATGCGCTGGAGAGTACTCGCACCCCGATCGAACACGCGGGACGCGCGTGGTGGCATACGGAAGTGCCGCGCCGGGTGGCGTACCCGATTCTTGGTGCGTCTGCCGCGCTCGCCGTCGCGGCCGGCCTGCTGCTGATTCGGCTGAGCCCCGCGGGTTTCAGCGTTGATGCGATTCGCGCGGAAGTGCTTCGCGATCCCGCGACCTATCTCTATCTCGGGATCGTCGTCATGGCGCTGTTCGTCGGACTGGGCGCCGCGCTGGGCTCTCAGACCGACCGGCTGCTGACCGAGACCACGATCGATCCGCTGACCGGCCTCCACAACAGACGGGCGCTGCGGCAGCGGATCGACGAAGAGCTGTCGCGCTCGGCGCGCTACGGACAGAGCTTGTCGCTGCTGCTGATCGATCTGGACAAGTTCAAGCAGGTGAACGATCGGTGGGGCCATCTTGCGGGCGATGCGTTGCTGCGTGGCACCGGCCGGGCGATCGCGCGCACGCTGCGGACGACAGACTATGCGGTCCGTCTCGGAGGCGACGAGTTCGCGATTATTTCTCCAAACACCAACAGCGCCGAAGCCGCCATGCTGGCCACGCGCGTCAGGTTCGCGATCGCGCATGACGCGCGGCGTCAGAAGCATCCGGTCACCGCCTCGATCGGCATCTCCACCTACGATCCCCGCCTGTCGCGGCCAGCCGATGTCCTGTCGATGGTCGAAGCGGCCGACGCGGCGCTCTACGACGCCAAGCACGCCAGAACGCAACGCGCTATTCAGGGTTGAAGTGCGCCGTTGGATTTGGCGCGAGGTGAGTCCGCCTTCGCGGCTGCGCCGACTGCGGCGCGACAACCTTCGCCTGAATTCTAAAGCGAAGGTTGGTGCGGAAGAGGAGATTTGAACTCCTATGGTATTGCTACCGCCAGCCCCTCAAGCTGGTGCGTCTGCCAGTTCCGCCACTTCCGCGTGCGAGGGAAATTGGACTTCTTGCGTTGTTCCTATCGAACTTCAGGGCTGGTTCGTCTGCTGATCTGTCCGCGCAATATTCGAGGCATCCCTGAAGTCAAAGAGTTGACAACATTTGACAACAATCGCCGTACGCCGCCTAGAACAAAGTATATGGCGGAAGCCGGACCCGGGCAACAGAAGGCTCATCACGTGAACCCGTTCCGGAGGCCACAGGTCTACACTTCGTTCAAACGGCTCTATTGGGATGACTCGGCGGCCCCGACTTATCGCTCGTCCGCACGGCTGCACGCCGAGTTACTCCCGATAGAGTCATATCGTTTGGCAGGAGTCATCCAGGAGAGCGCCGATGCCAGAAAGGCCAGCGCAGGTATTGCCGAACCTGTCGGAAGAATGGGGTGCCGCTTCGACACGCCCAGCGCAATTGCCGACGACGGAAGAGGCCGAGCAGCTCTCGCGCTCGGCTTGCAGCCGAGCTTGAGAGAAGGCACACGAAGAAACGGCTCGCGTATCGCGCATACTCCTGGCTTGGGACTGAGTCGCTCACGGCTTCGCGGTCCAATTCAGGATCACGGTAACTGGTGCCGCATTTTCTTCGGCGAGCGAGTTCATGAGCAAGCGTTGCCCATCAGCCGACACCATGTATTGCTGGCGCGAGTTGGCCTGTAGCGGTCCACCGAGCCGCGTCATGAACAGAGGCACGGGCGCCGCCGCTTCAATGACACGACCCGTGGGCGACTGTCGAATCGACACGCTCATCAGGCGATTGTCAAGCGCGACGTAGAACAATTCCCGTCCGTCACGACGCCATCGCGCCATGCCGCCGCCGCTCGTCGAGATCGGCACGCCTCCCGCAGAGCCAGGAAACGGCTGGGCGTACACCTCCGGTCTGCCCGACTCGTCCGAGGTGTAGGCCACCCACTTTCCGTTGGGCGAGAACTGGCCGTCTCGTTCGTCGAACCTGGAGCGCACAACCGGAAACGCCTTGCGGTCTCCGAACGTCGGCAGCGCCCAGATGTCTCTGCTCGGGTTCGGCTCGTTCGTCCCATAGAGCAGGAACCTTCCGTCGAACGACCAGTCGTACGGAAAGTCGACCTCCGGTGTTTCAAGCAGCCGCTGCTCCGTGCCTCCGGCCAACGGCATCTGATAGACGTCGCCGCCGGACATGAAGGTGAGTTGCGAACCGTCGGCGGACCAGGCCGGATGCGCCTCACCAGACGCGGCCGTCGTGAACCGGCGAAGAGTGCCCCGCGACGTCTCGAGCAGCCAGATATCCATATTGCTGCCGACGGAACGATGGAGCGCCACCTCTCTTCCGTTCGGCGACAGCGCGGGGCTCAAGGAAATCCCCACCGGCTCGCCGACCTTCCCCAGCTCCTTTCCCGCGCGATCCACCCAGACAAACTGCCGCATTCCGCCGGGCGAGCCTGTCCGATAGACGATGGTGCCCACCGCCGAGGCGGAGAGTGCCGCCAAACCTAACGGCGGGTTAACAGTCATCTCGCCAGCGATCGGGATGGGACTCGCCGTCAACGCCAACGCCGAAAGGTCGAACGCATGCGCGACAAGCGTCCCCTGGCGGACGTACAACAGGTACCCGGGCACAACCACGGGAGCGGCGTCCACGTCGATCAGACGCCGCGGCGGCTCGGAGCTGTCTAGCGCTGCGACGAACAGGCCGCGCGTTTGCGTGGCTGCCGCGCCATAAAACCCGTAATAGATGAAGTGACGATGGTCGGGCAGAAATTGCGGGAACCGGCCCACGAGCCCGTCGAGCGACGTCGGTTCGCCTCCATTCTCCGACACTCGCGCAAGGGGAACATTGCCGGGCGACGGCTGGAAGAGGATCGTTCCGTCACGATTCCAAGCGCCACCGCGACCGCCTTCCGCAGCCGCGATGACCTGGATCGTGCCAGAGTTGAGATCGATTCGCTTAAGCTGTCGCTCCGCGAAAAACCCGACCGCGTTGCCGTCCGGCTTCCAGAACGGCAGCGCCGCATCCTCCGTGCCGGCCAGGGGCTGAGCCGCCACCGAGTCGAGCGGCCGCAGCCATAGCACGGAGCGGCCATCGGCAGTCGCCACGAACACGAGTTTCTGACCGTCCGGGGAGATCGCGAGGGACACGGGGTCGGTCGTCGGTGGCGTTACGATCTGGAGGCGCGCTTCAGGCTGTTGGTTGCCGACTGGCCTGGGGCCGACCCACGAGAGTCCCGATCCAATGGTCCACCCGCCGGCGCCAATGAAGAGGACGGCAAGTACGGTCAGCACCGTTCGCCGCGACGTGGCGCGCGTCCGAGCGGGGACTGACGGCGAGAGAGCGACGTCGGCATCCTCGAACTCGACGCGCGCATCCGCGATGTCGCGCAGCCGCCGCGTCGCGTCCTTGTCAAGACAGCGACCGAGCAGCCGCCGGACGGTCTGTGGCGTTTCAGCCGGGAGTCGCGTCCAATCCGGGCTGCGCTCGAGAATAGCCGCTATGGTGTCGGAAACGGTTCCGCCCACGAACGCCGCGCGGCCGGTCAGCATCTCGTAGAGCACGCACCCGAAAGCCCAGATATCGGTGCGCTTGTCGACCGGCTTACCGCGTGCCTGCTCCGGACTCATGTAGGCGGCCGTCCCGAGGATCGCGCCGCCACGCGTGCCACCGACGGTGACCGTCGGCGACTGGGTCAGATCCGGTCCCGACTCGCCGGCAAACACCTTTGCCAAGCCAAAGTCGAGCACCTTCACGACGCCCTCGGGCGTGATCTTGATATTGGCGGGCTTCAGATCCCGGTGGACGATCCCTCTCTCATGCGCGGCGTCGAGTGCATCCGCAATCTGCTTGGCGATCTCCAGTGATTCGTTGAGGGAGATCGGACCCTGGGCCACACGATCGGCTAGCGTCGGCCCCTCGACCAGTTCCAACACCAACGCCGGTGCGCCGTCCGACTCCTCGACGCCGTAGATTCCGCCGATGTGGGGATGATTGAGCGACGCAAGCATGCGTGCTTCGCGCTCGAAGCGTGCCAGCCGGTCGGGATCGTTCGTGAACGCGCGCGGCAAGAACTTGATGGCGACATCGCGGCCCAGCTTCGTGTCGCGCGCGCGATAGACCTCGCCCATCCCGCCGGTACCCAGCAGTGACGTGATCTTGTGAGGGCCGATCTGCTGACCGATGAGATCGAGTAACGAGTCCTCGCTCTCTAACCGCGGAGGATGCTTTAAGAAATTCTCCGCTGCACCTTCTTGTGCGAGCAACGACTCGACTTCCCGCTGCAGCGCGGCGTCGCCGCCACAGGCGTTGCGCAGAAACTCAGCCCGCTCGCCACCACCGAGCGCGAGCGCCTCGTCGTAGAGCTGCGAGATCTGCTGCCATCGTTCGGTTTTCATCGAGGGTCTCGCGCAGTATACGCGGAACGATCCGCTGAACCTGGTCCAAACCGAACGTCCCGCGTTTGGGCACATCTTCCAGCACCTGTCCGTAAGTAGCTGATTCTAAACAGCAACAAGGTTTCGCCCACGCTGCGAGTTCTCGCGGCCCGTTCCCGCCTTACTGACCGAGGGGGAACGGGACATGACGAAGGCCACTCGGTATTTGCTGGTGAGCGCAGTGCTCATGACGGGGTTGGCAGGGGCTGCGCGGATGGCAGAAGCTTCAGACGAGACGGCCTCAACAGACAGCTCACATGTGCGGTCCAGCAATCCCGCCATCAGCGCGTTGATCGTTCGGGCGACCGAACAGTCAGCGACCTTTCGCAGGATGGTCGAGACCATCAATGCCAGCGATGGCTTCGTCTACGTCGAGCATGGCATGTGCGGTCGAGGCGTGCGGACGTGTCTCATGGACGTCACGATCGCCGGCGGTCAACGATATCTGTGGGTGAAAATCGACGTCGGCAGGGCCGACTGCAACCTGATGGGATCGATCGGTCACGAACTGCGGCACACAATCGAGGTGCTGGGCGCGCCGGCGGTGACCAGCAGCGCGGCGATGTTCCGGTTCTACCGCCGCGAAGGGTCGATGGGAACCACTGGCGCCTTCGAGACCGTCGCGGCCGTCAAGGCCGGTGATGCCGTGTACGCTGAAGTGAAGGCATTCCGTCGCGCCCGGGGTAACTAGCTACTTCTCGCTTGTTTTCAGTTCGCGCAGCAGCCACACCTTGGCGAGTTTCCAGTCGCGCATCACGGTATCGACCGACACGCCCAACGCTTCGGCCGATTCCTCTGGGGTTTGGCTCCACCAGGATTCCCACACACTTCGGCGTTTGATCGGGACCTATCCGTTCTGACCTCCGCCTAGCCCACGCTTAGCCCACCATTAGCCCAGCCACCGGCGCCTTCCCTGGTCCGAAAACGTCGACTGTGACAACCCAGCGAGCCCTAATCCGCGTATCATCCTGCGAGAAATCATGTCGGTTCATTTTCGTGAGGAGGGTGTCGATGGCATTCGGTATGTATTTCCGACCAACAGGTTTTGCGCCGGCTGTGTACGACGACGTGCTCAAGCAGCTCGAACAGGCGGGCGCTGGCTTCGGTAAGGTTCCAGGTCGCCGGTTCCATTGCGCCATGGAGGTTGACGGTGCGGTCTCGGTCTTCGATGTGTGGGACTCGATGGAAGAGTTCCAGAAGTTCGGCGAGACGCTGGTACCCATCATGAAAAAGCTCGGCGCTGACCCCGGCCAGCCTCAAATCATGAAGGTGCACAATGTAAAGAACGGCTAATCGCCGGGACGTGTTGCAAGCTCGCCACGTTGCCGCGCTGGACCGCGCCGTACATGCACGACGGCAGCCTCGCCACGTTGTCGGACGTGGTCGAGTTCTTTGATCGCGGCGGGAATCCTAACCCATATCTCGATCGCGAGCTTCGCCCATTACGCCTTTCAGCCGATGAGAAGAAGGCTCGAAGTCTTTCTGCTCGAGGGCTTCGGTGGACGTGCGCGACGGACTGAGGGGACCGGGTCCTTAGCGGGCCGAGTCATGACAGACGTCGACGCTCAATGAAAGCGCAGGTAACGAGCACCGAGCCGCTCGAACGCCGCGCGATCGGCTCCCACGACATCGGCGTTGAGGGACTCTGCCGTCGCAACCAGCCATGCGTCGTTCTCGCCCATCCGACGCGCGGATCGGCGCTGGAGCAGCGCGCACCGCCGGGCCTGGGCGAGATGCAACCCCTGAATGGAAAATCGTTGTAGCGCCGACAGGGCCGTCGACTCGTCGGCTGCCCCCTCCAGCAGTTCCTCCACCGTCACAATCGAAACCACAAGCTGCCGACCGCGCAACGAAGGCAGGAACCGCCTCGCCGGACCTTTGTCGCCTTTCGCCGTCTCTCGTTCCAGCGCGATAAGAAACGACGTATCGAGCAAGACCGGGCGGCTCACCGTTTTCTTTGGGCCAGGCCCAGACCTTTTCCCTCCGACGCGTCGACCCATTCGATCAGCTCATCTCCAGTTCCAATCGGCCCGGCCCGGTCGATCAGTGCCCGGATGACCTCGGATTTCGGAATCTTACGTCGCCGCGCCCAACGCGCGAGGCGGGCGGCGCGTTTCTTGTCGAGCTTAACGGTAATCGTTGGCATGGTAATACGTAGATATTACCACGCGCAGTCGTCGATCGGGCACGGGCCTGAAGCGGCTGAATGGGATGGTGAGTGGTCGGCCGCGTGTGCGGCAGGATCGATGATGGAGGTCGGTTTCAGGATCCGCTTTGCCCCCGGTTTTGGCCCGCTTGACAAGGCGCCGACGCACGTCATAATCGCTGTGCGACAGGCGGCCAGTCTGCGCTGCGAGCGAACGCCTGCTCTTCACGCGTCAACGACCGAGGAGACAGAATATGGGTCGTCTGAATCCGTGGCTTTTGTCGGGCGGAGTGGTGGTGGCCGCCGCGAGCGCCGGCCCCGCGTGGGCGCAGGCCACTGCCGCGACGCCTACCTTCTCGAAGGACATCGCGCCAATCTTCCAGGCCAAGTGCCAGTCGTGCCATCAGCCCGAGTCCATCGCGCCGATGTCCCTTATCACCTATCAGCAGGCGAGGCCGTGGGCGCGGTCGATCAGGGAGCGCGTCTCGCGCAGGCAGATGCCGCCCTGGCACATCGACCCGTCGGTCGGTGTACAGAAATTCAAGAACGACATATCGCTCAGCGACGAACAGATCGACATGATCGTCCGCTGGATCGATGGCGGCTCGCCGCAGGGCGACCCGAAGGATCTGCCACCCGCCAGGCCGCTCGATACCACCAACGAGTGGCAGGGTGTGCGAGACGGACTGGGCCCGCCGGACCTCGTGATCAGATCATCGGAGCACAACATGCCCGCCGTGGGGCAGGACGTGTGGTACCGCCCGATGAGCGACATCCCGATCACCGAGCCCCGCTGGGTCAAGATGGTCGAGATTCGTCCGACCAACCTGAAGGCGCGGCGGATTCTGCACCACTCGATTGCGTACCTGGTGCTGAACGACGACGTGGAGGCGGTGAACACGGGTACCTCGAACGGCCCCTCGCTCCCGTCGTCCCGCGAGGATCTGCTGGCACGCCGGCCGATGCTCATGGAGTGGGCCATCGGCAAGGGCTACGACAAGTTCGCCGACGGCACGGGTAAGTTGATCGTACCGGGCGAGAAGATCTCGTGGGACCAGCACATGCACGCCGTTGGCGAGGAAGTGCGCGCCGGGTCGGAGATTGGCCTCTGGCTCTATCCCAAAGGTCAGGAACCGAAGAAGCGCAGCTATCTCGTTGGCTTCACGGGCCTGCGCCAGCGCGAGTTCCTTGACATTCCGCCCAACTCCATCGCGTATACCGAGGGCTTCACGGCGCTCAAGCAGAACACGATGATCACCAACTTCCAGCCGCACTTCCACCTGCGTGGGAAAGCGATGAAGGTGGAGGCCATCCTGCCCGATGGCAGCCGGCAGATCGTGAGCTATGTCGGCAACTTCAACTTCAACTGGATGACAAATTACATCTACGAAGACCATGCGGCGCCGATCTTCCCCAAAGGAACGATCATGCAGGTGAGCGCGTGGTACGACAACACCATCGCCAACAAGAGCAACCCCGATCCCGAGCAGTGGGTGGGGTACGGGGACCGCACCGTCGACGAGATGGCCCACGCCTGGATGAACGTCGTGTATTACACCGACGAGGAGTACAAGGCGATTCTCGCTGAGCGCAAGGCGAAGGCAGAACGCACGACGCAGAATCGGTAGCAGCCGCGCGGAGGGAAGATGTCGGTGTGTCGTTGGACGTGGCTTTCCGCCTGCGTGGTCCTGTTGATCGGAGGCGGCGCCTGGGTGTCTGCAGAGCAGACGCCCGTGCTTCCCTATGAGCCACCCAAGCAGTTTGGCGCGAGCATCACCGGAGCTTTCGAGGGTTGGTTCGACAACGCCGACGGCTCCCACAACTTCCTCGTCGGCTACCTGAATCGCAACCTGAAACAGGCGCAAGACATCCCGATCGGGCCAGGCAACCGGATCGAGCCTGGCGGACCCGACTTGGGCCAGCCCACGCACTTTGAGCCTGCGCGCCGCACGGGCGTCTTCATCGTCCCGGTACCGAAGAGCTTCGGCCCCGATCAGAAGCTCACCTGGACGCTGACGGTCAACGGGCAGACCACGCAGATTCCGCTGCGCCTGCATCGCGACTACAACGTCAACCCATTCGCCGACGTGGCCGTGGGCAACAAGCCGCCCAGCGTGCGGCTCGCAGAGAACGGTGAAACGCTCCAGGGCCCGGTTGCGCTCCTGGGTAAGGCGCCGGCACTGTCGGCAACGGTCGGGGTGCCGCTCGCGATCTCCGCCTGGGTGGACGACGATGGGAAGTACTCGAGCGCCTCGAACGCGCCCATTCGCGACGGCCGCTTGCCGGTGGAGTTCCGCTGGTCCAAGTACCGCGGAACGGGCGTCGTGACATTCGATGCCGAGAAACCGAAGCTCGACGTCTCGAAGGGCGGCAAGGTTGACGAGCCTTTCAGCGCAAAGGGGACAACGTTGGTGACGTTCAGCGCGGCCGGCGATTACGCGCTCCAGTTGCTGGTGACCGACTACTCAGGCGAGGGCGGTAACGGCGAAGTGTGCTGCTGGACGAACGCCTACGTGAAAGTCACCGTCTCGCCGTAGCAGCTGTCATGATGTTTGTGTGGACCGTGGGTCGGCACCACCATACCTGCCTTGCTGTGGGCCAATTTACGGGCGCCACACAGTCCCGCAAGATGGGGCTTGTCGGACTGCCCGAAAAACTGATAGCTTCCTAGGTTTCATAAGAGATCAAGGAGGCACGCGATGAGTTTGCGAATTGGCGACACGGCCCCGGACTTTCAAGCTGACACGACTGACGGCCCCATCCGCTTTCATGAATGGCTCGGCGATTCATGGGCAGTGATGTTCTCGCACCCGAAAGACTTCACCCCGGTGTGCACGACCGAGCTGGGCTACATGGCGAAGCTCAAGCCCGAGTTCGACAAGCGCCGCACGAAGGTCATCGGCCTCAGCGTCGATCCGGTCGACAACCACAAGCGCTGGGCCAACGACATCAAGGAGACCCAGGGCGAGGCGCCGAACTACCCGATGATCGGCGACACGAAGCTCGAAGTCTCGAAGGCGTACGGGATGCTCCCGGCCGAGCTCGAGGGAAGCTGCGATGGCCGGACGGCTGCCGACAACCAGACCGTCCGCAACGTGTTCGTCGTCGGTCCCGACAAGAAGATCAAGCTCATCATCGCCTATCCGATGACGACGGGCCGGAACTTCGACGAAGTGCTGCGCGTCATCGACTCGCTGCAGCTGACGGCGAAGCACAAGGTGGCCACGCCGGCCAACTGGAAGCAGGGCGACGACGTGATCATCGCCGGCTCGGTGTCGGATGACGATGCGAAGAAGGTGTATCCGCAGGGCTGGAAATCGCCGAAGCCGTACATCCGGATCGTGCCGCAGCCGAAGGCGGAGTCCTGAGGGAGTCCGGAGAGTCGGCAGAGTCCTGAGAGTCGGGAGAGTCCGGGGAGTCGCGAGAGTCCCCGGGCTCTCGAGTTGTAGGCCTGAATCAACCTCCACCCACGGTCCGGCTGAAGCCGGACACTACGTACTTCCTGATTCAGCACACCATGCGGGAGACGGATCTGTCTGCAAGCGGCCGTGTTCGTGCAGCGGCCCGCCGCGCCGTAGCGCACAGCGCGAAGGCGGGTCAGTTCCGGCCGCGTCGCAGACAGATCCGTCTCCCGCGTTATAACGCTGAATCAGCTTCCATACTGAGAGTCGGAAGAGTCTAAGAGTCGGAAGCGTCTAAGAGTCGCAAGAGTCTTGGGAGTCGCCCGGGACTCCCCCGACTCTAAAGACTCTTTCGACTCCCAGGACTCTCCCGACTCTCATGTTTGATCAACTCCTCAAGTTGAAACGCGTGCCGGACGGGGTGCATGACGGCGTGCTCGAGCATGGCGTCGATGCAGTAGCGCGTCTTCCAGCGCGAGAGATACTCGGGCCGCTCGAGCTCCTCGTCGGACACATCCTTCAATGGCGCACGCCACTGCGCCAGCACGTGTTCCATGAACGCATCGGCGTCAGCTGAAAGCCGCGGCGCCTCAGGCGGGACGCGAATGCCGGGGTCGGGCAGCTCCAGCATCTCGCACATCCACGTCATGTAGCCCCGCGCCGCGCCGAGCACGTGACGAAGCAGCGTGTCGAGCGACGCATACGCAGGATCGTCGGTAGCCGGCAGGGCGACAGGCAGCGCATGAGCCCGCTTCCACGTCTCGAGAAACCGCCGCAGGTGCTCGTCGTGCAACAGCACGAGCGCGCGGACCGCTCGAGAGCGATAGGTGATGTCCGTCATCGCGCCCGCTGCAGCGTCCGGCGCTTCCACGCCTGATCGAGGACGACGGCGGCGAACACCAGCCGCAGACCCGCGTGATTCGACCGCGGCCGTTTGGGCTCGGCCAGCCACGCGACGCCGATGCCGATCAGATACAACGCGAGCATCGGCATCGCGAAGATCGTCATGTTCCACGGATCCGGCGACGGCGTCAGCAGCGCCGCGACGATGAAGATGATGAGAATCGCGTAGCGAAGGTGGCGCCAGAGAAACCGTGACGTCACCACGCGCATCTTCGCCAGGAAGAACGACAGCGTGGGAATCTGGAACACCGCCACCATACCCACCAGCGACCTGACGTACAGCTCGAACACGTACTCGACCCGCGGCTCGAACCTGATGCCGGCCATCGTGAAGGTGGCAAAGAAGCTCATCATCGACGGGAACAGCACGTAATGGCTGAACGCCGCGCCGGCGACACTGCCAACGGCCGTGAGCGCGACAAACGGAATCACGAACTTCTTCTCGTTCGCGTAGAGCGCGGGCGCGACGAACAACCAGACCTGGTACATGATCATCGGCGCCGCAAGCACGAGCCCCGCCATGAACGCGACGTCCAGGTACACGGAAATGCCTTCGGTCGGCCTGCTGAAAATCAGCTCGGTGCCTGGCGGCAGCGCCCGATGGCTCGGCGCCATCACGAAGTTGACCAGCGGTTCCATGAACGCGAACGCCAGCCCCATGCCGGCGGCCAGCGCCAGACAGGAATGTATGAGACGTTTGCGAAGATCGTCCAGGTGCTCGAGGAACGACATCGTACCGCCCTCAGGCGCCTCGTGCTCGTCGGACCGGCGGATTGGAGAAAGCGAAGCGGTCATGTCGCCTCCACGGTACGGCAAATACCGGACACCGCGTACTGCCAGCCGATGGTAGACCAAAAGACGTGGCCTTGTGCTACATTCACGCGAGCAATACCACAGCTAAAGGAGATCGCGATGAAGAGAAGTGTATTTGTTCTTGCCGCCGTTGCGGCTATCGTGGCCGGCTCGATCCTCGCCGCGCAGCAGGGCCGTCAGGGCGGCGCACCGCCTCAGCCGATGGGCTTCTTCGTCACCAGCGTCGGGCTTGACGGTGGAAACCTCGGAGGGCTCCAGGGCGCCGACGCGCACTGCCAGAAGCTCGCCGCGGCATCGGGTCATGAAGGCGCGGGCAACAGAGTGTGGCGCGCCTACCTGAGCACGCAGGGTCCGAACGCCGTCAACGCGCGCGATCGCATCGGCACCGGCCCGTGGGCCAACGCACGCGGCGGCGTCGTCGCGCGTGACGTCGCACACCTGCATGGCGACACGGTCGAGCTGGCGCAGGTCGGCAGCAACCTGTCGAAGACCACCGCGCTCACCGAAAAGAACACGCCCGTGCTCGGCGCCGGCGACATGGGGCCCGAGGGCAAGCCGCTGAACCAGCACGACATTCTGACCGGCTCGACGTCGGGCGGCCGCGCGTTCCCGGCGGGCGAAGACAAGACCTGCAACAACTGGGCGAGCAACTCCACGGGCAGCGCGCAGGTCGGGCACTTCGATCGCACCGGCGGCGGCAACGCGTCGTGGAACTCGGCGCACGGCAGCAAGGGCTGCAGCGGCCCGAACCTCGTCTCGACCGGCGGCAACGGGTACTTCTACTGCTTCGCCGAGAAGTAACCAACACGGGAAATGCAAACAAGAGGTCAGGAGATCAGGAGTCTTTGAAAGATTTCTCCTGATCTCTTGATCTGCTGTTTTTCTTGCCGCGGAAAAGAATCAGTTCCTGTCTGACGGATCGCGCCAGACCAGAAACGGATCGAGCGCGGTCCCTCCCCACCATCGCTTGTCCGGATCCAGCTTCGAGATCCCGAAGTGCAGGTGAGGCGTGTTCTTCGGGGCGTTGCCCGTTGTCCCAACCGCGCCCAGCACATCTCCCTTCCGCACGGCGAGGCCGTCCTTCAGGTTCGGCGCATAGCGGTCGAGATGCGCGTAGTAATAGACGTACTTATTTGACGGGTCGTACTGATAGACCGTCAGACCGCCAGCTTTGCTCGTAAAGAGTCTGGCGACGGTGCCGTCTTCCACGGCAAGCACGTCGGTGCCACGCGGCGCGAGAATGTCGATCGCCTCGTGCTGCCGGCTGCTGCCGCGCGCGTCGTAAAAGCTCGACACGAGGTCGTCGGCATCGAGTCCGCGCACCGGAACGGCGAGCGAGCGTCCGCGCAACTCGTCCATGTCGGACCCCAGCACCCTCGTGTCGGCCGAAATAACAGGCCGCGATCGGCGCGCCGCCATCGAAGGGTCTGGAACGTCTGTGTCGAGCGGTGGCGACTTGGGCACGGAAGAATCGACACCCGCATTGAACGGCGGAGCGTAGCCCGTGCCGGGCCATACCAGGCCGAGCGTCTTCGCACCAGCCCACCAGACGAGCAGAATGACCGAGAGCGTCACCCACGGCGCAATCGCTTCCGCATGAACCGAGCGGCGCCTGTGTCGAATCGTCATTGGATGATGACGCGCGTCCCCGCTCCGACGAGCCGTCCAAGCCTCGCCGCATCCCAGTTCGTCAGGCGAATACAGCCGTGCGACTCGGTACGACCGACGGTCGATGGCTCGGGCGTGCCGTGCAGTCCGAAGTGCTCCTTGTTGATGTCGACCCACACCACGCCCACCGGGTTGTTCGGCCCGGCGGGAATTTTCGCCTTGGCATGCGACGGATCGGCGTCCCAGAACAGATCGGGGTTGTAGTTGAACGTCGGGTTCCACGAAACGCCGACAACCTTCCACTGGCCGACCGGCAGCGGATCCCGCGCGCTGCCGACCGTGACCGGCGCGTGCATGAGGATCTTGCCAGCAGCGTCTCGCACGACGAGCGACCTGTCCGCGCCCGTAATGACAACCTCGGAACCTTGCGCCACAACAGCCGGCTTCGAACCTGATGTACTCGTCACACCGCTCGCCGCCGCGGGTTTCGACGGCAGTTCGAACGGCTCGACGGCGGGAACCGAAATCTCCTCTCCGGCGGTCCACTTCGCTCCAGGATTCAGGCTCTGCAGTAATGTTTGACTGCTGTGGAATTTCTCGGCCAGGCCTTCGAGCGCGGACGCATACGCCAAAGTGTCGAGCTTCGCGCGTTCCATCATATCGTCCGGCAGCCTGCCGATGAACGGACCCGCCACGTCCTCGGGCGAGATCGTGTAGCGCACGACGGCGTCTGTCGAAGCCTTCAACGAGGCGAGCGTCTCTTCGTTGGCAATGCCTGTGGGCTGAAGCCTGGCGGACTTCTGATACGCTGCCAGGGCCTGGCGCGTTTTCGGACCGCCTTTCCCATCAATTTCGCCGGCCGAAAATCCCGCTCGATCGAGCGCCACCTGCACGGCCAGCGTCTGTTGTGCGTCGGGCGCCGGCACCTTCTGCGCGCCAGCCACCGAGGGAAGAAGCAGGAGTATGAAACCAGACATGTATGACAGGGATACAGTTAAACGATGCTCGTTTCTCATGCGTCCTTAGAGAGCAAACATCGTTCCTGTAAAATGTGTGCCGCAGCATGACTGACGCGCGCCGCACCCGCGGCCCCATAGCCGAAGAGCTGCCCACTACCGGTGACACCCTGTTCCGCTGGCGCAGCTACATGCCCCTCGTGCTCGTCCCCCTCTTTCTGCTCAGCGTCGCAGACGATCGCCCGCCGACGACGTTCGTCTGGGAGGTCTTCTCTTTCCTGGTCGCGTTGTCCGGCCTTGCCGCGCGGGCATTCGTGATCGGCACCGCGCCGCATGGCACCTCCGCACGCGGCACGCGACGGCCCACGGCCGACTCGCTGTCGACGCAGGGGGCCTATTCGATCGTCCGCCACCCGCTGTACCTCGCCAACACGCTCGTCGCGCTCGGATGCGCGCTCCTGTCGGGTACGTGGTACCTGCCGCTCATCGTGGTACTTTTGAGCTTCATCTACCACGAGCGCATTGCCGCGCGCGAAGAGGCCTTTCTGCAGACCACCTTCGGAGACCGCTTCAAAGCATGGGCGAGCGAGGTGCCGGCCATGATTCCCGCCTTCGGCCGGTACCAGAGGTCCGGCGTGCCGTTTCGCACGCGCAGGGTGATCGTCCAGGAATCGCACGGACTCTGTGCGATCGGCACGGCGTTCGTGGTCCTCGACACGATCGAGGACTCGATGCGCACGGGATCGTTCCATCTCGACCCGCGATGGCTGGCGATTTTCCTGGCGTCGCTCGTGCCGCTCCTCGTCGTGGTGATTGCGAAAAAATCGGGATGGCAGGTGGTGCAGACATGATGACGACAACGATGGCGACGACCAGGGTCCGGCTCGGCTCCGAACAACTGCTGGCGTCGGGCATGCTGAAGAACAAACGGGTGGGCATCGTCTCGAACCCCGCCTCGATCGACGCGAAGTTCCAGCACATCGTCCGGGTCCTTGCGGAGGCACCCGAGGTCGGACTGGCCGCGATCTTCGGTCCCCAGCATGGATTTCGAGCGGATGTGCAGGACAACATGATCGAGACGGCCCACGCCAGCGATCCGTCTCGCGGCGTGCCGGTTTATTCGCTTTACAGTGAAACGCGGGAACCGACGGCCGAGATGCTGAAAGGGCTCGACGTGCTGGTCGTCGATCTGCAGGACGTCGGGTCGCGCATCTACACGTTCATCTACACGATGGCCAACTGCCTGCGCGCCGGCAGGAAACATGGCGTGCCGGTCATCGTGACGGATCGCCCGAACCCAATCGGGGGCGACACAGTCTCAGGTCCCATGCTGGTCAAGGGCTTCGAGTCGTTCGTGGGGCAGTTCCCGATTCCGATGCGGCATGGCATGACGATCGGCGAGCTCGCCCGGTTCTTCAACGACACCGGTGGCATCGGCGCCGACCTGACGGTCGTTCCGATGGAAGGCTGGCGGCGCAGCATGTACTACGAGGACACCGGCCTGCCATGGGTGATGCCGTCGCCCAACGTGCCCACGGTCGAATCTGCGGTCGTGTATCCGGGCACCGTGCTGTTCGAGGGCACGAACGTGTCGGAAGGGCGCGGCACAACGCGGCCGTTCGAGCTCATCGGCGCGCCCTGGGTCGATGCCGAAGCGCTCGCCGAGAAACTCCGGACGTACCGATCTGCCCGGCGTGTATTTCAGGCCGGTGGTCTTCGAACCGACCTTCCAGAAGCACGCCAGGCAAGCCTGCGGCGGTTGTCAGATTCACGTGCTCGATCGGCAGGAGTTTCGCGCCATCGAAAGCGCGGTGGCGGTGCTGGCCGAGATTCGGCTGCAGAATCCGTCGGCGTTTCAGTGGCGTCAGCCACCGTACCAGTACGAGCACGAGAAGCTGCCGTTCGACATCCTCGCCGGCTCGAGCCAGCTTCGTCAGCAGATCGAGGCGGGACTGCCGGTGCGGACGATGTACTACAGTTGGCTTCAGGATCACGAACGGTTCCGCACCGTGCGGCAGCCGTTTTTGTTGTACTGAGGAGGGCGGGTCCAAAGAACAGGACCCGCCCTACATATGATGGTGTAGGCCCTACATATGATGGTGCAGGCCCTACATATGATGGTGTAGGCCGGGTCTTGTTCTTCAGACCCGGCAAGAGGAGGTCCTGTGGATGCTAATCGGCGCGCGGAGCTCATTGCCCGATACAAAGACGGGTATCGCGAAGTGGCCGCGGCGCTCGACGGCGCGACCGAAACCGAGCTCGACGCGCGGCCGGCGCCGAACACCTGGAGCGCCCGGGAGATCGTCCACCACCTGGCCGACAGCGAGATGACGTCGGCTATCCGTCTGCGTCTGCTCGTCGCCGAAGAGCACGCGGCCATTCGGGCGTACGATGAGAAGGCGTTCGCCAGGCGTCTCCACTACGATCGGCCGATCGCCAGCTCGCTCGTCGCCTTTCAGGCGGCGCGCAGCTCGACGGGCGACCTGCTCGATCGCATGACCGACGCGGACTTCGCGAAAACCGGTACGCATCCCGAACACGGCACCTACGGCGTGGACCGCTGGCTCGAGATTTACGCGGAGCACGCCCACAAGCACGCCGATCAAATCAGGCGGGCGCGCCGAAGCGGGTCATGAATCCATCGTTCACCAGCTCGATCTCCATCATTGCGTCGCCCGCGCGCGTCATGTCGGCGTTCTTCGACCCGCGTGCGCTCGCCTTGTGGTGGCAGACCACGCGATCGGTCACCGTGCCGCGCGTGCTCGGGGCGTATGCGCTGGAATGGGAGCCGACCGAGTTCGCCGACGAGATGCTCGGACGCCTTGGAGGTACGCTGCACGGGACGGTGATGGACTACAAACCGGAACGGGAGTTCTTCGTCGCCGATGCCTTCTGGCTGCCGCCCGACGGCAACCCGATCGGCCCGATGGCGCTCGAGGTGCACTGCGAGCTGCAGCGCGCCCACAATCCGCAGATCACGCTCGTCAAGGTGACACAGCGGGCTTCCGAGGACGGCGACCGGTGGAAGCGGTACTACGAAGTGATCGCGCCCGGCTGGGAACGCGCGCTACAGTCGCTGAAGAAGTACCTGGAGGCGGGTTGACGCTTCACGAGTCCGGACTCTTCACTCAAATCTTTGCACGTTCACGAAATTCTGGTCCGGGCGCTCGAGACGGACGTTCGCGCCGATGAACACGACGTTCCAGCCCTTCGGCACGAGCCCCTTGTCGCTCAGTTCCTGTTTCAGCAGCATGCCCGTCGTATCTCCGTCCCTGGTGATGCCGGTCTGCAGCGGCATGACGCCGCGATACATCGTCAACTGCCGGGCGATGACGTCGCTCTCCGTCGAGGCAAAAATCGGAGGCCGCGGGCGCAGGGCCGAGAGCACGCGCGCCGCATGCCCGTGGGGCGTGATCGCGACGATCGCAAACGCGTTGCAATGTTCGGCGAGCGTCACTGCGGCTTCGCACAGGGCCTGGGCATGCGGCGCGCGGCTCACGTCGATGGCCGGCTTGAGCGCGCCAACCGCTCCGGCCTGCCCCGGTCCGATGCGCTCGGCTTCGCGGATGACGGCATCGAGCGTCTCCACGGTTTTTACGGGGTACATCCCCACCGCCGTCTCGCCCGACAACATGATGGCGTCCACGCCGTCGTCCACGGCGTTGGCGGCGTCGCTGACCTCCGCACGCGTCGGTCTCGGCTCGACCCTCATCGACTCCAGCACCTGCGTGGCGACGATGACCGGAATGCCGGACCGGCGGGCCTTGCGCGTAATCTCCTTCTGCGAGGTCGGCATCCTCTCCAGTGGCATCTCGAGGCCCAGATCGCCGCGCGCCACCATGACGCCCTGACACACGGTCAGAATCTCGTCCAGGTGATCGATCGCTTCGGGCCGCTCGATCTTCGCCACCAGGGGGATGTCGGTGGCGTCGATTTCCGTGAGAATCTGGCGCGCGCGACGCAAATCGTCGGCGCGGCGCACGAAGCTCAAGGCAATCATGTCGACACCAAGCTTCACGCCGAACTTCAGATCTTCCACGTCCTTCGGCGTCAGCGCCTCTCCTGAAAGCTGCACGCCGGGCGCGTTGATGCCCTTGTGCTCGTCCAGCACTCCGCCTTCGACGACCCGCGCCACAATCTCGTTGCCATCCGCTTTCTCGATCGACATCTGAATCTTGCCGTCGTCGAGCAGCAGCTGCCCGCCGGCCTTCGCTTTACGCACGAGCTCGGCGTACGAGGTGTAGATGCGCTCCTCGTCTCCCTCGCCGTCGCCGGCCACGATGCGAATCGTCTGTCCTTCCTTCAAGTCCAGCGGACGGCGGTCTTTCAGACGCCCGGTTCGGATCTTCGGCCCGCTCAGGTCCTGGAGGATCGCCACAACCTTTGACACGCGGGCGGCAGCCGCACGGATGGTTCGATACGTGCGCTCGTGCGACTCGTGGGATCCGTGCGAGAAATTCAACCGGCAGATATCGACACCGGCAACAATCATCCGCGTAATCACGTCGTCGCTCTGGCTCGCCGGTCCAATCGTGGCAATGATTTTCGTCAGGCGCATGGTTTGTGACAGCTTACAACGCATCGAGCGGCAGCGTACAATCGCGTCGCATGTACCAAAATGTCTCTGGCGGGGCCAGGCGCGTGCTCGCGATTGGGGTCGCCGTCACCGATGATCCCTCATCACCCACAGCGGCGCTTGCACCAGACGGCACGTTGATCCTCATGGAAGGCGATCCGGCCCGCGCCGACGAGGCGCGCCGGTTCTTGTCGGTGAGTGGCCTTTCAGGACGCGCGACCGTGATTGGTGGAGATCCCCGACGGATGCTGTACAAGCTGGCCGGCCCATTCGATCTGATCGTCTGCGACGCGACGTATCTCTCCGCACGCGACAGCCTCGAGCGTCTGCTCGCACCACATGGAGTTCTGAGAACCAATGACGGCAAACGATAGGCGCCACGATTCGGTTGCAGAAGACGTCCGCGGCGCGCTCGAACGCATTTCGGCGCTCGATCCAACGCTCAACGCGTTCATCACCGTCTTCGAGGCCGAGGCCATGTCTGCGGCACAAGCGCTGGACGAGGAAGTGCGCCAGGGACGTCCGCGACGGGCGCTGCATGGCTGCACGATCTCCATCAAAGATCTGATCGACGTGAAGGGTGCGCCGACGACAGCCGCGTCGCGGGTGCGCGCAGGACACGTCGCCGATGCCGACGCGCTGGTCGTGTCCCGGCTGCGCGAGGCCGGCGCCGTCATCATCGGGAAGTGCAATCTGCACGAGCTGGCGCTCGGGACAACGAGCGACGAGTCGGTATTCGGACCCGTTCACAACCCCCGTGACATCAGCCGATCTCCAGGAGGCTCGAGCGGAGGCTCGGCGGCAGCCGTGGCGGCCGGCCTGGGCTGGGCGTCAATCGGCACCGACACCGGCGGATCGATTCGCATTCCCGCGGCCGCATGCGGGGTCGTCGGCCTCAAGCCGTCGTTCGGCGAAATCCCGACGACGGGCGTCGTGCCATTGTCTGTTTCGCTCGACCATGTCGGCCCGATCGCCCGAACGGTGCGCGATGCGTGGGCGATCTACGCGGCGCTCGTCGGCGCGCCGGTCCCTCCGGTTTCCGTCGAATCGGTGCAGGGTCTGCGCATTGGCAGGCTGGGCGGCTATTTTCTGGACAAGCTGGACAACGCCGTGCGCGCGCGATTCGAGGAAGCGCTCGGCCGTCTGAAGGCGGCCGGCGCTATCATCACGGATGTTCAACTTGGCCGCATGCCCGACATCGCCACGACCTACCTCAACGTGGCCCTGGTGGAAGCATTCGCCCACTACGCCGACGCGCTCGCGAAGACGCCCGACGCGTTCTCCAGCGGTATCCGCGACCGTTTGAAGATGGGTGGAAGGATCTCGCGCGACGAGTACGTGAAAGCGCAAACCGATCGGGCGCCGATGCGCGCCGCCGTCGATGCCGCGCTTTCGAGCTGTGACGCGCTTGCGCTGCCCAGTGTGCCGGTACCCGCGCAGAAGATTGGCGCGACGACGGTGACGATCGAATCGGGGGAAGAGCCACTGAGGCCGATCTCACTGAGACTGACCCAGCTCTTCAACCTGACAGGTCACCCTGCAATTTCGCTTCCGTGTGGCGATTCGCCGGAAGGCCTGCCCTGCGGGCTGCAACTGGTCGGGCGACGGAATCAGACCGGCGAGCTGGCGGACGTCGCGCTCAGGTGCGAGGCGTATGTGACGACACATGCACCTTCATCTTCCGCTCGCCCGTGAAAATCGAGAGCATCAGGCTGACCACGCTCACGATGAGACCGCCCAGAAACGCCGCCCAGAAACCTTCGACGTAAAAACCCAGGCCCAGCAATCCCGACACCCACCCCGTCAGCAACAGCATGAGCGCGTTGATGACGAACATGAAGAGACCCAGCGTCACGATCACCATGGGAAGCGACAGGAGCAGAAACAGCGGTCGCACGCTCGCGTTCAGGACGCCGAACACGAGCGCGACAAACAGCAGCGACCACACGCTGCCCTGATGATCGATTCCGCCGACGAGCTGGATGGCCACCCAGAGCGCCGCAGCGTTGATGAGAAGGCGTAGAAGGAAGTGCATCTCGTATCTGAAATATTATAGAGACATCGTGCTCGCGGGGTTGTTTCACACATGGGAGCGGCGGCTGCACGCCGTCAGCAAGGATCGCGTCGTCCGGCCGTTCGAGTGGGGGCTCGACTGGATCGAGCCAAACGGTGCCAGACCCGGGGCCTCTGCCGAACAGCTCCTGCTCGACTGGGCCTCACAGGCCGTTCGGAACAGCCAGCAATTCTTCGACATTCCCGACACATCGGATTTCACGTTCCGGCCCGGCGTGGATGGCGCGACGGGGGGGTTGTCGTTCCCGAGCGCCATGCACACGCGCTATCGCGAAAACAACACGGTGCACGCGTTGTATTTCCGCGCCGGGGCGGGTCCTGCCCGCCGGACCCGCCTCGTAGCCCCCCGGCGTGCCGTGCTCGTGCTGCCGCAGTGGAATGCCCAGCCCGACGGGCACATCGGGCTGTGCCGCCTGCTGAACCGCTTCGGCATGAGCGCGCTGCGCCTCTCCCTTCCCTACCATCACGCGCGAAGGCCCGCGGAATTGACCCGGGCCGACTACATCGTGAGCGCCAACATCGGCCGGACCGTTCAGGCCTGCCGGCAGGCGGTCATGGATGCGCGTCGCGCGATTGCCTGGCTGGCCGGACAGGGATACGACCGCATCGGCATCCTCGGTACGAGCCTCGGCTCGTGTCTCTCGCTCCTGACCGCGGCGCACGAGCCCCTGGTCCAGGCGCAGGCACTCAACCACATCTCGCCCTACTTTGCCGATGTCGTGTGGCGAGGGCTCTCCACCTCGCACGTACGGACGAGCCTCGAGGGTGCCATCGACCTCGAGCGCTTGAGATCGTTGTGGCTGCCCATCAGCCCGCAGGTCTACCTCGATCGTATTCGGGACAAGAAAACCCTGCTGATCTATGCCAGGTATGATCTGTCGTTCCCCGTCGATCTCTCGCGCGATCTGGTCACCGAATTCGGGCGCCGCGGCATTGCGCACGAGGTGGGCGTGCTGCCGTGCGGCCACTACTCCACCGGCCTCACACCGTTTAAATATCTGGATGGGTTCTGGCTGGCGCGCTTTCTCGACAGGAATTTGTAAGCCGGGTCTACAAAGCAAGACCCGGCCTACGTCTGTCGTGGGCCGGGTCTGAAAGGCAAGACCCGGCCCACATATGTAGGGCGGGACCTTCTCTCTTTGGACCCGGCCTGCATATGTAGGGCGGGTCCTTCTCTTTGGACCCGCCGCTCAGAGATAGTCCAGCAGGTTCAGGAATGCCTGATAGATCACCGTGGCCAGGGCGGAAAACAGGGGCGCGACGTCGCCCGTTTCGACGGCGTCGGCGACCGTGATCGGGTCCGACAGCAGCAGCCAGATGAGCGCGCCGGCGAAAATCGCCGCAATGACGGCGATACCTGCCGACAGGCTGACGCTGAGCCGCGACGATCGCATGGTGTTCACAGTCTGGGCAATAGCGGAGTCGGTTCTCCCAGGCCCGCAGCCGCCAACTGCGGTAACACGATAGACGAGTCAGACACGACAACGGTTGCGAGCCGGTCGAGATCGAGGTGGGCGGCCGCCACCTGCCGGGCCCGTTCAACCGTCACTTCATCCACTTTTGACGTAAATGTGTCGAAATAGTCGTCTGGAAGCCCGTACAACAGGAGCTGGGCCATGGCCCTGGCTATCTGCTCGGCCGTTTCGAAGTTGCGCGCGTACCCGCGCGTCAGCGCCGCCTTCGCCACCTCGACCTCTTCGACGGTAGGAGGCTGGTCGCTCCGGATTGCCTCAATCTCGAGTAGAGACGCTTTCACGGCCTCGGTGGTTCCGTCGCTTTGCACGCTGGTCTGCAGAATGAACGGTCCGCGCCCGCGCCGGAAATCGAACGCCGTTCTGGCCCCATAGGTCAGCCCCTTCTCCTGCCGCAGCTTCATGTTGATGCGGCTCACGAACTGCCCGCCGAGGATCATGTTGAGCACGATCAATGGATGGTAGTCCGGTGTGTCTCTCGCGAGACCGACCTCGCCGATGCGAATCTCGCTTTGCGCCGCGCCGGGCTTGTCGACCAGCACGAACCGATGAACGGGCATGACAGGGGGTGGAGCGATCGCGCGATCGGGCGGAACGTCGTGATTCGCGTCCGTCCAACTTCCAAAGGCATCCGCCGCCATCCGGCCGAATTCCGCGGCAGCGATGTCGCCGCACGCAAGCAGAGTGGCGTTCGACGCCCGGTAGAGACGCGAGTGAAACGTCCGAACCTTGTCGATGGTGAGCTGCCGCAGCGACTCCTCCATGCCGAGGGCCATGTGGCCGTACGGATGCGTGCCGTAGACGACCTGCATGAAGGCGCGATCGGCAATCGCCGAAGGCATGTCGCGAATCTGCACCAAGCGCGTCAGCCGAAGCTGCCGGATGCGATCGAAATCCGCCTCGTCGAGCCTCGGGCGGACCACGCAGTCGGCCATCAGCGACAGCGCCTGCCGCGAGAACCTCGCGAGCGTGGTCAAGGTGAAGATCGTGGCATCGGCAGACACGTCCACGTCGAGATGGGCGCCCAGGCGCGCGAGCGCCGCATGCACGTCGATCGCCGATAGATTGCCCGTCCCCTCGTCGATCATGTCGGCCGTCGTCGCCGCAAGCCCCTCGAATCCTTCGAAGTCGGCGGCCGACCCGATCGGCAGGACGAGCATGAACGTGACAGCCGGCAGGCTTCGATGTTCGGCCGACCAGAGCGACAAGTGGTTTGGGAGCTGCGACTTGTGCATGCGCGGAAAGCGCAGCGATGGCGACGCGCCGACGCTCGGCAACCGCGACCGGTCTATTTTTTGTCGCGGGGCCCCAACACCCGCTCGCTCGTCGCTCATGACACCACCGCCGGGGTCGAGTTCGGCAGGGCCAGCGACAGTTTTCCTTTGGGCACCACGCTCAACGCCATGCGGTTGTGTTTGCGGAGATGCGTCCGCACGGCGCGATGCAAATCGTCAGCGGTAATGGCCTCGTAGCGCGCCAGGTCTTTCTCGAAGTAGCCGGGATCGTTGACGAACACCGAATAGGCGTTCAGCTGATCGGCTTTTCCCCGAATCCGCCCAGCGTTTGCAGCCGGTACACGAACTGCGCCTCGATCTGCGCGCGGCCGCGCTCGATCTCGTCGGCGGTGGGGCCTTCGTCGGTCAACCGGTCCAGCTCGGCGTCGATGGCCTGCTGCAAATCCTCGAGCGAGTGGCCGGGGGCGGCGGTGGCCACGACCTGCCAGAATCCCGCGAGCTCGCGTGAGTTCTGAAAGGCCATCACTTCGGTCGCGATCCGCCGTTCGTAGACGAGCGACTTATACAGCCGCGAGACCTTGCCGTTTGCGAACAGATCGGACACCAGGTCCATTTCCGCGTCGCCGTCGGTGAACATGGCCGGTGAATGCCAGGCCAGATACAACCGTGGCAGCTCGATCCGATCCTCGAGCAGCAGGCGGCGCTCTTCTTCGATCCCGGCAATCGGCCGCAGGGGCGCCGGCACGGGGCCAGCCGGGATCTCCTCGAAATGCGCGCGCACGCGCTCGAGCGCGTCAGCCGCGTCGACATCGCCGGCCACCACGATCGACGCGTTCGACGGGTGGTAATAGGTGCTGAAAAACTCGCGGACGTCGTCGAACGTCGCTGCGTTGAGATCGGCGGTTTCGCCGATCGTCATCCAGTGGTACGGGTGATCCGCGGGAAAGAGCGCGGCGAGAATCGCGCTGGTCGCGAGCCCGTAGGGCCGGTTCTCGTAGTTCTGGCGGCGTTCGTTCAGCACGACCTCGCGCTGCGTCTCGAATTTCTTCACGGTCAACGCCGGCAGGAGGTATCCCATGCGATCGGATTCCATCCACAGGGCGAGATCGAGAGCGCTGGTCGGCACGACCTCCCAGTAGTTGGTGCGATCGGGATTGGTCGATCCGTTCAGCGCGGCGCCGGCTTCCTGCAGCGGATGGAAGTAGCCCTTGTCGTAATGCTCGGAGCCTTCGAACATCAGATGTTCGAACAGGTGCGCGAACCCGGTGCGCCCGGGCTGCTCGTTCTTCGAGCCGACGTGATACCAGAGATTCACCGCCACCATCGGCAGCCGGCGGTCCTCGTGGACGATCACGCGCAGACCGTTCTCGAGCGTGTGTTGCGTGTAGGGGATGTTCACCGCACCGGTGTCAGCGGAATCGGCGCCCGTTTGTAGCTCGCGATCGAAATCTCAGCCGCGACGCGCTCGGCGGTCGCCATGAACGCCTTCGCGGCAGGCGACTCGGGCTCGCTCAGCATGAGCGGCACGCCCAGGTCGCTGCCCTCGCGAATCGGTTGATAGATCGGGACGCGGCCGAGGAAGGCGATCTTCATGTTCTCGGCCATCGTCTGCCCGCCGCCGTGACCGAAGATATCGGCCTCGTGGCTGCAGTTCGGGCACACAAAGTGACTCATGTTCTCGATCACCCCGAGCGTCGGGATGTTCAGCTTCTGATACATCCGGATCGCACGCCGGCTGTCGGCGAGCGATACCTGCTGCGGCGTCGTCACGACAATCGAGCCGGCCACCGGAACCGTCTGGCTGAGGCTCAGCGCCACGTCACCGGTTCCCGGCGGCATGTCGACGATGAGGTAATCGAGGTTGTCCCACCGGACGTCCCGGAAAAACTGCTGAATCGCGCCGTGCAGCATCGGACCACGCCAGATGACGGGTGAATCTTCTGAGGTCATGAACCCCATCGAAATCACCTGAATGCCGTGCTTTTCGGCGGGAATAATCTTCTGGCCGTCCGTGGTGAGCTGCGTGTCGATGCCCAGCATCATCGGCACGTTCGGACCGTAGATATCGCCGTCGATGATGCCGACCCGCCCGCCGCACTTCGCAAGCGCTATCGCGAGGTTCACCGCCACGGTGGTCTTGCCCACGCCGCCCTTGCCGGCGCCGACCGCGATGATGTTCTTGACGTTCTCCACCGGCGCACGTCCGCCATCAGGTGACGCCACGGCCCGGACGCTCGCCGTCATCTCGATCTCGACCGCAGTCACGCCAGGCAGCGCCGACACCGCCGCGCGCGCCTGGTCGCGCATCTGATCCTTGACCGGGCACGCCGGCGTCGTCAGCTCGATGCTGAACGCGACGCGGCCGCCATCAATCTTCAGGTTCTTGACGAAGCCAAGCGTGACGATGTCCCGATGCAGGTCGGGATCTTTCACGGCCGTGAGCGCGCCGAGGACCGACGTTTCTGTGACCATACCTATCTATATTCTATGAGGTTCGGGGTTATGGGTTCTAAGTTCCGGGTTCCAGATTCTAGATTCTAGATTTTAGATTCTAGATTCCATGTTCCGAGCGCTGCCGCTCTTCAGCTCAAGACGACACGTACTTCCACGCGTGTCGGCGGAGCGGACGGTGCAGACACGGACAGGGCAAACCGGTCGCCGTCCTGCACTCGCGGCGGAAGGACCAGACGAACGGGATGGCGGCCGAGCGCCTCGCCGCTGCCATCGCAATGATCGCAGGGGTCTGGCCAGGTCTCTCCCCGGCCGCCGCAGACGGCGCAGATGCGCCGCACGGGCAGATCGAGCGGCACCGTGACGCCGTCGAACGCTTCGCGAGGCGACAGGATGAGCTCGGCGGACAGCTGGCGCCGATGATCGGCTTCGCTCGACGCGGCCGCGAAGCCGGCGCGCGCACGCTCGACCGCACCGTGCAGCGACGGAAAATCGATGGCGACTTCGTCGTCGAACCAGCGGTTCGGCCGCGCGAGCGGCCTCACGAGGTCGCGCCGCGCGGCGCGGCCGTCATCGCGAGGGCGTGTCGAGTAGTGACGCATCGGACTTCTCGTACGATAGGTTCGCGCCTGCGCCTTGTCAAGGCGCGAGCGCGAGTGCTAGCATCCGAAAACACGCGAAATTACACGCATGGAACAGAAAGAATGTCCGGTCTGCGGCGAGCGCATGCGGCTTCAGACACGCGAGCAGGTCGATCGCGTACCCGGCACTCGCGAAACCAGGTCCAGACCCCTGCGCGAGTGGGTCTGTCCTGAGTGCGATCACTTCGAGGAAGCTGAAGAAACCTGATCCAGAGAGACGCCCCCGGTTCGGGGGCGAAGAAGGGGGTGCCTAGCGAGCGCCTAGCGTCAGCAGCACTTCTTTGCGGAGCGCGTCTTCGAACTCTTCAAAGTTCAGCGCGGTCTCACACTCGTCGCACAGCACCTCGAACACGGCCGGGCGACTCTCTTCAGAGACTTCGACACGCGAATCCTCCAGGTGCACTACGTGCATCTGCAGCGTCTTCACGAGAAAATTCTGGCTGTTTCCACAACTCGGACACGTCAGGGTCAAATCACGGCTCCTCTCGTCCGGGCCCACGGCGTCTGAACCGCTCGTGAGGACCGGGCGCACGGATTGTATGGGATGGCTTCAGAAGAACGCAACGAAAACTTGGGCTTTTTGCGGACTTTCGCCGAAATTCGCGAAATTCGGCTATAAAATGGACCCCTCATGGCCGAGACCGTCACGACCCGCCAGGGTACTTTCGAGATTCGCAGCGAAGCCCACGGCCCCCACTGGGTGGCGTGGCTGGTCAGCAGATCGGGAGGCGCACCGGACGCAGCCGGTGCTGATTGTCGGTCAGACGCAGGCCGAAGCCGAGGCGCACGCGCGCCTGTGGGCCGAGCGTCAGTAGTCTGATTCCAGGTCCAGATCGAACTCATCGGTCAGTCTCGCCGGCACTGCCGTGGTGCGCCCCATCACGTGATCCATCAGCCCGCAATATGTCCCCTTGGCCTCGAGCGACACGATAGACAACCCGGGATCCAGCGTGCGGTGAACCGACGCCACACACCCACACGGCAACGCCTTGAGCGCCTCGAACTCGAACTGCGCCGTGATTGGTGTGGGTAACTGACGTTCCGCGATCGGCATCTTTCCTCGTTCCTCCGTTACTTGATTTGACGTCAATACCATCGTTTTGGTTTCCTCATGCGGGTAAGTACGTATGACGAAGGTCATACAGTGCGCGGCGCTGCATACACGAGCCTACCGTCCACTGGAGTCCCCGGAAAGAGCGCGCGTGCCGCCAGCAGGTAGGTGGCAAGCTGGCGCTCGTGCTCGGGAACCGGCTTCCCGGTTTTCAGCTCGAGCACGGTGATGCCTCCGTCGCGTCGATGGATCAGGCAGTCGAAGGTGCCGCGCAGGATCAACTCATGAGATGCCGGTCGCACGGAGAACGGCACTTCGAACAACGCCTCGCCCGACTCGAGCGCATCAACCAATGCCGGTGTCGCGCACAGGGCAAGATACGCGTCGCGCGTGTGCCGGAACAGTCTAACGACGTCACCGGCCTCGACCGCTTCTTCATCGCGAATTAACCTGCCAAGCTCGGCTTCGATCGCCTGCGTGCCTGCTGCGCTTCGCAAAGTCGCGCCGAATCGCTCGAAGAGTCGATGCACCAGGGTACCTGCGAGGCTTCTTCGGGCCTCGTCGTCGCTGCGCGGGCGTTGGTCTACAACAGCCGTGGCACGCGCCGATGTCACCGCGATGCGCTCCATCGTCGATCGTCGATCGTCGATCGTCCATCGTCGATCGTCGACGTCAATTCGCCATCGTTCGTCGTCGACTCGGCGATCGGCCATCGGCGAAGGCCATCATCCAGACGATGGACGATCGACGATCGACGATCGACGATCGCGCACACCCGAAACACATGGCTCTGCCCTGACACGGCGACCCACTCGGTCGTCTCCGGCGCGGGGGCCATGCTTGCGGCTTCGAAGCCCGCCTTGATGCCAGGGGGCAGGAGATCGCCGAGGCTCCCGCCAAACGCCCGCCACTTCGCATCCTTCACCTCCGACGCGAGATACAGACGATCGCGCGCACGGGTGACGGCGACATACAACAGGCGCTTTGGTTTCTTCCCGATCCTTCGCCCTGGCATCGTCATCGGCTTCCGACTTGAAGTCGCCGACGCTCAACCACGCCTGCCCGCTGCCCGCGTCGGACACGATACGAATCGCGCGGCGGCCGCCGCCGGTTCCCCGGCTCATGTTCACCACGAAGACGACCGGAAATTCCAGCCCCTTCGCGGCATGAATCGTCATGAGGCTCACGGAATCGCCGGCATCGACCACGGCGTTGGACTCGTCGCCGGCGGTCAGCCGTTCGAGATGATCGGCCAGCCGCGACATCGTGCTGTACCCGCGGTTCTGGACCCTTCGAACCATCGCGCGGATCTTTTTCAGGTTCTCGCGCGCCTGCCGCACGCGGGGCCCTCGCGTTTCGAACAGGTACGCCGTTTCGTCGAGCGCCAGATCGAGCACCTCGGCCGGCGGCAGACGATCGACGAGATCCAGCCACCGCGCCACGCTCGTGCGGGTCCGATCGAGCACGAGTTGGTCTTCGAGATCGAGCCTGCCGGCGTCGACGCTCCCTGAGAGCGCCGAGGCGAGACTGGGCGAAAGCGCCTGCAGGCCGGGATCGGACAATCTCACGAACCGCGAGCGCAAGAACGCCGCGGCGCGCAGGTTCGACTCGGGCGCCGCCAGATATCGCAGGAGCGCGAGCACGTCCTTGATCTCGTCCGCCTCGAAGAATCCGAGACCCTTGTAGACGTAGGAGGGAATCTGCCTGCGCTCGAGCGCTTTCTCGAAATCCTGGTGGCTGTCCTTCGTGCGGAAGAGGATGCCGATGTCCCGGGGACTGATGGGGCGCGCCACGCCCGTGTCTGGATCGCGCACGACGGCCTGCGTGTCGAGCAGGCGCCGGATTTCCGCCGCGACCGCCTCGGCATGATCCGCAACGCTGGGCGCCGCCACAATCCCGAGCGCATCGGCCGGTGCCACGGGCATCTGCACCGGAAACCGGTCGTCGTCGGAGAAACGGAACGCGTCGCGGCGTTCATCTTTTTCGATCTCGGTGAACAGGTCGTTGGCGAACGCCAGCAGTTGCGGCACCGCACGGAAGCTTCTCGAAATCGCGCGCCGGCTGTCGCGATCGGGCCGCAGATCATCGACAAAGCTCGTGGCTTCGTCGACCACGGCCACGTCCGCGTCGCGAAACCCGTAAATCGACTGCTTTCGATCGCCGACGATGAAAATGGATGGCATCAACGGCGTGCTCTCGGCCACGCCGCTTCCTTCGCCCCACGAGCGGATGAGCAGCGCGACCAGCGCCCACTGTGCGCGGCTCGTATCCTGGAACTCGTCGAGGAGCACGTGGTGATACCGTCCTTCCAGGCGATAGCGGCTGCGCGCGAACTCCTCCATCTGCGCGAGAAGCTGCAACGCCTGGGCAAGCGCCTCGGAGAAATCCAGGACGCCGTGAGAATCGAGCGTGTCGCGGTACTGGCCGAGCGCGATCTGGTATACGAGGCGGACCGCGCGAGAGAGGACCGCATTCAGATCGCGTCTGAACGCCTTCAGCGCGTCGGCGACGGCGGCGGCCACGGTCAGGACGTCGGTCCTGTGAACCTTCCAGCCTTCCGGCGTTTTGCAGTCCTTCGCGGCATACCCATCGAACCGCTGGCGTGGCTGCTTGTCCTTATTGAGGAAGTGCGCCTCGATCCGGTCGAGCACGCCGCGAGCAAGACCGGGAGCCGGCACCGTTCCGCTCGCGATCTGGCGCATGGCGCTGGAAAAAATCACCCAGCGGCGGTGATGGATCGGACCATTGGCGAGAAACCCTTCCACGCCGCCCGTCAGCCCTCGAAACACGTTCCGAAGCCGCTCGAACGCCTGCTCGCACGCGCGCTCGGCGGTCAGGTCGCGCGGACCGCCGGCCAGCGCGCGATCGATGGCGTCATCGACGACGAGCCTTCGGTCGATCATGTTGGCGAGGCCGTCGCGCAGCCTCTGCTCGCGCAGCTCGGCGAAGAGCAGCCGGACGTTGTCGTCGGTTCGGGCCAGTCCGCGGCCGATGTCGAGCGCGCGATCGAGCGCTTCCTCCATCAGACGCGGCGTCTGCGTCTCGTCCGCCATCTCGAAGCCGGGATCGAGATTCGCCTCGAGCGGAAACTCGCGGAGCAGCGCGAGGCAGAACGCATCGATGGTGCTGATGGCGATGTCTCCCGCTCGCTCGCGAACGTCGCGCCATCGATCCCGATCGGGTCCGGCCACATCCGCGCGCTTGCCGACTTCCCGCAGAATGCGTTCGCGCATCTCGGCCGCCGCCTTGCGCGTGAAGGTGATCGCGAGGATGTTGGCCGGCTCGACGCCGCTCGTCAGCAGATTGAGGTAGCGGTCCACGAGCACATGCGTCTTGCCGGTGCCGGCAGAGGCTTCGAGCACGACGTTGTGGGCGGGATCGACCGCGCGCGCGCGCGCGGCGTCGTCGATCGGGGCGAGGGGTCGGGAGGGGTTTTCCCCTTCGTCGCTCGGGAAAACCCCTCCCGACCCCTCGCCGAACGGCAGCCAGTCAGACGTCACCGACGTAATCCTTGCGGCAAACCGCGGCGTGGGGGCAGCGCATGCACATGATGGTGTCCGCGGGCGTTGGCGGAAACTCGCCCCGCTCGATTCGATCGACCGCATCGAGCAGGCGCGTCTGCGCCTGAAGAAGGGCCTCGTCCCGGCTCTTGCCGCGCGCGAGCATCGGCACGAACTGGCGCTCCTGGCCAAAGGCGATGTAGCCCGCCTGCCCCAGCTCCCACTCCTCGGCTCGTGCCCGGCGCAGGTGCTGCACCGTGCAGACCGAGTAGATCGGCAGCTGCAGCGCCTGTTTTCGATCGGGCGCGCGGCTCAACTTGTAGTCGATGATGCGGAACGTCCCGTCCGCGAGCAGATCGATCCGGTCGGCTTTCCCGCGCAGCGCGACGCGCCGCGTTTCCGTGTCCGTCTGGATGTCGAACTCGCCCTCGAGCGAATGCTCGAGCAGCCGTTCGACGACCGGGGTCTCCCATTCGGCTTCGGTCTGGAACACAGCCTCGGCCAGCCCTTCGTCGACGGCTGAACCCAGCAGGCGTGTGCGCTGCACCGCGGCTTCGTCGTCCGGAAGCGTGGCGAGCAGGGGCTCGATGACGCTGCCGAAGAGCGTGCGCGCCTGCGGCAGATTTTCCGGCGTGATCCCGCGATGTCCCTGACGATTCCACTCTTCGAAGAATTTCTGGAACACCTCGTGGACGAAGATCCCCAGCTCCTTCGGATTCAGCGTGGCTTCGTCCTCGGGATCTTCCTGAAGCTTCAAAACACGCTCCGAGAAAAATCTGAACGGGCATTGCAGATACCGCTCGAGCGCGCTGACGCTGTAGGTCGCCGGCCGGTATGACGCCGCCGTGCCGTGAAACCGGTCGGCCGCCGCATCGGAGCGTCCAAGCCGAAGGCTCAACCAATCGGCGGTCTCGCCCGCGACGGCCGCAGGCATGACGGGATCGCTCGTCAGCGCCTCGTGCACGAACAGCCCCGAGGCCGCTCGCGGCTCGCCGACACGCGTCTCGAGCCCCAGCCGCTCGACGTCTTCGAGAAAGACGCTCGGCCCGACAATCGCCTCGTGCTCGAGCTCGAAGGTGGACAGATGCGTGTGACGGCGCGCGAGCCGCGTCAAATCCTGGAATGCCGCCCGTTGGCCCGCGAGCGCGACGCGGGAATCCGGCCAGTCGAGCTGGCTGAGAAGCCACGACGGATAGAAAATGTTCGTGGCCGACCGTTCCGGCCACTCCCCTTCGACGAGACCGACCAGGAACACCTCGTCGAACTCCCCATATCGAGCGGCCTGCGCGTCGAGAAGCTGGACACCGGTGGTGCCGGCACGAGGTGCGAAGGTCTGCCCCTCGATCCATCGGCGGATCATCGCGGCCAGGCTCGCAATCGCGATCGGCGAATCGTCCAGATCGTGATGAGCCCGCCGCAAGCCATGCAGGGCCGACAGCACCGCGCTGCGCGCGCGCAGATGCCGCTCGCGCAGCGGATCGCCTGCCGGCGGAATCCGGTCGTGTGCGTCGAGGAACGACAGCAGCGCATCGAGCTGCAGGGAGGGGCGTTCTTCCTCCATGAGCGGGCGCAGCTCCTCCGTCGCTCGCGAAGCCGCCCTCGCGGCCTTCCACCGTCCGGCATCGGCAAACGCACGCAATCGATCGGCACCCCCGAAGTACCCTTCGTCGCTCAGACCCCGGTTGAAAGCGGCAACGTCGGCTCGACGAAGCGGCACGCCATCGACCTCGAACGAAAAGTGGGGCGAGCCGAGCAGCGCGACGACGGGCTCGCGCGTGAAGTTCGACGTCACGAACTCGAACACGAGATCCAGCGCGGCGGCATAGGGTTCGGCGGCAAGCGGCAGCGCATCGAATGTCTGGTATGGAATGCCGGCATCGGCGAAAACGTGACGCGCCAGATACACGTACGGCAGAGGGCGCTTGAACACGACGGCCCTCCGATCGAGATCCGAGCTTGTTCCAGTCTTGATCGTCGCGGCAATGGAGGTGAGCTCGTCCTCCCGGTCGCGGCTCACCGTCACCTGCCGCTCCTGGGATGGGATCGCGAGCACCGGCCGGGTTGAATCGTCGACGACCTCTTCAGGATCCGGCGGAAGCTCGGCTTCCTCGAAACCGGGCATGAATTTTTCGAGCCGATCGAGCAGGCCGGCGGCGATGGTCGCGTGCGTCGCCACGATGTCGATCTGTTCGAGTTGGGGCACACGCGTCAGCAGATCGAAGTCGGCCGGCCACAACCCCGCCGCGTCGACGCTCCGCTCGCCGATGGTGAGCACGACCTGACGAAGCGGCCTGGCGGGAGCGGTCTCGATGAGCGCCGTCCTCAACGCGTACTCGTCGACCGCACCGGTTGCGTCCCGCCGCGACTCGTATCCCCGAAAGGCCGCCGCGAGAAATGTCGTCTGTTTCAGCAGGCGATCGGCTCCGCGATCGGCATCCGCGTCGCGCTCGAGCTCGCGCGTCAGCAATCGCTCGAACGTATCGATTGCCACGTCGCGCCGTCGAAGATCGTCGTAGAGCCCCAGCATTTCGACGAGCAGGCCGGGACGCAGGCGGAATGGCGGCGCGACGTCTTTCGAGGCATCGCGCGCCGCCGCATTGAGCAGCACCTCCCGCTCGAGCGCGCTCAGGCGCCGGGGCGGAACCGGCAAACCGGCATGCATCGCGTCGTACCAGCCCGATCGCGTGAGGATCTGCGGCAGCCAGAGCGCCCGGTCGGCGGACGATGTCGATTGCAGCCGGTGATTTTCGAGCGTGCGTCGAAGCTGGTCAGCGGCCGCCGCGCTGGGCACAATGGCCGCCGAACGGCGCACGCGGCGAACATCGGAATGGGAGAGGAGACGACGGATGGTGCGCTGAAAGCTCCGAAGGTCGGGGACCCTGTATAGACGAGTCTGGCGGGGCGTTATCACCTTATGTCGGGAAGGCGAACAGCCGCCTCCAAATCCTCCTCTGCCTTCATCAACAACATTATTGATCCTGACGCGGCCGAAGACGCATCCCAGGCCAGCTGAAGATCGCCCGTCACCGTCGCCTGCCTGCGCTTCTTGACCGCGGTTTCCGCAAGGTTGATGGTGCTCACCAGCAGCGCATGCGACGGCTTCAGTTCGTCCGGAACCGACAGCCCGTTCAGCACCTTGCCATTGGCCGCCAGCCGCTCGCCCCAGGCCACCAGCACCGCTGCATCCGAACCGGCGAGATGCTTGACATCGTCGAGCGTACCCTGCACCCGCTTCAGCACGTCGACGATCGGGGCCACATTCCTTTGATACGCCGCAAAGCTGCCCGCGCGTTCGGCCCATTGGTCGCGCGCCAGTCGAAGGCGGCGCGCGGCATCGAGCTGGGTTCGCACCTGTTCGATCAACGCATTGATCTCGTCGGGCCGCTTGCGGCCCAGTTCGACGTCCTTGCGGATGACGGCCTCGAGGACGCCCTGCACAGCGCGCACGTCGGCGCGCGACGCCGCCACGGTCGCGCGCTTCAGCATCGTCGAGCTCAGCTCGGCGTAGACCTTGCCCGCGCGCACCTCGTCGCCCATGGTGTGAACGGCCCATCGGCGGGTCGGCCGCGCCCATGAGGCCGGGAGCGCGTTCTTCGGGTTGTCAATCGCGGCAACGACCGTCCGGAGAATCGAGAGCCGATCGGATGCCACATCCGAGACCTTGGCCACGGCAATCGCCTGCGCAATCGTCTCGGCCGGCGTCGGTGCCCTGAGCAATGGCAGCCGTTCCGGGGGCGGCGCCTGCGGCGTCGCCACCAGATCGATCGCGAAGCTGGTCTCGCCGGCGGCCACCCGCAACTCGGAGATGGCCTCGTCGAGCATGCCCAGTATTTCGCGGACGTCATCGGCGCGGTATCCGTAGTGATCGCGGGGCCACGAGGCCAGCCGCTTGCGGGCATCCACGGCCATATCGAGTCGCGCCTTCGGTTCCTTTGTCAGGACAATCCTGTTCAGGACCGCCGCCACCTCGCCCGCCAGCACGGCGTAATCGGACTCGGCGCTCGTCGCCATGTAGTGCGAGTAGCGCGCCGATGCGGCGTACTTCTCCGTGGCAACCCAGTTGACGGCCGAAACGGGCAGGTTCACCACATGCAGACTGGGATCGCCCGCCGGACCGGAGTTGACGTCGCCGACCGGCATCGAAAAGACCACGCGATCGCCCACACGCGCATATTCGCCATAACTGACGATGGCTGAGCCGTCGTTCAAAAAGACCCGCAGCAGCGTGACCGACTCGGCGAATGCCGGCACCACGGCCACGACGGCCATCACGGCGGCCAGCATCATGCGTTGTCTAGCGTGCATGAATGGCGTTCAGAGTAATGGCCCGTACGTAGTCAGTCAAGGTTAGTGCCGAACTGCGCAAAACTGTTTCCCCATCGCCGTCAAAAGGCGTGCCCTACATTCGAGGGCGAAGGCGTGTGGAAAACCTGTGGACGAATGGTGAATTTCCTGTTGAGCAAGCGACAGCAAAATATTTTTTTCGTCAGATTCTGAGCGAATCATGGCAGCTCCGCGATCCAGGCCGGCCTTCGTACTTCGTTTCGCTTGTTTCCCGTTTCTGGGTACGTAGAATCGTCGCTGCTCCCCAGCAACCCGGTTCCGGGATCAACCTGTCGACTTATCGGCACTATCGTCGTGCAACATTGCTTTGAAAAAATCATTGCCGGACGTCCGTTCGTCATTGAAGTGACGTGGATATCCGAGAAACGCTGGCGAGCCCATATCGCGCGGATTCCGGGCGTGCCGACGGCTATGATGCCGTTCTATGGTGAGACACCCGACGAAGCCGCGACGCATCTGAGCGACTGGCTGAACCGCGCGCACCAGCATCGGGCGAATACGGTATAGTAGATTTCACGTCGAGCCTCCTCAAGAAACCCTACGTTGCCGCCATCGTCGTCACAGCCCTGGTGCTCGGTGCCGCAGGCGGCATCAACACCTGGGCCGAGAACGAGCTTCCACGGATCCGTTTCATCGCGACTGGCGGGACCATCGCCACCCGCGGCGGCACGCGGATGAGCGCCGAAGAGGTGCTGCAGCTCGTGCCCGGCCTCCACCGTATCGCGCGACCAGAGCCGGAACAGTTCGCCAACGTCGCCAGCACGGCCATGACGCTCGACCAATGGGTGCAGCTGGCCCGGCGCGTCAACGAGGCGTTCGACCAGGATCCCGGGCTCACCGGCGCGGTCATCACGTCTGGAACAGACTCGCTCGAGGAACTGGCGTATTTCCTTCACCTCACCGTCAAGGCCAACAAGCCCGTCGTGCTCGTCGGCGCCATGCGCAACGCGGGAGCGCTGGGGTATGAAGGACCCGCCAATCTGCTCGATGCGTTCCGGGTGGCGTCATCTCCAGACTCGCGTGGCAAGGGTGTGCTCGTCGTGCTGAACGACGAAATCAACTCGGCGCGCGAAGTCACGAAAACCGACGCGCTGCGCGTGCAGACGTTCCAGAGCCGTCCGTACGGCATCCTCGGCGTCGTCGATCCGGACCGCGTCGTGTATTATCGCGAGCCGCTCAGACGGCACACGCAGAAGGCCGAGTTCGACGTGTCGGCACTCGCCAGCCTGCCGCGCGTCGACATCATGATGTTCTACCAGGGTGCGTCGAGCGACCTGCTGCGCGCCGCCGTCGATGCCGGGGCCAAGGGCATCGTGATCGCGGTCGCGGGGGCCGATCTCACGGGCGGATCGCTCGCGCCGGGCATCAGCTACGCCGAACGTCAGGGCGTGGTCGTGGTCGCCGCGACTCGAACCGGCAGCGGGCGCATCGCGGCACAGTCGGCCACGCGCGTGCGCGACGGCATGATCGGCGGCGAAGACCTCACGCCATTGAAAGCCCGCATCCTTCTCATGCTGGCGCTGACGAAGACCCAGTCGCCAGGCGATATCCAGCGGATGTTCACCGAGTACTGACGCGGACGTCAGTCGCCGGCTGCATGCACGTCCGCATCTGCAGTGACCGTCGCTCGCTGGGCCGTGCCGCCGCCGATCACGCCGGCCGCGCCATCCGCAACGCCATCGATACCACGGGCCGCGCGCGCATCGTCGCGGCCACCGGCACCTCCCAATTCGATTTCCTCGAAGCCCTCGTGTCGCAGCCGGGCATCGAGTGGCCACGCGTGGAGATGTTCCACCTCGACGAATATGTCGGCATCGCGCTCGACCATCCGGCGAGCTTCCGGCGGTATCTGCTCGAGCGCTTCATCAGCAAGGCCGGCATCACGCGCTATTACCTGCTGGACGCGGAGCGCGACGCCACGCGCGTGGCCGTCGCGGTCGGACGCGAGCTGGCATCGGCGCCAGTCGATATTGCCTTTGTCGGCATCGGCGAAAACGGCCATCTGGCATTCAACGACCCGCCGGCAGATTTCGAGACCGAAGAGCCCTACGTCATCGTCACGCTCGACGACGCGTGCAGAAGGCAGCAGGTCGGCGAAGGCTGGTTTGCGGCGATCGAGGAAGTGCCTGTTCAGGCGATTTCGATGTCGATTCGACAGATTCTCAAGTCGCGGGAACTCATCTGTGTCGTGCCCGACTCGCGAAAAGCCAGAGCCGTGAAGGCCTGCGTCGAGGGGCCGATCTCTCCTCTGGCGCCCGCATCGATCTTACAGACACACGCGGCGGTGACGGTGTTTCTGGATAACGAGTCCTCCGCACTGCTGGAGCGTTTCCCACAGAATCTCCGGTAGCCCACCAAATTTTCGGTAGCGCAGGGCTTCAGCCACCGAATTTTTGGGTGGCGCAGGGCTTTAGCCCTGCCCTCCAGATCCGGCCTTCACCAGGATCGCTCGCGTATACAGCAGCTCGAACCCCTGACGCTGAACGTTCTGCTGCGACACGGACCCTGGCTGTGTCGTGACGACGGCGATGTCGCACCCCGCACGCGCGGCATCGGCGAGACGTTGCTGCAGGAGAGCTGTCTGCACTCCGCGGCGGCGATGAGCGGGCAGCGTTCCGGCGCCGCACAGCTGCGCGATGCCGTTCGCGATGCGCATCCCACCCGCGCCGGCGACTTCCCCGTTTCGCCGCACGAGGTATGCCATGAAGCCGTCGATCTCGCTGGTCTGTTCGAGGAGCGCGTCAATGGCGCCGCGATCGACGTGCTCCTCGACGATCGGGCCGTCGTAGGTATCGGGCGCGGCAAACGACGACGCCAGCACGTCGATCCACTGCGCGGTTTCGGTTTCCGCAGCCCGCGCCACGGCCGCACCAGCGATCTCGCGATGCGGCGCTGGAAGCGATATCGCGAGGACGTTCTCGAATCCCTGGAGCATGTACCCGCGCCGTGTGAGCAACGTACCTGCTTCCGGATCGCCGAGGGACGAGAGCTCAACGCGCACGGGCGTCGCGCGCTCCGCGTACGCGCTCTCGACCGCGGCAAGCGCGGATTCGTCGATCGGCTCGAAACCCAGGCCGGCAACTTTGCTGTACGGCGCACCGGGCCCCGCGGCCACCGCGATGCCGCCGGCACAATTGCCGATGAACACCTTCTGATCGCCGAATTGACGGGCGGCGAGCCGGCCGAACTCGCCAATCATGGTGGCTTCGGCGTGTTCGATCCGCCTGGCGACGGATGCGCTGCCATTCCATTTCATGGATGCTAGTATTGCCAGATCAACCGCCATCGCGAGATCTCAAATATGGCCACTCAAGACCGGCGTCACGTTCTCCAAAATACGACGCGCTATCCTGGACGACACCGCTCCGCCGTTCGGCCCGTGCGGGCACGTCGATGTGAGCGGGCTGTCTCACCCGGGCAAGGTCCGCGCCCGCAATGAAGACCACTTCATCGTCAACCGCATCGGGCGCTTCCTCGAAACAGTCCTCACGACGCTCCCACCCGGGGAAGTACCGGACCGGGCCGAGGAAGCCGGCTACGCCATGATCGTCGCCGACGGGATGGGCGGCCACGCAGGCGGCGAGCTCGCGAGCCGAATGGCGATCAGCGGGCTCGTGAAGCTGGCGCTCGCCATGCCCGACTGGATCTTCCGCCTGGACGAAACCGTCTCCAGCCATGCGAAAAAGCGATCGAAGCAGCGGTTCCGGCACCTCAACACGCTGCTCATCGAACATGGACGTCAGGATCCCAGTGTCCGTGGCATGGGAACCACGCTGACGGCGGCCCGCAGCATGGGCCGCCAGCTTCAGATCGTCCACGTGGGCGACACACGCGCCTACCTGCTTCGCGACGCCCGTCTCTATCGCCTGACACGAGACCACACCTACGTGCAGCTGCTCATCGACAGCGGTCAGCTCTCGGAAGAGGAAGCCGTGAGCTTTGGGGCCCGTCATCTCCTCGTCAATGCACTTGGAGGCTCCAACGAGGACGTGGAGGTCGACGTCGATCGGCTGAGGTTGATAACCGGGGATCGGCTGCTCCTGTGCAGCGACGGCCTCACGGATATGGTCGATGATGGGGAAATTTGCCAGGTGCTGACCGAGTCCCGTGAATCGGCCGAAGCGTGCCGCCGACTCGTCGATCTCGCACTGGCGGCGGGCGGCAGGGACAACGTGACGGTGGTTGTCGCTAGCTACACCTTCTGAGAATCAAGCTTCCGTGTTGTACGTAGTGTCCGGCTTTAGCCGGACACTACGTACAAGCGGAAAACGCTCGAACGCCGCCGGATGCTAGAAGAGGTACTTCACCCCAAACTGCATCTGTCGCGGGATTGAGTTTCCAGGTACTCGAAATACTGCCGAACCCCGCGCTCCCGAAGTTGAAGTCGGGCAGATAGAAGCTCGGTGTATTCGTGATGTTGTAGGTCTCGATTCGGAGCTGCAGCCGGCGGTTCGCGCCCATCGACAGATCCTTGAAGATCGAGAAGTCGAGCCGTCGCTGGGCGGGGCCATGCATCAGCGACAGCCCCACGTTGCCCGACGTAAAGTTATCCGCCGCCGAGAAGACGCTCGTGTCGAACCAGCGCTGCACGGTCCGCTCGCTCGAGGGCAGGTTCGGGTTGCCGTTGACGTTCGGACGGTCGCCTCCGTTCAGCGTCCCGGCGTTGTTGCCGGTGTTGGTCCGCGACGTCGCATTGACGACGGTATACGCGACGCCGGATTGCAGGTAGCCGGTGAGGTTGACCTGCCAGTTGGACAGGAATCCGTGCGCGACACCTGTCAACGACTTGCCCCACGGCAGCTCATAGCTCGCCGTCGCCACAAAGCGGTGCCTGACGTCGAACTGCTGCGTGTCGCCCCACTCGAACTTGCTGAAGTCCCAGGGGACCGGGGTGTACTGCTGCGAATGCGACCAGGTGTAGTGAGAGGTCATCGTCAGGCCGTCGCGGTAGCGGCGGTTGAAGACGAACTGCCAGGCGTTGTACTTGGACTTGCCGAAGTTCGACAGGATGTTCACATTCGACATCTGCGGGTACTGAGAGAAATACGGCCGCCGCGAATTCACCGGACCGGCCCCGGCCGGCGCCAGGTTGTAGTTCATCGCCACGCCGAGCTGCAGCCGATCGCCGCGTGACCCGATGTAACCGACCGTGACGACGTTGCCCGAGAACTCTTTCTCGACCATCAGGTTGAACTGCTGGGCGCGATCGGACTTGAAGTTGATGTCGGTGCCGATGACGTTACCCGTCGGCTGACTGGGATTCGCAAACACGACCGTCGGCAGCCCATCCTTGAGCAAGAGGTTGGGTGCTCCTCCCGACTGGGCCAGGCTCGTGTTCGGGCCGTAGTTCGCCGTGAACGGCGGGTTCTTCATGAACGCCCCGGCGTTCTTGTTGTTCGGATAGTAGGCGAGACCCCACCCGCCGCGCAGGACCATCTGGTGCGGCAGCGACGCCGAAAATCCGGTCCGGGGTCCGATGTTCGTGTAGTCCGTGTTGACGCCAGCGGTCCGGCCCACGCCGTTCTCTCCGGCGACGAGCAGTTTGCCTAGTGAGGGCACGAAATTCGACAGGTGGTTATCCTCTTCGGTGAGCGGCGTAAAGACGTCATAGCGGAGCCCCAAATTGACCGTCAGCCACGATTTCGCGCGCCAGTCGTCCTGGAAGAACACGCTGGGCTCATTGGTGTGGTAATGGGGCATCCCCGGCGTGTACAGCCGGCGCACGTCGGTCGGGAAGCCGAGCAGGAATGACGCAAACGCGTTGCCCCCGAGGCCCGTGGCCCCGCTGTTGGTCGGGGTGGAGTCGAAGCCCCAGAGCCCCTGGGCCGAATTCGACTGCAGCACGCCGAAGCTCCGCATCACGATGCCGGCGCCGACGCGCAGGTTGTGGGCGCCGCGCGTGTTGCTGACGGAGCCGGCAAACTGCTTCGTCCGGTTGTAAATCTGCAGCGGCACCCACTGTGTCTCGCCCAGCGCGGCAATCGTCGTCGGCCGCATTTCCATCAACGGCAGGCCGCTGGTTTCCTGAGCGCCCGTGTTCGCATTCGGCACGCCGAACAAATCGCCGTAGTTCGAGTTGTTGTTCGGCCCCAGCGATAGAATGTCGGGCTTCGAGTAGTTGCCCTTCACTTCCATGATCGTCGTGGCGTTCAGGACGCGGACGTAGTTGCCGATCACGTTGTGCGCCGTCGTGTAGTTCGGGCCGGCATAGTTGCCCGTCGCCGCGCCGCCGACAATACACGTCGGGTCGACGCTCTTGCCGCCGACCTGGGTCGGCGGGCACAGGCTCGGCGTCAGCGTGTCGGTCTTGTTGTACGAATACCGGGCGAACACGGTGTTCTGTTCGTCGAACTTGTGGTCGATGCGGACGTCGGTCGCATCGTTGTCCTGCGTGCGGTTGTTCGTATACGAGAAGTTATTCGCGAGCCCGGGGCCGTTCGGCTGCGGATAGAGCTGCATGTACTTGACTGCGATCGGGTCGAAGCGGGCGGCCGGGATCACATTGCCCGCAAAGGGCGTCCGCCCGTTCTGCGCGTCATAGATCTGGGTGGACAGCTCCGAGAAGTCGCCGGCGCGCATCCTGGCCGTGGGCACCGTCACGACGGTCGGCACCCCCTGCTTGATCCGGTACCCCTCATAGTCGACGAAGAAGAACGTCCGATCCCGGCGCAGCGGGCCGCCCAGGCTGCCGCCAAACTGGTTCTGCCGATTCTCCGGCTTGCCCTGCGCAAAGAACTGGCGGGAGTCGAATTTTTCGTGGCGGGCGAACTCGAAGCCGGATCCGTGAAACTGGTTCCCGCCCGACTTCGTGATGATGTTGATCACGCCGCCCAACGTCCGGCCGGTCTCCGCCGTGTACATGTTGGTCTGGACGCGCACTTCCGCAATCGCGTCAATCGACGGCTTGATCGCAACCGTCCCGATCGAGCGTTCGTTGTTGTCCATGCCATCGACGAGCTGGTTGTTCAGCACGTCGTTGACGCCGTTGATCGACACCGACGACGTCTGCCGGCGCTCGTCGGGACGCGTGCCGTTGGCCAGGGAGCTGAGCGCGCCTTCGTTGGCCCCGGGCACCAGCTGCACCATGCGGATGATGTTGCGCCCGGGAATGGGCGCATCCTGCACCGTTTTCTGATCGATCAGCGTGCTGACCGTCGCCGAGTCGGTCTGCAGGAGCGGCGACTCGCCGGTGACGATCAGGTTTTCCGAGACCGTCCCCAGCTCCATCCGGGCATCGATGCGCGCGCGGTCGCCCGTGGCCAGCTCGACTTTGGACGTGACCGTCTGAAACCCAGACAACTCGATCTTCACCGTGTAGGCGCCGATCGGTAAAAGGGTGAACACGTAGTCACCGGTGTCCCCCGTGATCGTCGTGCGGACGTTCTTGGTCGCAATGTTTTCCGCGGTAACCGTTACCGCGGGCAGCACGGCGCCACTCGCGTCGGTGACGCGGCCGACGATATCGGCGGTGCCCTGCGCGAATGCGACCGTACTTAATGCGAGAAGGATTGTGAGTGCGCTGCCCAACAATCGGAGATAGACCATACTCGCCTCCTTGAATACCGAAGCGCCGATGGAAGTTCTACTCTCGCGTGGGACGAATGCCGCTTATGGTGTGCCGAGCATCCTAGAACAACTGTTCCGGAAAGCAACTGAATTGTTCAGCCGAGAACTCTGGAAAACTCCAACAAATTGGACAGGACAGTTGCACGGTAATTTGACTATCGCGGGGCGTCCGGCAGGAAGTAGAAGAGGATGGCGATCATCACGTACACGAGCATCAGCTGAACGCCTTTGTACCAGTTCGACCGGCCGTCGCCGGCCACGAACGCACCAACCAACACGCTGAGGAAGAGCGTGCCAAGCTCCGCCCGGCTGAACGAGAGCTCCAACGGCTGCGGTGCGACGAACCCGCTGACGAGTACCAGGACAGGCGCCACGAACAAGGCAATCTGAATGCTGCTGCCCATCGCAATGCCGATGGTGAGATCCAGCCTGTTCTTGCGGGCCATCGCGACCGCCGACCCGCTCTCGGCGGCGCCGCCGATGACGGCCAGAAAGACGATCCCGATGAATACCTCGGACATGCCGAGCGCCGTGCCCGTGCCCTCGGCGGCCCCGACGAGAATTTCGCTCATGAACGCCGCCAGCACGGACGCGCCGATCAGGCTGCCGACGGCCCGGCCGACGCTCCACTGCGGCCCGTGGTGGCCGTGCTCCGCTTCGGTCATTGTGACGCTCTCGAAGAAGTCCGGGTGCGTCTTCAGGAGGAACACGAGATACAGACTGTAGGCGGCGAGCAGGACGAATGCGGTGCCGATGTTCACGAGCTTTTCCACGTGAATGGTTTCTTCCGGCGAGAAAAAGCGATTGAACGCGCTTGGCACGCCAAGGCACACCGCCGAGATCAACATCATCGAGCTGTAGAGGCGTGCCGCGGCCGCGTTGTAATCCTGCGAGTGATAGCGCAGCCCGCCGAGAAAGAACGCCACGCCCGTGGCCAGCATCAGGTTGGCGAGAATCGCGCCGATGATCGAGGCGCGAACCATGTCGAAGTATCCGGCCTTGAGCGCCACCAGCGCGATGATGAGCTCGGGCGCGTTGCCAAAGGTGGCGTTGAGCAGACCGCCAACGGCGTCGCCCGTCCGCGTGGCGATCTGTTCGGTCGAGAGCACGATGAGCCGCGCAATCGGCAGAATCGCCAGCGCGGCCGAGAAGAAGAGCACGGGCGCCGGTGCATGCGCCCGTTCGAGCGCGATCGAAATGGGCACACATGCCAGCAGCCAGTTGATTGACGGCTTGAAGGAGGCGGGCATGTCAGGAGTCCGTTCTCGCGCTCGGCGAAACGTTGAGGCGGTTGACGATGGCGAAGAAGAATCCGGTCGACCATCCACACATCAGGATGCCGGTCAATGCCTCGACTCCCCCATCGAGCCGCCATGGCTCGGGCAGCACGACATCGCCATAGCCGGTGGTCGTGTAGGTGACGGCGCTGAAATACAGCGCCGTCTTGATGTCGGGCATTGCGCCCTGCCAGACATACGCCACGGCCCAGACGGCGATCTCAACGATGTGCAACAGCACGATCCACACCGCGACGAGAATGAACAGCCTCGTGCTGGGCCAGAACCCCTGAGCCCGCATGGCGATCCCGCGTAGTTTCCGGAGCGCCCAGGTTACGCCGGCGGCGTGGATGGTGACGCACAGCGCCATGAGCGAGCAGGCGACGAGGAGGCGGATGAGCATCTGGCCCGTTTCCCGGGCACACGCAAGCAGACCGCGTACCTTGCCGGCCCGCGACAGGGCGTCGCGCTGGAAGTGTTGGGATTCAAAGACTTCGGCGCGATTCAGCCGAGTGTGGGAGGAATGGACGAGTCGGCTCCGACTCCATCCCTACGGAGTCTCGTGTCAGTTCCGGAGGCGCACCGCACGCCTCATCGCCTCGACGGAGTCGCGCCGAAACCGCGCCTGGAGCAGACGCACGACCGGCTGGCCGAGCCTGGCGAGGGGCGCCCGCGCCCACGATGCCGCGCGAATGCGATACATCACGTTGCCGGTCCCGGCATCAACGAAGACCTCAAAAATCTCCTCACCTGCCTCGGCGTGGTTGATGAGCGTGCCGTGGGCGTAACCGAATCGAGTGTCGCGAGGGCCGCCCAGGTCGTAAACGACCCGGCAGCCATTCAGCGACCAGAAACCGAGGTGCCGGATGAGCACCGCCACGATCGTCCCGACGGCGACCGGCGTGCGCTGCGGAAAGACCTGCAGCCAGCCGATGTCACATTGCTTCCACGACTTGAGGGCCGCCCGCGCCCGCTCGAAGTCTTCGCGGCCGTGACCAATCGCAACCACCTCCTCGTCTATGCGGCGGTCCGGGCAGGCGTCCTTGAGGAGTCCGACCGGCCCATATGACGTTGGGAGATCGTGCGAATCCTGCAGGAAACGATCGATGGCAAGCGGCGATGGACGGCGTGCCAGAAACATGAATCCCTTACAGTGGGTTGGAGAACAGCGCTTGACGGATCAGCTCGTCGAACGAGATGACAAACCCTCGCACCGGCGGAACGCGAAGCGCCAATGCCGCGGACGGCAGCAGTTGCTGTGTGAGCGACACGAGCGAGGACGTGGCGCGCTGGTGAGCGCTCTTGTCCAGCAGCCACCACAGCAGCACCGCCAGATGGACGAGGTAGAGAAGGCGCCCGAGCGCCTCCGCGAGCGGCTGCCTGGGCGCATCGGTGGCCTCGTTGACGGCGCGCTCGAACACGTGCTGGACGCGAAGACGCGAGAATGCCGTACCGGGAGCGAAGATTCCCTCTTCGGGATCGCCAACCAGAACGGGCGTCAACGCACGCAACGCCATCTGGTGCGGCTCGAGCACCGACAGGCTCGTCTTCAGCGCAAACAGGAACCGGTCGCGCCATTTCCCTCGAGGCATCTGTTCTGCCCTGCGGCCATATTCCATGGACAGCTCGTCGTACAGCGCGATGACGACGGCCTGCTTGCTTGGGAAGTAGCGGTACAGCAGTCCAACACTGACATCTGCCTCTCGAGCGATATCGCGCAAGGTCGTCGCGTCGTAGCCGTGTTCGGCAATGAGGCGCAGGGCGATGGCATACAACCGCTCTTTCGCCGCCGCCCCCTGTGCGGTCTGGCCGGGCGGCCGGCCCCGTTTCCGCCGCTTGACATTTTCAGTAAACATGTTCATTAATATTAGAGCATGACTGGGTACCCGCGCAAGGGCCATCGGGCAATCAGGCAGCGCACCTCGTCCTGTACGACGGCGTTTGCGGGCTCTGCAATCGGTCGGTGCAGTTCGTGCTCGAACGGGATCGACGCGCCGCGTTCCAGTTCGCCTCGCTGCAAAGCGCCACCGGGCAGGCGATGGTGGCGCGGTATGGACGCAGTCCTGAGGACCTGACGACGTTCTATGTCGTCGCGAACTTCAGGACCTCAGGCCCGCACTTTTACGCGAAGGGCGACGCCGCGCTGTTCGTACTCCGCGAGCTCGGGTGGCCCTGGAAGGCCCTGCTCATCGCCAGAATCTGTCCTCGCGCGATCAGGGACCGGGTGTACGACGTCGTCGCGCGCACCCGGTATCGTGTGTTCGGCCGGTACGATCAGTGCGTGATGCCGCGTCCGGAATTCCGCGGCCGGTTCATAGACGAGGGGAGGGTGTGATGAGGGTCGTCATCCCCGGCGGTTCCGGCCAGGTGGGAACGATCCTCGCCCGCGCGTTCCATCGCATCGGCGACGACGTCGTTGTGTTGAGCCGCCGTCCTGAGACCCGGCCGTGGCGTGTCGTCAAGTGGGACGGGTCGAGCCGCGGGGACTGGCAACACGAGCTCGACGGGTGCGATGCCGTCATCAATCTTGCGGGCCGCAGCGTCAACTGCCGTTACACAGCCGGCAATCGACGGGAGATATTGCAGTCGCGCGTCGTAGCGACACGCCTGGTGGGGAAAGCGATTGCCGACGTCGCGCGTCCCCCCGCCGTCTGGCTTCAAGCCAGCACCGCCACAATTTACGCGCATCGCTTCGACGCGCCGAACGACGAGTACTCGGGCGTGCTCGGCGGCGGTGAACCTCGCGCGCCCGGCACGTGGCGATTCAGCATCGACGTCGCCAGGGCGTGGGAGGGCGAGTTCGACGCTGCGGTGACACCCCGCACGCGTAAGATCGCGCTGCGATCGGCGCTGACGTTGAGCCCGGACCCGGGTGGGATCTTCGATACGCTGCTGGGTCTCGTTCGTCGAGGCCTTGGAGGACCTGCCGGGCGTGGCGATCAGTTCGTGTCCTGGATCCACGAGGAGGACTTCGTCGCAGCTGTCAGATGGCTGATCGATCGGAACGACATACACGGCATCGTGAACGTTGCGGCGCCACATCCCCTGCCGAACGCCGAGTTCATGCGCGTGCTGCGCGACGCCTGGGGGGCTTCCTTCGGCCTGCCCGCTTCGAGATGGATGCTCGAAATCGGTGCGGTCTTCATGCGCACCGAAACGGAGTTGATCTTGAAGAGCCGGCGGGTCGTGCCCGCACGCCTGCTCGAGCACGGCTTCACGTTCGCGTATCCGCACTGGCGGGACGCCGCCGACGACTTGTGCCAACGATGGAGGATCGCGCAGGATAAAACGAGGGCGGCCTGACGTCGCGAGTGGCTACCGGACCTTCCCTGCCTGCCGGCTCGTGCGCATCCGGATGAGCGCCACCTCGGCGGCCCTGCGCACCGACGGGTTTCCATCACTCGTCAACTTGAACAGCGCGGCCTCGGCGCCCGCGTCCCCCACAAACCCAACCGCCATGGCCACGCGCTCGCGCACGATCGGGTCGGCGTGCTGCAGGTACGGCACGAGCGCTGACGGCTGCTTGCTGCCCAGCTCGACGACGTACTCCAGCGCCTGATTGGCCGTGTCGGGATCAGCGAGTGCCTGTACGAGGCGATCCAGGTACGGCCTGCCCGCGGCCGCCAGAGCGAACGACATGGCCGCGACCACCGCCTCATCGCGTTCCTCCGTCAGCAGCTGTTCCATAGCGACAGCGTCGGCATCCGTAACCCCGATCCTGGCGATGCCTTCATACGCAGAGCGGCGGTGCGCCTCGCTCTTCGAGAACCGTTCCTCCGCGAACAGGTTCGCTGTCGACGGGTGCGCGATGCGGGCCAGGGCCTCGAGCGCCGCCCGCCCAGCCGTGGCCCCGCGGTAGTAGTCGAGCTGCTCCTGCAGGGCGACCAGCGCCCGCGCCTCGCGGATCTCGCCAACCGCACGCATCGCGGCAAGACGGACGGGCAGGTCCGGATCGACGATCCGACCAATCAACTGGTCCCCAGCTCGGGTGGCGCGCAGGCGGCCGAGCGACTTGACGGCCGCGAGCCGTACCGAGCTGTCCGGGTCCGCGAGCGAGTAGATCAGCTCGTCGGCCACTCGCGCGTCGATCGGTGGTGTCATCACCACACCCAGCGTGTAGGCGGCATCGCGGCGCACCGACGACCAGTCGTCCGCAAGGGCACGCACGAGATTGGTGACCAGAGTGGGCGGCACCGCCCATGGAGTCGTCCGATAGCGGGTCCACCCGAACGCCTCCTCGGCGCTGGAGACGTGCTCGCGTGGAGGCGGCTCCACGTAGATGGCGACTATCGCTCCTATGGCATCGCTGCGGATGTCGCGCTCGGGATCCCCGACAAGCAGGCTGAGCGGCTCCAGGGCCTCCGCTCCCCGGGAGGCAAGCGCCTTCAGGGCCGCGCGCCGCACCTTGGGCTCGGCGCTATTCACATCCTCGGCGAGTCGCTTGATTGTCTGGGTGTCCTGGTCTTGAGAGGCCCATGCAGCCGCAGGCGCGGTGACGACCACTACGAGCGCCGCCGACACGAGCAGCCGCCAGGGCCGGCCTAACCGGGCCCGGTCGGACTTCGAAACGCGAGCGCGGATCAGAAGCGCCATGTGAGGAAGACGCTGATCGGCAGCCCCACGCGGCTACCGGTGTCGTTGATCGCCTCGAGACCGGTACCCAACAGAATGGGCGCAGGACTGAACTTCGGCTGATAACGCAGGCCGATTTCGGCGCCAATCGCGATCGTGTCGGAAAGATCGCGGCTGATGCCGGTATCGGCGCCGAAGATGAAAAGCGTGGAATTCTCGAAGTAGTCGAGGTCGCTCAGCGTCAGCCCCAGCTCCAGCACCCTGATCGTGGCCGTGACCTGGTCCTGGAACCGGATCCCGGCCACACCGGCGATGTAGGTTCGCGTCGACCCCTCAGGAAGGAAGTAGTAGCGGAGGCCACCTTCCAGGTCCAGAGCCGACGTGTTGCTGAAGCGCGTATAGAGTGGGTAACCGCCGACCGATCCGGTCACCCGCTCCGTGGCGTTCATCTTGTTGTAGGCAAACGTGACAAAGGCTTCCTTGTTGTAATCGAGTCCCACATTGCCCATGACGCGCACCCGCAGCGCGTCGCTGAAGTGGTTGCCGTAGCTCTGCTCGACAAAAACGGTAGGCGTGCCGTTCAGGCTGCCAGCCGCCTCGGTGATGACGTTTCCGCCCAGCCCGAGGCCGGTGCCCAATGAGATCGTCACCGAGCGCGTGTTCTCCATTCCCTGCGCCCCCACGGTCGAGGGCCACAGCACGGCGGCCAAGGCGGCCACCACGATCACCGGACGATATCGTGACAATCTGTACTCCGTTCAAAAGAATAACGAGAATGGACGTGGGATCCCCAAGAACGCCACTTCGCTGCCTGGAAATTCACTATACGTCTCGCACCATGCTGAATCAATGACTGTTGGTCCCCTGACCCGTCGTCCTGTCTCTCAGCAGCTGGATAATCTCGTGTTTCTTGAAGAACTCCGCCCACCTGAGCGGATCGGCGTCATGTTTCGTGTCACGGATGCGTGGATCGGCGCCTGCATCAAGCAGCAGTCGTGCTACTTCGGCGTGTCCCTGGGCAGCAGCGAGATGCAGTGGAGTCACGTCCGCGTCCCAATGCGTCCATAGTGCGTTCGCGTTCGCGCCGTGTTCCAGCAGCCACTTCACCACGGTCGCGTCGCCGCGTTTCGCTGACAGGTGAAGCGCGCCCTTGTCGATCAACTGACGGTTTGCCGTGGCGAGCGTCGAAGCGGTATTCCAATCGCGTATCGCCGCCGCGGCGACCACATCCAACGTGTCTGGCGTTCAGCGGCCGGCGCCCGCGAGCGGCGCTGTCCATCTCTTAGAGCGTCATTTGTGGATTCGCTTGCATGACCGGCAGATCGATTTCAGGATCGGTGGCATAGGCGGCGACGGGCATTCCGCCGCCGTCTACGGCCAACGGGTCGGCACCCAGCGTCACCAGCAGATCGACCATTCGCGAAAGGTTCATGGCGACGGCGAAATGCAGCGGCGTGCGGTGGTTCTCATTGCGGCTCTGGCGCTGGTTCAGCGCCGATGGATCGGCGCTCACGATCCGCCGCACCTCGTCCGCAAGGTCCAACGCCACGGCTGAAAAGATGTGATGGCGTGCCCCGCGGCTGATCAGAAAATCGACGACGGCGCGGTGCGCCGCGTCGTTGCAGCCCTCCCAACAGGAAGCCCAGCCGATCACACCTCCGGCGTGGTCGTCGCCCTCTCCGATGACGTCTCCGCCGGCATCGGCCAGCCTGCGGACCATCTCGAGGTTTCCCTGCGCCGCGACCCAGTGCATCGCGTACGTGTTGTCGCCACGTTCGCGATAGTTCACGTCGAGCCCGCGCGTGAGCAGGAAGTCGACTGACTCGATGCTGCCGCTTTGCGCGGCTGGAAAGAGCAGCGACGCCTCATACGGAGGAACCTTGAGATCCAGCTTGTCCGGATGATCGTCGAGGAGCCTTCTCAGTGCCTCGACATTGCCCTTTGCAGCGCTTTCGATGATCTGGCCTTCAACGGTGAGCGGCGAAGAATCGGGAGCTGGTTCAGGCATGGAGGTTGGACCTTCCGTCTCGAGCCGATAATCAGATCAATGTTGACACGGTTGATGCGGATCGGAACGCCGCATGTGGCCTGGATGCTGGCGGCGGCGTGCGCCTTCAGCGCGCTGATGCACCGCGCCGGCCAACCGGGCATGGACACCCGGATCTCCTTCTTCGTGCTTGCCCTGGTGGCATTGGTCTTCCTCGGTGCGCTCACGCTTTTGCTGCGAACCGGGCGCGCGTCAGGTGTCCGTCTTGTACCGAGGGGGCTCGCCGTCCTGGCGTTGGCGATCGTCGCGTCTTGCTCCGCCATTGCCGGTCGAAGGTTCGTGGCGTGGGAAGGGAGGTCACGCCATGGTTGGCTTGGTCACGTCATCATCCGACGCAACCTGCGGTGGTCATGTTCGTCCGGTTCGAGTCCGGCAACGTGCCGGCCACCTACGCCTTTGACGGCGGCACATTTCGAACGTTGCGGCTGACCTCTGGCGACACGATGCCGTTCCCTGATCAGGGTCACCGGATAAGACGAGGGTCGTGTTGTTCTCGCCAGGGGCTCTTCATTTGGACCGCTACGGTGGACACCCTTCGCGTGGCTTGCCCCCGTAGCTCACGCCAAGTGGCAAGCGTGAGCGAAGGGTGGTGGCCCAGAACGGCGTGAGTTGGAACCAGATTGCGCCCTGGTTGCGGGTATTGGATGCATGTCAGCGAGTGCCGGTATAGCGCAACCGCGCGCCTAAGTCGACAACGAACTCTTGTCGCTCAGACTTCCGCATCCTCTTCGACAACGGCACGCCGAGAGGCGTCGTGGCAGCCCTTCCGGATCACACCGTCGAGGAGGCGCGCCGTTGATGTAGCGCGAAGGCGGTAGCCGAGCGATCATGTCGTGTGAATCTGATTCTTCTCGAGCCCGGCGAAGTCAGAGGCGCTTGTGATATCCGTCTCTCCGGCACCCGCGCCGCCCACCTGCTGAACGTCCTGCGGGTCGCGGCTGGGCATCAGGTGCGCGTCGGTATCCTGGATGGCCCGTGCGGAGTGGGCACGGTACAGTCCGTCTCCGACGACACGATCGAATTGCAGTGCTCTTTTGAAACGACCATTCCGACCCGGCCGCTGGTCGACGTGCTCCTTGCACTTCCCCGACCGAAAGTGCTCCGACGCCTCTGGGCACAGATCGCGGCGCTTGGAGTCGGTCAGATCGTCCTGACCAATGCGGAGCGCGTGGAACGACACTACTTCGACACGCACGTCCTCACGTCCGAGTGCTACCGGCCGCTGCTGGTCGAAGGATTGCAACAGGCGCGCGACACGCGACTGCCGACCGTCTCCATCCACCGGCGATTCAAGGTGCTGGTCGAGGACCAGCTCGACGGCCTGTTCGGGCGCGGGCTTCGTCTCGTGGCCGATCCGGCGGCAACGAGGCTGGCAGGGGCGGTCGTGCGGGAGAGCGTCGAAGAACGAGTCCTGCTCGCCGTCGGACCGGAGGGCGGCTGGAACGACTTCGAGGTGCAACTTCTCGAAACCCACGGCTTCCAGCCCTTCGGCATGGGTTCACGGACGTTGCGCACCGACACGGCCTGCATTGCACTCCTCGCACTCGTGCATGACGCGATCGAGATCGCGCAAGTAGTGTCCGGCTTCAGCCGGACCTGCTTCGCCGCACCGCTTGTTTGAAAATCCTTGGTGTGGTGAGCCGGGTGGAATCGTCCACGTTGCCGAGGCCGAAGGCCGGAGCCGGTGCGCTCCCCGCAATCGGATTTGTCCCGAATCGTCGCGCCGTGGCGAGTGACCTCTCCTAAAACGCGCCGTCAACAGCCGCTAACCGCGCGATCTCATGACACCCAATATGAGCGGGGTTCGATCTACGGTGTGGGTAGTCGATTTCAGTCGTGTGGAATCCACGACTTGGAGTTGGTGGACCAGACCGGGATCGAACCGGTGACCTCATGAATGCCATTCATGCGCGCTCCCAACTGCGCTACTGGCCCACGTCGGGGAGAGTTCTGAACTGTCAATAGTATCGCAGATCCCCGGACGCGGGTACACCTCGTGCATCGCGCGACCGACGGCGGGCGTTGACCCGCGTTTTCCCGCAGGATTGTGCGATTCGGAGACGAATGCGTCTCCAGGCACTCACGACTGGCTGTGAGCGTCACCGCACGTCGTCAATGCCCGTGCGGCCGGGCACCGTCGTTCAGCACCCCTGAAGGCGGTTGAAACGGGATCGTCAGCTACGGAGGACTGTCATGGATGTCAATGCGCTTGTTCAAAGCGCGAGCGTGGTGCTCGTCGCGGCCGCGTGGAAGGTCGCCGGAGCCCTCGCGCTCTGGCTCGTCGGTCGCTGGCTGATTTCGCTGGCGCGGAGGCTGTTCACCCGGACGATGGCGGCGCAGCAGCTGGACGTCACGCTCACGCGCTACATGGAAACCGCGTTGGGGGTTGTGCTGAACGTGGCGTTGATCGTCGCCATTCTCGGCTACTTCGGCGTGGAAACCACCACGTTTGCCGCGCTGATTGCGGCCGGTGGCGTGGCCATTGGCGTGGCGTGGGGCGGGCTGCTCTCCAACTTCGCAGCGGGAGCCTTTCTCGTCTTCCTGCGGCCGTTCAAGGTGGGAGACTTCGTGACCGCCGGAGGCGTCACCGGCACTGTGCAGGCGATCGGCCTGTTCGCAACGGTCATCAATACACCGGACAACGTCCATACCATCGTCGGCAACGGCAAGATCTTCTCGGATAACATCCAGAACTTTTCGGCGAATCCGTATCGACGGGTGGATCTGACGGCGTTGATCAGCCACTCGGTCGATCACCGCCACGCCATCGGTCTGATCAAGCAGCGGGTCGCGACGATCCCGAACGTGCTGGCGTCGCCGGCGCCCGACGTGGACGTCCTGCAGTTCACACCGGCCGGGCCGCTGCTCTGCGTCCGGCCGTACTGCAACAACCAGCACTACTGGCAGGTCTACTTCGACACCAATCGCATCCTGCGCGAGGCGTTTGGAGAAGCCGGCTACCCTGCGCCGATGCCCGCCTACGCCGTCAGGGGTGTGCCCGTAGGTCCGCCGGCCGATACCGCGGCCTGAGCACAACACATGCACGACGGCCGCAGTCACGGCCGTCGTGCGTCTGATGAAGGCGACACGCCTGTTATGATCACGGATATTCGTGCGCACTCTCCTGTCGTTGGTACTCATGGGTCTGCTGATGAGCCGCGCCGGCATCGGCGCACAGCAGGAACCGCCCGCCGCTGAGCCGGCCCCTCAAGCCCCCGCGAAGCAGGATACAGACGCAAAACAGGATCAAGATCAAAAGCCCGATGACGACAAGGACCCGTCGTTCGAAGACGAGGTCACCGTCGTCGCGAGCACCCGCACGGGCCGGCGCGTCGAGGACGAGCCGATTCGAGTCGAGGTCGTCCCACAGGAAGAGATCGACGAAAAAGTCTTCATGACGCCCGGCGACGTCTCGATGATGCTGACCGAGACCAACGGCCTGCGTGTGCAGGTGACGTCACCCTCGCTGGGCGCGGCGAGCGTGCGCGTGCAGGGCCTGCGCGGGCGTTACACGCAAGTGCTGTCCGATGGCCTGCCGCTCTACGGGCCCGCGGGCACCATCGGCATCCTGCAGATACCTCCGATGGATCTCGGACAGGTTGAAGTGATCAAAGGCGTGGCGTCGGCGCTGTACGGCGGATCGGCGCTCGGCGGCGTCGTCAACCTCATTTCGCGCCAGCCGCAACGAGATCGCCCCGAGCAGGAAGTGCTCGTCAACCGGACGTCGCGCGGCGGTACCGACGGCGTGGTCTGGCTCTCGTCGCGCGGCGAAGGCAACTGGGGCTACACGTTTCTCGGCGGCGGTCACTTTCAAAGTCGCAACGACATCGACGCCGACGGGTGGACCGATCTTCCGAGCTACGAGCGCGTGACGGCGCGTCCGCGCGTGATGTGGGAAGACGGATCGGGGCGATCGGTGTTCTTCACCGTTGGCGGCATGGCAGAAGCGCGCGAAGGGGGCACCATGCCCGGACGCGTGGCGCCCGACGGCCAGCCGTTTCCCGAAAACCTGACGACGCGCCGCTTCGATGCCGGCGTCGTGGCGCGCCTGCCGATGGGATCGACCAGGTTGCTCACCCTGCGCAGCTCGGGCCTGGGCCAGTGGCACGATCACACGTTCGGACCGGCGCGCGAGCACGACTTCCATCACACATGGTTCGGCGAAGGGGCGATGACCGGACAGAGCGGCCGGCACACGTGGGTCGTCGGCGCGGCCCTGCAGCGCGACAAGTACGCGGCGCGCGATCTGCCGGTGTTCGATTACAACCACGTCGTGCCCGGCGTCTTCGCACAGGACGACTTCCCCGTCACGAGCTGGCTGGCGGTGTCGGCGAGCGCACGCGGCGACTTTCACAACGTGTACGGCAACTTCTTCAGTCCGCGCGTCTCGGCGCTCGTCCGCTCGTCCTCGGGCTGGACGGCGAGGCTCTCCACTGGTACCGGTTTCGTCGCGCCGACGCCGTTTATCGAGGAAACCGAAGCCGCCGGGCTTTCGCAGCTGCAACCGCTCGGCGACCTCGATCCCGAACATGGCCGTAGCGCGTCGTTCGATCTCGGATGGAAGAACTCGGTGCTCGAGCTGAACGCCACGTTCTTTCAATCACGGATCGACTCCGCGCTCTACCTGCAGGGGAACGCCATCGAGAACGCGCAGGGGCCCGTTCGTACGCAGGGCTCGGAACTGATCGGGCGCTACCACGTGGAAGGCTTCGATCTCATCGCCACCTACATGTATGTGTGGTCGTCAGAGGCGAATCCGGACGAGCCGGGCCGCCGCGAGGTGCCCCTGAATCCCCGTCACACGGCGGGTATCGATGGCTTGTGGAGCATCACGGAACGGCTTCGTCTCGGCGTCGAGTTCTTCTACACCGGACGGCAGCAGATCGACGAGTCGCCGTATCGGCGCGACAGCGTGCCGTACCTGATGTGGGGAGCGGTTGCCGAATGGCGCGTCGGCCGGGCCCGCTTGTTCGCGAACGTGGAGAATCTCTCCAACTTCCGCCAGACCTCGTACGACCCGCTCGTGAGGCCAACGCGAGGGCCGCTTGGCGTGTGGACCGTCGACGTGTGGGGACCGCTCGAGGGTCGCATCGTGAATGGAGGCATCCGGTTTGGATGGTAACGATTCCTACGTCGGCGTGATCCAGGCCAATAGGACACACCTGCTCCAGCGCGAATCCGAAGCTCCGGGGCCGGACGCGCTGCGAGGCCCGACGGCGTCCGTCCGACGCGAGGACACTGTCTTCGCCGTTCATCCTCGCTCGATGCCCTCAGGCGTCTCGCGCGTCAGGCGACACGTGTCGGCCGCCTGCGCACGGATTCGCGCTGCAGCAGTTGTGTCCCATTGACCGTGAGACTTGCCGACGCGATCAGTGGGGCCGCAGCCGCGTTTTGCAGACGGACTCCCGGGATCGCGCGCAAGCTGAGGCACTTCAGAGATGAGAAATCGTGTCTAAGTGAGCGGACCGACGATGCGCTCGTAGTCCTCCGGCGTATCGATGTCCGTGAACGCGCCCTCGTCGTCCACCGGTACTTCGATCATCTCGGCCTGGTGAGCGCGAACGATCGGCTTCGCGCCGAACGCGGGATCGGCGTCCCGCAGTTCCGCGAAGAGCGCGCGCCCGAAGATGACCGGATGCCCGTGCAGGCCGTTCGACACGGGGCGCACAATCGGGGCGCCGCGCTCCCGTTGCACAGCGATGAGCGTTCGGACCGTATCGGCGCTGACGAGCGGGACGTCGATGAGGGTCACGAGCACAGCAGGCGCGTGTGCCGTGTCGACGGCGCGCAAGCCCGCCAAGAGCGACGTCAGTTGCCCGCGTTCGTAGTCCGGATTGTCCACAAACCGAACACCCACGGCCAGCCGTGATGCGTTGCGGATGATCGCGGCGTCGGCGCCCACGACGACCACGATGTCCTCGACGCCGGCTTCGGCGAGCGTGCGCGTCACGCGATCGAGAAACGTCTCGCGCGCCGTTCCGATCGGAAGGAGGGCTTTCGGACGTCCCATCCGCGACGACTTGCCGCCGGCAAGAACGATGGCTGAAATTCCGGGCATCACTCGACGACTGGGAACTACTATAGAATCCCTTCCATGAGCGATGTGGGCGTAAAGGTGCGTTGCCAGCGTTGTGGCGACCAAATGGAGCTGAGGGACCCTCCCCCGGGAACGCCCTGGCAGCCCAATCAGTTCTGGGTGTGTCAACGCTGCGGCCGGCACTATTGGACCACATACCCCACTCAGCCCGGCGCGGCCGCGGCGCCAGCTCCTGCTGCTGCGAAACCCCCGGCGGAATAACCGCCCGAAGGCACCCCATGAAGACGCGTCCGGACCTCGACGACGAAGACGACGAAATCCTTGAAGATGAAGAGTTTGACGAGAATGCCGAGCTCGAGGAAGGGGACGAGGATTTCGACCCCGAGGCCGACGAGGACGACGAGACGTGGCAAGTTGTCGCATCTTGACTTCGTAGGTTGAAGCACCTACACTGAGCCCCGTTCTCGACCGGAGAGGCTCCCAAAGGCCGCATCTCAAAGAAGTTACGCGGCTTTCACGCGAACGGTGGGGAACATTCGGAGGACAGGGGTATGCCAACCGGCACGATCGCACGGCTCTTGATCGACAAGGGATTCGGGTTCATCCGCGATGAGGGAGGAATCGAACACTTCTTCCATCGCAGCTCCGTCCGCGGCGCCGTTTTTGAGCTGCTCCGCGAAGGTCAGCGCGTCGAGTTCACTCCTGAGGAATCTCAGAAGGGACCTCGCGCCGGAGATGTTCGTCTCGTAGAAGGTTAGTCTCTTTCCTGCCGGTGCCACCCGGCATCAGACCCCATCGGCCTCGTCGGCGTGCCTTCCGACAACGTCGTCGTACTTCAGGTCTGTACAAAAACGAATCGCAGGAAGGCGTCCGTGTCGCTCAAGTCGTGCATCACCAGGTCTGCGCCACCTGACTTGAGCGTCGCGGCATCGAACGGTCCGGTCGCGACGGCCACAGACCTGGCGCCGGCGGCCTGTGCGCACGCCACGTCCAGCACGGTGTCGCCAACGACGATGACGTCGGCCGGCGTCACGCGCGGCGCGCCGCATGCCTCGGCGCGTTTGATGGCCACGTCAAACAGATGATTCCGATCCGTTACCGCGTCGCCATACGCGCCGCAGCGAAAGAACTTCCACAGATCGAAATGCTCGAGCTTGATGCGCGCGCCTTCTTCGCAGTTGCCGGTCAGGAGTCCCGGGAAAATGTCGCCGCGCGCGTCGATCGCGTCGAGCAGGGTCCGCACGCCGGGAAGCACACATGTGTCGGGACGGGGTTCGGGCAGCGCTTCGAGGAGGCGCGCGAAGTACCGCTCGCGAACACGCTCGAATGTGTCGCCGCTCAAATCGACGCCGGCACGGGCGGCAGCGTCGTCGAGAATCCACCGATCCGTGCGGCCCGCCATCTGGATGCCGTCGAAGGCATCTGGAATACCGAAGAGGTCGTCGAACGCGCGACTCATCGCGCGGCTGCCCGCGCGACCTGTACGTATCAGCGTCCCATCGATGTCGAAGAGAACGATCGTCAGATCACGATTCCGAACGGACGTTGCCCGCGCGCGGGCCTTTCGGAGACGATTCTTCGTCGAAGGAAACGCGCTGGCCTTCGGCAAGTTGATCGAAGCTTCCCTGGACGCCACTGCGGTGGAAGAACCACTCCTGTCCACCTTCGTCACGGATAAATCCGAAGCCGCGATCTCGTACGAGTCGTTTGATCGTGCCCTTAGGCATGGCACACTCCTTCGTAGCCGGTCTTGCTCTACAATACCAGCAAACTTCAGCTATTTGGCAGCACCTTTGCGCCGAAAATTGCGCATTCCCCCGAGTGTCCGGTGTGCATTCGCGGTGTACAATTCCGGGCGCCGTTCCATGGTGTACATATTCGCGGCACTGGACGGCGTGACGGCCACCGGTTTTTGGCTGCTTCGCGGGACACGTACGCGGGGGCCGCTGGGACGGGTCACACCGGGAATGCGATTGCCTGCGGAATCCTCGTGAAGTAAGGTCACACGGATAGTTCTGTCTACTCGAAGGAGAGTCAATGATGCAGAAGTCACGTCTTCGCACGTTCGCCCAATCGATGCCCCTCGCCGCGTTCGTCATTGCGGCCAGCGCATGCGGCGGATCGGAACCGCCAGCGCAACCGCCCGCTGAAGCTCCTGCGGCTGCACCCGCTCCCGCGCCGGCACCGGCACGCCGCGTCTTCTTTGTCGAACCGCAAGATGGCGCGACGGTCAAGAGCCCTGTGAAGGCGAGATTCGGTCTCGAGGGGTACGAGCTCGCACCGGTTCCGAAGGAAACCATCACGGCCGAGCAGGTTCGCGCGGGCATGGGGCACCATCACCTCGGCATCGACATGGACTGTCTGCCGGCTGGAACGGAAATCGTGAAGGGCACGCCGTCGTGGGTCCACTTCGGCACGGGGGCGACTGAAATCGACGTGCAGCTCGAGCCCGGCAAGCACAAGCTCACGCTGCAGCTCGGCGACGACCTGCACCGCACGCTCGAAGGCTTCTGCCAGACGATTACGGTGAACGTCGAGAAGTAAGGTTCACCAGAACTTCAGCGGAGATCGGGCGCGCACTTCACCGGTAGCCGGCTGCCACACGAGCAGCCGGCCGCCGGCCGCCTTCGCAAACCTCTCGTCCATCAAGAGACCGATCGTCGTCAGCTCTCGCCGGCCGGCCGCGGCTTTCAAGATTCCTGCGTACGCACTCCCCTCCTCGGGCGACAAGCTGGCGGTGGGATGTTCCAGGACGAGCACGGCGGGATCGAGCGCGAGCGCGCGCGCCAGATACACCTGGGCGCGAACCAGGGGCGGCGCCTCGGACACGCGCATGTCGAGCGTCGATGCGGTGATGCCGGCATCTGCAGCGAGCGCCGTGACGCGCGTCATGGTCTCGGGCGGCACTGGTTCGAGGTGCAGGTCGAAGGCAAGGGCGAGGTTCTGCGCCACCGTCATGCCTTCGAGCAGCGCGATGCGGTCGCTGATGATGCCGAAGCGCTCGACAAACGTCAGCCATTCATCGCTGTTGACGATGCTGGCGGTCGAGCGGCCGAGGCTGATGACCTCGCCCTTGTCCGGCAGCGTGGCGCCCGTTACAAGATTGATGAAGACCTCGGCGGACGGGCGATCGAAGCCGACGATCATCGTGACCGTGCCGGCCGGGATGCGCAGGTCGCGAACCCGGAGCGGTCTCAGGCCTCCGTACTGCTTTTCCACATCCGTCAGGATGAAGGGGTCCGGCCCCATTTACTGAAGCAGCCGATTGACTTCGGCGACCACACGGCCGCTTTCCATCAGCGCCCTGATCTCGAGCTGCAGCGCGCGCAGGTTGGCCACGAGCGACGAGATCGCCGACACGTGGTGCACCCACGTCGGGACAACGCCCGTATCGACGCTCGCGCCCAGGAGCGCCGTCGTCATCGTCGCAAGCATGGCGACGGTCGCAGCGGAAAACACCGGGGCTCGCACGACCGCGATGCGGCGCTCGAAGTCCTTCGAGAGGCCCCCTTCCGCCGCCGCCTCTCTCACCGCCTTCCCCTTGCCGAGAAAGTAGAACATCATCATCGAATGGGCCAGCAGCGTGATCATCGTGCTGAAGAAGCCGATCGAGATGTGCTGCGCGAGCCCGCCGGTGCTTGCGCTCTGGTAGCCGAGGTACATCGCGGCGACGATGCCGGTAATCGAAGCGAAAATTGCCGTCAGCAGGGCTGCCGCCATTCAACCTTCCCGCGTGACGCGCGCGACCCGCGCCTTCAGCATTTCGAAGTGGTTGTGCGGAAGACCGACCGTGCCGAACGCCGTCCGTCGCCGCTCTTTCTCGCCGTGATAATCGGACCCGCCCGACACGAGCAGGCCTTGGCGCGCGGCGAAGTCCAGATAGCGTTCCGTCGTCGGCGCGTCGTGCTCGCTGTGAAAGGCCTCGATCGCCGTCAGGCCCGCGTCGATCATCCCGGGAATCAGGTCGTCGCGCTTCAGCAATCCCGGATGCGCAAGCGACGCGAGGCCGCCCGCCCGGCCGATGATGGCGATGACCTCGGCGGGCGACGGGCCCCGCCGGGGGATGAACGCGGGCCTGCGATCGCCGATTAACCGATCGAACGCTTCACGCGTGTCGGCCGCATGACCGGCTTTGACGAGTGCCTTCGCAATCAGCGGCCGGCCGAGTGCCTGGCCGGGAGGGTGCGAGACCAGCACCTCGTCGAGATTGACGGGCTTCCCCAACTCGGCAAGCCTGCCGACCATCGCGCTCAGACGCCGCACACGATCGGCCCGCTGCTCCTCGAGGAACGTGTCGAATCCGGGAGTCTCGGTCTCGATGAAATACCCGAGCACGTGTACGTCCCTGCCTTCGTGAACAGCCGTGATTTCGATCCCGGGGACAAAGGCGATGCCGGATGATGCCGCGGCACGCGCGGCCTCCGGCAATCCCGCCACCGTGTCGTGATCGGTCACGCTCATCGTGCGGATGCCGGCGCGCCATGCGAGATCGACGAGCGCCGCCGGATCGTACAGGCCATCGGACGCGGTTGTGTGGAGGTGAAGATCGATCACGCGTCAGGCGTTGACACGCCGGCGCGGCTTGACGGGTTTCGGCTGCCGGGCCGGACGCCGGCGTCCTTTGCGGGCGATGAGGTTCTTGTACTCGCGGACGAGCAGCTCGAAGTGCTGCTTCTCCTCGGCGGCAAACTCCATGAAGATCTGTTTGCCTTCCGAGTCTTCGAACCGTTCGCCGTACTTCTTGAAGAACTGATGCGATCCGCGCTCGCACTTGATGCCAATGAGCAGCGCCTGCTGATCGTTGACGCCCTTGGAGAGCCGCTCGGCCCCCTGGGCGAACAGGCCGTTTGCCGCGCCCTTGAAAAAGAGGAAGGCGGGACGCGACTCGAGCTGCGGGTCGTTCTTGAGCAGCTGCGCGTAGCGCGCTTCGAGCGTGCCGAGATGCTCTTTCTCCTCCTCGGCCAGCTTCTGGAAGATCGTCCGTCCCCGTGCGTCCTGCGTGATGCGCGCGGCGCGGGTGTAGAACTCGAGACCGCTGCGCTCGGTCGCGATCGCGATGCGCAGGGCATCGCGGGCGAAGATCATCTCGGTGGTCCCGCCCTTGGCTTCGGCGGGCCGGCCGGTCTGACACGCTTCGCACGTGCCGTAGATCTGCACGACGCTCTGCTTGCCGACGAACTTCCTGGCAGCCGCGACTTCTTCAATCAGCGCCTCGATGTCCGAGCTCAGGAACTCGAAGGACTGGTTGCAGGTCTTGCAAATCAGATGAAAGTGCCGCGGATGCCGGTAGGAATGCTCGAATCGGAAACGGCCTTCGCCGAAATCGACCTTGCGGGCAATCCCCGCGTCCATCATCCATTGCAGCGTACGGTAGACGGTAGCCCGGCTGATGCCGCGATCGTCCTTGCGGATGAGATCGACGAGATCGTCCGCACTCAGGTGCCCCTCCTGGCGGAGGAAGGCACCGATGATGAAATCGCGCTTGCTGGAGCGTTTGCCGCCAGCCGGGCGCACGCGATCGACATCAGTGGTCTGCATGCGCTTCAGGTGAACCCGGAAAAGGAGTGAAGGATCGCGCCTTCACTCTATTAGTGATGGTGTCCGCCGCCGCCGCCTTCCTCGGTGGTGAACGACGAGCCGCATCCACACGTGGACGTGGCCATCGGATTCTTGATCGTGAAGCCGCCGCCGGTGACCGTCTCGACAAAGTCGACCTCGGCGCCCTTGAGGTACCGGATGCTGATGGGATCGACATACAGCTTGACGCCGTTCGACTCGAAGACCTGGTCGGCGTCGCCGCCGTTTTCCTCGATCATCAGCCCATACTGGAAGCCTGAGCACCCTCCGCCCTGCACGAACACCCGCAGGCCGCTGTTGTGCTTCTGCTCTTCGGCCAGAAGCTCTGTGATCTTGGAGGCTGCCGCGGACGAGACATTAATCATGTGATTTCTCCTGGGTCAAACACCGGAACCCACTGAGGAAATTATACAATACTGGCCCGTTGTGCCACCCCCTCATCACGACCCATTGTGGCGCCTCGCAGTGGCAAAATGGGCCGAAATCGAAGCAAAATCGCCCGAACTTGCCCCTGCCGTCGCGCTTCAGCAGCGCCTCCTCGGGCTCCTCGTCGACGCCTCGGCCAGCCTCGAAGGGGTCGTCTCGCTGAACCTGAGCCCGCTCGTGATTGCGGATAAGCGGACACGCGGCGTGCCGGCTGTGCGGAATGAAACAATCGACATCCCACTCCAGCTCGGCGGTTTTGTCCCGCCGTTGTGCACCGCATTGGCAGAGGGCGGGGCTGGCGACAGCGCGCGTCACATCGGCGAGGCTGTTGCGGCCCGTTCTATAGACGCCATTTCGCTGGTGAGGGTTTCGCTGGCACGTGATCAGGAGGCGGTGCGGACCAGTGCGCTGCACATGGGCTTCTCACCCGACCTGTTGTGGCTGATTGGCGAGCTCGCCAGCAGCCCGCTCGCGCATCATTTGGCGTTGTCCATCGTCCATCGTCCATCGTCCAGCGTCTCGATGTCGTCCATCGGCCAGACGATCGACGATGGACGATCGACGATCGACGATCGTTGGGATCGCGGCTACTGCCCCTTCTGCGGATCGTGGCCGGCGTACATCGAAGCGCAGGATTCGGCGCGCGTGCTCCGCTGCTCGGTACTGCGCGCTCGGATGGTCGCTCCAATCGCACCGCTGCATCTACTGTGGACACGCGGGCGAGAACTTCGTGACGGCGGCTCCGGACGTCAAGGAGCCGCAGCAGCGCGTCGAGCTGTGCGGCGCATGCGGCGGCTACACCAAAGTGATCGAGACCGCCGAGCCCACGCCGTTCCCGCTCGTCGCGATCGAGGATCTCGCCACGATGCATCTCGATCGGGGAGCCATGGAGCGTGGCTATCGGCGCCCCGAGCTCGTCAATCTCGACGCGATCGAGCCGCGCGCCGCAAGGTGTTGATCAGGGGTACTGAGCGACTGGAGTTTCGCGGCCGACTGCGCTTCGAGATCCTTGTGCAGGCTGTTGCCGTGGGCATCCATCGTGACAATCGCCGGAAAGTCCTTGACCCACAGGTGCCACATCGCCTCGGGCGTGCCGAACTCGGTGAGCGACACGCCATCGGTTCGCTCGATGCAGCGCGCGTAGGACCTGTGCCGCGCCGCCGACGGCATTGAGGTACACCGCACCCGTTTCCTTCAGTCCCTGCAGCGTCTTCGCTCCCATGCCGCCCTTGCCCATCACGGCACGAACGCCGTAACGGCGAAGAATCTCGGCCTGGTATGGCTCTTCACGGATGCTGGTCGTGGGACCGGCCGCCGTGACCGTCCAGCGCTCCCCCTCTTTCTTCACGACGGGACCGCAGTGATAGAGCACCGAGCCCCGTAGATCGACAGGCGGGTCGTGCTTCATCAGGTGCGCGTGCACGGCGTCCCGTCCGGTGTACATCCGGCCCGACACGAGCACGACATCGCCGACCTTCAGCGACCGCACGGTCGCCTCGTCGAGGGGCGCCTCGAGACGCAGCTCGCGGCCGGACCGGACGAAGCCCTCCTGATCCATCATCGGAATGGTCGGGTTGCTGGGATCGCGATAGAGCCATCGCAGGATCGAGCCATCGCGGGCATCGAGCCTGACGCCGAGACGCCGGAACGCCCAGCAGTCGTAGGCCACCGACACGAAGAAGCTGGCGGGTAGTCGATTGAGGACGCCGACCTTGCACCCGATCAGGCTGACCTCGCCGCCGAATCCCATGGTGCCGATGCCGAGCGTGTTCACCGTGCCCATGATGTTCGCTTCGAGATCGGCCAGCCTCCGATCGGGATTGACGTCGTCGAGCGTTCGGAAGAGCTGCTCTTTGGCGTGCACGTACCCGGAGGTGCGATCTCCGCCGATGCATACGCCGACCGCGCCCGGCGCGCACCCTTTGCCCTGCGCCTGCCAGACCGCGTGCAGGATGCATTTGCGCACGCCCTCGAGCGTGCGGTCGGCCCGGCCGAGGTTCGGGAGCTCCGCCGGCAGCGAGTACTGAATGTTCATGTTCTCGCAGCCGCCGCCCTTGAGAATCAGCTTCACCTCGATGTCGTCTTCTTCCCATTGATCGAAGTGAATGATGGGCGTGCCCGGGCCGAGGTTGTCGCCGGAGTTTTCGCCCGTAATCGAATCGACGGAGTTCGGCCGCAGCTTCCCGAGCCTGGTCGCAGTTCGCCACGGCCTCGCGAATCTGCTGGCGCATCCAGATCTGATCCGTCCCGCGCGGCACGTGCACCTCGAAGGTCGGCATTCCAGTGTCCTGGCAGATCGCGCCTTCGCCCTCGGCGGCCTGATCGATATTCAGCGCGATGATCTTCAGCGCCTGGGACGATTGCGTGCCAGGTTGCTCGGCTCCCATCGCACCCTTCATGGCCGCTCGAACGTCGGGAGGCAAATCGGTCGACGTTCTGACGACCAGGTCGAGCACGCTGTCGAAAAACCGTGGAAGCATCCGGGTAGTATAGACAAGGTCCGTCCGGCGGTGGACAAGGTCTGCCTAAAGGCGGAGACTACGTACTGAGATGAAAACGGACGCCAAGCGCCACGTTCGCCGCGAGCGCGATCCGTTGGGCGAGCACGACGTTCCGGCCGACGCGTACTACGGGATCCAGACCCAGCGCGCCGCCGAGAACTTTCCGATCAGCGGCCTCCGCGCACCGGACGAGCTCGTGACGGCCACCATCCTCGTCAAGAAAGCGGCAGCGGCGACCAATACGGCCCTGGATCATCTGCCCGGAGACATCGGCCGCGCCATCATGGCCGCGGCCGACGAAGTCCTCGCCGGCCAATTCCGCGATCAGTTCATCGTCGACGTGTACCAGGCGGGCGCCGGCACGTCGCACAACATGAACGCGAACGAAGTGCTGGCCAACCGCGCCGCGGAAATACTGGGCGCGCCGAAAGGCACGTACGACAAGGTCCATCCGAACGATCACGTGAATATGTCGCAATCCACTAACGACGTGTTCCCGACGGCCACACGCCTCGCGCTGCTGATCGATCATGGCCCGCTCGCGCTGAGCGCGCGCAATCTGCAGGCCGCACTCGAGGGCAAGTCGCGCGAGTTCGCGGGCATCCTGAAGGTCGGGCGGACGCACCTGCAGGACGCGGTGCCCATCACGATGGGAGAAGTGTTCGGCGGATATGCGGCGTGCATCCAGCGTGGCGCCGACGATGTCGACGCGGCGTCGGTACAGTTGACCGAGTTGAATCTTGGCGCCACCGCGGTGGGGACAGGTTTGAACGCGAGCGCGGACTATGCGAAAACCGCGGTCGACCACCTGCGATCGTACACGCAGCTTCCACTTCGGCGCGCCACCAACCTCTTTCGCGTCACCCAGAGCATGGGCGACGTGGCGGCGTATTCCGGCGCCATGCGGCGGCTCTCGATCGAGCTCGGCAAAATCGCAAGCGACCTGCGCCTGCTGAGCATGGGGCCGCGCGCGGGGTTGTCCGAAATCACACTCCCGGCCGTGCAGCCGGGCTCGTCGATCATGCCTGGCAAGGTAAACCCCTCGGTGCCCGAAATGGTGAACCAGGTGTGCTATCAGGTGATGGGCTGCGATCTGACCGTGGCGATGGCCGCGGAAGCCGGACAGCTCGAACTGAACGTGATGATGCCGGTCATCGCCTGGAACGCGCTGCACGCGTCCCGGATTCTCCGCGGGGCGATGACGGCGCTCGCCACGAAAACCATCGAGGGCATGACAGCCGACGCCACCCGGAACCGCGAGCTGCTCGACCGCAGTACAGCGGTAGCCACCGCGCTGAGCCCTCGCATCGGGTACGCGGCCACCGCCGAGATTGCGAAAGAGTCTGTGAGCACGGGAAAATCGATCCGGCAGATCGCGAAGGAGCGCGGCATTCTGACCGACAGCGAGCTCGACGTCCTGCTCGCGCCCGAACGCATGACGGCACCCGACCAATGAACCTCAGGGCCATCGGCTTCGTTCTCACGCTCGCGGTGGCCGGCGCCGGCATGCCGTCCGCCCAGCAGAAGCCGGCTGCGCAGAAGCAGCCGCGCACGCCTCGGCTCTTCGCCCCGCAGGATCTGGGCCTGCTCGAACCGCCCGATCGCGAGGCCTGGCAGAAGCCCGACCAGGTGATGGACGCACTGCACATCGCCGAGGGCACGACAGTCCTCGACCTTGGGGCCGGCGGTGGCTGGTTCACCTCACGACTCGCCCGTCGCGTCGGGCCGAACGGCAGGGTGTACGCGGGCGACGTTCAGAGTCTCATGATTCAGGCGATCGTCCGCCGCATGCAGCGCGAGGGCCTGACCAATGTCACGCCGGTGCTCGGCAACGACGACGACCCGAGCCTTCCCGCGGACGCCAGACCGGATGCTGTGCTCATCGTCGACACCTTTCATGAGGCGGAACGCCCCGTCGTGCTGCTGCAGAACGTTGCCCGAACGTTGAAGCCTCAGGGACGCATCGGCATCATCTTTTACCGCGAAGGCGAAGGCGGTCCGGGGCCGGGGCCCGAAGAACGAGTGCCGCCGGGCGTCGTGATCGCGCAGGCGCAGACCGCCGGGCTGAGGCTCGTGGAGCAACACAAGTTCCTGCCGTATCAGTATTTCCTCATCTTCGGCCGGTAGCTCAGCCCATGCGAACGACGCTCACCATCGCGGGCAGCGATTCCATTGCGGGCGCCGGCGTCCAGGCCGACCTGAAGACGTTTGCCGCTCTTGGCGTGTACGGTGTTTCCGCGTTGACGGCCATCACCGCGCAAGATACCAATGGCGTCCGCGACGTGCTCGCCCTCTCGCCGGAGTTTGTGCAGGCACAAATCGATGCCATCGCGTCCGACGTCGACATTGCGGCGGTAAAAACCGGCATGCTCGCCACCGCGGACATCGTGCGGGTGGTCGCCGACAGGGTCCGCCGGATTCCCCGGCTGAAGCTCGTCGTCGATCCCGTTACTGGTGTCGACCGGTCCCCGCAGCCGGACCCTGCTGGCCCCCGACGCCGTCTCAGTATTGAAGACGAACCTGCTCCCGGCCGCGACGGTCGTGACGCCGAATGTCGCCGAAGCCGAAACGCTGTCGGGGGTTCGCATCCAGTCCCTCGACCAGGCTCGTGATGCCGCCCGGCGCATCCTCGACTTTGGCCCGGCGGCGGTCGTGGTCAAGGGGGGACATCTGGAGGGGTCGAAGTCGGTCGACGTGCTGCTGCACGCCGGCACGTTCACAGAAATCGAGGCCACACGCGTGGCTGTTGGCAACGTTCACGGGACGGGTTGCACGTTCGCGTCGGCGATTGCCGCCCGGCTCGCATTGGGCGACGACGTCCCGTCGGCGGTCGGGCACGCGAAGCGGTACATCACCGGCGCCATCGAGCACTCGTTCGAGATTGGGCGGGGCGCGCGCCTTCTCAACCACTTCTGGGAATTGTCTTTATAATCGTAGGGTTCGGCATGAACCCGATCGCCGTGACCTCCCGCGTGCTCGACCTGGATTCGCTGATTCGACTGGTGTCGATCGGGGAAAGCCATGGCGCCGTGGCCACGTTCATCGGTGTCGTGCGTGACAGTAATCTGAACCGGCGGGTCACGCACCTCGAGTACGAGGCGTACGAGCCGATGGCGGTCAAGGCCCTCGAGCAGATTTGCCGAGAGGCCGAGCGCGAGTGGCCGGGCATCCGGGTGGCTGTGCACCACAGGATTGGACGGCTCGCCATCGGCGAGGCGAGCATCGTGATAGCCGCGGCCAGTGCGCACCGTGCGGCGGCGTTCGCGGCGTGCCGATATGTGATCGAGCGGGTCAAGCAGATCGTGCCCATCTGGAAGCACGAGTTTTTCGAGGGTGGCGAGGTCTGGATCGAGGGGGCCACCGCCAACCCCGACGACGAAGCGGCACGGCTGGAGGCGGTGCGACGCGCATGCGCGTAACGGTCCGGCTCTTTGCGCGGCTGCGCGACATCGCCCGATCGGGCGATCTGTCGCGAGAGGTGCCGACCGGCGCGACCGTTGCGGACGTCTGGCGGGGACTGGTGACCGAATTTCCGGAGATGGCCCGCTACGAGTCGTCCGTTTCGTCCGCGGTGAACGCCGATTACGCCAGGATGACGGCCATGGTGGCCGATGGCGACGAGGTCGCCTTTCTGCCTCCGGTTTCAGGCGGTTGAAAACAGGAGATCAAGAGATCAGGAGTCTGGGAAGCTTTAAAAGAATTTCTCCTAATCTCCTAAGCTCCTGTTTACGTTTGTATGCTCGAGAAACTCAATTCCGTTGAAGCGAACTACGAGGAGCTCTCCGCGCTCCTGGCGACCCCGTCCGTTCAGTCGGACTCCAACGAATATCGCAAGCACGCGAAGGCGCTCGCCGAGATCGAGCCGCTCGTCGAAAAATACCGCGAGTACAAAGGCGTTCTCAAGGAAATCGAGGACAACCAGGAGCTGGCCAAGGGCGACGATGCGGACATGCGCGAGCTGGCCAAAGAGGAGCTGAAGAGCCTCGACGCCAGGCGCGAGGCCCTGGTCGCTGAAATCAAGATCCTGCTCATCCCGAAAGATCCAAACGACCAGAAGAACGTGGTGCTCGAGATCCGCGCGGGCACGGGCGGTGAAGAGGCGGCGTTGTTTGCCTACGAGCTGTACCGGATGTACACCCGGTTCGCGGAGAAACAGGGCTGGCGCGTCGAGATCATGTCGACCAGTGAGAGCGACGTCGGCGGCGTCAAGGAAGTCATTGCGACCATCGAAGGCCGGGGTGCGTACAGCAAGCTGAAATACGAGAGCGGGGTTCACCGCGTGCAGCGCGTGCCGGCGACCGAAGCGTCCGGCCGGGTTCACACCTCGACGGTCACCGTCGCGGTGCTGCCGGAAGCCGAGGAAGTAGACGTCCACATCGACGCCAAGGACCTCCGTATCGACACATTCTGTTCGAGCGGTCCCGGCGGGCAGAGCGTCAACACGACCTATTCGGCCGTCCGCATTACGCACATCCCGACCGGGACGGTGGTTTCGCAGCAGGACGAGAAGTCACAAATCAAAAACCGGGCGAAAGCCATGCGCGTCCTGCGCTCGCGGCTCTACGACATGGAGATGCGCAAGCAGCAGGAAGCCATCGCCAAGGACCGCCGCAGCCAGGTCGGCACCGGCGAGCGCTCGGAAAAAATCCGGACCTACAATTTCAAGGAAAACCGCATTACCGATCATCGGGTAAACTTCACAACTCACCAGCTCGCAGAGGTGCTGAGTTCCGGGGACCTCTCCGAGCTGCTCGACAACGTCACGATGTACTACCAGTCGGAGAAGCTGAAAGAGGCCACCGCCTCGTAAACATGATGACCATTCACGACCTCGTGCGCGGCGCCCGTGATCGATTCGTCACGGCGGGCATCAGCGTCAACCTTGCCAACCTCGACGCCGAGGTACTCGCGCGGCAGGTGCTTGGGCTGGGACCGCGCACGCTTTCTCACCGATCGCGACGAGCGGGCGACGAGCATGTTCGTCCTCGGCTACGAGCCGCTGGTCGCGCGGCGCGAGCGCCGCGAGCCCGTGTCGTACATCCTGGGCACGCGGGAATTCTGGGGCATGGCGTTCCAGGTCGGCCCCGATGTGCTGATCCCGCGTCACGAGACGGAATTCATCATCGAAGAGACGCTCGCGCGGATTGGCAGCGATGCGCGCCCCGTCATCATGGACATCGGTACCGGCAGTGGCTGCATTGCCGTCGCCCTGGCACGCGAGATACCCGGCGCCCGTGTGATCGCCACAGATGTGTCCCGCAGCGCGCTCGAGGTTGCGCGGCAGAACGCCCGGCGGCACGGTGTCGCCGATCGGATCCGTTTTGTCGAAACGAGCTTTCTCGACGGCATCGAGGATGTCGCCGACGTGATCGTCTCGAATCCGCCGTACGTGCCATCGGTGTCCCAGCCGGGGCTCACGCCGGAAGTACGCGATTACGAACCGCCGGTGGCTGTGTTTGGCGGCGAGGACGGCCTCGACGGCGTCCGGAGTGTGCTCGAAGCGGCGGTCGCGCGATTGGCGGCTGGCGGCCTGCTCATCATGGAGTTCGGCCTGGGTCAGGACGATGCCGTCACAGCCCTGGTGGACGTCGTCAGCACGCTCGACCTGGTGGCGATACGGCACGACCTGCAGGACATCCCGCGCACGGTTGTCTGCCGCAAAAAGCACGAAGCGGCACGATGACGAACGAGGACTGTCTCTTCTGCAAGATCATCGCGGGCATCATCCCGGTAAAGCCGCTGTACGAAGACGCGGACCTGATTGCGATCCAGGACATCAACCCGCAGGCGCCGCTGCACGCGCTCGTCATTCCAAAGACACACATTCCATCGCTGAACGACCTGACGCCCGGGCACGATGCGCTCGTCGGCCGCATGTTCAGGCGTGCCTCGGCGCTTGCCAGCGAGCGCGGCGTGTCGAATCTCGGTTACCGGACCGTGTTCAACACAGGTCCTCAGGCGGGACAGAGCGTGTTCCACATCCATCTACACGTGCTCGGCGGGCGGTCCCTGAGCTGGCCACCTGGCTAGTTTTGAGAAGAGTCCTCGAGTCGGAAGAGTCCTTGGAGTCGAAAGAGTCTGAGAGTCGAAGGAGTCGTGCAAAAGAGACTCTTAAGACTCCAGGACTCTTAAAACTCAAAGACTCATCGGACTCTTGATCCTGAGGCTAGACCAGCGAAGGCAGCTCCCGCAAACTCCGAATAACCGGCACGCCCGGGTCTGGCGCATGGCCACCTGCGTCGGATCGCCTCACCAGCACGCCTCTCATCCCGATACGCCTCGCCCCTTCGATGTCCTGTGTCAGGCTGTCGCCCACCATCACCGCGTCCGCGGCTCGCACGCCCGCCAGCTTCAGCGCCGCCTCGAAGATGCTCGGATGCGGCTTCATGAACCCGTGCTGCGACGACGACACGGCCACGTCGATGAGCCCGTCGAGCTCGAAGTGCGCCTGGAAAGACTCGAGGCACCGGTGCGTGTTCGAAATCAAGCCCAGCACGAGGTCGCGCGCGGCGAGCGCTTCGAGCGCCTCGGGGACTTCTTCGTAGAGCTGGAAGTGCTGGCAGGCGGCCCATTCCCGGTAGATCTCCGCCGCGCAGGGCTCCACACCAGCGCCCGATCCGCCCATCGCCGTGATGATGTGCGACGTGTAGTCGATGAAGATCTGCGCGTCGTACACCGCATCCTGATCGCGATCGAGGATATGCGACGCGCTGATCACCGCTTCCGGAAAGCGCGCCGCATCGACGGCCACGCCATGCCGCGCGCAGAACGCCTCGTACCCTTCACCCTGGAACGCGGGGCCCGGGTAGATGAGCGTGAAATCCACGTCGAAGAAGACCGCCGCGGTCTGGTTCATTTCTGATAAGGCCCGGCCACGACGAGCGACGCACGGGTCGTGTCGAGCGAATCCCGCGCCGCGGCATTCACATCGTCCAGCGTCACCGCATCGAGCAGCGCGGGCAGCCGGACATCGTGGTCGAGGCCGAGGCCGAAGAATTCGGCCGTCTGCAGGAAGGTCGCAATGGCCCCGTTGGTTTCGAGCAGCCGTGGAATCGATCCGATCAGGTACTGCTTGCAGTCGGCGAGCTCTTCGGGGGTCAGTCCCTCTTTCGTCATGCGCGCCATTTCCTCGTCGATCGACCTGACGGCGCGATCGACGTTCGAGGGGTTCACGCCCGCACGCACGATGAGCGGCCCCTCGACGACGTTCGCGTCGAACGAGCTGAAGACGTAGTACGCCATCCCCTGCCGCTCGCGAATGCTGTCGCCGAGCCGTCCGCCGATGCCGGTACTGCCCGAGCGCGTTGTTCATCAGGGTGTAGGCGTAGTAGCGCGGATCGCTCCGGACGATCGTGGTGAAGCCGTACGCGATGTCGGCCTGCGCTTTGTTCATCATCGGAATGACCCGCTCCTGTCTGGGCCGATCCGAGGGCACGCGCGCGAGCGCCACATCTCCGGCGGCAGACTTCCGCCATCCCCCGAACACTCTCTCGCCGGCGGCGTACGGCGCGCTGGCGATCGACGTCGCCCACGATGATGACGGTGGTCGCGGCGGGCGCAAACCGCGCCTCGTGAAATTCCACCAGATCGCTCCGCCCGATTCCCGCCACGCTCTCGAGCGTGCCTTTGGCGGGGCGTCCGTACGGATGCTGTTCGGGATAGAGCATGCCGAAGAGCGTCAGCATCGCCATGGCCGCGGGGCTGTCTTCGTCCTGGCGGATGGCGTTGGCGACCTCGCCTTTTCGCTTCTCGATTTCTTCCTCGGGAAACGCCGGCTGCATGACGATCTCGCCGACCAGCTCGAGCATGGCCTCGAAATCCTCCGCCAGACATGTGCAGTTGACCGACATGACGTGGCGGTTGGCGCCGACGCTCAACGACACGCCGCGCTCGTCGAGGGCTTCGGCAATCTGCTCGCTGGACTTCTCGCGCGTGCCGCGGTCGAGGACGCGCGACGTCAAGTGGCTCAGCCCCAGCAGCGCATTGGAATCGTAGATGCTGCCCGCCCGCACTCCGACCTGAATCGTGACGGCAGGAACGGTGCGCGCTTCCTTGCTGATGACGACGGTGCCGTTCCCCAGCACGTGTCTGCCGGCGGCGATCCCCTTTTGAAGATCGGTGGTCATTCCGCAGTCTCCACCGCTCGGGGTGAACCACCCGACGGTGCGGCGGTCGCTTCGCAGGTACTTCCTGGCCGCCTGATTCACTTCGCTCGCGGTGACGCCGGCGATGCGGCCGGGTGCGTCGCGATACAGCGTCGAGGCTGGCCACCGTCTCGAAGTAGCCGAGCTGATGACCGATGTTGGTCACGCTGTCGTTCTCGAACACGAGCCGCGCGCGAAGCTGGTTCTTGGCCTTGGTCAGCTCGCGCTCGCTGATGCCCTGGTTGGCCACTTCGTTCAGCGCTTCCGTCGCCGCCGCTTCGACGTCCTGCAGGCCGACGCCTTCCATGGCCGTCGCCGACACCAGATACAGGAAGGGATGTTCGGTCGGCAGCAGCCCCGCGCCAACGCTGGATGCCAGCCGGCGCTCGACCAGCGCGCGATACAGTCGGGCGCTGCGCTGGGGCGGCGGCGTGCGAAAGCTGGACCAGAGATTGATGCCCTTGGCGCCGGTGAGGATCGCATCGAGCACGAGCATCGGAAAGAATTCGGCATCGCCGACCGCCGGCGCATGGTAGGCAAGCTTGAGGTAGGCGGTCGTGCCTTCCCGCGACACCGCCACACGCCGTTCACCCAACTGCTCAGGCTCGACCACGTTGACGCGCCGCGGCGCGCCACCCGCTGGAATGCTGCCGAACTGCTTTTCGACCCGGCGCAGCACGTCGTCGGTCTCGACGTCGCCGACGACGACCACCGTGGCGTTGTTGGGAATGTAGTTTCGCCGGTAGTACTGATAAAGATCGTCGCGGCTCATCGTCCGGAGGTCGGACAGCCAGCCAATCGTGGGATGGCGATAGGGATGGACCTTGTAAGCGGCGGCAATCACTTCCTGCTCGAGCAGCGTATCCGGATCGTTTTCACTGCCCTGCAGTTCGGAGATGATGACGGTTCGTTCCGACTCGCAGTCGTCGGGATCGTACAGGCAATTGGCCATCCGCTCGGCTTCGATGAAGAGCATCCGGTCGAGGCCGGCGGTCGACGCCGTTTCCATGTACGTTGTCTGATCGATCCACGTATAGCCGTTCCAGCTGCCGCCGAACTTCTCGATGATGCCTTTCACCTGGTCGCGCGGGATGTTCGTGGTGCCCTTGAAATTCATGTGCTCGACCCAGTGCGACACGCCCGTGAGACCGGTAACCTCGTCTTTGGAGCCCACTTTGTACCAACACCAGACCGACGCCAGCGGAGCGGTATGCACCTCCTGTACGAGCACCTTCAGCCCGTTGTCCAGAACCGTCGATGTCATATGCTGTCCATTATACCGGCCGCTTCGCCCCTCTTCGGAGTGCCAACCAGCGAGTTTCCAGGGTTTGCGGTTTGAGCTCCGCCGTGGCAAGCTCGTTGCTTTGATAGATTGGGTTGGACGTCATGCGCAAACCATTTCTCATTGCACTCCTGGTCGGGACAGTCGCGTTCGCGGCGCAGACGTTCGCCCAGTCCGGACGCGGGACAGGGCGGTCGCGATGACGACCCCGCTCGTTCCGCCGCACCGCCGAACGCGCGAACAGTCGTGGTGCCATCGAACGTGGTCTGGACCAACACCCGCATCAACGTGACGCGTGGTCAGCACCTGCGGTTCGAACCGTCAGGCGAAATCCGCCTCAGCTTCAACGGCGACGACATCGCACGGGCATCGGGTGCGACGAAAGCCCGGCACACCGACAGTGCGCCGATTCCGTCGACTCCGTTGGGCGCCCTCATCGGACGCGTGGGCAACGGACAACCGTTCTCGATTGGCGATACGACCAACGCCCTGGACATGCCGGCCAACGGTCGTCTGTTCCTGGGTGTCAACGACGACCACGTCGCCGACAACAGCGGCAATTTCGTCGTCAAGATTTGGGAGCCGTAGGACCACTTCGCTGATATGGCAGATGGCGGATGGCACATGGCAGAGAGGGCCATTGCCCTCTGCGCTCTGCCTCTGCCAAGCCTTCGTGAAGTACAATTCATTATTCCATGCCCGACTGGAAAGACACCCTCAATCTTCCGCGGACCGAGTTTCCGATGAAGGCGAATCTGCCTGTCGCCGAGCCGCAGATGCTCGCCCGCTGGAACGCGATGAACCTGTACGGAAAGCTGCGCGGCGCTCGCGCGGGGAAGCCCAAGTTCGTGCTCCACGACGGCCCCCCGTACGCGAACGGCAGCATTCACATCGGCACGGCCCTCAACAAGATTCTCAAAGAGCTGGTGGTCAAATCGAAATCGATGTCCGGCTACGACGCACCGTACGTCGTCGGGTTCGATTGCCACGGCCTGCCGATTGAGCTGAAAGTCGACAAAGAGCTCGGGGCAAAAAAGCGCGACATGAGCGTGGCCGAGTTCTGCCGCGCGTGCCGCGCCTACGCCGAGCGCTTCATCGGCACGATGACCGAACAGTTCCAGCGGCTGGGCATCCTCGGTACCTGGGACGCACCCTACCTGACGATGGACTATCGGTATCAGGCGGCCATCGCCAGGACGTTCGGACGCTTCGTCGAGAAGGGGCTGGTCTACAAGGGCAAGAAGCCCGTGCACTGGTGCATCCACTGCCGCACGGCGCTCGCCGAAGCCGAGGTCGAGTACGCCGACCACGTCTCGCCGTCGATCTACGTCGAGTTTCGCGCTGGCGCCAGAGAGCCAGGCGGAGATCGCGCAGCGGGTACCGCAGCTCGCCGGACGGAACGTGTCGGTCGTCATCTGGACGACCACGCCGTGGACGATTCCGTCCAACCTCGCGATTGCCTTTCACCCCGAGTTTGACTACGCCGCGTACGATCTCGAGGGCCGCGCCGTCATCATGGCCGAGGAGCTCGCGTCCCGGGTGGCCGAGGCGACCGGGCTCGCCTTCGGAGCGCCCGTTGCGAAAATGAAGGGCGCCGACCTCGAGGGCTCCGCTTCCGCCATCCGTTGTACGCGCGCGATTCGATCGCCGTGCTGGCCGACTACGTGACGCTGGACGCGGGCACCGGCGCGGTGCACACCGCGCCCGGACATGGCGCCGACGACTTCACGACCGGCCAGAAGTACGGGCTCGAGATTTACGCGCCGGTCGGACCCGGCGGCCATTTCCTCGAGAGCGTCGAGCTCTTCTCGGGGCAGCGTGTGTTCGATGCCAACGCCAGTCGTCGAACAGGCGCTCAAGGAACGCAGCCGGCTGCTGCATCGATCGAATTTTTCCCATCAGTATCCGCATTGCTGGCGGTGTCATAACCCGGTCATCTTCCTCGCGACGTCGCAGTGGTTCATCCGTATGGACGGCGACCCTGCGATCGCCGCCGACGGCAGGACACCGCAAACACTCCGCGAGGCGGCCATCAGCCGCCATCGACAGCGCCGTGAAATGGATTCCCGCGTGGGGCCACGACCGGATCTACAACATGGTGTCGAGCCGGCCCGACTGGTGTATCTCGCGCCAGCGCGTATGGGGTGTGCCGATTCCGGCGGTGGATTGCACCAAATGCGGCGAAGCGATCACCACGCCGGGCCTGGTCGAGAACGCGGCCAGGGTCTTCGAAGCCCATGGCGCCGACGCGTGGTACGACCGGCCCGTCGAAGACTTCCTCCCCTCCGGACTGGCATGTCCCAATCGTGCGACGGCACGACGTTCGAGAAAGAGATGAACATTCTCGACGTGTGGTTCGACTCCGGGTCGAGCCACGAGGCGGTTCTCTCCGTCAGGCCCGAGCTGACCTGGCCCTCCGACATCTACCTCGAAGGCAGCGACCAGCATCGCGGATGGTTCCAGAGCTCGCTGCTGCTCGGCCTCGGCACGCGTGGACGTCCGCCGTACCGGCAGGTCGTGACCAACGGCTTCGTCATCGACACCGATGGGCAGAAAATGTCGAAGTCGATCGGCAACGTCATCGCTCCGCAGGATGTCATCAACCAGAGCGGCGCGGACGTGCTCAGGCTCTGGGCGGCGATGAGCGACTACTGGGAAGACATTCGCGTGAGCAAGGAAATTCTCACGCGCGCCTCCGAGGCGTACAGAAAGATCCGGAACACGCTCCGCTATCTCATCATGAACCTGTACGACTTCGACCCGTCGCGCGATCGCGTGTCGCTCGACGCGCTCGAAGAGGTAGACCGGTACATCCTGCTCCGCTACGGCCAGGTCGCGAAGCAGACGCTCGCCGCCTACGACGCGATTACGATTTCAGCACGATCTTCCAGGCCGTGAACGCGTTCACGACCGTCGACCTGAGCGCGTTTTACGCGGACGTATCCAAGGATCGTCTCTACACCTTTGCGTCCGGCTCGAAAGAGCGGCGCTCTGCCCAGACGGCGATGTACTCATCGCCGATGGCCTCGCCCGGCTGCTCGCGCCCATTCTGTCGTTCACGACCGACGAGCTTTGGCAGTACCTGCCGGGCTCGCGCGAGGAGTCGGTGCACCTGGCCCTGTTTCCCGATGGGGCGTCGCTCGATGGGCTGACGATCCCGCGCTGACGACACGATGGGAACGGCTGATTGCCATCCGCGACCAGGTTCTGGCCAGGATCGAACCCTTGCGCAAGGACAAGCAGATCGGCAGCTCGCTCCAGGCGAAAGTGACGTTGTCCGCGACAGGAGATGACCTCGCCCTCCTGAGGTCGCACGAAGCCCCAGCTTCCGATGCTCTTCATCGTCTCCGAGGTCGAAGTGCGCGAAGGGCCGCCGGGTGGGGGGCTGGAAATTTCGATCGATCGCGCCAGGGGCGTCAAGTGCGAGCGCTGCTGGCGGTATGTCGCCAACGTTTCGTCCGATCCGGACGCGCCCCGGTATCTGCGATCGCTGCCAGGACGCGCTGGCGGAGACCGTCAACTCGTGATGGGTGCGGTCGACGCCACGAGACCGCTGGGGACGGGACAACGGTTGGCCCGTCTGCCCGGAGCTCGTCACGGTTGCCGTCATCGTCGCGCTCGATCAGGCCACCAAAGCTGCCGTCAGGGCCAAACTGCCGCTGTATGAGAGCGTGACGGTCATCCCGGGGTTCTTCGACCTGACGCACGTGCGCAACACCGGCGCGGCGTTTGGTATGCTGAACGGCGTCGATTTCGCGTACAAGCCGGCTGTCATGGTGATTGTCGCGCTGATCGCCCTTGGAGCGGTCGCCAGCTACGCGCTTACCCTGCCATCAACGCAGCAGATAGCACGCTACGGTCTGGCCTTGATTCTCGGCGGGGCCGTGGGTAACCTCATCGACCGCGCCACGGTGGGCTATGTGGTGGACTTCGTCGACGTGTACTGGCGGGGCATTCATTTCTGGGCTTTCAACGTCGCCGACTCGGCGATTACAGTTGGTGTGATTCTGATGTTGCTCGACGTGCTTGGAGTAGGACGTGTACCCGAGACTGTTTGAAATCCCGGAGATCTTCGGCATCGGGCCGCTGACGATCTACACCTACGGAGTGATGCTGGCCGCCGCCTACCTGGCCGGGCTGCAGCTCGCCATCGTCCGCGGACGGAAGGCCCGCCTCGACCCCGGACGCCTGCTCGATCTCGGCGTCTACATCGTCATCGCGGCGCTCGTCGGCGCCAAGCTGCTGCTCCTCGTCGTCAACTTCAATTATTTTCGCAACAACCCTGACGAAATTCTCGTGCTCGCGCGATCGGGCGGCGTGTTTTACGGCGGCCTCATCACGGCAACGCTCGTCGCGTTCTGGTATATCCGGCGTCACGCCCTGCCCTTCTGGACGACGTGCGACATGTTCGCGCCGGGAATCGCGTTGGGGCACGTCATCGGCCGCATGGGCTGTCTGATGGCCGGATGCTGTTATGGGCGCCAGACCAACGTGCCCTGGGCGGTGACGTTCACCGATCCCTTTGCAGCCGCCAATGTCGGCACGCCGTCTGAACGTACCCTTGCATCCCACTCAAGTGTACGAGGCGGGCGCGGAGCTCCTCATCCTGATTTTTCTGCTCGTCACCGAGAAGAAGGGCCGTCCCTACCCCGGACCGCACGTTCTGGGGCTACATGCTCCTCTATGCCATCTCGAGGTTCATCATCGAATTCTATCGCGCCGACGAGCGCGGTTTCCTGATTGGGCTCTCGACGTCGCAGTTCATCTCGGTCCTGCTGGCGCCGCTCAGCCTCGCGATGCTCATCTATCTGCGGCGCGACGATTTCGCCCGAGCCGGCCAAGGCCGCCAGGCGGGCGGCATGAAACGAGGCACGTGGTTCGTGAGGTTCGTCGGTTCGTACGGTTCGTAAGTTCGTGGGGTTCGTCAGGTTCGCACGAATCGTTGCGCGCGACGAACGAACCTTCGAACTTACGAACCTGACGAACCCTACGAACTTTACGAACCTACGAACCTCACGACCCGAGATCATCCATGTCTCCCCGCCACGATCTCGATCGTCGCGGCTGAAGAGGCAGGCGTCCGCATCGATCGGTATCTCACGAGCGTGCTGGCGGGCCACTCGCGCTCGCAGATTCAGCGCCTCATCAAAGACGGCAAAGTCACCGTCGCCGGCCGGGCGGTTCCAGCCAATCGAGTGGTACGCGGAGGCGACGCCGTCGGCATCGAGATTCCCGAACCGACGAGCGCGGCGCCGGAGCCCGAGGATCTCGACCTCGACATCGTCTACCAGGATGCGGACCTGATCGTCGTCAACAAACCCGCCGGCATGGTCGTCCATCCCGCCGCCGGTCACGCGCAGGGCACGCTCGTCAACGCCTTGCTGCACGAGGTGGACGACCTGAGCGGCATCGGCGGAGAGTTGAGGCCCGGCATCGTCCATCGCCTCGATCGCGGAACGTCTGGCCTCATGGTCGTGGCCAAGAACGACCGCGCGCACGCCGAGCTCGCGCGCCAGTTCCACGATCGCGAGGTCGAAAAGGAATACGTCGCGCTCGTGTGGGGCGTCGTCCAGGCGGGCCGCCGCATCGATCTGCCGATTGGCCGCGATCCGGCCGATCGCAAGAAGATGTCGGCGCGCGCGCGCCGCGCACGATCGGCGGCCACGCGGATCACCGCCGCGCTGCAGATGCCCGGCGTCACGCTGATACACGTGGCGATCGCCACCGGACGCACCCATCAGATACGCGTTCATCTGAGCGAGATCGGGCATCCGATCGTCGGCGATGCCGTCGTACGGCGGGCTGCGCAGAAGGGTCCCCGGCGATCTTCGGCCCGTGCTCGGCCTCGATCGGCCGTTCCTGCATGCCGGACGTCTCGTGTTCCATCACCCTTCGGACGGACGTAAGATGGAGTTCGAAGCGCCGCTGCCGCGCGATCTGCAAACCCTTCTCGACGAGATCCTGCCGGAAGAATATGAGCGAAGCACCCCCTGAGCTGTAAGCGTTCCGACGTCGATCTACAAGGGACGCGTCATCAACATCACGGTCGACGAGGTGGCTTTCCGGACGGCCGAACCGTGAAAATGGAAGTCGTGCGCCATCGTGGCTCTGTCGTGCTGATGCCGATGACCGCGCCCGATCGCATTCTGCTCGTTCGCCAGTATCGCTACGTCGTCGACGAAGTGGCTCTGGGAACTTGCCCGCCGGCACGCTCGAGCCCAACGAAACCCTCCTTGACGCGGCGCTGCGCGAATGCCATGAAGAGGTCGGCAAGATCGCCGGCAAGGCGGAGAAGCTGCTCAGCTTCTTCCCGTCACCGGGCTTCTGCGACGAAGATGATGCACTTCTTTCTGCTGACCGGCCTGCGCGATCGCCGCCCGGACGAGCCCGCCGCGCATCAGGACCCTGATGAGATTCTGAACGTGAAGGAATTCGCGGTCGAGGACGTACGGCGGATGGTGAAAGCCGGTGAGATTCGAGATATGAAGACGGCGCTGGGGACTTACGCTGATCGCGTAAGCCGCATTGCCAAGTCGAAATTCGTGATTGCGCAAGTCTGGGTCAGGCGCAGGGCAATTCGCCTTGAGATTACCGACTACCGACTTGCGCCTTGCGACTTATTGCACCGTCCCCTGCACCCGCGTGCCGGTGCGCCGCTCGCGGTGCGAGCTCGTCGAGGGCGTCAACGCCAGCAGCACGGCTTCGTCGATGGTCGAGACCAGATGGATCGTCAGGTCGCGCCGAAGCTCCTCGTTGAGGTCCTCCTTCACGTCCTTGTCGTTCTGCCGCGGCAGAATGATCTCCTTCACTCCCAGCCGTCGAGCCGCCAGCACCTTTTCCTTGATGCCGCCGACCGGCAGCACGCGCCCGGACAACGTAATCTCGCCCGTCATCGCAATGTCGCCGCGAACCGGCCGGCCCGTCAGCTCCGACGCCAGCGCCACCGCCATCGTGACGCCCGCCGACGGCCCGTCCTTGGGAATGGCGCCCGACGGCACGTGCAGATGGATCTCCGCCGACTTGTAGAAGTCGGGATCGACGTTGAACTGCGCGGCGTGCGCCCGGAACCACGACAGCGCCGCCCTGGCCGACTCTTTCATGACGTCGCCGAGATGGCCCGTCAGGGTCAGCGTGCCAGCGCCCTGCATGCGCGACGCCTCGATGAAGAGGACTTCGCCGCCGACCGGCGTCCACGCCATGCCGATCGCCACACCAGGGTTCTTCGTGCGCTCCTCGATTTCCTCATCGAGATATCGGGGCGCGCCGAGCAGCCCGACGACGGTATCGCGGGTGAGGTTGACCGGCTCCTCCTGCCCTTCCGCGCGGCGCCGCGCGATCTTCCGCACGAGCGACGCGATCTCGCGCTCGAGATTGCGGACCCCCGCCTCACGCGTGTAGCCGCGAATCACGAGGCGGATGGCGTCGTCCGTAAACGTCACCATCTCGGCCGTCAGCCCGTGGTTCGCCACCTGCTTGGCGACGAGGTGCTCTTTCGCAATCTTGAGCTTCTCCTCCTCGGTATACCCGGGCAGCTCGAGCACTTCCATTCTGTCGCGCAGCGGCGGCGGAATCGTGTCGAGCACGTTCGCGGTCGTCACAAACAGCACTTCGGACAAGTCGAACGGCACGTCGAGATAGTGATCGCGGAACGAGTTGTTCTGTTCGGGGTCGAGCACTTCGAGCAGCGCCGAGCTCGGGTCGCCGCGGAAGTCCGATCCCAGCTTGTCGATTTCGTCGAGGATGAACACCGGGTTCTTGGACTCCGCCCGGCGGAGCCCCTGGATGATCTGGCCCGGCAGCGCCCCGATGTACGTCCGGCGATGCCCGCGAATCTCCGCCTCGTCGCGCATGCCTCCCAGCGAGACGCGCACGAACTTCCGATCGAGTGAATTGGCAATCGATTTCGCGAGCGACGTCTTGCCGACTCCCGGAGGGCCCGCGAAGCAGAGGATCGGCCCCTTCATCGTCGGGTTGAGCTTCCGCACCGCGAGGTACTCGAGTATGCGATCCTTCGCCTTCTCGAGACCGGTGTGATCCGCGTCGAGCACGCCCTTGGTGCGCGCCAGGTCGATCACTTCGTCGGTGCGCTTCGCCCAGGGCAGCGCGATCAGCCAGTCGAGATACGTGCGCGAGACCGTGTATTCGGCGGCCGCGACCGGCATTCTCGACAGACGATCGAGCTCGCGCTTGGCTTCCTTCTTGACCGCGTCCGGCATGCCGACGGCTTCGATCTTTTCGCGAAGCTCTTCGACTTCCTTGGTCTGATCGTCGCCTTCGCCGAGCTCCTTCTGAATCGCCTTCATCTGCTCGCGCAGGAAGTATTCGCGCTGGTTCTTGCCGACCTCCGACTGCACCTGCGACTGGATTTTCGACCCCAGCTCGAGCACCTCGGCTTCCTTGATGAGCAGGCGGTTGAGCAAATCAAGGCGCGAGCGCACGTCGACCGTCTCGAGCACTTCCTGCTTGACCGCGGTGCTCAGCGTGGCCAGGCTCGACGCGATGAAGTCGGCGAGCCGGCCCGGCTCGGTGATGTTCATCGCCAGCGCCTGCAGATCGTCGGACAAGAGCGGCGACAGCGAGACGACGTGCTGGAAATTGGTCTTGATGTTCCGCTGGAGCGCGTCGATCTCGAGACGGTCTTCGTCCCGTATCGTGTCGTCCGCCGGATTCACGCGGGCCCGCAGGTACGGGCGCGCGACCGTGATCGACTCCAGCTGGAGGCGGGACAGCCCCTGAACGATCAGCCGCAGGCTGCCGTCGGGCAGCTTGAACATCTTGTGAATGTGCGTGGCGGTGCCGATCCGGTGGAGATCGTCCTGGGTCGGCTCCTCGACCGACGCGTCGCGCTGCGTGAACACGCCGACCAGCTTGCTTCCGCTGATCGCTTCTTCGATGAGGCGCACCGAGCTTTCGCGGGCGACCGCCAGCGGCAGAAACGAATTCGGAAACAACACCGTGTCGCGCAGCGGAAGAATCGGCAGCTCGCTCGGTATCGCGACCGGGTGCTCGGCAGACGCTTCGCCGATTTCGAGACGCTCGTCTTCACGACCCATGGTGACACCCCCCGTTGGTCCTGCAGTTTATAGCTTGTCGCGGTTTCTTGTTCGTGCGGGCGGGCTACAGGCTCCGCCCGTGACGGCGGAGCCTGTTTGAAAGGGACGCCGTATTAGCTTGACATGTCTCCGAAGAAGAACGACGGACCGTTACGCTTTTGCGCGGCCACCTTCTCGCGTTCGACCGCCATCTCCCGGCCCTCTTCGCAGTCCTTGCACCGCACCGCGAACGGCAGCGCCCGGAGGCGCTTGTCCGAGATTTCGCCGCCGCAGTCCGCGCAGTAGCCGTAGTTGCCGACCTCGAGCCGATGCAGCGCGTCGTTGACCTTGGTAAGCGTCTCCGCCTTCATCTGAATCAGCGCGAACTCGATGTCTTCCTGAATATCGGCTTCGGAACTTTCGCCGGCGTCCAGGACTTCGTTTACCTTGCCCCACGCGTCCGCTTCTCGCTGATCCCGAATGCGACCCTGAACCTCGCTCAGGATCTCTTTACGGCGCTCCTCGAGCATCCGCTTCAGATCGGAATAGCGGGCGTCGTTCACTGAGGAGGTCTGTTTGCCTGTCGTCGTCTTCATGATGCCGACTCCTTCCGCCGTGTCTCAAATCTAGTCATTGCCCAACTCGTTCGTGCTGCGCCTATTGCAAATAGAATGCCTACGCGTCGTGTTCAGTCTGTCTTGGAGAATCGGGGGACTTGCGCAGGAAAGGAGGGGCGGGACAGGGAAAATAAGGCTGCCTTTCCCCGTCACGGGCCCGACCTGCCCGAACTGTATGAGTCTATCTCCCTCATCACGCTAGACTTATCTCATCCCGTTCATTGGCTCTCCGCTATTTCGTAACTCGTAACTATTAGACGCCGGCGAGCCCCTGGCGGTTCGGTTTAAAGACATCGAGCGACAGGGTCGTTAATAGAGGACAATTACGGTTTAATCGATCAGGACGATTCCCCACACCATGCCGTGTCCGGTCTGCAACCAACGCAAAGCCAAGCGGGCGTGCCCGGCCCTGAATCAGCAGATTTGCGCGGTATGTTGCGGCACAAAGCGCCTCGTCGAGATTAACTGCCCGCCGGATTGCGGATATTTGTCTGCATCCCGCCACCATCCCCCTGCGGTGGTTCAGCGCCAACAGGAGATGGATCGCGCCATCATGCTGCCGCTGATGCAGGGGTTATCGGAGCGCCAGGCACGCGTATTCCTGATGCTGGCCGCGCTGACATCGCGTCACCAGTCCGAGGGCCTGCAGAAGCTCGTGGACGACGATATCGCCCAGGCCGCGAGCGCGCTGGCCTCGACGCTCGAGACCTCGGCGCGTGGCATCGTCTACGAACATCAGCCGGCGTCGGTGGCGGCATCCCGGCTGATGGCCGAGCTCAAAACCATGGTGGCCGAGGTGGTAAAAAATGCCGGCTCTGCACTCGAACGCGACGCAGCCATTGCACTGCGACGCATCGAGCACGGTGCCAAAACGATGGCCGCCTATCCGCCGGCGAGCACCGACCCGGAACGCGGGGCCAGCGAACTACAGCACCTGTTCGCCCGCGTGCTGACGCCCCCGCCGGGAACGGAAAAGCCCGAGACACCGAGCCGCCCCGGCCTCGTCGATCATCATTCCGGTTGAGTTATAATTACGGTTCCTTCTGGAGGAAGTAATGGCCAAGAGTTGTGAAGTGTGCGGGAAGAAGCCCGTCGTCGGCCGGACAGTCAGCCACGCGCATAACGTGCGTCCACGCCGTTTCGAGCCGAACCTGCAGGTTGTTCGCGCCCTGATTAACGGCGGCGTCCGCCGTATCCGCGTCTGCACCCGCTGCCTGCGCTCGAACAAAGTCACCAAAGCCGCCTGACGATGCTCTCCCCCGTTTCGACCGGGTCGGCGCCCAAGGCGCTGGGGCCGTATTCGCAGGCGATCAGGGCGGGTCAGTTCCTGTTTGTCTCGGGGCAGGTTCCCATCGATCCGGCGACCAATGAGCTGGTTGGTGGAAGCATCGCCGACCAGACGCGACGCGCGTTGCAGAACATCGGGGAAATCCTGAAAGCCGGGGGCGCGTCGTTCCAGCACGTGGTCCGCACGACCGTCTATCTCGCGGATCTCTCCGACTTTGCCGCGATGAACGAGGTCTACGCGACGTTCTTCACGCCGCCCCAGCCTGCCCGCTCGACCATCCAGGCCGCCCGTCTGCCACGCGACGCCCGCATCGAAGTCGATGTGATCGCCTTCCTCGGCTGACGCGGAACGACGGATCACTAAGATCACTAAGGCAGAACCACACAAGATCACCGAAGTCTCTTTTCTTTGTGATCTTGTCGGCTTGTACCTTCGTGTCCTTCGTGATTATGATCTTGTCGGCCTGTGCCTTCGTGTCCTTGGTGATTACGGGCGGGCGGCGGAACGTTCGACGTCGAGGACACCCTCGACGCCTTTCAGCAGCTTGATGACTTTCTCGAGGTGCTTCACGTCCTTGATCTCCACGGCCATGTTGATGCGGCCGAGATGATCGCTGTTGGCGCCGGTGGCCTCGACGTTGGTGATGTTCGTGTTGATGGCGGCTATCCGCGAGCTGACGTCCGCGAGAATCCCCTTGCGATCTTCCACCTGCATCGTCAACCGCACGATGTAGCGTGACGTGTCCGCCGCCGTATCCCACTCGACGTCGATGCGCCGCTCGGGATCGTACAGCAGGTTCATGACGTTCGGGCATGACGCCGAGTGCACCGACACGCCCTTGCCGCGGGTGATGTAGCCGACGATCTTCTCGCCGCGAATCGGATTGCAGCAACGCGCGCGGACGACCATGAGGTCGTCGACGCCGCTCACCTTGATCTTGTCTTCGCCGGCGCCCGCGCCCGCCACGCCCAGCACCTTGCGGACTACCGAGACGACGCCGGTTTCCGGCGGCTTCTCCTTCAGCTCATCCTGGGGGACCAGCTTCGCCAGCAGCTTTCTCGGCGCCACCTTGCCGTAGCCGATTTCCGCGAAAATCTCGTCGCTCGCACCGTAATCAGCCGCCAGCTTCTTGAACACCTCGCTGTCGAAGAGCGTCGCCGGGTTCAGATCGAAGCGGCGGGCTTCCTTCTCGAGCAGCCGCTTGCCGAGCTCCACGCTGCGCGCACGCTCTTCGGCCTGGACGAAGTGCTTGATCTTGTTGCGCGCCCGGGCGGTGACGACGAAGTTCAACCAGTCGCGGCTGGGCTTGTGGCCGGAATTGGTGACGATTTCCACGATGTCGCCGTTGCGCAGCCGCGTGCGCAGCGGCACCATCTTGCCGTTCACCCGTGCCCCGACGCATTGGTGGCCGATATCGGTGTGGATGGCGTAGGCGAAATCGACCGGCGTCGCGCCGCGGGGAAAGGCCTTCACCTGCCCCTTCGGCGTGAAGATGTAGACCTCTTCGGGATACAGGTCGACCTTGAGGTTCTGGATGAACTCGTGCGGGTCGCGCACTTCCTGCTGCACTTCGAGCAGCTGCCGGATCCACTGGAAATGACGCTCGTCGCGATGGTCGCCGATGCGCCCTTCCTTGTACTTCCAGTGCGCCGCGATGCCTTCCTCCGCGTGACGGTGCATTTCCTCGGTGCGAATCTGCACCTCGAACGGCACGCCGCGCTCGCTGATCACCGACGTGTGCAGCGACTGGTAGCCGTTCGGGCGCGGCATGGCGATGAAGTCCTTGATGCGCCCGGGCACCGGCGACCATGTCTGATGGATGATGCCCAGGGCGGCATAGCAGTCCTTCACGCTGTCGGTGATGATGCGCAGGGCCACGAAGTCGTACACCTGGTCGAGCTCGATGCGCTGGCGCTTGAGCTTCTGGTTGATGCTGTAGAGGCGCTTGAGCCGTCCATCCACCTGCTTGATGGGAACCTGAGCCTCGCTCAGCTTCGCCGTGATGGTGTTCTTGAGATAGTCGATCTCGGCCTCGGCCGCCTTGCGCTTGCCCTCGACTTTCGCGGTCAGCGACTGGTAGCCCGCCGCATCGAGGTACTTGAACGACAGCTCCTCGAGCTCGTTCTTGATCTTGCTCATGCCCAGGCGGTTGGCAATCGGCGCGTAGATGTCGAGCGTCTCCTGGGCCGTGCGCGTCTGCCGATCTTCCGGCATGTGCGACAGCGTACGCATGTTGTGGAGACGATCGGCGAGCTTGACGAGGATGACCCGGATATCGTCGACCATGGCCAGGAGCATCTTGCGGAAGTTCTCGGCCTGCCGCTCTTCGCTCGAGGAGAAGGGGATGGCGCTGATCTTGGTGACCCCCTCGACGACATGGGCCACCTCGGGACCGAAGTGCTCCTGAATCTTCTCAATCGTCGTCAGCGTGTCTTCGACGACGTCGTGCAGCAGGCCGGCGGCGATGGCGACGGGATCGAGCCGCATGTCGGCCAGGATGCTCGCCACCTCGAGCGGGTGCACCAGGTACGGCTCGCCGGAATGGCGCACCTGTCCCTTGTGCTCCAATGCGGAAAACACGTAGGCCCGGCGGAGGAATTCGCGTTCCTCGTCCGAGGTGTAGGTCCGCACCTGCTCGAGAAGGTCTTCGAATCTAATCATTGTTTTGTCGCGGGGCCCCAACACCCGCTGCCCGCGAACACCCCTGCCTTGAGAACCAAACGGCCAAATCGGTGTCTAACCCAAGTATCGGCAAATGGTTAGGACATTCTAAAGCATCCTTGACTTGGCTTTGGGGCGTTCATATACTTGGCGGGTTTTTCTCCAAAATTCGCGCGGTTTCGTAATTTGAAGGGGGATCTGATGCGTGTGCGAAGCAAGGCGATTCTGGCCTCAACCGCCATGGTCGCGGCCGTGGCGTTGTCGGCATGTGGCCAGTTGGCAAATCTCCAGGCGCGGAAAGCATTCAAAGACGCCAACACGGCCTACCAGGCTCAAAACTACACCGAGGCGGCCGCACGGTACACTGAGGTGATCGCGGATCCGCAGACCGCGGCCGATCCGAATCTGGTCCATGCCTACTTCTTCCTCGGCAACAGCTACGACAACCTCTACAAGCCGGCGCGCAAGGGCGAGGCTGATAACGACGCCCTTCTCACCAAGGCGATTGAAAACTACAAGCTCGCCGCCGAAAAAGAATCCGACCCGAAGATGAAGAAGCTGTCGATGGACTATCTGGTGGCGGCGTACGGCCCGGACAAGCTGAACGATCCCGTCGAAGCCGAAGCCATCGTGCAGAGGATGATCCAGCTCGATCCGAGCGACACGACGAACTACTTCGTCCTTGCTCAGATCTACGAGGACGCGGGCGAGCTCGGACAGGCCGAGGCCATGCTGCTGAAGGCCAAGGACGCGCAGCCAAAGCAACCCGTCGTCTACCAGCGGCTCGCCGGCTACTATCAGCGGCAGGCCGAGTTCGACAAGCTCATCGAAGCGGTCTCCCAGCGCGCGCGTGCTCGAGCCGAACAACCCCGAAGCGCACCAGGCCATCGCGAGCTACTACTGGGACGAGGGCTACCGCAACACCCGCCTGAACGAAGGCCAGCGCAAGGAGTACGCGACGAAGGGTCTCGAAGCCGTCGAGAAGGCGCTCGAAGCTGAACCCCGACTACGTCGACGCGGTCGCCTACAAGGGACTGCTGCTCCGAAACCAGGCCGCCATCGAAAAAGACGCCGCACGGCAGAAGGCGATGCTCACCGAAGCGAATCAGCTTCAAGAGCGGGCCGCCGGCTTGAAGAAGAAGCAGGCCGCGGGGGCGTAGTGGAAAGTAGAAAGTAAAAAGTAGAAAGTAAAAAGTAACTCAGAGGCAGGGCGGGTCTTGCAGGTCAAGACCCGCCCTGTTTTTTTATGGAGATTCGCCCGCTGGGTGCGAGCGGCCTCGAAGTGCCCGTCGTCGGCCTTGGCACGTGGCGTACGTTCGACGTGGAAGGCGCCGCGGTCGAAGCCAATGCACACGCGACCGTCGATCGGGCGCTGGCATCAGGCGCCATCCTCGTCGATTCCTCACCGATGTATGGCGAAGCGGAGCGCGTCGTGGCCGACGCGTTGTCGTCACGTCGCGCCGATGCGATCGTGGCCACGAAAGTGTGGGCTTCGTCGGCGCGCGAGGGACGCCAGCAAATCGACCGCGCCATGCGCCTCTTCAACGGCGTCGTGGATATCTACCAGGTGCACAACCTCGTGAACTGGCGCGAACATCTCGCGATGCTCGAAGCCGAGCGCGACGCTGGACGGGTTCGCGTCATCGGCGCCACCCACTACAGTCCGAGCGCGTTCGGCGAGCTGGCGACCGTGATGAAGTCGGGCCGCGTCGGCGCCATCCAGATTCCCTGCAACCCCCGCCAGCGCGAGGTCGAGCGCACGATCCTTCCGCTCGCCGCCGACCTCGGCCTGGGCGTCATCGTGATGCGGCCGTTCGGCGAAGGCAGCCTGCTTCGGCGCCCGCCGGCGCAGGGCGACCTCGAGCCGCTGCGCGCGTTCGGCGTGACGACCTGGGCACAGGCCCTGATCAAATGGATTCTCAGCGACCCGCGATGCCACGTGACGATTCCCGCCACGTCGCGCCCGGAGCGGGCCGGCGAGAATGCGGCGGCCGGCGAGCCGCCCTGGTTCGGCGCTCACGAACGCGACTACATTGCACGCTTGTTTCGCTAGGCAGGGCTGAAGCCCTGCGCCACCGAAGAGAAAGGCGACGAAAGCCCCACGCCGAAAGGAGAGGCGACAAAAGAAAAAGGCCGGCACCACAATGCACCGGCCTTTCTACTTTTCTACTTTCTACTTTTTACTTTCTCTCAGTTGCCCGTCACGCCTGCGGCCCTGCGCATGCCTTCGGTGACGATGCCGACCTTCTCGACGCCGGCGCCCTTGGCCGCGTCGATGACGGCGACAATTTCGCCGTACCGCAGCGTCGGAGCGGCGGTGATGAACATCGTCTTCTCCTGGCGCTGCTCGAAGATGGTGCGCAGCCGCGTTTCGAGCTCGCCGAGGTTGCTGACCGGCTGTTTGTTGACCGAGATGATACGGTCGGCCGACATCTCGAGCACGATCTGGCTGCTGTCGACCTGCTGCTGCTGAGCCTGCTGCGTTTCCGCGGGCAGGTTGATGTCGAGGCCTTTCTGCGTGAGCGGCAGCGCCGCCATGAAGATGACGAGCAACACGAGCAGCACGTCGATCATCGGCGTGACGTTCATGTCCGCGCTGGCTTCAAGGCTCTTCGACTTGACGTTCATCTCCGCGCCGAAGTGCTTGTGGGCGTGTCCGTGTTTGGTCGCCATCAGTTGCCTCCCCCTGCCATCGCCCGCGCCTTCGGATCGGTGATGAGGCCCATGTCTTCGATGCCCGCCGCACGCAGATTGTCCATCGTCTCCATCACCGTGCCGTAGTCCACGTCCTGGTCGGCCTTGATGAGAACCACTTTCTCGGCCGCACTCGCCACGAGATCGGCAACGCGGCTCCCGAGGTCCGCCTGGCGGACGGGCACCGAGTTCAGGAAGATTTGCTTGTTGGCCTGAATACCGACGACCGTCTGGCCCTGCGTCTCGGGTTTGTCGCTGGTATTTGCGGCCTCCGGCAGCTTCACGTCGACGCCCTTCTGGAGCATCGGCGCGACGAGCATCATGATGATCAACAGCACCAGCATGACGTCGACGAGCGGCGTCACGTTGATATCGGATTTGACGCCACCTTTTGCGCCGCCAACATCCATTGACATAAGGGTTACTCCTCTGAACTCTGGATCTGATCTGAGAACTAGGGATCTTCAGATCGATCTCAGATCTCTAGATTCTAGCTTCGATCTCCAGTTAAGCAGTCTTCTTGATGAAGTAGTCCACCAGCTCAGACGACGAGTTGTCCATCTCGACGTTGAAGTACTCGATGCGGCCGGTGAGGTAGTTGTAGAACCACACCGCCGGAATCGCCACGAGCAGTCCGAGCGCGGTCTCGACGAGCGCTTCGGCAATACCGGCAGAGACGGCGCCGATACCACCCGAGCCGGTCGACGCGATACCGGTGAACGCGTTGATGACGCCGACGACCGTGCCGAGCAGTCCGACGAACGGCGCGGTCGCGCCGATGGTCGCGAGGGCGCTGACGCCCTTCTTCAGGTCGTTGGCGGTCAGTGCGGTCGCGCGCTGAATCGAGCGGCGCACGGTGTCGAGCAGCTCCTCACGGCTGAGGCCGCCCGCGTTCTCCTGCTGGAACTGATATTCCTGCAGGCCGGCGAGGACGACTTTCGCAAGGTGGCTGTAGCGATAGTTCTTGTTGGTCGAGATGGCGATGGCATCCTTCAGGCGGCCGTCCTTCAGGTGCTTCGCGACTTGCGGGGCATAGACCTTCGACTGATTCTTTGCCTGAATGAACGTGTAGATGCGCTCGACGGCGACGCCGATCGACCACATCGACATGAAGAAGAGAATCCAGGCCACGGCTTTCGCGACAAAGCCCATCTGACGCCACATTTCAATTAAGTCAAGTCCGCCTTCCATCGTCCGCTCCTTAAGTAAAGAGAAAAGTCCGTAGTGCCCGGCACCGGCCGGACCCGTGGGCGACTACTACCGTAGAGTGAAATTCACGGTCACCGTCATGATGACCGGCACCGGCACGTTGTTCAACAGCGTCGGCGTGTACTGCCATTGCCTCACGGCTTCGATGGCCGCCGCGTCGAGCAGCGGAATCGAACGCAGGACGCGCACATCCTGCACCTTGCCGTCGGGGCCGATGGTCGCTTCGAGAATCACGACGCCCTGCACGCGCGCCGACTGTGCGATCGGCGGGTACACCGGACTCTGATCTCTGACTTTCTTCGGGGGCTGAATGGCGCCGCCGACTCGAACGGGAGCCGGGGGCGGCGGGGGGGGTGGAGGGGCTTCGGGCACGCCGCCGGGAATACCTCCGACGACGCCGCCGATATCGCCCGAGACCGTCGCGACGCGCTCCTGCGAGACGTCGAGGCCGCTTTCAGGCTTGATCTCCGAAGGCGCCTGCACCGGTGCGGCCGATGGGTTCACTTCCATGACCGGTTTCGGCGCCGCGGCCTGCGGCGGCGGTGGTGGTGGAGGTGGAGGCGGCGGCGGTGGAGGCGCTGCCACGAACGCGCCCATCATTTCCGGCGGCGTCGGCAAGACGTCGGCCGCCAGAAGCGGAATCACAATTAATACCGCGATGACTGCCACGTGCGCCAGGATCGACAGCGGGAGCGTGTACCACTGCTTGCTCCCCACGGTGATCGAGGGTTTCACGACGTCACCGAACATCTCGCGTGCCACGTCAATCCTCCTGCCGAAAGTTGAGGGGTCGGCGATTATCCAACGTCCCAAAAACGAGTGTCCATTAAACGGGGCACTCGGATTAGACACCGCAATCGGGATTATGGTCCGCGCCATCCCCCGTCCGCCCGCCCCGGCCCCTCGGCACGAGGGGCGGCGAACTTGAGGGGATCACCCAAAATACTCAGCCGTTTTAGGAAAACCCGCGAATCATATGACCCGGTACCGGCAATGTCAACCCGCAAAAAGGGTGAGTTTGCCGTACAAATCCGCCGGGTTCAGCGATTTGTCACAATCCGGTCACGCGGCGCCGCCCGACTTGATCCGCATGGCGTAAAACGACCGCCAGACGAACACCAGCGAGGCCGCCAGGAACAGCGCGGAGAGGAACCGGGTGACTCCCGGCCCCTGATTTGCCGTCAGTTGGACCGCCAGTTCGACCGCCAGCAGCCCGAAGAGCGTCGTGAACTTGATGATGGGGTTCATGGCCACCGATGACGTGTCCTTGAACGGATCCCCGACGGTGTCGCCGACGACGGTGGCGGCGTGCAGCGGCGTCCCTTTCTCCTTCAGCTCGACTTCGACGACCTTTTTCGCGTTGTCCCAGGCCCCGCCGGCGTTGGCCATGAAGATCGCCTGGAACAATCCGAAGAGCGCGATCGAAATCAGGTAGCCGATGAAGAAGTACGGCTCGAGGAACGCAAACGCCAGCGTCGAGAAGAACACGGCCAGGAAGATGTTGAACATCCCCTTCTGCGCGTACTGCGTGCAGATCTCGACCACGCGCTTGCTGTCGGCGACCGACGCCTTCTCGACACCGTCCAGCTTGATGTTCGCCTTGATGAACTCCACCGCGCGATAGGCGCCGGTCGTCACGGCCTGCGTCGACGCGCCCGTGAACCAGTAGATGACCGCGCCGCCCGTGATCAATCCCAGGAGAAACGGCGCGTGCAGGATCGACAGCTTCTCGACGTTCTGCGTCAGCCCGGCGGTCAGCAGCACCACGATCGAAAAAATCATCGTCGTCGACCCGACGACGGCGGTGCCGATGAGCACGGGCTTGGCGGTGGCCTTGAAGGTATTGCCGGCGCCGTCGTTCTCTTCGAGCAGGTGCTTGGCGGTCGCGAAGTCGGGCGTAAAGCCGTAGTCGCGCTTGATCTCCTCCTTGATGCCCGGCAGCTGTTCGATGACCGACAGCTCGAAGACCGACTGCGCGTTGTCGGTGACGGGACCGTACGAGTCCACCGCAATCGTGACCGGACCCATGCCGAGGAAGCCGAATGCCACGAGACCGAACGCGAACACCGGCGCGGCGATCATCAGCGCGTCGAAGCCCATCAGGCTCACCAGGTAGGCGATGCCCATCAGCGACACGATGCTCAATCCCAGCCAGTAGGCGCTGAAGTTGCCCGCGACCAGGCCCGCCAGGATGTTGAGCGACGCGCCACCCTCGCGCGACGAGATGACGACCTCTTTCACGTGGGCCGACTCGGTGGAGGTGAAGACCTTCACGAGCTCGGGAATGATGGCGCCGGCCAGCGTGCCGCACGTGATGACGGTCGACAGCTTCCACCACATCGTGCCGTCGCCGAGCTCGGGGATGAGGAGGTACGAAATCAGGTAGGTGAGCGCCACCGACACGATCGAGGTCAGCCACACCAGCGAGGTGAGCGGCGCCTCGAAGTTCATCTTCGTCGCGTTCAGGTACTTGCCGCGCACCATGACGTTGTTGAGCAGGTACGACAGGCCGCTGGCGATCACCATCATCGCGCGAATCATGAAGATCCACACGAGCAGCTGCACCTGCACGGTCTCGTTGGCGACCGCCGTCAGGATGAACGTGATCAGCGCGACGCCGGTGACGCCGTAGGTCTCGAACCCGTCGGCGCTCGGACCCACCGAATCACCCGCGTTGTCGCCCGTGCAGTCGGCGATGACGCCCGGATTGCGCGCGTCGTCCTCCTTGATGTTGAAGACGATCTTCATCAGGTCCGCGCCGATGTCGGCGATCTTCGTGAAAATGCCGCCGGCAATACGCAGCGCCGAGGCGCCGAGCGACTCGCCGATCGCGAACCCCAGGAAGCACGAGCCCGCCAGGTCGCGCGGGATCCACAGGAGGATGCACAGCATGATGAAGAGCTCGACGCTGATGAGCAGCATGCCGATGCTCATGCCGGCCTCGAGCGGAATCGCCATCAGCGGGAACGGCTTCCCTCTCAGGCTCGCGAACGCCGTGCGCGAATTCGCGAACGTGTTGACGCGGATGCCGAACCACGCGACGCCGTAGCTGCCCGCGATGCCGACGAGGCTGAACAGCAGGATGATGAACACGCGCGACAGCGGGAAGTGGAGGATCAGGCCGAAGTACAGCGCGATGATCAACCCGACGAACACCTCGAGAATGAGGATGAACCGCCCCTGCGTCTTGAGATACGTCTTGCAGGTCTCGTAGATGAGCTCCGACACCTCGAGCATCGAACGATGCACGGGCAGCTTCTGCAGCCTCGAGTAGGAGACGAGGCCGAAGAGCAGGCCGAGCATGCAGATGCCGACGCCCAGCACCAGCAGCGTTCTCGAGTTGTAGCCGAGCATGCTGACCTGCCCGAGGTCGGGCAGCACGAGGCTCGCTTCGCCACCCCCCGCGTGGACCGGCGCCGCGTCCGGCTGCTGCCTGGCCGAGGCTTCCGTCGCCATCGCCAGGACGACGAACAGAGCTAGCGACGAACCACTTCATCATGATCTCCCCGTCACGTTATCAACGCGCTTGTCGGCCAGGCGAGGCGGCAGCGTCATGCCGCCGGTGAGGAAGACGCGAATCCCTTCCTCGACACTGAGGTCCGGAAAGAACGCGTGCTCGCGCCGGCAGATGACCACGTCACCGAGATAGAGATGATTGGTAGGGACATAGACGGCGATGAGCGATTCGGTCTGGCCGGCCGACTGGATGGAAAACTCCTTGGTTAGAAATCCAAGTATATAACCCCGCGACTCCGTTCGAATCATCACCACGCGCTTGAACCCGTATTGGTTATCGGGCGAAAAGGCCAGGACCAGCTGCTTGACCGGGCGCATACACGGTCCGAAATACCGGAATACGCAGGAGATACCCTTCCGCCCGCTGCAGCACACGCTTGCCCAGCACGTTGGTGGCCACGACGCCCACGAGCAGGACCACCGCCGCGGTCGTGACGATGCCCAGGCCCCGGCGGCACCTCCTGGTCGCCCGTCCTGAAAAAGCGCTGGTAGAGCGGATGCCGTGAACCCGTCGACGACGTCGAACAGCCAGACCAGCGCCACGAAGCTGATCGACGAGCGGCACCAGCACGAAAAACCCCGTGACGAACCGCCGGCGCAGCCACTGGATCATCCCCGCACCCATCCGGCCCAGATGCCGGCACCCAGCGCCAGGCCCGAGCGCGATGCGATACCACGCGAAGGGCGCGAAACCCGCCCGCCGCACGAAGCCGAGGAACGGTTTGATGATGAGGAGCGACGAGAGGAACGCCATCGTGAAACCGACGAGAATTTCCAGGGCGCGCGCGCTCGTCAAGTGGCTGCGCACTTCGAGGAACTCGTGGGCCGACGCCGCGAACATCGTGGGAATTGCCACGAAGAACGAGAACTCCGCCGCCGCGGCCCGGTCGAGGCGCATCGCCAGCCCGCCGATGATCGTGGCCCCCGAGCGCGAGACGCCGGGCACGAGCGCCAGCATCTGGCACAGGCCGACCCCGAACGCACGCGAGCAGCGGCGTGCGCTCGGCGTCGAGCACGACGGGCACGGGCCGCAGGCGCTCGACCAGCAGCATCACGATGCCGCCGGCGATGAACGCCCCGGCAAAGACCGACGGGCTCTTGTAGAGGACGGATTGAATGTAATCGGCAAAGAGCGCGCCCGCGATAAGGACGGGGATCGTCGCGATGATGACGGCCAACGCGAAGTGCCGCGCCTCGGCGCTGGTCGGAAGCGCCGACAGCACCGCGACGATCTTCTGGCGGTAGAGCCAGACGACCGCGAAGATCGATCCGAGCTGGATCATGACGGTAAAGACCCCGCCTGGATCCTCATGCCCGATCGCGTCGCCGACGAGCAGCAGGTGCGCGGTCGACGAAACAGGCAGAAACTCGGTGATCCCTTGCACGAGTCCGAGCAGCGCCGCAGCTAAGAGCGTCACGAAGAACGGTCGAGCGTGTTAGGTCGCGCGGGCCTTGCGCTGCGACTTCGATTTGCGGGACGGCTGCTCGACCGCGGCGCCGGCGCTCTCCGCTTTCGCCCGCGCGCCGGACGCACCGTCCGCAACCGCGCGCGCCGGGGCGGCCGAAGGCTTCCGGCTGAGCATGATCGCGAGCGACGGCGCGATGAACCAGCCCGAATAGGTCGTGGCAATCGTGCCGGCCAGCATCGTGAACGCGAACGCTTCGAGCACTTCTCCGCCGAAGAGGAACAGCGCCATGACCGAGATGAAGACCGTGCCCGAGGTGATGACCGTTCGGGTGAGCGTCTGATTCAGGCTGGTGTTGATGGCCGACTCCAGCGGCTCGCGCTTCTGCAGCCGCGTGTTCTCGCGAACGCGATCGAAGATGACGATCATGTCGTTCATCGAGTAGCCGACCATCGTCAGCATCGCCGCGATGACGTTGAGCGACATCTCGTAGCGGAAGAACGCGAGGAACGCGAGCGTGACGAACACGTCGTGGAACGTCGCGATAATCGACCCGAGCGCGAACGAGCACGCGGAAGCGGAACGCGATCCAGGCGGTGATGCCCAGCATCGACAGCAGCGTGGCGTAAATCGCCTGCCGCCGCAGCTCGGCGCCGACGGTCGGCCCGACGATCTCGGTGCCTTCGATCTTGAACGCCGGCAGGCTGGCGGCCTTCAGCAGTCTGTTCGACTTTGGGGACGTCGGCCGACAGATTCGCGCCCTGCCTCCACCTGCTGCGTCTGCGGCAGCCGGATGAGCATCTGATTCGATTCGGGTTCGCCGTACAGCTGAACTTCGAAGGGAATCGACTGCAACGCGGTGCGGATCTGATCTTCGGTGACCGGCGCGGTGAACCTGATGATCAGGTTCGTGCCGCCCGAAAACTCGACGCCGAGCGGGATGCCCCGCGTCAGAATCATGAAGAAGCCGGCGCCGATGACGAGGGCCGAGAGCGCCATCGCCTGCCAGCGCCAGCGGAGGAAGTTGAAGTTCGTGTTCTTGAAAATATGCATGGCTAGATGGACAGCGTCTGTACCTGCCGGCGTCCCGACAGAACCGCCTCGAAGAGCGCCTTGGAAATGAACGTCGACGTGAACAGGTTGGAGATCAATCCGAAGGTCAGCGTCACGGCAAACCCGCGGATCGGTCCGGTGCCGAACTGGAAGAGGAACGCCGCGGCAATGAAGCCGGCGATGTGCGTGTCCACCAGCGTCAGAAACACCCGGCTGAAGCCGGAGTTGATCGCGGCTTTGACGCCCTTCCCCGCGTCGAGCTCCTCCTTGATGCGCTCGAAGATCAGCACGTTCGAGTCGACGCCGATGCCGATGGTGAGAATGAAGCCCGCGATCCCGGGCAGCGTCATCACCGCGCCCGCATACGCCATCATGCCCAGCAGGATGATGAGGTTCATCACCAGCGCCACGATGGCGTTGATCCCCGACAGCTTGTAGTACACCAGGAGAAACGCCACGATGAGCAGCAGGCCCGCCAGCGACGCCAGGACGCCCGCGCGAATCGAGTCGGCGCCGAGCGTCGGGCCGATCGTCTGCTGCTGCAGGTAGGTGAGGGTCGCGGGCAGCGCGCCCGAGCGCAGAATCAGCGCGAGGTTCTGCGCTTCCTCCTGCGTAAACCCGCCCGCAATCTGCCCGTCGCCGGCGATGCGCGAGTTGATGGTCGGGGCCGACTGCACCGTCTTGTCGAGCACGATGGCGAGGTAGCGGCCGACGTTTTCGCCGGTCACCCGCGCAGAACGCGGCGCGCCCCGCTCACGTTCAGCGTGAAGCCCACCGCAGGCATGTTGTTCTCGTCGAGCTGCACGCGCGCGCTGCGAAGATCCTGGCCTGTGACCGCGGCCACGCGGCGGACGAGGTAGTACATCGGGCCGCCGCCCGCCGCCGCCTCGCGCCGCGCCGCTGAGCACTTCCATGTCGGGCGGCACGACCCCACCCGTACGCGCGCAGGACATCTTCGCGGCTGGCGCATGGCCCCTGCTCGACGAGCTTCAGCTCGAGCATGCCGGGCGAGCCGATGACTTCCTTCGCCCGATCCACGTCCGAGACGCCCGGCAACTGGACGAGGATCTGATCGGCGCCCTGCTGCGCGATGCTCGGCTCGGTGACGCCCAGCTCGTTGACGCGGCGCTCGATCGTCTGGCGGGCCTGCACGACCGCTTCCTCACGCAGGGCCTGCGCGATGTTCGGTCGCATGCCGAACGTGTAGCTGCCGTTGGTACCGGTGCTTCGCTCGAAGTCGATGGACTCCTGTTCGGCCGCCTGGCGGAATGCCTGGTCCTGCGCGGGCGGCACACCATCGACGCGGAACGTCGTCACGTCCTGAATCGTGACGGTGGCCGGCACCGAACGGCGCTTCAACTCTTCCTGAAGGCGGCCGCTGTCCTGCTCGGTTTTCACCCGCAGCGCATCATCGGTCTGCACGCGCAGCACGAGGTGCACGCCGCCCTTGAGATCGAGCCCCAGCTTCAGCTGGCGGTCGCGCAGCCATCTGCGGCGCCGGCAGGTTGTAGCGCGTTGCGAGGATGGGGTACACGCCCACCCCGAAAAAGATGATGAAGACGGCGGAACGATGGCGAGCTTCCAGCGTAAGTTCGACATGGTGTTAGCTATTGCTGTCGGCCAGCGACTCCTGTCCCTGATAGCCGACGATGGCGTTCTTGGCGAGCTCGATGCGGACCTTGTCGGCAATCTGCAGCTGAACGGTATTGCCGTTCACCTTCGCCACCGATCCGTAGATGCCGCCGTTGGTGACCACACGGTCGCCGACCTTGAGCGCGTCGAGAAATGCCTGCAGCTTCTTCTGCTTCCGCTTGGTCGGCAGGAGAATGATGAAATAGAAGATCGCGAAGACGAGCGCGATCGGAATCAGCTGAATATAGGGATTGACGCCAGGACCCGGCGGCGTGCCCATGGCCAGCATCAGGTTGTGCAGACCGACATTCATACAGTAGTGTGGCGGACATCCGGATCATCCGGCCCGTCGAGGCAGGAAAGATCCGACGGTAACTCTGCCTGACTTCCTCCAATGTGGAGAACACTATAGCCTCCCTTAGCCGACGCATGGTGTCAAGGTAAAAGTGGAGATTATGCAACGTGTTAAGGGTGGCCGACGTCATCTCACGGGAAAGAAAAAGATGGCGCAGATAGGCACGCGAGAAGTGGCGGCAGGTGTAGCAGGTGCACGCCGGATCGACCGGACGCTCATCCTCCGCATACTCGGCATTCTTGATGTTCAGACGGCCGGCGCTCGTGAATAGCTGTCCGTTGCGGGCATTGCGCGTCGGCAGGACGCAGTCGAACATATCGATCCCTCGAGCGACGCTTTCCACCAGGTCGACTGGCGTGCCGACGCCCATCAGATACCGCGGGCGATCGGCCGGCAGCCACCGCGCGGTCTCGTTCGGTGACGTCGTACATCTCGGCGATCGGCTCGCCGACGCTGAGACCGCCAATCGCATAGGCCTCGAATCCGATGGCAACGGTTTCGTCGACGCTGCGCCTGCGCAAATCCGGGTAGGTGCCCCCTTGGATGATGCCGAATTGCGCCTGCCCGGGATTGGTGAAAACGGGTCTGACCCCCTCGATATCACGGGGGTCAGACCCCAGGAACGCGTTCCGCAACCGCACGAAGTGGTCGCGCCCGCGCTTCGCCCACCGCAACGTTCGCTCGAGCGATTCGCGCGCACGGTCGTGCGAGGCCGGATATTCGAGACATTCGTCGAGCACCATCGCGACATCCGATCCAAGCTGCGCCTGAATGTCGACCGCCGATTCGGGCGTCAGCAGATGCTCGCTGCCGTCCAGATGCGAGCGGAACGTCGCACCCTCTTCCTGCACCGTCCGCCGCGCGGCCAGGCTGAACACCTGGTAGCCTCCGCTGTCGGTCAGAATCGGCTTGTCCCAGCCCATGAATGTGTGGAGCCCGCCCAGCCGCGCGATCCGATCGGCGCCTGGCCTGAGATACAGGTGATAAGTGTTGGCGAGCACGATCTCCGATCCCAGATCTTCGAGATCGCGCTGCGTCACGGCCTTGACCGCGCCCTGTGTCCCGACGGCCATGAACGCCGGCGTGTTGACCACACCGTGCGGAGTGGTCAACACGCCGCGCCGTGCGGCGCCGTGTGTGTGGGTGACCTGAAAATTGAACATCGGGCCGGCATCGTATATTAGTAGCTACTTTGAAAAAACTTCGCGTAGGCGTCATCTACGGCGGCCGATCGGGCGAGCACGAAGTCTCGATCGCCTCTGCCGCCGCGGTCGTCCAGAACCTCGACAACGCTCGTTACGAAGCCGATCCCGATCCGGATCGAGAAAGACGGCCGCTGGGTCATCGCCGACCGCCTGCCGTCATCCTCCTCCGCGGCTGACGTCATCGAGCAGAGCCGCGCCGACGCCGCCAGGCGTATCGGGCGTGACGGACGCGAAGCGCACCTGGTCGCCCATCCGAGCGCGGAACAGATCATGACGATCGACCGCGGCGCGAGCCCGGCCGTCGCCGGCCTCGCGCTCGACGTCGTGTTTCCGGTGCTGCATGGTCCGTACGGCGAAGACGGCACGGTGCAGGGGCTGCTGGAGCTCGCCAACATCCCTTACGTGGGCGCCGGCGTGCTCGCGTCGGCTGTCGGCATGGACAAGGCAGCGGCCAAGCTGATTTTCGCGGCGCGCGGTCTGCCGCTGGCCAAGTACCTCGTCGTGCTGCGCAACGAATGGATGGCCGCACCCGCACGGATCGCGAACGACGTGACCAGACAGCTCGGTTATCCGGTATTCGTGAAACCGGCCAATCTCGGCTCCAGCGTCGGTATTTCCAAAGCCAAGAGCGAAGCGACGCTGCCCGCGGCGATCGACACGGCGGCCGAGTTCGACCGCAAGATCGTGATCGAAGCGGCGGTGCCCAACGCGCGCGAGATCGAGGTGGCCGTGCTCGGCAACGACGACCCCGAAACATCAGTGCCCGGGCGAGATCATCCCATCGCCATCGCGCGAGTTCTACGATTACCAGGCCAAGTACCTGGACGACGACTCGCGCGTCATCATCCCCGCCGAACTGCCGCCAGATGTCGCGAGCGACATCAAACGGCTGGCCGTGGAGGTCTTCCGAGCGGTCGACTGCGCGGGCATGGCGCGGGTCGATTTCCTCATGGACGGCGGCACGGGCACGCTCTACGTGAACGAAATCAACACGATTCCAGGCTTCACGACGATCAGCATGTATTCCAAAATGTGGGCCGCGTCGGGAGTGCCCTATCCCGAGCTGCTCGATCGACTCATCACGCTCGCGCGAGAGCGCCACGCCGAGAAACAGCAGATCCGCACGACCTTGCCGTGAGCACGACGGCGCGCACATGTCGTGTGCCACAGGGATCGCGCGGTTCTCGCTTCTCCGGGTGCTCTGGGCGGTCTGCGGTGGGCTGGCGCTTTCTCCGGCATCCGCCGGAGCGGCGGGCCTGACCTCGCCCGAGCCGCTCGTCAAGGCATACGAGCTCGTCCTCGAGGCGCGTTTCGACGAAGCGGAGCGGCAGCTCAAGTCCGCATGTCCGCCGGCGCCCCAGCCGGCCTGCGACGTCATCGGGGCGGTGAACAGCTACTGGCGCCTGCTCGTGAATCCTGACGACACGACGGGCGACACCGCGCTGATGAACCGGATCAACGCGGCGATCGCATCCGGTGAAACATGGGTGGCGAAGGAACCCGAAGCGGGCCGAAGCCTGGTTCTATCTGGGCGGCGCGTACGGCACGCGCGTGCTCCTGCGCGGGCTTCGCGGCCAGTATCTCTCGGCCGCTCGAGACGGCAAGCGCATCCACGACTCGCTGCAGCTCACGATCAACATGGATCCTGCCCTCGGAGACGCGTACTTCGGGCTGGGGCTGTATCACTACTACGCGGCCATCGCGCCACGCGCCGCGCGCCTGATTGCGATGCTGATGTTTCTGCCGGGCGGCGATCGCGCGGGGGGCCTGCGCGAAATGGAGCAGGCGCGCACCAGGGGGGTGCTGATGCGGGGCGAAGCCGACTACCAGCTTCACCTCATCTATCTCTGGTACGAACGCCAGCACACGACGGCGCTGCGGCTGATCGAAGGGCTGCGCGACCGCTACCCGCACAATCCCGTATTCCACCTCCGTCTCGCCGACGTGCAGGGCCATTACATCCGCAACCATCAGGCGGCGCTGCAGACCTACCGATCGATGCTCGAGGGCGCGCAAACAGGACGCATCGCGATGTCCGAGATATCGGAGCTGCACGCGCGGCTCGGCATGGCGCAGGAGCTCGACGCGTTGTGCGACAGCGACGGCGCAATCGCACAGCTGAACGCGGTGATCGCCAGAAAGCCCGTCGCGCCATACGCCGCGCTCGCGCGCGCGTACTATCAACTGGGTGTCGTGCACGATCGATCGGGACGACGATCGGATGCGATCGCGGCGTATGAGCGCGCACAGCGCGAGACGCCTCGCGACGATCGTCTGGAGTTGAATGAGAAACTTCGCGCGGCGATGAGACGCGCGCCGGCGACGCGTGTGTGCCGCTGACCTAGTCCAAAAATTTTGTGTTTTCAATCATTTTTTTGTTGACATCAAATTTTTCTCATCCATAATCTACATCTTGTATGAGGGTGGATGGCTCAGACCACCCGTTGTGAGACCTCGGTCCGGCTTTTCAGCTGAGCGAGTCAAACTTCAAGGAGGAAGAATGGCGAAAAAGGGTGGAAAGAAAAAGGGCGGCAAGAAGCGGTAATAGCCGTCCCACCGGTTCCGGGGGTGCTCAGCAATGACACCCCCTCTTTTTTTTTACGGCACTGATCATTCCCAGCAAGAGCTCAGCGAGGACCGTTCCGTTACACGCGTGCTGACGTGCCAGGCGGCAGAGGCATCGCGGTAGACGAGCCGAAGGGTTCTCGCAACCTTACTGACGAGAGGGGGGAGACGCGAATGGCGAAAAAAGGCGGCAAGAAAAAGGGCGGCAAGAAGCGCTAGGCCCCTTTCAGGAGGCGGTCGGACCGATCGCCTCCTGTCTTCTCCCTTCCAGATTTTAGATTCTAGATTTTAGATTCCAGATTCAGACTCACTGCACCCCGTCCCACACCCGAATCCGCGTCACGACATCCCACTGGTTGATCGCGTCGACGACCTCGATCCCCGCAACAACCCGGCCGAAGACGGTATAGCGGGCGTCGAGATGCGGCTGCGGGCCGTGGGTGATGAAGAACTGGCTCCCGCCGGTATCTCGCCACGACAGCGCCATGCCGACGGTCCCGCGCAGATACGGCTCCTGGTTCAGCTCGTCGCGAATCGTAAAGCCCGGCCCGCCCTCACCATCGCCGCGCGGATCGCCGCCCTGAACGACGAAATCCGGCACGACGCGATGGAACGTGAGGCCGTCGAAGTAGCCTTTGCGGGCCAGCGCGATGAAGCTGTCCGAGGTGAGCGGCGCGTCGAGCACGTCGAGCTCGATTTCGATCGTGCCTTTCGCCGTCTCGATGAAGACGTGGGGTGAAACCGACGGCGTGATGAGCGCCGGCGTCTCGTAGTTGACCGACCGCGACGAGGGTGCGGGCCTGATGGCCTGCGCGGTGTCGATCGTCGGATCGAGCGTCTTCAGCAGTTCGGCGGCTTTCACCCGTATCGCCCAGTCCTTGTCGGCCAGCGCGGTGCGAAGCGTGGGCACCGCGGCCGTCGCGCCGTATTTCGAGAGCGCGTCGAGGGCAGCCGCGCGCGTGTCGACGACGAGATCGGCTTCGCCGCGCTTGTAGGCCGCCACCAGCGCCTCGACGCCGCCGTCCGGCAGGACCTCGCCGATATTCGACGCGGCCGCGGCACGGACGTTCACGTCTTCCTTACCGAGATGTTCGAACAGGATCTTCGCGATATCCGGGGCCTTCACCTTCGTCAACGCCGTCAGCACCGACGGGACGACGCGCATGTCGCTGTCCGCGAGCATCGGCGTCAGCCGCGGCAGCGATCGCTCCGGATCCTTCGTGCCGAGAATGGTCGCCAGCCCGGCGCGCACGCTCCAGTGGGGATCGGGATCGAGCCCCGACAGCACGGTGAGGAAAGTGTCATCGTCGCGCTTCGCGAATCCCTGCAGCGCTGCGAGCCGTACGTTCGGAAGCGGATCGCCCATGAAATCGACGAACGCATCCACGCTGACGGCGCCATCCGATTCTCCAAGTGCCAACAGCGTTTCGGCCCGCGCCATCGGGTTCAGCCCGCGCGTGTACAGCAATTTGGTCAGCACCGGCTCGCCACGCTCGTCGCCGATGCGCGCGATCGCGCGGATGGCTTCGATGGTGACGCCGCTGGTCGCATGCGCCGCATCGATCGACGCCAGGATGACGGGGACGGCCGATTCGTCGCCGATCGCGCCAAGCCCCTTGAGGGCAAACGCTCTCGTGTACGCGCTGTTCGTCTGCGCAAGCGTCAGCAGAACCGGAAGCGCGCGTTTGTCTTCGATGCGCTGGAAGGCATACGCCACGGGCCACCACTGAATGCGCGGCTGCCCGTCGGGGCCCAGAAGCGAGGTCGCCAGGCTCTCGTAGCTCTTCAGGCGCGTCAACGCGTAGACGCCGAGCCTGAACGCCTCCACGACCGGTTCCATTTGGGCGCGGATTTCGTCGGCGGGCATAGCGGCCGCGGCCGCCGAGTGCGACACGATCATCTGGCTGATCGCCGGCGCCGACGCCGTGTCGCCGATGAGACCGAGCGCTTCCGCGGCGCGACCGGCCACGAGCGGCAATGGATCGGCGAGAGCGGCACGCAACGGTTCGACGGCCGACTGGTCGCCGATTAATCCGAGCGCGAACGCCGCCATCTGCCTGACTTCAGGATCGGCATCGGCCTGCATCACCTTGACGAGCGCCGGCACGCCTTCGGGCAACCCGACGCGTCCGATGGCGATCGCGGCGCGGCGGCGGGTGCGCGCCTCGGTATCGTTCAACAACAGCACCAGGTCGGGCGGCGGCGGCGGTGGAGGCGGCACAACCTCGCCTTTACGCGGCGGCTTCACGACCTGAGGTGGTGCGACCGGAGGTGGTGCAACCGGCGCGCTCGCGTCGCGAAGGATCCGTTGATCCTCGAGGCGGAGAATCCACGACATTTTCGTCTCGAACGGGATCACAACTGGCGGGGGCAGCGCCGGAGCCGTTCCGCAGCCCACGGCGACGAGAGACACAAATGCAGACGAAATACGGCGAAGCATGCCAACCCAAATATAACAGGTGCGAGGAGTGCAAAAGTGCGAAGGGCTCTCGACCGAAGCGGCCCAGCCATGACGGCGGATTTGGTACACTGCGGCGGGTTGGAGTTTCGCTACATCGCGATCGACGGTCCGATTGGCGCAGGCAAGTCGGCACTCGCCGAACGGCTCGCGGCGAGACTCGACGCCTCATTGGTCCGCGAGGATCCGGAAAATCCCTTCCTGGCCGATTTTTACGCGGATCGTCCCGGCGCGGCACTGCAGGCGCAGCTCTTCTACCTGCTGAACCGGCACCGGCAACTGGTCGATCGCCGCCAGGCCGATCTGTTTTCACAGGTCGCGATCTGCGATTACATTTTTGAAAAGGATCGCATTTACGCGTACCTCAACCTCGACGACAACGAGCTGTTCATCTATCAGCGCCTGTTCGATTTGCTCGCGCAGGACGTGCCGACGCCCGATCTCGTCATCTACCTGCAGACGCCGAGCGACGTGCTGCTCAAGCGTTTGCAGGCGCGCGCGCGCGAGCCCGAACGTCCCTCGCTCCTGCCCGACGTGGACTATTTGCGCGAGCTGAACGAGGCGTATCATCATTTCTTCTTTCACTACACGGCGACCTCGCTCCTGGTCGTGGAAGGCTCCGAGTTCCGTCCCCAGGACGACGATGAGGCGCTGGACGATCTTGTGAAGCAAATCAAGACAATGGGGCGGGGTACGAGGTACTACGTGCCGCGCACCCGGTTGAGGTAAAGTCGCGAGATATGGCCTGGTTCAAGAAGGTGCGCAAGGGCATCGCGGCCGACAGCGCCGGGCCAAGCCGCGTCCCTGAAGGCCTCTGGGTGAAGTGCACGGGCTGCTCGCAGATCCTGTACAACAAGGATCTCGCGCAGAACATGAGCGTGTGTCCGAAGTGCGGCTTCCACTTCCGCATGGGCTCGCTCGATCGGCTGCGGACGTTGTTCGACGGCCCCTGGACTGAATTCGACCCCGGCCTGGTCTCGACCGACCCGCTCGGCTTCACCGACACGAAGCCCTACAAGACGCGCCTCAAGACCAGCATGGAGGCCACCGGGATGAAAGACGCCGTGGTCGTGGCCCGTGGCTGCATCGAAGGCTACGAAGCCATTGTCGCGGCGATGGAGTACAGCTTCATCGGCGGCAGCATGGGCGTGGTCGTCGGCGAAAAAATCACGAGGGGCATCGAGCGCGCGCTCGCCACGCACCGGCCGATGATTATCGTGTCCTGCTCGGGCGGCGCGCGGATGATGGAAGGGGCCCTGTCGCTGATGCAGATGGCGAAAATCTGCTCGGCGCTCGCGCGGCTCGACCATGAGCGCATTCCGTATATTTCGGTGCTGACCGATCCGACGACCGGCGGCGTCACCGCGAGTTTCGCGATGCTCGGCGATCTCAACATCGCGGAGCCCGGAGCGTTGATCGGGTTCGCCGGACCGCGCGTCATCGAGCAGACGATCAGGCAGAAGCTGCCCGAAGGATTTCAGCGGAGCGAGTTCCTGCTCGAGCACGGGATGCTCGACCTCATCGTCGATCGGCGCGAGATGAAGGGCGTCATCGCGAAGGCGCTTCGCTTCATGGGCCAGCAGCCGGTGGAAGCTGCCCCGCCGGAGCCCGCGGCCGTCACGGAATCGTAGAATCTGGAAACTCGAATCTAGAATCTAAAACTAGAAACTGGAATCTGGCACCACAACCCGGAACCGGGAACCCGGAACCGGAACCCCTTATGGATCCGTTTGACTACCTTCTTTCACTCGAGAAGTTCGGCATCAAGTTCGGTCTGGCCAACATCGAGACGCTGACCTCGGCGCTCGGCCACCCCCAGAACACGTTCAAGAGCATTCTGGTTGCGGGCACCAACGGCAAGGGCTCGGTGACCGCGATGGTCGACTGCGCGCTCGGCAAATCGGGGCTGCGCGTCGGCCGTTACACCTCTCCGCACCTCGTCCACCTGGAAGAGCGGTTTGCGATCGACGGCGCGCCCGTTCGCACGGACGTGCTGACCCGGGTGATCGAGGACATGCGAACGCTCATCGACAAGCTCGTCGCCACGGGCAGCCTCGAGGCGCCACCCACGTTCTTCGAGGTGACGACCGCGATTGCGTTCGAGCTGTTCAGGCGCGCGCGCGTCCAGATGGCCGTCCTCGAAGTGGGTCTCGGCGGACGCCTGGACGCCACGAACATCGCGCAGCCGATCGCCGCGGCGATTACGTCGATCGACTTCGATCACGAGCAATATCTCGGCAACACGCTCGCGGCCATCGCCGCCGAGAAGGCAGGCGTCATCCGGCGCGACATTCCGGTCATCGTCGGTCTCGTCCCGAAAGAGGCGCGCGATGTGCTGGTGTCGATGTGCGATCTCGCGGGCGCCGAGTTCATCGAAGCCGACTCGAACGTCACGATCAAATCGAAGATCGAGGACGGCCGGACGATTCTTCATCTGAGGACGCCCACACGCGACTACGGCTGGGTGCCGCTCGGCCTGCGGGGCGACCATCAGGTGCCGAACGCTCTCGTGGCCGTCCGCCTGCTCGAAGAACTGGGACGCGTCGTCAACGTGCCGGCCGAATCGATCGTGGCCGGCATCCGTGACGTCAAGTGGGCGGGACGCCTGCAGATGGTGGAAGTCCCCGACGGACGCCGCGTGCTGCTCGACGCGGCTCACAATCCGGCGGGAGCGTGGGTGCTCGCCAGCTACCTGAAGCGCGAGTTCCCCGAGCCGCTGCCGATCGTCTTCGGTGCGATGCGCGACAAAGACGTCGCGCTCATGCTGAAGAATCTGCTCCCGGCGGCCTCGGCGATGATCATGACCGAAGCGGCGACACCCCGGGCCCACAGTGCGGCGGAACTGGCGCAGATCGCGCGCAAGATCGCACCCAAAGCGAAGATTGACGTCGAACCCGACCCGGCGCGCGCGCTCGAGCGCGCGTGGCGGCGCTGTCCGGTGGCGTGCGTCGCCGGATCGATCTTTCTCGTCGGCGATATCCTCGGCGCCCTCGGCCCATCGGTGCGCGATCTGTAGCGATTTTCGCGAGCCGTCGCGCTTGCCTCCTCCGCGCGTGCGGGGTATCCTTCGAAAAGCCTGCTGATTTCGCTTACGTCTGCATGATCAATCTGTTCCGGGGCTCCCTGGTTGCCGTCGCTCTGCTTCTTGCGGCGCCCCGATTCGCCGCGGCTCAAATCACCGATATTCCCGGCTTCGACACGGTGCTGGCGCAGATACAGGAGCGCCTCAGCGACAACCGCATCATCTTCCGGGAAGCGGTCGAGATGGAGCAGGGCGACATGAAGTTCTACGCCGACCATGTCGAGTACTACGTCGAAAGCAACCGGCTGGTCGCGACCGGCAACGTGCTGCTCATCGAGCCCAACCATCAGATTGCCGCCGAGCGCGCGGATTTCAACGCGAAGACGCGCCTCGGCACCTTCTACACCGCGCAAGGGTTCGCGGCACTCGGCAACCAGGCCGACCCCGGCACGCCAGGCACGATCGATCCGGACGTGCAGTTCTACGGCGAGACGCTCGAAAAGGTCAGCGAGGACACCTACGTCATCACGAAGGGCGGATTCACGTCGTGCGTGCAGGCCAACCCGCGCTGGGAGATGACGTCGGGATCGCTCCGGCTCCGCGTCGATCACTACGCCCTGCTGAAAAACATGATGCTCAAGGTGAAAGGCGTGCCGGCGCTGTATCTCCCTTACATGTACTACCCGCTCAGCAAGGACAACCGGAACACAGGCTTCCTGATGCCGAGCTATGGCGCGTCGAGCTACAAGGGGCAGACGATCAGCAACGCGTTTTTCTGGGCGATCAACCGCAGCCAGGACGCCACGATCCTGCACGACTGGTACTCGAAGACGGGCCAGTCGATCGCCGGCGAATATCGCTACATGTCGCTCGGCGGCTCTGGCAACCTGCGCACGACGTTTCTCGACGAACATCCCACGACGTACGTCGTCGACGGCTCGAACGTCGAGCAGGCCGGACGCCGTGCGTACGGGGCGTACGGCAACATGAGCCAGCAGCTGGGCGGAGGATGGTACGCCCAGGGCCGCGCCGACTATTCGTCCGACCTCACGGTCAACCAGGTGTACAGCACAGACATCCTCCGCGCCTCTCAGCGAACGCGGTCGTACGGCGGCTCGGTGAGCGGCACCACCAAAGGCCTGCGCATCACCGGGACAGTCGATCGCAACGAGTATTTCGCCGAGAACAGCACGTCGTCGGTGCGCGGCAACACGCCGCGGATCAACCTGTCGCGTCCCGACCGCCTGCTTCCCAAACTGCCGATCTACGCGTCGCTCAACTCCGAATACCTCCGTCTTGAATCCAGAGGCCACAACGCCGAAGGTGTCGTGACCCGGGACGACGGAGTTCACCGGATCGACGTCACGCCGGCCATCCGTTTTCCGTTCAACAAGCTCGCGTTCCTGGCCGTGAATACCACGGCACGTTTCGCGAACACCTTCTGGTCGGAGAGCCTCCCCACTAACCCGCTCAACGGAGACACGGTCCAGGGACGGCTCGACAAATCGATCAGCCGGCACTTTCTCGAGTTGAGCAGCGAGGTGAGCGGCCCTACGTTGGTGAGAATCTGGGACGCGCCCAACAGCTCGTACGCACAGCGCTTCCGCCACTCGATCGAGCCGTTCATGTCGTACATCTACCGGACCCCGATCGACAACTTCAACGCGATTCCGAAGCTGGAAGGCTCGGACCGGATCGTCGGCAACGCGACGTCCTTCGCCTACGGCATGAACACGCGGTTTTACGCCAAGCGCACGGTCGATGGCCCGCGCGCGATCCCGCGCGAGGTGATCACCGCGTCGCTGCGGCAGACCTACTACACCGACGCCCGCTCGATTGAGTCGGACGCCGAGAACCGGTCACGCACCGGTGTGATACCCGTCTCGAAGTTTTCGCCCGTCTCACTGTCGGTCCGCACGTCGCCGTTCAACGGCGTCACCGGGACGTTCAGGACCGACTACGATGGACGGTACAGCCGCTTCAGAGGGCTCAGCGCCGGCGGCGGGTGGGAAGAGGCACGCGTGTCGGTGCTGGCCGACTGGAGCAACGTGCGCTTCCGGCCCAACGCCCTGGGAGTGAACTCCATCAGGCCGAGCCAGTATTTCAATTCCAACCTGAACCTGCGGTTCCAGGAGAACCGCTACGGCTTCATCCACCAGCTCAACTGGGACGTGAAGAGCCAGTCGCTGCTCCAGCACCGCATTGCCAGCTACTACAACGCGCAGTGCTGCGGTTTCTCGGCCGAATACCAGTTCATCGATCTCAGCCGGGTGACCAGCTCGGCGGTGCCGCAGGACTCGCGATTCCACTTCTCGGTGACGCTCGGCGGCATCGGCAACGTGTCGAACATCTTCGGCGCGATGAGCGGCATGCCGGGCAAGTGACAGGCCGCGGCGCCAGATAATGTTCTACACTTTGTCGACAAATCAATGAAAGGGATCCTGCTGGCCGGCGGGGCCGGAACCCGCCTGCATCCGCTCACGCTGGTCGTCTCCAAGCAGCTCCTGCCGATTTACAACAAGCCGATGGTCTACTACCCGTTGTCGACGCTGATGCTGGCGGGTATCCGCAAGATCCTGATCATTTCGACACCGTCCGATCTCGACCTCTTCCGCCGGCTGCTCGGCGACGGCCACCACCTCGGTCTCGAGCTGGAATATGCCGCTCAGCCGCGGCCGGAAGGGCTGGCCCAGTCCTTCGTCATCGGCCGCGACTTCATCGGCTCGGACTCTGTGGCGCTCGCGCTGGGCGACAACATCTTCTACGGACACGGGCTCACCGACGTGCTGCGTTCGGCAAGCGTGCGCGAAACGGGCGGAACGGTGTTCGCGTACACCGTCAAGGATCCGCAGCGATACGGGGTCGTGGAATTCGGCGACGACGGCCGGGCCGTGAGCATCGTCGAGAAACCCGAAAAACCGAAGTCGCCGTGGGCGGTCACGGGCCTGTATTTTTACGATAATCAGGTGGTCGATATCGCCGGGTCGCTCAAACCGTCGAGCCGCGGCGAGCTTGAAATCACCGACGTGAATCGCGCCTACCTCGAACGCGGCGCGCTGCATGTCGAGCGGCTGGGACGCGGCATCGCCTGGCTCGACACGGGCACGTACGAGGCGCTGCTGCACGCGGCGAACTTCGTGCAGAGCATCGAGGAACGGCAGGGCCTGATGATGGCGTGCCTCGAGGAGATCGCCTACCACCTGGGATACATTTCCGCCGATGACGTGCGCCGTCTGGCGCAGGGCATGACGGGGAGCTACGGCCGATACCTGCTCGACATCCTCGACCACGATGCCGTTTAGATTCGAGCGACTCGCGATTCCCGAAGTGGTGCTGATCGAGACCCATGAGGTCGGTGATGGCAGGGGCTTCTTCAGGGAAATCTACAAGCGCTCCGCGTTCGCGGCCGCAGGGATCAGCGACGTCTTCGTGCAGGAAAATCAGTCGAGCTCGCCGCGGGGCGTCCTGCGCGGCCTGCACTACCAGCGGCCCCCCCACGCGCAGAGCAAGCTCGTGCGGGTCATCGCCGGCCGGATTTTCGACGTGGCGGTCGACCTTCGGCCCGATTCCCCCACGATGGGCCGGTGGATCGGAACAGAGTTGTCGGCCGACGACCGCAAGATGATTTACATTCCTTCGTGGTGCGCGCACGGCTTCTGCGTGCTGAGCGAGCGTGCCGAGGTCGTGTATCACACGTCGAGTGAGTACTCGCCCGAACACGAGGCCGGGGTCGCGTGGAACGATCCCGCGCTGGGCATCGAGTGGCCCGTGACAGACCCGATCACGTCGGCACGCGACAGCAACTGGCCGCCGTTGATGCTGGCGCGGGCAGCGTCGGGCCGGACCTCTGGAGACAAGTGATGGTGGATGTGCTCGTCACGGGCGGCGCGGGGTTCATCGGCAGCAACTTCGTGCGCCACGCCCTGCACGTGCACCCGGACTGGCGCATCACGACGCTCGACAAGCTGACCTACGCCGGGCGGATGGAGACGCTCCACGACGTCATCGACAACCCGCGCCACAGGTTCGTGCGAGGCGACGTGGCCGATGCCGCCGTGGCGGCGCCGCTGGTCAGCGAGTCCGAGATCGTCGTCCACTTCGCGGCCGAGACCCACGTCGACCGATCGATTCTGGAGGCCGGCGAATTCATCAAAACCGACGTCATCGGCACGTTCGTTCTGCTGGAGGCGGCACGTGCCGCGAAGCGGATCCGCCGGTTCGTCCAGATCTCGACCGACGAGGTGTACGGCAGCGTCGCGCAGGGCTCGAGCGTCGAAACCGACGAGCTTCGGCCGCGGAATCCGTATTCGGCCAGCAAGGCCGGCGCCGATCGGCTGGCCTACAGCTACTGGGCCACCTACGACGTCCCGGTCATCATCACGCGCGCGTCCAACAACTACGGGCCGTACCAGTTTCCGGAAAAAGTCATCCCGCTGTTCATCACAAACGCGCTCGATCACGCATCGGTGCCGCTTTACGGCGAGGGGCTCAACGTCCGCGACTGGATGCACGTCATGGATCACTGCCGCGGCATCGACGTCGTCATCGAACACGGCAGGCCCGGCGAGGTGTACAACATCGGGGGCGGCAACGAGGTCCGGAACGTCGACCTCACGCACATGTTGCTTCGTCTCGTCGATCGCCCCGAAACGCTCATCAAGAGAGTGCAGGATCGGCAGGGTCACGACAAGCGTTACAGCCTCGACACCACGAAGCTGCGCGCGCTCGGCTGGCAGCCTGAGATGCCGTTCGAGCAGGGCCTGAAGGACACCGTCCGTTGGTACAGCGACAACCAGTGGTGGTGGCGCCCTATTAAAGAAGAAGACCCCGCGTTCCGCGCGTACTACCAGACGCAGTACGGCTCGCGGCCGTGAGCGGAGTCCTGGTCACAGGCGCCCGCGGCTTTGCGGGCAGCCATCTCGTCGAACACCTCAGGCAATCGGGCGTCGCCGTCACCCCCTGGGGCCGGCAGGACGTCGACCTGCTCGATCGAGACGCCGTGCGGCGCGCCATCGCAGCGCTGAAACCGGATGTGGTCTATCACTGCGCCGGCGTCGCGCACGTCGGACAGTCCTTCCACAACGTCAGCGACACATTTGCCGCGAACGTGCTTGGCACGCACCACCTCCTGGAGGCCCTGCGCCTCGCGGGTGTCAACGCCCGCGTCCTTGTCACGGGCTCGTCGCTGGTGTACCGGCAGTCGGATCGCGCGCTCAGCGAGGATGACCCGACCGGACCGGCCACGCCTTACGCGGTCAGCAAGCTCGCACAGGAGATGCTCGGCCGTCGCGGCATCGAGGAAGACGGGCAGCAGGTGTTGTTTTCCCGCTCGTTCAACCACACGGGACCAGGGCAGGATTCGTCGTTCGCCGCGCCGTCGTTCGCCCGCCAGATCGCCCGAATCGAGTTGGGTCAGGACCCGCCGGAAATCGCGGTCGGCAATCTCGAGGCGGCCCGCGACCTCCATGACGTGCGCGACACGGTTCGCGCGTATGCCGCCATCGTCGACCGCGGGAAACCCGGCAGGATTTACAACGTCTGCGCCGGCGTCAGCCTACAAGATTGGCGACGTGCTCCGACGGATGGTCTCGCTGAGCCGCGTACCCGTCACGATAAAAGTTGATGCAGGCCGCTACCGGCCGAGCGATAACCCTATCCTGCTCGGCGATCGCGGGCGCATCGAGCGAGAGCTTGGCTGGACGCCCGAAATCCCACTGGATCAGACCCTGGCGGACCTCCTTGATTATTGGCGAATAAAAAGCGAAACTACGATGCCGCCGTGAAAACGCACCCTCTCCTCTTTAATCTGCCCCCTGCAGAAGCCGACGACCCGCGAAATCGCGCAGCAAGTAAAGGAGCATGGCGCAACCGAGGGGCTGAGCGGCGCGGCACACCTGGCCGACGGCGCGACCTATCAGGAAGTCATCTGCCGCTCGGCGCTCAATCCCGTCAAAGGCATGCCCTTCAACTGGACGCTGAACCCGTATCGCGGGTGCACGCACGGCTGCCACTACTGCTTCGCCCGCCGCTACCACGCCCAGTTCGAGCTCAACAGCGATGATGCGTTCTCGTCGGTCATCCTGGTGAAGCGGAACTTCGTCGAGGTGCTCCGGAAGGAGCTCGACAAGCCGTCATGGAAGCGCGAGTACGTCGCCGTCGGCACGGCGACCGACGTCTACCAGCCCATCGAAGGCCAGTACAAGCTCACGCGCAGGTCGCTCGAAGCGCTCGCGCTGTCGCGCACGCCGGCGGGCATCATCACGAAAGGCCCGATGATCGTGCGCGACAAGGACGTGCTCCTCGAGCTGTCGAGGCGCGCCGGCTGCACGGTCTACGTCAGCGTGCCGACCGTGGACGAAGACGCCTGGCGGATGCTCGAGCCCGGCACAGCGCATCCGCTGCAGCGCCTGCGCGCCGTTCGCGAGCTGAACGACGCGGGCGTTCGGGCCGGCGTCCTGATGAATCCGATCGTGCCGGGCCTCACGTCACAGCCCGCCCGGCTCGAGCAAACCATCAAGGCCATCGCCGATCATGGCGCGGCGTTCATGGGCACGAACCTCCTCTACCTGAAAGACGGCACGCGCGCGCACTTCATGAACTTCCTGGAGAAGCACTTCCCCGCCCTGGCGACGAAGTACCGGACGCTCTATCGCGGCGCGTACGCGCCCGAGGCGTACGCGAAGGAAGTGCGCGGCATGGTGAAGATGCTGCAGAGGAAATACCGTGTGACGCGGCGGGACGAGGATGACACGCAAGTCGCGAGGCGCTAGCCGCAAGTCTCGAGGCGCAAGGCCGATTGCCGCTGCTGCCTTTCGACTGAGGACTGCCGACTTGCGCCTTGCGACTAGCTGCAGATTCATCAGCGCTTGAATCCGCTGCTCCGTCGACGGGTGCGTGCTGAACATGCTCAGCAGCCCGCCACCGGAGAACGGCTTCACGATGAACATGTGCGACGTCGCCGGATTCGCGTCGAGCGGAATCCGCTTCGATCCCGCCTCGAGCTTGCGCAGCGCGTTCATCAGGCCATAGGGCGAGCCCGCGATTCTGGCGCCACCCGCATCGGCAAGAAACTCGCGCGACCGCGAAATCGCCGCCTGAACCAGCGCCGCGGCCATCGGCGCGAAGATGATCGTCGCGAGCATCGCGATCGGGTTCGACCCGCCCCGCTCGTCGCGGTTGCTGCCGCCGCCAAAGAACGCGGCGAACTGCGCCATGCGCGCCACCATCATGATCGCGGCCGCCACGGTCGCGGCCACCGAGCTGATCAGGATGTCGCGGTGCTTCACGTGCGCGAGCTCGTGTGCGATGACGCCCTCCAGCTCCTGAGTCGTCGAGCAGCTGGAGGATCCCTTCGGTTGCGGCGACCGCCGCATGGCTGGGGTTGCGGCCGGTGGCAAACGCGTTCGGCGACATGTCGGGAATGACGTAGACCTTGGGCATCGGCAGGCCGGCCTGCGTCGCGAGCCGCCGCGTCACGACCGACAGCTTGTGATCCGGCCCGACTTCCTGGGCCCGGTACATCTTCAGCACGATCTTGTCGGAGAACCAGTACGGACGCGAAGTTCATGACGACCGCGAAGCCGAAGGCCATCACGAGCCCCTGCGAGCCGCCGAGCAGCTCGCCAATCGCAAGCAGAAGACCGCTCAGGAGACCCAGCAGCAGGACAGTTTTCAGCGAGTTGTTCATATATGCAGTTAGACGAGTCGGCGAGCCGTGGCGGTTTCGAAAGCCAGCGTCTATCGTACCCGATATAATGTGCGAATGCAGCGCGTCGGGTTCACGATCATTGTCGTGTTTGCTGCCGGTTGGCTGCAGCTGGCCGCGCAAACGCCTCAACCCTTTCCGGGCCGGCCGGCCCCCCCGCGTCCCACGCCGGCACCCCCGAAAACCGCTACGCCGCCCCCGACCACGACGCCTGCGGCGCCCGCACCCGCCGTGCCAAAGCCGGCGCCACCAACTGAAGCCGTTCTGGGATTTCCGATCTATCCAAACGCCCAGTTCATCGCCACCTACGACGCCGGGCGCGGGCAGCAATACCATCTGTTCGGCAGCGAAATGCCGTTCGCGGCGCTGGTCAAGTACTACCAGAGCGCGTTGAAGACAAAGGGCACGCTCGTGTTCGATGCGCCGGCCGTCCATGTGTTCGAAGTCGGACGCTTCCGTGAAGAGACGATGGCGTATCCGCCGGGCGTGACGATCAAGGACTACACGTGGAACGGCAGCGCAGGCTACCTGAATCCCGAGAAGAACGGCAAGCCCGCGCGCTTCCCCTCGATCATCCAGATCGTGCCCGTCCCGCCCGGACCACGCTAGGCGGGCCGGAGTTCCGGTTCAAGTTCCTGTTCCCGGTTCGCGGTGACGCCTCGACTCAGGAGCGCATCTTTTCTTAAGTTTCCTGAATGACCGCGTACTGAATTCACCGCGCACCGCGAACTGGAACCGGAACGGGAACCCGGAACCTCGTGGAGCTCAGTCCGTCCTGGCGACGTACAGCTCTTTCTTCTTCCTGAACTCTTCCGACTTCTCCTGCATGCCCGTTTCGAGCGCGTCGGCTTCGGCCACGCCGTGCGCGTTCGCGTAGTCGCGCACCTGCTGCGTCAGCTCCATGCTGCAGAACTTCGGCCCGCACATCGAGCAGAAGTGCGCCACCTTCGCACCGTCGGCCGGAAGCGTCTCGTCGTGGTACGCGCGCGCGGTGACCGGATCGAGCGACAGGTTGAACTGGTCCTGCCACCTGAACTCGAATCTCGCCTTCGACAACGCATCGTCCCAGGCCTGCGCGCGCGGATGCCCCTTCGCGAGATCGGCGGCGTGCGCCGCGATCTTGTAGGCAATGACGCCGGCCTTCACGTCGTCCCTGTTGGGAAGGCCGAGATGCTCCTTCGGCGTGACGTAACAGAGCATCGCCGTTCCGTACCAGCCGATCATCGCCGCGCCGATGGCCGACGTAATGTGGTCGTAGCCGGGCGCGATATCGGTCGTGAGCGGACCCAGCGTGTAGAAGGGCGCCTCGTCGCACCACTTCAACTGCTTCTCCATGTTCTCGCGGATGAGATGCATGGGCACGTGTCCCGGCCCTTCGTTCATCACCTGGACGTCGTATTCCCACGCGATTCTCGTGAGCTCGCCCTGCGTCTCGAGCTCGGCGAACTGCGGCGCGTCGTTCGCGTCGGCGATCGAGCCGGGCCGCAATCCGTCGCCGAGCGAGAACGAGACATCGTAGGCCTTCATGATTTCGCAGATCTCGCGGAAGTGCGTGTACGTGAAGTTCTCCTTGTGGTGCGCCAGGCACCACTTGGCCATAATCGACCCGCCGCGCGAGACGATGCCGGTGACACGCCGCGCGGTCAGCGGGATGTAGCGCAGCAGCACACCCGCGTGCACGGTAAAGTAGTCGACGCCCTGCTCGGCCTGCTCGATGAGCGTGTCGCGATAGATCTCCCACGTCAGGTCTTCCGGACGGCCGCCGACCTTTTCGAGCGCCTGATAGATCGGCACCGTGCCGATGGGCACGGGCGAATTGCGCAGGATCCACTCGCGCGTCTCGTGGATGTCTTTCCCGGTCGAGAGATCCATCACCGTGTCCGAGCCCCACAGAATGGCCCAGCGCAGCTTCTCGACCTCTTCGTCAATCGACGAGCTGACGGCCGAGTTTCCGATGTTCGCGTTGATCTTCACCAGGAAATTGCGGCCGATGATCATCGGCTCGAGCTCGGGATGGTTGATGTTGGCCGGAATGATCGCGCGCCCGCGCGCCACTTCCGAGCGCACGAACTCGGCGTCGAAGCCTTCGCGCGTCGCGATGAACTCCATCTCGGGCGTGACGATGCCCTTGCGCGCGTAGTGCAGCTGCGTCACGTTGTCCTTGCCGCGCAGGCGTCGCCGCGGAAGAGCGTCTTCGGCAGCTCCGCCCGCCGTTTCGAATCGGGAATGTAGGTGCGCGGAACGGTCTGCACGTCGCCGCGCGACTCGATCCATTCCCGCCGAAGCGGCGGCACTCCGTCGCGCACGTCGTGCCCCTGCGGCCCGCTGGTGTCGTAGACCTGCAGCGCGGGCTCACCGCCAGACAAGGTGATCTCCCGCACCGGAACGCTGTGCGGACCGACGTAGACCTTGCGTGAATTCGGATGTGTTTCTTGCGCGGACATGGTGGTGCTCCTTACATTACGTATTCAAGGGAGAGCGGAACCAGGCGGGACCGCGCTCCCTTCGCCGGTGTCAACCGGTGCAGGTTCCAAGGGTTTTGTCTCAATCGCCGCTGTCATCAGCGGGATACCCCTGGCGGTAAATCACACTATACCGCATTGGAAGATTGGTAGATTGGAAGATTGGGAGATTACAGATTGCAAGCTGAACTGCTGCTCTTCGATCTTGGCGGCGTCCTCATCGAATTCGCCGGGCCGACTGAGCTCGGACAGCATCTTCGCTGGCCGTCGACGCCCGACCAGATTCTGGACCGGTGGATAAAATGCCCGCACACCGCCGCGTTCGAATGCGGACACCTGGGTCCTTCGGAGTGGGCCGACCGCTTCATCAGGGACTGGGACGTCGATCTCACCCGCCACGAGTTTCTGACGAAGTTCACGACCTGGACGCGGCGCGTGCTTCCCGGCGCCCGCGAGCTCCTCGACGAGCTCCGCCCCCACTACCGGCTCGCGGCGTTGAGCAACTCGAACGAGCTGCATTGGGCGCGCAACGCGAACGAGCTGCGGATCCTCGACTCGTTCGAGTTCGCGATCTCGTCACATCAGGTCGGCCTGTGCAAGCCGGACCCGGCGATTTTCCGCATCGCGCTCGACCGCGCCCGCGTGTCGGCGGCGGACGCCATCATCTTCTTCGACGATCTCGAGGTGAATGTCGCGGCGGCCAGAGCGGCGGGGCTCGGCGCGCGCAAGGTCCGCGGTGTCGGCGAGTTGCGCGAGCAACTGTACGAGGACGGGTTGCTCGAGCGGTGATGCCGCGCGCGAAAACGCGTCGGGACGACTACTGAACGACGGTGACGACCGCTTCGCGCGTCGCCGGCGGCTCGTTCGCGTCCGCGGACAGCGGCCTCCACACGCAGCAGATAGCGGCCGGGCGCGAGCTCCTTCAGCGGAATCCGTTTCGCGTAGCCGTAAATCTCCCACGGCTTTTCGCCCGCTGTGCCGTTCTCGAGCTCGTCACGGCTGACGAATACGTCTTTGCCGCCCTCGGCGACCAGCCGCACGGTCACGTCGATCCGACGCGCCTGGCGTGAGCTGTCGTTGTCGTAGATTTCCGTGTAGAGCGCGAGCACATCGCTGCGCGGAAACTCGCGGCGGCTGGTTGCCGGCGCGGGCAACAGCTTGTTGCTCACGTTCGGATCCGGCTGGATGCTCGGCGTCTGCTGCACCGATGGGGTCGTCATCAGCAGCCCGCCGACCATGATCTTCTCTTTGCGGAAATCGGGCACCTCAAGGTCGTAGAACACCGAACCCGCCTGGCCACCCACCGATTCGCGCGCCCCAACCTTTATTTGATACCGCCCCGGAGCGAGGCTGATCCGCGGGTTCGCGCGCACACCGTGAGCGGTCACCCGATCGCGCGTCTCGGGGCGAAGCGTGAGGTCGAGCTCGGTCCAGGCCGGCGCGATCGCCTTGCCCTGGGCGTTGAGGCCGAAGAAGGACAGCTCGATCTTGTTGGAGACCGTTCCCTTCGCATTCGGCTCGCTGTACGGAAGCTTGCTGCCGTCGAGCTCGATGGCCAGGGCGATCGACGCCTCGTTCGCGGTGTTCTTGAACGGCGCCGCCTGCATCGTGAACGTCAGACCGCTCTGAGGAATCGGGCTCGCCAACGCGGTCAGCAACGGCGTCGACGTTCTTTTTCCATCGGGCCGCCGCGCGTCGCGCGCCGCGCGCGCCTCTTCGTCGCGCTTGCGCTCTTCAGGTGAGCGTCCTCTCGGCGCGGCGTAGCCCTTGCGCGCCTCGACGCGCAGGTTCGGACGCTTCACGCGTACTTCAATCTTGTAGAACCGGCCGTCGCGCGGGTGGGTCGGCGGATAATAGCCGAGCACGTAGTAGCGGCTATTGGCGTCGACGATCCGCTCGAACGCCGGCGCCACGTTGTTGGTGTTCAGCGTCGCGAAACCGCCCGTTTCTTCGGTGAGCTCGCGCAGCGTGTCCTGCGACGTGCGGAACTCCATCCTCAACTCGTCCTGCACGTCGAACGTCCCGCCCGAAGCCCCCGTAATGCCACTGGCCGGCGTGTTCCTGCCCGGCACGAGCAGGATGGGCCCCGGCGTACCGACCCCGGCGCCGAGCCCTGCCCCATCAATGAACTCGCTGGTCATGCCGGCCAGGCCGCGAGGATCGACCGCGTAGAAATTGACGTTGGCGCGGGCCGCCATCGAGATCGCATCCTGGCTCGCGCGGATCACCGTCGTCGCATCGTGGGCGCCGAAGACGTCGCGAATCGGGTAGTCGATCCCTTCGCTGAAAAACAGCAGAGCCTTGCGGCGGCCTCGTGACGCTGCCAAGAAACTCGGCCGTGTTCTTCAACACGTCGAGCACGGTGATCGCCCGTGTCCCGCGCTCGAGCTCGGTCGGATCCGACACGCGGCCGTAGCCGGCGGGGTCCTGCTGATTGATGGATCCGGTGTTCGGATCGGCCACCGTCTGCGAGGTGTAGCCGAACGCGATTTGCTGGTAGTACGAGTCGAGCCGCTCGAGGCTGAGCGAGCGCATGCGCTGGCCGATGAACTTGTCGATCGCCGCGATCAGGAGCTCGCGGTTGGTGGTGAATTCCTGCGTCGCGTCCTTCCGACCGCTGGTGTACACCACCGCGGCCAGGTCGTTGGCGCCCATGTACTCGCGGACGAACTTTCGCGCCGCGTCTTTCAGGTGCGTGCTGCGCATCGCGCTGACGTCGAGATCGTCAAGCACGAGGACATAGACGCGACCGTCGAACGGCTTGCGATTGGACTGCGTGTCGGCCACGACCGGGCGGCCCTCGTGGACGAACTCGGTCGGCTTCTCGACGGGAATCCCCACCATCGAGAACTGGTCGATCTTCTGCGGCCTGCCGTTTTCAGAGACCTCGAAGTCGTCGCGCGTGAGACCCGTGACGAAGTTGCCCTGCTCGTCGGTGACGACCACGTCGACGTCGACGTAGTTCACCTCGACTTGAAAGGTCACCTCGGGCGTCTGTCGCGGATCCTGCCCTCGCAAAGTGGGTGCTTGGCAAACGACGGCCGTCACGGCCAGGAAAAGAAGCGCGCGATGTTGCGTCATGGTGGCGGTCTTTCAAATATAGCAGGCTTCGGCGTTCCGGCGACCAGCCTGCGAAGCGTTGCTCACTCTCACATTCACATTCACGAAACCGCAGTCTGAAGAACAACTGATTATCGATACGAATAATTGAATATCCTACAGATTTTTGGAGACCCGAAGGTCTTGGCGCCGCACGCGATTTTTCTCCAGAATTCGGTTGATCTTTGACCCGAGCGTCGCCTACTCTTTGGACTTCCACTGATCCTATAAACCCGCGACTGGAGGTCCAGCGCCCGTTCTCGTGTTCCTTGGTTCGTCTCGTTCCAATCCCTTACAAAAGGAGCGATCCCATGCGTCGAGTGTTTCCCCTATTGTTGTGGCTCTTGTTCGTGTGTGCGCCGGCCGGTGCGCAGACACTCGGCACGATCACCGGCGAAGTGAAAGATGCATCCGGCGCGCTCATTCCCGGCGCCACGGTGACGGCGACGAATACCGGAACGAACGCAGCGCGCGAGATGCCGAGCAACGAAGCCGGCATCTACACGTTTGCCGCACTGCCGCCAGGTCCGTACGTCGTCAAGGCCGAACTGCAGGGCTTCAAGACGTCGCAACAGGCCATCGAGCTGCACGTCGAGCAAACCGTCCGCGTGAACTTCACGATGGAAATCGGCACGTTGTCCGAGACCGCCGAGGTCACGGGCGTCGCGCCGCTCATCACGACGGAAAACGCGACGGTCGGCACGGTCATCGAGAACCGCCGCATCGTCGAATTGCCGCTGAACGGGCGCAACTTCCTGTCGCTCGTCGCGCTCAGCCCGAACGTGAGCGCCGAGTTCGCGGGCGCCGGCCAGGCAGGCGACCGTCAGGGCGGATCGCGCGCCAACCAGCAGCTGTCGATTTCCGGACAGCGCCGCGAGTACAACTACTACACGCTCGACGGCACGGACAACACCGACGTCAACTTCAACACGTACATTCTGTTGCCGTCGGTTGACGCGCTCGAAGAGTTCAAGGTCCAGACTGGCATCTACTCGGCCGAGTTCGGCCGCGCCGCCAGCCAGGTGAACGTCGTCACCAAGTCCGGCACGAATCAGTTCCACGGGTCGATCTTCGAGTTCCACCGCAACGACGCGATGGACTCGCGGCCCTTCTCGTTCTCGGCCGCACAGGCGTCGCTGCCGAAGCCCCCGTTCAGTTGGAACCAGTACCGGCTACACCGTTGGCGGTCCGATCTGGACCAACAAGGTGTTCTTCATGTCGAACTGGGAGGGGTACCGCGACCGCAAGCAGAATCAGCAGAACTACTCGCTGCCGTTGGCCGCCTGGCGGACCGGTGATTTCTCGTCCTACTCGGGGCCGCTGTACCGATCCGGCCACCTGCACGGTCGCCAGCGCGTCAGGCGTGAGGACGTGCGCGACGTTCCCCGGCAACCGGATTCCGCTCAACCGCATCCACCCGACGTCAACCAAGCTGCTCGAGTTCTATCCCGAGCCGAACGCAGTGGGCACCGACGCCACCGGCACGGTGAACAACTACACGGGTGTGCAGGATCGCGTGATCGACAAAGACCAGTTCACGCAGCGCCTCGACTTCGTGCAGAACTCGGCGTCGACCTGGATGGGCCGGTACAGCCACAGCCGCGACAACGAGATCAGCCCGGCGCTGAAGCTGAACGGCTCGAAGCTGCAAAACCGCATCCACCAGGTGATGATGGGCAACACGCGGACCCTCTCGCCGACGGTCGTCAACGAGTTCCGCTTCGGATTCAACTCGTTCTACAACACGTTCGGCCGCGAGCTGGCCTTCGTGCGCGACGTCACCTCAGAGCTGGGCATCCCCGGCATGAACCCGCTTCCGGAAACCGCCTGGGGCATTCCGAGCATCGGCATCAACGGGTTGAGCGGCTTCGGTGACAGCACCGAGGGGCCGTACACCGTCCGGAACAAGAACTTCGAGTTCATCGACAACGTGTCGTGGATCAAGGGCCGGCATTCGTTCAAGGTCGGCGCCCACGTCCGGATCGACCACTACAACCAGGTCGGCAACCAGTTCCCGCGCGGCGGGTTCCAGTTCGATGGCCGGGCGACCGGGTCGTTGAACGGCTCGGTGGCGACCATCGCTCCGTCGTTTGCCGACTTCCTGCTCGGTTACCAGCGTCTCTCCGAGCTGTCGGTCCAGCTGGCGGTGACGGAATTCCGCGCCATCAGCCAGAGCTACTACATGACCGACACCTGGCGCATGAACGACAACATGACGCTCGATCTCGGCTTCCGGTACGAGTACGTCCCGCCGTTCGAGGACAAGGCCGGCACGTTGATCAACGCCTCGATGCCGTTCTTCGACCAGGGCCTGCCCGTGGCCGATATGTCGCGGCATCCCACCCTGGTCCGCATCGGCGAAGGCGATTTCTACGAAGATTTCAACATCCGCTACAACCCGGCGATGCAGACGGCGCGTGACGGACGACTCGGCAATCGCCTCGTGGACGACGACAAGCTGAACTTCGCCCCACGGGCTGGCTGGGCCTGGACGCCGAATCCGACCACGTCGATTCGCGCTGGCACGGGTATCTTCTACATGCAGGACACGGGCAACCCGCGCTTCGACATGGCCCGCAACGCGGCCGGACGCCGTCAGGACACCTCCAACCAGTTCTTCAGTCAGAACTGGAACGCGCCCTTCGTGGGCTCGGGGACCAATGCCTGCGGCGTGCAACCGCCGATCGTCTGCATCTCGAACCACTACGTCCTCGGCAACGACTTCGACCGCACCACGCCGCGGATGCTGCAGTACCTCTTCAACGTGCAGCGCGAGATCGGCGGGAACTCGGCGATCGAGATCGGCTACCTCGGCTCGCGCAGCTTCCATCTCGAGCGCATGTTCGATCGCAACGACGTGTTGCCCGGACCGGGCGGCGTTCAGGACAAGCGGCCCTATCCGGAGTTCACGCGAGTTCAGACGATCGGCAACGTCGCCGAAGCGAGGTACAACTCGCTGACGGCCAAGCTGACGCGCCGCCTGAGCAACGGGTTCTCGGCGCTCATCGGCTACACGCTCTCGAAATCCGAAGACAACGGCAGCGGCATCCGCACGCTCAACGGCGATCAGCTGTTCCCGCAGAACAGCAACTGCGTGGCGGACGAAGTCTCGAGCGGATGCGAGTGGGGTCTCTCGATCTTCGATACGCGGCACCGCATCGTCTCGTCGATCCTCTACGAACTGCCGTTCGGCGCAGGCAAGAAGTGGGCGCAGGACGGCGTCGGTGGCGCGATTCTCGGCGGCTGGCAGATCACCAACATCATGAGCCTGTCGAGCGGCTTCGCGAGGAATCCGAACGTGGGCCAGGATCGCGCGAACCTGGGTCACGGAGATCAGAGACCTATGGTCGTCAGTGGCCAGGATACCGAACGCTGGACCGAAGACGATTCAGCAGTGGTTCAACACCGCAGCATTTGTGCTGCAGCCGGCGCAAATCTACGGCGACTCCGTGCGAAACTCCATCGTGGGTCCGGGGATCTTCAACTTCGACATGTCGATCCTGCGGAACTTCACGCTCGGCGGCAGCAAGAGCCCTCCAGTTCCGGCTCGAGGCGTTCAACACGTTCAACCAGCCCGTCTGGCAGGACCCGAACACGGCGGTGATCGAGCGCGCAGTACGGGCAGATCACGTCCACGCGCAAGCCGATGCGCGAGCTGCAGCTTGGCATCAAGTTCAGCTTCTAGTCCGTTCTTCGTTCGCAACCGCGGGCCGTGATGGCAGCCATGCCATCACGGCCTCACGGCCCGCAAAGACCCTCCAGCCCCCCCAAGATCTAAAGATCTAAAGATCTAAGATCTATAGATCTAAGATTGGTTTCACCATGCCACGTCCCGCCTCTCACGAATTCACGGAGTTCTTCGCCGGGTATATTGCGCGCGTTCCTGAAACAGATCCCCTTCCCGCACTCGACGCACAGCCCGCCGAGCTTCTGACGCTTGCCGACCGCATCGCCCCCGAAGACGAGCTGTATCGATACGCACTGGGCAAGTGGAGCGTGCGCCAGGTGTTCGGCCATCTCACGGACACTGAGCGCGTGATGGGCTACCGCGCGTTCTGCATCGCCCGCGGCGAGCAGAAGCCGCTGCCCGGCTTCGACGAAAACGAGTACGTGGCCAGGGCCGACTCGGACGAACGCCCCGTCAAGGAGCTCGCGCACGAGTTCGCCGCTGTGCGTCATGCGAACCTGTGGGTGATCCGCCGCTGGACCGACGAACAGTGGGGACGCCTCGGCACCGCCAACGGGCGAGTGATGTCGGCGCGCGCCATCGCGTACATCATGGCAGGGCATGTCCGGCATCACGTTGCGTTGCTGCGCGAACGATACGGAATCGAAACCTGACAACCTAGTCAATTAGGGATTAGGGATTAGGGATTGGGGATTAGGAAGATGGTTTGACGCAGACGAATACTTCGAGAGTCTGCGTGTCAATTTCCGTCAGTTCCAGCGGGACCACCCTGGGTTCGAACCCGGCTTCCGAGAACCAGCGCAGCCAGTCTTCGCGCTGGAAGAGGCCTTCGACGTGTCGATCGTGCTCGACGTGCACCGACCCGTCCGCTTCGCGCAGCAGATACCCGTAGTCCACGAGATAGCTCGTATCGCCTGGATCGGGATCCCATCGCCATTCGACCCAGCGCATGCCCCGCGTGCCATCGTCGTGACCGCCATGGTCTGTGCCCGGCTCAAAGTTCTCGCGCACGTAGTCGGGAGCGAAGAGCACGACGCCCCCGGGTTTGCAATGCGCGAACGCTGTCTCGAATGTCTTGCGCAAGTCGGACTCGTTGGCCATGTAGCAGATCGCGTCGTGGACGAACACGGCATCGAACTGACGATTCAGCCTCACGGTGCGCATGTCGCCGTGATGATGCTCGAGCTCGGGATTCAACGCGCGGCTCATCGCCAGCATCCCTGGTGAGACATCGACGAGCACCATTTCGCGGAGGTGGTGTTTCATGTGCGAGGCGTTATGCCCGCCGCCGCTGCCGAGCTCGAGCGCGGAATGAACCGGCGAACGAGCCGCGCCTTGAATCGCCTTCAGATAGAACGCCGCCTCTTCGGTGTATTCGGCAGGCGGCGACATGAGCGGCCACCACGACGCGAGCTCGTTGTACAACTTCATGGGAACGCGACCCTCAATGCCAATCCCCAATCCCTAATCCCCAATCCCTAATCCCTAGTGTTACGCCAGCTTTCTCAAGATGAAGCACTTCAGGTAGTACGTCTCGGGCATGCCGAGCACGACGGGATGATCGCGTGATTGCATGCGCTTCTCGACCACGCTCACGTCGGTCCGTGCGTCGAGCGCGGCGTCGAAAATCACCTCCGCGAACATCGCTTCGTTCACGTGGTACGAACAGCTGCACGTGATGAGGAAGCCGCCAGGCGTCAGCAGCTTCAGCGCCCGCAGATTGATTTCCTTGTAGCCGGAGATCGCCTTCGGAATGGCGGCTTTGCTCTTGGCGAAGGCGGGTGGATCGAGGACGACGGCATCGAAGCGCTCGCCTATCCGCTCCAGCGTCCGCAGCTCGTCGAACACGTTCGTCGTCCTGACGTGCACGTTCGTCAGCGCGTTGCGCGCAGCGTTGCGGGCGAGCAGCGCCGTCGCCTCTTCCGAGATATCCAGCGCGGTCAGCTCGGCGGCCTGCGGCGCGAGCTGCAACGCGAAGCCGCCGGCATAACTGAAGCAATCGAGCGCACGGCCGCGCACGTACCGGGCGGCGGCGATCCGGTTCTCGCGCTGATCGAGGAACGCCCCGGTTTTCTGCCCATGGCGCAGGTCGACGTCGTACTCGATCCGCCCCTCGCGGATCGACACCGTGTCGGGGACGGCGCCATCGAGCACGGCCACATGCTGATCGAGGCCTTCGAGCAGCCGCACGCGCGGATCGTTTCGCGCGATGATGCCCCTGGGCTGGAGCAGCTCGGCGAGCAGGCTGGTTATCTCCGGCAGAAGACGATCGCTCCCTTGTGAAAGGGCCTGCAGCGAGAGGTAGTCGCCGTAACGATCGATGACGAGCGACGGCACCAGATCGCCCTCGCCGTGCAGCAGGCGGAACGCGGTGGCGTCGATGTCGAGCCGATCGCGAAACGAGATGGCCTGCTCCAGGCGCGCGCGCCAGAAACGGCGATCGACCGGCTCGTCATGGCGCGTCAGGATCCGCAGCGTGATTTGCGACCGGTCGCTGTAGAAGGCGCGAGCGAGAAACCGTCCGCCCGGAGCGGCCACGCGCACGACCGCGCCGGCATCGGCACGGCCGCCCGCCACATCGGCCTTGTAGACCCAGAAATGACCGCTGCGAACTCGCTCTTCACCTCGTGGGGTGACGGTGATCGTGTGCTCCATATCGGCGTGGGTTTTCAACAGAAGATCAGGAGATCAGGAGTATTCGTTCTGACAACAACGCCTCCTAAACTCCTAATCTCTTGTTTCGTATGAACCGTATTATCATTCCAACCCTCATGCGGATCGCGATTGGCGCCGACCACGCCGGCTTTCTCCTCAAGGAACACCTGAAAGCGACGCTCACCAGGCTCGGCCACGAGGTCGACGATCATGGAACCCACAGCGAGGCATCGGTCGACTATCCGCCGATCTGCGCGTCTGTCGGACGGGCTGTGGTCGCCGGACGTGCCGATCGAGGCATCGTCCTCGGCGGCAGCGGTCAGGGGGAGCAGATTGCGGCGAACAAAGTACGTGGCGTCCGGGCCGCCTTGTGCAACGATCTTTTTACGGCCCGCCTCTCGCGGCAGCACAACAACGCCAACGTGCTGTCGATGGGCGGCCGCATCGTCGCCTTCGGGCTCGCCGATGAAATTCTCACGCTGTGGCTCGACACGCCGTACGAAGGCGGGCGCCACCAGAAACGCCTCGATCAAGTCGCGGAGATTGAAAACTCATGACCTTGAAATCTGCAGCCCCGTCTCGTGCCCTCAGCCTCGCTGAGGCGGATCCCGAGATTTTCGCGGCGGTCCAGAACGAGCGGCGCCGTCAGAACGAAGGCCTGGAACTGATCGCCTCGGAAAACTTCGTCAGCCAGGCGGTTCTCGAAGCCGCCGGCTCGGTGCTGACCAACAAGTACGCCGAAGGGTACCCGGGCAAGCGCTACTACGGTGGCTGCGAGTTCGTCGACGTCGCCGAAACGCTGGCCATCAACCGGGCGAAATCGCTGTTCGGCGCCGAGCACGCGAACGTGCAGCCGCATTCGGGCGCTCAGGCGAACATGTCCGTGTATTTCACGCTCCTGAAGCCGGGCGACACGGTGCTCGGCATGAATCTCGCGCACGGCGGCCACCTGACGCACGGTCACCCGCTCAATTTCTCGGGCAAGCTCTACACGATCGTCCCGTACGGCGTGCGGAAGGATGACGAGCGCATCGACTACGACGAGCTCGCGCGTCTCGCCGACGAGCACAAGCCGAAGATGATCATGGTGGGCGCGAGCGCGTATCCCCGCGTCATCGATTTCGCCCGCATCGGCGACGTCGCCAGACGCGTGGGCGCGCCGATGGTGACCGACATGGCGCATATTGCGGGGCTCGTGGCGGCCGGACAGCATCCCAGCCCCGTGCCGCACTCGGATTTCGTCACGACCACCACGCACAAGACGCTGCGCGGACCACGAGCGGGCCTCGTGCTGTGCCGGGAGAAATACGCGAAGGATCTCGACAAGGCGCTCTTTCCCGGCATCCAGGGTGGCCCGCTCATGCACGTCATCGCGGCCAAGGCCGTGTGCTTCAAGGAAGCCGCCGAACCGTCGTTTGCCGAATATCAGAAGCAAATCGTCGTCAATGCCAGGCGCCTCGCGAGCGTGCTCGTGGAGAGCGGGTTCCGCCTGGTGAGCGGCGGCACCGACAACCATCTGATGCTGGTCGACGTCTTTTCACGCGGCCTCACCGGAAAGGCCGCCGAGGCGGCGCTCGGCAAGGCCGGCATTACGGTCAACAAGAACGCCATCCCGTTCGATCCCAACCCGCCGATGACGGCCAGCGGCATCCGCCTCGGCACGCCCGCGATTACGACCCGCGGGATGGGCGAACGCGAGATGGACAAGATCGGCGAGCTCATCGCGCGCGCGCTCAAGACGCCGGACGACGAGGGCGCGCTCGCGATGGTGAAAGCGGAAGTCGAGACGCTGTGCCGGATGTTCCCGTTGTACGGAGCGTAAGGGTGGCAAGGGGTCTGACCCCCGCGACATCACGGGGGTCAGACCCCCTCGTCCCCTTTCTCGCCCGCGTTGCCGACGTCTTCGCCGATGCCGGCTCGCTCGCGCAGGCCCTGCCCTCGTTCGAGAGTCGTCCGGCTCAGCGCCAAATGGCCGACGCGGTCGCCGACACGCTGCAGAACGGCGGCGTGCTGCTCGTCGAAGCCGGCACGGGAACGGGCAAGACGCTCGCGTATCTCGCCCCAGCCATCCTCAGCGGCCAGCGCGTGCTGGTGTCGACGGGCACCAAGAATCTCCAGGAACAGATCTATTTCAAGGACCTGACCGTGCTGCGCGACGCGCTCGGTGTGCCGTTCACCGCCACCTACATGAAAGGCCGCGGAAATTATCTCTGCCTCCACCGCTTCGAGACGTTTCGCGAAAACGCCGCCGGCGGGACGCTGCAACTGTTCGGCGAGTCCGCGGTGGAGACCTTCCTGCCCGTCATCGAGGAGTGGGCGAAGGAGACTGACACGGGCGATCGCGCCGAGATGGCCGGGCTTCCCGAGGATCTGCCGTTCTGGGGAGAGATTGCCGCCAGCTCCGAGAATTGCATCGGCACCGAGTGCCCGCGTTACTCCGACTGCTTCGTGACGCGGATGCGGGCGCGCGCGGCCGACTCGAACCTGGTGATCGTCAACCATCACCTGCTGTGCGCCGACGCGGCCGTGCGGCAGAGCGCGTACGGAGAAGTGATTCCGGAGTGCAGCTGCGCAATCGTGGACGAGGCGCACCAGCTTGAAGACGTCGCCACCCAGTATTTCGGCGTCTCGGTGAGCAACTACCGGTTCGACGAGCTGGCCCGCGACGGTGCGCGGCTGATTGCCACCGGCGTCGCCGGCGAGCAAGGGCCGGCGCTCCGCGACGCGCTCGATCGCGCGCGCGAGCGCGCCCACGATTTTTTCAGGATCGTCGGCAACGGGCTGCCCGCGCGAGCGCCACAGGCGAACGAGAACCGGGTGCGCATCAGCAGCGGCACGATGGAACCGTTTTACGAGGACGCCGCGGTGGTGATGGGCGCGCTCGACGCGGTCGAATCCACCGCGGCACAGATCAAGCCTCCGCCACCCGATCCGGACAAGCCCCACGAAGCCTCGAGGATGGATCTGGCCGACCTGGCCAATCGCGCCGCCGGACTGCGCGACGAGCTGCGCTTCGTCCTTCGTGCGAACGAACGCGACTACGTCTACTTCCTGGAAACACGCGGCCGCGGAATATTTCTTCGGGCCGCGCCGATCGACGTGTCGACCATTCTGCGGGATGTCCTGTTCGATCGCATGAGGGCCACGATTCTCACGTCGGCCACGCTGACGGTCGATGGGACCTTCGACTACATCCGCAGCCGCCTGGGGTTGGAACAATCGGGCGCGGGCCGCTTCGTCAAGCTGCCGGCGGAGTTCGACTACCGGCGGCAGGCGATCCTCTATCTGCCGCCGCGCATGCCCGATCCGCGATCGACGGACTTCACCGCCGCCGCGGCACGGGAGATTATCGGCATCCTCGAGGCAAGCCGCGGGCGGGCGTTCGTGCTGTTCACGAGCTACGCGGCCATGCGGTCCATCCAGGCGATCGCGGAAATCGAGCTGTCCTATCCCATCCTCGTTCAGGGATCGGCCCCGCGCTCGGCGCTGCTCGATCAGTTCAGGAAAACGCCCAATGCGGTGCTCCTGGCGACGTCGAGCTTCTGGCAGGGCGTGGACGTCATGGGCGAGGCCCTGAGCTGCGTGATCATCGACAAGCTGCCCTTTGCGTCGCCGGGCGACCCGATCACCGCCGCACGCATCGAAGCGATTGCCGAGCGCGGCGGGCAGCCGTTCGGCGAGTATCAGGTGCCGCTGGCGATCCTGGCGCTGCTGCAGGGGCTGGGACGCCTGATCCGGCATCGCGACGATCGCGGCGTCCTGGCCGTGCTCGATCCCCGGCTGCAGACCATGGGATACGGCCGCCGGTTTCTGGCATCGCTGCCGCCGGCCGCCGTCACGCGCAACCGCGACGACATTCGCCGGTTCTTCGACCCGGCTGGCGGGTTCGTGTAAACTAATGGCTAGTTTTCCTTGTATTTAGCCGATATCAAGGTCTTTGTGGAGGACTGACATGTTTTCCGGAAAACTCGGACGGCGGACGCTAACTTCAGGTATCGCGGGCGCCCTTCTCGCTCTGGCCCTCCCTGCTTTCGCGCAGACGGGGCGCGTCCAGGGCAAGGTCGTCGATGACAAGGACGCCGCGGTCCCGGGCGCGCAGATTCTGGTGACGGCGATCCCCGATCAGGGTGGCCAGAAATGGCAGGCGACCAGCGACAAGAACGGCAACTACATCATCGGCACGCTGCCCAAATCGGGGCAGTATCTCGTCGTGGCGAGGAAGGAGGGCGTGGGCGAAGACGAAGCCCGCGTGTCGGTGAAGATCGGCAACTTCACCACGACCAACTTCAAGTTGTCGGCGGCTGTGCGTGTCAGCGAGGAACAGGCCAAGAAGAACCAGGAAATCAAGAAGTACTTCGAAGCCGGTGTCGCGGCCGCCCAGGCCGGCAATCACCAGGCCGCGGTCGACGCGTTCACCGCCGCCGGCACCGCGATGCCGACCTGCGCCGACTGCTTCTTCAACGTCGGCGTGTCGCAGCAGATGATGAAGAATTCGGCAGGCGCCGAAGCGGCGTTCAAAAAGGCGATCGAACTGCGGCCCAACTACCCCGAAGCGTACAACGCGCTCGCCGCGCTGTACACGGCCGACAAGAAGATGGACGAGGCCGCGGCCGCCTCGGCGAAGGCTGCAGAGCTGAGCGTCGCGGCTGGTGGCGGCGGCAACGCCGACTCGCTTTACAGCGCCGGCGTCGGCCTGTGGAACGCGAACAAGTTCGCGGAAGCGGGCTCGACGTTCGAAGCAGCGCTCAAGGTCAATCCCAACCACGCCGACTCGCACTTCATGCTCGGCAAGGTCAACTTGAATCTGGGCAAACTCAAGGAAGCGGCCCAGGAATTCGAGCAGTACCTGAAACTCGAGCCGAACGGCAAGAACGCGGCGGAGGCAAAGACGACGTTCGAGGCGCTCAAACCCATGCTGAAGTAGTTCGTGGGTTCGTTAAGTTCGTTAAGTTCGTTGGGTTCGTAGAGTTCGTAGGCCGGGTCTTGTTTCCCAAGACCCGGCTTTTTCTTTAGACCCGGCTTTTTTCTTTGATGGACCTTTCCCACATCGCGCGCAACCTCGCCGAGGTCCGGCGGCGCATTGGCGAGGCGGCCCTGGCGGCCGGCAGGCGGCCCGAGGACGTCCGCCTGCTCGCCGTCTCCAAGACGTTCAGCCTGGACCACGTGAGAGCCGCTGTGGGGGCCGGACAGGAGGACTTCGGCGAGAACCGCGTACAGGAAGCCCTACAGAAAATCGCCGGATCGGCCGACCTTAAGATCAGGTGGCATCTCATCGGGACGCTCCAGTCGAACAAAGTCCGAAAGGCCGTCCCTCATGTCAGTGCCATCCACTCGGTGGACAGCCTGCGGCTACTGGACGCCATCGACGCGGCGGCGTCTGAGGCCGGCGTCGCGCCGGAGCTGCTGGTCCAGGTGGACCTCGCAGGAGAAGCGACCAAGCACGGTGCGCCTCCCGCGGAAGCGAAGGAGATCGTCAGGGCCGCCGCCCGCTGCCGGTCGGCACGCTGTGTCGGGCTGATGACGATTCCGCCGTATCTCGAGCAACCCGACGCCGTGCGGCCGTACTTCGCCCGGCTTCGAGAGTTCCGCGACACGCTCGTGAGCGAGGGCACCGATCCTGCGATGCTGCGGGAACTGTCCATGGGCATGAGCCACGATTTCGACGTCGCCGTGCGCGAAGGAGCCACGATTGTGCGGCTCGGCACGGCCATTTTCGGGAAACGCGCCGTTTGATACAGAAGATCAGAAGATCAAAAGAAACAATTTCTTCTGATCTTTTGATCTTTTGTTGAGACGGCATCCCTTTGGAGACCACGGTATGAAAGTCAGTCCGCTCGATCTTCGCCAGCTCCGATTTCGCACCGCGTTTCGCGGTTTCGATCGCGCCGAAGTGCTGGCGCTCATCACCGAAGTCGCCGATGACTACGAGCACGCGCTGCGCGAGGTCGATCGGCTGCAGCAGGAAATCTCGAAGATGGAAGCGCTGCTGAACCAGCACCGCGAGCACGAGCGGGATCTGCGCGACACGATGGTCACCGCCCAGCGCGTGTCGGACGACATCAGGACGAACGCCGAGGCGCAGGCCCGGCAGATCGTGCGTGAGGCCGAGGGCCGTTCGGATCTGCTGCTCCAGAAGACGCAGGCGCGCCTCGAAGACATCCAGCGCGAGATCGACGGGATGAAGATGAAGCGCCGCGAGGTCGAGACCACGCTCGAGGCGTCGGTGTCGGCGCTGCGCAGCACGCTCGAGTTCGTGCGCGAACAGGAACAGCGCGAACGGGAGGAGCGGATCCTCCTGCACCGCCCGCGCTTCGACTCGGCTCAGGGCGCCCCGTCCTTCGACATGGCTCAGACCGGCCAGCCCTACGACATCGCTCAGGGGGCCAGCCGGGGGACGAGCGCCAATCGAGCCGACGCGCCCGCGTCGCCCAACGCGTCCAATGAAATCCGCCGGCTGGGTTCGGGAAACGCCTGACGGCGTCGCGCTCGACGTCAAGGTTATCCCCCGCGCCGGCGTCACCAGAGTCGCCGGCGTGCGCGAAGGCCGCCTGCTCGTTCGTCTCGCCGCGGCTCCCGTGGACGGAGCCGCCAACGACGCGCTCGTCGCGTTTCTCTCAGAGATCCTGAAGCTGCCCGGGCGGAATATCCGTGTGGAATCGGGGGCGCGAAGCCGCACCAAGCAGGTGCGGATCGCCGGGACGACCGTCGCGCAGGTCTCGCGCGTGCTGTCGTCGCTCTCTACGGAGAGATCGTGAGCACGTCGATGTCCAGCTTGAACTCCCAGGGATAGAAGTATCGTGGCAGGAGCTCGATGCGCTCCGAGTAGGTGGCGTCGATGAGCAGGTGATTCGGCTTACGCCGCACGGCGATCGCCGCCGGATCGAGCGGGATCTCCCGCTGCTGCGCCGCCTCCAGCACCCGATCGCGCAGCTCGGTATCGGTCTGGCGTCCCGCGAACTGCGCGATCTGATGAACGTCGTCGCGGAAGTTGTAGTAGCGGAGATAGACGTCGGCCGCACGATAGGTGGCGTGCACGACCAGCGCGGCGACGACGAGCTTGATGATCGTTTTCATGCCTGTCCTCGTGCGATTACCGCACCTGGTGCAGCAGCCGCTTCCAACGGGTTCCGGTCAGCACGTTGCCTTCCTCGGCCTCGTACGACCAGTAGATCACCAGCGCGCGGCCCTTCACATAGTCGCGCGGCAGAAAGCCCCAGTAGCGGCTGTCCTGGGAGTTGTCGCGGTTGTCACCCATCACAAAGTAATGTTTCGGCGGAACCGTCACTGGACCGTAGCTGTCGCGGGGATCGCCGCTCGACGGCTGCCGATCGTTCGGGTCCATCTCGTGCGGCATGGGCGGCGGCTCTTCAAGGTAGTGGGCATAGGGCTCGTCGAGCATGGTGCCGTTCACGTAGACTCGTTTGTGACGCACCTCAATCTGTTCGCCCGGCAGCCCGATGACCCGCTTGATGAAATCGCGCTCGGGCTCCTCTGGATACTTGAAGACGATCACCTCGCGCCGCTCGATGTCGTCCATCGGCAGCAGCGCACCCTCCACCCCGCTCACGTGCGGCCCGAACACGAACTTGTTGACCAGCAGGTGATCGCCGATGAGCAGGTTCGGCTCCATCGATCCGGTCGGAATCTTGAACGCCTGGACGACGAAGGTCCTGATGAAGAGCGCCAGCACGACCGCGATCACGAGCGACTCGAAGTACTCGCGCACAACCGACTTCTTGAACCCCTCCTCGCTCACTCCCCCTCCGTCCCCATCTTCAGGACAGCCAGAAACGCCTCCTGGGGAATCTCGACCTTGCCGACGCGCTTCATGCGCTTCTTGCCTTCCTTCTGTTTTTCCAGCAGCTTGCGCTTGCGCGAAATGTCGCCGCCATAGCACTTCGCGAGCACGTTCTTGCGCAGCGCCTTGACCGACTCGCGGGCGATGATGCGGCCGCCGATGGCAGCCTGGATGGCGACCTCGAACATCTGGCGCGGGATCAGCTCGCGCATCTTCGACGCCAGCGCGCGCCCGCGCTCGTACGCCGCGTCGCGGTGCACGATGACCGACAAGGCATCAACCGGATCGCCGTTGACGAGGATATCCATCTTCACCAGCGGCGACTCCCAGTAGCCGGTGACATGATAGTCGAGCGACGCGTAGCCGCGGGACAGCGTCTTCAGCTTGTCGTAGAAGTCGAGCACCACTTCGTTGAACGGCAGATCATAGGTAACCAGCACGCGGTTCGCACTGACGTACTCGAGCGATTTCTGCACGCCGCGCTTGTCCTGGCACAGCTGCAGGATGCCGCCCACGTGCTCGGCGGGCGTCAGCATCATGGCCGTGATGACGGGCTCCTCGATCTTCGCGACGTTCTCTTCCGGCAGCTTCGAGGGGCTGTCGATCTCGAGCACCTGGCCGTCGGTCGTCGTCACTCGGTACAGGACGCCGGGCGCGGTCGTGACGAGATCCATGTTGAACTCGCGCTCGAGCCGCTCCTGCACGATCTCCATGTGGAGCAATCCCAGGAAGCCGCAGCGGAATCCAAACCCCAGCGCCGCCGAGGTTTCGGGCTCGAAGAAAAACGACGCGTCGTTCAGCCGCAGCTTCTCGAGCGCCTCCCGCAGCTCCGAGTACTGATGGCTCTCGACCGGATAGAGTCCCGCGAAGACCATCGGCTTCAACTCTTTGAAGCCGGGGAACGCCTGCGCGGCTGGCCTGTGGGTTTCGGTGATCGTGTCGCCGATCTTCGCATCGCTCACGGTCTTGATGTTTGCGACGACGAACCCGACCTCGCCGGGGCCGAGGTCATCGATCGGCTCGGGCTTTGGCGAAAACACCCCGATTTGATCGATCTCGTAATCCTGGCCCAGCGCCATCAACCGGATTTTCGTGCCCTTCCGCAGCGTGCCGTCGAGCACCCTCGCAACAATGACGACGCCGCGATACGGGTCGTACCACGAGTCGAAGATCAACGCTTTGAGCGGCGCCGAGGCATCGCCTGATGGCGGCGGCAGGCGATGCACCACCGCCTCGAGGACGTCGGTAATCCCGATGCCTTCCTTCGCGCTCGTCAGAATCGCGCCCGATCCGTCGAGGCCGATGATCTCCTCGATCTGCCGCCTCGCCTCCTCGGGCTCGGCGCCGGGCAGATCGATCTTGTTAATCACCGGAATGATCTCGAGATTGTGCTCGACCGCCAGATATGCGTTCGCCAGCGTCTGCGCTTCCACGCCCTGTGACGCATCGACCAGGAGCAACGCTCCCTCGCACGCGGCCAGCGAGCGCGTCACCTCGTACGAGAAGTCGACGTGCCCGGGGGTGTCGATGAGGTTGAGGACGTAGTTCCGGCCGTCCTTCGCCGTGTAGTTCAGCCTGACGGGGTGCGCCTTGATTGTGATGCCCCGCTCGCGCTCCAGATCCATCGAGTCGAGCACCTGCGCTTCCATTTCGCGGGCCTGCAGGGCGCCCGTCTGCTCGAGCAGACGGTCGGCCAGCGTCGACTTGCCGTGATCGATATGGGCGATGATGGAGAAATTGCGGACGAGTTGTGGATTCATGAAAGGGTGTCAGGCTTCGGCCGCGGGCTTCGGGCCTGAGCACGATCGCAACTACCGATTGTACCTTGGGTGGCCTGGCGCCAGAAGTGGGCAGCCTGAAGCCGGATTGCCGTCAGCGCCGATCGAGCGAAATATAGGTCTGCGGGTAGGACGGACCGATGTACTCGGCGCGCGGACGGATCAAACGGTTGTTGGCGTATTGCTCGAGCACATGAGCGGTCCAGCCCGACATGCGGCTGACCGCGAACACGGGCGTGAACAGATCGACCGGAATGCCGAGCGCGTAGTAGGTCGTCGCCGAGTAGAAATCGACGTTGGCGTTCAACTGCTTCTGCGCCTTGACCACCTGTTCGATCGTCTGCGACATCTCGAACCAGCGAAGGTTGCCCGTTTTCCGGCAGAGCTCTTCGGACATCTTCCGCAGGTGCGTCGCGCGCGGATCTTCGGTGCGGTACACGCGATGGCCGAATCCCGGAATCTTCTCTTTCCTCGCCAGCTTCGCGCGGATGATCTCTTCGACTTTCTGATCGGTCGCATCCTTCCCGATGTCGAGCAGCAGATTCATCACGTCGGCGTTGGCCCCTCCGTGGAGCGGGCCCTTGAGGGCGCCGATCGCGCCGACCATCGCCGAATGCACGTCGGTCAGCGTGGCGGCCGCGACACGCCCGGCGAAGGTGGAGGCATTGAACTCGTGGTCGGCGTGCAGCACCAGCGCGATGTCGAGCGCCCGCGCTTCCAGCTGACTCGGCCGCTTGCCCGTGAGCATGTAGAGGAAATTGGCGGACTGGCTGAGCGCGGGATCGGGCTCGATGACGCCCCCGCCGGCCGCCAGCCTCCCGAACGTCGCCACCACCGTGCCCACCTGCGCCGTCAACGTCACACTGGTTTTGTAGCGCCCCTCGGCCGACATGTCGTTCGCGCCCGGATCGAAATGCGCGAGCGCCGAGACGAGCGTGCGCAGCGAGTCCATCGCGTTCGACGGTGGAAGCGAGCGCATGAGGCGCAGCACACCTTCGGGCAGCCGGCGCGACGCCGCCAGCTGGGACTGCAGCTCGCCCAGCTCGGCTCGATTCGGCAGCCGTCCGTGCCAGAGCAGATAGCAGACTTCTTCGAAGGTCGCGTGGTCGGCAAGATCGTGGATGTCGTAGCCCCGATATGCCAGCACACCGCGGGCACCATCCAGATAGCAGATGGACGAGGTCGCCACGACGATGTCTTCGAGACCCGCTTTGGCAGGAGTGTCGATGGCCACCAAGTGGATGATAACGTACCAGTCGCAAGTCGCTGGTCGAAAGTCGAAAGGCGCAAGTCGAGTCGATGGTCGAGAGGTCGACCTGCCTTGCGCCCTACGACCTTCGACCAGCGCCTTGCGACTTATTGCGTGTCCGCTTCCTGCGTGTTCAGCACGACGCCGTGGCCGGCGAACTGCTGCACGACAGAAAGGAGGCCGGTATAGAGGAAACCGATTTGGAAGAGCACGAGGAACGGCAGCGTTCCATAGATGCCGTTGGCAAGCGCGTAGAAGACCGTGGCGGTGAAGTAGAACCCGAGTCCCATCTCGATGAGCGGCTGCATCGTGACCGATTGCCGATACCGCTTGGTCGCCCACTCGTCGCTGTCCCCCTCGATCCGGTACTTCGGCGTCCTGGTGAACTCGGTCTTCTTGTCGAACAGCGCTTCGAGCACCGCCTTGGTGTTATTGACGGACAGGCCGATGCCGATGGCAATCAGAAACGGCATGTAACGGAGGCGCGAGACCCAGTCACGGTGTAGTTCCCGCTGACACACCATGTAAAAATTGCAGAACGACATGGTGGCGGCGAAAAACAGCGGCACGTCGATGAGGAGCATCTCGTACCAGCCCATCTCGTAGCGGATCACCATCGACGGGAAAATCAGCACACAGAGCACCGACATGAGCAGGTAGTTGAAGTTCGCCGTGAGGTGGAAAAAGGCTTCCGCTTTCACCTCGAGCGGCAGATCCGCCTGCAGCAGCCGCGGCAGCAGCTTCCGGCACGTCTGAATCGAGCCCTTCGCCCATCGGTGCTGCTGCGATTTGAAGCCGTTCATTTCCACCGGCACTTCGGCCGGCGCCACGACGTCGGGGAGGAAGAGGAACTTCCAGCCGCGCAGCTGCGCGCGATAGCTCAAGTCGAGATCTTCGGTCAGCGTATCGTGCTGCCATCCGCCGGCGTCGCCGATGGTCTCCCGGCGCCACATCCCGGCCGTGCCGTTGAAGTTGAAGAACCGTCCCGCGCGATGTCGGCCGCCGTGCTCCAGGATGAAGTGCCCGTCGAGCAGGATGGACTGAATCTTCGTCAGGAGGGAGTAATCCTGATTGATGTGTCCCCACCGGGCCTGTACCATGCCGACTTTCGGATCGCCGAAGTGCGGCAGGAGCCTGTGGAGGAAGTCCGGAGCCGGCAGAAAATCCGCGTCGAAGATGGCGATGTAGCTGCCCCGGGCCACGTTGAGACCGGCTTCCAGCGCCCCGGCCTTAAAGCCTGTGCGGTCTGTGCGATGGAAGTACTTGATGTCGATGCCGTGCGCCGCATGGCGGCGGACCGCCAGCTCGGCGATCTCGCAGGTCTCGTCGGTTGAATCGTCCAGAACCTGGATTTCGAGCAGTTCCCGAGGGTAATCGAGGCGGCAGACAGCTTCGATAAGCCTGTCAGCGACATACATTTCGTTGTAGATGGGCAGCTGAACGGTAACGACCGGCAGCGGGTCGAGCGCAGCCGGCTCGACCGGTTGGGAATCCTTATGCCTCATGTAAAGATACACGAGGTAGTAGCGGTGCCAGCCGTAAACCGCCAGGATGCTCAATACAAAGAAGTAGCTGACGAGAATGATGGTGTCAGAAGGAGTCATTCAGTGAGCAAAGCGGGCGGCAAAACGTCTGTAGATTATACTCCAAACGGCACGTTGGCCGGTTTGCAGCAATTGCTGGACCAGGTACGGGATCGCCAGATCGCCCCGGAAGCCGCCGCCGAGTCTCTTCTGCAACTTGTAAATGCGCAACTGACAGAACCGTACCAAGATCTCGGGTTCGCGCGGGTGGACCATCAGCGCGAGCTTCGTCAGGGCTTCCCGGAAGTGGTCTTCGGCCTCGGAAAGACTCCCGCGCAGATCGCCGCCATCTCCGCGGAGATCGTCGCGCGCGGGCACACGTTACTGGTCACGCGTGCCGGCGAGGAGGCGTTTTCCGCCGTTCACACGGTCGTGCCCGCCGCGACCTTTCACCCGGTTGCCCGGATCATCACGTGCCGTCAGAACGATGTGCCGGAGGGCCGCGGAACGATTCTGGTGGCAGCCGCGGGCACCTCCGACCTGCCGGTTGCCGAGGAAGCGTGCGTGACGGCGGAAGTGATGGGCAACTCGGTCGATCGCCTGTTCGACGTCGGTGTCGCCGGCATCCATCGGCTGCTCGGAGAGCATGCACGCCTGATGGCCGCCCGGGCGGTCATCGTCGTGGCGGGCATGGAAGGCGCACTCCCGAGCGTGGTGGGCGGGCTCGTGAGGGTGCCCGTGATCGCGGTTCCGACCAGCGTTGGGTACGGTGCGAGCTTCGGCGGGCTGGCGGCGCTCCTGGGCATGCTGAACAGCTGTGCCGCAGGCGTTTCCGTCGTGAACATCGACAACGGGTTTGGCGCGGCGGCGATCGCGAGCCGGATTAACCATCTTGAGATCGGGATCTGGAGATCTACGGATCTTCGTTTCGAGTCGATCGTAGGGTTCGTCCAGATCTGGATCGTGATCATCTAGATCGCTAGACTCAGTAGTTATAAGTGATGCATACAGGCGCCCTTCGCGCACTCGAGTGGGATCGCATCGTCGAGGCCGTACGCGGCTTCGCGCTGACGCCCCTTGGTGCGGCACGCCTGGCCGAGCTTCAGCCGCAGACCGATCCGCACCGCGTGTCGCAGCTCGTGGCGGCCACGACCGAAGCCGTCAAATATCTCGACACGAACCCGGAGTTCTCGCTGAACGCCTCGGAAGATCTCGAAGCCGTGCTCTCGGCGCTGGCGGTCGAAGGCCGCGCGCTGGAGCCGGCCCGGCTGCTCGCGTTTGCGGAATTTCTCGATTCGGTCGCGCTCACGTGCGCCGCGATTCGCCGCGCGAACGGTCCGTTCCCGGCGCTGAAGACGATTGCCGAGAACTGTGGCTCGTTCAAGAGCCAGACCGGCGAGGTGCGAAGCAAGATCGATCCGTCGGGCGAGGTGAACGACAATGCGAGCCCGGAACTGGGGCGCCTGCGCACGCACTTGCGGAAGCAGCGGGCGCGGCTGCGGTCGACGCTCGAATCCTATCTGAGGGGGAAGGACACCTCGCGGTATCTCCAGGACCAGGTCGTCAGCGACCGCGACGGCCGCTACGTGCTGGTCGTCAAGGCCGAGCATCGCTCCGCGATTCCAGGAATCATCCACGGCAGTTCGGGCAGCGGCGCCAGCCTCTACCTCGAGCCGCTCAGCACCGTCGAGATCAACAACGAGATCGTCGCGCTCGAACAGCAGGAGCGGGAAGAAGTCCATCGCATTCTCCGGCAGCTGACGGATCTCTTCCGGGCCAAACCGATCGAGTTGCGACAGGCGATCGACGCGGCCACCGAGCTCGACATCCTGCAAGCCAAAGTGCGCATGGCGCGTCTCACGTCGGGCGTCGCGCCTGTCGTCTCAACCGACGGCCGGCTCGAGTTGAGAGGGGCGCGCCACCCTCTTCTGATCCCGGCGGTCGTCGATCGGCTGGACGACGCCGGGCGTTCGGCTCGAGGAGACGTGCCGGCGCGGTCGCCTGTGCCGGTGGACATTCTCCTGATTCCACCGATCACGGTGCTCCTCGTCACCGGGCCGAACACAGGCGGCAAAACGGTGGCGCTGAAAACCGCGGGCCTCAGCGCGCTGATGGCACAGGCCGGACTGTTCGTGCCAGCCGCGGACGCGCGGCTTCCAGTCTTCCGCTCTGTCTTCGCCGACATCGGCGACGAGCAATCGATCGCGGCGAACCTGAGCACGTTTTCGTGGCACATCACCAACATCGCGGGCATGGACCGTTTGCTCGCCTTGCCGGCGCTGGTCCTGCTCGACGAGCTGGGCGCGGGAACCGATCCGCTCGAAGGCGGCGCTCTCGGTGTCGCGATCATCGAGCACTTCCGTACGCGCGGGGCCACGGTCGTCTCGACGACGCACTACGAAGCCTTGAAGACGTACGCCGCCACCACCGGTGGCGTCACGGCCGCCGCATTCGGATTTACGCCGGATACGTACGAACCGACCTATCACATTCAGTACGGTTCGCCCGGCCGCAGCCTGGCGCTCGAGATGGCCGGCCGGCTGGGCCTGAACGGCGCGATCATCGACAGCGCCCGGAAGAACCTGACCGAGCGCGAGGCGCAGCTCGCCGAGCATCTCGCGAAGGTCGACACCGACTTGCGTGCGCTCGAGCACGAACGGCGGCTGGTGAAGCGCGAGCGCGAAGCCCTCGGAGAGGCCGACAGCCGCGCACGCGGCCGCGAAGAGGCACTACGCCAGCGCGAAGAGACGTTCAAGCTGCGCCTGAACGAGAAGCTCGACGAGCGGATGCGCGCTGCGCGGGCGGAAATCGACGCGGTGGTGGCGGACCTGAAGAAACAGGCGTCCGCGCTGACCGAGCAGGCCGCCCGGAACGTCGCGACCGCGCCGACCACCGGCGATACGGGCCGCCTGCGCGGCGACGCGCGGGCCGCCATCGATGCGCTCGTGGACAAGTACCGCAAGGACGAAGCGCCGGCGCCGCCGCCCCCGGACGTGGGTCCGCCGCGCATCGTCAACGTCGGCGACCGCGTGGTGCTCGGCGCGCTCGGCCTCGAAGGCATCGTCGTCAACGTCCACGATCGCGAAGCCGAGGTGGAGGTGCGCGGCAAGCGATTCCGCGCGCACACCGCAGAGCTACGGGTGCTCGGGGGCCCGCCGGCGCGGCCGGCGCCCGCGCCGGTGCGAGTGAACGTGCAGTTGCAGCCGCGCGACGGCGCCGGGTCGAGCGAGCTGCTGCTCGTAGGCAACACGGTCGATCAGGCGCTCGATCGCCTCGAGAAGTTTCTCGACGAAAGCCTCCTCGGCGAACAGCGCACCGTCCGGCTGATCCACGGTTTCGGGACGGGCCGCTTGAAGGAAGCCGTCGTGGAGTTCCTGCACAAGCATCCGCTGGTCACACAGGTCCGCGCGGCCACGCCGCAGGAAGGCGGTGGGGGGGTGACAATCGCGGAACTGAAAGATTGATAGATTGCGCGATTGGCAGAATGTTTTCAGATTCTAGATTGTTGATCTTAGATTATAGATTTTAGATTTTAGATTCACCCTTGCCATTTCCTCAGTCATTCATCGACGACCTGCGCATGCAGGCCGACATCGTGCAGGTCGTGCAGGAGTACGTGTCGCTCAGGAAGTCGGGCGCCGTCTTCAAGGGCCTCTGCCCGTTTCACTCCGAGAAGACGCCGTCGTTCCAGGTCAACCGCGAGAAGGGGTTTTTTCATTGCTTTGGCTGCCGGGCCGGCGGCGACGTGTTCAAGTTCCTCGAACTGCAGGAAAAGCTCGGATTCGTGGACGCGGTCAGGCATCTTGCGTCGAAGTTCGGCCTGCCGATTCCCGAGGAGGTCGGCGCGCGCGAATCGCACGCCGATGCCACCGAGCGTGAGGCGCTGCTGAAGGTGCACGAGCGCGCCGCTGACTATTTTCAGGCACAACTGCGCACTCCGGCCGGCGGACGCGCGCTGCGCATGCTGCACGAGCGGGGTCTTACGGCCGAAACGATCAAGAGGTTGGGACTGGGGTATGCGCCGCCATCGCTCGAGGGACTGAAGACCGCGCTGAACAAGGACGGGCTCGCGTCGTCTCTGCTGGTGCGCAGCGGCCTGGCCGTCGAGCGCGACAACGGACAGACGGTCGATCGATTTCGAGGCCGGCTGATGATTCCCATCGCGCGCGATGCCGGGTCGATCGTCGCGTTCGGCGGACGGGCGATGGAAACCGACCAGCAGCCGAAATATCTCAACTCGCCGGAAACACCGATCTACGTCAAGAGCCGGACTCTCTACGGACTGCATCTCACCAAAGCCGACATCCGGCGGCTCGGGTACGCCGTGCTGGTCGAGGGGTACTTCGATTTCGCCCAGCTGGTGCAGGCGGGCATCGCTCCGGTCGTGGCCTCGTGCGGCACGGCGCTGAGCTCGGCCCAGGCCCAATTGCTCCGGCGGTTCACGGCGAAGGTCATCCTGAGCTTCGATCCCGATGCCGCCGGCCAGGGCGCCGCCGCGAAATCGTGCGAGCTGCTCGTCGCCGAAGGGTTCGAGGTGAACGTGGCCGTGCTGCCTCCGGGGGACGACCCGGACGGTTTCGTCCAGAAGCGCGGCCGGGACGCCTACGTCGAGCTGCTGAAGGGCTCGCGCCCGTATCTGGAGTACCTGCTCGACCGTGCAGCCGCCGCCCACGACCTGACCACGGACGAGGGTCGCCGGCAGTTTCTGACAGCCATGCTTCCGGTCGCCTCCCGCATCCCCACCGAGGTCGGCCGCGAACAATTCGGTGAACGGCTGGCCCACAAGGCTCGTATTACTCAAGAGGCGATTCGCGCGGAAGTGCGCAAAGCCGCTGTCCAGAAACGCGTCGATCCCGGAGTTTTACGGGCGCTTCCCACCTTCGGGCAGGTAAAACAGGCCGAAAAGGGGCTGATCTGGGCGCTGGTGCACGAGACTGCGCAGGGGCTGGCAGCCCTCAACGTTTTGCAGGATAATGACTTAGAAGGTTTGGCGACACGGAGCGTGCTCGAACACGCTCGTGCCGTAGCCGATCGACCTCCAGCGGTGTTGCCTTCTGCGCTGTTCGAGCGTCTAAACCCTGTGGAGGTCCAACTCGTCACCAGTATCGCCGCGGCCGCCAGTCCCCCGGCTCCAGCGGCCGAATGTGCACGTGCCATCCAGCGGCTTCGATGCGAGCGCGAACAGGCGGCCGTCCAGCGGGAAATCGATCGTCTCCAAGAGCTCGGTGGACAACACGATTCGGAAATGAACGCGTTATGGCAGCGGAAACGCGATCTCCTGCATCAGATAGAGGTGCTGGCACGCGAAAAGGGGGCGGACCCCATGTTTCGCTGACGAGGGCGGAACCTAGGGCCAGGCCCTGTCTTCGGTTATCATGTTGGGTTCGCGGTTGGTAGGAGGAATGCTTGTCGATTGAAGAAAAATACGACGAAGTACGGCAGCTGATTTCCATCGGCAAGGAAAAGGGCTACCTGCTGTACGACGAGGTCAATGAGCTCCTGCCGGCCGAGATTACCTCGTCCGACGAGCTCGACGACCTGTTTAATACGTTTGGCAGCGCGGGTATCGAAGTCGTCGACTCCGAGAAGACCTACCTGCAGGAGAAGCAGTTCGATCGCACGGCCGAGGGCAGTGAGGAAATGGAGCTCGACCTCACCCCCGGCGCGCTGGACAAGACGAACGACCCCGTCCGCATGTACCTGCGCGAGATGGGCACCGTTCCCCTGCTCACCCGCGAGGGAGAGGTCGAGATTGCGCGCCGCATCGAGCGCGGCAAGCTCGCCGTCATCAAGTCGATCTCGCGCACGCCGACCGTCGCCAAGATGATCATCGCGATGGGCGATCAGCTGAAGGCCGGCACCCGCACCATCCGCGAGCTCGTCATCTTCCAGGACGACGAAATTACGGACGAGCGCGTCGACGAGCGCGCGAAGGAAGTGCTGAAGCAGATCGAGGCGATCCGGAAGCAGCGCCTGGTCGTGCAGAAGCTCGAAGAAAAGCTCAACGAGACGGCGAGGGGCACCGACACGCGCCAGAAGCGGAAGTATCGCAAGGCGCGATGGGCCGTCATGCGGGCGCAGGTCGAGCTGTCGCAGCTGGTGCGCGAGGTCGAGTTCACCGAGCTCGTGAAACGGCGGCTGATCGAGCAGATCAAGGACGAGGTCGAATCGGTCCGGAAGATCGAGCGCGAAGCCGAAGGCATCGAGCGGCAGATCAACCCGAAGGGCAAGAAGCCGCCGAAGCTGAAGGACGACGACAAGAAGAACATGCACCGCCGCATCAAGGAATTGAGGGCGGCGGTGAAAGTGCGCACCGACGAGCTCGAGCAGACCACCGAGCACCTCCGCGCGACGCTCGACACGATCTACCGCGGCGAAGTGCAGGCGGAACAGGCCAAGAAGGAGCTCGTCGAAGCGAACCTGCGGCTGGTCGTCTCGATCGCGAAGAAGTACACCAACCGCGGGCTGCAGTTCCTCGACCTGATTCAGGAGGGCAACATCGGCCTGATGAAGGCGGTCGACAAGTTCGAGTACCGCCGCGGCTACAAGTTCTCGACCTACGCGACGTGGTGGATCCGGCAGGCGATTACGCGCGCGATTGCCGACCAGGCGCGCACGATCCGCATCCCGGTGCACATGATCGAGACCATCAACAAGCTCATCCGCACGTCGCGCGCGCTCGTGCAGGAGCTCGGGCGCGAGCCGACCTCGGAAGAGATTGCCAAGCGGATGGACATCCCGGTCTCGAAGGTCCGCAAGGTGCTCAAGATTGCGCAGGAGCCGATTTCGCTGGAAACGCCGATCGGCGAAGAGGAAGATTCGCATCTTGGCGACTTCATCGAAGATCGCCAGGTCGTGTCGCCCGCCGAGGCGGTCATCAACCTGAACCTCAAGGAGCAGACCGAGTCGGTGCTGAAGACCCTGACGCCGCGCGAGGAGCGCGTCATCAAGATGCGCTTCGGCGTCGGCGACGGCAGCGAGCACACCCTCGAGGAGGTCGGCCAGAATTTCGCGGTCACGCGCGAGCGCATCCGCCAGATCGAGGCCAAGGCGCTGCGCAAGTTGCGGCATCCATCGCGAAGCCGCAAGCTGCGGGCGTTTTTGGAAGGACGAACGGGGTAGTCACTGTAAGCGGAAAGTAGAAAGTGGAAAGTGGAAAGTGGAAAGTAGAGTCGAAGCAGAAAGGGGCGCCGAACCTATTTTTACTTTCAACTTTTAAACTTTCCACTTTCTACCTACTGTTTCACCCACGGGCCTATAGCTCAGCGGTCAGAGCCGCCGGCTCATAACCGGCCTGTCCCAGGTTCGAATCCTGGTGGGCCCACTTAACTGATGGATACACGCAGGTGAACGTAAAAAATAGAAAGTGGAAAGTGGAAAGTAAGGTCCGGAGGTACTCCTCGGACCTACTTTCTACTTTTCACTTTTCACTTTCTACTGACAGCGAAGTCTGCGAAGCCCCCCTGCGGGGCTTTTTTTTTACCTATGAACACTGATCTCACCCGCCTCATCAAGCTGCAGCACCTCGAAACCGCCGCCGAAGACGCGCGGCGCAGGATTGCCGACCATCCGGCCCGCGCGCAGACGCTCGACGCGCGGCTGCAGTCGGCTCGCGACGCGGTCGCCGCAGTCAAGACCCGTCTCGCCACCGCCGCCGACAGGCGGCGGGCCGAAGAGAAAGAGGTCGCGGCCGTTCAGACCCGCCTGGCGAAGTACAAGGATCAGCTGCTCGAGGTGAAAACCAACCGCGAATACACCGCGATGCTCCACGAGATCGAGGCGGCGCAGAACGACATCCGCGGGCGCGAGGATCGCATCCTCGAGGTCATGCTCGAGTCCGACGAGCTGAATGCCGGCCTCAAGAAGGGCGAGGCCGAGCTGAAGACGTTGGAAAAGGAGATCGCCACCGAGCGTGCGGCGCTCGACGCCGAGCTTGCGACGCTGCAGGCCGAGATCGACCGTTGCACCGAGGCGCGCCAGAAACTCATCGCGGAAATCGATCGAAGCGTCCTCAGCACGTTTGAAACCGTCGCCAAGGGCCGGAGAGGCGTGGGAATCGCCGAGGCAAAGAACGGCCTGTGCACGATCTGCCACGTACGCCTGCGGCCGCAGATATTCAACGAAATCCGCCGCAACGCGGCGATCATCCAGTGCGACAGTTGCCAGCGGATCCTCTACTACGTCGGCGAGAGCGAAGCCCCGGCCACCGTTCCCCAGGTCTGAATGGCCATCGTCGCGTATATCGACGGCGGGGCGCGCGGGAATCCCGGCCCGGCCGGCTACGGGGTCCGCATCGAAGATGAGCAGGGCACGCTCGTCGAGGAATTCAACGGCTATCTCGGGTCGGCGACCAACAACGTCGCCGAGTACAACGGTCTCATAGCGGCGCTCAAGTATGCGCAACAGCACGGACACCGGCACGTGCACATCAAGTCGGACTCAGAGCTGCTCGTGAAGCAGATGCGCGGAGAGTACCGCGTCAAGAATCCTGGCCTCCAGCCCCTCTATCAGCAGGCGCGCACGATGGCGATCGGCCTCGACCGCATCGTGTTCGAGCACGTGCGCCGCGAGCAGAACAAGGACGCCGACAGGCTCGCCAATCTCGCCATGGATGAAGGCACGAAGGCGTAGCAAGGACGCCGCTCGATGACGCAGACCGCATGTGGCCGCGACCCGCTCGTTGAAGCGATCGTGCGGTTTCTTGCGCACGCACATGCCGCGGATGCGGGTGACATCCGCACGTGTCTGGAGCGGGCCATCGACGAGGCCGGCCCCGGTGCGATCGACGCGCTGAGCGCACACCTGGCAGGCGCCGGCGCAGATTGGATCTACTATCCACGCGATCTCCTCGCCAGACAGATCCATCATGCGCTCGCACCACGCGTGCTGAAGGATCCTGTCGTGTCGGGCATCGAGCATCTCGACGAGGTGACCGGCAGGCCCGTCTGCATCTTCGCCAACCATCTCTCGTATTCCGATGCCAACGTCCTCGACGTCGTGCTTCACAACGTGGGGGCGGGCTCGCTGGCCGATCGCCTGACGGTCGTCGCGGGACCCAAAGTGTACTCGAGCGTCACGCGCCGCTTCTCGAGCCTGTGTTTCGGCACGATCAAGGTCCCGCAAAATTCGGAACGGTCGACCGATGAGGCCGTGATGAACCCGCGCGAGGTCGGACGGCTGGCTCGCCGTTCGATTCAGATCGCGCACGAGCGGCTCGCACTTGGCGAGGCGCTCCTGGTTTTTGCAGAAGGCAGTCGCAGCCGATCCGGCCAGATGCAGCAGTTTCTGTCCGGGACGGCGCGCTATCTCGGGGCGCGGAACGTGTGGGTATTGCCGGTTGGACTTGCAGGTACCGAGCGGCTGTTTCCGATCGACGGAAGCGGGCTGACTGCCGCACCGATCTCGGTCAGCTTCGGCCGCCCGATGTCCGCCGATGCGCTTCGCGACCGCACGCGCGGCGATCGGCGGAAGATGATGGACGCAATTGGCTACGCCGTGGCAACGTTGCTTCCCGACTCCTATCGCGGCGCGTACCGAACCTGACGAACCTGACGAACCTACGAACCCAACGAACCCGACGAACCTGACGAACCTGACGAACCCAGCGAACCTACCGTGACAACCTGTGCTTGAGGCGGCACTGCCTGGCGTCCCCAGCGCGCCAGCGCGGCCGCGCCAAGGCCGGCCGTCCACGCCATGTATTCGAACAGGAAGCCCACAGCCGCGATCGGCCAGACCATGGTCATTTCGCCGGTCAGCCCGACAAGCCGCGCCAGCAGGACCGGCGAGACGATCAACAGGATGCCGATGAAGGTGGCCGCGTATGGGCTCGACCGGAGCGCGTCGAATCGTTCCTGCAACATCCGCCCGATGTGATACGCCACCGCCGTGAAGCCGACGAGCATCGCCACTCCCCCGGCGACGACGGCCACGGGCAGGAGGACCAGCAGCGGAATGCCGACGACGGTGATGACGAGCAGAATCGCCGTCATGACCATGACCGGGATGAACAACATCTCGGCAAGAAAGCCGACGAACCACGATTTCACCGGGTCGGCCGCGACGCGATCGGCGATCTGCTCGACCGGACCGCGCGCAATGAAGAGGACGAGAGCGGTCAGCAGGACGAGCAGGCCGATGCGGACGAGCGTCGTGGTCAGACGCGCCACGGGGTAGATGCCGCTCATCCAATCCCAGTTCCGGTTCCGGGACCACTCACCGCGCCACGGGACGCCGCCAAACCCGACTTCCTGAAGGCGCCCGCGAAAGATCGCCTTGGAATCGCGCGTCAGCATGCCGCCGACGACCGTCACGTCTCCGCGCACGTCGGCCTGCGGTCCGAAACTCGCCGAACCCGCCACCACCACAACCTCACCGTCGACCTCGCCGTTGATGGCTGCGGCACCGCCTATGACCACGACGTCGCCACGCACACTCTCGTCGGCGTCAACCGCAACGCTTCCTCCGATGCGGACGATATCTTCCCTCCTGCGAGCGCGAGGTGCTCTCGCCTGATCTGACAAAGAACCTGGCTCTGCAATCGTCGGCGCCGTCGGATCGGCGGGTTTCTCCGAATCGGGCTTCTCGCCACGAGCCAGCGCCCGGCGGGCATCGGTGTCGAGATACGAGAGTTGCAGGACGAGATTGCTGTTGCTGCCGAGCCGCTCGCCGAGCTCCGCGCCCGTCACCGGCGTTCCGTCGATCGCAATCGTCTGGCCCGCAAGCTCGATCGATCGCACCGGCGTCTTGAACTTCGGCTGCAGCACGACGCCGTTCGCGATGGGCAGGATCTCGAACCGCGCTTCGAGCTGACGGCGCAGGTCATCGACACGCGGCTGGGCCGATCCCGTCATGACGGCGAGCATGATGAGAAGCGGCACCGCTAAGAAAGTTCTTGCCATTGCGAGTCCTCCCCTTCAGAAGCGAGCAGCCGGCGCAGAGCCGAGAGTGACAGCGCGCACACGACACCCATCAACACGAGACCGGTCGTCCCTTCGACTGTTGCCGCGGCTCGCGCGACCGCGAGGCCCGTTGTGCTGAACACGTCCGCCACCGCGATGCCGGTCCCGGCAAACTGGATCATCGACATGCCAATCCGGACGCCGTAGCTGACGAGGCTCGTGAGACCGCTCGCGAAAATCGGATGGCTGAGCACGAGCATCAACGACGAAAGCGCGACCCCTGCGACGACAGCCGCCCACCCGGCCAGCGATGTCAGCGGGTTCCGAAGCGCCCGGCGTCCGGCCGGCAGGGGCTCGCGCCGGACGGCCCGCATCGTCCGCGCGACGAACTGGTTCGACGGCGCCGGCGTTTCCACACCCCTGAAGAGCGCACGCAGCTCTTCATCGCTCAACGAGCTCAACGAGCCGGGCAGGTTCAGCGGGTTGTCGGGCTCCATCCCAGGTTCTCCATATGCTCCGCCAGCTCTTTGCGCGCGCGGTGGAGCGTGCTCTTGACCGTGCCCATCGGCAGTCCGGTGATTTCCACGATCTCGTCGTAGTCGAGGTCGCGCTCGTAGCGCAGCGCGACGACCTCGCGATAGTCCGGCCTCAGCCGCGCGATGGCCTTCTGCAGGGCGCCGGCCAGCTCGATGCGCTCGGTGATCACCGCCGGCGTCGTGGCCGACGTGTCGGCGAACTCGCGCATCCGCGTCCCGTCCGCTGTCGTCTCCTCGAGCGGCTCGGTCATCAGCGAGCCCTTCCGCACTTCATCGATGGCGACGTGATGCGCAATCGTGAAGAGCCATGCCGAAAACTTCCGATGCACGTCGTAGGTGTGCAGGGCGCGAAACGCCTTGACGAACGCGTCCTGCGCGAGCTCCTCGGCGCGCGCCGGGTCCCGGACCATCCGCATAATCAGACCGTAAATCGGTCGCTGATACCGCTGGACGATGTCGCGAAACGCTGATTCACTCCCATCGAGCGCTCCACGAACCAATTCGACGTCGGTGGCAGGCACGCCCTCTGTTTCTCTACGAAAATTCGGCGATCCGGGTTGCAAAAGCCTACTGCAACCTTGGATCCTGTTGCTCCGTCTAAGGTTGCATGCGTTTGGCGGTCGCTTTTGCCTGGATTTGCCTGATTTTCGTCGCCGTTCCGCGTGAAAGCCATGGCCAGCCCGCACAGGCCGCCGATCTGACCGCCCACCGCCTGACGACCCCGCCCAAGCTCGACGGCGTGCTCGACGACGAGGCCTGGTCGCAAGACCCGCTGCCGCTCGACACCTGGATGTCGTACAACCCGATGCGCGGCGAAGCCGCCGCCGAAAAGACCTCGGTCTGGGTGGCCTACGACGATGCGGCCATCTATTTCGCGTTTCGCTGCCTCGACACGCAGCCCGACCGCATCCGGACGAACATCAGCCGCCGCGACAACGCGTTCAACGACGACTGGGTCGGGTTGAGCCTCGATTCCAGCCATGCGGGACAACTGGCGTATCACCTCTTCGTGAACCCGAGCGGCATTCAGATGGACGCGCTGCAGAGCGGCAGCAACGGCGAAGACTTCGCGCCCGACTGGGTGTGGCAGAGCGCGGGCCACGTCGGCGCCGACGGATGGTCGGCGGAGATTCGCGTGCCGATCGAAAACATCCGCTTCCAGAGCGGCACCGACGTGCGCATGGGTGTGCTCTTCTGGCGACGCCTCAGCCGTACCGGCGTCTCGACCTCGTGGCCCGAAATGCCGTCGGGCAAATGGGTGTTCGACGCCAACGCGTCGATCGTGTTCGACCAGCTGCAGTCACGGCTCCTGCTCGATGTCATTCCGAGCTCGACGTTCTCGACCAATCAGGTTCGCCGCGACGAGCTCGGCTGGAAGTCGACGCGCGCGCGAGGGGATTTCGGCGTCAGCGTGAAGTACGGCATCACGTCGGCCGTCACGCTCGACGCCACGGTCAACCCCGACTTCAGCCAGGTCGAAAGCGATCAGTTCGAAGTCGAAGTGAACCAGCGTTTCCCCGTGTTCTTCAGCGAGAAGCGGCCGTTTTTCATGGAAGGACTCGGCCTCTTCAACCTCGCCGGCACCAACGGTGACGCCACGATGCGCACCGCGGTGCACACCCGCACGATCGTCGATCCCAGCGCGGGACTGAAGCTGACCGGCGCCGCCGGGCGGCATACCTTCGGCGTGCTGTCATCGGCCGACACGTCGGTCGAGGGCACGCGTCAACGGCTGTTCACGGTCGGGCGCGAAGTCATCAATTTCGGGCGCGGGCAGTATGTCGGCATGCTCCTGTCGGATACGGAATATGGCACCGACTACAATCGTGTCGCGGGCGGCGACGTCAGCGTCAAGAAGGGCGAGCACTTCTCCGCGAACGGATCGTTTCTCACCACACACTCGCAGTCGGTGACGGGTGAAAAGAGCAACGGGATCGGCACGCAGGGCTCCTACTTCTACAGCACGCGGCGGTTCGACGTCGGCGGACAGCTCGAGCACTACGATCGCGGCTTCCGGATGGACACGGCGTTCATCAATCGTGTCGGCGTCACGCGCGGCTGGCAGTACCAGGCCATCAACTTCTATCCCTCGCATCCGCGTTTCACATGGATCAAGCGGATCAACCCGTTCTTCTGGACGGCGATCGCCAACGATCGCGTGCAGGAAGGGACGGAGACATTCTATCTGCCGGCCGTGCGTTTCAATTTCACGCGCGCCGGCTTCCTGCGGGTGGACTACGGCAACGGTCACGAAACGTATGCGGGACAGGAGTTCGACGTCGGCCGGGTGATGGTGGACGGCAGCGTGCAGATTCTGCGCTGGCTGAGTCTTGGTGGCGGCGCGCAGAAAGGCCCGGGCATCTACTACGACGAGGACGCGCCGTTTCAGGGGCGTCGCCGGGCTGCGAATTTCCGCGTCGGGCTCCAGCCACACCCGCGCGTCAACAGCAACACGTCATACAGCTTCGTCACGTTCCACAACCGCGGCACGGGCGAGCACGTCTACGACGTGCACATCGTGAACATGCGGAACACGTATCAGTTCAGCCCGCGTTTCTTCATCCGCGCCGTCGTCCAGTTCGATTCGTCGCGCGAGCGCGTGCTGGGCGACTTTCTCGCCTCCTACGAGCTGTCCCCGGGAACCGTGGTGCATGCGGGGTACGGATCGCTCTACGGACGGGTGTACGAAGAACTGCACTTCGATCGATACAGAGAGAACGCGCGTGCGTTCTTCTTCAAGGCGTCCTACCGCGCGCACTTCTGATCGCGGCCACCAGCCGCCCCGCACGCGCACCATCACGGCGATACGAATGCAGCAGCGCTGGATGGTCGAAGGTACACAGCGCGGCCACATGTACCTGCGCCGCCGGTACGCCCGCGCGCGTCAACTGGTCTCGCGTGGCGCGCCACAAGTCGAGGCGCGGCCTGGCGTCGCTCGAAAACCAGCGCGGCGCCTCGGCATGCGCCGAGAAGTGTCCGGCGAGATCCGCGCCGACTTCATAGCAGCACGCGCCGATGCTGGGGCCGACGGCGGCAACCACGTCGGCCGGCTTCGTGTGGAACCGCTCTGCGAGCGCGCGAACCGCCACGATCACGGCGCCCGCCGCCGTGCCCCTCCATCCGGCATGCACCGCCGCCACGGCGCGGCCATGACGATCGGCCAGCAGGACCGGTACACAGTCTGCGGCCCTCACGCTGAGCACCACTGACGAATCGTCGCTGACGGCGATATCGGCTTCCGGCCAGGCAGCATAAGGGGTCGGGAGGGGTTTTCCCGAGCCCTCGAGTGGAAAACCCCTCCCGACCCCTTGTTCCGCTACGTGCACCTCGGCGCCGTGTACCTGCCGCATGCGCACCAACCCGTCGATTTCGACCCCCATGGATCGGCTCAGAAGCTGCCAGTTCCCGGCGTCTTCGTCGCGCACGCCTTCGAGCGCCAGATCGCGCGTCGTGAAGCAATGGGGAGCGACCGCCTCGAGCGGCCGGCAGCGGAGCGCCGCGCCCCATGGCGCTTGCACCCATTCGAAGTCGCCGCTAGGCTGAGGGAGGTCCGTCATGTCCACCAATATTATCGGCATCGGTATGGATGCCACCGAAATCGATCGCATCGCGGCCACCATCGCCCGCTACGGCGATCGGTTTCTCCGCCGCATCTTCACCGAAGGAGAAATCGCGTACGCCACACGCCGGCGCGATCCGGTCCCGCATTTCGCGGGCCGGTTTGCCGCCAAGGAAGCGGCGATGAAGGCGTTGGGTACCGGGCATTCACAAGGCGTGCTCTGGCGCGATATTGAGGTCGTGCGCGCACCGGGCGGCCCCCCGCAACTGCGGTTTCACGGCGGCGCCGGCCGCCGATTCGCGATGTTGAAGGCAAACAGCTCGCTTCTGACGATTACCCATTCCGAAACGCTCGCGCTCGCGCACGTGATGCTGCTCCTCTAGTTGTCATCGCCAACACGGATGCCGCGGCGACGTTCGCGCCAATGCATCCGCGTCCTTGCAACGTCTTCCCAATCAGGATCTTGGCAGAACGGCTCTGGAACGCGCCGCCTGGTATCGGGCTTGCCCTTGAAGTGCGCGGAGGAGCGGATATGACGGTCAAGATCACCACCAACGACAAAGGCACCCCACCAGGCAAGCTCGCGGAAGCAGAAGTGCACTTCGACGACGGGTACTTTCAGGGTCTCAAGCTTGTGGGCTTCGCAGTGTGGGAACGCCGCAACGGTTCGGGCCGCAACGTCACGTTTCCGGCGCGGCAGTACTCGGTGAACGGCGAGCGGCGCAGCTTCGCGCTCCTGCGCCCGATCGCCGACTCGACAGCGCAGGAGCGCCTTCGCGACCTCATCCTGCAGGCCTATCGCGAGCACGAAGAGCAGTTGGCGGTAACGGAATAAACAAGGGTGGCAAGAACGGTTCGTAGGTTCGTGGGTTCGTAAGGTTCGTAAAGTTCGTGGAGTTCGTGGGTGCGGGCGCGTGGTGAGGCGGTTCGCGTACACCGCGTTGAGTACGCGCGAGCGTCATGCGGCTTGAACCGACGAACCTCACGAACTTTACGAACCTACGAACCAGACGAACTCGACGAACCTGTCGAACCGACGAACCGTCTTCGTTCAGATCGTCGGTATCAGCTTCGCGTTCTCCGCCGCGCGCTTGGGCGGAAGCGTCCATTCCTCGCGGAAACTCTTGTCGAGCTCGCCGCGGAAGAACGTGTCTTTCATGCCGCCGTCGATGATGCTCCACGGAAGCACCTCGTCACTGGTGCGATCGCGGAAGACGTAGAAGGCGGCGTCGACTCCGGTATCGGCGACGGCACGCCGCCAGTCGCCGCCGTTGGCTTCGGCGGCCTCGATCGCGGGCGCGACACGCCGGTCGCCCAGCGAAAGAAGCGCCTGGTAGAACGCATGACGCTCGGACTTGATGTTGAAAAAGACGTTGTCGATGTCGGACGTCAGCGCGCGCAACCGCTGAACCTTCGCTTCGACCACAGCCGGATCCTCCATGGGAAGCCATTGGTATGCGGTCGACGGTTTCGGGACCAGCGGGTTCACGCTGGCGATCACGCGGCCTATCTGGCCCTTGCTCTTCGCATGCTTCAGCATGATCTCCCGCAGCTGCAGCGTCAGATCGCGAATCGCGACGAGATCGTCGTCGGTCTCCGTCGGCAGGCCGATCATGTAGTACAGCTTCAGGTTCTCGATGCCGTTCGAGAAAATGAGCTCGGCGCGATCGAGAATCTCGTCGTTCGTCACGGTCTTGTTGATGACGCGGCGCAGGCGATCGGAGCCTGTTTCCGGCGCGATGGTCAGCGTCTTTTCGCCGCTGGCGCGAAGCAGCCGGACGATGGTCTCCGTCAGGTCGTCGAGCCTCAGCGACGCCGGGCTGATCGAATAGCCCATGTCGGCCAGACCGGTGAGAATGCGCTCGATCTCCGGGTGATCGCACAGCGCGATCGACACCAGGCCGGCGTGCTTCGCGTGCGTACGGGCCTCGCGCGCACGCGCGAGAATGCGGTCGGCCGGAAATCCGCGGACCGGAAGGTAGTTGTACCCTGCCCAGCAGAAACGACAGAGATTGGCGCAGCCGCGGACCACCTCGACGAGAAACCGCGAACCGAACTCGGTGTCGGGGGTGAAGATGCGCGTGCAGGGCGGATCGATCGCTTCGGTCGTCGGGAGTGCGGCCTTCTTCACCACCGCCGGCGCGCCGCTGCCTTCCCTGGGAACGAACTTCAGGATGGTGTTGTCCGCCTTGTACTCGACGTCGTACAACGACGGAATGTAGAACCCGCGCTTCGGGGCCAGCGACTTCAGCAACGGGCCGCGCGCCAGCCCTTCTCGACAGGACTCGACCAGACCAGGGACGAGCACCTCGCCTTCGCCCGCGGCCACGACGTCGGCGAACAAGGCCAGCGGCTCGGGATTCACGAAGGTCACGGCACCGCCGATGACGACGAGCGGATCGTGTGCGGTGCGATCGGCCGCGCGCACCGGCACGCCGGCCAGCCGCAGCATCGTCAGGATGTTGGTGTAGTCCCACTCGAACGACACCGAGAAGGCGACGATGTCGAAGTCACGAACGAGGGACTGAGACTCGAGCGTCACCACCGGGGTTCGCGAGGCGAGCTGCTCTTTCAGCTGCTGTTTCGGGGGAAGGAAAAAGCGCTCGCACACGACGTCGTCGTGCGCGTTGAACAGCTGATACACGGTCTGGAAGCCGAGATTCGACATCCCCACCCAGTACGTGTTGGGAAATGCCAGCGCCACACGCAGCCGGTCGGCGTGCGGCTTCCGGATGTAGCCGACTTCCTTCGCGAGGACGGCTTTTGCGGCTTCTTTCTGCTGCCAGGAGTTCATGGATGCTGACTAACAATGATCCCGGCAGCAGGACACTCAGCCTGCGTCGAAGGCGGTCTCGATTACCGTGGATATATTCAGTCTACCACCCTAAATCTCCCGCCGCAGAAAAGCGGGCACATCGAACGCCGTCAGGGCGTCGAGGTCGATGTCCTCCGCGCCGCCCATTGCCGCTTTCGCCTGCGGCGTCACAACCGCCGGTGCGGGCGCTGCGCCCCCAAGATCCAGCGTCGGTCGTCTCGCAATCGAGAGACGGCTGACGTCCATGGCAGGCATCGGTGCGGGCGTCTCGATCTTCTCTTTCAGGTGTGTCGTGTACTGGTGCAGATCCACGGGTGTTTGGGTTCCCGACGACGCGGACGGCCGCGCCGCGCCGAGCTCGAATCCCGTCGCGATGACCGTCACCTTCACCCGCCCTTCGAGCGTGGGATCGACGACCGCGCCGAAGATGATGTTCGCGTCTTCGTGGGCGGCTTCCTGAATCAGCAGCGAGGCTTCGTTCACTTCCATGAGCGACATATCGTGGCCGCCGGTCACGTTGATGATGACGCCGCGCGCGCCCTGGACCGACGCACCTTCGAGCAACGGGCTCGAAATAGCCGCCTTGGCCGCCTCGAGCGTACGATTCTCGCCCGACATGATCCCCGTGCCCATCATGGCGAGACCCATGCCCGACATGATCGTCTTGACATCGGCGAAGTCGAGGTTGATGAGCCCGGGCACCAGGATGAGGTCGGAGATGCCCTGAATCGCCTGCCGCAGGACGTCGTCGGCGGTCGAGAAGGCCTCCGGCAGGGTCGTCGCCGCGATCGACGATGGCCAGCAGCCGCTCGTTCGGAATCGTGATGATGGTGTCGACGCACTCGCGAAGGGCGGCGAGTCCGCGCTCGGCCTGTGCCTGCCGCTTCTTGCCTTCGAACTTGAACGGTTTCGTCACGACCGCGATCGTCAGCGCCCCGAGCTCGCTCGCAAGGCTGGCAATCACCGGCGCCGCGCCGGTGCCGGTGCCACCGCCGAGGCCGGTGGTGACGAACACCATGTCGGCGCCGGTGAGCCCCTGGATGAGGCTGTCGGTATCTTCGAGCGCCGCCTCGCGTCCGACATTCGGATCGGCTCCCGCGCCGAGGCCTTTGGTCAGCTTGGCGCCAATCTGAATCTTGATCGGCGCGGCGTTCTGGTCGAGCGCCTGTCTGTCGGTGTTGGCGACGATGAACTCGACGCCTTCCAGGCCGACCTGCACCATGCGGTTGACGGCATTGCTGCCGCCGCCGCCCACGCCGATGACCTTGATACGCGCCCCGGCGCGCGTCTCCTCGGCCAGCTTCAAACGCAACGAGTGTTCTCGCACTTCAGCCATTAGGGGCCTCCCCTCAGAAGAATTCCTTGAACAACCCACGCAGCCGACCGGCCACGCGCCCGAACGCGCCCGCACCGACCATCCGGCCGGCTTCGCCCATGTGATTTCTCTGCGCGTACAACACAAGACCGACCGCCGTGGCGAATTCGGGATTCGCGACGTGATCGGCAAGCCCACCCACACCGGCCGGCAATCCGCGCCTGATGGGCAGATCGAAGATCTGCTCCGCAATCTCCGGCATGCCCTCGAGAATCGCGCCGCCGCCCGTCAGGACGATGCCGGAGTTCAGCGATTTCTCGTAGCCCGCGCGTCGAATTTCGTCCCACACCTGATGGAAGATTTCCTCGGCGCGGGGCTGAAGGATTTCCGACAGCACGCGGCGGGCCATCAGCCTCGGCTTGCGGCCGCCGACGCTGGCCACCTCCATCGTTTCGTCTTCGTCCACGAGCGAAGACAACGCGCATCCGCACTTGCGCTTCAGCTTCTCGGCGTCGGGAATCGGCGTACGGAGACCGACGGCGATGTCGTTGGTGAAGTGATCGCCGCCGATGCCGACCACTCCCGTGTGCCACAGACTGCCGCGCTCGAAAATCGCGAGGTCGGTCGTGCCGCCGCCGATGTCGACGATCGCCACACCCAGCTCTTTCTCGTCTGGCGTCAGCACGGCTTCGCTCGCCGCGAGCTGCTCGATGACGGTGTCGGCCACGCTGATGCCCGCGCGGTTCACGCACGCGACGACGTTCTGCGTCGCGGTCGATCCGCCGGTGACGATGTGGACGTTCACTTCCAGGCGCGCGCCCGTCATGCCCACCGGCGCGCCGATGCCGTCCTGCTCGTCGACGACGAAATCCTGGGGCAGCACGTGCAGAATCTCCCGTCCCGTCGGCAGCGCAACCGCCTTGGCGGCGTCGATCGCGCGCCGTACGTCGTCGCGCGTGATCTCGCGGTTCTTGCCGGCCACGGCAATCACGCCGCGGCTGTTGAAGCCTTTGATGTGGGGCCCCGAGATGGCCACGTGCACCGAATCGACTTCGACGCCCGCCATCAGCTCGGCTTCGTCGACGGCGTGTTTGATGCTCTCGACCGCCGCCTCCAGGTTGACGACGGCGCCGCGGCGAATGCCCTTCGCTTCGGCCACGCCGATGCCGATAATCTCCAGGCTGCCGTCGTCCATCAGCTCGGCAACGATGGCCGCCACCTTCGACGTGCCGATGTCGAGCCCGACCAGATATCGCTCTCTGCTGCCCATACCCCCCCTAACCCGTCTGCGTCGTTCGAGCAGGTTTGGTTGCGTTCCTCTTGACGGCCGGCGGCCTGTCCTTCGACGGCTTGACGTAGACCCGCTCGTCGAATCGAAGATCCACGTAGTCGATCGCCGGCACGCGCTCGCGAAGCGCGGGCGCCAGCTCGAAGTACGACTGCAGCCGCTCGACGAAACGCTCGTTGCCAAGCTGGATGAGCGTCGGATCGTCGTCGAGGAGCACGATCGCGTTGCGGGCATCGGCGACGTCGATCTGCGAAATCCGGCCGGCCATGTTTCGCACGCGGAGCGCATCGAGCAGCCTGCGCACGAGCAGCGCGCGGTGGACGTCGGTGATTTCGTCACCCGGCACCGCCGACAGGCCGTCGATGATCGGCAGATCGAGATCCGCGTAATTCGGTCCGTATTCGTCGATCGACGTGCCGCGGTCGTCTACCAGGAACAACGCGCCGTTGATGCGGCCGATGCCGAGCGGCGTGCGTTCCAGAATCATGACGTCGACCGTCGATGGCAGCGTGCGTCGAAGCGACGCGTCGGCCACCCACGGCGAATCCAGCAGCCTGAGCCGCCATTGTTCGAGGTCGAGGGACAGAATGCTCCGGCCCCGGAGTCCGGCGACGAGCGAGAGCACTTCGCCGCTCGACAGCCGATGGTTTCCCCGAACGTTCACCCGATCGACCCGGAAGATCTCGCTTCCCGCGAGCGTGGTTGCCGCGCGGCGTCCGGTGTAGATGGCAAGCGCGGCCGCAGCGACGGTCGCCGCCACGCGCAGCCGGCGCAACCACAGCCCGCTGCGCCTGCGCGCCGGCTTGACGTGCGACCGGCGAAAACGCTTGTCCGAGGGTGCGGCCACAGCCATCAACAACCCTCCTGCAGCGCGTGGACGACGGAAGCCGCGATGGAACCGATGGAGCCCGCACCGAGCAGCACGACCAGATCGCCCGGCCTGGCCGTCGCGGCCAGCGCGGCGGGCAGCTCGGACACGGCGGGCACGAGGCTCAGCTCTCCCTTGAAATCGGACCGTACTGCGCTCGCCAGTGCGTCGAGCGTGATGCCCGGGATCGGATCCTCACCGGCCGGATAGATGTCGGTCAGCATCAGGACGTCGGCCCCGACGAACGCTCGACCGAACTCCTGCAGGAGAAACTGCGTTCGCGTGAAGCGGTGCGGCTGAAACGCCACGATGAGGCGGCCCGTGGCAATCTGCCTTGCCGCCGCGACCACCGCGGCAACCTCTGTGGGATGGTGGCCGTAATCCTCCACGACCAGCACGCCGTTCGCCTCGCCGCGGCGCTGGAACCGCCGCTCGGCACCGTGGAATCCCGCCAGCGCGCGCGCGATATCGCTCCAGGCAATGCCCAGTTCGCGCGCCATCGCCACGGCCGCCAACGCGTTGAGGCAGTTGTGACGCCCCGGCACCGAGAGCTGCAGCGTGCCGAGCTCGACCGCACGGCCGCCAGGCCGGCGCGCGCGCACGGTGCACTGGGACTGGAAGCCCTTCAGCTGCACGTCCACCGCCGTGACATCGGCGGCATCGTCGAGACCATAGGTCACCACATGACGCTTGATCGCGCCGCGGACCTCCCGCAGATGCGGATCGTCCGAGCACAGGATGACGACGCCGTTCGAGGGCACGCCATTGGCGAACTGGACGAACGAGGCTTTCAGGTCGTCGAAATCCCGATACGCCTCCAGGTGCTCGCGATCGATGTTCGTGATCACCACAAATCGCGGTGAGAGTTTCAGGAACGATCGGTCGCTTTCATCGGCCTCCGCCACGAGATACTTCCCGCGCCCGAGCTTGGCGTTGCTGCCGAACGAGCTGACGCGGCCGCCGATAATCGCCGTCGGATCGAGGCCGGCGACGTCGAGCACCAGCGCGATCATCGACGTCGTGGTCGTCTTGCCGTGCGCGCCCGCCACCGCGATGCCCTGACGCAGCCGCATCAGTTCGGCCAGCACCTCAGCTCGGGGAACGACGGTGAGGCCCCGCTCGCGGGCGGCGACGATCTCCGGGTTCGACGGCCGCACGGCGGACGAATACACGACGACCTCGGCATCGCGCACGTGGCTCGCGTCGTGCCCTTCGGTGATATGGGCGCCGAGCGTCGCGAGCCGTGCGGTAATGTCCGTCAGGTGCACGTCAGAGCCGCTCACCTGATAGCCGAGATTCACCAGTAATTCCGCGATGCCGCTCATGCCAATGCCGCCAACCCCGATGAAATGAATCCGTTTCGCCTGGCCAAGTACGCCACTCATGCCGAATCGCGCCGCCGGGCGATCGCGATGACGGCGTCCACGATCTCGTCCGCCGCCCGCGGCCTGGCGAGCTGCCTGGCGGCCGACGACATGCGAAGCCGTCGGTCGCGGTCGCCGGCCAGTGCGATGATGCGGTCCGCCAGACGGTCACCGCTCACGTCCCTCTGCTCCAGCAGCTCGGCCGCTCCGGCGCTCTCGAGCACGCGCGCGTTCTGGCGCTGGTGATCGTCGGTCGCGGTCGGCAGTGGAATCAGAATCGCCGGCCGTCCCGCCGCCGTCACTTCCGCCAGAGTCGTCGCGCCCGCGCGCGAGACGACGAGCCCCGCCGCTTTCATCTCTCGGTCCATCGCATCGATGAACCGTTCCACGCGGCCCTGCACGCCATGCCGTTCGAACGCCTCTCGAACCACATCGAAGTCCCGTGTCCCCGTCTGGCAGACGAGATCGAGGGTTGCGGCTGCGGCCGCCAGCCGCGGCGCCGCCGCCACCAGGGCCATGTTGATGGCGTGCGCCCCCTGAGAGCCGCCAAAGATCAGGACCCGAACCCGGGAAGCGTTGAGTGCCGCATCGCGACTGGGATCATCTCCACCCTCCAGGAACTCGCGCCGAACCGGATTGCCGCTGACAAAACCCTTCGCGCCGAAATACCGGAGCGAGGCGTCATAGGTCACCGCCGCGCGGCTGACAAACGGCGCCAGCATCCGGTTGGTGAGCCCGGGCACGGCATTCTGTTCGAGCACCAGCGTCGGAATGCCCCGCAGCGCCGCGATCGCGACGACCGGCCCCGAGCTGTAGCCGCCCACGCCGATCACGACGTGCGGGTCGCGGCGGCTGACGAGACGCCAGGCATCGAGTCCGCCCAGCGGCAACAGCAGCGCTCCACGCATCCGCGCGACGATCGACTTCCCCTTCAAGCCCGCGCTCCGAATCAGATCGAGCGGGAACCCGGTCGGCGGAATCACACGGGCCTCGATGCCCGCGGCTGTTCCGGCAAACGAGATCTGCGCATCCGCCTGCCGCGCCTTCAAGGCGCGCGCAACCGCCAGCCCGGGAAACAGGTGGCCGCCCGTGCCGCCTCCTGCAATGACCACGCGCATGCACACCGCCTCCGCTCACGACGCCGGTGCCGAATGCTGCGACACGTTGAGCAGAATGCCCATGCCCAGCAGGCTGATGAGCAGCGACGATCCGCCCGCGCTGACAAACGGCAGCGGAATGCCTTTGGTCGGCACCAGACCGAGCACGACGCTGATGTTGAAAAACGCCTGCACCGCGATCATCGTGGTGAGGCCGACGGCGAGGAACGCGCCGAAGCGGTCCGGCGCCTCCATCGAAATCTTCAATCCACGCCAGGCGATGACCATGAAGCACGCCATGACGACGGTCGTCCCGACCAGGCCGAACTCTTCGCCGATGACGGCGTAGATGAAATCGGTGTGCGGCTCCGGCAGGTAAAACAGCTTCTGCACGCCCGACATGAACCCGCGGCCCACGAATCCGCCCGAGCCGACCGCGATGAGCGACTGGATGACCTGGAATCCGTCGCCGAGCGGATCGCTCCACGGATCCCAGAACGCCAGCAGCCGGCGGCGCCGGTACGACGCGCTCATCAGGATGAAGTACACGACCGGCAAGCCGCAGAGCATGGCGCCGACGATGTAGCGGTAGCTCAGACCGGCCGTGAACACCATGGCGACCGCGATCAGCAGCAGCGTCATCGCCGTGCCGAGGTCCGGCTCGAGCAGGATGAGGCCCACGAGCCCGCCGATGACGACGCCGATTGGGACGAGCGCGTACGGGATGTCGTCGATGCGGTGCATCCGCCGCTCGAGCAGGGCGGCAATGAAGAAGATGGCGCTCAGCTTCGCCAGCTCCGAGGGCTGCACGCCGAACCCGCCGACACCGAACCACCTGCGGCTGCCGTTGATGGGGGCGCTGAAGAGGACGGCGACGAGCGCCAGCACGACGAACCCGAGCGACGCCCAGATGAAAGAAGGCTGGCGGTAATTGCGGTAGTCGAACCGCATGGCGACGCTCATCGCGGCCAGGCCCAGCGCCGCCCACATCGCCTGCTTGACGAGGAAGAAATAGGGCTGGTTGAACCGGTTCATCGCCAGGGCCGCCGAGGCGCTGTAGACCATCACGACGCTCGCGCACACCAGGAGCAGGGTGGCGAGGAACAGTACCTTGTCGGACTTCAGTTTTCGGGCCATAGTTGTTCGCCTTGTCCGCGGCCCCTACAGGGTTTCGCGGGCAAGGCCGAGAAAGAGGGTGAACATCGTTCGCCCGCTCCGCTCACGCGGGGCGGGCCACGAACGGTCAACAGTCATCAGTCAGCCCAGGGAGTGGGACACCAGCTTCACAGGCCGGGGCAGCCTGCGTTCCCAGCAGCCAGCTCTCATTCGCCTGCAGCCGACTGACGACTGTTCACCGTTCGTGGTTTTCTTGCGGGGCCTCCATCGCCCCGCGCCGCTCCGCGACCTCCGCCAGCTTCAGCACTTCCTGCTTGAACACCCGGCCTCGCTCCGCGTAGTCGCGGAACATGTCGAAGCTGGCGCACGCCGGTGCGAGCAACACCGTGGCGGCGCCCCCCTTCGCTTTCGCCAGCTTGAACGATCGACGGACGGCGGCCGGCATCGACTCGGCCGCCTCGACCGGCACGCGGCCATCCAGGGCTTCGCGAATGAGCGGCGTGGCTTCTCCAATCGCGATCACGTGCGCGTCGCGCGCCTTGAGCGGCTTCTCGAGCAGCGAGAAATCTCCGCTCTTGAAGCGCCCGCCCAGGATGACGACGAGCCCCGGCTCGAAGCTTTCGATGGCTCGCTCGGCGGCGTCGACGTTGGTCGCCTTGGAGTCGTTGACGAAGCGCACGCCGTCGATCACGGCAACGGGTTCGAGCGCATGCTCGAGCCCGGTAAACGACTCGACCGCCTGCACCATGGCGTCGTGCGGGACGCCCGCAATCTTCGCCACCGTCGCCGCGGCCATGACGTCGCTGAACAGGTGGCGGCCCAGCAGCCGAATCGACGACAGCGGGACGACCGGCGTGCTGACGGAAAAGACGATCTTCCTCGCGCGGCTGGCGCGGGCCATCGCCAGCGTCTGCGGATCGTCGGCATTCACGACGGCGAAGTCGGCTTCGGTCTGGTTCTCGAAAATCCTGGCCTTTGCCGCTTTGTACGCCTCCATCGAGCCATGGCGATCCAGATGGTCCGAAGACAGGTTCAGCAGCACCGCAATCCACGGATGAAACGTCTCGATGGTTTCGAGCTGAAAGCTGCTCACCTCGACGATGTGAAATGTCTCCGGCGTCGACACCGCCACCTGCGAGCTGAGCGGAGTCCCGATATTGCCGCCCACCATCGCCCGCAGACCGCCCGCGTCGAACATGCGGCCCGTCAAGGTGGTCGTCGTCGACTTCCCTTTCGTCCCGGTAATCGCGACGATGCGTCCGCTCAGCCAGCGCGACGCGAGCTCGATCTCGCCGATGATCGGAACGCCCTTCTCGCGCGCCGCGAGGATGGGCGCCTGATCCAGCGGCACGCCGGGACTCAGCACGAGCAGATCGGCCGCCGTGAAGGCCGCCAGCCGGTGGCCTCCCAGCTCGAGCGCGACCCCGGCGGCCTGCAGCCGGCCGGTCTCGGCTGGCTCCAGCTCGGACCGCGCGTCGGTGAGCACGACGTGCGCGCCGCGATCGGCGAGCAGCCGCGCGGCCGCGACGCCGCTGCGCGCCGCTCCCACGACCGTCACGTTCTGTCCGCGCACAGAGAAGCTCATCTGAGTTTCAACGTCGTCAGGCTGAAGAGCGCGAAGATGATCGCCGCGATGAGAAAGCGCGTGATCACCTTCGGCTCGCTCCAGCCGATCAGTTCGAAGTGGTGGTGCAGCGGTGCCATCTTGAACACCCGCTTGCCGGTCAGCTTGAACGACGCCACCTGGATAATCACGGAGAGCGCTTCGATCACGAACACGCCGCCGACGAGCGGCAGAAGCAGCTCCTGCTTGATCAGGATCGCGACGGTCCCCAGCGCTCCGCCGAGGGCCAGCGATCCGACGTCGCCCATGAAGATTTCCGCCGGATACGAGTTGTACCAGAGGAATCCGAGGCTCGCGCCCACCAGCGATCCGCAGAAGATCGTCAGCTCCGCCGCCGGCGAGAAGTGGACGAGGAGGAGGTAGCTGGCGAGAACGCTGTGCCCCGTGACATAGGCGAGCGCGGTGAACGCGGCGGCCGCAATCGCGAACGTGCCGATGGCCAACCCGTCGAGACCGTCGGTGAGGTTCACCGCGTTCGACGCCCCGACCAGCACGACGACGGTGAACGGGAGGTACCACCAGCCGAGGTCGGGAATCAGTGACTTGAAAAAGGGAAAGATCAACCGCGTGGTGTACAACGGCGGCTGCTTGTAGTCGGCCAGGTAGATGAGCGTCGCGCCTACCAGCAGCGCGATACCCACCTGCCCGAGCAGCTTGTATCGCGGCAGAAGACCGTGGTGCGACCGTCGCACGATCTTGAGGTAGTCGTCGGCGAAACCCACCGCGCCGCACGCGGCCGTCGCGAGCACGGCGATCCAGATGTACACGTTGCGAAGATCCGCCCACAATAACGTCGGGACGAGCGACGCCGTCAGTATCAGCAGGCCGCCCATCGTCGGGGTACCGGCCTTCGGCGCGTGCGACGCCGGCCCTTCGTGGCGGATGATCTGGCCGATCTGAAATTCCCGCAGCTTGCGGATGAGCCACGGCCCGAGCAGCAGGCTGATGACGAGCGCCGTCAGGCTCGCCGCGGCCGTGCGGAAGGTGATGTACTGAATGACGTTCAGTACAGGAACCTGGTTGTGAAACTGAAACAGGAGGTTGTAGAGCATCAGGCGAACTCCGCCCTGAGGCGATCCGCCACAACCTCGGTACGAATGCCACGCGATCCTTTCACGAGAATGAGATCCCCGGGCTTCACGAGCGTCACCGCGAGATCCGCGGCCTCGTCGCTGCTGGCGACGTAGTGCACGTGTGCGCCGGACATGCCGGCGGCGGCCGCACCTTCTGCGAGCGCCCGCGCGCTGGCCCCTCCCACCGCCACGAGCTCGCTGATGCCGGCCCGCGCCGCTTCTTCGCCCGACGCGCGGTGCAGCGCCGCCGAGGCCTCACCCAGCTCGAGCATCTCCCCGATGAACGCCACCCGCCGGTGACAGCGCGTCTCGCCGGCCATCATCGACAACGCCCGCGACAGGGCTCCCGGGTTCGAGTTGTACGAGTCGTCCACGATTGTCAGCCGCCTGGTGCGGATGATTTCTCCCCGCCTCGCGACGGGTCTCAGCGATGCCGCCCGCTCGACGATGTCGCCGAGCGGCACGTCGAAACGGATCGCGACCGCCGCGGCCGCCAGGATGTTGGAGAGATTCGCGGCGCCCGCCAGCGGCGTCCTGATTTCCGCTTCGCCAATCGGCGTCCGGACCAGCGCGGCGCTGCCATCGATGCCGAGATCGCGAACCGCGAGCGCCCGGACGTCGGCCGGCCGCTCGACACCGAAGGTGCGGACGCGTCCGGCGAATGTCGCCGCATGACGCATCACGAGATCGTCGTCGGCATTGGCGACGAGCAGGGCGTCCTTGTCGGCGCCTTCCATGATTTCGGCTTTCGCCCGGGCGATGGCGTCGACCGTCCCGAAGAACTCGAGGTGGGCCGGACCGACGTTGGTCCACACGCGCACTTCGGGCTCGGCGATCTTCACGAGCGCGCTGATCTCGCCGACGTGGTTCATTCCCAGCTCGAGTACCCCGATGTCGTGTTTCCTGCTCAGCTCGAGGAGCGAGAGCGGAAGCCCGATGTGATTGTTCAGGTTCCCCTTGTTCCGGAAGACCTTGTACCGCGCCGACAGAAACTCCGCCGTAATCTCCTTGGTCGTCGACTTGCCCGCGCTGCCGGTCACCGCCACGACGGCCGCGCCCGAATCGCGCCGCACGCGGTTGGCCAGCGTCTGGAGCGCCACCACCGTATCGGGCACGACGATGAGCGGCGTCGACGCCAGTCCTGGCACGCCGATCAGCCCCGCATCGCTGACCATGGCCGCCGCCGCTCCCTTGCGCACGGCCTCGACGACGTACGCGTTGCCGTCGAACCGGGGACCGCGAATCGCCACGAACATGTCGCCCGCCGCGATCGTTCGCGTATCGATCGAGAAGCCCGCGATCTCCCGCTCACGCCCCTGTCCCGACACCGCCGCACCAACGACCGCCGCGATCGTGTCCGGCGTCAGCGTCTCCGCTCCAGCGCTCGGCGCGCGATGTCGGCCTCGTCGAACGGCAGATTCCGGGTACCGATCGACTGCAATTTCTCGTGCCCTTTCCCGGCCAGCAGCACCAGGTCGCCGGGTTGTGCCGCCTTGATCGCGAACTCGATCGCCTCTTTGCGATCGACGATGGCAAACGTCGTCTTGTCGTCGCCATCGGACGCCGCCGGAACGCCCCGCCTGATCTCGTCGATGATGCGCGACGGATCCTCACTGCGCGGATTGTCCGAGGTGATGACGACGACGTCGCTCAGCCGGGACGCCACGGCGCCCATGAGCGGCCGCTTCGTGCGATCGCGATCGCCCCCGCACCCGAAGAGCGTGATCACGCGGCGCTGAGCCAGCGGACGGGCGGTCTCGAGCAGGTTCCTCAGCGCGTCGTCCGTGTGCGCGTAGTCGATGACGACCGTGATGTCGTCGCGGGCATCCGACACCACCTCGAACCGTCCGGGCACGCCGTCGAGGTTGGCGAGACCGCGTTCGATGGCGGCGACCGGGAGCCCCAGGGCCGTCGAGACCGCGACCGTCGCGAGGATGTTCGACACGTTCGGACGGCCGACCAGACGCGACTTCACGCGCACGCTGCCTTTCGGCGTGCGCGCGTCGAACTCGAGCCCGCCGAACGTCAGCGTCAAGGGACCCGGCGTGACATCGGCCGGCTTGTGGATGGCGTAGGTCACCGGCGTGGCGGTCGCCTTCCGAACCGTCTCGCCCCTCGGATCGTCGAGGTTGATCGCCCCGGGCGCACCGGCGGGCAGCATCTCGAACAACCGCAGCTTCGCGGCGAAGTACGACTCCATGTCGCCGTGATAGTCGAGATGGTCGCGAGTCAAGTTGGTGAACACCCCTGCCGCATACGTCGTCCCGTCCACTCTCCGGAGCGCCAGCGCGTGCGACGACACTTCCATCACGCAGGCGCCACAACCCGCGTCGACCATCTGCCGGAACATGCGCTGCACATCCGGTGCCTCGGGTGTCGTGCGCGATGCGGGCAGTTCCTGGTCGCCGGTCGAATAGGTGACGGTCCCGATGAGCCCGCACTTTTTTCCCGCCGCGTCAAAAACGGCGCGTAACAAATACGCGGTGGTCGTCTTGCCGTTCGTGCCGGTGATGCCGACAACCTGCATCGAGCGGCTGGGATGGCCGTAGAGCTCGGCGGCCAGCGAGGCCATCGCGCCGCGCGCGTCGGGAACCGTGATCCATGGCACCGTGGACGTTGCCGGTCCCGGCTCGTCGGACACGACGGCAACGGCGCCCCGGCGGATGGCATCGTCCGCGAAATCGGTTCCGGCGGCTTTCAATCCTTTCAACGCGATGAAGACGTCGCCTGGTTGCACGCGCCTCGAGTCGTACGCCACTCCGTGGATATCGATGCCTGGCAACGACGCGACCTTCATGGCTCCAGCGATGCGACAACGGCCGGCGCCGAACGGTCGAGGTGGAGCTCACAGGACATACCCGGTTCGATTGGCGTTCCCGGGGGCGGCGACTGGCTCGTGACCACGCCGGTGCCCTTCAGCCGCGCGGTCAGGCCGATCCTGGTCAGGACGCGCAGGGCTTCTCGCGCGCTCAGCCCGCGAAAATCCGGAAGATCGCGCACGTCGCCACCGGTACCAACAGACACGATCGCGGCATCCCGTTCGCTGCGAGCCGGCTGAATCTCGGGCGGGCTCGTCCGGCGTGCGACCAGCACGGGCGGCGGGGCGTTGAGCGTCGGCGGAATGCTGAAGTGCCGCAGTGTGGCCGCCGCGACCCGCTGAAACACAGGACCGGCGTTGGGCCCGCCGTAGTACCCCATGGCGTGCGGCGAATCCAGCACGACGATGATGGTGGCGACAGGATTGCGCGACGGGAAGAAGCCGACGAACGAGGCGAAGTAGTCCGACTTCGAATACCGTCCGTTGACGAGCTTCGCGGCGGTGCCGGTTTTTCCCGCGATCGTGTAGCCCTCGACCTGGGCAAACGTCCCGGTTCCCCGTTTGACGATCTGCTCCATGATGTCGGTTATCGTCGCCGCGGTATCTTTCGAAATCGTGCGCCCGAGGATCGTCGGCTTCACGTCCTGACGCTTGCCGTCCCTGATGAGGGCGCGCACGACGCGCGGCTGAAGCAGATCGCCGCCGTTGGCCACCGAGCTCACCGCCGCCACCATCTGCAGCGGCGTCACACCGATCTGGTAGCCCATCGACATCGACGCGAGCGCGCTGTTGTCCAGGTGCTTCGGATCCCAGACGATGCCGGTTGTCTCGCCGGGGAAGTCGGGCGAGAGGGCGCGGCCGAATCCGAAACGGCGCACGTACATCCCGAGACGCTCCGCGCCAAGCCTCAACCCCACCTTGATGGCGCCGACGTTGCTCGACTTCACCATGACATCGGTGAACGACAGTTGGCCGTAGTCGTGCGTGTCGTCGATCACACGCGATCCGAAGCGGATATGTCCGCCCGACACGTCGACGATGTCGTTCACGCCGATGACGTGTTCTTCGATCGCGGCGCTTGCGGTCACGACTTTGAACGTCGAGCCGGGCTCGTACAGGTCCTGCACCGCGCGATTCCGGCGATGCTCGGGAGACGCGCTCGCAAAGGCGTTGGGGTTGAACGTCGGCTCGTTCGCGAGCGCGAGAATTTCGCCGGTGGTCGGCGACATGATCAACACCGTGCCGCCCGAGGCCCTGGTGCGCGCGACGCCCTCACGCAGCTCGCGTTCGGCGACGTGCTGCAGGTACTCGTCGATCGTCAGCTCGACGGTCGCCCCTGCCGTAGGCGGACGCTCGAGGCGGCTGAAGGCGCGGCCGCGGGCATCGGTCTGGTAGAGCAGCTTTCCCTGAGCGCCGCTGATCTGGTTGTCGTACGCCGCTTCGATCCCGGCGAGACCTTTGTTGTCGACGCCGACGAACCCCAGCAACTGGGCCGCGAGTTGTTTCTTCGGATAGAAGCGGCGATCTTCCTTGACGAACCTGACGCCCTCGAGATTCAACTGGGCAATGCGCTGGGCCTGGTGCGGCGTCACCCGGCGGCGGAGGAACACGAACGCCCGCCGCTGACGCATCCTGGCCGCGAGCGCCTGCTCTTCCTTCGGCGCGCAATCGGTCAGGGCGTCGCAGACCCGCTTTGCGGCCTGCGGCGCATCCACGATCTCGCTGGGCACCGCAAACACCGAGTCGGCGTCCACGCTGTAGGCGAGCACGCGTCCGTGACGATCGACGATCTCCGCCCGCTTGGCGGAGATGTCCATCGTGCGCTCGGACTGGTTTTCCGCCCGCGCCTGCAGGTCGTCGTGTTTATGCACCTGCAGGTAGAGCAGCCGCCCCTGAATGCTGGCGGCCCACAGCACGAACATCACCGCCGCCGGCACGAGCCGGCCGTGGATGGTCGCGCGCCACTTGTCGTGGGTTGGCTCGCTCACGCCGTCACTCCCTAACGCGGGCGACGACAGACGCCGCCGGCGGTTCGCCGGGCACCACGCGCTCGATCACGATCGCGGCGCCCGTATCCGGCGTCACGAGGTGCAGGTTCGTCGTCGCGAGCCGCTCGATGCGCTGCGGCGACTTGAGCGTTTCGATCTCCAGCCGCAGATGGCGGTTCGCCGCCTCCTCGTCGCCGCGCTCCTTCTGCATCTGCTCGAGGCGATAGCCGTGCTGCAGGAGCTCGACGCGCTGCCATCCGGAAAAGAGGAGCACGCCCACGAAGAGCACGCCGAAGGCCACCGATCGCCACTGCTCGCGCAGCCGCCGCTCGTCGACCTCCCGGACGATGGGGTTGTTCCGTACGTCTTTCTTGATGGCGTATTCGAATGCTTCTGCGGATGAGCTCATGTGCTGCCCCAGTCAGTTGCTCGATCGGTACGGTTCTTGGTTCTGAGTTCTTGGTTCTGGTTCCGGGTGCTGGGTTCTGGTACAGGTTCCAGTCTCGATGGATTCAAAACCGGAACCTCTGAACCGGAACCTCAGAACCTAGAACCAAGAACCCAGAACCGCTCTCACACCACGCACTCCGCCGCGCGGAGTTTTGCACTGCGCGCCCGGGGGTTCCGTTCCAACTCGTCGGGCTGGGGGGTAATCGGCTTCTTCGTCAAGACTTGAATACGGGCGCCGTCTGTCTGTGCCAGCGCACGCAGCGTGTGCTTGACGATCCGATCCTCGAGCGAGTGAAACGTGACCACGACCAGACGCGCGCCTTTCCGGAGACGACGCGCTACGACCCTCAAAAAATCGTCGATGTTCTCCAACTCGCGGTTGACCCAGATGCGAAGCGCCTGAAACGTGCGCGTCGCCGGATCGATCCTGGAAAATCCGCGCCGAGGTATTGCCCTCCTCACGATCGCCGCGAGCTGCCCGGTGGTCTCGAGCGGCGCCGACTCGCGCGCCTGGACGATGGCCCGTGCGATGCGCCGCGAGAACCGCTCTTCGCCGAACCGGTAGATCGCGTCGGCGATGTCCGTCTCCGCCGAGTCGCGCAGGAGATCGGCAGCCGTGGAGCCGGACGACGTGTCCATCCGCATGTCGAGCGGATCGTCACGCTGAAAACTGAAACCCCGTCCTTCGCCGTCGAGCTGATACGACGACATCCCCATGTCGGTGACGGTGCCGTCGACGCGATCGAGCCCGCGGGCGTCAAGAATCGATTCGATCGCCCGATAATCCGCATGCACGAGCTCTACGCGATTGCCGTAGACGCCCAGCGTTTCGGCCGCGATGGCGAGCGACGCAGGATCGCGATCGATCCCGATCACTCTCGTCGCGCCGGCGTCGAGCAGGGCTCGCGAATGCCCGCCCATCCCGACCGTGCAATCCACGAACACGCCGCCGTTCTCCGGCCGCAGAAACGACAGCACTTCGCGCGTCATGACCGGCTCGTGCCGCGCCATCGGTCTTACAGACCCAAATCAGACAACGCACGCGCGTCATCGTCTGTGAACGGCTCGCGCTGGAGCTTCGCGAGGAACCGCTCGTGGTTCCAGACCTCGAGGTAGTTGAACTGACCGAACACATCCACCTCGCCGACCATCGTGGCCGACTCGCGCAGGCGCGATGGAATCACGACGCGGCCCTGCGTGTCGATCTCGGAGACCTGACCGTAGAAGTTCACGCGGTCGAGAAATTTCAGCCGTGATGGATGCGTCGAGGGGATCTGTGAGAGCCTCTTCTCGATGGCCGCCCAGATCGTCATCGGGTACAGGCGCACCGAGTCGCCGTGCAGACTGGTGACGAACAGGTCGCGCCCGTGCTCGTTTTCGATGAGCGAGCGGAACCCGTTGGGGATTTTGAGTCTCCCCCGGTCATCAATTTTCGCCGGCGAGTTGCCCCGAAGCACGCTCGGCTACTCCATTTCTCTCCAAAAAAGTCCACGGCGATAGTAGAGGACGGGTATGGGGATGTCAACGGGTAAAATCTAGATTTATAAAGGCTTACGCTAAATTTTCGCCCCCAGTTTACACCATGATACGATTTCGCACGCGTGGCTGATCCTTCCACCGTCAGCGTCGTCATTCCCGCGTTCGAAGAGGCGGAGGCAATCGGCACCGTCATCCAGTCGCTGCGCGAGGCCGCGACCTGGTGCGAAGTGCTCGTCGTCGACGATGGATCGTCCGACGAGACGGCACGCGTTGCCACAACCGCTGGTGCGCGCGTCATCAGACACCCCTACAACAAGGGGAACGGCGCGTCCGTCAAGACCGGCATCAGAAACGCCGCCGGCGAGTTCGTTCTCATCATCGATGGTGACGGTCAGCATTCCGCGGCCGACGGATTGCGGCTGGTCAACCTTCTTGGCGAGTACGATCTCGTGGTTGGCGCACGGACGGGCGCGAACCAGCAGGCATCGGCGGCGCGCTTCGCCGGCAACCACCTGCTGAACTGGCTGGCCAGCTATCTCACGGGCCGGCACATTCCGGATCTCACATCGGGACTTCGTGCGGCGCGCACGAGCGGGCTCCGCGAATTCCTGCATCTGCTTCCGAACGGATTCTCGACACCGGCCACGACGACGCTCGCGTTCGTGAAAGCCGGGTACAACGTGCGCTTCGAGACGATTTCGGTCGCGCCTCGACTCGGCAAGTCGAAGATCAAGCTCGTGTCCGACGGCGCGCGCTTCCTCATGATTCTGCTGAGGGTCGTCACGATCTTCAGCCCGCTCCGAATTTTTCTGCCGATTTCAGGCATATTTTTCGCCGTGGGCACGGGCTACGCCATCTGGACGGTGGCGACGCGCCACGACATGACCGACTCGTCGGTCCTGCTCCTCGTGCTCGCGGTCGTGATCTTTCTCGTGGGTCTGGTGTCCGAGCAGATTTCCGCAATGCGCTTGCAAGGGCCTCGATGAATGCCGCCGTCGTCATCGCCACCTACAACGAACGCGACAACCTGGCGGCGCTGGCGGCGGCCATCCTTCACTACGACGGCTACCGCGTCATCGTCGTCGACGACGATTCGCCGGACGGAACTGGCGCCCTTGCCGACGAGCTGGCGGCAACCTACACCGGCCGGATTACGGTCATCCACCGCAAGAGCGCGCGAGGCCTCGGACGTTCGCTCGTGGCAGGCCTCAGACAGGCGCTGGCCGATGGCGCCGAGCTGATCTTCCAGATGGATGCCGACTTCTCGCACGATCCGAAGTACCTGCCGGACATGGCGTCGGCGGCGGCCGGCGCGGATCTCGTGCTGGGATCCCGGTACCTGCACGGCGTCAGCGTCGTCAACTGGCCGCTCCATCGCATCATCCTCAGCAGCTTTGCGAACCAGTACATCAGGGCGGTGATCGGACTCGAGGAGAAGGACTGCACGACGGGCTTCCGCTGCTGGCGCCGCGACGCGCTCGCCAGGCTGCCGCTCGACACGCTCGTGGCCGACGGCTACGCGTTTCTCGTCGAGCAGCTCTTTCTCGCCCGGCAACTGGGGTGCCGCATACGGGAAATTCCGATCATTTTCGTCGAGCGGCGCGAAGGCGCATCGAAGCTCTCGTCGAGCGTGCTCCTGGAATCGGTCATCGTGCCGTGGCGATTGCGCCTGAGGCGCTAGTGTATTAACGTGTCCTCGCCTAGAAGATGCCTGCCGCCGATCCGACGAAGTCGCCTGGTCTCAGTGTATTTTTCCCCGCCTACAACGACAGCGGGACCATCGCGAGCCTCGTCATCACGGCCATTCAGTCGGCCTCGAAGCTGACGCCCGACTACGAAGTCATCGTCGTCAACGACGGCAGCAGCGACTCGACCGGGCAGATTCTCGACGAGCTGGCCCGGCTGTACCCGCAGGTCAGAGTCGTCACGCACACCGTGAACCGGGGATACGGTGGCGCGCTCCGCAGCGGGTTTGCCGCCGCGTCGAAGGAGATCATCTTCTACACGGACGGCGACGCCCAGTACGACCCGTCCGAAATGGAAGCGCTCTGGCAGAAGATGGCGCCCGGCACCGATCTGGTCAACGGCTTCAAGATCAGCCGCGCGGATCCGCTGCACCGCATCATCATCGGCCGGATCTACCATCACACCGTGAAGACGCTGTTCGGGCTGCACGTGCGCGACGTCGACTGCGACTTCAGGCTTCTCCGGCGCTCGATCTTCGACACCGTGCGATTGGAGAAAAACAGCGGCGTCATCTGCCTCGAGATGATGAAGAAGATCCAGGACGCCGGTTTCACGATCGTCGAGGTCCCCGTTCACCACTATCATCGCGCGCACGGTCATTCGCAGTTCTTCAACTTCCGTCGCGTGTTCCGCACGGCCGTGGACGTGATGAAGCTCTGGTTCGCGCTCGTCGTGCGGCAGACACACCGGCGGCCGGCCGAGGCCTCCGCGCCCGCCGGCGAGCGGACTCGGGTGCTCTAGTGCCGTATCAGGAGTTCTACCGCGGCCGGCGCGTGATGATTACGGGCGGCCTCGGCTTTATCGGCAGCAACCTCGCCCGCCGCCTGGTCGACGCTCGGCGCCAATGTGCTGCTGATGGACTCGCTCATTCCCGACGCCGGCGCGAACTTCTTCAACATCGACGGCATCGCCGACAAAGTCAGGGTGAACATCGCCGACGTGCGCCAGGAAAGCACGATGAACCACCTGGTTCGCGATCGCGAGGTCATTTTCAATCTCGCGGGGCAGGTGAGCCACATCGACAGCATGAAGGATCCGTACACGGACCTCGACATCAACTGCCGCAGCCAGCTGTCGATCCTCGAGGCGTGCCGGAAGTTCAACCCTGGGGTCAAGATCGTATTCGCGGGCACGCGCCAGGTGTACGGCAAGCCCGATTCCCTGCCGGTGACCGAAGATCATCTCGTGCGCCCGATCGACGTCAACGGGATCAACAAGGCGGCTGGTGAGAACTACCACCTGCTGTACAACAACGTCTTCAAGGTGCGGGCGTGTTCGCTGCGCCTGACCAACGTCTACGGTCCGCGCCAGTTGATCAGGCACAATCGCCAGGGATTCATCGGGTGGTTCATCCGCCTGGCGTTGGAAGGACACGAGATCCAGATCTTCGGCGACGGCTCCCAGATTCGCGATTTCGTCTACGTCGACGATGCAGCGGACGCCTTCCTTCGGGCGGGCGCCTCGGACGCCTGCAACGGCCACGTCTTCAACGTCGGCGGCACGGAGCCCATTTCGCACAAAGATCTCGTGGCGGTGCTGATAGACGTCGCCGGCGGCGGGAGCGTCCGGTACGTGTCATGGCCGTCGGAAAAGAAGGCGATCGATATCGGAAGCTTCTACGCCGACTCGACGCGTTTTCGGCGGGCGGTCGGCTGGGAGCCCCGCGTCTCTCTGAGAACGGGCTTCGCGAGAACGCTCGAGTACTACAGAGCACACGCGCGCGAATACCTCGACGATCCCACGCCCACGCCTTCGCCGGTCGCATGAACGTTCCCTTTCTGGATCTTCATCTCGCCGGGGAATCGGCGGAGGTCCACGACGCCATCAAGCGCGTGATCGATCGCGGATGGTTCGTGCTCGGGCCCGAGGTCGAGGCCTTCGAGCGGGAGTTCGCGCTGATCTCGGGTGCGCCGCACGCCGTCGGCGTCGGCAACGGCACCGACGCGCTCGCGCTCATCCTTCGAGCGCTCGGCATCGGCGCTGGCGACGAGGTGATTACCACGCCGTTGTCCGCGGCATACACCGCGCTGGCGATCGTGATGGCGGGCGCACGGCCCGTCTTCGCGGACATCGATCCCGAGAGATTGACGCTCTCACCTGCCGCTGCGGAACGCGCGATCACCGAGCGGACGGTCGCCCTCATGCCGGTGCATCTGTACGGGCAGCCTGCCGACCTCCCGGCGCTCGAGGCGCTCGCCAGGCGCAGAGGATTGGTCCTCATCGAAGACTGCTGCCAGGCGCATCTCGCGACCTGCCAGAATCGCCCGGTGGGTACCGTCGGCATCGCCGGCGCGTTCAGCTTCTACCCTACGAAGAACCTCGGCGCGCTCGGCGACGGCGGCGCGGTGATTACGCGCGATGCGTACTCTCGCCGATCGCATCAAGCGGCTGAGAAACGGTGGCCAGACCGATCGCTACCATCATGTCGAGATCGGGGTGAACAGCCGCCTCGACGAGCTGCAGGCGGCGATTCTGCGGGCCCGGCTGCCTGCGCTCGCCCGGCACACCGAGCGACGACGGTTGCTCGCCGCACAGTATCGGCTCGCACTCGCGGATTCGAGCGTCACCGTCCCGCGAGAACTGGATCCGGGACACGTGTATCATCTGTTCCCGGTCCGTGTTCAGCGGCGCACGCAGTTGCAGGACCGTCTGCGCCAGTCCGGCATCGAAACCCTCGTGCACTACCCTGTTCCCATTTCAAAGCAGCCGGCATTCGCGGCGTTGGCTCCGTCCGATTGTCCCGAAGCCGAACGGGCCGCGAATGAAGTGCTGTCGCTCCCGCTGTATCCCGGCCTCTCGACTGAAGCGGTCCAAGCGGTCGCCGGCGCCGTGCGAAAGGAAACATCTTGAGAGCGTTAATCACCGGCGGCGCGGGCTTCATCGGTTCCCACCTGGCAGAGGCGTTGCTGAACGCCGGACACGACGTCGACGTCATCGACAATCTCTCGACCGGCTCGATCCGCAACATCGGGCACCTGAAGACGAATCCGCGCTTCAAGTACGCCATCGACACCCTCACCAACGAGCCGCTGCTCGCCGAGCTGGTCGATCGCAACGACGTCATCTTTCATTTCGCGGCCGCGGTTGGCGTGAAGCTGATTGTCGATGAGCCCGTGCACACCATCGAAACCAACGTGCACGGCACCGAGGTCGTGCTGAAGCACGCGAACAAGAAAAAGAAAAAGGTCGTCATCGCCTCGACGTCGGAGGTCTACGGCAAGAGCACTGATGTGCCGTTCAGGGAGGACGCCGACCTGGTGATGGGCCCGACGGTGAAGCATCGCTGGGCGTACGCCTGCAGCAAGGCCATCGACGAGTTCCTCGCCCTGGCCTATTACAAGGAGCGCGACCTTCCGGTCATCATCGTGCGGTTCTTCAACACCGTGGGCCCGCGGCAGACGGGCCAGTACGGCATGGTGCTCCCCTCGTTCGTGCGCCAGGCGCTCGCGGGCGAGCCGATTACGGTCTTTGGCGACGGCACGCAGTCGCGCAGCTTCACGTATGTCGGCGACGTCGTCGAGTGCCTCCTGAAGCTCGTGAGCGAGCCGCGGGCGGTCGGACAGGTCTTCAATATCGGCAACATGGAAGAGGTGACGATTCTCAGGCTCGCGGAAATGGTGAAGGAACTTACCGGCTCATCTTCGGCGATCGAGTTCGTACCCTACGACAAAGCATACGAAGCGGGTTTCGAGGACATGCCGCGGCGGGTTCCCCACCTCGGAAAGGTGCAGAATCTCGTCGGCTACGAGCCCAAAGTGCAGCTGCAGGAAATCATCACGAAGGTCATCGAATATTTCCGCACCCACGGGTCCTGATTTATAATCGGGGTTGCGTTCAACCTCATGAAAAGGCTCGTTTTCGGCCTCTGTTTGATGATGTTGGCGGCGCCGCCCGCGGCGGGCCGCCGGGCTGCAGATGTCCATCCGCAACGGGCGTGTGACGCTCGATGCACAGGACGTCACGGTTCGGCAAATCCTTACCGAGTGGGCGCGCATCGGCAAGACGCAGATCGTCAACGCAGAGCGCATCACGGGCGGACCTGTCACGTTGAAGCTGCAGGACGTGCCCGAGAAGCAGGCGCTCGACATCATTCTGCGGACGGTGCCCGGGTACATGGCCCGGCCGCGCGAGACCTTCGTCGCCGACGCGTCGATTTACGACCGTATTCTCGTGATGGCCACGACCGCGGCTGTCGCCGCAGGCCGGCCGCAGACACCATCGGCCTTCCCGGGCATGCAGGCACGCAGCCTGGCCCGAATTTCACGCAGCTCAGGCCGCCGCAGCCCGCGTTGACACCCGGTGCGATCCCCGAACCCGAAGACCAGTCAGAGGACCCGGCCATTGCCGCAGCCGCGGCCGCGGGACTGGTGCCCGTGCCGGCGCCGAATCCCACACAGATTTCAGCACCGCTGATGCTGCCTGGTGTGTCGCAAGCGCCGCCCGCGCAGTCGGCACCGGGCACGGCTGCCTACACCGTCGAATCCGACCGCACCTGCCGGCACCTCCACGGCACCGACGTTTACACCACCTCCGCCGCCGGCCGCGTCGAGCCCGGTTACGACCACGCCGATTACGCGGCCGCGTCCACCGCAGCCCGATCGCTGAAGTTCGCGTCCGTCGCGATACAATTCAACGTCGATCGTCCATCGTCCATCGTCCACGTCTGGGCTCCAGAATCGTCTGGAACTCCAGACGATTCGACGATCGACGATGGACGATCGACGATGGACGACAATGCCCGAAATCGATCGCTACAGGCCGGAGGACCAGCGCGGTATAGAGACGCTCTATCGCCGCGTGTTCGGACCCGATGCCGCCGCCGCGAGCCGGCTGCGGTGGGACTGGCAATACCGACGCAACCCGAACAACCCGGACGGCGCGCCGCTGCTGTGGGTCGTGCGGGAAGGGCCGACGATTATCGGCCACTACGCGACGATGCCCGTACGCCTCTCCCTGGGCGGCAAAGAGATTCAGGCGGCATGGGGCATGGACGCCATGGTCGCGCCCGAACGCCAGCGTCGGGGCCTTGGTGAGGAGCTGTTTCGCGCCTGGGATCGCAGCGTGGGCGCCGCGCTCGGCCTGGGCCTGTCCAGCGCGTCGTCGCGGCTGTTGAAGAAGATGCATTTTCCCGAGGTCCCGCCGATTCCGGGGCTCGTGAAACCCTTGACGCGCCGCGCGGTCCGCGTACCGCGTTGGCCCAATACGCTCAATCGCTTCGTCTCGGCCGTCACGCTGCCCATCGTGCGCGTCGCCGCGCGCGTGCGTCCGCTTCGCGCCGATGTCGAGCCGATCCGCCGTTTCGACGCGTCGTTCACCGAATTGTGGGAGCGGCTCGCCGATCGATTCGAGCTGGCGGTACGCAGAGACGCGGCCTACCTGAACTGGAAGTTCATCGAGCCGCCGCACGTGCGGTATTCGGTCGCGGCACTCAAGCGCGACGGCAAGCCTGAAGGGTATGCGGTGTATCGCCACGCGCAGGAACCGCGCGGCCGCGTCACGCTGCTCGTCGACTTTCTCGCCGACACGCACGACGACATCGGCTTCAAGACGCTCCTGCGGTGGGTCGACGCCGAAGCGCGGCAGGCCGGCTCGGACAAGATCCGCTGCTACGCCGCGCATCTTGGCTTCCGGCGCATCATGCGGCACTCAGGGTACTTTCAGATGCGGCCCCATCCGCTGACGCTGGCCACGAAGATCAACGCGGTGACCGTGCCCCCGAAGTTTTACAAGGACACCGACGACTGGCACATCACGCTGGGCGATTCGGACCAGGACGTCGGCATTCGCGACTGGGACTGACACAACACCATGGCATTCGCAGACGACGTGAACAGCGCCATTACCGGCGCGATGAAATCGAAAGACCAGCTGCGGCTCAGCACGCTTCGCATGCTGAAGGCTGCGCTGATGAACCGCGAGATCGAGCGAGGCCGTGCGCTCGACGACAACGAATCACTCCAGGTCGTCTCGGCGCTGGTCAAACAGCGCCGCGACTCGATCGAGCAGTTCCTCAAAGGCGGGCGGCAGGACCTCGCCGACAAGGAAACCGCGGAGATCGTGATTCTCGAAGTCGTACCTGCCCCCGGCCGTCGATGCCGCCGATCTCGAGCGCACGATTGATGCGGTCATCGCATCGACGGGCGCCACCTCGGCCAAGGACATGGGGAAGGTGATGAAAGCCGTCATGGCCGAGCTGGCCGGCAAGACGGTCGACGGCAAGGCCGTGAACGAGCTCGTCCGCCGCAAGCTTCAACCCTAGAGCAGGTCTTGCCGTCCAGGACCCGCGCTGCACCAGACCGCCAGGCGCACCCGACATCAGAGCGTCGTTCGATCGGCAGGGATCATCGGCATCGCGACGATGACCAGCCGGGTGCTCGGTCTCATTCGCGATCAGGTCCTCGCTTATTTCTTCGGCGCCGGCGACGCGATGGACGCCTTCCGCATCGCGTTTCGCATCCCCAACGTCCTCCGCGATCTCTTTGCCGAAGGCGCGCTCAGCGCGGCGCTCGTGCCGACGTTCACCCGCGCGCTCGCGGCCGGCGACCGCGGCGCCGTCTGGCGCCTGGCATCGAACGTCATCAGCGTGCTGCTCCTCACATCCGGGGCGATCGTGCTGGCCGGCATCGTGTTCGCCGAGCCGCTCGTCAACCTGTACGCCGGCGGATTCCGCGAGGTGCCCGGCAAGCTCGAGCTGACGATTCACCTGACGCGGCTGATGTTTCCGTTCCTGTGCATGGTGGCCGTCGCCGCGGTGCTGATGGCGATGCTGAACGCACTGCACCATTTCTTCGTGCCGGCGCTGTCGCCGGCGATGTTCAACGTCGCGACGATTACGTGTGCGGTTCTCTTCGTCCCGCTCGCACCGCGCTTCGGGATCGAACCGATCGTGGCGGTCGCCGCCGGCACGCTGTTGGGCGGGCTCGGGCAGATCCTGCTGCAGTGGCCGACGATACGCCGCGAGGGATTCCGCTATGACCGCGTCCTCGACTGGCACGATCCCTGGCTCCGCGAGATCGGGCGGCTGATGGTGCCGGGGGTGGCGGGGCTCGCCGCGGTGCAGATCAACCTGTTCGTCAACAGCTGGCTCGCGGCCGGTCTCGGCACGGGCGCCGTGTCGTGGCTCGATTACGCCTTCCGATTGATGTACATGCCGATCGGCCTGTTCGGCGTGTCGATTGCCACCGCCTCGCTGCCGGCCATCTCGGCGCACGCGGCCACGAGCGACGATACGGGCATCCGGCACGCGGTCGTGAGCGGGTCTGCGCCTGATGCTGCTGCTGAACCTTCCAGCCACGCTCGGACTTACCGTGCTTGCCACACCGATCGTGGCGCTGATCTTCGAGCGCGGGCGCTTCACGCCGGCAGACACCGCCGCGACGGCGGCGGCGCTCGCGTTCTATGCGCCGGGCCTCATCGGGTACTCCGCGGTCAAGCTGATTTCCCCGGCCTTCTATGCCATGGGCAACAGCCGCGTGCCCGTCATCGCCAGCGGCGCCAGCGTGGCGCTGAACATCTGCCTGAACCTCATCCTCGTGCGGTCGCTGGGCCATCGCGGACTGGCGCTGGGCACGGCCCTTTCGGCGCTGCTGAACGCCGGCATTCTGATACTGGCTGCTTCGCGCCCGTCTTGGAGGCCTCGAAGGCCGGCGGCTGCGTCACCGCCGTGCTCAAGATTTCGTGCGCGTCGATCGTGATGGCGGGCGCGGCGTATTACACCGAACGATTTCTGCACATTCCGTTCGCAGGACGCGACGTCATCGCCCAGGGCGTGCGCGTCGGCGGCTCGATTGCCGTGGGATCGGCGTGCTGGCCGTCTCGACCCATCTGCTGGGACTCGAGAGAGATCTGAAACGCCGGGCTGAGACGCCCGCGCCACTGTTCGCGGTCCTGAACGTGGTAGATTCGACCCGATGCGCCGTTACCCGTCGCGCGACACTCTCGTCGTTCTCGTTCGGGCCCGGTCCGCTCTCTCCCGCCCTGAAGGCGCTGATCGCCGTCAACGTCGCGATCTTCATCGTCATGGCGCTCATGCCGCCATTGTCGCGGCTCGCCGTGCAGCAGTTCCTCGGTCTGGTGCCTGCCGCGATCTTCGAGTCGTTCCGTCTGTGGCAGCCCGTCACCTACATGTTCCTGCACGGAACGATCGGGCACATCTTCTTCAACATGCTTTCGCTGTGGATGTTCGGGACGGAGCTCGAGCGAATCTGGGGCACGAATTTCTTCCTGCGGTACTACTTCATCACGGGCATCGTCGCCGCCATCACGACGATCGCTCGTGTCGCTGCTGCCGTTTCCCGAGACGGCGCGCATGTTCGACGTCGTCACGATCGGCGCCTCGGGCGCCATCTACGGCCTGCTGCTCGCCTACGGTCTCACGTTTCCGAACAGACCGATCTACGTGTATTTCGTCTTTCCGATCCCCGCGAAATACTTCGTCATGATCATGGGCCTCATCGCTCTGCTTTCGGCGATGGGCGACAGCGGCGGCGGCATCGCGCACATCACGCATCTGGGCGGTCTCGTTGCCGGATACGTCATGCTTCGTGGCCGCCATCTGAGCCCGGCGAACGAAGTGCGCTATCGCTACCTGCGATGGAAGATGGACCGCGCACGGAAGAAATTCGGAGTGTACTCGGGGGAAAGAAGGACTGGGACAAGCGGGTCCACTAGAAAGTAGAAAGTGAAAAGTAGAAAGTGAAAAGTAGACGGTAAGAAGTAAAAAGTAAGAAAGAAGAGGGTGTTTTTACTTTCTACTTTTTACTTTCTACTTTTCACTTTCCTCCGTCCCTCCCCTCCGATCATCAGCGCCACCAGCCCTCCAACCAACGGCAAGCCCGCTCGCGTCCATGAGGTAGGCGTACCGGAACATCGAGCCGGCGCCGAGCTGGAGGCTCAAGACCATCACGAGCGCAACGGCCGCGGCCATCCTCGTCCACACGCCCAGCGTCAACGCGAGACCCGCCAGCACCGATCCGATCGGCACGATGCGCGCAAATACGGGCGCGCCGGGCATAAGCCGCTCGAGATACCAGCGGCTGATCGGCGTGGCCTCCAGCCATCCAGGCCGACAGCTGGTTGGTGATCGGGGCGTCGCGTCAAGCAACCACGACGCTTTTTCGACGCCGAAGAAGAAGATGAAGACGCCAATGCAGAGCCGGAGCAGCAGAGCGCCACGCTTTGAGCGCCGACCGCTGCCCGGTCGTGCGCCAGGTATCCGTGACTGGAGGCGCCGAAATCGGACGACGCGACCGGCGGGTCGCCATTACGCCTGATACGCCATCTGCTTCAATGCCGTGATGCGGTTGGCCATGGCGGATGCGTGGCCAGCAGATCCGGCAGGAACCCTTCACGCAGCCCGATCGCACGGCCGAGCGGATCGGCGATGCACAGATGCGCCGTGCCGCGTTTGACCGAGAGTGTTGGTTCGCGGCCTCGCGATCGATCTTCTCAAGCGCGCTCGCCAGCGCGAGGGGATTGCGCGTCAGCTCGGCGCCGGTGGCGTCGGCAAGAAATTCCCGGCGCCGCGAGACCAGCATCGCCAGCGCCTGCGCGATAAGCGGCGCGAGCACGATCGCCACGACCCAGATGACCAACAGAATCAGTCCGGCGGCGCCGCTGTCCTTGTCGTTGTCTCGACTGCTGCGCGATCCGCGCGAGCCGGCTGGACATGCCGCGGCTGCTCCAATCCGACAACAGCGCAATCGTGCCGACCATGGCCGCAATGACGGTCATCAGGCGAATATCAAGGTTGCGCACATGGCTCAGCTCGTGGGCGACCACACCTTGAAGCTCGTCGCGCGTCACCTTCTCGAGCAAGTCCGCGCGTCACCGCGATGGAGGCGTGTTCGGGATCGCGGCCCGTGGCAAACGCGTTGGGATCCGATTCGGGAATGACATACACCTTGGGTTTCGGCAGACCCTGCCGCGATGCTCATCTCCTCGACCACGTTGTCGAGCTGGCGGATTTTGCAGGGTCCAGTCGTCGGGCTGCGGCGCTGGAAAGGGCGCGATCGAGCGGCACCGCGCCGGTGGACAGCAGCACCGCGCGGTCTCCAGAGTAGTAGCTGGTCAGAGCCGCCGACGCTGCCGATCGCCGAGCGCGGCCAGACTGCCGAATGGGAACGTGAGCTCGCCGTCGCCGATGTAAAACACGTCGAAGCCCAACCCGAGAAACAGCAGAAACCCCACGAATACAACCATGACCGCCCAGGTGCGCCGACGGTTCGAGGCCTGCTGTTCGTAGAGATTCCGCGCCAGACCTACTTCCTCATCGAGAGATCGACGGCGGGCACCTGCCGTTCGGTGGCATCGGTGATCTCGAACAGTTCGGACGGCTTGAAGCCCAACGCCGAGGCAAACATGTTGGAGGGAAAGGTCTGCTGGGCGGTGTTGAATTTCGTCGCGATGTCGTTGTAGAACTGCCGCGCGAAGCCGACCTTGTTCTCGGTCGAGGTCAGCTCCTCCTGCAACATCTTGACGTTGTCGTTCGCGCGCAGCGTCGGATAGTTCTCGGCCACCGCGAACAGGCGCCCGAGCGCCTGCGAGAGCTCCCCTTCCTTGCGCGCCGCATCTGCCGGACCAGTCGCCGACACGGCCCGGGCCCGGGCTTCCATCACCTGCGTCAGCGTGTCCCGCTCGAACTCCATGGCGCCGCGAACGGTATTGACCAGATTAGGAATCAGGTCGTGCCGCCGCTTGAGTTGCACGTCAATTTGCCGCCAGCCGTTGAGCACCTGGTTGCGAAGACCGATGAGCCGGTTGTACAGGGCGATCGCCCAGACGACCACGAGCGCGACGATCGCCAGCAGAATCCACGTCAAGTTCGCACCCAGCGTTCCGTCCCCTCACCTGCGATCTCCTCGCGGCATTCCGCCTCGCTCTGACCGGGCTGAAGACGCCGAGGACGAAGGTGTCGTCGAGCGCCTCGACCTGGTGCGGAATACCGGGCTTGATATGCAGCACTTCGCCTTCGCGGAGCGTGACCTCTTCGCCGGCCACGAGCAGCTTCAACGCCCCCTGCAGCACGTAGGTCATCTGCTCGCTCTCGTGAGCATGCTGCGGCACCACGGCACCGCGTTTCAGGTAGATTTGAGCCATGGTCTCCCGTTCTCCGGACACGAATTTCCGGGAAACCATCTCGGTGACTTTTTCGAGAGCGATCTCGTCCCAGCGGAACAGACGATACGGCTGCAATTGTTTGTTGGAGTTTTACCGCTTGCGTCGGCGGCCTTGGAACGCGATTATACCATCCGGCGCCGATGTATAATTTGCTGTTGGCGGAGCGCGGATGAAGTCGACAGTGACAAACGGACACAAGAACGCCCGCCCGGGCCCGGCGCTCTTACGAAGGCCTCACCCGCGACGAACTCATCAAAGCTTATCGCTGGATGGTGTTGTCGAGACGCCTCGACGACAAGGAAATCCAGCTCAAGAACCAGAGCCAGATCTTCTTTCAGATTAGCGGCGCCGGCCACGAAGCGGTTCTCGTCGCGGCGGGAATGGCGCTGAAACCCGGCTACGACTGGTTCTTCCCCTATTACCGCGACCGCGCGCTCATGCTCATGCTCGGCTTCACGCCCGTACGAGATGCTGCTGGCGGCCGTCGGGTCGTCCGACGATCCCTCGTCGGGCGGCAGCATGATGCCGTCGCATTGGAGCAAACCGTCCCTGCACATCATGAACCGGTCGAGCGCGACGGGCATGCAGTGCCTGCAGGGCGCCGGCAGCGCCGAAGCGTCGAAGCGGCTGCCGCTGCTCGGCTTCGGCTCGCCGCAGGTCGAAGAAGACGAAGTCACGTACGTCTCGATCGGCGATGGCGCAACCGGCGAAGGCGAGTTCTGGGAGTTCCTGAATACGATCTGCAACGAACAGTTGCCGGTCGTCTGCGTCGTCGAAGACAACGGCTACGCGATTTCGTGCCCTGCGGAATACCATACGGCCGGCGGCGATGTCTCGCGGCTGGTCGAATCGTTCCCGCACCTCGAGGTCATCCGCGTCGACGGCACCGATCTGGTGCAGAGCTATCGCGCGCTGTGCGAAGCGGTGGCGTATGCCCGGGCACGGAAGGGACCGGCCCTCGTTCACGCGAAGGTGATTCGGCCCTATTCGCACTCGCACTCCGATGACGAGCGCAATTACAAGACGGCCGAAGAGCGCGAGCTGGAAGCCGCACGAGATCCGATCCTGGTCCTTACGAAGCTCCTTCTTTCGGAGGGGCTGGCCACCGAGAAGGAGCTTGAAGAGATTCGCAAGGAAGTCGACGCCGAACTCACGGACGCCGCCGACCGCGCCTTGAAGGCGCCGCGCCCCGCGCCCGAATCGGCCGGCCTGTATGTGTATTCCCCGGACGTGGATCCCACATCGGATGCCTTCGACACCGCCCATTCACCGCAGGGCGATCCCGTCACGATGGTGGCGGCCATCAACCGGACGCTGCACGACGAGATGCAGCGCAATCCCGTGATGGTGGTGTTCGGCCAGGACGTCGCAGATGCGAGCAAGTGCGACATCGTCGAGAAAGTGCCGGGCAAAGGTGGCGTGTTCAAAGCGACGCACGGACTGCAGCGCGCGTTCGGCAATCAATCGCGTCTTCAACGCGCCGCTGGCCGAAGCCAACATCGTCGGCCGCTCGATCGGCATGGCCGTGCGCGGAATGAAGCCGGTCGTCGAAATCCAGTTCTTCGACTACATCTGGCCGGCCATGATGCAGATTCGGGACGAGCTCTCGATGCTGCGGTACCGCTCGGCCAATTCGTTCAAGGCGCCGGTCGTCATCCGCGTGGCGATCGGCGGATACCTGCGAGGCGGCGGGGTGTACCACAGCCAGTCGGGCGAGAGCATCTTCGCGCACTGTCCCGGCCTGCGCATTGCGTTTCCTTCGACCGCGGCCGATGCCGTCGGGCTGCTGCGCACCGCCATTCGCTGCGACGATCCGGTGATGTTCCTCGAGCACAAGCACCTGTACCGCCAGACGTACAACAAGTCCGTCTATCCGGGTCCTGACTACATGATCCCGTTCGCGCGCGCCGCCGAGCGCCGCCCCGGCAACGACGTCGTCATCGTCACCTGGGGAGCACTGGTGCAGCGATCGCTCCTCGCCGCGCAAATGGCGGAGAAGAATGGCATCAGCGCCGGCGTCATCGATCTGCGGACGATTCAGCCGTACGACTTCGAGACGATTGCGGAAGCGGTCAAGCGCACGAGCCGCGTGATCGTGGCGCATGAAGATCAGATGACGTGCGGCTTCGGCGCCGAGATCGCCGCCAGGATTTCAGAGGATCTGTTCGAGTACCTCGACGCGCCCGTCACGCGGATCGGCGCGATGGACACGCCTGTGGCGTACGCGCCGGAGCTGGAAGAAGTCATCCTGCCTCAGACCGACGACATTCTCAGAGCCATCGAGAAAGTCTCCGGCTACTTGATCACCGGTCGCCTACTAGGGCACTCCCCGGCGGGGTTCATTGACGACGGCCCAGAATGCGCCAAGCTGCCGTACCGCCTCGATGAAATCGCGAAAGTCGACGGGCTTGACGACGTAGGCGTTCGCTCCGAGCTTGTAGCTGCGGGCAAGGTCCTGCTCTTCGCGCGACGACGTGAGCATGACGACGGGAATCGTCTTGAGCGTGTCGTCGGCCTTGAGCACGCTCAGCACTTCCAGACCGTCGACCTTCGGCATCTTGAGATCCAGCAAAAGGACCGCGGGGTTGCCGGCGGGCCGGTTGGCATAGCTGTTCCGGCGGAACAGATAGTCGAGCGTCTCGGCGCCGTCACGCACCACGACGACTTCGTTCGCGAGGTTCATTTCGGCGAGTGCCGCCAGCGTCAGCTCGACATCGTTCGGATTGTCTTCTGCCAGGACGATCCGTTTCAGTTCGGGCATCACGGCCGCACCCTTCCCGCCATCACCATCGGCCAATCTGTACGCCCGTTCCCTTGGAGAGCGGTTTTTGTCTGGGAGGCCATCGGAGCGGGCAGTACACTGCAGGACATAGCACATATTCCTGAACTTCGGATTATTGGATCGAATGGCTATTCGCATGTCCGTCTTTATCCGACAACGGATAGAGATTGGTTGCATTAGCACCAGCGCAGGTGTGCGGACGGCTATACTTACGCCGCACAGCCTCCTTTTGCGTCTGTCATGACCGCAGGCGAAACATGAAACGCGCGCCTGCCAGACGCCGGCAGACGCGGCGCGCATATCGGCCTTCCCGTGCACACGGACTCGACGCTCTGGCACTCCGACTGGAGGTCGCGCGGGAAGAAGAGCGTGCGCGTGTTGCCCGGGAACTGCACGACGAGCTCGGCCAGGTCTTGACAAGCCTCAAGCTCGAGTTCATGTGGCTGGTCGACGAGCTGCGCAAGAGCGAGCCGAAGCCTGGCATCCAGCTCGTGAACAAGCTGCAGGCTTTGACGGGGCTCATCGAGGTGAGCATCCAGTCGGTGCGCCAGATCTCGAGCGATCTGCGCCCGGCCGTGCTCGATCACCTCGGGTTGCGCGAGGCGATTGAGTGGGAGGCGACGAAGTTCCAGGCGCGCACGGGCATCCGCTGCCGGGTCGCGTGGGGCCTGAAGCACGAACCGGCCGATCGCACGCGGCAGCTCGCACTGTTCCGGATTCTGCAGGAGGCCATGACCAACGTGGCTCGCCATGCGCACGCCGGCGCCGTGCAGATCGCGGTTCGCGAGCGCGGCAGAACGCTGACGTTGACGATTCGCGATAATGGTCGCGGCATCACGAGCGCCGAGCGCTCGAGCGTCGAGTCGATTGGATTGCTGGGCATGACGGAACGCGCACGGCTGCTCGGCGGCCGGCTGTCGATCGCGGGCGCACCAGGGCGTGGCACCACCATTACGGCGAACGTTCCCAGGACACAGGAATCCACGAAACGACGCAGCAAAACATGACTCGCATTCTTCTCGTCGACGATCACCCCATCGTGCGCCAGGGCATCAAGCAGGTGCTCTCGGGCGCATTTCATCCAGCGATCGTGGGCGAGGCGGCCAACGCCGAAGAGGGATTGAGCGAGGTCCGCCATACCGCGTGGGATGTCCTGGTCCTCGATCTCACGCTGCCCGGCGTCAGCGGCCTCGATCTGCTCAAGGACCTGCGCCGGGAGCGTCCGTCGCTTCCCGTGCTCGTGCTGAGCATGCATCCACCCGATCAGTTCGCGCGCAGGGCCATGAACGCGGGCGCGGCGGGCTATCTGACCAAGGACAGCGCCCCGACGGAGCTGGTAAAAGCGGTCAGCGAAGTAATCGCGGGCCGCCGTTACCTCAATCCCATGGTGATTGAGGAGCTGGTCACCCAGGCGCAGCCAGACTCAGGACGCCGTCCGCACGAATCGTTGTCCGATCGCGAGTACCAGGTCCTGCGCATGATCGCGTCGGGACTGACGGTGTCGCAGGTCGCGACGAGGCTCTCGTTGAGCGTCAAAACCATCAGCACCTACCGCGCGCGCGTGCTGGAAAAGATGAACATGCGCACGACGGCCGAGCTGATGCACTACGGCATCCAGCAGGGGTTGGTGGACTAGACCTTTTACAGGAGATTAGGAGACTAAGAGATCTTCCCTAGTCTCTTGTTTTGAAACGCGAACCGGAATCGGAACTGGAACCGGAACCCCTCAGCGTCAGAACCCCAGTTTGAACGCAAGCTGCACCTGCCTTGGCGGGGCCGCCTGCGTGAACTGACCGAAGGTCGGCAGCGGTGCCGACGGGTACGACCCGGTGCCGAACACATTGTTCACCGCGATGAAGTTCGAGCGGTTGAACAGATTGAAGACTTCGAAGATCCCGTCGAGTGTGATGCCACCCACCGGAAACCGCCGCGACACCCTGAGATCGACGCTCGCCTGCATCGGCAGCACGCCGGCGTTCCGGTAGATGGATGTGCCGATATCGCTCAGCGTGGCCCTGGCACGATCGGTCGCGCCGCCATCGCCGTCGACATTGAGATCGACGCCCGCCAGAATGTTGTAAGGCCGCCCCGATCCCATCGTGACGATGGCCGAGAGCTCCACCTCATGCGGCAGCATGTAGATGCCGCTGGCCACGAACCGGTGGCGCTGATCCTGCACCGACGGCCCTTTTTCCGAATCGGGATCGAATCCGACCGGCAGGCCATCGGGATTGCCGGGATCCCTCCCGCGTCCGCTGTCCTGCGCGATGAACTCGCTCTGGAAGTCCGTCCCGTTGTCGTCGGCCTGTGAAAGCGTGTAGCTCATCATGAGCTGATGCCGATCGGTGAATCGCCGCGTGGCGGCAAAGGTGACGCCGCGGTACCACGTCTCGCCGAAGGATGTGTATTGCAGCACCGATGCCGATGAGCCCGGAACGCCGTTCACATCCGAGGGACGCCGGTTCGGGCCCAGCGACGGCACGAGCGGGTTGTAGTCGAGCGTCGACAACTGTTTGAAGCCGCGCACGTAGATGACGTCGGTGGAGAGCGCGATCTGTCGCGGCAGTTCGTGTTCGAACCCGGCTGCGAGATGGTGCGCGTACGGCGTTTCGAGGCCGGGGTCGATCGAAATGACGAGGCTCGGATACGCGGTTGCCGGCTCCGGCAGCTTCCGGCCCGGCGCGTTCCACGCGCCGATCGTCGTGGGAATCGAGCCCACCAGCGTCCGCACGCGATCGCGTCCGTTGATCCCCTGGGTGATGCCGGCGATGCCCGTCACCAGATTGTCGAAATAAATGCCGTAGGCCGCATGCACCGTCGTCGTCCGCTGGCCCGTCGGATCCCAGACCATCCCCAGACGCGGCGCGATGTTGTTGCCATCGTTCGGGAACGTGTACGCCCCGTTGTATCCGGTGACCAGGTAACTGATGTCGGGAAACCCCTGAACCTGGTACCGCAGGCCGAGCTTGGCGGTCAGCCTCGGCGTGATGCGCCAGTCGTCCTGCACGAAGAGCGAAAGGTCGCTGTAGGTGTAAGGCGCCTCCGAATTGCCATAACCCTGGACGTACCGACCTGGAATACCCAGCTGCACGGCCACGATGGCCGGTACCTCGACGGGAGGCAGCCCGAGAAGCGGCGCCTGGGCGGCCGGGATGCTGCCGAAGATGTACCGCCCGCCGAAGTGCAGCGGAAGGCTCTGCTCGGTGGCGTCGATGTAGTTGAAATCGAAACCGGTCTTGAACTGGTGCGGACCGGTGAAATAGCTCAGCGTGTCGAGAACCTGGTAGCGCACGTTCCTGCGCGGCTGTGGCGTGAACCGCTGACGTCCCACGCTGGCCACACCGAGCACTTCGAGCGTCGGCCCACCCTGGCTTTCGAGCGTGCACGCCCCGCCGCATCGTGGATCGAGCGAGTCCACGGTCTGATCGCGCCCGGCGATCTGAAAACGGGTCTCATTCACCATCCGCGCCGAGCGCACCCAGAGGTGCGACGCCGCGAACATGAGGTCGCGGCTGTTGAGCACGGCGCCGCGGCTGCGCGCCACGTTGCCGCCGAAGGGCTCGATGTTCTCGTTGAAGTCGTCTGCCCAGTTGACCCGCGCGACGAGCGAGTGGTTCGGTTTCAGTTGATGATCGATCTTGCCGAGGAGCTGGCTGGAGCGGATGTCGTACGGCACGTGGCCCGTCTCGACGACGAAGCCGGCGCGCCGGAGGATCGCGGCCGGTGTCCCGAAGTTCTGCCCGAGAAACGCCACGTTGTTCGTGTCGTCGATCGTCACGAAATTGTTCGCGCCGATGTCAAGCCGCTCGAACGACGCGAAGAAGAACGTCCGGTCGCGTTTGATGGGGCCGCCGGCGGTCGCGCCGTATTGCTTCTGCGAGTACGGCGCCTTCTTGCGATCGATCGGCTGGCCGGCTGGATCGAACCGCTCGAAGTGCTCCCTGGAGTTCAGCGCATCATCGCGGAAGTAAAAGAAGAGGTTGCCGTCGAACGCATTCGTGCCGCTCCTGGTCACGATATTCACGACGCCGCCCGAGGCTTTGCCAAACTCAGCCGAAAACGAGTTGGTCAGCACCTGGAACTCCCGGACCGCTTCCTGGCTGAACGTCGCACGGACGGCGCCGATAATCGAGTCGTTGTTGTCGAGCCCGTCCACGGTGATGTTGTTCGAGCGCGCGCGCTGGCCGGCAAACGAGAGGCCCGAGGTGCCCGACGCGCCCTGCTGCGGCGTTCGATCGGAAGCCACTCCCGGCGTCAGCAGCGAGAAGCCGATGAAATTGCGGCCGTTGATCGGGAGGCGGTCGATCTGATCCTGAGCGATGACGCTCGAGACCGCCGTTCGCTGCGTATCGATGACGGGAGCGTCCACTGTCACGTCGACCGTTTCCTGGCCGCCCGCGACGTTCAACGTCAGGCGGACGTCGATCAGGCTCCCCAGCGCGAGCACGACGCGCTCGAGGGTTCGCGGCGAAAACCCCTGCAGCTCGGCCCGGACGTCGTACCTGCCGGGCGGCAGCGCCGGAATCATGAAGTGGCCGCGCTCGTCGGTCATGGCGCTTCGAACGTGGTTCGTGTCGACGTTCTGCGCCGTGACCGTGGCTCCGGGCAGCACCGCGGACGACTGATCGACGACCGTCCCGGACAAATCCGCCGTCGTCGCGCGGGTCTGTCCCGCCGCGGCCGAAGTCACGGCCAGACAACACGCAGCCAGCATTGACGTAAGCGGCCGTGTCATCGGAGCCTCCAGGTTGAAGAGGGGAAGTGACGAGAGTGTAACATGGCGAATGATGCCGTCCGCTTCACTGAAAATTCGATCGGCTGCCGTCCTCGGCGCCGGCACCATGGGCGCACAAATCGCCGCGCACCTCGCCAATGCCGGATACGGGGTGACGCTGCTCGATGTGTCGGACGATGCCGCCCGCAAAGGTCTCGACCGCGCACGAACGCTCAAGCCGGATCCGTTTTTCACGCCCGAGGTCTGCGAACGCATCCGTACGGGCGGCTTCGACGCCGACCTTCACCTGATCGCGCAGGCGGACTGGACGATCGAGGCCGTGATCGAGCAGGCGGCCGCGAAGCAGTCGCTCCTGGAGCGGGTCGACGCCGCGCGCCGGCCTGGCTCGATCGTCAGCTCGAACACGTCCGGGCTCTCGATCGCCGGACTGGCCCGGGGCCGCAGCGACGATTTCCGGCGGCACTGGGTCGGCACACATTTCTTCAACCCGCCTCGCTATCTGACGCTCGTCGAGCTCATTCCGACGACCGAAACCGATCCCAACGTGCTCGCGATCCTTCGCGAGTTTGTCGATCGCCGCCTGGGCAAGAACGTCGTTATTGCAAAAGACACACCGGGGTTCATCGCGAACCACGTGGCCATGCACGGTCTCGTCAGGATTTTCGACGCGCTGGCCGCCGGCACCTACACGGTGGAGGAAATCGACGCGATGACCGGGGCGGCGATCGGCAGGCCCAAGAGCGCCACCTTCAGGACCGTGGACATCGCCGGCCTCGACATCCTCGTGCACGTCGCGAACGATCTCGTCGCACGCCTGCCTCAGGGCCGCGGTGCGGAGTTCCAGTTCCCGCCGTTCGTGCAGGAGATGCTCGCCCGCGGGTGGATTGGCGAGAAAGCGGGGCGCGGCTTCTACCTGCGAAAGAAGAATGAGGCCGGCGACACCGACATTTGGGCGCTCGATCCGAAAACGATGGAGTACAGGCCACGACAGCCTGTCAGGCTACCGTCACTCGACGCGGCCGCCTCTCTTCCGCTCGCGGAGCGTATGCGGAAGTTGTCCTCGGGAACCGACCGCGTCGCGGCGTTTTTCCAGGCCACCCTGCCGGCGTCCCTCCGGTATACGGCGGAGGTCGCGCCTGGGATCGCTTCGTCGATCGACGACATCGATCGCGCCATGCGCTGGGGATACGGCTGGCCGCTGGGTCCCTTCGAGCTGGCCGACGCGATCGGGCTGAACGCACCGCCGTTTCGAACGGCGCCGCTCCCGCCGGCCGGACCGGAAGTGGAGATCCTGCGGAGCGCGCGCGATCGTCAGAAAGTCGTGGCCTCGAATGCCGGAGCCAGCCTCATCGATCTGGACGATGGGGTGCTGGCCGTGTCGCTGCACTCGAAGATGAATGCCATCGGCGGCGATGCGCTGGACATGCTCCAGCGCGGCGTCCGCGAGGCCTCGCAGAACTTCGCGGCGCTCGTCGTCTCGGCCGAAGGACAGAACTTTTCCGTCGGCGCCAACCTCATGCTCCTGCTCCTCGAGGCGCAGGAACAGAACTGGGACGAAGTGGATGCGATGATTCGCTCGTTCCAGAAGGCCACGACCGGCCTTCGCTATTCGGAGGTACCGGTCGTCGTGGCCCCATTCGGCATGACGCTGGGCGGTGGCTGCGAAATCGTGCTGCACGGCGATCGCGTGCAGGCTGCGGCCGAAAGTTACCTCGGGCTCGTCGAGGTTGGCGTCGGCCTGATTCCCGCCGGCGGCGGGACCAAGGAGATGCTGCTGCGGCTCGGCCCGCAGAAGGCATTCGAGACCATCGGCTTCGCGAAAACCTCCACGTCGGGACGCGATGCGTTCGGACAGGGATATCTGAGGAGCATCGACGGCTTGACGATGAATCGCGACCGACTGGTGTTCGACGCCAAGCAGGAAGCCCTGAAGCGTGTGAGGGATGGATATCGTCCGCCGGTACGGCCCGCCGCCATTCCTGTCGGCGGCGAGGCCGTTCGAGCGACGCTCGATCTCGGCGTGCACCTCGCCTGGCGGGCCGGGCGTATTACCGATCATGAGGCGATGATCGGGCGCAAGCTGTCGTGGATTCTTTCGGGTGGTTCCTTGCCTCACGCCGGGAAGGTCAGCGAAGATCAACTGCTGGACCTCGAACGCGAGGTGTTTCTCAGCCTGTGCGGCGAGCCGAAAACGCTCGAACGCATCCAGTACACGTTGAAGACGGGCAAGACCCTGAGGAACTGATGGTCGATGTGGGAGCAGGTCGTCCGCTGGTGCTCGTGCCGGGCATTCAAGGGCGGTGGGAATGGATGGCGCCGTCCGTCGACGCGCTCGCCCGCGAGTATCGGGTCATTACGGCATCGCTGCCCGGAGAACCAGGCGGACTCTCGTTCGATGCCGAGACGGGCTTCGACGTGTTCGTCGAGTATCTGGACCATCTTCTCGACACGTCCGGGGTGTCCAACGTCATCATGTGCGGTATCTCGTTCGGTGGCCTCATCGCCCTTCGATACGCCGCGAAGCGGAGCAACCGCGTGAGCGGACTGATTCTGGTTTCGACGCCGGGACCACACTGGAAACTGAGCCCGCATCAGCGCCGCTACGCGGCCCGGCCGTTGTTGACGAGCCCGCTGTTCGCGGCCGGCGCGGTCCGGCGCGGCTGGCGGGAAGTGCGGGCGCTCTATCCGACGCCGCGCGCGCGTCTGAACGCGTGTGTCAAGGCCGCATGGCACGTGGCCAGAGCGCCGGGCGTGCCCGGACGCATGAGCCTGCGCGCACGGCTCGCCGAACGGCAGAACTTCGAAGCCGATTGCACGTCTGTGAAGGCGCCGACGCTCGTCGTGACGGGCGAACGCGCTCTCGATCAGGTGGTGCCCTGTGACGAAACCATGAAATATCTCGACCTGATACCCGGATCGCGTTTCCAGCTGTTCGAAGGAACGGGCCATCTGGGGACCGTGCTCGCACCCGATCGCTTTGCGAACATTGTTTCGACGTTTTCCCGGACGTTATGACCGACAACGACATCCGTCTCACCGACGTGTCGATGCACGGCCCGGCCGGGCCGATGGAGGGCCTGATCAACGCGAAGGCCGGAGACCGGCCGCGCGCGATCGCCGTGCTGGGCCACCCGCTGCCGACCGGCGGCGGCACGATGCACACCAAAGCCGTGTATCACGCGACCAAGGCCCTCGCCCGCATCGGCGTGCCCGTGCTCCGATTCAGCTTCCGCGGCGTGGGGCGAAGCGCCGGGGCATTTTCCGGCGGTCCCGGCGAGCAGGAGGATTTCCGGGCGGCACTCGAGTTCATGAGAGCGCGGTATCCTGAAGTGACGCGCGTCTGGACCGGAGGCATGTCGTTCGGCTCGTGGGTCGGGATGACGGTCGGAGCCGCAGATCCCCACGTCACGGCGCTCGTTGGCATCGCCTGTCCCGTGAACCGCTACGACTACTCCGCGGTCGTCGAGGCCGGCAAGCCGACATTTCTCATTCACGGCGAGCGCGACGAGGTGATTCCGTTGAAAGAGATCCGAAAGTTTTACGGGCAGTTGTCCGAGCCGAAAGAGCTCGTCGTCATCGACGGCGCCGATCACCTTTTTGACGGCAAGGTCTCTGAAGTCGGCGACGGCATCGAAGACCTGCTGCAGGATTTCGATGGCTGAGGCGCTCATTGTTTCCGCGGTCCGCACGCCTGTCGGCAAAGCCCCGAACGGGTCGCTTCGAACGACGCGTCCCGACGAGCTCGCCGCGCTCGCCATGGGCGAAGCGCTGAAGCGCGCGCGAGGCCTGGCGGCGGCCGACGTCGACGACGTGATTCTCGGTTGCGCCATGCCCGAAGCCGAGCAGGGGCTGAACGTCGCGCGCATCGCCAGCCTTCGCGCCGGGCTGCCCGTCGAAGCCTCGGCGGTGACCATCAACAGGTTCTGCGCCTCGGGGCTGCAAGCCATCGCGTTTGCCGCCGACCGAATCGTCGCCGGTTCGGCCGACGTCATCATCGCCGGCGGAACCGAGAGCATGAGCCTCGTGCCGATGGGCGGCAACAAGGTGGCGCCCAATCCGACATTGGTCGACGAGTATCCAGATGTGTACTTGACCACCGGTCTCGTCGCCGAGAACCACGCCAGAGACCACGGCATATCCCGCGAAGAACAGGACGCGTTTGCGCTCCGCAGTCATCAGCGAGCCGTGGCCGCACTGGATGCCGGAAAGTTTCGCGACGAGACGGTTGCGGTCGGCTCGTTCTCGGCCGATGAAGGACCGCGGCGCGACACGTCGCTCGACGCGCTGGCCAAGCTGCGCCCGGCCTTTCACGTCAACGGCACCGTGACAGCCGGCAACTCGTCGCAGACGAGCGACGGGGCCGCGGCCGTGGTCGTCGCCTCCGGAGAATTCGTGCGAGCGCACAACCTGACGGCGCTGGCGCGCCTGGTGGCGTACGCCACCGCGGGTGTCGCACCCGAGCGATTCGGCACGGGACCGGTACCCGCGATCAAGAAAGTGCTGAAGCGCGCCGGGCTTTCGCTCGACGACATCGATCTGGTCGAGCTGAACGAGGCCTTCGCCGCTCAGGTCCTTGCCTGCCTGCGCGAGCTGCCCATAGACGAGGCGCGTCTCAACGTCAACGGCGGCGCGATTGCGCTCGGCCACCCGCTCGGTTGCACGGGCGCCAAACTGACGACGAGCCTGCTCTACGAGATGCAGCGGCGCAAGGCTCGATACGGTCTGGTCACGATGTGCGTCGGCGGGGGCATGGGCGCCGCGGGCATTCTGGAGCGTGTGGCATGAAGGGCGCCGCGTGGATGCTCGAATCCGGCGATGCGGCATGCATCCTGACGCCCGAGCGGTTGACCGACGAGCATCGGCTGATCGCGCAAACGGCGCGCGAGTTCATCGAAAAGGAAGTCGTGCCGGGCATCGAGCGCCTCGAGAAGAAGGACTGGGCGTTCGCGCGGCAGCTGCTGCAGCGTGCCGGCGCGCTGGGGCTGATTGGCGTCGACGCGCCGGAGGAATACGGCGGAGTTGGGCTCGACAAGGCTGCCACGCTCGTCGTCAGCAGCCACACCTCGGGGAGCGCCTCGTTCAGCTCGACGTTTGGCGCGCAGAGCAATCTTGCGCTCGGCGCCATTCTCTATTTCGGTACCGACGAGCAGAAAGCGCGCTACCTGCCGAAACTGATCTCGGCCGAGCTGGTCGGCGCATATGCCCTCAGCGAGTCCGGCTCCGGGTCCGATGCGTTGAGCGCGTCGTGCCGGGCGGTCCGCACTTCCGGCGGCGGCTTCGCGCTGACCGGCGAGAAGATGTGGATTACCAACGGCGGCTTCGCCGACGTCTTCATCGTCTTTGCCAAAGTCGACGGCGAGCACTTCAGCGCGTTCATCGTCGAGCGCGGGTTCGCGGGCGTCAGCACCGGGAACGAAGAGCACAAAATGGGCCTGCACGGGTCGTCGACGACGCCGCTGATGCTGCAGGACGTGCAGGTGCCCGCGTCGAACCTGCTGGGCGAGGTCGGTAAAGGCCACAAGGTCGCGTTCAACGTGCTGAACTTCGGCCGCTTCAAGCTCGGCGCGATGTGCGTGGGCGGAGCCTGCCTCGCCATCCGCGACAGCGCGCGATATGCGGCCTCGCGCCGGCAGTTCGGAAAACCCATCGCCGAATTCGGCGCCATCAAGCACAAGCTTGGCGAGATGAGCGTGCAGACCTACGCCGTCGAGAGCCTGCTGTACCGCACGGCCGGCCTCATCGACGCGTCAATCGCGCGGAACACCGCCCCTGGTGCGGCGCTCGCGGCGCTGGAGGAGTTTGCCGTCGAAGCGTCGATTGCCAAGGTCGCCGGCAGCGAGACGCTGCAGTTCGTGCTCGACGAGAACGTGCAGATTCACGGCGGAAACGGGTTCGTCAGCGACTACCCGGCCGAGCGGCATTACCGCGACGCGCGCGTCAACCGGATTTTCGAGGGCACCAACGAGATCAATCGCCTGCTCATCCCCGGCATGCTCGTTCGACGTGGCCTGAAGGGGGACCTCCCGCTCATCGCAGCCGCCCGCAAGCTCCAGGACGACATTCTCGCGGGCCCGGGCGCTCCCGAGTCTCGAGGCGACGACCCGCTCGACGAACAGCACGCGGCCGTGCGCGCGTTCAGGAAAGTCGCGCTGATGTCGCTCGGCCTCGCCATGCAGCGCTACGGCGAAGACCTGGCCAACGAACAAGAGGTGCTGCTCGCCATTGCCGATATCGTCATTGCGCTGGCGTGCGCGGAAAGTGCCCTGCTGAGGGCTTCGACGATCCGCGGGGAGATGGCAGCCTGGCATGCCGATGCGGCGTCGATCTTCATCAACGACGCGGCATTCCGGATCGACGCGTCCGCCAGGCATGTGCTGGCCGCCATGGCCGAAGGCGACACGCTCCGCACCCATCTCGCCGCGTTGAGACGGTTGCTCAAGGTCACGCCGATTGATACCGTAAAGAGACGGCGACGGATTGCCGACGAGACCGTCCGCCGGGGAAGCTACATCTTTCAATGAAGTACCTGCAAACGGCCCTGATCGTCCTGCTCGCGGCTGCCGGAGCCACCGGCTGCAATGCGGGCAATCCACCTCCGGAAGAAACCGGTGGCGATTACGTCAGTCAAATTCAAGTCGAGCGCGCGGCGAAAGATCAGGCGTTCAGGGACCAGCCAAACGAGCCGGTGCCGGCGGCCAAGGCCGGTCAGTTCCTGCCGCTGAAATACTTCCCGCCGGATCCGGAGTACGCCGTGCCTGCCTCGCTGAATCCGTCGACCGAGCGCACTCCCGTCGAGATGGTGACCTCGGCTGGCAAGATTCGAAAGCATGAGCGCGTCGGCGTGCTCGAGTTCACGCTGAAAGGCCAGCCGATGACGCTTGGCGCCTATGTCGAAGAAGGCGCCAGCCTGAAGCGCCTGTTCGTGCCGTTCAAGGACATGACGAGCGGGACGGAAACCTATGCGGCAGGCCGGTATCTCGAGCTCGATGCGACGTCGAGCGGCGTGTACACGATCGATTTCAACAAAGCGTTCAACCCGTACTGTTACTACAACGCGTCGTACGACTGCCCGTATCCTCCCCGTGAAAGCGTGCTGACCTTGCCGATTCGCGCCGGCGAGCGTCTGCCTTGAGCCTCCAGCGGCTGCAAGCCGTGTTCTTCGACTTCGACGGCGTCATCGCCGACAGCGAGCCCCTGCATCTTCGCGCGTACCAGACGGTCCTGTCCGCCGACGGCATCGATCTGCGGAAAGACGACTACTACGCCCGATATCTCGGTTACGACGATGTCGGGTTGTTTCGGGCGCTGGCGAAGGATCAGGGCGTCGCGTTGACAGCCGAGACCATCGATCGCTGGGTGGAGGCGAAGTCGCATGTCGTCGACGAGATGTTGTCGAGCGCGGCGATTCTGTTCCCGGGTGCGGCCGACTGCGTGAAGATGTTCGCCGGGCACGTTCCGCTCGCCGTGGCCTCCGGGGCCCTCGAACCGGAGATCGAGAAGGTGCTCAACGGCGCCGGGCTCCGGCAGTACTTTGCGGCCATCGCCTCCGCGTCCGACGGCGTCCGGGGCAAGCCCGCGCCCGACCTGTATCTGCTCGCCATGGCCAAGATTCGCCATCGTGTGGCGGTCGATCCCGCCTCGTGCATTGCCATCGAGGACTCGCACTGGGGCCTCGCGGCCGCACGCGAGGCAGGATTGCGCTGTATTGCCGTCACTCACACATATCCGGCGACCGAACTGGGCGTGGCCGATCTCGTCATCGATCGGCTCGGCGATCTGACGCTGTCGGAAATAGAGGAGCTGTTGCGCGATAATGGAGTCGCGCGATGAAAGAGACGTTCATCAACGAATTCTCGAAGATGGCGGCGAGCGCCGACCGCGACCTGGCGACGCCCGCGCTGATGATCGCGAAGCTCGAGTGCCCGTCGCTCGATCCGGGACCGTCGCTGGAGCGGCTCGACGCCATGGGTGCGACCGCGCGCCAACGCCTCGTGGCCAGCGGCTGTCTCGTGGACGCGCGCCACTCCGAGACGGCGGTGGACATCCTGAACGCGTATCTGTTCGACGAGGAAGGGTTCACGGGGAACCGCGACCGCTACGACGATCCCAGCAACAGCTTCCTGAACGAAGTCCTCGAGCGCCGCACGGGCATTCCGATTACGCTCGCGCTCGTCTACATGGAGGTCGCCCGGCGCGCCGGCATTCTCATCGACGGCGTGAACTTTCCGGGACACTTCCTCATGCGTTTCACGCCGCTCATTCTCGATCCGTTCCATCGAGGCGCGCGGCTGTCGGAAAACGACTGCCGCCGTCTGTTACAGCGGCATATCGGCGAGGAGGCGGCGTTCGATCCGGCTCTGCTCGCGCCGGCGACGAAACCGCAGATGCTGACGCGCATGCTGCTCAACCTGAAGCGCATCTACGTCCGGCTGCACTCGTTCCCGCAGGCCCGCAACGTCACAGAGCTGCTGCTGGCGGTCGATCCGCCGGCGCTGGCCGAACTGCGAGACCGGGGACTGCTGGCCTATCACATGAACGACTTCGCCGCCGCGCTGCGCGACCTGCAGCAGTACCTTCACTTCAGCGCCGGATCGGAGGTCGACGAAGAGGGCCGCAGCGATCACGAGCAACTGTGGGAGCACGTCAAGACGCTCCGGCGTCGTGTCGCGTCACTGAACTAACGACTGACGACTTTCGGCTCGCCTTGCGACTCCCGACTCTCGACTTTCGCCTGTCGACTATCTCAGGCGGTATTCGCTCACGTCCGACACAGGCCAGTAGCCGATCCGCTTGAAGATATTGGGTGAGGTCGCGCTCGTCACTTCCGTGTAGAGCCAGCAGAATGCATTCCCTTGCTCGAGCTGGTGCGTGGTGAGGGCTTTCACGCAGGCCGTGCCGTATCCCCGGCCGCGCAGCTCCCGTGGCGTGTACACGAAATTGATGCGAACGCCGTTGGGCGTCTTGCCCGCCCAGGCCGCCATCGACACCGGGCCCGCGTCGTCCCACACGTACAGCCGTCCCCGCGCAATCGAATCGGCGACAATCCGATCGGCATCGATCGGATCCGGCACCTGCGTTTCCCGCACGAACGCCACGGTCCAGTCCGCTAGCCGGCTGCGATCGCCGGCGGTCGCCTGTCGAAGCTGTCCGGACGCCTGAGGCAGATCGGGCTCGACGATTTTGCGCGTTTCGTGGATGCGAAGGCGCTTGCCGAACGTCGGCGCGATGCCCGACAACCGGCTCCACGCCAGCGCGAAGTCGTCCACGGATCTCGACGGGCCGCTGACGCCTTCGAGATCGGGCACGGCCTGGAACGCGTCCCGAGCCAGTTCCGCAATCGGCTCCCGGTTGGCACGTGTGATGACGAGCTTGTACGGCGCGATGTGGACGGCGCAGGCGTGGACGCCGGCGCCGCTGCCGACCGTGGCCAGATATGGCCGCGGCGCCGCTGCGGGATTGCGCGCGATCCCCTGCACGATGCTCAGGATGAGATTGTTCTCGGCCTCCGCCATCATCATCAGAGGCTCGGCCGCGTGAAGAAACGCCTCTGCCGTCTCGTAGCGCGTGACGTGCAGCGTGTGTCGTTGCATGACTCGCTCGTCGATGTCGTTCATGAAGCAATCCGTATGATAGCCAATTAACCCGGCATGCAGCTGCGTACTTGTACTGATGGCGCACGCACGCGCAATCATGGGAGCACAATTGCCGGGAGCGGCTGCTCGGTGACGCGGCCGGCGTCGACGGCAACGCGATAGGCCGTGGCGCCGGCGTTCTTCGAGACAACCCGCAGGAGATGTCCGTTCCTGAAGTGCGCGGCCACGCGATCGTCGATCGCGTAGCCCGGACGGATCTGCGCCTCTTCCATCAGCGCGTGGTACGCGGGCCGCCGCTCGACTTCGCCGTCGTAGTGCGGACAACAGCTGCCCGGAAGAAACCCGAGGCAGTCGAGCGGGCGCAGACGATCGGCCCACGAATCGGTGACGCCCTGTTCGAACCAGCAGATCGCGCCCGCGCTCTGGCCGCCCAGCACGATGCCGGCGTCGTACGCGTCCTTGAGCATGTCGATCAGCCCCCAGTCGCGCCAGACGGCCAGCATGCTCTTGGTGTTGCCGCCGCCGACGTAGATGACATCCTGAGCGAGGATGAGGCTGCGCAAGTCCGGCGTACGGTGGAAAAAAGGCAGGTCCCGGGTCGTGGCGCCGAGCGATCCGAACGCCGCATGGAATTTCTCGACATAGCCGGCATCGTCGCCACGGGCCGTGGCGATCATCAGCACGTTCGGCCGTTCTTTCGAGGACTGGTCGAGCAGGTACTTCTCGAGCGCGAGGTTCTGCGGATCGCCGACGAAGCCGCCGCCGCCGATCGCAATGACGTCCCGCCTTCGCGCGCCGTCACTCACGGGCGCGCTTCCGCGAGGCTCGCCGCAGCTCGCCTAATTCTCTCTGCGAGCGGAGGCGGCAGACATCGTCCAGGTTGAACTCCTCGAGCGAGCGTAGGCGATGATCGGCGAGCGAGAGTGCCAGATCCTTCGTCAGCTCGTTGGGAACGGCGACGCAGTAGATCCCGGCTCTCTTGGCAGCGAGAATCCCGTTCGGCGAATCCTCGAAGGCAATCGTCTCCTCGGCCGTCACCTCGAGCCGCTCGAGCGCGAGCTGGTACAGCGCGGGATCGGGTTTCACCGCCGCGACATGGTCTCGCGTGCAGATCGCGTCGAACTGGTCGAGCAGCGCGAATTTCTTCAGATTGTGCGTCACCCATGTCCGGGTCGAGCTCGAAGCGATGGCGAGCTTCAACCCCCGCGCCTTCGCGCCCGTCACACACGCGGCCACGCCCGGCAGAAGCGGTTGCGCGCGCATCAACTCGAGCCACCGCCTGGTGCACGCCTCTTCCAGTTCAGCTCGATTGAACGATTGTCCCGACTGCTCCTCGAGATATCCCTGCAGATCGAACCCGTCGAGCGTACCGATGCAGGCCGCATATTTTTCGAATGGCAGCGAGCAGCCATGCGAGGCATACAGCTCCGACCATGCCTGGAAGCCGGGGCTCTCGCTGTCGACGATGAGTCCGTCGAAATCGAAGATGAGGGCCTTGACCGTTCGTCTAGTTGAACCCAAGCGTTTTCTTGACCTCGACGTTCGCCACCGGCCTCACGCCCTTGCGATCGAGCCGCCATTTGTCCATGTATTGCGAAGGCTTCACTACAGCGGTGCCCGACGCCTTGAAGAAGGCCTCGAGGCCGGCATCCGCATACGGCTTCGGCACGCCCGCTTCGAACGCGCCCGAACAGGCCGTCCCAATGGACCGGGATGAACGCCCGGGGCTTCAGGACAGGCACGACCAGCTTCGCCACGGCCACCGCGCTCGAGCCAATCCAGAGATCGACGGACTCCAGCTTCGCCTCGCGCATCGCGAGCCTGAGATTTTCAATCGGCGCACCGTAGTCGGTGCCGTCGATCACAATCGGCACGTGCAGATCGACCGGGCTCGCCGAGTTGTTGAAAAACCAGCTGAACCGCCCGTCCGGCTCCGTCCACGGTAAACAGGAACGCACGATTCCCTCCGCCGTTGGGAAAATCCTCGGCCACACCCGCCCGCAGCCCGCCGGATTTCGGATCGGGTACGGGAACGGCGCTCAGCTCGACAGGATTGTGCTGCTCCGGATTCACCGCGGGATCGCCGCTGTGGTTCCATCGGATCACCCGCATGGTCACGCCGTCGGCGAGCGGAATGACCTCCCGGCCGTAGACCGCACGGCAGCGCTCCGCCGGCACGCCCTCGGCCTGCGCCTGCAGACACGTCGTTTTCGATCCGATGATGCGGGCGCCCGTGAGCTTCGACCACGTCGCCGTGTCGAATGAGTGATCCCAGTGGCTGTGGCCCGTCAGGAGGAGATTCACACGCGATGGTGTACCGAGTGCGTTCATGACGCGCGTGACGGCGGCGACATCGGGCGTGAACGGCCTCCTGGTCTCGGCGTAGCCGCCTCCCCCACCAAAGAAGTCGCCTTGCGGGAGGCGCGTGATGTAGCCATCCGTCACGATGTGGAGCGGTCCGAGCTCGTAGTACATGTTCGACACCGACATCCACGTGATGTCGACGAATGCCGGGCCCGCCGCCGGCAGGCCAGACGCCGCGGCGAAGACGATCGCGGTTGCGACCGCCAGCCTGCCGGAAGCCACCTTCATGCCGCCACTCCACTCGGAAACGGACACTCCGACCGCAACGGGCACACGTGACACAAGGGATCTGACTCGAGACAGGTCGATCGGCCGTGATGCGAAAGGTACAGCGTCGCCCGCTGTATGGCCGTCAACACGCCGCCCAGCTCGCGCGAGACCACTTCGCGTCCGGTTTGCAGCCGCGCCAGCACCCGCTGCAGATGGGGATCGTCGGGCAACAGCGGATGATGGCCCGCAAACAGCAACAGCCGCTGACCGGAAATCGTCGTCAGATACGGCAGCAGGGCGAGCGCGTCCCTGGCCGCCGCGGCGTCACCGCGCAGTTGATCGGCCAGATCGTGATGTCGCTTGAACGCGTCGACGCCCGCCACGAGCGCGCGCAACCGCTGTTCGCGGTACGGTCCCGACAGCGCCACCGCGCTGTCGAGCTTCGCGCGGGGCGCCCGTCCCATCGAGTCCGGCGTGAGTGCGGGAATGCGCCGCAGCGCGCTCATCGCCGCATCACGGCGCGCCGCGGTGGTGTGCATGCCGAGCACTTCCCACACGTACAGGGCGAAGGGCTCGCCGGGCGGCTGCGGGAGCGGCCCGTAAAACCGTTCGAGGCGGTCCATGACTTTAAGCATGCTGACGCGTCATGGCAGATGGATGATGGCAGAGGGCACGCTCATCCTCGAAGCTTGGCGATCTCTTCGTAGAGGTGAGCCGACGCAATGACGCCGCCATGGAAGTTGCCCAGGTCGAGCCGCTCGTTGGGGGCGTGAGCGTTTTCGTCCGGCAGGCCGACGCCGAAGAGCACGCTCGGAATGCCGAGCTCTTCCTGGAACGTCGCGACGACCGGTATCGATCCGCCCTCGCGCGTGAAGACCGGCGTCTTGCCGAAGCCCTTCTCGATGGCGCGTCCCGCCGCACGGATGTACGGACTGTCGAACTCGGCCATCCACGGCTTGCCGCCGTGCAGCCTCGTGAGCTTCAGCTCGACGCTCGCGGGCGCAATCTTCTTGACGTACTCCTCGAACTGTTTCGCGATCGTGTCGGGATCCTGATTCGGCACCAGGCGCATGCTGACCTTCGCCATCGCGACCGCGGGCAGGACGGTCTTGGGCCCCTCGCCGGTGAAGCCCGACAGCAGCCCGTTGACCTCGAACGTCGGCCGTCCCCACACCCGCTCGAGCACGCTGTAGCCCGATTCGCCGGCGAGCTTCGGCGCTCCCCACTCTTTCCGGTATTTCTTCTCGTCGAACGGCAGCTTCTTCCATTCGGCACGCTCGGCTTCGGTGAGATCCCTGACCTCATCGTAGAATCCGGCGATCTTCACACGTCCGCTCTTGTCCTTCATCTGGGCCAGTATCTGAGCCAGGACGAAGGCCGGGTTTGCCATGGCGCCGCCAAAGACGCCGGAGTGCAGATCGCTCTTGGTGCCCCGCAGATCGATCTGGTAGTACACGAGCCCGCGCAGGCCGTAGCAGATCGAGGGAATTTCGCGCGCGAACATGGCCGAGTCCGAGATCACCACCACGTCGGCCGCGAGCAACGCCTTGTTCTGGCGCACGAACTCGTCCAGGTGCAGGCTGCCGACCTCCTCCTCGCCCTCGAGAAACACCTTGATGTTCAGCGGCAGCCGCCCGGTCTGCTTCATGTGCGCTTCGATGGCCTTGAAGTGCATGAACACCTGGCCCTTGTCGTCGGCGGCGCCGCGCGCGTAGATCTCGTTCTCGCGCACGGTCGCTTCGAACGGCGGCGATTCCCACAGCTCGACCGGATCGACCGGCTGCACGTCGTAATGACCGTAAAACAGAATCGTGGGTGCTCCGGGGGCGTTGAGCCACTCGCCGTAGACGATCGGGTTTCCCGGTGTGTCGATCAGCCGGGCGTTCTCGATGCCGACACCCTTGAGGTGATCGGCGCTCCACTCCGCGGCACGCCGCACGTCGCCCTGGTGCTGCGGAAGCGCGCTGATGCTCGGAATGGCGAGGTACTGTTTCAGCTCGTCGACGTAGCGGTCGCGCTGTACGTTGATGTAGTCGACGACTTTATCGATGTTCTCCATGGTTCCTCTTGGCGGGTCCAAAGAGCAGGACCCGCCCTACGTTAGATGTAGGCCGGGTCTTGCTCTATAGACCCGGCTTACGGTTTATTCGGATGCTCGATGGGCAGATCGACGCGATCGCCCCATTCCTTCCACGATCCGACGTAGTTGCGCACGCGAGGATAGCCGATCAGCCGCAGCGCGACGTACGAATGCGCGGCGCGATAGCCACCCTGGCAATAGGTGACGACCTCCCGATCGGGCGTAATCCCGGCGTGCTCGTACATCGCCTTCAGATCGTTCTGAGACTTGAACGCGCCATCGGGACCGAGATTGCGGGTCCATTCGAGATGGATCGCGCCGGGCACGGCGCCCCCGCGCGCGGCGCGGATGGTCGTGCCGCAGTACTCGCCGTCGCTTCGCGTATCGACGATCACCGCGTCCGGCTTGCCCAGGCGATCGTTCACGTCGCGCCAGCCGGCGAGGATGCCGGCGTCACGCGTACCTGTCCAGTCGGTCGGTTTCGGCCGGGATGCCTGCCGGGTCACGGGCAATTGTCTCTTCACCCACGCGTGGTAGCCGCCGTCGAGCAGACGCGTATTCGGGTGACCGAAGAACTCGAGGAACCAGAACGCGCGCGCTGCCCTGATGCCCGACGAATCGTCGTAGACCACCACCGGCACGTCGCTGGACACACCGCGCGACGCGAGCAGGTGCTCGATGATCCAGAAAAACGCGTTCAACGGAGCGGGGTCGGTATCGACGCTGCTGATGCCGAACAGGTCGAGGTGCACGGCGCCCGGCAGGTGATTCTCGCAATAGTCTTCGACGGGCCGAAGATCGATGAGGAGCAACACAGACGACTCGAGCTCACGCGAGAGCTCTTCAGGCGTGACGAGCAGAGACATCGTTCAGAAACTATATCTTAGGGACAGGCCCTAAGGGCGGGACAACTGCCGTCCTTCGTAGTCTTCGATGCGGGTGCGCGCCCAGTCGGGCACCGGCAGGGGCCTGGCGGCGGCGTAATCGTAGGTGACCATCACCGCGCGTCCCTTCGCAACGGCCGCGCCGGCTTCGTCGAGCATCTCGCAATCGATCGTCAGGCTCGTGCGGCCGATCTTGATCGTGCCGAGCCAGATGTCGACACGCTCGCCCGCCAGCACGGGCCGGATGAAGTCACATTCCGCACGCGCGAGAATCAGGCCGGGCAGCCGGCCCTGCGGAGAATCACCGGTCAGCTCGCGCCAGTACGCCCATCGCGCCTCTTCCATGTAGGTGAAGTAGACCGCGTTGTTGACGTGGCCGAACAGATCGCAGTCGCGGAAACGCGCGCGCAGTTGATGGCGAAATCGAAAGGCAGGCATGAAAAAAGATTCCTCGGGCGGCGGCCGACAGCCGGACTAGTGTACTCTGACGCCGTGCCTGAATTCACCCCCGACGAACAACGCGCGCTCGCGCCGTATTTCTCCAATCTCGACGGACCCGTCTTCGCGCTCACCAACCTGCCGGAAACCGTGAAGGGCGCGCTCTTCGCGCGCTACTCGCGATCGGCGAAATCGCTCCGGCGGCTGTTCCTCGACGAGTTCCTCAAGGACGTGGAGCACGCACCGGTCGGCGAGAACAACGTGGGCCTCGAGCGCGCCGAAAAGCTGTACGCGAAGGTCTTCGCCGATTACGGCGACGATTCGGTCGCCCAGCTCGGGGGCGTGCATCTCGCATGCGAAGGCGTGTCGAACGTGCTCACCAAGATCCTCGAGTGGGGCCGGCTGATGGCCTATCTCGAGCAGTCGACGCGCTATGTGCCCTACACCGATCGACCGGGAGGCCGCTGGAAATACCACGTCCCGACCGAGCTTGCGGGCACGCCGCTGGCGGATCGCTATCACGCCACGCTCGATCGGGCATTCGAGACCTACGCGCGCTGGTTCGAGCCGATGCAGGCGCATTTCCGCGCGCGGTTTCCGAAAGAGGCGTCCGACAGCGACGCGGTGTATCGCGCGGCCATTCGCGCCAAGGCACTCGATACGCTTCGAGGCCTGCTGCCCGCGGCGGTGCAATCGAATCTCGGCCTGTTTGGCACGGGCCAGGCGTACGAGGCGCTCCTGCTGCGCATGCGCGCCAACCCGCTGGCCGAATGCCGCGAATACGCGGACCTCATCCTGACGGAACTGAGAAAGGTGATCCCCGCTTTCCTGACACGCGTCGATCAACCCGAGCGGGGCGGCCGCTGGACGGCCTATCTGGCCGCGACCCGCACCGCGATCGAGAGCGTCGGCGCCGATCTCCTGTCGGATGTCGACCGCGAGTTGCGTCCCGAAGTGACCCTCACCGATTTCGATCCCGACGGAGAAATCAAGGTGGTCGCCGCGGCGCTGTACGCCGTGTCGGATCTCCCGGACGACCAGTTGTTCGACGTGGCGCGGCGCATGTCGTCCGACGACCGCGCGCGCGTGCTCCAGGCGTACATCGGGCGCCGCGAGAATCGCCGGCACAAACCGGGACGCGCGTTCGAGCGCACGGCGTATCGCTTCGACATCCTCGCCGACTACGGCGCGTTCCGGGATCTGCAGCGTCACCGCCTGCTGACTCTCGAATGGCAGCCGCTGGGCGCGCTCCACGGCTACGTCGAGCCCGATGCCATCGAAGCCGCCGGCGCTCACGACGAATGGACCGAGGTGATGAACGCGTCGGCCGATCTGCACGATTCGCTGCACGCCGCCGGCCTGTCCGCGGTCGCGCCGTATGCGGTGTCGATGGCGTACCGCATCCGGTTCTACATGGAGATGAACGCGCGCGAGGCGATGCACCTGATCGAGCTGCGCACGGCGCCGCAGGGGCATCCCGCGTACCGGCGCATCTGCCAGGCGATGCACACGCTCATCGCCGACCAGGCGGGCCATCGCCTCATCGCCGACGCCATGACATACGCGGATCACTCAGAGGTGGAGCTGGAACGGCTCAAAGCGGAACGGGCGGCGGAGCGGAAACGTCAAGCCAGAAGCTGACATTGGCAGATTGTGAGATTGGTAGATTGGCAATTTAAGAACGCTCGAGGTCTTTTAATCTACCAATCTACCAATCTGCGAATCCCATAATGCGTCAGTCCCCATTGCCTTTGGACCAGTACCTCGCGTATTCATCGAGGAACGCCAGCGACGCGAACGTCCGCATGCGATCGAAGAAGAGCACGCCATCGAGGTGATCGGTCTCGTGCTGAATCACCCGCGCCGGAAAATCGTGCGACGTGATGTCGATCGGGCTTCCCGTCCGATCGAGCGCGCTCACCTTGATCGTGCGCACGCCGTGGCACGCGGCCCCTGATGTCGGGGATGCTCAGACAGCCCTCCCAGTCCTCGACAATCTCGTTCCCCACCGGCGTGATGACGGGGTTGATGAACACCATCGGATCGTCGCCGGGCGACAGCGGCTCCTCTTCCTGCGGCGCGATCGCCGCGACGAAGATCCTCAATCCCTCGTGAATCTGCGGCGCCGCCAGGCCGACCCCGTGGTACTCGTGCATGGTGTCGATCATGTCGTCGATGAGCTTCTGGATGGCGGCGTGCTTCAGCTCGACGCGCTCGACTTCTCTCGCGCGGGCGCGCAGGACCGGGTGCCCCATGCGGGCAACCTTGAGAAGTGACATGGCTAGATTGTATTGAAAATCAGCGGATTCGCAGATGCGCCGATTGAGAGATTGATGGCTGGACGGGCGGACTACAGGCGCGAGCCCGCCTGACCCGATACGAAAGGACATGAAGCTGCTCAGAACTGCGCTGGTCATCGCGCTCGCGGCCAGCTCGACCGCCTGTCTCGGTCTCGACTCGATCAAGAACCTCTTCAGCTCGCCAACCCAGCCCCGACGCGACGAATGGCAGAGGTCCGGTCGTACATCGGGACGTGGAACGGATCGGCCGTGGCGCCCGCCGCGCAGAGCTGCAGCGGGCTGCAGTGGAAGATTACGTCCCAGTCGGGGAGTCAGGCGTCCGGCGACTTCGCCGCGACCTGTGCCGACGGGGTCTGCGCTGGCCGGGCACCATGACGGCCACGCACGGCGACACGACGATCCCCTGGGCTGCCACGGGGACCGCGTCGAAAGGCGCCGTGACGTGCCCGTTCAACCTCACGGGCGCCGGCACGTTCCAGGGCACGTCGAACATCGTCGTGACCTACTCCGGCACGTCGTGCAACGGGCCGGTCAGCGGAACTGAAACGATCAAGCGCTAGATGGTACCTGTTCCTGTTCCCGTTCCAGTTCAGGTTCCGATTCAAGGTTCGCGGTGGCGCCAGCATCTCCGAGCGCGTTTTCTTTTCCTAAGAAAGTAGTCGGCGTACTGAATCCATCGCCCACCACGAACCCCGGAACAAGGAACCGGAACAGGAACCCCATCGCTTAAGCGATGGTGACGTCCTTGTTCAGGTAGACGTCCTGAATCGCGTTGAGCAGCGCCACGCCTTCCTTCATCGGCCGCTGGAACGCCTTGCGGCCCGAGATGAGCCCCATGCCGCCCGCACGCTTGTTGATGACGGCGGTCTTCACGGCTTCCTTGAGATCGCTCTCGCCCGATGATGCGCCGCCCGAGTTGATGAGGCCGGCGCGGCCCATGTAGCAGTTCGCGAGCTGATAGCGCGTGAGATCGATCGGATGGTCGGACGACAGATCCGAGTACACCTTCTTGTGCGTCTTGCCGAAGCCCTGGATCGCGTTGTAGCCGCCGTTGTTCTCGGGCAGCTTCTGCTTGATGATGTCGGCCTCGATCGTCACGCCCAGGTGATTCGCCTGACCGGTGAGGTCGGCGGCAACGTGATAATCCTTGTCCTTCGTCTTGAACGCCGGGTTGCGCAGATAGCACCACAGCACCGTCGCCATGCCGAGCTCGTGCGCCTGCTGGAACAGCTCTGAGACTTCGACGATCTGCCGCTTCGATTCCTCGGAGCCGAAGTAGATCGTCGCGCCCACCGCCTGGCATCCCATGTCGAACGCCTGACGCACGCGCGCGAACTTGATCTGATCGTACGTGTTCGGATACGAGATGAACTCGTTGTGGTTCAGCTTCACCATGAACGGAATCTTGTGCGCGTACTTGCGCGCCACCGATCCGAGGACGCCGAGCGTCGACGCCACCGCGTTGCAGCCACCCTCGATGGCCAGCTTCACGATGTTCTCGGGATCGAAGTACAGCGTGTTCGGCGCAAACGACGCCCCCGCCGAATGCTCGATGCCCTGATCGACGGGAAGGATGGACACGTAGCCGGTGCCTGCGAGACGCCCGTGGCTCAACAACGACTGGAGGGCACCCAGCACGCGAGTCTGGCGATCCGCCAGGCTGTAAATGCGATCGACGTAATCGGGTCCGGGGAGATGGAGCGAGTCCCGTGGAATCGTTTTGCACTGGTGCTGCAGCAGCGCCGCCGCCTCATCGCCGAGGATTTCTTCGATTTTCGAGCCAGCTGATTGAACGGCCATAATTCACCCTTCCCTTAGAAGGCGACATTTTATCACTGTGAACCGTCGAACCTGACGAACCCACGAACCCGACGAACTTCACGAACCCTGGGTGTGGGCGTGGGTCCGTCGCACTGCGGCAGGGTACCTGAAGTCTTCCACCACCGCCGCCTCGACGGCCTGACGGACAAAATCGTCGATCGGCAGCGAATGCTCGGCCGATTCGATGTCCGCGCGCCTGGCTTTGGTCGCGGGATGCTTCGGCGTGAACAGCTGACAGCAATCCTGATCTTCGATGATCGAGATCGGATAGGTCCCGAGACGCTGGGCCTCCACTGTGATCTCGTCCTTGTCCATGCCGACGAGCGGACGAAGGATCGGCAGCGTGGTCACCGACGCAATCGTCGCCATGTTCTCGAGGGTCTGGGACGCGACCTGCCCGACGACCTCCCCCGTCACCAGCGCGCCGGCGTGCGTGCGTCCGGCGATGCCGTCCGCGATCCGCACCATCAATCGCCGGTAGACGACGACACGGAGCGGGGGCGGGACGGCGAGCATGACCTGCTGCTGAATCTCGCCGAACGCCACCATGTAGAGCCGCGTGTGCTGCTGATACCGCGTCAGCAGCGCCACGAGCTCGCGGACTTTTTCCTGCGACGCGCGCGACAGAATCGGATAGCTGTGAAAGTGGACCGGAAGCACCCGGCAGCCGCGCCTCATCAATCGGTACGCCGCGACCGGCGAGTCGATGCCGCCCGAGAGCAGCGCGACCACCTTGCCGCTCACGCCGGTCGGCATGCCGCCCGCGCCAGGTTCCTTGCCGAAGTAATAGAACGCCTCGCCGGTGAGCGCTTCGACATGGATCGTCAACTCGGGATCGTCGAGGTTGACCGTCCATCCCTTCGCCTGCTTGATCCGTCCGCCCACCTCGCGCTCGATCTGCGGCGAGGTCAGGGGAAAGCGCTTGTCGGCCCGGCGGGCGGACACGCGAAACGTGGCGACCTGCAGATCGCCGAGGTCCTCGAGAACCGCCCCCGCGATGCCGTCGATATCGAGCGGCACGAGCGCCGCTTTCGAGAAGTTCGCGATGCCGAAGACGTGGTGCAACCAATCGGCGACCGCCTCCCACGCGTCCGTCGAGCCGAGCGTCACCTCGATGCGCCCCATTTTCGAGATGACCCGTGTCACGTCGAGATCGCTCGTCGCCGTCTTGATGTTCCGCACCAGCCGCGCGATGAACCACGGACGGTTCCGTCCTTTGAGCGCGATCTCCTGATAGTGAACGACGACAGATTTCATGACAGGCTGTCGGCCGCAAGACGGCCGCTCGCGGCGGCGCCTTCGATCGTCGCGGGCAGCCCGGTCTCGATCCAGTCTCCGGCAAGGACCAGCCGCGGCACCTCGGTGGCGGTCTCCGGCCGCTTCGGCTGACCGGGGGCGAGCGAAAACGTCGCGCGCCGCTCCCGGACGACCGACGCCCGCAACACCTTTGCGGCACGCGAGTCGGGCAGCGCCTCACGAAGCTCCCGGAGCGCCAGCGCGATCAGGTCTTCGTTCTGAAACGTCATCACTTCGTCGGCGCCGCTCGACACCAGCGTCAGATGCGACGTGTCCGATTCGAACATCTGTTCCTTGTCGAAGACCCACTGCATCACTCGACCGGGCAGGCCGAGAAACGGCGTTTGCAACACACGGCGGTCGAGCCAGAGGTTGACGCTCGCGATCGGGGACGGCTGGGTCGCGGACGCGGCCTTCTGAAGTCCTTCCACCGGCGCGGTGTCGCCAGCAAACAGGTCGCTCAACGCGTACCACGGCACGGCGACGACGATGGCGCCGGCCACCAGGCGCATGCCACGCGCCTCTACGTAGTCCACATGCCCGCCGCGCAGATGGATTTTTGCGGGCGCGCCGACCCGCACGTCGCCACCATGTGATTCGATGAAGCGGCGCGACGGCTCGGCGTAGAGCTCGTCCAGCGGACACACCGGCAATCCGAGCGACGCGTCCCTGGGTCCGTCGCCGAACATCCGCGCCAGCACGGCGGCAAATGGCGGGGCGGCGGCCGTCCGCGCCGACTGGTTCAGCGCGGCGAGCGCCAGCGGTTCCCACAGCATCTCCCGTATGCGGGAGGTCTGGCCGTTGTTGATCAGCCACTCCTGCACCGTTTCGCCCGGCGACGCGGCAATCCGTGTGGGGGACTGTCCCTGCTTCCTGGCTTTCTGCTCTGCCTGCGCCATGCGAATCGGCCCGATGAGCCGCGAGGCCGCGATCCGATCGCGCCAGCCGAGCGCGGGCCAGTCGAGCAGACCCGACACAAAGTTCATGGGCGGCGGCATCGGCGACAAGCGAAGCCGGCTGCGGATGCCCCCGCCGTCGACGAAGTCCACTTCGAGATTCGGCTGCACGCGCACGCGCTCTTCGCTCCCGATCTGGCGGAGAAAGGCGAACGTGTCGTCGTAGCAACCGAGCAGTACGTGCTGGCCGTTATCGACCCGCTCGCCGGTGCGCGGGTCGTCGAAGGCCGTCGCGCGCCCGCCGAGGACCGGCCTGGCCTCGAGCACCGTGACGCGTGCGCCGCGCGCGGCCACGGCGACGGCCGCGCGAAGCCCGGCCACGCCGGCGCCGATGATGAGAACGTCGGGCGATATCATTTCAGCGGTACCATCACTTTCAGCCAGGTGACACCGGCGATCAACGCCTGCCGTGGACGCGACACCCGCACGTGCTGGCGGAAAACATCATAGCCCGCCCGCTCGATCCCGCGGAGGAGGGCATAGTAGATCGCGCCCATGATACGGGCGGCGATGAGCCGGCGCTCGTCATGGCGCGGCAGGGCCGCCTCGGCTTTCCGGTAGAACGTCCGCGCGCGCTCGACCTCAAAGGCCAGCAGCTGCCGGACGTTCTCGGTCACCACCCCCGCTCGCAGGTCCGCCTCGGTGCACCCGAAACGCTGGAGATCCTGCGCCGGGATGTAGAGCCGGCCCCGGTCCAGATCGGACGCCACGTCGCGCACGATGTTGGTCAACTGCAGCGCAATCCCGAGATCGATCGCGTAGTCGCGCGTCTGCAGATCGCGGTATCCGAAGATCTCCACGCAGACCAGTCCCACCGCCGACGCGACGCGCAGGCAGTACCTGCCGCAGTTCGTCGAAGGTCTGGTAGCGGGTCTGGCGGAGATCCATCGCGACACCGTCGATCAGATCGTCGAACGCCGACCGCGGCAGCGTAAACCGCGAAATGTACGGCTGGAGCTGGCGTCCCTGCGGGGTGGCGGGCTCGTGCCCCTCGTACAACCGCGCGACTTCGTCGCGCCACCCGGTCAGCGCGCTCGCGGGATCCCGATCGCCGGGCTCGTCCACCGCATCGTCGACGGCGCGGCAGAAATCCCAGACCGCGACGATGGCATTGCGCTTGTCGGCGGGCAGCGCCAGGAACGCATAGTAGAAGCTCGTCGCGCGCCCGCTCATGGTGCTGCCGCCGCCCCTCCGCGCCGCCGGCGGCTCCAGGCCAGCGTTCGCCACAGCAACGAGGGCGCGTCGGCCACGCCGAGCGTCGGCCTGGACGTGAACACGTCGAAGTCGCGCTCGTCCAGGCGATCGAGAATCTGCATGCCGCCGAGCCACGTCACGCGGAGCTCGTGCCGGAGACGGCCATCGACGAGATCGCAGACCTCGCGCCCGGTCTCGAACAGCTCGCGCGTGCGCGTCGCGACCCGGCGTAACACTCGATGCCAGCCGTCGGTGAGACGCCGATCGTCGAGGTCGCGGAATTGAGCGTTCTCGGCGCGCACATCATCGAGCGGCACGTACAGGCGCCCCTTCTGCCAGTCGCGGTCGAAGTCCTGCCAGAAGTTCGTCAACTGCAGCGCCGTGCAGAGCGCGTCGGACGATCGATCGAGGCGGGCGTCGCGGTGCCCCGCGATGCGCAGCACGAGCCGGCCAATCGGATTCGCCGAGCGCCGGCAGTAGTCGAGCACGCCGCTCCACGTGGCGTATCGATGCGTCGTGATATCCTGACGAAACGCGCTGAGCAAATCGTCGAAGAGCGACACCGGAAGATCGCAGTCGCGGATGGTTGTGCCGAGCGCGAGAAACACACGATCCTCTGGATGGTCCCGCCTTACGCACGCGTGCAGCCGATGCTGCCAGTCGTCCAGCAACCGCAGCCGCTCATCGGCCGATTGCTGCCCTTCATCGGCGAAGTCGTCGGCTGTTCGTGCAAACGCGTACAGGGCGGCCACGTGCGGACGCATGCGCGCCGGCAGCAGCCACGAGGCCACCGGAAAATTCTCGTAGTGCGCGCGGGCGAGGCGCTCGCACTCGGCGTACGCCGCCCGCACCGACGCCGCGTCAGGCCCGGTCACATGGTCTCGTATCGGCAAGACGGATATTGTAGCGGACGGGTCGCACCACCATGCGCGATCTGGTAGCGGCGCTCGTCGCCGCCGCGCTCATCTTCGCCGCCTTGAGCCTGCTGACGACGCTGCATGTCTACCGGAAGCGGCATCAGCGCACCCGCGAGCGGGAGCTCGCCCGTGGCCGGACGATCGTCGTCGAACTGCCGACCGATCCCGAACTGACGCTGTTCACGGAAGATGCGGAACACTTCTATTACGGCGCCACCGCGATCGACAAGCGCGCGATCGTGGCCGTGCGGGTGCTCATCAACGGATCGCCGATCGCGGCGTTCGTGTCGCCCAGGTGGAGCGGCGCGGCGCGCCAGCCGACCGCCTTCGAGGACCGCCCGGAAGGCATCGCTCGCGATCGCTGGGACGTCGCCATCGAGACGGCGGACGGGATCGTGCTCGTGGAATGCGGCGCTGTGCGCGAGCGCGTGTCTCAGGAACTTGCGAGAAAAATCTTCGACGCGGTCAAACTGGATCTCGAACAGCGGTGCTGACCCCTTACCATTCGACTTCCGGCTGTCCTGCGCGATGATTGACGACGCGCGCCACGACGAACAACAGGTCCGACAGCCGGTTCACGTACGCCAGCACGTGCGGTTCGACGTTCCCGGCGCCGAGCGCCACGATCGAGCGTTCGGCGCGCCGGCAGACGGTCCGCGACAAATGCAGCAGCGCGCCGGCGCGATTGCCGCCGGGCAGGATGAAACAGCGCAGGGGCGGCAGCTCGCCTTCGAACCGATCGATCCAGTCTTCGAGACGCTGGACGTCCACATCGGTGACGGCCACCTTCGTGACGCGATCGGCGATCTTCTCGGCCGGGTCGGCCAGTCGCGCGCCGATGGCGAACAGGTCTTTCTGAAGCTGCTCGAGCATCGTTGCCACATCGCCCGCCAGCTCGCTTTGCGCGCGCACGGCGCCGAGACAGGCGTTGAGCTCGTCGACATCGCCGTACGCAGCGACGCGGGGATCGGCTTTCGACACGCGCCGACCGCCAAACAACGCCGTCCCGCCGGCATCGCCGGTGCGCGTGTAAATCTTCATGGCCGTCAGTATACGTAATAAGAAGAAGCCGCCGGCGGAGGTTCCGCGTCCTCCGGCTCGTCGCACGTTCCGCCGGAAGCTCCTGGATTGGTACGACCGGAACGGCCGCACGCTCCCCTGGCGCGAAACGTCGGACCCGTACCATATCCTGGTGTCCGAAATCATGTTGCAGCAGACGCAGGTCGATCGCGTGCTGCCCAAGTATCACGAATGGCTCGACCGTTACCCGTCGCTCGAAGCGCTGGCGGATGCCCCCGAAACGGATGTCACCAGGACGTGGTATCCGCTCGGCTACAACATCAGGCCCAAGCGGCTGCAGGCCATCGCCCGCGAGGCGGTCGCGCACTACGGCGGCAAGCTGCCGTCCGATGAAGCGACGCTCCTGTCGTTCAAGGGCATCGGCGCGTACACCGCCGGCGCCATTCGCAGCTTCGCGTTCCGCGAGCGCGCCGCGATTCTCGATACCAACGTCGCGCGCGTGCTGTTCCGCGTCTTCATCGGCAGGGGCATGCCGAAGGCGCACGCGACCAAAAAGACGCTCTGGAGTATTTCCGCCGCGCTGGTGCCGCAGCGCCGGGCGTTCGACTTCAACCAGGCGCTGATGGATTTCGGCGCCACGCTCTGTACGGCCAGAAAACCGAAATGCCTGATCTGCCCCATGACGTCCCAGTGCGAGGCGTATCCGCACAATCCTGACAACGAACGACATGCCTGAGCGCATCGTCGTCGTCGCGGCCGTCGTCGAGCGCCACGGACGGTTTCTGGTGACGCGCCGGCTCGACGGCACGCATCTCGCCGGCTGCTGGGAGTTTCCCGGCGGCAAGGTGCACGAGGGCGAAACGCATGAAGCGGCGCTGGCGCGCGAAATCTCGGAAGAGCTGAACGCCGGCATCTCGAACCTGCGGAAGATCTTTCAGACGGCTCACGCGTACCCTGAACGCACGGTCGAGCTGCACTTTTTTCGCGGCGAGCTGATGGGCGATCCGGAACCGATGCTGGGTCAGGCGGTCCGGTGGATCGCCCGCGACGAGTTCACGTCGATGGACTTTCCGCCTGCCGATGCCGAGCTAATCGACGGGTTGGTGCACGCGAGCCTGTGAGCCGTTGACCGTCAGTGCGGTGCCGGCCGCCGCATGGTCGCGCTGGACGTATCCCAGCGCCAGGGCCGAACCCAGCTTCGGCGACTCCGTTGCGCTCGTAATCTCGCCGACCTGCCGATCGCCGGCAAGAATGGCGTCGCCCGGTCCGGGCACGCGTCCGGCCGGCAGCACGATCGACACGAGACGACGGGCGACACGGCCGTGGCCGCGGTGCGTGACCCGCACGATGACTTCCTGGCCGACGTAACACCCCTTGGTGAAACTGATCGCCCGATCCTCGATGCCGGCTTCGAGCGGAATCGTGTCGGTCGTCATGTCGAGACCGAAGCGCGGGCGGCCGGCTTCGATGCGCAACGTCTCGGTACGTCTCGGCGCTCGCGCTGACGGCGCCGCCATCCGACAGCTGCTCGCGCAGGACGTGCGCCTCTGCCGAAGGCACATGGATGTCGAATCCCGCCAACGCGAGGGCATCGTCACGCACGATCGTCGTGTCGCCGGATGTCACGTTGTCGTACTGATTCGCAAGCGTGTCGACAGGCAGTCCGGTCGCTCGCTGCGCCAGCGCCGGCGCGGATGGGCCATGCACGCCGATAATTTCGATCTCGCGGCTGACATCGACGACCTGCACGTCTTCCGAAAAGATCAACGAGTCGAGTCGGCGGGCCAGCCCGTCGGCGACCTCGCGTTCGACGCCCAGCAGGATGCGGCTCCCGGTTTCGAGGACGCGCATGTCCGAGATCATGCGGCCCTGCGGCGTGAGGTAGGCGGCATACGTGCCCTTGCCCGGCGTCAACCCCGCGATGTCGTTGGTGAGCAGCGCATGCAGGAATGTCCGGCGATCGGCGCCGGTGAGCGCGATGGTTCCGAGCGCCGACCGATCGATCATCATGGCCGACGTGCGGGCCGCGGTGTACTGACTGAGAGAAAACATCTGCTATCCTGATTGCGAGTGCCCTTTCCCAAGTATCTTACCGTTGTTGCGGCGCTCGTCGTCGCAACCGGCATCCGCTCGGACGCCCAAAACACCTCTGCCAGCACCTTCCGCGTGTTTCTGCGCGGCGCCGACACCGGCGTCGAAGAAGTCACCGTCTTCGAATCGGCGGAAGGCTGGACCCTCCGGGGATCCGGACGGCTGCGCGCGCCGATCAACGTCGCGATCGACTACTGGGAGGCCAAGTACGATCCCGCGTGGAAGCCGATCGAGCTGACGGTCAACATGAGCGCCGCCGCAAAGAAGTGGGTGATTCGCACGAACTTCGCCGGCTCGACCGCGTCGAGCGACATCAATCAGGACGGCCAGTCTCAACAGCGGGAGAACACCGTCGCCCAGGACACGATCGTGGTGCCGAGCCTCGTGTTTGGTTCGTACGAGGCGCTGGCCGCCAGGCTTCCGTCGCAGAAGCCCGGCGGGAAGCTCGAAATCTTCATCGCCCCGCAGGAAACCGTTGCCGTGACCGTCAGCACCGTCACCGACGAAACCATTCAGGTTCCCGGCCGAACGATCGCCGCGCGACGGTGGAAGCTGCTGCTCGGTGAGAGCGGCGCCACGCTCGACATGGACGTCTGGACCGACGGCAACCGGTTCCTTCGGCTGGACCTCCCCTCGCAGATGCTGAGCGTCGTGCGCGACGACATCGCTGGCGTCGCGGCGCGTCTGGTCACGATGGCGCGGCCGAACGACGAAGACGTCTCTGTTCCCGCAAACGGGTTCAGCCTCGCCGCGACCCTCTCGAGGCCCGCCGGCGCGGCTCAAGCGGCGCCCGCGCCGGGAAGAAAGCCGGCGCCCGTGCGTCTGCCGGCGGTCGTCCTGGTGTCGGGGTCGGCGCCAAGCGATCGCGACGAATTCGTTGCAGGAATTCCGTTGTTCGCGCAGTTGGCGAATGCGATCGCCGATGCGGGGTTCCTCGTCGCCCGCTACGACGAGCGCGGCACCGGGCAGAGCGGCGGCCGGCAGGAAGCGGCGACGTTGCAGGAGTTTGCCGCCGACGCGCGAGCCGTCTTCACGTATCTGTCGAAGCGCCGCGATGTGGATCCAAAACGCATCGCCCTTGTCGGCTACGGCGAGGGCGGCTGGATTTCGCTGCTCGCCGGAGAACTGGACCAGAAGATCGCCGCCATGGCGCTCGTGGCGACCCCATCGATTGCCGGAACGGAGCTGGTGCTCGAACAGCAGCGGGCGTTCTTCGAGCGTGGCGGCGAGGCCAACAGCCCGCCGCTGGAGGCCGCGATCGAACAGCAGAAAAAGATCATGGACGCCGTGATCACCGGAAAAGGGTGGGAGAACCTCACGGTGGATATCCGGCGCCGCGTCGATACGCCGCTCTACCGCAGTTTTCTGCAGTTCGATCCGTCGAAGACGCTGGCGCGAGTGCGCCAGCCGATCCTCGTCGTGCAGCCGATGCTCGATCGCGAGCTGCCGGTTCATCACGGCGACGAGCTCGCCCGGCTCGCGCGATCGCGCCCACGCGCGGTGGCGACCGATTTCGTCCAGTTGGCGGGTCTCAACCATCTCCTCGCGCACGCCGTCACCGGCGAGTTCGCCGAATATGGCACACTGGCACAACGCAGCATCAGTCCTGAGGCCACGCGCGAACTCACCGCATGGCTCCTCAAAACGTTGCCGGCGCCCCCGTCAAAATAGATGTGGATTCTGGAAACGAACGATCCCGCCAGTCCACACGTGAGGTTCCGGCTGCCGCCCGGCGCCATCAAAACGCTCGGCCGCGCCACCGGTGCGGAATTCATCGTCGAATTCGCGCTCGTGTCCAGGCTGCACTGCCAGTTGACGGCCACGGCCGATGCCCTCGAAGTCAAGGATCTCGGCAGCACCAACGGTACGTTCGTCAACGGGAAACGGGTGAAGACGGCGGCGCTCAAGAACGGCGACAGACTTTCGATCGGCCGCTGCGACCTCGTCGTGTCCTGGGAGGAGTAAGAAACGGGTCGGGAGGGTTTTCGCAAGAACGTTTCCGGCGAAACCCTCCCGACCCTAGCGCAAAAACGGATTGGTGCGGCGCTCGGCGCCGATGGTGGTGTGCGGGCCATGGCCCGAGTGCACCCTGGCGTCGTCTCCAAATGGAAACAGCACCTCTGTGATCGATCGAAGCAGCGTCGCGTGATCGCCTCCGGGCAGATCGGTGCGGCCGATCGACCCGGCGAACAACGTATCGCCGACGAAGAGATCCTGCTTCTTGAGACCCCGCCGCCCCACGGCGAGGCAGACGCCGCCCGGGCAATGCCCCGGTGTGTGGTGCACGCTGACCTCGTACTCACCGAATGACAGCGGCGTGTCCGGACCGTAGTAGTGGTCGATCGGGGGCAGCTCGCCGCATTGCACTCCAAAAAACAGCGCCTGCTGAGGTGCGGCGTCGTACAGAAACTGATCGTCGCGGTGCAGGTACACGGGCACGTCCAGCGCCTTCCGCGCCTGCCCCACACCCGTGACGTGATCGATGTGGGCGTGCGTCAGCAGGATGCTTCGCACCGCGAAGGATCGGGTCTCGATGATCTCGAGCAACGCGTGCACTTCGTCGCCGGGATCGATCACGATCGCTTCCCCGGTCGTCTCGCACGCCACGACATAGCCGTTTTTCTGGAACGGCGGCACCGACCGCGTTTCGATGACCATGCGTCAGACGGGCCTCGTCAGGAACCAGGCCGCCAGAAGGCCGGCCAGTACAACGAGGACGATGAAGACCGCCTTGCCCTTCCCGCCCTTCGGCCGAAGACGGACGGGCTCTGCCATCCCGGCGGCTTCCGCCGCCTCGGTGCGCGAGTCGACGACCGCCGCGACGCCGCGAAGCTCGGCCGCGATCGCCGCCGCGCTTTGCGCGCGATGCTCGACGGTGGCCGCGAGCATGCGCGCGATGATTTGCTCGAGCGCGGCCGGCACGCCGGGATTCAGGCCGCTCAGGACCAGTCCGCGCGCGCGCTGCCGGCCGGTGAACATCTCGAACATGACGGCGCCCAGCGAGTAGATGTCGCTGCGCGCATCTGCCGGCTTGGCGGCGAGCTCTTCGGGTGACACGTAGGGCGCGGCCGTGCTCAGGCGTCCCGCGCCGCCGGCCGTAAACGCCGCAAGGCCGAAGTTCATGAACTTCGCCCGGTCCTTGGGCGTGATCACGATCGTGTCGGGCCTGATGTCTCCGTGGATGAGGCCGGCCCCGTGCGCGTCGGCCAACGCGTCGGCCAGGTTGATGCTGAATTCCAGCGCTCGCCGGACTTGCAACGCGCGGCCGTTGATGAGCGTCGCCAGCGGCTCGCCCTGCACGAACTCGAACACGAGGTAGTAGCAGTTGTCGACCTGTCCGCCCTCGAAGAGCATCGTGATGTTCGGGTGCGAGAGGCGCGTCAGGCGCTGCGCGACGTCCCCCAGCGCATCGAATTTCGCCGGGTTGTTCGTGACGGACGGAGGCATCACCTTGATGGCCACCGTGCGCCCCAGCTTCGTGTCGCGAGCGCGATACACGTCTCCGAGACCGCCAGACCCCAGCGTTTCGAGAATCTTGAAATGTGCGATGGAGTCCGGCACGGTTACTTTTTCGGCGGCTTCGACGGCCTGATTTCGACGCGGCTGGGCAGGCTGCGCTCGTCGTGCGACACGAGGTCGACGACCACCTGCGCGACATCCTCGGCGCGCAGCTTCCAGTCGTTCCCCGGATCGGCGTGGCCCATGAAATCCGTGTTCACCGAGCCCGGCTTGACGTAGCTGACGCGAATGCCGTCCTGCCGCACTTCCTGCATGAGCGCCTCGCTGAACGCATCGACCGCCGCTTTCGACGCGCAATAGGACGCACCCCCGGAAAAGGGGTTGCTGCCTGCCAGACTGCTGATGTTGATGATGTAGCCGCCGCCTCGGCGCCTGAGATGCGGCACGGCCGCCTTGCAGCAATTGAAGATGCCGGTCACGTTCGTGTCGAACACGCGACGCCAGTCGTCGTGCCCCTGCGACTCGACGCTGCCGAACCATCCAACGCCGGCGTTGTTCACGAGAATGTCGAGCCCGTCCTGCCGCCGGACGGTCTCGTCGACGAGCGAGGCCACGGCCAGATGATCGCGCACGTCGACCGCGAACGGCAGCACGCGCGCACCCTGCGTCGCGACCCTGGCCAGGTCGGCTTCCGCCTTTTCGAGATGGTCCTTGTTGAGGCCGGTAATCGCGACGTGAACGCCGCGTTGCAGCAGCGCGGCCGAAACGGCGAGCCCGATGCCGCGCGAACCACCGGTGACGATCGCGACCTTCCCCGCGAGAGACGCCATCGCCAAACTATATGACAGCCGCGAAGAGCTGTGCCAGCGCGTCAGCCCGGTCCCGCAAAATATCCGGGGCGCGCTTTCACAGTTGTGCTGCGATTCCGCACGCGCACGTCGAGGCGATGCCACCCGCCCGCGGCGACACCTTCAGGGGAATAGCTGATCAGATAGCGGTTCCGGAATTCCTCGAGAATTTTTGTAAACACCGCGGACAACCCGCCGGTCGACTCGACCGAAAAAAGCCGTCCGCCCGTAATCTCAGTGAGATCGCGCGTAAAGCTCGCGCGTCGCGCACCCACTTCCACTCCGTACACGACGACATCGCCGCGCCGCGCGGTCTCGAGCACCGACTCGGCATCGAGCCAGCTGGACGTGTCGACGCCATCACTGAACACGATGAGCAGCGAGCGTCCGGCGTCGGATTCGCCGATGAGCATGCCGGTGTGCGCCGCGTCGATGAGCGACGTCAGGCCTTCGCCGCGATTCTGGACCAGCAACGCCCGCACGCGATCCAGATCCTCCGTGAGCGACTGATTGGCCGACACGATGTGGCTGAACGCCACCAGCGCCGCGCGATCGCCCGGTTTCAGGCCGTCGAGCACCGTGCTGCCCGCGGCCTGCAGATGGCCGAGCCGGAGACCCTGCAGGCTCGCGCTCATGTCGAGGGCCAGCACGACGTTCAGGGGAATCTGCTCGAAGCTGGCGAGATCGACCGTCTGCCGCACACCGTTGTCCAGCACTTCGAAATCGCCCGGCACCAGGCCCTGCACTGGCTGGCCGTTGGCCGTGACGAGCACGTCCACCCGGACCGCTTCGATTTGGCTCGAAAAGGTCTGCGCCGACGGGAGCGCGACTGTCAGCGCGAGCGCGCCGGCCAGCGTCAGAGCAGATCGAAGTATTCCCACCAGGGATCCTCCCGCTGCCGTTCCGCATCGGGCAGCTTCGCGAGAATCTGAAGTTCCCGCTGCGCGGCCGCACGATTGCCCATGCGCCTGGCGATGTTGCTGAGCGCAAGGCGCGGCGTCTGCGCGTTGGGGTACAGCGCGGCCGCCTGTTCGAGCGACGTGCGAGCCGCATCGTACTCGCCAAGCGCTTCGTAGGCCCTCGACAGGAAAAGATGCGCGAGATACAGGCTGGCGCCGCTCGCGCCGTCATCCACCACCCGGCGAAGATCGGCAATCGCTTCCTTGTAGTGGCCCAGCTCGCCCAGCACGCGCCCGTGCCTCAGACGCGCGCCGGCATGGTCGGGATCGTTCACGAGCGCGTCGCGGAAATAGCGCTCGGCGCGCGTCAGCTCGGCCTGCGCGCTGCCGATGGTCGAGATTCCACGATTGTCGTCATCCAGCGACTTGGAACCGGCCTGGAGGAGCGGCGACGCCAGGCGCTCGTGCAGGACGCCCCTGTAGAACAGCAGGACGGCATCCTTCGGAAACAGCTGCAGCCCGCGGCTGAGGTGCGTCAGTGCCTCGACGAGCGACTGGATCCGCATCAGCTCGGCTGACGATTCCCGATACCAGGCATGCACGCCGGGATTGGCCGCAGGGACCGGGATGACGCCGTCGAGCAGCAGGCGCCCCAATTGCCAATGGATCGTGAGGAACCGTCTCCCCTCCCATCGGCCGTCCTTGATGACGTAGACGTCCAGCTGTTTCTCCGATCGCCGGGTGGTGTCGTCGGGAATGAGCCTGGCGATATCGGCGTGGAGGGCCGCGCCGCGCAAGAGGAGTTGATTGGCCTCGTCGAGGTTCTGCTTCGCCACCACGCGCGCGTGGCGCTTGGCGTCGACGACGACCGTTTCGAGCTCGCTGCCCGACCAGGTGGACACCTCGACGGCGCCCTTGCCGGGGTCGCCCGGCGTGTGCGAGCCGACGATCTCCAGCCATTGCTTGAACCGGTCGGCGCTCGTCGGCCCGCGCGGCTGCGCGGCCGCAGCTTCCCCGAATTGCGGGCAAAGCAGGAAAATTCCCGCAAGGGCCAGCCAGGAAGAAAGGCGGCGGGGCCTCGTCAAACGGCTACAATAGCATCACAGAGGGAGCCCGAAAATGTCACGTCACATGGCCGCGCTCGCGGCGCTGCTTGTGGTCCTGTCCGGCTCGGGACTGCTGGCGATCCGTCCCAAAACCGAGGAGACGGGGGCGCCGAAGAAGTCGCCAGAGGCGGCCGCGGCCGACGCGATGAACAGCGGCATGAAGCGTCTCGCCAAGGCGGACGAGCTCGAGACGAAAAACCCAAAGCAGGCACGCAAGGACTACGAGGCGGCCCTCAAGGATTTCCAGACCGCCGTTAAGCTCGCGCCTGGCAACTACCGGGCGCACAACAATCTCGGCTACTCGTACCGGAAGCTGGGGAACTACGCGCGCGCGCTCGAGTCCTACGAACAGGCGCTGAAGCTGGCGCCGGCGTTTTCCGAGGCGATTGAATACAGAGCCGAGGCGTATCTTGGCCTGAATCGTCTCGACGAGGCGAAGCAGGCGTACATGCAGTTGTTCGTTAGCGACCGTACGACGAGCCACGTGCTGATGAAGGCCATGAAAGCGTGGGTGGCAAAGCGCCGCGCGGATCCCGCGGGCGTTGATGCGGCCACGCTGAACGCGTTCGACGCCTGGGTGCAGGAACGCGACACGCTCGCGGCCTCGGTTCTGAACCTCGGACACAACTCACCCGACTGGAGGTAGCCCGCGTGAAGTACTGGCTGGGCCTGGCGGGCCTCATTTTCGTCGTCGTCCTGGCGTGGCCCGCGGCGGCCCAACCGTCGGCGGCGGCGTTCTTCGCGAGCCGTCTGCCGCAATGGTTTCCCGTCCCGAACGTGCCCGTCGACAATCCGCTGACGGAGGAGAAGGTCCAGCTCGGCCGGTTTCTCTTCTACGACCCACAGCTCTCCGGCAACGGCACGTTCTCGTGCGCCAGCTGTCATCAGCAGGCGCTGGCATTCACCGACGGCCTCGCGCGGGCCATCGGATCGACCGGCAGCGAGCATCCGCGCTCGAGCATGTCGCTCGCCAACGTCGTCTACAACGCCTCGTTCGGCTGGGAGGATCGACGCTCGAGCCTCGAGTCGCAGATGGACGTGCCGATGAACAACGAGCTCCCCGTTGAGATGGGGTTGAAGGGCAACGAAACGGAAGTGCTGGCGCGTTTCGCCCTCGATTCAGCCTATGCCGAGCGGTTCCGGGCGGCGTTTCCCGGCGAGACCTCTCCTGTGACGTTCGCCAACATGGTCAAAGCGATCGCGTCGTTCGAGCGCGTGCTGGTGTCGGGCGATTCGGCCTTCGATCGCTACTTGTATCTCGACGACCGTCGCGGCATGTCCGACGCGGCCAGGCGCGGTGCGGCGCTCTTTTTCTCCGACCGGCTCCGCTGCAGCGAGTGCCACGGCAGCGTCAACATCTCGGGCCCCACGATCTTCACCGGCGCGATGCCGTCCGACCCTGAAGCGTTTTTCCACGACACAGGCGTGTCGGCTGAGCCGGCGAAGTTCCGCGCGCCGACGCTCCGCAACATCGCGGTGACCGCGCCGTACATGCATGACGGCAGCATCCCATCGCTGCGCGGCGTCATCGCGCACTACGCGACGGGCGGCAAATATGACCGGCCGAAGAGCGACAAGGTGCGCGGCTTCATCGTGACGGCGGCGGAGACCGACGACCTCGTGGCGTTTCTCGGCTCGTTGACCGACCAGAAGTTCCTCACCAATCCCGAGTTCAGCAACCCGCTGAGCAATCCCGACATGCGCGAGGAATTGAAGCGGGGCGAACGAACGAAGTCAGACCCCCCCGAATGGCTCAAAGGGCACTGACGTCGCCCCGCGATTACGATTGATGTCGCTGGTGGCGATTATCGGCGCGGGCGAAATAGGCGGAGCCGTCGCTCGCGCGCTGGCATCGCGGGCGCGCGTCGATTCGGTTCGCCTGATCGACGAGAAGGTCTCGATCGCCCGGGGCAAGGCGCTCGATTTGCTGCAGTCGGGACCGATCTCCCGCTCGGATACGCGCATCGAAGCCGCAGAGGATTGGGCGGCGGCCGGCGGCGCGGCGGCCATCGTCCTGGCCGACGCCGCGGAGTCGGGCGAATGGGCCGGCGAGGCGGGACTCGCCGTGCTGCGCCGGCTGGTCACGAGCGGCAGCCTCGATCGATCGGTTCTGATTTGTGCGGGCGCAGGACATCGCGCGCTGATGCAGCAAGGGATCGACGAGTTGGGTGTTCCACGGCGGCGCGTGGTCGGGTCGGCGCCCGAATCGCATGCGGCGACGGCGCGCGCGCTGGTCGCCCTCGAGGCCCGCGCGGCGTCCGGACAGGTCGCCCTCGCGGTGCTCGGCAAGCCACCAGACCGGATGGCCATCCCATGGAGCGAGGCATCGGTGGCCGGGCACAGCATCTTCACCATGTTGAGCCCACCGCAGTTGAATCAGATTGAAAGGCGGCTGCAGGGACTGTGGCCGCCTGGTCCAGGCGCGCTCGGGACGGCGGCGGCGTTGTTCGCCGAAGCGGTTGCCGGCGACTCGCGCCGCATTGTCAGTGCGTTCGTGTCGCTCGACCGCGATAATGGGACCCGGGCTCCCGTCTGTGCCTGGCCCATCACACTTGGCTCAGGCGGGCTCGACCGCGTCACGTCGCCGAAACTCACCGGACGCGACAAGGTTATCGTCGATGAGGTATTGCAATGAAGCGTCTGTTCGTCGCATTGATCGCGTTCTCGCTCGGCGGTGTGCCGACCGGCGCGGATCCGCGCCGGGTCGATCCGAAGGCGTATCTGGAGCACGTCAAGTTCCTGGCCGCCGATAACCTCGAGGGGCGTGGAAACGGCAGCCCCGGTCTCGAGACGGCCGCGGATTACATCGCCGCGAGGTTCAGGGACGCGGGACTCGAGCCCGCGGGCGACAACGGCACATTCTTCCAGCGGTTCGAGATGACAACGGGACTGTCGGTCGAACCAGGCAACGTCTTCAGCCTTCAGGCCGGCCGCAGCTCGATCCCGTTCGACATCGGCCGCGACTACGAGATCGTGTCGACGTCACGCGATCAATCGTCCCCGGGCGACACGGTGCCTCTCGTGTTCGCGGGCTACGGGATTTCCGCGCCCGCCCAGCGCTATGACGACTACGCCGGCATCGACGCCACCGACAAGGCCGTGCTGATTTTCACGCACGAGCCCCAGGAAAACGACGCGCGCAGCGCCTTCGAGGGGCAGACCAACACGATTCATTCGACGATGATGCGCAAAGTCGAAGTGGCGAGAAACCACGGCGTCAAAGCCATGCTGGTCGTCGACGACCCGAATCATCGCCCCGCCCTCGAACGGTTCCGCCGATGGATGCGCGAACCGCAGGCGGAGGAATACGGTCTCGCGGTGTTCTATGTGTCGCGCGACATGGTGCAGCGCGCGCTGGGCACCCGGGTGAACCTCGACACGATCGCTAACGACATCGACCGGGACTTCTCCCCCAGGTCGCGCGAACTCGGCGACGTGACGCTCCACGCCGTGGATCGCACGGTGAAGGTCCGGCGTCCCGTTCGCAACGTGATCGGCCTGCTGAAGGGCAGCGATCCCGCGCTCCAGGGCGAAACGGTCATCGTCGGCGCGCACTACGATCACCTCGGCCGGAGCGGGCGCTTCTCGATGTCGCAGAACACGACCGGCCAGATTCATCGCGGCGCCGACGACAACGCGTCAGGCACCTCGGGCGTGATCGAAATGGCGAAGGCGGCCGTCGAAGCGCGCCAGGAATTCAAGCGCAGCGTGATCTTCATGGCGTTTGCGGGCGAAGAGCACGGGTTGCTGGGCTCGTCGTACTACGTCAATCACCCGACCTCGCCGCTGGACAAGACGATCGCCATGGTGAACCTCGACATGATCGGCCGCGCCGGCGGGCGCATCATGGTCGACGGCCTGGGCAGCGCGCCCTCAATCGAGGACGACCTCAAAGCCGCCGAAAAAGTCAGCCCCCTCAACCTGAAGGCCATGCGGGGCGGGCCCGGCGCCGGCGCCAGCGACGACGCGACGTTCCTGCTGAGAAAGATTCCGGCGGTCAATTTCTTTTCGGGCTTTCACTCCGACTACCATCGGCCGAGCGACACCTGGGACAAGATCGACGCACGCGGCGGCGCGGCCGTGGCCGACCTCGCGCTGGCGCTGGCCCGGCAGTTGTCGAATCGCGCCGGGCGCCCCGAGTTCGTCGAGACGGTGCAGGAGCAGAATCCCCATTCCACCGGCAACGTGGGCGCGGTATCGGGTTACGGCCCGTATTTCGGATCGGTCCCCGATTTCGCGAACGAGGGGCAGGGCGTGAAATTCGCCGAGGTCCGGACGGGCAGCCCGGCGGCGAACGCCGGCCTGCGAGGCGGTGATGTGATGATTTCGTTCGCCGGCGCGCCGATCAAGACGCTCTACGACTTCACGTTCGCGCTGCGCGAAAAGAAGCCTGGCGACCGTGTTGACGTGGTGGTGCTGCGCGACGGCAAGGAAGTACGGGCGACGGTCGAGCTGACCAATCGCCCGTGATCGTCAGTGCATCGACAACCCGCTCGAGAAGTCGGCCAGCTGCTCCCGCAGCATCAGCCGGCCTCGATGCAGGCGCGACTTGAGCGTCTGCTCCTTCACGTGCAGGACGGCGCTCGCTTCTTCGGTCGTCAGACCCTGCACGTCGCGAAGAATCACCGGCGCCCGGTATAGCGCCGGCATGTCCTTCAGCGCGCGCACGAGCGCCTGACGCATTTCCTTCCGCAGCGTTTCTTCGTCGGCGAGCGGCGACCAGTCGACGACATCGCGCTTCAACGGCCGGCCGGTCTCTTCGTCGTTGGCCGGCTCCAGGGCGCTCGGAAGGTGCTGCTTGAATTCGCGAAGCCGCGACATCGCGGCGTTGAACGTGATGCGATAAATCCAGGACGACAGCGCCGCGTCGCCGCGGAACGCCTCGATCTTCTGATGCACTTTCAGTAGCACGTCCTGCGCGACTTCCTCGGCATCTTCGCGGTTGCGGAGGTACCGGAAGGCAAGCTGGTAAATCTTCGCCCCGTAGGAGTCGGACAGGTCGGCCACTGCTGACGGGTCGTGGGCTTTCAGCCGTTCGACCAGATTGCGTGTGGTTGCTGCCTGGGCCATGGTGTCCTCTGCTGAATAGAACACCCAGGCGGTCTGGTTTATTCCCCCAGCAGCAGGACCCTGAAGATGAAGAGGGGACCGAAGATGCTGACGAACAGGAAAACCCCAAGAAACAGAAGGGCTTGCGGGCGCCCGAAATTCAGCGTCCAGCCGACGCCGCTGCGAAGCGGGACGAACAGCGCGGGATCCTGGCGGTTGAAATACAGCCCCCGGAACTTCCAGTGGGCCGGATCGGTTTCCCTGACGACCGGCTTGGGATATTGCAGGTACACGGCGGCCCTGATGCCGACGATGACCGACAGCACGACGCAGACGAAGAGCGCCTGGTAGTAGATCGTGCCGAGACCGCAGCACATGGCCTGCCACATGATGATCAGTCGCACCGCCAGGAGGCCCTGAAACGTCACCCAGATGGCGGCGAGCAGGCTGATCGCCTCGGCGGTCATCAGCATGCGCTCGCGCTCCTGTCGAATCAGCTTGTCTTCCACCGCGCTGCGCCGGTGCTGCGTGCGATACAACAGCACCGCCACGATCGTCCCGAACACGGCCGCCAGCGTCAATTGAATCCACACGGGCGTGAGTGCGATGGGATACGAGGCGCGGACGAACCGATCGCCGACACCCTCGTTGTCGAAGTGGATGGGCAGCACGGCCGGCAGGGCGGGCGCGCGGCCGATGATGTAGCCGAGGGTGCCCGAAATCGACGCGACCATCGTCGCCACGGCTGTGACCGTCAGCGGTGTGGGTCGATAGATGCGCTTGGTCATTTCGCCACGTTCCTTGCTTCGCGCCACGAATCCGACTCGACGACCTCGCGATCGAAGACTTCGCTGAAATGGCGCACGAGCGGCGTCTCGGCCTCCACCATGGCAACATGGCGGCCGAGCGCTCGCGACAGCGACGTCACGCCGCCGTCCGAGATGCCGCAGGGCACGATCAGCTTGAAGTAGTCGAGATCGGTAGACACGTTGAACGCGAAGCCGTGGCTCGTAATCCAGCGGGAGATACGCACGCCAATCGCACCCACTTTATCGGCACCGAGCCAGGCTCCCGTCAGGCCCTGAATTCTGACCGCCTGCAGGCCGAAATCGCCGGCGGCCCGAATCATGACCTCTTCCAGATCGCGCACATATCTGTGCACATCGCACCGGTCGGGCCGGAGGTCCAGTATCGGATATCCCACTATCTGTCCGGGGCCGTGATACGTGATGTCGCCGCCGCGGCCGGATTCGTGCACGTCGACCTGGCGCGATGAAAGCAGCTCGGGGGTGGCTGTCAGGTGCGAGCGCGCAGCGTCGGCTTTGACGCCCAGCGTGATGACGTGGGGGTGTTCCAGAAGGAGCAGCAGGTCGGGCACCCGCTCAGCCCGGCGCTCCTCGACCAGCGAGCGCTGCAGCTCGCTGGCCTCGGCATACGGGATCCTTCCAAGGCGCCTCACTTCGAGAATACGCACGGCTCGATCTTACCTGTGGTTCGTGAGGTTCGTCGGGTTCGTTGGTTCGTCAGGTTCGTGAGGTTCGTGAGGTTCGTGGGGTTCGTGGGGTTCGTAGGTTCGAGTTTGTCGGAGGTTCTGCAGCACGCGACGAATGCGGAGCGCGCTCGAACCTCACGAACCTGACGAACCCACGAACTTGACGAACTTCACGAACCTTCACGTATTTCCGTCCCAGTTCTCGATCATCTTCTTGACGACCTGCATGAACTCGTCGGCCACCGCGCCGTCGATGATGCGATGGTCGTAGCCCAGCGTCATGTAGGCGCGCAGCCCGATCGCGATCTCGTCGTTGACGACCACCGGCCGCTTCTCCACCGCGCCGATCCCGATGATGGCCACTTGCGGCTGGCTGATGATCGGCATCCCGAACAACGCCCCGAACACGCCGGGGTTCGTGATGGTAAACGTCCCGCCCTGCACGTCTTCGGGCTTCAGCTTCTTGTCGCGCGCCCGCGCGGCGAGATCGGCAATGCCCCTGCTGATCTCGAGGAGGCTCATGGCGTCGACGTTCTTCAACACCGGCACGATGAGGCCCCAGTCGAGCGCGACGGCGATGCCGATGTTGATGTCCTTCTTGTAAATGACGTCGGTGCCGTCGACCGAGGCGTTCACGATGGGCACCTTCCGCAGCGCCTCGGCGCACGCCTTCGTGATGAACGACATGTAGGTGAGCTTGCCGCCGGCCTGTTCGTACTCGCTCTTCTTCGCCTTGCGCATCTCGTCGACCTTCGTGAAGTCGATCTCGAAGGCGGAGTGCACGTGCGCCGAGATGCGCTTGCTCGTGACCATGTGCTCGGCGATCTTCCGGCGCATCACGCTCATCGGCGTGCGCTCGAATCGCGCCGCATCGAGTCCGGCCACCGCCGCTGGATTTGGTGCAAGAAGTGCGACGGGGGCGTTAGGTGCGACAGGTGCGGAGGGTGCGAGCGGTGCGACGGGGGCACCGGCGTCGATGAATGCCAGGATGTCACTCTTCGTGACGCGGCCACCCGCGCCGCTGCCGGCGATGTTGCGCACGTCCACGTGATGCGCCCGCGCGATCTTCCTGACGACCGGCGAGAGCCGCAGTTCGCGCGCTTCGGCCGCAGACCACGGTCGGCTGGGTGCGTGGGGTGCGAGGGGTGCGCTAGGTGCGACCGGTGCGCGAGGTGCGAGAGGTGCGAGGGGTGCGTTCGGTGCGACAGGTGCGACAGGTGCGCTAGGTGCGTTAGGTGCGGTGGGCTTAGCCGCAGCTTTCGCCGATGCCGGCTGGGCGGCGACGGCCGCAGGTTTCGCCGGCGGTGCGCCGGCTGCAGTTTCGTCGACGACTCCGACCACCGTATTGATGGGCACCGTTTCGCCTTCGCGGACCTTGATTTCGCTCAGGACACCCGCGCTGGGCGATGGAATCTCGGCATCGACCTTGTCGGTCGAGATCTCGAACAGCGGCTCGTCGCGCTCGACCGCGTCGCCCACCTTTTTCAGCCATCGGACGATCGTGCCTTCGGCAACCGACTCGCCCATCTGCGGCATCACAACTGTTTTAGCCATGTCCCTTACCGTTCGCCGTTACCCTTTGCCGCACCGCTGCCATCTGCCATCTGCCATCTGCCATCTGCCACTGACAGGCTACATATGAATAGCCGCCCCATGCGCGGCATGCGCCGCTTCGCCGACCGCCTCCGAAAACGTCGGGTGTGCGTGGATGGTTCTGACCAGCTCTTCCACGGTGCACTCCAGCCTGAGCGCGAGCGTGGCCTCGGCCACCAGCTCGGTGGCGCGCGGCCCGATCATGTGCACGCCGAGCACTTCATCGGTACTTCTTGTCGGCGACGATTTTCACGAACCCTTCCGTCTCGCCCGCCATTTTCGCGCGGCCGAGCACGAAGAACGGAAACGTGCCGACCTGCACCTCGAAGCCGCGTTCCCGGGCCTCGCGCTCGGTCAGCCCGACGCTGCCGATTTCAGGATCGCAATACGTGCAGGCGGGCACGTGATCGTAGTTGATGGGTTTCGCGTCGTGCCCCGCGATGCGCTCGGCGGCCACGACGCCTTCGGCCGACGACACGTGCGCGAGTTGCGGATGCGGCCTGCCCCCGGCGCCGAACGAGATGACATCGCCCACCGCCGACAGCCCCGGCACGCCGGTGCGGAACAGATGGTCGACCGTGATGTACCCGCGATCCATGTTGAGGCCGAGCCCTTCGGCGCCCAGACCCTGCGTGACCGGGCCGCGACCGGTCGCAACGAGCAGGTAGTCCGCTCTGATCGTCTCGGTCTTGCCGTCGGGCAGCTGCGCTTCGACGTCCACGCCGCTCGGACCCGCCGACGCCTTCGTCACCTTCGTACCCGTATGCACGACGATGCCCTGCTTCTTGAAGGCCTTCGCCAGCTCGGCCGAGATGGCCTCGTCCTCGACCGGCACGATGCGCGGCAGCAGCTCGATGAGCGTCACCTCGCTGCCGAAGCGCCGGAAGATGGACGCGAACTCGACGCCCACGGCGCCGCTGCCGAGGATGACCATCGATTTCGGCACCTCGCGAAGCGCGATCGCCTCGTCGCTCGTGATGATGCGTTTGCGATCGATCTCGATGCCCGGCACGCTGCGCGGCGTCGATCCGGTGGCGATGATGATCTCTTTGCCGGCCTTCAAGCTCTGTGTGTCGCCATCCACCACCTCGACCGTGCCGCGGCCGGTGACGGCCGCGGTGCCCTTGATCCACTCGATCTTGTTCTTCTTGAACAGAAACTCGACGCCTTTGGTGAGGCCCGTCACGATCTTGTCCTTGCGCGCCTGCACCTGGTTCATGTCGATGCCGACGGCGCCCTCGCCGATCGTCACGCCCCATTCCTTGACGTTCTGCACGACCTTCAGCGCGTGCGCGTGTTCGAGCAGCGCCTTGGTGGGAATGCAGCCCCAGATGAGGCAGGTGCCGCCGAGCGCTTTCTGCTTCTCGACCACGGCCGTCTTCAGTCCAAGCTGCGACGCGCGAATCGCGGCGACGTAGCCGCCGGTACCAGCGCCGATCACGACTACATCGAACTCGTTCGCCATGTGAGCTCCAAACTGGGCAAATTACTGGAGCCACCAGAGGCTGTCAAGCAAGCCCCGCTTCTCGCGCGCGTGAGATACAATGCCGATTGCTCTTTCCATGAGTCCCAAACCGAAAACGGTCCTCATCGTCGACGATGACGAGGGGATGCGCGATACGCTCAACGCCATTCTCGGGCGGGAGTATCGCGTGCTGCGCGCGGCAACCGGGGAAGCGGCGCTCGCCATTCTCAACCGCGAAGACGTCGATCTGATGCTGCTCGACGTGCGGCTGCCCGGCATCGGCGGCTTCGACGTCCTGCGCATCGTCAGGGAGAACTACAGCCTGGTCGAGGTCATCATGATTTCGGCCATCACCGAGATCGAAACCGCCGTGCAGGCGATGAAGTTCGGCGCCTACCACTACACGACGAAAGACTTCGAATACGAGACCATCCGATCGCTCGTGCACAACGCGAGCGAGCGCCAGGATCTGAACCGGCAGGTGATGACGCTGAGCGCGCAGGTGGCCGACCAGGGCGACCGCGAGTTCATCGTCGGGCCGAGCAAGCTGACGCGCGACATCGTCGATCTGGTGCAGAAGGTGGCGAAACTCTCCGCCACCGTGCTCGTGCTCGGTGAAAGCGGCACCGGCAAGGAGCTGCTGGCCCGCCTCATCCATCGGGAAAGCGGCAACGCCGACGCGCCTTTCATCGCGGTCAACCTGGCCGCGATTCCGCGTGAGCTCGTCGAAAGCACGCTGTTCGGGCACGAGCGCGGGTCGTTTACCGGCGCGCTCAAACAGCAACTCGGCAAATTCGAGCTGGCGTCGGGCGGCACGCTGTTTCTCGACGAAGTGGGCGATCTGCCGATCGAGCTGCAGGCCAAGCTGCTGCGGGCGATTCAGGAGGGGGAGATCGAGCGGGTCGGGGGCGCCAAGCCCATCAAGACCGATTTCCGGCTGATCGCCGCGACCAACGTCGACCTCGAAAAGGCGGTCAAGGAAGGGCGCTTTCGAGAGGATCTCTTCTACCGCATCAACGTCATCCCGATTAAGCTGCCGCCTCTGCGCGATCGCATCGAGGATCTGCCCGAGCTGGCACGGTTCTTCCTGAACCGGTACAAGGTCCGCTTCCGGAAGCAAATCCAGGGCATTTCGGACTCGACGCTCAAGATCCTGTCCAGTTACTGGTGGCCGGGGAACATCCGCGAGCTCGAGAACCTCATCGAGCGGCTGGTGGCGGTCGGCGACAAGGAGTGGATTACGGACGAGGACCTGCCCTTCGAGTTCCACTTCGCGCAGCTCGACCGCGTGTCGTCGCCCGGCGAGAGCCTGTTCCAGGAAGCGACGAACACGTTCGAGCGGAACTTCATTCTGCGCGCGCTGGAAAAATCGGGATGGAACGTGACCGCGACGGCGCGCTATCTTGGAATCCCCTTGAGTACCTTAAAATTCAAAATGGATCGGCTCGACATTCGCGAACTCGCCAAGAAACTTCGCGGCGCCTGATTCTTCCCATCGTCTCCATCAGTTCGCCTTCCCAACACCCCGGCCAAAAACTTGGCCGCCCCGGCTAAGTCGCTGGCGGATCTTTTAACCGATTGATTTTCTAGTCACTTAGAAACTTCGCGCCGAGCGTCGGCCGCTTCAACTCGGCCAAGTCATTGGCCGTCTTCCAAATAAGAGGCGTACTGAACACCGCTCAACCATCAGTAAAAGTCTTTAGTTCACAGAGATTTACCGAAGCGCATTTTCTGTGAAGCGAGGTGGAACGGCCGTTGCTCTAAGGGAAGTGCAAGAACGCTACGGGTCTGAACGCGACCCCAGCTCCACCTGACGCGTTCATCCCAGCTGTCCCAAGAAGCGCCCTATGCAGCAGTCGATGTTCAACCTTCGTGTCGCGCTTCCCGAACGAGGCGAAGTGTTCCTCATGAACACCCTCACGGATGCGCAGCTCATCGTCGCGGAGGACATTGCCGGGTTGCTCGATCGTCTGTCGGCCGATCCCGCGTCGGTGGCGCCCGAGCGGCTGAGCGACGACGACCGCGAGGCGCTCGTAACGCTGACCGAGCACGGCTTCATCGTGCCCAGCCGGGCCAGCGACACCGAAGCCCTGAACAAGTTCTTCACGGATTATCGCGAAGACACCGAGCAGATGCGCGTCACCGTCCTGACGACCCTGCAGTGCAACTTCGCCTGCGACTACTGCTTCCAGGGAGACCACGGGGACCACAACAAGCACGCCGACCGCATGTCGCTCGACGACAGCGCCCGGCTGTCGGCCTGGATTGAGCAGCGGCTCGACGAGCTCAAGCCCAAGCGGCTGACGCTGACCTTCTTCGGCGGCGAGCCCCTGCTGAACATGCCGGTGGTCTACGACCAGGCCGAGCGCGCGCTGGCCGCGTGCCAGAAGCGGGGCGTGACGCTGGCGCTCGGCATCATTACCAATGGCCTGTTGCTGACCGAGGAACTGGTCGATCGGCTGCTCCCCTACGGGCTCGGGTACGTCAAGGTGACGCTCGACGGCGACCGCGACACGCACAACAAGATGCGGCCGCTGCGGGGCGGCCAGGGGACGTTCGACCGGATTATCGAGAACGTCCGGAAGGTCGCGGGCAAGGTGCGGATTGCGATCGGGGGCAACTTCGACGTCGATTCCGCCGCCAGCTATCCCGCGCTGCTCGACTTTCTGAAGGAGCAGGAGTTTGCCGACAAGCTCGCGAAGGTGGCGTTCAAGCCGATCGTGCGCGAGCGTCAGGTCCCGAAGAACATCATTCCGCTCACGGTCGTCACCGACAAGCCCCTGAACGGCACGTGCATGACGGCGGCCGGCTCGGGCGGGTCGAGCATCTGCGATACCTGCCAGTTTGTCGACGAGCAACTGTCCTATCTGCGCGACGAGACGAAGAAGCGCGGGTTCCCGACGGTGGACGGCGTCCACATGGGTCCGTGCGAAATCCACAAGCGTCACGCGTACACGGTGGGCCCGGATGGGGCGACCTACGCGTGCCCCGGGTTTACGGGCGAGCCCACCCTGGCGACCGGCCATATCGACGATCGGAAGGAAAGCTGGCGGATGTCGGCGGCCGAGCGGTTCGAGCACCTGGCGGCCTGGCACAAGTGTGGGGACTGCGCATTTATTCCGGTTTGCGCGGGCGGCTGTTCGGTCGCATCGCATACCGAGCTTGGGGACATGAACATGCCGACGTGTCACAAGCCGGCCTTTGAATCGGCACTCATTTCGCTGGCGCATGAGGCGGCCAGCGCTTCTTAGGAGACAATCATCATGGCGAAGATCAAGGTCATCAAGTCCGGTAAGGAGAGCGCGAAGCCCCAGAACTTCTGCCCGTGGGTTGTGGACTCGGGCGATCCTGCGCCGCAGAAGTAAGTCGTCTAAATCTGTTACAGTTTCGCGCCGAAAAGCTCTTCGACTGCCGGAGCTCTCGCATCATTGAACGGCGATGGACGTTATCCATCGCCGGTTTCGGTAGATCGGCAGAGGAGCTGCAATGCAGACGGTATTCCGCGAAGGCTAACCGCTCACAGAGCCGCTCGCCTAGGCTGTCTGGTCGTTCTGGTCCTAGTATTTCTTGTAGTCTCGTCCTGCTCTCGGATAGCCCCAGCATCTCCCATTACTTCCCAGCCGATTACGTTAACGATTGGTTATCCCCACCAAACTGGACAGGATCCCCTTCATGGCGTCCAGCAGGCAGCGCGCCTTCTCAGCTTTGAGGGACTCGCCTATCTTGCACGAGATGGTCGCCCTCGACCTCGACTTGCTGAGAGTTGGCAGGAATCGGAAGACGGTCTAACTTGGACGTATCAAGCTTAGAAAGAATGCGCGATTTCACGATGGCAGCTCGGTCGACGCCTGCTGCCGTCAAGCAGTCTCTCGACCGGTCGATCGCGGGCAGGGAGAAGGTGTTCAGGCCCGGTCTCGCAGATATTACTGCCGTCGAAGCACCTTCATCATCCGAGATTGTCTTGAAGCTCAATGCCCCATCAACCTTCGTCATCGACGACCTAACCGTTGCAATCGTCAAGAACGCGAACGGTGTAGATGATTGGCACCGGTCCATTCGTTACGACTTCAACATCCCACGACCGAGATCGTGATGACCTCCGTTCCGACATACTACCGGTCAGAACCTGTCATTAATCGAATTGTTTGGACATCCTACCCGCAGTGACGAACTGCATGGGCCGCGATGATGAGAGGGGATATTGATTTTCTCTATGAAGTCACCTCCAGATGCTCTCGAATTCATTGAGTCTGAAAGTCTGTGAATGTATTCCCGTTCTTGCGAAATTACGTGTACGCGCTCGTTTTGAACACCAAACGCACACCCATTTGACTCACCGCGTGTGCGCAGAGCTTTGAACTACGCTGTCGATCGGCGTGAAGTCATCGATTGTAGCGACTGCACGGCAGGGGCAAGCCTGCGAACGGCCCGACTTGGCCGCTACATTGGGCATTCGATCCTTCAGTATCCGAGTACAGTCATGATCCTTCAAGAGCTACAGCACTGTTCGACGCTGCCGGTCATTACCGCAGTTCGCGGGCTCTCTGAGCCAGGGCAGGTTCCAGCCCGTCTGCATTTCACTTGTTTGGTACCCGAAAACTTTGCATCTGTGGGAACGGATGGCTCTGATTGCGCAGCGAGACTTCGCTCAGATTGGTGTCGACATGCAGTTCGAAAGCGTGTCATTCACAGAACTCAACCAGACGACTTGCAAACGGCAACTTCGATGCAGTGTGATGGAATTGAGTCGTAGGCAACAGTGTAGTCGCCCTTACTTCTTTTGGCATTCGCAGGGCCTGTTGAACGCCTGGGGATATCGGAACATGAAGGCTCTGACGCAGCATTGGACGGGATCCGGACGATCCCCAAGCGAGGATCTCTACCGTCAGTCATTCCGATCGCTCCAGAACGAAACGCTCGACGATCCACCTGCGGTCTTCCTGGCACTCGGGTAGGTCGCACGAGCAGTTAATCAGCGCTTCAAAGTTGTCGCGCAGCAGGGCACGGACATAATCTTCCGACAATTCCGGAGTGGCAACTCGGTGAGGGCACGGGCAGGGTGCGCAATTGAGGCGGATCACCTCCCGCTTTGTTTTGCTCCTGGCGGTGGCCGGTATCCTGCCGCTGTTGGTCTACGGAGCAGTTTCGATCTACTCCCTTCGCGATGCGACTCGACGATCTGTCATCGCCGGCAACGAGAACGTCGCCCAGCGCGTCGCGGAGCAAATCGGCCTCTACGTTCAGACAAACGTCGACATTCTTCAATCTGTCGCAGGCAATCTGACTGATACGAACCTCGCACAGTGGCAGCAGGACCGCATTCTGAAGAATGCGGTGCTCGATTTCCCGGAGTTTAGAGAAATCACACTTATCGACGCCGCCGGTGTCCAGCTGGCATCCAGCCGCGTCGGACCGCTCGAAGGTTCGAGTTTCCGCAATCCGGCACGCGCTTCGGATCGAACATCACTCTCTCGCCAATCGGCATCGACGACGACTTCCTGCCAACAGCGGTTGTCGGCATCAAGCTGACCCAACTCGGCAAAGCGCCGGTTCGCTGGTCGGCGAAATCAGCCTCGAAGAAATGTGGCGGATGGTCGATCAGATTCGCGTGGGCGACCAGGGCTATGCGCTGGTCGTCGCCACAGAATGGTCAGCTTATCGCCCACGGCAACTCGAACGAAAAGCCGCGCGTCGCGCGCGGCGACAACCTCGCGAATCAGCCGCTCGTGCGCCTGGTGCGCGGCAATCGCGACGCCCGCACCGCGTCGCTCGAGTACACGAACGACAGCGGCGTGCAAATGCTCGGCGTGGCCGCGCCGCTCGAGCCGCTCGGCTGGACCGTCATGGTCGAACAGCCGCGCGACGAAGCCTACGCCCTCGCCGATCAACTGACGCGCCAGCTCGTGCTGGTCATCGCGCTCGCGCTCGGCGTGGCCATGTCGGTCGGCTACTTCATGGGCCGATCGTTCATCCGCCCCATCTTCGAGCTCATGCGCGGCACCAACGCGGTCGCCGAAGGACGTCTCGACGAGCGCGTCACCATCACCTCCCGGGACGAGTTCAAGCAGCTGGGCGATTCGTTCAACAGCATGGCCGACAAGCTCGTCGAGCTCACCGAGGACGTCCGGAAGAAAGAGCGGCAGGCCATGTTCGGACGCATGGCCGCCGGCCTCGTGCACGACCTCTCGCACCCGGTCCAGAACATCGGCAACAGCTGCAAGCTCATCGTCCGCGTCTTCGACGACCCCGAGTACCGCCAGACGTTCACGCGCACGATCGACCGCGAAATCGAGACGCTCAAGCGCGTGCTCGACGACCTGCGCAACGTCGCGCGCCCGGCGCCGGTCGAGCGCTTCCCGCTCGACGTGAACCGGTCGGTCGCCGACATCGTGGAGTCGATGCGCGGCTTCGCCGAGGAATCGGGCGTCGCGCTCGAGTCGAAGTACGCCTCCGAGCCGGTCATCATCGAGGGCGACGTCTTCGCGCTGGGCCGCGTGTACCGCAACCTCATCACCAACGCGATTCAGGCCACGCAGGCCGGGGGCCGCGTGACGATTGCCACGTCGAAGACCGGCGACAAAGTGGAGGTGAGCGTCACCGACACCGGCTCGGGCATCCCGGCGGATCGCCTCGGCGCGATCTTCGACGATTTCGTCACGACCAAGAAGCGCGGACTCGGTCTGGGACTCGCGATCACCAAGCGCGTCGTCGAACAGCTCGACGGCACGATTGCCGTCGCAAGCGAGCTCGGCAAGGGCACGACCTTCACGATGCGCTTCCCCGTCGCCCGGCGACCCGTGGCGGTCGCCGCCGTCGCGGGGTGAGATGGAGTGAGTAGCAGCCAGTTGCCGCCAGCACACCGAGCGACGGCACGTCGCGAGGGACAGTCGTGGAGGTTGGGAAAATGCGTTCTCAACACTTCACTAAGCAGTCAATCGACACGATCAGCGCCGAGCGTCCGAAGGACGCGAGGCACAGGCGGCGGGGGTGGGGCCCCGCCGCAGTCAAGAAAGAAGAGGACACATGCCAACCCGAACGCTCGTCAAGACAGGCGAAATCAACGTTGACGGACGCGCGTACGCCATCAACTACTTCGAGGTGACCACTCCTCGTGGAACGCGCAGATACAGCTCCGAGCTGGTGCTCGGCCCCGGCGATCGCATCATTGTCGATGGCAGCTCGCTCGGAGATCTGGAGTGGCGAGTGGCGCGGCTGATGCCGGCCACGGTGTACAGCCGGACGCTGGCCCGGATCGACGCTGCCTGAGCCGCCGCCGCAGGACCGCGGAGAACACAGAGGGGGGAGCTCTGTGTCTCCTTCGCGGACTGGTACGCGCTACTTGCGCGGCAGAACAGCGTCCTTCAACTGCTTGGCGATCCGGGCCTTGACGACGGTCTTCGCCGGGATCTTGATCGCTTCGCCGGTGGCTGGATTACGCCCCATCCGGGCCTTGCGGTGCTGCTTGACGAGCTTCACCATCCCGGGTAGCACGAATTCGCCCGACCGCTTCAATTCCTTCTCAGCCAGCGCCGTCAGCTCGTCGAAAAATTCACGAGCCTGGGTCCGCTTCACTTCGAACCGCTCGGCGAAGTGTGAGAAGAGTTCCGACTTGCCCATTCTACGGGCGTCCGCCATCGGCGTCCCCCTGACTTGAGCGCGCGTGGTAAGGTCGCACGTGACGTGCGCGCGAAGTCACGTGCGGATTACAAAGTGAAAAAAACGCCGTATCCTAGCGCGCGCTTCCCATGCTGTCAAATGCGGTGCGCGTGGAATCGGCCTGTTTCAGCCCATAGATGCTAGAATTTTTCGATCATGTCAAGCTCGACGCTCGAGACGTTTCCCAATCCGCAGCCGAACCGCGACTACGAGATTGCCATCCGATGTCCCGAGTTCACATCGGTCTGTCCGAAGACCGGGCTGCCCGACTTCGGCGAGATTCGCATTACGTACGTGCCCGACCGCCTCTGCATCGAGTTGCGGGCCCTCAAATACTACTTGGTCGAGTTCCGCAACAAGGGCATTTTCTACGAAAACGTCACAAACCAGATTCTCGACGACCTGGTGGCCGCCTGTGAGCCGCGCCGCATGACCGTCGTCGGGGACTTTTCGGTGCGCGGCGGCATCAAGACCGAGGTCACGGCCCGCTACGACAAGACGCCCCCGGCCTGAGTACACCCTGAAGACGGTGCAAGATCAGGACCCGCTCCGGATCCCCATCGAACGCGCGCTCGATCTGCATGCGTTCGCGCCACCAGACATCCCCTCGGTCGTCGAAGAGTACCTCATCGAGGCACAGGCCGCCGGCTTCCGCGAAGTCCGTCTGATTCACGGACGGGGCCGCGGCGTGCAGCGCGCCATCGTGCAGCAGGTGCTCGAACGCCACCCGCTGGTCGTGGAATTTTTTGACGACACGGCGTCGCATCTGGGCGCAACAATTGCCATCCTGACGTCCACCAGCCCCGAAACGTAGCGGCACGCGCGTTGCCAATCGTCAGCCGTGCGCGTCACGGCCGGCGATCGCGTCTCGGTCCGCGGAGAACGTTGGGTGGTCGAAGAGGCAACGGCGTTCGCCGACTCGACGCTGCTCGATCTCTCGAGCGCCGGCTCGACCGGCGCCGGGCGTCGCTGTCAGATCCTGCTGCCCTTCGATCGCCCTGCCCCAACGGCCCGCATCCCCGGCATTCGCGCGATGACGCCGCGGCGCTGGGCTGGCCGTCTCGCGGCTCTGCTGTCGGAACAGCGCATTCACGGCCAACTGCGGTCGGCGCAGCAGGCCGCCATCGACATTCTCCCGTTCCAGCTCGAGCCGGCCATTGCCCTCATCCAGGGCCGCGCGTCGCGATTTCTGCTGGCCGACGAGGTTGGCCTCGGCAAGACGATACAGGCCGCGTTGATGCTAGCCGAAATGCGCCGGCGCGGCTGGTGTAATCGCGCGCTCATCCTCGCGCCATCGGGCCTGCGGCAGCAGTGGGCCGACGAGCTTCAGCGCCGCTTCCAGGTTCGATCGGTCGTCATCGACGCCTCATCGCTGTCCATCCTTACCGCCTCGCTGCCGTTCGACGTAAATCCATGGGCCATCGAATCGGTCGTCATCACGTCGATCGACTTCGTCAAGCAACCCGAAGTGCTTCGGGCGCTGGCGTCCCAGATCTGGGATCTCGTGATCGTGGACGAAGCGCATCAAGCCTCCGTCGCACCCCAGCGGCACGAGGCCGTGCAGACTGTCGCCACGCGCGCGCGTCATGTCGTGCTCGTCACCGCCACACCCCACGCCGGCGATGACCGGGCATTTCACGCGCTGTGCGGCCTCGGACGATTCGACACAGCCGAATCGATTCTGCTGTTCAGACGGACGCGCGAGCAGGCAGGTCTTCCTCGCACACGCCGCGCGCACCTGCTTGGCGTACGGCCCGGGTCGGACGCGATGGAGATGCATCGGCGGCTCGCGGCGTATCTTGCGACGCTCTGGCAGATTGGCCGCGACCGGGGCAGGCAGGACGCCCAGTTGGTGGCGATGGTCCTCGCGAAGCGCGCGTTCTCGTGCGCGCATTCGCTCGTCCGGTCGCTCGAGCGTCGTCTCGCGGGGCTTGTCCTGGCGACCGAAGCGCCCGCTCAACAGGTGCTGCCCTTCGACCTCGACCTCGACGCCTCCGACGAGCCGCAGATGCCGCAAGCAGCCGCATTCGATCGCGTCGACGACGAGCGCGACGTCCTTCGGGCACTCATGGAAGTTGCCGGGCGCGCCGAGCGTCACGACCGGAAACTGCACGCCCTCGAGCGGATCCTGCGGCGGGTCCGCGAACCCGTCATCGTCTTCACCGAGTACCGCGACACGCTCGACGCGATTGCCGCCGCCATTGGCACGTGCCGGAAGGCAACGACGTTGCACGGTGGCCAGACGCCACAGGAACGGCTCGATGCCATCGCGTCGTTCTCGAGCGGCGCCGCCGACGTCCTGCTCGCGACCGATGCGGGTTCTGAAGGGTTGAATCTTCACGCGACATGCCGCCTCGTCATCAATCTCGAGCTGCCGTGGAATCCGATCCGGCTCGAGCAGCGAATCGGGCGGGTCGATCGCATCGGCCAGACGCGTACCGTGCACGCCATCAACCTGTTTGCCGCGGGCACCGCAGAGGGCGACGTGCTCGCGCGGCTCCAGCAGCGGCTCGCGTCCATCCGCATGAGCGAAATCGAGCTGGCGGCGTGCGTCATCACCCGGTCGGAGCCGGCGCAGCGCCACAGCGCGGAACACACCTGCACGAGCGTCGCCGAGATGCGCGGCTCCGCGGAAGCCGAAGCGCAGCGCATGGCGATGGCACGCACACGCGTCGCAGCTCACGCAGATATGCCGGAAGGGGTGATTCCCGTTACCTGCCTGCGGCGCCAACGTCTCCGGTCGGCAGATGGGCTGCGGCATTGCCTGGTCGCCTTCATGCGCGTGCGTCTGGTCACGCTCGCGGGACGGTTGATCGAGGACACGCTCGTGCCTGTGCGCGTCCCGTTCCAAAGCGGCACTCGCCGCAAGACGCGGAGGGATATCCGGATTACAGCAACAGCCGCGCTGGCCACGATGCATCCGCACCTGGTGCGCGTGGCAAGAGACCACGCCGAACTGCGGTCGAAGACTCTCGAGATCGAATCGGCAGAGTGGAGCCTCGGTGCCATCGCGCGTGAGCGGCAAATCGCGCGGAACGCCGCGTCTCTGCCCGGCACGCTCGTGCAGGCCGGCCTGTTCGACACCCGTGCCGTATCCGAGCATCTGGACGGTCAGAAGCGACATGACGCGCTCCAGATCGAAAGCCACACGCATGCAAACCTGCGCGAGGCCGACACGCGAATCTGTCTTCGACACGATCCGGACGTGGCGCTGCTCGTCATCTCATGTTGATCGGGGCATGCTGATCGGACTGACCGGATCGCTCGTCTCTCATCAGTTCGCCCAGTGCGTGCTGCACGAGGAGTTCGCGGGACGCCTCGGCGACGCATCGGCGGGCGCGGCGCACAGATCGTTTGCGCGATGGTGGTCGAGCGACGGCTCACGTCTGGGACCCGCCTCGAGTGCCCGGGCCGTCTGGGACCTGGCCGCCGCCCCGGTCGCCGAACGGCTCGGGTTTACTGTGTCTCCGAACATCAGTGCCGTGCGCGACCGGCGGTACGCGACGTTGACCGGCGCTCCCGGCCGTCTGGTGTTGGTGGCCTCGACCTGGACCACATCACTCGACGCACTCTGGCGCGATGCGGTCAGGGGCGGTATCGATCGCGACGCACCGTGGGCGTTCTGCACCAACGGTTACCAGTGGCGCCTCGTCGATACCCGGCGCACGTACTCGCGCGCATATCTGGAATTCGACCTTCGGCACGCGATCGGACACCTGCCGACCTTTCGCGTCTTCTGGGCCGTCCTCCGCGAAGAAGCCTTTCGCCCCGACGATGGGGCTTCGCTCGTCGATCGGGTAATCCGATCCTCCGCGCGACATGGCCAGGCCGTGAACCGCTCGCTGCGCTTTGGCGTTATCGAGGCGGTTCAACATCTCATCGGCGGCCTGCACACGTGCGGACGGCATACGCTGCCGCGGCTGCTCGACGAATCGCTGACCGTCGTCTATCGCCTGCTGTTCCTCATGTTCGCGGAATCGCGGCGGCTGGTGCCGAACTGGCATCCGCTCTATCGCGACAGCTACACGATCGAATCGCTCCGCAGCCGTGTGGAGGGCCGCGAGCCCGAACGCGGACTGTGGGAAACGCTTCAGGCCATTTCGCGCCTCGCGCACAGAGGCTGTCACGCCGGCAGCCTCGTCGTCCCGCCCTTCAACGGACGGTTGTTCTCGCCGGCACGCTCCCCCATCGCCGAATCGTGCGCCGTCGACGATGGAGTCGTCGCGCGGGCGCTGCTCGCGCTGTCGACCACGACGTCGGGGCGCCAGCGGACACGAATCAACTATCGCGATCTCGGCGTCGAGCAGCTCGGAGCGGTCTACGAAAGCGTGCTCGACTACGAGCCCGTCATCGCCGACGAAGAACCGCGGCGGATCGTTCTTCGCAAGGGTGGCCGCACGCGCAAAACGACCGGATCGTTCTACACCCCTCAGGCCATCACGGACTACGTCGTGCGCCGCACGCTGCACCCGCTTGTGGACGGCGCCGCCAGCCAGCGCATCCTGAGCCTTCGCATCGTCGATCCCGCGATGGGAAGTGGTGCCTTTCTGGTGTCGGCGTGCCGCTACCTTGCACGGGCCTACGAACGGGCGCTCGTCGAGGAACACGTGCATCACGAAGGCGAGATCGACCGAAGCCGATCGCGCCGCGTTCAGACGCCTCATCGCCCAACGGTGCCTGTTCGGCGTCGATCTCAATCCCACCGCGGTTCAGCTCGCCCGCCTCTCGTTGTGGCTGGCCACGCTGTCGGCCGGCAAGCCGCTGACATTTCTCGATCACCACCTCGCCTGCGGAAACAGCCTGCTCGGTGCGTCGCCGATCGACGTGGCACGTCAGCCGCCAGGTGTGGACTCGCGGTCGTCGCCCCGTCGCGATACGCCACTCTTCACGGATGCCGATCTCGAGCCGTCGCTCGCAGCGGCTGTCGCCGAGCGGCGTTGGCTCGCGGAGACGCGCGACGACACCGCCGATGTCGTGCGCGAGAAGGAACGCCGGCTCGACCGCCTGAGAGCCGCGTCAGACTGGAAGTCGATTGCCGATCTCTGGTGCGCCTGCTGGATGTGGCCCGATCGGGTTCGTGCGCCAGGCGCGGCTGTCTTCGCGGCGCTCGTCGATGCGCTCACCCGAGGCCGCTGCGAGCTTCCCGAACGTCTCCGCGACCCTTTGCTGGGCAGGGCCCGCGACATTGCGGGCACGAATCATTTCTTCCACTGGATGCTCGAATTTCCCGAAGCGTACTTCGACGCCGCGGGGCGGCCGTTGACCAACGGCGGCTTCGACGCGGTCGTCGGCAACCCGCCCTGGGACATGCTGCGGGCGGACGGATCCGAGAAGCACTTCTTCCGTCGATCGGGAGTGTACCGGCATCAGGCGGGCGGCCACATCAACCGCTATCAGATCTTTCTGGAGCGAGCCATCACGCTCACCAGACGCGGCGGACGCATGGGCCTCGTCCTGCCTTCGGGATTTGCGACCGATCACACATCGGCTCTTCTCCGGCGCGAGTTGCTGACGCACACCAGCGTCGATACGATTACCGGCTTCGACAACCGCAAGGCCATTTTTCCGATTCACCGGAGCGTCCGCTTCCTCATCTGCACCGCGACCGCGGGCGCGACCACGGGCCAGATCCGATGCCGGTTCGGCGTCGACGACACTGCCGAGCTCGAAACGATTCCGGACGCGGGCGATCGCGCCGTCGCTCCCTCACACCCCATCGTGCTCACCCCGTCCTTCCTCGCAGACATCGACGCACGCAAACTGGCCATCCCCGAGTTGCGCACCGTGGCCGACCTTCGCATCCTCGACCGGATCGTCCATGACATTCGGCGCCTGGACGCATCGGACGGCTGGAACGTGACGTTCGGCCGCGAGCTCAACGCCACCGACGACCGCGTGCACTTTCATTCGGGACGCGGCGGGATGCCCGTGCTGGAAGGGAAACACATCGAGCCGTTCGGCGTGCACGTGGACCAGGCATCGGCCCGAATCGCGGCGCATACCGCCGCGAGATTGCTCGATGCCTCCGCCACATTCTCGCGGGCCCGGCTTGCCTATCGCGATGTCGCAAGCTCGACCAATCGCCTTTCGCTGATCGCGGCGATCCTGCCGGCCGGCGTCGTGACGACGCATTCGCTGTTCTGCCTGAAAACACGCCTGTCCGGCGACAACCAGGCCTTCCTCTGCGCCATGCTCAACAGCTACGTCGCGAACTATCTCGTGCGGCAGGTCATGACCACGCATCTCGGCTCGGCAACGATCGAAGCGCTCCGAGTGCCGAAGCCGCCGTACGATTCGCGGCTGTTTCAAGACGTCGTCGAGCTCTCGCACGCGTTGAGGCATTCGTGTTCGCCTGCGGATTACACGCGCGTCCAGGCACTGGCCGCGATCTGCTACGGCCTCACGTCGGAGGATTTCGAACATGTCCTCGAGACGTTCCCGCTCGTCGGCGCGACCGAGCGCCGCGCCACGCTCGACGAGTTCCGCCGTCAGACTCTTTTGGGGTAGGCTAGGGCGCCTCTTCACCACCCAAGGAGCACATGACTGCGATTTCCATCACCGTCAACGGCAAGGTCCGCAAGGCACTCGTCGAGCCGCGCACGCTGCTCGTGCATTTTCTTCGCGAGCAATTGAGTCTCACGGGCACACACATCGGCTGCGATACGAGCCAGTGTGGCGCGTGCACGGTGCTCGTCGACGGGCGCAGCGCGAAGTCGTGCACCATGTTCGCGGTGCAGGCCGATGGATCGACCGTCACGACCATCGAAGGACTCGCGCCCGACGGTCAGCTGCATCCGCTGCAGACGGGCTTCTGGGAAGAACACGGGCTTCAGTGCGGCTACTGCACGCCGGGAATGATCATGGCGGCCGTCACACTGCTCGAGGACAACCCCAAGCCCTCAGAGCGTGAGATCCGCGAAGGGATTTCCGGCAATCTCTGCCGGTGCACCGGCTACCAGCACATCGTCAACGCCATCCAGAACGCCGCGAAGCGGAGCTGATCGATGTCCAAATCTCCCGTCTTGCCAAAGCTCGTGGGCCAGCGCGTCAAGCGCAGGGAAGACCCGCGTCTCATCCAGGGTCGCGGAACGTATGTCGACGACGTGGTGCTGGTGGCCATGCAGCACCTCGCGTTCAAGCGCAGCGACGTGGCACATGGGCGCATTCTCGGGATCGATACCACCGCGGCCGAGGCCATGGACGGCGTCGAAGCGGTGTTCACCGGCGCGCAGATCGCCGAAATTCTGGGGCCGATGCCGATTGGGACACCTGCACCGTCGCCCGAGCATCGCGCGGTGGCTGTCGATACGGTTCGCTATACGGGCGAGCCCGTAGCGGTGGTCGTCGCGCGCGATCGGTACGTGGCACGCGACGCAGTCGAGGCCATCGAGGTCACCTACGACACCCTTCCGGCTGTCGTGGATCCCGAAGCGGCCATGACCGGAAAGCCCGCCGTTCTTCACGCTGACTTTCCCAACAACATCGCGCTGCTGGTGCCGAGCGGCACGGGCGTCACCGGCTCCGGCAGCTCGCGCACGATTGACGACTCCGCCATCGAAGACGCGTTCAAGAAGGCCGAGGTCGTCATCTCGCAGCGCATGATCAACCAGCGGCTCGCGCCCTCTGCCATGGAGCCCAGAGGCGTGGTCGCGCACTTCGAGCCGGGCAAGGGCACGTTGACGATCTGGTCGTCGACGCAGAACCCGCACATCCTGCGCACGTTCGTCGCGAAGCAACTCGGGCTCGGCGAGGATGTGGTCCGGGCGATCGCACCCGAAGTGGGCGGAGGGTTCGGCGCCAAGATCAACATCTACGGCGAAGAGTACGTGGCCGCGGCGGTCTCCAGGCGGCTCGGCATTCCAGTGAAGTGGATCGAGGACCGATCGGAGGCGTTCGTCGCCACGGTCCACGGACGCGACATCCTCGGGTATGTCGACCTTGCCGCCAGACGCGATGGAACCGTGCTCGGACTGAAGATGCGGTTGATCGCCGACATCGGCGCGTACAACATGCTCTTCACCGCGGACATCCCGACCCTCACGCAGCTGATGGCCAGCGCGACGTACAACATCCCCGCGATTCGCGCCACGCTCACCGAGGTCTTCACCAACAAAACGCCCACCGATGCCTATCGCGGGGCTGGCCGGCCCGAAGCCACGTACTTCGTCGAGCGCGCCATGGACATGCTCGCGCACGAGCTGAAGATGGACCCGGCGGACATCCGGCGGAAAAATTTCATCCAGCCGCACCAGTTCCCGTTCAAGACGCAGATGGGCGCCGAGTACGACTCGGGCGACTACGAAAAGGTGCTCAACCTCGCGCTCGAGAAGGCCGGCTGGGCGCAGTTGAAAGCCGAACGCGACGCCGCACGGGCGAAGGGGCGGCTCGTCGGACTGGGCTTGGCGATGTACGTCGAGGTCTGCGGCATGGGCCCGTCATCGGCAATGGGGACCGGCGGGTGGGAGTATTCGCAGGTCACCGTCGAGCGCGATGGCCGGATTACGGCGACGACGGGCGCATCGCCCCACGGCCAGGGCAACGAGACGACGTTCGCGCAGATGCTGGCCGACCAGTTCGGCGTGCCGCTCGAGCACGTCACGATCCTGCACGGCGACACGGCGGTCGTGAAGCAGGGGATCGGCACGTTTGGCAGCCGCTCGCAGGCGGTCGGTGGCGTGGCGCTGCAGATGGCGGGCGCCAAGGTCAAGGCGAAGATGGCGAAGTTCGCCGCCGCCATGCTCGAAGCGCACGAGGACGATCTGGTATTCGAGAACGGCACCATCGCCGTCAAAGGCTCACCGGCTTCGGCGAAGCCATTCGCCAGCGTCGCGTCGTTCGCCTATGTGCCGACCACTCTTCCGCCCGGTCTGGAGCCGGGGCTCAGCGGCGAAGCGTTCTTCGAACCGTCGAACTTCACCTACCCGTTCGGCTGCCACATCTCGATGCTCGAGATCGATCGTCAGACGGGCGAGCCGACGCTCCTGAAGCTCGTGGCCGTCGACGACGCCGGCAATCGCATCAACCCGCTCATCGTGGAGGGACAAATCCACGGCGGGCTCGCCCAGGGGATCGGGCAGGCGATGATCGAGGAGGTCGTGTACGACGAATCGGGCCAGCTTGTCACCGGCTCGTTCATGGACTACGCGTTTCCACGTGCGATCGACTTTCCACGTTTCGAGCTCACGGAGTCCACAACGCCCACACCGGTCAATCCGCTCGGCGCGAAGGGCGTCGGCGAAGCCGGCACGCTCGGCTCGACGCCCAGCATCGTCGCGGCGGCGGTCGATGCCCTCAGCGAATTCGGGGTGAAGCACGTCGACATGATGCTGCGCCCCGAGAAGCTGTGGCGCATCATTCAGGGAGGCCACTCGTGATTTCGACGTCATTCGAATACAGCCGCGCCACATCTCTCGACGACGCGCTGGCGAAGCTCGGCGCCGCCAGCGGCGAAGCCAAGCTGATCGCGGGCGGGCACAGCCTGATTCCCGTCATGAAGCTCCGGCTCAGCCAGCCGGGCGCGCTCATCGACATCGCGCGCATCCCGGAACTGCGCGGCATTCGAAAGACGGACGGCAAGATCGAGATTGGCGCCGGCACGGTGCATCACGACGTCGCGTCCTCGGCCATGCTGCGGCAGGAGTGCCCGCTCATCGCGGAAACGGCCGCGTCGATCGGCGATGCGCAGGTGCGCAATCGCGGCACGCTCGGCGGGAGCATCGCGCATGCGGATCCTTCAGCCGACTACCCCGCCACACTGCTCGCGCTCGACGCCGAGATCAACATCAAGGGCCCGAAGGGATCGCGGTCGGTCCCCGCGCCGCAGTTCTTCCGCGGGCTGTTCACGGTCGATCTCGCGGCCGACGAGATCATCGTCAGCGTGCGCTTCGCGCCTGTTAAGACCGCGGCCTACGCCAAGCTGTACCAGCGGGCGTCGCACTTCGCGATTGTGGGGGTGGCGGCCGCGCTCGACGTGCACAACGGCGTCATTCGCTCCGCGCGGATCGGCGTGACCGGCGCAGGACCGAACGCGACGCGCCTGACGCAGGTCGAAGCGGCGCTCGCCGGAAAACAACCGTCGGCGGCCACGTTCGAGCAGGCGGCGCGCCTGGCCGACGCCGGCCTCGACGACGTGAACTCGGACCTGCACGCGAGCGCGGAATACCGTCGGGCGATGGTTCGCGTCTTCACCGGGCGGGCGCTGGCCGCGGCGATGGCAAGGCAGGCCTGAGGGGCTGCGTCGAAACTAAAATCTAGAATCTAAAATCTGAAATCCGAGCGTCTCGTCCTGGCTCCTAGCTTTCAGATTCTAGATTTTAGTTTCCAGATTCAGTTCCATCTTTGTGGTGGCAAACCGCCGGGTCTGCCCCAGATGCTTCTTCGCTTTTTCGAGCGCCTTCCGCTCGACCTCGTCGCGCGCCGGGCCCTCGGCGCGCGCAAAGCGCGCACCGGGGTCGACGTTGTCGATCGTGCAGTAGTACTTCCCGCCGATGCGATACGTGACGATGTTGATGGGCCAGCCGTCAATCGTGTCGCGCCGTTCTGTGTAGTCTTCGGCCTTCATGGCTTTTCCACCAGCGCCCCGACCAGGTTGCCCCATTCGGTCCACGACCCGTCGTAGTTCTTCACGTCCTGGTAGCCGAGCAGGTATTTGAGCGCGAACCAGCTGTGGCTCGACCGCTCGCCGATCCGGCAGTAGGCGATGATCGGCTTGTCGCCCTTCACACCGACACCGTCGTAGAGCGCCTTGATTTCGACCGGGCTCTTGAACGTGCCGTCGTCGTTGGCGAGCTTCGCCCACGGCATGCTTCGGGCGCCCGGTATGTGACCGCCACGCTGGCAGGTTTCGGGCAGGCCAGGGGGCGCAAGAATCTCTCCCGTGAATTCCGCCGGGCTGCGCACATCGACAAGCGCAGCGCTGCGCTGTTCGACCGCACTTTGCACGTCGACGAGCGAGGCGCGGATGGACCTGTCCTGATCTTTCGCTTTGTACACTTTCTTCGGCGGCTTCGCGGCGTCGGTCGTCAGCTCCTTGCCTTCCGCGAGCCACTTCTTCCGGCCGCCGTCCATGATGCGCACATCCTGATGGCCGTAGAGCTTGAGCTGCCAGAACGCCCATGCGGCAAACCAGTTGTTGTTGTCACCGTACACGACCACGGTCGTGCCGTTGTCGATGCCCGACGCGCCGAGCAGGGCTTCGAGCCTGTCCTTTGGAATCACGTCGCGAACGAGCGTGTCACACAACTGCGTGGTCCAGTTCCAGCCGACGGCGCCCGGCACGTGACCCTGATCGTAGGCCGCCGTATCGACGTCGATCTCGGCAATCCGGACCGTCGGATTCTCGAGGTTGTCTTTGACCCAGTCGGTACTCACCAGCACGTCCATCTTTCGTCTCCTCTAAAAGGGCCCCAAATGCTACGCTATAACAGCAAATGGCGACGCGCCTGACCACGATCCTTGTGGCCGTCATCGTCGGAGCGACCTTCATTGCGGGTCTCATCGTTGGTGCCCAGCGCGACGATGCCAGCGGTCCGGTCGATCTCATCATCGTCAACGGCAAGGTCTATCCGGGCGGAGGCGCGGCGCTTCAGGAAGCCGTGGCCGTCCGCGGCAATCAGATCCTCCGGGTCGGCTCGAATCGAGAGGTCAAGCGGCTGCGCCGCGCCCAGACCGTGGTGCTCGATGCGCACGGTGCGACGGTGCTCCCGGGCCTCAACGACGCCCAGGTGCATCTGATGAGCGGCGCGCTCACGCTCGAGCGCCTGAATCTTTCAGCGGCTTCAACGATCGACGACGTCGAAACCGAACTCCGCCACTACGCCGAAGACAACGCCGAGCTGCCGTGGCTGGTCGCGCATCACGCCGACGCCGACCTCCTGGGCGCCAGCACGCACCCCCGAAAAACGCTCGATGGCGCCGTTCCCGATCGGCCGGTCCTTATCACGAGCGAACACGCAAAAATCGCGTGGGCCAATTCCAGGGCGCTCGAGCTTGCCGGCCTCACAGGTAAGACGCGTAATCGGGCGGCGGGGATCGTCAGAGACCGGCGGACCGGAGAGCCCACCGGTGTGCTCAGGGACGGCGCGGTCGACCTGGCTGTCCGTGCCGTACCGCAACCCACTCGTGCAGAAAAGCTTGCGGCGCTGCGTGCGGCCATCGACGAAGCGCACCGGCTTGGCATCACGAGCGTCCAGTCGATCAGCTCGAGCGAAGAGGAACTGCAGCTGCTCGACGAAATCCGGAAAGACGGCGATCTCGAGCTTCGCGTCTCGGAATCAATCGTCGTGACGCCGGCGGTTACCGAGGCCCGCATCAACGAGCTGAATCAGCTTCGCGAAGAATTCCCCGACGATCCCGCGTTGAAGCTCGGCGGCGTCCTGGTGACCTGTCCGTGCGACCCGGAGCAGATCGATCGCGCCGTGACGCTGCTCGACAAACACGACTGGCACGTCATGGTGAAGACGGCGAGCGGCCCGGATGTGCGCGCCACGGTCGATGCGTTCGAGCACGCCACCAGCGTCAACGGCACGCCGGCACGCAGCCGTCGCCTTCGCCTCGACGACAGCCTGCTGAGCGAGGGCCAGGCCCGCATTCTCTTCGGCAGCAACTGGCCTGCAGCATCCTTCGATCCGCTCGAGGCGGTCCACGAAACCGTGTCGGCCCCGGGAGAATTACGCAGCGCCATCGACGCCTATACGAGTCACGCGGCTTATGCGTCGTACGACGAGCAGCGCAAGGGCACCCTCGCGCGCGGGATGCTCGCTGACATCGTCATCCTGTCGAACGACATCTTCGAGGCGCGTCCCAACGCGCTGCGCGAGAGCGCCGTCACGGTCACGATTTTCGACGGAAAGATCGTGTATCAACGCCCGCCGGCCGCAAGCTCGAATGACTAGACAGCCCTGAAGGGCTGTGCCACCGCTGCCAGGCACACCGGTGGCACAGGGCTTTAGCCCTGTTCTGTGAGCCCTGCCACAACGACCTTATGGCCATCAAAATCACCTACGCAACGCTCGGTGGAGAATCACTCGAGGATCTGCACCGCGAGCTCGACAAGGCGATCGCAGAGGTCCCCCGCTCGTTCGGCAGCGAGCACCTGCTTTACATCGACGGCAAACACCTGAAGGCCGACGAGCGATTCGACGATCGCAGCCCGATCGACACCAGCATCGTCATCGGTCACTTCCAGAAAGGCACGCGCGAGCACGTGAAGTCGGCCGTCAACGCGGCGCGTGCGGCGTATCCGGCCTGGGCCGCGCGGCCGTGGCAGGATCGCCTCGTGTACGTCCACAAGATGGCGGACGCGATTCGCAACCACCGCTACGAGCTCTCCGCGTTGATGGGCTACGAGGTCGGCAAGAACAGGCTCGAATGCGTCGGCGACGTCGAAGAGGGCGCAGACCTGGCGGCGTACTACTGCGATCAAATCGAGCAGCACAAAGGCTTCGTCGAAAAGATGGGCACGCTCGGACCCGGCGAAGAGAACTACAGCGTGCTGCGTCCGTATGGCGTCTGGGCCGTAATCTCGCCGTTCAATTTTCCACTGGCGCTCGCCGCCGGTCCGGCCGGTGGAGCACTTGCGGCCGGCAATACCGTGGTGTTCAAGCCCGCCACCGATACGCCGCTGATCGGCGCGAAGCTCGCCGAGATGGTGATCGAAGCAGGCCTGCCGCCGGGCGTGTTCAACTTCGTGACGGGACCGGGATCCACGGTCGGGCAGGAACTGATCGACAACCCGGGCATCGATGGCATCGTGTTCACCGGCTCGAAGGAAGTGGGCTTGAAGCTGATGCGCGACAATGCGGCGCGGTCGGTACCGCGGCCGCTGATCATCGAGATGGGCGGAAAAAATCCCGCCATCGTCACCGGCACCGCCGATCTCGACAAGGCGTCCGATGGCGTCATGCGTTCGGCCTTCGGCGCGCAAGGGCAGAAGTGTTCGGCGTGCTCGCGCGCCTACATCCAGAAGGGCGTGCGGGACAAATTCGTCGAGATGCTCGTGGAAAAGACGAAGCGCATCAAGGTGGGCAACCCGCTGGAGCGCGACGTGTGGATGGGGCCGGTCATCAGCGAGGCCGCGGTCAAGACGTACGTCTCGGCCATCGAGCGTGCGAAGAAAGACGGCGGAAAGATTCTCGTCGGCGGGAAGCGCATGACCACGCCGCCGTTCGATCGCGGATATTTCGTGGAGCCGACGATCATCGACGGCCTGCCGGCCAACCACCCGCTGTTCTCCGAAGAACTGTTCGTGCCGATCGTCGTGATTGCCGACGTGATGACGCTCGACGAAGCGCTCGAGCTGGCCAACCGGACGGAATACGGGCTGACCGCCGGCATCTATTCGGAAAACGAGGACGACCTTAACACCTTCTTCGAGCGGATTCAGGCCGGCGTCACCTATGCCAATCGGCGGGCGGGAGCCACCACCGGCGCCTGGCCGGGCATCAACCCCTTCGGCGGGTGGAAAGCCAGCGGCTCGACCGGCCGGGGCACCGGCGGGCCGTATTACGTGCAGCAATTCATGCGCGAACAGAGCCGAGTGAGGGTTCGCGGCGTCTAAGCTGGCTGGTAGCTGGTAGTTGATAGCCCGTCGGAGGTCACATGGGAGTGCGTCCTCTGAGTCTCGCGATCGGCGTCCTTCTCCTTCCCCTCATGGCCGCGGCACAAGCGATTGCGGTGCCGCAAGGCGCCCCGGTGCCTGGGCCCCCTGCCCCGCGCGCGCAGATTCCTCCGCGCGATAACTCAGCCACTCCAACCGGCACAGCGCGCATCCGCGGTCGCGTCGTGTCGGCCGACAACGGCACACCGCTGCGCCGGGCGACCATCCGAATCGCGTCAAACGAGCTGCGCATCAATCGCAGTGTCAACACCGACGCGGAAGGCAAATACGAGCTCGCCGATCTGCCAGCCGGCCGCTACAACGTTTTCGTGACGCGAAACGGATACGTGTCGCTCCAGTTCGGGCAGCGGCGGCCGTTCGAGTCCGGCCGACCACTCGATGTCGGAGACGCGCAAATCGTCGAGAAAATCGATTTCGCGCTGCCACGCGGCGGCGTCATCGCCGGGCGCGTCACGGACGAGCTCGGCGAGCCGCTCGCAGGTATTCGAATGCAGGCGATGCGGCATCAATACTTGCCGAACGGCCAGCGCCAGCTCGTTCCCGCCGGTACCGGCTTCTTCAACGTCATGACCAACGATCTCGGCGAATTCCGGCTCTATGGACTCATGCCTGGTTCGTACATCGTCAGCGGAAACCCGTCAGAGACGATGGTCATGATGCCTGGCATCGGAGCAGCGCCTTCGGACTACGAGGGGCATGGCATTACGTACTATCCAGGTACCGTCAATACCGAAGAGGCCCAGCAGGTCACTGTTGGCATTGCCGAAGAAGCCCATGCGTCGTTCGCGATGGTCTCCGCCAAAATGACGAAGATCAGCGGCACGGTGCGCAGTTCCACAGGGAGACCTGTCACGAACGTGATGATGACCATTCGTTCACGAAGCGGCAACGGCTTCGGCATGCGCACCGGGCCGGGAATAGGACCTGATGGAAGCTTCAGCATCGCGAACGTCCCCCCCGGCGAACACTGGCTCGAGGTCATGCCTCGTGCCGGCGCGGCCGACGCAGAGGGTGCATCGATCGCCGTTACGGCGGATGGCAGCGACGTCAATGGGCTCGTGATGACGACCAGTCCTGGCGCAACGATTTCTGGCCGGGTGATCTTCGAAGGCACATCGACGCCAAAGCCTGCCCGTATCGTGCTGAGTCCCAGCGATCCCATGAGTGCGGGGTCGTTCCGTCTTCTCGACAGCAACTCCGGAACGATCGATCAGAACGGCCAATTCGAAATCAAGGGTGCCTTTGGCCGCGTCCTTTTCGCGCCGGGAGTCGAGGGCTTCGGCCCACCGCCGGTCGGATGGTCGATCAAGTCCGTGACGTTCAATGGCGCTAACAACACCGAGACTCCAATCGACCTTTCCAACGTGGGCAGCGTGACCGGTGTGGAGATAGTCCTGACGGACAGGCAGACGACGCTGTCGGGCACGGTGAGAAGTGCGCAAGGGCCCGTCACCGACTACACCGTCGTGATTTTCCCTGACAAGCTGCGCGATGGGGCTGTTTCCTCTCGCTACACGCGCGTGGTGCGGCCCGATCAGCAGGGACGATTCCAGACAAGAGGTCTACCGCCTGGCGATTACTTCGCAGCTGCCGTTGAATCGCTCGAGCAGGGAGCGCACTGGGATCCGGCATTCCGCAAGCAGATCGAACCCACGGCGAAGCGGTTCCGCCTGACCGAAGGGCTCACCTCGACTATCGAACTTCAACTGATGCCATAGCCATGCGGCACGCGAGAGTCTTTGCTTCGTTGGCGGCGTTGATGCTGGCTGCCGATCTCGCGGGTCGAATGGCAGCCTCTCAAATCTCCACCGGAACGGGCACGCCGGCACCGACGGCCGCGCCGCCGCCAGCGAGCGCGGCACCGTCCAACTCGCCGGGTACGGTGCACGGGCGTGTGCTCGCTGCGGATACCGGAGCACCGCTGCGCGGAGCCCGCGTTGAACTCCGTGGCAGCGGCTCGGCAGTCACTCCGCCTCTGAACAGAACGGCTGTCACCGATCGGCAAGGCCAGTATCGCTTCGACGATGTCCCGCCGGGACGGTACGCGATCTCGGCGTCGCGCCCGGGTCTTGTCTCGATGCGCGCGGGCCAGAAGCATCCTCTCGCGCGGAGCGAGTTGTGGACGGTGACGTCTTCGACGACCGACAGGCTCGACTTCGTTCTTCCGCGCGGCAGTGTCATCGCCGGCCGGCTCACGGACACGAACGGTGAGCCGCTTCCTGGAATCCGGATGACGACGCTCAAAGTGGCGTATTCGCCAAACGGGGAGCGCCTCTTCCCTTTCAGTCCCCTGCAGGTGACGACCGACGACCGCGGGGCGTTCCGTGTCGCGGGGCTCGGCCCGGGGACGTACGTGCTCGTCGCGCGGGGCGAGAGCGTCGAGAGTGGCGAGCGTCTTGTGACCACGTACTATCCGGGCACGACAAATCCGCACGAGGCCGAACGCCTCGAGATAGAGCTGGGCGGGCAAGTCAGCGCCAGTTTTTCGATGCGTGAAGGCCGCCCCGCGCGCATCTCCGGCTACATTCGATCGTCCAACGGCACACCACTGCAAGGCGCACGTCTCGCGCTCAGAACGGCCGGAGGTGTATCCGAGGGCGGGAGCCGCGTGCAGAACGCCTCCGGCGCCTTTGAACTCGCCAACGTGGCGCCGGGCGACTACATCCTCGACGTCAGTCCATCAGCTCCGGGCGGTATGCCGGACTTCTTCAAGCAGATGGAGTTCGCGTCGGTGAAGCTCTCGGTAGGGACAGAAGATCTCACGGGGCTTGTCGTGACAACGGGCCCCGGCACCACTGTCACCGGCCGCGTGATCTACGAAAGTGTGTCTTCACCGCGTCCTCGGGCCTCCATACCACAGGTGTACGTCGAAATTCTTGACGGTTCGCCGGGTATGCGCTCCCCGTCGGGCGATAGGGACAACGGCCGGATTTCCGAAGACGGGACCTTCACGGTGAAGGGCGGATACGGAAAAATGCTGTTCAGAGCCGGCTGGCCTCCCTGGCTCTTGAAATCGGTCTCGCTTCGCGGCCAGGACATCACCGACCTGCCCTACGACGCGAGCCTTGGAGATATCAAGGACCTCGAGATCGTGGTCACCGATCAGCAACAGGTGTTGAAAGGCTCTGTCGTGGACAAGTCCGGCGAGCCCGTCAATCGCTTTGTCGTCGCAGTGTTCCCGAGCGAGCTTCCAGAGGGTGCAGTGCCAGGCCGCTTCCTCAGGCTGCTCTCGCCGCGAACTGACGGGACCTTCGATATCAACAACCTCCCACCTGGCAACTATCTGGCGGCCGCGTTCGAAACGATAGAACTGGATATACAGTGGAATCCGGCGTGGCGGGAAACCGTGAGGCCTCGCGCCACCTCCGTCTATCTGGCGCCCGGACAAACCCAACAGCTCGAACTTTCGTTGATCGAGTAACGTAGTACCACGAAGACACGACCACGAAGACACGAAGACACGAATGGCTCACGAAGACGGAAAACACGACGACGCGACGAGCGCGACGACTCGACGGATTCTTGGACGCGATGGACTCTCGGACTCGACGGACTGTTGGACTCGACGGACTCTTGGACTCAACGACTCTTTAGACTCCTGGACTCTTTAGACTCTGTGGACTCTTAGACATCATGCTTCCCCTCCGACTCGCCCTCCTCGTTGTGCTGGTCACGACGACCGTCGTGACGGCCCAGGAACCCGGACCAGGCCCGCTTGGACGTGGTCAGGGTCCGTTCCCAGGCGGGCGCGGCAGGCTGGGCCAGCCGCCGCGCGACGCCTCGCAGGCGACCCCCACCGGGAACGCGAAAATCACCGGCCGCGTCGTCGCCTCGGATACGGGATCGCCCATTCGACGCGCGCAAATCCGGGTGACGTCGGGCGAAGCGCGCTTCAACCGCGTGGTGACGACCGACGGCGACGGCCGGTACGAGCTACTGAATCTTCCCGCGGGACGGTACCGCCTCTTCGTGAATCGCGCCGGGTACGTGGCGCTCGAGTACGGACAGGCGCGTCCGTTCGAAAACGGCAAGCCGCTCGACATCGCCGATGGCCAGGCCGTCGAGAAAGTGGACTTCAGCCTGCCCCGCGGCAGCGTCATCACCGGCCGGATTACGGACGAGTTCGGCGATCCGATGACCGACGTCCAGGTGCAGGCGATGCGCTATCAGTTCACCAACGGCGAGCGCCAGCTCGTCAACGCCGGGCGCGCCGCGCAGACGGATGACCTCGGTCAGTTCCGAATCTTCGGTTTGATGCCGGGCGACTATGTCGTGCGGGCGTCGTTGCGGCAAAACCCCGACCGCTCGGGCACGAACGATCCGGATCCAACGGGATATCCGGGCACCTACTATCCTGGCGTCCTCGACGTCACCCAGGCGCAGACCGTGACCGTGTCGCTCGGTCAGGAGCAGGGCTCGGTCGCGTTTCCGCTGGTTCCCGCGCGTCTCTCGCGCATCTCCGGAATCGTGATGGGATCAGATGGACGCCCGCTCGGTGGCGGGATGGTGATGCTGCGGCCGCGAGGCACTAACGGCGTGGCGGCTCTCCGCTCGGCGTTGGGCGGCGGCAATCAGATTCGCCCTGACGGGAGCTTCCAGCTGACGGGCGTGCCGCCGGGTGATTACGTGCTCGACGTGCAGCAGCGGCCGCGGGACGTCAGGAACCTGCAGGAGATCAATTTGTCGCAGCTCGAGTTCGCATCGATGCCGTTGGCGGTGTCGGGTGACATCGACAATCTCACCGTCATCACGTCGGCTGGCGTCACCGTGTCGGGACGCGTAGTGTTCCCTGGACAAGCCCCGCCGCAATCGAACATGCAGGTCGTCGCCAATCCTGCCGCGGGCGGGACGTCGCCCATGACGATGCTGATCGCGGCCCGCGCGCTCGGTGGTGGACGGGTGGGTCAGGATGGTGCGTTCGAACTTCGGGGCATCGCCGGTCCGCGGCTCATTCGGGTTCAGAGCCCGCCGTCAGGCTGGGCGCTGAAAAGCGTCACTGTCGAAGGCACCGACGTCACGGACACGCCGTTCGAATTCAAGCCCGGCACCAACGTGGCAAACGTCGTGATCACGATGACGAATCGGCTCACCGAGGTCTCCGGTGGCGTGCGCGATCCGCGGGGGCAACCCGTGAACGATTATGTCGTCGTGGCGTTTCCAGAAGACACGAAGCTCTGGGGCGCGCAGTCGCGGTTCGTGCAGACCTCGAGACCGAACCAGAACGGCACGTTCACCATCAAGGGCCTGCCTCCGGGACGCTACATGGCCGCGGTCGTCCCTGCGCTCGAGAACGGCATGCAGAACGATCCCGATGTGCTCGAGCAGCTGCGCATCGGCGCGCAGAATTTTTCGCTCACGGAAGGGCAGACGTTGAACCTGAATCTCACGATGGGGCCGCCGCAACCGTGATAGCATGACCTCTCACAATGACAGCCGACCGGCCCAAGAATAGCTCGCCCTCTCGATCCGAGCTTGGCGACGCGCTCGGCCTCATCGAAACACGCGGATTTATTGGCATGGTCGAGGCAACCGACGCCATGGTGAAAACGGCGAACGTCGTGTTCGTCGGCTGGCAGAAGGTCGATGCGGGCCTGGTGACGGCCATCGTGCGCGGCGATGTCGCCTCGGTGAAAGCCGCCACCGACGCCGGTGCGGCCGCGGCCCGGCGCGTGGGCGAGCTCGTCGGCGTCCACGTCATCCCGCGCCCCGCGGACGACCTGGAAAAGATCTTTCCGATCAGCTAGGACCCGCCGGTTTTCTTCTTCCGGCGGCTTTTCGATCGCATCCTCAGCTTCAATTCCTTCAACGTGCCTTCGTTGCCGACGACGAGCAGCGGCTGGCCGGGTTCGCGCAGCAGGTTGAAGAACTGGCCGCTCTCGGTGCGCGCGTAGATCTCCTTTCCGTCGGTCAGCAGCGTAATCGCGCCGCCTCCTCCAATCGCGTCGAACAGCCGGATGCCGAACCGCCTGCGCAGCGTGTCGATGAGCAGACGCATCTTCGACAGCGTCAGCCCGTTTCGCCGGAGATCGGCGAGCACGGCGAGCTCGAACAGGTCGACCGGCGAGTAGCGGCGCTCGGTGAAGCCGCCGGCTTCGGTGCGATGCGACGCGATCGACGGCTTGATGAGCTTCCGGCTGTCCCACCACTGGAGCTGGCGGGCGGAGAGGCCCGTCAGCGACGCGACCTCGCGCGAGCTGTAATTCTTCTTGAGGTCGGGCCTCATTACGTCCTGGCGACTTTCCGATCGGCCATCGCCGCGCCGTCGAAGTCTTTCTGCGTGAGTCCCCCTTCGCTGTGCGTGCTGTACAGCAGCGTCACCTTGCGATAGTTGATCACGATGTCGGGATGATGATCGGCGGCTTCGGCGTCGGGAACCAGACGGCCCACGAACGCGACGGCCGCTGGAAAATCGTTGAACGTGTACTGCTTCTTGATCGCGTGGGCCTCGAGCGTCCAGCCCGTCAGCCCCTTCAGCTGACGCTGCACTTCCTGATCGGACAGAATCGCCATATCAATACTCCCCGAACCGCTGCGGCTTGGTCGCGCCCAGCAGCGGATCCTCACGGTTGTCGAGCACGAGATCGGCCACCATGCGCGCCGTCAGCGGGGCCAGCAGGACGCCGTTTCGAAAATGGCCCGTCGCGTACACCAGCCCCGGCATCCTCGCCGAACGGCCGATGATCGGCATCTCGTCCGCCGTTGCCGGTCTCAGACCGACGCGCGCACCGACGAACGCGGCCTGCCAGAGGTGCGGCACGAGATCGCACGCACCGTCGAGCAGGTCTCGAACGCCCGCCACTGTCGTCCGTTCGTCGAATCCGGCGTCTTCCACCGTCGCGCCCACGAGAATCGAGCCGGCGGCAACCGGCACCAGATAGCATCGGGGTCCCCACACGATTCGGCGCAGCGCCGGCCCTTCCCACGAGAGCTGCAGCAACTGCCCTCGCACGGGCCGGACCGGCAGCGGCAGTACGCCGTCGATGTCGATCTGTCCCGACCAGCTTCCGGCGGCGACGACAACGTCCTTGGCGGTCATCGGCGTGTCGTTCTCGAACTGGATCTCCACGGCATCGTCGTGGTGCTCGATCCGCTTGACGCGGGCGGGCACTCGAATGCGCGCGCCGTGCTTGATCGAAGCGGCGGCCAGCGCGCCGGACAGCTCCGATGCAGAGACAAACCCGTGCGTTTTTACGAGCAGCGCGCCGGCGACGTCGGGCGTCAGCTGCGGCTCGGCTTCTTTCGCGGACTGTGCATCCAGCAGCTCGCAGTCGAGTCCCGCGCGACGCGCGGCGTCTGCAATCTGCTTGAAGTGGCCAAACGGCTCGTCGGCGGTGACGACTTGAAGCGAGCCGGTGCGGCGATAGGCGACGCCGATTCCAGCGTCGCGCGACACGCGGTCGACGAAGGTGTCGTACATCTCGAGGCTGCGCGCGGCCAGCGGCAGAAGGGGCCGGTCAAAACCCTCGAGATACGGCACGAGCATGCCCGCCGACGCCTGGGTCGCGCCAAGGCCGGTCCCCCGGCCATCGACCAGCGTCACCGACGCCCCCCGTGCCACGAGCTCGTAGGTGATGGCGGCCCCTATCACCCCGGCCCCGACAACGGCCACGTCACAATCTGGCATTTCTTGCATATCATCTCACGCAGGCCCTTGCTCCCTTGGAAGGACAATCGAGGTGTCCGAAGGGGACATGGGCGCCCGCAACTGACTAGAAAGACGCGGTTTTTCGCCATTTTTGCGGTGTCGAGGTGGGTACGGGCCTTGCTGTTACGTGTGACGAGGAGTTCAGTCCCATGGAAATCAAACCGGCCGCATTAGGAGCCATCGCCGTCGTCGGCCTCGCAGCAGCGGGCGGAGGCGCCTATCTGGCCGTCCTGCACAACGGGTCCGATTCGGCACAACCGGTGCCGATGTACGCGGCTTCAACGGGCAATGCGGTCACGGAAACAGAGAACAGCATCACGAGCGCCCCGGCGGCAGCCGTCGAGCCGGCGCCGCAGGCCGCCGTGGCCGAGCCGAAGCCGCAACCCGCAGTCAGCGAGCCTGCGCCGACCCCTGCGCGCACCGTTCGGCGGGCCCCGGCGCCATCACGAGCACCGTCGCCCGCGCCGTCACAGCGCGCGCGCACGTCGCCGAGCTACGGCGGCAACAGCCCCTCGCCCGTTTACACGCCGCCCAGCGCGCCGGTGGATCCCCCGGTCTCAGCTGCTATCGAGCCGGTCGAGAACACGACGGTCGAACGCGGGCCGGTCGTGACAGAGCCGCCACGCAAGATGTACGACGAGCTGGTGATTCCGGCGGATTCTGTCATCGGGCTGCAAGTCGAGACGGCCGTCACCACCGAGCGTGCGAAGCTCGAGGATAAAGTCGGTGCGCGCGTGACGCGCGACGTCAAGGTTCGCGATCAGGTTGCGATTCCTGCCGGTGCGAAAGCCGAAGGGTCTGTCACGCTGGTCGAACGCGGCGGGCGGCTGAAGGATCAGGCACGGCTCGGCATCCGCTTCCATACGATCGTGCTGGCCGACGGCACACGGCTGCCGATCAACACCGAAACGATTTACCGCGAGGGCGAGTCGCCGGCGCGCGAAAGCGCGGCCAAGATTGGCGGCGCCGCGGTGGGCGGTGCGGTGCTGGGTGCGATTTTCGGCGGCAAGAAAGGCGCGGTCATCGGCAGCACGGTCGGCGCAGCTGGCGGCGGCGTCGCGGTGGCGGCCAGCGAGCCGAATGCCGCAACACTGCCGGCAGGTTCCACCGTCACCGTTCGCATGGGCTCGCCCGCAACGGTGACAGTTGAACGATAACCCGACCTCAGTCATGGCAGATGGCGTATGGCAGATGGCAATTCAGCCATGTTGCCATGTGCCATCTGCCATCTGCCATCTAAGGGCGCAGCCTCCACCGCTCCACCCATCGCCCCTCCACCAGCTCCAGCGCCACAACACCGTTGAGCGGAAAGTCCGCGGGCAGCGCGTCGGCCATACCGGTTTGCAGTTTCCCCAGCAGGCGCGGCAGGTGCGGAAAGTGTCCGGCGAGCATGATGTGCCGGTCGTCGCCTGCGATCGCATCGACGATCCAACCTGTGGGGTCGGTCGGTTGCAGCCCGCGCGCGGCCGCAAATGTTGCGAAGGGATTGCAGCGCTTCCAGTAGGCCTCGGCCGTCTGCCGGGCGCGCAGCTTGCCGCTGTGCCAGATGACGTCGGGCTTCGCTCCCCGCTCGGCCGCTCTCTGCGCGAGCATGTCGACCTCGACGCGGCCACGATCGGACAGCGGCCGCATCGGATTGACGTCGGGCCCGACGGCGTCCCCGTGATGAACCAGATACAACACGGCTACTCGAGCTTGAGCGGTCCGATCTCGGCAAACTGCTGCTGCGTTTCCTCGATACGGCCGATCTTGACGCCCTGCAGGGTCGCGTCGAAGCGCTCGACATCGCGCATGGCCCGCTCGAACTGGCTCTTCGCGTTGTCGAGATGCTTGCCGACCATGCTGAAATGATCCTGGAATTTGTCGAACCGGGTGGTGAGCTGCGCGAGCATCTCCTGCACGCGCTTGGCCTCTTCCTGAATTTTCATGCCGCGGAAGCCGACGGCGAGCGCCTGAATGTAGGCGTACATCGTGTTCGGCGAGACCGGCACGACATGGCACTCGCGGCCGTAGGTCAGCAGCTCGGGGCGCCCGATGACTTCGTAGTAGACGTTTTCGGCCGGCACGAACATGAAGGCCACATCGAGCGTTTGCGGCGGCAGCACGTACCGATCGGCGATTTCCTTGATGCGTCCGCGGACGTCCGAGTAGAACTGCTTCATCGCCGCATCGCGGGCGGCCGGTTCTGTCTCCCGGAGCGCGCGCCGAAAGTTGTCCAGCGGGAACTTGCAGTCGATGCACAGCGCTCCGTACGGCGTGCGGACGAGCGCGTCCACGCGGCCGTTTCCGATCGACGCCTGGCACTCGTACTGCTCGGACGGCAACAGGTCGCGCAGCATCTGCTCGAGCGTGAACTCGCCGAAGTCGCCGCGAAGCTTCGGCGACTGCAGCAGCCGCTGGAACTCGTCGAGGCTGCGGCTCTGTTCGAGAATGCGGCTGTTGGTGTCTTTCAGGTCGCCGAGCGTCTGCGTCACCTGCAGGGATTGCTGCTGGATCGCCGCGCGCGTTTCTTCTCTCACGGCCCGCGTCTCGTCCCGGACGCCGCCAATCGTGCCGTTGAGCGACTGTGTCGCCTGCTGCAGCGCCTGCGCGAACGTGCGGTTCATCTCGGCGGTAATCACGTCGAGCCGCTGCTCGAGCGCGCGAACGGCCACGGCTCCCTCATCCTTCTGCTGACCGTCCTTGAGCGCGCGAATCGCGAGCGCGCCTCCCACGAGGCCGATAATCAGGGCAGCGATGACGAGGAACAGTTCGGAGAGGGGCATCCGGGAAAAATATTAGTACAAAGTGGTGGTTCGTGGGGTTCGTTTAGTTCGTGGGTTCGTGGGTTCGTGGGTTCGTGAGGTTCATGGAGTTCGCGAACCCGAACCTTACGAACCTACGAACCCTACGAACTTTACGAACTTTACGAACCGTCCGGTATCAAAACTATCTTTCCGTATGCCCCCGGCTTCATGACCTCCTCGTGCGCGCGCGAGGCGTCGGCCAGCGGCAGTTCCTTGCCGACCTGAGGCTTCCATCCGGATCGTTCCATGCCCGCCACAATCGCAGCGTGCGCCGTGGCCAGCTCGGCCGGCGACGCGTTCCAGTTCGTGATGCCTTTGATGACGGCATCCTTCGCCATGATCAGCCGGGGATTCAATTCCAACGCGCCGCGGTTGCCGACAACGATGATGCGGCCGTGCTTGGCGATGAGCTCGAGATCGCGCACCAGGTTGACGTTGGCGAGCATTTCGATGACGAGATCAACCCCTCGGCCGCCGGTCCTCTCGACAATTTCCTTCTCATATCCGGCTGCACTGTGATCGAAGACGTGAACGACGCCCTGATCGCTCATGAGCTCAAATCCTGGCACGGTGCTCGCGGTACCGAATACGACGAGGCCGGCTGACTTCGCCATCTGCGTCGCGGCGACACCGACCGCACCGCTCGCGCCATGAATGAGGACCGTTTCGCCGGGACGCGCACCGCCCTTGTCGAAGAGCGCCCGCCAGGCGGTGACGTACGGCACGCCGATGCCGGCCCCCTCGGCGAACGAGACATGGCCGTCCAGATGGTGAACCTGATCGACGTTCGAAAGCACTTTCTCCGCGTACGATCCCCACCCGCGCCCATCCACGCTGCCACTCACGTATACCCGATCGCCTGCTTTGAACGCCGTCACGTCGCTGCCGACGGCTTCGACCGTGCCCGCCGCATCGATGCCTGGGGTGTAGGGCAAGGTCGGAAGGAACGCGTACACGCCGCTGCGGATGTAGGTGTCGACAGGGTTCACGCCGGCAGCTTTCACGCTCACGAGCACCTGCCCCGGTCCGGCCGGGCGATCGGGTACGCTTTCGAGCTTCATCACCGACGGATCGCCGAACTGATGCACGCGAATCGCTTTCATGCGCGCCAGTTTGACACCATTTACGACCGTGCAGTAGGCTAAAAGCCTCATGACGTCCGTGTGCCACCGGCCGCACCACCATCATCACCATCACCGCAAGGTGACGGGCCGGCGGAGCTGCGGATAGTTCGAGACGATCGCATACCGACATCCACTGCCCCGCCACGACCGGCGGGGTTTTTTGTTTATGCCAATAAATTTCACAAAACAAAACGGGCTCGTGCCCGCAGTCGTTCAGGACGCGGACAGCGGCGAAGTGCTGATGGTCGGTTTCATGAACGACACGGCGCTCGCGACAACAAAGGAAACCGGGTTTGCGACCTTCTACAGCCGATCGCGCCAGAAGCTGTGGACCAAGGGCGAGACGTCGGGCAACAAGCTCGCCGTCCAGCAGATCCTGGTCGACTGCGATGACGACACGATCCTGATGAAGGTGAAGCGCCTCGGCGACGGCAACGTCTGCCACACCGGGGCTCGCTCGTGCTTCCGAACTCTGGAGTCACACGAAGCAGATGAATGTCGCGACAAACTAAACAATGCCTAACACGCTCAAGCTCGGCCTGCCAAAAGGCTCGCTCCAGGATTCCACCGTGCAGCTCTTCGCGCGCGCGGGGTTCACCATCTACGTCAGCTCGCGGTCGTACTTTCCCTCGATCGACGACCCCGACATCGAGTGCATGCTCATTCGTGCGCAGGAAATGGCCCGATACGTGGCCGACGGCGTGCTCGACTGCGGCCTCACCGGCCAGGACTGGATCGCGGAACACCAGAGCGGGCTGGCGACGCCGGCGGCCCTGGTCTCGGTGGCCGATCTCATCTACTCGAAGCAGAGCTTCGGCAAGGTCCGCTGGGTGCTCGCCGCGCCCGAGGATTCCCGATTCAAGACGCCGCAGGATCTCGAAGGCGCCACGATTGCCACCGAACTGGTGCGCGTCACCAAGGCGTACTTCGATCGCGTCGGCGTGAACGTCAACGTCGAGTTCTCCTGGGGCGCCACCGAAGTGAAGCCGCCCGTGCTCGCCGATGCCATCGTCGAGGCGACCGAAACCGGATCGACCCTGCGCGCGAACCGGCTGCGCATCCTCGACACCGTGATGGAAAGCAACACGCAGCTGATCGCCAACGGCGCGGCCATGAACGACACCTGGAAGCGAACCAAGATCGAGAACATCTCGCTGTTGTTGAAGGCCGCCATCGAAGCACAGGGACGCGTCGGCATCATGCTGAACGTCCGCAACGAGGATTTGAAAACGGTCCTCGCGCTGCTGCCGGCGCTGCAGCGGCCGACCATCTCGCCGCTCAGCGAAGACGGATGGGTGGCCGTGAACACGATTATCGAAGAACGAACCGTTCGCGATCTGATTCCCCGGCTCAAGTCGGCGCACGCGCAGGGCATCGTCGAGTACCCGCTGAACAAGATCGTGGTGTGATGCGAATCCTGACTTCCCGTAACGCGAAGGCCGTCGAGCGGCTGCTGAGGCCTCCGAGCCGGGACGATCGCCGCATCGCCGCCTCGGTGGCCACCATCGTGTCGGCCGTCCGCAGGCGCGGCGATGCCGCGCTCCTCGACTACGCGAGGCGCTTCGATCGGCTCGAGGGCCCGCTCGAAGTCCCGCCCGATGAGATCGAAGAACTGGCCGCCCGCGTTCCGCCGCGAGTCCGCGCGGCCCTCTCGGCCGCCGCGCGGAACATCGAAAAAGTCGCCCGCCGGCAGCGGCCGCGTGGCTGGACCGTGAAGACGATGGGGGGCGTCAGCGTCGAACAGCGGGTCACACCGCTCGATCGCGTCGGCTGCTACGTGCCGGGCGGGCGCTATCCCCTGCCCTCGTCGCTGCTCATGACGGCCATTCCGGCGCGCGCGGCCGGCGTCGGCGAGATCATCGTCGCGTGTCCCCGTCCAGAACCGGTCGTCATGGCGGCTGCGCGAACGGCTGGCGTGACGAAGCTGTTCCGAATGGGTGGGGCGCAGGCTGTCGCCGCGATGGCGTACGGCACGCGCACCGTGCCGCGGGTGGATAAGATTGTCGGGCCCGGCAATCAGTACGTGGCGGCCGCCAAGGCACTCGTCGCCACCGACTGCGCCATCGACTTCTACGCCGGGCCGACCGAGATCGTCATCGTCTCCGACGCCGGGAATCCGGAATGGATCGCCGCCGATCTGATTGCGCAGGCCGAGCACGATCCGCAGGCGCGGGCGCTGCTGATTACCAGCAGCCGATCCCTCGCATCGAGAGTTGCGCGCTCGGTCTCGCTGCAGATGCCGGCGAAGGGGCCGGCGCGCGAGTCGCTCGCGCGGCATGGCGGCATCATCGTCGCAGGAAGCCGGGAGGAAGCCGCGGAGCTCGCCAATCGTGCCGCCGCCGAGCACCTCGTCTGCGATGACGACCGTTTCGCCGCCCAGGTGCGCTCCGCCGGTGCGATCTTCGTCGGCTCGTACACGGCCCAAGTCGCGGGCGATTACGCCATCGGCTCGAATCACGTGCTGCCGACCAATGGCGCCGCCCGGTTTCGTGGCGGTCTGCATGCCGCCGATTTCGTGCGCGTGTCGACCGTTCAGCGGATGACGCGCAAGGGACTCAACAATCTCGCCTCGACGGTCATCACGCTTGCGCGCGAAGAGGGGCTCGAGGCACACGCGCGATCGATCGAAATACGTTTGACGACGGGTCGCAGATCGTTAACGCAACCATTGCCGAGCGCCCATCGGGCGCGAGGTACAGGTCGCGGGGGTGGGGCCCCGCGACAAACAAAAAAATGACCTACGTGCGTCCCGGCGATCGGCAGGGTGCCTTGCGGCTGCACATGAACGAGAACACCGGGGGCTGTTCTCAGGCCGTCATCGACGCCATCAGGGAGATTTCCGCCGAAGACGTCGCGTACTATCCGAACTACAGCGCGCTCGTTCGCGAATGCGCCGCATACCTGGGCGTCACGGAGCCTCAGCTGGCGTTGACCAACGGACTGGACGAAGGTCTCTGGGCCCTCACGGTGAGCGCGTTCCGGATGAACGGCAACCCGGGCGGATTGCTCGAAGCGATCGTCCCGGTGCCGGCCTTCGAAATGTACTCGGTGTTCATCAAAGCGGCCGGTGGCCGCATGGTCGCCATCGATCCGAAGCCCGGCTTCGAGTTCCCGACGCGCGAGATCTGCGACGCCATCACGGATCGGACGCGCATCATCTTTCTGACCAATCCCAACAATCCCACCGGCCAGCTCATTCCGCGCGACGCGATGCGCGAAATCGTTCGATGCGCCCCGCCCGACGTCACCATCGTGATTGACGAGGCGTACTTCGACTTCTGCGGCGAGACGTTTCTGCCCGAGCTCGGCGGGCATACGAACGTCGTCGTCGGCCGGACGTTTGCCAAGGCCCACGGTCTGGCCGGGCTGCGCGCGGGCTGCCTGATCGGCGATCCCGCGCGCCTCGAGCCGGTGCGCGAGGCGATACCGCCGTTCAGCCTCAGCGTGTTCGCCGCCGCCGGCTGGCGCGCGGCCCTGCGCGATCGCGAGTACCTCGACTGGTACCGCGCGCAGGTCGTGGAATCGCGCGAGGTCCTGTATGCGGCGTGCGATCGGCTCGGCCTGTCCTACTGGAAGAGCGCGGGCAACTTCGTGCTGATCGACGTCAGCCGATCGGGCAACGCCACCGACATCGTCCGGGCGCTCCGCGAACGTGGCATCCTCGTACGCGACCGCTCGCGCGAGCCGGGCTGCGGCGGCTGTATCCGGGTCACCGCGGGCCTCGTCCGCCACACCGAAGTCGTCGTCGAAGCGCTGGAGGGACTGTGCGCCGTGCCGTAATCGACAGGCGAACGCGCGAGACGCAGATTCGCGTCCGGCTCGGCATCGAGGGCAAGGGCCGGTACGACGTCAGCACGGGCATTCGCTTCCTCGACCACATGCTCGAGCTGATGACGCGCCATGGCGGGTTCGACCTCGAGGTGCGCGCCACCGGCGACCTCGACGTCGATCAGCACCACACGGTCGAGGATCTCGGCATCGCGCTCGGCGAGGCCGTGTCCAAAGCGCTCGGCACCCGGCGCGGCATCAACCGCGCGGGCTACTTCGTGATGCCGATGGACGAAACGCTCGGGGTCGCCGCGATCGACCTTGGCGGCCGTCCGCATGCCGTGGTCGATCTCGCCCTGAAGGTCGACCGGGTCGGCGATCTGCAGAGCGAGCTCGTGCACGATTTCTTCGAGGGATTTGCGCTGGGGGTCCGCGGCAACGTGCACGTCAAGGTGCTCTACGGCCGCTCCAGCCATCATCACGTGGAAGCGGTGTTCAAAGCGTTCGGCCGCGCCCTGCGCGTGGCGTGCTCCCGCGACAAGCAGCTTCTGCGTACGCTTCCCAGCACGAAAGGATTGTTGTGATCGCCCTCGTCGACTACGGCGCCGGAAACCTGACCTCGGTCCGCAAGGCGCTCGCGGCCGTTGGCGCCGACGTGCAAACGCCGCAGCGGCCCGCGGATCTCGACACTGCAGAAGCGGTCATCGTGCCGGGCGTCGGCAACTTCGCGCGAACGGCGGCGCTCGACCGCGAGTGGCGCGACGCGATTCTGGGCGTCATCGAGCGGGGCCGGCCGCTCCTGGGCATCTGCGTCGGACTGCAGTGGCTGTTCGAAGGCAGCACCGAGGCCCCGGGCTGCGAGGGGCTGGCGTTGATGCCCGGCCAGTGCCAGCTCCTCAAGACCGAGTGGCCGAACAAGGTGCCGCACGTCGGCTGGAACGAGCTCGAGTTTCCAAGGGCGTCGCGGCTGTTCGACGGCATCAGGAATCGTTCCCAGGTGTACTTCACGCATTCGTATGCGGCGCCCGTGACCGACGAGGCGATCGCGGTGACCACGCACGTCGTGCCCTTTGCGAGCGCGGTCGAGCGCGGGCAGGTCTTCGGCGTGCAGTTCCATCCAGAGAAGTCCGGCGATGTCGGGCTTCGCGTGCTGACGAACTTTCTCAATGCTCTCTAAACGCATCATCGCCTGCCTCGACGTCAGGAACGGCCAGGTCGTCAAGGGCGTGAACTTCGAAGGCTTGCGGAACGCCGGCGACCCGGCCGAGCTGGCCGAGCGCTACAACAAGGAAGGCATCGACGAGGTCGTGATTCTCGACGTCACGGCCACGCTCGAGGGACGCCGCGCGCTCGCCGCCACCGTCTCGGCGGTGGCCAAACGCATTTTCATTCCGCTGACCGTCGGGGGCGGCATCCGCTCGGAAGACGACGCCGCGGCCGCCATCGATGCCGGAGCGGAAAAGGTGAGCCTGAACACCGCGGCGCTCAACGATCCGGCGCTGATTACGACGCTCGCCTCGCGCTACGGCAGCCAGGCTGCCATCGTCGCGATCGACGCCAAGTGGGTTGATGGCCGGGCGCTCGTCTACGAGCGGAGCGGCAGCGCCGAAACCCGGCGGGAGGCGGTCGAGTGGGCCAGGGAGGCCGCCGATCGCGGCGCGGGAGAGATTCTCCTGACGTCGATCGATCGCGATGGCACCAAGAAAGGCTTCGACTGCGAGCTCACCGCGGCGGTCTCGAGAGCCGTGCCGATTCCCGTCATCGCATCGGGCGGCGCGGGCTCGCTCGAGCACTTTACCGAAGTGTTCACCGACGGGTGCGCCGATGCGGCGCTGGCCGCCTCGATCTTCCACTTCTCCGAGCACGCCGTGCGCGACCTCAAGGAAATGTTGCGCAACCACGGCATTCCGGTGCGGTTGTAGACATGCTGATCCCGGCGATCGATCTCAAGGGCGGCAAGGTCGTCCAGTTGATTCAGGGCGAGAAGCTGGCCATCGAAACGACCGACCTCGACTACTGGATCGAGCGATTCTCGAGCTTTCGACGCGTCAACGTCATCGATCTCGACGCGGCCATGGGCTCGGGCTCGAACGACGGGCTGGTGCGCGAGATCTGCAGACGGCTCCCCTGCCAGGTCGGCGGGGGCGTGCGATCGCCGGAACGCGCGCTCGAGCTGTCGTCGATCGGGGCCAGGAAGGTCATCGTCGGCTCGGCGATGTTCAAGGACGGCCAGCCGGACACGGCGAGCGCCCGGCGCTTCTCGGAGGCGGTCGGCGTCGAGCGTATCGTCGGGGCCGTCGACAGCAAGGGGGGCCGGGTCGTGACGCACGGCTGGAAATCGGCGACGGGCACCACGGCCGCCGATGCCGTCCGCGCGCTCGAACCGTATTGCGGCGAGTTCCTCTACACGCACGTGGACAAGGAAGGGTTGATGAAAGGCACCGACATCGCGGCCATCCGCACCGTGCGCGACGCCACGCACCGGCCGCTCATCGCCGCAGGGGGCGTCACCACGCAGGCCGAGATTGACGAGCTCGATGCGCTCGGCATCGACGCGGTCGTCGGCATGGCCGTTTATACCGGGACCTTAAAGATCTAGAATCTAAAGACTAAAATCTAAAAACTAGAATCTGAAAGCTCGAATCTTTACACTCGAAACTGGAAACCCATGACATCTGAGACACAGACGAGGCGAGGGCCAGAGCCGCCGGACATCGCCGAGCGCGGCGGCATGAAGAACGGACAACCGCAGCGGTCGGACGAACGGCTGTTCATGCAGCTGCTGGTGTATGGCGGCTGCCGCGACTCGCGAGCGGTCTCCGCGGCGTTGTCGGGTGCGGGCATCGAAGGCGTTGTCTACGAAGACGCGAACGATCCGCAGGGCATCGCGATCCTGTCGCTCACGAGAGATCCGAATTTCTTTCTCGACACCATGCGGCCGCTGTTGAACCGCGGACCGTTCGACGCTCTCACCGCGAAGCCCGAGTTCACGATGCTCGGCCGCACCTACGCGCTGGGCTACGAGCCGGATCTGGCCGAAGCCATCCTGCACCGTCCCCGGCGCACGGTGTTGAACCAGGACTGGCCGTGGGCCGTCTGGTACCCCCTGCGGCGGAACGGCCGGTTCGCCCAGCTGCCACCCGAGGAGCAGCGCGTCATCCTCGCCGAACATGGCGCGATCGGCATGTCGTACGGCGCGGGCGATTACGCGCACGACATCCGCCTGGCCTGCCACGGCCTCGACAAGAACGACAACGATTTCGTCATCGGCCTGCTCGGCAGAGCCCTCTTCCCCCTCTCGCACATCGTCCAGGCGATGCGGAAGACCCAGCAGACGTCGCTCTACCTGGATCGGCTCGGACCGTTCTTCGTCGGCCGCGCCCTCTGGCAATCGGAACCGTGATGCCCGCTGGGATTAGGGATTGGGGATTTGGGATCAGGATCTGACCCCACTCCCTACTAATCCCCAGTCCCTCGCTAATCGCCTAATCCCCAATCCCTACTCCCCAATCCCTGGTCTTTAGGCGTCGTTACGTTATAATCCGTAACGATTACGTAGATTGACGTAATGGAAAATCCCTTCGTGTACGGCGAGGTCGTGCCCGCGGCGGCGTTCGTCGACCGCCTCGACGAGCTCGATCGCCTGGTCCGCGACCTCGGCTCGGGCCAGAAGGTCTTTCTGATCTCGCCGAGGCGGTACGGCAAGTCGTCCCTCATCCGCCAGGCGCTGCGCGCGGTGGCGCGGGGCGGCGCCCTGACCGCGGAAGTCACCGTCAGCAGCTACAGCTCCTACCTCGCGTTCCTGGAAGGCTACACGCGCTCGCTCCTGGCGATGGAGAGCGGCTGGGACAAGGCGCGTGCCTGGCTGAGGGATGCGATCGGCGCCGCGAAGCCTGAGCTGCGCCTCGAGGCCGACTCGGCGGGCACGATGGGCATGTCGGTGAAGTTCCCGACGCGTGCGCACCGATCGCGACATCTCGCGGCTGGCCACCGACGTCTTCTCGCTGCCCGGCCGCCTCAGCGAGGCCCGCAAGACGCGCATCGTCGTCGCGCTCGACGAGTTTCAGGCCATCAACGGGTTCAACGGCGGCAGCGTCGAGCACGCCATGCGCGCCGCCGTGCAGCATCAGCGCAGCGTCGGGTACGTGTTCGCCGGTTCCGAGCCCAGCCTCATGGAACGGATGCTCGGCCCGAAGCGCCCGTTCTACAAGGCCGGTCCGGTGATGCGCCTCGAGAAGATCCCGGCGGATCTGTTCTCCGGTTTCATCGAATCGCGGTTTTCACGAACCGGCATCAAGCCCGAGGCGGGACTCGGCAGCGCCATCGTCGATCTGGCGGGCAACATGCCCTACGACGTTCAGCGTCTGGCGCACGAGAGCTGGGACGATGCGCGCGCCGCGGGGAAGCGGCGGATCGGCGTGGAGGATCTCCACGCGACGCTCCATCGCCTGCTGGCCGAGCAGGAAACGATGTTCGAAGCCATGTGGCAGCGCCTGACGCTCGCCCAGCGCGCCACGCTCCGGGCCGTGGTGCTGGCCGACGGCCGCGAGCTGCTGTCGGCCGACCTGCGCACCCGCTACCGGCTGGGTGGCGCGTCCACGGTGCAGGCGGCGCTGCAGGCGCTGGCGCGAGAGGACCTCGTCGCGCGTGAGAACGAACGGTACGTCGTCGTCGACTCGCTGATGCGGGAATGGATCGCGCGAAAGACCTTCTGACACGGGTCGGGCTGCATCGCCCCGAGATTCGCGCGTGGGCGATGTACGACTGGGCCAACTCGGCGTTCGCCACCACCGATCATCACGGCGATTTTCCCGGTGTATTTCACCTCGGTCGCCGGAGCGGACCTGCCGCGCCGGCGAAGCCACGCGGCTGCTCGCCCGCACGACGACCATCGCGCTCGCGACCTCGGCGATGCTCGCGCCGTTTCTCGGGGCGCTGGCCGACTACGCGCCCATCAAGAAGCGCCTGCTCGGGCTGTTCACCGCGATTGGCTGCATCGCTGCCGGATGCCTCGTGCTCGTGCATCGGAACGACTGGCTGCTGGCCGCCATCCTGTTCGGCATTGGGAACGTCGGATTCACGGCAAGCCTGACGCTTTACGATTCGTTCCTGCCGCATCTGGCGCGCGAAGACGAGATCGATCGCATCTCGACGGCTGGTTTTGCTCTCGGATATCTGGGCGGCGGCCTGCTGCTCGCGCTGAACGTCGCCTGGATTCTCTCGCCGTCGACATTCGGCATCCGCGACGCGGGGCAGGCCTCGCGTCTGTCCTTCCTGAGCGTCGCGGTGTGGTGGGCGCTGTTTTCGATCCCGCTGTTCCGCCGCGTCCCCGAGCCGGCGGTCGCCGGCGCCGGCGCGCGCTCGACCGTCTCGCTCATGAAGGCCTCGCTCCTCGGACTTGGTACACACCCTTCGCGATCTTCGACGGTACCGCCAGGCGTTTCTGCTCCTCGTCGCCTTCGTCATCTACAGCGACGGGATCGGCACCATCATCAGACTGGCGACGAGCTACGGGACCGAGCTCGGCCTCAACCAGGGGGCCCTCATCACGGCCATCCTGCTCGTCCAGTTCGCCGGCATTCCGTTCGCCTTCCTCTTCGGCATGCTCGCCGGCCGCATCGGCGCGAAAACGTCGATCTTCATCGCGCTGGCGGTGTACACGCTGATTACGGTGGCGGGCTACTACATGAAGACCGAACGCGACTTCTACATCCTTGCGCTGATGGTGGCGTCGGTGCAGGGTGGCAGCCAGGCGCTTAGCCGTTCGCTCTTCGCCAGCATGATTCCACGCGAGCGATCGTCGGAGTTTTTCGCCTTCTTCTCGATCTTCGAGAAGTTCGGCGCCATCGCCGGGCCGGCGACCTTCGAGCTGGCCAGCCGCGCGACGGGCTCGAGCCGCAGCGCGATTCTCAGCGTGATGGTGTTCTTTATCGCGGGAGCCGTGGTGCTGACGTTCGTGGATGTACGCGCAGGTCAAGAGGCAGTGAAGAATTAGATCGCCTTTCAGAATCGTGTAGCGCGGCGCGGTAGTTGGGTTGGCGTTGCTGCGGCGCGAAGCCGTGCGCAGGCGGCCGACAGTGACCCCTGACCGCGCGAGAAGCCCGAGGGCATCGAGCGAGGACGAATGGCGAAGTGGGTGTCCTCGCGTCGCGCGGTCCGCTGCGGCATCGCAGCGCGCGTCCGGCCCCGGAGCTTCGGATTCGCGCGGCAGCGACGGCAACCCAACTCCGCTCGGTCCGAACTTCCCCGGTCCGGCTAAAGCCGGACACTACGTACATTTCTAAAAGCAGTCTTAGATTCTGCCAATCTGCGAATGCCTATTTCAGCAACTCCCTGACCCGGCGCGACCATAGATCCTGCGCCCGCACGTTGGTGCCGTGACCCGTTTCCAGATCGTATTTGGTCTGCTCTTCCTGCAGCTCGCGATCGACATCGACCACCATCGTCTGAATCGGCTCGGTGCCGCCTGGCTCGAGGCAGGCGTCCTTGAACTCCCCGAACCGCTTCCTGATCTTCCTGGCCGCCAGCTCCGCCAAATCGAAGTGCAGCTGCTCGTGATCGAGCAGCTGTCTGTCCAGCTGCATGACGTTGCGGCGCGCTTGCATCTGGGCCTGGCTCGCGGTCGTGCGCTCGCCGGCGTTCCCCCATATGTTCCCGTAGCTCGTCCGCCACCACGACTGCGACGGGTCGAATATCGCGTGCGCCGAGGCCACCAGCTCGCCGACGACGCATTCCCAGGAGGTTTCGATGTGCAGCCAGCTCAGCGAGGAGTTCCGCGCCTGCACCGGCACGCGTCCGCGGAAATCCTCCTTCATGAGCCTGCGCGTCGGCGACCACTCGAAACCCGTCTGCGCATGCGCCAGGGGCGCGAGCCACAGGACGGCGGCGAGGCACACGATGATCCTCATTGCGATAGGATATCTGCACATGCCGTTCATACGCGACATCTTTGCTGCCACGGGCAGCACACGGCGGCCCGTCATTTCATTCGAATTCTTCCCGACCAAGACACCCGAAGGCGAGCGCACGCTCCTGGAGAAGACGATCCCGGCCCTTGGACAGCTGAAGCCCGATTTCTGCTCGGTCACGTACGGCGCCGGCGGCAGTACCCGCGAGAAGACGCTCACCATCGTCGATCGCATTCAGCGCGAGCAGGGGCTGACCGCGATGGCGCATATGACATGCGTCAACGCGACACGCGACGAAGCGTCGGCCGTGCTCGAGCGGGCGCGAGCGCTCGGCATCACCAATATCCTGGCGCTGCGGGGCGACCCGCCCGGCGGTGTGGGCGATTTTCAGAAGACCGAAGGTGGATTCGAGTACTCGTGGGAGCTCGTCCGTTTCATCAAGGAGATGGGCGGCTTCTCCATCGGTGTGGCCGGTTTTCCCGAGGGGCACATCGCGCAAACGGATGGCAAGCGCACCGACTGGCACCATCTCAAGCACAAGATCGATCAGGGCGCCGATTTCGTGATCACCCAGTTGTACTTCAACAACCGCGACTACCTCGAGTTCCGGGATTACCTGACCTCGCTCGGCGTGACGGTGCCCCTCGTTCCGGGAATCATGCCGATACTGAGCACGGCACAGATCAAGCGGATCGTGGCCCTGTGCGGCGCCGACATTCCGCAGAAGCTCGCCAGCGAGCTCGACAAGCGGGGATCGGATGACGAGGCGGCGGCGGAATATGGCATCGAGTACGCGACGCGCCAGTGCGAGGAACTGCTACGGGAAGGCGTGCCAGGCTTGCACTTCTACACGCTGAACAAGTCGAAATCGACGGTCGCCGTCGTCAGGAACCTGGGATTGACCCAGGACAGCCCGACCGTCGGGGCTATCGGCCAGTGACGGTGGAAATCGCGACCGCGCGATAGCCGCCGCGCGCCTTGAAGTAGAACCAGACGCCCGTGAAAATCACGGCGAGAATCGCGCCGAGCAGCGCGACCATCTGCAGAGCGGCGCCGGGCCCGAACTGATCCATGCGCTCGCCCATCAGCGGCACCACCAGGCCGACCGACAACATGCCCGCGCCCCCGAGCAGCGAAAGCACCAGTGCGCCCCCGCGCGGAAACTGTTCGGCGGCGACGCCCAGCATCGTCGGCCAGAGGAAGGTCTTGCCGATGCCGAAGAGCGTGGCGGCGACAAACGCCACGAGCGCGTTCGAATTGCTGTCGAGGCCTCCAAGCCAGTAAAGACCGATCCCTGCCAACAGCGAGCTGACGATGAGCGTCGCGAGCGGCGACTTGTGGCTGAGGCCGCTCGCCCACTGCCGGAGCGCAAACATCAGCCCCGCGGTGTAGACAAGGAACAGCACGCCACTGCCGGCGCCAGGGTTGAGCTGCGGCACGAGCTCGCCCATCACCGTGGGAAACCACTGATCGGGGCCCATTTCGGTGGCCGCCGTCATCCACATGCAGATGAACAGCACGATGAACAGCGGCCGCATGGCCTGGCTCCACATCTCGCCCGTGGAGACATTCGACGTCACCCGCTCCGTTTGCGGATAGGAGAGCGAGAACGCCATGACCAGGTAGATGACGGCGGGAATCATGATCAGGGACAGCCGAAGCTGCCAGCTCGCATTGAAGAGTGCCGACAGGGTCACTGCCGCCAGCCCGCCGACGATCAGCCCGCCGGGCCACCATGCGTGGACGGCGATGATCTTCTTGGTCTTTTCGGTGCTGTAGATGGTCGCGATCAACGGGTTGATGACGCCCTCGACGAGCCCGTGCGACAGCCCGAAGAGAAAGAACCCGACGTAGAGCATCATCGTGCCCGGGTGATCGAGCAGCGACACGATGGGCGCGCTCGGCCGAGGTGCAAAGATGACGAGCGAGACGCCGATGATGAACCCCAGCGCCGAGAGCATGTGCAGCGTGCGCATGCCGATGACGTCGACGAGATTGCCGCTGATGAAGATCGCGATCGTGAACGCCCAGAAGGCGGGACTGAAGATCAATCCCATCTGCTCGTTGGTAATCGAGAACGCGGCGCTCATCGGGCCCGCGACGTCGCCGCGAATGGCAAACACCATGGCGGCGGTCCCGATGGACAGACAGCTCGTGACGAACAGCTTTTCCTTGTTCATAAGATGCGCCGGGGCAAAGGACCGCCTGCTGACTACTGACCGCGACCCCCGCGGCCGCCGCGCGCCGGCATCGGCGGCGCCGTCACCACGTCGTATTTGCGCGCCGGCATCCCTGGCTACGCCGACAATCAGGAATTCCAGAGGCGTAGTGCCTGTGTTCTCGAACGACTTCTTGTCGCTCAGCTAAATCGGCACGGCATCGCCGCTTCGAATCGGAGCGCTTTCCGACCCTATCGGTCACGGTGCCCTGACCGCTCATCACGTAGTAGAACTCGCCGACCTCGGCCTGTGTCTGCGGCCCGATGGACGTCCCGGGCGGCAGCAGCATGTGGTCGACATACGACCAGGCACTCAGAAATACGCTCGGCGCCAGCGCGCGCCGGTACTGCACTGTGCCCTTACCGCCATACAGCGCGTCGATGGGCCGCAACAGTGACTGCTCCAGCCGCATCGTCATGAACACGGGAATCGGGTCGAGCGGCACGCCGACGCGGCCGTCGCTCAGGTCGAACGCGTCGTACACGCCCTTGCGCGCGGAGACGTTGATGTTCATCCACTGCACGGGCTTGTCGGTGGCGTTGTAAATCGCGTGCATGCTGCCCATGCGCGTCGGCGCGCCCGCCGGGCCCTTGAGCGTCGAGGTGCGGCCGTCGATCGTGAACTGTGCTTCGCCGTCGAAGAATGACGAACATCTCTTCGCACTGGTTGTGGAAGTGCGCGCCGATGCCGCTCTTCGGCTGGATGATGCCGCGGTGCAGGAAGTAGAGGTTGGTGTCGAGCGAGCTCGCGTTGAACAGGCCCATGTAGTTCAACTGACCCGGCCCGCCGTGCACGCTCGGCGAGTCGCGATACTTCGAGGGCTCGGTGTGCGCGATTCGTTCGGCGAGCGGCAGCTTCTGCGGGCTGACGGGCGTCCCCTGCTGGGCGATCGAAATCGCGCCGGCGACGGCCAACATCGATGCAAGCGTCAAGAATTGTCTTTTCATAGCGTCCTTTCAAATCACATCGAACTGCAGAACCGTGTAGCCCGGAGCCGCGAACTTCTCCATGGCGCCCCAGACTTCCTGATGGATCTCCGAGGCCACCCATTTCTGACGGAGCTCTTCGCTTTCGTAGGTGATGGTAAATCGATAGTTGATGCCGGGGGGAGCCGTGCCGACGGGCACGGCGACAATCTTCAACATCCGCACGTCGATGTAGCCGCGAAACTTCTGCGCGGCCGGCCTGAACACGGTCTGGAAATAACGCGCCATCTCCTGCTCTTTGGCAGGATCGATACCGAGATCGACGTGAACCTGAATCATTGGTACACCACCTTCTGGCCCATGACAGACGTGCGAACGCGATAGAGACCGGTTTCCGCCGTGATGTACAGCGAGCGTCCGTCGTCGCCCCAGCCGCAATTGGCGGGATCCTCCGGCGCCACGATGCTGCCGAGGTGCTTGCCTTCCGGCGAAAGCACGAGCACCGCACTCGGCCCGGTCGCCCAGATATTGCCCTGCACGTCGATCTTCATGCCGTCGGGCACGCCGCCTTCCTTGAAACCCGACGAGTCGAAGAGCACACGGCCGTTGCTGACGTTCCCGTCTGCCGCGACGTCGTACCGCATCCAGATGCGCTGGCGCTCGTCGGAATTGGACACATACAGTGTCTTCTCGTCCGGCGACAACGCGATCCCGTTCGGCCGCGTGAGATCGGTGATGATGACGTCGAGCTTTCCGTTCTGCAGCTTGAACACGCCGTTGAAGGGCAGCTCCTTCGATGGATCGTCATCCTGCAGCGGCAGTCCATACGGCGGATCGGTGAAGTACAGGGTGCCGTCCGATCGAAAGACGATGTCGTTCGGGGCGTTCAGCTTCTTGCCCTGGAACTTGTCGAGGAACGTGGTGACGGTCATGTCGCGGCCGATGCGGACGATGCGGCGGTTGCCGTGCTGGCACAACAGCACGTCGCCGTTCGGCGCGGCGGTCATGCCGTTGGGACCCACGAACCCGCCGGCCGGCAGGTGATGCCCATCGTAGCCGCCCGGCCGCAGCAGCTCGACAACACCGCCACCCGGCGACCACTGCCGCACGACGTTGCCGACGACGTCGCTGAACCACAGCGCGCCGGACGGCCGCCAGAGCGGGCCTTCGATGAATGTGAACCCGCCGGCAACCTTTTCAATGCGCGCGTCGCCTGGGACGAGCCTGTCGAACGCAGGATCGAGCCGAGTAATGGTCATATCGGAACGTGAAACTCTGTTTCAGATCGTGTTTCAGATGCAAGAGCCTTGCGTATACCGGCCGTCGATCAGGCGCCACATCAGCCCGTTGGGATTCTCGTTGCGCAGGCCGGGTGGCAAGCGGTGCTCTCGCACGTTGTCGTAGCAGCACAGCATCCCGAATCGCCGCAGCGATGCGGGAATCCCGACCGCCGTGAACCCCGGGTGGCCGGTCGCCGGGAACGGGCCGCCGTGATTCATGGCGGGACTCACGGCCACGCCCGTGGGCATCTTGTCGTTCAGCAGACGGCCGACCCGCTGGCGCAAGAGCGGCGCGAGGCGCGCATACAGCGCGTCGTCGCCACCGCCGGTATCAGAGTAGATGCATCCTGTGAGGTTCCCCTCGAGGTGCGACAGCACCGCCTCGGCCTCGCCGGCATCGCGGACGACCACGCACAAGGACGTCGATCCGAACGCTTCGGTCTGCAACTGCTCGGGATTGTTGAGAAAGTCCGCGCCGCTGACGCGAAGCAGGGTATTGGGATACGCGCAATCCGCGGCCGGTTCGCGTTCGGCGGTCGCGAGCTGCGCACCGGCACCCCGAAGCGTCTTGACGCTGGCGACCAGCCCTTTGGCGACCGCTGACGACAAGAGCGCGGGCGTCGGCGCCGTCTCGAGTGCCTGCTTCACCTCGGTGATGAACTGCTCGGCCTGCTCGCCGGCAAAGAGCACCACCAGGCCGGGGCTCGTGCAGAATTGTCCGCCTCCGAGGAGCGAGCTCGAGGCAAGTTCGCCCGCGAGCTTGCTGCCGCGTTCGGCCAGGGCGCCCGGCAACACGACGACCGGGTTGATGCTCGACATCTCCAGGTAGATGGGCTTGCCGGCCCGATCGGCCGCCGCCTTCAGTGCCATGCCCGCTCCGCGGCTCCCGGTGAAGGCACTTCCTCCAACCCGCTTGTCCGACACCAGCCGCTCTCCCGACTTGTGGTCAATCTTGTAGATCAGCTGCACCGTGGCCGGCGGCAAGCCGCATTCCTTTGACGCGGCAAACGCTTCCTCGGCCAGCATCCGCGATGTGCCCGGGTGCAGCGGATGTCCCTTCGCGATCACGGGATTGCCCGCGGCAATCGCCGCCGCAAAATCTCCGCCCGCAGCGCCGTTGAACGCGAACGGGAAATTGTTCGGCCCGAATACGACGACGGGGCCGAGCGGCTCGAAGCACGAGCGGATCTGGTTCTTGGTGTCGATCGTCGGCAGCGCCCACGAACCTTCCAGTGCCGCATCGGCCGCCTGCCGCAACTGGCTCATCGTCCGGGGTAGCTCGACATCGGCGAGGCGTGGCGATTTCGCCAAGGCCGTCTCGAGATGCGCCTGCTCGACGAGCGGGCCCTTGATGGCTTCGAGGCGCTCGGCGAAGCGCGTCAGGAAGCGGGCGATCGAGGCCGGAGGCGTGCGGCGAAGCTCGTCGGCCGCGCGCGCCGCCGCCTCGAGCGCGGCGTCGCAATCCTCCCAACCGCTCATCGGATAGGAATCCGGAAGCCGCTCGCCGGTAGCCGGATTCACGGCATGAAAGCTCGACGCCGCCCGCGAGGCGCGCCATTGACCATCAATCAATACAGGTTGTTCAGCCATGGTCACACGATGACGACAGGGTTCCGGAGAACGCCTATCTGGGAAATCTCGACTTCAACCACGTCGCCTTCGGCGAGCGTGAATTCGTCGGGAGGCACGATGCCCGTTCCAGTCAGTAACATCGCACCGTTCGGAAATTTCTGGGACCGGAACAAGTACGACGCGAGCTCGTCGAAGCTTCTCTTGATATTGCCGATGGGCGTGTCGCCGGAGAACACCGGCTTTCCGCCCCGATAGATGGCGATGCGAATCGTCCAGTCACGAACCTCGGATTCGGTTGCGCCCAGGAGCAGCCAGGGCGCGATGGCGCAGGACCGATCGTAAACCTTGGCCTGGGGCAGATAGAGGAGATTCTCACCTTCGATGTCGCGCGAGCTCATGTCGTTGCCGATCGTGCAGCCGACCACCCGGCCGCGAGAGTTCAGCACGAGCACGAGTTCCGGTTCGGGCACGCTCCAGCGCGCGTCGCGGCGGATGCCGACCGCATCGCCGCCCGTGACGACCTTTTCCGGAATCGACTTGAAAAAGATTTCAGGCCGATCGGCGTCGTACACCCGATCGTAGGCCGTCGCGCTGAAATCGGACTCCTCCATCCGGGCGGTCTTGCTGCGCAGGTAGGTCACGCCGGCGGCCCAGATTTCCTGGCGCTCGACTGGAGGCGCGAACTGCAGGCTGGAGGCCTCGAGCCGCGCGGACGTCCCGCGAGCGCGCTGGTTCACCGCCTCGACGGGATTCCCACTCTCCAACAGCTCGGTCATCCCTCCAGCGCCCGCCGGTCCCAGATCGAGCACGTGCGTGCCCCCGGCGTCAAGCCCGATGCGCACGTCGTTGTTGGCGCCGACGAAACGGCAAATCTTCACTGCGTCAGGCAATCGACAGCACCTTAATCGGCTCGTTCACGGGAGCCGAGATACGGACCGCATTGCGGAGCGGCCGGCCGAATCCTTCGAACTGAACCACCATCACATCGCCGTCGCCGAGCCGTATGCCGTCGGCGAAGCTCAGCGTGTGCGCTCCATAGTAGTGCACATGCACGTCACCGGGCCGCCGGTGCGCCTCGAACTTGAAGTGATGATGCTCGATGTTCGCGACGGTGTGACACATCTCGCGCTCGCCGGTGGCAATCGCGCGCTGCCAGATCGTCTGGCCGGCTCGTTCCACGCTCACCCGGCCCGGCACGAGATCGAACACCGGATCGATCACCAGCTCGGGACCCAGCCCGCAGGTCCGAAGCTTCGAGCCCGCGAGGTTCAGGTAGTTCCGCTTCTCGAACGTGTGATCGGAAAACTCGTTGCCGGCAGCCATCCCGATACGGCGTGGACGCCCCTCGGCATCGACCACATAGATTCCCGCGACCTCGGCCTCGTCACCGCCGTCTTCCGCGTATCCGGGCACCTCCAGCACGTCGCCGTCCGTCCGCAGCACCGTCCCGTTGCCTTTGTAGAACCACTCAGGTGCCGCGCCTATTCTTCCCCCATCCGGGCGGCCGCCCTCGAGGCCCATGCGAAACATCCGCATGCTGTCGGTGAGCTCCAACTCGCTCTTGCCGTGCATAGCATTTCGACTCTCGGCGCTTCCGAGGTGGGTCAGGCCGGTTCCCGACACGAGACAGCGCGCCGGCTCGGGATGATCGATCGGCACGAGCAGGCGCCATGGTGACGAGCCCGAGTAGACCGCATCGTACTCGAGGCATTCCGAGGTTGCGCGTCGATCGATGAGCGTCTTCAACGGCACTCGGGCGTCGATGGCATCGCCGGCCAGCGCGAACACGGACTCGGTGTCGGCGAGCAGTCGCAGCGACGGTTCATCGACGCGAGCGACGCGCCTGGTCGAACCCTGTTGCAACTGAACGACCCTGATCGTCGCTCCCGCGTTCATCTCCATTTGATGTTGCAGCCGATGCTCGGACGTTGCTCGGAAGAAACGGCCCGGCCCGCGATGACGGCGTCGAGCGCGGCGCGCAGATCCTTACCGGTGACGGGGACGTCGCTCCCCGGACGGCTGTCGTCGAGCTGGCCGCGGTAGACGAGCTTGCCCTGGCCGTCGTAAAGAAAGAAGTCGGGCGTGCACTGCGCGTCGTACGCGCGAGCCACCTGCTGCATTTCGTCGAAGAGATATGGGAAGGTGAAGTCGAGCTCCTTCGCCTGATATGCCAGCTTCGTAGGGCTGTCCTCAGGATGCGATGTGACGTCGTTCGCGCTGATGGCGACCATGCCCATGCCACGACCGGCATAATCGCGGCCGATGCGGGCGAGCTCGTCCTGCACGTGCTTCACAAACGGACAATGCCGGCAGATGAACATCGCCAGCATGCCCTTCGGACCTGCGACGGATTGTCGTGACACCTGCTTGCCGGTCACGACGTCCGGAAGGGAGAAGTCGGGAGCGTCGGTTCCCAGCTCTTTCATGGACGAAGGTGTTCGGGCCATGGGGTATAGTTTCTGACACTATGAACAACCGAATCAAACTCGTCGCATGCACAATTGCGGCTGTGGCCACCGGTGCGCTGTTCGCGCAGCAACCACCGGCGGCTGATACGGTGACCAATCCACTGGCGGCCAGTCTGACCGCCGCCGCGGAGGGCCAGCGGACGTATGACGGCACCTGCCAGACGTGCCACGGCGGCGCCGGTGTCGGCGATCCCGGGCGCGGCGGTCCCGCGCTGAACACCACGGGATTGAAGCAGGGCGACAGCGATGCCGACCTCTTCCGCACGATCCGCCAGGGCGTCCAGGGCACGCAGATGCCGCCCTACAAAGGCCTGCGCGACGAGCAGGTGTGGCAGCTCGTCAGCTACATCCGCAGCCTGCAGAACACGGCGGCGTCTTCGGGTCCTTCGCGCGGCGCCATTATGCCGGAAGGCGACGTGGCGGCGGGCGAGTCGCTGTTCTACGGCCGTGCCGGATGCGCGAGTTGCCACGAAATCAACGCGCGCGGCGGCGTCACCGGTCCCGATCTGTCGAACGCGGGCCGTCTGGCGGCTGCCACCATTCGTCAGAAAATCATGTCGCCGAACGAACCGCTGCCGCCCGTGCCGGGCGCGCGCGGCGGTGGCGGCGGGCGCGGCGGTCCACCTCCAGTGACCCTCGTCTTCAAGGGAGCCGACGGACGCGACGTTCGCGGCGTGCGAAGGAACGAAGACACGTTCTCCGCTCAAATCGTCGACACATCGGGCCGTCTCCATCTGATCGACAAGAGCCGGACGCCGGTGACCGTCGAAAATCAGTCGCTCATGCCGGGCGACTACGCGAAGCGGTTGTCGCCCGACGACATTACCAACCTCGTGGGCTTCCTCCGGATGCAGCAATCGCGCGACTTCAGCAAGACCGTCGCGCAGCAAATCACCGGCGGCATTCCGTATCAGCGCCTCGTCAATGCGAGCGCAGAGCCGCACAACTGGCCGATGTACTGGGGCAGCTACCAGGGCACGCACTATTCCCCGCTGACCCAAATCACCGCGACGAACGCACGTCAGTTGAAGCCGGCATGGAGCTTTCCGATCCTCGGCGGGACTTCCGTGCTCCAGGCCACGCCGATTGTCGTCGACGGCGTGATGTACACGACGGGCAGCGGCAATCCTGCGACCGTGACGGCCATTGATGCGCGCACGGGCCGGCAGATCTGGCGCTGGACTCGTCAGCAGAAAACCGTCAATCCCTACGAGATCAATCCGTTCGCGCGGGGCGTTGCCATGCTCGGCAACCGGCTGTTCGTCGGCACGCTCGACGGCTGGCTCTTCGCCCTTGACGCCCGGACCGGCCAGCCGCTGTGGGAAGTCGAGGTCGTCGACACGATGGAGGGATCGAGCATCACGAGCCCGCCTCTCGTCCTGAAAGACATGGTGATCACGGGCATGACCGGCGGCGAGTACGCGACGCGAGGACACCTCGACGCCTACGACGCCGCGACCGGGAAGCGCCGGTGGCGCATGTACACGGTTCCCGCGCCCGGCGAGTTCGGCAACGACACGTGGAAAGGCGAGAGCTGGAAGACCGGCGGCGCACCGACCTGGCTGACCGGCACGTTACGATCCCGAGCTCAACCTCGTGTTCTGGCCCATCGGCAACCCGGCGCCCGAATTCGATCGCGTCGCGCGCGGCGAGATGGACAACCTCTTCAGCAACTCCGTGATCGCGCTCGATCCCGACACCGGCAAGATGAAATGGCACTATCAATTCACGCCGGACGACGGGCACGACTGGGATTCGGTGCAGAACATGGTGCTCGTCGATCGCGTCTGGCGCGGTGAGAAGCGGAAGCTGCTGATGCACGCCGACCGCAACGGCCATTTCTACGTGCTCGACAGAACCAACGGCAAGTTTCTGTCCGGCACGCCGTTCGTCTATCAGAACTGGAATGCGGGATTCGATGCGAACGGACGGCCGCAGCCGATTCCCGGAACGAACTCCAGCCCGAAAGGCAGCGTGCTGGTTTATCCGACTCTGGGAGGCGCGACGAACTTCCAGGCGCCGTCGTACAGCCCGCTGACCGGATGGTTCTATCTTGCGTTTTCGGAAGGCGGACAGGTGTATACCAGCGCCCCGCAGCCCATTACCCGGGGGCAACAGTACCTCGGGCGGGGTCGCGCGGCCGGACCGCCGCCGGCGCGCGGTCCCAATCAGCCGGCTCCCAACGCGGGCATCAAAGCGATCGACCCGGAAACCGGCAAGACCATGTGGTCGTACCCGCTGTTTCAGGGTTCGCTCAACAACGGCGTGCTCGCCACCGGTGGCAACGTCCTGTTCGTCTCTGCGCGCGACGGGAACATCCTCGCGCTCGACACGAAGACCGGGAAATATCTGTGGCACTTCCAGACGGGCGGCAATCATGCGGCGTCGCCGCTGAGCTACGCGATCGACGGCCGGCAGTACGTCGCGCTCGCGGCCGGCAACGTGGTGTTCAGCTTCGCTTTACAGGAGTAGCGTCATGCGCGTGAAAAACACGGCCATCCTCGGCGTGATGCTGTGGTCGCTCGTCGTCTCTGCGCCGCTCTCGGCCCAGCAGTACGACGCGCGGCGCAACGGCGATGTCGTGCAGCTCGAAGACAAGAAGAACGAGACGGTCGTGTCGATCGTCACGTCGGTCGGGATGATGGCCTACGAGATGAAGATAAAGGGCCAGAACGTGCTTCGTTTCCCGTTCAAGTCGATCGACGAGTTCAAGGTGAAACCGACGGGCCTGCACGGCATCCCGCTGCTCGCGCCGTGGGCGAATCGCCTCGACGAGCAGGCGTTCTACGCCAACGGCAAGCGCTATGCGTTCGACATGAGCCTCGGAAACGTGACCGGTGCCATTCCGATTCACGGCTTCATGAGCCGTACCGATCAGTGGCAGGTCGTCGACGTGAAGGCCGACGGCAAGGCCGCATGGGTGACGAGCCGGCTCGACACGAGCAAGCAGGCCGACTGGATGAAGCAGTGGCCGTTCGCGCACACGATGGACGTGACCTATCGGCTGCAGGACGGAACGCTGGAAGTCATCACGAAGATCACCAACAACGCGCCCGATCCGATGCCCGTCTCGCTCGGATGGCATCCGTACTATCAGTTGACGGACTCGCCGCGCGAAGAGTGGACGGTGACGATTCCGGCGCGCGCCCGCTGGCTGCTCGACTATCGCAAAGTGCCGACCGGCGCCACCGAATCAACCGCAAAGTTCTTTCCGGACAACCGCGGCACGTTGAAGGACTACAACCTGGACGACGTGTTCGGCGACCTCATCAGAGATTCGCAGGGGCGTGCGACGGTCGTGTTGAAAGGACGCAAGCAGCAACTCGAAATCAGTCAGGGACCGAATTACCGATCGTTGGTTATCTACTCTCCGAATCCCCTGAACACCGGACTTGGCAGCCAGATTCCGCCGCCGAATCCCAATGCACAGGCCGGCGACGCCGGCGCCCGGTCGCGGACGTGGTGGCGCGCCTCAGGCAAATCCACTCGCGACGCCGAACTTCATCTGCTTCGAGCCGATGGCCGGCATCACCAACGCATTGAATCTCGCGCACAAGGGCGTTTATAAAGAGCTTCAGTCCATCAAGCCGGGCGGCACGTGGCAGGAAAGCTTCTGGATCAAACCATCCGGTTTCTAGGAGAGTTCAAATGAGCAAGGGATTAGGGATTAGGGATTGGGGATTAGCTCTGAACGCGCGCGTCACGCTTTCTTCGCTGATCTTGCTGGCCGCGATTTCCGGGTGCGGCGGTGGTCAGCCGCAGCCTGAACAGGCTGCCGCTCCTCCGCCGGCGGCACCCGCGCCGGAGCCGCCGAAAGCGCCGTATTACGTCTATGTCACGAATGAAATCGGCGGCGATCTGACTGTCATCGATGGCGGCACGAATCAGGTCGTCACGACGATCCCGCTCGGCAAGCGACCGAGGGGCATCAAGGTGAGCCCGGACGGGACGAAGCTGTTCGTCGCGCTCAGCGGGTCGCCGATGGCGCCACCGGGAACGGATGAGAGCAAGCTACCGCCCCCCGACCGGACTGCCGACGGCATAGGCGTGGTCGACATCGCGGCGCGGAAAGTCACGACCGTGCTCACCAGCGGATCGGACCCCGAGCAAATTTCGCTGAGCGCGGACGGCTCGAAGGTCTACGTGTCGAACGAGGACGCGGGCGTCGCGAGCATCCTCGACGTCGCCAGCAACAAGGTGATCGGGGAAGTGAAGGTCGGCGGCGAGCCGGAGGGCGTCACGACGAGCCCGAACGGTCAGTGGGTGTACGTCACGTCGGAAGAGGACAATCAGATTACGGTCATCGACACCGCCACCAACAAGGCGATCAAGCAGTTCGAGGTCGGCGCGCGCCCCCGATCGTCGGAATTTCTACCAGACAGCTCGAAGGCGTACATCACGGCCGAGAACGGCGGCACCGTGCACGTCATCAACACGAAAAATCACTCGGTGACCAAGACGCTCAAGATCACCGGCGAGCTCGCGAGACCGATGGGCGTCATCGCCGCGCCCGACGGCAAGCGCGTGTACGTCACCACCGGCCGGGGCACGATGCTCCTTGCCATCGATACGGCCAAGGACGAGGTGGTGGGATCCGTGAAGGCGGGCCAGCGGCCGTGGGGTGTAGGCATTTCGCCCGACGGCAAGCGCCTCTACACCGCCAACGGCCCGTCGAACGACATCTCCGTCATCGACGCCGAGACGATGGCGGTCATCGCGACGGTGCCCGGCGGCCGGAGTCCGTGGGGCGTGGCTATTCGCTGAATCTAGAAACTAAAATCTACAAACTAGAATCTGAAATCTCTGGATCTCAGTTCCTGGTTTCTAGATCGCGTCCGCCCGCAGCTCCTGTGGGCTTGTGCGCGCAGCCCACGAATCGGTCTACACTCCGGCGTCAGTCTAGAGTAATACGGTCCGCGCGGCCGCCCCGCCCGTATAATCACGCAAACCGTGGCCCTCACCCCCGGCACACGCCTCGGCGTTTACGAAATCACTGCGCAAATCGGCGAAGGGGGCATGGGCCAGGTGTACCGAGCCCGCGACACGCAGCTCGATCGCGATGTCGCCATCAAGATCCTGCCCGAGGCGTTCGCGGCAGACGCGGAACGAGTCGCCCGCTTCCAGCGTGAAGCGAAAGTCCTCGCGTCGCTGAGCCATCCGAACATCGCGATCATTCACGGTCTGGAACAGGCGGACGGTGTCCACGCCCTTGTGATGGAACTGGTGCCGGGGGAGGACCTATCGCAGCGCATCGCGCGCGGCGCGATCCCGCTCGACGAGGCACTCCCAATCGCCAAGCAAATCGCGGAAGCACTGGAAGCGGCTCACGAGCAGGGCATCATTCATCGCGATCTGAAACCCGCCAACGTGAAGGTGCGGCCCGATGGCATTGTGAAGGTGCTGGACTTCGGATTGGCGAAGGCCCTCGAACCGGTGTCCGCCGGAAGCACAGCCGCAGCGACATCGCCGACCATCACCTCGCCGGCAATGATGACCAGGGTTGGGATGATTCTGGGCACGGCGGCGTATATGAGCCCCGAACAGGCCAGGGGACGGCCCGTGGACAAGCGCAGCGACCTCTGGGCGTTCGGTTGCGTGCTCTACGAGATGCTGATCGGCGCGCGCGCCTTTGCCGGCGACGACGTCAGCGATACGCTGGCCGCGGTGCTGCGCGGTGAACCCGATTGGCGCGTGTTGCCGACAGAGACGCCCGCGTCGATTCGACGATTGCTGCGACGCTGTCTCGAAAAGGATCGTAAGCGCCGGCTCGCGGATGCCGCCGATGCGCGGCTGGAAATCGAGGAGGCGTTGACCACGCCGATGTTCGAAACCTCGGCGGCGCCTGCGCCTGGTTCGCAGGCTGGATGGCGTCGAGGCGCGCTGATCGCTGCGGCCACTCTTGCAGTCGGTGGGGTCGCGGCGGGCGGCGCTGTCTGGACCGCAATCCGCCCCGCGCCGGCTCGGGTGACGCGGACGGTGATCCAGACATCCGGCGCGACGGCTCTTACGACCAACTCGCGTGCATCGGGCGCCCTCGCCATTACCCCTGACGGCTCACGGCTGGTCTACACCGCGGCCAGTCAGCTTGTCGTGCGTCGGTTGGATCGATTCGACGCGGAGGCGCTCACCGGCCTGGGCTCGCCGATGCAGCCGTTCATCTCGCCCGACGGGCAGTGGATCGGATTCTTCGACGGGCTGATCCTCAAGAAAGTGGCGATCGGCGGCGGGCCGGCCGTGACGGTCTTCAAAGACCAGAACCCCAACACCGGACCAGGGGGCGCCACCTGGGGTACAGACGGAACGATCGTGTATGCGGGCTCGATCGGTGCTGGATTGAAAAGAGTCGCAGCCGCTAGCGGCGGCGAGGCGGAGACGCTGACGACGCCCGACCGCGAGCGGGGCGAGGTGAGGCACTCCTGGCCGTCGTTTCTGCCCGGCGGCCGGGCCCTGCTCTTCACAATCTCTTACGCGGTTCGAGGGCCCGAGATCGCCGTGCTGAATCTGGAAACCGGCGTCACGACCGTGTTGCTCAGCGGGCTTCGCGCGCGGTACCTGCCATCCGGCCACCTCGTGTTTGGGACGGAGAACACGCTTCGCGCTGTGGCGTTCGACCTCGAACGGCTGACGGTGGCCGGGCAGCCCGTACCGGTCGTCTCCCCGATCGCCGCTGTCCAGGGGCCGCAGGGTTCGTATGAGTACGACGTGGCCGCCGATGGCACGCTCGTGTACCTCCCGACGATCATTACGTCGCCGTTTCTACACACGCCGGTCTGGGTCGATCGGCAGGGAGGTGAGACGTCGCTCGGGATGCAGGCCCGCCCGTACGTCCACCCTCGGCTCTCGCCCGACGGCACGCGCGTGGCCGTCAACGAAAGGGCGAACATCTGGATCTGGGATCTTGTGCGCTCGAGGCTGACTCGAGGACCGCTCGACAGTGGCACTGTTTTGGTCTGGACGCCCGACAGCGCACGTCTGATCTTCAGCTCGTTCCGCGGTGGTGGTGGCGCGAATCTCTACGTGCAGGCGGCCGACGGGACCGGGACCGCCACGCGGCTGAGCGACAGTCCGAACCAGCACAACCCGACCGGCACCACAGCGGACGGCGCTCAGATAGTCTTCAACGAAATAACACCGACGCAGCTTGGAGACATCAGCCTGCTGACGATGACCCCGACGCCGCAAGTGAAACCGCTTGTCGCGACGGGTGCCAACGAGCGCGGCGGAGTCGTCTCGCCGGACGGACGCTGGCTCGCGTACGAGTCCGATAGATCGGGTGCGTACGAAGTCTGGGTCCAACCCTTTCCGACCGTGGACGCCGGTCGGTGGCAGGTGTCCACCGCCGGAGGCGTCCAGCCGCTCTGGGCGCGAAACGGGCGCGAGCTGTTCTACGTGGCGCCTGATGGCGCGTTGATGGCAGTCCAGTGGAGGGGATTGCCCGAGTCGGCCGGCGCGCCGACGCGACTGATCGAGGGACGTTACTCTCGAGGTGTCGGGGGGACGACCGTGCGCCAGTACGATGTCAGCGCGGATGGGCAGCGGTTCCTGATGATGAAGGAGGAAGCGAGAGAGACCGACGTGGCTCCGTCGATCAACGTCGTGCAAAACTGGTTCGGCGAGCTGAGGCGTCTCGTGCCGACGAAGTGATAGCGACGTACGTCACGCACTCTCGACCCCAGCCGAGATAAGTAACGATCAGTCGCCTACTGTTTACCTATCGGCCCTGGGCAACCTCCGAGGGATGAAGCGTGCCGGTCGGGATGTTGCTAGAGACTCTTAAGGTTTCAGATTCCAGATTCTAGATTCTAGTTTTTAGATTTTAGTTTCAGCATCGTTACCCACAACCGTCGTCCATTCGCGCACGTGCCATCGCTGAATGACGCCGTTCGTCACGTAGGGATCGGTTTTCGCAAACTGCTCCGCGGCGGCTGACGAATCGCCGCGGAACAGCAGCACGGCTCCATCGATCGGATTGGCCAGCGCGCCGCCGAGCACGAGCTCGCCGCGTGCGACCGCATTGCGCGCGTGCTGGAGATGTGCCACCCGGAACGGCTGCCGCCGTTCCGCATAATCCGCCCCGGCTTCGTAAAAAAGCAGGTAGTGCATTGCTCGAAGATTCTATTCAGATTCTAGATTTTAGTTCTAGATTCTAGATTTTAGATTCTAGTTTTCCACCAACTTCAGGCTCTCAGGTCCGTAACGCTCGCCCGCGACGGCGCCGGCCTGAAACGAGTCATCGAGCTCGCTCATTTCTCGAGGCGTCAGCGTGATGTTCACGGCTTCGACGTTCTCTTCCAGGTACCGGAGGCGCTTCGTGCCGGGAATGGGCACGATGTCGTCGCCCTTGTGCAGCAGCCACGCGAGCGCGAGCTGCGCCGCCGAGCAGCCCTTCGAGCGCGCCATGCCCTCGAGACCTTCGACAAGACGCACGTTCCGGGAAATGTTCTCCTGCTGAAAGCGCGGCAGATGCCGGCGGACGTCGTTCTCCACGAGACCGCCGGTGTCCTTCACCGTGCCGGTCAGGAACCCGCGGCCGAGCGGGCTGAATGGCACGAAGCCGATGCCAAGCTCGCGGCACGCTGAGAGCACGCCCCGCTCCGGATCTCTCGACCAGAGCGAGAACTCCGACTGAAGCGCGGCGATGGAATGAATCTTCGCCGCGCGGCGCAATGTGTCTGGACCCGCTTCCGACAGCCCGAGAAAGCGCACTTTCCCTGCGCGAACGAGATCCGCCATCGCCCCAACCGTCTCTTCGATGGGCACCCCGGGATCGACGCGGTGGAGGTAGTAGAGATCGATGACGTCCACCCCGAGACGGGCGAGGCTCGCGTCGCACGACGGCCCGACGAGCTCGGCCCTGGCGTCAACGCCCGCCGACATCGCGCTGGCACCCATGCTGAGGCCGAACTTCGTCGCCAGCACCACCTCTTTCCGCCGGTCGCGAATGGCGCGGCCCACGAGCTCCTCGTTCTCTCCCTTGCCGTACACGTTCGCCGTATCCACGAGCGTGACGCCGAGGTCGAGGGCGCGATGGATCGTGCGAATGGATTCGTCGGCGTCGGGCGTCCCGTAGCTCTGCGACATGCCCATGCACCCCAGGCCAATCGCCGATACCCTCAAGCCGCTTCTACCGAGTTGCCGGTACATCATGGGAGTTTTAGTGTCCAGAGGATGCCGCGGTGTTCGGCGCGCACGAAGACAATCATCGAACGCGTCCGGAGACCAGCTCGGATATCTCACGTAGCCGTTGACCGACGTGAAGTTGGTGATCTGACGGACTTCCTTCGTCGACCGCGAAACGGTGTAAATGTTCCAGACACCGTCGCGCTCCCCCGCAAATGCAATACGATCGTTGTCGGGCGCCCACGAGTGCGGCCAGCTCTGGCCCTGCGCGGTGACGAGCATTTCGACCGGACCGCCGTCTTTCGGTACGACGCCGATGTGGGTGTGATCGCCGCGCTTGATCTCGACCGCCAGGGTTCTTCCGTCTGGAGACCACGCTGGATACGACATCGCCTCGGCGTCGAAGGTCACCTGCTTTCTCGATCCGCTGCCAAGCACCTGCGTCCAGACGTTGAGAACCCCACCTTCGTCGATGACATGGAAGGCGATCTGTTTGCCGTCTGGCGAGAGCTGCGGGTTGAGCCCTCCATCGGCAGGCATGATCGGAGAGAGTTGGCGTGTGGCCACATCGAGCCAGGCGAAGTCGGGCTTGGTGTCAGGCGAGGCCGTCATCACGAAGAGACGCTTGTTGTCGGGCGTCCATTGAGGTGCCCAGACCCCAACCTTCAAGCCTACCGTCAACAGCTCGCGCTGACTGCCATCCTCGTTGATGCTCCACGAGGTTGGCGTCTGCCCCGCGGCCAACTGATGGTACGCCACACGTCCGTCGCTCGAGTGCGTCGGATAGGAGTTGAAAACATCATCCTGAGTGAGCGCTTTCGAGGACGCGGGAGCGGTTCCTGACGCCGGAACATCAACGGACCAGAGGTTCGCGGAGGTCTGGTGCAGCGACACGACAGCGCTGCCATCGCGCGCGATCGACAATCCGCCCACGACGTTTCCAGTGAATGACTGAATCATCTCGGGCTCGCCAACAGTCACACTTCGCTCGCTGATGCGCATTCGCATCAACGCGTCGCTGTCCGCTCCCTTGGTCGATCCTATCCAATAGGCTGCGCCGCCCTGCGGCGAGAAGCACGGGGATTTACCAACCCCCAGCATCGTCAGGTCGCCCCCGTCCATCGACGCCACCCAGATTTCGGTACCGATGACACCGCGCGAAACAGTAAATGCCACCAACCGCCCGCCCGGCGACACCGCGGGAGCCGCATGGCCGCCTTTCGGCGCGCCCAGCTTAGTTATCTGCCGGCGTTGTCGTCCTTCGCGGTCAACACTCCACAGCACTGACTGCGCCGCCATGCCTCCCGCGCCCGACGTAAAGACGATGTGCTGTCCGTCGGGCGTCCAGGCAGGCTGCGAACCGAAATCGACGACCTGGCGCGGGCTGCCACCGCCGGATGGCACGACCCAGATGCCGCCCTTCTTCCGGGAGTGGTAGGCAATCCACTGGCCGTCGGGCGACCATTCCGCATCCATGTTTTGCCCGCCGTCGCTCGTCAGCGCCGTCTCTTTGCTGCCCGCGCTAAACCCCGCGGTGTAGATCTCCATCGAGCCGGTCTGATCGGACGAATAGGCAACGGTCCGTCCGTCCTGCGAGATCGACGGAAACGCGTAGGAATGACTCCCGGTCGTGAACCGGCGTGGTGAAAGAGACAGCGTGGTCGTTTGATCGACGGCCGCAGTTGAACCACGGCCCCGGAAGGCGTAGACGCCGATGCCGTCGGTAAGGAGCAGTGCGGTTATCGCAAACGCCGCAAGGCTTGGACGCCGCGACCCGGCGGCGGTCTGGGGTAAGGAAATCCCTCCGACAACGGGTTCGGCCGCGGATACAGACGATGGGGCCGATGGCGCGTGGCCGGTCTCCACTGGAGCGATAAACCGGTAGCCGCGTTTGGCGACCGTTTCGACGTACCTGGCTTCGAACGCGTCGTCTCCCAGCGCCTTGCGCATTTGCGCGATCGCGCGGGTCAGGACGTTGGGCGTGACAAACGTGTCCTTCCAGACCACGTCGAGCAGCTCGTCCTTGGTCACCAGCCGATCGCGATGTTCGAGGAGGTAGCGGAGCACGTCGAAGGTCTTCGGCTCGAGCGACACGGGCTGCCCCGCCCGCGACACCGAGAGCCGCCGCAGGTCGACCCTAACGTCACCGAATTCAAGGACTTCCGGCGCCATCACAACTTCCTCATAACTCCCGGGGGAAACATCACACGTCTCCGGCGAATCATCATCTGAGCCTCACGACCTGGCCCGTCTTCGCAGCGCATCGTGGCTCCTGGAAGAGCAAAGGAGCCGCCTGTGCCCGTCAAATCGTTCATCAGCGCGTTTCTCATCATCGTGTCGAGCTCGATCGCGACCGCCGATTCGTCGTGGGTGCCGCTTTCGATCGACGCATCGGGCGCCATCGTGGTTCCCGTGCACATCAACGGCCGCGGTCCGTTTCGGTTTCTGCTCGATACCGGGTCGAGTCACTCGGTGATGAGCCGATCGCTCGCCGACGGGCTCAACCTGGAATTCATCGCCAGGACGCCGGTGACGACAACCACGGGCCGTGAGATGCGGCCGGTCGTCAAACTGGATCAGACGGCCATCGGGACCGTACGGTTTGACGGCCTTCTTGTGTCGGTTGCAGATTCGGCACAGCTGGCGGCGATTCGGCAGAACATCGAAGGCATTATCGGCCAGGACTTCCTGTTTGCCTTCAACTATACCCTCGATTACCGCCGTCGCCGTCTGTCATGGACCGACGACGATGCGCGCGACGGCGCCACGCGACTCCCGCTCGTCGCCGAGCAGGGACGCTATCTCGTACGCCTCGGGTCGAACGGCAGTCTTCCGGTCCTGCTGGTTCCCGACTCGGGCTCGAACGGCTTTGTCCTGTATGCGCGCGACGGGCGCACGGCACTCCCGCTCGAACCCGCGTCAGCGGTCCTGTCGGTGCACAGCTTGTCCGGCAGACAAGATGCGCGCGCGATGATTCTTCGCGAGTTGAAGCTTGGCGACATGACGATGAAGGATCAGCCGGTGGCGCTCGTCTCGCGCGATTCCGGCAACCGGCTCGAGGGAGATGGGTTGCTGCCGTTGCATGTGTTCGACAGCGTGTCGTTCAACGCCCGCGACAAACAGTTGACGATTCGCGCGCGAAAGTGATCGCCGGTTCATGACACGTCGGTGACGCCGAGCTGAGGCCAGCGTCGCGTCGCGTATCCTTCGATCGCGAACAGCGCGAGCGCGAACCACACGAGGCCGAACCCGATGAGCTGAATACGGGTGAATGGTTCGTTGTAGAGCAGCACGCCGATGGAAATCTGCATCGTCGGATTGATGTACTGGAGCATGCCGACCAGCGTCAGCGGAATCCGGCGGACTCCCGCCGCAAACAGCAGCAGCGGCAGCGTGGTCGTCGGACCCGCCAAGAGCATCAAGCTGTCGCGCAGCGGTCCTGAATGCGGGAACGCACCGCGTCCTGCCTGCGCCTCGACCAGCAGGTAGAGGGCCGCCGGCACAAAGAGGATGCCTGTCTCGAGCGCCAGCCCATGCACGGCGCTCAGCGGCGCGATTTTCTTCATGAGACCGTACGTGCCGAACGACGCGGCCAGCGACAACGCGATCCAGGGCAGCGCGTGCAGGGCGATCGTGAGATACAGCACGCCGGCGGCCGCCAGCGCCACGGATATCCACTGCAGTTTTCGCAGCCGCTCGTGGAAGAGCAGCGTGCCCAGCACGACGCTCAGCAGGGGATTGATGAAGTACCCGAGGCTGATCTGCACGATCTGGTTGACGCTGACGGCCCAGACGAAGACCAGCCAGTTGAAGGCAATCGCCAGCGCCGCCACCGTGTAGACGACGATGACGCGAGGGGTCCGAACAGACTGCCACAACTCTCCCCAATCCTTCGATCGCGCGATCAGCACGGCGAGCACGAGGAGCGACCAGACTATCCGGTGGCAGATGAGCTGGAGCGACGAGATGCCGGCCAGGACCTTCCAGTAAATCGGAAAGAAGCCCCAGAGCGTGTACGCCAGCCCGACGTACCAGGCACCTTTTCGTTGTTCAGATGAGGACATCAGGCGTGTTCGTCACGGCAGCATGACCGCGTCGCACATCGCTTTCAACATCTGCTGCACGTACGGCCGCGGGTCGTCGAACTGACGATCACATTGCAGATAGGCCACAAGCTCAGGAGAGCGCCGGATGAACGTCTGCGGCCGCACGACATCCGTTCGATCACCGCCTCTGCTGTCTCCTGCCGGTTCGACGTGCACGACGCGGCCGACGAGCGGGCCATCAGGTCGATCGACCGCATCGACCATGATGACGTTGCCACCGGCAAGTAACACTTCACGTGAGTGAATCCAGGCCTTGCCCTGCCCGGCATCGAATTTCAACTCCAACGCCACTCCGCCCTGATGAACCTGCACGACCATCACCTGGCTCGTCACGCCGCGTCCTGATGGCACGGAACCGCCCGACGTAAATCCTGACCCTCCGCCTCCGCCGTTCTCCTTGAGAAACCACCCGGGAGTCCCACGCCACAACACGAGGAGCTGCAACCGTGTCTCGCCGGCAGTATTGCGCTCGTAAATGCCCGTCGCCATCACAGACGCGGATACGGGGAGAGTGGCCGACGAGTGAGACCACGCCGCACCGGCCTGCGCAGCCATCAACGCCGCTACGATCGTCTCTCTAATCACGATCTCATCCCAGCTTCGGGAGGAATCGTCCGGTGCGATTCATGTAATCACGATAAGAATCGCCGAACCGCGCGACCAGACGATCCTCTTCCTTTTTCGTGCGCAGCACGATCAGCGCAAGCGCGAGCGCACCGCCGACGAACAAGAACCAGTTGGCCGCCGCGAGGGCATTGGCCGTCAGTAACAGCGCCACGGCATCGTAGAACGGATGACGGACCCAACGATACGGTCCCCTGGTCACGAGCGTGTGTTCACGGCGGGTCACGACGGTATCGGTGAGGTTCTTTCCAAGGCAGTGGAAAGTCCAGACGAGCAACAATCCTGCGAGCACGTCGAGTCCGATACCGACCCAGCGCAACCACACAGGGAGCGGCATCGACGACCATGCCATCCGTGCTGGATTCACGAGATACGCGATGAATCCGATCATGGTGGCGCCGCCGATCGCTCTCAGCGTGAAAAGAATGAAGGGGCCTTCCTGCCAGCGGTCGAGGCTTTCACCGGTCGCCTGTGACTTGATGCGATGGAAGATCGCGATCGGAAAAATCACCAGCGAGATGAGCACCAGGATGCGGTGGAACGTCTCATCGTCTGTCATGAGAATACCTTGTCGGTTCGTCGGGTTCGTCAAGTTCGTCGGTTCGTAAGTTCGTCGAACCTGACGAACCCACGAACCTCACGAACCTGACGAACCCGTACAGCTCCTTCTCGATGGCTTCCGGCTTCACGCGCGACCCGTAGCGCTTCAGCACGTCGCCGCCGGGTCCAACGAGGAACTTCGTGAAGTTCCACGCAATCGCTTCGCGTCCCAGAAATCCTCTTTTCTCCGCTTTCAGAAAGCGAAACAGCGGGTGCGCGTTCGCGCCGTTGACCTCGATTCTGGCGAACAGCGGAAACGTCACGCTGCAATAGTCGTCGCAGAACTGGCGTATCTCCTCGTTGCTGCCAGGCTCCTGACGGCCGAATTGATTGCAGGGGAACCCGAGGACGACGAGATCGTCCTTGCGCCGCCGGTAGAGCTCTTCCAGTCCCTTGTATTGAGGGGTGAACCCGCACCGGCTCGCCACGTTCACGATGAGGAGCCTCTTCCCACGGTAGCGATCGAGCGTGACCGTCTGGCCGTCGATTGTCGTCAACGGGATCTCGTACAGGCTCATCAGTCGCCAATGTCGATGGGCGCGAGGCAGTCGGTCTCGCTGACCCGCTGCGGAAGCCACGAGTTGAAGTCGGCGTCGGCGCCCGCCACGAACACGATTGGCGACAGCGCTTCCGAATCGAGGCCGAGCTGCCGCCGGAACTGCACGATGGCAGGCGCGTCGAACGAGACGAAATAGACCTGACGGGTACGGCCGGGCTCGCTGACGCGACGGTGGACGAGACAGCGCGGCGTCGGAGCCGACTCGACCCCGGCGGCGCGTGCCGCCGCGACCAGCGCGTCCTCGGGCATCTGATCCCCGACGTCGCGATCGAACTCACTCTTCAATACGACCGACAGGGCCGGCGCCGTTGGCGTGTTCAGCGATTCCATCGACCGCGCGAATATCTGCTTGAAGAGCCCGCTCGCAAGCTCGGCGGCAGGCCGCAGGACAAGAACCGGATCGTTGGGATTGGACGCGCGCTCGAGCGCCAGCGTCCAGGTTCGCAGATGCTGCGGCGGCACCGTGTACGGCGCGGTTCGCGTGTCGTGAAGCGAACGCACGAACAGAAAGATGAACAGGCCCAGCAGGACGACGCCGGCCGAAATCTTGATGAGAGCAGGCTGTTTCACGTGAGGCAAGTGTACTGAAAACGGCGACGACGGGGTCGGGAGGGGTTTTCCCGGGACAGCCCTGAAGGGCTGCGCCACCGCACATTGCCATCCCTGTCAGCAAAAAAACCCCTCCCCACCCCGTTTCTCACCAGTCGGTCGGCTGGTAGTTCTTCAGAAACAGTCCCCACACGTGCTTTCCGGTGTTGAACCCGGAAATAATCGGATCGACGATGCGGGCGCCGCCGTCGACGCTGTCGAGGGGCGGGCTGAAGCGCTGCTCGATCTCTTTTCGGGCGGCGATCTCCACCGGATCCTCGTCGGTTACCCAGCCGGTGTCCACGCTGTTCATGTGGATCCCGTCGTGGTGATAGTCGGTGGCCGATGTACGCGTCATCATGTTGAGCGCCGCCTTCGCCATGTTCGTGTGCGGATGACGCGTGGTCTTGAACCGGCGATAGAACTGGCCCTCTATCGCCGACACGTTGACGATGTGTTTATCGCGATCCGGCGTCAGGGTCATCAGCGGCTTCAGCCGGGCGTTCAGGATGAACGGCGCGATGGCGTTGACGAGCTGCACTTCGAGCAGCTCGACGGTCGGCACCTCATGCAGCAGAAGCCGCCACGAGTTGCGTCCGCGCAGATCGACCTGCTGCAGATCCTGATCGAGCTGGCCCGCCGGGAACAGCTCGTTTTGTGAAACGAGCTCTTCGACGAGCAGGGGCACCTGCGACAGGCTCGGGGCATGCGCGACTCCCGGAACGGCCGCGGCCGGACGTTCGTACTCGCCGACGAGCTTCAGCGAGTGTTCGGGCAGGCCTGTGAGCGCCGCGCGCTCCCCTTCCATCATGTGCGCGTAGAACGCGGGCGGCCGCCGCACGGTCTGGCACGCGTTGTTGACGATGAAGTCGAGCCGCCGGTGAGTCCGCAACATCTCGCGGCAGAACGCTTCGACGCTGGGTGTGTGCCGGAGGTCGAGACCGAAGATCTCCAGCCGGTGGCCCCACTCGCCAAAGTCGGGCTCGCGCGAATAGCGCGCCGCGGAATCGCGCGGAAAACGGGTGGTGACGATCAAATGCGCGCCCGACCGGAGCAGCTTGAGCCCGGCCTGATAGCCGATCTTCACGCGCCCTCCGGTGAGCAGGGCGACACGGCCGCCGAGATCGGCCAGCTCGGTGCGCTTCGCGAAGTTCAGCTCGGCGCACGCTGGACACATCTGATCGTAGAAATGGTGAATCTCGTCGTACGCCTGCTTGCAGACGTAGCAGTGGCGAGGCTCGATGGTCCTGGCGACACCGGGCGCAGCCGATTCTTCAGGGGCCACTTCGTCCTCGACATCCTGCTGCTGAAAGCGCGGGGGGGGGAACACGTTCGGCGAGTGAAAGATTGGCTTGCGCCGAAGCGCCTGGATGCCGGTCTCGGATCGTTTGGCCTGTTCGGCCTTGTTACGCGCCGCCCTGCGATCGCGCGCCGCCGCGCGTTTCATCAGCCGGCGCTCCGCGCGCTCGGGACTGTAGACGCGCGCCACCGCCCGTAGAAAACGATGCCGCTCTTCCCGGTCTACGCCGTTCAGCACCGATCGGTCGTCGGCAACCGCGTTCAGAAATTCCGTCGCCAGTCGAAGCCGTTCGAGGATGGCGGTCTCAGACATCCCGAAGAGCGTATCACCGGTTAAACAGAAGGTCAGAAGAATCAGAAGACGACGAGTCTTTTCTGAACAGATTCTATTCTTCTAATCTCTTAATCTCTTGTTTGGCTTTGGCTCGCCTTCACGCCAGCCGCTTGCTCGATCGCATGACCGCCAGCGACAGAATCGCCACTCCCCACGCAAACAGCGCCAGCGCCTGGGGCCACAACGTCTCGAGACCGACGCCTTTGAGGAAGATGCCGCGGAGGATGATGACGAAATAGCGAAGTGGAATCAGGTACGTGATCGGCTGAATGAGATCGGGCATGTTCTCGATCGGAAACACGAAGCCCGAGAGATACATCATCGGAATCAGGAAGAAAAAGGTCGACGTCATCATCGCCTGCTGCTGCGTCTTCGAGATCGTCGAGACGAACAGGCCCAGCCCGAGGGTGGTCAGCAGGTAGATCGCGCTCATCGCGACCAGCAGCCAGAAGCTGCCGCGCAGGGGCACCTCGAACCAGAACACGATGACCATCAGCACGATGATCACGTCGATCAGCCCGATCGCGCCGTAGGGCAGAAGCTTGCCGATAATCAGCTCGGACCTTCCGAGCGGCGTCACATTCAGTTGTTCGAGCGTGCCGATCTCGCGCTCGCGGACGATCGCCATCGACGACAGGTTCGAGGTCACGGCGAGCAGCAGGAGCGCGAAGATGCCGGGCAGCATGAAATACCGGCTCTCGAGCGTCGGGTTGAACCACACGCGCACGCGCGGCTCGATGCCCGATCCGCCCGCCTCCTGCAGCGACGCGCCTCCGGCCCGCACCCGCCGCGCCACCAGATCCTGGGTGTACCCGGCGATGAGATTGGTCGCGTATCCCATCGCGATGTTCGTCGAGCTCGCGTCAGATCCGTCCGCCACCACCTGCAGCGTGGCCGGTTGTCCGGTCGCGACGCGCTCGCCGTAACGCGCTGGTATCGACAACGCCATCCAGGCACGACCGGATTCGAGGTAGCGATCGACGTCCCCGGCGTGCGAGACGACGTCGACGATCTCGAAAATACCGGATCCCGTGAACTGGCTGACCAGCTCGCGGCTGCCGCGGCTGCGATCCATGTCGACGACAACAATGGGGACGTTGCGCACGTCGGTCGTGGCGGCGTACCCGAGCACCGCGAGCTGAACCACCGGCGCCACGAAAATGATGCCGAAGATGCGCGGGTCCTGGCGCAGCTCGAGGACCTCCTTCCACATCACGAAGAGAATGCGCCTTACAGCCATTGACGCCTCAGGCGCGCCGATGCGAGCGTCAGCGTGACGGCGGCGAAAATGGCCAGCGCCGCGAGCTGGGTCCAGAATGTCGCGAGCGCGGCGCCCTTCAGCACGATGGCACGCAGCGCGACGATGAAGTAGCGCGCCGGCACGATGTACGTGATGGCCTGAATCGCGGCCGGCATGCTCGCGATCGGAAACACGAACCCCGACAGCATCATCGTCGGCAGAAACGACGCGAGCACGGCGAGCTGAAACGCCACCTGCTGCGATTCGGCGAGCGTTGAAATCATCAGCCCCATCCCGAGCGCACCAGCCAGGTACAGCGACAGGGTCAGCAGCAGCACCAGCCACGAGCCGTTCATGGGAAGATCGAACAGCACCATCGACGCCAGCACGACGAAGACCGACGTGGCGAGCGAGATGGCAAAATACGGCAGCGTCTTGCCGACGATGTAGGCGCCCGTGCCGATCGGCGCCATGCGAATCTGCTCCATCGTGCCGCGCTCCTTCTCGCGAACCACCGACAGCGTGGTCGAAATCACCGCGGAGATCATGCCGATGTAGGCGATGAGGCCCGGGATCAGGAAGAGCGCGCTGCGCAGCTGGGGGTTGTACCAGACGCGTGATTCGACGGAAATCGGCAGGGCCGCCGGCTGTGGCCCCGACGTGCGCACTTGATACGGGGCCGACGCCGATTGCAGAACACGGAGGACATATCCCATGACGGTCGTCGCCGTGTTCGAGTTGTCTCCGTTGATGATCACCTGCACCGGAACCCGCCGGCCTGTCAGGAGATCTTCCTGGTAGCCCGGCGGAATGACGAGCGCCACCCGCACGTCCCCGCTGTCGATGAGGCTTTCGTACTCCCGGCTGCTCGACACGCTCGCGGCCAGATCGAAGTAGCCGGACTGGACGAACGCGTTCACGAGCTCGCGGCTCGCCGGCGTCCGATCGTTGTCCTCGACGGCGAGCCGGATGTTCGACACGTCGAAGTTCAGCGCGTAGCCGTAGAGCAGCAGAAAGAACGCCGGCACGAACAGCAGGACCATCAGCGACCGGCGATCGCGCGCGATCTGGTGAAACTCCTTGCGGCCCACCGCGAGCGCCTTACGCATGCTCCACCACGTCGAGAAACACGTCCTCGAGCGAAGGCATCACGCGATCGATGCCGCCAATCTCGAGGCCGCGCGCGTTCAGTTGTCTCGTCAAGCCCGGCAGATCGACCTCGGGCGACTTCAATACGGCGTGGACGGCGGTTCCAAAGACCGACGTCTTCTCGATCTCCGGCATCTCTTCGAGCACGCGCATCACGTCCACGGGACGGGCGGAGTGAATCTCGAGGATCGGACGCCTCGCGAACACCTCCTTCAATTCACGCGACGTGCCCATGGCCGCCAGCTTGCCGGCGTTGACGATCGCAATGCGATGGCAATGCTCCGCCTCATCCAGGTAGTGCGTGGTGACGAGGATCGTCACGCCGTCGCGCGACATGTCCTCGATGAGGCGCCAGAACTGCCGGCGCGAGACGGGGTCGACGCCTCCCGTTGGCTCGTCGAGAAACACGATGCGCGGCTGGTGGAGGATGGCGCAGCCGAGCGCCAGCCGCTGGCGCCAGCCGCCAGCCAGGTCGCGGGCCTTCGTCCCTTCGCGGCCCGCAAGACCGGCCATCGACACGACGAACTTCATGCGTTCGGCGGTCCTGGCGTCCGAGAGGCCGTAGAGTGCGCCGAAGAACCGGATGTTCTGCTCGACGGTCAGCGATTCGTAGAGAGAGAACTTCTGCGACATGTAGCCGATGCGCCGCTTCACCTCTTCCGGCTCGCGCGTGACGTCGACGCCATCGACCACGGCCGTTCCGGATGTCGGCTTCAGCAAGCCGCACATCATCCGGATCGTCGTCGACTTGCCGGCGCCGTTGGCGCCCAGGAAGCCGAAGATCTCGCCGCGCGACACCTCGAAGCTGATGCGATCGACGGCGGTAAACGCGCCGAACTTCCGCGTGAGATCGCGAACGACAATCGCGTCTTGTCCGGTCATCGTCCCAGTGCGCGGTCGAGCCGTGCCGCGTTGAGTTCGGCGTTGGCCAGCGCGCGGGTCAAGTCGAGCTCGGCCTGCAGCAGCGCGACCTGGGCGTTCAGCACGTCGGTGTTGGTCGCGACCCCCGCGCTGAATCGTTCGGCCAGCACGCGTCGCGCCTCGGTTGCCGAGCGCACGCCGGACCGCGCTGCCTCGATCGACGCCCGCGACGAGTCCAGATCGGCCATCCGTTGGCGGATCTCCACCTGCACGAGACCGTCGAACTCCCTCAAGCGCGCTTCCAGGCCACGCCGGGCGGCAACCGCCTCAGCGGTTTCGGCGTGCACCCGACCACCATCAAAGAACGACCAGCGGACATGGACACCGAGTTCCCACGTCGACTGCCACGCCTCGCGCACCGGAAAAATCTTGCGGTTCGGCCGGGCGAAGTCGTACCCGCCCAGCGCAGAGACCGTCGGCAGGCCTCCAGCTGATGCGGCACTGGCGCGCTCGGAGGCTGCATTGATGCGGAATTGGAGCGCCTTGCGCTCGGCCCGATTGGCTCTTGCGAGATCGAATGCCGCGCCAGACGCTGGAACGGACGTCTGCGGCGGCGGCATAGGAGCGCCCGGACCCTCAGGGCCGAGAACGGCCGCCAGGTCGAACGGCGCTTCCGGATCAAGGCCGGCCAGGCGCCGGAACTCGGCCGACGTCGACTCCACAATGTTGTCCGCCTCGATGCTCAGCGTCCTTTGATGCGCCAGCTGCGCTTCGATCGTGAGGACATCGCTCGGCGGAACGAGCCCGACGTCCAACTGATTGCGCACGTCGATGAGGTGGGCGTTCGTCCGGTCGAGGGCCTGCCGCACGACATCAGCCGCGGCCCGCGCGGTAATGACCGCCCAGAACGATCGCGTGATTTCGAGCTTCAGATCGGCCCGCGCGGCGTCGCGATCGTGCCCGGCGGCCTCGACCTCGGCGCCGGCCGCGCGCGTCAGTCCCGATATGCGGCCCGCCGTGTAGATCGGCCACTGCAGATCCACACCCGTCTGCACGTTGTTGGGAAGATCGGGATAGATGAGCAGCCGGACACCGGGAACGGCACTCGGCAGGCTGAACTCTTCAACGTGGTTCGTGCGGATGTAGCTGCCGCGCGCGGCAAGCTGCGGACGGCCCGCGGACTTTCGCTGATCCGCCACGGCGCGCGCGCCCTCCTGACGGGCGCTCAGCTCGTCGAGACGATCGCTGGCTGCCAGGCCTCGCGTCACGGCTTCGTCGAGCGTCAGGCGAACGGATCCGGTCTGGGCAAACGCGGCATCGGCCGCGGCCATAAGAGAAAAACTGAGAGCGACGAGCAATCGGCGTTTCATGTTGTTTCCTTGGCTACACGCGCAATGAACACATCCTCCAGCGACGCCGGCACCCGCCGCACGCCGTCCACGTTCACAGCCGCGGCCTGAAGCGCAGCCCGCAGGCGGTCTGGATCGCTCAGCTCGGCCCCGGGCTCGAACCTGACGTGCGCCCGCTCGCCAAACAACTGCACATCGGCCACGCCGCTCAGGCGTTCCAGGACGCCCATCGCGCGATCGCGGTCGGGTGCAATCACTTCGACGACGGTGCCTGGAAGCGTCGTTCGCAGGTGATTCGGCGTATCGAGCGCGAGCAGTTGTCCTTCGTGCATCAGCGCGACGCGTGAACATCGCTCGGCTTCGTCGAGATACGGCGTGGCCATGAGAATCGTGATGCCCTGCGCGAGAAACTCTGAGAGGAGCTTCCAGAACTCGCGGCGTGACACCGGATCGACACCCGTCGTCGGTTCGTCGAGCAGGATGATGCGCGGCTCGTGCACGAGCGTGCAGGCGAGCGCGAGCTTCTGTTTCATGCCGCCGGACAACGCGTCGGCGAGACGCGAGCGGAACCGGGTGAGCTGCGTCAGCTCGAGCAGCCGCTCGCGCCGCTCGCGGATGGCCGGATCGCCCATGCGGAGGCCGTGAATCTCGGCGAAGAACGCGATGTTTTCGTCGATGGACAGATCGCCATACAGGCTGAAGCGCTGCGAGAGATAGCCCAGATCGCTCGTCACGGTCCTGTGCGCCTTCACCGGATCGTTGCCGAGCACCCGAACCGCCCCGTTGTCGGGCTTCAGCAACCCGCACATCAGCCGAATCGTCGTCGTCTTGCCCGCACCATCCGGCCCGATGAGCCCGAACATCTCGCCGCGCTCGACCGAAAACGACAGATCGCGCACCGCCACGACCGTGCCGTACTTCTTCGTCACGCGATCCAGCTCGAGCGCTTTCATGTCTCGTTCACCTTCAACTTTTCACTTTTCACTTTTCACTTTTGACTTTTTACTCCACTTACTGAAACGGAATCTCCGCCTCCACCGGCATGCCCGGCTTCAGAATCCCCTGCTTGTTGTCCACCGCGATGCGGACGCGGAACACGAGCTTCGACCGGTCGTCCGCCGTCTGCACGTTGCGCGGCGTGAACTCCGCCTTCGACGCCATGTAGCTCACCTTTCCCGGAAGGCCCGGCCCACCGGCGTCGGTGAACACGGTGGCCGCCTGTCCCAGCTTGATGCGGGGAATCATCGGCTCGTCGACGAACACTTCCGCCCAGGCATGATCGAGATCGGTGACGACCACAATCGGCGCACGCGGCGCCGCCATCTCGCCCAGCTCGAGCAACCGCTCGGTGACGATGCCGTCGATGGGAGCGGTCACGGTGGCGTCGGCCTTGGATTTTTCGAGCGTCGCAATCTGGGCGTCCACGGCCGCCACGCGCGCACGGGCCGCGTCGATTTCCTCGCGGCGCGAGCCGGCCTTCAAACGTGCCACGGTGGCGCCGGCCGCGGCCTCGCGCGCTCGCACGGCGGCAAGGCGATCTCTGGCCACGTTCCTGTGCGTAGCCGCGTCGTCACGCTGCTTTTGCGACCCCGAGTTGGACTGCAGCAGACGCTCGAATCGCTGGAGATCCGTTTCGGCCGCGGACAGGTCGGCCTGGGCCGCGGCCACATCGGCCGCCGCGGCGGCCGCCTGCGCCTCGGCCTGCCTGATGTCCTCGGGGCGCGAGCCCGCCTGCAACAGCCGAAGCTGCGCGTCGGCCTGCGCGCGTTCGGCTTCGGCGCGCTTCAGCGCCAGGTCGGCATCACGAGAATCGAGGCGCGCGATGAGGGCGCCCCGCGAGACGCGATCGCCTTCCTGAATCGCGAGTTCGAGGATGCGCCCGCCCACTTCCGGAGCCACCTGCACTTCGGTCGCATCCGCCTGCCCCGACACGCGCGCGGCGGTCGCGGGCGCCTGCTCCTGACACGCACCGCACAGCAAGGCCGCCGTCATCATGACCAACACAGTGATCGCTTTCATAAGCCTCTCTTCGCCGACTCTCTGACACTTGGACTCTTGTGACTCTCAGGACTCTCGGGACTCTTCGGACTCCCAAGACTCTTCTGACTCTCGGGACTCTTTTGACTCTCGAGACTCTTCCGACTCTCGAGACTCTCCGGACTCTCACGCTCCGGACTCAGCATGCGCCTTGCCACCATTTGCAGATGCCGGACGAGCGTGGCCGAGTCGGCTTCGGGAATATCGACGTGCCGTACGGCTTCTGATCCGCGCGCGGACGGGTGCGGCCGCACGGAACATCACGAGCGGCGCGATGATCGTGAAGTGCGCCAGCGCGGGATGGACGGGCTGAAAGACCTTCTGCCTGCCGCCCTCGGCGATGACGCCGCTGACCGCGGCAAACATGCCGGCGATGAGGGCCAGCTCGTCGGGTCCCAGATGCGCGCCGCCGTCGGCGATTTCGCGCAGGAAGATCGGGAGGAAATGCGCCGATTCGTCGAGCGAGGCGACGATGGTTTCGATCACGCGGTCGAGCTTGCGATCGGCGGGGAGATCGTCGGCGATGACGGCCCGGGTGCGTTCGGTGATGGGCCGGAAGACGTCGCGAATGATGGAGGTGTAGAGGGCGCGCTTGTTGGGAAAGTGGTAGTAAATCATCGCCTTGTTGACGCGTGCGCGCCTGGCGATGCGGTCGATGGTGGTCGCGGCGAAGCCGTGGTCGCCGAACTCGGCGGCGGCGGCGGCGAGGATGCGGTGCCGGGTGTCGGAGGTGGGGGCTTTGGGCCGGGCCATTAATTAACTGACCATTTAGTTAACTCAGGTGCTCCCCGCCTGTCAAGCGGCCTATCCTTGGCCTATGAAGATCACTCTTGCCGGCGGATCCGGCTTCCTCGGCACCGCCCTCACACAGGCCCTCACGCGCGACGGCCACGACGTCGCGGTGCTCACTCGCCAGAACCCCGCGTCCGTGCCCCCACAGCCGCGTGTGACCCATGTCGCCTGGACGCCCGACGGCACCAGCGGCGCGTGGGCCGCGGCCCTCGATGGCGCCGACGCCGTGGTCAATCTCGCGGGCGAGTCCATTGCCGCCAGGCGCTGGTCCGATCGGCAGAAACAGGAAATCCGTGAGAGCCGGCTGCGCGCGACCGCAAGCCTGACGGCCGCCATCCGCCAGGTGGCCCGTACGCCAAAGGTCCTCGTCAGCGGATCGGCCGTCGGTTACTACGGCGATCGCGGCGACGAAACGATTACCGAATCGTCTGCACCCGGAAAGGATTTTCTGGCCGGCGTCGCCGAAGCCTGGGAGGCCGCGGCGGATCAGGTGGCCGATCTGACGCGCGTGGCGCTCGTACGGACCGGCATCGTGCTCGATCGCAACGGAGGCGCGCTCGCCGAAAATGCTGCCGCCCTTTCAATTGTTCGTCGGCGGCCCGCTGGGATCGGGACGTCAGTACATGCCGTGGATCCACAAGGAGGACTGGGTACGGCTTGTGACATGGGCGATGACGCACGAAGGCGCGCGCGGAGCGCTGAACGCCACCAGTCCCGCACCGGTGACGAATGCGGAATTCTCGAAGGCGCTCGGACGCGCATTGCACCGCCCCAGCCTGCTGCCGGCGCCCGCCTTCGCGCTGCGCCTCGCGCTGGGCGAAATGGCCGACGCGCTGCTTCTGGGCGGACAGCGCGCGCTGCCCGGCGCGCGCTACTGATCTCGGCTTTTCTTTCCGATACTCCAAAATCGACGGCGCGTTGTCGAATGTCCTGTCCTAAAATATCAGTGGTTCCCCCTGTGACCAAGGAGACTGCACTTATGCATAAACGCCAATTCGCGGTTTGGGCGCTCGCGCTCGCCGTGGTGCTCGCAGCCGAGCCCGCAAGCGCGGATATCAAGAAGGAAGAACGCAATCAGGTGTCGTTCGCGGGCATGCTCGGCGGTTTGGTCAACTTCTTCGGCGGCAAAGCCGCGCGGGAAGGCACCGTCTCGACGGTGGCCGTGTCGGGCGATCGCAAAATGACGATCAAGGGCGACGAGACCGCGCAGATTGTCGACTTGCGGGAAGAGAAGATTTACGACATCGACCTGCGCCGCAAGACCTACAAGGTGACGACGTTCGAAGAGCTGCGCCAGCAGATGCGCGAGGCCGAGGCGAAGGCCCGCGAGGCCGCCGCCAAGGAAAAGACCGCGGATGCCACTGCGAAACCGCAGGACAAGCCGCAGCAGGGCAACGAGAAAGAAGCCGAAGTCGAAGTCGATTTCGACATTAAGAATACGGGACAGACGAAAACCATCAACGGCTTCGACACGCGCCAGGTCGTCGCCACGATCACCGTCCGTGAGAAGGGGAAGAAGATCGAAGACAGCGGCGGCCTCGTCATGACCGTCGACAACTGGCTCACCAAGCAGGTCGACCTGAAGGAAATCGGCGATTTCGAGCGCCGGTATTTCGAGAAGCTGGCCGGCCCGCAGGTCGCCGCCGATGCTCAGCAGATGGCGACCGCGCTGGTGATGTACCCCGGCCTCAAGGATGCCTTCGCGCGCTTGAGCAAGGAAGACCTTGGCGGCACGGCGATTCAGTCGATCACGACGGTCGACGCGGTGAAGAGCGCCGCGCAGGTCAAAGAGGAAGCCGCGAAAAAGTCGACGTCGAATACGACGGCGTCATCCACCGAATCGGCGCCTCCTCCCACGTCGATCGGCGGCGCCCTCGGCGGCTTCATGCGGAAGCGTCAACAGCAGCAACAGGCCGAACAGAAGTCTGGTTCCGCACCAGCGGCGACTGCTGACCCGTCACGCACGACGTTCATGACCATCAACAACGAAGTGCTGAAGATTGCGACCAACGTCACGGCCGCGGATGTCGCGATGCCGGCGGGGCTTAAGGAGAACAAGTAACGCTTCGTCATGGCAGATGGCACATGGCAGATGGCAGATGGTTGTCGTTGCCATCTGCCATCCGCCATTGCCATCACTAGGCCCTGACATCGCGCGACGTCGCCGCGATCAGTAGCCGGCGAGCTGCCGGAGCGCGTCGGTGATCTTGTCGGCGTTCGGCAGGTTGTAGTGCTCGAGCACCTGCGAGAAGGGCGGGTGCGTATCGGGATAGGTCACCCGCATCACGGGCGCGTCGAGCGCCTCGAACCGCTCCTCCACGACGACCGCCGCCAGCTCGGCGCCGATACCCAGCGTCTTCACGTCCTCGTGCACGATGAGCAGGCGGCTGGTTTTCTCGACCGACGCAAAAATCGCGGCCTTGTCGTACGGCATCAGCGACCGCAGATCGATCACCTCGACCTCGACACCTTCCTTAGCCAGCCGATCGGCGGCTTCGAGCGAGGGCTGCACCATCGCGCCATAGGTCACGAGCGTGGCATCGCTGCCGGGGCGCCGCACGGCGGCGACGCCGATGGGGACGATCTCGTCGTTCTCGGACACGGGCCCCTTCGCCCGGCGGTAGAGATATTTGTGCTCGAAATAGATGACGGGGTTGTCGTCGCGGATCGCCGCCTTCAGCAGGCCCTTCGCGTCCCACGGTGTCGAGGGCGCGACGACCTTCAGACCCGCGCGATGGACGAACCACGCTTCGGGATTCTGCGAGTGATACAGCCCGCCGCCCACATTCCCGCCCCCCGGCGCACGCACGACGATGGGGCACGTGGACGCGGCCGCCGGTGCGGTACCGCAGCGTCGCGGCCTGGTTCACGATCTGATCGAACCCGCAGGTGATGAAATCCGCGAACTGCATCTCGGCGACCGGGCGATAGCCGCGCTGCGACGCGCCAATGCTCACGCCGACGATGGCCGATTCGGAGATGGGGGTGTCGAGGCAGCGTGACTCGCCGAACTCATCCGCGATGCCGGCGGTCACGCCGAACGCCCCGCCGTACGGCCCGACGTCCTCGCCGAGGACGAATACTTTCGGGTCGCGGCGCATCTCTTCGAACAGCGCCTCGCGAATGGCTTCGAGGTAGGAGAGTTCCTTGGCCATGATTCAGAGAACTATGCGTACAGGTCGGTGACGGCTTCTTCCGGCGCCGGATCCGGGCTGTCCTCGGCAAACCGCACGGCATCGTCGAGCGTGTCCTTGATGCGCCGATCGATTTCCTGTTCCTTTTCTTCGGTCAGCACGCTCATGTGCTCGAGATAGGTCGTGAAGGTCGGAAGCGGATCGCGGCTCTTCCACATCGCGAGCTCTTCCTTCGTGCGGTAGAACGCCTTGTCGTGCTCCGAGTGGCCGTGCCATCGGTAGGTCTTGCACTCGATGAGCGTCGGGCCCTCACCGGCGCGGGCGCGGCGTCTGGCGCCCTTCATCGCCTGAAACACGGCGAGCACGTCGTTGCCGTTGATGGCGACCCCGTCGAAACCGTAGCCTTCGGCCCGGACCGCGACGTCCTCGATCGCCATGCTCTTCTCGATCGGCACCGAATACGCGTACAGGTTGTTCTCGCAGATGAACACGATGGGCAGCTTGTTGACGCCGGCGAAGTTCATAGCTTCGTGGAAGTCGCCGGTGTTGCTCGCGCCTTCGCCGAAAAACGCCACGCACACGCTGTCCGTGCCTTCCATCTTCATCGTCAGCGCGACGCCGGCCGCGACGGGCAGGTTGGCGCCCAGCATGCTGGTGTTGCCGAAGATGCCGAGCTCGTTGACGCCGCTGTGCAGCGCCGAGTCGCGTCCTTTCGACAGACCGGTCGCCTTGCCGAACATCTGCGCCATCATCTGGCGCGCGCTCACACCCTTCATCAACAGCGTGCCCAGGTCGCGGTGCAGGGGAAAAATCCAGTCATCGGGCCGCAAGCCGAAACAGCAACCGACGACGATCGCTTCCTGGCCGATCCCCGTGTACACGCCGCTGCGCACCTTGCCCTGGCGCACGCCCAGGCTGAGACGTTCGTCGAACGCCCGGATGAACTTCAGCCAGTAGTAGATCTCGAGCAGCTCATCGTTGCTGAGCTTGAATTTCGTCCGCTTGATCGGGGGCATCGCCTTCGCTGGAGCCATCGAATTAGAAGTGTAAACCAACGAATCAGGGTTGGGCGAGGACCACCGCCAGCAGCACGGCGCGTTGCGTCCCCTTCCATGCGTCGGTTGCATCGAACATTTCGTGGTCGGTGTGGGCGCCCGAACCGCGGCCGCCCGTGTCGATCGTGACCGCGGGAATCCCGAGGCTGAGGGGAAGGTTCGAATCGGTCGACCCTTCGGCGAACGAGATCGGCAGATTGAGCGCACGCGACACCGAGATCGCGGCCTGGACGATCGGCGAGCCCGACGCCACGCGGCCCGCGGGACGCGATCCGACCGTCTCGATCGAGACCGTCAGCGCCTGGCTGCTCCAGCGCGCGTTTTCCTGCGTCACCGCGTCCTGGACCGCCTGACGGAACTGCTTCTCGAGCGCACGCAGCGACGCGGCTTCAGCAGACCGGAGATCCACCTCCATCCAGGCCTCGCTCGCAATCGCGTTCACGGACGTCCCGCCGCCAATCCGCCCGACGTTGAATGTCGTGCGCGGCGAGCCCGGCACCTGAAAGTCGCCGATGCGCGCGATCGCCCGGCCGAGCGCGTGAACGGGATTCACCGTGCCGAACGATCCGAAGCTGTGCCCGCCGGGTCCCTTGAAGGTGACGCGGTACCGCGTGCTGCCGATGGCCACGTGGGTAATCCCGAGCCCCTCGCCATCGATCGACACGAAGCGATCGATCCGGCCCTTCAGCGTGTCGTTGAAGAGGCGCTTCACGCCGCGCAGATCGCCGAGGCCTTCCTCACCGACGGTGCCGACGAACGTGATCGTGCCCGGCGTCGAAACAGACGCCTTGTTCAGCGCCCGCGCCACCGCGAGCAGATCGGCAAGCCCGCGGCAGTCGTCGCCGATGCCGGCTCCGCGCAGGACGTATCCCTGACGGCGCACCTTGACGTCGGTGCCGCTCGGAAAGACGGTGTCGAGGTGGGCGCTCATGACGAGGTGCGGGCGCGGGCTCGCACCGGGGCGCTCGCCGATGACATTGCCCTCGGCGTCGATGCGGACGTTCTTCAGCCCGGCCTCGCGGAACATCGCGGCGTACAGCTCGGCGCGCTTCGCTTCCTGAAACGGCGGGGCTTCGACCTCGCACAGCCGGATCTGATCGTCGATCGTCTGCATCTCGCTGGCGCGCGCAAACTCGACCGCCGCTTTCACCGCCGGCTGCTGCAGGAGGGTGGGGCCCAGATCCGCCGCGCGCTCCTGGGCGGAGGCGAGCGAGAGCAATCCTGAACATCCCAGGAGAGCGGCTGTCAGAACCGCAACTGGCTGGCGCATGTGAACTGAGAAGTATTACACACCCGCGACACCTTTCATCGCGGCCACGCAATCGTGACAGAGGTCGAAGCCGGCATCCGCGGTCAGCACGTCACAGACACGTTCGCGCGGCAGGCCCTGGCGATAGGGCCGATCGGCGGAGAGGGCGTCGAACTTGTCGGCCGTGGCGAGGATCCGCGCGCTGAGCGACAGCTGATCGCCCCGCAGATTGCGGTAGTAGCCGCGCCCGTCCATCCGTTCGTGATGCGCGCTCGCATCGAACGCGAACTCGCCGAAGACCGGCACGCGTTCGAGAATCTGAAACGTGTAGTAGGGGTGAAGCCGCATGATTCCCCACTCGTCTTCGGTCAACGGTCCCGGCTTGTCGAGAATGCGGTTCGGCACGGCGAGCTTGCCGATGTCGTGCAGGAGCGCCGCGCGCTTCAACCGCACGCATTCCGCCGTCGAGAGGCCCATCTGCCCGCCCATCGACGTGGCGAATTCCGCCACGCGCTCTGAATGGTGGAACGTGAAGGGAGACTTCGCGTCGACGACCCAGGCAAACGCCGCCGCAATCTGATCGAGCCTGTGCTCGTCCACGGCAAACGGCAGCACCTGCGGCTCGACCGCCGACACTTCCCTGTCGAGCTCGTTCGAGGTCACCCGGCGCCAGACCGACGCGTCCGCGGCCACGCAGGCAAACGCCGTCACGAGACCGGGATCGAACCATCGGCCGCGACGGGCGCGCACGACGGCGAGCGCGGCATGCGGCCCTTCCTGGTCGGCGAAAATCTCGGCCACCTGCGCCAGTCCGACGATGCGCGCGAGCAGCGGGATGTGCCGGCCTTTCAACCCCTCGGGGTAGCCGCCGCCGTCCCAGTGCTCGTCCATCGACCGGATGGCTTCGGCGGTCATCGCCGAAAATCCAAGGCCCTGCGCGATCTCCGCGCCACGGTCGCAACGGATCTGATAGATCGACCGGCCAATCTCGCGTCCGCCGCGTGCAAGCGAGAGAAAACGCCTGATCCGGGCACCCAGGGTGCCGCCAGGCTCCGCGAATTTCAACGCGTACGACGCCTTGCCACGGAGCGTCCGCCAGTCGCGCTCCCAGGCGCCGCGCTTGGCGGCCTGATCGTCGCCGCCGAACACCTGAAACATGCGCTCCGCGTTCGCGGAGCAGCCCGCGTCTTTCAAGAGCAGGGCGTAAAAGAGGTGCTGCTGGTGGGCTTCCGGGAGTCCGATGATGCGCGCCAGCTCCATGCCGATGAGACACGTCCGGGCTGAATGACCGCGAGGATGCCCCTCAGTGAGGTCGAGCGCGTAGGAGAGCGCCGAAAGAATCGAGCTGACGCTGATCGTCGCCGGCACGCGATCGCAGTCTACAGGAACTCCGGCGAACCATTTCGGAAGTCTCCTCCAAGGATCGAAGCCGAATCTGCGCCGAGCCAGCGATCGATGACGCGCGCGTAGACCGAGCGGAAATCGGTTTCGTACCGCATGTCGGTGCCGTTGTTCTCGAGCGTAGGGTTGGCCGGGTCGGGGGCCAGCGATGGCGCGGTGCCGTAGATCCCGCCCCGCACTTGTCCGCCGATGGCCATCATCACGCTGGCGGCGCCGTGATCGGTGCCGCCGCTGCCGTTCTCATTGATGCGGCGGCCGAACTCCGAGAACTGCAGGATGAGCGTGTCGTTCAGCAGACCGTGGCTGCCGAGATCCTGATAGAACGCGGTGAGCCCGTCATTCAAGGTCCCCATCAAATTCGGGTACGTCCCGGCCTGTGACGCATGAGTGTCGTACCCACCCGTCTGGACCCAGAAAATCCGCGTGCCTATCTGTGAGACGAGCGCGCCGGCTACCGCGCGAAGGGCCAGCGCGAACCCGTTGTTCGGGTAGGTGACGGCGGGCGCGTACGTGCCGACCGTCGCGACCCGATCGAGCGTCGCGAGCGCAGACTGCATGCTGGCATTTACGAACGCGAGATGCGGACGGTGGATCGGCAGATGCGACGACATGCGCACAGCCGCCGCACGCTCGAGCTCGGCTTCGGCAGCGCCGTTCGGGCTGCCGAAGGCATACGCCGCCGGATTGGTTATCGATGGCACGGCGACCAGGCGAGACAGCAACGCGTGCGGCGTTTCGGACGCGGTGTTCCAGCCGAAGAGCGGATCGAGCGGCGGCGGAATGGTATCGAAATAGCGCCCGAGCCAGCCGGGGCCCTGCGGGGATAGAGGATTGGCCGTCGACCAGATGTCGGTCCCTTCGAAATGCGACCGGCTCGAGTTGGCATAGCCCGTACGCTGGATGAGCGCCAGCCGGCCTTCGTTGAACATCGCTCTGAGACCGGTGAGCCGCGGGTGAAGCCCGAGCTCGTTGCCCGCCGTGTCCCGGCCGATCTGGAGCACCTGCCCGGCCGGAACCGCCAGTGTCGGCCGCCGGCTTTGCAGCAACGGATCGCGATACGGCACGAGCATGCTGAGAGAGTCGTTGCCGCCGGCGAGGTACACGACGACAAGGCTTCTGAACGAGGCGCCCTGCGCCAGAGCGATGTCGCAGAGAAATCGCGGAGCCTCGAATCCGAGACTGAATGCCGCGATGCCGCCGCGCACGAAATCGCGCCGGCTGAGCGTCATGGCGTCACCCTCCGCAACCTCATACGAACTGATACTCCGAGGATCCGACGATCAGGTGCAGCAGTCCGGGCGCCTTGACACGCAGCTGCGATGCACCCCCGGTCCAGGCGCCTCCGCTTCGGAGATACTCGAGCAACGTGTCGTAGGCGTTCGGCTCGAACCGCGACGGAGTCACCCTGTCGAGAAAGAACGACAACAACGCTTCTGGCGTCGGGCCCTGACCGCCGGCGGACGCGGCAATATCGCCGCGCTGGCTCGATGTCAGCGTGGCCGCGAAGTTCATGCGCGCGAGCATCGCCGCGGTCGTGATCCACGCCGCGCCCCGTTCCCACCCGTTGACGTCGGGCGGCTCGAACAATTGCTGCCCCATGTTCGACAGCGGGTTCAATGCCCGGTTGAGCGTGAAGCCGCTGTATCCGAGCTCCTTGAGCGCACGCGCGACGTACTCCACGGGCCACGAAAACCTGCTGAAATAGCTCGAGGGCGAGTCGAATTCGGGCGACGACAGCACGGCGCGCACGACCGGCGCCATGTGACAGTCGCTCTGTGTGTACACCGTCGCGATACGGGCCACGAACGCCTCGCTCGGCGGCTGAATCTCGCTGATGAAGAAGCCCCACAGCTTCCGCGCCAGGCGCCGGCCCGTCTCAGGATGCCGGGCGAGCGCCGCAATCAGGTCGCGCCCGTCCTCCATGCCACCAGACTCGGCGCGGGCGGGAATCGTTTTGATGCCGTTCGTGTAGATCGGAAAACTGAACGTCTTCGCGCCGGTGTCATGCTGCGCGCCGTTGTAGACGAACTGATAGAAGGTGCCCGGATCGCGTGGCTCGCCAACCCGCTGAAGGTTCCAGCCCGTGAAGACCCGCGCGCCCGCGTAGACGTCGCTCTCGGTGAACTGTCCGACGCCGATCGTGAACAGCTCCATCACCTCGCGAGCGAAGTTTTCCTGCGGGCGCACTCGCGTATTGAGGCGGCCATCGAGCCAGAACAGCATCGCGGGATCACGGGCGACTTCGAACAGCAGATCGCGGAAATTCGGCAGGGCCAGTTCGCGAAAGAGCTCGATCTGACCCGGCAGCCCCGCAGGATGTTCGGATCGTCTTGCCGCCATCATCTGCGTGGCCAGCACCCCGCCGACGGCGTTCGCAATCTTGCTGTAAGCCGTCGCGAAATGCTGGTGCCAGAAGAGGACCATCTTTTCCTGCAACGGCCGGCGGGTATGCAGCATGCGGAAAAGCCACCGCTGCCGCGCATCATTGACGATCGTCGCAGGAGAAAACGGCTCCATCCCTCCAGACGAGGGGGTGACGCCGGCGTAGCCGCCCTGGCCGATGAACTGATCGACCTCGTCCGGAGTGCGGTGGTAATCGACGAGGGCTTCAAGCGCGGGAAGGAAACCGATCTGGGCAAACGCCGCCGCCTCGGCGACCGATGCGCCGAAACCTGCGCGACGCAGCAGATGCTGGATCCGCGGATCGGAATTCATCCGAAGAGTACCGAGTGCCGGGCTGGGGAGGAACTGGATTATTTCATATGCCGGCCGCACTCACGCGGACAATCACGCATTTCAATTTTGTGATCGGATGCCCGGCGGTTTTCCGCGGCTGGCGAGATTGGCGAGAAGCTGATACGCGCCATCGGTGCCGGCGGTCACCTGCCTCCAGAGGCCGAGACCGACGAAGATCCAGCGCCCCTTGCCCACGTTGGCGGTCACGAGCGCGCCTTTCTTCCAGCCCGCGTTGTGCTCGAACGGCTCCTGAATCTGGATCAGATCGGTGTAGCGCCGATCGTCGGGCACCACGAAGTACGTGCCGCGCTCCTGCGCCCAGTTGCGCCAGACCGCGTCGCCGATCTCATTGGGAAAATGAAAGACGGGATCATCTGACGAAAGAATCTGAACCTGACCGTTCTCGTCGGTGACCCGCGTATTGCTGAAGCCGAGTGGAAAGGGCGCGTACTGCGTCCACGTGCTGGCCCGGTTGTACTGGACGATCACCGTGCCGCCCGACGCCGCGTAGTCGAGAATGCGCTTGTTGTTGGCGCGCAGATCGTCCCGGCTGTCGTACGCGCGCACGCCGATGAAAATCGCGTGGTAGCGGGCGAGGTCGCCCCAGGACAGCTCGTCGGCGTCGAGCAGCTGAACCGTCGCGCCAAGGCCGCGAAGCGCTGCGGGAATGTCATCGCCCGTCCCCATGACGTAACCGATGGTGAGATTCTGTGCGAGCCGCACGTCCATCACCTTGACCGCCACCGCGGCGGGAATCTCCAGTTGCCGGCGGCGCACGTGCGGATACTCGACGATCTGAAAGCCGCTGCCAAAGCTCTGCCCGTCGGCGGTGGCCTGCGATGTGACGATGTACTGCCCGATCGCCGTTTTTGCCCCCGGCCGGATCGTGAATCGCACGGTCTGCGACTCGTCTTCGCGCGTGAAGTTGACCGTCTGCACCGGCGTCGTCGTCCAGCCCGGCGGGACGTCCAGGCGCACCTGACCGGCTGCCGCCCCCTTGCCGTGGTTGGCGACCGTGACGCGGACTTCCCGATCGATGGCGGCCGTGGCCCCGCGCCCCGCCGGCACGATCGCGATCGACGGGCTGACCCGCAATGCCAGGCGTGGCACGACGGCGAGCTCCATGCGCTTCTCGCCTTCGAGCTCGCGTCCTTCGTACCTGAACTGAACGTCGCGGTCGAAGCGCACGTCGGTGCCGCCCGCCGAGAGCGCAAACGACACACGGAAGGGCGTCGGACGGAACGGAAGGCCGAACGGCGCGCCGGGCTCGAATTCGTAACGTGCCGCCCTGGCCAGCGGCTTCCAGTACGGCTTCGTGACCGTCGCGTTCGTCGGAATCTGTGTCGACGCATCGCAGCGGTAGACCGAGCCCACCTCGATCGGACCCGACTGGCACGTGGCGGGAACCGAAAATCCGTTCAGGGCGATCGACGACACGGCGATCGGACGGCCGCGATCGCCGATGCTGATCGAGACGCGCACGGTCTGTCCGGGAACGACGACGCCATCATCGGCGAGCGCTTCGACGCGAAGGCCATGCGCCAGCACGGCAGCTTGGTTGAGCTGGTCTTCCTTGGTCTTCAGCCGCTGATCGATGTTGAACTGCCCCTCTCGCGACAGACCCATCGTGCCAAGCTGCTGTCGGAGCGTTCGCACGGCGTTCAGCCCGGCAAGAATCGACGGGGCGGTCGCAAAGGGATCGCCGGTATCGAAGGTCTTCTGCGCCGCCGACACGTGATTGGCGATCGCACGCAATCCGTCGACGAGCGGCGCCGGCGCGGACGGCCCCGCCAGCAGCGCGAGACCAGGAATCGTCGTATCGATGCCGTTGAACAACGACGGCTCATCGCTGGAGACGGCCGGCACGAGCGAATCCATCAGGAGGAATCGCTGCTGCGTCCGGCCCGACGGCAGCGCGAGAAGGCCCGCCATCGCCTGGCTCTTGTGCATGCCGCGCTCTTCCGTCCCGACCTCGACGTAGGTGCGGCCCAGCAGCGGATCGAACCCGGAAATATCAAAGGAAGCCGCGTTGAGCGCGCCGAGCGGCAGCGCGCCGCCGGCCGGCGTCGGCTGACCGCGCCCGCCCCCGCCAGGACCGCCCAACGGGTAGTAGTACTTGCGCGGCTGCCACGGCATGAGGCCGTCGCGCATCTGATCGGGATAGCGCGACGCATCGCCGGCCGCCTTGAACGCCTCGCGGCTGAGCAAGCCCGACGTCTGATGGTGAAGTCCACCCGCGGTGCCGGTGGGAAGCATGCCCAGCACGACGTCGGGCCGCGTCATGCGGATGAGCCTGACGTAGTCGCCGATGATCTCGTCCCTGCCCCACTTCTCGAGCGTCTCTTCGATGCTGAAGGAGTAGCCGAAGTCGATGGCACGGGTGAAGTACTGCTCGGTCGAGTCGAAGCGGTGCATCGCCTCGAGCTCTTCGGTTCGGAGCACCGCGAGCGGATCGTAGAGCTCGGGTCCGATTTCGTTCTGGCCGCCGTCGCCGCGTGTCGCGGTCGCGAGAACCGTACGGACGCCCTGGCCCCGATTCAGATATACGTGCAGCGCGTTGTTCTCATCGTCAGGATGCGCCGTCGCCTGCATGAACACGGCGGTGGTGCCCAGCTGGCGAAGCATCAGCCCGAGACCGACCGACCCGTCTTCGAGATCGATAGGCCGCACGCGCAGCTGCGCGCTCAGCTGCACGGCGAGCATCGCGCCGACGAGAAGGCTCGCACGCCAGACCGTCATGTCGCGTCCCGGATGACTTCCTGGTAGTACGCCTCGTACTGCGGCACGACGCGGCCCGCGCAGAAGTGGCGTCTTACGCGCTCCAGGCCCGCGCGCGCGAAGCGCTCGTGCAGTGCGGGATCGCTGAGGATGCTGGTCGCGTGCCTGGCCATGCCGTCGATATCTTCGGGATCGGCGAGCAGTCCGGACACGCCGTCCTCGACGACCTCGGGCAGGCCGCCCACCCGCGACGCCACCACGGGCACTTCGCACGCCATGGCTTCGAGCGCGGCCAGCCCGAAGCTTTCCTGCGCCGATGGAAGCAGGAACAAATCCGACACAGAGAGGAGCGGCACGACCTGATCCTGCTCGCCGAGGGCCTCCACGTCGCACGCGAGACCGTAGTCGTGCACCATGCGCATGGCGCGGCCGAGCTCGGGACCTTCCCCGACGAGTATCAGCTTCGCTCGAACTTCCTGACGACGCACTCGCTGGAAGATCTCCACGACGGCATCCACCCGTTTCACCGGCCTGAAGTTCGAGAGGTGAATGATCAGCTTGTCGTATTTGGACGGCGGACACAGCCGCGCGCGCAGCTCCGGCAGCGCACGGCGCTTGTGCTCATCGCACTCGAGAAAGTTCGGAATGACGCGGATGTCGCGCTTGATCGGCAGCGCGTCGTACGTGTCGCGGCGCAGGCTTTCCGACACCGCCGTGACTCCGTCGGACTGATCGATGGAGAACGCGACCGTTTCCGAGTACGAGGGATCGCTGCCGAGCAGCGTGATGTCCGTGCCGTGCAGCGTGGTGATGACCTTCGGCACCTTCGCGCCGGGGCCGCCATTGGTCGCGGCCAGAATCTGCTTGGCGAGGTACGCGGCGGTCGCGTGCGGAATGCCGTAGTGCGCGTGCACGATGTCGAGCGAAAACTCGCGCGACAACGTCACAATCTTGTTGGCGAGCGACAGCAGGTATTGAGGCTCGCGGAAGAGCGGATAGGTGGGCGTGTGAACGCGGTGAAACGCCAGCCCGGCCTCGTACTCGCCGAGCCGGAATGGAGGCTCGGTGCTGATCAGATGCACCTGATGGTTGCGGCGCGCCAGCGACTTCGCCAGCTCGGTGGCGACGATGCCGCTGCCGCCAACCGAGGCGTAACACACCACTCCGATGTTCATCCCACCCTACTTCAGCAAGTGATCCCGGACCACGGGCTCGTTCACCACGACCCCTTCAGCAAACCTTACACCAGCGAGGGCCCCGAACTGCGCATCCCGGCTTTCGATGAGCTGATTGAACCCCGGAGAGTTTAGACGCGTTTCGGCGTGGCCGGTTGCGCGGGAAAACTGGCTCCGATAGCACCCCAGCGCGCGGCGTTTCACCTCGTAGTAGTCCGACACGTCGACGACGAACGACACCGGCGCGGCGTCGTTGATGAAGTAAAAGCAGACCCACGCAGGCTGCCACGGCTCGCCCGCGGCCGCGTACCGCTTGAGCTTCGCGTTGAAGACGGCGTCCTTGAGCATCTCCGCGGCGGCCCGGTGGTCAGGATGGCGATCCTGCCAGTACGGGATGGCAACGGCTTTGGGGCGCACCCGCCGGATCAGCTCCACGACCGTGCGGATGTGATCGGCCGAGGTGCCGATCGCGCGGTCGGGCAAACCCAGATTCTCGCGCCAGGCCGCTCCGAGCACTGTGCGGGCCTCTTCCGCCTCCTTCACACGCTCTTCGGGCGTGCCATTGCTCGACATCTCGCCGCGCGTCAGGTCGCACAGTCCCACGGTGTGGCCCAGCGCCGCCTGCCTGGCCAGCGTCCCGCCCAACCCGATTTCCAGGTCGTCCGGATGCGGGCCAAAGGCGAGCAGGTCGACCTGGCTCATTCCCGGATCCGCACGAACGAGAACGGCTCGTCGCCCTTGTCGGGCTCGCCCTGGATGTGGCGAAGGATGATGCGCGCGGCGGTGAATGAAAACCCGAGGCCGCCCGGGCCGCCGCTGAACGCGAAATAGTGATGGGGGTAGTTCCGGTGAGGGCCGTAATACGGCACGCCGTCGATCGTGCGGGAGTACTCGGAGTCCCACGAGTATTCCGGCATGGTGCCGGAAATCGCCGAGCGCATGACCGACAGCTCGTACATCAACTGCCCGGTGCGCTGCACGATCGCACGTTCCCGCGCGCGATCGGGCACGCTGGACTGATCGGCGCCCGAGAAGAGCACGCGATTCCCGGTCCAGTGCGTCCAATGGTCGGGCGCCGACGTGTCGCGAAGGATCAGGTCCGGCGGCGTCATCTCGCGCCGTACCGCAGCCGGGAGCTCGGGTGTCAGCACGATATAGCTGTCGGAGCGGACGAACCGGCGCCGCAACGGTTTGAAATCGTCGGTCGGATACCCGCTGGCCACGACGACCTTCGACGCGGTGACGGTGCCGCCATCGGTCTTGATCTCGACCGTCCGTCTTCTGGGGCGAATGCGCGTGACGCGCGATTGCTCGAACACCTGCGCGCCCCGGGCGACGGCGGCCCTGGCGAATCCGAGCGTGGCCTTGTAGGGATCGACGCTGGCGTTGCCATGCGTGATGAGGCCGAACCCGTTCGCGCCCACCCGGCGAACGAGCGGCGTGCCTTTGATCGACGCCACCTCGAGCCCCGCGTCGCGCTGCGCCGCGTACTCTTTTTGAAGCTCCTGGATGCCGTCAGGCGTGGTGCCGAAGTGCACGGCGTCGCGAATCTCGAGGCCGCACTCGATGCGAAGGCGCTTCAGCGCGGCGAGGTATTCGTGCGATCCGCGGCGCGCGCCCTGGTAGATGTACCTCGCGTCGCGCACCCCATGCTGTTTCGCAAGCTTGTGGAAAAACGGCTCGGGCTCATGAGCGACGATGCCGGTTCCCCTGCCCGCCTGGCGCTGGGCGATCCGTCCTTCTTCGAACAGCGCGACACGAACACCGGCCGCCGCCAGCACGTACGCCGTCGCCGAACCCATGGCACCCCCGCCAACGATGGCGACGTCGGTCTCCAGGTGGCCGCGATGACGGGGATAGGACGGGCGACGGGATGAAGGAAAACGGTCCAGCCAGAAGCTGGTGCCGTAGTGGGTTTTGGCCAAGGTCTGGCCATTCTAGTCGAAAGTCGCAAGTCGAAAGTCGGCGGGCGCAAGGCGTCTGACGCAGGTCGAAAGTCGTCAAGTCGCGGGTTAAAAAGCGCACCGAGCGCACCTATCGCCCCCCTCGCACCAAGGTTCGTTCTTGTCTGAGCAACTTTTCTTTGCGTCCGACTCCCCATCTGTACCCGCCCATCGATCCGTCCGTCCGCACGACACGATGGCAGGGGATGACGAGCGCGACGGGGTTGGTCGCGCACGCGCGGGCGACCGCGCGCGTGGCCGCGGGCCTGCCGATGGCGGCCGCGACCTGCTGGTAGGTGCGGGTTTCGCCGTACGGAATCGCCTGGAGCTGACGCCAGACGCGCCACTGGAAGGCGGTGGCGCGCACGTCGAGCGGCAGATCGACGTGCGGCGATCGGCCGCGCAGGTGCTCCAGCAGCGCCCGTACCTGTGCGCTGAGGATGCGATCGTTCGGCCTCACGATCGCGTGGGGAAATTCCGCGCGCAGATCTTTTTCGAGCGCGCGATCGCTGTCCCCAATCATGACCCGGCACACGCCGCGCGCCGTGGCGGCCAGGAGCAGCCGTCCCAACGGTGAATCGGCGATCGTGAAATCGATTTCGACGCCAGGCGCCCCTTTTCGATAGGTCGCCGGCGTCATCCCGAGCGCGGCATCCGCGCGCTCGTACAACCGGCTGCTCGATCCGTAGCCCGCGTCGTAGATCGCGGGTGTCACACGGTCGCCCTTCTTCAGCGCGCGCTTCACCCGGCCAAGCCGGCACGCCTCGGCAAACGCGCGCGGCGAGATACCGACGACCTCGGTGAACGCGCGCTGGAAGTGAAACCGGCTCAGGCCCACTTGTCCCGCCAGGGCGCCCAGCGTGTGGCGCTCTTCCGGATTCGCCTGGATGATTGCGCACGCGCGCTGGATCTGTTCAATCTGGGTAGTCATACAGACGACGATAACCCGCGGTCTGATTTCAATCTATCCGAAGCTTGCTCGGTACCCCTTAACAGAAGATCAAAAGGTCAGAAGACCATTATTTTCTTCTGATCTTCTGATCTTCTGTAAGAGCGTGATCTGTAAAGAGGCTCACCAGCGAACCAACGCTGAAGACCACGACGGCGCCGATCACGTTGTGCCACAGGAACGAAATGTCCGGCCGGCCGAAGGCAACCGACGCCACCGCGACCATGCCCGTGAGGAGGCCAACAAAGGCTCCCGTACCCGTCGCGCGGCGCGTGAGAATCGCCAGCATGAACACCCCGAGAATCGAGCCGTAGAAAAACGACCCGAACCGGTTCACCACCTCGATGAGCGACCCGAGGCTGCTCGCGTACACGGCGACAAAGCCGGCGAACACACCCCAGAACCCGGTGGTGGCCCGCGACACAAACAGATAGTGCGCGTCCGATGCCGAAGGCTGCGCCAGCCGCTTGTAGAAGTCGATGACCGAGGCGGTCGACAGCGAGTTCAGCTCGGCCGCAATCGAATCTGTCGCGGCCGTAATGATGGCGGCGATCCACAGCCCCACGATGCCGATCGGAAGCGCCGTCATAATCCAGGTGGGAAACACGTAGTTCACGTCGTTGTAATTCGAGTCGCCCGTCGTTTGTTTGACGAGCGATGCCGCCTTCGTCCTGATCGATCGCAACGTCCGATCCTGCCGGCTGAACTCGTCGGTCGCGCGCGCCTGTTCGCGCACATCGTGCGCGTGGCGGGCCGCGGCCATCTCGACCGCCGCCTGCCGGCGCGCGTCGAACGTCGTCTGGAACTCGCGCTGCAGCGCCGCATATGCCGGCGCCGATTCGCCCGTCCGCACGCGCTGGTCGTGAATCGGGTTGAACAAGAGCGGCGGCTGGTTGAACAGATAGAACACGAACGTGAGGACGCCGACGACGAGGACGAGCACCTGGAGAGGAATCTTCCAGTACGCGCTCATCAACAACGACGTCTTGGCGGCATCCTCGGATTTCGCCGTGAGATACCGCTGCACCTGGCTCTGATCGCATCCGAAATAGGACAGCATCAGGAAGAGGCCGCCCAGCATGCCCGACCAGAAGGTGTAGGTTTCCGTCAGCGTGAAGCGCAGATCGAAGGCCTGCAGCCGGCCCGTGCCGCCGGCGATTGCCAGCGCATCGTCCACGCCCACGCCTTCGGGCAGTCCCCGCACGAGGAACACTACGGCGATGACGAGCGCCACCACCGTCAGGCTCATCGTCTTGACGTCGGTCCAGGTCACCGCCTGCACGCCGCCGAGCATCGTGTAAATCACCGCCGGCACGAGAATCAGCAGCGTCGTCATCGTGACGCTCCATCCGAGCACGACCGACAGCACGACCGCCGGGGCGGCGGCGATCGCGCCGCACGACATCGCGCGCGATACGAGAAACAGCCCGCTCGTCAGCGTGCGTGTTTTGAGATCGAAGCGCCGCTCCAGGTACTGGTACGCCGTGTAGACCCTGGCTCGATAGAAGAACGGCACGAGCGTCACGCACAGAATCACCATCGCGAGCGGCAGCCCGTAATAGAACTGCACGAACCGCAGGCCGTCGTTGTAGCCCTGCCCCGTCGTGCCGACCAGCGTGATGGCGCTCAACTGCGTGGCCATCACCGAGAGACCGACGGCCCACCACGGCATCGATCGGTTCGCCAGGAAGTACGATTCGGTGGTGCGCTCGAGCTTGGTGCGCTTGACGCCGTCCCACACGAGCCACGCGATGTAGGCGGCCATCACTCCCCAGTCGAGCAGGTGCATGGATCAGATCCCGTAGTGGCGCTGCAGCCACAACAGGCAAAGCAGCGCGAGCGCTTCGACGGCCATGACGGTGAGATAGATGCGCGTCCAGTTGCGCGGAGAGGGGTCGGACATTCAGAGCCGCAGTATATCGATAGGTGCGATAGGTGCGATAGGTGCGATGGGTGCGCGACTACTGCCGGGACGAGAGCCACGCATCGCGGAACGTCCGCTCCGCGCCCGTCAACTGACGTCCGAGCTGCTCCGCCGGGACGAACTGCAGCCGTGGGTCCTCTGCGATCGTGATCGTCAGCTCGCGCGTCGTGCCGCGGCGGCGAATCAACATGCGGATGGCGTCGCCCGGGCGATGGCGCTGGACGATCTCGTCGAGCCGCGAGCGGCTGCTCATGGCCACGCCATCGACCGACAGAATGTCGTCGCCACGGTCGAGGCCGGCCAGATACACGGGTGTGTCCTCGATCGTCTGCTCGGTCACGCGAGCCATGTTCGCGCCGAATTCCAGCGACACGGGACCAATCCATCCGCCACCCGGATTCCGCTTGTTCAACACGAGCCCCGCATGCGCGGCAAGCGAGGCGATATCGGGGACCTCGCGGCCATGGATGAACCGGTTGAAGAACTCGTCCGCAAACGCGCGATCGCGTGAGACCTCTGCGAGGAGGTCGCGCAGATTCTGAGTCGTGTAGGGCCTGGCGACGACACCATCTGAGGTCGGCGGGACCCGCCCGAACTCCTGCCACGCGCGCCGCATGAAATCGTCGAGCGTGACCTGGTGATTGGAGCGCACGCGCAGCGAGAGATCGAGTCCAAGAGCGATGACGGCGCCCCAGTCGTAATACGAAATGAAGTGGTTCGGAAAACCCGCGGCATCGCTCCAGGCGGCCTGGTCGACGAACTGGGCCATCCGGCTCATCTCTTCGGCGCTGCGATACTTGCGCCCCGGGCTTCGAATGACGCCGTCGAGCAGGTAGCCGAGGCGGCCGGCGAATTCATCGACCGGCCACAACCCGGCGCGGCGCATGGCGAGCGGGGCGTAGTAGCTCGTAAAGCCTTCCGCGAACCAGAGCTCGCTCGACGGATTCGGGGCATCGAGGCGGAACGGTTCGAGCGATGCGGGACGAATGCGCTCGACGTTCCAGCTGTGAAAGAACTCATGCGCGATGGTGCTGAGGAGCGACAGTTGTTCGTCGGGCATCCGCATGCCGTGCGGCGCCGTGACCACCGTACTGTTCCTGTGCTCCATCCCGTCGTCTGCCGCCCCCGGCAGGTAGTCGGCGATGAAGGTGTACGGCACTTCGTAGGCCGGGAACTCGCCGAAGATCGCGCGCTCTTCTCGAACGATCTTCTGCACGCCCGCCGCAAAGCGTTCGACGTCGGCGGGACTTCCCTCGTGGTGGACGGCAATCCGGAATTCGCGATCCACCTGGAAGGTGTGCAAGGTGAAGCTGCTCAACTCGGCCGGACTGTCGATCAGGTACTGGAGGTTGGCGGCCGTAAACGTGCGCGGATCGCTCGTCGGACGCAACTGGGTCGCGATCTTCCAGTCGTCGGGTGCGTCAAAGGTGACGCGCGCGGGTCGTGGCTCGAGCCCACGCGCCCACATGAACGAGGCCGGAATATTCAGATGCGCATGGGTGGCGTCGATCGCGAGGTATGTGCCGTCGATCCGATCGCCGAACACTTTGTAGCGAACCCGCACCGTTCCGCTGTGGCCGCTGACGTTCCACTGCGACGGACCGGGGCTTGCCACGGCCAGCGACCCGCCCGCGCCGTCATCGATCTGGACGTCGTAGACGTTCTTCGCGAACTCGTGGATGGCGTACCGCCCGGGAGAGGTGCGCGACATCACCACTTCGAGCGTTCCCGCCGGCACGTCGGGGAACGTGACTTCGACCTGCATGCGGTGGTGTTCGGCTTCCGGAAAGCTGACGCGATAGGCGACCGGCGTCTGCGTCGGCGTCTGCGCCAACGCCAGCGCCGGCGCAGCGAGCCACAGCGTGAGGAGAACGACCCTAATCCCCAATCCCTATTCCCTATTCCCCGGTGGATTGGGCAAGAGCCGCCATGAAGTCCTCTTCCGGCGCGGCTCCCATGAGCTCGAGCGAGTCGTTGATCACCGTCTTGGGCACGCCGTTCACGTTGTAGCGGCGGACGAGATCCGGGAACTCCGCGGCATCGATGGCCACGCTGGTCACGAGCGGACTTTCGATGGCGGCTTGATTCGCCAGCGAAATCATCCGCGGGCAATAGACGCAGCCTGGCGTGTAGAACACCTGCAGGTGCACGGGTGTCGTCAATGCTTTCAGCTGCGCGCGGCTCTCGTCGCTGAGCCGCGTTTCGCCGGTCGCCGCCATGTGCACGGCTTCCGCCAGCGTGGGCAACTCGTAGCCCAGCGGCGCGCCGTAGTAGCGAATGCGATCGCGTCCGGGCGCCTCGATGATAACCGCGGGCACCCGATCCACGCCGTACTCGGCGGCTTTCTCCCTGTCGAGCACGAGATTGAGCGCTTCGAGCTCCACGTGCTCGTTCTCGTCGACGATCTGCTCGAGCGCGCGCCTGGTCGGCGCGCACGTCTCGCAGCCGATCGATTGTTCGAAGAAGATGAGGCGAACCTTACTTGAAGAGGTCATCGAACGCTTTGCGTGCGCTGTTCGGCGCTTGTGGCTGCGCCTGCGATCGCGTTTCGCGCTCGACCGTCACGCGCGGGGAAAAGTGTTCGCACGTGTTCCGCACGTCCTTCGGGGAGATACGCACGGGAATGGTCTGGACGCACTCGAATCGCTGGCCGGCGTCGAACGACTCGCACTGCGCGCAGCTTCGCAGGTCGGCGCCGCAACGCTTGCATCGCGAGTCGGCCGCGATGGCGTCGGCAAACACGTTGCCGCAGCGGGCGCAGCGCATGACCTCGGTAAAACCAGGTACGCTCGGCGCGCGTCCCTCGAGCGCGCGGCGCTCGGCCTTGTCGGCACGCGTCTCGATACGGTCGGCAGGCGGTTTGGGCGCCTGGGGCGGACGCGGTCCGCTCTGACGGGGCTGCTTGTCGCGGCCTGAATCCTGATAGCCGCGCTGCCGATATTTACGGTCAGACACTGGGTGGCTGCCTGAAGCCTATTTTGACAGTTTATACTCGCTTGACCTCCATGCCAGCGCGTTCATGCTGCTTCCCGGCCGTCCTGCTGGCCGTCTGCCTGGCCTTGACGTCAAGCGCTTCCACCCAGCAGGCCAAGCGTCCGATGACGCTCGTGGACCTGCTGAACATCCCGCGCGTCGGCGATCCGCAGATTTCTCCCGACGGCAAAAGCCTGACGTTCGTGCTCGCCACCGCCGACTGGCCGGCGAACCAGCGCGTGCCTCGCATCTGGCGCATCAACAGCGACGGCACCGGCCTTCGCCAGCTCGTTGACGAAGCGGGCGCCTACAACCCGCGCTGGTCGCCGGACGGCTCTGCGATTGCCTTCCTCCTGCGCGGCAGCGTCTTCGTCGTACCGGCCGCGGGCGGTACGCCGCGCCAGGTCTCCAAGCGAGCCGCTGTGGCCGACATTTCGTGGCATCCCGACGGGACATCGGTCTATTTCCTGGCGTCCGATCCGCCGACCGATGCCGAACGCGCGCGGCAGCAGCTTCGAGGCGACGTCCGCGTGCTCGACGAGTACCGGCAGCGGCACCTGTGGAAGATGGCTGTCGCCGACGGAACGGACACGCGCATTACCGGCGGCGACTACTACGTCTTCGCCTACAGGATTTCAGCAGACGGCCACCGCATCATCCTCAGCCGCAAGCCCACGCAGCTTCCGGCCGACACCGACAAGATGGAGCTGTGGAACGTCGCGGCCGATGGCACGTCGCCCGTGCAGCTCACCAGGAATGCGATCCCTGAAGAAGACGGCGAGCTCGCACCGGATGGCTCGCAGGTGCTGTTCATCGCGCGAGCGAATCACAGGCAGGAGCCGTACTACAACGCGAACCTGTTTCTCGTGCCCGCGGCAGGGGGCCAGGCACGCGCGCTGATGCCGGATTTTCCGTACGAAGTGCAGCGCGCGGGCTGGGCCGCCGACAGCAAGTCGATCTGGATGCTCGTCAACACCGGCGTCCGGCTGGACCTCTTTCAGGTCGACCTCGCGTCGCGCACGCCGAAGCCCGTCACGAAAGGCGATCACGCGCTCGTGCCGACGTCGTGGAGCACGGTGTCGGGGCGGCACGTGTTCATGATCGACGAGCCCACGCGGATCGGCGACATCTGGACGTGGACGACGGGCGACGCCGCGCCGAAACGCGTGACCGGCATCTACGACTACCTCGATCGCGAATTCGCGCTGCCGCGGCAGGAGCGGATCGAATGGAAGGGCATCGACGGCGCGCGCGTGGAAGGCGTGCTCACGTATCCGATCGACTACAAACCGGGCACGCGCTATCCGCTCATCGTGCAACTGCACGGCGGCCCGGAAGCGTCCGATCGATTCGGATGGGGATCGATCTTCTTTTATTACCAGCCTGCCTGGGCGGCGCGCGGCTACGCGATCCTGCGGCCCAACTACCGTGGCAGCTCGGGGTATGGCAACGCGTTCTATCGCGAGCCGATTGGCGGCTACTTCAAGAACAGCCACCACGATGTGCTGGCCGGCGTCGATCGCGTCATCGCGATGGGCATCGCCGATGCCGGTCAGGTCGCGGTCATGGGCTGGAGCGCGGGCGGGCATCTCGCCAACAAGCTGATCACGTTCACAACGCGATTCAAAGCGGCGTCCTCGGGAGCCGGTGTCGCGAACTGGATCTCGCTGTATGGCGTGTCGGACACGCGTTCCGATCGCGATCTGTGGTTCGGCGGCACGCTCTGGCAGAAGAACTCGCCCATCGACACGTACTGGGAGCACTCTCCCTTGAAATACGTGACGGCGGTCCGCACGCCCGCGTTGTTCTTCATCGGCGAGAACGATCCCCGCGTGCCGATGTCGCAGGCGATGGAGCTGAGCCGCGCCATCAAGGCACAAGGAGTGGCCAGCGAGGTCCACATCGCACCGCGCGAAGGCCACGATTGGGTGCAACCCGCGCACCAACTCTACAAGATGAACGTGGAGATGGAGTGGGTTGAGAAGTACGTACGAAATCTCCCCTACACACCGGAGCCGATCCCCGCCCAGAACGCGCCGTTCGAGGCCTCCCGTCCCTAGACTTCGGTACTCAAAGCGATATAAACTTTCGCGCCTCGACACGACTAGCCTAATTCCCTGAGCACAGACTACGCATGCGTAAATTCGTTTTCGGCGCTGTTGTGCTGACTCTGCTGATTGCCTCGGCAGCGGCCGCCTTCTGGCCCGCGGGTCCCATCGCGCAGCCCGTTGCCTACCCGCACAAGACCCACGTGACTGACAACCAGATGGAATGCCTGACGTGTCATGTGAACGCCGACCGATCGATCGCCGCCACCATTCCGAGCGTGACCGAGTGCATGGTCTGCCACGAGAACGTCAAGCCCGAGAGCCCGGAGATTCAGAAGCTCGCCGCGTTCGCCAAGGCTGGGGAAGAACCGCCCTGGGTGCGCGTCTACGGCTTCGCTCCTTCGGCCGCCGTAAACTTCACGCACAAGCGGCACGTGAAAGCCGGCGTCGAGTGTTCCACGTGCCACGGCGACATGGCTCAAATGATGGACATGCGGGAAAACGTCAAATGGACGATGGGCAAGTGCATCGACTGCCACAGGGAGAAGCAGGTGAGCATCGATTGCCTCGTCTGCCACAAGTAGCTCGATGAAAAGACGCGATTTCCTCAAAACCGGCGGCGTCGCGGGCACCGCCGGGCTCATCCTCGACGGGTGCGGCAAACCGCAGCAGTTGATTCCGCTGCTCGTGTCCGAAGATCGGTTCGTGCCGGGCGAAGAAGGCTGGGTGCGAACGCTCTGCCAGCAATGCTCCGCGGGATGCGGCATCACCGTTCGCGTGATGCAGGGTGAGTCGATCCGCACGATCGACGGACAGCAGAAACGCGTCAAGGCGGTGCAGGCGAAGAAGATCGAGGGGAACCCCGAGCATCCGATCAGCATGGGCGGCACCTGCGCCCGCGGGCAGGCCGGCGTGCAGGCGCTCTATCACCCCGATCGCATCCAGACGCCGCTCAAGCTCCTCGGACCGCGCGGCACGGGGCAGTATCAACCCATCACCTGGAAGGAAGCGCAGCAGCAGCTCGTGACCGCGCTGCAGCAGCAGCAAGCGTCGCCGCAGGCGATCGCGCTCCTCTCCGGCCGCCGCAACCGCGGCACCATGGGCACCGTCGTCGAACGCTTCGCCGCCGGCCTCGGCACGAACCATGTCGTCTCGTACGATCCGTTCGATCCCGCGCCCATTCGCAAGGCGATGGAGCTGGTCACGGGCGTCTCGCGGCTTCCAGCCGTCGACTTCGCCCGCGCGAACTATCTGCTGTCGTTCAACGCGAACCTGTTCGAGACGTTCCTCTCGCCCGTGCGCTACATGTACTCGGTACGGCGAGTTCCGCCAGGGACGCCCGGGCATACGCGGCAAGTTCGTCCACGCAGAGCCGCGGCTGTCGCAGACGGCGGCGTGCGCCGACGAGTGGCTGCCGATGAAGCCCGGCACCGAAGGCCTGCTCGCGCTCGCGATGGCTCAACGTGATCGTCAACGAGAAGCTCTACGACGCCGACTTCGTGGATCAGCGGACGAACGGGTTCGCGGCATGGTCGGCCTCGCTCGGCGACTACGCGCCAGAGAAAGTGGCCGCCGCGATCGACGTGCCTGCCGCGTCAATCCAGCGCATCGCGCGCGAGTTCGCCGCGCGCCGGCCGAGCGTCGCCATCGGCGACAGCCGCGACGTCGCGTCGCTGACGGCGATCTTCGCGCTGAATGCGCTCGTGGGCGCATACGGCCGCCAGGGCGGCATCCTGTTCGGGGCCGATGACACGAGCGGGCCCGTACCCGCGCAGGGAGCGGCACCTCACACCGATATTCATGCGCTCATCGGTGCGATGGGGCAGAGCCAGATCAAGGCGCTGGTCGTGCTCGACACCAATCCTCTCTTCTCGCTGCCTGAAGCCGACAAGCTGCGATCGGCGCTGGCGAACGTGCCGTTCATCGCGAGCCTGGCGTCGTTTCTCGACGAAACCTCCGTCATGGCCGATCTGATTCTCCCGAGCCACGTCTCGCTCGAGCGATGGATCGACGATGTGCCGGAACCGGGCGTTGGATTTGCGGTGCGGACGCTCGGTCAGCCTGTCGTCGAGCCACGATGGGAGACCCGTGACCCCGGTGACGTCCTGATTGAAACGGCGAAGGCACTCGGAGGGAAGGCCGCCGAAGCCATGCCGTTCGAGAACATGGCGGCTGCGGTGAAGGAATCGTTCCGATCGGTTCACACGCTGCAGGCGGGCTCGACGGTCGAGGCCGACTTCGAGGCGTTCTATCGCAAGGTGACCGCGGCGGGAGGATGGTGGAATCCCGCGCCTGCGGTGTCGGCCCAAACGGGGTCGGGAGGGGTTTTCGCGGAGAAGGGATCGAAAACCCCTCCCGACCCCGTTTCCGGGCGCATGAACTTCGTCGTGCCTGCGCAGCCGGTGGCCGCACGGCCATTTGCGGGCGACGTCGCCGGGATGCCGTACATGCTGCACATCTATCCGTCGGCCGCGTTCGCCGATGGACGCAGCGCGCATCTGCCGTGGTTGCAGGAAATGCCCGACCCGATGACCACCGTCATGTGGGGATCGTGGGTCGAAATCAATCCGGAAACGGCGCACAAGATGGAGATCCACGAGGGAGACGTGCTGACGATCAGATCGGCGCACGGCATCATCGAGCTCCCGGCATTCCTGTATCCCGGCCTGCGTCCGGACGTCATCGCGATTCCGGCCGGTCAGGGTCATACGCAGTTCGGCCGCTACGCGCAGAATCGCGGCGAGAATCCCCTGCGCATCAGCCAGTCGGCGCTCGACACCACAACTGGCGCGGTGCTGCAGACCGGCGTGCGCGTCGGCATCACCAAAACGGGACGGAATGTCAGGTTGGTACGGTTCGGCGCCAGCGATGCTCGCGGGCATCACGAGCATCCGTTGCATCGGTAAGAACCGGGTTTCAGTTTTCAGTTATCAGTTCGAAGATTTCAGATTGTAGATTCTAGATTTTAGATTCGGAGTTCCAATGGCCCAGTGGGGAATGACAATCGACCTGGATCGCTGCACGGGCTGCGAAGCCTGCGTCGTGGCGTGCCATGCCGAAAACAATCTGCCGGTCGTCGGCGAGGAGCAGGCGGCCAACGGCCGGACGCATCAGTGGATTCGCGTCGAACGCTACTGGGAGGGTGAATTCCCGAACATCCGGGCGCGCTTCATGCCGGTGATGTGCCAGCAGTGCGATGCGGCGCCCTGCGAGCCGGTCTGCCCCGTCAACGCGACGTATCACACGCCCGAGGGCCTGAACGCCCAGGTCTACAACCGCTGCGTGGGCACGCGCTTCTGCGCGAACAACTGCCCGTACACGGCGCGCTACTTCACCTGGTTCACCCCCGAGTGGCCGAGCCCGCTGAACGAGCAGCTCAACCCCGACGTGTCGATCCGCACGAGCGGCATCATGGAGAAGTGCACCTTCTGCGTGCAGCGCATCCGTCGCGCGCAGGACACGGCCAAGGACGAAACCCGCGGCGTGCGTGACGGCGAGATTCAGCCCGCCTGCGCGCAGGCCTGCCCGTCGAAGGTGATCACGTTCGGCGACATGACCGACCCCGAGAGCCGCGTCTCGAAGCTGGCGCATTCGCGCCGCGGGTACCGGCTGCTCGAAGAGCTCGGCACCCGGCCGCGCGTCGTGTACTTGAAGGAAGGGGACGCCTAACGTGGCTCAGACTCCGGCACCCTTTCATCCAACGGAAGCCCAGATCAATCGCGACCTGCTGGGTCCGCTCTTCAAGACCGGACCGAAGTACTACATCATGCTCGCCGTGCTCCTCGCGGTGACGGGCATGGTGTTCGTGGCCTGGTTCTTTCAGCTGAAATACGGCATCGGCATGGCGGGCAAGAACCGCCCGTCGTTCTGGGGCCTCTACATCACGACGTTCGTCTTCTGGATCGGCATCAGCCACGCCGGCACGCTCATCTCGGCCATTCTGCGGGTCGTGCAGGCCGAGTGGCGCAGGCCGATCACCCGGTGCGCGGAAGCGATCACCACATTCGCCCTCTGTACCGGCTCGCTCTTTCCCATCGTCCACCTCGGACGCGCGTGGCTGTTCTACTGGATGATCCCGGTGCCCAACAACCGGTACCTGTGGCCGAACTTCCAGTCGCCGCTGATGTGGGATTTCATCGCCATCAACACCTACCTCACCGGCAGCGTCACCTACCTGTACCTGCCGATGATTCCCGACATGGCCGTCGCGCGCGATAAAGCCACCGGCTGGCGCAAGAAGATGTACCGCATGCTCGCGCTCGGATGGCGGGGAACGGAACGGGAATGGGTGCGGCTGGAAAAAGCCATCTCCATCATGGCGCTCATCATCATTCCGGTCGCGGTGTCGGTTCACACGATCGTGTCGTGGGACTTCGCGATGACGCTGATGCCGATGTGGCGCAGCACCATCTTCGGACCGTACTTCGTCGTCGGGGCCATCTTCTCGGGTATCGCCGCGCTGCTGATCGCCATGGTGCTTATCCGGAAGTACTTCAAGCTCGAGCAGTACCTGCTGCCGATCCATTTCGACAACCTCGCGAAAATGCTGTTCGCGATGAGCCTGCTGTGGTTCTACTTCACGTTCACGGAGTACCTCGTGACGTGGTACGGCAACGAGGCGCCCGAGATGCCGGTCTTCTGGTCGAAGATTTCGGGCCGCTTCGCCCCGCTCTTCTGGCTGATGGTCGTGTGCAACTTCGTGATCCCGTTCCCGATTCTGGCGATCAAGAAGCTGCGGACGATTCCGCTCATCTTCGTCGCGTCGACCTGCATTCTCGTCGGCATGTGGCTGGAGCGGTTCCTGATTATCGTGCCTACGCTCACGCATCCGTACCTGCCGTACAACTACGGTACGTACTTCCCGTCGCTCATTGAAGCGACTATCGCATCGGGCACGCTGGGCCTGTTCGTCCTGTTGTATTTCCTCTTCGCCAAGTTCAGCCCGATGATTTCCATCTGGGAGATCGAAGAGGGGTACTCGGTTGCCAAACACACGGTGGCGGAGCATCACCCGGCGAGCATCGGAACGCAGGTGGCGGGCGACGTGCATCCTGCTCATTAGTTTTCAGTCGTCGGTTTTCAGTTTTCAGTTCTCGGTTGTAGTTTCTAGTTTTTAGTTTTTAGATTCTAGTTTGAGATTCACTATGGCCCAGACCTGCCTCGTCAAGTTCGCCGAGCACACCCAGGCGCGCGTCGCCGTGCGGCGCCTCATCAAGGACGGCATCGATCCCGAATCGATGGAGGTCATGTCGTCGCAGCCGATTCATGGCGAACGCATCGTGCCGGAGAAGAAGCCCACGAAGCTGCGTACCTGGGCGCTTTCGGGCGCCGCCATCGGGCTGCTGAGCGGTTTCGCGCTCTCCACGATCACGGCGTTGAACTACCCGCTGATCAAGGGCGGCATGCCTATCGTCGCGCCGTGGACCGTCGGCCTCATCACCTACGAAACGACGATGCTGGGCGCCGTGATCGCCACGCTGGTCGGCCTGCTGGTCGAACTGGGACTGCCCAACTTCAAGAACCTGCCCTACGATCCCAGCGTCGTGGACGGAGGCATCGTGCTCGCCGTCGCATGTCCCGACGGCTTGCGTCAAACGGTGGAGACCGCCCTCAACGGGGCCGGGGCGACTAAGGTAAACTGGGTGTAACTATGACGATGAGATCCTTTCTTTCTTTGACCGGAGCTCTTTCCCTTTTTTGCGTGACGGCGGTATATGCCGCCGGCCAGGCGAAGCCCGCCGCCGCGGCGGCCGCCAGCCCGGAATCGATTACCAACGGCGCGGCTCTTTACAAGCGTCAGTGCGTAATGTGCCACGGCGCCACAGGCCAGGGAGACGGTCCTGCGGCCAAGAACCTGAAGGGCAAGCTTCCGAACCTTTCGGACAAGGCGGTCATGTCGAAACTGACCGACGCGCAAATCCACGAATCCATCACCAACGGCAAGAAGACCGAGATCGGCAACATGCCCGCGCTCGGCAAGCGGCTGAAGCCGGAAGAGATCACGGACATCGTGAACTATGCCCGGACGCTGGTGAAGTAAAGGCTGAGGGCTAAGGGCTAAGGGCTGAGGGGGCGCCGGAGTGATCCGGCGCCCTTTCTCTTTTTCAGGCCTGAAAAAGCCGCGGCGGCATCTCGCGGAATTCTCAGGTGATAGGATTAACAGCTTCGTTCGACTGTTTCCTTCACGAGGACACGACACCCGTATGACGCAAGACGGCCGAATTACGATCAGCAGCAACCTCCAACTCCAGGTTCCCGACAATCCGGTCATTCCGTTCATTGAAGGCGACGGCACGGGCCCCGACATCTGGCGCGCCAGCGTGCGGGTGTTCGACGCCGCTGTGTCAAAAGCGTACGGCGGGCGCCGGCAGGTGCAGTGGAAGGAAGTCCTGGCCGGCGAGAAATCGTTCAAGCAGGTGAACAGCTGGCTGCCGGACGAGACGCTCGATGCCTTTCGCACCTACCTCGTCGGCATCAAGGGGCCCCTCACGACACCGGTTGGCGGCGGCATCCGCTCGTTGAACGTCGCGCTGCGGCAGATGCTCGACCTGTTCGTCTGCCTGCGGCCCGTGCGGTGGTTCACGGGGGTTCCGTCGCCCGTGAAACACCCCGAAAAAGTGGACATGGTCATCTTCCGGGAGAACACCGAGGATATCTACGCCGGCATCGAGTACGCCGGGGGATCGCCGGAAGCGCAGAAGATTCTCGATTTCCTCGCACGGGAGTTTCCGAAGGAGTTCAAGAAGATCCGGTTCGGCACCGTTGAAGCCAGCCGCGAGTGGCAGGGGTTGCTCGAGTCGATCGGCGCGCCGAAGCGTGACGTCGGCCTGATGGTGGGGGTCGGCATCAAGCCGATCAGCTATCTCGGCACCGAGCGTCTGGTGCACAGCGCGATCAGCTACGCGATCAAGTACAAGCGCAGGAACGTGACGCTCGTGCACAAGGGCAACATCATGAAGTTCACCGAAGGCGCCTTTCGCGACTGGGGCTACAAGGTGGCGAAAGACTTCTTCGGCGCCGTCGAAATCGACGCGGGACCCTGGTGCAGAATTCCGGACGGCAGGCCCGGCGCAGGCCTCGTCATCAAGGACTCGATCGCCGACATCACGCTGCAGCAGGTGCTGACGAGGCCGGACGAGTTCGACGTCATCGCCACGCCGAACCTGAACGGCGACTACCTGTCGGACGCGCTCGCGGCGCAGGTCGGCGGCATCGGCATCGCGCCTGGCGGCAACATCAATTCCCTGACCGGCCACGCCATTTTCGAAGCGACGCACGGCACCGCGCCGAAGTACGCGGGCCAGGACAAGGTGAATCCGGGCTCGGTCGTGCTGTCGGGAGAGATGATGTTCCGCCACCTGGGCTGGACTGAAGCCGCGGACCTCATTATCAAAGGGATGGAAGGCGCCATCGCGGCCAGGACCGTCACCTACGACTTCGCGCGGCTGATGGAAGGCGCGAAGGAAGTGAAGTGTTCGGAGTTCGGTGATGCCATGATCAGGCACATGTGAACAGGCTGCTCTTCCCGCTGATCGCACTGGCAACCGCGATGGCCGCGGCGCAGGGCGGACAGCGATTTGCGATCGAAGAGGCCACGATTGCCGGCATTCACGCGGAGATGAAGGCCGGCCGCCTTACCTGCCACGCGCTGGTCGATCACTACCTGCGGCGCATCGACGCGTACGACAAGAAGGGACCGGCCCTCAACGCGCTCGTCGTCTCGAATCCAGCCGCCCTCAAGCAGGCCGCCGATCTCGATCGCCGGTACAAGACCGGCGTCCCCGCTGGACCGCTCCATTGCGTGCCGGCGATCGTCAAGGACAATTTCGAGACGATGGAGCTGCAGAGCGCCGACGGCTCGCTGTCGCTGAAGGGATTCGTGTCGAACGCGGACGCGTTCCAGGTGCAGCGCATCAGGCGTGCCGGCGCGATCGTGCTCGCGAAGTCGAACATGGCGGAGTTCGCCTTTACGCCATACGAAACGATCAGCTCGATCCTCCCCGGCTACACGAAGAATCCATACGCCCTCGATCGCGTCACCGCGGGCTCGAGCGGCGGAACGGCGGCTGCCGTGGCGGCGAACTTCGGCGCGGTGGGTCTCGGCAGCGACACGGGCAACTCGATTCGCGGCCCGTCCTCGCACCAGAGCCTGGTGGGCATCCGCTCGACGATGGGGCTGACGAGCCGGGCGGGGGTGGCGCCGCTGAACCTGCTCGCCGACATCGCGGGTCCGATCACACGCACGGTCGAAGATGCCGTCGCCGTGTTCCAGGTCATTGCCGGCGAAGATCCGAACGACCCCGTGACGCTCGCACGCGAGTACGTGCAGCCGGGGCTTCGTCCCGGCGGCCGTCCGGCGATGCTGCCCGACTACCGGGCGGCGCTCGTCCGTGACGCGTTGAAGGGCGCGCGCATCGGCATCCTCCGGCAGGCGTACGAGCGCGAAACGACCGATTCGGAAATCGTCTCGGTGTTCATGGCGGCGATCGAGACGATGAAGCGGGCCGGCGCGACGATCGTCGATCCCGCCGCCGTCGATCTGACCCACGTGCAGCGCATGGCCGGCGGTCCCGCCTGCGGCGGCTTCAAGTACGACATGAATCGCTATCTGGCGGCGCAGGGCGATCGCGTGCCGGTGCATTCGGTGGAAGAGATCATCAAGAGCCGGAGCTTTCATCCTTCTGTCGAGCTGCGGCTGCAGCGCGCGCAGGAAGGCGCCGAGAACGGCCCCGAAACACCGGCGTGCAAGGCCGAGGCGGACTACCGCGAGGCGTTTCGTGCGGCCGTCATGAAGACGATGGAGGCCGAGCGGCTCGATGCGTTCGTGTATCCGACCTGGAGCAATCCGCCGCGGCTCATCGGCGATCTGAACACGCCGCACGGCGACAATAGCCAGGTGTTCTCACCCACCACCGGCTTCCCCGCCATCCAGGTGCCGATGGGCTACACGCGCAATGGCACGCTGCCGGCGGGCATCACGTTCTTCGGCAAGGCCTGGGACGAGGTGACGTTGATCAAGCTGGCGTATCTGGTACGAGCAGGCCACGCATCACCGCCGCCCGCCCGCATCCACGCCGGCGCTGAAGTAGCGTCAGCTACATCCTTCCACGCCAACACGGCTGCCGGAAGTGATCAAGCCTCGGCAGGCGGCAGTTGGGTTGGCATTACTGCCGCCCGAATCCGAAGCTTCGGGGCCGGACGCGCGCTGCGAGGCCGACTGCGGCCGCGTGGCGCGAGGACACTGACTTCGCCTTTCATCCTCGCTCGGTTCCCTCAGGCTTCTCGCGCGGTCAGGCATTGAACGTGTCGGCCGCCTGCGCACGGCTTCGCGCTGCAGCAACGCCAGCCCAACTGCCGGATGCCGACTCCTTGTCTGGTGCAACTGATGCCGAACTACACACAACCGCTCCACGCACGCCATGCGGGGGACGGATCCGTCTGCAAGCGGCCGTGTTCGTGCAGCGTCAGTTCCGGCCGCGACGCAGACGGATCCGGCCACCGCGTTGGCGCGTGGCGGCCTCACGGACGAATGTTAAGACGGCCATTTTTCGATCGTGAGCTTGAGGGGTGTCAAGAGCGCTTCCACTTCATGGGAAGGCAGATGCAGGCCCAAGTGCGAGCAAAAAGCCGGCGAGCAGGAGTCGAGAAAACAGATCCTTATCTCCTAATCTCCTAGTCTCCTGTTTAACGGGGCTTAGGACCGCAGGCCGGAGATGAGGACGAGCAACAGAAGTGCGGCGGCGAGGCCGAAGCCGAGCTGCAGCTTCTGCTTCACGAAGAGGACGCCCAGCCCGAGGCAGACGGCGGCGGCGGCGAGCAGGTACCAATAGAGCTCGTCGAGCGATTCGTCCACCAGCTGGTTGCCCGAGCGGCGTGCCGCGTTCTGGATGATGCGCGCAGCGATCTGCTCGTCTGGCGCCGTGCCGATCTCGAAATACTCGCCGTTGCCGGCCCGCGCGATCTCGCGCAGCGAGGTCCGGTCGATGGTCGATCGAATCGGCTCGAAGCCCGCCAGCGCGATGCCCTTGTCGTCGCGCGGCAGCGGAATCATGCCGCCGTTCGTGGTGCCGATGCCGATGACGTCCACGGCGATGCCGCGCTTGGCGGCCTCGTTGATGGCCCGCTGCACGATGCCGCTCCAGACCTGGCCGTCGGAGATGACGACGAAGGTGCGCGCGTTCTTGCTCGGACCGTACATCTCTATGTCGGTGTCGACGAGCTTGACGCCCCAGTAGATCGCGTCTTCCACGTTCGTGTTCCAGCTCGTCTCGTTCTCCAGCCGGAACGTCGGGGCGTCGTCCAGGTGATCGAGAAAGAACAGGATCGTGTTGGGATCGCGCGTCAGCCGCACCTGCGGCACCGCGATGTCGGCGAACGTCGCCAGCGCCATGCGATCGCCGGTCCAGCTGAGCGTCTTGGTGAACGTGCGCACCCACTGCATCCCGCGCTGCCAGCGATCGGTCCCCATGTCGCGCACGCGCATCGACGTCGAGCCGTCCAGGAGGAGCACGATGTCGACGCCGGGACTGCGGACGATCGCGGTGATGCCCTGGGGTCTCGAGATCGCGAGGATGGTGAGCGACAACGCCGCAATGAGGGCGAGCCAGAACGCCAGCTCGCCGACCGGCGCGAATCGCTCGCGCACCGGAATCAGCCGCGCCGCCCGGTACCTCCGCGCGTCGCCCCTGCGGCGGATGACGTGCCAGCACCACAGGACGAACAGCAGGGCAGGGAACGCCAGCAGCCACAAGTAGAGCGGCTCGCCGAACCGCAACGACTGGAAATCAATCAATCGGTCGAGCACGTCCTAATCCCTAATCCCCAGTCCCTAATCCCTGATCAGCCGCGTTTCCGGCGGGCAGCGCCGGTTCCGGCGGCCTGTTCCTGGCTCTGCTTGATTTCCTTCGGATCCATCGGAATCCGAATCTGGAACTGCTCCACCTTCAGATCCTTCGGCGGCTCGCCGGGATCGCCGTGCATGTTCGGATCGCTCTCGACGTCTTCCGCCTTCATGTTCTGGAGCGCCTTCCGCTTGCCGGCGCCCACCTCTTCGCGCATCCGCACGGCCAGCTCGTAGTTGAACGCGACGTCCTGCCGCTCGACACCCGCGCGCAGCGCCTCGTTGTAGGCGCGAACCGCCGCGTCGAGATTCCTGAGGAGCGTCACGCGATCCTGCGGTCCGCGCTGCGCCACGCGATACAGGGCGTTTGCCGCCAGCACGCGCATCTCCGGATCGATCGAGGCGGCGTCGTCGGTGGTCGCCGCCTGGCGGGCCACCTCGATGAGGTCCGCATAGTCTTTTTGCCAGTACTGAAGCGTGGCGCGCCGGCGGTGAATGTCCTTGAGCGCGCTTTCCGAGACCAGGGGCACCCCCGCAATCTCCTCCTCGAGCTTCGCGTATTCAATCGCGGGATCGGTGAAGTCGAGGACCGCCATGTCTTCCTGGGCAATGGCCATCCTGCGCTCGAACAGTCCCGCCGACAGCAGGACGCCGCCCAGCAGGGCGAACACGATGGCAACGACGAAAATTGGAATTGAGCGCCGCATGTTGGCTCCTGTTACGCGCGTGCTCAGGGAAACGTCCTGAACACCCGCAGACTCATTTGCAGCCCCAGCGCGAGCGTCCACAGCGCCACCGCGGCCAGCGCGAACTTCTGGTACCGCGGCTGCTTGACGGCGTACTCGCGCACGTTCACGCGGCCGGTCGCGGCCGCGTCGATCTCCTTGATCGCCTGCATGATGGTTTCCTGGCTCGCCGCCGGGTAGAACCGCCCGCCGGTGGCGTCGATCGCCTTCTTCCACACCTGATCGGGGACGACGTCGAACAGCCCGCGCGCGTAGGCGGTGCGAATCATGTAGACGGGCACCTTGTTGTCCACTGCCTTCTTCAGCACCTGCTCCAGCGACATCGTGCCGATCTGCACGTTGTTGTCCTGGCCGTCGCTGAAGATCACCATGATGTTGCCCGACGATTCGAGAAAGTTGAAGGCGTTGAAGAGGTCGACCCCCTCGTCGATCGCCTTCATGATGATCGTCCCCTGATCGGGAAAGCGCTGCCACTCGTTGACGTCGCTGATCATCTTGAGGCTCAAGAGCAGGTTGTCGTAGTCGGTCGTGAACGGCGTGATGACGTACGCCTCGTTCCCGAACTGCTCGAGCGCGATCAGATCGCGGTAGTGCCCCTTCATGCGGACGCGGATGAAATACTCCGCCGCCGCCATCGTGTTCGAGAAGGCCGTGTCGCTCTGCGTCTTCAGCTGCTGGCCGCTGAACGGCGACAGCATGCTGAGCGAGGCGTCCATGATGACGGCGATGCGGCGTCCCGGATACGACACCTGCTTGGCCGACAAGGTGGAGTGCGGATCGGCCAGCGCGAGGCCGAAGAACGGAAGGCCCGCGAGAAACAGCAGGAACGGGGCCTGCCGCACGAACGCCAGCGGCGAGCGTCGAATGCGCGGCAGCACCGCCGGCAGCGTGATCGCCGTGCGGCCGGCCAGCCGGCCCCGCAGCGAACGCCAGACGACCAGAATCGCCGCCATCAGGCCCAGCAGCACCGTCGCGAGAAGCGCCGCGTTCTTCGACGGGAAGACGAGATCCGCGATGCCCGAGTCCCGCCACTCGCCCAGCGTCTGCACGACGAGCTCGATGAGCGCGTTCAGCGTGCCCATGTTGGTCGGGCGCCTGCGGTTTCGGCGTGCGGCTTCCTGCGGCCGAATCGAAGGACCTGTCGGACACGCAGCCGCTTCACGGCGTCCTGGCTTTCGGCCAGCGCCGAGTCGAGCGCCGCCTGATCGAGCGTGCCGTTACGCCCCTCAACAGCATCGGGGCGCCCCGAGCTGGCCGAGGGGCGCGTGTACCTTGCGGCCGTGAAGACACCCAGCGACTGGCTGAGCGATCGCCACAACTCGGCGCCACGCCCTTCGGGGCGGGGATCGCCGTTCGATACAGAGGATTCAGGCGTCACGGCCGCCGACAGCATCGTGGCTTTCCCTCGCAGGGTGGCGAGCCCGGCTGGTGCAACCACCTGACCTTCACTGGGCGACGTTTGACGATCCACTTCCTTGTGACTCACCGGACGCGACAACGCGACGGCCCCGGCCAGCCGCACGGCCGCTGCCGCCCGCCCGGCCAGCTCGCCCGTCCAACCGGCGCGCGAGCTCTCCGCCCGCACGATCGCGAGCTCGCGGATGGCCGCGCCGAGCACGGTCATCGACGAGACCGTTCGATGGCGCGCCGCCGTCAACGCACGCCGCCTGACGGCCGCGCGCGCCAGGAGCATCACCACCATCAGGCCGGCGGCGAGAAACGCCACGGCGGCAACAATAAGGAAGATGTTCGATCGGAAGAGGCGCGTCTCGACGTCGCCGAACGTGTCGCTCGGGGTATCGCGGATGTCCACGGCGCCTGGAGGAACGAGCGACAGCACCCGGATGGGCACCGGCACGAGCGAATACTGCGCCTCGCGGCCCTGGAGCGCCGCCCCGCCCTGCAGCGAGTTCTGCACCTTGTAAGTAATCTGCAGACGCGGCAGCGGAACTTCCTTGCCGAAGAACTCCTCGCCGAGGACGCGCATCGTGTACTGGTACTGGAAGAACTTCCGCGGCGCGTTCAGGATCTCGCGAAACCGCTGGCCGCCGATGATCTCGAACGGCGTCAAATGCAGCGCCGACGGTTCGAGGCTCGACTCGTCCACCACCACCGACACCCGATCGGTCGCGAGCACCGCGCACGTCAGGGTCAGTTGGAAGTGCTCGCCGACGCTCACCGCGCTGCGATCGGTCTTCCACCAGCACTCGATCGGGGGAACAGATACGTCGGACGACTTTGTGGGGTTCGTAGGGTTCGTGGGGTTCGTCGGGTTCGTGGGGTTCGTCGGTCGCCACCGGAGCCGCGGCGCGGCGAAGGCAGATTCGCGGGGGTCTGCGCGGACACCGAGCGCGGCGCCAACACGGCGAGCATCAGCGTGACACCCGTCGCTGCCCCAATCCCTAATCCCCGATCCCTAATCCCTGCCCTAATCCCTGGTCTCATCATGCTTTTCTCAACCGCCTGACCATCACGAATTCCAGAAGCGCGGGCAGGCTCTTCTCCTGATCGACCCCCAGCCGCAGCACGTCGATGCCGCGATCGTGCGCCTGGCGCTCGAGATCGTCCTGCCATGCGCGCACGCGGTCCGACAGATGCCGCAGCTCGCGCCTCGACATCAGGCGCGTCTCGCCCGTCTCGACGTCGAACGCGCTCACCCATCCCGCCGAGACATCCGGCAGGGCGAACGCAAACGCGCTGTCGATCATCACGAGAAACACATCGTGCACCGAGTTGAGCTCGGCAATTTCCTTGATGCGCTCGGCGGCATCCTCGAACAGGAAATCCGAGATCACCGGCAACAACGTCGCCCGCCGCAAATGCCCGCCGATCGTCGTCGCGAGCCGGAGCCCCGTCTTCACCTCTTCCATGCCGACGCGCCCCTGATACGCGTCGAGGCAATGGATGACGTGGCCGCGGCCGACCCGCGGCCGGATGGACGCCATGCTGGCGAAGCCCTTGTCGAACGTGATGATGCCGAACATGTCCTGGAAGTACACCGCCGACAGCCCGATGGTTGCCATCGCCCGGGCCACGCCGGCCGCGATCGGCGTGCCGCCCGTGCCGCACCGTGTCGAGGGCGACGCATCGGCGACGACGACAATCGGCGCGGTGCCGGGCTGCTCGTACTCGCGGACGATCAGCGGATTGAAGTTGGTGAGCGACGACTGCGGCCAGTCGATCGACGACAGCCGATCGCCCGCCTGCCAGTCGCGCAGTCCCACGAAGTCGACACCGGTCCCGTGAAACACGCTGCCGTGATCGCCCAGCGTGTATTCCTTCATCCGCTTGATCACACGAAGCTCGATCTCGCTGATGTCGGCGAAATCAACAAGATCGGGAACTTCGGTACTCACGGAATCGGCACCTTTCCGATGATGTCGTCGATCACCTGTTCGGGCGTGATGCCGTGGCTGGTCGCGTGCGGGCCCAGCCAGATCCGGTGCGCCAGGATGTACTTCGCCAGATCCTGCACGTCTTCGGGATACACGTCGTCGCGCTTCCGGACCAGCACCGTCCACACCTTGACGAGGCGGCCCCACGCGATCGTGGCGCGCGGCGACGCGCCGAGGTCGACGTGCTGCTCGACCAGCTCCGACGGAGAGTGGAACCTCCAGTCGGTATCCTCGTTGTACGGCCGCGTGGCCCCGACGAGCCTTCGGATGTACTTGCCGAGCTTCTCGTGCAGGAAGACTTCGCGCGTGATCACGCCGCGCAGCTGCACGATGCGCTCTTTCGACATCAGCGAGTTGAGACGCACCTGCTTGAAATCGAAGTTGACCAGCTTCTGCTCTTCCGCGGGCGGCAGATAGCCGATGTTCACCATGATGGCGAAGCGGTCGGTCGCCGCCTCGGACAGTGGAAACGTCCCCTGCCCCAGCTCGACCGGATTCATCGTCGCGATCGCGAAGCTGAACGCCGGCAGGTCGTAGGTCGTCTTGCCGACCGTGATCTTGCGATCCTGCAGCCCTTCGAGGAACGCGCTCTGCGACTTCAGCGGAATGCGGTTGATCTCGTCAAGCAGGATCACTTCAGCGGACGCGAGCGGGCCGAACTCGGTGATGAAGGCCCCGGTCGCGGGGTTGATCATCTGGAAGCCGACCACCTCGGTCGGCTGCAGATCGGCGCGGCCCTGGATCCTCGCGAACTTGGCGTCGCTGATGGCGGCGATGATGACGCCGAAGAAGGTCTTGCCGATCCCGGGCACGCCGCGAAGCAGGAGGTTGCCGGCGTTCACCTGTCGCTGCTCGTCCTGGTCGTAGGTCGTCGGAATCTCCGACATCAGCACGACGTTGGCGAGCGCCTTTTCCGTCTCGTATCCGACCAGCGCCTTGCCGGCCTCGGCGACGATGGCTTCGTGAAAGTCGATGGCTTCTTGCAGCTCAGGATGCACGATATTGGTCGTCCGATACGGGCTCGAGCCACTCGGTGGTCAGAGTCAGATTGACGGCGAAATGCGACATTCTTGTCCCAGACCGAGCGCCGTGCCAATGTTTTTCGCCGGGCTCGATGCAGATCGCGTCGCCGGCGGCAATCGCTCGAACCGGCTCGCCCCATTTCTGGACGAAGCCGCTCCCCTCCTTGACGAGCAGCAGCTGCGACGCACTGTGGCGGTGCCAGTTGGTCCGGCCGCCCGGCTCGAATTCGACGAGATAGACGACGACCGACTGGCGGCCGTCCTCGACCATGGGCAGCCGCTTGACGCGGGCCGAACCGACGAAGTTCTTCGGATCAACCGGCTCGAAGGGGATCTTGGCGCCGTCGAACAGCTTCATCTGGAAGCGACAACTATATTCCAAACCAGGAACCATGAAGGCTCGCCAGGAAACCACGAAGACTCGAAGCCGTTTTCTGGCCCTTCGCCCTTCGTGTCTTCGTGTCTTCGTGGTTACTTGGTGGTGCCGGATTTCTCCGCGATCCTCGCCCACGTGTCGCGCAGCGAGACGGTGCGGTTGAAGACGAGCGCGCCCGGCCTGGAGTCCTGGTCGACGCAGAAATAGCCGAGGCGCTCGAACTGGTAGCGCGCGCCGGCCGGCGCGCTGGCGAGGCTCGGCTCGACCTTGGCGGCGCGAATGACCTCGAGCGATGCCGGATTCACATGATCGAGGTAATTCTCGGTCCCTGCGGGATCTTCGTGAGTGAACAACCGGTCGTAGACGCGCACCTCGGCGTCGACCGCGTCGCGGGCCGACACCCAGTGCAGGGTGGCTTTCACCTTGCGCCCGTCCGATGAATCGCCGCCGCGGGTCGCCGGATCGTAGGTCGCGCGCAGCTCGACGATCTGGCCGGCCGCATCCTTCACCACGCCCGTGCACTTGATGAAATACGCGCAGCGCAGCCGCACCTCGTTGCCCGGCGAGAGGCGGAAGAACTTCTTCGGCGGCACTTCCATGAAGTCGTCGCGCTCGATATACAGGACTTTGCCGAAGGGGACCTTGCGGGTGCCGGCCGACGGATCTTCCGGGTTGTTGATGACGTCGAGCTCTTCGATCTGGCCGTCCGGATAGTTCTCGATGACCACCTTCACCGGGCGGAGCACCCCGAGCACGCGCGGTGCGCGCACGTTCAGGTCTTCGCGGATCGCGTGCTCCAGGTTCGCGATGTCGACGACGTTGTTGCGCTTGGCGACGCCGATGCGATCGCAGAAATTGCGGATCGACTCTGGCGTGTAGCCGCGCCGGCGAAGCCCCGAGATGGTGGGCATCCGCGGATCGTCCCAGCCGGTCACGTGCCCGCCCTCGACGAGGTCGAGCAGCACGCGCTTGCTCATGACCGTGTAACTGAGGTTGAGGCGCGCGAACTCGATCTGGCGCGGGCGCGGCAGACGCAGGCCCAGGGCTTCGAGATACCAGTCGTAGAGCGGCCGGTGATCCTCGTACTCGAGCGAGCAGAGCGAGTAGGTGACCCCCTCGATGTAGTCGGACTGACCGTGCGCCCAGTCGTACATCGGGTAGATCACCCATTTGTCGCCGGTGCGCTGATGCGGCGTCTTGCGAATCCGGTACATCACCGGGTCGCGCATGTTGATGTTGCCCGACGCCATGTCGATCTTCGCGCGGACGACGTGCGCGCCGTCTTCGAACTCGCCCGCCCGCATGCGGCGGAACAGATCGAGGTTTTCCTCGACGGCGCGAAGGCGGTACGGGCTCTCGCGGCCGGGCTCGGTGAGCGTGCCGCGGTACTCGCGCATCTGGTCGGCATTCAGGCTGTCGACGTACGCCTTGCCGTCGCGGATGAGCTGCTCGGCCCACGTATAGAGCTGCTCGAAATAGTCCGACGCGTGATACAGATGCTCGCCCCAGTCGAAGCCGAGCCACCGGATATCGCGCTCGATCTCGTCGACGTACTCCTGCGATTCCTTGACGGGGTTGGTGTCGTCGAAGCGAAGGTTGCAGCGCCCGCCGAATTCCTGGGCGATGCCGAAGTCGATGGCGATCGCCTTGGCATGGCCGATGTGCAGCCGGCCGTTGGGCTCCGGAGGAAAGCGCGTGACGATCGTGCCGCCGTGTTTGCCCGAGACGCGGTCCTGCGCGACGATCTCGCGGATGAAATCGCGCGCCGGCGCTTCAGGACCTCTCTCGGCGCTGGGACTGGACATGAGGGGACAATTCTCGCATATGGCAGAATGGCAGGCCAATGCGGGGCAAAAAGACGCCAGTAACAGGCAGGGCTGAAGCCCTGCGCCACCGGCGAGGGAACACCGGCAACCGCGGCGGAAACGTGCGCCAAAACAGCGGTGGCACAGCGCTTCCGCCTTCGCGCAAGGCTTCGGCGGACCACCGTAGCCTCGGCGGAGGTGGTCAGCGCTGTCCGGCCGATCCCATCACCCTCTTCACGCGCTGGTTTCGCGACGCCGAACGCGCCGGCGAACCGCTGGCCGAAGCGATGGCGCTCGCGACGTCGACGCGACGCGGGCGTCCGTCGGTGCGGATGGTGCTGCATCGCGGTTCCCCGCGCACCGGGTTTGTCTTCTACACCAACTACAACAGCCGGAAGGCGGCGGACCTCGTCGAGAATCCTCACGCGGCCGCCGTGTTTCACTGGCCGCGCCTCGAACGGCAGGTTCGCGTCGAAGGCCGCGTCGAGAAATTATCGCGCGCCGAATCCGAACGATATTTTCACACGCGTCCGCGCGAGAGCCGGATCAGCGCGTGGGCGTCGCCGCAGAGCGCGCGAGTGTCAGGACGATCGTTTCTCATCGACGAGTACGAGAAAGTCGCGGCGCGATTCGGCGACAAGAAGATCCCCTGTCCGCCGTTCTGGGGTGGCTTTCGAATTGTCGCGGAATGTATCGAGTTCTGGCAGGGACAGCCACATCGTTTGCACGATCGTGTCCTATATTTCAAAAAAAGAAGTGGCTGGACACATTTCCGGCTCGGTCCATAGAAAAAACTTTCAATTCCCATGATACGGTAAGCAACAGGACATGGGCCGTCGTTATAGAGAATTAATGAAACCCATCGAAGACACCACCCTTGGCGCTGCCCCGCTTGTTGCCGCGACGCCGTACGAGGCGCGACCGCTCGGACATGCCCTCGACTTCCTGCGCGTGCTCTGGGCGATCAATCACGGGCTCGCGACGACATCTCGATACATGAAGTCGAAGTACGGCGTGACGGGACGTCAACGTCTCATCATTCAAGTCGTCAACGAATTTCCCGGCATCTCCGCGGGCGACCTCGCCAAGGTCCTGCATCTCGATCCGAGCACGCTCACCGGCGTGCTGCAGCAGATGGGACAGCGCGGGCTTCTGCAACTGCAGCCCGACGTGCGCGACCGGCGCCGGCTGCGGATTCAGCTCACGAACAAGGGACGGCGCATGAGCCACATGGCCGTCGGCGCCATCGAAGCCGCGGTCTCGCGAACGCTCTCACGGGTGTCGCCGGCCAAGCTCAAGGCCACCCGCGAAGTGCTGGCGCTGCTCGCCGATAATTTGGATCGGCACGACGTCGAAGTACTGACAGACCAGGCCACATCGGCCTGAACGATCCAAGAATTTAGAGATTTACACAGTAATACCGAGGGCGTCCGCCTGCGAGCGGAGCACTCCGCCCGCCGCGCGTGTGCGCAGACCGGGCATGCGACAAAAGCGTTCGCACGTCGTGGAGTGGGTTGCGCAGCGCGGCAAAGCCGGTCAGAATACCTTCGTTCGGGTGGCAGCGTTCTTCTCCGTAAGCTCGTCCGTTACATCATTCCGGTTAGATTTCTTGAGCCTCAACGCACTTCATCCTTCGTTCGACCGTCCATTACACGTCCGTTGCCGCCCGGACGTAGCATTTGTCTCAGGAGCCGTCAGCGGTTCCGCCAATCGGACTTCTCTGGAGAGCACATCATGATTTCAGGCCGCAGTTCGTGGATCGCTCGTCTCGCGGTTCTCGCGTTGTGCACGGCGTTCCCGCTCGGAGTGTTCGCGCAGGGCGTGACGACCGGTAGCATGGGCGGCGTCGTGACCAGTGCGCAGCAGCAGCCTGTCGCCGGCGCCAGCGTCATTGCCATCCATGAAGCATCCGGCACGAGCTACGAAGCGACGTCGCGCGCCGACGGACGCTACTCAATCCCGAACATGCGCGTCGGCGGGCCCTATACGATCCAGGTCGTGTATGTCGGCGGCGCCGGCGCGGCCTTCGCGCCGAAGACGGTCGAGAACATCACGATCAACCTCGGCCTGACGACCGACGTCAACGTCATCGTCGAAGCGATCACGGTGGCCGAGCAGGTGGATGTGGTCGCAGAAAGCGATCCGGTGTTTGCCTCCACCAGAACCGGCGCGGCGACGTCCGTGGGCCGCGACGACATCGCGACCCTTCCGACGATTGCCGGACGTATCGAGTCGATCACGAGGCTGACGCCCCAGGCCAGCGGCAACTCGTTCGCGGGACAGGACCATCGTCTCAACAACATCACCGTCGACGGTTCGTATTTCAACAATGCCTTCGGCCTGGGCAACCAGCCGGGCGATCGCACCAACGTCGCGCCGATCTCGCTCGAAGCCATCGAGCAGATTCAGGTGAGCGTCGCGCCGTACGACGTTCGACAGGGCAACTTCATCGGCGCCGCCGTGAACAGCGTGACGCGCAGCGGCACCAACCAGTTCAGCGGCTCGTTCTATCACCGGATGCGCAATGAAGGGATCGTGGGCACCGAAGCCAGGGGGTTCGCGGTGAACCCCGGCGTCTTCACGTTCCGCGATACCGGTGTCTGGGGCAGCGGACCCGTTGTCAAGAACCGGTTGTTCGTCTTCGGCAACTACGAGAACGAGGAAGACAACCGCCCGCTGACGACGTTTCGCGCCAACAACGGCGGCGAACCCGTTGGCGGCAGCGTCACGCGCGTGCTCGCATCCGACTTGAACGAGCTCAGCGCGTTCCTCAGCCAGAACTTCAAGTACGAGACGGGCCCGTACCAGGATCTCCCGGATCTGACGCCTGCGAAGCGGTACCTGGTGCGCAGCGACTACAACATGACGAACAGCAACAAGATCAGCTTCCGCTACAACCAGCTCGATTCGAGATCGGCCAGCTATCCATCGAGCTCCTCATCCGCGGGTATCGGGCGGCCGACCTTCACCACGAACCACCTGGCATACGGCCGCTCCACCTACAACGTGCTGGAGAACATCAAGTCGGGTATCGGTGAATGGAACTGGGTGGTCGGCCAGAACATGTCGAACAGCCTCATCGCCGGGTACACCTCCAACGACGAGAGCCGTGGCGACATCGGCGAGCTGTTCCCGTACGTGGATATTCTGCAGAGTGGCGTGGCCTACACGACGTTCGGTTCGGAAGCGTTCACGGTGCAGAACGAACTGCGGTACAACACCTTCCAGCTCCAGAACAATTTCACGAAGTTCGGCGAGCGGCACACGTTCACGTTCGGCGCGACGACGCAGCGGTACCACTCGGATAACGTGTTCTGGAGCTGCTGCCCGCAGAGCAACTACGCCTACAACTCGCTGGCCGACTTCTACACCGACGCCAGGGACTATCTCGCAAACCCGAACCGGACGACATCGCCCGTCGAGCTGCGCTTCTTCAAGGTGCGCTATACGAATGTGCCGGGTCTCGAGAAGCCGCTGCAGCCGTTGGAGGTGTGGTACAGCGGCGGGTACGCGCAGGATGAATGGCGGCCACGACGAGACCTGACGGTCACCGCCGGCGTCAGGCTCGACCTGTCCGTCTTCAAGAACACCGCCTATCAGAACGCCAAAGCCGACGCGCTGACCTTCCGCGACCAGGACGGATCGCCGGTCCAGTACCAGACCGGCGAGATGCCTGACCCGAAGATTCTCTGGTCGCCGCGGGTGGCCGCCAACTGGGACGCCACGGGCAACGGCCGCACGCAGGTGCGACTGGGTACCGGGCTCTTTACAGGACCGCCGCTGTATGTCTGGATTTCGAACCAACTGGGCAATACGGGCGTGCTCATCGGAGAGATCTCGGCGCAGAACACCAGGAACTTTCCGTTCAACCCGAACATCGATCGCTACAAGCCGGCGAACGTGAACGGCGAAGGGGCGGCGAGCTTCGAATTGAATGTCACCGATCCCGACTTCAAGTTCCCCCAGGTCTGGCGCACGAACATCGGCGTCGATCATCGCCTGCCGGGCGGCGTGGTCGGCACGGTCGAGTACCTCTACAACCAGGACGTGAACGGCGTGTACTACATCAACGCGAACCTGCCGGCGGCGCAGGCGTCGTTCGCGGGACCGGACAGCCGGCCGCGCTATACGGCCAACCGGATCAACAACACGGTGCCGAACGTCATCACGAGCGCGTTCGTGATGAAGAACCAGAGCATCGGCTCTTCGTGGAACTTCTCGGGCAGTTTGTCGAAGAACATGTTCCACGGCTGGACGATCAAAGGCGCCTACAGCTACGGGGAGTCGAGGAACACGATCGATCCTGGTTCCACGGCGTTCTCGACGTTTGCCAACAACCAGCACGCCGGCGACCCCAACAACCCGGGGCTCGGATTTTCCGGATACTCGCAGGGCCACCGGATGTTCATCGCCACGTCATACACGAAGTCGTACTTCGGGTTCGGCGCGACGACGGTGTCGGCATTCTGGGAAGCGAAGCCTTCGATCCCGAGCTTCGCGTCGAACCTCAGCTACGTGTTTGCGGGCGACATGAACGGCGACGGCTTCTCGGGCAACGACCTCATCTACATTCCGCGCGACGCGTCCGAAATGAACTTCCAGCAGTTCACGCACAGCAACGGCCGGGTGTTCACGGTTGACGAGCAGGTGGCGGCGTTCGAGGCCTACATCAAGCAGGACTCGTACCTGAGCAAGCATCGGGGCGAGTACGCCGAGCGCGGCGGGCTGTTCTATCCGATGTTCAACAGGATGGACCTGAGCTTCATTCAGGACGTGTTCACGAACATCGGCGGCAAGCGCAACCTTGGTCAGTTCCGGCTCGACATCACGAACTTCGGCAACCTGTTGAACCACGACTGGGGCGTCGCCCAGCGCGCGGTCGTGTCGACGACGGCGGCCAACGGCGCCCAGATCCTGACGATGCCCTCGGCTGCTCTGGCCGATGCGCAGGGGCGTCCGCTGTATCGCATGACCGTCGTGAACAACCAGCTCGTCACCAAGTCGTTCGAAACGGGGACTGGGCTGAGCGACGTGTATCAGGTGATGTTCAGCTTCAGGTATACCTTCAACTAGTCGTCAGTTTTCATTCGTCAGTTTTCAGTTCTCGGTCAAGGGGCCGGCGCGAACAGCGCCGGCCTTTTTTTCTAATCCCTAATCCCTAGTCCCTGGCGTCGGCAACACGCGAAGCTTCTGAATCTGCGCGGCAAGGGCGAGCACTGATTCCTCGCCGAACTGGCGCCCCGCCACCTGCAACCCGACCGGCATGCCGATCGAATCGAGTCCGGCCGGCACGCACGCCACCGGCAGGCCGGTGAGGCTGAGCACGAAGGTCGGCGCAATCCAGTCGATGTAGGTCTTCATCGGCTTGCCCGCAATCGAGTCGGGGTAGTTCTGCTCGACGGGAAACGGCGGCACGGCCACGCACGGCGTCAGCAGGTGATCGTACTTGCCGAAGAGCTCGCGGAACCGATGCCACAGGTGCCCCCTGTAGTGCTCGGCCGCCGCGATGTCTCTCGATGTCACCTCGAGGCCCGACCGCACATTGTTGGCGACGTTGGGGCCGAACCGATGCTGCTGGTCGAGCCGCGGGAACATCTGCGTGCAGAACCAGAGTCCGCGGACGGACAGAAATGCGGGCCTCGCCGCCGAGAGGTCGAGGTCGATCTCCTCGACCGTGACGCCTTTGCTCTCGAGGGCAAACGCGGCCTCGCGACACACGACCTCCACCTCGGGATCGACGCCGATGCCCGCGATGTCGGCGCAGTAGGCGATGCGGAGATTCTTGCGCGCGCCCCTCGACGCGCGCACGAAGTCTCTGCCGTCGATCGGCTGGGCGAACGGCGAGTACTCGCTGGGTCCGGCAATCGCCTGGAGCATCATCGCCATGTCTTCCACCGTCCGCGCCATCGGCCCGGTCACCTGCAGCGTGTCCCACGCCCAATCGGTGGGCCAGGTGGGCACCAGCCCGACGGACGGCCGCAACCCGACGACGCCGCAGAAGGCGGCAGGGATGCGCAGCGACCCGCCGAGATCGGTGCCTTCGGCCAGCGCGATCATCCCGGTCGCCAGCGCGACAGCGCCACCACCCGTCGATCCGCCGGCCGTCTTGTTCGGATCCCAGGGATTGCGGGTGCGGCCGAACACCTCGTTGAACGTGTTTGCGCCGGCGGCGAACTCGGGACAGTTGGTCTTTCCAAGAATAATCGCGCCTGCTTCCCGAAGGCGGCACACCACGAGCGCATCTTCTTCGGGCACGTGGTCCGCATAGATGGGCGACCCGTATGTCGTCCTCAGACCGGCGACCGGCGTCACGTCCTTGATGCCGACGGTCAACCCGCACAAGGGGCCAGGTGCGTCACCGGCCGCGAGTCGCCGATCGAGATCGGCGGCCTCATCGAGGGCGCGCGGATTTGGCGTGACAATCGCGTTCAACGCGGGGTTGAGCGCGTCGACGCGCTCGAGGCAGGCCTCGACGTACTCGACGACCGAGATTTCGCGGACCGCGATCTTTCTGTGGATGTCCGACGCCGGAAGTGTCGTGAGGTTCGTCATGCGTGTGCGGCGCGACCGAAGTCGCGCCCTACCAATTTTCGCTGCCAGTCTCCGACAAACGCCACCGCGCGGCAGAACGCCGCCTCGCCGCCTTTGAACTTCCACGGGAAGCAGCCGAGAATCAGCCGCGTGTTCTGCAGCTCTGGAGCGGCGATGTCGCCGCCGAGGTTCTCGATGTGCATGCAGTCCTTCGGAAACAGCGCGTTGTGCGTCAGCTGATAGGCCGAGTCGGGAAACAACTTGTCGACCGCCTCCTTGCCGCCGAACTTCTCTTCGGCCTGCTTGCGCACGCGATCGCAGTGGCCGTGGGCGCCCTTGCCGAGGAAGCGGCCGATCGGCAGGTTCATCGGGTGGTCGGTCGAGACGCAATCGACGCCCCAGATGCGGATCTCCTTCTCGAGGAGCCACGGCACGAGGTCGGGATGCGCACCCGGATGGCGATGGATGTACTTCTCCTCGTCGGCCTTGTCGCCGAACTGCGCGTGCTTGTGCCAGCCGGTGTGCAGGTAGAGCAGGTCGCCCTTCCTGACCTCGACGCGGTCTTCGATCATCTTCGGCGTGTACAGATCGAGCTCGTCCATCGCATCCGAGAGATTGACGATGACGCCCGGCCCGCACAGCCATTCGACCGGGATCTCGTCGATGGTGCGGCCGTTGGTCACGAAGTGACGGGGCGCGTCGAGGTGCGTCCCCATGTGATTGGACGTCATGATGTACTGCGCGTTGACGCCATGCTCGGCCTTGCGCTTGATGTACTTGACCTCGAACGGCGGGTAGTACGGCCAGAAGGGAAATTGTTCGTTCAGGGGTTGGGACAGATCGTAAATTTTCATAAGGTCATCTTTACTCAGTTTGTCGTGGGGCCCCACCCCCACGACCTGTGCCTCGCACCTTCGGTGCTCGGCGAAATCGCGACGACTTTCTGCTCACTGCAGCACGTGCAACTGTGGCACAGGGCTTCCGCCTTCGCATGAAGCTACGGCGGACCACCGTAGCCTTGGCGAAGGTGGTCAGCCCTGTCGTGCCCGCTCGAACGCCTTCTCCAATGCGCGCCGGGTCAACACATTTGCCAACTGCCTGCGGTACTTTGCCGACGCGTGAATGTCGCTCGGCGGATCGATGTCGTGTGCCGCCGTGGTCTCCGCCGCGGCTCGAATCGCGTCTGCGGACGGCATCTGGCCAACCAGCGATCGGCCAGCCTGCTCGGCGAGCATCGGCCGGTCGCCGACGCTGAGGAGCGCGACCCGCGCGTCTTCGCAGCGGCCGGCGGCGTCCAGCCGGACGGCGACGGCCACGCCGACCAGCGCGAAATCGCCGTGGCGCCGCGAAATCTCGTGGAAGGCAAAGCCGCTGCGTGCCTGCGCGGGCGGAATGCTGATCTCGGTCAGCAACTCACCAGGCTCGAGCGCTGTCGAAAAGAGACCCGTAAAAAATTCTGAGGCGCGTATCGCTCGATTCCCTGCCTTGCCCGCCGCGGCAAAGGTCGCGTTCAGCGCCACCATCACGGCGGGCAGCTCCGCGGCCGGATCGGCGTGCGCCAGGCTGCCGCCGATCGTGCCGCGATTGCGAATCGCCGGATGCGCGATGTGCGGCATCGTCTCGGCAATCAACGGGAAGCGCTGGCCGACGAGCGGGCTTCGTTCCACCGCGCGCTGGCGCGTCATCCCGCCGATCCTCAGCTCGCCCGCACCATCCTGGACGTAACTCAGCCCGGTCAGCCCGTTGAGATCGACCAGCACCGCCGGCGTCGCGAGCCGGAAGTTCATGGCCGGAATGAGGCTCTGCCCGCCCGCGAGCGGCTTCGCGTCGCTGCCATGCTCGGCGAGCAGCGACAGGGCTTCGTCGAGCGTCCGTGGCCGATAGTATTCAAACGGCGCAGGTTTCATCTTTTAGTCGCGGGGGCCCCTCGCCCCGCTCCAGCCGCTTCGCGGCTTTCTTTCAGCGCACTCACTGCGCGAGCCTCAACTTCAACTCCTTGTTCAAGGCGTCCAGCGCCTGCCTGGTCATCATCTTTCCGACCGACTCCAGCAACCGCTGCCCGACTGCGGCGATCTTGCCACCCACCTGGACGTCGGAGCTGTAGGTCATCACCGTGACAGGTCCGGGTTGTTCTTCGAGCACGATCGAGGCGGTTCCCTTCGTGAAGCCGACGCCGCCTTTCCCATCGATGACCATCGAGAATTTCTCCGGCTCCACTTTGTCTTTCAGCTCGACGCTCATCGCGAACTCGGCCGCATTGACAGGGCCGACGCTGACCTTCATGACGCCCTGATACTTGTCCTCGCCGACCCGCGTCAGCGTCTTCGTGCCCGGCAGCGCCTTGGCGAGAACAGCCGGATCCTGGAGGATTTCCCACACGCGCGCCCTGGGTCCCTCGAACGTGAATGTGCCGCTGAGAATCATTTCTTCGCCGCCTCGATGATTTCGAACAGTCTGTTCGGGCTCAATGGAATTTCCGTGATCTCCACCCCGGATCCGGCCAGCGCGTCTTCGACCGCCTGCGCGAACAACGCACCGGTCGGGATGCAGCCCGCTTCGCCGACGCCTTTGAGTCCCACGGGGTTGTAGGGCGATGGTGTTGTGCGATGCGCCGTCTCGATCGGCGGCACGTCGGTGGCCGTCGGAATCAGGTAGTCCATGAACGACGCGTTCAAAAGCTGCCCCTGTTCGTCGTAGACGAGCTGTTCGTAGAACGCGTTGCCGATGCCGTGTGCGACGCCGCCGTGGATCTGTCCCTCGACGATCATCGGGTTGATGATCGTGCCGCAATCGTGGACGACGACGTAGCGCTTGATTTCGACCATCGCGGTCTCCGCGTCCACTTCGACGATCATCGCGTGCACGCCACTCGCCGTGCTGCCGCGATCGGGCCCGAAGTACGCGGTGCTCTCGAGGCCGGGCTCGGTACCCGGGCGAACCGCCCCGCGAAGCGGATTGGCTTTGCCGGACAACTCACCCAGCGAAAAGCCGCGGTCCGTCGAGCCTTTCACGTAGACGCGGCCGCCAGAGAGCTCCAGGTCCTCGTTGGTGACATTCAACAACGACGCGGCGAGGTTGAGGACCTTCTCGCGCACCGCCATGCCGGCCGCATGGCAGGCGCTGCCCGCCACCACCGCCCCGCGGCTCGCGAACGTGCCGGTGCCCCAGTGAAATTCGCGCGTGTCGCCCGTCACGACCTTCACGTCTTCGACGTCGACGCCAAGCGCATCGGCCACCAGCTGGGCGAACACCGTGAAGTGTCCCTGTCCCTGCGTGCCCACGCCCGTCGCGCAGCGCACCTTGCCGCTCGGCTCGATGGTGACGCGTGCGCCTTCGTACGGACCGATGCCCGTGCCTTCGACATAGCACGCGACGCCGACACCGACCGAACGGCCCTGCGCCCGCAGCGCCGGCTGTTCCTCTCGAACGAAGGTGTCGTAGCCGATGATCTCGGCGGCCTGCTCGAGCGTAGGAAGGTAGTCGCCGCTGTCGTAGATGAGCGGCGCCGAATCCTGGAACATGATTTCGTGGTTGACCGGAAACTTGTCGGGCCCGATGAGATTGCGCTTGCGAATCTCGACACGATCGATCCCGAGCTCGCGGGCGGCCAGGTCGAGCAGGCGTTCGCTCACGAACACGCCGTGCTGACGGCCGGCGCCCCGGACCGGCGTCACGATCGTCTTGTTCGTGAAGACGGCCGTGAATTCGCTCTCGTAGTTGGCGATGTCGTACGGGCCCAGCAGGGTGCACTGGCTGTTGATCGGGATCGTCAGCCCGTAGGGATCGTAGGCACCGGTATCGAACAGGAACACGTCGTGCACGCCCAGGATGCGTCCATCCCTGGTGAGCGCCATTTCGGCGTCGTGCACCTGTCCGCGCTCCTGCGTCGTGGCGTAAAAATTCTCCTGGCGGTCTTCGGTCCACTTCAGCGGCCGCTTCAGCCGCATCGCCGCCCACGGCAGCAGAAGCTCCTCGGGATAGAACATCATGATCTTCGGCCCGAAGCCGCCGCCGACAAACGGCGCGATCACGTTCACCTGCGATTCGAGCAGCCCGAGCATGCGCGCGAGCCCGTTCCGGATCGGAATCGGGGCCTGGGTGGTGTCCCAGATCGTCATCTCTTCGGCCCTGTCGTTCCACTCGACAGCCACGGCCCTGTTTTCGATGGGCGCCGACACTCCACGATCGTAGAGGAACCGCCGCTTGACGATCGTGTCCGCCTTCGTCCTCGCCGACGCGTAGTCACCTTTCCGCTGCACGACGTGCGCCGCGACGTTCGACTCGAGGTGCTCGTGGATGAGCGGCGCGCCGGCGGCTAGCCCTTTTTCCAGATCGACGACCGCGTCGATCGGATCGATATCGACGACGACCTCGCGCACCGCGTCTTCGGCGACATAGCGACTGTCGGCCACGATCATCGCGATGGCCTCGCCCACGTGGCGCACTTTGTCTTGTGCGAGCGGCAGCTGGGTGCAGCCGTTGAATATCAAATCTGGAATCGGCGGCGGCGTCACGAGAACCGGTCCGGGCTTCAGGAAGCTTCCGAGATCGGCCGCCGTGTAGACGGCATGGACACCGGTGTGCCGTTTTGCCGCACTCACGTCCACATTTGTAATGCGGCCGTGCGCGTGCTCGCTCCGCACGAACGCCACGTGCAGCATGCCGGGAAGCTGCACGTCGTCGACAAACAACGCTCGTCCCGTCAGCAGCCGCGCGTCCTCGTTTCGCGCGACGCGGGCGCTAAGGTAGCGGTGCTCGGCTGGCAAGCTTGGCGGCCTCGAAAATATGGTGGTAGCCCGTGCACCGGCAGAGATTCGACGAAAGCGCGTCGCGCAGCGCCTCGTCGGACGGCTGGGGGTGATCGCGCAGAAACGCCGTCAGCGTCATCAGGAAGCCGGGCGTGCAGAAGCCGCACTGCAGGCCATGCGTCTGGCGGAACGCAGCCTGCAACGGGTTCAGCTCGCCTGCCGGACCGGCGAGCGATTCAACGGTTTGGAGTTCGTGTCCGTCCGCCTGGACGGCAAGCATGATGCAAGAGCGGACAGCCTCGCCGTCGAACAGAATTGTGCACGCACCACAGACGCCGTGCTCGCAGCCGACGTGGGTGCCGGTGAGTCCGAGCTCCTGGCGGATGAAATCGCTCAACAGCAGGCGCGGTTCGACCTCGCGCTCATGGCGAACGCCGTTGACGGTAAGGTTGATGGCCATTCGACCGCTCATCGGACTGACGGGCTGTAGGTTACTGTAGATGCCACGGTTTATGAAACTGCGCCGCCAGCTCGCGACATCGCTGTCGGCCCTCATCGGACCGCTCGACGTCCCGGCGGACAGCGGCGCCCCGCTAGTCCCGGCGCCGCCGGCTACCGATCCGCGTGCGGCCGAAGAGCCACGGCAGAAGGCCGCTCAGCCCATCGCGCTTGCCGCCACGCAGGAACCCGTCGTCCGCGAGCTGCTCGAGACGTGCGCACGATCTTTCGTGGGACGCGACCGCCACGTGCGGGCGAACATGATGACGTTCTCGCCCGATGGGACGCGCCGGCAGGTGCATGCCGCGACTGCCTACAACATGGAGGACGACCCGGACCGCGACCTCGAAATCGGGGCCACGGCGGCCGCCAGCGGGAAGGCGGTGACCGAGCGGCGCGCGGCCGTCGCCGATCTCGTGCTGTTGCAGATTACGGCCGTGCCGGCCTGGGGGCTGCAGGCGGGCGAGCAGGCGCGGGTGAGGCCGACGCTCAAGAGCATCCTGAGCGTGCCGATTTTCAATCCGGAAGACATCGACGGCCCGCTGCTCGGCACGCTGCAGGTGGACAGCGATTTGACGGTGGAAGAGGCGGGGTTCAACCGGCCGGAGTCGTCCGAGCTGCTGCAGCAGTTCGCCGACGTGCTGTCTCTGGTGCTCGTCGGCATGGACGTGCGGGTTGGCGACGTGCAGGCCGAAACGCACAGGATGGGGCCGACTTCGCGGGTGCAGAACGCGTCGCAGGTCGAGCCCGGGCTGTACGTCGCAAATCGCTCGACGTCGATTTTTCAGCTCTCAAAAAGCCGCCACTCCTGAGCGATCACTCTGGTGGTTCGTTTAACAGGAGATCAGGAGATTAGGCGGGACAAGTCGGGCGGAGAAACAGAAGATCAGAAGATCAAGAGATACCTGCTCCGATGGACACCTCCCTCCCGTCCCGGTGGCACAGGGCTTGAGCCCTGTCCGTCGGCAACTGCCCTCCTAGTCTCCTAATCTCCTGTTGAAGTTCTTACTCGTAGCGCAGCGCTTCGATCGGATCGAGCCGCGACGCGCGCACCGCCGGCCATAACCCGGCGAGCACCCCGGCCAGCATGAGAATCCCGCTCGACGTCAGCAGGATGCCGCTCGACATGACGAGCTTGATGTCGGTGTTCCTCGTCGGATCGTCGAGCAGCGTCGCCAGAAACGGTCGCGTGCCGATCAACCACACGAGCGCATACGACAAGACGACACCCATGATGCCGCCGAGGAACGTGATGGTGAGCGCCTCGAGCAGAAACTGCGTCAGGATGTGCCGGCGGCGCGCGCCGAGCGCCTTGCGCACGCCAATCTCCCTCGTGCGCTCGGTTACCGACACGAGCATGATGTTCATCACGCCCACGCCTCCGATCATCAGCGTGAGCGTGCCGATGAAGTACAGCACGAACTGCAGCCCGTCGGTGATGCCCGTGATCATCGCCACCGAGTCGCCGGTATCGCGAAGGTTCACCGCGCGCGTGTCGCGCGGGTTGAAGCGGTGCCGCGTCGCGAGCAGCTCGCGCACCTGACGGATGGCCTGCTCGTGCAGCTCCGGCGTAATTGCCTGGAAAAGGATGTTGTCAACGTTCTCGCGCTCGTTCACCGAATAGGGCACGAACACCGACAGCTTGTCCGGGTAGAAGTAGTTCGAGATCTGCGCCTTGTTCGGCATGACGCCGATGACCTCGAACGCCACGCCGCTGATGCGAATGGTCTCGCCGACCGGCGGGATGTTGCTGAACAGCCGCCGCGCCACTTCGTAGCCGAGAAAGGCGACCCGCCGCCGGTTCTCGACGTCGTCATGATTCAGGAACCGTCCGAACTCGGCCGTTTCGGACCGCATGATGGCGTACTCCGGGGCGACGCCGCGCACGCCCGCGGTCGTCTGCCGCAGGCCATAGGTGATCGGCACCGACTGCATGTACTCGGGGCTGACGAACTTCAGCGATCCCAGCTCGCCGATCGCGTCGACATCGGCCGGCTTGAGGATGATTCGTCGCCCCGACCGCTCGCCGCCCGCCTGCATGCTCGTCTGGCCGCCCCCGACGAGAATGGTCCCGGGCGAAAATGCGTTGCGAAAGCCGTACATGATCGCGCGCTGGAATCCGTTGCCGTACGCCATCAGGAGCACGACCGTCACGATGCCCCACGAGATGCCGAGCATGGTGAGCCCGGCCCTGAATCGATGGGCCACGAGCGAGGCGAGGGCCTGGGTGATGACTTCGCGATACAGGCGCATGTCAGGCTTCGTAGCGAAGCGACTCGACCGGCGGCAGCGCCGCGGCCCGAGAAGCCGGATAGATGGCGGCCAGCAGGCCGACGATCGCGAGCGCGCCCGCGGCGACGAACCCGGTGACGGGCGTGATGATCATTCCTGAAAAGCGTGCCGGCATCGGCAGCATGTTGATGAGCTGGCACAACCCCCATCCGCCCGCGAGCCCCATCACGCCGCTGAGCAGCGTGATCGCCAGGCCTTCGACGATGAACTGGCGGTGAATGCTGTGGCTCGTCGCGCCCAGCGCCTTCCGCAGGCCGATCTCGCGCGTGCGCTCGCGGACGGCGATGAGCATGATGTTCATGACGCCGATGCCGCCGAGCACGAGCGTGATGAGGCTGACGCCCAGGAAGAAGTTCCTCATGCTCTGCATCATCTTGCTGAACATGACCGATTCGACCGCCGTATTCCAGAGCGACAGCGCTTCTCTGTCGTCCGGGTCGAATCCCTTGACGGGTCCCAGGATGCGCCTGATCTCCTTCTCGATCATCGTCTGGCCGAAGATGCTGAACACACTGCCGGTTGCACTGCGGTCGAACTCTTCGCGCAGCGAGTTCGCGACCCACAGGTACGGCGCCGCGATAACCGCCGACAGCGAGTCCGACGTGACGTTCGGGCCGATCAACGGAAAATCCCGCCGCATGGCTTTGTACGGCACGAACAACCGCAATTCGTCGCGGCCGCTGTAGCTCGAATCCTGAAATTTCTGCCGGATCTTGCCGATGACGGTGTAGCTGAGACCGTTCAACTTCACCTCTTCGCCAATCGGATCTCTGTCGGCAAACAACTGGACCGACGCTTCGCGCCCGATGACGACGACGCGGCGGGCGCTGTCGTTGTCGGCTTCGTTGATCAGACGGCCGTGCGACACCTCGATCGTGCGAATGGTCTGGAAGTCGGGCCAGATGCCGCTCATCTGAAGCGATGCCGCGTTGTAGGCGCTCTTCACCGAGATCGCCCCCCGCATCAGTTCGGGGCTGAGGTACTCGATCATCCGCGACTTCTTCCGCAGCTCGTAGACGTCGCCGATGTCGAGGCGGATGACGCGGCCGGCCCGCTCGCCGCCCACCTGCAGACTGGTGCGGCCGTTCCGAATGACGACGATGTTCTTGCCCAGCTCCTCGAGAACGGCCTGGTTGCCTCGCTGGAAGCCTTCTCCCATCGCCGAGAGGATGACGATGGAGATGACGCCCCACATGATCCCGAACATGGTGAGGAAGCTTCGCAGCTTGTTCGTGCGAAGGTTGTCGAGGGATTGTGTGAGGGCGTCCTTCAAGATAGTGGAATCTAAAAACTAGAATCTAGAAACTAAAATCTAAGACTGGAATCTAGCTGGGCAGTACCACTTTATCGCCGGCCTGTAGTCCCTCCGTCACCTGCGTGCGGGTGCCGTTGCTGATGCCCACCTTGATCGGCACCTTCCGCCGTCCGCTGCGCTGGGTTCTGTCGAGCACATCGACCGTCGCCTTGCGCGAAGCGTCGTAGCTGATGGCGGCCTCGGGCACGAGCAGCACGTTCGGCCGCTCCTCGAGCACGATCTCGGCGTTGGCCGTCATGTTCGCCTTCAGCTCGTTGCCGGGGTTCTCGATCGACACGCGGACTTCGAAGTTGGTGACGTTGTCCTTTTCGACGCCCATCGGCGAAATCTGCGTCACCTTTCCCTGGAACGTGCGCTCCTTGAACGTCTCCACGCGGATGCGCGCCGGCTGTCCGAGGCGCAGGTTCCCGATTTCCGTCTCGTCGACCCGGCCGCGCACGAACACGTGCGAGATATCGCCCATCGTAATCACCGACGTCGCGGCCGCCCCCATGTTCAGGATGGACGACACCGGGCTGCCAATCTCGATGTCGCGCGCGAGGATGCGTCCCCGTATCGGCGCGCGGATTGTGGCGTTCGCGAGCTCTTCTTCGGCGCGCTCGACCGCCGCCTGAGTCTGCGCGACGTTCGCAGAGGCTTCCGACACACGAGCCTTCGCGACGGAGAGCTGCGATTCCGCGGCGCGTCGTTTGTTTTCGGCCTGGTCGAGCTGGGTGCGCGAATTTTCGAGCTCGTGCTGCGCGATGAGCTTCCGCTCGTACAGGCTCTTGGCCCGCTCGTAGCTCCGCCGGGCGAACTCGACTTCGGGCCCCTCGGCTTCGACGCGGCTCTTTTCGTAGTTCGCCTCGGCCCCCAGGTGCGCCGCCTTCGAACCCTGCAGCGTGGCCCGTGCCTCGCGCACGCGCGCCATGAGATTTTCGCGGTCGAGCTCCACCAGCACCGTTCCGGCCTCGACTTCCTGATCCACCTCGACCGGCAGGAGCTTGATGATGCCGTTCGCCTTGGACTTGATTTCGACCTTCGTAATCGGTTCGATCTTGCCGGTGGCCACGACCGATCGGGCAATGGTGCCCCGCTCCACGGTGACCAGCCTCGAGTCCGGAATGGCCGCCGACGCGCTGAAATACGACGAAGCACCCCATCCCAGCACGGCCAGCACAATGACGGCCCCGCCGTATGCGGCACGCTTTCTCGATTTGGTCATGCCCACCCAGTATGAGACGGCCGAGGCCCCCTGAATGTTGCAATGTACAACGCGAAACTCAGGGCGAAGGTCACAAACCAGGCATAGGTGTAGAGGGAATCCCACATGGTGGGATGGGCGACCTGGCCGCCGGGCGTCAGGGCGGCACGGACAAAGCCCGGCACGACGGGCAGGATCGACACGATGAGAATGATGAGGGCGTGACGGTTGACCCCGCCGTCATAGGCATACATACCGTCCAGTTTGAACAGATCCTCGAGCGACAGGTGGCGTTTCCGGATCACCCAGTAGTCGGCAATCAGGATTCCGCCGATCGCACCCATCAGGCTGGAATAGCCGATGAGCCACGTAAAGATGTAAGCCGACGCGTCGGCGTAGAGCTTCCACGGCATCATCACGATGCCGACGGCGGCCGTGATGAGCCCTCCGGTCACGTAGCTGATGCGCCTCGGCGCGAGGCTCGAAAAATCGTTCGCGGGCGACACGACGTTCGCGGCCATGTTGGTCGTCAATTGCGCGAGCATGATGACGAGCGCGCCGAACACCACGACGATGGGGTTCCCGATGCGCGCGATCAGGACCACCGGATCCCAGATCGCTTCTCCGAAGAGCACGATCGTCGCGCTCGTCACTGCCACGCCGATGAACGCGAACGCCGTCATCGTCGCGGGGAGGCCCAGCGCCTGCCCGAGGGCCTGCGATCGCTGATTGCGCGCGTAGCGGGTAAAGTCGGGGATGTTGAGGCTGAGCGTCGCCCAGTATCCGACGTTGGCCGTCACCGCCGCCGGGAACAACTGCCAGAACGGTACGCTGCGCTGCTGCAACCGGGACGATTGCGCGAGGATGTGGCCGAGCCCGCCGCCGCGCACGATCGCCCATCCGAGCAGGAGCGCGCCGCCCGCGAGCAGGAGCGGCGCCGACCAGCCCTCCAGCTTCTTGATGCCTTCGAGCCCGTTCAGAATGATCCACACCTGGACGAGCCAGAACGCCGCAAACGAAATCCAGATCCCGACCGCGAATCCGCTCCAGGCGGGCCAGACGGCCGAGAGCAACGTGTTCAGCGCAAGCGCGCCGATCCAGGTTTGAATGCCGAACCAGCCGCACGCGACCAGCGCGCGCAGCATCGCCGGCACGTTCGCGCCTTTCACGCCGAAGCTCGCCCGGCACAGCACAGGGAACGACACACCGTACTTCGTGCCCGCGTGGGCGTTGAGGATCATCGGCACGAGCACGATCGTGTTGCCGAGCAGAATGGTGGCCATCGACTGCCACCACGTCATGCCCTGCTGCATCAGTCCCGACGCGAGCGTGTAGGTGGTGATCACCACGCTCATGCCGATCCACAACGCCGCGATGTGATAGGTCGACCAGGTACGACGCGACAACGGCGTGGGCGCGAGATCGGGATTCCAGAGCGGGCTCGCGGAAATGTCTTCCTGCAGCTCGACGAAGTCCGATGACGCGGTCGGCATACCGGGGACTATATCGGGAATTGCAAAAATCTGGGATTAGGGATTAAGGATTGGGGATTAGGGATTAGTTCTGAACGCGGCGAGGTAGGACGTGGTGTCCGGCTTCAGCCGGACTTCGAGAGGTCCGCCTGAAGGCGGCCGTGGTGGCTGGGTGGCGAGGAGTCACGAGCGACTCATGATCCAATGTTTGGCGGCCTCGAGTGATCCGGCAGGAAAATGTCTGATCTCGGCCGACACAAAATGTGACGCCAGATGTTCGGCGACATTTCCCAGAGGGGAATCGGTGACAACGGCCACCTTCTTGACGTACTTGTGATGATCTCGCACAAAGCGAAAATGGCTCGCCATGGCGCCGAGGCTCTCCCATCCTGGAAAGGATGCGATCTCGATAATGAGACCGGCGAGATCTCCCCTCTCTTCAATGTGGGGGTCAACGGTTGCCGCGAGCTGCGCGAAGTCGCGTTGCTCGAGCCTGGCCTGGGGTCGCACGTGCAGAATCGAACGCGCCTTGTCGAGTGTGTGTTCGATCATACCTTTGCTCCTAACACTGCTCCGGTGCCTGAAGCTCGTAGAAGAGCCTGACGCCATTCACGCGTGCCGTTGCCATGTGCTCACTTCTCCTGGCGATTCACCTCGACATCGCGGCTACCCTCAGCCCGAGAAGAACCAGCAGAGCCCCAAAGACCCGATTCACGGTCTGTTGAGACCGCGCAATGGAGTTCCGGATCGTTGGCCGATCCAGCGTGTGAACGAAGAATAACCAGAACGACGCGCTGACCAGCATCATGGTGATGATGAGTACCAGCATGGTGCTCGCTGACGTCTCCGGGGTGATGACCACCGTAAACATGCCGAGATAGAACAGCGCGCCTTTCGGGTTGAGGAGATTGTTTACAAACCCCTGAACGAACCATGTTCGGTTGGGCCGCCGACGTTCGATATCGTTCGTGCCGAGTGTCTCACCACCAGATCGAAAGCTCATCACCCCAAGGTAGATGAGATACGCCGCCCCTGCGTATTTGAGCATCGAAAAAGCCAGGATGCTTTGCGAAATGATCAGCCCGATGCCAAGCAAGCAGTAGGTAATGTGGACCAGGTTTCCACACAGGATGCCCACCGAGGTCTGCAGACCGGCGCCACGACCACCTGCAAATGTGTTACGCAGGACAAGGACCATGTCTGGCCCTGGGGTAACCATCGCTAGAGCGGTCAGGGAAACGATTACCAGTATCTGGTCGAGCACATTCGTGTCCCCTAGTCCCACTTCCCCTTGACCTCGTACGCTTCACCATCGCCGGGCCACGGCGGCATGGTGACGCCGACCGCTGCCAGCGGCTCGGAACCGAACGAGCGAAACTGGAAGTACGTGCCAAGCGGGATTGTCAAACACACACCGGGGCCAACCGGCACGACTTCTTCCCGGCTGTCTTGCTTGCGCCACATCTCGCCACGGCCCGAAAGAAAGAACCAGATCTCTTCGACCGTTCGATGGGCCACTGCCTTCGATGCTCGGCCCGGACCGAGCTCAAAGTGGGCCATGCCTCCTCCCCGCAGCTCCAGCAGAAGCCGCACGTCGGATAAATCCGGAGCCACAGCATCCCGATTCACGGGAAGGAGTTTGGTGGCGAAATCCGTCATGATGCTTCTCCGCCTCTTACCCAGCTCATCTCGAGCGCCAGCCGATCCAGGTTTTGTTCGTTGGCTGCCTCGAGGAACTGGCGCCTGCTCTCAGCGAACTTACGATTTTCAAACACGCCGACCCAGGACACGAGGGTGCCAGTCGCACTCGGTTCCAGGGAAATGGACAGCTCGAAGTGCGGTCCCGGACGTGTCTGAACGTGGACATGGATGATTCGAGGCTTGTGCTCACGTGCGGTTTAGATATTTGTTCGGCACGTTACGAACCTGAAGGTCTGCCCCGTGTCGTTTTCGGTACAGGTACGCGAGATTGCCGTAGACGTCCCGCTCATCGCGATGGAACTGCGCGTACAGACCGCACTGCGCATAAGAGATCGGCGTCACGTCAAGGACCGTGGTCTCCCATTCGGCTCCACGTCCCCACACGAGCCCCTGCAGCCGAACCTCGAGATCGGCGCCGGCCTCGACGAGAAGCTCCAGCATCGGGCGACAGTAGTTAAAGATGCTGTTGACGGCGTGAAACACCGGCGTCTGGCCACCGAGACCGTTGTCGTCGGTATCCGCCTGCGCGTTGACATCCGCTCCCGCATCCACGAGTACCCGTGCGCACCGAATGGCGTTGAACTCGGCGCAGATGTGAAGCGGAGTGACGCCCTCGCATGATGTGAAGGCGCAGGGCACACGGAGCCGGCGTTCCCATGCTTCCCGCCCACGTGCCTCCAGCAGTTGCCGCAGACTCAGAGCGTCATCAAATAAGAGCGCTTTGAGAACAGGATCGCCGATCGTCGCGCCGGCGTCGATCAGCACCTGGAGGCACATCGCGAAACGCGGCGAGCGCAAATACCCCTCGATCAAAGAATCGACCGGACTATTCCCTTTGATAGGCGTGGTCGGACTCGCACCGGCGGCCAGCGCGGCACGAATCCCTTCCGGCGAGTGTTCCTCGAAGGCACCCAGGTAGTCGGCTTCAAGAGACATGCGAATGTCGCTCATTTTATCGTTACACCAGAAGCGATGATTATCGTGTGCCAGCCGCGACGAATTTCAGGACGTCTTCGGGGCTTGTCAATTCTGGCCAGGTCCCCAGCGAGGGACCGTTCCGCACGAACCACCCGGCGCGGCCGGCTTGGAGACCCACTCGTTCCGCGCCGCCGAGTTCATCGTCGCCGCCATCGCCGATGTACGCCGCGCTTGCCGGCTCGGCCCCCAGCCGCTGGACCGCTCGAAGATAGATCTCAGGGTCAGGTTTGGCGACGTGCTCCACGCACGAAAACACGGTGCACTGAAAATGTGGCGCCAGGGAACAATGCGACCATCCGGCGACGTCCTCTCGAAACCCATTGCTGACGACGGCTAGACGTATGCCTCGATCGGCAAGGGCTCCCACCAGCCGGGCGACTTCAGTGTTTATGTGGGCGTAGGCTGCGGCTTTCTCTTGAGTGCGTCGTTCGCAGATCGCGTTAACCGTAGCAGCATCCGCCCGGCCGCTCAGAGTCTGGGAAATGTCCGTCAGCGCCTCTGCAAAAGATATCTGCCCTCGTGTGATGCGAGGCCGCCGTTTCTTCCATTCGGTGCGATAGGCGCGGTCGTCAATCCCGAGGGATGCGGCAAGTGACGATGCCCGAGTGGGCCCGAGTCCTGATTCCGTGATGAGCGTTTCATACAGATCGAACAGCACGACTTCGATCATCGCAATCATCTTTCCGGGAGTCTAGCGTTGAGCATCCGCGGAAAGGTCGCCGGCTGCAAGCAGATGTCATGCGGCATATCGGATGAATTCTCGCTTGCCAGGAATGCCCACGTCTGTCCTTGACCACGCCTCGTCCCGAAACGCCTCGTAACCCCGAAACGCGCACGGAATGCCCGCGGCCTCCAGCAGGCGTGCCCGGTCCATCAGTTGGAAATGCAGATGCGGCGCCGTCGAATTCCCCGAATGACCGACATCGGCAAGGTGCTCGCCGACCGCAACCTCGCTGCCGCTTTGTACGCGAACCGAACCTGTCCGCGCGTGAGCAAGCAGCGCATGTACGTCCGTGCCGGCCATCTTGAGAATGATGTAATTGCCACACACCATCTGCAGCGCCTGTGGTCGTGTGGGATCGAAGGTCAACGCATTCTTGCTGACCACGGCCAGGTCGCTCGCAAAATGCAGGTGGCGACGCTCGGGCCATCCGTCCTCGGCAGCCACAACGGAGCCGCTGAAGGGTGCATGAATCGGCTGCCCCCACCCGTAACAATCGTGGAGCGGCACACCGAAGGCGTGGTAGCGCGCCATGGATGCCCGGCAGAACTTCCAGCCCGGCGTGTCTCGTTCGATCCTCAGGAAGTCGTAGGCGAAGCGCTGGCCGAGCTGGTCTGTCCCGTGACTCGGAATCCGCTCGGCGGGAGTGTGATATGCCACCCACTCCCCCCGCAGCGGAAATTCAACGACTACCGGTTCGTCCTCCACTTTGTCCCTCGTAAGATCAATGCTCAGCCGGATAACGCTCCGCATAACCCGCGGCAGGCGAGCGTGGGCGCGCGCTTGCCTCGGGCTCGCAGCCTGCTGTCGGGTTCAGGCGGTTGTGAGACGGCTCGTCTGCGCTCGCCTAGCGGCGCGCGAAGAGCGTGAGTTTCGGACTCGACTCGGCGGGTCGACTGGAGTCGGCAGCTCATACCAGATTTCCACCTCGTAACCGTCGGGGTCGCTGAAGAAAACATAGGGTTCGCCGGGCACGAACTCCCCGTGGTCGCGGATTGTGCCGCCAGCGGCCCGGATGGCGGCCAGCGCCCGAACGATGTCAGCTGCTCGACGGAGCCGGAACCCAAAATGTACAACGCCGCCGGCCCTGCCGGCTTGACGCGGCTTGCGTTCGAAGACGAGCACGTCCCGGCTGCCCGGCGTCTGTGCCTGGACCGAGTCGCCTTGCTGGTAGACAGCGATGACGCCGAGCACGGCCTGGTAGAAGCGCAGGGAACGCTGCGGATCGCGGACGGCGAGCGCCACATGCGTGAGGCCGTGCGTCCTGACCGGTGAGCTGCGTCTCATGTTGTTTCCTTCGGGCATGGAAGCTGTACCGTGTCGCCAGCTCCAGTCGTGGGTTGGGCAGTCACCAGCACGCGATTAGCGGACGGCAATCCACCACCACACACCCGCGGCGGCCCCGCCGTGCCAGGGAGCCAGCGGCATCGAGATGAGATCGCCAAGCAACCACGGCGCGAGAGCAACAGCGATCGCGAAGCCCACCGCGACGCGCTCGCTGCGTTTGCTTGTCAGGCGACTCGCCGAGAGGCCCGTACACGCGATAACTCATGCTCGAACATGGCCGAAAAACAAACCATGACCATCAATGTCCTCGATCACAAATCCTCTGAGACCGTCGCTATCGCCTAGAGGTACTGAGAAGCGAACGCCACGCGACGCGAACTCACCCGCCAACGCATCCGGATCAGGGACCTCTACAAAGGCATCCAGACAAAAGGCTGGTTGACGTTTGAAATTTGGAACAGGTTCGACCAGGACCTCCTTACCGTCCAACACGACGCCGAGTGCCTTGAACATAATCACCGCTGCATCTCGGCGGACAACACCCACGAATTCGTCGTCAGGGGATGGGCCTCGAAACGTGACTTCGAAGCCCAGCTTGTCGCGATAGAAGGAGAGTGTTGCCGGAACATTGGCCACGATAAGGAAGGGGGAGATGCCGCAGATAGTGGATCGTGTCACGTGTGGCGTTCCCTTTCGGACGAATAATCCGATGTCGCTTAACTCGTCGCCTGACGTGCGATGTTAGCCCGTTCAAGCAACGTCTATGGGACCGCGAGCATCGCGTTACTTCGGCGGTGCAGCTCCTGGTTGTCTGGATCGCTCGAAGAACTCTCGTTGCAGCTGCGGCGCAACGGTGTCCGCCTTGATGGCCTTTATCGCTTGAGCAACACGGGCGGAGGTCACGCTGAACACCGCGTCGCCCCTGGCGGCCGTTGCGCCAGACGCATCGCCTTGATAGTGATTCGGGAAGTGCGAGTACCACGAAATCCCCACGTCTACTCCGTCAGGCAGCGTGAGCCGCTTTTGGTCGGCTCCGGATTCGACAGCGGCTCGTTCCGGATGCGCCAAGCCTGGCTTCGCAGACATGACCCGTGAGGTCTCATTTTCTCCAGCGTGCCCATCCACGCCCGGACGAGAGGGATTGGTTGCCGCCGGCGGGTTCGGACCAAGGGCAGAACCGCTCAACGTGTAGACAACGTACTCCTTCGGCGAATCCAACTGCGACTGCAGAAAGTGTTGAAGAAGCACGGTGTTACCGCCGTGACCGTTGACGATCACGACCTTACGGCAGCCGTTGCGCGCCATCTCGGCCACCGTTTCCTGCAGCAGCTGCAGCTGAAGCCCGGTGCTGTATGCAATCGTTCCGGGCTGATGTCGAGCCTCGGCAATCTGGCCGAAGTAGTACTCCGGGAATATGAGGACGTATTCAAGCTTTGCGGCGAGCGCTGTGGTGTGCCTCACGTTGATGAGATCGGTTCCGAGCGGCCCGGACGGTCCGTGCTTTTCGACGACCCCGAATGGCAAGGCACAGGTGTAACTTGCCGCGCCCAGGGCCCGCTGGAAGTCGTCCGCGGTCAACTCGGCCCAATTCGCTGAAAGGCTTTGAGCGGCTGACGGATTCCACACACCCGATGCCATCAAGACAGCAGCTACGAGGCGCTTCATTCTCAAATCTCCATTCAACGGGCACGAATACAGCAAGGATCTTTGCTCCTCGCCTTCAGCCACCCGGTAGACCACCAGGTCCCGGCCACGGATGGCTTCGCCTGTTTCCTTGTTTCACTCTCGTCGTTACTCTTGCTGCAGATCGTGGCCGTCGAGCCAGGCCGGCATAGCGTCGGGCTTCTTCGAGAACCCGAGATTCACTTGCCGAACAAACACGTTGATATGGCAGATACCATCGTCGATCGAGCGCCAATGACTGTATCTCCGGATCATATCGATGCAGGAACTCGAGTAACTGATGTGGAACTTCCTTCATGACTGTCAGGCAGCGCTCAGGTCCGATACGCTGTCTATCTTTTCTGATCGACTACTCTCGCTACGCCAGGATCCTGCCGACATCCTGAACCGTCAGATAGACCATCAACGCCAAGACCATCGTCCAGCCGGCCAAGGTCATGGGCGCTTCGACCGTGACCACGGGCCGGTAGATCTTCTCGAGAACGCAGAAGAGAATTCGCCCACCGTCGAGCGGAGGCAGCGGCAACAGGTTCATCACAGCCAGGCTTAGATTGATCAGCACCGAGAACGTCAGCAAGCCGGTGAGCGTGGATCCGAACTGGGCACCTCCAACAGCAACGATTCCGACGATCCCGCTGAGTTGCTCGACATCAGTAACCAGCGCCGAAAGCCCATCGATCTGTTGCAGCAGTCCCGTCCACACCTGGGTTGCGGCAAACGATGTGGCGCCGAATACTGGCAAGTTGAACTGGGCGAGCCCGAGGACGAATAAACCCATGAACGCCGCGATCACGTTGGCCATCGGCCCGCCAAGGGCAAATGTGATCCGTTTATACGCGGGAAGTTCGCGGAAGTCGTCCTGCTCGATCGCCGGCAGGACGTAACCGCCTATCGGAATCCAGGAGAGCCAATACGATGTTTCTCCGCGTGTGACCTCGAGGACCTTGGGCCCGAAGCCAATGGAGAATCGCTTGACGGGGATCCCGCACAGTTTCGCCGCCAACAGGTGGCCATACTCGTGAATCGCGATGAGCGCCCCGACGACGAAGACGACTGCCACGTACGACATTGTTTCACCTCCGTGATCACGCCGATTGGCATCAATGGATCGCAAGGCTGCCTAACGTTCGGTTCACATGCGCTGCCGCCGTCACAATACACAGGCGCGCAGCGTCAGGTGCAACCGGGTGTTGGGCTGCCAACCTGTGTCCCCGGCCGTTCAACCCGTGTAAAATGCTCCCATGTCGTCACGAAAGCAAGATCTGCTGCGAGAGGTCCTCGCGCTACCCCTCGATCAGCGAGCGTATGTCGCAGCTGAATTCTTAGCCAGCCTTGATGACGCGGCAGCCGAACACCCCGCCGACGTGGAAGCCGCATGGGCCGCCGAAATCGAACGACGTGCCCGCCGTGCCTTGGCGGACGAGTCTGCCGGCGTCCCATGGGACGACGTGCGACGCCGCGCTGAAGACGAACTCCGCCGGCAGTGAATTCCCGCGTTCGCTTTGACGACGAGGCGGACGCCGAATACCGCTTCGCCGGCCGATGGTATGAGGCTCGGCGAGAGCACCTGGGCATCGAGTTCCTCGACGCCGTTGATGCGACCATTGATCAGATCGTGGCGATGGCCACACGCTGGCTCCTTAGTCAGACGACTGCCGGCCGACCTGCCAGTTCGACGCCGTGCGGTGACGCGCTTTCCGTATCACGTCGTCTACCTCGTCATGGCAACACACATCCGCATTCTCGCTATCGGGCACGACCGCAGGAAGCCTGGCTATTGGAAAGACCGCTTGAAGTAGCTGGATCGATTCGGGGCCATTCTCCGGTCGTTAGCCCAACGTCGGGATCAGCCGCGGCGCGCCCGATTCACGGCGCTGTCGGCTGCATGCCATGTTAGGCGGTTGTTCCCAAACCAGATCCTCACGTCCGAGCGTCGTCGCTCGAGCGGAAGCCCACGAAGACCACCATGGCAACGCCCAGCATGATGGCCGTGTCCGCGATGTTGAAAATCCCCGTGCGCAGTGGACCGACCCCGATGTTCATGAAGTCGATTACGCTTCCCCGCGTTACGCGATCCGCCAAGTTGGACGCGCCACCCGCCACGAACAGGGTCAAGCCGACGAGTACAGGCCCAGACCAACGACGGCGGATGGCAGTCACGACTATCGCTAGTAAGAGCAGTGCGTTGCCAACGATAAACAGACCCGCTCGGACCTCGACTGGCCAGCTGGCCCCCAGACCCAAGAATGCGCCGGTGTTCTCGATGTATTCAAGGCGAACCGTATCCGCCATGAACGATCGCGTCGGACCTTCGGCGAGGGTCGCAGCCGCAAAATGTTTGGTAACGCGGTCGCAACCGACAGTCGCTATGACGAGCATCAGCAGCGCGAGTCTTTTCCCAACCTGGCCCATCGAGGTTTCCGCCTTTCGACAGACGCATTGTCGTTCGGAATCCGCCTAACGTTCCAAAGGAGCCGCGCGCCGAACGACATGATTACATGGGACCGTCAGGCGCGTCGGCTCCATTTGGATGTTAGGCTGCCCGATTCATCTGAAGCCAAGCACTTTGCTTACGCCGTCGCTACGTACCGGCAAAAAGCGAGGCGATCGTATTCACGGCACGTTCGGCCTCGGCCCGGTCCGGCACTTCAGTGTCGTCGCCATAGCCGTAGTAGTCGTTGTCGCCGACTACTTGAAAAACCAGGCCATCGCGGCGCGGTACGAACCCGACGTTCTTATAGAACAGACCATACTTCACATCCCCTTCGGGAATCGTGCGCGCCAATTGACCGCGTACCGGAATGATGGACTGATCGCCGAATAGCGCGCGCGCGCCGTAGCCCGTAGCGTTGACCAACGTCCTTTCTTTCAACCGCGCGAATTCGTCAGGGGTGTGGAATTCGGCGATCTCCATCTTGCCGCCATTGGCAGTGAAATCCGCCAGCAGCGTTCTCGTGTACTGCGGTCAGATTGAACATAAGCTGACTATCGCGCCGCACATATCGATTACCCAGCGGATGGCGACCGGGCTCAAAATCAACGCCGTGCGGAATCAAATCGCCTGTCAGTTCCTGCTGCAGATCCGCGAACGCGGGTCTGTTATCAGCCTCCCTGCTGCGGCGCTGTTCGGGCGCATCGTCGGACACGAAGTAGTTATCGATGAACTCCACCGGTGTGCCCGACAACCCGAGGAAACTCTGATAGGTGGCAAAGGACTGGCGTGCCATTTGCTCCCACGTCTGCTTGAAGGCAGTCGTCGCGTGTTCCTCCAGACAAATACGCGAGTCCGGGGTGTAAAGGCCCGTCGCGAATGAGGAGCGCACATTGGGCGGTAAGTCCTTGGCATAGATAGTCACGCTGGCACCGGCGCGCTGCAGCAGCAGCGCCGTGGTCAGGCCCAACGCACCGCAACCGATGACCGCGATGTTGCGCTCGCCGGTGGCCATAGCCTTAGCAGTTGCGACGGCGCCGGAACCCCAGGACAACGACCAGCCGCTGCCGCCGTGCCCGTAGTTGTGGACCACCCTCTTGGTGCCCACTGTCTCCACATCGAGGCGCGGACCCTGCGCGCGGAAAGGGCGCGTACAGACTGTTATTCTCGTGATTCGATCGACACTGGCCCTGAGCCGCGGCAGCTGCAGGATGGGCGGGGCGTTTGTGGGGCTTACACCGGGCGCGAATCGACAGCCTTCCAACGCGCCAAGCACAGCGAACGCACCGGCGCCCGTCAAGAAGCCGCGCCTTCCGATCACTCTTTGCATGGTCCCCTCTGGGTCCAATGGAACTTCGCCGACCAACCGTTCCTTTCAGTTCGCAAGACGGCCTAACGGCTCTGGCGCTCAGCCGCGAGCGGCATGAGAGTCAGTTTGTAAGAAAACCAAACTAGTCTAGCCGCTCGTCGGTCTGCAACGCCTTGTTAGAAGGCCCGCTTCAAGCGAGGCTTCAATTTCCGCCAATTGAGCACTCACGCTCCGCTCGCCCTCAAGTCGCAGTGTCGCTCCCGGTAGTGCTGCCAACCACGTATTGTGCATAACAAGACTTCGCATCTCCGGGCCTCCCTCATCGTACCGTCGTGCCCAATCAAGGAATTCTGTGTGGGCTCGATGAAGCGCTCCTCCTGACTCTAAGGCCCCGGCACCGTAACGTCTGACTTCACGTGCACAGAGTCGCGCGAGCCGAACCTCCACAGGAACCACAATGAACACCACGAAATCGAATTCGGGAATCAGGGGATCTCCCCACCCGCAGAGCGATCCGGAAAGCACCCAAGACGAGGATTCAGTGAGCGTTCGGCGGAGCATCTCCAGTCGTAACTCAGGTGGCCGGGCTTCCCTATACGGTGGATCGGTTGGGAGCCAGTAAAAGTCATCAGTATCCAGATGGCGATGACCATATGCCGACGCGAATGCCGCAGCGAGCGTCGTCGTCCCACTGCCTGAGGCGCCAAAAATGTGCACACGATCCGGCATCTGCAATGTGAGTGGTCCTTCTAACGACCTGCGCTTCAGTTGCGAAGGCGCGAGGACCAAACCCCGCCGTTCCTCGAAACCCGGCGTGCCTTCGTCGGCTGCAAGCGCTTGTTAGGC
>CAWGSZ010000001.1:0-623144 GCA_963825295.1 Vicinamibacterales bacterium | reverse complement strand
AGCCTGGTCGAGGGGCCTGCCCCGAGCCCGGTCGAGGGAATTCGCCGTAGTAGTGCGGCAGCAGCATCCGGCCGTTCTCGGTGCGCGCCGCGGCAAAGATGTTGTCGACCTGCCGGCGCACGGGAGCGATGTAGTCGGCGTTCCGGCTCAGCATGGCTGCCTGGCCGAACGCGGCAGGGATGCCTCGCAACACGTAGTTGCGCAGCCCATCGTCCGGGCTGTTCCAGCCGAAGATGCCGCCGTACCACTTGCCGCCCCATTCGCCGCCGATCTTTCCATCGAGCCCTATGTTGGAAGGAAAGTTTCCACCATTGGCGGCTGCGCGATCGCGCCATGCGTCGACGTACTCGAGAGCCCAGTTCCTGTACTTCGGTTCGTGCGTCAGGAGATACGCCTGCGTGGCGAGCGTCGTCGCCAGCAGATTCAATGGATGGTCGCCGCGGATGTTCGACGATATGCGGAAGCGCTCGGCGCGTTTGGGAAACTCGTCGCCGTCCCAGTCGACCGGTGTCACCGGCCTGGTCGTGGCTCCCTTGCTGCCGTTGAACAGGCTCTTGATGATCTTGATCTTCGGATCGTAGTTGGACGCCTCGGGATCTTCGTTCAGGTAGAAGCCGGCGAAGCGGCGCACGCGCGCCAGGCTCGTCGCGTCGTGCGGGCGGCCGAGCGCGTGCCAGTAGAACGCCTGCAGTCCTTCGCCGGTGTGTTCCCAGTCGAACGACGGAGGAAACTCCTTGACGAAGATGCCGTCCTTCGCGAGCTCGACCGCCGGAATCTTCGCGCGGCCGAATTGTCGAAGGTGGCCCTCCCAGACTTTCTCGTAGGCGTCGCCGACCGAGTCGGGGGCGCCCATCGCATAGACGAGCGGCCAGCCCCGGACGGTCTCCATGATGTCGTCCGGGCCATCGGTCACGCCCCACCGTTCTGGAACGTTCACCGAGCCGTCAGGCCTCACATACCGTTCGACCCAGAGCCTGGCCCCATCGGCCGCCGCCTGCAGCATGTCGCGCTCGGCCATGGCCCACGAGGGGGCTGCCATGGCGTTGTCGATGACGATGGAGATGTCGCGGCGCTGACCTGTAAGGGATGCAGTGAGAATGAGGGCGCAGAGTGACAGGGCTAAAGCCCTGTGCCACCGGTGGTGACCACACAAAAAAATGGGTCGGGTGTGATTTTTCATTTTGATAAAAAATACACCCGACCCCCTACCAACTACCAGCTACCAGCTACCAGCTAGTTATTGTTCGTCGTCTGCCGCCCTGGCGTCAGCCACACGGGCTGCACGAACGCGCCGTTGCCGGCCGAATCCCACACCGACATCCGCACCCATACTTTGCCCGTGGCATCCAGCGGAATCGACAGCTTCCTGGTGCCGTGTGCGGTGGTGTCGGTCGCCTTGATGATCTGTGAATCGATCTTCTTGCCGTCGCCCCAGACCACTTCGATGAACTCCAGCGGATACGTCCACTCGAGATCGGCCGTCAAGGTGCGCTTCGCACCGGTGCCCTCGACAGCATAGTTCTTGATGAGAATCTCGCCCGTGCTGACCCAGAAATCCCCGTTGCGGATCGACCTGAGAATCGGCGTCCAGTCGTCGGTCGGTCCCGGCAGTCGATCCAGCTTCACGTAGTTGATCGGATGCCCCGGATAGATATCGTCCTCGGGGCCCTTCCGGTACGTGTCGACGTCGGCAATCAGGTACTTGGGTCGCAGGCTCGTCGTCGCGTACAGATTGTTCATGGTGTCGATCGCGTCGAAGCAGCGCCACTGGCACATCCGCACGTCCGACAGGTCGTCGCCCATCGCCGGCTTGAACGCGATGCCGAGATACCGATCGTTCTTCACCCACGCCTTGTCGAAGAGCGCATCCGGATATCCGGTCGTGCCCTTGGTGCGCGGATGCGAGTGGAACCAGTAACCGTTCTCGGCGTCGAGCATGGCCTGCACATCGGTCGTGCTGCCGGTGTGGTACGCCTTGCCGTATCCGGGGACGTTCTCGCTGAACGGCTGCCCGGCCTGACGCACTTTGCTCCAGTAGACGTTCTTCGGGAACATGACGTTGTAGTGGCCGCCGAAATAGGCGGTCGGCTCTTCCCAGTTGGTCACGAGGAAGTCTTTGTCCGACGCCTTCATCGACGCCGTGTAGTAGTCGCGCTGGTCTTCGAACCGCCCCAGGCCCGGATCGTTCGGGCGCAGATCGCCGTGGAAGTCGCTCAGCCCGACGATGTTGATGCCGGTCGAGCGCATCACCATGAGATCTTCGAACGTATTGTCCAGCGACCCTGACGCACGCAGACGCTCGGTGAACCGCAGATGGAAGTGGTTCACCATCGTCTTGTAGCCGGGAACCGGCTTGAACACGTCGCCGTGCGTGTAGGCCATCACCGCCTGGCGCGTGGTCTCGATGTTGTCCGGCGTCATCAGGTAGTAGACCGACATGCGCTGCATCGTGCCGGGAGGCGCGTTGTGCAGCGCGAAGTTCTCGATGTACTGCTGCACTTCCTCGCCTTCCGCCTGTCTCACGCCCATGCCGAACTGGCCTTCTGCGTCCTTGCGATACCAGATGTATCCCAGGTTGGTATCGACCTCGCGCGTGAAGAAGAACGCATGCGGCGTCGGGAAGGTGGCGATCGATCCGCTCTTGCCCCCGCCTGCAACCATCACGCGATTCTTCGCTTTCACCGTGACGCGCGTGTCGTTCTTGATGCCGCCGAATTCATACTGCTGCGGATCGCCGCCGCGATCGCGCCAGGAGACTCGCGGCGTGAGAGCGGTCGAGAATCCGCGCAGCCCGCCCTCGTACTTGTACGCCACCGACGGCTGGTCGGTTTTTGCGATGGCTTCCACGCGGAACAGATTCGAACCGCGATACGACGTGAACTGCAGGCTTCCCGAGAAGATGCCCATCGAAAGTCCCGGGAAGTTCACTTCGACCCTGGCCCCGTCGGTCTTGACCGAGCAGGAAGTGGTCTGAAATGTCGCGTCAGCCTTTTTGATCTCTTCAGGCGTTCGCGGCAGCCCGTACACGCGTCCTTCCGGTCCCGGCGGCACGTTTCCCCTTCTCGCCGCCGGCTCGCTCTGAGACGCGGGCCCAGGCTGTCCACGGCCCGCACCTTGTCCCCTCGCGGGATTTGGTTCTGGAACGCCGGGGATCACAAACGGGGCGTCCCAGAACGCGTACCATTTGTTCTTCTCGAGAACCTCTGGCGTGATGTCGACACCCAGATTGATCAACGGTGCTCCCTGCTGCGTCGTCATGCGGCGTTTGCCGCTTTTCACGTAGAACTCCGGCGTGAGATTCTGCCCGAGCGGCGCCCACTGCCCTCCGCTCTTCCTCACCGACAGTTCCCGGATGATGGGCTGTCCGTTGGTGATGCCGTATCGCGCACGAAGCTCCGATCCGTTCGCCCCGCTCCACGTAACCGCGAGGGCATCCTGTTCGACGGTTGCCGTGAGCCCCGGCGCCGCCTTGTACTGCGACATGTCGCAGCTGATCGACTGCGCCATCACCGCTGGAGCGAGACCGCTGTCGTGCGGCGCGAACACGCCGACGGCCACCGCGATGGCCGCTATCGAGAGTACGGCGGCGATGGACCTACCACGTGTGATCTTCATGACCGCCTCCTCCTAGAACATGAACCGGGCGCCGATGCGCGTAATCAGTGGCGGCGTCACGCCGGTCACGTAACCGAACGTCGGCCCCGAATTGAAATCGGCCCCCGTCGGCGTCGCCGAATTCAGCAGGTTGAACATATCGAAATCGATGCCGATCCGCCGTCCTCCGCTCAACCGGAAATCCTTGTTCAAGCGGAGGTTGAGGATGTTGTAGGCGGACAGGCTCTGGGCGCCGTACTCTTCGAGGCGCATCGTGATGTTGGTATTGCTGGGCAGCGCCGGACCTCCGTCAGGATCCGCCGTGCGGAAGAGGTTGGTGCGCTGTCCCTTGACGCCGCTCTTGCTCTGGAGGAATCCGGACAAGGAGATGTCGTACGGCATCCGATAGGTCCCGGAAATACTGCCGGCCCAGGTCCAGGTCTCGTCCAGCGGGAAGAACTCGTCGTTCGGATTCGAGATGACAGAGCTCCCGCCGCCGCAGCAGCTTCCCTCGAGCCACCGGCGGTTCTTGACCACAAAGTACGAAATCTGCCCGCCCCATTTGCCCGTCGCACGCTTGGTGAGCGTGAACTCCGTCGAGTCGAATCGATCGGTGGTGTTCGAGTTGACTCGCTTGTTGCTCACGAATGCCGCACCCCTCAACGCCGCCGGGTAGTCGTATAACTTGATGCTGCCCCCGTCATCGGCGTTGTTGAGAACGCCGTCCGGCCCAGGATCGCGGCGGGTGATGGGAACGCTGTACCAGGCGTACGGCCGCTTCGTGTTCACGAGCTCGATCGACCCGTCCACAATCCGGTTGAGGTACATCACGCGGAGCCCAAGGCTGTTCGCCAGCTCGCGTTCGTAGCTGACCGTCGTTTCCCAGGTATTCGGTTGCTTCAGCTCGGGGCTGAGCTCGTAGTTGGAAGCCGCCGTGATGCTGACGAAATCCGGGTTGTTGTTCAAGGCGAGATTCGACTCGTTCGGCGTCCACAGCTTGTCGTTGTTCAGGTCGTGCCAGAGGAACACGGCATTCGCGGTGGCGGTCGCGGCGAAGACGTCGCCGTAGGTGTCGCCGAGGATGTAGTTGTACAGCCCCCAGGTGGCCTTGACGACCGACTTGCCGCCCAGATCGTAGGCGACACCCGTCCGCGGGACGATCCGGTTGAACGTCTGCACGCTGAGGAAGTCAACGTGCTTGGCCGGAAACACCGTGGCAAAATCGCGGGCGCCGTCAAATTGCTGATCCGGCAGGTACGAGTGCTGATACTCCCACCGGACGCCGAGATTCAACGTGAGTCTCTCGTTCGGCCGCCAGCTGTCTTTGAAGTACCACGCGTTGATATCCTCGTTGTCGAGCGGGAAGACCGGCGTGTTGTACGCGCGGATCCGCGACGGCGTCCCCGAGACGCCGTTTATCCTGTCGGTAATCAGCACGTAGTTGCCGGCCAGGTTGTTTAGCCAGGCATCGGACGTCCGGTCCCAGTAGATGGACACGCCGGTCTTGAAATCGTGCTGTCCAGCGAACGAGCGCCCGGGGAAGATCGTGGCGCTGGCTTCGAGCTGATACCGGTCGCGTGTCTTGCCCTGATGCTGTACGTGAGATCCCGTAAACAGCCCCGTCTCGAGGTCCTGACGGCTCGGCTTGTCGACCGCCGCGTAGGATCGCCCCGCGTCGTAGTCTGTGACGTACCCCACGTAGCCGCCCGTCGCGTTCAGCAGCAGGCGAGGGTTCACCGTACTCTGCCACTCAGCCTTTTGAATCGATGTGGGATTCAGGTAGTCGCGCGTCGCCTCGAGCGGCCTGGTGCGCCCGCCGCCGTTCTGCGGCTGTGCCTTTACACCCTTCTGCCACACGTAGACGAGCCGGTTGTTCTTCGACATCTGATACGAGGCCTTCACGGAGTACTGGTAGAGCGAGCTCTCGAAATACGCCTGAGGTTCGTCGCCGGACAGATACCTGCCGTCCGGTCCCGGGCCGTCCGCAAAGCCGAGCGTGCCCTCGCTCTTGGTTTGCTTGGCGTACCCGCCGTAGAACCAGAGCTTGTCGCGGATGATCCGGCCGCCCAAATCGGCGGCGACGTCGTAGAACGTCTTGAGCTGCGGCGGCGTGCCGATTCCCTGGGCCTTTAGTTCGTCGTTGAGGTTGCTCGCCTGCAGACTGTCGGGCTGATACGACGCCCTGTAGGCGCCATGGAACGTGTTGCCACCCGACTTCATGATCGCCACCATCGAGACGCCGGGTGTCGACACTTCGGCGTCGTTCCCCGACGTCCGCACCTGCACCTCTTCGAGACTGTTGTCGATGAAGTAGATGGGCGTGTTCTGGTCGGCGCCCATCGCGATGTTCATGCCTTCGTACTGGAGCTTGGGCTGCGCTTCCATCCCGTAGCTCGCCGTGTCCTGCCGCTGGGCGAGCGTGCTGCCGCCGACGTCGATTTGCGCCTGGGTCACGCCCGGCGCCATCGCGAGAATGTTCTGAAGGTCGCGGCCGCGCGGCACGGCGTCGAGAATCTCTTTGGTGAACGCCACGCTCGCGCTGGTGCTGGTGATGTCGACGACCGGGCTCTGGCCGCTGACGGTAATCGACTCCTCCATCGAGCCAACCTTGAGGTTCTCGTCAACACGTGCGGTGAAGCCGACGGTCAGCCGGAGATCCTCTCGAATCAGCGAGCTGAAGCCGCCGAGCTCGAACTTCAGCGTGTAAGTCCCCGCTGGAAGATCGACGAACCGGTAGGCGCCCTCGGCGTCGGTCACCTGCACGAGCTCTCGAACCTGAAGGGCCGGGCTCGTGACAGTGGCCGTGACGCCAGGCAGCACGCCGCCAGACTCATCCTTGACAACGCCGTGGATGGTGCCTGAGGAAACGCTCTGACCGAAGGCCGTTCCGAAGCCTACGAGGATGATGCACAACGCCGCGCCGAGAACTCTCCAACTCCACCCATATGCTGCCATTGTCACACCCTCCCATATCGAGAATGACCGTCGGCCGAAAGGTTTGCTTTTTGAGATCCGAACTATAGACCCGGGCGGGTGACAAATCTACCGCGGATTGTGTGGGATTGTCGTAATTTGTCGCGGTTTTTCCCAATCCAATCAATTGGTTACCGTGTCACTTCACGGTGAACACCCACACGACTCCCCCCTCGGGCACCTCTGGAAAGTTACCCGGCGAGGCTGCGTTGATACGCGCCTGCATCGAGCGGGCATCCTGTCCCCAGCCCGAGAGCACGGCGATGTATTGTTTCCCGTCAACCATGAACGAAGAGGGCGGCGCGTAAATCCCCGAGTTCGTCGGGTACTCCCACAGCACCTGGCCGGTCGAGGCATCGAATGCACGGAACATGCGATCGTTCGTGCCGCCGCTGAAGACGAGCCCGCCCCCGGTAGTGAGGATGGGTCCCCAGTTGGGCGATTTCGGGAAGTTGTGGCTCCAGACCTTCTTGCCGGTGTCGACATCCCAGGCCTGAACTTCACTCAGATGATCCGCTCCCGGGGCGATGTACATTCGACTCGTGGTCGACACGCGCGTCTCACCGGACGGCGTCTTGGTCGCGCGACCGGCCATCACGGCGCACAGGTTCTCCTGCGTGGGCACGTACACCATGCGCGTCTTCGGGTTGAACGCACCCGGCTGCCAGTTCTTCGCGCCGTGCCATGACGGACAGAAATCGGCGATCTTGCCGATGTCGGGTTTGCGGCTCTCGTCGACGTCCGGCCGTCCGGTTTTCGGATCGAGCCCTTTGAATACGTTCTGTTTGACGTAAGGCTTTCCGTCGACGAATTTGATCGCGCCGTTGGTACGCTCGAGAAAATACAAATAGCCGTTCCGGCCGAAGTTCACCAGACCCTTGATGGTCCTGCCGCCGCGGCGGAAATCGATGAGAATCGGGGGCGACACCTCGTCCCAGTCCCACGATTCATTGGGCGTGTACTGAAAGTGGCCTTTGATCGCGCCGCTGGTTGCGTCGATCGCAACAGTTGACGCAGTGTACAGGTTGTCGCCGGGCCGCGAGTTGGCGACCCAGGGATAGCCGTTGCCGACGCCCCAGAAGAGGAGATTCGTGTCGGAGTCGTAATTCCCCGTGACCCAGGTCGCTGCGCCACCCGTTTTCCAGTCGTCACCGCGCCACGTATCGCTTCCCGGCTGGCCCGGCTCGGGCGTCATGAACGTCTTCCACACCTGTTTCCCGGTCTCGGGATCGTAGGCCGCGACAAAACCGCGGTTCGGGCCGTCACCACCTGAAATACCGGAAACGAGCTTGCCGTCGGCGACCAGCGGCGGCGCCGTCAGGTATTCCCCCGTCGCGTTGTTGCCCACGATCGTGCGCCAGACTTCCTTGCCGGTTTTCGCGTCGAGCGCGACGAGCACGGCTTCGGTCAGCACGACGAACACCTTGTTGCCGTACAACGTGACGCCACGATTCACCGGCTTCCCGCGCACGCTGCCCGACGATTCGCTCCGGTACCGCCAGAGGAGCGCTCCTGTTTTCGCATCGAGCGCGAGCACCTGGTTGAACGAGCTGGTGACGAACATCACGCCGCCGTTGACGATGGGCGCCGCCTCGTGCCCGTTGTTCATGCCGGTCGACATGGTCCAGACCGGCTGAAGGCGCGTGACGTTTCCAGCGTTGATCTGCTCGAGCGGGCTGTAACCCCATCCGTCGTACGTGCGCCGCGTCATCAGCCAGTCGGCAGCTGACGGGTTCTTCAGCCGATCGGCCGAGACCATCGCGTATTTCTGCAGCAGGGCGGACGGAGGCGCGGCGGGCGGCTGCTCGGGAATGGGCAGCGACGTATCGACGCCGAACACACCAGGGCCGGGGACCTGCGCGAAGGGCGAAGACCCGACGAGCGCGGTCGCGAGCAATCCGAGCACAAGCGCGAGACCTGATGCGCGTTTGGTGAACATAACGTTGCCTCTTCGATGTGTTTACAATCTACTCCAACTCGTGGGGAACATGTCTGCCCGGCGGCTGGTCGTCGCATGCTACGGCGCGTCCGGCGCAGCGGCCCTTATCTATCAAGTTGCATGGGTACGCCTGTTCACGCTCGCGTTCGGCCATACGACGGCATCGTCGAGCATCGTGCTGGGGGCGTCCATGTGCGGCCTGGCCCTTGGCTCCTGGATCGCCGGCCGCATGCGGCTCTCGCCATCCCGCGCGCTTGCCACTTACGCCGTACTCGAACTGATCATCGCCGGTATCGCGATCGCGCTGCCAACCGCTCTCGACCTGTTCGAGCCCCTGCTGAAGTGGGCCTACGCGGATGGAACGTCGCCGCTCTCGTTCTCGCTCGTACGTGTCTCCATCGGCTTCACGTTGCTGGGGCTTCCGGCCGCCGCCATGGGCGCCACGTTTCCGGTCGCCGTTTCGTGGTTTACCGGTCAGACCGCGCACGAGCCTCAACGCACACCGACACTCGCCGCAACAGACGCCGGCATCCTTTACGCCGCGAACACGGCGGGCGCGGCCGCGGGCGCGCTGGCCGCCGGCTTCTGGCTGATCCCCGCCTACGGCGTTCGCATCTCGACGTGGAGTGCGGTCGGCTTGAACGTGCTCGCCGCGGCGGGAGCGATCGCGATTCGTCGATCGTCCATCGTCCATCGTCCATCGTCGATTGACGATCGTCCATCGTCCATCGTCGAGCGGGCACCATCTATCGTCGTGCGGCCATCATCGAAGCGCCCGTCGAAATCCAGGCGATCGCCCAAGGACGATGGACGATCGACGATGGACGATCGACGATGGACGATCGTGGCGGCGACGCTGTCCGGCTTTGCGGCGCTTGTTTTCGAAGTGGCATGGACGCGGTTGATTGCGCTCATCGTCGGCCCGACGACGTACGCCTTCGCGATCATGGCGGCCTCGTTTATCGTCGGCATCGCCATCGGTTCGACGATCGGTGTCCGCATCGCGCGCACGAGCCCGCACCGTGTGCCGTGGCTGGCCGCTACGCTCGTCATCGCCGCGGCGGGAACGATCGCAGCAGCCTGGTTCGCGGCGCTGGAACTGCCGTTGATTGTGGCGCGATCCGTCAGCGAGCTCCGTGGATTCGGCCCGCTGCTCTTGCGCGAAGTGCTTGCGCTGGGGCTCCTGCTGACCTCGGCGAGCGTCGCCTTTGGCGCCACGTTTACGCTCGCACTGGCGGCAGCATCACCGGGCGCGGACTCGGCCGCCCGCGATACGTCACTCATCTACACAGCCAACACGATCGGCGCCGTCGGCGGAAGTCTTGCCGGTGGATTCCTGCTTCTCCCGCAATTCGGCCTGGCCTCGACGTTTCTCTACACAGGCCGCCTCCTGCTCGCCGCCGGCGCGGGGGTGGCCCTGGCCGGCGTGTACGGGCGCGCGGTCCGCGGCCGCGGCGCAATGATGACGACGATGACGGCCGCTCTGATTGTCGTCGCGACATTCTTTCTGCCCCAGTGGAACCGGGCGCTGCTCGCCGGCGGCCTGTATAAGTACGCTCGCCAGATCGCTCCCGCGGATCTCGACATCAACCTTCACGCCGGACGACTGGAGTACTGACAAGGAAGGCGCAGCCGGAACGGTCAGCGTGAAACGTCTCGGCGGAACACGATCGCTGGCGATCGATGGAAAGGTGGACGCGTCGAACGGCGGCGACATGCTGACCCAGCGCCTCCTCGGACTGCTGCCGGCCGTCCTGCAGGGTCAGCCGCGCGACGCTCTCGTCATTGGCCTGGGCAGCGGCGTCACCGCCGATGCGGTCATGGCGTCCGGAACGGTCTCGCACCTGGACGTCGTGGAGATCTCGCCCGAGGTCGTCGAGGCGTCGGCGCTGTTTGAGGCGGAAAACCGGCGTGTGCTCGCGGCGCCCGGAGTACGGCTCCTCTTGGGCGACGGCCGTACTCACTTGCAGCTGACCTCCCGACAATACGACGTGATTGTGTCGGAGCCTTCCAATCCCTGGATGGCCGGAGTGGCCGCGCTCTTCACACGCGAGTTCTTCGAGGCCGTGCGCGGGCGTCTGACACCAGCGGGCGTCTTCTGTCAGTGGGCGCACACCTACGAAATTGCGGCGGACGATCTGCAGTCGATCGTCCGCACGTTCGTGTCGGTCTTTCCACAGGGCACGGTCTGGCTCGTGGGAGACAGCGACCTGCTGCTCATCGGGACGCCGTCGGGCGGGATCGAGCCGAACCTCGCGCGCGTCGCCGAGCACGCGCAGAGGGGGAAAATTCCCGTCCTGCTGGCCGAAGCCGGAGTTCCCGCGCGAACGGCGCCGTTTTTTCTCCTCTCTCTCTATGCGGGCGGTCCCGCCGATCTTGTGTCCTACGGAAGTTCGGCGCCCATTCAATCGGACGATCGCATGGCGCTCGAGTTCACGGCCGCCCGCGCGATGTACGCGCCACCCGAGGGAAATGCGCCGGCACTGCGCGCGCTTGCCGGGCGTGCGCATCAGCCCGCGGTCATCATGGAGACGCTGCGCGCCGCAGACGCGGGAGACTGGGTGCTGCGCGGCGAAGCCGGACTCAAGGCCGAAGCGTTCGGCATGGCGCACGAGAGCTTCCGCCGCGCGTCGAGCATCAACGGCGGCACGTTCGAATCGATGCGGGGAGGCGTCTCGTCGGCCGCCGCTTCAGGGCGCCTTGCGGAAGAGACGCACTGGCTGCGTCAGCGGGCGTCGGCCTCGCCGCCAGACGCCCCCGCGCTGACCGCGCTGTCCTACGCCCTCGCGCTGACTGGCGACATGAAGGGTGCCGTCGATGCGGCGCTCGAGGCCACGACAATCGCGCCGGACAGCCCGCAGCCGCTGGAGCAGCTGGCCTCGGTGCTGGCCGATCTCGGCGAGCCGCGATTGGCCGCGGTCGCCGGCACGCTGATGCGCCGGTTTCCGACGCGCGAGGACAGCCGTTTCTATCAGGCGACCGCCCTCTTTCTGGAAAACCGGCACGATGAGGCCGAGCGCGCGATCGGGCTGCTCGTCGACGCGCATCCGCGGCACGCCAGAGCGCTCAACATGCGCGGCATCATTTGCGCGGCCAGACGAGACCAGGCGTGCGCGATCGCCGCGTTCGAAGCATCTCTGCGGCTGGATCCGCGAGATTCGGCGGTGTACGTGAATCTCGGCAACGTCCATCTCGAGCGCGGGGATGTGGAGGCGGCGGCGGAGCTCTTCCGCGACGCCGTGGCACTCGACCCCGGCGCCGATGCGGCGCGAACGGCTCTTCGGTACGATGTCCCGGTAGCACTGTCCCGGTAGCGGAACGATGTCTCGGTAGCGCAGGGGCGTCAGCGACGCCTCCGGTGGGGCTTCAGCCCAGTCTCCGGTGGCACAGGGCTTCAGCCCTGTCTCTGGTAGCGCAGGGCTTCAGCCCTGCCAACGTGGCTAGTAAGGGTCGCGCTGGTCTTCTTCCGGTAAGGCCGTCCGCTCTTCCATCCCGAGGAGCTTGCGGACGGCGCCGAGCAGCTTGTCGGGCGCGCACGGCTTCGTCAGGTAGACGTCACAGCCCGCGCGCAGCGCACTGACCTGTTCGTGCTGCATCGAACGACCGCTGAACGCAATGATCGGAATGGCGCGGGTCTCGTCGTCGCCCTTGAGGCGGCGCGCCACTTCCCACCCGTCGATGTCGGGCAGGCCCAGATCGAGCACGACGAGATCGGGCGCCGCGGATTTCGCCAACGCGAGCGCATCGACGCCACCGTCGAGTGCGCAGACGTCGAACCCCTTGCCGGACAAATACGTCCGGTACCCCTCGCGCGTATTTCGATCGTCGTCCACGATCAGGAGCTGTTTGTTCTTGGACATCAAAACAGCAGGATACTACACACCTCGACGGGGTTCCACGTTCCTGGTTCCGCCGTCGAAGATAAAACAGAAGATCACGACAGGGCAACTAAACGCGCGGAACGAGCTCTATTTCCACAAGAGCGTTGTAGTCGGGCTCGTGGGAATCGGGGTCGACGCGAGGTCCCAGCAGGACGTTCGCTTCGGGCCAGTGCGCCTGGAGATTGCCGGGTTTGATCGGTGCGGTCCGCAGCCTGCCCGGGAGCGTGCCGAAGTCCGATCGAAGCCGAACAGGGCTGCCCTCGCCGGCGCCAAGGCGGGCGAGATCGCTAGCGCTGATCAGAATCTCGTCGCGCGACGCGCCTGTCAGCGGATCGACGTCCCGGTGCAGCATCGAATTGAACTGCTTGCCCCGCCGGGTCGAGAGCAGGAACCGGCCGGGAGCGATGGCCGGCTGCGGCGCTCGCGCCGTTCGCAGCGAATCTGGCCCTGCCGTCGGCCGTATGGAAACGGCCTCCTGAATAGAGGGTGCGTCCACCCCATTGCACCTGGTCGCCGCGCTCGGCAAGCGACTCGATGCCGCGATACAACGGCACGGCGGCGGCAATCTCCTGGCGAATGCTCTGCGCATCCTTCAATCCGACGAGGTCCGCGCGCTCGGGACGGAGTCGCAGCGCGACTTCCCGGAACACGGTCCATTCGGGCGCGGCGGTCCCGATGCGCCGGCCGGGGATTTCCGGCGAGAAAATAATGCGGCGTTCCGTCGACGTCTCGGTCCCGCCTCCCGGCGATTCGTACCGCGTCGCCGCGGGCAGCACGATGACGTCTCCGCCGCACTCGCTGAGCATGGACGAGGACACGACGATGTCCTGGTGAACGCGCAGGCGCGGCCTGCGCAGGGCTTCCTTCGACGTGTCGTGATGGGCCAGCGTTTCGAGAAAATTGCCGCCCACCATCCAGAACACGTCGACCTCGCCCTTCGACGCGTGTTCGACCATTTCGGTCGCCGTCCATCCGGGCGTCCGCGGCACCGGAAACCGCCACAGCCGCTCCCACAGGGCGGCCGTCTCCGCACCAACGGCCGGCACGCAACCTACCTCGGCGCCGCCCTGCACGCCCGAATGCCCGCGGATCGGCACGAGGCCGCGGTTTTCGCCGGCCGGGAGCCCTCGTGCGAGGCCGACGTTGACGAGCGCGCGGATGGTATCGACGCCGTGCGCATGCTGGGTCAGTCCCATCGACCAGACAAAGATCGTGTTCGGCCGCGACATCAAGAGACGCGCGAACGCCTCGATGCGCGCACGCGGCGCACCTGACTCCCGCTCGATCTGATCCCACGGGCGGGCGAGCGCGTCTCTGCGCACCTCGTCGAAACCGAGGGTGCAGGCGTCGACGAACTCGCGATCGACGCCGTCGAGCTCGACGAGCGCCCGCAGCACGCCGATGAGAAACGCGAGATCGCCGCCGGTGTGCACGTCGAACCAGTCGTCCGCGAGTGCGGTGCCGGTCAGCGCGCTCTTCGCGATCGAAGGTATCCAGTACCGCTCGAGACCCGGCTCGCGGTGCGGGTTGACGACGGCGATCCGGGCGCCGTTGTGCTTCGCGTGGTGCAGGTACTTCGTGGTCACCGGCTGGTTGTTCGGCACGTTGGATCCGAACAGCACGATGAGGTCGGCCTTCAGCCAGTCCGAATAGCTGCACGTCGAGGCGCCGTAGCCGAGCATCTCTTTCATCGCGACGGTCGAGGCCGCATGGCACAGGCGCGCGGCGTTATCCACGTGATTGGTCCCGACGAAACGCGCGAACTTCTGCGCCGCGTAGTACGTCTCGTTGGTGAGCCCTCTCGACGTCAGGTACATCGCGAATCGCGGCGGGTCGATCGCGCGCAGCTCGTCGGCTATCCGGTTCAGCGCCTCGTCCCACGAGATGCGGTGGAAGCCGGGCTCGCCGCGCGATCGCATCATCGGATGCGGGAGCCTGCCGAGCTCGCGCAACTCGCGCGACGACCGGAGCGACAATGCCGCCGCATCCTCGAGCACGGAAGGATCGAGGGCCGGCGCCGTGTTCAGCCGCATCAACTCGAGACGCACCATGCACAGGTGCGGTCCGGGCAGCGTCCAGTCGGACATGCCGCTGGTGCCGAGCGCGCAGCCATCGCACACGCCGTTACGGAGAATGCGCCAGGCGAAGGGCAACTGGTCCCGGTTCTCCCAGGCGATCCTTGCTGCCTCGAAGTAGTGGTGGGGCTTCTGCCGGCCGAGGCCGAAAGGACTGAAGCTCAAGGTGCTAACCTTTTAACGAGTACCATGACTGAAAGCTCGCGCAGCGTCGAAGTCGTGCGAATCGGCAATGGTTCGACCGAAACGGCCACTGACCGCGTCGCGGTTGAGGCGGCACTCGAAGTCCGGCTGAACGGTCATCCGTTCGCGGTCATCATGCGCACGCCCGGCGCGGACGACAATCTCGTTGGCGGGTTTCTGCTGTCGGAAGGCGTCATTCGCTCGGCAGACGACGTGCAGCGGCTCGATCGCCCGGACGCCGCCGACGGCGTGCTGAACGTGGTCCTCAGCAGAAGCCGCGCGGAGATTCTCCCCGATCTGCTCGAGGGCCGCCGGAACGTCACCCAGAACTCCTCCTGCGGGATGTGCGGCCGGCGCACGCTCGAGTCGCTCGAGATCGATCGGCCACCGCTTGCCGTGGAATGGCATCTCGACACCACCGTCCTGGCCGGTCTTCCGGCGGCGCTTCGCCGCGCGCAACATGCGTTCGACGAAACCGGCGGCCTGCACGCGGCCGGGCTCTTCGATCTCGACGGCCGCCTGCAATCGAGCGCCGAAGATGTGGGGCGCCACAATGCCGTCGACAAGCTGCTGGGCCGCGCGCTCATGGCCGGTCAGCTCCCGCTGTCGCGCTCGGCGCTCGTCGTCAGCGGCCGATCGTCGTTCGAGATCGTGCAGAAGGCGTTCATCGGCGCCATTCCGCTCGTCGCCGCCGTATCGGCGCCCTCGAGCCTGGCCGTCGATCTGGCGCACCGGACCGGCATCACGCTGCTCGGCTTCGTGCGCGACGATCGGTTCAACATCTACACCCATCCATCGCGGGTTCTGAAAACGGATCCCGGAACCGTTTTCACTTCGGCGCCTTCTCATACCACACGATGAGATCGCCGTCTTCCTCGCGCGACGAGTACATCACCTTCGAGTAGCCGATCGACCGGAACCCGACCGCCGGAATCTCGACGAGCGCGTTGTTCGACAGCAGCACCCCGCCCGGCCTCAGCATATTCGAGATGCCGGCCATCGCGAGACCCTGTTGCGGCCGATCGTAGTAGAGAAACACATTGGTCCCGATGACCACGTCGAATCGCCCGGCCTCGGACAGCGCGAGATACTGCGCGGTCACGTTCAGGTCGATCACGCGCACGCGCCGGACGGCGGGAGGACGCACGCTGACGGCGCGCAACCTCAGGCCGGGCAAACCTGGTGGAACCGAGACCGGCACGGGGCTTCCGATCGAGTCGCCAAACCGGCGCCAGTAGTCCAGAAACTCAGGAGTCCAGGACACGTCACCGTCGAGCGGCAGGTGGACGATGTAAGAGGCGCCTCCACCCGCGCGCTCGGCGGCCGTCTCGATATGACTGCTCACGCGCCGGCTCAGATCGAAGGCCGTCACCTCGAGTGCGCCGGCATCGGCAAGGCCGAGACGAATCAGCGAGTCCTGCACCGCAAACGGCTGGATCGTCTGCGGCGCATAGAAGTCGTAGCCTTCCTGCTTGTCGGTGAAGTCCAGGCCCGGTCCGACAATCGCCACGCGTCGCACGGCTGGTTTCGCCTGGGTCGCCCCGCGCGTCAGTGCGGGGACGAGACCCTTCAGCGCTTCCTCCACCGCGAAATTGATCTTCAGCGAGCTGTCGGTCGACAGACCGCGGGCCCTGTACATTCTCGACCGCTCGGCGAACTCCAGGCTCGGATCGCCAAGGGCCCGCGCGGCCTCGGCGAGACGCGCGTGCGTGTCTCCCTCCTTCATCACGCGATCGAGCATCGACAGCAGGCGCGGACGGGCCGGCCCGGCGCCGAGCACCTGCCGGGCGAATTGCACGCGCTCGGAACCGCCCGGCGCGGCGAGCGCCGCTTCGAAATCGGCCAGACGCGCGATTACGGCCGCGGTCACCTCCTTCGAATCGATCTGACGCGAGGTAATACGAGGCTGGCTGGTGAACGTCGTCCCGAAGAGGAGCCAGTAGACGATCGACGTCTCGTCGCCTTCGGCCACACGGCTGCGGGTGGTCCGATCCGTGCTCCGCGATCCACGACGGCCATGCCGCGGGAGCAGGCAGACGCTCGCCGAGCGCGGCGAACACGGGTCCGGCTTGTGCCAACGAGAGGTACTGGGGGGATGTGGACTGCGCGGCGAGCGTGGCGGTCAGGAAGACGGCAAGGACACCGCGAACGAACTTCATGGATAACAGAATCTAGAAACTAGAATCTAAAAACTGAAGTCTCCAAGATCTTCTCGACGACCCTCGCCGAGTCGGTTGGTCGCTCTATTCCAGATTCTAGTTTCTAGATTTTAGTTTCCAGATTCTATTTTGCCGGCTCAGGAATCACCGTGGCCTGCCAGGCCTGGAGCAGCCACGCGCCGCCACGATTGGTGTGGATGGTCGTATAGCGAATCCGAATCTTCCGATCCTTGCCGGTGTCGATGACGTTGACCGCCGCGATGCCGTTGACGATCGCGGCGTTGCCGTTGACGCGCACTTTCCAGTCGGCTTCGCTCGGCACGATCGACACGTAGTCGATGTTGCCGCTCGTCACGCTCTTGATGAACTGTTCCTTCGACTCGAACAGCGCGCTGCTGTGGGTGTAGGTGAGATCGTCGGCCAGCAGCTTCTCGAGCGCGGCGCGATCGCCCTTGATCATCGCCGCGAACCGATCTTTCTCGGCCTGCAGCACCTGCTGCTCGGTTTTTCCGGCCTGTGCGAACCCGACGGCCGACAGCATCACCCCGATCACGATCGCCAGCAAAAGTCTCATACGATCTCCTGTTTTTTGAACAGGAGATTAAGAGATTAGGAGTGTCTTTTTGAAAAGAATTCTCCTAGTCTCCTAATCTCCTGTAAAGCCTTCGTGCCTCGCTACTGAACCTTGTTGCCAGCGATGTAGACCGTCTCGATCTGCCGGCTGTTCTTGATATCGGCCAGCGGATCGGCGCCGAGCACGATGAGATCGGCCCACTTCCCGGTCTCGAGCGTCCCGAGATCCTTCTGCTGTCCAAGAAACTCCGCCGAGCTCTTGGTCGCGGCGGTGATCACCTGCGACGGGGTCATGCCCGCCTCGACCATCAGCTCGAGTTCCTTGTGCTCGCCAAACCCTTCGAACCTGGTCAACACGCCGCTGTCGGTGCCGTAGCCGATGGGCACGCCCGCGTCGGCGAGCCGCTTCAGATTTTCTTTCGCCGTCTTCAGCACGCCCGGGTACCTCGGGAAATACTTGTCGCCCGTCAGCGCCTTGTGGTACTCGGGCGACTTCAGGACCGTCTGCTGATTGGCATCGAGGCCGCGCGCAAAAAACGGATCGTTCAGGAACTGGTTGGGCTCCTCGAACATGAAGGTCGCCCATTCGCGGTAGAGCGTGGGAATGATCCAGGTGCCGTTCTTCTTCATCAACTGAATGAGCTCGGCGTCTACGGCCCGGTCGCGGACGCTGTGGCCGAAGGCATCCAGCCCGGCGGCTGCCAGCTGCTTGGCGTCGCTCAGGTAGAACACATGCGCGATCACCTTGATCCCGTGTTTGTGCGCCCCGTCGATGATCGGCCGCGAGATCTCGATGGGCGTCTTCTTGAAGTCGCCGAAGCGATCGTCGACCCAGATCTTGACGACATCGGGCTTCTCGGCCGCAAGCTCTTCAATCTGCGCGGCCGCGTCCGCCGGCGTCACCGGCTCGTACGGAATGCCGGGGACGTTCCCCTTGTTGGTGGGGAATCCATCTTTCACCGTAAAGCCGCGGCCTGCGGTGAAGATGCGGGCTACCGCCGGCCGTCCGTTGCGCTGCTCCGCGCGCATTTCGTAGACCAGCGGCTTCTGGTCGGTGCCGAGCGAGGCAACCGTCGTCGTGCCGTAACTCGCATAGAGCTTCAGATCGCGGGTCACGCCTTCGCGCGTGAAGAACCTGACCGGATCCTGCATCTGGACGTCCGAATTGGACACGTGCGTATGCAGATCGACGAGACCGGGCATCACGAACTTGCCGGCGAGGTCCTGTACGGACGCGCCGGCCGGCGCCTTGAGCTCGGACTTCGGGCCAATCCACGTGATGCGGCCGTCGGTCGCAATCAGCGCGGAATCCGCAACGGCCGGACCGCCCCGCCCATCGATCAGCGTGAAGTTGTTGAGGACGAGAACGTCGGCAGCCGGCGCAGGCGCTGACGCAGGTGCGTCCGCGGGCGGCGGCGCCGCGCCGCCGCATGCGGCCGCGCCGATGGCGAGCGCGAGGACGAGCGTCGAGGCGAGACGCCTCATTTCGTCCGCTCCCGCGCTTCTTCCAGAAGGCGGCGCGCACGCGAGGGGTTGAAGACACCGCACGAGCAGAACCGGGTGAGCACGACCGCCGCCTCGTCCGGCGTGCGGCGTCCTTCCTTGACCCAGTCGATCATCTTCTTCGCGAGCGACATGCTGACCATGCCGTGCCCGCACATCGTCGAGAGCGCCAGCACGTCGCCGTTCGGCAGGTGCTCGGTCTTCCCTTCGAAGCCGAGCGAGTATCCGGCGCTGTGCCGGTGAATGCCCGCGGCGTCGCAGCAGGCGATGGCCCCTTCGACCGAGGTCGAGATGTTGATGCTGAGGCCGAGATCGGCTTCGCGCACGGCCTTGGTGCACTGCTCGGCGGCCTCGAGGTTGTCGAACACAGCGGCAGCCGTGCACGTCGTATCGAGCCCCTCGATCACTTTCTTGAAGTCGGGGTCGTTGTCCCGGTTCCAATGCGCGATCGGCGACATCGACTTCGACGGGCGGTAGGCGCCGCCGTGGCGCGAGTCGCCGAGATTGACCGGCTTGAACTGCAAGGCGATCTCGAGGAACCGCCGCAGCTTGGGCACCGAGTCTTCGTCGTTCTTTCCGCGGCTCGCAATCGCGAAGACGATGAAGTCGTCGCGGAAGCTCTGCGCATCGCCGAACCGATGCAGCGTATTCGTCATGGTTTTGCCATCTCCAATGCAGCCTGCACGGCCGCCTGATTGGTCACGCGGCCGAGCCCGATGTTGGTTTTCGCGCGTTGCAGCGAGTAGCCGAGCTTTTCGAGGACAGGCGCCACGACGGCGTCCTCGCCGTTCTCGTCGCACCGGGTGCCGACGCCGAGCGCGACGACGGTGTCGATGCGCTTCTCGACGTCCCAGACCAGGCGCACGACCTCTTCGACGCGATCGAGCGGGACCTTGATCTCGACGATCGCCGACATGAGCTTCTCGTTCAGGATGTCCTCGCGCAGGGTGCCGGTGGCGACGTTGCTCATCAGCGACGTGATGGGGTTCTTCTTCTCGAACGCGACGCCGGCGTCGGCCAGCGCCCAGCACATGAGCTGAATCTCACGCATCCAGACGCCGACGCCCGGACGGCCGAACTCGATCGTGAAGCCCGCTTCGCCGGTCTTGACGCGGCCGCTGATGTCGTTGGTCTTCACCTCTTCGGTGCCGCGCCCTTCGACGCCCGTCGATTCGTGCGGCACGCGGGGATCCGAAAACGCCCGCCGTACGACACGCGGCCAGGTGAGCTCGTCCGGCTCGAACGCGGCCGTCGGGCAGACGTCCGGCTCTGGGTCGAACCGCAGGCGCAGCATCTGGAAGATCTTGCGCGTGGTGCGCACGACCGTGGGGTTGAGGTGCTCCTGGCTGAGCCCGGTGTAACAGGCGTAGCACTCGACGCACTCGTTGCGATTGACGGTGGCGCGTTTGATGTGCGGATCGACGTAGATCGCGCCCATCGGGCACACGTAGGTGCAGTTGCCACAGGCGACGCACTTATCGGGATTGATTTTCATAGGACCTCGACACTTCCGATCTTACCTCGATCTTTCGAATATCCGAACGAATTTTCGAAAATACGGTCCCCTTCAAACAAGAGACTAAGAGACTAGGAGATCTTGGAAATCTTACCGGTAAACCCCGTTCTTTTCTGCCCTCTTATTCTCCTGGTCTCCTGTTCGGGTTTCTTCACGACTCGTTCCAGTTGGCGAGCAGGTCCTGAATGGTCAGCGTCCGGTGCTTCCGGAGCGCGGCCACCGCCGCAGCGGTGTCGCGCGCGAGCACCGCGCGGCACAGCTCCTCGTGCTCTTTCGCGATATTCCGCGCGTGCGGGCGCCTGGCCCAGAGCCGGCGATACCGGGAGAACCGCTCCGACAACACCCGGCAGAAGCGCATCAGCGACGGCGAGCCGCACGCGGCGTAGAGCGATTCGTGGAACGCCAGGTTGTGCGGCTCCCAGTCGGGATCGATCGTCCCCTCCGACGTCCTCATGCGGTGCTTTGAAAAATCCCGGAACCGGGCCTTGATGTTCGCCGCCCATCGGTCGTCCCCCTTCTCGATGGACTGACGGATGCCGACGGCTTCGAGCTCGAACCACGTCATGGCGAGGTCGACCAGCTCCTCCTGCGAGACCGGCGCGACGCGGAAGCCTTTGTGGTCTTCGAGGATGACGAGGTCGTCGGCCACCAGGCGCATCAACGCCTCGCGTAGCGGGCTCAGGCCCGATCGATAGCGCGCGCGCAGGTCCTTGAAGCGCATCCGGGTTCCCGGCTCGAGCTTGCCTTCGAGGATGTCCCGTCTCAACTGGTCGAACACATCGGACGCGATCGTCCGGGACGATGGGCGTTTGGGGGACGCACGGACGGTCATTATCAGTCGCGGGGGCCCCCCGCCCCGCTCCCGCCGCTCGCTTGCGGGGTCCCTACGCCCCGCGCCGCTCGCGGCGATCGTTCTTCGGTGGGATTCCGATAGTGCACTCTGTGGACGATTCTACCGGTTTCGCGCCCTGGCCAGATCGAGCGCGACGTCCACAATCATGTCTTCCTGCCCGCCCACCATGTTGCGGCGGCCGAGCTCGACGAGGATGTCGCGCGTATCCAGACCGTGCTGCGACGCCGCCGCTTCGGCATGCCGCAGAAAGCTCGAGTACACCCCCGCATAACCCAGCGAGAGCGTCTCGCGATCGACGCGCACCGGCCGATCCTGCATCGGACGGATGATGTCTTCGGCCGCATCCATCAGCGCGAAGAGGTCGCAGCCGTGCGAGAGTCCCGATCGGTTCAAGGTGGCGACGAGCACCTCGAGGGGCGCGTTGCCGGCGCCCGCGCCCATGCCCGCCAGCGAGCCGTCGATGCGCGTCGCGCCGTGCTCGATGGCCACCAGCGTGTTGGCGACGCCGAGCGACAGGTTGTGGTGCGCGTGCATCCCCTTCTCGGTTTTCGCGTCGAGCGCGTCATTCAGCGCGTTCATCCGGTCGGCGACGTCGCGCATCAGCAGCGCGCCGGCGGAATCGACGATGTACACGCAGTTCGCACCGTAGGATTCCATCAGCTTCGCCTGCCGCGCGAGCTCGGCCGGCGGCGTCATGTGCGCCATCATCAGGAACCCGACGACGTCCATGCCCAGCGCGCGGGCATGTTCGATGTGCTGTCTGGCGATATCGGCTTCGGTCGAGTGGGTCGCGATGCGCACCGACCGCGCACCGGAGGCGTGCGCCGCGTCGAGATCCTCGATCGTGCCGATGCCCGGGAGCAGCAGGACCGTGACGGTCGCGCGCGTCACGCTCTCGGCGGCGGCCTCGATCCATTCCCGATCGGTGTGCGCGCTGAACCCGTAGTTGAAGCTCGACCCGGCCAGGCCGTCGCCGTGGCTGATTTCGATGGCATCGACGCCGGCGCGATCGAGCGCCGACGCAATCTTCCGCACGTCGTCGACGGAATACTGGTGCCTGATGGCGTGCATGCCGTCGCGAAGCGTGACGTCCTGAACGTAAAGGCGCGGGGCGCTCATGCCATCACCGGCCGTTTCGCGTAGGCCGCCGCCAGACGTTCGCCCGTCCGCAGCGCGGCCGACGTCATGATGTCGAGGTTGCCGGCGTACTTCGGCAGATAGTGCCCGGCGCCCTCGATTTCGAGAAACACCGACACCTTCAGGCCGCGGGTAAAGACGGTGACGCCGCGCGCATCGACCAGGCGCGCCGGGCGTGACGCCGTCACGTCCTCGAACTGCACCGCCTGCTTCAACCGGTAGCCCGGCACATAGCTGCCGACGTCGGCCACCATCTGGTTGACGGCGCGCTCGATGGCCGCGGGGTCTCCGTCTTCGACAAGGCACAACACCGTGTTGCGCATGAGCAGGGGCGGCTCCGCCGGATTGAGCACGATGATCGCCTTGCCCCGGCCCGCCCCGCCAACGCGCTCGAGGCCGCGGGCGGTCGTCTGCGTAAACTCGTCGATGTTCGCGCGCGTGCCCGGGCCTGCCGACCGGCTGGCGATGCTCGCGACAATCTCGGCATAGGGCGTCGGCGCGACGCGAGAGATGGCCGCCACGATCGGAATGGTCGCCTGCCCGCCGCACGTCACCAGATTCACGTTGGGCTGGTCCGCGAGGTCGTGAAAATTGACCGCCGGGACGAGGTACGGACCGATGGCGGCGGGCGTGAGGTCGACGATCTGCTTGGAATGGCTGCGGAGGACCTCGTCGTGCCTGGCGTGGGCGCGCGCCGACGTCGCGTCGAAGACGACGGCGATCTCACCGAACGCGGGCATCCGGACGAGCCCCTCGATCCCTTCCGCGGTCACGGGCACGCCCATCCGCCTGGCCAGCGCGAGGCCGTCCGATTGCGGATCGATGCCCACGAGCGCGGCCAGTTCGAGCGCGCGCGAAGTCCGAACGATCTTGATCATCAGATCGGTCCCGATGTTGCCGCTGCCGATGATCGCGACCTTGACGCCCATGCAGAGTCCCTTCCGTTGCCTATTCTCGCCGATCTGATCACGGTCCGGCTAAAGCCGGACACGACGTCCTGCCCCGGCCACGGTCCGGCTATAGCCGGACCGTCCCCCTCAATCGCGCAGGGAGCCTACGCGCGAAGGCGCCATAGTGTCAACACTTTGGGCGCGCACCCGGCACGCCCCCTTCGGCCTATCCCCTGAAGTGTCAACACTTTTCGCACAACCGCGGGAAAGGAGGCTTTGCTATACTCCCCTCGGCTGACAGCCCATGCAGCGCCCTTCCGCCAAAACCCAGACGCCCCGGGCCAAATCGCGCAGCCGGAAACCCCGCGACATGACCTGGACGGTTTACACCAGCCTGCGCGAGTCGATCCTCAACGGCGCCCTGCCGCCCGGCGAATCGCTCTCGCAGGTGCAGCTGGCCACCAAGCTCGGCGTCAGCCGCGGTCCGCTCCGCGAAGCGGTCCGGATGCTCCAGCGCGAGGGGCTCGTCGAAGCCGAAGTCAACCGCCGCGGCCGCGTCAGCTCGTTTTCGATCGACGATCTCGAGCAGCTGTACGCCATGCGCATCGTGCACGAATCGCTGGCCATCCGCATCACGGTCCCGCGATTCACGCAGCGCGACATCGACGCGCTCGTCAACTGCCTCCGCCGCATGGAGGCGCTCGCGGGCCACGACCTGCGGCAGTGGCAGGCCGTCGATCGCGAATTTCACTTCACCCTCGTGGCGCACGCGGGCGGGCGCCTCATGCGGACGATTCGCGAGCTGTACGATCACGCCGATCGCTACCGCTGGCTGTATATCAAAGGCGTGCCGCGGGCCCTCTCGATTGCGGCCGAAGAGCACAAGCGCATCGTCGAAGCGTGCGAGGGCGGCGATGCCGCGCTTGCGGCCAGCCATCTCGCGCGCCATCTCGCGCGCACGGCCCTCACCGTGCTGACCCACCACGCCCCCGAACACGACCCGACCACTGTACGCGCCGCGATCCGTCTCGCGACCGGCGCCGAGAACGCCGTGACCCCGGCCGTCGCCGCGGGCCGAAGCCGCCGCGCCTCAGCGCGCTAGCTCACACAATCGTCCTCATCTCATCGCCAGGGCGCGTCAAAACGTCAGCTTCGACATCAAGATGAGGAAGCGCGGCTCTGTGTTCGCATTCGCCGTCACGCGACCGAAATCGGTCGCGGTCGGGTTGAGCTGCGGGTTGGCAAACTGCTGGCGGTTCAGCATGTTTGCCGCGTCCAGCCGAATCTGAAGGTTCGATCGCCCCATCAGCGGAAACGTGCGCGAGATGCTGCTGTTCAGCAGCAGCGTCTGATCGCCGCGGAGACCATCGACCCGCAGCGGGAACAGCCGCTCCTGAAAGTCTGCCGGTATGCGCGTCGCGCTGCGCTCGAAGCCCGCGTCGGTGTCGAACCATTCATTGAGGGTCGGATCCTCGAGCGCGATGTCGTCGGGGTTGCCATAGTAGAAAATGTTGCCGTACTGCAGCAGCGGTCCCGGCTGCCATTCGAACGTCTGGCCCGTCTGCCATCCGCCCAGGATCTTGCTCCAGAAACCGCCGTTGTTCAGGAACGGCCGCCCGCGCCCCCACGGCAGTTCGTACACACCATTCAGCGTGATGCGATGCGGCCTGGCGTTCTGGCTCGTCACCCATTCCGTCGGCGCGCCCTCGTACTCGTCGACGATGGTGAGCCACTCCTCGGCACGAATACCGGAGTACGCCGCATTGAGGCTGAGCCCCTGCGAAAACCGGCGCTGAAACGCCACTTCAATCGCATGCGTGCGGACTTTGCCGAGCGGCAGCGCCTGAGCCTGCAGGCCGTTCCCCACGCTCATGTGCGGATAGGGACGCAGCAGCCGGTTCTTCTGAATCGTGGGACTGGTGAACAACGCCTGCGCGGCCAGCTGGTTGTACAGCGCCGGGTTCGAGGCCCGAAGCGCCGTCAGATTGGAGACGTGAAACGGGTTCGGGACGTTGCGGTTGTTCTCGGTCGCAAGCGCCGCATTCCGCGTGTCCGTGTGGTTCCAGTACTGCGCGGGCAGGATGTCCTGCCGGCCCGATACCTGTGTGTTGTTTGTGGTGCCGACAAACGAGCTGACGTCGACGTTGTCTGAATACGTGCCGACGTACGCCACCTCGATCGCCATGTTGCGGCCGAGCTCTCTCTGCACGCCCGCGCGCCACCGTTGCAGACGTGCGTGCTCACGATCGAGATTGCCGTAGCATCACCGCGCCTGGCCGGCCACGAAGTCGCCGCCAAGCGATGAACCGGCCGGCGTCACGAACCGCGTGCCATCGGCTCGCACCGGGAAACGGATCGACGAGCGGGGAGATGCCTGCCCGCGGATTCCCTGATGCCCACGTCTGCCCGAAGTCGTTGCTCGACGGCACCGTCGTGATCGTGCTGAAGCCGAGCTGGTTCGGCGTAATCGCGGTGGCGTTCAGCGAGTCGTAGTAGACGCCGTACCCGCCTTTCACAACCATGCCGTCGTTTACCTGATACGCGGCAGACGCACGCGGCAGCCACATCACCTGAGACTTCCATCCCCGGCGACTCTGGCCGTCCTGGCCGGCGTAGATCGCACCGCCCTTCAGATTGTTGCGGAATGCCTCGACCGACACTTCGGGAATCGGCGCCCGGGCGTAGGCCGCAACCACTTCGTTCGCGAACGCCGGCACGAAGTCGGGATCGAAGGAGGCGATCATGCGATCGGCCGTCTCGGTCATCCCCTGCTCGACCTCGAAGCGCAGCCCCAGATTGACTGTCAGCTTCGACGTCGCGCGCCACGCATCCTGCGCAAATGCCGAGTAGTAGGGCGACGAGGTCGCGTAGTCGACCGGCGTATTGAGCGTCGACGTGGTCGGAATGCCGAGCATGAAGGCCGCCCAGCTCAAGCCGAGATTGCCCGGCGTGACGAGGGCGGTGTCTGAGTAGCGTCGCGTGTATGTCGGGTCGAAACTATAAAGGCCCTGACTGGCGCCCGGCAGGAAGCCGGTGCGCGAATGCCGCCGCATGTCGGTGCCGAACTTCAGCGTGTGGTCGGCCTTCACGTGAGTCATGTTCGCGGTGAACTGCAGGTTCGTCGTGTCGTAGCCCTCTGCGGCGTTGTCTCCGAATGTCTGGTAGCCCATGATCTCGACCCGCGGCAACGCGCACGAGCTGCCGCGCGAGCTGCCGGTTCGCGCTGCGTCCGAGGCGGCGCATTTGTCGTCGAGGTAGGCCGGCAGCCCGACCTCGCTCGACCTCATGGTCGCCAGCGTCTTCCGCTCGCCCCCTTCGTGGAACGTATTCGCGCTCAGCTGCGCGTCGATGACGGTCGACGAGTTCCTCACCCACGTCCAGTTTCCGGTCCCCGCATTCGTCGTCCGCTTCATGTCCTCGGAATGGATCCCGACGCTCTGGTAGGTCCAGTCGTCGAGCCCCTCGGTGAAGTAGCTCCCGCTCCACCGGCCGAAGAACCTGTGCGAGCTCGAGTGGTTGTAGTCGAGGCGCGCGCCGTAGATCTGGCTCTGGATCGGGTCGGTGTAGGTGCGCACGAGATAGTTGTTCGTGGGCTCCTGGCGGGGATCGACCGGGTTGCTGTTCGGCTTCGGCAGGAAGCCGACGTAGTGCTGATACATCGGATTGATGATCCGGCTCTGCGGGATGATGTTCCCCGGAAACGGATCGCGGATGAAGAACCCCTGACGCTGCGGATCAGGCTTGACGGTCAGCGGATCGTAGATCTGATACCGCACAGGGTCGATCGCCAGCAGGTCCGAAAAATCCCCTCGCAGATGCGCATCGGTCGGAATCGTGTGCTGGGTCGGGTTCACCGGCCGGTCGTCTTTGTTGTACGAATAATTCACGAACGCGAAGAGCTTGTTGCGGATAATCGGGCCGCCGAGCGTGGTCGCGAGGTTGTTCGACTTCCCGTTGGGGTTGATGCTCTGCGACCGCAGCGAGTCGGCCAGCGCCGTGTTGCCGTTCAGTTCAGCCTGCGCGATGTTGGCGTAGTAGTTCCGTTTGGCGAAATACCTCGGCGCGTTCCACTGGTTGTTCCAGGTACCTGATAGTTCAACGTCCCGCGCGTCATGTTGGAGCCGCTGCGGGTCATCATGGAGATGCCGAGACCGGTCCCATGACCGAAGGACGCATCGAAGTTCGCGGTCTCGATGCGCACCTCCTCGATCATGTCGGAGTTCGGCGACGAGGCGAGTCGCCGGTCGCTGCCGTTGTTGGTCGCACCGTCGATCGTCCATTCGTTTCCGCCCACGCCGCCCGGCGCGGACGTATCGCTCGACGTCCGGTTGACGAAACCCTGCGCGACATACGGCACGTTGGCCGACGAGTTGACCCCGGTCACGAAACGCGTCAGCAGCACGGGCATGTTCGAGAACATCGGCAGGCTCTCGACACTGCGCCGATCGAGGTTCTGCCCCGTCGTGAGCACGCCGGTCTCGAGAATCGGCGCCTCGCCGCTCACGGTGACGGTCTCGCTGATGGCCCCGACGCCGAGCGTCAGGTCAATGTTGGCTTGCTGGGCCACCGACAGGATGATGCCGCTGCGCACCGACGTTTTGAAGCCCTGCAGCTCGGCGGTGACGCGGTAGTTCCCCGGCAGCAGCAGAGGCGCCTGGTAGTAGCCCGTCGTGTTCGTCGTCAGGGTCGCCGAGACGTTGGTGTCGACGTTGGTGATCGTCACCGTGACGCCCGGCATCGCCCCACCCTGCTCGTCGAGCACGCGGCCGATAATCGCCCCGCGCGTCTCCTGCGCGTAGGCCGTTGAGATGACAACGCCAAGGACAAGGATGACCGAGAGCAGCGTCTTCACACAGTCCTCCTTCGCGGTGACGGCCGGGCTTGACCCCAAGCCCGGCCTGCGCCTACGCCGTACCTGCGGCGTTGCTTAGAAGCTGAGCCTGTACTCCAATGCGCATGTACCGCTCGTCGTACTCGCGGCCGACGTTGTTCGTGCCCGTGATGGAGCCGAATCCATTGAGGGCCCGGATGCTGCCGTCGGCGTTGTACGAGACGTTCTGAACGGCGGCGGCGGGATTCACGAAGTGCGCCGAATTCGTCAGGTTGAAAACCTCCAGCCTGAACTGGGCGGTCATCGACTGCTTCAACGGGAACGTGCGGAAGACGCTCAGATCGAGGTTCGCATACGACGGTCCACGCATCGTATTGAAACCTGCCGTCCCGAAACGCGCCTCGGTGACCGGCTTGAAGGCTGTTGGGTCGAACCAGGAGACACTCGCCCCCACGTCGTGCGTGATTTCCACTTCCGGCTTGACCTGATCGGCCACCTGCGGGCTGTTCGCGTTGAGCGACGCGGCGGCAGCGGTCACGGTGAACGGCGAACCCGTGAACCCGGTGAAATAGGTGTTCACCTGCCAGTCGCTCAGGATCGTGCTCCAGGCGCCGCCGCTGTTGACATACTTGCGGCCCTCGCCGAACGGCAGTTCCCATGTCGCCGAGATGTCGACCTTGTGCCGGTTGTTGCCGTTCTGCGTGCCCTTGTTGAGACCCCAGTATTCCGGAATCAGAATGCCGCCCGCCCACCAGTCGGTCGCATGGGCGTACGTGTAAGCCCCGGTCATGCCGAGCCCATTCGTCATCCGGCGAACCATGCTCGCCTGCAGCGCGTCGTACTTGACCCGGCCGAGCGGACGCGCGGTGTTCACCTGCGCCGTCGTCCGGAATCCGCCGGCGAGACCGGGCTGATTGAACGGCAGGCTCGCGTTGCCGCCGCCGATCTGGCTGTAGTTGAGGTTCTGGTTCCGCACCATGTCGTTCTGGCGGTTCCCGACGTACCCGACCTGCGCCGTCAGGCTGTGAGGCAGCACTTTCTGGGCCGTGACGTTGAAGGTTGTGATGACGCCGCGCGTGTAGTCGCCGACTTCGTTGGTCGTGATGTTCACGCCGGCCGGCACCTCGAGCAGTGGCTGGTTGAGGTTGAGGATCGGCAGCAGGTTGTAGCCGTCGCTGAAGCTCCCCACGGGGGTGAAATTGTTGCCTCCCACGGCGACGTCGTTAATCTGCACGTTGACCGGGAAGTTGCGCATGCGGGTGCCGATCATGTTGTCGTTCTGCGGATTGCGCGAGTATCCGGCCCGAAACACCATGGACTCGCCGGCCCGGTAAGCGACGCCGAGACGTGGCGTGAAGAGATCCTTCTGCACCTTGACGCCGCAATCGATCGGATTGCTCCCGAGCCCGCACATCATCAGGCGGTTGGTGGTGAAATCGAAGACCTCGACGCCGCGATCGACGTGTTGCGGCACCGGGTAGTACTCCCAGCGCACGCCGGCCGATACCGTGAGATTGCGCGTCAACTGGAACTGGTCGCGTATGTAAAGACCGTATTCCCACGACCGGAGAGTCGCCGACTGCTCGTTGCTGCCGCCGCCGTCCTCAGTCAGCAGCGGGTTCTGCAGCGCTGTGTTGCGCGTGAACGGCAGCCCGAGCAGAAAGTCGGCGTAACCGTTCATGAACGTCGGTGCCGCAGCGCCCGTCGCGTTGAGCGCCGTGGCGCCACCGCTGAAGGTGAAGCTCGGCGCGGTGATTTCGTAGTGGTTCATGTGCAGCCGGTGGAGGTCGAACCCGAACTTCACGTTGTGGACCCCCTTGTTCCAGCCGGCGTTCACCACATACTGCCACTGCGGGTCGAGGTAGTCGAACACCGAGCCCGTGTTGTCGTTGACGCGGATGCCGTTCCCGTACCAGCTCCACGACGGCAAGGCGATGTCCACCCGGGGCATGGCCCAGTCGCGCTGGAGCGGCGGCTGACACGCGTTGCGGATGCCCACGACCGATCCCCAGCACGTATTGGGATCGCCCGGGGGCTGCTGGTAGGTGTGCTGGCGCGTGTATCCGAACAGACCGTCGATCACGAACGTCGGAGACACAATGTGCGTGACCGATACGGCCGCGCTGCTGATGTTGGAATCGAGCAGCGTGCCGACGGCGAGCGGGTTCACGCCGCCATCATCGCCATACAGGCCGCCGGCCAGCTCGCTTTCCGGAAGGTAGCTGAACCGGCCGTTCATGTTGGTGCGGCTGGTCGCGTTCCAGGAGACCTTCGAATCCAGCTTGTAGAAATCCGTGTTGAATTTCGGCACCGCGAAATAGTTGTTCGCGTTGCCCGCCAGCTGCGGCAGCGGCAGATGGCTCAGAATGTTCTTCGACACCTGATTGATGCGCGCCGCGGGAATGAAGTTGCACGAGTCGAAGCTCGGATGGGCGGTCGACGTGATGCCGCAGTTCGCGAATGCGAACGGCACACGGCCCTGCCCGAGGTTGTTGCCGGTCGCCGGATCGTAGATGACGACGCCCGTACCTGTGAAGTTGCCGGAGCGGATAGCTGCGGTCGGAATCGACAGGAACTGCGATGCCGAGCCCGTGGCCTGCGTCACATACGGCCCGCCGATCGCCCGCTGCATCGTGTTTTCGAGGCTGACGAAGTAGAACACCTTGTCGCGCTTGATGGGCCCCCCGACGGTGCCGCCGAACACGTTTTTGGTGTCCTTCGTCTTGTCCTGGTCGGCGGGCAGGAAGTAGTTGCGCGACCGCATTCCAGCGTGCGAGAGGTACTCGAACGCCGAGCCGTGCAGCGTGTTGGTTCCGCTCTTGATCTGCACGTTCACCGACGCGCCGCCGGCCATCCCCTGCTCGGCGTCGAAGCTGTTGGTGACGACGTTGACGGTTTCAATCGCCTCGATGGCAGGCGTATACGCCTGCAGGCCCTGAATCCACTGGTTCGTCGCGCTGACGCCGTCGAGGCGGAACACCGTGTTCGAGTTCGGTGCGCCGTTGACCGTCACCTGCATCGATCGCGCAGGGTTGTTGATGCCGCCCGTCTGGAAGTAGTTCGGCTGCGCGACGCCGGGCGTCAGCGTGAGCATGCTCTGAAAGCTGCGGCCGTTGATCGGCAGGTTCTGCAGCTGCTGGCTGGTCGTCTGCGTCTGCACCGCCGCCGTTTCGGTTTGGAGCAGCACCGAGTCGGCCGAGACGAGCACCGACTCCTGCAGCGTGCCCACCGAGAGGCGGGCATCGACGCGGACGGCCGAGTTCAACCGGACCGCGATGTCGCGCGCCTGGAAGGTCTGGAACCCCGGCAGCGTGACTTCGACCTGATAGGTCCCGGCCGCGACGTTCGGAAACGTGTAGCCGCCGGTTTCATTCGACGTCGTTTCGCGCGACTGGTTCGTCTCGACGTGCGTGATCTTCACGGTCGCGCCGGGCACGGCCAGATCGGCTGTATCCGTAACGGTGCCGACGATGGATCCGTAGAGGACCTGTGCGCGGGCGGTGGTCGCCAGCAAAGTGAGCGCAAGTACCGCAACGACGGCTGCGAACGTGCCTTTCATCGTTCCTCCTCAGCCCCGCGCGACGGCGGGGGAACAGAGCCCGGACATGATGTTAAAGACGGGAGCATAGGCTCCGATTTATAAAGTGTCAACACTTAGTTTTCCGCAGGGAGTCCGGTTTTTTGGAGATCCGCGCGGCGTGCACGCGAAATCAAATATTTGGAGTGTTGACAGTTCCGCTGGGCGAAGCGTACGCTCGCGCCCTATGACAACACGACGGCAGGACGGCACGACGGAGGTCACGCGCCGCGCCTTTCTCGGCGGCGCCGCGGCCGCCGCGGGCCTGTCGCTCGCGACGCGGCAGGCGGACGCACAGGCCTCGCCCATCCCCATCATCGACACGCACATCCACCTCTTCGACCCGGCCCGTCCGCAGGGCGCGCCGTACAGCGGCCCGCGCGTGCCGGGTCAGGCGCCGATGGCGGCGTATCCCGACCGCTATCGCAAGCTGGCCGGCCCGCTCGGCGCGGTAGGCGCGATCAAGGTGGAGGCGAGCCCCTGGCTCGAAGACAACCTCTGGGTGCTCGACGTCGCGGGCCGCGACACGATCATCGTGGGGGTGATCGGCAACCTCGAGCCGGACAAGCCCGAGTTCAAGGAGTATCTGGATCGGTACCGCAAGTTCCCGCTGTTCAAGGGGATTCGCTACGGCAACCTCTGGGGACGCGACCTGACCGCGCAGGTCCAGAACCCGGCGTTCATCGACGGGCTCAAACTGCTGGCCGACGCCGACCTCGTGCTCGACACGGCCAACCCGCGCATGACGCTGCTCGAGGCGATGGTGGCGATCAACGACAAAGTGCCGAACCTGCGGATCGTGATCGATCATCTGCCGAACTTCGAGCCGACCGAGGCCGAGCGCCCGGCCTATCTGGCCATCCTCAAGGAGATCGCCAAGCGGCCGGCGATGCATGTGAAACTGTCGGCCATCCTTCGCCGCGTCAACGGTCAGGTGCCGACGGATCTCGGCGTCTACAAAGCCAAACTGGATTTGCTGATGGCGACGTTTGGCGAGGATCGGATTCTCTTCGGCAGCGACTGGCCCAACAGCGACGGGACGGCGCCAGTCGATCAGGTGTTCGGGATCGCGAAGGCGTATTTCGCGACGCAGCCCAGAGCCGTGGCCGAGAAGTATTTCTGGCGGAACTCGGCGAAGGTGTACAAGTGGGTCAAGCGCGAAGCGTCCCAACCGACGGCTTGAGCTTTTGACGCAGAGTCGCAGAGAAAAAGACTGAGATCAAGATCAACAGAAGATCAGAAGGTCAAAAGATCAAGACCTTCCAGTCTCCTGATCTTCTGATCTTTTGTTTGTCTTTTGTTTTTGGCTTCTCTGCGCCTCTGCGGCTCTGCGTCGAGGCTCAATCGAGCGCAAACGCGAGGATATTCGGCCCCGATGCGGTCGCGATGTACTGCTTGCCGTTCACCACATAAGTGATCGGCGACGACTTCCAGAGCTCCTGCGTCTCGAAGTGCCACAGGTGTTTGCCGGTCGCCGCATCGACGGCCGCGAATTCCCCGCTCGCCTGGCCGTAAAACACCAGCCCGCCGGCGGTCGCGAGCGTCCCTCCGTAGTTGTTCGAGTTGCCGACCTGAGGGATCTCCCACGCGATCCCGCCATCGTCGATGCGCAGCGCGCGCAACGCCATCGATCCGCCACCGCCGGCGTTGCCGCGGTTGAAGCCGCCACCCGGTAAGCCAAGGGTTCCCGGCCCCGCTCCGCGCGCCGGTGGATTAGGTGCGATGGGTGCGTTAGGTGCGACGGGTGCGTTAGGTGCGGGCGCCGGCGTGCCGCGGCCGCGGGCGCCGCCGCCGAACATCGTGCTGCGATAGACGAAACAGTTCTCGACCGCCATCACGTAGAAGAGCCGCGTGGTGGGATGGTAAGACGTCGACATCCAGTTGGTCGCGCCGCGAATGGCCGGGCACGTGGTCACGCCCTTTTCATCGGGCGTACTTCCCGGCAGTACCTGCGGCCGGCCGTCGGGACCAATGCCGCTCGCCCACGTCAGCTTCTGCACAAACGGACGCCCGACGAGCATCTTCCCATCGGTGCGATCGAGCACGTAGAAGAAGCCGTTGCGATTGGCCTGCAGCAGCAGCTTGCGCGGCTTCCCCTGGAACGTGGCATCCACCAGAACCAGCGGCTCCTGGGCGTCCCAGTCCCACAAATCGTGCGGCGTGAACTGGAAATGCCAGCGGAGCTTGCCGGTCTGGGCATCCAGCGCAAGCACGGCATTGGTATACAGGTTGTCGCCGGCCCGCCCGCTGCCGTCGGTATCGGGATATGGATTGCCGGTTGGCCAGAACAGCGTGCCGGTCTCGGGATCGTAGCTGCCCGGCAGCCACGTGGCTCCACCGCCCTTCTCGAGATCGACATCACCCTTCCATGTTTCCGATCCCGGCTCGCCCGCCGCGGGCACGGTCCAGAAGCGCCAGGCCTGCCTGCCGGTCTCGACGTGATACGCCGCGAGAAAGCCGCGAATGCCGGCATCGCCGCCCGACACACCCCCAATGACGAGGTTGCCGACGACGAGGGGCGCAGTCGTACCGCCGTAAGGCTGCGAGGTGTTCTCGGGCATCACGACTTCCCACAGCAGCGCACCGTTTGCGCGGCTGAGCGCGACGAGGTGCGCGTTGTCGGTCACCAGAAACACCCGGGATCCGAGCACCGCCACGCCGCGGTTGAACCCGATGCCCGCATCGCCCACCAGGCCGGGCGTGCGCGGGCGTGAGAAGCGCCACAACTCGCGGCCCGTGGTCGCGTCAAGTGCCGACACCTGGTTGGTCGCGCTGACATACATCACGCTGTCGAGCACAAGCGGGGTTGTTTCGTTGTCGAACCCGCGCAGCGAGTACACCCAGCGCGGAGCCAGTCGATTGACGTTCGACGTGTTGATCTGCGCGTGCGCGCTGTACCGATTGCCGTCGAGCCGGCCATGATAGGTCGGCCAGTCACCCGGCCGTGGTTTTAAGATCTCATCGAAATCTTTTACGAGCGACGCACCTGTCGCACCTGAAGCACCCATCGCACCCGACGCACCCGACGCACCCAACGCACCTGTCGCACCCAACGCACCCGTTAGTCGGCTCAGGTAAGCCACCAGGTTTGTTTGTTCGTCCGGGGTGGCTTTCAAGGGCGGCATCGGCGACCCGGGCTCGCGGGTAATCTTCGCCGCGTCCTTGTCCACGACGACGAGCCGACCGGTCAGGTCCTGCAGCGGGAGCGCGTGATTACCTTCGTTGCGGATGAAGCCGCGCACGGTCGTGCCGTTCTTCAAAATCGCGCTCGCCATCGCGTAACCCTGCGCGATGGTCGCAGACGGCTGCAGCAAGGCCTGCGACAACTGTTCGGGAGTCATCCGGCTGCCGACGTTCGACAGGTTGGGGCCGATCGCCGCACCGGTGACGCCGACCGTGTGACACGATGCGCACTTGCCCGCGCCGAAAAAAAACCGCCCGCCGGCGTCGACGTCGCCGGCGACCGTGCCGGCTCGATCCACGACGCGATTGAGCGACCGCACGAATGCCGTGACGCCTTCGAGCTCCGGCGCGGTGAGGGCGGGAAACGGCGGCATCCCGCTGGAGGTTCCGTTTCTGATGATGCCCTGGACGTCGGCATCGCTGAGCGACTGGATGCGGCGGCTGTCTGCGAGCGCGCCCGCGCGCCCGCCCATGCCATTCTGGCCGTGGCACGAGCTGCACGACCGGGCGAACACCTCTGCCCCTCGCGCGGTGAGATCGGAGGCCGGTGGCGCCTGTTGCCCGGCGGCGGTCGTCCAGGCGAGCGCGATCGACACCAGCCCTGCCGCGGTCCACGTCGCGATCGCCTTCGGCACTACTTCACCCCGAACGCGTACACGAACGACTTGCGGGTCGTTACATACACCTGGCCGTCCGCGACCGTGACGCTGCTCAGATGCGTCCAGTCGTCGATGGCCGTCCCGCTCGAAAACAGCTCTTCGCCCGTCTCGGGATCGAGCGCGTAGAGGATCGCGTGGGTCGTGTTCTGCCCGCGCTCCTCGGCTGTCATCGTGCCGGTCTTCGGAAGCGGCGGCATCCCCGGCTTCTGGTAGATCGCGTGATAGCGCGGATCGGTATGCCGTTGCAGCGTGTTCTCGCCCGTTGAGATCGCGTACACCAGACCGTTGGCGATCACGGGCGAGTCTGGAACGGCAAGGTTGCGCGAGACCCATTTCGGCACGAGCACCGGCTTGTCGTTCTGCATCACGACCTGAAATGCCATGATGCTGCCGTCGGCAGCCGCACCGTTGGTCCTGGCGAAGGGCGCCGACTTGGACGGCGGCCCCCACATCGGGAAGTACACCCACCGCTCGCCGCGCGCGTTCACGTAGGTGGCAGGAGCGCCCCAGACGCCCATCGACGCATATGAAAGCTCGTCGTTGCCGGCTTTCAACGAGAAGAGCGCAGTCCGATGATCGGCGCCGCCGAGCGACGCCGCGTCGAGCAGGTAGATCGTACCGTCTTTACCGCCCGAAACAACCAACTGGCGATTCTGGAAGGTGAAACCCAGCGTGCCTCCCGAACCGTAGTCGAGGTCGTTCGCGTTGAGCTCCTGGAGGTTCGGCGGCGTGAAATAGTCGAGCACGTTCAGCGTTCGGGGCTCGAGGCGCATCAACGTCTGCCCCCACAAACCCTGCGCGGGCTCCCAGGGACCGTCCGCCGTCTGCACGAGCAGCGAGTTGTGAGCAAAGGCAAGCCCGGCCCTGCTCCACGCGCCGTTCGGCCGCGCGACGCTCGTGAACAATCGCGTAATCGGGCGCGTTGGACTCTTGATATCCATCGCGATCATGTGCGCGGCGACCGGAGGAGAGGCCGGGCCTCGACCGCGCCCGCGTGCCGGCGCCGCCCTCGGCAGGGGTGCATCCCCCTGCGCGCGGCGGCTGCGCATCACCCGTCGGAGCCGCCCCTCCACCTCGCAGCGTGCCGGGCGGCGGCGCCGGCGCACCGGGCACGGGACCGTTGCCGCATCCTCGTCCGACGGTCGTGTACATCACGCCGTCGATGAGGTTGAGGCTCCAGTTGCGCGAATACGGCGTCACGAACTCGGGCGGCGGATTCAGCTTCGATTCTCCACTCTGGATATCGAGCCCGTGCAGGCGGCCGTCCGCGGAAATCAGATAGATGGTGGACGACGCCCTGTCGATGACAGGCGTCGCGGTGGACATGTTGGTGCAGATCCAGTTGGCGGCCGACGAGGGTTCAACCGTTCGATCGATGGTCCGCTGCCAGATGGGGGTGCCCGTCGCCGCATCGAGCGCGGCGATGGCGTTCGCCGCCGACAGCGTGTACACCACCGTTCGTGTCCCTCGCGGGGTGCGCACGTTCTCCGCGACGAGCGGCGCGGTCAACATGGCGTTCCCCGATTCGATTTCGATCGAGACCTCCTTGTCGATCTGCGTCTTCCACTTCAGCGCCAGCCGTTTGACGTTCTGCCTGGAAATCGCCGTCTCGGTGCGATTCCAGCCGCTGCGCTCCTGGTCGCCGCCCCACGTCAGCCATTCGCGCGACCGCCCGCCCTGCGCCTGCAGCACGAGCACGTTCAAGCCGGCGCCGGCGATCGCCGCGACGGTCAGCGCGCGCCAGCTCTTCCCACACAACTGCAATGCACGCATATGTCCCTCGATGGCGCGGAGCATAGCCGCGCGCTTGATAAGTGTCAACACTTTCGGCCGGACCCGGAACGACTCTTGAAAATGCTCCCGGAGCCTATAATCGGCGAGATCACCATGCGCTCGATCGTGGTCCTGCCGCTGCTCCTGCTGGCGACGATGGTCGCGTTCGCCCAGGAGACCGACTACGCGCCCGGTCCGCGCCACGCCAGCCTGACGATCTTCGACGAGATCGACGATCCTGTCGAGCGCGAATCGTTTCGAGCCGCGTGGCACGCGAAACAGCCGCGCGCGAAGCGCGACCTCGCCGACGCGTTTGTCGAACGCTATGCGCGTTCCATCGTGCTGAGAGAAGCGTACGAGCTGTCGGCGCGCGCCAGCGCCGAAATCGGCGACCACCCGGCCGCACTCGAGCGCGCACAGCGTTCGCTGCGCCTGCTGCCCGAAAATCCGTCGCTGCTTGTCATGACGGCCGACCTGGCCGCGAAGCAATCGGCCTTCGATCTGGCAGACAGGAGCGCGCGCGACGCGCTGCGCTATCTGGCCAACGCCGATACCCCCGCGCCGGTGACCGCCGCCGCCTGGCCCCGCGTCCGCGACGAATTGCGATCGACCGCGTATTTCGTGCTCGGCCGGGTGGCGGCCATGCGCGGCGCGTACGCCGACGCCCGCCGTTCGCTCCTCATGTCGCTCAGCCTGAACCACGACGAGATCGACGCGTTGTACACGCTCGGCGTCGTGCAGACGGCCCTGGGCGACGACGCCGGTGCGGCCACGTCCTTCGCACACGTCATGCGAACCTCGCGCGCGCTCGCGGGACCCGCCCGCGAATCGCTGCAGTCGCTGTACGCGAAGCAGCGGCCGGCGTCGAAGAGCTTCGAGGACTTCGCCGCGTCGCTCACATGGACGCCGCCCACCCCCGCCGTGCGCGCGTCCAGTCCACCGGCCGGCGCGTACGCGGGATCGGAGAGCTGCCGCGACTGCCATGCGCCGATTTACGAGCGCTGGCGCGCGACCGGCATGTCGAAGATGTTCCGCAGCTACCGCGCCGCCGATGTCGTCGGCGATTTTTCCAGCGGTCACATCGTCGACGCGAGCGCACGCCCGGTGATGCAGGACGGCCGGCATTTCATCGAAATCCGCAAGGGCGATTCGTCCGAATGGATCCGCTATCCGGTCGATTACCTCATCGGATCGAAGTGGCAGCAGGCCTACGCGACGCGCCTGCCCGACGCGCGCATTCTCGTGTTCCCCATTCAGTACAGCCGCAAACGGGCGGCCTGGCTCAACTACTGGGGCGCGGTGGACGGCCCGGGATCCCCGCGCACGGACATTTCGCGTTTCCATACGATTCCCGAAGGCGCGATCTACCAGACGTCCTGCGCGCCGTGTCATACGAGCCAACTGAGCGCGAAACCCGGAAGCCACGGGTCGTTCGCGGAGTTCGCGCGGACGGGGCAGACATCGGGACCCGACGCGATCTCGTTTCGAGAAGCGGGCATCAACTGCGAAATGTGCCATGGACCGTCACGCGATCACATCGAGCGCATCAAGTCGGGCGTCGCCGCGCGGGCGACCTACGATACGCCGGTGAGCTTCGGCCGCCTGCCGGCCGCGCAATACGTCGCGGTCTGCAGTCAGTGTCACGCGCAATCGGCGGTGCACAACGTGGATGAACGCGGCCACGTCAACTATTCCGATCAGGTGCCTTTTTATCGCACCTATCCGATGCACCTGCCGTCGAACTTCTCGCGCAAGGCGTTCTACCGCGACGGCCGCTACCGGGCCACGACGTTCATCAGCGAATCGTTCACGCGGTCCGAGTGTTTTCGGACGGGCAACGCCACGTGCGGTTCGTGCCACGATCCCCATCCGGCCGACGCGGCCACCAACCCGACGTCGTTGAAGTTTCGTGACAATCCCGATCGGATGTGCGTGCAATGCCACACGGAGCTCGCCGATCGCCCCGAGCGCCACACGCGCCATCGCGCCGACACCGAGGCCAGCCGCTGCGTGGCCTGTCACATGCCGCGCATCATGGATGCGCTGCTCTTCCCCGCTCGATCGCATCAGATTGACGACGTGCCCGATGCCGGGATGACCGCGCGATTCGGGAAGGATGACAGCCCGAACGCGTGCTTCGAGTGTCACGAAGATCGGAATGTTGAATGGTTGAGGAACGAAATAGGAAAGTTTTGACGAAGGGTTCGTAGAGTTCGTGTAGTTCGTGAGGTTCGTGGGTTCGTGAGGTTCGGGAACCCACCGAACCCCACGAACTTTACGAACCCACGCACTCTTACGAACCAACGAACCTTACGGGCTATTGTTAAATCTTCGCTCGGCAAACCGGCGCAATGCCGCCGCCGATGTCATCAACCCAATAGAGATATCCGTTGTAGACCGACGCCCCGTGCGGGAACGGCGCGCCGTCGGGCAACACGATCGCCTCGACAATCTCACCGGTCGTCATGTCGCGTTTCATGAACGCACCCATGTTGGTATCCGACTCCCACAGGTGCGTGGCCTTTTCGTTCTCGATCCCGATGCCGTGCGGCCGGAAGCCGGTGGTTGGGAACATGTGTTCCACCGTCCACGTGGTCGGGTCGATGCGATAGATCATCCGGCCCGGAGGCACCGCGACCCACAGCTTGCCGCCCTGCACCTGGATGCCATGCGCGCCGGTGCCCGGTGCTGGCGGTCCCGGGTTGCCGGCGACCGCTCCGCCGCGTCCGACGCCCAGGCCGTCGGACGTGCCCTGACCACGTCCCTCTCGGCCGGCACCGCCTCCGCGCCGCGCCGGTGGCGCTTCGCCACGGGCCGCCGCAGCCTCCGCGCGAGCCTTCTGCCCGTAGGTATCGGGACGCGCAGCAATGTCGGTCGTCCGACGGTAGATCACGCCCGCGCCCGGCGTGAAATGTTTGGTAATCGTCTCGCCGGTCTTGGCGTCGGCCTGAATCACTTCGCGGCTGTAGGTTGACGCAATCCACACGCTCTTGCCATCGTGCCCGATGCCGCTGGGGCCAGTGCCCTCGGGCGCGATCTCGCGAATCAATTTGCCTTCGTAACTCGACAGGTACACCTTGCAGCGTCCCGGCGTGTCGGTGCGGCTGCCGGCAATGTCGATCGTCCAGATGCCTTCTTCGGTGCACTGCATGCCGTTGCCCGACAGCCCGGGCGCCTTGAAGAGAATCTCGACTTTCGCCATCCGCGTCGGATACGTCAGCTTCGGCGTTGGCGGCGTTGCGCCCTGTACGCCGGCAATACCTTTGGTCGCCGCCTGCGCGAGCAGCGTCTGCCTCGAGGGCGGAAAGAGCAAGGTCGCACCTGCGGTGAGTGCTGTCGTTCCAAGGAATTCTCTGCGTTTCATTGATGTCCTCTCTTCTTTAGTCGTCGTGGGGCCCCACCCCCACGACCTGCCACCTCTTCTTTTACTTGTCGTGGGCCCCACCCCCACGACCTGTATCTCGCGACCTTTCGGTCGCTCGACGGTACTTGCAACGACGTTCTACTTAGTGCATCAAACGGAACTTGCCAATCCCCAATCCCTAATCCCTAATCCCGGCAAAGGTTTTACCAACTCAGTCGCATCACGATCTGCCCGCCGCGCGGCGGTCCGTAGACTGTTCCTGTGTTGATACGCCCGTATCCCGATGTCGGCACCCCCTGCGCGTTGGTCGTCTGCGTCTGCAGCGGGTTGGTGGCGTCAGGATTATTCAACTGAATGCGATTGAGCGCATTGAAAAATTCCGCGCGCACCTCGAACCGCGTCCGTCCGTACAGCCTGAAGTTCCGGCCGAAGCTGAGCTGCTCGTCCGGACGCCGCTGATAGCGGAAGTCATCATAGTACGGCAGAGACGCGCCGAACTGGCCGGCCGCGGGGTTCGAAAACGCGGCGGGATTCAGCACGAAATCGCGGTTCGGGTCGTACGCACCAGTGTCGTCGAGCTCCTTCAGATACAAGGGCTGTCCGTCGACACGGCTCATGCGGGTGGTCTGGAAGAGCAGGGCCGCGAGCTGATTCTGTGAGGCCGGAACCGGAATCGGCGTTCCGCTCGCATAGCGAATAATGCCGCCAACCGTCCAGCCGCCCAGCACCGCGCGGACGAACTGGTTTTGCGTGAACCTGGGCACCTCGTAATTGAAGGCAAGGACGCTAATCAGCGGCTCCGACAGCTCAGACACGAAGAACACGTCTTCGGGATGATCGAAGACGTTGTTGGCAACCGCGCTGTTCGGCGTCGCCGTCGTGGCGGTCTGGACCATATTGGTCCGCTCGTTCTGCCATGTGAAGGTCGCCCACCATGTTCAGGCCGTTCGAGTAGCGCTTGGTCGCCTTCACTTGTAATGAGTCGTACTTGCTCGCGCCGAGCGGCACGCCGAGCGCATTGATGGTGCCGAACTGCGGGTACGGCCGCAGGCTCTGCGCCACCGTGTTCGCGCCCGAGTAGCTGGGATACGGCAGCTTGTTGAACCCTCGCTGGGCCGCGAGCGCCGAATCGATGCGCGAGGTCAGCAGCGTGCGATCGGCGGCGTTGTTGACGTCGAGCCCGAACGACCTCAGCCGGTCGGTGCTGATGGCGTTCAGGTTCACCATGTTGTTCGCCGTAAACCCGTCGCCGCGATTGCCGACGTAGGCCACGTCCACGACGAGATCGCGCGTGATCTCGCGCTGCACCGAGACGCTCCACTGGTTCAGCTTCGGCATCGTGCCGGCATCGGGGTGAATCCACTGCGGCGGGGAATCCACCTGTCCCGGCGAAGGCCGGATGCCGGGATCGTTGTTCTCCCTGAACAACGCGTCGCGGTTGTACACGAGCCCCGTGCGCAACTGCGCGCCCGGCTCGCCGAAGGCGGGCGATTCGAAGTTGAACGTATTCCACCCACCGGCGCCCAGCGTCGAACCGCCGTCGGATTGCCCGTTGCCGGTTTGCGCGTAGGTGATGCCCCACCCGGCGCGCAGCACGGTCTTCGGCGTCATCTGATACGAGACGCCCACGCGCGGGCCGAACGACATGGAATTGGTATCCACGAACTGGCAATTGCAGCTTGCCTTTCGTAAATCGTCGCGCCGAGCAGCCCTCCGGCCGCCGGATTCGGCGTGTCCGGTGAAAACATGCTGCGGCGATCGTCTTGTTCGTAGCCGTACGCCTGCCTGTCGTAGCGCAGGCCGTAGTCGAGTGTCAGGTTCGACTTGATGCGCCAGGTGTCCTGCATGAAGGCCGAGATCGCCGGGCGGTGCCAGTTGGGATCGGTGGGGTTCGACACCAACGCGCTGTTCACTCTCCCCATCAGGAAACTGGCATAAGCCAATCCGACCGCTCCACCGCCGAGATTCTGGCCCTGCGTTGACGGCAGGGTCGTCTGCTGCGCGCTGAACGTGTACTGCCCGTGCGAACCGTGGATCACCGGATTGCTGAAGATGTCGTCGCGCCACTCGAACCCTGTCTTGTACGTGTGCGTGTTGCGCGTGTGTGTGAGCGTGACGAGCGCCTGCGGCTTCTTCGTAGCCGGCAGGCTGCCGGCGACCGCCATTCCCAGCGACATGCCGCCGCCGGTTTGCGTGAACATCTGAGTGTTGGTCACGGGGAACCCGATGCCGTTCACCGCGCCGACCAGTCCGAGGCCCGCGATCGGGTCGTACTCCCGCACCTCCGGCAGTCCGAAGTCGGGATTCCAGTGACGCAGGTATCCGACGCGGGTATCCATCAGCGTCGACGGCGACAGTGTCCAGTCGTAGGTCACGCGAATCGTGTGCGTCGACGTGGCGAAGCGCCGCACCGCGGTAATGGGAATCGGCAGCCCATCCGATCCGTTGTAGTGCGGTCCCCAGTACCGTGAGTAATACCCGGAAAGCTTCCCGCTGGCGTTGAAGTTGTGGTCGACCTTCAACGTGGAGATCGATTTGATCGTGTCGGCGGGAAACGCCTGATCCCAGTTGTTGATCAGCCCGGGCCGTGTCGCCCTCGGGATGTTCTCCTGCCACTTGAGCGCCACCGGATCGAGCAGTTCCCTCGGGATCACGTTGCCGGGGAACGGATCGCGCACGACCTGGCTGTTGACGACGCGGGTCGTCCTGGGGTCGTAGATCGAGTTTTCCATGATCGGACGGCCCAGCGGATCGACGCCGAGCTGCCGGCCCGTGAGCGCCTCGCCGAAGTCGCCGTTCCTCATCCGATCGGTGGGCATCGTCTGCAGGAGGCCTGCGCGCGTTTCAACCTGCCGGAACTGCTCGAGGGTGTAGAAGAAGAAGGTGCGGTTGCGCCCTTCGTACACGCCGGGGATGGTCGCCGGGCCGCCGAGGCTGCCACCAAAGTTGTTGCGCCGGTTGGGCGGCTTCACGAGGTTGCCCGAACCGTCGTTGGTGAACGGGATACCGGCGCCGAGCTTTTCGTTGACGTAGTACTCGAAGACGCTCCCGCGGTAGGTGTTCGTGCCCGACTTGGCAGTCAGGTTGAAGATGCCGCCCGCCACCTGTCCGTACTCAGGGGCGAAGTTGCTGGTGTGCACCGTCATCTCTTCGAGCGACTCGACCGACGGCTGGACCTGATCGACACGGATCATCAGCCGGTGGTTGTTCGCTTCCATGCCTTCGACGCGAATCTGGAAGGTGTTCAACGGCGCGCCGCCGACCTTCAGCGAGCTGTAATTCGAGATGTTGCCGCCCGGCACCAGCGTCACGAACGAATACGGGTTGCGGATGCTGGCCGCCGAGAAGTTTCCGCGCGCGCCGAAGTTCAGCGGCAGGGAGTTCAGGTTCTCGCTGGTCACGCTCGACGAGATCTCCGCGCTCTGCGTATCGAGCATCGAGGCATCGGCGACGACGTTGACTTCCTCGGCCAGATTCCCGACCTGCAGCTTCGCGTCGACGCGGGCGGTCTGCCCGACGAAGATGCGGATGCCCTCCTGCCGGAAACGGCCGAAGCCGGTCAGCTCGACGTTCACGTTGTAGCTGCCGACCGGGAGCTGGGCGAGTGTGTAGTTGCCGGTCTGGGTCGTCACGGTCTCGTAGCGCGCGCCGTTTTCGGGATTCTCCGCAACGACGCTCGCGCCGGGCACGACCGCGCCGTCGGGATCGACGACGGTGCCCGAAATGGTGCCGCGATCGCTCTGCGCGAACGCAGCAGACACACATAACAGGAGGCAGAAGGCGGACCGGACGAGCACTTTCATAGAGCACCTCATGCGTCGAAGTGGTCGGAAATCTGTCCCTGCGCGCACGCAGGCGATCTCGCTAAGGGTGTCGTCGATTGGGGGTTAAGCTACGCCTATCGCGTACAAAGTGTCAACACTTTTGATGGAGGCGGCGACCCTGCGGCAGGTCGTGTCCGGCTTTAGCCGGACACTCTCTAGGTGCGCGTCCGGGCGCCGACGCGCACGGTCCGGATGCGCTCGGCTTCGGGCCGCGATTCGTAGAACGTGTCGAGTGGAAAGCAACCAGAGACCATGCCCATGCGCGGACCCGTCGTGCAGTCGCTGAACGTACGGCAAATGGATCCGCGGCGAAGGGGGCGCCCGCGCAGCACGTCGGCAGGCAGATCGGGATAGGTCAGGACCATTCGCCCCAACCCGACGAAGTCTGTGAGCCCGTTCCGGACGTTGTACTGGCCGACATGCGGCAGCCATTCCTGCAGGTAGCTGTAGGCCGAGCCGACGAAGACGAGATTCGGAAACTCCGATTTCAGCGTCGCCGTCGCGTCGATCTGGCGGGCCACGCCGCGGAGCGGATCTTCGGGCGGCTCGTACCCATCCACAGGCGGAAAAAACGCCGGGCGCGTGACGTGGGGGTTGTAATACGGGCTGCCCGCTGAAATACAGATCCACCGGATGCCCAGCGCCTGGAGATGCGTCAACAGCCGGCGTCCGTCTTCGAGTGCGCCGTCCATGTTCTCGCCCGCCATCACGCCGAATCCCGGCTCTTCACCGGTTGTCTGTTCCGGTACGCCCACATCGCCGGTGCCCTTCTTGTGCGGGGGCACGTCGAAGATCGACACCCGGACGACGAGGCCGAGGCCAGGCACGGCGCTCTGGATGCCGCGAACGATCCCGGTGAGGAATCGCATCCTGTTTTCGATCGAGCCGCCGTACTTACCCGGGCGCGTGGTAGCGCCGAGCAGTTCGTGTCCGAGGTAGCCGTGACACGCCTTGGCGTCGACGAACTGATAGCCGCAGTCGTAGGCCAGACGCGCCGCGCTGATGTAGTCGTCGACGAGGCGGTCGAGCTCGTCATCGGTGAAGACGCGCACGCCGCCCGGAAACCGCTTGTCGAGGATCGGATGTGGGCAGGCCGCCAGCGGCGCCGGCACGTTCCACACGTCGGGGCGCGCGAACCGGCCCGAATGCGTGATCTGCAGGCCGAGGTAGAGATCGGCGTCGGCGTTCGATCCAAAGTGCTCGCGGTGCGCCGAGATGAGCTCGTCGCGCAGCGAGCCCATCGATTTCTGGGTCGCCGGCGTCAGCATCAGCTGGTTGGGATTGGCGCGGCCATCGTGGCGCACGGCCACGGCTTCTCCGCCCCACATCAGCTTCGCGCCGCTCTTCCCGAAATTCCGCCATCGGCGACGCGTCAGGTCGCTCGGCTCTCCCGACGTGGTCCCGTCCCACCCTTCCATCGGCAGCACGCAAAAGCGATTGCCGACGCGAATGCCATCCACCTCGATCGGCTGCGCGAGCGCGCCGGAGGCGTCCACGATGTCGTCGAATTCAAGGGAGATGCTGGAGCGTTCGAGATGCGCGCGAAATGCGGCCGCCGTCTTGAGTGACGCAACGCGAGGATAGGAGGACGGGGACACGCCCGAATAGTACGACAGAATCCGTTATGGCAGATGGCGGATGGCAGATGGCATACGACGGCTAGCTGCCATTTGCCATTTGCCATTTGCCCTGACGGGCATCCCCCTAGTCGTTGGCCTTCTTCTCTTTCTTGTCATCATCCTTGCTGCGTCCGAACACCCGCGACCAGAACCCGCGTTTCTTTTTCGGTTCTTCTTCGGTCTTCGACGCCATCACGACGTCGTTGTCGCGCGGGGCTGACGAAACGGCTGAGACCGGCGCGTTCGGGCTTGGCGGCGCCGTGGGGAACGCTTCGGTCGCGCGGACGGTACCGTCCGGAAGCGTGGTGGCCAGATGGGCCGCAAGATAGAAGTTGTGGTCCTGACACACTTCGGTTGGGCGCCGTGCCGCGTGCGAAGTACTCGGTCACGACGCGAGTGCAGAACGGTCCCGGGAGCTTGCCCGACTCGCGGCAGACATTGGCCGCCATCAACCCTGACGGCGACTTGAACGTATCGGGCTTGTCCTTCGCCGTGGCCTGCTTCATGAAGCGCGCCCACAGCGGAACGGCGATCTCGCCGGCGAATCCGTTGCGCGATGATCGTGCGCGGCTTGTCGAAGCCAATCCACACGCCCGTGACCAGATGAGGCGTGAATCCGACGAACCACGCATCCACGTAGTCGTTGGTCGTGCCGGTCTTGCCCGCCGCCGGCAGCGTGAAGCCTTCCTGACGCGCCTTGTACGCGGTGCCGTAGTTCACGACATCGGACAGCATGCTCGTCATCAGGAAGGCGGTCTGCGGCGTCAACGACCTGCTCGGCCGACGGCTTCGCCTCGAACAGCACCTTCCCCTGCGCATCTTCGACCCGGCGAATGAACATCGCCGGACGCAATTGCCCGCCATCGGCAAACGTCGCATAGGCGGACGCCATCGCCATCAACGTGACTTCGCCCGACCCGAGCGCGAGCGACGGCACGCTCGGCACGTTGCCCATGCCCATCCTGCGCGCCTGGTCCACCGTCCTGGCGATGCCGACCTCCTCGAGCATCCGCACGGCCGCTCGATTGCTCGACGTGCGCAGCGCAGCTCGCACCGTCATCGCCGCATGCCGTCGAATGTTCGTCCTCGGGCATCCACGCGCCCTGCAGCGTCTTGATCGGCTCGTCGAGGCCGGTCACCAGCGAAGACGGCGAATAGCCGGCTTCGAGCGCCGCAGCATAGACGAACGGCTTGAAGGCCGACCCCGGCTGTCGCAGCGCCTGTGTCGCACGATTGAAGCGGCTCGCCTTGAAGTCGCGGCCGCCGACCATCGCCCGGACTTCGCCGGTCGTCGGATCCAAGCGCAATCGAGCGCGGCTTCGAGCGGATCGCTCTCGGTGGCGGTCCCCTTCGCCGGTTTGCGGTTCTGCATGCGCTTGGCGCGGCGTGCTTCGATCTGCTGCCAGCGATGTGGCAACGTTCGACTCGGCCGCCGTCTGCATCGTCGGGATCGATGGTGGTGTAGACCTTCAGCCCGCCTTCAGACAGCCGCTCCCAGCCAAACTGCTTCACGAGCTGCTGACGGACTTCTTCCTTGAAATACTGGCCGTGCGGCTCTTCGCGGCGCAGGACGTCGCGCAGCGCCACCTTCTCTTTCGACGCCCGCTCGAACGCCTCTTTGGTGATGATCTCCTGGTCGTGCATCGCCCTGAGCACGACCGACGCGGCGGGCGACGGCTCGCGGGAGGTTCACCGTCGGTGCATTCACCGACGGGGCGTTGACGAGGCCCGGCCAGCAGCGCCGCCTCCGGACAATCCAGCTCGGAGGCCGACTTGCCGAAGTACCCCGTGACGCCGCCTCGGCGCCGTACAGACCGTCGCCGAAATAGATCCTGTTCAGGTAGAGCTCGAGGATTTCCTCCTTGGAGTACATCCCCTCGATGCGCATGGCCAGGGCAATCTCCTGCACCTTCCGCCATAACTTTTTTTCACGGGTGAGAAAAGTTTGCCTGGCCAGCTGCTGGGTAAGCGTGCTGCCGCCCTGAGCCGCGCGTCCTTCCCGGACGTCGGCCCAGGCGGCTCCGAGGATCCTGATGAGGTCGAAACCCTTGTGGGTTTCGAAGCGCTGGTCTTCAAACGCGACAATCGCCTTGCGGAGGTGCGGCGACACCTGCGCAAGCGGGATTTCGATGCGATACTCCCGGAAAATCGTGAAAACCGGCCGATTGTGGATATCGTACAGCGTCGTCGCCTGGGGCATTTCGCCGAGCGTGCGGAGCTCGTCGCGCCCCGGAAGGCTGGCGAACGAACGCCCACACGCCGACGACGCGACGCAATAAGAAGAGCGGCGGCCGACACAAGAACCGCGCGCTGATGCTGGATGGCCCACGTCTTCAGCGTCTGAAGCGGACGCCTTCAGCTGCTGAAGTGTCTTAACAAACGACGGCTGAGGGGCCATGCCATGGGGGATACTGCAACTCTCAGGCCGGGACGGGGGGACGGGCGGGTTAGTGGAGGTTCGTAGGTTCGTGGGTTCGTCGGGTTCGTGCAGTTCGTACGGTTCGTGGGTTCGAGCGGTTCGTGGGTTCGGAGCGGCGAACTCACCGAACCTTACGAACCCCACGAACTCACACGAACCCAACGAACCTCACGAACCGCAACGAACTCAACGAACCCAACGAACTTAACGAACCTCTCAATCTAAACCGGCGCCCCGTCGGGCGCGCGCGCGGCGTATTGGAGCGGTTTGGTCCACAGGCTCTCGAGGCCCTCGAGAATGTCCGATGCCCAGCTGAAGACGTTGCGACCGGCGACAATGCGCCGCATGGCGCGCATGCGCAGACGCCGCTCGTCGGGATCCATGTCGATCGCACGGGTCAGCGCATTCGCGAACCCGTCGACATCGTAGGGATTGATGATGAGCGCTTCGCGAAGCTCTTCAGCGGCACCCGCGAGCGCGCTCAGGACGAGCACGCCGTCTTCGTCGTCGCGCGACGCCACGAACTCTTTCGCCACCAGGTTCATGCCGTCGGCCAGCGAGCTGACGACACAGAAGTGCGCCATGCGGTACAGCGCCACGAGCTCGGCCAGCCCGAGCGCCTTCTTGTGGAAGTACACGGGATGCGGGGCGCCCGGCACGGAGTGCTTCTCGTTCACCTCGCGGACCTTGCGATCGATCTCCGACTCGATCGCGCCGTATCGCTCGAGCTGCGATCGCGACGGCACGCCGATCTGCACGAAGCTGAAACGTCCGCGGAGATCGGGCCGCCGCGTCAGCACGCGATCGATCGCTTCGAGGCGCTCCGGAATGCCCTTGGTGTAGTCGAGCCGATCGACGCCGACACCGATGATGTTGTCGGCTGGCCAGACCGAACAGCTGACGCAGCTCGGCCTTCTGCGCGTCGAGGAATTCGTCGCTGACCACCCCCTGAATCCGGTCGTAATCGACGCCGATGGGCACCGACACGACGGTGGTGCCGTCGTCCCTTGTATCGAACGCTCGCACCGTCGGCCTCGACCTCGGCGCCGAGCTCGTCTTCCACCGCCAGAAGAAAATTGCGCCGGTCGCGCTCGACCTGAAACGCCAGCAGATCGTTGGCCATCAGACCCGGCCAGCAGCTCGCGACGCCACTGGCACATCAGCAGCCGATCGGGATTGGGCCACGGGATATGCCAGAAGAGCGCCGTGCGCACGTGCGGCCGGCGCCGGCGCAGATACAACGCCGCCATCGCCAGGTGGTAGTCCTGCAGGAAGACCGGCGTATCGGGCGTCGTCATTTCGCGATCGATCGCGGCGGCAAACTGCGCGTTCACCTTCTTATACGCGGTCCAGTCTTCCCGCCGGAACTTCGGCCGGACGTCGACGAGATGACAAAGGGCCACAACCCTTCGTTCGCGAACCCGCCGTAGTAGAGCGTCGAACTCGTCCTGCGGAATCCAGAGCCGGCGCAGGTCGTAGGCGGGGCTCCCGGGAGGCACCTGTATCTTGTCGCGCGTCGTCCACGGTTTCGCGATCCGCGGTCCCTGCGCCGTGCGCAATCCACGTCCCTCCACGCTCGCGCATCAGCGCATCGAGCGCGATGGCGACGCCGCCGGTCGCGGTCGCGCAGGTAATGCGTCCCTCCTCGTCCAGATTATGCAGATATGGCTCGCGGTTCGAGACGACCAGCAAGCGGCCGCGGCGCGTGCGCGTCGATTTCTCCGGCCCGCACGAGACCGGTCCGGAAGAGCGCGGGTCCCACCAGCTCGTCGATGGCGATGAGCGCCACGAGCAGCATCTGGACCTGCGCGCCCCATGTCGGAAACTCCGTCGCGACCGCGGCCGCAAGGCCCGAGCGTGATGCCGGCCTGCGAGATGAGGCCCATCCAGACGTACTCGCCGGCCGAATCCTTGACGCCCGAGACGTGCAGCCCGGTCCGCACGCCAACCCAGATCAGCCCGACGCGCGACCAGGGCCAATCCCACCGCCGCCAGCCCGGCGGTCGCGAGCGTATCGAGGCGCAGCGACGTCCCGATCGCGACGAAGAACACGACGAGCAATGGCAGCGCGCCCGTCTGGATGGCGGCCTTCAGCGTTTCGCCCTGCGCGACCGCCACGTTCGCGATGACGATGCCCGCGGCCATCGCGGCCAGGAGCGGCTCGACGCGCTGGCTCATGCCGACCTGGCTCAGCACCAGGCACACGACCAGCAATGCGAGCGTCACTTCGCGCCCGACGTATCTGAGATACAGGGCGAAGAGCGCGCCGACGAGACAGCCGAACGCGACGGCGCCGCCGATTTCCCACGACAGCCGGACCAGCATGTTCACATCGCCGGGCGCGTTGTCGCCGAATGTGGCGCGCGCGAGCTGCATGAACACGGAAAAGAGGACGAGCACGACGATGTCGGCGAGGACGACGGTCGCCAGCACGAAGTCGCTGAGTTTGCCGCGCGAGCCGGTCTCGGTGATGACGGCCGCGCTCATCGTCGGCGAAAAGCTCACGACGATGACGACCATCAGCGCGATCATCGCGAGCCTGGCCGTGCCGACGGCCTGCGGCGCAATCGGCAGCCACGGCCAGAGGATCCACGCCACGAGGCCGAGCCCCGCCATCGCGATTCCCAGCGTGACGACGGTCGTCAGGCCCGCTCCGGCCACACGCCGTTCGAGGCGTTCGATATTCAGTGTGAGACCCGCGATGAACGCGATGAGCGTCGTCGCGATGCCGTTGACCGTCTGGAGCTGACGCGCCATCGACTTCGGTGATGACGTTGCCCAGATACGGCCCGACCAGGAGCCCGAACAGCAGATACCCCGTCAGGCGCGGCATCCTGAACCGGCGGAGAAATTCGCCGGCGACCAGCGCGAGCGTCAGCGTGAAGCCAAGCGCGAGCGCCGCACCGCGAGGATCGCCGGTTCCCACCGGCCCGATGTGCCGGATGAGCAGCATCGCAGCGACGACGAGCACGATGGCCGCGGCCCGAATCATCGAATCGCTCCCCTGAACAAATCGAGCGCCAGGGCAACGGCCACGAGCGGCACCGGCATCGCCGCAATGGCAGACTGCGGGTGGTCGCTTCGCGCGCCGCAAGATGGAGGACGAGCACGACGAGCCCGAGCACCGCGGCTTCCACATAGGTCGAAATGGACGCACCGGTCACGAGCAGCAACAGCACGACGAGCGGGTGCTGGAAATAGTCGAGCTCTTTGGCAATGCGCGCGCGGGCCAGATCGCCCGCGGCGTTCCACAACATGCCGGCGAACAGGCCGGCGAAGAGCGCCGACAGCGAGAGGTACGCCGCGGCGCCGCCGACGAGCAGCAACGCGCCCACCACAAAGACCTGCGGCTCGCGCTCGGCGTCGGTCTGCCCGACCAGCAGCCAGCTGGCAAACGCCACGATGATCGCGATGCCGGCCACCGCGAGCGTGATGAGGAACATCGCGATGGGCGAGACGTCGCGCGAAAAGATGATGGCCGCGCCGCCGAGCGCGGCGATGGCGATGGACGCGTCGACGCGGGGACGGTGCAGATCGACGTTGAGTCCGACGAACACGCCGATCATGGCGAGCGCCATGGCCACGATGGGGTCCAGCAGCAGCACAACGGACGGCGTCAGGATTTTGAGACCGTGCGGCCCGAGCGCAATGCCCATCATCAGCAGCGCGGGAAGCGACCAGATTCGCATCATGGTGTGGTGGCGATCTTCTCGAGCACGACGACATGGTGCTCGCCGCCACGACTGAGGGCGACGAGCAGTCTGGTCTGGCGCGCGGCGCCGTCGAAGATCCGCACGATCTGCGCGGCCGCCGGGGCTTTCTGGCCGCCGAACACCGTGATGAGATCGCCCGCGCGAATGCCCGCCCTGTCGGCCCGCGATTGCGGCTCGACGGCCAGCACTTCCACGCCCACGCGCGGCACGGTGCGCACACGGAGCCCCAACGACGAATCCTCGGGCGGCTCGACCACGGCCGCGGCCTTGATGGCGACGTCGCGGGTCTCACCGTCGCTCCGCACGCGAAGCTTCACCTCCTCGCCGTTGGCGATATTCCGTGTGTGCGCGCGCCAGTCGTCGGCATTCGCCACCGCCCGGCCGTTGACCGATTCGACGATGTCGGTGGGCATCAGCTCGTTGTAGGCGGGCCCGGCGGGATCAACCCACGTCACTGCCAATCCGACCGTCGTCGGCTGCACGGTCATCCCGAGCACGCCGGGTGCGTGCGGCGTGTTCTGCGAGAGCTTCTTCGCGCTCTCGAGCACGAGCGGCGCGGGCACCAGCGACAGGCACCCGCCTGCTCCACCGCCACGCCCGCGAGCAGTCCTTCGATGCTGAAGAGGAACGTGCCCGGGGAAAGGCCGACGCCTGGCGGAAGCCTCCAGATCGAACCATTCCAGTCCCGGCTCTCCACCGGGACGAGCGAGCCGACGAAGACAGGACGCAGCGAGAGACTCCCTTCGACGATCTCGACCGCAACCAGATAGCGCGGGTAATCAAAGATCCGCGGCGTCCACGTGGCCAGAGACGGCGACGTCGGCCTCGGGCAATGGCAGGAGCTCGAGGTGCGAGGCGACGAGACCAACGCCGACCTCTTCGGCGATGCGAAGTGCCGCCACGCCTCGATTGGTCGCCGCGACGGTGGCGAAGACGCCGGGACGGAGGTCGGACATCGATCGCGCCAGATCGTCGTAGTTCGATTGCGCGCGCAACTGCGCGAGCACCGGCACGACCGGCGCCACCGTGACCGGGCGATCCTGGAAGCGCAGGCGCGCGAGCAGCCACAGCGCGCCCACCGAGATCACGATCGTGATCAGGAGCAGACGCGTCTCTCGCGAAATCACCGGCTGGCCGTATTTCGTCATACCGCCTGTCAGCTGTTATGTGTAGTCGGCGCGGGCAAGCTCGACAGACGATCACTCAGACGAACGGGCAGCGACTCCGGTCTGAAGACACGCGTTGATCGTCGCAACGTAGGTGGAAAGCCGATCGAGCTGCCGCTGAAGCGTGCCGAAGCCCGAGCGCGTGAACGTGATGGTGTATTTGCCGGGAGGCAGATCCTGCATGACGTACAGCCCCCGCGCGTTGCTGACGGCAGCACGCTTGCCGATCGTTCCCAGACCGAGAGCCTCGATGGTGACACCGGGCAGCGCCCGACCGCGGTCATCGACAATCTGACCAGTAATCCACATACACAACTCCGCGAAATGTGTCCGTGTACTATGCCTGGTTGGGACGGGCTCGGGCATCCCGCCTCAGGGGGAATTTCCTGGCCGAATGATGTTACTCAGAGGCAGCCCAAACTGCCAGACAGGAATCGCGCCAAAAAATATTTTTTTTGTTTTGTACGGTGGATGTCTTAACTCTGGTCACATCGATCGATACGCAACCGCTTTCAACCTTTTTATACAAACTTTCCCAGCAGGAGCACGCCCGCAACGACAATGAAATAGCCGACGACGTCGAGAACGAAGCCGTTGCGCACCATTGCACCGAGTGGAATGTAGCCGCTGCTGTAGACGATCGCGTTGGGCGGCGTGGAGATTGGCATCATGAAGCCGAAGCTTGCGCCGAGCGTCGCGCCCAGCGCCGGTTCGAGCGGCGACACGCCGGCCGCCTTCGAAACGGCAATCGCGGTTGGCACGATGATATTGGCGGCGGCTGTGTTCGATGCGGTCTCCGACATGACCACGGCAATCGGCGGTGAACACCATCGTGAGGCCCGACGACGCTCGCGCCCGGAAACTGTGCCGCGATGCCGTGACCGAGCGCCGCTGAGAGGCCGGTCGATTCCGACAGCCGTCCCATCGCGAGCCCGCCGCCGAAGAGCAGCACGATGCCCCAGTCGATGCGCGAGGCTTCCTCCCATGAGAGTGTGAATCGCCGCTCGCGCCAGCTGATCGGAATGACGAGCAGCAGGATGCGCGCCGACAATCGCCGCCACCGATTCGGGAACCAGCGTCGCGTATCGTCTGGTCACCGCGTGTGTCTCTCCGAATACGAGGCTCAACACGCCCGGCAGTACCCACAGCACAATCGTCACGGAAAACGCGATGACGACGTTCCGCTCGCCGCGCGACATCGTGCCCAGCTTGCGCAGTTCCTCGGCGACGGTGCGCACGGCCTCGGCGCCGAGTTGAATGTTGCGCGCGCGCGGAACGAGAAACCACAGCACCAGCGACAGCATCGTCACCGCCATGATGGGCACTCCGACGATCATCCATCCCGTGAAGCTCACGTTGATGTCTGCGGTCGTGCGAAGGAGACCCATGCCAATCAGGTTCGGCGGCGTCCCGACTGGCGTTCCCATACCGCCGATCGTGGCGGCAAACGATGTGACGAGCATCATCGCCATCGCGTAGTGTCTGAAACTCGCGATCGCCCTTTTCGTTCGCGCCCGAGCTCGGCCAACACCGCGAGGCCGAGCGGAAACATCATCGCCGTCGTCGCGGTGTTGCTCATCCACATCGAGAGAACGCAGGTGACGCCGGCATAGGCCACGACAAGGCGTAGACCGCTCGAACCTACCCATGTCGATGCAAGCGCCGTAAAAGCCATGCGCCGGTCGAGGCGATGCACGACCATGCCTTCGGCGAGAATGAAGCTTCCGATGAAGAGAAAGATCACGGGTCGGCAAATGGTGCGAACGCCACCTGCGCGGTGGCCGACTCCGAGGATGATGCAGAGCGTTGGTCCGAGCAAGCGCCGTCACCGCGAGCGGCAGCGCCTCGGTCATCCACAGCATGATCATCAGCGCGAGAACCGCAGCGACGCGTTGAGCCGGCGGGGCCAACGCCGTCGGCATCAACAGAATCGCAATCGCGGCAAGTGGCGCGGCGACGAGGCCGAACGTTTGACGATGCCGGTTGAAGCTTTCTTCAGCGGGCGAATAGGTCTCTATCATCACCGGCCGATTTATGGTGTAGGATGCGGATTTCATCGCGCCAACAGTTCGAAGCGCGAAGGCGGACCAGCCCACTCGAGGTGAACCCCTATGTGGTGGATGTACATCGGTCTCGGTGTTGTCGTCGCTTTCCTCGTGATTTTCGTCTTTGCCATGCTCGCCGCGCGCTCGACCGATATTGGCGAGCCTTCTCCCCGCACCGACTCGCGCCTTAAATAATCGCAATTACCCACGCGTTCGCTGGATGACACCGGCGCGGCAGAACGACTCGATGACCTCGAGGACGTGCGGCCACACGTCCGGCATGGCCGACTGAATCGGCGCCATGCGGCGCAGGATCTGTGTGTCGGCGAGCGTCTGTCCGCACCAACTGCCGCCGCCGCAGTGCTCGTTCTGCAGGAGCGGCTGCAGGCGATCGACCGCGTTCGCAAAACGCGCCTCCGGCGTCTCGCTGCGCTTCGAACTCGTCCCACAACGCCCGGAATCGTTCGCGCTGATCGCCGGGCAGGAGCCCGAAGACGCGATCCGCCGCCGCCTGCTCGCGCTGCAGCTTCGTTCGAGCCCCTTCACGTCGTACGCGAAGACATCTCCCGCGTCAATCTCGACCAGATCGTGGACGGCGACCATCTCCATCACGCGCATCCAGTCGATGCCCGCAGGTCCGTATTCGCGCAGCACCATCAGGAGCAGCACGAGATGCCAGGAATGCTCGGCCGAGTTTTCGAGGCGTGAGTCGTCCACGAGCGGGGTACGCCGGACGACGGACTTGAGCTTGTCCGCTTCGACGAGAAACGCTATCTGCTGGTTCAGGCGCGGGTTCATGCGCCCATAGATTAGCGGGGGGCGGCGCGCCTGTCGAAATAGGGACCGTCTCCGACCACCGCGCAGTACGGCGACGCGTCGAGCACCTGGCAGTCGAGCATGCGTCCGTCTTCGAGCGTCAGGTGCAGCGTGTCGCCGTCTTTCGCACGCGGACTCTGTGTCGAATTTCACGACGCTCGCCTGCCCGCCCGCGCTCATTTCAACCTCATACGGCATGAGCCCCAAGGTCGCGTTCACCGCATTTGAGGCAACCGGTTCCGTGCAAAGGGAAACCCATAGCCAGGATAATCTGCAACAGGTACGCCAGTACTCTCAAGACGATGTCAGCGCATGTGCGCGTGGACAGCGTTCAATGGGATTCGACGAACGGCTCTCGAGTGGCCGCGCGGGTCGGCCCACCGATCGTTCGGGACGAGCGGTGTCCAGCCCGGCCTGCCAGGGTCCTGATCGTAGGGATAGGATCCCAAGCTGGCGATAGAGATCCTCGTACTTCGCGAGCTTGTCGCGGTCCAGCCGCACGCCGAGTCCGGGGGCATCGGGCACACGAATCGCGCCGTTCTCGTATGTCAACTTGCCCCCTTCGATGACGTCGTCTTCGAGGTGGTGATAGTGCGCGTCGGCGGCAAACGACAGGTTCGGCACCACCGCTCCCAGATGCAGCATCGTCGCGAGCTGGATGCCGAGCTCGCCAGATGAGTGCACCGCCACGCCAAGCTGGAATGTCTCGCACACGCCGGCGGCTTTGACGCAGGGGCGGATGCCGCCCCAGAACGTGGTGTCGAGCAGGATCACGTCCACCGACCGGCGCAGTACGTTGGTAGCGAGCTGCTCGAAGTTCACGACGACCGTGTTGGTAGCCAGCGGCATCGACACCTTTTCGCGCACCGAGCGCATGCCGTCGAGCCCGAAAACGGGATCTTCGAGGTAGTCGTTGTTCAGGTGCTCGATGGCACGCCCGAATCGAACCGCCTGGTCTGTCGACCACACCGCGTTCGGATCGAACCGGCATCGATCGCCGGGAAACTCGGCAGCCAGCGCACGGTAGCACTCGAGCTCGTAGTCCGGGGGAAACACACCGCCCTTCATCTTGTGCGAGGTAAACCCGTGGGCTGACTTGAGCGCCCGCGCGTACGCCAGCACCTGATCGATCGTCCGGATCGTCCCGGTGCCGTTCTGGCCGCGTATCTGAAGAACAGATATGACGCAAACGTCACGCGGTCGCGGACGCGGCCGCCGAGAATCTCGCTGACGGGCACGCCCCACGCCTGCCCGACGAGATCGAGGCACGCGAACTCGAGCGCCGCCGCCATCTGCGAGCGGTTGTTGTAGAGCGACGCGGTGGGATTCGAAAGGAGAAAGCGCATCTCCTCGAGGCGAGCCGGATCGCGTCCGACGAGATACGTTTTCATCGCGCGAATGCCGGCGGCTGCCGATTCGCCGCCGCCACCCATTTCGCCGAGACCGACCAGCCCGTTGTCGGTTTCCACTTCCACGATCGTCCGCACGAAGCGGCCCCAGTGACAGCCGTTGGCGTGCCGAAGCGGCGCTTCGAGCGGAACGGATACGGTGGTGGCGCGAACGTCGATGATCTTCATCGCTTGACGGTTCCTCCACGCAATCCAGCGCGCTCCATCGCGGCTTTCACAAGGCCGCCGTTGACGGCCTCGGCCACGAAGCCGCGCGCGTACGGCAGCCCCGCATCCCGGCCCTTGGGAATGCCCAGCGCCAGCTGCTCGACACCATACCGGCCGGCGAGAACCGTCGCGCCGGGCAGCGAGTCTGAGACCTCGAACAGGATGGACTTGTTGGTCGCGAACGCGTCGAGCGTGCCCGCCGACAGTCCCTCGCGCACGCCGTCGATCGTCGGCACGCGTACGACCGACGCATGCTTCAGCAGCGCCGGCAGCGCGACCGCCGACGTGCCTGCCGTCCATCACGCCCACGCGGACGCCGGATGCATCGACATCCTCGAACTTCGCGATGCGCGAGCCCTTCGGGACGAGGAAGCCGGCCTCGACTTCGATATAGGGTTGCGTGAAATCGATTTCCTTCGCGCGCGCGGGCGTCGCGTTCGTAAACAGCACATCGAGACGGCCAGACCGTATCCCCTCGAGCATGGCGCCGTTGTTCGGGTAGACGACCGGCTCGAATGGGACGCCAAGCCATCGGGCGAATTCGCGGCCGAGCTCGAACCCGACGCCCCTGGCCTGGTCGGTTGGTGGTTCCTTCACCAGAGAGCCGGGATTGCCCACGTACAGGCCGACTCGCAGCGTGCCGGTCGGCGCGAGCACCGTGCGCGTGTCGGCTGTGGGCTTCAAATCCTGCGACACACCGCGACAAATCAGCAGCCCCAGAAATCCAACGATCAGCCAATACTTAGACCACATCTTTTGCTCAATTTAACAGAAGTGCAGCAGCGGCTGGTTGTAAGATGCCTGCACCCAGGAGGCTCATCAATGAGAGGCACGAAACTTGTGTTGTCGGCGGGTGCTCTGGTCGCCGTGGTGACCGCGCTCGTCATTCCTCTGTCGCCCTCTTCAGAATTGATCGCCGCAAGACAGTCTGCGGCCCCGCTCAACTGCAACCTGACGCAGTACAAGGCCGGCGCCGGCCTGACGGCCGCGATCGAGAACGACGTGCTGAACGTGTCGTGGAACGGACAGGCGACGTCTCAATTGCGTGCACGATTTGGGATCAATGGCGGCACGCCGACGATTCGCGATCTGTCGGTGCGACGCGGCAGTGGCGAATGGGCGACGCTCGGACAGAACCTGACGCCTGAATATCAGGTGACGACAGGCGTGCGACGCATGTCGAACGATCAGGCGAATGCGTTCTCCAGTCTGGGCATCGACGTGACGCAGGAAGTGATCGACAAGAACCGCTGGTATGCGTTCTGGGACGCGCCGCTCAGCATCCCCGGCTACAACATGCCGGCCGCGGGCAGAGGCGGCAGGGGCGCTGAAGCGCTACCAGCCGCGCCGCCAGCGCCGCCGGCCACTCCGACCCTCGGGCAGGGCGGCACCATGGCCGAACAGGTGGCGGCGCTTCAGTCGGGCTCGCGCGGCAGGCCGGGCTACAACCCCAACCCGAACCCACCCGGCGCCACCGGAGGGCGCGGTCTCGGCATTCCGAGAAAGCCCGAAGAAATCCGCCGCGGCGTGTCGGCCTTCTCCGCGTCGTCGTGCGAGGTCAAGAGCGACGGCGGCAGCCTGGCGGTGACCTTCCCAGGGTTGAAGCTCGGCATCTTCGACGGCAACATCCGCTTCACCGTATATCGCGGCACCAACCTCATCCAGATGGATGCCATCGCGCGCACGAACGAGCCGTGGGTGGCCTACAAATACGACGCGGGGCTGAAGGGGTTCTCGACGGCGACGATGCCCAGAGTTGTCTGGCGCGACACCGGAGGAAATCCACAGCAGCACCAGTTCGGCGGGCCCAAAGCGATGAACCTGTCGGCCATTCGCGCGGCCAAGCGCGTGCTCGTGGCCGAAGGCCCGCGCGGCTCGGTCGCCACATTTCCGCCGCCGCACACATTCTTCTTCACCCGCGAAGTGGACGTGAACCTCGGCTATGTGTTCTACCGCAATGACGGTGGCGGTACCTACAGCATCGGCGTCACGATGCCCGAGGCCGAATCCGACACGTTTCCGCAGTACGAGCAGAACTACGCGCTGTACAACGCGCCCCCGGGGACGTGGCAGAAGATGTCGATGTTCTTCTACGCGAGTCCTGAAACGGGCGAATCGACACGGCAGGCGGCGCTGACGTTGACGCGCGGCGACGTCTTCAAGGCGGTGCCGGGCTACAAGACCTTCGTCAACCACTTCCATCTGCGCGTCGTCGACCGGATGCGCGTGGGCGGGTTCGACACGCCGCTTCAGGACCTGATGGCGATGAAAGCGATCGGCCTCAACGTCATCGGCTTGAGCGATTTTCATGCCGACAGCCTGGCAGCCAACGACTACGGTCCGGCGCGCTTCAAAGATCAGAAAGATTACGCCGAAGCGTCACGGCGGCTCTCGGACAAGGACTTTCTGGTTGTGCCGTGGGAGGAACCGAGCGTGGCGTTCGGTGGCCACTACAACATCATGTTCCCGAAGAACGTCTTCTGGTCAAAGCCGAACAGAATCAACAGCGGCCGCAGGGCGAGCCGAAGATGCTGCCGTTTGTGGAGAATGATGCGACCTACGGCAAGGCGTATCACACGGGCAATGCCGAGAACATGCAGCGCCTGCTCGACGCCGAAGGCGGGTACTGGTATCACGCGCACCCGCGCACCAAGTCCACGGCCGGTTTCCCGGACGCGACCTGGGACACGAAGTATCTGAAGAGCGATCGGTACCTCGGCGTGGCGTTCAAGCCTGGCATGGGCCAGGACAACTCCGAGGCGACGATGTGCGAATGGCGCTGCTTCGACGCGGTCGACACGATGAACAACCTGAACGCGGGCACGGGCATCGCTCCGAAGTTGATCATCGCCGACATCGACACCTACCGGAAAAGCCCCGAGGACGACACGTACGCCAACTTCCCCGTCAACTACCTGAAGCTGGACACCACGCCGGGACCCGACGACGACTGGAGCCCGGTACTCAAGGCCATGCGTGACGGCAATTTCTTCGTCACGACCGGCGAGATCCTGATCAAGAACTACGTGGTCAGCGGAAGCAGCAACCAGCGCACGATTACCGCCGATGCCGAATGGACCTACCCGATGGCGTTCATGGAAATCGTCACCGGTGACGGAAAGACGGTCAGCAAGCAGCGGATCCCGGCGACCGACATGCTGGCGTTCGGCACGCGGAAGCTCTCCATTCCGTTCGATGCGACCGGCAAGAAGTGGGTGCGCTTCTCGATGTGGGACGTGGCGGGCAACGGTGCCTTCACGCAGCCGCAGTGGCTGACCGCCCCTCCGACGACAACCGGAGGCGGAAGGTAGTTTGCAATAGAAAGTAGAAAGTGAAAAGTAGAAAGTGAAAAGGTAAGTGAAGAATGACTTTCCTACTTCCTTTTCACTTTTAACTTTTACTTTTCACTTTTTACTTTTTACTTTCTACGACCACCTCAGGCCGGCAGCGCGGCCAGCCAGGTCTGGGCCTCGGACATCGAACGAAAGACCCCGACATTTCTGCGACCTTCAGCGACCGAGTACGCCTGGTACATCCGGCCCATCCCGAACGTCGCAGGATCGGTGGAGATGAAGGCGACGGGCCCCATGGGCTCCTGACGCGCCTGACGCGCGGCATACATGGCGAGCTGCCTCACTTCGTCCCCTGACGCGCTGATGGTGACCGCCGAGACATCGAACAGAAACGCACAGCGGCGCAAGCCCCCACCTCGGCTCTCAACAATAAAATCGAGCATCTCCCGGACTGATGCGTCGCCGGAGACGACGACCAGAACCTGATTGGGCGTACGGTGTTCGGGAATCGTGAAGATCATGCTGAGTCGGAACGACGTTCATTCTAACAGCTAGGCGTGATTCGACCACGAAAGCGAACGGCGCCGGGCGGCAGCAATACCTAAGGTGAGCAGGGCCATGGGCGCAAGGTGACCGACCAGGTGGTGCGCCGAGTCGTCCACGGGCCAGACGATCTGCGTGGCGGCCACACCGATCGAAGTTGCGGCCAGCGCGGCAAGCACGGCAGTCCAGGTGAGCGACAACGGCGCCGCATGCCGGATCATCGCGAAGAGTCCCCACGCCGGTACGACGGCAAATCCCGCAATCTCGACGAGACACGCGGCGTGCACGGGAAGCGCAAGAAGCCGTGTCCACGCCGCGCCGCCCGCGTTGAGCATCGCGACGAGCGTGAGCACCCACACCGTGCCGACCAGCAGAGCAACGCCACGCTGCGCCGGCGTCCGCTCCTCGCCCGGAATGCTCAACACCAGCGCGCTCGCCGCCGCGGCAATGCTGGTGGCCAGCGCCATCAAAGCGAGCGCGGCAAACGACGGTTGACGAATCGCTGTGGAGATATCGGCCCGCGGTCCGATCGCCAGCACACCGAGCGCGGCCACCGACAAGGACAACATCATCCAGCGAGCCAGGCGGGCCGCGGGCGCTCGCAGCCGCTCGACGGGCTCGAGCGATCGGCGTCAGCTCGACGATGAGCTCGTCAGTCTTCACGCGCGGGTCCTTCCAGCAATCGTCGGAGCATTTTGTAGCCCCGATGCGCGGTCACCTTGACCGCCGATTCCGACATCTTCAGCCGTCCGGCGACGTCGCGGACGCTCTGGTCCTTGAATTTCAGCCCTTCAATCACGTCGCGCTGCCGGGCCGGCAGCGACCGGCACAGCGGCGTGGATCGCTTCTATATCGATGGTACCGTCGCTCGGCTCCGTTGCGGCTGCGATCTCCGGCAGCGCGTCGCTCTGCACTTCGCGCGTCGCGACGCGCTTTTCCCGCCGAAGCACGTCGATGAGCCGGCTCGACGCGATGGCGTAGAACCACGGCGCGAACGGGACGCGCCGCATCGTACGTCTGTCGCGCGCCATGGACGGCCAGCAGCGTTTCCTGCACGACATCGTCGACCCACGACGCGCTGCCCACCCGCGCGCGGGCGAATTTCCGCGTCACTCCCGTCAGCAGCACGAGCAGTGATGCATAGGCGGGCTGATCGCCCGACTGTGCGAGCCGCATGAGGCCCGAGGCCCGCGCCTCTTCGTCGCGGGTCACCGGTGTAGACCGGGCCTTGGACGTACCTACGAAGCGAAGCAACGGCCGGTTACATCTCTCACGCATGTAACCAACCGTCCACGCGGCTTCGTAATGCCCGGCTGAAAGGAGAGAACACGATGCACATTGTCACGTAACGCATTCCCCGCCGTCGCCGGTCTCACTCTGGCAGGACTGGTGTCCGTCTCGCTCATGGCGGGAGGCCAGACACCCGCCAAGCCGGCAGACCCGCACACGATGCCGATGCCCGCCCGCGGCACGACGATGGGGGCGTCGAAGATGACGCGCGAGCAGAAGATCGCGAACGCGATGAGCGCGGCGCCCGCGCCGGTTTCCGCGAACGCAACCATCCTCGACTGGCCCGCCAAGGAAGGCGACGCACCGCCCGTGCTTCGCAAAGGTACCAACGGCTGGAGCTGTCTGGCCGACATGCCCGACACCGAGGGCAACGATCCCATGTGCCTCGACGGTCCGTGGATGAAATGGGTCGAGGCCTATCATGAGCAAGACCGCGCCAATGGTCGGGAGCGTCGGCATCGGCTACATGATTGCGCCGGGCGGCGCCAAGGCCAGCAACAGCGATCCCTATGCCATGAAGGCGACATCGGACAACCACTGGGCGCACCACCCGCCGCACATGATGATCGTTGTTCCGGATCTCAAATCGCTCGAGGGGATTTCCACCGACCCAGCCAACGGCGGTCCGTACGTGATGTTCAAGGGCACGCCGTACGCGCACATCATGGCGCCGACCGCGCCGGGGATGATGCACGGACACTAGGTTCCGGGCACACCGTCTCGGGAAAACTCTGTCGACCGGGGGCAGATGGCTGGGGTACCATCTGCCCTCAACGGAGGCAGTCTTATGAATGCTCGACGAGTTTTGGGTGCGCTTTTCGTTTGTGTGGGCATCGCCGCGATTCTGGGGACCTACCATCTGCGCGCGCAGCAGCCTGCCGGGCCACGGCCGACATCGGAAACGGTGGCCAAGGTGAGTCTCGGTGAGGTCGGGTTGCCGGCCGGCGCCGCATCGGCGTCGCGCTTTCTCTACAAGCCCGGGTTGTCGATGGCGCCCCACCAGCACATCGGACGCACCTCGATCATCACGATCGTCAAAGGGGAGCTCACCGAGCGGCGCGGCGACGTCGTGAAGGTGTACAAGGCCGGCGACGTCATCACCGTCGCCGAAGGCGCGAGCCACGCCAACGAAAACGTCGGACCGGAAGACCTGATCTACGTCGAGATCAATATCACCGGAACCAAACCCGGACCGCAACCCGCGGCTCCGCGAAATGAGCGCGGCGACGCGAGCCCTGCATCGTGCGCTCGCGTGTGCGATCGTGCTCGTGGCCGCGGCTTCGTCCGCGTTCGCACAGGCCGAGTTCACGAACATGATCGATCACATCCACCTGGCCGCTCCCGATCAGGCCGCGGCCGTGGATTGGTACGCGAAGCATTTCGGCGGACAGAAAACGTCTGAAGGACCCGAGCGGTTGATGTTCGGGGACACGCGCATCATCTTTCAGCGCAATGCGACCGCCAAGCCCAGCATGGGCAGCGCGGTCGATCACATCGGCTTCTCGGTGCCCGACCTGGATGCCACGATGAAGGGGCTCGAAGCGGACGGCGCGAAGATCTCGGCCCCCGCGCGCGATGTCCCCGGACTGTTCAAGCTGGCGTTCGTGGAGGATCCGTGGGGCGTTCGCATCGAGGTCGTGCAGGACGCGGCGAAGCTCGGCATCCACCACATCCATCTGCGCGCGCCAGACCCGGGCGTGGTCCTGAAGTGGTACGCCGATGCGTTCGGCGGAACGATCGGCAAGCTCAAGGATCGCATCGACGGCATCAGCTACGGCGGCATCTGGGTGCTGGCGCAGAAAGGCGAAACGGAGCCGACCGCCGGGCACGCCATCGACCATCTGGGATTCCGCCCGGTGAACGTGGATGCCGCGGTGGCGGCGCTGAAGGCGAAGAACGTCAAGGTGACGACCGAGCCGCGGCCGCTGAAGCTCGCGAGCGGCGTAACGATGCGGCTGGCGTTCATCGAAGGTCCCGAGGGTGTACGGATCGAGCTCGTGCAACGATAGAAATACAATTAGAAACAGGAGACTAGGAGATTAGGAGGAATCCTTTTTCAGGAAGATCCTTCCCGATCTCCTAGTCTCCTAATCTCTTGTTTTCTTTTTTTGGATCACACGAACCGGACGCTGCGCACGCCGCTGGCCGTGACGAAGATGCGCAGCGTACCAGAGTCCTCGTCGAGCGACTCGACGAAGAAACCTGCGCTGTTGCGCGAGTAGCTGCGCGCCGCGCCGATCATCTCGGTGCCGTTTGGCAGCGGCACCGCCACCTTTCGTCCCTGGGCTGGCACCACATCCGGACCGGACGGCTCGGCCAGGTCGGTGTCGATGGGTTTTGCGTCGCGCCCGAAGAACAGGGCGTCGAGCTGGATCATCGAGACGAACTCCGCACCTTCGGCGTACGGCGCCGGCGAGATATGCAGGTACGGATTCATCGGGCTGAAGTCGGGCGTGTAACCTCGAATCAGCCGTCCATCGCGATACTTCCCCACCACCTGCCGCCACGTGCGACGGTCGTCGGGCGCGACGGGCGCCGGGCGCGCCGCCGGCAGCGCATCGCTCGCGAAGGATGACACGGGGAACGGGCGCCTGAACGCGCAGGCTGCCACCGACCGCCCCGGGCTTTCCATCGCCTGAACGCTCTGGCACCGCAGAATCCGCGCGGTGCGCAGCACGGTTTTGTTGCGGCTCAAAAATTCCAGGACGACGGTCGAGTTCGGCGCCAGCTCGCCGGGGATTTCGAATCGCACGCCGCCTACCGAAAGATCGACGACGGAGATCTCGGCGCCCCACTTCACGCGCGCGGTCCGCAGTCCGGCGAGCTCGTTGGACGTAAAGCGGCGGTAGGACCGCAGAATGGGCGCGGGCGTTTCGGCCGTCGCTGCGTCTCGGCGCGACATGTTAAGTACCCACTTTCATCGGCACGACGCGCGCGCTTCTTCAATGCCAGGCATGCAGTGAATGTACCGCTACGACGAGATGCGCAATTCCGTGACACCGGTTCCGGTGGCGCAGGGCTTCAGCCCTTGTTTCGGTGGCGCAGGGCTTTAGCCCTGCCCGTTCGCGTCGTATAATTCCGCGCAGTTTCTGTGTCGCTGCATAGATTCTTCGTCGCGTTCGTGCTGGTCGCATGGCTGCCTGCCTCATCAGCGTCAGCACAGGCTCTGGTCGCCGGCGAGATCATCGATCGCGTCGTCTGCGCCGCCGACCCATCGCAGAGCTACGCGCTCTACGTTCCCAGGCAGTACACGCCTTCTCGACCCTGGCCGGTGATCTTCGCCTTCGACCCCGGCGCGCGCGGACGCGTCCCCGTGGAGCGCTATCAAGCCGCCGCCGAGCGCTACGGTTACATCGTCGCCGGATCGAACAACTCTCGCAATGGCGGGACGGAATTCCCGAAAGTCCTGGCGGCGCTGACCAACGACGTCGCGTCGCGCCTGGCCGTAGACCCGAAGCGCGTGTATCTGGCCGGCATGTCAGGCGGCGCACGCACCGCGCTTGGTGTCGCGCTGGCGTCGAAAGCGATCGCCGGCGTCATCGCGTCGAGCGCCGGATATCCTGACACCAACGTCAGAAAGACGCTTTCGTTTCCCCTCTTCGCCACCGCCGGCACCGACGATTTCAATCACCTCGAGATGCGCAAGCTCGATCGCGCCCTCACGTCGCCTCATCGTCTCGTCGATCTTCAACGGCGGGCACGTCTGGCTGTCGAGCGAGCTCGCGATGCAGGCGATCGAGTGGATGGAGCTCGTCGCGATGAAGGGCGGCCTCACACCCAAAGACGACGCCGAGATCGATCGGCTGCTGGCCGCGCGCGTCGCCGCGCTCGGAACGGGCGCCGACAAAGACACGTTCCGTGCACTGCAGGCGATTGCCGACGACTTTCAGGGTCTGCGAGACGTGTCCGCGCACGCGAAGCGAGCCGCGGAGCTCGGCCGCGACAAGGGCGTTCGCGCAGCCCTCGACGCCGAGCGTGACGAAGATGGCAAGGAGGAAGCGATGCTGAGTGAGGTGAACGCTCTGGCCGCCCGCCTCCGGTCGCCGGCCAGGCGCACGACCCTCGGCCAGCTTCGCCAGAAGTGGGCGGAGCTATCCGCACAGGCCACCAGCGACGTGGACTCGACCGAGCGTCAGATGGCCCGGCGCGTGCTCTCGGCGCTGAGCGCCGACGGCACGACGGACGAGGAGTACCCGGAAAATCATCGCGGAGTATCGTCTGGGACGCGGCGGCCCTCAGTAACCGTCTCGATCGCCGATCGACGTGGCCGATCGACGATCGTTCCACATCCACTACTCGATCGTCCCTTCGATCGTCGGCGGAAAGACGTCGTGACGCAGCGTACCCACGAACGTCGCTCCCACTCCCCCATCGGGGGTTGCGATCAGCAAACCCATCTCGACGTCGAATGTGTTGTCGCCGTTGCTCGTCAGAACCCCGCCGAGAACAGCGCCTCGAATGGCGCGGAACGGAACGCGGACGGTCCACACTCCGCCGGTGATGGCCACAAATTCACCATCCTCGTCCGGAAGCTCAGGGTCGTGATTGATGCCTGCCAGGAATACGCCATGCCGCGGAAGCCCATTGACGGTTCCGTCGAACCCGCCCAAAAAGACGGCGAGCCCGCAGAACGACTGCGGGCAGAGCTCGAGCCCTTCGATATCCCCCTGCAGGACAGAGTCGGCAGCGACGGGTATCGTCGCAACCAGAAGAAGGGTGAGGAGCAAGACAGGCCTGAGGTGTCGGCGCATGGGTCCTCCTGGGTGAGTGAAGGCCACGACGACGCTGAGAGGGTCCACACTAGCGGGACCTGCGACGATGGTCAAGGGGTTTGGAACGCGCGAGCCTGTCTACTGCACGGTAATCCGAGGGCTTTGTCCGACATCGACGTAGTCATCATCGAGCAGGTATCGAAACTCGTATTCGCCGGGTGGCGCCGGAGCGGTAAACGTGAACTGGCCGGAACCGACCCCCGCGGTGTACTTCCAGAGGGCGTCATCGTAGTTGACGTTCAGCTCCCCTGCTTTGTAGAGGGCAATCCAGTCGAAGCGCGATCGCCGGCCGGGAGCGATCCAACTGACCGTCAACTGGTCCCCGGGCCTGACACGGGTTGGACTGGCAACGAGCGTGAGGAGCTCAAACGTGTAGCCCGCGGGCAGTGTGACGCTCTGGCCATCAGGATTGGTGACGACGACATCCGCGACTCCAACCGCGTGCAAAGGGGCTTTGACAGTGATGATCGTGGCCGTGAGCTGGATGATCTCCGCCTGGACGCCACCCACCGACACAGTGGTGGCCCAGTAGAAACCACTACCGTCGATCCGCAAATTCTCGGCTGAAAAACCGGCTGTCGGTGCAATACCAATCACGCGTAGAGGTTCGGCAGGCGGAGCCGGGCCTGAGGCTACGGGAGGATCTGAGTTTGCCGGCCTGGGGCGCGACGCCAGCGGAGACGCACGGTTCGGATTGTTGCAACCGGCACTAAGGGCAGCAAAACCGAGGATGCCGGCGATGACAACGCGCCCGGGACCACGAATTGGCAATGTGGGTCGGATTATTGATCGCCTGGCCGATCTATCTCGGCGATTTAGTTGCCGACGCGCGTCACCGAGATCATCATCCCGCCGCGAACGGGCATAGGCATCAGCGCGTACTGATCGCGGCCGTGACGGCCCACGACCGTCCACCCGGCGGCCTGGCCAACGGCCGCGCCAAACACGACGTCGCTCAGGAAGTGACGGTTGTCGACAAGGCGCGAGGTGGCGACGTAAGTCGCACCGATAAGCATCGGCCACGATCCGCGATAGCCGAAATGCCGTTCGAGCACCGATGCCGCCGCGAATGCGGCCGCGGCATGGCCCGAGGGGAACGCACAACATTCTACCGGTAGGCCGCGCGCGGCGAACAGACTGCTTCAATCCGGCACCACGGCCCGAGACACCATGTGGGCGCGAAGCAAATCGAACCCCAGGTGCGACACTTTGTTGGTGCGCGACCCGTCGGCCGCAGGCGGCATCATGTATCTGCCGACGACCCAGAGTCCCACGGCGCTCCCAACCTGTACCTGCGAGCTCCCAATCCACTTGCCGAGCGCGAAGAAGTCCTCAGCGCCGCTGTTTCCGACGATGTGTTCCTCGACATAGTCGTCAGCGGGATGGACGGCCAACGCCGCGGCGGCGCCGATGCTCAGGATCGCCCAGGTCGATTTCCTCTTCGGAAACGCCACGAAATCGTGGGCAGTGTCCTTGACCAGCGTCTCCCATCCGGTATGCGCGGGCGTCGGCGGCGCTGACTGAGGCGGCGGAGTTCTGCGCCGCATTGGCCGACACAGGCGACGCCGTCAGATAGCAGTAAGCGAACACGTCACCACCAACGAGACGAGGACCCTGGTTCCGTCATCGAGCGCACCTTCAGAATTTCGGCGGCAAAAGATGCAGGCATCATCAATTCAGGAAGTATGCGATGGCGCGAAATGCGCGTCCTGAATGGGATGCGCGTATGATGACGTTGCCGTTGTCATTCGCAACACGAGCGCTCCTCGCATCGACCTGCATATGGGTGGCTTCGTTGTTGGTCGTGATCTCTGCACGGCCTCAAAGCGTGCCCGGCGGCCTGCCGAGTAAGTGTACCGCCAACCATCGACTATCAACGCCAGGTCCACACGATTCTTGCGGCGAAGTGCCTGAGCTGCCACAGCGCCGAGCGCCGCTCGGGCGGGCTCTCGCTCGCGGCGTACGCAGACGCGACTCGACGGAGGCCGCAGCGGTGCGGCCATCAGGCCGGGCAACTCGGCCGGCAGCCTTCTGATGCAGCGGATCACGGGAGAAATGGCACCGGCGATGCCGCTGAACACTCCGGCGCTCTCCGCGGGGGAAATCGCCACCATCCGCGCGTGGATTGACGAAGGTGCACGCGATACTCTGGCGTCTGCCGCGGCGGCGCCGAAATGGGAGGCCCCGCTGGCGCTCGAGCGACCTCGCAGTTCCCGCCGACGTCTGGCGCGACTGGTCGACCCCCGTGGATCGATTCGTTGCGGCATATCTGGCCGGGCAAGGCACTTTGCCGCCGAGCTCGTGAGCGACGCGACGTTCGCCAGGCGCGCCTATCTCGACATCCAGGGCCTGCTCCCCCCGCCCGATGAGCTTCAGGCATTTCTCGCCGACCGGAATCCGTCCAAGCGGACCGCGCTCGTTGCAGCAACTGCTGGCCGACGAGCGACAAATACGCCGCAGCATTGGATCTCATTCTGGAACGACCTGCTGCGTAATGAAGAAGGGGTCAACTACTATTCCGATGACAGGCGTCGCGGCAGAGCATCACGCACCTGGCTCGCTCGACGCCCTCAAGTCCAACCTGCCGTACGATCAGTTTGTCGCGCAGCTGCTCAATCCCGACATCGCCCGGAGACCCCGCTGGCTTCCTTATCGGCGTCAACTGGCGCGGTGAAATCAGCGCCAGCCAGACGCCTGCCATGCAGGCTTCGCAAAACACCGCGCAGATCTTTTTCGGCATCAACTTCAAGTGCAACTCGTGCCACGACAGCTTCATCAGCAAGTGGAAGCTGAAAGACGCTTACTCGCTCGCCGGTTTCTTCTCCGATGAACGCCGAAGCTGCAGATGTATCGCTGCGATGTGGCGCAGGTGACCAGTTCGCCGAAGCCGGCCTTCATGTTTCCGGAACTGAATCGTGTTCCCGCGTCGAACTCGCTTGCGGACCGTCGACGCTGCCGCCGCGGCGATCTTCACCGATCCGCGCAACGGCCGGATGCCGCGCACGCTGGTGAATCGCATCTGGCAGCGGTTGTTCGGACGCGGCATCGTTGGAAACCCCGATGAAATGGATGGCGAGCCGTGGAGTCCCGCAATTGCTCGATTGGATCGCGAGCGATTTCGTCGATCAGCGGCTACGATATCAAGCGGCTGCTCGCGACGATTCTCTCGTCGCACGCGTATCAGATGCGCGTCGCTCGCCGCGTTTCGGCGCCGCCAGCCGAGCGCATACTACGTCTTTCGCGGACCCGAGATCCGTCGGCTCACCGCCGAGCAGTTCGCCGATGCCATCGGCGTCCATCACCGGCGAATGGAGCGTGTATCAGCCGCCGGCAGCCGGCTCGCGGCGCGGCGACCTCTTCCGGCGGGACCACCTCCCGGGCGTTACACGCGTGAATGGCAGACGCCGGCCAGCTCGCTCGCCCGCGCGCTGGGACGGCCGATTCGCGATCAGGTGTTCTCGACACGCAGCACAACGGCGACGATGCTTCAGGCGCTGGAGCTGGTGAACGGAGAGCGGCTGGCGAACTGGCTGCTTCACGGCGCGCGTAATATGCTCGGCGAGCTTCCTCCACCAGCCACCGCGCTCTTCGTCACGCCCATCACCTCGCGCGGCGCGCGAGCAGCCACGCCGCCGCAGTCGCGGACCGCGCCCTCACCGTTCGATGTCGACGTTTCCAGGGCATCGCGCGTCTGGCTGATCGTGCAGAACGCGAATTCGACAGCGGTCTACAAAGCGGAAGCCGCATGGGCGCGTGCGGAGTTCGTCGGCAGGAACGGCGAAACCACGCCGATGGTGGGCTCTGACGCCACTCGACGAATCCGCGCTTCGCCTGGGATCGGGCCCCTTCGTGTTCGATGATGCGACGTTCCCGTCGGGCGTACGTGTGAAGACGCCCTCGCGGCTCGTCTTCGATATCGCCGGACGCGGCTTCACCCGGCTTCGCGGCGTCGCCGGCCTGGAAAATGTGTTGGCGCTCGCGCAAGGTGAATCGATTCTGGGGCGGTTCCTGATCTTTGGAACAGAGCCTGACATCGATCGACTGGTGCCACCCTCGCCCGAGACTCCCTTGCCGCCCGGTCCACGACTGACCGGAGCCTCGCAAATTGTCGATCGGATTTACTGGTACGCGCTCGGGCGGGCGCCGTCTGCCGAAGAACGTGCGATCGCCATCGACGCGTTGACAGATCCGGCCCGCCCAGGCCGTGTCTCTGCCGAAGGGCTCGCCTATTTGCTGTGGGCCGTGCTGATGAAACCCGAGTTTCAACTCTATTTATTAAAGACCACCGACATGACCAGCGACGAACAGACCATTCTCTCGAGGCTCATCGGACGGCGCGCGTTCATGGGCGCGACTGCAGGCGCCACGCTCGCCGCGCTCGCCGGGCGCGAGCCGCGCCTGGTGCATGCCCAGGCGACACGTTCCGATGCGACCGCTGATGCGGTCATCGTGTTGTGGATGGCCGGTGGAATGCGCAGACGGAGACCTGGGATCCGTAGCGGTACACGCCGTTCGAACCGGGTGTCCAACCGAGCGCAGTATTTAGCACGTTCCCCGCCATCGACACTGCTGTGGACCACATCAAGATTTCCCAGGGGCTCGAACGCGTCGCGCGCGTGATGGATCGCGGAGCGATCATCAGAACGTTCCGGGCTCCTGACCTCGGCTACATCCTGCACTCGCGTCATCAATATCACTGGCATACCGGCTACGTTCCGCCGCAGACCGTCGCGATGCCACATATCGGCGCTGTCATCTCGAGAACGCTCGGGCCGAAGAATCCCCACGTGCCCGCGTTCATCTCCATCGGGCAGAATCTGGAAATCGGTGGCGAGAGCGCATCGGTCAAGGCCTTCCACACCGCCGGGTTCCTCGGGTCGGAACATGGACCGTTCCTGATCACGAACCCGCAGGATGCCGCCGCCGCGGTCCGGCCTCCCGCCGGATCTCGGAGAAAAGCGCTTCCTGAGCCGGCGTCAACTCTACGAGAACTGCTCGCGCGCGAGCCGGTCTACCAGTACGCGGGCGACTTCCAGCGGGAATCGCTCGTTCGTTTGCTCGAATCTGCCGATCGCCTGCTCTCTCACCATCGGCAAAGGCGTTCGACCTTTCGCTCGAGCCCAGGGCTACCTACGATACCTACAACACCGGACGATTCGGGCAGGGTTGCCTGCTGGCCCGGCGTCTCGTTGAAGCCGGCGCCCTATTCGTGGAGTCACCACCGAATACATCCCGTTCCGCTACTGGGACACGCACGAGCGCGGCCACGAGCGCGCGAAGCTGTATGAAGGAAGAGATCGATGCACCGCTCGCACAGCTGGTCATCGATCTCGAAGCGCGCGGGCTCCTCGATCGCACCCTCGTGGTGCTCGCGAGCGAGTTCGGCCGCGACGCCATCACCGAAGGCAAGGTCGGCAAAGAGGTCACGCGACCAGGCAAACACGCCCGAAGTGATGAGCGCTCCTGAGCACTACGGCATGCACCGCCACTTCACAGCCGCCAGATCCGTCGTGCTGTTCGGCGGAGGAATCAAGAAGGGCACGCTCTACGGGAGGACAGCCGACGAACGGCCATGTACGACCATCGAGAACCCGGTGCCCGTGGAGGATCTCCACGCAACGATCTACCACGCGCTCGGCATCGCCCCGACCACGTCTGTACATCGCCGAGAAGCGGCCGGTGTATGTCACAAATGACGGTAAGGGACAACCGATTCGCGAGTTGTTCGCGCGGGGTTAGGCGATGAAGAAAAACATAGCCGTGCGCGTGCAGGCGTGCGTGGTGGCCGTCGTGGCGGGCGCGATTGCTGTGGCGTACGCCGCGCAGAACCGGCCGGCCACACCGAAGCTCGAGGCAATTCCCGACAAGCTAGTGGTACCTGACCTTCGACGATTCAAAGGCCAGCCACTACACGGTCGTACGGCCGCTCCTGAAGAAGTACGGATTCGGCGCGACGTTTTTCATCAGCGAAGGCTTCTCGTTCCGCACGAACAAAGACGACTACCTGACCTGGCAGCAGATTCACGAGCTCCATCGCGATGGGTTCGAGATCGGCAACCACACGCGCGACCACAAAGGGGTCTCAAAAGAAAGCCTCGGGGGACTTCGGGAACAGATCGAGGCGATCAACACGCAATGCGCCTCGTACGGATTCCCAAACCAGTGTCCTTCGCCTATCCGGGGAATGCCATCGAGCCTGGTGCGTTTCCCGTACTCTGGAAGAGTCTCGGCATACGGTTCGCCCGTCGCGGAGGCGCTCCCGAATATCCGTACGACGAAGGCAATGGCTTCGCATACGAGCCCGGCCTCGACCATCCGCTTCTGCTGCCCTCGGCAGGCGACGCTCGTCCGGCCTGGACGCTGGAGAACGTCAAGCGCGCGATCGCGCAGGCGGCGAATGGCCGAATCGCGATTCTGCAGTTTCACGGCGCCCCCGACGTGGAGCACCCGTGGGTTCACACACCGCCGGAGCGATTCGAGGAGTACATGAAGTACCTCCACTACGAGGGCTTCAAAGCCATCGCCGTGCGAGACCTTGCCCGATATGTAGACTGGCGGCAGAAACCCGACGATCCCTGGAGGATCATCAACGAACGCAAGCGAGCTACGGGAGTGCAAAGGCCCTGAGCGTGGACCCGACCGCCGTCACAACCCACTGACGCCCTTCGAGCATATAGGTTATCGGCGCGGCGCCCGCGGGAGATGCGCCGAGCTGTGCCTGCCACAACACCCGGCCGTCCGCCGAATTCACCGCGCGGAAATTTCCTTCATCATCGGACGCGAACACGAGACCAGCGGCGGTCGACAGCACTCCCCCACCAAACGCCATCATGCGCGTCGATGGCAGCGGCGTGTACTTCACGTCCCACTTCTTCTCGCCGGTGGACGCATCCAGCGCACGCAGCACCATGTAGCTGTCGACGCCATCCACGCGCAGCGGCCCGCGCCCCATCGTCATCGCCACGCGATCCGGCGGCGGTTCCTTTGGCGGGCCTGGCGTATACACCGCGCAGGTCTCGCGCGCGGTCACGAAGAAAAGATGCCGGACAGGATCGTATGAAGGCGGAGGGAAGTTCGTCGCGCCCCGGTGATCCGGGATGCACGCGTCGGACGCTCCGAGATCGTTCAGGATGATCAGCCGCCCGTTGGCATCGACCTCTTTCGCCCACGCGGTCTGCACGAACGGCCGCGCAAGCAGGACTTTGCCCGTGGCGCGATCGAGCACGTAGAACAAGCCGTTGCGATTGGCGGCCATGACGACCTGGGCCGGCCCCTGCTTCAGCGGCAAGGTCGCGAGCACCGGCACCTGCGCCGCATCCCAATCGTGCAGATCGTGCGGCGTGAATTGATAGTGCCAGCGCAGCCTGCCCGTATCGACGTCGAGCGCGACGAGCGAGCTCGTGTACAGGTTGTCGCCTTTGCGATCCTGACCGTAGTACGCGGGATTCGGATTGCCCGTACCGTAGAACACGAGATTGAGCTCCGGGTCGTAGCTGCCCGCCACCCACACTCCGCCGCCGCCTATCGCCATCGCTGCCGCCGACGGCCAGGTTTCACTCCCGGGTTCGCCTGCTGCCGGCACGGTGTAGAAACGCCACTCGCGATTGCCTGTGCGCGCGTTGTACGCATCGATGAATCCCCGTGTCGGATATTCAGAGCCGCTGACGCCGACGATGACTTTGTCTTTCACGACCAGCGGCGCCATCGTGATGGAATATCCCTTCGAGCCGTCCGCGACGGGCGATTCCCAGCGCACGGTGCCGTCATCGACATTCAGCGCCACGAGTCTGGCGTCGATCGTGCCCATGTAGAGCGTGTCGCCGAGTACGCCGAACCCGCGGTTGATCGCGCCGCAGCAATTCACCATCCCCGAGGGGTATTCGCGCCGGTAGGTCCACTCGGGCTTGCCGGTTCGTGCATCGATCGCCCACGCGTGTCCGGCCTGGCCGGTCAGGTACAGCCGGCCGCCGAAAAACAGCGGCGTCGCCTCGGTTCCGCGGCCGGCAACCGGCAACGTGGAGTCGAACACCCACTGCTCTTTCAGATCTCCGACGTTGGCCGGCGTAATCTGCGACAGCGGGCTATGGCGCTGGCCCGTGTAGTCCCCGGAAAAGGTCGTCCAGCGCCCGGCGCTGCCGAGCCCGGCGAGGAGGTCGGACGACTGGATACGCTCCGCGCCGCCCTGGGCGTACGTCAGCGCGGCACAAACGAACGCTGCGACGATACCGGCAGGAATCGATCTCATGGCGCGATCATCATAATCCGCGGTGCTAGGATAGAGGTATGACCGTGTGCCGCCGGCGGTTTGCGACCCTGGCTGCGACTGCCGCCATTCTCGCGCTCGCCGCGGCCACCGGTTTTGCCCAGCGCATCTGGTATGGCGGGTACGGCTACACGCCGCCGCGATTCCCCACCAAACACAGCTTCCAGGGGAGCTTCAATTTCTGCCGCGCGATGTTCGAAAGCAATCGGCGCGAGAAGCGTGGCTGGAGCACCGACTATCCCGGCGCGGATCTGAATTTCAGCACGCGGCTGCAGGAGCTGACCAAAGCGCCGGTTACCATGTACGCGGACGCGGAGGAGGGCGACCAGCCCGACGCCGTCGTCGTCCGCCTGACCGACGATGCGCTCTTCAAGTGCCCGTTCATCCTGATGCAGGACGCAGGCACCGCCGATTTCAGCCCGCAAGACGCGATGCGCCTGCGCGAGTACCTGCTGAAGGGTGGATTTGCGTTCGTCTCCGACTACTGGGGCGTGCGGGCGAGAGAACAGTTCGACGAGCAAATCGGGCTGGCGCTGCCGCCAGGCCAGTTTCCTATCGTGGATCTTCCGCTGACCCATCCGATCTGGCACACGCTGTTCGAACTGAAAACGATTCCGCAGATGCCGTCGATCCAATCCTGGCGCCGCACCGGCGGCAACACCGACCGTGGCGTGTACGATCCGCCGTCGGCTCGCGGGATTGCCGACAGCCGCGGCCGCCTGATGGTGGTGATGATGCACAATACGGATATTCCCGACGGTTGGGAGCGGGAAGGCGAAGATCCCGAGTATTTCTATCGCTTCTCACCGGATTCGTACGCGGTGGGCATCGATATCGTGCTGTACGCGATGACCCATTGACGTATTCCGACGGAGGATGTCCATGTCACGTTGCGTTCCGATCGTAATCGGTCTCCTGGCGCTTTCCACGAATCTGTTTGCGCAGACACCCGACGTCGACACGCCGCTCCTCGCCGCGCCGGCCAACCAGCGCGAGGGGGCGACCGTCGTCAAGTGGAAGCCCGACTTCACGTACGACACGTTGAAGAAGGGCACCAATCGCCTGGTGTGCTACGACCGATCGGGCCAGCCGGGGCAACAGCCCTTCTCGCTCGAGTGCACCAGCCTCGGCAACCTCGAGCGGGTGGCGCAGAACATGAAGTTCGAGGCGATGGGCGACAAGAAACAGGCGATGCTCGACGCGGCCGAAAAAGACGGCACCCGCGTGAAGCCCGAGTTCGGGTCGGTCTTCTATAACCTCGGCGGCGCCGACCGCGAGCACACCCGCGCGCACACAACCGTCGCGGTACCGGGCGCCACGGCGCAATCGATGGGCCTGCCCGATAACAACAAGATGGGTGGCGCCTGGATCATGAATGCCGGCACCTCAACCGCGCACATCATGATTCCCGGACACTGACCGGAACGAATACCGTCCAGGCCTTCATCGTCGGGACGTGCAGCATCAGCTCGTAGTCCTGCGTGTAGGTCGCGCCGCCCGAGTCGTAGTATCGAACGGTCATCGTCCAGTGCCGCGATCCGTGCTGCGTCTTGACGTTGCGGTGCACCAGCTCGGCGTGGGCGCGCTGAATCGCCAGCCCGAAGTGTTTCTCGTTGTGTTCCAGCTCCCACCCGCCCGATTCCGTCCTGATTTCCACTCTCGGTGCCACGACCGCCGTATCCTGACCGGCGAGGTGCTGGACGGAGGCGAAGGTGACCTTGATGAGCGGCGTCAGTTGCACTGGATCGATCGACGCTTCCACGGCAGCCGCGTCGCCATCGTTGTGGAGCAGGATCGGAGGATTCGACACTTCGTCCTCCAGACCTTTCAGTGATTCGACGGTGTAGGTCAGCAACAGTCGAGGTCTGGGCAGCTTGTTCACCTGCTGCTTCAGCGCCTCGATCTCGGAGTCTCGCGTGCCGCCGCCGGCCTGTTGCTTCGTGTAGAGCTCGTATGGCGCAAACAGAAACCGCCTGAAAAACAGCCACACCACTTCCAGCACGAGCGCGGCCCCGAGAGGAATGCCTATGTTCCTCACGAGGTCTGTCTGAAACGCCGACGGGGCGCGGAGGTACAGAACCGCGGCCACCCCAAGCGCGACGGCCACGAAGCCGAGGTGGGCCCACAGGCCCATGCCGGCTGCGGCCTGCCTCCAGAGCAGCCGGTTGTATTCACGTCGCGTCACAACCATCCCTCTCTATCCTACGGATTGATGGACAAATCCGGAAAAAAAGGCAAAATGGCTGCGTTCCATCAAAAAGGAGCCGCCATGGCCATGAGGGTTGGAGACGTCATCGCGGAGATCATGAAGCGCGAGCGGGTGAAGTTTCTCTTCGTCTACCCGCTGACGCCGCTCACCGAGTTCGCCGCCGCCGCCGACATTCGCCCCATTGTCGTCCGTCAAGAGCGGGTGGGCTGCGCGATGGCCGATGCGATGGGCCGTCTGAGCTCCAGCGACGATGTCGCCGTGTTCGGCTGTCAGGGAGGCCCTGGCATCGAGAACTCGTTCGGGGCCGTCGCCCAGGCCTACTCCGAAGGAGTGCCGCTCGTGGTCATCGTGCCGGGACCATCGCGCGCGCTCGCGAACGTGCCACCGAGCTTCAACGCCACGCTCAATTTCCAGCACGTCACGAAGAGCGCAGAGACGGTCACCACACCCGAGATGATCGTGCCGGCCATGCGCCGCGCGTTTACGCTCGCGCGAAACGGACGGCCGGGCCCATGCCTCGTGGAAGTATCTGATGTCTTCAATGCCGAGATTCCATCCATCCCGAACGCGGCGGCCCTCGACTACGAGCCCACGAAGCGCACGCTGATCGCGCCCGATCCGAAGGCGGTCGACGCGGCGGCCGAGGCGCTGCTGAACGCGAAGATGCCGATGATCTACGTCGGCCAGGGCGTGCATTACGCGAAAGCGTGGAACGAGCTGCGTCAGGTTGTCGAGCTCGTCGAAGCCGCCGTCGGAACGAGCATGGAGGGCAAGAGCGCGTTTCCCGAAACGCACCCGCTGGCGCTCGGCGCTGGTGGTCCCACCATGTCGAGCGCGCTGGCCACGCACGTCCGCGAATCGGACGTGGTGTTCGGCGTCGGCGTCAGCTACAGCCCCGGCTTCGCGATCAGATGGCCGACCGAAAACAAACGCTTCATCCACAACACGGTGGACGAGCGCGATCTCAACAAGATCATTCCTGCCGCGTACCCGATTCTCGGTGATGCCAGGCTGACGCTCGCCATGATGCACCAGGCGCTGAGCGAGCGGCTGAAGGGCAAGCCTCGCGGTCTCACGCGCGCGGTGGCCGCGCGCATCCAGACGCAGAACGAGCCCTGGCTGAAAGCATGGACGCCGTACCTGACGAGCAACGCGAAGCCGCTGTCGCCGTACCGCGTCGTCTACGATCTGCTGAAGACGGTGGATGTGGCGAACACGATCGTCACGCACGATGCCGGCAGCCCGCGCGACGAGATGATCCCGTTCTGGAAGTCGGTGACGCCGCTCAGCTACATCGGCTGGGGCAAGACCACACAGCTCGGCTACGGCCTCGGCCTGACGATGGGCGCCAAGATGGCGCATCCCGAAAAGCTGTGCATCAACTACTGGGGCGAGGCGGCGCTCGGCATGACGGGCATGGACTTCGAGACGTGCGTCCGCTGTCAGATTCCGATCATGTCGATTCTGTCGAACAACTTCGGGATGAAGTGCGAATACGCAGCCATGAAGCTGTCGCACCAGAAGTACCGCACCTGCGACATCTCGGGCAACTACGCCGAGTTCGCGAAAGCCCTGGGCGGGTACGGCGAGCGCGTGACCGAGCCCGAGCAGGTGGTGCACGCGATCGTCAACGGCATCCGGGCGACGAAGGAGGGCAAGCCGGTGCTGCTCGAATTCATCACGACGCAGGACGTGCGCTTCGCGTCGGGCGGCGCGCTGCCGACCGACGGTCCGGGAACCGGCGGTGACTAGAACAGTTTTCAGTTTTTAGTTCTCAGTTTTCAGTGCCATATGTTCATCTCGAAGGTGCATCTCGATCGGCGGACCTTTCTGCGCGGCATGGGCGCCACCATCGCGCTGCCGCTCCTGGACGCGATGATTCCCGCGCGCACGGCGCTGGCCGCCACCGCCGCCAGACCGGTGCCGCGCCTGGCGTTCGTCTACTTTCCCCATGGCGCGATCATGCGCGAGTGGACGCCCGGGTCTGCGGGTCCGCTGGGCCAGCTTGGCCGCATCCTCGAGCCGCTTTCAGCGTTCAAGGATCGGCTGACGATCGTCAGTGGGCTCGAGAACCGTCACGCCTACGGACCCGTACACGCGATCACGCCAGGCACGTGGCTCTCCGGAGCATCGCCTCGAACCGCGGGCGGGTCATTCGCCACGGCAGATCAGATTGCAGCAGGCACGATCGGCCGCGACACTCTGCTGCCCTCGATTGAGCTCGGCACGGAAGCCCCCACGAGGATTCCCTCGGGTGCGTGGGAAGGTGAGTACCACGAGAGCTTTGGCGCGACGACGTCGTTTCGCGGCTCGTCGATACCCCTCCCGATGGAGTTCAATCCGCGCCACGTCTTCAACACGCTTTTCGCTCGCGATGCGACCCGATCCGTGGTGCAGGGCAACCGATCGGTGGCGCAGGGCTTCATCCCCGCCATTAGCGAGGCGGTGGCGCAGGGCTTCAGCCCTGCCAAAACGTCCACCAGCGTGCTCGATCTCGTGGCGGCCGATACCGCGAGGCTGCAGACGCGGCTCGGTCCTTCGGACTGCGCTGTACTCCACGACTATCTCGACGCGGTTCGCGACGTCGAGCGCCGGGCAGACAACGGCGACACGACGCCGTTCCCCGAACGCCTGCATCTGATGTTCGACATGATGGCGCTGGCGTTTCAGGCCGACATCACGCGCGTGGCGTCCATCATGATGGCGGCCGAGACCAGTCAGAGGACGTACGAGCACGTCGACGTGCCGGAGGCGTTCCATCTCCTGTCGCATCATCAGTACGATCCGGAAAAGATGGAGAAGCTCGTTCGAATCCAGCGATATCACACGAGCGTGTTTGCGGCGTTCGTGCAGAAGCTGGCCGACCTGCCCGACGGCGACGGATCGCTCTTGGATCGGTCGCTCATCCTCTACGGCAGCAACATGAGCGACAGCCACGCGCACGATCACTTCCCGTTGCCTGCGGCGCTCGTCGGCGGCGGGTGCGGCCGGCTGCGAGGGGGGCACCACGTGCGCTATCCCGATCGCACCCCGCTGTCGAATCTCCTGCTGACGATGCTCTCCCGCGCGAAGGTTCCGATGGAATCGATCGGCGACAGCACGGGCGTCTGTTCGGAAATCTGATCCGCTCGACTTGCGCCTTACGACTTTCGACTTTCGCCTTGCGACTATTTCGGCACAATCGCCGCGACCCTGAGCGGTCCTCCGCTGCCTCCACGAATCTTCATCGGCAACGCCACGACGAAGCTGCCGGTAAGCGGCAGCTTGTCGAGTTGCGCGACGTTCTCAAACGCAGGGATGTTCGCGGCCATCAGCACCTGATGGGTGTCGAACGTCTTCGACGGTCCGTGGTCGATGCTGGCCGTGTCGATGCCGACGGCGTCGATGCCGCCGTGCGAGACCAGCCATCGGGCCGCGTCGGGATGAATGCCGGGGAAATGCAGGTCTGCGGCCCCTTCCGTTCCGATTTTCGTGGTGCCCAGATACCGCTCGCGATCGGGCCACCGTTTGCCCCAGCCGGTTCTGAAAAGGACAATCGATCCCGCCGGAATCCTGCCGTGGGCGCGCTCCCACGCCTCCATCACGTCGACGGGGATCTGATAGTCGGTGTTCTCGGTGCATTGCTCGCTGACGTCGATGACGAGGGCGGATCCGGTGAGACGTTCCAGGGGAATCGCTTCGGTTGTCCATTTGCCCTCGGCGAAGTGCACCGGCGCGTCGAGGTGCGTTCCACCGTGCTCTGACGTCGTAAAACTGTTGGCGGCGTAGTAGTAGCCGGCCGGCGTACGTTGAGCCGATTCGACAACGAGGTCGAAGGGCTTGGCGGTCGGCCAGTAGATCGTGTCGATGGAGTACCCGTAGCTCAGATCGATCCGACGTGCCGCTCGTCAGCGGATCTGGTTTGGCCGCTTCCTGACACCCACACGCGGCGAGGATGCTCACGACGACCGCAAGGCGAATCATCAGCATGCCCCCACATTAGATCAAAGCCGCAGCGTTACAATGCGAATATCCAGTATGGCGAATCAGGCACCGGCAAACACGAACGAGACGCCCAGCCGAAGCCGTGCGCAGACGTGGGCGGAGGGCGCCCTGGCGCCGCACCCATACCGCCTCGAACTCCGCGGGTCGCCCGCCCATCTTGCATGGCCGGAGATCTGCGCACACTGCGGCAACCCCTCAACGCAGCGCATCGTCGTGAAAAAAGTGTTTCGGCCGCTCCCGCGCAGACATGGATCGTCCGGAGGGCTGCGCGCGTATCGCATCGGATCGGCGTCCATTCCCTTCTGCGGGAATTGCCGCGCCACGCATGAGGCCACGGTCCGGCGCCCGTCGGTGGCGAAGAAGGCCCTGCACCTCATCCTCAACCCGCTGATCATTCCGATTCTGGGTTTCGCCTGGCTCACGACGATCTTCATGAAGCAGGCGCCCCTCCCGGACGTGGGCCGATTCCCGGGATGGATCGTGTATGTGTTGCTCGCGGCGGCGCTCGCGTGGTGCGTCTTTGTCCTGTGGCGCTCGACGGGTCCCAGCCGGCTCGATCCGCAGACCGACATCACGCGCGCGTGCGATTTCAGCGAGGACGTGGGCGGTTGGCTGGAAAAGGAGAGGCGGATCTACGCGCTCAGCAACAAGTCATTTGCCGACAGGATGGCGGCGATGAACGCGGACCGCGCGTGGACGGCCGGCGATCAATCGCGGTCGACAAAGGTCCAGTTCGTGCTTGCCGTGCTCATGCTCGCCGGACTCGCGGCCGTCGCGGGACTGGTGAAACTGATGAACCGCTGACCTCTCACCACAGAAGACACAGCGGCTAGTGTATCGGGGCAAGAAACGGTGCGTCCGGTTCGCCCACGTACGCGTGTGCCGATGAGGCAACCGAAGACGCTAATTGCTCTCAATTTTCAACACGTGCGCCAGCAGGCTGTCGGCGACGTAGATCGTCTTGAGATCCTTCGACACCGCGAGCTGATGGGCCTCGCCGATGTCGTTCGAATCGGGATTGTTGCCCCACTTGCCGAACCATCCCAGGATCTTGCCGTTCCAGTCGAGCTTCAAGACCATGCCGTTCATCCCGGCGCCCATCCACAGGCCGCCCTTCGCATCGACGAACAGGGCGCAGGCGAGATAGTTCACATCGATCTCGCGCAGCTTCTTCAGGTTCCGGTCGAACACGAGGAGCTTCTTCGCGTTCCGGTCTCCCACCCACAGTTCGCCCGTCGGGGAGATCACGACGGTGTGCGTCGTCGCAAACGGCCCGGTTGGATGCGCCAGGCTGACGCTCGCGACGAAGCGCCCGCCCTTGTCGAATTTCATGAGCCGCGGATCGGAGCCTTGCACCACGGGCGGCCGCGCAGCGACGGCGCGGCGGTCGGGCCGTGCGGCATAGGGGTACGTCGTGCAGAACGAGCAATCCTCCGGAGGTGATGTCCCGCCGTGCCCCTGGACGACGTAGAAGTTGTCGTCCTGGTCGAAGGCGATGTCCAGCGGCTGATTGAACATCCCGTTCCAGGCGGCATCGCTCCAGGCGCCGTTCTCGCCGCGCCTGCCGAGCATCATCAGGACTTCGCCTTTCGGGTTCAGCTTCCAGAGCACGTTCCAGTACGCGTCGGTCGCCCAGATGTTGCCGTATCGATCGATACGAAGTGCGTGCGGGTTGACGGCGATGTTCGGGTTGAACACGCGCAGCACCTTGCTGCCGGTGGCATCGTATTCGACCATCTGGATCGGCGCGTGGCGATTGAAGACGAGCAGATGTCCTTCGGGCGTGAACGCGACGGCGGCGACGTTGCCGAATTTCTGCCCGAGGGGCGGCACGGGACGCGCGCCAAACTTGAACGGCAGCATCGGCACACCAGGTGGCGGCGCGGTGGGCGCGGTGGGCACCGGCATATTGTTCGGGTCGGGCCCGAAGTCGCCGGGAGTGGGACTGGGATTCTGTCCGCTGATGACAGTCGATACGCTCACGGAGAGAAGCAGGAACATCGTGAGTTTTTTCATAGCGAGGAAGGCTACCACGGCTGACTCGCCTCCCGTGTCACAGTCACGTCTGGCGTGTGTCTAAGATATCCAGATGCGCGACATCAATCCTCTAACCGACGAAGCCAGCACGGACCCGGAGGACCTCGCTCTTGTTGCGCGGGTGCAGGCCGGCAGCCGGCAGGCGCTCGAGACGCTCATCGAGCGCCACCAACCGTGGATCTACAACATCCTGGTTCGGATGCTCTATTTCCCCCACGAGGCGGAGGACGCCACGCAGGAAGTGCTCATCAAGGTCCTGACGAAGCTCTCCACGTTCGAAGCCCGCAGCAGCTTCCGCACGTGGCTCTACCGCATCGTGGTCAATCACGCGCTGAACATCAAGCGCCGCGGAAACCAACCCGACACAATCTCGTTCAGCGACTACGCGCGTGGGCTCGACGAGACGGCCGATCTCGACCTGCCGGATCCGGCGACTGTACCCGCTGACGTGCGGCTGCTGGTGGAGGAGGCGAAGATCGGCTGCACATCCGGGATGCTGCTGTGCCTCGATCGCGAGCAGCGGCTCGTGTATATCCTGGGCAGCATCCTTGGCGTGCCCGATCGCGTTGGCGCCGATCTACTGGAGGTCTCCCGCGAGGCGTTTCGCCAGAAGCTCGCGCGGGCACGGCGCGACCTGCACAGCTTCATGCAGGGACAGTGCGGGCTCGTCAACAGCGCCAACCCGTGCCGCTGCGCGAAGAAAACCCAGGGGTTCATCAAGGCCGGCTATCTCGATCCACACCAACTCCTGTTCGCGCGCGCCCACGTGACGCGCGTGCACGAGGTCGCCCCCCACGCCATCGAGAGGCTCGAGGCGCTCGACGCGGCGTACGGCGAGATTCACCGCGAGCATCCATTCCACGCCGCACCCGACTTTCTGGCCGCGCTGCGGAAGCTCGTCGACAGCCCCGAGTGCCGATCGCTGCTCGCCCGATAGAGAGGACATCCCATGAGCTCCCAGCAAGACGTGGCCGAGACTGTTATCGCCCTCGAGCGGGGCGCCCTCGACCGTTGGGGCAAAGGCGATCCGGAGGGATACATCGAGATCTACGCGCCGGACGTGACGTACTTCGACCCGGTGCAGGAGAGACGCATCGATGGTCTGGATGCCCTGAAGAACATGCTGGCGCCTTACACCGGTAAAATCCGCGTCGATCGTTTCGACATGATCGCCCCTGCGGTGCAGCGTCATGGAGACATCGCGGTGCTGACGTTCAACCTCATCAGCTACCGCACGCAACCCGACGGCACAGACGCGATCGTCGCGCGCTGGAACGCGACCGCGGTGTACCGGGCGATGGATGGGACATGGAAGAGCATTCATGTCCACTGGTCCTACATCAAGCCGGAGTTGAAGACACCGATCAGCGAAACGGTGTCGTGACTGTGATAGATTGGCTGGGCCATTCGTGCCAAGCTGGTTGATTCGATCCTTCTGATCGCAATTGTGGCGAGCGCCCTGCTCGCCGTGATCGCCGTTCTCGGCCCGGGCGTCTACACAAGCGCTTACGGGATTCGACTCTCATCACAAACACTGTGGCGCCCGGCGCTCATCGCCGGCGCCGCAAGTGCGTTTCTGCTGTATCGATCTGAATTACGCCAACAGAAGCTCGCAAGGATTTGGTCCCGGATACTGCACCACTCCACGGCCGTCGCGATTGTCCTCGGGGCACTCACCGTCGCGATCGCATTTCGTGTGTCCGCGTTCGAGGCGTTTGGAGCGGATGCGTACGGATACATCAGCCAGGCGCACTTGTGGGCGGCTGGCAATCTCGTCCAGCAGGAACCACTTTCGCTTCGCGTGCCCTGGCCCCAGGCAGAATGGACGTTCTCGCCGCTGGGATATCATCCAGGCGTCGAACGCGGAACAATCGTGCCCACGTATTCACCGGGTCTCCCACTGGTGATGGCAGGCCTGCTCGTCCTGTTCGGTCAAGAAGGTCCGTTCTTTGCGGTGCCGTTACTTGGCAGCGTGGCGATCGTCGCGGCATTCCTGCTCGGACGGCGCGTGGCGGGTGCAGTGTGCGGTCTCGCAACCGCCACGTTGCTGCTGACCAGCCCGGTATTTCTGTACCAGCTGAAGGAGCCCATGAGCGATGTGCCAGTCACGGCATGGTGGCTCCTGGCGATACTGCTCGCCTCGAGGACCACGCCAGGGCTCATCGTTTCGGGAGGTCTGGCGACTTCTGCCGCGATCCTGACGAGGCCAAATCTCGTTCCTCTCGCCGCGGTCCTCGGGATGTTCGTGCTCCTCTACTCTGCGAAGGAATGGCGCCGCCGCATCTTGAACGCGTGCCTGTTCTCCGCTGCCGTCATTCCTGGCTGCATCGCCGTCGCCATCATCAACGCCAGGCACTATGGTTCGCCGCTTGCGTCCGGGTACGGCGCGATGTCCGGGTTGTTCAAGATCGAGTACTTCTGGACCAATCTCTCGCAGTACACGAGATGGCTCCTCGACATGGAAACACCCTTTATTCTGCTGGCCCCAGTCGGGTGGTTCCTGCTGAGACGACGCGAGGGTTTGCATGATGATTCGCGCGTTCGCGAGAACGGAAGATGGTCTGGCCTGTTCGTCGTGTTTGCGGTGGCGCTCTACGGATGCTATGCCACCTATTTGCCGTTTGATAACTGGACGTATTTACGATTCCTGCTCCCGGCGATCTCACTGCTTCTGCTGCTTTGCGCCCTGACAGTGACTGACCACGGTGAACGATTGCAGTCATTTCCTGCGAGGTTTCTGGTCGTCGCGTGCTTCGTGGTGTTTCTTGCCTGGCGGTGGGATGTGACGGGTTTGAAACCGGTCAGGCCGCACGATCGGAAATCCGTCGTCATTGCTGAGTATGTGCAGGACCATCTGCCGCCCAACGCCATCGTGTTCTCCGCGTATCACTCAGGCAGCATCCGCTACTACTCCGGCCGGTTGACCCTCCGGTGGGAATGGCTGAATCATGATTGGCTCGACCGATCGCTGGTGTTCCTGACCGCAAACGGCTATCACCCGTTTCTGTTGATCGAGGATGAGGAGCGAGCACGGTTTGTGGAGAAGTTTTCAGGCCAGTCCAGAATCGGGTCTCTCAGTGGCTTGACGCCGGTGGCGACTTACCGTGGAGGGACGCGAGTCGATTTGTACGATTTGGGGAATCTAGATCAGCCGCCTGCGACGGCGACGATTCAACCGCGCTCGCCATGAGCGAGCCTGGTTCCCCGCGCTCGCGCCAGGCGAGTCGAATGGCTCGCACCAGTGAGCGAGTCTGCAAACAAGTGTAGGATTCTTAGATGGCGAAAAAGACAGGTCAACGGAAGGATCAGAAGAAAAAAAGCGTTGGTACATCCCGCACGGGTAAGACAAACCAGTATCAAGGGAGGAAGCGCAAATCCATCGGTTCCAGCAAGCCTGGCGGTGATGGCCCGGGGACCAAGAGGTGGACTAGAGAATAGTTGGAATAACGCACGCTAGTCGCCGGTCCCGTCGTTTGGAAGACCACTCCTTGATACGCTCGTTGCTGCTTTCTCAGCAAGAGCGTTATGGAACAAAAAGACGACTCCCAAACAGCAGGGTGGCAATCGCGGCGTTTGATACACCTCCGTGCCCCACAAGGAACATTGTGGACAATCGTGAACAGTCTAGCGACGGCCACCATGGTCGCGCGCTTCGTGCTGCGGCTCCGCCGAAGCGCGGACAGTCCGGCTGAGCGTCACCCCGAACGGCGAATTGAGGATTCATCGTGAGGTCAGTCATAACGAAACATGCGCTCGCACTGATCTTTGCTGCTGGCCTCAGCCAAGCCGTCGCACTGTCCCAATCACCGCTGCCCCAAACGGAATCGAGTCTTTCCAGAAACCCCGCCCTGGTTGATGACTGGGCAAATCGCCTCGTGGCCAACGACCCAAAGGTCCGCGCAACCGCCGAAGCCGCCCTGGTCCAAGCCGGGCGGGGTTCGTTCCCTTTGCTGAGACGATTCCTCGGCCCCGAGCATGAAGACCTGCATGTTGTGACGTTTCAAATCATCCAGCGAATCGGTCCTCCTGCCATTCCGCTACTGGTGGACCTGCTGCGGCACGAGTGGGTCTCGATCCGGCGAGGCGCTATCAGTGAATTGATTGACCTGGTACCGCATACAGAAACGATTCAGCCGGCGTTGAGGCAGGCGCTGAGAGACGAGGATTCGATCGTCGCGGGCGATGCTGCACGCGCCCTGGGCGCGTTGGGCGCGCGTGCCAGCCCTTCGGTCAGCGCGCTCGTCAACACGCTTTCGCACGAGGATCCATACGTCCGCGTCTACGCGGCGGAGGCGCTGGCGTCCATCGGCCCGAGCGCGGCCAGTGCGACAAACGTCCTGGCAGGAGCCCTGGGCGATCCCATTCCCGGCGTCCGATGGGCGGCGTGTGAGGCCCTGGCAAGCATTGGTCCGGCTGCGCAGTCTGCAGTGCCGCAGCTCATCGAAGCTCTGGAGGATGAATTCCTCTATGTGCGCATCTTCGCGGCGGGAGCCTTGGGAAGCATCGGACCGATGGCGCAGTCGGCTCGAGAGGCGCTGAAGAAGGCAGCAGATGATCCCGCATTGCGTGACGAAGCAGAATGGGCGTTGAGTCGAATCGATGGAATCAAATCTGGAGCGCCTGTCGCGTCGTACGTTGTGCCCGCGACTTCCGGCGCGCCCCCCCTTCAGACGACAGTCGTCCAGACGGGCAATCCTCCGGTTGACTGGGATACGACCACCGGTCGGAACATCGTCTGGAGCGTCGAGTTGGGAAACGAAACGTACGGTCGTCCCGTGGTTGCTGGCGATGCGGTCTATGTGGGCACCGACAACGCTCGGCAGATGAACCCCGCCTTCCAGCAAGACGCCGGCGTGCTCATGGCATTTCAAGCCAAGGATGGCCAGTTCCTCTGGCAGGACGTGGCTCCGCGAGTCGAGCGGGGTCTGCGAGAGTTTCTGTTGCCTTCGACGACAAGTACGCCGTATGTGGAAGGGAACCGGTTGTACTACGTCACCGCCGAGTGCCAACTCCGAAGTCTCGACACGCAAGGTTTCCGTGATGGCGCGAACGACGGTGCGTACAAGGATGAAATGTTCCAGGACGACGCTGCGGCCGACATTGTCTGGGAGTTGGACATGTGTGGCCGCCTGGGTGTCTTCCCGCATGAAGCCACTCGTAGCGACGTGTTGCCCGTGGGCGATCTGCTGATCGTCTCTACGTCCAACGGGCTGAATGAAGGTCACACGCGCGTCCCATCGCCTCGCGCCCCAAGTCTGATCGCGGTGGACAAGCACTCGGGCGACGTGGTGTGGCGCGCCATCGGGGCTGGCGCGCAGGTGCTGCACGGTCAGTGGTCCAGCCCTGTGGCCGCCAACGTCAACGGGCGCATGCAGGTGCTCTTCGGCGGAGGAGACGGCTGGCTGCGGGCCTACGACGCGGCTTCGGGTCACGAAATCTGGCGCTTTGACGGCAACCCGAAGGATGCCCGCTGGTTTCCGCGACCCGGCGTCTTTTCGCGCAGTTTTATCATTGCTTCACCGGTGTTTGCCGGCGGCCGGGTCTTCGTTGCGATGGGACAGAGTCCTGAGCACGGCAACGCACCTTCACTTATTCACGCGATCAGTCCCAGCGGCCAGGGAGACGTCACCGCGAGCAGGCTCCTATGGACTTCTCGCGACGTCGGTCGCGTGGTGGCAACGCCGATCGAGAAGGACGGTCTGCTGTACGTTGGGGACGTTGGTGGAATGGTCCATTGTCTGGACGCGGCAACCGGCACTCTCGTTTGGGAACACGATACGTACGCGGCCATCTGGGGAAGCTTCCTGTTGGCCGGCGACCGGCTCTACGTTGGGAACGAAGACGGCACCATGACCATCCTTCGGTACGGGACGGCGAAAGGAATTGCTGGGCGAGATCGAGATGGATGGGGCGCTCTATTCGCTGCCGACGCTCGTCGGCGATGCGCTTTGGCTGACCACTTCGAAGCGGTTATACCTCATCGCGACAAAGCCTTGAACCCAAGCGCGTTTAGAGCCGCTTAATTGAGTTGACCCGCACTCAAGCGTGGTATGTCGATCTAAACCCTGTGGCAGCTCCCGGCCACATCAAGAGCTCGGTGAAGGATGACTTCTTAGGGGTGTGGGCCGTGCGAGGTGGACAGGACTGACGAAGAGGAATCCGATACTGCTCTGGAAGAGGCTTGCACAAAAGCTGGAAGCCCCTCCAAACGGAACCATTTTCCTCGGAAAATTGCCGTGTAATCAGTCGCGAATCCCGTTGGGGAATTGAACCGGTGCGCTTGCGCCACACTGACGGTCGGACACAATCAGTTGTTTCTGACCCGACACCGTTCCGTCCAGCCGGCCCGAAAAGGGCTGCAAAACTACGCGATCGCCGAGGACGTTTGTGACCCTCCCCCGACTGGATCATCTCGAGCGCGGCCTCGCCGCGCGCCGCCATGCGGATTGCAGGATTCAACTCGCTTGCCTGAAGCGGCGGAATCGCAGGCGCTCGTCAACCGGGCTATGGCAATGGTGGAGACGAACGCGACACCTGGCGCCGAGACAGCGCCTCGCATCGCAAGGATTTGCGTCGCCGATTTCGATCTCGTTCTCCCGCGCGTTCCATCGCATGAGCGGGGAGATTGCCTGTTTGCCGAGCACGTCGAACCGAGCGTTAGCGCGGGAAGAATCTCGACTCGCGGTCGATCTGGCCGGCACGGGTCCGATTCCCGAACAATGAAATCAGAGGTAGGTCCGGAAGTCGACGGGCTGCTCATGGCCGCGTAAAGGGATTAGCGGTCGAGTGGGGATCGGAAGCTGCGACCGAACACCAGTAGGATGGCTGCTCGCGGTCACGCTTGTTATCGTAGTTGTCAGAAGCGCAGCCGCCATGACGAATGGTGGAGGCTTCAGTTCGAAGCTCCTTTCGGCCCCAGACCAAGAACTTGTCCGACTCGCGCTCGGAGCAGTTGCGCAGTCTGGGGATCACGAAACGTCGCCTTCTCCCGACCGCCTGGTACGGTGAAGGCGTTCAAGCGATCTTTCAGCACCGGCAGCCGAGCGACCTGCGTTGCGACCCACTGTTCTTCGCCGCCATGCGTCTGGAAAGTTGTACGTGAATACACGATGAATCGGGTGCGCGGGTTGCGCGCCGCCACATACGCGAGAACGACGATGATCCGGTTCTCTGCAAGATCGACCAGGTGTTCCGATATGGCCGTCTGGCCCTCTCCGACGCGTGCATCGAGGAGACAGGACAGATGGGCGACGATCAAGTCGGGGTTCTCTTTCACGACCTGCTCCTCGCGATGCCACGCGGCGCTCGTGTTTTCCTTTGTCATGGCAACCCGCAAGTCCCGCAGCACGTCCGTCACATCGTCCGCGTTCGTGCCTCCTTCGGCAAGTGTGCGCGGATCGTAGACGCGCCCGGGCAGCGGCGAATCCATCAACACGATCACCGGGACGGCGTTTGGGGCGGGAAGACTGTCAGAAACAGTCCGCGCAGAAAGCCAGACCGCGGTGACGACGGCGGCGAGCAGCACTGACGCCCACGCCACGTGAACGCGCCAGCTTCTGTAGGCGGTGGGCGCGTTTACTGCCGTCGCGGTTTCCTCCGTCGCGCCGCTGATTAGTTCTTCAATCTGAATGCGCGCGTCTCCGATCGCCTGGAGCCGCGTCTTCGGATCCTTCCTTCCACATCGTCGCAACAGCTCACGCAGCCGCGGAGGCGTCGAGGCCGGAAGCGCCGTCCAATCCGGTTCGCGCTCGATCACCTTCGCGAGCACGTCCGAGGTCGTCTCACCCCCGAAGGCCTGCCGGCCGGCCAACATCTCGTAGAGCACGACGCCGAACGCCCACACATCCGCACGTTTGTCCGCGGTCCGCCCCCTCGCCTGCTCGGGGCTCATATACGCCGCTGTCCCGAGAATGATGCCCTCCCGCGTCCCGCCGACCGTCAGCGACTGCGTCAGATCGACGGGCGCCGCGTCGCCGGAGGCCGCCTTCGCCAAGCCAAAGTCGAGGACCTTCACGACGCCGTCCGGGGTGATCTTGATATTGGCCGGCTTCAGATCGCGGTGGACGATACCCTTCTCGTGCGCCGCCTCGAGCGCGTCCGCAATCTGCCGCGCCATGGTCATGGCTTCGTCGAGCGGTATGGGTCCGCGCGCGATGCGGTCTTCCATCGTCTCGCCCTCGACCAGTTCCAATACGAGCGCGTGGACGTCATCCACCTCTTCGAGGCCGTAGATCGCGCCGATGTGGGGATGATTGAGCGACGCGAGCACGCGCGCTTCGCGTTCAAACCGCGCCAGCCGATCGGGGTCACTGGCGAAGAGCTTCGGCAGGATCTTCATCGCGACATCGCGACCCAGCTTCGAGTCGCGTGCGCGATAGACCTCGCCCATGCCGCCGACGCCGAGCAGCGACGAAATCTGATAGACGCCGAGACGTGTGCCGCTCAGATCTCCCGGCACACGGAGAAAATCGGACGGGATGCCGTGCTCGTCAGCCATCAGTGGCCGCTGTCTTTCCTTTCGTCATTCTCGTGTAGAGCCAGAGCCGTGCCGCTTGCCATTCCCGCGTCACCGTCGCGCGCGAGAGATCGAGCACGGCGGCCACTTCCATCTCCGACAAACCGCCGAAGTATCGCATTTCCACGATCTGCGCCTGGCGTGCATTGTGGTGCGCAAGCTCGTCGAGCCCTTGGTCGAGCAGGATGAGGTCGCAGTCGGGTGCAGGGGCAGCGCCAATGTCATCCACGAGCGTGACGCGTACACCGGCACCTGGGCGTTTCGCGGCCTGTCGCTCGCGTGCGTGGTCGACGAGGATACGCCGCATCATCTGCGACGCGATACCGAAAAACTGGGCGCGGTTCTGCCACGCCACGCGGTCCTGACCGACGAGGCGGACGTAGGCCTCGTGCACCAGCGCCGTGGCCTGAAGCGTGTGGTCCGGCCGCTCGTGCCGCAGGTAGGCACCCGCCCTCCGCTTCAACTCGCGGTACACGAGGGGCACGAGCTCTTCACGCGCCTGGACGTCGCCTCGTCCCCACGCCTGGAGCAGCTGGCTGACTTCAGTCGGTTGATTGGCCATGAGACGGTCCGACGCCCACGAATAGCGAGATTTCGGTTCCCAGTTATAGGGGCTAAGTCTCTGCCAGTCAACAAATAACCATGCCATGAGGCAGTTCCGCTGCCGTTTCCGCGTCTCGTCCAGCCACCCGCATAGCGGGACGGCGGGAGGACGACATGCGGAACCGACACACATGGCATGCGACGGGCTTGATGCTGGCGATAGCGGCAACGCCGCAGACCGTGAGCGCCGATGACGCGGCACGGCTGCACCTCAGCGTGCATGTGGTGGCCGATTCGCACGTGCCGCGCGACGTCGTGGAACGGGCAAAGCCGAAGACGGCGCGCATCTATCAGCACATCGGCATCGACGTGGTGTTTGTCGACGAGCCGTCAGCGGACACCATCACGATGCGCGTGGTCGACACGCCAATGAAGGAAGCCGAGGGAGCGGCGATGGGCGTGGCGCCGCGCAGCGGCAGCCAGATCGGCCGCCTCGCGTATGCCTTTTATAGTCGAGTCGACGCGTATGCGCAGCAGCACGTGAAACCGGTTGCGCAGGTACTCGGGCACGTCATGGCCCACGAATTGGGCCACCTGCTACTGCCGCACGGCTCGCATGCGAAGAGCGGCATCATGACCGCGGCCTGGGACCGCAAACAGATAGAACAGATTGGCAGAGGGTGGCTGTCGTTCACGAGAGAGCAAGCAGAGGCGATTCGCGCCCGAGTGTCGGGCCTAATCCCTAATCACGCATCGCGGCCCTGCTATTCGCGCAGTGTTTGGTAATCCCGCCGCGGACACGCTCGAATCGTACAGGTCAGCGGGGCGACGAAGTGCCGGTTCGTGCCGGTGACGTCACGCGATAACAGGCCGCGGCACAATCAGTTGTTTCTGACCCGACACCGTTCCGTCCAGCCGGCCCGAAAAGGGCTGTAAAACTACGCGATCGCCGAGGACGTTTGTGACCCTCCCCTCGCCGCGCGCCGCCATCGCTTGATAGTGGCAGTCGACACATCGAGCCGTGCGGCGGCAACGCCCGCTCCCGTGGCACGTGCCTAACCGCCGGCGCATCAGACGGCAGGAGGTGGAAGGGCGGGTAGTTGGGGCGATGCGTGAGCGGTTCTTCGAGCCGGGCGCGTTCGCCGAATTCTGTGTGGGATTCACCGTGGAGATAAACCGACTCCGTCGCGAGCAGCGCGCCGGCCTCAGCTACGAATCGCGAACTGGAACGCGTCAACCGCGATATTCAGAAAGTCATCGAGGCGATCAAGGCGGGCTTCGCGCTCCCCGAGCTGAAGACGGAAATGGACGCGCTTCAGGTCCGCAAGGCAGCGCTCGTGGCACAGTTGGCTGTTATGGACGATCCGGCACCACCGGCGCTGCACCCGCAGATGCCGACGTCTTCCGCCAGAAGACGATGCAGCTCGCTGCGGCGCTGGAACACGAGGGCGAGCACGGCGCTGCGCGGCTTCTTGGAAAAAATCGTGATTCCGCCCGGTGACGGGCCGCTACAGGTTGTCGGGAATCTCGGGGAGATGCTGAAGGCCGCTGGTCCGAAGGCCTCGGCTGCTGTCGCTTATGTTGGTTGCGGGGGCCCGCAACCGCTGTGACTTGCTCGACTGGTGGATCGCCGCGTGAGCGGCTCATTCACGATCCAACGCCAATTAAGTCGGGTTGCCGAGGGAGCAAATGCTGCGGCGACGATCCTGGCCGCTGAAGCGGCGGGTTACGCCTTCAATGGAAGGCGGCGGAAGTCAAACCCAAATAGAATTCTTCTAAAGGCTGATGGCACACGATAAGACGCGCTTGAGAAAACTGCGTCGTTCGGTTACTGAATCCTAAAGCTTAGATTGCTTGAACCGCCGACCAACGCGTCACGCATCCATGAGATGCGAATGCGCGCCTGTGAGGTTGCGGGCCCTGTCACAATCCAGGAAAAGCTGCCGCTACTGATCCCTGAATTCAAGATGCCGTCGGCGATCTCGGTCCATGTGATGCCACCGTCTCGGCTTAACTCGATCCGGACGCTCTCAAGCGTGCCAAGATTGTGAGACCACGTAATGTTTCGACTACTCCCAATTTTCCAGTTGACGTTTGTTTTGGGCGCCGTCACCGTGAGAACGGGCGTGTCAAGCGTAAATGGAGTATTACTCGAGTCGCCATCGCCCGGGTGCGAGGCTGGACTGACACGAACGAGTGCATTTGAGGTGACTATGGCAGGCATCGTTGCTGAATAGCTGCCGCCAGTCGCGGTTGCAGCCGGTATGGCTGATGCGAGCGATTGCCATGTCACTCCACCCATCCGGCGTCCAGACGCAACTTCTCGCAGTTAATGGGAGCCCGGTGCATCCTGGTATCGACGAAAAGCTCGATCCCCCATTCCGAGACAAGGCAACATCGAACGATGTCGGTGAGCCCGCAATCGACCAGGTGATGGTGAATGGCACATTGACAAAGGCATTTTCGCCACCGTTTGGAGAGATGACTGAAATGGCAAGCGGCACGATATCCGTGATGAGGACGCCTGCACTGCCAACCGGAGTTCCAGGCGATGTTCCGGTCGCCGCCACAGGAGTCACTTCAAATGTGATGATGTGGCCAGCGTCTGCGGAGGTTACCAGGTACGTCATAGCCGCCTCTTACACTTAACCATCAACACAGGCTTTGAGCCCGCTTCGGCCTCTGTTTCGCTACCCTCGACAAGATCCCCGTCCTTCTTGAGGCGTTTCTTTAGAGGAATATCCAGGAGTATTTCGCCTCTCCTCGGCGCTGCCGACTTTGGTAACTCTTGAGAGATGGCGCTTACCGATGGGTCCTGTGTAGTCACGAAGTGTTTACCGACCCTGTGGGTGATCACTGGTCTTGGGGGCCGATGCTCGCTCGATCTTTCCGACGCTGCCACCGGGTTACGCGTTCCGGTTTGAGTCGATACGGAACCCAAGGCGCTTAGAATCGCAATTGGCATTGGTTGAGATGCAGGGAGTCTCGGGACAGACTTTTGGTCGGCCTGCCAAGGCCTTCAGAGAGTCGCCAACAGCTTCCATTTGTTCCACTTCGGCGCGTCTGTGCTTTGCAGTCATTTTCAGCCATTAACTTCGTGATGCCGCCAGTTGCCACGCGATGACACTCCGAATGACGCGCGTCGTGAACACCCGTTCGGAAAATCTTCACGGAGTTCTCCGAAGTCCTCTGAAAAGATTCGAGGGGCCTTAAGGAACGGAATCGCCTCACAACAAAGGAAAGGGGTCACGCTTGCGCCACTCCCTTCTTGATGTACTTGGTGAGCGCCCGCTCGAACAAGACGCGGGCGATCGCTTGGCCCATTCGATCGTGAGACGCTATTCCTGCCGCAGCGCCTCAATCGGATTGATGCGCGACGCTTGGAACGCCGGAACGTAGGCGGCGACGAACGTGACCGCCAGCACGATCGGGATCACGAGCAGTTGGGCCATCAGGTCCCGCGGATTGTCGCCTGTCGGAAACGCGGCGGCCATTAGGCGGCTGGCGGCCACGCTTGCGACCAGGCCGATTACGAGGCCGACGAGTGCCAACGCGACCCCCTGACGGAGCACGAGGCGCACCACCGTTGCTCGCTCGGCGCCGATGGCCATGCGGATCCCGATTTCACGCGTGCGGCGGCTGGCCGCGTAGGCGACGAGGCCGTAGAGCCCGACGAGCGCCAGACCGAGCCCCATTGCGCCCATCCCCGCCACGGTCGTTATGAGCACGTTGAACACGCTGACGGCGCGCATCCGGTAGTGATCCGCCATCGTGCGCACGTTGAAGATCGGCAGGTTCGGGTCGAGGCCGTGGACGACCTCGCGCAGTGGACCCATCAACGCTGACGCCTCGCCGGACGAACGAACGACCATCACCATGCGTCGTGGCTGCGTCTGCCGGTACGGCAGGTAGACGAAGTCGCGCGCCGGCTCGGCGATGAAGACGTACTTGCTGTTCTTCGCGATGCCGACCACCTGCACCCACCTCTTGTCGGCGCCGGCCTGCAGGCGCTTGCCGATCGCGTCCTGATCCGGCCAGTAGCGCTTCGCGAACTGCTCGTTCACGATGGCGACGCGCAGCGCGTCCGGACCGTCGGTTTCCCGGAAGCCGCGTCCGCGCAGGATCGAAATCCCCATCGTGTCGAAGTAGTGCTCGTCGATCCGCGACGCCAGCACGCGCGTGTTGTCGAGGCCGAGCGGGAACTCGAACCCTTCCGGCGCGACGGTCTCGAAGCCGACCGAGTCGTTCGACATCGGGATCATCGTCGTCATCGTGACGCTGACGACGCCGGGGACGGCGCGGGCGCGCTCGGCGACCTGGGCGAAGAACTGCTGCGACTGCGCGTCCGTGTAGCGGACGAGGGTGGGGTCGAAGCTCATCATTACGAGATGATCGGTACGATAGCCAGGACCGTCCGCGATCTGCTGGCTGAAGCCGCGATACACGAACATCGCCACGACGAGCAGGACGACCGACACCGCCACCTGGCTGCAGACGAGGATCGCGCGGCCCCAGCGGCGCCGCCGCCCGGGCGCAACGGCGTCGCCGGCTTTCATCACGGCGGTAAGATCCGTCCGCGTTGCCTGGATGGCGGGCACGAGCCCGAAGACGAGCGCGCTCGCGACGGCGACGAGGAGGCTGAAGCCGAGCGCCCGCCGATCCATCCGGAATGACAGGATGACCGGCAAATCGGTCGGCGGCTGAATCTGGCTGAAGAGCGCCATGCCGGCGTAGCCGACGCCCAGGCCGAGGAGGCCGCCGCCGATGGCGAGCAGCAGGCTTTCGGTGACCAGTTGGCGGATCAGGCGGCTGCGTCCCGCGCCGATCGCAAGGCGCAGCGCCATCTCGCGAGCCCGCGCGGGCGCGCGGCTGGTGAGCAGCCCGGCCACGTTCGCGCACGCCACGAAGAGCACGGCGAGGGCCAGCATCGACAGCATCGCGACGAGCGTCGCGTCGGACGCGAGCTGCGCGATGCGCTCCTGCAGCTCGGTGCGTACGGCGAGACGCCGGTTCTTATTGGTCGCCGGATACGCGCGCTCGAGATCGGCGGCGATGGTGTCGAGCTCGGCCTGAGCGGACGATTGCGACACGCCGGCCTTCAGCCTCCCCTTGAGCGTGAGGTTGCGCGCGTCGCGCACTTCGAGCGACCCGGTCCTCGGGTCGGCGATGAGCCGCGGCGACATCATCAGCGGCACATAGAAATCGTATCGGGCGAACTGATCCATACCCGTGAACGACCGCGGCGTGATGCCGACGACCGTGAAGTCGAGGCCGCTGATCCGCACGCGGCGGCCGAGCACGCCCGGATCGGCGTCGAACTCCTGCTCCCACAGCGTGTGGCCGAGGATGATCACCGCGTCGCGGCCCGGCACCTGATCCTCGTCGGCCCGGAAGTCGCGGCCGATCGTCGGCGTGACGCCCATCAGCGACAGCAGGTTGCCGGTGACCAACATGCCGAGCTTGAGACGCGGCTGCGCCTTCGCGTCGCGCGCGAATCCGACGGTCACCCTCGTCAGCGCCGCGATCCCGTCGACGCTCTTGCTGCGATCGCGAATGTCGACGTAGTCGCGGTACGACGACACGAGCGACGAGCCGAGGGAATCGAAGCTGGATGTCGAGCCAATCGTCACCACTTCGCCCGGCCTGGCTACGGGCAGCGGCCGGAGGAGCAACGCGTCGGCGAAGCTGAAGATGGCGGTGTTGGCGCCGATGCCGACGGCAAGGGACAGAATCGCGACGGTGCTGACTCCAGGCGTCTTGTAGAGACCGCGCAGGGCGTATCGCAGATCGCGTGCGACGTCGTCCAGCCACGTCAACCGTATTTCACGGGTGGCTTCTCGTGTCTGCGTCAGGCCACCGAGATCGCGAAGCGCGACGCGGCGCGCCTCCGACGCCGACAAACCGCGGGCGATGTTAGCCTCAATCTCGGCCTCGATATGGAACGCGAGCTCGTCGTCGATTTCGGCGGTGACCTGGCGCCGCCGCATGATCTGCAAGACGTAGGTGAGCAAGCGCATGGGCGTCCCCTACTCGGTTTCGAGAACGCGCTTGATCGACAGCGCAAATTGCCGCCAGCTCTTATGCTCTGCCTCCAATCGCCGGCGACCAGCTGCGGTGATCGTGTAGACGCGTGCTCTTCGATTGTTCGCCGACGGCTTCATGTCGGACCGGACGTCGCCATGTAGTTCGAGTCGATGCAGCGCCGGATAGAGAGAGCCCTGGCTGGCGTCCAGTCCTTCGCGCGACATCTGACGGATTCGGTGAGCGATGCCCCAGCCGTGGTTTGGCTCGAGCGAGAGTATTCGCAGGATCAGTAGATCCAGCGTTCCCTGAAGCAAGTCACTCTTGGGCACCGGCGCTCCTCTCGTAGGTAGAGAGGAGCATATGCATTTTACCTCTCGGAGGTCAAGGGGTCGAACCGATCTGAGCAGTGACCTCATACGGGCCGAGGCGGGTGCCGGGAGAAAGGGCCACAGGATGTAAGGCGGATTATACGGGCGGAGCGGCGCCGCGGACGAGATACGCCCTGTGTGACGCCGCAGTGTTGAGCGAGGTGGTTGGCAGGGCCGTCGAGAGTATCGCAGGTCCTGGACTCCTACGCCTATGTCGCACGCCTGAGCGTCTCAAGTTGCCGCAGCCAGCTTGGCAATGATTTCGAACCGCTGAAAATCAGGGCCCATCACGGCTGACAGCAACGACGTAAAACAGCGTAAGTCGTTGAGCGGGGCGGATTATGCGGCGTCCTTGAACGCTCCAACCAGTTCGAACCAAGGCTGCAGGCGGTTCCATCTGGGACAAATCTGGTCCACCATCTCCAAGTCGTTGATTCCAAACGGCTGAAATCGCCAACCCACTTCGTTGATCGAACCGCAGCCCTCGGCCCGCGAGCACTCGGTCTCTTCGTCTGGTAAACCCTTCGCGACTTATCGCGAGGAAATTCTAGGCAGATGGCATTTCGGTCATCTCGCGGGGGTGCCGATCAGAACGATGCAGCACTCACAAGTTCTCTCAATAGCCGGATCAGCGGCGCTACACTGAGGGCCAACCCATTAGCCATTTGAAATGTACTCGTTCTGCTTCAAGTCGAGGAGGTGCGCTCGTGAACCCTACGCACAATCGCGCTAATCGGCCGTTCACCCCGCGCTTGAACATCAGCCGCGCAATCGTGGCAGCCGTCGCGATCGCGTTCACGGCCGGCTTGGTGCCGAGCGGCAAGCCCGAGGATGTGGGACTCTCGTCGGATTGTCTGCAGAGAATCCATCAACTCATGCAGCGCTACATCGACGAGAAGGTGATTCCAGGAGCCGTCACGGTGGTGGCGCGTCGGGGACGCATCGCGCACTTCGAAGCGCAGGGCCTGATGGACATTGAGCACAACGTGCCGATGCGCAAGGACGGGATTTTCCGGATGACATCGATGACGAAGCCAGTCATCGCCGTCGCCATCCTGATCATGCTTGAGGAGGGCAAGGTCCGGCTCACCGACTCGGTCTCGCGGTTCGTGCCGGAGTTCAAGAACGCCAAGGTTGCAATGGAGAAGCCGGCGCAAGGCTCCGGGCGAGGCGGCGGTCCCGGCCAGGGGGCTCCGGAGATCTTTACGATCCCGGCGGCGCGTGACATCACGGTTCGCGATCTCCTGACCCACACGTCAGGTCTCGAGAGCGGCGGCGCCGGCACCAGTGAAGGGAATCGAATAGCGTCGCGCGACACGACGAGCAACCTGGCGGCGTACATCCCGAAACTGGGCGCCGTGCCCCTCGATTTCCAGCCGGGAACACAGTTCCGGTACAGCGCGCTCGCGGGCAGCGAGACGCTCGGGCGGATTGTCGAGGTCGCCTCTGGTCAGACGCTGGACGTGTTCCTGAAGCAGCGCGTGTTCGATCCGCTGGGCATGAAGGACACCGCCTTCTTCCCGGCAGACGACAAGTTGCCGCGCGTCGTGACGTTGTACGACCGGACCCTGATGAAGATCGAGACGCCCGCGTTCCTCGCGACGAAAACCCTCTTCTCCGGCGGCGGCGGACTCTGGTCGACCGCCGATGACTATCTGCAGTTCGCGCAGATGCTGGTGAACGGCGGCGAGTTGAACGGGAAGCGGCTGCTCGGTCCGCGGACCGTCGAGTTGATGGCCTCCAATCACGTGGGCGATCTCTACTCGCAATCGAGCGCCGCCCGCGGCGGCATGGGATTCGGGCTCACGGTGGAGATCGTCGAGGACGCCGTTCAGGCGAACCGGCGCCAGTCGAACGGCAGCTTTGGCTGGGATGGCGCCTTCGGCACGCATTTCTGGGTCGATCGAAAAGAGCAGCTCACTGGAATCCTGCTCATTCAACAGAGCCTCAACGCGCAGTTGAACCGGGATTTCGAGAGCGCGGTGATGCAGGCGATCGTCGACTAACCGCCCCACGCTTCGAGCGTCGCGAGCGACCGATCGGCCGCTCGCGGGCGGATCGGTTTCGGGGAGGCGGATGTCGCCCGACGCTGCAGGAGTGCCGGGTTCGAGCTCGACGCGCTCGATCACCGATTCGTTTTGAGTCAACGTGGCGCGGCTCATGTTACTCCCCATAAACGCCGCAGTGTTTGCGTTCATGATCATCGGCTTGCTTGGCCGAGGATCGACAGCACTTCCCCACTTTCTCAGCACTCAGAAAGCCTCGCTTGTACAACCAAGGATTCGATCGGCGAGCCCAGTCCAACAACGATAGATACGACGTCTTCATTCGTCGCGTTCGACCACAACGCGGATTGATCTAGGGGACATACGTGCGACGTCGGCAATGTATTCGCAGCAGACGTGAGCCTCTATTGAAGGGTCTTTCTCAAGAGAAACTTTCGATGGCCGTATGGATAGTCTTCCATCACGCCGTAGACGCTGTAGCCCTGTTTTTCGTAAAACCCACGAGCCTGAAACTCCATCGTATCCACGGCCGAATACAGGATTCCGAGCTTCTGTGCCTCTCTCTCCGCTGTTTCGAGCAACCGGCGACCGATTCCCCATCGACCCTGCACACTGGTCATTGTCACTGCGTTTTCGGTTCGAGTCCGATTCGTTGGACAGTGACCAGGCTGGTTGCTGACGGCCGTTTTTACCCCCACAACTTGCCTCAAGCAAATACGAAGCGACCGGCGATGTGTCGGGGCCAGTTGTTCGATCATGCCCTACACGACCGCTTCGACCACCCGGCATTCAACACGGCAATTTCTACCGCGTTCAACTTTCTTAGAGTTTTTCTCAGGTGAAACTTTCTGTGACCGTGCGGGTAGTCCTCCATCACGCCGTAGACGCTATAGCCCAGCTTTTCGTAAAAGTCACGTGCCTGAAACTCCATCGTATCCACGGCTACATGCAGACATCCCAGTTTCTGCCCCTCTTTCTCCGCCATTTCGATCAGCCGGCGACCGATTCCGGCTTTTCGATACGCTTCGTCGATCCAAAGCCGTTGTAGATGCATCCACTTCCATCCCGGTTGTAAATTCACGACGAGGCCGCCAATGATTTTCCCAGCGTTATCGCGAACGCCGATGGTGAGAGTGCTGTTCTCCATCCGTCCTGCGAACTCGTCGTTATAGGCATACAGTCCAGAATTGACTGCATGCTGCACCTCAGTCGCGGCATCGGTTTCAATCGAGATACGCACCGCAGAGCGTTCGGTCATGACGGCGAGTTTAATGCCTGAGCGACACTGGCCTACTTCAATCGAGCGTTTTTTATGCAGCTTTGGAATAGCTTTCAATCAGGACCGCGAGGCTGCCGGCTCGTGAGTCGACCTGTGTTCGGGCGTTGAGACCTCCAGCCATCGGGTCGATATTCAGTCGATCATCGGCTTCCTAGGCCGAAGCTCACGCACAGCTTCGAGGATGTAACTGTCGGTCTCTGTTTATGACCATTCGTAATCAGGCGTCATCGTGTGCGAGGGAGGCGGACAAATCGCGGTGGGCTTGGGCCTGTGCGAGCAGCGTGTTGGCCTTAGTCTCGAACGTCTGGACTGCATCGGCGCCGGCAGCAAACCGGGCCGGCGGATCCTTGAGCCCGACGAGCGTTACGAGAGCCTTGGCGAGCTTGGCGGGGTCGCCGCCTTGTTTCCCATCCATACTTTTCCAAGCGGCGACGATCTCCTTGGTCCGTTCGGCATAGCCGTCAACACTAGGCTGAGCGTAGATGGTCGAGTCGTTATTGAGTAGCTCCGTACGAAGAATCCAGGCTCGACCAGCATCGTACGGATCCCGAAAGGAGCGATCTCTGGCGTAAGCGATTCCACCCACCCCTCGATGCCGAACTTCGCGGCGGCATATGCTGTGCAAAACATTTGGCCGGCGATGCCGGCGGTCGAAGAGATGGCGACGAGCAAGCCAGAGCGCTGCTGGCGCATCACTGGCAGTACGGCCCGAGTGACATTCATCGGACCGAACAGGAGCGTCTCGATTTGATGGCGGACCTGTTCTGGGCTGAGTTCCTCGAAGAAGCCAGCGAAGAAATTACCCGCGTTGTTGACCAGAATATCGATTCGGCCGAACTTCGCGGCGGCGGTCTCAACGGCCGCCTCCGCATCCTGCGGGCGAGTCACGTCGAGCTTGACGACCAGCGAGTTGTCGTGGTCGCCCACTGCGGCGGCGACCTTCGAAACATCGCGGCCGGTGGCGACAACGGCATGGCCGGCGGACAGGGCGGCCCTGGCGATGTCGACGCCCAAACCTCGACCAGCGCCAGTGATGAGCCACACTTTCTTTTCACTCACGGCATTCCTCACTTAGACCATGAGCGACCAAGAGACCGAACGTGGTCCCGCCAAGGTCACCTGTAACGCGATTAACCGGCAGCGTAAGACACCTTGATGCACCTGCCTGTGCCCCGTTGGTTGGAGGTGAACACGCGCTTTAAGTGCGCAGACGAAGTCGACATCCGTTTGCCAGCCTAACACGGGACCAGATCGCGTGGAAGCTAGCTCCGCTTCGTCGACAAGTATTTACGGATCTGGCGGGCGACATCGAGTTTGGATGCTTCACTGGTCTGCATGACCCGCGAGCGCGCGATCCGTGACCTGCATGGCCGACGATCATCCGCTTGAATTGGCCAATGGATATCAGACCCGGTGCATGACGTCGCCATGAAGGGTGTCGTGACGTGGATGAATCAACGGATCTAGACAGAATTGTCCCAACGAGACCGCAATGTTACAAACCCGTCGCTGCACGTCGCTGATCGAGCTGCCTTAGGTATGCGATAGTTAAAAGGATGCAAGTGGACAACGACCTGGTCAACCGACTAACCAACGAGCTCGCGAACTTCGAGGAGATCGCAAAATACCTAATCCCCCAGCCCGGCGACCTTCCACGACTCCAGGGTATTGAGATTTACGGTGGAACGATCCCTCTGAACGGTATCGTTGGCGGCGATCATTTGATCTATGTCGATTTCAAGCAGCGGTTCGACCTGAACACCCGCATCCAACAGGCGTCCGCTGACGGGAGACACGACATCGTCAGCAATCTCAGACGATGCCAGAGGACCGCAGGCATTGCGCTCATTGATGTCTCGGGCCATCGAGTCACCGATGCGCTCATCGCGGCGATGCTTCATCAGGCATTTCTTCTCGGGGCGATCTACGAGCTGGATGCGTCTGGCCACCTAACCAGACGACTGTTTGAGAACCTCAATGCGCGGTTTTATCAGTCGCTCAGCGAACACAAATTTGTCTCCATGATTTACGGCGAAATCTCAGAAGACGCACAGTTTCGGTTTCTATCTGCGGCGCAGCCCCTGCCGATGGTCTTCTCGAGAGAGCACGACCGGTTCATGGAGGTAAGCAAAGAACTGTCCGTGTCATTTCCGCCGCTTGGCATGGTGCCATCGATTCATGTAACTGACCGTCAGCAGATTGCAAGCCCGCTCGGCTTTAAGGATCACTATCAGATGAACGAGTGGGTGATTCTGAACGACGGCGACATCTTTCTGCTGCACAGCGACGGGTTCACGGAGCACACCGACGGCAGCGAGGATTACGTCTCGCGACGGCTCGAGAGAAAGATTCGGGAGGTCAAGCACGAGTCGGCCGCTGAGATCTTCCGTACCTGTCACCGCCGACATGCGAGCCTTTAGTGAACTCTCAGACGACGTGAGTCTCGTGGTAATTAAGCGCGTGGGAGAGAGCGCCTCTTTCTAGAGACGCATAGTGCAGACTGCGAAAAGTCTGAACCCGCCGTCCCGATAATTTAGCCCAGAAACTTCTAGAAGCATTGGCAATTCAGATTTTGGATCGATTCAACACTGACGATCATCGGTTCACGAGACAGGTGATCACTCGGACACAGGTTCAAGTGACCGATGATCAGGCGGACACAGGTTCAAGAGGCCGGTGCTCTGTCCACTAAGGTACGGACGCAAGCGTCTCTTTCAATGGCTTCACGCCGCCTCCAATTTCGTCAGAACGCGGCTACAGTAACGCAGCGAAATCGTGAAGGGTCGCGATAAACTCACCTGGCCGCGATCCAGGCCCATCGACGCTTGATCGTCTCTCCTGACTCGAGCATGAATACCGCCACTTCTTCACCGGTCAGCGAACGGCCGTCAGGTGAGAAGCGACCCGAAACGCGTCCTTCAAACCTGAAAGGAATCCGCGCTGCGCCGCAGTCCCACATTCCTCCTGGGTCGTGGGTCTCATTTGCGATGAACTCATCCCCGACCACCGAGCCGATGTAGTGGTCGTGCTCCGTGAAAAATTGCACGGACTCGCCAGACCGCTGGACCACCAGGACCGAGTCGACAGGTTGCCCCGTGGTCACAGACACAGGTGAAATGCACGCTTCTGGCCCTGTGTGGCCCATATAGGTTCCCGTTAGCTTCCACTGTTCCTGTCCTACCGTGCCCGGAGTCTGAGCGGAAAGACTCACTGGCAACCGGGTTGGGCTCGGAGCGATCGGCAGCGCCGCAGGGCGGCTGTCACACCCCATCAGGCCCTGGGCGAGAACTAAAACAACAACGTCGATTGGTATCCTCATAACCCCTCGCTGGAAAAGAATCCGTGAACCCTGAGGAGTAAGATATCGACCAGCCTTTAACGGAGTCTCAGGGGATTTCCAAAGATCTTCCAGGTTTTCTCCAGGGGAGAGCGGTTTTGAAAATTCGCTTCAGCCCATTCACCTTGGATCTCGATACCCGGCTGTTAACGCGGGACAACTGCGAGATTCATCTCGCGCCGAAGGCATTCGAGTTGCTCGCAGCGCTTGCGTTGGAGCGTCCGAAGGTGCTCTCCAAGAACGACCTGCAGCAGCGCCTTTGGCCCGACACCTTTGTGGCTGAGGCGAATCTCTCCAACCTCATCGCTGAAATTCGGGAGGCCCTCGGCGACCGAAATCGCAAGCCGCTATGGATCCGAACCGCGCACGGGTTCGGCTACGCGTTTTGTGGGGAGGCCGTCACACTGACCGGCGCTCGTGAAATTGCCCTCGATGCGCCCAGGTGCTGGATCGAGTGGGGCCGGCGCCGCTTTCCTCTGCCCATCGGAGAACATGTGATCGGACGCGATCCGGATGTGGAGATACGGCTCGACGGATCCACCGTCTCCCGCCGTCATGCGAAGCTCGTTGTCACGGCGGAAGGTGTTGTACTCGAAGATTTCGGCAGCAAAAACGGCACTCGACGCGGTAATGAGCGTGTGACCTCAGCGGTGCACCTCGTTGACGGAGATGCCATCCACATCGGTTCCCTGCTGATCACGTTCCACGTGCGCGCCTTCCAAGGGTCAACCGAGACGCTGGCATAAGATGCCTTCCGGCGGGCTCGCGGTATGATCGTGGCCGTTCCATGTCCATCCCCGGTGGCACTCGCATAGGCCCCTATGAAATCGTTGGCTGGCTTGGTGCCGGAGGCATGGGCGAGGTCTATCGCGCGCGCGATTCACGACTCGAGCGCGACGTCGCGATCAAGGTCATCCGCGAGACGTTCGCAACAGACCCCGGCCGCGTCCGTCGCTTCGAGCAGGAAGCGCGCGCGGCCGGGCAGTTGAATCATCCCGCCATCCTCGCCGTCTATGACATCGGAATGCACGGCGGCGCCCCTTACATCGTCTCGGAACTACTCGATGGGGAATCGCTTCGCAGCCGGCTGAGTCATACCGGACGGACTCAGCCAGACCAACCTGCCCCACCGCCGGGGAAATCCGGCTCACTCTCGATTCGCAAGGCGGTCGACTACACGCGTCAGATCGCTGACGGCCTCGCCGCGGCGCACGACAAGCACATCGTGCACCGCGACGTAAAGCCGGACAATCTGTTCGTCACTCGCGATGGTCGGATCAAGATTCTCGACTTTGGTATCGCCAAGTTAAGCCGGCCACCGGACGATACTGACGATTACACCGGCCCGCAGACACAAACGGATGTCGGCGTGCTGATCGGCACGGCGGCCTATATGTCGCCCGAACAGGTACGCGGTGAAGCCGTCGACGGGCGGTCAGACGTCTTCAGTGTCGGGACGATCCTGTATGAAATGCTCAGTGGCCGGCAGGCGTTCGTGCGGGACACCTCGGCCGAGACGATGACCGCGATTCTGAAGGAGGAACCTCAGCCGGCGTACTCGAGTGACGTGTCGCCGGAACTGGCGCGTATCGTCTCGCGCTGCCTCGAGAAGTCACGCGAGGCGCGGTTTCAGTCAGCGCGCGACCTGGCGTTTGCTCTCGAGTCACTGTCGGAGGACAAGGCACCGCGACAGTCGCGGGCGGGCGTGACACCGTCGCGTTGGCGTTCGGCAGCCGCAGTCGCGGTTGTCTTCTCGATCCTCGCTGCAGCCGGCGCCTCCTGGGTGTCTCGCGAAACAGTCCAACCTACGGCAGGCCTCGCCAACGCGAGGTTCACACTTTTCACGAATTGGGCGGGCGCGGAAGAGGGCGCCGAGATTTCGCCCAACGGAGAGCTGGTCGCATTTCTTTCCGACCTCGAGGGTGAGTTCGACCTCTGGGTGAGCCAGGTCGGCACCGGGTTTTTTCACAATCTGACGCGTGACGTCCCGCCGCTGGCTTCGAGTGGATTCATCGTCCGCAAGCTCGGCTTCTCGGCCGACAGCTCGCAGATTTGGTTCAATCCGGGCGATGGTAAACCGCCGATGGTCATACCCTCGACGGGCGGCGCGGCACGTCCGTTTCTTCCCGCAGGGACCAACACGCCGGCCTGGTCGCCGGACGGGAACAACCTTGTCTACGTCGACAAAGCCAATCGCGATGATCCGATCTACGTCGCTGATCGAACCGGAGGTGACGCGCGGCCAGTCATGAAACCAGGACCGCTGAAGAATATGAATCCGATCTGGTCATTGGACAACCAGTGGATTTACTTTGGCCGCGGATCCGAGCCTCAGGACGAAACGGAAATGGACGTGTGGCGTCTTCGCCCGTCCGGCGGACTGCCTGAGCGGGTCACGACACAGCACTTGGCCATAAATTTTTTGACACCGCTAGACCTGCGCACACTGCTTTATGTGGCCCGTGCCGAGGATCGGTCCGGCCCGTGGCTCTGGTCGCTCGATGTCGATAGCGGGATGTCAACGAAAGTGCCATCCGGCGCCGATCAATACATGTCGGTGTCCGCGAGTCGAGATGGGCGGCGCATCGTCGCCACAGTCGCGAACCCCAGCGGAACTCTATGGCGTGTGCCGCTTCTCGATCGATTAGCTGCTGAATCCGATGCCGAAATCTACAGGCTGCCCGAGCCGACGGGCCTCGCGTCGGCGCCGCGCTTTGGTAAAGACTCATTGTTTTATTTGTCTGCGCGCGGGACCGGTGATGGCTTGTGGAAGGTCCAGGATGGACGGGCGACGCAGGTTCGAAGGGGCGTGGACGGCGCGTTGTCCGAGCCGCCGGCGGTGTCACCTGACGGTGGCCGCCTGGTCGTCGTCGTCAGGAAAGAAGGCAGACGATACCTATCGATCATGTCGGCAGATGGCACGAACGCGCAGACGCTTGCGCCGTCAGTCGGGATAGAGGGAGCGGCGGGGCAAGGCGCTGTTGACTGGTCGCCGGACGGTTCGCGGATAGTGACTGGGGGGCGCGACGAAAAAGGACCTGGCTTGTTCATCATTCCGATCGACACGAGCGTGCCCATTCGACTGCTCGACGGACAATGGGTCAATCCTGTCTGGTCGCCACGCGGCGATCTCATCGTCTACGCTGGGCGGTCCCTGATAGGCCAGGTCGAGCTTCGTGGAGTGCGACCGGATGGCACACCGGTCGATCTTCCTCGAGTATTCGTCCGGCCTGGCGGGTATCGATTCCTGCCGGACGGATCTGGATTGGTTTACCTCGAACGTATTCCGTCGCTGGATTTCTCGCTGTTGGATCTCGGAACGAAAACAACTCGTCTGATCACGCGATTGGAAAATCGCGGCGCCTTGCGGACGTTCGACGTTACGCCTGATGGGAAATCGATCGTGTTCGACCGAGTGCGGCAGAACTCGAACATCGTCTTGATCGAACTGCCGAAATAGTCGCGACACTTACTGCCCTTACTGCCCGAGGCTGAACCTCAAGCCAACCATGGCGCGGCGCGGATCCATGAAGATCGTAGGCTGACCGAAATTCGGGCTGAAGAGATCGTCTGAAGCCAGACCCTCACCCGACGCGTCATTGAGGACGTTGAGCACATCCACGAGCACTTCGACGGCTACCATACGGCCGAAGCGAACCCTCCGGGACAGGCGCAGATCGAGCAACGATTGCGACGACAGCCGCCGTGAGCCGCGCGGTTCAATCATCACGCGCTGATCGCCTTGCGGCAACGCAATCTGCGCTGAAGCTGCCCAGGGCTTGCCGCTGAAGTACTGCAGGTTGGTTGAGATGACGACACCGGTCCCTGGCACGTCGGCCGTGCCCATGACTCGGAATATGTGCGGCCGATCGTTGGGCATACGGCCGCGCGCATTGGTCAGATCGTTGGGATCGCGCCCGAACGGCATGGAAGGGGCGGCGACGGTGCTGGCCTGCGGACCTGCTGCGGTCGTCCCGCTGGAAGCCTGCAGTCCGACCGTTGTCGAGAACGTGTAGGAGGCAAACGCCTGCCACCCATGAGACCAGCGTTTCTCGAGGGTCGTCACGAGGCCATTGTGCTTCAGCGCATATCCTTCAGGATTCGTCAGCAAGAAGCGTTGATTGGCGGTCGAGTTGGAAAGCACGAAGACAGGCACGCGGCGGCCATCCTGCAACGTTCGCGTCTCTTCGCGATATTCACCGCCGACGTCGGTCCATCCGATGAAGTCTTTGCCCATTTTGTCCACGTAGGCCATCGCCACCGCCAATCCGTGGCCAATTTCGCGATCGACGCCAATCGAGAATTCGTCGGTGTGTGGCTGGCGTATCTGAGGATCGAGCTGCAAGTTGACTCGTGGATCCACCGTCCGGACAAACCGCGTGTAACCGCCTGTCAGCTGATCGAAGGCCACCGTCGTAATCGGCGTGACTCCCGGATGGAACCCGCTGAACTCTCCGGTATGCACGCCCTGGCTGAACCGCCCATAGCTCGCCCTGAGTATCGCTCGGCCGTCGCCCGTAAGCTTCGCGGTCATTCCCAGCCGCGGCGACAACACGTTCCAAACGTAAAGTGTGCCCAAACCGTTGATGATTCCGTCGGTTTCACGGCCATCGCTGTCGAGCACGCGCAGGTCTTGACTGATGGCACGACTGTGATCGAGCCGCCCTCCGGCGTTAATCGTCAGCCGGTCCCCTACCGTGATGGCTCCGCTCGCGAACGTGGCGAGGGTAATGAAGGCCCCTCCAGTGTTGGAAGGATCACTCGAGATGGCCTGAAATGGCTGGCCGTTCCTGTCCTCGAACCTCACACCCGCTGGAATCACATTGGCCCCGTGTTGCTCGCCCCTTTCAAGTTCAACGCCGATTTTCCACTGATGATCGGCTCGAAACAGCGCCGGGCGGAAGTGGCTGATGGTCGCCTTGCTGCTCGTACGTACGAGAGTAATCCCACCGAACTGTGAAGGAGCGCCGCTGGTGACACCCGTTACACGATCCAATCGGCTTGTGATCATCCGATCGCCTGTGCTCGGGTCGCGCTGCTCGGAGTACACGAATCGTCCGACCCGCACATCCCAGACGGTATTGCCGGACGACGTGTGTGTGAGATGACCCAAAGTCATAGCCGGGACCGATGCGCTTCGAAGCCGTGTCGCTTCAAAGGGCGTCACGAGCGTCGGGGGATCAGGGTTCACCCAGAACTCCTCGTGAACGCTCTGCATTAATTGCAAGCGCGATGTGAGTTTGTACGTCAGCTTCGCGAAGATCTTGTCCTGTTCGTAGGTCCTGGGGAATGCCGGATCGGTCCCCGGCTGACTGTCGTAATCGCGCAGGTGTTGATACCCCAGGAAGAACCAGAGCCGATCGCGAACAGCGGGACCACCGAGGCTGATCGTCGCATCGCGGTACTTGCTGCGTTCGTAGCCGGTTTTCTGTTCGCCATAAGAAAGTCGCACCGGCTGGCTGGTCAGTCCCGCTGTCTGTCCATAGAACGCCGCGTCATATAAAAGCCGGTTGCTCCCTTGCCTGGTGACGACGCTGATGACACCGCCTTGCATATTTCCGAACTCCGCGGATGCCCCTATCGTGCGGACTTGTATTTCTTGAATGAAATCGACACCTGGCTCGGCTCGAGCGACTCCGTTGCAGGGACAGGTTGTGTTCGTTCCGTCGATGAGAAACTGGTTCTCGTTGGTGCCGGAACCGAACGCAGACACGGTCGTGGCGGTGCCGCTCGACGGAGAGGTCGGCGAGATCCCAGGTGCCGCCCTGATAAAATCGAACATGCTCGAACGCCGCGTAGGAATCGCTTCAAGATCCTCCGGACCGAATCGCGTCACGAATCCCGGATCCCGAGCATCGAGGCGCGATCCCGCGCCCTCAATCACGATGGACTCCTCGATGCCTGCCAGCTTCAGCCGTGCGGTCCTCTCGATGGTCGCCCCAGCCCCAATGCGAATGTCCTCTTCGTGGTAAGACGTCAATCCGCGGAACTCGATGTCAAGCACATATGAGCCCGGAGGGAGAACGGGGAATCGCAGTTGACCATTCTCGTTCGTGATCAGCTGCTCGACACCGCCGAACAGCGCCGCTGATTTGATGCGGACAGTCGCGCCTGGAACGACTGCACCTTGATCATCGTGGACCGTTCCGATAAGAGCGCCGCTCAATTCCTGCGCGGTCGCGATCCGAGGCAGCAGGACGTACGCTGCCACGCTGAAATGAATAAGGATCTGCCGGATTGCAAGCACCGTCGTTCTCTTGGCCTCCACGTCAAATCCGGGTATGGCGAGGTGGCAAGCCTACCACCATTGCTCACAATCTTCTCTATGACACAACCTACAGAGGCTAACGCGCCATGATCATCATGCAGTCGCTACGCAATTCCGTCGTGGGAGCCTCCGCGTCGTCGACCAGCCGGAACATCACATCGTTGGTGGTGCCCGCGAGAACCATCAGGGCGCGGAATTCGAAGTCGACGGCGCCATCGCCAGTCGAGTTGGTCGTGATGGTCACGAGCGGGCCGGTGGCTGGAAGCGGCATCGTCTGGAAATTCAGTGTTGGCGGATCACTCGTCGACCACGGGGAGAGCCCGAGGCCACGCTGGCAGATCCCGTCGGAGCCGAGCGGACGGCCGCCGACTCCTTCCTGCGCTCGTTGTAATAGGTAGGTCGCATTCCTTTTCAGCCCCACGAGACGGACGCTGATGTCCGCAGCCATCGTGGCCTCCGGAATGGGCTTCGGCGTAACGCTCATGCCCGCGAATCCCCCTTCGCCCTTCACGACCGTGAGTGTGGAGCGGTACGTTCCAGGCGGAGGCTCGAGCTTGCTAGGCTTGGTGGGCGAGGAGCACGCGTTGCTGAAGACAGTAACCATCAGCGAAACGGTAAACGAGCATACAAGCGGACGGTGCATCTCTCATCTCCTCAGTAGGCCCGAGCGCGGGCGTGAAACTAAGGAGCAAGATATCGGCGATCGGAGTCCTGAGTCGCAGGCGAAGTCCAGGATCTTTGCAGGTTTTCTTCAGGAAGGGCGCGCGGCGCGCGACACAAGCGTTTTTGAGTTCCACGCCCGCTCAGGATGCCGAGGATCACTGTCGCGCCCCGAGTCTTTCGATCCGCCGCCAGAACACGGGCGAGGGGCATCGCTTCCGCGATTCCCACTGATAGACGACTGCTTTGTTTGCTGCACCAAGCCGGCGCGCAAAGGCGCCCTGCGTCAACTGCATCCGCTGCCGCAGCCGCCGAACGCGCTCGTCGTAGTCTCTTGGAATCGCATCCCAAGTCGGCGGCACTGGCATAAGTGAAGGGCCGAAACGGCGGCGTCCATAGTTCTGATCTCGGTACCGACGGACTTCGGTGACCGTAGAACGGCTGCGCAATTGACGAAAAGTGGTGCGGGTTTCGTAGACCACCGCCAACTGGCCGCTCCTGGCGGCGTTCCACAAAGTACGCACGTGGATGCCAATGATCTTGGCAAGCACAGGAAGAGGCAGGAGCGGTTCGTCGATAGGCACCGACCGTGGTTGCGGTTCTGGTAGGTAATGGAGCGCTGGAGTCGGAACGCCAGCCGCCAGCGCTCGAGCCCGAGCGAGAATCGCGATCGGTGCTTGGCGCCGCCCCGAGTCGAGGACTCGGCATGTCTCGACATCGATCGCAAATCGTGCCGCCATTTGCCGTTGTGACAGCCCAAGTCGAATGCGGCACTCACGGAGCGTGAGTTCGCGAATGAGTGCCGCGCCTTCATTTTGAGAACGGCGCATCCTGGCCACACCATGCCATTCTGTTGCCGAACATAGAAGCGCGCCGCATGATCCTCTGCCTAGACAGCCCAGGATCAGCCGAGCACCGGCCTAGCCAGCCGAGGATCATGCGATTCGTCGAAATAAATCGCCGGGGATCGATGATCGTCGACCAGCCAATCCAAGGAAACATAATCCTCTGCCCGCGCCGGGAAACACACGACCATCGCCAAAGATTCGCTCCGACAATCGGCTTCCAATTCACTACACACAGAGCGAAATGTGTGTGGCGGGAGATCCCTCGTGGATGGAAACCGCCGAGAACCTAGTGCTCGTTGTCAATGCAGCGCCTTCGGTTGTCACCTTAAGCAAACCCATCGATGCGTATTTGGAAGATTACGAGGTTTCGAGAAGTTCGGAGCAAACACACGGCAAAAGGGACGAGTCGCTCATCTACGGCAGTTTTCAGTGATGACTGCCAGCCTCAGGACATCACACCACAGCGGATCAGAGACAACCAAGTCGCCGCAAGGAGGGAGCGGTAACGGCAACTATCAATCGTGAGACGTCAGCGCGAGCCAGACCTAGTGCTATGGAGAGCTTGATGCGCGGATTCAGATTGCTGATCTGGGCAAGTTGCGCGTAGCTGAATTTGTCTCGCTCGACAAAACAGCGGAAACAACCGTTCGCGAACTCAATCCAGTTCGGGCAACCGGCAAGGTATGATGCTCCAGCACCGACGAACGGAATGAGTCTTCCGATCTGCGCCGCCTCTCGCAGCGCTTCTGGCACGTCGGGTATTAGCGGGATCTCTTCCATGAATCATCAACTGCACGTAACACTCGCCGTTGTGAGCGGCTGCGTTGCGCGCACGATTAGCTCTGCTTTCCCTTCCCATACGGGCAAGTGATCCTCGGCATGTATGACCAATGATCGCGTCACGGTTTGCAGGAATATCAGTGCATTAGTCGGATCATTCGCTTTCCCTTCTGCGGTCACTTTTTTCGCCAACCGTTCGCCCGCCGTAAAATGCGAAATAAAAACTCGCAAATTTCTTAGGAAATGGCGCGCCCGGCAGGTCTCGAACCTGCGACCCCCGGCTTAGAAGGTCAATACGCTATCCACTGAGCTACTTTGCGCCGCTTATCTGAAACTGTTTGGGGCTGTGGTAATACCGGCCGCCCAGAGCCTTCAGACAGTTTTTGAGGCGTGCAGGCGCGCCCTTTACCTGCACCTATGAGCTAACTGACAGCTAGCACGCCATACTCCTCCAATACCGCTCTCGCTTCGTCGGGCCTCTTCACCACCCGAGCATGCATACCGAGCGCAGTGGCCGCCCGCACGTTGGCCCGTCCGTCGTCCAAGAAAAGCACGTTCTCTGGAGCCAACGCCATTCCGCCTAAGGCAACATGAAAGGCTTCTTCAGATGGTTTCAGATACCCGATCTCGTGCGACACTGTACAGAGCCTCGAATCGCTCAGGCAATCCTAATTTCTTGATTCTGTTCCAGTGAAGGGCACTCATGTTGCTCAGGGCAGCCACGCGATACCTTTCGGGGATTCGTTCAACTAAGTCATACGATCCGGGAAGAGGAGCGCCGAGCCAAGCTGAAAACTCGCGCAGGAAGGCACGTGGTGACACGGAAAGGTGCAGGTCGGCGACGGCTCGTTTCGCGAACTCTTCCGCCCGACATCTTACCCGTTTCGTGGAGGACGACGGAGGGAAAGCTATCCACAGCTTATGGATGTCGTCGTGGGATGCCTCAATCTGAAGAAGTCGCGCCAGTGATGGCACACCGTCGAGCGCGACGAGGACACCCCCAATGTCAAAGAGAACCCCAAGTATTTCCTTAGGCATGACGGATTGACTCAGAGTAACCGAGGATCGACAAGTGATCCTCGGCATGTCTGACCAGTGATCGCATCACGGTCTTCATGAATATCAGTTCATTAGTCGATCATTCGCTTTCCCTTCTGCGGTCACTTTTTTCGCCAACTATTCGCCCAGCTAAACTGCGATTCAAAAACCGGCAAATTCTTTAGGAAATGGCGCGCCCGGCAGGTCTCGAACCTGCGACCCCCGGCTTAGAAGCTCAATGATCCTTCCACCGAGCTACTTTCCGACGCTAACTGAAAGCTGCAACAGCGTTTGCGCCGCAGTCAGTCCCGCCGGGCATTCCCGAGTTATTTCGCTTTTAGAGATGTGGCGGTGTGCCTCAAAGAGGTCTGAGCGAGCCGAGCGCGACTGCAACGTTCAGCATTCTGGCCCGGTCAGCGTGAACCGCCGAATCCCTTGTCGGCTAACGGGAGGCCAACTCGCCGCATCAAATCGGCGAAGCGGGGATCGCTCCTGAGGCTGTCGAACGAGGGGTCGACGCCGAGGTACTGCAACTGCAAGTCGCGCGCGGCGAACGCTCTCTCCAAGGATGTGAATGCCTGTTCCCGTTCGCCGAGCGCGGCGTAAAGAATGGCCAATTCGCCCGGCGACACGTACGCCTTCCCAGTCTGCAGTCGTTTGAGAATCGCCTGCGCTTGCTGGCGGTCGCCTGCATGCGCGTAGGCGGCCCCGAGATAGATCTGTGTGCTCGAGCCATTGTCACCGCGCTCGATCGCAAGCCCGTACGCTGCAATCGCTTCCTTGTACATGCCCTTGGCCGCATAAGTGTAGCCAAGAAGGACGGCGGTGAGGCTCACACCCCGATCGAGTTCTCGCTTCAACGTCTCGATCGCCTCGTCGTATCGGCGCGCCCAGAACAGTCGGTACCCGACTATCGTCCCCGCAAATGGATTCAAAGGATCGAGTTCCCGAGCTCGGGTCGTCTCGGCGATGGCCTGGTCGTGCCGCCCCATATCGCCGAGAAAAACTCCGTAGTTTCTGTGGGCTCCCGCCAGGCTTGGGTTCAAAGCGATCGCGCGCTGATACTCGCGCTCGGCGCCGGCCCAGTCCCAGCTTTCGCGCAGGAAATTTCCCAGGGCAGCGTGCGCCTCGGCGAGCGTCTCGTCGAGCTCGAGTGCTTTCCGCGCCGCGGCTTCGACCTTCGGCATGTACTCCTTCGGGATCCAGAACACTGTTAGACACGAGACCACGGTAGTTGTTCGACAGGCCCACATAGGCGAGCGCGTAGTTGGGGTCCAAGGCAATCGCCTGCTGGAAATATTCGACCGCTCGCTTGGAGTTTTGAAAACCGCCCTGTCTGCTATAGAAGCGTCCCTGCAGCGCCAGCTCGTACGCCTGCTGGTTTGTTGTCTCAGGCCTGGTCAGTCGGTTCCGATCGGCCGGACTCAGGCGGCGGCGCAGTTTTTCCGCGACATCGTCGGAGATGTCGGCCTGCACCTGCAGCAAGTCCGTGGCCTTCCGGCTGTACTGCTCGCCCCACATTTGCGTGCGGTCCGCGGTGTCGACCAGCTCGACCCCGATCACCAGATTGTCGCCGCGCTGCGCGACGCGCCCCGTCACAATCGCTTGCACGCCGAGCGCCCGCGCGACCTGCTGGAGATCGACGGTCTTGCCTTTGTACTCGAATGACGAGCTCCGCGCGATGACCTTGATCTCGGACAAGCCGGACAGATTGTTGATGAGGGTCTCGCTGATGCCGTCCGACAAGTACTCGTGGTCCGGATCGCCGCTCTCGTTGGTGAACGGTAGAACGGCGACAGAATCGATGTTCTTCCCTGCGAGTTGGACAGGAAAGCCTGAGTAGATGGTGTAGACGAGCGCCGCGGCGACGACCGCGGCGGCGACGAGGATCGCGGCGCGTCGGCGCCCGTGGCGTGCGCGCGGCGCGACGTTCAGCTCGGGATGTTCGCCGCTGTGACGTGTCAGCGCCGCGTCGAAGTCGAGGCCACGCTGCAGACTTTTCAAATCGAGCGCCAGATCCTTGACGTCCTGATACCGCTCCCCTCGGTCCTTCTGGAGCGCTTTTGTCACGATGCGCCCGAGCTCGGGCGGCGCATCCCGCACGTATGCAGTCACTGGCGGCGGGTCGGTCTTGAGAATCGCGGCAATCACGTCGCTGCTGGTTCTACCTTCGAAAGTCGAACGGCCGGCAAGCATTTCGTACAGGACCACGCCGAAACTCCAGATATCCGTTCGCGCGTCGGTCTGCAGCCCGCGCGCCTGCTCGGGCGACATGTAATGGATGGTGCCGAGGACCTCCCCGGGCTGCGTATTTGCCGCGGTGGCGGTTTCTGCGTCCTCTCTGCGCCCACTGCCGATAAGCTTTGCGAGCCCGAAATCGAGGACCTTCACGATCCCGTCTTTCCGGACCATGATGTTTTCGGGCTTGATATCGCGATGCACGATGCCCGCGGCATGAGCGGCCCCGAGCGCCGATGCGACCTGGATGCCGATGTCGACGACTTCTCGCAACTCCAGCTGTTCCCGGTTCATCCGCTGGCGCAGACTCTCACCCTCGACGAGCTCCGTGGCCACAAACGGCGTGCCGTCGTGTACACCGATCTCATAGATCGTCAGGATGTTCGGGTGATTCAGGCTCGAGGCGGCGTGCGCCTCGAGCTCGAAGCGCCGGAGCCGCTCACGATCGCGAGCGGCGTCACCAGGCAGCACCTTGATGGCGACCTTGCGACGCAGTGACGTATCGTGGGCGAGATACACTTCGCCCATGCCACCTGCACCGAGCAAGGATTGGACGTCATACCGGCCCAGCCGAGTTCCGGGGGCGAGGTGCATGACAAAAGTGCCTACATCATGACATATCCGATGCCGGCCGGCGGCGAGGACTTGGCGATCAGGCGCGTGCGACGCGACCGAACATGCCGACACGCTCGTCGCAATCAGCTATCGGTCTTCCATCGAGCGGCCCGGCGCGATGCGCGCGCGCAGGTCCAGGTTGCGGAGGAGGCGATGCAGATCGTTCGGGTGAACGCCGAGCAACCGCGCCTCATCCGAGTGGCTGTGGCCCGCGCGCTCGAAGGCGCACAGGATTACGTCGCGCTTCGTCTGCTCCACTCTGTCGTCGATACTGAAGCGATGCCGGCGCGGCCAGGGGCCCGTCCCAGAACCCCGGCAGATCCGCGGCGACGCTCCATTCCCGTCAAAACTGCTAACGCAGCATTCCCCCTCGTGAATTGCGTTTTTGAAAAACGCGAAAGCATTAGCAAATTTCACGCATCGATCAAACGCCAGCAGCGATCAATCGGTTATTCGCTTTCCCTTCTACGGTCACTTTTTTCGCGAACTATTCGCCGGCTATCAAGTGCGAAGATCGAAACTTGCGAATTTTTTAGGAAATGGCGCGCCCGGCAGGACTCGAACCTGCGGCCCCGAGCTTAGAAGGCTCGTGCTCTATCCACCTGAGCTACGGGCGCGTGAGAGGACTTCCGTTGTCTGTATCGTACCGCGAATCTCGCTTCGGTAGGATATGCAGCCCGCGTTCGTGCGTGCGTCGGGCTCGTCCTGCGGATTGTAATTCTTGAACGTGCCGCCAGAACACGGGTGATGGGATTCGCTTTTTGGACTCCCATTGATAGACAACGGCACGGCCCGCCGCCCCAAGCTTGTGCGCCAATGCCTCCTGCGTCAAAGAGAGACGACGGCGAAGACGTTTCAATTGCACGTCATAATCTGAAGGCACGACTAACGCGGGCGGGACGCAGACTTGCGGCGCACGGCTCGGATGGCAGCTTCCAGCGTACTTTTGTGGATGCTCAACTCCGCAGCTGCGCTCGCAAGAGAAAGCAATTCAGTGTCCCGGCGGCGTTGGTCAGCGACTTGCCGCGCCAGTCTCAAGACCGTGGCTGGAATCCCACGTGATCCGACATCCCACTTACTGAGACTGTTCAGCGAAACGCGTAGCCGCTCGGCGAATTGAGCCTGCTTTAATCCAAGCTCCCGCCGCAGTTCACGCAAGGCATTCACGAACAATAGCCTGCCATGACCGCCGGAAAACGCAAGCGATCCTCGGCATGTGTGGCCGGTGATCGTCAGTCGGATTTTCAGGCCGATGATCTCGGCTCAATAGGCGCAGTGAGAAATCCTTGGGAAAACGTGGCGTTTGGAAGTCGACGATTAGTGGCGCGATTCTGCAGGACTGGTCACTTTTTTCGATGAACCTTCGCTCGCGCCTCTTCTGAAAATGAAACTCGCAAATTCTTTAGGAAATTTCACGATGGAGAGGGTCGATTTCGCGACTACTGGCTTAGAAGGCCGGTGCTCTATCCACTGAGCTACGGGCGCGTTGTAAAGTAGCTTAGCGCAGGATCGTCGATCGTCGATCGTCGATCGTCCATCGTCTCGAGTAGATGAGAACTGTGTCGCGTGCCATCATCGTGCTCTGCATCGCGCTCGCCGGCTGCGAACATCAGCCGACGTTCCCGCTCGACGAGCGGACAGTCGAGGTCTTCGAACCGTATCTCAGCAGACAGTTGACGCCGTCAGAGGCGCGGCGGCGGTTCGGGACGCCAGACGAGGAGACCGGGAGCGGTCTGCGCATCTACGTCTATCGGCTCGATGGCAATCAAGAGTTGTGGCTGGGATTTCCTGGCGACGCCCCCATCACATATGCGCGCGTGAAGTCAGCCGATGGCAGCATGACGGAACTTACTCTGCGTCCCTGACCTCAGTTTTCAGTTATCAGTTATCAGCTATCACCGAAGCCACCATGAGCCGGCAGACCGATCGCACGCGACGTTCGTTTGTCATGGAAGAAGGGGTCGCCATCCTGTCGCGAACCCCTGCGACGCTGAACGCGTGGCTGCGCGGACTCCCCGAAGGGTGGATCGCGGCAAACGAAGGCGGCGACACGTGGAGCCCCTTCGATATCCTCGGACATCTGATCCATGGCGAGCGAACCGACTGGATGCAGCGCGTCCGCATCATCCTGGAGCATGGCGAGGCCCAGCCGTTCAACACGTTCGATCGCTTCGCGCAGTTTGCCGCGTCACAAGGACGCACGCTGGCCAGCCTGCTCGACGAGTTCGCAACCGTGCGGCAGCAGAGCCTCGCTGAACTGGCAGCGCTGGACCTGACCGATGCGGATCTCGATCGTCGCGGGCGGCACCCCGAGCTCGGCGTCGTGACGCTGCGCCAGCTCCTGGCCACCTGGGTGGCGCACGACCTCGATCACGTCATGCAGATCTCACGCGTGCTGGCGCGACAGTACTCTGAGGAGGTCGGTCCCTGGCGGGTCTATCTGCGGATTATTCGCGACCAGGAAGGATGAAAGCAGGTCGGCGCGGCTAAAGCCGCGCCCTACCGGTTGTTCCAGTAGTCGGATTGGTTCTTGCGCGGGCTCGGGCGTGTCCTGGTGCGATCGGGCGGGCGCTCCGGGTTCCAGACCACGCCGCACTTCAAGCAACGCCAGTACGCCAGTCCCGTCCCCGGCTGGTCGGGTCCCTTGATCTGCCCCGAAAGGCAGTCGGGACACGCGACCGGGACACTGGCTTCCGGCACGGGGCGTGTCATCGCGATCGGCCCCCCTCCTGGTACTCGCGGGTACTCGGCGAGCCACTGCGCGCTCACCGTTCCAAGGTCGAACAGCCCAGAGCGACGACCCACTGCGTAGAAAAGTGAGACCACCGACACACCGATCGCCAGCGCCGCACCAATCAGGACCAGCATTGGGGTAACTCCAGGCTTTGGTGAGGCTGGGGACGTGCGGCCCGGAAATTGGGGCGACGCGGCAGCAGGGCTCAGGAAAGCAGACCCTAAGAGTATACCAGCCCCGCGGCCCGGGCGGGTTTTGGCAGGTCGATGGCCGCGAGATCGCCCGCAAGGCTGGAAGCCGGGACGACATCGCAGGCGTGACGACGCCGTGACAGCACCTTTTTTTGTGAAACGAAACACGTGACAGCACCGAATGGGGCTTGCCGCCCTTGGGCAAGTGCCCTTAGTATCGGGCCCGCCAACCGGCACCGCGGACGACACTTTTGTCCGCGCGCTAACGAAATCGTTTTCGGCCATCTCGATTTCAGCAGCAACGACGGGGACACAAGGGTGGATCGCGCCTTGCCTCGTGTCCATGCTCTGGAGGTCCAGTGTCTGTACGTGCTTTCGTGACCGCCGTTCTCATCCTGCAGACATCGGCGCTTGCCGCTCAAACGGCGCCCGAACCGCCACCGCTCGGCATGGCCGAACGCGCGCTTGTGAACGCGCTGATGCTGCCCGACCGCGATGCCTTCCGCCAGCTCCTCGCGGCTGACGCGGTCGTTTCGTTGCCGGTCGAGGCACACGGCCCCGACGCGATCGTCGAGAAGTGGCAGCCATTTCTGCAGAGCCGCGAGGTCAGGCTGTCGCTCACGATCGAGAGCTCGGCGACGGGACAGTCGGGAGACACCGGTCAGACGCTGGGCACATTTGCCATCTATGGGCGCACGGCAAAGGGCATGAGCACCACGCCCGTGGGCGCCATCTCGATCGGCTGGCGCCTGGTCGATGGCCAATGGAAGATCGGCACGTTGAGCCGGACGGGCAAGGCGGGAGCGAAACAGCGGGCGGCGGCGAACTAGCTTTCAGCCTTTTAGTTCTTAGTTTTTAGTTTTTAGATTCTAGTTCTCAGTTCTTCACACTATGTGTTGCTTGACCGCGTACTGGATGAGCTCGGCCGACGAGGTGATCTTCAGCTGCTCCATCATTCGATACTTGTGAAACGCCACCGTGCGCGCGGTGATGTTCAGCTCTGCGGCAACCTCTTTCATCGATCGCCCCTCGGCCAGCAACTGCAGAATCTCACGCTGACGCGATGTGAGCTCGGGCGAATGCCTGCGCTCGTCCACCTTCAGCAGCAGCTCGACCAGCCCCTCGGTCACGAGCGGCGTCACGTACGAGCGTCCGAGCACGACTTCGCGTATCGCGGTCATCAACTCTGACGGCGCCGACCGCTTGAGCAGATAGGCGGATGCCCCGCCACGGAACGCTTCTGCCGCCACGTCGGCATCCTCATGCATCGTGACGAATACGAGCTTGGTGTCGGGCAGCGATTGCTTGATCTGCCGGCCTGCCTCGAGTCCGTTCAACACCGGCATGCCGATATCCAGGACAATCACATCGGGCCTGAGCTTTTCGGCCGCACCCAGCAGAGCCCGTCCGTCAGAGACACGACCGACGATCTCGCACTCGCCGGACAGCATTTTTTCGAACGCTCCAAGAACGAGCTCGTGATCGTCGGCCAGAAGGACTCGCGGCGGCGCAGTCATCGGTCCCCTACTTTGACACGGATACGCCCGCGTCCTGTTCCATTGCCGTGATAGCGGCCGGCGGCACGCTCGCTTCCAGCGTCGTTCCGCCACCCGGTGTGGAATGAATCGTCAGCGCGCCGCCGATCGTCTGAAGGCGCTCGTTCATGCTCGCCAGCCCAAGCCCCGTCCCCCACGCGGCGTCCACGTCGAACCCTTTGCCGTCATCGACAATGGTCAGCACCAACCCGCGAGGCGTGCCTTCCAGGTGGACGGAGATCTCGCGCGCGCCGCTGTGCTTCACCGCATTCTGGAGGGCTTCCTGGACGACCCGATACACGCACAGCGTGTGGTCTTCTGGCAGCGGCGACGGCACGTTGGCGTGCGAGAACGTGAGCGCGATGTCGGCCTGCGGCCACTTCCGCTGAAGGCTTATGAGCGCCCCGACGATGCCGATCAGTCTCAGCTTCACCGGATGCAGGCGGTGCGAAAGATCGTGAACGCTCCTGGCGATGGCATGAGCGCGTTCGAGGGCGTCGCCCGCGAGTTTTCGTTCATCGCGGCTCAGATCGTTCGGAGTCGCGGAGAGGAGCTGAAGATCCATCGCCAGCAGGGCCACCTGCTGGCTGACATCGTCGTGCAGCTCCCCCGAGATGCGCGAACGCTCGGCCTCCTGCGCAACCAGCAGGCGCCGGCCGAGGTCGCTGATGCGCTGGTAGCTGTTGCGCAGTTCGGCCTGATTGCTGCGCACCTGTTCTTCCGCCCGGCGCCGGCGCCCCGCCTGCAAGAGCAGCCCGGCAATCAGCGCAGCTTGAGCGAACACAAGGAATCCTGCGCCCACAATGTACGCACGGTAATGCTCCCAGACGCCCACCTCACGAAAGCTGATGAGTGTTCCAGGGGGGACGCGCGCCTCGCTGATGCCCCATCGCCGAAGCTGACGCCAGTCGACCTGGGTCATGCTCAAGTTCTCCTGGGAGACTGGAATCCGGTCTGCCGCCTCTCCGTGAAGGACGCGCAGGGCGAGCGCCGCCACAGCATCAAGCTGTCTCTCCAGGTTCTCGAGGCTCCCGCCCACGACACCATGGTCGATCGTCGAGTTCACCCAGGAATAGGTCGGGCGATTGGTGAGCGGTGCGATGCGGTCCAGATATTCCACTGGCTGGAACCTGCCGCCGGCACCATCCTGATAGACCAGAAGGTAATAAACGATCGAACGCTCCGGTAGCGCCCGAAGCCTGCGCTCGAGCTCTGCCGTCGGCAGCCCCGACAGGTACGTGAACGCCAATCGGGGCTGAAACCGCCCGAACTGTTGGCGTGCCTCCGACTCGACGGCGCGATCGCGGGCGGCTGCACCGCTGACGACAAAGACGTGGTTGACCTCGGGCTGCAGTGCCGTCGCCAGCCGCACGGTCTCAGCAAAATCCACCTCGGACACGACGCCGGTGGAGTTCGGGATAGGGCTGGAGGTCTTGTTGCGTGCGAGAAAGACAACCGGCGTTCCGGGAAACAGCTCGTCGCGGTACTTCGCGATGAACTGGACCGCAACGTCCAGCACCGGGATGACCGCGTCGAACGGCTGGCCGCCGTATTTCAGTCGAAGAAAATCACGAAACGCGGCCTGGTACTGCGGGTCGGGGAATCGTCCGGCATCCAGGTATTCCGAGTGGAAGTCCAGTCGCCGGCCGAGACCCTTGTCGAGCGCCCTTGGCAGGTCACGTTCCCCGGTGAGGGAAATCACCGCCTCTCGACCGGTCGAGTAGAGAACCAGGACGCGCTTCTGCTCGGCCTGTAACTCCAGATCGTTCTGCCCCGCCTGCTGTGCCCCCAGCCCCACCCCGTTGCACACGAAAACCAGGGCCACGGCAAACAGCCCCGGGCAGAACCCGCGGAATGTTGGCGAATTGACAACCAGCATGAGGGCCTGGACGCAGATTATCGCACCCCCCTGTCAATTTTACCGGTCGAAACTAGGACATTCGGCAGTTTCGTGAAAGCACCAACCAACATAGGCTACACCTCCCAGCGATCCGAGTGCTCTTACGGGGTGGGCGACTCGGAAGGTATCCACACGTGGACTCCGTGAGCAAATAGGTGCCGTATGTATGAGTTAGCCCGCCGGATGACCGCGCGTGCACTGCCTGAGGGTCGCGTCGGCCCGACTTCCACCCCGGTTGAAGGACGGCCGAAGCCAGGACTCGACCCTATCACGCGCGTGCTCAGCGGCGCCATCGAACACATGCCTCACGGCGTCCTGGTGTTCAGCCAGAGCGGCACGGTGCTCGCCGCCAACCGCCGGTCCAGCGCGATCTTCGGGTATGCCCCGGGGGAGCTTCTCGACCAGCCGATGGAGCGTCTGCTGCCAGAAACATCCCGTCCGGTTCGAACCGCAATCGGCAAGCTCCAGTCCGCGCGCCCCACGAGCACCCAGACCATCGAAGAGCCTCCGACCGGCATCCGCAAGGGCGGCGAATCGGTTCCGCTCGAGATTGGCTTCAGCGTCGTCAGCGAAGGGGAATCGAGCTATCTGGTGGCGTCGGTGACCGACATCACCGAGCGTCTCGACCTCGAGGCTGGTCTGACAGCGGCTCGCGAAGAAATCATGGGGTTTCAACGTCTCGTGGGCGAGCTCATCGAGAGCCTGCTCAGTGCCGAAGGCGCCACGCTCGATGGCGCGGTGACCGAAGGTCTGTCCCGTGTCGCCGCCGTGTTGCACCTCGATATGGCCGCCGTCTGGCAGACGTCGGTCGACGGCTCAGTCGCCATCCCCACCCACTTCTGGGTCCGCCAGCCGGTCTCGCCGCCACCCGATACGATTTCAACCGCGTCGATACCGTGGGTGCTGTCGCGGCTCAAGGAAGGCGAGCCCGCGCTCTTTACGAATATCGATGACATTCCGTGCGTGCCCGACCGAGAGCTGTTTGATCGGACGGGGACTACGTCCGGCGCGGCGTTTCCACTGCCCGTACCTGGACACGCTGGTCAACAGCTACGCGCTCTGTGCTTCGCGTCGATGAACGGACTCGACTGGTCGGGAGCGCTCGTCGAACAACTCCAACTGGTCGCCGCTGTCATCGGCCAGGCCCTTTCCCGACGACACGTGGAGGCCGCCCTTCGCAGCGCGCTCAACGAGGTCGACGAGCTCAGCGCGGAAATGGGCAGCGAGATTGCGCACCTTCGCGGCGAGACGCGTCGAACATCGGATTCGAACTCGATCGTGCTCGAGAGCCCCGCGATCAAGCGCGCGTTCAAGCAGGTCGAGTCTGTCGCGCCGATGCCGGCCACCGTCCTGCTGCTCGGCGAAACAGGCAGCGGGAAGGAAGTGTTCGCCCAGGCGATCCACGACCTCAGCCCACGGCGTCATCGCCCGATGGTGAAGGTGAACTGCGCGGCTATTCCGAGCGCGCTGATCGAAAGCGAGCTGTTCGGCCGCGAGCGCGGTGCGTACACGGGCGCGATCTCGCGGCAGATCGGACGCTTTGAGGTGGCCCACCAGTCCACATTGTTCCTCGACGAAATCGGCGAGCTGCCGGTTGACATCCAGGTGAAGCTGCTGCGCGCGCTCCAGCACCGGGTGTTCGAGCGGCTCGGGAGCCATCAGTCGATCAAGGTGGATGTCCGCATCATCGCGGCCACCAACAAGAATCTCGAGAAGGCGGTCGAAGACAAGACGTTCCGGGAAGACCTGTACTACCGGCTCAACGTGTTTCCCGTGGTCGTGCCGCCGCTTCGCGAGCGGGCCGACGACATCCCCGGCCTGGTCTGGGCGTTCATCGACGAATTTTCCAGGGCGTTCGGGAAGCCCGTCGAGTCCATCGCGACGGAATCGATGCGCGAGATGCAGAGCTATCACTGGCCCGGTAACGTCCGGGAACTGCGCAATGTCATCGAGCGCGCGGTCATCGTCTCGACAGGCCGGCACCTTCATGTCTCGCTGCCCAGGGCATCGCCGCAGGTCGCGCCGGCGTCCATGGCGCTCGCCGATCTCGAGGTCGCGCATATCCGCGCGGTTCTCGAAGGCACCAACTGGCGCGTGCGCGGCGCGGGAGGCGCGGCCGAGCGGCTCGGGCTGAAACCGACGACGCTCGAGAGCCGGATGGCGAAGCTGGGGATCCGGCGCGCGCGCTAGGTCGCGCCGGCCCGTCCAAAAAAACAAACAAGAGATCTTTCGATCTTTAGATCTCTCGATCTCTCGATCTCTCGATCTTCTGTATTCGGATCACGGTCCGGCTGAAGCCGGACACTACGTACCAAACCCGGCCTAGAAACCGAACCTGATACCGATCTGACCGGTGCGGGGAACCGCACCCGGGCGAAGCATTCTCAGCACCAGAAAATCCGTCAGTCGCCGGTCGGCTGCCGGGTGCGACAGGACCGCCGTGGTCGGATTGTCGAAATTCGCCCGGTTCGTCACGTTGAACACTTCCCCGAAGAGATCGAGCGTCCGCTCGGGCCCGACTCGCAGCTGATAGCCCATCCGCACGTCGAACTGGAAGAACGCCGGGCCGTACGCCCCGTTACGCCTGCCGTTGTACTCGACCCCGATCGCGTTCTCCCCCGTTCCCGCATACCTGCCGGCCGGCACGAAATCGAACAAGATGCCGTTGCGGTCCGCATCGGTCGTGGAGTCGATGATGCTGAAGGGCTGGCCGCTGAGCGCGCGCGCAATCGCGCTGATCGTCAGCCCGCCAGTCCGCGGCACGCGTGCCGTCCCGCTGACGACCAGGTTATGACGCCTGTCGAAATCGGCCGGTCCCTCGTTCGCATCCAGCCGCAGGTCATCGAGACGCTGCACGGGAATCTGAGGGCTGCCGTTGCCGGAGGTGTTACCGCGCGAGTAGGACAGCGTGTAGGACACCTTCGCCGCGAACTGGCGGCTGAACCGTTTGTCGACGAGCAGCTCGAGCGCATCGTAGTTGGCCCGTCCCGCGTTGACAGGCTGAAGGACCGACGCCGTGTACTCGGCATTCACCCGCGTCACGGGTCCGGTCCTGCTCGTATCGGCACGCAATCCCGGATTGAGATCCTGCATGACGGGCAGATCGCGGCCGATCGAGTGAATGTAATCGACGCTGGCCGCAACGCTCGCACCGATCTGGCGCTGGTATCCCGCGGTCATCTGCTGCGCCCTCGAGACTCGACGCTCGGGATTGTCGGCAAACACCGTCCCCATGTTCCGGGCCCGCGCCCCCGGTGGGAACAGGCTCGCCACCACACCCGCGTCGACCGTCGGGCCGTTCCGGAGAAGCGGCTCGGACGGCAACGCTCCACGCGAGGGCCCGGGATCGGCGCCGTTGGCCGGGAACAGCGCGATAAAGGAATCCGAGTACGTGCCAGAAGTCACGATCGGCGCAATCAGCTCGAAGGCCGTCTTGTCATAAAAGAGCCCGTAACCGGCTCGGAACACCGAACGATTGGCACCGTCAAGGCTGTACGCCACACCGACGCGCGGGGCGATGTTGTCCTTGTCGACCGGGTAGCGTGACGCGTCCTCGAATGCCGGGTTGTCGTCCTCGCGAAGAGGAATCGACTCGATGTCGTACCGGAGGCCGAGGTTCACTGTCAGCCGCTCGCCGATCCGCCACTTGTCCTGGGCGAATGCCGACGCGAAGTGGCCTTTCATATAAAGGTCGCTCGCGCCGGGAACCCGTATCTGCAGCCGTTCGGGATAGGTCGCAGGATCGGCGGCGTTGAACGGCGCGCTCGAATGGAACTCGAACAGACCGTTGAGCGTGCCCTGGTTGGTGCTGTCGGCGGTGGCAAATTGGTACTGCACGCCAAGCTTCACGTCGTGGCTGCCGCGGCGGCCCGGCAGGAACCACGAGAGCGTGTCGTCGATGGAATACGCGTTGTTGATGCGGGCCTGGGCCACATCGCTCTGGCCGTCGATGAACGTCGGGTACTGGAGCGTCGGCGCCAGCAGACTCTGACGCCGGCCGTTCGCGTTGAAGCCGGGATTGGCAAACGCCACGTCCTCGCGCGCGAAGGCGACGCGGAGCGTGTTCAGCCGGCTGTTTCCGAGAACCGACTGTAGAGCGGCGACGGTACTCGAATCGACGTCGGACTCCTCGCGCGCCGCGTTCAGGGTGGGCTGCCGTCCGGCGGCGGGCACGAGCAGGTTGGCCTGCGGCGAAGACTCCCGCAGCCATCGCAGATTCCAGATATTGGCGGCACTGAGCTGCTGATCGAACCGCACGACGGTGTTCCAGACACGCCCCTCGGTCATGGTCGTCGTGTTGAGCTCGGGACGGGAGGGAATGTTGACTGTCGCGGCGCGATCCAATCGCACGCGCTCGACGCTCGCGAAGAAATGCGCCCGGTTTCGCAGCACCGGACCTCCCAGCGTCGCGCCGAACTGCTGCTCGTCGGTATCGGGCTCCGGCCCGTCGCTCCGGCTGGCGAACACGTCCCGCGCCGTCAGCGTATCGTCCTGAAAAAACGCGAACGCACTGCCGTGGAAGGCATTGGTCCCGTGCTTGGTGACGGCGTTGACGACCGCGCCCGTCGCGCGGCCGAATTCGGCGTCGTATTGATGTGTCAGGACTTGAAATTCCTGGATGGCCTCGATCGGCGTACGCGCCTGGGTGCCCGCGCGCTGGCCGATGAAGTCATCGTTGTTGTTCGCGCCATCCACCATGTAGTTGTTGCTGCGCGGATCGATGCCGTTGACGCTGACCGCGTCGGCGCCGAACGCTTCGCTGGGAATCGGCACGATGCCGGGCAGGAGCGAGATGAAGCCCACGAAGTTCCGGTTGATCGACGGCAGCTCAACCAGCTCCCGGCTCGTGATGTGCCCGCCGATCTCTTTCGACGTGGTGTCGAGCATCGGCGTCGCGGCTTCGACCGTCACCGACTCGTCGAGCGAGCCGATGTCGAGCGTCACATCGACGGTTGTCGTGCGGCCGACCTCCAGCAGAAGTCCAGGCTGCGCGTAGGGCTTGAAACCGGGCATCGAGGCACGGATTTCATAGGTGCCGGGCGCAAGACCACCCACGAAGTAGGTGCCATCCTCGTTGCTCGTGGTCTGGCGGAACGTGCCGGTTTGAAGGTCGCGAACGGTGAGGTGAACGCCGGGCAGGACCGCATCCTGCGCGTCGAAGACGACGCCGCGAAGCTCGGCGGTGGCATGCTGCGACCCGGCCGCGTGTGCCGTCAGGCAGATGGCCGCGGCGATCGCGAGCAACCACGACCTCATCGGGGCATCAAAATCTCGACGCGCGAATCCATGTGTCTGCGCGCGACCAGCTCTTCGCAAGGTCTTCATCCACCTCGCGCGACGACGTGCCGCGGCCGGCCAGCGCTTTCTGAAGCCCGAGCAGCGACCAGCCGTTGTGGGGATGGTCGGCGAGCTCCTCTCGGTAGATACGCTCGGCGTCGTCAAAACGTTTCGCCTCGAGCAGCGCCGCACCCAGCCAGTGCCGCGCGGCGAACGGCAGCGGCTCGGGCTCGTCGTAGCCGAGCTGATCTTCAATCGCGACCGCGTGCTCCAACGCCGCAATGGCTCCACTGACGTCGCCCGCAGCCAGCAGAATCTCGCCCTCGAGAATTCCCGCGACGGTGCCGAGCAGATTTCGTGCGGTGTGCTCTCTGAACGCGTCCTTGGAGGTGTCCGCGGCTTTCTTCACGCGATCCAGGTACACCCGGGCAAAGTCGGCGCTGCCGGTCCGCAGTTGCGCGTACCCTTGCGCGAAGTCCCAGAAGCCTCCAAGGATGGCGGGCGTCGGGCGGTTCTTCACCTCGAGCACTTCGTCGAAGCGGCCGAAGCGGACCATCGTGAGCACCTGATAGTAGGTCTCGCCGGTGAGCCTGGCGTAGTCCTTCCCTGCCTGCATCGCGATGGCGCCCTGTCCGTCCATCGACGCGGCGTACAGCAACATGTGCAGGTTGTGCGCGGGGTAGATGGCGAACCCTTCGCCGATTGCGGCTTTCAAGTCCGAGTGCCAGGCCTCGAGGTTGGCGCGCACCGAATCGCCCCAGCGCCCCACTTCGTTCCACGTGTGTGAGGGCATGTGATTGATGTGGCTGGCGCCCGGGATCGATCGTCCGAGGAATTCGGCGCAGGCCGCCGCGCGCTCGGGCACGACGGTCGATTCGGTGGCGTGCACGTAGAGATGGCACGCCCCCGGATGATGGACGTCCTTCGCGAGAATCCGCTCGAGCACGCGGTGCAGGCGCTGCACGCTCTCGCTCTTGATGTCGCGCGTGCCCCGGCGCGGCTCGAGCAGAAAGAGCGCATCGGCGTGGAGCGTCGCAATGTCGAGATCGTCCGGGTACGCCGCGGCGACTTTACCGATCGCCTCCGCATACGCCTTGTCCTGCTCGACGCGCTTTTCGGGATCGAAGGTCTCCACGTAACGAACCGCCAGCGCGTCGATGAGCGCGCGTTCCCTGGCGCTCGCCTTTTCTTTGAGCGCGATGGCTTTCTGCGTTGCGGCGTACGCGTGCGGCGCTTCTTCCGCGTTCATCGCGCTGTTCAGGTACGATCCCCAGGCCCAGGCTTCGCCCCAGTAGCAGATCGCGCAGTCGGGATCGCGCTTCCAGGCTTCGCGGAACGAGCGAATCGCCTCGGGCTTCGCAAACGCGTACATCATCTGGAAGCCCTGATCGGAAAACGCCTGTGCGTCCTTGTTCGATGACGAGATGGGGCGTGTGAAGGTGCCCAGCCCGCTCTTGTAGAGCTCGATCGGCTGGGTGTAGCGCTCGAACAAGGTCTTGGGCGCCGGGGTTTGCGGCGCCCGTTGCTGCGCGCCGGCACCAATGCCCGCGGCGGCCACGACTAGAAGTCCCATCGCCAACGCGCGCGTGCTAGCAGCCATACTGCCTCCAGGTATGGCGATCGTAACAGAGTTCAATGAAAGTGCCCCGCACGTCCGATAAGATCGAAACCAGTGCGCGCTTTCATCGCCCTTGTCCTGCTCGTCGCGCTGTCGTCGCCCGTGCGCTCGTCCGAAAAGCCGGATCTGGCGCCACTCGAAGCGACGTTTCAGCGCATTGTGAAGAAGGCGCGCGGGCGCGTGGGCGTCGCCTTGATTCACCTCGATTCAGGCGCCACGCTCGACGTGCGCGGTCACGAACGGTTTCCGATGGCCAGCGTCGTGAAGGTGCCGATCGCCATCGAAGTGCTGACCCAGGTGGCCGCGCGGACGCTGACACTCGATCGCGAAGTCCCGCTCGCGGCCAGCGACATCCGTCCCTGCTGCACGCTCGAACGTCGTCATCCAAACGGCGGCACGTCTCGCACGGTTGGCGAGCTCCTGGAGCTCGCGATCGTCGAAAGCGACAATACCGCGGCCGATGCGTTGTTGAAGCTGGCCGGCGGCCCCGACGTCGTGGAGCGGCGCATGCGCACGCTCGGGTTCCCCACGATCAACGTCGATCGATCCGAAGGTCAGTTGCTGCTCGACATGGCGGGGGTCACCGCCTATCCACCGCCCGAAGAGTGGACGGTCGAGCTTCAGCGCCGTCTCGTGGCCGAAGTGGAGAAGCCCGCGCTGAACAAGGGACGGGTGCAGTATCTCGCCGACGAGCGCGATACGGCGACGCCGTACGAGACGGCGCAACTGGTCGGACGTCTGCAGCTCGCCAATCTTCTTCCCAGAGCAGAAACCGACTTGCTTCTGAGCCTCATGACCGCGACGACGACCGGGTCGCGCCGGATCAGAGGTCGCATTCCCTTCGAAACCGTGGTCGCACACAAGACCGGCACGACCGCCGTCGTGATCAACGATGTCGGCGTCATCACGATGCCGGCAGACAGCAGAATCGGCGGACGGCTTGCGCTCGCGGTTTATGTGGCGGACGGGTCGAGCATTGCCGCGATGGAGCGGTCCATCGCACAGCTCAGTGCGGCGGCGTTCGACTTCTTCAGCGGCCGGCAGCCCGCGGCTGCGCAGAAGCCACAGAAGAAGGGCTCGAGGCGATGACGTGTGTGTGCTCGCGGCAGATGGCCTCGAATCCCGTGGTGTCCGTGTGGAAGTTGCTCATGGCGTAGCCGCAGAGCAGCGCGAATCCATGGCGCTGCGCGAGCATGTTCCAGAGCATCTCGAGCTGGATCGCCGCATCGGCTTTCCCCTGCTTCCAGAGGACGTCCACCATCTCGCCATAGGCGCGGATCTGCACCCGATCTTTTCTGCCCTCGAGCGTGCTGGCAATCAACTGCCCCACGCTCGCTTCGAAACGATCGGCATCCGGCAGGTCGCCGTCCATGAAGAGATCCAGCGTCCGCTGAGCGTCGAGCACGATGAGCGACCCGGTCCGCCGGGCTTTGCTCACATTGATGTGACGCGCTCTCAGATACTTGAGGATTAACTCCTGGTGCGGCCTGGTCGCAATGACGATCGAAGGATGGCGGTCGGCAAGGCCGTGCGAGAGAAATCCCGAAACGGTCGTGAACAGACTATGGTCGGTGCCATAGAACTGCACGGCATGGTGATGGTCGTGAAAGGGGACGTGTTTCTCCAAAGGATCCAACCACTTATGCAATGGTCGAACCGTCGTCCAACCCCCATTTTGTGTGATTTCACACCAACCAGGCCCCGGCCCGGTGTCGCCGATTGATTCAGGATGTCGGAATTCAGCGCCGCGGATCGCTCGCCAGCCACCATCCGTCGTCGACCAGCTGCTGCTGCAGTTCCCGCGCACGGTCGTCGACGGCGGCCGTGCTATGGAACCGCTCGATGCGCTCCTCGCGTCCAGGCTCGTGGATGACTATTTCGAAGGTGTCTTTCGCAGGCGTCCGGATTTCGTAGGTGAGTTGCTTCCCGTCACGGTGAAAACTCCACAGCATTGGTCCCCATCTCGGGCAAATCCTCAGGAGCCAGTAGAGGCGCGCCCTTGGTCGCCATTCGCGTCATCACAAACTGGCTGTCGGTCCAACTCCTCGGCGCCGCGGTTCGACGATCGGCGCCGCGGCGACGTTCGATGCCCCAGTAGTTCTCGAGACGCTGGCGCCTGTCGCCGACCCGTCGGTCGACCAGCACAGGCACCCGGTTAGTGGTAGCAAGAATCCTGCAGAACGAATAATACTCGGCCCTCATCCCCCGTCGCACGATCAGCACGAGATCGAGAGCAGTCCGCCGGTGACGAGCGGTCACCCACACGGCAAACGTTTGAAGGGCACGACGCACGCCCTATACAAGAGCAAACGCTTCGCCACCTTTGGGCCAACCACGAACCTGCGCCGTAACCAGAGGCCCTCGCAATATTTAACGCCAACATGAGGACTCGCGTCGATGCGGGTTTGTACTGAGTCTCATTTCTCATAATGAGACACGAAATTCGACAGAATGTCCGTATCAAGTTGAAAACACGCGTACAAGGAGCTACGTTCCAGAATGGAACATTTCGGGATCGAATGGCACGTTCAGATGTCTAGCGTGTAAAGGCCTGCCCGATCTCCGCGACGCCAACCTTCAACGTCGCGACGGCCAGCCGATCGAGATCGCTCGCGCTTCCGATCGCGTGCACAGTGCGGTGCACGTGAGTGAAGCTCTGGCCCGGAGCAAGGCTCAGAGCGGGCGACGAGGTCTCGAGCTCGTAGAAGGGACCAAGCGGGGGCTTGCCAGGCTCGGGCGGCCCGTCGTTGTAGCTGTTGATGACGTCACCCCTGAACGGTTCGCGCTGCGTCTCCCACATGGAGTTCACGTAGCTCGTCGCGCCGGAAGGGCGCGTGTACTGAACGACCGTCAACACACGACGCGCGGCATCGTAGCTGCCCGCGAAGGACAGCGCCCGCGGTGGCGGCAGGCCGATCTTGCTGCGATATTGCCCGTCGCCTCTGAAGAAAACAACGGCATCGGTCGTCCGCAATCGCTCGGCGGGGACCCTTCCGAAATACGAGTCGTTGACGATGGGGCCAAGCGTCACCGCGCTGCCGGGCTGAAATGGAATCGTGACGGTCGTTTCAGCGGACGGTGTGAACATGCCGAGAATCCAGATCGAGACGAGCCCGCTCTTCGGTTGCCACGCGTCGCGGCCGACGTTGGTCACGGTGTTCGACGATTCGAACGCCACCGTGCGCGCACCAGGCCCGGCCGACGCGCCGAAATGTTTTTCGACGTCGGACGCGCTGAGGAGCCGCACCGTGCGATCGACTTCGATATCGAATGACGTGCCGGAGTAATTGACGAGCGACATCCGCCTGCGAAAGCGCACGCTGGTCGGCGTCTGGCTGTCGGCCTCCCACGTGCCCCAGTCGAACGCCTCGGGAACCTGCCAGTGTTCGAGATCGAAAGGTTCACCTTTCTTGAAGTACAGAGAGTACTGCCCACCCTCGGGCCCCAGCCAGAACCGATCTTCACCGCCGAACACGTTGATGTGCGGCTGCCTGGCACGCGCGGCGATCGCGCTTCGTCCGATCCATCCGAAACTTGGCGCCTCGTCACCTCCGGTCGTGCTCGTCATGACGCGGCCCTGATACTCGGGCGATACCACGACCTGGGCCCCGGAGCCGGGCTCGGCAAGCACGATCACATCGGTGTTTTGCTTGAGAAATGCCAGATCTGACTCAAACGGTCCCGGTTTGGCGGTCGCGGGCGGCGGAGACGGGTCACGCGGCGCCTGGTCGGCATCGCGGCCGGACTGGCAGGCGCCCACGGCGAACGCGGCTGCGACAAACAGGCCCAGAGTTCTGCTGGAGCGCATCGGCGGGGGATTGTATCGTATGTGGGTACATGCCTTTGTATGAATACCGGTGTCTGGCGTGCGGGCATCAGTTCGAACTGCTGATCCTGAAATCGTCGCAGCCGGCCGCCTGTCCATCCTGCGCGAGCGACTCATTGGAGCGCATACTGTCGATGTTTGCCGTCAGCTCCGAGGCGTCGCGCCAGGCGAGCACCGCAAAGGCGTACGCGCACAACAACAAATTGAACGCGAAGCAGGAACCTGATAAACAGCGGACTCAAATCGATCACAAGCACCAGCACTCAGCACTAACCATGCTCCGATACTTCATCGTCGCCAGCATCCTCGCCGCGGTTCTGTTTCAGGCCCTCGGCTCCGCGCAGGCGCCCTTCTCGATCCGCGTCCTGGCGAGCGGGCTGAAGGCGCCGTGGGAGGTCGTCGTGGGGCCCGACGATCAGTTGTGGGTGACCGAACGAACGGGACGCCGCGTCATTCGTGTGAATCCGGCAACCGGTGCGATCGCGCCGGCGCTCGACCTGACGAGCGAGAGCTACGATCCCGGTGAGAGCTGGCACGAAGGCCTGCTCGGCCTGGCGCTGCATCCGGATTTGCTGAAGAACGTTGGCCGCGACTACGTGTACCTGGCGTTCACCTACGACAGCGATCCGGGCCCGGGCCTGAATCGAAAACTGCGGTTGCGGCGCTATACCTACGACGCGACGAGCCAGACACTGGGCAACGCCGTCGATCTCCTGACCAACGTCCCGGCGAACGACGATCACGGCGGAGGGCGTGTGGCGTACGGCCCCGACGGGATGGTGTACCTCACGCGCGGCGACGACGGCGGCAACTGGCTTCAGAACTATTGCCGGGCCAACAGGTCGCAGGATCTCCCGACATCGGGCCAGGTGGCCGCACGCAACTGGTCCACCTACGAAGGCAAAATCCTTCGGATAGGTCCGGATGGATCGATCCCCGTCGACAACCCGCTGTTGAACGGCGTGCGCAGCCACATCTATTCGTACGGCCACCGCAATCCTCAGGGGCTGGGGTTTGCGCCGAACGGGCTCCTCTACTCGTCCGAGCACGGTCCCGGCACCGACGACGAGCTGAACCTGATCGTGGCAGGGGGCAACTACGGATGGCCGTTCGTTGCGGGATACCGCGACGATCGCAGCTACGTGTACGTCAACTGGTCGCAGTCGTCGCCCACGCCCTGTGCGTCGCTGAAGTTCGACGAATTCGGCAACGCGCCGCCCTCGGTACCGCGCATACGCGAATCCGAGTGGAAGGGGACGTTCCTGCCCCCAATCCGGACGTTCTTCACGGTCGAGCCGAGCTACGACCTCGCGAAATCGGGCGGCGCCACGATTGCGGCGGGCGGCTTCGAGATCTACGCGGCGCCGAACGGCATCAGCGGATGGGCCACGTCGATTCTGCAGCCAGGCATGACCATGGGCCGGGTGTATCGGGTGAAGTTGAGCGACGACGGCCGGACGGCCGTGGGAGCGAACGAAGAGCTCTTCCGAACGGCCAACCGCTACCGGGACGTGGCCATCGGGCGTGATGCCCGGACGTTCTACCTGGTGACCGACAACAACGGGCTGGGACGCTCGACGGATCCGTCAGGGGCCCGGGTCACCACCTTTGCCAACCCCGGCGCCATCCTCGAATTCAAGTACAACGGCAAATAAAGAGACGAAAGACTCTTCTTTTTTTCGTTCACTGCCGCCTCACCACCACGCTGCCGTTGGTCGTCATGGCGCGGACCTTCGGCCCGCCCGATCCGAGCGTCGTGGTGAAGACGCGCTGTCTGCCGGAGTGGATCACGACCGGAAAATCGATCTCCACCCGTCCGTGCACGGTCCCCGTTTCGAGCTCGGCCGAATAGTCGGCCGGCAGATTCAGGCGGACGCCGCCGTTTTGCGTCTCGACATCGAGCCCGGTTCCCTCCCATCTCGAACCGGCAAGCTCGATCTGGAGGCCGCCGTTCTGCGTCCGCCCTCTGAGGTCGCCGCCCACCTGGCGCAGCGTGATACCGCCGTTCACCGCGCGCAGCAGCGCCTCTCCCGAGAACTCTTCGAGCGAGATGCCGCCGTTGCGCGTGTTGATCGACAGTTGCACGTTCGAGGGCACGTCGAGATAGAACGACGTGGACCAGTGCTCGTCGTTCACCCTCATCATGCCGTCCGACCGGATACGTCCGTCCGTCGTCGTCACTTTCACGGAGCTGACGAGCGCGCGGGCGCGCGATTCGCTCCCGGCGTAGCCCTCGACGCGCGTGCGAAGCCGCACGTCCGCGCGGCCGCCGCCCCGCACGCGCACGCTTCCGTTCTGACCTGGATCGATGTCGAGGGCGGTGCGGGCGCCGAGCGACTCCTCGCGCACCTCGCAGGCATGCTCCCGGCGGCTGTCGTACCGGTTCCGTTCCGCGCAGAGATCTTCGGGCGGGGCGACGGTCTGGGGTGGCAGGGGCGAGCGGCTGACGGCCGACGCGATCGGCGTGGCCACGACGAGCAGAAACGCAACCGGATATAACGCGCGCATGCGGGCAACCTCTCCGTGCTTGGACGAACCAATGGCACGGAGGGTTGCCGCAGGGCCGGAAACTTACTTCGGCACGGTCTCGGGTCTGGCTGGTGGGGCCTCGGGTGTGGGTGGTGCGGCGCCACTGGTACTTGTGGGCCCGCCAATGGTACTCTGGGCATGCTGGGAGTGCTTGAGGTGCTCGCGGAGCGCCGGAAGCGTCTTTTCCGCGAATGCCTTCACCTGGGCATCCTTGGAGACCGACGCCTGCTCGAAGAGCGCGATCATCTTCTTGTGCCCATCGACCATGGCCGTCGCGTAGGCCCTGTCGAAGGCCGCTCCATCGAGCTTCTCGAGCCGATCGTGAAGCTGCTGGTGCTCGGCGTCGAGTGTCGTGGCTACAACCACGCCCTTGGATGTCGCAAGTGATTTCAGTTCCTGGTTGTTGGCGGAGTGCTCTTTCTCGAGGAGTTGCGCCAGCTTCTTGACCTCGTCGTTGCCGGCCTTTTTCGTGGCAAGGGCTGCGAGGACCACCTCGGCATGACCGCCCTGGCCGGCCGTCATCAGGAACGTCCGGTCGGCGTCGAACTTCACGGTTTTCTGCGTGTCTGTCTGTGCCGGTGTTCTCGTGTCCGGCTGCTGCGCACGCAGCGGAGCGGCGGTTGTCATGAGCGCGGCAATCGCCGCGGCCAGTGTGTAACGAATCGTGTCACGCATGTCTGCCTCCTGGAGTATTTCAAGAAGGAGGTGCAATGTTCCGACCACGTTCGCGATCGGACACTGGACACGCGTAACCGGAAAGTCCGTGACCCTTTGTGTCGATATCTCTGACAATGAGCAACACCGTTCTTCCCCAGTACACCGCGATGAGGCGGCTGTTCTTCCTGGTGATGCTGACTGGCATCATGACGGCGGCGCGATGCCTTTGCCGATCCACTCGGCGCCGGTCTGGGCGCCGACCGAAGCCGTCTTTCGGCCGAGCAGATCGCGCTTCGGTCCGCGCGTCTCGAAGCCACCACGAGTTTTTCGCTGTTGCGCTTTCCCGAGGCGCGGCTGGCGCCGGGACGCATCTTCAAATCCGACATCTGGCCGCACATCGAATCCGCCGCGCGCGAGTACGACCTCGATCCGATGATGCTCGCCGGCATGATTTTCATCGAGAGCTATGGCGACCCTCTGGCGAAGAGCCCGACCGGACCTGCCGGCATCGCGCAGATGACGAGGTCCTCCGCGAAAGAGTCAGGACTGTCGGTCCGGAAAGTTCGCATCGGATCGAAAACGGTGAAGAAAACGAAATGGGTCGGCAAAGGCAAGAACCGCCGCAAGGTCGTACAGACCGTGCGGGAGCCGATTTATCGGATCGTTGACGAACGCTTCACCCCTGCCCGGGCGATTTCGGCCATGGCGCGGCGCGTCAGCAACCGCCGCGCGTGGCTTGGCGGCAAGGTGGACTTCGCAATCGCGGAATATCACATGGGCGCCGGGCGCATGGCCGGACTGCTGTCGGCGTATCTGGGCCGGCCGATCAGGGTCTCGGAGGTGACGGCCGAAATGGAGCGGACGGCGCTCACCTACCCCGAGCTCTTCTGGACCAACACGCCGTACTTCCGGCCCGAGGTGTACAGGGCGCTCGACCAGCTGAATCAGGTTGATTACTCGCCGACCTATTACTTTCGTGTTCGACAGGCGATGCGATTGCTCGAGGTGTACAGGAACTCACCTCAGGAGTACGCGCGCCTCGCGTCGGTGTACCAGGGCAGATTCGGATGGACGGTGCTGCCGAGCTGGCAGTGGAGCTTCGTGACCGAGCCGCTGAATGCATCGACGTCCACGGCGCCGGCAATTGGCGTGCTGCCAAAAGATGTGGGCGAGCGCTTCGCGCTGCTGCCCGATATCGCGTCGGCGTTCGGCGTGCGCGCCGCCACGTCGGCCATGACGGCCGAGCGTTCGACCATCGGATCCGCGCTCTTCGTGGCCCATCAGCTCAGGCGTCTGCAGGGCGATCGCTATGCGGGATTCGAGATCGCGCGGATGCTCGAACCCGCATCCGGCTGTGCGGACGAGCCCGGCCGTGACGCCGGCGACAAAGACGACGCGTGCGCGCCGCTGCATACGCTCGGATGGGCATTCGACGTGCCGTCGAAGACGCTCTCGAAGATCGAGCAGCGCGACCTCAAGTTCATCCTCACCGATCTGCGTCAGGCGGGCCTGCTGGCGTACGTCGAGGAGGGCAAGCTGCCGTCCTATCACGTCGTGCGGCATCCCGATTACGCCTCGCGGTTCGAGCAGTTCTACCGGGATGCGATGACGAGCGCACCAAAGCCCGAACCCTCGAGAGTCGTGGCGAGCCTTCCGTAGGCCGGTCGATTAAGGCGTGTCGGCGTAGTAGCCGGCGCGTGTGCGGGCCTGGAGACTGGGACCGGCGACGCGAACCGAGATCCGGCGCCAGGCGCCGTCGGCACGCGCATTGTTGGAGAGATAGCCGAGCACATACTGGCTTGTGAGCTCGCTGGCAATCTGGTCGTACACCTCGGCGAGATCGGTGGGACGTCTGGGCATGAACAACCGGCCTCCCGTTTCCCGCGCAAGCTGTCGCAAGCCGAATTCTCCGTCCTGTCTTGTCGATCTCGGTCCCGTTCCTTCCTCGAGACCCAGGCCCACCGTGTAGATCGCTGTCTGAGAGCGCCTGGCGGCGTCCAGAAGATGGTCGAACGTAACAAGGCTGGACGTATCCTCGCCGTCAGATAGCACGACGATGACCTGACGTCGCACGTCGTCGTCCGTGTTGGGCTTCGCCTTGGCCAGCCCTCGAAGCACGATATAGACCGCGTTGTACAGGGCCGTAGCTCCGCCGGCACGCATGCGTTGAATCGCCGCATTGAGCAGGGCGCGGTCGGCAGTCATGGTCTGCAACACCTCGACGCGACTGTCGAAGCTGACGATCTCCGCCACGTCGCCCGGCCGCAGCTTCGCGATGAAGTCCATCGCCGCCTGCCTGGACAGCGCCATCTCGTCGTCCATGCTGGAACTGGTGTCGAGCACGAGGGAGACCGACAACGGGATGTTGGCGGGAGCAAAGTAGGCAAGCTCTTGAGGGCGGCCGTCCTCCGTCACGTGAAAGTCGTTGCCTGATAGACCGGCGACATACTGTCCGCCGGGGCCGATGACGGTCACGTTCAGCATGACGAGGGCGAGCGTGCTGCGGAACGAAGGTCGCTGCCATGCGTGCAGTGAGACCGCCGTCGTCAGCGTCACGCCGAGGATGAACAGCCAACGGACAGACGGTCTGCTCAGGTGTAACACAGAGCCTCACCTTGCATGGTAGCGATCATCTGTCGAAGAACCAACCTCTAAATCGTATTGACGCGCGGACTATGATGCAGGCCTATGTCGAGGGGCTCTTCCGACGCCTTGCGCCTGGCCCTCGGTCTCGTCGGCGTCGCGGCGGTCACGTTCGTCTACGTGAACTGGCTCCACGTGTCGAACGCGACGACGGTGTCGATGTCCTTCCTGATGGTCGTCCTCGCCGTCGCCGCAACATCGCGCCTGTGGATTGCCGTCCCGGCGATGTTCATCCTGGCGTTTCCGCAGCTGAGTGTGCTGAACATGATGCGGCTGAGAACGCCCGAGTCGGCGATTCTGTCGGCCGTCATCTTCAACGCCGTTATCATCATCGGGTTGATTCCGTTGGCGCTCAAGGGCATCGCGTACAAACCCGTGGGCGCGGCGGCGCTCCTGCGCAGGAACATGCTGGTGTACGGGGCTGGCGGCGTCGTGCTGCCCTTCTTGGGTATCAAAGCCATCGATATTGCTCTTGTGGCTGTCGGCCTCGCATAACCGATGCCTGACGAACGCCCCACCGCCGACGCCCTGCTGGCGCGCATCAAGGACAAGGATCGTGCGCGGCTGCGCATTTATGTCGGCGCCGCGCCCGGCGTCGGCAAAACGTACGAGATGCTGACCGAGGCGCACGCGTTGCGCGCGCGCGGCCTCGATGTCGTCGTCGGGTTCGTCGAAACCTATGGCCGGAGGGAGACCGAAGCCCAGCTGCGAGATCTCGAGGTCGTCCCACGCCGGACAGTTGAATATCGCGCTGTCACCATGGAAGAGATGGACGTGGACGCGATCATCGGCCGCAGGCCCGAGATCTGTGTGGTGGACGAGCTGGCACACTCCAACGTCCCCGGCAGCCGCCACCAGAAGCGCTATGAGGACGTCCTCGAGCTCCTCGACGCCGGCATTCACGTCATGACGGCGGTCAATATTCAGCACCTGGAGACCTTGAACGACGCGGTCGCAAGAGCGACCGGTGTGCGCGTGCGCGAGACGGTTCCCGATACGTTTCTCGACCGTGCCGATGAGGTCATCAACGTCGACGTGACCGTCGAGGAGCTGCGGAACCGGCTCCGTGAAGGCAAGATCTACAAGCCCGAGAAGGTTGAGCAGGCGCTCACGAATTTCTTCCGGAAGGGTAACCTTTCAACACTCCGCGAACTGGCCCTCCGCGCCGTTGCGGACGAAGTCGGCGAGAAGGCGGCGAGCTATCGCGCACGCGAAGGGTTGGAGCCGGCGCTCATACCCGAGCGCGTCATGGTGTGTATGAGCTCGAACGCGGTGGCGCCGCGAGTCATCCGTACCGGCGCGCGCATCGCCGGCCGGCTGGGCTCAAAATGGTATGCGGTGTATGTTGAAACACCGCGCGAACGCCCCGATCACATCAAGGCTGGCGATGCCGAGGCGCTTCGCCAGAACATCCGGCTCGCCGAGAGTCTGGGTGCGACGGTCGTGCGCGTCAGGGCAGACCGACCCTCCGACGGGCTCGTTGCGTTCGCACAGCGCGAGGGCGTGACGCACGTGATCTTCGGTCAGAGCGCCCGGTCGCGATGGGAGGTCATATGGCGCGGGTCGACGCTCGACCGGTTTCTCGGCGCGGTGCCGGACGCAGCGGTGCAGGTTGTGCCGCTGAACGAGGCGTAGCGCATGTCACTCCGCGCCCGGTTGCTCGCGACATATCTGGTCTTCGTGGCCGGCCTGGCCCTGCTGGGGGCCTGGAGCTCGTGGCGCCTCGAGCAGGCCGGCGCTGTTTCCCAGCGAATTCTGTCCGAGAACTACGAGTCGGTGGTCGCGGCGCAGAGCATGAAAGAAAGCCTCGAGCGGCTCGATTCCGCGGTGCTGTTCGCCGAGCTGGGACATCCCGAACGTGCGGCACGGCAGATGGATGAGCACCGGAAGCGGTTCGATGCCGCCTTGGTCCGCGCCGCCGGAAACATCACGGAGCCAGGAGAACGCGACATCATTGAAGCGATACGCCGCACGCGAGACGAGTACTACCGATCGTTTGAGGATCGTTCCGAATACTTCACCGACATTGAGCCGCGGTTCGATATCCTTCGCACGGAGGTCGACCGCCTGCTCCACCTCAACCAGGAGGCCATGCTCCGGAAGTCGGCCGATGCCGGCCGGGTGACGGGCCGCTCGATTGTGATGACCATCGCGGTGTCGACAGCGCTCGTCCTCGCCGGGCTCGGCTTCGCCGTGCGTCTTTCATCGCAGATCGACATGGAAGCGGAGCGGCTGAAGACAGAGTTCGTCGGGACCGCCTCGCACGAGCTGCGAACGCCGCTCACGACGTTGCAGATGGGCATTCATCTCCTGGACGAGCAACTGTCGCCACATGCCACGGTGCGGCAGCGCGAAATTCTGGCGATGTGCCGCGAGGACGCGGCCAGACTCGAGCACCTGGTCGGCGATCTGCTCGATCTCTCGAAGATCGAATCGGGCCGCGTGAAGCCGGTCTTGTCGCCGATCGCCGCAGATGTACTCGTCACGAGTGCACTCGAGCACAGCCGGGCGCGGATCGAGGCAGGCGGCATCGCACTGAACGTCAAGGTCGAACGAGACCTTCCGGTCGTCATGGCGGATCCCTCTCAGATCGAGCGGGTCCTCGCAAACCTCATCGCCAACGCGGTCACTGCAACACAGCCCGGCGGCCGCATCGTGGTGGCCGCCCGCCACGCCGGCCATGTTGTCGAAGTATCCGTGAGCGACACGGGGCGGGGAATACCGCCCGAGTACCTCCCGCGCCTCTTTGAAAAGTTCATGCAGGTACCCGGCAGCGCGACCGGCAGCGCCGGACTGGGACTCGCCGTCTCTCGCCAGATCGTGCGCGCGCATGGTGGCGAGATTCGCGCGACATCAGAGCCGGGCCATGGCGCGACGTTCACGTTTGTGCTGCCTGTCGCAGGCCGAGTCGCTGATTCCCGCAGGGAGACGATACAGTCATGACCCGACGCGTGTTGATCGTCGATGACGAAGCAAATATCAGGCGCATGATGCAGCTGACGCTCGAGGCCGACGGCTATGCCGTGGAAGACGCGGCAGATGGCGCCACGGCCCTTGAGCGATTCGGTGACGGTTCTCGATTCGACGCGGTCGTGCTCGACCAGAAAATGCCGGGAATGGACGGCATCGAAACGCTGCGTCAGATGCTCAGGCGATCGCCGGAAACCAGGATCATCATGGCGACGGCGTACGCGTCAATCGAGCTGGCGGTCGACGCCATGAAGGCCGGCGCGCGCGACTTTTTGAAGAAGCCGCTCACCCCCGCGCTTCTCCGGGACGCGCTCGCCGCCGCCCTGTCGAAGACGCCGCCGAGGGGCGACACACCGCAGCCGCATCCAGGGCAAGCGTCGCCTTCAGGGGCCGGCACGCACGAGTTGTGGACCGTCAACGGATTCTTCATTCGTGCCTTGCCTTCTCGCGAGCCGATGTCGACATTCGAGCATCATTTCGTGGTCCGGCATGCCAGCAAAGGCCCGCAGGGCGAAGTCGGGGTCGCCATCGCACCGGCCGAAGCGGCGCGGATCACGAAGCTCGTTGGACGCCAGGTTCCACCGAGCCGCGGGTTCTGGCAGCAGCAAGCCGAGCGCGCGTTGATGAACCACTTATTCCAGAACGCCGCACTGCCGACCGGGAATCATCTCACCGTGAGTCTCCTGTCGGACGAGGTCGTCCTGCAGGCGAGGGAGTGGAAGGATGCCTGAGCCGTGCCGCGCAACGAGGTGCAGCCGCGGACACGGCTATTGACACGCCCCGCGAACGAGCTTACCGTCTTGAGACGGCCTAAGTTCCGCGCCCTTCGCGGAACGCGGGGGACCCAGAGAGGCGCACGACGCCTCAGGGGCGTATTGGCAGAACGCCATAGGACACTTCCGAGTCCGAGCCCGTCAGCTAACCCCGTCGGCACTTAACGGAAGCGCGGTTCTGGTCAAAAGCCGCAGCGCGCTGCGGCTTTTTGCATTTCGGGCGACCGGACCGCGACTTCTCCAAGGCCCGATCTATGCCTGGTGAAGGATTCCTCGGACAGCTCAAACGGCTCGTCGTCGGTGAGCCCATTCCTTCGCATCTCGCCCATCACGAGCGTTTGTCTCGTGTCACGGGTCTGGCGGTGCTCTCATCCGATCCGCTTTCGTCGGTCGCGTACGCAACCGAAGAGATCCTGCGTGTCCTGATCCTGGTCGACGTCGCTGCGCTGGCGTTCGCGAGTCCCATCGCCGTCATCATCGCGTCGATTCTCTCGATTGTCGTCTTCTCGTACCGTCAGACGCTGCATGCGTATCCCAGCGGCGGGGGCGCGTACATCGTCGCCCGTGAAAATCTCGGCGAGCTGCCGAGCCTCGTTGCCGCCTCCGCACTGCTCATTGACTACATTCTCACGGTCGCCGTCAGCATCGCGGCCGGCGTCGCGGCGCTCACATCGGCGATGCCTCACTGGATTCATCTCCGGGTCGAGCTCGCGCTGGGCTTTCTGGCGATTCTGATGCTCGGCAACCTTCGCGGTATTCGCGAATCAGGAAATATCTTCGCGGCGCCCACGTACTTCTTCATCTTCAGCGTGCTCGCGCTCATCACAGTCGGCACGTGGCGTGCCATGACTGGAACGGTTCAACCTGTCGACCCGATTCAGCCAATGCATTCGCTCGGCCAGCCTTTGACGCTGCTGCTGCTGTTGCGGGCGTTCTCGAACGGGTGCACCGCGATGACCGGCGTGGAGGCCGTCTCGAACGGCGTCCCCGCGTTCAAACCGCCGGAAGCACGGAACGCCGCCGCGACGATGGTCATCATGGCCGTGCTCGCGGTGACGATGTTCCTCGGCATCACACTGCTGGCGCACGCGTATCGAGTCCTGCCAAGCGAACATGAAACGGTGATTTCGCAGCTCGCGCGAGGCGTCTTCGAGGGTCGCGGCGTTCCATACTATGTGATTCAAGCAGCGACGATGCTCATCCTCGTGCTGGCGGCGAACACCGCCTATGCCGATTTCCCGCGGCTCGCGTCGATCCTGGCCCGGGATCGCTACCTTCCCCGCCAGTTCATGAATCAAGGCGATCGTCTCGCGTTTTCGAACGGCATTCTCGGGTTGAGCGCCTTCGCGGCCGTGTTGCTCGTCGTGTTCGGCGGCGATACCCACGCGCTGATTCCGTTGTATATGATCGGCGTGTTCGTGTCGTTCACGTTGTCGCAGGCCGGGATGGTCATCCATTGGCGGCACCTGCGCGGCCCCGGATGGCGAACGAGCGCGGCCATCAACGGCACTGGCGCGATCGTGACCGGAATGGTGCTGGTGGTCGTGGCCATCACGAAGGCGCACGAAGGCGCGTGGATTATCATGCTCCTGATTCCGATCCAGGTGGTGCTGTTTCGAATCACGAGAACCCATTACAACGACGTCGCCTCGCAATTGACGTTGACGGACTGGCAACCGGAGCAACGGCACCAGAATCGGGTGATCGTGCCGATCAGCGGCGTCCAGCGCGCCGTGGTGTCGGCGCTCGACTATGCGCTCACGCTTTCGTCGGACGTCCGGGCCATCTACATCGATGTGGACCCCACGGCCACAACCGAGATGCAGAAGGACTGGAACAAGTGGGGCCGCGGCGTGCCGCTGGTCGTATTGACGTCGCCGTTCCGCTCGCTCATGGAGCCGCTGCTCGAATACATCGAACAGCTCAACGTCCGGCATCCGGACGACTACATCACGGTGGTACTGCCCGAGTTCGTTCCCGCGCGCTGGTGGCACCACCTCTTTCACAACCAGCGCGCGCTGCTCATCAAAGGGGCGCTCCTGTTCAAACCCAACACGATCGTGACCAGCGTACCGTTTCATCTCGCGCGATGAAGGCGCAGGACGTAGGTATGGGCGGCCGCGTGTCCATCATCGTCATCAGGGTTGCGGCGCTCGTCGTGTTGATCGCCAGCGTCGGAGCGCTCTGGAATTTCATGCTGTGGCTCCCGTGGCAGGTTGACTGCATTCTGGCAGTGGCGGCGGCATTAGCGTATGCCTACACGTTCGAGCGCGAGGATCGAGCGTGACCGCCTACACGATCTCCGAAAACCGGCGCCGGCTCTTCCGAGACTGGTTCTTTCAGGGAATACGGCAGCTCCCTGAAGGGCCGCACGCGCAACCCGTCCACCAGGAGGCGTGGTGGAAGGTGATGTGTCTCACCGGCGTGGACTACTTTTCCACCCTCGGATACCAGCCGGGGATCGCCTTTGTCGCGGCGGGCATGCTGGCGCCGGTCGCCACGCTGATTCTGGTGGTGGTCACGCTCATCGGCGCTCTCCCGGTCTACAACCGGGTGGCCGCCGCCAGCCCGCACGGCCAGGGCAGCATCTCGATGCTCGAAGAGATACTGCCACGATGGCGCGGGAAGGGATTCGTGCTCGTGCTGCTGGGATTCGCGGCAACCGATTTCATCATCACGATCACGCTCTCGGCGGCCGACGCGACCGAGCACATCATCCACAACCCGTTCGTTCCGGCAGCCTTCGATCATCCAATTGCCGTGACGATCGTGCTGCTCACGGGTCTGGGCGCGATCTTTCTGAAAGGGTTCCGCGAGGCGATTGGACTGGCCGTGATCATCGTCGCGATCTACCTCATCCTCAACGTCATCGTCATTGCCGTCGGCTTGCGCGAGATCCTGTTTCATCCCGAGTACATCCCGCGCTGGAGGAGTGCGCTCCTCACGCAGCACGGCAACCCATTGATGATGCTGTTCGCGGCGCTGATCGTATTCCCGAAGCTCGCCCTCGGCCTTTCGGGGTTCGAAACCGGCGTCGCCGTGATGCCTCTGGTGAAGGGCGATCCGGACGACAACCCCGATCAGCCGGCGGGACGTATTCGTAACACGAAGCTGCTGCTCAGGACGGCCGCGCTCATCATGAGCGTCCTGCTCATCGGCAGCTCGCTGGTGACGACGCTGCTGATTTCGCCGGAGGCGTTTGCCGAAGGCGGGCCGGCGTCGGGGCGCGCGCTCGCGTATCTGGCGCACCAGTATCTCGGCGATCTGTTCGGCACGATCTACGACATCAGCACGATTTCCATCCTCTGGTTCGCCGGCGCATCGGCCATGGCGGGGCTGTTGAATCTGGTTCCACGTTATCTGCCGCGCTACGGGATGGCGCCGGAATGGACGCGCGCGACACGGCCGCTCGTGACGCTGTTCACAGGTGTCGCGTTTCTCATCACCGTGATTTTCAATGCCGACGTCGAAGCCCAGGGCGGAGCGTACGCGACCGGCGTGCTCGTGCTGATGACCTCGGCGGCGCTCGCGGTCGCGCTGGCGGCGGCACGCCACCGCGAAAGGGGCTGGATGGCGTACGCGTTGATTACGCTGATGTTCATCTACACGACGGTGACCAACGTCATCGAGCGGCCCGACGGCGTGAAGATCGCGATGTGGTTCATCGCCAGCATCATCCTTACCTCGCTCATTTCGCGCGTTCTTCGATCGACGGAACTGCGTGTCACTGGTGTTCATCCGGATGCGGCCGCCGAGGAGTTCTTAGAGTCGATTGGGAATGCGCCGATTCGGTTGATCGCGAATCGCCCGGATACGGGCCTGCCGCAGGAGTATGCGCGCAAGCTGCGCGACGCTCAGGAGTCGCACCACCTGACGCCGGACACGCGCGTGTTGTTTCTCGAGGTGAAGCCCTCGGATGCCTCGCTCTTCAGCGAAGTACTGACGGTTGAAGGGGTGAATGTGGGCGGGCACCATGTTCTCAGGTGCTCGAGCCCGGCGATTCCCAATGCGATTGCCGCGTTGCTGCTCTTCATCCGCGACCGCACGCGCCGCATTCCACACGCGTACTTCGGGTGGACGGAGGGCAATCCCATCGCGTACCTGTTGAAGTTTCTGGCGTTTGGCGAGGGTGATACGGCGCCCGTGACGCGCGAGGTGCTCAGGCAGGCGGAACCGGATCCCGAACTGCGCCCGCGGATCCATGTGGGGTGAGCCGTCTCCTAATCTCCTGATCTCTTGTTTGGTCTTTCATCAGAAATCGAACTTATCGATGTTGTCTTTCCTGAAAAAGAGCGGCGGCCCGAGGATGACCTCAGACCCGCGAATCTCGATCGCGCCCAGCCGCCCGGCGTTCATCGTCTTTGCGCCCGCCGTCAGCGTCCCCTTCACCAGCTGCGCGCCGGCCTGGATCGTCAGGTAGCCGAGATCCGCGGTGTTCCACAGCATCACCGTCTGCACGGTGCCGTCGTGCACGTACGGCTTGTTCATGTTGGGCAACGAGAGCCCGATAACCCTGACGTCCTTGCGGCCCGCCTGACGCACCGCCTCGCCAGCGCCCGGTACGGCCGGCGCCGAGATCGCCATCACGAGCTTGACCGTCGGAAACGCACGCAGGATCGTTTGCGTCTCCGCAAAGGCCTTGTCGCGGTCATCGTCGCTGGGCCGGATGGTCGCGAGCTTCAGGTTGGGATGGCGTTCGGCCAGCCGCTTCTTGATGAAGGCGATCCATTCGTTCTGGTTGGCCGCGCTCAGCGCGCCCGTGATGACGGCGAAGTCCCCCTTCCCGTCCAGCAGCCGTGCGGCCTCGTCGGTCAGCGAGGTCCCGATGCCTTCGGCGGTCGCCTGATTCACGAAAAAGGTCCGGGCATCGGGTTCGGCGTCGGCGTCCCAGGTGATCACATGAATCCCCCGCTCGCGCGCCTTGCGCAGCGAGGTCGAAATCGCCGCCCGGTTTTCGACGGCCACCGCAATCACGTCGACGCCCCGTGTGATCCAGTTCTCGACCATCTCGCTCTGCCGCGCGGCGTCGAGCCCGGTCGGGCCGTCCCAGATGAGCTCGACGCCGAGCTCCCGCGCGGCTTCTTCCGCGCCGATGCGACAGCTCACGAAGTAGGGATCGCCCTTGGCTTTCGGCATCATCGCAATCACGGGCCTGGCGGCGCCACCGGTGGCGGCTGCGGGTGCGCCCCCGTCGCCAAGCGATCGCACGAGCCACACGTTGGTGGCGGCCACCATCAGGGATCCGCCGAGGATGGCGGCACACAGCACGGCGACTTGACTGTTTTTCACGTCCAGCTCTCCTTGGAAGGGGTCGGGAGGGGTTTTCCAGGACATCCCGGGAAAACCCCTCCCGACCCCTAGTCGATCGATCGCAATCGTCGCGATGAGCAGCACGCCCGTCGCGACGCCGATCAGCTCCGATGGCAGCGCCGCAAGGTGCAGTCCATTCTTCAGCACCGAAAGCGCCAGCAGACCGAGAATCGTGCCGCCGATCGTCCCATGCCCGCCGAACACCGATGTTCCGCCCAGCACGACGGCCGTAATCGCGTCGAGCTCGTATCCGTTGCCCGCATCCGAGCGTGCCTGCCCGAGGTGTGCAACGTAAATGATGGCGGCAACGCTCGCCAGCACGCCGGCCAGCAGATACACGAGCCCGACACGCCGGCCGACCGGGATGCCCGAATAGCGCGCGGCGCCCGCACTGAACCCGATCGCGTAAAACGATCGCCCGTACACCGAACGGTGCAGCAGAACGGCATAGGCCAGGATCACCGCCACGAACAGGGGGAGCTGCACGGGGATGACGCCCCACAAGTACCCCTGCCCGAAATGCAGGAACGCCGCGGGAAACCCCGTGTAGCTGACCGCGGCTTCGGTCAGGCCTTCAGCGATGCCGCGGAACAGGGCAAACGTGCCGAGCGTGACGATGAGCGGCGGAAGCCCGAGGCGCGCGATGAGGAACGCATTCAGGCCGCCGCCGGCGGCCCCGACGACGATCGCCACGACTGCAGCCGCGGCAAGAGGAAGATGGAAATCCTGCCAGGCGGCGCCGAAAGACACGGCCGCCAGCCCCATCATCGCGCCGACGGAGAGGTCGATGCCGCCGGTAATGAGAATCGGCGTCAGCGCGACGGCCAGCAGTCCGAGCTCGACGTTCAGCCGCGCGATCTCGAAGAAGTTGACGGCGGTGAAGAAATTCGGCGCGATGACGGCGAAGATCGCCACTTCGGCGGCAATCGCGGCAGCAAGAATCTGTTTATGCGCGCGCTGCACGAGGCGACCCTGCAAAGTGGCGCGTGCGCGACGGCAGCACGTTGAGACCCACCGCCACCAGGATGATGGCGCCCTGAATGGCTCGTTCCCAGTACGCGCTGACGCCGAGATAGGTCAGCGCCGGTCCGATCGCGCCAAGCAGCATGACACCCAGCAGCGTGCCGGCGAGCGTGCCGCGTCCCCCGGTAATCGCGGTCCCGCCCACGACGACCGCCGCGATGACCTTCATTTCGAGGCCGAGCCCGGCATTGGGAGGAATCTGACCGAAGCGCACCGAGTTGAGGATGGCGGCCAGCGCCGTGAGCGCGCCGAGGCAGCCGAACGCGGCGATCTTCACGCGCGCGGTGTTGATGCCGGCCAGTCTGGCCGCCTCGGCGTTCGAGCCGGTCAGATACAGGAGCCGTCCGGCAGCCGTGTGACGCAGGCTCCAGCTGAAACCCGCGAACACGACGATCGTCATCAGCCCCGCGATGGCGGGAAACGCCGATTGCGGCAGCCCGAACCATTGAAAGGTGCCGGGCAGGTCCTGGACCCACGCGCCCTGTGTGATCCATCGCAGGGCATCGCGGAGCCCAATCATCATCGCCAGCGTGACGACGATCGACGGCAGTCCGAGAACGGCCACCAGCGTGCCGCCAAGCGCGCCGATCGAAGCGCCCAGCGCACACACGACGGGCACGACGAGCACCAGCGGAACACCGGCCTTCGCCAGGACGCCGGCGACGACGCCACAGACGGCGAAGAGCGAGCCGACCGAGATGTCGATTTCTCCGGTCAGGATCACGAGCGTCATGCCCGCGGCGACAATGAGCACAGGCAGGGTCGCGAGAAAGAGATCGTTCAGGTTGTCAGCCGCGAAGTACGCCGGCCGCATGACGGCCATCACGACGCACAGCATCAGGATGGCGAACGCGACCGAGGCCTCCCGCCTTCGCGCCACCTTCCGCAGATCGCTACGGCGCGGCAGGCCCCGCCGATGCTGCGTCAGCATTGCCCCAGGGCCATCGCCATGACGCGTTCCTGAGTGGCCTCGGCGCGCGCCAGCTCACCCGCGACGGTTCCGTTCCGCATGACCGCGATGCGATCGCTCATCCCGAGAATCTCGGGCAACTCCGACGAGATCATCACGATGGCGAGCCCGCGTGCGGCCATCTCCTGCATCAGCGCATGAATCTCGGCCTTCGCGCCCACGTCGACGCCCTGCGTGGGCTCGTCGAGGATCAAAATCGACGGCCTGGTCGCCAGCCATTTCGCGAGCGCCACCTTCTGCTGATTGCCTCCCGAGAGCGATGCGACGAGCTGGCCGACCGACGGCGTCTTGATCTGGAGCTGATCCACATACTGCGCGGCAACCTGCCGCTCCGATCCGCGGTCGATCAACCCGTGGCGGGCCACCCGATCGAGGCTGGCCAGGCTCGTGTTCTCGGCGATCGGCATTTCGGGCACCACGCCATGCCGGCGGCGATCTTCCGGCACGAATCCGATGCCGTGACGGATGGCGTCGGCCGGCGACGCCACGCGCGCCACTTCGCCGCCGACGCGCAGCTCGCCGGACTCGGCCGGCGTGAGACCGAAGATCGTGCCGGCCAGCTCGGTTCGCCCCGACCCGACGAGACCGGCCAGCCCGAGAATCTCTCCACGGCGTACCGACAGGGAGACGTCCCGCACGCCGGCGGCCGCGCTCGAGATGTGCCGTAGTTCCAGCGCGACATCCCCGGCCTCGATCGAGCGCTTTGGAAAGATGGCCGACAGCTCCCGTCCGATCATCATGCCGATCAGCACGGACGGCGTCAGGCCGGTCCGTGCGCGCGTGCCCACCGTCTGGCCATCCCTGAGGACGGTTACGCGATCGGCAATCGAGAACACTTCCTCGAGGCGATGGGAGATATAGATGATGCCGACGCCGTCCGATCGCAGGCGCGCGATGACGTCGAACAGACGGGCCACTTCGCGATCGCTGAGCGACGAGGTCGGCTCGTCCATGATGAGGACGCGTGCGCGCGCGCCGATGGCTTTCGCAATCTCCACGAGCTGCTGCTCGGGCATGCTGAGCGTCTCGACGAGCCGTTCGGGATCGATGTGCGCCCCGACGCGCGCAAGGAGGTCCGCCGCAAGCCGCCGGCGTCCCCCCAGTCGATCCGCCGCCATTCGCGTCGATCCTCCAGCGCGAACGCGATGTTTTCCGCCACGGTCAGGTGCGTGAACAAGGTTGGCTGCTGATGGATGACGGCGATGCCGAGCGAGCGCGCCACGGCCGGGGTCATCGACCCGACGACCGTCCCGTCAACCTCGACGGTGCCCGAGTCCGCGGCGACCTCCCCGGACATGACCTTGATGAGCGTGGACTTCCCCGCGCCGTTGCCGCCGACCAGCGCGTGCACCTCTCCCCGGGTGACATCGAACGAGACGCCGTCGAGCGCACGGATGCCGGGGTACGACTTGCGAACCGACCGGGCGGCCACGAGTGGAGTCGCCGGTGGAGCCTGTGGCGGGTCGATCAATCCGCAGAATATAGCACTCTCAAATAGGGTGTGGCATGATGCGGTTTCGATGCAGCCGGCCACCTATCTAGCCTTCGACCTCGGCGCCGAGAGCGGCCGTGCGGTCGCCGGCGAGCTGCGCGCAGGCGCGCTGACCATCCGCGAAATTCACCGCTTCGCCAACGAGCCGGTTTCCTACGGCGACTCGCTCCACTGGGATGTCGCACGGCTGTGGCACGAGATGCGGGCCGGGCTTGCGGCCGCGGGCGACATGACGCTGGCCGGCATTGGCGTCGACACGTGGGGCGTCGATCACGCGCTCCTTGGCGAGCAGCTGCAACTCGTCGAAAACCCCTACCACTATCGCGACAAGCGCAACGTGGCCGCGATGGCCGATGTGCTGCAGCGTGTCTCGAAAGACGAGATCTACTCGGCCACCGGCATTCAGTTCATGAGCATCAACACGATCAACCAGCTGGCGGCGGTGCAGCGCCAGACGCCCCGCCTTCTGGCGGCGACCGATCGGTTCGTGATGATGCCGGACCTCTTCAATCTGTGGCTGACGGGGCGCGCGGTCTCGGAATTCACGAACGCGACGACCACGCAGCTCGTGGACGCGAAGTTGCGCACGTGGGCCGCGCCGCTGATGGCACGCCTCGACCTGCCCGCGCGCATCGCCCCGCCGATCGTGGAAGCCGGATCGATCATCGGCCCGCTCGTCCCACGCGTCGCGCCCCGCGCGTCGCTGGCCGGCACGCCGGTGGTGGCGTGCGCGTCGCACGACACCGCGTCGGCGGTGGCCGCCATCACGGCCCGCGACGGCACGGCGTTCATCAGCTCGGGCACCTGGTCGCTCGTCGGCACCGAGCTGGATCGGCCGGTGCTGACGCCTGACGCCATGCGCCTGAACTTCTCGAACGAAGGGGGCATCGCCGGTACGACCCGGTTCTTGAAGAACGTCATGGGTCTCTGGATGCTTCAGAGCTGCCGGCGCCAGTGGTCGCAGAGTGGGCTCACGCTCGACTACTCCGCGCTGATGGACGCGGCCGCGAGCGCGGAGGGGTTCCGTCATCTGGTCGATCCCGACGAGGCGTCGTTCGTGGCGCCCGACAGCATGACGGACGCCATCGATCGGTTCTGCGCCAGAACCGATCAGCCGGCGCCGGCCTCGCCCGGCGCCTATGCCCGCACGATACTCGACAGCCTCGCACTGAAGTACCGCCTGGTGATCCGCGATCTCGAGACGGTGACCGGCCAGCGCATCAGCGCGATTCGCGTCATCGGCGGCGGCTCGAGGAACCGCGTGTTGAACCAGTTCACCGCCGATGCGACAGGCCGGCGCGTCATCGCGGGCCCGGTCGAAGCTACGGCCATCGGCAACATTGCCGTGCAACTGCTCGCCACGGGCGCCACCGCCTCTCTAGCCGAGGCACGTGCGCTCATCGATCGTTCGTTCCCGACCGACGTGTTCGATCCCGGAAACCGGGAGCCCTGGGACCGCGAATGCGCGAGGTTCCAGCAATATTGCGAAGTTACGTATGCCTGAAACCATCAGCCTGCAACATCTCGAAGACCTCTGGGATCCATCGGTCGCGGGTCCGCTCGAATCCAATCAACTCTCGTTGTTGCGGTATCGGTCGAATCTGCTCGGCGCCGATCTCCGCATCACCAACTTCGGCGGCGGCAACACGAGCGCCAAGATCGAGTTGCCCGATCCCTTCACCGGCGCCCCGGCCCGCGTGCTGGCCGTCAAGGGCAGCGGCGGCGATCTGGGCTCGATCGCCGATGCGGGGTTCGCGCTGCTCTATCTCGATCGCCTCGAACAGTTGAAGTACCGGTACCGCGGCGAAGCGCACGAAGACGAGATGGTGAGCTTTTACCCGCTGTCGGCCTTCGGTCAGAACCGTGTCGCGGCCTCGATCGATACGCCGCTCCACGCGTTCATTCCCGCCGCGCATGTCGATCACCTGCATCCGGACTGGGCCATCGCGCTGGCCGCGAGCGCGAACGGCCGGCGGAAGCTGGACGAATTCAACGTCCGCTTCAACCGGCGGATTATCTGGATTCCGTGGCAGCGGCCCGGCTTCGAGCTCGCACTGATGATCGAAGAAGGCGTCAGGAACAACCCGGGATGCGACGGGCTGATTCTCGGCAGCCACGGCCTCTTTACGTGGGGCCAGACGCAGCGCGAGTGCTACCTGAACAGCATCCGCACCATCGACGAGATGGGACAGTTCATCGACGCGCACCGGGCGCACCACCCGGTGAGATTCGGCGGCGTGGCGCACCAGCCCGTGGCGAACCGCCGCGAGATAGCCGCGCAAGTGCTGCCGGCGCTGCGCGGCGAGCTGTCATCGGCGCGCCGCGTCATCGCGCACTTCGCCGACGACGAAGTCTCGCTGGATTTTTCGGGGTCCGCTTGGGCTGCCGATCTCGGCCGCCTCGGCACGAGCTGCCCCGATCACTTCCTGCGCACCCGCATCTGCCCGCTCGTTCTGGACTGGAGTCCGTCTTCGGGCAACATCGCGGGCCTCAAGACCACCATCCGCGACGAGGTTGCGGCCTATCGCGCGCGTTATACGAAGTACTACGAGTCGTTTGCGACGCCCGACTCGCCGAAGCTGCGCGATTCGAACCCGTCGGTCGTCATCATCCCCGGCGTCGGCCTCTTCGGCTTCGGCAAGAACAAGAAAGAGGCGCGCATCACGACCGAGTTCTTCATCAACGCCATCAACGTGATGGACGGCGCCACTGCGCTCGAAGACGACGACGCGGGGCACACGAGAGGCGCCGCGCTACCCCAGGCGCGCCATGCCGAGCAGTCGAAGCAGTTCGAGCAGTTTCACAACTACGTCGCGCTGCCCCGCTCGGAAGCCTTTCGCATTGAATACTGGGCGCTCGAAGAGGCCAAGCTGCAGCGCATGCCGCCGGAAGCCGAGTTCAGCCGCCGCATCGTGCTGATTGTGGGCGGCGGCAGCGGGATCGGGCGCGAAGTCGCACTGCTCGTCTCGCGCAAGGGCGCGCACGTCGTGGTCGCCGACGCGGACGCCGAATCCGCGGCCACCGTCGCCGCCGAGGCCGGCAAGGCCTCGTCGCTCGACGCCGCCGCGAGCGTGGCGGTCGATCTCGCGTCGAGCACCAGCCTCGCGAATGCCGCGACGTTCACGACGCTCCTCTTCGGCGGCATCGACGGCATCGTCAATACCGCCGCGATCTATCCGGTCGCGGGTTCCGGCGGACGGTTGACCGAAGCCCAGTGGGGCAAGACCTTCCTCGTGAACGTCACCGGCAATTACCTGCTCGCGCAGGAAGCCGAGTGGGTGTTCCGCGAGCAGCAACTGCCGGCCGCCATCGTGCTGACCGGATCGGCCAACGCCGTGGTGCCGAAGAAAGGGAGCGAGGCGTACGACACCAGCAAGACCGCCGTCAATCATCTGATTCGCGAGCTCGCTGTCGGGCTCTCCCCGCTCGTGCGCGTGAACGGCATCGCGCCGGCTACGGTGGTCGCGGGCTCCACGATGTTTCCGCGCGACCGTGTGATGCAGTCGCTCCAGAAGTACGGGATCGCCTTTTCCGAGACGGAATCGACCGAAGAGCTGCGGGACAAGCTGGCCGGTTTCTACGCCCAGCGGACGCTGACGCAGCGTCCGATTCTTCCGCGGGATTGTGCCGAGGCGATTGTGTGGCTGCTGAGCGACGCGAGCGCGAAGACCACCGGGCACGTCATCCCCGTGGATGGAGGCTTGACTGAGGGGTTCTTACGCTGAGGGCTGAATTCGCAGATTGGGACGCTACAGCAACAACCTGACGATCTTCCAATCTGTGAATCTGCCAATGCCAGCGAAGGGTGTCCCGCTCCAGGTGATGGTGAGCTTGACGGTCAGAGGACGCGCGGAGGCCGAGGCTGAAGGCGGTTCGACCGCCTCCGGTTTGGGCCGGACGGGTGCGACGGCCGGGATTTCGACCTCGAGCGGGTCGGGGAACAGGTCGGAGAACTCGCGGACCACTGGTTCGGGATCCATACCGATCGCTTCGGCGTATGAACGAATAAAAGACTTTCTGAAAATACCTGACGGCCAGCGCGACACATCGTCGCGTTCGAGGCCCTGCAGCAGCGGGACGGCTATTTTCGTGGATTCGGCAATTGATCGCAGATCGATCTGCCGGCGCTCGCGTTCGTAGCGCAGCCGGCTGCCAAAGGTTTTCATTGGGCTCTCCGCCGGAGCGGTAGTGCCCGATGTGCAGCCGAGCACTACAGTGAGGATTTCAAGAAAATACGCAGGGGCACCACCAGGGATTAGTGATGCCCCTGCTGCGTCGTCGACCCAGCTCCCCCAGCTCACGGACCTGCCGTGTTTTTGATTAAGCCGACAACGCGCTGGGGTTATGGCAAGTCGCGTGCCCGTTCAAAACCCTTATAAATTGCCCATTTCGGCTGTGCGGCGATGTAAATTTTTCCGTGCCTCTGAATTTTTTTCCGTGTAGCCGGGTGCAGGGCGGTCTCCCGGACAGGACAGAAGCGGCCACCGAAAGGCTCCTTTATACTGATTGACCCCTGTCTTCCCAGTGATCGGGGTATGTGCCAGTACGGCACGGTTCCTGCTCATTCTCCCTGGCAGATTGAAGCGTAGGGCGCGTTGGCGCACTACATACGAAGGGAGAACGTCATTATGCAGGTCCGTCGAATCGTCAACGTGCTCGCAGTAGGGATCCTGGCGATTGGTACCACGACCGCGTGTGCGACCAAGAAGTTCGTCCGCACCGAAGTCGGGGCGGTCAACACCCGCGTCGAGACACTGTCGCAGTCGCTCGAAAGCACCCAGGAACAGACCCGTCAGAACAGCGCGCAGATCAAACAGGTGGATGCGAAGGCCGACCAGGCTGGCATCTGGGCGAAGGAAGCGCAGACCTCGGCCACCACCGCCAACTCCGCCGCCAACAGCGCCAACTCCGCCGCCGCCGCGGCGTCCGCGAGAGCGGAAGCGGTTGACGTCGCGAGCAAGCGTCTCGTCTACGAAGTGGTCATCAGCGAAGACCAGGGCGGCTTCAAGTTCGCGTCGGCCACGCTTCCCGAGGCCGTTCAGAGCCGCATCGATCAGATGATTGCCGACCTCAAGGCGAATCCCAAGGGCAACTTCGTCGAAATCGAAGGCCACACCGACTCCAGCGGCGACAAGGGTACCAACCAGCGCATTGGTGAAGAGCGCGCTGAAGCCGTGAAGCGTTACCTGTACGAAGCGCATCAGGTGCCCCTCCACAAGATCAACGTGATCAGCTGGGGCGAAGACAAGCCGGTCAGCCCAAACAACACCCGGGCAGGCCGCTCGCAGAACCGCCGCGTCGTCATCCGCATCCTCGCGTAGTCCCACATCGGATCCTCTCCGAAGGCCGGGTCCATGGACAGACCCGGCCTTCTCTCTCCCGCCTTCGCGCCGGCACGAACTTGACGAACCGACGAACCCCACGAACCGACGAACTCCACGAACCTGACGAACCCGACGAACCCCCACTCCCGTCCATCCCGTTGTATTCTGAGTAGAAATGCGAGTGCTCATCGTCGAAGACGACGCCGCAGCCCGGCGCGGCCTGACCGAGCTGGTCCGCGCCTGGGGATACGAAGCCGATAACGCGGCCGACGGCCAGGAAGGGCTCGAGAAGGTCACCACCTACCGGCCGTCCGTGGTTCTTGCCGACATGGTCATGCCGCGCATGGACGGGCTCGACCTGCTGCGCCAACTCAAGGATCAGCTGTCCGATCTGACATTCGTGCTCATCACGGCTCAAGGCAGCGTGGACACGGCGGTCTCGGCCATGAAGGAAGGGGCCTACGACTACCTGGCCAAGCCGGTCGAGCCCGCGCGTCTTCGTACGCTGCTCTCGCATGTGGCCGAGCGTGAAGGCGCCCTGCGTGACGTGGCAGGGCTTCGCCGCCAGCTGCAGGAACACGGTCGGTTCGGCGAGATGGTCGGCAACGCGCCGGCGCTGCGCGCGGTGTATCGCGTCATCGAACAGGCCTCGCCGACCGCCGCGTCGGTGCTCATATACGGCGAATCTGGTACGGGCAAGGAGCTCGTGGCCAAGACCATTCATCAGCTCAGCGGCCGCAGCAAGCATCCGTTCATCGCCATCAACTGCGCGGCGATTCCCGAATCGCTGCTCGAAAACGAGATCTTCGGCCACGAGCGCGGCGCCTTTACGGGCGCCATGGATCGCCGGCCCGGCTGTTTCGAACTGGCGCATACCGGCACGCTCTTTCTCGACGAGATTGCCGAAGTGGCTCCCGGCATCCAGGCCAAGCTGCTGCGCGTGCTGCAGGAGCGCACCGTGCGCCGCCTGGGCGGGCAGAAGGAGCAGGCCGTCGACGTGCGTCTGGTGGCCGCGACCAACCTCGACCCGGCGAAGGCCGTCCAGCAGGGCAAGCTGCGCGAAGATCTGTATTACCGCATCAACGTCATCGGCATCTGCGTGCCGCCGCTGCGCGATCGGCTCGAAGACATTCCCCTGCTGGTCGAAACGTTCATCAGCGAGTTCAACGCCCGCAACGGCAAATCCGTGAAGGCGCTGGCACCCGAGGCCATCCGGCTGCTTCAGCGCTACTCCTGGCCGGGAAACGTACGCGAGTTGCGCAACGTCATCGAGCGGGCGGTCATCCTGAGCCCGGGCGAGTTCGTCGAAACCGCCCATCTGCCGGGCGACCTGTCGGGGCCGCCGCCCCCGTCCATTCAGGCGGTCGGGCTGACGCCCGGCATGACGGTGGACGAAGCCGAGCGGCGCCTCATCGAGCTGACGCTGGCGCACACACGCGACAACAAGACGCGAGCGGCCGAAATACTGGGCGTGACCGTCAAGACGTTGCACAACAAGCTGAAACGATTCCGGCGCGAAGCTGAAAAATCCTGACCATCCATGCGCGCCAGTCTGAGAGTCCGGCAAACCGCCGCTGTCACGCTGCTGATCGCGCTGGCGATGATCGTGCTCAGCCTGCAGCACGTGGCGAACCTCGCGCGCGTGGGACTCGAAGACAGCCGCGGCATCGGCGACCTGCTCGGCCGCACGATCTACCAGCGCGCGCGCGAGGCGATTGCCACCGGCGGCGACCCCGAATCGGCGCTGCGCAGCGACGCCCTGATCCGATCCATTCTCGAGTCCACGGCGGCCTACAGCCGCAACGTGACCTACGCGGCCATCGTGGACAACGAAGGACGCGCCATTACACACAGCTTCCCTGCCGCCGAGGGACAGACGATCGAGCCCGGCGAAAGCCTGGCAGCCGTGCTCGATGGCAATACACTCCGGCAAATCCGCGCCATCTACGCCGACCGGGCGCTCGAGGTGGTGCTGCCGCTCGAGCTCGGCGACTCGCCCTTTGGCGCGATTCGCGTCGGCCTCTCGCCCATCCTCGTTCGGAACGATCTGGCCCAGGCCATCCAGCCCATGCTGTTGACCACGGCGCTCGTGACGTGCGCGGCGGTCTTTCTGGGGATGGTCCTCGCCGGCCTGATCCTGCGGCCGATTCACGTCATCAACAGCGGCCTGGTGAAGCTGCAACGGGGAGAGAAGGTCGGCGACATCGATCTGCCGCCCGACGAAGAGCTCGAGGGCGTCGGCGAATCGTTCAGGGCCATCAGCGAAAAACTCGCCGCGCGATCGCTCGGCCGCCTCATGGCCGGGGTGACGCACGAAGTGCGGAACCCGCTGAATGCCATGACCATTCATCTCGAGCTGGTGCGCGAGCATCTGCTCCGGCTCCAGCGCAGCTCGCGCGCACCGGTCGGCGCCGTGCTCGGACTGGAAGGGCGCGAAGAGCCGCCTCAGGATATGAACGGCGCACGCGAGCACCTCGACGTGATTGCGTCGGAAATCAAGCGGCTCGACGAGGTCATCACGGGCTTCGTCCGCTTCATCCGGCCCGAAGAGCTGCAGGCACAGCCGATGGACGTGAACGCGCTCATCAACGAGGTCATCGCGCTGGTCGAGCCCGACGCACGGCGCACCGGAATTGCCTGCCGCGCGGACGTGTCGAACGTACCGCCCCTGCGCGCCGATCCTGCGTTGCTGCGGCAGGCGCTGCTCAATCTGGCCCTCAACGGCTGCCAGGCGATGCCCAACGGTGGCAAACTGACGATGGGGGCGAGGACGATCAAGGATCGGCGTGTCGAGCTGTCCATCGAGGACACCGGCGTGGGGATATCGGCCGATAAGCTCGATCGGATTTTCGACCTGTACTACACGACCAAGCCCGAAGGCAGCGGTATCGGCCTGTCGATCGTTTACAGGATCGTGCAGTTACACGGCGGCGAGATCGAGGTACAGTCGACTGAGGGGCGAGGCACGACGTTTAGGCTTCTCCTGCCCCAAACGTAACGGATAATAGAGTACGAAAGTGTCCGGCTTTAGCCGGACTTTCACGCGGTCCGCCTGACCACCTCCGCCAAGGCTACGGTGGTCCGCCGTAGATTCAGCGAAGGCGGAAGGCGGACACTACGTACAGAGGTTGAGAGAAAAATGTTGAGCGGCGCACTTCGCGGCGTGATTCTGGCGGGCGCGGCGTTCGCGGCGGCGTGTGCCTCGAGTCCTGCGCGGACGGCAGCCAACCTGCCGCTCGAGATTCCCGAACCGCCGCCGCGCGTGGCGATCGATCCGGTGCCTGCGGTCGCTGAAGCACCGCCGCCCGAGATCCCCGAAACCACGACTCCCGTGACGCCAACGGCGACCGCGCCCTCGGCGCCCCGCGTGCCGGCCGCATCGACGCCGCCGGCGGTCGCGGCGGGCCCGCCGGTGGCCCAAACACCGGAGCCGGCCAGGACACCCCCGCCAGAGCTCCGTCCGGCAGGACCGGCCGGACGCACGCTGACGACGGCTCAGGTTCGCGAGCGGCTGGTGCGCACGAAACAGAAGCTCGATTCGATCGACAAGCGACGCCTGAATGCCGGCAAGCGCGCCGACTTCGATTCGGCGCAGCGATTCCTCACACAAGCGAACGAGGCCGTGACCGCCAACAACCTGCTCTTGGCGGAATCATCCGCGGAAAAGGCCGAGACGCTGGCTGACGGGTTGAGGTGAAGCCTGTCATGGCCATGGCGGATGGCAGCCACTGCCATCTGCCATCCGCCATCTGCCATAACCAGCGTCAGAGGTCAGCTACCAGAGCAGCTTGAACGCGATCTGCCCGATTCGTCCATCGGCGGCGGCGGTGATCCGCCCGAAGTTCGCAGCACTGGCGCTCGTGGTCACCGTGGTGAAGTTGACCTGATTGAACGCGTTGAACAGCTCGCCCCGGAACTGGAAGCGCATCGCACTGCTTCCCGGAATCCCGAACGTCCTCGCCACGGCGAAATCCGTTTTGGCCTGGGCCGGCCCGCTGATCGCGCTCTTGGGCACGTTACCGTAGATGCCGCGCGGCAGCGACGCCACCGGGGCGAACGCGCTCGGATCGAAGAACGCGTTGACCATATCTTCGCGGGCCGAATGATCCCGCGCGATGTCGTCGACCGTCTTGCCCGCCGCCAACTGCGCCAGCTGCCGGCCCGCCCCGCCCGTTCCGTCCAGCGCCACGTCAGTACCCATCGTGAAGTTCAGCGGGTTGCCGCTCGACACGTTGGTCACGCCGCTCACCGTCCATCCACTGAGGATCGCATTCGTGACACCGTTCTCGAACCGGTGATTCTGTTCCCACATCCACGAGATCCCGATGACATGTCGCCGGTCGAACTGCGAGCGGCCTTTCATGGCGGTGAGGTCGAAGGGATTCGCCACGCCTGCGGTCAATCCCGCGCCCTGATCGAGCAGGGTGTCTTCCGCTTTCGAGAGCGTGTAGAACGCCGAGAACATGTAGCCGTGGCTCATGCGCTTGGTTCCCTTGAACTCCACGCCGTTGTACCAGCTCTCGTAGATCGTCTCGAGCACGCGCGAGGTCGGACCGATGATGCCCGGCTCATAGAGCACGCGCTCTGCGACGTTCTGGGCCGAGGGTGGGAGTCCGGTTCTGGGCGAATTGATGAACTGCGCCGGGTTGAAGTGCCGATGCCCTTCCAGCTTGTCGCCGAACCGGCCGACATACGCCACGTCGAGCACGAAGTCGTTGGTGAGCTGCCGCTGGAACGAGATGTTCGCGTGCTGGACGTACGGCGTCGCCATCTCGAGGTCGTTGTAGACGAAGTTGAGCGGCAGCGGGTAGAGCGGGCAGTTGAGTCCTGGATACGCGCTGATCGGCACGCACCCGAATTCGCCGGAAATGGGGACACCCGACGGCGGCGGCGTGCGGTTCAGCGATCCGAACGGATCCTCGATGCGGCCGTTGAAGAGCTGCACGGTGCCCGTCCACGGCGCCTCGGCCGCGTGCACGGACGTGCCGCTGATGTGATTGTAGTACACCCCGTATCCCCCTCGCACGACGGTCCGGCCGTCTCCGTTGACGTCCCACGCGACGCCAAATCGTGGCGCGAAGTTGTTCATGTCGCCCTCGACGGTCTTGGGCGGCACATTGGGATCGCCCGGGAACAGAATGCCGCGCGGCGCATCGGACTTCACCGTGGACTGCGTCTTGTATTCCCAGGAGGTGTAGCGTCCGTATTCCTGCTCCCAGGGGAACCAGGGCTCGTAGCGCAGCCCGGCGTTCATGGTGATTTTCGGCGTCAGCTTCCACTCGTCCTGAATGAACAACTGGTGCTTCCAGAGGATCGGGAAGCTGTCGGCCGCGCCGAAGCCATGACTCTCGTTGTCGAACGCACCCATCATGAAATCGGCCAGAGCGAACCCCGAGCGGGTGCCGGTGAACGTCGCGCTGCGTGCGCCGTTTCCGCGAATCAGGTCGAAATTGACGTACTGCCCCTCGTAGCCCCACTTGAAGGTGTGCGCGCTCTTGACGAGCGTCATCACGTCTTTGAAATGCCAGTTTCGATACACCTGCTGCTCGGGTCCGACAAAGCTCAGGTTGAACTGCCCGGAGACATTGAGGCTCATCCCGACGCCGAGATACCCCTCGTCGATGTTGATGCCCATGTCGCGCGGAGGGACTCGCTCGGTCGCGGTTCGAAACGACGAGGCGTCCATGTAGGAAACGGTCAGCTCGTTCAGGAGCGTCGAGCTGAAGGTGTGTGTATCGGTGATGCCGAAGTTATCGAAGTCGGCGACGTCGCTCTGATCGACGTAGTCGAGCGTGCCCGGCGAGCTGAGACGCTCGTAGTTGTCCTTGAAGTAGTGCCCGAAGAGATTGTTCTTCGACGACACCGTGTAGTCGAGCCTCGCCATGTAGTTGTACGCATCCTGCGGCGACGGCGTCAGCTTGACGACAACGCCGTTCGATGACTGCGGGATGAACTGATTGAGGTAGTTCTTGGCGACGGGGCTGATGCAGGCCGGATCGATGACGTTCCCCGTGACGCACGCTCCACCTGAAGGCGTGGTGTACGCGCGTCCGGTGATCGGATCGATCGGGCTTCTGATCTGCGTCGCGGTGCTTCTGAAGTCGCCGAGGCGCTGTGCGTCGGTCGGCACGAAGGCCTGCGTCGACCCGGCCTCGGCACGGTTGGTGAGCTGCTGATACGCCCCGAAGAAGAACAACTTGTTCGTCACGATGCGCCCGCCGGCTGACGCGCCGTACTGGTTCTGCGTCTGCTCCGCCTTCCGCGGCTGGAAGAAGCTGCGCGCGTTCAGCTTGTCGTTGCGATGGAACTCCCAGGCCGTGCCGTGGAACTGATTGCTGCCGGCCTTGGTGACCATGGTCACCTGTGCGCCGGCGTTGTTGCCGAACTCGGCCGAGAACGTGGACGTCTGCACGCGGATTTCCTGGACCGCGTCGGGCGGCGGAGGATTGAAGCCGGCGGTCTGCGAGTAGTTCGTGAAGTTCGCGCCGTTCAGCGTGAAGTTGTTCTGCCCGCGCGACGCCCCGTGCACGATCATCGTCGGCCCGCCGCGCGTGCTGCCCATTTCCTGTGACGCCTGCACGTCGGTGATGCCGGGGAGCGTGCTCGCCAGCTCGACGACGTTGCGTCCGTTCAACGGCAGCTCCTGCACGCGCCGGTCGTCGACCAGTCCCGACATGGTCGCGCTTCGGGTTTCGACCAGCGCGGCCGTACCGGAGACGACGACCGTTTCCTGGAGCTGGCCTAGGTTCATCCTGAAGTCGACGCGCAGGTTTTCTCCTGAGGTCAGCTCGGCCTTGGTCGTCTGCGTGGCAAATCCCGTGAGCTGCGCCGTAATCTCGTAAGCGCCTCTGGGCATCGCGAGCAGATTGAAGAAACCCGTTTCATCGGTGATGGCCGAGCGCATCAACTGCTGTCCCACCATCGTCGCCTTGACTTCCGCGCCGGGAATGACGGCACCGCTCTCGTCGCGCACGTAGCCGCTGATGGTGCCCGCCACCTGGGCTTCGCCGACGATCGGCCAGCCGAGGACGGCTGTCAGAATCAGGAGGATCGCTGTTCGCTTCGTCACGTTTCCCTCTCGCTTTCTTTGTTCAAGCGATGAATCGCTACAGGGTTGAAGAGAGTTCGGACAGTTCCTTGAACGTTCCCGTGCTGTCGCCGAGCTTGTCGACCGGCACACCGACCTTATCGAGCAGCGTCACGTGCAGGTTCGTGAGCGGCGTCCCTTCCGGGTACACGAGATGACGTCCGCCTTTGATCGTTCCCGCTCCGCCGCCCACGACGACCGTGGGCAACGGGCCGTGCGTGTGACGATCGCTGTTGCTCAGGCCGGCGCCGAACAGCAGCACCATGTGATCGAGCAGCGACCCGTCGCCGTCGGAGATCGATTGCAGCTTCTCGAGATAGCCGGTGAACAACGCGACGTGATGGGTCTGGATCTTCGTGCACTTCTCGAGCTTCTCGGGATCGTTCTGATGGTGCGTCAACTGATGATGCGGGTCGGAGATGCCGAGCTGCGGATACGTCCGGGCGCTCTGCTCGCGTCCGTACATGAACGTGATGACGCGCGTGAGATCGCACTGATAGGCCAGCGCCTGCAGGTCGTACAGCAGCTGGACGTGCTCGTCGAACGAGTCGGGCACACCGACAGGCCGATCGACGTCGGGGAGCTCGCGCCCGCTCTGTTCCTCGGCTTTCTGGATGCGCCGCTCCACGTCGCGCAGCGACTCGAGGTAGTCGCTGACTTTCGTGTTGTCCTCGGCGCCGAGTTTCTGCTGAAGCTGCCTCACGCGGGCGGTCACCGAATCGAGAATGCTCCGGTCGCGCTGAAGCCGCGCCATCCTGACGCGCGGATCGGTGCTGTCGCTCGCGCCGAACAAACGCTCGAACACCACGCGCGGGTCGTTCTCCGACATCAGCGGAAGCGTGGGCGTGAGCCACGACAGCGTGTTGCTGTACGCGCAGCTATAGCCCGTGTCGCACGACCCCACCAGGTTGTTCGCGTCGACGGTGAGCTGCAGCGACGAGAGCTGCGTCTCGCGCTCGAAGGCTTTCGCCGCGATCTGATCCATCGAGACGCCGTTGAGCACCATGCTGTCGGACTTCTTCACGTGCACGCCCGTCAGATAGGAACCGGACGCGCGTGAATGGTCGCCGCCACCGTCGCCGAGCGCCTCTGCCGTGTTGTCGGCAAGGCCCGTCACGACGTTGACGCGATTGCGGAACGGCTCGAACGGCGACAGCACGCGCGAGAACTCGAATCCGGCCCCGGTCCCCTTCGGCAGCCAGTTCTCATAGACGACCCCGTTCGGGTGATACACGACGCCAAGGCGGCGGACGGGCTTCGCCGCGGTTTTCTGGGATGCCGTCAGCGCCGGGATCATGGCATCCAGCAGCGGCAGCGCAAGCGTGACACCTACGCCGCGAAGCACGGTGCGGCGGGAAATGGCCTTCCTGGTGACGAACATGATTCTCAACCTCTCCTGCTCGCGCGCCGCATCTGGAACGGCACGCTCTTGGTAATCGCCAGAATCGTTGACGACCAGCGGTAGTTGTCGGCGGCGGCCTCGTGCAGAATCGCGCGGATGGCCGGCGCGTCGTAGTACTCCATCTGGCGGCCGACGGCGTACATGAGGAGCTTGGCGGCCACCGCCTTCACGAACATCTCTTTCTTCTCGAGCAAGGCTCCACGAAGCGCCTTCGGACCATCCACCTGGGTGCCATCGAGCAGGACGCCCGACGCGTTGATCGCGGCCGTTCCGTCCTTCGTGCGCCACTGCCCGAGCGCGTCGAAGTTTTCGAGGCTCAGGCCCAGCGGATCCATGCGCGCGTGACAGCTCGCGCATCCCGGGTTCGCGCGGTGCTGCTCCAGCATGTCGCGCACCGAGCTGGTCTTAATCGCCTTGGCCGTCTCTTCCAGATTTGTATTCACGTTGGGCGGTGGCGGCGGCACCGGCGCGTTGAGAATGTTTTCGAGCAGCCACTTCCCGCGAATCGTCGGCGACGTGCGATGGGGGTACGACGTGATCGCGAGAACGCTCGCCTTGCCCAGCAAGCCCCAGCGGTTCTCGTCGGCCAGCGTCACCCGGCGGAAATGGCTTCCGTAGACGTTCCTGATGCCGTAGTGCTGCGCCAGCTGTTCATTGAGGAAGGTGGAGTCCGACGTCAGCAGCTCGACCACGCTGCGATCTTCCTGGAGCTGGCTGTCGAGAAAGAGCTCGATCTCGCGCACGAACGCCGTTCGAAGGTTGTCGTCGAACCACGGGAACTTGCGGTTGGCGTCGGGCGTCAGCAGCCACACGTTGCGCACCTGCAGCCACTGGCTGAAGAAATTCGAGACCAGCGCCTCGCGCGCACGAGGGTCGGCGAGCATCCGCCGCACCTGCTGATCCAGGATCCTGCTGTCGCGCAACCTGCCACGAATCGCCAGGTCGAGCAGCTCATCGTCCGGGATGCTGCTCCAGATGAAAAACGACAGGCGCGACGCCAGCTCGACGTCCGGGATGCGGTACGGCTCGCCCGGCTTCACGCTGGCGGGATCGGCCTCGATGCGGAACAGGAAGTCGGGGCTCACGAGCACGCGCTCGAGGGCGGCCCGGATGCCGGCATCGAAGGTGCCTTCGGCGCGGCCGATTTTGTAGAAGCCGAGCAAGGTCTGCACGTCGTCGTTGGTCGTGGGACGGCGATACGCACGCCTCGCGAGCGTCGTCAGGATCTTTGTCGCGCACGCGGTCTCATCGCGTGTCGAGCTCGGTGCGCATACCAGGATGCGCTTCCGGCTGGGCGACTCCTGCGGCACCTGCCCGCTGTACGGTCCACCGATGAAGAGCAGCGAGACGACACTCGGCGCGCGGATGTCTCCGTCGTAGTCGTGACCCCAGATCGGAATACGATCGGGCCCGAGGCCTTCCGGTCTGGCCGCGTCCGATTTCACGGCGGTCACGGTCACCTGGCGGAGCCCGGCCTTCACCGGGACGCGCACCTCGAGCCCGCTGTCGGCCGTGAAGAGCGGGTTGCCCGCGTCCTCGTATTCGGACGCCGGCATCTTGAGCTCGGGGCCGCCGAGCGTGAACTGCCCGACGCGTTTTCCATCGATGCGGATCTCGATCTCGTTCGGGACGTTGAGGCCGCGCACCATGCCCGTGTAGGTCTTGTCGAGCCTGATGCGGAACACGTACTCGGCGTCCAGCGGGAAGTAGTGGCGCGCAACGATGCCGCCGCGCGATCCCAGCGGGAACTGTTCGCCCAGACGCTCGGTCTGCCAGAGCCATGTTCGCTCGTTCGAGTTGTTCTCGAGGGCGGTGTACCGCTCGAAGCCCGGACGGATCGTGGGATCACCCAGCGCCAGGCGCGAGATTTTGGCCGCTGACGACAGGTAGCGATCGAGGAGCGCCGGCACCACGGTGAGCGCGTCGGCGTTGGTATCGAAGCCGTGCGCCTGCTCGTCGGGTGGCAGTATGGCGCTGCCGTCGATCTCCACGCCGAGGAGATCGCGAACGGCATTCGCGTATTCGGTGCGATTGAGACGATGGAGGTCTGCCGGCCGGCCCGGATCGGGACGAGTCTGAGCGGCGCGGTCCAGTTGCGTTTCCAGCCACACCGACACAGCGTCGTAGGTGGCGCTGTCGGGCCGCTGCCGGCCCTGCGGCGGCATCGAGCGGCCGCGCAGCTGGACGAGGACCTTCTCCCACGTCTCCGCCGAATTGAACACGTTCGCGGCGTCGGCCTTGTCGAGCACCAGGCCGGCGGTTTTCAGCTTCTCGTTGTGGCAGGAGACGCAGTACTTCGCCACCATTTCGCCCGCCGGTGTCGCTTCCGTACCAGTACCCGGGGTCTGACCCCCGTACCTGTACGGGGGTCAGACCCCGTTGCGCGCTATTTTCAAAATTCCCCAACAAAACCGGGGGTTGGGGGCTCCCGGGGGTCAGACCCCAGGCGAAGGTGATAGTGCCGGCACAGACGGCGAGAGCCGCCGCCAGGACGAGCCGCTTCAGTCGGAATCTCACCGGCATTTGTTCTGGGCCATACAGGGTTTGCCGAGTTCGGGATCGGCGCCGTGCTTCACGAGCAGCGCCGCCGTGTCGTGGTTGAAGAGCACGCCGCCAAGACGGTCGCCCTGCCCCGATGCCGCGCGCCACGGCGTGATGCCCGCCTTGCTGACGGCGTTCACGTTGGCGCCGTTGTCGATTATCAGCTGCAGGAGCGTGTTCCAGCCGCGATAGGCCGGCCCGAACAGCGCGTTCTCGCCGTTAGACGCCACCGCTGTCGCGTCGATACCCAGCTCGAGCAGCAATTTCGATGCGTCGAGCGCCTGCTCTTCGGTCACGGCGCTCTCACCGAGCGTTCGATTCATCCCGCCCGCCGCCATCAACGCCGTAGCATTCGATCTCGTCGTCAGTTTGGGGTCGGCCCCCGCGGCCAGAAGGAGCCGCATGATTTCCACGTCGGCCGTGGCGGCCGCCAGCAGGAACGGTGTGGCGCCGACGACATCGCTGTAGCCACCGGCGAATGCCGGTGGGCGGCTCGTCATCCGCGCATTCGGCTTGGCGCCGCGCGCAAGCAGCGCTGTTACCAGCCGCACCTTGGCGTCACGATCGGGAATTCCACTCATCGCATCGGTAAAGCCGAACACCGGATTCGCCTCGCCGTTTTCCCACGTACCCGATGCCCAATGCAGCGGCGTAAATCCAGCGCTCTCGACGTTGGGGTCGGCGCCCTGTTCGAGCAGAAGCAGCGCAAGCGGCACCTGCGCGCGAACGGTCGCGACGAGCAGCGGGGTACTGCCGGCCGATACCGTCGCTTCGAAACTGGGGCCTCCCGATCGTCCCGGCCCTCCCCCTCGCGCACCGGACCCCGACTCTCCCCGTCCGCCAGGCGAGGCGGGCGCCGGCTCGGGCTGCGACACGATGTTCACGTCGAGACCCGCCGCGACGAGCAGCCTGGCGCTCTCGATGTCGCCATCGCGCGCCGCGAAGTGCAGCGCGGTGAATCCTTTCTTCGTGTGCGCGCGCAGATCGGCGCCATGCGCGACGAGCGCCTTCACGACATCGGGATGATGTTCTGATGCCGCCCACATGAGGGCCGTCTGACCCTGCACCGGTTCTTTCGCGTTCACGTCGGCCCCGCGCGCAATCAGTGCCTGCACGCCACCGGCGCTGCCGCTCATCGCGCACGTCATGATTGGCGTTTCGCCGGTCGCGATGGGCGTATTCGGATTCGCGCCGGCCGTCAGAAGGCGCTCGACGAACGACGCGTTGCCGTTTGTGCACGCCAGCGATAACGGCGTGATGCGCAGATCGTTGGCGGCGTTCACGTCTGCGCCCGCGCGAATCAGGAGCTCCGCGGTTTCGAGATCGTTCCAGTGCGCGGCCCAGAGAAGGGCCGTCGCGCCATCTTCAGCGCGGCCGTTCACGTCGACGCGCTGACTCAGCAGCGCGCGAATGGCGCGCGCGTCTCGACCGCGCGCCGCGTCGACCAGCCGGCTGTCGCCGGCGGCCGTCGCGGCCGCCACGGCGACCAGTCCTGCCGTGACCGCGGCCCGAACCCGTGTGAACGAGGGACCTGACATGCCCAACCGGCTCACCTTCAGCGCTGAATGACCGTCCGCGCGAGCTTCAGCGTGGCATCCATCGGCGCCTCGAGCCCGCCGCTCGGCAGCGACGCGATCCGGAAACCCTGCTTCAGCCGCCTCAGGACGTCTGCTTCCGTTACCGTGATCGCAGCCGGAATGTTCCGCGCTCTGCAGGCGTCGATGACCACCTGGACGGCCTCTTCGTGCTCAGGAGAGCCCTGCGCGACGCCGAGCGACCACGACAGATCGTTCGGCCCCACGAACAGCACGCCGATGCCCGGCACCGACAGAATCTCGTTGATGTTCTTCACACCTTCCACGGTCTCGACCTGAAGGAAGAGGAGGATCTCGCCGTCAGGGTTGGCCGGCCAGATGTCGGCGCGCCGCGAATACTCGGGCCGCGACAATCCCCAGAACCAGGCGGCAGGCATGTTGCCGTTGCCGCGCCGCCCGACCGGGTTGGGATACTTCGATCCCTTCAGCTGCGGATAGCGCGAAGCCGACACCGCCTCGAGCGCCTGCTGCTTGTTCTCAATCGCCGGAAACATGATGCCGAACGCGCCCATGTCGAGCACCTGTTTCACGATCGCTTCGTTCGGCGCACGGCCGTAGGTCGGAATACGCACGATGGGAGGCACGCGCACCTGCAGGTTGCCCTGTTTGGCGATCTCGGCCTTGTTGGTCGTCCCGAGCAGGAACGTCTCGAGGCGCTCGAAGTCGAGGCCGCGATGTTCCATGTCGATGATCATGAAATCGAGATCGGACGACGAGAACTGCGCCGCCGCATACAGCGAGAAGTCGTACATGATCGCGCCGGCCAGCGACTTGCCTTTCGCCAGCTTGTCGATCGCCCCGTTGATCCGAACCTCTGGTCCTTGAGCTGACACCAAACCGGCCCCCAGCCATACGGCAACAAGAACGGCAGCCACCAGCGGCACACCGAAGCGGAACCTGAAACTGCGCATGAGCGACTATCCTTTCGATGAAGGCGTGCTATTTCAGCGGAATCCGAACGGATTCTTTCTGAGCCATCTGCCAGACCCCGCTGCTGTTCTGCGTGTACACCTCGAGCGTGCGGACGCGATACGGCTCGCCGTTGGGCGTCTTCACGTCCACCGGACCGCTGAGCACGGCGGTCTTCCCGTAGATCCGGACTTTCGTGCCGCGATCGGTCATCGATTCGTAGTGCGACGGTCCGGTGAGCACGGCCTTGATGTATTCGGCTTTGTCCTGCGTCTGACCGCCTCCGTGCGTGTACACGAGATCGTCGGCCAGATATTTTTCGAGCAGCGCCTTGTCCTGCTTGATGGCGCCCTGTCTCCACCCGTTGCCGGCCTCGCGGACCGCGTCGGTCGGATCGGCGGCCACGAGCATCGCGGTGGCGGCCACCGCGAAGGTCAACGCGAGAAATCGAGTCATCTGCGGTCCTCCTCGTCAGAATTCCACGTTCCGCGACAGAGACGCGGCGGGCGCGTCCGGGCGCACGGGTTTCGAGCCGCGGCTATACGGTCGTATGAGAAGCCCCGGACAAAACGGCCTCAGTTTGAAGCGGATGCCAAGCTCAATGATGCCGCAGGGAGGCTCGAAAATGCCAGCGATCTTGGGGAAAACCAGAGCCCGCAAACTGTCGCAAAATGTCGCTTACTGTCGAGGAGCGGATTTGGCGGGCTCCTGCGTTTGGGGGAGGGACGAGGGGCTTTCCCCGAGCATGCGCTGGCCTTCCGGGATTTTCCAGCGGTCGGTCAGGGCGTGCCACTCCTCGGTCAGCGCGGCGATCTCGGTCGCGGTCGCTTTGGCGTCCATCCGCTGACCCGTTCGCATCTGTGCACGTTCGGGAATGAGCGTCTGCGTGACGAATCGATCGAGGTCGGCGCGAAACTCCTTGGCGTCCTGTTGAGCGCCAGAGCGGATCCAGCCGGCCACCGCGGCGTTCCAGGCACCGTCCAGATCGCCCGCCCCGCGCCGGGCGACAACCGACCAGTAGGTGGCCGGACGCGACAAGGGGTCGCGATCGAGCTCGTCGCGCACGGCGGCCTGCATGGCCGAATAGGCCTCCTTGCGCGCCGGGCCGCTCAGCGCTTCGGCGACCCGCGACAAGGTCCCCGCCCACCACTCGAGGAGCTTCTCAAATTCCGGAGCCGGCATCCGCCCACGGGCTGTTGAGATGACGTTCATGAACATTTCAGACGCGGGACCTGGTTGATCGTCGAGAAAGAGCGCCGCGCCGAGGCCGATCTGCCATTCGATGGCCTCCTGCGGCCCCAGCTTGAGGGGGTTCAGCGACACGAGATCGGACCGCGCGGCAGTCAGGTCCTGCGGATCCTTCGTGAGCCTGAAACGTTCGAGGCGCGCCCGCGCGGCGATGAGCGTGGCCGACGGCGCTGCCGACGGCTTCATCATGGCCGCGGCCGCGGCCGCGATGGATTCGTCGAAGTGCCCTTCGTTATAAAACGCGCGTGCCCGTTCGAGATCGCTTTGCGCCAGGGCAGACGCCGGCCAGCAGAGGCCCAGCGCCCAGACCACGAGAAGTGCTCGTTGTAGTCGCACCTACCTATTTGTCTCCGTCGAGTATGCCGCCGATCGCGCCCAGAATCGACCCTTCTTCCCGGCCGCCGCGCCCGACGCCGGGAACGGCCGCCACGATGCGATTCGCCAACCGGCTGAGCGGAAGGGACTGCAGCCAGATTTTGCCCGGTCCGCGCAGCGTGGCGAAAAACAATCCCTCGCCTCCGAAGAGCGCCGACTTGATCTTGCCGACGTACTGAATGTCGTAGTTCACCGATGGCTGCAGCGCCACGATGCAGCCGGTGTCGACGCGCACCAGCTCCCCGGACGCCAGCGTCCGTTCCTGCAGCGTGCCGCCCGCGTGCACGAACGCCCACCCGTCGCCCTGCAAGCGCTGCATGATGAAGCCTTCGCCTCCGAAGAGGCCCACGCCGAGCTTCCGCTGGAACGCAATGCCGATGCTGACGCCCTTGGCGGCCGCGAGAAACGAATCCTTCTGCGCCACGAGCTCGCCGCCGACCTCGGTGAGGTGGATCGCGATGATTTTTCCAGGGTAGGGCGCGCCGAACGCCACCTTCTTCTTCTGCGAGCTCCGGTTGTGGAACACCGTCATGAACAACGACTCACCCGTCAGCAGCCGCTTGCCCGCGCCCATCAGCGCGCCCATGAACCCGCTCTGCTGTTGCGAGCCGTCGCCGAATATCGTCTCCATCTCGATCCCGTCGTCCATGTACATCATGCCGCCGGCTTCGGCGACGGTGGCCTCGTTCGGATCGAGCTCGACTTCGACAAACTGCATGTCGTCGCCGAAAATCTTGTAGTCAATCTCATGCATCTCGGCCATAACACCTCGCGGGTGACGGTCAATCTAGAAACTAAAATCTGGAATCTAAAATCTAGAATCTAATACTCCCCTTCCGCCGTTCAGGTTCCAGATTCTAGTTTTTGGACCAGTTTTCTAGATTCTAGTTCTTAGATTTTAGTTTCTGGTTTCAGATTTCCCTCCGCCCGGGAGCCAGCCAACCGGCACATCCAGGTACGAGCGGTTGAGCTCGTGGAGCGACGACACGCCGAGCAGCTTCATCGTCCGGACGATGCCCGTGCGGAGAATCTCAATGGCGCGATCGACGCCGGCTTCCCCACCCGCGGCGAGGCCGTACGCGTAGGCCCGGCCGATGAGGACGGCGCGCGCGCCGAGCGAGAGCGCCTTCACGACGTCGCCGCCGTTTCGGATGCCGCCGTCGACGAGCACTTCGATTCGATCGCCGACAGCCGCCACCACTTCCGGCAGCGAGCGGATGCTGCCGGGCACGCCGTCGAGCTGGCGGCCGCCGTGATTCGAGACGACCAGCGCATCGGCGCCTTCATCGACGACGCGTCGCGCGTCTTCCGCCGTGTGCACACCCTTGACGACGATCTTGCCGTTCCAGAGCTCGCGGATCCACTTGAGATCGTCCCAGCAGACAACCGACTGTTCGAGCGTCTTGCCGACGTCGGCATACGGCATCGGCCCGGTTGGCAGCAGCACGTTGGGAAATTCCATGAGCCCGCCGTCCATGAGCATTCCGGCAACCCAGCCCGGACGCACGATCATCTGTCCCAGGAACGGAATGCCCGAGACGCTGCGGCCGAGCAGCTCCTTGATGCCGTTGCGAAGGTCGCGCTCGCGCAGGCCCGGCACGCCGGTGTCGATCGTCACGACGAGCGCCGTAAAGCCCGCGGCTTTCGCGCGATTCAGCATGTTGACCGACGCCTCGCGCCCACCGCACAGATACACTTGATACCAGGCCGGTCCGTTGGTCGCGGCCCGAACCTGTTCCATCGGAGTGCCCGACAGCGTCGACAGCACATACCCGGTGCCTGCCTTCCCCGCCGCGCGCGCGGCGAGCACTTCGCCGTTCGGGTAGAACATGCGGCTGCTGCCAACGGGCGCAAGGATGAAGGGCAACTCGAGCGGCACGCCAAGCACGCTCGTTTTCAGGTTGATCGAAGGAATCGCGATCGCGCCACGCGGGCGGAACGTGAGCTCTTCGTACGCCTTCACGTTGTCGCGAAGCGTCACCTCCGCATCGGCGCCGCCGTCGATGTAATCGAAGACGACGCGAGGCAGCCGGCGCCTGGCCAGCCGGCGGAGGTCGCTGATGTTGAGGACGCGAGGGGGACCGACGCGGGACATAAAGGGGGATTCTACTGCATCCGATCATGGTACATTTTTGCGCGTGAAGGGTGTCTCGTGCTGACGCGCGAACCGCTGCGCCTGGCCTTCCTCGGCTGCGGTTTCATCACTCAGGTGCACAGCCGGCACCTGAAGGGGTTCCGTTCGCACATCACGTGCAGTTACGCCAGCCGCGATCGTGCGAAGGCCGAGGAGTACTGCCGGCGCTTCCAGGGCACGGCCAGCTTTGCCGACTATGGCGCGGCCATCGACGACCCGCGCATCGACGCCGTCGTCGTGGCGGTTCCGCCTCGTTTTCATGTCGAGCTGACGCTGCGCGCCCTGGCGGCCGGCAAACACGTGCTCGTCGAGAAGCCCGCCTTTCCGCGCATGGAGGACTACGCCACCGTCATCGACGCGCGCAACCAGGCGAAGCGGGTGGTGCTCGTCGGCGAAAACGATCACTACAAGCCGCTCGCTGTCGTGCTCAGGAAGCTCGTCGCCGAAGGCGCGATCGGCGACATGGTCTTCGCCCACTTCACGACGATCGCCAAACGGCTGAAACGCGCCGACGACTGGCGCAACGACGAGAGCATGGCGGGCGGAGATGCCTTCTTCGAAGAAGGCATTCACTGGCTGCACATCGCGGGCAGCCTGGGACCCAGAATCGTTTCGATCGACGGCTACCGCCCATCGTTGTCGCGAGAGGGTCCGGATACGCGCGCGAAGAGCATGATGGTGGCGTTCCGGTACGACAACGACGCCGTCGGCTCGCTGTACTACTCCCGCGAGATCCCATCGCTCTTCAGGGGACTGCGGCTCTCGAAGCTGTACGGCCGCAAGGGCATCATCACCTTCGAATCGAACGGCCTCTTCGTGCTGGCCCGCGGCAACGGGGTCCCGCGCCTCGTCTTCCCGGGGTTTCGAGACATCCGGGGCTATCAGGCGATGTATCGTGACTTCCATGAGGCCATCACCAGCGGGCACGCACCCGAGATGAGCCTCGAACGCGCGATCGAAGATCAGCGCCTGATGGACGGCGTGTACTCGAGCCTGCAGCGCACTGCCTGATGCCGAACGAACGTTACGACGTCGTCATTATCGGAAGCGGCGCGGGCGGAGGCACGATGGCGCACGCGCTGGCGGACACGTCCGCGAAGGTGCTCGTCCTCGAGCGTGGCGACTTCGTTCCACAGGAAGCCGAGAACTGGAGTCCTGAAGCGGTCTGGAAGGACCTGCGGTATCAGACCGGAGAGCGATGGCTCGACGATCAGGGGCAGGAATTCCGGCCCTACAGCCACTACAACGTCGGCGGAAACACCAAGTTCTGGGGCGCCGTCCTGTATCGGCTGCGGCGCGAAGACTTCGAAGCCGTCGAGCACATGGAGGGCGTTTCGCCGGCATGGCCGATCGACTACGACGCGCTCGAGCCGTACTACGAGCGCGCCGAGCGGCTGTATCACGTGCATGGCGAGGCAGGGATCGACCCCACCGAGCCCTTGCGAGGCGCCTTTCCGCATCCTCCGGTTCCGCATGCCGACGTGATGACCGCAATCGTCGCGCAGTTGCGATCGTTCGGCCTGCATCCGTCGCCGCTGCCGCTCGGTCTCCGCGACGGATGCATTCTCTGCGATACATGCAACTCGTTTCCGTGCAAGGTGCACGCGAAGAGCGACGCCGACGTCTGCTGCGTGCGGCCCGCCCTCGAACGGCCGAACGTGGAGCTCTGGGCCAACGCCTTCGCGAAACGGCTGGTCACAAACGCGGCCGGAACCAGGGTGGAAGCCGTGGACGTCGACAGGAACGGCACGACGATCCGCGTCGAATCGTCGCTCGTGGTGGTGTCGTGCGGCGCGGTGAACTCCGCGGCGCTCCTGCTTCGATCGGCGAGCGACAGGCACCCGAACGGTCTCGGTAACTCGTCGGGTCTGGTCGGCCGCCGCTACATGGCGCATCTGGCGACGATGATGCAGGGCTTCCACCCGTTCCGGATTAACCCGACGGTGTTCCAGAAAACGGTCGCCATCAACGATTTCTACCTGCGTGGACCGCACACGCGCTATCCGCTCGGCCAGATTCAGTCGCAGGGACGAACCCATGGCGTCATGGCCCAGACGGTGGTGCCCCAGGTGCCGTTGTCGATGTACGACTGGTGGGTGGCGCGCGGCGTCGATTGGCTGGCGATGTCCGAAGATCTGCCCGACGCGCGGAACCGGATTGTCGTCGACGCTTCCGGACGCATTCAGATGACTTACCGCCCCAACAACTTACGGGCCCATCGGGCGCTCGTCAAAGAGACCAGGCGCATCCTGCGACGGCTCGGCTTCTGGGTCGTGATGACGCATTCACATGGCAGCAAGAACACCACTCACCAGTGCGGCACGGTGGTGTTCGGCACCGATCCGCGCCAGTCGGTCCTCGACACCTACTGCCGCTCGCACGACGTCGAGAACCTGTTCGTGGTCGACGCGTCGTTTTTCCCCTCCTCCGCGGCCGTCAACCCGGCCCTGACCATCGTGGCGCAGGCGTTGCGCGTCGCCGACCACATCCGGACGGTCGATCTGAAGCTCGGCCTGCCAAAAACGTAAATCCGTTTCGACGCCCCCGCCGTAGAGCAGTGAGGAACACGTGACGTGTTCTGCTTGTGCCGCTTCCGCAAGCGGCGGGAGGTAGTAGTGAAGAAACTAACCGCGCTCCTATTCGCAATTGCGCTGACCGGCGTGCTGATGACGCCGACCGGCGCCTCGAGCCATCGGGAAGCCCCGTTGATTAGTGGAGATCCGCGCGCCGACAACACCGACGTCTATGCATTCGTCAGCCCCGACCAGCCCGGCATGGTCACCATCATCGCCAACTACATCCCGCTCGAAGAGCCGGCCGGCGGTCCGAACTTTCACAGCTTCGACGAGAACGTCCTGTACGAGATCCACGTCGACAACGACGGCAACGCGAGAGACGACGTGACCTACCAGTTCCGCTTCCGCACGAAGGTCCGCAATCCCAACTCCTTCCTCTACAACACGGGTCAGATTACGAGCCTCGACGATCCCGACTGGAACATGCCGCAGACCTATGCGGTCACCGAAGTCCGCGGGAGGTCACACGACACGCTGGGCAGACGGCTCGCGACACCGCCCGTCAACATCGGCCCTCGATCGACGCCCTCGTATGACACGTTGCACGCCGCGGCCGTCCACTCGCTGTCGAACGGCGTGAAGGTCTTCGCCGGGCAGGTTGACGACCCGTTCTTCGTGGATCTCGGATCGGTCTTCGACCTGGCAGGACTGCGGCCGTTCAACACGCTGCACGTCCTTCCGCTGCCGGCCGCGGCCGGCGTGGACGGCGTCGGCGGCTTCAACACCCATGCGATCGCCATTCAGGTGCCGATTACGCAGCTCACCAAGGATGGGCAGTTGCCCACAGGACCGTCGGATCCGGACGCGGTCATCGGTGTCTACGCGAGCGCGAGCCGTCGAGCCCTCTGGATTGACGACAACGACGACGATGAGGACTGGGATCGCGGCGACTGGGACGACAACGACCACAAATACGTGAGGGTCTCCCGGCTGGGAAACCCCCTCATCAACGAAGTCGTCATTCCGCTGGGCCAGAAGGATCGCTGGAACCGATCGGATCCTCGAGACGATGAGGACTTCGCCAGGAGATATACGTCGCCAGAGGTCACCCGCCTCGAGAACTTCCTGTATCCCGTGCTGAACGACGCACCCGAGACGGGACGAGGCGATCTCGTGGCGGTGCTGCTGACCGGCGTGCCGACGCTGAATTTCACCGGCAACACGAAAGCAGACCTGCTGCGGCTCAATACCGGGATTCCACCCAGCGCCGCGGCCGGCTCTGGAAACCGGCTTGGCGTGCTTGCCGGCGACCTCGCCGGATTCCCCAACGGCCGTCGCCTCGAAGACGACGTGACCGACATCGACCTGCGCGCGTTCGCCTGCGGGTACGGAACCGTCGTCGGACCGATCATCGAGTCGTTCGGTTTCTGCGGCGGCAACGCGAATCGCTCGCCCAACAATCTGCTCGGCGACGGCGTCGATGCCAACGATCGGCCCTTCTCCGCCGTGTTTCCGTATCTCGCGGTGCCCCATCAGGGGTATGAGCACGGGCACCACTAACCTCTGACCTAGGGATTAGGGATTAGGGATTGGGGATTAGTCGTGAAAAAGACGGTTCAGCGAATTGTGCTGGTGGTCGTCCTGGGCGCGGTGGCCGCGCTGGCTCACTATGCGAGCCGGCGCGGCACGTCCGAATCGGCCGATGTCGAGCGGATGGCACCGGCGGTGGGTATGCCGGGCGCGCCTTCCACATCGGCGGATGGACTGAAGCAGCGTATCGCCGAGGCCGAGCGTGTGCTGCAGGAGCGGCCGGACGACGTTGGCGCGAGCCTTCTGTTGTCCGACGCGCTCCTGCGTCAGGCGCGCGTGACGGGAGACGGCAGACTGGCGAACCGTGCCGAACATCTTCTGACGTCGGTCCTCAGGAGGTCGCCAGGACACTACGACGCGCTGCGGCTGCTCTCCGCGGTCCATCTCTCCCAGCACCGGTTCCGCGAGGCGCTCGACATCGCCGGGCGCGCGCGCGATATGCGTCCCGACGACGCGTGGAACTACGGCGTCATCGGCGATGCGTCGATCGAGCTCGGCGAGTACGAGGACGCCTTCGAGGCGTTCGACACGATGATGACCATGCGTCCGAACGGGGCGGCGTACGCGCGCATCGCGTACGCGCGCGAGCTCAAAGGGCACGCGCGCGGAGCCCTCGAAGCGATGCAGATGGCGGTCCAGTCAACGACGGCTCACGACCCCGAAGCGCAGGCCTGGTATGTCGCACATGTCGGCGAGCTGTATCTACGGATGGGCAACCTCGACGGCGCCGAGCGCGAATTCGCGCGTGCCGGCTACATCTTCCCGAACTACCCGTACGCGCGGATCGGACAGGGCAAAGTGCTGGCCCTGCGCGGCGATCGCGCGGCGGCGCTGGCAATATTCTCGGAGCAATTCGCGCGTGCGCCAAGCCTCGACCTCGCCGCGCGCATCGGCGATCTACATGCCGAGAGCGGCAATCGAGCCGAGGCCGAACGCTTCTACCAGCTCGGCGAAGATCTCGCCGGTCCAGGCCTGGCGCAGACCGAAGCCAGTCTGGCGCTCTTTCTGGCTGAGCGCGATCGAAAGGTGCCCGAGGCCGTGAAGATTGCCGAGACCGTGGCCAGAACGCGACACGATATCTTCACAGAGGACGCGCTCGCCTGGGCTTACTACAAGGCCGGGCGCCTGGACGAAGCGGCCGCCGCCTCGAAGCGCGCGCTTCGAACGGGGACACGGGATGAGAAGATGCTGGCACGAGCCGCCGTCATTCAAGCCGCACAGACGCGCGCCTCACGGTCCGGCTGACGCCGGATGGTACAGGGCTTCAGCCGTGTCCCGAAGAACAACAGAAGATCAGAAGCTCAGAAGAATTCTTTCTTTCAAGGAATGTCCTTCGTGTCTTCGTGGTTGGTCTTCGTGGTTTCCCTCTCTTCGTGGTAGAACTCACGGGAGATCACGTTGAGAGCACGCTCGTTCAGCCATGCCGGCATCACGGTGTCGGATTTCAACAAAGCGGTGCAGTTCTACTGGGAGGTTTTCGGCTGCCCGCTCGTCGGGGTCGCCGACACGCCGCCCGAGCGCGTCCGCACCTTCTTCGGCGTGACGCACGATCGGCCGGCGTGCAAGATCGGCTGGATTCGGGTCCCCGGCGGCGGCGTCCTCGAGATCTTCGAGTTTCAGCCCCAGCAGCCCCCGCGCGCCGTGCCCTGGAATGGCGTCGGCCTCACGCACATTTCGTTCAACGTGAAGAACCTCCACAAGTGGCACGACTACCTGAAGACGAAAGGCGTCGAGATCGTCAGCCAGCCCGAGCGGTCGCCGCGCGGGCACTCGTTCTTCTTCGTCCGGGACTTCGATGGCAACCTGATCGAGCTGATGGATCTCGGCTACATGTACCACGTCCTGAACTGGTTCGGCCCGTTGGGCGGCTGGCTGTTCAGGCGAGGGATGTACAGCAAGTATTACGAAAGTGAAAAGTGAAAAGTGAAAAGTAGAAAGTGAAAAGTAGAAAGTAAAAAGGAATGCGCGGATTGGTCATCGCTCTCGCCATCGGGCTTCATGCTCAGCCTTCGGCCTCGCAGGCTCAGGCATCGCTGCCGCGCGTGGTGGTGCTCGCCACGGGCGGAACGATTGCGAGCAAGTTCGATCCGGCAGTGGGCGCGCTCGCGCCGGCCCTCACCGGTGCGGCGCTCGTGAGCGCGGTGCCCGGCCTCGACACCATTGCCAGCGTCGAGGTCGAACAGATTGCCAACATCGGCAGCTACGACATGACGCCGGACATCTGGAGGCAGCTGGCCAGGCGCACCAACGAACTGCTCGCCACCGACGGCATCAGCGGCGTCGTCATCACACACGGCACCGACACGCTGGAAGAGACGGCCTACTTCCTCGACCTGACCGTCACCAGCCCGAAACCGGTCGTGCTCGTCGGCGCGCAGCGCGCGGCCTCCTATTTCGACAGCGACGGACCGAGGAACCTGCTCAACGCCGTGCGCGTAGCGGTCTCGCCGGAAGCCGTCGGCAAAGGCGCGCTGGTCGTCATGAACGGACAGATCAACGCCGCGCGCGAAGTGACCAAGACGAACACGATCGAAGTGGAAACGTTCAAGACGCTCGAGTTCGGGGCGCTGGGCGTGGCCGATCTCGGCGCCGTGCGCTTCTACCGGGCGCCGCTTCGACGGCAGACGATCCCGCTTGCCGACAATCAGACCCTCGGACGCGTGGAGATCGTGAATCAGTATGCGGGCGCCGATGGGCGAATCATCTCACTGCTCCTGCAGCAGGGCACGCTCGACGGACTGGTCGTCGAAGGGTTCGGACTCGGGCACGTGACGTCGGGCACCCTGGAGGCGATCAAGGAAGCGCGCAGCAAAAACATTCCGGTCGTGCTGAGCACGCGCGTCTATACCGGCCGCGTCGTGCCGCTTTACGCGCGCGACGTCGAGCTCGGGCAGCTCGGCTGCATCCGGGCCGATAATCTGAGCGCGCAGAAGGCGCGGGTGTTGTTGATGCTGGCGCTGACGCGAACGAAAAGCGACAGTGGTGAGCTTCAGAAATTATTCGAACGCTGAAACGATCAACAAGAGATTGAAGAGGCCAGGAGTGTTTTCTTTACAAGAATTCTCTTAGTCTCCTAATCTCTTGTTTAACTTGGTCTTTCAGTTCAGCAGATCGAGCAGCCGGCTGTACTTCACGGTGAAGCTGCGATCGGGCCGCAACAGCGTCGAATCGTACAGCCCCTGCGTGTCGTTGTAGACGACGAACAGCCCCGTGTTCGCCTGGTTCAACCAGCCAAACCGCACGTTGCTCGACCACACGTTCGCGCGATCGTTGTATTGCAGAAGCGCCTGCAGGTACATGCGCGGCGTGAAGGAATACGAAATGCGCGAGGTGACGAGGTTGGTGACGAACGCACCGCCGGGCAGATCGATGTCGTTGCGGGTCCAGCTCACCTCGGTGTTGAACGTCTCGCTCGTCCTGAATCGCACCTGAGGGGCGTACACCCTTCTCTCCCCGCCGAAAAACCCGCCGAACGTCAGGCGCATACGCACCGACAGAGGCGCGCCCTGGTTGGTGAACGCCACGAACTGCCCTTCGGCTGTGGTCGTACTTGCCTGCAGGCACCACCACGCCCGGATAGATCTCGAACGGCAGGAACACCCCTTCGGACGTCACGTTCATGCCGGTGTGGAACTCGTGCGCCGCTCGGAGCTGCCAGTGCTGATCGATGTGCACGCGTCTGGTTTCGAGCACGCCTTCGTTCGTCCAGTACGAGTCGTAGCCCACGTGCGGTCGCAGCTCGTGGAACTTCCAGAAGCTGCCTTCGGCAAGCCGGATGTTCCGGTTCACCGCGAGCTCGGCCTTGCGGAAACCGTTCTCGCGTGCGAGAAACCCGACCTCCGGATTGAAGTTGTCGCCGACCTGCGCGTAACCCGCCCCCTAATCGCCACGCTTCGGTGTTGTGACTCGCACCAATCTGAGATGCGTGTGCATCGCCTGAGATATCAGGCGTCTCGGTGCGCGCGACGAAGCCGTTGACGAGACCGTTCTGCCCGAAGCCAAGTCGCCCGTCAACGGCGTAGCTCCGGTTGTAGTCGCGATCGCCGGAGAGATCGCCGGTGCCCTGGCGGTTCACGAACATGGCTCCAACCGCGGACCGGTTCGGCAGCTCCTGCTGCACGCGCGCGACGCTGAAATTGTTCGCCGAAATGCCGCGCTCCTGGTCTTCGGCCGTCTGCATGTTGATGAGGCCGATGCTTGTATTGCCGTTCACCCGCCCGGTCAGGCGGCCGCCGGCGATGATGGGAATCGGCACATTGTCGCCACCGATGCCGATGGCACGGCTGAAGAACACTTCGGCTTCGCCGGTCATCCCGACCGAGAAGAGCCCCGCGTTCTCGAGGAAGAACGGCCGCTTCTCGGGAAAGAACAGATTGAAGCGATCGAGGTTGATCTGCTGCTGGTCGACTTCGACCTGAGCAAAGTCGGTGTTGTAGGTGGCGTCGAGCGTCAGGCTCGGCGTCAGGCTGTACTTCAAGTCGACGCCGAATTCACCGTTCCCGTCCGAGCCGCTGGGAACGGTACCCTTCTGCGTCGTCGCGCCGAGGACGTACGGCGTCAATTGAAGGTTTCGGTGTGCCGGAATGGCGAGACCCGACAAGGTGCCCGCCAGCGAGAGCCGGTAGAGGTCGTACTGACGCGGGAGCGGCGACCAGTACGCGGTCTCGTTCCTTCGACGGATATTGCGCTGAAAATTGATGCCCCACTCCTGGACATCCTTGGCCGGGTAGCGCAGCGTGCGGAACGGAATCGCAAACTCGGCGCTCCAGCCGTTGTCGAGCATCAGCGCGCGAACCTGCCACGACCCATCCCAGTTGATGTTGAACCCGCCGCCGGAACCGCCGGCCTGTCCGCCACCGCCGCCACCACCGCCGCCGCCACCGCCACCCCCACCTCCACCACCGCCACCACCACCGCCGCCTCCGCCACCGCCACCACCTCCACCGAAGCTGGCCTGCCCTTCTCCCATCACCTGGCCATCGAACTCGATGCCGGCAGGACTGGTGCCGAAGACAAAGCCGTTTTGCCGATCGCGAAACGTGTCGAGCACAACGGCGAAGCTATCGGTGTTGCTGAGCACGGAATCCCGGCGGCTCTCGGCGCTGATGATCAGCTCCGGCGTGCGGTCGTAGTTGACGACGCCGATGTAGAGCACGTCTTTGGTGTAGATCACGCGGACTTCGGTGTTCTCTGACGCCGGTTGCCCCTCGTCGGGCGTCGTCTGCCAGAATCCCGTGATGATCTTGGCGGCGGCCCACGCCTTGTCGTCGAGGACGTTGCCGTCGATGACCGGCGCAAGGTCGGTGGCCGATGCCTCCCCGGCCACCGAGCCAACCGCCGGCGCTACAGCCAACCGGTTCGCCGGCGCCGCGGCGGTATTCGGCGGCGGCTCCCCGGACTGGGCCAGGAGTCCGGCAGAAAGGGACACCACAATCGCGAGGCTGGCAAATGTCGACTTAGATGAAAACATGTAGATTACGCGTGGAACCATTAGGTTAACCGAACCCCGATTGATTGCCCAAACCTGCATATGCCTACGCGGCGAGCGTTTTTGGTTGGAATTACATCGATTGCCGTCGCGCCGCTCGCGGCGCAGACGTTCGACCTGGTGATCGCCAATGGCCGCGTCATCGATCCCGAGTCGGGGCTCGACGATGTCCGGAGTATCGGCATCAGCAACGGCCGGATTGCCAGCATCACGTCTGATCGGCTGACCGGGCGCACCAGCATCGACGCCGCCGGGCTCGTCGTCTGCCCGGGATTCATCGACCTGCACGCACATCAGCAGACGCCGGAGACCCATCGCTACCAGGCCCGCGACGGCGTGACGACCGCCTTCGAGCTCGAGCTGGGCACGAGCGACGTCGACGCGTGGTACGCGGCGCGAGCCCGCAGCCTGATCAACCACGGCGTCAGCATCGGGCACATCCCGGTACGCATGGCGGTGATGCGCGACCCGGGCACATCGTTCCCCACGGCCGATGCCGCCCACCGGGCCGCCACGGCGGCGGAGATCGGCGCGATGTCTCAGCGCATCGCCGAGGGCCTGAAGAAAGGCGCCGTCAGCATCGGCGCGGGTTTCGCGTACACGCCGGCCGCCAGAGACGAGGAGCTGCTCGAGATCTTCCGAATCGCGGCGCGTGAGCGCGTGACGGTGCACGTTCACACGCGGCGCGGCATGGCTGGTGTGGAGGAAGTCCTGAGATTCGCCGGTCAGACCGGGGCACCGCTGCACATCGTGCACATCAACAGTACGGGCGGCGCCGCAACCCGCGAAGTGCTGCAGACGGTTGCGGCCGCGCAGGCCCGCGGCGTCAACGTGACGACCGAGGCGTATCCGTACGCCGCCGGCATGACCGAAATTCAGTCGGCCAATCTCGACGAGTACGACGGCGCGAGCGAAGCGCGCGTCGCGCAGCTCGAATGGCCGAGAACCGGCGAGCGGCTTACGCCCGACACCTTTCAGAAATACCGGAAGACAGGCGGCCCCGTCGTACTGCACAACAACACGGAGGAAATGGTCGCGCTCGCGGTCACCAGCCCGCTCACGATGATCGCCAGCGATTCCTACTGGGAGAACGGTACGGGGCATCCGCGCACGACCGGCACGTTCTCCCGGGTGCTGGGCCGCTATGTCCGCGATGCCCGATCGCTGACGCTCATGGACGCGATTCGCAAGATGACGCTGATGCCCGCCGAGCGCCTCGCCCCGCGCGTGCCCGCGATGAAGACCAGGGGCCGGCTGCGTCAGGGCGCCGACGCAGACATCGCCATCTTCGACGCCGCGCGCGTCATCGATCGATCGACGTACCGCGAGCCCGGGTTGTCGCCCGTCGGCATGCGCCACGTCATCGTCAACGGTGTCGTGGTGGTCGCAAACGAGCAGCTCGTCAACGGCGTCACTCCCGGACACGCGATACGGGCAACAAACGCATAACAGGAGATCAGGAGATCAGGAAGAAAAAGAAGAAGATCTCCTGAACTCTTAATCTCCTGTTTCAGAGAGAAATCGGTGGCGCAGGGCTTTAGCCCTGCATTCAGGTAGCGCAGGGCTTTAGCCCTGCCACCAGAGAGGCATCTATGACGCTGCGAACCCTGGCCGTGTATGCGGTGTTCTCGGTGCTGCCGGCGACGGCGACCGCGCAGCCATCTTCGCGCACGCACGAGCTGAACGCCTCGCCCACCACGGTTCATCGCGGATTCTTCGATGCGACGCTCAAGCCCGTCCTCACGATCGACTCGGGCGACCTCGTCAGGCTCGAAACCGCGTCGGGCAACCCGCGATTCTTCGAAAGCATCGGCGTACCGAAGGACAAGATTCCGGCAGAGCTCTACGCCGTGTTTGACGGCGTCGAAGGCACCAATCGCGGCGATCACACGCTGAACGGGCCCATCGCCATTCGCGGCGCCGAGCCAGGTGATGTGCTCGAAATCCGCATCCGCTCGGTGGACGTGCGGCTTCCGATCGCCGGCCAGAGCTTCGTGCCGAATCGCGGCCTGCTGCCCGAAGACTTCCCGTACGAAAAGGCCCGCGCGCTCTGGATCGATCTCGATCGAAGGACGGTCGAATACGCCCCGGGCGTGCACGTGCCGGTGAAACCGTTCTGGGGCGTCATGGGCGTCGCGCCGCCGGTGAGCATGGGACGCGTCCCGAGCGGCCCGCCGAACATTTTCGGTGGAAACATGGACAATCGCGATCTCGGCGCTGGCAGCACGCTGTTTCTGCCGGTCCACGTATCGGGCGGGTTGCTCTCGTTTGGAGACGGCCACGCCGCGCAGGGCCATGGCGAAGTGTGCCTGTCCGCGATCGAAACGTCGCTGAGAGGCGAAGTCCAGATCCTCCTGCACAAGGGACGGCGGCTGCGCTGGCCGCGCGCCGAAACGCCGACGCACTACATCACGATGGGGCTGGCCGCCGATCTCGACGACGCCGCGAAGATCGCAACCAGAGAAATGCTCGACCTGATCGTCGAAACCAAGGGACTGTCGCGCGACGACGCCTACATGTTGGCGAGCGCCGCGATGGATTTGATCGTGACCCAGGTCGTGGACGGCACCAAGGGCATCCACGCGATGATGCCGAAGGCGATCTTCCAGAAGTAGCGGGTGGCGCGACCATGAGAAAAACAGCGGCTGCGGCGTTGCTGCTCGTCGCGTTGACCGCGCGTGCTCAACAGCCGCCGCCTCGCCCGAACATCCTGCTCATCCAGGCCGACGATCTCGGATACGGCGACCTGAGCGCGTACGGGCAGGCGCGATTCGAGACGCCGCTGCTCGATCGGCTCGCGCGGGAAGGCACTCGCTTCACGCAGTACTACGCCGGCAGCACCGTGTGCGCGCCTTCGCGCGCGGCGCTGATGACCGGACGGCACACTGGCCACGGGTGGATCCGCGGCAACGGCGGCTTCCCCGCCGGCGATATCCCGCTTCGTCTCGAGGATGTCACGATCGCCGAGGTCCTTCGCGACGCGGGCTACCGCACGGCGCTGGTCGGCAAGTGGGGCCTTGGGCAGCCGGGCAGCACGGGCATGCCCGATCGTCAGGGATTCGACTCCGCGTTCGGCTTTCTCGATCAGCGCCACGCGCACCGGCAGTTCACCGACCACCTGTGGCGGAACGGCGAGCGCGTGAGCGCGGACCTCGACACCGACTACGTCAACGATCTGTTCACGAAGGAAGCCGCGGGCGTCATCGAGAAGGACGATCCCCGGCCGTTCTTCGTCTATCTCAACTACACCGTGCCGCACGCCGAGTTGCGCGCGCCCTCCGATTCGCTCGATCGGTTCCGCGGACAGTTTCCCGAAACACCGTTCAGCAATCCGCCCGCCGATGAAAAGCCGGCGGGTGCGCGGTTCGATGTTCCGTCGCTCGGCTATCGATCGCAGCCGGCGCCGCGCGCCGCCTTCGCGGCCATGATTACGCGGATGGACCGCGATGTCGGCCGCCTCGTCGATCTCATCCGCGCGCGCGGCCTCGACAGCCGCACGCTCGTGATGTTCATCAGCGACAACGGCCCGCACCAGGAAGGCGGCGGCGATCCGGCGTTTTTCCGGAGCAGCGGCGGGCTGCGCGGCATCAAGCGCGATCTCTACGAGGGTGGCATTCGCGTCCCGATGATCGCGCGCTGGCCGGGCGTCGTGCCTGCGGGCCGCACCAGCGACCATGTCTGGGCGCATTGGGACATGCTGCCCACGCTCGCCGACATCGCGGGTGCGCGCGCCCCTGCGGACCTCGACGGCCTGTCGATGGCACAGGCGCTTCGCGGCCGATCGCAGGCGACGCATCCGTACCTGTACTGGGAATTCCACGAGCGAGGATTTCAGCAGGCGGTGCGAAGCGGCCGCTGGAAAGCCGTGCGGCTCAAGCCCGGTACTCCACTGGAGCTGTATGACCTCGTCGCGGACCCCGGCGAAGCGCGCAACGTCGCCAGCGCGCATCCGGATATCGTCGGCCAGATCGAAACGTATCTGAAGACCGCGCGGACCGAATCGGAGCGCTGGAAGTAGGACGGGGTCTGTGTGCATGGAGGCAAAGATGAAGCGTTGGCTTCTGCTCGTGTTGATCGTCATCGTTCAGTCGCCGGCTGCGAGCGCCCCGCCACAGTCGACCAGCCGTGCGGACTTCGACCGGTGGAAGAAGGAGCTCTCGAACTGGGGGCGCTGGGGCCCCGACGATCAGCTCGGCGCCGCCAACCTGATTACACCAGCCAAGCGCCGGCAGGCGGCGGCGCTGGTCAAGGACGGTGTGTCGGTCTCGCTGGCCCGTGACACGGACACGGAAATGGCGATCGACAACCCGAATCCGTACGAGCACAGCATGCTCACGATCGGCACCGACAGATTCGGCGTGGCCCCTCACGGCGTCGCTCATACACACCTCGACTCGCTGGCCCACATCGAATATCAAGGCGTCTTCTACAACGGCTACAAACCCGACCCGGCGACCGTCATGAAGAACGGGCACGCGCGAAACTCGATCGTGAACCTCAAGAACGGCGTGTTCACGAGAGGCATCCTGATCGATCTGCCGCGGCTCAAAGGCGTGCCGTACCTGGAACCGGGCACGCCGGTCACCGCCCAGGACGTCGAGGCGTGGGAAAAAATCGCGGGGGTCAAGGTGGGGCCGGGCGATGCGCTGTTCATCCGCACCGGCCGCTGGGCCCGTCGGGCCAAAGTCGGCCCGTTCGACACGAGCCGGACGGGAAAGCGATCGGGACCGAATGCGTCGATGATCCCGTGGCTGAGGCAGCGCGATGTCGCGCTGCTCGGCGGCGACGTACCGCCGAGCCTGGCACCGACCGACGTCGAGGGCGAAACCGGCGCGGTGCACGACTTCGCGCTCGTGTATCTCGGCGTCTATGTCTTCGACAGCGTCGATCTCGAAGCGCTGGCCGAAGCGGCACAGGCGCGCAAACGTTGGGAATTTCTGCTGACCGTCGCGCCGCTGCCGATTCGCGGCGGGACGGGATCGCCGGTCAATCCGATCGCCACGTTCTGAACGACGAAGAGTGAACAGGAGGCTAGGAGATTAGGAGACCAGAAGCGGTTTCAAACCCAGGAAACCGGACCTGCCGCCCCCTGTGCGCCAGTCGACGAGCGGGCGCGGCGGGACCGGGCCCGCCCGGCTGGATGTGCGGCGAATGGATACTCGAACACGTGAGCCGCAAGCAGAACGTCGCGGCCGCCCGGCTCACGGTTCGCTCGACTAAAGTCGAGCCCTATCTTGGTGCAACCACGGTCCGGCCCAAGCCGGTCTGAATCGAGGTGACAGGGCTGAAGCCCTGTGCCACCGATGCAGCAGCAGAAGCGATCCCTCGCCTCGCCACCTCGCTGCTGATAGACTCCCCGATCTATTTCCAGCTCCGGAGGATCTATGCGCGAATTTCAGACGGTCGTCTCTCTGCTCGACGGGGGGCGCGACGCTGACACGGCGGTCGGCGGCCTGGATCAGAAAGGCTTGTCCTACGCCGCGCTTCGCTCGCTGACTGGCCGCACCATCGATCGGCTCAACCAGCTCGGCATCGGACGGAACGACCGCGTGGCGATCGTGCTCGGCAACGGACCGCACATGGCGACCGCGTTTGTCACCATCGCGGCGGGCGCCACCACGGCGCCGCTCAACCCTGTGTACCGCGCCGAGGAATTCGAGTTCTACCTGAACGATCTGCAGGCCAAAACGCTGCTGGTCGAGCGCGGCGTCGACTCGCCCGCACGCGCCGTGGCGCAGAAGCTCGGCGTGCCGATTGTCGAGCTGTGTCCCGACCCGGCAGCCGGAGCCGGCGCCTTCACGATCGAACCCCTGGGCACGCCCAGCGGCCGGGCCGCTTCGGACGGCGCGGCCGAGGCCAACGATATCGCCCTCATCCTTCACACATCGGGCACGACATCGCGACCGAAGATGGTGCCGCTCTCGCAGAAGAACATCACCGCCAGCGCGCGGCACATCGTCGGCACGATTCAGCTCTCACCCGACGATGTCTGCCTGAACATCATGCCGCTGTTCCACATTCACGGCCTGATGGCAGCCGTCCTGTCGACGCTCGCCGCGGGCGCGCAGGTGTGGTGCTCGCCGGGATTCAACCCGCTCAAGTTCTTCGGCTGGCTCGATGACGTGCGTCCGAGCTGGTACACGGCCGTCCCGACGATGCATCAGACCATTCTGACGCGGGCGGACAGAAACCCCGACGCCATCGCGCGAAGCAGGCTCCGGTTGATTCGATCGTCATCCGCGTCGCTGCCGTCGACGGTGATGGGTCAGCTCGAAGAAACGTTTCGCGCGCCGGTCATCGAGAGCTACGGCATGACCGAAGCCTCGCACCAGATGGCGTCGAACCCGCTGCCGCCGCGCGCGCGCAAACCGGGATCGGTGGGCGTGGCCGCCGGGCCCGAGGTCGCCGTGATGGATGAACAGGGCACGCTGCTCCCGGCGGGATCCACCGGCGAAATCGTCATTCGCGGTCCCAACGTCACGCTCGGCTATGTCGCCAACCCGGACGCGAACGCCAAGGCATTCACCAACGGGTGGTTCCGCACCGGCGATCAGGGCGTGCTCGACGAAGAAGGCTATCTTCGTCTGACGGGCCGGCTGAAAGAGCTGATCAACCGCGGCGGAGAGAAGATCTCCCCGCTCGAAGTGGACGAAGTGTTGATGGATCACCCGGCCGTCCAGCAGGTCGTGACCTTCGCGGTGCCGCACGACGCGCTGGGCGAAGACGTCGCGGCCGCCGTCGTGCTGCGCGAAGGGCAGACCGTGACCGAGCGCGCGCTGAAGGACTTCGCCGCCGCGCGCCTGGCCGACTTCAAGCTGCCGCGCAAGATCGTGTTTCTCAACGAAATTCCGAAAGGCGCCACGGGCAAGCTGCAGCGCATCGGCCTGGCGGCGAAACTGGGGCTATGAAGATCTGCGTTTTCGGCGCCGGTTCGATGGGCGGTCTCATCGGCGCGAAGCTCGCCGCGGCCGGAACGGACGAGGTGACGCTCATCGCACGGGGTCCCCACCTTGCCGCGATGAAAGAGAACGGCCTGACGCTCATCAGCGAAGGGCAGACGCTCGTCACGCATCCGAACTGCACGGACAATCCCAGAGAAGCCGGCCATCAGGATGTCGTCATTCTCGCCGTCAAGGCCAACGCGCTTCCCGCCGTCGCCGACTCGATCGAACCGCTGCTCGGTCCCTCGACCGTGCTGGTGCCGGTCGTCAACGGCGTCCCCTGGTGGTACTTCTACAAGCTGAAGGGTCCGTTCCGAGAACAAACGGCTCGAAACGGTGGACCCCGGCGGCGTCTTGTGGGACCGGCTTGCACCGTCGCGTGTGATCGGCTGCGTGGTGTATCCCGCAGCCGAGGTGATCGCGCCCGGCGTCATCGAGCACACCTATTCGAATCGCTTCGACATCGGCGAACCGGATGGATCGAAGAGCGAGCGTGCGCAGGCGTTCGCGCACACGATGATCCGCGGCGGATTCCGAGTGCCCATCCGTCCGCAGATTCGCGTCAGTCTCTGGGTCAAGCTCTGGGGAAATCTCTCGTTCAACCCTGTTTGCGCGCTGACCATGGCGACGCTCGATCGCGTGGCCGGCGATCCCGCCACGCGCGCGGTCGTGCGGCAGATGATGGTCGAGGCGCAGGCGGTGGCCGAGAAGCTCGGCGTCACGATGCCGCTCGACGTCGACGCGCGCATCGCCGGAGCGGAAGAAGTCGGCGCGCACAAACCGTCCACGCTCATCGATCTGGAACGCGGGCGGCCGATGGAAGTCGATGCGATTCTCGGCGCGGTGCTCGAGATGGGACGCCTCACGAACGTCGCCATGCCTGCGTGCGAGGTCGTCTACGCGCTCGTTCGCCAGCGCGCGCAATCGGCCGGCTGCTACCCTACTCCACTGGCGCGGGTCTGACGTGGAGGCGCTGTCCTCTCTGCTCGGCGGTTTTGCCGTCGTGCTGACACCGCTCAATCTGGTGCTGATGTTCACGGGCATCGTGCTCGGCGTCATCATCGGCGTCCTGCCGGGACTCGGGGGCGCCAACGGCGTCGCCATCCTCCTGCCCCTCACCTTCGCGATGTCGCCGACCTCGGCCATCATCATGCTGTCGTGCATCTACTGGGGCGCGCTGTTCGGCGGCGCGATCACCTCGATTCTGTTCAACATCCCCGGCGAACCCTGGTCGGTCGCGACGACGTTCGACGGTTACCCGATGGCCCAGCAGGGGCGCGCCAACGAAGCACTCACGGGCGCCTTCACCTCGTCTTTTGTCGGCGCCCTCGCGGGCGTCATCGTCATCACATTCCTGGCGCCGGTGGTCGCGCGCTTCGCGCTGCGCTTCGGTCCTGCCGAGTTCTTCGCCGTGCAATTCCTCACCTTCGCCAGCTTCATCGGCATGGGCCGCGGCTCGCCGTTCAAGACGCTCGCATCGATGTGCCTCGGCTTCGCGCTCGCCTCTGTCGGTCTCGATACGGTCACCGGTCAGCTGCGCATGACGTTCGGCATCACCGACCTGCTGACCGGTTTCAAGTTTCTGACCGCGGTGATCGGCCTGTTCGGTCTCGGCGAAATCCTCTCGTCGATGGAGGCGGGCCTCGCGTTTTCGGGGACTGATGCACGGCTCAACCTCGGTTCCGTGTTCGAAACGTGGAAGAAGCTGCCGCAGTACTGGATGACGTCGCTGCGCAGCTGCGCCATCGGCTGCTGGATGGGCATCACGCCGGGTGGCGCCACACCCGCGTCGTTCATGAGCTACGGTCTGGCGAAGCGGTTCGGGAAGGAAGGATACAAGCTCGGCACTGGACAGCTGGAAGGCGTCGTCGCCGCCGAGACGGCCGCGCACGCGGCCGGCACCAGCGCGCTGCTGCCGATGCTGACGCTCGGCATTCCCGGCTCCCCCACCGCCGCGGTGCTGCTGGGAGGCCTGCTCATCTGGGGGCTCCAGCCGGGACCGCTGCTGTTTGTCGAACAGAAGGAATTCGTGTGGGGGCTCATCGCGAGCATGTATCTCGGGAATCTGGCCGGGCTGATCATCGGTCCTGAGCTGCGTTCCGCTCTTCGCGGCGATTCTCCGGGTGCCCTTCAGCATCATCGCGCCGACCATCATGGTCGTCTGCGCGGTCGGCGCCTACACCGTCAACAACGCGATGTTCGATATCCGGCTCGTGCTGGTGTTCGGCGCGATCGGTTACGTGTTCAACAAGCTGTCGTACCCGCTGGCGCCGCTGGTGCTCGCGCTCGTGCTCGGCGACATGGCCGAGAGCTCGTTCCGTCAGGCGATGCTGCTGTCGCAAGGCAGCCTGTCCATCTTCTGGTCGAACGCGCTGGTTGGTAGTATCGTCACCCTCGGCATCATCCTTCTCATCTGGCCGCTTGTCGCGTGGTTGTTCGAGCGTCCCTGGGTCGTCAAACCGGCAATCTAGCTTTCTGGAAGTCGAGGAGGCGAACGGTGAAGAACCTGGCTTGGATCGTGGTGGTCGCGGGCGTGCTCGTGGCGTCGCCCGTCAGTGCGCAGAAGTGGCAGCCCACGAGGCCCGTGACGTCTGGTGGTGCCTGCCGCAACTGGCGGCGGCGCCGATCAGATGGCGCGCTTCATTCAAGGGATCGTGACCAAGCACAACCTGATGAGCCGCCCGCTCGTGGTCGTCAACAAGGCCGGCGGGGCCGGCGCGGAAGGATTTCTCGACGTCAAAGCGAGCCGCGGCGACCCGCACAAGCTGATCATCACGCTGTCGAATCTCTTCACCACGCCGCTGGCCACCGGCACGCCGTTCAACTGGAAAGATCTGACACCGGTCTCGATGCTGGCGCTCGATCAGTTCGTGTTGTGGGTGAACGCCGCGTCGCCATACCAGACGGCGGGCGCGTATCTCAACGCGGTAAAGGCGGGGAACGATCGCGCGTTCAGCATGGGAGGCACCGGCTCGAAGCAGGAAGATCAGATCATCACCGCCGCGCTCGAGCGGCTGACGGGCGGAAAGAAATTCACCTACGTGCCGTTTGCCGGCGGAGGCGCCGTCGCGGTGCAGCTCGTGGGCGCCCACGTCAATTCGACGGTCAACAACCCGATCGAGGCTGTCGCCCAGTGGAAGGCGGGCAATCTGCGGCCACTCTGCATCTTCGACAGCAAGCGGAGCACGTACACCGCGAAGGTGACCACGTCGATGGCGTGGAGCGATATTCCGACGTGCAAAGAGGCCGGCGTCAATCTCGAGTACCAGATGCTGCGCGGCATCTTCATGTCACCGGGCGCCACCCCCGATCAGGTGGCGTTCTACGTCGATCTGCTCTCCAAAGTCGTGCAGACGCCGGACTGGAAGGAATTCATGGCGCAGGGCGCGTTCAACCAGACGGGGATGACGGGGCCGGCGTTCCGGAAGTGGCTCGAAGGGACCGAAAAGCTGCACGTCGATCTGATGAAGGAAGCCGGCTTCCTCGCGAAGTAGCACTCGATGGAGACCGGCGACGCGAAACTCGTCTCGATCCGCACGATGGATATCGCGGTCGCCATTGCCCTGCTTGTCGCCGCCGGCATCGTCATGACGGACAGCGTCCGGCTGGGAGTCGGATGGCGCGAAGCCGAGGGGCCGACGGCCGGATACTTCCCCTTCTACATCGCCGTCTTCCTGGGTCTTGCGAGCCTCGTCAATCTCGCGCGCGCGTGGCTCGATCGCACGACCGGTGGCCGCGTCTTCGTGACGCGAGCCGGATTCGGGCGGGTGCTCGCCGTCCTGCTGCCGTTCGCGGTCTACGTGTTCGCGATCGGGTTCATCGGCATCTACGTCGCCTCTGCGCTTTACGTCGCGCTGTTCATGTGGTGGTTCGGACGCTACGCGCCCGCGCGCGGCCTCGGCGTCGGCCTCGTCATTGCGACGACGCTGTTCCTGATGTTCGAAGTCTGGTTCCTCGTACCACTCCCGAAAGGCCCCCTCGAACAGATGCTGGGTTATTAGGTCGGCTGAAGCCGGACACTCACGTACTACTGGGTTGTTAGTCCCGGCTAAAGCCGGGCCCTACGTACGGTTTTATTCGCGCGCGAAACAGTAAATCCGTCCGGCACCACCGCCCGGCGCGGTGTTCGCACAGCTGTTGCTCATCACGTGCGCGTTGTTCCACGACGAGAGCGTACCGGCCGTGCTCTGTTGCGGACCGAAGCCGTCGGAGTGCCCGACCGTCGCCCGCAACGTGGCCGAGCTCGACGTCCAGTCGGCACAGGTCCCACCGGCTATCAGCGTGCCATCGGCGTTCGATCCCGTGAGGATGTCGTGCTGGTTTGGTGTCGGCGATCCCGTCCACTGTCCGTTGATTTTCTGCCCGTTCTCGTCCAGAAACACGTTCGCGTCGCCGCGGCGCTGAGTTGGATCGTGCAGCTCGGTGAGATTGGCCGCAACTCGATCGCCGTTGATGTTGAACCACGGACCTTGGCCGATCCGGTTGCGAGCATCGCTCGCCCGGTTGCCATTGTCGTAATCGGCTTCAACGCTCAGGTATGCGCGCCAGACGCGGCGTCCGTGGCCGACGGCGGTCGCGAGGCGCTGACACATCGCGTCCGCGGCCTGAATGCCGCCGAGATTTCCCGTCGTGCTGGTCGTGCTCGTCACGAAGAACGTGAAAGGAGTCTGTGGAGACGGCCCTAGTGGTGCATCGCTGCTGCACGATACGAGCCCGCACACCGCGAGGATAAAGAAAAGCCCGCGACGCATGTTTGACGCTGCCTTTCTGCCGCGCCAGCGGCTGGTGGTTCCAGTTTCCTGCCGGTGCACCATCGCGTCAATACACAAGCTTGGGTCTGACGCGTTGCTTGCGGTATCTTGTGAACCGCCGGAGGACACCGTGAAGAAGATTTGGATCCAAATTCTCGGAGTGGCGTGCGTCAGCAGCGTGTTCGCGTGGTTTTTAGTCGAGACCAACCAGGTGGTCTTGATTCAGGCCGCGGGCTCCTGCGAAGCGCTCTCCTCTCTCACGCTTCAGGGGGGCACCGTGACGCTTGCGCAGCCGGTGGCGGCCGGTGGGTTCGCGCCGTCGGTCACGGGCAACGCGCAAGGCGCTGCGGCCAGGCTTCAGCCGTTCTGCCGCGTGGCCGTCACGTTGAAGCCGTCGAGCGACTCGGACATCAAGATGGAACTGTGGATGCCGGCGTCGAACTGGAACGGCAGGTTCCAGGCCGTGGGCAATGGCGCCTTCAACGGCAACATCAACTATGCCGCGATGATGACGGCGCTCGCGCGCGGCTATGCGGTGAGCTCTACCGATACCGGCCACACCGGTGCGGGTGCGAGCTGGGGGTTGGGCCATCCCGAGAAGGTGATCGATTTCGGCTGGCGCGCGGTGCACGAGATGACCGTCGCATCGAAGAAGATCATCGCGGGCTATTACGACAGCGGCCCGAAGTTCTCCTACTGGAACGGCTGCTCCGCCGGCGGGCGGCAGGCCATGAAAGCGGCGCAGCGCTTTCCCGGCGATTTCGACGGCATCATTGCCGGCGCGCCCGGACTCGACTGGACGGGACGTGCCGCATCGGCGCTGCGGATCGCCAAGCCGCTCGAGGCCAACGAAGCCGCGCGGCTGACGCAGGCCCAGCGCCAGCTGCTTCACACCGCCGTCGTCAACGCATGCGACCTGCATGACGGCGTCAAGGACGGCGTCATCGAAAACCCGAAGAGCTGCACGTTCGATCCGGGCGTGCTCGAATGCAAAGGCGCGCTGGACGGTTCCTGTTTGACGAAGGCCCAGGTCGAGACCGTGCGAGCGATCTACGCGGCAGGGGTCAACCGCAGCACGAAGCGCGAGATTACCGGTCTCGAGCGTGGCAGCGAGCTCGGGTGGACCGATCTGGGATGGACGGGGTCGGCGAGGGCGACCGGACTCGATCAGTTCCGCTATCTGGTGTTCGCCAACCCCAACTGGACCGTGCAGCAGTTCAATTTCGATACAGATGTCGTGCGGGCCGAGGAAATGGATAACGACACCATCAACGCGCTCGATCCGAACCTGAAACCGTTTCTCGATCGCGGCGGCAAGCTGATTCAGTATCACGGCTGGAGCGACCCGCAGATTTCGCCGGCGAGCAGCACGCAGTACTACGCGCGTGTCGTGAGCGCGCACGGCGGCGCTGACCGCGTGCACGGTTCGTATCGCTTGTTCATGGCGCCCGGCATGGGCCATTGCAGTGGCGGTGAAGGACCGAACACGTTCGACATGATCGGCGCGCTCGAACAGTGGGTCGAAGCGGGCAAGGCCCCCGACTCGATTCTGGCATCGCGCTCGACCGGTGGAAACATCGTTCGCACACGCCCGCTGTGTCCGTATCCGCAGGTGGCGACATACAAAGGTTCGGGCAGCACCGACGAGGCCGCGAACTTTTCGTGCCGCGCGCCCTCGGAGAAACCGGCCGCGTCGCGGTAATCCGCGACGAACGGTTCGATTGACGACAAACGGCGAGAGCCTCACTACGGTTTCCGCCAGACACCCTTCGGCCTGACGCCGAATCCGCGGTTCGTGTTTCCATCGCAGTCGCACGAGCGGGCGATGGGCACGATCCTTCATGGCCTGCGCACTGCGAAGGTTTGATGCTGGTGACCGGCGACATCGGCTGCGGCAAGACCACGCTCTGCCGCCGGCTGCTCGCGGAATTGCCGCCCCGAACCTTCATCTCGGTCATCCTCAACCCGTTCCTGACCACCGAGGATCTGCTCAAGCAGGTGCTCGTCGATTTCGGCCTGGTCTCGAACGCCGACATCCGCGGCGGTGCTCTCACCAACGCGAGCTGCCACGACCTGGTGCGGACGCTTCACGATTTTCTGGGAACGCTCGCCCAGCTCGAATCGAGCGCCGTCATCATCCTCGACGAAGCGCAGGACCTCACGCTGCGCACGATCGAGCAGATTCGGCTGCTCTCGAATTACGAGACCGACTCGGCCAAGCTGCTGCAGATTATCCTGACCGGCCAGACCAACCTCGAGACGATCCTCCAACTCGAGCAGTTGCGCCAGTTCGATCAGCGCATTTCGAGACGATGCCGGATCGAGCCGCTTGGGGCGGGCGAGGTCAGACCGTACATCGCCTGGCGCATTGCGGCGGCGCTCGCCGACCCGGCCCGGCCGATCGTGAGCCGCGCGGCCACACGGGCGCGCGACGCGGTCAATGCGTTTCCGTTTTCCGGCGCCGCCGTCCGGGCCATCACGCGTATTTCGGGAGGCGTACCCCGGATCGTCAACCTGTTGTGCGACCGGTCGCTCGAGCTCGCCGGGGCCGGCGGGCATGTCGCGATCGACGTGCGGATCGTGACCGAGGCCGCGCGCGATCTGAAGATCCGCATTCCGTGGTCGGTCACCGCCGTCCAGCAGGCCGCGCCGCTCGCCATTCTTGCCGCGTCAGCGGTGTGCTCCGCGTCGATCGTCGTCGTGCGTCAGTTCCCGGCGCAGAGTGCGCCGCCGCCGCCGCCAATGTTTGTCGCACCTGCGGCCTCGCCCGCACCCGCGCCGCAGCCGGTGCCCGAGCTGATTCCGCTGACGGCCGCCGCCGCGCCATCGAGATCGTTCGAACTGTCAGTGGCATCGTTCAGGACGGCGGCACGAGCACAAGACGTCGCCGGCGACCTGCAGCAAAGCGGGTATCCCGCCACGGTCGTGCCCACGGCCGAATGGCAGCGCGTCATCGTCGGGCCGTTCGACACGCTCGATGCCGCCAGGGCGGCACGCGAGGCGCTGACGGCCCTGCACTTCGGCGATATCGGGATCAGGGAAACGCGGTAACGGAAGGCCGGCTCGGCGCCCGGGTGGTCTCGAAGGTTCTGACGATTGATTCGATGAAGGCCGCGTATGCCTGCTCCGCCTCGCGCCGCCGCTTGAGCAACACGTCGATCTCCGACTCGATGACCCGGATGGACTCTTCGGCCTCATGGACCATCGCATCGGCCCGCTGCCGCGCATCCACGATTGTGTTCTGGGCGTCGGCCTCGGCGGCTTTGCGAATATCGTTCGCGGCCTTATGGGCGGACACGAGCGCCTGACTCAACTGATCGTGATCCTGGCGCAAGCCGTCGATCGAAAGGCGCTGTCGATCCAGCTCGGCTGTCAGCCGCTCGGCGTGCTGCGCCGCCACGGCGGCGTCGAGGGTCAGCTTGGCGATGGCGGCGTCGACCTGTCCGCGGTCGTAGCCGAGGAGTTCTGGGAGGGGGGCGATTCTCGTGCGCGGCGAATGGATACTCGAGTCCGGGAGAGTCGGACGAGTCCGAGGGAGTCGGAAGAGTCCGAAGAGTCGGAAGAAGTCCGAGACAGTCGAAGAGGAGGAATCATGCGGGTTGCGGTTCGAGCGATCGCGATTGCCCTGCTCGTGTCGCCGGTTTTTGCGGCCGATCACCCGGATTTCCGGCTGTGGAAAGCCGATGAATTGACCAGGCGCGACGCGGCGCTGTCGAAAAAGGTGGGGGCCGACCACTCGTCTCGCGAGACGCTCGCGGACTTCGGCGATCACCGCTTCCGCTTCCTGTACCGCGATGCCGATGGTTTTCCCGAGCAGCATGACCAGATCGTCGACGTGGTGTTCGTGAAGAGCGGCGAGGGCACGCTGCAACTGGGCGGTACGTTGATCGACAAGAAAGCGGGCGGCGGCGCGGGAGAGTATCTTGGGTCGCGCCTTGACGGCGGCTCACGTCATCCGCTTGGCCCGGGCGACGTGATTCACATTCCGGCGACCATCCCGCACGCGTTTCTGGTTCCGAAGGGCAAGCACATCACGTATGTGCTGCTGAAGTTCCCGGAGCAATAACGCGCCGATGATTCCGGCACGGGAAGCCCTCGAGCGCCTTCAGGAAGGCAACCGGCGATTTGTGTCGAACGTCCGCAGCCGCGAATCGCTGGCGAACGAAGCGCGGCGTGCCGAAGTGGCCGGCGGACAGGAGCCATTCGCGATCATTCTCGGGTGCTCCGATTCGCGCGTGCCCGCGGAGATCGTCTTCGATCAGGGCCTGGGCGATCTCTTCGTCATTCGCGTGGCCGGCAACATCGTCGCGCCCTCGCAGGTAGGCAGCGTGGAATTTGCCGCCGGGCTGTATGGCACGCGCCTGGTGGTCGTGCTGGGGCATTCGCAGTGCGGGGCGATTCTGGCCACCATCGAGGAGCTGACGCACCCGAGCGCGAACCACTCCATCAACGTGCGCTCGATCGTCGATCGAGTCCGGCCCTCGGTCGCGCCGCTGCTCGCCAGGCATGGCGGGGCGGCCGTCACCGATGCGCTGGTGCGCGATGCCGTCCGCGAAAACGTGCGGATGTCGGTCGCCCACCTGCGGCACGGCTCGGATGTCCTCGAGCAGCTCGTTGAGGCCAACGGCCTCGCCATCGTCGGCGCGGAGTATTCTCTTGAAACCGGCGTAGTGGAATTCTTTGACGGCGTGTAATCAGACGCCGCAATCGGAGGTCGAGATGCGTAACGCCGCCATCGTCGCGCTCGCCGCGTGCCTCACCGCAACGGTCCTCGCCCAGGACACGCAGCGATTCGAGATCGATCCCTACTGGCCCAAGCCGCTCCCCGAGAAATGGATCATCGGCCGCACCGGCAGCATCTGCTCCGACGCGCACGACCATCTCGTCGTCACCAACCGGCGCGACATCACCGCCGAGGAGGCGGAAACGTCCGTTCAGGCGCCATCGGTGCTGATCTTCGATCGCGCCGGCACCCTCGTGCACTCGTTTGGCGATTCGAATACGGTTCCGGGAACCATTCACGGCTGCTTCGTCGACCACGAGTTCAACATCTGGCTGACGGGCAACGGCGACGGCATCGTCCAGAAGTGGAGCCACGAGGGAAAGATGCTGATGCAAATCGGCAAGCGGGGCGTCGTCGACACATCTGACGGCACTCCGAAGGGCGAGCGGCTGAACGCCGGCAAAGCGCAGTTCTTCCATCCAGCCGGAGTCGTGGTCGATCCGGCGAACGGCGATGTCTACGTAGCCGATGGATACGGCAACCGGCGCGTGGCCGTCTTCAACAAGAACGGCGAATTCCTTCGTCAGTGGGGGCGCCAGGCCACGCCGCAGGAGACGATCGACGGCGTGAGCAGCGCGTTTGCGCAGACCGTGCACTGCATCGCGATGAGCCGCGCCGGGCTCATCTACGTCTGCGACCGCCAAGGCGATCGCGTCCAGGTGTTCGACAAGATGGGCACGTTCGTCAGGCACATCTGGGTGCGCACGGGCACGCCGACGCTGCCCGATCCGCGCGGTACGGTGTGGTGGATAGCGTTCTCGCGCGACCCCGATCAGAAATTCATGTACGTGATGAACGGGCGCAACGAGCAACTGCACGTGCTCGATCACGCGAGCGGAAAGATTCTGTCGAGCTTCGGCCGGCCCGGTCACTGGCTCGGCAACTTCACGCACGGTCATGCCGTCGCGGTCGATTCGAGCGGTAACCTCTATATCGCCGAAACCGACACCGGACGGCGTATGCAGAAATTCACACTGCAGAATTAAGGTTCCGGAGCGAAAACAGGATCCCGGAACCGTTTTCGGGGGCGCCCGCTTACAGTTTTGGGTGTTCCATCGTGCAACACCGGCCCCGATTCCCCCAGAATCGGCCGGTTTTTGCGGGGCACCCCCTTTGCTCCCTTCCCCCGGTCACCGCGTGCGCGCGGTCAATCCACAAGTTCGCAAGGAGGAACTGTGATGCGTTCGAACACGATCGTGGGAAGTGTCTGCCTCATCAGTCTGATGGCTTTGGTGGCATGCTCGCCATCTCAGTCGATCGACGCGGCGGCCAAAGAACCCGATCAGCCGGCGCTCGACATGTCGCTGCCTGCCATGCCGCCCTCGATGGCGGAGCAGGCGCCACAGCCGCTCAAAGCGGTTCAGCCGAAGCCCGCGCCCGCCAAGGCGGCCAAGCCGGCTGCCACGCCCAAACCCGTCGCCGCCAACGTAGCGGCAGAGACGGCAGCAGCCACGCCACGACCCGCGATGGAAACGCCCGTCATGGAATCGCGCTCGGAATCGCGCCCGGTGGCAACCAAACAGCAGGACGAGGAGAGCATCGCCACGACGATCGCCGGATGCCTTGTCCGCGATGACGGGATGTTCAAGTTGAAGGATACCGACGGTGATCACGCGCCGAAATCGCGCAGCTGGAGATCGGGCTTCATCAAGAAGGGCTCGGCTCGGGTCGAGCTCGTCGATGCCAGCCATCGGGTCGACTTCAAGTCGCACGTCGGCTACCGCGTCAACGTCTCCGGCATGCTCGTCGACCGCGAGATGCAGGTCCGCTCGATCAAGGGCGGGACGGAGCGCTGCGACTAGTTTTCAGTCGTCAGTTCTCAGTTTTCAGTTTAGTTTTTAGATTCTAGATTCTAGTTTTTAGTTTCTAGTTTCCAGTGTCAGCCCGCCCCGGACGTCAGTGAGATTTTCACTGGCGACCGCGGGCTGCTGCGGCTGAGCTATACTCCCCTGCATGCGCCCAGCGTCACTCGCGACTCTGCTTCTCTTCACGTCCGTCAGCCTGTTCGCCCAATCCGCAGCCGGTCTTCGATGGACGGCGCCCGCCGGCTGGAAGGCTGAAGCGGAGCGGCCGATGCGCGCCGCGACCTATTCGATCGTGCCGGCGACGGGCGACACCGGCGTCGCCGAGTGTGTGGTGAATTTCTTCGGCCCCGGCCAAGGTGGCGGCATCGACGCGAACGTCGAGCGATGGAAGAGCCAGGTGCTCGGCGCCGATGGCAAGCCGGCGGCCGCCAAAGTGGACAAGAAGACCGTGCGCGGCGTGGCCATCACGATGGTCGATGCCTCGGGCACCTATACCGGCATGGGAGGACCGATGATGGCGGGCAAGCCGGTGCCGGGATACCGGTTGATCGGCGCCATCGCGGAAGGACCCGGCGGCAACGTGTTCTTCAAGCTGACAGGACCGGCCAAGACGATCGCCGCCCAGCAGAAAAGCTTCGAGCAGCTGCTGATGTCGATCGCACCCGAAAAATAACGCCTGGAAATTCGGCTGATCTCTACGTTCCACCGCCAAGACGCGAAGACGCAAAGTCTTTTTCGAAAAGAGACCTTTGCGCCTTGGCGTGCTTTGCGTTGAGACGACCGGGTGTTTCGAGCAAAATTAAACCGTGGCCGACCTCGTCGTCCTCCTCCACTTTCTGTTCGTGATCTTCGTGGTGTGCGGAGGCGTGCTCGCGCTGTGGTGGCCGCGCATCATCTGGCTGCACATCCCCGCCGTTCTCTGGGGCGCCTTCATCGAGTTCAGCGGATCGATCTGTCCGCTGACACCGCTCGAGAATCGCCTGCGGCGCGCGCAAGGCGAGACCGGATACCAGGGGGATTTCATCGCCCACTACATTCTGCCGGCGCTCTATCCGGGAGGACTCACGCGGACTCACCAGCTCCTGCTCGGCGCACTCGCACTGGCGATCAACCTGGCCGTCTACACGCTGGTCTTCGCGCGGCGTCGCCGATCTGCGGCGAAAGACATATGATCGATCTCCGATGAACTGGGATCTCCAGGGCCTCCCGCACTCCGCTCGCACCGCGCTCGTCTCTCTGCTGATCATCGCCATCGCCTATCTCGCCGGCAGCGTGGGACGTCGCATCTTCGCCACGCAAGTCAGTCGTCTGGTGCGGCGCACGTCGATCCGCTGGGATGACGCCATCAGCGAGGCGATCGCGCGCCGGATCCCGTTCTGGAGCCTGCTGGTCGGCGTCTATCTTGCCGCAGGATGGTGGACGCTGACGACCAACGCCGCCACGACCCTCGACAAGGGTCTCTACGTCGTCGCGACGGTGTCGTTGACGTTCCTCGTGTCGGAAATCCTGGTCATTCTCGTCCGCTCGCACAGCCCGGCTATCGAAGCCGCGATGCCGACGACGACGCTCACCGAAAATGTCATCCGCATCGTCGTCGTGACCATCGGCCTGCTCGTCGTGCTCAATGGGTTGGGACTGTCGATCACGCCGATGCTGACGGCTCTCGGCGTCGGCGGCCTCGCCGTCGCGCTCGCGCTGCAGGACACGCTGGCGAACCTGTTTGCCGGGCTCTACCTGACGGTGGCCAAGCACATTCGCGTCGGCAACTACATCCGCCTGTCGTCGGGCGAAGAAGGCTACCTCGTCGACATCGACTGGCGCGCGAGCCGTCTGAGGCAGCTGTCGAACAACACCGTGCTCGTGCCGAACGCCAAGTTCTCGCAGTCGATCGTCACCAACTATCACGTGCCCGATCTCGAGCTGGCTGTCGTAATCGACGCGAGCGTCGACTACGCCAGCGATCTCGAACACGTCGAGCGGATCGCGACAGAGGTCGCGCAGGATGTGATGAAGATGGTCCCCGGGGGCGTGCCCGGGTTCGAGCCGTTCGTGCGGTACCACACGTTCGGCGATCCCGGTGTCGGCTTTTCAGTCACTCTTCGCGCCCAGGAGTTCGTCGATCAGCACCTCATCAAGCACGAGTTCGTCAAGCGGCTGCACCGGCGCTTCGCCGAGGAAGGCATCACCATTCCGATCAAGGCGCTGGTGCAGCGCCACGATCCGCCACCGCCGTCAGCGTGAAATCATGCAGCGCACGCCGTTCTACGGCTGGGTCGTGCTCGGCGTCGCGGCGGCGGCCATGGTCGGAACGCTGCCGGGCCGCACGCAGGGACTCGGCCTCATCACCGAGCCGCTGCTCGCCGAGCTGAAGATCGGGCGCGTGGACTACGCGCAACTGAATCTGTGGGCCACCCTCGTCGGCACCGCCGGCGCGTTCGGTGTCGGCCGCTTCATCGATCGCGCCGGCAGCCGCGTGGTGCTGGCACTCGTCGCCGCCGCGCTGGGCGCCATCGTGTGCTGGATGAGCCGCGTCGCCTCGTTCACCGAGCTCGCCATTGCCGTCACGCTGACGCGAACGCTCGGCCAGAGCGCGTTGTCGGTCGTCAGCATCGCCATGGTCGGTCAATGGTTCGTTCGCCGCATCGACATGGCGATGGCGGTGTACAGCATCGTGATGAGCATCGGGTTCATGATCGCGTTTCCCGTCGTGGGGTCGATCGTGCAATCCGCGGGATGGCGGGCGGCATGGTTCGGCGTGGGCGCCACGATCCTCGCCGCGCTCGTACCGCTTGCGCTCTTGCTCGTGCGGCGCAACCCGGAATCGATCGGGCTCCAACCCGACGGCCTGGAACCTGGAACCGACAACCAGGAACCCATGAACCGGAACCCAGAACCTGGAACCCGGAACCCTGAACCGCCCGGGTTCACTCTGCGGGAAGCGCTGGCGACGCCCGCGTTCTGGATCTTCGCGGGCGGTGCGGCGTTGTACGGGCTCGTCGCCTCGGGCATCGGCCTCTTCAACGAATCGATCCTGGCCGAGCGCGGATTCGGTCCGGAGATCTACTACCAGACGCTCGTCGTCACCGCGATTACCGGGCTCGCGGGAAATTTCGCCGGCGGCTGGCTCGCGCGCTTCATGGCGCTGAACGGGCTGCTGGCGATCTCGCTCCTGGTGCTCGGCATCGGACTGCTCGTGCTGCCGCACGTCAACTCCATCGGGATGGCGATGGGTTGGGCCACGATGATGGGGCTTGGGGGTGGCCTCGTGATGGTGCTGTTCTTCAGCGTATGGCCCCGCGTCTACGGCCGCGTCCATCTGGGCCGCATCCAGGGTGTCGCGCAGGCCATCACCGTGGTCGCATCAGCTGTCGGCCCGCTGTTGCTGGCCGCAACGGTGGAACGCACCGGCAGCTATGCGGCGATGTTCAACATCCTGGCCGCCGCTGTCGGCGTCTTCGCAACAGGTGCGGTCCTGGTGCCGATGCCGGTAACTCCTGTCGTAAGCAGCCTTTCCCGCCGGGGCGTATTCAAGTAACATCCAAATCCGTATGCAGAAACACCTCCTTTCAGTCGCCGCCCTCTGCCTCATCACGGCCGCCCCCGCTCTGGCACAAGGCCCGCGCCGCGTGGCCATGGGCGACTGGCCCGAAGCACGTGGCGCGAATCGCGACGGCACGTCAGCAGAGACGGGCCTCCCCTCAACCTGGGATGTGAAGGGCTCGAATCTGCTGTGGCGCGCGCCGTTTGGTGGCCGTTCGGCACCGATCGTCATGGGCAACCACGTATACGTCCAGAACCCGTCGGGACGCGGCACGGCGTTGCAGGAACGGGTGATGGCGCTCGACGCGGACGGCGGCAAGGTGCTGTGGGAATACAAGTTCAACATTTTTCAAAGCGACGTGCCCCCTCACCGCGTTGGATGGGCCTCGCCGGCAGCGGATCCGGAAACGGGGAACGTGTACGCGTTGAGCGTCGGCGCCACGCTGATCGCGCTGAGCGCCGACGGCAAGCCGTTGTGGCAGCGATCGATCGGCGAGGAGTTCGCGGCGTTCACGACCCACGGCGGCCGGACGATGTCGCCGATCGTCGATGGCGATCTGGTGATCGTCAGCGCGGCGGTCTCGAACTGGGGCACCCAGGCCGCGCGCTCGCATCGCCTCATCGCGCTCAACAAGCGGACGGGCGAGATCGTGTATGTCGCGAACCCTGGCGGGCGCCCGTACGACACGGCCTACGCCGCGCCGCTTATCGCGACAATCAACGGCACGAGGCTGCTGATTGTCGGTCTCGGCGACGGCGGCATTCACGCCATCAAGGCTCAAACGGGCGAAAAGGTCTGGAGTTACGTCGCCGCCAAGCGCGCCATCAACACGGGCGTCGCCGTGAGCGGCAGCACCGTGATCATCTCGCACGGCGATGAAAACCTCACGGGCAACGAAATGGGCATGGTCGCGGCGATCGACGGATCGCAGACAGGCGACATCAAGACGACGAAATGGGCGCACTACGGCGAGCAGTTCGGCTTTTCGTCCCCGCTCGTCGACGGCCCGCGCCTGTATCAGATTGAAAACGGTTCGCGCCTGATCGCGTACGACATCGAGACCGGCAAAGAACTGTGGCGACAGCCGCTCGGCACGTCGCAGAAGGCACCGCCCGTGATGGCCGACGGCAAGATCTTCGTCGGCAGCGAAAACGGGAAGTTCTTCATCGTCCGGCCGCACGCGGACCGCGCGGAGATTCTCAGCGAGGTCGAGCTGCCGATCAGCAAGAACAGCATCGGCGGATCGGAGGGCACGGCCGAACAGGTCTTCGGCGGCGCGGCGATCTCGCGTGGCCGTATTTTCTTCGCGACAACAGATGCCGTCTATGCCGTCGGACCCAAGCAGCGGAAGACGCCGACCGGCCTTGCGGTCAACGAGCCCGCCGTCGTTGGCGAAGGTGCGCCCGCTTTCGTGCAGGTGTCGCCAACGGAGCTCGTCGTGGCGCCGGGCCAGACCGTCAAGCTCACCGCGAAAACCTTCGACGGTCGTGGACGTTTCCTGCGCGAGGAAAAGGCTACGTGGTCGCTCGACGGATTGAAGGGCACCGTCGCTGACGGGGCGTTCACCGCCGCAGGCGATCGCGAACAGGCCGGGTTGATCAAGGCGGCCGTGGGGTCGCTCACCGGAGAAGCGCGCGCGCGGATTGTCAGGCCGATGCCGTGGACCGAAACGTTCGACTCGCTGCCGGAAAAATCGGCGCCGGCCGGGTGGGTCAACGCCGCCGGACCGGTCGGGCCATTGGTGGTGGCGACGCTCGATGGACAGAAGGTCCTCGAGAAGACGCCGACCAACACGCTTTTCAAGCGCGGACGGGTCTTCATCGGTCCCGTGGAGTGGTCGAACTACACGATGCAGGCCGATGTGCGTGCGCCAACACGCCGTCGCATGATGGCCGATGTCGGCATCACGGTGCAGCGCTACAGCCTCGTGCTGTACGGCACCACGCAGCGCCTCAAGCTCGAGCCGTGGGAACCTGAAACACAGCGTTCGGTTGTCGTGCCCTTCGCCTGGAAGGCCGACGCGTGGTACACGATCAAGCTGCGTGTCGAGAATCTTCCCAACGGACAGGTCCGTGCGCGTGGTAAAGCGTGGGCGACTGGCGAAGCCGAACCGGACGCGTGGCAAATCGACAAGACCGATCCGATTGGCAATCGCCAGGGTGCGCCAGGCTTCTTCCTCGACGCGGAGTTCGGAGCATATATCGACAACTTAAAACTGACGCCGAATGAATAACCTCGGGGATTAGAGATTAGGGATTAGGGATTAGGACATGAACAAAACGCGCGCGTTGATCGCGATAGCTCTGATGGTTGCAGCGCTGAGTGCGTCTCGACTGGCCGCCTCCGACCCGGGCACGGGCGACTGGCCGATGTGGGGCGGGACTCCCGACCGCAATATGGTGTCGAACGCCAAAGGGCTGGCCACCGACTGGGACGTGAAGACGAAGAAGAACATCAAGTGGGTGGCCGACCTCGGCTCGCAGAGCTACGGCAATCCGGTGGTCGCCGGCGGCATCGTGTTCGTCGGGACCAACAACGAGAAGCTGCGCGATCCGAAGCAGCCCGGCGATCGCGGCGTGCTGATGGCGTTCCGCGAAACCGACGGCGAGTTCCTGTGGCAGCACACGCACGCGAAGCTCGAGGCCGGACGCGCGAACGACTGGCCCTACCAGGGCGTCGCCTCCTCCCCGCTCGTCGACGGCAAGACGCTGTACTACGTCAGCAATCGGGCCGTGCTGTTTGCGATCGACATCGAAGGGTTCCGCGACAAGGAAAACGACGGCCCGGTGACCGACGAGAAGCTGACCGGCATGAACGACGCCGACGTCATCTGGTCGTTCGACATGATGGAGGAGGTCGGCACGTACCCGCACAATCTGGCCAACTCGTCGCCGACGATGTGGGGCGATTTGATTTTCGTGAGCACGTCGAACGGCCAGGACGAGAGCCACGTGAACGTCCCCTCGCCGCGCGCCCCGTCGCTGATTGCCGTGAACAAGACGACGGGCAAGCTCGTGTGGGAGGACAACTCGGTCGAGGATCGCATCCTGCACGGCCAGTGGTCGCCGCCTTCGGTTGGGACCATCGGCGGCGTCGTGCAGGTCGTCTCTGCCCAGGGCGACGGGTGGGCGCGCGGGTACGAGGCGCAGACCGGCAAGAAACTGTGGGAGTTCGACACGAACCCGAAGGAAGCGGTCTGGCCGAAGACGCGCAACGAGCTCATCTCGACACCCGTCATCGTCGGCGATCGCGTGTACCTGGCCAACGGCCAGGATCCCGAACACGGCGAAGGCGTCGGCCACTTCTACGCCATCGACGCGACCAAACGCGGCGACATCACCCAGAGCGGCCGGTTGTGGCACTTCACGAAGATCCGGCGGTCGATTTCGACGGCCGCGGTGGCCGACGGCCTCGTCTACATCTCCGACTTCAGCGGCTTCCTCTACTGTCTCGACGCGGAGAGCGGCAAGGAAGTCTGGATGCACGATCTGTTCGCCGCCGTGTGGGGATCGCCATTCGTGGCCGACGGCAAGGTGTACATCGGCGACGAAGACGGCGACATTACGGTGCTGGCGCAGGGACGCGAGAAGAAGGTGCTGGCAGAGATGAACATGGGCAGCTCGGTGTACGCCACCGTGACGCCGGCGCACGGCACCATCTTTTTGAACAACCGCAATCAGTTGTTCGCGATCGCGAACAAGTAACGAGGGACGCATAAATGCGATGGCTTGTGTTCGTGGCGGGTGCCGTTCTCTCCTGGGGCGCGTACGGGGTCCTGCTCCACCGCGGTCAGGTGATGCTGGGCAACCCGTTAAAGGCGCTCTTGTGCGTCGGCGTGGCGTATTTCCTGATTGGCGTCCTGATTCCGGTCGGCGCGCTCGCCTCGCAGGGTAGTCTCACCGGATTCAACCAGACCGGTTTGCTGATCGCGACGATTGCCGGCGCGCTCGGTGCGGCCGGCGCCGCGTGCATCATCTGGGCATTCCGCACAGGCGGCCTGCCTGTCTACGTGATGCCGCTGGTGTTCGGTGGCGCGCCGATCGTCAACGTGCTCCTGTCGATGGCGTTCCACCCCCCCAAGGTCGCGCCCAGTCCCATGCTGTACGTCGGCTTCGTGCTCGCCTCGGTGGGCGCGGGCATGGTGCTGTACTTCAGGCCAGCCGCGTAACCACGAAAGACACGACACAGAGGCAAGAGAACACAAACAGGAGACCAGGAGGTCAGGAGAAATCTCTTTGAAGAAAAATTCTCCTGCCCTCGTGATCTCGTGATCTCTTGTTTGTATTTCTCCGTGTCGCGCTCTCAGGGCACAACGCGGATCATGTCGCCTCGGTACCGGACCGTCTCGTTCGACCTGACGTTCACGTCAAAAGAAAGCGTCTCGAGTCCCGGCGACACGATCTCGAAACGGTGCGCACCCGGTTCGAGCGCGACGCGCTGCCATGCCCCGTCGAAATCATCGACGATGCCCGCGTAGTACCCATCGACATAGACCGCGGCGTCACGCGGCGTGACGTCGAGTCGCACACCGCCGTACAACGCGTCGGGTGGCGGGACGGCGTAAATACCTCCGTGGGCGGCATATGGATAGGGGTACGGAGCTGCGTAGGGAAACGGAGCCGCGTAACCGTAGTAGCCGTAGCGGTGCCTGTAAGACGCGGCGTAGTACGGGTAGCCGTACGCCACATAGCCATGCAGGTAGGGCGAACCGATGTAAATCCCCACGCCGAGTCCGGGCCGGAACACCGGTCGATACCCGTATCGCGGGCCATAGTACCGGCCATACGGCACCGGCCTGCCCGGCACGACGTGTCGCGGCCCTCCAACCGGCCGCGGCACTGCGACGCGCCCGCCGTGCCCCCGACCACGCCGCGATCCCTGGTCCGCATAGCCAGGGCTCGACGCCACAAGACACACCACTGCCATCGCGAACAAAATTCTGGTGAAGAACATAGGTCTACTCCAGGGACGCGCGAAAACGGCAGGCGGGCAACGCTGGCGCGCACATCCTACCACCAACGCACCTAGTTTGCGGCGGCGACGCGATCCGAACGGAGAGCGGCGGCCGTCCACATCGCGCCCAGGGCGTCGATCACGGCGAAGACCACGACAACGGCCGGCACCAGTCCCCCGAGCACAAGCGCCGAGATGCCGACAAACACCGTCGATCGGCCAAGGATGGTCCATCGGAAGAACGAGAGGACTTCCTCGTAGGCCGCGAGAATGTAATAGAAGGACAGCGCGAGCGTCACGATGCCCAGCAGGCGCAGCCAGGGCTCGTGCGTCGGCTCGATGCCCAGTGTGGTGAGCAGCAGGTTGGGCGCGACGATCAGAATCAAGGCATTCGCGAAGATGTACCAGCCGAAGACAAAGACGCTGAGCGCGGATTGACTCATCGGGCACCTCCAGAGACCACGAAGACACGAAGGCACGAAGGCGAAGCCACGACGGAACCACGAAGACACGAAGGCACGAAGAACGCGACGGCACGACGGGAACCACGAAGGCACGACGGCACGAAGAGCGCGACGACACGACGGACCACGAAGCACGCGGCACGAAGAGCGACGGCACGACAGTCGAAGGCACGAAGCACCGGAGTTGAAACGGTTCCTACGATCGACCGTCCCGGGCGTGCCCAAATGGAAACGCAGTTGTATGACGGCAGATGTTATCAGCACTGTCCACTTCTGACCTTAAACAGAAGATCAGGGACTAGAAGACCATGAGATCAAGGAATTTTCTGAAAGGAAAGGATTCTTCTGAACTTCTGAACTTCTGTTTCTTGTTCAGACAGGGCTGAAGCCCCATGCCACCGCTACCAAGTCCGGCAAGCTTGGTTTCTGCTTCGTGTCTTCGTGGTTTACGTCGTGTCTTCGTGGTATTCGTCGCGCTCGTCGAGCCGTCGTGTTACTTACTTCGTCGTCCGCTTCCCGATCGCCCATAGCGCCGCCGTGGTGCGGATGAAGATCTGGCCGTCCGAGACCGCCGGCGAGCTCAGCGTGTAATCGTCGAAGTTGTTCTCGGCGAGAATCTCGAATTTCGGTCCGGTTCGCACGACGGTCGTGAGGCCGTCTTCGTTGGTGATGTAGAGCTTCCCGTCGGCCATCACGAACGACCCGCTGTAGGTGCTGGGGCGCAGGCGCATCTTGCCGTACACCTCATGACCCGTTTTAGCGTCGAGGCACCACATGATGCCGCGGTCGTTGATGACGTAGACGTACTTACCGTCTGTGACCGGTGTCGGCACATCGGGACCGTTCTCGAACTGCCACAGAATGTGGGAGCGCGCGACATCCCCGCGTCCGCCCGGCCGCATCGCCAGCATCGGACGCTCGCGGCTCGGCGCGATGATGAGCTCGCCGTGAACGACCGGAGATGCCACGATGCGATATGCCAGATCGTTCGTGGGATTCAACGAATCGGCCCGCCACAGCTCCTTGCCCGTGTTGACGTCATGACCCGTCACCGCATCGCCGCCGGTGATGACGAGCTCGAGATTCTGCCCGGCCTTCACCATCGTCGGCGTCGTATACGAGTCGGGCGATTCGCGCTGGGCGATCGTCGGGCGTTCGACCCTCCAGATCGTCCGCCCGTTCGCCTTGCTGAGGCGCAGCACGTACGAAGGATCGTCCGTCTTCATGCCGTGCAGCACCTGCACGAACACCGAATCGCCAAAGAGCATCGGCGACGATCCGTAGCCCCAGTTGAGCCCGAAGCGCCCGTACTCTTTCTGAATGTCGCGCATCCAGAGCTCTTTGCCCTGAAAGTCGAAGGCCTTCAGGATGCCGGTGCCGGTCATCACCCAGACGGAGGTACCGTCGGTGACCGGCGACGGCGTCGACATGTTCTGCTTGCGCTCGCGATGATCGCCGTCGCTGAGATGGCGTTTCCAGATCGGCTCTCCCTTGGCGCGATCCACCGCCCACAGGAACAGGCTGCCGTTTTCGGCCACATTCAGGAAGATGTGATTGTCCCAGACGATGGGCGTCGACCCGGACCAGGTAGGCAGCGGCAGCTTCCACGTGATGTTCTCGGTCGTCGTCCAGGTAACGGGCAGATTCGTCTCGCCGCTCGTCCCGTTGGCCGAAGGACCACGCCACTGCGGCCAGTTTTCCGCATGAGCGACGCGGGTGACGGTAACGTTGAAGGCCACAGATAAGGTCGCGACCGCGAGTATCCACATGCTGGTTCGTCCCTTTACTTTTTACTTTTTACTTTCTACTTTTTACTTTCTACTTTCTACTTTCCCGCCCGGCTACCGCCTCCGTCCCTCGGGCAGAATCAGCTCGTTCGTCCTGTGCTGGGCAACCTCGGCCGGCGTGCCCTCGCTCCAGTCCTGAATCCGATCCTTCCCCGGCTTGTACAGCGACTCCAGCGGTCCCCACACCTTGTCCACGCGATCGTCGAACAGGTCGCCGATCAGCAGATCGGTGACCGTGCCGCGCAGTTCGGGATAGGTCTTCACGAAATCGCCGAAGCTGAAGCCCGCGTAGTATTCGCAGACCAGCCGACGCATCCGATCGACGCCGTGGTTGAAGTCCGCCCCCCACGAACCGAGCTGTGCGGCCGACACGTCCCCCTTGCCCAGACCGTCGACGATGGCGTCAGCGGCAAGCTGTCCGGACTTGAGTGCGAGCAGCACGCCCGACGAGTACAGCGGATCGAGGAAGCCGAACGCGTCGCCGACAAGCACCCAGCCGTGACCCGCCACCTCTTTCGCGCGATATGAGTAATCCTTGGTCACGAAATAACCGGTAATGCGCTTCGCGTTCACGAGGCGCTGCTTGACGCCCGGCGCGTTCTCGACTTCTTCTTCGTACGTCTTCTCGTGGCTCTCGCGATGCCTGTTGAACAGGTGCGAGAACGGCGCGACCACGCCGATGCTGACGACGTTGTCGTGCTGGGGGATGTACCAGAACCAGCCCTGCTTGTCGCCGGTCTGAATGACGAGCGTGGCGCCTTCGTCGCGCCCGCTGTCGCGGTACGCGTTCTCCCAGTACGTCCAGATGGCGCCCTTGTTGAGCACCGGATCCCAGAGCCGCAGCTTGAAGCGGTTCTGCAGCATCGCCGTCTGACCGCTGGCGTCGACGACGACCCTGGCGAACACCTCGCGGTCGTTGTTCTGTTCGTCGCGAATCCTGACGCCCACCGCGCGATCGCCGTCGAAGAGCACCTCGAGCACGCGCACGCCTTCGCTCGCGTCGACGCCGTGCTCGCGCGCGTTGTCGAGCATCATCTTGTCGAACTCGCTCCGCACCACCTGCCAGGTCTGCGAGCACTCGTGCGGCTTGTTGTCCCAGAAATAGAACGGCGCCGACTCCCGGCCCTTGGAGTTGACGAACTGCACGCTGTACTTCTTCACGAAGGGGCTGGCCTGCATCTTCGGCAGCATGTTGAGCCGCTGCAGCACCCAGTAGGTCTCGGGAATCAGCGACTCGCCGATGTGGAAGCGCGGGAACCGCTCGCGCTCGAAGAGCTGCACCCGGTAGCCGCGTTGCGCGATGAGGGTTGATGTGGTCGAGCCGGCGGGCCCCCCGCCTATGACAATGACGTCAGGATTCTGCACTCACTTGACCCCGAGGCTGTAGAGAAACCGATATCCGCGCACGTACATTTCATTGTCGACCAGCGCGGGCGAGGCGTCGACTCCGTCGTCCAGCACGTTCTTCGCGAGGATCTCGAAGGCGCCACCGTTGCGAATCACGAGCGTGTGTCCATCGCGGCCGGTGATATACACCCGGCCGGCGGCGCCGACCGGCGACGAGAATATTTCCGATCCCAGACCATCGAGCCGTTGAAGCTGATAGTGAGGTTTGCCGGTCTTCGCGTCGAAGACCGACAGAATCGGCGAGTTGCTCTTCAACAGGTACAGGAACCCGTCATACAGAAGCGGAGACGGCACGTACGGCGTGTCGCGATCGAGCGACCACAGCAGCGCCTTCGATCCCGTGAGATCCCCTTTCGCGTCCGCAATCCGAATCGCTTTCAGATTGTTGCCGCGGAAGCCACTGGTCGCAATCACGATTCCATCTTCGCCGACCGGCGACGGAATCGGATTCATCGTCAGGCCCTCGCTGTGCCAGACGACCTCGCCCGTCTCGAGATCGTAGCTGTGCAGACGGTTCATGCCCGGCACGATGACCTGCGCGCGGCCGGCGTTTTCGACGACGTAGGGCGTGGCCCACGTGTCGATCTCGTTGCGGCTGACGCGCCAGAGCTCCTTGCCGGTGTTCTTGTCGAGGACCGTGACGAACGATCCTTTCGTATGGTCCCACACAACGATCAGCCGGTTGCGATAGAGCGCGGGCGTGCTGCCCTCCCCGAACTCGTTCCGCATCGACTTGTCGCCGAGGTCCTTCTCCCAGACGAGCGTGCCGTTCATGTCGTACGCGAAGATGCCGCGCGATTCGAACGACGCGATGACGTGCTGCCCGTCGGTGACCGCCGACGCCGACGCCCAGGTGCCGTTGTCCTGGTGTGACGCTTCGTGCGGCGCTTCCTCGCGCGCGGTGCGCTCCCAGACGACGCGGCCATCGCGTCGATCGAGCGCCATCACGACGTACCGATGCACGCCCCTCGGGGCGATGCCGCCGCGAGGACCATGTGAATCCTTGACGCCCGTACCGGCGGGAATGGCCGTCAGGATGAAGACGCGGTCTCCCCAGATGACCGGAGACGCCGAGCCGCGCCCCGGAATCTCGACCTTCCAGCGCACGTTCTTGCCTTCTCCCCATTCCAGGGGAGGAGTCGCCACCTTGGAGATCCCGTTGGCCAGCGGACCGCGCCACTGCGGCCAGTAGCGCTCGGCCGCCGGGGCCGGGGCCTGTGCCGACAGCGCCAGGGCGAGCGGAGCCGCAACGAGAGACAGAGCGATACCCTGGACGATGCGCATCTTCATCTAAATACTGAAAGATTACCTGGCGAGTTTACCAGACGACGGTGAAATCATGTGGTCGTGCTGGGTCGCGTTGCCGACGACGATGGGAATGGCTGCGGCACGATCGGACGTACCTGGATAGTAGGTAGGCACAGGACGGTCCCCAAAATCGCTCGGGACGATTGCACACGTCCGCGGATGCGGCCGTTCAGCGCCGCTCGAACGGCCTCGCGATCGTCTACGACCAGTCGACAATGACATCGCTCGGTGAAGGCAATTGTGTGCCGCTGCAAATGCGGAAGAGACGGTGTCGCGCTGACCGGTCCCGAGGGCACGCCCGTCACGAGAAAAACTCCTTCGCTGTCGGTAGTGGTATTGAAGCTGAAACCCGTCGCTGCGATGCGAACGGTCAATCCGGCAGCCGCTGTCGCCGCTCCGCCCGGCTCGCCGGCAGACTCGTAGTCGATCGATCCGATCACCGTTCCGCCATGCGACGTTGGAAGTGCTTCACGAATGAGCCGCAGCGTCAGGTCGGCTTTTTCCACTGGTTGAGGCAACCCGGCGGGCTGCATGATCCGGTCATCGAGCATCGCCATGATGAGGTAACTGAAGAAGATATACGGGCGGCCAGGCTCAAGCTCCTTTTCCATGGCGGCCTGCATGTAGACGACAGGCGCCGTCACACCTTTGAAGCTGGTATCCACTTCAATCGGGATGAGCACCAGGGCTTGGGGAGCAGGATATACGCGCGAAGATGGTCGTACTCGACCTGAGCGTCTACCGCTTTGATGTGGACGTCACGGTCCGTCGACTTGTCCGCCTCTGCCTGCGCCTTCAGCCAACGTTCGCGCGCAGGCTGAATGCGATCTTCGAACGATACGAGTACTTCGGAAGGTTTGCCCGGTCTTCCAATGAAAATGGCATCGACATCCAGATCACCGCAGGCTGCGGCGACCTCTTGCGGCAGTGCCGCGCCCGAAGGCGCGGCACTCATGATGAGAATAACCGCGAGTAACGAAACAACGCGCACCTGAAGCGCCCGTTGGCTACTATGGCCTGCGGAAGAACTGGACGTTGCCGCCGCCCAGTCTCCCGTTCACTTCCCCGACGATCGTGCCGTCCGAAGACTTGATGGTGATTCGGACGATGTCACCGCGATGCAACTGGCGAGAGTTCTCGAGCGCCGACACTTCGTAGCTGTACCCATCCCGCCCGTTCCAGCGTCCCGTCCCCTTGAACACGACGCCCGACCGACCGTCGAACACAACCGACTCGGTGGTCTTCGAGAGGAACTCATCGTCGCGCCGGCGGATATGCCGGCGTTCCGTGGAGTAATCCGACCTTGCGTTGAACACCAACCCACCGCGATTGAGGCCTGACGCTCCCTCGACCGCCATGAACTTGAATTCGTAGCGCATGTCGTCGTTGCGAATGAAGCCATCGCCGAACACCCAGCCCGGCGTCACGGGATCGACAGGTGGCACCGGCGGCGCCGGTGGTGCAGTGACCGTCGCGTTGAAGTTCGCCGACGACGTGTTGCCGTGCGAGTCGCTCGCCGCGCAGGTCACAACGGTTGTGCCCACCGGAATCATGCTCGAGGACGCCGGCGTACACGTCACTGGTCGAACTCCATCGACCGCGTCGGAAGCAGTCACGGGTCCAAAGGTCAACAGTGCGCCGCCCGGGCCTGTCGCTACAAGATTGATCGGGCCAACCGGCACGCCACTCAACACCGGAGCAGCCGTGTCGGTGACGATCACGTTGAAGCTCGCCGACGTCGTGTTGGCGTGCGAATCGCTCGCCGCACAGGTCACAACGGTTGTGCCCACCGGAATCAGGCTCGAGGACGCCGGTGTGCAAATCACCGGTCGATCCCCGTCGACCGCGTCGGATGCAGTCACGGGTCCGAAGGTCAGTAGCGCGCCGCCCGGGCCTGTCGCCACAAGATTAATCGGACCAGCGGGCACGCCACTAAGTACCGGAGCGGTCGTATCGGTGACCGTCACGTTGAAGCTCGCCGACGACGTGTTGCCGTGCGGGTCGCTCGCCGTGCAGGTGACGACGGTTGTGCCAACCGGGATCATGCTCGAGGACGCCGGTGTACAAATCACCGGTCGATCCCCGTCTACCAGGTCGAATGCGGTCACGGGTCCGAAGGTCAGCAGCGCGCCGCCCGGCTCTGTCGCCACAAGATTGATCGGGCCAACCGGCACGCCACTCAACACTGGAGCGGTCGTGTCGGTGACCGTTACGTTGAAGCTCGCCGACGACGTGTTGCCTCGCGAGTCGCTCGCCATGCAGGTGACGACGTTTGCGCCAACCGGAAGCATGCTCGAAGACGCCGGTGTACAAACCACCGGTCGATCGCCGTCGACCGCGTCGGATGCAGTCACGGGTCCGAAGGTCAGCAGCGCGCCGGCTGCGCCCGTCGCCACGAGATCGATCGAACCAGTCGGCACGCCACTCAAGACCGGAGCTGTGGAATCGGTTACGGTAAGATCGACCGAGTCGGTCGTAATGCCACCCTTTCCATCGCTCACCGTCAGCGTCATGGTGTAGGTCTGCGACGTGCTCGGCGCCGCGGGCGGCGGCGCGTCGAGTATGATGCTGGCCCCCGTCGCGGTCGCCGCACCCGACCACTCGAATGTGATGGGATCCCCGTCTTGGTCGCTCCCTGTTCCATGGATCGTGAACGACACGCCCGACGGCGATGTCGCTTCAAGCGTCTGATCGGGCCCTGCATTGGCAGACGGATACCGGTTCGACGCATCCAGCAGCGCGTTGGCCATCAGGCGCCCGCCATCCGATCTCGGATCCCACAAATCGCCTCGAACGGCGCCCGACGGCGGGAAAAAGTTAAGACCAACGATGCGGCTACCCGTCGGACCTGATCCCACCACAACGAGCGGCTGCCCGTCGGTCCAGTTCGCCACCAGGGTCGACGCCGAACCCAACGTCACGGGCGCCGAGTGGTAGCTCGACGAGCCGCCGCGCACGCTCGAAACTCCATGCAGGAGTTCATGGCCCGAGATGACCGGCACGAGCGAGAGCGATGCGCGTGGGGCCAGCGGGCCTTCCGTGAACGGACGGTATCCGCCGCTGCCCCAACGGCCGCCGAGATCGAAGCCAGGTACGAAGCTCGTCGCCGCCTCAACGACGCCGTGATGGGCGTCGGCGTAGTCGGCCAACACGTTACCGAGCGCGGTCGAATCCTGGTACGGCAGATCGGACCAGGTCAGAACCGCATCGTACTGACCCAGTGTTGCGAGACTTGGCGTCGTCGAGGACACATTGATGGCATCGACCTGCGAAAACAAACGTGATTCCTGAACCTTGCATCTCACGTCTTCGAGCCACGGTGCCGGTGTCGAACCCACCAGGGCGACGACGGGCGCACCAGCGGGCGGCGCCGGCGCAGGTGACGCGGCAAAACGAAGGGCGTTTGCCATCATCCGCGCCCCGCCAGTCATGTGATCCCAGTTAGCAAGGTTGATACTGTCCGACACCGGGTACATGTTGAGGCCGATGATTCGACCTCCGCGCGGACCCACGCGCGCGTCCACCAGCACGCGACCATTGCTCCAGTTGGCAATCGTTTCGGCGCAGCCCTGGGTTTGAACCTGATAGTGAAAGCTGGAGCCGCCGCCACTGAAGGACGACACCCCACTCATGATGGGATGGGTCGGCAGCACTTGAGTCATGTTCAGATAAAAGCCTGTCGAGACAGCCGACGTCGTCGGCAATGTAAAAGGTTCGTAGGCGCCAGTGCGCCAGCGGCCATCGAGACGGAATGGTATATCCCGCGAAAGCGAATAAACCGCCTGCACGACTCCACCACCCGCATCCACGTACGCGGCCAGCGCGTTGCCGAGTTCGGTGGGATCCGCATAGCCGCGAGTCGAATGCGACCAGGTAAGAACGGCTTGATAGGCCAGCAACTCGTCGCGCGTCGGGGTCGGCGCCGTCGTGCCGACGCCCACGTCGATGACGGTTACGTCGAGGCTCTGCGACACAAGCTTGGCGGTGACATCAGCGACCGACGCCGTCGAATCCGCAGCCAGCAGCACGACCCTCGTCGCCGGGGTCTGCGCATGGACGTCCATTGCAAACAACGCCGACAGAAGGACCGCCACCATCGCACCGACGACGAACCGAATCCCTGCAGACATGTAACCCCCTCGGAGGCCACCAAAATTCACGGCAGCCGGCTTAGGGGCAATGACCGTGCCGGGGGGCTTTTTACAAATTTCCTAGTAATTCACACGATTTCCGCGGGGAGGCTTTTACATTTCCGCACACCACCGACAGGAATGGTGGTTGCGCATTTCCAGCACGCGTGATCCGATTTGAGACGTGTGTTAAAAAGTGGTGTGTTTCCAAGGAGAAACGAGCGATGAAGCCGTACGCACTGGCCGTGCTGATCGTGATCTCGGCAACCGGCATGCGCGCCGAAAACTGGCCGCACTGGAGAGGTCCGTCGACGACGGGCGTGTCCACGGAAACCGGGCTGCCCGAGCGATGGAGCGACACCGAGAACGTCGCGTGGAAATCCGCCGTCCGCGGTCTCGGCATCTCGTCCCCCATCGTGTGGGGTGACTACATCTTTGTGACATCACAAATCGGCCGCAGCGCCCGTCGCGCCGGCAATCACCCGACGCTCGTCCAGGGTGGAAACCCGGCGGAATCCGGCGAGCGCGGGTTGGGCAGCACGACAGCGCCCGCCGAATCCGACAAGGTGTCGTTCCTCGTCACGGCGTTGAACCGCACCGACGGCCGGAAGCTGTGGGAATACGAGATGCCGGCCGAAGGACGCCTTTCCGAGGTCCACGACAAGCACAACCTCGCGTCCTCGAGCCCGGTTACCGACGGCCGCCGCGTGTACGCGTGGTTCGGTACCGGTCAGCTCGTCGCGCTCGACTTGTCGGGCAAGCTTGTGTGGTCGCGACATCTGGGGCGCGAGTACGCGCCGTTCGATATCAACTGGGGGCACAGCAGTTCGCCGGTAATCCTCGACAACGCGCTCATCCTCACGTGCTATCACCTGCCGACCGCATACTTGCTGAAACTCGACGCAGCCTCCGGCAAAACGGTGTGGCGGGTCGAGCGAGGCAAAGACATCCACTCGTACAGCACCCCGCTCGTCGTGCGGGCGAACGCCACGACCGAGTTGATCATCAACTCGAGCGAGGGCATCAGCGGACACAGCGCCGCGACGGGCCAGCTCCTCTGGCACATCCAGGAGCAGAATCGCTTCCCTATTCCGATGCCCGTATTTCATGACGGTCTCATCTACACGAGCCGCGGGTATCGAAGTGGTCCCTACATGGCCATCCGGCCTGGCGGCAAGGGCGACGTCAGCCGTAGCCACGTGCTCTGGAGAACGGACACGGGCGCGCCGTACGTCTCATCGCTCGTGCACTACAACGGCCTGCTGTACATGGCGGGAGACGTGGGCGTGCTGAGCGCCATCGACGCGAAGACCGGGCAGCGGGTCTGGCAGGAGCGCACGGGTGGGGTCTTCACGGCCTCTCCTGTGGCCGCGGACGGCAAGATCTATCTGCTGAGCGAAGATGGTCAGACGATCGTGCTGGCCGCGGGACCACAGCCGCGCGTGCTCGCGCGCAACCGGCTGAACGCACGCCAGCTCGCCTCTCCGGCGGTGGCGGGCGGACGGTTGTTCATCCGGACCGACGACGCGGTCATTGCGATTGGCCGGTAGGACGCCCGTGGTGTTATCAGTTTTTAGTTGTCAGTTTTCAGTTGTCAGCTTTCAGGAGCTTCGTAACTGAGAACTGACTACTGCACTAGGGGATTCGAGACAGCGACTGCAGATGAAAATCGCGGTCGCAATCGGCGACGGTCGAGACGCACCGGATCGTAATGTCGCGCGGATATCCAAGCGCCTCGTCATACGTCACGGTGACCTTGCTCACCATGTCGTCGCTCGACGAGGCCGCCGATTCGATCCATTCGAATATCTCGGGCACGGTCCGCCATCCGAGCAGGTCGGACGAGATTCCCGCGGGTAACGGCGCGACAGGATCGGCTGCGACGACCTTCTCGCGGCGCACTGTCAGCCGGGTCCAGACGTTCAAGTGCGCCGGGCAGAAACACATATACCGGCTTTCGAACGTATAGCTGGTAATCCCGGTGTTATCCCATTTCGCACGCGCCTGCCTGAACGCCGCCCGATCGAACTCCTTCGTGCCGGTGGGATGGAGCCCCGCGCTGCATCCGGCAATCAAGACGAGGGCGGCGACCATGAACAGGACGCGCATCACTTCCCAATCGCAAACAGGCTTCGATCGGTCCGGATGTACCACCGGCCATCGACCAGCGCCGGTGAGGCCAGCGTGCTTTCACCGATGTGATTGGTCCGGAGCAGCTCGAACGCCGGACCATCGCGCAGGACGAACGTGTCGCCCTGATCGTTCGTGAAGAACACCTTGCCGTCAACGGCGACGGGTGACGCCGAGAACCCTTCGCGCTGCGCGACACCGAGCCGGCCCTGCCACAGCACTTTGCCCGTGAGCGCTTCGAACGACGTGACGATGCTCGCCATGTCGTTCACTGTGTACAACCGATCGCCGGAAAGCACCGGCGACGGGACAAACGGCGACCCTTTCGGGCTCGTCCACGCCAGGTGCGTCCTGGTGACGTTGCCTTTCCCGCCCGGACGGATCGCCAGCGTGGGCCCCACGCGTCCGGACGAGGCGAAGACGAGCCCGTGTCCAACAACGGGCGTCGGGATGACCTCGTAGGAGTTGCCGTCGCAGACCCAGATCTCCCGACCGGTCTCGGGATCGTAGGCGGTCACCGAAGACTGGCCGCTGACAACGATCTCGTCGCGCGTGCCAACACGCACCGCGACGGGTGTACCCCAGCCGACGAACGCCCGGCGTGGCATGCGCCACACCTGTTTGCCCGTGGCCGTATCGAACGAAGCGATGAACGATCCGCCGTCGAAATCCTGATAGAGGATCAGGCGGTTCTTGTACAGGAGCGGCGAGCCCGCGGACCCGTGGTAGTTGTCGACGTCGCCGAGATCCTGATGCCAGACGAGCTTGCCGTTGAAATCGAACGCGGCAAGCCCCCGGCTGCCGAAGAACGCGTAGATCAGCTTGCCGTCGGTCGACGGCGTCGCCGAGGCGTGGCCGTTCTTGTAATGCGGCCGGCCCGTTCGCCCGTCGGGGGCAAACGTCTCCCACAACTGCGTGCCGTCGGTCCGGCGAAACGCGACAAGCGAGACGCGGCGTCCGGAGTCGTGCGCGGTCGTCAGAAAAATTCGATCGCCCCACACGATGGGCGACGAGTTTCCCCGACCGGGCACCGGTTTCTTCCATGCGACGTTTTCGGTCGCCGACCACGAATCCGGATAGGGACCGGTGGCCAGACCCTGTCCCGAGGGTCCCCGCCACACCGGCCAGTACTTCGCACCTTCGCCCCCGACGGTCACCATGCGCACATCCGCCGGTTGAGCGAACGTCGCCCCGCCCGCGAGCACCAGGCACGCCACCGCCACGCTAATCCACAGATACATCCGCAACATTCACTTACCCTCGACCGGAAGATTCAGCTCGCGCCACTTCTTCATGTGGCCTGTGAGGTACCGGACGCCCGTAAACCCGTGGCGCTTGAGGATCGAGCCCGCCATGTACGCCCGAGGCCCATGTCCGCAGTAAACCACCACGTCCACATCGGGCGCAACCGGAACCTCGCGCCACCGCGCCGCCATCTGCCAGAACGGAATGTGAAGCGCGCCCGGCACGTGCCCTTCGTCGAACTCGGCTTTCGATCGTACGTCGATCGTGCACGGCGGCGTGCCGGCAGCCACGCTCGCAGCAAGTTCCTCCGGCGCGATCCTAATCCCCAATCCCTAATCCCTAATCCCTAGTCAGTGTCAGTGTCAGTGTCCACGATCACAAACCGTCTGGCCTTCAACTCGAAACGCGGCAGCGTGCCGGCATCCACGACCTTCAGCGGCACTCTCAGGCCCAGCGCGTCGCGAAGCGCATCGGCCAGCCGCGTGGAGATGCTCGACGCGCCGTCTGCACCAGCCAGGAGCTCGATCTCCACCGCCATCTCACGCAGCGATCCGGCGTTGGCAATCGTCGCGCGATACTCGGCCACTTCGTCGAACCGGCGAACGACCGCTTCGACCGCGGCCGGATACACGTTGACACCCCGCACGTTGACCATGTCGTCGACGCGCGACAGCACGCCACCATCGAGACGCGCGAACGTCCTCCCGCACGCACACGAATCGACACGCCGTACGGCGACATCTCCCGTGCGGTAGCGAACGAGCGGGCTCGGCGCCCGGCCGAGGTTCGTGATGACAAGTTCGCCGCTCTGGCCATCGTCCACCGGACGATCGGATGCCGGATCGAGCACTTCGCAGATGAACTCGGCCTCGTTCAGATGGAGCGACCCCGGCGACTCCCAACACTCGAAGCTCACCGGGCCGACTTCGGTGAGGCCATGATGATCAATCACGCGCGCCCCCCATCCACGTTCGATTCGCGCGCGCGTCGATGGAATGCTGCCACCCGCCTCGCCGGCCACAATCAACACCCGCACCGAGCTGCCGGCAGGATCGAGACCCTGTTCCATCTCGCGCGATGCTTCGAGCAGCCGCAACGCATAGGTGGGCGTACAGCACAGCACCGTCGGCTTCAGCGCCCGAATCATCGTGATGCGCGCATGCGTCGTCATGCCGCCGGCCGGAATGCACTGCGCGCCAATCTGGCAGCCGGCCTCGAACGCCGTCCAGAATCCGAGAAACGGCCCGAAGGAGAACGGAAAGAAAATCCGGTCGCCGGCCTCGACCTTCGCGGCGTCGTACACGGCCTTCCAGCACTCGAGCATCCACTGCCAGCTTTCGTTGGTGTCGAGCCAGCGCAGCGGGGTCCCGGTCGTCGACGACGTCTGGTTGTAACGGGTGTAGCGCTCGACGGGACAGGTGAGGTTGGTGCCCCACGGCGGGGCCGACTGCTGATCGACAATCAGCTCCTGCTTGGTCGTCAGCGGCAGCCGCGTCAGATCGCGCGGAAAGACCAGCGAGCGCGGATGCAACCCGGCCGCGTCGAGCTTGCGCGTGTAGAAGGGGTTGTGGCCGTAGATCTCGTCGACGAGCCGCGACAGCCGGCTCGACTGCATCTCGACGAGCGCCGCGCGATCAATGCGCCCGGATGCCGTCAAGATCGCCCACCTGTCTGGATCCGCGCCACGCCCATTCGAACACCGGTCCTGCCGCCAGCGTCGTCACGAGCGTCATGACCACCATCACGGTGAACAGCGTCGGCGTGATGACTCCCCGCTCTAGCCCGATGTTCAGCATGATGAGCTCCATCAGCCCTCGCGCGTTCATGAGCGCGCCAATCGCCATCGCCTCGCCGTTCGGCCGGCCGGTCATGCGGGCGGCAGCCCAGCAGGCGGCGCCCTTCCCCACCGATGCGATGAGGATGACGCCGATCGACACCACCAGCAGTTCCGTCGACAAGAGCAGGCCGAGATGCGTGGACAAGCCCGAGTACGCGAAAAAGAGCGGCACCAGCACCGTCGACGCGATCCACTCGACGCGTTGGCTGATCTGGCGTGTGAGCGACGCTTTCGAAAACAGCACGCCCGCGACGAATGCGACGAAGATGGCGTGCGATCCGAGGAACCCCGCGACGTCGAATTCCGGATTGAGGCTGACGAGCACGACCGCCAGCAGGCACCATGCGATGGCATCGCCAGCCGCACCCGCCACCAGCGCGAGCGTGCCGAGCGACGTGCCTCCAATGCCGCGCTCCTGAATGATCCGCGCCAACACGGGAAATGCCGTCACCGCCATCGCCGCGCCGAGATAAATCAGGCTCAGCGTGCGCGGGACGTCTGCCGCAAAGAAGCGGCCGTCACGATGGAAATAGATCGCGAGCGCCGCGCCGAGCACGAAGGGCACCACGATGCCAACGACCGAGATCACGATGGCGCTGCGAAATGCCTGCCGGATGACGTTCGTCTGAACGTGCGTGCCCACCACGAACATGTACAGGACCAGACCGATCTTGCTCACCGTCGACAGAAGTCCCAACGACGCAGGCGGGAAGAGGGCGGCCTGCAGTCCGGGCGCCACCAGCCCGAGTAACGACGGCCCGAGCAGAATGCCGGCAATCATCTCGCCGATGACCTTCGGCTGCCCCAGACGCATCATCAGCCAGCCGACGGCCCGGCACGCGATCAGAATGACCGTCAGTTGAAGGAGAAACTGAACGATCAGCTGCGGCGCCGGCATCAGCGTGCAACCTGGAAGAGCGAATCGATCTCCGGCGGCATGTCGATCGAGCGCATCGGCTCGCCCGGCTTCCTGCTGACGCACTTGATCGTCATTCGGCCCGTCGCCACACGCTCGCCGTCTTTCGTGATGACGCCTTCATAGCCGATGGTGCGCGCGTCCCGGGTGACGATCCGGAGGTGCACCTCGAATTCATCTTCGAATCTCAGCGGACGGTGGAATTCGAACGAGGCATCCACGCGGGGCCACGCGATGCCTCCGCCGCCGGCGATGCTGAGGCCGGCCTCGCGCCACATCGCGTGCTCCGCCTCTTCGAGATAGCGAAAGAACCAGCTGAAGTGCACGATGCCCGCCATGTCGGTCTCGTAGAACTGCACACGCCGTTTCAGCCGATATTCGGAAGGCATTGGCGTCTCTCGTCACACAAGCGGAAGCACTTCGACGATGTCGCCGATCTTCGTGCCGTTCCGGATCATCTCTGTTCGCCGGCCGTAAAGCGTTTTTGGCTCGCGCATCCAGAACACGCCCATCATCTCCGGATTGGGGGTGACCGCCAGGAACATTATCGGGCGGCTTTCGTACGAAACGCCGCCGTCACGAAGGAGCCGGCCCAGCGGCACGTCATTCCTGAGGATCTGACGGCGTATGCGCTCGGGAAAGGCCGAGACCTTGATGCGGATGGCGCCCATCTCGACCGGACGGCCCGTGTACTCCTGCGCCAGCAGGACACGCCGGAAGTACCACGCACCCTTGAGAAACGTCGACAAGGGACGGAGCATCACGCGGCCGCCGAAATGCCGCTCGAGCGTCAGCGTCATGTCGATCTGATGGACCAGCAGCGATCGGTATGGCAGCGGAATGTCAGCCGGCGCGATCGGCTTCACCTGCGGCAGCTCGACGCCCGACCGTGCATACACGAAGTCGAGCGGAAACAGCATCCCGTTCGACGTCATGGCCTTCGCACGCTTACGTGTAACGGATGCCTGCATGCTTGGGCTGGAAGAACCGCGGCAGAAGTGAGTCGACGCGCAGCAGCCCTGCGCGCGTGAGCGACACGATGTCGCGGCTGGCCTCGGCGAGGTACCCACCCTGATCGAGCGAGTTGAGCGGCTCTTCGAAGCGCCGAAGGATGTCCACGCCGTACTTGTCGGAAAAATACGCGGGACGAACGCGCCCGAGCTTCAGTTGCAGCACGAGCTCGCGGATGAGCCGCTCCTCCGGATCGGGCCTGTACGCCCGGCTCAACGGCAGCAGCCCCTCGCGGATCTTCGCGCTGTAGGGTTCCCACGCATCGAGATTCTGCATGTGCACGCCGTTGATGTGGCCGAACGACGCCACGCCGAGACCGGCAAGATCGGCGCCCTGCCACAAACGATCGCGATAGATGAACTTCGTCCGCGCGGGATCTCTGACGGCCGTGTAGGCGCTGCCAACGGTGTAGCCGGCCTTCTGCAGCGCGCCGAACGCCTCGTCCACCCAGCGGCGCTTGGTCGACCAGGACGCCACGTGCTCGCTGAAGCGGCCGGTGCCCTTCAGCACGTCGCTGCTGATCGCCGTGTTGAACGGCAACTCCATCTGATAGATCGTCACGCTGTCGGGCGCGAGCTCGATGGTCTTCTCGACCGTGAGACGCCAGTTGTCGTCGGTCTCGCCGAGCATGCCGGCGATGAGATCGATATTGATCTGTGGAAATTTCAACGACTGCGCGAATTCGTAGGCGCGGAAAATCTCCGCCGACCGGTGCGCGCGTCCGTTGATCTCGAGGATGCGATCGTCGAAGTTCTCGATGCCAAGGCTCAGCCTCGTCACGCCGAGGTCGCGAATGGCCGCGAGCTTCGGTTCGGTCAACGTGCCGGGCTCGCACTCGAAGGTCACTTCTTCGGCGTTTGTCCACGGCGCGACCGCCGTCAGCCGCCGCACCAGTCCGGTGAGCTGGCGGACCGAGAGAAACGACGGCGTGCCGCCGCCGAAGTACACGAAATTGAGCGGCCGGCCGTTGATGGCGGGATAGGTGTTGTAGATCTCCCACTCGCGCGCCATCACGTCGAGGTACTCTTCGACCTCCTGCGCGTTCTTGTCGGTGTAGACGCGGAAATAGCAGAAGTGGCAACGCTTCCGGCAGAACGGTACGTGCAGGTACAGGCCGAGCGGCACCGGCGCCCGGGGAGACGTCAGCGCGGGCAGCGCGTCGCGCTCGACGGCGTCGGCCGTCCAGACCGAAAACGGCGGATAGTTCGCGACGAAATAGCTGCCGACCTCTGTTTCGTCGACCGCCGTTCGGCCCGTCTCACCCATGGTTGAAGTATCGCCCGTAAGGGGTCAGACCCCTAGTGCCCTAGTTCAAGGTCCACAACGCGAGCGTCTCGATGTCCTTCACGAAAATCCGATTGCCGGAAATGACGGGGGGTGCCCACGTCGCGCTCGTTGCCACTGTATACGTCTTGGCGGGCACAAACGCTGCACCTGGCGTCGCCTTGCCCACCATCAGCGTCCCGTCATCCTTCAGCACGAACAGCAAATCGCCAGAGCGTGTAATCGCGGCGTTGCCCCCCTGACGCGGTTCCGAGGCCCACAGCGTCTTGCCGGTCCTGGCGTCGGCCCAGAAGTACTGGCCGCTGTTGAGCGGCGACATCGAAAAGATCGAGTCGCCGATGATGACGGCATTGCTGAACGACATCGACAGCTGCGGGTTCTCCCAGGCGAGGTCGGCCGCCCACTTGCCGCCTTTGTTCGCGACGATGTACGACGTCAGCGGCTTCCCCTGTCCCGACACGATCACCGTATTGCCGCCGTACACGAGCGGCGTAATCGAGTTGGTCGTCGAGCGCGCTTCGAACGGTACGCTCCACAGCAGCTCGCCGTTCGCCGGGTTGATGCTGATGAAGTTCTTCTGCGAGAAGACCATCAACTGACGCATCCCGCCGATCTCCGCGATGATCGGCGACCCATAGGCGGGCCCGTCGCCTTTCCACTCCCAGATGACCTTGCCGGTCGCCGGTTCGAACGCCGTCAGCGCGCCGTCGTTGTGACCACCGACGTGCAGATACATCCGGTTTCCGTCGACGAGCGGCGACATCGCCGTGTGGAACATCGGCTGCACCGGACCGGCAGGCTTCTGCCACAGTTCCTTGCCGCTCGCCGCATCCCATGCCGTCACGATGCTGCTCATGCCGAGCGTGAACAGCCGACCGTCTGCGAACGTCGGCGTCGATTTGGGACCAGGCCCGTGACGCTTCGCCCCCCCGTTCATCTCGAACGGCGCCGCGTAGCTGCGCTCCCAGACCACCTTGCCGCTGGCCGCGTCGATCGCGCGCAGGATTTCGTTCTCCTGCTGCCGCGAAAACTGATACACGCGGTTGCCGACGATGATCGGCGTGGCGTACCCCTCGCCAACCGTGATCTTCCAGCGCTGGTTGAGCGTCTCGGGCCACGCCTTCGGTTCGGTGAAGGACGTCAGCGTGCCGTCGCGTCGCGGCCCGCGCCATTGCGGCCAGTCGAGAGCGGCATTTTGTGCGCCGATTGCGGCCGTGCAACCGGCCACGAGGACAGCTCCAACCATCAAGCGACGTGATCTGTTCATGGTCTCCTCACAAGTCCGCCTGAAGGCGAACGCGACTCGATGCTCGAAATGGACACTACTCCGTGCGCAACGCAGACAACAACGGCGCTCGCAGCGCGGCGGCCGTCGCACCGATCGATGCCAGCAGTCCGGTGCCGAGAACGCCGGCGAGCAAAAGTGCCAGCGTGAGGGCCGGTAACCTCCCGCCGCGATCGAGAAATACGGGCGCGATCGCGACCAGCGCCGACGTTGCGCCCACCAGTAATCCCCCCGCCAGCAGGAACACGTTTTCGGCGACGACCATCACAAAGAAGCTGGACGGCGTGTAGCCGAGCGCCCGAAGGAGCGCCAGTTCCCGCCGTCGCTCGAGCACGTTTCGAAGAAGGATGGCGCCCAGCCCGAGCGTGCCCAGCACCAGTCCCAATCCGCCAAGCGTTTGAAATGTCGAGAGATAAGTATATTCAACGCGGTGGAAGCCCGCGAGACGTTCCATCGTGGATGCCACGTCGACCCCGAAATCCGACAATCTTGACTCCAGGAGGGTCGTGAGCGCCCCGGCGCGATCGGGCGGCACATCGGCAAGGAAGAAGCGGTAGCCCTCCCACTCGGGAAACGCGCGCACGAACCGCCGCTCCGACATCAGCAGCTCGCCCTGGAAGATGCTGTCTGACAGCGCGGCAACGAGACGCAGCCGAATCGGGCGCTCCGACGAGCCGGGCAGCACGATCTCATCGCCCAGCTTCATGTGCAGCACGTAGGTCATCGAGTTGGCGTCGGTGATGACGGGAATGACGCCACCCTCGAGCTCGCGATCGAGCAGCAGCCAGGGATTGGCGCGCTCCTCGGGAGATTCGGCGAGCGAACCGTGAAACGCGAACCGGCCGGCGTTCATGAAATCAGACGACGCCCCCAGAATGCGCGGATTCTTCGGCTGATACAGATTCAGGCAGCTCGTGTCGTCGCCAGGCCGCACGCGGAATCGATCGAAGCGGACATTCTGCAGTTCACCGCCCGCGGGAAGGTTCAGGGCATCGCGTCCCGCGGGATCGTTGAGATCGTGAACGATGGGCAGCAGCGTCTCCATCAGCAGCGGATAACCGCCCCCTCCCGAGTGCCGGTCGGAGACGAGCGTCGAATCGTCGCGCTTGAACGCTTCGACCGCAACGATGACGAACGTCGCAAAGGCAATGAGGGCGATGCAGAGCACGCTGCGACCCGGTCGGTATGCCGAGTTTCGCCAGCCGAGCCGCCACACGGCCCACCATCCGTGGCCGCGAAGCCGTCCCCAGTGTGCACCGCGCAGCCAGACGGCAGCCAGACACAGCATGGACACGAGCAAGAGCGCACCCGCGCCAAAGAAGCCGGCGGCTCGCGGCACCCATCCAGCCGCGCTCGCGGCAAGAAGCGCGATCGCCACGGCCCCCGCGGCGCTCGCGGCGAAAAGGGGTCGGGAGGGGTTTTCGCGCGACCGCGGCGAAAACCCCTCCCGACCCCTTCCTTCAACCAGCAGCGCGCGGGTCGACATCATCGCGAGCCCCTGGAGCGACCACCAGATGGATGCCACGGCGATGAACACGACCGCAACGGCCCCCGCGACGAGCGACACCGGATCGACGTGCAGCCGCAGCGCCGTCGTGCCGACCGCACCGATCCACCAGGTGCGCAGGCCAAGCATGATGAGCGAGCTGTATGCGAGAGCGCCCAGAATGCCCAGGGCACCGCCAGCCAGCGACAGCACCAGGCCTTCGCCGACGAACAGCTTCCTGATCGCGGCCGGATCGAGGCCGATCGCCTGAAGCACCCCCACTTCCTGAAGCCGCTGCTCCACGCCCAGCTTGAAGAACAGCCCCGCGAGCAAGAGCGCCGAGACGACGAGGAACGTGCTGAAGTAGGTGAAGTACTCGCCAAAATCCGTCGCACCGATCGATGCGGCCAGCCCCTCGCCGCGAACGTCGTACACCGAGAACCCCATCGCGAGCGGATCGAGCTCCTGGCGTAATGCCTGTTCGTACGCGTCCCGCGCCTCCGCCAGCGGCACGGTGGCGGGAGGCATCAGACGCAGGGCGGTCAGCGCGCCGTGGCGGGAGCGCCAAAGCTGTTGCCCGCGCTCGATCGGAATGAACGCTTTCGGCGTGGCGCGGTACCGATTCCAATAGTCCTCGTCGACGGGACGGACCCGCTTCAAATCGACGGGAAACGGCGGATCCCAATCCGCCACGCGTGCCGAATCGGTAATGCCTGGATACTCGGGAACCAGATCGCGGTCGGCGGCGGCGCCTGCAATCGGCAAGGTCCGCGCAACCCGGAAGTCGGCGGTGCGCGTGACGAGCCGCCCTTCGGTTTCCCAGACGTAGTACTCGATCGAGATCGGATCGCCCGGCCGGGCCTGCAGTTCCCGCGCGGCCCATTCGTTGAGATAGATGGGGCCGGGCTGCTGGCGTTCGTCGTCTGGACTCGACCAGCCCATGGCCCGCGTGTCGATCGCCGTCATCGTGGAGTACGGAATCTCGCGATCACCCGAGCGAATGGAATTCGCGAGATAGGTCAAAGTCGGAACAACCACGAGCTTCGCGCGTTCCCCGGCTCGCATCGCCGCGGTCGCGACAGCTTCGCTCAACATCGTGCTCCGGCTGTCCAGGGCAATCGCCCCGATCTCCGCGAGCGCGCGTACTCTGAGGCCAAAGTCGTCCACGCGCGCGGCCGACACGAGCGCACGCTCCACCTCTGCCGCGCTTTCGCCGGCGACAAGGATCGCGTTCGCGCGACCTGGTTGGCCGACGAGGGCCTGCATACGGGAAAGCGGTACGAAGACGGCGCGAATCGCCCCCTGCCTCGGGCTCAGGGAAAACTCGCCGAGCTTCTCGCGTCGCAGCACATCGCGCACCGTCAACCGCACGGAGCGGCCGACATCTTCCTTCCTCCCGTGCAGCGATTCGGTCGGGATGGCCGAGGAATGTTCGACACGAAGGACGATCGACTGGCCGGCTCCCGCATCGAGCTCGGCCGCAAGCGCTTCGCTCATGAGCGCATCGTTCCGCTCTGGCGCTTTGACGTCGTCCAGGCCGTGGAACCGCCAGAACCGATCGTCGACGGCATATACCTGCACGCGCGAGGCCCGGCGCCCGCTTTCCTGCGCCGACACGAACCCTTCGGCCACAACCAGCGGGACAGATTGTTTGAAGGCGCCGGCGAGCTGTTCGCTGAAAAACCCTTGAGCCAGCACGACACGATCGGTCCGCCCAAGCCGCTGCAGCACGAGATCGCGCAGGCTCGTGCGCACCGAGACGCCGACCATCAGCGCGCCCACGAGCACCGCGACGGCGACGGCCACACCGCCCACGACGGCAAGGTTGGTCCGCCAGTAGTAACGCAGGCTCCGCGAACGAAGTGTGCCCGCCTTCATGAACTACGCCACTCGCTGGAGCGTTCGATCGACGAGATCGAAGCGGATGGGAAATCGTGCCGCCAGCTCGGCGCTGTGCGTCACGACGATGAGCATGGCCTGCTGCGTGCGCTGGAGATCGAACAGCAGCGAGGCAACCGACTCGGCCGATGCGCGATCGAGATTGCCGGTGGGCTCGTCACAGAGCAGGAGCCGGGGGCGGCGCACGAGCGCGCGCGCGAGCGCTACCCGCTGCTTCTCGCCACCCGACAACTGTCCCGGAAGGTGCGTCACGCGATGGCCGAGGCCCACCTGCTCCACCAGCGTGCGCGCGTGCGCGTCGCTGCCCGCATCGGCGGCGCCCACCAGCGCGGGCACCAGCACGTTCTCGAGCACGCTGCACTGCGGCAGCAGGCAATGGTCCTGGAACACGAACCCGATTTCCTTGTTGCGAAAGGCGGCGAGATCCTTCGGAGACAGCGTGTAGGGATTCCGGCCGTCCAGCGTGACCGTTCCGGTGGTCGGAGGCTCGAGCGCACCGAGGATGTAGAGCAGCGAGCTCTTGCCGCTGCCGGACGGCCCCATGATGGCGGCCGCATCTCCAGGCGCGAGAGACAGCGACACGGCGGACAGCACCTGGACGTCGCCGGCGGGCGATGGATATGACTTGCTCAACCCCTGTACCGTCAGCACCCGTAAACCTCGAGCATCCGATCGGCCGAACGCGCCACAGAATAATGACGCCGCACACCCTCGAACCCGTTCTGTCCAAGCCGGGCTCGCTCGGCTGGATCCTTCCACAGCCGGTAGAGACCTTCGGCAAGCCTTCGTGGATCGTCGGGCTCGACGAGAAGCCCGCCCGATGTCTTCGCGATCATCTCAGGAAACGCGCCCTTCCGTGGCTGCACGACGGCCACCGCACACGCCATCGCCTCGATGAGGAATAGTCCCTTGGACTCGACATACACCGTGGGGACGGAGAACACGTCAAGGTTTCTGAGGAAGTCGATCTTCGCCTCGCGGCTCAGCACACCCCGGTACTGAAATTCCTCACCGAGTCCGGCGCGCTCGAGAATGCGCCTGGCGTCATCGAGATACGCGCGCTGATCGGGGGCGAGATATCCCGCAACCTCGAGGCGAGCGCGATCGACACCGGGCATCTGCCTGAAAAGCCCGTAGGCCTCGCACAGCCCGTGCAGCCCTTTTTCGGGCGCGATCCTCGCCAGATAGCCAACCGTGAACGGACGATCGGCTGGCGCCTCGCGCCGGCGCTCGAAGCCGGTCAGGTTGATCCCGAGCGGCACGACGTCGATCTTCTCGCGGGGGATCGTCAGATAGCCCGACATGAATCCGGCGTAGTACTCGCTGACGGCGGTGAACCGATCGACGTGAGCCGCGTTCTGGCGGATGAGCTCGAGCGACTCGGCACGATGGCCCGGCTCCAGCCCCTCGAGAAACAGATCTTCGCCCTGAAGCGTGCAGTGAATGGGCCGCTTCAACACCTTCCGTAACGGCGGCGCCAGGCTTGCGAGAAGGGCGTTCGGCAACTGCACGACGTCGGGCGGCGATTCGGTGCCGGCCCACTCGACGAGCTTCTCGAATTCCTTGCGCTGAAACCCGTCTTCGCCCTTGAGCATCGAGATCGTCATCTCGCCAAGCGACTTCGGCTCGGTGGAAATGGATCCAGACGCCGCCGCTTTGATGAGCCACGGTGCGTCGAGCAGCTTGTCGAGCACGCGGGGCGCCCGCCGGAAGAAGTCCGCGTGCTGCTGGAGGTACACGCTGATGCCCCCGAAGAACACGCGCTCTTCGCTGACGTTCGGCTCGTCGGTCAGCGTGGGTGTATACAGCGGCACGAGCACGACATCGTGGCCGCGCGACTTCAGCTCGGCGGCGAGCGCGTTGTCGCGGAGGCAGCTGCCGCAATACATCCCGGCCGCGCCCGCCGTGATGAACAGGATTTTCATCCCGCCGTCTGCAGCGCGCGGGGCCTGTAGAGAAAGTCGACGATGTTGCCCTCGTGCGGCTGCAGCCAGTTGAGCCTGATGGTGGGAACCGGTCCGAGATTCAGCCGATCGATGTGCGTCGCGTCCAGCAACGCCCGCCGCAACTCGGGCTTCCCGGTGATGGCCGAACACACGAGCGTCGGGCCCATGGCGTCGAGCAGTTTTGACTCGGGGCATTCGACGACCGTGACGAACGGGAACATGTACTCTTTCGATGCGATCGCGGCTTCGGGCGATTCGCAGTGCACGACCGTCGGCAGCAGATATTCAGCGTTGCCGTTCTTCGCGACCCGCGGCGTGTCGCGATACTTCGCCGTGTAGTCGGTCACACCGGGCTGCTTGAGATCGACATCGATCGACTGCGAGATGGCGTCAGCCATGCCGGGCACCGTGAACGCCGCGAGGCTAGCCGCGGGATCGTCGGGCGGCAGAGCCTGCACGGCCGCCAGCCGTTTCGCCAGCGCCTCGGCAATCTCGCGGCCGTGGCGGCTGACCCAGATGCCCGAGCAGTTGATGCAACCGCGCCCGCTGTTGAGGAACACGCTGTCCACCATCATGTCGACATAGCGTTCCCAGTCGTCGACACAATCGTCCCCGAAGACGATCTTCGAGAATCCCGGCCCGTGCACCTGCACGCGCGGATTGCCTTTGTAGCGATCGACCGTGGCCGTGCCGCCGAAGATGAGGCTGCGGCCGCACGCCGACACCACGGCGGCGCCAACTTCTGCCTCTCCGGGATAGATCGAAATCGCCTCGCGCGGCACGCCGGCCTGAAAAAACGCTTCGGCCACGCGATAGGGCGTCCATGGCTCCTGCGGGCCCGGCTTCAGCACGAGCCCGATCTGCATCGGGATGATCGGGAGCCACAGCGTGTGCACGCCCGGTGAGTTGGACGGAAGCACGAGCCCGAGCACCGGGCTCTGGGCTTGATAGCTGATCGGTACGCCGTTCTCTTCGCCGTATCCCGTCGTGAGGACGTCCAGATCGAGCCCCCGCGTCAGCGACTTGAGGATGTTGCCCATCTCGCTGAGCACGAACTGATTCTTCTTCATGTTCGCGCGACAGAGGGCTTCGGGCAGGCCCGTGCTGGCGGACTGCTGCCTGGCGAAATCGTCCGGTGTCTGCGACCCATCGCCAAGCGGCAGCTCGGCGTTCGAGTAGAGATCGCCGGCGGTCTTCATCATGGCGATCAGATCGGCGATCGGAATCCTGCGCAACGCGTCGCGGGCGGCCTGCGCCTTGCGCATGTCGCGCTGAATCATGCCGGCATTGGCGCGTCCCACCCTGGCAATCGGCTCGCCGGTGAGAAAGTGCTTCACCTCATCGACGTCCATGCTCGAATACGGCTGGCCCCAGCGGAGAATCGGAATTGAAACCATAACAGTTCGTCGGTTCGTTGAGTTCGTCGGTTCGTTTGGTTCGTTTGGTTCGTCGGTTCGTTTGGTTCGGTTCGCAGGTTCGTTCGGTTCGGGTGTTCGAGCAGGTGTGACCTGCGAACCTCGAACCCACGAACCTCGAACCGCTAGTAAACGCCAACCGTCGTCGTCGCGGCAAAAGCGCGGTACGGGCGCACGCCGCTGACACCATCCCACGGATACTTCTCGTGCGGCCGCTCGCGCTCGCCTTCGTCGCGCTCGAGAAATCCCGGCACGAAAAACTCCTTCGTCAACGTCGTCAGCTTCACCCGGCCGGTCTGGCCGTAGTCGACGAGCTTCGACGCATCGTCGAAATCGACCACTTCGATGACCGCGCGCGGCTGCGGCGCGTGATACGTGATCTTATAGTTGTTCTCCGGACCGCTGGGCGCGCTCGCCGCGAGCCCCATCAGCGTGTTGCCGTAGGTGGGCGTCATGTAGGCGCCATCCAGCAGCTCCTCGTGCGCGAACCGGTTCCACTGCGGCGTGAACTCGGTGCCGCCCGAGAAAATTCCGGTGATGCCCGCTTTGCGAATCGAGGTGCCCATCGACTCGAGGCGCAGCGCCAGCGACTCGAGCAGCTTCGGCGTCGTGAACATGCAGCGGATGTCGTGGCCGGCCTGCAGAATCGACACGGCCTGATCGATGACGTGTCCCTTGTAGGCCTCGAGGTGCTCCATCCAGCCCTTCTTGATGAGCTTGATCACCCATCGAGGATCGAGATCGACGCAGAACGAAATCCCCCCGCGGTACTGCGCGAGGTGCTCGACGGCGAGACGCAACCGTCGGGGGCCAGACGGACCGAGCATCAACCAGTTGGCGCCCTTCGGAAAATATTCGTCGGGCAGCGTCGCGCTGAAGAGCTCGTAGTCTGTGCGGAAATCGTCGAAGGCCACGCGCGTCTTGGGAATGCCGGTTGTCCCGCCGGTTTCGAACACGAAGATGGGCTTGCCCTTGAACCCCCTGGGCACCCAGCGTTGTACCGGACCGCCGCGCAGCCATTCGTCCTCGAACGCGGGAAAGCGCGAGAGGTCGCCGAACGCACGGATTTCCTGTCGAGGATCCCATCCCAGCTTCTTCGCGTAGTCGAGCCAGAACGGCGATCCCGTCGCCGGATCGAAATGCCAGTTGACGATGTCGCGGACGTGCGCGTCGAGCGCCGTCCTCGCATTCTCCAGTTCGGACATAGGTGGGTAGTATATTCTCAAGCAATTCGATCTCATGAGTCGACGCATTGCTGTTGGCGCGGTGGCCCTGCTCTACGTGCTCCACCAGGATTTCTGGTTCTGGCGCGAGGCACGCCCCCTCGTCTTCGGATTTCTGCCGATCGGTCTCTTCTACCACGCCGCGTTCACGGTCGCGTCGGCCGGCGTCCTCTGGCTGCTCGTCAGCTCGGCCTGGCCCGCGCATCTCGACGATTCGGAATGATTCCCGCGCTGGTCGTCTTTGCCTATCTCGGCGTGGTGCTTTATATCGGTATCTTCGCGTTCCGCACGACGAGGCAGTCGAGCGCCGAAGAGGTACTTTCTGGCGGGCCGCTCGCTTGGTCCTGCCGTGTTTCTCCTGTCGCTGTTCGGGACGAACATGACGGCGTTCTCCATCCTTGGCGCGTCGGGACACGCCTTTGCCAACGGCATCGTGACCTTCGGGCTGATGGCGTCATCGTCGGCGCTCGTCATTCCAGTGTGTCTGTTTTTCATCGGCACGCGCCTGTGGGCGCTCGGCAAGCGCCACGGCTTCATGACCCCCGTGCAGATGTTCCGCGATCGGTGGGAGTGCCGGCACATCGGCACGGTCATCTTCGCCGTGCAAGCCGTTCTGCTGGTCCCCTACATCATCATCGCCGTCATGGGCGGCGGCACGGTACTGCAGGCGATTACGAACGGGTACGTGCCCTTCTGGCTCGGTGGCGCCATTGTGTCGTCGGTCGTGATGGCGTACGTGTTTCTTGGCGGCATGCGCGGCACGGCGTGGGTGAATGCCCTTCAGACGACGCTCTTCCTGCTCTTCGGGACGATTGCCGTGTTTGTCATCGGCGGAGGCATGGGCGGATTCACCGAGGCGATGGAGGCACTCCTGGCATCGCCGGCGACGTCACCGCTCTTGACCCGAGAGCGCATTTCGCCGTGGTACTTCTTCAGCTACACCTTCATTCCGCTCTCATCCATCGCGTTTCCGCACATCTGCATTTTCTGCATGACCGCGCAGAATGTCAGGTATTTCAGAAAGACGATCGTCCTGTACCCGATCTGCATGCTGCTCATCTGGCTGCCATCGGTTTTCCTCGGCGTGGTGGCCAACCAGGCCACGGCGGTCCCTGCCATCCAGACGAAGCTCGAGGCCCGCGCCGAACTGGCGTCGCCGAACGCGGTGCTCACCCCCACCGATCGCGCACGGCTGCGCGCGCAGGCGGCAGGTGACGATGTCATTCTGAGGCTCGTTGACGGCTACGCGCCGCTCTGGCTGGCGGCCCTGCTTGGGGCGGCCGTGATGGCGGCGGTGATGGCGAGCGACTCGCAGATTCTCGCGCTGTCGACGATGTTCACGGAGGACATCTTTGCGTTCTATCAGGGCACGAAACGATTCGGCCACGACATGCAGGTGTGGACCGGCCGGGCTTTTGTCGTCATCGTGACGGCGGTGGCCTATTTCATCGCGTTAGGTATGCCTCAGTCGATCTTCGACGTCGCCACGCAGTATGCGTTTGCCGGCTACTCCGCGCTCGCTCCGCTGCTCGTGGCGGCGCTCTTCTGGAAGAACAGCACGCGCTGGGGAGCGCTGGCCAGCACGCTCTGGACGGCGGCATCGGTCGTGGCCGTCGCGATCGTTCAGAATGTGATTCCCCCGCCGCCGCCGGGATCGGACATCACGGTCTGGGCTCTCGGCGATCGAAACATCATCACACGCGGCGCCACGGGCACGTTCGTGTTCGGACTGCTTCCCGTCGTGCCGATGACGATCATCTCTGCGGTATTGATGATCGTGGCATCGCTCGCGACGAAGAGCTTTGCGAAGCCGGCCGAGCCGACGCTGCGACGCTACTTCGCTCAGTAGCTTCACAGGAGATCATCGCATCGGAAATCCGCTGTGCACCAGGTTTCGTTGAGAGCCGGAACCGAACATGCGAATTATTGCGTGGCTCTACCCAAAATCAGACAGCAGTCGGGATCGGCTCCTCCGGGCGATCCATCCGGAAGAGTTCCAGTTCACCAGTGCCCGATACGGTGTGCCAGTTGGCTCTCCTGCCCTCGAACGCATACTTGAAGCAACCGATGGAGCAGACGGCCTCGGAGTGTCCGCTGGCGCAGTTCTGAGCAAGCTGGAGTTCCAGTCGCTTCCGTTCAGAGAACTGATGTGTCGGAGCACGGCGCGGGAATCAGACCGTGACTACGAACGGAACCATGCAGCCTGCACAGCCACACCCCTCCAGGACTTCGGAGCCGAGGAGCCGATTCGACTCTTCCAAGGCATCTCGCTTTCGCGCGTGAAGATCAAGCCGAACTTCGTTGCCGGCGTTGGCGAGTGGACAGACGAGTACGTTCTCGGCAGAGGCGTACAGCAGGTCTTTGCAGCCGGCGGACTGTCTGGCTACAGTCTGGTGCCGGTAGTGAATCCAAAGACCGGCTCTCCCTGGCCTGAGATTGCGCAAATCTACTCCTCCAGCGTCCTGCCAAGATCGATGCGTGACGCGTCGATCGATCGAATCGAGAGCCGGTTTGAGAGTGAAAACGGCAAGCTCCGTCAACTCGGCTGCCTCGCCTACGCACCGAGCGACTTGGAAGGAAGGCCAGACTTCAATCGGACGGGCGAGCCATGGAGGTGGTGGGGCTTGCCGTCCTGGGTCGTATCGTCTCGAGTGGAGCACTTCTTCAAGCAGTTTCGCCTTCGCGGTTGGGCATTCCGCCCGGTGTTCCTTTCAGGATCAAAGCTGTACGAGGAGTATCTGGGAGCGTGGCATGAACTTCGTGGTTTGGTATCCAAAACAGGGAAGAGCTCTTTCGAGGGAGGCCGATGGTAGTCAGCTCGTCGTCCAACCATTCGCTGAACCGGACGCGCCGCTGACAGGCGACGGCGCTCTTGCAGGCCCGCTGATGGCGACCCTTGTGCGATCGTGGACCTGCCACGCGTTCAGGACAGGCCCCGTCGTGGCGTGTTCATAGACCATCCCCCGCCCTACGTTATGATCCGACCCACATGACAGCACTCAACGGCCCCACGGTGCGGCTGACGCCGGTGCAATGGATGATCTGCGCCATTGCCGCGATCGGTTTCGCGTTCGACATCTACGAAATCCTCATGCTGCCGCTCATCGTCCGGCCGGCGCTGCTCGAGCTGACAGGCGCGGCGCCTGGTTCGCCACAGTTTCAGATGTGGGTGGGCCGGCTGTTCTACATCCCGGCGTTCGCGGGCGGCATCTTCGGATTGCTCGGCGGCTACCTGACCGATCGACTCGGACGCCGGCGAGTGCTGACCTACAGCATCCTGATTTACGCGGTGGCGGCGTTTCTGTCGGGCTTCTCCTCGTCGATCGAGATGCTGCTGCTCTTGCGCTGCTTCGTCTTCGTCGGCGTGTGCGTGGAGTTCGTCGCGGCCGTGGCATGGCTGGCGGAGCTGTTCCCCGACCCGATGAGGCGCGAAAAGGTACTTGGTTACACACAGGCGTTTTCGTCGCTCGGCGGCATCCTGGTCGCCACGGCGAATGGCCTGTGCGTCGCCTATGCCGCCAGCCTGCCGTCCTTGAATCTGTTCGGCTTCTCGATTCCCGATCCCCATGCGCCGTGGCGCTACACGCTGATGTCGGGCGTGCTGCCTGCGATTCCGCTGATTCTCATCCGGCCGTTCCTGCCGGAATCTCCATCGTGGCAGCAGAAGAAAGCGGCCGGCACGCTGGGCCGGCCGAGCCTCGCCGCGATCTTCTCGCCCCAGCTTCGACGCACGACGATCGTGACGACCATCATGTTCGCCTGCGCCTACGGCGCCGCGTTCGGCGCCATCCAGCAGGTGCAACAGATCGTTCCGGGACTTCCCGAGGTCCGGCAGATGACGCAGGGGATGCCGCCGCCGCGCGCCGGGCTCGCGATGCAGGAAGTGGCCGCGAACGTCACCAAGGTGCAGGAAGTCGGCGGCCTGGTGGGACGCGTGGCGCTCGCCTATCTGGCAGTGGTCATCGTCAGCCGCCGCAAGCTGATCAGGTTGTTTCAGATCCCCGGCCTCATCGTGATGCCCATTACATTTGCGATCGCGGCAACCACGAGCCTGAACTGGTTGTATGTCGGGATCTTCTTCGCAGGATTCTTCACCGTCGGCCAGTTCAGCTTCTGGGGCAACTACCTGCCGCGCGTCTATCCTCTACATTTGCGCGGCACCGGTGAAAGCTTCGCCGCCAACATCGGCGGACGCCTCATCGGCACGTCGTTCGCCTGGCTCACGGCCACGCTGGCGGTGACGCCGGACCGCGCGTACGCACCCACCAAGGTCGCTCTGGTCGCCGCCGCCGTCGGCTTCGCGGTGTACCTCGTCGGGTTCATCGCCAGCTTCTGGCTGCCCGAGCCCCCCAAGGAAGCCTTGCCCGACTGAGGGCACGGAGCGTGTCTCAACACGGAAGCACGAAGACACGGAGGCCTTTTTTCGAAAAGAAAACTCCGCCTCTGCGTCTCCGTGTTGAGACACGCTCCGTGCCCTCCCAGGTGTCGGGGAGCAGACGGAATACCGCTCAGCTGTCAGCAGTGTGGACATGTAAGCGGTGTTCCAGCCCGTCAGGGCGGCACGAGCGTTGCGACTGAGATCCTTCACAACGACAAAAGGAGGATCCCTTGCCGGACACGAGAGAAATCCCACGCGCCGGCTGGAATGATTTTTTTTCAGCCTTCTCACAACAACACGAGCTCGATCCTGTCGCCGTCGAAGTCATGGGCAGCGACATCGGGGCACAAGTCGAGGGGCACTCGCTTCTGCTCGGCGGAATCTCGCCAGCAGGCGGCGAGGGCAACGCGGTCGCACTGATGTTCGACTCGTTGAACGGCGACCATCTGACGCACATGGTGAACCGGCCGACCCATGTGTGGTTGCAGCGCGAGGCCGACATCGATCAATCGCTCGAGATTCAGGCGGCCGACGGCACCTCCACGCTGCTGCGATTTCCGGCACCCAACACGCCCGGCCGCGACGAGGCCCTCATCGGCAGCGAGCGATTTCCGCGAAAGGGCGACGAACCATTCTGAAGGGAGCATTCATCGGCGAGAGTCTTGCTGACTCCACTGGGTAAGTGGAGTACCAACATGATGTGCAATATCCGGACGCTCGCCTGTTGGTTGCTCGTGACGACCACGATCGGGTGCGCCACTTCGGCGCGACTGCCGGTGGCTGCCGGCACGGGACCGAACCCAACGCTTCCCGAACCGAGCCGATCGCTCATCCCGATGGTCCACGTGGTCACGGCAAAGGGCTGGTCGAACGGCTCCCGGCCGGTGGCCGCCGACGGCATGACGGTCAACCCGTTTGCGCAGGGCCTCGACCACCCGCGGTGGCTCTACGTGCTGCCAAACGGCGATGTGCTCGTGGCGGAAACAAACGCACCGCCCCGCCCCGACCACGGCAAGGGCCTCAAGGGATGGTTCTTCAAGCGATTTCAGAAAAAGGCCGGCGGCGCGGTGCCGAGCGCCAACCGCATCACGCTCTTGCGTGACGAAGACGGCGACGGCGTCGCCGAAACGCGCTCGGTGATGCTTGCCGGTTTGAACGCGCCGTTCGGCATCGCGCTCGTCGGCAATCAGCTCTACGTCGCCAACAGCGATGCGCTCATCCGCGCGACGTATTCAGAGGGCGACACGGAGATCTCCTCTGCCCCTGAAACGGTCGTCGAACTGCCGGGCGGCCGGCTCAACCGTCACTGGACCAAGAACGTCGTGTCGTCGCCCGACGGCTCGCGTCTGTACGTCAGCATCGGGTCCAACAGCAACGTGGCCGAGCACGGGATCGACAAGGAAGACGGCCGTGCGGCGATCTGGGAAGTGGATCCGCTCACGGGCATGCACCGGGTGTTCGCGACCGGACTGCGAAATCCCGTCGGCATGACGTGGGAGTCCGAAGCGGGGGCGCTCTGGGTGGCCGTCAACGAACGCGATGAGCTGGGCAGCGATCTCGTGCCCGACTACATGACATCGGTGCGCGATGGCGGTTTTTACGGATGGCCGTACAGCTATTACGGATCCCACGTCGACACGCGCGTGAAGCCGCAACGGCCCGACCTGGTCGAAAAGGCCATTCGACCGGACTATGCCCTGGGACCGCACACGGGATCGCTCGGGCTCGTGTATTCGCAGTCGACGGCCCTTGGACCACGTCTTTCGCAGGGCATGTTCGTCGGTCAGCACGGCTCGTGGAACCGGAAACCTCGCAGCGGGTACAGGGTCATCTTTGTGCCGTTCTCGAACGGCAAACCATCCGGCCAGCCGATAGACGTGCTCACCGGCTTCGTCACCGAGGACGGCGATGCGATGGGCAGGCCGGTTGGCGTGGCGATCGACAAACGAGGCGGGCTGCTCGTCGCCGACGACGTCGGCAACACCATATGGCGCGTCACCGCGACGATGACAACGACGGCTCGATAGTTGTCAGTTTTCAGTTTTCAGTTCTTAGTTGTCGGTCAACTGACGACTGATAACTGATGACTAACAACTAAGGGAGAGGACGTTCATGCCGGAAAAGAAGACACTCAAAATGGCGCGCAGGGCAAAACGTGAGGGAAAGTCGCCCACCACGCAGGCGGGAGAATTCGTGCACGAGGAAATCAAGCACGTGCGCGACGGTAAGCACGGCGCCCGATCCACGAAGCAGGCGATCGCGATCGGGCTCTCGAAGGCGCGTCGCGCCGGGGTGAAGCTGCCGCCGCCGCCCCGCGGCTCGACAGCGCGCACCAGGGAAAGCGCTCGAAGCGCGAGCCGGGCGGCCCGCCGTCACTCCCGTCCGTCACCGCGTCGATCGCGCGCGGCGTTGCGCGCGCTGAAACGGGAGTCTCATCGAACCGTCTCGCGGAAGGCCCTTTCGCGACAGGCGAAACGCGCGGCGCGCCGGCGTTCGGCGCGCACCTGAGCTCGTCGCAAAACCCGATCGTCAGCCGAAACAATACAAGCGGCCGTCGTGCGTGCCGATGACGAGGCGGCCGCCGGCGACAGCCGGCGACGCGGTAATAGCGGCGCCCGCGTCAAACTCCGAGAGCTTTGTACCTTTGGCAAGGTCGAGCTCGTAGAGACGGCCGTCGGTAGACCCCACGAACACGCGGCTGCCGACGACGACAGGAGAAGACTCCACGCGCGCGTTCGTCATGAACGTCCAGTACTCCTTGCCCGTCTTCGCGTCGAGCGCGTGAATCATCTTGTCGCGGCCACCGAGCACGACGCGACCCTGGATGAAGGCCGCCGATGAGTAGTACGGAAACAGGCGCTCGGGATGACGGTACGTCCACATCACCGTGCGCGCGGCCATGTCGATGCCGATCACTTCGTTCTCGAACGTGCCGACATACGCCGTCCGCCCGACGAGCACGGCGGACGCACCCATGTAGGCACCGATCGGGACGTTCAGGACCTCCCGGCCGTCCGCGACGCGAATGCCGCGGAAGGTCTCGTCACAGCCCGCGATGTACGCGACGCCCTCGAGCACCGAGGGTGTGGCATGGACGTATCCCTGAAATTCGACTTTCCACGCCAAGGCTCCCTTGGCGGCCGACAGCGCGTACAGGAAGCGGTCGTACGAACCGATCAGGACGCGATCGCCGACGACCACGGGCGACGATCGGATTTCGCCGGTCGTCTTGAACGTCCAGAGCGCCTTCCCCGACTTCGCATCGACCGCGTGAAACGTCCCGGTGAGGTCGCCGATGTACACCGCCCCGTTGGCGACCGCTGGAGAGGATTCTCCGATTTCACCGGTCTTGTACCGCCAGCGAACGGCCCCGGTCTGCAGATCCAACGCGACGAGCTCGCCCGCGGCCGAGCCGACATACACGGCTCCATCGGCAATGGCGGCGGAGGATTCGATGGCATCGCCCGCGTCGAAGGTCCACATGACTTTCAGCGCCGCGGGGAGCGTCGAGGACGCGACGCCGGTCAGCGGCGGATTGCCGCGAAACTGCGGCCAGGCGGCGTCCTGGGCGTGCAGCGTCGGGCTGAAGCCCGCAAGAGTAACCAGCGCGGAAATGACGATAAGCTGCATCACAGCGCGCATCGGTAGATCTCCATGGCACCGTCGGCATCGAACGGTCGCGGGTTGAAGCGACCGGTCCACTGCTCCGATGCCTCGCGTGCCAGCTCGGGCAAATCACCTTCCGATGCACCGGCGTCTCTCAGGGTTTCCGGCAGATCGCCGGCTCTCGCAAGATCGAAGAGTCGCGCCGCCAAATCGCGCCCCGGCAGGAGATCCGCGTACATCGCCTCGGCGGCCGCGCTGTTCCAGCGCACGACATGTGGAAGGAGCAGCGCGATGGCATCGCCATGTGTCGTGCCGTACCGCGCCGTCAGCGGATTCGCGCACGCATGCGTCGCGCCCAGCATCGAGCGTTCGATCGCGGTTCCCGCGTAGAACGCGCCCAGCTGCATCGCGGCGCGCGCGTCGAGATCGCCGGGCGACGCCAGCACGCGCTCGTAGTGGCCCTCGAGAAGTCGCCACGCCTCGAGCGACATCTCCGTCGACCGCGGATGGCGTTTGGTACACACGAAGCTTTCCACCGCGTGCGCGATCGCGTCGTAGCCCGCCGCCGCGGTCACCGCCGAGGGCTGCGTCAGGGTGAGCTCCGGGTCGAGGATGACCGCGCGAAACGCCGCTTTCGGATCGCCACACGCCATTTTCTGGTGCGTGCGCGGATCGGAGATCAGCGCGTAGGACTGCGCTTCGCTGCCCGTTCCAGCGGTCGTCGGCACGCCAATCATCGGCAGCATGGGCTTCGCGGCCTTTCCATAGCCTTGAAAATCATGAATGGTGCCGCCCTGCGTGAGCACGAAGTTGATCCCTTTCGCACAATCGAGGGAGCTGCCGCCGCCAAGCCCGATGATCGAGTCGATCCCGCGATTCGCCGCGTGACGCCTGCCCGCCTCGAGCATCCCGGCGTCGGGATTCGGGCCGAACTCGCTGAAATGCAGGGGGTCGACACCGGCCGCCTCGAGCGATCGACACGCGTGATCGTGATGACCGGCCCTCACCAGGCCGGGGTCCGCCACGACGAGCGTGCGCCTGAATCCGAGCTCTTTCGCCAACGCCCCGAGCTGATCGATCGTTCCGTCCCCGAAAAGCACACGGATATCTGTTTGGAGTTCCAACCGTAAACGCATGCGCCAGTTCGATTGTACTCGCGGGGAACCTGAGATTCGACGCAGAGACGCAAAGGCGCGGAGGTCTTTCTTCTGAAAAAGATTCTCTGCGACTCTGCGCCTCCGCGTCGAAAGACCCTTATACGTTCGCGGTCAGCCCTCGATCGACGCGCTTCTGCTCCTGCAGGGACTGGACAATCATGTCGATCCCCGCGGGAGTACGCCGCAGGTAGTCGTCGCCGAGCGCGTTGGCGAGCGCGCAGCTGATGGCAGCGGCGCCGATCTACCAATGCAGGCGAAGGGTCAATTAGCCTGGCTCACCGAGCTCATGTTGAACCGTTGGATCCGCAGTGCGGGGGCTTTCGAGCGCAGAAACTCGTCGTGCTCGCGTGGCAGGGCCAGTCCGGTGCGACCCGCCTGCGTCGCCTGCGCGAGCGCGGCAATCGGGCTCATGTTCCAGCGGAAGTTGTTGGCCGCGCCGACGACCTGTCCGCGCTCGACCAGATACACGCCGTCGCGCGTCAGGCCGGTGACCAGCGCGGTCTGCGGATCCACCGTGCGGATGTACCAGAAACAGGTGACGAGCAGCGCCCGTTCTGTTTCGGCGATCATCTGGTTCAGTGACGGGCCGTTGCCCTCGACGATCAGGTTGTTGACGTACGGCCGCGACGTCGCGGCCCCGGCTTTTGCCCCCCAGTAGCGCGGAGTAATGAGGTGCTCGAGCGTTCCGTTGCGGACCCAGCCGGTTCGCGACAAGTCCAGACCGTTGTCGAACACCGACGCGGCTTCGCTGGACTCGATGCCATTGTGAAAGGGCGCCGCTTCCACACCGGACTCCGCCGGATCTGAGTAGAAGGACAGATCGCCGAACAACCGCTCGCCGATGCGCGTGCCGCCGCCCGGCTTCGAAAATGGACTGCGGCCCTCGTCGGCGTCGCGCCGCGTCATGAACCAGTACGCGGCGATGGCCAGGTCGGCCGCGCATGACGGCTCGAGCAGCACCTCGTGGGCGCCGGCGGGTATGTCGATGCGCCGCGCCGCCCAGCCGAGCCGCTGCTCCAGCGTCGCGAGCATCGCGCGCAGATCGAGATCGAGAAAATCCCGCGTCATCTGGCCGATCCACGACGAACGCGCGAAATCGGGGGTCTTCGCGGTGATCTCCACCTTGCCAATGCGCTCGCCGTGGCGCCTCTTCAATCCCGTGGACGTCGCGACCAGCGTGGTCTCCGATCGCAGTTCAGCGTAACCGAACGTCCGGATGCCGGCCCGGCGCGCCTGCTCGTACAACGTCGACAGTTGCGGCACCAGCGGATCGAACACGTGGATGTCGGCGTCCGCGGGCGGATCGTGCCATCCGGCGGGCTCGCCCGACGCCGGCAGGAGCGGCATGTAGTCGGGTGCGTCGGGCCGCCGCGCGCACGCGGCTTCCGACTCGCGGACGATGGCCTCGAGTTGCTCGGGTGGAAAATGCGTGCGCGTGACACCAGCCACCCGGCGGCCGGCGATGGAAATCACCGACAGCGACGCCTCATCGCCATCACCGTTGGTCGTCACCGTGTTGTGCGCCCACCGGACGTTGACCGTGGCGACGCGCCGGGCGATCACGATGCAGGCGTCGGCCTTCGACAGCCGCAGCACGCGATCGATCGTCTCCTGAAGGGTGATCAGTTCCCCTCCTCGGCCGTGTTGAGGATGTTCACCTGCCGGAACAGCGCCGCGGGGCACCCATGTGTCACGGGCGCAATCTGCCCGGGCTGCCCCTTGCCGCAGTTGAAGGCGCCGCCAAGGACGTACGTGGCGGGCCCGCCGAGCGCCTCGAGGGAATTCCAGAAGTCGGTCGTGCGCGACTGGTACGCGACGTCTTTCACCTGCCCGACGATCCTGCCGCCGCGCACGTGAAAGAACTTCTGCCCGGTGAATTGGAAGTTGTAGCGCTGCATGTCGATCGACCAGCTCTTGTCGCCGACGATGTACAGCCCTTCGTCCATGCCCGAGAGCAGATCCTGCAGCGTGATGTTCTTCGTGCTCGGGCTCAGCGAGACGTTCGGCATCCGCTGCAGCGGCACGTGCCCGGCCTGATCGGCAAACGCGCAGCCGTTCGATCGGCCGAAACCCTGCTTGTGCGCCATCTGCCGATCCAGCTGGTAGCCGACGAGCACCCCATCGCGGATGATGTCCCACGTCTGCGCCGCCACGCCCTCGTCGTCGTAGCCAATCGTCGAGAGGCCGTGCTCCACCTGACGATCGCCGGTCACGTGCATCATCGGCGTGCCGAACTGGAGTGTGTTCAGCTTGTCGAGCGTCGCGAACGACGTGCCGGCGTAGTTCGCCTCATAGCCGAGCACGCGATCCAGCTCGGTCGAGTGTCCGATCGACTCGTGGATGGTCAGCCAGAGGTTGGTCGGATCGACCACGATGTCGTAGCGTCCGGGCTTGATCGACGGCGACGACATCTTCTGCTCGAGCAGCGCCGGAATCTCGTCCGCGTCCTTCAGCCAGTCATAGCCGGTGGTGAAGTACTCCCAGCCGCGCCCGGCCGGCGGGGCCGCGTTCCCCATCGTTTCGAACGCGCCCGTCGATTTGTCGATACGGACCGCCGTGAGATCGCCTTTCACGCGCACGCGCTGCTGCGTGATGCGCGAGCCCTTGAGCGACGCGAAGTACTTCTGCTCGCGCACGAGCAGCAGATGCGACGTCACCCGATCGACCAGCTTCGACCCCAGCGTACGATCGTTCAAGCCGAGGAGAAAATCGATCTTCTCGTTCTCGGCCACGGCAAACGGATCGATTTCGTAACTCGAGACGTACGTGTCCTGGTATTCGGGCTCATCGGCGAGCGTGACGGGCTCGGTGTTCAGAGACGCGAGCGCCTCGGCCACCTCGACGGCACGCCGGGCGACGCTGGCGACGGCGTCGGCTGTGAGGTCGATCCCCGCCGCGAACCCCCAGGCCCCCTTGCAGACGACGCGTACGCTGAAGCCGACCGACTCGGTCTCGATCGAGGTCTGCAACTCGCGATCGCGCGCAACGATGACGTGATTATTGAGACGCTCGACCCGGAAATCGGCGTGCGTGGCGCCACGGCTGGCGGCGGCGCCGAGCGCCGCGTCGGCAAGACGATCGAGGGGAAGCGCGAGGAAAGCGGGGTCGACGGCACGCGGCATGGAACCCAGCGGTCAGTATACGTCGAACGTTTGGGGTGGCTGGCGGCCCCCACCCCCTTCTTTTGGAACTGGGCCCCGAGTACGTTACGATATATGTGATAGTCCTTTCGAGTGACCCGCCTCTGTAGGTTTTTCCTCACAGAACGCCCAGTCGCAGAAGGCAATTACAGTTTTTTGGGGGCCAACCCCTGCTTCAGGCACCATGAATACGACCGATCAAGTACGCATTCTCATCGTCGGCGAACCTCCCGCAGGCCCACAACTCGGATCGATGCTCGAATCGGACGGCCACCTCGAAATCGTCGGCGATGCGGACGCCCTCGAGGCGACGCGGCAGCTGCTCGAAGACACGCCCCGGACCGAAGTGCTCGTCATCGCCAAATTCCCCTCCCTCGAAACAGCCCAGCAGGCGGTTCAGGAAATACGCCGCACTCAGTCGGCCGACGAGCTCCGCACGCCGACGGTGACCCCGCGCGAGCGTGAGATCGTCGCGCTGCTCTGCGATGGGCACAGCAACAAGGAGACCGCCAGGGCGCTCAACATCAGCGTCAAGACGGTCGAAGCCCACCGGTTGAACATCATGCGCAAGCTTCGGCTCACGTCGCTCAGCCAGCTCGTGCGCTACGCCATTCGCGAAGGCATCATCGCGGGCTAGCAGACAGTTCCAAAAGAAAATCCGCGCGATCGCAGCGCGGGGATGAGGCGGCGGGTGGCCTCCACGGTGTGACGCTGATCGCGCGTGGGAGCCGACTCGTCGCCGTCGTGCATGACGACGATGTCGCCGTCGGAGACGCGCGCGTCGATGCGGCGGAACGTGCTGTCCGCGCCGCGCGCCCGGAACCAGTTGAAGTCCCACAGCATCCAGCCAAAGCCAACGAGCCGGTAGTCCAGCTCGCCCAGGCCGTCGTACATCTGACCGCTCCGCCAGCCCGCGTGCGGCCGGAACGCACGGCAGGGCCGCCCGCCGGCCAGCGCTTCGATGCGATCGGCCGCGCCGGTGAGCGTCCGTCCCAGTTGCGCCGGGGTCATGAACATGAATCGGCGCGACGCCGAATGCAGCGCAACTGCGTGGCCATCGGCGAACTGACGCCTGACGATCGGCGCGGTCTCCTCGTCGAGATGCGCATCGATGAGGAAGAAGGTGGCGCGCACTTGTTCGGCCTGCAAGACATCGAGCAGGTCGGGTGTCGTCGACGGATTCGGGCCGTCGTCGTAGGTCAGATACACGGTGGGTGCTCCTGTACGTGGCATCTCCCACACTGCGCGATCGCCGGCCATCCAGTCGATGACGAACGGCGCCGGCCACATGTGCGCGAGCGCGGTAACCGCAATTCCTATCGCCAGAAATATGAACACGGCACATCCAGACGTTTGGTGGCGGTGAACTTACAAAAATCGTACGCATGGGGCCCGGCGCCGGGAGGCGTATCGATTAATTACACACCGATCGGTCAAGACCGTGCGTGGATCGTATTTTGTAACGCCTACAGCCCAGGAGGATATATGCGTCGAATTCATGCATTTTGGGTGTGCCTGGCATTCTCGATCCTGTTTCTGACGGCGGTCGATCCGGCCGAGGCGCAGGTTCGAAAGGGCATCCAGGGAGGCATGTCGATCGATCCCGATCAGGTCTTCTTTGGCGGCCACATCGAAACCTCGCCGCTCGTCGACCGGCTGCGATTCCGTCCCAACGTCGACGTCGGTCTCGGCGACGACGTCACGACGATCGGTCTCAACTTCGATTTCACCTACATGTTCACCGACGGCAGGCCATGGAACATCTACGCCGGTGCCGGCCCGGCCATCAACTGGTTGAACCACGACAACGGGTCGGACATGGAAGGCGGCTTCAACATCCTCCTCGGCGCGCGCCAGCGCGACGGCCTGTTCTTCGAGCTCAAGATTGGCGCCGTAGACAGCCCGGATCTGAAATTCGGCGTGGGTTTCACATTCAGGTAACATCGCAGGCTCGGGCGTCTGCGACTTGACCAATTCCCCACTTGACGAATATCGCCAACGGCGGGCGGCGCGCGCCGACGAACATGCGCGCCTGGCCCGCCTCGACGCCCGCCTCGCGTACGCGCGGCTCGGCACCGTCGGCGCAATCGCGCTGTGCGCCTGGCTGATCTTTCAATTTGGCGTCACGGCATGGGTACTGGCCGTTCCGCTCCTGGCGTTCGCCCTGCTGGCCGCCTGGCACGACCGGGTCATACGCGCAGCCGATCGCGCGGCGCGCGCGATCGATTTCTACGACCACGGCATCGCGAGGCTCGAAGACCGCTGGCAGAACCTGGGCGAGCCAGGCACGCGATTCCTGACCGAAGATCACCTCTACGTCCGTGACCTCGACATCTTCGGATCCGGTTCGCTGTTTCAACTGCTGTCGCTGGCCCGCACGCAACTGGGCGAAGAACGGCTCGCAAGCTGGCTGACCGTCGGCGCCGCCCTTCCGGAGATCCGGCAGCGTCAGGCGGCAATCGCCGAGCTTCGCGAGGCTCGTGACTTCAGGGAGGCCCTGGCGACAGCCGGTGGCGCGTCGCGCGACATCGACACCGCTGCGCTCAGTGCGTGGGCGTCGGCGCCGGCGTCGCCCGAGAGTGTCTGGCTTCGTGCCGCGGCCATCATCCTGGCGGCGGCCATCGTCGGCGCGGGATTCTGGTGGGCGCGGGGCGGTCCCGAGTCGCCCCTCGTCGTCGTCATTCTTCTGAAGATGGTGCTGACCCGCCCTTCCCGCACGCGCGTCGACCGCGTGGTCGACGGCGTGGAGCGTCCTCTCAGGCAACTCGACACGCTGGCCGACACACTGTCGCTCATCGAGCACGCGACGTTCAGCAGCCCGCGTCTTGTCAACATCCGCAGCGAGATGATGAGCCAGGGAGTCGTGCCGTCGGAAGCGATTCGGCGGCTCGCGCGGCTCGCCGACATGCTCGACTGGCGCCGGAACGCCATCTTCGCACCCGTCTCAGCCCTGGTCTCGTGGCCGCTGCACCTCGCCTCGGCCATCGAAGCGTGGCGCCGCGAGTTCGGGCCGAAGGTGCTGGCGTGGCTGTCGGCCATTGCCGAGTCCGAAGCGTTGAGCTCGCTCGGCGCGTACGCGTACGAGCATCCGGAGGATCCGTTTCCGGCGTTCATCGAGGCAGGCCCCGCCCGTTTCGAAGCCGTCAGCCTCGGACACCCGCTCGTGCCCGCGGCACGGATGATCCGCAACGACGTGGCGCTCACCGAACACGTCAGGTTGCTCATCGTGAGCGGTTCGAACATGTCCGGGAAGAGCACGTTGCTGCGCACCGTCGGCGTGAATGTCGTGCTGGCCATGGCGGGAGCGCCGGTGCGCGCGTCGGCGCTGTCGCTGACGCCGCTCTCGGTGGGCGCCACGCTGCACGTGCACGATTCGCTGCAGGCGGGCCGGTCTCGATTCTTCGCCGAGATCTCGCGCATCCGGCAAATCGCGGATCTTGCGGGGAAGGCGCCCGAACCGCTGTTTCTGCTGGACGAGCTCTTTCAGGGCACCAACTCGCACGATCGGAGAATCGGCGCCGAAGCCCTGCTTCGGAATCTCATCGATCGCGGCGCGATCGGCCTCACGACGACCCACGATCTGGCGCTCACGGTCATCGCCGACCAGTCAGATGGCCGTGCCGTGAACGTGCATTTCGAGGATCAGCTCAAGGACGGCGAGCTGGTGTTCGACTATCGCATGCGGTCCGGTCCGGTGACCCACAGCAACGCGCTGGCGCTGATGAAAGCGGTAGGCTTACCCGTACAGACCATTGGCAGATTGGCAGATTCGTAGATTGGCAGATTAAATCGTAATCTCCCGATCTTCCAATCTGCCAATCTGCCAATGCGGGATTCACTTATTCCCACCAGCGCCGGCTGCTCTGAGTCCGATTCCCAACCTCGCGGACCGACGCCACGCCGTCGCGCAGCCCCAGTGACCGCAGATCAGGAACGCTCTGGCTCACCGTGACGCAGCGCGAATTGCGCGACGCGCCGTCGCACAGCTCCCACGTCCCTCCGTACACCTGCACGCTGCGGGCGCGGTCGCCGAGCGATCCCAGATTGGTCGCGTTGTTGACGATGTCGCGCGCGTCGCCACGGAAGTTCGTCCGATCGTAGACGACCAGGCGCGTCTGGCTGCCCCGGCCATTGCCATTAGCCGTTGTTCCACCAGCCGCCGTTGCCGTTGTTGCCGTTCCGGTTGTTGCCATTTCGCGCGAAGCCGACCACGCGCATCGATGAGATGCGATCGTTCCAGCCTTCCTGGCGCAGGTCCTCGACCGAGCCCGTGAAGACACGACAGCCGCCCGCGAAGTTGATGTCGCGGCACACTTCCCACGACTGATTGCCGTTGACGTGGATGCTGCTGATCCGGTCGTTCATCCCGTCGGCCCGCAAGTCGGCCACTTCGTTGCGAAACGTGGCGCTGTCGCCGCGGAAATCCGGATCCTCGAAGACGGTGACGCCGTTGTACCCGCTATATCCCCGGTCTCGCCGTTGCGCCGACGCATCGATCGAAAACGCCGAAACGGCCAGAACAACGGCGAGCGCGATTCGAAGCCCCATAGACCACCTCCACTGCCCATAGGACTGCAACCGACATGCCGTCGAATTCTCGAGAAAACGCTAGGCAAAATGCGAGAAAAGCGCGGAGCCTTGTCCGCGCCACAGGACAGGGGGCGTCACGCGACACACGCATTGCCGCATTGGCAAGTGACGATTGTCAATTTGATGGCCAATTCCCAAGTCGCCAATCGTCAATCAATTTGGCAATTACCAATCGCCAATCTGGCAATGCGTGAATCAGTTAACGCTCGATCATTTCAATCGCCGCGTGCGTTTGCAGGGCAAAGCGGCCGCGGCCGGTCGACACAATCTGCAGGTCGGGGCACTTTTCCTGCAGCCGGTGGCGAAGGAGGATGAGACGGCTCTCGAAGTTGTCTTTTACCGGAGGCAGCCCGAGCGATTCGTCGAGCCGCACCTCGCGATTGGTGAACTCGGTCCGGCCGGTCCGTTTCGACTCGGCGAGCAGCTTCCAGAGAATGCGCGCGGGGATGTTGCGGATGAGATATTCGCCGTCGACGAAGATCGCCTCGTCTTTGCGGTAATAGGTCAGCGTGCGCGTGCGGGCTCCAGGCGCAACCGGGGCCTCGCCGGTTTTCGTGCGCGACGCCTGCGATACCGGCGGGCGAGGCCCCGCGGAAGATGCCGGCTCGTGCTCCGCGGATGCGCGCTCGGCCATGCGATCGATCGCGAAGGCGATCTGGTTGCCGATGATCTGCAGATACGCTTCGTGCCATTCACCGAACCGCATCGGATCGCGGCTCTCGGCCGACAGCACACCCACCAGGCGATCGCTCAGCAAGAGCGGAATCACGAGCACGCTTCGAGCATCGGGCAGGCCCGGCAGCGGGATGTCTTCGCATGTCTGGTCGCCGGCGGCCTCGCGCCGGATCGCTCGCCCGTACGCCAGATCGGCATCGAGGCTGTTGAACCGCAGAACCTGCCGGTCGCGGGCAGCCGTGCCGATGAGGCCCTGCCCTATCGGCACCTCGGCGCCGATGCCCCTTTCGCCGTACCCGCGGCTTGCGAGCGTCGTCAGCCGGCCCGAGGATTCGTCGTACAGGAGCACGCTGGTGTGCAAGAACTGAAAGTATTCCTCCAGCGATTGGAGCGCGGCATCGAGCAGCGACTCCAGATCGCACGCGCGCGCGATCCGTTCCGAGACCCACTGCAATCCCCGCACTTCAGAACGATAGCCGTTCAGCGTGGGCGCGTCGGCGTCTACGTGCGGCTGTTCGTCGTTCAGAAAACCCTCGACCTTTTCGACCGACTGCACGTCGAAGACGTCGGCGGCGATCAGCCTGAAGATTCCCTTCATCCCCGTGGCCGACGCGATGGCTTCGATGCGCGCCGACATCGTGTCGAAGAGCGCGCCCTCTTTCTCCGATCGGATGAACGTCAATCGCAGCCGATAGGCCTGCATGGTGAGCGGGTCGTACATCTCGACCGCCGCGCGCGGGTTCTCGTCGAGGTTACGCCGCGTCTTGTTGAAAAACTGGCACGACAGCGCGACGTGCTGCTCGTCGACGTAGTAGACCTGGCTGACGTAGGTGATGTTCGGCATGCCGCGGCCGTCGACGGTGACGATGAGGCTGGGGGTGACACCCTGGAAGCAGCGCGCGAGATCCGAGAGGCGCAGGGACATCGTCATCGCAGTCGCGTGCCCGCCTTCGGTCCGGGAGACTGCTCGTAGATCTCTTCGACGCGCATCTCGAGCGCGAACGCGGGCCACTGGACGACCGACTTCGTGAGGCGGGGCGGATAGCCGATCGCGTTCAACACGCCGCCAAAACTGGAAAAATGCTGGTCGATGAACGCCTCTTCCTGGTCCCTCGCCGGGCGCGTCGTTTCAACGGTGCCCTTCAACTGCGTCGCGCAGTGCGAAATCGGATGCGTCGTCACGACCGCGAGCCGTTTGGTGGCGGCAACGTTGGCGATGGTTTCGTGGCTGGTCGCCATCGGCACGAACACCGTCACGGTGGCCAGATCGTCGGTGGTTCGGAGGCCGACCGCGCGGCAGCACGCCGGATTTCCAGCGGCATCGACCGACCCCACGATGACCGACACGCCGGGCTCCACGCATTTCTGAAGGCGCTCATTCATGGCGCTGGACACCAGACTTCTGCAGATTATGGACTATTTAGGAAGCTTTTAGGATTCGGGCCCGCGTGTAGGAAAGTTTTCAGATTCATCTAGGGAAGTCTTAGCAACGCGCATTCGAGCGAATCGGTAGATTCGTTCCTATGAAAAAGACATTCATCGTCGCCGCCGCCATCGCGTTCGTCGCCGCCGCCGGGTTCGTCACCCTCTCGAGGAGCCAGACCTCGTCCGATGCCGCCCAGCCGCGGTCCTATTCGCCCGACCCCGCCCGCGTGCAGCGCGGGGAGTACCTCGTGAAGATCATGGGCTGCAACGACTGCCACACACCGTGGAAGATGGGTCCCCGAGGGCCGGAGCCCGACATGACCCGTTTCCTCTCGGGTCATCCCGAACAGATCGGCCCGCTCCCCAATCTCAAGGCCGCCGAGCCCTACGTCGCGTTGAGCTTCGGGACCAACACCGCCTACTCGGGCCCCTGGGGTGTGAGCTACGCGTTCAACCTGACGCCGGAGCCGAATACCGGCATCGGCATCTGGACTGAAGACATGTTCGTCCAGACGATCCGTACCGGCCGGCACATGGGCGTCTCGCGTCCGATCAACCCGCCCATGCCCTGGCCGGCGTATCGCCATGCGACCGACGAAGACCTGAAATCGGTGTATGCGTTCCTGCGGACCATCAAGCCCATCGTCAACCGCGTGCCGGAGTACGTGCCGCCGGCGGAGTCGAACTAATGGATATCTGGACGCGATTCGCCCTCTTCATGTACCGGCTCCTTCCGCCGGTTCCGCGTCCGCACGTAGCACCGCGCGTGCCGGTTGGGCTCGGACGTTCCCCATTCGGCCTCGACGCAGCCGCGATCTTCGAGCCGCTGCAGGGCAGGGTGCACTGATTCATGCATTGCCACCTTGTCGATTGACGATTGCCGCATTGATTGGCGATTGAGAATTGCCAATCGGCCGTCAATATGGCAATTGCCAATTGTCAATGCGGCAATGTCAGCGTCAGTAGTTCGTCGTCCTGTCGATCAGCCCGCGCTCCCGCGCCAGGTGGTCGCAACGCCGGAACGTCGCGCCCGCCACCCCGGCGAAGACGAGCGTGAGGATGGCGACGAGCACGAGCAACTGAAGGTCGCCGATGCCGGCAAGCGTTGGATACGCATCGGCCACACGGCCAATGAGTGCACGGCGGACGAGCTCGAGCCAGTAAGTCACCGGCAGCAGATATCCCACCGGGCGCAGCCACCACGGAAGCACCTCGAGCGGAAACACCGCGCCGCAGAAAAGATAGAGCGCGGCCGCCACCGCTTCTCCCACGAGCCAGGAATTGTGCGCGATGACGAGGACGATGCTCGCGAGCGTGAGGCCCATCATCGCGAGCAGCGCGACGCCTGCCACGAGCGCCGCGACGAACAAGCCCCATCGCACATCCCCCAGGTTCAGTTGGAGCTGAAGAAACAGCACGCCGAACGCGAGCGTGATGGCCACCGACAGGCTCGTCGTCAGGAAGCGCGCCACGCCGCGGCCCATGAGGTACATCGGAATGTGCACCGGCGCGACGTACATCGACTTGAGCGTCCGGAATCGCTCCCGATCGTCGACGACCGCCTGGGCCATTCCGGCCATGACCGCGCCGACGTACATGTAGAAGGCGTTGCCGACGTACAAGTACGAAAACGCCGGCGAGGCGAAGTTGCCCTGGGTGACCATGCCGAACATCACGACGAGGATGGCGGCCGACGTCAGCGGCTTGACGATCGAATAGAGCGCGAACAGCGACGGCGACGCCCAGTTCGATTCAATCTGCCACCCCAGCCACGTTGCCGTTTTCAGCGAGCTCCACATGATTCACATCCTGCCATCTGCCATTTGCCATTTGCCATTTGCCATCTTCAGGCGCGGCTCTCAGTCAGCCGCCCTTCCGCAATAGCCAGCCGCTCCAGGTGGGCGAGTAGAAAGCGCGCGGCTATCAAGAACACGACGCTCAGACCCGCCAGGACGGCGACCTCGGTGCCGACATCGAGAAATCCGAGCGCGACACCCGACGAGGACGTCAGTTGCCGGATCGCGTCGAGTGCCAGCGTCAGCGGAATAATCGACGCGCCGGCGGCCACCCAGAAATTGAAGTTGCCGAACCGGAAAGAACGTGCCCGACAGCAGGAACACCGGCTCCTGCGCCAGGTTCACCAGGTGCCATCCCTCGCGTCCAAACAGGAGAAACATCGACGCGAACATCATCCCCATGCCGTACAGCGCCACGAGCGCGAGCGCGAAGACAAGCAACAGCAGCGGCGCGTTCGACACGTCGAAGCGCACGCCGAACATCAGGCTGCCGATGGCCAGAATGCTCGCCGCGCGCAGCGTCGTCGTGACCATCCCGCCCAGCGCCATCCCGAGCAGGATCGCCATCATCGAGTTCGGCGCCATGATGTAGAGCGCCAGGTTGCCGGTCTCCTTCTCCCAGAAGAGCTGATTCCCCATCGCCCACAGCACGTTCATCCAGTAGGCGCTCATCGCGCCGCCGAGAATGACGAAGCCGATGAGATCGGGATGCGCGCCGTTGGCCCGATAGACGAACACGTAGGCACACACCCCCACGAGCGGCAGCACGATGTCGAACACGAGCCACCACTTCTCGCGCACGTTCATGACGATCCTGGGGTACGCCCTCGCCAGCACCGTTCGCACGAACAGCGACCACCCGGACGATCGACGATGGACGATCGACGATGGACGATCGCCGCTCGACGATGGACGATGGACGAACGCCGATCGACTACTCATGCTCCACCTCCTGCATGCTCCGGCCGACCAGCTCGACAAAGACGTCTTCGAGCGTGGGCTCGCGTTTGGTCAGCGTGCGCAGCCCGATCTGCCTCGATTCGAGCAGTCCGATGACGGGACCCAGCACGCGCTCTTCCTGAAGCATCAGCTCGACCGACGATCCGGATCCCGTGGCCTGATGGGACGCCTTGCTGACGCCGGGCAGCGCCGCAATCGCGGCCACGTCGCCGGCGCCGAGCGGCGCGGCTTCCAGATGGAAGATCGCCTCGCGCTGCAGCCGCCGCTTCAGGTTCTGCGGCGTATCGCACGCGAGCACGCGACCGCCGTTGATGATGGCCACGCGATCGCACAGCTCCTCGGCCTCGACCATGTAGTGGGTCGTCAGGAGGACCGTTCGAGTGGTCTGCTCGTTGACCCACCGCCTGATGTAGTTCCGCGCGTCGCGCGACGCTTCGACGTCGAGGCCCAGCGTCGGTTCGTCGAGAAACAGCACATTCGGATCGGTGAGGAATCCGCGCGCGATGTTCATCTTCTGCCGCAGCCCGGTCGAGAGCTGCGACGACTTGGTGTTGATGCGATCGGACATCTTCACGATCTCGAGCAGCTCGGTGATGCGCCGGTTGGCATCCGACGAGCTCAGCCCGTAGAACTGGGCGAACATCCACAGGTTTTCGCGGACGGTCAACAGCCCGTAGCCCGAGGCTTCGCCGCCCGAGACCATGTTGATGCACGGGCGAACGAACTGCGGCTCGCGATGCACGTCGTATCCCTCCACCGCCGCCCAGCCCGACGAAGGCGCCAGCAACGTCGTGAGAATCTTGATGAGCGTGGTTTTGCCCGCGCCGTTCGGGCCCAGAAGGCCGAACAATTCCCCACGCGGCACGGCAAGGCAGACGTCGCTGAGCGCGACTCGCTCCTTCGTGTCGTGCCGCTCGTTCCTCCGCGGCTTGTAGATGCGTCCAAGACGCTCGGTTTCTATCGCCAGTGCCCGCATGTCGTGCTCCTCGCCCTGAAAAGCAAAAAGGCCATCACCGCTTGCGCAGGTGATGGCCTTTTGAAGGCTGATCTTGGTGTGGCTGCCCTATGGGACCCACCTGCTCCCGCAAACCCGGACGCGAACGCCGTACGAGACGGCGCGCATGCCGCGCGGCACGAAATTAAGTGCGGTGTAGGTGATCATCAGGGTGAGATAGGAAACCACAACCATCGCGGGTTGTCAATTCGGGGTCCTGGTCGCCCGCCCCTGAACAGAAGGTCAGAAGATCAGAAGAAACCTTTTTCTTCTGAAGAACGATGAAAGAGCATTAGTCCGCGACGGCCAGCCGCGAATCCGGCATGGGCACGGTGGGCAGCGAGATCACGAACGCCGAACCCACGCCGAGCTCGCTCGTGCACGTGATGTCGCCACCGTGCGCCACGAAGATCGTGCGCGCGATCGACAACCCGAGACCCGAGCCGCCGGCATCGCGCGATCGGGCCTTGTCGACGCGGAAGAATCGCTCGAAGATGCGCGACACGGCGTCGGCCGGAATGCCCACACCCGTGTCGACGATGTCGATGCGTGCGGTGCCGTCCTGCTGACCGGTCGAGATCGTCACGCTGCCGCCCGGCTTGTTGTAGAGAATCCCGTTGGCGATGACGTTGTTCAGCGCCTCTCGCAACTGCTCGGCATCGCCGTTCACGGTGAAGGGATCGCCCGTGACGGTCAGGCGCACGTCGCGCTCCTGCGCCATCGGCGTCAACCACTTCACGACATCGTCGACAAGCGAGCGCATCGCCACGGGCGTCAGTTCCTCCGGATCGGGCGCCACTTCGGCCCGCAGGAGCGTGAGCAGCCGCTCGGCGATGTCCTGCATCCGATGCGCCGCACGGCGGCAGACGGTAAGCGCGTCCTTGTACTGCTGCGGGCTGCGCTCGCGATCCAGCGCCCATTCGGTTTCCGCCCGGAGCACCGAAATCGGCGTGCGCAGCTCGTGCGACGCGTCGGCCATGAACCGGCGCTCCTGCTCCACGGCCAGCCGCAGCCGATCGAAGGCCTTGTTGAGCGCCGACGCCACCTGCTCGAGCTCGGTTTCGGTGTTCTCGACGGCAATGCGCGCATTGAGATCACCCGCCGACATCGCATGCGCGACCCTGCTGATGCGCTTGATCGGTGCCAGCGCACGCCCGGCGACGAACCAGCCGCCGAAAATCGCGACAGCGAGCGTGGCAATGCCGGCGAGCAGCACGTTCCAGAACAACCCCCGCTGTTCGCGCTCCAGGTGGGATATGTCCCGTCCCACGAGCACCGTGGCACCGGCCGTCGACGGCAGCGACATCTCGCGCCGTCCTTCCGCGGTCTTACCGGGCAGGTCGACCTTTAACTCGGGATCGGACTGGTCGATGAGCTCTCCGGACCGGCTCCAGATCACGTAGTACGCCCGTCGTTCGGGTCCGAAGTAGTCCGAGGCGGCGTCGGACGGAAGCTCGAGATCGAAGCGGCCGCCCTCGACCGGCTTCAAGGCCTGGCTCACCTCGTGCACGTACTCTTCCAGCTCGAGATCGACGGTCGCCGTCATCGTCCGCCACGACCGGTACACGACGGCACCGCCGTAGAGCACAACCACCAGCGTAAGGACGAGCGCGTACCACAGGACCAGACGGACCCGCAGGGACTCACGCATTGATGATGTAGCCCTGCCCCCGGCGCGTGTGGATGACAGAGGGGCCCAGCTTGCGGCGGAGCGCGGCGATGTGTACGTCGACCACGTTCGAAAACACGTCGCTCGACTCGCTGTAGATGTGCTCGCAGATGGCAGACCGGGTGACGAGGGTGCCGCGATGGCGGACCATCAGCTCGAGAATCGAGTACTCGCGCGCGGTGAGCTCGATGGGGACGTTGTCGCGATACACCAGGCGGGCCGCTCGATCGATGGTGATGTCGCCGACCGCCAGAAGGGGCGAAGGGTTGCCGGCCGAGCGCCGCACCAGGGCTCGCAGTCGCGCGACGAGCTCTGAATTCGCGAACGGCTTGGAAAGATAGTCGTCGGCACCCAGATCGAGCGCCCTCACACGGTCGTCGACGCCGTCGCGTGCGGTGAGAATCAGCACCGGCGTTCGGGAGCCCACCGCCCGCAGGTCCTGCAGCAGCGCCCAGCCACTGCGCTTGGGCACCATCAAGTCGAGCACTACCGCGTCATAGGACACCTCGCGCAGCATGTATTGCGCCTCTTCGCCGTCTCCTGTCACATCGACGGCAAAATGCGCTTCGGTCAACACCCGGTTCAGGGTGTTCGCGAGATCCGACTCATCCTCGACGACGAGTACTCTCATTCCTTTGGTGGTTTCGCCGGCCGAGCCTTCCTTGCTGCGTCAGTCTGATCCCTGACGCGGAAGTCGTCGAACATCACGGTGGAATCGCCCGACACCCAGATGCCGACGCTGGCCGGTGCGCCGGGCAGCCGGTCGCGCTCGCTCAGCACTCGAATGCCACCAAGATACACCCGAATCTGTCCGTTTTCCTGAAGGACCCTCAGCGAGTGCCACGCGTCGGCATCCAGCTCGAGATCATCTTCCCGCTCGATGCGGACTCGGTTGCCGCTCACCACGCGGTACATCGAGAGCTCCTGCCGTACGAGGTCGAGCTGGACCGCGTAGTGATTCATCGGGTCCTGATACTTCCACACCAGACCGGCGGACCGTCCGCCGCCCGCCGCTTTGAGGCGGACCGACACGCTCACGTCCGCGTGCTGCGCGCCCGAAAGCACGGCGACCGCAAAGCTGTCGCCCGGCGACGCCTTGCCCTCGTGAACGAGCGCGCGCCCGTTGCCTTCGCGCCTCACCGTCCAGCCCTCGACAGGGGCCTCGCGGCCGGCGGCCATGACAAATCCGGCCGGGGGTGCGCCAATCTTATCGTCCTCGAACGTGCGCAGGACGACGCCCGGCTCGTCCGCCGGGACCTGGAAAAAGAGTGCCAACACCAGCAGGAACATGTGCGCTGCATCAAGATTCTAGCCTCGGTACGTGAAGCTGCCATGAAGGAATTTTGGGTTAGCCCCACGGCGTATCGCATGGGGGGTGCCGGCTGGCCTCACCCAGGATGCGATGGGCACACCTCGTGCATCGACACGGCGGGAGGTGTTCGTATGTTTGGCATTCTGGGATGGATTGTTTTTGGTCTCATCGTCGGCGTCGTCGCCAAGCTCTTGATGCCCGGCCGCGATCCCGGTGGCTTCATCGTGACCATGCTGCTCGGCATCGTCGGTGCACTTCTGGGGGGATTCGTCGGCCGCGCGCTCGGAATGTACGGTCCCAACGACGGCGCGGGGACCTTCATGTCGATCCTCGGCGCGGTGATCGTCTTGTTTATCTACAGGATGGCGGTCGGGCGGCGCGGAACTGTCTGACTTTCGGATTTTCGATTGGCGATTGACGATTGGCAATTGCCAATACAATCGCCAATCGTCAATCAACAATCCGCAATTGATTCAGCCCCACCAACTCTCCCCCTGCACGAGATGGGCGCGGACGACGTCCGGATTGAGAACGATGCCCAGTCCGGGCTTGCTCGTCACTTGTATGAAGCCATCCTTGATGTAGGGACCATCGAGCGTCAGCACCTGATCCATCCACCCGCCTTCACCGGTGACGGTCTCGAGCGCCATGTAGTCGCGAATCGATGCAGCCCACTGCGCCGATGCATACGTGCACACCTGACTGCCGGTATGCGGTTCTCCTCTGAAAGGGCTAAGGGCTAAGGGCTGAGGGCTGAGGGCTGAGGGCTTAAGGGTTGAGGGTTAATCGTGATCCAGCTTCAAACATTCTCCAACGTCGGTGTCGACTTGACGTGGCAAAGACTGCCAACCGGAAGAAAAACCTCCGGAATCTATGCAGTCAAGAAATGGCGGCGTATTTGAAGACACACGAACGCTATGAGCGAGTCGACTATCTGCACGCGGGCGTTCGAGTTCGGTTGTCGAGTGATGCAACTATCAGAAAGACTGTGGGATCGCGGACCTGCTGCGCGTCATATCGCGTCGGAGTTGATGCGGTGCGGTGCTTCGGTCGGGGCCAACGCAGAGGAAGCGCAGGATGGTCAGACCAAGCCCGACTTCATCGCAAAGATGGCGATCTCTCGAAAGGAATCGCGCGAGAGCCGCTACTGGCTGCGCGTCGCGGTAAAGCTCGGCAAGGTCAAAGCAGAGGAAGTCGATTGGGAACTGAAGGAGGCCGGCGAGCTACGGGCCATGATCGTCGCGGCGATCAAGACGGCGCAGGCGTCGCCATCTCGAGGTGCAAAACCCTAAGCTCTGAGCCCTAAGCCCTGAGCCCTAAGCCTTCAGCCCTCTCGTAACCGCTGCTTCAATCGCAGCGGTCACTTCGTCGAGCGGACGGTTGCCGTCGAGGATCGTTACCGCGCCGCGCCGGCGATAGAACTCGAGCACGGGCTCGGTTTCGCGGGAGTACACCCGGAGCCTTTCCTTGATCACCCACGCGCCGTCGTCCTCACGCCCGCGCACGGCGAGCCGCCGGACGACTTCGTCGGCATGGACCACGAGCGCGACGACGTTCACGCCGCCCCGCTCGGCGAGCATCGCGTCGAGCGCCGCCGCCTGGGGAATGGTGCGCGGAAACCCGTCGAGCACGAACCCGCCGGCCGTATCCGGCTGTTCGAGCCGCTCGGCCACCAGCGAAATGATGAGCTCGTCGGTCACCAGCGCGCCGGACTGCAGCGTGTCGCGCACGAGTGTCCCGATGCGAGAGCCGTCGGCCACGGCCTGACGAAGCATGTCGCCGGTGGAAATCTTCGGGATGCGATGGTTGGCGGCAAACCGGTCGGCCTGCGTGCCCTTGCCGGCGCCAGGGGGCCCGAAGAATACGAGATTCATCGGCGGCACAATTCTGACAGAGGTCCAGCGTGTGGCCTGGGATGCGGGCAGACGTCTGGCGGATACCGAAAGATTCTCCATGATCTCAACCCGCGTGACGGCTTCCGAATCGTTCGAGCACCATTTCGCAGGACTTGGTGAGGGCTTCTTCGCCATGTTCCGCGAGGATCGCAAGCACCCCGCTCAGGAACGCGTACTGGGCCGGACTGAGATGGTCGAACATCTCGGTCATCTGCTCCACGGACACGCATTTCTCCCGCGTCGCGCGACCGCGCGTGCGATCGAACGGGACGCAGTTGCTTGTCGGCACGTATCAAAATGTATCAACCACCTGAGAATTAGACAATTGAATTGTTCTGATTTCAGTAATTACGAAAAATAATAACGGTACCGTGATCCACGACCTCCGACTCATCCGCGCCTTCCTCGCACTGGCGCGGGCCGGCAGCTTTACCCGCGCGGCCAGCGAGCTTCATATGTCGCAGCCCACGCTGACGGTCCAAATTCAGCAGCTCGAGACCGGGCTGGGCGTCAAGCTCTTCGACCGGAACAAGCGCCATGTCGCCCTCACTCAGGCCGGCCGCGACCTGCTGGTGCCGCTCGAGCGTATTCTCATCGACGTCGAGGCGATCGCCACCAGCACCGAAGAGCTGCTCGAGCACCGGCGGGGCCTCGTCACGGTCGCCGCGTTGCCGTCAGTGGCTGCCGGCCTCCTGCCGCGAGCCATCAAGAAGCTTACGGAAGAGTATCCGGGAATCACCGTACGTATTTACGACGGCGTGGCCTCGACCGTGGCGGCAATGGTCAAGTCCGGCCAGGTCGACTTCGGCATCAGCAGCCAGACCTACGGCGACCGCGAGCTGACGAGCCAGGTGCTCATGATGGATCGGCTCTGCGCGGTAGTGGCGTCGAATCATCCGCTGGCCCGGAAGCGCAGCATGACGCTTCACGAGCTCGCGAAGCATCCGTTGATTCTCATGGTCAAGGACAGCAGCAGCCGGCAAATCGTCGACCTTGCGTTCGACCGTGAAGGCCTCGTCGGCAACGTGGCGTACGAAACAACCTACGGCACATCCGTCGCAGGGTTTACACAGGCCGGCCTGGGGATCGGCGTCCTGCCCGAGTCGATGGCGGTGCCCAGCCGCCTGCACCAGCTCCGTATCCGCGGCGAAAAACTGACGCGCCGCATCGGCATTATCATGCGCGCCGGACGCTCCCTGTCGCCCACCGCCGACCGGCTCAAACAGACGCTCGAATCGGTCGTGGCGCGCGAGTGGGCCCGCCATTAGCTGGTCATCCAGGTTTCGAAAACCTCCATGACAAACGGGCGATCGCGGACTAGTATAGAAATCAGCTCCACATGACCGCTGGTTTCCGCGTGCTGCTGGCGCCCATTCTGCTCGTCGCCACCGTGGCGCCGCTTCGGGCACAGCAGCCTCCGGTTCCACCCCCGCCGGCACCGCCGGTATCGCTCACCGTGCCGGACCCGTTCGCGGGGATGCATCCGGCGGGCCCGGACCTGTATCAATCGCCGGATGGATCTGATCGATATGCGGCCGGCAGCCGGTATCCGGCCTCTCCACCCATCGTCAGGCCGCCGATCTACATTCCGGGACCATACGGGCCGTACCTACTCGTACTATCCCTACTGGCGTCCGGGCGACTACGTGAGCTACTACCCGAACCCGCCGCTGCCCGTCCAGCACGGTGGTCTCGTCCTGGAAACGATTCCGGATGGCGTCGAGGTCTTCATCGACGGCTTTTACGAGGGCCTCGCGGAAGATTTCGGCCTGCGAGGCAGGCCCATGATCATCCCGACAGGGGCGCACCGCATCGAACTGCGCGGAACCGGTTATGAAGCGTCCACGTTCAGCGTGGTGATCGACCCGGGCGAAATTCTGCGCTATCGCGGCAACATGCAGCTCGTCTCCACCAGACCGGCGTTCATCGTCGTGCCCGCCCTGGGAGCGACCGCAAAACCGATGTACGTCATTCCGAAGTGCTACGCCGGCGACAAGCCGCCCACCGTAGCGTTGCCACCTGGCTGCAATCGGAAAGATCTCCAGACGTACAAATAGCCAACGAACAACACAGCCACGAAAAACAACAGAGAGATCAGAAGATCAAAAGCTTCTGATCTTCGTGATCTTCTGTTTCTTATCTTTCCTCTGAGCGTGTCCGGTTTCTACTCGCGCAGCTTGAACACGAACAGCCCGCTGCCCGACGTCACCGCGACGTGCTGCTTGCCGTTCACGGCATAGCTCATCGGACCGGACCGGATCGTCGCACCCAGTTGCGACTTCCACAGAAGCGCGCCGGTGCGCGCATCGAGCGCGAAGAAGTACCCTTCGCCGCTGCCGCTGAACAACACGTTCGACGCGGTCGTCAGCACGCCGGCCCAGGTGAGATCGCTCATCTTGTATTCCCAGCGCAGCGCACCGGTGTTCGGGTCGATGGCGCGCACCGCACCGTAGCCCTCTTCAGGTTTGGCCCAGCTGTAGCCGCCCTGTCCCGACCGAATGCCGGGAACCGGCGCGCGCCCGCCACCTCCCGCGAACCTCCGGCCTTCGACGTACTCGACTTTGTCTCTCACGTAGAGGCTGCTGTAGTTCGCCCACGTGGGAATGTAGAAGAGACCCGTGCGCGGGCTGTACGACGGCGAATACCAGTTGGTGCCGCCCTGATTCCCGGGAAAGATCAACGTGCCGGGTGGCGCGCTCGGCGCCTTGCCGGCGATGCGGATCGGACGGCCGGTGTTCGGATCGAGGCCCGAGGCCCAGTTCACCTCGACGAACGGTTTCCCCGAGAGAAACTGGCCGGTGACGCGATCGAGCACGTAGAAGTACCCGTTGCGGTTGGCGAAGTACATCAGCTTGCGCGGCTTCCCCTGCCATTGGGCATCGGCCAGCACGGGAATCTGCACGGCGTCGTAATCGAACTCGTCGTGCGGTGAGAACTGGAAGTGCCACTTCAGTTTTCCAGTGTCGGCGTCGAGCGCGACCACGCTGTTGCTATAGAGGTTGTCGCCCTCGCGATTGTCGCCGTTCCAGTCGGGCCCCGGATTCCCCACGCCCCAGTACGTGAGATTCGATTCGGGGTCATACGATCCCGTCAGCCAGATCGAGGCCCCGCCGGTCTTCCACGAATCGCCCTGCCATGTATCGAAGCCGGGCTCTCCCGGACCGGGGACGAGATTGAACCTCCAGGCTTCTTTTCCCGTCGCGACGTCGAACGCGGCCAGAAACCCGCGAATGCCGTATTCGCCGCCCGCGGGACCCATAATGACCTTGTCCTTGATGACGAGCGGCGCCGAGGCAAACGCATAGCCGGCTTCCGGCCGCACGACGGTGACGTCCCACAGTTGCGCGCCGGTTTTCGCGTCGATCGCGATCATGTGGCCGTCGATCGTGCCCATGAAGAGCCGGTCTCCATGGATCGCCACGCCACGATTCAATCGGCCGCAGCACGGCCGCGCCTGCTGTGAGGGGTTGTACGTGTAGGTCCAGAACGGACGGCCGGTCACGGCGTCGAGCGCGATGATGTCGTTCGGCGGCTGCACGATGTACATGATGCCGTCGACGACCACCGGCGTCACTTCGAAGCGCGTGCTCGTCGGCTCGCGCGAGTTCAGCTGGTAGATCCACGCCGGCTCGAGATTCTTCACGTTCTCGGGCGTAATCTGCACGAGCTCGCTGTGCCGCTGGCTGAAATAGGTGCCGGAATACGTCAACCAGTTCTGCGGCTCCTTTGCCGCGTTCAGCAGCCGATCGAAGGTCACCTGCGCCTGCAGCGAAACAACCGCCGCGGCGGCGAACACGAACGCCAGCATCACGTACTCTCATTGCGCACCTCCGCCCTGGAGCGAGACGAGATAACTGACGAGGTCGGCGATTTCACCCGGCGAGAGCTTTCCGCGATACGACGGCATGGACGACCTGTCGACGAACGTGAACTCCTTGAGGTCGGCTCGCATCAGCGACCGGAGTTGCTCTTTCGAGTCGATGAGCTGCACCGTGAACATGTCCTGATTCAGCATCCGTCCGGTAATGGTGGTGCCGTCGCGGGTCACGAGCCTGACAAAGCGGTTGCTCGGAGCCACCGCGAAATCGGGTTCCAGGATCGCGCGCTCGATATCGGTCGAGTTGCGCAGCCGCCCGATGCCGCTCAAATCGGGGGCGGTGCGCGCACCCGAGCCGTTCACGCGGTGACAGGTCGTGCAGGTCCCCTTTCCCGTAAACAGTGCCCGCCCGTTCGCGGCATTGCCCGCGCTGGCCGCCGCGCGGCTCGCCTTGGCCCGAAGGGTACTGGACGATGGCCGAAGCCTGCGCTTCGGAAAAGTTGTTCGGCGGCATCGCGGTGTTCGGAATGCCGCGCAACACGATTCCGACGAGCTCCGGGTCGGTCGTGGCGCGCCGGAAACGTCCGCGGCCCAGATCGACATCGGGGACCTCGTCGCCTTCCGGGCCATGGCACTCGATGCAGTTCTGTTTGTAAAGCTGCTCGCCGTTCGGCGGCGGCGGCCCGCCGGCGGGCGCGGGCGCCTGCGCCAGGGCCATCGACGTTGCGGCGGTAACGATCAGAAAGGCCAGCATGGGACTGCCCCTTTTTGTGAGGGTTGGACGACACATCTTACGCGATAATCCTCGCGGAGGCGTTCTATGTCTGGCCTGAGAATCCTTGCGGCGGTCGGCGTTCTTCTGTGGGCCGGTTCGGCCGTGCATGCCAGCGTCGTGCGGCTGGAAATCACGAAGGTCGAGCCTGCCGGCCCCGCTCACGAAAAAATCTCGGGGAAGGCCTACGGCGAGCTCGATCCCGCCGATCCGAAGAACGCCGTCATCACCGACATCGCGCTCGCGCCGCGCAACGAGCGCGGCAAGGTGGAATACGTCGCCACGTTCTCGCTGGTGAAGCCGAAGGACATGGCGCTGGCGAGCGGCGTGCTCGTGTACACGGTCGTGAACCGTGGCAACGGCAACGCCCCGCTGCATCCCGATGGCCACGTCACGCTCGTCAGCGGCTGGCAGGGCGATGTCGTGCCCACCGCCGACAATCAGACCATCCGCGTTCCGGTCGCAAGAAATCGCGACGGATCGAGCATCACCGGTCCGCTGCTGCTGCGCTTCACGAACCTCAAGGGCAATACGACGGCGCTGATGATCCCGCGCGGTCAGCCGTCTCCGTATCCGCCCGCGTCGCTCGACACTGCCAAGGCGAGTCTCGTCTCGGCGACATCGGAATCCGAAGCCACGGGCGAAAAGAGCGGCGTCGTGAACATTGCCGGCGCCGATTGGGCGTTTGCCGATTGCACGACGACGCCGTTTCCGGGCAAACCCGACCCGTCCCGCATTTGCGTGAAGAACGGTTTCGACCCGGCGCTGCTGTACGAGCTTCAGTACACGGTGAAGGATCCGCTCGTGCTCGGGATCGGTCTCGCGGCGACGCGCGACCTGGGTTCGTTCTTCCGGTATGAAAAGCAGGACGCGTCGGGCACCGCGAATCCGGTTGCCGGACGCATCACCCACGCGATCGCGGAAGGCAGCTCGCAGTCGGGCACTTTCCTCAAACTGTCCCTGCTGCTCGGCTTCAACCAGGACGAGCGGGGCCGCATCGTGTGGGATGGCATGAACCCCCACATCTCCGCGCGGTTCACCGACTTGAATCGCCGCTTCGCGTTTCCAGGGGGGCTCGTGTGGCCGTACCGAGCTCGGACACGAAGGACCTGTGTGGTGGACGAAGTGGGAAGACACCGCGCGCCAGCGTCCTGCCGCAAGCCTGCTCGACCGGTGCCGCGCCACCAATACCTGTCCGAAGATCGCCGAGACATTCGGGGCCGCCGAAGTGTGGGGCCTGCGCCAGTCGTTCACGCTCGTCGGGACGACAGCCAAAGCCGACATTCCCATTCCAGACAACGTCCGGCGCTACTATTTCGCGGGCGTGTCGCACGGCGGCGGGCCCGGCGGGTTCGCCGTCTCCACGAACCCGGTGCCATCGTGCGCGCTGTCGTCCAATCCTGCGCCGGTCGGCCCGATGCGCACGGCGCTGCTGAAGGGGCTGGCCGCATGGGTCACGAAGAACACGCCGATGCCGGCCAAGCAAATACCCGAGCATCGCGGACGGCACGCTGGTGCCGAACACGACGGCCGCGATGGGCTTTCCGGTCATCCCCGGCAAACCCTCGCCGGAAGGACTGCAGCACGCGCTCATCAACTACGATCTCGGGCCGCATTTCCGCTACAACGATCAGTCGGGCGTCGTCGCGAAGCTCCCCGTCGTGAAGAGCACGCTGCCGCAGCTCGTGGTACGCGTCGATGCCGATGGCAACGAAGTCGCGGGCATCCGATCGCCGCTGCTGATGGCCCCGCTCGGCACCTACACCGGCTGGAACGTGACGACCTCGGGCGTGTACAAGGGCCAGTTGTGCATCGGCGGGTCGCCCATCGGCGGGTTCATCCCGTTCGCGAAAACCAAAGCCGAGCGCGTGGCGAGCGGCGATCCGCGCCTGTCGCTCGAGGAGCGCTACACCGATCACGACGGCTACGTGCGCGCGGTGAAAACCGCGGCCGACACGCTCGTCGCGCGAGTGGCTATCTTCTGCAAGAGGATGCGGCAGCCATGATGACGCAGGCGGAGCGCGAGTGACGTGCTGAAGTAACGTGTCATGGCAGATGGCAGATGGCAAATGGCACATGGCAGAACACGCCATCATCCATGCCAATTTTTGCTATTTGCCATGTGCCATTTGCCATGACGAAAGACATGCATAAGGGTTTTCTACTCATCGGGGCGATTCTTGGATTTCTCGGCGTGGCGTTCGGAGCGTTCGGCGCGCACGGATTGCGTAACCGGCTGTCGCCAGAGATGCTGGCGGTCTTCGAAATCGGCGTGCGGTACCAGATGTATCACGTCTTCGCGCTGCTCATCACCGCAGCGGCCATCGGGCACTTCGGACCGCTGCGGCTGCTCATGATCGCCGGCTGGTCGTTCATCGCCGGCACGCTCATTTTCTCGGGAAGCCTCTACGCGCTCGCGCTGACGGGCACCGGCATGTTCGGGGCGATTACGCCCATCGGCGGCCTGGGGTTCCTCATCGGCTGGGCCTGCCTGGCGTTCTTCGCGGCGGCGCTGTGACTTCCATGTCTCAACGCAAAGGCGCGAAGACGCAAAGACAATCTTCGAAAAACGTCCTTGGCGCCCTGGCGTCTTTGCGTTGAGATGACCGTCTTGTCGCGGGCAGCGCTGATTGTGGCCCTGTCGTCCGTCCTGTTCGCGCAAACCCCGGTGCGAATGCCGGCGGGACAGAAGTGGGTGGCCACGTGGGCGGCCTCCGTCCATGGGCCGTATCCTTCCGGCAATCCTTCGGCACAGCCCGACCTGAAATTCGCGTTCCCTGTGCCCGCCGAAGGCGCCGTCGATCAGACCTTCAGGCTCATCGTGAAACCCGATTTGTGGGGCGAACGCTTTCGCATCCGGCTCGCCAATACGTTTGGCACGCAGCCCGTTGCCTTCGATGCTGTTCATGTCGGCGTCGCGTCGAGCGGCGGGAACATCGTCAAGAGCACCAATCGCCCCGTGCACTTCAACAGCTCGCCACGCGTCGATGTCGCACCCGGCGCATCCACCTACAGCGACGCGATCGATCTCAAATTGCCGGCTGGCGCGTTGACCGAAGGACGCAAGCTCGCCATCTCGTTCCATGTCGCCGGACCTACTGGCCCGATGACCTGGCACGCCAAGGCCCTGCAGACGTCGTATCTCAGCGGACATCGTTCCGGCGTGCGCAGCGCCGACGAAACCGACGAGGCGTTTCCTTACACGACCACGTCGTGGTTTTTTCTCGATGCCGTGGATGTCATGGCTCCCGCAGCCACCGTGGTCGTCTGCGCGCTTGGCGATTCGATTACAGACGGCACGCTGTCGACGCTGAACGGCGACGACCGCTGGCCCGACGTGCTCTCGCGCCGGCTTCATGCCGCCTACGGCAACCGCGTGTCGGTCGTGAATGCCGGCATCGGCGGCAATCGCATTCTCACGCCCGACACGTATCCTCCCCCGCAGCCGTTCCCCGGCGGGCCGTCCGCGTTGCAGCGGCTCGATCGCGACGTCCTTGCCTTGTCCGGGCTGTCGGCGGTCGTGCTGCTGGAAGGGATCAACGACATCAGCGCCGGCGCGTCGGCCGATGCCATCATCGCCGGCCTGCGCGAGCTCGTCTCGCGCGTCAAAGCGAAGGGGATCAAGATCGTGGGCGCGACGATCACCCCGTCGCTCACGGCCAACGGCAACTCGGGCACCGCTGACGCCAACCAGCGGCGTCAGGCCGTCAACAGCTTCATCCGCACCGGCGGCCTCTTCGACGCCGTGGCCGACTTCGACGCGGCGACCGTGGATCCGAAAACAGGCGCCCTTCGCGAAGAGTTCGTGCCAAACAGCACCATCGGCGGTGCGGGCGATCGACTGCATCCCAACCGGGCGGGTTATCAGGCGATGGGATCGGCGGTCGACATCAAGCTGTTCGCGCCGCCACGATGACGGGCACCGCAGTCGTATCAGACTGAGACATCTCCGGAACATCTGCGCAGCCCTGGCGATCCGGGGAATGCGAGCGCTGGGAGCTTGTACAATTGTGCCCATGCGTATCGTCCGATGGTTCTTCCTTCTCGTCGTGCCCCTCGCACTCGGCGCGGGTATCGCGTACTTCTCCGCGGGCCGTGCCGACGGGCCCGTCATTGCCATCAATCAGCCATCGGTCATCGGCCAGGCGGGCACGCTCGACGTCACCATCGAGGCGCCCGGCGCCGAACTCGACGCCCTGACGGTCGAGCTGGCGCAGAAGGGCCGCTCGTTTCCGATTCTCGATCTCGCATCGGCGCCGGAAGGGTCGGTCGTCAGGGAAGGCGAGCGGCTGCGCGTCAAGCATCCGATCGGGAAAAGCACCGTCCCGGATCTCGCAAGCGGCCCGGCGACGGTGCGCGTGCGTGCGTCGCGGCCTGTGCTGCGCGGATTGAGGCACGTGGCGTCCGAAGCGTCGCGGGACGTCGAGGTCCGGCTCACGCCGCCGCGCATCGCCGTCGTGTCGACGCATCACTACATCAACGTCGGCGGATCGGAAGTGATCGTCTATCGCGTCTCGCCGCCGGATGCCGAGTCCGGCGTACGCGTTGGCGACGTCATCTATCCGGGCTTCTCCGGATCGAATGCCGGCCTCAAAGATCCCGAGCTCAAGATCGCGTTCTTCGCGCTGCTCTACGACCAGAAGCCGGGGACGCCGCTGGAGCTCTTCGCGCGCGACACGGCCGGCAACACGGCGCGCGCGCAATTCGACCACCGCATCTTTCCGAAGACGTTCCGCAACAGCCGGATTCCGCTGGATGACAAGTTTCTCGGCCGCGTCGTGCCGGCGATCCTGCAGAGCTCGCCGCAACTGAAGGCGCCGGCCGACGACGTGTTGCCGGCCTTCCTCAAGATCAACAACGACCTTCGACGGATGAACAACGAGACGATTGCGTCGCTGGCGCAGAAGACGGCGCCCGCCATCCTCTGGCAGGATGCGTTTCAGCCGCTCGGCGGTTCGCAAATCGAATCGTCCTTCGCTGATTTCCGCACCTATCTCTACGGCGGCAAAGAGGTGGACCGTCAGGTGCATCTCGGCTTCGACCTCGCCAAGACCACCAACTCGCCGGTGACGTCGGGCAACCGCGGCAAGGTGCTCTTCGCTGCCGAGCTCGGCATTTACGGTAATACGGTCATCGTCGATCACGGCATGGGCGTGCAGTCGTTGTACGGGCATCTCTCCTCGTTTGCGGTCAAGGAAGGCGACGAGGTGCAGAAGGGACAGACGCTCGGCGCCAGCGGCCAGACCGGCCTGGCCGGCGGCGATCACCTGCACTTCAGCATGCTGGTGAACGGACGCTTCGTGAACGCCACCGAGTGGTGGGATCCGCACTGGATCGAAGACCGCGTGATGCGCAAGCTGCGCGACGCCGGCCAGGCGCGGCCATGACGGAGCGGCAGCCGACCGATGCGGAAAAGCTGACCTCGGTCCTGAAGCTCGCCTTCAACAACGAACGTTCGATGTACGACCAGTTCTGCGAGGCCGTGCAGCAGGCCGTTCCGGAAGCCCACGCCGCCGTGCTTCGCGGCAGCGCCATTACAGGCCTCCGCTTCGTCGACGGCGCGCCGTTCGACGCGGACGGCCCCGGCACGAGCGACCTCGATCTGACGCTGGTCGGTGCCGAAGTGCTCCGCTACTACTCCGCGTTCTGGATCCCGGGCATGCACTCGAAGCCGCTGAGCGACGAGCACCCGGATATCGCGCCCGAGCTCCTGCCGCTGCGGTCGCGCCTGATGGACATGGTGCACCGTCCGGTGAACATTCAGGGGACGCGCGACTGGGTCCAGCACTTTCGCGGCGACATCATGCTCCAGCCGTACTTAACGCTCTTCGGAACGATCCAGGAACTGTGACGCGGCTTCGGATCCTCAGCTACAACATTCTCAAAGGCGGCAGCGGGCGCGAGTCGCTGCTCGCCGCCATCATCGCGGCCCAGGAAGCCGACCTCGTCATTCTTCAGGAAGCCTATCGGCCGGAGGTGGTGAAGCACCTGGCGGCCACCTGCGGCTTCGAGCATGTCGCCTCGTCGCCGGGACACTCGGTTGCGTGCCTGAGCCACGTTGCGATGGCGGAGCATGTGTGGCGCCGCACGCGCTGGGCCAAGCGCGCGTATCTGGAGATCGTCACGGCCGCGGGCGTACGCATCTACGGCGTCCATCTGAGCGCGGTGCACAGCAATCTGACCGAACAGCGCCGCGCGCACGAGCTGCGCATGCTGCTGCGCAGCGTCGAGCGCCATCAGGAGGGACTGCACGTCGTCACCGGCGACTTCAATACGCTGGCGCCCGGCGAACGGCTCGACCTCGACAGGCTGCCGCCCCGCCTGCGCGCGCTCGCCTGGGTGACGGGCAAGTCCATTCGCTGGATCACGATTCGCATGATGCTCGAAGCGGGCTACGTGGACGGCTACCGGAAATTCCACGGCGATGAAGGCTTCACGTTCACCAGCTGGGACCCTCACGTGCGCCTCGACTACGCCTTTCTCCCAGAGCCGTTCAAAGGCCGCCTGCAGCGCTGCGATGTGATTCGCGATCATCCTGCCGTAAAACAGGCCTCGGATCACTTTCCGTTGGTGTGTGAGATCGCGGTGTGAATTCGTCTAAACTTCTGATCTTCTGTTTTTGCTCGTGATAGGTGGTTCGGACCGGACGTCGTTGGGTTGGCGTTACTGCCGCGCCGCTACAACGATTCTGCAAAGCCCTCTCTACACTAGATAACTGGAGACAGGGCTAAAGCCCTGTACCACCCCTGCCCAACCCGGTGTCTTCGTGATCTTGGTGTCTTCGTGGTTGGCCTTCGTGGTCTTCGTGATCACGATTGCTGATCGAGGATCCTCGACAGCGTTTCGAACAGCTTCTGCATCGGGTTTCTCCGCCGCCACTCGTCGAGCGAGACGGGCTGTGACGACTCGAGATCCGCGACGAACGTGGCGGCCAGTCTGGCGCCGAACGCCGGGTCGTACACACCGAGCGCATTCTCCTCGTCCAGCTGCCGCGAGCGCGAATTGAGGTTCGGCGAACCGATGATGGCCCACGCGCCGTCGATGACGCCGTACTTCGCGTGCATGAACGTCGGCTGATACTCGTACACCTTCACGCCGGCTTCGAGCAATTCCTGATACCGCGCCTGGGCGCTTGCCCGGACAATCCAGTTGTCCGTGTGCGCCCCTGGCAGCAGCAGGCGGACGTCAACGCCGGCCCGCGCTTTTTCCACCAATGCTTCCTGGAGGTGCACGTCCGGGATGTAGTACGGCGCAGCGAGGAAGATGCTCTTGCGCGCGGCCAGAACCGGCAGCAGATAGAAATACGACATCGACTGATCGTCGTCTGCCGGAGAACTGGCGAGATGCACGAACCGGTCGATGCCAGGCGCCACCGCCGGCGCCACCATCGGGTAGTGCGTCGGATCGAGAAGCAGCTCGCCCGAAGAGCTCACCCACAGATCGACGAACGCCGACTGCAGGCTCCTGGCCATGGGGCCGGTCACCCGGAACATCATGTCGCGCCAGTGCTCTTTGTCCTGCGCATGGCCGAGCCACACATCCGAAACAGCCATGCCGCCGGTGAACCCGACATCGCCGTCGATGACGATCGACCGGCGATGGTTGCGCCGGTGGAATCGCGTGAGCTTGCCGAATTTCGGCGTCCGGAACTTCTCGACTTTCCCGCCCGCCGCCTCGAGCGCCTCGAAGTCTTCGTCCGGCACGTTGATGCTGCCGAGCCCGTCGAGCAGGATTCGCACGCTGACGCCTTCGCGCTGCTTCTTCTCGAGCGCGGCAATCAACCGGTCGCTGAACGCGCCCTCCGACCAGATATAGACGGCGATGTTGATGGTGCGCCGCGCCCGGCCGATCGCATCGAGCAACGACGGGACGAACTCGTCGCCGTTGTTGAGCATCGCGATCGCGCCGCCATTCTCGACCGGCGCGCCGACGATGGCGGCGAGAGCCGTGGCGAAGTGCGGCGACTCCACCGTCGGAGGGGTGACGTCGGTATAGACCCGTGCGGGTTCATTTCCGATCGCAAAAAACAAGGCGCCCAGGACCGATAGCGCGGCGATCACACCGACAGCAAACAGCGTCAGCTGCCACCACTTGTATCGGCGCCGGATGGCATGCCAGCGCGTGCCGACGCCGTGCGTCAACCGGTGTGCCTCTACCGCCATTTCGAGTGCAGCAAATCCATACGCATGCCGGCTCCCGGAGTACCGGATGCAAGAACCGGGCGCACACGAAAGAGGACTACCTGATGGATCTATTCTGTCTTGTGGAACGTCACTTCGCCGGTGAAGCCCGGCTGCGCGGGCAGCGCGTGGAGGAACTCGTACAGCGCGCCCACGTCGTCCGGGCTCATCTTCGCGTACGCCTCCCACGGCATGGGCGTGCCCGGATGCTGACGGCCGCCCACCTTGAAGCGCGCGACAAACGTCGCGCGATCCGCGAACTTCATCAGCGCGCTGCCTTTCATCGGGGTGATGTTCGGCGTGCGGAACCATGTCTTCATGTCGGCGCCCGGCATCGGCATCGGCTCGAACTCTTCGCCGCCCGAGAATTCCGGTCCCGACGGCTGGAACGTGGTGTCGTCGAGCGGAGTGTGGCAGCCCACGCAGTTGGCCACGTATCGCGCGAGGTACTCGCCACGCTGCACGGTCGGCTTCTCCTCGGGAGCGGTCTTCGGCGGGTTCACCGCTTCGCGCGGTTTGAACGTCGACGACAGGCTCTTGATCACCTTGCCCGCCATCGTCCACTCGTTGTCGGGCACCTCGTTGCGCACCGGCGGCTGCGCCCGCAGGAACGAGATGATCGCGACCATGTCCTCGTCGCTCATGTTGTGGAACGGCATCATCGGGCCGATCGACGCCCGCCCGTCGGGACGGACGTTGTAGCGCATCATGCGCGCGATCTGTCCGTCGGTGTAGCGGCCGATGCCCGTTTCCCTGTCGGGCGTCAGGTTCCTCGAATAGATCGACCCGAGCGGCGGCGCCGTAAACTTCGTCCCGCCCTGCAGCGGCACCTTCTCGTTGTTGACGACCTTCTGAAATTCCTCGAACGATTTCGCGTGGCATTCAACACAGTGCGCGGGGCCGTAGACGAGATACTCGCCCTTGGCAATGACGGCGGGATCGCTCGACGCGTGTACTTCGGGAATCGTCACTTCGTCGTAGGAGCGATCCCACGTCTGCCAGGTATAGAACGCCAGCACCGATAGCAGCACGAACACGACCAGGAAGAAGAGCTGAAGAGCGCGGACGATGATTGTGCGTCTCATTTTGTCGGCTGTGTGATGAAGACGATGCGATCCTTTTTCGCTTCGATCTTCTTGAAGATGACCGGGTCGAGCTCCTTGAGGTCGTCAAGCGACGTGAACTGCCCGTGCTTTGTTCGGTACTCCAGAACGGCTCGACTTTCGCGCCGCAGCAACTGCAGCACGCTTTCCAGATCGATCGATTCGGCCGAGTTCATGTCGAGGGGCCGCACCGTATCACCCTTGAAGTTCGCGGCCAGATATTCGAGGACCGCCGCGAACTCGGCGTCCGATCCGGAAGCCCCGAAGGCTTTCATGCGATCGAGCGTCTCGACCCAGCCCTCGCGGGTCAGCTTGACGGACGTCGCTTTCGCCGCCTCGTGACAGGCCGAGCAGACCTGTAGCGTCTCTTTCTTCCCGGGCGCGTCGGGCAGCGTGTCCTGAGCCGCGGCCGGCACCGCTATCGCGGCAAGAACCAGCACGATGCCCATCCGGGCCGCACCTAGCGCACCCATCGCACCCCTCGCACCTGACGCACCTGACGCACCCCTCGCACCCCTCGCACCCCTCGCACCTAATTTATGGCGAGCGGAATGCCGAACGACCATACCGTGTTGTCCGACGTCACGACGTACACCTGGCCGGTTCCGGCAGACAGCCCGGCGCTGGCAACCCCGGTAATCGTACTTCCGCTGGTCCAGAGATCCTTGCCTGTCGAAGGATCGAGCGCGTAGAGCGTCGCGTTCGCATTCGCGTTGCCGCCGGCGAGCGCGAACACGACGCCGTTGACGATGATCGGCGCGCGCGGAGATGCCATCGTCCGCGATGTCCACGCGCGCTCGATCGAGGGTGTGCCGCCCTTGTCGACGACCTTGAAGCCGCCGATCGCATCGCCGAGGGCGGCAAGAATCCAGCGCGTGCCCGACTCGTCGCGCCACGTCGCGAGACCGTCAGGGGCGAAGCGCAGCCCGGCATCGGCCGTCATGGCCAGCGGCGCGCGGTGAGTGGCGCCGCCCAGCGAGGCGGCATCGAAGACATGGAGCCGGCCGTCCGACGTGGCCGTCACGTACGACTTCTGCCCTTCGGTGAACACGACCGGCGCCGACGTAAACCCGGACTCGCGCGTGACCCAGTCGCGCACGGTCAGCGTCGCGCCGTCCAATGCCACGATCGAGCTGGCGTATTGAGACGTGCCGCTTCCGGTGGCGGCGTACACAGTACCGTCGGGACCGACGGCGATTCCCGCCACTGGCGCGCCACCGGTATCCCACGAAACCACCGGCCTGGCGTCCGACGCAACATCCATGGCCCACACGGCTTCCGACGTGCCGCCGCATGTATTTGTCGTGGCGGCATAAACAAAGCCCTCGGTCCAGATGAGCCCGGTCGCTGTCGCGTTCGCCGGAAGAAACCGTGCCGGTGCCAGCGCGAGATCGCCCGTATCGGGAATGAGTCCCCGCAACAAGCCGTCGGCGGCCACGCTGAAAACGGCGTTGGTTGCACGCACGACCCGCGAACTGGGTGCGACGGGCTTGTCCGCCGTAGCGGTCTGCGAAGTAGGCGCGGAGGTGGATGCGTTGGGTGCGAGAGGTGCGTTAGGCGCGGCGCCGCGCGCCGGTGGAGCGGGCGCCGGCGTATCAGCTCCGCGTCCGCTGTTGCCGCGAGCCGCCAGGCGGGCCGCGATCTCGGCCAGTTGAGGTGCGCCTTTTCCAGGCTCGCCGATGTCCCCCTTGGCCGGACGAGGCGGGCGCGCGAACCCGAAGAAAGCCAGCTGCGCCGTCGGAACCAGCGGCGTCGCGCGCGTCAGCGGCATCGTCATGCCGCCCGGACACGCGGGCGATCCGGAAAACTCGCGGGCGCCGGCCGCGTAGTTGTGATGGGTCCGCCAGAAAATGGTGCCGAAGTCGTAGTCGATGGCGTAGACGTTGTTGGAACTGCCGCCGACGAAGACGAGCGACTTGAATCCGCGAAACGTCATCAGGTTGCCGAGCGCGACGGGAGCGGTCAGCGAGTTCCCGAACCGCGACTCGTTGTCGACCTTCAGTTTCCAGATGAACTGGAACTTCGTCAGATTCGGAATCGAAATGTACGGGTCCGCGCGCACCCACGACGATCGCTGCGCATCGAACCCGCTCGTCGTCCAGTCGGGTGCGCTGCGCGCCTGGCCGTAGAGGATGCCGGACGCCACCGCTGCGAGAGCCACCACGAGTAGGGCGGGTCTTGCTTTGTAGACCCGCCATGCAGCGGATCTTGCACTGTCGACCCGCCGATCGCCGGGTCCTGCAGGACCCGGCCTACGTACGAAGCCCACCATCATTTCAGATGCTCCGCCTCCGGCAGCCCGAAACAGTACACCACGCCGTCGTAGGTTCCGATGTACACGCGCCCGTTCGCGACGGAAATGCCACTGTAATGGTTCCACGACGCGATCTCGTTGCCGCTCGACCAGAGCACGTCGCCGGTCTGTCCGTTCAGCGCATAGAGCACCGCGTGGGTGGACCGCGAGATGCGCCCGGGCGTCCCTCCGTTAGCCGGTTCACCGCCGTACGGCATCGGGGGGGACCGCAGGACCACATCCTCGCCGCTCGCGAATCCAAAGACGAGGTCGTTGGCGACGACCGGCGGGTCGGCGTGCTTCATGTCGCGCGAGATCCAGGCGGGAGCCAGGTGATAGCGTGCCGTCGCCGGATCCTTTTCCATCCGGAATGCCGCCACGGCGCCATTGAACACTTCGCCGTGCTCGATCGGCGCTTTGAACTTCGGGTGTTTCGGTCCCCAGAAGGGCACGAGCACCCAACGCGTGCCCTGTGCGTCGAGATAGCTGGCCATCGCGCCGTAGATGCCGGCCGCCTGATAGTCCTGATCCTCGTTGCAGATGAGCGCGGACCGATGCTCGGCGGTTGAGTGATCCTCGCCGCCCAGCGCGCTCGTATCGAGCAGCCACGTGCGGCATTCCTTGCTGCCCTGCACGAGCCACTCGCGGCCATCGTGATCGAACACCGGCCCCGTGACCTGCAGGTCGATGTCGCGCTTCAGGAGATATTCGGCGTTGGGCGGACCGAAGTAGTCCTTCAGCTTCAGCGCCCCGGTCTTCGGGTCGATCTTCACGCCGATAATCGCCGTGCCGTAGGAGCGAAGCTCCGGATTGTAGGAGCCGTCGCCGGTGCCCGTGTAAATCGTTCCGTCCTTGCCGATCGAAGGACCGCTGCGGCCCCACATGCCGCCGCTGCCCGGATCGAACGTCGCGGTTCTGCGCGTCGCGAGATCGAACGCGTACACGTAGTTCGGATTGCCGCCGCATCCCTGTGCGCTCGTCGTGTAGACGACGTTGTTGAACAGGTTCAAGCCGTACGGTTTGCCGTTGGGCGGCATGAACAGCTCGGACGGGGCGACGGCTTTGCCTGTCGCCACGTCCAGCTGATGCAGGCGGCCATCCCACGCCGCCGCATAGATGATGTAGCTGCCGGGAGCCTTTCCCGGCCCGATCACCGGCGTCGCCAGCTGCCCGCCGGGGCACAGGGTGCCGAAGTTCACGCTGGGCGACGGCGAAAACGTCGTATCGAAATGGTGTTTCCAAAGCAGCCCGCCGGTCGCCACGTCGATCGCATAAAGGTTGTCCGAGATACCGGCGACGATCGCGACCTGCTTCGGTCCCGCCGCGGTGGCGACGCGCCCGACGATGAGCGGCGGGAACAGCGCGTGCATCTCACGAGGCACGTTGTCGGTCTTGTACTTCCACAAGAGCCGCATCCCCTTGACGCTCGAAACGCTGAGGAGGCGCTCGTTTTTCTGCCAGGCCGTGCGCTGCGGATCGCCGCCGTCGGTCAGCCAATCCGCGAGGGGCGGTGAGGCCGGTGATTGGGCAAAGGGGCGGACCGGCGCGAAGATGCAGATCGCGAGAACTGCCAGCACCATGTTCCGCTTCACCTTTGACACCGCGTTCACCTCGGGTTTATCGCTCCGGGAGATTTCAAAATTGGTTCTGGAACAGTTTTCGAAATAGCACCCGGAGCTGGTCAACCGACGATGCTCGACGAGCGACTGCCGGCGCACGCTTACTGCGGCAGCGCGAACACCCAGATCGCCCCGCCTTCCGGCACTTCCGGGAACTCTCCGGGAAACGCGCGGTTGAGAAGCGCCTGCATGGCGCGCGAGTCGATCCCGAAGCCCGACTGCACGGCGACGTACTGCCGGCCGTCGACCGAAAACGACATTGGCACGCCGATGATGCCGGAATTGGTCGGCGTCTCCCAGAGAACCTTGCCGTCTTTGGCGTCGAACGCCCGGAACATACGGTCGTTCGTACCACCCGAAAACACCAGGCCTCCGCCCGTGGTCAGAATCGGTCCCCAGTTGGCCGACTTCGCAAACGTGTGCGTCCACACGCGCTTGCCGGTATCGACGTTCCACGCCTGCACTTCGCCGAAGTGCTTCGCGCCCGGGTAGGGATAGAGCCGGGTCTGTGCGCCCGTGTAGGTACGCCCCGGGATGTACTGGACCTGACGGCCGGTGATCGTCGAACACAGATTCTCGTTGGCTGGAATGTAGAGAAGCCGCGTCTTCGGATTGAACGCCACAGGCGGCCAGTTCTTTCCACCCCACCAGGACGGACAGAAGTCGGCCGGCTTGTCGGTACCGGGTTTCTTGTCGGGATCGACGTCGGGCCGGCCCGTCTTGGGGTCGAGGCCGCGGTAGGCGGTCTGCCTGACGAACGGTGTGCCGTCAACGAAATTGATAGGACCGTCCGTGCGCTCGAGGAAGTACAGATAGCCGTTTCGCGCCACGTTGATCAAGCCCTTGACCGTACGCCCGTTGCGCTGGAAGTCAACCAGGATCGGCGGCGAGACTTCGTCCCAATCCCACGACTCGTTGGGGTTGTACTGCATGTGGCCTTTGATGCGTCCGGTGGCCACGTCGAGGGCAATCGTCGCACCGATGTACAGGTTGTCGCCGGGGCGTTGATCGCCCATCCACGGTCCGCCGTTACCCGTGCCCCAGAAGGACAGATTGGTCGCCGGATCGTAGTTCGCCGTCACCCACACCGATCCGCCACCGGTCTTCCACTCATCGCCTTTCGGCCAGGTCTCGCTGCCGGGCTGTCCAGGCTCGGGAACCGTGTAGGTTCTCCAGATCTCCTTGCCCGTTTCCGCATCAAATGCCGAGACGTACCCCCGGATGCCGAGCTCTCCGCCCGAGGTGCCAATCATCACCTTGCCGTCGGCGACGAGCGGCGCCAGCGACATGTAATAGCCGCTGGCGTTGTCGGCGACTTGTGCCGTCCACACCTCATCGCCCGTCTTCGCGTTGAGCGCGACGAGCACGGCCTCGCCGGCGGCGAAGTACACCTTGTCGTTGTACACCGCGACGCCCCGGCTCGTGGGGTGCAGGAGCACCACCGGAGTCGGCAACGGACGCCGATACCGCCACAGAAGCGTGCCGGTCTTCGCGTTGATCGCAATGACTTGGTTACCCGGCGTTGACACGAACATGACACCGTTCACGACAACCGGCGGCGCCTCGTGACCGTTCTGGGCGCCGGTCGAAAAGACCCATACCGGCTGCAGGCGCCTGACGTTCCCCGGGTTGATCTGCGCGAGCGGGCTGAACCCCCATCCGTCGTACGTCCGCCGGATCATGGGCCAGTCGCCGTCCGGTGGCGCCTTGAGCCTGTCGGCGGTAACCGGTTGGTATTGCTTGAGAATTTCCGGCATCGGGAGCGGCTCGAGCACCGGGGCGGCTGGGCCGGGCGCGGGGGCCGGCTTCTGCGTCGCGGGTGCAGGCGCCTGCTCGGCACGCACCGACATCGTGACCGCGGCGGCGAGCGCGCACGCCGCGACAGTCCCGCACATATATCGACGTTTCGCTGTCAATGCGACCCTCCTGACACCATCGAATTGGATGGGGAATCTTACTACTTCGTCCACTCCCCGTTCCGCATTAATGGCTCGGTCGAACCACCCGGCAGCACCCCGTCGACGTCGAGCGCGCCCGATCCGATCATGAAGTCGACATGCACGGCGCTGCGGTTGCCGCCCGCCTGCTCGAATTCCTCATCGCTCATGTCGTTGCCACGCTTCAACGTGAACTTGTAGGCGTTGCCGAGCGCGACGTGGCTGGCCGCGTTCTCGTCGAAGAGGGTGTTGTAGTAGAGCAGGCCCGACTGCGAGATGGGCGAGCTGTTGGGGACGAGCGCGACTTCGCCGAGCCGCCGTGCCCCTTCGTCGGTATCGAGCAGCCGCTGCAGCGTGTCGGCGTTCTTCTCCGCGGTCATCGTCACGATGCGGCCGCGCTCGAACGTCACGCTGAAGCCGTCGATGAGCGTGCTGCCGTAGCTGAGCGGTTTCGAGGCGCGCACGGTGCCGTCGACGCGATCCTTATGGGCAATCGTGAAGACCTCTTCGGTCGGCAGGTTCGCCGTGAACGGAATGCCGCCGCGGCTCACGCTTCGCCCGCTGACCCAGACATGCCCCTCGGGAAGGCCGAGCGTGAGATCGGTGCCAGGCCCTGTGTATTTGAGCGCCGAATAGCGCTTGTTGTTCAGATACTCGGCGCGCGCTGCCAGGTTGCCGAGGTGCGCCTCCCAGGCGGCGAGAGGATCCGGCGTGTCGAGCCGGCACATGCGGGCGATGGCGTCCCACAACTTCGACACCGCCGCGCTCGTGGGGATTCCGGGAAAGATCTTCGCCGCCCACCCGGCGCTCGCGGCCGCAACGACCGCCCAGTTCGTGTCGTTGCGCGAGACCTGCTCGCGAAACGGCCGCATGTCCCGGGCCGTCGACTGAAGCAGCGTGCTGACGAGATCGGGCGACTCCCCCTGCAGGAGATCCGGATCGTTCGCGCTGATGGAGAGGACGGCGTGCCCGGCTCGCACGTGCTCGGAGAGCGCGGCGGGCAGCCACGACGAAAAGCTGCCGAACGATTCGCGCGGCGCGTGCTTGAATCGAAGCGACTGCTGCGCCTCGTCGCCGTAAATCGTCTCGACCAGCGGCGATCCGGCGCGGTAGGCCGCCGCCGCGATCTGCCTGGCCAGTGGAGCTGATTCAAGGGACGCGCCGCCGTTGGCGAGCGGTCCGATAATCATCACCCGCTGCCCGGGCTGCACGTTCAGCGCAACCCTTACCGCGAGCTCCGCATAAACCTGTAGTTTTCGCTCGAGATCCATCCGGCGATCTTACTCAAAAAGGCTCCGGGAGCCTTTTTCGCCGTCGTAGACCAGCCGGCCGGCGACGTAGGTCTGCCTGACATGAAAGTTGCGATCGAGGACGACGAGATCGGCGATGGCACCTTTGGTGATGGCGCCGAGATCCGTGAGGTTCAGTTCCGCGGCAGGCGTGGTGGAGCACAGATGCGCCGCGTCGACGAGTGAAAGCCCGACGTCGCGGACGAGAAATCTGAATACGCGGTCCATCGTGGTCACGCTTCCCGCGAGCGTGCCGTCTTCGAGATACGCGGCGGACTTGTCGACGCGAATCTGCCGTCCACCAAGCAGTGCCGTCGAGCCGTCCGGCATGCCGGCGACGGCGACCCCGTCGGTGATCGCCATCATCCTGGCCGTTCCCTTGGTGGAGACCGCCATGCGCACGACCTCGCGGTGCACGTGCACACCATCGCAAATCACTTCGGCGGCCACACGTTCGCTCGACAGGATCGCGCCCACCAGCCCCGGCTGGCGATGGCCGAACGGCGGCATCCTGTTGAAGAGGTGCGTCGCCTGAGTCGCACCGGCCTCGATTGCGGCGCGTCCCTGCTCCATGTCAGCGCCCGAGTGCCCGAGCGAAACCCGCCGTCCCTTCGACACGAGATGCCGGATGAGGTCGAGCGCGCCGTCGAGCTCGGGCGCCAGCGTTACAATGCCGACGGCGCTACCGGCACGATCGATCTCGGCAACAATGTCGGCGGCATCGAAATCCTCCATCGCACCTGTCGCACCCGACGCACCTAACGCACCCCTCGCACCCAACGCACCCCTCGCACCCAACGCACCCAGAGGTGCGCGCAGACACTCAACCGGCTGCGCGCCTCTGTAGTCGGGATTGATGAAGTTGCTTTCCAGATGGGCGGGCAGCACGCGAGCCGCACCATCGATTGCGCCACGCAGTCTGGCCACGCTCTCGAGCACGTCGCGCAGGCGGGCAGGTCCGCATGCGACCGTGGTCGGGCAGAACGCCGTGACGCCAAACTTCGGCAGCCGGCTGGCAATGGCGGCCGTGGCATCGGACCCATCGAGCGCGTCAATACCGTCGACGCCATGGACGTGCACATCGATGAACCCGGGCACGATGATGTGTCCGTCGAGCGGCGTGGAAGACGCCGGCGGGGCCGTCGCGCTGCTCACATCGGCTATCCGTTCCCCATCAATGACCAGCGTGGCACGCGATTGCACACCGCCTGGTAGAACGAGATCGGCGCCGGAGAGGACGATCATCCACGTAATATATCCAGAATGTACGTTCTTGGCATCGACGTCGGCGGCTCGAAAACCACGTGCCTGCTGGCAGATCAGGACGCGCGCGTCATCGCGGAAGGTCGCGAAGAGGGCGCGAATCTGCAGGGCGTCGGCGAGCTGGCGCTGGAGAAGGTGGTGCACTCGGTGATGGAGAAGACGCTCGAGGGAACGGGCATCGTGCCATCGGCCATCTGCCTCGGTATCGCGGGCGTCGATCGCCCGTCGGACGAGACCATCGTGCGCAGCATCATGAGCCGCATCGGCTACAAAGCCAGGATTCTCGTCGTCAACGACGCGTTGATCGCGCTGCGGGCCGGCGTCGGCGACAATCCCGGCATCGTCATCATCTCGGGTACCGGATCCATTGCCTACGGGCAGAACGACCGGGGCGAATCGGCGCGCGCGGGCGGCTGGGGGTACGTGCTGGGTGACGAAGGCAGCGGCTACTGGATTGGCCGTCTCGCGCTGCGCGCCGTCGTGCGTCATGCAGACGGGCGCGGACGCATCACGAGCCTGACACCGCGGCTTCTCAACCACTTCGGCGTCGAGCGTGCCTCGGAACTGATCTATCAGGTGTATCACGAGGAGTTGAGCCCTCGCTCGATTGCGGCCGTGGCGAAGTACGTGCAGCAGGCGCGCGACGAAGGCGACACGGTCGCGACGGGCATTCTGAAAAGTGCGGCCGACGAGCTCATCACGGCGGCGTCGGCCGTCATGGCGCGCCTCGAACTGACCGGCAAGTCGTTCACCTTCGTGCTGTCGGGCGGCATGTTCCAGGCGGTGCCCTGGCTCGGTGAACAGCTGCACCTTCAGCTTCCGTCTCTCGCCAGCCGGAGCACGGTGATGCGCCTCGATGTTCCGCCGGCGCTCGGCGCGGTACGCCTCGCGCTCGCCGAGTTGCGCGGCGACGCGCGGCTGCCGGTCTATCGTCCCAACCTCACATGAACGTTCGCGTGTTTCGATCGGCTGAGGAAGCCGGCCGTGCCGCCGCAACCGCTGTCGCGGCCCAGCTCGCGCGCAAGCACGCCTCGGTGTTCGGCCTTCCGACCGGTCGCACGTCGCTCGCCATCTACGACGCGCTGGCCGCGCTGCACGACGCCGGCACCGCCGATTTTTCGCAGGCGCACACCTTCAACATCGACGAATTCGTCGGCCTGCAGGCAACCGACAAGCGAAGCTTCTGCGCGTTCATGCACAAGCACCTTTTCTCGCGCATCAATCTCCCTGCCCGCCACGTGCATTTTCTCAATGGCACCGCCACCGACCACCAGGCCGAGTGCGAACGGTTCGAGCGCGAGATCGCGTTGCTCGGCGGGATCGACCTCCTGCTCGTCGGCATCGGCCGCAACGGACACATCGGCTTCAACGAGCCGGCGCGGGTCCTGCGGGCCCGCAGCCACCGCACCGCACTGGCGATCGAAACCCGCCGTGCGAATGCGGCCCTGTTCGGCGGGCGGCTCGACAGAGTGCCACGCGAGGCGTTGACGATGGGCGTGGGAACGATGCTGGACGCTCGCGCGATCGTGCTCGTCGCCATGGGCCGGCCGAAAGCGCGCGCGGTCGCGGCCATGGTGAACGGACAGATCTCGACCGCGCTGCCGGCATCTCTGCTGCAACTGCATCCGAACGTCGAGGTGATTCTGGATTTACCGTCCGCCGAGAAGCTTTCGAAGTCGAGGCTCGGCACGCAGACGTAACAGCGCGGCCCGGCGCGTCATGCCCCGCTGCTGCATGAGAATGGCGGCCTTGACGTTCCATCCCGATCGCCGGAGCCATGCATCGGCCCCCTCGTACTCCAGGCCGGTCACGCCCGCCACGATGCGGCGCGCGCGATCGCGCAGCTTTTCCGAATTCGACTTCACGTCCACCATCAAATTCCCATAGGTCTTCCCTGCCCGCACCATAGCCGCCGTCGTCAGCATGTTCAGCACGACCTTGGTGGCCGTCCCGGCCTTCAGCCGCGTGGACCCCGCGATGACCTCGGGCCCCACGTTCAGCACAATGGTGACCTCGGCGAGTTTCCTGAGCGCAGAACGCGGATCGCACGTGATGCCGATGACGTGCGCGCCCGCGGCACGCCCACGCTCGACAGCGCCGTGTACGAACGGCGTGATGCCGCTCGCCGAGATGCCGATCACCACGTCCTTGCGGCGGGGTCGAAGCGCGCGCATCGCGCGTGCGCCTTCGCGGTGGTCGTCTTCCACGCCTTCTTTCGCGCGGTGCACGGCGGCCGCACCTCCAGCCATGATCGCCGTGGCCGACGACGGTTCGATGCCGAAGGTGGGCGGCAACTCCGCCGCTTCGAGCACGCCGAGACGGCCGCTGGTGCCGGCCCCGACGAAGATCAATCGGCCTCCATCGCGCATGGCAGCGGCGATGATGTCGGCGCCCCGGGCGATGCGTGTCTTCTCGTGACGCACGGCGGCCAGAACGGCACGACCATCGACAACCATCACGTCGACCATTTCACCTGACGACAACGCGTCGATGCCGCGGCTGCGCGGGTTCACTGCCTCTGTCGGGAGCTGCTGCCATTTCGAACGGGTGGCCATCATTTGACCTTAACCTGAAAGCCGTTTTCTCGGCTAGATTTAGGAGATGTTCCTCGCCGGCCTTGGCACCGCGACGCCACCCCGACGCTGGACGCAGACCGAGTGCTGGGATGCGCTCGTCGCGTCACAGTATTTGTCGAAACTGAATCCCCGATCGCAGGCGATTCTCAGGAAGGTGCTGCGCGGGAACAACGGCATCTGCAGCCGCCACCTCGCGTTCGATCATCTCAGCGAAGCATTTGCGTTCGATCCCGACGTGCTCGACGCGCGGTTCGCGGCTCACGCGCCTGCCATCGCCGCGCGGGCGGCCGAGCGCGCGCTCGACGCCGCCGGCCGGACGCCGGCCGAGATGGACGCAGTCGTCATCAGCACGTGCACGGGCTATCTCTGTCCGGGACTGACGAGCTACGTGAGCGAGCGGCTCGGCCTGCGCACGAATATTCTGGCGCTCGATCTCGTCGGACAGGGGTGTGGCGCCGCGATACCGAACATGCGCGCGGGCGAGGCGCTCATCGCGTCGGGCCGCGCGCGCCATGTGCTCTCGATTTGCGTCGAGGTCTGCAGCGCCGCCATGTACCTGGACGACGATCCGGGTGTGCTCATCAGCGCGTGTCTCTTCGGCGACGGCGCCGGCGCCGCCGTCCTGACATCCGAGCCGGTGACGGGCGGGCGCCGGATCGAGTGGAAGTCTGCGGGCACACTGCTGAACGCGGTCGATCGTGACGAGCTGCGATTCGAGCGACGGCGAGGCATGCTGCGCAACATCCTCACAACCGCCGTGCCGGCGTTGGCCGCCAGACATGTCGACGAGGTGCTGGCAGACGGGCTCGAGCGCGACCAGATGGCGCGCGAGGACATTACCGGGTGGATTCTCCATGCCGGCGGGCGTGAAATTCTCGCGGCGATCCGGCAGCGCGTGGGGCTGACCGAGGAACAGACGCGATGGAGCGCCTCGGTGCTGCGCGATTACGGCAACGTCAGCAGCCCGTGCGTGTATTTCGTGCTCAAAGCCGCGCTCGACGAGGAGGCGCCCGGCGGCCACTGGTGGATGTCGTCGTTCGGCGCGGGCTTCAGTTGTCACGGAGTGCTGCTTGCGGTCGAGTGACGGCCGGCCGTAAACCGCTGCGGCAATGCGACGACAGCTCCAGCCGGAAATTCTCGATCACCTTGCCCCGGACGATCCCCGGGCTATCCAGGCGCGGCGCGATCTTCGCAAGGTCAACGCGTTCATGGGCCACGCCGGGCTGGTCACCCGCGCCCTGCGCGGCCAGCGGCCGATGCCCCGCCGCATTGTCGAGCTCGGCGCCGGCGACGGTTCGCTGCTCCTGAGGGTCGCCACACGCCTGGGCCGGGCGCAGGCCGGCGTGCGTGCCATGCTCGTCGATCGCGCGCCCACGATCAGCGCCCGCACGCGCGCGGATTTCCGCGCACTCGGCTGGGATGTCGTCACCGACGAATCCGATGTGTTCGACTGGCTGATGCGCCCCGCACCCGAACAGGCCGACATGATGCTCGCGAACTTGTTCCTGCATCACTTTGACGAGGGCGAGCTCTCGACGTTGTTCGCGGCCATCGCCCGGCAGACCAGTCGCTTCATCGCCTGCGAGCCGCGGCGATCGCGGACGGCCCTGGCTGGGGCGTCATTGCTATTCCTGCTCGGCTGCAACGACGTGACGAGACACGACGCGGACGTCAGCGTGCGCGCCGGCTTCCGCGACGCCGAGCTTTCTCAGCTCTGGCCGAACGAACAGGGATGGCGCGCGGAGGAGTCTCGCGCGGGGCTGTTCTCGCATTTCTTCGCCGCCACTAAGGTGTGAACACACGCTTCCCTAACGGCGCTCGACGCGCACGCGAATGCCATGTTTCGGCTTCAGCGTGATGGCGGGCTGCAGCTCGGGAACCGATGAGTCGTCGAGCAGCCTGAACCGCCATCGCTGCGCGAACGCGGCGACCAGCAGCACGCCCTCCATCCACGCGAAGACCTCGCCCATGCATCCTCGCGCGCCGCCGCCGAACGGAAAGTACGAGAACCGCGGGCGGGAGTCCTGGGCTTCCGGACGCCACCGATCCGGGTCGAATCGCTCGGGTTCGGGAAAGTACTCGTCGTTCCGGTGAACAGCCCACGGGCTGACGACCACCACCGACCCGCGCGGGATCGCGTATCCGCGCACGTCGTGACGCTCGATCGCCACGCGACCGAGCAGCCAGGCCGGCGGATACAAGCGCATCGACTCGGCGAACACCATGCGCGTGTAGGGCAGCGCCTGCGCATCATCGGCCTGTGGCCGCCGGGTGCCGACGACCGCGTCGATTTCCGCGTGCAGGCGCGCCTCGACCTCCGGATGGCGCGCCAGCAGGTACCACGTCCACGCAAGGGCATACGCGGTCGTCTCGTGGCCCGCCAGCAGCATCGTCGTCAATTCATCGCGCAGCTGCTCGTCGGACATCACGTCGGAGCCGGCCGACGCCTGCGCGCGCAAGAGCATCGACAGCAGATCGACCTTTCCACCCCCATCGCGGCGGCGTTCCTCGATGATGCCGGTGAGCATGCGATCGATCGCCTGGCGCGCCGCGCGCAGCCGGCGCACGTGCGGCAGCGGAAGCAGATCCATCAGGGGCGCCAGCGGCAGCAACGCCACTTCGAGCAGGCCGCTGGCGGCCTCCAGCGTTTCGCCGGCGAGTGCACTGATGTCCCTCCCGAGCAGCGTCTTCCCCGCAATCGCCAGGGTCAACCGGCTCATCTCTCCGGCGATGTCGAGGTCGTCGCCGTGCTTCAGGCGGTCGCGAGCGTCGAGGGCCAGCGTAATCATCACGTCAGCGTAGGCGGACAATTGGGGTTTTTGGAACGCGGGCTGGATCAACCGTCGTTGCCGGCTGTGCAGGGCGCCATCGCTCGTCAACACGCCGTTTCCGAACAGTCGCCGCGCGCGCCCGAGCGACTTCCCCTTCGCGAAGCGATGCTGACAGGTGACGAGCACCTGTTCGATGTCGTCGGGATGATTGAGCAGGACGACGCGAATCGTGGCGAGCCTGACGTGCACGACGTCGCCGTATTGGGCGCCGAGCCGTAGCACGAAGGCCAGCGGATCGCGGCGGGCTTCGGCGAGGCTGCCGAAGAGCACGCTGCCTCTCGGTCCGGGCGGGAGGGTGGCCGACACCTTACGATAGTAGTCGAGACGATCGCGATCGTTCTGAACCCGGCCAGCGGGCAGATGCGGCGCCGGCGGCTATCGACGCCATATCGGCCCGACCTCGAGCCCGCCCACATCGACCGCGAAATGTAGGGCATACTGCCGAACGCTACACTGTGGTCGGACGATCCGCGCTCGTCGTCCAGGCCGGCACGCTCTCCACACGGGGACGAGGCGAGCTGAACAGCTTCAACGTGCTGCGCCTGGCCCGGCCCGACATGACCATCGAGCGATACAGCTGGCCCACACATGGCCAGAGCTTTGAGCAATCGTTCAGTGGAAATTCCGCCACACCAGCGAAGGCTGGACGGCATAGCAGTTGCTAAGGAGACACCCATGCGCTGGACACGAGGCGATCGCAGCAACGTCGAGGATGTGCGTGGAGGTGGCGGGGGGGGTGGACTCGGAATGCCGCTGGGCATCGGGGGTGTGCTCGTCCTGCTCGTCGGCTCGTGGCTGACGGGCGTCAACCTGTTCGACGTTGTCGGCGGAGGAGGCACCGCCACCGAGGTGGTCGCCGACCGCCCGGCGGTGTCGTCGCCCGAGGAAGAAAAAATGGTCGACTTCGTCGACGCGGTCATGGGCGACATCCAGAACACGTGGTCCGCGAAACTGGGGAGCTACCAGCCGACGCGTGCCGTACTCTTTCGCGACTCGATTCAGTCGGCGTGCGGGTTGTCGAGCTCGGCGACCGGCCCGTTCTATTGCCCGGCCGACCGCAAGATCTATCTCGACCTCGGCTTTTTCGGCGATCTCCATGCGAAGCTCGGCGCGCCCGGCGATTTCGCTCAGGCCTACGTCCTCGCGCACGAAGTCGGGCATCACGTTCAGAACCTGACGAGCACGCTCGACAGCGGTCCCTTCGGCGGCAACGCGAACGAGCGTTCGGTGCGCGTGGAATTGCAGGCCGACTGTTATGCCGGCGTCTGGGGACACGAGGCAGCCCAGTCAGGACGGGCGGCGGCCGGACGCGTCGAACTGGATCCCGGCGACGTCGAAGAAGGGCTCGGTGCGGCAGCGGCCGTCGGGGACGACCGGCTTCAGCAGCAGGGACGCGGGCGTGTCGTGCCCGAATCGTTCACACACGGTTCGTCGGCCCAGCGTGTGTCATGGTTTCGACGCGGAATGCAAACGGGCGATCCGCGTGCTTGCGACACGTTCGCCGATGCTCGATAATTCCTGGCCTGATGCTCCACACTACCGCGCTCGAGCAGGTGATGCACACCCTCACGCAGGAAGCGCGGACCAGCCTGTCGAGCGCCACGCCGCAGATTGAAGCCGTCAAGCGCCTCGAAGAGGCGGTACGCGTGCATCCCTTTGCCGTGATGTTTGCGGACAACACCGGCCGCTACGTCGGGGCCAATGCCTCGGCGGCCGAGCTCACCGGTTACTCGCGCCGCGAATTGCTGAGGGCATCGATCTTCGATATCACCCCGCCGGTCGACGAGCGCGAGATGGAAATCCTGTGGCGGGCGTTCCTGCGGACGGGCCGCCAGGCTGGAGAGGTCACCCTCCGCCGGCGCGACGGATCGCAGGTGGTCAGCCGCTATCTCGCCACCACCAATGTCGTACCCGGCGTCCACGTGACGGTGCTCGCCAAACTCTAGAGAAGCCAGCTCTCGATCGCGATCACGATCGTAATGAGCGCGAACATCTCGAGAATCACCGGGGTCATTTCCCTGATCCACTGGATCGGCGTGTAGGCGGCGTCCACGTCGCGCTGAATGAACGAGTACGCGACGACCGACTGCGCCGATCCGATGTGCGTCCAGCAGCCGCCGAGCGCGTATCCCGCGATCTGCGCCATCGCGAACAGGTGGAGCACCTGGAGGTCGAAGGTCTCGAGCGCGCGCGACGCGAAGTCCGCCACGATGTTGTTGTCGAGTATCGCGGAGAGCAACGGTGGCGCCCGAGAATTGCGCCCACGCGACGGCGCCATGACCGAACGTGTCGACGCCGTGGCGGATGACCGCCGCCATGTCATCGAAGAACCCGGCCTGTGTGAGCAGCGTGATCGACAGGAACAGCGGAAACAGGAAGTAGTACTCGGCGTACTCGTGGCGGCCCTCATTAAGCGCCAGGTCGCGCATCTTCGGAATCTTCGCGATCCCGATCATCGCGGCGCCGAAGCCCGCAAACGAGGCGAGGAAGAGGGGCACCTCGTGATTGACCCCGTGCACGACGAGCAGCCCGACGAACGGAATCAGCGCCAGCGCGCCGTAGCGCTGGGCCCGGCGCCGGGCCTGCGCCGACGCGGCCAGCGTGTCGTCGACCCACTGCTCGGCCCTCATGGCGCCTTCGTCGTCGCCCATCGAGTCGAGCACATAATGGCGATCGAGCGACGTCGCCAGCTCCTCGCTGACGTAGTGACCGAGCAGCAGCTCGCGCGTTTCCCAGGGCAGATCGGCGTCGACGAGCGCGCGTCCGAGCGACGTGCCCTGCTGCACCCGCTCGACGATCTGCGGCGCCTTGCCTTCGAGATCCCGTGCGTGGGCCTCGACCAGCTCGACGGGCGTCAGGACTTCGCCATGCCTCGATGCCTGGAGAAACCTGACGTCTTCGGCGTTGGCATCGAGGACGTCCATTCTGTCGAGGTCGATACGCTGTCCTGCGAGCTCTTTGCGAAGGTGCCTGGCCACGACGAAATAGGCGACGAGCGCGATCGGCCCGCAGTAGCGGATGAAAAACGTGCCGCCCAGGCTCGGGTCGAGATTGGCCTTCATGATCAGGTTCGGAGGCTCTCCGTAGGCGAGCCACACCCCGCAGACGGTCGTCACGGTCGTGCAAATCATGACGGCCCGCAGAACCGCCCTTTTGGGCGCGGCCGCCAGCATCAGGATGATCACCAGAGTGCGAATGGTGAGGCCGATCATCGACACACCGTCGAGAATGCCCGACGAGAACGCGACGACCGCCGTCACCGCGATCACCGTCGGCAGAATCTCTCCGGAGTTGCGGCGAAGGAGGAAGAACGTGACACCCTCGAGAATGCGCGTCTGGGCGATGACCGCCACGAAGAAGGTCAGCCCGAGGATGAAGAGCATCGTATCGGCGTGAATCAGCTCGTCGAGTCCGTGAAACGACAGCACGTGCTCGCGCAGCCACGGCCACAAACCGTCCGCGGCGACCTGCCGGTGCCAGGCCGTTGATTCCAGCCCCAGGAACGTGGCGACGATCACCAGGACCATCCCGTAGGTCAGCGCGTTCTTGTGGATCTGGTACTTGAACGACCCGAAGACGAACAGCGAGAGGATGGTGATGAAGACTTCAGCGGCGACGAGCGAAACCGGGAGCGGCCTCATCCGTCCGATGACGGCCAGCGCGCATGCGACAATAGCGCAAGCCAGGACAAACTTGCGACCGGAGAGCATGACCACGGGAGAATCGCCTGTGCTCATCTACGGGAATCATACGAGCACCACGCGATGACGACTTCGCCCCCGACAAAATTGCTCCAGGCGACAAAAACGTTCGTCGACAACTCCGGCCTGCTCGTCGTCGGCACGGCGATCGCGCTCGTCTGGTGCAATCTCGACAGCGACGGCTACTACGGCTTCGCTCGTTCGATCCAGTTCCTCGTCAACGATATCGGGATGGTGTTCTTCTTCGCGCTGGCCGCGAAGGAGGTGACCGAGGCCACGGCACCTGGAGGCGCGCTCCATTCACCCAAGCGCGCCGCGATGCCGCTCGCCGCCGCGGTGGGAGGGATGCTCGGCCCGGCCCTGATCTTTGTCTGGATGACGATGGCGCTGGATCGTCCCGATCTCGAGCGGGGCTGGGCGATTCCGTGCGCCACCGACATCGCGTTCAGCTACCTCGTGGCAAGAATCGTGTTCGGCGCAAAGCATCCGGCCATTCCTTTTCTGCTGATGCTGGCGATTGCGGACGACGCGCTGGGACTGCTCATCATCGCGGCCTTTTATCCGTCGGGGATCTTCCGGCCGGTCGACTTCTCGGTGTTTCTGGCGGCCGGCATGCTGATCGCCTGGTGGCTGGCGAGACGCGGCACGAAGTCGTTCTGGCCGTATCTCGTCACCGCCGGCGTTCTGTCGTGGATGGGCTTTCTTCGTGGCGGGCTGCACCCGGCGCTGGCGCTCGTGCCGATCGTGCCGTTCATGCCGCACGCCGCGCGCTACCGCGGGCTGTTTGTCGACGTGCCGGACGCTCACGACACGCTGAACGAATTCGAGCACACCTTCAAGCGCCCGGTCGCCGTCATGCTGTTCTTCTTCGGCCTTGCGAATGCCGGCGTGACCTTCGGCAATGCCGGGACGCGGGACGTGGTTGGTGCTGGTCGCGATTCTCGCAGGCAAGCCGATCGGCATCTCGGCAGCGGTGTTCGTCTCGCAGCTGGGCGGCCTGCACCTGCCGCGCGACGTCACGTGGCGCGACATGATCGTCGTCGGGATCATCGCGGCCATCGGCTTCACGGTCGCGCTCTTCTTCGCGACCGCGGCGTTCCCTTATGGGCGCCTTCTCGATGAAACCAAGCTCGGGGCGCTGCTGAGCGGCGGTGCGGCCCTGATGGCCTTCGCAGCGGCGAGGGTGCTTCGGGTCGGCCGGCTCAGTTGACGATCGGCGTCTTTGCGGCTGGTCGACACAGGGGATGCAGGGCGCGGACCATCCGGGGCCAATCGCATCGCCCGCGCCAGTGGTTACGTAGGTGACTGTCGCACGTTCGGTTTCGGGATCGTCGATCCCACCGACGGGATCACGAAACCTTCGGCCCCGATTTGTCGTAATCTTTTTGTATGAAATACATCCTTGCGTGCGCCCTCCTCGTCTCGATTGCCTTTCCCGTTTCGGCTCAAACACGCCTGAAACTGCCCGCGGATCTGTTTCAGGGACAGGTGACGCTCGGGCAGACGGCGCCGCCCCGGCCGTCGACGGCGCCACCGGGCGCGACAGGACCGCGCGTGACGTTGACGCTCGAGGACGCGGTGAAACGGGCGCTCGAGAACAACCTCGACATCGCCGTCCAGCGCATCGGCCAGCAGACCTACGACGTCGACATCGCCAGCATCCGATCGGTCTACAGCCCGACGCTGTCGTCCATCGTCAGCAGTTCGAACTCGAAGAACGCGTCGACGAGCACGATTTCCGGAGGACAGACCGGCGCGACGATCAACAACTCGACGTTCCTCTTCAACGGCGGGCTGACGCAGGACGTGCCGTGGGCAGGCGGCGCGCTCAACCTGCAGCTCGACAACCGGCGTTCGGAGACGTCGAACACGACGGCGACGATCAACCCGCAGTACAACCCGACGTGGGCGGCGACCTACAACCAGCCGCTGCTTCGCGACTTCAAGATCGATACGACGCGCCAGCAATTGCTCGTCACCCGCATCAGTCAGGACATCTCAGACATCCAGCTTCGGGAGGTCACGATCAACACGATCGCCAACGTTCGCAATGCGTACTGGGACTTCGTGTTCGCGGTGCAGTCGGTCGAAACGTCGAAACAGGTGCTCGCGCTCGCCGAAGAGCTGTACCGTAACAACCAGGCGAAAGTTGAAATCGGCACGATGGCGCCCATCGACGTCGTCCAGGCGCAGGCGCAGGTTGCCGCGCAGCGGCAGCAGCTCGTCACGGCCGAGGGCTCGCAGCGCACCGCCGAGATCGCGCTGAAGCGCCTCATCGTCAGCGGCACGAACGACCCGTTGTGGACGATGTCCATCGACCCGACCGATCGTCCCGATTTCGCGCCCGAGCCCATCGACGTCGCGGCCGCCATCCAGCGCGCGCTGTCGGCTCGCACCGACATCCTGCGCGCGCGCAAGGACCTCCAGGCGAACGACGTGACCCTCCGCTACCTCGAGAATCAACGGCTGCCGCAGGTCGATTTCCAGACGCGGTACGCATCGACCGGCATCGGCGGCGACCGGTTGATCACGGCCGGCAGCGACGGCAACGGCGTCAATCGCGGCCAGGTCATCGGCGTCGAACCGGGCGGGTACCTCGACGCGCTGAACACGCTCTTCCGCAACCGGCTGCCGACATGGAGCGTAGCGCTGAACATGACCTACAACATCGGCACGAGCCCGGCCGATGCGTCGGTGGCACGGGCCAGGATTCAGCAGAATCAGATCGAGGTGCAGATGCGCCAGATCGATCTCGGAGTGACGAGCGACGTCAACAACGCCGCCATCCAGGTGCAGAATACGGCCGAGAGCGTGCAGGCCGCGCAGGCGGCGCGCGATCTCGCGCAGCAGCAGCTCGACGCCGAGAACAGCAAGTTCAGCGTCGGCATGTCGACCAACTTCCAGGTGGTGCAGTTCCAGCGCGATCTGTCGACGGCCCAGAACAACGAACTGCGGGCCGTGCTCGCATACAGACGGGCGGTCGTCGAATTCGATCGCGTACAGCAAACCGGATCCGCTGGTAACATCACCGTGTTCAGATGAAGCGAATCGCGTCACGCGGCGTGACGATGGTCGTGCGTAGCGCCACCATCGTCGTGCTGGCCTCGACGCCAGCCGTCGTGCCCGTCTCTGCCGCCGACCAGCCCGTCAGCCTCGACGTGGTCGTGACCGACGCGAAGATGCGTCCGCTGCAGGACCTGAAGGCCAGCGACTTCGAGCTGACCGATGCGGGCGAGATCCGCGCCGTCGACGCCGTCCGGCCGCAGGCTGGCAGCCCTCGGGTCTTCGGCATCCTTCTCGACGAGTTTCACGTGCATGCCGGCGAGGCGACGGCGCGCGCACATGACGCGCTGCTGCGTTTCGTCGACGCACAGCTTCGTCAGGGCGATCTCGTCGCCATCGTCAAACCACTCGATCCGCTCCACGCCATCACCTTCACGCAGGATCGAACGGTTATCCGCCAGGTGATCGCGGCCTTCGAGGGGCACGCCGGCGACTACACGCCGCGCAGCGAGTTCGAGCGGAATTTCATGAGCCGCGATCCACGCACCGCCGATCCGGCTCGCGCCCAGGTCGTCTCGGCCGCGTTGCAGGCGCTGGCGCGCCGGCTCGGCGATCAGCCGGCCAGCCGCAGAGCGCTCATCTTCGTCAGCGAAGGGTTTCGTCCGGCGCAACCGCGCGCCATCACGTCGGCCGCCAATCGCAATCACGTGGCGATTCATGCCGTCGATCCCCTTCCGGCTCCGGGCGACGATGACGCCCTGCTGCGCACGATGGCCGACGAGACCGGCGGGAGCGCGAGCGTGAACAACGCCGACCTGGCGCCGGCGTTGACGCAGGTGACGAGCGACCTCGATCACCATGTCATCCTGACATTCACACCGCAGGGGCCCGAAGACGGGGGGTTTCGCCGGGTGCAGGTGCGGGTGAAGCGAACGGGCGCGGTGGCGAGAACACGCGCCGGCTACTGGGCGTCTGATGCCGCGGCGATTGCGTTGACCGCCAAAGCCAGCGCGCCCAAGACGGTCACCTTCCGACCCTCGCGCTCGAGCCCGTACATCCGTCCGTGGATTGGCACGTCGCGCGCTCCGGCGCATGGGCTCACGCGCGTCACGGTCACCTGGGAAACTGGCGCCGAGCCACCGCGCAACCAGCGAGTGGTCGCGGTCACCTTGAAGGCCATCAACGGCGAAGGACAGGTGCTCATCGAAAGGCTGCTGGGGCCTGGGGACGCGAGCCGCGCCACGTTCGATGCGCCGCCCGGTCTCATCGCGATCGAGATGGCGATCCAGACGAGCAGCGGCACCTTGCTCGACACCGACTATCGCAGCGTCTCGGTGCCCAACCTCCAGGTGTCCAGACCCACGTTTGCGACGCCGCAGATCCTGCGGACGCGCTCCGCCCGCCAGTTCGCGGAGGTCAGCCGCGACACCAGCGCCGCTCCCACTTCGTCGCGCATGTTCAGCCGCTCCGAGCGCCTGCTCGTGCGCGTGTCGGCATATGGCGCGGCGGGAACGCAGCCGGTGGTCTCGGCGCGCCTGCTCAACCGCCGTGGCATCACCATGCGGGAGCTGGAGTCGGTTCCGGAGCCATTGGCGCCCGGGGTCGAGCAGTTCGACCTCCCCCTCGCGTCGCTGGCCCCCGACGAATATCGCCTGGAACTGAGTGCGGTCAGCCCCACGGGCCCCAGGAACGAAGTGAAGGAAATTCTGATCTTCCGCGTCACCGACTGAGCCGGAGTATTCTCGTATTACGCATTCATCAGTAATGGCGAGAAGACTGGCGATCACACTCTGTCTTGTTTCGTACACAGCGGTCTCGGCCACCGAGCTGACGCCGGCCACGGCGGCAGCCTTCACTCGGTACGCGCGGCTGACCGAACAGCGCATCGATGCCGAAGTGGCGCGTCCGCGGGAGTTCCTGTGGATAGACACGCTGCCCGCGAACCGGCGAAACGAAATCGTCAAAGGGCTGCAGCAGGGCGGCGTCACCATCGAACGGCTGCAGACACGCGATGGATCGAAGGACATCGAGGTCTCTGATGGCCTCATCCATCACTGGGTCGGTACGGTCTTCGTTCCGCGCATCACCGTGAAAGACGCCGTGGCGCTGATGCAGGACTACGATCGCCACTCCAGGTATTTCGCGCCCGCTATCGCACGCTCGAAGACCCTGGAGCATCACGGCGACCGCTTCCGTGTGGCGCTGCGCTTTCACGTCAAGAAGATCATTACCGTCACGATGGATACGGAAAACGAGGCGGAGTTCTTCCGCCCCTCCGACGATCGCGCCTACAGCCGCATCCGCAGCACCAGGACCACCGAGATCGCCGATGTCGGGACGCCGCAGGAAAAACCGAAAGCTCCCGCCGACGAGAACGGCTTCATGTGGAATCTCAACACCTACTGGCGATTCGCAGAGCGCGACGGCGGGACGTATATCCAGTGCGAATCGCTCACGCTTACTCGCGACGTGCCGTTCGCCCTTGCCTGGATCATCCGTCCCATCGTCACGCAGATGCCGAGGGAGTCGCTGACGTTCACCCTGGAAAAGGTACGCCAGGCGCTGGCACGGCCGTAGTCGATGGGCGATGGTCAAGGGTCGATGGGCCATGGTCGATCCACAAGAGACCATCGCCCGCCGCCCTTTGCCCATCGACCAACCGACGCGTCAGAATCGGACGGCGTAGACCACTCTGAAATTGCGCCCCATCTCGGGCACCACGTCCTTGATCAGGGATAGGTGGTTCCGATACAGCTGGTTCGTGACATTGTCCAGGCGGGCCGTGATCGTCTGCACGGCGCCGGCGCCGCCGAATGAGTACGAACCGTAGAGCTTCAGCAGCGTGTAGCCGTCGGTCGCTGTTTCGTTCACCGACAGACGATCCTGGCTGGCCGCGGCAATGACTTGCCCGCCAACCTGCAGCGCGTTGTGCTGATATCGCAGTCCGCCTCGGAACTTGAGCGGCGGGATGCGCGGCAGCGGCGAATCGTCAGCTTTCAACGACCCGCGAACGATATCGAGGCCGAGCTCGGCCGATAGCGTGGAGGTCAGCTGAAAGTCCGCGTGCGACTCGATGCCGTCCAGCACCGAGTCGGCGCCGATGTACTCGATGTAAGCGATCTCAGGTTCGGGTCCTCCACCGCCTTCAACTTCACCCGCGCCTTCACCTTCACCCGCGCCTTCGTCCAGTCCGGCAGGCTCGCGGCCCTCGAAACGCTCGACGAACTCATCGTGGCGCGCCTCGAACTCCTCAGCGTCCATCTGACGCCGGAAAATGTAGTCGTTGATGTCATTCCGGAAGTAGGTCACCTCGCCCGACGCGCGCGCGGCGCGCCAGCGCAGCGAGAGATCGACGCCCAATGCGCGTTCGGATTTCAGGTTCGGATTGCCGACTTCCACGGCGAAGTTGCCGGGATGCAGGCCGAAGAAGAACAGCTCTTCGAGCGCGGGCGGGCGTGCGGCAAAGGCGAAGCTGGCCGCAATCGTCAGCCGATCGTCGGCCGCCGCCGGCCGCAACACCACGCCACCGGAAACCGAGCCGTTGGTGAAGTCGCGCCTGGTTTCTCCTGCAGGAGTGTAGCCCGTGTGATCGGCGCGGCCGGCGAACTGAAGCGTGACGTGCGGCCAGGTGACTTCTTCATAGGCGAACGCGGCGAATCCGCCTTGATCGACGGCCGGCGACAAAGCCTCGGCGCCTGTGGCCGTGAAGGCGCGGTCGAGCACCCATGCACCGATGCTCCCTTTCATGCGGCCGACCGCGCGATGCGAGCCCATCGTCTGGAACTCGGTCGTGTTGTTCGTGAATGCTGTGCCGACGTTCTCGCCCTCGAGCTCTTCGTGCTTGTAGCGGCGATTGGCCAGCGTGGCGCGAAACGCCTCGAATGCGCCCGTCAATCGCTCGGCGCCCGCGCGAAAGGTCAGCGCGTGCCGTCGCGGCGTGAGTTGAATGACGCCCCCCTCGACGACCGGTATCCCGTACTTGGTGTCCTCGTATCCGTAGCTGCCGCCAACCTGCGCCTTCTCGCCGGTCCATCCAGCGCCGACCGTGGCAAATCCGTTTCGCGATTGCGAATTCGTCACGTCGCCTTCCGGCGTCGTGAAATCGTCCGACCGGCGGCCTCCGCCGCCCACATTGACGGCGAACCTGCCGTTGCCCAGCTGAACCTGTCCGGCGCCGCCGCCTTCGTTGGCCGCGGTTCCCGCGTCGAACGTCACCTGGCCCGACGGGCGCTGAACGGGTCGCGTCGGAATGTCGTTGGTGATGACGTTCACCAGGCCGCCGATCGCATTCGCGCCATACAGTAACGTCGCGGGGCCGCGTACCACTTCGATGGTCTCCGCGGCGGCCGGATTGAGGCTCACGCCGTGGTCGCCCGACTGGCTCGACAGGTCGCCGGTGCGCTGGCCGTCCTGCAGAATCAACACCCTGTCGCCGTCGAGACCCCGGATGACTGGCCGTGAAGGCGCCGGTCCGAAGCTGCGGACCGCAACGCCGGGCAATGCCTCGAGCGTCGCCCCGAGCGAGCTTTCGAGCTGCTTGCTCAGCTCCTGGCCGGCGAGCACAGAGGTCGGCTGCATGACGTCGAACTGGCTGCGCGTATCGGCGCTGACCGACGTCACCTCCTGGAAGTGCAGATCGGGATCGACGCGAACGTCGACCTGGGCGCGTTCGATCGATACGACGACCTCGGTCCGGCGGTTCGAATATCCCTGCGTGCGGACCGATACGTGATAGCGGCCAGGCGCCAGCCGGTCGAACCGGAACGACCCATCGGGGGCGGACGTCGTTTCAGTCTTGAGCTCCTCGAGCACCACCGTTGCCCCCGCGATTGGATCGCCGGACAGCGAGTTCAGCAACCGGCCCTCCAGCGCGGAAACAGGCTGAGCCGACGCAGACGCGGCGAACGCAAGCATCAACGCAGATAAAAACGAGCGTTTCATGGCACACCTTCCCAGTTGGAATGTGAATGACGAGACTGGACCGTCAGGACGACGCGAGCGATCGCAAACCGCGCTGCGACGTCACCTGACGCTCCAATTCCGAAACCGAAGAAGGGCTAAACGGGAGGCGCGCGCCCCGGGACGAGCGTCCATTCGACCGTGCTCGCACGATGGATGGATGCGGCCTGGAGTTGTTGAGTGCGGGGCGCTGGAACGTAGAGTTCGAATTCCTCGAACGCCGGATGGAACGAGCGCAGCGAGTGACAGAGGAAGCAGTGGTCGGTGTGGCGCTGTTCCTGTGCGGGATTGTCTGAGAAGTGGTGGGCACGGGCGTCGTGCGCAACCACAACCGGGCTGCACGCAGGATTGTTTGCCCCGTCGGCATGCGGCAGCGACACCATGCCCGCACCGAAGCTGGCGAGCAGGGCGATGACGACACCGGCCCGGCGAATCCACGACGTCTCGTGGAACATTCGAGCCAGCTTATCGACCACCCCTCGCACTGTCAACCATGTGCAGACTTGTTACACAGGGCCCGACCGGCTATGCCCGCAGACGGAGGGCCGCCGGGTGAACGTGTACGGAAAGCACGTCGCCGCCCTGAACGGCTTCTCCATCTACATGGAACAGCATCGGGCTCTTCGACCGGATGACGAGCTGACGGACTCTGGCCGACCGGACACCCGCCCGGCGATCGAGACGGCCCGTGAACAACGCTGGCACCCTCACGAGGTTACCCGCGATCCCACGATCTTCAATGGCGATCATGTCGAGGAGCCCATCGTCGAGCCTTGCGGCGGGCGCGATTGTCGCACCGAAGCCGTACTGCTTCGAGTTGGCGACCGCGATGATCACCGCTCTCATCTGCTCTGTTCGATTCTCGAACTCGACTGTGTATTCGCCTGCCAAGTGTATTGAACGAGATCGCCGAAGCTCGCCGCAAGATACGGCACCAGGCCGCGGTGATGCACCCGTGTCGAGACGAGCGCCGCGACGTGCGCATCGAGACCGACGCCGGCCACGTTGAAAAACAGGCGGTCGCCCATCTCTCCCACATCGATCAGCTCGCGGTGCGCCCGCATCGCGCGCTCGATCGCGAGCTCTGGATTGAATGGAATCCTCAACTCGCGGGCAAGCCCGTTGCCGGATCCGCCGGGCACGATGCCAAGAGCCGCGGCGTCGTCGCGCCGCCTTCGGCTTCGAGCTGAACCAGGGCGCGGCCGACTTCGTTGATGGTGCCGTCGCCGCCCCATGCCACGACGAGCTCCGCACCCGTCATGCCGCCGTCGCTGGCCAGCTCGTGGGCATGCCCGGCATGTTCGGTCAGATGGACGTCCCCTGTCACGACCAAGCCGGTCGATCGCGCGGCGAGCTATCTCGACACGCTCGCGGGGCCACGGCCGCGGCGGGCGGGCCCGGATATGGGGTTGATGATGATGGCGATTCGCACGTCGACTGTCGATAGTCTACAGGCGCGCGACTAGCAGGGCTCTTTCCGGAACAGCGTGATGGCGATGTCGACGTTTGCCTTGAGGGCGGCTTTGACCGCGAGCCAGGTTTTCGCGGACCTCACCAGCGTTTTCCACGAGTAGAGGTGCTTCGGCTTGTGGAAATCGCTGTTCGCGACATACGGATAGTGCTTCAGGCTGGTCACGGAAAACAGATCGTCGCGATTGGCGGCCTCCCACACGTCGACCAGATGCGGCGAGCTCCTTGCGATGGTCCCACAGATGGCACGTGCCGATTTCCATCCTGGTCGTCGTCCGGTGATGGGGTGGCACGCGATGCTGACCGCGTCCTGCCGCCGGATCTCCTCGAGAATCTCTTTGGCCTTCAGGTCGGCGCTGATGAATTTCTTCAGGCCGAGCGCCACGATGTGCGAATTGTGCTTGGCGCGGAGTGGTTCTGCGTGACCTCGGCGCCCGGCACGACGAGCATGCCGTACTGCCGTTTCGCGCGGGCGCTTCCTTCTCGATGTCGGCCATGTAGTCGTCGAAGCTTTCGGGTGTAATCGAGAACTGCCGCTTACCGAGCGTCGCGATGCGGCCGATGCGCCCGAGCAGATCCTTCTTGCAGAGGATGTGATCGGTAATCGCGAGCACGTCGAACTTTTCCGTCTGGCCGTAGAGATCGACCACTTCGCGCAGCGTCAGACGGCCATCGCTCCACGTGGTATGCACGTGAAAGTCACACAGCAGGTAAGGTTCGTATCCAGGCATAATTGATTAAGCTGCGCACGTCCTCGTGGGTCGTGTCGGACGGGCGATGAAAGAAGATTTCCGCGCAGAAGTTCCTCGCGTAGAGACCGAACACCCTGGCGCGCCCCATCGACTTGTAGCGGCGCGCGGAGGTGTAACACCCAGCAAGCCTGGCTTCAGCCGGACGCGCCCCGCTTTCGACACGCGGCGGGCGAGATTCGTGTCTTCGCCGTGGAACTCGATCGTCGTGTCGAATCCGCCGATGGCGTCGAGCGCCTGGCGCGTGACGGCGAAGTTCCCGCCGTACAGCACGGCGCCGAGCCCGAACACGTATTGCGCGAGCACGTGGGTCGCCGGCGCAAGGCTGTAGTCGTACATCCGGAGCAGCACGCGTCCGAAGAGATCCCAGTCGTAGAAGCGATACGGCCCCGTGACGGCGACGGGCGGGTTGGGGCCTTCGAACTCGCGCGCCACGCACCGCAGCCAGTCGCGCGGCACGCGGCAGTCGGCATCAACGTAGACGAGCACGTCGCCTGTTGACACGCGGCGTCCGGTCTCGCGGGCGATGACCAGGCCCTTTCGAGGCTCGTCCACCACCGTGATGCCCGGCATGCGAGGCGGCGGCGGCTGTGCCATCCGTGCTGGCATTGTTGATGACGATGATTTCGTGCGGCCGGGGCGACTGTTGAAGCAGCGACTGCAGACAGCCAGGCAGCAGTTGCTCTTCGTTGTAGGCGCAAACGATGACGGTGAAGGTCACGGCGGCGGCTCACTCCCACCACCACTATGGGCAATGCCCCTAACGCCGCGGTGGCCGACCTGTAACGATCGGGTTAAACCTCGCCGCGGCTCTCGCGTCACGACGGAAGAAGTCCTGCGATCGGCTGACTTACAGGCGGAACAGAAGCGAAAACGCCATCGTGAACCCGACGGCGATGACAATTCTGCGCACGCCTTTCGGGCCGATGCGGCGGGCCATGCCCGCTCCCCACACTCCACCGGCAATGGCGCCCACCGCCATCACCAGCGTATGAGGCCACGAGACCATCCCGTTCCAGATGAAGTACCCGGCGGCGACGCCGTTGATACACAGCGCGAGAAATGTCTTGAGGCCGTTCATCTGATGGATGTCGGTGAATCCCATGATGCCGAACGCGGCGAGCATGAGGATGCCGATCCCCGCGCCGAAGTAGCCGCCATACACCGAGACGAAAAACTGAAAGACGAGCGCGCCGAGGAGCCAGTTCGTCGATCCGGCGTGCGTCTTCCCCGTCGTCTTGATGAGCCGCTGCACGGGCTCCTGCAGCATGAAGAGCACGGTCGCGAACACGATCAGCAGCGGAATCAGCCGATCGAAGACGTCGGTCGGCGTCAGCACCATGAGCACGGCGCCGACTATGCCGCCCACGAGGCTCGGACCGATCAGCATGTAACTCGATTTCGGCACGCCTTCCAGGTCGCGGCGGTATCCCCACATCCCGCCCAGCGAGCCGGGCCAGATCGCCACTGTGCTGGTCGCGTTCGCAATCGTCGAGGGCAAGCCGACCCAGATGAGCGAGGGAAACGTGAGCAGCGTGCCGCCACCGGCAACGGAGTTGATGGCGCCGGCCACGAACGCAGCGAGAAAGATGACGGGAAAGGACACGCGACACATTCTATAGGTGCGTTGGGTGCGACGGGTGCGTTGGGTGCGGGCGATCGTGTGGAAAATGCCAACGGGTTGAGCAAGAAGTGCCACACCATATCGCAAGGGCCACGACTTCCCTGAAAATTCCCACAGGAGGGCGGCATCGCGCGTGCAGTTCGGTCGCGCATGGGCGTGCGACATTTCTCGGAATTGACGTGCTGGAAGCTCGCTCGTGCACTTCAAAGGGAGGTGTTTCGAATCAGCTCAAAGCCCGTATTCCGTCAAGACCGGGACCTGCGCGACCAGCTCAGGGATGCAGCGGCGTCAGCGCGGAGGATGATTGCGGAGGGATTTGGCCGAAGAACTCACCGCGACATTGCGAACTTTCTTGCAACCTCTCTAACATCGCTCAATGAGGTTGAGGACGAACTGGGCGAGGCGCTCGACAATGGCTACGTGAGGACGAAGAGATCGCTTCCGCCCTGAATCTAGAAAAGCGGGCGTTCGTCGCGACGAGTCGCTTCCGGAACTCCGTAAAGGAGCGGCCGGATCCCGAGTGGAACCGCTGGCCCGGGCCCGCGCGCAAGCGTCGCACCTAACGCACTATTGGGGATCCAGTAACGCAGTAGTCGTGGCCGGTTCCATCAGCACCGCGGCCAGCATGATGCCGGCGGCGAGCGCGAGCGTCAGCACCGCGGTCAGCGGCCACTGCCATGCCAGCAGCAGCGCATCGACGCTCAACAGCGTGGCCAGCAGCCCATCGGTGAAGAGCCGCACCCGGTTGGTCCTGGAAAGTTCGCCTGGCAGGTGCGACCGGTTCATCGCGTCGGTAAAGACGAGATGGCCGCGAACGATGCCACCCACCGAGGCGGCAATGCCCATCACGACGAACACCCAGAGCGATGTCGGGTTGCGCAACCACTCCTTGATCTGCCATGCGTGGGCCATCGCAACGATGTAAAGACCGATCGCCACGACCTGATGCGTGCGCCACCACGTGCTGCTGCGCACCGTCGGCGGCTCGACGATCGTGGGATGGTCCAGCGCGTACAGCAGCTCGGACGCAGACGCGTACCGATCGGTGACCGACTTCCGCAGACACCGGTCGATGACATTCGACAGCCACGCCGGGACGGTTGCCACCGTCGTCAGCGGGTCCGGGTTGCTGTCGAGCACGCGTGCCAGCGTGGCCAGCGGCGAGCCGGCCAGGAATGGATGACGGCCCGAGATCCACTCGTACATCAGCACCCCGAACGCAAAGACGTCGGCGCCGGGGCCGGCCGTCCGCCCTTCGATCTGTTCGGGAGACATGTATGCGGGAGTGCCGGCGATGGCGCCCGGGAGCGACGCGGTCAGCGTCGCCGCAATGCCGCCGGGCACGGTCTCGACGCGCGCGAGGCCGAAATCCAGGATCTTGATGCGGCCGTCCGCCGTGCGCATCACGTTTTCCGGCTTGAGGTCGCGATGCGTCACGCCTTTGCCGTGGGCGCCCGCCAGTGCCGAGGCGAGATCGCGCGCCGTGGCCAGGATCGTCTCGAGCGACGGTCGCGTGGTGCCGATCTCTTCGCGCATCGTGTGCCCTTCGACGAACTCGGTGGCGATGTACAGCTCGCCCTCGAGCTCCTCGAGCGCAAACACCGTGCAGATCCCCGGATGGGTGAGGAGCGCGGCCGCGCGCGCTTCCCGGCGCAGCCGATCGCGATGCGAGGCATCGCGCGTCAGCTCGGGCGGCAGCGCCTTCAGCGCAATCCGTGCGGCCGAGCCGGCCGTCCGACGCCAGATACACGCGTCCCATGCCGCCCCGCCCGATTTCGCCGACGACCGTGTAGGGACCGAGCTCCGTACCCGGCGCGATCGCGCGATCCTCCTCGAGGAGCTGAGGAACGGCTTCGGCCACGGGCTGCGCGAGAAACGACCCCGCGCGCGAATGATGGTCGAGCAGCGACCGAACCTCCGCACGCACCAGCGAGTCATCGGCGGCCGCCTCGTCGAGCCAGCGATACAGGTCCGCGGGCTCCTGCTCGACCGCCGCCTCGAACAAATCACGCGCGCGTCGTCGCTGTTCTGGAGTCATCGTGCTTGCGCAGCCCGGTTGGGTTTCCCACAGAGGCTTCTGCGGAAGTCCTTCCTCTGTGGTGAAGGACACGCATCGCCGAATCATTGCGACAGCTCCCGGAAGAGCCACGCGCGCGCCAGGGCCCATCGCCGCTTCAAGGTGGCCGGCGAAATACCCATCACGTCCGCGGCTTCCTCGACGCTCATACCCGCGAAGTACCGGAGCTCGACGATCTTCGCCTGCTCGGCGTCGACCTGTTCGAGCCGGGTGATGGCCTCGTCGAGCGCCGGCAGCATCGTCTCGGGATCGGACGCCAGTTGGAGCGAATCGGTGATCGACACGCGATTCATCCCGCCCCATCGCTTCTGTGCCCCGCGCGCGCGTGCCCGCTCCACGAGGATCTGCCTCATGGAACGGGCGGCGATGCCGACGAAGTGTTTCTGATCGTGCCAGGGCGTCCCCGCCTGGGCGAGACGCAGGTAGGCCTCGTGGACGAGCGCCGTCGCCTGAATGGTTTGTCCCGGCCGCTCGCGGCGCATGTAGGCGGCGGCGACGCGGCGCAACTCGTCGTAGACGATCGGCGCCACGTCTTCCGCCTTGGGCGGTCTGTCTTTGGACATTCGGCGTGTGAAAACAGTTCCGGGATAAATGGGGTCGGGTGCAATTTTCGACCAGGGCCAGAGTGAAAATTGCACCCGACCCCATTTATCCCGGAACCGTTTCTCTAGGCGACCGTCTGGGCCGCCTCGCGGACGTCGTACACGAAATCGTAGGCGCGCAGCGGCTTGCCCGAGAGGTCGCCGCGGCTGCCACTGAAGATCGCATCGAGGATCGCCGACCGATCGGCGTCCGACTCCTCGATAATCGCCAGCAGCACGCGCGAGCCGTACTTGATCCAGCGCGGTTGAGGCACGAGCCGCCCATCCGGCCGGGTTTCCACAACCTGTCTCTTCAACACCGTCAGCACGAGCTCCGCGTTGGTCTTGCCGTACTCGGTCCCCAGCTTCTTGAACAGCTCCTTCACGGTGTCGCGCCGTTCGTCGAGCAGCTTGATGAAGAGCTCGGGCGTCACCTTGTCGCCTTTTTTGGCGTACTTCCCGTCGGCGGTCAGCTCCGCGCCGTGGAACACCGTCAGATAGAGGAAGTGCCAGAAGATCTCATACGTGGCGAGGTCGTTCATGAACCGGAGCCCTGTGCGCGGGTCGTAGATCGCGGCGGCGTTGTTGCCGAGGAGCTGCTGATACATGAACTCGGTGGCCATGTACATCGCATACCTGAGACCGTCTTCGGTCGTCGGCCCCTGCGGCCGCGACAGCAGCTTCTTGCGCGCGTCCTCCGAGAACAGCTTCTCCGGTGCCAGATCCGGTTCCGAGAGCTCGAGCGGTGAAATGCGGCCGTCCTTCAGCAGTTTCAGATCTTCGAGCCGCTTCCGCTCGTCGGGCGTCAGCTTGTCGACCACCACCTGCAGATCGTTGACGTCGGTCACGAGCGACTCGCGGCCGGCTTCGACATACGACGGCGTGATGGTCGCCACCCAGGACTGGCGATAGGTGTCGTGCACCTGCCCGTTGATCTTGAACAGCCCGGTCAGCCGTTCCCGCAGCTTGTCGAACCAGATGTCGCGAAGCGCCTTGGGATCGTTCTCGGGCGCCTGCGGGTTCTGCATCTGCGCCGCCATGCCGCCGATCGGCATGCCGCCGGCGAGCAACGCGAGGAGCGCGTTGCGCATCGTGTAATAGCTCAGCGTGGGGTCGGTCATCGTGACGGTGTTGGGATCCGGAATCACCATCGACGGGTCGTGACGGAACATCTCCTCGCGGCTGTTCAGATAGTCCCACCGGCCGACGTTCGGTCCGATGAGGTTCTCGCGCAGCACCCACATGATCGCTTCCTGCTGGAGCGCGTATTCGGCGCGCTCGTTCAGCATCTTGATCTTGAGCGTGCCGCGCGCCAGTCCCAGGCCTTCCTCGACGCCTTTCAGCAGCTTCGCGACCAGGCGGGCTTCCTGCCACGTTTCGACCTTGGGAACGTAGTAATAGATCCCGGATCCGTTTTTCTTCTGCGTGTCGTAGTTGCTCACCGCGTGCATCACGAGCGCCGGAATCATGGCCGGCACCTGCTCGCCGTCGAGCGCGATCTGACGGTTCTGCAGGTGCAGCCCGGGCACGCGGTGGAAGATCGTGGGCCACTTGTCGGGGGGAAGATCGATCGTGTACTCGCGCGGCTTGCCGCCCTGCTTCTTGGAAGGATGGACGAACGGCTTCCCCACCCACTTATGCGCGAGCAGATCGCGCAGGTTCTCCCACGCCTGATACAACTGGTCTTTGTAGTCGCCGCCGGCATCTTCCCAATCCCACATCCATGACGCCGCGCCCGTGTTGAGCGCTCCCATCGCCATGCCGAGATCGATCGCCGGCCCGGTGCCCTCGAGACCCGGGCGCATCGTGTCTGTCGGGATGGGCACGGACGGATTCAGCCGCCAGGCCTGAGGCGTCTTGCGCCCGAAGAATGCGTCGAGCATGCCTTGACGGATGTCGCGCACAGTCATGGTATGGCCGTCGGCGTCGCTGATCTTCGAGTCGGGCGGCAGGAAGGTGTAGGTGCGCTCGTGGCGCCCGACCTGGTCCTGGAACGCATGGCGCACGCCGAGCAGCGATCGGAATTCGCCGCTGGTCTCGCGCGTCAGCTTCGTGATGAGTTCCTCGACGTTGACCTTCTTCCCGCTGACGGTCTTCTCGCCAAACAGTGACGCGTGCTTCTCGTAGATGTCTCGTCTGATTTCAAGGGCCACGGCTTCCTCCGACTCTATTGCAACGCTCGGCACTGTGCCTTGCCTTGCGCCTCTGCGACTCCCGACTTGCGCCTTGCGACTCTTCCTACGGCACCCATTTTCCCGCGCGCATGACCCGATCGATCTTGATCGTGTTCATGATGTCGGCGGTCGGATCGGCGTTCAGCAGGACGAGATCGGCGATCTTGCCGGCCTGAATGGATCCGTAGGTCGGATTCTCGGTGCGCTCGAGCACACGCGCGGCGTCAAGCGTCGCCGCACGAATCGCGTTGACGGGTGTCAGGCCGGCCTCGACGAACATCTGCACTTCCCTGTGCGTCGTGTGCCCGACCGGGGTCGTCTGCGAGGCCTCCGCTCCGCAGTCCGTGCCGGTAATCACGCGAATGCCGGCATCGGACATCATCTTGATGAACGGATAGTTGTTGTCCTTGAAGCGCTGCTTCGTTGTTTCGAAGTCGGCGGCACCGATAATCTCCTGCTTGCGCGCGGCGTCGTTCAGCATCGCGCGGCCGCGGGCGTAGAACCCGTCGAGCTTCGGATCCATGGTCAGGAACTCCGGGTGCTCGTAGTAGTACCAGCGCGACTGTCCCTGCCCCATGGTCGGCACAAACGACAGCCCCTTCGCCTTCGCATACGCGATGAACTCCGGGTTCATGCCGTCGCGGGCTTCGTGCATGAAGTCGGTCACACCGAGGTCGGCAAGCTGCTTCACCTGGGCGACGTTGCCGATGTGCGCCGTAATCGGAATGTTCTGCTTCTTCGCCTCGTCCACGATCGCCGCGATGATCTCGGGGGAAAATCCCTTGTCGCCCATCCAGACCTTGATGAAATCGACCTTCAGCGCCTTGTGCGTCTGAACGCCCTTGCGCGCCTCCTCGGGCGTCGTCGGCTTCATCGTCGGGGCGCCGGGATACGGTCCCGTCAGGTTGAACCCTTGTCCGGCCGTATACACGCGCGGCGACGGGAATTTGCCCGCCTTCGCGTCGTAGTACACCTGCATGATTTCCGGCTTGTCGTTGCCGGTCATGCGGATGGTCGTGATGCCCCAGTTGAGCGCCACCGGAAGCAGCTTCCGCATGACGTCTTCCGGCTGATTGAGATGGCAATGCGCGTCCACAAGGCCCGGGATGGCGGTCTTGCCGGTCGCATTCACGACGGTCGCGCCCTGCGGCACCTGCACCTTGCCGCGCGGGCCGGCGGCGGTGATCCGATCGCCGCTGACGAGAATCACCGAATCGTTCAGGGGGGCCGCGCCCGTGCCGTCGACCAGGCGGGCGCCGGTAATGGCCACCACGGCAGAGCCCTGCTGCGCCTGGGGGACAGCCGCGCACGCGAGCAGGAGGGCCGTGAACAGAGTAAGAGCCTTGCGCGTCATCTTTCCTCCGAATGGCGAGATGGTAAGCGGGTACTCTTACGATTTACGCGGGACGTGTCAACCCTAACAATGAACCCGAATCAGGGATTAGGGATTGGGGACTAGGGATTAGGATCAGGCGTCCCTGCGACCCTGATCCAATCCCCAATTCCTAATCCCCAATCCCTAGTCCCTACTCCCCAGTTCTGGTCTAGTTCGGAACCTGCAAGTCCGGCATCGGTGTGGTCACGAAGAAGCGCCGGCAGGGCTTGGCGAGCCACCGCGCCCATTGTGCCGAGCGGTTCGAGCGGGCGCTGTCGGTGGCAATACCGGTGTTTGCGTACATCTGACGGTACAGCTTGGAAATCATCACGAAGACCAGGCGACCGCGTAGCGACTTGATGATGCCCGCGCGCTCCCAGATGGCAGGGATGCTGTAGAACGTGTCCCAGGTCGTCTGGGTGCCCGCTCGAATCTGCTCGGGCGACAGTATGGGATGCGGCGTGTACACCTTGGGCCGCTGCTCGCGGGGGATGAGCCAGAAACGCGTCAGCGGTTGGCCGGCAATCCGTGTCGGGTCGGCCGCCATCTTCTCTTCCCACCTGGCAAAGTCGACGGTGCCCGGAAACGGCGTCAGCATGATGAACTGCGCGAACGCGATGTCGGCGCGCTGCGCGAGCTCCGCCGTCGCCTGAAACGTCTCCTCTTTGTCGGTGGGCAATCCGAAAATGAACGATCCGAGGATGTGCACGCCGTGCTTGCGGAATTCCTTGAGGCGCTCGACCAGCCGATCGCCGGCGTAGTTGAAGTCCTTGAAGATGGCTTTCAGGCCTTCGGGCGTCACCGACTCGACGCCCACGAGCGCTCCCCGGATTTTCGCCTTGTTCATGGCTTCCAGGAAATCGGGGTCCTCCGCCGCCTCCATGGTGATCTGCGTATAGAACACGAGGTCGTTGGGCAGCTTCGCGAGCTTGTCCATCAGCTCGAACCGCTCGCGGCGAATCTCGCGCAGCGACTCGAGCCGCGCGATATTGCCCTGACGCTCGGCGAGCCTCAGGTCTTCCACCGTCACAGGATAGAAGTTGTCGTCCGACAGCAGGATGAACCGGAAGCCCATGCGGCGCAGCTCGACAATCTCGCGAACGACGGCATCCGCCGTGCGCTGCCGCGGTTGCTGCCCATCCGTTTTCCACACCGAGCAGAACGAACAGTGCTTCGGACAGCCGCGAAGCGTCTGAACCGAGCCCCACATGTACTTGTCGGCCGGCAGCAGGTCCCACCGCGCGGGCGAAAAGGTGACGCCGTTGACGCGTCCGCCGTCGTAAATCTTCGCGGGATTTCCGCTGAGACAATCGGCGATGACCGTGGCCCACACGACATCGCCATCACCCTTCACCGCAACGTGCGCGCTGCCCAGCTCGTGCGCTTCGTTCGGATAGAGCGTGGGGTGAATACCTCCAAACACGACGTAGGCGCCGCGCTTGCGAGCCTCTCGACCGATTTCGTATCCCCGCAGCGCGTTGAACGTGTGAATGCCAATCCCGACGACGTCGCCAGCAGCGATGGTGTCGTAGTCCATGGGTTCCAGCGTCTCATCGATAATGCGCGGATCGCCATATGTAGGTGGCGTCGCGGCGGCGAGAACGTAGAGCCAACGGGGGGTGATGACAGCTGTCCCGAACGAAATATCGCTCGGGTTGACCAGGTGAATTGTCATGTTTGGAGCACCAAGTCTACTTGAAGCCACCATTTCGGCTGATAGGAGATCAGGATGGGTATGCCTGCAAGCGGACCCGACACTCCATATACGAGCTCGAAGCGCGTTCCCGACCGCGCGCCGGCCTGGCCGGTCTCGAAGCGCCCTCGAATGACCTTATCGAACGCACGTCCGTCTCGCTCGTATCGGGAAAGAGGGGTAATTTCCAGCTGGCGAAGCTCGTAGAGGCGATCGCCGTGGATATACGGAACCTTCTGAGCCGGCTTTTTCTCAATGCTGGCCGCCATCAGCTCGGACAGCGCGCTCAGGAACCCGGCTCGCACGCCACCGGCACGCGGGAGTTGTTTCACCGGCAGCGACGTATCGGCCAGCACGTGATCGAGCACCGTGCCGGCGGACCGGTAGGTCAGCTCGCTCGGCGCGTGGAGGGTTCCGACGCGGGCCATCGCTTCGTCCGCGGTCACGTGTCCGCGAATCGTATCAAATGCGCGCAGATCTTTACGCTTTTTCAGGTCGGCTTTGACGTCGCTCAGCCTGTCGTCGTTCTCCTGTGAGATGAGTCCGACGACCGCGGACTCGCCGCGATGAATCTCCTCGACCAGATATCCCCACTTGTTCATCTGGCTCGGCGCTTTCTGGGGATCGGTCCCGATCAGTAGTTCGAACGCCTTGCGCTCGCCAGCCCCGCGCCATTTGATGACGGCCGATCCGACGTCGTCGCGGCCGACCCAGAGCACAAGGGCGCGAATCTTGCCGGCCATCCGATAGGTGTATTCACGCGAAACAGGCAGTTGCTGCCCTGGCAGGTTGAGCGGAACCGGCGACGCCGCGAATGGGGGTCGAGCGCCCCCGCGCGCCCCACCTTCGGCAGCCGGCGTCCGGGCGCCAAGCGCGACAACGGCAAGGATCAGGAAACCAGCGGCGGACGCCCGGGTGCGGTTCATCTGAAGCTCTTCGCCAGCGACACACTCGCGCGGGTGACCGCGCCGGCAATGCCCACGCTGGTCTTGCGCGCCGCGCTGGCGATCTCCACGCCGGGAGTGGCCGCCGCCCGCCAGCCGCTCGATCCATCGGACTCGACGGCTGTCGGATTCTGATGGTACGCACCTTCGAAGGCGCGGGAGGACATGACCCCTCGAAGTTCTGAAGGTCCGCCGGGTTCGTTGGGTTCGTAAGGTTTGTTGGGTTCGTTAGGTTCGTTAGGTTCGTGGAGTTCGTGAGGTTCGTTTGGGCTCACCGAGGCGAGACGCGGCGGCGCGGCGCTCGCGTGAATTGATTCGACGGACCGAATCGCGACTGATGATGCCGGTGCGACGGGTTTCAATCCGGCAACGAGGCGCGCGGCTGGCGAGGCGACCAGCGGCAGGACCATGTCCACGTACTCGCCAACCAGCGGCAGGGTGTTCAGCCGTACCGAGATCGCGCTAATCGCGCACGCGGCACCAACGACCACGAGCCACGAGACGCCGCGCCGTGTGCTCTCCTTCGTATGGAGCAAACGATCGACGCGGCGCACGAGATCGTGCTGGCTTCCGAACAATGCCGGCACGACAGCCGGCGCGAGCCTGATGCGCCCGCGCACTTCGGCGGCGATCAGGAGGCACCGGGCGTATGCCTTTGGAAGGCCGGTTCGCGCGATGACCGATTCGTCGCACGCCATCTCGCTTTCGCGGTTCAAGGCGCGGCCGATGAACGGGACCACCGGGTGAATCCACAGCACCGCCTGCAACAGCGCCTGCGCCAATCGCGCCCAATCGTCACGCCGCTCGACGTGTGCCTGCTCGTGCAGAAGGATCTGATCCAGGTCCTCGACTCTCAACGCCTGGACGAGGGAGGTTGGAAGGGCGATGCACGGACGCTGGAAGCCGAGCACCGTCGCGCCCGCGAGCTCGTCGCAGAGCATCAACTCTGCCCGGCGTCGCCCGCGCCCGTTCGCGTCGAGCCAGAGCGGAAGCCGCGATTCGATGGCAGCGGGAAACGGCCGGCACAGATCGCGTAACGCATACACCGCGTGCAGGCTCGGCACGAGACGAACCAGTTTTACGAGGGCAACCGCGGCCCAGACGCCAAGAAGGATCGAAACAACGAACGGGGAGATTTGGTGAACCTGGAGCAGCGGCTCCGGCGCGAAACTCATGCCATTGGGGTCAGACCCCCGTACAGGTACGGGGGTCTGACCCCCGTACGGGGATGATTGGTAGCCCAGCCAGGCGAGGGCGACGAGGGCCGCCCACCACACCAGGTGGCGCGTCGCGGCATTGAAGCGCCTCGACTTCAAGAGGATGGCGACGCTCAGCGTCAGGACGACCCCCTGCCAGAGCCACGTGAGCAGCCACCCCGTCATGAGGCCTCCTCGATCCGCTCCTTCAACCGCTTCACGACATCGGGAGCGAGCTGCTCGTCTTCGAGCAGATTCAGCATCAGCAGGCGCGTCGACCCTTCGAAGAAACGATTGACCAGCGTCTGCAGCGCGCTGCGGCTCGCGGCGGCGCGGCCGACTTCGGGCAGGAAAATGAAGGCGCGCCCGTCCTTCCGGTGCGAGACATACCCCTTCTTCTCCATGATGCGCAGCAGCGTGAGCACCGTGTTGTAGGCAGGCTTCGGTCCTGTGGTGAGGGCCTCCACCACCTCCCCGACCGTCGCCTGACCTCTTTCCCAAAGCACGCGCATCAGACGCAGTTCGCCGTCGGTCATCGTTGGGGACGTAGGACGAGGCATGTTCACCTAATAAATTAAGACTTGCCCACACTACGCTCCCGTGGAGGCCTGTGTCAACTATGAAATTAAGAATTGGAGACTTCGGAAAGTGCCTCGCTCAGGATGCGAACCGCGATGTCGGCTTCATCCCTTGTCAGCACGAGTGGCGGAGAGAAACGAATGGTGTTCGCCCCGGCGGCGAGGACCAGCAGCCCCCGGCGGAAGGCGGCCATCACGACCTCGTCGCGCTCGGTCGTAGCCCTTTCTTTCGTCTGGCGATTGCGGACGAGCTCGACACCGATCATCAAGCCGTGCCCGCGCACATCTCCGATAAGGGAATGCCGCTTTGCCAGCTCCCGCAGCCGGTCCTGCAGGTAGCCGCCGATCTCGACCGCGTTCTGCATCAGCCCGCCTTCGACGAGCTTGATCGTCGCCAGCGCCGCCGCCGAGGCGACGGGGTTGCCGCCGAACGTGTTCGAGTGCGCGCCTGTCGGCCAGTCCATCACGTCCTGCCCGGCAATGGTGACGCCCATCGGAAGGCCGGATGCGATGCCCTTCGCGGCAACGATGATGTCGGGCTGTACGCCGAAGTGCTCGATGCCGAACATCTTTCCCGTACGCCCGAAGCCCGACTGCACTTCGTCGGCAATGAGCAGCATGCCGTGTTTCGCCGCAATCTTCGCCAGCCCCTGGATGAACTCCTCCGGCGGCACGACGTATCCGCCTTCGCCCTGAATCGGCTCGACGATGATGGCGGCGACCTCGTCGGGGGCCACCAGATGCGCGAGGATCTGGTGCTCGATGTACGCGAGCGCGTCGCACGCCACGTTCGACCGATCGCGCCCGCTTCCAATCACGGGCCGATACGGATTGGCGTACGGCGCGTGAAACACACCGGGCGACATGGGACCGAACCCGTGCCGCTGCACGGTGCGGCTCGACGTGAGCGAAAGCGACCCGAGCGTGCGGCCGTGAAACGACCCGAGAAACGCGATGAGGTTGAAGCGTCCCGTGTGATGCCGCGCGAGCTTGATGGCCGCCTCGACCGCTTCGGTTCCGGAATTCGAGAAAAATGTCCTGGCAGGACCCTTCACGGGCGCGATCCGCGAGAGCTCCTCGCCCAGCACGATCTGCGACTCGTGGTAGTAGTCGGTCGAGATGTGAAGAAACCGCGCGGCCTGCTCGGTGACGGCGCGCACGACGTCGGGATGCGAATGGCCGGTCGACGCGACAGCGATTCCCGCACAGCAGTCGAGATAGACGTTGCCATCCACGTCTTCGACGACGCAGCCCTCGCCTCGCGCCATCACGAACGGCGCGCTGCGGGGGTAGGATGGCGACACCACCGCGCGATCGCGCTCGAGCAGCGCTTTAGCGCGGGGTCCGGGTGGCGGCACTTTGATGTCGGGAACGCGCATCGTCATTCAGTCACTCACAGAAGATCAGAAGTTCAGGAGATCAGATCTCTTTTCGGCCAATGACCTTCTGATCTTCTGATCTTCTGTTCCTTCCTGCTATTGTAGGCCCGTGCCTTCGGCGGTCCATCTCATCGGCGTCCCTCTGGACATGGGCGGCAGCCGCCGCGGCGTCGACATGGGACCGTCGGCGTTTCGCATCGCCGGGCTCAGCGAGAAGATTGCGGCCCTTGGCCGCGTGGTCGCCGATCGCGGCGATCTGCTGTCTCCCATTCCCGAGACGAAGAAACACGGCGATCCGCGAAAGAAGTACATCAGGGACATTGCAAAAGTGTGTGATCGCGTGTATCAGACCGCGCGCGCGTCGCTCGAAGAAGGCGCGCTGCCGCTGGTCCTCGGCGGCGATCACAGTCTTGGCGCTGGCTCCGTCGCCGCATCGGCCGCGCACGCCCGGGCCGCCGAGAAACCGCTGGGGCTTCTGTGGGTTGATGCGCACGGCGACATGAACACGCCGGCGAGCACACCGAGCGGAAACGTACACGGCATGCCGCTCGCCGCGCTGCTCGGTCCGGAGCCGTCAGAGCTGTCCTCCATCGGCGGCTTCTCGCCAACCGTCCTGCCGCAGCACACCGCGCTCATCGGCGTGCGCAACCTGGACGATCGCGAAAAAGATCTCGTCCGCAACTCGGGCGTGCACGTCTACACGATGAAAGACATCGATCGGCTCGGCGTCGCCACGGTCGCCTCGCAGGCCTTGAAGGCCGTGAGCGACGGCGTGGCCGGCATTCACGTCTCGTTCGATCTGGACGTGTGCGATCCGTCGATCGCGCCCGGCGTCGGTACGCCCGTGAAAGGCGGGTTGAACTACCGCGAGGCACACCTGCTGATGGAACTGTTCGCCGAGTCCGGCCTGCTGCTCGCGCTCGATCTGGTGGAGGTGAATCCGACACTGGACATCCGCAATACAACCGCCGAGCTCGGCACCGAGCTCGCGCTCTCCGCGCTGGGTATGAGGATCCTCTGAGGCGTCACGGCTTCCGGTTTTTCCCTTAGGTATTGACCGGACCAGAGGACAGCCCGCCATAGTTTCTCCACAATTTGCACGGCCATCTGCCGTATTTCCTCGAAGATTTGCATGCAGCCCGGTTGGCGCGACTTTGGCAGAACTCCGATCGGATGTGTCCAGCCACCTTCTCTCAGGAGCTCGCCATGCGGCAGATATCCCGCCGACTCTCCCTCAGTGTCGTGTCAGTGCTTCTGCTTCTCGTGTGTGCGGCCGCGCCCGCCGAGGCGCAGTATTTCGGTCGCAACAAAGTGCAGGACAAGGACTTCAAGTTTGAAGTGCTCAAGACCGAGCACTTCGACGTGTACTTCTACGACCAGGAGCGCGAGAACGCGGCTCGCGTCGGTCAGATGGCCGAGCGGTGGTACGCGCGCCTGTCCAGAGTCTTCGAGCACGAGATTCGGTCGCGTCAACCGCTCGTGCTGTATGCGTCACATCCTGATTTCGAACAGACCAACACGATCGGCGGCATGCTCGGCGAAGGTACGGGAGGTGTCACCGAAGGCCTCAAGCGGCGCGTCGTGCTGCCGCTCGGCGGCACGCTCGCGGAAACGGACCACGTGCTCGGCCACGAGCTTGTCCACGCCTTCCAGTACGACATCTCGGCCCAGCGGCCCGCTGGTGGCGGCATGGGCGCGGGCATCGAGCGTCTCCCGCTGTGGTTTGTCGAAGGGCTGGCCGAGTATCTGTCGATCGGCCCGGTCGATCCGCACACGGCCATGTGGCTGCGCGATGCGACGCGCAAGGAGACGCTGCCGCAGATACGAAGCCTGGACAATGGAGAATTTTTCCCCTACCGGTGGGGACAGGCGGTCTGGGCCTACATCGGGGGCAAGTACGGCGATGACCTCATCGGCCAGATCTTCCGGGCAGCGGTGCGGAGCGGCGACGCCATTCTGGCGATCCAGGATTCGACGCTCGTCGACGAAAAGGTGCTGTCGGCCGACTGGCAGGCGGCAATTCGCGAGCAGGTACTCGCCGGTGATGCAGGCGACGGCGCGCGCGCATACGTTCGGGCGCTGGCTCACCAATACCGACAAGGCGCGCATGGCCACGAACGTGTCGCCGTCGATCAGCCCCGATGGCCGCCATATCGTGTTCTTCTCGTCCCGCGATCTGTTTTCGATCGATCTGTATCTCGGAGATGTCGAGACCGGGCGCATCGTGCGGAAGCTCGTCGACACTGCGCTCGACTCCCACTTCACGAGCCTGCAGTTCATCGGCTCCGCCGGTTCGTGGAGCCCCAACGGCAAGCAATTCGTGGCTGGCGGCGTGCATGCCGGTAAGGCCGTGCTGGCCATCCTCGACATCTCGGACGGCGACGTCGTGCGTGAAATCGAAGTCCCGCAGGTCGGTGAAATCCTCAACCCGACCTGGTCGCCCGACCACAAGTCGATTGCGTTCTCGGCGACCGTCGGCGGCGACTCGGATCTCTTCATCCTCGACCTGGCTTCGGGAACGACCACGCGCGTCACCAGCGATCTGTATGCCGATCTGCAGCCCTCGTGGTCGCCCGACGGCGATCGCATCGTGTTCGTCACGGACCGGTTCACCACGGACGCAAAGCTGCTGAAGGCGGGCGACTACCGGCTCGCGCTCTACGACGTGGCGACCGGCGCCATCACAGCGCTGTCGACCTTCGAGCAGGGCAAGAGCATCAACCCGCAATGGAGCTCCGACACCCGGCGCGTGTTCTTCGTGTCCGATCGGAACGGCATCAGCAACGTGTATACGGTCAACACGTCCTCGGGTGCCATCGCGCAGATCACCAATCTCGACAGCGGCGTCAGCGGCATCACGGCGCTGAGCCCGGCGATTTCGTCGGCGATGGACGCGAAGACGCTGGCGTTGAGCGCCTACGAGGAAGGCAGCCACCACATCTACTTGATCGAGGCCGACGGGCTTACCGGCACTCCGGTGAGCTCGACCGTCGCGCGCGAGCAGGCGGCGACGCTGCCGCCAACGCCGCGCGAGTCGATGGTCGCGACGCTGTTGAGCGATGCCACGACCGGCCTCTCCACCACTCCGGCCGAAGTCCAGCCTTACAAGTCGACACTGAAGCTCGACACCGTCAGCCAGCCCTACATCTCGGCCGGCATCGATCGCTTCGGCGGCTCGATCGGCGGGGGCATCGCGTTCCAGTTCAGCGACATGCTCGGCAATCACAACCTCTACGCGCAGGTGAACGCCGACACCTACGGCGCCGGCGCCTCGGAACTGCTCAAGAACACCGGCGCCGCCTTGTTCTACACGAACACGTCGAAGCGCTGGAACTGGGGCGTCGGCGTCGAGCAGTCGCCGTACCTCGCCGGGGGGTACTCAACCGCGCAGGGCGTGGTGAACGGCCAGTCTGCGATCGTCGAGCAGACCATCATTCAGCGGCAGATCAACCAGGGTGTCACCGGGGTCGTGTCGTATCCGTTCAGTCAGAACACGCGACTCGAGCTGGGTGGCAGCTACATGCGGACGTCGTACGAACAAAGTGTCCAGACCACGGCATATTCACTCCGCACCGGCAGCGTGATTTCCGATGACAAAGTGTCCACGGATCTCATCGATCCGTTGAACATGCCGTCGGTGAGCACGGCACTGGTCACCGACCGCTCGATTTTCGGCGCCACGAGCCCTGTGGCCGGCGCCCGCTCGCGTCTGGAGGTCTCGCCGACATTCGGCGACTTGAACATGACGTCGGCGCTCGTCGATTACCGTCGCTACTTCATGCCGGCCCGCTTCTACACCATCGCCGTCCGGGGCCTCCACTACGGCCGGTACGGCGCGGGTGCAGAGGACTCGCGTCTCATCCCGCTCTATATGGGGTATCCGGAGTTCGTGCGCGGGTACAACGTCAACACGTTTGAGGCGGGCGAATGCGAATCGGCCACGGTGTGCAGCACCTACAATCGTCTCGTCGGCAGCCGGATGCTCGTCGGCAACGTCGAGTTCCGTTTCCCGCTGCTCCGTCCGTTCCGCGGTGTCGACAGCAACGTCTACGGGCCAGTGCCCGTCGAAGTGGCGTTCTTCCTGGATGGCGGCGTCACCTGGAACAAGGGTCAGAAGCCGTCGTTCTTCAACGGATCGCGCGAGCCGGTCACGAGCGGCGGCATCACGCTGCGCACGAACCTGCTGGGCTTCGCGGTCGCGCAGATCGACTTCGCGCGGCCGTTCGACAGACCTGGAAGGGGTTGGATTTGGGGCTTCTCTCTGACCCCTGGATTCTGAGGGTTCGCCGTCATGGCAAGTGGCAGATCGCAAATGGCATGTTCTGCCATCGGCCCTTTGCCATCTGCCATGACCGGCGCGCTCTTGCGCTAGTGTGAGCGCGTAAACTCCGGATGAGGCATCCACCGCAACACGTTGCCGGTCAGGCTTGCCACGAAGATGTCGCCGTTGGGCGAGCCGTTCACCGAGTGCCCCGGTGATTCCATCGAGCCGAGCACCTTGCCGCTTTCGAGATCGAGCTTCATCAGCCGGCCCGCCAGCGTATCCGCGGTGATGTTCTCCACGTTGTTGCGGTGCGTCAGCACGTACATCTCGTCTTTCGGCGAGATCCAGATGCCCTGCGTCGAGCCGAGATGGTTCCAGGTCTTCAGCAGCGTCCCGTTGGTGTCGAAAATCTGGATCCGGTTGTTCTCGCGGTCGCTCACATACGCGCGATCCTTCGAGTCGAACTGAATCGAGTGCACCGTGCGGAACTGGCTCGGCCCGCTGCCGGGCGTGCCCCACGACGTGACGTACTTGCCCGTCTTGTCGAACTTCGCCACGCGGCTGTTGCCGTACCCGTCGGCGATGTAGATGTTGCCCTGCGAATCCCAGTCGAGGTCCGTCGGGCTGCCGAACGACTTGTCGTCGTTGCCGCGCACGCCCTTGGTCCCGATCGTCATCAGGAGCTTGCCGTCCGTCGTGTACTTCAGAATCGCGCCGGCGCGATCGACCACCCAGACGAAGTTCCCGGCGTCGACGCGCACGCCGTGCGGATCGTCGATGACGTCCTTGCCCCACGAGCGCAGGTAGTTGCCTTCGGCATCGAACACGACGAGCGGGTCGATGTCGTCGTTGCGGTGGAGCACGTAGACGTTACTCTGGAGGTCGTTGGCCACCATCGAGACCCGGCCGAAGTACCACCCCTTGGGCATCGGCTTCCACGCGCCTTCCTTGCCTCGCACCCCGACGGGCGCCTCTACCCCGAATCGCAGGTGGACCTTCACGCGCAGCAGTCCGCCCTCGTGAGCGTTCCACGCTTCGCCGACCCATCCCTGGTCGGGGGCCTTCGAGGCCAGTCCGGACGGATGCGGGGGCTCTGCCCCGGATCCGCGCGATCCGCCACCGCCGCCACGTCGTTGTTGCTGTGCCACGACGGCCACCGACGCGGCAAGGCAGATGACGAGTACGAGCTTCTTCATGGTCTCTTCCTCCAGCAGGCTTACACAACAGGGATTTGCGGCAGACGATAACACGATCGGCCTAAAGGCCGACACTACAATGTTTTAACTTTGGAGTTCAAACGAATCGCGAGAGCGTCGCGGTCACCTGGCGCTCGCCGCGATGGGCGCGCCGCCACTGGACCATGATGGGCGTCTGGTAGGTACCCTCGACGACCGCGCCGCGGCCCTGGGCTTTCGTATCGGAGACGAGCAGATCGACGGAGCGCTTCATGCGGAGAAAGCGCGAAGCGGGAACAGCCAGCGCTTTCGACAGCACACGCTCGATGGCCGACTCGGCGAGGCCCAGCGTGTCGACGAGACGGTTCACCGCCCTCACCAGATCGTACTTGGCGTAGTCGAACGCCTTCGACGGAACGGCGCGCGGGTCGTCCCACGCATGCTTGGCCTTCTGCGCCGCGAACCGCATCGGGTTCTTCAGGACTTCCGCGAGGTCGTACCGCATCAACAGCGTTTCGTACTCGTTCACGGTGAGGCTGGCGAACTGCTCGCCCGGGCCGAGGCTGAGGCGAACGCGGCCCTTTTCGACACCGTGCTTCCTGAGGAGCTCGTCGATCTGATCGTACAGGCCGAGGCGCGAATCTTTCAGGTTCACGGCATCGACCGGGTGCGTCTTCGACACCGGCACGTGCAGCGTCGTCTTGGCGATTTCGATTTCGCTGTTGTAGCCGACAAGCGTGGTCATGCGCCGGCGTGGCCTTCCGGCGTTCACGCCGTCGAGATCGATGAACGACACAGGGCCGGGACGCCGCGTGACGTACGACACGCACGCGCGCAATCCGCTGCCGATGAACGCGAGGTGCGAGTCGGCATTGGTCGGCTCGATCGGGCGTTGCTCTGCCGTCAGCTCCGTGCGACGATCGAGATCGTCGTGCTGATAGCCCGCGCCTGCCGGAAAGACCGTGGTGAAAAGATCGATGTACGGCCGGACGGCGTGCGGGCCAGAGCCGAGACGCGCCGCGAAGCTCTGCGGGAGGTACCCGGCGGTCGTGTGGAGCGAGCAATACAGACAGCGGTTGTATTGCTCGAAGACATCACCGTAGGTGGCTGCGGCTTGTGCCCGAACATCGATGACGTCGAGTCGGCCTCGTGGCGTAATGTCGAGACTAAGTTCGAGAGGTGGCACCGAGGCGACTACTGTAACATTTGGAGGCCCAAGTGCGCAAAAGGCTCGTACGGAAATTGCACACGATCGGTGTGATGAATCGCGCAGGTACCCGGATCATTACACTTTTGCTGTGCCTCGCGGCTGGCGCGATCATGCGCTCGACAGCGGTCGACGCTGACGAACCGTCGCCGAGCGAGCGCCTCACCGTGCGATCCCTCACCTATCAGTACGACGAAGGCGCGATTTTCGCGCTGCCGGGCGAGAAGATTGCCCTCGCCGTCAGCGCACCGCGCACACGCCTGCACAGCGTCGTCGCGCCGCAGGGAGGGCTGACGGCCATCGGCCCCAACAAATGGACGTGGGAGGCGCCGGTGAGGTCGGGCCTGTACGAGATGAAGGTGAAAAATCCGTCGGGAGCCACTATCGCCGATTTCTCGGCGTTCGTCATGGTGCCCGCGACGGAGGTGCGCAACGGGACGCTGAACAACTATCGCATCGGTTTCTACCCGGACAAGCCGCTGAAGGGCAACCCGATCTACGTGCCGCCGCGGGGCTTCATCGAAGTCACCGAGGACAACGAAGACGAAAAGGTCTCCGAGAACTTTCGCATCAAGCAGTTCCTGGCGAAACAGGCAGGCGGATACCCGAAATACGTGGTGCTCGACGAGCGGCTGGTCTTCCTGCTCGAGGCCATCGGACGCCATCTCGAGTCGCGCGGCTGGGATGCCGACGACATCGTCGTGATGAGCGGATATCGGACGCCGTTCTACAACAAGCTGCTCGACGACACCGCCTACAGCCTGCACCAGTGGGGACGCGCGGCCGACATCTTCCTCGACAAGGATGGGAACGGCCGGATGGACGACCTCAACAAGGACCGCGTCGTCTCGAAACAGGATGCCATCGATCTGGCGCAACTGCTCGAATCGCTGGCCACGACTGCCGAGCTGAGCGGGTTCATCGGCGGGGTTGGTATCTACGATTCGACGGCGGCCCACGGCCCCTTCGTGCACGTGGACACGAGGCCGTGGAGAGCGAGGTGGTAACCTCTGAAACTAGAAACTAGAATCTAAAAACTAAAATCTTCTAGTTTTTAGTTTCCAGCTTCACCTATTCCTCTTCCTTCGTCTCCGCGTCCTCGTCCTTCAGGCTCACCTCTTCCTTCACGGCCAGCTCGTCCTTCACGTTCAGATCGACATCCAGGCCGGTATCTTCCTCGTCCCGGAACCGGGCGTCCTCGTCGACGCTGAACATCCGGCCGCTGAGCCGCTCCTTGAGTGGACCGCGGGCTTTGCCTTCCTGGTTCCGGCTCTTCGCGAAGTTCGATCCACCGCGACCCTTGGGCGGCTTGTTCGGACCGAAGTTGCGGTTCCCATGGTCGCCGCGTGGCTGGCGGTACGGACCGCCGGCATCGCCCGGAGGCCCGCCTCCCATCGGCGGCCTGGGACCTCCACCCATCGGCGGCCGCGGTCCCGAGAAGCCTCCCGCGCCCATCGGCGGACGGGCTTCGCGCGGCCGGGCCTCGCTGACCGACAAGGGCCGGCCCTTGAACGGCTGACCGTGCAGTTGCTGAATCGCGCGCTCGGCAACCCCGCGATCGTCGTAGTCGACGAAGGCGAACCCGCGAGGCCGTCCCGTGTCGCGATCGGTCGGAATGACGACCTGAATCGGATCGCCGACCGTGCCGAAGTGCTGCCGGATATCGACGTCCGTTGCACTGTACGGGAGATTTCCGACGAATAACCGGACTGACATAACCTGCTCATCGCCTCCTACGACTGCGGTGCCACTACCTTCTTCTTGGCGCGCGTCTTGGCCTTGCGTGCCGGCGCGGGCGTGTTGCTGGACTCCAGCACGACGATCCGCGTCGAGAACCGGCGGGTTCCATGCTCGTCGAACTCGATGACCGTGTGGTGTTCGTTTACGTCGACAATCGTGCCTGCGCCGTACTGTGCCTGCACAACGCGATCCCCTGCCGCATATCTGCGCATGAATGCCCTCCTGCCCGCTCGCGTCGGCTACGCGACTGCAAATGAAACGTTCAAAGACTTTTCGATGGCTCGCAGCGCTGTCAGCTCTTCCGGAGCGATCAGCGTCAAGGCCCTGCCAACCGCCTCGGCACGTCCGGTGCGCCCGACACGGTGGACGTAGGTATCCACACTGCCCGGCACCTCGTAGTTCACGACGTGACCGATACCCTCGATGTCGATGCCGCGCGCCGCGATGTCGGTCGCGATGAGCGCCCGAAACCGGCCCGACTTGAACCCTTCCATCGCGGCCGAGCGCTCGGTCTGCGTCCTGTCCGCATGAAGCGCGGCGCACTTGATCCCGCTGGCCAACAATTGACGGGCGAGCTTGTCCGCTCCGCGTTTGGTTCGAACGAACACCAGGCTCGTCCCTTCCGTTCTTCTGAGGAATTTGCCCAGCCAGTCGGCCTTTTCGGGGCCCGGCACGAGCCGGCCGATGTGCTCGATCGTGCTCGCCAGCCCTTCGGTGCGGCCCACGCGAATCATCTTCGGCGACTGCATGATCTGGCTCGCCGACACCGCCACCTCGTCGGACATCGTGGCCGAGAACAACAGCGTTTGCCGGTTCACGGGCAGCGACGCCACGATGCGGCGGACGCTCGGCCAGAATCCCATGTCGAGCATGCGGTCGGCCTCGTCGAGCACGAGCACGTCGAGCGCCTCGAACCGGGCGGCGTTGGTGCCCATATGGTCCAGCAGCCGTCCGGGCGTCGCCACGACGATGTCGGCCGCGCCACGCAGGCCGCGCTCCTGCGGTCCCGCTTCGACGCCGCCGTAAACGGCGACGCTCGACAGATTGGTGTGATAGGCGAGTCCCTGGAACTCGTCTTCGATCTGCACGGCAAGCTCGCGGGTCGGCGCCAGAATCAGCACGCGCGTACACGCACCTGACGCACCCGTCGCGCCTGACGCACCCAGAAGGCGTTGCATCAACGGGAGGAGGAATGCGAGCGTCTTGCCAGTGCCCGTCTGCGCGCAGGCGACGAGGTCGATGCCGGCGAGAACAGCGGGAAACACCGCGCTCTGGATGGGCATCGTCGTCTCGAACCCGCGCTCGGTCAGCGCGTGCTCGAGCCTCGCGTCGAGGCCAAGCGACGTAAACGCCACAGGCGACGCATCATAGGGCGCCGTCTCGAATTGAAGCGGCCGCGATGCCGCGACGACGTGGGTCGGTCGCCCAACTGGCGCACCACGGCGCGGGCGCCGGGGCCTACGGCCACGAATTGAGCGATTTTGAACAGCTTTCGAGGGGTCTGAGAAATGCAAGATGGGCTGACTGTTTGAGGGTGAAGCTTTTTTGAAGCCCTGATTGTCTCATAAACCGCGAAAATCCGCCAGCAACAGTCTAAAATAGCGCCGGACTGTGGCTTATGCCTTAGCCTTCTTCGGCCTGCTCCTGATAGGCGCCGCGTACCTGCTCGGCTTGCGACAGGGGCGGAACCGCGAAGAGGCCCTCAAAACGTCGCTCGAGGATCGAGAGCTGAAACTGACGCAACTCGAAGGCGAGCTCATCCGGCACACGGCCGTCGACCCGCAGACCGGGCTTCATACCCAGCAGTACTTCCAGGAGTTTCTCGAGCGCGAATGGCGCCGCGCGTCGCGCGAACGCCTGCCCGTCGCGGTCCTCATGATCGAGCTCGATCACTTTCGCGCTTTTCACGAGCGTCAGGGCCAATCCGAAGCCGATGCCAGCCTGAAGCGGATCGCAGCGGCGATCAAACCCCTCGCACACCGCCCGGGCGATGCCATCTCGAGGTACGGCGGGGTCGGCAAGTTCGGTGTCGTACTGGGCGGGACCGACCCGAAAGGCGCCATGGTGCTCGCCGAGCGCCTGCGCACGACTGTCGAAGCGATGAAAGAACCGAACCCGGCGTCACCTGCCGGCGTGACGACAGCCACGCTAGGCGTCGCCTGCATCACGCCCGATCGCGATGGCGCGTGGCAGGAAATCGCGCTCATCGCCTCGGCGGAACGTGCGCTGTCGCAGGCACGCGACGAGGGGCGCAACACCGTGGTGCTCGACACGGCCGGCGCGCCCATGCGCTCCTGACCAAAAGCACGACACCAGCGTCCGCGCACGATTTATGCAGCTTCCTGTGCATGGAATACTTGAACCTCAACTTCTTGCTCGGTTTTCTCCTTGCGGTCGCGCTGATGGTGGGGCTGTGGGTGCCTCTGTTCTTTTTTGACTACAAAGCCGAAAAGAAGCGTGGCACTATGCCTATTGGGTCGGGTGAAACGCGCCCGACACCTCCCCTCGACAAGGTAGACCTCCGCTGAGGGCCTGTCGGCGCATAGTGCGCAGCGCGCAATTGGTACAACTTGATCGTCAGGGATCTGACACTGTGTCTATGCGTCAACGCCCTTGTCTTTCGTTGCTGATGGCGCTCCTCGCGGTGGCGTCCGTGGCCGCGCAGGATTCCGGAGTCATCGTTTTCAAGAGCAGCGTCGAGCAGGTTGCCGTGGCGGCGATCGTCCGCGACTCGCGCGGCCGGCTCGTGACCAATCTCAAGGCGAGCGATTTCGAGCTCATCGACGAAGGCCAGAAGCGTACGCTGACCAACGTATGGTCCGAGCCGAGTCCCGCCAGCGTCGCGATCCTCGATGGACGCCAGCGGAAGCATGGCGACCAAGATGGACCGGGCGCGCGAAACGGCGGATGCGCTGGTGGCCGGCCTCAAGCCCGGCGCCGACGAAGTGGCCATGTTTGCGTTCGACACGTCGCTGAAGGAAGTTCGGCCGTTCTCGTCGACCTTCAATCCGGGCGACGGCGCATGGAGCGCCACGAAGGCCTACGGCGCCACCTCGTTGTGGGATGCCATCGCGGAAACCTCGCAGAAGATCTCCGATCGCCAGCGGCGCCGCGTGCTCGTGGTCATCACGGACGGCGTCGACTCGGCCAGCCGGATGAAGCCGGCCGATGTGTCGGGCATCGCCAGCGAGCTCGACGTGCCGGTCTATATGCTGGTCATCACTCACCTGGTCGATGATGACAGCGGCGAGCCGCAGCCGATTCGCGGCCCCCTAGCGGATTTGGCAGCGTGGACGGGCGGCGATTCCTTCGCCGTGTACGACAGCCTCAGCGCAGTGACCGTCACACGCCAGGTGCTCACCGAGCTCCATCAGCAGTACATCCTCGCGTTCGAGCCGGGCAAAGCGCCGGGCTGGCACGCGCTGGTCGTTCGAGCGCGCAAACAAGGTCTCTTCGTGCGCGCGCGCAGCGGCTACATGGTCAAGTAACACCTCCAATATTTACCCCAGGAGAACCACATGCGAGAGGTCGTCGGCACGGGTGTCGTGGCGTGCGTCAACGGCGTGTCCGGATCGGCCTGCGCGAGCAAGCGGTTCGTGCGCGACTCGGTGGCAGAGGTCAACATGAAGGTCGAAGCCGTCGCCCAGTCGCTCGAAGCCACGCAGGAGCAGACTGAGGTCTGGCGCGGGCGGAAAACGTGAAGCGATATCTCTACGAGGCGTATCAGATTCCGCTGCACAAGATCAACGTCATCAGCTTTGGCGAATCGAAGCCGGTCGCATCCAACGACACGAAAGACGGACGCGCGCAGAACCGGCGCGTCGTCATCAAGGTGCTCGCCTAAGGTAGTTTTCAGTTCTCAGTCTTCAGTTTTTAGATTCTAGATTCTAGATTCTAGTTTCAGGCTAACCTCCCAGCACGACGCCGACCGTAAACCGTTGAAAGCCGATGCCGCGCGATGAGCGCACCTGGAAGTGGCGCAGGTCGCCTCGCACGCCCACGAGGCGCGTGAACTTGAACATGACCCCGCCGCCGGCGCTGTAGCCGAAGTCGTTTTCTGAAATATTTGAGAAGATGCCGCCTTCGTCCGATTTCATCCGGATGCGAATCAGGCCGAAACCAAAAATGCCATAGGGCCGCACGTTGGCGATCGGAATAGCCACGAAGATGCTCGGCATCAGCGTGACGATGTCGCCGGTTCCGACGCCGTTCGGAGTCTCGAAGAAGTTTCTCGTGTGCGAAAACTCGAGCTCCGATCCGATGCCGTGTGCGCCCCCGCCGCCCAGGGCGATGGCCCAGGTGCTCTTGGTCGAGGGCGCGTCGCCGCCGAACACATTCCCCAGCGACGCGGTAAACATGGCCTGCGCGGCGGCCGTTCCTTCCAGGGCAAGGCAGACAGCTATCGCCGCCACCGACAATTTTGCGGTTCGCAAGAAAGAACCTCCGGGACTGATCGTGAGCGAGGGGCTTACAGAATAGCAGAATTGGCAGATTCGCAGATTCGCAGAATGTCAGATTCGAATCGGCAGATTGGCGGACCGCCGGATTGGTAGATTGCGCAGACCTGCGCTCAGGCCGAGCCTTCGGTCGCGATCATGTAGTTCATCTGGCCCCACTGTAAGGGAGGCACACGGCGGCGGTCGCGCCGGTTGCGGGGCGCGACGTCCCCGGCCGACTGACGCCGCTCGCCAATGCGACGGTCCCAGATGATCTGCATGCTGGGATCGTTGGCGAACGTGCGCGTCAGCAGCTCGAACGTGGCGAAATGGCCACGCCGCACGATGACGAGTCTTGTGTCTGCCACAGGCGTCGCGCTAGTTGGTCTTCGCGCCCCACACGGCCTTCGACCGGTACCCGCCGCCGGCCACGACCGTCATCAGTGTCTTTCCACCACGAACGAATGACTTTCTCACGATGCCCTCCTGAATTGCACCGGGCGTACCCGGGTGCGCTGTTATCGCGTCCGCTTTAAGGATTTGGTGAGGTCCTTGACCGCATCTTCTGCCGCGCGACCTTCGTTTTGACGATGTCGCCCAGCAGTCCGGCATTGCCCCAGACGATGTTGTCGTCGTCGTCGAGCGCGTTGCCCCAGACGATGTTGTCATCGTCGAGCGAATTGCCCCACACGATGTTGTCGTCGAAGAGGTTGCCCCAGACGATGTTGTCGTCGTCGATGGAGTTGCCCCAGACGATGTTGTCGTCGTCCAGCAGGCTGTTGCCCCACACGATGTTGTTGCCCCACACGATGTTGTCGTCGTCGAGGCTGTTGCCCCAGACGATGTTGTCGTCGTCATCGCTGGAGTTGCCCCACACGATGTTGTTGCCCCAGACGATGTTGTTACCCCACACGATGTTGTCGTCGTCGTCGAGGCTGTTACCCCAGACGATGTTGTCGTCATCGAGGGAATTGCCCCACACGATGTTGTCGTCATCGTCCAGGCCGTCGCCCCAGACGATGTTGAGCGCCCACGAAGGCCGCTGCTCTTCGATGACGCCGGTGCCCCGTGCGATGTAGTTGCCCCAGAGCATCCGCTGCGCCCACTGGTAGGTATCGCCGCCAATCGTCGAGCTCGGTTCGACCCCGGCCGCCAACCACGCCTGGCCAACCGCCGCCGCCGGGTTGATCGCCGCGGCGAGCGACAGCGCGCCGGGGGCGTTGATCGCACCCGCGCCCTGCGTCAGGAGGTCGGCCTCAACCGTCCCGTCTACCGCGTCTTTCACCGGGACAGACGAGTACCTGCAGCACCATTTTCAGCGCGTTCGGCGTGAGGCCGCCGTTGGTCTCGAGCACGAGCGCCGCGAGACCGCTGACGACACCGGCCGCCATGCTGGTGCCCTTCAGCCGCATGTAGTTGCCCGTGTTGCCGCGCTTCTCCTGGGCCGCACGCAACGTGCTGCCGACGGCCGCGACGGAGAGCACGTTGTCGCCGGGCGCAGAAATGTCCGGCTTCGCGTAGCCGTCGTACCACGACGGGCCGCGCGAGCTGTACGCCGCGATGTGATCGTCGGCGCGCGTCACGGTGTCGTACGTCTTCACCGAACCCACGGCGATGCCCGACGGCGCGTTGCCAGGCGACGCAATGCCGGCATAACCCACCTGTCCGGTCTGGGGATTGGTGCCGAAGTTGCCGGCCGACAGCACAACGGTCAGGCCGACACGCGCGGCGTGCTCGACAGCCTGCACCATCGGATCGGTCGCAGCCGCTTCGAAAATCGGATGTCCCAGGGAAAGATTCAGGATGTTGATGCCGAGGAGGTCCTTGTTGACGATGGCGAACTCGATCGCGCGAATGACCGAGTCGGCCGATCCCTGCCCCTGGGCGTTCAGCACCTTGAGACCGATCAGGCGGGCGTTCGGTGCCACCCCGACGTAGGTGCCGGCCGCGAGTCCGGCCACGTGGCTGCCGTGGCCGTATTCGTCGGTCGGGGAGGTGACGCGCACATCACCCTGCGTGAAGTCGTAGAACGCGGTGATTCGCGAATCGAAATCGATGCCGGCCTGGATGCCCGAATCGATGATCGCGATGCCAATAGACGCCGGCTGCCCGCCATAGACCATGCCGGTGCTGCCGTACGCCACGTTGTCGTAGGAGAGGTTCGATGACTGCCGCACGGCGAGCGTGTCAAAGAAGTTCGCCTGCAACTGCTGTGCAGCGAGCGCCTCGTTGAGGCGCGCGGAATCGGTGTCCTCGGCGCTCGGGCCACCGGGCAGCGTGGTCCACTTTTGGGCCGCATCGTTCACCTGCAGCGGGGTGATCTTGTGGTTGCCCGAAATCGAAGCGGTCGCCAGCGATGCCGCGAGGCTGTCGAGATCCTCGCACTTTACTTCTGCGGTGATCGCGTCGAGGGCGGGGAATTCGCCCTTGACCTTGCGTCCGCCGTGCGCGAGCGATCGACTCACTGCTTCGCGGTAACCCGGTTTGGTCCTGATAATCACCGACCTGGTGCCGACGCATCCGCGCTCGACTGTCTGACGAAGTGACTTGTCGAGCTTTTCGCGACGCGCTTCTGCGGAGACTGGCGCACCGAGTGTGGCGACGACCGTGGCGACCGTAAGCAAGCGAGCTAGTGTCATGGCTGCCCGCTATAGAGCAAGTTCGCGTCCATCCCGCCGGCGATCACGTAACTGGCTGATTTGTAAAGATTTGGCCGGAACGGTCAAAACGGCGAGACAGCCGATGCTGTGCCGGTTCGGCACATCAGCGGGTTGATTTGACGTGAGTTTCGGCGGCTAATTTGTTGAAAAGAGGGAAAATAGCTCTGATTTGTTCCACTTCGGCGCATCTGGACACACGATCTGGCCCGTTCCTGCACACCAAGATACAGATTCAGCGGCGCGGGCAAATCAGGCGTTGGGATTGCTGCCTGCGCGCTTCACAAGTAGAATTACGGCCGTCGCAGCGGTCTTCTCGCCGGCGGACACTCTGGAGGACACGATGCCTTTCGTGATTACGGATCCTTGCATTGAAACCAAAGACACGGCGTGTGTGGACGTATGTCCCGTCGATTGCATTCATCCCCGCAAGGACGAGCCTGAATTCGCGGCGATGAACATGCTCTATATCCATCCTGAGGAGTGCATCGATTGCGGTGCGTGCGTGCCGGCCTGCCCGGTCGCCGCGATCTACGACAGCCACGACTCGACGCCCTCGAGCCAGAAGGACCTGATCGAAGCCAACACGGTGTACCGCAACGGCGATGCCGATGCCATGGCGCAAGCCGAAGCGATCGTGCAGGCGCACGTCGCCGCGCATCCCGAGTTGATGGCGATTCCCGGCAAAGAGCGCGCGGCCGCGCACTCGTAAGATCCGAGAGATCTGAAAATCTATAATCTGGAATCTAGAATCTGGCCGGTCCAGATTTCAGATTCCAGATTCCAGATTTCAGATTCTGGTTTGCAGATCCCCGCCTCCGCATTTCTCTGTTGTAAAATCAGAGATTGTCGCTCTTGTGGTGAGTGTAGCTCAGTGGTAGAGCACCGGACTGTGGCTCCGGACGTCGCGGGTTCAATCCCCGTCACTCACCCCAATTCATCTACTGATCTAGAGATCTAGGGATCTAAAGAACTGCCGCGGCTCGAGATCCGTCGTTCTCTAGATCCCTGGGTCGGTAGATCCTGAATCCCTAGATATTCAGCGTGGCGCCTTCCTTCTTCGCCACGTACACCGTCGCCGTCAGGTCGCCCATCACGTTCACCACCGTCCGCGTCATGTCGAGCAGCCGATCGACGCCGATGATGATCGCGATGAGCTGTGTCGGAATGCCGACCATGGCCAGCACGCCCACGACGAATGGCAGCGAGCCGGCAGGCACGCCGGCCGTGCCGATGCTGCCGAGCACGGCGAGGTAGACGATCATCAACTGTTGCGCGAGCGTGAGATCCACGCCCGCCAGCTGCGCCAGGAAGAGCACCGTCACCCCTTCGTACAGCGCCGTCCCGTTCTGGTTGGCCGTCGCGCCGACCGTCAGCACGAACGCGCCGATTTCCCGCGGCACGCCGAGATTCGATTCCGAGACGCGCAGGGCGGTGGGCAGCGTGGCATTCGACGAGCTCGTCGAGAACGCGGTGAGCATCACCGTGCGCGCGCGCCGGAAGAACTCGACGGGAGAGACGCGGGCCCCGAATTTGAGCGCGGCTCCGTAGACCACAAACAGGTGGAACGCCAGTCCGCCCAGCACCGTCACGACATACCAGCCGAGGCTGACGAGAAAGCCGAACCCGAAACGCGCGGTCATGGCGAACAGCAGGCACGCGACGCCGAGAGGCGCGATCTTCATGACGATGTCGATGATCTTCGCCACCACCTTGAAGACCCCGTCGAGCAGCGCGATGACCGGCGCCGCGCTCTCGCGAGAGACGAGCGTCAGCGCCGCGCCGAACACGATCGAGAAAAACATGATGCCGATCATGTCGGGCGTCGAGCGGGCCATCGACTCGAGCGGGTTCGCGGGGACGAGCGAGCGCACGAACGACATCACGGGCGATTCGCTCGCCGTGGTGGTGGAGGAGGCCACCAGTTTGGACTGCACGGCATATTCCGACATCAGCAGATCGCGGGTCGCGGGATCGAGCCGCAGGCCCGGACGCACCGTGTTGGCCAGGAAGATGCCCAGAAAGACCGAAACCAGCGAAATGGCCAGACAGAACAGCACCGTGCGCAGGCCCACGCGTCCGAGGCGGCGCACGTCGCCGATGCCCGCGACGCCGACGATGAGCGACGACACGACGAGTGGGACCACCGTCATCAGGAGCGATCGGAGGAACAACTGGCCGACCGGTTCGGCCACGTTCGCGATGATCCACGCCAGCGCCGGCGCCCCGGGCCCGAGCACCGCGCGCGCGGTGCTGCCGAGCACGGCGCCGGCGACCAGCCCCAGGAGGATGCGCACGTGCAGCGGAACGCGGCGCCGCGCGTCCGCGCGATCGTCGGTCCGCTCGTCGAGATCCGAGACGACTTCCCGTTCGAAAGGTTCCATCGTATTTACCGTCGGTTTTCTTTTCAGCTGGCCGGCGGAATAATATGTCACCGGACGATGGACGAGACACTGAAAGATCGGCGCGCGCCGAATCAGCACGATCGCCGCGCCATTCCGCGAGGAGGCCGCCGGGCGAGCGACCTCCCCCATCCGATTACCTGCCCGAGCTGCGGCGAGATTCAGGAGGTCCAGGGCCTCCCCAACAGCCGTGCCGTGCGCTGGTGTCACTGCCGTGCGTGCGGCGAAGTCTGGCCCTGGTCGATGGATCTCTAGCGCGAGTCAATAAGGAGCTTATGAGCACACCGCGTATTGGTTGGATTGGCACCGGCGTCATGGGGCAGTCGATGTGCGGCCACCTGATGGCCAAGGGCTACCCTGCGACGATTTACAGCCGAACGAAGTCGAAAGCACAGGGCCTGCTCGACAAGGGCGCCGCATGGGCCGACACGCCTGGCGGGGTCGCCGGGCAATCCGACATCACGTTCACGATCGTCGGGTTGCCGAACGACGTGCGCGAGGTCTACCAGACAAAGGGCGGCATTCTCGATGCGGCACAGCCGGGCAGCATCATCGTGGACATGACGACGACCGAACCGAGCCTGGCGCGCGAAATCTACGAAACCGCGAAAGCGAAGCGCGTGTCGGCCATCGATGCGCCGGTCTCGGGCGGCGATGTCGGCGCGAGGAACGCGACCCTCTCGATCATGGTCGGCGGCGACAAGGACGCGGTCGATCGCGTGATGCCGCTCTTCCAGGCGATGGGCAAGAACATCGTCTATCAGGGCGGCGCCGGCAACGGCCAGCACACCAAGATGTGCAATCAGCTCGTCCTCGCCGGCACGATCATCGGCGTGTGCGAGAGCCTGTTATACGGCTACAAGGCCGGGCTCGACCTCGAGACGATGCTCAGCTCGATTACCAAAGGTGCGGCGCAGTGCTGGATTCTCGACAACCTGGCGCCGAAGATGGTGAACCGGAATTTCGATCCGGGATTCTTCGTCGAGCACTTCGAGAAGGATCTGGGCATCGCGCTCGACGAGTCGCGGCGGATGGGGATCTCGATGCCGGGCCTGGCGCTGGTGCGCCAGTTCTACATCGCGCTCAAATCACAGGGCCACGGCCGGCTGGGCTATCACTCGCTGCTGCTCGCGCTCGAACAGCTTTCGAACGTCAAACGTTAAAAAACTGACGCTCACCCACCCCTCCTATCCCCCGCCCTTCGATCGCGCCCGGTGCGGCGCTCGGGACCGTCGTACGGTGCCTGCTGCTTGCGCCGTTCGGCGCTCCGGCGATCGCGCTGGCGCCGTTCGCGTCCCGCCTGCGCTCCGGCCGTCGCCGACCGGGCGGCTTCCCGCTGCAGCCTGATGGTGCGCCGGCTGGGATCCAGCACCTCCATCAGTCCATGCACGAGCACGATGGCCTGGGGGCTTTGTCCGATTCGTTCCGGATCTTTCAGGTAGTTGAGGGCGGCCAGGATATTTGACCGCTGCCACGGCGTCAGGTTCATACCTTATTTATATCGGCCGTTTTGCGATAGGCTTGAAATTCGAGGACAGACCGGCGTGGCGGATCCCCAGCACCCCGATATCGTCGAGCGGCGCCAGCGATACATCGACCGGCAGCGCGAAATGCACCCGGACACCGTAAACGTCCGGTTTCAGGGCGCAAAACCGGAAGGCGACGGTCCGGCCAACCGCCACGGCATGCCTGCGGTGCCCGTGGGACAGCACCTTGTGAAAAACTGGCCCGTCCTCGACCTGGGCGAGCAGCCCGACGTGCCGCTCGACCGGTGGAAGCTGGAAATCGGCGGCCTGGTGGAAAATCCGGTCACATTGAACTGGCAACAGTTCATGGACCTCCCGCAGGCCGAAGATGTCAGCGATTTTCACTGCGTCACCACCTGGAGCCGCCTCGACAACCACTGGAAGGGCGTGCGGTTCCGGACGATTGCAGAGCTCGTCGTGCCCATGGAGCGCGCGATGTTCGTGCTCTGCACCGGGTACGACTTCATGCCCGGCACCTTCATCCCGTACACCGTCAACGTGCCGCTCGACCGCGCCATCGACGCCGATGTGCTGCTCGTGCATACGTGGGAAGGGCGGCCGCTGCCGCGCGAACACGGCGGCCCGGTGCGGATGATCACGCCCAAGCTGTACGCGTGGAAGGGCGCGAAGTGGATCAGGAAGATCGAGTTCCTCGCCGAAGACCGGAAAGGATTCTGGGAAGAGCGCGGGTACTCGAACACCGCGGAACCGTGGTTCAACGATCGTTACAGCTACTGACGCATGGCGACCGTGCAATGGCGGAGCGACATGCGAACCGTGCGTCCGATGCTCGCCACCCTCGAGGACGCGCCGCTCGAGGTTGACGGTCTCGTCTACGAACCCAAATACGACGGCATCCGCGCGCTCGTCGAGATCCTGCCGGGCCGGCAGCCATCGGTGCGCCTCTGGTCGCGCCTGGGCAACGAGAAGACCGCGCAGTTTCCCGATCTGGTCGCCGCGCTCGTGCGATTCGCAAAGACGTTGAAGAAACCGCTCGTCCTCGATGGCGAGATCGTGGCGCTCGACGAGCACGGCGATCCGGCTGGATTTCAACGCCTGCAGAGCCGCATACACCTGACCGAATCGCACAGCCGCTCGGCTGCCGGGCGTGTCGCGTTCATTGCGTTCGACATCCTCCGCGATGGCGACGAGGACGTGCGGCCGCTTCCCTTCACGGCGCGCCGGTCCCGGCTGGAGCGCGTGTTCCCGCCTTCGCCAAGGCTACGGCGGGTCTCGCCAAAGCTCGCAGGAATCACGCGAGCGGCGGCGGACCGGAACCCGGGCTCGCCGATCCTGCGGCGAAGCGACGTCGTCCACGACGATGCCCGCGCCCTCTATCGGCAGGCCCTCGAACGCGGATGGGAAGGCCTGATCGCGAAAGACAGCCAGTCGGTCTATCACACCGGCAGACGGACGAGGGACTGGCGGAAGCTGAAGCTCGTCAAGGAGCAGGAGTTCGTCGTCGGCGGATGGACCGAGGCACGCACGACGGGCCGCCCCTTTGGCGCGCTGCTCGTCGGTTACTACGACGAGGGCGCGTTGCAGTATGCCGGGCACACGGGCAGCGGATTCAACCAGCGCGAGCTCGAGCGGGTGATCCGTCTGCTGAAACCGCTGGAAACGTCCGCCCCGCCGTTTTCCACACGGCCTCGCACCAACGAGCGAGCGCACTGGACGAAGCCGTCGCTCGTCGCGCAATTGAAATTCACCGAATGGACCGATGACGGGATGCTCCGTCATCCGATCTATCTGGGGATGCGAGACGATGTGAAGGCCGAAACGGTCCGACGAGAGAGTCCGGGGAGTCAGGAGAGTCCGGGGAGTCGGACGAGTCTGAAGAGTCGCAAGGGGTCGGAGAGTCTGAAGAGTCGTGAGAGTCTGAAGAGTCCGGAGAGTCCCAAGAGTCCGAAGAGTCCGAAGAGTCGAAAAAGTTCGAGGAGTCGCGGAAGCGGTGCGGCAGGTGCGACGGGTGCGTCGGGTGCACGCGCACCGGTGGGGCGGAACTTAAGTGCACGTGCACCGGTAGGGCGGAACTTTAGTTCCGCCCTTCAGACGGTGATCGATCAACTCGACGAGATCGAGCGCGGAAAGGGTTCGGGGACGCTGCAGTTGCCCGATGGCCAGGCGCTGGCCGTGACGAATCTTCGCAAGATCTTCTGGCCGACGTCGAAGCTCACCAAGGGCGACCTGATGCGGTACTACGTGCGGGTTGCGCCGTTCATCCTGCCGGTGGTGAACGACCGTCCGCTCATCATGAAGCGCCTGCCGAACGGCATCGAAGGTCCGTCGTTCTACCAGCACCGCGCGCCCGATCACGCGCCGGCGGGTGTGCGGCTGGTGTCGATTGAAGGCGACGACGTGCCCAGCCGGATCGTGGGCGGCACGCTCCTCACGCTGCTGTACATGACGCAGCTTGCCGCGATTTCGCAGGACCCGTGGTTCTCGCGCGTGCAGTCGCTGCATATGGCGAGCCATTGCGCGATCGATCTCGACCCGATGCCCGGCGTGACGTTCGAGTCGGTCCTCGACGTGGCTCGCTGGGTTCGCGACGAGCTCGTCAAGCTCAACGTGACGGGATACCCGAAGACCTCCGGCGCGAGCGGCGTGCACATCTACATCCCGCTGCGCGACGGCACGCCGTACGAGGCTGGCCAGATCTTCTGCCAGATAGTGGCCACCTACGTGGCCGACAAGCATCCAAAGGTGGCGACCGTCATACGCGCGGTCCGCGCCCGCGGCCGCAAGGTCTACGTGGACTACCTGCAGAATATCGAAGGCAAGTCGCTCGCCTGCGCGTACAGCGCACGCGCCAGCGACTTTGCCGGCGCGTCCACCCCGTTGACGTGGGACGAGATCGACGAGGGCGTCGATCCCCGCGACTTCACCATCCGGACGCTGCCCGATCGGCTGGCCCGTGTTGGAGATCTGTGGGCGCCGCTCCTCCGATCTAAAGGGGTCGACTTACGCCGCATCGTGAAATAGCATTCATCCAGCCCTTCCCTTCCTTTTCAACTGGAGGTCACTTGTGATGAAGACCCTTGTCGTTCTGTCGGCCCTCGTCTTCTTCGTCGCGATGGCCACGGCCCAGGGGCCGCAGCCACCGCCGGTCACTCCGATGAAGTTCGCGTACTACCCCGGCACCGATCTCAAGGCGATGTCGAACACGCTGAAAGGTGGCGGTCAGATCAAATACAACCGGATCAATCGGGGCGATCACGAGTTCCAGAGCTTCAACTTCAGGCCGAAGAGCACTGCGGCGCCGGAGCTGCACAACAACTTTGCCGACCTCTATTACATCGTCGATGGCGAGGTTATCCATCACACCGGCGGCAAGCTCGAAGGCGGCACCGAGCGGAATCCCGGATCGGGTGAGTTCGGCGGCGGCAAACTCGTGGGCGCAACCACGGTACGGCTCGGGGCCGGCGACATTGCCTCGTCGGCGGCCGGCGTGCCCCACTGGTGGGAAGTGGAGCCGGGCAAGACCGTGACCTACACGACCGTGAAGATCCTGAAGCAGCCGAACCTGTCGAGCGCCTCGATGGCTGGCAACACGCCGATCACGCCGACGAAATTCGTCCACTACAAAGCGGCCGAACTCCAGGGCTATGTCGCCACCTTGAAGAAGGGCGAGACGATCAAGTTCCCGGGCGTGCATCGCGGCGACCACCAGTTCCAGAACATCAGCCACCGCGTGAAGAGCTCGGGCGGCGCCGAGTTGCACAACAACTGGGCCGACCTCTACTACGTCCTCGACGGCGAGGTCACCATCCGGTACGGCGACAAGCTCGAAGGTGGAAAAGAGGGTGCTGACGGCGAGGTGCGCGGCGGAGAGATCGTCGGCAACGTGACCCGCCAGAAGCTGGTCGCCGGCGACGTCGCCTCAGCCCCCGCCGGCGTGCCGCATTTCTGGGAAGTGGAAAACGGAAAGTCGGTGACCTACCTGACGGTCAAACTCGCGAAGAAGCACTGACCGACTTCGCCAGCATTCGCAGATGGGAAGACTGGTAGATTGGCAGATTCAGAACATCCTGAATCTGCCAATCGTCACTCTGCGACTCCGCCAACAATCTTCCAATCTACCAATCTGCCAACTTCCAATTCTGATTTCTAGAAGTCCACGCTGACGCCGAACTTGATCAGCGCACCGCGTTGAATGTTGCCGACTGCCCCGTAGCTCGCCCCCAACACCGTGACGCGGTTGATCACCGTCGCCGAATTGAGCAAATTGTAGATGTCGAGCCGCGGCTGAATCACCTTGCCGCCCGAGCGAAACGCCTTCCGGAAGCTCATGTCCAGCTGATTGAGGTCGGGCAATCGCGTCGTGGCGCGCGGCTCGACGATGATGCTCGTGGTGCCCTGGGTCAGGGCCACCGTGTCGTTCCCGACCGAGACCGTCGTGAGCTCGGGGAACCCCTTCTGATACTGGAAGGTTCCGCTCGCCTGTATGGCCCACGGCAGATCGTAGAGACCCGACAGGCGGAACGAGAACGGCGTGTCGTTGCCGACGATCCCTCGTGCGAACTCTTTCGAGTTCGGATTGTTGAGATCGTTGTTGCCCACCCAGCCGTTCGTCTCGCCGATGCTGATGCCGCCGGTCATCATCCAGCCGTTGCTGAACCGCTTGTCGACGGTGAAATCCATGCCGTTGTACGTGCTGTCGAAATCGGGCTCATTCGTCCACACGAAATCCTGCCTGCCGCGCAGCGCCGGATCCTGGTTGTACACGGTGACCGTCTTCTGACTGTTCCTTTCGGTGACGACCATCTTCTGATAGCTGGATTCGGGAACGGCCACGTTGCGCGATCCGAAGTTGTTGACCTTGAGACGCCGCGTGTAGCCCGCGCTGATCACGACGTTCGCCGGCAGCTGGCGCTGAATCTCGGCCGAGTATTCCTGCGCCGACGGCCAGTCGTAGCCGGGCGCGTAGCGGTTGAACGCCCCGGAACTGAACCCCGTTGTCGGCCCGAGCTCGTTGCGTTGCGGCAGCAGGTCGCCGTTGAGGTCGCACCCGATGTTGTTCACCGACGCGCACGCGCTCTGCGCCCGCCACTGGCGTGTGTCGGTGGCGAGGAAGATCGGGTTGATGCGATCGAGCACGCCGCTGCCGACCGGAATGATGTAGCGATTCGCGGCGAACTTCAGCGCCGTGCGGCCATCGCCGGCAAAGTCATAGACCGCCGAGAAGCGCGGGCTTACGCTCTTCCAGTCAGGCACACCTGACATCTTGTCAACGCACCGCGCTTCGATAAATGGCGTCGCGTCCTGGCACATCGCGCGCTGCCAGCCGTAGTTGGTGTCCAGGCGGAGGCCGCCATTGATCGTCAGCTTCCGGCCGGGACGCCACTTGTCCTGAATGTACAACCCCTGCTGGATGTTCTCCGGGATCGAACGCGCCGGCGTGTTGTAGACGTTCGCCGAATCGGGCACGCCGGAGCGATAGACCGCTCGCATGCCGGACGAGGAGAAATAGAGCACCTCGTTCCACGCGTAGTCGAACTGGTACCCCGCCTTGATGTCGTGCTGCGTCGTGAAGTAGCTCATGCTCCCCTGTAGAAACACACGCGTGTTCGGCAGATCGCGGTAGGTCGGGAGGATGCGCAGCGCGGTGTTCGTGACCTGATCGAAACCTGCAATGAGGCCGTCAAAGCAGCCCTCCCTGTCCTCGGACGCCTTGCAGTTGGCCGAGTCCCCCTCTATCGGCCACGGCTGGTAATCGTCCACGCGGTTGACGCTGCCCGACACGTCGAACACCATGCGGGCCGAACGCGTCGACGTCCACTTCACCTGATGCAGCTGCGGATACTTCGTGTTCGCCGTCGTCGCGCCGGTCTCCGAGAAGGCGGCGCCGCTGACGCGGTGGCCGTTCTTCTTGTACTGAAGGATGTAGAAGTGCGACAGCTGGCTGTTCGAATTGATCTGCCACGACAGCTTGTTCGAGAAATTCCACAGCATGTTGTCGTCGGGCACCGAGGTGCCGTCGGGGTTGTAGCTCCCGACCAGGTACTGAAGGATCTGCGAATGGTGGAACGAGGTCGACCACCACAGTTTGTCGCGCTTGATGGGCCCGGCCAGCCACGCGCCGTAGTCAATCAGATAACGGATGTCGGCGGTCGGCTTCAAGTCGGGCCTCGCGGCCTTGACCGACGCGGGCACGTTGCGCAGCAACTGCGCCGCGAGCGCATCGTCGACGTTGTTGAATCCGAGCCCGGCGTTCGTGCCGTTGAAGACGACGCCGCCGTGGAACTGGTTGGTGCCGGTGCGGCTGATCATGTTGAACACGAGACCACCGGTCGATGCCTCAGCCGGAGAGTTGCCGGCCCGGAAGTTCGCTTCCTCGAAGGCGTACGGATCGAGGTAGAAGGTGGCGATGCCGCCGCTGCTCTGGGTGCTCGACACGTTCATGCCGTCGATGTAATAGCCGTTCTCGTTGCTCGTCCCGTGAACGGTGATGCCCGACTGCTGGAACGATTCCGATCCGCCCACGTCCACCTTGCTGGCCACGACGCTGGGGATGACGCGCGTGATCGACCACACATCAATCCGGTTCGGCAGCGCCTGCAGCGTCTCCTGGCTCAGCACGGTCTGCTTGAGCGCCGATGTCGTATCGAGCAGCGGCGACTCGCCCGACACGACCACCCCCTCTTCCAACTGTCCAATCGGCAGGCTCAAATCGGCGCGGGCGGTGGCGTCGGCATTCACCACGAGGTTGCGCTGCTCGACGGTGCGGAACCCCTGCATCTGGGCCCGCACGTGATAGGTGCCCGGGACCAGGCGGATGAACTGATAGTTGCCCCGCCCATCGCTCGTGGTCTCCTGGCTGCCACCCAGGGTGCCTCCCTGAGCGCTTGAAAGCGTGAGCGTCACGCCGGGTAGTACAGCCCCAGACGAGTCCGTCACGGTCCCGCCGATCGCGCCCACGCCCTGCGCCCAGGCAGGACCGGCCAGGATCAGGATTACCGCAGCGACAACTAGCCCGCTCGTCAGGATGCGTCTCTGTGACATCGGACTCTCCTTCCGAAGATTCGTGCCCGCGTTTGTAATTGGAGTCACGCCGACTATAGGTCACTGCCTCGATACGATTTGTCGCAATTTGTCTCAATCTAGGTTGACAGGGTGCTGTCAAAGGTGGCAAGTAGAACGCACATTTCTCATGTTCCGAGGACACTTTTCGGTCGTCTTTGTGCTTTGTGTGACCGCGATTTCGTGTGCAGGCTCGGCCGAATCAGAACGACCGCCGCGGACGGTCCTGCGGATCTCCGCGACAACCGCGAGAGACCTCCAAAGCGCCTTTCCGAAGCTGCGCGATATCGATTTCAAGGTCGTGACTGAAGGGGGGTCGTCCATCATCGGTCTTCAGAACCTCCAACAGGGTCGAATCGATGTCGCGATCGCCATGGCCGACGTCGCGTACCTCGCCTATGCCGGCCAGCTTGACGGCGCTCAGGCGCCGTTCGATCGCCTGCGCGGCCTGGCGGTGGTCACGCTCAACACGCTGCATCTGGTCGCCGGCAGGGACGCGCTGGTGAAGTCCATTCGCGATTTAAAAGGACGGCGCGTCGCGCTCGGTCCGGAAGGCAGCGCCACGGCGCTCATCGCGGAGCGGGCACTCGAAGCACACGGCGTTGCCGTCAGCGACGTGAAAAGCTACCGGCTGCCTTACATCGAGACGGCGGAGAAACTCGCCAGCGGAAACCTTGATGCGGCGTTCATGACGCAGATACCCCCAAGCGCACCCGTCGTGACGGCGGCCAGAGGCGGCGCCAGGCTGCTCGACATCGAAGGACCGCTCGTCGAACAGATGCGGACGCGCTATCCGTACCTCAAGAGAACGACGATTGCGCCCGCGACGTATCCGAATCAACCGGAGCTGGTCCACACCATCGGCGTCGATCTGCTCCTCGCCTGCCGGGCGGACATCAGCGAAGACGTGGTATATCGACTACTGGACGCGTTTTTCGAGGTGCGGCCCGGCAGCCTGCCCGCCGATCTCGAACGCGCGCCGGCGACGCCGATTCCGCTGCACGCGGGAGCGGCACGGTATTACCGTCAGCGGGAGCTGTCGAGATGAAATTGTGGTGGGTTGCGGCTGTTTGTCTGCTGGCGTGTTCCTGCACGAGCAGGGCCGACGCGCCAGAACGCTCGTACACGATCCGGCTGGCACGGAATACGTCGAATCAGCTCGCCAACGCCCTCAAGCGCCTCCCCAATGTCAAACCACAGATCGTCAGCGAGGGTGGCTCATCGATCACGAGCCTCATCGAGCTGCAGAACGGTAAGACCGACATCAGTATTCCGGTGGGCGATGTCGCGTATCTCGCGTACGCGGGCCAGCTCGACGAAATGCCCAAGCCGTTCGAGCAGTTGCGCGGACTCGCGGTGACCGAACTGAACACCATTCACCTGCTCGTGGGGCCGCGGGTGCGCGCGAACAGTCTGCAGGAGCTGGCCGGCCTTCACGTGTCCCTCGGCGCACCCGGCAGTTCCGTGGCGCTCGTGACCGACCGCATGCTTCTCGCGCACGGCATCGAGTCGAGCGAGGTGCGAGCCGAGAAGGTCCCGAACGCCGAGATGCTGAAACGGTTGATGGGCGGCGACATCGACGCGGCCTTCGCGATGTATATGCCGGGGAGCCAGACAGTGACGGCCGCGCTCAAGGGAGGCGCACGGCTTATCCCGATCGACGGTCCGATCGTCGAGGCGATGCGGACCCAGTATCCGCACTTGAAGCGCACGCTGATTCCGGCAGGTGCCTACCCGAACCAGCCGTTGGCGGTTCGAACGATTGGTATAGACGAAGCGCTCGTCTGCAGAGCCGACCTCGATGAAGACCTCGTGTACGCGCTGCTCGACGCGTACTTCGCGGCACGCCCGGCCGGCACGCCACCCAATCTGGAACGCGCGCCCGCCACGCCGGTGCCACTGCACCCGGGCGCGGCGCGGTACTACAGGCAACGAGAGCTTCGTCGTTAGAACAGCACACGGTAAATGCATGAAGGTTGAGAGCGTCATCGCGTGGGGCGGATGGCTGACGGCACTGCTTGCGGTCGCGGTCTGCCTTGGCATCGCCACGCTGCTGGGCTTCGGGTATCGAGCGACGCGCGAATGGCAGCGAAGCTCGGAGCTGCTCGCCGCCCGCGATACGGAGGCAAGCGCCGATCTGCTCGTCACCGCCGTCACGCGGGATATGCGCGGCGCCCACTCGCGCGTGCTCGCCAACCGCGACTGGGGCGAGCTGTCGCTCGAGTCGCTGTCGGACACGAGCGATCAGGTCGCGACGGCCTTCGCGCGCTACCCGTATCCGGAATCGTTCTTCAGCTGGGGACGCGACGATCCGCACGGGGTGGTGTTTTTCAATCGGTCGAATCGGTTCCCCGCATGGATGCCGCAGCCGAAGGAAGCGCATCTGTATCCTGTGGCGGTCGTCACCAATCCGCCCGGCACCGACGCGCTGAAGAAGGAAGTCGAAGCGTTCAGCCGGTCGCGCGTGCGGTACGCCATGTTCGATTCGACCCTTGGCGGCGAGCCGTACCAGATCGTGGCGCGGCTCGTGTACGGGGACTCGCTGCAGGAGCAGTTGCAGTCGGTGATTGGCTTCACGGTGAACCTGGGCTGGGTCAGGAATTCGTACTTTTCGGATATCCTCTCCCAGGTCGCGCCGATTGCGACGCGCGGCAACAATCTCGACATTGCGGTCTTCGACGACAAGGGGCGTCGTGTCTGGGGCAACGAAGGCGCGCGCAACGTGCTCGTCCGCGAGTTCCCGCTCCTCTTTCTGGATCCGTCCGTCAGCATGGTCGCGCTCGGCTCGAATCCTGCCGTCAGGACGTGGACGATTCGCACGAGCCAGTCGGCCGATTCCGCGCTGGTCGGCGCGGCGCAGGGGGCCGACGAAGCGCTGCTCGCCGCGGCGGCGGCCGCGCTGACGCTGGCGCTGGGCCTGATCCTCGCCATCCGCGCAGTCCGCGCGGGCGTGGCGCTCACCGCCATGCGATCGGATTTCGTCTCGTCGGTGACGCACGAGCTGAAGACACCGCTCGCCAACATCAGGGCCATGGCCGACACGCTCGCTCGCCGTCCCATCGGCGGCGAGATCATCCGCGACTACGCGGGGCTGCTGATGCAGGAAGCGCGGCGGCTGACGCGGCTGGTCGACAACCTGCTCGCCTACGCGCGCGTGACCGACGTCACCGAGGTGTACTCGTTCGAGCCGGTCGCACCGTCCGAGCTCATGGACGATGTGCTCGAGAACTTCAGGCATCCGCTGACCGAGCGCGAATTCAAGGTGGACGTCGACATTCCGGTGGACACGCCGCTCGTCAGGGCCGACAGGACAGCCATGATGCTGGCGATCGACAACCTGATGGACAACGCGATTCGGTACTCGACCGACCAGCGCGCGGTCCGGGTCAACGTGCGGCGGGACGCCGCCCAGAACGTGATCATCGAAATACAGGACCGCGGTGTGGGCATCGCGCCCGACGAGCTGTCGACCGTCCGCCGCAAATTCGCGCGCGGCCGTCTGGCACGCGCCGACGGCAGCGGCCTGGGGCTGGCCATCGTCAGCCGGATCGTCACGGATCACAAGGGAACGCTGGTGCTGGAAAGCGAGCTGGGTGTGGGCACGACGGCGAAGGTATTCTTACCGATAGCGGGAGACTGACATGGTGTCCGAGCGCATCCTCATCGTCGAAGACGACCCCACACTCCGGCGCGTGCTGCGCGACAACCTGATCTTCGAGGGCTACCGGGTCGAGGCGGTGTCCGACGGAAAATCGGCGATCAGCTACGTGCGGGCGTCGGCGCCCGATCTCGTGGTGCTCGACCTGACGCTTCCCGATTTCGACGGTCTCGATCTGTGTCCGGTGCTGCGGCAATCGGGGAAGGTCCCCATCATCATTCTGTCGGCGCGCGGCCAGAAGGCGGACAAGCTGAAGGGGCTCAAGCTGGGCGCCGATGACTACATCACCAAGCCGTTCGATCTCCAGGAGCTGTTGGCCCGCATCAACGCCGTGCTGCGACGCTCGCATCCAGCGCTCGAGCGACTTCTGATTGGCAAGCTCGTCATCGACTTCCGGTCGCAGCGCGCCAGTTGCGACCAGACGCCGGTGCACCTGACGCACCGCGAGTTCGAGCTGCTGCGCTATCTCGCGGAGCGCCGCGAGAAGGTGGTCCACCGCGAGGAGCTGTTGAGGGAAGTCTGGGGCTACGTCGACACGAACGTCACGACACGCTCGGTCGATCACGCCATCGTGCGGTTGCGGAAGAAGATCGAGCCGGACCCGCACCATCCGGAGTTCATCCGGACGGTGCACGGGGATGGGTACTGTCTAAGCGCCACCCAAGTTCAGGGTTAGCTTTTGACGCAGAGACGCAAAGGCGCAGAGTAAGAAGATTATTTTGTCTCTGCGGCTCGGCGCCTCTGCGTCGAAGACCCTCTATTGAGGTTGCTCCAATAACGACGTGAACTGATACCCGCTGATCGCCAGCCGGCACGACGGACCCGGGCCGGCAAATCGCGTCGCGTGCCACGTCGAGGGCGGCGCGTAGACGATGTCTCCTTCGTTCGACGTGAAATCGCCCACCGTCTCGATGTTGTGGCGGATCTGACCTTTCAGAATGACCCACCACTCGGCGGTCCCGACGTGGAAGTGCCCTTTGTCGTTGGCGTTGTAGGGCGGCAGGTTCTTCTCGTAACCCCAGATCGCCTGTGCCCACATGTGATCGTCCTGCACCACGTTCTGGCCGGCGAACTTCGGATCTTGCTCGGCATCCCAGAGGTTGAAGTGCGGCTTGTTGTTGCCCGTGTAAGGTGCGGGCGTCGTGTTGATGCCGATCTTCATCATGGTGTGCCCCGGCGTCTGCGTCGGCCGCGGATCGGAGACGGGCACGAGCGTTTTGAAATTCGCCTGGTTCGCGTCGACCCACAGCGCCGGCGCCGTGCCGACGACCTCGGCGGAATACATCGTCTTTTTCGGGATGTTCACGACCGAGCCCCGCTTGGTCAGAATCGGCTCGGGCTGCCCTTCGAGCGTGAAGCGCATCTCCCCTTCGACCACCACGAAGAACTCGCGGGTATCGGGCCGCATCCGCGACGTGATCGTCGTGCCGGGCTGCCCCTGGTTGTAGGACGCATGGTAGTTTTCATCGTCGACGACGACTTCACTCCAGTTCGCCTGGCCCTTGTGACGCGCCTTCAGATCCGCAAGCTTGATGTGGGCTTTGTTCTTGCCGTACTGGCCGCCCTTGTCCTTGTTGACCCACCACTGGCGAGGCGGCGACTGGCCACGGCCTGCCCCGGTTCCCTGCTGCGTGTGAACAGCCGCCGTCAGCCCGAAGGAGAGCGCGACCGTAACCGCCATTGCCACGTGCAAACGTCTCATGGCCAGCTCCTGGAATGATTGGAAAATGTGAGCGAGAGGATACTCCGAAAAAGGGGTCGGGTGTAATTTTCGTCTGCGGCGGCGAAAATTACACCCGACCCTTCTTTTGCGTCCGGTGCGTGGGTTGCGCGGTCCACGGATCTTCCGGCCAGGGATGTTTCGGATAACGGCCCCTCAACTCCTTACGCACCTCCGGATACGTGCGCTCCCAGAAGCTGCGCAGATCGCGCGTCGTCTGCACGGGCCTCCCGTTGGGGGCGAGCAGATGAAACGTCACCGGCACGCGCGCCGGACCAATGACGGGCGACGCCGCGAGGCCGAACAGCTCCTGCAGTTTCACCGACGCCGACACCGAACCGTCGTCGCTGTACTCGAGCCTCATGCTTCGGCCGCTCGGCACGAGAATAGAGTCGGGAGCTCGCTCGGCAAGCGCTCGCTTCAGATCGAACGGCAGGTGTGCCTCGATGTCGATCTCGTCGATGGTGCGCGCCGCTGCAGCAGCGGCATGCGCGAGCTCCGCCAGATCCACCTCGCTGCCCGCGAACCGCAACCGCCGGATCAACCGGGTCGTCGCTTCGTCGTGGCTGCGTGCGAGCCATGCGTCGCCGAGCATCCGTGCCGCAACGGCCGCGTCGAAAGGCACGGGCGTCTCGTTCAACACGATGGCGTCGTAGCGCTCGACGCGCGCCGCGCGCACGCGCCCGCTCCCGGTGTCGAAGCGATGCTCGACCTCGGTGGTGGCCGCCTGAATCCACGCGGCGTCCACCGGACTCGCCGCACGAATTCTTGCTTCGCTGATGCGGTCGCGCTCGGCCGCCACGAGGTCGAGCGCCACGATGTACTCGGCGTCGCCCATGTCGCACTCGCGGGCGAGCACCGCACCATGCCCGGTGGCGAGCACGAATCGCTCGCGTGCGTTGGCCCTGCGCTTCGCAAGCCGATCGGCATAGCCCGTAAAGATCGCGTGGCGCAGTTCCTCGTCAGAGATGTGCGCCGCGACCCCGCCCTCGATTGCACGGCTCGCAATTCGCCTCAACTCCTGCGCCATCGCACCTCTCGCACCCGTCGCACCTGACGCACCCGTCGCACCTCCCGCACCTAACGCACCCAGTATCTCCAAGGCTTCAGGAGCGCCTCTACCATCGAGAAGAATGCGTGCGAGGCGTGGATGCAGCGGAATACGCTGAAGCTGTCGACCGAGCGTGGAGATGTGCGCCTCTTTGTCGATCGCGCCAAGACGCTCGAGCAGGCGAAGCGCCGCGTCGACGCGATCGTCCGATGGCGCTTCGAACCACTCGAAAGATAACGGGCTGGCCCCCCATGCCAGGACGTCGAGGACGGGCCCCGCGAGATCGACCCGCGCAATCTCGGGCTCGCGATGGGGCCGCAGCCGCGCGCGGGCATCCCACAACCGGCGCACGATGCCGGGTCCCAGCCTGGCTGCGCGCCCGGCGCGCTGGTCGGCCGAATCCATGGTCACCCGCTCGAGCGTCAGCGAGTCGATGCCCCGCTCCGCGTCGTAGCGCGCCACCTTGACCAATCCCGTGTCGACGACCGCCGAAACGCCGGGAACCGTGAGCGACGTCTCGGCGATGTTGGTCGCCAGCACGATCCGTCGCCGCTCGACCGCCGCGATGGCGGCATCCTGCGCGTCGCCGTCCAGCGATCCGTGCAGCGCCACGAGCTCGACCCCTTTGGACGCGACCAGGCCCGACAGATCGGTGCGCGCGCGCTCGATCTCGCGCGCGCCCGGAAGAAAGCAGAGCACCTGTCCGGCCGTTCTCCCCAGCAACCGGCCCGCCGCGTCGGCCACCGATTCCCCATCGGCATGTTCGATCGTCAGCGGATGGCTCGCGCCGGGCACTTGTATGACGGCGGCATCTCCAAGAAATGCCGCAACGGGCTCGATGTCGAGGGTCGCCGACATGACGACCAGGCGCAGATCGTCGCGGGCCCGCCACGTCTGCCGCGCGAGCGCGAGACCCAGATCGGCGTGGATGCTTCGTTCGTGGAACTCGTCGAGGATGATGGTCGCGAACTCTGACAGCAGCGGGTCCTGCTGCAGGCGCGCGGTCAGGATGCCTTCGGTGACAACGAGCAGCCGCGTCTCCCGGCTGAAGCGCCGTTCGAACCTGATCTGCCAGCCGACCTCGCGGCCGATCGACCACCCTCGCTCGACGGCGATGCGGCGGGCGACCGCGCGGGCCGCGAGACGCCGCGGTTGCAGCAGGATGACGGGGCCGGCATCGATGAGCGCCGGCGGAATGCGCGTGGTCTTGCCGGCGCCAGGCGAAGCCGACAGCACGACCGCCCTCCGGCGCCGAAGCGTCTCGTGAACCTCGGCGACGTGCCCGTCAATTGGTAACGGTGGAAGCGGCAGTAAAGCCACGTGCGTCGAGGAGCGCCTGTACCTCCGGATCGCGGCCGCGGAACCGGCGATAGGCTTCGGCGCGATCGATGGAATTGCCGTCCGACAGGATGTGCGTGCGCAGACGCTCGTTGACACCGGCGTCCCAGGGCCCGCCGCCTTCGACAAACGCCTGCCACGCATCGGCGGCCATCACGTCGGACCACAGATAGCTGTAGTAGCCGGCCGAGTACCAGTCGTTGCCGAAGAGATGATCGAAGTTGGGCAGGCGATGGCGCATGGCGATCTCACGCGGCATGCCGCCGATTCTTCCCAGCGCCTCTTTCTCGAACACCGCCATGTCCTCGACGCCGTCAGGACGCATGTGCAGGTCCATGTCGACGATGGCCGACGCAGAGGTACTCGAGCGTCGAGTATCCCTGATTGAACTTGTGCGCGCGCTCGATCTTCTCGACGAGGGCCTGAGGCATGGGATCGCCCGTCTGGTAATGGCGCGCGAACCGATCGAGGAGCTCCCGGGTCAGCAGCCAGCGCTCGTTGAGCTGCGATGGCAGCTCGACGTAGTCCATCGGCGTCGTCGAAAGCCCGGGATATCGGACGTCCTGCAGCATCATGTGCAGCGCGTGACCGAATTCGTGAAACAGCGTCTCCGCGTCGGTCAGCGAGATGAGCGCCGGCTCTCCCGGCGCTCCCTTCACGAAGTTGTTGTTGATCGACTCGATGCACGTCACCGGCCCGTCGAACGTGTGCTGAGACCGGTAGCTGGTCTCCCACGCCCCCGAGCGCTTTCCCGAACGGGCGAAGTTGTCCAGATAGAAGACCGAGCGATGCCGCCCGGTGCTCTTGTCGCTCACTTCCCACACGCGCAGGTCCGGATGATAGACGGGAACGGTGCCCGTGATTTCCTTGAAGGCGATGCCGAACCGGCGCTCCGCCGACCACAGCGCCGCCGACACCATGTTGTCGAGCTGCAGGTACGGCTTGATTTCCGCTTCGTCGAGGTCTGTACTTCGCCTTGCGCACCTTCTCGGCAAAATACAGGTAGTCCCACGGTTCTATCGTGATGCCCGGCTGCTCGCGGCTCGCGAGCGTCTGCATGTCGGCCACTTCGTCGCGAACCCGCGCGACGACGAAGGGCCAGACCTTCAGCAGGAAGCTCTGGGCCACGGCGGGATCGACCGCCATCGTGTCCTGCATGCGCCAGTGTGCGTGGCTCTTGAAACCGAGCAGCCTCGCCCGCTCGGCCCGCAGCCTGACGATGGCGGTAATGATGGCCTTGGTGTCGTTGGCGTCGTCGTTGTCGCCGCGGCTCTTGAATTTCTTCCAGACGATCTCGCGAAGATGCCGCCGCGTCGAGAACGTGAGAAACGGATCGACGCTCGATCGGGTATTCACGATGGCCCACGACCCGGCCAGGCCGCGCTCTTCGGCCGCGGTCTTCGCGGCAGCCGCGACCGACGCGGGAAGCCCGTCGAGATCGGATTCGCGCTCGAGCACGATCCACGTGTTCTCGTCGGCGAGCACCTTGGCGCGGAACTCCGCGAATCGAGCCGCAAGCTCCTGGTTGATGGCCGACAGACGTGTTTTCTGATCCGCGTTCAGCTTCGCGCCTCGCCGAACGAAGTGTTCGTACACGCGCGTCGCCAGCCGCACCTGATCGGGTTCCAGATTGGAGGCCGGGAGTCCCAGGTAGACGCCTTCAATCCGCTTGAACAGGGCGATATTGAAATACGATGTCGTCGGCGGCCCGTGCGAGCTTCGGCTGCCACTCGTGCTCGAGCGCCTGATACTCGGGGTTGGTGACGTTCTCGCGCGCCACTCCGAACATCCGCTCGACGCGATCGAGCGTGCGTCCCACGCACTCCATGGCAACCAGCGTGTTTTCGAAGGTCGGTGGCTCTGGACTGGCGGCAATCTCGTCGATTTCCCGCTGCTGCTCGGCAATCGCCGATGCCAGAGCATCGGGGAAATACGCGGGTGTCATCTGGTCCCATGGCGGCACCCCGCCATACGGGCCGGGCCAGGGAGCGGTGAGGGGGTTGGCACGCATGCGAATCGCCGATTGTACCTCAGCCCGGCGATCGCACCCGCGACAGCACCCACATCGCTTCACAGCGCGCGCACGCGAAATAGACTTCGCTGGCGGTGCGGCGAACCGTCTTGACGTGCGTGTCGGTCGAACAATACGTGCAGTAGGGCGTTGTCACCCTGGCGGCCGACCGCCGGTCGGCAGAGTCGGGACGGACGGCCGCGCGCCGATCGAGCCGCGGCGCGCCGGCCACCGCCGAGCCGGACTCACTCCACTCGTGACCGCACACCGGACAACACAGTGTGGTCAGCTTCACACCGCGGTGCATGATGAGCGTCTCGGTCGCCAGACATCGAGGACAGGGATGGAGGATCGTCGCGACCGTGCGCGGCTCCGGCCGGCGCCGATCGTGGGGTTCGGCCTGCGTCGTGATCGATTTCTCGCCGAGCACGCGGCAGTACGGCGACATGCCGCGAACCTGACACAGCAGCACGCGGCCATCCTCGATCGTCAACTCCAGCAGCTCGCCGTCCTGCGCCTGTGGAGGTGACTCCAGCTCGACAACCGTACCGGGTTTGTTCGTCAGCCCGACATGGATTTCGTAGTGCGTGCTGCCGAGATCCCGCTGTCCGGACCGCAGGTGGCCAGTCCCTGAAGTGGATTGATGAGACACACCCATCCTCGGCATGCATCTGTTGCAACCTGAAGGCCACGCTATTTATCGTTGGGTTTCGTACCGTCGGAGAGCCTGGGCATCTCCGCGCCGAGTGATGGCGCCAGCAGACCTGTCTTGACGTACGTCAGCAGCTTCTCGCGAGTGTCCGAAATATCAAGATTGCGCATCGTGAGCTGCCCGATGCGATCCTGCGGCGAAAAGGTGGAGGCGCCTTTCTCCATGGTGAGCCGTTCGGGCTTGTAGGTGAGATTCGGGCTCGTCGTGTCGAGGATCGAGTAATCGTTGCCGCGCCGCAGTTCGAGCGTGACCTCACCGGTCACCGCCCTCGCCACCCAGCGCTGGGCGGTTTCGCGCAGCATCATCGCCTGCGGATCGAACCAGCGGCCCTGATACAGGAGACGGCCGAGGCGCCGGCCGTTGTCGCGATACTGCTCGATCGTGTCTTCGTTGTGAATGCCCGTGACGAGCCGCTCGTACGCGATGAACAGCAGCGCCATGCCCGGCGCTTCGTAGATGCCGCGGCTCTTCGCCTCGATGATGCGGTTCTCGATCTGATCGCTCATGCCCAGGCCATGCCGTCCGCCGATGCGATTCGCTTCGAGCATCAGCTCGACCGCATCGTCGAACGCGGCGCCGTTCAGCGTCACCGGGCTGCCCTCGTCGAACCTGATCGTCACGGCCTCGGGCTTCACGGCGACGTCGTCGCGCCAGGACGCCACGCCCATGATCGGATCCACGATCTTGATGCCGCTGTTCAACTGCTCGAGGTCTTTCGCTTCGTGCGTCGCGCCAAGGATGTTCGAGTCGGTCGAGTACGCTTTCTCGACGCTCATCTTGTAGGCCAGCCCGGCACGCTGCATGTACTCGGACATTTCCTTCCGGCCGCCGAGCTCGTCGATGAACGACTGATCGAGCCACGGCTTGTAAATGCGCAGGCTCGGGTTCGCGAGCAGGCCGTAGCGGTAGAACCGCTCGATGTCGTTGCCCTTGAACGTGCTGCCATCGCCCCAGATGTGCACGTCGTCTTCTTTCATCGCGACCACGAGCATCGTGCCCGTGACCGCCCGGCCGATCGGTGTCGTGTTGAAGTACGGAACGCCGGCTGTCGTGATGTGAAAGGCACCCGACTGCAGGGCCGCGAGACCTTCGTTGACGAGCTGGCGGCGGCAATCGATGAGGCGCGCCTGCTCGGCGCCGTACTGCAGCGCGCGCCGCGGGATTTCGTCGTAGTCCTTTTCGTCGGGCTGTCCGAGGTTGGCGGTGTAGGCGTACGGAATCGCGCCTTTGCCCCGCATCCAGTGAAGGGCCGCGCTCGTGTCGAGACCGCCCGAAAACGCGATGCCGACTTTCTGGCCGGCTGGAACACTCTGAAGAATCGTCGCCATCTGGCCGCTAATGATATCAACGGCCGAGGCCGGTGGCAGATAATGGCCAGCGGGGATGGATCGCCCGCCAATTTCCGCTCGTTCGCCCCGCCCACTGGCACTCGCCTGGTGGCTGCCGTTTTGTACCGCTGCGATCGGCATCGCCATCGTGCTGTACCAGTGGCTGAACATGCGGCCGTTCTGGCTCGACGAAGAGATGATTGCGCTGAACCTCCGCGACCGGTCGTTCCCGGAGTTGGCTGGCCGGTTGTGGCTCGATCAGAGCGCCCCTCTGGGCTGGCTCTATCTGCAGCGTCTCATCCTGCTCGTCTTCGGCGACTCGGAACTCTCATTGCGCGCGCTGCCGGCCGCATTCGGCGTCGCAACGGTCGGCGCCGCGCTCTATGTCGGCCGGCGATGGTTGACGACGGCCGGCAGCACCGTGATGGTGCTCCTCTGCTCGTGCGCCACCTGGATCACCTTCTACGCGCTCGAGCTGAAGCCGTATTCGGTCGATACCTTCTGGGGGCTGATGCTTCCCGCTCTCGCGGTGTCGGCAACCGAAGCATCGACCGACAGAGCACGCCGGAAGGCGATCGCCATCTGGTTGACGGCAGCGGCGACTGCACACTGGTTTTCGCTTGGCGCACTGCTCGTGCTGCCCGCGTGTGGCGTGGTGCTGTGCTTCGCGCTGCGCCGGCGTCCCGAGGCGCTTCGAATGCTCGCGATGGGCGTTGCGATCACGACGGCGTCGGTGGCGCTGCACTACCTGCTTTCCATCCGCCACGCGCAGAGCAGCACCTCGCTGCAGGAGTTCTGGCAGTTTGCCATGCTGCCGCCTGACGCCGGCATCCAGGACGCGCCACGCTGGATCGTCAGCCATTTGAAACCGTTCGCCGACAAGCCCGGCGGGAGTGCCTATCCCATAGCGTTCTGGATTCTGGCCGTTATCGGGTTCGCCGTCACCCCGCATCACATGCTCGGCCTGGTCTCCGGTCTTGTCGTCGCATCCGGCTTCGTGTTCGCGGTGGTGCGCATGGTTCCGCTGTACGAGCGGCTGTCGTTGTGGTTCCTGCCCGCGTTGTATCTCGGAATTGCCTTGTCCCTTGACTGGTTCGTACGGCTTCTTCGCGAGCCGCCTCCGACACGCACCGCGCTGTTTCGAGCGGCGGCCCTCGCGGGAGGCGCGTTCGTGCTCTTCCTCTGCGTGGATATCGTCGATCGCGGTGTTCGGGATCTGCGCACGAACAGGCCTGCAGACAGCAATCGGGCGACCGACGACCGCGCGGCAATGGCCTGGCTCATGAAAGATCGGCGGCCTGGAGACGTGCTCCTGACGACGCATCACGCGCTGCCGGCGATCTGGTGGTATGGGGGCGTGTCGCTCGCGCAGTCGAACGGCCAGCAGTTTCCCGACGGCGGACGGATTCTGGAGCTGGAGTACCACAAATCGCGGCGTGTCTGCGAAGGGCGCGAGTTGGAAAAATTGCTCCACGGTCGCCCTCGCATGCTGCTCTACCTGGGGTTCCTCGATATGCCGGCAGGTTTCGACGACTTGCTGCTGGAGCAGATGGCAAGATTCGGGACGGTGACGGCCGTGGAGCACTTTGCCGGCAACAGCCGCGCCGCCATCGTGGATCCGTCGGTGCCGGGCGGGTCGAACGTGTTCTGGGAGGATGCCGGCAAGGATGGCGTGCGGCTGGAAGGCTGCATCCTTGCCGATCCGGCGCATGCGTGGTGATCGCGCCGGACGCGCGTGCTATCATTTTCGTTTGCATGCGCCCGTAGCTCAGTTGGATAGAGCGACTGGCTTCGAACCAGTAGGCCGCAGGTTCGAGTCCTGCCGGGCGCACTTAACGTGAATCTGGAAGTAAAAAGTGAAAAGTGGAAAGTGAAAAGTGGAAAGTGAAAAGTAGTAGAAAGTGAAAAGTAAGAGGTAAGATTACTTTTTACTTCACTTTTTACTTTTCACTTTCTACTTTTCACTTTCTACTTTCACTTTCGAGTCTCACCCGCGCCCGTAGCTCAGCTGGATAGAGCGACAGCCTCCGGAGCTGTAGGCCACAGGTTCGAATCCTGTCGGGCGCACCAACCTTCGCTCGCGGTGAGTGAGATAGACGCGAGCTTTCTCGTCTTAGCGCTTTCCTTTGCGGTAGCGCAGGGCTTTAGCCCTGCCAGACCCTGACAAATCTCCTTGGTCATCCCCGTCCTATAAACGGCATCTTCGTCGCCATGACGGTGAGGAACTGCACGTTCACGTCGAGCGGCAGGTTGGCCATGTAGAGCACGGCGCGCGCCACGTGCTCGGGATCGATCGTCGGTTCGGGAACGATCGCCCCGTGCGCCTGCAGGACGCCCGCCTTCATTGCCTCGGCCAGTGGAGTCGCGGCGTTGCCGATGTCGATCTGTCCGCAGGCGATGTCGTACTGCCGGCCGTCGAGCGACGTCGATTTGGTCAGACCCGTGATGGCGTGCTTCGTCGACGTGTAGGGCGCCGAGTGCGGCCGCGGCGCGTGCGCGGAAAGGGATCCGTTGTTGATGATGCGGCCGCCGCGCGGGTCTTGCGCCTTCATCATCCGGAACGCGCCCTGCGTGCACAGAAACGCGCCGGTCAGATTTACATCGACGACCGCCTTCCATTGTTCGAGCGTCAGGTCCTCGAGCGGCACCCGCGGTGCCGTCAGTCCGGCGTTGTTGAACAGCACATCGAGCCGGCCGAAACTGTCGTGCGTTGCGGTAAAGAGCGCGGCCACCGAGGCGGGATCCGCGACGTCTGTGGGCACGACGATCGCGTTGGATCCGGGAGGCGCCTCCCGCGCGGTGTCTTCGAGCGGCTGACGGCGCCGGCCGGCCAGGACGACGCGCGTAGCCGTCGCGCAGGAAAGCCAGCGCGACGCTCCGGCCGATGCCGGTGCCCGCGCCTGTAACGATGGCGGTTCGGCGAATCTGTGTCATGGGGTATCCCATATCACAGCTTTCACCCCGCTTACAGTTCCCGCATTCGCGCTTACGGATCGGAAACGCCTTCGTCGGGTCATCGCCGTTTTCTCGTCGGTTGCGGAACGGTAGCCGGCTGGCCGGTTTTTTGCGAAACCAGACGATCGCCTATGAGATGGCTGATTCTGGTTGTGGCACTCGGTTCCGCGGCGTGTCAGCGCTCGCAGCCGGCGGGCCCTACGCAACCGGACTCGAACACGCCGGGAGCGCCGCAGGCCGAGACGTGGACGCTCTCGGGCCAGGTCGTCGATGCGCTCACGCAGCAGGCGATCAGCGGCGTGCAGTTGCTCAACACGCTGACCGACGCGACGGGCGTGTTTCAGGTGAGCGGCACCGGCACGCGGTCGGCGCAGCGGGTGACGCTGTCGGCCGAAGGTTTTCTGACGCGTGAGACCACGATCAGCTCGGGCACGAACAATCCGATCATCGATCTGATTCCCGCCAGCCTCGCCGACGCCTATCGCGAGCTGGTGAGGAACGGCTTCGAGGAACCGTCAAGTCTGGAGCCGTTGCGGCGCTGGTCGGCGGCACCGAGGTTCTACCTCGACGTCACCATGCCGATCGGCTTGAAGGTGCCGGAAAGCGATCTCCTCCGCATCGAGGATGGCATCCGCTCGGCGGTCCCGTCCTTTACGGGCGGTCGCATGCAGGCCACAGGCATCACGCGCGGCACGAATCCGCCGACCGAGCGCGGCTGGATTGTGGTGCGTTTCGTCAACGATTCCTCGGTCGACTACTGCGGGCGTTCCTACATCGCGTCCGATCCCGGCCAGATCGAGTTCAACTACAACCGCTGCCAGTGCGGCAACATTCACATCAGGTCCAGAACCATCAAACACGAGGTCGGGCACGCGCTCGGCTTCTGGCACACCTCGCACCCGTCGACGTTGATGTATCCCAGCGGTCAGGGATGCGCCGAGGCCGATCTCACGCAGCGCGAGCGCGACGTGGCGCGGATCGCGTACGCGCGGCCGGCCATGAACACCGAACCCGACGTCGATCCCTCCGGCACCGCTTTCCTTACGCAGCCGAAACGCGTGACGGACTAGACGAGTCGACAGTCCGGTCGCGACCCGAGCAGGTTCTGAGATAGAATCAGGGTTTCGTGTGGCACAGGGCTTCAGCCCTGTCTCACGTCACTCCCGAGTGGGCCGCTAGCTCAACTGGCAGAGCAGCAGACTCTTAATCTGCGGGTTCTCGGTTCGATTCCGAGGCGGCTCACCACTTTCTTTACAGCACTTACGGTCTTCTCGCCCACCGCGATTTTCTCATCTGGTTGCGCCGGGTTGCAGATGGTTGCTGGTCGTCGAGTCGATCGATGGCCGCGCGGTTGCCGCCGGGCACCAGATGCGCGTAGTTCAGGGAAGCGCAACGCATCGGTCAGCAGCAGCTCAGTTTGACGAGGCATGGGGAAAAAGGGCCATTTCTTGGTTGACGGCGAGGCGAGACTGTATATTCGATTCGAACGTCACGAGGACATCAGATAGACTGACAACGTCGGCCGGCACAGAGCGGAACAGCAATGCGCACCGAAAATCAACGCAGGTCCAGCAATTTTGAAGATCGCGGTAGCGGTCGCGGCGGGGGCGCTGGCGTTCCGATCCAGGCGGTGGCCGGTCTCGTGAGGTTCCTCGGAGTAAAGGGCACTTTGATCGCGGGGCTCGTGATCCTCGTCGCGTTCGTGTTGATGCCTGCAGGACTCAAGGAGCAGATTCTCGGAGCTTTGACCGGTAGCGGCGAGGGTGCGTCTTCGGGACCAGGCGCGGCCAGCGTCTGCGAGGCGTCGCAGGCGAACGGCGCGGCCTGTGATTTCTCGCGCGTCGTGCTCGCGTCGACCGAAGACGTGTGGACACCGCTCTTCGCCCGCGGGGCATTGCCGGCCTACGCCAGCACTCCGGGTGCGTACCGGCATCCGACGCTCGTCGTGTTTGCCAATGGCGTCTCGACGGGCGGTTGCGGCAACGCAACCTCCGCCGTCGGCCCGTTTTATTGCCCGGCGGATCAGAAACTCTATATCGATCCGAGCTTTTACGGCGTCATGGAGAAGCGCCTGCGCGCGCCCGGCGACTTCGCACAGGCATACGTGATTGCACACGAGGTCGGTCACCACGTGCAAAACTTGATCGGGTCCACCAGGTTGCAACCGAACGGTGAGACCTCAAACCAGGCCTCGGTGCGCGTGGAGCTCCAGGCAGACTGCCTTGCTGGCGTCTGGGGTCGTTCGGCGCGATCGGCGCTCGAGATCACGGACGAGGATCTCGGGGAAGCGCTCACCGCCGCGCACGCGATCGGCGATGACACTCTTGGCCACTCTGATGAGAAGACGTTCACGCACGGCTCGAGCGACCAGCGGAAACGATGGTTCCGCCGAGGTTTCGAGAGCGGCGATGCCCGCCAGTGCGACACGTTTGCCGTGCAAAACTATCGCGAACTCTGAACCTCCGCCAGATCCGGTGTTCATGCCGGTGCCCTGGAGCCTGGTGAAGCCGCCGTCGTCCGCGTCACGGTCATGCGGCCGTTGAACCACTATCAGTGGCTCAGTCGCAACGGCGTGGCGAGTCACGACTACAGGGAGACGAACCGCCGAACCGTTTCGATCGCGTGTCTAGCGACGAGGCCCAGCCGGTGCGAGCTCCGAGGTGCAGTTCGGGCAGCGCGACGCCTTGATCGAAATCGTCGACGCGCAGAACTGGCATTCCTTCGTCACCGTCTCCGCCGCGGACGGCTTGTCTTACCGTTGCCGCTTGCCGACGCACTCGGCCGATCGTGCCGGGCGTTTATGGCAGGCGCAGCACCTGACCCGGCTTGATCTTGTCCGGGTCCGACAACTGATCGTTGTTGAGTTCGAAGATCTTCATGTACGAGCCGGCACTCCCGAGGTGCTCTTTGGCGATCTTGCTCAGCGTGTCACCGGCTTGGACTGTGTAGGTCTTCGCCGCTGCCGGAGCGGCCGCTGGTGCGGCAGCCGGTCCACCTGTGACCTGGATATTCGCGACGATCTCGTTCTTCCACGAGGGGATGGTCTTGATCGCGGTCCAGATTTCGTTCTTCTCCGCCTCGGTTGCGACCGTCCCTTTCTAATGCGGCTTTCCTTCGCGCTCCTCGGCGTTGCCGTGGAACTTGCCCTTCGCCGTCTGGATCGCGGACGCGTACGTGTCTCTCAAACCCATGACTGACCTCCAGTGATCGAACCACAGCGCCGACGCCAGGCAGGCGTCACCATGTTGTTGTTGTGATGCTGACAGCCTAATCGTCGAGCACGAATGTGACCATCATGTTGACCTGGTATTCCACGATCTTGCTGCTGTCACAGCGCACGTACTGCTCTTTGATCCAGGCGCCGCGGACGTTGCGGAGCGTTTTCGACGCTCGAGTAATGCCCTGCTGGATCGCATCTTCGAAGCTCTTCGATGAAGTGGCGCTGATCTCCGACACCTTAGCGACAGACATTCCGCCCTCCTTTGACTGAATCGGTCGGGCCTAACTTCGACCGAACGTTCGACCGATCATTCCCAGGGCCGAGAGCGCCGCCGCGGTCTGCGCTTCGTCCAGCCCCACCTGCGAACCGATCTGGCGCACAGCGGCGCCGTTTCCTGCATTCATGATGCTATCGAGAATGTTCATCTGAACCCCCCTAATGTGCGAAGCCAGTCTATGCTGGATCCCACCCCGTCAAGATGGCGATCAACCCTCGCTCTTGCGCGGACTCATCAATTCGGAGGCCACGAATGGCCTACGTGGAGCGCAGCTTCCTGTACCCAAACAGGAGCGCAACTGCGCCCAGCGTCGACATGACGAAGCCTGCGGCGTCACCCGGTCCGTAGAGCCCGCGAGCCTGCCAACCAGACCGCCCAGCACGGCTCCGGCAATCCCCAGCAGCACGGTGACGACGAAGCCGCCGGGATCGCGACCTGGCATGACAGCCTTGGCGATGACGCCGACGACCAACGCGGGTCAGAGTCGTGAGAGTTCGCCGAAGGTCTCCGGCCCCACGTTGAACGCGCGGGCGAAACCTTCGACGTAGCGTCCGCGTCCGAGCGTCAACTCGTAAAGGTTGAAGTCTTCCAACGCCAATGTCATCCGAGCCGCAGGGAAGCGGCCGGCGAATCGGTCCGCAGCGGCGGTGAGCTCGGCGGTCTCCCTCGGGAGGATGCTCACCACCGCTTGTACGGTGAGTCGTCGCAGCTGCATCGGATCCGCATCCCGCGTATCGGGCGCGTGAACGAGGACACCGACACGCGTGTCGGACATCAGGCCGCGGCTATGTCGTGCCAGGCCGGAGGCCTGCACGTAAACCGCGGCGAAATCATCGCGGGCAACGAAGGGCAGAAGCGCGGCCTCGGCTTCTCCTTCGACGATGACGGCGAGGGACAAGACGCGCGACGACGAGAGCAGGTCACGCAGCCCGATGAGGACGTCACGTTCCATTGTGGCGATTGTATGTCTCTCCCGGCCGCTTTGTCGTTCGCCAGGCAAGTCCCATGGTCCCTGACCGGCATCCCAGATGCCTTCATCGTGTCGGCGCCATGAATTCTTGCTGGCAACTGGGCACCCGATCAGCGAGGATGGACCCGTGAACTCCGTCACCGGATCGCCGAACGGCCCCACGTTCATGCAGGCAGCGGCCGGGCCACTGGAAGAGTCCCTCACCCTGCGGCAGGCGAAAACGCTGATCAGGTACATGGCACACGAGCAGAGTTTCCTGCTGCTTTCGCCGCCTGGCGTTGGCAAGTCCGAGATGGTGTATCAGGCGGCGGCGGAAGCGGGGCTGCCGTGCCGGTCGCTGCTCGGCACGCAGATCGCGCCCGAGGACGTCAGCGGCATCCCTCGTATCGTCGGCGAGCGGTCGGTGTTTTGTCCGCCGCGCGTGCTGCTGCCCGAAACGCCTGAGCCTTTTTGCCTCTTCCTGGACGAGCTTCCCGCGTGCGCGCCCGACGTGCAGAAGGCGTTCTACTCGCTGCTGCTCGAGCGGCGTCTTGGCGAGCACGCGCTGCCGCCGGGTACGTGGGTGGTCGCCGCCGGCAACCGGGTGCAAGATCGCGCGCTGGTGCGCTCGTTGAGTTCCGCACTCGTCAATCGCGTGTGCATCCTGAACATCCGCGTGGCCGTGCAGGAGTGGATCGACTGGGCGAGCGTCAACGGCGTCCGCCCGGATGTCGTCACCTTCATCTCGTACATGCCCGACGCGCTGATGCGGCCAGTGCCGTCTGATCCGCAGCCGTTTTCGACGCCACGCTCGTGGACGCTCCTGTCACGCGGGCTCGAACTCGCGGAGTCGGCGGGCACCCTTACACGCGAGCTGCGGCGCGCGCTCGCGTTCGGACGGGTATCGGCCGAAGATGCCGCGGTCTTCTGCGCCTTGTCGGAAGAATCGATTCAGCGCATGCAGCCGCTCACGCACTACATCGAGCATCCGGAAAGGCTCCCCAGCGGTGACGCCGCACGGTGGTTCATCCTCGACTGCATTCGTCAACAGGTCCGCGACGGCCGATTGCAGGGTGTACCGCCAGACACCGTCAATCGCTTTCTGTCGAGCCTGCCCGCCGAGAACCAGTTGACCCTCATCACCGATCTGGTCGGTCACTGGAGTGAACTCGGGGCCGATCCGGCGATGCTGGCGCTGCTGAAGCAGGTCACGAAGCTGTGACGCCTGCGCCCAACAGCGAGACGGCGGCGGCTGATGCCGGCATTCATCAATTGAAACGCGTTCAAAGAGGGCTGAAGCTGCTGACGGTCTCGCTGCCGTACCTCTCAGGGCTCGCCGCGGCCGTTCGAGTCGCCCTCGACGCTCGGGTACCGACGATGGGCGTGTTCGCGTCGGGGCGGCTGGTCGTCAATCCGGAGTTCGCGGGGAAACTCAAGGAAGACGAGCTGATCTTCGTCCTCGCACACGAACTGCTGCATCTGGCCTTGCGCACGCACGATCGCGCCCGTGGGAGCCATCACCTGGAGTTCAATTACGCGCACGACTACATCATCAACGACATCCTGCGCACAGAGCTTGGAATGGAGTACGTGCCTGCCGGCGGTCTCGACATGCCGGGCGCGAGCAGGCGGTCGGCCGAGGAAATCGTTCTCGACATGCGGCGCAACGCGGAGATCATGCCATCGAAGACCGCTGTCTTCGACGGAGAGGAGACCACGGTCGGACGCGTGATCGGCCCCCGGGGGCGAGGACCGGGCGGGGTTGCGCCTGACACCGACGCTGGGGACGTGCTCGGATCTCAGCGCGAGAAGGAGATGTTCCCGGACGATGTTGCACAGCAGGCCGACGAGGCTGCCGCCGTGAAAGAGCGTGCGTCGAGCAGCCTTGCGCTGGCGCGCGCGGTGGGTGCGCTCAGGGGGCTGCGCGGCGACGATCCCGGCGGAACATCCCAGGTGGTGACGGCGCTCCGCGGCATCTACCGAACACCGTGGGAAACCATCCTGCAACGGTGGATGGAATCGGTTGCGCCGGGGGAGCGCACGTTCGTGCGCCCGTCGCGGCGCGGTGCGGACCGATCCGATGTCGTGTTGCCAGGCCGGCGTCGCGAAGGCTGGATGCTCAATGTGATTCTCGACACGAGTGGATCAATGGTGGAGGAGATCCCGCGCGCACTCGGCGCCATCGCGGACTTCTGCGAGGCCGTTGCTGTTGATCAGATTCGGCTGCTGCAGTGCGATGTCGCGGTGACGAGCGACGAGACCTTGTCACCAACCGAATTGGCGCAGTACCAGGTCACCGGGTTCGGCGGAAGCGATCTGACCCCGGCTATGGAGTTGCTGGCTGCGGATCCGCAGATCAGGGCCGCGGCGATCGTCACCGACGGCGACATTCAATTCCCGGCGGGTCCGATGCCTTATGCCGTTCTGTGGGTGTTGCCGCCCACGCGCGCGGCTGGCTTTGGACCCGGCTACGGCCGTATCGTCGTGATGGATAGCCAATCATGAAGGTCATTCAGGAGCTCGTCGCCCATTTCGAGCGGCAGAACCAGTTATCGAACGACGAGATCAAGGCATTGCTCGACCAGGGATTGCTCGCCTCGGACGCGCCGGCACGCATCCAGGATCTGTGCGACACGCCGGGGACGACGTACTACTTCCGCGTCACCGGCGCGAGCGACGGATCGGTCTGGGGAACTGACGTGTACACCGGCGACTCGTCGCTCGCTCTGGCGGCCGTCCACGCGGGCGCTGTGAAGCCTGGTGAGACAGCCGTCGTCCGCGTCACGGTCCTGCGGCCGTTGAACCACTATCAGGGTTCGGTGCGGAACGGCGTGACGAGCCACGACTACGGGCGATACGGAACGGCGTACCGGGTTGATCGGGTTTGAGCGTCGCCAATCTGCACGATCGAACGGAATGTCGAACTCGCCTCCGCTCTCATGTCTCGTGGATTGCGGGAAGGTGGACGGCTTTTTCGGCCAACCTTGTTCTGGTACGCTGGCAAGACGATAGGGCCGCCATGTCCCCGAGGCGGCCGAGGTAGATCCCCTCACCGATGTGCGGAATCGCGGGGTTCATCAACCTGGATGGTGCGCCGGCCGACGCCGCCGTGCTCGGGGCGATGACGGACATGATTCGCGAAAGCCCGAGGCGGCTGCCATCCAAAAGACCTAACAGTCGAGTGATAATCGGCCTTTTAACGCCTGGGACTTGCCGGGGACATCGATGCGTTGAATGCTCACGCAATCGCTGCCTATCCACTCGAGGCTCGTGATGTCAGTCTCGGGGCCAGACGCTAAGGCGTAGGCCGTCGAACCCACAAAACGCCGTCACGTCATCGATCCGAACCCGATTGACGTTCATCGCATCACGCCGCACGACCATCGAACGAGATGCTGTAATACTCGCGAACCTGTCAAGAGTAATTGACAAGGTGCAGACACCGCCTCAATATATTCTGCGCTGTTTTACCCATTGAAGTCCGCGATCCGTCCCGACGGCGACGGGAGACGCACGCGGACTTCCTGCGAGCAGAAGTCGAAGGGCATTCCACGTAACTTCGTTTCACGGAAGGACGAACCGAACCTATGAAACCATTCCTGACGTCAGTGTTTGTTGCCGCCGTATTCGGCGCAGTGGCCGGAGCAGCGCTCTCAAGCTACATGAGCAGCCCCGCGGTGGCCGCCTACGCACAAGGAAAGAGCTCGTTTGCGCCAGGTCATCAGAGCACCGATCCAAGTGCCGTCGGCACCTGGTTCGGGATCGCGCGTCCGTGCCCGGCCACAGGCGACGATGCCGATCATGCGGCTTTTTGCCAGGCGATCTGCGGTCTCTGCCCGTCGACCCCTGGCACATTACCGCCAGAACTTCCGATGATACCCACCATTCATGGCGACGGGACGGTGACGGTCAACGATTCGGGCTCAATCGCAGTGTTTCACACCACGGCGCAAGGCGCCTGGGCTGCCGACCCGGATCCCAGTCAGCCGCAGTTAGCCGGCCAGACACGTTACCAGGCGTCGTTCATGTGGCTCCAAGGGGACGGAGGCGACCCCGGTCAGTTCATCGGGGTGGCCCGCCCGCGGTTCGTCACATACTGGAACCCCGACAATCCCGACAACATGATTGGCTACATCCAGCCGCATTTCTTTCCCATCGTCGGCCCGGGAGGGCTGGTCGACGTTTTGACCTCCGGCTTGAAGGGGTCGTTGAACGTGACCAATCACTATCCGGTGATCGACCCGCTCGCTCAGTTACCCGCGGGATGTACGCCTTTCCAAAATGGTGGGAATTGCTTTGGCACGTTCCACTTCACGATCCATCGCGTCAAGAGCAACGTGCCCAACTGAGGCCGTCATCAGCGAGCCAGGGAGGACCCGGTTGGTGGGACCACGGCCGGGGCCTTCCCTTGTAGCGCTCGACGTTCTCCGAGCCTGGTATCGAGCGCGCGATAGACCTCGCCCATCCCGCCCACACCGAGCAGGCTGACGATCTGGTAGTTCCCTATTTGCTGACCCAGAAGAGACGGCATTCCATCACCGGTTACCATCTGCGCGGCAAGTTGTACGGCAGGGGTCGACAACCAGTTCTGCGCCTTGCTCTCGTCGTCGAGCAGCGATTCGACCTCTTGCCGCAGCGCATCATCGCCTGAGCAGGCGGCGGTCAGAAACGCCAAACGCTCCTCGGGCCGGCGCTCGTGAGCGGCGTGATACAGCGATTGGACCTTCCGCCACCGCTCGGCAGGATGCATAGGGACGTGACGCACGAACGGCGACCGGCAGGATCTGCGACCTAGGACTTGCTCTTCTGGGGCGGTAGGCCGATCGATCTTACGTCAGTTTGTCGAGGCTCGCCGGAGGGTTCTATGGCTCGGCTACTGACAGCGCGGCGTGGCGCTGGCGGGCGTCCTTGACGAGCAGATCGTTCGGATCCTTGCGGAGCGTAAGAAATCGCTGATAGTTCTCGAGCGCAGCCGTCTTCATCCCCACGCCCTCTTGGGCAACTCCGTGCCAGTACGCCAACGGGGCCAGATAGCGAATCGATGGAATGTCATCGAGGAACAGCGCAACTGCTTCGCCGCGTCGCCGGAGCGCGAGATCGAACTCGGCGACTGCCTCCGGACTGTGATTCGCTCTGACGTAGGCGATGCCCAGATCGATATGGGAGATCCATGCGTCGTATTGCCGGCTGGCGGCGCGAAACGCATCGATGGCGTCGCCCAGTCGGTTCTGGCGGAGCGCGATTTCCCCGTTTATCAGCCGCGCGTAGGCGCGCGTCTGCGTTTGCAGCAGGTTATCGAGCCTCTTCGCGAGGTCCTGCGCGCCGGCCATATCGCCGTTGGCCATCAGCACCCGCGCCGCCGGGAACAGCACCGATTCGTGCTCGAACACCCGCGCCGCTTCATGCGCGGTGGCCCGCGCCTCCACCTGCCGGCCGAGGCGGTCGTAGGCTTCGGCCAGCGCGATACTCTTGGAGGCGATGCCTATGGTGTTTTCCTCCTTACGGTCCTGTTCAATCCTGGGCCGGAGAATGGCGACCGCGTCGGCGTAGCGTCCCTCATACATCGCGATGTCGGCCAGGCCCATCACGGCTCGCGACGACAGCACCGAAGGACCGAGGCGCGCCATGTTGGTGTAGCTCTCGACCGCGGCAGCCACATCGCCGGCCACCACTTGCGAGATCGCCAGCGGAAAGTAGGGATCGGCGAACTTGGCGTCGGCGGCAAGCAGCCCTTTCGCCTCTTTCACGGCCTCGTCGAAATTCGACGCGTACATCGCATACAAGGCGTAGTTGTTTCTGAACTTCGGACTCGACGGATAGATCTCCACCGCGCGGCGGCCCTCTTCGAGCGCTTTCGCGAAATCGAGCGTGTAGAAATGCGCCAGCGCGAGATTCGAATGGCCGGCCCGATCGGCGGGATAGAGGCGTACCAACTCCGAATAGTTCTTGATGGCTTGTTCGTAGTCGCGGCTGATTCCGAGATAGTACCCGCCGAGCGTCCGATACCGTTCGCGTTCACTCATCCGGTCCATCAGCGTGAGCGACTTCTTCCACAGATCTTCTGCCTCGGCCTGCCGACCCATCTGAAAAGCACTGGTGGCCCATCCCGCGTAGGCGCGGCCAAAGCTGGCATCGGCGGCCAGCGCCTCCTTGTACTTGGCGATCGCCTCGTCGTAGCGGCCGCTGCTCTGAAGCTCCTGGGCCGCTGTATAGTTGCGCACGGCGTCGAGAGATGCCGTCGAGAACGTTTCTGACGCAGCCTGCTGCGCGCTCCGCGGCGTCGAATCGCCGAGAGCCTGGCGCAGGCGGATGGCAATCTGTCCGACCGTCGCCAGGACCTGGTCTTTGGAACGTGCGGTGGCGCGTTCGGTCTTCACCGCCCCCGCGGGCGCCGCCGGGTCGATCAGGTTCGTCGTAATCGTGTAGGTGCCGCCGCTGCCTTCGATGGATCCGGCTGAGTCACGAACTTGATGCCTTCCCGAACCGACACCAGACGCGCACCGGTTTCGTCAAGCCTGCCGCCCTGCTTCAATTGCGCGATCCGCCGGGCGGCATCGCGCCGTGGGTACGTGACGATGAACGACGCGCCTTCCATACCGTCAGTCAGCGCCTGTTCGATTGCGCCGGCGAAGGCCGGATCGTTGGCGCGGTTCTCGAAATCAGCGATCAGCACCGACACCGGCTCGTGCGGCGCCGGCGGCGGCCGCGCGGATATGAACCAGGTGCCCGCGAACGTCGCCACCGCAACAACGATACCGCGACAACGGCCGCAGCGCTCAGCCGTCGGAGATTGGGCAGCGGATGGCCGTCCGGATTGAGCCGATTGAATGCCTCCACGAGCGCGGCGGCGGATTCGTAGCGCTTTTCAGCCTCGTAGCGAAGGCACCGCTCCACGATCGCTGCGAGCGCTTTCGGCACCTCAGGCCGGATCGTCCGCAACGGCTCCAGCGCCTTCTTGCGCTGCTCACGCACGATGAGCACCGACTTCGCCGCGGGACGCTGTTTCTTCGACAGCATCTCGTAGAGGATCAGCCCGAACGAGTAGCATGTCGGCGCGCTGATCCACGGCCTGACCGGCGGCCTGTTCGGGCGCCATGTAATGGAGCGTGCCGACAATCCCTTCGGCGGCGTTCGTCGCGGTCGTCGACAGGGCGAGGCCGAAATCCATGATCAAGGCATTGCGGTCCTTGTCGATCATGATGTTTTCCGGCTTCAGATCGCGGTGCACGACTCCAGCCTCATGGGCCGCGCCCAAGCCGGCGGCAATCTGCCGCGCCAGGTGCAGCGTTTCGCGCACGGACAGCGACTGCTTGGCAATCACCTCGGCAAGGGTAGTCCCCTCGATGAACGGCATCGTGATGTAAGTGATGCCGTCTACTTCCCCCATGTCGTGAATGCGGACCACGTTCTTGTGCGTCACTCGCCGCGAGAGGAGCAGCTCGGTTAGAAAGCGCCTCTCGAGATCAGCCGCAAGGAACGGGTCGCTAACTTCGGGCTTGAGAATGACCTTGAGGGCGACCTCAAGATTGAGCTTTTCGTCCCAGGCCTGATAAACGACGCCCATGCCGCCGACGCCGATCAGCCTACTGATGCGGTAGCGGTTTGCGACCCGCCGCCCGATTGCGATCGGCAGGGCCCCCGGACGCCGCCCCTGCTGGGCATGGATCCGGGTTGCTTCCAGACCGAGGCTCACGGTCAAAGTCGACAGGTTCTCGTGCAGCAGCCCATCCGGGCGGCTGCTTGTGCTTACTCCCCGGTCGAGTTCTGGAAGGACAGTCGGCTGGAAGCTGGCAATATCCCCGTCAGAGTGCACAAAACCACATCCGGCGCAGCTGCCATCGACGGCGGAAGCCGATTGCCCGCAAGCCGGACACGCCATTTGCAGTTGCGAGCGCACTAAGACGTTAGGGCGCTGTGGGTGGGTAGTCTATCAAGAATAGGAACGGGTCGGGGTTTCCCTGAAACCAGGGGAGGCACCGAGTGACAACGCGAATCAAACTACGCTTGGGGACAGAAGTGAGGACTGGAAAACGGCCAGCACTATAGCGTGCAACGAGGTCTTCAGAATCAAGCGAATCGACCCCTTTTTGGCCTGTCGGGTCGAGGGACCGACAAGGAATTTGAAGATTTATCTTTCGACGTAGAGATCGCCGGCGTGCCCCAAGTCCGACCAGCCAAATGGAAAGTCGCAAGCGATAAAGACCGCTTTGTTTCCAGCGAAATGTGCGTACGCCGGCGTGATCGGAGACGGTGCTCCTCTCGTATAATCCAGCCGTCCTTTTGAACAAGCTGTGAGTCTCGCGCCCGGTACCCGTCTTGGCGCTTACGAAATCACCGCACCTATCGGCGCAGGTGGGATGGGCGAGGTCTACCGAGCGCGTGACACGCGCCTGAACCGCGACGTTGCCATCAAGGTTCTCCCCGAAGCGTTCGCGAACGATCCGGAACGTTTGGCGCGTTTCGACGCGCGAAGCGCAAGTGCTTGCCTCGCTCAACCATCCGCACATCTGCACGCTCCACGACCTGGGACGCGACGGGGCGACCGACTTTCTCGTCATGGAGCTGCTCGAGGGCGCGACGCTGGCCGAGCGGCTGACGAAGGGGCCGCTGCCGCTGGCCCCGGCGCTGACCATCGCCCGCGAGATCGCCGATGCGCTCGACAAGGCGCACCGCCATGGCATCGTCCATCGCGATCTGAAACCCGGCAACGTCGTGCTCACGAAATCGGGCGCCAAGCTCCTCGACTTCGGCCTGGCGAAGGGCACCCGGACGGTGGTCGCCGGTAATGTCTCGCAAGCGGCGACGGCGGCGGCGGCTCCCATGACCGCGGAGGGCACGATCGTCGGCACGCCGAATTACATGGCACCAGAGCAGATCGAAGGCCGGGAGGCCGACGCGCGGAGCGATCTCTGGGCACTCGGCTGCGTGATGTACGAGATGCTCGCCGGCTCGCGGCCTTTCGACGGCAGGACGAGCGTCAGCGTGATGGCGGCCATCCTCGAGCGCGAGCCCGAGCCGCTCCGCGCCCGACAGCCGACGACACCGGCGGTTGTCGAACACGTGATCGCACGCTGTCTGACGAAAGACCCAGACGAGCGGTGGCAGAGCGCACGCGACGTGCTCGGCGAGCTGCAGTGGATTGGCCAGGGCACCACCGCGGAGCCGACCGCAGCCGTACCACGATCTCGGTTCGCATCGATCATGCGCGCGGGCCTGTGGCTGACAGTGGGTGCGCTCATCGCGTCCGCCGTCGCGGCATCGTGGCGAGCCGTCCCGCCGGACGCCGCGCCGGTGATGCAGTTCGACATCGCTGCGGAAGGCCCTATGACGCTGTCCCCCGACGGCCGTTACGTCGCGACGGGACAGGACAGACCCGATGGACGTACACGCATCTCGCTACGTACGCTGACCGAGGGCCCGTCACGCTATGTCGTCGAGCTCGAGGGGGCGTATTGGTGGGCCTGGACGCCCGACAACGTGCTTCATGTTGGCGTCCCCAATGGAGTACGGACCATCGACCCTCGATCCGGTGCCTCGCTGTTTCAACCGGGAAAATGGGCGACGACGGGCGCGCACGTGGCGCTCGGCGACGGACGGTTCGTCGTGGGCCGAACTGGCGGCGTCGCCTTTCCCTTGCAGATTTGGTCGGCGGCTGGACAGCAAGAGAACGCGACCACGGTTGACACAGCCGGGGGTGAGCGCCGCCACGTGTTCCCCGCACCCGCCGGATCCGGTGCGTTCACCTTCCAGATGGAGCGAAACGACGGCGCGACATTCGTGTGCGCGGGCCGCGTCGGCCAGCCGCACCACTGTGACGGCCCGACCAATCACGCAGATTTTGCCTTGTACTCACAGGGACACGTGCTCTATCGCCGGAGCGGCGGGCTCATCGTGCGTCCATTCGATCTCGCACGGGGTAAATTCACCGGGGCCGAGCACCCGATTCCCATCACTTCGGACGGCAGCCTGGGCGTGACGTGGATGTCGGCTTCGCTGACCGGAGCCGTGGTCTTCGGCGTCGCGTCGCTGACCGATCGCTTTTCGTGGGTCGATCGATCGGGTCGGGAAACGCAGGCGGCGACCACGCGGCGCGCGGCGAACTTCGTGCTCGCCCCCGATGGCACGCGCGTCGCGCTGGAGCAGTCAGGAACACTGGCGCTCCTCGATCTTCGCGGTGGCGGCACGACCATCCTCGGTCCGTCGCTTGGCAATCCCATCTGGTCGCCCGACGGGCGGCGCGTGGCGCATCGCACGCGTGCGGGCGTCGTCCTCCGATCGATCGACGATCCCACCGAGACGACGCTCTACACGCCGGCTGCGGGCTTCTCAGCGTTTCCGAAGGACTGGTCGCCCGACGGACGATGGATTGCCGCGGTCCTCACCGCACAGGACTTCGGTGGCGTGCTCATTCCTGCCGGCGGCGGAGAGCCGCGTCTGATCCTGCCGGCTGCCGATCGACTGGAACGGCCGGACGAGTTCAGTTTTTCTCCTGATGGCCGATGGTTTGCCTTCAATGCGTTCATCGGCGGCCGGCCGGAAGTCTTCGTTACCCCGAATCCCCCGACCGGACGCCGCTGGCAGGTCTCGAACGCGGGCGGCATGCAGCCCCAATGGGGCGGGAACGGGGACCTCTTCTATCTGACCCCGGATGGGACGATGATGTCGGTCCAGGCAGCCAGCGGCAGCGATTTCAAGCCGACGGCCCCACGCGCGCTGTTCAAGACCGGGCTGTCACCGAGTTCCGGGCTCAGCCAGTACGCCATCACCGGCGACGGGCGTTTTCTGATTAAGAGGCTGGACGGCGCGGACCGCGCCGCAGTGCGCGCGATCGTGAATTGGCCCTCTCTCGCGAGGCCCTGACCAGCGTTCACCCCATGTGACGGATTCAGGGCCGTGGCGGGACGCTCATGGCCTCGCCGCGGGCGGCGATTCGCCGCAGTTCGTCGAAGAAGTTCACGAGCAGCCTGACGTGGCGTTGCGCTTCGGGCGGTTCGGGCCCTTCGGCCGGCATCAGCACGGCGAAGAGTTTCCCGTCCGGGGCGATGTCAAGATTGGGAGACAGGCCGGTATTCGCCAGTCTCTTTTCTGACCATGCGTAGTGTTCGCATGGCCGAGATTGTAGACTGTGTGCCGTTCTTTGGCCGTCGCGGATCGGGGTTCGACCTGCACCCTGAAGCGATGATGTCACGCCGCGGGTACAGGGCAGCTACTTGGGCGTGATCTTGGTGATCTTGTTGCCTTGTATGCCGAGGCCCGCCATCAGTCCCTTCTGGCCGAATACGAACGCGTAGATATCTTCCTTCAGCGTGGTGGTCGTAGTGGTCTTCGCCATGCCATCGTCCACCAGGACGACGCTCGGGCCAACGCCGACCTCGAAACCCTTTGCGTTGTCCAGCTGCGCGAGCGCCTTTGCGTTCATGAGGAGCATCGCGTAGCCATACTGCTGGCCGCCAGCCTGCAGTCCGAAGGAAGCGCCCGTCGTCTTGTAGTACGCAGCCGCGGTCCCCTTCTTGAGCAGTGCGCCTTCACCGTATTGGCCGCCGATTCCGAGGCCGGCCTTCGAGACCTTCGGAAAGACCAGAATCGCGAGCGCCTTTGGTCCGAGCTGTTTCGCCAGCGGCGCGGCGGTGTATAGCTGCTGCAACGCCGCCTGCGACGTGCGTGCAAGTTCGGCGGCCTCGGTCTGGCCCTTGTCCTGGGCCATCGACGGATGTGCCGCACACATGAGCACGCCTGCGAGAACACCCGTCAGATACGTCGTTGTCATTTCATGCTCCTTGGGATCGACCGGTCAGCCGCATCGCTGCCACGAGATCTTTCGACCCTGAACCCCAGCGAGAGATGGAGCTGATGGCCTGGGTAAAAGGGATGTCGACGATGTGCACGCGCTCTGGTCGGAGGATGTACACGGCCCCGGCGAGCGGAGTGGGCACCGACGGGACGAAGACCGTGAACCGGCCGTCGTCGAGCTCTTCGATGATGAACGCCGGGACGAGCGCGTCTTCGATTTCCACCAGTGCCGGCTTCCATGTGTGCGCCTCGCCGTCTCCCGCCAGTCGCTGTGTCAGGCTGCGCAGCAGGCCATACCCTGGAAGCCTGTCGAAGAACACCCTCTCCATGCGCTCTCGGGCCGCGCGCCCCGATCGAGTACGCACAGCGACACCGACAAGGAAACAGAGCGCCAGCACCAGGACCAGAGAAAAGAGGCCCTCGGCCGGGATCCAGTCAGGGACCAACGCTGCGAATGGCCGCACCAGGGCCGCGACCGACTTCATGCCCTTGAGCAGCAGTAGTACCGCCAGGTAAACCGGCACTACGATGAACAACCCCCCGACGATCGTGCTCGAGATGAATTCGCGCGCGTATCTCATATTCGGTCACCGCGTCTGTCGATGTGGCTCTTCGTGAACATGCTTGATGCCGATGTCAGTGCCCTCGCGGCCAGGCGCACGTCGTGTGCCAGGTCCGGTGGCCAGCAATCATGCCTGTTTTCGTCTGGACGGTTCCAAAGGTCGGCCGACCCACGACATCTCGCGGTCTGCGTCGCACCGCGCAGGACGACGATCGTGACCCCCATCTCGGTGGTACGCTGGACACGAAAAGGCCGCCATGCCACCAAAAGGCGGCCGAGGCCAGTCACCCTCACAGATGTGCGGAATCGCGGGGTTCATCAACCTGGATGGTGCGCCGGCCGACGCCAGCGTGCTCGGGGCGATGACGGACATGATTCGTCATCGCGGTCCAGACGATCGCGGCACACTCTGCCTGTCGCTGCGCGGCGGCATCCCTGACACCGCGCTGGGTTTCCAGCGGCTGAAGATCCTCGACCTTTCGGCCCGTGGACACCAGCCGATGACCAGCCCCGACGGCTCGACCGCGCTCGTCTTCAACGGCGAGATCTACGACGCGCTCGGCTGCAAGGCCGAGCTCGAGCGCGACGGCTACCGTTTCCGCACCGGCACTGATACCGAAGTCATCCTTGCGCTCTACGAGCGCGGGGGGCTCGAGCGGATGCTCGAACGGCTCGATGGCATGTTTGCCATCGTGATTGCGGACACGCGCCGCGGCATCGTCCACCTGCTCCGCGATCGTCTCGGCATCAAGCCGTTGGTCTGGGCGCAACGCGGAACGACCGTGCTGTTTGCGTCAGAAGCCAAGGCGTTTCTGGCGCATCCGATGTTCCGCGCCGAGATCGATCCGGCCGAGGTCGACGAGCTCCTGGCATTTCGATATGTCGCAGGCGAAGCCTCGCTGCTCAAGGGCGTGCGCCACGTCCGGCCTGGCCATCGCCTGACGATCACGCCGGATAGTGTCCGAGAGGTGCGCTACTGGAGCATCCCCGACCACTCCGAAAAGCTGCACCTCTCCCGGGAAGACGCGGTCGATCGCCTCGATCATCTGCTGGGCCGCAGCGTGCAATCGCAATTGCGAAGCGACGTGGGCGTGGGGTGCCAGCTGTCCGGTGGCGTCGACTCGTCGCTCGTCACCGTGATGGCGCGCAAACATCACCGTGCTGATCTGAGCGCCTTCTCGATCGTCTTCGAGGAGCCGCAGTTCTCGGAAGAGCGCTGGATCCTGAAAGCGGCGGCCACGGCACGCGTCGCCAGCCATCGCTTTGTTTTCGATGAGGCCGCCTTCATCGGCGCGCTGGATGCCGCCAGCTGGCACATGGATCAGCCAATCAGCCATCCAAACTCGCTGGCCCTGTGGTTGCTGGCCCGGCGTTCGCGCGAGCATGCCACGGTCCTGCTGAGCGGCGAAGGTACAGACGAACTATTCGGCGGCTACGCGCGCTTCCACGACGCCCATGCGGCCAATGGCTCGTGCGACACATTCATTCGCGCGTCTCAGTTTCATTCCGAAGCCCGTCTCTCGAAGTTACGACCCGCGGCGAATCTGCGGCCGGCGATCGAAAAGCGCCGGGCCCTGTTCCAGGAGGGCCACGCCGACCATCTCTCGAATTGCCTGAAGTACGATATGCGGACGCACCTCGTCGACCTGCTGGTGCGCCAGGACAGGATGACGATGGGGCATGCGGTCGAGACCCGGGTGCCTTTTCTCGACCGGCAGGTGATCGAATTCGCCCGCGCCCTGCCGGCCGAACACCTGGTGGGGTCGTCATTACCGCTCGGCGTAGCAGGCACCAAGATCGTAGTCAAGGAGCTCGCCAGGCGCAGCTTCGACGAGGCATTCGTCTACCGCCGCAAGTCGGCATTTAACCTGCCGCTGGCGCAGTACTTCCGGAGCGGCCCGTTCGTGGCGTTGATGGAGGACCGCCTGTTGCCAGGCATGTCGGCGCGCGGGCTGGTCGACGTCAGCGTCGTTCGCCGCTGGTGGCGCCGCGCCCTGTCGGCGCCCGCCACCACTGAGGGGTTCTGGATCCTGGTGGCGCTCGAGTTGTGGGCGGAGCAATTTATCGACGGACGCGGGCTATCGCGGTGAATGCCGGCTTGCGGCTGAGGCGCCTTCTGGAGGATCAACAACACGGCAATTGTTCGGCAACGCGGAGCGGCTTGATCCGCTTCAACGGATGTCCGAGGATCATCAGGACTCATGGAACAGGATCTCGCCGTTCAGTATCTGATTCGCGGCTTGTCACTCCTCGGCGGCGAGCGTATCGGTCCTCAATCGGCCGGGCGATGATATTGTCGTTGCCCGATCGATGACGAAACCGGCCTTATGCCTTGCGCTGCTGCTCACGAGCAGCGCGTCGCTTGCCTGCCTTCCCGGCGCTGCTGCGATCGATGCACGGGTGCGCGCCGCCATGGCCGAGACAGGCGCCAACGGCATGGCGATCGCCGTGATCGATGATGGCCGGGTGGCCTACGTACAGGCGTACGGCACACGCAACGCCAAGGGCGATCCACTCCAGACCGACACGGTGATGTACGGCGCCTCGCTTACCAAGACGGTGATGGCTTACACGACGCTGACGCTGGTGGATCAGAAGAAGCTGGATCTCGACGCGCCACTTGCCGACTACCTCGAGCGGCCCTTGATCAGTTACGGCGAGGGCCAGACCCACCTGGCCAAGTACGGTCCCTATCGCGATCTGGCCGGAGACGAACGCTGGCGCACCATCACGGCGCGCATGGCGCTGACCCACTCCACCGGGTTCGATAACTTCTGGTTCATCGAACCCGACGAGAAGCTGCGCATCCACTTCGAGCCCGGTTCACGCTATAGCTATTCGGGCGAGGGCTTCAGCCTGCTGCAGTTCGTCATCGAGCAAGGAGCCAGGACCAAGGGGCTCGGCCTCGACGTCCAGGAGCTGACCGACGCCATCTTCGCGCGGCTGGGCATGACCCGCACCAGCCTGCGATGGCGCCCCGACTTTCGGCCGAATCTGGCCGACGGCTGGAACGACAGGGGCGAACCGCTGGAGCATGACGAACGCTCCAATGTCCGCGTCGCCGGTTCGATGGACACCACGATCAGCGACCTGTCGAAGTTCATCGCTGCGCTGGTACAGGGCGATGGGCTGTCGTTGGCCGCGCGTGCCGAAATGGTCAAGCCATCCATGCACATCGGTACGGCCCACCAGTTTCCGAACTTCGCGCCGTATCTACCAAAGGCCGAACAGCGCCCAGACCTCGCGGCCGGGTTGGGGGTTATCGTGTTCGAAGGTCCTCAGGGCCGTGGATTCTACAAAGGCGGCCACGACGGGCAGACCGCCAACAGCTTCGTCTGCCTGGAGCGCGGTCGACGTTGCGTGCTGCTTCTCGCCAACGATGTTCGGGCTGAGGCGCGCTTCGCCGATCTGGTGCGCTGTGTGCTCGGCGAAACTGGCGTCCCTTACGACTGGGAATATGCCGATCGAGCTGGCAAATCCTGATTGCAGACCGCCTCAGCCGGTCAGGTTCCGAGCTGCCACCTCTTCACCGCCTCGATCGGACGTATCAGCATGAGAATGTTGAGCGTCAGGTTGTCGCGAATCCCCCACGCCAGCGCGGCCTCGACCGCGATGAACAGCACGACGCTCACCCATACCGGCGCCTTGCGGGCAATCCAGAACCCGACCATCATCGCGACCACGTCGGCCACTGAATTGACGACGCTGTCGCCGTAGTAGTCGAGCGAGATGGTGGCGGTCCGGTAGCGATCGATGATGAACGGTGAGTTCTCTACGATCTCCCATGCCGATTCGAGCGCCACCGCCATCAGGAATCTCACACCTCCGCCCAGACGCCTGAACACGGCCCACAACAGGAAGTAGAAGCCGAGACCGTGCAGGACGTGCGTGAAGGTGTACCAGTCGGTCAGATGCTGGGAATTCTCGGAGCTGTAGACGACGCCGTGCCAGAACTTGAGATAGCCGCAGCGGCACAACAGCAGCCGGCCCATGGCCAGCTCCACGATCGCGGCCACAGCGGTAATCACGACGGCCGCGAGGGCATACATGGCCAGAATCATAACCATGAACGCTGGCGGCCGGGACAGGCGTATACTGCCGGCTGCGGGAGCGATTTCAGGCCTGCCAGCCATAGCTCGCGGCATCTAATAAGGAGAGAACCATGGGCGCGAAACGACCTGCTCGACGGGACTTCCTCAAAAGCGGCGCGGCGTTGGCCGGTGGTATCACCCTGGGAGGCGCGGCACCCGCGTTCGGCCAGGGACCTCCAGCCTCGCCACCAATGATCAAGGGGGACAAGGATCAGATCCCCTACGGCGACCGATCGAAGTTCGTCAAGTCGGTACGCATCGCCCACGGCGGCAGGCCTTCGCCCGATGCCTTCGGGCTCTACTTTCATATCGCGACGCCGCTTCAGGATTCGGTGGGAGTGATCACACCATCCTCGCTCCACTTCGTGGGGACGACTCGCGGTGCCTACATCCCGGAGATCGATCCTCGCGAGCATCGTCTCTTGATCCATGGAATGGTGGACCGTCCGCTGACCTTCACCATGGAGGAGTTGAAGCGCCTCCCTTCGGTCACCCGCCTGCATTTCATCGAGTGCGCGGGGAATCGGGCGTCGCGTAACGCAAAGACCGTTCAGGAATCACACGGGATGACCAGTTGCGCCGAATGGACCGGCGTACCCCTTTCTCTGCTGCTCAAGGAGTGCGGCCTGAAAAGCGGTGCAACCTGGTTCGTCGCGGAAGGGTCGGAGGAAGTGAAGGGCGCGTCGAGCATGCCGATCGCCAAGGCGATGGACGACTGCCTGCTGGCCTACGGCATGAACGGCGAGGACCTGCGGCCCCAGCAGGGATTTCCGCTGCGGCTGATGGTCCCCGGCTTCGAGGGAATCTTTCACACCAAGTATCTGCGGCGAATCAAGGTGGTTGATCGGTACTACATGAACTACAACGACTTCGGGCATCTCGATCGAGACCCGAAGGTCGCGGCGCTGGAATATCAGATCGGCCCCAAATCGGTCATCACGTTCCCTTCCGGCGGACAACAACTGCCTGGCAAGGGTTCGTACGAGATCAGAGGCCTGGCCTGGTCCGGTGGCGGAGCCATTCGCAAGGTTGAAGTGTCAACCGACGGCGGCAAGCGCTGGAACCTTGCCGAGATCAAGGGCACGGCGCAGCGCATGGCGCACACGCGATTCACCCATCAATGGAATTGGGACGGGCAGGAGACTCAGCTGCTTTCGCGCTGCACGGACGAGATCGGCCAGGTCCAACCGTCGCGGGCTCAGGTCGCCGCGCACTGGAAGGCGGAGCTCACACCCACATACAGCGTGCCGGGGCTCGACAACACCATTCAACCGTGGAGGATCGCCAGTGATGGGAGCGTCCACAATGGGAATGCTTAGGGTTCTCCTGTTTGTGTGGCTCATGGGCGTCTGCGCACTGGCGCAGTCGCCAACGTATGGAGTGGGACGCACGCCGAGCGCAGAGGAACTCCGCGCGTGGGATATCTCCATCGGTCCTACCGGAGCGGAGCTCCCGCCGGGGCGCGGAACGACGAAGGAGGGCGCCGAGGTCTATCGCGCGAAGTGCGCGTCATGCCACGGGGCGACGGGAATCGAGGGCAGAGCGCCCATCATGAAAAGCAAGGCTGGCCCGGATGTCGAGCTCTGGGCACGCGGACGAATTCTGGCGCTTCGCGCGCCGTTCGCGACGACGGTCTGGGATTACATCAATCGCGCCATGCCCCTCAATCGCGAGGGGACGCTGACGGCCGATGAAGTGTACGCGCTGACGGCGTTTCTGCTCTACATCAACGACGTCATCCCGGAGAACGAAGTGCTCGACGCCCAGAGTCTGCCGAAGGTGAAAATGCCAATCGGGGAGAAGTACGCGGCCCTTCCTGATTGGAAGCCGAAGACGCCAAGGCTCAAAGGGTACCCTTACTAGAATCGTCGACGAAGAAGGGCGCAGCTCCAACCGAGCATCAGCAACCCAATCGCCGTCAGCCAACTCCCGGCGACGCGCACGGCTCTGCGCGTCCATGCGGTCCGCATCGAGACCACGACCGGGCATCTGACCGACGGCACCTTCCCCCAATCTCTTTTCGTATAAGATTCGCCCGAACGCCGCACCGGTCGTACGCGTCATCATCGCGGAGCCGACATGAGCCTCAAATCATTTTGCCGCAGTTTCACTGTCCTGCTGGGCGACCTGCACGCCGGCACTGCTTCTGGCATTTCAGGTTGCGCAAGCCGCCGCCGTACGGCGGTTCAGCGCCACCCTCTCGATCCGCTGACCGCGGCGAGAGATCAATGCCGCAGCCAAAGTCCTCAGCGCTTCGCCCGATTTCCCGGCAGACGCGCTGTTTGCCACGATTGTGCTGAAGGAGCCTGCCAAAACCGATGTCCTCCGCCATACGCCGGGCCAGCCGATCGCGCGGCAGGCATTCGCAGTCATTCTCGACCGCCGGCGCAACCGCACGTTCGAGGCTGTCGTCGATCTCAACACGTCTCGCCTCGTCTCGTGGATTGAGGTGAAAGGCGTTCAGCCGGTCGTGCTCGAGGCGGAGTACGACACGTTCGTGAATGTCGTGAAGGGAGACGCACGCTGGCAGCAGGCGATGCGCAAGCGCGGCATCGACGATTTCGACGAGGTGCAGATTGACTTCTGGGCCGTAGGCCAGGTCGCACCACAGTATCAGACACGGCGCCTCCTTCGTGCCGTCTCCTATCTCAAAGGCGACGCGAGCAACTTTTACGGCAGACCGATTGAGGGCATCGGCGTGCTCGTGGACATGAACGCCGACAGAGGTCGTCGAGTTCATCGACACCGGGACCCTTCCCGCTCCCGCCGCCGAGCCAAGAGCTGGATGAGACAGTCTACGGGAACGCGAACGGCGCCAAAGGCGCTCACCATCGCACAGCCCGATGGTCCGAGCTACGAGATCTCAGGCCAGGAGATTCGCTGGCAGAAATGGCGCTTCCGCTACACGATGCACCCGCGCGAAGGTCTCGTGCTGCACATGGTCGGCTACGAGGATGACGGACGGCTTCGGCCGATCCTGTACCGCGCCTCGCTCTCCGAGATGGCGGTGCCGTACGGCGATACCGATAGGAACTGGCGGTGGCGCAGCGCGTTCGACGTCGGTGAATACGGCATGGGCAGGCTGGCCTACCCGATCGAGCGGAACGTAGACGCGCCGTCGAACGCCACGCTCCTCGACGTCACTTCGCCAGACGACAACGGGCATGCCTATCAAACTGGACAATGCCGTCGGCATCTACGAGCGCGACGGCGGCCTGCTGTGGAAGCACTACGAATCGTTCTCGAAAAACCAACGAGTCGCGGCGCGCGCGGCAACTGGTGATCTTTTTCATCGCCACGATCGGCAACTACGACTACTCCATCAACTGGATTTTTCACCAGGATGGCGCTCTCGAGCTCGATTCAGCGCTGACCGGCATCATGCTGGCGAAAGGTGTGCGGGACGTGAACGCGAGCGGTCATGGCCCATCAACTCACCCGGCGCGATGCCCGGACATCTCGTCGCCGCAAACATCGTCGCGCCGCATCATCAGCACTTCTTCAACTTCAGGCTCGACTTCGATGTGGATGGACCGGCCAATGAAGTCCGCGAGATGAACACGCGCGCCCTGCCGGCCGGACCGGGCAATCCGTCGCTGAACGGGATGATCATGCAAGAAACCAACCTCCGCACCGAAGCCCTCGCACAGCGTCGCATGAACATGGCCGCGGCACGCACGTGGTCCATCGTCAACCCGCAGGCTCAGAACTCGCTCGGCCATCATACGAGCTACATCCTGGTGCCCGGCGTCAATTCGATCCCCTACGTCGCGTCCGGCCGCGCAGGTGCGGAGGCGTGCCGGTTTCGTCAATCAGCATTTCTGGGCGACGCGCTACAACGCCGACGAGATGTATGCGGCCGGCGCCTATCCCAATCAAAGCCTCGGCGGCGCCGGACTGCCGAAATGGGTCGCCAACAACGAAACGTTATCCAGCCAGGACGTTGTCGTGTGGTACACGATGGGCATCACGCACATTCCCCGGCCGGAAGAGTGGCCGGTGATGCCGGTCACCCATGTCGGATTCAAGATGATTCCGGGCGGCTTCTTCTCGCGTAATCCGGCGCTTGACGTGCCGAAATGACGAGTACAATGCGCACACAACTGGGGTGCCCGTGAGCAAAAAGTGGTACAGCTACTTCGTCATCACAGACGGCCCGGCGGATCCGGCTGATCCATCGGCAGAGACCGGTTCGGAGCCGGCACCCGAGCCGCTGCGCGTCTCCGATGTCGTGCCCGAGGGCGACCGGGAGACGGCGCTGTCCAGTGGGGCAACCGCATCGATCGACCTCGGCGCCGTCTACGATGCCGCAAAGATCGGCGCGCCGGCGCACGGGTATACCGTGCTCAAAGTCGCCGAGATGCTGCAGAGCGAACACATCCGCGCGCTGCCCGCCGACGTCAAGCGCAAGTCGGTGATGGTCGCGCTCGACGCCGCCGGGGTGAAGGTGACCGACATCGTCGAAGACGCGGTGCGGCGCGACCGCGCGCTCGATACCTACGAGCGGGTGCTGCAGAAATCGCTCGAGGACCTGAGGGCCAAGACAGCCGCCGAGAACCAGCGGATCGAGGACGAGATATCCCAGCGCGTCGCCGAGCTTCGCGTCACAATCGAGCAGAACAGAAAGAAAACCGAGCGCGAACAGGCAGAGTTCCAGGCCTGGCAGACCCGGAAACACCAGGAGGAAGAGGCCATCGCGACGGCCGTGAGCTATTTCGTGTCGGAGAACCCGATCACAACCACCCGAACCGCCGCCAACCAAGGAGACGCCGATGTTCGCTAGGTTGAGTCGTCTGATGAGGGCGTGGATGGGCTTCTTCATTTCGATGGGAGAAGATCCGGAAATCATGCTCCAGGACGCCATCGAAGAGATGCGCATGACGATGCCGAAGCTGAATTCGGTGCTTGTGGCGACGCGAGCGACGGTGATCCGGCTCGAGGAAGAGCGCGATGCGCTGGTCAGGCAGGAGAAAAACCTGACCGGGTCGATTCAGGCGGCGCTTCGAGACGGATCCGCCGCGGCGCGCAGCGTCGCCGAAGAAGACGCACTCCAGCTGCAGCAGCTTCGGACCGATCTGGCCAGCACGCAGGAGCAGCTGGCATCGGCGGCGAAAGCGCACGAGAGCGCGAAAATCTCGGTCGACGCGCTCAAGGGCAAACTCAAGGAACGCATCGAAACGAGCCAGCGTGCCATGAAAGAACGCCAGAAGGCGAAGGTCATGAAAGTCGCATCCGATGCCATCGTCGAGCTCCAGTCCTATGGCGTCGCGTCGACCGCCGACAAGTTCCTGGAGCAGATCAAACAGGAAGTCGCCGAGTCGAAGGCCGCCGTCGAGGTGGCGACCGGCGGGATCGACACGCAGGCCATCGAACGGGATCGCACGGCGCGGAAGCTCAGGGCGGCGGGCATCCTTCAGCAATTTGAGACGGAGATGGGCATCAGCGCACCACCCACGGCGACCAGCTCGACGGCCGCCCCGAGCGTGGGCAGCCGCGTGGGTGAGAAGCCCGGCTCGTAGCCGAACCGATGGCACCTCCTCCCGACAAGGACGTGTCGGCCGGCTCGATTCTCCGAGAACTGATCCTCAATCAGTACCAGGCCATCGTCGTGGGCGGCACGGCGCTGCTGTCTCTCATCGCGCTCAACCCGCTGCCGCTGCTCTTCCTGCTGGGCACCGAGCTCGTGCTGCTGCCGGTGCTCGACTCCGGACCGTTGCGGCGGCTGGTCGCGCGCCGTAAGCTCGGAGATCTCCCGCGCCGAGGCACAGGCGGCGCGGGCGCGCATGATCGGCGGCCTCTCCCCTGACCACACCAAACGCTACGAGGCGATGGAAAACCTCTGCCAGCTCATCGAAGCCAACTACCAGAGCTTGACGGGCATCTCGCAGGCCTATCTCTCCGAGCAGCGCGGGCAAGCTCGACACGATTCTTCATGGGTACCTGAATCGGCTGATGGCCGTGCAGCGGTACGAGCGACTGCCGGCTGGACGAACGCCCAGACGAGGTCGAGGACGAAATCGAGGCGCTCGAGCGCGAGCTGGCGGAGCCGGACTTGACACGAGCGGGCCGTCGGCCGCGCTGCAGCAAGAATCTCGAGCTCAAGCGCCGGCTGCTGGCGTCGCTGTCGGAAGTCGAGGGCACGGTGAAAGCGCTGGTGACCGAGCTCGACTCGATCGAATCGCTGCTCGAAATGCTCCACCAGAACTCGATCTCGCTGCGCGATCCGCAGGCCATCTCTGAAGACCTCGACACGATCGTCCGACAATCAGAAGACTCCGAGCGCATCGTGCGCGAGATGGAGTCGCTGCTTGAGAAACGACACCACCAGCGGCGGCTGAGCGATTTGTGCCGCCGAGCCGCCGCCGGTCGCGTCACACCGTGCGCCGGAGGCCGGACGCGTCCGGCCGAAAGCGAAGGGGCGATGAGCCAGACACCTTCGACCACTATCCCCGCTGGGCGCGCACGCTCGCGCACGGCATCCGCGCCCGCCTCGGCAACACCTTCGTGCTCCACGGCAACACGCTCGACCTCGTGCCGGCGCCGAAGGCCGCGGGAGCCGCCCGTGTCGATGCGCCGACTTCGAGCCGATCGCGGCGTTCCTCGGCAAATGGGTGTTCGGACAGCGCGACGTCGTCATCGAGTACCAGCGCGCGAACGGCGCGATCTTCCACACGCGCGAGTCGCACAAGCACTTCACCGACGCAGTCGCCGTCGTCGATGCCGTGCACGGGACCGGCGTTTGCGACGTCCCTGCCGCGCGATCCGGTGGCCTTCTGCTGCGCTGCTCGATTCATTCCTGCGAGCAGGTCGTGCAGCGCCAGCCGGCCCTCGGCGTGGCCGTCGTGTTCCCGTATGCCGAGACGCTGATTCCGGAATCGGCCGGCGACTCCAGCGCCGAAGACCGGGCGGTCCGCGTCTTCATCCAGAAGTGGTCCACCGATCCGGCGCTCCTGTCGGCCAACGTCACGTTCGTGCTCATCACTGAAAATCTCGCGGACATCAGCTCGCGCGTGGTCCGGTCGCCGCAGACGGTCGAGATCGAAGTCGAGCGGCCGGACGAAGCCGATCGGGCGTCCTTTCTGCGCGCCGTCCGCGAGCCCGAGTGGTTCCAGAACGCGATCCGAGCTTTCGGTCGAGCGCCTGGCGCAGCTGACCTCGGGCCTCACACGGATTCAGCTCCGGCAGATTCTCGTCGTCGGTCGACGAGCACGGCACGCGGCTCGATCCGAAAGCGCTGCGCGAGCAGAAGAAGGCGGTCATCGAAGCCGAGTGCTACGGGCTGCTGGAGTACGTCGAGTCCCGGTTCGACCTCGATATGGTGTCCGGCCATGAGGGCGTCAAGGCCCGGCTGCGGCGCGCGGCGAAAGCCGTGCTGGCCGGCAAGCTGCGCGGCGTGCCGATGGGCTACCTGATCGCCGGGTCCTGTTGGATCGGCCAAGACCTTCCTCGTCAACTGCTTCACCGGCGAGCTCGGCTTTCCGTGCGTGAAGTTCCTCAATTTCCGATCGCAGTGGCAGGGAGTGACCGAGGGGAACCTCGAAAAAATTCTCAAGCTGCTCCATGCGATGTGGCCGGTCGGTGTGATCATCGACGAAGCCGACGCGTTTCTCGGCGATCGCAATCAGGAAGGCGATTCCGGCACGTCGAATCGCGTGTTCGCGCAGCTCGCGTCGTTCATGGGCAACACGGAGTATCGCGGGAAGATCGTCTGGTTCCTCATCACGTCGCGCCCTGATCTGCTGCCGGTCGATTTGAAGCGCCAGGGGCGTGCCGAGGAACACCTCGCGCTGTTCTATCCGCAGAACGACGAAGAGCACGACGCGCTGTTTCGCATCATGCTGAAGAAGAGCGGGCTCGACACGCCCGCGCAGTCGATCAAGGAAGTGATCGACGACCCGAGCGGCCTGTCCGGAGCCGACATCGAGGCCATTCTGGCTCGCGCGCTGCTGGTGGCGGACGAGAGCGGCGGCGATCCGGTCGCCTCTGTCGAGGCACTGCGCCAGACGTTCCATGATTTCATTCCGGCGACGAGCGCAGCTCGAGCGGGAACTGCAGATTCTCGTCGCCGTCCAGGAGTGCACCTCGCGCGAAGTGTTGCCGGAGCTGTATCGCGAGATGGATCGCGGGGTGGTGCTGGCTCGTGTCAACGAGCTTCGCGCCCTGCTCAAGACGTGAGATGAGGTGACCCGTGTCAAGAAGCCCACTCTTTGATTCTCTGCGTGTCGCGTTTCGAGTGGCCGCCATCGCCGCGCGCGAACGGCCGGACCTTCCGCCGCTCGGACGAGCTCATCGAATCCTCCAGGTGCTACACGCGCCGCCGGTTTCTCCGCGACTCGGCCGCCGCAACCGCGGCCGCGCTGGTCGCCGGCTGCGGCGGAACAGCAGGCGCCACCACCGGCCGTCGGCACGGCACACCGTCCGGACCCGCCGGATCCCAGGGCCGCGCATCGCCATCGTCGGCGGCGGGATGGCGGGGCTCAACGCCGCCTACAAACTGAAGCAGGCCGGTCTGACGGCCACGATCTTCGAAGGCGCGAGCCGCACCGGCGGCCGCATGTTCACGGCCAGGGATCTTCTCGGCGACGGACTGACGACCGAGCTTGGCGGCGAGTTCATCGACAGCAATCACGTCGAAATGTTGAACCTCATGACCGAGTTCGGCCTCGAGCGGCTCGACACGCGCGCACCGGCTGCCGCCTCGCTGAAGCCCGAGACCTACTTCATCAACGGCCGCCACTACACGCACGCGCAGGCGACCCGCGCGTTCGTGCCGATCGCCAAAAACATCTTCGCGGACTACGACGAGCTCGGTGAGGTCGTGAACTACCAGACCGAAGGCGGCGCATCAGCGCTCGACCAGCAGTCGATCACGCAGTACCTCGACGGCATCGGCGTGACGGGCTGGATGCGCGAGCTCATCGACGTCGCGTACCTGACCGAGTACGGGCTCGAGAACAGCGAACAGTCGGCGCTGAATTTTCTGTTTCTGATCGGAACCGGCGATCTCGAAGATCCCGAAACGCTTCGCCCTGCTCGGCGAGAGCGACGAGCGATACAAGGTTCGCGGCGGCAACCAGCAGATCGTCGACGAGCTGGCGAGCCGCGTGGCGCCGCAGATTCGCCCGCTCCATCGGCTGGAAGCGATCCGGAGCAAGGGACAGGGTTTCACGCTGACGTTCCAGGCCGACGGGAAGGTCGTCGACCACGACGCCGACATCGTCGTGTTGACAGTCCCCTTCTCGATCCTTCGCGAACTGAAGATGCAGGTCGATCTGCCGCCGCTCAAGACGAAGGCGATTCGCGAGCTCGGGTACGGCGCCAACGCGAAAGTGCTGGTGGGCTTCGACAGCCGGCCGTGGGAGAAACTCGGCTATTCCGGAGCCACTTACAGCGACGAGATGTTTCAGCTCGCGTGGGCCAACAGCCTCCTGCAGCCGGGCGCTCGCCGGCGGCCTGACGCTGTATTCTGGCGGAAAGCTCGCGCACGACGTCGGGCAAGGCACTGCCGAGGAGGCGGCTGGCAGGCTGATGCGGGGGATCGAACGTGCATACCCGGGCACCACCCGCGAACGCAACGGCAAAGTCTCGCGGTTTCACTGGCCGACGTTCCCGTGGACGAAAGGCAGCTATTCTTGCTACAAACCCGGCCAATGGACGACCATCGCCGGATCGGAAGGGCTGCCCGTCGGCAATCTGTTCTTCGCCGGTGAACACTGCAGCTACGACTTCCAGGGGTACATGAACGGCGCGGCGCAGTCGGGCGCCGATACCGCGAGAGCGGTGATGTCGGTGGTGAGCGGTACGAAGGCGGCGGCGCGACGTGACTCTCGCAGGGCGTTCATGAGGATCGCGTAGTGTCGAAACCATCGTGTGAGGACGATGGACGTGCACGTATGAAAGGAGATCGTATGCGACTGACTGGCGCGGGAAAATTCCTGTTGTTCGTGGTGGGCCTCGGCGTGCTGGGCTACGCGGCATGGACGTACCGGAATCAATTGCCCAGACAGATTGCCCGGGACACCCTCCACGAGCTCGACGCCCACGTCCACGCCGACGTCGGCGCCAGCGCCGGCCGCCGGGCGCAAAGGCGTGCTCGGGAACATCCGGCAGACGGGCGTGCTGCGTGTGGGGATGGAAGAAGACGCTCCGCCGCTGCACTTCATCAACAATCGCAAACAGGAGGACGGATTCGACTTCCGCCTGGCGGGCATGGTGGCCGAGGGCCTCGGCGCGAAACGGATTCAGGTGGTCGAGGCCGACTACGAGGAACTGCCGGACCGGTTGCGCGCAGGTGACATCGACATCATCATGGCCGGCTATGTGCCCGATCCCTCCATCAGAGGGCGTCGTCTGGTCGAACGGGTACCTCGATTTCGGGCTGTGCATGATCGTGCACGAGGGCATGGTGTCGACGTTCAAGTCCGTCAAGGATCTTGCCGGCAAACGCATCGCGATTTATGACGATCCGGCTGCCGAGCGCTGGGTGCAGAAGAATATTCCCAACGCGACGATCCGCAAGTTTTCAGGCGACAACGGGTGGTTCGAAGCCGTCGAGCGGGACGAGGTCGATGCGCTCATTTACGACTACCCGTTCGTTGCGGAGGAAATCAAGGCGCATCCCAGGACCGTCATCGTTCAATACAACCTCAACGAGTCAAAATATGCCGTCGCTGTTCCGGCCGGCAACTACGACCTCGTCTACGAGGTGAACGCCGCGATCGATCGCTTCAAGGCAACGCCGGCGTATGCCGACCTCACCCGCGAGTACCTGTCGAGCTCGTCGGAGGTCTTCATGCGGCCGATCGCCGGACGGAAGACCTACACAGTGAAGGCCGGAGATACGCTCAGCAGAATAGCCGGCAGCGAACTCAAGGACACGAACCGCTGGCGGGAGATCTGGGACCTCAACCGAGACCGCGTGGCGAACGAGAATTTGATTTACCCGCGGCTTGTGCTGCTGATGCCATAGCCGGCTTGAACACCGAGGATTCCCAGTGGATTGATCTGGATGCCGGCCGTCCTAGAATTGCCGCGTGTCTTCGCCACGATCACGCTTCGGCATCGTCTATCCCCTGGAATCGCGGCCGCCGATTCTCGAAACGTTCTTCGTCGCGTTCCAGCACACGCTTGCGATGTTCGTCGGCATCATCACCCCGCCTCTCATCATCGCGGCGGGTCTCGGCCTGCCTGCCGAAGAAACGTCGTTCTTCGTGAGCATGGCGCTATTCGCCTCTGGCATCTCTACCGTCACGCAGGTGATGCGCATCGGGCCTGTCGGGACCGGACTTCTCTCGGTGCAGGGAACGTCGTTCACCTTCGTTGGCCCTGCGCTGGCCGCCGGCGCGTCTGGCGGTATCCCGTTGATGCTCGGCATGAGCATCCTCGCCGCCCCGCTGGAGATCATCCTCTCGTTCGTTCTCGGTTTCGCGCGGCGTCTCTTCGAACCGGTCGTCACCGGCACGGCCGTCATGATGATCGGTTTGTCGCTCATCCACGTCGGCATGACGAATTTCGCCGGTGGCGTCGGTGCGAAGGATTTCGGGAGCGCGCGTAATCTCGGCCTCGGCCTTCTGGTGATCGTCGTGATCATCTTCTGCAATCGATTCGGCCGCGGCATCGGAAGGATTGGCGCCGTCACGTTTGGACTGGGCGCGGGCTACCTCGTCGCCGCGTTCGCGGGCGTCGTGGATTTCCGCCCTGTGCGCGAAGCCGATTGGCTCCTGTTTCCGACCCCATTCCACTACGGACTTTCGTTCGACCTCCGCTTCCTCGCGCCATTCGCGTTCAGCTATCTCATTACGACGCTCGAGTCGGTTGGCGACATCACGGCAACCTCGCAGGTGTCGGGTGAACCGGTGTCGGGACCGATCTACATGCAGCGCGTGCGCGGCGGCGTCCTCGCCGACGGCTTGAACTCGATCCTCGCCGGGGTCTTCAATTCGCTTCCGAACACCACCTTCGCGCAGAACAACGGTGTCATCCAACTCACGGGTGTCGCGAGCCGTGTGGTCGGCTACGCCACCGCCGTGATCCTGATGGCGCTCGGCGTGATGCCGAAACTCGGCGCGCTCGTTGCCGTGATGCCGCCGGCGGTGCTCGGCGGCGCGACGGTCGTCCTTTTTGGGCTCGTGGCAATGGCGGGCGTGCGGATAGTGGCGCTCGGCGGCTTTTCCGGCCGGACGATGCTCATTCTTGCAGTGGCGAGCGGGCTCGGCCTTGGCGTCCAGACTGTTCCAGGGGCGCTCGCGCAACTTCCCGAGGCGTGGCAACCGATCTTTGGGTCGCCGCTGATTGTAGGAACGATGACCGCCCTCATGCTGAACCTTGCGTTGCCGCCCGAGTCCGAAGAGGCCGGAGAATAAAAACGCCCGCTTGTCCCCGCTTATGCCGCTCGCCGCATTCGCACGGAAAGTTCGAGAGCGGGCACGATTGCCGTTAGCCCGGTACGGGCGGGAACAATAACCCTGCTTCAAGGGTCTAACTGGACCATGCGGAAAACCGGGACGTGCTTCCACTCATGAAGGGCGCAGTCCTGGTAGTGGTTTCGTCGCTGCTCTTTCATGGCTGCCTCCCGCCGCCCGCGAAGTTCCTCAACCTTCAGCGGCCTCTAACGCCAGTCGAGATGGACATCGTCGTCAAAGGTATTCACACAGCGCTGACCGGGACGACGCTCCGCCTGGTGCAGGAACGGCGCGTTGACGATCGAGAAGTTCTCATGGGGCCGGGCGGGATCCCGCGGATGATTCGGGGGACCCATACGGCGGTGGGCGTAAGTCCTGATGGCGAGTTGATTGCGGGCATCATCGGGGGCATTCCCGGCGGAGGTGGAATCTCGATGGGCGTCCCGAGAACATTCGTCAGTCTGATCGAGTACACCGGGCACGCCGCTCCGCGCTGTGACGATGCTCCTGCGACCGGCGAAATGGTGGTCGAGTATCTCCTCGACGTCGCAGCGCAGACGTGGACGGTGACTGCCCGGGAATCGCGTCCCGGCGAACGAGAGCCTGTGCATCCGTTGGAGATGCTGAAAACGCCAGCGTCCCTTCGTAGCGGCGAAGGCCGGCTGGTGCACACACGCATTGCGCGAGCGATCGTGTTTAAGACGCCTTTCGATGCCGCTCACCCGCACATCACCGGCGATCCGGCTCCCAACCCTGCGGAGTTCGTGCCTGTTCAGACTTTATGGATTGATACGAACTCGCTGCTGCCTCTCAGGTGGGAGGTGACTCAACGGGATGCGATCGTCGCCGCCTATGACTTCGTGTACGAGCGGCTCGACTTCCAGCGTCCCGCTGGAATCGAAGTGCCGGTGTGCGTGTCGCGGTAAAAACGGATCCCGGAACCGTTTCGCGGTTCACACTTCCGTACGTCAGGCGATGTCTTCGTCCCAAGATCGCCGTGGCGATTGCGGACGAGCTGCGCGGCGCGCTTCGCGAGTGACCGGCAACACGACCGTGCGCATCCCATTTTCAGCTGGCAATTCCGCGTGCTCCCGCGTCACGATGTCATCCATGTCTTCGCGAACTGTATGAGCGAGCTCGAACAGCTTCTGGGACTGTTCGTCGCTGCCGTGATCCTGGCGAGCGGGGCCCGCCGCGTCGGCGCCCCATATCCGGTCTTCCTCGCGCTCGGCGGGGCGCTGCTCGCGTTCGTTCCAGTAGCACCGTCGATCACGCTCCCTCCCGAGCTCGCGCTGGCGCTCTTCGTCGCCCCCGTACTGCTCGATGCGGCGTATGACGCGTCGCTCAGGGACCTCAGGGACAACTGGGCGCCGGTCACGAGCCTGGTCGTTGTCGCGGTTGGACTCACGACCGTCGCCGTTGCTGTTGTCGTTCGCGCACTGATCCCGGCGCTGCCATGGGGACCGGCGATTGCGCTCGGCGCCGTTGTCGCGCCACCCGACGCCGTCGCCGCAACGGCCGTGCTTCGCCCACTGCGACCGCCGCATCGCATCCTGACGGTCCTCGAAGGCGAAAGCCTGCTGAACGACGCGACCGCACTCCTGATCTACCGCCTCGCTGTCGGAGCCGTTGCCGCAAACGGTTTTTCGGCCAGTGCAGTTGCGCCGACCTTTCTGCTCGCGATCGCCGGCAGCGTGGTGGCAGGCCCGGCGCTCGGGTGGGTCACCTTGAAGGTGATGGATCGTGTTCGGCACGTGCCGACCGCCATTATTCTGCAGTTCGTCACCACGTTTGGCGTCTGGATACTCGCCGAACACATCGGGCTTTCGGGAGTGCTCACGATGGTGTGCTACGCGATGACGGTGGCGCAGACCGCGCCCGCGCGAATTCCGGCGTGGATGCGGATTCCGTCATATGCCGTGTGGGAGACGGTCGTGTTCGCGCTGAACGTCCTCGCGTTCATCTTCATCGGCCTGCAGATTCGGCCGATTCTCGAGAGCCTGGAACCAGCCGAGCGAGGGCGGTACCTCGCCGTCGCTGGTGCCGTCCTGCTGACGGTGATCGTCGTGCGCCTCGCCTGGCACATGTCGTTCAACGCGTTCGTCAGGTGGAGACACCGCCGGTTCGGGTTTCATCCGCCACGGCCGATGCTGCGGCCAACCATTGGAAGCGGGCTGATCATTTCCTGGTCGGGCATGCGGGGCATTGTGTCTCTGGCCGCGGCACTGGCGCTGCCCTTGTCGTTTCCATACCGGGACCTGATCGTGCTGACGGCGTTCTCGGTCGTTCTTGGCACGCTGGTGATTCAGGGGCTCACGCTCAAACCGCTGTTACGCGCGCTAGACTTGCACGACGATGATCCGGTCGGTCGCGAGCTGCGTGCGGCGCGCGAACGCGCCCTGGGCGCGGGGCTCGCGAGCCTTTCGCACGACGCATCACCGGTCGGAGAGGCAGTCCGCCAGGAGTTCGCCGCACATCTGACATCTGAACGAGCCGATCCAGACCCGGACTCGCGCCTCGCGCACAGCGACCTCCGCCGCACGGCCCTTCAGGCGGCGCGACGAGGCCGTTCTCGCCATGCGGGCCAACGACGAGATCGGCGACGATGCGTTTCACGAAATGGAAGAGGAACTCGACTGGCTCGAAATGGCAGAGCGCAGGACGTGAGGAGTCATAAGTGGTACGCTCCCCAAGGTGACAACCATGAGAGCACGCGCGGCGTTGATCGGTTCGGTGGCTTTGGTGTGGTCGCTGTCCGGGCCAGCCCTCTCGGCCCAGACCCAGCCCATCCCTCGCAGCACCCTCGAGGATCAGGTGCTCGGATGGATCAAGGTCTACGACTACCCACCCGCCACGGCGCCGATCACGGTGGACACACGCGTGTACTCGCCCGCGCAGCTCTCCATCGCGCGGCTCTTTACCAACTGGATGCAGGCCAGCTATCTGCCGAAGGGCGCGCTGGGTGATGTCCTCCAGATCCGCAATGCCAAGCTGAGCCCGTACAACCAGAACACGGCCGCGCAGCCCAACGCCTACGGGGCACTCGCGAAGCTCTACACCGAGCTGAAATACGACGCGAACAAGAAGATTGTGCCGCTGACGAGCGACGCCTTCCTCTGGGGCATCGAAGCCAACGGGTTTTACGGGGAACCCGCCAACGGCATCAGCACGCCGGAGCACCACTACTTCACGCTGCCGACGTTCGCGGAGCAGGGATTCGGCACGGACCTCGACCAGGCGGCCGACGTCTCACGCCACCCGGTGCTGCGACAGTTTCCCACGCGCTTCGTGCGGAACTCGAGGAGCGGGAACCAGAGAGTCGTCGTGCTGACCAAGGATCATCGGCACCCGTTCGTGACGGTCACCAAGGGCGAGTACCTCCAAGCCCTGGAAACGGCCGTTGCGAGGCTGTACGACTCCGAGAAGCAGAAGATCGCCCGGGACAACAAGGGCAATCAGAAGAGCATCGACTACTTCATGGGCTACCTGGAGAAGAACAACGAGAGACGGGTGGCGGTTCTCAGAAATAACAAGGAAAAATACAAGGCCCGCCTGCAGGAGACGGCCGAGATCTGGACGGTCGCCCCTGACGCGATGATCGAGAACGTTCCCGACGTGTTCGAGGGCGGCGGCGGCACACCGAAGCGGTTGCAGGTCTACACGTTCGATCCCCGGGTGATCGAACTCTGCAAGACCGACGCCCCTCAGTGGATCGTCATCTACTGGACGGCGCACTTGAACGATCCGGTGAGCCTGAGCCTGCACGAGGCGATGCTCAACAACTTCAACTTCCAGTACGTCTACGACTACTTCTTCGATCCCGGCAAGGTGAAGGGGCAGCCGTACAAGCCGCTCCGATCCCCGTCTTTCACCGAGGCGCCCGTCGTCGGCAAGCCATCCGAGACGGCGACCAAGAACACGGCGGATCCCGCGGTTTTCTTCTTCGAGGACTTCTCTTCATCGGCCGCGGGCAAGAAGCCGCTCAACTGGAAAAGCACTCTGGACAACACCGGCGCCTCCAGCGTCGTCACCGAGTTGAAGGGACTGGAGGGCCACTGGGCGTCGATGGCCGGCATGCAGATAGCGCCGACGGGCATGAAGACACCCCTGCCGCGTGACTTCGAGGTGAGCTACGACGTGGTCGCCGCGCAGAACTACCGGTGGGGCGCCAAGGGCCTGACCTTCAAGCTGTCCAAAACGGGCGGACCCGCGTCGTTCCTGAGCGTGAAGATCCGTCCCGGTTTCGACGGCCGGCAAGGCGAGGTCGAGATCGAGGGCAGGTTCCCGGGTGCGTCTGGCTACATGGACGGGTCGAAGTGGGTGGGAGCACCGGGGTTTTCGAACAATGCCGTGCACAACCGCGTCACCGTGACGCTCAAGAAGAAGGGCGACCTGCTGCAGGTGTTCGTCGGCCAGACCAAGGTCGCCGAGTACGAGAAAGGCATTCCCCCCGGCCTCCAGTTCGACGCCATGTCGTTCGATCTGCAAGGCAACACAGCGGATGAACGGATGTTCATCGGCAACATCAGGATTGCGAACAACTAGAGCAGTTTCCACTCACTTGTCGTCCACATCTAGTGACAGGACCTCTCGAATCCAGACCACGTCTATCAGCGCCTCCCACATCTTCGCTGGCTCACCTATCGGACGCTCTAGTGAGACATGTTTTTCAGTTCTCAGTGGTCAGTTCTCAGTCGGGAAACGTCAGCTGTCCGGCTTTAGCCGGACCTTCACGCGCTCCGCCGCCGCGCCCTGTCACGAATCGGTGACGGGACTGTCCACGCCAAAGTCCGATCCCATCAATACCTACGGCCAAAGCGCGTGGCATCCCTTATGCTCCAGGGACGCCGGAGCTCCGCATGCAAAATCGATGGACCCGGCGTGTGATCTTCAGCCTGGCACTCATCCTGGCGTCGAGCGTGGCCGTCGCACGCGCGCAATGGCCGCCGGCCGGCCAGCTCCGCGCACTGCTGGACAAGACGAGCCTGCACCGCATCACCGAGGGCGATCCCCCGGTGACGACGGGCCTCGATGATGCCCTGACAGGGATCGATTTCCTCGATCGTTACAAGCCATCGACGTTCGCGCCCCTGCGTGCCGAGCGGCAAGATGCCGCCGGCGCGTTTCACGTCGGCCCCGGCGCGTACGAGTTCAGCGCGGAAAGCTTTTGCCTCCACGCCGGCACGCACGGACCAGGCGGTGGCGATGGCTACGTGTCTGCCCCGCTGCAAGGCTCGAAACGCGACGCCGTGCACCGCATTCTGCAGAATGCGGTGGCGCATCCCGAGATTCCTCAGCAGGACGTTCAGGTGCTGCTGTGGTCTATTCTCGCGCGCACGCGGATTAGCGACATGCCACGCAAGACTCAGATAACAGCCGCACGGCTGCTGACACCTGCCGAGCTCGTCGCTCTCAACGGAGGGGCGTTCGGCATGGTCACCGACCGCGCGTGGGGCGAGACCAACCAATCCCTTCCACCCGCCATGCGCCGCGCGTTCGAAGCCGAAGCGCGTTTTCGGCAGATGCTCAGCGCGGTTGACGCCTCCTTCGTCGAGATCGAGCGCCTCGCCGTGCTCGGCGGGGATCCGGCGCCCGACTCCGCGTCGCGCAAGATTCCCGAGGGCCGCTGGTCGTACCACCCCGGGGGCTATTTCGTCCGCTTCTTCCCAAGCGGCTACTCCCGCACCGAAGTGCACGTCTATGTTCCCGAGCCGATGACCCTGGTTCGGGACAGCGCCGGCCGGATCGCCGCGATCACCGATCAACGGGGCGCAAGCCAGACATTCGACGGCTGGAACGACCGCCGAACCGCAATCCGGCACGCCGCATGGCGCACGATTCTCGAGCAGCCCACGGTTGCAGGCGAGCACGTCGCGCGCGTACCGCGCGACATGCGCGACCTGGAAGACCTGGCGCAATTGCAGTTCGGGCTGGAGGCGGCCTCGAACGCAGCCGGCAACCGCGAGAACGCCGGCCGGCTGTCCGCGGCCCTCGAGTTCGTCAACAAGGCGTGGGCGTCGGCGTTTTGCGCGCAGGCCGGCGGATGCGTCCGCGGCACGAGCACACACACAGTCGATCTCGCCGAAACCGTCGCCGTCCCGGGTCATCGTGGCCGCCAGCGACTTGGGCTCTCGGGCCGCAGTCAGCGGTAGAGCGCAAGACTGCTCTAAGATGTAGCCGGAGGCGCGAATGGTGAGACGGACGTCGCCGGTGATTCTGATTGCAGCTCTTGCTCTTTCTCAGGCGGTCGCCGGTCAATCGTCGCCAGACACGACAGCGGCGCATTGCGCGGCGGCGAAGGCCATCGCCGGAGCCGATCTCATCAATTTGTACAACCGTTTCGCGGAAGTTTGCGGTGGCGAACGCCCCTCCCCCGCTGGCGCCCAGCCTCGTCGCGGTGGGCCGCCGCCGCAAACGGTCTGGCATCAGGACCCGGTGAAGGTCTTCGACAACCTCTACTTCATCGGTACCAAAGAGCATTCGTCGTGGGCCGTGCAGACGTCAGACGGGCTCATCGTCATCGACGCGCTGTTCGACTACGCCGTCAGAGACGAAGTCGTGGACGGGTTGCGCGCCCTTGGCGTGAATCCCGCGACGATGAAATATCTCGTCATCAGCCATGGCCATGCCGACCATCACGGCGGTGCGAAGTTCCTTCAAGACGAGTTCGGACCGCGGCTCGTCATGGGGCGGCAGGACTGGGATCTGGTCGAGCAGAACAAGACGACGCCGATTCCCAGGCGCGACATGATTGCGGCCGATGGGCAGAAGATCACGCTGGGCGACACCACGCTCACGCTCTACGCGACACCGGGTCATACGGCCGGCACGTTTTCCGTGGTGATCCCCGTGAAAGACAACGGCCGGCCGCATTTGCTTGCGACCTGGGGCGGGACAGCCGTCGGCGCGGCAACGGCTCCCGAGGCCATCAGAAACTACATCGACTCCGCGGTTCGATATCGTGCGCTCCTCGGCAAGCTGGGCGTGGAAGGGATCGTGTCGAACCACACCGCGTACGACAACACGCTGAAAAAGCTCGAAGCGCTCAAGACGCGCCAACCGAAAGACCCGCATCCTTATTTGACTGGTGCGGAATCGGTTCGACGTTACCTGACGGTTGCGGAGGAATTGGGAAGGGCGGCATTGGCCCTTCCCCGACCGTAGATTAGTTCTCAGTTTTCAGTACGTAGTGTCCGGCTTTAGCCGGACTTTCACGCGGTCCGCCTGAAGGCGGACACTACGTACAATCGGAAAAACGCTACTTATCTTCCAGCAGCCGCCGGCGCGTTCTTTCCCGCGAGCTCCTCAGCCAGCCAGCCGTTGACATCGTCCACTTGCTCCTGTGTCGACTGATGGCCTTTGTCGTAGGCGAGCATCAGACGTTTGGGCGCCGTGATGACGTTGTAGGCCGCATACATCGACGTCGGCGGACACGTCTCGTCGTTGAAGCCCCACGAATACAGTCCCGGCACGGTCACGCGGCGGGCGAAGTTCACGACGTCGTAATAGCGCGTCGTGACGAACTTGGCCTCGTCACGATGGACGGCCGGCCCTTCGGTCGCGCGGAACATGTGCGGCCAGCCGCCGGCGCGTGCGTGCAGGTAGCCGGTCACGTCCGAGAGCGCCGGATAGTACGCCGCCAGCCTGGTCACGCGACGATCGAGTCCCGCGGTGACGATCGCCAGCGCGCCACCCTGGCTGCCACCGGTCACACCCAGGTTCCGCCCGTCCCACTGCGGTAACGACGTCAGGAAATCGTTGGCGCGCAGCGTTCCCGTGTACACGCGACGGTAGTAGTACCGCTCGCGCGAATCGAGTCCGAACGTCGGATAGCCGTTCAGGCCTCCGCGGGCCAGGCTGTCGTACACCTCTTGCGGTTGGATCACCGGAATGCCGTGGATGCCAATCTGGAACGTGATGAGGCCGCGTCCGGCCAGCTCGGGCAGCCCGCGGTACGGCCGCACGCCGGCGCCCGGCACACTCAGCAGCGCGGGATATTTTCCGGCCGCCCGTGGCATGCAGAGGATGCCGTAGAGCCGGCTCGCCCCTTCCGTGAGGCCGACGTTCTGCAGATTGATCTGCCAGCAATCCACATTCGCCGTGCCGTAGTCCGGCAACGGCGTCCACTTCGCGTCGATCGGCAGCGCCGCCAGCCGTTGACGCTCCGCGTCCCAGAACGAATCGAAGTCGGGCGGGTTCACCTGTGTCGGCTCGATGCGGTCGGGCGCAAACCCCGCCGTGCCAACGCCACGATACGTACGCCCTTCGACCTCGGCGGTCGCGACGAGTCGCAGGAACCCCGGTGTGTTCAGCGTACCGCCAGCCACCTTCAGCGGATTCGTTCCGACGAGGGCGGTCGCCTGGGTGATGGGCGGGAGCATCTCGGGTCCGACGCCGTATTTCACCGTCGCACCGCTCACCTGATGACCGTCGCGCAGGACGTCGATACGGAACGTCACCGCCTCGCCTGGCTTATAGGCCCAGTCCGGATGATCCGGCGTCACCGTGACGGCGACCCGACTGAATGGCTGGCGCGGCCCCTGCGCCAGAGGCGCGGCCACCACACAGGCCACGACCATGCAATGCTGAGGAACCGACGGAGGGTGATGTATGGCGCACAAGGATCCCCCGGCTCGCGCTATGCCCGAACATCGAGGCAATACGGCGCGACCATTGGCGGGATGATACTCCCTGCCGTGAATTTGTCGATCCCCGTCGCCGCCCATTCGACGTGCTGGTGGAGGCGAGATATGCGGACAATCGAACGTTAAAACTGCACGGTGGGCCGGCCTGGCTTTCAGCTGGCTCGCCGTGCTCTTTCTTCTCTTTGACAGCGCCGGCAAGCTGCTTCAAGTACAGCCCGTCATCGATGGAACCCTGCAGCTCGGGTATCCTCGGGACAGCGTGTTCGGCCTGGGGCTGATCCTGCTCTCGTGCGTGGTGGCGTATGCCGTTCCGCGCACGTCCGTGCTGGGCGCGCTGCTGTTGACCGGCTATCTGGGCGGCGCCGTCGCCACGCACGTGCGCGTGGCAAACCCCCTCTTCAGCCACGTCCTCTTTCCCACCTACGTCGCGGCATTCCTGTGGGGCGGACTCATTCTCCGCGACGCACGGTTGCGCGCGCTGCTGCCGATTCGGAGGGCGTCATGAACCAGGTCAGGTCGAAAGACGGGACGCCGATTGCCTACGAGCGATCCGGCAGCGGCCCCGCGCTCATTCTGGTAGACGGCGCTCTGTGCAGCCGCGCCTTCGGCCCCTCGCCGAAGCTCGCTCCGCTGCTGGCGCAACACTTCACCGTGTTCGCGTACGACCGCCGCGGCCGCGGGCAGAGCGGCGACACGCAACCGTATTCCCCGGCGCGCGAGGTCGAAGACATCGCGGCGCTCATCCAGGAAGCCGGCGGGTCGGCGTCTCTGCTCGGCCTGTCGTCGGGAGGCGCGCTGGCCCTCCAGGCGGCGGCCGCAAACCTTGCGATCAACAGGGTCGTTGCATACGAGCCCCCCTACGTGGACGATGCCGGTCAGCGCGGCGGCGACGCGTTCGAAGGCCAGCTCAAACGTCTCGTCGCGAGCGGCAATCGCGGTGGCGCGGTGAAGTACTTCATGAAGGATATGGTCGGCGTGCCCGCTCCCTTCGTCGTCTTGATGCGGCTGATGCCGTGGATCTGGCGCAAGCTCGCGGCCGTCGCCCATACGCTCCCGTACGACGCCGCTCTGATGACCAGCTTCCGGATTCCCCGGTCGAGCTTCGCATTCATCCGAGTGCCAGCGCTGGTCATGAACGGGTCGAAGACCGATCAGAGGCTGAAGGACGCCGCGCGGGCGATCGCGGCGGTCCATTCCCGGCGCGCGGCACAGCGAGCTGGCCGGGCAGACGCACAACGTGAAGCCCGATGTGCTGACACCGGCGGTGGTTGAGTTCCTCAGGAGCTGACGAACATGCGATTCATCATCATGCACAAGACCAACGCGCACTGGGAAGCGGGCGCGATTCCGACGCCCGAGTTGATTGGGCGTGTGGGTGGGCTGCTCGGCCAGCTTGGGAAGGCTGGCGTCCTTCTCGCCGGAGAGGGTCTCCGCGCGAGCTCGGAAGGTGTGCGGGTCACGTTTTCGGCGGGCACACGGAAGTGTCACCAAAGGACCCTTCGAACGCGGCAACGAGTTGCCTGCCGCGTTCAGCATCCTGCGCACCGGGTCGCTCGACGAAGCCGTCGAGTGGGCATCGCGCCAGGCCAGAGTGCTGGGTGATGGCGAGGTCGACATCCGTCCCGTCACCGAACCGTGGGACATCGGCATCGGATCGCGGCCTGCGGAGATCACGACCCGGCGCTACATGGTGCTGCGAAAGGCCACCGCCGCGACGGAAGCCGGCGTCGCGCCGTCATCGGCACAGCGCGCAGAGCTGTCGCGGCTCGTCGAAGAGACCGCGCCTGCGAACGTGCACCTCGTAACAGAGACCATGCGCCCCAGCGCGAGGGGCAGGCGCTACAAGAACTCGACGCAACGGCGTCAGCGTCGTCGACGGCCCGTTCACCGAGTCGAAGGAGCTGATTGGTGGATACGTTGATCGTGTCCGCCGAGTCTCTCGATGCCGCCGGGCGATGGGCGGCGCAGTACCTCGATGTGGTCCAGGCCGACGAAGTCGACGTCCGTGAGTTGGAGTGATCGACTCCGTCCTTACGCCCCACGCGGTAGATTCCAGCGCCTCTGACCGCAGCATCGAATCCAAGCGTCCAGCAGTTCCCCCTGACAACGCGCTCGATCTCTCGGTTCATGCGCTCAATGACGCGAAGTCGCGTTCCGCGCCATCAATCTCCGCCGGCCGCGACGCCTCGTCGATGTGCGCCCACATGCCAGCGCTCGCGCCTAAGCGCCAGTTCTTCGCGCATGCGGCCCACCCTGGCGAGAATGCGCGCGCTCAGCATGCGTACCGGGTGCGAAGTGGCGATTGCCCGACTGGCGCACCAGCTCCAGTGCCTCTTTGATCAACTCACGCACTCTGGCCAGCTGCCTCGCTCGGCGTACGTGTCCGCAGATTGGCGCAATGTGCATCTGCCGATACGGGCTTCTCAGCGCGCTGGCGGTGGCCAGCGCTTCCGTGATCTCGATTCGGCGAGCTCACGTCGCGCGAAGAGCCGCCGTCGCCGGCCCGCCTTGCTGCGCGATGACGCCGAGTATGTTAGACAGACGCCGAGCATCATGCGATCGACGGCATCTCTCGAGAGCTCCATCCCCGTTCCATTTCCTGGACCGCTCGCCTGTGAGACCCTGCGAAGGTTGGTCTCGACTCGAGGCTCGTGGCAGAGCGCAAACGCGATCCGGTCGGGTCGCCTCGCCTACCGCTGGTACAGCGCGACGCTGGCCTCCGCGTGAGACAGCGCCGTCGATCCCTCGCCCGCGAAACGTGCGAGCATCGATGACGCCATCAGGGCCCGGGCTCGACCGCTGGTATCCCCCTCGGCGCACTGGAGTGCCGTCGCCAGCACGTCTCTTCCGAGCGCGATGCGGCCGTGCCAGACCCACAACAGCCATCCGTCCGAAGCGGCGCGCATGACGCGCTCGGCCCCGCCGTCGAGCCTCGTGCTTTCGTTGAGGGCGAAGAGAAGATTATCGAGCTCCCACTCGAGCGCGCCACCGTCTCGACCTCGCGCGGCCCGATCAGATCGGGGATCGCGCGCTCGAACTCTCCGAGAAAATGCGCGGCGTGACGCACCTGCGCGTCCGGTGCCTCGGCCGCCGCGACAAGGCGGTCGAACGCAAACTGCCGGACCATTTCGAGGAGCCGATAGCGCGCCTCGGATCCTGCGGTGTGCACGACCTCGACGAGCGACTTCTCGACGAGCCGCCAGAGCAGATCCAACACCTCGACGCCACCAACGCGCTCGCCGCAGACGGCAGTGGCCGCCGACAACGTCCATCCACCCTGAAACACTGAAAGCAGCCGAAGCGTCCGCTGCTCTTCCCCGGTCAGCAGGTCGTAGCTCCATTGCAGCGCGGCGCCAAGCGTCTGGTGGCGGGGCGCGGCCCGGCCGCGGCCTGAAAGCAACGCGAGGCGGTCTTCGAGCAGCCCGCGAATCTGTTCGACGCTGAGCAGTTGCGTGCGTGCCGCCGCCAGTTCGATCGCCAGTGGAATGCCGTCCAGACGCCGGCAGATGTCGAGCACGACCGGTCCGTTCGCTGCCGTGTTCGAGAAGCCGGGCTGCACCTTCGCGACGTCGGTAAAGAGTCGAACGGCATCGGATGCGACGTGCGCCTGGAGGTCGACTCGCCGCCGTTTCCGGGGAATCGACGCGAGGCACGGCAAACACCCGCTCTCCCGCCACGCCCATCGCTGCTCATCGCGAGGATGTGCACTCCTTCAGAACCCGCGAGCAGGACATCCACGAGATCGCCCGCGGCTTCAGCACGTGCTCGCAATTGTCGAGCACGACGAGGAGCCGGCGCTCGGCGACGAACTCCAACAACGCCTCGCGGGGCGGGCGTTGCGGATTCAGGACCCCGAGAGCCGAAGCGACCGCTTCATCGACCCGCGCGGCATCGCCGATGGGCGCGAGGTCCACCCAGCAGACACCATCGCGATAGCGGTCCGCCGCCTGCTCCGCCATTCGCAGCGCCAACCGCGTCTTTCCGCATCCGCCTACCCCGGTCAGCGTGACGAGCCTGCTCGTCTCGATCTCGCGGGAAAAGCGAGCCAGCTCCTCAGCCCGGCCGACAAAACTCGTGCGACCGATGGAAGGCGTTTCGAGCCGGCTGTCCGGGCCGCCGGGCGCCGCGACGTCCCGTGTTGCGGCGTGCCGGCCGTCCTCGGCGCGGACGGCCTCGATGGCCGCGGCGACTTCGCCGGCGTGCGATACCGCTCGTGGCGATCCCTGGCCAGCGCTCGTCTGATGATCGACTGGACCGATGCCGGAAGATGATCGGGAAGCGGCGGCAGCTGCTGATGCAGAATCGCCGCGCTCACTTCGAATCCCGTCGATCCCGCGAACGGCCGCTGGCCCGTGCCATCTCGTGCAGCACGACACCAAGCGCCCAGATGTCGGTTCGCGCATCCGCGGGCTCGGCGCGAAGCAGCTCTGGAGCCATGTACGCCAGCGTTCCAACGATCGATTCGGTGCGTGGGAGCGTCTCTCTCGATTGCGTCAGCTCATCGAGACGCGACGCGGGGACATCGCACGCCACGCCAAAATCGAGAATCTTGATGCGTCCGTCACGGGTCACCATCACGTTCGCGCTTTTCAGATCGCGGTGGATGATGCCCTGGCCGTGCGCGTGCGCCAGCGCGTCGGCGATCTGGCTCGCGTATCGGAGCACACTTTCGAGCGGCAAGACCCGGCCCGTCATCGCGGCGCTCAGGGTGTCGCCGTCCACGTGTTCCATCACGAAATAGGTCATCCCGTCGGAGACGCCTGCCTCGTGGATGGTGCAGATGTGCGGGTGATTGAGCCGGGATGCGCGCTGAGCTTCGCGCCGCAACCGGAGCTGGGCGTCCGGCTTGTCGCTGTTGACGACCTTCAGCGCGACGACGCGTTCCAGCTCGCTGTCACGCGCCGCGTACACGACGCCCATCCCGCCGACGCCGAGGAGATGCTCGAGCCGGTAGTGGCCCATCACCCGGCCCGTCAAGGGCGTGAGCAGCTCGGGGGTGAGCAGTCCCGCCACCGGGGACTGCTCGATGAACGAGCTCGCTTCGAGATGTGCGGCGAGCAGCCGCCCGATCTCAGCCCGCCCCTCCACGTCGTCGCCACACGCATGCTGGAGGAACGTCGCCCGTTCGTGCGCCGGCTGTTCGAGCGCCACATGGAACAGTTCCTTGATCCGCGGCCACCGACCTGCAGTCATGCCACGGGAAATTCATGAGGTCGTGCTGTCGGCACCTACGCTATAGTGGCGGCGGCCGCTCTCGACAACGCGGAGTGCCGGAGATGACAGCATGCGATTCGCCACCGTTCGGCTCGCGACGGGACCGCGCCTTCACTACGCGGAACAGGGCGACCCGCGCGGCGAGCCCATCGTCTTTCTGCACGGCTGGCCCGACTCGTGGTTCTCGTTCAGCCGGGTTCTTCCGCTCCTGCCTGAGCACTATCGTGTACTCGCCATCGACCAGCGCGGGTTCGGCGACTCGGATCGTCCCGAATCCGGCTATGCAATTTCGGATCTGGCGACCGATGTCGTCGCCTTCCTCGATGCGCTCGCCATCGAACGCGCCACGCTCGTGGGCCACTCGTTCGGCAGCTTCGTCGCGCGTTGTGCCACAATCGCACAACCAGATCGAATCACCCGCCTGGCGCTGATCGGCACCGGCTTCACGGCATCCAATCCGGTCACGCAGGAATTGCAGGCATCCCTCCGCGAGCTTCCGGATCCGATCCCGGTCGAGTTCGCGCGCGAGTTCCAGGCGAGCACCGCCCATCGGCCGCTGCCACCGGAATTTTTCGAGCGTCTTGTTGTGGAGAGTCTGAAGCTGCCGGCGCGCCTCTGGCGCCTGGCCATCGACCGGCTGCTCGAGTACCGACGATGCCGGCGGGCTCGCACGGGTGACGGCGCCCACGCTTCTGTTGTGGGGAGATCGCGATGCGCTGTTCTCGCGAGCCGAACAGGATCGTTTCATCGCCGCGCTTCCCGGCGCCAGCTTGACGATCTACGAGGAGACGGGCCACTGCCCGAACTGGGAGCAGCCCGAACAGGTCGCCGCGGACATCAGCGCGTTCGTTCAGAACAGCGGCTGACGCGCCGGCGACTCTGCCGATCAGCCCGGAGATCCTTTGACCACGGTGTGCTTTCTGATGAACGCCGGATCGATCTCGATGCCCGACCCCGGGCCCGTGGGCACGACCACAACCCCGCCCTCGGTTTTCAGCGACGACGTCTTGCACTCGAGCGGCACCTCGTCGTCCAGCCCCTTGAACTCGTGATACGGACCCGCGTTGGGGATGGCCGAGACGAGATGAATCATGTACAGGTAGCCCAGGCCGTCGGAAATGTGCGGCGTGTGCACCTTCCCCATCGCCGCCGCCATGCGCGCCACTTTCATGCAGCGGGTGAACCCGCCGAAGTAGTACAGGTCCGGCTGGACGATATCGAGCGCGTCGTTGGCGATGAGCCAGCGGAACGCGTGCATGCTGGCCTCCTGCTCCCCGCCGGCGACCGGAATCCGCACGCCATCCTTCACCGCTTTCGTTTCCTCGTACCAGTCGAACGGCACCGGCTCTTCGTAAAACGCGTACTTGTACTCCTCGAGCAGCTTGCCGAACTTGATGCCCTCAGCCACGTCGTACGACCCGTTTGAGTCGGCGTAGCAGACCATCTGGTCGCCGAATTCCTTGCGCACCATCGGGATGAGCTTCTCCGATCGGCCCGCGGGATATTCGACATGGCTCATGCGTCCGCCAATCTTGATCTTCAACGCCCTGGCCTGCGACTCGGCGACCTGCTTCCTGAGGCTGTCCATCACGGCTTCCGCGCTGTTGTCGCGTTCGCCGTTGGCCCGGTAGACGGCCACCTTCGGATTGTGAATCTCGCCCACGAGCTGCCCCATCGACTTCTTCGCGATGCGGCCGAGCATGTCGAGGATCGCGAACTCGATGGTCGCCAGCGGAACCCACAGCGCCAGGCTCTGCAGCTTGTAGTTGCTCTCGTAGACGTACACCTCTTCGAGCAGCGAATCGAGGTCGCGGGCGTCCTTGCCGATGAAGAAGGGCTGCAACCGGTTCACCTGGATCGCGAAGAGCGATCGCTGCTGCGAGTTGTTGGCGGCGGACATGCCTTCAGCGCCGTCCTTCGAGCGCACGCGGCAGAGGAAGTTGTTGTTCAGGTGGAGCAGCTCGAGCGTGTCGATGACGACCGGCGACGAGAAGAGCTCGCGCTTGAGGACGGGCTGTTTCAGGACCTCGTCGAGCTTCGCGTATTTTTCAGCGGGCAAGCCGGGACGAGCGGCGGGCGCCGGCGTGGCCTGCGGAGCGGCGCACCCGGGGAGCGCGGCAGTGGCGCCGCCAAGAAACGCACTTGCAAGAAACCCGCGACGGTTGGTGCTGACAGGCATGGGATAAACCTCGCTTTCCGGAAGCCACTCTTATACACCAGCGGCTCGTTTCATACAGTGAGATGAACGGGATCCATCGACTTGTGGTCAGGACCTCGCTATACTCGGTCGCATCCTGGTGACGGTTCGCGCGCCATCACTCAGCCGGAATTGCGGAGGAAATAATGAGTAAACGTGTCCGCTTGGTTGCGCTCTTTGTCCTCGTAACGGCGACGGGCGCGTGGCTCGGCGCGCAGGAACAACCGACCGCCAAGCCCACCCAGGAGTTCTGGATCCAGAGGGCCCCGGGCGGCAAGGGGTATGTGCCCCCCAACAAGCCTCACACCAAACTTTCGGACCTGAAGGCCAAACACAAGGGCCAGAGCTCGTGGAAAGAAACGATCCTCAAGGACGGTGAGTCCCAGGCCGACTATGTGTCCATGGCTCCGGGCACCAAGCTAAGCCCGCGCCTGCATCCTGCCACGCCAACGCTGTTCGTGGTCTTCGAAGGCGAGATGCGCTGGCAGATCGAGAATCAGGAACAATTTACCGCCAAGCGTGGTTCGATGGTCCACGTCCCGTCATGGAACATCTTCTCGTACGAGATCGTCGGCGCGGTGCCCGCGGTCTTCATCGAGGTGAACGCCGCCCATTACGAGCCCGTTTTTCCTGCGACCAGCCCCGCGCCTGCGGCGCTGCCCGGAAGAGTGGTGACCAAGACGAGGTTCGACGGCCGTACTCCGACCGCGTACGTGGCGCCGAACAGGCCGCACTTCAACCTGCACGACTCGATTGCAGCGGGGCGCGGGGGCGGCGTGTTCGTGAGGACGGGTCACATGTATGCCAATGCCAACTTTGGATTCGCCGATCCCAACGATCCGGCCAATCCGAATCGTGGCCGGGGCGCCAGAGCTGGAGGCGCAGCCCCGCCCCCGATCGGCACAATCAACCCCAATGTTCCGGGCGGTCACCTGCATCCCGATAACGTCGAGTGGTGGATCGTCCTGACCGGCCAGATCTCCGCCAAGTTCGAAGCGGGGCACTTCATCGCGAGCGAGGGTGACGTGCTGTACACCCCACCCTACATGCTGCACGCGATGGAAAACTACGGGAAAGGTGGCTCGTGCCGGATCGCGATCGGCTGGTACGACCCCGAGCACTTCGACCCCGTCCCTCAGTAGCAGCGGTTGATGGGACGTATGTGGCGGCGGGGCAGCAGTGCCCCGTCGCCGCATGCCGTTCGCTCGACCGCCCTCGCATTCCTGCTGACCCGTGACCGCTTCGCCGTGTCCCACGGGACGCTAATCTGGAGCGTTTTTTCACAGGTCCGGCTGAAGCCGGACACTACGTACTACCATGAAGGATCATCTTCGCGGTGCGACCGGGATGACGGAAGTCGTCACGGACCACGTCCCATCCGATTTGGTCCAGGTAGGCGACCAGGCCGATGCAGAGGACAGCCGTGCTGATCAGCAGCGCGGAATTGAACGCGATGAGCGACGGAAAGAGGGACGGGAACGCCAGCCCGATCGCGGCCGCCACATTGCGGATGCCGCGCTTGTCCGGGACGAGCAGGACGATCAGCAGGTGTCTGGCCACGTTCATCTTGAGGCCGAGCAACAGCGCGAACGGCACCAGCCCCCACCCGATGCGGTCCTCCATGTCGAAGTCGAGCCGCACCTCCACGTACCAGAGGACGATCGCGAACGGCGCCACGGCGAGGAGCGACGCCGCGGCCGAGGCCCAGTCGCCCTTGAGGTCGTTGCCGTAGCGGTAGATGTACAAGTAGTTGTCCCACACGAAATAAGGCAGCACGAGCCCGGCCGCCAGGATCGCGACGAAGACGAGGGCTGTCCGTCGCTTCATCGTCAGGACGTTCTTGACGTAGTAGAGCGGCGAGAGTTTCATGATGATGGCGACCGCCATGAGCGCGTGGCAGGCCTCGCGCCTCGCGCGGGCCAGGAAGAGGGCGGCCATGACGACGACGAGCATGACGAGATATGTGTTGTCCTGCACGTACACGAAGCGATAGCTGAAGTAGGAAAAATTCAGGTACAGCACGGGAAAGAGGTACCAGCGCGTCTTCAGAAAGTAGTAGCCCGATAGCGAGAGAAACACGCCCGCGAGGCCGAGGATCACTCCATAGAAGCCGATGCCGGACCATTCGCCGAATGCGTAAAGCCCGGCCTCCGCGAGCAACACCGCCGGCGGATAGGGGGCGGATGCTTCCTTCGACCATGTCGCGGCTTCCAGCGGCGTCTGCGCGAGCCGTTCCTTCGTGAACATGTCGCTCGGGTCGTTCAGGATGACCTTGGCTCCGTACATGTCGGAGATCGAGTCGGTGCCGTAGGTCTCGTGCTGGTGGATGCCGGCGAGCCACGGCACGCGGGAATAGTCGAAGTACCTGTCGAGGCACATTGGGGATGGATACGCTCGCCATGACGATGACGGTACACCCGACGACGATGTACTTGACCCGATCGGGAACGGCCAGGAGGGCGGCATCGATCGCCGCGGCGCGTTCAAACAGGGCGCCGAGGGCGTGTCTCATCGTCATTCCCAGAGTTCACACTGATTCTAGTGCCCGACGGCCACCTCCAGAGGTCGGCAACCTTCGTCGATGTTTCCTTGTGGTTCTGTTCGATGCTGGACCATGGAACGACGTGGCCAGAATTGAGCGGCCGATCACTTAGCCGCGAAACAGTAGACCAGGCCGGCTCCGCCAGTCGCCACGAGATTCTCCTGCGAGCAGCCCTTGGACGGATGGGCCGAGTTCCAGGGCGATCCAGGCTTGCCGAACGTGAGGCGATCGTGATGCCCCAGTGTCGCGGTGTGCTCGCCGCTGCCGCTCGTCCAGTTCTGGCAGGTCATCGTGGTGGCCCGGCCCTCAACGGTCGACCCGGTCAGGATATCGTGCCGGTTGGGCGCGCTCGGAGCGTTAATCGGACGGCCCTGCTCGTCGAGCGCGCTGTCGTTGTTGATGTTCGCCTTGTCCGAGTGCAGCTCCGCGACGCTCGACGCGATGAGCACCCCCTTGGCGTTGTGCCAGGGTCCGGCGCCGATCCGATCCCGCGCGTGAACGTCGGGATTGCTGGTGCTGAGATACGCGCGCCACGTGCGTGCTCCCGCGCCAGCCTTCGCCGCAAGCGTCTGGCAAAGCTTGTCGCCCCCCTCGATGCCTCCGAGGTTGCCGCCACTTCCCGACCCGGCGCTCGTCACGAAGAAGCTCATCGATTGGGTTTGCGCGGCCAGCGTCGCTACGACGGCCGTACCGAGCGCCAGCACCAGGAGCATTAGATTTTTTCGCATCGATTCATCCTCCATCGTCGCTCCATTATCGTCGTGTCGTCGCGTCGTCGTGGTCATGTCTTCGTGTCTTCGTGGTCCTTCGTGGTCTCACACGCTCGTGCGCCCGGCGATGTCCTCGTCCCAGACCTCCGGATGCTCCCTGATGAAGCGCGCCATCAGCTCGATGCAATCGGCATCGTCCACGAGCACCACGGTGACGCCGTGCGCGCGGAGCAGGTCGATGTTGCCGGGAAAGTTGCGGTCCTCGCCAACCACGACGCGCTTCACGCCGAACTGCAGCACCGTGCCCGCGCACATCATGCACGGGCTCAGCGTGGTGTAAAGCGTGACGGTGTCGTACCGTTGCCGGCGGCCCGCCTGTCGAAAGCAATCCATCTCGCCGTGCGCAATCGGATCGCCGCTTTGCACCCGGCGGTTGTGGCCGCGGCCGACGACTTCGCCGTTTTCGACCATGACCGCGCCGATCGGGAGCCCGCCCTCATGGTACGACTTCAGCGCCTGCTCGTAGGCTTCGCGAAGAAAGTCTCGATCGTCCATTGTCGGTGAGTATAGAAGAATCGGATCCAGTACGTAGTGTCCGGCTTCAGCCGGACCGTGACCCGTACACAGAAGATCAGAAGATCAGGAGAAAGATAATCGGAAGACCTCAGACACGGCCGGCGCACAGCTTATCGGGGAGGTTCGTACAACTCCACCGCGGGCAGATCGCGAAAGTCGTCGGGATTGAGCGTCCACAAGCGAGCGCGCTGCTGCACCGCGCAGGCGGCAATCGCGATATCCATGTCGCGCCCGCGCGCCCGCTTCAGCCGGCGGTACATTTCAGATGCTCGCTCCGCTTCCGCGGGACCGAACTCACGCGCGTCGGCGGCGGGCCACAGCGATTCCTGGGCGTCAACTTCCTCCGTGGTCCGCGGCCCGCGCAGCCATTCGTAGAGCACGAGCGCCGAGACGCCGATGACATGACCGGCGGCGACCGTGCGCTCGAGTGCACGAAAACTCCGGCGCGGTCCGGTCAACGCGTCCACCAGCACCGAGGTGTCGAGGTGAATGGTCATCGCACGGGGCGGCTCCACCCTGCGCGGCGCGAGTGCCTGATCTCCTGCAGCTCGCGGTCGACCTCCGCCGCCGGCCGGGTCGGCGGACCCTGCTTGATGCGCTTGAGCACGCCGAGCAGACGCTGACGTTCGTCGGCCGCCAGGGCATCCTCGCGCGCGGCGTATTGCGCAATGGCCTCACGGACGATGAGGCTCTTGGGCTTGCGGGTGCGCTCGGCCGTTTCAATCAGCATCCGCACGGCGGCCTCGTCGAGGGAAAAGGTGAGCTTGGGCATATGACAATACTACCATACGCCATACGGGAATACTGATTTGCCCGGCCCCTCACCTGCGGAGATTCCGTTAGAATTGGCACTTGCGCGTGAACATCGCTCGACCATTCGCCGCACGATTGTTGGGGGCGGTCGTCACCGTCCTCGCGGGAACCGCGACCCTCGCCCAGTTACTGAGCCTCGAAAGCTCCTACATCGTGCCTGTCCACGATCCGGCGATCCGGTATGGCGAAGCCGGCAGGCGGAACGCCGTGGCACGCCTGCAGGAGCGACTGGACACCGGTCAGCTTCGCCTGGCGTACGATCGCACGTCGGGCTATCTGCCGGCCGTCCTCGAGGCGCTCGACATTCCCCAGTCGTCGCAGATGCTGGTGTTCTCGAAGACGAGCTTCCAGGCCGCGCGCATCTACCCGAACGCCCCGCGGGCGATCTACTTCAACGACTCGGCGGCCGTCGGATACGTGCGCTCCGGCGATCTCCTGGAACTGGTGGCGACCGATCCCGACGCCGGCGTCGTGTTCTTCACGCTCGATCAGAACAACCAGCAGCGTCCCACGATTACGCGCCACGTCGAGGAGTGCCTGCAGTGCCATGCGAGCCCTCGCACGCTCGGCGTGCCAGGGCTGGTCGTGCGCTCTGTCGTCCCCGATCGCACCGGCATGCCGGTCTCGCGCGCCTCGTCGTTTTTCACCGATCATCGCAGCCCGCTCGAACAGCGCTGGGGCGGATGGTACGTCACCGGGACGCACGGGGACGCCCGTCACATGGGCAACCAGATGGCCGCCGACGAGGCGGGCACGATCGACCCGGACGCAGGCGCCAACGTGACCGGCCTGAATCGCTTTCTCGACCCGGCGGCGCACCTGACTCCCCACAGCGATCTCGTCGCGCTGATGGTGCTCGAACACCAGGTGCGGATCACGAACCTCATTACTCGGGTTGGATGGGAAACGCGGCTCGCGCTGGCCGATCACGCCAGCCTCGTCCGGCTTGGGGAACCGGCCGGCCAGTTCACCGAGTCGATCCGCAGACGCATCGAGCGTCCGGCGGACGTCCTCGTGAGCTCCCTCCTCATGCTCGACGAGCATGCGCTGACCTCGCCGGTCGCAGGCGTATCGGGATTCGCCGAAGCGTATTCAGCGCGGGGACCGCACGACAGGCAGCGTCGTTCTCTGTACGAGCTGGATTTGAACCAGCGGTTGTATCGCTACCGGTTCAGCCCGCTCATCTATTCCGAACAATTTGCAGGTCTGCCACGTGAGGTGCGCGACTACATCTATGAGCGCCTCGAGGCTGTCTTGACGGGACGTGAGCGCGGTGCCGACTTCGCAACGGTGAGCGAGAGCGAGCGCGCAGCGATTCTCGGGATCCTTCGCGAGACGCTGCCTGACTTCGCAAGTCGTCTCTGACAACAGAAGATCAGAAGGTCAAAAGATCAAGTTTTCTTCTGATCTTCTGGTCTTCTGTAAGAAAACAGGGTCCGGCTGAAGCCGGACCCTACGTATTTCGGATCAGACGCAAATCACGCAGACGCTTTCACGTCGAAGCGATCCAGATTCATCACCTTGTCCCACGCGGCGACGAAGTCGCGCACGAACTTCTCCTTCGCATCGTCGCATCCGTAGACCTCGGCAAGCGCGCGGAGCTCTGAGTTCGACCCGAAAACGAGATCGACCCGGCTGCCGGTCCACTTGACGTCGCTCTTCGTGCGGCCACGGCCCTCGAAGCCTTCCGCGGCGTCCGACGTCGGCAGCCACGCCATGTCCATGTCGAGGAGGTTCACGAAGAAGTCGTTCGTCAAAACGCCAGGCTTTCTGGTGAACACCCCGAGGCCGTTTTGCCCGGAGTTCACGCGCAGCACACGCAGGCCGCCGACGAGCACGGTCATTTCCGGCGCGCTCAGCGTCAACCTGAACGCCCGTTCGATCAGCAGATGCTCGGCGGGTACATCGTGTCCCTTTCCCGCGTGGTTGCGGAATCCGTCGGCGTCCGGCTCGAGCACCGCGAACGATTCCACGTCGGTCTGCTCCTGCGACGCGTCGGTGCGTCCCGGCGTGAAGGGCACCTGCACGTTGTGGCCGCCGTCCTTCGCGGCCTTCTCGACGGCCGCACACCCGCCCAGCACGATCAGATCAGCAAGCGACACCTTCTTCTTCCCGCCGGCCTGCGCGTCGTTGAATTCCTTCTGGATCTTCTCCAGCGCCTTCAGCACCTTCGCGAGCTCGGGCGGATTGTTGACCTCCCAATCCTTCTGCGGCGCGAGGCGGATGCGCGCCCCGTTGGCGCCGCCGCGCTTGTCGGTGCCACGGAAAGACGAGGCCGACGCCCAGGCGGTCGAGACCAGCTGGGAGATGGACAGTCCCGATGCGAGGATCTTGCTCTTCAGGGCGGCGATGTCCTTCGCGTCGATCAGTTCGTGATTGACCGCGGGCACCGGGTCCTGCCACAACTGCGGCTCTTTCGGAACCTCCGGGCCAAGGTAGCGCGCGATGGGACCCATGTCGCGGTGCGTCAGCTTGAACCATGCCTTCGCGAAGGCGTCCGCGAACTCCTGGGGGTTCTTATGGAAGCGCCGCGAGATCTTCTCGTAGGCCGGATCGAACCGGAGCGCGAGGTCCGTCGTCAGCATCGACGGAGCGATCTTGTTCGACGGGTTGTGGGCGTCGGGGACCGTGCCTTTCCCGGCATCGCCCTTCGGCTTCCACTGGTTCGCACCAGCCGGACTCTTGGTCAGCTCCCACTCGTAGTCGAAGAGGTGCTTGAAGAAGTCGTTACTCCACTTCGTCGGCGTCGTGGTCCAGGTGACCTCGAGACCGCTCGTGATGGTGTGCGTTCCCCGGCCGGTTTCGTAGCTGCTCTTCCAGCCGAAACCCTGCTCCTCGAGGTTGCCCCCCTCAGGCTCGCGGCCGACGTGGGTCGCCGGGCCCGCACCATGCGTCTTGCCGAACGTGTGGCCACCGGCAATCAGCGCGACGGTCTCCTCGTCGTTCATCGCCATGCGGCGGAAGGTCTCGCGGATGTCCCTCGCGGCCGCGACCGGATCCGGTTTGCCGTTCGGTCCTTCAGGATTGACGTAGATGAGGCCCATCTGCACGGCGCCCAACGGATTCGCCAGTTGCCGGTCGCCGCTGTAGCGCTCGTCGCCGAGCCACGTGGCCTCGGACCCCCAGTTGACGTGCTCGGGCTCCCAGCGATCTTCGCGCCCGCCCGCGAAGCCGAAGGTTTTGAACCCCATCGACTCGAGGGCGACGTTGCCCGTCAAGACCATCAGGTCGGCCCACGAGACCTTCCGGCCGTACTTCTGCTTGATCGGCCAGAGCAGCCGGCGCGCCTTGTCGAGGTTCGCGTTGTCCGGCCAGCTGCCGAGGGGTGCAAAGCGCAGCATGCCCGACCCCGCGCCGCCGCGGCCGTCGTGGATGCGGTAGGTGCCCGCACTGTGCCACGCCATGCGGATGAACAGCGGACCGTAATGACCGAAGTCCGCCGGCCACCAGTCCTGCGACTTCGTCATCACCGCCTCGATATCCTTCTTCACGGCCTTGAGATCGAGCGTCTTGAACTCGTCGGCGTAGTTGAACGCGTCGCCCATCGGATCGCCCGCGGGGTGATTCGTGTGGAGCGCGCTCAGGTTCAATTGATTCGGCCACCAGTCTCGGTTTGCTCTGCCGTGGTGCGTTTTGGCCGAAAAAGGGCACTTTTCTTCGTTTGCCATATTGACGTTTACCTCTGCTTTCTTCGTGTTCGTCGTGTAGTTTTCTGTTTATGCTTGCCCGCCGCAGCCTTGGCGGAGGCAGGCTTGCCCGCCGTAGCCTTGGCGAGAGGCGGGTCGCCTGGACTTCGCCAGGCAATCTGGACATCGCCCCCAGTAAGCGACGTCGGCCTCTTCTATTTCGTAGCCCTTATCGTCGGCCGCCGAGAGACAGGGGGCGGAACCGACCGCACAGTCGACATCGACCACGCGGCCGCACACTCGACAGATCAAATGATGGTGGTTGTCGCCAACGCGATCTTCGAAGCGAGCCGGTGAGCCGGCGGGCTGAATGCGCCGGAGAAGGCCTTCGGCGACCAGGACTGCGAGAGCGTCGTACACAGATTGAAGCGAGATGGCGCCGATCTCGGCCCTGACGATCTCGGCCACCTCGTCGGCCGAGATATGGGGCTGCCCCGCGACCGCGCGCAACACTCCCAATCGCTGGGCGGTCACCTGAATACCGCGTTCACGAAGCAGCTCTGCCGGGTCCCTCGTCACGGCGATAGTCTAGATCAGATTCTGGAGTGATTCAAATATTTGAGCTTTAATATTCCCGCCTACTTCCCCGCCGCCCGCTGCTCTCTGCGACTCAGCCGCGTGAGAAACGCAACGAGATCCTGAAACTCCTGCGCGCTGAGACGGCTCTTGTAGTCGCGCGGCATCAGGCTCGTCTTCTCGTAGACGACGTCTTTCAGCCTCGCCCTGTCGAGCAGGTGCAGCCGGCTGTCGTCGACACCGAGCACCTGCAGCGACACGCTGTCCTCGTTCTTCAGCACGCCGCGAATCACCTTGCCATCGGGCAGCGTCACGCGCACGGCCTGGTAGTTCGTGGGGGGCTCGAGCTTCCGCGGAATGGCGCCGCCGTCTCCCTGCACGCGATAGCCCGGATTGGTGAGCGCGTCGACAATCGACGCGGTCTTCCGCATATCGGCGATGCTGCTGAGCTCCGGCCCGATGATGCCGCCCTTGCCACGAATCATGTGACACGTGCCGCACTCGGCCTTGCCCCAGAAGATCTGCTCGCCCAGCGCGACATCGCCCGCCGCCGGAGCATCGATCGCCGTGCCCCGTAGCGCCTGGATATAGGCGGTCACTCTCCACACGTCGTCGTCGGAGAGATTCGGCGTCGGCGGCATGCCCGTCGCTGGAATCCCGTTCTTGATCGCTCCGAAGATGTCCGACGGGCTTTGCAGCGCGAACCGTCGGCCTTCGAGTCCGAGCGCGGGCCCCATTTCTCCCGCGCTGCCATCGAATCCGTGACATACGGTGCAGCGCGCGTTGAAGATTTCCCGTCCTTGTTGAATCGCGTCGGGCTGCCCCTGGAACGGATTCTTGGGCCCCGCCGGCGCGCCGCCGCCACGCTGCGCGGCAAGCGACAGGCCCGCACCGATCGTCACGACGCCAACCAGAAGAAGAATTCTCGTCGCCATCTGCAGTCTCCTATCGCGCGCTCGAATCAGGCAGTGCAAACGCCATGACGGTTGCGCCAGACACGATCGCGACAAACTGCTGGCCGTTGACACCGTAGGAAACCGGCGCCGACGTGATTAACGCGCCCGTGTTGAAGTGCCACAGAGGTTTGCCCGTCCGCGCATCGACGGCGGTGAACAGTCCTCTGTGCTCGCCGGCAAACACGAGACCGCCTGCCGTCGACAGAATGCCCGGGCCATAACGGAGGGACCCGATGTGGCGGTACTCCCAGACTTTCTTTCCGGTCGTCGCGTCGAGTGCGCGAAGGTAGAATCGCCACTCTTCGCCTTCGTTTGGACTTCGAATGTAGCCACCGCCGGCGCCAGGGCGATCGCTGACGCGGAAGTTGATGCTGCAGCCTTCCTGCGCGATGACATAGAAGTAGCCAGTATCGGGACTGTACGCGGGCGACGGCCAGTTGGTGGCCCCCATGGTCGACGGACACGTCTTCGCGCCCTGCACCGACGGGTCGGTGCCGGGAATCAGAATCGGACGTCCTTCCGGGCTCAGGCCGCTCGACCAGCTGAGCTGGCTCACGAACGGTGTGCCGTGGAGAAATCGTCCGTTGGTCCTGTCGAGCACGTAGTAGTAGCCGTTGCGGTTGGCCTGCACCAGCAGCTTGCGCGGCTGTCCTCTGAATGGCGCGTCAAGGAGGACCGGCATTTCGAGCGCGTCCCAGTCGCGCACGTCGTGCGGAGTGAACTGGAAGTACCACTTCATCTTTCCGCTATCGACGTCGAGCGCGACGACGCACTCGGTGAAGAGGTTGTCGCCTTCACGTACGTCACCCGCCCACTGCGAACCGGGCTGACCGGTCCCATAGAAAATCGTGTTCAATTCCGGATCGAAACTCCCGCTCACCCAGATCGGGCCGCCGCCGAGCTTCCACGAATCGCCGGCCCACGTCTCGGCGCCCGGATCGGTGGACGACGTCGGCACCGCATTCCAGGTCCACAGATGTTTGCCGGTCTCCACGTCGTACGCCTGGAGAAACCCGAACGGCTGATTCCCCCCGACGATAATCTTGCCTTTCGCGATAAGGGGCGCCTGGCCGGCAAACCGATACCGCTCTCCGGCGGCCGCCACCTCCCACACCACATTGCCGGTGCGCGCGTCGAGCGCCACGAGTTTCGAATCGGTGGTCGTCACGAACACCTTGTGGCCGTGGATGGCGGTACCGCGCTGCGCGGCGGTACTGACCGGATCTCGTTGGTACTGCCAGATCAGGCTGCCGGTGCGGGCATCGATCGCGTCGACGCGATTGTACTGGGCGACATACATCACCCCGTCGGCGACGATCGGCACGGCCTGGACGTGCTGCTGCCCCACGAGCTGAAACACCCATCTGGCCTGCAGGTTTCTCACGTTGTCGGCCGTGATCTGCTTGAGCAGCGAATGCCGGTGCGAGTTGTAGGTGCCCGAATACCCCACCCAGTCGCTCGGGTCCGGTTTGAGCAGTTCCTGATCGGTGACCTGCGCGGGAAGCTGCGCGGCAAGAAGCATCAGCGCGACCAACGCCGCGCCGTATGTATCCCTGGTTCTCATGGCGAAAAGTCTACCTTGGTTTGATTCGCCGCCGACCCCCTCGCCTTCGCATAAGATCGCCGCGTGGAAACCAACGCGATCAGCTACCGCGTCGCCGATTTTCTCAAGAAGCACCCGCCGTTTCACGCCATCGACGAAACGGATCTCGTCTCGCTGGCCGACCGCGGCCGGGTGCGCTTTTACGAAGCCGAGGATTTCGTGCTGTGGCAGGGAGAACCGCATCGTGCTCACGTGTTCGTGATTCAGCAGGGCACGGTGTCGCTGTGGGACGAGGCGAACGGCCGCAGCGTCCTCTGCGACATCCTCGGCGGCGGCGATATGCTGGGTGCCGAGCGGTTCAACGGCGCCAGGAACTGCGCGCACACGGCCAGGGCGTCGAGCGACGTCGTGCTCTACACCTTCCCCGCCGAGGACTTCGCCGGCCTGCTCGAGAAGTATCCACACGCGATGCAGCACGTCGCCGCCAACGGAGGCGTCACGTCCGGCTACAACCCCGCAGGCGCGCGGCAGGAACCTCATGAGCTGTTCCTTCACGACGTCGTGAAGCGGAAAACCCTCCTGACATGTTCTGGACAGCAGAGTGTTCGAGAGACCGCACGTCAGCTTGCCGGGGGCGCCGATGCCGTTGCCGTCGTGGACGACGCGTTGCGCGCTCAGGCGATCGTCACATCACATGACCTGCTCGCATGGATCGCCAGCGGCGACGGCGATCTCGATCAGCCGATCTCGCGTGTGATGACGGCACCGCCGACGACCGTTCGCCCTGACGGCACCGTCACCGACGGCGTGCTCGCGATGGCGGCGTCGAAAATCGGCGCTCTGGCCCTCACTGCTGATGGTGGCGCCGGCGGACGCGTGCATGCCATCGTGACGGCGCGCGATGTGGCGCCGGTCTTCGGCGATCAACCGGTGTCGATTCTGCGCGACGTCGATCGCGCGAGGACGGTTGACGAGCTTCGCGCGGTCAATCAGCGCGCACGCGCGTTCATCCGGCACCACCTCACCGGCACGGCTTCGGTGGACTGGCTCGTCCGGTTCGCTCACAGGACCGATGTGGGCATCGTCAAGCGAGTCATCGCGCTGGTCCCCGAGCGCGTGCCCGGAGCGTGCTGGTGCTTCAGCGGTGCCGCGGGCAGAGCCGAAGCGCTGACGCTGGCGTCGCCTCGTCCGGTGGTCATCCTCGAGGACGGTCAGTCGCAAGACCGCGCGATGGCCGCCTACACCGCCGTTCTTGGCGCGCTCGCCGACTGCGGCTACCTGCCGTCGCCGGAGATCGCATTCGATGCACCGTTCCATGTCGCCGGCGTTTCTGAGTGGCGGTCGCGCTACGCCGGCTGGGTCCACGAGCCCATCCTTCAGGCGATGTACAAGGCCCGGCCTCTCTTCGACCTGCGTGCTGTCGATGGTCCCCCGTCGCTTTGGCAGACCCTGCAAACGACCGTTGCCGGGACCGTCGACCAGGGCTTTCTGCACGTGCTCTCCAACGACTGCCTCGCGAACCTTCCGCCACTCACCTTTTTCCAGGGCGCCGTCGTGGAGGACACCGGCGAGTTCGTGAACGTGTTCCGGCTCGACGAAAGCGTCCTCTCGCCGCTCGTCGATGTCGGACGCGTGTTCGGCATGGCCTGCGGCGCGGGGCTGGGTGTCTCGACGCTCGACCGCTTCGCCGCCGCGCGAACGCGATTTGCCGACCATGAATCGATTTTCAGAGATGCGGCCGAGACGCTGCGCCTGGTGTTATGGCAGCAGGGTCGCGTGGGCATCGATGAAGGGACCGACGGATCCGAACTGCCGCCCACGCTTCTCAGCCGTCAGGATCGTCACCTGCTCAAGGGCAGCTTCCGATCGATTCTTCGCCTCGTGCAGTTCGCGGCAGACCCGGGATGGATCAAAACCCTGTGACGCTGCCGCCCTTCCTCGCGCGGTACCGACAGTCGTTCGAGCCGACGTGGACCGACGACACGCCGATCGAGGCGGTTCGTTTCGTCGTGCTCGATACGGAAACGACCGGACTCAATCCGCAGACCGACCGCATCGTGACGATTGGCGCGGTGGCCGTCCAGAACGGGGAGATCCTGCTGGATGATGCGTACTCGGCGCTGCTCGAGCTCGAGCGCAACACCGAGGCGGTGACGGTCCACGGTGTCACGCGAGACGAGAGCCGCGGGGGACTCGGAGAGGCCGAGGCGCTCGCCGGGTTCCTCGACTATCTACGCGATGGGGTCATCGTAGGACACCACATCGGCCACGACGTCGCGACGTTCGACACCGGCTACGGGCGTCACTGGAACATGTCGCTGGCCAATCGCAACCTCGACACGATGGACCTGACGCTGCACCTCGAGCGGGATGGTGCGTTCGCGGGTCGCCCGCCGATTCGCCGGTTCACGCTCGACGCGCTGTGCGCGATGTTCGACATCATCCCGCACGATCGCCACACCGCCGCCGGCGACGCGTTCATCACCGCGCAGGTGTTCCTGCGCTTGTTGCGGCTCGCATCGAAGCACGGACGCGGGACACTGGGCCGGCTCTGTGAGTTGTTTCCGGTGGATGCGTAACGCGACGGCCCGACGAGCGCGACGCCGGGACGCGAGGCGCCGGGAACGAATCGTGTTCTTCCGGTGGATGCGTAACACGACGACTCGACGAGCACGACGTCGCTTCTTGGCCTGTTCTGCGGTGGCGCAGGGCTTCAGCCCTGCCTGAGTTTGCGTCCAGGCGTGTGTTCGGTTGCTACGGAAACGTGACGACGAGGAGCGAGAAGTCGTCGTCCAGAGGACCTGGCCGGGCCGCCTGCTTGACCGCTTCGTAGATCCGATCGGCTTCCCTGTTGGGTGCGATCGGCGCCTGGAGGAGCGGCAGAAAATCCTCGCGCGTCCATCGCTGGTCGTCGCCAGTTTCAATGTCGAAGACACCGTCGCTGAAGAGGTACAGCGTGCTGCCGTGTGGAATGGTGGTCTGCCGCACCGGGAACGTGGTGTCGCGCATCACGCCAATCATCAGCGCCGATTCCCCGAGCGGCTGCGCAGCCGCGCGATCGGCCGGGACGAGATACGCGGGATGGTGCCCCGCCGATCCGCACACCAGCGTGCGGTCGCCGGTGTGATAGACGCCATACCACATCGTCAGAAACAGGCCGTGATGGTCGTCCATCTGGAAGCGTGCGTTCAGGCTCGCAAGCACGCGGGCGGGATCGTTGAAGTCCACGTCGGGCAACGCGCGCTGCCGCAGGACGTTCAGCACGCTGACCGAATGCATGGCCGACCCGGCGCCGTGCCCCGACACGTCGACGAGGTAGAACACGAACGTTTCGGGGTTGAGCCAGTAATAGCCGAAGGCATCACCCCCGAGTTGCGTGGACGGCACGAATCGCCATTCGGCCAGCACGGGTCCCGTTTCGAGCCGCGCCGGCAGCAGCGACAGCACGTAGTTGCTGGCTCTCAGGAGATCGCGATCGAGCTCCTCCGCGCGTTCGGCATCGCGCCGGCTGCGCCGCTCGTAACGAAACACCTGGCTGCCGATCCGAATCACATGGCCCTGCCCCAAGGTGACAGGCGTGCCGATGCGCTCGCCTTCCACGAATGTCCCGTTGGTCGATCGCAGGTCCTCGATCACCGCCTCGCCGGCAGAGAGACGACACGCGCGCGTGGCGCCGGGAGAGCTCGGCGTCCTGGAATACCAGCGTCTGCTGCGCATCCCGGCCGATGGTGACGGGCTCCGCGGTGATCTCGATGAGTTTTCCGGGCTCGGCGCCCTGAAGCACGACCAGGTAGTGGCCAATCGCGTCGGACGCGAGGTCTGGCCTTCGGCCAGCCAACATGGTCTGTTCGAATTCGTTCTCCACGGAGGGGACTAGCTTAGCAGGCTCCCGAGGAAACTCGAACCGAGATTCAGGCAATCGAACACATGAAGGCCGAGGCGGGACGCCATCTCGGCACAGACCTCGGTGCCCCGCCGGCTGTTGCCGTGTGTGTCGAGTCTTGGCGAGTACACGGCGACGCCGAGCTGGCGATTGACGACGGCCATCACGCCGCCGGCGACACCGCTCTTCGCGGGCACCCCCACGCGGTAGGCCCACTGGCCCGAGTAGTCGTACATGCCGCAGGTCAACATGATCGACAGCATGTGCTTGACGCCGTGAATGTCGAAGACGCCCTCGTCGGTCAGCGGGTTGCGGCCCATGTTCGCGAGCGAGGCGCCCATGACCGCCAGATCGCGCGAGGTTACCAGGATCGAGCATTGCTTGAAGTACACATCGAGCGCGGCTTCGGCATCGGCGGGAACGAGGCCGAAATTCAGGAGGAGATGCGCAATCGCGCGGTTGCGGTGACCGGTCCGGAGCTCCGATTCGTACACCGCCTGATCGATGGAAAGCGGCCGCCCGGCGGCGGCGCTGAACCGCGCCAGAATCTCGTCGAAGGTCCGCGACCCGAACCGCTCGTGCAGCAGCGCGGTCACGGTGATGGCGCCCGAGTTCACCATCGGATTGTGCGGACGATTGGTCCCGTTCTGGAGCTCGATCGAGTTGAACGCATCGCCGCTCGGCTCGACATCGACGTGCTGCCAGACCTTCTCGGGCCCGCATGCCTCGAGCGCCATCCCGAAGGTAAACGGCTTGGAGATCGACTGAATCGTGAACGGCTGGTCGTAGTCGCCCGCCTGGAAGACGCGTCCGTCCGCGGTCACGATGCTGACGCCGAAATGCGCGGGGTTGGCGTTTCCCAACTCCGGAATGTAGGTCGCCACCTCGCCCTCGTCCAGCGACCTGTATTCGTCGTAAAGGTCTTCGACGAGCTCCTGGAGGCGGTGCGGCTTGTCTACCGCCGGATCGGGCTGAACTTGTGAGGGCATTGCGAGCCCGGTCCAGCAAGAAATATTCCGCCCGCCAGGAATGCACGCGCATACGGCATCCTCGCTCCTGCCCGTGGAGATCGACGCGCGGCGAAGCGCGCGGCCGAAAAGCAACAGGCAGACGAAGATGTTGTGCACACCTCGATTACCAACATTAATGTCGATATCTCAATCGACCGCAGATGCTGGCGTCTTCGCCCCGGATCACCTAGAATCCGCGCGCATGCAACTCGAGGAACGTTCGACGGGCGACGTGGTCATCGTCAAAGTGAGCGGCGAGATCACGTTGAAGAAGAATCGCAACACGATGCTGCACGACAAGGTGCGCGGGCTGGTGCAGCAGGGCCATAAGCGAGTCCTCATCGATCTGGCCGACGTCTCGTACGTGGATAGCGCCGGATTGGGAGAGCTCGTCCAGGCCAATTCCACGGCGAAGAATCTCGGCGGCTCCATCAAGCTGTTCGCCCCCACCAGCCGGCTTCGCGAGCTGATGGTCGTCACTCGACTGACGACCATCCTCGGCGTCTACGACGACGAAGCGCAGGCACTCGCGAGCTACGGCCCGCAGGGCAACTAGCGGAACCTCCGGAAAATCGACAAAAAAGTCGTATAATCAAAGAAAATCCCACATATCTGTCGATTGACCAATCTGTTGCCGTTTCGTTGTATCGATGGGATACCATTTCTCATAACTGCACATGCAGGACCAGCGCTGGCGAACACCATGGTTCGCTAAGGAACTCTTTGGCCCTGCCGACCCAAACAAAACGAGGAAACCCTTGGCGCTTATCCCCCTTCGCCGCGCTGTCCGATTCAGGCCTGTGAGAAGTTTTGCCGCGGCGCTCGCGTTTCTGCTGCTGATTGCCGCACAAACGGACCGCGGGTTCGCCGCCAGCCAACCCCTGAAGTTTTTCAAGAACTACTTCGTCACGGGCGACTACGTCGTCGCCGGCGTTGGCCTGTGGGGGCGCGGCGTCAAGGGGATCGCGACCGGATCGATCACCGTGAGCGGCGTGCCGACGGACGCCGAGATCTTGTCTGCCTTCTTGTACTGGCAGGTGGTCACATCGGATGGCCCCGAATCGGGCGCCAAGGGTGCGACCTTCAACAAGCAGCTCCTCAGCCTGCCCGGTCCTCCTGCTATCCCGACGCGCGGCGGCTCGATCGCGCTCGTTGCGGATACCCTCGGGACGTCACCCTGCTGGAGCGAAGGCGGCGGCGCGGGAGCGGCGGGAGGCGTGAAAAAAACCTATACCTACCGCGCAGACGTGAAGCGTTTCCTCCCGGTCGGGCCTGATGGCCGCCATCAGGTCAACAAGGCTCATACCATCCAGCTCCCCGACACGGGAAACGCGAACAAAACCCCCAAAGCGGTCGGCGCGAGCCTGATCGTGATCTATCGGGATCGGGATCCGTCCGCATCGAACCTGAACGCGATTGTCATTTACGACGGCAGCTACACGCTCAACAACGCCACGCGCGGCATGTCGCAAACAATCAAAGGGTTCTACGACCCCGCAAACGTGAAGGGCAAGATCACCCACATCGTCGGCGGCGCGCAGGCCAACAAAAGCGAAGTGCTCGTCGCGCCAGGAGTGAACGAGGTGAACCCGTTCCGAGGTCTGCAGGGACAAGCCTGGGACAACCTCACGTTTACCACGAGCGCCATCACCGGCGATTCGTTCACGACCACGGTCAACCCGCCAGGTAATGGCTCACACGACTGCCTCGTGTGGAGTGCCATCGTTTACCGCACGCAGGTCAAGGATCTTGACGACGACGGGTTGCTCGATAAATGGGAATCGTCTCTCAGCACTCTTTACGATCCAGAGGGCAATGCGCTCCCCAATCTGGCGGCGATGGGTGCGCACTACGATCGCAAAGACATCTTCGTCGAAATCGGGTACATGGCGACAGCGGTGACGACCACTTATGGTGGCGTGGCGAAGCCGGCACATACGCATGCGCCCACGCAGGCGGCGATCGAGAAAATCGGAAAGATGTTTTTCGAGGCACCCGTCATCAATCCCGATGGTTCGACAGGAATCGATCTCCATATCGACCTCGGCTCCAACTACCTCAACGACCCGGACTCTGCTGCCATTGATCAGTATCTCGTTCCTGCGACGGAAGCTCGTGGTGGCGAAGCGTTCAACGAAGCCGACACGCAATGCACGCGGGCCGCGAACGCTCCGCCCTGGATATGCCAGTTCTCGCAGTACCCCGGCACCGTGGGCTGGAAGAGCGGATTCCGTTTCCTGCGAGACAAACCGCTGGGGATCACAGACGAGGCCTGTGATGCAGCGGAGGGCGATGACAGCCCGCTGACCACGTGCGAAAGGGTGTTCGACCGCAACCGGAAGGACATGTTCCGCTACGTGCTGTTCGTGCACGCGATCGGTCTGCCGAAGACAAAATGTCTCGTAGACGATCGTTCGAGAGCCGATTACGGCTTTCCTGATGCCGCCTGCCAGACCAACGAGGACGAGTTCCACGTGCCGGTGACCAATACAGGTGTCGCGGATTTTCCTGGCGGCGACGCCATGGTCGCGCTTGGCGGCTTCGACGATGGTGCGGGGAACCCTGTCGGCACCGACTACATGCAGGCGGCCACGCTTGCACACGAGCTGGGTCATACGTTTCAGTTGCGTCACGGTGGCGCCCCGACAGAGCCGAACTGCAAGCCGAATTATCTGAGCGTGATGAACTACCTCTTCCAGCTTCGCGGGCTGCGCAAGAACACCGGTGGGTCGTTCCTGGACTTCTCGGGACAGCGGTTTGGTGGCCTTCCCGAAGGAAACTTGACTGAACCGGACGGTCTGGGTGCCGATCTCGACAACGCAGGAAGTTTCCCTGCGTATCGCACCGGCTGGTATGCACCGCCTGGACCGGGTGTCGTCGGCACGCAACCGCAACGAAACATTGCGATGGCACGCCATTGAGACCAATGGCGAAGCTCAATTGATTCGTGTCGACAGCGACTCCGTTGAAGAGACGTTCGGCCAGATCGACTGGACGAAGTCATCGGCAACGCAGCTGGCGGACGATGGGCAGGACCTGAATTTCAACGGCAGCATCGAGTCGCTCAATCCCGGCTTCAACGACTGGAAGAATATGCGGCTGAACCAGGTCGGAAGCCGCCGGAACGTGGGCGCGTGGTTCTGGGTCTACGACCCCGATACTGAAAATTACGGGGCCTTCATCGGCCCCCTCTCGGTGGATGTCGGTCGCCTGATTTGGGCTTCGCCGACCTGGGTCTTCCCGACATGGGAAGCGGCGATCTGTTGCTGGGGGACCTTGGCCGAGGCGATTTGAACCAGGGCGATCTCGGTCGTAACAATTTCGGCCTGCCTGACATGGGTCTGCCCGACATGGGTCTGCCCGATATGGGTTTGCCCGACATGGGAAGCGGCGATATCGGGTTGGGCGATTCCGGCCTGGGCGATAGTCGCGGACGGAGAGCTGACGACCGATTTGATCGCGGCTCACGGGTTCGCGCCGCCCAACGAACTGACGGCCATCGTCGTGGGATTCAGCGACAACTGCGCCGGGCTCTCGCCCGCGGACTGCCATCGCATTCGACTCGACTGGAGCTCCACGAACCTCGGGAGCGAAAGCGCCTATGAGGTGCATCGTGTCTCGGGCACGTCCATCACGATCGGTGCCGGAACGCTCGTCAACACGGTCCCCAAAGTATCGGGACAGAGCGACTACACGTTCGTCGATCCGACCGAACTGCCCGATGGCGTGTTTACCTACGTCGTCGCGGCAGTGTTTGGCGGCGGCATCAGCGCCACCGACGTGCAGATGACTGCCGTGAATACGCCGCCAGATTCGGCGAGACGATCCGACGCTTCACCGCCTGTGATTACTGTGGCCTCTCAGGTGTGTTGCTCTCGGTGCCTGCGGTGCCGCGGGTAAGCGGTGTCTTGGTGAACGACTCGGATATCGATAGTCCAACGCTCACAGTCGAGCCAGCTCCGGGAACGGTGCTCAGCTGGAAATGGCGGGTTCGCGACGCCGCATGGCAGGGCGAAGCTGAACGCCGACGGGTCGTTCACCTATCATCGAGGCCGGTTACGCGGGGCCCGATGACGTTCAGTTACGTCGTGAAAGATGTCGGACACGAGCCGAACGTCCCTCCAGGTGGTGGTGACGATTCACCGTCACTCCTGCAGGACCTTGAGGCGCTTGACGCGCTACGATTGGCCCGCGCGCTTGCGCACGTCGGGAAGAAGCGGGTCTTCTTTCGAGTTGCCGCGAATGGCGAGATACGCGCGGTACGAATTCGCAAAGCCGGTCGCGTTCAGTGCTTCGCGCACGCGGCCCTGGTAGTAATAGACGGGTGGGAAATACGCGTAGGTGGGCTCCTCGTCGAGAAACAGCGCGAGGGCCTCACCTCGGCGCTTCAGACAGCGATCGAACTCTGAATCGGCCTGCAGGGGCGCGCCGGCTTCGAGATAGGCGCGTCCCAGATCGAAGTGCCCGAGCCACGTATCGAGCAGCGCGTTCGCCTCGGTGAACAGCTTGATCGCCAGGCGGGCATCCTTTGCCTGAAGCGCGATCATGCCCTCGATGATCTTTCCGTACGCCTGCGACTCGGTCTGGAGCTCCGAGCCGAGCCCAGCCGCCAGCACCTGCGCCCGTTTGATCTCTCCCGCATCGACGAAGATGCGTGCGACGAGGAATCGGATCTTGCCCGCGTCGCTGCTGGCCAGCGCGTCGCTCGCCGCTGAGACGGCCGGAGCCTTTCTTCCACGCTGGATGCGCGTGTACGCAAGAGCCGCAAACTTCGCGGCCGCGCGGTTGGGCTCCTTTGCGGCAACATCGGCCGCCGCGCCCTCTGCGAGAATCGTTTCGGCCTCGGAAAATCTGCCGTCATACGTGGCGAGGTCGCCAAGGCCCGACGTCATATACGAACGCGCGCGCGCGTCAATCTGACCGATGGCCTGATAAGTCTCCGTCGCCTGCGGAATCAGCCCCTGCCCCACTTGTGAGAACGCCAGCGCCAGTTGGCCGAACATGCCTGGCTTGGTCATGGCCCGCGCCTCGAGCTCGCCGGCCTGAAAGTCGCCGCTGTAATTGCTGTACAGAGCGAGGTTGGTTCTGTACAGTGCGCGGTTAGGCAGAATCTTGACGACCTGGCGCACCTCGTTCAGTGCTCTGGGCAGGTCGCGCAGGTAGGTGGCACACAGCGCGAGATTGTTTCGCGCCGCCGTGTCCGCGGCATAGCGGGTGATCAGATCGCCGTATTCCTTTACGCACGACTGATAGTCGTTGGTGATCAGGTAGTACATGCCGCGCGTGCGGTAGCGCTCGCGCTCGGTCATGCTGTCCACGTGGCTGACCGCCTGCTTGGCGTACTCCTGGGCGTCCTGCTGCCTGCCGAGAGCGAGCGAGGTCGTCGCCAGGCCCAGGTAGCCAAGACCGAAATCGCGATCGAGCGTCAACGTCTTCGAGAACCGCTGACGCGCGCCCTCGTACTCACCGCGCGACAACGCGTCCATCGCCGCCGCGTACTCGCGCACGACGTCGAGCGACGTCGCCGAAAGGGCTTCCATCGCGAACCGTTTCGTCGAGTCGGACTGCTCGTCGCCGAGCGCCTCGCGCACCGAGTTCGCCAGCTCCGTGGCCGCCGGAAACACGGCCTCTTTACTGGAGGCGGTCTCCTCTTCCTCGGCGATCACGTCGCCGGTGACGGCTTGAGATGCCTTCACCGCGAGCGTGTATCGATTGCCCTGACGTTTGATCGCCCCAGACAGCACGATGCCCAGGCCCTGCTGAATCGCCATCTGCCGGGCGGCGCCCTCATTGAACTGCTCCGGCGGACGCACCCCGAGGTTGCGCGCCACGTCGCTGCGGCTGTGCGCGCTGATGAACCCGGCGCCTTCGAGCGCCAACTTCATCATCGGCTCCAGCGTCCGGTCGAAGGCTTGGTCGCCGGTGCCGTTGTCGAAGTCGGCAATCAGAACCGCCACGGGATCGTGCTGAACCGGAACGGCCGGTCCGCGCGCGAACCACCATGTGCCCGCAATCAGCACCGTGAACAGCGCGACGGCTGCCACCATGACCTTCATGCCGACGACGCGATGAATCGGCAGCGGGCGGCCGTCTTCGTCGAGGCGATCGAGCTCCGCCACGAGCTCTGCCGACGTCTGGAACCGCGCCGCCGGATCGGGCTCGCAGCAGCGGGCGATGATGCGTTCGGTCGCCTCCGGAATCGACGCATCGATCGTTCGCACTTTGGGCGGTGCCTGCTCGATGCGGCGCTTCAGCTCGTCGGCAATGGTGCCTTCGAGGTGGCGCCGTCCGAGAAGCAGGTCGGAGAAGATCAGGCCGAGCGCGTAGATGTCGGCGCGCTGATCGACGGCTTCGCCCTTTGGCCTGCTCGGGCGCCATGTACTCGACAGTGCCGAGAATCGTCCCCGCCATCGTGCTCTCGGTCGCGGCGGTAAACGCGTCCATCTGCGGCATGAGTGGCTGCGCGGCCGGCTGCGGAACCGGCGTCACGGCCGGCTGCTCGGTCGGCTGCGCAACGCTGGCTGCGCCGGTCGATCGGGCGATGCCGAAATCCATGATGATCGCCTGATCGCCCACCAGCATGATGTTCGGCGGCTTGAGATCGCGATGCACGACGCCGGCTTCATGCGCGGCCACCAGGCCGGATGCCACATCACGGACGATCCGAAGAGCGGTGCGGACCGGGAGCTTGCCTTCCTTCTTCAGCACGGACGCGAGATCCGACCCCTTGAGATACGGCATCGTGATGTACTTGACGCCGTTGATTTCCCCGAGGTCGTGAATGCGGACGACGTTCTTGTGGGTGACCTGGCGCGCGAGGACCAGTTCCTGCTTGAACCGCCGCTCCATTTCGCGCGCGGCAGTCGAATCGCCCGACGTTTCCGGGCGAATCACTTTCAATGCGACGTCCTGCCCCAGCTCGGTGTCCCAGACGTGATAGACGGCGCCCATGCCGCCGATACCCAGCACTCTGATGGGATGGTAGCGGGCGCCAAACGCCTCGCCGACGGCAAGCGGTCCGGTGTCTCGCCTGGGCGCAGCCGCGAACGGGGCCGCCGGTGGCGTCACCACGGTACGATCGGCATCGGCGGCCGCGGACACCAGAGTGGCGGCGGCGTCAGCCGTCGGGCTGACTCGTGTGACGTCGTTGTCGGAGAATCCGATCGGAAGGGGCGTCTGGCAGGTCCCGCATCGACCCCCTACATCCGATTCAATGGCCCCGCAAAAAGGACAAGTCATGGAACAGTGGCTGCTGGAATTATGAGCCAACTGTGTGTCGCGTGGGTGAATTGTTCGAAGTGCTACGCCCGCCCTCCTCCCGTCCGCGGTTCGACCGCATGGGCCGAGAGGTACGCGCTCACCGCCTCCTCGATGGTGGCGTAGAACGTCTCTTCACCGAGCCGCGTGAACAGACCGAAGCGCTTCAGCTTGTCCTTCACCGGATCCTTCATCTCGGCAAAGCGCAGCTCGACGCCAGCCTCACGCAGCGCATCCCCGAGATCGCTGATGACATCGGCGGCCGTGACGTCGATGCTCGTCACGGGCTCGGCGGCCACGACGAGCCAGCGAACCGGTGTCGGCGAGGCGGCCACGGCGTTGAGGACGCGCTCGTGGAACAGCTCGGCGTTGGCGAAGAAGAGCGGCGCATCCCAGCGGAACAGCACGAGCCCCGGAATCAGGCTCGCCTCTGGATACCGCGTGATGTCGTGATAGCCCTTGATGTGGCCGACACGTCCGAGCACGGCCGAGTGCGGACGCCACCCGTCCCACAAAAATTCGATGACGGCAATCACGATCGCGAACGCGATGCCGGGAATCGTACCGAAGACGGCCACGCCCGCCAAGCAGGTCATCGAGAGCCAGAACTCCCACTGCTGGATGCGATAAATCCGCCGCAGGTCAGACACCTCGATGAGGCCGATGGCCGACGCAATGACAACGGCCGCGAGGGCGGTCTGCGGGAGATCGCGAAGCAGATCGGGAGCCAGAACCAGGAGCAGCGCAATCGCCATCGCACCGACGACGCCCGTCAACTGAGTTCTGGCGCCGGCCGCCTCGGCAACCGGTGTGCGCGAAGAGCTGCTGCTGATCGGGAATCCTTGAAAGAAGCCTGCTGCCAGGTTGGCGGCACCAAGCCCAATCAGCTCCTGGTTCGGGGCGACGGGCGCACGCAGACGTGCCGCGTACGACCGGGAGAGCACGCTCGTGTCGGCGAACGAAACGAGTGCCACCGCAAGTCCACCCGTCAGAATGGACACGATGTGATCCATCCCGATGCGCGGCAGCTCGGGCGCCGGCAGCCCCTGCGGCAGCGGGCCGAGCACGGAGATCCCGTGTGCCTCGAGATCGAACGCCGCGACGATCGCCGTCGCGACGACGACGCCAATCAGCATGCCCGGCACGCGTGGCCAGCGCTTGAGCGTCAGGATCAACACGAGCGTGAGGGCGCCGACGGCCAGCGCGACGAGGTGCGTCTCGCCGGCAGAGATGTTCGCGAGGATGTCGCGCGCGCGGCGCAACGGCCCATCACCCGAGACGGAAAATCCGAGGAGCTTCGGAATCTGGCTCAGGATCACCGTGAGCGCGATCCCATTCATGTAGCCGTAGCGAATCGGCTTCGAGAGCAGCTCGGTGATGAAGCCCAGACGCGCCAGACCCGCCGCGACGCACGCGATACCAGAAACGATGGCCATCGCGGCGGCCGGAGCCAGGGCGCGCTGCGGATCGCCCGCAGACAACGGCAGCACGACGGCGAGAATCACGGCCGCGAGCGCCGAGTCCGGACCCAGCACCAGAATCCGGCTCGGACCAAAGATGGCGTACACGAGGAGCGGGACGATCGTCGCGTAGAGCCCGTTGATGCCCGGCACGCCCGACGCCTCGGCGTACGCGATGCCGACCGGGACGAGCATGGTCGTCATGACGAGCCCGGCCACGATGTCGTGACGCAGCCACGACGATTCGTAACCCTTGAGGGTCTGCACCCCTGGAAGCCAGCGCATCCATCCAGCCTGATTCGCGGGTCTCGAGGGATTGGGGATCACGGGCAGATTCCTCTAGAACGTCCAGAAGAACGTGAGGCGAGCGATCGAGTCCCGGTCGCGTCCAGGGAAATTCACGGGATCGGGATCGTTGGCGTACTTCACCAGCTCGAGATTGGGGCTGAAACGCACCGCCGGATGCAGGTACACCTCACCGCCGAATATCCACATCGTGAACTTCGATTGCGGGCTCAAGAGCAGGTAGTCGATCTCGTCGGCGCCTGGCAGTCCTGTCTCGACACCGCCGCGATGGCCCCGAACGCCGTCGATGCGAAAAAACAGATCGGCCTTCTTCGGCAGCACATCCCACACGGCGAAACCGGACCAGATGCCGATCGTCTGATCGGGTGCATCGTTCCCACCCGAACTGCGCGCCTGCCACAGATATTGGCCGCCCGCGCGCCCGGCCTGGCCGCGCACGCCCGCGATCGTCTGTGCGGTGTGACGATCTTCACCATTGGGCCGCGTCGCCGAAGCTGTAGAAGCCCTCGAGCGCGACGCCGAGGTCGTTCGAATCGACCTTCGAGGCGCAGAATCTTGCCGTCCTGCGCTTCGGACCCGGTGCCCGATTCGTTGCCGAGCTGCACCGCGTAGGTCACGCCGGCTGCCACAGGACCACCAGCCGCGACGCCGAAGTCACGCGACGAATCCAGACGATACAAATCCGCCGGCGTCTTTTCGATGTGGCGGAGGCCCCAGAATTCATCGAGCCAGTCGAACGTCAACGAAGGCTGGATGCCGAGCGTCACGTGATGATCTCGAACATACGTCCACTGCAGCGAGGCGTCCTTGACGTACGGCACGAGATCGCTGTCCTCGAAATCGCCGTTGCTGTTCATCTCCAGCCGGAAGCGTGTGCTGAGTCTCTCGTTGAACGCGAGGTCGTAGGTGAAGTAGATGCGCCTGAACCACAACCCGTGCTGTCCCTCGACGGACGTGGGGTTGGTGCTGCTCGTCTGATCCTGATGCCACCTGTAGTACCAGTAGTAGTCCCCGAACATGAGACCGCTGATCTTCCCGGCGGGAAACCCGGACCTCGGGGATTCCGCCGGCACGGGGAAGGACTCGCTCGGCAGCCCGTGCTTGAAGTTGTACAGGTTGACGGCATCCGCGCTGTCGAAGACCACCGTTTCGCCGTTCGTGCCGTAACCGGGGCGCGTGATGACTGGCCCTGTGTCCACACCACCGCTCTTCACGAACGCGTCATGTCTCGACGCGACGGCAAACACGTAAAGACGACCGTCTTTCGCGACCTCGGTATAGAAGAAGGTCTGCGCGTTCGCGCACACGGAAAGCACCGGCCCCGCGACGAGCGTTACGGCCAGGAGCATGGGTCGCATCGAGCGTCATTCTGCCGCCGGGACGCGGAGACGGCAAGTCGAGGGGATCCTCGGCCTCTCGCGCATGCTGGTCGTCTCGTTGAGGTCAAATCGACTTCATCGCCCCGCCGTCCATATCGATGAGCGCGCCGTGAAGATAGCGGCCTTCCGGTCCGACGATGAACGCCGCAAGGTTGGCGATATCGGCGGGTTCCCCGATGCGTGTCACCTGCTCTGCCGTCACGAATCGATGCTCGGCCGACAGCAACCCGGTGCCGTCTCGTGACGCGAGTTCGGCCAGCCGCTTTTTCAGGCGATCGGTTCGGATCGAACCCGGATTGATCGCGTTCACCTGCACGCCATCGGCCACACCCATCGCGGCAAGCGCCTTCGTGAACGACAGGAGCGCGGCGTTGACCGATCCACCGATCGTGAACGCGGCACCTGGTGTTCGGCCGCCGATGCCTGCGATGTTCAGCGATCGATCCTTTCGAGTCCTTCAGGTGGGGCCATGCGGCGCGAACCAGACGGACCGCTCCGAAATATTTCAGCGCGAACCCGTCGAGAAAGTCGTCGTCGGTGAGCGACAGAAAGTCGCCGCGCTTGGTGGCGCCCGCGTTGTTGACGACGATGTCGACGGTCTTGAACCTGTCCAGCGCGAAGGCCACCAGCAGCGCCGGAGCTTCCGGAGCGCGCAGATCGAGCGCAATCGCGCTGCCCTTCCCGCCGGCGGAGGTTATCTCCTGAACAACGGACTGCAGCGTGTCCTGGTTGCGCGCGCACAGAACCGTCGAGGCCCCCTGTGAGGCCAGCCTCAGCGCAATCGCGCGTCCGATGCCACGGCTTGCACCCGTCACGATGGCACTTTCCCATTCAGCGTCTGTCTCGCAGCGTCGCTCATCTGTTTCGTGGCTCCTGGTTCGGAAATTGTACAGGGCGTTAGAATGCAGCGAGGGGACATGCGGCGGAAATTCTTGTCGCGCGCGGGATGGCTGGCGTGCCTGTTGCTCGCCTGCCCGGCTTCCTCGTGGCGACCCGGTCGCCGTGCGCTTCCCCGAAGGTCTCGCCCACGGGTTCCTCGTCCTCAAGAGCCTCGACGGCAAAACGCTGGCCAGCGGCGATCTGATTCAGAACGTTCGCGGCGGGCGCGTCACCAGCCAGGTGGTTTTTCGTTTCTCGGACGGTTCGCTACATGACGAGACCACCGTATTCTCCCAGAACGACGTGCTTCGTCTCCTGAGCTATCACCTGGTGCAACGGGGACCGTCATTCCGCTGGACGCTCGACATGACGATGAACACCGAGACCGGCCAGGTCGTCGTGCGCCACCAGGAAAAAGGCGATAAAGACAGGGTGGAGAACAGCAAGCTCGACGCTGCCGGCCGATGTGGCCAACGGCATGGTCATCTCGGTGCTGAAGAACCTCGGCGCTAAAACGAATGCGGCCTCGGCGTCGTTCGTGGCAGCGACTCCGGATCCTCGTCCGGTAAAGCTGGCCATCACCGACGCAGGTTCCGAGTCGTTTTCGATTGCAGGTTCCAGCCGCCGCGCCACACACTATGTCATCAAGGCCGAAATCGGAGGCCTCGCTGGATTCCTGGCGCCACTGGTCGGCAAACAGCCGCCCGATACGCACATCTGGATTCTCGAGGGCCCCGCTCCGGCGTTCGTGAAATCGGAAGGCCCTCTGTTTTACGGCGGGCCGATCTGGCGGATCGAGCTCACCAGCCCCGTCTGGCCGGACTCAAAGCGCTGACGACATGAATATCCTGCTCCTCTCGATGCCCGATTCGTTCGAGCACATGCCATCGATCGTGGTGCGCATGCCCAACGGCGCGCTGTCATCGATCGCCGGAAATCTCGACCCGCATCATCGAGTCGCGATCGCCGATCTGATCCTGGCGCAGTCTCGAGTCGTGGCCACCGTCGAGCGGCTGATGCGCGAGCACCAGCCAGATGTCGTCGGCATGTCCGTGATGACGTTTCAGCGGGCGACCGCCCTCAAGATTGCCCGGCTCATCAAGCACCTTCGCCCCGCGACATGGATTGTCGTTGGCGGGTACGATCCCAGCCTCGCGCCGGCGGCCTACGAGTCATGCGAGGACGTGGATTTCCTGGTCCGTGGCGAAGGTGAACAGACATTTTGTGACCTGCTGCGCGCGCTGGAAGCGCGGCGCGCCCCTGCCGTCGATCGCCGGACTCTCGAGCCGCGGCACGGCGGGTCCTGGAAAGCAAAGCCCGCCCTACTCGAGCGGCTGGGTTCACGGGCCGGAACGGGCCATCACGAACCTGAAATCCGATCCGTTGCGGCTTCCCAACAGGACGGCTCGAGTGCTCGACGGCTACACGCTGCTCGGCCGCCAGGTCGATGTCGTGGAAACGTCGCGCGGCTGCACCTACGACTGCAGCTTCTGCTCCATCATCGAGATGCGCGGCCGCAACTTTCACGTCTATTCGATCGATCGCGTGCTCGCCGACATTACCGACGCCCGCAACCACGGTGCGCGGGCGATTTTCCTCGTCGACGACAACATCACGCTCGACATCCGGCGTTTCGAAATGTTGTGTCAGGCGATTATCGACGCCGGCCTGAACGACATCGAGTATCTCGTCCAGGCCATGACCTCGCCCCTCGCCCAGCACGGCGCGACGCTCGCGCCGCTCATGAAGCGGGCGGGGTTCCGGTACGTCTTCCTTGGCATCGAGAACATCCTCGACAGCGATCTCGATTTTCTGAAGGCACGGGCGAAGAATGCGCGGCACGGACTCGGGCCGGGCGGGAACGCCACCATCGAAGCGATCGATCATCTCCATCGTCACGGTCTGTTCGTCGTCGGCGGGCTCATCGTGGGCAACCCCGACGACACGCGCGAATCGATCGAGACGAATCTCGAGTTCGCCCGGCAGTACGTGGACTGGCCGTACATTCAGCACCCGACGCCCTATCCGCGCACGCCCATGACGCAGCAATTCCGCCAGGACCGCCTCATCGTCGACGAAGACATGTCTCACTACGATGGGACGACCGCCGTCGTGCGCACGAAACATGTGCCGGCGACCGAGGTGGAGTTCATGCGCTGGCGCGCGGAACGGTGGATGAAGCTCAGGCACATGCCTGCGGCGTTCCTGCACAGCCCGTCGTTCGTGATGCGGCATTGGCCCGCGATGACCAGGCACGTTTTTACCGGAACCACCCTGCGATCCATGATCGGGCTCGAGCCGCAGCGTCATGTTTTCGAACGGTTCCAACAGGCGCGGCGCCGCGAGCGCGCGTATGTGGAGTTGCCGCCGGAAGTGGGGGCGCGCCCATTGCCCGAAGCCGTCGCCTGATCATGCCGAGCCACTTCCTGATGGAATCGCCGATTGGAACCCTGACGCTCGTGAAGACCGACGGCGTGCTCAGCGGCCTTTATATGGGCCATCCCGATCTGCGAAGCGAGCAACTTGGACCGCAGGCCGAATCGGGATTCGAAGACGTGGTCCACGAGCTGGAGGAATACTTCGCACGAAAGCGGACGGCCTTCACCGTTCCGATCGCGCCGGAGGGCACGACGTTTCAGCAGCGTGTGTGGAGCGAGCTCCAGGCCATCCCCTACGGCGAGACCCGCAGCTACAGTCAGCTCGCGGATGCGATCGGCAAGCGATCGGCGATGCGGGCCGTGGGCGCGGCCAACGGCCGCAACCCGATCAGCATCATCGTGCCGTGCCACCGCGTCATCGGCAGCAATGGCACGCTGGTGGGTTACGGTGGCGGACTCGAGCGCAAGCGGTTCCTGCTCGACCTGGAACAAGCCAACGGGCCGCGATCGTTGTGGTAGGGCGCAACTGTGGCTGGAGGCGCAACTAAAGTTGCGCCCTACCAGCAGCGCCCTACCAGAGTGGGCACTTCAATGCGGTCCCTACTTCTTCTCGACCTTGACGATCAGCACGAAAAAATTCTTCCCGGGCTCGACGATCGTCTGGTGCGGCACGCCGGGCGGCATGACGAGCACGTCGCCGGCCGTCACCTTCTGAGACGTCCCTCCCACGTGCTTCGGCCCGCGGATCTCGCCGTTGCCGGTGTCTTTCGCATCCGGGATGCTGCCGCCGTAGAGGATGGTGCCTTCCCCACCCTGGACGATGAAGATGTCCGTCCAGTTGGCGTGCTGTTCGCCCGCGCCGCTGCCATCGCGGCGGAGAATCTCGAACTTGTGGTTCCCCAGGTCCGACAGGATCTGCGACGCGCTCATCGTCTTCTTGGCGGTCTGCTGGTCCTTCAGCGTGGGCGAATACCCGCTGAGCTTGGACGCGGGCCAGTAGATCACCTCGGACTTGGACTGCGCAAACGCCGGCGTGGCGCAGAGCGCCACCAATAGAACAATCAGTCGCACGAGACCTCCTCTGACGTTGTTTGCTGTGTCGATGCGGCGTGGATTGTAGCCCATGTTGATAGACTATGTGGATTGAGCCTGGATCGCGTCGCCGCCATTATCCAGAACGTCGTCTCGTCCGTTGTCATGCCGTCCTTTCGGGCCCTGCGGCCTGAAGACATCCACTCCAAAGACACTCCCGGCGATCCCGACGATCTCGTCACGATTGTCGACAAGGCGGCCGAGCGAGCGCTCGTCGAGCAGTTGGGCGGCCTCGTGCCCGGCGCGGTCTTTGTCGGCGAAGAAGCCGTCTCGGAGAACCCCGACCTGCTGTCGGCGCTGTCTTCGGAATCCCCGGCGTGGCTGATCGATCCGATCGACGGCACGAAGAATTTCGCGCGCGGCAACCCCGACTTCGGTGTGATGCTGGCGCTGGTTGAGCGCGGGACGACTCGCGCATCGTGGATCGCCGTCCCGGCGGCGCACCCATCCGGCTACCTCGTCATCGCCGAACGAGGCAAGGGCACGCGCATCGACGGTGCCAGTGTGAGAACAATTCACGAGAGGACCGAAGTCCCCCGCGGCACCGTCCACACGAGGATGATGCCCGGCGATGGGGCCAGCGAGGTGGAACGTAAACTGAAGGGAAAATACGAGCCGCGCCTTTCAACGGGGGCGGCGGCCACGGAGTACTCGGCGATTCTTCGGGGCGAGAAGGAGTTCGTCATCTACTACCGGCTGCACCCGTGGGATCACGCGCCAGGTGCGCTGGCCATCGTCGAGGCGGGCGGCGCCGCCGTGCATCTGAGCGGCAAGCCCTATACTGCCCTGTCCCCGAACGAGGTGACCATTCTGGCGGCTATCGCCGGAACTGGCCGGAGACGATTCGCGGCTGGCTGACCTGAGGGCACGATGTTTCCTTATCACGACGAGAACGAAACGCAGCGGACACCGATCGTCACGATGGCGCTCATCGGCCTCAACGTGCTCGCATGGATTGGCATCCAGGGCGCGGGAGCGGAGCAAACTGTCGCGGCGTCGGTTTGTAATTTTGGTCTGGTGCCGGCCGAGCTCACCGCCTCGCTGCCGCCTGGCGTCGAAGTTCCCATGGGCAACGGCCTCGTGTGCGTCACCGATCCGGGCCGCGAGCCGTTTCACCTCTTCACGTCCATGTTCCTCCACGGCGGCTGGATGCATCTGCTCGGCAACATGTGGTTCCTCTGGCTCTTCGGCAACAACATCGAGGATTCGACGACGCGGCCGCGATTCGTGATCTTCTATCTCCTCTGCGGCATCGCCGCGGCGCTGGCGCAGGTGCTAGCCAACCCGCAATCACGCTGTGCCGATGGTCGGCGCATCGGGCGCCATCAGCGGTGTCATGGGCGCGTACCTGGTTCTCTTTCCGCGAGTGCGTGTGTTCACGTTCATCCCGCTCGGGTTTCTACGCCACGACTGTGGCACTTCCCGCGTGGGCGATGCTCATCTACTGGACGGTCCTTGCAAGTCGCCGGAGGTATCAGCAGCACCTTCAGGGAAGAGGGCGGCGGCGTGGCGTTCTGGGCACACCTGGGCGGCCTCGTGGCGGGCGTCGTCCTGATCAAGTTGTTCGAGCGGCGAGACAAGTGTGGCCGCGCACACGTCGCACCATTGGCAGCCCCGGCGCGCCGGCTGGAACTGACGCGAGTTCATCACAGCAGATTAGGAGATCTAGGAGGCAAGGAGGGCTAGGTGAATTCTTCCGAAGAAAGTCTTTTCTCCTAATCTCCTAACCTCCTGTTTCTCCTATTTTGTTTTCGTATTCGTGACTTACGGCCTCCCGTGACAGCTCCCTGTCCCTGAATCCTGATCGCGCCGCCATCCACAGACAGAAACTCCCATCGGTACGACTGTGCTTCGAGCGTCAGTCGAAGCAGACCAAACGTCAGCACGACGGTCTCGCTGTTCGGCACTCGCCGGACCGGCTGCGTCATCGGTGCGCCGCCCGTGCCGACGATGAACTGCCGGAGCCCGAATCGCGGATCGGGCGCACCGTCAGGGTTCTGCGGCGCGAAACGTTCGTAAAAATGCTCGTGGCCGGTAATCACGACGTCCGCGCCCGCCGCATAGAGCTCGCGCCAGAAATCGGAGACAACGGGCATCGCCGGGACCGTCCCATGCGGGCCAGAGCTGAAGAGCGGATGATGAAAGTAGGCGACCGTGCAAGTCAGATATCTGGGTCGCAAGCTCGCGCCTCAACCATTCGAGCTGCGCCATGCGCTCGACGCCCTCGGTATTGCTGTTGAGGGAAAAGACGAGCCACGAACCTTTGTGATAGCGGTAGTAGCCCAGGCCGTTCGGACCTGCGTTCGGACCCGAAGTACGCGAAATAAGGCGCCGCGCTGGCCGAGCCGTACTCGTGGTTGCCAGGCGCCGGACGCGTGCGGGCCTTGTGCCGCCCCCAGACGGGGTCGTAACAGGCGCGAAACTGCTCGGCCGTTCCCTCCGTGTAGGCGATATCACCGGCAATGAAGACCGTGCCCGGCTGCGTGTCGAGCATGCGTCCGGTCTCCATCGATCCGCCCGCACCGCAGACCGCGATATCCGCGGCGCCAATGAGCACAGCGACGTCGTCGATGCCGGGCAGAGTAGGCGACGTAATCTCGGCGCCGCAGGCGGCGATGCCGATCGTCAAGGCGACCAGATACCGCCTCATCGCGCTTTCGCGACCTCGCCCGCCACGAACGCCGGGCGCTGCTGTGCGAACGCGAGCAGGTGGCCGATGGCCCCTTCGTACTCCTCGTTGGAAAACATCCTGGTCGTGTCCTGGCCGACCGCGTCGCGAATCAGCTGGTGCGTCCACCAGATTTCCGCTTCGAGCCAACGATCCTGCGCCGCCGCGCGCGCACATTGGTCGAGCACGTCGAGAAACAGCCGCCGGAGGTCCGGAAACATCAACGCTCGCCGGAAGAGCGCGTTCTCGTCGACGCGCGCGAAGATCGGCGCCTCGATCTCCTGGAAGGTCGTGTCCCGGTCCCACGCAATCAACCGGTGCACGTTGGTCGCCACCGGACGGTAAAGGTAGAAGTTCGCCATGCCCGATCCCCCCAGAAACCCGTCGAACTCGGCGAGAAACGTTTCGATCGCGAGATACGTGACGAGCTGGTTGAGATCGATGAACCAGCCCACCCGCTCGCGCCAGACAGCGTCCACCGGCTGATTCACCTCGCGGAAGAGCTCGCGAATGGGCGCATACAGCGTGTAGTCCCCCTCGAGACGGTGCGTCGTGGCGGCGAATCGCAGCTTGTAGGGCTCATAGTCGTCGCCGAGAAACTCGCCGTAGAAACCGTTCTGGAACTTGTGCTCGAAGAGATATCCCAGCCCGTCGCCATAGGCCTGCGCCAGGAATGCGGGGCCGATCACCTCGACCAGCGCGTACACGCCTTCGTAGGAGCCGTTGATGAACACTCGGGCGAACGATTCGCGCGGCGCCGGCTGCCCCATTCGCTTGATGAACGCCATGCTCGTGCGCTCGCGAATCATCGACGGATCCTTCAACGCGTTGTCGAGCACCAGGGCGCTCATGCCGAGAAAGGTCTGCTGGGCGACGTACCGGTCGAAATCGATTCTGAGGCCCGGTTTGGTCGGGCTGCGGGTCGCGAGCCCGCGCACGCGCACGCCGATATTGCGCGCGCGGATGCCGCGCCACTCGAAATCCGCCGGGTAGTAAGTGTCCTCGAGATAACGTTCGCGAAGCTGAGCGAGATCGCTCGAATGGATGTACAGACGCACTTCCTGCAGCGTCCGGCTGTCGAACAGGTCGTCCGGCGTCTGCGCATCGGCGAGGGACGCACCGACGAGCAACAGGGTGGCGATGAGCGGCAGGATTGTGCGCATAGGTCACATCGTGAGCTGAAGTCTGAAGACGCGGCTCCAGAACGCGGCCTGGTCCGGTGAGGGCCCGATCGACGGACGCTTGATGTCTTCCCGGACGAGGTTCGCCTGAACCTTGATCCATTTGTTGACATGCCAGTTGACGCCGAGCGTCACCGCGCGATCGGTGTTGCCGGCAACCACGTCGGCGCGCGCGCTGGTTGACGGGTCGCCGGCAAGGCCGTTGCTGCCGAAGCGCAAGCGTCTCGTAGCGGGACGCCAGCTCGACGAAGCCAAAGCGGCTGCGCTTTCCGGTCAACGCGAAGGTCGCGCTCAGATACCAGCCCTGGGCCACGAGCGGCGACAAATCGCCGTTCTCGACGCTCTGGCCGCGCCGCTCGTCGCTGACCCTGATGTACTCGGACTGCAGCGACCACCGGCCCGGGCGCCATCGCGCTTCCAGCCCGGTCCGCTGCCTTCGCCCCTGTACCCAGACATCCGAGTTGTAGAAGGACGCACCGAAAACCGTGCGGGCGCGGACGGCGGGAAATCCCAGGGGCAGGTTCGCGAACGCGACCGCGCCACCGACCTGCAGGCTCTTGAGCTTCGACGTGGAATCTCGAAACGGTTCCGCCGTGGCGCGCAGCGCGATGGTCGGTCCGCCGAACACCCGTGCGCTCGCCGACGGCTGCGCGTTGTCGCCGTCGTGGCGGAAGATGCCCGTTTCGTAGGTCACGATGTTCCGGAGCACGCGGCCATGGACGCTGACGCCGCGATCGCGTCCGGGCGCCAGCCGCGAGCTGATGCGCGCGCGATAGATGAAGTCGAGCTTCGTCGAGCTGGTGTTTTCCTCCAGACCAAAGGGCACCTTGAAGATGCCCGCTTTCACCTGGAGCGCCTTGAGCTGGCGGTAGTCGATGTACACGTCGCGCCACTCGTTCAGGCCGAGCTGGTACTCCACCTGGTAGTCGAGCGCCCGGCCCACGCGCCCTTCGATGCCCACGCGGCGCCGCGCGATGTCGAGGGTGGAGTCGTCCTCCGCGATTAACGCTTCCGACCGCCGCACGTCTCCCTGGAACCTCGCGCGAAAATCCACGCGCAGCCAGTCGCCGGCCTTGAGAGAAGGATATTGAGCGGCTGCGGGCGCCGCCGAGGCCAGAACGACCGCCAGGATGAAAATCGCACGCACATGAGTAGTAACGACGGCGTGTCAGTGTTCGAACTACACGGTGAAGTGCGTTTACTCAACCATGGAAGACACACAGACGCCAGACGTGGTCAACGGCGGGAAGAAGAAGGAAAAGAAGGACAAGGTGCGCTCGGCTTGGATTTCGTTCACCGGCCGCATCGTGGCCCAACTGGTCGGCGCCATCGCAACCGTCGCGCTGGGCGTGATGGTGCTTCACCGATATAACGCGCTCGATTCCCGGCCACCGGCGGCTGCGCCTCCGTACGAGGCGAACGGTCTGCCGGTGGCCCTGCCGGACGCAGGCCGGCCGGCGGTGCACGTGATTGTCCTGTCGAAGGAAATGCTAGCCTTGATTGATGCCGACGAACGATTTCGGCCAGCCGATCGGGGATGCCCTTCCCGGTTGGACCCCCCGGGCCCATCCGCCGCGCACCTCGATGCCGGGGCGATTCTGTCGCGTTGAACCCCTCGATCCGACGACACACACGGGCGATCTGCACGGCTGCCTTGGGGCGCCGGAACACCACGACGGCCGCTGGACGTACCTGCCGTACGGACCATTCGACCATCGAGAGGGCTTCGAGCACTGGCTCGTCAAGACCGCGCTGAGCCACGACCCGCTCTTCTTCACCATCGTCAACCCGGGCGGAAGGGCGATCGGGCTTGCCGCCTACATGCGGATCGATCGCGCCTAACGGCGTCATCGAAATCGGCCACCTGAACTTCTCGCGGCAGTTGCAGCGAACGGCCGCGGCCACCGAAGCGATGTACCTGATGATGCGGCGGGCATTCGACGAGCTCGGCTATCGCCGCTACGAGTGGAAATGCGACAGCCTGAACGCGCCCTCGCGCCAGGCGGCGTTGCGATTGGGTTTTACCTTCGAAGGATTGTTCCGGCAGGCCGTCGTGTACAAGCAGCGCAGCCGCGATACGACGTGGTTTTCGATGACCGACGCTGAATGGCCGGCGCGCAGAGCCGCATTCGAAGCCTGGCTCGCGCCGGACAATTTCGACGCCTCAGGCGCTCAACGCCGGCCGCTGTCGGATTTCATGAAGCGGATCTAGTTTCTCAGTCTTCAGTTTTTAGATTTTAGATTCTAGTTTTTAGTTTCACCTTGCAGCACCGTCTGCTTCCGCAGGCTCAGCTTGTGCTCCTTGCCTTCGCCGTCCTTCACGTAAACGATCTTCTTGTCGATCGCGATCAGCACGGGCTGGCCGACGAGCACGTCGATGCGCGGCGTATCGACCGTCGCGTCCTGGCGAAGCTCGAGCCGGTGGGTGTTGGTCTCGATGACGTACGTGCGGACTTCGCGCGCGGCGGTGGTGCGCGGCATGTGGCTGTTGGGATCGCGCGGCTCGGCGCTGAAGAGCACCTTCGGCCGTTCGACGTTGTACTCCCGCCATGTCCCGTTCACCCACTCTCGCTCGGCGGCTGTGGCGATGCCGGCGACCAGGAACACGCAACCGATGGTTACCAGCAGTGTTTGCTTGGCCATGATCTCAATGGTACGCCCAAACGGCGGGCGCGTTACCGGGGCTTTTCTTCCGTGCGAGGGGTGTCGTCCGACGTCGCCACGACCAGCGCGCCCCACTTCTGCCGGCGGAGGCCCTTCCCGGTCGTGCCCGTCACGGCACGCCGCTCGTCCACGCTGCGCAGCTTCACACCGTCGTTCCGGAGTCGTCGTGAAGTCCTCGTCGAGCATCAGGATGTAGCCGCCCTTGTTGGTGAGGAACTCCTTCACCTCGCCGGAGTTCTGCAGCCGGCTGAGGGGATGCTCGAGGTAATACCGCAGGCTGAAGCGCCACTTCTCGAGGCGATACAGCCCCACCCGTTCGTTGGCCGCCAGCTTCGGCCTCAGGCCGGCTGCCACGGCCGCGGTGGGACGCGTGCTTTCAAGAACAGGCAGACCGATCGCCGCAACGCATGCATAAATCACGAGCAGCGCGACGAGCAGAGACGTAAACAGCGTGGGCGACACGACGCGCTGTCTGAAGCTCACCACGGCCAGCGCGGCACCGCCCGCCGCGAGACTGATGGGAATGACGACGGCAGCGGCCGGAAGATCGAGGCCGAGGTCGAACAGCGTGAACGCGCCAACGACACTAAAGACGATCAGCACGAGGCCCAGCGTGGCAACGGACCACCGCGCGAACACATTGTCGCGGGCCACGGCGATATCGGGCCGCGACACGCTGACGCTTATCCAGGCCCGCGCGGCCAGGAGGCAGCAGGCTGGCGCCGCGGGATAGACGTAGCGATCGACCTTGAACCGCGCCAGGCTGAAGAAGATGAACACCGTGGCCGCCCACGCCCAGAGCAGAAGTTCCTCCGGCGGAATCCGCACGCTCCGGCGCCAGCGGCGGACCGTATCGATCGCGCCGCCGATCACGAGGAGGCTCCACGGGAAGAATCCGGCCAGGAACGTCGACACGTACAACGTATGGTTGAACGCGCGATTGGAAAATGACGCCGGCTGCGTGATGTAGTACACGTTGCCGGCCAGCACGTACTGGTGCACGAAGTGCCAGCCAAGCGTGTAGTACATCCACACGAACCATGGCAGCGACAGCGCCACAGAGATGACCGCCCCGGTGACCCAGCGCAGCGACAGCAGCGCGCGGCGCGAATCCGGTCCGCACGCCATTCCCACGAGGAAAAAGAGGCCGGCCAGGACGAGGGCCACAGGGCCTTTGGTCATCACGGCGAGGCTCAACAGCACGTACGCGACGTACTGAAGGCGCGGCCGGTCGCGCAGCGCCGATACGAGCGCGAACGCGACGGCCCCGAACAGACACGCCGTGAACACCATGTCGAAGACACCGATGCTCGCGAGCATGAACGTCATCGGCACGGTGGCCAGCATGAGCCAGGCGCGCACGCCGATGCGATCGTCGAACAACTGCCCGCCGGTCCACCGCGTCATCCAGAAGAGCGCGAGCGCGGCGATCGCGCTCGGCAGGCGCATCGCCGTTTCGGTTTCCCCGAGCACCGCAATCGCCAGCCCCTGCAACCAGTGAAACAGGACGGGCTTGTCGATATAGGGCAGGCCGTCGAGTAACGGCATCATCCAGTTGCCCGCGCGCAGCATCTCGCGCGTGAGCTGCGCGTAGTGCGCCTCATCCGGATCCATCAGCGCGGGCGCGCTGAGTTTCCAGAAGACGACGATCCAGCACACGCTCGCCCATTTGGCAAAGCGGAGCCAATGGTGAGAACTCGCTAGTCGATTTTCCAGAGGGACCGTGTTATATCGTTCTGTCGTCGTTTGCGCAAGTAGAATAGGCCCCCATGAAAATTTTCAAGACCGTCAATCGTGTGCCCGGCGGCCTGATGGTCGTTCCGTTGTTCCTGGGTATGGTCCTCAACACGTTCTTTCCCGATCTCCTGAGAATTGGCGGCTTTACTCAGGCACTGACCGGAGTCGGCTACCCCACGGTTCTGGGGATGTACCTGTTCACCGTGGGCACAAAAATGACGTTTCGCGCAGCGCCGCGCATGCTGCTGCGCGGCGGCGGGATCCTCTTCGCCAAAGTGGGCACGGCCACGTTGTTTGCCCTCGCCATCGCCAACTACTTCGGCGGCAGCGTTCTGGGTCTCAGCACCCTGGCCGTGATGGTCGCGATGAGCGATACCAACGGCGGGATGTTCCTCGCGCTGACCAGCGTGATGGGCAACAAGGAAGACTCGGGCACCTACGTGGTGCAGAGCGTCGAGACCGGACCGTTCCTCACCATGCTCATTTTCGTGGGCGCCGGGCTCGCCGTGATTCCGTGGCTCACAATGCTTTCGGTAATCGCCCCTATTCTCGCCGGCGCCATCCTCGGCAACCTGGACGACGACATCAAGGAGTTCTTCGGATCGCACGAACCGATCATCGTGCCGTTCATGGCGTTCACGCTCGGACAGACCATCAACCTGAGGTCGGTAGTCACCGCGGGCCTCCCGGGTGTCATTCTCGGCATTACCGTGGTCGTCGTCACCGGCTTCGTCTGCATCCTTGCCGACAAACTGCTGGGCGGCTCTGGCATCGCCGGCGCCGCGGCCTCCAGGTACAGCCGGGAATTCCGCGGCCGTTCCCAAGGCCGTTGCGATGGCCGACAACACCTACCTGCCGGTCGCCGAGGCCGCGACCGTTCAGGTGGCCGCATCGGTGATCGTGACCGCGATTCTGACCCCCCTCCTCACCTCCTGGTGGTACAAGCGCGTGCTTGCCCAGACCGAACGCCGCGCCGTACCGACAAGAGAGGCCGACGTCGCGTAGTACGATCGACGCACAGAGAAAGTGCACAACCTTGATCTGATCCTGACGCTTGCCGGCGGTTTCACCGCGGCCCTCTTCCTCGGGTATCTGACGCAGCGTGCGGGCCTCTCGCCTATCGTTGGCTACCTGCTGGCGGGCACGCTCGTCGGTCCGCACACGCCCGGCTTTGTGGCCAACGGCGAAATCGCCGAGCAGCTTGCCGAAGTCGGCGTCATCCTCCTCATGTTCGGTGTCGGCCTGCAGTTTCATATCGAAGAGCTGCTGGCGGTGCGGCGCGTCGCCATTCCGGGCGCGATCGCGCAGAGCGCCGTAGCCACCCTGCTCGGCGCCGTCATCGCCCGCTGGTTCGGATGGAGCTGGCCCGCGGGCATTGTCTTCGGCATGGCGCTGGCCGTCGCGAGCACGGTCGTGCTTATCCGCGTGCTTGCCGATCATCGCGAGCTTCATACCCCGACCGGACACATCGCCGTCGGCTGGCTCGTCGTCGAGGATCTGTTCACGGTGCTGGCGCTCGTACTGTTGCCCGTCCTCTTTGCCGATGGCGGATCGGGGACGGGCATCGCGGTGGCGCTGGCGGTGACCGCGCTGAAGGTCGCCGCGCTCGTCGGCTTCACGATCGTGGTCGGCACGCGGGTCATTCCTTTCGTGCTCGACCACATCGCCGACACCGGCTCGCGGGAGCTCTTCACGCTGACGGTGCTCACGCTCGCGCTCGGCATCGCCGTGGGATCGGCCGCACTCTTCGGCGTTTCGATGGCGCTCGGTGCGTTCCTGGCCGGGCTCGTCGTCGGCCGATCCGATTACAGTTTGCGCGCAGCGTCGGAGGCCCTGCCGATGCGCGACGCCTTTGCCGTGCTCTTTTTCGTAGCCGTCGGCATGCTGCTGCCGCCCGGTTTTCTTCTCGAAGCGCCCGGACTGATTCTGGCGACGCTGGCGGTGGTCATGATCGGCAAGCCGCTCATCGCGCTCGTGGTCGTGCGCATGCTCGGCTATCCCTTTCGGGTGGCACTCGCCATCTCCGTCGCGCTCGCGCAGATTGGCGAGTTCTCGTTCATCCTGTCGAGCATCGGCACGGACCTCGGTATCCTGCCGGTCGAAGCCACCAACACGCTCGTGGCCGCGTCGATCGTCTCGATTGTCCTCAATCCAGTGCTGTACCGACTCGTTCCGCGTGTCGAGAAATGGGCGGCCGGGCATCCGCGCTGGTCACGGTTCCTCAATCCGAAGGTCGTGGACGGCGACGCCGCGGTTCCGGCACGACCCACCGATCGGCGCGAGCGGGCGATCGTCGTCGGGTACGGCCCGACGGGGCGGACCGTCGTGCGTTTGCTTCGCGACAACGGCATCACTCCCACCGTTGTCGAGCTGAACATGGAAAGCGTGCGGCATCTTCGACAGATGGGGATCGACGCGGTGTACGGAGACGTCACGCGGCGCGATACGCTCGAGGCGGCGGGGACGAGCGAGGCCGGCACGCTGATTCTGACGACGGCTGGGATGGGAAGCGCGTCCGAGGTGATTCGCATGGCGCGAGAAATCAGTCCCGGGATTCACGTGCTCGCGCGCGCGCAATATCTGCGCGACCTGCCGGCGCTCGTCAGCGCCGGCGCCGACCAGGTGTTCACGGGCGAAGGCGAGGTCGCGCTCTCGTTGACCGAAAGCATCCTTGACCGGCTGGGAGCAACCGCCGAGCAAATCGACCGCGAGCGAGCGCGCGCGCACCGTGAACTGTTCGACAAGGTGCCGGCCGATGCTCCGCTGAACGTGTGACGCGATGAAATCCACTATCCAGGCGCAAATCGACGAGCTGTACGGACTGCCCCTCGACGAGTTCACGAAAGCCCGCAACGCGCTCGCAAAGACGCTCGCCGGCAGCGAAAAACAGGCCGTCGCGGCGCTGGTCAAGCCTTCGCTCGCGATGTGGGTGATCAACCACCTCTACTGGCACAGCAAGCCGACCTATCAGGCGCTCGTCGATGCCTCCGAAAAGCTGCGGGCCGCGCATCGCGCCGCCTTGTCGGGGCGCGCCACGGACACACGCAAAGCCGGCGAGCTCCACAAGACGACGCTGGAGAAAGCCTTCGCACAGTCGATCGGCGCCGCCGAGAAGAAAGGCGTTCGCCTGACGGACGTGGTGCGCGATACCGTCCGCCGCACGCTGGCCGCGCTGCCCACCGACGAAGCGCCCGGGCGGATCACGCGCGAGCCGCCGCCGGCAGGATTCAGTCTGCTCACCGGCATCAAGCCGCGGACGAGTCAACCAGACGCGAAGCCCCCAGCTCGTCCCGGCACCGCTCCCGTTGACATCAAGCGGCACCGGCTTCGGCAGCAGCAGGCAGAACGCGCGCGACGGCAGGCAGAAGCGAAAGCGCGGCAGGCCGAAGACAAGGCGCGCAGAGAGCAGGCGAAGCGTGCGCGCGAGATCGAAAAGGCCGAGCGGGCGCTTCGAGAAGCCGAGCGCAGGCTCGCCGAGCTGAAGCGCTAGGTCGCGATGTTTGCCGGGTCTACAAGGCAAGACCCGGCCTACGAGTACGTAGGGCGGGTCCTGCTCTTCGGACCCGCCGGAAAACCAAACCGCCATGCTACTATCCAAACCTCAGGCCCATGTTGAACAGCGATTTCATCGACGCGCTCGAGCGCATCGTCGGACCGGACGGACTCCTTCGTGATGCGAACGAGCTGCTGACATACGAATCGGACGGGCTGGCGCGTCTGAGGGCCAAACCGGGCTGCGTCGTGCTGCCCCACACCGTCGACGAAGTCCAGGCCATCGTGCGGCTCTGTCACGCTCACGGCGTGCCGTTCATCGCGCGCGGACATGGCACGGGCTTGTCCGGCGGTGCGCTGCCTCGCCCGGACGGTGTTCTGATTGGGTTGTCGCGGCTGAACCGCATCATCGAGATCGATATTCCGAATCAGCGCATCACGGTCGAGCCTGGCGTGATCAACCTCGAGGTGACGCGCAGCGTGGCGCCGAGCGGCTACTACTACGCACCCGACCCATCGAGCCAGCAGATCTGCTCGATCGGCGGCAACGTGGCCGAGAATTCCGGCGGCGCGCACTGTCTGAAGTACGGGTTCACCGTGCACCATGTGCTCGGCCTCGAGGCGGTGCTCCCGAGCGGCGAGATCGTGCACCTCGGCGGCGCGGCGCTCGATTCGCCCGGCCTCGATCTGGTGGGCGCGCTCGTCGGATCGGAAGGCACGCTCGCCGTCGTGACGAAAGTCACCTTGCGCATCGTGCGCGTACCCGAAGCCGTCAAGACGATTCTGGCGGCATTCGAGTCGACCGAAGCCGCCGGCGTCGCGGTCTCGGAAATCATTTCGGAAGGCATCATCCCGGCGGCGGTCGAGATGATGGACAGGCTGACGATCGAAGCCGCCGAAGCGGCCGTGCACCCGAACTTCCCCAAGGCCGAAGCCGTGCTCATCGTCGAGCTCGACGGGGCGCAATCGGAAGTCGAAGGGTTATTCCAGATGGTCGAAGCCATCTGCCGGCGCACGGGTGGCACCGAGATACAAATCGCGCGCAACAACGAAGAGCGCGCGCGCATCTGGAAGGGACGCAAAGCCGCGTTTGCCGCGATGGGACGCGTGTCGCCCAATTACTACGTGCAGGATGGCGTGATTCCGCGCACGAAGCTGCCCGAAGTGCTCGGCCGGATTCGCGCGCTCGAAGAGCGATCGGGGCTGCGTATCGGCAACGTGTTTCATGCGGGCGACGGCAATCTGCACCCGCTGATCTGCTATGACGAGGCTGTGCCCGGCCAGGGCGAGCTTGCGGAGAAGGTCGCGTCGGAAATCCTGATGTACTGCATCGAAGCGGGCGGCTCGATTACCGGCGAGCACGGCGTCGGCGCCGACAAGTCGGCGTCGATGGCGAAGATGTTCTCGCCGGCCGACCTCGACACGATGCAGATGCTGCGCTGTGCGTTCGATCCGACGAGCATCTGCAATCCCGGCAAGGTCTTCCCCACGCCGCGCCTCTGCGGCGAAGTGCCGGGACCGTATCGCCAGCATCCGGCGGAGAAAGCGGGTTTGGCGGAGCGGATGTAGATGGCAGATGCTGCGTCAGTTATAGATTGCCTGGACCTCGCCCGGGGCTCAGCACTCCCACTGGATCGAACTGCTGTTTGACAGATTTCATCAGCGTCAGGCCGTCGCCCAGAGGGCCCCACACATCGACGTGCGTCCGTAGCTCCGGAGGGCTCTTGACGACGACCGCGCTGCCCCGGCCGAGCGGCAGGGCATCGCGCAGTCCGTTGATGACGCGTTTCTGCAGTTGGACGTCGCCGGTAATGCAAAGCTGAAACACGCCGGCGCCCGCACGTCCCGCCGCGGCGTAGCCCCGCGGTCCGGCAAGCTGCTCGATGAGCGCGAGCATCGTTGCCAGTTCGGTCGGCACCACGCTGACCTTCAGCAAGGCGCAACGATCTTCCTCGGCAAACACGGCGTGGCTCGACCAGAACCGATCCTCTTCGGAACCCGGGACCAATCGCGCGTTGAATCCGCATTCGGCGATGAGCCGCGCCGCTGTCTGCGACTGCTGCTGCACCGAGGCTTCGATCGATTCGAACCGCAGAATCAGGCGCAGCGGGTGCGTGGCAAACTCGAGCGCGGTCGGCGTGAGATGGCTCATCAGCACTTTGCCGGTGAGCGTCGCGAGATCGTTCGGACCCTTCAGATCCACCACCAGCGTGCCCGATGCCGGCGTCTGCGGATAAAGCTTGAAGGTGGCCGTGACGATGACGCCGAGGCTGCCGAACGACCCGGTCAGCAGGCGAGGCAGATCGTAGCCCGCGACGTTCTTCACGACGATGCCGCCCCCTTTGGCCAGCAGGCCGTCGGCTCTGACGAATTCAACGCCGATAATCAGATCGCGCGGAGCGCCGTACCGGTGACGCCTCGGCCCGCTGTCGTTGGTGGCCACGAGGCCCCCGATCGTCGCGCGATCGGCGGATGGCGGATCGAGCGGAATCCACTGACGGTGCCGGGCGAGCGCGCGATTCACATCCCCGAGCGTCGCGCCGGCTTGAATCGTCGCCGTGAGATCGCCGTGACGATGCGCGACGACCGCGTTGAGCTTCGCGGTGGAGAGCAGCACATCAATCGCACGCGGCGCCGGCCCCCAGCCAAGCTTCGTGCCCGATCCCCGCGCCAGCACGGACAACTTCTCGCGAGACGCCCACGCCAGAAGGCCCCCTACGGCATCGACGGACGCCGGCTCGACGACAATGCCCGGGACGACACCCTCGATGGCATCTGCGGGCGCGCCGAGGCGAACACCAGCGGTGCCGACGAGCGTGACGGCGGTCTGCAGGAGTCTTTCAGCCATTGGTCCAGTCGATCGACGCGAATTGCGCGTAGCTGTTCGTGTTGGCGATCACCTTGTCGCCAACCCTGGCCTTGTTCTCGAGGCAGTTGGCCATCTCGGCCAGCTTGTACTCGAACCCGTTCGGCAGATCGATGCGCGCGCGGTGTTCCTCGCCCGTCACGGGATTCCTGATGGGTTCGGCCCTGAACTGGCCGAGCCCGGGTACGTTGAGCCTCGCGGTCCGCCGTTCTCTGTCGCTTTCGAATTGAATCGGTGCGTAGAAGGGCTCGAACGTCGTGGACGTGACGGCCGCGAAAATCTCGAAGAGCGTGCCGCCTTCCTTGCCGCTGGTAATCTTCAGCAGCGCCGCGCGTTGATCGGCGGTGGCGCGTTCGTCGATGACCATCTGGCAGATACCGTTGCCTTCGTGCAGCGCGCCGGGCCACCAGTACGCCGCCGCGTAGGTCACGCCGTCGAGCCGGGTCGCGCCGTAATGCCCTTCGTGGATGCGAACGGCGACGATTGCCTCGCATCGGCCGTGGGTGGGCAGGGCGTTGAACTGGCACGGACAGCCCCACGCGCAATTGCAAGTCGCCACTTCCTCGCCCACTGATGCGCCACGGTGTGTGAGTCACGGGTGGATTGTAGCCTGAAGGAAGAGAAGAATGCCCGCCGCCAGCGTGGCGGCGCCCACCACACGGGCCAGCGTTTCTCCGTACCGCCACTGCTTTTCCAGAAGGATGACGAGCGCGACGGCCGCCATCAGCGGTACGCTCATGATGCCGAGCACGAGCTGGATGACCATCAAGCCCCAGCAGCAGCCGGCGCAATACGCGCCGTGGTGCAGGCCGAATCGCCAGGAGTCTGCCGGGCCGCGAATCGGGTGGTGCGCAAAAAACTCCAGCGGCGAGCGGCAGTGGCGCAGGCAGACCTGCTTCCAGCTCGTCAGCTGAAACACGCCGGCCGCCCCGAGCGCCAGCCCTGTCGCCGCGGGCACGAGCAGGCTGACGTGTATCGATCGCATGGCCGCCGATGCGATCGCCATACCGATGACGTACGCAACCGCGCCGAACAGCACCCAGATCGAAAAGTATCCGGCGACGAGCAGCCACTGCGAGCCGTTGGCCTGGTCGCCGCGGCCGACGCGGGAGGCCAGAAGCCCGCGGTGCAGGAGCACGGCCGGCAGCACCGACGGCAGCATCATGGCCACCATCATGACGGCCCACATCACGAGAAACATGGCGGCGTGCGCGAGCACGGACTGGTTCCCCATGCTCATCCACGCCATCGACATCGACCACCCGCCGGGCATCGGCATCGCCGAAGACATGGAACGGGCGCTGTGAACGGTGAAGACCCACGCGCCGATTGTGATGAGTAACGCCAGCAGGACCGCTGGCAGTTCGGATAGCCGCACCCGTCGCACCTATCGCACCTAACGCACCCGATCGCACCCAACGCACCTACCGCACCGAGGTGCGTCCTTCACGGATCGACTGGTCGAGCACTTCGACGAGATGCATGATGCGCAGCGGCCGGCCGGCTGCGTCGAGTCCGGTGGCGATCTGCAGCAGGCAGCCCGGGTTGCTCGAGACGATGGCCTCGGCGTCGGTTTTCAGGATGTTCCTGACCTTGCGATCGCGCAGTTCGGTCGCCGGCCCGGGCTCGAGCAGGTTGTAGATGCCGGCCGATCCGCAGCAGATTTCCGACTCGCCGATCTCGCGCACTTCCACGCCGGGAATGGCCTGGAGCAGTTGTCGCGGCTGCGCCCGCACACCCTGTGCGTGCTGAAGATGGCAGGCGTCGTGATAGGCCGCTTTCAATCGGACGGCACCTCGTGGCGCCCTCGGTTCGAGCTCGACCAGCACTTCCGAGATGTCGCGACACTTCGCCGCAAACGTCTTCGCGCGCGCCGCATATGCCGGATCGTTTCGCAGCAGGTGACCGTACCGCTTCATCGCAGATCCACACCCGGCCGCGTTGATCACGATGGTATCGACCTGGCTGGCATCGAACGCATCGATCAGGCGTCTCGCAAACTCCATCGCGTCCTTCTCTTCGCCGGCGTGCTCCGCGAGCGCACCGCAGCACTGCTGGGTCTCGGGAATCACCACCTCGCAGCCCTCCGCGGCAAGGACGCGCGCCGTCGCGTCGTTGACGTTGCTGAAGAAGACGCGCTGCACGCAGCCCAGCAGAAGTCCGACGCGTCTTCGCTGGGTTCCCTGCGCCGGAATGCGAGCGGGAAGCGGGCTCGCTCCGAACGTAATCGGAGGCAGCAACCGCTCCATCGCCTGAAGCCTCGCTGGAAGCAGACTGAGCACGCCCGTCTTGTGAAGGAGCCGTTGAATGCCCAGCTTCTGATAAAGGCCCAGCGGCCACGACAGGACCCGCAGACGCGAAGGGTGCGGGAACACCGCGAAGATGAGACGCCGAAACGCGCGATCGCCGGCACCCCGGTTGGCTTCGCGCTCGACCTGGGGACGTGCGGCTTCGAGCAGCGAGTCGTACTGCACGCCAGACGGGCACGCCGTCACGCAGGCCATGCAGCCCAGACAGGTATCGATGTGCCGGACGAAGCTGTCGCTGGCGGTGTCGCGGCCATCGCGCCGCAATTTCATGAGATGAATGCGCCCCCGGGGCGAATCGGTCTCCTGTCCCCACAGCAAGTACGTCGGGCAGGTCGGCAGGCAGAAACCACAGTGGACGCAATCGTCGAGCAGATCGCGGCCTGTTGTCTGAGGGGCAGTGGCGCTCACGAGGATGGAAGTATATTCCACCCCCGCGTCACTCTATCGAACGAGCGTGACGTTGAAGCTCGCGGTTTCGCCGGCGCGCACGTCCACATCGACCGCGAACGGCTGAAAGCCGTTCTTTTCGACGCGCACATGGTGTGGCCCTTCGGAAACCTGGATCATCAGCCGCTCCCCCGGCTCGGGGCCTCTCTGCGATTCCCCGTCGACGAGGATCGTGGCATCGCCTGGCTGCACGCCCAGCAACAGCGTGCCGGAACGCGACGTCTGGGCCGGTGGCGCGCCGGCCTGGGGCGGCATGCCCGGCGGCGGCATCATGCGGGGCACGGGCTGCGGCTCCGGCGCCTGGCCCGGTGCGAGCGTCGCGAGCGTGTATCGGATCGTGTGCGAGGAGCCCGGGTTGTAGTACACGTTCTGCCGGAGCGTGCGATGCGCCGCGTGATAGATCACGATCTCGTGTGGCCCCGGCACAAGACGCAAGCGCTGGAACACGCCGTCGTAATCGTCCACGACGCCCGCGGCGAAGCCGTCGACGTAGACGAACGCCTCGCGCGGCGAGACCTGCAGCCGCAGCGCCACGGCGTGATCCGGAACCGGTCCGGGGTATCCGATAATCGGGTACGGATAGGGGTACCACTGCGCAAAGCCGGGATAATAGGAAGAGGTGTGCCTGCCCTGATGGTCCTGGGCAAGAGCCGACACCCCAGACAACGCGCAGATGGTGAGCGCGCCGTAGATCGCGACACGTGATCGATGACGCACGAATGGAAGCCTCCGGATGGACACGCTGACGATCCTGCTTCGAGCAACGGCTGTACCATGTCAAACGTAGCGGAATTGCGGAGAAAACGGATGGATCGCGTGCACGGGCGTCGCCTGCGCGCGACACCGTGTCAGCGGCCGGGGACGGCATGATCGGCGCGCTCGCCCTTACCGTACTGATCTTCGTCAGCACTGACTGCCCCGTCTCGAACCGGTACGCGCCCGAGATCGTCCGCCTCTACGAGCAGTTCACGCCACAGGGCATCCGCTTCCGGCTGGTCTACCCGAATCCCCTCGATACGCCCGCGGCGATCGACACGCACATCCGCGCGTTTCGGTTGCCGCTGGTTGCTGAGCGCGACCCCGGCCATCGGCTCGTCAAGCAGGCGGGCGCGACGATCACCCCCGAAGCGGCGGTGTTCGACAAGAGCGGTCGCCTCGTCTATCTCGGCCGCATCGACAACCGCTTCGTCGAGCTTGGACGCGAGCGGCCGGCCGCCACCGAGCACGACCTGCGAAACGCCCTCTCCGCGCTGGTCGCCGGCAAGCCGATCGTGCCTCCGCGAACGCAAGCCGTCGGCTGTTTCATCGCTGACATGAAACCCTAGCGAGGGTTCCCGTTCCGGTTCCAGTTCTGGTTCAGGGTTCGGTTCCCGGTTCTGGTTCGGTTCTTCTGACTCGAGAGTTCGAATTGTAGCTTCTCACCACGATCTCACACGACGCTCACCGGACGCTGAGGACTCGGGCACGGCGAACGACCATACTGTAGAAGCGATGCAACGGCACATTGGTGAAAGAATCCTGCCGTTCCTCACAACCACTACGAAGTACGTCCTATTCCTCGTTCTCGGGCTGGCGGCGGTGGGCGCCGTGCTCCTCGTCAGGGAACAGAGAGCTGGCGAGGGCCGCGGCGGGCAGCAGCCAGCAGAACCATTCCGTATCGCCGGCAATTTCTATTACGTCGGCGCGAACGACGTCACGTCGTTCCTGATCACCGGACCCGCGGGCCACGTCCTGATCGACGGCGGTTATTCCACAACCCCGCCGCTGATCCTGGCGAGCATCGCGAAGCTCGGCTTCGATATCAAAGACGTGAAAGTGCTCCTGAACTCGGAGCCGCACATGGACCACGCGGGCGGCCTCTCGGCGCTTCAGCAGGCATCCGGGGCCGAGCTGTCGGCGAGCGAGGCCAGCGCGAAAGTCATCGAGGCCGGCGGAGTCGACAATGGCTTCATCCTGCCCTTGAGGACTCTGTTGCCCGCGCTCGTGGGCTACCCGCCCGCACGCGTCCACCACCGGTTTAGAGACGGCGACACGATCCGGGTCGGGCCGATCGCGTTGACCGCGCACGTCACGTCCGGGCACACGCCCGGCTGCACTTCGTGGTCGTTCGCCGTCCGCGACGGCGACCGCGTGCTGAACGTCGTGAGCGCGTGCAGCTTGAAGGTGGTGCTAGGGGCGCGGTACCCGGAACAAGGGGCTGACCTCGAGCGCAGCTTCCGCGTGCTCCGGGGGCTCCCAGCTGATATCTGGGTGACCTCGCATGCGCGGTGGTGGGGCCGATACCGCAAGTTCGTCGCAAGCGCCACCGCGAAGAACCCGACGGACCCGTTCATCGACCCGGAGGGCTACCGCGCCTATATCTATACCGCCGAGGCGGAATTCCGTAGCGGTCGCACGTACTAGCCGCGCGAAGCTCATCGGGGCGCAGCAGCCGGTCGAAAGGGCGCCTCAGACTCATCCTGGGTGAACTCTCCCCTCGAGAGAAATCGCCGCTGGTGGATTGTCTTTCCACATTCGAGCCGGCAAAGGTTAGGATTTCCTGGCTCAATTCCACCTGATGCGAGATTTGCTTCTGTTTGCGGCGGCCGGCTTCGCGGCGACGTTTGTCGACGGGGCGCTGGGAATGGGCTTCGGACCGACCAGCTCCAGCATCCTGCTGGGCGTTGGTCTTGCGCCGGTGGCCGCATCCACGTACATCAATATCGCGAAGATCGTGACCGGCGTAGCCTCGGCGATCGCACACTGGCGATTCCAGAATATCGATCGACGTTTGGTCCTTTGGCTCGCGCTGCCTGGCTGCACTGGAGCGGTGCTAGGGACCACCGTTCTTGCGAATGTCGATGGCACCACGATCAAACCGTACCTGGCGCTGCTGCTGACGCTCGTCGGTATACGCGTCCTCATACGGTTCCTTCGTCCGCACGTGGCCGTCCAAAGCGGTGAGCAGACCGACGCGGGTGTGACAGGCGGAACGGTCCAGCCCTACCCGCGCGCACTGGCGATCGTGGCGCTGCTGGGCGGCACCACGAACGGCATGATCGGCGCGTGGGGCCCGGTCGTCACGCCTTATCTCCTGAACCGGGCAGTGCGTCCGCGCTTCGCGATCGGCTCGGTGAATACCGCCGAGGTGGCGGTGGCCTCGGCTTCGGCCTTTTCGCTGATCGGTTCCCTCGGCATCGCGGGGGTGGACGTCTCCGTGTTGTTGTCGATGCTCGTTGGCGGTGTGGTGGCGGCGCCCCTCGCGGCCTGGGTCATTCGTTTCGTTCCCGTAAGACCGATGGGCGTTGCGGTTGCCCTTCTCCTGCTGGTGACCAACGCGGGTCCAGTGGTCGGATGGGCCGGCTTTACGTTGGGTCTACTGAGCGGCGCCGTGTATGCCGCCGTGATCGCGCTTGTCGTCCTTGCGGTCCATTCCGCACGACGCTCCTACGCAGGCCGGAATGCGGCGGCCGCTGTCTGTGCGGAAGGCTAGTCGTTCATCGCATGCCGGTTATTTCAGGATAGCGGCGTCCTGATTGGCGGTCAGGGGATCGATGGCTCAACGGTCTGGGAAAGTCGCTGCTCGATCGTGAACAGAACGTGGCGGCCGCGAACGGGAACTGAACCCGGAACGGGAACAGAACTCTCGGAACCCGTAACAGCGAACTGGAACTGAACCCGGAACCGCCCCCCTGTGTTCGCCCCTGCCCCTCCCGACGTTATCCCCTACATGTGGGAACGAGACGCACTTCAACGAGCGCTATTAGGCCAGCCGGCTTGCGGCGATCCGCTCCAGATCAGCTTCGGCGCAGATCACCTCGACCGACGTCAGTTCGTCGTGGTGGCACGTAAGTCGAAGCGTCGCACCGCCGGCAAATGGCTCAGCCGGATGGCGCAATTCGCCCTGCACGCGAATCGACGCCGTGCGCAATCCTGAGGCGTCGGGGTCGGACAACGATTCGACGTCACCGTCGGGCGCTGCAGCGCATACTGCAGCGCCTTCGCGGCGGTCCGATACCCCGCCGCGCCGCGCGCGAGGAGGCGAATAAGGGATCGTCAGCCGATCCGCCCAGGATGGATTCGTACGACCGGCCGTTCAGCGAGAAGGTCGTGCGAGGTGTGAACAGATTCGCCGGCACGTCGAGGCTGCCCCTGTTAAAGGCAGCCACGAGCGCATCGAGCGACTCAGTGATTTCCAATCAGTAAACCGTCGACCCTGAAAAGTGGCTGAAGCCCTGCGCTACCACAGTGGACCTGCGCATTCGGACTCGACTTTCGCCTCCCGACTTTCGACTTTCGCCTTGCGACTTACCAGGGCTTCTTTACCTCGACCGCCGAGGCCTGCTCGATGACCTGCACGATGGCCGAATGGTCGAGGTCGCCTTTGCCGTTGTTCATCAGATCGATGAGCATGTTCTGCACGGTACTGGTCAGCGGCAGCGACACCTTCAGCGACTCGGCCGCCAGGAGCGCGTTGCGCAGGTCCTTCTGATGGAGACGGATGCGGAAGCCGGGCTTGAAGTTGCGCGAGTACACCATCGGCGCCTTCACGTTCAGCACGGTGCTGCCGGCCAGACCGGCCTTGACGGCATTGAACACGACTTCCGGATCGAGTCCCGCCTTGGTCGCCAGCGCCAGGGCCTCGCTCATCGCCGGCAATGTTGACGGCGACCATGATCTGATTGGCCAGCTTCGTCACGTTGCCCGCGCCCACTTTGCCCGTGAGCGTCACGGTCGCCCCCATCGTCTTCAGGATCGGCTCCATCTTGTCGAAGACGTCTTGCTTGCCCCCGACCATGATGGCCAGCGTGCCCTCGATCGCCTTGGGCTCGCCGCCGCTGACGGGCGCATCGAGAAAGTCGACGCCCTTGGCCTCGAGCGCCGCGCCCACCTTCTGCGCCACCATCGGGCTGATCGAGCTCATGTCGATCACCGTCGCGCCCTTCTTGACCCCTTCGATGACGCCGTTGGGGCCCAGGACGGCCTGCTCCACCTCGGGCCCATCCGGCACCATCGTGATGACGATGTCGGTCTTACCGGCCACATCCTTCGGCGACGAACCCTTCTGCGCCCCGGCCGCGACGACGTCCTCCAGGCCTGCGGGCACGATGTCGTACGCGGTCACCTGATGGCCGGCTTTCAACAGATTTTTCACCATGGGCCTGCCCATGATGCCGAGGCCAATGAATCCGATTTTGCTGGACACGATGCAACTCCTTCGCGAATCCTGCGTTGAAAATGAGCGCCTATCCTAGCATCTTGGCGATCTGGCGCGGAAGTTGGGGCGAGGGATGACGCGAAGGAATGGTGGGGCAAGCTGCCATCGGCAGCTTGTCCCGATCTTCCCCGTGTGAGCGGCGCTGGTCGCGGATCTGAGAGAAGCGTTACGCTGGAAGGTATGAGTGCGTAAAGAGGATCCGACGTAGCAGTACCTGGGAGGCCTTTACGCGCGCCGGCGCCGTCACACGAGGAAGATCGGGGTGCCTTTTATTCACGCCTGGTGGAGTAGCAAGCGGCGTACCACGCGGCGCGACGAGGTCCCTTGTCGAGATCGGTGGATTTGTTCAGGTTTTCCCGGAATCCCAGCTGACGCGGCCCGCGGCCCCGCGTGGCGTCCTACATTCCTGTGCAGGCGTCAGGTGAAGGCCACAACGGTGTCGATCGCCGGCGAGTGCTGAAGGCTATTGGCGGCCGCGCCTGGAGTATGGCAATCGACAGATTTGTCTGCTGGCAGCCCGGAACCGACGGTTTTTGGCTTATCGCAGAAAACTGAGGCCGAGGTAGACGAAGTTGAAATTCGCGCCCGGGTTCGGCTTCACCCGCCCCGCGTTGGAAATGTGCTGAAACCGGTAGCCTATCAGCCAGGCGCGGCGGTGGTTCTGGGCGATGCGGACGCCAAAACCGGCCTCATCTCTGAAATTGAAGGTCGTCGTGCGGGCCGGCACGGGGTCGCTCGTAAACAGCAGGCTTCCGGTCACTTCGCCGAAAATCCGGACCCTCGACCCTATCGGCGGGAAGTTCCACCGCACGAACAGCGGCGAAACCGACCAGCCCCTGACGGGTTCCGGCTGGCGCACCTGCACGAACGGCGTCACGTCCACCATCATTTCGAGGCTCCCGCGGCCAGGCCCGCCCGCCATCACCCGGCCGATCGACAGGGACACCATGCTCAACTGGTGCTCGCTGTTCGCCTCGAACCAGGACGTGGGAAGCGACGTGCCGCCGAGCACGGTGATTTCCACCGTCCCCTTCTGGAAGGGCATCGGGAGCTCCTCGGATTGCGCGACGGCCGGGGCGGAAGCCGCAACGAGGAACAGAAATGCGAGGAAGAAACGAAGAATCAGCACGCAGGCGACAAGATTATCAGATTAGAATACGCGCGCCCATTCACCTGGAGGAGCGCGCATGGCCAAGAAACGCCGCAAGATGGCAAAGAAGAAGACGTCAAAATCCCGCAAGTCCACGAGTAAGAAAGCGTCCAAGAAGAAAGCCAAAGCCGTAAAGCGTTCCGCCAAGCGTCCGGCCAAGCGCAGCGCGAAACGTGCGGCGCCGCGCCGCAGCGCGCCGCGTCGTGCTCCGGCCGCAGCACCCGCGGCAAGCGCGGACACGTCGATGGAACAAGTGCTTCCATTGGACGACGTTCAATTACCGTCATAGCTCTGTATCCGCTTCGCACCCGGTTCCGGGTGCCGGTTCCAGTTCCCGGTTCTGGTTCCAGATTCCTGTTCGGTTCTGGAGCCAGAACCCGAATCCGGAACCGAACCTCGGAACAGGAACCGGAACTTCGGAACCGGAACCGAACCGGAACCAGAACAGGAACCGGAACAGGAACTCTGGAACCTCGAGGCCTCTGCGTCAGTATCGGCGCAGAGGCACGCCGTCTTCAGTGAAGCGCGTCCCGAGCAGCAGGCGTACAACTTCGCCGTAGCTGCGAATGCCCGCCTCCACCCTGTTTGCCTTGAGATAGCGATCGTAGACCGCGTAACCGGCACGGTTGGCGATCGGAATCATCTGCGATCGGATGCGCTCGGAGATGGCGATGAGATCGGCGCGAGGTCCCGGCTCGAGCCGGCGTGACAGTTCCTCGCGGTCGGGTCGCGGCAGCGCGTTCATCACGGTGCCATAGAGCGACAGCCATCCGCTGTATTGCACCGGCGCGGTTCCGCGCATGCACACCAGCCACCCCACGAAGTTCGCTTCCGACTCGTCAGCGTACCCCGCCAGATGGCTCCACTCGTGCGCGACCGTTGACGCGCGCTCGAACGGCAACAGGCTCTGATTGGCGAGCGTCTCCAGAAAAAACGGATCGGTCAGCCCTTCGATCGCCACGCGCGTGAAATAGAAATTGAAGAGCGTCCGTTTGGGATGCCCCGGTTCTGCCGTCCAGGTCATCGCCAGATCGCGTTGCGCGGCCACGAACGCCGGCTGGAGGACGCGTCCGGTGTCGGCCAGCTCCGGCCATCCGGCGGCGTGCGCCTCGCGATAGAGCGCGTTCAGCGAGTCGATGTTGCGCGTGGCAAAGCCAGACAGCGCTTCGCGCGTCACGCGCTCGTCGTTGAAATCAAGCTGCACGCGAAGCGGCTGGCGCTGATAGTTCAATCCCCAGGCCGCAAGAAACCACAGATACAAGGCCGCGGCGATGGCGGCCGTGTCGAGCACGAGCCCGCCGACGGCGGCCGCCTTTCCGTTCCGGTGACGCAATCCACGCAGGCGCATCGTCCACAACAGGAGGACGCCGGCGGTAACGGCGAGCACGATGACATCGAACAGCGCGAACGGCGCGACGTTGCTCGCCGAGGTGAGCCAGGGCTGAATCGCCGGATACAGACCTCGCGAATACACCGCTTCGACGCGGCCGCGCGGCAGCGGTGTCGCCGCCAGAACGGCAGCCGCGAGCACGAGCCCGATTTTGAACGCGCGTCGCATGCCGTGGATGCTTTATGCTGACACGGAATGGAAAACGTCGTCGTCGACACCGCCTGTCCGCTCGACTGTCCTGATTCCTGCAGTCTCGCCGTCACGGTCGGCGAGGGACGCCTCGTCAGCATTGACGGCTCGACGCTCAACGCGCCGACGGGCGGGTACATTTGCGCGAAGGTCAGGAAATTCGGCGAGCGCGTGTACGGCGATGCGCGGCTGCGTCATCCCGCCGTGCGCAGCGGGCCAAAGGGCCAGGCCCGTTTCTCGCGCGTGACCTGGGAAGAAGCCTTCGAGCTTATCGTCGGTCGTCTGAACGAGGTACGAGAGAAGTGGGGCCCCGAAGCCATCCTGCCGTTTTGCTACGGCGGCTCGAACGGGTTGCTCACGCAGGACACGCTGGACGCGATATTGTTCAGGCGGCTCGGCACGTCCCGTCTGGGGCGGACGGTGTGCGCGGCGCCGACCGGGACCGCGGCACAGGCGATGTACGGAAAGATGCCGTGCGTCACCTACGAGGACTACCCGGAAGCGCGGCTCATCATTCTCTGGGGCGTCAACCCTTCGACCTCGGGCATTCACCTCGTACCATACGTCCGGCAGGCGCAGAAGCAGGGCGCCCGGCTCATCGTCATCGATCCGCGTGCGACGCCGCTCGCGCGTCAGGCCGATCTCCACATCGCGCCCAGGCCGGGCACCGACGTCGCCATCGCGCTCTCGATGCATCGGTATCTCTTCGAGGAAGGGCTCGCCGACGCCGGGTTCATCGCGGCGCACACCAGGGGCGCCGAGCGGCTCCGCCATCGTGCGGAGGCATGGACGATCGATCGCGCGGCCGGAATATCGGGCGTCCCGGCGGCCTCGCTCCACCAGCTGGCTCAGGACTACGCGAGCACGTCGCCGGCGCTCGTGCGCTGCGGGTGGGGACTCGAGCGCAATCGCAACGGCGGAAACGCGGCGATGGCGATTCTCGCGTTGCCGTCGGTGGCCGGCAAGTTCGGCGTGCGCGGCGGCGGTTACTCGCTGAGCAATTCCAGCGCCTGGAATATCACCAGGCCCTGGCTGGGTCCCGAACCGGCCACGCGCGTCGTGAATATGAACAAGCTCGGACGCGCACTGATGGAACCCTCCGATCCGCCCATCAAGGCGATGTTCGTGTACAACGCCAACCCGGTCGCGACCCTGCCCGATCAGCAGCGCGTGCTCCAGGGCATGGCCCGCGACGATCTCTTCACCGTCGTCTTCGATCAAGTGATGACCGACACGGCGGCATACGCCGACGTCATCCTGCCGGCCACGACATTTCTCGAAGCGTACGATTTCGCGAAAGGGTACGGGCCGCTGAGCCTGCAGCTCGTGAGGCCGGTCATCGACACCGTGGGCGAATCGCGATCGAATCCCGAGGTCTTCGGCGAGCTCGCGAAACGCCTGGGCGTGCTCGAATCCGGCGAGACCGACAACGAGCTCGACATGCTGCTCCAGGTGTTCCAGGCGCTGCCGGGCGATGCCGGCACGCAGATCGGCGACACGGGCCTGGCCGTTCCCCCGTTTGGATTGCGCCCCGTTCAGTTCGTCGACGTCATGCCGAGGACGTTCGACGGCAAAGTCGATCTCTTTCCGGAGGCGCTCGAATCGGAAGCCCCGACGGGGTTGTACACCTACCAGGACGATCCGGCTTCGGAACGGTATCCGCTCGCGCTGATCTCGCCGGCGAGCGACAAGACCATCAGCTCGACGCTGGGCGAGCTGCCGCGGCCCGGAGTCGCCGTCGTGATGAACCCGGCCGATGCCGCATCGCGGGGACTGAAACAGGACGATCCGATCAGAATGTTCAACGAGCTGGGCGAGGTGCAATGCGCGGTGAAAATAGACGACGCGATCCGGGAGGGCACCGTCTCGCTGCCGAAAGGATTATGGCGGAAAAGCACCTGGAATCAGTTGACGGCCAACGCGCTCGTCCCCGATTCGCTGACCGATCTCGGCGGCGGCGCGTGCTTCAACGACGCGCGCGTGCAGGTAGAGCGGTTGGAGAAACAGCCGGGCTTACCACAGAGGCCGACTCCCTGAACGGAGGAACACAAAGAGTTCCTCTTTGTATTTACTCTGCTATGCGCTTTCGTCCTCTGTGGCCGAAGTCTTCTACGGAAAGATCCCCAGTTCTTCGTACACGATAGCCACTTTATTAATCGCCAGGACGAACGCCGCTGTCCGCAGGTCTCCCATTTTTGGCTCACGCCGCAGCGTGTCGCGGATTTCCTGGTAGGCCACGATCATCGTATCTTCCAGCCCCGAATTGACGATGGCGAGCTCGTCGGTGACCTTGACGAACGATTCGCGCTCGACGTTGCTGAATTTCCTGCCGGTGGCGGTCTCGATGGCCTGGAGCAGACGAAGCTCGGTGGCCGCCTGGCGCCGGCGATCGAGCCGTCCCAGCCGCACATGTGAGAGATTTTTCAGCCACTCGAAATACGAAACGGTCACGCCCCCGGCGTTGGCGTACACATCCGGGATGACGAGCATCCCTTTGTTCCTGAACACTTCGTCGGCTTCGGGCGTCGTCGGACCGTTGGCGCCCTCGAGCACGATCCTGGCCTTCACGCGCGGCGCGTTCTCGCTGGTGAGGACGTTCTCGAGCGCCGCGGGCACCAGCACGTCGCATTCGACCTCGAGCGCTTCGCGCGAATCGAGAATGTCGGTCGCGCCTGGAAACCCGAGAATCGATCCCGTCCGCTTTCGATAGTTGAAGACGTCCTCTTCGTTGAGGCCCTTCGGGTTGTGGATGGCCCCTTCGCGTTCCGCGAGCGCCACGATCATCGCGCCCTGCTCGCGGCAGAACCTGGCGGTGTGATAGCCCACGTTGCCGAGGCCCTGCACGACGAGCCGCTTCCCTTCGAGACCGGCCGACAGGCCCAGCGCCCGCATATCGTCGGCAGACCGACACGCCTCGGCCAGCGCGTACATCAGGCCACGGCCCGTCGCTTCGCGCCGCCCGTGTATGCCGCCCTCCGACACCGCCTTGCCGGTGACGCAGGCCAGCGCTTCGAGCTCGCCGGTATGGAGCTGCCCGTACGTGTCGGCAATCCAGGACATCTCGCGCTCGCCCGTCCCGTAGTCGGGTGCCGGCACGTCGATGCCGGGGCCGATGAAGCGCTTCCGATCGAGCTCGTGCGTGTATCGCCGCGTGATGCGCTCGAGCTGGTCGGCCGTGTACCGTGCGGGATCGATCTGGACCGCACCCTTGGCGCCGCCGAACGGCACGTCGACGAGCGCGCACTTGTAGGTCATGAGCGCGGCGAGCGCCTTGACCTCCGATTCGTCGACGTTTGGGCTGAAGCGAATGCCTCCCTTGGTCGGCAGCTTGTGATGGCTGTGCTCGGCGCGCCACGCGCGCACGACCTCGACCGATCCATCGGCGTGCCGCACGGGAAACGCGAAGGAATAGACCGAGTTGCAGGTCTTGATCTGATCGAGCAGACCCGGGGCGTAGCTGCAGAACTTCGCGGCGTGGTCGAAATACGCGTTGACGTTGTCTTCGAAATTCCGCCGCCGCCTGCGCTCGACGAGCGTCGATGGAGCGTTCATATGCACTCGATTATAGACACCCTCAGCCCTGAGCCCTGAGCCCTCAGCCCTCTGATAGGATTACGCCATGGCACGTACCGTGTTTTGCGCAAAACTGCAAAAGGACCTCCCCGCACTCGACGAAGCCCCGTGGCCAGGCGAGCTGGGCAAACGCATCTACGACAGCGTCTCCGCGCAGGCCTGGAAGATGTGGGAGGACCGCATGAAGATGATCCTCAATGAATATCGGCTGATGCCGTGGCAGAAAGAGGCGCAGCAACTGATGGCCAAGCAGATGGAGGATTTCTTCTTTGGCGGAACGGACGTGCTGCCGCCCGAGTACAAACCCGAATAAGTTCCAGGTCCGGTTCCTGTTCCGGTTCTGGTTGCGTAGCGATTTTTTACACGTCGCCGCCATATTGACCCCCATCGGAAAATCGTGAAGGCGTTTCAAGAACGCAGAACCGTGAACGACTGCGCAGGCGTATACTGGGCGGTATCGTGCGCGTGACCGACCGTTTCTGCGCAGTGCCGATCGAGTTGTTACCCCAGACTCAGTCCCCACACTCCGCATACAACCCCTCTCCGCGTCCCGGCGATGCCCTTCGGCGAAGCTCGCCAACGCTCGTTGTGTAACGGCCGAACCCTGGGTCTCGCAACCGATCGGTGCCGCCATCCGGCCGGCGCCGGGTATTTTCGTGTCCCGTCAGACGGGACCAAGGAGTCAGTGTTATGGGTCGCAAGCTCTACGTGGGAAACCTTCCATATCAAACCGGGGAGACCGAGCTCACCGAGCTCTTCAGCCGGGCCGGCACCGTCGAGAGCGCGCGCATCATGCGCGACATGGCGACGGGCCGCGCGCGCGGGTTTGGTTTCGTCGAGATGGCCAGCGACGAGGAAGCCCAGCGCGCGATCTCGGAGCTGAACGAGTTCAAGATGGAAGGTCGACCGCTGGTCGTCAACGAGGCGCGGCCCAAGCCGATGGGTGGCGGGGGTGGTGGCGGCGGCTTCGAGCGCGGCAATCGCGGGGGCGGCGGGGGCGGGGGCGGCGGCCGGCGTGAACCACGATGGTAGAGGAATAAATGGGTTCGTAGGTTCGTTGAGTTCGTGAGGTTCGTGAGGTTCGTGGGGTTCGATGGGTTCGTCCGCACCTCAGAACTTAATGAACTCAACGAACTGAACGAACCTACGAACCTCACGAACCGACGAACTTCACGAACCCGACGAGCCGTCCGTGAATGCCTTTAGACAAGTACAAGCAGAAACGTAACTTTCAGAAAACCCCCGAGCCCGCGGGCTCGGTCGCGGCTTCCCGCAAGTCGGCCGACAAAAAGCACGACCTGTTCTTCTGCGTCCAGAAACACCTCGCCAGCCATCTGCATTACGACTTTCGCCTCGAGCACAACGGTGTGCTGCTGTCGTGGGCGGTGCCGAAAGGTCCGTCGCTCGATCCTTCGATCAAGCGGCTCGCCATGCACGTCGAGGATCATCCGATTGAATACGGCGACTTCGAAGGGGTCATTCCCGAAGGCTACGGCGCGGGCATTGTCATGTTGTGGGATCGCGGCACCTGGATGCCGGAAAGCGCCGACATCGACGCCGCCCTCAAGAAGGGGGACCTCAAGTTCACGCTCGACGGCTACAAGCTGAAGGGCTCGTGGGTGCTCGTGCGCACCAAAGGTCCGTCCTACGGCGAGGGAAAAAGCTGGCTGCTCATCAAGCACCGCGACGACTGGGCCGGCCCGATCGACATCGCGGAATTTGCGCCGCTCAGCGTCAAGAGCGGCGGCGACTTCCACGAGATCCTCGCGTCGGATACACCGGCAATCTGGACGTCGAACCGTCCGGCCAAGGGAGGCACCACCGGCAAGATGTTGGAGGACATCATCCGAAGGGCGGGGGCGCTGAAGAATCAGAAAGTAGAAAGTAAAAAGGGAAAAGTGAAAAGTAGGTCGTCGAAGGAAGGAAAGGGCGGAAGGAAGATGTCAAAAGTGAAAACGTAACTTTCCACTTTTTACTTTCTACTTTTTACTTTCCACTTTTTACTATCTATTTTCTATAGCAACCTATTCCCCAACGTCAACCACACGGCCGTCGAGAGCCTTCGGCGGCCATGGCGCGCGATCTCGTCCTGCCAGAAGTCGCCTTCGATCAACTCCGTCTCGTCGGGCAGCGTGCCCAGTTGCAGCGGATGCTTCTCTTCGGCCGCATAGCGCGCCAGCACGTCGAGCGAGGGGACGGCGGCATTCTGGATGACCACGTCGACCGGCCGGCCGATGGCGTCGGAGATTTGTCGTACGGCATGGCCGGCGGTGAACCCGTTCATGCCGCTGCCTTCGGTCAGCAGGTTGGCCACGAGAATCACCGGCCCGTGCACCTGCTGCAGCGCGTCGCGCACGCCTTCGACGAGGAAGATCGGCATCAGGCTCGTGTAAAAGCTGCCCGGGCCGATGATGACGGCGTCGAACTCGCGGATGGCCTCGTTGACGGACGGATGAATCTGGACGGCTGGCTCGAGCCAGATGCGCCGGACAAACTGCCCGCTGCTCTGCCCGCGATCGACCTCCACCTCGCCGCGGGTCTGCGTCCCGTTGCTGTACTCGGCGCACACGCTGGCGCGTTCGACGGTGACCGGCCAGACATTGCCGCTGCAGCCCAGCAGCGCGCGCAACCCGTCGACCGCCGACAGGAAGTCGCCGCTGTACCGCTCCATCATCGACAACAGCAGGTTGCCGCCGGTGTGACCGGCGAGCCGCGGGTCGATCGAAGGCACGCGCGACAGCAGCACGCGGCGGGCTTCGGCTTCGTTACGCGCAAGCGCCAGCGCACACTTGAGCACGTCGCCCGGGGGCAGCACACCCAGCTCGTCGCGCAGCTGCCCCGAGCTGCCGCCGCTGTCGAACATCGTCACGACCGCGTTCAGGCGCAGCCAGGGATTGTTCTTCAGACCGCCAAGCAGGCTGGGCAGACCGGTGCCACCGCCAAAGCACCCGACGTTCAGCTGCCGCATCTTCATCGCAGTCAAATTGTACAAGTTTTCAGTAGTCAGTCCTCAGTTATCAGTCGTGTTCACGCCAGAGAACTGAGAACTGAAAACTGACGACTGGGAACTAATAGAATGCATGTATGAGCATCGACACGCTGGCGGCGCAGCTGAAGGACATCTTCGGCGAGCGACTCAAGATGGTCGCGTCGTTCGGCGGTCATACCCATACCTGCGCGGTCGTGCAGACCTTGACGCTCGACGACCTCGATCGCTGCGCCGAGCATGGATCGAAATGGAACAAGCTCGGACTGGAAGTGCCGTTGTTCATCGTCGAAGAGGAGCTGCCGCGCGCGCTCGACGTGTTTCCGCTGGAGCTGAGCGAGATCATCGCCACGCGCCGGGTGATCGCCGGCACCGACGTGCTCGCCGACGTCGCCATTCCAAAGCAGGAACTGCGGCGCGCGTGCGAGGTGCAGGCACGCGGCCATGTCCTGCATCTGCGTGAGGGCTATATCGAGGCCGCCGGCGACCAGAAGGCCATCACAAAGCTCGTGGCGGCCGCGGTCGAGCCGTTTCGCGCGCTGGTCACCAACGTGGCCCGGCTCGAAGGGATTGCGCCAAAGGCACTGGTCACCCGGCTGACGCTCGAGAACTTCGAAAAGGGATTTCCCGACGCCCTCCGCGCCGCCGAACGCATCGTCGATTACGTCGATCGGTGGAGCCATTAATTCATGGGATTAGGGACTGGGGATTCGGGATTGGTGCTGCGGCGAGCCTCGCGCGTTGCCCTGATCACGCTCGCTCTAATCGCACCTATCGCACTCATCGCACCTATTTCAGTCGTTTACGCGCAGCAGCCTCCACCTGAGCTGACGCGGCCGGTGAACGATTTCGCGAACGTCATCGATGCTCAAAGCGAAGCGGAAATCGAACGGCGCATCCTGGCCCTGAAGCAGGCGAGCGGCGATGTCGTGGTCGTCGCCACGATCGACACGGTCGCGCCGTACGCCGACATTCGCTCGTACGCGGTGAGGATGTTCGAGAACCGCGGGCGCGGCATCGGTGCCAGGGGCAAAGACAACGGCCTGCTCATCCTGCTTGCGGTCAAGGATCGCGGCGTCTGGGTGGAAGTCGGCTACGACGTCGAGCCGTTCATCACCGATGGCTTCTCCGGCGAGGTGAGCCGCGACGACATGCGGCCGTACTTCGTGCGCGGCGAGTACGGCCCAGGCGTGCTGGCCGGCGCGACACGCATCATCGCGCGCATCGCGCAGGGGCGCGGCGTGACGCTGACCGGTGTGCCGCAGCCCGCGAACCAGGTCATCCCGCGCGTGAGCCGGGTGAGCCCGTGGGTCGTTCTGGCCATCATCATCCTCATCATCGTGATGAGCAACAGCGGCGGCGGCGGCGCCGATCGCGCATGCGGCGCGGCCCTCCACACTGGGGCGGCGGATCGTGGAGCGGCTGGAACAGCGGCGTCGGCCCGTTCGGCGGAGGCGGGCGCATCGGCGGCGGCGGGTTTGGTGGAGGGTTTGGCGGATTTGGTGGTGGACGTTCAGGCGGTGGTGGAGGCGGAGCGAGTTGGTGAATCTCGCATTCGCAGATTGGTAGCGCAGGGCTTCAGCCCTGCCACTCACATCGGCTACCAATTGGAAACTGCCGACTGCGACTGAATGTCATAGAATCAGGCTATGGCCACTTTCACTCGACGCATCGCGCTCCTGTCCGTGCTGATGGCAGCGACGCTCCTGTCCGGCTGCTCGTACAACCGCTTCGTGTCCCAGGAAGAAGGGGTCAAGGCGCAGTTTGCGCAGGTGCAGAACCAGTTGCAGCGCCGCAACGACCTCATCCCGAACCTTGTGGAGACGGTGAAAGGCTACGCGTCACACGAACAGGAAGTGTTCCAGCAGATTGCCGAGTCGCGCTCGAAGCTGTCGGGGGCGCAGACGCCCGCCGAGACGATCAATGCGGCCAATCAGCAGAGCGCGGCCCTGGCGCGGCTGCTCGTCATCGTCGAGAACTATCCCAACCTCAAGGCCAACGAGCAGTTCAACCGCCTGTCCGACGAACTGTCGGGCACCGAGAACCGCATCGCGGTCGAACGGATGCGCTACAACGAGCGCGTGCAGGAGTACAACACGAGCCGGCGCCAGTTTCCGGGCATCATTACCGCCAAGGTGTTTAGTTTTCAGGATTATCCGCTGTTCGAAGCGCCGGAGTCGGCGCGGCAGGCCCCTAAGGTGAGTTTTTAGGGCATCGAGGGCATCGGCTGCCTCCAGCCGGTTTCGAGCAGTTCGCGCTGCAGATCGAGCGAGCGCTTGATGAGATCGGTCGTGTCGTCGAACCGCTCCATGCGCTCGGACCCGTCGGGGTGGGTCACCACCATCTCATAGCCCGCGCCGTTGCCGTCCCGGCGGATTTCGCACCGCATGTGTTCGCCCTGGCGTTCAAAAATCCACATCATGTCATTCGTGTCTATCGGCAGTCTTACGTAGGACTGCAGGGAGTTTGCGCACTTTCGTGCCTTGCCACGTGTCCAGGGGTGTCGTAAATTGGGAACGGCCATGAAGACCGACGAAATCTTTCCCCTTCCGTGGGAACAAGTCTTGTGGTCTTCGTCCCCGGCTTTCCCGGGGGCGATTTCGCGGCCACGCACGCGGTACGCGTTCACGGATTTTCGCATCGTCATCCAGCGTAAGAACCGTACGGTCCGCGAGCTTGCGCTCGAGGACATCGAGAGCGTCACCTTGTCGCAGTCCTGGTGGCAACGTGTCCTGGGCACGAGTACCGTTCGTATTGTCTCGCGCCGCGACGCCGAGGGGCTCGAGCTCGCCAACATTCACCATGGGCCGCAGCTCTCCCTCATCCTTCAATTGCGCGCGACCGAGCTCTTCGGGGACGACCGGCGGTACCTCGACGCCGATTTCTTTCGCCGGGCGCTCGGCCCTGGCGCGCCCTCGATTCTGCATCCCCATCGCGGATTGACGCTCGCCGCCGCAGTGCTGTGTGCGTCGCTCTTCGGCCTCGTCGGACTCGTCCAACACACCACGCTGCCACCGATCGTGTATGCCGCCGACGATCCGATCGTCCCGGATGGCCATCACCGGACCACCGAGGAAATCTCCGCCTTCATGGAGCGCGACGTCATGCCGTTCGCGCGGCGCGTGCTCGCACCGCTCGTCGGCGGCGCCGACAACGTGACGTGCGAGACGTGTCACGGCACCGATGGGCGCCAGAAAAACTGGCGGATGCCCGGCGTGCGGGCGCTTCCCGAACCCGAGCTCCGCTTCGCGGGCCTCGAGCAGGCGCGGTCGTGGCTCGACCCGCAGATGCGCAACGCCGTCTATGGATATCTCGCGGAGGAGAGCAACCAGTCGACGGCGGCCTACATGCGCCAGGTCGTGCTCCCCGGCATGGCGAAGCTGATGCACCGGCCCGCTTACGACTTCGCCCGATCGTACGGATACAACCGCTCGCGCGCGGCCGTCGGTTGTTATCACTGTCATCTGGTCGAATAAAACGGGGTCGGGAGGAGTTTTGCGCGCGGCACTGGGAAAACCCCTCCCGACCCCATAGAATCGCCATCGTTGCTCACGCACAAACTGGCGCTGGCCGCGGCTTGCGCGGCGTTCTCTCTGGTCGCGATCCTCAACTGCGGCGGCTACCGCTACGGCGTTGGCGATCAGGCGTTCTACGTGCCGGCGGTCGTCCAGCATCTCGATCCCCAGCTCTTCCCGCGCGATCGGGGCATCCTGCACGCACAGGATCGGCTCATGCTCTACGACGATGCGATCGCGGCGATGGCGCGCGCCACCGGCGCATCGGTTCCCGTGTTGTTCTTCATCGGCTACCTGGCCGGCCTCATCGTGCTCTTCGGCGCCATTGCCGCCATCGGACGCGTGCTGTTCCGATCGTGGTGGACCGTCGTGCTCTTTGCCACGCTGATGACGCTGCGCCATCGCATCACGCAGACCGGGGCCAATTCGCTGGAGGCGTATTTCCAGCCGAGAATGCTCGCGTTCGCGCTGGGGGCGACCGCGATCGCCGCGTACCTGCGCGGCCGCAACGCGGTGGCCATCGCGCTGGTCGTGATCGCGTTTGCGATCCATCCCACGACGGCACTCTGGTTTGACATCTGGATCGGCGTGGCGCTCTTCGTTTCGGATCGCCGGTGGCGCATCCCCGTCGCCGCGGGCGTCGGCGCCGCCGCGATCGCCGCGGCCTGGGCCGTCACCCTCGGCCCCTTGCGCGGCCACCTGATCACGATGGACCCGCAGTGGGCATCGGCCATGGCAGGCAAGGACTACATCTTTCCAGCAGACTGGAACGCGTCGTTCTGGCTCGTCAACATGAGCTATCTGCCCGTCGCCGCCGTCATACACAACATGAGGCGCCGTCGCGGCGTCGCGCTGCCGCGCGAGGTCGGGTTACTCGCCGGCGGTGCGGCGCTCCTGCTGCTGTTTCTGCTGGTCTGGCCGCTCATGGTCGCGGGGGTGGCGCTCGCGCTGCAAGTGCAGATTTCGCGCGTGTTCTGGATGCTCGACTTCCTCGCGGCCATCTACATTGCGTGGCTGCTGGCCGAGTCGCCCGCATCGCGGCTGGCTCGCCGCGTCATCGTCGTGGTTCTGCTGGCCGCGGCTGTCGCCCGCGGGGTGTACGTGTTCCGCGCCGAGCATGCGGGCAGTCCGATCGTGCGCGTCGGACTTCCACAGGATAACTGGCACGATGCCATGAAGTGGATCGCCGGCACGCCTGCCGACACCTACGTGCTGGCCGATCCCGGCCACGCGTGGAAGTACGGGACGAGCGTGCGCGTGGCGGGCGAGCGCGACGTCTATCTCGAGGAAGTCAAGGATCTGGCGCTGGCGCTGTATTCACGAGAGGTCGCGATCGAATCGCTCCGGCGCATTCGAGACGTGAACGGTCTCGGCGCGTTCACACCCGACCAGCTGCGACGTCTCGCCGCCGAATACGATCTCGACTACCTCGTCATCGATCGCGACGTCGATCTTCCGATGACCTATCGCAACCGGCAATTCCGGGTGTACTCACTACGATGATCGGCGATCGTCCAGCGTCCAGCGTCCGTCTCAACGAAAGTCGACCGCCGATCGACGATCGACGATCGCCGATCGACGATCGCCCCTTCACCCCCCTCCCCCGCTGGAAGGGCGGGCACTGGATGACGTTGTACGCGTGGGGCAACCCGCGCGCGTTTCCCGCGCTGCCGGCTCCCACACCGCGTCTGTTCGACGTGGCTCCGGGCACACGCGTGCTCGCACACTGTCACTGGCAGCCGAAACCGTGGGAACACCCGACACTGATCGCGCTGCACGGCCTCGAGAGCTCGAGCGACGCGCACTACGTGCGCGGACTGGCCGACAAGGCCTTCGCCGCCGGCTTCAACGCCGTTCGCCTCAACCAGCGCAACTGCGGCGGCACGGAGCGTCTGTCGGACGGTCTGTATCATTCCGGCCTGACAGGCGATCCCCTCGCCGTCATGCGCGAGCTCGTCGAGGTCGACGGGCTTCCGGCCTTTGCGATCGCCGGCTATTCGCTGGGCGGCAACCTGACGCTGAAGCTGGCGGGCGACTTCGGCGCGAACCCGCCGCGCGAACTACGCGCCGTCTGCGCCGTCTCGCCGACCATGGATCTCGCGGTGTGCGTGGATGCGCTCGAGGAACGGCAAAACGCCATCTACCAGTGGCACTTCGTGAGGAACCTCAAGCGGCGCATGCGGCGCAAGGCCAGGGCGTGGCCGGGCAAGTGGTCGTTGGACGCCTTGCCCGGCATCACATCGATCCGCGCCTTCGACGACGCGTACACCGCGCCGTATCACGGCTTCCACGATGCCGCCGACTACTACCACCGCGCGAGTGCCATGCGCGTCGTCGACAGGATCAGCGTGCCGGCGCTCATCATCTCGGCCGCCGACGATCCCTTTGTTCCGCCCGGACCTTTCAGAGAGCGCGCCGTGACCGGCAACCCGCACGTCACGGTACGGCTCACCGCACAGGGCGGGCATTGCGGATTTGTCGAAGAGTCGCGGAATGGGTACGACGGGTATTGGGCGGAACGGGAAATCGTGAACTTTCTGACGCACCACACTTAATAACTAGGGATTGGGGATTAGGGATTGGGGATTAGGAGTCGCAAGTCGACAGTCGCAAGTCGACAGTCTCAAGTCGAAGTCGCACCTTGTGGGCACATGCGCTGGCGCTCGCTGTCTGACGTGATGTGCTCTAGACTGCGGCGAATCGCGCAGCTTCTTTGTGTTGCTCTCGGCACGCATTACACCCATTTAGCGACAACAGAGGGCGGGACTCGGTCGGTAAACGCAGCGGCGTTAGTCAGGACCTATTTGCAGCGTTAGGCATCACCAAAGGCTCGTGTGCATTGGGCTGACGCAAACGATTCTGACGCGAAGTGGAGGCATTCCTCGATCCGTGGGAAACGGGCCAACTGGTTGCGGCACATCAGCCCTTCGCGATCTCGGCTTGAGCGCCCTCGGTCGACTGGGATCGTGTCTGTCGTCTGGCCAGCCCGTAAAGGCCGCTACCGACCAGCACGAACACCGCCGTTACCAACAGCGATGCGGGCCTCACCCCGATCAGCAGCGAAATGCTGGCGGCAATAGCGAGAATCGGGACCAGCTGACCGCCCGGCAGGACGAAACCGCCCCGCGGCGACAGACGCGCACGCAGGCGAGGCACCGCCGCACAGACCAGGATGTACATCAGAAGTCGCCACAGGGTGGCCGTCGCCGCCAGGAAAATGAACGTCCCCAAGGCCGCCAGCAGGAACGACCCGACGCCGTACACGACAATGGAATTCGCCGGAGTGAGGAACCTCGGATGCACGGCGGCAAACCACCTGGGCAGCAACCCATCGAGCGCCAGTGCATACGAAATCCGCGGCGACGAAAACATCGCACCGAGCAGGTTTCCCCCGACCGATGCGAGCACACCGAGCATTAGGATGATGGCGCCGACCGGACCGAGCAGCACGGCAGCAGCATCGAGCAGAGGGGTTGTTGATGTCGCAAGGTCCGGAACCGCCGCGGTCGCCACCAGCTGAATGGCAAGGTACAGCAGCGCAACCACACCAAGAGCGAGCAATAGCGCCCGAGGCATGTCGCGCGCCGGATCGCGCGCTTCACCCGCTGGCACCACGGCCGATTCGAACCCGACATAGGCATAGATGAGCAGCAGGGTCGCGGCACCGAAATCAATCTCACCAGCCGGCAACGGAGCAGCACTGGTTAGCGGCATCACGAACAAACGAATGCCGGCGAACACCAGTCCGATCAGCACGACAAATTTCGCGACGGTCAATATCGCCAGCGATCGAATCGCACGCACATTGCCGATGACATTGATGAACGTGAAACTGAAGCAGATTAGTGCGAGCAGCGCCAACCGCATCGAACCCCGGGCCACTGCCGGGACGAAATAGCCGACACTGTCAACCAGCAGCACGCTGTTTGCGGAAAATGACCCGATGCGTGCGACATAGAACAACCAGCCGGCCTGAAAGCCAATGAACGAACCGAAGGCGTCGGTGACGTAACGGATTGGACCGCCGGTGCCGCGGTAGTAGCTGGCGAGCTCGGCAAAGCACAGCAGGATCGGCAGGATCAGCAGCGCACAGACGACATAGATGAATGGACTCCATTCTCCCGCGTAACGCACCGCACCGCCGGGCAGACCGAAAATGCCCCCGCCGATCATGCCGTTCACCGCCAGCAGCCAGATACCTGCCAGGCCGAGGTTACGCGGTAGCCTTTCCGGTTCCGGCGCAGCAACGGTTTCGGTTTTCATCTTCGTGTGTGACGTGTCTTCGGTCGGAATGGCTAACGGCCCGCACGTGCAACCAGCTTGGTGGCGAACTAAATAGTAGGCCGACCCGTATATCGCAGCCGACTACGAGGCCCGCAGCATAACGCCAAACCGGCCCCGTCGAAGAATGTCTGCAACTCTATTTGGACACAGGCACTTGTTGGAGGACGCGGGCTCCCGTGACACCTGATGAGGCCGACCCGCATAACACCACCAAGGTCGCTGCATATCGCGGTTGGGCACCATAGGTCGTGCCTTGTCGCCTAGCGTTTACCTGTCCGCCCGAAGGTATGCATCGGATTGCGATGCTTGGAACTGTGGACGACCGGTTCGCCTTGCGACTTCCGACTTTCGACTTGTGACTTGTGACTTGCAACTGACCCAATCCCTAATCCCCACTCCCTAATCCCCAGTGCCTAATCCCAGGTGTTTCATCAGCTGTCGTGCGAACTCCGGCCCGAGGCCCTGCTCTTCGTGCTTGAAGTACACGTAGATGTCCCGGCAGCGATCGCCGAGCGCGCCAATCCTCTGTGCCCATTCTTTGATGTCATCCGCCTGGTAGCCTTCATCGCGAAGGCGGAAATAGCCGAAATCGGCGGTCAGCTCGAGCGGCGTTTCCAGCTTCTCGCTGTCGGCCACGCACAGCACCCGGCCCCGGTCTCGCAAGCGGCCGAACACCTCTTCGTCGAACCACGACGGATGCCGAAACTCGAAGGCCGCCGGCGCTTTCGGCGGCAGGGTGTCGATGAACGTGTCGAGCCGTGCGAGATCTTTCTTCAGTGACGGCGGCAGCTGGAACAGGAGCGCGGCGAGCTGATCGCCGAGCGTGCCGGCGACGTGGCAGAACTCGGCCGTCAGCTTCTCGCAGTTCACCAGCTTGGCGTCGTGCGTAATCCGCCGGGGAGCCTTCAGCGTGAATCTGAACGCGGGCGGTACCTGCCTGGTCCACCCCGCGAGCAGCTTTTCGGTGGGCATCCGGTAGAACGTGTAGTTGATCTCGACGGTGGGAAACCGCGCCGCGTAGTACGGGAGCATCTTTGCGGCCGCAAGATCGGCCGGATAGAAGCTCCCCTTCCATTCAGGATAGTTGTACCGGAGGTGCCGACCCAGATCATCGGAAAGGGCTGAGGGCTAAAGGCTGAGGGCTGAGGGAAGTGCCAAGAGTAGAGGGAGTAATCCCACTAAGCCCTAAGCTCTCAGCCCTAAGCCCTGTATTTTTACCAGCGAGGCTCCCGACGCCCGCCGCCGGAGCCGCCGTAATCGTCGCCGCCACGGCCACCGCCACCACCACCACCACCACGATTGTAGCCGCCGCCACTGCCCCCGAACGGCCGTCCGCCGCCCGCCGGTTTTGGCTGCGCCTCGTTGACGACGATGGCGCGTCCGTCCATCTGATGCTGATGCAGCTTCTCAATCGCTTTCTGTGCCGCTTCGTCTGTCGTCATTTCGACGAAGCCGAATCCTCGCGCACGGCCGGTGGCCATGTCCCGCATGACGCGGGCGCTGGCCACGTCGCCGACCGTGCTGAACAGCGACGTTAAGTCTTCATCGGTGGCCTTGTAGGGAAGATTGCCGACATACAGCCTGCGACCCATGGTCAGTCCGCTCCTCGGTCCGGCGGGCTCGCTTCGCCACTGCGGCGGATTTCGCCGAAGCCCGATGGAAGCGCAAACCGGACACTACCGGTTGGTAAGATGGTTGGAACTGCATCTATCTGGAAGGCGTGAAAATAGACCGGTTCCGAAGGAGCTGTCAACCTTAAATCAAGTAGGCCGGGTCTTGATTTGAAGACCCGGCTGGACCGGGAGTCCCAAGATTGGCACCGGCGGGTCTAGAAATCAAGACCCGCCCTACACAGGTACGCAGGCCGGGTCTTGCCTTTCAGACCCGGCTCCTACTTCAACGTCGCGGCGAAATCGGCGCCCGCCTGGGCGACGATACCGTCTTTGTCTGACGGCATTCCGCTGACACCAATCGCACCGTAGATCTGCCCGTCGACGAACAGCGGCAGCCCGCCCTCCACGGGCACGGCGCCCGGGAGAAAGGCCATGTGCGGCTTGTCGCCGATCACCATGTCCTGGAACAGCTTGGTCGAGCGCTTGAAGCGAAGGGCCGCCAGCGCCTTCTCCTGCGCGACGTGGATGCTGCCCACCTGGGTCCCGTCCATCGTCACGAGATAAATCAGGTTGCCGCCATCGTCGACGATGGCGACGCAGTTGGTGAAGTTCAGCTCGCGGGCTTTGGCCTCGGCCGCATTGCCGATGGCCCTAGCCGCGTCGAGATTCAGCGATTTTTTTGTGCTGAGCTGTGCCATGCATTCCTCTGAGCGCCCCCCGCCCCTTGGCCCGTGACCCGTGCCCTTTCGCAGGCGGTGCGCTCCGCAGCGCGATCATGTTAATGGCGTGTTCCGTGGCCTGAATCGCCGCCGCGAGCTGATCGCTGTGCACGCCGCGGGTCTTCATGCCCCCTTCCCACTTGATGGTGGTCTCCACCAGGGCGTCGGTCTTGCCGCCCGGTGGGATTCTAACCTCATAGTCGAGCAGCTTCGGCAGCTCGAAGCCCAGCTGCTTCTCGATGCTCTTCAGCGCCTGCATGAAGGCGTCGTAGCCGCCGTCGCCGAACCCGGTCGCGTGCAGCTCGCGGTCGCGGTAGCGTACGAGCAGCGTTGCGGTCGGCCGCAGTCCGCGATTGGTGACAACCGAGTAGTCCTTCACCTCGAACACGCGCAGCTCGCGGGTCTGCAGCACTTCAGAAATCAGGAACGGCAGGTCGGCCTGTGTGACGCTCTTCTTCTGATCCCCCAGCTCGACGATGCGCGAAAGAAGCTGCTGCTTCTGCTCGGCCGACAGCGCGATGTTCAGCCGCTCGAGGTTGAAGTCGAGGCTCGCCTTCCCCATCAGCTTGCCCATCGCGTAGGTGCGGTAGCGGCCAAAGCGCGCGGGCGTCAGCCGGCTCTCGTAGAGATTGCCCTTCATGTCGCCGTCGGCGTGAATACCCGCGGTCTGCGTGAACACGTTCTCCCCGACGATGGGCTTGTTCGCCGGCACGCGGCGGCCCGAGAAGACTTCCACGAGCTTGCTGACTTCGGACAACGATCGCTCGTTGACCGCCGTTCTGATGCCTCCATGATCGCGCAGCACGACGACCACCTCGTCGAGCGTCACGTTGCCGGCACGCTCGCCCATCCCGTTGACGGTGACGTGCACGCCGTGGGCGCCCGCGATGGCCGCCTCGAGCGTGTTGGCGGTGCCCAGCCCGTAGTCGTTGTGGCCGTGGAAATCGAAATGATGCCCGGGAAACCGGCGGAGGATCCGGCTCACGAAATCGCGCACCTGCGCCGGGTGCAGCAGCCCGAGCGTATCGGGCAGCATGATGCGGCGTACGGGCATGCGGGTGAGCGCGTCGATGTGCTCGACGACGTAGTCGGGAGAGTGCAGCATGCCGCCCGACCAGTCCTCCAGATAGACGTTGAACGTGATGCCGTTTTTCGCGCCGTACTCGATCGTCCGGCGGATGTCGTCGAGATGCTGCTCGTGCGTCTTCTTCAACTGCTCGCGACAGTGATGCAGCGAGCCCTTCGTCAGAAGGTTGATCACGCGGGCGCTCACCGATTTCGCCCAGTCCACCGACCGGTTGCCATCGACGAATCCGAGAATCTCGATGCGGCTCGCGAGGCCCTTCGACTCGGCGTACTCGACAATCGCCTTCACCGCACGCCGTTCGCCTTCGCTGACGCGCGCCGAAGCCACCTCGATGCGATCGACCTTGACCGACTCGAGCAGCCGCTGCGCGATGGTGCGCTTCTCTTCGGGCATCATCGAGATGCCTTCGGCCTGCTCGCCATCGCGAAGCGTCGTATCCATGATCTCGATACGACGAGTTTTCCCTTTGCTCATCTCTTCCGGGAAAGCATAGCATTAACGTATGAAATCCCGGGGCTTTCGAGTCGTTTTGCTGCTCATCATGGCGGCCGCGTGCAGCAACGCAAAAACCTACGAGATGCGCGGGCAGATTCTCGGCGTCAACCGCGACAAGATGGAGATTCTCGTCAAGCACGACGAGATCAAGGGCCTCATGCCCGCCATGACGATGCCGTGGAAAGTGCGGACGGCGAACATGCTCGACACGCTCGAGGCCGGCGACCTGATTACGAGCGAAATCGAAGTCGACGATAGTCAGGCCGTCGTCACGAAAATCACGAAGACGGGCACCGCGAAACCGGACGTGCCGCCGCCGGCGCCCACCGCGCCGGGCGCGAAATACCTGATGCCCGGCGACGAAGTGCCCAACCAGGTCTTTGTGGACGAGGAGGGACGCGAGCGCGACTTCCATGCCATTCGCGCCAGCCGGCCCATCGCGATCACCTTTATCTACACGACGTGTCCGATTCCGACCGTCTGCCCTGCGATGGATCGCCAGTTTGCCGAAGCGCAGGCGCTCATCAAGGAGAAAGGTCTCACGGGCAAGGCCGCGCTGCTGTCGGTGAGCTTCGACCCGAAGAACGACACGCCCGCGGTGTTGAAGGCGCATGCGCAGAAACTCCGATCCGATCCGCGCGTGTGGAATTTCGTCACCGGCGAGCGCGCGGCGATCGATCGGTTTGCCACGAACATGCTCGTCACGCTCGTCAGAGGCCAGGCGGCGAACCCGGAGGAGATCGGCCACACATTGCGCACGACCGTCGTGGGTCGCGACGGCAGGATCGTCAAGAGCTACGCTGGAGCCGATTGGACAGCCACGGATCTCGTCGCCGAACTGGAACGCCTGCTCTGACGCTGACACCGGCCGAGCGTCGGCTCGTCGCCAGGCTGCGGACGCCGCTGGCCGTCCAGCGCTACCTCAACGCGCTTCCCTACAACACGGAGCCGCCACCCGGCCGCGCGACGCTGCGCAGCTTCCGCGGGGTCGTCGGTCATCGGACGGCGCATTGCCTCGAGGCGGCGCTGTTTGCGGCAACCGTGCTTGAACAGCACGGGTATCCGCCGCTCGTCATCAGCTTCGAATCGATCGACGAGCTCGACCACGTGATCTTCGTGTACCAACGTCGTCCATCGTCCATCGTCCATCGTCCATCGTCGGTCGCTCCAGACGATGGACGATCGACGATCGACGATCGACGAGGTTTCTGGGGCTCCGTCGCGCGGTCGCGGGATCCGGGGCTGCACGGACGGAAGCCCGTCTTCGCGACGCCGCGGGCGCTCGCCGCCAGTTACCTCGACGAATACGTCGACCTGACCGGACGCATCACCGCCTTCGCGCTGGTCGATCTTCGCGTGATGGGTGCCTACGACTGGCGCCTGTCCGGGAAGAACGTGTGGAAAGTGGAGCGGATGCTGCTCGACACCAGACACCAGCCGCTCGGGATGAGCGACGCACGATTCCGCGAGTACCGGCGGCGATATCGCGAATTCAAGGAGCGACATCCCACTCGGAAGCCGCTCTTCTATGAAGGTCGCCACGCGTGGACGCCGATACCTCAACAATTCTTGGTGCGATAGGTGCGATGGGTGCGACGGGTGCGTTGGGCCTGTCTCGCCGTAGCGATGCGCGAAGAAGGCGCAAAGGCGGATGCGGCGCGAAGGCGGGCCAGAGTATGATGGTGCCGTGGCTGCGAAAGATACGGCTCGACTTCAATCCGAGCGCGAGGTGCTCTGTCCCTGCTGCGGCGCCACGCTCGTCATCGATCTGAATCTCGCACGCGTCGTTGGCCACAAGGAACCGGCATCCGGGCTCAACATCGAGCTCTCGGACGCGCAGCGGATCCTCGCCGACGAGAAGGCGCGCCGCGAAGCGGCGTTCGAACAGTCGTTCAACACCGAGCGCACGAAGGGTGATGCGCTCTCCAGACGATTCGAGGAAGCGCTGAAACAGGCCAAGGAAGAACCGATTACGAAGCCCACGCGCGACTTCGACCTGGATTGATGCGCACGCCGGTCCATCATAAGACCCTCAGGATCGTCACCTACAACATCCACCGGTGCCGCGGCATGGACGGGCGGACCGTACCTGACCGCACCATCCAGGTGCTGGCAAGCCTGAACGCCGACGTCATCGCGCTGCAGGAAGTGATCGGTGCGGGCCCAAACGACTCGGGACACGCCGAGGAAATCGGCGCGGCCCTGGGCATGGGCTGGGTGATGGCCTCGGTGCGCCACCTGCGCGGCCATCAGTTCGGCAACATGATCCTCTCGCACTATCCCATCCGGCAGCACGTGCAGCACGACCTGTCGTGGCGCACCTGCGAGCCGCGCTGCTGCCAGCGCGCCGATATCCTCATCGACGACCGGACGCTGCACCTCTTCAACGTGCACCTCGGCACCGCCTATCGCGAGCGCAAGGATCAGGCGGGCCGGCTCGCCACGATCGTGCACGATGGCCGCGTCCATCCGCCGAAAATCCTTCTGGGCGATTTCAACGAGTGGAGCGGCGGCCTCGCCACCGTGGAGCTCACCAGACGGCTCGAGGCGATCGACCTCCGCACGCACCTGCGCCGGCGCCGGACCTACCCGGGCCTCTTACCTCTGCTGCACCTCGACCACATCTACTACGAAGGGCTGGTCGACATTGCGGGCGTCGAAATTCCGCGGACGCGCAAATCGCTGATGGCCTCGGACCATCTGCCGTTCCTCGCGGAGCTGCGTGTGGGGTTTGATTAGCTTCGGACCGGAGATCAAAAGACTCAAAACAGAAGATGAAAAGATCAGAAGAAATGTACTTCTTCCAGAAAGAATTTTTTTCTTCTGATCTTCTGATCTTCTGTTCAGAGGGGCCGATTAGGACTCTTCGAAGTCCTCGTGCTCCGCGGGGCTGATGCGCGTGGACGGACGCAGCGCCTCCCGGTAGTCGTAGATCGGAAGATCGCGGACATGGAGACGAATCTGGCAGCCCGGGGCCTTGTCGGAACGAAGACGGTGTACGGGCTTCCATCGAGGCCATCGCGAAACGCGACGCGGCAGCCACAGGCGAGGCGGGCATGTGTGAAGCCTTTTGCCATCTGCCCCTGAGCTTACTACAAGAGCGATTTGATCTGCTGCTCGAAATGTTCTTTAACGGACAAACCGATGTGTGTCTTACAGATCCTTCCATCGCGGCCGATCACGAACGTTTTGGGCAGGCCCCACGCCGCGTTGTAGCCACGCGGCCCCTTGATGTCGTCCCGGCCCTCACCGACGAGCAGCGGATAATTCACCTTGAACTTTTCACCGAACGGCGCAAGCGCCGCCGCGGGGTCGTCGACCGACACACCCACGACGATTAGGCCTTTCGGCCCATATTTCTGCTGGAACTCGACGAACCAGGGAATCTCGACCTTGCAGGGCGGACACCACGTCGCCCAGAAATCGAGCAGGATCACTTTCCCCTTGAGCGAGGCGAGATTGAAGTCCTTGCCGGCGGAATCCTTCAGGACGAAATTCAGGTTGGCGGCCTTCGGATTTGCGTCGCACGCCGGCGACTGTGCGGCCTCCACCTTCGCGCCTAACGGCGCGACGGTGGACAAGTCCGTCCTGAGCTCCTCGACGTGCTCGAGCGGCACGGCGAGCATCAGGAACGTCAACGCGGCCATCACACCCACGACTCGAAGCACGCCACTCGCCATCGGTCCTCTTCTCTAATCCCTAATCCCCAATCCCTAATCCCTAGTTTCCTTACAGCGACTTCTCCATCACCCCTGCCAGCGTCTCGAGCGCTTCCCGCGACTCCCTGCCGACCAGCACGTACGTGACATTTCGCTTCGACCAGATGATCGCATCGTGGCCGAAGACGTCCGTCGATGCGCGCTCGCGGTTGACATCGGGAATCACGTACAGCGAGATGGGCTTGCCGCCCAGCCGGTACAGGGCGTGGGCCACGCCCCCTTCCCCGCAATAGCAGCGGCGAAGACCCACGAGCTGAAGCCCCTCCACGGTGGCGCGTGGCAGGTGCACGTCGCGCCCGTAGTTGCGCGCGTAGGCGGCTTCGCCCGCGGCGGCGTCGAGGGGCGCCTCCGAACTGCCGAAGGTGAAGCACGACACGTGATCGAGCGTCAGCTGCGCCGCGAGCACCGTGGGAGAAAGCCCCGTCAGGCTGTACAACAAAACGCCGCCCAGGACCAACGTGAGGGCGGCGACCATGGAGAGCGATGCAAGGGTGGATCGGGTGATGCCGAATGGAAGGGGAAGGGTTCCTGTCCGCGCCGCGGCGCGACAGCGCGCGCGCAACGCTTCCGGGGCCGCCGGACGACACAGCTTCTCGCGCACCGTGTCGCGCACGACGGCCTGGAGGGCCGTCTGATGCCGGCACTTCGGGCATGCCTTCAGGTGCGCATCGACGGCGGCCCGCTCGTCGGCGGACGCCTCGCCATCCACATAGGCGGCAAACAGCGGGTCGATTTCCCGGCAACTAGGCATTGACGCTGCCCTTAGGACGAGACTTTCCGGTCCGCCGGTTCAACATGTTTAGGCACCATTTTGTCATAGAGCATACGACGGCCCCGCGAGATCCGCGACATGACCGTTCCTACCGGAATCCCTAACATTTCTGCGATCTCCGCGTAGGGGAATTCCTCCACATCGCGCAGCCACACCGCCTCGCGGAACGCTTCCGGCAACGAATCGAGGGCCGCCTGCAGCTCGGGCGCCATGGCCCCGCGCAACAGGCTTTCCTCGGGCGTATCGGCCGGGTCGGCGGGCGCGGCCAGATCGACGCGCTCGCTGTCGACGTCAACCGGGTCGCGCCCGATGTCGCGCCGCCGGTTGCGGTAGGTGTTGTGGAGAATCGTGAACAGCCAGGCTTTCAGGTTCGTCCCGGGACGGAACTGCTTTCGAGACTTGAACGCCTTGACGTAGGTGTCCTGCACGAGGTCCTGGGCATCGGCCTCGTTGCGCGTCAGGCGGAGCGAGGTGCCATACAGGCTGTCGAGATGGGTCAGCGCGTCGGTTTCGAAGGCGGACGGCATGCTGAACGGGACCTTGCCGCAGTATAGCGAGCTTCGGAGATTGTCCTCCGAACCGGTCGACGCGCTGTGTCCAAATCAGGCCGAAACGCGTAAATGGCCGAAGGGGCCGTGGCGGTTTTCGAACGAATTCGAGGGCGCTCTGTGGTATGGCTCTTGCTCCTGCGGCGTCATTGCGATAGCTGTGTAATCACAGTAAGATCGCGTGAATCTCACTGGTGGCACCCCACTATTTCGCGAGGTAATCCTATGCGCACCCGCGCCCCCCGCAGGGCTTTCATCTGGTTGCTGGCCGCAGGCTTCGTGCTGGCCGCTGCAGGTGAGTCGCACGCGCAACGCCTGTCCCCCGATATGTTCTGCTCCTTTGCGCCGATTTACGCGCCGGGCAGTTCCACCGTCAACGCGCAGGGCAGCGGCAGCGGGAGCACCACCGTCAACAAGCAGTCCCAGTTCGCGCCGTACTACGGCAAGAACCAGATTCACTACGACCAGTTCGAGTGGCACACGTACAAGACGGACCACTTCGAAATCTACTTCTATCCCGAAAACGAGCAGCACCTGGCGCGGGTCGCGAGCTACGCGGAGAGCGCCTACCAGCAGGTCAGCTCCGACCTGCGGCACGACCTCGCGCAGCGCGTGCCGCTCATCATTTTCAAGACCCACAGCGAGTTCGAGCAGCAGAACATCGCGCCCGGCGCCGCGACGGAAGGCGTGCTGGCCTTCGCCGAAGGCGAGCGTCATCGCATGGTCCTGCCGATCGACCTCCCGTCAGACCTGCTCTACGGGCTGATCGTGCACGAGCTGACGCACGTGTTCCAGTACAACATCATCCCGACCTCGCTCATCCGCCGCAACATGCCGCTGTGGGTCCACGAGGGCGGCGCCGAGTACGAGCGCGGCATCTGGGATCCGCTCGACCTCATGACGGTGCGCGACGCGGCGGTCGCCGACATCATCCCGCGCATGAGCGAGATGGAAGGCTACGGCGAGTTCAACAACCCGCGCCTCGTGTACAACCTGGGCCACGCGCTGTACGAGTTCATCGAAGCGCGCTGGGGCAAGGACGGCGTGCGGCAGTTCCTCTTCTCGCTGCGGCGCAGCGCCATCGGCGGGGGCTCGAGCCCGTACGAAGACGCCTTCCAGATCAGCTCGCGCGAATTCGACCAGCAGTTCGAAAAGTACCTGAAGGATCGGTTCAAGGCGTTCCGCGACAAGGAGCGGCCGGCCGACTACGGACAGGATCTGTCTCCGGATCCCGCGCGCTCGCAGTATACGGGCGCGATTTCGATCGAGCCGTCCCCGTCGGGCGATCTCATCGCGATGACGGTCGGCAACCGCAAGGATCAGGAGCTCGACATCATTCTCGTGTCGGCCAAAGACGGTGCGGTCGTGCGCAACCTCACGCCCGGCTTCGACATGGACCGCGGATTCGAGTACCTCGCGTACCCGAGCCTCAGCAACATGGTCGGGTGGATGTCGTGGTCGCCCGTCGGCGATCGCCTCGCCTACTTCGTCCGTCAGGAAAAATACAAGACGCTCATCGTGCAGAACGTGCTCACGGGCAAGATCGAGCAGCGTCTCAACCTGCCGAGCGTCGACAATCCCGAGTCGCCCAGCATCTCGCCCGACGGCCGCTCGGTGATCTTCGGCGGTCTTCGCAACGCGATTGGCGACATCTTCAAGCTCGATGTCACGAGCGGCGATGTCTCGAACCTGACCAACGACGAGTTCGGCGACTACGGCCCGGTCTACTCGCCCGACGGCCGCTTCATCGTCTACATCGCGCGCATCAGCGGATCGCAGAAGCTCTTCCGCCTCGATGTCGACACCGGGGCCAAGACGCAGCTCACCTTCGGCACGCAGGACGAGGCCGCGGCGAAGTTTCTGAACAACGACACGATCATCTTCTCGTCGACGGCCACCGACCCGACGACGCCGCTGTCGCCGGAAATCGCGCGTAACGGGAACATCTTCAACCTGTGGAGCTTGAGCCTCAAGACCGGCGAGCTGCGGCAGTACACCGACGCGCTCGGCGGCGTGCTCTCGCCGGTGGTCCTGTCGAAAGAAGGCGCCGCACCGCGCCTGGCGTTTGTCGACTACTACAAGGGCAGCTACAGCCTGCACACCTTCGATCTGAAGGAGCCGCTGCACACGGCCGCGTCGGCCGACTTCGGGAGCCCCGGGCCGATTACCGACTTCCAGCCGCCGCTGCAGCACACCCTCGTCACCGAGAACGTGTCGAAGAAGGGCCGTTTCGACAAGATGTTCCTCGACGGCCGCCCGCCGGTGAACGTCGGCGTCACGAGCGGCGGCGACATCTTCGGCGGATCGATGGTCTCGTTCACCGACGTCCTGGGCGATCAGCAGTTCAGCATGTACGCCGCGTCGGTGCAGCAGTACAAGACGCTGTCGTTCTCGTACGTCAACCTGTCGCGGCGTATGCAGTTCGCGCTGCAGGGCTACTCGCAGACGCAGTTCTTCTACGGGCAGCTGGGCAGCTACTTCTACGATCCCGCGCTGGCGCCGTTCATCAGGCGCGAAGACGCCCTCGCGACGCAGACCGTCCGCGGCGGCTCGGCGTTCGGCATCTACCCGTTCAGCAAGTATCGCCGCGTCGAGTTCTCGGGCGGGCTCGTCAACTACAACGAGGAATTCGCCGACCCGCTGCTTCAGGACGAAGCCGATCGGTATCAGCAGGAAAACTTCGGCACCCGGCTCTTCAACAGCGGCATGATGGTGCCGCTCGGCGTCTCGTTCGTCCAGGAGACGACCGTGTTCCGCGAATACGGACCGCTCTCGGGCAGCACGATGCGGCTCTCGTTCGAAACGGCGCCGAAGATCGGCAACACGCTGTCGCGCCAGACCATCGACACCGACGCACGCTACTACGCGCGCATCGGCTCCAACGGCGTGTTCGCGCTGCGGGCCGTGGGCTTCAAGAGCTTCGGCGATTCGCCCGGTTACCTGTTCTTCGGCGGCAACTCCGAGATGCGCGGCTACGACTACCGGCAGTTCGTCGGTCACAAGGCGTTCTACGGGAACGCCGAGCTGCGCTACCCGCTGATTCACGCCATGGCCACCCCAATCGGCGTGCTCGGAGGCATTCGCGGCGTGTTCTTCTTCAACATCGGCGGGGCGGGCCTCGACGGCCAGACGTTCAAGCCGTGGGAGAGCGGGACGAAGACGTTCCCCGCCCAGACGACCCCCGGTGGCGTCGTCGTCAGGCCGCCGCAGAGGATCGACGGCTTCCGCCTGATCGACGCACGCGCGTCGTACGGCATCGGGCTCGAAACGTTCGCGCTGGGTTTCCCGATACATTTCGACTGGTCGTACCGGACGATGTTCAACGAGGACTACGAGCGGTACATCCTGGGCGCCGCCGGCCAGGAGGAGTTCCGCAACGTCAAGTTCGCCGTCTGGATCGGATACGACTTCTAAGCTGGATACCCGTCAGGGCACATGGCATATGGCGGATGGCAGGAGCCCTCTGCCATATGCCATTTGCCATCTGCCCTGACACGCGTCAGGCATGTCCGACTGCTCCCGTCTCATCTCACTCCTCTCCGACTATCTCGACGGCCGCCTTCCGGCCGACGTCAGACGTGATCTGGAACAGCATCTGACCGGCTGCTCGGAATGTACGACATTCGTGGGGACCTTCCGCTCGACCATCACGCTTCTGCAATCGCTCAATGACGACGACCTCCCCGAGGAACTGCGGCTGAAGCTGAAGGCGTTTCTCGACGCCCGCACGACCAGCTGACCGCGTCCCGCACCGATGCCCGCCGCTCCCAAACCCCCGTCGGACTCGGCCACCGAAATGGTGCAGGTGGTGCTGCCGAACGATGCCAACCCCATGGGGTTCATGCTCGGCGGCGCCGTGATGCACCTCATCGACATCGCGGGGGCGATTACGGCGTTCCGGCACGCGAGGGCGCTGATGGTCACCGCGGCCGTCGACAGCCTCGAATTCCTGAATCCGATCAAAGTCGGCGATTTCATCGTGCTGAAGGGGCGCGTGACGGCAGCGTTCAGGACGTCGCTCGAGGTCGAGGTGCTCGTCTATGCGGAACAGGCGCTGACGGGACGTCGTCAGATGACCAGCCGCGCATACCTGACGTTCGTCACGCTCGAACGCGACGGCAAGCGCGAGGAAGTGCCGCCGCTTTTGGTGAGCACGGATGAGGAGAAGGCGCAGCACGCCGCCGCCGAGACGCGCCGCGCGGAGCATCTGGCGCGCCGGGTGAGTGCCCAAGTAAACAAGAGACCAGGAGATTAGGAGAATTCTTTCGATCAGAATTCTCCCAAACCCCTGGTCTCTTAATCTCTTAGTCTCTTGGTTATCGTTCTAGTTCGCCGCGCGTTTGGTCTCGCGCGCCTGAAGCTGCACGATGCTCTTGTCGAGGTCGATCGCCACCCGGTAGCGGCTCAGGAACTTGTAGCCGACAATCCCGCCAAGCCTGAAGCCCAGCAGCACGCTCGGCGCGCGCAGGTTGAGCACCACCACCGACAGGTTGCGATATTCGATCTTGTTGAAATTCAGGTTCACGCCCGGCATCAGGAACGCATCGCGATCCCACCCTGACGCGCCGTAGACCTTGAGCGGAATGTTTCGCATCTCGCCGCGCTCGAGGCCGCTGGCCGTGTCGGTGCTGATCGAGATCACCTGCCCGCCCGTGTCGAGGATGAAGCTGGCCGGCCCGCCCTGGACGTGGCCCGGCACCATGGCCAGCCGATGCATGCGCAGCGGCAGCTCGACGACCTCGGCCGTTTCGGCCGGCAGATGCGCGCCCATGGTGAGCTGGTTGCGATCGTAGTCGATGATGAGCGACATGCCGAGGGCCAGCGGCGAGAAGCTTTCCATCTCGCGCGTCGGCAGGCCATGCAGCGGCGGATTCTTGATGATGGACGGCACGTTCTGGATCTTCAGCGAACCGCCGATCTCCAGCTCGTCGAGGCGGGTCAGCTCCAGCTCGCGCACGCCCAGATCGCCGACGCCGGCGCTCAGAATGTTGACGATGGGCCGGACGCCCATGCGAGCCGCGGTCTCACGCGAGATGACCGTCTGCTCCGACCCGGTGTCGAGCACGAAGTCCATCTGCGGCCCTCTGTTCACCTTCGCCTTCACGATGATCTTTTCGTTGATGACGCGGAACGGGACGGTGTGGAGCTTGCCCGCGGTCGCAGGATCGATGTACATCGGCGGCCGCGCGCCGAATGCCCGCAGGAAGCGCACTTCGGCCCGCGCCCAGGCCGCCTTCGCGCTGCGGTCCTTGTTGGGCAACAGGTTGATGTAGCTCCCGTAGGCGTTGGCCGCCTCTTCGTAGCGCTTCATGCGCTCGTAGACCGACCCGACCGTGTGGTGGAATTCGGCGTCGCGCGGATCTTTGACGAGGGCCGCCTGGGCCGTGTCGAGCGCCTCGTTCAGCCGGTTGCGCGCGGCCAGACTGCGCGCGAGGCCGTGCAGCGCCCGGCCGTGATCCTTCTGAAGGGACAGCACGTCCTGGAACGTCTTCTCGGATTCTTCGAACAGCCCGACGGCCCACAGCGCATCGCCGTAGTTGGCGATCGCGTCGGGGTTTCTGGGAAACGCGCGGGCCAGGATCTGCCCGTCAGCGTATGCATGGGAAAAGTCGCCCAGGCGCAAGGCGGTCTTGACGGCGCCAATCAGCGATTCGCGCTTGATTCGAAAATCGTCGTTTGACTTGCCCTGCTCGTAGGCGTTGAAGGATTCGACATAGCGGCCGTCGTTGAACAGCAACCTCGCCAGCTGCAGCTGCACCTCTGCAGCCTCGGGCGAAATCGCCGCGGCGGAGGGTGAAAGCGCAATAGCCGCCGCCAGGGCGGCAGCCAATGGAACCAGCCTGAGGACTGAGTGCATAGCCCCTCTCGGTTGACCTGAGTCGATTTACCTTGGATTGTAGGGGTCGGGGGGCGTACCGGCAAGCGGATTCGGGCTGGGGTCCCTTCAAACGCTTCGTGATTTTGGATTACTGCTGTATCAATTGGGAAACTGAACCTGGAACCCTGACCGGGAACCCGAAACAGCACAGGAACCGGAACAGGAACCTTGAACCTGCACGCGCGCTAGCGCGTGTACTGTTCGATGGGCACCCCGTCGTACATCTCGTCGATGCGCAGGATCTGGGTCTCGCGGCTGTAGGTACCCAATTCGTAATCCTCGCTCATGATGAGCGCCTTGATGGGCTTCGTGGGGCAGACTTCCGAGCAGAGGCCGCAGAAGCTGCACCGCGACAGGTTGAAGTCGAAGTAGTCGAGGATCTTGATCTTCTGCCCGGGCTCGCGGTGTCCGCCAAGCGCGATGAGGTCGTCGGGGCAGGCCTTGGCGCACTGATCGCACACGATGCAGGTCTGCGCGCCCGATTCGGGCTCCACCTGCAGGCGCAGCACGCCCCGGAACCGCGGAGCAACCGGCCGCCGCTCGGCCGGATACTGGAACGTGAAGGCCGGCTGGGGTGTGTACTTCAACGTGAGCCACAGCCCCTTCAGCAGGTCGACGAGAAAGATCGTCCGCAGCAGCTTGTTCATGAGCGCTCGCCGACGAGAATCGGCTCCGATGTGCCGGCCATGATGACGCGCTCCTTGCGGAGGACGGTGTTTTCCTTGCGAATCTTGTCCTGGAGGCGCATCAGCCCGTACAGCAGCGCCTCGGGCCTCGGCGGACAACCCGAGACGTAGACGTCGACGGGCACGATCTTGTCGACCCCCTGCAGCACGCTGTAGGTCGGGAAGGGGCCTCCGGCGTTCGAGCAACTGCCCATCGAAATGACCCATTTCGGCTCGGGCATCTGGTCGTACAGCCGGCGGAGCACCGGCGCCATTTTCTTGGTGACGGTGCCGGCCACAATCAGCAGATCGGACTGCCGCGGCGAGGCGCGAAACACCTCGGCGCCAAAGCGCGCGATGTCGAAGCGCGAGGCCGACGCGGCCATCATCTCGATCGCGCAGCAGGCCAGCCCGAACCCCATCGGCCACAACGAGTTCTGGCGTGCCCAATTGAGCACTTTGTCGACGTTGGTGGTGATGAAATTGTCTTCGAACTTGTGGTCGATCAGTCCCATTAGTTCGTATTCTAACGTTGATAGTAGTTTGCGTTCAAATGGATGAAATTGGCCCATTTCCGGGGCGTTTCATCGAGCGAGTAGATGGCCTCGACCGGGCACGCCGGCACGCACGCGCCGCAGTCGATGCACTCGTCGGGGTGGATGTAGAGCATGTCGGCGGCCGCGAACTCGGGCTCGTCCTTGCGTGGATGGATACAGTCGACCGGACACACGTCGACACAGGCCGTGTCCTTGGTTCCGACGCAGGGCTCTGTGATGATGTACGCCATGATGCAAGGTACGTGGCGATTATAGTATGGGCATCGACATGAAAATTGCCGTAGCCGCGGCGTTGGCGTTCAGCCTCGCAACGCCGGCGCGCGCGCAGGACTTCCTTTCGGGTCCCGTGTCGCTGGCGAACGGCATCGTCACGCTCGGATCGGATATCTCCGTCTCGGCCACGCCGCAGGACGACACCGACGGCGCGTGGTTCAACTATACAGACTACGAGCACAACGCGCTGCGCCTGTTCAGGATCGGCGTGACGGCCGACGTGCGCGTCACGAGCCGCGTCTCGGTGCTCACGGAAATCCGCAGCGAGAACGGCGACGGCGTGAAGCCGTACGCGCTGTATCTGCGCGTGCGGCCGTGGCGCGATCGGCCCATCGACATTCAGGCGGGACGGATTCCGCCGACCTTCGGCGCGTTCGCGCGGCGCGATTACGGCGCCGGCAATCCGTTGATCGGCTACCCGCTCGCCTATCAGTACCCTGACGACCGTACGGCCCGATGCGCTGCCGGCGTCGAACGAAGACGTCATCCGCATGCGCGCGCGCGGCTGGCGGCCGAGCTATCCGCTCGGCTCGCTCAACGTCGCGCCAGGCATGCCGCTGATTACCGCGTTTCGATGGGACACCGGCGTGCAGGTGCGCGTCGGCCCCGAGTCGCTGAACGCGGCCGTCGCGGTGACCACCGGCACGGCGTCCGATCCACGCACGCGCGACAACAACGCAGGCAAACAGATCATCGGGCGCGCCGAGTGGAGACCCAACGCGGGGCTCATACTGGGCGGATCGGCGGCACGGGGCCCTTATGTCTCAGACGAAGCACTGGCCACGGTGACGTTCCCCGCCGGCGATGTGCGATCGATCCAGCAGGCGCTGGGCCTGGACGTGGAGCTCTCTCGCGATCACTGGCTCGTGCGAGGCGAGCTGATCTGGAATCAGTGGCAGGTACCCACCCTGGCGCACAGTCTCGATGCGACCAGCGGTTTCGTGGAAGGCAGCTACAAAGTGTCGCCCGGTTTTTTCGTGGCGAGCCGCTTCGACAGGCTCAACTTCGGCGCGCTGCCGTCTTCGCTCAACAGCCCGACGTGGGATGCGCCCGTCACGCGGCTCGAGACGGGTGCCGGCTACTACATCCGCCGCAACTTTCTCGCCAAATTTGCGTACCAGCACAACTGGCGCGATGGTGGGCTCATCCGCAGCAAGGGGCTCGTGGCTCTGCAGCTGCACTTCTGGCTGTGAGGAAGATCTTTATTGATGGACGGCCACGCCGGGCAGGGCTGAAGCCCTGCGCCACCGGGATCGGTATCGTTGCCAGTGACCTCGTCATTCTGGTTACCCTTGTTGTTTCGGTCGTTGTCTCGGTAGCGCAGGGCTTTAGCCCTGCCTTTTCCAGGGTGGCACAGGGCTTCAGCCCTACCCTTCTGGCACAAACACCGATGGGCATCATCCGCGGCCGTGTCGAGGTGCCCCGCAGGACGCACGTCGAACGGCGGCCCAACGTCAACGATCTCGGCATGCATCCGGGCCAGGAACCGCAGGACCTGCGGCGGCCGGTGGTCTATCTCGAATCGGCGCCGGCGCTCGCGTTTCCCGACAGCGAGCCTCAGCGTGCGACGATGGATCAGCGCAACGAGACCTTCGTGCCCCACGTGCTGGCGATCACCGTCGGCACGACCGTGGATTTTCCCAACAGCGACAACACGTACCACAACGTGTTCTCGCTGCGCGGCCCGCGGCCGTTCGATCTCGGCCGGTACGCGGCGGGCCGATCGAAATCGGTCCGGTTCGATCGCCCCGGCATCGTGCGCGTGTTCTGCGAAATTCACTCGCACATGAGCGCGTTCATTCTCGTCTTCAACCATCGCTTCTTCGCGGTCGCCGCGGCCGACGGCCGCTACCAGATTGGCCGCGTCCCTCCCGGCCGGTACAACCTGGTCGCGTGGAACGAGGGCTCGATCCGCGAGTCGCGGCCTCTCGTCATTCCAGATGAGGGCGGGGCGGTCGAAGCGGACTTCACCTTGCGGTAGCCACGCGTGAAGCTCCTGGGCTCGCTCACCAATCGCATCTTTCTGGCCAGCGCCGCGCTGGCGGTGGTCTCCATTGCCGCCGCGGTGTACTTCGTCAGCCGTACCACCACGCGACAGGCCGAGGCCGAGCTGCAGCGCGGGCTCATCGAAGCGGGCGCGCTGGTCGATCAACAGTGCGCCACCTTTCTGCAGACGCTCACCGTCATGGCCAGGCTCGTCGCCGATGACCCCCGGCTGAAGGCGGCCGTCGACACCGGCGACCCGCCAACGGTCCAGCCATTCGCGCGCACCTACCAGGAGCAGCTTCGCGCCCCTCTGCGGGCGCCGCTGATCGTGCTGACCGGCAAGAATGGAAGCGTGCTGGCCGCAGCCGGCGACGTCGACATCACCGAAGGCGCGATGGGCGCGCTGCCGGAAATCCACCAGGCCCTTGGCGGACGCGAGGCCAGCGGCTTCTGGCCCTACGCCGATGGCGTGCTCCAGGTGATGACGGTCCCGATCAAGATCGGCCTCGACCGGCCCGAAATCATGGGCACGCTCACCGTGGGGTCGCGCCTCGACAACGAGCTCGCCGAGACGTTCAAGCGCGCCACGGAAAGCGACATCGTGTTTGCCGTCGACGGCCAGATCCGGGCGTCGACGCTGCCGGCGGCCGACCGCCTTCGTCTGGCGTCCCTGCTGAAAACCTCGGATGTGCAGACCATCTCGCTCGAAAACGGCGAGTATGTGGCGTTGAGGCGCCCGCTGGGTCCTGCCGCCGCCGCGATGACGGGTGAGACGGCGCCAAGCGTGCTGTTGCTCCGATCGCGCAGCGAGCGGCTGCGGTTCCTGAACGCCATCAACACCGGCCTCGGCGTCGTGGGCATGCTCGCCGTGCTGGCCGCGACGATTCTCAGCTACGCCGTCGCGCGCTCGATTACCAGACCGCTCGCGACGATTACCAACGTCATGCGCGAGATGTCGGCCACGGGCGATCTCACGCGGAAAATCCCGCTGAAGCACGCCGCCAGTTTCGATGACGAGGACGCGAAGCTGCTCGCCACGACCTTCAACACGCTGACCGATTCGATCGCGCGGTTTCAGCGCGAGGCCGCGCAGCGCGAGCGTTTGTCGGCGCTGGGCCGGCTCTCGACGGTCATCGCGCATGAGATTCGGAATCCCTTGATGATCATCAAGGCCTCGCTCCGCACGCTCGGCAACGAGCACGTGAGCCGCGGTGAGATCAAGCAGGCGCTGACCGACGTCGACGAAGAAGTCGCCCGCCTGAACCGCATCGTGAACGACGTGCTCGACTTCGCGCGTCCCATCCGTTTCGACTACGCGCCGGCCGATGTCAACGCGTTGTGTGCCGACGTCGAGCAGGCCACCCGCCGCGTCGACCAGAGCGATGAGCGTCGTGATGAACACGGATCCGGCCCTCGGCCCGATCGTGACCGACGCCGAGCGCCTGCGCACCGCGCTCGTGAACATCCTGGCCAATGCGCGCCACGCCGTCGCCGCCAGACGGTCCGATGGCTCCGCGGCAGACGCCACTTCGGTGGCGCCTGCCGTCCCTCCCGACATCGAGATCGAAACCACCGCCATGCGCAACGCCGTGCGCCTGGCCGTCCGCGACCGCGGCATCGGCGTGAAAGCCGAAGACATGCCCCGCGTGTTCGATCCGTACTTCACGACGAAGCGGACCGGATCGGGGCTCGGCCTGGCGATCGCCAAGAACATCATCGAGGGAATGGGGGGCACCATCGTGCTCGAGAACCGCGCCGGCACCGGCGCAGAGATCCGCATCGATCTGCCGTCGCGCGAGGGTTCACATGGCGCCTAGAGGCGGCACCCTGCTCCTGGTCGACGACGAACAGAAAATCCGCCGCACGCTGGGACAGGCCCTGAAATCCGAGGGGCACGACGTGCTCGAGGCCGCCAGCGTGCGCGAAGCGCAGCGCACGCTGAGCGAACGCAACGTCGACGTGCTCATCGTCGACAACATGATGCCCGACGCCACGGGCCTCGATCTGATTCGAGAGCTCGTCGCGGCCACGCCGGAAACCGATCGTCCCCAGATCCTCATGATGACGGCGCACGCCACCATCGAAAGCGCCATCGAGGCGATGAAGCTGGGGGCGCTCGACTACCTGCAGAAACCATTCGAGGTCGAAGAGCTGCTCGTGGTCGTCAGGCGCGCGCTCGAGCACCAGCGGCTGAGCTCGCACCAGCGCTATCTGCTGAACGAGCGCGACGAGGAATTCAACCATTACGGCATCGTCGGACGCAGCCGGGTCATGGAAGACGTGATCCGCAAGGCCGAGCTGGTGGCCGAGACCAAGAGCACCGTCCTCGTCACCGGCGAAACGGGCACCGGCAAAGAGCTCGTGGCCCGCGCGATTCACGCGCGCAGCGCGCAGCGGAACATGCCGCTCATCAAGGTGAACTGCGCCGCCATCCCGGAAACGCTGCTCGAATCGGAGCTGTTCGGCCACGTCCGCGGAGCGTTCACCGGCGCCGCCACGAACAAGAAGGGCAAGTTCGCGCTCGCCGACGGCGGCACCATCCTGCTCGACGAGATTGGCACGATGAGCCCGGTGCTGCAGTCGAAGCTGCTGCGCGTGCTGCAGGAGCGCGAGTTCGAGCCGCTGGGATCGGAGCGCAGCCAGCAGGTCGACGTCCGCGTGATTGCCGCCACCAACAGGGATCTGCGGCAGATGGTGCTGGACGGCACGTTCCAGGAGGACCTGTTCTACCGGCTCAACGTCATCCCCATCGAAATGCCGCCCTTGAGGAACCGGCGCGAAGACATTCCGGTGCTGACCGAGCACTTCGTCCGCAAGCACCAGCAGCGGACCGGCAAGCGCGTCGACCGTGTCGACGAAGGCGTGCACGAGAAGCTTGCGGCCTATGAATGGCCGGGCAACGTGCGCGAGCTCGAGAACACCATCGAGCGCGCGGTCGTCCTGTCGACCGATGGCGTGATTACCGCCGGGCTGATTTCCGTGCTCGGTGTGGCCACCGGACAATCGAGCGCCCTGCCGTCGCTCAAGCTGCGGACCAACATCGAGTGGATCGAACAGGAAACGATCCGCCGCGCCCTCGACAGCGCGAGCGGCGTGAAGAAGGACGCCGCCGATCTGATGGGCATCAGCCAGCGCGCGCTGAGTTATTACCTCGCGAAATACAAGTTCCAGTAAAGCGTAACGGGTTACGGCCGCCGTAATCCATCGATCTGGAACTCGACTAAATCCGCGAAAATTCCTCGTTCCCTGCGGCACCGCCTTGCCTTTCCGTGAGAGCATGAAAAAATTGCTCCTGCTCTCCATTGCGTTGTCGGTCCTCGTGCTTGTGGGCGATCGGCTGTGGCGGTGGTGGCTCTTCCAGCGGCGGCGGTGGAAACGCGGGCGGAGGCAATCCAAATCCTTTGGGCTCGTCGGGCGGCGGATCGGGTGCGGTGGGCGCGACGATCAACCTCAGCGCGAACGGCGTGGACAACGCTCAGCCCTCGAGTCGCGCTCGGCGAGCGGCTGCGCGTGACCAACAACGACACGCGCGCGCACCAGTTCATGACGACGCCGCACAACGTTCATACGGACTGTCCGGCGCTCAATACGATCGGCTCGCTCGCGCCGGGCCAGAGCGGCACGTCGGATCCGTTGACGACGTCGCGCGGATGCGGATTTCACGATCACATGAACCCCGACGATCCCAAGTTCCGCGGTCAGGTGCTGGTCGGCCTGGGCTCAAACGATCCGCCGCCTCCGGACCCCACCTACCTGCGGTAGGCTCTAACGGATGCAGCGGCGCGACAGTTTTTCCTCAGGTAGAGTGCTCATCTGGCGGGGCGGTTCTGGCAGCCCTCTTTCTTGTGCCGGCATCAGCGACGGCTCAGGATGCGGGGCCCAGCCCCAGCCTGCACCTGCACCGCCCGACCCTCGCGACGTCGCCGATCGCCGGCCCAACTTCGTCGAGCCGGACTTCACGCTGATCAACCTGCCGACGACGCTGCGGCTGCCGCGCTACAAGAGCGCGTTCCGCATCACGCACCGGTTTGCGCGGACGCTGAACGACGATTTCGGAAGACATCGCAAGCGATCTCTTCGGCCTCGACAGCGGCGCGCTGATCGGGCTCGAGTACCGGTTCGGCGTCATGCGGGGACTGCAGGCGGGGATTTATCGGACGAGCGGGAAAACGATTCAGTTCTTCGGGCAGTACGACGCTGATGCGTCAGAGCGCGTCGGTCCCGTTCACGTTGAACGCCGTCGCCAGCATCGAAGGCCTGAACAACTTCCACCGCGGCAACGTGGTGGAAGAAGAGGACAATGCCTACGCGACCGCGCTTAGCCCTCTCCTGTCACGCACGATGGGCGACGCGCGCGGCGTTCTACCTGCAGCCGTCGTACATCTTTCACTCCAATACCTACAGCACGGCCGGTTGCCTGGAGCACATCGAGCACGGGCACGACATCCCCGGGTGCGCCGATCTGGACGACGACGGGCATCGAGTCGAACACGCTGCTGGTGGGGCTGAGCACTCGGCTTCGCGTGCGTCCGAGCGTTTACCTGGTGGGATCGTGGACGCCCCGCGCGAGCGGCTTCCGGCCTGGCGTCTCGTTGAAGACGTTCGGCATCGAGAAGCGGCTGCGCGGGCACGTGTTTCAGCTGAACTTCTCGAACGCCCTCGGCACGACGATGGCCGAGATGGCCCGAGGCGCGTCGAACGACAACGACTGGTTCCTCGGCTTCAATATCTCGAGGAAGTTCTACTGATAGAGGGCACGGAGGGGGTCTCAACACGGAGATGAGATGAAGCGGCTGGCTGCTACCTAGCGTGGTAGCTTGCGCTCCACAAACGGAGTATCGCCCTGCGGAAACAGGGCACTCAAAAAGGAGCAGCCAGCCATGGAATATGGTGCCATCGATCTGCATTTGCGGCGCAGCCAATTTCGGATCGTGCGCGAGGACGGCGCGGTGGTGAAGGACGGCAAGTTCGACACGACGCGCGCGGACTTCACGCGCGTGTTTGGCGACCGGGCGCGCGATGCGCATCCTGATCGAAAGCAGTACGGAGAGCGAGTGGGTCGCGCAGCATCTCGAGTCGCTGGGCCATGAGGTCATCGTGGCCGATCCCGAATTACGTGCCGATGTATGGGTCGCGGTCGCGCAAGGTGAAGACCGATGGCCGCGATACGGCGGCGCTGACGGAGGCGTGCCGGACGCGGGATCTATCGACGCGCGCATCGCGTCGTCGGCGGCGCAGCGCGCGCGGCGCCAGCAGCTGCGCGTGCGGCGACACCTGGTGCGGATGCGGAGCGGCGCGATCAGTCTGCTGCGCGCGGTGCTGCGCCAGGAGGGCTGGCGGTTGCCGAGCGGGCGGTGCCGAGGCGGTCGACGACGCGCCTCGAGCGCGCTCGCGCTGCCGCCGGCCCTGGCCACGATCCTCGCGCCGCTGCGCGACGTGGCTCGCGCGAGCTCAATCGCGCTAGCTCGCGCGCGGCGGACGCGGCCGTCGCGGCGCAGGCGGCGGCCGATCCGGTCGCGCAGCCGTTGATGACGGCCCCCGGCGTCGGGCCCGTCGTCGCGCTTGACGTTTCACGCCGTGCTCGATACGCCGGCGCGCTTTGGCGGCGATGCGGCGCGGGCCAGTGCGTTTCTCGGGCTGGTGCCGTCGGAAGACAGCTCGGCCGAGCGCCGGCACAAAGGGCACATCACGAAGACGGGCCCGCGCGAGCTGCGGGCGCTTGCTGGTGCAAGCCAGCTGGGTGATCTGGCGCGGCCGCAGTGCCGACGGCGCGGCGCTCCGCGCACGTGGGCGCACGCGCTCGCCGCGCGCCGCGGCCGGCGCATTGCGATCGTCGCGTTGGCGCGTCGCCTCAGTCGCATTCTGTTTGCGCTGTGGCGTGATCGATCGGACTTTCGCGTCGTCGACGGCCGGCGCGACGGTCGCGGCGTAACCGACGCATCGGAGAGGCGAGAGCCGACAGCCGGGGGTGTGAGCACGGTCCGTGTCCTGGCCGCACGTGAGAGCCGTCACAGAGATGGTGCCACACCCCACCGCATCACATACTGCGCCGCGACTGGACTCGCGGGATGACAACGCGAATAGAAGACTGAGAGACTCCGCCGTGTGCGGCTCACTCACCATGATGTGGCGGTCGGCGACGAGAACACGGCGTGTGGAAATGTGGAAATCCACAGAACGGATTCCCACATTCCCACAACGCACACTCGATGTGGAGCTTGACTGTGGAGAGCCGCTTCATAGAAGGCACGAAGGCACGGAGAATTTATTTTTCTTTAAGAAAAAAACTCCGTGTTGCTCCGTGACCCCGTGCCTCCGTGTTGGGATAGCTCCGTGCCCTCCGCTAGTTCTGCTTGACCAACTGCCCGCGAATCGCGCCGGGGGTGTTCACCGAGGTGTGCACGTTGAAATAGTTGCCCGACGGGTTGTTGAAGACGCCCTGCGCAACCTGCGCCGCTGTCAGGGTGCCTGAAGTGCTCGGGAGCGAGGTCTTGGTGATCGACGACTGCCCTGTCGCCACGGCGGTATCGGTTGCGGTCAGTGGCAGGCCGACGACCACCCGGGGCATTGGTGCCGGCGCCAGCATTGTGAATATGGGCGCCGGTCAGCGTGGTGTTCGCCGGGAAGCCGGTGATGTTCACGATGAAATCGTAGGTCGCCCCGGTGATGTTTTGCGCCGAATCGCGGGTCACGGTCATCGTCAACTGCATCGTGCCGCTGGCGGCGGCATCTGCGTTGCTCGCCGGCGCTCCGTTCGCACCGAACGGCCCTACCTCGTTGCTCGGCAGCAGGATGGCGGTGAACTTCGCCACGTTCGGGTCTGACGGGCTGGTTGGTGAATCATCGCAGGAAATTCCAAAGACGAGCACAAGGGCGAGCATCGCAACACGCTTCATGGGTATCCTCCCGAAAAAGAGTCCGAAATCTTAGCGTCCGAAGAGTCCCTGAGTCTCGAGAAGTCCAGGAGTCCGTCCTGAGAGTCCCCGAGTCCGGAGTCCTTGGAGTCCTGAGAGTCGAAAGAAGTCCGGCAACGAGTCCCGGAGTTCAGGGACTCAGACTCGTGCAATCACCGGACCATTTCGGAGTTGCTGATTCTATTGCAATCGGCGGTGGGCCACTTTACTGATTTCGTAAATCCTTACGGAGTGTGAAGTGGAACTCCGGAGAGTCGGGGGATCAAGAATTCGGGAAGTCGTGGAAGCGGTTTCAAAACCGGGAAAGCGGGTCCTGTCGCCGGGCTGCCCCGTCCCGTCCTCGGTCCGAACTACACGTGTACGTGGAGACGGACCTGCGGGCGTGGCCGGGGCGGCCCCGCCCGGCGCCACCCGCTTCGATGAGGTTTTGGAAACGCTTCTAGACTCCCGGAGTCTTCAACTCCTCCCGACTCCTCAGACTCTCCCGACTCCAGGACTCTACCGACTCGCCGGACTCAAACGTCCAGGATTCTGAATGGCTGCTCCGGCCTCAGCTTCCGCATCAGCGGATACGCCACGTTGTAGACGGGCACACCGGTCGACGTGCGCCCCTCTGGCTGACCGTTGTGCGCGTGGCCGTGCAGAACGGCCGTCACATCGTACCGGCCGATCGGCTCTTCGAGCCGGCTCGAGCCGAGGTACGGATAGATCTCGCAGCGGCTCCCCCTCGACGGTGCCTTGAATCGGCGCGTAGTGCATGACCACGATCTTCTTTTCCGTGCGGAGGCGTGCGAGCGCTGATTCGAGCTTGAGCGCCTCGTTGACCGCTTCGTGGACGAACTGCTTGATGATCGGCTCGCCCCACGGCCCGAGGGCGCGGCGTCCGAAGCCGCCGGCAAACCCTTTTACGCCCGCAAACCCGACGCCTTGCACTTCGCAGGTCCCGCCATCCAGGAGGCAGACCCCGTGGTCGACGAGAATCTGCTGGATATCAGCCTCGTGGCCCGCTTCGAAATCGTGGTTGCCGAGCACGGCGACGATCGGGATCCGGACCGATGCCGCCAGATCCTTCACGACGTTGCGAGCTTCATCGGCAGTGCCGTAGTCGGTGATGTCTCCGGCGAGCACCAGGACATCTGCCCCTGTCGTGATCTGCGACAGCAAGGGTTGCAACGCACCAGGCGACGACTTGCCGACATGCAGATCCCCCGTGGCAGCGATTCGCATCCTGCGTCTCAGAGCAACATACGTGCCTCGTGGCATCCCTCTTGCCTGTGTAGGGGCGTGACACCGACGACCGTTCAGGCCCCCAGCCGGCACGCGACAGAGTTCTACAAGCGTGTCATCAATGTGTTCCAGGACAACGGCGTCGAGTTCCTGGTCGGCGGCGCGTACGCCTTCGTCCACTACACCGGGATCGGACGCGACACCAAGGATCTTGATCTCTTCATTCGCCGCGTCGACTGGGACCGGGCCGCGCGCGCGCTCGAAGACGTTGGCATCTCGGCCGAGCTCACCTTTCCACACTGGCTGGGGAAGGCCTTCGGCGGGCGGCAGCGGGAATTCTTCGTCGACCTGATTTTTTCGGGCGGCAACGGCGTCGCCGAAGTCGACGACGAGTGGTTCTCGAATGCGCAGTGGGACGAGTCGCTCGGCTTCCCGGTTCGACTGATGCCCATCGAAGAGATGCTGTGGTCGAAGGCCTTTATCATGGAGCGCGAGCGCTTCGACGGCGCCGACGTGCTGCACCTCGTCCGCGCGCGGCAAATGGACATCAACTGGCCGAGGCTGGTCACCCGATTCGGCGAGCACTGGCGCGTCCTGTTGTCGCACCTCGTGCTGTTTCAATACGTGTATCCGAACGATCGCGCGCCGCACGCGGTCATCGACGAGCTGCTCGAGCGCGCGAAGCAGGAGCCAAAAGCCGATGACGGCATCCGCATTTGCCGCGGGCCGCTGCTCTCGCGCGCGCAGTATCTGATCGATGTCGAGCGCTGGAACTATCTGGACGCGCGGGAAGTGCCGGTCGGCACCATGACGCCCGAAGAAATCAGCCTCTGGACCCAGGCCATCGACAAGAAGTAGCGCCGGCTAAGAAAACGGTTCCGGGATCCGTTTTCGCCGACGAAGTCCGGCTAAAGCCGGACACGTACTACGCGGAAGCCGCTCAAAATCCCAGCCGGAGCGAGATACGAGCCGACCGCGGCAGCGCGGGATGCACGGAAGCCGGCCTCCCATCGTGTCGACGACGTTGCCGGACAGCGTGGCGCGGTCCTGCGCGAACCCGGCAGTCCCCAGAATGACGAGCATCACCCCGACGCCGCCGGCCCGTTTCATATCCATCCCAGGAGAATTGGAGCGCCCCACACGCCGGGAAATCATAGTGCCGCGTAAGCGACTACGTATCGGTGGGTCTCGCGGATTTCCCCGGTCATCAGAACCTCACTCTGAAGCCGAGCTGGACAGCGCGCGGATCGCCCACCGCCGTCACCTGACCGTAGGTCGGCGCCGGATTGTCCGGGTACGATCCCGGGCCGAAATTCGTGTTCCGGGTCATCACGTTCTTCCGGTTGGTCAGGTTGAACGCCTCGACCAGACCGGCGACGCGGACCCTGCCGGCGACATGAAACTCGCGCGAGACCCTGAGCCCGAGCGTGAAAAAGTCGCTCCCGATACCGGCATTGCGCTCGATGAACTCGCCGTCGACGATGGGCCGGCCCGCCGTGGCCTGGATCGTGGTGACGCCCGACGTGATGTTGAACGGCAGCGCCGAGTACGCCTGCAGGGCACCGCTCAGCTCGACGGCCCAGGGCAACATCGCCACGCCGTTGAACACCAGCCGATGCCGTTGATCGTCGTCTGAACGTCCCCAATCCTTCGACAGATCGGTCGGATCGATCGGCGAGCTGAAGAAGAACTCACCGACGTTGTTCATCGACTTCGACAACGTGTAGGAGACGCGGTAGTGTCCCCACGACGTCAACCGCTGCACGAAGGAGACGTGCATCGAGTGGTAGTTCGATTCGGCCTCGGAGGAGTACTGGCTGTTGTTGGCGTAGTTCGGATTCGGCCGGCAGCCGTTGTTCGTGCCCGCCGCCGCGCACGTCGGCACGTTCTGGTTGATCGAGATGATGAGGCCATCGCCGCGGGTGTATTGGTAGCCGAGGCTCACCGTGCCGGTGTTGCCGATTTGATGCTCGACTTCCACGCCGGCCTGCGTGGAACGCGCATTCTGCATCTCACGATCCATCGTCGTCAGGTTGAACAGCGTCACCGAGGGTACCGGGGCGGCCAGGATGTTCGGAAACACCGGCGCCCCTGCCTGCGTCGGCGACAGACTGATGCCGATCTGGTGCAACTGATTCAGATCGGTCGTATTACCCGCCGAGAGGATGGCGTTTGCGACCGCGCGAAGGGGCACGCGATCGTAGAACAGCCCGGCACTGCCACGCACGACGGTTCTCCTCGATCCGGTCGGCGTCCAGGCGAACCCCACTCGCGGGGACACGTTGTTGGTGTCGGTGTTGATGGTTTCGAGGAACTGCAAGTCATACCGGAGCCCCGCGTTCACCGTCAGTGACGGCTGGACTTTCCACTCGTCCTGCACGTACACGCCGACATTCGGGTTGGTCTGCTCGACAACCGATTCTCCGAACGTCTGCGTGAACCCGGCATTGTTGTAGGCGCCGGTCAGGAAGTTCGCCAGCGACGAAAACGTGTAGGCGCCCCGAACCGCCCTGGGATAGGTGATCGCGTCGTCGTTGTAGATGAAATCCACGCCCGTGCGAAGCGCATGTGCGCCGGCCTGGTGAGAAAGGTTACTGACCGCCTGGAACAGCGTGTTGAGCCGCCGCTGAGGGCTTCCCGACTGCGTTCCGAATGACGCGATACCCGCAATGCTGACGGCGGGTCCGATCGGATCGGTCGGAAGCGCCTTCAGATTGCCCCTGGCAAACTGTACGCGCGTCTCGTTGACGGTCCGGTTGGAAAGCGTGAGGGTATTGCTGAACGCAATCGACTGATCGAGGTTGTCGAGGCCCGCCGAAGCGCTCGGCGCATTCAGCGCGCCCGCGCCGCGTGAGTTCTCCGAAAGCACGTCATAGAGCGAGTAGCGCACGGTGAACTGGTCGCGATTGCCGATCTGGTGATCGAGCTTGGCAAGAAGGTGTGTCATGTCGACCGGATTCGGATAGATGCCCGTTTCTACCGGCGAACCCGGGTAGCCGACCGCACTCAGCCTCGCATTGATGACGGGAAGGCTCTGCGGAAGGATCGTCGTGAGGCCGGTCTGGTCGAGGCGCCGTTGCTCGATGTTCGCGAAGTAGAACGTCCGGTTGCGGGCAAGGGGTCCGCCCATGCTCGCGCCGTACTGCTGCTGGTTCATCGGCAGCTTCGTACCCGATAGCGCGTTCTTCGCGTTCATGGTGTCGTCGCGGAAGTACCCGTAAATGTCGCCCTGCGCGGTGTTGGTGCCGCTTTTGGTCACCACGCTGATGTACCCGCCGAGCGCACGTCCCAGCTCGGCCTGCCCTCCAGACGTGACGACCTGAAACTGCTCGACGGCATCGACGCCGTAGGGAATGCCGCTGAGCCCGGCGGCATCGTCGTTGGCCGACAGGCCGTCGACGATGAAGCTGTTCGAGAAATTCCGCTGGCTGCCGATCGAGATGCCCTGTCCGGGCACCGCGGAGGTTTCCGCGAAGAGCTGCGTGCTGCCGGTGTTGGTGGGTGACACCCCGGGCACGAGCAGCGCAAGATCCAGGAAGTTCCGCCCATTCAAGGGCATCGCCCGGACCTCCTCGACTGGAACGGTGCCCGCAATCTGGCTGCGCGCCGACTCGAGGACTGCCACGTTGCTGCTGACGTCGACGCTCGTTTCGAGCCCGGCGAGCCCGAGCCGAAGAGGAAGCTCGAACGCCGATCCGACCGTCACGTTGACCGTCTGCGTCGCATCCGTGAAGCCCGCGAGATGCACCACGACGTCGTAGCGCCCCACTCGCAGGTAGGGAAAGCGGAACCGTCCCTCCTGGTCCGTCAATGTGTCGCGCGTCAGATTCGTCTCGGACTGCCGGACAGTGACGCTGGCGCCAGGCAAGACAGCGCTTAGCGGATCGGTTACCCGACCGCTGATAGTGCCGTAATTGATCGTCTCCTGCGCCGCGAGCGCGCGCGTCATGACGCACACGCAAATCGCGAGCAGGAAGACACGGCCCATAAACCTCATGGGTCATCCCCCGTCTCTTGGTCGTTGAACGGAAAACTTGAATTGAACCGTAGCGGTCCGCCCGGAGGCGGCAACTACGCGCGAGGCGGAGGCGAGAGCGGAACGGGCGCGAGCGAGATCGCCGACGGTGAAATCGCCGGTGCGGCGTCGTCGGCACCAGCCGGCAGCGGCATGTCCATCACGTCAGGCAGCACGCCAACCGTGCCGAAGAACATGGTGAATGCCGTATCGGTTTGCGAGCATCCAATCGTCGGACAATCGCAATCGTGCTTGCCGTGATTCTCGGCGTGAAGCGGACAAGCGGGCTTGTCGTGGAGCGGGCAATCCGGCATGCCCGCGTGCTCTGCGGCTGCGCCGTGATCGCACGACAGCGCGGTCGACACGGCGGCGATCGCCACGGCGTGCCAGATGAGAGCCATCGCGGCAAACACGCGGGCGCGATTGCGGATGTGCCGCATAATCAATCAGTATGGTCCTCTTGCATGTCTAATCCGTGTCAAGCTGATGCGATCCATTTTCTTGGTCGCCGTCCTTCTCAATTCGGTGCACGCGGCTGCGCAACCGACGCCGACGGACGGCATGGCAATGGACATTCAGCGGAAACATCTTCGCCGGTATGAATTACCAGCATCGGAAGGGCGAAGACATCGACACTTTCGAATCACAGAACTGGGCCATGGGGATAGGTCGGCGGCCGCTCGGACGCGGACAACTGCGACTGGACACGATGGTGTCGTTCGAGCCTTATACGTTGAAGGACATCGGCTCGCCCCAGGTGTTTCAGACCGGAGAAACCTACAAGGGGCTGCCGCTCGTGAACTATCAACACCCTCACGATCTCTTCTCGACGCTCACCGCCGCGTACGTGCAGCCGGTCGGGTCGTGGACCTTGACCACGTCGGCCGCGGCCGTCGGCATGCCGGCGCTGGGACCTCCCGCGTTCATGCATCGGCCGTCAGCCCAGGAGAACCCGCAGGCGCCGCTCGCGCACCATCACCTCGACTCGCTTCACATCACGCCGGGTGTCATTACCGTTGGCGCGTCACGACAAGGGATTGGCATCGAGACGTCCTGGTTTCAGGGGCGCGAGCCCGATGAGAATCGTACCGACATCGATTTCGGAGCCCTCGATTCCTGGTCGCTTCGCGGGTCGTGGACGAGCGGCCCCTGGTACGCGCAGGTCTCGGGTGGACATCTCAACGAGCCCGAGCCGCGGAACCCTGGCGACATGACGCGCTTCGTGGCGTCGATCGCGCACACGCGCACCGGCGCCATTTCGACGGCCGTGATGGCGGCCTGGGGACACAACCGCGAGAGCCACGGCAACTCCAACGGATTTCTGGTCGAGAGCAACATGACGTGGCTGGATCGAAACCACCTGTACTCACGAATCGAGATCGTCGAGAAGGATCTCCCTCACACCCATGCCGGGTTCGAACAGCCGCCTCACGAGTTGTCGACCGTTGGGGGCTTCACCGTCGGCTATACGCGCGATCTGATTTCGAAGGCGTTCGGACGGATCGGAATCGGCGGCGACACGACGATGTATTACGTGCCGCTGATGCTGCAGGAAACCTACGGCGCACCGCTTTCGTTCCACGTATTTCTGCGCTTCCGCTTCGGGACCTCGCAAGCGGACGTCGAGCACCATCATCATTGAGCCGACATTGATCCGACGGGAACGCCGAGACGCCGAGGCGCCGGTCGAGGCCTGTTCTTTACGTCAGACGCCGCCAGGGCGACCCGGCGTGGCATCTTCTGTCGGGATCAGAATCTGTTGACGACGCGCTTCACACCCTTTGTCAGATAGTCCACATTGAAGTTGATGAGGAGACCGACGCGTTTCTCCGTGACGCGCAAGTATGTCCGCACCTGCGCCAAGTGAACCGGCAAGACGTTTTCGACACACTTGAGCTCGACCACGACGGCATCTTCGACGAGCAGGTCGACTCGATAGGCGCCTTCGATGACGAGATCCTTGTACCGCACGGGAATCAACAACTCCACGACACACTTCAATCCACGCTCGCGCAACTCGTAGATCAGGCAGGCACCATAGATGCGTTCGAGCAGCCCCGGTCCCAGCCTTCGGTGAACCTCGATGGCAGCTTGAATAATGGCGAGGGTAATGCGGTCGAGCGCTTCCCGATCCATCTAGACGCCCGTCCAGCTGCAACACAACGGCCAACGGAAGCCGTCCTATCAAAACGCCGGGACGCCGAGCCGCCAGGGTCAGAATCCGTCCGGATCTTTCAGAATACCGATCCCTCTCGGCGTGCCGGGCGACCCGGCGTTGCATTTCACTCGGCGACCCGGCGTTGCATTTCGTGGCAACCGTTCTACTGAGGCCGGGCGCCAGCGAGCCAGGCGTCCAACCGCTGCGACTGAATCCGCGTGGCACTCGGCGACGGGCTCAAGACCCATCCATGGGCCGGATCGGTCCCGAGCATCACGTCGACCGACCGCGCGACGTCGTGCCTCTCGATCGTGAAAGTGACCTTCGCTCCGGGCGGGAACCGCGCGATCCGCTCGATCAACTGGTCCGGCAGCAGCGTCTCGCCGTCGATGGCCACGATCTCGTCGAGCAGCGACAGCCCCGCGACGGCCGCCGGCGAACCACGGCGGATGCCCGAGATGACGGTTTTCTGATCGTCGGTTGTCGTCGTCACGCCCAGCCACGCGCGAGGCGAAGAGGCCGGCGGCGTGATGCGCAAACCCAACCACTCGATCGCCGGCGCATAGTCGAGCTCGGCCGTGGTTTCCAGCACACGCGCGAGCCAGTCGCGCATCCCCTGCGCCAGCGCGGGCCCCACGATCTCGGCGGCCACGTCGCGCACGTCCTCGCGCCGATATCCTTTCTCCCCCGAGAACCGCTTCAGCATCAGCCGCATGAAATCGTCGAGCGAACGAACCCCGGCCGTGTGCTGCCTGATGTTCGCGTCGAGTAGAAATCCCAGCACCGCTCCCTTCACGTAATAGCTGATCGCGGTGTTCGGCGTGTTCTCGTTCGCGCGGTAGTAGTTGATCCACGCGTCGTAGGAGGCCATCTCGACAGGCTGCTCGAGGCGCCCCGGGGTCATCTGCAGGCTGCGAATCTGTGCCGAGAGCGCGCCCAGAAACTCGTGTGTCGTGACGACGCCGGCACGCGCCAGCATGAGATCGGCGTAATAGTCGGTGATGCCTTCGACGAGCCAGAGAGACCTGGTATACACCTCGTTCTCGTAATCGAACGGTCCCAGCTCGACGGGCCGCAGGCGCTTGCCGTTCCACGCGTGAAAATATTCATGGCTCGCCATGCTGAGCCACTGCAGATACTCGCCGCGCGTGTCCGCATCGAGCGGCGTGTTCATCATCGTCGAGTTCCGGTGCTCGAGGCCGTTTCGTGCCGATCCGATGATGTTGAAGAAGTAGTACCGCTCGAACGGCAGACTGCCCCAGAACCGCGCGATGGCGTCGGCCACCACGGCGAGATCGCGCACGGCCTGAGGGCCGTTCCACACGCCGCGCTCCCGGAAGTTCACGAGGTAGTGCGGCTTGCCCAGGACGCTGAATTCATAGACCGACGGCGATCCGGCGACAATGGGCGAATCGACGAGCGTGTCGTAGTCGGCGGCCACGTAGCTGTCGACGCCCGTGCCCGGCGTCATGCCCGAGTAACTTCCCTTCCAGGCGCGCGGCAGCACGAGCCGGACTTCGTGCGTACGGTGCGAGGGCGTTTCGACGAGCGTGATGAATGTCGACGCTCCGTTGATGACCGCCAGTTCGTCGTCCACCCAGTTGGTGCGGACGCTCATCTCGTGCGCGTACACGCGATAGCGCACCCAGACCGTCCTGGCCCCGCCGGTCGCGATCCGCCATCGGTTCTTGCGCGTCTTCTCCACCGAAAGCGGCGCGCGCGCCTCGTTGGCCGCCGTCAACGCCTCGACGTGCCGTTCGTACTCGCGCACGAGGTACGACCCCGGCGTCCACACGGCCATCATCAAATCGATGTCCGGGCGACCCTCGGTGGGATACGACGCCTCAACGTCGATGTAGTGAGTATGAGGAGCAGCAAACGAGACGGTATACCGGATGGGCTCGCGGGTCTGGGCGTGGGCCGGGCGAGACGAGAAGGCGATCACGAAGATCACCAAGAACGGAACCAGACAAGAACACAAAGAGAAAAATCCTTTGTGATCTTGTTGGGTGCCTCTCTTTGTGATCTTCGTGATCCCGTCTTTCATCGGGCGATTTCCCCCGCACGCAGTTCCAGAACCTCGATCCCTTTCGGTCCGCAATACTGTCGCAGCTCGGTCGGCGTCCCGGTCAGCTCAGGGAACGTCCCATAATGTATCGGCACCACGGCCTTCACACCCAGCCACTCCGCGGCGATGGCCGCGTCTTCCGGCCCCATCGTGAAGCGATCGCCAATCGGCAGAAACGCGACCTGGGGCGCATGCCGGTCGCGGATGAGACGCATGTCGCCGAAGAGGGCCGTATCGCCGGCGAAATACACCGCCATATCATCTTCAAAACGCACGACGAATCCCGTGGCCGGACCGAGATAGGCGCCGTCCGGCGCGCTGCTGCTGTGGACGGCCGGGACCATCGCGATCTGAAGGCCCGAAAGATGCTGACGGCCGCCGATATTCATCGGGCGCAGGTGCTTCACACCCTGGCGCTCGAGCCACGCGGCCAGCTCGGGAGACGCGACGACGGTCGCGCCGGTCTCGCGGGCCACGGCCACCGCATCGGCGCAGTGATCGGTGTGCCCGTGCGTCACGAGCACGAGATCGATCGCACCAACGCGCTTCGCGGCGGCCGGACACGACGGGTTGTCGGTGAGGAACGGATCGACCAGCACGCGCACGCCCTTCGGAGACGTCACGAGGATCGTGGCGTGCCCGAGCCAGGTGACTCTCAACCGTCCCAGAGCGGCGCGCGCTGCGGGTAGATTCGGGCCGGCCGCGGGCAATCGCATTGGAAGGGAATTATCTATTGAAATTGGCTCCCTCGCCTCAAAACAAAAGCTGCAAACAGAAGTTCAGGAGATTAGGAGAAGGAAAACCTTGGGATACAACATGATCATCATGGAGGACATTCCGCTGCACTCACTGGCCGCCGTTACTCGCAGCGAAGCGCGGTCAGCGGATCCACCATCGTCGCACGGCGCGCGGGCACGTAGCACGCAACCGCTGTCACCACGACGAGCAGAGAACTGACGCCCACGAATGTGATGGGGTCCGTGCTGCTGACGCCGTAGAGCAGGGTCTCGAGGAGACGCGTCATCGCAAACGAGATCGTCAGGCCGAGGCTTATCCCCATGGCCGCAAGCCGGCCTCCCTGCCCGAGCACGCCCCGCCGGATGCGCGAGGGTTCGGCGCCAAGCGCCAGCCGGATCCCGATTTCGTTCGTCCTGGTCGCAACGGTATACGCCGCCAACCCGTGAATCCCGATCGCCGCCAGCAGTGTCGCCAGTCCTCCGAAGAGCACAAGGATCAACGTGCGAACACTGGACGACGCGTACGAGCGTTGCAGCAGGACGCTCATGGGCTCGATGGCAAGCACGGGAACGCCGGGACTAATCGCTGCGACGGCCTTCCGCAGCTCGGGCGCCACCGTCCGGGGCTCGCGCGACGTACGCACCACGAAGCTCGTGATCCAGAACGGCCGTTGCGCGTACGGCATGTACAGCAGCGCCGGCGGCGGCGTCACGAGCGATGTCTGCGCCGTATCGCCGACGATGCCGACGATCTCGACCCAGACACCCTTTGGCGGGCCCACATGGATCCGATGCCCGATCATGTCTCGGTCCCCGAAGAAGCGCTTCATGAACGTTTGGTTGACGACCGCAACGCGCAGCGACTCGCGCTGGTCGGTCGCGACGAATTCGCGGCCACGTACAATGGAAATCTGCATCGCCTTGAAAAAGCCGTCACTCGCAAAAGCAACGTCGGTCACAAGCGGAGCTGCGGCCGCTGCCGGGCGGCCGTCGATTTCGAACGGCACCGCCACGGGCGTCCCCAGGAACGGAACGCTCACGCCCAGAGCCGCGGCGTCGATGCCCGGCAATGCCCGCACGCGGTCGAGCAGTTCCGAGTTGAACGCAAGCCAGCGTTCCGGCGTGCGGAAGTCGGACTGAGGCAGGCTGATCGTGGCCGTCAGCACGTGCTCGGCGTTGAAGCCCGAACTGGCGCCGTGAAGATTTGCGAGACTCCGGACGAGTAGGCCGGCGCTCACGAGCATCACGAGGGCAAGGGCGACCTGCAGCACGACCAGCCCGTCCTGGGAGCGTGCGTGCCGGCGATCGGACGTTGACCTGCGGCCTTCACCGATCGTCTGGGCGCTCGATGCGAGGCCGTTCGATCCCAACACCGGCAACAACCCGAACACGACCCCCGCACCGCACGACAGCACAAACGTGAAGCCGAGCACCCAGCGATTGATGCCCACATCGCGAATCTGCGGAAGCCCATCGCCAATCTGGACGCTCAGCAATCGAAGTCCGGCATATCCGACGAGAAGCCCCACTGCGCCGCCGATGAGCGCCAGCAGCAGGTTTTCGACGAGGAACTGTCGCACCAGTCGCGACTTTCCGGCGCCAAGCGCCCAGCGCACTGCCAGTTCGCGCGTACGGCTAATCGTCCTTGCGAGCTGCAGGCTCGCCACGTTCGTGCACGCTATCAACAAAAGCACGCCAACGGCCGCCAGCAGCAGCACAATCGACGACTTCGTGTCGCCGAGGACATGCTCCTGCAGCCCCGCGACGCGTACGACCTGCTCGCGCAAGACGGCCGGATGCTCTTCTCGCAGCCGCCGAACGATTGTCTCCATCTCGGCCTGAGCATCCGATCTGCTCGAGCTCTTCCCCAGCCGTCCGATGACCGTGAGAAACGGCGCCATCCGCACCTCGAGGAGCTGCTGGAATGGCTGAAATTGATGCAGCGGCATCCAGATCTGCGGAGCAGGTGTCATGTGGGGAAAGCGAAACGACGATGGCATCACGCCGACGACGGTGTACCCTGCGCCGTCGAGCACGAGCGTTTGTCCGACGATATCGGCTTGGCCGCCGAATCTCTCGCGCCAGAAGAGCTCGCTCAGGACGACCACCCGTCCCGACGTTGACCTGGCGTCGCCTGGCACCAGCATGCGACCGAGCATTGGCGACGCGCCAAGCAGGGAAAAAATGATTCGGTGTGACAGCTGAAGTAACGGGCGCCTCTGCCTCACCACGTCCCGTCAGCGTGGCGCCGGCAACGACATAGGCTGCCATCGCCTCTATAGATCGGCTCTGACTCTGCCAGTCGCGAAACGTCGGGTACGAGATGGGCTCGGCCGTTGATGGGCCGCCCTTCTGTGATGGGATGACGGCCACGAGGCGCTGGGGCTCCGGATACGGCAGTGGCTGCAGCCAGACGGCATGCGCGACGGAAAACACCGCGGTGTTTGCGCCGATACCGAGCGCGAGGGTCGCGATCGTCACGAAGGCAAATCCGGGGCGGCGACACAACATACGCAGTGCGTAGCGGGCGTCGCGCGAAATGTTCTCGAGCACGGTTTCCCACCCGGCGTCACGGACGTGATCTTTCACCGCCTCGATACTGCCCATTTCCGCGCGCGCCGAGCGGACGGCTTCGGCGCGGCTCATCCCGGCGGCGACCTTTTCGTCGACTGCCGCGTTCAGATATTCGCGCAGCTCCTGGTCGAGGTCCTCTTCCCGCCGCCTCTTCGAAGCGAGCGCCGCCACACCGGCGGCGATGCGCCTGAACAGTAGCTTCACAGCTCACCTGGCGAGGCTTTGAGAATGCGCGCGATGGCCGACGTCTGCGCCTCCCAGTCGCGCGCTTCCCGCCGGAGCTGCGCGCGGCCGTCGGGGGTCAGCGAGTAGTACTTCGCCCGGCGGTTGTTCTCGGTGACGCGCCATTCGCCGGCAATCAGCCCGTCTCGCTCGAGACGCCCCAGCGCCGGAAAGAGCGATCCGGCGTTCACCTGGAACACGCCCCTGCTGATCTGTTCGAGGCGGACGCCGATGCCGTAGCCATGCATCGGCTCGAGGGCAAGCGTTTTGAGCACCAGCATGTGCAGCGTGCCCTGCACCAGGTCGCGCTGCCGGTCGGACGGGCTCATCGAGGCACTCCTCTAGATAGACTAGAGCACGAGCATACGCCTCTTCTCTAGATTGTCAAGAGGAGTTGTCGAACCCAAAAGAAATTCCTCTTGATCTCCTAATCGCCTGTGTCATCTAGACTCGACGGCGGTCGCGTTCAGGATGCGGCGCCTCGTGAGGCGCCGTGATCCGTTATGATGAACGTGACGTGTCCAGAGTCATTCCTCTCATGCCAGTCACGCCGCGCGTCCCGAAGCCTGAATGGCTGAAGGTGAGGGCGCCCGGTTCGCCCTCGTATCTCAGGCTGAAGGGCCTGATGCGCGATCTGCACCTGCATACCGTGTGTGAAGAAGCGCAGTGCCCGAACATCGGCGAGTGCTGGACGCACGGCACGGCGACCTTCATGATCCTCGGCGATGTCTGCACGCGTGCGTGCGGGTACTGCGCGGTCGGACACGGGCGTCCGCAGCCGGTCGATCCGGCCGAACCGGCGAGGGTCGGCGAAGCGGTCGCCACGCTCGATCTCGCGCACGTCGTCGTCACGTCGGTGGATCGCGATGACGTGAAGGATGGGGGCGCGTCGATCTTCGCCGACACCATCCGGGAGATCCGGAAGAGGCAGCCCGCCGCCAGCATCGAGGTGCTGATTCCCGACTTCCAGGGCCAGGCCGACGCGCTGCATGCGGTGCTCGATGCGGGCCCGGACATCCTGAACCACAACACCGAAACCGTTCCGCGCCTCTATCGTCTTGCACGATCGGGTGGCCGCTACGATCGTACGCTCGAGCTGCTCGATCGGTCGCGCCAGTACGCGCCGCATATCGCGACCAAGTCGGGCATCATGGTCGGCCTCGGCGAAGAGTGGGACGAGATTCTCGCGACGCTCGGCGATCTGCGCAAGGCGGGCTGCGCGATTCTCACGATCGGCCAGTACCTCCGGCCGTCGCAGGCGCATCTTCCGATGACGCGCTACTACCATCCCGACGAGTTCCGTCAGTTGAAGGACATCGCGCTCGACATGGGGTTCGCACACGTCGAGTCGGGCCCGTTGGTGCGCAGCTCGTATCACGCGCATGAACAGGCGGACGCCTTCAAAAGGGCTCAGGGTTAAGTGCCCAGGGATTAGGGATTAGGGATTGGGGATTAGGAACGATCCTGCCAGTGTCTCTCCGGAAGGTTCATCAGGACATCGTCGGCTGCAGTAAGTGCGCGCGGTTGCGGACGTATTGCCAGGAAATCGCGCGCGTGAAGCGGGCGGCGTTTCGCAACGACACCTACTGGGCCCGGCCGGTTCCCGGGTTCGGCGATCCGAACGCGCGCGTGCTGATTCTCGGGCTGGCGCCCGCCGCCCACGGCGCAAATCGTACGGGCCGCGTGTTTACCGGCGATGGTGGAGGCGGTTCCGGTGATTTTCTGATGACGGCCATGCACCGGCATGGATTTGCGAGCATCCCGACGTCGCAGTCCATCACCGACGGCCTCACGCTGCACGATGCGTACATCGCGGCGGCCGTGAGATGCGCGCCGCCCGACAACAAACCGACCCCCGAGGAGATTCACGCGTGCCGTCCGCACCTGCACGCAGAGCTCGACTATCTGCCGAACGTGCGCGTGGTCGTCGCGCTCGGCAAGATTGCGTTCGACGTGTGGTGGCGAGTGATGCAGGAGAAAGGCGTCGTCGTGAAGCCGCGCCCCGTCTTCGGCCACGGCGTGGTATGCAGAGTCCCCGGATCGCCGCTCGTGATCGGGTCCTACCACCCGAGCAGGCAGAACACGAACACAGGCAAGCTCAACGCAAGAATGATGGCAGACGTGTTCGGAAAAGCCGCCAGATTGCGGACCCTAACCTGCATTATTCACGAAGCTGACGGCGTGTCGTGATCACGGCCTGCGATCGGCCGCCGACGCGGTGGCGGTGGTCGCCCGACGTCGCCAGTCAACAGCTTGGTACCCACCCGGAGGTGTTTGTGTTTCAGGGAAACGATATCGCTCGTGAATTATTCAGGCTAGACGGAGGGGACGCTCGCCGAAGCATGAAACTCTTCGGCGGCGCCCTCTCACTCGACCCTTCTTCAGAAACCGCGTTGCAGGGTCTGCAGCGGAGCTATGCGAAAGCAGAGGGTCGTCTCTAACGGTTCGCGGGATTGAACCACTGAGGCTGCGCGAAGGCCGGGTTCCCTGCTGAGTCGTAAGCGGCGAACCGAACCCACGCCTTGCCGGTCGCGTCGACGGGGATCGTGAACCGCTTGCTGCTGTTCGGGGGAAGATCGGTGGTCCGGATCGTCTGGCGCGTCACGGTCTTACCATCACCCACGGTCACCTCCACAAACTCGAGGGGAAATGTCCATTCGAGTTCAGCGTTGATCGTGCGCTGATTACCCGTTCCCTCAACCGCGTAGCTCCTGAACAGAATCTCGCCAGTCGTGACAAACATGTCGCCGGCCCTGATGGCTTTGAGAATAGGGCTCCAACTTTCGGTGGGCCCGGGTGTGCGGTCGAGTTTGATGTAGTTGACCGGGAACTGCGGATACAAGTCATCACCAGGGTTCTTCTCGTACGTATCGATGTCCGCCAGGATGTACTTGGGACGGAGACCCGTGCCCACATTCTTATTGTTCATCGTGTCAATGGACTCGAAGCACCGCCATTCGCACGTGCGGATCTCGGAAAGATCGATGCCCATGCCCATCTTGTAGGCCACACCAAGATACCGGTCGTTCTTGACGTACGGTCCGTCCCAGATCGCATCAGGATAGCCGGCGGTCCCCTTGGTGCGGGGGTGGGCATGGTACCAATATCCGTCCTCATCGTCGAACAGCCGCTGCATTTCTTCAGCGTTGCCGACGTGGTAGACCTTGCCAAGCTTGGGATCGGTCGCTGTGTATGGCTCGTTCGCTGCGCGGGTCCTGGTCCACAGCACACTCTTGGGCCAGAGTGCGTTCCAGTGACCGCCGAAGTAGACGCCGGGCTCGTCCCACGGCGTGATCAGGAAATCCTTGTCGGACTGTTTGGCCATAACAGCGGCGTAGCTGGCAAGACCGGTCAGATCATTCCCACGCTCCGAGTTGCCGACGATGTTGACGCCGAGTGACCTCAGTGGCGGGATGTCAGCCACTGAGCCATCCGTCGATCCGCCGGCCAAGACCTTATTTTTGACGGTCATGTGCATGTGATTAACCATCGTCTTGTAACCGGCGATTGGCTTGTACATGTCGTTGTGCGTAAACGCCAACACCGCCTGCCGAGTGGGTTCGGCGGCGAGGGGACTGGCATAGAAGTACGTGCCCATCCGCTGCAACGTGCCAGGAGGCGCGTTGAACAGTTCGAACGTTGTGAAGTTGTTCACCTCTTCCTGCTCAGCCTGTCGAACGCCGAAGCTGAACGAGGTATCAGCGTCCTTCCGATACCAGAGATAGCCGAGATTGATTTCGTGCTGCCGGGGCCAAAAATATTGATGCGGCATCGGAAACGCGGCCAGCGAGCCACCGGGACCCTCGGCGACGATGACACGATTATCCGCCCGCACCACGATCGGGTTGTCGTTCTTCGGCGCACCGAACTGGTACTGCGCTGGCGAGCCGGCAATGTCGTTCCACGCCAACCGCGACAGCTGGACCGTCGAAAAGCCCGTGAGACCGGCGTCGAACTTATAGGCGACCGACGGTTCGTTGGTCGACGCCACCGCGTCCATGCGAATGAGGTTCGTGCCACGGTAAGCAGTGAACTGGAGACTTCCGGAGAAAATTCCCATCGAGAAGCCATTGAACGTGACCTCGAGGCGCGCGCCATCCGTCTTCACGCTGCAGGAGGTCGTCTTGAATGACGAACTCGCGCGGCGAATGTCTTCCGGCTTTGCCGACGTGTAGGGAAACGGCGGTCCCGCAGGCGCGCCACCCCGCCCCCCGCCGCGGCCCGCACCCGCCGGACGATTCTCGTCGTCACCACCGCCGCCTCGCCCAGCGCCGCGGGCGCCCGGCGCGGCCGGTGGAGCGAGATAGAGCGGTGCATCGCGGTAGGCGTACCACTTTTCCTTCTCAGCACGCTCTGGCGTGAGCTGTCCAAGGCCCTGCAGTGGTTCACCCTGTTGGCTGGAGAATCGCCGGATGCCACTGACTACGCGATACTCAGGTTTGAGGTCCTGGCCGAGCGTAGCCCAAGAGCCACCAGACTTACGGACCGCAAGTTCGCGCATGACCGGCGTCCCTCCGACGACCGAATAACGTGTGCGCAACTCGGCGCCGTCCCCGCCGGCCCACTGCACGGTGAGCACCCCGGCCTGCATTGCGGCCGTGAGACCCGCTGTTGCCTTGTACTGCGCCATGTCGCAGCTCACGACCGCTCCCGACTCAGGAGCGCTCGCGCCAGCTTGGCCGCCGGGCGATGTTGAAACCTTTTCAACAAACGGCAACGAGACGCCAACCGCCGCACCTAGCACCAACCACCGCAACTGGTTACTCATGAATCGAAGCCCTCTTGACCTGCTCCCCAACGTTGGTCCACTGATCATGCGACTTCGCCGTTAGTAGCTGGCGGCTCAGTTTCTCCGCGAGACACGGATGCCGCCGTCCGATCCGTCTCCCACCGTTGCCGAAATTCCTCCGGCGTCAGGTTCTTGAGCGCAGTATGTGGCCAGACCGTATTAGAGTCCAACCGAAACGCCCCGGCGAGCACTTGGGCCGAATTGCGCCTGCTTGAACCTCATCCAAATTCGACATCAACGGTACGCATGTCAGGAGGTGCGACCAACGATAAGAAGCATTAGCTAAGCCCTCAGCCCTTCTTCGGCTTGTACACATGCGCGCTTTCCCCGTAGAACACATCCGCGGCTTCCATCACCGTTTCCGACAGCGTCGGATGCGGGTGAATCGTCAGCTTCAGGTCTGACGCACGCGCGCCCATTTCGATCGCCAGCGTCCCTTCGGAAATCAGCTCCCCCGCGCCGACGCCGGCGATGCCGACGCCGAGAATCCGCTCGGTTTCGGGATCGATGACGAGCTTCGTCAATCCATCGGGCCGGTCGAGCGTCGTCGCGCGGCCCGATGCCGCCCATGGGTACTTGGCAATCTCGACGGGGATGTTCTGCTTCTTCGCGTCGGTCTCGGTCAGCCCGGTCCAGGCCAGCTCGGGATCGGTAAAGACCACGGCGGGAATGGCGCGCGGCTCGAAGACCACATCCTTGCCATGAATCACTTCGACCGCCACGCGCGCCTCGTGCGAGGCCTTGTGCGCGAGCATCGGATCGCCCGCCACATCGCCGATGGCGAAAATCGTCGGCTCGGCCGTCCGCCGCTGCGCGTCGACTTCGATAAAGCCCCGCTGGTTCACCTTCACCTTCGTCTTGTCGAGGCCGGGAATCGCCGAGTTCGGCCGCCGCCCGACGGACACCAGCACGCGATCGAAGATCTGCGCACCGTCAGGCGCGTTCTTCCCTTCGAACGTGACGCTCAGACCCTTCTTGTCGTCCTTGACGCCTGTCACCTTCGTCTCGAGCCAGATCGCCTCGGCGTAAGTCGCCATGCGCTTGGCCACGACGGCGGCGAGATCGCGATCGGCGCCGGGCAGCAAGCCATCGGTCATCTCGACCACGGTGACCTTCGATCCGAGCGCCGCGTACACCGTCCCGAGCTCGAGGCCGATGTATCCCCCGCCCACGACGAGGAGCCGGCCCGGAACATCGGGCAGATCGAGCGCCGTTGTCGAGTCGAGGACTTTCGGGCTGTCGATCGACACGTTCGGCACCGTCGTCGGGCGCGATCCGGTCGCGATGATGATGTAGTCGGCTTCGATCTTCTGCGGCCCGCCCGAGGTTTCGACGCTCACCGTCCGCGCATCAACCAGCGAGGCGCGTCCCTGGATGAACGTCACCTTGCGCGATTTCGCGAGCAGTCCCAATCCTCCGGTCTGCTTCTTGACGACGGTGTCTTTCCAGGCGCGAAGCCTGGCGATGTCAATCGACGGCTTGCCGAACGACACGCCGAACGCGTCCGCGTGACGGGCCTCGTCGATGACCCTGGCCGCGTGCAGCAACGCCTTCGACGGGATGCAGCCGCGGAACGTGCAGACGCCCCCGGGATTTGGATCGGCGTCAACGAGGGTGACCTGCATGCCGGCGTCGGCGGCATGAAACGCCGCGACGTAACCGCCAGGACCGGCACCGATGACTGTGAGGCGTGTGCTCATGTGTAGGGCTTAGGGCTTAATGCTAAGGGCTAAGGCGACTCTGTAGGGCGCAACTTCAGTTGCGCACTACCCAACTCCTAGCCCTCTATCCAAATCAGGGCCGGCTGTTCGATCGCCTCGACGATCCAGCGCAGGATGCGCACGCCGTCGGCACCGTCGATCACGCGATGGTCGTACGACAGTGTCAGCGGCATCAGGAAGCGCGGCGCGAACTCGCCCTCGATATAGACCGGCTCCATGCGCGCCCGCGCAACGCCGAGGATCGCCACCTCCGGCCAGTTCACAATCGGCGTGAACGCGCCACCGCCCAGGCTGCCCAGGTTGGAAATCGTGATCGAGGCGCCCTGCATGTCGCCGAGCGAGAGCTTGCGGTTCCTCGCCTTCTCGGCCGCGGCGGCAATCTCGTCGGCGATCTGGAAAAGGTCTTTCTGATCGACGTCGCGAACGACCGGCACCAGCAGGCCGCGATCGGTGTCGACGGCGACGCCAATGTGCGCGTACTGCTTGTAGACGATCTCGTCGCTCTGCATGTCGACCGACGAGTTCATCTGCGGGAATTTCTTCAGCGCGGCCGCCAGCGTCTTCATCAGGAACGCAGTGATGGTGACGGGAGCGCGCCCCTCGGCCTCGGCCTTTTTCGACAGCCGTTTGCGCAGCGCCTCGACGCCGGTGATGTCGGCGCGATCGTGCTGAAAGACGTGCGGGATGGTATTCCACGCGTGCGTCAGATGGTGCGCGGTCGTGCGTCGCACGCCGCTCATCGGCTTGCGTTCGATCGCGCCCCACTTGCTGAAGTCGGGCAAGGCCACTGCCGCGCCGGCCGCCGCCCTTCCAGCGCCGGGTGTCGCGCCAGACAACAGCCGGCGGGCGAACGCCGTCACGTCGTCCATCGAGATGCGGCCACCCGCGCCAGAACCCTGAATGTCGGCGATGTTGACGCCAAGCTCGCGCGCGAGGCGGCGCGCGGATGGCGCCGCGGGAATGGACGCCGGATCGGCCGCTGCTTTCGGCGCCGCAGCAGGTGCCGGCGCGGGCTGAGCCGGTTTGGACGGCTTCATCTCGACGACGTCGGCCTTGCGTTTCGGTGTTTCTGCCCTGGGCTCCGCCTTCGACTCGAGGTTTCGGCTGTTCTGCCTTGGGTTCTTCTGCCGCCTTTGACTCCGCTTTGGCAGCCGGAGCAGCCGCGCCATTTTCGTCAACGGTGAAAATCGTCTGGCCTACCTTCACCTTCTCGCCCGGCTTCACCTTGATCTCTTTGACGACCCCGTCCGCCGACGAAGGGACTTCGATCGTGGCCTTGTCGGTCTCGAGCTCGAGCACGGGCTGATCCTTCTTGATCGCATCGCCCGGTTTCACCATGACGCGGAGCACATCTCCGCCTTCAATGTTCTCGCCCAGCTCGGGCAACTTCATATCGGTCGGCATATTGGTTGGTTCGTTAAGTTCGTTGGGGTTCGTTGGGTTCGTCAGGTTCGTTGGGTTCAGGGCATGTTCAGAACTAATCCCCAATCCCTAATCCCTGTCCCTAATCACGATATTGCGGGATTCCGTTTTTCAGGATCGATCCCGAGGTCTTTGATGGCCTTGTCGACCAGCTTGGCATCGATCTGCTTGTCGCGTGCCAGCGCCGACAGGGCGCCAACAGCCACAAACCGCGCGTCCACTTCGAAGAAGTCGCGCAGCGCCCGGCGTCCTTCGCTGCGCCCGAATCCATCGGTGCCCAGCGAGACAACCGGACGCGACACCCAGCGATCGATCGCGTTGGGCAGGACCTTCAGATAGTCCGACACCGCAACGATGACGCTGTCGGTCTTGTTGAGGCATTCGGCGACATACGGCACGCGCGCTTTCTGCGAAGGGTGCAGCATGTTCCATCGATCGCAGGCGTTGCCGTCGCGGTACAGCTCGCCATAGCTCGTCACGCTCCAGACGTCGGCGGCCACACCGAACTGCTCGAGCAAAGCCGCGGCTTTTATGACCTCGGGGAGAATCGCGCCGCTGCCCAGGAGCTGCGCCTTGAGCTTTGCCGCCGTGTTCTTCGCCGTGCTGTAGCGATACAGCCCCTTCAGGATGCCGGCTTTGACATCGGCACCTTCGGGCATCGGCGGCATGGGGTACTGCTCGTTCATCACCGTCAGGTAGTAGAAGATGCTCTCCTGATCGATGTACATCCGCTTGATGCCGTCCTCGATGATGGCCGCCAGCTCGTACGCGAACGCCGGATCGTAGGAAAGACAGTTGGGCACCGGCAGCGACAGCACGTGCGACTGCCCGTCCTGGTGCTGCAGCCCTTCGCCGGCCAGGGTTGTTCGTCCCGCCGTGCCGCCGAGCAGGAAACCACGGCTGCGCGAGTCGGCGGCGGCCCAGATAAGGTCGCCCACGCGCTGGAATCCGAACATTGAATAATAAATAAAGAACGGAATCGTGTTGACGCCGTGCGTCGAGTACGCGGTGCCGGCGGCAATGAACGACGCCAGCGAGCCCGCCTCGTTGATGCCTTCCTCGAGAATCTGTCCGTCCGTCGACTCTTTGTAATAAAGGAGCGTGTCCATGTCGACCGGCTCGTACAGCTGTCCCACGTGCGAGTAGATGCCGACCTGGCGGAAAAGGGCCTCCATCCCGAACGTTCGCGCCTCGTCGGGCACAATCGGCACCACGATCTTGCCGAGGTCGGGGTCGCGCAGCAGCTTCGACAACAGACGCACGAACACCATCGTCGTCGAGGCGGGACGCCCGTCGGTGCCCTTGGCGAACTCTTCGAAGAGCTCCGGGTTGGGCGGCGCCGCCAGCGGCGTCGTTTTCGAATTGCGGAACGGCAGCGCGCCGCCGAGCGCCTTGCGGCGCTCCTTCAAATAGGTGACTTCCGGGCTCTTCTCGTCGGGACGATAGTACGGCGCCTCGCCGAGCTTCTCTTCGGCAACGGGAATACTGAAGCGCTCGCGCACGGCGCGCAGTTCGTCTTCGGAGAGCTTCTTCTGCTGATGGGTGATGTTCTTGCCCTCGGCCGCGTCGCCGAGACCGTAGCCCTTGATGGTGCGAATCAGCAGAACGGTCGGCTGTCCTTTGTGCTCGACGGCCGCTTTGTAGGCGTTGTAGACCTTGACGGGATCGTGTCCGCCCAGCTTCAGCTTCTTCAGCTCGTCGTCTGAAAGGTGCTTCACCATCTCCAGCAACTGGGGGTACTTGCCCCAGAAGTGCTTGCGGAGATACTCGCCGGACTCGACCGTATATTTCTGGTACTCGCCGTCGACGACTTCCCCCATGCGCTTGGCGAGCAGTCCGTCCTTGTCTTTCGCGAGCAGCGGATCCCAGTCCTTGCCCCACAGCACTTTGATGACGTTCCACCCCGCGCCGCGGAACACGGCCTCGAGCTCCTGGATGATCTGGCCGTTGCCGCGGACCGGTCCGTCGAGCCGCTGCAGGTTGCAGTTGACGACAAAGATGAGGTTGTCGATCTTCTCGCGCGCCGGCAGCGTGATGGCGCCGAGCGATTCGGGCTCGTCGGTCTCGCCGTCGCCGATAAACGCCCACACCTTCGAGTTCGACGGAGACTTCAGGCCGCGATCTTCGAGGTAGCGGATGAACCGCGCCTGATAGATCGCCATGATCGGGCCGAGGCCCATCGAAACGGTGGGATACTCCCAGAAATCGGGCATCAACCACGGATGCGGATACGACGACAGCCCGCCGCCCGGTGCGAGCTCGCGGCGGAAGTTGTCGAGGTCCTTTTCGGTGAGACGGCCCTCGAGGAACGCACGCGAATAGATGCCGGGTGCCGCGTGCCCCTGGTAGTAGACGACGTCGCGGTCGCCCGCGTTACCCGACCGGAAAAAGTGATTGAAACCGACTTCGTACAGCGTGGCGGCCGACGCGAAGGTCGAGATGTGCCCGCCGATGCCGGTCTCGTGCTTGTTCGCGCGCAGCACCATGGCGATCGCGTTCCAGCGAATCAGGCTCTTGATGCGGCGCTCGATTTCCTGGCTGCCGGGGAACGGCACTTCCTGCTCGGACGACAGCGTGTTGACGTACGGCGTGTTGGCGCTGAACGGAAGCCTGATGCCGCGGCGGCGCGCATGTTCGCTGAGCTGCTGCAGCAACTGTCCCGCGCGCGAGGGCCCGCTCTCCTGCAGCACGTAGTCGAGTGAGTCGAGCCACTCGCTGGTTTCGATGGATTCGAGATCGGCGAGGCTACCGGCGGCGATGTTCCTCATCAGTTAACGCGGTCCTTCAATCTTGATGGCCTTCAGGGCGCCGAGATCCGAAGACAACTCGGTCGTTCCGGCCGGATACTTGTTGAGCTTCAACACATAGGCCGAGACGTCGCTCGTCTGCTGCGGCGTCATGGTACCGGGCGAGTCGGCGGGCATCGTCGAGTGCACGCGATCGAAGAAATCCGCCATGGTGAGGTTCGTCCAGTTGCCGATGAACTCGAGGCCCACGAGCGCGGGTCCGGCCTCGCCGCCGGTCAAGTCGGGTCCGTGGCAGCTCGTGCACAGTTTGGCCGCGACGACTTCGCCGCGCTTCGCCTGCTCCTCGGTGTAGACACCCGCCCACACGCTACCGCCGGCTGCATCCTGCGCCCGGACGCGTGCGGTCGACGTGAGAACAGCGCCCGCGACGAGGGCGAACATGGCGGCCGCCGCCCCGACGATCTGCGTCCAATTTCTGCTTGCAGCTCTCATGGTGCCTCACTGGTAACGACAGAGAAGGTCATTATACAATTTTCATTGTGACCACATGAAAATGCCGCCCGTCCGGCTGCAACCGGACACTTGGTACTCACGCGTTCTTGTCGCGGCATTTGTTGCCTTCTTCTTGTACGCGCCGCTCGGCGCGCACGATATTCCCGACGAGATTGTCGTACAGAGCTATCTCAAACCGCAGCAGACGACGCTCCAGGTGCTGTTGCGCGTGCCGCTGCTCGCGATTGCCGACGCCAGCCTTCCCAAAGACGGAACGGGCTACCTCGCCATGGCGTACCTGGATCCGGCGCTGCGCGAGGCCGCGAACCAGCTGGCCAACGGCATCGTGCTGCTCGAGGGCGACGAGCGGCTGACGCGCTACGAGCTGGTGAACGCACGCATCTCGCTGGCATCGGACCGATCGTTCGATACCTACGACGGGGCGATGGGGCGGGTGCGTGGAGCGAAGCTGCCCGACACGACGCAGATTTACTACAACCAGGGCTTCCTCGATCTCGAGCTGAACGTGCCGATTCAATCCCAGGACTCGTCCTTCTCGATGCGCGTCCTGTTCGGACGGGGACTGGCGAATCGCACGGCCACCTACATCAACTTCATCCGCCCGGACGGCGCCGTTCGCGCGTTCCGGATTCACGACGAGACGCCGCTGGTGCGGCTCGATCCACAAGTCCATCAGGCCGCCTGGGTCTTTCTCTCGGCGGGCTTCTACCGGTTCCTCGACGGCCTCGACCATTTGCTGTTCGTCATCGTGCTGGCGATTCCGTACCGCCGGGCGCGCGATCTCGTGAAGCCCTTTATCGCGTTTGCGATCGCGCACTCGATCACGCTCATGTTCGCGGCGTTCGGCCTCGCGCCCATGGGCACGTGGTTCGCGCCGACGATTGGCGCGCTCATCGCGCTGTCGCTCGTGTATGTCGCCATCGAGAACGGGGTCGGGAGGGGTTTTCCCTTCCGCGCAGAGGAAAACCCCTCCCGACCCCGTTTTCAGCACCGCTGGATCGTCGCGCTCGTGTTCGGGCTCTTCCACGGGCTCGGTTTCGCGGTCGCGCTCCAGGAAACCCTGCAGTTCGCCGGGTCGCATCACCTCGCGGCGCTCGCCGCCTACAACGTCGGGCTCGAGATGGGGACATTGATCATCCTGGCGATCGTCGTGCCGGCAGCCAATCTCCTGTTCACGCAAGTGGTACCAGAACGCGCCGGCATCATCGTCTCGTCGGTCCTCATCGGTCACGTCGGCTGGCACTGGATGACCGAGCGCTTTACCACCGCGCAGCTCTCGGGATGGCCGTCGATGGATTTGCCGTTCCTGCTCACGCTCGTCCGATGGTTGCTGGCGTTAACCGTCATCGGCGGAGCGGTGTGGTTCCTCGCGGGGTTGTTGAAGCGCAAGCCGGAAGCGCCCGACGTGGCCGAGAAGTCGATCGTCGATCGTCGCCCCTCGACGTAGCTCTGGGCGACAGCAGACAGGAACGCCCGACATGTTGCACAAACTGATCTTCTGTACGGCAGCATTCATCGCGCTCGCATCATTCGGGCCGGCGCACGCCCAGCGCGGTCCGGCCGGCGCGGTCGACCAGGTACGCGCGGCGGAGACCGCGTTCGCCAAATCGATGGCCGACCGCAACGCCACCGCCTTTGCGTCGCTCCTCGCCGACGAAGCGGTGTTCTTCGGGAGCAAGACCGTGCAGCACGGAAAGCCGGAAGTCGTCGCGGCCTGGAAGCGGTTCTTCGACGGCCCGGCCGCGCCGTTTTCATGGGCGCCGGCCGAGGTGGACGTGCTCGCCTCGGGCACGCTCGGCATGACGAGCGGGCCCGTCTACGATCCGAACGGACAGCGCATCGGCACGTTCAACTCCATCTGGCAGAAGCAGAAGGACGGGTCGTGGAAGATCATCTTCGACAAGGGCTGTCCTCCGTGCGATTGCGTTACCAAACCGTAGCAATCGCACGGAGGAGTCGGCAGGCGACAGTCGGTAGTCGTTAGTCGCACGGCAGTTGAGGGGCAAGCGGACTTGCGCCTACCGACTACCGACCCTTCGACAAGCTCAGGGTCGCCCCGAGCTACGTCGAGGGGCGACCGGCGCCTTGCGACTGACCCATTCCTTCACCACCTCGACCGCGACGTCGGGCCGGTCTGAAATAATCCCGTCCACGCCCCAGTCCAGCAGACGCCGCATGTCGTCGGGCTCGTCCACCGTCCACACCTGCACCGCGAGCCCGGCCTTGTGCGCGAGCTGCACGAAGCGCGGCGAGACGACGCGCGTGCGGCCGCTCGTTTCCGGTACCTGAAAGGCCTGATACCTCACCCAGCCGGGTGAAAGTCCCACCCACGAGCCATACAACGCCATCCGGACTTCGAAGCGAGCCCCGCTGGTGGCAATCTCCGGCGCCAGCGCGCGCGCCGCGCGCAATGCCCCCAGGCTGAACGACCCGAGGCAGACGCGTCCGGCGGCGCCGGCGCGGCGGATCTCCTGCACGACGGCACGGGCCAGCTCCGGCCGCCGCTCCTTCAACTCGATGATGACCGCGGTGGTGGGATAACGCGCGAAGACCTCGCCAAGCGTGGGCACGTCGAGGGCGGCCAGCTCGGCGGCGGTGCGGTCCGACACGAGACCGGTGGCCGGCGTCGTACGGTCGAGGCGGTCGTCGTGATGGACGACCACCGCACCGTCGCGCGAGAGATGTACGTCGAGCTCGAAGCCGTCGGCGCCGGCCGCGAACCCGCGGTCGAACGCCGTTATCGTGTTCTCCGGGCCGATCTTGCTGCCGCCGCGGTGCGCAAAGACGAGGGGCCGCGACGACCGGATCGCCGGATGCACCGCGCGATTCTAGCTGGGATAGAATCGGGCATGGCCACTATTTCGACCATCAAGACGCTCGGCGCGCTGCGCCGCGCTCGCGAAGCCTCTCCCGAGGTGTTTGTGCGGCGGTCGGTCAAGAACGAAGTCCGCGACAACCTCATCAACAAACTGAAGACCGGCGAACCGCTGTTCCCCGGCATCATCGGCTACGACGAAACGGTCATTCCACAGTTGGTCAACGCGATTCTGTCGCGTCACAACTTCATTCTGCTCGGGCTGCGCGGCCAGGCGAAGAGCCGCATCCTGCGCGCGCTGGTCGCGATGCTCGACGAGCACCTGCCGGTGGTCGCCGGCTGCGAGATCCACGACGACCCGCTCGCACCGATCTGCTCGGCGTGCCGCATGCGGATCGCGGCCGAAGGCGACGACACGACGATTGCCTGGCTGCCGCGCGACGAACGCTACGTCGAGAAGCTCGCCACGCCGGACGTGACCATCGCCGACATGGTTGGCGACATCGATCCGATCAAGGCGGCCCGGAGCGGGCTGCAGTTGTCCGACGAGCTGACGATTCACTACGGGCTGCTGCCGCGGGCCAACCGCGGCATCTTCGGCATCAACGAGCTGCCCGACCTCGCGGGCAAGATTCAGGTCGGTCTCTTCAACATCCTTCAGGAAGGCGACATCCAGATTAAGGGCTATCCGATCCGGCTGCCGCTCGACCTGCTGATGGTCTTCACCGCCAACCCCGAGGATTACACGGCGCGCGGCAAAATCATCACGCCGTTGAAAGACCGCATCGGCTCCGAGATCCGCACGCACTACCCGTCGACGCGGCGGCATGCGATGGACATCACGGCGCAGGAAGCGTGGCTCGATCGCGCCAGTGACGGCAAAAACATCGACGTCCCGGCCTACGTGCGTGAAGTCGTCGAGGAGATTGCGTTTCAGGCGCGCGCCGATCGCAAGATCGACCGCCGGTCGGGCGTCAGCCAGCGGCTGGCCATCACGTGCCTCGAAAACGTCCTGTCCAACGCCGAGCGCCGCGCCCTGACCAACGATGAGTCGCCGATTGTGGCGCGCGTCACCGACGTGTACGCCGCGTTGCCGTCGATTACCGGTAAGTTCGAAATGGAATACGAGGGCGAGCTCAAGGGCGCCGACAACGTCGCCCGCGACCTCATCCGCGCGTCGGTGGCCAGCGTGTTCGGCGAGCGGTTCGACAACGCCGATGTCCGCCGCGTCATCGAGTGGTTCGACCTGGGCGGGTCGCTGCAGTCGGCCGACACCTCGCCGGCGAAGGATCTGCTCGCACAGGCCCGGGGCGTGCAGGGGCTCGTCGAGCTGGCGCAGCAGCACCTCGATCTCGATCCGAAAGCGTCCGAGCCGGTGCTGGCGTCGGCGGTCGATTTCGTCCTCGAGGGTCTGTACGCGCAGAAGAAGATCAGCCGCAGCGAGGATCGCGGGTACCACGCCGCCGAGCAGCCCCAGCGGCGCCCGACGACACGTACCGCCGAGCGCGACATGGAGGAAGGGTTCCAGGTACCTGGAGGCAAGAAGAAGTACTACAACTAGTTCGTCGGTTCGTGGGTTCGTAGGGTTCGTGGGTTCGTGGGGTTCGTGGGTTCGTGGGGTTCGTGGTTCGGTAGGGCGCAACTTTGGTTGCGCAAAAAATAACGTGCGATACAAGTATTCAAAATATACCGGCGATCCGCTGGACGATCTTGATCTCGACGAGCTGATCGAGAAGCTGTCGGATTTGCTCCTGTCGAGCGGCTTCCAGTCGCCGTACGGCGGCATGTACGGCGAGTCCGAAGACGACCGCACGATGCAGGCCCTGCACGACGCCATCATGGACGCGCTCTTCAACGGCGGCGTGCTGCCGGAGGAAGCGCTTGAGCGTTTGCTGGGCGACCCGGCCGATGCCGACCAGGCCGATGCGCGATCGAAGCTGGAGAAGTTGATCCAGGACATCATCGATCGCATGATGCAGGAAGGGTTCATCTCGCCGGCGCCCGATCTGGAGGCCGATCGCGCCGAGCGACAGTCGCGCGGCACGGGCGGCGGTTTCGGTCCCGACGCGCCGCCGACGCGCTTCGAGGTGACCGACAAGAGCCTCGATTTCCTCGGCTACCGCGCGCTGCGCGATCTGATGGGCTCGCTCGGCAAGAGCAGCCTCGGACGGCACGATACGCGCGACAACGCGACCGGTATCGAGACGATCGCGGCGCCCAAACCCTATGAGTTCGGCGACGCCCTGAACATCGATCCGAGCAGCACCGTGCTCAACGCGGTGGTGCGGGCACGCCGGAGTGCGGAAACGGTTGCGGGATCCGTTTTCGACGGTCCGGGGCGAAAACGGATCCCGGAACCGTTTTCGATCGACATCACGTACGAAGATCTGATGGTGGCCCAGGGCGAGTATCAGTCGTCGTGCGCGACGGTGCTGATGCTCGACTGCAGCCACAGCATGATCCTGTACGGCGAGGATCGCTTCACGCCCGCCAAGCGCGTCGCGCTGGCGCTCGCCAATCTCATCCGGCTTCAATATCCCGGCGATGCGCTGAACGTCATCCTGTTTCACGACTCGGCCGAGGAGATTCCGCTGCGCGAGCTGGGCCGTGTGCGGGTGGGGCCGTACTACACGAACACGCGCGAAGGCCTGCGCCTGGCGCGGCGCATCCTCGACCGGCAGCGGAAGGACATGCGCCAGATTGTCATGATTACCGACGGCAAACCGTCGGCCCTGACGCAGCCCGACGGACGGATCTACAAGAACGCCTTCGGGCTCGACCCCTTCATCGTCTCGGAGACCATTGCCGAGGTCGCGGCGTGCCGCAAGAGCGGCATCATGATCAATACGTTCATGCTGGCGCGCGACTACGAGCTGGTGGCCTTCGTACGACGTGTCGCCGAGATCTGCCGGGGGAAGGCGTATTTCACGACGCCGTACACGCTCGGGCAGTACGTGCTGATGGATTACATGGACAAGAAGACGCGGACCATACACTGATCCACAATTGGCAGATTGGAAGATTGGTAGATTGTTTTCAGATTTTAGATTTTAGATTCTAGATTCGAGTTTCAGTATCGAATGCTGCCAGCCGAGATTCCGATTTTCCCCTTGCCGAACGTCGTGCTCTTCCCGAGCGCGCTGCTGCCGCTCCACATCTTCGAGCCTCGATATCGCGCCATGGTCACCGACGCGCTCGACACCGAGCGCCTGATTGGCATGGTGATGCTGCGGCCCGGCTGGGAGCCGCGCTACGAGCAGACACCCGATGTCTATCCGGTTGGCTGCGCCGGCTTCATCACGCACGCCGATCGGCTGCCCGACGGGCGCTACAACATCATGCTGCGCGGTCTCCAGAAATTCAGGATCGCCAGCGAACGCCTGGCTCGTGAAGGAGACGAACGCTATCGCATCGCCCGTGTCGACTCGATCAAGGAAGTCAAGGCGGGCGCGACGATCGCCATCCAGGAAGCGCGGCACCGGCTCGAACGGCTGATCGCGCGCAAGCTGCACAAGAACGACCACGACTTCATTCCCAAAGACGTGCCCGACGCCGATCTCGTCCACGCCATCGCGCAGCATCTCGACCCGCTCGAAAAGCAGGCCCTGCTCGAGTGCAACAGCCTGCTCGAGCGATGCGAGGCACTGGTCGAGCTGCTCGAAATGCGCATGCTGCCGACACCCGGCGGCAAGTCGCGGCTGCACTAGGAATAGTTTTCAGTTTCTAGTTTTCAGTTTCTAGTTTTTGATCGCGCGCAGCGCTTAAGCCCTGCCACTACGCATGCCGGCGAAATGATCCGACGGCGAGCGTCAGAAAGAAGATCAGGCTCAAGGCCAGCACCACCGCGCCGCCGGTCGGCACGAGCAGGCGCGTGGAGATGAGCAGACCTCCTGCGCCGGCGACGAACGCAACGAGCACGCTCCAGAGCAGGTACGATCGCGTCCCCGTCGCCACGTTCCTCGCCGCGGCAGCGGGCACGACGACGAGCGCCTCGACGAGCAGCGCGCCAATCACCTTCAGGCTCACCAGGATCGCAATCGTCAGCACGATGGCAAAGCCGTATTCGAGGTACGCGGAGTTGATCCCGCGGACCCTCGCCAGCGGCGTGCTGAGGCTGTCGAGCAGCAGATCGTTGTAGTGGCGGAACAGCAGAACCGCCAGACCGATCGCGGCGATCACCAGCAGCACGAGGTCGGCGTCGGTCACCGTCAGCAGGCTGCCGAAGAGAATGGCCTCGACCTGGTGAACGTTGAACTGACGCGTCACGGCCACGAGCAGGCACAGGCCGAGGCCCAGCGTCAGCGCCAGAAAGACGCCGATCAGCGTGTCGGGCGGCAGCTTCGATCGCCGCTTCGCGTACACCATCGCCAGCGTCGAAAGCAGGCAGAAGCCGAACATGCCGCCGTAGGGCGCGTTCAGCGGTTCGCCCAGCAGCAGCCCGACGCACACCCCGGTGATGGCCGCCTGCCCGAGCGCGGCGCTGAAAAACGCCATCCGGCGCGCGACGACAAGGTGGCTGATGCCGCCGAGCAGCGGTGCGAGCAGCATGACGCACAGGAAGCCGCGGACGAGGAAGGGATAATCGAACAGATCGCTCATTCTCAGGTTCGTCGGTTCGTCGGTTCGTCGGTTCGTCGGTTCGTGGGGTTCGTGCCCGCGAGCACGGTAACCTGGTCGGCGATGCGGCGCACCTGGTCTGAATCGTGCGACACCATCAGGACCGTCATCTCGCCCTTCAACGACACCAGCGTCTCGTCGAGCCATCGGGCGGCGTCGGCGTCGAGACCACCGCCAGGTTCGTCGAGAATGAGCAGCTCTGGAAGCGGATCGAGCGCGTTGGCGAGCAGCACGCGCCGCAGCTCTCCTCCTGACAGCACCGACAGCATCCGCGTCTCGATCCCGCCAAGACCCACGCGCTCCAGGAGCAGCGCGATGCGCTTGCGCGTCGCGCTCGTCACGCCCAGACACACGGGGAAATCCTGCCGCGACAACGCGAGAAAGTCGGTCACGGTCACCGGCAGCGTGCGATCGATCTGAAAGTGCTGCGGGACGTACGCCATGCGGCCGCGGCCCGCCCAGTGCGCCACGATGCGCCCGTCGAATGGTATGAGGCCGAGAACGGCCGACAGCAGGGTCGTCTTGCCGGCCCCATTCGGTCCGACGATGGCGTGCAACGTGCCGCGCTCGACGGTCAGTGAGAAATCAGTGAGGAGCGCCTCGCGCGCGGGACGCAGCGTGAGGCCGGAAATCTCGAGCAGCGTGTCCTTAGACAAGAGATTAGGAGAGTAGGAGTTGCTGTTGTTCTCCAAGAGGAAGTTTTCTCCTAATCTCCCAGCCTCTTGTCTATTTTCCCACCAGCGCGCGGATCATCGTCTCGACGTTCGTCTGCATCTCCCGTTCGAACTTGTCCGCGGTGAACGGTCCCGAGGCGATGTGGCTGATGATGTGTACGTTCACGCCGGCCTCGTCGCGCAACACCTTCAGGAGCGGTTCGGGAAACGTCGCCTCGCTGAACACGACCGCGATCTTCTCCCGCTTGAGCAGCGCCACCATGTCGCGCAGCTCGGCCGCCGACGGCGTCAATCCGTGCGAGGGCTGCACGACGCCGCCCACCTCGAGCCCGAACTCCTGCAGCAGGTAGCCGTATCCGTCGTGCACCGTCACCACGCGGGTGATCTTCGCCTCGGCGAGCTGAGACGCGGCCTTCGCCTTGATCAGGCGCAGGCGGCGTGCGTACTCGGCCGCGTTCTGTTGAAGCGTCGCGGCATCCTGCGGGCGCAGCCGGGCCAGGGCGCGCTGGATGAAGTAGGTCTGCTGGATGGCATTCGAAAAAGAAATGAAGGTATGCGAGTTGGCGCGAATCATCGGCGTCTCGGCGTTCACGCGGATCACCGTGACGCGCGTGTTGCCCGACGCTTTCAGCATCGGAAAGATGAAATCGTCGTGGCCGATGCCGTTGACGATGAGCACGTCGAGATCGGCCATCCGCTTGATGTCCTGCGGCCGCGGCTGATAGTCGCCGGCATCGATGTCACCCGGCAGCAGCGCGCGCACTTCGTAGCCGGGCAGATTGCCGACGACGTTGGCGGTCCAGGAATAGTAAGGATGTAAGGTGACGCCGATCTTGAGGGGCGCGGTGGGCTTGGGTGTCTGAGCCCGGAGAGCGGCTGAATCTAGAATCTGAAAACTAGAAACTAGAATCTGAAAACATGAAAGCACGCAGAACGCGCACAAAAGATTCCAGATTCTAGATTTTAGATTCAAGTTTCTATGGACCATTTGCGCCTACCAACCAGTTCGTCCACCCGTCGTTCTGCGGCAGCCGCAGCGCGGCGAATCCGCTGCGGCGCTTTGCTTCCGGCGTATTCCAGATCGACACGTGCAGCGTCGTGCCGTCGGGCAGCCGGTGGTGCGTTTCGTCGTTCGGCGCCGGATCCGCCGGCGCGCCGGGCTCGGGCTCGAGGATGACGAGCACCCAGGCCGGGGACCGACGACTCCGACGGCACGCCGAGATAATTGGTCGCCCAGTCCTGCCGCACCGAGGTCCACTTGTACTCGATCTTCCGCGTCGGATCGGGCGCAAACGGTGGAATCCCCTCGCCTTCGAGCGTCGTCACGTCGGGCCAGTGGCCGGTTTCGGCGCGGATACGCTCGGCTTCGAGCAAGCCTTCCTGCAACTCGCGAAAGATCCGCTGTTCGGCCGGGGCGGCATCGCGAATCAGCCGCTGATAGGGCAGCAACCCGGCGTCCAATTGGCGAGTGGTGTTGTCCGTTCCCAGCGAAGGACGGAAGATGTACGCGGCCACGACCATCACGATCGCGACGGCCGCTTTCAGGACGTTGACGGTCTCGGCGCGAACCGACGGCGGATGAATCTCAAGCGTGCGCATGCTTCCCGCGCCGCTCGGCCCGCTCGGCAATGACGCTCACGATCTTCTCCCCATGGAACCGGCCGTTCTCGATGAAGATGTTCGACGTGTCCCGGCCGCAAATCGCGCCGCCCGCCAGGAAAATGCCGGGGACGTTCGTTTCGAACGTTTCCGGGTTGAACTCCGGCGACATCGTCTCGCGGTGCAGCCGGATGCCCGCCCGGCGGTAGAGATCGCAGTCGGGGTGATAGCCCGTCAGCAGGAAGACGGCATCGGCTGGAATCTCTTCTCTCGATCCGTCACGCTCGACAATCACCTGCGTCGGCTGAATCTCCACGACGCTCGTATTGAAGAGCCCTCTGACCGATCCTTCCTTGATGCGATTCTCGATGTCGGGACGCACCCAGTACTTGATGCTCGGCTTCAATTGCGGATGCCGGTGCACGAGCGTGACGTTCGCGCCCGATCGGAACAACTCGAGCGCGGTCTCGGCCGCCGAGTTGCCCCCGCCGACAATGACGACGTGCTTGCGGTAGAAGCCGTGCGATTCGGTGTAGTAGTGCGAGACGTGCGGCAGGTTTTCGCCGGGCACGCCGATGATGTTCGGGTGATCGAAGTATCCGATCGCGAAGATGACGTTGCGGCTGTGGCGGATGCGCCGCACGCCTTTTTCCGAGCGGGTCTCGACGTCGAACATGTCGCCCGACGCCGCGCGCTTCACGTCGACGACCTGCTCGCCGAAATCGATCGGCAGCTCGTAGGTGTCGACCACGCGCCGGTAGTAGCGCAGCGCCTCGATGCGCGTCGGTTTTTCGAAGGGCGAGACGAGCGGCAGCCCGCCAATCTCGAGCAGTTCCGGCGTGGTGAAGAACACCATGTTGACCGGGAACTTGTAGATGGAATTGACGAGGACGCCCTTCTCGATAATCGAATAATTGAGGCCGACGCGCTTGGCGGCAATGCCGGCGGCGAGTCCGGCCGGACCCGCCCCCACGATCGTGATGTCTCGAACCTGCATTTCCGTGTAGTTTAGCCCGCCCATGACGCCTGTTTGTTTAGGGCGACCCCCAAATCCGCAATCGCCTGTCGTGCCAATCGGGGCGCGCCTGTGCCAACTCAGGTCGTCCAGCGCCCGTACACGGCAAAAACACCCGTAAGTTGCTGAACTACCGATATTATTGGCTGATCTTGGGTCCCGATTTCGTCCCCCGTTATCGGTAGGACTCGACTGAAGTCGAGCCGTCTGATCCAAAGGAGCTTACTGAATGCATTCGCCAATCAAGTATCTGGAGAAGGGGCTGGCCGTTGCCGCCAACGGCGCGTGGTCGGTGTTCAACACCGTCAACCGCATCAACCCCGGTCCATCGTTCATCCCGAAGTGGTCCGACAAGCCGCTGCTGAAGTCGTGGCAGAAAACCAAGCCGCCGCTGGGCTGGCCCCGCAAGACCGACTCGCTCTGCCCGGTCTGCGTGCGTGAAGCCCGCCAGGCGATTCTCGACGGCAAGCAGGACGTCTCCATTCTCCTGAACGAGAAGGTCGGCGAGATTAACGCGACGATTCTCGAGCGCGACGGCAAGATCCTCATGGTCAAGGATTGCCCCACGCACGGGCACTTCGAAGACGTCATGGCCATGGACACCGAGTTCTTCAAGCATCTCGAGCAGGTGTTCCCGGGCCGCGACATCGCCGCGCACAACGACGAGAAGCTGCACAACCACGGCAGCAGCACGATCAAGCACGGCCGCGGCTCGGTGCTGACGGTCGACCTGACCAACCGCTGCAACATGATGTGCGACCCCTGCTTCATGGACGCCAACCAGGTGGGCTTCGTCCACGAGCTGAGCTGGGAAGACATCAAGCAGGTGCTCGACAACGCCATCACGATCAAGCCGCGCCGGCAGATGTCGGTGCAGTTCTCGGGTGGCGAGCCGACGATGTCGCCGTACTTCCTCGACGCGGTGCGTTACGCGCGCGAGGTCGGCTACAACTCGGTGCAGGCGGCCACCAACGGCATCGAGTTCGCCAAGAGCCCCGAGTTCGCGAAGGCGGCCGCTGAAGCGGGCCTCCGTTACGCGTATCTGCAGTTCGACGGCATCGGCAACGCCGCCAACTCGCATCGCCGCGTCGGCAACCTGTTCGACGTCAAGCTGCAGGCGATCGAGAACCTGTGGAACAACGGCGTCGACATCGTGCCGGTCGTGACGATCGTCAACGGCGTCAACAACGAGCAGGTGGGGCGCATCATCGAGTTCGCGCTCGACAACCCGCGCAAGATCAACTTCCTGTCGTTCCAGCCCGTGTCGTTCACGGGCCGGGACGAGGAAGTGACGCCCGAGCGCCGCGCGGCGCAGCGCTACACGCTGTCGCACCTGGCGCACGACGTGAAGAACCAGACGGGCCTCGGCGAGCCGGTGCGCGACTGGTTCCCCATCTCGTTCATGGGCACCTTCACCGACTGGGCCGACACGGTTCACGGACCGGACACGCAGTGGGGCAATCTCACGTGCGGCTGCCACCCGAACTGCGGCGTCGGCATGGCGGTCATGATCGACAAGCAGACGAAGGAAGCGGTCCCGGTGACGGCCTTCCTGAACGCCGAGCAGCTCGCGAAGGACCTCGCGCAGGTGAACGACGCCGGCCGCGGCAAGTTCCTGTCGGTCGTGGGCATGGCGCTCGCGCTGATGCGGAACTACAACCCGTTCAACGGCGCCGACGCACTTCAAGCTGATCGACCTGATGAAGAAGTTCGACAAGACCTTCGGGGCGACCGGCAAGAACTACGGCAAGGTCGGCAAGGACCGCACGTCGGCCGACATCGACATGCGGCGCCAGGATCGCTGGAACTTCCTGTTCATCGCGGGCATGTGGTTCCAGGATCTGTTCAACTACGACTTCCGCCGCACCGAGATGTGCATCATCCCGTATGCCACGCAGCAGGGCGAAATCTCCTTCTGCGCCTACAACACCGGCATCGGCTGGCGCAACATCATCGAGAAGATGCACATGACGGCCACGCTCACCAAGTGGTACGAAGAGCACGGCCGCCACGAGATCTTCGCGGGCAACAAGGCGGTGCCGCTGCCGACGACGCGGCCACGCGCTGAAGCTGAACGCCGAAGCGGTCGCGGCGGGCGAACAGCAGGATCTGGTGCTGGCCGGCGTGGCCCGCAACGCGCGCGAAGAGAAAATCGCGGCGCGCGCCGCGGCGCACGAGAAGTCGCTCGAGGACAAGCTGAAGGAAGACGCGCAAGCACCGGCAGATGGCCGACCTCTACCGCCAGCACGTGCTGAAAGAGGCGCCCAAGCCGCCGGTCATTCAGATTCAGGGACTGAAGGGGTCGCGCGAGAAGTCGCTCGCGTAGAGACTCGAAAGTAAAAAGTAAGAAGTAGAAAGTAAAAAGTAGAAAGGGCGGGTCTTGTTCTCCAGACCCGCCCTTTTGTTTTTGGGCCCGCCTCTTTTGTTCTATTCCTTCTTCTTTCTTCCCTCTTCCTTTTACTTTTTACTTTCTACTTTTTACTTTCTACTTTCTACTTTTCCCTCTCTGAGCCCCCCTGTTTCGTCTGGCGAAACTTCACACCGCCGGTTTCATTCCAAAATCGAACAATCGCGCGAATCCGCGCAAGCTTCTTGATACTGGCCGCTACCGGGCGTAGGGTCGAAACAACGACACATTACGCAAGGAGACGGCCATGTCCAGAGTTGGCGGATTGCTCGTGCTGACGACGCTGTTGCTTGCCACTCCACATCCTGCCGGCGCGCAGATCGGCGGCGGCGGGTCCATTCAGGGCACCGTGCTCGACACCTCCGGCGCGCCCGTGCCGGGCGCGACCGTCACCGCCACCAACACCGCAACCGGCATCCAGACCGTACGGCAGACAACAGAAGCGGGCGTCTTCGCGCTCGTGGCGCTGCCACCGGGCGTCTATCGTGTCACGGTGGCATTGAGCGGCTTCCAGACGTACGCCCGCGACGCGGTCGTCGTCGATGCGCTGGGCGTGGTCGGCCTGAATGCGGTGCTGCAGATCGGCGCCATCACGCAGGAAGTGCTGGTCACGGCCGAAGTGCCGCCGCTCGCCACCGAGGACGCACGTCTCGGCCAGACGATCCGCAACGAGGTGTACACCGCGCTTCCACTCGTGATGAATACCGGCGGCCCGCGCGACCCCACGGCGTTCATGTTCATCATGCCCGGCGTGCAGTCGATCGGACGCTGGGGCAACGTGATGGGCGGTCAGGACTTCACCACCGACATGTACGTCGAGGGCATCCCGATCACCAACGCCGTGGTCCAGGGCGAGGGCCGGAACCTGTCGTTCGGCATCTCGGTCGAAGCGATCGACCAGTTCCAGGTGGAGACCAGCGGCACCGCGGTGACCTTCAACGGGCAGGGCGCGTCGAACTACGTCGTCAAGTCGGGGACGAACACCTTCCGCGGATCGGGGTTCGAGTTCTTCCGCAACAAGGCGCTCGACGCCAAGGCGTACTTCGCGCGCATCAAGCCCGAAGACAACCAGCACGAGTACGGCGGTACGCTCGGCGGCCCGATCAGCCGGAACAGGATGTTCTTCTTCGTCGCCTACGACGGATACCGCGACCGGCGGGAGACACCGTCGGTGCTGACGTCGATTCCCACGCTCGCGCAGCGCAACGGCGATTTCTCCGCGCTGGCGGTACCCATCTACGACCCGCGGACGACGCGCGCGAACGCAACCGGCACCGGGTTCGTCCGCGACGCGTTTCCGGGCAACATCATCCCGCAGGATCGCCTCTCGCCCATCTCGCGCAGCTTCCAGTCGTACCTGCCGCAGCCGACCAGCCCGGGGCTGCAGAACAATTATCTCGGCGGATCGCTGCCCACCGGATTCGACAACAACAGCATTACGGCGAAAGTCGACCTGAAATTCAACGACCGCCAGCAGGGATCGGTGCTCGTCTCGCACGCAAAGCGGAGCCAGTACACCGAGTTCCGCGGCGGCACGAATCCGCAGACTTCGCTCCCGTTGCCCTACACGGAGACGCGCCTCGTCGAGGAAATTCCGACGAACGGACAGCTGAAGCACACCTATGTGCTCGGCTCGCAGTGGGTCAACCAGATCGGCTTCGGCGCGTCGCGCCTGGCAGTGCCGATCTTCAACGCGACGATCGACGGTCAGTATCCGATCAAGGCGGGCTTGCGCGGACTGCCGGCCGGCGAGGCCGACTCGTCCTTCCCCGAGGTCTCGTTCGCGGGGCCGAACGCGCCGACACAGTGGCGCGGCACCGACGCGCGGGCGTTCACCGAATATCTGAACAACTTCACGTTCCAGGACAACCTGAACTGGACGCGCGGCAAGCACAACATCACGTTCGGATTCCAGGCGCAGCGCATGGACGCCGACGAGCGCGAGCGCACCTACGGCAGCCTGGCCACGTTCGGCTTCAGCAATCTGCAGACGGCCGGATTCACGTCGACCGGCACGCTCGACACGGCGAGCGGGAACGCGTACGCGAGCTTCCTGCTGGGCGAGCTCAACGCCACGACGGTCATCCAGGATTCTCAGGTCGCGACGAGCGGGCGTTTCTACACCTACGCGTTCTGGGTGCAGGACGACTTCAAACTGCGGCCCAACCTCTCGCTGAATCTCGGTCTCCGCTACGACATCATGAAGCCGTATACCGAGTTGTACGATCGATGGTCGTACATGGATCCGACCGCTCCCAATCCCGCGGTCGGCGGCTATCGAGGAGCCGTGGCGTTCGCGGGCGACGGCGTCAACAGCTGCGAGTGCCGCACGCCCATCAACACCTACTACGGCGCCGTCGGTCCCCGGCTCGGCCTCGCCTACTCGCTGAACGAGCGCACCGTCCTGCGCACCGCCTATGGCATCAACTACTCGCGGCGCGGCGCGGTCGGCGGCCGCGCGGGCGCGCGCAACGGCACGGGCACGCTGGGCTTCTCGGCCAACGCGAGCTTCCCGAGCCCGAACGCCAGCTTCGCTCCGGCGTACAACTGGAACGACGGTGTACCCGGGTATGCCCCGCCGCCATTCTTCGATCCGTCACTCAACGCCGGCTTCGTCACCGGCCGCGGCACGGGCGGCGGCGTGACGTACGGCGATCCCGAGATCGGCGGACGCATGCCGCGTTATCAGAACTGGAACACAGGCGTGCAGTACGCGCTGCTGCGCAGCGTGACCGTCAGCGCCTCCTACGCCGGCAGCCGCGGCGATTTTCTCGGCGGCAGCGGGCGCGGCTTTTATGCGAACCAGCTCGATCCGAGGTACCTCGCGCTGGGCAATCTTCTGACGCAGCAGGCGACGCCTGCCAACATCGCCGCCGCGCAGGCGATCGTGCCGGGCGTGGGCCTGCCCTATCCCAACTTCAACGGCACGATCTCGCAGATGCTCCGGCCGTTCCCGCAGTATTCGGCCGTGACCGACGTGTACGGGAACGTCGCACGGTCGAAATACCACTCGCTGCAGTTCACCGCCGAAAAGCGTCGCTCCGACGACGGCCTGTCGGTGGCGTTCAACTACACCTTCAGCCGGACCGAAGACAATCTCTCGGCGAGAACCGGGTACAACTTCGAGCAGGACTGGTCGGTTGGCGTCAACGATCAGCCGCACGTCTGGAACGCCATGGTCGTCTACGACATGCCGTTCGGTGCGGAGGGAAAACCTGGAAGCGGCAATTCGGTCGTCCGCGCGATCGTGAGGAACTGGCAGGTTTCGGGCATCACGCAGTTCCGCTCGGGCCGCCCGCTGGGCTCGATCCTGGCGACGTGCAATCTTCCAAACGCCGGCACCTGCTACGCCGACTTCAATCCGAACTTCAGCGGACCGGTGCGGATCAACGGCGACTACGGCGATGGCGACGTCCTTGGCACGAGCCCGCCCACCTATATCGACGTGAATGCGTTCCGGTCGCCGCCGCCGTTCACCTATGGGAACACGCCGAGAACGCTGGCGCACGACTTGCGCAACCCGAGCTCGTTCAACCAGGACCTGAGCGTCCGCCGCGACTTTCCCATCGCGCAGTTCAGGCTCGGCGTCGGGTTCGATGTGTTCAACCTGTTCAACACCGTGGTGTTCGGCGGCATCCAGAACAACATCACGAACGCCAATTTCGGGCGGGTGAGCTCGCAGACCAACACGCCGCGGGTCGGACAGGTGAAGATTCGTTTCGAGTTCTGAGCGAACGGGGGGGATCTGTCATGGCAAATGGCAGATGGCCAATGGCAGGGCGTGCCATTGGCCATCTGCCATGACGGCGTAAGAGAGCCTAGGCCGCAGCCGCTGATTTCTGTAAAATTACAGGGACTCAACATCATGCTGCGACGTTACATCTTCGCCTTCCTGCTCGCATTCGCCTGTCTTGCCGGCGGTCCCACGATGACCGCGGCCCCCCCGGCCGACCCGGATGTGGAACGCCAGTTCGCCGACACGGTTCAGCCGTTCCTCAACAGCTATTGCACGAGCTGTCATGGCGGGGCAAAGCCGGCCGCGCAGTTCGATTTGCGCCAGTACCTCGTCGGCCGAATCGGTCGTGCAGGATTTTTCCAGGTGGGATCGCGTCCGCGAGAAGCTCGCCGCCGGACAGATGCCGCCGAAGCAGGCCACGCAGCCCGACGCGCGCGCGCGGCAGCAGGTGGTGAACTGGATCGATGCGACGTGGAAGAGCGAGGCGCGCAGAAATGACGGCGACCCCGGCGTGGTGCTCGCCCGCCGCCTGAGCAACGCCGAATACGACTACACCATCCACGATCTCACCGGGGTCGACATTCGTCCCGCGCGCGAATTCCCTGTCGATCCCGCCAACCAGGCCGGGTTCGACAACTCCGGCGAGTCCTTGACGATGTCGTCGGCCCTGCTGACGAAATATCTGCAGGCCGCGCGCAAGGTCGCCGATCACATGTATCTCACGCCCGAGGGGTTCGAGTTCGCGCCGCACCCGATGCTGGTCGAAACCGATCGCGAGAAGTACTGCATCCAGCAGATCGTGGCCTTCTACGACCGGCAGAAGACCGACTTCGCGGACTATTTTTACGCGGCGTGGGTGTACAAGACACCGGTCCGCGCTCGGGAAGCCTCGCGCGACGCTCGCCGACATCGCGGCGTCCACGCATGTCAGCGCCAGATATCTCGCGACGGTCTGGGATGCGCTGGAGAAGAAGGAAGAGATCGGTCCCATGGCAAAGCTCCAGGCCATGTGGCACGCGCTGCCCGTTCCCAAAGGCAACCACCCCGGCCTCGCGCGCGACGGCTCGATCGAGATGCGCGAGTTCGTCGTGCGGATGCGCCACGACACCACGCTGAGGTTTGCGAGCCCCGTCGTCAAGGGATTGACCGTCGCGACCCAGCCGTTGATGAACTGGAAAAACCGGATGTACGCGACGCACCGACGCGATTTCGAGCGCGCCGCGCTGCGGGTCGAGGGGGAGCCGCCGCCGGTCGAGGTCAAGATGCCCGACGCGAAGCTCGGGCTCATCGGCGGCGGGCTCAACGGCGAGGATTCTGAACGCGCTCCGCGCGCTGGCTCGACAGTATCAATCGCGCATGGCCAACCCCGACCTCGCCGTTCCGGCGGGACAGCGCGCACGATACGAAGCGGCCTTCGCGAGATTCGCCTCGGTCTTCCCCGACACGTTCTACGTTCGCGAGCGAGGCCGTTTCTATCCCGACGACACGGAAGACAAGGGCCGGCTGCTGAGTGCGGGCTTCCATAACGTGATGGGATACTTCCGCGACGACACGCCGCTCAGCGAGCTCGTGCTGGACGACAAGGGGCGGAAGGAGCTGGAGGCGCTCTGGCTCGAATTCGAGTTCATCGCCGATTACACAGCGCGCACCTACACCGAGTTCTTCTTCAATCAGAGCGGCGAGGTGATGGGCAACGGCCGCGAGTCCGGCAGCTATCGTCCAGAGGACAAGGCCATCACCGACGAATCGGTCATCCTGGATTTCAAGAAGGTCTACCTGGCGAAAGCCGAGGCCGAGCCCGGCAACAGCCCGGTGGCCATGGACGCGATCAGGGATCACTTCGATCTCGTCAACGCGACCATTCGCGGCATCGAAAAGAAACGGCTCGACTCGCAGCCGCGTCAGCTCGACGCGTTCCTGGCGTTCGCGGCGCGCGCGTATCGGCGGCCGCTCGCAGAGGCCGAGCGCGCCGACCTCGTGGCGTTCTACCGTTCGCTCCAAGAAAACAACAACCTGTCGCACGAAGAGGCCGTCCGCGATCTCATCGTCAACGTGCTGATGTCGCCCCATTTCTCGTATCGCGTGATGGCGGCGAACGTCGAGCGCGGCACCGTCCCCTCGACGCCGTTGTCCGACTTCGCGCTGGCCAACCGGTTGAGCTACTTCCTGTGGTCGACGATGCCGGACGAAGCGCTCAGGGCGCGCGCGGCCGCCGGCGACCTGAGGAAGGAGTCCGTGCTCGTCGCCGAAGTCCGCCGCATGCTGAAAGACGAGCGCGCGAGCCGGCTGGCGACGGAGTTCGGCGGCAACTGGCTCGATTTCCGGCGCTTCGAAGAACACAACGCGGTCGATCGCGAGCGCTTCCCGCAGTTCACGAACGACCTGCGCGAGGCGATGTTCGAAGAGCCGGTGCGCTTCATCAGCGACGTCATCCGCAACGACCGCTCGGTGCTCGACATGCTCTACGGCAACTACACGTTCGCCAACCCGGCGCTGGCGCACCACTACGGCATGCCGCCGGTGAAGGGCGACAACGACGACTGGGTGCGCATCGACAACGCGCGCGAGTACCAGCGCGGCGGCCTGCTGCCCATGGCGGCGTTTCTGACGCAGAACGCTCCGGGCCTGCGCACGAGCCCCGTCAAGAGAGGCTACTGGGTCGCGCGCCGCGTGCTCGGCGAAGTGATTCCGCCACCGCCGCCGGTCGTGCCGGAGCTGCCCAAGGACGAAGCGCTGATGGATCTGCCCGTGCGCGACACGCTGGTGAAACATCGCGAGAATCCGGCGTGCTCGAGCTGTCACGCGAGGTTCGACAGCTTCGGCCTGACCTTCGAAGGCTACGGGCCGGTGGGCGAAACCCGATCGAAAGACCTCGCGGGCCGCGCGGTCGACAGCCACGCGGCGTTCCCGGGAGGCAGCCAGGGAAGCGGCCTGGCGGGGCTGCAGTCGTATATCCACGCCAACCGCGAAAAGGACTTTCTGGATAACCTCTGCCGTAAAATGCTTGTATACGCGCTGGGCCGGTCCCCGATGCTGTCGGACGAGCCGCTCGTCCAGCGGATGACCGCGAAACTGGCGGCGGGTGGATATCGGATGGGCGCGCTGGTCGAAACGATCGTGACCAGCCCGCAGTTCTTGAAAACGAGAAACAGGAGACCACGAGAAACAGGAGACTAGGAGATTAAGAGACAAGAATTCTTTTCAAAGAAAGACAAACTCCTAGTCTCCTAATCTCTTGTTCGTATTTTCTCGTTCGTATTTCGGTACAGAAAGGCTGACGAGATGAAGTTGACCCGTCGGTACGGTCCTCCGCGGAGCGGGCGTCACCATGGCGCTCCCATGGCTCGAATCGCTGTCCGCGTTCGCCGCCACGCCTTCGAACGCGTTCCCGAAGCGGTTCGCCGTGCTGTTCATGGGCAACGGCGTCAACGAGAACCACTGGGGTGCGGTCGGATCGGGCGCCGACATGAAGCTCGCGCACAGCCTGTCGCCCCTCGAACCGTTGAAGCACAAGGTGAACGTCATCAACGGGCTCTTCAACAAGAACTCGACGGGCCAGGGCATCCACCCCGCCCAGACCGGCAGCCTGCTGTCGGGCGCGCCGATTCAGCGCGGACCGGTCATCCACGCCGGGATTACCGTCGATCAGATGATTGCCAACCACGTCGGCCAGGAAACGCTCCAGCCCAGCATCGTGCTGGCGTGCGAGCAGCCGATGACCGGCTACCACGAGACCAACTTCTCGATGGCGTACAGCTCGCACATCTCGTGGCAGAACGCCGACTCGCCCGTGCCCAACGAGGTGTACCCCGCGCTGGCGTTCGACACGCTGTTCGAGAATCGCGGCAGCCTTCGCAACCTGAGCATCCTGGATCGCGTCAGGGAAAGCGCGGCATCGCTGAGCCGCCAGGTGAGCACGACCGATCAGCACAAGCTCGACGAGTTCATGACGAGCGTGCGCGAGGTCGAAAAGCGCGTCGACAGCATGCGGAAGAGCCAGGAGCAGGCCGAAGACCTCGCCAAGCTGAAGAACCGTCCGGTCTTCACGATGGACCGGCCGGCGAACGGCCTGCCGGAGGATTTCCGCGAGCACACGCGCATGATGTGCGACATCATCGCGCTCGCGTTCCAGACCGACAAGACGCGCGTCGCGTCGCTGCTGCTCGCCCGCGACCTCTCGGCGCTCTACTACCCGTTCCTCGACGTCCGAAACGGGCATCACGCGGCATCACACGACAACCTGTCCGACGCGTACGAGCGCATCGCGCGGTTCCATTTGAGCCAGATGGCCTATCTCGCGACGAAGCTGGACGCGATGCCCGAGGGAGAGGGCACGGTCCTCGACAACAGTTGCCTGATGTTCCTCTCGAACCTGTGGAACGGCAGCAAGCACGTCAGCACGCAGTTGCCGGTCGTGCTCGCGGGCGGCCTGGGCGGCACGCTCGAAACCGGCCGGTCGCTGGACTACCTGACCGCCGGCGACGAGAACCGCAAGATGTGCAGCCTGTTCCTCGGCATCATGGATCGAATGGGCGTTAAGCTGGACAGCTTCGGCGATGCCGACTCGCGCCTCGTTGGGCTGTAGAAAGTGAAAAGTAGAAAGTAGAAAGTAAAAAGTGGGGTTCAGGCCCGCCTTTCTACTTTCTGCTCTTACTTTTCACTTTTCACTTTTCACTTTTTACTTTTTACTTTTTACTTTTTACTTTCGCGTAGTACCCCTCCACACACCTCTCCATCACCCACGACGCGCGCGCGCCGGTTTCGGCCGGCGATTCGCATCGGCCTCGCCCCAGCAGCTCGTCGACGATCGTCTGCACGAGCGGCTGGTGCACGTGCGGCGGGTTGCGGAATCGATACCGGTTCTGGCTTCCGTTCCGCGTCACGACCACGTCTTCGTCGCCCAGCACCGCGGTCGACATCTCTCCCTGTGAACCGGTCAGCACAATCGAATCGCCGGACTCGGGCGCGTTGAAGTTCCAGATGCCCGTGCCGACGAGCTTGTCGCCGACTTGAAACGACGCAGCCGTCACGTCTTCGACCGCATATGTCCCGCCGGTGTTGATCGCGAAACCGTGCGCTCTGGTGATCGGCCCGGCGAGAAAGTCGATGAGGTCGAAACAGTGCGAACCGAGGTCGAGAAACAACCCGGCGCCCGCGATGTCGCCATCGAGCCGCCAGGCCTTCGCCGCCTCTCCGGTCGCGAGCTGAGCGGTGACGCGGACGTGAATCGAGGTCAGGTCGCCGATGGCGCCGTCGCGTACGAGCTCGCGCATCTTGAGAAACCTGGGGAGCGCACGCCGGTAGTAGGCGACCCACAGCGGCACCTGCTTCGCACGGAAGGCCTCGATCATTCGAACGCACTCGCCGTAACTGGTCGCCATCGGCTTCTCGACCAGGCACGGCTTTCCGGCGGCGGCCGCCGTCAAGGCGAGCTCGCAATGGCTCGCGGGATGCGTCGCGATGTACACGGCATCGACGTCGGGGTCGCCGATGAGATCGTCCGCGGTCCGGTGCACGCGCGGCACGTTGTGGCGGCGGGCGTAGTCCTCGGCCTTCGCCAGATCGCGGCGCGTGACGGCGAGGAGCTCCGCCCCGTCGGCTTTCTGAAACGCGGGACCGCTCTTCTTCTCGGTGACGTCGCCGCACCCGACGATGCCCCATCGAATGACGCTCATAGAGGAATGATATGCGGCGGGGTGGGCGATGGGCGATAGTCGTGGGTCCCTGGGCCATGGGCGACCTTACCCGACGTAATCGAGAGCACGGAGGTGTCTAAGACAGCAACCTCCGTGACCTCCGACTACTCGTGTGAGAGAAACCTCTCCATCCTCGCGATCTCCGCATCCAGCTCCCGCGCAAACCCTCGCGCGCGCGGCCGCCCATCGACGAACCCCACATCTACCTCAATACTGCTCGCGCTCGCACCTGTCGCACCCCTCGCACCTAGCGCACCTACCGCACCTGTCGCACCTGTCGCACCCAACGCACCTATATTGGTCCAGCCAACGAATCGATCGCCCCACAACATCGGCATCGCGTAGTACCCGCGCACGCGCTTCTTGACGGGCGTGTAGGCCTCGAACCGATACACCCATCCCCAGAAGCGCTCGAACCGCGCGCGGTCCCAGACGACCGGGTCGAACGGGGCGAGAAAACGCACCGTGCGCGGCACGTCATCCAGGGCCTCCACCTCGGCGGGCCAGACGTACGAATGCCCGTCGATCGTGCCCTTCCGCAGCGCGCCCGACTGCACGAGCTCCGCGATGACCTTGCGTGGCTCCCCGAGGTTGTTGAAGCGGGCCGCGATGGCCTGCAAGCCCTTGAGCGATGCGGGCGCGAAGATGTCGGCCAGATCCATCACCAACCCTCTCAAGCGTTCGTGAGCCGCAGCGGTCTCCGACCCCGGAGTGACGGGTTTGTAGACCCGGATCCCCCGTTCGCGGCGTACGATGCGCACCAGCCCCCGATAGTGAAGCTGCTCGAGGGCTTGGGTGGTCGCCTTGGAATAGCCGCCCCAGGCATTGACGACACGCTTGCGGCCAAGGTGCGCCTCGAGGTCCGCCGGGTGCACTTCTCCCGACGCACGCACGACGTCGAGCACCTTCTGTTCGAACCGGCTCATGCGCGAGGGGGCGCGCGGGTGCAGCAGGTTCCACATCCGGCGCGCGACAAATCCGTACGCGTACAGGTAGTCCTCTTCGATGTCGAGCGACGCGTAGTGCCGCTCGAGATCGCCGGCGCGGTATCCGACGACCCGGTGCCGGAGAATCAGGTCCTGCGCGCGCGCCGGAGAACGAATCGGATCGGCCTGCACGAAGCCGAGACGATCGATGGCGCCCTGCAGTGTCGTCGGTTGGAAGAGTGAATGGCCGATCGCGATGCGCCGCGCGGCGGCTAAGGTGAGATGGGATTCCATTCAGCGGCGCAAGGGCCACAGATATTCTGTGTCGATCCGCTGGCCCGTATCGTATCGCGAGCGATCCTTCGGATCGTAGATCCGCACCGACCGATCGATTTCGTATTTCGGCGGCCAGTCGAGCTTGCCGATCGCGCTGTGACTCGCAAACCGGTTGCGGAATCCCGGCTCTTCCCACGATTCGAGCAGGATGAACGGCGTGCGCCCGTGCTCCTCGAGCCACGCGAGCGCGCGGTCGAGCCAGGCGGGGTCGAGCCCTTCCCACGTCAGCGCGTCTTTCCGTCCGTGGAACCGCACGGCGCCGCTGTCCCAGACGGAAAGCACGACGGCATTCGCGGGCAGCGTATCGCGCACGACAATCCCCGCGCTTCGATAGCGTTGTTCGAGGAACCTCAGATTGAAGGCAAACCGATCGCTGGCCGTGTGCACCGAGAAGACGGCGATCCCGATCGTCACGACCGCCAGAATGGCGGTCCGGCCGAACGCCGGGGCAAATTCGAGCAACCGGACCGTCACGGCACATGCGAGCACCAGCATCAGCGCGATGGCCGGCAGAAGAAACCGCAGGTACGACCACTCGTCAAACGGCGTATAGATGAAATAGACGAGGCAGGTGGCCAGAATCAGGCCCACGGCAAGCCAGGCTGCGCGACGCTCGCCGACGGGCAGAATGAACGGCGCGGCGAACGCGAGCAGCGGGAACGGCGTGTGCGTCTCGACAAGCCAGGACAGGTAACGCGGCGCATTGACGGCGAGCGCGGCAAATCCGAACAGCTGCCCGAGCTGTCCGTACCCCGTTCGAAAAGGGCTGCCGTAGAGTCCGTGGTTGAGCCACAACACCATCAATCCAAACGGGAGCACAGCGACCAGAAATCGAGTGACCCCAGGGATTAGGGATTTGGGATTGGGGATTGGTTCAGCGACGCGTGTCACGCGGCGATCGGCCACGACGAAAACGGCAGCAACGCCGGCGAGCGGTAGAAGGTTTGGCCGCACGAGCAGGGCGAGCCCGCAGCAGAGGCCTGCAATCGCCCAGCGCCGCGAGAGGAGCGCGACAAATGTGCCCATCCACAGCGCGGCCGTCGTCACGTCGTTCATCGGCTGCACCACCTGGTAGAGCATCGGCGGGCTCGCCGACACCAGCACCGCCGCCATGGCGCCCGCAAGCGGGCCGGCGATGCGTCGCCCGGCAAGAAACGTCAGCCAGACGAGCAGCGCACCCGCAATCGGCGTGAGGATGAAGATGGCATCGGGACCGGCGGCCATCGCGAGCGGCGCGAGCAGCACCGAGAATCCGGGCGCGCAGACGGGCGCCGACGCCTCTGGCCGCGATTCTGAAACGACGAAGCCACCGGGCGTGAATGTCTTGGGGGCATCCGGCCAGGGCACCTGCGTGACGAGCTCGCTCGTCGGCTGCAGCGTGCCGGCGGCAAATGCGTCGGCCATCAGCGCGTAGCACGACGAATCGGAACCACCAGCGGCATAGGTACCGTAGTGAAGCCCGACAGCCGCGACGGCTATGGAACAGAGCGCGGCGGTGAGAGTGGCGATCCGATTCATGCGGTTCGGGGTCTGGTTCTAGTGCAGGTTCGGTTCTGGGTTCTGGTTCTTGCTACAGATGATTAACGATCCGAGCCGCCGATTGTCGCCTTCGGATCGGGCAGCATCGGACGCGTTGCATACTGAGGTTCTATGTCATCGACGCGTGAACCCGAGCGTCAGAACCGGAACCAGAACCTTAGAACCTAGAACCCCGAACTCTAGAACCGCTGGAATCTGTATTTCAGGAGCACCACAATCGCGTGCACGCCATCGCGCCAGCCGATCTTCTTGCCGCTCGCGCGGCTGCGAGGATCGAACGTAACCGGCCGCTCGACGATGCGGCGCCGCTGGCGCAGCAGCTTCGCGGTGATCTCGGGCTCGATGTCGAAACGGTTCGACTCGAGCTGGAGACCGCGTGCGACGGGTGCCGCCATGATCTTGTAGCAGGTTTCCATGTCGGTCAGGCGGCCGCCGAAGAGCACGTTGGTCAGCCAGGTGAGCGAGTGATTGGCGGCAATCGACAGCCACGGCCCCGACGGACGACCGGCGAGAAAGCGGGAACCGTACACGACCTCGGCCTCGCCGTTCAGGATCGGCTGGACGAGATCGGCCAGCTGCACGGGATCGAGCTCGAGGTCGGCGTCCTGAATCGCCACCACGGTGCCACGCGCGCGGGCGAGCCCGATGCGAATCGCGCTCCCCTTTCCGCCGTTCGCGGCCGCATGCACGATCGAGAGCACGCCATCGACCGGCGCGATGCCGTCGAGCACGTGTCTCGTACCGTCGGTGGATCCATCGTTGACGACGATGATTTCGCGGGGCGCGGGCAGGGGAATCTGCAGCAGCCGATCGATGACCTCCCGGACGGTGCCCGCTTCGTTGAAGACGGGCACGATGATGCTGATGAGAGCCGGGGATGAAACCTGCATTGGAGGATTGGAGGATTGCTGGATTGGTAGAGTGTTGGGGGATTGAAGACTGGAAGAGGGCAGGGGCATTCCGCCTAATCTCCCAATCCGTCAATTCTGCCAATCTGCCAATCTTCCAATAGTGGTTCACTCAACGTTTGCCTCGGGCAGGAGCCGGCGCCGGCATGTACTCGACCGTCACGTCGCTCACGATCGCGATCGGCCGCCCGCTCGCCGTGTAGGTGGCCGGCTGGCCGTCGGCGCGCACCACGGTCAGCTTTTCGCCGAGGATGGTCACTTCCGACAACTCCGCGGGCAGCTCGAGCGAAATCGCTTCGCTGCCGACCGGCGCCACGGCCTTGACGCCGCCCGGACCCGCACCGCCGCTGATGCGTTCCAGAAGGTCGGCGCCCGTACGAAACTCGGTGGCCACCGCCGCACGGCTCAAGAGCGTGTTATCCAGCGTCAGCACACCGATGCCGGCCGCATACGAGGCGAATCCGCGCTTCAGCCGGACTTCTTCTTCAGAATAGGTGTGGCGGTTGTGAAGGTTGAATCTGAGCGTGACGGGTCCCCGGTGAGGAGGCAGCTTGATGAGGATGCCCTCCTTCGGGTCGCGGCCGGTCAACACGTCGCAATACTCGTGCTTGGTTTTGACGCCGGCTCCGAGCGGGGACGGGCATGTCATCTCGGCGGGCGCGATCGTCGGCTTTCGCGGTGGCGCGGGTTTTCGGGTCGTCGGTTTCGCCCCGGGCTTCGTCTGCGCGTTGGCGGATGTCGGATGAGCGGCGACGGCACACGCGATCATCGAGATCGCCGCCAGCCGCCACAAAGACAGGGCTGAAGCCCTGTGCCACCTCATGCCGTTAATCATCGACACACGCCGTCATCGGCTCCGGCGCCATGCGAATCGCCGTGCGTAGCTTGATGAGCTCGAGGAACTCCATGCGTGTTCGTGCATTGTCGCGGAATGCGCCGAGCATCGAACTGGTGACGCAGAACGAATTCTGTTTCTCCACGCCGCGCATCGACATGCAGAGGTGCGTCGCCTCCATCACCACCGCCACGCCGAGCGGGTTGATCTTCTCGCGAATGGTGTCGGCAACCTGGCTCGTCAACCGCTCCTGGATCTGCAGGCGTCGGCTGAAGATATCGACGAGCCTTGGAATCTTGCTGAGGCCGATGACCTTCGTGCGGGGGATGTAGGCGACGTGGCACTTCCCGAAGAACGGCAGCAGGTGGTGCTCGCACAGGCTGTAGAAATCGATGTCCTTCACGATCACCATCTCGCTGTAGTCGACGGTGAACAGGGCGTCGTTGAGCACTTCGTCGACGTCCATGTTGTAGCCGCTCGTGAGGAACCTCAGGGCCTTGTCGACGCGCTTCGGGGTATTGAGCAGCCCCTCGCGGGTGGGATCTTCCCCCAGCTCGGCGAGCAGCTGCCGGATGAGCTCCTGCATTACACGGAATTGTACAGGCTGACGCCGGGTCTACAAAGCAAGACCCGGCCTACCTCCGCGGGGCGACAAAACGGGGGGACTCGGGGCGTCGGGTTCGTCGGGTTCGTCGGGTTCGTCAGTTCGTCGGTTCGTGGGAGTTCGCGCGCGCCGATCCGGCGCGCGAGGTTCGAACCTCACGAACCCACGAACCCCACGAACTTCACGAACTTCACGAACCTCACGAACCCACGAGCCGGTCTCTTCTAGAATCTCAAACCCACGGCAAATCTGAAAATGCGCGGAGACGTGTAGGCGAACCGGTTCAGCGGCTGACCCAGATTCGTGGCGCGCCAGTGCGTGCCCTCGACCGGGGTCGTCGTGTACGGATTGAACTGCGGCTGGATGACCTGCACGCCCATGCCGATGGTCGTGAGGTCGGAAATGCCGCCATTGCGGAAGACGTTCTCGCCGCACGCGCACATCTGGAACTGGTTGAAGACGTTCAGGACCTCGCCATGGAAGAACAGCTCGGGCCGCACGTCGCCCATCCGTCCCAGATGGTAGCCGTAATTCACCGAGAAATCCGTGCGCGCGGTGGCCTCGGTCTGGAATGGGTTGCGCCCGAGCACGTAGTACTCCATCCCGGTGGGCGCATTCTGGTAGCCCGGGTTGGCCATGAACGCCGACGGGTTGATGGCCGCAATCGCCGGATACGGCACGCCGGACGCGAACTGCTGCAAGAGCGCGAACGACATCGTGCCCGCGGACTCCGCCACCGGCAGCGTATAGGTGGCCCACATGCGCGCGCGATGGCGCTGGTCGATCATCAGATCGCCCGTCGGATAATTCCAGGACGCGACGCGATATTCGGGATAGTTCCCGGACGTGCCGCCGCTGGGTCCTGAAGCAATCTCGCCTTCCACGTCTCCCCACGCGCGCGACAAGGTGTAGTTGCCGCCGAGCGAGATGCGCGATCCGAAATCGTATGTCGCCTGCGTCGAGAGGCCCGCGTACTGGCGCTCGGTGCGGTTGGTGTTTTCGATGAGGCTCAGGTCGAAGGTCCCGCCAACGCCGTCGGTCACCTTCCCGGTCTGCAGGTCGGTGCGCAGCGCGTAGAAATTCCGGAAATCACGATAAATCATGTCCGCACGTACGGTGCCGCGCCCGAGCGATCGCGCCACACCGCCGGAATATTCGTACGAATACGGCGAGCTGAGCGGATCGCGAATCTGCATGGTCACACCCGGCAGCGACGCAGCGGCGGGAGCACGACCCGATCCGCCGAGGCCTTCGTGCCAGGCGAAGACGGCCTTAATCGCGTCCTGGGTGCTGGTCAGCGACCCGGTCGGCGCGTTGGGATCGGTATTGATGGCCGGCCCGGTGTAGACCCACCGCTTCGTGGACGCATTGCCGCCCTTGGCGGTCGACGCCACGACGTTGCTCGTCAGGGCCATGGTGTAGCGTGCAAAGCCGCCGCTGAAAGCCCAGCGTCCATCGCCGTTCGGATCCCAGACCGCCGACAGGCGCGGACTGAACGACAGGTCGTCGCCAACCGTGTTGCCGTCGCCATTGGCGGCGGCGTTCTTGTCGAGGCGCACGCCCAGGTTCAGGGTCACCTTGCCGTTGACGCGCCAGTTGTCATTGATGAACAGCGAGTGCATCCGCAGGTTCGAGCCCTCGCTGAGCTGGTCGATCGGGTTGTAGTCGAGCGTCGTCGTCGCGTTCGGGACGAGCACCGGAAAGATCTGATCGTTCCGGATGATCGCGTTGGTCGTGCGGATGCGGTAGTCGCTACCCGACGCGTGCGTGTTCGAGTAGATGTTGTCGTTGAAGTAGTCGTACCCGAACGCCATGTGATGCGTGCCGGTCGAGCTGTTCGACACGAAGTACGAGCCCTTGACCACGAAGTTCTGGTTATCGCGCTGCTCGTCGCCGTCGCCGCACACCGAGCCCGAACAGAACGTCGGGCTCCAGAAGCGCAGGTTGCGCGATAGATCGATGAGGAGCGTGCCGTCGATCGGATCGGTGGCCGTCGCCCCGACGTCGGTGAACGTCAACTGGCGCGACGAGTACTGCGCCGACATCGAAAAGTTCGCGTTGATCACCCCGGTGTATTGCACCGACACGAGGCTCTGCGGCTGACCCTGCTTGGCGAGACTGCGGAGGTCTGCCACCGCGAAGCCGGAGTTGTTCTGGTCGAGCAGCTGATTCAGCTTCAGATAGGTGCCCTGCAGCGACTGCCCGCTCTTCGGCGTGTAGGTCAGCTTGCCTTCGTAGCGCTGTTCGTCGTTGACGAAGTTATACGGGATGTTGGTGCCGACCGTCGTCCGCTTCGACTGCTGCTCCTGCGACCGCATGGCCGCGAAGAACCACAAGCGATCGGTCTGAAACGGGCCGCCGAAGGTGGCTTCGTACACGGGCACGGTGACGTCGAGCTTCAGGTCCGAGGGTTTTCGCGACGGGTTGTTGATGAGATCGGTCGACTCGAACGGGGTGAACGACCGCCAGCTGTCGTTGGCGAACGTCGTCCGGAACGATCCCCCGAATCGGTTGCCGCCCGACTTGGTCACCGCGGTGGCGACGCCGCCGGCAAATCGCCCGTATTCGGCGGAAATCCCGGCGCTGGCGACCGTCACTTCCTGGAGCGAATCCTCGATGTACGGGGTCATCGGCAGCCCGCGCAGGTTCTCGTTGATGACGGCGCCGTTGAGCATGTAGAGGTTTTCGTACGATTGCGAGCCGTTGATCGTGTACGCCCCGCGTGGACCGGTGGGATGCACCGCGGGCGCCATCAACAGCACGGCGTCAATCGTGCGGTTAGAGGGCAGGTCGGCCATCAGCTGCTGCTTGAAGTTCGTCGCCACCTGCGCGGTTTCGACAAACGGCTGGGCCTGTCCGACGACGTCGACCTGGACGCTGACGCCCTGGGGCGACATCGTCGCGTCGAGCGTCGCGCGCTGTGTGCCCGCCACGTTCAGCGTGCGCCGCAGCGTTTGAAATCCTTCGAGGACAAAAGAAATCGTGTAGGTGCCTGGCGGCAGCAGTGCGACGAGATAGTCGCCGTTCGCCGACGTCACCGCTGTGCGCGATCCGGGCGCGCTCGGAGTGGACACTTCTACGAGCACACCGGGCAAGGGTTGTCCGTCGCTCGACACCACTCGCCCCGACAAATTGCCGGCTGGAGCCTGTGCCCCTACAGCGGGCACACACATAAGTACCGCCGCCGCGAACACGAACGCCGTCAGTCGCGCGTTTGGCATACCTAGGGTTTATCGGATTTTCCGCCGATCCCTGTAGAAGGACAACCCTTAAGTGTTCATAGCTTTGCAGCGATTTGGCCTGTCAGAGAAACACCTACTTCATTATTTTGGATATTAGTGCACAAGAAATTGGATCTGCATGCAATTTGATCGAGATGCCTCTCTGAATTGTTAGCAAATTGTTATATTAAGGGGTTGCCGGACTTGGCATCTTTCTGGTTAGTAGTTTTGTCTTGGGACGTTAATCACGACGTCCAAGGCTATTTTCAAGGAGAGGCTATGAATACGAGACGACGCGGACGGGACCAGGCAGCGCCATGGCTGCTGCGCATCCTGTTGTCGCTCGGGATGCTTCTGGGACCTGCCCTAAGCGTGCAGGCACAGGAGCAAACGGGAACGGTTACAGGTGAAGTGACAGACGCCAGCGGAGGGGTATTCCCAGGTGTGACGGTTAGTATCACGAATCTTCAGACCGGGCGTGTCACCAGCGTTGTGACCGACGGTGGCGGCAAGTATCGGGCGTCGCTCGATCCTGGGACCTACAAGATCGGGTTTGAGTTGAGCGGCTTCGCCCGACAGGAACACCCCGACTTGAACGTTCTGCTCGGCCGGACTCTTACCATCAACGCATCGCTGAAGGTCGGCAACATTTCAGAAGCCGTCCAGGTGACGGCGGAAGCCGCGCCACTGGTCGATACGCGCAGCACCCTCATCGCGCACAACGTCACCGCGGAAGAGATCGACCGGATGCCGAAAGGCCGCAGCTTCCAGTCGGTCGCGATGACGGCCCCGTCGGTCAACTCGGGCGACGTCGAGGGTGGGTTTCAGGTGAACGGCGCCAGCGGCTCGGAAAACCAGTTCACCATCGATGGCGTTTCCACCAATAGCTTGCTGGCCGGCCACTCGCGCCAGAACACGGTGTTCGAGTATCTGCAGGAAGTACAGGTCAAAACCGTTGGCATCCCGGCGGAGTACGGCGGCGCGCTGGGAGGCGTGATCAGCGCGGTGACCAAGTCGGGCGGCAATGCGTTCCAGGGCGAGGGGCACTATTACTTTAGCGGCAGCGCGCTGAACGCAGGGCCCGTGAAGCGGTTGGTGCTGTCCCCGGTCGACGACCGCACGGTCTCCACCGTTCAGGATGACGAACAGAACGACGCACGCAACGAGGTGGGCGGATCGCTGGGCGGTCCAATCATTCGCGATCGTCTCTTCTTCTTTGGATCGATCTCGCCTCGTTTCAACAAACGCACCAACGAATACCTGTTCAGCAGCGGCACCGATCCTGGCCAGATCCCGCGCGATCAGACGATCATGAGCGCCTACGGGAAGGTGAGCTACGGCGGCCGCCGGGTCAACGCGTATTTCGGCGCGTTGTTGACGCCAACGACATCCACCGGGACGTTGCCCGCCTATACCGGCGTTGGTCCTCAGTACATCTCGAGCTCGAAAGCGAGCAACGCCGTGAACCTCGAACGCGGCTACGAGACCGATCAAAGGAATTTCACGGGCAATGCGGACATCACCGTGTCCAGTAACTCGTTCTTGAGTGTGAAGGCCGGGCACTTCTTCGACGATTACGCCGATACGGGCGTTCCACAGACGACTCCGTGGTACTACGAATCGCCGTGCGTGGCCGGAAATCCTTCGTGCCCGTCAGCGTTTGTGGGACCGCGTCTGACCCAGAACACTCCCGCTGTTCAAATCGTCGACCACGACACGACGAAGCAGACCTACGTGCAGGCCGACTACAACACGAACTTCAGCGCTGCTGGATACCACACGCTGAAGTTGGGCGGCGGCATGCGGCACAACGAGAACGTCGTCGATCAGCGCTATCCTGGTGGCCGCGTCCAAATCTGGTGGGATTCCGCGGTGACGAGCACGGTACCGGGTGTTGGCTCGAACAGGGGCACATACGGCTACTACGCGGTTGACGACCTCGGGACGTTCGGCGAAGCGTCCGCTAACATCTCGCATTTCTACGTGCAAGACCAGTGGAACGTCGGCAACCTGACCCTCAATCTCGGTCTGCGTTTCGAAGACGAGAAGATTCCTGCGTACAGAGACCGGGACGTCGCGATTCAGTTCGGATGGGGCGAGAAGATCGCACCCAGAATTGGCGCGGCGTACGACGTAAAGGGCGACGGTACGATGAAGCTCTTCGGTAGCTACGGCCGGTACTACGACTGGACGAAGTACGAGCTCGCGCGCGGCACGTTCGGCGGCGATATCTGGCTGACCTACTACCGTCCGCTCGACGATCCGTCGATCATCAGCAGTATCAATCTGAACAACATGCCCGGCCGCGATCTGTGGGGCAATGCCGCCGGATATCAAGATCATCGTGTCCCAAGCTTTGGCACCGACCAGCTCGATCCGGACATGAAGCCAATGAGCCAGGACAGCTTCAGCGGAGGTATTGAGTACCAGTTGAAGCCTACCGTACTGCTGTCAGTCAACTACGTGCACAACAACCTGGTCCGCACAATCGAGGACGTTGGACAGCTGATAGATGGCAGCGAGGTCTACGTCTACGGAAACCCAGGTGAGGGACTCACCCAGCAAGCGTTTGTTTCAACCAGGACCAGCCCGTTCGACGTGCCGAGACCCAAACGGCAATACGACGCGCTGCAGGTGTCGCTGAATCGGAGGTTCTCGGGTAACTATTTCCTCGGTGGGAGCTACGTCCTGAGCCGTCTATACGGCAATTACGCGGGTCTCGCCAACTCGGACGAAATCCGCACCCCGGGATTCAGTTCGTTCGCGGTCGATCAACAGCAGGGTGCTCAGTCGTTCCGCCCCGGCGGAAACGCGACTCGTGCATTCGATCTCGACGAGATGATGTTCGACTCACACGGCAACCTCAATCCCACGGGTCGTCTCGCTACAGATCGTCCGCACGTCCTGAAGATGTACGGCGCGTACATGACGTCGTTCGGGACGCAGATTGGTCTGAATCAGTACGTTGGCAGCGGAACACCTATCACGACCTACGTCAGAACGATCAACGCGACGGAGGTATTCGTCGAAGGCCGTGGCAATGAGGGCCGGACGCCGATGCTTGCGACGACCGACCTTCTGCTCTCGCACGAAATCAGGATGCGTAACACCAACAACCTACGGTTGGAGTTGAACGTCCTGAACTTGTTCAACCAGAAGACGGCCCGGCACCAGTTCAACTTGCTGAACCGGAACCGCTCTGCGGCGTCCATCAACCTGGCCAACCAGGATTTGAAGCAGCCGTACGACTACAAGGCAATGATCGCGGCCACAACGGACGGTCGGAACGGGATCGGCAATGAGCCACGGTATGGCATGCAAGACCTGTGGAGCGAAGGCACGACCGCTCACTTCATGGTGAAATTCCTGTTCTAAGCCCTGAAGCAGGAACGGGTACGTCACAGGGGGGAGCGGAAACGCTCCCCCCCTTTTTTTCTTGCACGTGGAATTGGTAGTTGGTGCAACCGTGCACAGAGTTTGCGCCAATGACATCCGGTCCTGAGTGGAACTTGCATGGCGGCAGCGCGAAAGGAGAACGCTGCCATGCTGAAGAAGGCCTCGACACCGCTGCAAGCCATTGTTTCATTGGTCGTTCTCGTCATGTACTATCCCGCCCCGCCTCTGGGTGCACAGGAAGGGCTGGGCACCCTCACCGGCCGGCTCGTTGACCAGACCGACAGTCCATTGCCCGGTGTTCAGGTGCGAGCCACCAACGAGCGCACCGGCCGGACGCTCACGACGCTGAGCGACAACTCAGGCGGATATCAGCTGACGCTGGAGCCGGGCGTGTATGCCATCCGTTTCGATCTCGCCGGCTTCACACCGCAGGAAACAACTCACGTCGAGGTTCACGTGGGCCATGCTCACGCTCTGGACTCAGTGCTCTACGTCGCGGCTATCGCTGAGACACTTCGGGTCGCCGCCAGACACGTGAGCATCATCGACACCCACAGCGCAAGCGTCGCGCACAGGATAACGGCCGAAGAGATTGGCGGGCTGCCGAAGGGACGCAGCTTCCAGTCGATCGCGCTCACCGCACCGTCGGTGAACTCAGGAGACATCGAAGGCGGCTTCCAGGTGAACGGCGCCAGTGGCGCCGAAAACGTCTTTACGGTTGACGGCGTCGTCACGAACAGCCTGATCAACGGTTCGTCGCGCCAGAACACCATGTTCGAGTACATCCAGGAAGTGCAGGTCAAGACGACCGGCATTCCAGCCGAGTTCGGCGGCGCGCTGGGCGGTGTCATCAGCGCAGCCACCAAGTCGGGCAGCAACATCGTCTTGCGCGAGGTCCACTACTACCTCGACGGCAGCGCGTTGAGCGCCAGCCCGGTCAAGCGCCTAGTGCTGAGTCCCATTGACGACCGGACCGTGCAGTACCTGGCAGGATACCAAACAGCCGGACGTGCGTCAGGAGCTCGGTGGATCGATCGGCGGCCCGATCGTCCGCGACAGACTGTTCTTCTTCGGATCGTTCTCGCCCCGTATCAGCCAGCGCGAGAACACCTACAAGTTCTCGAACGGCACCGAGGCAGGCGCCATCAAGAGGACGTCCAGATTTATCCAGGCGTTCGGCAAGGTCAGCGTGGGCAGCCGTCGAGTCAACGCGTATGTCTCCACTCTGGCGACGCCGGCCCACGTGACGGGCACGCTGCCGGCCTACAACGGCTTCGGCTCGAACTTCCTCGCCGGCTCGAAAGCGGCGAGCGACCCGAATAAGGAACGTGGCTGGAGGCAGATGCAGGCGAACGTCAATGGTAAAGTCGACCTCGTCACCTCCAATGGTACGCACGCGACATTCCGCGCCTGGTACTTCCAGGATCGGCACGCCGACACCGGCATTCCGCAGACAACGAACTACATCTATCAGACCCCGACGGCGAACTGCGCAAACATCGGTTGCACCGTTCCGGCGAATCTCCAGGGATCACAGCTCACGCAGAATACTCCGCGCTCGCAGATCACCGATTTCGACACGACAAAGCGCACGCTCTTCAACCTGGATTACAACCACACTTCCAGAGTGCCGGCTGGCACACCCTGAAAGGGGGCTTCGGATACCAACACACGGTGAACGACGTCAACTCCCTGTATCCCGGCGGATACGTCGATATCTTCTGGGGCAGCACGCTGCAGTTGGCGGGCCAGGCGAACGATAGAGGCGCCTACGGCTACTACGCCGTCAACGACCGCGGCATCTTCGGCAAGGCCGGCGCGGACATCCTGTCGCTCTACGTTCAGGACCAGTGGCAGGTTGGCGACCGCCTGACGCTGAACGTCGGGGTTCGCACGGAGAACGAGAACGTTCCTGCCTACAAGCAGGAAATCCAGGAAAACGTCTTCGAATTCGGCTGGGGCGAGAAGCTCGCACCGCGCATCGGATTCAGCTACGACGTGACGGGTAATAGCCGCGCGAAGGCGTATGCCAGCTACGGCCGCTACTACGACTGGACGAAGTACGAGATGCCGCGCGGCTCGTTCGGCGGCGACATCTGGTGCATCAAGTACCGGGCGATCGACAACCCGAACGATCCAATTACGGCCAACTTCGACAACGCGCCCGGACGGGACCTGTGGAAGGGCGGCGGCAACTGCCGCGATCGCCGCGTCCCCAGCTTCGACACGGTGGACGACGCTGCCAAGCCGATGTCGCAGGACAGCTACAGCGCGGGCTTCGACTTCGAAGTGAACCCCCGCACGGTGGCGACGGTCCATTACGTGCACAACAACCTGAACCGGACGATCGAAGACCTCGGCGCGCTCGTGAACGGCAACGAGGTGTACCTGCTCGGCAACCCCGGCGAGGGCACGACGGCCATGATGCCCGCATCGGCGGCGCCAAAGACAGGCGGCGGTTCGTTCCCGATGCCCAAGGTCAAGCGGCAGTACGACGCGGTCGAGATGGGCATCAGCCGCCGGTTCGCGAACAACTGGTTCGGCAGCGCCAACCTCACAATCAGCCGTCTATACGGCAACTACGCCGGTCTGGCGAGCTCGGACGAAATCCGCACGCCAACCACCGGTGTCAGCTCGGCCACCGCGCAGCAGCAGTCTGGCTCGATCTTCCGTGAGGGCGGCAACGTCAACCGCGGCTGGGACCTCGACGACGCCATGTTCGACTCGCATGGCAACCTCGACGTGCTCGGCCGTCTGGCGACGGACCGTCCCGTGGTCGCCAAGTTCTACGGCGCCTACAACATCTTCCAGAACACGCAAATTGGCGCGTTCGTCTATATAGGTAGCGGCACGCCGATGTCGACCTACGTCAACTCGGTGAACCAGACGGAGATCTTCGTCGAAGGCCGCGGCAACATGGGCCGGACGCCCATGTACAACAAGACCGACCTCCTCGTCTCGCACGAGATGGCGATGGCGGGCAATAAGCGGCTGCGGTTCGAGCTGAACATGCTCAACCTCTTCAACCAGAAGACGTCGCGGCACGTGTTCAACTACCTGAACCGGGGCGCGGGCACGCCACGCGCCTCGTCAGCCATCAACCTGGCCAACGTCGACCTGTTCCAGGGCTACGACTACAACGCCATGGTCAGAGCGACCTCGGACGGCGCGAACGCGCTCGATCCGCGCTACGGCATGGACGACTTGTTCGAAGCCGGCACGCAGGGGCAATTCTCTGTGAAGTTCCTCTTCTAGTTCGTAGGTTCATAGGTTCGTTGGTTCGTTAAGTTCGTAGGTTCGCTTGGTTCGGTCGTAGGGCGGGTTTTGCAGTACGAAACCCGCCCTACGACAGTAAAACCCACCTCTACACTCTGGTTACATTCGTGCAGTCTGGGGGAGCATTTTGCTCCCCCGGTTTTTTGTACGCTTCCTTTTGGCTCCAAATCGAATGACATTGCGCGCAAACGCCTGAAGAACAGGCCCTTTTCCTGTGCTGTTTCGAAACTACGGCTTTGGCGTGGTTCTTGTATTAGATGGTGGGCAGACGGGAGGCGAGACCATGATGACCAACATCGAGACGAGACCGACCGACATTGCGAGGCGTACCTCGCAGCAGGTTGTCGTGGTCAGCAAGCAGTCTCAACTGAACGGGTTGCTCGAGACGGTTCTCGACGCGGGCCAGTACGACGTCGTCTTCGTCGAATCGACCGAACGCGCGTACAGCCATATCAAACGCCTGACCCCGCATCTCATCATCGTCTGCCTGGACATTGACGATATGGACGGCTTCCAGGTGTTGTCGATGTTGAAGCTCGATGCCGATACGAAGGATATCCCTGTGGTCACGTGCACCGTGACCACCGAGGAAGAAGTCGAACGCAACGAATCGGTGGGGTTGCCCGACGACGTGTTCAACCAGCCGGTTCCGCTGCGGCTGAATTAGTTGTCAGTCGTCAGTTAGCAGTTTTCAGTTCTCAGTTTTCAGTCGGCGTACGGGGGCGAGGAGCGTATAGCTCCCGCCCTTTTTTTCATCTCAATTCGAGTGCCGGTATGAACCTGTACACTGACGGCAAAGTCTGGTACCGTACCCGGGCGTGACGGCGCCCCCCCCTGAAAAGCGCGACCGGGAACGAGTTGAGATTCTCGGGGAGCTCCATGGCGAGGTCATGGTGTTCCAACCCCTGTCGATCAAGGAGATCAGCCGGGGGGCTGTCTGGTCGAGACCGCCTTTCCTCTCCACCTCAATTCGCTTCACGACGTCAGGCTGACCCTGGGCGGGCGTTCCGTCGTGCTGAAAGGCCGGGTGGCGCATTGCCGCATCAGCGACGTGGACCAGGAGATCGTGCACTACCGATCGGGCATCGAGTTCATCGAGCCTTCCGACCGCATCCACGCGGTGATCGTGGAATTCATCGAAGCCATCAAAGCCGGACGACGGCTCGTTTAAGTACGCCAGTTATGGCAGATGGCGGAGGGCGGATGGCTGAAGGTACTTTCTGCCATGTGCCATCTGACATCTGCCATGAGAGTTATCGTGCCTTGAGATGCTCCAGGTAGTCGCCTGACGTGATGCGGGGCGCCCGGCCGAGCGGCGCGTTGTAGAAATACACCCAGACATCTTCGGTGCAGCCGTCGTCGAGCGTGGCCGGCACGCGGACGCGGTTGTAGAGGCTGCGCTCGGGTTCCGACGGGCGATGTCCTTCGATGCGATCGAGCGCCGCCAGCACCGTGGGCGGATCCGTGATTTCGAAGACCTCGCCCCACACGCGCGCATCGCTGGCCGGCACGGCAGCCGGATAAATTCCCAGATCGAACAGCTTGCCGTTAATCCATCCGCGGCCCGCAAATTTCAGAAACGAGTCGATGCCCGCACGGGTCGTGCGGTTGAATCCCGTTCGAAGGGTGCCGTAGAAGAAGATGAGCTCCATGCGGGCTGAAAGAGCTATAGATCTTAAATCTATAGATCTATAGATCTTAACAGATCTTTTCAGATCTTTCTCGATCTTCCAGATTCTAGATCACTTAGCTGGAGGCGGAGGCGGCGCGGGCGCGTCCGGCCGTCGTGGAGCAATCATGCGGAGGGTGTCGGGCGCGACGGCGAAGGACATCTGAACGGTTTTGTTGGTGCCCGAGAGCTCGATCGACTTCAACGCGCTCTCGAAGCCGGGCTTTCCCCCGCTGTGGAGCCGCGCAAGAGAGACGAACCCGCGGACGGTATCACGCAGCTGATCGGCCGCCGCCTGGTCGCCGGCTTCCGCGCGGATCGTGGCCCTCATGCCGCCGTTCACGTGCGCTTTCATCGACACGAGGCGCACGGCCGGCACCTGCACCGAGAAGTCGCTGGGCAGCCGCATGCGGCGGCGCATCGCGTCGAAGTGGCCGACCACCCATGCCGTGCTGCCGGCATTGTCCTTGATGAGGTTCATCATCTCGTCGTTCGCCGTGATGTCCTCGGCGCCGCGGGCCCCTTCGCGCGCGCGGTCCATCGCGCGACGCACGAGATCGACCTGTCCGATCACGATCAGATCGGGTCCCGGCAGTCCCACGGCCACCTGCTTTTCGGTGTCAGGATGCATGTACAGCTTCCCGCCCTTGTAGTCCTCCATGATTCCGCCGCGATCGTGGATGACCTGCTCGATCCGCGCGGGTTCGAACGAGCCCTGGACGAGCAGCAGCATTCTGGGGATCTCCGGCCGTTGCTGGTCCTGCTGACCGGGTGTCTGGTGGGGCTCGACATACGCCACGATGTGATGGACCTGCTTTTCCAGGTCGATGCCGGCGAAATCGCTCATCATCTGCCGGCCCTTGTGCGAGCCCCCCTCGATGGTCGGCATGAGCTCGCGACGGAGGTCGGAGGTCATGACGTCCTGGATGTTGGCAAACGCCACGACCTCGGCATTGGCAGGCACATAGCGGACTTCGGGCGGCAACCCGGCCGGCACACCGGCGCTCCGGTCGTAGGCGAGATAGGCAATCAATCCGCCCGAAAGGCCGACCAGAAGCGCGCCAATCGCACCGAACAGGAAATAGCGGGTTTTTCTTGTCATGGCTATACCCACGTAGACGGAATCACGGACGTCGCGGTTCCCTGATGGCGACACCGGTTCGTAAGGTTCGTAACGTTCGTAGAGTTCGTGAGGTTCGTCCGGTTCGTGGGGTTCGTGGAGTCCAGGCCTCCGCAACCGCGATTTCACCGTGGAGGCCTGCCGAACCTCACGAACCTACGAACCCAACGAACCTACGAACCCGACGAACCGTTATTGATCAAGTATGTATTCCCGCCGTTCGACCGTCCTGGCCGCCAGCCAGAGCGCAGCCACCAGAATGACCGCGAGCGACAGGAGGCTCGACGTGGCCGTCGGCGGCGCCGAGAAGAGCGACTGGATGGCCGAGACGGTATCGTCCTGGGGCATCGAGTGGGGCACGAGAGACTGCAGGTAATGCGCCACCGTGAAACGGCGCAGATAGCCGGGCACGATGAGCGCCACCTGCTCCCAGCCGAATACGAGCAACAGCCCCGCGACCAGCGGCCTGGGCACGAGCGCGCCAATCAACGCGAACACGGCGCCGTACACCGCCAGCCCGAGTGCCAGCAGGCCAAGGTCGGTCAGGAGCTGCGGAAACGTAGCGCCGATGCTGCCGCCGGCGACAGGTGTGATGAGCAGGTAGACCATGGTGACCGACGGCAGCACCACCAGGCCAGTGCACACCAGATAGGCGAGATATTTGCCGATGATGATCGACCCGCGCGGCACGGGTCGCGTAAACAGATATGTAATCGTGCGATCTTCCACTTCGTCTGAAATCAGGGAGGTCCCGTAGAACGCGCCCAGCACCGGCACCACAAAGCGGAGATACAAGAGCCAGATCATGCCGCCGAAGATGACGGGGCCCGCCACCGGCACGCCGTTTACCTTGAACGACGACAAGCCCATGGAGTCGATGACGCGAAGCAGGATGGCAATCGCCACCGGCGCACCGGTCGCCAGCAGCATGAAGACGGTGCGCTTCGACCAGAGCATCTGGGTGATCGAAATCTCGAACACACGAAACGCGGCGTTCCAGAATCCTGACCTCATGACTTCACCAGATACTCGAAGACCGCCTGCAGGTTGTCGTCGGGCGACGTGATTTCGTAGATGTCGCCGGCGCCGCTGGTCGCCGCCATCTCCGTCACCCGCGCGTAGAACGCGTCGGGCTTCGCCGTCTGCACGAACACCGCGTCCTCCTCGAAGCGCACGCTCAACACGTCGTCGCTGGCGACCAGCGCCGTCGCGAGCGCGCGGGGCTGCTTCGAGCGCAGGCAGACCGTGTGTGGATGCTCGTCGATGAGATCCCGAATCTGGTGCACGTTGCCTTCGGCCAGCACCCGGCCGTGGTGCATCAGCAGGATGTCCGACGTCAGCGCTTCGACCTCGTGAAGGATGTGGCTCGAAACGATGACGTTGCGTCCCGCCACGGCCCAGTTGCGCAGCAGCCGAATCACCTTGCGGCGCCCCAGCGGATCCATGCCCGACAGCGGCTCGTCGAGGATCAGCAGCTCGGGCTCGTGCGCGATCGCCTGGGCGAGCTTCACGCGCTGGCGCATGCCCTTGCTGTAGGCGCCGATGCGCTTGTTGGCCGCTTCCAGCAGATCCACCTGCTCGAGCGCCGCCATCGCCTTGTCGGACGCGTCGCGCTCGCCGTACCCGTGAAGGCGCATGAGCGCCGTCACCCATTCGTGTCCGGTCATCCGATCGTAGAAGGCATCCTGTTCCGGACAGAGACCCAGGCGGCGGAAGATGCCAGGGTTGCCCCACACAGACTCGCCCAGGACCTTCACCGATCCCTTGCTGGGCTTCAACTGGCCCGTGATGAGCTTCAACAGCGTCGATTTTCCGGCGCCATTCGGACCGAGCAATCCCGTGATGCCGCCGGCAATGGTGAGGCTGATATCGTTCAGCCCGATGACCTGGCCGTACCACTTCGACAGGTGGTCGGTCTGCACGACGGCCGACGCCGTCACGTCACCACCTCGATGGCGCGGATGCGCCGGCTCAGCACGAACGCCGAAATCGCAATGGCGATCGCGATGACGCCGGCCGACACGATCGGCGGCGTGTCGTAGCGCGGCGGCATGCGGAACAGGACGTCGCCGACCTGGTGGACGTTGGAAAAAATCGAGACCCACGAGAACATCGTGCTGTCGCTCGCGCCCGCGATGACGCCGTAGACCGCGTGCGTGAAGAACGCAAGACCGGCATACATGACCGCCACGAACCAGCGGCTGTTGCTCAACGACGACAGCGCCAGGATGATGAACGTCGACAGCGTGATCTTGATGATCGAGTAGGCGGAAATCGACGGGATGAGGAGGAGGTTGTCGCGCACGAACGCCATGCTGCCCATGAACGCGGGCACGAGCAACAGCAGCAGCATCCCGGGAAGCAAGGTGATCGTCGCGAGCGCGGCCATCAGAATCGCGGCCTTCCCGGCGATGTACTGCGGCCGAGTGACGGGGCGCGAGAGATACAGCTGCAGCGCTTTGGCGCGGATGTCGTCGGCAATCAGCCCGGAGCCGACGTAGACCGTGATGAAGAACGTCATCGCGTCCTGCTGATTGAGGAAGTCCCGGAACATGCGCGGCGTGACGGCGAGCATGCCCATCTCGGCCATACCCGGCACGTTGGCGGCCGCCCAGATTTGCACGCCGCGCACCACCACGGGCATCCACGCGAGGATCATGAGAAACAGGAACGCGCGCTTGCGCGCGAGCGTGCGCAGGCCGTTGGCCGCGATGACCATCCATGCGCGGCCGGCCAGGTCGTTGCCGCCTTCGCGTCTGCGGTACCGCTCGCGATGGATAGGCATTTAGGACTCCCCCATCGCTTCTGCGAACACGTCCTCGAGGGTCGGCACGCTCTGCTTCAAATGGCGCACCTGCGCTCCCACGTATGCGGCCGACGCAAACAACTGCTCGGGGCCCGCGTTGGCCGGCACGAGCACGCGGAATTCGTCAGCGTCGGTTTCGCGGCACTCGAACGCCTGCATCCGCAGCCGCTCGACGAACGCGTCCCTGTTGCCTTTGACGCGGACTTCGAAGATGTGCCCGGTCGGTTTCTTGAGTGACGCGATCGGCCCCTGCATGACGACTTTTCCACGATTCATCACCACGACCGCATCGCACACCGATTCGACGTCGGGCATGACGTGCGACGAGAGAATGAGGCTGATGTGCCTGTTCTGCGCGATGTCGCGCACGAGCGCGAGCATCTCTTCGCGCCCCTTCGGATCCATGCCGTTGGTCGGCTCGTCGAGCAGCAGAAGATCGGGATCGTGCACCAGCGCCTGCGCGAGCTTGATGCGCTGCTTCATGCCCGTCGAATAGGTCTCGACGTTGCGATAGCGGGCCTCGCCGAGGCCGACGTAGTACAGGACCTCGTGCGCCCGCTGCATCGCATCGGCGGCCGGCAGCCCGGACAGCTCGGCGCAATACGCGACGAATGAAACCGCCGTCATCCCTGGAATCTGCGCGTCGCTTTCCGGCATGTAGCCGACGCGTGCGCGGATGTCGAGAGGCGCCACGGCCACGTCGAGATCGAGCACGCCGATGCGGCCGCTGTCGGGCTTGATCAACCCGAGCAGCGCCTTCAGCATGGTGCTCTTGCCGGCGCCGTTCGGGCCGAGCAGGCCGACCGCTCCCGCCGGAAACACCGCCGAGACATCGGCCAGCGCCCATTGCGTGCCGTAGCGTACGCCGACCCGGTCGAGGATGGCGACAGAATCCGACATTAGTTGACTATACGAACAGGGCTGAAGCCCTGTTCCACCGTAGATGGTGCGAACTCAGGTGGCGCAGGGCTTTAGCCCTGCCTCACAGCAGGTAGCGCAGGGCTTCAGCCCTGCCTCAGAGTCCCAGCAGTTCTCTCCGCTCCCTCATGAACGCGATGACATTGGCGATGTGCTCGTCGAGCGGCAGCCCCAGCTCTTCGGCGCCCTTTCGCAGGTCGTCCCGGCTCACGCCCTTGGCGAACGCCTTGTCCTTCATCCGCTTGATGACCGACGACGCCTCGAGATCCTGGACGCTCTTCGAGGGACGCACGAGGGCCGCGGCCGTGACGAACCCCGCCAATTCGTCGCACGCGAACAGCGTGTGCTCCAGCCTCGATTCGCGGGGCGTGTTCGTATGCTCGCCGTGCGAAAGAATGGCCCGGATGACGAAGTCCGGACAGCCGCGCTCGCGAAGAATCTCGGCGCCGCGGAACGGGTGGTCCTTCAGGTCGGGATACTGCTCGTAATCGAAGTCGTGCAACAGCGCGACGACACCCCAGACCTCTTCGTCTTCGCCGAACCTGCGCGCGTATCCGCGCACCGCGGCTTCGACGGCGAGCGCATGCTTCCGCAGGCTCTCGCTCTTCGTGTACTCGGTCAGCAGATTCCAGGCATTGTCGCGAGTCAACTCGAACATGTTTCACTCCAGGGCACGGAGCCAGCTTCAACACGGAGACACGAAGGCGCGGAGACACACAGAGAATTTTTTCGAAAGAAAGAAATCCGTGTACCTCCGTGCCTCCGTGTCTCCGTGTTGGATTCCTCCGCGCCCTCACTTCTCAGATGGTCTCGCGGCTCTGTGAGATAACTTCGCAATCAACGGCCTGGGCGCCAGGCGCGCCGCGACGGGAATCAGCTTATTCCGAATCCCGGGAATCGCCACCGGCTTCCCTCTCATCATCCCGTCGTATCCAACGCGCGCCACGCGCGGCGCGTCCATGACGAACGCCTCGAACAGGCGCGAGCGCTGCGACCCTGCGCGCACTTTGAACTCCGACTCCGTCGGTCCCGGGCAGAGCGTCGTCACCGTGATGCCGTGCGGCTTCAACTCGTAGTCGATTGCCAGCGAGAAGGAGAGGACGAACGCTTTCGATGCGTAGTAGATCGACATCCAGGGGCCTGGCACGAACGCGGCGGTGGACGAGACGTTCAGAATCCGGCCGCTGCGCCGCTCGATCATCGCCGGCAGAAATCGCTTCGTGAGATCGACCACCGAGGTCGAGTTCAGCTGAATCATCTTCAGCTCGGCGTCCAGGTCGGTCGTCGCGAACTTTCCGTACAGGCCAACACCGGCGTTGTTCACCAGCATGTGGACGTCGAGGCCCCGATCGACGACGGCCTGGTGCAGCCGGCGCGGGCCCTGCGGATCGGCGAGATCCTCGGGCAGGCAGACGACATCGACGCCGAATTTCTGCTGGATGTCTTTCGCGCGTGCCTCGAGCTTGTCGCGTTTACGCGCGACGAGAATCAGGTCGTGGCCGTGGCTGGCAAAGACCTCGGCGAGTGCGGCGCCGATGCCAACCGACCCGCCCGTAATCAGCGCACGTTCTTTGGCCATTCGTGAGTCCTTGCGGCCGCGACCGCTTTTTCAATCACCGATGTGGCTTTGGGCGTCAGACGATACGGTTCGAGCTCGGCGGGATCGACATACTCCGCCGCCGCGACGTCGGACCCGTGGCTCAGACGCCCGCCCACCGGCCTGCACAGGTAGTCGATGAGCACGTAGTGGTACCGGACCTTCCGTTCGGGATCGAGCAGGATTCGGTCGAACACGTCGACGACGGGCCCGACTTCGACCTCGAGGCCGGTTTCTTCGAGCATTTCCCTCGCCAGGCCGGCCTCGAGCGTCTCGCCCAGCTCCAGACGCCCGCCCGGAAGGCTCCACTGCCCCGCCAGCGGCTCGAAGCGGCGTTTCACCAGGACGACCTTGCCTTCATGGATGATGACCGCCCCGACGCCGACAATCGGCTGGCCTGGATACTGCCGCGACGGCCGCGTCGCATTGACCGGTACGACATCCTCTTCGGCCTGAAAACTGAGCGGATGCAACACACAGCGCTGGCGGTGGATGAGGCCGTCCTCGATCCAGAACTCGTCGTACCCGGCGCTGGTCGCAATCTCGCCTTCTCCGTTCGCTTCGCGGCCGCGCCATTCGGCGTGCATGGCGCCGGTTTCCACCCGGGCGATCATCCGCACGGTCCGCTGCGACGACCGCGCGAAGGCGGCGGCCAGTTCTTCGCGAACGGCATCCCGGCCGTTGGCAATCGCCGTGCCCGAGTCGTTCGTGGCATCGAGGTGATAGAGAGCCGTCAGGGTGTCCAGATCGCCCGCGTTGAATGCCTGAAACCATTTGCGGACGAGCTCGAAAGAGTCGGTGGGCATCGTGTTTAGGGTATTTTACGGGGCATGAAAGCACACACGAAATATCTGACGCTGAACATCCCGTCGAAAATGGCGTTCCGCAACATTACTCCGGAAGTCGACGAAGCCGTGCGCGCAAGCGGCGTGCAGGAAGGGCTCGTGCTGGTGAACACGATGCACATCACGGCATCGGTCTTCATCAACGACAACGAGCGCGGGCTGCACCACGACTTCGGCAAGTGGCTCGAAGAGCTGGCGCCGTTCAACCCCGATCCCAACCACTATCACCACAACCGCACGGGCGAGGACAACGCGGATGCCCACCTCAAGCGGCAGATCATGGGCCGCGAGGTCGTGGTGGCCATCACAAAGGGGAAACTGGACTTCGGGCCGTGGGAGCAAATCTTTTACGGGGAGTTCGACGGCAACAGGAATAAGAGGGTGTTGATCAAGGTGATTGGAGAATAGGGGAATTCGCAGATTCGCAGATTCGCAGATTGGAAGATTGGAAGATTGATTTGCTGATTGACGGCATGTGCGGATGCTGGAGCGTCCCATTGTACGCAGTGTCCGGCTGAAGCCGGACACTCCGTACTACCCGGAAGAGCGGGCCGCTATGCAGACTTGCGGCAGCCAAAACCGGCCGCAAAGCCGATCAGGCAGCCCATCAGCGCTCCCGCGCCGGCCGCGATGACAACCGCGCCCACGGGATGACGTCTCACTTCCAGGGCAGCGGCTGCTACACCATCCTCAGCAGCGTGCTGCGCCCGGACGATCGCGCGCCGTCCCTCCCGCATGTTGTCCTCGAATTTTTCGCGAACCGGATTCAGTCGTTCCTTGATTGTGTCCACGGCCGCAGCAGCTTCAGTCATTGTTGCCATGATCCACCTCGCAGTCCGCTGAGGAGATAGCAACAACCGTACCTTGTCGATCGATACCGCGGATGGCCTGTTCTGCGGCTGTTTCATGCCCCCGTCTGGAATTGCCGTCTCGCAGGGTGGGGAATCCACCGCACGCAGCGGAACCATTCCCCACTCAGACGCCCGCGGTCCTTACGGTGAACCTCTTCCTGCGCGCAGCTACAGCTGGAGCGACGCGTCTGCATTGAGATCGAGCCCCGCACGCTTGCCCGCGTGAAAATTTCTGAGACCGGCGGCGGCGATCATGGCCGCGTTGTCGGTCGAGAGCGAAATGTGCGGGACGTACCCAGCAATGCCGCGACGCTCGGCCTGTCTGGCGAAGTCGGCCCTGAGGCGTGCGTTCGCCGACACGCCGCCCGCAATCCCCACGCTTGGCGCATGGTACCGATCGGCCGCATCGAACACGCGATCCAGCAGAGTCGACACGACGACCCGCTGAAAGCTGGCGCAGATGTCGTCGATCTCCCTCTCGGTCAAAGAAGACCCGCTGTCCGCGCGCTGCCGCACGTGGCGCAGCACGGCTGTCTTCAGCCCGCTGAAGCTGAAGTCGAGATCCCCTTTCATGTGCGGCGCGTTCCGGTCGGCGTGGGTCATGCGCGTCGCCGGAAACGCGATGGCTTCGTCGTTGCCGTTCCGCGCGCGCTTGTCGACAATCGGCCCGCCCGGGTATCCGAGTCCCAGCAGTTTGGCGACCTTGTCGTACGCCTCCCCTGCCGCGTCGTCCCGCGTTCGCCCGATGCGTTCGTAGCGGCCGGGTTCTCTCACCATGTACAGGCTCGTATGGCCTCCGGACACCACGAGCGCCACGAGGGGGAGGGCTATGTCGCCGTGCTGAAGGAACAACGATTCGATGTGCCCGGCGAGGTGGTGCACCGGCACGAGCGGTCGATCGAGCGACAGCGCGAGGGACTTGGAGAAGGAGACGCCGACCAGCAGCGAACCGACGAGGCCGGGGCCCTGCGTAACGGCAATCGCATCGAGCTGCTTCAGATCGGTCTGAGCGGTGTTCAGTGCCGTGCGTACCACGCCGCAGATATCGCGGATGTGCTGCCGCGACGCCAGCTCGGGCACGACGCCGCCCCACTCGCGGTGGATGTTCACCTGCGACGCGACGATGTTCGATCCGATCGTCCACCTGCCGCCGGTTTCCGAGACCACCGCCGCCGACGTTTCGTCGCACGACGTTTCAATCCCCAGCATCAACATATGAAGAAGGGGGCGGGAGGGGTTTTCGGCGGTTGGTGTGCCGAAAACCCCTCCCGACCCCCTTGACTACACGCGGCTCCTGTTTTCCACAAGCTCGGCCAGCGTCTCGATGTAAGGCGGGCGCACGATGCCGCGCTCGGTGATGATCGCCGTCACGTACTTGTTCGGCGTGACGTCGAACGCGGGATTCCGGACCTTGGCGGCCACGGGTGTCAGTCGCGCCGGGCCGAGGTGCGTCACTTCTTTCGCGTTCCGTTCCTCGATGGGAATCAGGCTGCCGTCCGGGGTGGCCAGATCGATCGTCGACACCGGCGCAGCCACGTAGAACGGGATGCCGTGTTCCCTGGCGAGCACCGCGACGGTGTACGTGCCGATCTTGTTGGCGACGTCACCGTTGGCCGCGATGCGGTCGGCGCCGACGACCACGAGATCCACTTCGCCGCCGCGCATGAGCGCTCCCGACATGTTGTCGGTGATGACCGTCGTGTCGATTCCGTCGCGGGTCAGCTCCCATGCCGTCAGACGCGCGCCCTGCAGGAACGGGCGCGTTTCGTCGGCCAGCACCGTGACGTGTTTGCCCTGCTCCACCGCGCCACGAATCACGCCGAGCGCCGTTCCGTATCCGGCGGTCGCCAGCGCGCCCGCATTGCAGTGCGTCAGCACGCGCGCCGTGTCGGGCACCACGCTCGCGCCATGCGCTCCCATCGCGCGGCAGCTCGCGACGTCTTCGTCGTGAATCCCGCGGGCCTCGGCGTCCAGCCGCACCTTGATCTGATCGACCGATTGTCCAGACGACGCCGCCTCGGCAAACACGCGCTTCATGCGATCGATCGCCCAGAAGAGGTTGACGGCGGTCGGCCGGGTGTCGGCCATCATCTCGCACAGCTTGTAGAACTCGGTGGCGAGCTTCGTCGTGCCGGTCGCGGTACTTTGTTTCACGCCGAGGGCGAGGCCCATGCCGGCCGCCACACCGATCGCCGGCGCGCCGCGAATCACCATCGTCTTGATGGCCTTCGCGACGTCCTTGGCGGTCTTGCACGTCAGGTAGATCTCGGCGCCCGGCAGCTTGCGCTGATCGATCATGACGATGCCGGCGTCGTTCCATTCAATTGTGGGAAGCACGTGTTGATGATACTTCGTAACTACTGATCTGGCGATCTACTGATCTGGTGATCTGGTGATCTGGTTCGGCGCCCGCCACGCGATTGGCATTTCACTCGATGAAGCGCGCGTCGAAGGCATGCGGCAGCAGATCCTTCAACCGATGCCGCGTCTTCACGTCGTGGAGGTCCGCCAGGATCACTTCGATGTCGCCGGCAAATTCCCACAGGAGCTGGCGGCACGCGCCGCAGGGCGAGGTGGGCTGCGCGGTGTCCGCCACAACCGCGATGCGCTTGAAGGACCGATGGCCATCGGACACGGCCTTGAACATCGCGACGCGCTCGGCGCACATCGTCAGCCCGTAGGTGGAATTCTCGATGTTGCAGCCGGTAATGATCTGCCCGTCCTCGGTTTCCAGTGCGGCCCCGACCTTGAAGTCCGAAAACGCCGCCTGCGCGCGCTCGCGCGCCGCCCTCGCCGCGCGGACGATGTCGGGTTGCCCGTTCGATTCGGCGATCTGGCCAGCCCCGTCGACACGGCGAAGCAGCACGCGGCGATCCTCGCTGAACCGCCTCTCCGCGCCCGCGAACTCCAGCCTGTTCGACCGGCGGTCGATCGCCCCTCGCCGATCGCCGAGGACCCGCCGTTCCTGCCACGGTCCCGCGGTCGCGAGCCCCATCTCCACCGCCCACGCCACGTCCACCAGAGGCGTCGACTGCAGGTACTGCTCCAGATCGTGCCGCAGGCTCTTGATGTCGCCGTCGTTCTCGGCCAGCGCCGCCGATTCGGCGTTACGCCAGATGCGGATGTCGTAGTACCGCCTCGGATGCGACCCGTCGCGCAGCAGCTGGTTGGTGCCGTACCCCTTCTTGCGCACCAGTCCCTGCAACCGCCCGGTCAACGTAAGGAACTCGGTCTCCTTCCCGTCAGAAATCTCGAGCGCGACGACGGACACGACAGACTGTTCGGCCACTCAGATCCTCACTATGATGGCGTTCAGCAGCGAGAGGAATTGTCCCCGCACTCGCTTCGCCGTCTCAAGTACTTCTTCGTGGTTCAGCGGCTGCGGCAGCACGCCCGCGGCCAGATTCGTGATACACGAAATCGCCAGCACTTCGAGACCCATATGCCGCGCCACGATGGCCTCGGGGACCGTGGACATCCCCACCGCGTCCCCCCCGATCAACCGGAGGTATCTCACTTCTGCAGGAGTTTCGTACCGACGGCCCGTGGCACGCAACATAAATTCCATGCCGCAGCACCTGGCCCTGCGCCCCCGCCACCTCGCCGGCAATGGCGCGCAACCGAGGCGAGTAGACGTTGGTGAGGTCCGGAAACCTCACGCCAAAGCGTTCGTCGTTCGGCCCGACCAGCGGGTTCGTCCCAAGCAGGTTGATGTGGTCGTCGATGACCATCAGGTCGCCGGGCGCAAATGCCGTATTAATCCCTCCCGCGGCGTTCGTGAGGATCAGCACTTTGACGCCGAGCACGCCGAGCACCCGGGTGGCAAACGTGACGGTGGGCAGATCGTGCCCTTCGTAGAAGTGCGCCCGGCCGGACAGCGCGGCGACCAGCCGGCCCGACACTTCGCCCATGACGAGACGCCCCTCGTGGCCGACCACGTTGGACGCGGGCCAGTGCGGAATCTCCTCGTAGCGTATCGACGTCGCACGCCCGAGGCTCGAGGCGAAATCGCCGAGCCCCGACCCGAGCACGACGGCGACATCCGGGATGCAGGCCGATGTGGATCGCACGCGCGCGGCGGCGCTCTGCACTTGATCGTAGTAGGAAGACGCGCTCACCGTTCCTTCTCGTATGCATGACCCAGCGCGCGCGGCGGCCGCGAGTGCCCGATGAAGCCCGCGAGCACGACGATCGTCAGCACGTAGGGAACCATTTGAATGAACTGCACCGGGATGTCTTCGCCGGACGGCAGTTTAACAACGCCCTGCATCTGAATGGTAACGGCTTCGGTGAGCCCGAAGAACACGCACGCCAGCATGGTCTGCAGCGGCCGCCATTTTCCGAAGATGAGCGCGGCGAGCGCGATGAACCCGCGCCCCGACGTCATGTTGCGCGTGAAGAGCGACGACTGGCCGATCGACAGATACGCGCCGCCAATCGCGGCGAGCGCGCCCGACAGCAGCACGCCGCTGTAGCGCATCCTTGCCACGTTGATCCCCGCGGCATCGGCGGCCTCGGGATTCTCTCCCACCGCGCGCAGCCGCAGCCCGAACGGCGTCCTGTACAGCACGTACCACGTGATCGGCACCAGCGCGAACGCCAGCACGATAGGCACGCGAGGGATCAGCTGCTCGATCGGAATCTGCGGCGTCGACCCGGACGACAGGAAGAAGGCGCCGCTCAGAAATCCAGGCAGGCCGATCATCAGGATGTTGATGGCCGTCCCGACAACCACCTGGTCGGCCTTGTAGCGGATGCAGGCGACCGCGTGAATCAGCGCGACCAGCAGTCCTGCGCCGATGGCCGCCGCCAGGCCCGTCCACGGGCTGCCGGTCGAATAGGTCATCGCCGCCGCCGTGAACGCGCCGGCCAGCATCATGCCTTCGAGCGCGATGTTGATGACGCCCGACCGTTCAGAGAACATCCCGCCGAGCGCCGCGAGCACGAGCGGCGTCGACAATCGGATCGTCGAGAACACGAGCGAGATCGTCAAGAGGTCAGCCATGGCGCGGCTCCTCCCGCACCCGGTGCATCAAGCGGGTCAGAGGACCGCGGAACATCGCTTCCGCAGCGATGAACAGGATGATCGTCGCCTGCAGAATCTGCACGATGTCCTTGGTGACGTTCCGGGTGAACGCGTCAACCGGGATACCGCCGCGCGAGAGCACGGCAAACAGCAGCGCCGCAAGCACGACGCCGGCGGGATGATTCCGGCCCAGCAGCGCGACCGCGATGCCGGTGAATCCGTAGTTGTCGGAGAACCCGTCGTAGTAGCGATGCCGATAGCCGAGCACTTCGTTGATGCCCACCATGCCGGCGAGCGCGCCGGAAATCGTCATGGCAAGGACAATCTGGCGCGGGACGGAAATGCCGCCGTACTCGGCCGCCGACGGACTGCTGCCCGTCGCGCGAATCTCGTAGCCCCACTTCGTTCGCCAGAGAAACACGTACACAGCAACGCTGGCGACGAGCGCGAGCAGGAACGACACATTCAGCGGAATGCGCGCCGGCAGCCCGGGAATCATCGCACCGAGCCGCGGAATGTACGCGCTCTCCGAGATGGGCGCCGACTGCAGAATCGGATCGCCGGGGACGCGATAGTGGTACTGCGTGAAGTAGCTGACCAGGGCGACCGCGATGAAGTTCATCATGATGGTGTTGATCACCTCATGCGATCCGAAGCGCGCCTTCAACAGCCCCGGGATGGCGCCCCAGATGCCGCCGGCAAGTACCGCCGCCACCATGCACAGCGGAACCAGCACCACCGCCGGCAGACCACCGAGGACGATCCCCGTCCAGGCGGTGGCGAACGCCGCGACGTAGAGCTGCCCTTCCGCGCCGATGTTCAGGAGCCCGGCCCTGAACGCCACGGCCACCGCGAGCCCGGTGAAGATGAGGGGCGTCGCGAGAAAGAGGGTGTAGCCGATGCCGTCGGGCCACCACAGCGCGCTGCCGAGGAGCAGCCCGTAGGTTTCGAGCGGGCTGTCGCCGATGGCCAGCACGAACACACTGCCGACGGCAAAGGCCGCCAGGACGGCCACGAGCGGAAACAGGAGTGCCAACGGTGACGATGACGTGCGGGTCAACCTGGCTGCGCTCCTGTCATGAGGCATCCAATGGCGGTGGTGTTGGCGCTGGCCGGATCGACCTCGCCGGCAATCCGCCCCTGATGAATCACCAGCAACCGGTCCGAGAGCGACATGACTTCCTCGAGCTCTGCCGAGACCAGCAGCACCGCGCAACCCGCATCGCGAAGCGCGACCAGCTTGCGATGAATGAACTCGATCGCGCCGATATCGACGCCGCGCGTGGGCTGAGCCACAAGCAGCAGTTTCGGCGGCAGCTCGAATTCGCGGCCGATGACGAGCTTCTGCTGGTTTCCCCCGGACAGGGCGCGCGCGGGCAGCGCGGGATTCGGCGGCCGCACGTCGAACCGCTGAATGATGTCCGCGGCCCGCCGCTTCACCTCGCGTTCGTTGACCATGACGCCGGTCGTAACGGGCGGCCTGTAATGAACCCCGAGAATGGCGTTCTCGTCGAGGCCGAACTCGAGCAGCAGCCCGCGGCGATGCCGGTCTTCGGGGATGTGCGCGATGCCGCGCTCGCGGCGCGCGCGAGCGTCCAGCCCGGCGAGCGGCCGGTCTTCGAAGACGAGCTCACCTGACACGAGCGCCGGATTCACCAGGCCGGCAATCGCCTCGATCAGCTCCCGCTGGCCGTTGCCTTCCACACCGGCGATGCCGACGATCTCGCCGGCTCGCACGTCGAAGGAAACGTTCTCCACCGCGGACACGGATTGGCGGCCTCCGACCGAGAGGTTGCGCACGCTCAGCACGACGGCGCCGGGCCTGGCCGGCGACTTCTCCACGTGCAGCAGCACGTCGCGGCCCACCATCAGCCGTGCCAGCTCGGCCGCGCTCGTCTGGTTCGTCTTCACCCGGCCGACCACTTTCCCGTCGCGCATGACGGTGACGGCATCCGAGATCGACAACACCTCGGCCAGCTTGTGCGTGATGATGATGATCGTCTTGCCCAGCTCGCGCATCTTGCGAAGGATGGCGAAGAATTCTTCGACCTCCTGCGGCGTCAGCACGGCAGTCGGCTCGTCCAGGATGAGGAGCCGCGCGTTCCGATAGAGCGCCTTCAGCAGCTCGACACGCTGCTGCTGGCCGACCGAGAGATTTTCGATGAGGGCATCCGGATCCACCGACAGGCCCAGCTCGGCCGACAGCGCACGAACGCGCGATCGAGCGTCGTCCATCTTCAGGCGGGTCCAAAGAGCAGGACCCGCCCTGACGTACCGCGTTTGCCCCACGTACGTAGGCCGGGTCTTTAGACCCGGCGCCGGCGCCCGTCTCGGCCCCGAGCACGATGTTTTCCGCGACCGTCATCGTATCGATGAGCATGAAGTGCTGATGCACCATGCCGATGCCGAGCGCAATAGCATCGAGCGGCCGCCTGATGCCGCGGACCTCGCCGTCGACGAGAATCTCTCCGCTGTCGGCGGTGTAGAAGCCGTAGGCGATGCGCATGGCGGTCGACTTCCCCGCCCCGTTCTCGCCGACGATGGCGTGAATCGTGCCGGGCTCGACCGCGATGTTGATATGGTCGTTGGCGAGGACGCCGCCAAAGCGCTTGGTGATGCTCCTAAGCTCGATCATTGAAACATCGCATCCGTCACCTTGATGTCGCCCGCGATGATTCTCCGTTTCGCTTCTTCGGCGGCCTTGATGGCATCCGGCGTCAGCAAGTCCCGGTTGAACTCGTCGACCGAATACCCCACGCCATCGCTCTCGAGCCCGAAGACGTGCAGTCCCGCCTTGAACTGCTTCTCTTTCACTTCCTTCACGATTTGATAGACCGCGTTGTCGACGCGCTTCACCATGCTCGTCAGCACAAAGCCCGGCTTCACCATGTTCTGGTTCGAGTCGACGCCGATGACGAAGTGCGTGGCACGCCCGCTCGCATCACGTCCCATCTCCTCGACCGCGTCGAAGGCGCCGAGACCGGAATTGCCCGCGGCCGTGAAAATCACGTCGGCGCCCTTGGCGATCTGGGCGAGCGCCAGCTCCTTGCCCCGGCCGGGATTGTTCCACGCCGCATCGGTGACGCCCACGAAGTTTTCGAGAATCCTGATGTTGGGGTTCACCGATTTGGCGCCCTCTTCGAAGCCCTTCGCGAAGCGGTGGATGAGCCCGATATCCATGCCGCCGAGAAATCCCAGCGTGCCCGTCCTGGACGTCATCGCCGCGAGGATGCCGACCAGATAGGAGCCTTCGTGCTCCTTGAACACCAGCGAGGCGACGTTCGGCAGCTCGCTGACGCCATCGACGATCGCAAACTGGATGTCCGGATAGTCCTGCGCGACGGTATCGAGGATGGGCGCCTGCGCAAACCCGATGCCGATGATGACGTCGTACCGCCGCTCGGCAAACGCGCGCATCGCCGGCTCGATGTTGACCGGCGTCCCAGGCTCCACGTCGCGGAGCACGACGCCGAGCGCCGGCTTGCCGCAGTCGCTGCCATCGGGCCACTTCCCGGTTTCTGCGCACTTGACGCCGTTCCAGGCCGCGGCGTTGAACGAGCGATCGTCTTTGCCGCCGATGTCGAAGACGATGCCCGTCTCGGTCAAGCTGGGATCGCCGACCGCAAACGCGCGGGGGCCGCAGCCCGGCAGCAGCGCGACACCGAGCACCAGCGCAAACCGGCGCACCATCCTGTCAGCCAGCATCAGACCACCTCGTCTATGACCATCGGCATCGCCGGGCCGGGCGACTCGCTCACCAGCACCGCCTCGTCCAGAAGCGGGAGCGCGTGTCCCAGCCGTTCGCTGGAACGGTACTGCACGCGCAACACCGCATCTCCGGCCCGCACCTCGTCGCCCACCGTCGCGGGAATCATGATACCGACGGCCGGATCGATTTCGTCGTCCACCTTATCGCGGCCGCCTCCGAGGATGACCGAAGCCCGTCCGATCAAGCCGGCGTCGAGCTCGGTCACGAACCCGTCGATCGGCGCCCTGATGATGTGCTCCTCGGGCGCGTGCGGCATCAGGCTGTAGTCGTCGATGACGCGCGGGTCGCCGCCCTGGCGTTCGATAATCGCTCTCAGTCGCTCGAGCGCCTGGCCCGATTCGAGCGCGCGGCGGCACTTCGCTTCGGCGTCCGATCGATCGCGTGCGACGCCCGCGGCGATGAGCATGCGGTAGCTGAGCTCGAGCGAGTTCGCCATCAGATCGGCGCGGCCACGGCCCTTCAACAGATCGATGCACTCGATGACTTCGTTGGCGTTGCCCACCGCAAGCCCGATCGGCCAGTTCATCGCGGTCAACACCGCCTCCGTCCGGACGCCGGCCGACTTGCCGATGGCGACGAGCGACTGGGCGAGCGCGCGTGCGTCCTCCCGCGTCTTCATGAAGGCCCCCCTGCCGCACTTCACGTCGAGCACCAGCGCGTCGATGCCTTCCGCGATCTTCTTGCTCATGATCGACGCGGAAATCAGGGGCACGCTTTCGATGGTGCCGGTCACGTCGCGCAGCGCGTAGAGCTTCTTGTCGGCCGGCGCGATCTGCGCAGTCTGGCCGATCAAGGCGCAGCCAATGGCCGACAGCGACGCCCTCATCTCCGAAATCGACAGGTTCGTCCTGAACCCGGGAATCGACTCGAGCTTGTCGAGGGTGCCGCCCGTGTGCCCCAACCCGCGGCCCGACATCATCGGCACCACGCCGCCGCACGCCGCCACCAGCGGCGCGATGACGATCGAGGTCTTGTCGCCGACGCCGCCGGTGCTGTGCTTGTCGACCTTCACGCCCGGAATGTCCGAAAGATCGACACGCGAGCCCGAGCGCACCATGGCGTCGGTGAGCACCGATGTCTCCTCCGGGGTCATGCCGCGCAGCAGAACGGCCATCAGCAGGGCCGCGGCCTGATAGTCAGGAAGTGAAAAATCGGTAACTCCGGCGACGAAGAACCGGATCTCCGCTGGCGTGAGCACGCCGCCGTCTCGCTTCTTCTGGATGATGTCGACAGCGCGCATCCGTGGACTGTGTCGGTCCGATAATACCGAAGAATCGTGTCTTCTCAACCCGAGGCCGTCAAACTTGCACCGGAGCTCGTGGAAGGCGTCACCACCTTCGCCCGCACGCTCGTCTCGGCGGCCCGGCACTGGACCCTGTATCCCGAAGATCATCCGGCGGTTCGCGCGTCGTTCGAGCGCCTGGCGAACGCCATCCAGGACGCCACGAACGGCGCCGTGTTCTCCCTCGGCATCACGCCCGACACCCTGATGATCGAGAGCTTCCCGGTGCCTTCCAACCCGCAGATCGTCGAGGCGGCCAGGCTCCTCCACGACCGCGACCTGCTTCGGCTGACCTTCGCCGGCAAGGTGCCTCCCGAGGCCATCTCGAAGCTGCTGCACATGCTGGCGCTCGACCGCGAACGTCTCCGCGAACGCGGCGGACCCGAGGGCGTGTGGCGCGACGACGGCCATGGCACCATCACGCTCGAGCAGATCGATTTCGCGCAGGTGCTCGAAGACAAAGAGCAGCACGGCGAGCGGACGCACGACGACCTCTGGAAGTCGATCGTGCACTCGATCGTATCGGGCCAGAAAACGATGGACGAAGCGGCGCAGCTACGGCTGCTGGCCATTGCGGGCGATCCGCTGCAGATCGGCGAGCTCGCCACGCCGTCATGGCGCCGAAGTGCACGCCGGACGGTGCGCCGATGATTACCACGCAGGCCGCCACCGTGCTGGCCGCATTCCGCCACCTGGCCAGCATCGCGTCGGTCAAAGCCGCCGAAAACTCGGACGCCGTCATGCAGAACCTGGCGACGGCGGCGGCGAACCTGGACCCCTACGTCGTCATCGAGATGCTGCAATGCGAAGACGACCCCGGCTCGGCCGTGCAGGTCGTGCAGGGGCTCACGGGCGCGTTCGACGACCAGAAGGTCGCGCAGCTCCTCGCGGCCGCCCTCGTCAAGGAGGGCCAGGCGACCGATCGGCTCGCCAAAGTATTCGACACCATCGCCCCTGACCCGGAACGGAAGCAGCGCGTGCTGACGATGACCCGCACGATGCTCTCGGAAACCAACTTCGGCCAGTCGAAGCAGTTCAAGGCCATCTGGTCGTCGATGGAAGAGCTGTTGATCGCGTACAACGACGAGGCGTTCGTCTCGCAGCAGTATCGATCGCAGCTCGACGGCGCCACCGCGCGCGGCGAGACGATGGCCCTCAAGGATCTGCCGGAGGAGATGCCGGCATGGACCGAGAGCCTCGGCCAGCAGAATGTCCGCAAGCTGTCGGTCGTGCTCATCATCGATCTCCTGAAGCTCGAGCGCGGACCGGAGCGTGCGGCGGACATCGCGGACGACATGACGGCGCTCGCGGAAGACCTGCTGATGGCTGGCGACTTCGCCGAGGCGCACAGCGTCGCGCTGGCGCTGTTCGAGGCCAGCGCCGACGCAAAGTTCATCGCGCCCGGCGCCTGCCGCGAGGCGCTCGCCCGTCTCGCGACGTCGCCCGCGATGCACGAAACGGTCCTCATGCTCGGAGATTTCGACGCCGAGAGCCTCGAGGTCTTCACGTCGATCTGCCGCCTGCTCGGACCGCCGGTCGTCGACGTGCTCGGCATGACGTTGCGGATGCAGGAACCGCACCGCGGCCAAAGGGCGGGCGACCGAGATCATCGTCGGATTCGGCGCTCCAGCGGTGTCGCGCCTGGCGGTCTTCGTGGACGACGAGCGGGCGTTCGTGCAGTGCCACGTGGCAGAAATCATGGGACGGATCGCGTCAGCCGAGGCGGTTCCGCTGCTCCAACCGATGCTCCGACGCGGCGACCCGCGGATCGTGCGCGCGGCGGTGACGGCTATGGCGAACATCCGCGACCCTTCGGCCGCGCGCGCCATTCATACCGTGCTGCGTGCCGCGACGGGCGAACAGCGCCGGGCGGTCATCGAGGCGCTGGTCGCGGGACGCGACACTCGAGTCGTGCCGATGCTCGTGCGCATCCTCGACGAAAGCGAGCCGCTCGGCAAGGACCACACGGTGGTGCTCGACACGCTGAACGCGCTCAAGCTGGTGCACACGGACACGGCCGTCCGGCCGATCGCCAGAGTCGCCGGCCGGAAACGGTGGTTCGCATTTTCGAAGAACCGGGTGTTGAAGGACGCGGCGGTCGAGACGCTGGCGTCGATCGGCACACAGGAATCGAAACACGCGCTGGAAAAGGCGGCCTCGGAAGGCGACCGCCTGCTGCGCAGGCTGGCAAAGGCCAGGTTGTCATGAGTGACATCGTTCTCCGGGAAGATCTCGTGCGACGCCTGTCGGCGGCCATCCGGGCGGGAGAGCTCTACGCCTCGACGCACCCGCTCGTACAGCGCAGCATCGACACGCTGCTCGGGTCGATGACCAAGAACCTCCAGTCCAGCCGCAACGCCGTCGTCGGATTCCTCGGCAACGACATCGTCGTCAACGATCTGAGGCTGGGCAAGTTCTCCGCGCAGCTCGTCGGCTTCGTTCGCGACATGCACGAGCGCGAGATCGAGAAGATCTCGTTCGACCAGGGGGTCACGCGCGACGAGCTGAAGACGCTGGTCGAGGTGTTCGCCGATCGCAAAACGACGGTTCCGCTGCCTGACCGGCTGCTGGCCAAGGGGGTCAGGCGGATCACGATCGGCAAGATCACCGTCGAAGCCGATGATGGCGAGCACACCGGCATCGCGATGGCGAAGAAGGTGTACAACACCGCCGTCGAGACCGCCGAAAACATCTGGGAGCAGGCCAAGGCCGGCGACAAGCCCGACCCGAACGCGGCGCGCAAGATCATCGACAGCCTGGCCAAGGTCGTCACGCAGGACCGCACGTCGCTGATGGCGCTGACGGCGTTGAAGAAGTACGACAACTACACCTTCACCCACATGGTGAACGTGTCGGTGCTGGCGATGTCGCAGGCGCGGGCGCTCAACCTCGAGGGTCCGCTGTTGAGAGAGTTCGGGTTCGCCGCGCTGATGCACGACATCGGCAAGGTGAACACGCCGCTCGAGGTGCTGAACAAGCCGGGCAAGCTCGAGAAGGACGAGTTCGAAGTCATGAAGCGCCACGTCGTGGACGGCGCGCACATCCTGCGGAAGACGCCCGAGATGCCCGCCCTCGCGCCGATTGTGGCGTTCGAGCACCACCTGAAGCAGGACCTCAGCGGCTACCCCGAGAACATCGGCCACCGCGAGCTCAACCTGTGCACGATGATCGTGAGCATCGCCGACGTCTTCGACGCGCTGCGCAGCAACCGTCCGTACCGGCAGGGTCTCGCCACCGATCGCATCAGATCGATCATGGGCGAGAAGGACAATCCGGCGTTCAACCAGAAGCTGCTCAAACGGTTCGTCAACATCATGGGGCTCTTTCCTGTCGGGAATTTCGTGCGGCTGAACACGGACGAAGTCGGCGTGATCACGGCCGAGCACCCGACCGACCCGTTCAGGCCGCAGGTGAAGATTGTGTTCGACGAAAAGGGCGATCGGATCGAAGAGCCGTTTTTCGCCAATACGTGGGAGCGCGACGCGCGGGGCGAATACGCGCGCGCGGTGGTCGAGGCCATCGATCCGGACTCGATCGACATTGATCCGCTGACATTGCTATGAGTCACTCAGGAAAAAGACGTTCCGCAGCTCGATCTCGACAGCACGGCGAAGCTGACCGATTTCGCGCGGGCCATCAAGGCCGCGGCGCGGGCGGTCACGTTGTATCCGCTGTCGCATCCCGCCATCAAGCTGTCGCTCGCACGACTGACCGACGCCTCGTCGCGCATCACCGCGAACGGGTCGGTCCGGCTGGGCGTCGTGCCCGACAACCTGCTGATGAACGGCGCGGCGGCCGTCAAGCCCGACCAGGCGGTTCGCGAAACGGGCGCATTGCTGCACGACCACATGATTGGGATGGTCACGCTGCATTCCAGCCCGGAACCGGAAGGCTGGCTGCCGTTCCTCAACATCCTCTCCAAGTCGTTCGACGACGTCCGGGCGGCGGGGGGCGTGGGCCAGTTGTGGGCGGCGACCGGACAGTCCCACCTCGAGCTCCAGGAGATCGATTACGCCGACATCCTGCGCGAACGCGAGGGCATGGCGCAATCGAAGTGGGACGACATCATCCGCGCCTGCCTCAACCCCGACGCGCCAATCGACGACGAAACGTTGAAGCATCTCATGGAGGTCTGCGGCGACCCCCAGCGCTTCAGCGAGTTCGTCATGGCGCTCGAGCAGAGCGAGGAAGGGGCCATGGGATCGAAGGCCGCCGCCCTGCTGCGGATGCTGCGCGGCGTCATCGATCTGGTGGGACGCACCGATCCGGGCAAGCTCGAGCCGATGCTCAAGAACATCGCGCAGGGATTCGGCACGCTCACGCCCGAACTGCTGCTGGAGCTGCTGTCCACCGATGAGGGACGCGCCGACAAGGCCGCCGATCTGGTGCTGCAGATCGCGAGCCGCATGACCGACTCGGCGCTCGGCAACTTCGTGGCAAAGGGCATCGTCTCGAAGGGCGGCGCCACGACGCGACTGGCCCAGGCGTTCCAGGCGCTGGTGCCCGAACCGGACCGGCGCGCGGGCCTGCTCGAGATCGCGCGTGCGCAGGTGGCGCAGTCGCCGCTCGGCTCGACCGAGGATTTTCTCGACATCTGGAAAAACGCGGCCGACATGCTGACGTCGTACAGCGACGAGCAGTTCGTGTCGGAGTCGTACGCGCGCGAGCTGTCGGAGGCGCGCACGCAGGCGCTCGAGGTGGAACGGGTGTCAGACGATCCGCCCGAGCGGATCGGCGGTTGGGTGTCGTCGGTCGGTACCGCCGAAGTGCGCGCGCTCGATTTGCGTCTGATGCTCGATTTGCTGAACATCGAGGCGGATCCCCGGCGCTGGCAGGCGCTGATGAAGCCCGTCGTCGGTCACGTCGACGACTGTCTGCTGCTTGGCGATTTCGATTCGGCCGTCCAACTGACGCGCGTGCTCGCGGAAGAAGCGAAGAACGACGGGCCACGGAAGCCCGCCGCGACGGCCGGGCTTACGGCCCTGGTCGGCGGATCGATGATGACGCACGTCGTGTCGCACCTGCGAACGGTCGACGATGTCACCGCGGAGAAACTGACCGAGCTTCTGCACCTGGCGGGCCCATCGGTGTTGAAGACCCTGGCCGAGGCGCTCGCGGTCGAAAAGCGGGCGGTTGCGCGCCAGCGGTTTACGCAGATTCTGCTTGGCTTCGGCTCGGCCGGACGCAACGCCGTCGAACAGCTGCGCGGGTCGGCCAATCCGGCTGTGCGTCGAACCGCGATCCACCTGCTGCGCGAGTTCGGCGGAACCGAGGCGCTGCCCGACCTGACGACCCTGCTCGACGACGCCGAGCCGCACGTGCAGCGCGAAGCCGTGCGCGCGATTCTCTCGATTGGGACCGAAGAGGCGTACGCAGAACTGCAACGGGCCCTCGCGACCGGCACGAATCAGACGCGCGAGGCGCTGACCGGAGCGCTCGTGGCCATGCGCAGCGAGCGCGCCATTCCTCTTTTCGAGTACATCGTCCGAAAAATTGATCGCAAGGGGCCGCTCCGCTCGGTGTACCTGCGCGCGGTGGAATCGCTCGGAGCACTGAAAGCGGAAGGCACCGTGGAGCTCTTGAGGGAAGCGCTGTACAGCGGTGAATGGTGGGCACCGCTCAGGACTGCGGAGCTGCGGCGCACCGCGGCGGCAGCCCTCCACCAGATTGGGACGCCGACCGCACAGCGCGTCCTGGAAGAAGCCGTCAACTCAGGACCGAGGGGCGTCCGATCGGCCGCCCGGGCGGTACAGTCATGATCGATTCAACAGCCCGTTTTCAGCTTTCAGACGACCTGCTGCGGCGTTTCGGCGCCGCGCTGCGCGGCATCCAGCTCTATGCGCCGACGCACCCCATCGTGCTGCGCAACCTCGAAGGGCTCGCCGAAGCCCTGCGCTCGCTGCACCAGCACGATCAGACGGTCGTCATCGGCATCCTCGGCGAGGAGCTGATCGTCGGCGACCTGCCCATGACCAAGGCCAGCTCCTCGATGAGCGAGCTGATCCGCCGTTTCGGCGCGCTCGGCATCGAGCGGGTGACGATCTCGCGGGCGGTCACGCTCGACGAACTGAAGACCTTCGCCGGACAGTTCGGCCAGCTCGAAAAGACGTTCTCGGGCGACGCGCTGAAGGAAGCCGCCGCTCAGCTCGATTCCACGAATATTCGAGTCGGGCGCGTGACGGTCGAAGAAACCGTGCCCCAGGAAGCCACCGATGCCTCGACGATCCGCAAGATGTACTCCGAGGCGGTGTCTGTGGCCAACATGCTCTGGGAAAGCGCGCGCAGCGACAGCGGGCCCGATACGTCGGCGGCCCAGTCGATGATCGAAGGGCTGGCACAGGCGGTCGTGCAGAATCGCTCGGCGCTGATGGCGCTGACGGCCCTGAAGGACTACGACAACTACACGTTCACGCACATGGTGAACGTCTCGATCCTGACCATGGCACAGGCGCGCGGCCTGGGCGTCGACGGTCCGATGCTGCGCGAGTTCGGCCTCGCCGCGCTGATGCACGACATCGGCAAGGTGAAGACCCCGTCGGAGATCCTGAACAAGCCGGACAAGCTGACGGACGAAGAATTCACGATCATGAAGCAGCACGTCGTGGACGGCGCCGAGATTCTCAAGACCACGCCGGAGATTCCTCCGCTGGCGCCCGTCGTGGCCTTCGAGCATCACCTGCGTCTCGACGGCACCGGTTACCCGCACGGCGTTTCGAGACCGACGCTCAACCTCGCGACGATGCTGTGCGGCATCGCCGACGTGTATGACGCCATGCGGTCGCAGCGCAAGTACCAGCAGGCATTCCCGTCGGAACGGATCGTGGCCGTGCTGCAGAGAAACGACGGCAAGCAGTTCGACCAGAACCTGATCCGCCGGTTCGTGCAGTTGCTCGGCATCTATCCAGTCGGGAATCTCGTGAAACTCGATTCCGGAGAGATCGCCATCGTGCTGCAGGTGCACGCGCCCGATCCGTACCGCCCGAAAGTGCGCGTGCTCTTTGCCACCGACGGTACGCGGCTCGAGCTGCCGCGCGACATCAACTTGTGGGAGGTCGACGCCGACACGCGAGGCGATCGTGCGTCATCGGTCACCGCTCCGCTGAATCCCGCCGACTACGGAGTGGACCCCCTGGCATTCATCTGATTGCTGATATTCTGAAGGAGCACAAAGGGGTCGGGAGGGTTTTTCGCGCCCACCACGAAAAACCCTCCCGACCCCTTTGTGCTCCTGCCTCCCCCGGCGCAAGGAGTGTGCATGCTCGGCGTTGACAAGCTCGTTCCCTGCGCGGCCGTGGCCGCGGTTCTTCTTGCAGGAAGCTCCCGAATCGTCGGACAGGCTCCCGTCGAAAACGGCCGATCGTCCGGGATCGCCGCGTCCGAGGACGCCCTGCCCGACGCCTTGAATCGCGTCGACACGATGCTCGGCGCGGGCCAGCTCGACATCGCATCGGTCGCGGACGACAAGATGATCGCCGGCCGATCCGTCGAGCGCCTGTCGCAGTTCTATGAGGGTCTTCCCGTCTTCGGCGGCCAGGTGGTGCGCCAGATGGATGGACGTTCCATGATCAGCGTGACCGGGCGGCTGTACGAGGGGCTCGAGCTCGATGTCAGCGCGTCGCTCTCGCCGCAGCGCGCAAACGAAATTGCCGTCGCGGCCGCGCCGGCGGGCGCGCAGATTCCCGGCGAAACGACGCTGGGCATCGTGCCCGTCGAGAGCGGCTACCGTCTCGCCTATCGCATGATCGTCCGCAGCGACTGGACGATTCGCGAGGTCTACGTCGATGCCCAGTCGGGCGCGATCGTGCGCTCGATCAACGGCATCCACTCGCAAGCCGCGATCGGACAGGGCAACGGCGTCTTCGGCGCCCTCCGCAAGCTGAGCACCAACCAGACCTCGAGCACCTATCAAGCGGTCGACAAGCTGCGTCCCGCGCAGGGCTTCACCCTGGCGTTCCCGGGCACCCCCAGCCGTCTGAACCTGTTTCTCAACACAGGTGTCCTGTTCAATTCCGATATCGCGACCGACAGCGACAACTCGTGGAACGACGGGCCTACCGTCGACGCGCATGCGGCTCAAGGTTTTGTGTACGACTACTACTTCACGCGCTTCAACCGGTCCGGCATGGACGATCGCAACAAAGAAGTGGACAGCATCGTCCACCCGCTGGCGCGATCGGAAGCCAACCGGCAGTCTCCAGAGGTCGTGGGCACGTTCATCAACAACGCCTTCTACTGCTGCGACGGCCTGCTGGTGTTCGGTGACGGCGACGGCAGGGCTTATACCTTCCTGGTGGGCGCGTTCGACGTCATGGCCCACGAGTGGACGCACGGCGTCACCGATTTCACCTCGCGGCTCATCTATCAGGACGAGTCGGGTGCGTTGAACGAAGCGTTCTCCGACATCATGGGCGCGGCGATGGAGTTCTTCTATCAGCCCGTGGGAAACGGCCGGGACCAGGCCGACTGGCTGATTGCGGAAGAGGTGTACCTGTTCCCTCCGGGGTATCTGCGCTCGCTCAGCAACCCGGTCGCGGGCGGCGAGCCCAACCACTACTCACTTCGGCGGTTCATCGGCACGGCGGTCGATGACGGCGGCGTGCACTACAACCTGACGATTGCCACCCACGCTTTTTATCTGGCCGTTGCTGGCGGCACTAACAGCGTGTCCGGCATCAACGTGCCCGGCGTCGGCATGGCCAATATCGATCGGATGGAGCGAGTGTTCTACCGCGCCTTCACCTTGCTGTTGGCCCCCAACGCGCAGTTCTCCGACGCCCGGCGGGCGACGATTCAGGCGGCCACGGATCTCTTCGGTCCCGGCAGCGGCGAGCGCACGCAGGTCGAACTGGCCTGGAACGCCGTGGGGGTGTTTTGACGCGTCATCGTCGTTCGTCGATCGTCGTTATCTTCTCCTTCCTTTGCGTTTTCGGCGCCTTCCCCTCACGCGCTGCCGCCCAGGACCGGATTCGCTTCGCCGGCAACGTCGGGCAGCAGGCAACGACGACGGACATCAGCGAAGTGCAGACGTTCCAGCAGTACTTCGAGGAGGGACGATTCACCTTCGAGCGGACGACACCGAAGGATGTGTTCTACGACGCGAGCGTGGGCGTGCGCGTGTGGCGCGGGCTGCAGGCGGGATTCGCGGTCTCCTTCTTCGACACCAGCGGCCCGGGCAACGTCGAGGCGAGCGTGCCGCATCCGCTGCAGTTCAACAGGCCGCGCACCACGGAGTCCGAGCTGAGCGGGATCGCGCGCCGCGAGCTGGGCCAGCACATCACTGTCGGCTGGATTATCCCCGCGGCCGCGAACATCGACTTCACCGTCTTCGGCGGGCCGTCGTTCTTCATCACCGAACAGACGTTCGTCACGGGATTGACGATGTCGCTCGACAAAGAAGTCTTTCCTTTCACGACGCTGGCGTTTCCCGGCGCCTCGACCACGATCGAACGTGAGACCGTCATCGGATACAACGCCGGGGTCGACATGACGTGGCGCTTTGCCGACCACATCGGCGTGGGCGCGCTCTTCCGTTACACAGCGGGGAAAAAGGACTTCGAGCCCACCGGCGCCACGGTCGAGGTCAATGTCGGCGGATTGCACGCCGGAGGCGGTTTGCGGCTCGCCTTCTAACAGAAGATCAGAAGATCAGGAGATCGGAAAAATTCAATATTTCTTCTGATCTTCTGAAAATCAATCTGCGAATCTGCCAATGGTTCGAAGCGCCACCGATTTCGCCGCGCGAGTCCGCTCGGTCGTGCGTCGCATTCCCCATGGGCGCGTCGCCACCTACGGCGACGTCGCCGCCGCCGCCGGGCGGCCCCGTGCCCACCGCGCGGTCGGCAACATCATGCGGGAAACGCGCGATTCCTCCGTCCCCTGTCACCGGGTGATTGCGGCGGGCGGGAAACTCGGCGGCTACGGTCGCGACCTGTTTGCCAAGCGCGCCCTGCTCCTGCAGGAAGGGGTGATCGTGGCCGGAGCGCGGATCCGGAACTTCGCCGAGCTCAGGTGGACATCCAAAATCAAACGATAACAATGGGCCCGCTGGAGCAGGAGGCGCACGAGCTGGCCTCGATCTTCACGGCGTCTCTGCGCACGGCCCAGGGCAGGCGCAAATCGGGCAACCCGCCGTCCCGGAATCAGACCCTGCCCAAATCCATGACTCCGTAATCTCTCAATCCCCAATTCCGCCCTCTGCCAACATTCCCTAAATCCAACAATCTACGAGTCTTGCAATTCTGAAGTGCGGGCAACCCTCTCGAGGGGGACCTCGTCTAATCTTGGCGAGTGTCCAGAGCTGATGTCCCAGCTTTCGAGGAGCTCTATCGGCAGCATTCGACGCGGTTGTTCAACCTGGCGTGGCGGATGTGCGGGACCCGGGCCGACGCGGAGGATCTGCTCCAGGAGATCTTCCTCCAAGCCTATCGAAAGCTTCCAGAATTTCGTGGCGACTCCTCGGTGGGGACCTGGCTCTATCGCCTGGCGATGAACCGGTGTCTCGATCACCTGAAGAGCCGCCAGACCCGCGCCACGAGCGCGACGGAACCACTGGACGAACAGGTCATGGCAGGACCGAAAGCGGTGAGCGACGGCGGCATCAAGCGGCTCGACCTCGAGCGCGCCATCAAGAGATTGCCAGAAGGCGCGCGGGCGGCGTTCCTCCTCCACGACGTGGAGGGATTTCAACACGGCGAAATCGCGGAGATCCTCGGCATCAGCGAGGGCACGTCGAAATCACAGGTTCACAAAGCCCGCCTGCGGCTGCGGGCGCTTCTGACGGCATCTGTATGAACTGCGATCGATACAGCGAATGGATCAGCGAAGCGGTCGACGGCACGCTCGACCAGGCGGCACAGGCAGAGCTCGACGCGCACTGCCGCGGATGTGCCGACTGCCGAGAGTTGCTGAGCGACCTTATCGACATCCGCGCGGCGGCGGCCACACTGGACCGGGTCACCCCTTCACCGGCCGTGTGGACTGCCATCTCGGCGAAGATTGACACCCCGCGTTCGCCGCACGGGGTTTCGTCGCTCGGCCGGGAGGGACGGGCACCGTCATGGGGGCAGCTGGCGGGGTCCCCAACGCGGCAGCCGCGTTGGGGTGCCCTGGCAGCAGCCGCTGCGCTCGTGACGGTTCTCGGCGCCGCCGCGTGGTTCGGCCTGTCACTGCGCCCCTCGAACGGCGGCAGCGAGCCGGTCGCCGAGCTCGCACGCGCCGCATCGGAGCTGCAGCTGGCCGAACAGCACTACCTGAACGCCATCGCGTCGCTCGAACAACTCACCGTCCGAAAAGACACGACGCTCGATCCCGCGATTGCGGCCGACATCGCGCAGAGCCTGAGCTCGATCGATCGCGCGATCGCCGACACCCGCGCCGCGCTGAAAACCGACCCGAACTCGTTCGTCGCGCAAACCAGCCTGCTCGAAGCGCTCCGCATGAAGGTGGCACTCCTGCAGGAAACCGTCTCGCTCATGAATGCCCGGTCCTGAGAGGAATCCGAGATATGACCACTTCCATCGCTTCGCTGTTCGTCGCGGCATCGGTTCTCGCCCTGGCCCCGTACCCGGCCCAGGCACAATCCGCCGCCGCGCAGACTGTACCTATCGCTCCGGCGGACAAGCCCACCGCCGCGCAGACGGCGCCCAACGCACCTGCCGCATCCGCCGCCGCGCAGACGACGCCCAGCGCTCCGGCGGACAAGCCCAACGCACCTGTCGCACCTAACGCACCCGTCGCACCCAACGCATCCAGCGTCGCCAGCGCCCCTGGCGAACCGAAGTATTTCGATATGGATATGGATATCGATGTCGACGTGGACCTCGACATGGAGTTCTGGAAAGAGGGCGCGTTCAAACTACAGGCCAAGGCGCTGAAGGAACAGGCGAAGGCGCTCGAGGCGGAATTCAAGAACAAGGACATTCAGGTCCGGATCGAAAGAGACATTCAGATTCAGATCGAGAAAGACGTCACGCGCGAGCTCGGCCGACAAGCCAGGCAGTTCCCGGTTCCGCCGGTGCCGCCGGTGCCGCCCAAAGATCCGCGGCAGAAGCCGCGCGAGCCCAATCGCCGGCGGATTCCTGAAGGGTGGGTCGAGTCGACCGAACCGTTTACACGCGCCTTTCCGGTCGGCAAAGGATCGACGCTGATGCTCTCGAATATTTCCGGCAACATCCAGGTGACGCCCGGCACGGCCGACCGCATGGAGGTCGAGGCGTTGAAGCGCGCGTGGGGTCCGAATGCCGAACAAGCCAAGGCGCGTCTTGCCGACGCGATCGTCGAGACCTACACGACGGCCAACCGCGTGGAAGTGCGCGTAGAGCACGGCGTGCGCCGGGATGGACGCGGCGGGGATGGCCGCGGCATCGACGTCGAGTTCAGCGTAAAGGTGCCTGGCGATGCGGCCGTCGATCTCCGCACGGTCTCGGGCGACATCCGCGTGACCAACGTGAAGGGCGAGCTGCGGGTCGAAGCGGTGAGCGGCAACGTGGCGCTCGAAGGGACGCCTCGACTGTCGGCGGTGAAGACCGTCAACGGCGGCGTCACGCTCACCAATACCGGCGCGGATGCCCAGCTGTCGATCTCGACCGTCAACGGCGACCTGGTGGTGCAGACGCTGGCGGCGCGGGCGATCGACGTGAACACCATCAACGGCGACGTCCGCATGACTGGCTGGTCGGGCGACCGCGCGCACATCCGATCGCTCGACGGCGATCTCGATCTGCAGGCCAGCCTCGCCAAGGGCGGGCGCTATGAAATCGAATCGCACTCGGGCGATGTCGCCATCGCGCTGGCCGAACAGCCCGGCTTCGAGCTCGAAGCGCACACCTTCAACGGCCGCATTCGCGTCGATTTCCCGATCAAGAGCGAGGGACCGGTCCGCGACAGCGATCGCGGCCCGCGCACGGTGCGCGGCACCTACGGCGACGGCGCTTCGAGCCTGCGCGTGCAGACGTTCAACGGCAACCTGACGATCTCACGAAGGTAAGGAACTGACGCACTGTTCGCAGATTGGCAGATTCGCAGATTGCCAGATTCTGCTCGTCTCAACGCAAAGGCCGCCAGGACGCTAAGGATGTTTTTCAAGATTTCTTGTTTGCGTCCTTGCGTCTTGGCGTTGAAACGCTAGTGCCTTGCGTAGCGGTCCGACAGCGCCATTAAATCAAACTGCTCGTGATGCAGGTGGGTATCGGGCCGAATCATCACGTCCTTGCCGAGGGCCTGCTTCAGGTCCGCCATCACCGCGCGCTCCTCTTCCTTGAGCGCGCGCGCGATCTCCGGGTTCACACGCAGCACGACCCCGCCGCCGTTGAGATCGGCGCCGATCTTCCTGACCTCTGACAGTATCTCGTAGCAGATCGTCGAGCTCGATTTGATGACCCCCGTGCCCGAGCAGTACGGGCACGGCTCGGTGAGCACCCGCTCGAGGCTCTGCTTCACGCGTTTGCGCGTGAGGATGACCAGTCCGAAGTCCGAGACCTGGAGCAGCTTGGACGGCGAGCGATCTTTCTTCGTTTCCAGCTCCACCGCCTGGAAGACCTTCTGGCGGTTCTTCCGCTCTTCCATGTCGATGAAGTCGAGCACGATGATGCCGCCCAGGTCGCGCAGCCGGATCTGGCGGACGATCTCCTGCACCGCCTCCAGATTCGTCTTCACGATCGTGTCTTCGAGCCGCCCGGTCCGCTTGCCGACGTACCGGCCCGTGTTGACGTCGATGGCCACGAGCGCTTCCGTCTGGTTGATCACGATCGAACCGCCGGACTTGAGCCACACCTTGCTCTTGAGCGCCTTGTCGATCTCGGCCTGGACGCCGTATTCCTCGAAAATCGGATAGTCCTTCGTGTAGAGCTTCACGCGCGACGCCAGCGTCGGCATGATGCGCGCGACCAGGTCCATCACGTGCCGGTGTTCCTGCGGGTTGTCGATGCGGATCGCCAGATACTCTTCGGTGAGCAGATCGCGCAGCAGCTTGGCGACCAGGCTCTGCTCGCGATAAATCGCCGAGGGCGCCCGCGACGTTTCGAACTTGTGGCGCGTGTCTTTCCAGATGCCGTTGAAATAGTCGAGGTCGCTCAGGATGTCGGCGTCGGGGCGGCCGCCGGCCGCGGTGCGGATGATGACGCCGCCCCCGAAGCCGTGCTCCTCGCGGAACTTCTTGACGATGCCGCGCAGGCGGCTGCGCTCTTCGCGCGAGTCGATCTTGCGGGAGACGCCGACGTGGTCGACCGTCGGCATGAAGACGAGGAAGCGGCCCGCCAGCGTGGCGTGCGACGTCAGCCGCGCGCCCTTGGTGCCCAGCGGCTCTTTGGCCACCTGGACGACGATCTCCTGGCCTTCCTTCAGGAGCTCTTCGATTTTCGGCTGCGGCCCGCGCTCGCGGCCCCTGCCCCGATTCGCCCCCGCTCCTGCCGTTGCCGCCGGCTCCCTCCTGCTCGTCGTCGTCACCCGAGTCGAGCCGATCGAACTCCTCGATCGTGTTGACGACGTCCGAGACGTAGAGGAACCCGTCGCGCTCGAGGCCGATATCAATGAACGCGCATTGCATGCCGGGCAGGACTTTGGAGACCCGGCCCTTGTAGATATTCCCGACAACGCCTCGATGCCGCTCGCGCTCGACGAAGATCTCCGTGACGAGATCCTCCTCGAGGATGGCGACCATCGTCTCGTGCCCGTTGGCCGAGATGATCATTTCCTTCTGCATTCGCGAAGCTCCATGGCGGATCGGCGGTGAAAGCCGAGCAGAGCGCGCGAATGACGATGATCAGTGTTCGCAAAGCGGTGCTCATAAGACCGATCCATTCAGCTGTCAGCTATCAGCCGTCAGCTGTCAGCACTGTGCACTGATAGCTGAGAGCTGATGTCTGAGAGCTAGTTCGTAAACCGTCGCATCCGCACGCTGAGGACGAGGCCGAAGCTCGCCAGCGTGGCGATCATCGACGACCCTCCGTAGCTCAACAGCGGAAGCGTCAAACCCTTGACCGGCAGCAGCCCGGCCGACATGGCGATGTTGTAAATCACCTGGAAGAGAAAGCTGGACAGCACGCCCATCACCAGGTACGCGCCCAGCCGATCTTTGGCGAGGCGGGCGGCTTCGAGCGAGCGCCAGATCACAATCAGGTAGAGGCTCAGCACGACCAGGACACCGGCGAAACCCTGCTCCTCGGCAAGCGCCGAAAAAATAAAGTCGTTATGGGCGACCGGCAGAAACCTGAGCTGTCCCTGGGTGCCCTTGCGATAGCCCTTGCCCCACAAGCCGCCCGATCCCACCGTGATCTGGGCCTGGATCTGCTGATAGCCGGCGCCCTTCGGATCCAGCGACGGATCGAGGAACGTTTCCACACGGCTCTTCTGATAGGGCTTGAGCGCGTAACTCCATGCGAGCGGCGCCGCGACGATGGCGATGGCCGCAAGGATGCCGAGAATGCGCGTGCGCATCCCGGCGACATATCCAATCCCGAGAAAAATCGGCAGCAGCGTGACGGCGGTTCCGAGATCGGGCTCGCGCGCGATGAGGATGAGCGGGATCCCGGCCAGAAACCCTCCGATGACGAGGTCGCCCGAGGTCGGCGCGCCCCGGCGGTTCTCGCCGAAGAACTTCGCCAGCACCAGCGCCACACCGAGCTTGGCGAATTCTGACGGCTGAAGGTTGAACGACCCGAACGAAATCCAGCGGCGGGCGCCGCCCGCGGTCGTGCCGAAGGCCAGCACGTAGATCAACAGACCGAGGAGCGCGAGATAGATGAAATGAGACTTGTCGGTGAGCGCGCGGTAGTCGACCGCGAGAAAGATCACGAAGGCGACCGCGCCGATGATGATCGCGTACAGCTGGACGACCGGCAGCCTCCAGCCACCGGTGGTGCTGTAAATCATCGCCACACCGATCATCGACAGGCAGAAGATCGCGCCGATGAGCAGCCAGTCGATGTGGAGAAACAGGCGTCGTTCGATCATCAGTTCATCGAGGCGATCGTGGCCGCCGGCTCCTGCAAGGGCGGTTCGTCCCGCTCGAGAGTCGGGTCCGGACCCGGCATCGTCAGCTTGGGCAGCGGCAGACGGTCCTTCTTGTTGAAATACGTCTCGAGCACGTGCTTCGCAATGGGCGCCGACGTCGCGCCGTGCTCGTTGTGCTCGCCGAAGATGACGCCGGCGATTTCCGGGTTGTCGCGCGGCGCGAAGAACACGAACCAGCCGTGATCGCGGAGGTCGCGCTCGGTGCGGCCCGCCGCCTTCCGCCCGCCCTGCAGCGAGATCACCTGGGCCGTGCCCGTCTTGCCCGACACATCCCTGCCCGGGATCCGCGCGCGGCCGCCCGTGCCCGCGCCGTTGACCACCAGATACAGCCCGTCGTGCACCGCCGCGATCGTGGCGGGCTTCATCGTCACGCGCGACTTGGGAGCGGGCCGCTCCACGGGCTGCCACCCCTTGCCCTCGTCCACCGCCTTCAGCAGGTGAGGAACGAAGCGGGTGCCGCCGTTGGCCACCGTCGACATCATGACGGCGAGCGAGATCGGCGTAATCGACACCTGTCCCTGGCCGATCGAGACGGAAATCGTTTCGCCGGCGTACCACTTCTCGTTGTAACGCTGCCGCTTCCACTCGGTCGACGGCACGATGCCTTCGATTTCGTTCGGCAGGTCGATGCCGGTCTTCTCGCCAAGGCCCAGCAATGTCGCCCACTTGTGAATCTTGTCGACGCCGAGCATGTTGCCGATCGTGTAGTGGTACACGTTACACGACTGCTCCAGCGCGCGGCGCATGTCGACACTGCCATGCCCGCCTTTCTTCCAGCACTGGAACGGGCGGCCGAAGAAGACGGCGCTGCCGCCGCAAAACACCCTGAAATCGGGACTGATGATGCCTTCCTCGAGTGCGGCCACCTCCACCACGATCTTGAACGTGGATCCCGGCGAGTACCGGCCCTGGATGGCGCGGTTCTGAAGCGGCTTCAACGGATCGGTGTTGAGCCCGGCCCACGTCGCGCGATCGATGCCCGCCGCGAAGTCGTTCGGGTTGTATCCCGGACGGCTCGTGAACGCGAGCACCTCGCCCGTCCTCGGATCCATCACGACCGCCGCGCCGTTGAACCCGCCCGCCTTGAACCCTTCCTCTGCGGCGCGCTGCAGGTCCGCGTCGATGGTCAACTGCACGCGGCGCCCTTCGTGATAGGGAATCTCTTCGAGCGTGGAGATTTCGCGCCCCATGCTGTTGACCTTCACCTTGCGCGCGCCGTCCTCGCCCATCAGCAGCTTGTTGTAGATCTTCTCGACGCCGGCCTGGCCCACGATGGCGCCGCTCTCCAGCCCGTCCGACTCGACCTGCCCTTCGCTGGCTTCGCCGACATAGCCGAACAGGTGCGCCGCAAACGCCTCCGCCGGATACAGACGCGTCGGCACTTCCTCGACCTGGACGTCCGGGAGCTCAGAATCCAACCGCCGCGCGAGCACGGCCGCGACCTGCGCGAGCGACGCGTCGTCTACGACCATGATCGGTCGATAGGTCGGCTCGCGCTTGTGCTTGTTGACGATATCGGTGACGTCTTTCGGATCGAGACCTGCGACCTCGGACAAGACGCGAATCGTGTGACCGATGTCCCTGGTGTGCTCGCGGACGATCGAGATGGTGAAGGAGCTTCGGTTTTCGACAAGCGGGCGCCCGTCGCGATCGAACAGCACGCCGCGCGGCGCGCGCAGCGCAATCGTGCGCTGATGGTTGTTCTCGGCGAGCTCCTTGTATTTTTCGTGCTGGACGACCTGGAAATACCAGAAGCTGAACGCGATCAGCGTGAACGTGACGGCAGATCCCACCTGAAGAATGCCGAGCCGAATCGTGACGCTTCGGCGATCGTCTGTGGATCCGCTGAAATCAGACATCCTGCTAACCCCTAGTCCCTAATCCCTAATCCCAAATCCCTAATCCCTAGTCTCAGTCCAGCCTTCGGTTAATCCTCATCCGTCCACCCATCGTGCGCCGGTGATCGACGAAGCCCGGCAGCACATCGGCTATCTGGAATATGAGCACGCCGACCAGCGCATTGGCCCCGGCCTGGCGGAAAATCGCCCCGAACGTGGGGAGCTGGTACGCCCGGTCGATGAGCCGGTACAGGCCTACGAATATGATCGCATGGGCGACCGTCGCTGTGAAGAAGACCAGCGCCCGCGGCAGGGGCCGGGCCACGATGAACTGGCTGCCCACAATTCCGCTGAAAAACCCGACGACGGTCTTGGCCAGCCCGCCGATGCCGATGATGCTGCGGGTGGTCACGGTCCCCGCGCCGATGGCAATCTGCAGCGCCCCGGTCGCGGCCAGCGCGTCCTGCGCCAGGCCGGCCACCGAGCCCGCGATCAGCCCCGCGGTGGGCCCGCCGCTCAGCGCGATGTAGACCACGACGACGAACACGAGATCGACAAGCCCGGCACCAGGTGTGAAAAAGCGTGCAATCGTGGTCTGCAGTGCCAGCGCTATGGCTATGGCCAGGGCAATGCCGAGTGCCCTCACGAGGGACCTTCTCCGGGTATCGCCTGCGACGGCGGCGTCTTGACGACCAGCACTTCCTCGAGCCGGTTGAAATCAACCGTCGGCCGCACGCGCACCGCCTTGTAAATGCCGTTGCCGCTGGCGACGTCCTCGACCCGCCCGAGCACGAACCCTTTTGGATAGATCCCGTCGATGCCCGACGTCACGATCGTGTCGCCCACTTTCACGTCGGCCGTGGCCGCCACGAAGTCCATGCGCACGGTGTCCAGGCCCCTTCCAACGACGATGCCCTGCGCGCGCGATCGCTCGACCAGCGCGCCCACTGCGGCGTTGCGATCGATCAGCAGCTGCACCTTCGACGCGTGCAGGGTCGGCGTGACGACGCGGCCCACGACACCGGTGGGTGCGATGACCGCCATGTTGGTCACAACCCCGTTCCTCGAGCCGCGGTCGATGGTGATGACGCGGAAATCGGTCGTCGACCCGGCCCCGATGACGCCTGCCGGCAGCGTCTCGATTTGCAGGTCGTTCTGAAAACCCAGCAGCCGCTCGAGCTGCCGCGCACGCTCGGCGCGCGCGCGCTCCTGCTGAAACTGCACCTGCAGCGCCCCGAGCTGCTGCTTGAGCTGCTCGTTTTCGGCGCGCACGCCGCGCAGGTTCACGTAACCGCTCCAGAAGCCGCGGAAGCCACCCGTGAAGCCGGCCGCGCCGCGCTGCACTTCCGCGAACGCGCCGAAGGTGACGACTTCGAGCAGCGGTACGCCCGCGCGCGAGTTCACTTGCGCCGAGATGAGGATGACGTGCCCCAGCAGCACAGCGATGAAAAGCACGGCCGTGCGCTGACGAAAATCCGTGGCCATAGACTGCAAGGGTGGCCTAGTCGATTGAAATCTTCCGAAGCAGGTTGAAGTCCGAGAGCATCTTCCCGGCTCCCAGCACCACCGACGACAGCGGGTCTTCCGCCATCGCGAGGGGCAGGCCGGTTTCTTCTCTCAGGCGTTTGTCGAGATTCTTCAACATCGATCCGCCGCCCGTGAGCACGATGCCGCGATCGACGATGTCGGCCGACAGTTCCGGCGGCGTGCGCTCGAGCGCCACGCGCACGGCATCGACGATGACGTTGACCGTTTCGGTGAGCGCCTCGCGAATCTCCTCGTCCGTAATCGTGATCGTCTTGGGCACCCCTTCGATGAGATGCCGCCCCTTGATTTCCATCGTCATCCGCTCTTCCAGCGGGTAGGCGGAGCCGATCTCGATCTTGATTTGCTCGGCCGTGCGTTCGCCGATGAGCAGGTTGTAGGTCTTGCGGATGTACTGGATGATCGCTTCGTCCATCTCGTTGCCCGCCACGCGTACGGCCTTGCTGTACACGATGCCGGCCAGAGAGATGACGGCGATGTCGGTCGTGCCGCCGCCGATGTCCACGATCATGTTGCCCGACGGCTCGGTAATGGGCATGCCGGCGCCAATCGCCGCGGCCATCGCCTCTTCCACCAGATGGACTTCGCTCGCCTTCGCGCGGTACGCGCTGTCTTTCACCGCGCGCTTCTCGACCTGCGTAATCTCCGAGGGTACGCCGATGACAATACGCGGCCGCACCCACACATTTCGATTGTGCGCTTTCTTGATGAAGTAGGTGAGCATTTTCTCGGTGACTTCGAAGTCGGCGATGACGCCGTCCTTCATCGGCTTGATGGCCACGATGTTGCCGGGCGTGCGGCCGAGCATCTCCTTGGCATCGCGGCCGACCGCTTCGACGCGACCGTTCAGCTTGTTGATGGCGACAATCGACGGCTCGTTCACCACGATGCCCTTGCCGCGCGCGTACACGCACGTATTGGCGGTGCCGAGATCGATCGCGAGATCGCTCGAGAAGAGAGAAAAGACCGAACGAAGGCTCATAGGCTCCTTACGCTAAAGCTTGTGAACTAGTGAACTGCTGAACTTGTGAACTCAAGATCACCAGATCCCTAGATCTCTAGATCTCAGATCAATCGTTAAACCGGTTCGGTGGCCAGCACCACGCCGTTCTTGCCGCGGTCCTTCACCCGGTACATCGCGGTATCGGCCGCTTTGATCAATTCCTCAGCCGACGCCGCCACGTCGGGCAGCGTCGCCACCCCGACCGACGCCGTCAGCCGGATGTCCAGGCCGTCGCTCGCCTTCAGGAACGCGTGCGCGGCAATGCGCTCGCGGACGCGCTCGGCGACGGCCACGGCGCCCTCGCTGCCGGTGTCGGGCAGCACCAGGGCGAACTCGTCGCCGCCGAATCGGGCGGGCACGTCCGTTTCGCGCGCGCACCCGCGGATGACGCTCGCGGCTTCGACCAGCGCGCGGCTTCCACACAGGTGCCCGTGCCGGTCGTTCACCGACTTGAACCCGTCGAGATCGAGAAACAACAGCGAAAGCGGGCGGCCGCTGCGCGAGGCACGCTTCGATTCACGCCGCAGGACCTGGTTCAAGTACCGCGAGTTGTACAAACTCGTGAGATCGTCGGTAACCGACAGTTCCTCGACCCGGCGCACGTGCAGCATCGTGTCGAGCGCCAGCGCCGGGATCTCGAGCATCGTCCGCAGCGTCGTCATGACCTCGGGATCGAGCCGCGGGATGTCCCTCGACGGTGCCGTATCGAGCGCCACGAGCGCACCGATCGTTCGCGCGCGGCAGCGGAGCGGAAACCCGATGACGGCCGCCGCCGGCCCTTCCGGTACGCGCTCGTCGGTCGCCAGGTTCGCGGTCATGAATTCTTCGTTGTGCTCGGTGATCCACCGCGCGACCCGCTCGAGACCGTCAGTGTACGGTTCCGACGGCCCGCGCTCAGCGATAAGTGACGCGTGCCGCGAGCCGTCCTGCACCGCGACAGCGAAACACGAGGCGGGGAACCACGTCTGCACCTGGCCCAACAGCGCCTCGGCGACCCTCCGCGGGTCGAGCGTCGCATTGACCGATCGGATCAGCTCAATGAGCGTGTCCCGGCGGTTCAGCCGGTCCTGCAGAGCGCTCGCTCCGAGCTGGAGACGGGCCGCCAGATCTGCCTGAGCGCCGCGGTGGACGGCTGGATTGGTACGCGGTGCGCCCGGCATCTTCGTGAGAAGGCAAACTCCCGCTAAGTCCTTCTATATTACGTAAATATTACCATAGGGCTTCCATCGGTCTCACCGCGGACACAGCCGCGCGCGAGGGGTAGGTCGCCCAACCAAAACACGGAATTGCTCGTCATTACAGAGTCGATGCTACGATTATCCGCCTCAACTCTTTGTCTTATCGGCCATTGAAGGATTTTTCTGAGGGGGTTTGACCTGTAATGACGATGCTTGATCGGATGCGGCGCCATAAGGGTTGGCTCAAGTGGAGCCTAGCGCTGGTCGTCCTCACCTTTGTCTGGCTCTACATCCCGGCGGAGTACACAGGCCTCAATCAAGGCATGACGCCGGCCGGCAATCGGCTGGCCACGATCGATGCCGAGACGATTTCCGTGAGCGACTTCCAGCGCCGCTACAGGGCCCAGATACAGGCGTACCGGGCGTCGGTACGGTGGCAAGGTGACCGACGAGATCCTGCAGCAGATGGGAGTGCCCCAGCAGGTGCTGCAGCAGATGATTCAGGAGAAGGCGGAACTGACCGAAGCCGAGCGGGCGGGCATCACGGTGAGCGACGCCGAGGTCCGGGTGCAGATCATGGCGATTCCCGGGCTGCAGGAAAACGGGCAGTTCATTGGTGAACAACGCTATAGCCAGCTGCTCGCGCAGCAGAACCCGCCGATTACCCCGTCGGTCTTCGAGGCGTCGGTGCGCGAGGGTCTGATTCTCGACAAGTTCCGGGCTGGTCTCACCGAATGGATGTCGGTGTCGGATACCGATCTCGAGAGCGAGTACAAACGCCGCAACGAGAAGGTGACGCTGGATGTCGTGTCGGTGCTCGCCGACAACTTCAAGACCCAGGCCAATCCGACCGACGCGGAGATTTCCGCGCACTTCGACAAGAACAAGGAAAGCTATCGCATTCCCGACCAGCGCAAGGTCAAGTTCGTGCGTGTGAATCCCGCCGAGCTGGCGCTCACGGTCAAGGTGTCGAAGGAAGACGTCGAGCGCAACTACAACGCGCAGCTCGGCAAGTACACGACGCCCGAGCAGATTCGCGCGAGCCACATCCTGCTGACGACCGAAGGCAAAGACGATGCGGCCGTCCGTACCGAAGCCGAGCAGATACTGAAGCAGGCGAAATCGGGCGCCGATTTTGCCGGCCTTGCGAAGAAGTATTCGCAGGATGAAAGCAACGCCCCGCAGGGCGGCGACCTCGACTACTTCTCGCGCGGCCGCATGGTGGCGGCATTCGAGACCGCCGCGTTCGCCCTCGCACCTGGAGAAATCAGCGACCTGGTGAAGACGGAATTCGGCTATCACATCATCAAGGTGACCGATCGCAAGCCGGCCATCGTGCGGGCGGTGACCGATCCGGACGTCTACAAGGAAATCGAATCGGCGCTGGCGCGCGCGCAAGCCGAGTCGCAGGCGCAGCAGAACGCCGATGCGCTGGCTGCCGCAGCCAAGACGCCGCAGGATCTCGACAAGGCCGCCGCGTCGCGGGGCCTGAGGGTCGAGGAATCCGGTTTCTTCTCGCGGGGCGGCATGATCGAAGGCCTCGGTCCGCAGTCGCAGGTGGCGATGGCCGCGTTCGATCAGGCCGACAACACCGTCAGCACGCCGATTCCCGGTCCGACCGGCGTTGTGCTCTTCTACGTGTCGGCCAAACAGGATTCGTACCTGCCGAAGCTCGACGAGGTTCGGAGCCGCGTGCGTGACGACGTGATTCAGGATCGCGCGATGACGCTCGCGCGGCAGCGCGCCGAGGCGCTCGCAGCACAGCTGAAGACCGCGGCGAACTTCCAGGCCGCCGCCAAGGCGGCCGGCCTCGAGGCGGTGACGACCAATCCCATCGCGCGCGAGGGGGTCATCCCGAACATCGGCCGCAGCCCCGAAATCGAGGCGGTGGCGTTTTCGTCGCCGGCGGGGACGGTCAGCGGGGCGATCCAGACGCCGCAGGGCGCGGCCATCGTCAAGGTGGCGTCGCGTCAGGACGTGAGCGCGGCGGATTACGCGATGGCGAAGGACAAGTTCCGCATCGAGATGCTCAGCGAGCGCCGCGCGCGGTTCTATCAGGCCTACATGGAAAAGGCGCGCGCGAAGATGAAGATCGACGTCGATCCCGAGGCGCTCAAGCGCGCCATCGGGTAGGTCTGAAACTAGAAACTAAAATCTAGAAACTAAAATCTTCGTAAGATCTTCAGGAAGATTCTAGATTCTAGTTTCTAGATTCTAGATTCAGCGTAAGTACCCAAGAGGCATCAGGGCCAGCGGCTCGCCGGGGTTGAACAACCTCGCGGGCGCGGTCAGCAATCCCAGCGCGCGGCGTTCGGCCGTGCGCATCCCTCCAACCAGAGACACCATCGCCTCGAGCTGGCGGTCGCTGCCCTCGCCGGTCAGCTCTTCGATCAGCATCTCGGCGAGCGTTCTCCGGGGTGGATACGTGACGACCTCGACCTGGGTATCCGCCGGAATGCCCGCACGGTCTTTCGCCATCGCGATCGCGCGATCGAGCCCGCCCAGCGCATCGACCAGCCCGTGCTGCTGTGCCTGCGCGCCCGTCCAGACGCGCCCCTGCGCGAGCTGATCGACGCGCGCGACCGGCAGCTTTCTCGCCGCCGCCACCTTCTCGACGAAGCCCTTGTAGAAGCTGCCGATCTGCTCGCGCAGCTTCTGGCGCTCGCTCTCGTTGAACGGCCGCTGCGGCGATTCCAGGCCGGCATTGCGCCCGATCGTGACCCCTTCGATGTGCGCGCCGAGCTTTTCGTAGGTACCGCCGGTCACGAACTTCCCGCCGTATATGCCGATCGACCCGGTGAGCGTGGCGGGCTGCGCGACGATGCTCGGCGCGGCCATGGCGACGTAGTAGCCCCCCGACGCCGCCAGGTCGGACATCGATGCCACGACCGGGCGCTCGGGCTTTTCGTTCTTCGTCACCGTCAGCTCGCGCCAGATGACGTCCGACGCGATGCTCGATCCTCCTGGACTGTCAATGCGCACCACGATCGCGCGCACCAGATCGTCGGCGCGTGCCGCCCGGATCGCCTTGACGAGGCGCATCGATCCCGTCACCTCGCCATTGAGCGGATCGTATCCGCCGTCGCCGGAGTTGATGACGCCCGTGACGTACACCACAGCCACGCGGGGCGCGCCGTACGGCGGCGATGCGGCCCGGGCGCGGCCGTAGCGCTCGCCTTCGACCGTGCCGCCCTTGCTGACCGCGCCGTGGTCGTCGAGCTGATCCTCGTATGCCAACGTATCGACCAGGCCGGCTTTTAGCGCATGCTCGGCCAGGAACGGCCCCTGATCGATGAGCGCGCGGACCTCCTCCACGCTCTTCTTGCGGGTCTCGGCGATGCCGCGCACGAGCTGGTCGTACATGTCGCGCGTCAGCGACTCGGTCATCTCGCGGTGCGCGGGCGTGAAGGTGGTCTGCGTCAGCTGATTGGGCGCCGTCTTGTAGTCGCCGATCTTTTCGAAGTCGGCCTGCGCGCCGATCTTGTCGAGGGTACCCTTGAGAAAGACCTCGTAGGTCGCGACGCCCGCCACGTCGAGGCCGCTCGTCGGCATCAGGTAGATCCGGTCGGCCGCCGATGCCAGGTAGTACTCCCGCTCGCCTGCGTACTCGAGGTAGGCGGAGATGCGCTTGCCCGACTTCTTGAAGTCGACGACCGCGTCGCGAATCTCCTGTACCTTGCCCCAGAAGGGGGACGCGAAGGGCGTCGGCATGATGAGCACCGACTCGATGCGCGCATCGTCTTTGGCGCGGCGCAGCGCATCGACGTAGCTGCGTACGGTTTCGACGCGTGCGCCTCCCGTCAACTGGCCGAACACGTCGTTGGGCGGCGACTCGGCGAGCTCGCCGCCAATCCTGAGGATGAGCGTCGAGTGGTCGGGCACGCTGGGACCACGGCGCACCATGATCCAGGCGCCGACGATCGCCGCCATGGTCACGACGCCGAACAGGATGACGAAGGTGATGAAGAACTTGAACAGGCGGCCCTTGGCCATGACGGACTCCTTTTGTCCGACCAGATTACACGGATCGCTACTGTTTTTTGGAGTTCGTCAATTCGGATTGTTGGTTCGTGCAGTTCGCGGAAGGCGTCCGCGAGGCGAAGAAGGGGCGTCGAGGCGAGCGACGCTGGCTCGGCGCGCGGCCTGTTTACGCGTCTCGCGCAAACAGGCCGCGCGTCGGCTAGCGCCGATTCTTCGGAGGTACCGGTGCGATCGAGGCGTAGATTTCTCCGTCACGGTCGCAGCGCAGGAACAAGCGTCCCGGCACGCCAGTCGGCAGACCTACCGTGATGAGAAAAGTGATCGTGTCCTCTTCCGCACGGATTTCCGGAAGCTTTCCACGCCGTGAGTCTGGACCATCCACAGTAGTTTCTCCTACCCGCCCCTATGCACAAGTCACACCAAAGGGCGAGTTTCAGATGAAAGGCTGAAGAGTCTGGGGCCGGGGGGCATGTGTGCCGAACAGAGAACTACTTGTCTGCTAAATGAGGAACTTCTTCCCTTTCTGGTATCTGGCTCACCAGGCTTGTCTGACTTTGTAATCGCCGGTGGGGTCAGCGCGGGGCTGCGATGCGGCGATGATGGTGGGCAAGGGCGAGCAGGAAGCCCGCGAGCACGAGGTGAAACACCACCGGAATCGCATCCCTCCGCAGCAGGGCGTACCGCGCGACCATGCCGGCGGCGTACATCCACCCGACGATCCAGAGCGGTGTGGCCAGCCACGTGTGATACCGCACGAAATAGCCGCGGCCGCGCGTGAACTGCACGCACACGGTTCCGAAGAGGCCGAGGATGAGCACCTGCGAGGCGACGAGCAGCGGATAGGGCAACAGGCCGGACTGCCAGTCGTCCATCGGAGGGAGGAACGGCGCCGCGCCTGCGGCCACGAGCAGCTGGCCGAGAACCCTGAGCGCGAACAGGCCGAGAAGGCACCAGAGGAGCGCGGCCATGGGGTGTTGGCTGGGCCGCGTCAGTCAGTCACGCGGCGGTTCCGCCGGGAGTCCGGCCGAGTTGATGATCTCGCACAACGCACCACCGCCCTCGAAGCAGCCGGCCACGGGCCTTCCTTTCCACTTCGCAATCTGATCGGTCAGCCGCTCGCGCAACGCCTGCAATCGCCTGATGCGGAGGTCGGTCGCGGCGAGATTACGCTCGGCCAGCTCCATCACCTGTGAACATGGCGCTTCGCCGGCGCGGCTGATCTTCAGGATTTCGCCGATCTCCTCGAGCGAAAACCCCAGCCCCTGGCCCTTTCGGATGAACATGAGCTCGTCGACGGTCGCGCTGGAGTAGCGGCGATATCCCGCCTCCGACCGCAGCGGCGCGGTGAGCAAGCCGATTTCTTCGTAGTAGCGAATGGTCGCCGGGCTGAGGTTCGACAGCCTGGCGATGTCTCCAATGAGCATGGCCTGATTAGAAACGTTCAAGTCCACTTCAAGGTCAAGAGCTTGACTCTCAAGTTACCGCAACCTTTACGCTCTCGTCATGAAATTTCCATCCTTGGTCCGCGCGGTGCTGTCGATGTTCGGTAAGACGTCGCGCGCCAGGGCTCAGTCGTGCTGCGACTGCTGCAAAGACGGCTGTTCGTGTCCGAACTGCGCCGCTGACTGTTGCTGCAAAGCCGATTGCTGCGGCACCGATACGTGCTGCTGCAAGTAGCGCGCGCGCTGAGGCTATGACATCTCGCCCCGCCGTCCTCGTCGTGGAAGACGAGGTCATGCTTCGGACCACGATGTGTGCGTCGTTGACGCTCATGGGGTACGTCCCGCTTCAGGCAGACAGCGTCAGCGCTGCGCTCAAGGTGCTCGCGACCGAACAGGTCCACGCCATTGTCCTCGATGTGGGGCTTCCCGACGAGACGGGACTTCACCGGTCAGGGCTCAGTCTCTTGAGGTTCGTGCGAGGGACACGCGAATACGCGGAGCTGCCCGTGCTGATTTTCACCGGCCGGCCGCTCTCGCCGCTGGAGGAAGAGCTCGTGCGCGTCAACCGCGGGGGGCTGTTCTACAAGCCGCAGCAGTTCCCCGCGCTGCTGCATCACCTGAACGGACTTCTGGAAGGCCAGGTTCGCTGACCGGGTATAATGTCGTTTTCCTGCCCGGCGATTCACCACTGCGGAAGTGGCGGAACTGGCAGACGCGCTAGCCTCAGGAGCTAGTGGGAGCAATCCCATCGGGGTTCAAATCCCCGCTTCCGCACCATTCGATTCCTCGCGGCCCGTTCAGTCGCTGGCCCAAGAAACACAAGAGATCAGAAGTTCAGGAGAAGATCTTTCGACTTGCCAACCTGAAATGGCGGCATTCGGAGACACGATGACAGCCAGCACCGAACTCATGATCGGCGACGAGAATGGACAGCATGTCGTCGTTCGGGCGCTTTCGCGCAATCACCCAGGTCTCTTCGACTACTGGGATGGGAACTGGGTCGCATGTGAAGTTGAGATTGTCACCGGCGGTTTTCGGGGCACCTTCCCTGCCGACCTGAGATCAGAGGAATTTCGAGCATTCCTGGAGGAAGTCGAAGGCCTGAGCAGGACACTTGATGGTGCCGCCAGCTTTTCCACCATGGAAAGGCAGATTGCGTTCTCCCTCGCGGGCGACCGAAAAGGCCATGTTCGCGTCCAAGGCGAAGCGTGCGATGCCCCTGGAAGTGATAATCGCCTCCACTTCAGCTTCGATATTGACCAGACGTACCTGACGCAGATCCGTAGGTCCCTGCAGGTTATCCTGGCGGCCTTTCCCGTGGTGGAGGCGGCCGATGCTTAACATGCGCTGCAGCCTGCGGCGGCGGACGGCAACTGATACGCGGTGTCCGCGGAAAGCACGCTGATCAGACAGCGGTGTGCTGTTTTGGACGGTCACAGGATGAGAACGTCGATACCGTGTTGACACTCATGAATGGAGGCTGCGCGCTGGCGACCTCGGTCAGGTCGATTCCGTGAAACGTCTATGAACGAGCCTGATACGCAGATGGGACGTTCCTCGCTGGTTGTGAAGGCCTTCGGCATCAGCGACACCGGCCGGGTGCGACCGTCGAACGAGGATCAGTTTCTGATCGCCGAGCTCACCAAGACCATGCGCATCTGGCAGACGAGCCTGCCGGAGCCAAAGGCGCAGTTCGGAAACGATCGCGGTCATTTGTTTCTCGTCGCCGATGGTATGGGAGGCCACCGTGCCGGCGAACAGGCCAGCGCCATGGCCGTCGTGGCGATCGAGCAATTCACGCTCAACACCTTCAAGTGGTTCTTCCATTCGGACAAACCCGAAGCCCAGACGGCCCTCAAACAGTTTCAGACAGCGCTCCACGAGGCCGACCATCGGATCGTCGAGGAATCGTTGGAGCATGCGGAGCTGAGCGGCATGGGCACGACATTGACTCTGGCGTTTCATCTCGACGGCCGGGTATGTGTCGTCCACGTCGGCGATAGTCGCGCGTACATTTTCGAAGGCGACGAGTTGCGCCAGATCACGCATGACCACACGGTCACGGCGGATCTGGTCCGCCGGGGCGAGCTCCAGCCCGAGCAGGTCGCCCAGCACCCGCTCCGCCATGTGATTACAAACGTGGTGGGCGGCACCGAAGCCGGCGTCCATGTGGAAGCGCACGCACTCGACGTGCATGCCGGCGATCGCCTGCTGCTGTGTTCCGACGGGTTGACCGAGATGGTGACCAACGAGGCGATCGCGACGGTTCTTCGCGCGGAATCGGATCCAGCAGCTGCCTGCAAGAGGCTGGTGGCTCAGGCGAACGACGCAGGCGGCCGCGACAATATCACCGCGGTAATCGTGAGGTTTGATTCGGCGGCGTCCTAGGGCACGACCGTACGCACCAACCTTCGCCCATGATTCAAGGCGAAGGTGGGGCGGGCGGATCCGGAAAACGATTAATATCATGTAAGTCATGACGCCACGGGTCGACGTGCGAGGGCGTCCGCTCGATTTGCGGGTCATTCTCTCGGTGGCGATCTGGATTTCCGCCTGCACCAGCCCGACTTCATCCCCCATCGAAACGATCAATCTCGCGGGAGTGATCCGCGATGCCTCTCAGCAACCAGTCGGTGATGTCCGAATCGAGATTTTCGGCGGCCCGTTCTCAGGCCGATTCACGATGAGCAACGCGCAAGGGCGGTTTCAATTTGTCGATCCGCCTTCTGTAGCCGAACCAACGACGCTGCGTCTGACAAAGGCAGGCTACCTTCCCATTCTCGCGTCGGCCGATAGGGATCGGCCCCTCCTTATTACAATTTCTGCTGAACCGTCGGTTTTGCCGCCCGGCGAGTATTCGTTCACATTCACGGCGGCCGCTGCATGTACAGCGCTCCCCGCAGCCGTCCGGAGTCGGACCTATTCGTCTATGCTCAACATCTGGGAAACGCCGGCTGGCGCATTCAGCACCGCGTTGGGAGGAGGAGATTTCTTTCCGGACTTGCGCACGATATCGGGAAGAAATCGCGGCGTCATTATCGAGTTCTCCGTATACAGCGTCGAGGCGTTCACTCGATGGCTGGACGATCTGCCGATCTACGAGCGGCTGAGCGCGACCGAGTATTTCTCTCTTGTCGGAAACGCGAAGGCACCGCTGTCGGGAATCGCGACCTCACTCACGACATCTTTTGACGGCGCCATGGCATATTGCGCTAGATCGACGGATCCAATCGCGTCAGGTTTTCCTCCGCACTGCACAGTTCCAGTCATTGAATGCCGGTCAGACCAACATCAACTGACGGTGTCGCATCGCTGAGCGAGACGCCTGCGGCCGAATTAACGAATAGCGACTGAGAACGAGCTGCTCCTCTTGCGGCCGGCCGGATCTCCCGTGAACACAAAAACATTCAGCGTTCCCGTGCGCTCGCCGGAGCAGCCAAATGGGAATGTGAAAGGGAACGTCCGCCTCCCGTGTTCTTGATTGAGCCTGCCACTGGCCAGCGCTAGACTGTCGCAACCCCACGATCGACGCGTCCACGAAAGGCTTCCTCATGTGCAAATGCCTGGCTCCGAGCGCGCTGATTTCTCTCTTCTCCGCCGCCCTCGTGCTCGTGCCTGCCTCGGCGCAAACGCAGCGCGACACCGGCTCTGCCGATGCCCGGCTCCGTGCCCTTTACACGGAAGAGTGGAACTGGCGGCAGCAGGAGATGGCGCGGAGTAGCGATCAGCCTGGCGAGGCAGGTGCGAGCGATCACTTCCCGAGGGTCGATGCCGCGTCGCAACAGACGCGGCTGGCCTACTGGACGCGAACGCTCGCGACGCTGGACAGCATCCCGTTTGGCGAACTCTCGCCTGAGGAGAAGGTGAATGCGGAGGTCTTCCGCGCTTCCATCCGCGCGCTCGCCAACGACGTGAGGTTCCGTACCTACGAAGCGCCGTTCAACAGCGACACCTTTTTCTGGACCTAGTTCACGCCGCGACAGGGTTTCGCCACCGCGGTCGCGTATCGCACCTATCTGGCGCGCCTCCGCGACGTGCCGCGCTACTTCGACCAGCAGGTCGCCAACATGCGGGCCGGCCTGGCGCGCGGCTTTACCGTGCCGCGCGTGTCGGTCGTCGGGCGTGACAAGACGATCGAGCCGTACGTGAAGGGCGACACGACCAATCCGCTGTACGCGCCGTTCACTCAGATGCCCTCGACCGTCTCCACGGCGGATCAGTCGGCGATGCGCGGCGAAGCGGCAACGGTGATGAGTGAAGTCGTCGCGCCGGCCTACGAGCGGCTGCTGACGTTCATGCGCACCGAGTACCTGCCTAAGGCTCGCATGACGGTTGCGGCGACCGCGCTGCCCGACGGCGACGCCTACTACCAGGCCGCGATCGAGAAGTTCACGACGCTGCCCTGACGGCAAAGCAGATCCACGAGATCGGTCTGAAGGAGGTCGCACGCATCGAGGCCGAGATGGAGGCCACCAAGCAGCGCGCGAACTTCAACGGGCACGATGGCGGAGTTCTTCCAGTTCCTGCGCACCGATCCGCAGTTCTACGCCAGGACGCCGCGCGAGCTGCTTGTCGTACTCGGCGTACGTGTCCAAGAAGGCCGACTGGAAACTGGCCGAGACCATCGGCTTCCTGCCGCGACGAAGGCACGGCATCCGTCCGGTTCCCGAGGCGCTCGCGCCCATCTACACGGGCGGACGCGGCGGGCTGGAAGCCTGCCTGATGAACACCTACAACCTGCCCGCGCGCCCGCTCTACACGCTCGCGGCGTTGACGCTGCACGAGTGCACGCCGGGCCACAGCTTCCAGGCGGCGCTCGCGCTCGAGGGCCCGAGCGTCCGCCGTTCCGCCGCGGCACGTCGTTCTCGGGCTTCGGCGAAGGCTGGGGACTCTACACCGAGTGGCTCGGCACGGTCATGGGGATCTACGAAACGCCCTACGAGGACTTCGGCCGGCTGACCTACGAGATGTGGCGCGCGTGCCGGCTGGTCATCGACACCGGCCTCCACCAGTTCGGCTGGACGCCGCGAGCAGGCGATGGATTACCTGCGCACCAGCGCGGCGCTGTCCGAGCACGAGATCACGACCGAGGTCGAGCGCTACATCGCGTGGCCCGGGCAGGCGCTCGCCTACAAGCTTGGCGAGCTGCAGATCCGCCGGCATCGTCGCGAGGCGGAGGAGAAGCTGGGCCCCAAGTTCGACCAACGGCATTTCCACGACGCCATCCTGGCGCTCGGCTCGGTGCCGCTGCCGGTGCTGGAGCAGCGCATGGCGCAGTTCATCGCAGACGAG